>NZ_CP186693.1:0-5992879 GCF_049532985.1 Promicromonospora sp. MS192 | reverse complement strand
CCTTGCGGGCCCCGTGTCCGTCTGCCCGTCGGGCTGACCTGGAGAACATTACACACGATCCTGCGTACGTGCCAACTCGGCTGTGGTGGCCTGCGGCACACTGCGTTTCCGCAGGTCAGCGACGCTTTGAACAGTCCATGGGCCGCGCTGGGAGAGTGCTTGTGACGGGGGCCACTGGCGGCGACCCGCATGCACGGCCCGCGCACCTCCCCCAGGCCGTTCGTTGCCCGGGGCCCCACCCGCATTTTCCGGTCCACCGCCGCCGTGTCGTCCCGCAGGCCGGGTGTCACAGCCTCGTACTACGTTCGTGTCGTGACATCTGAGCCCGCCCCCACCTCCCCGGACCCGGCGTCCGGCGACGTACGACAGGCGGCACCGCCCGGCGTCGTCCGCCGCGCGACCGTCGACGACGCGGCCGAGGCCGCGTGGCTCGCTGCGCTCACGTTCCCGCTCGCGTGCCCGCCCGGGACCACGCCGTCGGACACGGCCGCGCACATCGCCCGCAAGCTCACGCCTGCGCACTTCCGTGCGTGGGCGGGCAGCGATCGCCACGCGCTGCTGGTGCACGACGACGGCACCCGGCTGCTCGGTTACGCGCTCCTGGTGCTCGGTACGCCGGACGGGGCGACGGAGGCAGGGGTGGTCCGCTCCGCGACCGGGCAGGAGGCGCCGTACGTCGAGCTGTCCAAGATCTACGTCCACCCCGACGTCCTCGGCGGCGGTGTCGCGAGCGCGCTCATGCGGGGTGCCGTGGCGGCCGCCGCGCAGCTCGGGCCCGGGCTGCCGCTCTGGCTCGGCACCAACGCGCTGAACCAGCGCGCGCAGGCCTTCTACCGCAAGAGCGGCTTCGAGGTGGTCGGCAGACGCACCTACGTGGTGGGCGGCGTGGAGCACGACGACGTCGTGCTCGTGCGCGCCGGGTCCTGACCCAGGCCCGCCGCGGTGCGGTGTGGCCGGCGACGCAGGGCGCCGGCCACACCGCACTCATGTCGTCCGGTCCGGCTCAGCAGTCCTTCGCGCGCAGCGAGCGGATCTCGACGTACGACCGCTCGGCGTTGCCGAAGGAGTCGACCGGGTAGCCGGGCGCGGCCACCGTGGCGGCGTTGTCCTGCTCCCAGATGCCGTGCCGTCGGCCGGAGCCCGCGAGCGCCGACAGGAACTCGGTGTAGGGCAGGTCACCGGCGCCGAACTCCACGATGTCGTAGCCCCCGGTGTTGGCCGGGTTCGCGTCCCCGTCCTTGAGGTGCAGCAGCGGGTAGCGGTGCGGGTCGCGCTTGACGTAGTCCACCGGCTCGAAGCCCGGGTAGCGGTGCTGCCCCACGAACGCCCAGTAGACGTCCATCTCGAGGAAGACCTTCCTCGGGTCGGTGTTGTCGTAGAAGACGTCGTAGAGGCGCACGTCGGGGTTGTTGGTGGCGAAGCCGAACTCGCCGTCGTGGTTGTGCTGGTAGAACTTCAGGCCGCGGGCGGCAGCGGCCTCCCCGAAGCCGTTGAACTGCTCGGCCGCGGCGAGGTAGCCCGCGACCGTGCGGTTGTTGGTGGGCGCCTGCGCGGTGCCCACGTGCTCCATGCCGAGGATCTCGGCGATGTCGAGCTCGCGCTCCATGTTGTTCGCGAAGTCGGCGATGCCGCGGTGCGACCCGACGGCCCGCAGGCCGTTGTCGTCCAGGAGCTGCCTGATCTCCTCGGGCGTGATCGCGCCGACCTGTCCCTGGGTGTACCCGGCGAACTCGATCTCCGCGTACCCCATGTCGGCCAGCCGCTCGAACACGGTACGGAAGCCGAGCGAGGACACCTTGTCCCTGATCGAGTACAGCTGGATGCCGATGTGACCGGCGGGCACGAGCACCCGGCCGCGGCGGGCGGTCTCCGTCGCGGTCGCCGTCGTGGAGGCGACGGTCGAGGCGGTGGCGCTGCCTGCGAGGCCGGCTCCGGCCAGCGTCGCCGCACCCACGGCCACGGTGCCGCCGGCCAGCCTCAGGAAGTTCCTGCGGTTGACGTCAGTGCGTGATTCCATCACTGCTCTCCTTCGGTCCGAGCGGCCCCGGTCGGGCCGGTCGAGTCTTGTGCGGCGGCCGGCGGCGTCCCGACGCCCTCACCCACCATGGTGATCGCGTCGAGGTCGAGGCTGCCGGTCGCGGTGACGTAGAGCGTCCCCGTGGCGGACCGGTCGCCGAACGACAGGCCGAGGTCACGCCACGTGCCCGCGGTCACCTTCGCCGTCGCGAACGGCTTGGCCGTGGGCGAGTCCCAGCGGAGCTGGAGCGTGCCCTTGCCACGCACCGTCGCGGTCGCGCTGTCGATGCCGGCCAGGCTGACCCGGTCGAGGGCGACGGAGTCCCGCTTGCCCAGGCCGGCCACGTAGGCGCCGGCCGAGGCTGCCTCGTCCTGGACCACCTCGGCGCCGGTGACCTCACCGTGCTCGGCCTCCTGCAGCTTCGGGTTCAGGCGCAGCGTGGCCTCACCGGCGGCCGGCGGCAGGCCGTTGGCCCCGTTGTCGGTGTAGGTGATGACGACGGCGCCGTACAGGTGCGCGCCCTCGCCGTGCTCCGGGGAGTTGGGGTCGGTCGGGAACACGCCGGTGCAGCCCGTGCCGGAGACCTCGGGGTGGGCGTGCTCGTCGTGGCCGAGCCCGTAGGACCAGGCGACCCGCTCGCAGACGGTCTCGGTGCCGTCCTCGGCGTCGTTGGTGGTCACCTGGAAGGCGACCTCGTCGCCCCAGTCGAAGAACCCGCCGTCGGCCGGGAGGTCGACGGTCACCTCGGGCGCCTCGTTGCCGACGCTGATCGACGTCGAGGTGAGCGTGCGCTTGCCGCTGCCGTCGGTGACCCGCAGGCGTGCGGTGTAGACGCCGAGCTCGGTGTAGGTGTGCGTGACCTCCGGCCCGGTCAGGTCGAAGGTGCCGTCGCCGTCGACGTCCCACTCGTAGGTGAGCGCGTCACCGTCCGGGTCGCTGGAGCCCGACGCGTCGAACGTGACCTCGACGGGCGCGGACGCGGACGACTCCGGCGTGGCCGTGAACTGCGCCTGCGGCGCCTTGTTGCCCTCGGCGTAGTCGATCCGGTAGAGCCCGGAGTCCGGGTTCTGGCGGAAGAACCCGTCGCCGTACTCCAGGACGTACAGCGAGCCGTCCGGGCCGAACTCCAGGTCGATCGGGTTGTCGTTGATCGGCATGCCCGCGGCGGTGAGCGCCGAGTTGGGGAAGAAGTCCTCGATCTCGCCCACCTCGAACGTGGACCAGTCCACGCTGAACGCGGCGTAGTAGTCCTGGGAGAACTCGCCGAAGAAGGCCTTGCCGTCCCAGTACTCCGGGAGCTTGCCGGGCGCCGTGCTGTCGGCGTCGTAGTGGTAGACCGGGCCGCCCATCGGCGCCTGGCCGCTGCCCGAGCCGAAGCTGACGAGCTCGTCCCGCGGCTGCTGGCCCGGCTGGTCGCCGTAGTACAGGGTGGCCGCCCGCGACGGGGGCAGGTTCATCAGGCCCGTGTTCCACCGGGAGTTGTTGACGGGTGCCGCGCAGTCGAAGAACTCACGCGGCGTCGCCGTCTCGAAGTTCCACTCGTTGTAGGCGGCGTTCGGCCCGTGGCAGTACGGCCAGCCCGCGTTGTGCGGGTCGTCGAGCCCCACCGCGTTCCACTCCACGTAGCCCATGGGGCCGCGGTCCGCGTTCGCCGCACCGGCGTCGGGCCCGTAGTCGCCCCAGGTCAGGGAGTTGGTCTCCGGGTCCACCTCGATACGGAACGGGTTGCGCACGCCCATCACGAAGATCTCGGGACGCGTGCCCTCGGTGCCGGGGGCGAACAGGTTGCCCGCGGGGATGTCGTAGGTGCTGCCCTCGCCCGGCGCGGTGCCGGCGGGGATCTCGTCCTTCACGTCGATCCGCAGGATCTTGCCCCGCAGGTCGTTCGTGTTGCCCGCGCCGCGCCGCGAGTCGAAGCCCGGGTTCATGTTCGGGGCGTCGTTGTTCGGGGCGTAGCCGTTGGCGCCCGGTGTACCGGCCGGGGTGTTGTCACCGGTCGACAGGTAGAGGTTGCCCTCGCCGTCGAAGTCGATGTCGGCGCCGACGTGGCAGCACTGGCCGCGCTGCACCTCGATGTCGAGGATCGGCTGCTCCGAGTCGAGGTCGAGCGCGTCGCCGGTCCAGGTGTAGCGGGCCAGGCGGTTGACGCCCACCCACTGGTCCCAGTAGCTCTCGTCCTCGCCCGCGGGGAGCGTGTTGGGCGCGTTGCCGGCCGGGGTGTCCGCCGCGCCGTCGCCGTCGGCGTCCCGCGGCGCGTACACGAGGTAGACCTGGTTGCTCTCCTCGAAGTCGGGGGCCAGGGCGATGCCCTGCAGGCCGTCCTCCGAGTTGGCGTACACGTCCAGGGTGTTGACGACCCGCGTGACGCCCGTGGCCGGGTCGGTCAGGCGGACGTCGCCGTTCCGGGCGGTGTGCAGCACACGCTGGTCGGGCAGCACCGCCATGTCGATCGGCTCACCGACGTCCTTGGTGAGCAGGATCTTCTCGTAGTTCCCCCAGTCGGTGTCCGCCGCCGTGGCGGCTGCGTCCTCGTGCCCGTCGTGGGCGGACGCCGGGGTGGCCAGCAGAGCCGTGCCGACCAGGGCGGTCGCGGCGAACGCCGCGAACGTCTTTCGCCGCGCACGCGCGCGAGCCTGGATAGTCTTCATACGTGATGCAGCTCCTCGTCGAGTTCGTCACGCCGGCCGGGCCTCGTGCGCATCCCATTCGTCCGGGGCCCGGTCTTCATGCGGGGTCGGCGTCGCGGGGCGACGCCGGGTGGTGCTGGTTGGTTCCCTGACGTACCTCCCTGTCAGCGGCCCGTGGCCGTCAGCGGGTCGAGAAGGCGGCGTCGAACGCGGAGTCCGGCGCGTCGTACGCGTGGGAGCGCACGAACTGGAGGGCCTCCGGCGCACCGACCAGGCGGTCCATGCCGGCGTCCTCCCACTCCACGGAGATCGGGCCGTCGTAGCCGATCGTGTTGAGCATGCGGAAGGCGTCCTCCCACGGGACGTCGCCGTGCCCGGTCGACACGAAGTCCCAGCCGCGGCGTGGGTCGGCCCACGGCAGGTGCGAGCCCATGCGGCCGTTGCGGCCGTTCGTCATGCGCTTCTTCGTGTCCTTGCAGTCCACGTGGTAGATCCGGTCCTTGAAGTCCCACAGGAAGCTGACCGGGTCCAGGTCCTGCCACACCATGTGGCTCGGGTCCCAGTTCAGGCCGAACGCCTCGCGGTGGCCGATCGCCTCGAGGGTCCGCACGGTGGTCCAGTAGTCGTAGGCGATCTCGCTGGGGTGCACCTCGTGCGCGAACTTCACGCCTACCTCGTCGAACACGTCGAGGATCGGGTTCCAGCGGTCGGCGAAGTCCTGGTAGCCGGCCTCGATCGCGGCGTCGGAGACCGGCGGGAACATCGCCACGTACTTCCAGATCGCGGACCCGGTGAACCCGATGACGGTCTTGACGCCGAGCTTCGCCGCCAGGCGGGCGGTGTTCTTCATCTCCTCGGCGGCGCGCTGCCGCACGCCCTCGGGGTCGCCGTCGCCCCAGACGCGGTCCGAGACGATGTCCCGGTGGCGCTGGTCGATCGGGTCGTCGCAGACGGCCTGGCCCTTGAGGTGGTTCGAGATCGCCCACACCTTCAGGCCGTGCCGCTCCAGCAGCTCGAGGCGGCCGGCGACGTACTCGTCGTCGTCCCACCGCCAGGGGTCCAGGTGGTCGCCCCAGCAGGCGAGCTCCAGGCCGTCGTAGCCCCACTCGGACGCGAGACGTGCCACCTCCTCGAGCGGCAGGTCGGCCCACTGGCCGGTGAACAGGGTGATCGGTCGTGCCATCTTTTCCTCCGTCGTTGGTACCAGGTCCCGTGGTGCGGGGCGGGCGGCGCCGCCCACCCCGCACCACGCGTATCAGGTGCAGTCGGGCTCGTCGAGCGTCACGACGAGCCGTGCCTCGTCCCGCGGCCCGTCGGTCCAGTCCCCGCGCAGCACCAGCTCGGTCCCGCGCTCGGCGCGCGCGGTCACCAGGTAGCGGCCCGGGTCCAGGTCGTTCGAGCTCGCGACCGGGCGGCCTGCCTTCCTCCCGTCCCATGTGGTGATCCGGTAGGACCGCACGCCCTCGACGGCGCGCGGCACGATCGCCCCGCCCGCGTCGCAGGTGGGCTGCACGACGTCGACGGCGGGCGACGACGGGAGGTACGCGACCCCGTCGCCCACGAAGTCGAGCCAGTTGACGTTCGACTGGCCGGCCGTCTGCACGAAGTAGAGCGTGCCGGTGCCGGCCGGGACGTCGTGCAGCGTCGCGGTGACGTCGGTGTAGACCTGCCAGTCACCGGTGGCCGGGACGGACACGCTGCCGATCTCCGGCCCGTCCGGTGCGTTCCACCGCACCGAGATCGGTCCGCCGCCGCTCGGCGAGGCCGCGCGCAGCGTGACCGCGTCGATGTTCGTCAGCGAGATCGGTGCGTACGCCCACCAGTCGTCGGGCTCGATGTACCCGATGTTCTGGCCGCCGCCCGCGCTGTCGCCCGTGCCCTCGCGCTGCACGCCGGGGTCGCCGCTGCTGGTCGAGCCGGGCAGCCGGCCGGTGTCGGTGAAGTACTCGGCCTGGAGGCGCTTGGGCTGCAGCACCTGGAGGTCGTTGGCGGTCAGCGGGACGCCCACCTCGCCGCCGTCGTCGGTGTAGGTGGCCTCCAGCGTCCAAAACATGTTCGCGTCGGCGCCGTGCCCGTCGTCCGCCGCGGTCTGCAGCACGCCGGTGCAGCCGGTGAGCTCCTCGATGGGGTGCGAGTGCGAGTCGTGGCCCAGCGAGGTGTAGAGGGTGATGTCGGCGCAGTCCACGGTGCCGTCGGGGTCGTCGACGTCGACCTCGTAGCGCACCCGGTCGCCCCAGGCGAAGAGCCCGCCGTCGTCCGGGACGGTGAGGGTGACCGTCGGCGCGTCGTTGCCGACCACGACGTTCACGTTCGCGACGCCGGTCGCACCGCTCGCGTCCGTCGCCGTGAGCTGCGCGGTGTAGGAGCCGTTCTCGGTGTAGGTGTGGGCCGGGTCCGGCTCGTCCGACGTGGTGCCGTCCCCGAAGTCCCAGTTCAGCGTGATCGGCTCGCCGGCCGGGTGCCGCGTGCCGTCGGACGAGAACTGCACGGCGAGCGGCGCGTGGCCGTCCGTGACGTCGGCGGACGCCTGCGCGATCGGCGTGCGGTCGCCCTGGGTGTAGGCCACCCGGTAGACACCGCTGGTGTCGTTGTTGCCGCCGAAGCCGCTGCCCCAGTCGATCACGTACAGGGCGCCGTCCGGGCCGAAGTCCATGTCCATGGCCCGGTCGAAGCCCGCCGCGGGGTCCAGGAGCCCGGGCAGCACGCGGTTGATGTCGACGAGGTCGTCGCGCTGCTCGCCCGTGAGCTGGAGCGAGTAGACCTTGCCCTGGTTCCACTCCCCCAGGAACGCCTTGCCGTCCCAGTAGGCGGGCCACTTGACGTCGGAGTCGAGCTCGGGGTCGAACTCGTAGACCGGGCCGCCCATCGGCGCGCCGCCGCCCCCGATCTCGGGGAAGTCCGGGTTGCCGCCGTAGCCGTACCAGATCTCGGCCTCCTGGGCGGGCGGGAGCTGGGCGAGCCCGGTGTTGTTCGGCGAGTCGTTGACGACGCCGCCCGCGCAGTCGAACGCCGCGCCGGACGTGCCGGTGGCGAAGTCGTAGTCGACGTACGGCGTGCTCGCGCCCGTGCAGTACGGCCAGCCGTAGAAGCCCGGGTCGCTCACCACGTTCCACTCGACGACGCCGGCCGGTCCGCGGGCCGGGTCGGCGGTCCCGGCGTCGGGACCGTAGTCGGCGACGAGCACGTTGTCGGTCTCCGGGTCGATGCCGATGCGGAAGGGGTTGCGGAAGCCCATCGCGAAGATCTCGGGCCGGGTCTGCGCGGTGCCGGGGGCGAACATGTTGCCCTCGGGGATCGTGTACGTACCGTCCGGCTCCGGGTGGATGCGCAGCACCTTGCCGCGCAGGTCGTTGGTGTTGGCGGCCGTGCGCTGCGCGTCGAAGGCCTCCCGCCCGGACCGCTCGTCGATGGGGGCGAACCCGCTCGACTCGAACGGGTCGGTGTTGTCGCCCGTGACCAGCACCAGGTTGCCCGCGGAGTCGAACTGCATGTCGCCGCCCGCGTGGCAGCACCGGTCGCGCTGCGTGGTCACCTTCAGGACGGCGATCTCGCTGGCGGGGTCGATGGTGCCCGTGGCCGGGTCGTAGGTGAACCGCGAGACCCGGTTGTGCGGGCCGTCGCCGCCCACCTCCTCGGGCGACCAGTACAGGTAGACCCAGTGGTTCGTGGCGAAGGCGGGGTCGAGCACGATGCCGGTCAGGCCGTCCTCGTTCGCGAGCGTCACGTCCAGTGTCACGGCGGTGGTCGTCAGGTCGGTCTCCGGCGAGATCACCTGCACCCGGCCGTCGCGCTCGACGTAGAAAACGGTTCCGTCCGGAGCGACGTCGAGCATCATCGGGTTGGCCGTGTTCTCGTCCAGCGGCACCGTCTCGTAGCTCGAGTCCTGCGTGGCGTTGCAGTCCGAGTCGACGACGCCCGCCGCGGTCTGGATGCCGCCCAGCAGGTGCTGCAGGAAGGCCGGCTCCGCGTACGACTCGTTGGTGTGCCCGCCGCCCGTGTACCAGGACCGGCCGCCGTCGTAGGTCTGGCACCAGGCCGTCGGGTGGTCGGCACCCATCGCGCCGCCGCCGGGGTCGTAGCTGTCCTCGTCGAGGCTGGCCAGGACGTGCACGTCACCGCGCGGGTTGGACCGGAAGTTGTACCACTCGTCGTACCGGTCCCACCGGTCGGGCAGGTGCGCCGTGGACGCGTGGGCGTGGTCCTCCACGTCGATCGTCGCGTCCTGGTTGGCGGGATGGCTGTTGAAGTAGGCACCCACGAGCTCGCCGTACCAGGGCCAGTCGTACTCCGTGTCGGACGCCGCGTGAATGCCCGCGTAGCCGCCGCCACCCTGGATGTACCGCTCGAACGCCGCCTGCTGGTCACCGTTGAGCACGTCGCCCGTCGTGGACAGGAAGACGACCACCTCGTAGCCGGCCAGGCCCTCGTCGGAGAAGACGCTCGCGTCCTCCGTGGCGGTGACGGTGAAGTCGTTGGCGGCACCGAGCTGGGTGATCGCCTCGATGCCGGTCGGGATGGAGCCGTGCCGGAAGCCCGCGGTCTTGGAGAAGACCAGGGCGTCGAAGGGTTCCGCCACCTCGTCGGCGACCGCGTCGGCAGGTGCGGCGGCGGCCTCGGCCGGGACGGCCCGGGACATGGTGGGTGGTGCGGCGGCCGCGGCCAGAGCGGCCGGGACGCCGAGCGCGGTCACGGCGGCTGCCGCGACCGCGGACCGCAGGATGCGGCGGGTTCGTTGCACGTTTCTCACCTATGGCTCCTCATCGAGTCGGGTCAGTACTAGTGCGGTGCGGTACTTCTCGTGCGGTCGTTCTCGTGCGGTCGTTCTCGTGCGGTACTGCCGGGGACCAGGAGGCCGGCCCGGACACGTGGTCCGGGCCGGTCCCGCTCCGGCCGCGAGCGCCCGGCCTACCCCGGCCGGGCGCCCGCCACAGCTCAGACCAGGGACACCCAACCCCCTCCGCCGGCCGCGCTGCGCTCCACGGCGTCCAGCACCCGCTGGACCCCGAGCCCGTCGGCGAACGACGGCGTCGGCTGCTTGCCCGCGGCCAGGTCGCCGATCAGGTCGACGACCTGGTGCGTGAACGCGTGCTCGTACCCGAGCCCGTGCCCCGGCGGCCACCACGCCCCGCCGTAGGGGTGCTCCGGCTCGGTGACCACGATCCGCCGGAACCCCGCCGTCGCCGCCTCGTCGGTGGCGTCGAAGAAGTGCAGCAGGTTCATGTCCTCGAAGTCGAAGGCCAGCGAGCCCTCCGAGCCGTTGACCTCCAGCCGGATCGCGTTCTTGCGGCCCCAGGCGAACCGGGTCGCCTCGAAGGTCGCCAGCCCGCCGCCGGACAGCCGGCCGAGGAACACCGCGGCGTCGTCCACGGTGACCTTGCCGGTGCGGCCGGTGTCGGCCACCCCCGACAGGCCGGACGACGCCGCGGCCTCCGGACGCTCGTGCACGAACGTCTCCAGCAGCCCGCTCACGCCCGTGAGCGACTCGCCGGTGATGTACTGCGCGAGGTCCACCACGTGGGCGCCGATGTCGCCCAGCGCACCGGAACCCGCCTTCTGCTTGTCGAGCCGCCACGACATCGGCGCCTGCGGGTCGGCGATCCAGTCCTGCAGGTACTGCGCGCGCACGTGCCGCACCTGGCCGATCCGCCCCTGCTCGACGAGCTGCCGGGCGAGCGCGATGGCGGGCACGCGCCGGTAGGTGAACCCCACCATCGCGCGCACGCCCCGCTCGGCGGCGGCCTCCGCGGCCGCCACCATCGTCTCCGCCTCGGCCACGCTGTTGGCCAGCGGCTTCTCGCACAGCACGTGCTTGCCCGCCTCCAGGGCGGCCACCGCGATCTCCGCGTGCGTGTCGCCCGGCGTGCACACGTCGACCAGTCCGATGTCGTCCCGGGTCAGCAGGCCCTGCCAGCCGACCACGGCCTCGTCCCAGCCCAGCCGGTCGGCCGCCGCACGGACCGCGGCCTCGTCCCGGCCCGCCACCGCGCGCATGCGCGGCGCCAGGGCCAGGTCGAAGAACCGCGGCGCCGTGCGCCAGGCCTGCGAGTGTGCCGCCCCCATGAACGCGTAGCCGACCATGCCGACGCCGAGCTCGTTCTTCTCGCTGCTCATACCGCGCCTCCCCCCACTGTTGTCCCACTGTCGTGCAGCACGCCCGGACGGGCGTCGTCCCGATGAGTCACAGCGTCAGGAGTCGAAGCCGATGGGCAGGTACTCCTCGACGTTGTCCGCCGTGACGACGGGCGCGAAGAGCTGGACGGTGCGCGGCACGCCGATCGAGGCGAGGTCGCTCACGTTCTTGTTCTGGGCGATCAGGCGGGCGAGCTTGACGCCGTCGGCCGCCTGCGTCGACGGGTAGATGACGGTCGCCTTGACGACGCTCTCCGGGTCCTGGATCTCCTCCATCATGTTGTTGGACCCGGCACCGCCGACCAGGAAGAACTCGTCGCGGCCGGCGTTCTCGATGGCCGCCAGGACGCCGATGCCCTGGTCGTCGTCGTGGTTCCAGATGGCGTCGATCTGCGGCTCGGCGGACAGCAGGTTCGCCGTCTGCTCCTCGCCGGACTCGACCGTGAACTCGGCCGCGACGCGGGCGTCGACGTCGAGCCCGCAGTCCTCGAGGGCGTCCGCGAAGCCCTGGCTGCGGTCCTGGGTCAGCGGCAGCGAGTCGATGCCCGCGATCTCGGCGACGACGGCGTCCGGGTTGTCGCCGAGCTGCTCGCAGATGTAGGTGCCGGCGCTGACGCCCATGCCGTAGTTGTCGCCCAGCACCGTGGCGCGGGCGGCGAACGGGCTGGTGAACTCGCGGTCCACGTTGATGACCGGGATGCCGGCCTCCATGGCCTCCAGCGCGACGTCGGTCAGCGCGGCGCCGTCGAACGGGAGCAGCACGATGGCGTCGACGCCGTCGTTGATGAAGCCCTCGATCTGGCTGATCTGGACGTTCACGTCGTTGGTGCCCTCGGCGACCCGGAGGTCGACGTCCTCGTACTTCTCCGCCTCGGCGCGGGCCGCGGTGGTGATGGCACCCATCCAGCCGTGGTCGGCGGCGGGGGCGGAGAACCCGATGACGACCTCGTCGCCGGGCTCGTCGTTCTCGGTGACGGCGACCGGGCCGGTCGCGGCGTCCTCCTCGGTCTCGCGGGGCTCGTTGCTCACGCAGCCCGCCAGGAGCAGTGCGGCGCAGGCCGTGGCGGCCACGGCGCCGGCGACGCGGCGCGGACGGACGATGGACGAGGACATGGTGATCTCCCTTGATCCTGGGTGGAACTGCTGGGTTGTCTCGGACGGGGTGTCGCGCAGGGTCACGTGCTCGTCACCTTCTCGCGCGACGCGAACCACTGCTGCAGCAGCACGGCGCCCACGATGATCGCGCCCTTGGCGATCGCCTGGACCGAGCTGTCGAGGTTGTTGAGGACGAAGACGTTGGTGAGCGTCGAGAAGATGAGGACGCCCAGGACGGTGCCCATGATGGTGCCGCGGCCGCCGGCCAGGAGCGTGCCGCCGACGACGACCGCCGCGATGACGTCCAGCTCCAGCAGCGTGCCGTGCGTCGAGGAGCCGGCGGTGGTCCGGGCCAGGAGGATCACCGCGCCGATGCCCGCGGTCAGGCCGGCGAGCCCGTAGAGGTACAGGGTGTGCCGCTTGATCTTGATGCCGGCCAGGCGCGACGCCTCCGGGTTGCCGCCCACGGCGACGGTGCGGCGGCCGAACGTGGTGCGGTTCAGCAGGAACCAGCCGGCGGCGGCGACCACGACGAAGATCCACACGATCGTGGGCACGCCGAGCGGCCGGGACTGGAAGACGTCGAGGAACGGGTCCACGTACTGGATGACCTGGGTCCGGCGCCCGGCGATGATCTCCGCGAGCCCGCGGGCGGCGGCCAGCATCGCCAGCGTCGCCATGAACGCGGGCATCTTGCCGTAGGCCACCAGCAGGCCGTTGATCAGGCCGGCCACCAGACCGACGGCCAGCGCGGTCACCGGGACGACCCACCAGCCGTAGTCCTCCGCCATGTACTGGGTCGACAGCGTCGAGGCCCAGACGGAGGCCAGCCCGACGACGGCGCCGACCGACAGGTCGATGCCGCCGGAGGTGATGACGAACGTCATGCCGATGCTCACCACACCGGTCACCGCCGCGAGGCTCAGGACGGTGATGAGGTTGCCGGTGCTCCAGAACCGCTCACCACCGGTCGCGATGCCCACGACCACGAGCAGGACCAGGGCGAGCACGAGGCCGCCCATCCGCAGGGCCGGACCCATGAGGGCCGATCGTTGGCTCACGCCACACTTCCTTCCATGACCAGGTCGAGCACGGCGTGCTCGTCGATTTCGTGGGCCGGGCTCTCGTGCACGGCCTGGCCGTCGGAGATGACCAGTACCCGGTCCGCCAGGCCGAGCACCTCGGGGATCTCGCTGGACACGACGATCACGGCGGCGCCGTCGTCGGCCAGGCGGCGGATCAGGGTGTAGATCTCGGCACGCGCGCCGACGTCGACGCCGCGCGTGGGCTCGTCGAGCAGGAGCACCCGGCAGCCGTGCACGAGCCAGCGGGCCAGCAGCGCCTTCTGCTGGTTGCCGCCGGACAGCGTGCGGGCGTTGCGGTCCACGGACGCGGGTCGCAGGTCGAGGGCCTCGACCTGCTCCCGCGCCGCGGTGCGCTCGGCGCCCTCGTCGAGCAGACCCCCGCGGGCGATGCGCGCGAAGGTGGACAGGGTGATGTTGCGGTAGACGGGCTCGTCCAGGAGCAGGCCCTGGCTCTTGCGCTCCTCGGGGCACAGGCCGATGCCCGCGGCCACGGCGGAGTCCACCCCGCCGCGCAAGCGCTTGCCGCCCACGCGCACGGTGCCCGACGTCGCCCGGCGGGCGCCGTAGATCGTCTCCAGGATCTCGGACCGGCCCGATCCCACCAGGCCCGCCAGGCCGACGATCTCGCCGGCGCGGACGGTGAGGGAGACGTCGGAGAAGACGGCACCGAGCGCGAGGCCCTCGACCTCGAGCACCGGCTCGGCGTCCTGCGGGACGCCCGGGCGCTCGGGGAACGCGTACTCGACCGAGCGGCCCGTCATGAGCTTGATCAGGTCGTCGGTCGGGGTGTCCGCCACCACCAGGCTCTCCGCGACGGTGCGACCGTCCTTGAGCACGGTGATCCGGTCGCCGAGCTGGCGGATCTCCTCCAGCCGGTGCGAGATGTAGACGACGGCCACACCGTCGGCCGTGAGCTCACGGACGATGCGGTGGAGGTTGCCGACCTCCTCGGAGTCCAGCACGGCGGACGGCTCGTCCATGATGACCACGCGCGCGTCGCGCGACAGCGCCCGGGCGAGCTGCACGATCTGCTTGCCCGCGGCGGGCAGGCTGCCCACCTCGCGGTTCGGCGAGATCTCGTGGTGGCCGAGCCGGTCGAGAAGCTTGCGGGTGTTCCGGGCCGCCTCGGACCGGCGCGTGACGCCGCCGCTCGCGAGCTCGTGCCCGAGGTAGATGTTCTCGGCGACGGTCAGGCCGTCGACGACGTCCAGCTCCTGGTAGATCGTCGCGATGCCGAGCCGGAGGGCCGCGACGGGGTCGGAGATCGTGACGGGGGTCCCGTCGAGCAGGATCTCGCCCGCCGTCGGCTGGTGGGCACCGGCCAGGGTCTTGATCAGGGTGGACTTGCCCGCCCCGTTCTGGCCCAGCAAGCAGTGCACCTCGCCGGGGCGGACCTCCAGGTCCACGCCGTCGAGCGCCCGCGCGCCGGGGAAGTGCTTCACGATGCCACGCATCTGCAGCAGGGGCTGCCGTGCCGTCTGAGGTGCCGGCTGCTCTGTCGGTTGGGGGTCTGCGTCGACCATGTATCGAACGTAGAGGGACTTTTGCCGACCGTCAAGCAAAAGTCGCGACTTCGTTGGCCATGATTCACTAGAGGCATGGTGGAAGTGGCACGGGACGTGGTTCAGCAAGCACCGAAGGTCTCTGGAGCGGGTGACATGTTCCAGCTCCTGCGTGACGGGCGACCCCGCACACGGGCTGACCTGGCCGCCGTCACGGGACAGGCCCGGTCGACGGTGGCGGCGCGCATCGACCTGCTCATGGCGGCGGGCCTCATCGCCCCGGCGGGCGAGGCGACGTCGACCGGCGGACGCCCGCCCGCGACCTTCGCGTTCGCGCCGTCCGCGCAGGTGGTGCTGGGTGTGGACCTCGGCGCGACGCACGCCCGGCTGGCCGTCACCGACCTCGCCTCCACCGTGCTCGCGCACCGCGAGATGCCCCTGCTGATCACCGACGGGCCCGGACCGGTGCTCGACCGCGTGGCCGAGGCCGGCACGGAGCTGCTGCGCGAGGCCGGACGGTCCGCCGGCGAGCTCGCCGGCGTCGGCGTGGGCCTGCCCGGGCCCGTGGAGCACGCGACCGGCCGGCCCAACAACCCGCCGATCATGCCCGGCTGGGACGACGCCGACGTCCCCGCGATCCTGGGGGCCCGGTTCGACGCGCCGGTGCTCGTCGACAACGACGTGAACATCATGGCCCTCGGTGAGCACCGGGCCGCCTGGCCCGACGTCGCCGACCTGCTGTTCGTCAAGGTCGCCACCGGCATCGGCGCCGGGATCATCGCCGACGGCGCGCTGCGGCGCGGGGCGCAGGGCTCCGCGGGCGACATCGGGCACGTCGCGGTGCCCGGCGTCACCGACGTGGTGTGCCGCTGCGGCAACGTCGGGTGCCTGGAGGCCATCGCGAGCGGGCTGGCCGTCGCGAACCGGCTGGAGGGCGCCACCACCCCCGCCGACGTCGTGGCCATGGTGCGTGCCGGCGACGTCGCCGCGAGCCAGGCTGTACGCCAGGCGGGCCGGGACATCGGCGCCGTGCTCGCCACGAGCGTCAGCCTGCTCAACCCGTCGATGATCGTCATCGGCGGCATCCTCGCCGACGCCGGCGAGCACATCGTGGCCGGCATCCGCGAGGTGGTCTACCAGCGCTCCCTGCCCCTGGCGACGCAGCACCTGCGCATCGTGACCGCCCGCACCGGCACGCAGGCCGGCGTCCTGGGCGCGAGCGCCATGGCGGTGGACCAGGCCCTCTCCGCCGAGGCGGTGGACCGCCTGGTCGCCTGACCCACCCCGCGCACACGACAGACGCTCAGGTCACCCGCGTGACCTGAGCGTCTGCCGTGGGGACCTAGCTCAGGTCCTTGACCCGGACGTCGCGGTAGCTGACCGCCTCGCCCTGACCGTGGTTCTGGAGCCCGATGAACCCCTGGCTGAGGTCACGCGCGGGGTCGGTGCTGACGAAGTCGTTCACCAGCTCGCCGTTGAGGAAGACCTTGATCGTCTGCCCCTGGACGCGGATCTCGTACGAGTTCCAGGACCCGACCGGCTTCAGCGCCCGCTCCACGACCTTCGGGTCCGCGCCCTGGAAGGTGTAGATCGCGCCCGTGGTGCGGTCCGGCAGGTCGGTGGCGTCGATCTGGATCTCGTACCCCTGGTTGACGGCGATCCACGGGTCGTTGCCCGGGTCCGGGAAGCCGACGAAGACACCGCCGTTGTCGTCCTTCTTGAGCTTCCAGTCGAGCTTCAGGCTGTACTCGTTCAGCTCCGTGGAGTGCCAGAGCAGACCCATGCCACCGGCCCCGCGGATCGTGCAGTCGGCCTGGCGGCCGAACGAGCCCGGGCCGGCCATGTTCCAGCCGTCCAGCGAGGCCAGCGTGCCGTCGAACAGCGCGGTGTAGCCCCGCTCGTACCGCTTCGGCTCGCAGATGTCGGCCCCGCCGCCGACCTTGAGGAGGTCGAGGTTGACGTTGCCGTCGTCGTCCGCGTCGTACCGCAGGGTGATGGTGTTGACGCCCTTGCGCAGGTCGAGCGACCGGGTCGCCGTCGCCCAGGTCTTCCAGTCACCCGTGGACTCGAGCGCCCACGGCTCGACCTCCTCGCCGTTGACGAGCACCGACACCGTCTTGGTGCCCTGGAACGGGTTGGGCCCGTTCGAGTAGCGCAGGCTCACCGGCTGGGTGCCCGCGCGCTTGACGGTGGTGGTGAAGGTCGCCGAGGCGCCCACCTCGGTGAAGCCCGCCGCGAACCCGGAACCGGAGTAGCCGTTGTGCTCGTTGGCCACGTTCGCGCTGCCGCGGAGCGTCGCCTCCTCCGCCTCCTGGAAGCCGGCCGGGGCCTTGTACCCGGGGATCGCGTTGAGGGTGTACCAGGCCTCCGTGTTCCAGAGCTCCCGGCCCTCGGTGTCCGCGAACGGGCGCGGGCTGCGCAGGTGCACCACGTAGCCGGGCTGGCGCCCGTCCACGGTGAGCGTGACCTTCGTGCGGTCCCGGGAGACCGTGGCACCCGAGACGAAGAGCTGCTGCTCGTCGACCTTCGGGCCGCCGTAGGCGCGCGTGGGCACGTAGCGCCAGTGGTCCAGCCGGAACGCCGCGTTCGGGTTCTCGGCGATCTTGTCCACCGTCTCCTGCGACAGCGGCTGCGTGTACTCGACCTCGAAGCCCTTCTTCGTGACCCGCATCTCGGTCATGTCGAAGGCGTCCTCGCCGTTGGGCGTGAGCTTCTGCAGGCCGTAGCGCAGCTTGCCGGGCTCGCTCCAGTTGCCGCCCTCGCCGATGCCGCCCACGTACAGGGCGCCGTCGGGGCCGACGACGGTGCGGTTCACGCCCGCCTCCAGACCGGCCGAGTGGCGGAAGACGGCGCCCTGGTACTCGCCGTCGACCTTCTCGAGGAAGCCGCGCTGCAGACCGCCGTAGGTGACGTCGCCGAACACGAGCTGGCCCGCGTACGGGCCCTCCTCGAGCTGCACCGGGGCACTCGGCGAGTTGCCGATCTCGTTCTGCGGCACCCAGAGCGCCGGGGCGGAGACGGGCTGGTCGTCGTACGGGCCGGCCGGGTTGGTGAAGTGGTTGAAGAACTTGCCCTGCTCGATGTGCACGAGCTTGGAGCTGGGCAGCCACGCGCCCTGGTTGTCCATCACGAACAGCTCGCCGTCGGGGCCCTTGACCATGCCGTTCGGCGTACGCAGGCCGCCGGCCACGTACTCGACCTCGCCGGTGCGGCGGTCGATCCGGATGGCCGTGCCGCGGTTCTCGGCCGGCTGCGGGTCCGTGGTGGCACCACCGTTGTTGATGGCGACCGACAGGTTCACGTAGAAGTACTTCCGGTCGTGCAGCAGACCGAAGGCGAACTCGTGGAAGTTGCCGCCGAAGGGCCACTGCGCCACCGTGCGGTGGTTGTCGTAGAAGCCGTCGCCGTCCGGGTCGGTGAGCTCGGTGAGCCCGTCCCGCTCGGACACGTAGATCGAGTCGCCGATGACGGCCACACCCATCGGGTTGAACAGGTCGGTGGCGACCTTCTCGTACGTGACCTGGTCCTTGGACGTCTCACCGGTCACGTTGTCGAGCAGGAACACCTCACCCGGCTCGGGGTTCTCGACCCAGCCGCCCGGGCTCACCGAACCGGAGGTGACCACGGCGAGGCGGTCGTCGTCGGTCCAGTCGAGCGCGGCGACCATGGGCTCGAACCCGTCAGGGCGCAGGTCGGTGAGCGTGTAGCCCGGGTAGACCGAGTCGAGGCGCATGCCGTCGCCGGCACTGTCGTCCTGGCCCTCGCAGTACTTGGTGCCCGGCGCGGTCACGCGCACGACGCCGGCCTCGGTGCTCAGCACGCTGGACGGCACGACGACGAAGTCGCTGGTACCCGGCGTCCGCCACTCGAGCTTGAGGATGTTGTCGTTGGTGTTGTCGAAGTACTCGACGCGCAGGTCGTGGTACCCAGCGTCGAGCGCGACGGTGCCCTCCTTGGACGTCGCCTCGTGCAGGCCGTCGTGGTCGATGACCACGGCGTCGTCGATGACCAGGCGGGAGCCGTCGTCGCTGGTGAGCCGGAACTCGTAGTTGCCGGCGGCCGGGACGTCCAGGTTGGCCAGCGCGTGCGCGATGAAGCGCTCGCCCATCCCGAAGTCGGCCTCGGTCGAGTAGTCGATGGTGGGCTTGAGCTGGTCGACGTTCGGCGTCTGACCCGAGCGGAGCGTGCACAGCTCGCTCAGGTCGCGCGCCAGGTCATAGGTCCGCAGCGTCACCCCCGGCTCCTGCGGCGGCAGGTCGTCCGCCGCCGTCGCGGCGGGGACGGCTCCCGACAGCATCACCGCTGTCAGCGCGACGGCGGTCGCGCCTGCGGCCGCCCGTCGCGTGAGGGTCGTGGTTCCACGTTGTGGCATGAGGTCTCCTCGGTCGGCATTGACCTTGCGGCTAGCAACCTAAGGGGACTTTTGTCGCCCGTCAAGCAAAAGTTGTCAGATCCTCAGCGTTACGGGGACACAGATCGGCGCCCGGACCCGACGGGATCCGGGCGCCGAACGTCGTCTCCAGGGCCTACCCGGCGGTCAGCGCTTCCGGCCCGCCCTCCAGCAGCAGCTTGAAGCCGTCCTCGTCGAGGGTCGGGATCTCCAGGGCCTCGGCCTTGGCCGCCTTGGAGCCCGCGTTCTCCCCCAGCACCACGTAGTCGGTCTTCTTCGACACCGAGCCGGAGGCCTTGCCGCCGGCCGCGATGATGGCCTCCTTGGCGCCGTCGCGCGTGAAGTCCTCCAGCGAGCCGGTCACCACGACGGTCAGGCCCGCCAGCGGCCCGCTCGGCTCGGTGTCGGCCTCGGCCATCGCCGCCGGCCCCGGGTGACCCGGGGTGGCGAGCTGCACGCCGGCCGCGCGCCAGGCGGCCAGGATGTCCTGGTGCCAGTCCACCGCGAGCCAGGCCTTGATCTCGGCGGCGATCACGGGACCGACGCCCTCGACGGCCGCCAGCTCCTCCTCCGAGGCCGCCTCGATCGCGTCCACCGACCCGAACCAGCCCGCGAGCGCCCGGGCCGCGACGGGCCCGACGTGCCGGATGTTCAGCGAGACGAGCATGCGCCACAGGTCTTTCGTCTTGGCGCGCTCCAGCTCGTCGAGCAGCTTGGTGGCACTGGCCGACGGCGCCCAGTCCGGCAGGGTCTCGCCAGCCTCCTCGGCGGCGGTGCGCTGCGCCTTGCTGTACGTCAGCTTGCGGCGGAACGGGGCGCGGCGGCGTGCCACGCCGTCGTCGTCCGTCTTGGGCAGGCCGGTCTCCGCGTCGCGGACCACCGCCTCGATGGGCAGGAGCTGGTCGAGCGTGAGCGAGAACAGCCCGGCCTCGGTGACCAGGGGCGGGGTCTCGGGCACGTCGGGCTGCGTGAGCGCCGCCGCCGTCACCTCGCCCAGGGCCTCGATGTCGAGGCCACCGCGGGATCCGATGTGCTCGACCCGGCCGCGCACCTGCGCCGGGCAGGACCTCGCGTTCGGGCAGCGCAGGTCGACGTCGGCCTCCTTCATGGGGCGCAGCGGCGTGCCGCACTCCGGGCAGTTCGCCGGCATCACGAAGTCCTCGCGCGGGTAGCCGTCGTCGGCGAGGGCCGGCACGGGGCCGAGGATCTCGGGGATGACGTCGCCCGCCTTGCGGAGCACCACGACGTCGCCGATGCGTACGCCCTTGGCCCGCACCACGTCCTGGTTGTGCAGCGTGGCCTGGCGCACCGTGGAGCCCGCGACCAGCACCGGCTCCATCACGGCGTACGGGGTGGCGCGCCCGGTGCGGCCCACGCCGATCTGGATGGCGAGCAGGCGGGTGTTGACCTCCTCCGGCGGGTACTTGAAGGCGATGGCCCAGCGGGGCGCCCGGCTGGTCGACCCCAGGCGGCGCTGCTGCTCCAGGGCGTCGACCTTGAGGACGATCCCGTCGAGCTCGTGCTCGATGTCGTGCCGGTGCTCGCGGAAGTACTCGATCATCTCCAGCGCGCCGTCCAGGCCGTCGACCACCCGGTTGTGCGGTGACACGGGGATACCCCACTGCTCGAACAGCGTGTACGCGTCGGACTGCCGGGCCAGCTCCTCGTGCTCCCCCGCCTGCCACTGCAGGGCGCCGACCCCGTGCGCGTACATGCGCAGGCCCTCGACACGGGCGATACCGGCCTCCAGCTCCAGCCCGTCCTTGTTCTCCAGGAGCTGGCGCAGGCCGCCCGCCGCCGCGTTGCGGGGGTTGGCGAACTGGGGGAAGCGGCGCAGCGCGGCCACGCGCGCACGCTCCACGTCGAACTCCTTGCCGGCCTGCCGGCCGGAGCGCTCCCGCGCCTCCTCCACGACGCGCTCGCGCAGCTCGGCCTGCAGCTCGTTGAGCCGTGCGAAGGTCGCGACCGGGATGAACACCTCGCCGCGCACCTCGACCAGGTCGGGGTGGCCCTCGCCGGACAGCCGCTGCGGGATCGCGGCGATCCGGAGGATGTTCCGCGTCACGTCCTCGCCCACCCGGCCGTCGCCCCGGGTGACGCCCCGCACCAGCCGCCCCTTCTCGTACACGAGCGAGATGGCCAGCCCGTCGATCTTCACCTCGCAGAGCAGGCCGGGATGCTCGGTCCCGAGGTCTCGGTGCACCCGGTCCGCCCAGACCGCGAGCTCCTCGGTGCTGAACGCGTTGTCGAGCGAGAGCATCTGCTCGATGTGCTCCACGGTGGCGAACCCGGCCGCGGCCACGCCGCCGACGCTCTGCGTGGGCGACTCGGGGCTGGCCAGCGCGGGGTGGGCGGCCTCCAGCGCCTCCAGCTCGCGCATCCGCACGTCGTACTCCGCGTCGGACGACACAGGCGAGTCGTTCTCGTAGTACGCCCGCCGGTCCTCCTCGATCCGGGCCACCAGCTCGGCCCACCGACGCTGCGCGGCGGCCTCGTCGCTCGTCGTGTCGCCGGTCCCCGGGATGCCTGTCGTCTCGCTCACAGACACAATCATGGACTGAACCACTGACATCCGGCCGGGCGGGCACCGAAGCCCGCGCCGAAAGCTCTGTCGACCTGGGCATTCGCATCACTGCGGACCCTGTCGCGCACGGTCCGGGTGCCGCTACCATTCGAGCAAAATGCCAGGAATCTACTGAGAGCAGGGGTCCCTTGAAGATTGCCGTCGTCGGTGCCGGTTTCGCAGGCCTGGCCACCGCGAAGATCCTCCGAGAGTTCGAGCACGACGTCACCGTCTTCGAGAAGGCGCCCGACGTCGGCGGCGTGTGGAGCGCGACGCGCCGTTACACCGGCCTGCGGACCCAGAACAACAAGGACTCGTACGCCTTCTCCGACCTGCCCATGCCGCGGGACTACCCCGAGTGGCCGACGGGCGAGCAGGTCCAGGCGTACCTCGAGCGGTACGTCTCCACGTTCGGGCTCCGCCCGAGCCTGCGCCTGGCCACCGAGGTGGTCCGCGCCGAGCCCACCGACGCCGAGGACGGCTGGATGGTGACCGCCCGGCGCATCGGCGCGCCGGTCTCGGCACCCGAGCGGTTCGACCACCTGGTCGTCGCCAACGGCATCTTCTCCGACCCGGTCTTCCCGCAGTACGAGGGCTACGCGGACCTCGTGCGGGCCGGCGGCAAGCTCGTCGCCTCCAGCCAGCTCAACACGCTGGACGAGGCCCGGGGCAAGAACGTCGTCGTGGTCGGGTACGGCAAGTCGGCGTGCGACGTCGCCGCCGAGATCGGCCCCGTCGCCGCCTCCACCACCGTCGTGGCGCGGCGGCTCCTGTGGAAGATGCCCAAGCGCGTGGCCAACTCGCTCAACATGAAGTACCTGCTGCTCTCCCGGTTCGGTGAGGCGCTGTTCCGCTACCAGGACCTGGACAACGGCATGGAGCGGTTCCTGCACGGTCCCGGCGACAAGGTGCGTGCCGGGATGCTGTCCAGCATCGGCTCCGTCGCGACCTGGCAGTTCAAGCTCAAGAAGCTCGATCTCGTGCCGCGCGGCGAGTTCGCCGAGATCGCCAACAGCACCGTGTCACTCTCCTCGGACGGCTTCTACGAGCAGGTCGCCAGTGGCGCCATCACCGTCCACCGGGACACCGAGATCCAGCGGTTCGAGGTCGACGGCGACCAGCCGGTGGCGGTGCTCAGCGACGGTGGGCGCATCCCCGCCGACCTGGTGGTCTGCGGCACGGGCTTCCACCAGCGCGTGCCCTTCCTGGACGACGCCGTGGCCGCACGCCTCGTGGACGACAAGGGCAACTACCAGCTCTACCGCCAGATCCTGCCGGAGGGCGTGCCGAACCTGACCTTCGCCGGGTACAACTCGTCGCTGTTCTCCCCGCTGTCCGCCGAGGCGGGAGCGATCTGGATCGCCGCCTACCTCGCCGGCGTGATCGAGCTGCCGCCGGTCGAGGAGCGGCGCAAGCACGTGGCCGAGCGCGTGGCCTGGATGGAGCAGCGCACGGGCGGCAAGCACGCCCGCGGCACCAACGTCATCCCGTTCTCGATGCACCAGATCGACGAGACGCTCGACGAGGCCGGCGTGAACATCAGCCAGCGGGCCCGCACCGTCCAGTGGCTCCTGCCGATCGACCCGTCGGTCTACCGCAACGTGGTGCCCCGCCTCAAGGAACGCATCGCGGCCCGCGCCAAGGACCGCGTCGGCTCGGACGCCTGACGCACGGCGTGACCTGGTTTCTGCGGTGAGACCTGGTGGAGCAGCACCAGCTCTCACCGTGGACTCCAGGTCTCGGCGATCACGGCCGGGAGGGCCGGCCCGTCAGCGTTCCGGTGGCGGGCCCGCGTCCGGCGGGGTGAAGCGGACCGGCAGGGTGCGCGGGTAGCGCGACCACGGCGAGACGGACATCTGCAGCGACTCCGCCGGCACCCGCAGCTCCATGTCGAGGATGCGCCGCAGCAGGGTCTCCACGGCGATCCGGCCGATGAGCGGGCCGATCCGGTGCGCCGGGCACGCGTGCGCACCCGCGCCCCAGGTCAGGTGGAACCGGCTGCCCAGCTCCTCCCAGGGGTCGTCCGTACGGATGGCCCGGTCCGCGTTCGCGGCGGCGACGGCGGGGACGAGGGCGTCGCCGTACGCGATCCGGCGCCCGCCCAGCTCGCAGTCCTGCCGGGCGAACCGGGGCAGCACGTGCGGCGCCGGCGGGTGCCGCCGCGACACCTCGTCCAGCGCGTCGTCCAGGTCGAGCCGTCCCCGGCGCACGCGGGCCGCGAACGCGGGGTCGGTCAGGATCATGTGCAGGGTGCTCGCGATCCAGGCGATCTCGGCGTCGTGACCCAGGCTGAACATCACGCCGATCGAGGCCATCACCTCGACGTCGTTCGCGTGGTTGGGGTGGTTCACCAGGGCGGTGGTCAGGTCCTCGCCCGGTTCGGCCCGGTGCGTCGCCACGAGCACCGCGAGCAGCGACTCCTGCTCCCTGGCCGCCGCACGGGCCTGCTCCGTGCCCGCGTAGAGGGCCTCGGTGAGCTCGTGCATGCGGTTGCCGTCGGACAGGCTCATGCCGAACATCTCGGTCATGACCATGACGGGCACCGTGACGGCGTAGTCGGCCACGAGGTCCGCCTGGCCGCGCGGCATGATCCGGTCGATGATCGCCTCGCACGTCACCGCGACGGTACGGGCGAGGCGCTTCTCGTCGACGGCGCCGAGCGCGTCGTCAAGCGGCGCGCGCAGGCGGCGCTGCTGCATGCCGTCCAGGAAGTACGCGTTCTCCCGCGGCGCCAGCGCCGCGAACACGCCCGAGTCCGCCGGGAGGGAACGCTCCTGGACGTAGCGCCAGTTGCGGGAGTTGCGGGAGAACAGCAGCTCGTTGCGCATCACGCTGCTGGCCTCGTCGTACCCCAGCACGAGCCAGGCGGGAACACCCGGCTCCAGGTCCATCGGGGCCACGGGACCCCACTCCTCGCGCAGCCGCTCGTAGATCTTGTGCGGGTCGCGCGCGCTCGTGATGTCCGACAGCTGCATGCGGTCCGGGATGTCCTCCAGCCGCTGGTGCAGCCTGTTGGCCAACGTCACGCGTTGACCTTCTGGAAGACCGGGAAGGTCATCGCGTGCTCGACGAGGGTGATGAGGGTCAGCACGGCGGACTGGCGGTCGCGTGCGTCGCACTCCACGATGGGCGTCTCGGGCAGCAGGTCCAGCGCCGCCCGGACCCGCTCCAGCGGGTAGTGCGGCGAGTCCGGGAACTGGTTGACCACCACCGCGAACGGGATCTTGGTGCGCAGCTCGAGCTGGTCCAGCACCTCGAAGCTGTCCTCCAGGTGGCGGGTGTCAATCATGACGAGCGCGCCGACGGCGCCGTCCGCCAGACCGGCCCAGAGGTCCCAGAAACGGCGCTGGCCCGGGGTGCCGAACAGGTACAGGGCGATGTCGTCGGTCACGGTGATGCGACCGAAGTCCATCGCGACCGTCGTCGTCTCCTTGTTCGGCTGCCCCGGGTCGATGCCGACGCTCGCCGTGGTGATGCGCTCCTCGGTGCGCAGCGGGTCGATCTCGCTGACCGCGCCGATCAGCGTCGTCTTGCCCACCCCGAAGGCACCCACGACCAGCACCTTGACCGACCGTGCGACGGTCGGCGCCAGGTGCTGTCCGGGCGCGGTGCGGTCAGAGCTTGCGGAGTCCATCGAGAATCTTCTCCAGGATGTCCTTGCCGGGCAGGACGTGCGCTTGATGGTTGGAACGGATGGTCAGGTTCCCCGAGTCGACCAGGTCCGAGACCATGACCGCCACGAGGCTCACGGGTAGCTGCAGGTATGCCGCCACCTCGGCGAGCGCGAGCGTGCCACGGCAGAGCTGGACGAGCTCGCGCTCCATCCGGCCCGCCGTCGAGAGCACTGGCCGGCTCTCGACGGCGCGCACGAGCGTCTCCGGTCGCAGCGTGTTGCGCGACGGGTGCGCCCGCCCCGAGGTGAGCACGTACGAGCGCACCGGGTGGTCGCGGTACTCCTCGGTGTCCATCCCCTCGCCCCCTGTCGGTCGGTCGGGTCCTGGTCGAGCTGTGATGCCTGAACCTCCGGGCCCGGACGGGCCCGGTCACTGCTTTCCTCGGTACTTTCCGGACGGCGCCGGCGGGCCGTCAGCCCGTGATCGGGTCGGTGCGCAGGGTGCGCTCCCCGATCTGCAGCACCTGGGCCTGCATCTGCTGGGCGATCAGCGCCGGGTCGATGACCGCCTCGGTCACGACCGCGAGGCGGGAACCGTCACCGGCCCCCCGCACGAACAGGAACCCGCCGTCGAACTCCACCATCACCTGGCGGATCGTGTCGCTGTTCCCGAACTCCCTGCTCATTCCGATACCCAGTGCCGCCAGTCCGGCGCACGCCGCCGCCACCTTGTCGGCCACGTCCAGCGGTGTCTGGTCCGTCCGGACCTTCATCAGCCCGTCCGAGGTGAGCACGACGACATGCCTCACCCCCCGTACACCACTGATGAGCTCGAGCATCCAGCTGTTGCCGTCGGTGCTCGTCATGCCGTCGGCCTGCGTAGTCATCGGTCCTCCGAAGGTCCGCCGGCACCGGCCGGCGGTTCGCTGCTGTCAGGTGAGTCCCCGAACCGAGCCTCGCTCGAGCTGAAGAAGGCGCCCATCCACTCGCCGGCCTCCTCGGCCGTCTGAGCAGCACCCGGAGCGCTGGTACGGGGCTCCGGGGCCGTGGTCCGTCCTTCGGGCGCGTCCGCCTCGCCTCGGCGCGAGCGCCGCTGCGGGAGCGCGGACGGCTCGGGGAACTCGTCGTCCTCCGGGCGGGGCCGCCCAGGACGCAGGGGCAGCTCGCCAGGGGCCTGCACCGGGGCACCGGCCACGGGCGTCTCCTCCTCGTCGTCGACGGTCTCGCCGGGCGCGTTCAGCGGCTCGGCCAGGACCTCGGTCACAGGGTCGGGTGCCGCGGGAGCGGGCCACTCGTCGTCGTCCGCGGGCTTCGCGGTGGGCAGCTCGGGTGCGAGCGGTGCCTCGACGACGGCGGTGGCGCTGCGGCTGGACCCGAGCGCCGACACCCCGCTGGACGGTGTGGTGGCGCTCGGCAGGGTCGCTGCCGGCGTGAGCATGCCCGACGGCACCACTGCCTCGGTGAGCTCGGCCGGGATCATGACGATGGCGCGCAGGCCGCCGTACACGGACTCGGTGACGTCGACGCGGAAGCCGTGCCGGCGTGCGTAGGTACCGACCACGGCCAGGCCCGTCTGCGGGATCTCGCCGAGCTCGGTGATGCTGATCTCGCGCTTGCCGGACGCGATGTCGCGCGCCTGCTCGAGCTGCTTGAGGTCGAGGCCCACGCCGCAGTCGTCGATCTCGATGACGGCACCACGTTGCACCTGGCGCAGGGCCACGAGCACCTGGGTGGTGGGCGGGGAGGACTGGGTGGCGTTGGACAGCAGCTCTGCCACGAGGTGGATGAGCGGCTCCACGATCCGCGCGGAGACGGCGACCCCGGGGTCACCCGAGACCTCGACGCGGTGGAAGGCGGTGATCCGGCTGGCGGCGCCCTTGACGACGTCGGGCAGCGGGAGGGGCTCGCTCCACTGCTGACCGGGCCACTCGCCGCACAGGGCCGCGAGGCTCTGGGCCTGGCGGGCCTGCTGGGCGGCCGCGTGGTCGACGCGCATGGAGGTCTGCAGGATGTCCGGGTCGGTGGGGTGGCGCTGCACCATGCGCGCCGCCTCCTCCTGGATGCGGTGCGCGGCGGCCTGGACCTTGCGGCTCAGGGCGACCACGGCGACCTGGACGGCGTCGCGGCGGGCGACGCGCTCCTCCTGCACCCGGGCGAGCATGCTCGCGGCCTCGTCGAGGCGGGCCTGGGCGGCGGCGTCGCCGGGCAGGTGCGGCAGCGGCGGGGCGGGCTCGCTGTCGAGGAATGCGGGCAGCTGCTCCTTCGCCAGGGCGTCGAGGGCGGCGGACGCCGCGGCGGCGCGCTCCTCGGCCCGGCGGTAGGCGAGGACCAGGTCCTCGTGCGATGCCATGTCGTCCCGGGAGGACCGCGCCGCGATGAGCGCGGCGGCCACGGCGAGACCGACGGCGGCGATGCCGACCAGCCATGCGGGCCACATCGACGAGGCCCCGGTGGCGGTGAACAAGACAGGTGCCACGAGTACGTAGGCAAGCACGCCGGCGACGCACACCCAGGGCGCGACCTGGCGCAGCCTGCTCGGCGGAGGAGAAGAAGACATCGAGCTCACCGAGCCGATCCCCCTAAGTTGTTGTCTCGTCAGAGTCTGGGAAGACTCGGCTGAAGAGGGCGAACAACCCCCTGGAGTGCAGTTTCTACCACAGAGCGTCCTGGCCGTGGAAGGGCGCGACTGTGGTGCGACAAGCGAAAATATCTGCCATTGAGGAATGTGGCACCCTCATGGCGCGATAACACCACAATAGGGCTAAAAGCGGGCAGGTGCGATGCGGGAGCCTGACGCACCTCCGGGACGGCGACCCGGGCCGCCGCCCGGCCGGCCACCCCGCCGCGGTCGGCCGCGTAGGGTGCTCACCATGAGCGTCGAGCACACCCAGACCACCCCCCGGACCGCTCTCCCCACGACCCCCCTGGACCCCTGGGCCCCCGACCCGTTCGCGTGGCTCGAGGACGTCGAGGGCGACACCGCCCTGGAGTGGGTGCGCGAGCGCAACGCCCACAGCGCGGCTGCGCTCGGCGGCGAGGCCTTCACCGCCACGGAGCGTGCCGTGCGCGAGGTGCTCGACTCGGACGACAAGATCCCGCACGTCTCCAAGGTCGGCGAGCACTACTACAACTTCTGGCAGGACGCCGCGCACCGGCGCGGGCTGTGGCGCCGCACCACGCTCGACTCCTACCGGACCGGCGAGCCCGAGTGGGAGACGGTCCTCGACCTCGACGCCCTGGCCGAGCAGGAGGGCGAGAGCTGGGTCTGGCACGGCGCGAGCGTGCTGCGCCCGACGCCGGAGCAGCTCGCGGCCGGTGAGCCGCGGCGGCACGCGCTGGTGGACCTCTCCCCCGGTGGCTCCGACTCCGACGTGACACGCGAGTTCGACCTGGTCACCAAGCAGTTCGTCGCCCCGGAGGCGGGCGGCTTCGTCCGGGCCCAGGCCAAGGGCGGGCTGTCGTGGGTCGACGCGGACACCGTCTACGTGTACACGGACTTCGGCGCCGGCACGATGACGCCGTCGGGCTACCCGCGGCAGGTCAGGCTCTGGCGGCGCGGCACGCCGCTGGCCGAGGCGACCCTCGTCTACGAGGGCACCGAGCAGGACATGTACATCAGTGCGTCCCGCTCGCACACCCCGGGCTTCGAGCGCGACCTGGTGCACCGCGCCCTGCGGTTCTACGCCAACGAGACCTACCTGGCCACGGGCGTGGGCACGGCCGGGCAGACCCTGACCAAGATCGACGTGCCGGACTCGGCGAACGTGAGCCTGCACCGCGAGTGGATGCTCGTGCGGCTGCGCGACGACTGGAGCGTCGGCGGCGCCACGTACCGCGCCGGCTCGCTGCTGGCCGCGCCGTTCGACGCGTTCATGGCCGGGTCGCGCGACCTGACGGTCCTCTTCGAGCCCACGCCGACGACGTCGCTCGCCGGGGTCACCTGGACGCGGCACCACCTCGTGGTCAACGTGCTGGACGACGTGAAGAACCTGCTCCACGTGCTGACTCCGCCGGCGGACGCCGGGGCGGGCTCGGACGCCGGGGCAGCGGGCGGCGAGTGGGTACGCGGCGAGCTGCCCGTGGGCGGCGAGCTGCTCACCGTCGGCGTGGGCGCGGTGGACGTGGTCGACTCCGACGACGTCTGGGTGGTCACCACCGGCTACCTCACGCCGTCGACCCTGAGCCTGGCCACCGTGGGCGGTACGCCGGCGGAGCCCGAGGTGCTCCGGTCCGCGCCGTCCTACTTCGAGACCGCGGGGCTGGAGGTGCAGCAGCGGTTCACCACGTCCGACGACGGCACCCGGGTGCCGTACTTCGTCGTCGGCCGGGCGGACCTCGTCTCGGGCGCGGCGGGTCCCGCGCCCACGCTGCTGTGGGGCTACGGCGGGTTCGAGCACGCGATCCTGCCCGGGTACTCGGGCACCGTCGGGCGCGCGTGGCTGGACCGCGGCGGGGTGTACGCCGTGGCGAACATCCGCGGCGGTGGCGAGTACGGGCCGGCCTGGCACCAGGCGGCGCTCAAGGAGAACCGGCACCGTGCGTACGAGGACTTCGCCGCCGTCGCCCGCGACCTGGTGGCCACCGGGGTCACGACGCCGGAGCGGCTCGGCATGGAGGGCCGGTCCAACGGCGGGCTGCTGGCCGGCAACATGCTGACCCAGTACCCGGAGCTGTTCGGGGCGATCATCGTGGGCGTGCCGCTGCTCGACATGAAGCGGTACTCGCACCTGCTGGCCGGTGCGTCCTGGATGGCCGAGTACGGCGACCCGGACACCGACGACTGGTCGTTCGTGCGCGGTTTCTCGCCGTACCACCTGTTCGACGCCGCACGGGAGTACCCGCCGGTGCTGTTCACGACGTCGACCAAGGACGACCGCGTGCACCCCGGTCACGCCCGCAAGATGGCGGCGCTCATGCTGGCCGCGGGCAAGGACGTGACGTACTACGAGAACATCGAGGGCGGGCACGGCGGCGCGGCGGACAACGCCCAGGCGGCGTACATGGCGGCGACCCACTGGACGTTCCTGTGGAACCGGCTGGCGGGCTGACCTCCCGGCGTCTGCACGGCTGACTGCGCACCATCGAGTTCGCGGGTCGGCAGGCCGGTCGCACCGGCCCGCCGACCCCGCGGATCGCCGAGCCCCGGGCGGCCGGACGGTCAGGCCTCAGCCTGCTCCGCCAGGGTCTCCGCGACGCGGCCCAGGTTGGCCAGCTCCGCGCGGTGCGCGTCCACCGGGGCGAGCGTGGCGCGGTGCGCGGCCAGCAGCGTGACGTCCGCGAGGCCCTTGGCGGGCAGGCCGATCCGTCGCCACGGGACCGCCACCAGGTCGGACAGCGCGCCGAGCGCCGGGCCCGCGCACTGCGAGACCTGCGCCGGCGGCAGCCCGGCCCACAGCCCGGTGCCTCGCTCCGTCGCCCGGGCGATCAGCTCCCAGGCCTTCTCGTTCCACCCGCCGGGGCCGACGTCGGCCAGGTCGAGCCCCAGCGCGTCGGCGCCCGCGAGCACCACCGGCGGCACTCCCACCCAGGTGCTCCCGAGGTGCACCACCGAGCGCGCGCCCGCGTCCCGTACCGCGGCGAGCACCGGCTCCAGGCCCTCCACGATCTCGGGTCCGGCCACGGCACGCAGCCGCGAGTAGCCGGAGAACGTGGGCAGCACGCCCGCGTGCACCTGGCCGAGCAACGGCTCCGCGAGCTGCACGGTCACCTCGGCGCCGGGCACCTGGGCCACGACGTCGGAGACCAGCCTGCGCACACCGTCGGCGAGCGCCAGGCCCAGGTCGGCACGCGCCCCGGTGTCGGCCAGGACGCGGTCGCCGCGGGCCGCCCAGAGCTGGGCCGCCAGGGTCCACGGCCCCAGCACCTCGACGGTGAGCGCACCCGTGTGCCCGTGCGCCGCGACGGCCAGCGCACCGAGGTCCTCGCGCCAGAACGCGTCCGCGCGCCGGGCGTCGGCGCCGGGGTGGTCGGTGAGCTTCCAGCCGTGGGGGCCGAGCTCGACGGGCATCTCGGTCAGGAGCACCGCCGTCCGTCCCAGCGGGTCCGCGCCCGGGCCGCGCTGCGTGAGCTGCGTCAGGAAGGGCACCGCGTCCACGCCGGTCGGCAGCTCGGCGAGCTCGCCCAGGGCGGTCTGCTGTGCGTCGAGCACGTCACGCTCACCGCCGGGCCAGGGCCCGTGTCCGCTCACTGCGGTCATCGGCTCTCCTCGTTCAGATGGAGGGTGGTGCACGCCAGGGGCGCGCTGTTTCGGTCCCTTGCACGGGATCGGGACGGCTGGTCGGTCGCTTGCACGGGATCGGGACGGCTGATCGGTCCCTTGTACCGGATCGGGACGGCTGATCGGTCCCTTGCACCCGATCGGAACCGCTGATCGGTCGCCTGCACCGGTTCGGAACCGCTGATCGGTCCCTTGCACCCGATCAGGACCGCTGATCGGCCCCTTGCACCCGATCAGGACCGCTGATCGGTCCCTTGCACCCGATCGGAACCGCTGATCGGTCGCCAGCCCCGAGATCGGTCCGTTGAACGACCGATCTCGGTGCCTCCGACCGAAGTCGACAGGGCAGATCGGGCGGGGGACCGATGTCAGTGCCGGGCGGGCCGCGTCAGCTTCGCGCCCGGGAGCGTCCGGCGTGGGACACCGTTGCCTGGCCCAGCACCCGCGTCCCTCGGTACACGACCAGGGACTGACCGGGCGCGACGCCTCGCAGCGTACCGCCCGTCAGCTCGACCTCCATCCCCGGCGTCGCCGGACCGCCCGCGGTCGCCAGCTCACCCGCGGACGCTCGACCGCCCGCGCTCGCCAGCTCACCCGCGGACGCCGACTCACCCGCAGTCGCCGTCTCACCCGCAGTCGCCAACTCACCCGCAGTCGCCAACTCACCCGCGGACGCCGACCCACCCGCGGACGCCGACCCACCAGCGGACACCAACTCACCCGCGGACGCCGAACCAGCCCCGGCCCCAACCCCAGCCGACTCCACCCCGGCCACCGCGCGGACGCGCGCCGCGACGGGTGCCCCGTGCGCGCGCACCTGCACCTCGGCGTCGAACCAGCCGTCCGCGTCCGGCACGACGGCACCCTCCGGCGCCCCGGCCCCAGGCCCGGCGCCGTCCGGCAGCACCCCGTCGAACCACAGGGCCTTCTCCCCCGCGATCCGGTCCACGCTCAGCAGCTCGGCCGGGCCCACCACCACGGTGTTGGTCGCGGGCTGCACGTCCACCACGTAGCGCGCCCTGCCGTCGGCCGCCGGACGTCCCAGCGCGAGGCCCCGCCGCTGTCCCACGGTGAACGCGTAGGCGCCGTCGTGCTCTCCCACCACCTCGCCGTCGACGTCGACCACCTCGCCCGGGCGCGAACCCAGGCGCTCGCGCAGGAAGCCGCGGGTGTCGCCGTCGGCCACGAAGCAGATGTCGTAGGAGTCGGGTTTGGCCGAGACCGACAGGCCGCGGCGCGCAGCCTCGGCGCGCACCTCGTCCTTGGACGCGAAGCCGCCGAGCGGGAACATCGCGCGGGCGAGCCGCTCGGGCCCCGCCACGGCCAGCACGTACGACTGGTCCTTGGCGTCGTTCGGCGAGCGGTGCAGCTCGCGCACGGTGCGCGCGCCGCCGGCGGGCAGGGCGACCTCCCGCGTGACGATCTGCGCGTAGTGGCCCGTCGCGACGGCGTCGAAGCCGAGGGCGGTCGCCTTGTCGAGCAGGGCCTCGAACTTGATGTGCTCGTTGCAGCGCACGCACGGGTTGGGGGTGCGGCCGGCCTCGTACTCGGACAGGAAGTCGGCCACGACCGTGTCCTCGAACCGCTCGGACAGGTCCCACACGTAGTACGGGATGCCGAGCACGTCGGCGGCCCGGCGGGCGTCGCCGGCGTCCTCGATGGAGCAGCAGCCGCGCGAACCCGTGCGGAACTGGTCCCGGTTGCGGGAGAGCGCCATGTGCACGCCCACCACGTCGTGCCCCGCCTCCACGGCGAGCGCGGCGGCCACGGCGGAGTCCACGCCGCCCGACATGGCGGCCAGCACCCTCACGAGACACCGCCCAGCGCCCGGCCCGACACCAGGCCCGCGGCCTGGGCCCGGGCGACCACCTGGGGCAGCGCGGCCACGAGCCGGTCGACGTCGGACTCGACGGACGTCGACCCGAGCGTGAACCGCAGGGCGCCGCGGGCCTCGGTCTCGGGCACGCCCATCGCCAGCAGCACGTGCGACGGCTGCGGCACGCCCGCCTGGCACGCGGAACCGGTCGAGGCCTGGACGCCCGCCGAGTCGAGAAGGTAAAGGAGCGAGTCGCCCTCGGCGCCCGGGAACGTGAAGTGGGCGTTGCCCGGCAGGCGCAGGCCCGACGCCGGGTCCGCGCCGCGCAGCACCGCGCCCGGGGCGGCGTCCCGCACCCGGGCGACGAGGTCGTCGCGCAGGGCGGACAGACGGGCCGCGCGCTGCGGCAGGCACTCGACGGCGTGCCGCGCGGCGACGCCGAAGGCCGCGATCGACGCCGTGTCCAGCGTGCCGGATCGCACGCCGCGCTCCTGGCCGCCGCCGTGCAGCACGGCGTCGAGCGCCAGGTCCCGCCGGGCCAGCAGCGCGCCGACGCCGACCGGGCCGCCGAACTTGTGCCCGGACACGGTCATGGCGTCCACGCCGGACGCCGTGAAGTCCACCTCGGTCTGACCCACTGCCTGCACGGCGTCGGTGTGCACGGGGATGCCGTAGGGCCGGGCGGCGCGCACCACGTCACGGACCGGCTGGATGGTGCCCACCTCGTTGTTGGCCCACATCACGCTGATCAGCGCGGTCTCGTCGCCGTGGGCGGCGAGCTCGGCGCGCAGGGCGTCGAGGTCGAGCACGCCGTCGCCGTCCACGGGCAGGAGCACGATCTCGGCGCCGGCGTGGCCGGCCAGCCAGAACGCGGGGTCGAGCACCGCGTGGTGCTCGACGGCGGAGACGAGCATGCGGGTGCGGCGCGTGTCCTGGGCGCGGCGCCCCCAGAAGATGCCCTTGATCGCGAGGTTGTCCGCCTCGGTGCCGCCGGACGTGAAGATGACCTCGCTCGGCCGGGCGCCCAGGGCGTGGGCGAGGGTCTCGCGCGCCTCCTCGACCGCACGGCGCGACGTACGGCCCGCGGAGTGCAGCGACGACGCGTTGCCGGTGCGCTGCGCCTCGGCGACGAACGCCGCGAGCGCCGCGGCCGACATGGGCGTGGTCGCGGCGTGGTCGAGGTAGGCGCCGTCCGGCTCGCGGGGCGCCTCGCCGTGCGCGCCGGACACCGTCAGGGGCGCGCGCTCGGGCTCGGGGGGCGGGGTGGTCACGGTCATCAAGTCTACGAACGTCTCCGGGCCGCCAACGCTTCCCGTGGTGTGACCCACGCGATCCCCACGCGAAACGAAGACCGCTGAGAGCGGGACACTCGCCCTCCCGAGGCGTTCGGAAGGGCGAATGTCCCGCACTCAGCGGCTCGGGTCAGCGGCTCGGGTCAGCGGCGGCCGCGGTAGACCTGGACGACCGTGGGGCGCGGGCCGCGGAAGTCGCCCGCCTCGGGGCGGACACCGGCCGCGACGTAGTCCGGGAAGAAGGACTCCGGTGCGTCGAACGAACCGTTCTCGCCCGGGTGCTGCACGTTGACGTAGACCATGCCGTCGCGCGAGTCGACCAGCGGGCCGCAGGTCTCGGCGCCGGCGGGCACCGAGAGGAACTGCTGCACGTGACCGCGCTCGCGGCCGGCGACGGGCACCTTGAACAGGCCGTCGCACTTGGCGATGCCGCTGGAGCTCGGCTGTCCGTCGGTGGAGATCCAGAGGTTGCCCTCGGCGTCGAACGCCAGGTTGTCCGGGCACGAGATCGGCGAGACCCGGTCCTTGGGGTAGCCGGAGAAGTACGTGCCCTCGACGGCCGGGTCGCCCGCCACCAGCAGCAGGTTCCACGTGAACCGGGTGGAGGTCTGGTCGCCGGACGGGATGATCTCGACCACGTGGCCGTCCCGGTTGCCGTTGGTGGTGACCCCGTTCACGACCTTGTGGGTGCGCGGGTTGGGCTCCGTGGCGCCCTCGACCGTGTTGGTCGGGGTGCGGCCGGAGTTGTTGGTGCACGCGACGTAGATGCGGCCCGTGACGGGGCTGATCTCGACGTCCTCCGGGCGGTCCATCTTGGTGGCGCCGACCTTGTCCGCGGCCAGGCGCGTGTAGACCAGCACCTCCTCGAGGGACATGCCGGGCACCTTGCTGCGGCCGTCCTTGACCAGCGGGATCCACTCGCCGGTGCCGTCGAAGGCGCCGTCGGAGGGCAGGGCACCCGAGCCGTCGATCTCGGCGGCCGGCGAGTCGCCGGTGAACTTCGCGACGAACAGGTCGCCCTCGGACAGGAGGGTCTTGTTGTGGGCGCGCGCCCAGCGGGAGTCGCCCTTGGCGACGCGGTTCTTCGAGACGAACTTGTAGACGTAGTCGAACGCCTGGTCGTCGCCCATGTAGGCCACGGCGTGGCCCGAGCGGGACAGCGTGACGTTGGCGCCCTCGTGCTTGAACCGGCCCATGGCGGTGTGCTTCACGGGCTTTGCGTCCGGGTCGTACGGGTCGATCTCGACGATCCAGCCGAACCGGTTGGCCTCGTTCTCGTAGCCCTCGGACTGCGCGAAGCGGGCCTCGTCCTTCTCCCAGCCGTAGCTGGTCGAGGAGCCGATGCCGTAGCGGGCGTCGGCGGTCGGGTTCGCGCCGGCGGCCACGAAGTAGCCGTTGAAGTTCTCCTCGCCGGACAGCACCGTGCCCCACGGCGTGGTGCCGCCCGCGCAGTTGTTCATGGTGCCGAGCACGCGGGTACCCGTGGGGTCCGCGGCGGTCTTCAGCAGGTCGGAGCCCGCCGCCGGGCCGTCGAGCACGAACTCGGTGCCCAGGTGGATGCGCCGGTTGTAGACGCTGATCCGCTGGTAGTCCCACGGCTTGCCCGTCGAACGACGGCGCACCTCGACCACGGCCATGCCGTGCGCGGCGCGCTCGATCGCACGCGCGTAGGCGTTCTGGGTGCGGCTGCCGTCGGCGGCGGTGTCCCAGTACTTCTCCGTGGGCGGGAACATGATCTCGGCGTTCGTGTACTCGAGGTTCGACACCAGGAGCCCGCGGGTGCCGCGGCTCTTGTCACCCGGCCGGATCGGCAGGATGTCGAGGTAGTCGCAGTTGTAGCCGAACTGCTTGGCCTGCTGCTCGGGCGACTGGTTGTCCGGGTCGAAGGTGCGGGCGCCCGGGAGGATCGGGTCACCCCAGCGGATGATCGGGTCCCAGGTGTAACCCTCGGGCACGACCAGCGCGTCGACGTCGACGGGCTGCGGCTCGATGGCGCCGAAGGCCAGGCCGCGACCGTCCCCGTGCCCCGGCAGGCGGCCCTCGGCCAGCGTCGCCGCGGTGGCGGACGGCGCCCCGGCGGCCTGCGCGCCGATCACCACGGCACCGGCGGCGACCGCCATGGTGCCGAGCATCGCGCGGCGCGACAGCACGGAGCTCACGACGTCCTTGAAGTACTCGTTGGCGCTCTCGTTCGGAGCGGGGTGAAGGCACGCGTCATTGCACTTGAGGCGGCAGGTCACGGGGCTGCGCTTGCCACGCGCGTGCGTGTGCACCGTCAGCAGGGGGCGGTTCTCAGGGGCGATCGTCATCGGAGGTTCTCCGGTCCGAAAGGGGGGTGGGACGTCGTCAACCTAGGAGCAGGCGGTGTCCCGGCCGCGAAAGCCCCGGTACGCCCAGGTGAACGGGACATGTCCGGCAGGTGGTGAGGGCTTTCCTCACCCGAGGATCGCGTGGCTGGTGACGTCCCGCCACCCCTCGGCGCGCAGGAGCTGCTCCGCGCCGCGCGACCGCAGGCCGCGCTCACAGACCACGAGCACGGGGCCGTCCAGGGGATGGTCCAGCAGCTCCGCCGGGAAGTTCCCGGCCGCCAGGTCCTCCAGCCGTGCGAACACGGCACCGGGCACGGCGCCCGGGCGCAGCCCGACGTCCAGGAGCAGGACGCCGGGAGCGGGCGCGACCGCGGGGCCGTCGGACGGCGTCGCGGTGACGCCCCCGGACGCCACAGCACCCCCCGCGGAGTCCGCGGAGCCCGCAGGATCCGCTTCATCGCCCGTGAGCCCCGCGGCACCCCCGGCGTGACCCGGCGCACCACCCTCGGACGACGCCCCGGCGCCCTCGTCCGCCCCGCCCGGCGCCGCCAGCGTGATCGTGTCCCACCCCGAGGTGCGCGCGTCGTAGGCCAGCAGCCGGCCCAGCGCCGGGTCGCCCGTCCCGGTCAGCACCTTGACCGCCTCGACCGCCATGGTCGAGCCCACGACGCCGCACGCCGGGCTCAGCACGCCGACCGTCGCGCACGACTCCCCCTCGGGCGGCTGCGGTCCGAACACGTCCGGGTAGGTGATGGCGCGCCCGTCCGGGGCGGCCGACCAGAAGACGCTCACCTGACCGTCCCAGCCGAGCACCGTGCCCCAGACGACGGGCAGGCCCAGCGCCGCGGCGGCGTCGGACACGGCGTACCGGGTCTCGAACGTGTCCGACCCGTCCACCACCAGGTGGTAGCCGGCCAGGGTCGACGCGGCGTTCTCGCGGGTCAGCCGGTCGCGGTGCGCGATCACCCGGACCTCGGGCGCCAGGGCACGCAGCGCGTCGGCGGCGGAGTCGGTCTTGGCGCGGCCCACGTCGGCCGCGGTGTGCAGCACCTGGCGCTGCAGGTTGGAGGTCTCGACGGCGTCGTCGTCGATGACGCCGAGCGTGCCGACGCCGGCCGCCGCGAGGTACTGGAGCACCGGCGACCCGAGACCACCGGCCCCGACCACGACGACCCGCGCCGCGGCCAGGCGCTCCTGCGCGGCCACCCCGAACCCGTCGAGCAGCAGGTGACGGGCGGCCCGTCGCCGCTCGGCGGGCCCGAGCCCGCCCGCAGGGGTCATGATCGGCTCCACCACGTCATCCCACCACCCCGGTGCGCCGCGCCTCAGCCCTTGTGCCGGCGGATCTCCGCCGCGGCCTGCGGGAGCACGTCGGCGAGCTGCCCGACCACCGCGAAGTCGCAGATCTCGAAGATCGGGGCCTCCGGGTCGCTGTTCACCGCCACGATCACCTGGGACGCCTGCATGCCGCCCCGGTGGTGCGGCGCGCCCGAGATGCCGGCGCCGATGTAGACGCGCGGGGCGACGGTCACGCCGGTCTGTCCCACGTAGGTGTCCCACCAGCCCTCGAACGCGGCGTCACGCGACGCGCCCACCGCGGCACCCAGGGCGTCCGCGAGGTCCTCCACGGGGCCGAAGTCGCCCTCGGTGCCGCGCCCGCCGGCCACCACGATCGCCGCCTGGTCGAGCGGCGGGCGGCCGCTCGTGTCGGCCTTGACCGCACGCGACACGAGCGTCACCGGGGACGGCGCCACCTCGACGGCGTACCCCTCGGTCACCGGCTCGACCGCGGCCTGCGCGGGCTGCGCCACGGCGGAGTTGGCCCGGACGGTCACGACGGCGACGTCGGTGGTCACGGCGCACTCGGTGTCCCACGCCCCGGCGAACACGCGCTTGCCGGCCACGACCCGGCCGTCCACGTCGCGCACGGAGGCGGCGTCGATGACCAGGCCCGCGCCCAGGTCGCGGGCCGCGAGCGCCGCGGCCTCCTTGGCGGCGAACGAGGTGGGCAGCAGCACCAGGTCGGCGTCGGTCAGCCGGACGGCGGCGGCGAGCGCGGCCGCGACGACGGCGGGCAGGTGCCGCTCGTCGCCGCTCACGCAGGCGCCGTCCCGGGACAGCTCGGCCTGGTGCACGGTCTCGACGCCGTAGGTGCCGAGCTGGGCCAGCACCTCGACGGTCGGGGCCTCCAGGGTGACGGCCTCGACGCGGCCGAGGCCGCGGGCGATGGTGAGGAGCTCCAGGGCGCTGGTGCGGACCTCGGTGGCCGGGTCGAGCAGGACCAGGACGGTGCGGTTGGTCATCACGTGCCTTTCGTCAGGCGCTGTCTGTGTGGTCTGGGGGCTCCGGTTCCGCTCCGGCTCAGACCAGGTCGTTGCGGATGAGGAAGCCGGCCAGGGCCACGCCGCCCTCACCCTTGTCGGTGACGATCTCGGGTTCGGCCCGCTCGGGGCGCGGGGCCGCGGCCAGCACCTCGGTGCGGGCCCCGGAGGCACCGGCCACGGCGGTGTCCAGCCCGAGGTCGGCCGGCGACCACACCTCGATCTCCTTGGTGCGGGCCGCCATGATGAGCTTGAAGCCGGGGAACCGCGGCTGGTTGGCGCCGTCGGTCACGGACAGCACGGCGGGCAGCGGCGCGGACAGCACCTCGGTGGCGTCGTCGATCTCGCGCGTGATCGTCAGCACGCCGTCGGCGAGGTCGACCTTCTTGGCGAGGTTCAGGGTGGGCAGGCCGAGCTCGGCGCCGAGCAGCGTCGGCACCACGGAGCCGAGGCCGTCCAGCGCCGCCATGCCCGTCACCACGAGGTCCACCGGCGACTCCTGGCCGAGCCTGCGGATCGCGGCGGCGAGCACCGCGGCGGTGCCGAAGTAGTCCGAGCCGGCCAGCTCGTCGCCGGACACCCGGATGCCGCGGTCCACGCCGAACTGGAAGGCCTTGCGCACGGCGAGGTCGCCGTCGGGGCCGGCCATGGTGACCACCACGACCTCGCCCTCGTCCGGGCCGATCGCGCCCGAGGCCCGCTCGGCCTCCAGCAGCCGCAGGGCGGCCTCGATCGCGTTCTCGTCGAGCTCGTTCAGGCTGCCCTCCGCGGCCGCACGGACGACCCGGCCACCGGAGAAGCCGCGCTCGGTGTTGATGTCCGGGACGTACTTGACGGTGACGACGATGCGCATGGGGTTACGGTACGACGCCGAGCGGTGTGGCACGGATCGTGTCCGCCGACAGTCCTGCAACGATTGATCACATGGCGCAGTCAGAAAGAGTCGAACCGCAGCGGGCGCCGGGCGAGCCGCCGCCCCGTCAGGTCGTGCGGCCGCTCATCCGGCCGACGGCCCGGCGCAGCCACGTGCCGCCGCTGGGCGTGTACGTCACGCCCGACGGCGGCATCGACGCGGCGGTGCTCGCGTCGCACGCGACCGCCGTCGACCTGTGCCTCATCGACGTGACCGACCCGGCTCTCGACGAGCACGATCCCGCCCGGTACACGGAGCGGCGGGTCGAGATGGTGGGTCCGGTGTACGGCGTCTGGCACACGCACGTGCCGGACGTCGCCCCGGGCCAGCGCTACGGCTTCCGCGTGCACGGGCCCTGGGACCCGCACGCGGGGCTGCGGCACAACCCGGCCAAGCTGCTGGCGGACCCGTACGCGCGGGGGTTCGCGGGCCGCCTGCGCTACGGGCCCGAGGTGATCGGCTCGGTCTCGGCGCGGCAGGACGACCGGCCCGGCCCCGGCCTGTGGCTCGGCGACCCGTACGGGGCGGCGGACGGGACCGACTCGCTGCCGTACGTGCCGCACTCCGTCGTGGTCGGGCCGCTGACGCCGCCACCGCCGCTGACGCGGCCGCGCGTGCCCTGGGCGGACACCGTGATCTACGAGGCGCACGTGCGCGGGCTGACGATGCTCCGCGAGGACATCCCCGCCGAGCTGCGGGGCACCTACGCGGGGGCGGCGCACCCGGCCGTCGTCGAGCACCTGCTGAGCCTCGGTGTCACGACGCTGGAGCTGCTGCCGATCCACAAGAGCGTGGCCGAACCGCGCCTCGCCGCGCACGGGCTGCCGAACTACTGGGGCTACAACACGCTCGGGTTCTTCGCGCCCAACGCCGCCTACGCGACCCGCGCCGCGCAGGAGCAGGGTGCGGAGGCCGTGCTCGACGAGGTGCGCGGCATGGTGCACCTGCTGCACGAGGCGGGCATCGAGGTGCTGCTCGACGTGGTCTACAACCACACCGGCGAGGGCGGCGACGACGGCCTGCACCTCGCGTGGCGCGGCCTCGACAACCCGGTCTACTACCTGCACGACGGCGCCTCGCCTGCCGCCCTGGCGGACGTCACCGGCACCGGCAACTCCCTCGACTTCCGGCGCCCGCGGGTGATCCAGATGGCCCTGGACTCGCTGCGCTACTGGGCGCAGACGGTGGGCGTGGACGGCTACCGGTTCGACCTGGCCGTGACGCTGGGACGCGGCAACGTCGGCTTCGACCCGGACCACCCGTTCCTCGTGGCGCTCCAGACGGATCCGGTGCTGTCGGGGCTCAAGCTGGTCGCGGAGCCGTGGGACGTAGGGCCGGGCGGCTGGCAGACGGGCTCGTTCCCGCCGCCGATGGCGGAGTGGAACGACCGGTTCCGGGACGCCGTGCGCGGGTTCTGGCTCGACGCGCCCAAGCAGGGCGTGCGCGGGCAGGAGATGCTCGGCCTGCGCGACCTGGCCACGCGGCTGGCGGGGAGCGCGGACCTGTTCGGCCCCGGTGACCCGCCGCTGGTACGCGGGCCCGTGGCGTCGGTCAACTACGTGACGGCGCACGACGGCTTCACGCTCGCCGACCTGGTGGCCTACGACCACAAGCACAACGAGGCCAACGGCGAGGGCAACCGCGACGGCTCGGACAACAACCTGTCGTGGAACCACGGCATCGAGGGCCACACGCCGTCGGGCGACGACGCCACGACCGACCCCTGGCAGGCCATCGTGCCGCCGCGTCGCAAGTCGCAGCGCAACCTGCTGGCCACCCTGCTGCTGGCGGCGGGCACCCCCATGCTGACGGCGGGCGACGAGCTGGGCCGCAGCCAGGGCGGCAACAACAACGCCTACGTCCAGGACAACGAGACGTCCTGGATCCGGTGGGCGCTCGACGACGCCGCCACCGACCTCCTGGAGACCACCCGCTACCTGCTGCGGTTGCGGCGCGAGCACGCCGCGCTGCGGGCCGACTCGTTCTACCTGGGCTCGCCACGGCCGCACGAGTCGGACCCGGACCTGCTGTGGTTCGCCGAGACCGGTGCGCTGATGGAGCCCGCCACCTGGAACGAGCCCGGGCGGCGCGTGCTGCAGATGCTGCGCCCCGGGCCCGGCGCGGGCGACGCCGACGTGCTGCTGGTGCTCAACGGCGGTTTCGGCGACGTCGCGGTGACCCTGCCCGCCCGGGCGGACGGCGACGCACCGTGGGAGCTGGTCTGGGACTCCGGGTGGGACGCCCCGCGCGTGCCCGAGGACGAGGCCGGGCCGCGGACGGCGTCGACCCTCGACCCGCTCAGCATCCAGGTGCTGCTCTCGCCAGGCCGTACGTAGTTCACCCCGGGGACGGCCGAGGGGGCTGACCGTGGCGCCCGCGACCTGGCTACAGTGCGGTCATGACTGACTCCGTCCACAACAACGACGTTGCCGCCGCGGGGAGCACCGACGTGATCGTCGTCGGCGCGGGCCTGTCGGGTCTCGTGACCGCGACCGAGCTGACCGCGGCGGGCCGGCGCGTGGTCCTGCTCGACCAGGAACCGGCCGCGTCGCTGGGCGGTCAGGCGTGGTGGTCGTTCGGCGGGCTGTTCCTGGTGAACTCGCCCGAGCAGCGCCGGCTCAAGGTCCGCGACTCCGCCGAGCTCGCGTTCGCCGACTGGCTGGGCTCCGCGCAGTTCGACCCCGGCGCGGAGCGCGGCGAGGGTCCGGACCGGTTCGGGTACCGGTGGGCGCAGGGGTTCGTCGAGTTCGCCGCGGGCGACATGCGGCCGTGGCTGCACGGCAAGGGGGTGCGCTGGTTCCCGCTGGTGCAGTGGGCGGAGCGCGGCGGCTACCCGGCCGGCGGCCACGGCAACTCGGTGCCCCGCTTCCACGTCACCTGGGGCACCGGGCCCGCGATCGTCGCGCCGTTCGTCGCCGCGGCGCACGAGGCGAACCGGGCCGGGCTGCTCGACCTGCGCTTCCGGCACCGGGTCACCTCGCTCGTGGTCACCGACGGCCGCGTCACCGGCGTCCGCGCGGAGGTCCTGGCCGACGACGACGCCGGGCGCGGCGAGCCGTCCGGCCGTACCGTCACCGGCGAGGTGGAGCTGTCCGCCCAGGCCGTCGTCGTCGCCAGCGGGGGCATCGGCGCCAACCACGACCTGGCCCGGGCCCGGTGGTCCGCGAGCGCCGGGCGCCTCCCGGAGCGCATGCTCTCGGGCGTGCCCGACTCGACCGACGGGCTCATGCTGGGCGTCGCCGCGGCCTCCGGTGCGGCGCTGGTGCACGAGGACCGGATGTGGCACTACCCCGAGGGCATCGCGAACCACTCGCCGGTCTGGTCGAAGCACGGCATCCGGATCCTGCCCGGCCCGTCGTCGCTCTGGCTGGACGCCGACGGCAACCGGCTGCCGGGCCCGCTGTTCCCCGGGTTCGACGCCCTCGGTGCCCTGCAGCACGTGACCTCCCGTGGCGACGACCACTCCTGGTTCGTGCTGAACAAGACCATCATGGAGAAGGAGTTCGCACTGTCGGGCTCCGAGCAGAACCCCGACCTGACCGGCAGGTCGGTGCCGCTGCTGCTGGAGCGCGTGCGCGGCCGGTCGGTGCCGGTGCGCACCTTCGCCGAGCAGTCGCAGGAGTTCCTGTGGGCCGACACCCCCGCCGAGCTCGCGGCCGCGATGAACGCGCTCACCGAGGCGACGCCCGGGTCGACCGGGCACGTGGACGGTGAGGCCCTGGCCGCGCTGATCGCCGCCCGCGACGCCCAGGTGGCCACCGGGCTGGGCAAGGACCCGCAGGTCGTGGCGACGTCGGCGGCGCGGCACTTCATCGTGGACAAGGCGATCCGGGTGGCGCCGCCGCGCGCGCTGACCGACCCGCAGGACGGACCGCTGCTCGCGGTGCGCCTGTCGGTGCTGACCCGCAAGACCCTGGGCGGCCTGTGGTGCGACGAGACGGGCCGGGCCCTGACGCCGGACGGCGAGGTGCTGGACGGGCTGTGGGCCGTGGGCGAGGCCGCGGGCTTCGGGGGCGGCGGCGTGCACGGGCACCGCGCCCTGGAGGGGACGTTCCTGGGCGGCTGCCTCTTCACGGGGCGGACGACGGGCCGGGCCCTGGCGGAGTCGCTCTGAACCCGGCTGACCCGGCTGCGCGCGTCGGCCGGGTCGGCCGGGCGGTGCCGTCTCCCGCTACCGCAGCAGGGCCTGGCCGTCCTCCAGGCTGATCACCACGGCGCCCTGGGCGCAGCGGGTCACCAGCTCCGTGGGCCAGTCGTCCGTCAGCCGCACGGTCTCCACCGTCTCGTCGGCACCGGCACCGGCCACGTCCCCCGGGCGCAGCCCGGTCACGCGGCTGCTCCGCGCCCGGCCGAGCCGCGTGCGCACCGGGTCGGGCCGGTCGAAGAACCAGTGCGTCGGCGCGTTGGAGTCGAGCGCGTCCGCGAGGCGTTCCAGGTCCCGGGCGGCCAGCCGCAGCGCGGGGGCCACCCAGGTGCCGTTCTCGGTCACCATCGCCTCGGTGCGGCGCGGGTCGGTGAGGCCCACGCGGGTCCCGTCCCGGAACGAGCCCGCGGCGAGCCCCAGGGCGAGGTCGCGCACCGGCGCCCCCGCCACCGCGCCGAGAAGCTGGGTGGCCAGCACGTGCGGCACGTGCGACACCAGCGCCACCGCCTCGTCGTGCAGCTCGTCGGTGAGCACCGCGGCCGTGCCGCCCAGCGGCCCGGTCACCAGGGTCAGCACCCGCACGAGCCGGTCCGGGTCGGTACCGGGCCCCACCGTCACCGCCCACGGGACGCCCTGCATCAGCTCCGCCGACGACGCCGCGAAACCGCTGTGCTCGGTACCGGACATCGGGTGTGCGCCGACATACCGCTCCCCCAGGCCGGCCTCGGCGACCGCCTCCCGCACCGGCCCCTTCACCGAACCCACGTCGGTCACCGTCGGGTCCCAGCCGGGCTCGCCCGCGAGCGCGTCGGCCAGCTCGGCAGCGACCGACCGCATCGCGCGCAGCGGCGCGGCGAGCACCACGACGTCGGGCCGGTTGGCGGCCAGGCGGGCGACGTCGTCGGCCACCGTGAGGCCCGCCGCGCGGGCCTCGCCGCCGGAGACGGGGTCGGTCGCGACGACCGGGACCGCCGCGGCCTGGAGGGCGCGGGCGATCGAGCCGCCGACCAGCCCCAGGCCGACGACGCCGACGCTCACCACAGCAGCCCCCGGCCCCGCGCCGGGTCGGCGTCGGCCGAGGAGACCGAGCCGACGGGCACGTGGTCGGGGTCGAGCGGGCCGTCCAGGGTCCGGAACCCGGCCCCGGCGGGGAACAGCCCGAGCGTCTTGAGGGAGTCCCCCGCGGCGAGCAGGTCGCTGAGCACCTCGCGGGCGCCCGGGGCCCACGGGGCGTCGTCGAACGTCACGACGAACACGTACCGGCTCTCCTGCGCCTTGAGCGGCCGCGTGATGAGGCTCGACATGTTCACGCCGCGGTCGCCGAAGGCGGCGGTGATCCGCGCCAGCACACCGGGGCCGGTCACCGACGGGGTGATGGCGAGCATCGTCTTCCACGCGGTCTCGCCGGCGGCCCGCGTGCGCTCCAGGTACGCGCCGGCCACGGCACGCCGCGTCAGGACGAGGAACCGGGTCCGTCCGCCGCGGAAGTCCTCGACCGCCGTCGCGTAGGTGTCCAGCCCGTACAGCTCGCCGCAGATCGTGGGTCCCAGGGCGACGGTCCCGGGCCCGGCGTCGCGGCACGCAGCCGCGTTGGACGACGCCGGGGCCGTCGCCAGCCCGGTGCTCGTCACGAAGCCGGCGCACTGCGCGAGGCCGTGCGGGTGCGCGGACACCTCGGTCAGCTCGCCGTGGTCCGGGCGCACGAAGGCGTCGAAGGACACGTCGATGGCCACCTCGTCGACGGCCACGACGTCCGCGCTGGACAGCAGGGCGTCCAGGGACGGCACCACGTAACCCTCGACCGAGGACTCGACGGCCACGACGCCGAACCGGGGGCTCGCCGACCCGTCCGTCGGAGGGCCGGCCGCAGAGTCCGCCGCGACGGCGTCGTGCACGTCCTTGACCGTGGCGAGCGGTTCCGCGACGACCGCGCCGTCGGGCGCGTACCGGCGGGCCCAGTCGAGCGCCGCCTGGTGGGTGAAGGTGCCCTCGGGACCCAGGTACGCGACCCGGGTGGCGGGGCGACCGGCCGGCGCCGTCATGCCCACCGCGGCGTCAGCGCGTCCGGACCGGGCACGAACGAGTCGCCCGGCAGCACCGCGAGCGTACGGTGCGCGACCCCGCGCTGCGTGAGGGCGGCGACGAGGTCGTTCAGCACGTCCGACGTGGGGCACGAGAACGAGGCGAAGAACGCGTGCGGACCGCCCGAGGAGGGCTGGCTGCGCAGGTGGACCAGGTCCAGACCGGCGTCGGCGATGACGGCGAGCGTGGGCTGGAGGGATCCCAGGTGGTCGTCGGACGGCCCGAACGCCAGCCACACCTGCGCGGGCTCGGTGAACGGCGGCCAGTCCGCCCGGGACTCCAGGAGCCCGTACCAGACGGGTCCGCCCGCGGCCAGCGCCGCGCTGTCCGGCAGCTCGGTGAACCCCGCGGGCACCCGGGACCGTTCGATCACGAGCGAGCCACCCTCGCCGGCGAGCGCGATCCGCTCCGCCACCGTCGCCCGCGTGGGCACCAGGCGCAGGCTCGCACCCAGGCCGCGCAGCACCGTGGCGCAGTCCCGCACGCCCGCCTCGTCGATCACCACCTGACCACCCGTGGCGCCCGAACCGACCCAAACCCACTGACCGGGCACCGCGACGGCGGCCGTCACGATGAGCGACGCGTCGCCCTCCAGCAGGGCCCGCTCGAGGCCCGGCGCCGGGTGCTCCGGGTGTCCCAGGTGCACCACGGCGGCCAGCGCGTCGATGCTCGCCACGGTGGCGAGCGTGTCCGCCGTCGTGCCGAGGTCGAGCAGCTCCACCGGGTCGTTCCAGCCCGCCATCCGCGCGGCGAGCACCGCGTGCGCGGGAGACTCCCGCTCGCTCCGTCCTAGCATGTGCGCAACCTACCGCCCGTCAGCCGTCCGAGCCGCCCGGCCCGTCGCAGACCACGGGGTTGTCGGGGTTGTAGGAGTGGTTGAACGAGTTCTCCTTGACCACCTTGCCCTCGTGGAGCACCTTGCGGGAGATGGTGACCGAGAAGCCGTCCTCACCGCCCGGGTACGGCTGGCAGTCCGCCGACGAGTCGTGGATGGTCGTCTTCGGCACGATGTTCCGCTTGGGGCTGGTGCTCTCCTGGACCGTGTAGTACTTGGTGCTCCAGATGCGGACCGTGAGCTTGCCGTCCGCCACGAAGGCCTGCATGACCGCGCCGTACGGGGTGTCGTTGCGGAACTTCATGTCCTTGGCGCCCACGTAGATCGTGGCCTCGCGGCCCGCCGGGTAGCGCGGGAACCAGTAGGAGTGCGCGTGGTGCTCGATGTCGTCGAACCCGGCGAAGAAGCCCGCGTTGAACGAGGTGGTGGCCATCTGCGAGAGACCACCGCCCACCGCCTCCACGTGCTCGCCGTTCTCGACGACGCCCGCGTCGAAGTACCCGTTCTCCAGGGTGATCGGCGCCAGGGCCTCCAGCAGCGAGAAGGTCTCGCCCGGCTTGACCAGGTTGCCCGTGACCATCTCGGCGCCCCGCACCAGGTTCTGGGTGCGCACGGGCTCGTTCGTCAGCGGCGTGCTGAACTCGGACACGATCTCCTTGACGCCCAGCGCCTCCAGCGACTCGACGGTCTCCTTCGGGTCCTGCTCGACCAGCTCGACCGACGTCTCGCGGTCGTCGCTCGTCGCGGCGATCCGCACGGCCTTGCCGGTCTCCGCCGGGTCCAGGGTGGTGCCGGTCTTGCCCTCGACGACCGTCGGCGTACCGCCCACGAACTCGAAGTGCGCGTCGTCCGGGACCTCCAGCAGGTCGGTCGTGCCCTCCACGATCGCCGCCACGGCGGCCTCGCGGTCCACGATGGTCCGCAGCGTCTCGTCCCGCTGCTCGAACCGGACCAGCCCGGCCAGGACGGCGGGCGTGAGCACGGGCTTCTGCCCGCCCACCGACACCGTGACGGGTGCCGAGACGACCTTCTGCGCCACGGCGAAGCTGTCGTCCGTCTCCTGCTGCGTGATCGTCGGCTCGACGGTTTCGATCGGCAGGTCGAACGGCCCCTCGTCGTGCAGCCAGCGCTCCTGGATGATCCGGGAGGTCTCGCTGGTGACGATCCGTGAACCGTCCTTCGCGTCGGTCTTGGCCGGCTGCCCGTCGACGAACGACACGGTGCCGTCCACGGGCGCGACGGTGAGCGACTCCTCGAGGCCCGCCACGGCGGCGTCGAACTTCTCGGAGTCGATGTCCAGGACCAGCTCCTCCTCGGTGCCGCCGAACATGTGCGCCCACATGCGCACCGGGCTCAGTGAGAAGCCGGTGAGCTGGGCCGCCGTGGCCTCGGCGTCGATCGCGAGGCCGCTCGGCTCCGGGGAGAGCTGTGCCTTGCCCTCGCCCGCCGTCAGGGCGATCGGCTCCTTGAGCCGCGGGCCGAGCTGCTCCGTCAGCGCGGAGGCGGCCTCGCCCTGCGTCATGCCGCCGACGTCGACGCCGGCCACCGTGGTCTCCTTCGGCACCCGGTCGCTCAGGCTCCAGGCCACGAGCGAGTAGACGCCGAACAGCACGACGGCGGCGAGCACCGCGAACAGCGCGAACTTCGGTCCGCGGCTCGGGGCGCCGTCACCGGCGAGCCCGTAGAAGCTGCCCGGGGCGGTCGGGGCGCCCGGTCCACCGGGCCCACCGGGTCCGCCCGGTCCGCCGCCGGGACCGGCAGGTCCGGCCGGCTGCTGCGCGGACGCGGCCGCGGCGCCGGGGTTCACCGGCGCCCAGCGCGAGACGCGCTGGATCGCGCCGGTGAGCGGCTTGAGGAACGAGTTCTGGCCGCCGTCCGGAGCGGGCACGCTACCCGGACCGGACGGTGCGGCGGAGTCCGGGCCCGACGGCGGGATGAGCGAACGCGGCGGCACCGACGGCGGCGCACCGGGGGTCGCCGGTGCCGGCGGGGCTGCGGGAGCGGACGTGGCGACGCCCGGCGCAGGGGTGGACGGGGCGGACACCACGCCCAGCGGGGTGACGCCGGGGGCGGCGACAGGCGCAGTGCCGCCCGAGGCGGCGGGGGTGACGCCGGACGCCGCGGCGGGGGTGACGCCGGACGCCGCGGCGGAGGCGGCGGCCGCGCTCGCCGCGACGGCTGCTGCCGTGTCCTTGGTGGGCGACGGGGCGCCGGCGGCTGCCGGGCCCGCGGGGACGGAGGCGGACGTCCTGTCCGGTGCTGTGCCGGGCGATGTGCCGGGCGATGTGCCGGGCGATGTGCCGGGCGATGTGCCGGGCGACGCGTCGGCCGGGGTGTCGGCGGATGCACCGCCTGACGAGGTGTCGGAGGACGCGGGGCCGGCAGGCGCCGCGCCCTTCGAGGCGTTGGTCGGCGCGCTCTCCGTCGCGGGCCTGCTCACCGGAGCAGCGGACGGAGACGCGTCGCCGGACGGCGTCGCGTCTCCGGCGGCGGCACCCGCGGCAGCACCTCCGGCGGCCCTCGCAGCAGAACCGGCCGGAGCACCTGCAGCGGCACCGGCCGCAGCAGCACCGGCGGCTGCACCCGCCGTCGCGTCCGAACCGGACGCACCGGGGGCGGCGTTCGGGGTGCTGCCCGCGCCCGGCGCCTGCTTGGGCGGCCGTTCGAACGCGAAGACACGCGGCGTGTACCCGCTCTTCGGCGTGGTGGTGGCCTTGGTCGCCGGGGTCGCGAGCTCGTTGACGACCGTCTGCAGCACGGCCACGTCCGGGTTGTCGGCGCTCGGCGGCTCGGCCGGGGTCGCGGACGACGAGCCCGGCTGGTCCGCCGACGGGCTCGGCTTGCTCCGCACGGGAACGGCCGGGGCCGACGCCGCGCCCGGCACCGACGCACCCTGCCCGCCCGCGGACGGGGCGGCGTCACCGGCGCGCGGAGCGGGCCCCGCGGGGACGGCCGGAGTACCCGACGGCTGGGCGTCGCCCGGTCCGGGAGCCGCGGCGGCCGACGCAGCGGGGGTCCGCCCGGCGTCGACGGGTGTCGCCTCCGCCCGGTCGGCCCCGGCCGGCGAGGCACCGGACCCCGCGTCGGCCGTCGTCGCACCGCCGTCCGACGTCACGGCGGGCTCAGCACCGCCGTCCGACATCGCAGCGGGCTTGGCGGCGTCCGACATCGCAGCCGGCTTCCCGGCGTCCGACGGCGACGCGGCGGGCTCGTGCGGCGACGCTGCGGACGACGCGGCGTCCGCCGCTGCCTCCTGGGCGCGCGCGGGCGTGACCGGCGGGATGGCCGGCGGGGTGACGGGCTGGCGGGCCTTCGGGGCCTCGGACTGCTCCGGAGGGGTCACGGGCTGGGCTTTCTCTGGGGACGGGGAAGCCGGCTGTGCGGTCGGTCGACCGGCCGGTGCTGCGAACTGCACGGCTCCCGGGTCGGTCGGCCGTGCGGGGGGTGTGGCAACCTGTCGGGGAACGCTGCCTGGGCGCGTCCGGGACAGGCGGGGAGGCATCGCCGGGGCAGGTTCCGTCCCGGCGTTCTCGTCTGACGTCGGCTCGAGCGGTTCGTCACGCTCGGTCGGCTGACCCATCGGCACGCTCCGTGCAACTACCCGAGACGCGGGCCCTCCGCGTCCCCCAGGGCGCACCGAGACTGCGGCGAATCCGCTGGACGGGGCCGCCCTGCCGGGAATCCTATCGAGCAGGAATCCGACTCAAGGTCGCGTACCGGACGTCCCGAGGTGGAGGTTGTGTATCAATCCTGCCCACCATCCTGAAGCACTTCGCGCAGACGCGCAGGCCTCAGGCGGCAGACCGGTTCCGGCGCGCCGGAACCTCCGCGAACCACGACGACGGCAGGAACGCCACGACGGCCAGCACGGCCACCCCGGCATACGACCAGGCCATGCCCAGCAGGCCCGCCGGCACCACGACGTCGCCCCCCGAACCCGGCAGGGACAGGGCCTGCACCATGGCGACCCAGCCCACACCGAACCCCAGCAGCGTGCCATAACCCGCCCAGGCGCGCGCGAGGACGCCCGCGGCGGCGGTCAGGGCGAGGGCGAGCACGAGACCGAGGTACCAGGACTCGTCGCCGTACCGGTGCACCACCGTCCCGAGCGCGCCCAGCACCACGCCGAGCAGGACGGCCAGCAGGGTGCGCACGATCGTTCGTCCGAGGTGACGTCCGGGTGAGTTCACCCGACCATTGTCCAGCACGCACCTGGGAGGGTCCTGCGGATGTGGAACACTCCCGCGGGTGAACACGCTCCAGGCACAGACGCAGCTCATCGTCCGACAGCGCATCCGGATGCTGGTCAACCAGTACGAGGTGCACGGCGCCCGGCCCGACGGCTCCGAGGGCGACCTCTACGCCTTCGCGCAGCAGAAGCGCATGGCGTTCCGTGAGCAGGTGACGCTCTACACGGACGAGAAGAAGCAGGAGGCCGTGCTCGGCTTCAAGGCGCGGCAGGTCATCGACCTCGGCGCCACCTACGACGTCGTCGACGCGGGCGGCTCCCCCATCGGCTCGTTCCGCAAGGACTTCGCGCGCTCGCTGCTGCGCAGCACCTGGCACCTGGAGCAGCCGGGGTACGCCACGGCCACCGGCTCCGAGCGCAGCACCGCCGTCGCGATCATCCGGCGGCTGGCCGAGGTCGACTGGCTGCCGTACCACTTCGACTTCCTGGTCGAGGGCCGGCCCGCGTTCTCCGTGGAGAAGAAGTGGGGCCTGCGCGACCGGTACGTCGTGAACATCCACGACCCGCAGCTCGACCGCCGGCTCGTGGCCGCCATGGCGATCGCGCTGGACGCCCTCCAGGAGCGCTGAGCCCCCTCAGCGGACCGGCCGGGTCACCAGGTACGTCTCGTCGGCGAGAAGGGGCGCCAGCACGTCGTTCGACAGGGCGTACCAGCCGACGACGGCCCCTTCCGCGTGGGGCAGCGCCGTCGCGTGCTGCACCTGGGTCGCGTGCGCCCGCAGCGCGGCGACGACCCGCCCCAGCACGGGCCGCACATCGACCCGCACCGCGCCCGGACCAGCCGCCCCACCGAACCGGGTGATCGGCAGATCGTCAGGTGATCGGTACCCCGGGGTGCCGATCACCTGGCCTTCTGCCGACCACGGCTGCGGGTCTGCAGGCTCTGGAGCCAGCCAGCACGCGTCCAGGGTGGGCTTCGCCAGCGGAGGGAGGGGCTCGTACGGGTCCAGGAGAGTGAGGGCGTGGGTCGTCGCGAGCTCCCGGGCCTCCGGAAGGGCGGCGAGGGTCGCCCGCGCCGCGCGCACCTCGGCGGCCGGTGCGACGGCCTGCCACAGCTCCGGGCCGTCCCACGGCTGCCCCTGCCGCACGGCCGGACCGGCCGCGAGCTCGAGCGCACGGACGGTCACCTGGTGCGTGCGCACGTGGTCGGGGTGGCCGTAACCGCCTCCCGGCTCGTACGTGGCGACGACGGCGGGACGCCGCGCCCGGATCAGCGCCGCGAGCCGCCCGGCGGGCCCGTCGAGCGGCACCCGCGCGAACGCCGTCGGCGGGGAGTCGGGTGCGGGGCCGGCGACACCCGGTGCCACCCAGGCCATGCCCGAGTCCTCGTACCGCGCTGCGCCGGGGGCGCCGACGACGAACGGCGCGACGCCCGCGGGCAGGCCCGGCGCACCGGACAGGACGCCGGACACACCAGACACCGCGCCGGGCGCACCGGAGACGGTGTCCGGTACACCAGGCAACATGTCCAGGAAGACATGCTCGATCCGGCCGGGTCCCTCGCCGCCGCCCGCCAGATGCTCCAGCGCCGCAGCCAGCTCCGTCTCGCGGTAGGCGCCCAGGGCAGGACCGTCGCCCTCGAGGCCGGCGAGCCCCTCCGACGTCGTCCCGGGCAGGGCGATCACCTCGCCCCGCTCGCCGCGCGTGCAGGTGACCACGCACACGGGCAGCCCGGCCGCCGCGAACGTGGCGATCAGCCCACCGGTCGACAGCGTCTCGTCGTCGGGATGCGCATGCACGACCACCAGCCCCCCGGACAAAGCGTTGAGTGCTGGATCTTCGCCCTCGGAACGGCAGTTCACGGGCGAAGATCCAGCACTCAACGGCAGGGCGCGGTCAGGAGCGCTTGGCGCGGGCCGCGGCGCGGGCGCGGTCCGTGGCGTTCAGCACGACCTTGCGGATGCGGACGACCTCAGGGGTCACCTCGACGCACTCGTCCTCCTGCGCGAACTCCAGCGACTCCTCGAGCGTGAGCTTGCGCGGCGGGATGAGGTTCTCGAAGTTGTCGGCGGTCGAGGACCGCATGTTCGTCAGCTTCTTCTCCTTGGTGATGTTGACGTCCATGTCCTCGTTGCGCGAGTTCTCGCCGACGATCATGCCCTCGTACACCTCCTGCGTGGGGTCCACGAAGAAGGAGCCGCGCTCCTGGAGGTTGATCATGGCGAACGGCGTGACCTTGCCGGCGCGGTCCGCGACCAGCGAGCCCGTCATGCGCGACTCGATGGGACCGTGCCACGGCTCGTAGCCCTCGGAGATCGACGCGGCGATACCCGTACCGCGCGTGTCGGTGAGGAACTGGGTGCGGAAGCCGATGAGGCCACGCGCCGGGACCATGAACTCCATGCGGACCCAGCCGGTGCCGTGGTTCGTCATGGTCTCCATGCGGCCCTTGCGCTGCGCGAGGAGCTGCGTGACGGAGCCGAGGTACTCCTCGGGCACGTCGATGGTCATGCGCTCCATGGGCTCGTGGCGCTTGCCGTCGATCTCCTTGGTGACCACCTGCGGCTTGCCGACCGTGAGCTCGAAGCCCTCGCGGCGCATCTGCTCCACCAGGATGGCCAGCGCGAGCTCACCACGGCCCTGCACCTCCCAGGCGTCCGGACGCTCGGTCGGCAGCACCTTCAGCGAGACGTTACCGATGAGCTCGGAGTCGAGGCGGTCCTTCACCTGGCGCGCGGTGACCTTGTGGCCCTTGCCGCCCTTGCCCGCCAGGGGCGAGGTGTTGATACCGATGGTCATCGAGATGGCCGGGTCGTCCACCGTGATGAGCGGCAGGGGGCGCGGGTCGTCGATGTCGGTGAGGGTCTCGCCGATCATGATGTCGGCGATGCCCGCGACGGCGACGATCTCGCCGGGGCCGGCCTTGTCGGTCGGCACGCGGTCGAGCGCCTTGGTCTCCAGCAGCTCGGTGATCTTCACGCTCTGCAGCGTGCCGTCGTGCCGGGCCCACGCCACGTTCTGGCCCTTGGACAGGGTGCCGTTGTGGATGCGCAGCAGCGCGAGGCGGCCGAGGAACGGCGACGCGTCGAGGTTGGTGACGTGAGCCTGCAGCGGCACGCCCTCCTCGTAGGTCGGCGCGGGGATCTTCTCGAGGATCGTGGCGAACAGCGGCTCGAGGTCCTCGTTGTCCGGCAGGCCGCCGTCGGCGGGCTGGTCGGTGGAGGCGCGGCCGGCCTTGGCCGACGCGTACACGACGGGCACGTCGAGGATGGCGTCCAGGTCGAGGTCCTCGACCTCGTCCGACAGGTCGCCGGCCAGGCCGAGCAGCAGGTCGGTGGTCTCGGCGACGACCTCGCTGATGCGCGCGTCGGGGCGGTCCACCTTGTTCACGACGACGATGACCGGCAGCTTGGCGGCCAGGGCCTTGCGCAGCACGAAGCGCGTCTGGGGCAGCGGGCCCTCGGACGCGTCGACCAGCAGCACGACGCCGTCGACCATGGACAGGCCGCGCTCGACCTCGCCGCCGAAGTCGGCGTGGCCGGGGGTGTCGATCACGTTGATGGTGATGCCGTCGGGCTCACCGCTCGCCGCGGCCGCGGGGCCGGCGTACCGGATCGCGGTGTTCTTGGCGAGGATCGTGATGCCCTTCTCACGCTCCAGGTCGCCGGAGTCCATCACGCGGTCGTCCACGTGCTGGTGCGCCGAGAACGCGCCCGCCTGCTTCAGCATGGCGTCCACGAGCGTGGTCTTGCCGTGGTCGACGTGGGCCACGATGGCGACGTTACGCAGGTCGGAACGGGTCGCACGGGCCGAGGTCGGCGCGGTTGCAGGCACGGTCACGGAGCACTCATTTCCAGAAGGGAGGTCAGGGGGCGCGGACTCTGGCCCGAAGGGACCGGTCTCGCAGCACCACCCATCTTACCCGCGAATCGAAATCCCCAGGTGTCGACCGTGTCACTGCGCGGTGAACACACCGAATGCGTCAGGCCCTCAGGCCGCCGGAGCGACCTGAGGGCCTGACACGCGCGCGGAGGAAGCGGTCAGCCGCCGATCTCCAGGCTCGCGCCCGGGATGGCCGCCAGGAGGTCGCGCGTGTACTCCTGCTGCGGGTTGTCGAACACCTCGTCGGTGGTCGCGTGCTCCACGATGCTGCCGTCCTTCATCACCGCGACGAGGTCGGCGATCTGCCGGACCACCGCGAGGTCGTGCGTGATGAACAGGAAGGACAGCCCCAGCTCGGCCTGCAGGTCGTTGAGCAGCGTCAGGATCTGCGCCTGGACCAGCACGTCGAGCGCCGAGACGGCCTCGTCGAGCACCAGCACCTCGGGCTTGAGCGCCAGGGCACGCGCGATGGCGATGCGCTGCCGCTGCCCGCCCGACAGCTCGTTCGGGAACCGGCGCATGGTGGCCTGCGGCAGCGACACCATGTCGAGCAGCTCGCGCACGCGCGCCTCGCGGGACTTGCGGTCGCCCACCTTGTGCAGGACGAGCGGCTCCTCGATCGAGCGGTAGATCGAGTACGTCGGGTCGAGCGACCCGTACGGGTTCTGGAACACCGGCTGCACGCGACGGCGCAGCGCGAACTGCTCCTTCGCGGACATCTTCGCCACGTCCTTGCCGTCGAACATCACCGTGCCCGACGTCGGTTCGAGCAGTCCCAGCACCATGTTGGCCGCCGTCGACTTGCCGGAGCCCGACTCCCCCACCAGGGCCAGCGTGTGACCCTTGGGCAGCGTGAAGTCGATACCGTCCACCGCCGTGAAGTCGGTGTGCGTACCCGGCCGGGAGCCACGGATGTGGAACACCTTGGTCAGGTCCTTCGCCACGACGACGTCGGGCGCCGTCGTGGCGGCCTCGTCGGCGTGCTCGGCGAGCAGGTCCTCGGACTCCTGGCCGCGCGCGTGCGCGGACTGGATACGACGCGACGCCAGCGACGGGGCCGAGGCCACGAGCCGCTTGGTGTACTCGTGCTGCGGGTCCTGGAGGATCTGCAGCGCCGGGCCCGACTCGACGACCTTGCCCTTGTACATCACCACGAGGTGCTCGGCGCGCTCGGCGGCCAGACCCAGGTCGTGCGTGATGAACAGGACGGCCGTGCCGAGCTCGGCGGTGAGGCCCTCCAGGTGGTCCAGGATCTTCTTCTGGACCGTCACGTCGAGGGCGGAGGTGGGCTCGTCCGCGATGAGCAGCTTGGGCCGCGAGGCCAGGCCGATCGCGATGAGCGCACGCTGGCGCATACCGCCGGAGAACTCGTGCGGGAACTGGCGGGCCCGGCGCTCGGCGTCGGGCAGGCCGGCCTCGCCGAGCAGCTCGGCGACGCGCGCGGTGCGCTCCGCCTTGGTGCCCTGGAAGCCGTTGGCCACCAGGGCCTCGTCGATCTGCGTGCCGATGCGCCACACCGGGTTCAGGTTGGACATCGGGTCCTGCGGGACCAGGCCGATCTCACGGCCACGGATGTCCTCGACCTGCCGGCGCTTGAGCCCCACGAGCTCGCGGCCGCCGAACGTGATGGACCCGCCGGTCACCTTGCCGGTGCCGGGCAGCAGGTCGATGATCGCGTGCGCGGTGGTGGACTTGCCGGAACCCGACTCGCCCACGATGGCCACGGACTGGCCCGGGTAGACGGTGAGGTCCACGCCGCGCACGGCGTCGACGACGCCGGTCGCCGTGGTGAACGAGATCTGCAGGTCCTTGATCTCGAGCAGCGGGGTGTTGTCGTCGCGCTTCTCGGCGGGCACCGGGGCGTCCTCGGTGGAACCGTCGGTGAGGGTGATCGTGGTGGTCATCGCTTCCTCGCCTTCGGGTCGAGGGCGTCGCGCACGACGTCGCCCAGCATGATGAAGCCGAGCACGGTGAAGGCGAGTGCGGCGGCCGGGTAGAACATGATCTCCGGGTTGGTGCGGATCGAGGACCGCCCGTTGGAGAGGTCACCGCCCCACGAGACCGTCGACGGGTCGAGGCCGATGCCGAGGAACGTCAGCGTGGCCTCGGCCACGATGAACGTACCGAGCGCCACCGTGGAGTACACGATGATCGGCGCCGCGGAGTTCGGCAGCACGTGCTGCCAGAGGATCGCGCCGCGGCTCATGCCGAGCGCCTTCGACGCGGTGACGAACTCGTTGTTCTTCACGCTGAGCACGGCGCCACGCGTGATGCGGGCGATCGTGGTCCAGCCGAAGGACGCCAGCACGAGCGCCACGGCCAACGCGCTGCGCGAGGGCACGATGCTCAGGATCACGATCGCGGCGAGCACGAACGGCACGGCGAAGAAGATGTCCGTGATGCGCGACAGGATGGTGTCGGTCCAGCCGCCGTAGTAGCCGGCGATGGCGCCGATGGCGGTGCCGAGCACGACGACGAAGGCCGTGGTGAGCAGGCCGACGAGCACCGACGCCCGCGCGCCGAACAACGTGCGCGTGTAGATGTCGCAGCCGACCTTGTCCGTGCCGAAGAAGTGCTCGCTCGACGGCGGCAGCAGGGAGTTCGACAGCAGGCAGTTGTCGCGCGGGAGCTGGGAGGTGAACAGGCCCGGCGCGATCGAGACCACGATGACGATCGCGATCATCGTGATGGACACCCAGAACAGCGGCCGGTGGCTCATCTCGCGCCACGCCTCGCGCCACATGCTCGACGGCGCCTCGTCCGTCGAGACGGCGTCGACGACGCCCACCTTGACGTCCTCCGGTGCGGCCACGTAGCGGCCCTGGCCCGGACGCGGGGCCTTGTCGTAGCGGTTCTCAGGCATAACGGATCCTCGGGTCCAGGACGGCGTAGAGCAGGTCCACGAGCAGGTTGGCGACGATGTAGACGAGCACGATCACGGTGGACATGGTCACGATCGTGACCGACTCCCCGCGCGCGATCGCCTCGAACAGCGTGCCGCCGACGCCGCGGATGTTGAAGATGCCCTCGGTGACGATCGAGCCGGTCATCAGGTTGCCCAGGTCCACGCCGATGAACGTGACGACGGGGATGAGCGAGTTGCGCAGCACGTGCCGGTTGACCACCTTGCCGCGCGACAGGCCCTTGGCCCGCGCCGTGCGCACGAAGTCGGCCGTGACGTTCTCGATGACCGAGGTACGGGTCAGGCGCAGGATCTGGGCGAACGACGTGGTGGCCAGCACGATGGCGGGCATCAGCAGGCTGACGAAGTCGGGATCTCGTCCGGCGGTGACGGGCAGCCAGTCGAGCTGGACACCCACGACGATCTGCAGCACCAGGCCGGTGACGAACGTCGGCAGGGCGATGAGCAGCAGGCTGAGCACCAGCACCGTCGAGTCGAAGAGCTTGCCCTTGCGCAGACCGGCGAAGAGGCCGAAGCCGATGCCGAAGATCGTCTCGATCGCGAGCGCCATGATCGCGAGCTGGAACGTGATGGGCAGCGCCTCCGCCACGACCTCCGACACGGGGCGGCCGGTGAACGTGTTGCCGAGGTCGAAGGTGAAGATGCCCTTCAGGAAGTACAGGTACTGCACGATGAACGGCTGGTCCAGGTGGAACTGGGCGCGGATCTGCTGCTGCACAGCCTCGGGCAGCCCGCGCTCACCGCCCAGGCCCGCCACGGGGTCACCGGGACGCAGGAACACCAGCGCGTACAGCAAGAGGGTGGCGCCGAGAAACACAGGGATCACCTGCAGCAGCCGGCGTCCGAGATACCAAAGCATCGAGAATTCTCCTTGGGCGGTTTCAGCGAACCATTCTCCCGGACAACTCCGCGGTGGTGCGCCACAGCACAGTGGAAGGCGGGGTACGCGTCGCGCGTACCCCGCCTCACCTGGAGCGGAGCGTCACACCGGGGGTCCGGTCGTGATCAGGCTCACTCCGACTTGGTCACCTGGTACAGGATCGGGTCGCTGTCCCAGCCGAACACGACGTTGTCCACGGCCTCGGACCAGCCGCCGGTCGCGTTGTTGTACCAGAGCGGGATACCCGGCAGGTCCTGGAACAGGATCGTCTGGGCCTCCTTGTAGAGCTCGATGGCGGTGTCCGGGTCGGACTCGCCGTTGGCCTCCTTGAGCTTGGCGTCGAACTCCTCGGACGAGTAGCCCATGTCGTTCGAGCCGGCGCCCGTGCCGTAGATCGGGCCGAGGAAGTTGCTCATGGCCGGGTAGTCGGCCTGCCAGCCGCCGCGGAAGAGACCCTTGATCTCCTCGTTGTCACGCGCGTCGAGGAACTCGTCGAACGTGGGGTAGGCGTCGAACTCGCAGTCGATGCCGAGCGTGTCGCGGATGCCGTTGCAGGTCGGGTCGATCCACGACTGGTGGTCGCTGTCCGCGTTGGACGCGATGTACAGGGGCTCGTCACCCCACGGCTCGATAGCCTCGGCCTCGTCCCAGAGCGCCTTGGCCTCCTCCGGGTTGTAGTCGAGCACCTCGTTGCCCTCGAGGTCCTCGCTCCAGCCGTTGATCACCGGCGAGGTGAAGTCGGTGGCCGGGGTGCGCGAGCCGGAGAACACGGTCTCGGTGATGGCCTCACGGTCGATCGCCATCGAGATGGCCTGGCGGCGCAGGAGGCCCGCCTCGCCCTTGAGCTTCTCGTTGTACTCCGGGACGTTGATGACCTGGATGACGGCGGCCGGCTGGTTGACGGCGCGGTCGCCCAGCTCGTCCTCGAACGTGCCGAAGGCGGAGGCCGGGACGTTGGTGACGATGTCCAGGTTGCCGTCGAGCAGGTCGTTGTACGCCGAGTCCTCGTCGGTGTAGGCGACCAGGTCGACACCACCGTTCTGGACCTCGCGCTCGCCCGCGTACGTCTCGTTCGGGCGCAGCTCGATCAGCGAGTTGTGCTCCCAGTTCTCCAGGACGTAGGGGCCGTTGCCGATCGGGTCCTCGCCGAACGCCTCCGGGTCGTCGAAGAACGACTCGGGCAGCGGGTAGAAGGCCGAGTAGCCCAGCCGCAGCGGGAAGTCGGACTCCGGCTGCGAGAGCGTCGCGGTGAACTCGGTGTCGCTGACGACCTCGAGGCCCGACAGCGTGTCGGCGGCGGGGTCCTCACCGGTGGGCTCACCGGCGTCGTCCGTGGGGACCTGGACGTCCGCGAAGCCCTCGATGGGCTCGAAGAAGTAGCTCAGGTTCTGCGCGTTGGGGCCGTAGGCGCCGTAGTTCCAGGCGTCCACGAAGCTCTGTGCCGTGACCGGCGTGCCGTCCGAGAACTCCCAGCCGTCCTTGAGCGTGATCGTCCAGACCTGGTTGTCGTCCGACTCGATCGACTCCGCGACCTCGTTGTGCACGACGCCCTCGGCGTCGTAGTACACGAGACCGGCGAAGATGTTGCTCGTGACCTTGGACCCGAAGGTCTCGTTGGTCATGGTGGGGATGATCGGGTTCTGCGGTTCACCGTTGCCGACCGTCACGATGCCGGTGCTGGCGCCGCCGTCGCCGGTGTCATCGCCGCCGCCACCGCCGCAAGCGGTCAGCACGAGCGACGAGGCGAGCGCGAACGCGCCGAGCCCCACAAGTCGCTTTCGAGGTGTCACGTGTCCTCCTGGGTAGCAGTACACCCCGGTCCGGCGGGTGCCGTCCGGAGTGATGCGGGCGCTTCGTTGCGCCCCGTGGTATCACGACCTAACGTAACCGCTCCGCGCGAATGGTGATGACCACCACCGGGGAAACGCCACCGAGTTGTGACCATCTCGGTATGCACGGGTAACACCGGGTAACAGTTCTGACCAGGTGGTTCTCACACCCGTAACAAAGCCGCCGTGAGGCCGTCCACCAGGAATTTCACCCGTCAGCGGCTGGTTTCACCCGCCCGTCGTGCAGTTCCACCACCCGGTCCGCCCGCGCCATCAGCTCGGGGTCGTGCGTGGAGACGACGGCCGCCACCCCGCGTTCGTGCACCACCCGGGCCAGCAGGTCCATCACGACCGCCGCGGTGGCGGAGTCGAGCTGTCCGGTGGGCTCGTCGGCGAGCAGCACCTCGGGTTCGGCCACGAGTGCCCGCGCGATACCCACCCGCTGCTGCTGCCCGCCCGACAGCTCGTACGGACGCTGCTTCGCGTGCCCGCTCAGGCCCACGGCCGCAAGGGCCTCGGCCACCCGCCGGGCGCGCTCGGCCGGGGCCGTCCGCCGCAGTCGCAGGGGCACCTCCACGTTCTCGGCCGCCGAGAGCACCGGCACCAGCCCGAACGACTGGAACACGTAGCCGATCCGGTCGCGCCGCGCGGCGAGCACCGCCTTCTCCCCCAGCGCCGTCAGCTCCGCGTCGCCCAGCCACACGCCGCCCGACGTGGGCCGGTCCAGTCCCCCGAGCAGGTTCAGCAGCGTGGTCTTGCCCGAGCCCGACGGGCCGCGCACCACCAGCAGCTCACCGGCGGCGACCTCCACCGACGCGTCCGTCAGGGCGTGCACCTCGCCCGCGCCGGTACCGAACACCCGGGTGAGCCCCTCGGCGCGCAGCACGGTGCGCGCGGACGTCGTCGTGGTCATCGGTCCTCCTCGGTCCCGGTGCGTCCGGCCTCTGTACGTCCGGCCTCTGTACGTCCGGTCTCCGTCCGCCCGGCCTCCGTCCGCCCGGTGGTGGCACCCGGCGCCGCCGGCCACACCCCGACGTGGTCCGGCTCCAGGGCCAGCCGCACGCGGTCACGCAGGTCGAGCGCGTGCACGAAGTCCTGCGGGAGCTGCAGGCGCCCCACCCGGTCGACCACCGCGAACTCCTCGGCGACGTGCCGTTCGGCGCCGTGTTCGTCCACCTCCGTGCGGCGCAGCGTCTCCGTGGACGTCCGGCCGTCGCGGATCTGGACGGTGCGCGCCACGTGCTCGGACACCGTCGGGTCGTGGGTGACGATCAGCGTGGTCACGCCCGTCTCCCGGTTCACGCCGCGCAGGGCCTCCAGCACCTCGACCGAGGTCGCCTCGTCGAGCTCGCCCGTGGGCTCGTCGGCCAGCAGCACCCGCGGGTCGTTGGCCACCGCGACCGCGATGGCGGTGCGCTGCTGCTCACCACCGGACATCTCGCCCGGTCGCCGCCCGGCCACGTGGCCCACCTCCAGCAGCTCGAGCAGGTCCTCGACGCGACGCGCGCGGTCGCGCCGGGGCAGCGTGCCGGCCAGCTCCAGCGGGAGCCGCACGTTCTCGCTCGCCGTGAGATACGGCAGCAGGTTGCGGGAGGTCTGCTGCCACACGAAGCCGACCGTCGAGCGCTGGTACCGCACCCTCTCGGCGTGACCCATGGTGAGCAGGTCGGTCCCCGCCACCACCGCGGACCCGCCCGTCGGCGTGTCCAGGCCGGAGAGGATGGTCAGCAGCGTGGACTTGCCGGAGCCGGACGCGCCCACGACGGCCACGATCTCGCCCGGGTCGACGCTCAGGGTCAGGCCCTGCAGCGCCTGGACCTCGACGCCGTCGGTGGCGAAGATCCGCACCAGGTCGCCGCACCGGATCTCGCCCCCACCCGCACGGGCGGCCGACGCCGGGGCGCCGCCGGTCAGCTCGATGGTCGTGCTCATCGCGTCTCCCTCCTCAGTCATTGCTTCCCATCCGGAGCTGGGCCGCCACCTCGCCGCGCCGGCCGAGCGCGGCGGCGACACCGACCGCGGCCAGCACGGCGACAAGGAAGCCCGCGGCCGCCGCGCCGAGCAGCACCGGGTCGTACTCCGGCCTCGGCTGGGTCACCCCGCCGGTCAGGGCGGTGACGTCCACCGCCGCCAGCACGAGCGACGGCACCGCCACCCCGAGCACCGCGCCCACCAGGAGCGCGATCACGGCCCACGGCCCGATCTCCCACCCCACGAGCCCGCGCCCCTGGCGCGACGACATGCCGAGCGTCTGCAGCACGGCGAGCAACCGGGCCCGCGCCGGGGCCGCGAGCATCAGGGTCATCACGACCGCGGCCACGCAGAGCAGGGCCGCCAGCACCACGGCCAGCACGAACGCGGCCACCAGCCCGGCCGAGACCGGGGCCGCGCGCAGGGCGTCGGCCTCCTGGTCCGGGTCCTCGACCACTGCCGACGGCAGCAACCGCGAGATCTCGGCGGTCACGGCCGCGCGGTCGGTGTCGTCGGACAGGCCGACCAGCGCGAGGCGGGCGAAGGAGCTGTCGCCGGTGCCCAGCTCCAGACGCTCGGTGTCGGCGAGCACCAGCGCGCGGCCGGCGGGCAGGCCGGGCAGCTCGTCGACCACGTCGACCACCTTGACGGGCACGCTCCTCTCCTGGGTCGCCAGCGTGATCCCCGTGGTCCCCGGCGCGACGCCGGGGCCGGCGGCACCACGGGTGAGGATGACGGGTACCGCTGCGTCCGGGCCGTCCGGCCCGGTGAGCGCCGCGAGCGTCTCAGGACTGCCCGCGACGTCCTGCTGGACCTGCGCGAGCCGTTCCGCGTCCACCGTGTACACCCGCGCGCGGGGCGCCGACCCCTCGCCCTGCAGCACGGCGTCACCCACGTCGGCGACGGGAGTGACCGCGTCGACGCCGTCGAGCGCGGCGATCTGGCCGGCGCCGGCCTCGTCGACGATGGGACCGGAGACCCGCAGGTCGGCCCCGGTCGCGCGCCATGCCTCGCGGACGATCCCGCCCGAGACGGTGGAGTACAGCACCGCCGAGGTGGCGGCGACCGCCACGGCCAGCACGAGGGCGACCGCCGGTACCGGCCCGCCCGCCGGGTCGCGCGTGGCTCGTGCCGCGCCCAGGAACGGGACCAGGTCGCGACGCGGCGCGAGCGCCCGCTCGACCGCGAGGGCCAGCCACGGGTAGGCCCGCACCGCGAGCAGGGTGAGCGCGAGGGACACCAGGAGCGGGGCCGCCGCGACCAGCGGGTCGACGCCGGAACCGCCGCCCGCTCCCGCGACGACGCCCCGGGACAGCAGCAGCCAGGTGGCCAGCACGGCCCCGGCGACCACGAGCAGCTCCAGCACCCAGCGCACCCGGCTGCGGGAGCGCGGCGCGAGATCGCTCCGGGTCGGGCGCAGGCCCGCGGGCGAGGTCGCCAGCGCGAGGGCGAGCGCGGGTGCGAGTCCCGCCGCGAGCGCGAGCCCCACCTGGCTCACCGTGACGGGCGAGGTCATGCCCGCGGCCGTCGTGATGGCCAGCCCGGCCGCGAACCCGAGGGCGGCGCAGCCGAGACCCACGACGAGCCCCTCGCCGCCCATGAGCAGGCGGAGCTGCGTGCCGGAGGCACCGCGCGCCCGCAGCAGGGCGAGCGCCGGGCGCCGCCGGTCCACGACGAGCCGCGCCCCCAGGGCGAGCACGGCGAGCGTGGCCCCGAGCGGCCCGACGGCGAGGACGGCCACGATGGCGTCGACGCCGGTGCGCTGCGCGAGCAGGCGCTCCAGGATCTCGCCCAGCCGGCTCGCGGGCCGCAGCTGGAGGGGCGCCGGGTCGTCCGGGCCGGCCGGCACGAGGAACGTCTGCGCCGACTGGCCGTTGACCTGCGCCAGGAGCTCCGGCACGGCGGCGGCGGTCACGCCGTCGGTGTCCACCGGGTACCACACCCGGGTCTCGGCCATGCCGAGCGTGACCGGTGTGATCATGGCCGGGTTCACGTAGGCCGTGGCCGTGCCGAGCAGCCCGCGGTTGGGGTCGGCGACGACGGACGCCCGAGCCGCGAGGGCGTGGTGCAGCCAGTAGTCGGCGTCCGGGTCGCCGGCATCGAAGATGCCCGTCACCACGAGCGACGGGTAGCGGTCGGCCAGGGCGACCACTCCGACGCCGGCGAGGTTGTCGTACCGGCCGCCCAGCTCCCAGCCGTAGGTGTCGGCCACGGCGCGCGAGACCACCACCTCGACCGGCGGGGCTGGGCGGGTGGGCTGTCCCAAGGGCTGGTCCTCGCCGTCGACGACGGGTTCCGCGGTGGCGGCCGGCCAGCGTCCCTCGACGAGCTCGGCGTGCTCGTCGAGGTCGGTCGCGGCACGGAGGAAGACCTTCGCCTCGGCCAGCTCCGACCGGGGCACCGGGCGGGTGTAGGCGGCGTCCGCCGAGGTGACGTGGAAGCGCGGGGCCCCCATCGCCGAACGCAACGGCTCGGGCGTCTCGGCACGCACCGCGTCCAGGTTCTCGGTGAAGGGCGCCCAGTCCGGCTCGTCCGGCACACCGGACCCGGCCTGGCCCGGGTCGTAGAACATGCCGCTCATCGGCTGACCGGGGACGGCCCCGACCACGGAGATCACGTCACGCGCCGGTCCCGACGCCGCGGCCGTCTCGTAGACCACCTGGTCGGCGTGCATCGCCGAGACGGCCCGGGGTGCCGTCGAGAGCACACCCGCCGCGAGGAACGCGACCAGGCCGAGCGTCGCCGTCGCACCCCAGGAGGTGCGTAGCTGGCGCCGCGCGAGCAGGCCCAGCCCGGACAGTGCCCCCATCAGCGGACCTCCTCGCGGTAGGTGGTGTCACGAGCCTGTGCGGCCACGCGCGCGCCCACGCCGGTCGCGACCAGCACGAGCCCGGCCACGGCGGCCGCCAGCACCAGAGCGGTCCCGGTCGTCTCGAGGACGAACCGGGCGGGCGGGGCCGTGCCGATGCCGGTGAGGGTCGCGGCGGCGAGGCCCCCGGCCAGCAGGCGCGCCACGGCCCAGCCCGCGACGGCGCCCACGACGAGCGCCGCCAGGCCGACCGTCACCAGCTCCGTGACCCGCGACCGGGCCTGGGCGACGGGACCGAGCCCGACGGCACGCAGCACGACCACCTCACCACGCCGCTCGCGCAGGGTGGCGACGGCCACCGCGAGCACGCCGGCCAGGGCCAGCACCGTCGCACCGGCGGCAGCGAGCCAGAACGAGACGCGCACCGGTACGGCGGCGTCCGCGGCCCCGGAACCGGAGGTCAGGACGCCGGCCTGCTCGCGGCCCGCGGACCTGCCGGCCTCGGCCGTCGCCTCGTCGGCCAGTCGGGTCACGGCGGCCGCGGGTGCGGGGCCGCCCGGCGGTCCGGCGGCGAGCCAGACCTCGCTGGTCAGCAGCGGGTCGCTCACGTCGCGCACGAGCAGGGTGGCCAGCGCACCTCGGTCCAGCAGCGCGGCGTACGGGTCGAGCGCCCCGGGCACCGTGCCCGCCGACGCCGCCGCGACCACCGGCAGCCGAGTGCCGCCCAGGGTCAGCTCGAACGTGTCGCCGGGCGCGATGCCCAGCGTGTCCGTCAGGGAGGTCGAGGCGAGCAGGGGCACCGGTCCGGGGTCAGGCGTGGTCAGGAGGCGCAGGCGGCTCGCGCCGGTCGCGGCGCCGCCGAGCGGCATGGTCAGCTCCGCGGTCCCGGTCGGCGCGTCCGGGCTCAGCTCCAGGCCCGCACCGTCGAGGGTCTCCGACGGCGTCCACGCGGCGTCCGTCACGGGTGTCCCGTCCGCCACCAGGCCGGCCACCGACAGGGTCAGCTCCGCCGCGGACCAGCCGGGCCGCGTGTCCAGGTCCAGGCCGGCCACGCGCCACGCCTGCCCCGCGGGCGCGGGCGGGACGTCGCCGGTCAGCGCGTGCTCGGTCTCGGCCTCGCCCAGGGTGCCGGCGGTCCCGTCGCCCGCGGTCAGCTGCCCGAGCGGGACCGTGGCGAGCGTCCCGTCGGACGTGGCGAGCACGAGCGCCGCGTCGAGCTCGTGCGGCGGTCCGGGCTGCTCGGTCCAGCCGTCGAGCGGCCGGATGCTGCCGCGCACGGTGAGGGTGACGTCGTGGACGCCGTCCGGCAGCGCCGGTGCGTCGGCGAAGGCGTCGATCGACAGGTCCGTGGCCAGCCGCTGCACGTCGAGCACGCCGCCCGGAGCCCGGACCACCTGCGGCAACGCGGCGGCGGGCAGCGCGAGCAGGGTGACCGGCTTGCTGTCGGCGTACGCGGTGGCGGACAGCGCGGGCGCCGACGCGACGGCCGAGTCACCGGGGCCCGAGCCACCCGGCAGGTACGGCGCGGCATCGAGACGGCCGCTCTCCGGCGCGGTCACGCGCACGTCGGCACCGACCGCCAGCACGTCGACGTCGGCGCGCAGGCGTTCGGCGGTCCCCGTGTACCCGCCGGCCAGGCCGGCCGACCCGCCGGCCAGGACGAGCAGGACCACGGGCACCACGTAGACCACGATCCGCCGGGCCACCTGCCGCGCGGCCAGCGGGCCGACGACGCCCCGCGACCGCCCCGCCAGACCGGCCCACAGCCGCGTGGCGGGTCCGAGCACCGCCATCGCCACCACCGCGAGCGCGGCCAGGACGAGGGCCGGGGCGGCGGCCGCCGCCGGATCGGTGATCGCGCCGCCGGGAGTCGTGACCAGCGGGGAGCCGTACCGCAGAAGCTGCGTCAGGCTCACCGCGGCGGCGGCCACCGTCAGCACGACCGTGCCCAGGGCGGCCACCTGACGTACCCGGCCCGACCGGTCGGTCACCTGCCGCCGCACCGCCGCCTGGGCCTGGAGCGCCGCGACGAGCACCAGCACCAGCGACGCCGCGACCGCCACGACCAGGGCGACGACCAGCGGCGTCGCCAGGGAGACCGCCGCACCGGCGTCCGCCCGGGCCACGAGCAGCAGGGCCACCCACGCGGCCGCGCCGCCCGCCGCCGCGGCGGTCAGCGCCAGCAGCACGCCCTCGACGGTCGCCGCCGCCGTGACCGTGCCCGGCGCGGCCCCGCGGGAGACGAGCAACGACACCTCGCCCTCGCGGGTGGCGGCCAGGAGCCGCGCGACCTGCACCAGGGCCACCAGCCCGACGAGCGCCAGCAGGCACAGCGGCACCAGGGCGACGGCGTCCGCCGCGCGCAGGGCGTCCGCGAGGTCGGTGGCCGTCACCTCCAGGGTGCCCGCGACGGTCAGCCCACGGGGCGCGACGTCGGAGTCCTCGCCCAGGACGCCCTGTGCCTGGCCGGTGAGCCGCGCCAGGGCGGGCAGGTGCGCGGGGGTGAGCGCGGCGACGTCGGGCACCACGGTCCAGCGCGCGAACGGGTCGGTGTCCAGGCCCGCGACGACCTGCTCGCTCACCACGACGGGACCGGGGTAGGCCCCGTCCGTCCCGGTGAGCACGGCGGGGTCGCCGAGCCAGACGGCGTCGTCCGGGTCGGTCACGCGCCACGTCGCCGCGACGGTGACGGGCGTCCCGGTGGTCGACGGCTCGTCCGGGTCGACACCCACGCGCAGCGTGTCCCCGACGGCCAGCCCGGCGGCCTGTGCGGCGTCCGCCTGCACCGCCGCCTCGTCCGCCGCGGCGGGCCAGGCGCCGTCGACCAGCGTGACGCCGTCGGCGCCCGCACCGGCCAGGGCGGCGTCCCGGGTGGCGGCGGGCAGCAGGGCGAGCGACCAGCGGCCCAGGTCCCGGCCGTCGGCGCCCCGCGTGTACTGGGGCTCGGTCCGCACGTCATAGGCGACGTGGTGCGGCACGCTCTCCAGCAGGCCGGCGAGCACCTCCCGGACGCGGGCGTCCTGCGCGGCCGCCTCGTCGTCGTCCGCGAGACGGGTGGAGAGCTGGAGCGCACGACCGGACGGCTCGGCGGCCTGCAGCCCGTCCCGGGCGCTCGCGGTGGCGGCGGCCTGCGTCCAGCCGACCGTCACGCCCAGCGCCCCGGTCAGGACCGCGACCAGCAGCCAGACGAGCGCGAGCAGCCCGCGGTGCGCCGTCGACCGGCGGGCTAGGAGGGTGGCTCGACTCACGGGCCCAAACTAGCCGGGGCCGGTGACACGGACGACGAAAAAGCCGGCGCCGCGGGCAACGATCGGGTCACGCCGGCCACGACGCGGGCCCCCGTCCGGCGAGGACGTCCCGGGACCCGGCGGTCTCGGGACCTCCTCGCCTGGCGGGGGCCCGGAAGAGGCGGACTAGCGCGACGCCACCGGCACGTACGGACGCTCCGTGGCACCCGTGTAGACCTGGCGCGGGCGGCCGATCTTGGTCTGCGGGTCCTTGATCATCTCGCGCCACTGGGCGATCCAGCCGGGCATGCGGCCCAGCGCGAACAGCGGCGTGAACATCGCCGGCTCGAAGCCCATGGCCTTGTAGATGAGGCCCGTGTAGAAGTCGACGTTCGGGTAGAGCTTGCGCTCCACGAAGTAGTCGTCCGAGAGGGCGATCTCCTCCAGGCCGCGCGCGATGTCGAGCAGCTCGTCCTTGGCGCCGAGCTTGTCGAGCACCTCGTCGGCCGACTTCTTCACGATCGCCGCGCGCGGGTCGTAGGACTTGTACACGCGGTGGCCGAAGCCCATCAGGCGCACGCCGTCCTGCTTGTTCTTGACCTTGTTCATGAAGGTCTCGACGGTCTCGCCGCCCGAGCGGATCTTCTCCAGCATGGTCAGCACGGCCTCGTTGGCCCCGCCGTGCGCCGGGCCCGACAGGGCGTTGACGCCCGCGGCCACCGACGCGTACAGCGTCGCGTTCGACGAGCCGACCACGCGCACCGTGGACGTGGAGCAGTTCTGCTCGTGGTCCGCGTGCAGCACCAGCAGCTTCTCCAGCGCGTCCACGACCACCGGGTCGGCCTCGTAGGCCTCGTACGGCGTCGCGAACGTCATCCGCAGGAAGTCCTCGACGTAGCCCCGCGAGTAGTCCGGGTACAGCAGCGGCTCGCCCACGCGGCGCCGGTGCAGGTAGGACGTGATGGTCCGGGTCTTGGCCAGCAGCAGCACGGTGGCCAGGTCGACCTGCTCGTCGTCGGTCGGGTCGAGCGACTCCGGGTAGAACGTGGACAGCGCGTTCACCGCAGAGGCCAGCACCGCCATCGGGTGCGCGTTGCGGGGGAACGTTCCCATGAACGTGCGGAAGTCCTCGTGCACCAGGGTGTGCCGGTTGACCCGCTCGGTGAAGGAGTCCAGGTCGGCCGCGCTCGGCAGCTCGCCGTAGATGAGCAGGTACGCGACCTCGAGGAAGGTCGAGCCCGAGGCGAGCTGGTCGATGGGGTACCCGCGGTAGCGCAGGATGCCGGCGTCACCGTCGATGTAGGTGATCGTCGACTCGCACGACGCCGTGTTCATGAAACCTGGATCGACCGTGACCAGGCCCGTGTCCTTGAGCAGCGACGACACCACGATGCCGTCGTTGCCCTCGCTCGCGGCGACGACAGGCAGGGGGTGAGTGGTTCCGTTGACGGCGAGCTCGACGCGGCTCGAGCCGTCCACCGGTGTGGAGGTCATGTCTTCCTTCCTGAAGAGCGCACGAGGGACACTGCGGCGAAGAAAGCAGTCGGGGCAGCGTCGACCTGGGGCCACGACAGTATCGTGCCCAGCTCTCGTTTTTCCAATCCGTCGGTCAAGCCTGTGTGAGGCGCGACACAGCATCGGCAATCTGCGCGTCAGTCGAGGTCAGTGCCACGCGCGTGTGCCGGTCGTCGCCGTAGAGGTACCCGGGCGTGGTGAGGAGGCCACGCTCCGCGAACCATTGTGCGACCTGGAGCCCGGATCGGCCGTCCGGGGCGGCCACCCACAGGTACAGGCCGGCCTCCGAGTCGTCGACGACGAGCCCCGCCGCGACGACGGCCGCGGCCAGCGCCTCCCGCCGGGCCCCGTAGAGGTCGCGCTGAACGGCGACGTGCTCGTCGTCCGACAGGGCCGCCGTCATCGCGGCCTGCACCGGAGCGGGCACGATGAGGCCCAGGTGCTTGCGGGTCTGCGTGAGATCGGTCACCAGGGCACGGTCGCCCGCCAGGAACGCCGCCCGGTAGCCCGCGATGTTGGACTGCTTGGACAGGGAGTACGCCGCCAGCAGACCCTCGTGCGATCCCCCGCACACGCGCGGGTCCAGGATCGACGGGACGCTGCCCGACGGCGTGTCCCACGCCAGCTCGGCATAGCACTCGTCCGAGACGACCACGGCGCCGATCGCCCGCGCCGCCTCGACCACGGCACGCAGCGCCGCGACGTCGAGCACGCGGCCCGTCGGGTTGCCGGGTGAGTTGACCCACACCATGCGCACGTCGTCGCGACCAGCCCAGTCGGCCACGTCGTGGGCTGCGAGCGGCGTGGCGCCGGCGGCCCGGATGCCCGCCACGTAGGTCGGATAGGCCACAGCCGGGTGCACCACCACGTCACCGGGGCCCAGGTGCAGCAGGGCGGGCAGCAGGCCCACGAGCTCCTTGGAGCCGATGGTCGGCACCACGGCGGCGGGGTCGAGGCCCGGCACGCCACGGCGCCGGGCGAACCAGTCCGCGACCGCCTGCCGCAGCGCCGGCGTCCCCGCCGTCAGCGGGTAGCCCGGCGCGTTCGACGCCGCCTCCAGCGCATGCCGCACGACGTCCGGCGTCGGGTCCACGGGCGTACCCATGGAGAGGTTGATCAGGCCGCCGGGGTGGGCCTTCGCCGTCGCCGTGAGGTCGTCGAGCGAGTCCCAGGCGAAGGGCAGGTCGGAGATGTCGTGCAGGCCCATGCGTGCGAGGTCAGGCCTGCGGCGGGAGGGCCGCGATCATCGGGTCGTCCTTCTCGATGACGCCCATCTTCGCGGCGCCGCCGGGCGAGCCCAGGTCGTCGAAGAACTCCACGTTCGCGCGGTAGTAGTCCTTCCACTCGTCGGGGACGTCGTCCTCGTAGTAGATGGCCTCGACCGGGCAGACCGGCTCGCAGGCGCCGCAGTCCACGCACTCGTCCGGGTGGATGTAGAGGGAGCGGCTGCCCTCGTAGATGCAGTCCACGGGACACTCCTCGATGCACGCCCGGTCCTTGACGTCGACGCACGGCTGAGCGATCACGTAGGTCACTTCGAGGGTGTCCTTCCACTTCCGGACTGGGGGGCATGCACTGCGCGGGCCGCGTGGGCGGCCCTGCCGCGCGATCCTAGTATCTCCCGGGAGACCCGCAGATCCCGACCGGTCTCACGCACCGGAAAGAGAACGCACGTGACATTCGCTACACCGCCGGACGCCGCGGGTGGCTGGCGCGCCCTGCGGCCCGGTACGCGGGTGGTGGTCCGACGCCGCCTGCCACCCGCCGGGCCGGTCGTGTCCGACGGCGGCTCGGCCCACCGTTGGACCGACCTGATCGGATTCGTCGTCGAGGTCTCGGACACGGGGCTGCGCCTGCGCACCGACCCGGTACCCGGACGCGCCGAACCGACGGAGGTGGAGGTGGCCGCGGCGGAGATAGCAGCCGCCAAGCCGATCCCCCCGCGGCCCACCCGCCGCCCGCGGGAGACCTGACCTCGATCATCTGCCCGCGACGCGGATCGACTTCGGTCCCTTGCCTCGAGTTCGGTCAATCAGAGGACCGATCTGGAGGCAAGCGACCGAAGTCGAGTCCCGAGGCCGAGCAACTGACCGAAGCAGCAGCCCCGAGGCCAAGCAACCGACCGACGCCACAGCCCCGAGGCCAAGCAACCGACCGACGCAGCCGCCCCGAGGCGGAGCTCACCGAAGCCACAGCCCCACGGCCCAAGCCCCCGCCGCTCAGGCGTTGGCCACCAGCCCCAGCTCCGCGACGCTCGTCAGGTGCCGGTGCCTCGGCACGATGCGCACCGTGTAGCCGAACGGGCCCGACGTCTCCAGCTCGACCTCGCCGCCGAACGCGTGCCGCCCGGCCTCGTAGGACTCGGCGAGGGCCAGGGGCTCGGCGGTGAACTCGTCGATCACGTCGGCCTCGGTCACCCGCCCGTGGACCACCTGCACGTCCACGTCGTCGGGCGACAGGGAGCCGAGCGAGACGTACGCCCGCACCGTGAGACGGTCGCCCACCCGGACGGCTTCGCCGATGCCCGCCGACTCGACGTGGTCCACGCGCACCTGCGACCACGAGCCGCGCACGTGGGCCTTCCAGCCCGCGAGGTCCTTGGCGGCGGCGAACCCGTCGGCGGCGAGCGCCCGGCCCGCCTCGGCGGCCGGGGCGTACAGCCCGTGCACGTACTCCGAGACCATGCGCGTGGCCTGGACCTTGGGGCCCAGGGTGGCCAGCGTGTGCCGCACCATCTCCAGCCAGCGGCCCGGCACGCCGTCGGTGCGGTCGTAGAAGGCGGGCGCCACCTGCGACTCCACGAGGTCGTACAGCGCGGCGGCCTCCAGGTCGTCGCGGCGGTCGGCGTCCTCGACGCCGTCGGCCGTGGGGATGCCCCAGCCGTTCTCGCCGTCGTACCACTCGGCCCACCAGCCGTCCTCGATGGAGAGGTTCAGCCCGCCGTTGAGCGCCGACTTCATGCCGGACGTGCCCGACGCCTCCAGGGGCCGCAGCGGGTTGTTCAGCCAGACGTCGCAGCCCGGGTACAGCGACTGCGCCATGCCGATGTCGTAGTTCGGCAGGAAGACGATGCGGTGCCGCACCTCGGGGTCGTCGGCGAACCGGACGAGCTGCTGGATGAGCCGCTTGCCCGAGTCGTCGGCCGGGTGCGACTTGCCGGCCACGATGAGCTGGACCGGGCGCTCGGGGTGCAGCAGGAGCGCCTTGAGCCGCTCCGGGTCGCGCAGCATGAGCGTGAGCCGCTTGTACGTGGGCACACGGCGGGCGAAGCCGATGGTGAGCACGTCGGGCGACAGCACGTCGTCGACCCAGCCGAGCTCGGCCGGGGACGCCCCGCGCTCGCGCCAGGACTTGCGCACCCGGCGCCGTGCCTCCGCCACGAGCTCGGCACGCATCTCACCGCGCAGAGCCCACAGCTCGGCGTCGGACACGCGGCCCGCGTCCAGCCAGCCGCCCGACGCCTCGGGCGCCGTGATCTCGTCCAGGCCCAGCCGCTCCGCCTCGACGGCGGCCAGCCGCGGCGCCACCCAGGTGGGTGAGTGCACGCCGTTGGTGACGGACGTGATGGGCACCTCGCGCGCGTCGAACCCGGGCCACAGGCCCTCGAACATCTCGCGGGAGACCTGGCCGTGCAGCAGCGAGACGCCGTTCGCGCGACCGCCCAGCCGCAGGCCCATCACGGCCATGTTGAACACGGTGGGGTCGCCGCCGTCGTAGTCCTCCGAGCCGAGCGCGAGCACGGTCTGGGTCGGCACGCCGGGCATCTCGTTGTCGCCGCCGAAGTACGCGCTGACCAGCTCCTTGGGGAACCGGTCGATGCCTGCCGGCACCGGCGTGTGCGTGGTGAAGACCGTGGCCGCGCGGACCGCCTCGTGGGCCTCGCCGACGCTGAGCCCGGCACCGACCAGCTCACGGATCCGCTCGACCCCGAGGAAGCCGGCGTGGCCCTCGTTGGTGTGGTAGACCTCCGGCTCGGGCGCCCCCGTCAGGCGCGACCAGGCACGCAGCGCGCGCACGCCGCCCACGCCGAGCAGGAGCTCCTGCTGCAGACGGTGCTCGCCGCCGCCGCCGTACAGGCGGTCGGTCACCTTGCGCGCCGCGTCGTCGTTCTCCGGCACGTTCGAGTCGAGCAGCAGCAGCGGCACCCGGCCGACGGCGGCCACCCACACGTGCGCGTGGAGCGTGCGGCCCCCGGGCAGGTCGAGCGAGATGACGGCGGGCGTGCCGTCGTCCTCGCGCAGCACCGCGAGCGGCAGACCGTCCGGGTCGAGCAGCGGGTAGGTCTCCACCTGCCAGGCGTCCCGGGTGAGCGACTGCCGGAAGTACCCGGCGCCGTACAGCAGGCCCACCCCCACGATGGGCACGCCCATGTCGGACGCGCTCTTGAGGTGGTCGCCCGCCAGGATGCCGAGACCGCCGGAGTACTGCGGCAGCACCGAGGTGATGCCGAACTCGGGCGAGAAGTAGGCGATCGCCCGCGGCAGCCCGGCGCCCGAGGGCTGCTGCTGGTACCACCGCGGGTCGTGCAGGTAGCGGTGCAGGTCGTCGGACGCCGCGCGCACGCGGCCCGTGAACTCCTCGGAGGCCGCGAGCGCCTCCAGCCGCTCGGAGCCGAGGGCCGCGAGCAGTGCCACGGGATCCCCGCGGACGTCGGACCAGAGGTCCGGGTCGATGCTCGCGAACAGCTCGCGCGTGGGCGCGTGCCAGGACCAGCGGAGGTTCTGGGCCAGCTCGTCGAGCGCCGCGAGCTGCTCGGGGAGGACCGTGCGGACGGTGAATCTGCGGATCGCTCTCACCGGCAGAACACTACGCACTCCTCGGGGCGAGCACACCTGTTGCCGAGGGCTTCACCGACCCGTCCGACGACGTTCACCGGACCTCGGCGTGCCCCGCAGGCGAGTCACCCGGACCGGTCGATAGCGTGGTCCGGTGAGCCCGCACACGCGTCCCGGCCGGATCGGCCGCATCCCCGTCCTCGAGGTCGCCCCTGTCGTCGAGGCGGGCCGCTGGCCTGCGAAGGCGGTGGTCGGCGAGGTGGTCCCGGTCGAGGCCACGGTCTTCCGCGAGGGGCACGACGCCGTGGCCGCCACCGCCGTGCTCGTCGCCCCCGACGGGTCGGACCACTCGTGGGCGCCGATGGTCGACGTCGCGCCCGGGCTCGACCGGTTCCGCGGGGAGGTGCAGCCCGACGCCGAGGGTGACTGGACCTTCCGCGTCGAGGCTTGGTCGGACCCGTACGCCACGTGGGTGCACGACGCCGGGATCAAGATCGGCGCGGGCATCGACGTGGACCTGATGCTGGCCGAGGGGGTGCGCCTGTTCGAGCGCATCTGCCGGGACGTCCCGAAGGACCCGCTGGTCGGCCCCGGCCGCACGACCCGCGACGCCCGGGCGCTCGCCGCGGCCCGCCGTGCGCTGTCCGACGCCACGCGGCCGGCCGAGGCCCGGTTCGCCGCCGCCACCGCGCCCGAGGTGACCGCCGCGCTGCGGCGCGCGCCCCTGCGTGAGCTGGTCTCGGCGTCCGACGCGTACCCGCTGCGGGTGTCGCGGCAGCTCGCGCTCGCGGGCTCCTGGTACGAGATGTTCCCGCGATCCGAGGGGGCGTACCAGAAGAAGGACGGCACGTGGGTGTCGGGCACGTTCGCGACGGCGGCCGAGCGGCTGCCGGGTATCGCGGCGATGGGCTTCGACGTCGTGTACCTGACGCCCGTCTCCCCCATCGGCACCACGTTCCGCAAGGGCCGCAACAACACGCTGGAGGCGCAGCCGGGCGACCCGGGCAGCCCGTACGCGATCGGCTCGGCGGACGGCGGGCACGACGCCATCCACCCCGACCTGGGCACCGAGGACGACTTCCGGGCGTTCGTCGCCGCCGCCCGGGCGGAGGGCCTGGAGGTGGCGCTCGACATCGCGCTGCAGTGCTCCCCCGACCACCCGTGGGTGACCGAGCACCCGGAGTGGTTCGTGGTGCGGGCCGACGGGTCGATCGCGTACGCGGAGAACCCGCCCAAGAAGTACCAGGACATCTACCCGCTCAGCTTCGACACGGACCCCGAGGGCCTGTACCAGGCGGTGCTGGACGTGATCCGCACGTGGATCGACCGGGGGGTCACGCTGTTCCGCGTCGACAACCCGCACACCAAGCCGCTGGACTTCTGGGAGTGGCTGCTGGCGCAGGTGCACGCGACCAACCCCGAGGTCATCTTCCTCTCGGAGGCGTTCACCAAGCCGGCGATGATGCTGACGCTGGCCCGGATCGGGTTCCACCAGTCGTACACGTACTTCACCTGGCGCAACACGAAGGAAGAGGTGGAGGAGTACCTGGCCGAGGTGAGCGGTCCGGCCGGCTCGGTGCTGCGCCCCTCCTTCTGGCCCACCACGCACGACATCCTGCCGCCCTACCTGACCCACGGCGGGGTGGCGGCGTTCGCCGCGCGGGCCGTCCTGGCCGCGACCGGCTCGCCGACCTGGGGCATCTACTCGGGCTACGAGCTCGTGGAGAGCACCCCCCGCCCCGGCGTCGAGGAGCAGATCGACAACGAGAAGTACGAGTACCGCCCCCGCGACTGGGCCCGCGCCGACGAGTACGGGATCGCCCTGCTGCTCGGCGAGCTGAACGCCATCCGCCGCGCGCACCCCGCGCTGCGGCAGCTGCGCAACCTGACCGTCCACCCCACCACGAACGGGCAGGTGGTCGCGTACTCGCGCCGGATCTCGGCCGATCACGCGTCGGGCGCGACAGCGACGCCCCCGGGCCGCACCATGGGTACCGGGGGCAACGGTCGACGTGCCCCGCGACACGACGACGTGATCGTGGTCGTGCTGAACCTGGACCCCCGGAACGCACAGGAGTCAGTAGTGCATCTGGACCTCTCCGCCCTCGGCCTCAGTGCACCCGAGGGCGATGACAACGCCCCGTTCTTCGTGGCCCACGACCTGCTCTCGGGCGAGACCTACGGCTGGGGCGCCCATCCCTGGGTCCGGCTCGACCCGCAGGTCCGGGTGGCCCACGTCCTCCAGGTGGGGCCGGCATGACGACGTTCGGGCCGGGAGGCCCCGCCGTCGGGCCGCCGGAGCACTCCGGTGAGCAGGCCGCGCTGCCGGCCGAGCAGCCTGCTGCCCGGCCGCAGCCCGAGCGGCCCAGCATGCCCAACCCGCCGTCCGTCCCGGTGCCCGTCCAGGCGCTGCCGCCACGCCGGCAGCCGCGGCTCGACGCGCGCCGCAAGGGCCTCGTCGACGATCCCGAGTGGTACAAGAAGGCCGTCTTCTACGAGGTCATGATCCGCTCGTTCTCCGACTCCGGGGACAACGGCACGGGCGACCTGCGGGGCCTGGTCGAGCGCCTGGACTACCTGGAGTGGCTGGGCGTCGACTGCCTCTGGCTGCCCCCGTTCTTCCCGTCCCCGCTGCGCGACGGCGGGTACGACGTCGCCGACTTCACCGCCGTCGCACCGCAGTACGGCACGATCTCGGACTTCAGCGACCTGGTCGCCGCGGCGCACGAGCGCGGCATCCGCGTGGTGATCGACCTGGTCATGAACCACACCAGCGACGCCCACCCGTGGTTCCAGGCCTCGCGGGCCGACCCCGAGGGCCCGTACGGCGACTTCTACGTGTGGAGCGACGACCCGACGCGGTACGAGGACGCGCGCATCATCTTCGTCGACACCGAGACGTCGAACTGGACGTTCGACCCGGTGCGCCGGCAGTACTTCTGGCACCGGTTCTTCAACCACCAGCCCGACCTCAACTTCGAGAACCCGCGCGTGGGCGAGGCGATGCTCGACGTCGCGCGGTTCTGGCTGCAGCTCGGCGTGGACGGCTTCCGGCTCGACGCCGTGCCGTACCTGTTCGAGGAGGAGGGCACCAACAGCGAGAACCTGCCCGAGACCCACCGGTTCCTGCGCCGGGTCCGGCGCATGGTCGACACGGAGTTCCCGGGCCGGATCCTCCTGGCCGAGGCCAACCAGTGGCCCGCGGACGTGGTGGAGTACTTCGGCACGGAGGACGATCCCGAGTGCCACATGTGCTTCCACTTCCCGGTGATGCCGCGCATCTTCTACGCGATCCGCGACCAGCGGGCCCGCCAGCTCCTGGAGATCCTCGCGGACACCCCGGCCATCCCGCCGCACGCGCAGTGGAGCACGTTCCTGCGCAACCACGACGAGCTCACGCTGGAGATGGTGTCGACGGAGGAACGCGCCAGCATGTACGGCTGGTACGCCCCCGACCCCCGGATGCGCGCCAACGTGGGCATCCGGCGGCGGCTCGCGCCGCTGCTCGACAACTCCCGCAAGGAGATCGAGCTGGCCAACGCCCTCCTGCTGTCGCTGCCGGGCACGCCGTGCCTGTACTACGGCGACGAGATCGGCATGGGCGACAACATCTGGCTGCCCGACCGCGACGCCGTGCGCACCCCGATGCAGTGGACGCCGGACCGCAACGCCGGCTTCTCCACCGCCGACCCGGGCAAGCTGTACCTGCCGCTGATCCAGTCGCTGGTGCACCACTACCAGCACACCAACGTCGAGGCCCAGCTCGCGCAGCCCACGTCGCTGCTGCACTGGATGCACAACATGCTGGCCTTCCGCCGGCTGCACCCCACGTTCGGCACGGGCGACTTCACGGCGCTGGACTGCAACGACGAGTCGGTCATCGCGTTCACCCGGTCCTCGGCGGAGGAGACCCTGCTGATCGCCGCGAACCTGTCGGCCACCGCCCGCTCCTCCACCATCAAGCTCCCCGGGTACGCGGGCTGGACGCTCACCGACGTGTTCGGCGGGGCCGGGTTCCCGTGCGTGGGTGACGACGGCGTGCTGACGATGACGTGGGGCGCCCGCGACTTCTACTGGCTCGTGCTGGCCCCGCCGACACCGGCACAGGCGGCGCCCGCGGAACAGGCGGCGCCCGCGGAACAGGCGACCCCTGCGGATCAGCCGGCCCCGGCAGGCCGGGCGGGCACCGGCGGGCAGGCGCGAGAGGTGTGAGCCCGGCGCGCCCCGTCCACGTCTCCCCCGGAGCCGCGCACCTCGCCCCGGAGGTGCTGCGGCTGCTCGACACGTGGCTGCCCCGGCAGCGGTGGTACCCCGTGCCCGCCGAGGGCGTGGTGCACGAGCCGTGGCTCACCGTCACCTTCGCGGGGGTGGCCGACGTCGTGGTCGCGCTGCTGCGGCTGGCCGGGCCCGGGCTCGCGACCGGTGAAGAGTCGCTCGTCGTCCAGGTCCCGCTCGTGCTGACCCCGACGGCGGAGCCCGAGGCCGACACCGCCGACACCGAGGCGGCCGGGCTGATCGGCACCGTGACCACGGCGTCGGGCACGGCCACCGTGCACGACGGCGGCGTGCACCCCGCGGCCTGGCACGCCTACTTCACCGCCGCGCTGCCCGCCGCGTGCGAGCCGGAGGACTGCGCGGAGCTGCGCGGGGCGCGGCGCATCTCCGGGGAGCAGTCGAACACGTCGGTCGTGCTGCCGGCCCTGCCGCACGCGACGGGCCGGGGCGGCATGCTCAAGATCCTGCGGACGGTCGCGCTCGGCCCGCACCCCGACGTCGTGATCCCCGAGGCCCTGACGCGGGCCGGCTGGGACGGCGTGCCCCGGTTCCTCGGGGCGGTGCCGCTGCCGGTACCCGCCGGCCAGGGCGGCACCGGCACGGCCGCCGGCGACCCGGCCCCTGCGCCGCTCGCCCACCTCGCCGTGCTGTCCGAGCTCGTCCACGACGCGACCGACGGGTTCGAGCTGGCCTGCGCGTACGCGGCACGCGACGAGGACTTCGGGGAGCGTGCGGCCGAGCTCGGCGCGGTCGTCGCACACCTGCACACGACGCTGCGCGAGGCGCTCGGCCCGGGGCCGGCGCTCGAACCGGCGGGCTTCATGGGCGTGCTGCGCCGCCGGGCCGCCGAGGCGTTCGCGGACGTGCCGGACCTGGCCCCGCAGCGCGCGGGCGTCACCGCCCTGTACGACGCCGTGAGCGCCCGCCTGGCCGCCGTCGGCGAGCGCGCCGGGAGCATCGTGCGGCTCCAGTCCATCCACGGCGACCTGCACCTCGGCCAGGCCCTGTACTCGCCCGACGGCTGGAAGGTGCTCGACTTCGAGGGCGAGCCGCAGCGCCCCGTGGCCGAGCGCACCGCACCCGACCTGCCCCTGCGCGACGTCGCGGGGATGCTGCGCTCCCTCGACTACGCGGGCGCCGTCGGCCGGGCCACCGACCCGCAGTGGGTGTCCCACGCCCAGATCGGCTTCCTCGAGGGGTACCGGCAGGCCAGCGGCGAGGCGCACGAGGGCACGGTCCGCCCGGTGCCCGGTGCCGCGACGTCGGGCAGCGAGCTCGACGTCGCCACCGCCGAGCTGCTGCTGCGCGCCCTGATCGTGGACAAGGCCCTGTACGAGGTGGTCTACGAGTACCGGCACCGGCCCGCGTGGATACACATCCCGCTGGCGGCAGTGGAACGCGTCCTACAGGACCGTTGACTTCGGTCGGTTGCGCCGCGCAGACACCTGACTTCGGTCGGTTGCGCTGAGATCGGTCAATCAAATGACCGATCTCAGCGCAACCGACCGAAGTCGAACCAGCCACTGTGCAAGGGACCGAAGTCAACCGCCCGCTCGGGCCGTGCGTCTCGTGAACCTGTGACGTGTCGCACGCCGGGCACCTGGCATGGAAAGGTGAACCCATGGCTGACCTGCCCGACGTCGACCTCGAGTTCCTGACCGCCATCGCGTCCGGGACCCACCACGACCCGCACACCGTGCTCGGCCCGCACCTGCTCGACGGCCCGTGGGCCGTCGTGCGCGCGCTGCGCCCGCTCGCGGACGAGGTCGTGGTGACCACACCGGACGGCGAGGTGTCCGCGACCCACCAGGGCGCGGGGGTCTGGGCCGCCGTCGTCCCGGCCGCCGAGGAGCCGGACGGGTCCCGGCACGCCCCCGACTACCGCATCCGCACCCGCTCGGGCACGGACACGTGGGTGTCCGACGATCCCTACCGGTTCCTGCCCACGCTGGGCGAGGTCGATCTGCACCTGATCGGCGAGGGCCGGCACGAGCAGCTCTGGCAGGTGCTCGGCGCCAACCTGCACCGCTACCCGAGCGCGGACGGCGACATCGCGGGCGTCGCGTTCGCCGTCTGGGCACCGAACGCGCGCGGCGTGCGGCTCGTGGGCGACCACAACGGCTGGGGCGGCACGCATCCCATGCGGTCGCTGGGTTCCACGGGCGTCTGGGAGCTGTTCGTCCCGGACGTCGGCCCCGGCCTGCGGTACAAGTTCGAGATCCTGGGGGCCGACGGCGTCTGGCGCGCGAAGGCGGACCCGCTGGCCAAGGCGACGGAGCACCCGCCCGCCACCGCGAGCGTGGTCACGTCCTCGACGCACGAGTGGCACGACGACGCGTGGCTCGCCGCCCGGGCCGCCACGGACCCCCACTCCGCGCCGCTGAGCGTGTACGAGGTGCACCTGGGTTCCTGGCGTCCCGGCCTCGGCTACCGGGAGCTGGCGGAGCAGCTCGCGGCCTACGTCACGGAGCAGGGCTTCACGCACGTGGAGCTGCTGCCCGTCGCGGAGCACCCGTACGGCGGCTCGTGGGGCTACCAGGTCACCAGCTACTACGCGCCGACCTCACGGTTCGGCTCGCCCGACGACTTCCGGTACCTCGTCGACCGGCTCCACCAGGCGGGGATCGGCGTCATCCTGGACTGGGTGCCCGCGCACTTCCCGCGTGACGAGTTCGCCCTGGCCCGGTTCGACGGCGGGCCCCTGTACGAGCACCCCGACCCGCGGCGCGGCGAGCAGCAGGACTGGGGCACGCTGATCTTCGACTTCGGCCGCCGCGAGGTGCGCAACTTCCTGGTGGCGAACGCGACCTACTGGTTCGAGGAGTTCCACGCCGACGCGCTGCGCGTGGACGCCGTCGCCTCCATGCTCTACCTCGACTACTCCCGCAAGGAGGGCGAGTGGACGCCCAACGTGCACGGCGGGCGGGAGAACCTGGAGGCCATCGCGTTCCTGCAGGAGGCGAACGCGACCGCGTACCGGCGCACGCCCGGCGTCATGATGATCGCCGAGGAGTCCACGGCCTTTCCGCAGGTCACCGGGCCGACCTCCAGCGGCGGCCTGGGGTTCGGCCTGAAGTGGAACATGGGGTGGATGAACGACACGCTCCGCTACCTGGCCGAGGACCCGTACAACCGCCGCTACCACCACGGGGAGCTCACCTTCTCCCTCGTGTACGCGTACACGGAGCAGTTCGTGCTGCCGATCAGCCACGACGAGGTGGTGCACGGCAAGGGGTCGCTGCTGCGCAAGATGCCCGGTGACCGGTGGCAGCAGCTCGCGGGCGTGCGGTCGTTCCTTGCCTACCAGTGGACGCACCCCGGCAAGCAGCTCCTGTTCATGGGGTGCGAGTTCGCGCAGGACACGGAGTGGGCCGAGTCCGAGGGCCTGCGCTGGGACCTGCTCGGCGACGCCGGGCACGCGGGCGTGCAGCACGTGGTCCGGGACCTGAACGCGCTCTACCGTGCGACACCCGCGCTGTGGGAGCTCGACTTCGACCCGGCAGGCTTCGAGTGGCTGGAGTCCGACGACGCCGACCACAACGTGCTCGCCTACGTGCGCCGGTCCCGGTCCGGCGACCCGGTGGTGGTGGTCGTGAACTTCGCGGGCATCCCGCACGAGGGATACCGCCTGCCGCTGCCGGACGTGCCGCGCCCGGCCGGCCCCGGGCCAGGAGCCGTCGAGACCCTGCCGCCCGCCGAGCCGGTCGAGACGTCGGTCCGCCCGTCGCCGACGCCGCTGGTCGACGTCGTCGGTGACGCGGACGAGGGCCACGTGTGGCTCGAGGTGCTCAACACCGACGCGACCGTCTACGGCGGTTCGGGCGTGGGCAACATGGGCCGCGTCCGGGCGGAGCGGGTGCCGCACCACGGCCGACGCTGGTCGGCCGAGATCCGCGTCCCCCCGCTGGGCGCCCTCATCCTGACCCCGGAACCACGTTGAGTGCGGGATGTTCGCCCTTCTGCGTGGGTCAGAAGGGCGAATATCCCGCACTCAACGGTGGTCAGTACAGGCTGATGGCCAGGCGCTTGCGGGCCTTGCTCACGCGCGGGTCCGTGGTGCCGGCCACCTCGAAGAGCTCCAGCAGGCGGACCCGGATCTTCTCCTTGCCATCGGCGTCGGCGCCCGGGAGCAGGTCCAGCAGGCGGGCGAACGCGTCGTCGACCTTGCCGCCCAGCATGTCCATGTCGGCGACGGCGAGCGCCGCGTCGACGTCGGCCGGGGCGTCCGCCGCGGCCTTCCGGACCGCTGCGAGGTCGGCGTCGTGGGTGCGCTGCATGAGGTGCACCTGCGCCAGGCCCGCGGTCGCGTCGGTGTCCTTCGGGTCCTGCCGGAGCGCCTTCTCGTAGGCGGCCGCCGCGGCACCGAGGTCGTCACGCTCGATGGCGTCGTACGCCTCCTGGTGCAGGGGCGGCAGCGGCTTCTCCGGCTCGGGCTCCGGCTCGCCGTTCGCGGCCGCCGCACCGGGCGCCCGGCCGGTGACGCCGTTCTGCTCGGCGGCGGCCAGCACCTGGTCCAGCACGCCGCGGATCTGCTGCTCGTCGGCGGCGCCCTGGAACAGCGGCAGGGGCTGCCCCTGCAGCACCGCGACGACCGTGGGCACGCCCTGCACCTGGAACGCCGCGGCGACCTGCGGGGACGCCTGCGCGTCGACGCGGCCGAGCAGGAACCGGCCGCCGTACTCCTGCGCGAGGCGGCCGAGCGTCGCACCGAGGTCGGCGTTCGCCTGGTCCGTCGGGATCCACAGCAGGATCACCACCGGGTAGGTGGCCGAGTCGCGGACGAGCTGCTCGAAGTTCGCCTCGCTCACGTCCACGACGAAGCCGCCGGCTTCGGGCGCACCGCCGGGCTCGCCGGGCGGCGGCGCCTGGGGACGGTTGAGGGCGGACAGGTCGACCGCGCCGCGCACCGCGAACTCGGGCTGCGCGCTCCGGGCGGGACCGGGCTGAGGGGTGGCACTGCTCATGGGCGCAATCCTAATGAACGGCGCGCGACTCACCCGCCGACTCCGCTCTGGGCGATCACTCGCCGGTCACCCCGGCGCGCCGGCAGCCCGGGGCGGGCTGTCCGGGACCGGGCGGTCCGGCACAGCCGACGCCCGGAGGTCAGCCTCCCGAGACGGCGTAGGGCACGCGGTGGAAGCCGAGCAGGCTCACCGTGGCGGCCGATCCGGCCGGCGGCACGTACCACGCCACGGTGTAGTGGTAGGAGGTCTTCAGGACGTCGTTCCCGGCGCCGCCGCCCCACAGCGCGGCGGCCGACGACGAGACGGGTGCGAGCTGCCAGCCTTCCTCGGCCCGGAGCGTCTCCTGACCCCGGAGCGCGGCCAGCACCATGGCGCCGCCGTCGACGGTCCGGACCGCCTTGACCGCGCCCTCGACCGGCTCGAACGCGGTGCTGAACCGGCCCTCGCCGTCCTGCTCCTCGATCTGGGCGACCTGCTCGCGGCCGTCTTCGCGCAGCCGCTGCCGAAGTGCGTCGTCCGCGGCGAAGGTGCCCGCGTGCTTCGACCGGTCCCCGACCGTCAGCACGGACGCGTACTGGCCTGCCACGACGCCGGGCGGCACCAGGAGGCTCGTGTCGTCCGCCGGGACGGTGGCGCTGCCGAAGCCTGGCTCGGCGAACCGCGGCATGGTCACCAGGGACGCCAGCTGGACGTAGGCCCACAGCTTGTACTGGTCGCGGGCGCCGGCCTGCTCGAAGGCCATGAGCACGGGCGTCGTCCGGGCGTCGGGCTGCTCCGTGACGGCGAAGCTGCTGCGGGGCCACCCCTGGTCCGAGGGCAGGATCACCTGCTGCATCTGCATCGACAGGTCGGTCAGGCCGCGGGGATCGTCGGCCGCGTCGGCGACCTTCAGCTCGGCCTCGCGCATCGTGAGCGCGGGTCCGGTCAGGCGCGAGCCCAGCGGGGCGCCACCCTGCCCGGCGCCCTCCAGGACGGTCGCGACGCTCTGGAGGATCTCGCGTTCCTGCGGCTCGCTGACCACGGCCGCGACCACCGGCGCCTCGGGTTCCGGGACGGGCGGCTCGGCCGAGCAGCCGGCGAGCAACGCCACCGTCGTACCGATCCCCATCAGGGCGATGACTGCCCGCGAACGTGCTCCGGAACGCAGCAAGGGTGGCCTCCGTGGATTCACGGGGGCCACCCTAGCGGCGGGTGCCGAGACGGTCAGCCGTTCGAGACCGACATCGGCACGTGCTCGTAACCGACCAGGCTGATCTGGTCGTCCGAGCCCTTCGGCGGCACGTACATCGCCACCATGTCCTGGTAGTTCACCTCGACGACGTTGGTCACGTCGGCGTCGCCCCACAGGGCCTGGGTGGTCTTGGTCGGCGGGCCGATCTCGCAGCCCTCCTCCTTCGCGGTGATGGTCTCCTTGCTGATCATCGCCGCCATGACGAGCGCGCCGCCGTCCGCCGTGCGGACGGACTTGACCGGGTCCTTCGTGGGCTCGTACGCGACCTCGAAGGCGCCCTTGCACTCCTCCTTGTTGATCGCGTCGACCTGCAGCTTGCCGTAGTCCCGGAAGAACTGGCGCAGGTCGTCGTCCGCGAAGTTGCCCGCGTACTTGGAGTCCTTGTCGACGGTGAGCACCGACGCGTACTGCTTGATCGCGTCCGTCGGCGTCGTCTTGAGGCTCTCGTCGTCCGCCGCGACCGCGGCGCTGCCCAGGTCCGCCTCCGCGAAACGCGGCATGGTGACGCCCGGCAGCAGGCGGACCCAGCCCCACAGCTTGTACTGGTCGCGGGCGCTCGCCTGCTCGAAGGTCATGAGCACGGGGGTGGTCAGGTCCTTGGGCTGCACCGTGATGGCGAAGCTGTTGCGCGGCCACTCCTGGTCGGACGGCAGGATCACCTGCTGCATCTGCATCGACAGGTCCGTGAGCGGTTCCTGGTCCTTGCGGGCCGCGGCCACCTTGAGCTGCGTCTCGCGGATGTCGAGCGCCGGACCGGACAGGCGGCCGGCGAGGTCCTCGGCCTGGCTGGACTTGGTCACCTTCTCGACGACACCCGCCACCTTGTCCAGGATCTCGCGCTCCTGCGCCTGCGTGACGACGGCCGCGGCGACCGGCGCCTCCGGCTTCGGGGTGGGCAGCTCCTCGGCGCAGCCGGTGAGCAGGCCGGCGACGGCGAGGGTCGCGACCACGGCCGCGGATCGGGTTCGTACCTTGTGCGTGCGGCTGGTCGTGCGGCTCATCGGTTGCCTCCGTCGTCGGACCCGGTGACTCCCCAGGTCTGGCGCCATGCGGCAGCACGGCTGTTCGGTGTCTGCTGTTCCTCGGGCTCGGGCTCGGGCTCCGGCGCGGCCGCGGGCACGGCGGGCATCGCACCCGTCGCCGCCCGGCGCTGCGCCTGCTCCCGCATGCGCATCTCACGCCGCGTCATCGGCCGGCCCGACGCCGTCTGCTCGGTCGCCTCGGGCGCCGCGGGGGCCTGCTCCGGGGCGACGCCGCCGAGCGACGCGGGCTGGACCGGCGCCGCAGCGGGAGCGCTGCCCGGCTGTGCCCGCCGGCTGCGCCGCAGGCCGCGGATCGAGGCGGCCGGCGCCGCGACGGGCTCGGGTGCCGGCTCCGGCGCGGGCGGCGGCGTGATCGGCGCTGCTCCCCCGGCCCCGCCGAACGGGGCGGGCGGACCCCAGGCCGGGGCCGGTTCGGGCTCGGGCTGCGGTGCGGCGGGCTCCGGCGCGCCACGCCCCGGCCGGAGCCGGCGCGCCGGCGAGAACCCGGCCGCACCGCTCCCGACCGGCTCCGGGGCAGCGGGCGGGAACGTCGCCGTGTGCTCCTGCGCCGGTTCTCCCGAGGCGGGCGGGAAGACGCTGGTGCCACCGGCGGCGGGATCGGGCTGCGCGGGCGGGAATCCACCCGGCTCGGCGCCGTGCGTGCCCGGCTGCTCGCCGTCCACGCCGAAGACGTCGCGGCGCGGCAGGTCGGAGTCGGGCGTGCGGGTACGGACCGTCGAGGGCGTCCGGCCCTTGCTCGCCTTCTTGCTCTTGCTCTTGCCACCCTTGCCGCGGCGCGCGCCGATGGCCATGAAGACGCCCAGGATCAGGGCGAAGCCACCGCCGAGCACGCCGGGCCACAGGTACGGGGTGGTCACCGGACGCGGCCAGGTCAGCTCGAGCGTCGGTGCCACGGCGTCCTTGCCGACGCCGGCCGCCAGCAGCACGACGCGGCCCGGCTCCTCGGTCCAGCGCATCGAGACGGTGGTCTCGCCGCTCACCTCGGACAGCCACATGTCCGACCCGGCGGGGTCGGGGCCGGTGCTCGGCTCCTCGTCGGCCGGGGCCTCGGACTCGCCGTCCGCCGCCTCGTCGGTGGCGGGGCCGGTGCCCGGGACGACGCTCAGCGTCTCCCAGGACGACAGGCCGGTCACCGAGTCGTAGGGGTCGGTGCCGACCCAGCCGAGCACGTCGACGTCGGACCCGAGCGCGAGCGTGACCTTCTGTCCTTCGGGCACGGTGGCCCGCACGGTCACCTGGTCGTCGACGAGCCCCAGCACACCGGGCTCCGTCACGACCATGGTTCCGTCACCGCTGGGGGTCGCGGTCGCGACGACGGTGTCGGACTCGCGCAGGACGGTCGCCGTCGCGACCCCGTAACCGATCCCGCCGAGGCCGGCGAGGATCAGGAGAGTCGCCAGAAAGCGTTGCACCACCGATTCCCTTCGAATTTTGGGCGCGTGCCCGTCGATCAGGTGGGTGATCCAGCATAAGGACCGATCACGGACGACTGTCCAATGACGGTCGTGCTTGTGCGGTTCGGCCGGGATCCTCACCCTTCCTTCACCGGGGCGACGGAACCACCAGGTCGCGACCGGGGCCGCGCGGGCCGCCGTGAGTATTCCATGCAATCCGTACATTGCATCCGGTAGTGGTGTATCCACATCAGCACAACACACGTATCCTGGGCGCCGGACGGGCCGTAACGAACGGCGTCCCACAGGGGGGAGCCTGACCCGCGCCTCACCAAGTCCCGACACTGGAGGTCTGCACCGTGTCCGACGAGCGCTCGCTCTTTCCGACTGCCATGCGCGGGTACGACCGCGACCAGGTGCACGCGCACCTGGACCGGCTGAACCATGCCCTCGAAGAGGCACGTCGACAGGTCGAGGCCTCCGACAGCCGCGCCATGCAGCTCACGCAGGACCTCAACGACGCCAAGCGCAACCTCCGCGAGACCGAGAAGCCGTCGTACGCCGGCCTCGGCTCGCGGATCGAGCTGCTGCTTCGCTCCGCGGAGGACCAGTCGACCGACATCATCAACCAGGCCAACCAGCAGGCCGCGGACATCATGGCACGGGCGAAGCTGTCCGGCGGGCAGGTGCGGTCGCGCGCCGAGTCCGAGGTCGCCGAGATGCTCGCCAGCGCCCGCCGCGAGGCCGAGGAGATCCGCACCACGACGGCCGCCGAGGCCGAGGGCCACCTGCTCGCCGCGCAGCGCCGGGCCGAGGAGCTCGTGGGTTCCGCCGAGCGCGAGTCCGCGCAGATCGCCAGCGCGATCAGCGCCGAGGAGAGCGAGCGCCGCGCCAGCCTGGAGCGCGAGCTCGGCACCCTGCGCTCGACCGTGGAGCGCGAGACCACCGAGCTGCGTGTGAACACGGAGCGCGAGACCGCCGCGCTGCGCGCCAAGGTCAACGCCGAGACCACCGAGCAGCGCGAGACCGCCGAGCGCGACTCGTCCGCCATGCTGGCGAGCGCCCGGGCCGAGGCCGAGCAGATCCTCTCGGAGGCGCGCCGCCAGGCCGCCGAGGCGTCCAACGCCGTCACCACCGAGATGGAGGACCTGCGCGAGCAGGCGCGTGCGGCGCTCGCCCAGGCGGAGCTCGACATCGCGACCCGCAAGGAGGCCGTGGAGAAGGAGCTCGCCGAGCGGCACGAGACGGCCAAGGCCGAGACGGCGAAGCTCGTCGCGACGGCCGAGGAGCACGCCGCCGAGGCGGAGAAGCGCGTGGCCGTGGCGCTGGAGCAGGCGGAGAAGATCCGCTCGGAGTCCGACGTCTACGTCAAGGACCTCGTGGCCGACGCCCGCAAGTCCGCCGACCGGATCGTCGCGGAGGCCCGCGAGTTCGCGGAGCAGACCATCGACGACGCCCGCGCCGAGGCCGAGTCCAGCCGGTCCGCCGCGCAGCACCAGCTCGAGGACCTCACGCGTCAGCACGACTCGATCAACTCCTACCTGGACGAGCTGCGTGGCATGCTCGGCACGCCGGGCGACGCCGCTCCGGCCAAGCCCGCACTGCCGGCCAAGCCGAAGGGTCTGTCCGGGGCCACCCCGGCGCAGCAGGCACGGTTCGCGGTCGTCGGCGACGGCACCGAGGCCGAGCCCGAGGTCTCGACCGACACCGGGTCCATGCCGGCCTCGATCCCGCCGAGCAACCCGACGCCGGTGCCCGTCGGCAACGCCACCGTCGTGATCCCGTCGGTCAAGGGCACGAAGGCCAGCACGAAGGCCGGCCAGAGCGCGGCCGACTCGGCCTCGTCCCCCGCCGAGAGCGAGGACGCCGAGGAGCCGGTGGCCGAGAAGGCCGGCGCCTCCAGCTGACGCCCGTCCCGTACGACGAACGGCGGCCCTCCCGTGCGGGAGGGCCGCCGTTCGTCGTACGGACACTCAGTGGTGGTGGTGGGCGACCACCTGGTTGTGCAGCAGGGCCAGGGCCGCGGCGACCGCCTGCGGGTCCTCGACCACGCTCATGTGGCCGACGCCGGGCACCACGGTGAGGGCGGCGTCGCCCGTGGTGGCCCCCGAGGGGGAACCGGCCGCGGCCCGCACCATGTGCTCGGCCTCGGCGAGCGGTGTGATCGTGTCCTCGGTGCCCACCACCACCGCGACCGGCGCGTCGAAGCGTTCGAGCACCGCCGTCCGGTCGGGACGCGCCGCCATCGCGCGCTGGGCCCAGGCGACCCCTGCCGGGGACTGCGCCCGGATCCACGAGTCGAGCACGGGGAAGAGCTGCCGGCGGTGCTCGGTCGTCGTGGTGCCGACCAGGGCGGCGGGCATGCCGAGCACGGCGTCCACGGTCTGGCTGTCGTCCGCCGCGGCGGCGATCCGGAGCCGCTTGGCTCGGGCCTCGTCGGTGTCCGCGGTGGACTTGGTGCCGACCAGGCCGAGTCCGGCCACGAACCCCGGGTGCCGTTCGGCCAGCGCGAGAGCCACGTACCCGCCCATGGAGTGCCCGACGACGACGGCGTTGCCCTCGCCCTGCTCGACCATGGTCCGGTAGACGCAGTCCGCGGCGTGCTCGATGCTCGGGGCGTACCCGTCGAGGTCGCTGTGCCCTGCGCCCGGCAGGTCCACGCCGATCGCCCGCGTGCCGGGCGGCAGGTGCTGCGCGCAGGTGGCCCACATGCGGTGGTCGAGAGGGAAGCCGTGCAGCAGCACGAGCGGAAGGCCCCCGCCCTCGTGCAGCGGATAGGTCGCCAGGGTTCCGTGGGATGAGGTCATCGTCGTCCTCCTGTGGTCGTTGCTGCCATGGTGCGTCGACGCCGCCCGGTACGCGCGCTCAGGACGTGCCCAGCGGTCCGTCCCAGTGCGTGGGCAGCGGGAGCGGGTGGCCGGGCAGCACGTGGGCGACGATCTCGTTCAGCACGCGCGCGACGGCGGGCTCGCCGACCCACAGGTGCTTCGCCCCGTCGACACCGATCACCTCGGCCTGCGGCACCCGCGCGAAGCGGCGGCGCGCCTCCTCGGGCCGGAGGTAGTCGTCGAGCTCCGGCACCAGGACCACGAGCGGCTTGCCGAACGCGGCCCAGCGGTCCAGGTCCTCGTCCGTCGCGCGGTGCAGTGGCGGGGACAGCAGGATCGCGCCCTCGACGGCGGGGTCGGCGCCGTGCTTGAGCACCAGCTCCGTGCCGAACGACCAGCCGACCAGCCACGGCCGGGGCAGGCCGCGGAACTCGGCCAGCTCGATGGCGGCGGCGACGTCGTACCGTTCGGCGTCGCCGCCGTCGAAGGCGCCCTCGCTCGTCCCGCGCGGCGAGGAGGTGCCCCGGGTGTTGAACCGCAGAACCGCGAGGTCGGCCAGCGCGGGCAGGCGCCAGGCCGCCTTGCGGTACACGTGGGAGTCCATGAAGCCGCCGTGGGTGGGCAGCGGGTGGAACGTCAGCAGGGTGGCGGCGGGCTCGGCGTCCGCGGGCAGGGCGAGCTCGCCGACCAGGGTGAGGCCGTCGGCGGTGTGCAGCTCGACGTCCTCGCGCTGCGCGGGCAGCACGGTGAGCGAACGGATCTGGTGGGCCGCGGGCTTGGCTTCGGAAGTCATCGGTCCCATTCTCTCCCCCTCGGCCCGCACGTCCGACGAGCGCGCGTCACCGCAGGTTCGCGCGGCGCTGCCAGCAGCTCGTGTGCCAGTGCCGGCGGGCGTCCAGGCCGGCGTCGGGGCCGCCGAACCCGTCGGTCCGCCACGCGACCACGTGCGCCGTCCCCGGGGTGACCTCCTGGCGGCAGGCCGGGCAGACATAGGTCTTGTCGGACGAGCGGATGTGCTGCACCACCCACTCGCCGTCGGCGGCGGACTCGCTGCGGCGGCCGCCCGTCGCGCGGTCCACGTCGAGGGGGACGTGGCCCGCGGCGTACGGACGCTTGCTGGAGCGGCGCTTCGACGGCATGGCATCTATTCTTCCGCAGGGTGGGGCGGATGGCTCGACCCCCGCCCGAACCTGCCCGCAGCCTGAAAGCCTCACTCATCCGAGCCCGCTAGAGTGTGGCGGTCCCCAGCAAGGCGCACACCGACCGAAGGACTACTCGTGAAGCACCGCACCACCGCCGGCCTGGCGGCCGTCGCGCTGGCATCCATCGCCCTCACCGGCTGCGCAAGCGGCGACGACGCCGCGGACGGCGGCGCCGCCTCCGACGGCAACGTCTGCGAGGTGACCCCGGCCGCCGCGCCCTCGCCCGCGCCGAGCCCGTCCGAGGAGGACGTCAAGGCGGTGGAGGGGATCGAGGTCTCCGGCCCCGTCGGCAAGGCCCCGGAGGTCTCGTTCAAGACCCCGCTGGAGGTCAGCACCCCGTCGTCCCGTGTGGTCGACGAGGGCACGGGCGACGAGCTCGCCGAGGGCGCGCAGGCCACCATCGACTACGTGGTCCTGGGTGGCAAGGACGGCAAGCAGACCTACTCCACGTGGGAGACCAAGAAGCCCGAGTCGTTCACGCTGGGCGACCCGCAGTACGACCTGCTCAACGACCGCCTGATCGGCCAGAAGGTCGGCGCGCGCATCGCCATGGCGAGCACCGCGATGGACCAGACCGTCCAGGTCACCGTCGTCGAGGTCTCCGGCGTCAAGGACATCCCGACCCGCGCCGAGGGCACCGCCGTCGAGCCCGAGGCGGGCCTGCCCACCGTCGAGCTCGCCGACGACGGCCAGCCGACCGTCACCATCCCCGAGGGCTACGAGGCGCCGACCGACCTGGTCGTGCAGCCCCTGGTCCAGGGCGACGGCGCCGAGGTCACCAAGGACCAGACCGTCACCGTGCAGTACGCGGGCTGCCTGCTCGACGGCACGTCGTTCGACTCCTCGTGGAGCCGCGGCACGCCGACGTCGTTCCCGCTCAACGGCGTGATCCCCGGCTGGACCAACGGGATCGCCGGCCAGAAGGTGGGCAGCCAGGTGCTGCTCGTCGTCCCGGCGGACCAGGGTTACGGCGACCAGGAGAACGGCGCCATCCCGGCGAACTCGACGCTGGTCTTCGTCGTCGACATCCTCGAGGCCAAGGCGGCCTGACCCGACGGCCGCTCCGTCGCGGCGCCCTCGCGTCACCGGGCACTGCCTCGTGACGTGAGACGTGCCGCACGCGGCGTGCGCATCCTCGCTGGTCAACACCGAGACGTGGCGGGCACCCGAACCGGGTGCCCGCCACGTCACGTAGGGTCGTCCCATGACGTCGACTGAACTGCCCGCCCCCGAGCCCGTGACGCCGCCGGAGCGCGAGGTGCTCACCTGGGAGACCTTCCCCGACGCGGTCCGCGACCTGGCCCACCAGGTGGTGGACAGCGGATTCGTGCCGGACGTGGTGATCGCCGTGGCGCGCGGCGGCCTGGTACCCGGCGGTGCGATGGCGTACGCGCTCGGCACCAAGGGTGTCGGCACGCTGAACATCGAGTTCTACACCGACATCGGCAAGACGCTCGACGACCCGCGCGTGCTGCCGCCCCTCATGGACACCTCCGACCTCCCCGGCGCGAAGGTCCTGGTGGTCGACGACGTCGCCGACTCCGGCCGCACCCTGGCGCTGGTCATGGACCTCCTGGCCAAGCAGGGCGCCGAGGCCCGCTCGGCCGTGCTGTTCACCAAGCCGCGCACGATCATCCAGCCCGACTACTCGTGGAAGGACACCGATCTGTGGATCACCTTCCCGTGGTCCGCCGAGCCGCCCGTGACGGGCGCGCGGTCGATCGAGGCGTGACGGGCGTGGCCGGCCCCGCCGGGGTCGGCCACCTCCGTGACACGAGGCGCCGACCGGCGGCATGAACCGCCAGGCTCACCAGGACGGTGAGGAGGACTGCGAGGGCCAGACCGGAGGCGACGTCGTGCACGTAGTGGACGCCCGCGGCCACACGGGCCCCGGCGACGGCCAGTGCGAGCGGTACGACCGCGGGCCACAGACGCGGCGCCACCAGCAGGCAGGCGACCGCGAGCGCCCCCGCGATCGTCGCGTGGTTGCTGGGCCAGGACCAGTCTCCCGGCACGGGACAGTCCAGCACGGTGGCGACGTCGACCGTGCGGCACGGTCGCTCCTCTGCGACGAGGACCTTCACCGCCTCGCTCGTCGCGTATGCGGTGACGGTGCCGGCTCCGGCGGCGGCGAGCAGCCAGAAGGCGGGCCGGTCGCGGCGCCAGGTGACGAGCGCGAGGCAGGCCGTGACTCCGACGAGGAGCAGCAGCCCCTTGTCTGCGACAAGGCCCGCGAGGCCGGCGAGAGGTGAGGCGGCAGTCGCACCGGCGACGACCTCGAAGAGACGTTCGCGTGCGGGCCAGGTCAGCGTGGCGACGGCGGCCAGCACCAGGAAGGTGCCCAGCGAGAAGGGCAGCACGGACCACGGGACCGGACCTGGGACCGACACCGCGGAGCGGGCCGGGGCATGGCGTGTTGTGGACATGCCGAGAACGCTAGGAATCGGCGGCGCCGTGCGGATCTGGCCTGGGTCAGGAACCAGCTATGACCTTGGTGGTAGTGGGCCGGCCCGAAGATCAGACCGGGGCCGGAGGCGGAGGATGCGGGGCGTCGGCGACGATGGTGCGGTGACCCACGAGCCCTGGACGCGCGACGTCGAGCACTCCCCCGCGCACCTGCCCGTGCGGCGCCTCGCCCTGCTCGTCGCGGCGGCAGCCTTCGCCGCGCTGCTGGTCCTCGCCGGGGTGAGTCCCTGGTGGATGGTCCCGCTGGCCGCGGTCGCCGCCCTCCTCGGGCTGCTGCGCGGCGGGGGACGGCTGGGGGTCGTGGCCATGGCTGTCGGGGCCGCCGCGGGCGCAGGCGCCGTGCTGGCCGGGTGGGCCGACCTCCGTGACGCGCTGGTCGCCACGGCCCGTGGCGTCGTGACCGGTGTGCTCCCGTGGGCGGTGGCCCTGGCATGGCGCGCACGCCGGAACGCCGAGGCCGACGCGGCGTTGGCCCTCGTCCGCGAGCAGGACACGGAACGGCTGCGCGCCGAGACCGACCTCGCCCGGCAACGCCTGCAGCTCGCCGAGAGCCTGCACGACGACCTCGGGCACGCGCTCAGCCTGGTTGCCGTCAACCTGGGCCGGCTGGAGCTGGAGCTGGAGCGTGGCACGAGCGCCCCTCGGCCGTCGGGTGCTGCCGGCCCGGCCACCTCCGTGCAGGAGTCGGTCTCGCTCGCGCGGCGTCAGGTCTCCGATGCCGTCGCCCGGCTGGGCGCGTCCGTCCAGACGCTGCGCACGGGGCGGGCCGACGCGCGACCTTCGCCGGGCGGGCAGGCCGACGTGGAGGCGCTCGTGCAGGAGGCGCGCCGGGCCGGCGCCGACGTCGTGCTCACCGCGCCGCCCGGCGACGATCTCGTCTCGGCCTACGGCCCGGCGGTGACCCGTGTGGTCCGGGAAGGGCTGACCAATGCCCTCAGGCACGCCCCGGGCCGGCCGGTCCGGGTCACGCTGGTACCCCGGGCGTCGCAGGCCTCCCCCGCGCCCGGCGAGCCGGAGGCGGCGGCACGTCGGCTCGTCGTGACCGTGAGCAACCCGCTGCCGCCGTCCACCGGCCCGGTCGAGCGCGATCACGAACGAGCGGCGTCCGACGGCGGCACCGGGCTCCGTTCGCTCGCCGAGCAGGTGCGCAGGACCGGTGGATCTTTCGAGGCCGGCCCCCGGTCGGGCGCCTATGTGCTGACCGCCGAGCTGCACCCCGTGCCGGAGGGGCGGTCGTCCGGCGGCGTGCCTGAGGACGGCGCGCGGCCGACAGGCCACGAGCCCAGCCCCCGAGCCAGGTCGCCGCGGGACGCCCGCGCGGTCACCGACGGCCTGGCCCGCGCCCGGCGGCGAGGCGGAGCGCTGCTGCTGGCCGCAGTGCTGGTGCCGTCGGCCGCACTGGTGGCGGTCGCGACAGCGATCCAGCTCGCGGACAACCTCGACGCCCGGCGTGCGATGCTCGGCCCGGCGGCGTTCGCCAGGATCGACGTCGGCGACGCCCGGGCCGACGTCCAGCCGCTGTTGCCTGGTACGACCCTCGATCCGCCTCCCGGTGCCGACCCGGCCTGCGACTACTACGCCGTGACCGCCGACCCGCTCGACGATGCGTCGGGTGACGCCTATCGGATCTGCTGGGCGGAGCACCACGTCACGTCGGCCGACGTCGTGGTCGGAGTCGCGCGGTGAGTGCGGCACCCCGGACCGCACCGCTCCGGGTCCTCCTCGCTGACGACGAGCCCCTGGTGCGCGCAGGCCTCGCCGGAATCCTCGGGACCGATGACTCGGTCCGTGTCGTCGCGGAGGTTTCCTCCGGCGAGGAGACGCTGGCGGCTGTCCGGGCGAACCGTCCGGACGTCGTGCTCCTGGACGTCCGCATGGGGCCGATGAGCGGTCTGGACACTCTGGCGGAGATCCGGCGCACCACCGGCTCTCCGTCGTGCCTCATGGTCACCACGTTCGGTGAGGACGAGTACGTCGCCGAGGCGATCCGGCTGGGCGCCGACGGGTTCGTGCTGAAGTCCGGCGACCCCCGCGAACTGCTGCTCGCAGTACACGCGGCTGCGGAGGGCGGCGCCTACTTCTCCCCGGCGGTCTCGCGTCGCCTGCTGCAGACCGGTATGGGCACCCGTTTCATCGCACGGCAGCATGCCCGGGAGCGCTTCGAGCGGCTGACGCCGCGTGAGCAGGAGGTCCTGGCTCTGGTCGGTGACGGTCTCTCGAACGCCGAGATCGCTCGGCGGCTCCACCTCGCCGAGGGCACCGTGAAGGTGCACGTCACCTCGATCCTGCGGACCACCGGTGCGCGGAACCGGGTGGAGGCGGCACTCATCGCGGCCCAGGCCGCCGCCTGGTAGCGGCGGCCCTGCAGCCGGGTCAGTACGCGTACCGGCGCACCCGCTCCGGGTGGATGACGACGCGCAGCAGCTCCCCGGCCAGGATCGAGGCGAGGTCGCGGGCCCGGTCCCGGTCGTCGAGGTCCCAGTACCGCGCGGCCAGGCGGGAGGCGAGGTCGTGCGCGCCGTCGGCCTCGACGGTGGCCGGGCCGGCGACGGACACCCACCGTTCGCGCTCCCCCACGGGGGCCGCGACGACCAGCGAGGCGCGCGGGTCGCGCGCCAGGCGTCGCACCTTCACCGAGCCCGCCTCGGTGAAGAGCTGGACGGTGCCCTCGGCGGTGGCCTCGAACCACACCGGCCGGGGTTCCGGCGGCTCCGCCGCACCGGCCACGGACAGGAAGCCGTACAGCGGGCGCCCGAGGAACTCGAGGTCGGCGGCGGTCAGCGGGCTGGTCTCTGCGCTCATGCGCACGATTCAACGGCACACCCCCGGCCGATTCAACCACGCCCGGGCTCGCCTGCCCCGCCGGACGGGGACGCGGTCGGGCACCGTCGTGTGCAGCGGCCCGGGCGCGATCTCCAGGGCACCCTGCGCCAGCGTGCACGCCGAGCACGCGCCGCAGGGCTTCCGGCTGAACGTCGCCCTCCCGGCATGACGCCCGCCCGTGCATGACAGAGGCCCGGAACCGCAGGAATCTGCGGTTCCGGGCCTCTGGTCAGCCGCTGTGCGCGACCGGCTCCCGACGGGGCGTCAGAAGTCCCAGTCGTCGTCCTCGGTCTCCACGGCCTTACCGATCACGTACGACGAGCCAGACCCCGAGAAGAAGTCGTGGTTCTCGTCCGCGTTCGGCGACAGCGCCGCGAGGATCGCCGGGTTGACGTCGGTGTCCTCCTTGGGGAACAGCGCCTCGTAGCCCAGGTTCATCAGGGCCTTGTTGCCGTTGTACCGCAGGAACTTCTTGACGTCCTCGGTCAGCCCCAGCTCGCCGTAGAGCGAGTCGGTGTACTCGACCTCGTTCTCGTACAGCTCGAAGAGCAGGTCGAACGTGTACGCCTTGAGGTCGTCCTGCTCGGGCTGCGTCAGCTTCGCGAGGCCCTTCTGGTACTTGTAGCCGATGTAGTACCCGTGCACTGCCTCGTCACGGATGATGAGGCGGATCAGGTCTGCCGTGTTCGTGAGCTTGGCCCGCGAGGACCAGTACATCGGCGCGTAGAAGCCGGAGTAGAACAGGAACGACTCGAGCATCGTCGAGGCGACCTTGCGCTTCAGCGGGTCGTCGCCCCGGTAGTAGTCGAGGACGATCTCCGCCTTCTTCTGCAGGTGCTCGTTGTTCTCGGACCACTCGAAGGCCGCGTCGATCTCCGGCGTCGACAGGAGCGTCGAGAAGATCGAGGAGTAGCTCTTCGCGTGCACGCTCTCCATGAAGGCGATGTTGGTGTACACCGCCTCCTCGTGCGGGGTGAGCGCGTCCGGGATCAGCGACACCGCGCCGACCGTGCCCTGGATGGTGTCCAGGAGGGTCAGGCCGGTGAAGACCCGCGAGGTCATCGTCTTCTCGTGCTCCGAGAGCGTGTTCCACGACTGGATGTCGTTGGACACCGGCACCTTCTCCGGCAGCCAGAAGTTACCGACCAGACGGTCCCAGACCTCGAGGTCCTTCTCGTCCTCGAGGCGGTTCCAGTTGATCGCCGTCACGCGATCGATGAGCTTGAGCTTGCCGGTTGGCGACATGGGAGTTCCTTCAGAGACTACGGTCGGCGGGGATCTGGCAGAGGGTGGCGCGTCACAGCATGCAGGAGACGCAGTTGTCCACCTCGGTACCCTCCAGCGCGAGCTGGCGCAGGCGGATGTAGTAGAGCGTCTTGATGCCCTTGCGCCAGGCGTAGATCTGCGCCTTGTTCACGTCGCGCGTGGTCACCGTGTCCGGGAAGAACAGGGTCAGCGAGAGGCCCTGGTCCACGTGCTGCGTCGCCGCGGCGTACGTGTCGATGATCTTCTCGTAGCCGATCTCGTACGCGTCCTGGTAGTAGTCCAGGTTGTCGTTCGTCATGTACGGCGCCGGGTAGTAGACGCGGCCGAGCTTGCCTTCCTTGCGGATCTCGATCTTGGCCGGCACCGGGTGGATCGACGACGTCGAGTTGTTGATGTAGCTGATCGAACCCGTGGGCGGCACGGCCTGGAGGTTCTGGTTGTAGATGCCGTGCTCCATGACCGAGGCCTTGAGCGCACGCCAGTCGTCCTGCGTCGGGATCGCCACGCCGGCGTCCGCGAAGAGCTGCGCGACCCGCGCCGTGGCCGGCTTCCACTCCTGCTGGACGTACTTGTCGAAGTACTCGCCCGTCGCGTACTTCGAGTCCTCGAACCCGCCGAACTTCTGCTTGCGCTCGATCGAGAGACGGTTGGACGCCGCGATCGCGTGGTAGGCCACGGTGTAGAAGTAGATGTTCGTGAAGTCGACACCCTCCTCCGAGCCGTAGTAGATGTGCTCGCGGGCGAGGTAGCCGTGCAGGTTCATCTGGCCCAGGCCGATGGCGTGCCCCTGCTCGTTGGCCAGCTTGATCGACGGCACCGACTCGATCGAGGTCTGGTCGCTCACCGCCGTCAGCGCGCGGATCGCCGTGTCGATGGTGCGGCCGAAGTCCGGCGAGTCCATCGCCTTGGCGATGTTCAGCGAGCCCAGGTTGCAGGAGATGTCCCGGCCGACCGTGTCGTAGGAGAGGTCCTCGTTGAACGTCGACGGGGTCGAGACCTGGAGGATCTCGGAGCACAGGTTCGAGTGGGTGATGCGGCCCTTGATCGGGTTCGCCTTGTTCACCGTGTCCTCGAACATGATGTACGGGTAGCCCGACTCGAACTGCAGCTCCGCGAGCGTCTGGAAGAAGTCGCGGGCGCTGATCGTGGTCTTGCGGATGCGGTCGTCGGCGACGAGCTCGTCGTACTTCTCGGTGATCGAGATGTCGGCGAACGGCTTGCCGTAGACACGCTCGACGTCGTACGGGCTGAACAGGTGCATGTCCGCGTTCTTCTTGGCCAGCTCGAACGTGATGTCCGGGATGACCACGCCCAGCGAGAGGGTCTTGATGCGGATCTTCTCGTCCGCGTTCTCCCGCTTGGTGTCGAGGAACCGCATGATGTCGGGGTGGTGGGCGTGCAGGTACACCGCGCCCGCACCCTGGCGCGCACCGAGCTGGTTCGCGTAGGAGAAGGAGTCCTCCAGGAGCTTCATCACGGGGATGACGCCCGAGGACTGGTTCTCGATGTGCTTGATCGGCGCGCCGTGCTCGCGGATGTTGCTCAGCAGCAGCGCCACGCCGCCACCGCGCTTGGAGAGCTGCAGTGCGGAGTTGATGCCGCGCGCGATGGACTCCATGTTGTCCTCGATGCGCAGCAGGAAGCAGGACACGGGCTCGCCGCGCTGCGCCTTGCCGACGTTGAGGAAGGTCGGCGTCGCCGGCTGGAAGCGCCCGGAGATGACCTCCTCGACGATGTCGCGCGCCGTCTGCTCGTCACCGTCGGCCAGGCCGAGGGCGACCATCGCGACGCGGTCCTCGAAGCGCTCCAGGTACTTCTTGCCGTCGAACGTCTTGAGCGTGTACGACGTGTAGTACTTGAAGGCGCCGAGGAACGTCTCGAAGCGGAACTTCTTCGAGTACGCGAGCTGGAACAGCTCCTTGACGAACGCGCGGGAGTACTTCGCCAGCACGGTCGGGTCGTAGTACTGGGCCTCGACGAGGTGGTCGAGCTTCGCGTCCAGCGTGTCGAACTCGACGGTGTTCGGGTTGACGTGCTGCAGGAAGTACTGGCGGGCCGCCTCACGGTCCTTCTCGAACTGGATCTTCCCGTCCGGGCCGTAGAGGTTGAGCATGGCGTTGAGCGCGTGGTAGTCGAGCTGGAGAGACTCCAGCGGGATCTCGCTCAGGCCCTCAGTCAGGCTGAGAGACTCAGTGGTTGTTGCTGCCAAAATCGTCCCAATCCGTTGCGGACGCGCGTGACGTCCTGCGCCGTTCCCAGTAGTTCGAAGGCGTAAAGATAGGGGACATCACACTTCGCAGCGATGATGTCCCCGGTGATGCAGTACGCAGCCCCGAAGTTGGTGTTCCCCGCGGCGATGACGCCGCGGATGAGCGACCGGTTGTGTTCGTCGTTGAGGAACTTCCTCACCTGCCGCGGGACGGCCCCGCCCTCGTTGCCGCCACCGTAGGTGGGGGCCATGAGGACGTAGGGCTCGTCCACGCGCAGGAAGCCGTCGGCCGGGCGGAGCGGTATCCGGTGCACCGGCATCCCCAGCTCGTCGAGCGCGAGCTTCTGGACGAACCGGTGCGTGTTCTCGGACACGCTGGAGAAGTAGACGAGAGAACCCACGTCACGCCCCCTTGCCGACGTAGCTGTGGTGCTGGTCAGGCCGAAGCGGCCTGGAGCGCGGCGACCGCGCTGATCTGGTCGGGGCGAAAGCCCGACCAGTGGGTGTCACCGGCCACGACGACCGGTGCCTGGAGGTAGCCGAGGCCGCGAACCATCTCGAGCGCCTCGGCGTCCTGCGTGATGTCCACGACCGTGTACTCGACACCCTTGCGATCCAGTGCCCGGTACGTCGCGTCGCACTGCACGCATGCCGGCTTGCTGTAGACCGTGACGCTCATGTCCGCCTCCTCTGACCTCGAAGAACACCCGTGAACTTACGTCGGTGTGCTTTGTTCGCGGGTCTGCGTCTCCCGCTGAACCAAACACTACACCTAGTGTCTGACGCTCGCTCGCTTACGACATGTTGTGGTTAGTGACGAACGGCGCACTACGGCACAGCCGCCCGGAACGCTCAGGGACCATGCTGCCACGAGCCTCTGACACTGCACGGCAGGCGGGACGCCGGGCTTTCCCGGGCGGTTCCGGGAGGCCCCTCCGGGGCGCGCGAAGACGCACCTCGCGGGGCTCGGAGGGGTCCGAAAATCAGATCCGGACGACGGCGTGTCGCGACCGCTTGGGCGTGTCGCGCCGGCCCGCGCGGCACGCGGTGCGAAATGTCACAGCGCGTGCCAGCCCGCCTCGTCGTGGCCACCCGGGAGGTCCACGTCCGCGGCGTACGGCGTGCGCGTCAGGCAGAACGTCCCCACGTCCAGCGCGACCACACGTCCCTCCCGTTCCACGCCGCGGAGCGTCTCTCCCTGCCAGTACCCGGCCGTCACGCCCACCCAGGTGCCGGGCTCGGCACCGGGCTCGAACTCGGTGCCGCGCCCGCTGGACACACCGGCCAGGGCCAGCCGCCCGCCCACGGCGGTCAGCGTGTACGGCACGGGCCCCCAGTACCAGTCGCCCGCGAGCGCCGCGGCGCCGGGCGCCGAAGCGGCAGCGGCACGCCCGGCACCCGCACCGGCACGCCCGGCACCCGCGCCGGCTCCGCCGTCGTCCGACGTCCGGGAGCCCAGGCCGCGCCACGCGGCCAGGAGCCCGGTCCCGTCGCCGAACCCGGCGGTGCTCGACCCGACCACCGCCACGGCGTGGCCCGTCGCGAGGTCCACCCGCAGGTCGGCGGTAAAGCCCGGGACCGACCCGGAGTGGCCCACGGTGCGCACGAGCTCCCCGTCCAGCACGTCCTTGCGCACCCGGACGCCCAGGCCGTACGCACCGGTCCAGGCCGTGCCGGGCTCGTCCACCACCACGCGCGGCGTGGTCATGAGCCGGCGGGCGGCCACGGGCAGCACGGCGTCGCCCGCGGCGCCCAGCGTGTCGTGGCAGGCCAGCCACATCCCGAAGCGCACCAGGTCCGACGGCGTGGACCACAGCTCGCCGGCCGGCCCCATGGCCAGGTAGGCGGGCACGGGCTCGGCGTGCACCAGGTCGGCGTGGGGGTGCACGGCGTAGCCCGTGACGTGCGGCCCCACGGGCACGCGACCGGTCGAGGTCATGCCGAGCGGCGTCCACACCTCGTCGCGGAGCACCTCGTCCCAGGCCCGGCCGCGCACGTCCTCCACGAGGCGGCCGAGCACCGCGTAGCCGACGTTCGAGTAGTGGTACCGGGTGCCCGGTGCGGCGAGCCGTGGCAGGCCCGAGGCCACGATCTGCCCCCAGGTCGAGCCCCCGGCCCGTTCCCACCAGGGACCCGCGGGCTCGGCGGGCAGGCCGGCACTGTGGCTGAGCAGCTCGGCCACGGTGGCGTCCGCTGCCGGGGCGTCGGGCACGTGCGCGCCGACGGCGTCGTGCAGCGTGATCTCGCCGTCCTCGACGAGTCGCAGCACCGCCACGGCGAGCATCGTCTTGGTCACGGAACCGATGCGGAAGGCGTGGTCCGGCGTCGGCCCGTCGCCCGGTGCGCGTCCCGCCGAGGCGGGCGCCGCGACGGCGTCCGCCCACAGCACCTCGCCCCCGCGCCCGACGGCCGCCGACAGTGCCGGCACCCGCCCGGCCGCCCGCGTCCGCTCCAGCCAGCCGGTCAGCACGTCACGGAGCTCGTTCATGGCCAGAAGGTATCCCGTCGCCGGCGCCGTCATCACCGGTGCCCGCGGACCTCCTGCACGCACGCAGGGACCGTCGGCGCACACGCACGCGTGCACCGACGATCCCTGCGTTCGACGGACCGGACCGGCGGCGCCGGGTCAGGTCAGGGCGTCAGGCCGGGGCCACCTCGTCGACGGACGGCAGCACGTTCGTCGTGGCCAGCCGGCGGTACCAGTGCGCCGAGTCCTTCCACGTGCGCACATGCGTCTCGTAGTCCACGCGGATGATGCCGAACCGGCGGTCGTACCCGTAGGCCCACTCGAAGTTGTCGAGCAGCGACCACGCGAAGTACCCGCGCACGTCCACGCCCTGGTCCCGGGCGAGCCCGAGCGCCTCGACGTGGTCGTGCAGGTAGGAGACGCGCTCCACGTCGTGCACGCGCGCCACGCCGTCCTCGACCACGACGGTGTCCGCGAACGCGGCGCCGTTCTCGGTGACCATGAGCGGCTGGTCGGGGTAGGTGTCCCGGAGCGAGACCAGCAGGTCCGTGAGACCGGCGGGCTCGATGTTCCAGCCCATGGCGGTGTACGGGCCGGGCTGCGGCAGGAACTCGACGTCGTCGGCCGCGATCCATGGGGTGCCCGCGGAGTCCTTGTGCCCGTCGGCCTGCTGGCGCTCCCCCTCGCCGGAGTAGTGCCGCACGCGTGCCGTCGAGTAGTAGTTCACGCCCAGGACGTCGAGCGGCTGCCGGGCGATCTCCAGGTCGCCGTCCTGCACGAACGACCAGTCGGTCACCGAGGCGGTGTTCTCCAGCAGGTCGGCCGGGTAGGCGCCGTCCAGCACCGGCCCGAGGAAGGCCCGGTTGGCCAGCGCGTCGACCTGGCGGACGGCGGCCTGGTCGGCCTCCGACGACGGGTCGTCCGGCCGGAAGACGTGCAGGTTCAGCGTGATCGAGGTCTTGGCGGCGTCGCCGAGCACCTCGCGGATCTGCTGCACGGCGAGGCCGTGCGCCAGGTTCAGGTGGTGCACCGCCTGGAGCGCGGCCAGGGGCTCGGTGCGGCCCGGCGCGTGCACGCCGGAGCCGTAGCCCAGGTACGCCGTGCACCACGGCTCGTTGAGCGTGGTCCAGACGTCGATGCGGTCGCCGAGCTCCTCGGCCATCCTGCGCGCGTACCTCGCGAACGCGTACGCGGTCTCGCGGTTGGTCCAGCCGCCGGCGTCCTCCAGCTCCTGCGGGAGGTCCCAGTGGTAGAGCGTGACGACGGGCTTGACGCCCGCGGCGATCAGGCCGTCCACGAGGTCCGAGTAGAAGCGGATGCCCTCGGCGTTGAACTCGCCGGAGCCGCCCGGCTGCACCCGCGGCCACGCGATCGAGAACCGGTAGGCGCCCAGGCCCAGGTTCTTGATGTGCTCGACGTCCTCCTGCCAGCGGTGGAAGTGGTCGTCCGCGACGTCTCCCGTGTCACCGTTCAGCGTCTTGCCGGGGGTGTGCGAGAACGTGTCCCAGATGGACGGCCCGCGCCCTCCCTCGGTCGCGCCACCCTCGATCTGGTACGACGCGGTCGCCGATCCCCAGAGGAAGTCAGCAGGGAAACTCCGTGCACTCACAGTGCCACCTCTCCCGGGCCGGTGGCCCGAACGGTCTTGCCTTCGTTCTCGACGCTCCATTCGCCAGGAGCGTCAGCGCTGGTCACGTGCACGACGCCGGCCTCGTACCGCACACGGAACGTCGCCGGGGCGCCGGTGCCACCGGGGACCAGGATCTCTTCGTCGAACCCTTCGGGCAGACGGGTGCAGCGTAACGTCACGCCCTCGGCCCACGCGTAGTCGGGCCGGTCGTCGCGCGCGCCGACCGGCAGCACGGTGCCCGGTCGCACGAGCACGGGCAGGGTGTCGAAGCCGTGCTCCTCGGTGACCCAGCGCGACCCGGTGACGGTCGAGGCCAGGCCGGGCGCGGCGACGTCGGGCAGCCGGGTCCACTCCCCCTCCGGGAGGTAGTACTCCGCGCGGGACTCGCCGAACACGGGCGCGACCAGCAGCGACGGCCCGAGCATGTACTGCGTGTCCACGGTGGCGGCGGTCCGGTCGGCCGGGAACTCCAGCACCATGGGCCGCATCACGGGAAGCCCCGCTCCGGCGGCCTCGGAACCGGCCTGCCCGAGGTACGGCATCAGCCGCATCTTCAGCCGGGTGAACTTGCGCGTCACGTCGACGGCCTCGTCGTCGAACGCCCACGGCACGCGGTACGAGCTGGACCCGTGCAGGCGGGAGTGCGAGGACAGCAGGCCGAACGCCGTCCACCGCTTGAAGACGGCCGGGTCGGGCGTGCCCTCGAAGCCGCCGATGTCGTGGCTCCAGTAGCCGAACCCGGACAGCGACAGCGACAGGCCGCCGCGCAGCGACTCGGCCATGGACACGAACGTGGACTCGCAGTCGCCGCCCCAGTGCACCGGGAACTGCTGCGTGCCCGCCGTCGCCGACCGGGCGAACAGCACGGCCTCGCCGGTGCCCCGCTCCTGCTCCAGCAGGTCGAACACCGTCTTGTTGTACAGGGAGGCGTAGAAGTTGTGCATGCGCTGCGGGTCGGACCCGTCGTGCCAGACGACGTCGGTGGGGATGCGCTCCCCGAAGTCCGTCTTGAAGCAGTCCACGCCCTGGTCCAGCAGCACGCGCAGCTTGTCCTGGTACCAGGCGGCGGCCTCGGGGTTGGTGAAGTCGACCAGCGCCATGCCGGCCTGCCACTTGTCCCACTGCCAGACGTCGCCGTCGGCCGTGGTGACGAGGTAGCCCTTCTCGGCACCCTCCTTGAACAGGTGGGACCGCTGGGCGATGTACGGGTTGATCCACACACAGACCTTCAGGTCCCGCTCGTGCAGCCGGGTCAGCATGCCCTCGGGGTCCGGGAACGTGGCCGGGTCCCACACGAAGTCGCACCAGTGGAACTGCCGCATCCAGAAGCAGTCGAAGTGGAACACCGACAGCGGGAGGTCCCGCTCGGCCATGCCGTCCACGAAGCTCATCACCGTGGACTCGGAGTAGTCCGTGGTGAACGACGTGGACAGCCACAGCCCGTACGACCACGCGGGGACGACGGCGGGCCGCCCCGTCAGAGCCGTGTACCGGCGCAGGATCTCGGCCGGCGTCGGCCCGTGGATCACGTAGTACTGGAGCGACTGCCCCGGCACGGAGAACTGGGTGCGGCTGACCACCTCGGACCCCACCTCGAACGAGACGTGCTCGGGGTGTGCCACGAAGACTCCGTAGCCGCGGTCGGTGAGGTAGAACGGCACGTTCTTGTAGGCCTGCTCGCTGGCGGTGCCGCCGTCCTCGTTCCAGATGTCGACGCTCTGGCCGTTCTTGACGAACGCGCCGAACCGCTCGCCCAGCCCGTAGACGTGCTCGCCCACGGAGAGCCCGAGCTGCTCGTGCACGAAGTCGCCGTCGGGCGTGCTCGCCAGCCCGACGCTCCGGGCGGACGACGTGGTGAGCACCTCGCCGCCGGCCACGAAGTCGACGCGCCACTCGCCGTCCGTCGACACGCGCGCGGTGAGGCCGCCCGAGGTGAGCTCGGCGGGGCCCTCGCCCGGGGCGGCCGGCGTCACGACCTTGACCACGCCCGGCTCCCGGTTGACCGCGAAGTGCGGCCCGGGGTCGCGGCGGCCCTGGTGGTGCTCGATGCGCACCCCGATCACGTCGTCCGCAGGAGCGTCGAACGTGACGGTCACGACCGGGCGGTTCAGGGTGTCGCCGCGCTTGGTGATAGGCGCGGTGGGCGCGTACACGGTGAGCGTCCCGTCGCCCGCCTCGACGGAGTCGATGTCGCGGGGGCGCAGCACCTCGACGCCGGGGCGGAACTGCCAGTAACCGTCGGTGAATCTCATGCGTGGGACCTCGTCGCTGCTCGGTGGGGCGTCGTCACTTGACCGCCCCGGCGGTCACGCCCCGGGTCAGGGTGCGCTGGAAGATCAGGAAGAAGATGACGGCCGGCACCAGCGACACGAGCGAGCCCGCGTTGATCGTCGGTGCATCCATCATGCGGTCGCCCTGCAGGGATGCCAGGGCGATGGGGATGGTCTGGGTGTCGTTGCTGGTCAGCATGACCAGCGGGATGAAGAACTCGTTCCAGGTCCAGATGAAGAAGAAGATCATCAGCACCGAGAGCGTGGGCCGCACGATCGGGAACACGACCTGCCAGAGGATGCGCCAGCGGCTCGCGCCGTCCAGCGCGGCCGCCTCCAGCAGCGCGGGCGGGAACGTGCCGAGCACGGACGACAGCAGGTACGTGCCGAACGCCGACTGGATGACGGTGAAGATGATGATCACCGACCACTGCGAGTTCGACAGGCCCACCGACTGGGCCATCGTGAACAGCGGGTAGATCAGGGCCTCCTGCGGCAGCATGTTCGCCAGCAGGAACAGCGCGATGATCCACAGCCGGCCCTTCACCCGGCCGATGCCGATCGCGTACGCGTTCAGCAGCGACAGCAGCGCTCCGCCCACGGCCACGAGGGCCGAGATGAACACCGAGTTCCACAGCTTGACCGGGAAGTCGGTGCGCTCCCAGAACGCGACCACGCCGTCCAGGTACAGCGAGGACGGCCACGACAGCGGTCCGTTGGCCGCGTAGTCCTGCGGCGACTTGAAGGCGTTGAGCAGCATGATCCCGAACGGCGCGAGCACCGCGAGTCCCACGAGGACCGCGGCGGCCAGGACGAGCCAGCGGCCGGCGCCCCGGCGGTACCGGGAGTCGACGGCGGTGGCGCGCACCTGCGCGGGCCGCGGGTCCGTAGCGACAGCCATGTCAGATGCCCTCCCTCTCACGTCGTTCGGCCCGGTTCTGCAGGCCGAGGATCACCAGCGCGACGACCACGATCACGAGCGTGAGCACCGTGGCGATCGCGGACCCGTAGCCGACCTGGGACTTGTCGAAGAAGTTCAGGTACGAGTAGTAGCTCGGCACCAGGGTCGAGCTCTCGGGCCCGCCGCGCGTCAGCACGTAGATGGGTCCGAACACCTTGAGCGCCGCCACGGTGCAGGTCAGCGTCACCACGAACGTCTCCGGGCGGATCTGCGGCACGGTGATGGCCCGGAACCGGTCCCACCAGCCGGCACCGTCCAGCTCGGCCGCCTCGTAGAGCTCCGGGTCCACACGCTGCAGGGCCGCCATGAAGATGACCACCGGGTAGCCCATCTGCACCCAGATGAGCACGAGCATCACCGAGGGCAGGGCCGTGTCGGGATCGCCCAGCCAGTTGGGCGGCGTCTCGACGCCGAGCCCGCGCAGGATCACGTTGAGCGCGCCGGTCTGGGAGTTCAGGATCCAGTTCCACAGCACGCCCGCCACGGCGACGGGCAGGATCTGCGGCAGGTAGTACGTGGCGCGCAGCACGGAGGAGACGCGCTCGCCGAACCGCCGCCCGAGGTAGTCGAACAGGACCGCCGCGAGCACCAGGCCCAGCAGCGTGGGCACGAGCACCATCGCGACGATCATCGCCAGCGAGTTGCCGAACGACGTCCAGAACTTGTCGTCGCCCAGCAGGTCCACGTAGTTGCCCAGCCCGTTCCACCGCAGCGGCGCCATCCCGCCGCGCCACTTGAACAGGCTGAAGTACACGTTGGTCAGCAGCGGGTAGCCGATCACCACGCCGAACGCGATCGCGCCGGGCAGCAGGTAGGGCAGGTACGCCACCCACTCCGCCCGACGGCGGCGCGTCCCGCGCGGCGCGCGCGGGCGGAGGTCCGCCCGCGCGCGCCGGTCGGTCAGGGCGGTGTCAGCCATCGAGCAGGTCGGCCTTGCCCTCGTCGTACGAGCTCTGCAGCCCGTCGAGCACCTCGGCCGGCGTCTTGGACCGGTTGACCAGGGACTGCAGCTCGCTGACGATCACGTCGTAGTAGCCGGCCACGGGCCAGTCGGGGTAGTACGCGAGGCCGTCCTCGTCGAGGATCGCCTGGAAGTTCTCGGTGAGCTCGCGGGTGCGCTCGTCCTCGATGACGGAGGCGTCACCGGCCACGGGCAGGCCGCCCTCGGTGGCCAGCACGTTCTGCACCTCGGGGCGCAGCGTGATGTCGATGAACTCCTCGGCCAGGCTCGGGGAGTCGGCGTTGGCGGGGACCACCCAGAGGTTGCCCGACGAGCCGGTGTGCAGCGAGTTGCCCGGGAAGTTGAACTGGCCCCAGTCGGCCTCGACCTCGGTGGCGAGGCGGCCGAACCACCAGGAGCCGCTGACCATGAGCGGGTAGGTGCCGTCGATGAACGAGACGCCCATGTCCTCGGCCGTGAGGGCCGCGGAGTCGGAGGCGATGTAGCCCTTGTCGATCCACTCGTCGAGCTTCTCCGTGGCCTGGGTCATCGCGTCGTTGTGGAAGTCGACGTCGTTCGCGAAGAGCTGGTAGTCGTCCACGAGCTGGCGGTCGCCGTAGGCGAGCACGAGCTCGTACCAGAGCTGGCCCAGCGGGTACTCGGCCCCCGCCTCGGCCAGGGGCGTGATGCCCTCCTCCTTGAAGGCGGCCAGGACGTCCTCGAACTCGTCGAGGGTGGTCGGCACCTCCAGGTCGTGCTCGGCGAACATGTCCTTGTTGTAGTAGACGCCCACGAACTCGCCGTAGTTGGGCACGCCGTACCACTCGCCGGAGCCCATGAGGCCCTGCTCGTCATAGGTGGCCGTGGTGGCGAGCGAGCCGGACAGCTTCTCGTCCCAGCCGCGCTCGGTGGCAGCGTCGGTCAGCGGGTTCAGCAGGCCCTGCGCGGCGAGCTGCCCCGCGGTGGCGTTGCCCTTGTTGAACTCCATGACGTCGGGCACGTCGTCGCCCGTGAGCACGATCTTGGCGTTCTTCTGGATCTGCTCGAACGTCTGCTTCTGGACGTCGACGGTGACGTCGGGGTTCTCCTCCTCGAAGATCTCGATGGCCTTGGCCCAGGCCTTGCCCATCGCCGAGTCGTCGTTCTCGTAGTGCCAGATGGTGAGCGTGCTGTCGTCGGTGTCGCCGCCGCCGGCGCTCTGGCCGGTACATCCGGTCAGAGCCAGGGCTCCGGTGAGCACGGCCGCCGCGACGGCCGTCGTCCGCTGGTGCTTCATCGCATCTCCTCGATGTTCGGTGCTCGACGCCGGCCGGCCCAGCGTCGTCACGGGCCGCCCCCGAACCTCTGCGATCGGGTTGTCGAAGCGGTTCAACACGCTAGCTCGTTGGTATCACTAATGTCTAGCCCCTCGGTTGGGGCCACTATGGGCTATGTTGTCGAAGCGCTTGCTCCCGTGAGGCACACTGCTACCAGACCGAGTGAGAGGCACCATGGCAACGATCGACGACGTGGCAAAGGCGGCAGGGGTCTCGGTCTCGACCGTCTCCTACGTGCTGTCCGGCAAGCGACCCATCTCCGCGCCCACCCGGGCGCGGGTCGAGCGGGCGATCGACAGGCTGGGCTACCGGCCGCACGCGGGCGCGCGGGCGCTGGCGTCCGCCCGCACCACCGTGATCGCCCTCATGGCACCGCTCCGCGTCGGCGTGAACGTGCCCGTGATCATGCAGTTCGTCGCGGGCGTGGTCACACGGGCCCGGGACTTCGAGCACGACGTGCTGCTCCTGACGCAGGACGACGTCAGCGGCCTCGACCGGGTGCTCAGCGGCTCCATGGTCGACGCCCTGGTGATGATGGACATCGAGGCGGACGACCCGCGCGTCCCCCTGGTCGCGGCCGCCAAGCAGCCCACCGTGCTCATCGGCCTGCCGCAGGACCCGGAGGGGCTGAGCTGCGTGGACCTCGACTTCGAGGCCGCGGGCCGGCTCGCGGTGCGGCACCTGGCGCAGGCCGGGCACACCGACGTCGCACTCATCGGTTCCCCGCCCGAGGTGCTGCGGCGGCACACGTCCTACGCCGAGCGGCTGATGCGGGGGCTGCGTGACCAGGCCCGGGGCTCCGGCGTGACGGTCACGGTCGAGCCGTGCGACGCCACGCCGTCGGGGGCGGTGCAGGCCGTGGACACCCTGCTGGCGACCGCGCCGGAGACCACCGGGATCATCGTGCACAACGAGGCCGCCCTGCCCCACGTGCTCGCCCGCCTGGCCGAGCGCGGTGCGACCGTGGGCACCGACATGTCGGTCGTGGCGGTGTGCCCCACGGACGTCGCGCTGGCGCAGCGGATCCCGATGACCAGCATCGACCTGCCCGCCGAGGACATCGGCAAGGTGGCCGTCGACATGGTGATGGCCCGGCTCGGAGGCGAGCAGCCCTCCGAGACCAGGCTGCTCGCCCCGGTCCTCACCGAGCGGGAGAGCTCGGCCCCCGGACCGGGGCCGGGCGCGGCACGCTAGGCGTCGAACTCCCGGTCGAGGATCGCGTAGACCACCTCGGTGGACCACTCGCCGTCGCGCACGTCGCTCTCGACCAGGCGGGCCTCCTGCCGCATGCCCAGCCGCTGCGCCACCCGGACCGAGGCGCCGTTCTCCTCGTCGATACGCGCGTAGACGCGGTGGAAGCCGTACGTGCCGAAGGCGAGGGCGAGGGTCGCGCGCGCGGCCTCGGTGGCCAGGCCACGGCCTGCGGTGTCGGGCCGCAGGGCGTAGCCGAGCTCGGCCTGCTGCGGCCCGGCGGCCCACTTCAGCATCGTCTCGCCGACGACGGCGCCGTCCAGCTCGACGGCCAGCACGATGACGTCGCCCACGTCGTCGAACGGGGCCCGTGACCAGGCCCGGAGCTTCTGCTCGGCCGCGGCGCGGTCCCACGGCGGCTGGTACATGTAGCGCACGACGTCGGGGCGGGAGCGCCAGACGAAGAACGCCTCGGCGTCCTCCGGCCGGACCGGACGGAGCAGCAGACGGTCGGTGGTCAGGGGCCAGGCCGGTTCGGCGCGGAGGCCGGTACCGGCGGGACGGGAGCCAGGTGCGGCAGGTCTGGGGACGGACGCGGAAGAAGGCACGCTCCGACCGTAGCGCCCGGCGACCCGGCTGCCACCAGAATTGCGCGATATCGCCGGGCCGACGCCGCCACCCGGGGCCGGCCGCTCAGCGCACCTCGAACGGCACGCCCTCCCAGCCCTCGGGCACCTCGCGCGGCTGCCACGCCGGGTCCGGCGTCCAGTCGGCCCAGGCCTTGTCCCACCAGAGCTCGCCGGCATCCAGCAGCCCGGCGATCCGGGCACCCTCCGCGCGGATCTGCGCCATCCGGCCGGGGTAGCGCGCGGGGCCCGTCTCCTCGAACTCGGCGACGTCCTTGAACTCGTAGGTCTCGGCGTCGGCTCCCCACCAGACGTCCAGCTCGTGGTCGAGCGTGTCGAACCCCATCGGCGTCCGCCGGGGCGCGTCCTCGAGGTTGAAGTACCAGCCCTGGAAGGCACGCTGCGGGCCGTCCCAGAACAGGAAGAGGGAGTGCTCCACGCCGGCCCAGTGCAGCTCCAGCCGCCCGTGGCCCCGCCAGTGGGTGCTGCCCGCGAGCTTCCAGGGGTGCTCCCCCACCGGGAACGTGCCGGAGCCCGGGTACACCATCGGGGTGCCACCGGGCGTGTAGGTGACCAGCAGGTCGCCGTCGTCCTGGACGCAGACCTGCGGGATCGCGATCCACGGCTCGCCCCGCATGATCTCGCGGCGCACGACGGTCTGGCCGGGCTGGAACACGGGAGGCGTCATACCTCCGAACGCTAACAGCGCGGCGTTACGCGCCGGCGACATCGATGTCAACAGCGTCCGACCCGACGGCGACGTCGACGCCGTGCCGCAGCACCCGTACCGGACGCAGATCGGCGTCCGTGACCAGTACGTCGGCGCGGGCGCCCGGCACCAGGGTGCCGACCTCGCCGGCCAGCCCCAGCACACCGGCGGGCACCACGGTGGCGGACCGCACGGCGTCCACCAGCGGGACGCCGCCCCGCACGGCGCACCGCACCACGTCGACCAGGTGGGCGGTGCCGCCCGCGATCGGCCCCTCCTCGGGAGCGGCCTGGGCCTCCGTGACGACGCGGGCGACACCCTCGCGCACCTCCACGGACATCGGCCCCAGCTCGTACCGGCCGTCGGCCACCCCGGCCGCCGCCATCGCGTCGGTGACGAGCGCCACGTGGTCCGCACCCACCATGCCGAACACCGAGCGCACGGTGGCGGCGTCGAGGTGCACGCCGTCACCGATGAGCTCGACCACCATGTCGCCCCGGGCCGCCGCCGCCAGGCACGCGGCGATCGGTCCCGGCACCCGGTGGTGCAGGGGGCGCATGCCGTTGAACAGGTGCGTGGCCGTCATCGGGCCCCGGGTACCGCCTGCGAGCGCCGCCGTCACCTGCTCGATCAGCGCCTCGGCCTGCTCGGTGCTGCCGTCGGTGTGCCCGAGGGACGGCAGCACACCGGCCGCGGTCAGTGCCTCGGCCACGCCGCCGGGGCCGGTCACCCCGGGCACCTCGGGTGCCACGGTCATGGTGCGCAGGCTGCCGCGGGCCGCCCGGACCAGGTCGCGGACCAGGTCGACGCTGCCTTCTTGCAGGTCAGCCGGGTTGTGCGCGCCTCGGCGCCGGTGCGAGAGGAACGGCCCTTCGGCGTGGATCCCCTCGATCTCACCGGCCGTGGCCAGCTCGGCCAGCACCGCCGCGCGGCGCAGCAGCACGTCCGGCTGGGCCGTCACGAGCGACGCGAGCAGCGTCGTCGTGCCGTGGCGCCGGTGTTCCAGCACGCCCGCCATCGCCTCGTCGGCGGAGCCCGCGTCGGGGAACGAGGCGCCGCCACCGCCGTGGTTGTGCAGGTCCACGAGCCCCGGCAGCACGTACGTCCCGGGGGCGGGCGGCACCCGGTCGACGTCGGGCCCGAGGCCCGCAGCCGCGGCCTCGGCCATCGAGCCGGCGAACGTGACGCGTCCGCCCGAGGCGACGACGACGCCGTCGTCCACCACCGCGGACGGCTGGACCAGGCGGCCACGTACGACGAGGGGTTCAGTCATGCGGAACATCCTGCCAGCGTCCGGCGGGTGCTCCCCAGCCGCCCCGATCTGCGGCGGGACGCCCCTGCCGGGCGGAACCGCTTCGACTGAACCGGCCTGCAATAGTCACACCTGAAGCAAGGCCCGGATGCTCACCACCCGGGTTCCCCTGTTTTACCAAGCCTTGACAGGCCGAGTTTCGTCCGGAAATGATGACGCCCATCATCGAAGCGCTTCGCCATGACGGCGCGGTGGTTCGTCGGACACGTCAAGGAAGATGTGAATGATGCGAAGGACTGTCTCGCTCGCGGCCACCGTCTCGGCCCTCGCCCTCACCCTCGCCGCCTGCTCGTCGGGCGCGGCCTCCGGCGGCGACGCCGGTGACGACGGCCCCGTCACCCTCGAGTACTGGGCGTGGGGCACCGCACAGCAACCCATGGTCGACGCCTGGAACGCCGCCCACCCCGACATCCAGGTGAAGCGGACCGACGCCGGCGGCGGGACCGACTCCTCCGCCAAGCTCGTGACCGCGACCCGCGGCGGCAACGCCCCCGACGTCGCCATCGTCGAGTACAACACCCTGCCGGCGATGATCGTCGCGGGCGTCGCCGCCGACATCTCCGAGCACGTGGACGGGCTCGACCAGGAGTTCGCCCCGGGCGTGTGGAGCCAGGTCACGTTCGACGGCGCCACCTACGGGGTGCCGCAGGACGCCGGCCCGCAGGCTCTCACCTACAACAAGGCGCGGTTCGAGGAGCTCGGCATCGAGGTGCCGACCACGTGGAAGGAGTTCGCCGAGGCCGCCGAGCAGGTCCACGAGGCCGACCCCGACACGTACCTCACGACGTTCGCCCCGGCGGAGTTCGGCGGGTTCGCCGGGCTGGCGCAGCAGGCCGGCGCCGAGTGGTGGTCGGTCGACGGCGACGCATGGACCGTGGACTTCGACGACGAGGCCTCGGTGGCGGTCGCCGACTACTGGCAGGACCTGATCGACCGGGACCTCGTGCTGGCCGAGCCGCTCCTGACCCCCGAGTGGAACGCCCAGGTCAACAAGGGTCAGGTGCTCTCCTGGCCGGCCGGCCTCTGGGCCGCCGGGGTGCTCTACGGCGTCGCCGAGGAGAGCGCGGGCGACTGGGCGATGGCCCCGCTGCCGCAGTGGACGGAGGGCGACCCGGCCGTCGGGTTCCAGGGCGGGTCCGCGGTCGTGGTGACGACGTCCACCGAGCACGCCGAGGCGGCCGCCGAGTTCGCCCGGTGGATGGGCACCGCCGACGAGGCCTCCGCGGCGCAGATCGAGCAGGGCCAGTACCCGGCGTCCCTGGCCGGGCAGGAGCTGACGCTGGAGAGCGACCCGCCGCTGCTCATGCCCGAGCAGGACGACTACTGGCAGACCGCCGCCCAGATCACGCAGGACACGATCCCGGAGATCAGCTGGGGGCCCAACGTGAACGTCGCCTCCAGCGCCTTCCAGGACGCGATGTCGGCGGCCGTCACGGGCGGCACGCCGCTGCGCGACGCCCTGACCGCGACCGAGGCCGAGGTGGTCGACGACATGACCACCACCGGCTTCGAGGTCACGCAGAAGTGACCGCCGTGCGCAGGCGCTGGGGAGCCCCGGTCCTCTTCCTCCTGCCCGCGGCGGTGCTGTTCGTCGCGTTCCTCGCGATCCCGATCGGCTACGCCGTCTACCTGAGCTTCCGCGGCATGCGGGTCTCGGGCGGCGGGCCCTTCGGCGTCCGCCAGGAGTCCTGGGTGGGGCTGGACAACTACGTCACCGCGTTCACCGACCCCGAGCTCCTCGCGGGGTTCGGCCGGCTCGGGATCTACGGGATCATCGCCGTGCCCCTCACCCTCGGGCTCGCGCTCACGTTCGCGCTGCTGCTCGACCTGCCCCGCGTGCGGGGCGCGCGGTTCAGCCGTACCGCGATCTTCATCCCGTACGCCGTGCCGGGTGTCGTGGCGACGCTCCTGTGGGGCTTCCTCTACCTGCCCTCCACGAGTCCCGGCAACTGGATCCTCGACCGGCTCGGCCTGCCGGGCGTGGACGCGCTGCACGGCGGGATGCTGTTCCCCTCGATCGCGAACATCGCGATCTGGGGCGGGGTCGGGTTCAACATGATCATCCTGTACACGTCCCTGCGGGGGATCCCCGCGGACGTGTACGAGGCCGCCCGGCTCGACGGTGCCGGCGAGTGGGACATCGCCTTCCGGATCAAGATCCCGCTCGTCGGGCCGGCCCTGGTCCTGACCGGTCTGTTCGCCCTCATCGGCACGCTCCAGGTGTACGGCGAGCCCACCACGCTGCGCCCGATGACGAGCGAGATCTCGCAGACCTGGGTGCCGCTCATGCTGATCTACCGCGACGCCTTCACCCGGGACGACCTGTCGCTGGCCGCGGCGTCGTCGGTCGCCCTCGCCCTCGGCACGCTGGTCGTGTCGCTCGTCCTGCTGCGCATGACGCAGAAGCGTTCGTTCGGGGAGTCCTGATGAGCACCGTCACCGCACCCCGGCCCGTGGGCACCCGGCCGCTCGCCGCCGACCGTCCGCGTGCCCGACGCCGCGGGGCCGTGCTGCCCAGCATCGCCCTGTTCCTCGGCGCGCTGTACTGCCTCGTGCCCGTGGTCTGGGTGCTGGTCGCCTCGACCAAGTCGAGCTCCGAGCTCTTCTCGACCTTCACCTTCCTACCGGGCACCGGGCTGCTCGACAACCTGCGCGACCTGTTCGCCTACGGCGACGGCCAGTACGCGCAGTGGGCCCTGAACAGCCTTCTGTTCGCGGGGGTCGGCGCCGCCGCCTGCACGCTGGTCTCGACGATGGCGGGGTACGCGCTCGCCAAGTACGACTTCCCGGGGCGGCAGGCCGCGTTCTACGCGATCCTCGGCGGCGTGCTGCTGCCCGGCATCACGCTGGCCGTGCCGCAGTACCTGCTGATGTCGAAGATCGGCCTGGCCGGCACCTACTGGTCGGTGCTCCTGCCGTGCCTCATCTCCCCCTTCGGCATCTTCCTCGCCCGCGTCTACGCCGCGTCGGCGGTGCCCACGGAGACGATGGAGGCGGCCCGGATCGACGGCGCCGGAGACGCCCGGATCTTCGTCTCCGTGGCCCTGCCGATGATGGTCCCGGGCATGGTGACGGTCTTCCTGCTGCAGTTCGTCGGCATCTGGAACAACTTCCTGCTGCCGTTCATCATGCTGTCCGACGAGCGGATGTACCCGCTGACCGTGGGCCTGTACACGCTGCTGTCCAAGGGGTCCGGGACGCCGTCGCTCTACACCCTCGCGATCATCGGCTCGGCCGTGGCGATCATCCCGCTGGTGGTGATGATGCTCGTGCTGCAGCGCTACTGGCGTCTCGACCTGATCAGCGGCGGGCTCAAGGGATGAGCGCCGCCGCGCACCACCGACCCGAGGAGCGACCATGACGGCCCCCTTCGATCCCGCGCGCCTGCTGTTCGGCGGCGACTACAACCCCGAGCAGTGGCCCCGGGACGTCTGGGCGCAGGACATGGCCCTGATGCGCCGGGCGGGCGTGAACACGGTGACCATCGGGGTGTTCTCCTGGGCCGCCCTGGAGCCCCGGGAGGGCGAGTTCGAGCCCGGCTGGCTGGACGACGTGGTGGCGCTCCTGGACGCGAACGAGATCGGGTTCTTCCTGGCCACGCCCACCGCCTCCCCGCCGCCGTGGTTCACCCGCGCCCACCCCGACGCGCTGCCGGTGCGCGCCGACGGCACGCAGCTCTGGCACGGGTCGCGCGACACCTACGCGATCAGCGCCCCCGCCTACCGCGAGGCCGCACGGCGCGTGGCCCGGTTCCTCGCGGAGCGGTACGGCGACCACCCGCGGCTACGGGGCTGGCACGTGCACAACGAGTACGGCACGATCGACCACGGCCCGCACGCGGCAGCCGCCTTCCGGCGCTGGCTGCGCGCCCGGTACGGCACGCTCGAGGCCCTGAACGACGCCTGGTACACGGCCTTCTGGTCCCAGCGGTACGACGACTGGGACGAGATCGTGCCGCCCCGCGCCACGCAGTACCTGCACAACCCGGCCCAGCTCGTGGACTTCAAGCGGTTCTGCTCCGCCGAGATGCTCGCCGCCTTCACCGAGCAGCGCGACGAGATCCGTGCGGCCGGCTCCACCGCGCCCGTCACGACGAACTTCATGCTGCCCACGTGGAACCACCTCGACCAGTGGGACTGGAGCGACCGGCTCGACCTCGTCTCCGTGGACCACTACCTCGACACACCGGGCCCCGACGGCGAGGCGCACGTCGCCTACGGCGCCGACCTGACCCGGTCCTGGGGCGGGGGGCCGTGGCTGCTGATGGAACAGAGCGCCTCCGGTATCCGGCAGGGGCGGCGGCAGGTGTTCAAGGACCCCGACCGCATGATCCGCAACTCGCTCGGCTACGTCGCGCGCGGGTCCCAGGGCGCGCTGTTCTTCCAGTGGCGGGCGTCTGCCGGTGGCTCCGAGACGTGGCACAGCGCGATGGTGCCGCACGCCGGGCCGCGCAGCCGCACGTACGAGGGCGTCGTCGAGCTGGGCACCGTGCTGGGCCGCCTCCAGGAGATCGCGACGCCGCCCGACGACGGGCCGGTCGTGGCCGCCGACGTCGCGATCCTGTGGGACGCCGAGGGCTGGTGGTCGCTCGAGACGCCGCACCTGCCGAACGACGACCTCGACTACGCGGCAGAGGTCCGGGCCACCCACCGGGCGCTCTGGCGCGCCGGCGTGGCCGTCGACTTCGTGCGGTCCGGGGCCGACGTCGCGCGGTACCGGGTGCTGTTCGTACCGACCCTCATGGCGCTGGACGCCGCGACCGCGGCCTGGCTGACCCGGTACGCCGAGAACGGCGGGCACCTGGTCGTCGGCCGGTTCACCGGCGTCGCGGACGAGTACCAGCGCGTGGTCCCCGGCGGCTACCCCGGGCTGCTGCGGGACCTGCTGGGCGTCCGCGTCACCGAGCATCTGCCGCTGGCGCCCGGAGACACCCAGGAGCTGGACGACGGCTCGGTCGTCGCCCAGTGGACCGAGCGTCTGGAAGCGACCGGCGCGGACGTCGTGGCACGGTACGCCGAGGGCCCGCTCGCCGGCTCGCCCGCGGTCACCCGCCACGCCGTCGGGGACGGGGCCGCCGTGTACGTCTCGGCGGGGCTCGTCCAGGAGTCGTGGGACACGTTCGTCGGGGCGGTGCTGGCCGAGCGGGACGTGCGCGCGGTCGTACCCGAGGCGGTCGGCACCGGGCTGGAAGCCGTCCGGCGACGCGGCGCGGCGGCCACCTACCTCTTCCTGCTGCACCACGGGGAGCGGCCGCTACGGGTCACCGGGGCGGGGCACGACCTCGTGTCCGGCACCTCGACCGATCGGGGTGTCGTCGTCACGCCGGGCGGGTACGCCGTCGTCCGCGAGGCGCCGGGCGCCACGTGGACGGTGGAACCGCTGCCCGCGGGCTGACCGGCACGGTTCCGTGCAGGATCGTCCCCGTGCCGGTCACGGTGCCCGGTTCGGGGAGGCCTCGCCTCGCCAGCCGTCCCGGGCCGAAGCCGTCCCGGGCCGAAGCCAGGCCGAAGCCAGGCCGAAGCCGGGCCGAAGCCGGGCCGAAGCCAGGCCGGGCCGGGGCCGGCGAGAAGGTGCCCCGCGGAGGCGTGTTACCCCGTGTAGACGTTGTCTACTGCCTGCAACACACCTCCGCGGGGCACCTTCGGGCTCCCCTCACCTCAGGCCTCCGGCCGCACGTCCGGCCGCGGTCGCGAGTCAGAAACCGCCGGCACGAGTCAGAAACCGCGGTCGCGGATCAGGAGCGGCGGGCACGGATCAGGTGCCGCCGGCGCCGATCAGGAGCGGCCGGCACGGGTCAGATGCCGCCGGCACGGGTCAGGAGCAGCCGGCACGGATCAGATGCCGCCGGCACGGGTCAGGAGCAGCCGGCACGGATCAGAAGAGGCGCGAGGTCGGGTCGTCGACGCCGCGCATGGCGTCGTAGTCCAGCAGGAGGGTCGCGATACCGCGGTCCTTGGCCAGGACCCGCGCCTGCGGCTTGATCTCCTGGGCCGCGTAGACGCCGCGGACCGGCGCCAGCAGCGGGTCGCGGTTCAGCAGGTCCAGGTAGCGCGTGAGCTGCTCGACGCCGTCGATGTCGCCGCGGCGCTTGATCTCCACCGCGACCGTGGCGCCGTCGGCGTCGCGCGCGAGGATGTCCACGGGACCGATGGCGGTCGGGTACTCGCGGCGCACCAGGGTGTGGCCGTCGCCGAGCAGCGCGATCTGCTCGGCGAGCAGCTCCTGGAGGTGCGCCTCCACGCCGTCCTTCACGAGGCCCGGGTCGATACCCAGGTCGTGGGCCGAGTCGTGGTGCACGGTGAAGAGCTCCACCTCGAGGCGGTCGTCCGACTTGGCGTGCTGGACGGTCCACACCTCGGTGACGCCGCGCTCGGCGGCCTCCGCGGAGGGCTCGCGCACCGCGAGCGTGCAGGGCGGGCTCATCCAGTTCAGCGGCTTGTACGAGCCGCCGTCGGAGTGGATGAGCACGCTTCCGTCGGCCTTGACCACGAGCAGGCGCGTCGCCTGCGGCAGCATCGCGGTCAGGCGGCCCGTGTAGAGGGCGGAGCAGTCGGCGACGACCAGCCGCATCAGAGAACCAGATCCTGTCGTCCGGGAGGGGCGGCCTCGAGCCAGGAGGCGAGGCCGAAGTAGTCGCCGGCGGCGAGGTCGAGCTCGAAGTCGAGCCCGTCGTACCGGCACTGCACGAGGTAGTGGTCGCCCTGACCACGCTCGTCGGGGTCCAGCGGGGTGCGGCCCGTGACCGTCAGCCGCTCGCGGTACCACGTGCGGGCCGGACGGGGCGCCAGCGACCAGCACCGCCACCACTCGATCCGGCCCACCGCGTACTGGGCGATGCCCGGCGTCCAGGAACCCTCGGGGTTACCGGCCGGCCGGGCGTTGCAGCTGAACGAGCCCACCCTGCGGGAGAGCGCCCGCAGCCGGGAGATGCCCGCCGCGAGCACGAGCGCGAGCGCGCCGAGCACCGCTATCGCGATCCATATGACGCCCGGCACTCGCGCCCCTCCCTCAGACCAGGGAGATCTCGTCGACCACGAGGGTGACGAGGTTGTCGTCCACGGAGACGAAACCGCCGGTGACCTGGGCCTCCAGGGCCGTCCCCGACGTCGTCTCCACCTTGACCGTGCCCGGGCGCAGCACGGCGAGCAGCGGCGTGTGGTTCGCCAGGATGCCCACCTGACCGTCCGCGGACGGTGCGCTCACCTGGACCGCCGCACCGCTCCAGACCTTACGGTCGCGGGACACGAGGTCCACGCTCAGCTCTGCCACGAGAGCTCCTTCCGATGTAGCGGGCGTGACGCCGCCCCCGCGAGGGTGCCCCGGAGGGCGGCGTCACGCACCGGGAACGTCCGAGGCGTCAGGCCCCGTACTCCTTCTGGATACGGGCCCAGTTCTCCTCGAGCATCTCGAGTCCACCGATGTTGTAGAAGGCCTGCTCGGCGATGTGGTCGAACTCGCCGTCCGCGATCTTCTTGAATGCCTCGATGGTCTCCGACAGAGGCACCGTCGAGCCCACCACACCCGTGAACTTCTCGGCCATGTAGGTGTTCTGGGAGAGGAACTGCTCGATGCGACGCGCACGCGCGACGACCGTCTTGTCCTCTTCCGAGAGCTCGTCCACACCGAGGATGGCGATGATGTCCTGCAGCTCCTTGTTGCGCTGCAGGATCGACTTCACGCGGGTCGCGACGTCGTAGTGCTCCTGGCCCACGTAGCGCGGGTCGAGGATGCGGGACGTCGAGGCCAGCGGGTCGATCGCCGGGTACAGACCCTTCGACGCGATCTCGCGCGAGAGCTCGGTCGTGGCGTCCAGGTGGGCGAACGTCGTGGCCGGGGCCGGGTCGGTGTAGTCGTCGGCGGGCACGTAGATGGCCTGCAGCGACGTGATGGAGTGACCACGCGTCGAGGTGATGCGCTCCTGGAGGAGGCCCATCTCGTCGGCCAGGTTCGGCTGGTAGCCCACGGCGGACGGCATGCGGCCGAGCAGCGTGGAGACCTCGGAACCGGCCTGCGTGAAGCGGAAGATGTTGTCGATGAACAGCAGCACGTCCTGCTGCTGCACGTCGCGGAAGTACTCCGCCATCGTCAGCGCCGACAGGGCGACGCGCAGACGCGTGCCCGGCGGCTCGTCCATCTGGCCGAACACGAGCGCCGTCTTGTCGAAGACGCCCGCCTCCTCCATCTCGCCGATGAGGTCGTTGCCCTCACGGGTGCGCTCGCCGACACCGGCGAACACCGACACACCACCGTGGTCCTGCGCCACGCGCTGGATCATCTCCTGGATGAGGACCGTCTTGCCGACGCCCGCACCACCGAAGAGGCCGATCTTGCCACCCTGCACGTACGGGGTCAGCAGGTCGATCGACTTGATGCCCGTCTCGAACATCTGGGTCTTCGACTCGAGCTGGTCGAAGGCCGGCGGCTTGCGGTGGATCGGCCAGCGCTCGGTGACCTCGAAGCGCTCGCCCTCGGCGAGGTTCAGCACCTCACCGGTGACGTTGAAGACCTTGCCCTTGGTGATGTCACCGACGGGCACGGAGATGGGAGCGCCCGTGTCGGTCACCACGGCGCCGCGGACCAGGCCGTCGGTCGGCTTGAGCGCGATGGCGCGCACCAGGGAGTCACCCAGGTGCTGCTCGACCTCGAGGGTCAGCGTGAACTTGTTCTCGCTCTCGCCCTGGTTCGACAGGTCGATCTCGACGGTGAGCGCGTTGTAGATGTCGGGGATCGCGTCCTCGGGGAACTCGATGTCCACGACAGGGCCGATCACCCGGGCGACCCGGCCGGTGCCGGGGCCGCTCGTGTGCTCGACCGTGGCTTCCACGGTGGTGGCGGTCATACTTGCCTCGCTTCGGTGGGCCGGAGGGTCCTCCGGCGGGGAGTCTGTTCGGTCTGTTCAGGACGCCAGGGCGTCGGCACCGGAGACGATCTCGCTGATCTCCTGGGTGATGTCGGCCTGGCGGGCCTGGTTGGCCAGTCGGGTGTACGTGCGGATCAGGTCCTCGGCGTTGTCCGTCGCCGTGTGCATGGCACGCTGGCGGGCGGCGAGCTCGGAGGCCGCGGCGTCGAGCAGCATCGCGTAGATGCGCTGCTGCACGTACCGCGGGAGCAGCTCGTCGAGGACCGCCTCGGGAGACGGCTCGAAGTCGTAGAGCGGCAGGGCCTCGTGCTCGTCGGCCTCGCTCACACCCTCGACCACCTCGAGCGGCAGCATGCGCACCACCCGGGTCCGCTGGGTCACCATGTTGACGAACTGCGTGGAGACCACGTGCAGCTCGCTGACGCCACCCTCCGGCTCGTCCGCGAGGAACACCTCCAGCAGCGTCTCGGCGATGTCCTCGGCGGCCTCCGGCGTCGGCTTCTCCGACCCGTAGGACCAGGTCTTGGTCAGCTCCCGCCCACGGAAGGCGTAGTACGCGATGGCACGGCGGCCGGCCACGTAGAGCAGGACCTCCTTGCCCTCGGACGTGAGCTGCCCGACGAGCTTCTCGGCCTCACGGACGATCGCCATCGGGTACGAGCCGGCCATGCCGGAGTCCGAGGACACCACGAGCACGGCGACGCGGTTGCCGCCCTCCTCCCGCGTGAGCGGGTGGTCGACGTCGGTGTGCGACGCCACGGCGGACACCGCACGGGTGATCGCCTGCGCGTACGGTGCCGCCGCCGCGGCCGCCGCCCGGGCCTTGCCGATGCGGGAAGCCGCGATCAGCTCGCGCGCGCGGAAGATCTTCTTCAGCGACTGCGTCGACTTGATCCGCGCCTTGTAGACGCGCTGAGCTCCACCGGCCACGGTCAGGCCTTCTTCTTGACGACGATCTGCTCCTGCTGGACGTCCACATCGCCCTCGACGTCGCCGCCGACGAGCGCCGTGCCGTCACCGCGCTGGAATCCGGCCCGGAAGTCGTCCACGGCGGCGCCGAGCGCCTCCTCCGTGTCCGCCTCCAGCTTTCCCGTCTCCAGGATGGTCGGCAGCACGTCGGTCTTGCGCCGCAGGTGGTCCAGCAGCTCGGACTCGAAGCGCCGCACGTCCTCGACCGGGACGTCGTCGAGCTTGCCCTTGGTCCCGGCCCACACCATGGCGACCTGGTCCTCGACCGCGTACGGCGTGTACTGCGGCTGCTTGAGCAGCTCGGTCAGCACGGCACCGCGCTGCAGCTGGGCACGCGAGGACGCGTCCAGGTCGGACGCGAACATCGCGAACGCCTCGAGCGACCGGAACTGCGCCAGCTCCAGCTTCAGCGTGCCGGAGACCTTCTTCATCGCCTTGATCTGCGCGTCACCACCGACTCGCGACACCGAGATACCGACGTCCACGGCGGGACGCTGGTCGGCGTTGAACAGGTCGGACTGCAGGAAGATCTGACCGTCGGTGATGGAGATGACGTTCGTCGGGATGTACGCCGACACGTCGTTCGCCTTGGTCTCGATGATCGGCAGACCGGTCATCGAACCCGCACCCAGCTCGTCGCTCAGCTTGGCGCAACGCTCCAGCAGGCGGGAGTGCAGGTAGAAGACGTCACCCGGGTAGGCCTCGCGGCCCGGCGGACGGCGCAGCAGCAGCGACACGGCACGGTAGGCCTCGGCCTGCTTCGACAGGTCGTCGAAGATGATCAGGACGTGCTTGCCCGAGTACATCCAGTGCTGGCCGATGGCCGAGCCGGTGTACGGGGCCAGGTACTTGAAGCCGGCCGGGTCGGACGCCGGAGCCGCGACGATCGTCGTGTACTCCAGGGCGCCGGCCTCCTCGAGCGCGCCACGCACCGAGGCGATGGTCGAGCCCTTCTGGCCGACGGCGACGTAGATGCAGCGGACCTGCTTGGTCGGGTCGCCGCTCTCCCAGTTCGCCTTCTGGTTGATGATGGTGTCGACCGCGATCGCCGTCTTGCCGGTCTGGCGGTCGCCGATGATCAGCTGACGCTGACCACGGCCGATCGGGATCATCGAGTCGATCGCCTTGATGCCCGTCTGCAGGGGCTCGTGCACCGACTTGCGCTGCATGACGCCCGGCGCCTGCAGCTCCAGGGCACGCGTGCCCTCGGTCTCGATGGCGCCGAGGCCGTCCACCGGGTTGCCCAGCGGGTCGACGACGCGGCCGAGGTAGCCCTCGCCCACCGGCACCGACAGCACGTCACCCGTGCGGCGGACCTCCTGGCCCTCCTCGATACCGGTGAACTCGCCGAGGACGACGACACCGATCTCCCGGACGTCCAGGTTCTGCGCGAGGCCGAGCGTGCCGTCCTCGAAGCGCAGCAGCTCGTTGGCCATCACGCCCGGGAGGCCCTCGACGCGGGCGATGCCGTCCGCGGCGTACGCGACGCGGCCCACCTCCTCGGCGGCAGCTTCCTGGGGCTCGTAGGCCTTCACGAAGCTGTCCAGTGCGGCGCGGACCTCGTCCGGCCGGATCGTCAGCTCAGCCATTGCTCTTCTCCTGTCGTGGCCGCGAGAGCCGCGGCGGAAGGTTCTTGTTCACGTTTTCAGCCGGCCAGACGACGCGACGCGTCAGCAAGGCGCGACAGGACGGTGGAGTCGACGACGTCCGCGCCGACCTGGATGCGCATGCCCCCGACGATGGCCGGGTCCACCGTGACGTTCAGCTGCACCGGCCGGCCGTACGAGCGCTCGAGCACCGCGCCGAGGCGCTGCTCCTGCTCGCGGGTCAGGACCGTCGCGCTGGTCACGGTGGCGACGAGCCGCTTGCGGCGTTCCGCCGCGATGTCGCCGAACCAGCCGAGCGTCTGCACGAAGCGCCGGCCGCGCAGCGACGAGGTCGCCCGCCGAGCCAGGCTCTGGGTCACGGTGTCCACCTTGCCGGCGACCAGCGCGTCCACGAGAGCCACCCGGCGCTCGGGCGCCGTGGTGCCGTCCGAGAGGATCTGCTTGGCCTCCCGCTGGCCGTCCAGGGCCCGCGTGAGGCGGAACAGCTCGTCCTCCACGGTCTCCAGCGCGCCGCGCGCCTCGGCGGACGCCAGCACGGCGTCCACGCCGAGGCGCTCGACGGCGTCGGCCAGGTCCGCGTCGCCCGCCCAGCGGGCCCGGACCATGCCGGACACCAGGTCCACCACGCGCTCGTCGAAGCCGTTCAGCAGGTTGGCCACCAGGCCGGCCTTGGCCTCGCCCTCACGCGACGGATCGGCGAGCGAGCGGCGCAGCGCGGCCGAGTCGTCCAGCGCGGACACCAGGGTGAGCAGCTGCTCGCCCAGGCTCAGCGCGTCCGCACCCGCGGCACGCAGCACCGGCTCGAAGCGCTCCTGCGCCTCCTTCAGCGATGCCCCGCTCGTTCCCCGCATCACGCCTCCTTGCTTGCCGGGCTGCTGCTCGCGACGGACTGGCTCGCCTCGAGCTCGTCGAGGAAGCGGTCCACCACACGGGACTGCCGGGCCGAGTCCTCGAGGGACTCGCCCACGATCTTCGACGCGAGCTCGGTCGCGAGCGACCCGACCTCGGTGCGCAGGGAGACCACGGCGGACTGCCGCTCGGCCTCGATCTGGCGGTGCGCCGTCTCCGTGATGCGCTCCGCCTCCTCGTTCGCCTTGGCCCGCAGCTCCTTGACGATGGCCGTGCCCTCGGCACGCGCCTCCTCACGGACCTGCGCGGCGTCGGCCCGAGCCTCGGCGAGCAGCTGCTGCTGCTGCGCCAGCGCCTCGTCGGCCTGCTTCTGCGCGGCCTCGGCCTTCTCGATGCCACCTTCGATGAGGGCGGCACGCTCGTCGAGCACCGCGTTCATGCGGGGCAGCACGAGCTTGTAGAACACGGCGGCGATGACCACGAGGATCACGGCCGACCAGAGCAGGTCGTAGCCAGCGGGCAGGAACAGGTCGATGCCCGCGGGCTCCTCTTCTGCTGCCATGACGGCGGCAGCGCTCGGGAGCGCAGCCATCACGCGGCGGGGAAGAGGAAGCCGGCAACCAGGCCGAGAAGCGCGAGCACCTCGACGAAGGCGACACCGAGGAACATGGTGGCGCGGAGCTGGCCGGCGACCTCGGGCTGGCGAGCCATGCCCTCGATGGTCTTGCCGATCAGGATGCCGAGACCGATACCCGGGCCGGTGGCGGCGAGGCCGTAGCCGACAGCGTTCAGGTTACCGGTGACCTCGGCGAGAGTGATGGCGTCCACGTACGTCTTCCTTCCGTTGGGCGCCGGACCGGTGTGGTCCGGCGTCGCGTGGTGTGCGAAGGCGCTGGTGCGCCCGTCGCGGGTTTTCCAGGTGAAGCTATGCAGCGCCGCCCGGAGGAACGAGCACCGTCAGTGCTCCTCCTCCAGCGACATGTTGATGTAGACCGCGGCCAGCAGGGCGAAGATGTACGCCTGCAGGAACGCGACCAGAAGTTCGAACAGCGTCACGAAGATGCCTGCCGGGAGGGTCAGCACCCCGAACGCCATCAGGCCGGAGCCGGCCGAGTCGATCAGGAAGAACTGGGTGGCGGCGAAGCAGAGCACGAGCATGATGTGGCCCGCGACCATGTTGGCCACCAGTCGGACCGCCAGCGAACCCGGCCGGATGACCAGGAGCTGCAGCAGCTCGATCGGCGTCAGGATGAAGTAGATCGGCCACGGCACCCCCGGCGGGAAGAGGTTCGCCTTGAGGTACCCGCCCAGACCGTGCTTGCGGATGCCGACCGCCCAGTAGGTGACGAACACCCAGAGCGCGAGGAGCAGCGGGACGCCGATCCGGGAGGTACCGGCCAGGTTCAGGCCCGGTATCACGCTCGTGACGTTGAACGCCAGGATGGTCAGAAAGATAGTGGTGAGCATGGGCACGAAACGCCGGGCGTTCTCCTTGCCCAGGATCTCCTCGCCGATCTGCACCCGGACGAAGTCCAGGAGGAACTCGACACCGGCCTGGAAGCGGCCCGGCACCACCTTGGCGCGGCGCGCGGCGATCACGAAGACCGACAGCAGCACCAGCGTGGCGATGATGCGGATGATCCAGATGCGGTCGATCTGGAAGATGGTGCCCTCGAAGAGGATGCCTGACGGGAAGAAGTCGGCGATCGACGGCGTGTGGAAGCCGCCCTCACCCTCGTGGCCTTCTGTGGCGGCGAGGATTACGGACGTCGCATACGTGGACAGGAGGACTCCCAGGTGGTCATTAGGCCCTGCGCGCGTCACCGCAAAGGGGCGGAACGGGCGCGCCATCGGGCCTGGCCGTCATGGATTCGTCGTAAGCCTAACCTATGTCCCGCGTGAATCTGGCCGCGGAACGGCATGGCACGGCCCCTTGTGACTTATTGCGCAACCTCGGGACCGGTCCGCTGCGCCCCACGACGGCCCGTCAGGCGCCCGCGCCCGGCTCGACGTAGGGGACGCGGGCGTTCCTGACTGCCCGGTAGTCGAGCAGCGCCGAGCCGACGGCGCCCAGCAGCAGCACCACGAACAGGACGATGCGGTCGTAGAAGTCGAAGCGCGTCAGCACCGCCATGACCACGACGAGCACGACCATCTTGGCGATCCACCCGCCCATCACGACGGCGCCCATCGTGACCGCGCCCTTGCCCACGGTCCAGAGCATCGACAGCACCGTGGCGCCGCAGAAGAACGCGGCCAGGGCGGCACCGATCAGGCCGCCCCAGAGACCCGGCAGGCCCGCGATCAGCAGCCCCGCGAGCGACCCCAGCACGGCGAGCCCGGCCACCAGGACGAGGCTGTCGCGCAGGGCGGTGCGCAGCATCGCCTGCTCGGCGCCGCGTGCGGCGTGGGGGGCGTCGGGTACGTGCTCGGTCATTCGATGGTCTCCTTGATGGTGGTGGCACCGGGGCGGACGCCGCCCTGCGGTGCGGACTGCGCGGTCACGGGGGTCCCGGCCCCGACCCCGGCCGGGACCTTGGGGACCTGGCCGGACAGCGCAACGTCGTCGTCCAGGAAGCGGCCCCGGTGGCGCAGCGGGCCGAGCGTGGCCAGCAGCGCCAGCACCACGAACACGCCGGTCCAGACGAGCACGATCTCCCAGTCCCACAGCACCAGCGCCGCGGCGCTGAACGCGAACACGGCGGTCCAGACGTACAGGATCACCACGGCGCGGCGGTGCGAGTGGCCGAGGGCCAGCATGCGGTGGTGCAGGTGCATGCGGTCGGGTGCCATGGGCGACTTGCCAGCGGCCAGCCGCCGGATGACGGCCAGCCCCATGTCGAGCAGCGGGAGCATGAGCACCGCCACCGGCAGCAGCAGCGGGATGAACGCCGGCAGGGCCTGCGCGCCGGTCATGACCTCCGGCTGGACGTTGCCCGTCACGGTGATCGCGGCGCCGGCCATGACGAGGCCGATGAGCATGGAGCCGGCGTCGCCCATGAAGATGCGTGACGGGAAGAAGTTGTGGGGCAGGAACCCGACACAGGCACCGACGAGCACGGCCAGCATGAGCGAGGCGAGGCTCGCGAAGTCGTCCGGCGTGGCCTCCGCCGTCAGCCGGTAGGTGTAGAGGAAGAAGGCGGTCCCGCCGATGGCGATGATGCCGGCGGCCAGCCCGTCGAGCCCGTCCACGAAGTTCACGGCGTTCATCGCGACCACGACCACCAGGACGGTCGCGGCGAGCGACATGCGCGAGGAGGGGATGGTCGTCCCCGCGATCGGCAGCGTGATGAGCTGCACGCCCTGCAGCGCCATGAACCCCGCCGCCAGCACCTGGCCGGCCAGCTTGGTCACCCAGTCGAGGTCCCACTTGTCGTCGGCCCAGCCCAGGGCGCACACGATCGCCGCGCCGCCCACGATGCCCCACACCTGCGAGACCTGCCGGGCGTCGAACACCCCCGAGAGGAACGGCATCTGGGAGGCCAGCAGCACGGCGACCACGATGCCGATCAGCATGGCCAGCCCGCCCAGGCGCGGGGTGGGCACGAGGTGCACGTCACGGGCCCGGACGGCCGAGATGGCCGAGGTCTTCAGCGCCACCCACCGGGCAAAGGGCGTCGTCAGGAACGTGACCGCGGCGGCCACGAGCATCAGGAGCAGGTACACCCTCACTCGTCGTCCTCCGGCTCACCCGCCGCGGCAGGCTCCGGTCCCTCCTCGGGCGTCGCCTGAAGACCCTCGACGTCGGCCACCCGGCGCAGCTCGTCGAGCGAGACCGCGCCCTCGCGCACGACGCGCAGCGTGGGGCCGGTGGCGTCCACGATCGTGGAGGCGACGCCGCCGGGCGCCTCTCCGCCGTCCAGGTAGACCGCCACGGACGCACCGAGCTGACGCTCCGCGTCGGCCACGTCCTGCGCGGCCGGGCTGCCGGACTTGTTGGCGCTGGAGACGGCCAGCGGGCCGGTGCGCTTGAGCAGGGCCAGTGCCGCCGGGTGGTCCGGCATGCGCAGCGCCACCGTGCCACCCGTGTCGCCGAGGTCCCACTGCAGCGAGGGCTGCGCGCGCAGGATCACGGTGAACCCGCCGGGCCAGAACGCGTCGACCAGGCGGCGGGCGTCCTCGGGCACGTCGGTGGCCAGGCCGTCGAGGGTGGCCACCTCCCCCACCAGGACGGGCGGCGGCATCTGCCGGCCGCGGCCCTTGGCCGCCAGGAGCGCGGCCACCGCCTCCTTGTCGAACGCGTCGGCACCGATGCCGTACACGGTGTCGGTGGGCAGGACCACGAGGCCGCCCCGGGAGATCGCATTCACTGCCTCGTCGATCGCGGGGCCCCAGGTCTGGGGGTCGGTGGCGTCGAGCACGGGCTGCACAGGCACACTCACGCGGGCCAGTCTTTCACGATCCTGGACTCCGGTGGAGCCGCACGGCGTGCGACCACCATCCGGGGCCGTCCCGTCAGGTCCTTGCGGGTCTCGGGCTCCTCGAAGGCCGGCCGTCCCTCGGCGTCCGTCGTCGCCGCGACCATGGCACGGGCCGCCTCCGCCTGGACCTCGGCGTGCTCCATGACGTAGAGCCCGCCCGGTCGCAGCAGGCGCGCGGCGGCCGCCGTGATGCCGCGGGGCACCTCCAGGCCGTCGGGGCCGAGCCCGTACAGCGCGACGGCCGGATCGTGCTCCGCGACCTCCGGGTCCACCGGCACGGCGTCCGAGGGCACGTACGGCGGGTTCGAGACGACGACGTCGGCCGTCCCGTCGATCCCGTACAGCGCGGTGCGGGCATCGCCCTTGACCAGGCGGACGATCCGCTCGGGCGGGTCGTCCGGTGTCGTGCCGGCTCCGGGCGCACCGCCGTCCGCAGGCGTCCGGCCCGCGGCGGCCGCGCTCAGCGCGTCGACGTTGCGCTCCGCCCAGGCGTGCGCGTCCTTGTCCAGCTCCACGGCGTGCACGCGCGCCCCGGGCACCTCGGTGGCCACGGCCAGGGCGATCGCCCCGGACCCGGTGCACAGGTCCACGACGACGGCGCCCGCACCCGCGCGCTCGGCCGTGACCTTGGCCGCCTCGTCGACGGCGACCTGGGCCACCTCCTCGGTCTCGGGGCGGGGCACGAACACGCCGGGGCCCACCGCGAGCTCCAGGTGCCGGAACGCGGCACGCCCGGTGAGGTGCTGCAGGGGTTCGCGGGCGGCCCGGCGCGCGACGAGGGCCTCGAACGCACGCACCGCGTCGTCGGGCACCTCGCGGCCCAGCACCGCCAGCCGGCGCACCTCGGACCGGTCCACGCCGAGCGCGTGCGCCAGCAGCGCCTCGGCATCGGCGCGCGGCGACGCGACCCCGGCGTCGGCCAGCTCCTCCTGCGCCCACTTCAGCAGCTGCGCGCTCATCGCACTCCTCCGGCCACGGCACGAGCCTGCCCGACCGCACCGGACGGCGCCAGACCCGCCGTGATCCGTCCGGCGGGGACGGCCGTCGTGCCCCGGCCTCCGGGCTCAGGCACCTGCCGCCTCCGCGAGCCGTGCCGCCTCGTCGGCGTCGATCGCGGACCGCACCACCGGGCCCAGGTCGCCGTCCAGCACCTGGTCGAGGTTGTAGGCCTTGTAGCCGGTGCGGTGGTCGGCGATGCGGTTCTCGGGGAAGTTGTACGTGCGGATCCGCTCGGAGCGGTCCACGGTGCGCACCTGCGAGCGGCGCAGCTCGGCGGACTCGGCGGCGGCGGCCTCCGCCTGCGCCGCCAGGAGGCGGGCACGCAGCACGCGCATGGCCTGCTCCCGGTTCTGCAGCTGCGACTTCTCGTTCTGCATCGAGACCACGATGCCGGTGGGCAGGTGGGTGATGCGCACCGCGGAGTCCGTGGTGTTGACGGACTGCCCGCCCGGACCCGAGGACCGGTAGACGTCGATGCGCAGGTCGTTCTGGTCGATCTCGAGCTCACCCGGGTCGTCCACCTCGGGGAACACGAGCACGCCCGCGGCCGAGGTGTGGATGCGACCCTGCGACTCCGTGACGGGCACCCGCTGCACGCGGTGCACGCCGCCCTCGTACTTGAGGCTGTGCCAGACGCCGTCCTCGGGGCCCTGCACGCTCTTGGCCTTGATCGCCACCTGGACGTCCTTGTAGCCGCCCAGGTCGGACTCGGTGGCCTCCAGGACCTGCGTGGACCAGCCGCGCTGCTCCGCGTACCGCAGGTACATGCGCAGCAGGTCGCCCGCGAACAGCGCGGACTCCTCCCCGCCCTCGCCCGCCTTGATCTCGAGGATGACGTCACGGCCGTCGTCGGGGTCGCGCGGGACGAGCACACGGCGCAGCCGCTCCTCGGCCGCGGCCTCCGCCTCGCGCAGGCCCGGCAGCTCCTCGGCGAACGACGCGTCCTCGGCGGCCAGCTCGGCGGCGGCCTCGGCGTCGTCGTGGGCCTGCTCCCACGCCTTGTAGGCACCCACCACCTGGTTCAGCTCGGCGTAGCGCCGGCCGAGGGTCCGGGCGCGGCCGGGGTCGGCGTGCACGGCGGGGTCCGCCAGTGCCGTCTCGATCTCGGCGTGCTCGCTGAGCAGCGGCCCGACACCGGCAAACGCTTCGGTCACGATCTCTCCTCGGTACTACGGCTGGGGTCCGGGCAAAGCAACAGCGCCGGTGGTCCGGTGCCCGACTGCCCCTGGAGAGGTTGTCGGACCGGACCACCGGCGCTGCGGAGTCGCTACTTGTCGGCGGCCTTCTTGCCGTAGCGCGCCTGGAACCGGGCCACGCGGCCACCGGTGTCCATGATCTTCTGCTTGCCCGTGTAGAACGGGTGGCAGGCGCTGCAGACGTCGGCGCTGATCTTGCCGGACGTCTCGGTGCTACGCGTCGTGAAGGTGTTGCCACAGGTGCAGGTGACCTGGGTGACGACGTACTCAGGGTGGATTCCAGCCCTCATGGTGCTCCTTGGTTGTGATGCCGCTGGGTCGCCCTGCAGAACCGCAGGCGCGTGAACCAGCGAGCCAGCCAGTCATTCTGCCACTACCTCGCCCGGATGGGCGAGGCAGCGGGGTGTGACGTGGACCGTCCGGATCAGACGGTCTCGCCGACGTTCTCGTCCTCGGTCAGACCACCCGGCGTCGTCTTCTGCACGTGCAGCAGGAACTCGACGTTGGTCTTGGTCTTCTTGAGCTGACCGAGCAGCAGCTCGGCGGCCTGCGTCTGGTCGAGCGCGCCCATGACGCGGCGCAGCTTGTAGACGATCGCGAGCTCGTCCTTCGACATGAGGATCTCCTCGCGTCGCGTGCTCGAGCCGTTGACGTCGATCGCCGGGAAGATGCGCTTCTCGGCCAGGGACCGCGACAGGCGCAGCTCCATGTTGCCGGTGCCCTTGAACTCCTCGAAGATCACCTCGTCCATCTTCGAGCCGGTCTCCACCAGCGCGGTGGCGAGGATGGTCAGCGAGCCGCCGTCCTCGATGTTGCGGGCGGCACCGAAGAACTTCTTGGGCGGGTAGAGCGCCGCGGCGTCCACACCACCCGACAGGATGCGGCCCGACGCCGGGGCGGCCAGGTTGTAGGCGCGCGACAGGCGGGTGATGCCGTCGAGCAGCACCACGACGTCCTGACCCAGCTCCACGAGGCGCTTGGCCCGCTCGATGGCGAGCTCGGCGACCAGCGTGTGGTCGGAGGCGTGGCGGTCGAAGGTCGAGGAGATGACCTCGCCCTTGACCGAGCGCTCGAAGTCGGTGACCTCTTCCGGACGCTCGTCCACCAGCACGACCATGAGGTGGACCTCAGGGTTGTTGGTGGTGATCGCGTTGGCGATCTGCTGCATCATCAGCGTCTTGCCGGCCTTGGGCGGCGCGACGATGAGGCCGCGCTGGCCCTTGCCGATCGGCGCGACGATGTCGATCACGCGCGGCGTCAGCTTGGTCGCCTCGGGGTTCTCCAGGCGCAGACGCTCCTGCGGGTACAGCGGCGTCAGCTTGGTGAACTCGGGGCGCTCCCGCGCCTCCTCCGGCGTCATGCCGTTCACGGTGTCCAGGCGGACCAGGGCGTTGAACTTGTTCACCTTGGCGTTGCGCCCGGTGGGCTGCTGCGGCGGCTCCTCGCCCTCGCGCGGCTGGCGGACGGCGCCGACGACGGCGTCACCGCGGCGCAGACCGGCCTTCTTGACCTGGTTCAGCGACACGTACACGTCGTTGTTGCCCGGCAGGTAGCCCGACGTCCGCACGAACGCGTAGTTGTCGAGGATGTCGAGGATGCCGGCGACGGGCAGCAGCACGTCGTCCTCGCGCACCTCGACGTTCTCGAGGCCCGCGACGTCCGGACCCTGGCGACCGCGGCCGCGCTTGCGGTCCCGGCCCCGGTCCCGGCCGCGGCGGCGGCGCGAACCGCGCTCGTCGTCGAGGTCGTTGTTCCGGTCGGCGTTGCGGTCGTTGTTCCGCTCGCCGCCACGGTTGCTGCCGCGCTCGTTCCGGTCGGCACCGCGCTCGCCGCCACGCTCACCGGAGCGGTCGTTGCGGGAGCCCTGCCGGCCGCTGCCGGACTGGCCGTTACGGGTCTCGGAAGTCTTGTCGCCGTTCTGCTCGGCGGCACCCTGGCCGCGGCCGGAACGACGGCCGCCCTGCTCGCGCGGAGCGGCCACGGCCTCGGCGAGCTGGGCCAGGCGGGCGGCCTTCTCGGCCTCCGTGCTGGCGTCGGCGCGCACACCCGAGGTGGCGACCTCGGCGGCGGCGACCGGCGTCTCGGCGCGGGCGGGCTTGTCGGTGGTGGGCTGCTCCACGGTGGCAGCGGCACGGCTCGGACGCTTCGTCGCGCCGCCCGTCTTCTCGCGGATGGTCTCCACGAGGTCGCTCTTGCGCATCCTGGAGGTGCCCTTCACGCCCAGGTCTCCGGCGAGTGCCTGGAGCTCGGCGAGGCGCATGCTGCTCAGCGCTCCGGCGGTACGGCCGGCGGCTTCCTGAGCGTTATCGGTGGTGTCTGTCACGAAGGACCCTTCCCCCTCGAACTGCGGCTGATCGCGTGATCGCGGGCCGCGGGATAGTGGGCGTCCGGCACGAGATGGCCGAGGCGCGAAAAACCTCGCATCAGTGGTACGACGACGACGGCGGACGGGGGCGTTGTCTGCCTTCTCGCGAGATGCGGTAGCCGTGGGTCACGGCCTGCAACGGGCACGGCTGAGCAGCCGAGGTTCACTGGATCAGAACTCTGCCGATCAGGCGGTGAGGAACCGAGAAGATTCCGGGCTCCCGCCACCATGGCTCAGGACGTGCGATCCCGAAGGTTCACTGCATACTACCACCCCGTACTGCCCGTGATCATGGCCCGACACGGTGCGTTCCCGGACGACCCGTCGCACCTGCCGAGCCGGACGATAGCGCACCCGTGTTTCCGGAAACTCTCCGTGCGCGTGCACCGGTCATGTCGATTCCCGGACTCAACCGTCGCCAACCCGCCGACTCGTCCACCAGCTCCGCCAGGACCGCGTCACGACGGGCCCTGTGCTCCGGCCCGGCGAGCACCAGGACGGTGGGCCCGGCGCCCGAGACCGTGGCCGGCACGCCGGCCTCCCGCAGCGCCCGCAGCAGCTCGCTGGACGCCCCCAGGACGGCCGCGCGGTAGGACTGGTGCAGCCGGTCCTCCGTGGCGTCGAACAGCAGCTCCGGCCGCCGGGCGAGCGCCTCGACGAGGAGTGCCGCCCGGCCCGCGGTGAACGCGGCGTCGCCGTGCGACACGCGGGCCGGCAGGGCCGCGCGGGCCCGGGCCGTCGCCAGCCGGGCGTCCGGTACCAGCACGGTGGCCTCGATCGTGGGATCCACGTCCAGGCCGACGGCGCGCGGACCGTCGTCCGTGGTCCAGGCGACCGTGGCCCCGCCCTGGATGGCCGGGGCAGCGTTGTCGGGATGCCCCTCGAACTCGGTGGCCAGCGCGAGCACCGTGGTGGCGTCGATCGCGCGCGGGTCGGCGAGCAGCGCACGCGCCGCGACGATCCCGGCCACGACCGCGGCCGACGACGAGCCGAGCCCCCGTCCGTGCGGGATCACGTTGTGGCACGTCATGTGGATGCCGGTCGGGACGGCCCCGGCCAGGTCCATGGTACGGCGCAGCGCACGGACCACCAGGTGGTCCTCCCCCAGCGTGACCTCGCCCGCCCCCTCGCCCTCGACCTCGACGAGCACCTCGTCGCTCGCGACGAGCCGTACCTCGACCTCGTCGTACAGCGCGAGGGCCAGGCCCAGCGCGTCGAACCCCGGGCCGAGGTTCGCGCTGGTGGCGGGCACCCGGACCCGCACGTGGTCGGCGCCGAGCTGCATCAGAGTGACAGGGCGTCGGCGATCGACACGACGTCGGCGGAGACCCGTACGGGCTCCACCTCGCCGCCGTCGGGCGTGCGCAGCGCCCAGCCCGGGTCCTTGAGCCCGTGACCGGTCACCGTGATGGTGATGCGCGCCCCCGCAGGCACCAGGCCACGCTCGTGGCGTGCCAGGAGGCCTGCGACGCCTGCCGCGGAGGCCGGCTCGACGAACACGCCGACCTCGGCCGAGAGGATGCGGTGCGCCGCGAGGATCTGCTCGTCGGTCACCGCCTCGATGACGCCGCCGGACGTGTCGCGGGCCTGCTCGGCCTGCTCCCACGAGGCGGGGTTGCCGATCCGGATGGCGGTCGCGATGGTGTCCGGCTCGTCGACCGGGTGCCCCTTGACGATCGGGGCGGCGCCGGCGGCCTGGAAGCCCCACATGGCCGGCGTACGGCTCGCGACACCCGCCTCGGCGTACTCGGTGAAACCCTTCCAGTAGGCCGTGATATTCCCGGCGTTGCCGACGGGCAGCACGTGGATGTCCGGGGCGTCGCCCAGCGCGTCCACGATCTCGAACGCGGCCGTCTTCTGGCCCTCGATCCGGTCGGGGTTCACCGAGTTCACGAGCTCGACCGGGTGGGTGTCGGCGAGCTTGCGCGCGGCCACCAGGCAGTCGTCGAAGTTGCCGTCCACCTGGAGCAGGCGCGCGCCGTGCGCCACGGCCTGGCTCAGCTTGCCCATCGCGATCTTGCCGTCCGGCACGAGCACGGCGCAGACCATCCCGGCCCGCGTCGCGTACGCGGCGGCCGACGCCGACGTGTTGCCGGTCGACGCGCACACCACGACCCGGGCGCCGCGCCCGGCGGCCGCCGAGATCGCGGTGGTCATCCCCCGGTCCTTGAAGGAGCCGGTGGGGTTCATGCCCTCGACCTTGACGTACACGTCGGCGCCCGTGCGCTCCGACAGCGCGGGAGCGGGGACGAGCGGCGTGCCGCCCTCGCCGAGCGTCACGATCTTCTGCTGCAGGTGGGCGGGCAGGCGGTCGGCGTACTCGGCGATCACGCCGCGCCACAGGCGTGAGGTGGGTGCGCCGGGAGCGGCGGACGGGAGGTTCGGTTCAGCGGGCAGCACGGGCACGGTTCAGCCTTCGACTCTCAGGACGGACGTGATCTCGCGGACCGGTTCGAGCGTGCGGACCGCCGCGATGGTGGCGGCCAGCGACGCCTCGCGGGCCGCGTGGGTGGTCAGGAGCAGCTCGGCGGTGCCCTCCGAGGGGCCGGTCTGGCGCACGGTGTCGATCGACACGCCGTGGTCGCCCACGACGCCGGCGACCTGGGCCAGCACCCCCGGCAGGTCGGCCACCAGCAGGCGGACCTGGTAGCGCGTCACCGCGGCGTCGGGCGGGAGCAGCGGGCGGGCCGCATAGGTGGACTCCTGCGGGCCCTTGCCGCCGAGCACACGGTGGCGCGCCGCCGAGACGACGTCGCCGACGACGGCCGACGCCGTGGGGCGCCCCCCGGCGCCCTGCCCGTAGAACATGAGCGGACCTGCGGCGTCCGCCTCGACGAAGACCGCGTTGAAGGCACCCTTCACACCCGCCAGCGGGTGGTCCAGCGGGACGAGCGCCGGGTGCACCCGGACGGAGACACCCTCACCGGTCTGCTCGGCGATGGCCAGCAGCTTCACGGCGTGCCCGGTCCGGGCCGCCCACGCGACGTCGTCGGACGTGATGCCGCGGATGCCCTCGCGGGCCACGTCGTCCGCCGAGACCCGGGTGTGGAAGGCCAGGCTGGCGAGGATCGCGGCCTTCGCCGCGGCGTCGTACCCGTCCACGTCGGCCGTCGGGTCCGCCTCGGCGTAGCCGAGCTCCTGGGCCTGCTTCACCGCCGCGTCGAGGTCCAGCCCGCTCGTGGCCATCTGGTCCAGCACGTAGTTGGTGGTGCCGTTGACGATGCCGAGCACGCGGCGCACGTGGTCGCCCGCCAGGGACTCCCGCACCGGCCGCACGATGGGGATGGCGCCCGCGACGGCGGCCTCGTAGTAGATGTCGACGCCGGCGGAGTCGGCCGCCTTGTAGAGCGTGGGCCCGTCCGCCGCCAGCAGCGCCTTGTTCGCCGTGACCACGGCCGCGCCGCCCTCGATGGCCCGCAGCAGCAGGCCACGCGCGGGTTCGGTACCACCGATCACCTCGACGACGATGTCCGCGCCGTCCACGAGCGACTCCGCGTCCTGCGTCAGCAGCTCGCGCGGGATCGCCGGGTCACGGGGCTGGGCCGTGCTGCGGACGGCGATGCCCACGAGCTCCAGCGGGGCACCCGCGCGGGCGGCCAGGTCGGCACCCTGCTCCAGCAGGATCCGGGCCACCTCGGTGCCCACGACGCCGCAGCCGAGCAGAACGACACGCAGCCCGCGCGCGGGCTCGGGGACGTGGACGGGCACGGCGATCCTGCTTTCGTCGGGGGACTCATCGAGGCGGGCGGTCCGGTCCGGTGCGGGCCCGCACGGAGAGCTCCGGCCGTTGCGATCAGGGTAACCGGACCGTCCGACACCGGAGACCGCTGTCTCACACGGGGAACGCCGAGGCGGTCACCCGGCGGGCGGGCGACCGCCTCGGCGGACGGACGGGGTGACGGCGGCCGTCAGGCCTCGTTGACCCCGTGGCAGACCTTGTACTTCTTGCCCGACCCGCACGGGCACTGCGCGTTGCGCGGCGTGCCGGGGAACGTCCGGCCGTCGCTCGCCACGGCGCTGGCCTCGCCGTGCAGCGCCGCACGCCGGCGGGCGCCGTCGGACGACTGCATGAACGCCGAGCCCGAGCCGTCCTCGCTCGGTGCCGAGTAGGTCAGCGGCTGCTGCCGGTTCGGGGTGTCCAGGCCCTTGGCCAGCAGGATCGGCTCGGTCGCCGCACCCGCCGCACGCCGCGGCCGGGGGGCCGGTGCCTGCTGCGCCGCCGCGGCCGGCTGCACCGCGGGGATCTGGGTCGTGGGCGGCGCGTCGGGCTGTCCGGTGCCCAGACGGCCACGCGGCGGCACGGGGCCGACGGTGGGCAGCTCCGGGGCGCCGTCGGCCTGCTCGGCGTCGGGCTGCTGCACCGTGACCTCGAGGTTGAACAGGAACCCGACCGACTCCTCCTTGATGGCGTCGGTCATCGCCTGGAAGAGCTGGAAGCCCTCGCGCTGGTACTCGACCAGCGGGTCACGCTGCGCCATGGCGCGCAGCCCGATGCCCTCCTTGAGGTAGTCCATCTCGTAGAGGTGCTCGCGCCACTTGCGGTCCAGCACGGAGAGCACCACGCGGCGCTCGAGCTGGCGCATCGCGGGCGACGTCAGCTCGTCCTCGCGTGCCTGGTAGGCCACGCGGGCGTCGGACAGGATCTCCTCCAGCAGCATCTCGCCGGTGAGCCGGTCGAGGCCGCCGGCCTCCTCCGCGATCTCCTCCGGGGTCAGCGACACCGGGTAGACCGCCTTGAGCGCCGTCCACAGGGCGTCGAGGTCCCACTGCTCACCGGTGCTGCCGTCGGCCGTCGCGTTGGTGACGTAGTCGGTGATGGTGTCCGTCAGGAAGTGCTGCACCTGCTCGCGCAGGTCCTCCCCCTGGAGCACCCGCAGCCGCTCGGCGTAGATGACGCTGCGCTGGCGCGAGAGGACGTCGTCGTACTTGAGGACGTTCTTGCGGATCTCGAAGTTGCGGGACTCCACCTGGCCCTGCGCGGACATGATGCCGCGCGTGACCATCTTGGACTCCAGCGGCATGTCGTCCGGGAAGCCCGCGCGGTTCATCATCGACTCGGCCAGGCCAGAGTTGAACAGGCGCATCAGGTCGTCCTGCATCGACAGGTAGAACCGGGACTCCCCGGGGTCGCCCTGGCGGCCGGAACGGCCACGGAGCTGGTTGTCGATGCGGCGGGACTCGTGCCGCTCCGTGCCGAGCACGTAGAGGCCGCCGGCCTCCTTGACCTCGTCGTGCTCGGCGGCCACGCGCGCCTTGGCCTTCTCGAGGGCCTCCGGCCAGGCCGCCTCGTACTCCTCGGGGGTCTCGACCGGGTCCAGGCCGCGCTCGGCGAGCTCGGCCACCGCGAGGTACTCGGCGTTGCCGCCGAGCATGATGTCGGTACCGCGGCCGGCCATGTTGGTGGCGACCGTGACGGCGCCCTTGCGGCCCGCCATGGCCACGACCGCGGCCTCACGCTCGTGCTCCTTGGCGTTCAGCACGTTGTGCGGCACGCCGGCCTTCTTGAGCTTGGCGCTCAGGAGCTCCGACTTCTCGACGCTGGTGGTACCCACCAGGACCGGCTGGCCGTAGGCGTGCCGCTCCACGATGTCGGCCACCACCGCGTTGAACTTGCCCTCCTCGTTCTTGTACACGAGGTCGGGCTGGTCGATGCGCTGCGGCGGCTTGTTCGTCGGGATCGGCACCACGCCCAGCTTGTACGTGCCCTGGAACTCGGCGGCCTCGGTCTCGGCCGTACCGGTCATGCCGGACAGCTTGGCGTAGAGGCGGAAGTAGTTCTGGAGGGTGATCGTGGCGAGCGTCTGGTTCTCCGCCTTGATCTCCACCCCCTCCTTCGCCTCGATGGCCTGGTGCATGCCCTCGTTGTAGCGACGGCCCGCGAGGATACGGCCCGTGTGCTCGTCGACGATCATGACCTCGCCGTTCAGCACGACGTAGTCCTTGTCGCGCTTGAACAGCTCCTTCGCCTTGATGGCGTTGTTCAGGAACCCGATCAGCGGCGTGTTCAGCGACTCGTAGAGGTTGTCGATGCCGAGGTAGTCCTCGATCTTCGCGATGCCCGGCTCGAGCACGCCGACGGTCCGCTTCTTCTCGTCGACCTCGTAGTCGACGGTGGGGACCAGGCGGCGCACCACCTTGGCGAACTCGTTGTACCAGCGGTTCGCGTCGCCGGCGGCGGGGCCGGAGATGATCAGCGGCGTGCGGGCCTCGTCGATGAGGATGGAGTCCACCTCGTCGACGATGGCGAAGTTGTGCCCGCGCTGGACCAGGTCGTCGGTGGACCACGCCATGTTGTCGCGCAGGTAGTCGAAACCGAACTCGTTGTTCGTGCCGTAGGTGATGTCGGCCGCGTACATCTCGCGGCGCTGCGCCGGCGTCTGGCCGGACAGGATGACACCCGTGGTCATGCCCATGAACCGGAAGACGCGGCCCATCAGGTCACCCTGGTACTTGGCCAGGTAGTCGTTGGTGGTGATCACGTGCACGCCGTCGCCGCTCAGGGCGTTGAGGTAGGCGGCCGTGGTGGCCACCAGCGTCTTGCCCTCACCGGTGCGCATCTCGGCGATGTTGCCGAGGTGCAGCGCCGCGCCGCCCATGATCTGCACGTCGAAGTGCCGCTGGCCGAGCGTGCGGTGCGCCGCCTCGCGGATCGCCGCGAACGCCTCCGGCATGAGCTCGTCCAGGGTCGCGCCGTGCTCCAGGCGTTCCCGGAAGCGCGCGGTCTCCTCACGCAGCTCGGTGTCGCTCAGCTCGACAAAGCTGGGCTCCAAGCGGTTGACCTGCTCAGCCACGGAATGCAGCTTCTTCAGGACACGTCCTTCGCCGATGCGCAGGACCTTGTCGAGGATGGACACGCGGGTTCTCCCAGCTCGTCGTCACGTTTCGCCGTCGCCCATGGTAGGCCGTAAACCTGGGCCCGTGGCCCAGAGCCGGAGGCGGACCGGCGGGGTTCGCTCTCGGGGTAACGATCACGGGAAGCCCGCGGTTCCGGCGAACCGGTGTCCGCCCCATGCGGCGGTACCAGATAAAGTGGGTCGCACCGCCCACCCGCCCGCGCTCGTGGGGCAGGCCGTACCGTGCTCTCCCTCGGGGTTCCGCCCCGGCAAGCCACGACGGCCGGCGCCCGCGAACCCTGACAGGACGGTACGGACGTGCTCCTCGTACTGCTTGCCCACGGGGCCCTGGCTCTCGCCGCCCCCGCACTCGTCGCAGCCCTGGGCCGGCGCGCCTTCTGGGTGCTCGCCCTCGGCCCTGCGGCAGCCGCCCTCTACGCCCTGTCCCGGACCCGTGCCGTGCTGGACGGCGACGTCCCCACCGAGCACGTGCCGTGGATCCCCGCGCTCGGCCTCGGCATCGACCTCCGGCTGGACCTGCTGTCGTGGGTCATGCTCCTGGTGGTGGGCGGCGTCGGCGCGCTGGTGATGCTCTACTGCGGCGCCTACTTCTCCCGCGAGGCCCGCGGCCTGGGCCGGTTCGGCGGGTTCCTCGTGGCCTTCGCCGGCTCGATGGCGGGCCTCGTCGTGGCCGACGACATGCTCCTCCTCTTCGTGTTCTGGGAGCTCACCACCGTCTTCTCCTACCTGCTGATCGGCCACTACGCGGACCGCACCTCGTCCCGCCGGGCCGCCATGCAGGCCATCGTCGTCACCACCGCCGGGGGCCTGGCCATGCTGGTCGGCGTGGTCGTGCTCGGCGTGACCGCGGGCACCTGGAGCGTCTCCGCCGTCGTGGCCGACCCGCCGTCGGGCCCCGCCGTCACCGTGGCCGTGGTCTGCCTGCTGGCCGGTGCCGCCACCAAGTCCGCGCTCGTGCCGACGCACTTCTGGCTGCCCGCCGCGATGGCCGCCCCCACCCCCGTCTCCGCCTACCTGCACGCCGCTGCGATGGTGAAGGCGGGCATCTACCTGATCGCCCGCTTCGCGCCGGCGTTCTCCGACCTGCCGGCCTGGCGCGTGGTCGTGCTCGTGCTGGGCGGCGCCACGCTCCTGCTGGGCGGGTACCGTGCGCTGCGCCAGCACGACCTCAAGCTGGTCCTGGCGTTCGGCACCGTCTCGCAGCTCGGCCTGCTGACCATGCTGCTCGGCTACGGCACCCGCGCCACCGCGCTCGCCGGGCTCGCCCTGCTCGGCGCGCACGCGCTGTTCAAGGCCTCCCTGTTCCTGGTGGTCGGCGTGGTCGACGCCGCCACCGGCACCCGCGACCTGCGCAAGCTCGCCGGCGTCGCCCGCCGGCTCCCGGTGACCGCGCTGGCCGCGACGCTCGCGACGGCGTCGATGATCGGCCTGCCTCCCTTCGCCGGCTACGTCGCCAAGGAGGCCGCGCTGGCGGCCTGGGCGCACGACGGCGATCCGCTGAGCACCGTCATGATCGTCGTGGTCGCGGTGGGCTCCGCGCTCACCGTCGCCTACGGGCTCCGCTTCCTCTGGGGCGCCTTCAAGCCGCGGCTGCCCGCAGCGAGCACGCCCGGCACGCCCGGCACCCCGGACGACGACGGCGCACCGACGACCGTGCACCCGCAGCCGTTCTGGATGGTGGCCCCGCCGCTGGTCCTCGCCCTCGGTGGCCTCGCCGTGGCGCTGGTGCCCCAGGTCGGCCAGGACCTGCTGGGCCGGCACGCCGACACCTACCCCTCGGGCGACCCCGGCCACCTCACGCTCTGGGACGGGTTCACGCCCGTCCTGGCGCTCACCGTCGCGGTGCTCGCCGTGGGCGCCCTCGCGTTCTGGCAGCGCGACCGCGTCGAGCGGCTGCAGGCGGCGCTCTGGTTCCCCGACGGCGCCGACGTCGTGTACCGGCGCATCATGCGCAAGCTGGACCGGCTCGCCAGCGACGTCACCGCGGGCACCCAGCGCGGCTCCCTGCCCTTCTACCTCGGCGTCATCCTGGTGGTCCTGGCGGTCGGTCCCGGGGTCGCCCTGGCCACGGGCCTGGTCGGCGCGAGCGGCGCGGACGCCCTTCCCGGCGCGGCGCTCACCGCCGACCGCGCCGACGTGCTCCGGCTGGGCCCCTTCGCGATCGTGCCGTGGGACGGTCCCGCCCAGGTCGCCGTCGTGCTCGTGATCGTGGTGGCCGCCGTGCTGACGGCCCGGGCCCGGCGCCGGCTCAAGGCGGTCTTCCTCGCCGGGGTCGCGGGCTACGGGAACGCCGCGCTGTTCCTGCTGCACGGCGCACCCGACCTGGCCCTCACCCAGGTCCTGTGCGAGACGGTGACGCTCGTCGTGATGGTGCTGGTGCTCCGCCGCCTGCCACCTCACTTCTCGGACCGGCCGCTGGCGGCCAGCCGCTGGGTCCGGCTCGCGATCGGCGTGCTCACGGGCCTGGTGGTCATGGCGTTCGTCGCCGCGGCCCCGCTGGTGCGCGTGCACGGGCCGATCTCGGTCGACTTCCCCGGGGAGGCCGAGACGTTCGGCGGCGGGCACAACGTCGTCAACGTGACGCTCGTCGACATCCGCGCCTGGGACACCGTGGGCGAGATCTCGGTGCTGCTGGTGGCCGCCACGGGCGTCGCGTCCCTCGTCTTCCTGCGCCAGCGCAGCGGCGACGTGCTGCGGCTCGACCCGGGAGGCGACGAGCCGGCCGACCCGACGGGGCGGTCCCGCTCCCGGCAGACGCGGCCGGGCACCTGGCTGGTCGCGGGGCCGACCCTGGACCCCGGCGCACGGTCGGTGATGTTCGAGGTGGTCACCCGCCTGCTGTTCTACCCGATGATCCTGTTCGCGCTGTTCCTGCTGTTCAGCGGGCACAACGCTCCTGGCGGCGGGTTCGCCGCCGGGCTGGTGGCCGGCCTCGCGCTGGTGGTCCGCTACCTGGCCGGCGGCCGGTACGAGCTCGGCGAGGCGGCGCCCGTGCACCCCGGCCTCGTGCTCGGCACCGGGCTGTTCCTGTCGGCCGGCGTCGGGCTGGTCGCGCTGCTCGTCGGCCAGGCCGCGCTCGAGAGCACGATCCTCGACCTGCACCTGCCGGTGCTGGGCGACGTGCACCTGGTCACCAGCCTGTTCTTCGACATCGGAGTGTTCCTCGTGGTCATCGGCCTGGTCATCGACATCCTGCGCTCCTTCGGGGCCGAGCTGGACCGGCAGGCCGAACCGTTCTCGGCCCGCGGAGCCCGCGAGCGCGTGCCGTTCGCCGTCGCGGGCACCCGGTCCGGTTCCCGGGCAGGGTCCCGAGCCGGGTCCCGTTCGCGGACGGGAGAGGAGGACGCATGATCGTGCTCGACAACGTCCCCTCCGGGACGCTCCTGGTGGCCGTCGGCGTGCTGGTCGCCGCCGGGGTCTACCTGCTGCTGGAGCGGTCGCTCACGCGCGTGCTGCTCGGGTTCGTGCTGCTGGGCAACGGGGCCAACCTCGCGCTCCTGCTGGCCGGCGGGCGCGCGGGTGCGCCGCCCATCACCGGTGTCACCACCGAGCCCATGAGCGACCCCCTGGCACAGGCGATGATCCTGACGTCGATCGTCATCACCCTCGCCCTGGTCGCCTTCGTCCTCGCGATGGCGTACCGGTCCTGGCAGCTCCACGGCCACGACGAGGTCCAGGACGACCTGGAGGACACCCGTATCGCGCGGCTCGCGGTCCAGGACGCACCGTCCTACGCGGACAGCGACGCCGACGAGCCCGCCGCGACGCTGGACGACGAGGCGGTGACGGCCCGCGACGAGGTCGCCCTGCCCGACCCGGTGACCGACCCGCGGCCTCGCGGAGGTGACGACGCGTGAACCTGTGGACCGTGCAGACCCTCGTACCGCTCCCCGTGCTGGTGCCGCTGTTCGCCGCGGGCCTGGCGCTCGCCCTGCACCGGCACGAACGGGCCCAGCGGATCATCTCCGTGGTGGCCCTGTCGGTGGCCGCGGCCGCCGCCGCGGGCCTGGTGGTCGCAGCCCAGGACGGCCCTGTCGTCAACGACCTCGGCGGCTGGGCCGCACCGGTGGGCGTCAACCTGGTGGCCGACCCGCTGGCCGCACTGATGCTGCTGGTCAGCAGCATCATGCTGCTCTGCGTGCTGCTGTACTCGATGGCGCAGGGCATCGCCGACGGCAACGACCGCACGGCGCCCGCCGCCAAGGGTGCCGAGGCGCTGCGCCGCACCCTGGAGGCACAGGACGCGGACGCCGACGAGTCGGGGCGCCGCGACGTCCTGCCGGTCGCGATCTTCCACCCGACGTTCCTGATCCTGGCGGCGGGCGTGGCGGACGCCTTCCTGGCCGGCGACCTGTTCAACCTCTACGTGGGCTTCGAAATCCTGCTGGCCGCCTCCTACGTGCTGCTCACGCTCGGCGGCACCAGCGAGCGGATCCGCGCGGGCAGCGTCTACGTGGTCGTCGCCCTGCTCAGCTCGATCGTCTTCCTGCTCGCGGTCGGCCTGGTCTACGCGTCGACCGGGACCGTGAACATGGCCCAGCTCGCCGAGCGACTGCCCGACGTCGACCCGGGGGTGCGGCTGGGCATCCAGGCGCTGCTGCTGCTCGCCTTCGGCATCAAGGCGGCCATCTTCCCGCTGTCGGCCTGGCTCCCCGACTCCTACCCGACGGCGCCCGCTCCGGTCACCGCCGTCTTCGCGGGCCTGCTCACGAAGGTGGGCGTCTACGCCATCCTGCGCACGCAGACCGTGCTGTTCCCGCAGAACGAGAAGCTGGAGGCGGTGCTCCTGGTGCTGGCGCTCGCCACGATGCTCGTCGGGATCCTGGGCGCCGTGGCACAGGACGACGTCAAACGTCTCCTGTCGTTCACGCTGGTCAGCCATATCGGCTACATGATCTTCGGCGTGGCGCTCGCCACCCAGGCGAGCACCGCCGCGGCCATCTTCTACGTGGTGCACCACATCACCGTGCAGACCGCGCTGTTCCTGGTCGTGGGGCTGATCGAACGGCGCAGCGGCACCACGTCGCTGGAACGGCTGGGCGGGCTGGCCACGATGGCGCCCGGCCTGGCGATCCTGTTCTTCGTGCCCGCGATGAATCTCGCCGGCATCCCGCCGCTGTCCGGGTTCCTGGGCAAGGTCGGGCTCCTGGAGGCGGGCGTGGTGGACGGCTCGGTGCTCGCCTGGGCCCTGGTGATCGGTTCGGTGGTCACGTCCCTGCTGACCCTCTACGCGGTGATCCGGGCCTGGAACAAGGCGTTCTGGCAGCCGTGCCCCGACAAGGAGAGCCTGCCGACGGCGGCCCCCCTGCCCTGGGGCATGGTCGGCCCGACCGCAGCCCTGGTCACCGTGGGCGTGAGCCTCACCGTGCTGGCGGGGCCCCTCTACGACTACGCGGAACGGGCGGCCGAGACGGCCATGGACGGTCGCACGTACGTCGAGTCGGTGTTCCCCGACGGGGCGCCCCGGGGCACGGGCGAGTCCAACGAGGTGCGGGACCACGTCGAGGAGGGCGCAGGATGACCGGTACGAACATGACCGGTACGGACCAGGCCGCTGCGGCGCAGGCCGCCCCCGGCACCGAGGGGCCGCGGCGCCGCTGGGCGCGGCGCCTGCGCAGGACGTGGCCCACGTCGGCCGTCGGCGCCGTGCTCTGGGTGCTCCTGTGGGGCGACCTGTCCTGGGCGAACCTGCTGTCCGGCGCCGTGCTCGGCGCACTGGTGGCCGTCGCCCTCCCCCTGCCCCCGGTGGGTACGTCGGCGACCGTCCGGCCGGGCCCGCTGGCTCGGCTGGCGGGCCGGTTCGTCGCGGACCTCGTGGTCGCCTCCTTCCAGGTGGCCTGGCGGGCGGTCGCACCAGGCCCGACGCCGCGTGGCGGGCTCGTGACCGTCCCGCTCCGCGCGACCTCGGAGCTGTTCGTCGCGACCACCGCCGGGCTGTCGTCCATGGTGCCCGGCACCGTGGTGGTCGACCTGGACCGGGACCGCGGCACGCTGCGGCTGCACGTGCTCGACCTCGAACGGTCGGGCGGGCCGGACGCCGTCCGGCAGGAGACGCAGGCCCTGGAGGAGCGGCTGCTCCTCGCCTTCGCCCCCGGCGACGAGCTGGCCCGCCTGGCCCTGGGAGGAGAGCGATGATGATCGCCGTCGCCGTGGTGGCCACGGTCCTGCTCGCCGGGGCGGCGCTGCTCGCCGTCGTCCGGATGGAGCGCGGACCCTCGATGCTCGACCGCACGGTGGCGTTCGACGTGCTGACGACGGCGCTCGTCGGCGCGGTCGCGGTCGAGGCCGCGCTGTCCCGCCGCACCGAGTCCGTGCCGATCCTGGTGGTGCTGTCGATGGTCGGGTTCATCGGCTCCGTGGCCATCTCCCGGTTCGCCGCCGTCGAGCCGCCCAAGAAGGACCACACGGACCGCGACCACCCCGACCAGCAGGAGAAGACGCCATGACCGTCGTGACCGATGCCCTGGCCGCCGTCTGCCTGCTGCTGGGTGCCTTCTTCTCGTTCTCCGCGGGGTTGGGTGTCGTGCGGTTCGACAGCCTGCTGTCCCGCCTGCACGTGGTGGCCAAACCGCAGGTCCTGGGCCTGCTGCTGCTCCTGGCGGGGGTCGCGCTGCGGCTGCGGGACACCGGGTCGGCGAGCATGCTCGTGCTGGTGGCGGTGTTCCAGCTGCTCACCTCGCCCGTGGCCGCGCACATGGTGGGCCGGGCGGGCCTGCGCACCGGCAAGGTGGACCCGGCCCAGCTCGTCTACGACGACGCCCGGCCTGGCGGACGCCCCACGGACGACGCCTGATCCGACGGGCGGGCTCAGGTCGTGCGGGCCCAGGTCGTGCGGGCTCAGGTCGTGCCGGTCACCTGCTCGGTGGCCGGCTCGTGGTCCGGGCCGTGTGCCCTGCCCCCGGCGCCCGCCGCGGTGTGCGGGGCCTCCGTGGCCGTCACCCGGCGTTCGGCCTGTGCGTCGCGCATCCGTTCGGCCGCGACGTAGCCGAGCGCCGCCTCGGCGGCCTCGTCGGCCAGCGCCTGTCCGGCGGTGCCGTACAGGTGGAACACCGCGTCGGCGCCGTGCCGCGCGAGCTCGGCCGCGTCGTCGTCGTACCGGGCGACCGCGGCCACCGTGCCCTCGAAGCCGCTCGCCCGGAGCTGGGACAGGGCGATGAGGTTGGCCGCGTGGAACGGCATGGCGAGGATCGCGAGCCGCACGGCACCCGCGCTGCGGACCCGGCCCCAGAACTCGATGTCCGTCGCGTCCGCCTGCACCACCGTGAAGCCCTCGGTGCGCAGCGCGGCCACGCGCGCCGGGTCGTGCTCGACGCCCACCACGTTCATGCCGTAGTCCTGCCGGAGCTGGCGCACCGCACCGCGCCCCACCCGGCCCATACCGAGCACCAGCGCCTCCGCGCCGGAGACGTCGATGAGCCGTTCCTCGCGGTGCAACCACTCGTTGGGCTTGGACGGGAAACGCCGGGCGAGCGCTGTCGCGAGCTCGTTGCCGCGGGTGTTGACGGCCGAGGACAGCACGAAGCTCGCGGCGACGGCCACCGCGAGCACGACGAGCCACTCGTCCTGCAGGAGGCCGGACTCCGAGCCGACCGCCACGACGATCAGGCCGAACTCGGAGTAGTTGGCCAGGACCAGCCCGGCCAGGATCGCCGTGCGCTTGCGCAGCCGCATCAGCCGCAGCAGCACCGCCGTCACGATCGCCTGCAGCGGCAGCATGAGCAGAAGGAGCAGGCCGATCATCCCGGCCTGCCAGGTGAGCTGCCCGGAGAAGCCGATCGAGACGAAGAAGCCGACCAGCAGCAGCTCCTTGACGGTGAACAGGTTGCGGGAGAGCTCGGTGGCAGCCGGGTGGCCGGCCAGGAGCATGCCCAGCACGAGCGCGCCGAGGTCACCCTTGAGCCCGACCGCGTCGAACAGCGCGTACCCGGGACCGAGCGCGACCGCGACGCCGAACAGCGCCTGGAGCTCGCCGTGGCCCACCCGCGACCAGATCCTGCGCAGCAGCCAGGCCCCGGGGACGAGCAGCACCAGGGCGAGCGCCCACGGGCTCGGCGGGTGGTCGGAGGCCACCGAGAGGAAGACGACGGCGATCAGGTCCTGCATGACCAGCACGCCGATCGCGATCCGGCCGTAGAGCGCGGACTGGTCGGACCGGCCGTCCAGCACCTTGACCACGAACACGGTCGAGGAGAACGACAGCGCCAGCCCGAGCAGCGCGAGGACCCCCAGGCCCTCACCCGCGAGCATCGAGAACCCGATCACGCCGAGCAGGCCGAGGAACCCGACCGCGATGGCGATACTGACCAGCAGGTGCGCCACGGTGGTGAACCAGACGTCCTTGCGCAGGAGCGTCTTGACGTCGAGCTTGAGCCCGATGCCGAACAGGAGCAGCGTGACGCCCAGGTCTGCGATGGTCTCGAGGTACCCCGGGGCCTCAAGACCCGCCGCGTGCAGGGCGAACCCGGCCACCAGGAAGCCGACCAGCGGCGGCAGCCGGAGCAGCACCGCGCCCAGCCCGGCCGCGACCGTGGCCACCAGGAAGATCGCAGCGGTCCCCATGACCAGAGTTTAGTTGTCGCGTGTTTCAGGGAGTCGTCACGGCCGCCCGCAGCGCGGGTGAAAGAGTGCCCTTGGCCTCGACCGACACCCCGTCCAGGCCCAGCCACCGGGCCATCGCGCGCAGCTCGTGCGCCAGCCGGTCCGGGGTGGCGGCGGTGAGCTCCGGTTCGGCGTGCGCCGACTGCACCCGCAGCACACCGGCCGCGCGGTCCGCCTTGAGGTCGACCCGGGCGGTGAGCCGGGAGTCCTCCAGGAACGGCAGCACGTAGTACCCGTCGACGCGCTGGGCCGCCGGTGTGTAGATGCCGATCCGGTACCGCATGCCGAACAGCCGCTCCAGGCGCGCGCGCTCCCACACGAGCGGGTCGAACGGCGCCAGGAGCGCCTGCCCCGTGGCCCGCCGGGGCCGTGCGGCGTCCCGGTGCAGGAACCACCGCTCGGTGCCGCCCGCCACCCTCGCGGGCACCAGCACGCCGTCGGCCACCAGGTCGGCCAGGGCCTGGTCCGCGACGGGCCCCTTCAGCCGGTAGTAGTCCTTGATCGCCCGGGCGGTGCCGATCCCCTGGGCCCGCGCGCCGAGCTCCAGCAGGGTGCGCTTGGCCTCGGCCTCGGGCACCTCCCCCAGGGCCGACGCCGGCAGGACCCGCTCCGGCAGGTCGTAGAGCCGCTCGAACTGGGCGTTGCGCCCCGCGGAGACCACCTCACCCGTGAAGAAGAGGTGCTCGACCACGCGCTTCTCCGTGCTCCAGTCCCACCACGAGCCCCGCTTGCGGCGCACGGAGCGCCCCTCGGACACGAACCGGTCGTGGATCTGCGAGGCCGACACCGGGCCCTCCGCGGCCACCAGGGCCCGCACCTCGGCCACCTGCGGCGCGTCGGGCAGCCGTACGCCGTCGAGCTCGCCCCAGTCGTACTCCTGCGCGAACCACCGGCGGCGGAAGGCCAGCAGCGGCCAGACCCCGGGCGGGACGTAGGCCGCGACGTGCGCCCAGCTCTCGACGAGGCGGCGGTCCGCGGCCGCCGCCCGGCTCGTGCGGCGGCTGTACCGGCCCGACGCCGTCGCCCGGTCCAGCAGATCGGTGTCGTACGGTCCCAGCCGGGCGAACAGCGGTAGCAGGTGCGCCCGCGCGAGGACGTTCACCGAGTCGATCTGGAGCAGGCCGAGCCGGTCGATCACGCCCTGCACGTGCCGCATGGTGCGTGGCCCGTCGGTGCGCGCACGGTGCAGCCCCTGCGCGGCGACGGCGATGCGCCGGGCGTGGTCGAGTGACAACGAGATCGGTTCCACACCCCCATCCTGCCCGGCACCACTGACACTCCCCGGCGACGGCTGTGGACAGGCGGCGCCGCCCGGCGCCGGCGGGCAGGGTGGTGGGATGCGCCCCGTCCGCGAGCTCGCCCGTCTGCTGCTGCCCGTCGCCTGCCCGTGCGGCGAGCCCGACGTGCGCTGGTGCGCGCGCTGCGCCGCCCTCCTGTCCGGCGCGCCCCGCCGGGTGGAGCTGGGCGCACCACGGCTCGACCGGCTGGACGGCGTCGCCCCCGTACCCGTCTGGGCCCTCACCGCGTACACGGGGCCGGTGCGCGACGTCGTCGTGCACTGGAAGGACCGGGGGCGGGCCGACCTGGACGGGCTCCTCGCACCCGCCCTGCGGCGGGCCGCCGCACGCCTCGGGCCGGCGCTCGCACCCGCGCTCGCCGGGCTGCCGGGCGACCCGCCCGCGGGCCCGGTCGCCGTCGTGCCCGTGCCCTCGACCGCGGCCGCACGCCGGGCCCGGGGCCGCGAGCCCGTCGCCGTCCTGGCCCGGGCGGTGGCCCGCGGCCTGCGGGACGGCGGCGTGCCCGCGGTGCTGGTGCCCGCCCTCGTGCGCCGGGGACGGGGACGGGACCAGGTGGGGCTGGGGGCCCGGGCACGCGGCCGCAACCTGGAGCGCGGCGTCCGCATGACGAGACGTGGGGCGCGCTCCCTGGGACGAGGGGCCATGTGCCTCCTCGTGGACGACGTCCTGACGACCGGGGCCACCCTCGCCGCCGTCGAACGCACGCTGGAACGGTGCGGGCACGACGTGCTCGGAGCAACTGTGCTGGCTGCGACGCCGGCCCCGGGCGACCGCCGCGGGAACCGGCCGGAACCGGCGTCCGGCGCGCATCCGGAGCCTGTGCCGAACCTGAAAGTCTGACAGAGAACTCTCAGGTTGTTCACTGATGGTTGGGGCTGTCGTTACCCAGGAGAGAGAGTTAGCCTGAACGTTCCACGGCAAGATCCGAGCCCCGGCGACGTCGGCAGGGCTCGCGCGACGGGGAGGTGGTTCGTGCCCGGCACCCGGCAGCAGGGGTGCCACATCGAGTAGAGACGGGTGCACGCCGCCGGCAAGGGACGGTGTGGCCCAGATTCCCGGAGCGGAGTGACGCACATGGAGATTGTCGTTGTCGGCAGGCACACGGAGGTGGCGGACCGGTTCCGCCAGCACGTCGAGGAGAAGCTCGCGAAGGTAGAGCTGCTCTCTCCTTACGTACGTCGGGTCGACGTGGAGATCACGCACGAGAACAACCCCCGGCTGTCCGAGAACCGGGAACGTGTGGAGCTCACGCTGCGCGCCAAGGGTCCGGTGATCCGCGCGGAGGCCGCGGCGGACGACCGCTTCGGCGCGCTGGACCTCGCCATCGACAAGCTGAACGAGCGGCTGCGCCGCGCCCGTGACCGGCGCAAGGACCACCGGAACAACAAGGTGCTCGCACCCGTGGACGTCCGGCCGCTCGACGAGATCCTCACCGACGAGTCCGGCAGCGAGCCCGAGCCCCAGATCTCGGCCCCCGCCGCGCTGTCCGAGCCCGGCGACTCCGTGGAGACCACCATCGGCGACTCCCCCGTGGTGATCCGGCAGAAGCTGCACCACGCCGACCCGATGACGCTCGACGACGCCGTCTACGAGATGGAGATGGTCGGGCACGACTTCTACCTGTTCATCGACAAGGAGACGTCCCGTCCGTCGGTGCTCTACAAGCGCAAGGGCTGGACGTTCGGCGTGATCCAGCTCGACAACCCCTGCGGCGCCGCCCCGGTCACCGACCTGACGTGATCCCCGGACGCGGCGGAGCCCACCCGGGTTCCGCCGCGTCGGTCGGGCCCGGTCAGCCGGGGTAGGCGACGAGGTCGACGTCCTCGGCGAAGGGCTGCCAGACGCCCGTCTCCTCGTGCTCCAGCTGGCCGCCCTCGGTGATCACCAGGATCCCCTGGTCCGTCACACCGGCCGCGAGCTGCTCGACGTCGGTGAGCCCCGTGAGCTGCCGGGCCGCACCGCCCGTCCCGGCCAGCCCGCCGACCCCCGCCGTCCAGACGCCGGACGTGCCGTCCGCGGCCCGCGTGAGAAGCGCGAGCGTCGTGCTCCCGGACCAGCGGGCCTCCTCGATGTCGTCCACGGGTGCCGCGACGGACAGCCGCGGCGTGAGGCTGACCGGCTTGTCGGCCTCGTCGCGGACGATGCCCGCCACGTGCACCTGCGTACCCGACGGCGCCTCGCTCACGACCGCCACCCGCGACCCCTCCGGCGCCACCGAGACGCTGATGACCTTGCGGCCGGCGAGCCAGTCGGGCTTCAGGGAGAACTCGTCCGTCTCCTCGTCGCGCACGCGCAGCGCGCCCGTGCTGCCGCTGGTCCAGACGTAGCCGAACGTGTCGACGGACGGCGCCGCCAGGTCGCCTCCCTCGAACATCTCCACGGCCCCCTCGTCGCCGAGGCTCACGATCCGGTCCGTGCCGTCGCGCACGACGATCGGCGAGCCCGCGGGGCTGACCGCGAACGCGGTCGGGTCGCCGACGGCGGACAGGTCCGCCGTCGTCTCGTACGTCTCCAGCACCCCGTCGGTCACCAGCTTGATCTCGCCGTCCTGCACGGCCAGGGCCTGGCCGGCGGTGCCGGGCACGGTCACGTCGGCCGCGTCGACCGCGAGGCGGTTGGTGCCGCTGTACAGGTCCACGGGCACGGTCCGGCCGGCGCCCTCGGAGAAGGTCGCCGACAGCTGCGCCGCGATGATCGCCCGGTCCGTCGCCGGGGCCGCGCTGACCTGCTCGCTGAGCCGGACCGCGACGGCCTCCTCGCCGTCGGACTCCCGGACCGACGCCGAGCTGAGCTGGGTGCCCTCGGGCACGAGGGACTGCGTGGCGCCCTGCAGCCACTCGGGCGGACCGGCCAGCACCTGCTGCACCGCCACGCTGCGCCACTGACGCCGCGGGAACCAGCGCAGGTCGGGTACGAAGCTCTTCGCGTCCGTGGCGGCAGGGAAGTACAGCCGGGTCGCCCGGTACTGGTTCGCGAACAGGTTGGCGGGCACGATCACGCCGTCGTCCAGGACGGAGATGCGCCACTGGTCGCCGACCCGGACCAGGGTGAACCGGTAGCCGAGCTCGCGCGGGTCGCCCACCTCCGTGTAGGTCCCCACGCTGTCGACGGTGGCGATGGTGGTCGCGCGCACCACCACCTCGACGGTGTCCGCGCCCTCGATCTCCACGCCGGGATCGGTGAGCTGCGCCAGCGGCGCCTCGCGGACCACCCGCACGGCCGCCTCCGCGTCCCAGGTCACGGAGACGTCCTCCGTGAGGAACTCACGGGCGGTCTGGAACTCCTTCGGGGACGTCGCGGCGGCCGCCGCGGCGCCCAGGAACCCGGACACGATCGTCTGCGGGTCCGCGCCCGGGGTCGGGCCCTGCGGCAGCATCGCGATGTCCACCTGCGTGTCGACGTCCGCGTTGCCCTCCAGCACGGGGCCGGACGTCGGGATCCGCGCACAGGCCCCGATACCGGTGACGGTGGCCAGCACGACGACGGCGCCGAGAGCGGCGCGGACCGCACGGCGCATCAGTGCACCTCCACGTCGGTCGGCCGGTCGGGCGAACGGTCGGACGACGCCGCCGGGTCACCGGACAGGTCCGGGATCGCCGTCGGCGTCGGGCCCGTGGGCGGGCGCACCACCGGGACCTGCCCGGTCCGGGCGCCCGGCTCGTGCGAGGCAGGCGCGAGCGTGATCGGCGGCTCGCCGATCTGCACCCCGGCGCTGCGTGGCAGCGTGAGGCGGAAGCTCGCACCCTGCCCCGGCCGGCCCCAGGCGTCGAGGCGTCCGGCGTGCAGGTGGGCGTCCTCCAGGGCGATCGCCAGCCCCAGGCCGGACCCACCGGTGGTGCGGGCCCGCGCCGGGTCGGCGCGCCAGAACCGGTCGAACACGTGCTCCACCTCCTGCTTGGTCATGCCGACGCCGTAGTCGCGCACCACGACGGCGACCGACCGGTCGTCCTCCGCCACGGTCACCTCGACCGGGCGCTCCTCGGCGTGCTCGATCGCGTTGACCACGAGGTTGCGCAGGATGCGCTCGATGCGGCGCGGATCGAAGTCGGCGGCCGCGTCGGCGTCGGGCAGGCGCACGGAGACCCGCACGTCCTTCGTCTCCGCCAGCGGCGACGCCTGCTCCACCACCGACATAACGAGGTCACGCAGGTCGCGGCGCTCGGCGTCCAGCACGGCGGCGCCCGCGTCGAAGCGGCTGATCTCCAGGAGGTCCGACAGGAGGGACTCGAACCGGTCGATCTGGCCCAGCAGCAGCTCGGCCGAGCGGGCGGCGTCCTCGTCGAGCTGGTCGCGGGACTCGTGGATGATCTCGCTGGCCATGCGGATGGTGGTCAGCGGGGTGCGCAGCTCGTGCGACACGTCGGACACGAAACGGCGCTGCATGGCGGACAGCTCCTCCATGCGCCGGATCTGGTCCTGCAGGCTCTCCGCCATCTCGTTGAACGAGCGCGCGAGGCTCGCCATCTCGTCGGTACCGCGGGCCCCCGGCATCCGCTCGGACAGGTGCCCCTCGGCGAGACGCTCGGCCACGGTGGCGGCCCGGGTCACCGGCGTGACCGTCTGGCGCGCCATGGTCCAGGTCACCACGCCGAGCAGCGCCAGCATGCCGAACCCGCCCGCGAGCAGCACGCGGTGCACGAACGACAGCGTCTCCTGCTCCGGCTCCATGGAGTAGAGGTAGTAGATCTCGAAGGTGGCGTCCGGCGAGGCCTGGACCGTCGAACCCACGATGACGCCGGGACGCACCTCGTTCGTGCCGTCCGGCGCAGGGATCGCCACGGCCTGGAGCACCTGGTCGTCCTCGGAGGCGACGTTCGCCTGGCGCAGCTCGTCGCTGATCACCACGTCGGTCAGGTCACCCCGGGAGGCCACGTCCGACACCTGTGCGGTGCCGCCCGGCGCCTGCAGCAGGAAGTAGTCCTCCGCCGTGGACCCGCTCGTGACGGTGAGCGTCGCGATCGTGTCGAGCAGCAGCGTCTGCAGCTCGCCCCCCGACGTCGTCGACGCGGTCGAGAAGTTCTCCGACACCTGCGCCGTCAGGGCCGCGGTCTCGCGGTCGATCGCCGCGATCCGCTGTTCGTAGATGCCGTCCCGGACCGACGTCGACAGGTACAGGCCCAGCACCACGATCGCGGCCAGGCCGATGGTGAGCGCCGTGGCGACCACCCGGAGCTGCAGCGAGGAGCGCCACTGCGCGACCGCCCGGCGGGTGCCGCGGACCGTGACCACCCGGGCCCGTGCGACCACCCGGCGCAACCGCGCGGCCAGGCCGGAGCGCATCAGCGGGTAGCGCCCGCCTTGTAGCCGACGCCGCGCACCGTGAGCACGATCTCCGGGTTCTCCGGGTCGCGCTCGATCTTGGAGCGCAGGCGCTGGACGTGGACGTTGACCAGGCGCGTGTCGGCGCTGTGCCGGTAGCCCCAGACCCGCTCCAGCAGCACCTCGCGCGTGAACACCTGCCAGGGCTTGCGCGCCAGCGCCACGAGCAGGTCGAACTCCAGTGGCGTGAGCGCGATGCGCTCGCCCCCGCGCGTCACGGTGTGGCCGGTGACGTCGATCTCGACGTCACCCACCACCAGGCGCTCCGGTCCCGGGTCCTCGCTGCGGCGCAGCCGGGCCTTGATCCGGGCCACGAGCTCCTTGGGCTTGAAGGGCTTGGAGACGTAGTCGTCGGCGCCCGACTCCAGGCCCACGACGACGTCGAGCGTGTCGGACTTGGCCGTGAGCATGATGATCGGCACGCCGGACTCGGCGCGGATCTCGCGGCACACCTGCACGCCGTCCTTGCCCGGCAGCATGAGGTCGAGCAGCACGAGGTCGGGCTGGTGGGTGCGGAACATCCCCAGCGCGGAGTCGCCGTCGGCACAGAAGATGGCCTCGATACCCTCACCCTTGAGGACGATGCCGATCATCTCGGCCAGCGCTGTGTCGTCGTCGACGACGAGAACTCGTACCTTCATGCCCTCCAGTGTGCCAGGCCGGTCCAGCAAAGCCGGTCTCCGGCGTCCGGCGGCACCAGGTTCACCCGTGTCGGACGCACCACTCCCGGTGCGGCGGACCCGCACGCGGCCGGCGGCAGGGGGGACAACCCCCGCCCGGACCGGGCGGCCGGCACCATGGTCCGAGCACCCCCGCCGGGGCGAACCTGGCACCATGACGACCATGACCATCGACCGGCCCGCGGCCGGCACCGCGACCCGGCGCGCCGGGCACCGGGAACCGGGCTTCCTCACGGCCCCGTTCGCGAGCCGCACCTGGCGCGAGCAGGGCTACCTCGCCCTCGTGCTGCTCCTCGCCCCCTTCGCCTTCACCTACGCGGTGTTCGCGGTGAGCCTCACGGCGGGCATCGCCGTCACGGTGGTCGGCCTGGTCGTGTCGGGCGGCGTGGTGCTCGGCGGGCGCGGCTGGGGCGGCGCCTACCGCGGCCTGGCCCGCGACCTGCTCGACGTCGACGTCCAGGCGCCCGCGCCGTACGTGCGACCGCGCGGGTTCTGGCGCACCGTCGGTTCCCTGATCGGTGACGCCACGGGCTGGCGGGCGCTGCTGTTCATGGTCGTGACCTTCCCGCTGTCCGTCCTGTCCTTCGTCGTCAGCGTCACGTTCCTGGCCACCAGCCTGGGCGCGCTCACCTACGGCATCTGGTACCGGTACCTGCCCGAGCAGCTCGGCACCGACGGTGAGCTGCACCGCGGGGCGCAGTTCGGCCCGGCGTACTTCCTGGACACGCCCCCGCGCATCGCGCTGGCCGCGCTGGCCGGTCTCGTGCTCCTGTTCTGCTGGCCCTGGATCACCCGGGCGTTCACGCTGCTGTTCCGTGTGCTGACCGCCGGGCTGCTGAGCCCCACGCGAGCGAGCCTGCGGGTCGCGGAGCTGGAGCGGTCGCGCACCGGCACCGTGGACGACGCCGACGCCCGCCTGCGCAGCATCGAGCGGGACCTGCACGACGGCACGCAGGCCCGCCTGGTCGCCGTGGCGATGCAGCTCGGCGAGGCGCGCGAGCACCTGGCCGACGGCGGCGACGTGACCCAGGCGGCCGAGCTCGTGGAGACCGCCCACACCTCGACCAAGGAGGCGCTGACCGAGCTGCGCGAGCTCGCCCGCGGCATCCACCCGCCGGCGCTCGACAGCGGCCTGACCGTCGCGCTCGAGACCCTCGCGGCGCGCTCGCCCCTGCCGGTCACGGTCGACGTCGACGCCGGCGTCGAGGCCCACGGCCGCCTGGCGCCAGCCGTGGAGTCGATCGCCTACTTCAGCGTCGCCGAGCTCGTCACCAACGCCGCCAAGCACGCCCGGGCCGCCGGGGTGTACGTGCTGGTCGAGTCCGTCGGCGGCATGGTGCGCATCCGGGTGCGCGACGACGGGCGCGGCGGCGCGCGGGTGGTGCCGCCCGACGGTTCGGGCCTGCGCTCCGGCCTGGCCGGCCTGGCCGAGCGGGTGCGCTCGGTGGACGGCACGTTCGACCTGTCCAGCCCGGTCGGCGGGCCTACGGTGGTGACCGTGACCCTGCCGAGCGCCACCAGCCCGTCGGAACCCGCATGACCAGGCCGGACGACCCGTCGCCGGGCCTGCGGGTGGTGCTGGCCGAGGACTCGGCGATCCTCCGCGACGGCCTCGCCGCCCTCCTGACGCGCCGCGGCCACGCCGTGACCGCGGTCGGCGACGGTGCGGCGCTGGAGGGCGAGATCGCCCGGCTCGCCCGCGAGGGGTCCCTGCCCGACGTCGTCGTGGCGGACATCCGCATGCCGCCGAGCTTCACCGACGAGGGGCTGCGGGCGGTGCTCGGCCTGCGCGGCCGGCACCCGGACCTGCCCGTCCTGCTCTTCTCGCAGTACGTGGAGACCCGGTACGCGAGCCGGCTGCTGGCCGGCGACGCGCGCGGCGTCGGCTACCTGCTCAAGGACCGGGTGGCCGACGTGCGGGACTTCGTCGACGCGCTCGGCCGGGTGGCCCGCGGCGCGACGGTGCTCGACCCCGAGGTGGTCTCCCAGCTCATGGGCTCCGCCCGGCAGGACGACGGGCTGGACCGCCTGTCGGCCCGCGAGCGCGAGGTGCTGGGGCTGATGGCGCAGGGCCGGTCGAACGGGGCGATCGCGGACCTGCTCCACCTGTCCTACGGGGCGGTGGAGAAGAACGTGGCAGCCATCTTCACCAAGCTCGACCTGCCGCAGGACGCCGCGGACCACCGCCGTGTCCTGGCGGTGCTCCGCCACTTGGGCGTCTAGCGGGCTAGAGCCTGCCCGCTGCCTTCAGGGCCAGGTACTCGTCGGCCAGGCGCGGTGCCAGGTCGTCGGGCAGCGCCTCCACCACGTCCGCGCCGTAGCGGCGCAGCATCGTGGTCACCGCGGTCCGCTCCAGGTCACCGCGAGCCGCGGCCGCGGCGTCGTAGACCTCGGCCACGGTCTCGCGGCCGGCACGCAGCCGTGCCACCTCCTCGTCCGCCACGGAGGCGACGACGACGGTGTGGTCACGGGCGAGCTGGTCCACCACGGGCAGCAGGCCGTTCTCGACGGCCGCGGGGTCCAGGGTGGTCAGCAGCACCACGAGCGCACGCTGTGTCATGCGGGTCCGCACCTGGGTGACCACGCCGGGCCAGTCCGTCTCCAGGAGCGCGGGCTCCACCGTGGCCAGCGACTCGGCCATCGCGGGCATGAGCCGCGGCCCGGCCGCCCCTGCGACGCGCGAGCGCACGGTGCGGTCGAACGCGACGAGCTCGACCCGGTCGCCCGCGTGCCCCGCCAGCGCCGCGAGCAGCAGGGCCGCCTCGATGCTGGCGTCCAGGCGCGGGGCCCCGGTGGAGTCCGCGGCGCCCACCCGGGCGGCGGACGTGCGCCCCGTGTCCAGCACGATCAGCACGCGCCGGTCCCGCTCGGGGCGCCAGGTGCGCACCACGACCTCGCGCCGCCGCGCGGTGGCGCGCCAGTCGATCGAGCGGACGTCGTCGCCCACCACGTACTCGCGCAGCGAGTCGAACTCCGTGCCCTCGCCACGGATCTGCACCGCGGCGCGGCCGTCCATCTCCCGCAGCCGCGCCAGGCGGGAGGGCAGGTGCTTGCGGCTGGCGAACTCCGGCAGCACGCGCAGGCGGCCCGGTACCGGCAGGGTCACCTGACGGCCGGCCAGGCCCAGCGGACCCAGGCTGCGGATCGTCACGCCGCCGGCTGCCCGGTCGCCGCGCCGCGTCGGCACGAGCGTGGTGGGCAGGCGCGCGGCCTCGCCGTCGGGCAGGTCGACGTGGTGCCGGCCGGAGCCGCCCGACGCCGGCCGCACCCGCTCGCCGGTGCCTCGGCCCGGGCCCGCGCCCGCCGACGGCCCCCACGCGTCCCGGACGACGGCGCGCAGCCGCCGGCCGGAGACGTTGCGGACCACGAGCTCGCTGACGGCCTCGGAGCGCAGGCGCACCGAGCCGGGTACCCGGCGCTGCACCGCGACGCGCCGCGGCGACGCCGCCAGCACGACGTCCGCGAGGCAGGCCAGGACCACCACCGTCGCCCACACCAGCACCGTCCCGTTCGCCGGGAGCAGGAGCACGGGGATCACGCCGAGCCCCATCAGGGCGGCGGCCCGCCACGTCACGACCATGCGGGCCGCCTCAGCGCGGCACGGGCACGGAGGCCAGCACCGTGTCCAGCACGCCCTCGGCGGTGACGCCCTCCAGCTCGGCCTCGGCGCGCAGCTGCACGCGGTGCCGCAGCGTCGGGTGCGCCAGGGCCTTGATGTCGTCCGGCGTCACGAAGGAGCGCCCCGACAGCCAGGCCCACGCCCGCGCGGTGCGCAGCAGGGCCGTCGCGCCACGCGGCGAGACGCCGAGCGACAGCGACGGCGAGAACCGGGTCGCCCGGCACACGTCCACCGCGTACCCGAGCACCTCGCGCGACACCTGCACCTGGGACACCTCGGCGCGGGCCCGCGCCAGGATGCCGGCGTCGGCCACCGGCGTCACGCCGGCCGCGGCCAGGTCGCGGGGGTCGAAGCCGGCGGCGTGCCGCGCCAGCACCTCCACCTCCTGGTCCCGCTCGGGCAGCGGCAGCACGAGCTTGAGCAGGAACCGGTCGAGCTGCGCCTCGGGCAGGGCGTAGGTGCCCTCGTACTCGACGGGGTTCTGGGTGGCGATCACCAGGAACGGGTCGGGCAGCGGGCGCGGCGTGCCGTCCACCGAGACCTGCCGCTCCTCCATCGCCTCCAGCAGCGACGCCTGGGTCTTGGGAGGTGTGCGGTTGATCTCGTCCGCCAGCACCAGGTTGGTGAAGACGGGGCCCTCGCGGAAGGAGAACTCGGCGGTCCGCGCGTCGTACACGAGCGAACCCGTCACGTCGCCCGGCATGAGGTCCGGCGTGAACTGCACGCGCTTGGTGTCGAGCCGGAGCGCGGCCGCCAGGGTGCGCACCAGGAGCGTCTTGGCCACGCCCGGCACACCCTCCAGGAGCACGTGCCCCTGGCAGAGCAGGGCGATGAGCAGGCTGGTCACCGCGGCGTCCTGCCCGACGACGGCCTTGCCCACCTCCGTGCGGACGGCCGCCAGGGCGGCGCGGAGCTCCTGCGACGGGGCGGGCGGGGCGGTCGTCTCCCGCGGCTGCGCGGTGTCGAGGGCTGGCTGCTGGGGGAAGTCTGGTTCGGTCACGGGCGGTGGACCTCGCTCTCCAGGGTGTCGAGTCGGCGCGCGAGCTCGGCGAGCGCGGCGTCGTCAGCGGGGGGTGGACCGTAGAGCAGGTCTGCCACCTGCTGCGACGGGCGGTCGGTCGCGGCCACGACGGCATCGACCACGGTGTTGGCGTCGGACGAGCGGGCCAGGCCCAGCCGGGACGCGATCCGGTCGGCCGCGGAGGCGCGCAGCCCGGCGGCGGCATGCCCGCGGGCGCGCGCGGCGCGGTACAGGCGGGCCCGGCCGCGCGTGGCCTCGGCGGACCGGACCAGGACCGGGAGGTCCTCGACGACCAGGGGGCCCAGGCGGCGGGCACGCCACAGCGTGAGCAGCACGGCCGCGAGCACCACGACGAGGGCGACGGGCGCCGAGCCCGGCGGCATGAGCGCGTCGACCTGCCCGCGCTCGGCCGGCGTGGGCTCGTCGCCGACGGTGCTGACGTCCATCGGGTCGGGCACCAGCCACACCAGGTCCTCGTGCCCGCCGAGCATCCACAGCGCGAGGGCCGCGTTGCCGTCCTGGAGCACCGCGTCGTTACGGATCACCGTCGGGTCGCTGACCACGGTGACCGACCGGTCGGGGTAGTCCAGACGGGCGTAGGCGAACGCACCCACGCCGTCGGGCCAGCACAGCACGGGGCGTACGGTGCCGGAGCCGTCGGAGCTGTCGTACAGGCCCGGCCGGAGCCGGAGCGGGCCCGCCGCACGCGCGGCCGGGTCGGCGCACTCCGGGTCGACCGGACCGGTCGACTCGCCGTACGTCGAGTCGACCGAGCCCCGGGTCAGGCCCGCGAGCATGCTGTAGTCCGGCTGCAGCACCACGAGGTCGGCGCCCGTCCGGTTCAGCGCCGAGATCTGGTCCTCGGCGAAGAAGGACGGGTTGGGGGTGATCAGGAGCGTGCTGTCCGGGCCGGCGGCCGCGGAGGCCTCCGCCACGGTGGTCACGTGCGTCACGCGCACCCCCTGGTCCCGCAGCACCTCGGCGACCGCCATGGCGCCGCCCTGCTCCGGGTTGTCCGGGGCGTACGGGGCGGCGGACGTCGCCGGGCGCACCACGGCGAGGAACCCGACCAGGAGGGCGACGGCCACGAGCACCGTGAGCGGCCAGCGCGCGCGACGCCACCTGCGGGCGGCCCGTGACCGGCCGCTGGTGTCGTCACCGACGACCACGGGTGGCTCGTCGGCGGGGCCGGTCTGCACGGCGGGCACCGCGGGTGGTGTCGGGGGCGCGGGGGCGGGCAGGGTCATGCGGGGACCTCCGGCCGGGCCGCGGTGACCTCGGCGTCCAGGGCGCGCAGCGCCGCGTCGTCGTCGGCCGTCGCGACCCGGTCGCCGTACTCGACGCCGTCGAACACGTCGGCGCCCGCGCGCAGGCGGTCGGCCTGGGCGGCCAGCCGCGCGCCCGCGTCGGCGGCGGCCTCCTGGGCCGTGCGGCCCGGTCGTGGCTCGATGACCACCCGTTCCTCCAGGGAGCGCACGACGGCGCGGAAGCGCTCCACGACCGCGGTGCGCCAGTCGCCCGCCGCCGCCGCGGCGTCGGCCGACGCGCGCAGCTGGGCCGCCGTGCGCGTGTCCTCGGCACCGAGCACCTGCGCCGACCGCGTGCGCTCGCGCCCGAGCCGCACCGGGCCGGCCACCAGCCAGGCGATCAGCACGATGACCGCCACGACCACCACGACCACGATCCCGAGCTGCGCCCCGGACATCGACGCGTCCGGCCAGTCGATCTCGTCCAGGCGCTCGATGACCCAGTTGATCGCGCGCACGAGCAGGGACTCGCGCTCGGCGTACTCGGGCTTCTGGAGCTCGCTGCCGAGCAGCTCGCGAGCGGTGTCCCGGTCGGGGACGACGGGCAGGTCGGCCCTCATGTCACTTGTCCGCCACGGCCGCCGCGGCCTGCAGCTGCACGTCCAGCCCCTCGCGTCGCATCCGGGTGTCGATGTAGAGCAGGGCGGTCACACCGCCGAGGAACAGCACGCTCATGCCGCCGCTGACCACGTAGGTGATGCCGTAGCTGACGGCGAGGCCGACGTCGTTGGACTGCACCATGAACACGCTCATCAGCAGGCTCACCGGGATGGACACGATCTGGCCGATGACGCTGAGGATGATCGAGGTCAGCAGGTAGATGCCCAGCACCCGCCAGAACGTGCCGCGGGTGAGGCGCCAGGCCCGTGCCACCGTCGCCCAGAAGCCGCCGCCCTCGACCGCGAGGGCGGGCGCGGCGAGCAGGACGCGGGTGAACAGCCAGACGCCGCCCACCACCGCGGCCGCGAGCGCCAGGAAGATGCCGATCACGCCGAGCGTGACGTCGACCGCGAACAGCCCGGCGACCACGGCCACGAGCAGGGCGTAGGCCACGAGCCAGGCGAGCAGGCTCAGGAGCGAGAACCCGATGAGGTACCAGGCGCGCTTGCCGACACGTCGCCAGGCCTCGGACACGGTGATCTTGCGTCCGATCACCGACTCGCTCACCGAGACCGCCATGACGCCCATGGCGAGCGGTGTGGCGAGCAGGAGCAGCAAGCCGGTGCCGAGCATCGAGCCGTAGGTCACGCCGAGGACGTCCTGGGTGAACCCGAAGTCCTGCATGGTCGGGTCGCTCTCGACCTCGGCGAACAGCCCGCCGAACAGGTCGGTGAACCACGTGGTGAGCGGGATGCTGAGCAGAGTGCCGATCGCGACGGCCACGACCACGACGATCGCCGTCAGGCCGAGGGTGACGGCCGGGTTGTGCCGGACGGCGCCGAACGCGCCGTCGTACAGCTCCCCGAGGCTGAGGGGGCGCAGCGGGACGATGCCGGGCTTGTCGGCCGGGGGCCGGTAGCCGGGAACCTGGGCGGTGGGCGGGGAGTACTGCCCGTACTGGCTCTGGCCGTACTGCCCGGCCGCGGGCGTGCCCGGCGCGGTGCCGTACTGCGGGGTGCCGTACTGGGGCGCGGCAGGCGTCTGCGGGGCGGCCGGGTCGTACCCGGGCGCGTACTGCCCGTACCGCGGCGGCTCGCCCCAGCCCGTGGGCTGGGACCCGCCGGGCTGCGGCGGCGTGGGCTGCGCCGGCTGGTCGGGTGCGCTCTCGGGCGTCGTCATGGGGCCTGCTCCGGATGTCGTCTCGAGTCGTTCCTGCGCCGCAACCCTAGTACGCGCAACTGACAGCGGGCCGTGCGACCGGCACGGACGCCGGGGTCGTCACCCAGCCGTGACCACGGTGGCCCCGGACTCGTGCTCCGCGAGGTCACCGGTGGCGCCGGCCCGCACGGCGCGGCCGCCCAGCACGTACACGTAGGCCCAGAAGGCGGCGAGCACGATCGCGCCGATCACGATCTTGAGCCACCAGTACAGCTCCGAGCCGGTGACGAAGCCCTCGACGAGGCCCGACACGCCGAGTGCGACGGCGAGCCCGATGACCGTGGTGATCAGGGCGCGGCCCTCGGCGGCCAGGGCGACGGTGCGCCTGCGGTGGCCGGGGTCGATCAGCGTCCAGAAGAGCCGCAGGCCGGCCGCGCCCGCGACGAAGATGCAGGTGAGCTCCAGCAGCCCGTGCGGGGCGATGAGCGTGAGGAACAGGTCCAGCTCGTCGTGGGCCGCCATCATGCCGCCGGTGGCGCCCACCTGCACCGCGTTCTGCCAGAGCACGAGCAGCGTGAAGAAGCCGGTGATACCGCCCGCCACGGCCAGCGCGGCGATGCGCGCGTTGTTCGTCCACACCACACCGGCGAACTCGATGCCGGGGTCGTAGTAGGACGCGAACGCGTCGTTGACGTACTGCTCCTGCTGCGCCGGCGTCATCATGGCGTCGAGGGCGGCCGGGGTGGTGGCGACGTAGACCCCGGCGACGACGCCCACGAGCAGGCAGGCCGCCGTCACCGCGTGCGACCACCACCGGATCCGGTAGAACGCGGCGGGCAGCGACACCACCGCGAAGCGCACCACCTCGCGCCAGGCGGGTTCGTGCGCACCGGCGATCCGCGTGCGGGCGCGGTTCAGCACGTCGGACAGGCGGGTGACCAGCGCCGGGTCGGGCGCGGTGGACCGGACGGTCGACAGGTGCGTGGCCACCGACTGGTACAGGCGCACCAGCTCGTCGGACTCGGCGCCGTCCAGACGGCGCCGGCTGGAGAGCTCCTTGAGCCGGTCCCACTCGGCAGCGTGCACGGCGGTGAAGGCGTCGATGTCCACGACGGTAGTCTGCCGCACAGGAGTCACGACCCATCGCACCCCGACCGGAGGACCCGTGCAGGACGGCATCGTCATCGGCGAGGGCGTGGTGCTGGACGCGCGCCCGGCGTCGTTCATCACGCGCGCCATGGGCGCCATGCTCGACTTCCTCGTCATCGGCGTCGTCGTCTTCGTCCTGCTGGTCGTCGGTGGCATCTGGTTCCTGGAGACCGCGACGGCGAGCCAGGACGTGGCGCTCATCGTCTACTCGGTGGCCAGCGCCGTGATCGTGGTGGGCGTGCCGGTGACCGTCGAGACGCTGACGCGCGGCCGGTCGGTCGGCAAGCTCGCGTGCGGCATCCGCGTGGTGCGCGACGACGGCGGCCCGGTGCGGTTCCGGCACGCGCTGGTCCGCGCGCTGATCGGCGTGTTCGAGCTGTGGATGACGTTCGGCGGCATCGCCGCGATCGTCTCCCTGTCCAACGCCAAGGGCAAGCGGCTGGGCGACCTCGCCGCCGGCACCTACGCGGTGCGGGTGCGGGGCGGCAAGCCGCCGTCGGCCCCCGTGGTGATGCCGCAGTCGCTGGCCGCGTGGGCGCACACCGCCGACATGCGCCGGCTGCCGGACGGGCTGGCGCTGGCCGCCCGCCAGCTCCTGGGGCGCGCGGCGCGTCTCGCGCCCGAGTCCCGGGCGCGGCTGGCCGACGACCTCGCCGGCCGGGTGGAGCCGTACGTCGCCCCCGGGCCGCCGCCCGGGACGCACCCGGAGGCCTTCCTGCACGCCGTGCTCGCCGAGCGCCGGGAACGGGAGCTCGCCGCCGGCCAGCGGGAGCGCCGCCGGGCCGAGGAGCAGGCCGAGCTGCTGCACCGGCTCCCGTTCGCGGTGGCGGACCCGCCGCGCTGATCCCCGTCCCGACGACTCCCCGCCCGACCGTCTGCCCGGCCGACCGTCCGGGTCAGGCCCGTGGTACCGGGACCCGGCCGCGGGGGCGCAGGGCGTCACCGGCGCGCACCAGACCGGACTGGACCGCCCGGCGCAGCCGGGCCGACGTCGGGCGCTCGACGCCGTAGTGGATGGCGACCGCCAGGACCAGGCTCAGGGCCCCGGCCGCGAACAGCGCGACGGTCCGCGTGGTCTCGTGCGCCAGCACGTCGATCACCGCGTACCCGAACTGCGTGTGCACCAGGTACACGGGGTAGGTGAGCGCGCCGACCGTGCCGAGCACCGCCGTCACCCGCCGGGGCGGTGCCGTGCGGCCCCGCAGCGTCGTGGCCCAGACGGCGGCCACGCTCGCCAGGAGCACCAGCACCGTGACGACAGGGCTGACCGGTACGCCCTGGAGGTCGGAGGCACGTCCGGCGGCGTCCAGCACGCGCAGCACGCACAGCACCAGCCCGCCGGCGAGCAGCACGCTGGTGACCATGTCGAACCCGTCACGGTAGGCGAGGAACAGCAGCATGCCGACGGCGAAGTAGGGCGCGTAGTCCGGCACGAGCCACTCCGCGAGCCAGCGTGCGCCCGCCTCCTGCGCGGCCCAGCCCGCGAGCGGCCACAGCGCCGCGAAGGCCAGCACCCGGTTGCGCGTGAGCGGGCCGAACGCGAGCACCACCAGCACCAGCAGGTAGAACTTGAGCTCCACGAGCAGGGTCCAGAAGACCACCTGCACGCCCGTCACCTCGAACAGGTCCTGCACCATCGTCAGGTTGACCAGGGTCTCCACCAGCGTGGTCTGCCGCCCTCCGGACCAGAACTGCTGCAGCCCCGCGGTCAGCACGATGCACGCCCAGTAGGCCGGGAACAGGCGGCCCACGCGCGAGGCCACGAACCCGGCGACGCCGCGGCCGTCCGCGCTGAGCAGGATGACGAACCCGGAGATCATGAAGAACAGCTCGACGCCCAGCCAGCCGTACCGGGTGACCTCGTTGAGCAGCGGGAAGGCGTGGACCGGGTCGGCACCCCAGTAGCTGGTCACGGTCGAGGTGGCCGTGAAGTGGTAGAGCAGCACCGCCGCCGCGGCGGCGAAGCGCAGGCCGTCCATGGCCACGAGCCGCCCGGAGCTCTTCCGGCCCGGGCCACCCGTGCCCGCGGTCGCGTCGGGCAGGCTGGGTGAAATGTCTGGGCGGGTCATCGCCGCCGACCCTAGATCACGAAACGGTAACGGTCAAAAATCACCCTACCAGCAGTGCCAGAAGCGTCTTGGCCGAAGCGTCCCAGTCGTAGCCCGCAGCACGGAGCCGAGCGGCCGCGGACCGCTCGGCCCAGGTTGCCGGATCGTCGAGCGCCCGGACGGCGGCGACGTACCCGTCGACGTCGTCCGGGTCCACGTACGCGCCCGCAGACCCGCCCACCTCGCGGAACACCGGGATGTCGCTGACGACCAACGGCGTGCCCAGCGCCATCGCCTCCACGAGCGGCAGGCCGAATCCCTCGTCGCGGGAACCGGACACGAGAGCCGTGGCACTGCGCAGCACTTCTTGATAGGTCTCGTCGGACGCCCCGTCGTGAAACACGAGCACGCCCTCCCCCGCCAGCTCCGACAGCCGCGCACGCTGCTCGTCGCTGACAGGGCTCATGAGGTGCAGCTCCCAGCCGGGCAGACGGGCCATGGCACGCGCCAGCAGCTCGACGTTCTTGTACGGCATGAAGGAACCCATGTAGACCAGCGACCGGTTCCGTTCCCCTCGAGGCAGGTCCGGCACCGGGTCGGGCGCGTTCGGCACCACCGTCACCGGGCGGCGGGTCAGCCGGTACCGAGCGATCAGGTCACGCGTGGTCTCCGAGACGGTGACCACGGCGTCGGCACGGTTGAGCAGCACGCGCTGGGGCCACCAGGCCAGGTGAAAGGCCCGCCACAGCAGGCGCACCGGGGCCGGCAGGTTCCGCGGAGGTGTGGGGTGCCGGTAGTAGATGAGGTCGTGCAGGGTCAGCACCACCCGGTAGTCCCGTCCCCAGGTGCCCATGGTCTGCATGGGGCTGAAGACCACGTCAGCACCCGTACGGCGAACCTGCCGAGCCACGAACGGTTCCCGCCAGCTCGTCGGAGCACTGACGAGGTGCCACGGAAGCCCCGCCGGGAGATGTTCGAGCTGGCGCTCGTCACTGGCGAGCACCTCAAGGGGGTGGAGCCTTGCCAGCGCGGTCACGATGCCGGCGGTGTAGCGACTGATCCCGTCGTGCCGACCGACCCGTAGGTAACGGCAGTCGACCACGATCTTCATCCGATCTTCCTTCACTGTTCATCCCGGCTGTCGGTGGCCTGGATGCCTGCGAGAAATCCGGCGGTCTCCCGGGCCACCACAGCGGGCGCCTCGTAGTGCGCCAGGTGCCCGATCCTCGGGATCACGGCCAACCTGGCGTCGGGGAGCGACGCCGCGAGGACACGCTGGGACGGTAGCGGCGCGACGTCGTCGTTCTCGGACGCAACCAGCAGAGTTGGCGCGCTGATGCGGCTGGCGTAGGCCGAGACGTCGGTCCCCACAGAGGCATGGAACGCCTCCAGCAGCGTGCGACGGTCGGCAAAACCGGAGAAGTACCGGTCGTGCTCGGCATGGATCCACCGGCGCAGGACCGGGTCCTTCGAGGTGACCATCGCGAGGCTCGCCACCCGGGTGAACAACGGGTGACGCAGCAGCCCGGTCCCGATCCGTTCCGGGAGCGCCGCGGCCATCCGGTGCACGCCCACGGTGACGGCACTCATCGCCCGCCGCGGTCCGTCCAGCGCGGCCGTCGCTATGGGGTTGACCAGCACGAGCCCGCGGACGGGCGAGCCGTCCGACGGGTCGCCGTCCACCGCACCCGCCACCGTCGCGGCTGCAACGATCGACCCGAACGAGTGGCCGGCAAGCACGACATCACCCGCCGGCGCGACGAGGGCGAGCAGCTCGGCTGTCCATGCCGCGTAGCCGGCGACGTCGTGCACGCCGTCGGGCAGCGGTGACGACGCCCCGAAACCAGGAAGATCAGGAACCCATACCTGCAGGTCAGGGCACTCTTTTACGAGATGCGCCACGATCGGCTCCAGCCCGTGGTGGTCCCCTCGCAGACCGTGCAGGAACACGAGCCTGCGGGATGCGGCAGGACCCCCGTACACCCGGATGTGAGCGCGCACGCCGCGGACCTCCAGGTCCCCGTCGCGCGCAGGTGTGGCCGCGACGAGAGCCGCGTACGGTGCCTTCTGCGGGGAACCGGCCGGCACCAGGAGTTCCCGCCCGGTCGCGGGAGTCGCCCCCTGCGGTGACGCGGCGCTGTCGCGCGGATGCGTGTCGGTGTTCATCACGACGACCCTAAGCAGTCGAGGGACCGTCACGGGACAGGTGCGCGAAAGATGGGGGTAAACCCCCATGTGTTTACGGGGGGAATCCTGGTGGCGGAGAAGGGCGTCCTTACGCCACCGTTGTCCCATGCAAGCCATAGCGGTCGCCCTCGCCGTGCTCGGCGCCGCCCTGTTCGCCGGGGCCGCGGTCCTGCAGCACCGCGAGGTGGCCGACCTCTACGGAGAGCCGTTCCACCGCGAGCGCGTCCTGTCGCTGCGCCGCCTCGGTCGTATCGTGCGCCGACCTGGCTGGATCGCCGGGTTCGGACTCGCGGCGAGCGGCACGGTGGTCCATGCCCTGGCCCTGGTCCTCGCCCCGCTCCGGCTCGTCCAGCCGATCGGTGTGCTCGCGGTGCCCGTGGCCGTGCTTCTCTCCTCGCTCCGAGCTCGGCGAGCACCCGGTCGCAGCGTGCTGATGGGCGTGGCCCTGACCATGGCCGGGGTCGCAGTCTTCGTTGCCGCCTCGGTCAGCGCCGGCTCGGGCACTCCGCCGCCGCCCGGCTCCACGTTGCCGACGATCGTGATCGTCGGCGGTGCCGTGCTCGCCCTCGGTGCGGGCGGCCTGGCGATCGGCGGATGGCTGCGCTGCATCGCCTGCGCCACAGCCGGAGCCACCGCGTTCGGCCTGGTCTCCGCCCTGATGCGGGTGATCTTCCAGGAACTTGGTACGGGCACCCCCTGGCACGACCCTCAGGTGCTGGGCACGGCGGCATGCGCCGTGGCGGCACTGGTCCTCGGCGGGTGGCTCGTCCAGCAGGCCTACCCCGCCGGCCCGCCCGAGGTGGTGGTCGCCTGCCTGACCGTCGTCGACCCGATCGTCGCCGTGCTGCTCGGCGCACTGCTCCTCGGCGAGGGGGCCGACACGTCCGTCGGCACCTGGTTCCTCCTCGGCGGGGCGGCGCTGGCCGCGGCCGCCGGGGTCCTCGTCCTTGCCCGGCTCCACCCCGACGCCGTCGCGGCCCGCGCGGCGCGTAGCAACCCTTCGAGACTTCCCGAACCATCGAGAGGTACAGCACAGTGAACCTGCCTGGTACTCCCCGCACGATCTTGATCGGCGCCGATACCTACCCGCCTGCCGTGAACGGTGCCGCCCGGTTCGCCGGCAGCCTGGCCGCGGGTCTGGCCGGCCGTGGGTACGACGTGCACGTGGTGGCTCCGTCCCCGACGGGCAAGCCGGTGCGCGAGGTACGCGACGGCGTCGTCCTGCACGGGCTGCGGTCGAGCCGGTACCCGTCGCACCACAACCTGCAGATCTCTCTGCCGTGGGAGACGCGCCGCGCGGTCGCGGAGATCCTCGACGAGGTACGACCGGACGTGGTGCACACCAACGGCAGCTTCATCGTGGGCCGAGCCCTGGTCGACGCCGCACACCGCGTGGGGCTGCCGATCGTGGCCACCAACCACCTGATGCCCGAGAACCTCGTGGGCTACCTGCTGGTGCCGGGCTCGATGCACCGCACGGTGGGCCGCTGGCTCTGGCAGGACATCGGCCGCGTCTACGCCAAGGCCGACGTGGTCACCGCCCCCACGCCACGCGCGGTGGACCTGCTCGCGCAGCATGCAGGCCTGAGCCACGCCATCCCGGTGTCCAACGGCATCGACACCGAGCGGTACACGACCACGGTCCGTGAGGGACGCACGGAGCCGACCGTGCTGTTCGTCGGTCGCCTGGACCAGGAGAAGCGGGTCGACGAGATCATCCGCGCCTTCGCGCTGCTGCCCCCGGACCTGCCCGGCCGCCTGGAGATCATCGGTACCGGCGCCAAGGCCGACGAGTGGGCCGCGCTCGCCGCCGACTCCGGAGTCGCGGGGCGCGTCCGGTTCCGCGGGTACGTGCCCGACGACGAGCTGCTCACCGCCTACTCCGACGCCGACGTGTTCTGCATGCCGGGCGTCGCCGAGCTGCAGAGCCTCGTCACCCTGGAAGCCATGGCCTCGGGCCTGCCCGTGGTGGCCGCCGACGCGATGGCTCTGCCGCACCTCGTACGCCCTGGTGTCAACGGCTGGCTCTACACCCCGGGTGACGTGCGCGAACTGGCGAACCGGCTGGGCGACCTGCTCGCCGACGCCGGCCTGCGCCATCGCATGGGCGCCGCGAGCCGCGAGCTCGTCGCCGCACACGCCGTGGACGGCACGCTGGACGCGTTCGCCGAGATCTACGAGAAGGTCCACGCGACGCGCGCCACCACGGCGGCCGCCTGACCGGTCAGCGCCTCCTGTGTGTCGGGCTCCCCGATCACTCCCGCGGCTGAGAGCCCGACACACACCGCGCCGTCCGGCGGAGATCAGCCCCCGAACACCGGCGCCACCGCCTTGATCAGCTCGTTCCCGCCCAGGACCAGGAACATCGCCGCCACCAGCACCAGGATCACGTTGACCCACCAGCGGTTGCGCCACTGCGCCGGCACGGCCTTCGAGTTCATGAGGAACAGGAGCGTCAGCGCCAGGAACGGCATGAACAGGGAGCCGAGCGCGCCGTAGAGCACGACGAGCAGGATCGGCTTGTCCAGGAACAGCAGCAGCATCGGCGGGAACGTGAGCCACAGGATGTACCAGCGGTAGTAGGTGCCGCCCGCGCCCCGGCGGCGGTCGTCGGCGGGCAGGTTGCGCATGGTGGCCACGAAGTCGGCGAACATGAGCGACACGCCGTGCCAGACCCCGATCACCGACGAGAACGTCGCCGCGAAGAAGCCCACCAGGAACAGCGGCGCCATGAACGCGCCGTACCGCTGGGCCAGCACGTCCGCGACGTCGACCAGCCCCTGCTCGCCGTCGGCCACGGCCAGGCCGGCCGAGTACAGCAGCTCCGAGCCCACGATCAGCATGGAGATCACGAAGACGCCGGACATCACGTACGCCCAGGCGTTGTCGAGGCGCATCACGCGCATCCACCGTGGCGTGTCCCAGCCCTTCTCGGTGAGCCAGTAGCCGTAGGCGGCCAGGGTGATCGTGCCGCCGACGCCGCCCGCGAGGCCGAGCGTGTTCAGCACGGCACCCTCCGGGATGATCGGCACGAGGCCGGCCGCGATCTCACCCAGGTTGGGCGTGGTCAGCACCGCCGAGCCCACGACGGTCACGAACATGACGCCGATGAGGACCGCCATGACGTTCTCGAACTGCTTGTACTTGCCGAACCAGACCAGCAGCAGGCCGGCCACGCCGGCCAGCATGGCCCAGTACCGCACCTCGACCCCGGGGAACAGCCCGTTCAGCGCCAGGCCCACGCCGGACATCGCCGCCGCGCCGTAGCTGAAGCCCCACACCACCACGTAGACGCCGAAGTAGACGACGGCCCACAGGCCGAGCGACTTCCAGCCGTCGAAGATGGTGCGCCCCGTCGCGAGCGTCCAGCGGCCCGCACCCTCGACCAGCGCGATCTTCACGACGACGCCGAGGATCACCGCCCACAGCAGCGCGTACCCGTAGTTGCTGCCGGCGACCATGGTGGCGACGAGGTCACCGGCGCCGATGCCGGTCGCCGCCACGACGAGGCCGGGACCGATGATCCGCCAGCGAGGCTTCTCGACCGCACCCTCGTACCCGGCCTGAGCCGTCGCCTCCGTGCCGCCTTGGCGCAAAGTGACCTCATTGTCCTTTTCCATGGCGTGACTCTACCCAGAGGATTCACCCGCCGGAAAGCCTGCGCCCGGCCGCGTCACGAGGGCGTGGACCGTGTCACCGAGGTTTAACAGGACTGCAACACATTGCATACACACAGTTGGATCAGCGAGTGATTGTATGCAATCGTCCCTGTCAGACCCGGATTGGATTCTCCCAGTGCGCACTCCTCCGCCGCGGCTGCGCGGCCCGCTCGCCCCCGCCGCCGGTCTCCTGGCCGCGGCCCTCGTCCTGTCCGGGTGCCAGGAGGTGCAGACCAGCACCGGACCCGCCCAGGAGACGACCGACGTCACCGGCACCTCGCTGGAAGGCCGCACGATCACCGAGGGCGGCGACCTCGTCATGGCGCTGTCCGCCGAGCCCGACGTGCTCGACCCCACGACCTCCTCGTCGCTCTACACGCGCTACGTCATGGAGACGATGTGCGAGAAGCTCTACGACATCGACGAGGCGGGCGAGATCGTCCCGATGCTGGCCACGGAGCTCCCCGAGGTCTCGCAGGACGGTCTCACGGTCACGTTCCCGCTCAAGGAGGGCGTGCAGTTCGCCGACGGCACCCCCTTCGACGCCGACGCCGTCAAGACCTCGATCGAGCGCCACCTCACCAAGGAGGACTCGTCCCGGCGCAGCGAGCTCGGCCCCATCACCGAGGTGACGGCCGTGGACGAGCACACCGTCGAGATCGACTACGAGACGCCGTTCGCCCCGCTCACCGCGGTCCTGGCCGACCGGGCCGGCATGATCATGTCGCCCACGGAGCTGGAGAAGGCCGGCGACGACTTCGGCGAGCACCCCGTGTGCGTGGGCGCCTTCAAGTTCGTCGAGCGCGTGCCCCAGACGTCCATCACCGTCGAGCGCGACCCCCTGTACTACGACGCCAAGAACGTGCACCTGGACTCGATCACCTACCGCATCATCACGGACGCGAGCATCCGCGCCGCGAACCTGCGCTCCGGCGACGTGCAGGTGGCCGACACGATCTCGACCCAGGACCTCGGCGAGCTGGAGAACGACGAGAACGTCGGGCTCCTGGAGGTCGGCTCGCTGGGCTACCAGGCGATGACGGTCAACGTGGGCAACACCGACGGCGTCGGCAACCCGCCCGGCCAGATCGACACGCCGATCGCCACGGACCCGCGCGTGCGCCAGGCGCTGTCGATGGCGGTGGACCGCGAGCAGCTCGTGAAGTCGGTCTTCAACGACCGGTTCGACCCGGCCTGCTCCCCCATCTCCCCCGCGTCGCCGTTCAGCACCGACGCGAGCGAGGCCTGCCCGGAGCACGACCCCGAGGGCGCCAGGGCGCTCCTGGAGGAGGCGGGCGTGGAGGTGCCGTACGAGATCGAGATGAAGGTGACCAACACCCCCGACACCCTGCGCCTCGCGCAGGCCGTCCAGGCGTCGGTGGCCGACGGCGGCTTCGAGCTGACGATCGTGCCCGTCGAGTACTCCTCGCTGCTGGAGGTCCAGGAGCAGGGCGACTTCGACCTGCTGCAGCTCGGCTGGTCGGGCCGCGTGGACCCGCACGGCAACATGTACAACTTCCTGTCCACGGGCGCCGGCAACAACTACTCCGGGTACAGCAACCCCGAGGTCGACGACCTGCTCACCGAGGCGGCCACCGTGATCGACCCGGCCGAGCGCGCCGACCTGTACGGGCAGGTCGTCACCCAGGTCCAGGAGGACGCCCCGATCATCTACCTCTACCGGACGCGCAACCTGACCGGCCACGCCGACGAGGTCGCGGGCATCTCCACCTACGCCGACGGCGTGGTGCGGCTCAGCCACGCCGCGTTCGTCGAGGCAGGCGAAGGCTGAGGATGCGTCGTTACCTCCTCGTCCGCCTCGGCCAGTCGGCGGTCACGCTCCTGCTGGCGTCGATGGTCATCTTCCTGGGCGTGCGCCTGCTGCCCGGCGACCCCGCGCTCGCGATGGCGGGCGAGGAGGCCACGCCGGAACGGCTCGCGATGATCCGCGCCGACCTGGGCCTGGACCAGCCGGTCTGGGTGCAGTACGGGAGGTTCCTCGCCGAGGTCGCCTCGGGCGACCTCGGCGAGTCCACCCGTACCGGAGCCTCGGTCGCCGACATGATCGGTGCCACGCTGCCCGTGACCCTCTGGCTGTCCCTGTACGCGATCGTCGTCGCCGTCGTGACCGGCGTCGCGCTCGGTCTGCTCGCGGAGCGCTACCGCGGGCGCTGGCCCGAGTGGATGGCGAACGCAGCGGCCCTGACCAGCCTGTCCGTGCCCAACTTCTGGCTCGGCATGCTCGCCATCCTGTACCTGTGCGTGGGCCTGGGGCTGTTCCCGGCGTCGGGCTACGTGCCGTTGACGCAGGACCCGCTGGGCTGGCTGCTGCACCTCACCTTGCCCGCCCTGATCCTCGGCACCGGGCTGGCCGCCGTCATCATGCGGCAGACCCGCGCGTCCATGATCGAGGCCATGCGCACCGACTACGTGCGCACCGCCCGCGCCAAGGGCCTGGGCCGCTCCCGGGTGCTGCTGCGGTACGGGCTGCGCAACTCCCTGATCGTCGTGGTGACGATCGCCGGGCTCCAGCTCGGCGGGCTCATCTCCGGGGCCGTGGTGACCGAGCAGATCTTCGCCCTGCCCGGCTTCGGCAAGCTCACGCTCGACGCCGTCTTCCAGCGTGACTACCCGGTCATCCAGGCCGTCGTCGTGCTCACCACGGTGGGATACGTGCTGGTCAACCTGGCCGTGGACGTCCTGTACTCCGTCATCGACCCCCGGATCCGGGTGGGAGGCCGCTCATGACCGTCATCGAGCACAGCGATCTCGCGCCCGAGCCGGCGCCCGCCGTCGTCGGCCCGCGACGCCTGCTGTCCCGGCTGCGCACGCCGCAGGCGATCACGGGCGCCGCGATGCTCGCCGTCGTCGTGCTGGCCGGGCTGCTCGCGCCCCTGCTGGCGCCGCACGGACCCGCCGAGGTGCACTTCGACGCACCGTTCCAGGTGCCCGGCACGGTGGGTTACGCGCTCGGCACCGACGACCTGGGCCGCGACATCCTGTCCCGGATGATGTACGGCATCCGGGCCTCGCTCATGGTGGGGGTCGTGGCGGTGGGCCTCGCCGTCGTCGTCGGCACGCCGCTCGGGCTGGCCGCCGGGTACTGGCGGTGGCTGGACGGGCCCGTCTCCCGCCTGACCGACGTGACCCTGGCGTTCCCGTTCCTCATCCTCGCGGTGGGGCTGGCCGCCATCAACGGGCCGAGCCTGGCCGGGGCCGCGATCTCGCTCGGCATCGCGCAGGTGCCCACCATGGTGCGCGTGGTGCGGGCGGAGACGCTGCGGCTGGCGGAGAGCCCGTTCGTGCTGGCCGCCACCGCGATGGACGCGTCCGGTCCCCGGATCCTGGCCCAGCACATCCTGCCCAACTGCCTGTCCGCGATCATCGTCCAGGCCACGGTCATCATGCCGACGGCGGTGCTGGGCGAGGCCGTGCTCTCGTTCCTGGGGCTCGGCATCCAGCCGCCCACGCCGAGCCTGGGCATCATGCTCTCGGACGCGCAGCAGTACCTGGGCCGCGCGCCCACCGCGGCGCTGTTCCCCGGTCTCGCGATCGTGGCGCTGTGCCTCGGCTTCAACCTCCTCGGGGACGCCCTGCGCGACGCCCTCGACCCGACCACCGACCGTAAGTGAGCGTCATGACGTCCTTCACCCCGCCCGCAGCCGCCGCCACCCGACCCGACCTCAAGGGCACCTTCGGGATGGTGGGGTCCACGCACTGGATCGCCACGGCGAGCGCCCAGGCCGTCCTGGAGCGCGGCGGCAACGCCTTCGACGCCGCGGTCGCGGGCGCCTTCGTGCTCCATGTCGTGGAGCCGCACCTGAACGGGCCCGGCGGTGACATGACCGGCGTCTTCGTGACGGCGGACGAGCCGGCGCACCCGCGGGTGCTGGTGGGCCAGGGCCCGGCCCCCGCCGGCGCGACCATCGAGCACTACCGGTCCGAGGGCCTCGACCTGGTGCCCGGCTCGGGGGCGCTGGCCGCGGCGGTGCCGGGCAGCGTGGACGCCTGGCTGCTGCTCCTGCGCGACCACGGCACGTGGAACCTGGGCGACGTGCTGGCCTACGCGATTGGGTACGCCCGCGACGGGCACCCGGTGCTCGGCCGGGTCAGCGCGACCGTCGCCCTGGTCGCCGACCTGTTCCGCGACCACTGGCCCACCTCGGCCGCCCGCTGGCTGCCCGACGGCGAGGTACCCGCCCCGGGAACGATCGTCACCAACCCGGAGTACGCCGACCTGCTGGACGCCGTGGTCGCCGCCGGTTCCGGGGCCACGGACCGGGCCGAGGCCATCGACCTGGCGCGCGCCGCCTGGCGCGAGCGCGTGGGCGCGGCCGTCGAGGAGTTCGTCGCCACGCCGCACCGGCACGCCGACGGCGCCGACCACGCGGGCGTCCTGACCGCCGCTGACGTGGCGGCGTTCGAGGCGTCCTACGAGGACGCGACCACCGTGACCTTCCGCGGGTACACGATCGCCAAGACCGGCGCGTGGGGCCAGGGCCCCGCGCTGCTGGCCACGCTGAAGATCCTGGAGGGGATGGACGACGCCGCCCTGGACCCGTCCACGGAGCTCGGCGCCCACACGGTCCTGGAGGCGCAGAAGCTCGCGATGGCCGACCGCGACGTCTGGTACGGCGACCCGGCGGCCGACGACGTGCCGTTGACATACCTGCTGAGCGAGGAGTACGCGGCGCGGCGCCGGGCGCTGATCGCGGACACCGCGAGCCACGAGGTGCGTCCGGGTGACGTGCCGGGCCGCCCGACGCCGCCCGTGCCGGTGCTGCGCACCGAGTACGCCACGAGCGCGCCTGCCGGGTCGCTGCCGGGTGCGCCGGGCGGCGGGGCGGCCGCAGGAGTGGGCGAGCCGACGGTGGAGGTCTCGACGGGCCCGGCCCGCGGCACGGAGCCCGACTCCCCCGAGCACACCGGCGCCACCCGCGGCGACACCTGTCACATCGACGTCGTGGACCGCTGGGGCAACATGGTCTCGGCCACGCCGTCGGGCGGCTGGCTGCAGTCCTCCCCCACGGTGCCCGGCCTCGGCTTCTGCCTGGGCACGCGGCTCCAGATGACGTGGCTGGACGAGGCGTCGCCGTCGGCCCTGACGCCCGGGCGGCGGCCGCGCACCACGCTGACGCCCACGCTCGTGCTGCGCGACGGCGAGCCGCTGATCGCGCTCGGCTCCCCCGGCGGCGACCAGCAGGACCAGTGGCAGCTCCTGTTCCTGCTCCGCGTGCTGGTGGGCGGGTACACGCCACAGCAGGCGATCGACGCGCCCGCCCTGCACACGACGTCGTTCCCCGGTTCCTTCTGGCCCCGCACGTGGACGCCGGGCGGCGCCGTGGTCGAGGACCGGCTGGGCGACGACGTCATCGCGGGCCTGGAGCGCCGCGGCCACGTCGTGACCCGCGCCGGGGACTGGGCGCTCGGCCGCCTGTCCGCCGTCACGCGGGACCCCGCCACCGGCCTCCTGGGGGCCGCCGCCAACCCGAGAGGGGCACAGGGCTATGCCGCAGGACGTTGACGCCGTACCGCTCCTGTCCGTCCGCGGACTGAACGTGTCCTACGGCGACACGCCGGTCGTGCGTGACGTCGACCTCGACGTCGCGCGCGGCGAGCGGGTGGCGATCGTGGGCCAGTCCGGCTCGGGCAAGTCCACGGTGGTCGCCGCGCTCCTGCGGCTGCTGCCCGGTGCGGGCCGCATCACGGGCGGCACGATCCAGCTCGACGGCGAGGACCTCGCCGCGGCCGGCGAGGCGCGCATGCGCGCCGTCCGCGGCAGCCGGATCGCGCTGGTGCCGCAGGACCCGGGGACCAACCTCAACCCGGCCATGCGCGTAGGCGACCAGGTGGCCGACGCGCTGCGGGCCGACGGCCTGCGGGGCGCCGCCGTGCGCCGGCGCGTGGTCGAGCTGCTCGACGAGGCCGGCGTGCCCGAGCCGGAGCGGCGTGCCCGGCAGTTCCCGCACGAGTTCTCCGGCGGCATGCGGCAGCGGGTGCTCATCGCGACGGCGCTCGCGCGCGCCCCGGAGCTGCTGCTGGCGGACGAGCCGACCTCCGCCCTGGACGTCACCGTGCAGCGGCGCATCCTCGACCACCTGGTGGCGCTCGCCGAGGCGCACGGCACGGCGATGGTGCTGGTCACGCACGACCTGGGGCTGGCCGCCGACCGCGCGGACCGGGTGATCGTCATGCTCGACGGGCGGATCGTCGAGCAGGGCACGCCCGAGCAGGTGCTGCGTGCCCCGCAGCACGAGTACACCCGGCGGCTCGTCGCCGCGGCGCCCGCCGTCGTCGCCCGCACCGAGGAGCGGACGGCGCCGGCCGGGGGCGTGGGCGACCGGGGCGAGGACGACGCCGTGGTCACCGTGCGCGACCTGGTCAAGGAGTACCGGGTGCGCGGGCGCGGCGGAGTGCTGCGCGCCGCCGACCACGTGACGTTCGCGGTACCCCGCGGCGGCACGACGGCACTGGTGGGCGAGTCGGGCTCGGGCAAGACGACCGTCTCACGCATCCTGCTCGGCCTGGAGACGCCGACCTCGGGCGAGGCCCTGGTGCACGTGCGGGGCGCCGAGGGGCGCAGCATCGTCGGGGCGTCGCGCGCGCAGCGGCGGGAGCTGCGGCGCCGGGTGCAGCCGGTCTTCCAGGACCCGTACGCGTCGCTCGACCCGACGCACACCGTGGAGCGGGTGATCGACGAGCCCCTGCGGATCTTCGGCATCGGGGACCGGGCGTCCCGCGCGACGCGGGTCGCCGAGCTGCTGGACCAGGTGGCGCTGCCGCGCGACGTCGCCCAGCGGCACCCGGGCGCGCTGTCCGGAGGGCAGCGCCAGCGGGTGGCCATCGCGCGCGCGCTGGCCCCCGGGCCGGAGCTGCTGGTGCTCGACGAGGCCGTCTCGGCGCTCGACGTGCTGGTCCAGGAGCAGATCCTGGACCTGCTGGCTGACCTGCAGGAACGGCTCGGCGTGTCGTACCTGTTCATCAGCCACGACCTCGCGGTGGTGCGCGGCATAGCGGATAATGTGGTGGTACTGCGGCAAGGCCGCGTCGAGGAGCAGGGGTCCGTCGACGACGTGTTCCACGCACCGCGTGCCGACTACACCCGAGACCTGCTAGGAGCCATCCCCGGTGCCGCCTTCGCCCGATGAGCCCGCGCTCGCCGTCCCTGCCGAACCTGCCGGGCCCGCCGGGCCCGTGAGGCCGGTGTCGGTCCAGGACGCGATCCGGCGCGACATCATCGCGGGCGTGCTGACGCCCGGCGCCCGGGTCACCGAGGCCTCGCTGGCGCAGCGCTACGACGTCTCCCGGGTCCCGGTCCGGGAGGCGCTGCGGGGGCTGGAGAGCGAGGGGTTCATCGACTCCCGCCCGCACGTCGGTTCCCGGGTCGCGCCCATCCCGGCGGGCGACGCCGACGACCTCTTCGCGGTGCGCGAGGCGCTGGAGGTGGCCACCGCACGCGGCGCCGCCCGCCGGGCGGCGGCGCTGTACTCGGGCGACGAGAGCCCCGAGGACTGGTGGCGCATCCGCCGGGAGATCGCCGGCCTGCTCGACGCCGGGGACGCGCACGTGGCAGCCGACGACCTGGACCCGCTGGTCGCGATCAACGACCAGATCCACATCGCGATCTCCGAGCTCAGCGGCAGCGCCACCCTGACGCGGCTGCTGCGCCAGCTCTCGTGGAAGATCGAGTGGCTCTACGCCGCGGACATGCAGTCACGGGGCAAGCGCCTCTGGCCCGACCACCGCGTGATCGTGGGCGCCATCGACGCCGGCGACGGCGAGCGAGCCGCCGAGCTCATGGCCGCGCACGTGCGGGAGTCCCGCATCGGGTACCTGCTGCGGTACGGCGTCACGACGCCGAGCTCCGACCCCGAGGTGGCGGCCGAGGTGGCCCGGCGGTCAGCGACCGCCTGACCGGCTCAGCCCGAACATCCGCCGGGGCGCGAGCGACCGCAGCAGGGCGTCGAGCGCCGGGCCGTCCCGTTCCACGTCGAACACGTAGTCCGCGTGGAACGGGTTGTAGGCCGTGCCGTCCTCGCCCTCACCGGGGGGCACGGGGTCGCACCAGAAGTAGTGCAGGTCGCCCCCGTACAGGGCCGCGATGTGGTACTCGTTCGTGGCCCAGTAGCTCTTCGAGGCCAGCACGACGCGCGTGGCCGGGCCCGCCGAGAACACCGTGTTGATCAGTCCCGAGCCGGCGTACCCGGCGATCGTGGTCACGGTCGAGAACAGCCGGGCCTGGTCGGGCAGCGTGAGGTCCTCGGGGTAGACCACCGTGAAGCCGGCCTTGCGGAACCGCCGCTCCACCTCGTCGCCGTTGAGGCAGCGCCGGCGCGCCGCGGCCCGCCGCGAGACGAAGACCCGCTGCGGCAGGGGTGCGTCCCCGGCCCTCGGCAGCAGACCGGCCACCACCCGCGCCCAGACGTCGCGCGCCACCGGGCTGAGGAACCGCGGCTGCTGGAACGCCTGGGTCGCCGTGACCAGCCGCTCGGCACGGACCGGGCCGGTGATCACGTGGACCCGTTCAGGACCGATGCCGAACGCCGCCAGGAGCTCGTACGTGTAGCCGGGCACCTCGCCGGTCTCCGTGCTCGGGCTGAGGAGCACCTTGAGGTCGGGGTACTCGGCCAGCGCCGCGTCCCAGGCCCACAGCTTGGACAGGTCGTGCGTGATGACGTGCCCGTAGTGGCCGGGCACCTGGTTGTCCAGGTGGTAGTAGGTGCCCGGCAGGTCTGCGGGCGCGCCGTCGTCCGCCTCGAGCGCGGAGAAGTCGGGGCCGTGGTACCGCATGCCGAACGTCTTGCGCGCCGGCTGCCAGGGCAGGAAGTAGGACGTGGGCAGCAGCAGCCGTTCCAGCACCGCGACCTGCTGCGGGACCACCAGCACGTCGTCGTAGGCCGTGCAGGTGAGCTCGCCCACCTCGATGGTCCCGCTCAGCCGTTCGGCGGCGAGCCCGGCGTCGCTGGACCAGACCGTCGACGCCGACTCGTGCCGCTCCGGCGCGACGCGCGCGATCACCCGCGGTTCGACGCCCCGGGCCGCGAGCGCCGCCCGGGTGTCGTCCACGCCGAGCTTGATCACGTGCTCCCCGCTCTTGCGCAGCACGAGCAGCTCCTCGTCGATGGCGACGCCCGCCAGCGCGCGCCCGAGGCCCAGCTCGAGGGCCGTGCTCAGGGCGCGCCGCCGGGGCGCCGGCAGGGCCCGGCGGCGGGCGAGCTCGCGGACCTCGTCGACCAGGTCGCCGTCCTCGGGCCGGTGCCCGGGCTCCTGGCGCGTGACGTACCGGCCGCCGTCGGCCAGGGTGAGGAACGCGCGGTGGAACGTGGCGCGCACGGCCTCCGGACGGCCTGCGCGCAGGTCGACGACCAGGTCGGCCGGCACCAGGCCGGCGAGGGCGAGCAGCACGTCGTGGTCGTCGTCGAACCGCAGCAGACCGAAGGCCGGGTTCCGCACGTCGGGCAGCCACCCCTCGGACAGGACCGTGAGGTCCGCACCGGGGTAGCGCTCCCGGACGCGGCGGCCCAGGACGACCGGGCGGTCGTCGCAGATCAGGACGAGGGTGCGGACCTCCGTGGGGGCGGCTGCTCGTTCCAGGGTGTCGAGCAGCCGGCGGGTGACGGCCGGCTGCTCGCGCTCCGAGCCGGTTTCGGGATCGCTCATCGGTACCTTCGGGCAGGGGACGCCGGACCGGGCTCGGCCGGCCCGCCCATCGTCCGTCGGGCCCCACCGACCCGCCACAGCAGCCGGTGAAGAGGCCGGCCCCGAGGTCAGAGCGCCCGGTGCGTCCAGCGGCCCGACAGGAGCGTGCCCGCCACCGGCATCTCCCGGAGCGCCACCGCGGCAGTCTCCGCACCGGCCGTCAGCGGGTCGGCGTCCAGCACCACCAGGTCGGCGGGTGCTCCCGCCGTCGGGCGCAGGCCGCGGCCGTCGGTGGAGGCCGCCAGGGCGGTCGCCAGGCCGATCCGCTGCTCGGGGTGCCAGGCCGGACGGCCGTCGCGCGTGCGGCTGACGGCCGCCGCGACCGCGATCCACGGGTCGAGGGGTGCCACCGGCGCGTCCGATCCGAGAGCCAGCACGGCCCCGGCGCCGGCCAGGGCGCCGTACGGGAAGGCGCGGCCGGTGCGGCCGGCCCAGTGCCGGTCGGCGACGTCGCGGTCGTCCAGGGCGTGCTCGGGCTGGACGGACGCGACGACGCCGAGCTCGGCGAAGCGCGCCAGGTCGGCGTCGTCGAGGAGCTGCGCGTGCTCGACCGAGCCGCGTGCCCCCGAGGCGGCGAAGGCGTCCAGGGCGAGGGTGTTGGCGTGGTCGCCGATCGCGTGGATGGCGCAGCGCAGGCCGCCGGCGTGGGCGCGCCGCATGAGCGGGACCAGCTCGGCCGGCGGCACGGAGAGGATCCCGTGCGCCTCGGGCCCGGTCAGGCCCGGGTAGGGGTCGTGGCAGTAGGCGGTGCGGGTGTTGAGCGAGCCGTCGGTCACGACCTTGTAGGGCCCCTGCTCCAGCAGGCCGCCGGTACCGGGCAGCACGTCGCCGGTGCGCAGTCCCTCGGCGAGCACGTCGTCCAGCCAGGACGTCCAGACACCGGCGCGCACGCGCAGGCCGTCGAACCCGGCACCGAACCGGCGCCGCCAGGCCGTCAGGTTGTCGGTGATCTCCAGGTCGACGACGCCGACCACGCCACGTGCGGCCGCGGCCGCGGCGGCGTCGGCCACCCAGGCGTCCGCGAGGTGGTCCGGCACCCGGTCCACGGCGGCGGCCAGCGGCAGCCACTCGGCCTCGCGCAGCACGCCGGTCGGGTGGGTCCCGACACCCACGAACCGCAGGCCGGCCGTGCTGAGCCAGGCGCAGTGCAGGTCGCCGGAGACGAGCACGACGGGCGCCTCGCCCACTGCCTCGTCGAGCAGCGCGGCGGTGGGGACGTCGGGCCACAGCGCGTCCCGGAACCCGTAGCCGACCAGCGCCGTGCCGGGCTCGGGCGGCCGCTGCGCGAGCCGGTCGCGCACCAGCGCGACGACCTCGGCCGCTGATCCCGCGCCCGACAGGTCGAGCCGGCGTCGCACGAGTGCCCACTGCGTGAGGTGCACGTGCGCGTCCCACAGGCCGGGCAGGACGAACCGCCCGCCGAGATCGACCCGCTCCACCCCGCTGTCGCCCGGCCGTCCGGCCGCCGCGACACCCGCAACCACCCCGTCCCGGACCAGCACGTCCACGAGCCCGTCCGCGGGGCCGTCCCCCACCAGGCGGGCGTTCGTCAGGAGCAGAGCCGTCATGGCGCGTCCGCCGGGCGGCGGGCCAGCTCCGCGCGGACCTCGTCCGCGAGCGCCGGCTGCGCGTAGTGCGGGTCCGTCTCCAGCGCCGTCACGACCCGTTCCACCACCTCGCGCGGCTTGTCCTGGCTCAGCTTGGCCTTGCCCTGCCAGCGGACGACGCGCAGGCGGAACCCGGCGGCGCCCTTGGCGATGCGGTGCGCGTACTCCTCGACGGCGGGGAGCCGCACGGGCTCGGGCATGACGGACTCGTACCGGTCGACGGTGTCGGACAGCACGGCGTACGTCTCCTGCGGCCCGAGCAGCTCGACGGTGCAGTACAGGTGCACCGCGAGGTAGTCCCAGGTGGGTACGGCCGGCGTCATCGCGTACCAGCCGGGCGAGACGTAGCCGTGCGGGCCCTGGACGACCAGTAGCGACTCGCGGCCGCTGTCGAGCGAGTGGAGCACCTCGTCGGGCCGGCCGACGTGGGTGAGCAGGCTCATCGGCTCGCCCGGCGCCGTCTCCTCCAGCAGCACGGGCAGGTGGGACGCGACCGGGGCGCCGTCGTCGGCCACGGAGACGAGGGTGGCCCAGCCGTGGTCGCGGACGAGGTCGCGCACGCGGGCCTCGTCCTGGATCTCGTAGTCGCTCGTGTGGATCACAGGGGTATCGAACCACTCCCGGGGGTCCTGGACGTGTGACCGCCGCGTAAAACTTTCATTTCCTTCTGAAACTTCATTGACCTTGATCGGCGAGGTGCGCTCAACTGTTCGGCACCCGAGCTGGACCCGGTGCGCGAGAGCGCACTACCCGTGGAGGAACCATGAACCCGAGACACCGGCCGCTCCCCCCTCTGGCGACCGTCCTCGCGCTGACGCTGGCCCTGTCCGCCTGCGGCACGGCCGGAGCCGACGACGACGCCGGCACCGGCGGCGGCGGATCGATCAGCGTGGCCGTCACCGACCCGCTGCAGACGATCCCCGCCCGCCAGACCGTGGCCTACGACCTGAACATGGCCGTCTGGTCACCCCTGACCTGGGTCGACGCCGACGGTGAGCTCACCTACGTGGCCGCCGAGTCCATCGAGTCGGACGACGCCACCACCTGGACGGTCACGCTGCGCGACGGCTGGACGTTCCACGACGGCACGCCGGTCACCGCCCAGTCGTACGTCGACTCCTGGAACGCCGTCGCCTACGGGCCGGACGCGTTCGAGAACTCCGGCCAGCTCGCCGGGATCACGGGGTACGACGACCTGAACCCCGCCGAGGGCGAGCCGAAGACCACCGAGATGTCCGGCCTGGAGGTGACGGGCGACCTGACCTTCACGGTGACGCTGGAGGGCCCGGACGGCCAGTTCCCGATGCAGGTCAGCCAGGCGCAGACCGCCATGTACCCGATGCCCGCCTCCGCCCTGGAGGACATGGACGCCTACAACCGGCACCCCGTGGGCAACGGCCCGTTCGCCGTGGTGGGTGACTACGTGGAGAACGAGCCCATCGAGACCGAGGCGTACGCGGACTACCAGGGCCCGGAGCCGACGGTCGACGCCATCACGTTCGTGCCCTACGCCGACGCCACCACCGCGTACACCGACGTCCAGGCGGGCAACATCGACGTCGCGAGCGTTCCGGCGGCGCGCCTGCCGCAGGCCTCCGCCGACTTCGGCGACCGCCTGTACACGTTCGACGCCCCGGGCATCTCCTACCTCGGGCTGCCGCTGTGGGACGAGCGGTACTCCGACGTGCGGGTGCGCCAGGCCATCTCCATGGCCATCGACCGCGACACCATCTCCGAGGTGGTCTACGGCGGCCTGTACACGCCGGCCACCGCGTTCACGCCGGCCGTCGAGGCGGGCACGCCCGAGGGCATCTGCGGCGAGTTCTGCGAGTACGACCCGACCGCCGCCAAGGCGCTGCTGGACGAGGCCGGCGGGTTCGACGGCACCATCGACATCTACTTCCCGGGCGGCATCGGGCTCGACGAGCTGTACAAGGCCATCGCCAACCAGCTGCGGCAGAACCTGGGCGTCGAGGCCGTCGCCACGCCGAGCGCCGACTGGGCCGAGTTCTCCGAGAAGCGCACGGCCGGCGACATCGACGGGCCGTTCTTCTCCCGCTGGGGCGCTCTCTATCCCAGCCAGCAGAACACGCTGCGCTCGTTCTACGTCGAGAACGGCGGCTGCCCCAACTGCATCCCCTACTACGAGGACGACGTGGCCGACCTGATCGCGGCCGCCGACGCCGAGGCCGACCCGGACGCGGCGGCCGAGGCGTACGCGGCGGTGCAGGAGCGCCTCCTGGCGGACTTCCCCGCGCCCCCGCTGTTCTTCGAGACGTACTCCTACGTCACCTCCGAGCGGGTCGCCGAGCTGCCGACGTCGGCGGTCGGCAACCCGACGTTCTCCGCCGTCGTGCTCGCCGAGGGCGCATGAGCCGCCCGCTGACCGACGGGGGTCTCGACGCGGGCCTGCTCGACGACGTGCTCGACCGGGCCCGCGCCGTCCCCCCGACCACCGACTTCCCCACCGTCGACGCCCTGCTGGACTGGTTCGCGGCCCTGGCCGACGACCACCCGGCGCTCGTCCGGCGGCGGCGCGTGGGCACGTCGCGGCTCGGGGAGCCGATCGAGATGTTCTCGGTCGGCGACGGGCCGCGGCCGCACCTGCTGTTCGCGGGCGTGCACCCCAACGAGCCCATCGGGTTCCGCACGCTGCAGCACCTGGCCGCCGAGCTGGTGGCCGACCCTGGGCTGCGCGCGGCCACGGACGCCACGTGGCACCTCGTGCCCTGCATCGACCCGGACGGCACCCGGCTCAACGAGTCCTGGTTCGGCGACCCCGCCGACCGGGCCGCCTACGCGCGGGGCTTCTACCGCCCCGCGCCGGCGGAACAGGTGGAGTGGACGTTCCCGTTCGCCTACGAGGACGCGTACTTCGACGACGTGATCCCGGAGACCCAGGCGCTCATGCGTCTGATCGACGAGCTGCGCCCGGAGCTGATGGTCAGCCTGCACAACGCGGAGCTCGGCGGCGTGTACTACTACCTCAGCGAGGACCTACCCGACGCCGTCGGGCCGCTGCACGCCGTGCCCGCGGCGCTGGGCCTGCCGCTCGACACGGGTGAGCCGGAGTCGCCGGCGCTGGAGCGGCTCGCCCCGGCGGTGTACCGCGCGGGCTCGACCCGGGACGAGTACGACTACCTGAAGTCGCTCGGCCTCGACGCCGCGTCGCTGGTCGGCGGCGAGGGGTCGGCGGCCTACGCCCGGCGGCACGGCACGGTCACCCTGATCGCCGAGCTGCCGTACTGGTCGCACCCGTCGGCGGACGACACGAGCGAGACGTCCGCCGACTACGCCGACGTCGTCCGGGCCAAGGCCGAGGCGCTCGTCGAGCTCGGCACCACCCTGACGGGGCTCCTGGACGAGGCCCGGGACGACCTCACGCTGCGCAGCCCGTTCCTGCGGGCCAGCGAGGCGTTCGTGCCGATGATGACCCAGTCCGGCACCAGCGAGCTCGCCCGCGCCGCCCGGCTGCCGGCACGACCCGCGACCGGCGCCGAGGTGTTCAGCAGCGAGGAGGTGGTGCGGATGTTCCGGCTGCGGTTCGGCGGCATGCTCGTCCGCGCGCTGGAGGCACAGGCCGGGGCCGGTCTCGCCACGGCCCGGCTGCGCCGCGTGCACACCCGGGCCCGGGCGGTCTACGACGCGTGGCTCGCCGACGCCCAGGCCGTGACCGGCCTGGAGGTGCTGCCGGTCGAGCGGCTCGTGGGCGTGCAGTACGGCGCCACGCTCGCCGTGTCGCACGTGCTCGCCGCCCGGGACGGCCGGGCGGGCACCGGGGGCGGACGCCGATGACCCGGCGCATCGCCCGGCGTCTGGTGGACCTGCTCGTGGTCTTCCTCGGCGTGACGCTGATCATCTACCTCATGGTGTTCGCCCTGCCCGGGGACCCGATCGCCGCGCTCGGCGGGGACCGGCCCCTGGCACCGAACGTGGTGGCCGAGCTGCGCGAGCGGTACCACCTGGACGAACCCGTGCTCCAGCAGTACCTGCGCTACCTCGGCGGGCTGCTCCAGGGCGACCTCGGCACCACGTTCCAGGGCCAGTCCGTGGCCGACCGGATGGCGCTGCGCTGGCCCGTCACCATCACGCTGGCCCTGACCGCCTGGGGTATCGAGGTGCTCCTCGGCGTGCTGCTCGGCCTGTTCGCCGGGCTGCGGGCCGGCACCGCCGGCGACCGCCTCGTGCTGGCCGGCACCGTGGTGGCCACCTCGATCCCCGTGTTCGTGCTGGCCGTGTCCGCGCAGCTCTGGCTCGGCGTGGAGCTCGGCTGGTTCCCCGTCGCGGGCACCGGCGAGGGCTGGCCGACGGCGTACCTGCTGCCCGCCGCGGTCGTCGCCGTGTTCGGGCTCGCCTCCGTGGCCCGGCTCATGCGCGGCTCCGTCATGGAGACGCTCCGCACCGACTTCGTGCGCACGCTGCGGGCCAAGGGCCTGCGCGAGCGCCAGGTGGTCGGGGTGCACGTGCTGCGCAGCTCGTCGATCCCCGTGCTCACCTTCCTCGCGATCGACCTCGGCTACCTGCTGGGCGGCACCGTCGTCGTGGAGGGCGTGTTCAACCTGCCCGGTGTCGGGCAGCTCCTGTTCCAGGCGATCCGCGCGCACGAGGGACCCACCATCGTCGGGGTGTCCACGGCGCTGATCCTCGTGTTCCTGCTGACCAACCTGCTCGTCGACCTGCTCGCCTCCGTCCTCGACCCGAGGATCCGCCATGACTGAACCGCTGCGTGAACCCCTGACCGAACCCTCTGCTCCCGGGGACGCGCCGGCCGCCGTGCGCCGCGGTGCCTGGCGCACCCTGCGCCGTCGGCCCCTGTTCTGGGTGGCCGCGGGCGTGCTGGTCGTGCTCGCGCTGGTCGCCCTGGTCCCGTCGGCGTTCGCCGGCTGGTTCGGCCACCCCGACCCGCGGGCCTGCGACCTGGCCGCGAGCGCCCAGCCGCCCGGCGCCGGCCACGTGCTCGGCACGGACGTGCAGGGCTGCGACGTGTGGGCGAACGTCGTGTACGGCACCCGCGCGTCCCTCACCGTCGGGCTGCTGTGCACCGCCCTCGCCCTGCTCGTCGCGCTCGTGGTCGGCACCCTGGCCGGGTACTACGGCGGCGTGCTGGACCGGGTGGTCGCCCGGCTGACCGACGTGTTCCTCGGGTTCCCGTTCCTGCTCGGCGCGGTGGTGGTGCTGACGTCGGTCGGCACCCGGTCCGCCGTCACCGTGGCGCTCGTGCTCGCGCTGTTCTCGTGGCCCACCATGGCCCGGCTCGTCCGGGGCTCGGTGCGCGCGGTGCGCGACGCGCCCTACGTCGAGGCGGCACGGGCCATGGGCCTGCCGGACCGGCGGATCGTCGCCCGGTACGTGCTGCCGAACGCGCTCGGCCCCGTGCTGGCGGTCGCCACGACGATGGTGGGCGGCGTCATCGTCGCGGAGTCCACGCTGACGTTCCTGGGCCTCGGCCTGAACGCGCCGTCGATCTCGTGGGGCCTGCAGCTCTCCAGCGCGCAGTCCTACTTCCAGACCTCGCCGCACATGCTCGTGGCGCCCGGCGTCGTGCTCACCGTCACCGTGCTGGCGATGATCACCCTGGGTGACGTGCTGCGCGACGTCCTCGACCCCAGGGGTCGATCGTGAACCCGGCTCCTAGGGTGGCCCCATGACCAGCCACACCCCCGCTGACCAGCCCTCCGACGAGCCGACCCTCGACGCCGCCGCCGAGCACTTCGTGGAGCAGTTCGCCCTGACGTGGACCGCCTCGCACAGCCCGCGCATGGAGGGCCGGATCGTCGGCCTGCTGATGATCGTGGACCGGCCCTACCTGTCCTCGCAGCAGATCGCCCACCTGCTCAAGGCGAGCGCCGGGGCGGTCTCCACCGGGACCCGGCGGCTGGTCGAGACGGGGTTCGTCAAGCGGCACTCGGTACTCGGCGACCGGCAGCACTACTTCCGCGTCGAGGACGACATCTGGGGCAGCTTCCTGGCGGGCGAGCGGGCCTACCTCGGCCACCTGGGCCGGGTGATCGACGACGGCCTCGCGATCGCCGGCGACGCCGAGGGCCCGCACAAGCGGCTCGTCAACGCACGCAACTACATGGAGTGGCTCGCCGGCTACCACCGCAAGATGCTCGCCGACTGGGAGGCGTACCGCGACGCCCAGCCGGCCGACGGAACAGGAGAACCGTGACCGACGCCGCCCCCGCGCCTGAGCCCGTGCTCGCGCCCGTGCTCGCCGTCCGCGACCTGACGGTCACCTTCCGCGTCGACGACGGGCGCGCGCCCGACGTGCACGCCGTGCGAGGTGTCTCCTTCGACGTGCTGCCGGGTGAGGTGCTCGCCGTCGTCGGCGAGTCCGGCTCCGGCAAGAGCGTGACCTCGCTCGCCCTGCTGGGCTTGCTCGGCCGGCACGCCACCGTGGGCGGCAGCGCGCTCCTGGGCTGCGAGGGCCAGGAGCCCACCGAGCTGATCGGCCTCGACCGGCGTGCCCTGCAGGACGTGCGCGGCCGGCGCGTCGCGATGGTCTTCCAGGACTCGTCGAACGCGCTCGACCCCGTGTTCACCATCGGGTTCCAGCTCGACGAGATGCTGCGGCGGCACGCGCCCGACCTGACCCGCGCGCAGCGCCGCGACCGTGCGGTCGAGCTGCTGCGCATGGTCGAGCTGCCCGACCCGGCCGGGCGCCTGCGGTTCTACCCGCACCAGCTCTCGGGCGGTCAGGCGCAACGGGTGATGATCGCGATGGCGCTGGCCTGCGACCCCGAGGTGCTGCTCGCCGACGAGCCCACCACCGCGCTCGACGTGACCGTCCAGCGCGAGGTGCTCGACGTGCTGCGCCGGCTGCGCGAGCGGGTGTCCACGTCGATCGTGCTGATCACGCACGACATGGGCGTCGTGGCCGACCTCGCCGACCGCGTGGTGGTCATGCGGCACGGCGAGGTGGTCGAGGCGGCGCCCGTGCGCCGGCTCTTCGCCGCGCCGGAGGCGGCGTACACCCGCCAGCTCCTGGCGGCCGTGCCGCGTGTGGGGACCCCCGAACGGCCGAGCGGCGCCGTCGGGACGGACCGGCCCGCCCTCGCGTTCGAGGACCTGGTGGTCGAGTACCGCGACCGGCGCGGGCGGACCGTGCGCGCCGTCGACGGGGTCACGCTGGACGTCCGCCCCGGCGAGATCGTCGCCCTGGTCGGCGAGTCGGGGTCCGGGAAGTCGTCGATGGGCCGCTGCGCGCTGGGCCTGGCCCCCGTGTCCTCCGGCACGGTGAGCGTGGTCGGCACGCGCCTCGGCCAGGACCCGCCGCGGGCCGTGCGCGCCGCCCGGGCGCGGGTCGGCGTGGTGTTCCAGAACCCGGCCGCTTCCCTGAACCCGCGGTACTCGATCGGGGAGTCGGTCGCCGAGCCGCTGGCCGTGCACGCGGGACTGCGCGGTGCGGAGCTGGAACGGCGCACCGCGGAGCTGCTGGAGAGCGTCGAGCTGCCGGCGTCCTGGGTGTCGCGGTATCCGCACGAGCTGTCCGGCGGGCAGCTCCAGCGCGTGTCCATCGCACGCGCGATCTCGCTGGGCCCCGAGCTGCTCATCGCCGACGAGCCGACGTCGGCCCTCGACGTCTCTGTGCAGGCCACGGTGCTGGAGGTGTTCCGCGAGGTGCAGCAGTCGCTCGGGTTCGCCTGCCTGTTCATCAGCCACGACCTGGCGGTGGTGGACGAGCTCGCCGACCGCGTCGCCGTGCTGCACCAGGGCCGGCTGGTCGAGTCGGGGCCGCGGACGCGGGTGCTGGGGCAGCCGGAGCAGGACTACACCCGGCGGCTGCTCGCGGCGGCACCGGTCCCGGACCCGGTGGCGCAGGCGGACCGGCGGGCGCTGAGTGCGCGGTAGCCAGGTGCAGGTTCCTGCAACCGGTGCTCCGCGTGGCGGAGCATGCTCCGTTCATGATGAGACGAGGAGTTGTGAGCGCGCTGACGCTGCTGACGATGGTCTTCGCAGCGCCGGCGCGGGCCGTGACCATCGAGTACAACGTGGTGATCGACCACTAGGTGTCATGCACCGAGCGGATCACCAAGACCTGGGGCGAGGGCTGCTACCAGCGCAACGGTGACTACTTCTGGGTCACCGATGACAGCAACGACGGGTACAGCACGGGCGTGATCTGGCGACACCCGGACACCGGGCGTGAAGGGATCTGCCGCAACAAGGACGGATTCCTGGGCGGCGGAGTCCGGACCTGCAACAAGGACTTCCCCGAGAACACGACGATCCGCTACCGGCTCGCCCGCTGCGACGGCAGCACGTACACCTGCAAGAGCCTGAGCCACTGGGTGAACAGCTCGGGCACCATCGAGGTGAATACCTGACAGTTCGTCCAGCCGCCCTGAGCCGAGCGCCGGCCGCCTGCAGGTTCCTGCAGGCGGTCCACGCTCGTCACAGGCATGCTCGTCACATGATGAGACGAGGAACGATAGCCGTGCTGACCTTGCTGACCCTGGTGTTCGCGGCGCCGGCGCAGGCCGCGACCGTCGAGTACAACGTGGCCGTCAGCAACGACATATCGTGCAGCATCGTCCTGCAGAAGAGCTGGGGCTCGGGCTGCTACCGGCAGAACGGCGACTACTTCTGGGTCACCGATGACAGCAAGGACGGGTACACCACGGGTGTGATCTGGCGGCACCCGAGCAGCGGCCGCGAGGGCATCTGCCACCACAAGGGCGGCGCGGCCGGCGGCGTCCGGACCTGCAACAAGGACTTCCCGGAGAACACGAAGATCCGCTGGCGGATCGCGCGCTGCAACACCGACGCCTACACCTGCAAGCACCCGGGCCACTGGAGGACCACGTCCGGTGTCATCGAGGAGACCACCTGACGGTCCTTCGCGGCGCCGACTGGAGCCTGACAGGTCGCCGGCGGGCACCTGTCGGGCTCTGCCATGCCGCCACGGGTGATCAGAACGGCGGTTCCTCCGGCAGGACACGGATCGTTCGGAGTGCCGGACCGCCCTTCTGGTCGTGATTCCTGCTGGTCGGCCGCTTCTGTGTTCCGAGGCGGTGGTGGAGGTCGTCCGCGAGGCTGGTGACGTCACTGCTGATGGTTGGTCCGTCGCTGACGGTTGATCCGTCGCCGGCGGCAGACCTGTCGCCGGCGGGTCCCTCGCCGACGGCGGGCCTGTCGCTGATCGTGAGGTCGGTCCGCGTGGCGGGTCGTGTGTAGGTGTGGCCGGTGGGTGCGGTCCAGGTGGTGGTGCCGGTGGTGGGGTTGCGGGTGGGGGTCCAGCCGTGGTGGGTCTTGGCGAGGTGGTGGGCGCGGCACAGGGGTTGCAGGTTGTGGGCGCGGGTCTGGCCTGGGGTTCCCGGCGGCTGGTGCTCGGGGTCGAGCCCGTGGTTGTAGGGGTGGATGTGGTCGAGGTCGGCCCAGCGGGCGGGTCGGTCGCAGTGGGGGAAGCAGCAGGTCTGGTCGCGGGTGGTGACGGCTTGGCGGAGGATCTTGCCGGGTTGGTAGGTGGTGGTGGAGTAGTCGGTCAGTATGCCGGTGGCCGGGTCGGTGATCAGGCGTTGCCAGGTGGCGTCGGTGGCGATGTGTGCGGCTGTCTCGGCGGGGATGGGTCCGTAGCCGTCCAGGTGTGCGGGGGTGTCGTCCAGGCCCAGGAGCATCGTGGCCGGGAGGGTCAGGCGGACCTGTGGTCTGACGGGGATCACCTGGATCGTGGTGCCGCCGCAGGTGCAGCCCCCGCAGGTGCAGCCCGTGGCGGGCACGGTGGTGCGTGGCAGGGCACCGGGGCCGGCATTGGCGTCGGCGTCGGGGCCCGCGTCGGGGCCTGCGTCGCGGTCGCGCGTCCCGGGCATGCCGGTCGCGGCCGGGCTCGTCGCGGCCGGGCCGGTGGTCGTGCCGCTAGCGGCGGTGCCGGTGCTGGTCGTGGCGGTGGTCGTGGGGGTGGTGTGGTCCGGGGTGCGTGCGGGGGTGCATTCGGGGTGGGGTGGGACGATGATGCGGCCGGTGGTGATGGCGACCAGGGCGTCGGCGCGGGCCTGGGCCAGGGTGCGGGTGGTGCCTGGTGTGCGGTGCAGGGTGTGGGCTGCTTGGTCGATGGCGTCCCAGACCGCGGTGGCGTCGGTGGCGGGCAGGTTCGCGCTGATCCAGGCCATGGTGTTGTCGGCCGGGTCGAGGTAGACCGCGCGGCGGGTGCGGGCGTGGGTGGTGACCTGGTTGGTGCCGTGCAGGGCGGTGGCGTAGGTGTTCATCGCCTCGCGTAGCCAGCGGCGTGTGTGGTCGGGGGCCTGGGGCAGGTACCGGGTGATCGCGTCGTGGCGTTCCTGGTGCGTGAGCGGGTTGCCGGCGTGCAGCAGGATGTCGGCCTTGGGTGTGTCGATCTGTCCGTTGTGCAGGGCGGTCATGACCTGGGGGTGCTCGGCCAGGCCGGTCCCGCGGGCCATGAGCTTGTTCGCCTCGCCCTGCGGGACGCGCAGGCGGGCGCTGATCTCCGCCGAGGCGGCGTTGTGCTCGGCGGTCCAGTTCCGGCGTCGGGCGATCTGCCCGGTGGCCCGGGACTGCATCGCGGTGGCCCAGGAGATGACCTGTTGCCACCGGGCCGCGACGTCCAGCAGGAGGGCGTCGTCCAGGTCAGCGACCTCCACCCGCTCCAGCACACCCACCAACCCCGCACCCACCAGCCCTTCGGTCAGTGGCGTGGGCTCGGTGCCTGTCCTGGCGGCCGGGTGCTGGGAGGGCCACGCGACCAGGGCCGCGGGAGCGGTGCTCGTGTACTCGGCTGTCATCCCGCCCCAGCTCAACAGTGGTACCACTGTCCGTGCCGGGCGTGCGGTCACCGACGGCCCGGTCAGCACCTGCCCCAGCACACGTTCCAGCGTGCGTTCCAGCGTGTTTTCCATGCACGCAGGACGCTCCACCTCCGTGCTCACCTGCTCACCCACACTCCCACCCCCTACCGCCCTTAGACCTATCAAGCCGTTCGCATACGTCGAATATATGTTCGATATCCGGCCGTCGCATCACCAGATCCAAATCTGTGGACAACTATCGACATCCCGGCCTGCGGCCCGAGATCCATCGCCGGTTCGCCGCCGCACCCGCCGAGGCAGAGATGCACCCACCCAACCTCCTCCGGAACACCGAGACCATGGTGTTATCTGCCCTCAATGTGGACGTAAGCCGCACCCTCTAGCGTTCCTGGATGCCTCACTCCCGGAGCATCGTCGACACGGTGATTCCGGCCGCCTCGATCCCGGTGGCCGTAGTACCTACTGCGCCGACACCGGCCGCCGGCCGGCAAGCCGGCACCGCCCGCCGGGTCGGGGCGGTCGACGGGCTGCGCGGGCTCGCGCTGCTCCTCGTCGTCGCGTTCCACCTGTTCGGGCACGGGCGCGTGTCGGGCGGCGTGGACGTGTTCCTCGTGCTCTCCGGGTACTTCGCCACGGGCACGCTGCTGCGCCGGGCCGAGGACGGCACGCTGCGGCTCGGCGCGCACTACGCGCGCACGCTCGCCCGGCTGCTCCCGGCCGCGCTCGTGGTCCTGGCCGCCGTGACGGTCGCGCTGTTCGCGCTCACGCCGCGCATGCGCTGGTCATCGGGGCTGCGTGAGGTCGGGGCGTCCGCGACCTTCTGGGAGAACTGGGAGCTGGTCCGCTCCGCGCTCGCGTACGGCGCCGCCGGCCCCGACGCGAGTCCGCTGCAGCACTTCTGGTCACTGTCGGTACAGGGCCAGTTCTTCGCGGTCTGGCCGTTGGTGGTGCTGGGCCTGGTCGCCGCCGCGCGCCGCACGCGGCGCCGGGCGCGTACCGAGCGGTCGCGGGCCGGCCAGGCTCCGGCCGGGCACGGAGGGGCCCGGCACCCGTCGGACGGACCGCCGCCGTCGGCTCGCGGCCCCCTGACGCCCCGGGGGCTCGTCACCGTCGTGACACTCGCCGCCACCCTCGCGTCGTTCGGGTACGCCCTCTGGCTCGTCACCGTGGACCAGCCGGTCGCCTACTTCAGCACCTTCACACGGTTCTGGGAGATCGGCGTCGGCGCGCTCCTCGCCCTGGCCCCGCGCCTCTCGGGCACTCTGCCCGGCCCGGTCCGAGCGGGCCTCGGGTGGTCCGGCCTCGCCCTGGTGGTCGGCTCCGGTTTCCTGGTCGACGGCGCCGTCGCGTTCCCCGGCCCGTGGGCCCTGGTCCCGGTGGTCGGTGCCGCGCTGGTCCTCGCGACGGTCCTGCCGGACACGCAACCATCCGGCAAGGCCCACTCCGCCAACACCCAGCCCGGCAACACCCAGCCCCGCAGGGCTCCGACCCGCGTTGTCCCACCAAGCAGCACCCCGTCCACCAGCACCCCACCCGACACCACCCCACCCCGCAGCGCCACCACCCCCGGCTGGACCGCCGGCGCACTGCTCGACAGCGCACCCCTGCGGTTCGGCGCCCGCATCTCGTACGCGCTGTACCTGTGGCACTGGCCCGTCCTGGTCTTCTGGCTGCTGACCACCGGCGCGCACCGGGCAGGACCGCTCGCGGGCGCCGGCATCCTCGTCGTGTCGACCGCGCTGGCGTGGCTCACCACCCGCTACGTCGCCGAGCCGGCGCTCGCCCACGCCGCGGCCGCCGGCACCCGGCGACCGGCACCCGCCGGCGCGGCGCCAGGCACCAGCCCCACAACCGGTCCGGGCACCAGCCCCGCAACCGACACCAGTCCCGCAACCGACACCAGCCCCGCAACCGACACCAGCCCCGCAACCGACACCAGCCCCGCACCCGCTCCCGCCGGCATCCGGACCGACCCACCGCGCACCACGCCGTCGGCCCGCTGGATGCCGGTGGCACTCCTCGGCACCGCCGCGCTCCTGCTCGGCGGCACCCAGCTCGCCGCCACCGCGCACGACGCGACGGTGCGGCACGACGTCGCCGACCTGCGCACTCCCTCGCCGGACCACCCGGGCGCCGCCGCGCTCGCCCCCGGCGCCGTCGACATCCCGCCGACCACGCCCTTCCGGCCCGCGACCTGGGTCGCGTTCGACGACCACCCCGGCCGCCCGGAGTGCGCGCAGAGCGCCGACCGGCCCGAGCTCCTGGAGTGCACGGTGGTCGCGCAGGACGACCCGACCGCCGTCGTCTACCTCGCGGGCGCGTCGCACGAGCTGCAGTACGAGGACGCGTTCGCGGCGCTGGCCCGGGAGCACGGCTGGGAGCTGCGCGAGATGCTCAAGCACGGGTGCCGGCTGGCGACGTCGGGCGCGGGCGGCCTGGCCTACCCGCCGTCGTGCGCCACGTGGAACGAACGGGCGCTGGACGCGCTCACCGCGGCCCGCCCGGACGCCGTCGTCGTCGTGGGGACGCGGACCTTCGAGGACGGGTCGCCCGAACGCGTCATGCCCGGCCAGGTCGGCGCGTGGCGCGTCCTGGCCGACGCCGGGGTCCGCGTGGTGACCGTCCGCGACAACCCCCGGTTCGAGTGGTTCGTACCCGTCTGCATGGAGGACGAGAGCATCCCGGACGCGTGCGGGCGGGCCCGCGCGGAACAGCTCGCGGCCGTCTCCCCCGTGACGACGGCGGACGACGTACCCGGCTCGGTCGTCCACCTCGACCTCACCGACTCGATCTGCGGGCCGGTCATCTGTTCGGCGGTGGTCGGCAACGTTCTCGTATATCGCGACGACGATCACCTGACCAGTACCTATGTGCGTACACTCACGCCCGTGATCCACGAGCAGCTGCGGTCGTCCGCCCCGTGGCTGTTCGCCGATACACCCGCCCCATAACCCCGACCTCTTTGGTAGGTTTTCGCGCGTGCCCGCCCTGACTGACTCCGCCGCCCCTCCGCCCCGCACGAAGCGCGCCCGGATGGGTGTCCTCGACGGGCTCCGGTTCCTCGCCGCGGCGGCGGTGATGCTGTTCCACTACACGGCGCTGGGCAACCCGTCGTGGGGCGTGCCGCCCACCCAGGTGTTTCCCGGGCTGTCCGACCTGACGGCGTTCGGAGCGTTCGGCGTCGACCTGTTCTTCGTCATCTCGGGCTTCGTCATACTCCTGACGGCGTGGGGCCGGGACGTGCGCTCGTACGCCATCTCGCGCATCACCCGTCTCTACCCCGCCTACTGGGTGGCCGTGCTGCTCACCGGCTTCCTGCTGCTCGTGCTGTGGCCCGACCGCCGGGACGACGTCGAGCTGACCACCGTGGGCGTGAACCTGACGATGCTGCAGTCGGCGTTCGGGATGCCGCACGTCGACGGCGTCTACTGGACGCTCTGGGTGGAGCTGCGGTTCTACGTGCTGGTCGGCGTGCTCCTGGTCGTCGGGCTCACCGGCGCACGCGTGCTCGCCTTCGCCGCCCTGTGGCCCGCCGCGGGCGCGATGGCGCACGAGGCCGGGCTGGACCTGGTGGCGAACCTGCTCGTCTGGGACTACGCCCCGCTGTTCGCCGGCGGGATGGCGCTGTTCCTGCTCACCAAGGACCGCCGCTCCCTGATCGCCTGGCTGGTGCTCGCCGAGAACGTGATCCTCGGCGCCGCGTGGTCCGGGCGCGAGACCGCGAACATCATCGTGTCCAACACCGGCCACGCCGTGCCCGACGCGCTGTCCGCGGCGGCGGTGGCAGGCTCCTTCGCCCTGGTGGCGCTCGCCACGCTCACACGCCTGCGGCACGTCTCGGCGGCCTGGCTGACGACGGCGGGCGCGCTGACCTACCCGCTCTACCTGGTGCACGAGTACTGGGGCTGGTGGGTCATCCACCTCCTGCACGACGCCCTGCCGCGCTACGTGGTGCTCGCGGCCGCCGTCGTCGTGGTGCTCGCGATGGCCTGGCTGATCCAGCGGTTCGTCGAGAAGCCGCTGGCGCCGGTGCTCCGGGACGGCCTGCGGGGTGCGTTCGCGCGGCTCGCGCTGATCGACCCGCCCACCGTCCGCCGCGGCGACGCGACGCACGGGGCCGGCCCGGGACCGGACGGCCGGGCCGGCGAGGCCGGGGCGGTGCAGCCCGCGGCGAGCGAACCTCCGACGACCGGGGCCGTCCCGGCAGTCACCGGCAGCAGCACCGGCAGCAGCACCGGCACGGTCCGCGAGACCGCGGGAACCGCCGCGCGCTGACCGCGACGTCTGTTTCACCCCGGTTAAAAGGATGCCGGACCCACTGGCGATCCCCGCCAGGACGCGTAGGTTGCCCTACGGGTCCCACCCGGGGGCCCGCTTTCATCCAGGAGAGTGATCCATGCGCATCTCCCACGCCCGGCGAGCCGTCGCCGTCGCCACGGCGACGACGCTCGCACTGACCGCGCTCGGCAGCGTCGCCGGAAACGCGGCCGACGAGCCGGAGTCGACACCCGTCCCCATAGTGACCCCCGACGGGGCCTTGTTCTCCTACGTGGTCAACACCGACCGGGCCGGCGCCCACGACACCGCCCTCGCGGTGAAGGCGGTCACGCGCGCCGACGGCGTCGTCGTGCAGTCCTGGCCGCAGATCGGCGTGATCGTGGCGCACTCCGCCAACGGTTCCTTCCGGGAGGACGTGGTGGCGGCCGACCGGTTCGGTGTCATCGAGTCCGTCGGGGCCACCCGCACCGTCTCCCCCACCGAGGGCACCCCGGGCACCGACGCCCCCGCAGGCACCCAGCGGGAGAAGTCGGTGGTGGGCCAGGCGAAGAAGGAGTCCGTGGGCGGCACCGTCGACGGTCCGTCCCGCGCCGCCGCTGCCGACGACCCGGGCGAGGTCACGCAGTGGGACATGCAGATGATCAAGGCCGACCAGGCCCTGGAGGTCAACGACGGCTCGGCCCGCGTCACCGTGGGCGTGCTCGACTCCGGCATCGAGGCGTCCCACCCCGACCTGGCGAGCCAGGTCGACGCCGACCAGTCCGTGAACTGCACCGACGGCGGCCGGCCCGACCTGTCGGCCACCGGCTGGCTGCCCACCACGTCCGACCACGGCACGCACGTGGCCGGCACCATCGCCGCCGCGCAGAACGGCACGGGCATCGTGGGCGTCGCCCCCGGCGTCCGGCTGGCCTCCGTCAAGGTCGTGAACGACGACGGGTTCATCTACCCCGAGTACGCGGTCTGCGGGTTCGTCTGGGCGGGCCTGCGGCACATGGACGTCACGAACAACTCGTACTACGTGGACCCGTTCATGTACTGGTGCGAGGACCAGCCCGACCAGCGCGCCGCGAAGGAGGCCGTGCGCCGCGCGGTCGAGTTCTCGACGAAGCGCGGTGTGGTGCACGCCGCCGCCGCGGGCAACGCCGCGACCGACCTGGCGAACAACACCACCGACACGAGCAGCCCGAACGACTCGACGGCGGTGCAGCGGGTCATCAACTCCGGCTGCGAGGACATCCCGGCGGAGCTGGACGGCGTCGTGACGGTCTCGTCGCTGACCCAGACGGGGGCCCTGAGCTCGTTCTCGAACCGTGGCCTGGACAAGATCGACGTCGCCGCGCCGGGCAGCTCGATCCTGTCCACGACGCTCGACGGCGGCTGGGGCCTGAAGAGCGGCACCTCGATGGCGTCCCCGCACGTCGCGGGCGTGCTGGCGCTGCTCAAGTCGGCGCACCCGACGTGGGGCCCCGCCCGCCTGGAGGCGGCCGTCCGCGCCCAGGCCGACGACCACGAGTGCACCACCGCCTCGGGCCCGGCGTGCGTGGGCACGCCGTCGAACAACAGCTACTACGGCGAGGGCATCACCAACGCCCTGACCGCAGTCACCCCGTGACGACCCGCTGAGTGCGGGACGTTCGCCCTCCTGGCCACACGCCAGGGGCGAGCATCCCGCACTCAGCGGTCCGGCGTCAGAAGCGGGTGCGGATCTGCGGGGTGTCCGGGCGGTTCTCGAACAGCCACTTCGCCTTGGCGCGGAGGGCCTGGTGGAGGGGGCGGGCCAGGGTCGTCGCGAAGGTGGCCGTCATGTGGTCGTCGTCGCGGTAGACCAGCACGTTGCCGACCACGCCCTCGCACATGGCCGGGCCGCAGATGAAGCGCGTCAGGTCCAGGTGGACCGCCGAGCGCGGCGACCCCTTGGCCTCGTGGACGGGGTTGACCGCCGAGAAGGCGTCGACCCGGGCGCGGGCACAGCCCGCACCGTCGGGGTGCTCCTCCACGCACGCGGGCACGTCGAACTCGAACCGGGGGTTGTCCCGCAGGGTGATCACCCGGATCCCGGCCTTGGCGAGCTGCTTCCAGGCCCGTGTCTCGGCCGGGTGCACCTTGTCACCCGGGGCGATGGTCGAGGTGCGGGTGCCGATCACCATCACGGCGTCGGGCCGCATCTGCTTCAGCATCGCCATCGCGTTGACCCGCCAGCTCCAGCACATGTCGCTGACGTCCGCCTGCTCCCCCACGGGCGGCGCCTGGAGCCGGCACCCGCGCCGGGCCATGAGCAGCACGCGCCAGCCCTCGTCGGCGCCCACCTCCGCCATGGCCGGCGCCCACTGGATCGTGTGCGAGTCGCCCACCATGACCACGACCCGCCGGGGGTCGGGCGCGTCGGACAGGAGGCACGTCTCGGGCACGTCCGAGCCCGCCGTCTCCTCGTTCGACTGGATGCAGCCGTCGTCGTCGATCTCCGGCCGGTCCTGGGCCGCGACGGCCGCCGCGGGCAGCACCGGCACGTCCTGCGGCACGGGCTGCGCATAGCGCGGGTCCAGGGCCAGGGCACCCGGGTAGTCGGTCGCGCCGTCGTCGCCGGCGGCCTCCGCCACGGCCTCGGCCTGGGCCAGCAGCTGCGCGTCCTGCCGTTCCAGCAGCCGCACCCCGACGACGGCGCCGCCCGCCACGAGGGACACGCAGACGGCGGCGGCCACCAGTGCCCGCACCCCGCCGAACGCCTCCCGGAAGCGCTGCGCCGGGTCGGCCACGAGCTTGGTGGTGAGCCAGGAGAGCAGCACCGAAGCGGCCAGGATCGCCGCGGCGCCGAACCAGTCCACGCGCTCGAGCCCCGTGTGGTGCAGGTAGGCGATGAGCAGCGGCCAGTGCCACAGGTACAGCGCGTACGAGATGTCGGCCACGAACCGCAGCGGTGCCACCTGCAGCAGGCCGCGCGGCCCCCAGCCGGCGGTGCCGCCCGAGCCGAGCAGCACGAGCAGCGCCCCGCCGACCGGCCACAGCGCCCAGGCGCCCGGGAACAGGGCCCCGCCGTCGAGCACGAACCCGCTGGACACCACCAGGCCGAGCCCGGCCCAGCCGAGCAGGGGGCGCACGGCGCCGGGCAGGCGCAGCCAGGGCAGCGCCAGGGCGAGGAACCCGCCGATCCCGAGCTCCCAGAACCGGGCCCACGAGTGGAAGTACGCGACCGGCTGGTCCACGCCGTGCAGCTCCTGGGCGAACACGAACGACGCCACGCTCGCCCCGGCGACCACCACCAGCAGCAGGCCGCGCGCGCTGATCCGCACCAGGCGCGCCAGGGCGACGACGACCAGCACCGCCACGGGCCAGGCGAGGAAGAACTGCCCCTGGACCGACATGGACCAGAAGTGCTGGAGCGGGCTGGTCTGCGGGCCGGCCGCCCCGTAGGCGAGCTGGCCCGAGATCATCTCCCAGTTCACGTAGTACAGCGCCGAGGCGATGATCTCCCTGCCGGTCTGCACCCAGATGCCGCGCGGCATGACCAGCCAGGCCAGCACCGCCGTGGCCGCGAGCACCAGGAGCGCCGGGGGGACCAGCCGCGCGAACGTGCGGCCGTAGTGCTCACCCAGGCGCAGCTCGCGACGCTCGGCACGGCGCAGCAGCGAGCCGGTCGCCAGGAAGCCCGACAGCACCAGGAAGACGTCGACGCCGCCGGAGACCCGGCCGTTGCCGAACAGGTGGAACGCCACCACGAGCGCGAGGGCGAGGCCGCGCAGGCCGTGCAGCTCGGGGATGTGGCCGGACCGGCCGCGGGGCGCGGCGTGCGCGGGTGGGCGGGCGGCGCCGTCCGGCGCGGGCTGCGTGCCCGACGTGCCCAGAACTGCCGGCCCGAACACGGGCTGCGGCGGGTTCGAGACAGCGCTCACCTGGGGACCTCCGGATCGTTCTACGGGCCAGGGCGCCGCGCCGTGCGGCGGCCGGTCTGGCCCAGCCATTCTGCGGCACGATGCGGCCGCGACACAGGAAAGCCGCCGACGCGGGGTCGGCGGCCTTCCGGCGCTGCGGAGCGTATCAGGGCCAGATCACGATCCGGCCACCGGTGCGGGGCGGTACCCGCGGGTCAGTACTGGTGGGCCGCCCCGCCGATCATGCCCGCCGCCACCGTCTTGTTCGTCGCCTCGTCCACGAGGATGAAGGCGCCGGTCTGGCGATTGGCCTGGTAGGAGTCCACGAACAGCGGCTGGGTCACGCGCAGGCGGATGCGCGCGATCTCGTTCAGCTTGATCTCGGTCGCGTCCTCGTCCCGGTGCAGCGTGTTCACGTCGACGCGGTAGTTGATGTTCTTCACCATCGCGCGCGCCCACCGGGTGGTGTGCTTGATCGCGTACTTCTTGCCCTGCACCAGGGAGGCCGACTCGTCCATCCAGCAGATCTGGGCGTCGACGTCCTGCGTCACCGTCGGGGCGTTGTTCGGCCGGCAGATCATGTCGCCGCGCGAGATGTCGATCTCGTCGGCCAGGCGCACCGTGACGGACATGGGCGGGAACGCCTCGTCGACCGGGCCGTCGGCCGTGTCGATCGACGCGATGGTGGTCTCCAGGCCGGCCGGGAGGGCCAGCACCCGGTCGCCCGGCTTCATGACGCCGGACGCGACCGTGCCGGCGTAGCCGCGGTAGTCGCGCGTGTCGTTCTGCTGCGGCCGGATCACGTACTGCACCGGGAACCGCACGTCGACCAGGTTGCGGTCCGAGGCCACGTGCAGGCGCTCCAGGTGGCTGAGCAGCGGCGAGCCGTCGAACCAGTCCATGTTCTCCGACCGCGTCACCACGTTGTCGCCCGCGAGTGCGGACACCGGGATGAACGTCAGGTCGGGCACGCGCAGCCGGGAGGCGAACTCCGTGAACTCCTTGCGGATGTTCTCGAAGACGGCCTCGTCGTAGTCGACCAGGTCCATCTTGTTGACGCAGACCACCACGTGCGGCACGCCCAGCAGCGTGGCCAGGAACGTGTGCCGGCGCGACTGCTCGACGACGCCCTTGCGCGCGTCCACGAGGATCAGGGCCACGTCGGCCGTCGAGGCGCCGGTGACCATGTTCCGGGTGTACTGCGTGTGGCCCGGGGTGTCCGCGATGATGAACTTGCGCTTGGGCGTGGCGAAGTACCGGTACGCGACGTCGATCGTGATGCCCTGCTCGCGCTCGGCGCGCAGGCCGTCCGTCAGGAGCGACAGGTCGGCGTAGTCGTTGCCGCGGTCCTTGCTGACCTGCTCGACCGACTCGAGCTGGTCGGCGAAGATCGACTTGCTGTCGAACAGCAGGCGGCCGATCAGCGTCGACTTGCCGTCGTCGACCGAGCCGGCCGTGGCGAAGCGCAGCAGGTCGCCGCTGACGACCTCGCGCTCCGAGGAGCCGGCCTCGGGAAGAGTCGTCGTCATCAGAAGTAGCCTTCCTTCTTGCGGTCTTCCATGGCTGCCTCGCTCACCTTGTCGTCGCCGCGCGTGGCGCCGCGCTCGGTCAGGCGCACGGCCGCGACCTCCTCGACGACGTCGTGCAGCGTGGTCGCGGTGGACTCGACGCAGGCGGTGAGGTTCGCGTCGCCGACGGTGCGGTAGCGCGTGGAGAGGACCTTGGCGGTCTCGCCGTCCTTGAGCGGGGTGAAGTCGTTGACCTCGTAGAGCATGCCGCTGCGCTCCACGACCTGGCGCTCCTTGGCGAGGTAGAGGTCGGGCAGGTCGATGTCCTCGGCCTCGATGTAGGACCAGATGTCCAGCTCGGTCCAGTTGGACAGCGGGAACACCCGGATGGACTCGCCCTGGTGGACGCGGCCGTTGTAGAGGTTCCAGATCTCCGGACGCTGGTTCTTCGGGTCCCACTGGCCGAAGTCGTCGCGGAAGGAGAACACGCGCTCCTTGGCGCGGGCCTTCTCCTCGTCGCGGCGGCCGCCGCCGAACAGGGCGTCGAAGCCGTGCTTCTCGGCGGCCTCCAGCAGCACCGGCGTCTGGATGCGGTTGCGGGAGCCGTTGGGCTCCTCCTGCACCAGGCCGCGGTCGATGCCCTCCTGGACGGAGGCGACGACGAGCTGGACTCCCGTGCGCTCCACCCACCGGTCCCGGCAGTCGAGCACGGTCTGGAAGTTCAGGCCGGTGTCGACGTGCATGATCGGGAACGGCACGCGGGCCGGCGCGAACGCCTTGACCGCCAGGTGCAGCATCACGATGGAGTCCTTGCCGCCGGAGAACAGCAGGCAGGGCCGCTGCATCTCGGCGACCACCTCGCGCATGATGTGGATGCTCTCGGCCTCCAGGCTGCGCAGCTGGCTCAGGACGTGGCTCTTCACGGCTGGGCACCTTCCTTGCTATCTACCCCGACCACGGACGCGACACCGACGGTGTCGAGCAGCTCACGCAGGCGCGGAGCCAGTGCCGGGGGGCATACGAACAGGTCAGGGAGCCAGGGGTTCTCCCGGTTGTACTCGAGCTCGGATCCGTCCAGGCGGGTGCAGACGAGCCCGCGGGACCGGGCGACGGCGACAGGGGCCGCGGAGTCCCACTCGTACTGGCCGCCCCCGTGGACGTAGGCGTCCACTGTACCGTCGGCGACGGCGAGCACCTTGACGCCCGCGGAGCCCATCGGGACCAGCTCCACGTCGGGGCGCTCGGCGAGCGCCGCGACGAACTCGGGCGGGCGGCTGCGGCTCGCGGCGATGCGCAGCGGCCGGTCACCGGCGAGCACGGCGGCGCTGTCGTCACCCGGCACGAGGCCGTCCGCGGTGGTCAGGACCTGGCCGCGGGCCGGCAGTGCGACCGCCCCGGCCGTGAGGCCCGCACCGCGCTGCCAGAGGGCGACGTGGACGGCGAAGTCGTCCCGCCACTGCCCGGCGGGCGCCTCGGCGTCGGGGCGCTCCGCGAACTCGCGGGTGCCGTCCAGCGGGTCGATGATCCACACACGATCTGCACGAGTGCGGGACGCGTCGTCCTTGGCCTCCTCGGAGAGGACGGCGTCGTCGGGCCGGGCGGCGGCCAGCGCGGCGGCGAGCCAGGCCTGGGCCGCGGCGTCCCCGGCGTCCTTGACCTCCTTGGCGACGAAGGATCCGCCGGCGGCGTCGACCTCGGCACGGAGGGCCAGGAGTACCTCGGCCGCTCCCGAGGCGAGCGCGTGGGCAAGGGCGTCGTCGTCGAGCGACGCCGGAGGGAGCATGGGAGAGGGCGAGTTCATCGATCTCCAGGTCTGCGGAATCTTCGGGAAGTCCGTGGCGGACGGCGCCCTGGCCCAGGAGGGGTGGCCCGACCCGTCCGGGCGGCAGCCGGGTGAACCCCGGCGAACGCGCCGAGGCTACCATTCGTGCATGCGATCCACTGCCAGGGGAGCCGTTCAGTGCTGATCGGCAACCTACGAGCATCATGGGACATAAAACCGACCGGAGTAGTCGGAATTGTGCCCGGCAGCACGACAGGCAGGGGCGACACCCGTGACCATTGACCCGGCTCTGATCCTCGGCGGCCTCGTGGTCGGCTTCATCGTGGGCCTCACCGGCATGGGCGGCGGGGCCCTGATGACCCCGATGCTCATCTTCGTGTTCCGCGTGGACCCGCTCGTGGCCGTCTCCAGCGACGTCGTCGCGAGCCTGTTCATGAAGCCCGCGGGCGCGTTCGTGCACCTGCGCCGCAAGACCGTCAACCTCCGGCTCGTGCTGTGGCTGTGCGTGGGCTCGGTGCCCGCGGCGTTCTCGGGCGCGCTGCTCATCCAGTACCTGCCGTTCGGCGACTCCCTGGACTCCGCGCTGAAGATCGTGCTCGGCTGCGCGCTGCTCCTGGCCTCGGCCGGCCTCGTCGTGCGCGCCGTGCTGCAGATGGTCCGCAGCCGCTCGGCGCTCGGCGAGGGTCCCACCCGGCCGTCGGCGCCCGAGCTGGTGATCCGCCCGGTCCCCACCGCGATCCTCGGCGCCGTGGCGGGCCTCCTGGTGGGCATGACGTCGGTGGGTGCCGGGTCGGTCATCATCGTGGTGCTCCTGCTGCTGTACCCGGCGCTCAAGGCGTCCCAGCTCGTCGGCACCGACCTGGTGCAGGCGGTCCCCCTGGTGGCCGCCGCCTCGCTCGGCCACCTGCTGTACGGCGACTTCTCGCTCGGCCTGACCACGTCGCTCCTCGTGGGCGCCATCCCGGGTGCCTGGTTCGGCGCCCACGTGTCGTCCCGGGCGCCGGGCGGCATCATCCGCCGCGCCCTCGCGATCCTGCTGCTCGCCTCGGCGCTCAAGCTCCTCGGCGCGAGCCTCCCGGTGGTGCTGGGCGCCGCCGGGGCCGCGCTGGTCGTCGGCAACCTGGTGTGGTTCTGGGTCAAGCGCCGGTTCTCCGGCGGCGCACAGACACCCGCTGCAGACTCGGTGGTGGACGAGATGACGGACGAGATGACGGACGAGCCCGCCGCCCGCCCGGCCGACGACCCCGACCCCGCAGAATCGAGACCCCGCAGATGACCGACTCCCCCGCCCGCGTCCTGACCGACGACGAGCTGGACCTCCTCGAGCTGGCCCTCGGCGGCGCGCTGCCGCCCGCGGCCCTCGCGGCCGCCCTGCCGGACGCGCCGCCGGAGGTGCTCCTGACCGACGCCGAGAACACCCCGCTGGCCCGGCTCACGGCCGGTGGGGGCTCCGCCGTCGTGCTGGAGCCGCTCAAGCCGCTGGCGGGAGCGATCGGACCCCAGTGGGACGACGCCGTGCGGCGTCCGGCCCGCGACGTGCGGACGGAGGCCGGCGACGCGGGCGCCCTCGGCCTGCTCGTCACCGAGGCCCCGACCCACGAGGACGCGGCGACGGCGGCCGCGCTGGCCTCCGCCGGCACCGTGCTGCTGCTCGTGCCCGTGGCGCGGCGGGCCCCGGAACCGGGCGCCGTCGGTGCCCCGGGGCTGGTCCGGGCCGCTGGGGGGCTGGCCGGCGACCTGACCCGGCGCTCCGGTGCACCCGTGGTCACCGTCGCCGTGCCGTGGCCGGGCGGGAACAAGCCCGACGGCATCACGCTCGACGACGTGGCCGCGGCGTACGGCGCCGGACGCGTCGAGACGCTCGCCGCGCACCGCTCGCCCGCCACGGCCCGGGCCGTGGCCGACCTGCCCCGTGTGCACGACGAGGCGGTGCGGGCGCTGTACCCCGCCGCGTCGGCCGCCGAGGTGAACCGCGCCGCCGCCGGCGCGCACCGGCGCGGCGCCGTCGTCTTCTTCACGGGCCTGTCGGGCTCGGGCAAGTCCACGGTCGCCCGGGCGCTGGCCGCCGAGCTGGACGACGACGGCCTGCGGACCACCCTGCTCGACGGCGACGCGGTGCGCCACCACCTCTCCAAGGGGCTCGGCTTCGACCGGGAGTCCCGGGAGCTCAACGTGGAGCGCATCGGGTACGTGGCCTCGCTCGTGGCGGGGCACGGCGGCATCGCCGTCGCCGCGCCCATCGCCCCGTTCGCCTCGGGCCGCGCACGCGTGCGCGCCCTGGCCGAGGGCGAGGGCGCGCACTACCTGCTCGTGCACGTGAGCACGCCCCTGGAGGTGTGCGAGGCGCGGGACCGCAAGGGCTTCTACGCCAGGGCTCGGGCCGGCGAGATCGCCGAGTTCACCGGGATCTCGTCTCCGTACGAGGAGCCGACGGACGCCGACGTGGTCATCGACACCTCCCACGTGCCCGTCGAGGAGGCCGTGCGGATGGTCCGCGCGGCCCTCGCGGCCCGGCTCGGCGAGCAGGACGGCGAGCAGGACGTGGACGCGCCGACCGCGCAGGGAGGTGTGTGACCCGGGAACGAACCACCCGGCCAGGAGACGCCGTGGCGCACCGCGTCACGGGAGCAGCACCAACGCATGTGAGGAACCAGCAGATGAATGACAAGCGCACGCCCGACCGGCGTCGCGGCTACGGCGAGGGCAAGGGCATCGGCGCCCGGTTCCGCGGCCAGTTCGGGCCCGTCACCGCGCACCGCACCGGCATCGACGACCTGCAGAGCAGGCTCACCGACCTGCTCGTGTCGAACGCGCGCGGCTCCCGGCCCACGGCCGAGGCCATCGAGGAGGTGCGCGGCCTGGCCGTGCGCAACCGCACCCACGACTGGGCGGGCGTCTCGCTCGGGGCCGTGGCCACCCTCTGGCACGAGTTCGGCGACGCCGCCTCCGGCGCGTGGCTCCCCGTCATGCTCGCCGAGGCCGGCCGGTTCGAGGACGCCGCGGCCCTCCCCCGGCGTCGCGTGGCGGGCGGCCCGCCGGCCTTCGCCGAACCGGTCGTGGCGACCGCGCTCTGGGCGCTGGGCCGCGAGGACGAGGCCCGTGACCGGATGACGCAGCTCGTGGCGGCGTTCCCGGACCTCGACGAGCGGTTCATCAGCGCCTGGGGCACCGACGCGCGGGCCGACCAGTTCCGCGCCCTGCGCCGCGCGGCCGACCCGGAGGTCCTGCCGGTCTTCTTCCACCTGCCGTTCTCGGGCGGCACCAGCATGATCGTCTCGCTCAAGCGGACCATCCCCTGGGCCCGGATGATCGAGATCAACCGGCGCTTCGGCGAGCTCCAGGTCGAGCGTGCGCTCCAGTACTCCGCACAGGACCTGGCCCCGTTCCAGATGGTGCACCAGCACCACCCGTTCGGCTTCACGCTGCCGGGCCGCCGGCTGTCCTACTTCACGGTGCTGCGCGACCCGGTGTCCCAGATCCGCTCGGGGTACTTCAAGCGGCAGGCGTCGGAGCACATCATCGGCACGCGCGACAACTCGCCGACGTTCGACGACCACATCGCCTACACGGTCGAGAACGGTCTGACCAACATGCTGTCCCGCCAGCTCGTCACGACGCACCCGGAGATCCGCGCGCGGTACGCCGCCGAGTACCGCGGGCCGGGCGCGTACCGCCCGATCGCCGACGAGGAGGACATGTACTGGCTGGAGGCGACGGCGGACCTCGGCGAGGCCCGGCTCGAGCGCCTGTGCCGGGAGACCCTCGACGAGCAGTTCCACCTCGTCGGCACCATGAAGCACCTGGCGGCCAGCCACCTCGCGGCCGTCGCGAGCGTGGGTGTCCCCGTGGCGGAGCGCGTGGGCCACCAGGGCAAGTCGGGTCAGCCCAAGGAACGGGTCGAGGAGCCGGCGTCCATCGTCCGCCTGCGCGAGGCGAACGCCGTCGACCAGCTCCTGTACGAGGAGTACACGGCCCGGTTCGAGAAGGAGCACGACGCCCTGATCGACGCGGTCGAGCGGGTCCAGGCCGTCGAGAACGCCTGACCCGGGAACGCGCGAGGGCCCGGTGACCGAGTCGGTCACCGGGCCCTCGCGCTGTCGGGCCTGTCGCGTCAGCCGCGGCCCGGGCCCTTGCCCGGGCCCTTGCCCGCAGGACGCTGGGCGCGGACGAACTCCTTGTACTCCTCCGCGACGACGTGCGCGGGGCCGTCCATGACGAGCTGCCCCTGGTGGATCCACAGGACCCGGTTGCACATCGCCTCGATGGTCGAGATCGAGTGGCTCACCAGGAAGACCGTGCCCGCGTTCTCCCGCACCTGCTCGATGCGCGCCTTGGACTTCGCCTTGAACGCGGCGTCGCCGGTGGCGAGCGCCTCGTCGATCATCAGGATGTCGGGCTGGGCCGACGACGAGATGGCGAACCGCAGGCGCGCGCCCATGCCGGAGGAGTACGTGCGCATCGGCATGTACACGAAGTCGCCGATCCCGGCGAACTCCACGACGTCGTCGAACCGCTCCTCGACCTGCTTGGGCGTCAGGCCCAGCGCGAGGCCGCCGATCATGATGTTCCGCTCGCCCGACAGCTGCGGCATCAGCGCGGCGTTCACGCCGAGCAGCGACGGCTCGCCCGAGACGTGCACGCTGCCCGACTTGGCGGGCATCAGCCCCGCGATGGCCCGCAGCAGGGTGCTCTTGCCCGAGCCGTTGACGCCCACGATGCCCACCGACTCACCGTGCCGCACCGTGAAGGAGATGCCGCGCACCGCGTGCACCTCGCTCACCGCGCCGACGTGCTGGCGGCCCGAGCTGATCAGGCGGCGCAGGAACGACTGCTTCTCGTTCACCTCGGTGATGTGGGCGTCGCCGGCGGCCTTCTTGCCCCGGGCGCCGATCACGCGGTAGACGATGTGCAGGTCGTCGACGACGAGGCACGGGTCCCCGAGCTTCGTCTCGGGCGCCTCCTCGTCCAGGTCCTCGGGCTCCAGCTCCAGGTCGAAGTCCATGTGTGCCTCGGCCTCAGTCACGTCCGTACCTCTCCTCGGCGCGCCAGAAGACGATGAAGCCGATGACGAAGAACAGCACCGCCCAGACGCCGCCCATGATCCACATCGTGCCGTCCTGCGGGATGGTCTCCTCGCTCATCAGCGTGGACCGCACCAGGTACAGGTACACGGAGACGGGCTGGTAGTCGAACAGCAGCTCGACGGCGGTCTGCCGCCAGCCGCCCAGGTCGAGCTTGTCGTGCACGTAGTTCGTGACCGGGAAGATCACGCCGGACGCGTACATCACCAGGCGCATCACGAAGCTGATGATGTTGTCGAGGTCCGGCGTCGTGGCCACGAGCCGCGCCATGAGGAACGCGACGCCCATGTTGAACAGGCACAGCAGCGCCACGGCCGCGGGCAGCAGGAGCCACCACCACGTGATCCGCTCCGGCTCGTACCCCGGGATCAGGCCGCTGAGCAGCACGATCGCGCACATCACCACGATCGCGGGGATCAGCGTGGCGAGCTGCGAGAGCACGGACGACAGGGGCAGCACCGCGCGCGGGAAGTGCAGGGAACGCAGGAGCTGGGACTTGCTGCTGATCGACTTGGCGCCGCCGGTGACGGAGGCCTCGACGAACCGGAACATGAACACGCCGATGACGATGTACGCCACGGTGTTGTCCACGCCGCGGCTCACGCCGAGGATGAGGCCGAAGATCAGCACGTACACGGCGGCGTTCAGGATCGGGTTGAGGACCGCCCAGAGCTGCCCCAGGTAGTTGTTCTGGTTCTTCGCGTAGGCGGTGGACGACGCCATGACCCGGATGAAGGGCCAGCGTCGCGCGACGTCCCGGATGTACTCGCCCAGCGACGGGCGGACGTTCAGGGGCTTCAGACCATACTTCGCGGCGAGCGCGAGCCGCTCGGCCGATGTCGTGCTCGGCACGATCGGCGGCGGGGGCTGCTTCTTGCCACCCTTGGCGGGCGGCGCCTTGGGCGCAGCCACATCGGTAGTCGGATTGCTCACGATGCGCAGGGATTCCTGTCTCTGTGGTGGGGCCGGGAGCGCACGGCCACCTCAAATCCTAGTCGGACCAGGGATGCTATCGGCCCGCACCGAAACCCTACTGCATCCATCGGATTCGTCTCCAGCCGGTCTTCGCGCAGGTGAGAGGCCCGCGTCCGCGCTCGCCCTCGGCCGGGCCGCGTGGCGCGCGCACACCTTCCCCACGCGTGTCGCACGCGGGCCCCACGCGCGCTCCACGCCGGGTGCCCCGCACGGCCCCGACGGGGCGCGTCCGCGCTCCGCACCGGGCGTGCGCCGCGCGCGCGAGCGCGTGAGAGACTGCACGGCGTGCTGACCGCCCGCCCAGTCCCGGCCGATCTGCCTGCCCGGCCGGCGCGGCCCGCCGGGGCACTGGTGGAGTCGCCGCTCCAGCTGCTGTGCACCATCGAGGCCCACGCCGCGGGATACGGCGGCGCCCCGACCCGGGTCCACGTGCGTGACGACGTGCCCGCCCTGGACGTCGCCCTGGAGGCCGTGCGCGGTTTCGGGCTGCCGGACGGGCTGGAGACCGACCTCGCCGGACGCCGCGCCGCCCTGTCCGCCCACGAGCCCGTCTGGCTGGTGGGCGATGCCTTCTCGGGCCTGTTCCAGGCCACCGCGCTGCTGCGGCGCGGCCTGGAGCGCGTGGTGCTGGCCGACGACGGTCTCGCCACCCTCGACCTGGCCCGCCGGCTCGCCGCCCGCGAGCCGCTGGTGCGCATGCGGGCCGAGACCGGCGGACCCCGGCGGCAGCTCGGCGCCGCGGCCGCCCGTCGTCTGCGCCGGCTCGCCGCCGAGGGACGGGTCACCCTGTTCACCTCGCTCCCCCTGGACCCCGCGGTCCGCGCACAGCTCGTGGCCCAGGGTTTCGGCGTCGTGCGCAACGACTTCGCGTGGCTCGCCGGCGTGCCCGTCGGCGACGCCCCCGCCGAGCCCACGGTGGTGATCGGCTCCGCGCTGGCCGCGGACGGGCTGGTCGACCCCGACGCCTATGTCGCCTGGGTCGGCGGCCTCGCGGCCGACGGTCCCCTGCGCTACCTGCCGCACCGGCGCCAGGTGCCGGACCTCCTGGACCGCATCGGCGCTCTGCCGGGCGTCACGCTCGACTCGGCGCAGGCGCCGGTGGAGCTACGCTTGCGCGGCATGACGGCACCCCAGCGGGTCGTCAGCCTGCCGTCGACGGCGGCGGTGCTGCTCACCTCGATCCTCAGCCCTCGCGGCGTGGCGGTGACGCCGCAGCCCGTCGAGGACGGCTGGTGGACGTCCCGCGCCACGCCCGGCCTGCGCGCCCACCTCTCGGGCGTGCTCCGCCTCGCCGCCGACGCGGCCGCGCTCCACCGGCCCGGCGGCACGCCCCACCCCGGCGCCACCCCGCCCCTCATCGACCAGAACAACCCGGAGGACCACGGATGACCATCCGCGTGCTCGCCGTCGCGGACAGCGACTCGTACCTCAAGTGGGCCTGCGCCACGCTCGATCGCATCGGCGCGCCCGAGGACGAGGGGCTGGCCCGCTCGGCGGTCCTGGTCCGCACCCCGATCGTCCCCACCACGAACCAGATCGCGGCCGCCGTGGCCGGGTCGTCCGTGGTGCGGCCCCCGGTGCTGAGCCTGCGCGAGCTCAAGGAGCACGTCCGCGAGGCCCGGCCCGACGTCGTGCTGGTCGCCGCCACCGGCCCCGTCGCCGAGATGGTGGCGCGGATCGTGGTCCGGGCGGACCCGGCGAACCGGCCTGCTCTCGTCACCGGCCTGCCGGGGATGGCGCTGCCCGCGACTCCGCGCGGGACTGCCTGGCGGCGCTGGTGCGACGCGTTCGTCGTGCACAGCCGCCGTGAGATCGCCGCCTACCGCGACGCGTTCGCCGCGCACGACGCCGCTCCGCGCGTCGTCCTGGGGCACCTGCCGTTCCTGGAGCGGCTCACGGCCATCCCCTCCCGGCCCACCGAGCGCGTCGTGTTCGCCGCGCAGGCGAAGGTGCCGAACGACCGGGACGACCGCGTCCGGCTGCTCGACGGCCTCGCGCACCTGACGAACGAGGGCTTCGAGGTGATCGTGAAGCTGCGCGCCCGCAAGGGTGAGCGGCAGACGCACAACGAGGCGCACCCCTACGACGAGCTCTGGGACGCCGAGCACGAGCGCCTGGGCCACCGCAGCGACGCGGTGCGGTTCGTGGACGGCCCGATGGCCGAGTGGCTGCAGCCCGGCACGGCGCTGGTGACCGTGAGCTCGACGGCGGCCCTGGAGTCGCTGGCCCTGCACCTGCCGACCGCGCTCGTCGACGACTTCGGCGTGGACGCCACGCTGCTCAACGAACCGTTCGCCGGCAGCGGCTGCATGATCTCGCTCGCGGACGTGGGCAAGGCCTTCCACGAGGGCGGCCCGGTCCCCGACGCCGGCTGGCTGGACGAGAACTACCTCCACGCGGCCGAGTCCGAGCTGCCGGACGCGATCGCCGAGCTCGCCCGGCTGCGCGCCGCGGGCGAGCTGACCCCGCTGCCGGACGTCGAGCCGTGGTCCGCCCGCCGCCACGCCAAGGTCGTGGCGCAGTCGGTGCTGCCGCCGTCGGTCTACGGAGCGATCCTCGCGACGGGCCGACCGGTCAAGCGCGCCCTGGACAAGGTCACGGGCACCAGCTGAGGCGCCCTGCGCCGAGATGCCCGGAGCCCCGCTGTCGTCCGACAGCGGGGCTCACGTCTGACCGCAGGACTGCGCCCGACGGCGGGGCTCAGGAGCCGTCGTCGACCCGGACCCGCTCGGTCAGGCCGCGCAGGAACCCCGCGCCCCACGCCATGTGCATGACGGCGATGGTCGCGGGCAGGCGCAGCGCCGCGGCCGCGTCCAGGCGCGGGCTGCGGGTCGCGGCGTGCGCCGACGCCACGCAGACGCCCAGCGCGTACGCGACGGGCGGCACCAGGCCGGCGACGACCAGCCCGGTCAGGCCCGCGAACGCGCCGACGACGGCGGCCGCGACGGAGACGCCGAGCACCACGACCACCGTCGGGGGCGCGAGGTAGCGGATGCTGGCCGTGTCGGGGTTGTTGCGGATCACCTCGCGGCGCCACATGCCGGTGCGCCAGAACTGCTTGGCGACCTCCCGCAGGGTGCGCCGCGGCTTGTAGTCGACCACCAGCGACGGGTCGAACCACAGCAGGCTGCCGCTGGTGCGCAGGCGCAGGCACAGCTCCCAGTCCTGTGCGCGCACGTAGATCGGCGAGTACCCGCCCACCCGCTCCAGCGCCTCGCGGCGGAAGGTGCCCAGGTACACGGTCTCGGCCGGCCCAGCCTCGCCGCCCGTGTGGAACGACGCCGCGCCCAGGCCCGCCGGGTGGCTCATCGCCCGGGCCACGGCCCGTTGCGTGGGGGTGTCGCCGACGGGCAGCATCTGCCCGCCCACGCCGTCGGCGCCCGACGCCAGGAGGGCCTCCACCGCACGGCGGACGTACGTGGGCTCCACCACGGTGTGGCCGTCCACGCGGACGAAGATCGTATGGCCCTCGGGCATGAGGGCCAGGCCGGCGTTCAGGCCGAGCGGCTTGGAGCCGGTCGGGTTGTCCACGACGGTGACCCGGCCGGTCTCGACCGCGAGCTTGTCCGCGATCTCCCGGGTCCGGTCCTTCGACGGGCCCACCGCCAGCACCAGGTGCAGCGGATGGGGGTAGTCCTGGCCCAGGACCGAACGCACCATCGACTCGAGGTACGGCTCCTCGTCACGCACGACGGCGACCACGGTCGCCCGCGGCAGGTTGGACGACTCGTCCCGCTCGCTCACAGCTTTCCTCTCCGTACGGCGAAGGCGGGCACCCGGCGTGGGGTGCCCGCCTTCTCCTAGCTGGTGCTGTCTGGTGCCGACGCTCAGGCGTCGACGCGGCGCAGACGCGACATCGGCGAGAACTCGCCCGGCATGACGCGCTTCTGGCCGTCACCGAGGGCCTTCTCGAGGATGCGGATGTCGCGCACCAGGTTCTCCAGCCCCTTGGGCTCGAGCGAGGAGGCGTGGTCCGAACCCCACATGGCACGGTCCAGCGTGATGTGCCGCTCCACGGCGACGGCACCCAGCGCCACGGCCGCGAGCGAGATCTGCAGGCCGGTCTCGTGGCCCGAGTAGCCGACGGGCACGCCGTAGCGCTCCTGCAGCGTCGTGATGGTGCGCAGGTTCGCCTCCTCGGGGGGAAGCGGGTAGGTCGACGTGGCGTGCAGGATCACGAGCTTGCTCGTGTCCAGGATCTCCACGGCGGCGTCGATCTGCTCCAGCGTCGACATGCCGGTCGACAGGATGATCGGCTTACCGGTGTCGGCCAGCGCGCGCAGCATCTCGTGGTCCGTCACCGAGGCCGAGGCGACCTTGTGGGTCGGCACGTTCATCTTCTCGAGGAACTCGACCGACGGGGCGTCCCACGGAGAGGCGAACCACTGGATGCCCTTCTCCTTGGCGTACGCGTCGATCTCCGTGTACTCCGGCTCCTCGAACTCGACCTTGTACTTGTACTCGAGGTACGTCATCTCGCCCCAGGGCGTCTGACGGATCTTGTCGCGCTGGTCCTTCGGCGTGCTGATCTCCGGCGTGCGCTTCTGGAACTTCACGGCCTGGCATCCGGCCTCGACCGCGACGTCGATCAGCTTCTTGGCGATCTCGACGTCACCGTTGTGGTTGATGCCGATCTCACCGATCACGTACACGGGCTGGTCGGCGCCGACCTGCAGGTCGCCGATCGTGACCGGCGCGGGCTGCGCGTTCGTCGCGCTCATAACAGGGTCCTTCCGAAGGGGTCGAGCACAGGGTAGTGCTGTTACGTGTCGTCGGGACTAACCGGTGACGACGGGGGTCTGGGCGGCTGCCGAACTCGCGGCGACTTCACCCGGACGCGCAGCGAGTATACGGTCACAGATCTCGCGAACCGCGCCGTTCCCGCCCTCGCGCGACAGCACGAGGCGGGCCTGAGCCTTCACTTCCGGGCGGGCGTCGGCGACCGCGACCGGCCAGCCGACGACGGCCATGGCGGCCAGGTCGTTCACGTCGTTGCCGACGTAGGCGACGCGTGCGGGGTCCAGGTTCTGCTCGGCGATCCAGGCACGCAGGGCGGACGCCTTGTCCTCCACACCGTGCATGACCTGCACCTTGAGCTTGTCGGCGCGGGACGCGACCACCTTGTTGGTCTCGGTCGACAGGATCAGGATCGGCAGGCCCGTGCGGCGCAGGCGGGACACGCCCATGCCGTCGCCGCGGCTCACGCGCACCTGCTCGGTGCCGTCCTGGTCCACGTAGGCGTGGTCGTCCGTGTGCACGCCGTCGAAGTCGGTGACGAGCGCGTCGACGTCCAGCGGGCCGGGCGCGGCGTCGACGTCCTGGTCGACGAGCTGGCGGGCGAGCCAGAGGTCGCGCGGCTCGTCGATCTCGATGGCCCACTCCGAGGCGACCGGCTGGATGCCGACGTCACCGAAGAAGCGGGTGCTTCCTGCACGGAACCCGTCGGTCCTCATCACATAGAAGGCACCGGTCTCGCGGAAGTGCGGCGCGCGCTCCTGCCGGCGGGGGCGGTAGTCCGTGGTGTGTCCCACCGGGCTCGCGACGCCGTCGTCGATGCGCCACTGGAAGTCGTGCGTCTCCGCGACGGCCACCACGACGTCCTTCTCGCCGCCGGCCACGCGGCGGATCGCGGTGTCGAGGTCCTCGGGGTCGATGAAGGGCGAGGTGCACTGCACCAGCACCGTCACGGGCGGGATCTCCTGCGGCGGGAGGCCGCCGTCACCGGCCTCGACCCGGTCCAGCACGTGCAGCAGCGCCGACTCCGACGACGCCGTGCCGCCGGCGATCTCCGCGGGACGCGCCACGACGCGCGCCCCGTGCGACCGGGCCTCGGCGGCGATCTCCTCGTGGTCGGTCGAGACGATGACCTGCGCCACCGACGGCGCGGCCAGCGACGCCTGGACCGCGCGGCCGACCAGCGTGATGCCGTCGACCCGGGCGAGGTTCTTCAGCGGGACGCCCTGCGAGCCGCCCCGGGCGGGGATGATGACGATCGCCGACGGGTCGGCCTTGACTGACATGTGCAGCGGATTCCTCGTAGTCTCGGGAGTGCGGGTTCCGGGACCGGCACGGTCCCGGCCCTCTGCTGACCTCAGGGTAGTGCACCAGCCCTCACGGCCGTCCCGGTGGGTGACGGTCCTTGTATCCTCTGGCTTTCACCCAAGTTTTCACCCGAGCAAGCCCGCCCCGCACGATCAGGAACCCTGTGAACACGACCGCGACCGAGACACGCCCCGGGCCTGCACCGCTCCCCGCGCCCGCGCCCCCCGCCGCCTCCTCGACCCGTACGTTCCTTCCCGAGGTGCAGGCGCTCCGCGCGCTCGCCGTGCTCCTGGTGGTGGCGAACCATCTGCGTCCGGACCTGATGCCGGGCGGTTACGTCGGCGTCGACGTGTTCTTCGTCATCTCGGGCTTCCTCATCACCGGGCACATGGTCAAGGAGGTGCGGGCCACCGGCCGGCTGCGCCTGGGGCACTTCTGGGCGAACCGCGCCCGGCGCATCCTGCCCGCGAGCCTGCTCGCGATCCTCGCCGTCGTGGTCACCGCGCCGTTCGTGCTCCCGCTGGCCGAGCTGCGCACCCTGGGGCGCCAGGCCCTCGGCTCGATCTTCTACGTGCAGAACTGGATCCTCGCGGCCGACTCGGTCGACTACTCGGCCTCGGAGAACGCCGCGACGCCGTTCCAGCACTTCTGGTCGCTCGCCGTGGAGGAGCAGTTCTACCTGCTGTGGCCCCTCGTGGTCACGCTCGCCGCGCTGGCCGCGACCCGCATCGCCCGACGGCGGGGCAGCGCCCCGCTGGCCGCCTGCCTGACGGTCGCGTTCGCCCTGGTCATCATCCCGTCGTTCGTGTGGAGCGTGGTGCTGGTCGGGCAGGGTGACCCGTCCGCGTACTTCGTGACCACCACCCGGCTCTGGGAGCTGGGTGTGGGCGGCGTGCTCGCCGTCCTGCTGCGCTACACCGACCGCCTGCGGCTGCCCCGCGCGCTGCTCGCCCTCGCGGGCCTCGGCGCGATCGCCTGGAGCGCCTTCGCCCTGACCGCGGCGTCCCCCTTCCCGGGGGCCAACGCGCTGCTGCCGGTGCTCGGCACCGCCGCCGTGATCGCCGCCGGCCGCACGAGCGGCGTGGGGTCGCTCAGCTGGCTCGTGGACCTGCGACCCGTCCAGTGGGTCGGCAACGTCTCCTACTCGCTGTACCTGTGGCACTTCCCCGTCGCCATCTACTTCGTCGCGTGGGCCGGGCGGCACGCGAACAAGTTCGAGGTGATCGCCCTCCTGGCCGTGATGTTCGCGCTGTCCTGGGCGTCCTACAACTGGGTCGAGCAGCCGTTCCGCAAGGCGGCGTGGGCCCGGAAGAGCGATGCGCGGGCCCTCGTGGCGGCGCTGGTCGCGATGCTGCTGGTGGCCGGGAGCGCCTCGGTGTTCTGGATCAAGCCCGCCACCCAGGAGCAGGAGTGGGACCAGGGCGCTGCCGCCGTCGAGCAGGCCCGGGCGGCCGGGAACGACAGGTTCGGCGCCGGCGCCACCCGCGACGGCAGCTACGCGCCGTTCATCACGGACCAGCCGGCGATCCTGCCCAACCCCGGCGCCGCGGACAAGCCCCTGTGGCTCGTCGACAGCAAGGACTGCGACCAGGACCGGCCCGAGGACGACACGGCCATGTGCGAGTACGGCCACCCGGACAGCCAGACCGTGATCGCGGTGGTGGGCGACTCCCACGCGCGCATGTTCGCCCAGCCGATCATCCAGGCCGCCGAGACGAACGGCTGGAAGGTCGTGACGTTCCTGCGCAACTCCTGCCCCTTCTCGTTCACGCCGCGGACCATCCCGGGCGCCGACGACTGCGTCGCGGCCAACGAGCGCACGCTGGAGAAGATCACCCGGCTCCAGCCGGACGCCGTCGTCTCGGCCTACTACGAGGGCTCCGAGTTCCAGGCCGACGGCGAGGGCCGGCACGGGCGGACCGGCCTGGCCGCCGCGTACGACGCCCTGGCCGGCACCGGTGCGCGCGTGTTCGCGATGAAGGACACGCCGCTGCCCCGCGAGGACGTCTTCGCCTGCGTCGGGAGCCACTACTCCGACCCGGGGGCCTGTGCGGTGCCGCGGGCCGAGGCCTTCGCGGGCCGCGGTCTCACCGAGGAGGCGGCCGAGGCGGCCGCCGCCGACGTGACCGTCGTCGACCTCACCGACCGGTTCTGCGACGAGACCACGTGCCCCGCCGTCCTCGGCGGCGTGAGCGTGTACGCCGACCTCAACCACATCTCCGACGTCTACGGGCCGACCCTCGCACCGGACTTCGCGCGGGTGCTCGCGCCCGTCGCGGGTTCCTGACGCGTCATGGCGCCGGTGGCGGCAAGGCGGGTGAAGATCCTGCGGGTGCTGGGCGAGGTTCCGGGCGGGCGGCCCGCTTTGCCAGGATCGGCGCCGTTCCGTGTGCTTGAATGACTGCCGGACGGCGCTGGCCGGACGATGTCCGCGCGCGCCTCAGCCCGATTCACCCCGACCGAGGGAACCGGTTATATGAGCATCACCACGCGGCCACGCGTGTCCGTCATCGTGCCCGGCAAGGACGCAGGTGAGTACATCGGCGACCTGATGACCAGCCTGACGAAGCAGGTGGACGATCCCCGCGAGCTGGAGGTCGTCGTCATCAGCGACGGGTCGACCGACGACACCGCGGCGATCGCGCGGTCCTTCTCGGACCGCCTCCCCAACCTGGAGGTCGTCGAGAACAAGGTCCCGGTCGGTGCGGCGAGCGCGCGCAACCAGGGCATCGCCGCGACGTCGGCCCCGTACGTCGCGTTCGCGGACGCCGACGACTGGCTGGCCCCGCGACGCCTCGCGCACCTCATGGACGCGATGGACACGCTCAAGGTCGACTTCATCCGGACCGACCACACGGCGGTCCGCGCCCGCCGCCGGGACGTGACGTGGGCCCCGCAGGCGCGGCGCGGCATCGTCCTGGACCCGCGGGACTCGATCCTCCCGGTCAACTACTCGACCATGGTCGACTACCCGTACAGCTGGGCCGGCATCTTCGACCGGTCGATCAGCAAGGACGGCCTGCTCACGTTCCCCGAGGGCCTGCACACGGCCGAGGACCGGCCCTGGATCTGGGACCTGTTCCTCCGCTCCCGGGCGTACGCCACCATCGACGCGCCGACCCTCTGCTACCGCCGCACCGTGTCGACGTCGCTCACCGCGACGTTCGACCGCCGGCAGCTCGACATCATGCCCGCGCTGCGCCAGACGTTCGACATCGTCGAGGCGGACCGCGAGGCCGAGAAGTTCCTGCCCAAGCTGACCCGGACGGCGCTGGCGCTGATCGCGCACCACATGAGCCGCCGCGCCAACATGTCGCACGACGTGCGCCGGGACCTGCGGCGCGGAGCCCGCGACCTGTTCGCCGGCCTGCGGCAGGACGTGCTCGCCCAGGAGGCCAGCCAGATGTCGCGCAAGCGCGAACGGCTGCTGCACGGGCTCCTGCCCGCCGACCTCCCCCACGACAAGACGCTCAAGGCACAGCAGGAGGTGCAGTCATGACCCAGCTGGTCGTCGCCTCGACGCTGTTCGGCGCCGCCACCGCGGCCGCCGCCGCCGACGCGGGCCTCCTCGGGGAGCCCGACGGCGAGCGCGTGCTGCTCGTGGTGAACAACGCGTTCGCCCCGGAGCTCACGCCTGCCGCCGACGAGATCGAGGGCTCCGCCCCGGTGCTCGCCCGGTTCGACCGCGTGGTACACCTGACGGACCTGATCGCGCCCATCCACCCGGCCGACTGGAAGCCGGGGCCGCGCGAGCGTCCGCTGCTGGAGCGGCTGCTGCGGAACTACTGGGGACTCGGTGACGGGCAGGTCGACATCGTCGCCGAGTCAGTGTGGGTGAACCCCGCCCAGTCGCTGGCCCGCATCTTCCACAACGGCGGCATCACGGTGTACGCCGACGGCCTGATGAGCTACGGACCGACGCGCAACGACCTGCCGCTCGACATCGTCCAGCGGCTCGACGGCCTGCTGCACCTCGACCTGGTCCCGGGCCTGCGTCCGGTCCTGCTGAGCGAGTACGGCGTGCAGCCGACCGTCATCCCGAGCGAGGCGTTCCGCAAGGTCGTCGAGGAGATCGCCGCCAAGTCCGCCCCCACCGCGGACGAGGCCCAGCCGCCCGCCGCGATCGTCGTGGGCCAGTACCTCGCGGCGCTCAGCCTGGTCACGATGCAGGAAGAGGCGGACATGCACGCCCGCATGATCCGCGCGGCGGCCGACGCCGGGGCGCAGGTCGTGCGGTTCAAGCCGCACCCGTCCGCGCCGCCCGGGTTCCTCGCCCCCGTCGAGCGGGCCGCGAAGGACGCGGGCGTGACGCTCGAGGTGGTCACCGACCCGCTGCCGGTCGAGGTCATGCTGGCCTCGTCCGACGTCACCGCCATCGTGGGCTGCTTCTCGACGGCGCTCGTCACCGCGCGGTCGATCTTCGGGGTGCGCTCCGTCGCGGTGGACACCGGGGAGCTGCTGAAGCGCCTCAAGCCCTACGAGAACAGCAACCGCATCCCGGTGACCGTCGTCGACGCCCTGCACCGCACGGACGGGGCGTTCGACTCGCCCGAGAAGCTGCAGCAGCTCCTGGACACGGTGTCGTACTGCATGCAGCCGAAGTCGCTCTCGGACCGACGTGCTGCCGCCGTGGCGTGGCTCAGCCAGGCGAACCCGCACGACCGGGCCCGCTACATCGCGAACCAGCGGCTGACCATGCTCGGCCTGCCGGGCGCGCCCCGGCAGAACCCGATGGTCAAGGCGACCCTGGACACGGCGCGCACGGCGCTGCGCCACCCGGCCATGAGCTGGGTCGACGAGCGGACCCGCCGGTCCCAGCTGCGCAAGAAGGTCGTCCGCAAGATCCGCGGCTGACGCCCGTGCCCGGCCTGCCACCACAGGCCGGGCACGCAGGCCGGGCACGCAGGCTGTCTCAGGGCCGGACGACGCCGATCCCGCTCACGCGGACCTCCTTGCCGCTGTCCAGCGACCGGAGCACGACGCGGCCCGACCGCGCTCCGCCGAGGTCGACCTGGAACACCCGCTGGTCCCGGTGCGTCGCCGAGGACAGGTCGAGCACGCCGTACCGCGTGCCCCCGACGTAGACGGCCACCCGCCCCCAGCCGCGCCCCGTGGGCGCCATGACGTGTACCCGGGTGATGTTCCGGGCGGCGTAGACCTTGATGTCCTGGCCCGCCGCCGTGGTCCGGTAGGCGTGCCCGTTGTAGTAGCCGGAGCGGCTGATCCGCTGCCACCCGTACACGTCCCAGTCGTCGTGCAGGACGTCGCGCGTCGTGGTGGTGATGACGCGCACCGGGCTGCGCCGCCCGTTCGCCATGACGGCCCGGACCCCGTAGACCGCGTTCTCCCCCGGCGGCGTGTACACGGTCGTGGCCGTGCGGGTCGTGGAGGCGAACTCGTACCAGTACGGGTCGTAGGGCCGGGTCGACGTGAAGTGCCCGCTGCGGCGCAGCACCTCGTACCGCACGGCGCCGCGCACGGCGTCCCAGGCGAACGCCGTCTCGGGGCGCCACTGCACGGGCGTGCGCAGCGAGCTCACGGCGTGCGGCCGCGGGGACGCGGGCAGCCGCACCGCGCCGTGCCGCCGGTACTCCGCGAGCACCCGGTCGTGCACGGCCGAGCGCAGCGCGGGCAGCCTGGCGTTCAGCCGGTCACCGGGGCACGCCGTCCGGTTGGTGTGCCGGTGCCCGAGGATCGTCGGGACCGTCACCACCGTGCCGGGCGCGGCCTTGGCCGTGCTGGTCCCCTGCCCCGTGCGGAGCCGCGTGGTCTGGGTGGGGTGCACCCCGTACTCGAACGACTTCCAGGCCAGCACCCGCTCCAGGCCGCGCACGAGCGCCGCCGTCGGCTCCGCCGTCACGAAGTTGCCCATGGCCGAGACGCCGATGGTCCCGGTGTTGTAGCCACCCGCCTGCGCGCCGATCGGGTTGTGCAGCTGCGCCTCGCGGCGCCCCTCGAAGACGCGTCCGTACCGGTCCACGAGGAACTGGTAGCCGATGTCCGGCCAGCCGTTCGAGCGCGTGTGGTAGGCGTGGATCCCCCGCACGATCGCCGCCGACTGGTCGGACGAGTACGTGTTGGTCCCGGCCGTGTGGTGCACGTAGATCGCCTTGAGCGTGCCCGACGTCTCGGGCCACGGCGAGCCGAGGGACTCGTCGGCGCCCCACATCCTGCGCGACACCACGGGCGGCTTGGGCTCCCACCCCGTGGCCGCGGCGGCCGAGGCCGCGGGCCCCGCCGCCGCGCCCACGTTCCGGTCGGCGGGCGAGCTGCCGGGATCGATCACGTCCACGCGCATGCCCGACGGCGGACGCCCGCTCACCGTCGCCGCCCGCGCCTGCACGGCGTCCGCCCCCGACGTGACGAACGGCTCCGTGCCGGCACGGGACCCCGGTACCTGCGCCTCCTCGACGCCGAGCTCCTGCCATGCGCTCCACCGGCCGGCCTCCCGCACGCGCAGGGCGACGTCGGTCACGGTCTCGCCCGTGGCGCCGTCCCACGTGACGCCGGCGACGAGGAAGTCGCGCGTGGCCGTGCGGGCGGTGAGGGCGGCCAGGTGGCCGGGCGGGGCGGGGTCGGCGGCGTCCGGGCCCGCTGTTTCCGGGCGCGTGGCCTCCGTGCCCGTGGAACGCTCCGTGGCGCGCGGTGCGGCGTCGCCGGACTCGTCGTGCGCATGGCCGACGGGCGGGTCGTCCGCGCTCGGCTCGGCCCGGGCCGCCGGGTCGACCCGGGTGAGCCGCACGCTCTCGATCTCGGGCGAGACCGGGCTCGCCGCCTGGACCGGGAGTAGCACCACGGGGAGCACGAGGCCGCCCAGGGCGAGGCCCGCGGTCAGCGCAGCCGAGGTCACGTACCGTCCGAACGTCCGTCCGTCGCCGCTCATGGACCGAAAGTAGCCCTGCGGGGGCGGGGCCGCGCCGGAAGTCACCCTCGGGCACCGCATGGCGAAAGACGGCCGCCTCATGGGCCGCGCGGACGGACCCAAGGACCGACCCGAGGATGGTCCCCGCGGATGCCGGACCCGGTCCCCTGAGGCACAGTGGCACACGGGGGTACGAAGATGTCGCACCGGGATCACAGCAGTCACCGCACGACCGGCGGCAGGGTCAGCCGTCTGGTGGCGGCCGCCGCGGCAGCCGCCGCGCTGGTGGCCGGGCCCGTCGCCCCGGCCTCCGCCGCGGGCGTCCCGGAGTCGTTCACGGTCGACGGCTCGGGCTTCGGGCACGGCGTGGGCATGGCGCAGTACGGCGCCTACCAGATGGCTCGCGAGCGCCGCACCCAGGGCCAGATCCTCGGCCACTACTACCAGGGCGCGCAGAACACGGTGGCCACCACGCCGCGGGACATCGACGTGCAGGTCTACGGGCCCGACCCGTACGGGTTCTCGGGCTACGGCGACACGGGCGCCACCCGGATCGACGTCAAGGGCGGCTCGTGGCTGCTGCAGGCCCAGGGCCGCGCCGTCGCCCGCGGCAGCGGCCCGGTCGACGTCTCGGTGTCGCGGGGCGACCTCGTCGTGCGGGCCGAGGGACGCACCCACCGGTACGACCGGATGTGGCTCGTGTGGTCCGGCTCGCCCTACTACCGGCAGGACGCCGCGCCGGCGGTGGCGCACGTCCGGGGCGCCCATGGCGCCTACCGGTGGGGCAGGCTGCAGCTCAGCGCCTCGGCGGGCGTGCCGAACGTGGTCAACCGGATACCTCTCAACGGCGCCTACCTGTACGGGCTCGCGGAGATGCCGGCGTCGTGGGGCGCGCACGGCGGACGTGCCGCGCTGGAGGCGCAGGCGGTCGTGGCCCGCTCGTTCGCGCTGCTGCGCAGCGGCGACTGGAAGGCGCGATGCCGCTGCCACGTGGTCGACGACGTCCGTGACCAGCACTTCACCGGCTACGACAACGAGGTCTCGTCGTACGCCCGCTACTGGGCCGACGCCGTCCGGGCCACGAACGCCTCGCTGACCCGCGCGCGGGTGCTGACGTGGTCGGGACGGCCCGTGGAGGCCCACTACTTCTCGTCGAGCGGAGGGCGCACCGCGCACTCGGAGGACGTGTGGTCGTCCGAGGTGCCCTACGAGCGCTCCGTGGCCGACCCGTACAGCAAGCGGGCGCCCGGCAACGACTACCGGTCCTGGGGCCGCCTGCTCACCCAGGAGTCCGCCCAGCGGCTGTTCGGCCTGCCCGCCGTCACGTCGATCGAGATCACCGACCGGTACCGGAGCGGACAGGCCGCCGCGCTGGTCGCGACGTCGCCGTCCGGGGAGACCGCCACGGTGCGCGGATCGGCCGACCGGATCCGCTCCGTCGTCGGCAAGCACACCCGCGCAGGGACCCTGCCGTCCTCCTGGATCGCCCGAATCCGGGCGAACTGACCAGGGGGCGGGGCTGCCCCTTTTCTCACCCGCTGTTTACCGCGACAAGGCCGGGACCCCGGCTTAAATTTGCCGTGAACTCCTCCAGTTGAACGGCACATCATTGGCTACGCTCACCCAGCGATACCACTTCTTCCTCTCCCGCGTGCACGGCCGGCTCGGGCACCCCGGACGAGCCGAGCGAGCGCTGACGCGGGCGACCTCCGGTCCGGCGGCCGACCCGGGCTGGCTGCACCGGCTGGCCACGGCCCGCCGGCGTGCGAACGACCACGCCGGGGCCGCGGACGCGCTGGCCCGCGCCATCGACCGGCGCGCTGACGCCCCGCCCCGCTGGTACTACGAGCTGGGCCGCGCCTCCGAGCTCGCCGGGCGGATGGAGGACGCCGACGCCGCCTACCGGCGGTGGACCGCGCACGATCCGCTCCCGCGGGGCCTGGACGCCGTGCTGCTCGACCGTGGCGTCCTGCAGTTCGTGCCCCGGCGCGACGCGGTCCGCTTCGTGCTCGACCGGCTGGCCGAGCTCCGTGCGGCCGCCGGGGCGCGGCAAGTCGTCGAGGACCGGTCGGACACCGTCTGGACCTACTGGGCGCAGGGCTTCGACCAGGCACCCGACGTCGTGCGGATGTGCCGGTCGACGATGGCCCGGCACCTCACGCGCCCGGTGGTCGAGCTGGACGACGACAACGTCGGCAGCTTCGTGACGCTGCCGGACGACATCGACGCCCTGGTCACCGACCGCACCGCCCGGTCCGACCTGCTGCGCCTGGAGCTCCTCGCGCGGTACGGCGGCACGTGGCTCGACGCCACCTGCTACCTGCGTGGTGATGCGGGCGCCGAGCTGGCGGACCACGCGCGGCCCACCGGGTTCTTCGCGCCCGCCAAGGAGCGGACCTCGATCGGCACGTGGAGCATCACCGCCCAGCCCGGCCACTACCTCGTGACCATGACGCTCGAGGCGCTCTACGCCTACTGGCGCAAGGACGGCAAGCTGCCGCACTACTTCACGTTCCACCACCTCTTCGAGGCACTCGTGCTCACCGACCCGAGGTTCGGCGAGCTCTTCGCGGCCACTCCCCGGCTCTCGACGGCGCCGTCGCTCCGGCTGCGGCACTGGATGAGCCGTGACATGACCGACGAGGACTTCGAGCGGGCGCTGTCGCGGGCGACCGTCCACAAGCTGTCGTACAAGGCAGGCTCCGAGAACACCGGGCCGCGGAGCGTGCTGGGGCGGCTGTACGCGGCGGAGGCCCAGGCTGCCGGCGCAGGCTCCGGGGGCACCGGTCGACCGGGTGCGCCCTGACTCAGGGGCCTGACTCAGTGTGACTTGCGGACCAGCCCGCGGAACCACTTCTCGCCACGGGCCGGGGCGGGCGCCTCGGGCTCTGGTTCAGGCGTCGGTTCGGGCGTCGGTTCCAGGGCGGGCTCGGGAGCCGGCTCGGGTTCGGGCACGGGCAGCAGACCGAGCTTCTGTGCCCGGTTCGCCGTCGTGTACCGCCCGATCTCGGCCGGCTCCAGCCTGTCCAGGAACGCCGCGACCTCGGTCCTCCGCTCGGCGAGCCGCTCCGGGTACATGCAGAACGCCACCGCGCCGATCAGGTGCGCGAGGTCCCCGGTGTCCGACCAGCGCCCGTCCTCCCGGAGCGCGGCGTCGACGACGGCCCACGGGAGCCGCGCCGGGTTCGCATAGGGCCGGAGCCGTTCCTTGACGGTCTTGGCACCCACCGCGACCACGGGGACGCCGTCGGCCCGCGCCCGCAGGAGTGCCGGCGACATGGTCCCGACCACGACCACGGGGCGCACGGCCGCGAGATAGACCTCCGCGAGGGCCGGCTGCTCGACCGGCGTGAGCCGGACTCCCTCCGGCGCCAGGTCGCCCAGGCGCACCGCCAGGTTCGCGGGGACGACCGGGTCGGCGAGAACAAGCACCTCTGTCACGCCGTCCACCGCGGCCGCCGTGCGGACGGCGTCGCGCCAGAGCGCCGTCTCCTGGTCCCGGGTCAGGATGCCGCCCGCGACGAACGACTCCGCGAGCACCAGCGCGACACCCTCCGCCGGGACCGGCAGGTCCGCGGCGGACGCGACGTCCTGCGCCAGCTTGCCGACCGCGTCGGCGGGGATCGCGACCGCAGCGACGCCCTGCCCGGCCCGGTGCTCGTCGCCGTCGGGCCAGGGCGCAAGTCCTGCGACGTGCTCCCGGTACAGGTGCCGGCTGGTCCGCCGGGCCTGCGGCCACCCGATCGGCTCGCGCGCCGGGCCGTACCCGGCGATGTCCGTGACGAGGCGGACCACCTCGCACCCGTAGAACGCCGACATCAGCCACTCGACCGGCTGCTCGGACTGGGGACGGTCACAGACGAGCTCCACGGTGTCGTCCCCGATGCCCCAGGCCTGCCGCAGCAGGCGGGCCAGGACAGGGCGGTCGTCACCCCGCGGCGACCAGCGTCCCGGGTCCGCGGGCCGGACGAGCTCGTCGAGCACGACGACGTCGTCGAACCGTGCCGTGGCCGCCGACATGCCCGGACGCTCGTGCGGCAGGGGTGCCGTCTCCGGCGCCGGCGCACGCCCGAACAGGACGAGCACCCTGCGGCGCGGTCGGTCGAGCAGCCCGGCGTCCACGGCGGCCGCTGCTGCGAGCAGGGACTCGGCCGAGGAGACCAGGACAAGCTGTGTTGTGCTCATCGTGTCGGTTGCTGCTTTCTCCGAGGGGCTGCGGCATCCACGGACGGCGTCGTCCTGCGGGGGCACCCGATTGTGGCAGATGCCCGGACCGTGGGCCGACGCGACGCATCACGGTCCGGTATCGCTCAGAGCTCGCGCGCGTCCGACTCCAGCAGCACCGGGATCCCGTCCCGGACCGGGTAGGCCAGCGGCCGCTCCGGGTCGGTCGAGTGCAGCTCGGGCTCGCCGTCCGGCCCGGTGCCGTCCACGAGGGTCGCGCCCGTCACGGGGCAGCGCAGGATCTCGCGTACCCAGGGCTCCAGCTCGATGCTCATTCGGTCTCTCCTGTCCCGGACCCGTCCGGCTCGTCGGTCCCGGCGCGCACCAGCGAGAGCACGTCGTCGCGGACCTTCTCCATGATGTCGTGGTCGGCGGCCTCGACGTTGAGCCGCAGCAGCGGCTCGGTGTTGGACGCCCGCAGGTTGAACCACCACTGCGGGTGCCCGTCCCAGTGGGACACGGTGACACCGTCGAGCGTGTCGACCTCGATCCCGGGGTAGGCGACCCGGTAGGCGTCCAGCACGCGGTTCGTGGCCTCGGCGGCGTCCGGGACCCGCGAGTTGATCTCGCCGGAGGCGACGTAGGGCTCGTACATCTCGGCAACCTCGGACAGCGGGTTGCGCTGCGTGCCCAGTGCCGCCAGCACGTGCAGGGCGGCCAGCATACCGGTGTCCGCGAAGAAGAAGTCCCGGAAGTAGTAGTGGGCGCTGTGCTCGCCGCCGAACACCGCCTCGTTCGAGGCCATCTCGGCCTTGATGAACGAGTGCCCCACGCGGGTGCGCACCACCCGGGCGCCGGCGGCCGAGAGCAGGTCGGGCACCGCGCGCGACGTGATCAGGTTGTGGATGACCACCGGCGCCCGCCCGGCCGCCTTCTCCTTCTCGACCTCGCGCAGCCCCACCAGGGCGGTGATCGCCGACGGCGAGACCGGTACGCCCTTCTCGTCCACGACGAAGCAGCGGTCGGCGTCCCCGTCGAAGGCCAGCCCGATGTCGGCGCCGTTGGCCACGACCGCCGTCTGCAGGTCCAGCAGGTTGGCGGGCTCCAAGGGGTTGGCCTCGTGGTTCGGGAAGGTGCCGTCCAGCTCGAAGTACATCGGCACGACGTCCAGCGGCAGCTCCGGCAGTCCCGCGGCGGTACCGAGCACGGCCGGCGCCGTGAGGCCCGCCATGCCGTTCCCGGCGTCGACGACGACCTTGAGCGGCCGGATGCCCGAGAGGTCCACCAGGCCCCGCAGGAACGCGGCGTACTCGCCCAGCATCTCGCGGTCGGTCACCTGCCCGGGGGCCGGGGCCGAGGTGCCGACCTCGGCGTCGGCGTCGTCCAGGAGCGCCTGCGCGACCTCCCGGATCCCGGCGAGGCCTGTGGCCTCGCCAACGGGCCGCGCGCCCGCGCGGCAGAGCTTGATCCCGTTGTACGCGGCCGGGTTGTGGCTGGCCGTGAACATGGCGCCCGGCAGGCCCAGGACGCCGGAGGCGTGGTACAGCCCGTCGGTCGAGCACAGCCCGATGCGGACCACGTCCACGCCCTCGGCGGCGAGACCGGCCGCGAAGGCGTCCACGAGGTCGGGCCCGGAGTCCCGCATGTCCCGTCCGACGACGACGGCCGGGCGGGAGTCGTCCGACGCCTCGGGGCGCACCACCACCCGGGCGAAGGCCGTGCCGATCGCGCGCGCCACCTCGGGCGACAGCTCCTCGGGCACCAGTCCCCGGACGTCGTACGCCTTGATGATCCTGTTGAGGTCGAGAGCCACGTCGTCAGCGTACGCGAGCACCGGGGCGCACCGGGGCGCGCCGGGCGCACCTCACCCGGCGTACGGGTCTCAGGTGCCGGAGGTGTTGTCCGCCCGGTGCGCGAGCACCGCCTCGAGCAGGACGGCGGCGCGTGCCCCGAACCCGTGCTCGGTGCGGACGTGCTCGGACAGCGAGCGGAGCATCTCCTCGTCGTACCGTGCGGCACTGCCCTCGGCCAGGAGCGCGTGCAGCTCCTCGGGCGTCGTGAACCGGGCCAGGCGGCCCTCGGGCAGGACGGGGCGCACGATCTCGTCGAGCCCGTACACGTCGTCGGTCAGGAGCCGGCCGCCCGACGCGAGCACGTCGAAGACGCGGTTGGAGACGAAGCCCAGGTCACGCATGTCGGGCCAGTGGTCGTTCAGCGCCCAGGCGGCCGACCGGTAGTAGCGGCGGAGCACCTCGTTCGGCACGTACGCGCCGGCGATCGCCTCGGGCGGCAGGAACCGTTGCCAGCCCGACCCGTAGACGGCGACCGGCACACCCGACCGCACGGCCTCCACGGCGACCGGACGTGCCTTGCCCCGGGTGTTGCCGACCAGGACGGCCTTGCCGACGACGTCCTCGACCGGCTCGTCGTCGATGTAGAACCGGCTCGGATCGGTGCACTGCAGCAGCGGGGCCACGGGCAGCTCCCACCGCTGCGAGACGTCGCGCGCCCAGGTGAGGCTCGCGGCGAACCGGAGGTCGTAACCCGCCAGCTCCCGCGCCGCGACGTCCTCCGGGTGGCTGATGACCCACACGACGCTCGTCACGTCGCCCGGGAGCCGGGCCGGGTGCAGTCCCCGGAGCATCAGGACGACGTCGTCCCGGTAGGAGGTCGCACGGGCGTCGTTGGGCGCGTAGTCGACCACCACGTGCTGGCCCAGGTCGCGCAGTGCGGCCGCCAGGGAGTGCGCGAAGTGGAAGTCGCCCCACTGCCGGGCCTGGTCGCCGGCGGGCATCGCCGTCTTGATCGCCCAGCGCAGTGCGGGCGGCGCCTCCCGTACCCGGGCGGTGTCCGGCACGGAGGGCCACAGCGCGCGGGTCCAGGTCCCCGGTCGCCCGGGGGCGGTGAGCGCGGCCGTCCCGGTGAACACGGGTGCCACGCCGAAGGTCGCGAAGAGGTCCGCGGATCCCTCCGGGACCGTCTGCCACGCCGCGCGGAACACCGCCAGGTCGTCCTCCGGCTCCGCGGTGTCGTCGAACGTCCCGTCCCCGGACCGCGTCACGACCACGTCGCGGGCCACCACGACGGGGCGCTCCTCGTGCCTGGCCAGGCGTTGCGCCAGGTCGACGTCGGCCCACAGGGTGCGTACCCGCGGCTCGTCCCGGACGGCCCGCACGGACTCCGTGCGGGCCAGGAGCGGCACCGGCGCTCCCGGCACCTCGAACCACGGCCGGGTCCAGGGCACGCTGTCCGGGTGCACGCCGTCGAGGAAGGGCACCGGATCCGTGCCGCGCGGCGGGTAGACCACGCCCACGTCCCGCAGCAGCAGCTCGCCACCGAGCACGACCGGGTGCACCACGGCGGCGCCCGACTCGGTCAACACCGCCCGGAGGTCCTGCAGCGTCCCTTCGCGGAAGGCCTGCCGCCCCGACAGCAGCAGCACGTGCTCGCCCCGGGCCCCGTGCACCGCCTCGTCGACGGCGGACGACGCACCCTGCCCGGACAGCACCACCCGCACGTCGAACCGGGCGAGCCGGGCCAGCGCGAGGCCGGCGACGGCGCGACGACGATCACCGGTGACCAGCAGGATCTCCGCGGACGGCGCGGCCGCTGTGTCGTCCGCCGGCACGGCGCGGTCGATCGCGGTGAGGACGGTCAGCACGTCGGCGGTGGTGTCGCAGTCGACGACCACCAGGCTGGTCAGGCCCGGCACGGTCCTCACCGCCGGGGACTCCCGCCAGGGCGCAGCGGCATCCGCCTGGTCCGCGTGGTCCGCCTGGTGACTCAGCTCGGCGCGGAGCGCCTCGCGCACGTCGGCCAGCGTTACGCCGTCGCGCATCCATCGCGCGTCCGGGGCCAGCGGGAGCGGGGCGTCGGCGTCGTCCGCGAGGAAGGCCGCCAGGGGGCTGCGCCCGTCCGCAGCGGGCCGGTCGAGCCGGCCCGGGTCGAAGAGCGGCGACGGGGACGCCTTCCACGAGTCGCCCACGCCCTTGAGGTAGATGACGAGCGGGTCGGTGTCGTCCCGCTGCCATGCCTTCGGCCGGTACCGGGCCGGCACGAACAGCGGGTGCGGCCACCAGCCCTTCCGCCGGCCCTGCGCGAGGTAGTGCCGCGCGGCGTCGGCGGGGTCGGCGAACGTCGTGCCCGCCTGCGCCCCGTACCACTCGGCGTCAAACACCCCGGAGTCCAGCACCCGGCGCAGCGCCGGGTCGGCGGGGGCCGCGGGTTCGGGCGTGCCCGCCTCAGCGACGCCCTTCTGGTCCGCGCCCGGGCCGAGGCGGCGCCGGACCGCCCGGACGATCCGGCCGAGGCGGCGTCTGGACGCCTTGCTGATCCTGCTCGGGTCGAGTGCCACGTCGAGAGCGTAACGAGCGAAGGGCCTACGCGGGCGCTGACACCGCGAGCTCGGCGGCGAGCATCTCGGGGCTCGGCGCGAGCTCCGGCGGGAGCACGTCCCGCAGCGTCACCCAGCGCCGCGGCCCGGACTGCTCGAGCTGGACCCGGACCGTCTCCGCGGGGAACGTCCGGATCAGCTCGGCGGAGCGCCGGTTCAGCTCGGCGAGCAGCTCGGCGGGCATGTGCTCCGCGAAGCCGAGGTGGTGGTCCACGATCGCGAGCACCGTCCGGGCGAGCTTGGGCAGGAACCGGTCGGTCTCCCGGTCCTCGTCGAGGATCCCGTGGATCTCGGCGAAGGCCCGGGTGAAGTCGAGGCGGCGCTCGTCGTAGATCTGGGTGAGCGAGGTCGTCACGCCCCGCCGGTAGCACACGCCGCTGTGGTTGGTGACGACGTAGCCGGTGCCCTGCAGGTGCAGGCGCCACACCCAGGCCCGGTCCGTCGCCGTGCGCATGCCGTCCGAGAAGGTCAGCAGGCCGTCGCCGGCGATCGCCCGGTCGTAGACGCCGGCCCAGCCGTAGGGGTAGTCGACCATCGTGGGACGGTCGGTGGGCAGGATGGACTCCCGGGGGTCGAGCACCTGCTCGCGCACCGGCTCCATCGCGCGGACGACCCGGCGCTGACCGTCCTGGACGGTGACGTGGTCGTGCCGCAGGATCGGCACGCCGAACGCCTCGATCGCGTCCGTCACGTCGCGCAGGTGGTGCGGCGCGTACCAGTCGTCGCCGTCGAGATAGGTGATGTACCGGCCGTTCGACCCGGCCAGGCCCTGGTTGCGTGCCGTGGCGGCCCCCACCGGCTCCCTGTTGCGCAGCACCGTCAGGTTCGGCAGGCGGTCGGCATAGCTCTCGGCGATGTCCGGGGTGGCGTCGCCGGAGCCGTCGTCGACCACCACGACCTCCAGGTCGTGCGGGTCGTCGAACTGCCGGGTGAGGCTGGTCATCGCGTCGTCGAGGTAGAGCTCGGTGTCGCGGACCGGCATGACGACCGAGACGCGGGGCGTGCTGGAGGGCATCGGACGGCTGCTTTCTGCTGGGGTGCACGGCTCCGCGACAGCGGCGTCACGGACGCACCCAGATTCTTGCAGACGGCGGGGCCGCACCGGTGCCCCCTGATCCGGCCGGTCCGGCGGGCTATCCTTGCGCGGTGCTTGCCGTAGCCCAGTTCCACGCCCCCCTGCCGCTGACCAACACGATCCAGCGGTACGACTGGGGGTCGGTCGACGCCATCCCCCACCTGCTCGGCGCAGAGCCGGACGGGCAGCCGCAGGCCGAGCTCTGGCTCGGCGCGCACACGAGTGCGCCGTCGGTCACGGTGATCGAGGACGACGACGTCACGCTCGACCGCCTGGTCCGCGAGGCACCCGTGCAGACCCTGGGCCATCGCGTGGCCGAGCAGTTCGGGCCGCGCCTGCCGTACCTGCTGAAGGTGCTGGCCGCGGGCAAGGCGCTGTCGCTCCAGGTGCACCCCTCGCCGCGGCAGGCCCGGGAGGGCTTCGCACGCGAGAACAAGGCCGGGATGGCCCTCTCGTCGCCCAAGCGGTCCTTCAAGGACGACCAGCACAAGCCGGAGATGATCGTCGCCCTGTCGCAGTTCGAGGGCCTGGCCGGCTTCCGCACGCCGCGCACCATCCTGGACGTGCTGGACGGTCTGGCCGGTGACCTGGTCGAGGGTGTGCGCGCGGCCCTGCTGCGCGACCGCGGCCACGACGGCATGCGGGACGCGTTCAACCACCTGCTGTCCGCGCGGGCCGACGAGGCCTGCGCCGCCGACATCGAGGCGACCCTCGACTCCGTGCGCGCCCGCCTGGCGGCCGGGTCTCCGTTCGAGCGCGCCGACCGCACGGTCATCGACCTCGCCGACCAGCACCCCGGCGACCCGGGCGCCATCGCGTCCCTCATGCTCAACCGCTTCTCGCTGGAGCCGGGCGAGGCGGCCTTCACGCCGGCCGGCGTGGTGCACGCCTACCTGTCGGGGCTGGGCGTCGAGATCATGGCCTCCTCCGACAACGTGCTGCGCGCGGGCCTCACCACCAAGCTCGTGGACGAGGAGAACCTGGTCGCCTGCACCACGTTCGCACCGCAGCAGCCGTTCACCCCCGAGGTGAGCACGGCGGGCAGCCGCGGCCAGGTGCACACCTACCGCGTGCCGGTCACGGAGTTCGCGCTCACGACCGCGGACGTCGACCCCACCGAGTCGGTCTGCCTGCCCGCCACCGGCCCCCGCATCCTGCTCTGCCTGGACGGTGAGCTGACGCTCGACGCCGACCGCGCCGAGACCGGCGCGCAGCGCCTGACCCAGGGCGACTCGGTCTTCGTCCCGCACGACGCGGGCAACCTGACCCTCTCGGGCGCAGGCCACGCGGTCTGCGCCTGGGTCCCGTAGGCCGTTTCAGGCCGAGGTGTCGTCGTCCGCGCGCAGGACGCGGAGGTGGCCCCGGCGGGCCGTCTCCGTGACCGTGGGCGGCTCGGCCGGGCGGCGCACCCGGCCCGCCTCACGGACGGCGTCGGCCAGGGCGGACAGGTCGTCGGGGCTCGGCCCCGCGTCCTCGAACTCGGGCATGAGGCGGACCACCTCCCACCCGCGCGGCGCGGTCAGCCGTTCGGCGTGCTCCGCGCACAGGTCGTAGCTGTGGGGCTCGGCCAGGTGCGCAAGCGGACCCAGAACCGCCGTCGAGTCCGCGTACACGTACGTGAGCGTCGCCACGGCCGCATTGGTGCAGGCCGAGCGCGAACACTGTCTCACCGATCTCACGCGCCGAGACTACGCCCTGACCGGGCACGACGCGGCGAACACGCCGGATGCTCACGGGGGTGAGGACGCCCGCCCGACGACGGCGCGCCGCGCACCCCGCGCCAGCAGCAGCCCCGCACCCGCGAAGGCCAGGTCGACGAGCGTCAGCGCAACCCGGCTGACCAGCACCGCGAGTCCCGTCGCCGGCCCGGACAGCGCCCCGGCGAGCACCGCCGCGAGCACCACCTCGCGCACGCCCGCCCCGGCCGGCGCCAGCACGAACAGGAACCCTGCGGTCCAGGCGAGCGCCCAGCCACCGGTCGCCAATGCGAACGTCCGGGCGGACGGCGTCATCCCCAGGCCGGTGCACAGCACCCAGAGCTGCAGCCCGGCGACGAGCCACCCGGCCACCGACCAGACGGCGGCGCGCCCCAGGCCGCCCCAGGTCATCGGGTGCTCCGGCGCGGGCCGCCCGGCGACCCGCAGGGCCAGCCCGATCAGCCGGTTGAGCACGGGCGGGGCGAGCACGACCACGACGGCGGGCGCCGCCCACACCACCCAGGACCAGGCACCCCACGCCGTCGACGAGACGAACGGCAGCGCGACGGCGCCCACCGCGGCACCCGACGCGACCGACACGGCCACGGCGACCAGCATCGACGTCGCCGCCCGGCTGCGCGGCACGCCGTTGCCCGCGCCCACCTCCGCGGCGGCGACGACGTTCCACACGCCGCCCGGCACGTACTTGCCGAGCTGGCTGACCCCGAACACCGTCACCGCGGGCCCGAGCCGCAGCGGCGAGCCCAGATCGGCGAGCACCGCGCGCCAGGCCAGCAGCGTGCACCACACGTACACCACACCGAGCACGACGACGGACGCGGCCTCCGCCACGGAGAGTCCTGCGGCCGCCCGGGCCAGCTCGGCGCGGTTGCCGGCCACGTACCAGACCGCCAGCCCGAGCGCAACGACGAGAAACCCCCACCGCACCCACCGGGACCGCACCACCCGGCCGGCCCGCGCCACCACGCCCCCGCCGGTCACCGGCCCGCCCGGGGTGCTCACAGGGCGGTCCTGGCTGCCAGGGCTGCGATCAGGGGTTCCGTGACCGTCTGCGGGCGGATGCGGTCCCGGCCCCGTGCCGCGCGCTCGCGGGCGGCGGCGAGCGTGGCGGGGTCGCAGAGGGCGACGAGCCGGGCCGCGAGCGACCCAGGTTCGGCGGGCGGTACGAGCTCGGCGTGCTCCCCCACGACCCGGCGCTGCGGCGGGGTGTCCGAGGTGACGACGACGCAGCCCGCGGCGAGCCCCTGGTACACCTTGTTCGGCACCACGCGCACGCCCTTGGGGGTGTCGCTGAAGATGCCGAGGCAGACCTGGTGCCGGGCGACGAGCGCGGGCAGCTCGTCGGGCTCGACCCAGTCGCGCCAGGTCACGCCGGGTGTCCCGGCCAGGATCTCGCGGGCGCGGGGCAGGTCCTGGCCGGTGCCGACCATCGTCACGTCCAGGGCGGCCCCGGCGGCGACGGCGTCGCGCACCGCCTCCGCGATGACGGGTGCGCCCTGGAGCGGGGTGTAGAGCCCGAAGAAGACGACCGAGAGCCTCCCGGCGCCGGCCGTGGCCTCGCCCGGCGCCGCGGAGGCGGCCGCCGTCCGCCACGCGTCCGGTGCGCCGACCGGGACGACGACGCCCTTGCCCGGGTCGGGCAGCATCCGCCGGTGCTCCTCGGTGTCGGTGACCACCACGTCGGCGCACGCGATCGCCAGCCGGTCCAGACCGGTCAGGAGCCGCACCCGGAGCCCGGCGGCCCCGCGGTCGGCGGCGGTGTCCCCGGCGAACACGAGGTGGTCGAGCACCACCACGGACCGCGGGTACAGCAGCCGGGCCAGGATCACGTCGAAGTGGCCGAGGTAGCCGACGAGCACCGCCGGGGGCCGCCCTTCGGCCCGGCGCAGCCGCACGGCGTCGGTCACGAGGCCGGCCCAGCACCGCACCAGGCGCCCGGCGAGCACGGGCAGCCGCCACGGCTGCTGGAGCATGCGCACCCGTTCGGCGGTGGACAGGCCGAGGGGCCGGTTGAGCTCGGTGACCTTGGTCCCGTGGGCGCGCAGCCCGGCGACGAGGACGGCGATGCGCGGGTGTCGTGCGGCGTCGTAGGTGCCGAACGCGATCACTGCACGCTCGCGGGCACGTCCGCCAGGCCGGGGTCGCCGGGGCCTGCCGGGCGGGCCCGGTCCCCGGAGGGCCGGCCGTTGCCGGGCACCTGCGGGTTCTCCCGTGCGGCGGCCACCGTCGGGTCCGTGACGGCGACCATGCCGTACTGCATCTCCTTGAGGCGCTCCAGCGTGTCCTCGAGCAGCACGCGGTTGGTGCGTTGCAGGTCGGCCAGCACGAGCAGGGCGAAGCTGAGCAGCGCTCCGACCATCGAGGTGGCGCCGAGCACGATCGACTGGAGGTGCTGGCCCGGGGTTCCCGTGGCCAGGAGCAGGGCGTACCGGCCGAACGGCACGGCGGCACCGAGCGCGAAGACGATGCCGAGCGTCACGAACACGACGTGCGGCTTGTACATCACGTAGGACCGGCTGATGGCCTGACCCGACTTGGCGATGTGCTGCCACATGCTCGAGAAGAGCCGGGACTCCCGCGTCTTGGGGTTGGTGGTGACCGGCACGCTCTGGATGCGCAGCCGCTGGTGACCGGCCTGGATGATGGTCTCCATGCAGTAGCTGAACTGCGTGACGACGTTGAGCCGCAGGAGCGCGCCACGCGAGTAGGCGCGGAACCCGCTCGCGGCGTCCGGCAGGTCGGTCCCCGCGGCGAAGTTGACCACCTCGCTGCCCACCTTCTGCAGCGTCTTCTTCAGCGGGGAGAAGTGGTCGATGGTGCCGGTCTGCCGGTCCGCGATCACGATGTCCGCGTCGCCGAGCACCACCGGCATCACGAGGTCGCCGATCCGCTCCTGCGGGTACTGGTTGTCGCCGTCGGTGTTCACCACGATGTCGGCGCCGTGCCGCAGCGCGTAGTCGACGCCGTCGCGGAACGAACGGGCCAGGCCCATGTTCCGGGTGTGGTGGACGAAGTGCCGCACGCCGAGGCGGCGGGCCACCTCGACGGTGCCGTCCGTGGAGCCGTCGTCGACCACCAGGATCTCGACCTCGTCGATGCCCGGGATGTCGCGGGGGATCGTGGCAAGCACCAGAGGAAGAGTCTCTTCCTCGTTCAGGCAAGGAATCTGCACGAACAACTTCATGGCCCTGTTGCCTTCGGTTACGGGCTCGCGTCCGGCCGACGGCCGAGCCGATGATCAAGCAGCGAGTGCGGTTTCAACCCTACGGCACGCCAGACGAACGAGGGGTGAACATCACTCGTCATGGAACTCCCTTCACCCGGGTGAGATCCGGCGTGAACCGGCGCCTCCGGCGATATCCTGCTCGCGTGACCAGTCCCCGAACGGTCCCTGTCGTCGTGTGGCTGATCGTGCTCCTGCATCTCGTGGTGATGCTCGGCCAGACGGCCGTCTTCCCCAACGTCCGCTCGCCCGACGAGCGTCAGCACGTGGACCTGATCCTCCAGGTGCGGCAGGGCGACGCCTGGCCGTGGCCTGCACCCGGCACGTCGTTCGTCACGCAGGGCGTGGCGGCGGGCGGCTTCGTCCGGGCGGACCGGATCGGCGGGCCGCAGCACCTGGCCGACCGGCAGGACGTCCCGCCGCGCGGCGAACGGCCCACGTACTCGGAGGCCGGCGGCTCGGCGACCTTGACCGTCAAGCGCGGCGAGGGCCCGCGGACGCCGGTGTTCAACCAGCTCGTGCAGCACCCGCCGCTGTACTACCTGCTGGGCGCGGGTGTCGTCGCCCTGGTGCCCGACTGGCAGGACGCACCGCTGGACCAGATCTGGCTGATGCTGCGCTGGTGGAACGCACTGCTCGCGCTCCCCCTCCCGCTCCTCCTGTTCGCCACCGCGCGCAGGCTGCGCCTGCCCGAGCCGCTGCCCGTCGCGGCCGCCCTGGTGCCGCTCGCGGTCCCGGAGCTGACGCACCTGGAGTCGGCGGTGAACAACGACAACCTCCTGGTGCTGCTCGGCGCCTGCGCCACATATCTGGTGGTCCGGGTGCTGACCGGCGACCTCACGCGTCGCACGGCCCTGCTGCTGGGGCTCGTCACCACGCTGGCACTGCTGACCAAGGGGTTCGCGCTGATGTTCCCCGCGTGGATCGTCCTGGCCTACGCGGTTGCCGCCTGGCGATTCCGTGCACGGGTGCGGGAGGCCCTCGTCGGGCTGCTGCTGGTCGCCGTCGCCGCCGTCCCCGGTGCGGCCTGGTGGGTGCGGAACGTGGTGGTCCACGGCATGCTCCAGCCGCACGGCACGCACGCCACCCCGCCCGACCTCACCCCCGTCCACGGCTGGTCGGACGGCGGCCTCATCTGGCTCGGCCGGTTCGCCGAGCGCATGGTCACCCTGTTCTTCATGCAGGACCACGCACCCGGGCCCATCCACGACGAGTCGTGGCGGCCCGATCTGGACGCGTCCTGGTGGATGGCCCGCGTGGCCCTCGTGGTGCTGCTGGCCGGTCTCGTCGCCGCGCTCGCCCGCCGGACGCTCCCACGCCTCGACGCCCTCGTGCTCCTGTTCCCCGTGCCCGCCCTCGCGGCGATCGTCGCGCGAGGTTCCTGGGAGCAGTTCGCCGCCTTCGCCGACTTCGGGGCGGCCATGCAGGGCCGGTACCTGTTCACCGGCCTCGTGGGGCTGGGGGTCGTCGCCGTGGCGGGCGCGGCCGTGCTGCGCCCGCGGCTGCGCCGGACCGTACCCCTGGCCCTGCTGGTGCTGGCCGCCGCCCTGCACCTGACCTATCAGATCGACACCTGGCGCCTGTACTGGATGCCGGAGGACGGCGGCCTGGACGCGCTCGGCCGGGCTGTCGCCGCCGTCGGCTACTGGTACGCCTTCCCGGCGGGCACGCTCGTCGTGCTGCTGGTCGCCGGACTGGCACTCGGCGTGGCCGTCACCGTCTCGGTCACGCGGACCGCCGGCGAGCGCGGATGGTCCGGCACGTCCGGCACCACCCGGGAGAACCGCGCCGCCGCCAGCACGGCCGCGACCGCGACGACCACGCCCACGGCGCCGACCAGCACGAGCTGAGGCCAGGTCAGGGGGCTCCACCCGGCCCAGCGGGCCGCGGCGTCGGCCACCGTCCGGTCCGGTCCCTGGTAGAAGCCCCAGAACCCGTAGGCCAGGCCGGCCGCCGCCGCGACCGCGCCCGTGCCGACGACCCAGGGCACGGCGGCGCGCAGCCGCGGGCCGAGCAGCGTGCCCAGGCCGAGGGCGGTCGCCGCGCCGAGCGCCAGGAGGCCGGCGAACAGGTAGCGGCCCTGCACGGCGGAGATCCAGCCGTGTGCCGCGTAGTCGGGCCACGCGTTGGCCACGACGCCGCACCAGAGCGCCACCGGCTGCAGCAGCAGCACGGCCGTGCCCCGCCGTGCCGGGCCGCGGGCCACGGCCAGCACGCACAGGCCCGCGACCACGACGGCGGCGGTCCAGAACACGGCGTCGGGCAGCCGGACCTCCAGCCAGCCGAAGTTGCCGAAGAACGACCGGGTCAGGCTCATCACCACGGTCCGCACGAAGTACCAAGGGCCGTTCGGCTCCGCGTCGTCGGGGAACCGGTCCGGGATGCCGACGGGTTGCACCGTCCCCAGCACGACCAGGTTGCGCACCCACCACCAGCCGCCGACGGCGAGCGCGACGGCGCCCGCGACGAGCACGCCCGCCGCCCGGCGTCCGCGGGGGCCGGCCGCCAGCGCGAAGGCGGCCACCACCATCGGCAGCGCGAAGGCCGCCATGACCTTGGTCAGCAGCCCGACCCCGACCACCGTCCCGAGCCCCGCCGCCGTGCGCCACCGCACGTCGCCCGTCACCACCCGGGCGCACAGGTAGGCCGTGGCCGCACCGCTGAGCGTCACGAGCGCGTCGTTGGTGACGCTGCCCAGGATGTGCCCCACCTGCGGTACGAACAGCGTGAACGACGCCGCCACCAGCGCGGCCGCGCGCCCGCCGTCCGCACGACGGGTCAGCAGACGGCGTACGGCCCCGGCGGTCAGCAGCGGCAGGGGAAGCAGGAGCACGACGTCGAACAGCCGCAGCGTCAGGAGCTGGAGGTCCCAGCGGGCCTCGGCCGTGCCGGTCACGTGCAGCACCCCCGCGGCGAGCGCGTAGTAGAGCGGCGGGTGCTGGGTCATCTGGTCCACGACGTCGGTGGGCAGGTGCCGCGTCCCGGTGCCGGGCGGCAACGGGTCGGCGAGGGCGTTCTCCGCGGTCACCGTGCCGCGCTGCGCGTCGGGGACGGGCGGCACGTCGACGAACGGCGGCAGCTCGACGCGGTCGAGGTGCCGGCCGGGTACGTCCGTGGCCAGCGCCGCCTGCTCCCGCGCCGCGTCGACGGCGGGGCCCACGAGCGCCTCCCCGGCGGCGGGCCAGCCGCCCCCGTACGCCAGCCGGAGCACGCTGTTGACGTGCTGCGGCTCGTCGGGTGCGCGGAAGGCGGGCGTCAGCACCGCCCACACCGCGCCCACCAGGGCGACGAGCACGGTGATCAGGGCGAGCGCCCGGCGGTACGTAACCTCGGCGGTGTCGTCGCGCACCGCCTCAGGATATGGGCTCCTGTCCGCGCGGCGCGCGAGAGGTGAGCCGGAGCGGGGCGGATTCGACGTATCGTCGGTACGTGCCTCCGTTCTCACCTCGCGGCCGCAACCGGCGGTCCGGCCGCGGCCCCGCCTCGGGCGGTTCGTCTGGTTCCTCCGGCAGCGCCGCGAGCACGCCCGGTGGCCCGGCGGCCGGCATCCCCAAGGCTTCGCAGGCGGACCTGCTGCGGCTGGCCGCCACCCGGCCCGACGGCGAGGGCGACGCCGTCCGGCCCCGGCGTCGTGACCGGCGCGGCCGGGGGCTGCGCGGCCCGCTGCTCCCGCCCGGCGCACCGGCGCACCGCACGCGCGCGCAGCGGTTCGACGACCTCGTGCTCGACGTCGTCGAGGACCTCGACCGCACCTGGGCCGCGCACCTGCGCGGCACGGAGTTCGCGGTCGAGGACGTGCCGCCGTCGGACCCGGCCCCGTGGGAGGACGGCGGCGTGCTGCTCGGCCGCTTCTTCCCCGCCGAGGCGGGCCGCCCCGGGCGCGTGGTGGTCTACCGCCGTCCCGTCGAGGTGCGCGCCTTCGACCAGGAGGACCTCGCCGACCTGGTCCGCGACGTCGTGGTGGAACAGGTGGCGCACATGCTGGCGCGCACCCCGGAGGAGATCGACCCGAACTTCGGCGACCGGTCCTAGCCCACCGCGTCAGCCCACCGCGTCCACGCGCCGCACCCGCACCTCGTCGCCCGAGGCGAGCGGCGCCGCCGGGTTCAGCACCGAGAACAGCGACGGCGCCCCGGCGTCCGACAGCGTCACCGACCAGACCACGCCCGGCTGGTCCGCGGGCTGCTCCGCGACCACCGCCACCGTCTCGCCGGGGTCGCCCAGGTCCGCACCGTCCAGCGTGACCGTCTGCCCCGTGGGCACCTCGACGGTCTGCGACCACGCCTCGGCGCCGTCCGGCCCGATGCCGCGCAGCCCGACCTCCGTGCTGCCCTCGACGTCGTCGATGCGCTCCGGGTCACGCTCGCCGGGCACGCCGGCCAGCGCCAGCTCGTAGGAGGCGTCCTGCGGGACGGCGACGACACCGTCGGCCACGACGCCGTCGGACGGCACCGCCTGACCGGGGAGCCAGGCGCGGTCGTACGGGTCGCCGTCGACGACCGCGTCCCGTGCGGGCGTGCCCCGGCGGTCCACGGCGGCGCCGGCCACCACCGGCACGTCCGCGTCCACGACCACCGTGTACGCACCCTCGGGCAGCCCGCCCAGCGGCAGGGTGGTGATCTTGCCGGGCTCCAGGGCCACCTCCTCCCCGCCGCGCAGGCGGACGGGGCCGTCGGCGCCGAGCACCGCGAGGCGTGCCGTGCCGGACCGGTCCCCCGGCGCCAGCAGGTCGAGCCGCGGGGCGTGCGGGTCGTCGACGGCCTCGCCCGTGCTGACGACCCCGGACACCGCGGTCGTCGCGGCCGGCGCCCCCCCGCCCACGACGAGGTCCGCCCCCGCGGGCAGCAGCCCGTCGATCCGGTGGTGCTGCACGTACGCGCCCACGCGCCCGCCCTCCGCGGTGACGTGCAGCGCGAGCCGGCTCTGGTCGGGCGCGACGGCCTCCAGCATGGTCACGACCTGCTCCCCCGGCGGCACGACGACGAGTGCCTGGCCACCGAGCGCCACGGGCCCGGAGGCGCCCCAGGCCTCCAGGGCCACGGTGGCGGGGGTGCGGCCGGGGTTCTGCAGCACCAGCCGCCCGCTCGAGCCGACCGCGGTGCTGCCACCCACGAGCCAGTGCTCGACGGCGGGCTCCGCGCACGGTCCGGCGACCATGCCGCGCAGGTCGCCGTCGGTCGTCACGGACGCCACGGTGCCCGTGGCGTAGGTCGCGCCGCCCGGGGTGACGCGCAGCAGGCGCGCGTCGGGCACCTGGCCCGTACGCACCGCAGCGGCGTCGCCGACCTCCAGCGGGCCGGTGAGGTCCCCGGTCTCCGCCCCGTCGAGCGTGGTCAGCGCAGGATCGGCGCCGTCCAGCGCGACGGCGACCAGCGACGTGCTGGTCTCCACCGGGGTCGCGCTGAACTGGTCGTCGCCCACGTCGGGCTGCTCCAGCTCCGCCGGCTGCGGGCAGACCAGCCCGGTCTCCGCGGCCGCCACGGGGACGGCACGCGCACCGTCGCCCGGGTCGGCCACGGCCGGACCCGGCCCGACCGTGCCGTCGGTCACCGCGAGCGCGGCGACGGCCATCGCGCACAGCAGGGCGCCCGTCGCGGCCGCCGCACGCCGGGCCGCGGGCGGCACGGTCAGCTTCCTGCGCTTCGTCGTCCTGCGCGTCATCGGACCCTCCTGCGTCCCACCGGCAGGGCCAGCAGGGCGAAGACCACCAGTGTGAACGTCGTGAGCACGAGCCAGGCCGTGCGGTGCGGTGCCTCGTAGCGGACCACGAGGTGCCCGGCGTCCGGCCCGAGGTCGAACGCCTGCCTCCCCGCCGTGTCCTCCGGGGGCACCGGTTCGAGCCGGCGCCCGTCGAGGGTCGCGTGCCAGCCGGAGCCCGCGGCCTCCGCGAGCACGACGGTCCGGTCCGCGCCGCCCGGCGCGACGTCCGTGCGGACCTCCGTACCGGCCGACTCCAGCACCTGCCGGGTCACGCCGCCCTCGGCCAGCCGGGCCCAGCCGGGCGCGGGCTCGTCCGCGGGCGACACCCGCCACACCGACACGGCCTGCCCCTCGGTCACCCGGCTCATGCCGGGCACCATGTCGAGCGTGGCCACGAGGTCGCCGACGGCGGCGTCCCGCTCCTCGGCCGCGTCGCCCGACCGCACCTGCACCGCACCGACGCCGAGGCCGGCGAGCTGCTCCGGCACCCCGTCGGTCGTGCCGGACACCAGCTCCGCGACCGCGGCGTCCAGGGCCTCGGCCGCGGCGCCGTCCGACGCACCGTCCGCGGCGGCCCGCGCCGCGACGGCGGCGTCGGCGAGCTGTGACCCGTCGGCGCGCAGGAGCGCGTACCGGACCGTGCCGTCGCCCTCCGGGGAGAAGCCGATCTCCAGCACGCGCGCCTGCCGCGGCGGCGCCTGCATCTGCTGTCCGACGGCGGGCACCACCGGCTCGGTCGAGACGTGCAGCAGCGCGCTGCGGCCGCCTGCCGCGACGCTGCCCGAACCGACCAGCCAGGCGGCCGCCTGCGTCACGGGGAGCACCAGCCCGGTCACCGCCAGCACCGTCGCCCCCACGCGGACCGCCGCCCCGGGAAATCCGCTCAGGCGGGTGCGCTGTGCCACGACCGCCGTCGCCCCCGCGAGGGCCGCACCGCCGAGGCCGAGGAGCAGCAGGGACAGCCCGGGGCCGGACCACCGGCCGTCGCCCTGCGCGAGCACCGCGACCGCGAGCCCCGCCGCCGCGACCAGCCAGCCCGTCAGGGTCGTGCCCGTGACGCGGCGCGCCGTCGGGCCGGCCCGCCGGCGGCCGATGCCCAGCAGCGCGGCCAGCAGGCCGAGCAGCGCCAGGGCCAGCACCAGCCCGCCCGCCACCCAGGGTCCCGCCGCCACCACAGTGCGGAGCGCGACGAGGGCCGGGCCGCCGCCGTCGGGCACGTCGAACCAGGGCGCCGGTGCGGACGGCAGACCGAGCAGCAGCTCCAGGCCCGACGCGTCGCCGGGCGCGGGAACGCCCGAGCCGGCCAGCGGCTCGGCCGTCAGGAGTCCCCGGTTGCCGTCGCGCAGCGCCGTCCACCACAACGGCGCACCCACCACGAGGGCCGGCACCGGCGTGAGCGCCAACCAGGTCCGGCGGCGGGGGGCCACGAGCACCGCCCCGGCGAGCACGAGCACGGCGGCGGGCAGCAGCGCGGGCGCGCCCGCGACGACGCAGGCCAGCAGCAGTCCGCCCGCACCGGCCGCACCCAGCGAGCCGGCGGCCCGCGACGACCGGGGAGCCGACAGCGCTCCCTCGGGGGGTGTGAGCCGGTCGACGGCCTGCACGCCGACGGCCCGGACGAGCGCCACGGCGGTCCACGGCAGCAGCGCGTGCGCCAGCACCGCGCCCAGCAGCCCGCCGTCCAGCGCACCGAGGAACGCCGGGGCGACGGTCCACGCGAGCGCCGCCAGCACCCGCAGCCACACCGAGCGGGTCACGGTGCCCGCGGCGGCCCAGGCGCCCACGGCGGCCAGCGGGAGGGCGAGCAGCAGCACGCCGTCCACGGCGTCCTGCAGGGAGCCGCCCGTGAGCACCGAGAGCCCGGACAGCACGAGCAGCAGGGGGTCCGCCGGGGCGGCCGCGCCGAGCCCGTCGCGCACCCAGCCGGACGTGGCGGCCCACCAGGTGGTCGCCGTCGTGCCGCCGGCCGGGAGCAGGGCCCCGCCGACCAGCCGTCCGCCGGACGCGAGAGCACCGAGCGCGGGACCGAACAGCGTCGCGGCCAGGCCCAGGGCGCCCACCACGACCACGGCCAGCCCGGCACGGCGCCGGACCGCCAGGGCCCGCAGCTCGGCCTGCTCCAGGTCGGACAGCGCATCCTCCACGCGGTGGGCCTCGCCGCGCGCGAGCCGCCGGTCGCGGCGCTCCGCAGCCACCTCGCGCCAGGTGCCGAGCAGCGGGCGCAGCACGCTCCGCGGCACCGTCGACGTCCGCGCGATCCGGCGCCGGGCCCGCAGCAGCGGCCCCAGCCGGAAGACCGCCCACAGCGGGGCGAGCAGCTCGTCCCGGGCCCGGTCGGGCCGCTTCATCGCGAGCCGGTAGCCCGCGGCGAACGGCGCCCACGCGACCATCGCCAGCATGGCGAACGGCAGGATCCAGGGCGCCACCGACGTCAGGCGCAGGTAGAGCTGGCTGCGTCGGCGCGCGCCGGACGACCCGGGAGCGTGCAGGGAGACCTGGGCGTGCCGCACCACGGCGTCGGGCACCACCACGACACGGTGCCCTGCGAGCCGCACCCGCAGGCAGAAGTCGGTGGAGTCACCGAGCTGGCCGTACGCCGGGTCGGTACCCCCGACCTGACGCCACACCGAGGCACGCACCAGCGCGCCCGCGAGCCCGACGGCGAGCACGTCCTCGCGCGCGTCGTGCTGGCCCTGGTCGATCTCGGTGTCGTCGATCCCGGTCATACGGCGGCCCAGCGGCGACACCGTGTGCCCCACCTCGACGAGCACCCCGCGGTCGGAGAGTCCGGGGTCGAGCGGGGCACCGTCCGGCCCCGTCTCCCACCGGCGCTGCTTGCAGCCCGCGACGGCCACGACGTTCGAGTGCTCGACGGCGCGGGTCAGCGCGGCGAGCGCACCGGGCGCAGGGGCGGAGTCGTCGTGCAGCAGCCACAGCCAGCCGTGCTCAGGGGCGCCGGCCGCGGCCAGCGCCGCCTCGACCGCCTCACCGAAGGTGCGGGCGCCGGCACCCGCCACGTACCGCGCGCCGCCGAGCTGCAGATCCTGGTGGCCCGACGTGGCCGGGGCGGTGTCGACGTCGACCACCACCACGTCGTCCGGCGTGCGGGACTGCGCGCGCAGCGCGGCCAGCGTGGCACCGAGGTAGGGGCTGCTGCCGCGTGTCACGACGACGGCCGTCACCGTGACGGCCACCGGCGCAGGGGCGGCGGTCCGCGCCGGGACCTTGGCCCACACCGGCGCTGCCGCGGCCTCGTCGGGGCCACGGTCGGGGCTGGGAGCCGACAGGCTGTCGGTACGTGGAGCGCTCATCTCGCTTCACATCATGCGGCGCGTCGCCACCGACACGCCGCAGACGCGCCGGACGCGGGTCCAGGTCTGCGCGGGTGCACGGCCGGGTCGGCGCCGACATCAGGCGACATCAGGCAGGCTCCGCACCTGTACGGGCGCAGGGCCTGGTGCACTTGCGGCCGGCGGCAGGAGGAACAGCTCCACCGGGGGCGTCAGGTGCGGGCGTCAGGTGCGGGCTGCGGGCGTCAGGTGCGGGCTGCGGGCTGCCGGCGCCACCTGCCGGCGCCACCTGCGGGCTGCCGGCTGCAGAGCGAGGCTGCGGGCTGCCGGCGCCACCTGCGGGCTGCCGGCTGCAGAGCGAGGCTGCGGGCTGCCGGCGCCACCTGCGGGCTGCCGGCTGCAGAGCGAGGCTGCGGGCTGCCGGCGCGAGGCCGATGACATCGGTCCCCTGCACCTGGCAGCCCTACGAGTTCGGTCGGTCGCCTCGACATCGGTCGGGCGATGGACCGATCTGGCGGCAACGGACCGAAGACGGCTTCCGGAGCGGTGCAACGGACCGAATGAGGGAGCCCAGCCACCCAGGGCGTAAGCAGCCGGGGCGCCCGGCCACCAGGGCCACCAGGGCCACCAGTCAGCCCGAGGTATCAGCTCCTAGACAGCCCGCCGCGTGATCCTAGACAGCCCGCCGCTTGAGCTTGCGGCGCTCGCGCTCCGAGAGGCCGCCCCAGATACCGAACCGCTCGTCGTTCTCCAGCGCGTAGTCGAGGCACTCCGCCCGGACCTCGCAGCCGGAGCAGACCTTCTTCGCCTCGCGGGTGGACCCGCCCTTCTCCGGGAAGAAGGCCTCAGGGTCGGTCTGCGCGCACAGGGCGCGCTCCTGCCAGCCGAGCAGCGACTCGTCCGGCTCGGTCAGCTCGAACAGCTCGCCGAAGAGCGGGAGCACCGGGGCCACCGGCGCCGGCTTGTTCTCGGCGTCAGTCGGGAACTCCACGTCCGATTCCAGAATGTTCCACATGACGTGCCCCTTCATGCCGTGTTCCGTGCTCCGGGGCCTCGCCGGACCTGCAGCTTCCAGGCCCCGTTGCGTATGCGCTACGAAAACTGCATACATGGAATTACACGCGTGTCGCCTGGAGTCGTCAAGCGGAATTGTGCTATCGCCCGGCCGTTCCACGAGTAATTCACGAGTCCTTCCGCAGGTCGTGGCGTACGTCTCACCCCTCCCCAGTCTTTTCACCCTCCGGCGCGTCGACACGCCCGGAGCCCTCGTAGGGTGGCCGCATGCAGATCGCGTCCCGCAGCGGCGGCCCTGTGCCCGACGTCGCCTCGCTCCTGGCCCGCCTCGCCGCAGACGGCGGCCGCCCGCGCCTCACCTGGTACGGCGACGACGGTGAACGGGTCGAGCTGTCCGGCGCCGTCCTGGCCAACTGGGCGAGCAAGACCGTCAACCTCCTCGTCGAGGAGTTCGACGCCGCCCCCGGTACCGGCGTCGTCATCGACCTGCCGGTGCACTGGCGCACGGCCGTGTGGGCGCTGGCCGCCTGGCGCACGGGCGCGACGGTGGCGCTGCCCGACGCCGGGACCGACCCGGACGTCGTGGTCACCGACGCCCCGGACCGCTGGGCGGACGCCGGGGCCGACCTCGTCGTCGTCTCCCTTCCCGCGCTCGCCCGGCGGTACGACGGCGACCTGCCGGCCGGCGCGATCGACGCGGCGTCGGCCGTGATGACGTACGGCGACGTGATCGGCTGGGTGCAGGAGGTCGACCCGGACCGGGAGGCACTGGTGACCGCGGCGGGCGCCGTCGGGCACAAGGAGCTGGTCCCCGAGGCCGGGGACGGCGCCCGCGTGGTCGTGGACGGGCGCGGGGCCGTGGCGGACGTGCTGCGCGACCTGCTGGGGATCTGGGCGGGCGGCGGCTCCGCCGTCCTCGTGTCGGCGGCCACCGCGACGGAGCTGGACGGGGACGAATCACGCCGAACCCGGCTGCTGAGCAGCGAGCAGGCCGAGTGGCGGCGCGGTTAGAGGGCTTCTCCACGAACCCTCTACGGTCCGCCCCCCGGCGGTGCGCCGCCGTGCAACACCCAACCCCTAGGATCAATGGCCGTGACATTTCCTGACCTCAGCGCCCCGGGTGCGACGAATCCCGCCAAGGGGCCGTCGCATGCCCGCGTGCTGAACGCGTCGGGCGGCGCCGCCCGCACGGTCGGCCTGGTCCTCGTCGGGGTGCTCGTGTTCGGCGTGGTCGGCGGCGCGACGGCCGTGACCCGGCTGACGGGAAACATCGACACCGCCGGGATGACGGCGCTGGGCTCGGACCGCCCCGAGGTGGTGCTGCCGCAGGACCCGAACGCGGGGACGCCCCTGAACATCGTGGTCATGGGCAGCGACTCGCGCGACGGCGACAACGGCGGCCTCGCCGGCGGCGGGGAGATGGGCGCCCGCTCGGACACCACGCTGGTCATGCACATCTCGGGCGACCGCTCCCGGGTCGAGATGGTCTCGATCCCGCGCGACTCGACCGTGGACGTCCCCTCGTGCACCACCGAGGAGGGAGCGACCACCGCCGAGCTGTACGGCACCAAGTTCAACGCCGCGTTCTCCCAGGGCGTGCAGGCCGGTGGCGGCGTCGCCGACGGCGCCCTGTGCACCGTCAAGACGATCGAGTCGCTCACCGGCGTCTTCATGGACGGTTTCATCGTGGTCGACTTCGCCGGCTTCTCCTCGATGATCGACGCCGTGGGCGGGGTCGAGGTGTGCGTCGAGGAGGCCATCTACTCGGAGAAGGCCAACCACCTGTCCCTGGAGCCCGGTACGCACCTCCTCAAGGGTGTGAAGGCACTCGACTACGCCCGCGCCCGGACCGGCCAGGGCCTCGGCGACGGGTCCGACCTGGGCCGCATCGGCCGGCAGCAGGAGGTCATGGCGTCGCTCGCCCGCAAGGTGCTGAGCCAGGAGGTGCTGACCAACCCCTCCAAGACGCTCGGGTTCCTCAACGCGGTGACGGGCTCCCTCACCATGAACGAGGAGCTGGCCAGCATCGACGGACTCGCCGGGTTGGCCTACTCGATGCGCAACGTACGGCCTGACACGATCACGTTCATGACCGTCCCCAACGTGTACGACCCGAACAACGCGGCGAACGTGGTGTGGACGGACGAGGCCACGACCCTGTGGGACAACGTCAAGCACGACCGGCCCCTGGACTACGACCCGGCCGCGGCGTCGGCATCGCCGTCGGCGTCCCCGTCCGCGGGCGGCACGGACGGCGAGGGCGCCGCGGGCGAGAACGACACGGAGACGGGCACGGAGACGGGCACGGACGCCGGGGCCGGCACGCCCGAGCCCTCGCCGTCGTCCACCGTGATCAAGCAGGCCGGCGAAGAGGCCTTCACCGGCGCTGACACCACCAAGGTCTGCGGTTAGCCATGTCAGATCCCAGGACGTCGAACCGTTCGGCCCGCGAGGCCGACGACGACGTGACGCGCGTCCGGATACCGCCCAGCTTCACGCCCCAGGGCGCGAGCGGGCGGCCGGGCGCGGACGACGCCATCCCGGTGGGTGACACGGGCGAGCGTCCGCGGACCCTCCCGGGCGCGGCGCCGAGCAAGGGCGGCCCCGCGAACGCGGAGACGCCAGGCGTCGGGATTCCCGGCGTCGGTGGTGCTCACCGCATCGGACGGCCGGAAGGCTCCGACGGGGGCCGCAGCGAACCACGAATCCGTAGACAGTCCTCCCGGGAGGTACCGGTGTCCGGCCAGCGCAACACTCCCCCGCCCGTCCCGCCGCGGCGGTCGGGGATGCCCGCGCGGAACGAGGCCGGGGCCCCGCCCCGGTCCATCCCGCCGCGGGCGGTGCCGCCGGGGGGCGGCGGTCAGCCCCCGCAGTCCATCCCGCCGGGCCGACCGGTCCGCGCGAGCGCAGGCCCCGTCCGTCCGACGCCGGTACGCAGCGCACCGCGTCCCGCCGCCGGCGGTGGCGGCGGCCGTGGCGGGAACTACCCCGCCGGTGCGCTCGCCTCGGGCGGTCGCGGCCGTGGCGGCGGCAACATCCGCATCCGCAAGGGCCGCGTGGCCGGCGTCATCGCGGTGCTGGTGCTGCTGGCCGTGCTCGCCTGGCCGATCGGCCTCCTGATCTGGGCCAACGGCAAGATCCAGCACGTCGAGGCGCTGTCGGGCGCCGAGGGAACGCCCGGTACGACGTACCTCCTCGCGGGTTCGGACGCGCGCGGCAGCGGCGGCATCGACGACTCCACGTCGGGTGCCCGCACGGACACAATCATGCTGCTGCACAAGCCGCGGTCGGGGCCGGTGGCGCTCATCTCGATCCCGCGCGACACCTGGGCGGAGATGCCCGACGGCTCGGGGAGCAACAAGATCAACGCCGCATACTCCTACGGCGGCGCGCCGATGCTGGTCAAGGCCGTCGAGACGCTCACCGGGCTCACCGTGGACCACTACGTCGAGGTCGGCTTCGGTGGCGTCTCGGGCGTCGTGGACGCCGTCGGCGGCGTGCGGCTGTGCCTCGACTACGACGTGCACGACGTGAAGTCGAAGCTCAAGTGGACCAAGGGCTGCCACGTCGCAGACGGCAAGACGGCGCTGGCGTTCTCCCGGATGCGCTACGCCGACCCGAAGGGCGACATCGGCCGCGCCGAGCGTCAGCAGCAGGTCATCGCGCAGATCGGCAAGAAGGTCGCGGACCCCGCGGTGCTGCTCAACCCGGTGAACCAGGTGGGCCTCGCCGACGCCGGCCTGGCGGCCGTGGTGACCGACACCGACAGCGGCATCATCGACATCGCGATGCTCGGCCTGGCCTTCCGGACCGCCAACGGCGACGACGGCGTGACCGGCACCCCGCCGATCGCCACGATCGGCTACCGGACGCCCACCGGCGCCTCCGCCGTGCTGCTGGACGACACGAAGACCGGCGAGTTCTGGGCGAAGGTCCGGGACGGCGAGTACCAGCCGGGCGAGAAGGTCGGAGGCGTGCCGGGCTCCTGACGGCCCTCCCGGCGGGCTCGTTCGGTCTCTTGATGGACTGAGCCTCTTCACTTCGGTCCGTTGTCGCGAGTTCGGTCCACAGATGGACCGAACTCGCGACAACGGACCGAAGTCGTTGGTCCGGGTACCGCAGCGGACCGAACTCGTGGACAAAGACGCCGCAGCGGACCGAACTCGTAGACGCAGGCGCCGCAGCGGACCGACCTCGTAGACGCAGACGCCGGCGTTCTGACCAGTGTCAGAGCTGGGCGCGGAGGTTGGCGCCCTTGGCGTGCGCCGCCTTGCTCAGGTCCGCCTGGAACGCCTCCATACGCTCCCGCAGCACCTTTGCCTCGGCGTCCGTGCCCGAGGCCAGGATCCGCGCCGCCAGCAGCCCCGCGTTGCGCGCCCCGCCGATCGACACCGTCGCCACCGGCACGCCCGCCGGCATCTGCACGATCGACAGCAGCGAGTCCATGCCGTCGAGGTACTTCAGCGGCACCGGCACCCCGATCACGGGCAGCGGCGTCACGGACGCCAGCATGCCGGGCAGGTGCGCCGCGCCGCCCGCGCCCGCGATGATCGCGCGCAGCCCGCGCCCCGCGGCCTCGCGGCCGTAGTCGATCATCTCGGTGGGCATGCGGTGTGCCGAGACGACGTCGACCTCGACCGGCACCCCGAACTCGCCCAACACCTCGGCGGCGGCCCGCATGACGGGCCAGTCGGAGTCCGATCCCATGACGATGCCGACCTGCGGGGTGGTGCTCATGCGTTCGCCCTCTCCTCGGTGGTACCTGCGGCCTCGCCGCCGGTGGTCTCGTCCGACTCGGTGCCGGTCGCGCCGCCCGCCGAGGTGCTGCCCGCGCTCCCCGCGGGCGTCTCGCCGCGCAGCAGCGCGGCGGCCGCCGCGGCACGAGCCCGCACCGACTCCAGGTCGGCGCCGCTCACGTTCACGTGGCCCAGCTTGCGGCCCGGCCGCACGCCCTTGCCGTACAGGTTGACGCGCGCCTCGGGGTACGCGGCGAGCACGCCCGACAGGGCGTCGGTGAGCTCGTCCAGCGTGGATCCCAGCACGTTGGCCATGACCGTCCAGGTCGCCGTCGGCTCGGTGGCACCCAGCGGCAGGTCCAGCACGGCGCGCAGGTGCTGCTCGAACTGGCTGGTCACGGCACCGTCGATGGTCCAGTGCCCGCTGTTGTGGGGGCGCATCGCGAGCTCGTTGACGAGCACCGTCGGCGTCCCGTCCGGGCCGGGCACCTCGAACATCTCGACGGCCAGCACACCGGTCACGTCGAGCCCCTCGGCCACGGTGGTGGCGATCTCGCGAGCCCGGGCGTCGAGCGCGGCGGACAGGCCGGGTGCGGGCGCGATCACCTCGGAGCAGACGCCGTCGCGCTGGATCGACTCCACGACCGGCCAGGCCCGCACCTCGCCCGACGGGCGCCGGGCCACCAGGGCCGCCAGCTCGCGGGTGAAGGGCACCTTCTCCTCGACGAGCAGCTGCGGCCCGCCGTCGGCCACCGCGGCGAACCAGTCGGCGACGTCGTCGGGGGACGTGACCACCCGGACGCCCTTGCCGTCGTACCCGCCGCGCGAGGTCTTGACGACGGCGCTGCCGCCCACCTCGTCGAGGAAGGCCGCCAGGGCGGCCCGCCCTTCCTCGGGGGACGACGCCGGCAGCGGCGCCCAGCGCGGGCACGGCACGCCGAGCTCGGTGAGCCGCTGCCGCATGACGATCTTGTCCTGGGCCTGCACCAGCGCGTGCGGTCCGGGCCGTACGGGCGTGCCGTGCTCGATGAGGTCCGTGAGCAGGGCGTTCGGCACGTGCTCGTGCTCGAACGTCAGCACGGACGCCGCCTGTCCCGTGGCGGGGGCGATGAGCGAGCGGATCGCGGCCTCGTCGGAGGCGATGCCCACGGGCGCGTCGGTGACCACCTGGGCGGCGGAGGAGGCCGGGTCCTCCACCAGCACCCGCAGCCGGATGCCGAGCTCCCCGGCGGCCGGCGCCATCATGCGGGCGAGCTGCCCGCCTCCCACGACGGCCACGACGGGCGGCCCGGACTCACGGATCTGTGGTGCACTCACGTCGGTGAAGCCTACCGGCGCCCGCGGCCCTTCTTCTGACCGAGGGTCGAGATCTTCGACCCGACCGGCAGCACCTGGTGCGGGTCGAGGGTCTTGGGCACGCCCGACAGGAACACCGAGAACACCGGGGGCGTGCGCTGCGTGAGCTGGAGGTTGCCGCCGTCGGCCGCGACGAGGTCCCGCGCCAGGGCGAGACCCAGACCCGTGCCGGCACCGGACGTGACGCCACGCTCGAAGATCTTGCCCGCCATGTCCTCGGGCACGCCCTCGCCCTCGTCCGTGACCTCGATGGCCATGGCGCCCCGCTGACCCTCGCGGATCCGCAGCGTGGTGGTGCCGCCGCCGTGCTTGAGCGAGTTCTCCAGCAGGGTGGACAGCACCTGCGCCAGGGCACCCGGGGTGGCCAGGACGCGTGCCCCGCCGGAGTCCTCGACGTTCAGGTGACGGTCGGCCCGTTCGAACGACTCGCGCCACTCCTCCTCCTGCTGGAGGAACAGCACCGCGACGTCGACGGACTCCGTGGTACCGCCCTGCGCGCGCCGCGACCGGGCGAGCAGGTCGTCGACCACGCCGACCAGCCGCTCGACCTGCTCGAGCGAGATCCGGGCCTCCTCCTGCACCTCGGGCTCGCTGGAGGTGAGCGTGATCTCCTCCAGGCGCATCGTCAGCGCGGTGAGCGGTGTGCGGAGCTGGTGCGAGGCGTCGGAGGTGAACTGCCGTTCCACCGCGAGCCGGGCCGCGAGCCGGTCGGAGCTGCGGGCGAGCTCGGCCGCCACCAGGTCGATCTCCTCGACGCCGGAGGGGTCGAGCCGAGGGCGCACCTGTCCCGCGCCGAGCTGCTCCGCCGAGGCGGCCAGGTACACGAAGGGCTGTGCCAGCCGGTTGGCCTGCCACGCGGCCGTCACGGCACCCGCGGCGAAGGCTCCGACGCTGCCGAACACGACGAGCACCACGACGTTGATCGCCTTGATGTACGCGGGCCAGGCCGACACGGAGATGACCACGCCCATGACGGGCTGCTCCTCGGAGGCGAGCCCCCGGTCGATGGTGGCACCGACCACGGGCTCGCCCGAGACGAGCTGCTCGCCGTTCGGCTGGTTCACCGTCACGTACGCGACGATGTCGTTGGGCTGCGGCTGGACGGCCCGGTCCAGCACGGACTGGTCGACGAAGCCGGCCTCGGCGGCCGAGCGGTTGCGCTCGTAGGAGTTGACGGCAGAGGTCAGCAGGTCCTGCGCCCGGGTCTCGACCCGCTGGACCTCCTGGTCGTAGATGTACCGGGCACCGAAGATCGCGAGCGGGATGCCCAGGAGCAGGACGGCTACCGCCACCGCGGCGATGGTCGCCTGCAGTACGCGGGCGCGCATCTGGCTAGCTCGCCCCGATCTCGAAGCGGAAGCCGAGACCGCGCACCGTGGAGACGTAGCGCGGCGCGTTCGCGTCGTCGCCGAGCTTGCGGCGCAGCCACGACACGTGCATGTCGAGGGTCTTGGTCGATCCGACCGGGTCCGAGCCCCAGACGTCGCGCATGAGGGTGTCCCGGACCACCACGGAGCCGGCGTTCTGCACGAGCACGCGCAGCAGGTCGAACTCCTTGGTGGTCAGGTGCAGCTCGCGGTCGCCCTGGAACGCGCGGTGCGCGGAGACGTCGACGCGGACGTCCTGCGCGTGCAGCTCCTCCTCCTCGCCGGTCTCGCCGTGCGAGCGGCGCAGCAGCGCCCGCACGCGCGCGAGGAGCTCGGCCAGGCGGAACGGCTTGGTGACGTAGTCGTCGGCCCCGGCGTCGAGGCCCACGACGAGGTCGACCTCGTCGGCGCGGGCGGTCAGCACCAGGACGGGCACGGTGAGGCCGTTGGCCCTGATCTCGCGCGCGACATCGAGCCCGTCCATGTCGGGAAGGCCCAGGTCCAGAACGACGATGTCCGCACCGGTCGAGCTCTCGATCGCACCTTTGCCGGTTCCTTGCACGACGACGTCGTAACCCTCACGGGAGAGCGCTCGTGCCAACGGCTCGGCAATGGCCGGGTCGTCCTCGGCTAGGAGTACGTGAGTCATTTCGCCATCGTAGGGCATAACCGACGCTACGGCGCCATCCTGACACCGATGTGATGACCGCCCACCGAATCCTTTCGGCTGAGGTAGCCATGGCGCAAGTGCTACCACGGTATGACGCGCCCGCGCAACGGTTCGACCTACGCTGACCTGCATGGGGTGGTACGAGCGGTGGGCACAGTGGTCGGAACGGTATCGGTTCCTCATGGACCTCGGGCTCACCCTTCTGGCGGCCCTCGTGGCGATACCGGGTGCGCTGTCCCTCTACGCCCAGCGTTTCGACCCCACGTCGATCGTCGTGGCCTCGCTCCTGGTGCTCGCCCCGCTCCCCTGGTGCCGCACGCGCCCCTTCACCTCGGCCGCCGCCGTCTTCGTCGCCTGCATGGTGCAGCTGTGGGTGTTCGACCTCCCGGTCATCGCCGCCGACGCCGTCGTGGTCGTGTCGGTCTACTGCGTCACGGTCTACGGCTCCCGGCGGGCCTACCTGACGGCCGCCGGCCTGGCCGTGATCGGCGCGGTGGCCCTCGGCCTCTCGGTCGCGGTGGCCCCCGAGAGCCTGTTCCTGACCGTCCCCACGCTGGCGATCCTCGCGGCGTCCTTCGCGTTCGGCCTGGTGCGCCGCTCGCGCCGCACGATGCTCCTGGCCATGCGCGACCGCGCCGAACGTCTGGAGATCGAGCGCGACCAGCAGGCGCAGATCGCGACCGCCGCCGAGCGCGCCCGCATCGCCCGCGAGATGCACGACATCGTGGCCCACTCCCTGTCCGTCATCATCGCCCAGGCCGACGGCGGCCGGTACGCCGCCGCCGCGGACCCCGCGGCCGCGCAGCGTTCGCTGGGCACCATCGCCGAGACAGGGCGGGCCGCACTCGCGGACATGCGGCGGCTGCTCGGCGTGCTGCGCGACGACCAGCCGAGCACCGTGACCCCGCTGGGCCTGGTCGCACCCGACGACGCGCCGGCCCGGGGTTCCGGGGTGCGCGCGAGCGGGGGGCCGGCGGCCGGCCCGGGTCGCCTCCCGGCAGCCGACGCCGGCGCACGCACTCGTCCCGGCACCCCGGGCGGCACGGCAGCCGGCCGCGCCGAGACCCCTGGCACGGCCGCCCCACTGCGCCCGCAGCCCGACGCCGCCGACATCGGCCGGCTCGTCGAGCAGGCCCGCGACGACGGCATGCGGGTCTCCTGGGCCCGGGTCGGGGTGGAGCGCCGGCTGCCGCCCGGCGTGGGGCTCACCCTGTACCGCGTCTGCCAGGAGTCGCTGACCAACGTGCGCAAGCACGCCGGCCCCCGGCCCGCCGTCACCGTGCTGGTGCGCTGGGGCGAGGAGGAGGTGGAGCTGCGCGTGGACGACGACGGCCGCGGCCTGGCGGCCGACGGCTCCGCCGCCCCCGACGAGCCCGCGCCCACCCCGGGGTACGGCCTGCTCGGCATGCGCGAGCGCGCCGAGATGTTCGGTGGCACGCTCTCGGCGGGGCCCCGCCGGGGCGGCGGCTTCTCGGTCCGGTTCGTGGTGCCGATCCCGCGGGCGTCCGTGAGCTCGTTCGCCGCGGGAACGGGCGAGGAGCCCGGCCGGGACGTGCGGGCGGCCGTCCCCGAGTCCCCGGGCGACGCGGCACCCGGGGACCCGGCACCGGAGCGGCCGGCCCCGGCGGAACCTGCCGACGCCGCGGGCACCGCGGGCTCCCCGGGCACCGCAAGCTCCCCGGGCACCGCGGGTTCCCCGGGCACGGCGGACGCCGAGGCCGGCAACCCTGCCCCCGGCGCTACCGGCGACCCCGGCGACCCGAACGACCACCCGACCCGTGACACCCCCGGCACCGACCTGCACGACACACGAGGAGCACGATGACCCAGCCCACCGGCACCCCCGACGGACCCGTGCGCGTCGCGCTGGTCGACGACCAGCCCCTGGTCCGCGCGGGCCTGCGCATGGTCATCGACTCGCAGCCCGACCTCCAGGTGGTGGTCGAGGCCGACGACGGCCGGGACGCGCTGCGCCTGCTCGGCGCGACGGCGTCCGACGTCGTGCTGATGGACGTGCGCATGCCGGGGATGGACGGGCTGTCCGCCACGCGGGCGCTCCTGGCCGACGGCGGCCGCGCCGCCGCGGGCGACCCCCGCGTGGTGGTGCTGACGACGTTCGACCTGGACGAGTACGTGCTCGACGCGATCCGGGCCGGGGCCAGCGGCTTCCTGCTCAAGGACGCCCAGCCGGAGGAACTGCTCACCGCGATCCGCACGGTGCACCAGGGGGACGCGGTGATCGCGCCGTCGTCCACGAGGCGGCTCATGGAACGCCTGGTCACCGCGCTGCCTCCGGAGGAGGCCGCAGGCCCGCAGGAGGCGCTGGCGGGCCTGACGGGCCGCGAGCGCGAGGTCCTGGTGCTCATGGCGCGGGGACGGTCGAACACGGAGATCGCCGCGGACCTGTTCGTGGCCGAGGCGACGGTCAAGACCCACGTGGGCCGCATCCTGGCCAAGCTCGACGCCCGCGACCGCGTCCAGGCCGTGGTCACGGCCTACGAGACCGGCCTGGTCCGCCCCGGTACCTGACGTCCCGAACCAAGCCTCCCGAACCAAGCCTCCCGAACCAAGCCTCCCGAACCAAGCCTCCCGAACCAAGCCTCCCGAACCAAGCCTCCCGAACCAAGCCTCCCGAGGCGCAGCTCCCGGGCGGCCACCCCTCAGCGGGCCGACAGCGCCGTGACCGGCGCCGTGCGGGTGGCCGCGCGGGCCGGGGCCACCGACGCGACCAGGCCTGCCACCAGCGCGGTCACGGCGACCGTGCCGACGGCCGGCCACGGGACCACCAACGGCACCTCGCCCAGCGTCGACAGCGCGGTCGCGGCGCCCGCCCACCCGTAGACCAGGCCCAGCACGATGCCGAGCACGGCACCCAACCCGGAGATCACCATGCCCTCGATGGCGAGGGTGGCCCGCAGCTGCGCCTTGGACAGCCCGATCGCCCGCAGCACGGCGTTCTCCCGCGTGCGCTCCACGACGGACAGCGACAGCGTGTTGGCCACGCCGATCAGCGCGATCACCACGGCCACGGCGAGCAGCCCCACCACGATCCCGAGGATCACGTCGACGATCCGCTGGTAGGAGTCCCGCTCCGCGACGATCCCGGTCACGGACACCGCCTCGCCCGTGGCGGAGACCGCCCGCTGCGCCGCCGCGACCACCGCGGCGGCGTCGTGGTCGTCGTCGACGCCGGCCCAGACCTGGTCGGCGGCCCGGCCCGGGGCGAAGGCCGCGAGGTCCTGCGGCGTCAGGTAGGCCCGGTCCGAGAGCGTGCCGGTGTGCACGACGTCCAGCGTCACCGTGCCCGCGCCTCCCTTCAGCGTCAGGGTGTCCCGGCCCTGCAGCCCGTGCGCGGTCGCGACCCGCTCCGGCACCACGACGACACCGGGCCGGAGCCGGGTGGCGTCGCCCGGCGTGTTCAGCACCGACCGCAGCGCCTCCGGGTCGACGGCGGCGACCGGGACGCGCGCCCCGCCGTCGGCCCGCCGGGCGGACAGGGTGGTGACCTCGGCCGTGGACCGCACGCCGTCGACGCCGTCCAGGGCGGTCCGCACCGGCGCGCCCACGCCGAGGGCCGGCGTCATGCCCGCGACCTGGAGGTCGACCGGGAACCGCGAGTCGAGCTGGTGGTCCATGGTGACGCGGGCACTCGCGGCGCCCGTGGTCATCATCGAGACCAGGGTGACGCCGACGAGCAGCGCGGTGGAGGTCGCCGCCGTGCGACGCGGGTTGCGCAGCGCGTTGGCCGAGGCCAGGCGGGCCGCAGGCCCGGCGACGTCCACCAGGCGGCCGAGCCCGGCCGCGACCCGCGGCAGCCAGAAGACCGAGCCCGCGACGACGCCCACGAGCGACATGGAACCGCCGAGCACCGCGGCGAACAGCCCGACGTCGATCCGGCCCGACATCCCGAGGGCGACCCCGGCGACCAGCAGCGCCAGCCCGCCCACGCCCGCGGTCCCCGCGAACGCCGACCGGGCGCGGCCGACCCCGCGGGGGTCGGGCCGGACGTCCGGGGACAGCGCCGCGAGCGGGGCCACCCGGGAGGCGGCGCGCGCGGGCGCCAGCGCCGCCAGGAGGGTGACCAGCAGGCCCACGGCGAACGGCAGGAGCAGCACGGGCGCGCTCAGGGAGATCGTCCGGGGCAGCGCCACGCCGAGGTCGAAGGCCGGCGCGACCAGCAGACCCGCCTGGACGAACAGGGTCCCGGCGGCCAGCCCCACGACCGATGCGACGACGCCGACCACCGCCGCCTCCAGCAGCACGGTGCGGTAGACCTGGCCGGTGCTCGCGCCGACGCACCGCAGCAGCGCCAGGGTCCGCGCACGCTGGGCGACCAGCACCTGGAACGTGTTGGCGATGACCAGGCCCGAGACCACGAGGGACACGCCCGCCAGCGCCAGGACGAAGACGAGGAAGATGATGTTCTGACCGTCCGAGATCCGCGCGACCACGTCCTCGGCATAGGCCTCGGGCGTGGTCACGCCGGTCGCCGACGGCACCGCCGCCGCGAGCGCGTCCCGCGCGGCCGCGACGGCCGCTGCCCCGGCCGGCTCGGCGAGGGCGACCACCACGGTCCGCAGGCCCGGCACCGTCCCGCCCGCCTCGCCCGCGAGCCTCCGCTCCAGCGCGGCCGGCGAGACGACGGCGACACCGCCGCTCGCCGCGTAGGCCCGCAGCGGGTCCTCCACCAGGCCGGACACCGTCAGCCGCTCGGCACCCGCCCGGCCGCCGTCGTGCTCCGGACCGTTCTCGTCCATGGCCGGCTTCGCGCCCGGCAGCCAGCGGGTCGAGGCGACCGTGTCACCGACGCCGACGCCGAAGAGCCGCGCGACGTCCACGGGCAGCGCGATGCGGTCCGCCCGGTCAGGCCACGTCCCGCGGGCGAGCACGAGCGGCGAGAGCCGCGGGTCGGACGGCGCCGCCAGCAACGACTGGTACACCGTCCGCCCGTCGTGGTTGAGCTCCGCGTAGGTACCGCGCAGCCCGTCCGCCGCCGCCACGCCGTCGACCGCCCGCACCGCCTCGACGTCGGCCCGCGTCAGGGTGCCGGCGCTGTCGAAGACGACGAGGTCGGCGTCGGCGTACTGCGCGGCCACCTGCTCGTACGTGGTGCGGGTGATGATCCCGCCCGCCAGCAGCGTGGCGGTCACGAACGCGGTGCCGATGACGACGGCGGTGCCCGCGGCGGCCAGGCGGCCCACGCTGCGGCGCATCTGCCCGAGGGCGAGGCGGACGGACGGAGAGGTGGCCGTGCCGGTGGCCATGGTCGGCCTACTCCGCCGCCAGCGCCGCGACGGGGCGGGTACGGACCGCCGCGCGAGCCGGTACCACCGAGGCGATCAGGCCCGCGACGAGAGCGACGCCGAGCATCACCGCCACCTCGGCCCACGGCACCACGACCGGCACCTCGCCGAGGCTGCCCAGGGCCGCCGTGGCGCCCGCCCACCCGTAGACCAGGCCCAGCAGGACGCCCAGCACGGCACCCACACCGGCGATGAGCATCCCCTCGACCGCGAGCGTCGCCCGCAGCTGCCCCTTCGACAGCCCGATCGCGCGGAGCATCGCGTTCTCCCGCGTGCGCTCGATCACGGACAGCGACAACGTGTTGGCCACACCGATCAGCGCGATCACCACGGCCACGGCGAGCAGCCCCACCACGACGCCCAGGATCACGTCGATCACCTGCTGGAACGACTGCCGTTCGACGGCGGCGCCGGTCACCTCCACGGGCTCCTCGGTCGCGGCGACGGCGTCCTGCACGTCCGCGAGGGCGTCGACGGGGTCGTTGCCCTCGGCCACGGCCGCCCATAGGGCGTTCGCGCCCACGTCCGGCGTGAACCCGGCGAGGTCGAGCGGCGTCAGGTACGCCTGTCGGGTCCGCAGGTCGCTGCCGACCACGTCCAGGGTCACCTCGCCGGCCGGGCCCGTGAGCGTGATCGTGTCGCGGCCCGCCAGACCGTAGTCCTCGGCCACCTGCTCGGGCAGCAGCAGCGTGCCGCCCCGCAGCGGGGCGACGGCGTCCGGCGTGCTCAGCACCGACGACAACGCCTCGGGGGTCGCGGCGACGACCGGCAGCACGGAGGACCCGGTGTCACCGGCGACGTCGGCGACGAGCGTGGTCACCTCGGCCACGGCGCGCAGGCCGGCCACGCCCTCGACGGCGTCGGTCACGGCACCGGGCAGGACGGCGGGGTTCCCGGCGTCGTCGCTGGACGTGGCTGCGACCTGGAGGTCGACGGGGTACTGCGCGTCGAGCTCGTCGTCCATGGTGACGCGGGCGCTCGCGGCGCCCGTGGTCATCATCGAGACCAGCGTGACCCCGATCAGCAGCGCGGTGGCCGTCGCCGCCGTCCGGCGCGGGTTGCGCTGGGTGTTGGCCGCCGCGAGCCGGGCGGCGGGCCCGGCCGAGGCGACGAGGCGGCCGATGCCGCCGGCGACCCGGGGCAGCCAGAACACCGCACCGACGATGACGCCGATCAGCGACACGGAGCCGCCCAGCACGGCCGCGAGCACGCCGATGTCGGCGCGGCCGGCCGCGCCGAGGGCCACGCCGCCGGCCAGGACGGCGAGCCCGCCGAACGTGGCGAGCCCGGACACCACCGCCCGGAACCGGCCGGCGCCGCGCAGCGACGGCGCGTCCGACGGGCGCAGCGCGGCGAGCGGGGCGACCTGGGCGGCGGCCCGCGCCGGGGTGAGCGCCGCGACCAGGGTCACGAGCACGCCCACGGCGAGCGGCAGGAGCACGACGGACGCGCTCGGGGTGATGGTCTCCGGCAGCGGCACGCCGAGGTCGAACGACGGCGCGACCAGCAGCCCGGCCTGGACCAGCAGGCTCCCGAGCAGCACTCCGGCCAGCGAGGCCAGGACACCGAGGAGCACGGCCTCCAGGAGCACGCTGCGGTAGAGCTGACCGGTGCCGGCCCCGATGCAGCGCAGCAGCGCCAGGGTGCGGGACCGCTGCGCGACCAGCACCTGGAACGTGTTGGCGATGACGAGTCCCGCGACCACGAGGGCGACACCCGCGAAGGCCAGCACGAACACGAGGAAGACGATGTTCTGGCCGCCCGACATGCCCGCGACGGCGTCCTCGGCGTACTCCTGCGTCGTCATGACGTCGCCGGCCGCCGGCACGGCCGCGGCCAGCGCGTCGCGGGCCGCCTCGAGCGCGGCCCGGTCGCCGGGCTCGTCGAGCGCGACGACGATCGCCGGGTACGCCTCGGTCGCTCCGGGCTCCAGCTCGTCGGCGAGACGCTGGTCCATGGCCGCGGGGGTGATGACACCCATCCCGCCGCTCAGCGCGTAGGCCTGGTGGGGGTCGTCGACGAGGCCGGAGACCGTCAGCTCCTGCGTGACCTCACGGCTGTCGTGGTACTCGGTGCCGTCCTGCGCTGTGGTCGACTCGTCGTCGGTGACCCAGCGGGTGGAGGAGACGGTGTCGCCCACGGCGAGGCCGAGGCGTTCGGCGGCGTCCACCGGCAGGGCGATGTCGGCCGTGGCCGCCGGCCACGCGCCGTCCGCGAGCTCCAGCGGCGAGAGCCGCGGGTCGGAGGGCTGGGCCACGAGCGACTGGTAGATCGACCGGCCGCCGTGGTTGAGCTCCGTGAAGGCGGACCGGACCGCGTCGGCCGCCGCGACGCCCGCGACGGCGCGCGCGGCGTCGACGTCGTCAGGCGTGAGGCTGCCGGAGTCGTCGGACACGACGAGGTCGGAGTCGGCGTACTGGGCCGCGACCTGGTCGTAGGTGGTGCCCGTGATGACGTTGCCGACCAGCAGCGTGGCCGCGACGAAGGCGGTGCCGATCGTGATCGCCACCCCCGCGGACATCAGGCGTCCGGTGCTGCGGCGCATCTGGGCGAGGGTGAGGCGTGCGGTGGGGTAGCGGGTGGTGGGGGTGGTGGGGGTGGTCATCACGCGCCCGTTCGGGTGGTGGTGATGGCGGGTTCGAGGGTGCGCAGGGCGTCGAGGCCGGCCATGGCGGATTCGGGGGTGGGGTCGGTGATGTCGCCGGCGATGCGTCCGTCGGCGATCAGGACGACGCGGTCGGCGTAGGCGGCGGCGGAGGGGTCGTGGGTGACCATGATGATGGTGCGGCCCAGCTCGCGCACGGAGCGGCGCAGGAAGGACAGGACCTCGGCGCCGGAGCGGGAGTCGAGGTTGCCGGTGGGTTCGTCGGCGAAGACGACGTCGGGCTGGGCGATCAGGGCGCGGGCGATGGCGACGCGTTGCTGTTGTCCGCCGGAGAGCTCTCCGGGGCGGTGGGTCAGGCGTCCGGTCAGGCCGAGGGTGTCCACGAGGGTGGTCAGCCAGGTGTGGTCGATGCGGCCGCCGGCGAGCTCGACCGGGAGGGTGATGTTCTGTTCGGCGGTGAACATGGGTAGGAGGTTGAACTGCTGGAAGACGAAGCCGATGCGGTCGCGGCGCAGGTGGGTGAGGGCTTTGTCGTTGAGGGTGGTGATGTCGGTGGTGCCGAGGTAGGCGTGTCCGCTGGTGGCGGAGTCGAGTCCGGCCAGCAGGTGCATGAGGGTGGACTTGCCGGATCCGGAGGGGCCCATGATCGCGGTGAAGCGGCCTTGTTCGAAGTCGACGTCCACGCCGTCCAGGGCCTGGACCACGGCCTGGCCACGGCCGTAGGTCTTGGTCAGGGAACGGGCCCGCACGGCACGGGCGGCACCGCCCGGGGCCGGGGCCGGGTGACCGGCCGGGACGTACACAGTGGTGTCCACGTGATTCTCCTCGGTTCGTTCCTGCGGGACGGATCGTCGCTGCGGGGTGCTGCCGGCCGTTCGCGCTCGCCGCGCACGGCCGGCCGCGGCAGCGGACCGCCGGTGGCGGCTCGCGCCGGGTGCGGCGGCCGGGGCACCGTGCCCCGGCCGCCGGCCGGAAGTGGTCCGGCCTTCCCGGGTGGACCCCGGTACGGCCGGCACCACTGAACCTACGGAGACGCCGGCACCGGGTACATCGGGCGTCGGCCTGATCCTTCACCCATCGCGTCATCCCCTGGTCGTACGCCTCGTCGGCCCCGGGTAGGGGCACTCACCCAGGGGTTGTGCCGTAGCGAGCGCGACGAGACCCCTGTGGAAACCGGGGTCGTGCACAGGTCTCCCCACCTCGTCCGGGGCACCGCGACGCACCGCGCGAGGCTGGACGACATGACCCGAACCCTGGCCCCCGCCGACGCCCTGCGGGTGACCGTCCACCCCGGCGAGGACGTGCTGCTGCGCCCCGGCGCCCGGCTGGGCGAGCTGCGCGCAGACCTCGCGGCCCTGACCCGCCGCCCGGAGCTGCGGCACGCCCCGTTGTCCGTCGACGGCGAGCGGCTGGCCGACGACCGGGTCGTGGGCGAGCGTCCGCTGCTGCCCGGTGCGGTCATCAGGACGGAACACCCCGGCGCGCCGGAGGCCCCGCCCCCGGCGGGCCCTCTGACCGGCGCCGGCTCACCCTGGCTCGTCGCCCGCGTCACCGGGTCCGACGCCGGGACGGTCACCGGTGCCCCGGGACTGCTCGCCGCGCTGCGTGCCTGGGGGCGGAGGGGCGGTCGGTCCGTGGTGCGCCGGTCGGGCGGTCCCGCCACCTGGCTCACGCCCCGGGCGGACGCCGCGGACGGCGGGGTGCCGTGGCTGTATCCCCTGCTGCCCGTGGTGGCGTCGCTCGGCCTCGCCGCTGCCCTGCGCCAGCCGCTCCTGGCGGCGTTTTCGCTGCTCAGCCTGGTTGTGGCGGTACCCCAGCTCCGCCAGGCCCGACGCCGCGGCGCCGCCCCGCCCGCCATTCCGGGCCGTCCTGGTCCGCTGCCGGGGCCCGCCGCGCTCCTCGCCTACGCCCACGCCGCACTCCACGTCTCGCCGGGCGCCTGGGCCACCGCCCGGCAGGCCTGGGCCGTGACCTCTCCCGGCGCGGCGCAGCCCACCGGTCCGCTCGACATGGCACCCGGGCCCGGCGCGCACCTCCTGACGGCACCGCACGACGACCCGTGGGAACGACTCCTGCACGACGGCACGGTCGCCGTGCTCGGACCCCCGGACGCCGCACGGGCCGTCGCCCGCGCGCTCGTCGCGCGCCTGGCCGTCCGCGGGGCGCGGGTGCTGCTGCGGGGTCACGCCCCGGGCTGGTCCTGGATCCGCTGGCTACCACCCGGCGGCCCGCTGGTGCTCGTCACGGACGGCCCGGCCGGGCCCGCCGACGCCGCACCCCGGCCCGGGCCCGCCGACGCCGCATCCCGGCCCGAGCTCGTCGACGCCGCATCCCGGCCCGAGCTCGTCGTGTCGGTCGGCACCGTCCCGGCGGGCTGCCGCGCCGTCGTGCGCGTGCTCGACGCCCGCCGGGTCCGGATCACCGGGCCGGACGGTGCGACCCGGACCGTGCCCCTCGTGGGGGTCGGCGCCGACTGGGCCGAGCACCTGGCCCGGCTGCTCGCGGGAGCGGCCCGGCTCGGCCGAACCCCTCTGGCGCCGGGCGACGGCCTGCCCGTGGTCGTCCCTCTGGCCGTGGTGCACGGCCTCCCCCGGACGCCGGACCCGAGCGCCCTCGCGAGGCGGTGGGCCGGTGCGCACGGCTGGGCGGTGCCGCTCGGTGTCGGCGCCGGCGGTACGGCGGTCCGCCTCGACCTGGTCCGGGACGGACCGCACCTGCTCGTCGCGGGCACCACGGGGTCGGGCAAGTCGGAGCTGCTCCAGACGCTCGTGCTCGGCCTCGCGCTGACCCGGCCGCCCGCCGACCTGGCCCTCCTGCTGGTGGACTTCAAGGGCGGCGCGAGCCTCGGGGCGTGTTCCGGCCTGCCGCACGTCGTGGGCCAGGTGACGGACCTCGACCCCGGCCTCGCCGGGCGGGCCCTGGCCGGCCTGCGGGCCGAGCTGCGGCGCCGCGAGCGCATCCTGGCCGCCCACGGTGTGCCCGACGTCGCTGCGCTACCGCGTGGGACGCTCCCCCGCCTCGTGGTGGTGATCGACGAGTTCCGCGCCCTGTCCGACGACCTGCCCGAGTTCTTGCCCGCCCTCCTGCGTGCCGCCGCCCAGGGGCGGTCGCTCGGGGTGCACCTGGTGCTCGCGACCCAGCGACCGGGCGGGGCCGTGGGACCGGACCTCCGGGCCAACGTCAGCGCGCGGGTCGCGCTCCGGGTCACCGACCCGCTGGAGTCGCGTGACGTGCTCGACGACCCGGCCGCGGCCCATCTGCCCGCCACGTTCCCGGGCCGGGCGGTGCTCCGTCTGGGATCGGCGCCGCCCGTGGTGCTGCAGTGCGCGCACGCGGGCGCGGCGGTCCCGCCCGAGATGCCGCTGGTCCGCCGCGCCCCGGCCGGTGCCAGCCGCCCCCTGGCCGGGCCCGACGGCCCCGGCAGGCACACGGTCGGGGGCAGCCGCACAGCACCCGGGGCGATCGCGCCGGACTCCGCGACGCTGGTGGTCGACACAGCCCGGCAGGCGGCGGCCACCATGGGCCAGGGACCGAGCGACCCGCCCTGGCTCCCGGCACTGCCACGGCGGGCCACCGTCGCCGATCTCCCGCCCCGCAGCCGGCGCGATCGCCATGGCCTCGTGCTCGCCCTCGGGGACGACCCGGACCACCAGCGCCGCACGACGGTGGTCTGGGATCCGGCCGACGGGCACCTGGCGGTGCTCGGCCGGGCACGTTCGGGGCGCACCACGGCGCTCGTCACGGTCGCGCTCGCCGCGCTGGACCGGGGCTGGACGGTGCACGCCGTCACCCGTGACGCCGCAGGTCTCGCCGCGCTGCGCGACTGTCCCGGCTACGGCGGTACCCACGAGCCGGACGATGCCGGGGGCCTGGCGAAGATGCTGTCCGGCGGGTCGCCCGACCCTGCGGGCGCCGCGCGCACCCTCGTCGTCGTGGACGGCGCGGAGGAGGTACGCGGCACGCTCCCGGCGGCGGCGCTGCGCTCCGGCGCCGCGTTCGCGCTGTCCGCCGACGGCCCGTCGGTGGGCGGCCTGGCGGCCCGCGTGGGGCCGAGGCTCGTGCTGCTGGGCACCGACCGCGCGGCCGACGTCGTGCTGGGCGCACCCGTGCCGCTCGCCGGGACGGGCGGTCCGCCCGGCCGAGCCGCCTGGTGCGGTCGCGCCGGCCCGGTGCTGTGCCAGGTGCTCGAGCCCCTGACCGGTCCGCCGGTCAGTCGGCGGAGCCGGTCTCCGACGTCGCCGCGACCACGGACGGCGTCATGAGCAGGACACCGACCGCGACGGCGATCAGCAGGACGACCCAGCCGCCCGCCACCGCGATGCCGGTGCCGCTCCCGATGGCCGCGACCGACCCGATGATCTGGAAGAGCTGCCAGGTCACGACGGGTCCGCGACCCGAACGCCGGCCGATCAGAAGTGCACGGGCGGACACCACGAGAACCCAGCCGACACCCAGGAGGAACACAACGAGAAAGAGGCTCACTCCCACCGACGTGGAACCACCCGTAAGGAGTTCACCAAGTAACACCACGGCGAATGCCAGGAGGCCGATCACCTCAACGACCACGCCGATCACGAGGGCACGGAGAAACGCCGGAACACGAGGTGCGAAAAAGGCTTTCAGTACGGGCACGACGGACTAGGATACTGGTGGGCGGGCAATTCACAATAGTGTGACGGATACCTCAGGGTTCACGATCGAGAAACTTCGCCGTAACCCCTTGTGCGAGCGTTCACGAGCGTGTGAACCTAGATGCAGCAATCCACACACACCTCGAACAGACCCCCGTCGGTCGCCGCTGGCGCCAGGGATCGGAAAACGATCCACCCCAGAACTGAGCGCCCCACACGCACGACGACGATGCTCCCACGTGGCGAGCCGGACGGCGGGTAGTTCCTTCCAAGGAGTACGTGACCATGGACTGGCGCCACCGCGCAGCATGCCTCGAAGAGGACCCCGAACTGTTCTTCCCGATCGGCAACACGGGCCCCGCCCTGCTGCAGATCGAGGAGGCGAAGGCCGTGTGCCGTCGCTGCGACGTCGTCGACACCTGCCTCAAGTGGGCGATCGAGTCCGGCCAGGACGCCGGCGTCTGGGGCGGTATGAGTGAGGACGAGCGCCGTGCGCTCAAGCGCCGCACCGCCCGCGCCCGCCGCGCCGGCTGACACCCCGCGACGCTCTGTGTGAGCCGCGCCTGAGCACTCCCCCTCCGCTCAGGCGCGGCTCACGTCTTTCCCGGCCCCGTCGGTCGCCCGCAGCACGAGCTGCAGCTCGACCTGCGTACCGCCACCCTCGCGGGCGGACCACTCGATGGTCCCCCCGAGCTCGTTGGTGACGAGCGTCCGCACGATCTGCGTCCCCAGGCCGCTGCCCGGGCCCCGCCCGCCGCTGCCGCCGTTCTGCGGCAGGCCCACGCCGTCGTCCGCGACGATCACGCGCAGGTCGGCGTTGTCCCGCTCCACGCCGATCTCGACGGTGCCCGAGGACCGGCCGACGAACCCGTGCTCCACCGCGTTGGTGACCAGCTCCGTGAGCACCAGGGCGAGCGGCGTCGCGTCCTGCGCGGGCACCATGCCGAACGATCCGGTGCGCACCGTGCGCACGGACGTACCCGCCGAGGCCACGTCGGCCGTCAGCCGCAGGGCCCGGCCCACCATGTCGTCGAGCTCGACCTGCTCGTCGAGGGTCTGCGACAGGCTCTCGTGCACCAGGGCGATCGTCGACACGCGCCGCATCGCCTCCTCCAGCGCCTCCTTGGCCGCGGGCACGTCCATGCGCCGCGCCTGGAGCCGCAGCAGCGCGGCCACGGTCTGCAGGTTGTTCTTGACCCGGTGGTGGATCTCACGGATCGTCGCGTCCTTGGTGATGAGCTCCCGCTCGCGACGGCGCAGCTCGGACACGTCGCGGCACAGCAGCACCGCCCCGATGCGCTGCCCGCGGTCGGTCAGCGGCATCGCGCGCAGCGACAACGACACCCCGTGCGCCTCGATGTCGGTGCGCCAGGGCGCGCGGCCCATCACCACGAGCGGCAGCGACTCGTCCACGGGCTGGAGCTGTTCCACCAGCTCCGCCGTCACCTCGACGAGCGACTGCCCCACGAGGGGGCCGATCACGCCGAGCCGGTGAAAGCACGACAGGGCGTTCGGGCTCGCGTACAGGACCTCGCCCTCGGAGTTGAGCCGGATCAGGCCGTCACCCACGCGCGGGGCGCCGCGGCGCGAGCCGGTCGCCGCGTTGGGCAGCGGGAACTCGCCGCGGGGAATCATCGCCACGAGGTCGTCGGCGGCCTCGACGTAGTTCAGCTCCAGGCGCGACGGCGTACGGCCCGAGCCGAGGTTGGTCTGCCGCGCGACCACTGCGATCGCCGTGTCCTTGTGGACCACGGGGATCGCCTCCTCGCGCACCGCGTACGCGCCGAACCAGCGCGGTTCGCGGGCGCGCTGCGCCTTGGCCTCGTCCATCGCCCGTGCGAGCTGCGGGCGCTGGCCCTCCGGGGCGAAGGAACCGACGATGTCGTCGTAGTGCACCGTCGCACCCGTCGAGGGGCGGCACTGGGCGATCGCCACGAACCGCCCGTCGTCGGTGGGCAGCCACAGCACCAGGTCCGCGAACGCGAGGTCCGAGACCACCTGCCAGTCGCCGACCAGGAGGTGCAGCCACTCCACGTCTGCTGGTTCGAGGTCGGCGTGCTCAAGGATCAGGTCACTCATCGCGGACACGCACCCCAGCCTATGCCGGAACCGTGCCATGGCCTGCCGAGGGGCAGACGTGTACCCGCCAGGGGCCGTGGGCACCGCGTCGGTTAGAGTTCCACCACCGGCATGCCCCGTCGCCGCGAGGAGGAAGCCCGTGCACCTGACAGTGGACCTGACGTTCCCCGCGAACATCGACGACGTCGCCGCGATGCTCGCCGACGAGACGTTCGTCCGCTGGCGCGCCCAGCGTTCGACCGGGTCCGTCAACGGCGTGGTCGAGCAGGCGGACGTCACCGGGACCGCCGCCGCAGGATTCACCGTCGTGGTGCGGCGCACCCTGCCGACCGACATCATCCCCGTGCAGGCCCGCCCCTTCGTCGGCGCGCACCTGGAGATCCGGCAGGCGGAGGCCTGGGAGGCGGCGTCCGACGACCGGCGCACCGGCACGGTGGCCGTCGAGATCCTGGGCGCGCCCGTCCGCGTCACGGCCACGGCGAACCTCACGACGCAGCCCGACGGCGGCACGCGGCTGACCTACGCGGGCGACGTCCGGGCGACGGTGCCGCTGTTCGGTTCGGTGATCGAGGAGGCCGCGGTCTCGGCGGTGCGCACCACGCTCGAGACCGAGGCGGAGGCCGGCCGGGACTGGCTGGCGGGCAGGCGCAGCGGGACGAGCTGACCGCCGGCTCCGGAGGTCCGTGCGGAGGACGCCGGATCGGGGCCCTGCCGTCGCACGGGGACGTTGTGCGAACATTCGTGTCTGATGTGCGCATTTTTGTGCTCTCATATCGCTCTCACAACGTGACACGCATGCGTCCTGACCACTGAGGAGTCCCAGTGCCCAGCAACATCAGATCGGTTCGAGGTCGCACCGCGCGCCGGCGCGCGGCCCTCGCCGCGCTGACGGTCGTCGTCCTGCCCCTCTCGGCCTGCGGCTCGCTCCTGGGGCAGGACCCCGCGGGCGACGGCGGCGCCGACGGTCCGATCACCCTCACGGTGTCGACGTTCAACAACTTCGGGTACACGGACGAGCTCCTCGCCAAGTACACCGAGGAGAACCCGAACGTCACCGTGGAGCACGTGGTGGCGCCGACCTCGGACGAGGCCCGCCTGCAGATGCTCAAGGCCTTCACCACGGGTGACGGCTCCGAGCTCGCCGACGTGGTCGCGGCCGAGGTGGACTGGATGCCCGAGCTCATGGAGCACTCGGACCTCTTCGAGGACCTGACGGACCCCGAGGTCACCAAGCGCTGGGTCGACTGGAAGGTGGCGCAGGCGACCACACCGGACGGCAAGCTGCTCGGCTACGGCACCGACATCGGCCCGGAGGCCATCTGCTACCGCTCCGACCTGTTCGAGGAGGCCGGCCTGCCGACCGACCGCGAGGAGGTCGCGGAGCTGCTCGGCGGCAAGAACGCGACGTGGGAGCGCTACTTCGAGGTGGGCCGCCAGTTCACGGCGCAGTCCGAGGCGGCCTGGTTCGACGGCACGACCGGCACTTTCCAGGGCATGGTCAACCAGCTCCCCGCGGCGTTCGAGGACCCGGCGACGCAGCTGCCGACCGACCTGGCCATCAACAACGACGTCCGCGTCATCTACGACCAGATCACCGGCGCCATCGCCGACGGTCTCTCGGCCGGCCTGGAGCAGTGGACCCCCGAGTGGACCGCCGGGTTCCAGGAGGACGCCTTCGCGACCATGCTGTGCCCGGGCTGGATGATGGGTCCGATCGAGTCCTACTCCCCGGGCGTGCAGGGCTGGGACGTGGCCAACGTCTTCCCCGGCGGCGGCGGTAACTGGGGGGGCTCCTTCCTCGCCGTCCCGTCGGCCGGCGCCTACCCCGAGGAGGCGAAGAAGCTCGCCGCCTGGCTCACCGCACCCGAGCAGCAGACCACGGCCTTCACGACGGCGGGCGCCTTCCCGTCGCAGATCGCGGCGCAGGACTCCGAGGCCGTCCAGGGCTACGTCAACCCCTTCTTCAACAACGCCCCGGTCGGCAAGATCTTCACGGCGCGGGCCCAGTCCATCGACGGCGCGCCCTACAAGGGCCCGTACTACTTCGCGATCCGCGACGAGCTCAACAACGCGCTGGCCGCCGTCGACGCCGGCAACAACAGCCCGGAGATCGCCTGGAACCAGGCCGTCCAGAGCACCGGGGACATCCGGATCAAGCAGTGACCGAACCAAGGTTCGCCCGTTGCCCGCCTTGACACGACACGGTGGGCGGCGCAACGATCTGTGCCCGTGGGAGCGCTACCACACCTGAGTATGGAAGCGCTCCCAGTACCGGTACGCCGCCGTGCCCGCACGCGACCGCGCCGAGCTCGACCCGTAGCACCCAGACCGCACGACAAGGGAGTCCCCAGTGCTGAGCAGTACCCGACCCATGCGGCGCCCCGTCGCCCGTACCCTCCAGGCGACCGCCGGCGTGGCCGCCGTCGCCCTCGCGCTCACCGCCTGCGGCGGCGGGTCCGACGAGGGGGCCGCCGAGGAGGACGGCCCCATCACCCTGAAGGTCGCGACGTTCAACGACTTCGGCTACACGGACGAGATGCTCGCCGAGTACACGAAGGAGCACCCGAACGTCACGGTCGAGCACGTCAAGGCCGCCACGACCGACGACGCACGCAGCAACATGACCACCAAGCTCGCCGCCGGTGGCGAGGGCCTGGCCGACATCGAGGCCATCGAGGTCGACTGGCTGCCGGAGCTCTCGCAGTACCCCGACCTGTTCACCGACCTGGCCGACCCGGAGCTCGACGGCCGCTGGGTGGACTGGAAGGTGCAGCAGGCCACCACGCCCGACGGCAAGGTGATCGGTTACGGCACCGACATCGGCCCCGAGGCCATCTGCTACCGCTCCGACCTGTTCGAGGAGGCCGGTCTGCCGACCGACCGCGAGGAGGTCGCGGAGCTGCTCGGTGGCGAGGACGCCACGTGGGAGGACTACTTCGAGGTGGGCAAGGACTTCGTCAAGGAGTCCGACGCCGCCTGGTACGACAGCGCCGCCGGCACGTTCCAGGGCATGATCAACCAGCTCCCCGCCGCGTTCGAGGACCCGGAGACGGGTGAGCCCACCGACCTCGCGACGAACACCGACGTCAAGGACATCTACGACGAGATCACCGCGTCGTCCGGCGACCTCTCGGCCGGTCTCGAGCAGTGGGGCGACGACTGGGTCGCCGGCTTCCAGGCCGACGCCTTCGCCACGATGCTCTGCCCGGCCTGGATGACGGGCCCGATCGAGCAGAACTCCGGTGGCATCGAGGGCTGGGACATCGCCGACGTCTTCCCCGGTGGCGGCGGCAACTGGGGCGGTTCGTTCCTCACCGTGCCGGCCTCGGGCGAGCACACCGAGGCGGCCAAGGAGCTCGCCGCGTGGCTGACCGCTCCGGAGCAGCAGACCAAGGCGTTCGAGACCTCGGGTACCTTCCCGTCGCAGATCGAGGCGCAGGAGTCCGAGGCCGTCCAGAGCTTCACCAACGAGTTCTTCAACGACGCCCCGGTGGGTCAGATCTTCTCCACCCGTGCCCAGTCGATCGAGGGTGCCCCGTACAAGGGCGCGCACTACTTCGCCATCCGTGACGAGGTCACCAACGCGCTGAACCGCGTGGACCTGACCAAGTCCCAGTCCCCGGAGGAGGCGTGGGACGAGGCCGTCGAGAAGGCCGCGGCCCTCGGCTGACCCGTAGCGACACCGCAGGCCCGGGCGCTGCCGACAGCGCCTGAGCCGCACCGCCGACGTGCCGGGCACACAGGTCACCCGCGTGACCTGGGTGCCCGGCACGTCGCAGGAAGTGACCACCCGACGACGACGCGGCGGAAGACCGGGAAGATGACATGGCTGTCCTGACACCTCAACGATCGGCACCGGGCTCCGGTGCACCTCGACGCGAGCCGCGCCGGCTCGGCTTCTCCCAGCGGCTCGGCCGCTGGGACGTGAAGCTCTCGCCCTACCTGTACATCTCGCCGTTCTTCGTCCTGTTCGCGGTGACCGGCCTGTTCCCGCTCGCGTACACGGCCTACGTGTCGGTCCACGACTGGAGCCTGCTGGGCGGGCAGGGCGACTTCGTGGGCCTGCAGAACTTCTCCGACGTGCTGGCGCAGCCCACGTTCTGGAAGAGCCTGGGCAACACGCTGTCCATCTTCGTGCTGTCCTCGGTGCCGCAGGTGATCGTCGCGATCACGATCGCCGCCCTGCTGGACCAGAACCTGCGCGCCGCGACGTTCTGGCGCATGGGCGTGCTGATCCCCTACGTCGTGGCCCCCGTCGCCGTGTCGATGATCTTCGGCCGCCTGTTCGCCGACCAGTACGGCCTCATCAACTCGATCCTCGGCGTGGTCGGCCTGGACCCCGTCGCCTGGCACGGTGACCGCCTCGCCAGCCACCTCGCCATCGCCACGATGGTCAACTACCGCTGGACGGGCTACAACGCGCTGATCTTCCTCGCCGCGATGCAGGCCGTTCCCCGCGACCTCTACGAGGCGGCCGTGATCGACGGCGCCGGCCGCGTGCGCCAGTTCTTCTCCATCACGGTGCCGCAGATCCGCGCCACGATCATCTTCGTCGTCATCACCTCGACCATCGGCGGCCTGCAGATCTTCGACGAGGTCCGCATGTTCGACGTGTACGGCCTCGGCGGCCCGGACCAGAACTGGATGACCACGGTCGTGTACCTCTACGACCTCGCCTGGGGTGACCAGCACAGTCTCGGGCGCGCCTCGGCCGTCGCCTGGCTGCTGTTCCTCCTGATCGTCCTCATCGGCCTCGTCAACTTCCTGGTCACGCGGCGCATCTCGACGTCGGACGCCGCCAGGAAGGCCACCCGCAAGAGCAGCACCAGGGGGAACGCATGAGCTCCGTCGCCGTCACCGCCCAGACCGCGGGAGCGGGCGCCGCCAAGGCGGCCGCTCGCCGCCGGGCCCGGAAGGCCGCCGGCGGTCCGAACCGCCGCGCCGGCTGGATCGTCTACACCCTGCTCGGGATCGTGCTGCTCGTCTCGGCCTTCCCGCTGTACTTCACGCTGCTGCTCGGCTCGTCCGACCCGGTCGAGATCTCACGCAACGCGGTGCCGCAGTGGCTCCCCGACCTGTCGCTGTTCACGCAGTTCCAGACCGTCATCGAGTCCACCCAGATCAACTTCTGGAAAGCCCTGGCGAACTCGCTGATCATCGCGATCCTCGTCTCGGTGTCCGTCGTGCTGTTCTCCACCCTGGCCGGGTACTCGTTCGCGAAGCTGCGCTTCCGCGGGCGCGGCCCCCTGCTGGTGTTCGTCATCGCGACGATGGCGGTGCCGACGCAGCTCGGCGTCATCCCCATGTACATCCTCATGACCGACCTCGACTGGATCGGCAAGCTCCAGGCGGTCATCGTGCCCGCCCTGGTCACGGCCTTCGGCGTGTTCTGGATGACGCAGTACCTGTCGGAGTCGCTGCCCTACGAGCTCATCGAGGCAGCCCGCGTGGACGGCGCCTCGATGATCCGCACGTTCTGGAGCATCGCGCTGCCTGCCGCCCGGCCGGCGGCGGCGATGCTGGGCCTGTTCACGTTCGTCCAGCAGTGGACCAACTTCTTCTGGCCGTCGATCGTGCTCAACTCGGAGAACCCGACACTGCCACTCGTCGTAAAGTCGCTGCAGTCGAACTACTTCGTGGACTACTCGTTGGTCATGGGCGGCGTGTTCCTCGTGACGCTGCCGCTGCTGGTGATCTTCGTCTTCGTCGGCAAGCAGCTCGTCGCAGGCATCATGCAGGGAGCCGTGAAGGGATGACCCAGATGACCCGCGAGCTCACCCAGAGCTTCAAGACCGACCCCGCCGCGGTCCGCGTGCCCGCGCCCGGGACCGCCCTGCCGTTCACGCCGAGCGCACCGCGCACCGCGCCGTCGGCCAACGCGTCCGGCACCGTCGCCTTCCCCGAGGGCTTCCTCTGGGGGGCGGCCACGGCCGCCTACCAGGTCGAGGGTGCCGCGCACACGGACGGCCGCGAGGACTCCGTCTGGGACGTGTTCGCGAAGGTGCCGGGCGCCGTCCTGAACCAGGACGACGGTGAGGTCGCGTGCGACCAGTACCACCGCTACCCGGCCGACGTGGCGCTCATGAAGGACCTCGGCATCAAGGCCTACCGGTTCTCGACGTCGTGGGCCCGGGTGATCCCGGGCGGGCGCGAGGTGAACCCGGCCGGCCTGGCCTACTACGACCGGCTGGTGGACGAGCTGCTGGGCGCGGGCATCCTGCCCTGGCTCACGCTCTACCACTGGGACCTGCCGCAGGCGATCGAGGCCGAGTCGAACGGCTGGGTGAACCGCGACACCGCCTACCGGTTCCGCGACTACGCCGTGACGATGCACGAGGCGATCGGCGACCGCGTCGACGTGTGGACCACGCTCAACGAGCCGTGGTGCGCCGCGTTCCTCGGCTACACGGGCGGCCAGCACGCGCCGGGCCGGCAGTCCCGTGAGGACGGCCTGGCCGCCGCGCACCACCTCATGCTCGCCCACGGCCTGGCCGTGCAGGCGCTGCGCGAGCGCGCACCCGACGCGAACCTCGGCATCACCCTCAACTTCGAGGTCGAGGACCCGCTGGACCCGGACGACCCCGCCGACGTCGACGCCGCGCGCCGGCTCGACGGCGGGTTCACCCGCATCTTCGCCGACCCGATCCTGCGCGGCGCCTACCCGGCCGACGTGCTGGAGGACGTGCGTGAGTACGGGCTGGAGCGGCACATCCAGGAGGGCGACCTCGAGATCATCTCGACGCCCATCGACTCCCTGGGCGTGAACTACTACCACGGCAACGCCGTGTCGGCGCGGCCCGCCGAGCACCCGCTGGACGGCGGCGCCCCGGTGACCCGGCCGTCGTCGTCCCCGTTCCCGGGCGGCGACGGCGCGTACACCCACCCGCGCGGTCTGCCCGTGACCGCCCAGAACTGGGAGGTGCAGCCCGAGGGGCTGACCCGGCTGCTGCTGCGCCTGCAGCAGGACTACACCGGCCCGCGCGGCATCGCCCTGTACGTGACGGAGAACGGCAGCGCCTACGAGGACGTCCCCGACGCCGACGGGTTCGTGGACGACCAGCAGCGCCTGGAGTTCGTCGACGTGCACCTGCGCGCCGTCAAGGACGCGATCGACGAGGGTGCCGACGTGCGCGGCTACTTCGGGTGGTCGCTGCTCGACAACTACGAGTGGGCGTGGGGCTACGGCAAGCGCTTCGGGCTCGTGCATGTCGACTACGAGACGCAGGAGCGCACGGTCAAGGCGTCCGGCCGCTGGTACGGTCAGGTCGCGCGGGCCAACGCCGTTCCGGACCGGCCGGCGCGCCCTGACGACGACGGCGACGACAAGGCGGTTCCCCAGGCGTGACGACCTCAGGCCCACCCACCCTGGATGACGTGGCACAGGCGGCCGGGGTGTCCCGGTCCACTGCGTCGCGCGCCATCAACGGTGGCCTGCGCGTCTCCCCCGAGGCGCAGGCGGCGGTGGACGACGCCGTCGCCCGCCTCGGGTACGCGCCGAACCGGGCCGCACGGTCGCTCGTGACCCGGCGGACCGACTCGATCGCCCTCGTGGTGCCCGAGCCGGACCAGCGCATCCTCACCGACCCGTTCCTCTCCGGCACCCTCGCAGGCGTCAGCGAGGGGCTGGCCGGGACAGACCTCCAGCTCGTGCTGCTGCTCGCCCGGCCGGGCGAGCAGCGCGGGCGCGTGGGCCGCTACCTGCGCAGCGGCCATGTGGACGGCGTGATCGTGGCCTCGCACCACCGGGGCGACCACCTCGAGACGGAGCTCGGCCCGGCGGGCCTGCCCGCGGTGTTCGTCGGGCGCCTGTTCGAGCCCGACCCGCAGTTCTCGCGCGGCCTGCGCTACGTGGACGTCGACAACGTCACCGGCGGCCGCCTCGCCACGCAGCGGATGATCGACCGCGGGCGGCGCCGCATCGGCACCATCACCGGACCGCTCGACATGCCTGCCGGTGTGGACCGGATGACCGGCTGGCGGGACGCCCTGCGCGACGCCGGCCTGCCCGACGACGCGATCGTCGAGGGCGACTTCACCGTGGCGGGGGCGGCCGTCGCGGCCGCCCGCCTGCTGGACCAGCACCCCGACCTGGACGGGATCTTCGCGGCGTCCGACCTCATGGCCGAGGCCACGCTGCGGGTGCTCGCCGAGCGCGGCCGGTCCGTGCCCGGCGACGTCTCGGTGGTCGGGTTCGACGACCTCGGCATCGCCGAGACGACGTCACCGCGCCTGACGACGGTGCACAACCCGGTGGTCCAGATGGTCGGGGCGGCGACGAGCATGCTGGTCGACCTGGTCGCGGGCCGTCCGGTCCGCGACGAGCGCCGCATCTTCGCCCCCCGCCTCATCGAGGGCGACTCCGCCTGAGGCCCGGCTGCGGGGACGCCGCGCGCGGCCGCACCTCGCCGCTCCCTGGGATGACCCTGCCCGCTCAGCTCGGTTGCTCTGCGTAGACATCGTCTACACAGAGCAACCGAGCTGCGGAAGACACCTTCCCGCGTCCGCCTACGCGGTGCGCTGGTGGCCGTAGCGGTGCATCGTGCGGCTGACCGCCTGCTCGCGGAGCATCGTCAGCAGCTCGCGGCGGCCGCTCGCCAGGACCGGGCCGTCCAGCACCGTGACCGAGCCGAGGCGGCTCGCGGCCGCGTCGCGCAGGCCGGGGGCCTCGCCCACCACGCGGATGCGGCCGGTCACCACGCCGTCGGCGACGGACTCGGCGAACGCCTCGTCCGTGACCTCCTGCCCGACGACCGTCGCCGGGACGCCCGCCCGCGCGGCCGCGGCGAGCACCCGCTGCACCTCGACGTCCGGCGCGCCCGCGCCGACCCGGACCGTGATGCCCGGCACCGGCCGGTAGCGGAACACGTTCGACTCGACGCCCAGCCCCGAGGGGTCGTGCTCGGCGGAGAACTCGGTGAGCCAGGCGCGGGCGTCGTCGGCGCGGGCCCAGGCGAGCCAGCCCGCCGGGTCCTCGGTGCGCGACGGCACGTCGGGCGCGTCGGCCCAGCGGCCGAGCTGCGCCACGTAGTTGGGGCCGCCCGCCTTGGCGCCGGAGCCCACCACGGAGGCCTTCCAGCCGCCGAACGACTGGCGCTGCACGATCGCGCCGGTGATGTGCCGGTTCACGTACGCGTTGCCGACCTCGACGCGCTCCAGCCAGTGCTCCACCTCGGCGTCGTCCAGCGAGTGGATGCCACCGGTGAGGCCGAACGACACGGCGTTCTGCAGCGCGAGCGCCTCGTCGAGGGTCCGGGCGGTCATGATGCCCAATACCGGCCCGAAGGCCTCGGTGAGGTGGAAGAACGAGCCGGGGCGGACGCCGTCGCGCACGCCCGGGGTCCACAGGCGGCCCTTGCCGAGCCCGGCCTCCTGCGCCACGGCGTCCAGGCGACGCGGCCGCACGAGCCAGCTCTCCCCCTCCTCCAGGGTGGTCAGCGCACGCAGGAGCTTGCCCTGCGCCGGCTCCGTGAGCGGCCCCATCACGGTGGCCAGGTCGGTGGCGGGGCCGACGGCGAGCGACGACACGGCGTCGACGAGCTGGCGGCGGAACCGCTCCCCCGTGGCGGTGCGCGGGTCGCCCACCGAGCCGACGAGGATCACCAGGGACGCCGCGGAGCACTTCTGCCCGGCGTGCCCGAAGGCGGAGCGCACCACGTCGGCGACGGCCAGGTCGAGGTCGGCCGACGGCGTCACGACGATCGCGTTCTTGCCCGACGTCTCCGCCAGCACCGGCAGCTCCGGGCGCCAGGACGCGAACATCTCTGCGGTCTCGATCGCGCCGGTCAGGATCACGCGGGACACGCCGTCGTGCGTCACGAGGCGGCGGCCGAGGTCACCGTCGGGCACGCGGACGAACTGCGCGACGGCGCGCGCGAGCGCCGGGTCGAGCCCGATCTCGGGGGCCACCTCGTCCAGGGCCGCGTGCACGGCCTCGACCGCGATCTCCAGGCAGCGCGGCGTGGGCGGGGCGGGCTTGGCGATGACGGAGGAGCCGGAGGCCAGGCCGGCGAGCACGCCGCCGATCGGGATGGCGACCGGGAAGTTCCAGGGCGGGGTGACCAGGGTGACGCCGTCGGGCGTGTACCGGGCGCCCGGCCAGGCCTCCGACGACGGGTCGAGGGCCTCGGCCGCCTGCGCGTAGTAGGCGGCGAAGTCGACGGCCTCGCTGACCTCCGGGTCCGCCTCGGCCACCGTCTTGCCGGCCTCGTGCACCATCGCGGCGACCAGGTCGGTGCGCGCGGCCTCCAGGTGCTGGGCCGCTGCGCGCAGCACGCGGGCCCGGTCCGCAGGGGCGACGTCGGCCCAGGCGGCGCCGGCCCGGCGGGCGACGGCGACGACGTCGTCCACCTGGGCGGGCGTCGCGAGCGGCTCGGCGAGGGCGGGCACGTAGCCCGAGCGGGTGCTCGTGACCTGCTGGGCCCAGGCACGGTTCGCGGCGACGGCGGGGTCGGTGTCGGCGGCGTTGCGGAACGGCCCGGCGGGCACCGCGGGCTCGGGGCGCGGACGGCGGCGCGGGGCGACGTCGTCCGGCGAGTAGTGCACGCCGTGCTCCACGGAGGCGCGGAAGGCGGCCTCCTGCCGGTCCATCGGCGGTGTCGGCGCTGCTGCGGCGGGCGCGAACGCGGCGTGCAGGAAGTTCTGCTCGGCCGCGTTCTCCTCCAGGCGGCGCACCAGGTAGGAGATGGCGACGTCGAAGTCCTCGTCACGCACGACCGGCGTGTAGAGCACCACGCGGCCGCCGTCCTTGGCCACCTCGTCGCGGACGGCGGCGGCCTCGGTGGGCGCCATGCCCTGGAGCATCTCGATGTCGAGCGCCTCGGAGACGCCGCGGGCGCGGCCCAGCAGGATCGCGAGCGCCACGTGGAACAGGTTGTGCGACGCCGCGCCGATGCGGACGGCGTGCGCGCGCTCGGGGCGCAGGGCGTGGTCGAGCATGCGCACGTAGTTGGCGTCGACGTCGGGCTTGGTGGCGTACGGCGCCTGTGCCCAGTCGTGCAGGGCGGCCTCGACGTGCTCCATCGCGAGGTTGGCGCCCTTGACGATGCGGACCTTGATGCGCGCGCCGCCGTTCGCGACGCGCTTCGCGGCGAACTCGGTGAGGCCGTCCAGCGCGCCCAGGGCGTCGGGGAGGTAGGCCTGGAGCACGATGCCCGCCTCCAGGTCGCGGAACTCCTCCCGGCCCAGGATGTCGGTGAACACCGCGGTGGTCAGGGCGAGGTCGCGGTACTCCTCCATGTCGAGGTTGAGGAACACGCCGTGGTCGCGCGCGGAGCGGTAGAGCGGCAGGAGCTGCTCGACGACGCGGTCGCGGGAGCCGTCGAGGTCCCACGTGACGAGCTGCGCGGCAACGCTGGAGACCTTGATGGAGACGTAGTCGACGTCGGGCCGCTCCACCAGGGCGATCGTGCGGGCCAGGCGGGCCGCGGCCTCCTCCTTGCCGAGCACGGCCTCGCCCAGCAGGTTCACGTTGAGGGTGTAGCCCTCGGCCCGGGTGCGGGCCAGGTGCGCGGTGAGACCGGAGCCGGCGTCGGCCACGAGGTGGCCCACGAGCTGCCGTAGGCGGGCGCGGGCGGCCGGCACGACGATGCCCGGAAGCACCGGGGCGGCCAGCGCCCCGGCCCGGAACAGCGCACGGTCGCTCGCGCTGAGGAACGAGGCGCTGCCGGCCTTCGCGCCGAGACGGGCCAGGGCCTTGGCGGCGACGTGGACGTCCTGCGGGCGGGCGACGTCGTCGACGAAGCCGACGGCGAGCTCCAGGCCTGCGGGGTCGGAGACGAGGGCGCCCAGGGCGGCAGAGGCGCGGGCCACGGCCTTGTCGGTCTTCGAGCTCGTCGCGGCCCCGGCGGTACCTCCCGTGGCGGTGCCGATCCAGGTCCGGGCGAGGGCGACGGCGTCCTCGACGAGGGTGTCGGCGGCGGGCTTCGCGGGGGGCTCGGTCGGAGCCTGCGGGGCGGCGCTGTCCGGTGCGCCTGCGCCCCCGGTCGGGACGTCGGCAGGTGCGGCGCTCTCGCGCCGGGCAGAGGTCTTCATGTCTCCAGGGTGCACCCGGTGCCCGCCGGATGTATTGGCGGGATCACTCGCGATCCGCACCGGTTTTGGCCAAGGCGGGCGGCGTACGCCGCGTAGCATCGGAACCCGATGAGCAACACGCCGAACGGCGCGGCGCGGCCTGAGGCGAAGGCCCTGCTGACAGCGCTGAACCCCGCGATGGTCGCCCTGATGGACGAGCTGTCCGGCGTCATGTTCTGCGCCAAGGACGCCGACGGCCGGTACGTGGTCGTCAACCAGGTGTTCGTGGGCCGCACGCGGGAGCGGTCGCGCCGGGACGTCATCGGCAAGCGCGCCGTCGACCTGTTCGTGCCCGAGCTCGCCGAGCGCTACGAGAGCCAGGACGAGCTGGTCCGCACCACCGACAAGCCGCTGCGAGGCGAGCTGGAGCTGATCCGGCACGTGGGCGGGGCGCCCGGCTGGTTCCTCACCTCCAAGCTGCCCCTGCACGACGAGTCCGGCGCGTACGTGGGGCTCGTGTCGGTGTCGCAGGACCTGCGCTCCGGCGACGCCGACGACGCGACGATCCAGGCCATGGCGCGCCTGCGCGGGCAGGTCGAGGACCTGCTGGAGCACGGCGATGTGCCCTCCGTGGCGGACCTGGCCGTGCTCGCCGGGTGCGCCCCCGCCTCCCTGGACCGCCGGGTGCGCCGGGTGTTCGGGCTCTCGCCCCGGCAGCTCGTGCTGCGGCTGCGCGTCGACCGCGCGGCCCACCTGCTCACGACCACCACCGTGCCCCTGGCCGAGGTGGCCGCCGCCGCGGGCTTCTACGACCAGCCCTCCTTCACACGCACGTTCGCGCGGCTGACCGGCGAGACGCCGTCGTCGTTCCGGAGCCGGTCGCGGCGCTCGCCGGGTGCCCGGGCGTAGCCCCGGCTGTACGACCCGCACAACTCGGGCCACCCGTTACTGGCCGCGACGACGGCTGCCCTGTCCTTGCCCGACCGCTTACTGTCGTTGACCATGACGACCCTCGCGTTCCCCCTGGTCCCGCGCTCCAACCCGCGCCGCGTGCTGGCCGACCTCCTGCCGGGCACTGTCGCACGCGACATCGCCCTCGTCGTGGGCGTCGCCGCCCTCACCGCCCTGGCGGCACAGCTCCGCGTGCCGATCCCGGGCCTGCCCGTGCCGGTCACCGGCCAGACGTTCGCCGTGCTGCTCGGCGCGGCCGCGATCGGCCCCGTACGCGGCGCTCTGGCCCAGGCGCTGTACCTGGCGCTCGGCGTGGTCGGACTGCCCGTCTTCACCGGCGGGGCGTCCGGCGTCGAGGTGGTGCTGGGTGCCTCGGGCGGGTACATCGTCGGCTTCGTCGTGGCGAGCTTCGTCGTGGGCGCGCTGGCCCGCCGGGGCCTGGACCGCGGCGTGCTGGGTACCATCCTCGCCTTCGCCGCCGGCACCGCGGTGATCTACGCGGTCGGCGTGCCGTGGCTGGCGGTCTCGACGGGCATGTCGCCGGTCGACGCGGTCATGGCCGGCGCCGTCGTGTTCCTCGTGGGCGACGCGATCAAGGCCGTGCTGGCCGGCGTGCTGCTCCCGGGTGCCTGGCGGCTCACCGAGCGCTGAGCACCGGCACCGAACCGGGCCTCCGCACACCCCCGCGGAGGCCCGGACCCGGGCCGCGAACCGGCCCGCCCCGCCCCGGCGATCACCGCTCACCGGAAGTTCTCCGGTCGCACACACCGCCGTCGGGCAATCACCCGCATCGAAGCGATACGGTTGATGACGAGGCGCAAACCCCGCGCCGCGCAACCCGCGTCCTGCTCGCACAGCGCAGGCGCCGTTCTCCCCCGGAGGACCTACGTGACGACGACAACGACGTCCACCCCCGCAGCATCGCCCGCCTTCTCCCCGTCCGACTCGCCCGAGGAGGGGTCCGCCCTCGCGACCGCGCACGCGCAGCTCGCCACGGCGGTCGAGATCCTCGGCTACGACGAGGGCCTGCACCGCATGCTCGCCACCCCGCGTCGCGAGATCCACGTGTCGGTGCCGCTGCGCCGCGACACCGGTGAGACCGTGCTGTTCCACGGCTTCCGCGTGCAGCACAACGTGAGCCTGGGCCCGGGCAAGGGCGGCCTGCGCTACCACCCCTCCGTCGACGTCGACGAGGTGCGGGCGCTGGCCATGTGGATGACCTGGAAGTGTGCGGTGGTCAACCTGCCGTACGGCGGCGCCAAGGGCGGCGTCGCCATCGACCCCCGCGGCTACTCGCAGGCCGAGCTGGAGCGTGTGACCCGGCGGTACACCTCCGAGATCATGCCGATGATCGGCCCCGACACCGACATCATGGCCCCGGACATGGGCACCGACGCCCAGACCATGGCCTGGGTGATGGACACCTACTCGGTCAACCGCGGCTACACCATCCCCGCCGTCGTGACCGGCAAGCCGCTGGCCGTCGGCGGCTCGCTGGGCCGCGGCACCGCCACGTCGGCGGGCATCGTGCACGTCACGGGCGCCGCGCTCGCCGAGGCGGGCGTGCCCCTGACCGAGGTGTCCGTCGCCATCCAGGGCTTCGGCAAGGTGGGTTCGCACGCCGCCGAGATCTTCGCGGCGCGCGGCTCCCGCGTGGTCGCCGTGAGCGACCAGTACGGCGGTGTCCGGGCCGACGACGGCCTCGACGTCCCCCGCCTGATGGACCACGTGCGGCGCACGGGCTCCGTGGTCGGCTTCGACGGCGCGGACCCGGTGTCCAACACCGAGCTGCTCGCGCTCGACGTCGACGTGCTGGTGCCCGCCGCCATCGAGGGCGTGCTGGACGAGACCACGGCCGGCGACGTCAAGGCCCGCTGGGTGGTCGAGGGCGCCAACGGCCCCACGACCGCGGCCGGCGACGCCCTGCTCGCGAAGAACGACGTGACCGTGGTGCCCGACGTCCTCGCGAACGCGGGCGGCGTGGTGGTCTCCTACTTCGAGTGGGTCCAGGCCAACCAGACCTACTGGTGGACCGAGCAGGAGATCGCCGACAAGCTGGAGCACCGGATGACCACCGCGTACGCGGAGGTGTCCGCCCTGGCCAAGCGCGAGAACCTGTCCCTGCGTGACGCCGCGCTCGTGATCGGCGTCAAGCGGGTGGCGGAGGCGCACCAGATCCGGGGGCTTTACCCCTGACGGTCAAGTCGCCACGACTTCGGTCCCTTGCCCCGAGATCGGTCCATTAACGGACCGATCTCGGAGCAAGGGACCGATCTCGTTCCGGCCGGCCGATGTCGCCTACTCTCAGGGGCATGGAGCACCTTGTCGCGCGTCTGCGCGCCGCGGGCTGTGTCTTCGCCGAGGACGAGGCCCGCATCCTGACCGAGGCCGCCGGCGGTGACGCCGCGCGCCTCGACGAGCTGACCGCAGCCCGGGTCAGCGGGCTCCCGCTGGAGCACCTGGTGGGCTGGGCCGAGCTCGACGGCCGCCGCTGGACCGTGGCCCCCGGGGTGTTCGTGCCCCGGCAGCGCTCCGAGCTGCTGGTCCGCGAGGCGGCGCGCCGCGCGATGCCGGACCGGACCCCGGCGGCCCGCGCGACCGCGTCGGACACGCGCACCCCGCCCGAGCCGGATGCACAGGGCCCCGAGACGGCCGGCCCGGTCCTCGTCGTCGACCTCTGCTGCGGCTGCGGCGCGCTCGGCGGGGCGGTCGCCGCGCGGCTCCTCACAGCGGGGCACGACGTCGAGCTGCACGCCGCCGACGTGGACCCGGCCGCCACGGCCTGCGCGCACGAGAACCTGGCGGCGCTGACGGCCGAGTCCTCCGCGGCGCTGACGGCCGAGTCCTCCCCGGCGCGGGCCGCAGGGACGGGCCTGCCGCCGCGCGCAGGCCACCCGCCGGTCACGGACCGGACCGGGCCGGACGGGGCCGACGGGCGGCAACCCGGCAGGCTCCGCGCCCACACCTACACGGGGGACCTCGCCGAGCCCCTCCCGGCGTCGGTCCGGGGCTGCGCCGACGTCGTCGTCGCGAACGCGCCCTACGTCCCGTCCGCGGCCATCGCGATGATGCCGCCCGAGGCCCGCGACCACGAGCCGCGCGCCGCGCTCGACGGCGGGGACGACGGGCTGGCGCTCCTGCGACGCGTGATCGACCTGGCGCCGGGACTGCTGCGCCCGGGCGGGCACCTGCTCGTCGAGACGGGCTCCGGCCAGGTGAGCGCCGCCGTCGGGCACATGGCGGCGGCCGGGCTGACGGTGACCGTCCTGGAGGACGACGACCTGGGCGCGACGGCCCTGGCCGCGACCCTGCCGGGCTAGCCGCTCACCCGGCGGGCGGCGGTCAGCTCAGAGGCTGCCGGTCCGCCCAGTCCGCGAGGGTGGTGCGCGGCCCCGTGAAGAACGGCACCTCCTCGCGCACGTGCCGGCGGGCCTCGGTGGCACGCAGGTCACGCATCAGGTCGACGATGCGGTGCAGCTCGTCGGCCTCGAACGCGAGGATCCACTCGTAGTCGCCGAGCGCGAACGCCGAGACGGTGTTGGCCCGCACGTCCTTGTAGCCCGCGGCCGCCATGCCGTGGTCGCGCAGCATGGTGCGACGCTCGTCCTCGGGCAGCAGGTACCAGTCGTAGGACCGCACGAACGGGTAGACGCACAGGTAGTCGCGCGGCGTCTCGCCGGCGAGGAATGCCGGCACGTGGCCGCGGTTGAACTCGGCCGGTCGGTGCAGGGCGGCGACCGACCACACCGGCTCCAGCGAGCGGCCCAGCTCGGACGCGCGCAGGCGCTGGTAGGCGCCCTGCACGGACTCGATCGAGGGGCCGTGGGTCCAGAGCATGAGGTCCGCGTCCGAGCGCAGGCCGCCCACGTCGTACCAGCCGCGGGTCACCAGGTCGCCCGACGTCGCCGCCGGGTCGAAGCCGCCACCCACCGCAGCCTCCGCCTCGGCCACGACGGCCTTGCGCTCGGCGTCGTCCGCGGGGAGCGTCTCGGTGACGGAGAAGACGGAGAACATCGTGTACCGGATGCCCTCGTTGATGGCGGTGGTGTCGATCTCGTGCCCGGTGTCCCCGTGCACGTGTGCGTCGTTCATGTCGTACCTCTCGCTCGCGGCCGTCGCTCGGGCCTCAGGAGTACAGATCGGTGCTGCACAGCGCCGGGACGCCGCTCGGCTCGCCGTCGCGCCGCAGGCAGCAGCCCGGCGCGCAGACCGAGCGGAAGGCCGGCAGGGCGCCGACCGTGGCCTCCTCGACCTCCTCGCCGCGCGCGATCGCCGCCCGCTCCAGCAGCAGGTCGACCAGGCCGGCGACGAAGGGCTCGCGCGTGCCCACGGTGCCGGCCCGCACGGCGGTCATGCCGAGGTCCTTCGCCGTGGCCAGGGCCTCCGTGTCGAGGTCGTAGGCGACCTCCATGTGGTCGGAGACGAATCCGATCGGGGAGAGCACCACGTCACGCACGCCCTCGCCGGACAGAGCCTCCAGGTGGTCGTTGACGTCGGGCTCCAGCCACGGCTGGCTGGGCGGGCCCGAGCGCGAGCAGTACGCGAGGTCCCAGGGCACCTCGTGCCCGACGCGCTCGGCCACCTGGGCCGCGACCACCCGCGCGAGGTCCAGGTGCTGCTCGGAGTAGGTGGCGTGGGAGATCCGCGAGGCGGCCTCCATGGTGTCCGGGATCGAGTGCGTGACGAAGACGAGCCGCGCGTCCGCACCGGAGCCACCCTGCGCCGCGAGCTCGGCGTACGCCTCGACGACGGCGTCGACGTTGGCCTGCGCGAATCCCGGGTGGTTGAAGTAGGAGCGGATCTTGTCGAACTGCACGCTCGTCGACCCGTCGGGGCCCAGCTGGCCACGCTTGTCGAGCGTGACCGCGAGGTCCTCACGGTACTGGCGGCAGCCGGAGTACGAGGAGAACGCGCTGGTCACGAGCGCGACGGCGCGCTCGGCGCCCAGCTTCTCCAGCTCGTCGACCGCGTCGTTGGTGTACGGCTCCCAGTTGCGGTTGCCCCAGACCACCGGGATGTCGATGCCCCGGCTGGCGAGCTCGGCCTCGAGCGCCGCCTTCAGCGCGAGGTTCTGCTCGTTGATGGGGCTCTTGCCGCCGAACCCGTAGTAGTGCTCGCCCACCTCCTCGAGCCGCTCGTCCGGGATGCCCTTGCCCGCGGTGACGTTGCGGAGGAACGGCACCACGTCCTCGGGCTGGTTCGGGCCACCGAAGGAGTAGAGCAGCAGGGCGTCGTACGGCGCGGCGACGTGCGCCGCGGACTGGGGGGTGTTGGCGGGCATGCGGACATCTTTCCACCGTCCGGCGGTCCGGCACGCCCGCAGAGGGACGAACGGGACGTGACATCGAAGCGACATGCTGTCAGAACACCAGGTCACGCATTCCGTCAGGACGACCGGGCTAGGACCGGGCGTGCACGTTCCCCGTGCGGAGCCGGTCGCGCAGGCCCGGCAGCGCGTCCAGCAGCACCGCCGGGGCAGGGCTCCGCGTCACCATCGACAGCGTGACGCGCCCCCGGGTCGGTGCGGGCACCGTCCGGTCGCCCGGCGCGGCGTACCAGCGCGCCACCATGTCCGGGACGACGACGGCGCACCGCCGTTCCCGCGCCGTCCGCACCGCGGCCTCCGCCGTCGCGCCGGGCCGGGCGTGCGCGCCGAGCTCGGTGAGCCGGCGGTGCAGGGCGTCCCCGCTCAGGTCGAGCGGACAGTAGACGACCGTCTGCCCGGCGTACGGCCGGCGGCCCGGACCGGGTTCGGGAGCGCCGTCGGGCAGGAGCGTCACCAGGTCGTGGCGCCCCACCTCGGTGACCACCAGGCCGCGGGCGATGGGCACCTGCTTCGCGATGCCGGTGAAGGCCGCGTCGAGCGTGCCACGCTCCACCCACTCCAGCAGCCTCGGGCCGTGGTCCACCACGGGCTGCACCACGGCGTCGTCGAGCAGCACGTCGAGCGCCGCGAACAGCGTGCCCGCGATGCTGGGGAACGCGCCCACGGAGACGGTGCGCGACTGGGCGGCCGACAGGGTGCGCTCGACGATGGCCGCGAGGTGGTCGAGCACGTGCGCGGCCTGGTCGCTGAACTCGCGCCCCGCGGCCGTCAGCCGGGCGCCGGTCGTGTCCCGCTCGAACAGCGTGACCCCCACGCGCCGTTCCAGCGCGGCGAGCCGCTGGCTCGCCGAGGGCTGACTCACCAGCAGCTCGCGGGCCGCTGCGCCGAGGGACCCGTGCCGCGCGACGGCGTCGACCAGGCGGAGGTCCTCGACCGTGGGGTATGAGGTCATAGCACCAGCCTATGCCTGCCCATGCGGGGCAGCCGTCTACCGGCCCGCGACGTGCACCCGCACGATGGCAGGGTGCGCCATCCTCACCTCGTCACGCTGACCGCCACGACCTTCGTCACCTGGACCGGTCAGCGCATCACCGCCGTCGCCCTGCCCCTGGTCGCGCTCGACCAGACGGGCGACGCCTGGACCACCGGCCTCGTCGGCGGCTTCGCCGGGCTGCCGCTGCTCACCTCCGCCTGGTGGGGACGGCGCCTGCGACCGCACCTCACGTCGGGCCGGGCGCTGGCCGTCCTGCTCGTCGTCCAGGCGCTCGGGCTCGCCCTGGTGCCCGTCGCGGCGGCCACCGTGGGCGTCGGCGCGGTGGTGCTGTGTGCGTCCGGCCTGGTCACCGGAGCTGCCTCGGCGTTGCTCGCACCGGCGCAGCGCGCCCTGACCGCCGACCTGGCGGAGCTGCCCGGTATCCCGCCCGGTGTCGGCCCCAAGGCGCTGGCCTGGCAGGACCTGGCGCACCGCGTGTCGATGATCTTCGCGCCCGCGCTCGGCGCGTGGCTGCTGGTCGTCTGGGGCACCGAGCCGCTGCTGTGGTGCGAGGCGGCGGCGGTCGCACTGGCCGCCGCGGTGATGCTCACGGTCCCGGCCGCGCGGACGGCTGGTGCCGTGCAGGACGATGTGGTGCTGGACGATGTGGTGTTCGACGATGTGGTGCTCGACGACGGCGGGTGGGACGACGGCGGGCAGGCGGATGCCGGGCGGGCAGATGCCGGGCGGGCAGATGTCGGGCGGGCAGATGTCGGGCGGGCAGATGCCGGGCGGGCAGATGCCGGGCGGGCAGATGTCGGGCGGGCAGATGCCGGGCGGGCAGATGTCGCGCCGGTGGATGTCGCGCCGGCCGGGGAGGCCGCCGGGACAGAGGGCGGCGCGGGAGTCGGTGACGGGCGCGCGGCCGGCAGCGACGACGGCTCCTCGGTGCGCGCCCTGCTGCGCGCCCACCCGGACCTGGCCGTCGGCCTGGGACTGGCGGGAGTCGGCGGCGTCACGTGGTTCGGCTTCACGCTGGGCCTGGCCCTGCTCGGTGCGGAGCTCGGCCGCCCGGGCGAGCTGATCGCAGCCGGGATGGCGGGTTACGGCGCCGCCACCGTCGGGGCGTCGTTCGTCGCGCCGCTCGTGGTGGACCGGGTGCCGCGCATCCCGGCGATCGTGATCTCCTGGGTGGTGTTCGGCCTCGCGTACCTCGCGCTGCCGGTGGCCGCGCCCGACCTGGTCGCCGTCGGCCTGGTGTCCGCGGTCGGCGGTATCACGATGCCGTTCGGGATCGCGGCCCTCAACGCGCTCATCGTCGACCGGACCACCGGCGCGGAGCGCCGCACGGCGTTCACGGCCGAGACCGTGCTGCACGCCGGCGGCGCGTCGGCCGGGCTGCTGGCCGGCGGCGCACTGATCGGCGCGTTCGGGGCCGGCCCGGTGCTGGTGGTCACCGGCCTGATGCAGGTGGTCGCCGCGCTCGGCGCCGTCGTGTGGCTCCGGATCCGGCGTGACACGGCCGACCCCGACCGGGACCGACCTGCCTCGCCGGTCCGTCAGCCGGGCTGACCGGCGTCCTGCCACCCGGACATCGGCGGGCTGTCCAGGTCGGCAGGCTGTCCAGGTCGCCAGGCAGTCCAGGTCGGCAGTCTGCCCCCAGGTCGGCAGTCTCCTTGCCGAGGTCGGCAGTTTGCCTCGAGGTCGGTACAGGCCTGTGCCGACCTCGAGGCAAACTGCCGACCTGACGAACAAGTGACCGACCTCGGCGCGTAGCACCGGGCGCCGAGGCCCCGAGCCCAGCCGCAGCCCCGCAGCCCCGCAGCCCCGGAGCCCCGGAGCCCAGGAGCCCAGGAGCCCAGGAGCCCAACCGCAGCCCAGGCAAAGCCAGCCAGAAATCACCCAGAGCCCAGCCGGAGATCAGCGCCGCGCCGCGCCAACCAGGCTCGTGACAGCCGCCGCGACGTCCCGCAGCCGCGTGGCGGTGCGGGCGATGAGGTCGTCCAGCTCGACCGGCCCCGGCGCGATCGAGAACGCGGCGGCGATCCCGGCGGCGCGGGCCTGCGCCTCCGGCAGCAGCACCTGACCGGCCACGACGACCACCGGCGGGCGGGTCGGTGATGCGGCGGCGAGGCGGGCCACGCCGTCGGCCACCTTGCCGCGCACCGACTGCGAGTCGAACGAGCCCTCGCCCGTGATCACGAGGTCGGCGTCGGCCAGCGCGGCCGGCAGGCCGACGGTCTCGGCGACGAGCACGGCGCCCGGCGTGGTCTCGGCGCCGAGCACCGTGACGAGGCCGGCCGGGACGCCGCCGGCGGCACCCGCGCCGGGCACCTCGGCCACGGCCTGCCCGGTCTCGCGCTCCAGCACCCCGGACCAGTGCCGCAGGGCGTCGTCGAGGAAGTCCACGACGCCGTCCCGCGCCCCCTTCTGCGGCCCGAACACGTGCGCGGCCCCGTGCTCGCCGACCAGCGGGTTGGTGACGTCGACGGCGAGCCGCCAGCGCACCTCGCGGGCCCGCGGGTGCAGCCCGGTGAGGTCCAGGGACGCGACGGACGCGAGTCCCTCGCCGCCGTCGGGCACCTGGCGACCGTCGGCGTCGAGGAGACGGGCGCCGAGGCCGGTCAGGATGCCCGCCCCGCCGTCCGTCGACGCGGACCCGCCCAGGCACAGCAGGATCTCGCCGACCCCGGCGTCCAGTGCGGCGCGGGCGACGTCGCCGGTACCGCGTGTGCTCGCGTGCAGCGGCTGGAGCGGCACGTCCGAGACGCGCGGCAGGCCGCTGGCCTCGGCGAGCTCGACGACGGCGGTGCGTCCGTCGGGCGACACGGCCCACCGGGCCGACGCGGGGCGGCCGATGGCGTCGACCGTCTCGACGGTCAGCGGCTGCCCACCCCAGACGGCGAGCAGCGCGGCGAGCGTCCCCTCACCGCCGTCGGCCATGGGCAGGCGGGTGACGACGGCGTCCGGGGCCACGTCCAGCACACCGTCGGTGACGGCGGACGCGACCTCGGACGCGGACAGACTCCCTTTGAACGAGTCGGGGCAGACGACGACGCGCAGCGGCTCCACGCGCCGATCGTAGGCGGTCCGGGCGATCAGCCGGCGAGGATTTCGGTCAGCGGGACGGCGCCGACGCCGAGCGCGTCGGCGACGCCCTGGTTGGCGACCTGCCCGGCGTGGGTGTTCAGGCCCCGGGCCAGGGCCGCGTCGGCGCGCAGCGCGTCCCGCCAGCCCTGGTCGGCGAGCGCGGCGACGTACGGCAGGGTCGCGTTGGTCAGCGCCCGGGTCGACGTCGCGGGCACGGCGCCCGGCATGTTCGCCACGCAGTAGTAGAGGGTGTCGTGGACGGCGAAGGTCGGGGCGTCGTGCGTGGTGGGGCGCGAGTGCTCGAAGCAGCCGCCCTGGTCGATGGCCACGTCGACGAGCACCGCACCGGGCCGCATCGCCTTGACCATGGCGTCCGTGACGAGCCGGGGCGCCGCCGCGCCGGGCACCAGGACGGACCCGATGACCAGGTCCGCGGACTCGACCTGCTCCGCCACGTCGTAGGTGGTGGAGGCGCGCGTGGTCACCGCTCCGCCGAACCGCACCTCGAGCCGGCGCAGCGCGGGCAGGGAGACGTCCAGGACGGTGACGTCGGCGCCCATCCCGAGCGCGTTGGCCGCGGCGTGCTCGCCGGCCACGCCGCCGCCGATCACCACCACCTTGGCCTTCGGCGTGCCGGCGACGCCGCCCATCAGCACCCCCGTGCCGCCCTGCGGGCGCATCAGGTGGTAGGCGCCGACCTGCGCGGACAGCCGCCCGGCGACCTCGCTCATGGGGCTCAGCAGCGGCAGCGAACCGTCCGCGAGCTGCACCGTCTCGTAGGCGACGGCAGTGGTCCCCGCCGCCAGGAGCGCCTCGGCGCACGGCGCGGAGGCAGCCAGGTGCAGGTAGGTGAAGAGGGTCAGGTCCGGCCGCATGAAGCCGTACTCGGGCTCGATCGGCTCCTTGACCTTGACCAGCAGCTCGGCCTCTCCCCAGACCTCGTCGGCCGTGTCCACCAGGCGCGCGCCCGCGAGCCGGTAGGCGTCGTCGGTGAACCCCGAACCCCGTCCCGCGCCGGCCTGCACGAGCACGGCGTGGCCGCGACGGGCCAGCTCGTGCGCGCCGGCGGGCGTGACCGCCACGCGGTACTCGTTGTTCTTGGTCTCCGTGGGAACGCCGATGTTCATAGGGCGACGGTAGGCATCCGGTCGTGTGCGGGTCCAGGACACATTCCCGAATAGAATGTTCGGCGCCTCTGCACAAAGATGGGGCCATGCTCAACCCCTGGCGGCTCCGGCTCCTGCACCAGCTCCACCTGCTCGGCACCGTGCGCGCGGTGGCCGAGGCGACCCACATGAGCCCCTCTAGCGTGTCCCAGCAGCTCGCGACGCTGGAGACCGAGACGAAGGCCCAGCTCTTCGAGCGCACGGGACGGCGCATCCGGCTGACCCCGGCCGGCGTCACCCTCGCGGGCCACGCGTCCGACATCCTCGACCGGATCGCCACCGCCGAGGCCGACCTCGCGGGCCTGTACTCCGAGGCCACGGGCGTGGTGCGGGTGGCCGCCTTCACGAGCGCCTTCCACGACATCGTGGTGCCCGCCGTGACGGACCTCGCCACCGCGCACCCCCGGATCTCGGTGCGGCTCACCGAGGCCGAGCCCGTGGTCAGCCGGCCCGCCGTGCAGCGCGGCGAGGTGGACGTCGCCGTGTGCGCCGACTTCCCGGACGCCCCCGTCCCACCCGACGCCGACCTCGCGCGCCTGCCGCTCACCGGTGACCGCGTGGTGCTCGTGACGGCGCGCGACACCCCGGCGGGCCAGCGCTCCGGCCGCGTCGACCTGGCCTCCCTCGCCGACGAGCCGTGGGCGTTCGAGCATCCCGGCGCGCACCTCGCCGACCTGGCGGAGCGCCTCTGCCGCCGGGCGGGCTTCACCCCCACGACGGTGGCCCGTTTCGAGAGTCACGGGACGCTGCTGAACCACGTCGAGGCGGGGCTCTCGATCACGCTGCTGCCACTGCTCGCCGTGCACGACCGTTACGCGGTGCGCACGCTGGACCTCGTCGACCCGCCCCGCCGGGACATCCATCTCGTGACCCGGCGCCCCACCCTCGACCGGGCTGCGGTCCGGGCCGTGGTGGAGGCGATCCGGCACCGGGCCCGTTCGGCCTGAAGAGCATCTGCGCAGGTCAGCCGGGTTGTGACGGCGCCCGGGTCAGAAATCCTCGATGTCCGCCTGGGCAGCGCGCAGGGCCTCGGTCAGCTCCCGGAGCCGGACCAGGTCGGCGGCGTCCATCGCCGGGGTCACGTAGTGCGCGATGGACCGCACGTGGCGCCGGCCGAGCTCCTTCTGGGTGGCCGAGCCCTCCTCCGTCAGGCTCACCAGCACACCCCGGCCGTCCTCGGGCGCGGGGTGCCGACGCACCAGCCCGCGCTTCTCCAGCCGTTCCACCATGCGCGACAGCGAGGACTGCGCCATGAGGATGTTCTCGTTGAGCTCCCGCAGCCGGAGCGTCTCGCCCGGTGCGAGGGCGAGCGTGAACAGCACGTCGTACTCGCGCATGCTCAGGTCGCCCCAGATGTCGTCGGCCAGGAGCCGGCGCATCACCGTCACCTGGGCCCGGAACAACGACTCCCACGCCTCGGCAGCCTCGCGCGCCGACGGCACACGACGTTCGGTCATCAACGCGCACTCCGTCTCATTCACGGCACGCTACCTGACTGAACTTTCACTTACCTACCTGGGTCAGTGGTGGCGAATTTCACCATATGGATCGATGCGTCGGAGCAGGTCCGCAGGCCCGCCCGACGAGGGGGTTCAGCGGCCGAGCCGGCGCTCGCGCAGCGAGAAGTCCCGCAGCGCACGGAGGAAGTCCACCCGGCGGAACGCGGGCCAGTACGCCTCGCAGAAGTAGAACTCGCTGTGCTGGCTCTGCCACATGAGGAAGCCGCCGATGCGCTGCTCCCCCGAGGTCCGGATGACCAGCTCAGGATCCGGCTGACCCTTGGTGTACAGGTGCTCGGCGATGTGCTCGACGTCGATGGACTCGGCGAGGTCGGCCAGCGTCGCCCCGTCCTTCGCCCGCTCCCGGAGGTACGAGCGGACGGCGTCGGCGATCTCGGTGCGACCGCCGTACCCGATCGCCACGTTGACCTGGAGGCCCTTGACGCCCGCGGTGCGGTCGGCCGCCGCACGCAGGGCCGCGGCCAGGCGGGCGGGGAGCAGGTCGAGCCGGCCGATGACCCGCAGCCGCCAGCGGCCGGACTCCGCGAGGTCCGAGACGGCGTCCTCGATGATGTCGAGCAGGTTGCTCAGCTCGTCGGCGGACCGGCTGAGGTTGTCCGTGGAGAGCATCCACAGGGTGACGACCTCGATGCCCAGCGACTCGGCCCAGCCGAGGAACTCGGTGATCTTGTCGGCACCGCGCCGGTGCCCGGTGGCCGCGGTCTCGCCGAACGAACGCGCCCAGCGGCGGTTGCCGTCGAGCATCACGCCGATGTGCCGGGGCAGCGTCGCACCGTGCAGGGCAGACGCCAGACGTCGCTCGTAGAGGCGGTACAGCGGGCTGGGCAGACGCACGGATACCTCAGTGGGGTCGGGCCGCGGGTGCCGCGTGACGCGGTCCGCACGGCAGCTCTGGCCCGGGTCGGTCCACCCGGTGGGACGTGGACAAAGGTACCCCTCCGACGTGCGCGTTCCCGCGCGTCGCCGCCGCTCCGAGGCCCTGGACGGGCGACTCGCGCCAACCCGGCGCAGGATCTTCACAAGGCCCCTGTCCCGCCTGCCGACCCCTAACCTACGCTAGAGTAAGTTACGCGACCGTAGGTAGCGTCCCGGCACCACGGGGACGCCGGTCGCCGAGGATCAAGGAGGCCACGTGGTAGCTCAAGCAGACGGGCCGGACCGTCAGGCCGGCCGCCTGGAGGAGGTCACCGGCAAGGTCTCGGAGACGCTCGACGGCGTCCGCGACAAGGCCGGCGACGTCGTGCAGGTCATCTCCACCTCCGTCTCCTCCACGGTCGAGAAGGTCGAGCGCAAGATCAAGCCGCGGCTCCGTGGCTGGATCCACGCGGGCACGTTCCCGTTCGCCCTCGCCGCCAGCATCGTGCTCATCGCGCTCGCCCCCACGACGGCGGGCAAGGTCTCGGCGTCGGTGTTCGGCCTGAGCGCCTGCCTCCTGTTCGGTGTCTCGGCGGTGTACCACCGCGGCAACTGGTCGCCTCGCACCGACGCGGTGCTCCGGCGCCTCGACCACACCAACATCTTCCTGATCATCGCCGGCACGTACACACCGCTCGCCGTGCTGCTCCTGCCTCCCGGCCAGGGCACGGTGCTGCTCACGCTCGTCTGGAGCGGCGCGCTGCTCGGGCTGCTCGCGCGGGTCTTCTGGCTCAACGCGCCCCGCTGGGTCTACGTCCCGGTCTACCTCGCGCTCGGCTGGGTGGCCGTGGCGTACATGGGCCAGTTCTGGGCCATCGGCGGCCCGGCGGTGGTCTGGCTGATCCTGGCGGGCGGGATCGCCTACACGCTCGGCGCGATCGTCTACGGCACCAAGAAGCCCGACCCCAGCCCGGCCTGGTTCGGCTTCCACGAGATCTTCCACGTGTTCACCGTGCTCGGGTTCGCCTGCCACGTGGTCGCGATCTACCTCGCCAACCTGGCCATCTGACCCGGGTCACCGCCCGTTCAGCCCGGCGAGGAACAGGTCCTCGAACAGGGCGCCGTCCGCGGTCGTGCCCACGTGCTGGGGCGTGCCCGTCGGCACGTCCACCGTGCGGCCCGCCGACGGACCGTCCAGCACGACGTCGACCGGCCGGATCCGGTGGTCCACGCCCTGCCCCGTCACGAGCGAGACGGCGGCCAGGGTGTCCCACCAGTACATGATTCCCTGGCCGACCAGCTCGGGCAGGCCCGGCTGGGTGACGATCGCGTGCACCGTGCGGGCCTCGTAGGTCGTGGCCCCTGAGCCCAGGCGCTCCACGTAGGCGGGGGTGATGGGCGCGTGGTTCGTGGCGTCCAGGGCCACCATGCTCACCCGGGCGCGCGGGACGCCCGCGAGCACGCGGTCGGCCGCCGGCGGATCGATCCACATGTTCACCTCCTGGGTGTTGTCGAACCCCTCGGTGGTCGAGCCGAACAGGTTGCCGCCCACGTCGAAGGCGCCGCCCATGACGACGACGCGACCGAGGCGGTCGTGGAGCGTCCGCGGGCTCATCCGGTCCAGCGCCGCAGCCACGTTGCTCAGCGGCCCCGTGGCCAGGACGGTCACCGGGCGGCGGGAGGCGCGCACCGTGCCGGCGATGAGCTCGGCGGCCGGCACCGCGCCCGGCTCGTCGGGCACGCCCGCGTCGCCCAGGGCCCCGCTCAGCACCTGCTCGAACAGCGCGCGTGCCTCGGGCGGCGGCTCGTTGACCCACTGCTCGGACCCGTCCGCGACCGGCACGTGCGACAGACCGCAGTTCGCCAGGATGGTCCGGGCGTGGGTGAGCGACCGGCCCGGCGTACCCACGCCGTTGTTCACCACGGTGACGGCGCGCAGGTCGATCAGGCCGCGCTTGTCGGCCTGGCAGAGGTACAGGAGCGTCGCCGCGTCGTCGAAGTCCAGGTCGGAGTCGTAGACGACCGGGACGGGGCCGTACCCCGCCGGTTCCGCGGCTCGCACGCCGTCGTGCGCGGCGGCGGGCGTCAGCGCCGCCCCGGCCAGGCCGAGGGCGAGCGCTCCCGACGTGAGTGCCCGCACTCCTCGCACGTGCTTCCGGACGACCACCATGACCCGCTCCCTCCGCTACCGGACGGAGTCATGGTGCTCGCCCGCGGCGCCCGTGCCCATGACATTCGACGCTGGCCGAAAGCGCTCACGTGCCGGCCGGGACCACCGTGTAGCGGCGGTTGGCCAGCGAGGGGTTGGTCGCCCGGACGGCCGTGAGCGGCGCGGGGTCGAGATCGACGGTCCGGTAGGCCTGCTCGTCACCCATCTCCAGCCCGACGACGCCGTCCGGCCCCACCAGGAGCGTGCGGCCGACGACGCCCTTGCCGGTCATGCCGACGCCGATCACCACCGCGGTGTTCTCGATCGCCCGTGCCCGCAGCAGGGTGTGCCAGTGGTCGGCCTTGAGCGGGCCCGCCACCCACGCCGCCGGGTACACCAGGACGTCCGCGCCGGCGTCGACCAGCCGGCGAGCGGACTCGGGGAACCGCAGGTCGTAGCAGGTCAGCACGCCGAACGTGAGGCCGCCCAGGCGCAGCGTGACGGGATCCGCGTCGGCGGGGCCCGCCTCCAGCCGCTCCGACTCCCGGTAGCCGAAGGCGTCGTAGAGGTGCACCTTGCGGTACACCCCGGCGAGCTCCCCCGATCCGTCGACGACGACGAGGGCGTTGGCCGCGCGGACGCCGTCGGCCCCGGGGAGCGTGACGCCCGCGACCACCGCGATGCCGTGCCTGCGCGCGCGGTCCCGCAGCAACGTCACGAACGGCCCGTCGAGCGGCTCCGCGTGCTCCGGGCCCACACCGCGCGGGTCGTACGCGGAGGCGTACTCCGGCAGCACCAGGAGGTTCGACCCGGCGCGCGCCGCGACCCCGAAGGCGTCGAGCACGGTCTGGCGGTTGGCGCCGTGGTCGTCCGAGACGGCGATCTGGGCCACCGTCACCCGGACCACGCCGTCCGGGCCGACCGCGCCCGCCGGGTCGCCCCCGTCAGGCACCCGAACCGCCGCTGTCCCCCGAGCCGCCGCCGCTGTCCCCGCCGGACGACCCGCCGCCGGACGGCGGATCGGACGGGGAGCCGGCCGGCACCTCGGACGGTTCCCCGCCCTCGCCCGTGGAGCCGCCGGGCTCGCGCGCGTCGTCGTCGGACCGGCGGAAGCTGATGACCTCCGGCTGGGGCACGGGAAGACCCTGCTGCTTCGCGTTGTGGCCCGCCCGGCGCAGGTGCTTGCTCATGTTCAGGAACAGCAGCACGCAGGCCAGCGCCAGCGCGAAGGTGACGACGAAGCCGACGAGACCCGGCGAGACCTGCCACTCCTCCAGGCCGGGACGCAGGTTGTTCTCGGTCGGGTTCGGTGACGGCTCGGTCGCGAACGCGAGGGCAGCCACGGCGACCGGGCTCATGCGGGGACCTCCGACCGGACGCCCTCGAACAGGTCACGCTCGTACTCGCCCGGTGCCCGCTCGGGGAGCGGCACGCGGGACTCCGCCAGCTCGTACTCGTCCCACGGCCAGACGTCGACCTCGATGTCCCGCGGCACGGCGAAGAAGAACCCGTTCGGGTCGATCTGCGAGGCGTGCGCCGTCAGTGCGGCGTCCCGGTTCGGGAAGTAGTCGGCCACCGGCACCAGCGTGGTGACCTGGCGCTCGGGGATCTCCCGGGCGTCACGCGACTCGACCCACTCGCCGAACGGCGACTCCAGGCCGGCCCCCTGGACGGCCTCGTGCACCGCGCGGATGCGCGCCATCGAGAAGCCGTGGTTGTAGTAGAGCTTGAGCGGTTCCCAGGGTTCGCCCGTGCCCGGGTAGCGGTCCGGGTCGCCGGCGGCGTGGAACGCCTCGAACGAGATCTCGTGGCACTTGATGTGGTCGGGGTGGGGGTACCCGCCCGACGGGTCGTACGTCGTGATGACGTGCGGCCGGAACTCGCGCACGGCCTGGACCAGCGGCGCCGCCGCCTCCTCGAGCGGCACCAGCGCGAAGCATCCCTCGGGCAGCGGGGGCAGCGGGTCGCCCTCGGGCAGGCCCGAGTCCACGAAGCCGAGCCACTGCTGGCGCACGCCCAGCGCCTCGGCGGCGCGGGCCATCTCCAGCCGGCGCACGGCGCGGCGCCCCTCGATCGACTCGAACTCGTGCCCCGGCGGCACCTCGAACGACGCGTTCAGGATGTCGCCCCGTTCGCCCCCGGTGCACGTCACGACGAGGACCTCCACCCCCTCTGCGGCGTAGCGGGCCGTCGCGGCGGCGCCCTTGCTCGACTCGTCGTCCGGGTGCGCGTGCACCGCCATCAGACGGAGCGGCTCGCGCTCGGGTACGGACACTGGGTCCTCCTGTGTGGGATGCGTCGGGGACATTCGCTCTGGGGCGGTCGCTCTGGGACGATCGACCCATGGACCATGATGGTCCACGGACAATCTTGCTACGAACCACCGACACCCCGATCCGAGCGAGCCGCGATGACCGACCCAGAACCCGCCGCCCCGTCGTCCGCCACGCCTCCGCGGCCGCCGGCGCAGACCCCGGACCTCGCGGAGCGCTACGGCCGCTCCCGGCCCGGACCGCGGCGGGCGGACCTGCCCCGCGACGAGGACCCGTGGGACGAGAGCGACGACGTCCGCCCGCGCCCGAAGCTCTCGGTGGGCGCCCGGATCGCCGTGGGGGCCGCCCTGGCGGCGGGAGTCGCGATCGCCGCATGGTTCACCATCGTGGACACCCAGCGCGATCCCGTGACCTTCACGGACGTCGGTTTCTCGGTCACCAGCGCCGAGGAGGTGGACGTGACGTTCGACGTCAGCATGCCGCCCGGGACCGAAGCCGTGTGCACCGTCACCGCGCTGAGCAAGAACTTCGCGGAGGTCGGCGCGATCGACGTCGAGGTGGGTCCGGACGACGCGCGGACCACGCGGCACACCGTGACCATCGCCACCACGGAGCTCGCGACCACCGGCGTCGTCGACCACTGTGAGGTGCGCTGAGGGCACCCGGCCGCGTCACGGGGCGACGTCCGCTCAGAGCGGAAACGGGGAGTGCCTGGGCAAGGCTTTCCCGAAAATTGGTATTCTCGTCGTTTCACACGCTGTGTTGACCGGCTGACGCGCGTGCCCGTTCCGCTCCGTCGGCCGGGACCTGCGCGCTGCCGTGAACCGCTCGACCGAGCAACGACGAAAGGAGAGCCCCCGTGGCCGAAGCTTCTGTCACCTGGCTCACCCAGGAGGCGCACGACAAGCTCAAGGCGGAGCTGGAGCATCTCTCCGGTCCCTACCGGGCGGAGATCACCGAGCGCATCGCCGCTGCCCGCGACGAGGGCGACCTCAAGGAGAACGGCGGCTACCACGCCGCGCGCGAGGAGCAGGCCAAGAACGAGGCGCGCATCCTGGAGCTCACCGAGAAGCTCCGGAACGTGCAGGTCGGCACCCCGGCGGACGACGGCAAGGTGGAGCCGGGCATGGTCGTGACGGCGCTGGTCGCCGGCGACGAGATGAACTTCCTCTTCGGTTCGCGCGAGATGGCCGGGTCCACGGACCTCGACGTCTACTCGCCGACGTCGCCGCTGGGCGCCGCGATCGACGGCAAGTCGATCGGTGCGAAGACCAGCTACACGGCGCCCAACGGGCGCGACATCCCCGTGGAGATCACGGGCGCGAAGCCCTTCCAGGGCTGACCCTCGCCGAGCCCGACGGACGCCCGACGGACCTGTCAGACGTACGGATCACTGCGGTGACCCGTGCGACCGGCAGGTCCGTCGGCGTCTGACAGGTCGGCGAGGCGGGCGCGCAGCAGGCGCCGGTCGCCCTCCCGGTCGACCTGGTCGAGCGCCCGGCGGTACTCCGCGACGGCCTCGTGCGGTCGGCCCGCGCGCCGCAGGAGGTCGGCCCGCACCGCCGGGAAGAGGTGATAGGCCGCGAGCTCGGGCGCGGAGGAGAGCGCGTCCAGCTCGGCAAGACCGGCCTCGGGTCCGCGCAGCATCCCCACGGCGACCGCGCGGTTGAGCGCCACCACCGGTGACCCGGTCATGCCGAGCAGCACGTCGTAGAGCGCGGTGATCTCGGCCCAGTCCGTCCCGTCGGCCGTCGTCGCCCGTGCGTGCAGGGCGGCGATCGCCGCCTGCACCTGGTACGGCCCCGGGCGCCGGGCCGCGAGCGCGTCGTCGAGCACGGCCAGGCCCTCGGTGATCTCGTCCCGGCGCCACAGCGAGCGGTCCTGCTCGTCGAGCGTGCGCGGCACCGGTCCGGACGCCGCGTCCCGGCCCGGCCCCAGCCGTGCCGCACGCCGCGCGTGCTGGAGCAGCAGGAGCGCCAGCAGGCCGCGCGCCTCCGGCTCGTCGGGCAGCAGGCGGGCGACGAGCCGGGCGACGCGGATCGCGTCGTCGGCCAGGGCCCGGCGGGCTGCGGTCCCCGGGACGGCGACGGCGACGGTGTCAGCGTCGGTGTCGGCGTCGGCGTCGGCGTCGGCTTCGGCGTCGGCGACGGCGACGGCGACGGCGGCACCGACGGCGGCAGCAGGCCCCGGCACGATGCCGTCACCAGGATCCACGGCGTCCGGCTCGGCCCAGGCGTCGTACCCCTGCGTGAACAGCACGTACAGCACGGCGAGCACCGCGGAGACGCGTTCGGGCAGCAGCTCGGGCGGCGGTACGCGGAACGCGATCCCGGCCGTCCGGATCTTGCGCTTGGCACGGGTCAGGCGCTGGGCCATCGTCGTCTCCGGCACGAGGAAGGCCCGCGCCACCTGCGCCGTCGTCATGCCGGTCAGGGACCGCAGGGTGAGCGCCACCCGGCCCTCCAGGGGCAGTGCCGGGTGGCAGCACGTGAAGACGAGCCGCAGCAGGTCGCCGTCGGGGTCCTCCAGTGTGCTGCCCGCCCAGCCGTCGCCCGCGTCCGCCGTGTACGCCGCCTCGGCCACCGGGTCGGCCGCCTCTCCGCCGAGCCGCTCGGTCAGGCGCGCGGCCGTCGCCACCTTCTGCGCCTCGACCGCGCGACGCCGCAGGCGGTCGACCGCGCGCCGCCGGGCCGTGGTGGTGAGCCAGGCGCCGGGGCGCGCGGGCACGCCGTCGCGCTGCCAGGTGCGCAGCGCGACGGCGAAGGCCTCCTGCGTGCAGTCCTCCGCGAGGTCGAGGTCACCCGTGCTGCGGGCGACGGCCGCCAGCACCCGCCCCCACTCGTCACGGAAGGCCGCGTCGACGGCCTGCCCGACGTCGGTCACGCCCCGGCCGGGCTGCCGTCGGCGTCGCCGTCGAGCCCGAGCGGCCAGAAGGGGCGCAGCTCGATCGCGCCCGTGTACGCCATCGGGTGGGCGGCGGCGATCCGGATCGCCTCGTCGAGGTCGGGGGCGTCGAGCACGTCGAAGCCCGCGATCACTTCCTTGGTCTCGGAGAACGGGCCGTCGGTGACGACCACCTCCCCGGCGCGGACCTGGACGCCCACGGCGTCCGCGGGCGGCCGGAGCCGGTCGCCCAGCACCGCGTGACCGGTGCCGTAGGTGTCCCGGACCCAGTCCTCGATCTCGGGCACGTCGCCCGGCTCCGCCGGAGTGTCCGGGGTGGACAGGACGAGCATGAGGTAACGCATGGCGTGCTCCCTTCCGGGGTGTCCCCCGGTGTCATGGTCGCGCGGCCGGACGACCGCGTCACCCTCACGACGAACGGGAGGGCGCCGGCACGACACCCGGCCTCGTTCAGCGGGCGACCACCTCGTAGCCCTCGGACTCCAGGCGCTCCACGACGGCGGTCCGGTGATCGGCGCCCTTGGTCTCGAGCTGCAGGTTGACCCACACCTCCGAGACGGAGAGCGCCACGTCGGTGCGCGTGTGGTCGACCGCCACGATGTTCGCGCCCGCGGCCGCGATGGTGTCCACGAGCCCGGCCAGGGCGCCCGGCTTGTCCGCGAGCCGTACCTGCAGCTTGAGGTACCGCCCAGCCGCGACGAGGCCGTGCTGCACCACCCGGAGCAGCACCAGCGGGTCGATGTTGCCGCCCGACAGGACCGCCACGACCGGTCCTTCGAACGCACCCGGCCCCGCGGCCATGATCGCCGCGACGCCCGCCGCACCGGCGGGCTCGACCATCAGCTTGGAGCGCTCGAGCACGGCCAGCAGCGCGCGGGAGAGCTGGTCCTCGGTGACGGTCCGGACGTCGACGCCCTGCTTCTGCACGATCCCGAAGGGCACGTCGCCCGGCAGGCCGACGGCGATGCCGTCGGCCATGGTGGCGCCCAGCGCCCCCGCCAGCGGCTTGCCCGCCTGCAGCGATCCCGGGTACGCCGCGGCCGACGCCGCCTGCACGCCCACCACCTTCACGTGCGGGGCGGCCTCGGCCAGCACGGCCGCGATGCCCGCCACCAGCCCTCCGCCGCCCAGCGGCACGACGACGGTGGCGACGTCCGGCACCTGCTCCAGGATCTCCAGGGCGACGGTGCCCTGTCCCGCCACGACGTCCACGTGGTCGAAGGGGTGGATGAGCACGCGGCCGGACCGCGCGGCCTCGACGCGTGCGGCGGCCAGCGCCTCGTCCACGGACGAGCCCACCATGCGTACCTCCGCCCCGTAGCCGCGGGTGGCGGCGACCTTGGGCAGTGCGGCGTCGACCGGCATGTAGACGACGGTGTCGATGCCGAGCATGCCCGCGGCGACCGCCACGCCCTGAGCGTGGTTGCCGGCGGAGGCCGCCACGACGCCACGTTCCCGCTCTGCGGCCGACAGCCGTGCGAGCCGCACGTAGGCGCCCCGCACCTTGAACGAGCCCGCGCGCTGCAGGTTCTCGCACTTGAGCAGCACCTTCGTCCCGGCGATGGCGGACAGCGCGCGGCTCTCGGTGACGGGTGTACGGGTGATGACGCCGTCGAGCATCTCGGCGGCAGCGCGGGCGTCGGCGGCGGTCACCGTGAGGTGGCCGCCGTAGGACTCCAGGTCGAACGGATCCAGTGGCACAGCGGGCATGGTGCCCGACTGCGCCGCCAGATGCACGTTCAGCGGGTCGGACCACCCTTCGTCGGCCCGCGCCCGGTGTCCGTGGCGGCACCCGCGCCGCTCCCGTCCGCACCCGCGAGGTCCGTCACGGCATCGTCCGTGACGACGCCACCATTGCCCGCGCCGTCCGCGACGTCAGGTGCGCCGGGCGTCTCCGCCGTCGTCGCCCGGCGCAGGCGGAGCGGGATCGGCGCCGCGTCGGCCGCGCGCCACCGGATCGGCAGGGCGTCCTCGTCCCCCAGCTCGGGGAACTTGTCGTGCCCGTTCAGGTACAGGATCACGGTGTTCAGCACGGCCGCGAGCGGCACGGCGAACAGGGCGCCGACGATGCCGGCCGCGTACGATCCGGCGGCCACCGCGAGGATGACGGCGACCGGGTGGAGGGAGACGGCGTGCCCCATGAGGAACGGCTGGAGGGCGTGCGACTCGATCTGCTGCACGAGCAGCACCACGCCGAGCATGATGAGCGCGGCGACCCAGCCGTTCGAGACCAGCACCACGACCACGGCGATGGCACCCGTGACGATCGCACCGACCACGGGCACGAACGAGCCGACGAACACGAGGATGCCGATGGGCAGGGCCAGCGACGGGACGAAGAACACGGCGCCGATCCCGATGCCGACGGCATCCACCGCGGCGACGAGGATCTGCGTGCGCGTGTAGGCGGCCAGCGTGACGGCGCCGCGGCGGCCCGCCTGGTTGACCCGCTCGCGGGCCGACTTCGGCAGCAGGCCGACGACCCAGCCCCAGATGCCCCGGGGGTCGTGCAGGAAGAAGAAGGTGCAGAACAGCGCGATGAGCGCGCCCACGAGCACGCTACCCGCCGTCGCGGCCGCGCCCAGGGCACCGCTGACGATGGCGCTCTGCTGGGCCTCGAGCTGGTCGAGGATGTCCTGGCTGTAGCTCTCGAGCTCGTTCTCCAGGCCGAAGGTGGCCGAGAGCTGCGACCAGAGCTCGTTGAAGCCGGTGACCGCCTGGGTCCTCAGGTCGGCGAACCCGTTCGCGATGGACTGGCCGGCCAGGGTGATCAGGCCCGCCACCACGACGATGAGGCCGACCAGCGAGATCCCGGCGGACAACCCGCGCGGGACGCGGAGCCGCTCGTTCAGCAGGCGCCGCACGGGGGTCAGCATGATGGTCAGGAGCAGCGCGACGGCGACAGGCACCACGATCGTCTTGAGCAGCGCGAGGAGCCACAGCGCCGCGGCGACGAACGCCCCGATGAGCAGCATGCGCCACGACCAGGCGGCGGCGGCACGGATGGCCGGCGGGACCGGCCCCGTCTCGTCGGTGGTGGGCGCGGTGGTCTGGTCCGACGTCACGCTGGTCTCCTCGCTCTGCGACACGATCAAACCCTAGGGGAGCACATCGGCGGCCCGGCGGCCTGCCCACGCGCCGCACGGAAGGTGCACCGCGCGATCACGATCCCGACAGATCTCTCAGGCCTCCAGCCTGCGCTTCTGCGGGTGCACGGTCTCCCCGCGCTCCAGCATGGCCACGAACTTCGCGATGTTCCGGGCGCGGGTCTCTGGTCTCTTGACCCCCGTGACCCGGAACAGGATGGCGAAGCGGTTCTGCGCCGTGAGGATGCCGAACATCTCGGCGGCGCGCGGGCTGGCCGCGAGCGCCTCGGCGAGATCGGGCGGCACCTCGAAGTTCTTGTTCACCTCGTACGCGGACTCCCAGCGGCCGTCGGCCCGGGCCCGGTCGATCTCCTGCTGGCCGCGCGGCCGCATGCGCCCCTCGGCGACGAGGCGTTCCGCGATCCGCACGTTGCGTGCCGACCAGCGGCTGCGTGCGCGGCGCGGGCAGTATCGCTGCAGGCTGGTGGTGTCGTCCCGGCCCAGGGCCTGGGCGTCGATCCAGCCGCTGCACAGCGCCTCCTCGAGCGCGGCGTCGCGGGTCAGGCTCGTCGGTGCGTCCTTGCCCTTGCGCGCGAGGACCAGCCAGACGCCGTTCGACGACGCCTCGTGCTCGTCGAGCCAGGCGCGCCACGCCTCGGTGTCGGGGATCAGGAGCTCAGGGTCGGTACCGGCCATGGGCAGGACGCTACGCCGAGCCACTGACACTGCCGGCGCGCCCCCGCCCGTCGCGGGGCGCGAACGCCCGCAGCGCGTCGGCGTCGCTGTTGGCCGAGGTCACGTACTCCCGTGCCCAGTCCTCCGCCGCGGGATACGCGCTGCCGGCGACGACGGCGGCCACCGCGGCCTCGACGTCCACCGGGGTGTGCCGCAGCTCGACCTGGCCGGCGCGCAGGAGCGCCCACGACCCGCCCGCGCGTCCGTACGGCATGCCGACGCTGCCGGGGTTGAGGCACAGGCGCCGGTCGACGAGCCGGACGAACGGCATGTGGGTGTGCCCCATGACGACGGTGGTCACGGACGGGTCGAGGCCGCCGAGCACCTCGGCCCAGCGGTCCAGGGAGGAGTCGACGAGCACCACCTCGTCGTCGTCGCGCGGGGTGCCGTGGCAGAACACGACGCGACCGAACCCCTCGACCGTCAGCTCGGCGGGGTGCGGCAGCCCGGCGAGCAGGTCGACGTCGGCGGGCCGGAGCCGGGCTGCCGCCCACGGGGCGACGGGGTCCGGGACGGTGGTCGTGCCGCCGCGCGCCAGCGTGACCAGCTCACGGTCGGCGTTCCCGCGCACCAGCAGGGCGCGGTCGCCCAGGGAGCGCAGCCGGTCCAGCACCTCGACGGGCTGCGGCCCGGCGGCGTGGTCGCCGGTGACGACGACGCGGTCGGCGCCGGCGACGTCGGGCTCCGCGAGGACGGCGTCGAGCACGGGGAGCACGCCGTGCACGTCGGAGAGGACCGCCACGGTCCGGACCGGTTCGCTCATGGTCCGACCATGCCGGGCGCAGCCGCCGGGGGCCAGCGGATCTGCCGACGGCAGACGCGCGGATGCGTCATGCTGACGTCAGGTTCGCCACGGAACACCGGTGCGGTGGTCCGTGTTGTGATGGACAAACGTGCTGCGCACGAATCAGACCCAAAGGATGTGTGTTCGATGACTTTCCTGAACTCCCTCTTCGGCCCCGGCTCCGGTTCGAGCAAGACCACGATGGTGGCCCCCGAGGACGCCCTGCCGGGCCGTTCCGCGCCGGTGCTGCAGGCCCCGCGCCCGCACACCGTGCTCGGGTCGTCGGTCACCGGTCCCTGGGCTCCCGGCACGCGCGTGCTCTACCTCGCGATGGGCTGCTTCTGGGGCGCCGAGGAGATCTACTGGCAGGTCCCCGGCGTGGTGAGCACCGCCGTCGGCTACATGGGCGGGACCACGCCCAACCCGACCTACGAGGAGGTCTGCACGGCACGGACCGGTCACACCGAGACCGCCCTGGTGGCGTACGACCCGACGAAGGTCAGCGAGGCCGAGCTGCTCAAGATCTTCTGGGAGCGGCACGACCCGACGCAGGGCTTCCGCCAGGGCAACGACGTGGGCACGCAGTACCGCTCGGCGATCTACTGGACCACGCCGGAGCAGGCCGAGGCCGCGCAGGAGACGGCGAAGCGCTACGCCGAGGTGCTGAGCGCCCAGGGGTACGACGCCATCACCACGGAGATCGCACCGGCCGCCGAGGCCGGCCCGTTCTACTACGCCGAGGACTACCACCAGCAGTACCTGTCCGACGCGAAGAACCCGAACGGCTACCGCTGCCACGCCACCACGGGTGTCCCGTTCCCGGACGCCGCCTGACCCGTCCGGCCCGCCCCGGGGGCGGCACCGTGGCCACGCATCCCGTCCGGGGTGCGTGGCCACGGCCGTGTCGGTGGCACGCCGTAGAGTCGCGGGCATGATGCGGTTGCCGGCCACCGAGATCACGGTCGCCCACGAGGACTGGTACGCCCGGGACCTCTCGGGCGAGGACCACATGGCCACGCTGTTCACGGACGTGGACCTGACGGAGGCCTCGGGCACCGGCGCCACGTTCGACTCCTGCGTGTTCCGCGGGGTGCGGTTCAACAGCGCCCACCTGACGGAGCTCGCGTTCACGTCGTGCGTCTTCGACGCGTGCGTGTTCTTCGACGCGACGCTGGAGCGGTGCAAGCTCGTGGGCTCGCAGTTCGCCCACTGCCGGTTCGACCTGCTCACGGTGGACGGCGGCAACTGGTCGTTCGTCAACCTGCACCGGGCCGCCCTGGCCGGCACCCGGTTCGACGGCGTCCGCCTGCGCGAGGCCGACCTGTCCGAGATCCAGGCCTCAGGTGCCCGCCTGACGGGCTGCGACCTGTCGGCTGCCGACCTGGACCGGGCGGACCTCACCAACGCCGACCTGCGCGGGAGCGATCTGTCGGCGCTCGACCCGCTGACCGCGACGCTCACCGGCGCGGTGGTGGGCGAGGCCCAGGCGATCCTGCTGGCCGAGGCGCTGGGCGTGGTCGTCCACCGGGACTGAGCCCGCGCAGGGCCGCGCGCCCGGGCCGCCCGAATCGATCCGTGGACCGGTTCGAGCCGGGCTGCGGCGCGGCCCTATGCTCGGTGCGCTCGCACACGGACCAGGCACCTGTTCTAGAGGGACGAGGATCGATGATGATCAGCCGCGAACTGACCGACTGGACCCTGACGGCCACCGACGGCCCCGTCCCCGAGAGCCTCGCGGGGGTCCGGGTCCCCGCCCGGGTCCCCGGGACCAACCACACCGCGCTCCTGGACCGCGGCCTGATCCCGGACCCGTACACGGGTACCCACGAGACCGACGTCGCCTGGATGAAACGCACCGCCTGGCGGTACGCGGCGGTCCTCGACGAGCCCGCCGCCGCGCCCGACGAGCGCGTCGACCTGCTCTTCGAGGGCATCGACACGGTCGCGGGCGTCACGCTGGACGGCACCCGGCTCGGCCGCACCGCGAACATGCACCGCTCCTACCGGTTCGACGTCCGGTCGCTGGTGGGCGCACCGGCGGAGCTGGTCGTGGACCTCGACTCCGCGCTCGCCACCGCCGAGGCCGAGGCCGAGCGCCTCGGCACCCGGCCCATGGCGTACGGCCAGCCCTTCAACATGGTCCGCAAGATGGCCTGCTCCTTCGGCTGGGACTGGGGCCCGGACCTGCAGACGGCGGGGCTGTGGAAGCCGGTGCGCGTGCAGCGCTGGCGCGTGGCCCGGCTGGCGCGGGTGACGCCGCTGGTCACCGTGGTGCCGGGCCACGTCGACCTGGCCGACGACGATCCGGTCGCCCCCGGCACGGAGGTCGCCGACGCGCAGGGCCGCCGCACCGGCGTCGTGGACGTGCGCGTGGAGGTCGAGCGGTCCGGCCTGTCCGACGCCGGGCCGCTGGTCCTGGACGTGTCCGTCGGCGACCGGGGTGTCACCACCCGCGTCCCGGCCGGCTGGCCCGGGGGCGTCCTCGACGTGCGCGTGCAGGTGCCCGACGTGGACCTGTGGTGGCCGACCGGGTACGGCGAGCAGCCCCTGTACCCGGTCGAGGTGACGCTCCACGAGGGTGACGGCCAGGACCGGTCCGACCCGCTGGACGCCTGGTCGGGCCGGGTCGGCTTCCGCAACGTCGTCGTGGACCGCACGCCCGACGAGCACGGCACCGGCTTCACCTTCGTGGTCAACGGCCGGCCCGTCTTCGCCCGCGGCGCCAACTGGATCCCGGACGACCACCTGCTGACCCGCATCACCCGCGAGCGCCTGGAGCAGCGCGTCGACCAGGCGCTCGGCGCGCACCTCAACCTGCTGCGGGTGTGGGGTGGTGGCATCTACGAGTCCGACGACTTCTACGACGTCTGCGACGAGAAGGGCGTCCTGGTGTGGCAGGACATCCTGCTGGCCTGCGCCGCCTATCCCGAGGAGGAGCCGCACCGCTCCGAGTTCGAGGCCGAGCTGCGTGAGAACGCCGCCCGGCTGGCACCGCACCCGTCGCTCGTGCTGTGGAACGGGGGCAACGAGAACATCTGGGGTCACGAGGACTGGGGCTGGAAGGAGCGGCTGGGCGACCTGACCTGGGGCGCCGGCTACTACTACGACGTGTTCCCGCGGGTGCTGGCGGAGGTCGACCCGACCCGCCCCTACGCGGACGGCTCGCCCTACTCCCCCGGCGCCGGACCCGACCGGGTGCACCCGAACGACCCGGACCACGGCACGCACCACCAGTGGGACGTCTGGAACCGGATCGACTACACGCACTACCGCGACGACGTGCCGCGGTTCTGCTCGGAGTTCGGCTTCCAGGGCCCGGCCACGTGGGCGACCCTGCGCCGGGCCGTCCTTCCTGACAGCGCTGACGTGCCCGAGGGGTTCAAGGAGTCCGAGGTCTTCGGTCTGCACCAGAAGGCGATCGACGGCAACGGCAAGCTCGACCGCGGCCTCGTGCGGCACCTGCGCGTACCGGACGACTTCACGGACTGGCACTGGGCCATGCAGCTCAACCAGGCCCGCGCGGTCCGGTACGCCGTGGAGCACTACCGGTCGTGGTGGCCGCGCACAGCCGGCGCGATCGTCTGGCAGCTCAACGACTGCTGGCCGGTGACGTCCTGGGCCGCCGTCGACGGCGACGGCCGGCGCAAGCCGCTCTGGTACGCCATGCGGCACGCGTTCGCCGACCGGCTCGTCACCGTCCAGCCGCGCGGCGCCGAGCTGGTCGCGGCGCTCGTCAACGACACGGACGAGCCGTGGACCGGGCGGGCCGACGCCGTCCGGACCGATCTCGGCGGCACGGTGCTGGCGTCGTCGGGCAGCACGGTCACCGTGGCACCGCGCTCGGTGACCCTGGTGCCGCTGTCCGGTGAGGTGACCGCCGTCGGCGACCCCTCGAGCGAGGTGCTGGTGGTGACGTTCGACGGCGCACGCGGGCTGCACCGCTGGGCCGAGAGCCGGGACCTCGCGCTCGACCCGGACCCGCTGCGGACCGCCGTGACCGCCCAGGACGACGGCTACCGGGTCGAGGTGACGGCGACGTCGCTCGCACTGGGCGTGACGCTGCTGGTGGACCGGCTCGACCCGGACGCGCAGGTCGACGCCCAGGTGGTCGACCTCCCGGCGGGCGCGACGGCGGTGTTCCACGTGACCGGCGCGGGCCTCGACCCGGAGGCGCTGGTCGCCCGGCCGGTGCTGCGCACGGAGAACGACCTGGTCCGCGCGGCGGGCCAGTGACCGACCGGACCGATGTCAGAGGCCACGCATACGGTGTGGTCCAGGGGGCGAGAGGACGACACATGAACAGCCATACCGAGGGCTCCAGCTGGTCCGTGCTGCGACGCGACGGTGTCGCCGTCGTGCTGGCACATCCGGACGGGGGTCTGCCGCTGGTGCTCCACTGGGGTGCCGACCTGGGCGACCTGTCACCCGCCGACCTGCTGGCGCTCGACGCCGCGACCAGCCGCCAGACCGCGCCCGGCACGCTCGACGCCGCCTGGCGGCCCTCCCTGCTTCCCCAGGAGGCCGACGGCTGGGCGGGCCGCCCGGGCCTGCTCGCCGTGTCCGACGGCGTGCCGCTCTTTCCTCGCTGGACGGTCTCGGAGGCGGAGCGGGACACGGCGCGGCTGTCCGTCACCGCCCGCGACACGACTCTCGGGCTCACGCTGCGGTCGGTCCTGGAGATCGGCACGGGCGGCCTCGTGCTGCTGCACCACGAGCTCACCAACGACGGCTCCGCACCGGTGGACGTGCACTGGCTCGAGGCCACCCTGCCCGTGCCCCGGAGCGCGGACCACCTCACGCAGTTCAGCGGCCGGTGGTCCCGCGAGAAGGTGCCGGTCACCACGGCGATGCCCGGCGGCAGCACCGCGCGCCAGACCCGGCGCGGCCGGTCGGGCCACGACGCGCCCTGGGTGACCGTCGCCTCGGCAGGCGCGCCCCGCAACAGGACGGGCGAGGCCTGGGCCACCCACCTGGGCTGGAGCGCCGACGTGACCCACCGCGTCGACCACCTCACCGAGCACACCACCCTCCTGGGCGCGGGCGAGCTGGTGCGGCCGGGCGAGATCCGGCTCGCGCCCGGCGAGGTCTACCGCGCGCCCGTGGCGTACTTCGCGTGGTCGCCGGCGGGCCTGGACGGGGTCTCCGACCGCTTCCACACCTGGCTGCGAGCCCGCCCGCAGCACGTGACCAGCCCACGCCCGCTCGTGCTGAACACCTGGGAGGCGGTCTACTTCGACCACTCGCCGAGCAAGCTCGAGCGCCTCGCGCGACGCGCCGCAGCGGTCGGGGTGGAACGCTTCGTGCTCGACGACGGCTGGTTCCACTCCCGGCGGGACGACACGGCAGGGCTGGGCGACTGGGTGGTGGACCACGACGTGTGGCCCGACGGCCTGGACCCTCTCGCCGACCTGGTGCACGAGCTCGGCATGCAGTTCGGGCTCTGGTTCGAGCCCGAGATGGTCAACCTCGACTCCGACCTGGCCCGAGCGCACCCGGACTGGATCCTGTCCAACCCGGCCGCGGTGCCCTCGCCGGACGGGCTCTCGTTCCGTACGCAGTACGTGCTCGACCTGGCGAACCCCGACGCCTGGGAGCACCTGCGCTCGCAGATCTCGGCGCTCGTGACGCAGCTCGGCATCGACTTCATCAAGTGGGACCACAACCGTGACCTCACGGAGCCGGTGCACCGCGGTCCCGACGGCACGCCGCGCCCCGGCACCCACGTGCAGACCCGGGCCGCGTACGCCCTCATCGCGCGGCTCAAGGCGGACCACCCCGGCCTGGAGATCGAGTCGTGCTCGTCGGGCGGCGCCCGGACCGACCTCGGGATCCTGGAGTTCACCGACCGCGTGTGGGCGTCGGACTCCAACGACCCCCTGGAGCGGCAGGACATCCAGCGATGGACGTCGCTCGTGCTGCCGCCCGAGCTGATCGGGGCACACGTGGGGCCGTCACCGACCCACTCGTCGGGGCGCACCACCGACCTCTCGTACCGGGTGGCCACCGCGCTGCAGGGGCACGCCGGCTTCGAATGGGACCTGCTGACCTGCACCGACGACGAGCTGGTGGCCGTGGCGGCCTACGCGGCGCTCTACAAGGAGCTGCGCTCGCTCGTGCACACGGGAACCGTCGTGCACGCCGACACGGTGGACCCGGCGCTGCGCGTCACGGGCTTCGTGGCGCCGGACCGGACGGCCGGCGTCTGGACCGTCGCGACCGTCGCGTCACCCCAGGACGCGCTCACCGAACGCCTGCGCCTGGACGGGCTCGACCCCGCCCGGCGGTACAGCGTGCGGGTCCGTGACGAGGTGGGCTCCGCGAGGTGGCTGGGCGGGATCACCCCGGGCTGGCTCGGCAAGGAGGCCGTGGACGTGCCCGGTTCGGTGCTCACCGGCGTCGGGCTGCAGCTCCCGACGCTCTGGCCCATGCAGGCGCTGGTCATCCAGGCGACGGCTCTGCCGTAGCAGCGCGCCCGGGCGGCTCCTGGGGACAGGATCCCCGGGAACGCGAGAGCGGGCGCCCGGGCCGGCACCACCGTGCGAGGTGGTCCGTCCCGGGCGCCCGCTCGTCACGTGCGGTCGCGCGGCTGGGATCAGCTCCCGAGCACGCCCTTGCGGCGCAGCACGATGAGCGTCACACCGCCGCCCACGAGGGCGAGCGCGATCAGGGTGACACCGATGGCGGTGCTGGCACCCGTGGCCGCGAGCTCCTCCGGCGCGTCACCGGCGGGAGCGGTCGAGGCGTCGTCCGAGGCGTCGCCGCCCGGCAGGACGGTGGCGTCGGTGGGCTCGGTGCCCGGCTCGGTCGGCTCGTCCGTCGGGACGGTGGGCTCCGGCGAGGGCTCCTCGCCCGGCGTGCTCGGCGTCGGCGTCGGCGTCTCGCTCGACGTGGGAGCCGGGGCGTAGAAGACGGTGTAGTGGCTGATGCCCTTGCCCGACTCGGGCTCGATGGTCACCTCGGTGACGGGCGGGTTCAGGTCGACGCGCTCGACACCAGCATCACTGCTGTCGGCGCCCGCCTTGACGCAGTAGCCGGTGATGACCATGCCGTCTGGGGCCTTCACGACGACGGAGGTCTGCTCACCATCGAGCTCAACCTTGCCTTCCTCCGGGCAGGTCTCCTGGCCGTTGCCGTGGTTACCGGTGATTGCGACGGGAGCACCCGCGATCGGCGCGGCGAACGCGGCAGCCGGGGCGCCGACGAGGCCGGCGACGAGGAGTGCGGACGCTCCCAAGACGGTGATCTTGCGCACTGGGCGCTCCTTACGAAACGGGGGTTCGGGCGCGCACCCGACGTCGGGTGCGACCCCCGGATCGTAGCGACAATGGCGCAGATCGCCAATATCCGCTTATCTCCGCAAAATACCTTACAACGCCTTTCCTCGCACCTTACCGCCCTTTGCCCTTTTTCTTTCCCTTGGGCGTCGAGCGCACGCCCTTTCCCCGTTGCACACCGCCGCGTCCCCCGGCGCCGGCCCCGCCTCGGCCTGGAACAGACCGACCCTGACGCCCGGAGGCGGCTCCCTTCGCGGATTTCTTCACCCCGGACCGCGCATTCTTCGCCGTGGTCCCACCCGCTTCGGCATCCTGCGCCGCCCGCGAGGCCGGACCGCCGCGCCCACGGGAGCTGTTCACCGTGCGGCCCCGGACGATGCCGATGAGCTCCTCCACCAGCTCGGTGGTCCGCTCCGCGGGCCAGACCAGCCCGACCGGTGCGGCAGGGCCGTCGGACAGCACGCGATAGGTCACGTCCTTGCGGCGGTGCAGCCGCGCGAGCGACATGGGCAGCACCGCGACGCCGACGTTCGCCGCGACGGTGGCCACGACCTCGGCGGTGGTCGGCACCCGGTCCAGCGGGTTGCCCTCCGGGTCCGCGGGGACGACCCCGGGCACCGGGTGCGCGGCGAACAGGACGTCGTCGCCGGGCACCCAGACCGGGTCCTCGGCGATGTCCGCGCTGGAGACCACCTCGTCGTCGGCGAGCGCCGCGAGAAGGTGATCACGCGAGAAGCACACCACCGGCGTCTCCTCGTAGAGCGGGATCGCCGAGAACACCTCCTTGTCCACGGGCAGTCGCCCGAGCGCGGCGTCGGCCACCCCGGACTCCAGTGCGGCGGGGACCCCAGCCGCCTCGACCTGCACGAGCTCCAGCTCGACGTCGGGCAGGCGCTCGCGCCACACGCTCGCCCACTTCCCCGGCGTCGCGCCCGGCACGTAGGCGAGCCGGAAGCGGGGCCCGCCGGACGCGGCGACGCCGTCAGGCCCGTCACCGCCGGGCTCTGCCACGCCCGGCTCCGCCACACCCGGCTCGAGACCGTCCTGTCCCACGCCGTCCGGCTCGCCGGCCTCCGGTCCCCCGGTGCCCGCCGCCACCGCGTCCGGGCCGACGGCGGGGGCGGGCGGTTCGGCGTCGTGCTGCGGCTCGTTCACGGACCCAGGCTACGGGCCCGGCGATCTTCCCGGCGGCCTGGCGGCCCCGGCAGCTGCCGCCCCGCGCGCGGCGCGGCAGCCGCCGCCCCGCGCGCGGCGGTGCCCGACACCACGACCCGCGGCCCGACCCACGCCGCGCCCGCTCCCGCACCCACCCCCGCAGAACGCCCTCCGCAGCCCGCGCCCCCGCACTCCCCACCTCAGGGAGCGGCAAGGATCACGCCCGCCATGGAGGGCGCGGGCGGCGCACGCCGATACCCTGGGAACATGAGCTCCTCCTTCGCCTCGCAGCGGTTCAAGCCGTCCAACGCCGCCAAGCGTCTCGGCGTGTATCTGCCCGCCACGCCGCAGGAGTTCCAGGACACCCCGCTCACCCGTGCGGAGCTCGAGGAGCTGGAGACGAACCCGCCCGAGTGGCTGTCCGACCTGCGACGCAACGGACCGCACCCGCGACCCGTCGTGGCGGGCCGGCTCGGCATCTCGATCGCGGGCCTGGCCCGCGGCGGTGTCACGGAGCCGCTCACCACCGAGCAGATCAACGAGCTGCGCGAGGACCCGCCGGAGTGGCTCGTCCGCGAGCGCGAGGTCGCCGCGCAGGTGCGCGCCGAGGAGGAGCGCCTGGAGGAGGCCCGCAAGGCGGCGGAGAAGAAGGCCCGTCCCGCGCGGTGAGCCCCGAGGCCGAGGCCGTCCTCGCGCAGCTGCGCCCGTACCCCGAGGACGGCACCCGTGCCGACGGCCCGGTGGCCGTCGACGCGACGGACCGGCTCCTGCTCGACGAGGCCGCCGGTCCGATCAGCGCCGGGACGGACCGTGTGGTGGTGATCGGGGACCGGTTCGGCGCCCTGAGCCTGGGCTGCCTGGCGCTGGGTGCCCGGCAGGTCGACGTGCAGACGGACGCGATCACCGCCGAGGCCGCGCTCGACGCCAACAGCCGGAGGGTGAACCGCACCCTCTGGGACGGGCACGTCGCGAACACGGCCGACCCGCACGACCCGGCCCCGCTGGGGATGACGGTGCACGACGCGCTGGCACCGGGGCTGCTCCGAGGCGCCCGGCTCGTGCTGCTCCAGCTTCCCCCGTCGCTGGCCGAGCTGACCGAGGTCGCCGAGTACGTGGCCCGGTACGCCGACTCGTCGGTGACGCTGCTCGCGGGTGGCCGGGTCAAGCACATGACGCACGCGATGAACGACGTGCTCGGCGCGTCGTTCGAGCAGGTCGGCGCGTCACTCGCCCGGCAGAAGTCGCGGCTGCTGATCGCCCGCGGACCACGGACCGCCGGCGGCCCGCTCACCTACCCCGTCACGGCCCGGATCGACGACCGCGAGGTGCTGCACGCCGCCACGCCACGCAGCGCCGCCGGCGGCCGGACCGGTCCGGCGGCACTCACCGTCGTCGCGCACGGTGCCGCCTTCGCGGGCGCGGGTCTGGACCTGGGCACCCGGTTCCTCCTGGCACAGGCCGACCGCTGGCCGGACCTGCCGAGCACCGGGACCGACGCCGCACCTGCCCGGCACCACCCGCCCGGTCTTCTCCGGGAACCGGCGTCCTACCAGGTGCCGGACGACCGGCCCGTCGCCGTCGACCTGGGATGCGGCACCGGCATCCTCGCCACGGTGCTGGCGCTGCGCTTCCGGGGCAGCCATGTGATCGCCACCGACCGCAGCGCGGCGGCCTGCGCCTCCGCGCGCGCGACGCTCGCCGCGAACGGCGTCCGGGCCGCAGTGCTGCGGGACGACGCCGGCTCCGAGCTCCCCGACGCCTGCGCGGACCTGGTGCTGCTCAACCCGCCGTTCCACGACCGGGCCGCGCTGAGCACCGACGCCGCGCACCGCATGTTCGCCACGGCGGGCCGCATCCTGCGGGACGGGGGCGAGCTGTGGACCGTCTTCAACACGCCGCTGCGGTACCGGGGTGCCCTGGAGCGCGCCGTCGGGCCGACGGAGCACATCGCCCAGAACCGCAAGTTCACCGTGACCCGGAGTGTGCGGAAACTACTTACTGATCTGTCAGTAATCGACGGTTAGCCTGGCGGGGCGCCCGCCTGGGCGCATCCGCACGGCAGCATGCCCGGCCTGCGCCGGCCTGCCCCGAGCCGAAGGACCTGTCGATGAGGACACTCCCCACCACCCTGCGCGGCGCCGCCGTCGCGGCGGTCGCCGTATCGCTCGCGGCGGGAGCCGCAGTGACGGCGCTCCCAGCCACCGCGACGCCCGCCGCCGACGGGCAGGGCAAGGCCCTCGCCCCGGCCTCCGCGACAAAGGACACCGCGACGGCCCGCACGGCGCCGGAGGCCCAGGGCGCGCAGCACGGCCGGCACAAGCCGAAGCACAAGCCGAAGAAGGCGGCCGCCGATCCGGACTTCGGCCCCAACGTCACGTTCATCGACCCGAGCTGGTCCACCGACCGCATCAACGAGTTCCTCGACTCGGTGAACGACGAGGCGGAGTTCAGCCTCGACCGGCACCAGGTGTTCTTCGAGCCCGGCACGTACGGCAGCGCCGCCGGGCAGGACGACCCGGCCACGGCCACCGGCATCGTGAACGCCCAGGTGGGCTACTACGAGTCGATCGCAGGACTGGGCGCGCAGCCTGACGACGTCCACATCAACGGCGCGCTGCACGTGGAACCCGTGGTCGGCTGCCCCAACGAGCCCTGGGCATGCGCCGACCCCGGATCGCTGACCCGCTTCTGGCGGTCGATCTCCAACATGGGGATCAACCCGATCCAGCGCCCCGTCGGCGAGGACGCGGCGCTGCCGTTCCCCGCGGGCGTGACCGAGCCGCACCAGATGCGGTTCGCCGTCTCCCAGGCAGCGCCCATGCGCCGCATGGACATCCAGGGCGACCTGACGATCTTCGGCCGGTACGGCGAGTTCGCCTCGGGCGGCTACCTGGCCAACTCGCGGGTCTCCGGCACCATCGTCTCCGGCTCGCAGCAGCAGTGGTTCACCCGCAACTCCGAGGTCGGCGCCTGGGACGGCGGCGTGTGGAACATGGTCTTCGCCGGGGTGCAGGGCGCGCCGGCCACCAACTTCGGCCAGCCCGTGGGCGACAACGTCGGCGTGACGACGACCATCGGCTCCACACCGGTCAGCCGCGAGGCCCCGTTCCTGTACCGGGGCGACGACGGCGAGCTGTCGGTGTTCGTGCCGAACGCGAAGACCAACAGCAGCGGGACCGACTGGTCCACGGGGCCGGACGCCGGCCGGTCGATCGGGATCTCCGACTTCTACGTCGCCAAGGCGGGCACCGACGACGCCGCGTCGATCAACGCGGCGCTGGCCGGTGGCAAGAACCTCGTCCTGACGCCGGGCGTGTACGAGCTGGACGCGCCCCTGACCATCGACCGCGCCGACACCGTCGTGCTCGGCCTGGGCTACGCCTCGCTCACCCCGACCGCCGGCAACGCCGTCGTCGAGATCGGCGACGTGGCGGGCGTCAAGATCGCCGGCATCACGGCCGACGCCAACGTGCCCGAGTCCCAGAAGCTCATCCAGGTGGGCCCGCAGGGTGCCACCGTCTCCGACGCCGCCGACCCGACCACGCTGACCGACGTCTTCGTCCGCGTGGGCGGCCCCTGGGCGGGCAAGGCCGTCACCTCCATCGAGGTGAACAGCCCCGACACGCTCCTGGACCACATCTGGGCCTGGCGCGGCGACCACGGCAACGGCATCGGGTGGGACGTCAACACCGGCGCCCACGGCGTCGTCGTCAACGGTGACCGGGTCACCGCGACGGGCCTGTTCGTCGAGCACTACCAGGAGGAGCAGACGATCTGGAACGGTGAGGACGGGCAGACGATCTTCTACCAGAACGAGATCCCGTACGACGTGCCGAACCAGGGGGCGTGGATGGACGGCGACCGCCTCGGCTACGCCGCCTACCGGGTCGCCGACGACGTGCAGAACCACACCGCGACCGGCACCGGCACGTACTCGTTCTTCAACCAGGGCCAGGACATCCGCCTGGAGTCCGGCATCCAGGCGCCGAGCGCGCCGGGCGTCTCGTTCCGGTCGATGACCGCCATCTTCCTCAACGGCTCGGGCGGTATCAACCACGTCATCAACGACACGGGCGCCCCGGTCCAGCAGGGCACGCAGCGCTCCCAGGTGGTCACCTACCCGTAGAAACGGTTGAGTGCGGGATCTTCGCCCGTCTGGCACACGGAGAAGGGCGAAGATCCCGCACTCAACGAGGGGTCACTTGACCGCGACGACGTCCACCACGAAGACCAGGGTGTCCGTGCCGCCGATGCCCGCCTGCGGGACGCCGCGGGAGCCGTAGCCGTGCTCCGGCGGGATCGAGAGCAGCAGGCGCGAGCCGACGTTCTGGCCGACCATGCCCTTGTCCCAGCCGCCGATGACGGCGCCGACGCCGATCGGGAAGTCGATGGTGGTGCCGCGGTCGTACGAGTTGTCGAAGACGTGGCCGCCCCAGGTCTGGCCCAGGTAGTTCACCACGATGGTGCGCCCGGACTCGACGACCGGACCGTTGCCCTCGGAGAGCACCTTGACCTGCAGGCCGGCGGGTGCGTCACCCTCGGGGAAGGTCAGCTCCGGCTTGTCGCCGAAGCTGCCGGAGGCGGTAGGAAGCGTGGTCACGAGGATTGCCTCTCGCTCGGGGGACGCCGGGGTGCTCCCCGGCGCCGGTACCCGCCCACCCTATGCGGCCACCACGGCTGCCCGCGAAGCGACGGCGGCCTGCCGCAACGCCTCCAGCGCGGCGACGGCCGGCGGGGTGTGCGCGACGGCGTCCTGCACCACCGCGTAGATCGAACGCACCGGCGTGGGGCGCACCACCGGCACCGCGACCGTGCCGGCCGGCAGCTGGGCGGCACCCAGCTCGGGGAGCACCGTCAGGCCGATCCCTGCCTCGACGAACGCCACCGCCGTCGGGTAGTCGTGCGCCTCGACGTGGAAGGTGGGGCTGAAGCCCGCGGCGGTGCATGCCTCCAGGAGGTTGCGGCGGCACCACCCGCGCGCGAAGTCGTTGTCGACCCACGACTCGTCCGCGAGCTCGGCCAGCTCGATCTCGTCCCGGCCGGCCAGCGGGTGGTTCCGTGAGAGCACGGCCACGTACGAGTCGTCGAGCAGGTGGTGCGCGGTGAAGCCGCTCCCGGCCTCGAACCCGGTCTGCGCGACCGCGACCTGGAGGTCGGCCCGGTCCTCGGTCTTGTCCGGGATGTGCTCGGCCAGCTCCAGGTCCAGGCGTACCCCGGGGAACCTCGTGGTGAGCACGCGGACGACGTCGGGCAGCCACGCCGAGCCCACCGACGCGAAGTAGGCGACCGACAGCGAGCCGGTGCGGCCGGCGCGCAGGTCGGCGATCATCGACTCGGCCTCGCCGAGCCGTTCGAGCACGCCGTCCGCCTGCGCGGCCAGGGCGTGCCCCGCGGCGGTCGGGCGGATGCCGCGACCGTGCCGGGCCAGGAGCTTGAGCCCCGTCTCCCGCTGGAGCGCGGACACGTGCTGGCTGACGGCGGACGGCGTGTAGCCGAGGTTGGCCGCCGCCGCGCCGATCGAGCCCGAGGCGACGACGGAGCGGAAGACACGAAGACGGTGGACGTCGAGCATGGCCCCACACTACAGCGAGACTGAATCCAGATGAAGGAAGAATCGCTGGTGCTTCACAGTGCTGTGGGGCGACCATCGCAGCATGACGAATACCACGGCCGACCGCCGCCGGACGCAGCCCGTCGACCCGGGCACCCTGGCCGACATGACCAGTACCGCCGTGGCCGGCCGGCCGGCCGCCCGGGCACTCCTCGTGCCGGCGGCCGCCGCCGTGACGGTGGTGCTCTGGGGCTCGGCCTTCATCGGCATCCGCGCCGCCGGGTTCGACTACTCACCGGGCGCCCTGGCCCTCGGCCGGATCCTCGTGGGCACCCTCGCCCTGACCGTCATGGCAGGCCTGGCGGGCAAGCTCCGGCTGCCGCGCGGCCGGACGCTGGCCGGCGTCCTGGTCTGGGGCGTGCTCTGGTTCGGGCTCTACAACCTCGCCCTCAACGCCGCCGAGCGCACGCTCGACGCCGGCACGGCCTCTCTCCTGGTCGGGCTCGCGCCGATCCTCATCGCGGTGTTCGCCGGGTTCACCCTCGGCGAGGGCTTCCCCGCACGGCTCCTGGCGGGCATCGGCATCGCGTTCGTGGGTGTGGCGGGCATCGCGCTGGCCACGTCCGGCGGGGCCTCGGACGGCGTGAGCGTCGCGCTCGGCCTGGCCGCCGCCCTCGTCTACGCCGGGAGCACCATCCTGCAGAAGCGCCTGCTGCCCCGCGTCGACTCGCTGACCATGACGTGGCTGGGCTGCCTCGCGGGAACGGTCGCGTGCCTGCCCTTCGCGCCGGCGCTGCTGGACGAGCTCGCGGCGGCCCCGGCGTCGGCCACCCTGAGCGTGGTGTACCTGGGCGTCTTCCCCACCGCGGTCGCCTTCGCGACCTGGGGCTACGCCCTCACGCGGACGACGGCGGGCCGGCTCGGTGCCGCGACGTACGCGGCCGCGCCGCTGGCCGTGCTCATGTCCTGGGCCCTGCTGGGCGAGGTGCCCGCCCCGGTCGCCCTGGCGGGCGGCGCGCTGTGCCTGACCGGTGTGCTGGTGGCGACCCTGCGGCTGCGGTGAGGGCCGGTGGTGCACCGATAAACCACGTAGGATTGCGCTCGAGATGAGCGCCCCATGACCACACCCAGAACGCCGCAGAAGCCCCGGGGCAGCGGCCGTCCGACCATCAGCGACGTCGCCGCGCTCGCCGGGGTCTCCCCGGGCGCGGTCTCGAAGGTGTTCAACGGCACGGGGCGCATCTCGGAGGCCACCGCGGAGCGCATCCGGGAGGCCGCACGCAAGCTCAACTGGCGCCCCAACGCGGCGGCCATCGCCCTGCGGACGGCCCGCGCGCAGGCGATCGGCCTGGTGCTGAGCAGCGACTCGAAGGTACCCGGTGTCGGCGCGGGGAACATGGACTTCATCTCGGGCATCGAGTCGGTGCTCACCCCGCGCGAGTACGGCCTGCTGCTGAACGTCTTCATCGCCGGCCAGCACGACGAGGGCCACTTCTACCGGACGCTCGCCGAGCGGCAGCGGATGGACGGGATCATCCTGACCAACTCCATGGTCGGCGACACCCGCCCCGAGCTGATGGCCCGGCTCGGCCTGCCGGCCGTGCTGGTCGGCGCGCCCTGGAAGCCCGGCGCCATCGAGTACGTGGACGCCGACCCGCCGAGCGCGGGCATCGCCGAGACCGTCGACCACCTGGTGGGGCTGGGCCACGAGCGCATCGCGTACATCAGCGGGCCCAAGGACTTCGTGCTGCCGGTGCTGCGCCGCGAGGCGTTCGTGCAGCGGCTGGCCGAGCACGGGCGGCAGCCGCACGCCGTCGTCGCCCTCGAGTACTCCCCCGCCCGCGCCGCCGAGGAGACCACGGCGCTGCTGGCGGGCGTCGTCCGGCCGACAGCCATCCTGTACGGCACCGACACCATGGCGATCGCCGGGATGCGCACCATCCAGGCCGCCGGCCTGCGCGTGCCCGACGACATCTCGGTGGTCGGCTTCGAGGGCCTGACGCTGGGCGAGTGGGTGGACCCGCCGCTGACGACGGTCCAGCGGTTCGCCTTCCAGCGCGGGCGGGCCGCGGCGGCGAAGGTGCTCACCCTCCTGGGCGAGACGGTCGAGGAGCCGGTGCCGCTGGAGCGCCCGGCGCTGGTGGTCCGCGGCTCGACAGCTCCCCCGCCCGGGACATGACCATGCGTCTGCTGCCAGGAGGGTGCGGTTCCTGGCAGCAGACGCATGGTCGTCCGGTGGGTCGCGCCTACCAGGTCAGGCGGAGCGCGGCCAGCTCGTGGACCGGGGGCAGGCGGACCTCGAGGCGCGACCCGGAACGGCTCGCGTCGGCCTCCCGCCACTGCTCGCCCTCCAGCGTCCGAACGGTGACCTTCCCTGCCGGCCCCGCAGGCAGCGACCCGTCCGCGAGCGCCGCGACCCGGTCGAGGTCGACGGCCAGCCGGACGCCGTCGAGCGGGGAGACCCGCCGGCGCTGGCCGCGCATCATCATCGGGTCGGTCAGGTTGGCGGCGAGCACGGTGAACGACCGGTCGCCGGCCCACGTGGCGACGTCGAGCACGCCCGGGCCGCGCACCTCGACCGCCGCACCGCCGCCCAGGCCGCGGCGCACCGCATTGCCGAGCAGGGTCAGGTGGTCGGCCTGGAGCGCCTGCCAGTACAGCTCGGTGGCGTTGAACCCGATCACGTCGACCCGGCCCGCGCCGAGGCGGGCACCGAACACGGCCGGCTCCGTGGGCTCCGAGCGCGGGTAGACCTCCTCCATGGGCAGGTCGGGGTGGTCCGGCACGAACCGCCAGGACACGTCGGACGTCCTGTCGAGCACGCCGAACCGCACCAGCCGCGTGCCGCCCACGATCCGCTGCGCGTCCCCGAACCCTTCCTGGAGCGTTCCGCCCGGCTCCCGCCGCACGTAGTTGTTGCGCACGATGCCCTCGCGCCGCTCGGCGACCTCGACGCCCAGCAGCTCGGTCACGAGGGCCTGCCGCCCGACGACGTCGGGCCCGCCGCCCGTGAGCAGCAGCGACCCGCCGGCCTCGACGAACACCCGAAGGGCGTCCGCCGCCTCGGGCTCGATCGACGGCACCTCGGGCACCACGACGAGCCGGACCCCGGGCCGGGTCAGCGCGGTCAGCGACCCCGGGCCGACGTACTCGAACGGCACGCCCAGCTCGACCAGCGCCTGGTAGACCCCGGACGCCGCGTCGCGCACCCGCCGTGTCGCGGTGTGCTCGTCGGCGTCCCACACGAGCGTCTCGGCGGCGGGCCGCTCGTCCTCGCGCACGTCGGCCACCGCCCGGTGCAGCCCGAACGCCCGCTCGACGGCGGGGATCCAGCGCGGGTCGTGGATCCGGGCGGCGAACTTGGTGAACCACGGGAACGCCCCGTGCACGAACCCGTCGACGATCCACCCCGTGGTCTCGACCGCGGCGTTGACCGAGTCCTTCCAGCGGAAGTCGTGCAGCTCCGGGCCCACGGACGTGATGAGCCCGACCGGTTTGCCGGGGTGCAGCGCGCGCACGCGCTTCGCGTCCCGGCCCGCGGCCCACAGGGCCTCGCCGTCGCCCCGCGCCTGGTGGTCCACCAGCAGGAACGGCACGGAGCGCGCGACGCGCGGCTCCAGGTCGGCGGCGGTGAACGACCCGAGGTTGGGCACGAAGCGCACCTCCGGTGCCACCTCCTGCACGGCCTTGTCCCAGTGCGCCACGAGGTCGCTGAGCCGGGAGCGCCGCCACGCCCGGTACGTCGCCCACGCCTCGCCGCCGGCCGGATCGGCCGCCCGCGGCAGGTCGCGGCCGGTCGTGGCCCGGTACTCCCGCGCCGTGGACTCGGTGTACCCGGGCCCGTGCCCCTGCCACCGGTTCGCGAACAGGGCGTCGACGTCGTAGTCCCGCGCGATCTCCCGCAGCACCTCGGTCGTCAGCTCCCAGCTGTAGCCGCCGAACGCGTCGGTGAGGTAGATGCCGGGCATCGCCCAGTGCTCCAGGAGCTCGCCGTCCTCGGTCCGGGCGATCCACTCGGGCCGCTGGTCGACGACGTCCTGGTGCACCGCGTGCGGGTCGACCCGGGCCATGACGGCCATCCCGCGCGAGCGGGCCAGGTCCACCACCTCGCCGAGCAGGTCCCGGTCGCCGAGGTGCACGCTGCGGTGGTGCAGGCCGACCTTGGTCGGGTAGTAGGCGACGTAGCCGCCGGCGCTGATGCACACCGCCGTCGACGCCGTGCGGTCCATGACGTCGGCCCATGCGTCGAGGTCGAAGTCGAGCGGGTCGTTCTCCACGAAGGTGAGCTGGGTCCAGCGGAGCTCGCCGTCCAGTCGTGTGCGCACTGCCGTCATTTGATTCCCGTCGTCGCGATGCCCTTGATGATGTAGCGCTGAGCGAAGATGAAGAACAGGACGATCGGCACCAGCGAGACGAGCGACATCGCGAACATCGTGCCGATGCCGCTCTGCGTCTCGGTGTCGACCAGCGACTTCAGCGCCACCGGGACCGTGTACAGCTCGGTCCGGGTCAGGTACAGCAGCGGGCCGAAGTAGTCGTTCCACGTCCAGATGAAGGTGAAGATCGTCGTGGTGATCAGCGCGGGCTGCATCAGCGGCAGGATCACCGACCAGAAGATGCGGAAGGGCCCGGCGCCGTCGATCATCGCCGCCTGGTCCAGCTCGCGGGGCAGGGCCCGGATGAACTGCACCATGAGGAAGATGAACACCGCGTCGGTGGCCAGGAACTTGGGCAGCAGCAACGGGATGTAGGTGTTGATCCAGCCCAGCTCGGCGAACAGGATGTACTGCGGGATCACGAGCACGTGGAACGGCAGCATGATCGTCATCAGCGTGAGCGCCAGGTAGACCTTGTTCATGCGGAAGTTCAGCCGGGCCAGCGCGTAGGCCGTGAGCGAGCAGGAGAACAGGTTGCCGAGCACGGACCCGATGCCGATGAGCAGCGAGTTGCCCAGGAACAGCGAGAACGGGGAGCCGAGCGCGTTCCACCCGGCGCCGTAGTTGTCGAGCGTGATCTCGGTGGGGATCAGCCCGGTCTGCGACAGGATGAGGTTGCTCGGCTTGAACGAGCTCACGACCATCCACAGCAGCGGGTAGATCATGAGCAGCACGAACACCACGAGTACGGCGTGCCGCACCAGGCGGCTCGCGGTCGAGGTTCGGACGGTGGCAGCCATCATTCGTCTCCGTAGTAGACCCAGCGCCGCGACACGATGAAGTTCGCGGCGGTGGCGGCGGCGATGACCAGGAGCAGCACCCACGCCATCGCGGACGCGTACCCCATGTCGAAGTTCACGAAGCCGCGCTGGTAGATGTAGAGCGTGTAGAAGAGCGTCGAGTCGAGCGGGCCGCCGCTGCCGCCGCTGACCACGTGCGCCTGCGTGAAGGCCTGGAACGCGCCGATCATCTGCAGGATGAGGTTCAGGAAGATGATCGGGGTGAGCAGCGGGATGGTGATCGACCAGAACCGCCGCACGCGGCCGGCGCCGTCGATCATCGAGGCCTCGTAGAGCTCCTCGGGGATCTGCCGCAGGCCCGCCAGGAAGATGACCATCGGGGAGCCGAAGGTCCACACGTTGAGCACCACCAGGGTGGACAACGCCAGCGACGGGTCCTGCAACCAGGAGCCGAGCTCGATGCCGAACCAGCCCAGGACCTGGTTGACCAGGCCGTTCTCCCCGAAGATCTGCCGCCACAGGATCGCGATCGCTACGCTGCCGCCGAGCAGGGACGGCAGGTAGAACGCGCTGCGGTAGAGCGACAGACCGCGCAGCCCCTTGTCGAGCACGACCGCCAGGAACAGCGCGAACCCGAGCTGCAGGGGCACCGACACCAGCACGTACACGAGCGTCACGCGGACGGCGGCCCAGAACCGCTCGTCGCCCGCCATGCGCACGAAGTTGTCCAGGCCGATGAACTGCGGCGCGGTCAGCAGGTCGTAGTCCGTGAACGCCAGCACGGCGGAGGCGATGAGCGGGCCCGCGGTGACCCCGATCATGCCGATCATCCAGGGCAGCAGGAAGATGTGCGCCACCAGTCCCTGGCCGCGCCGGACGCCCGTGGGCTTGGCCCCGGCGCGCCGCGTCCCGGCGGCGCCGGGCGCTCCTCGCGCCCGGCGCCCGGTGTCCTTCGTCGTCGTGACGGTCATCATGCGCCCGCGATCTCGCCCTCGACGGCCTCGACGAAGGCCGCCGCGGCATCGGGGACCGTCGTCTGGCCCAGCGTCACCTTCTCGAGCTCGCGGATCATCAGGTCGCGCCAGCTCCCCGACCCGGCGGGGGCCTCGAAGCGCGGGCGCTGCTCCGTCCCGGCGATCTCGCGGGTGATGGCGATGACCTTCTGCTCGTCGGGCGTCGCGTCGGGCTCGTACTGGTCGAGCAGGTCCGCGTTCGGCGGAGCCCCGGACGACAGGCCGACCAGGCTGAGCAGCTCGGGCGAGTTGAGGTTGAAGCTCATCAGCGCCGCGGCCGCCTCGACCCGGTCGTCCGGCACGCCGGAGTACATCGCGAACCGGCTGTAGTAGGTGAAGTGGTAGCCGGCCGCGGCGTCCTCGGCCGCCGGCACGTCGCGCTGGTCGAAGGTGTAGTCGGGGAAGGCCTGGGCCTCGTCCACGATGTGGTTCGAGTTGGCGAAGGTGAGCAGCACCTTCTCGCCCACCTGGGACCACGACGGCTCGATGCCGTCCTGCTCGCTCACGCTCGTGGTCGCACCGGCGAGCCGCAGCTTCTCCCACCAGTCGATCCAGGCGGCCACGCCGTCCACGCTGGCCCCGAGCCTGCCGTCCTCGGTCCACAGGTCCTCGCCGCGCTGCCGCAGGAACGACTCGAACGGCATGTCGTGGTACGGGCCGTAGGTGGTGCCCTTGCGGCCACCCGCGTTGTCCTTCGCGTAGTCCACGAGGAACTCGGCGAGGTTGTCCCAGGTGAGCTGGTCGGGCAGCGTCACGCCGTCCTCGTCGAGGAACGTGGTGTTGTAGCGCACCACCGGGCTGAAGATCGACTTGGGCAGCGTGTTCAGCTCGCCGCCCAGCCGGAACGTCTCCACCTGGTCGGCGCCGAACGCGCTCAGGTCCAGGCCGTCGATGCCGTCGAGGTTCCGGTACAGCCCCGCGTCACGGTAGGTCAGCACGGCGGGCGACGGGATCCAGAAGACGTCGGGCACGTCGCGCGCCGCCATCTGGGTGGTCATGCGCTCCTGGTAGGCGTCGTAGTCGCCGAACTCCGGGGCGACCTTGATGTCCGGGTGCTCGGCGGTGAACGCGTCCAGGGCCTTCAGGTAGGCCTGCTGGCGGTCGGCGCCGCCCCACCAGGCGAAGCGGACGGAGCCGTTCCCGCCGGAACCGGAGGGGCCGCAGCCCACGAGCGACATGGCGGCGAGCGAGAGCGCCCCCACTCCGGTCCAGGTCAGGAACGACCGTCGGGTGAGATCTGACATGGTGTCCTTCTTTCGGGTACGTCGTTGTACGGATTACTGCGGCGTCGCAGGGGGCGCGATGCCAGGTGTCAGGGCAGGCGCCCGACGTCGACGACGTTGCGCAGCGGGCGCCGCGCGAGCCATCGGTCCAGGTTGTCGAGGAAGATCGCCGTGCCGCGGTCCGCGGTGGAGGGCGTCGTCGCCCCGTTGTGCGGGGTGATGATCGTGCGGGGCAGGTCCCACAGCGGGGAGTCGGGGGGCAGGGGCTCCGTGGCGTGCGCGTCCAGGCCCGCCCCGGCGATGACGCCGTCGCGCAGGGCCGTGACCAGGTCGGGCTCACGCACGATCCCGCCGCGCGAGACGACCACGAGGTGCCCCTCGGACCCCAGCGCGCGCAGGGTCCCCAGGCCGATCGCCCCGGACGTCTCCGCGGTGAGGGGCGCGGCCACGACGAGGAAGTCGCTCACGGCCGCCAGCTCGTCCACGGCGTCCGGGGGCAGCATGCGGTCCACGGGGTCGTCGGGTCCGGCGGGCCGACGGCGCAGCCCCACCACGTCCATGCCGAAGGCCCGGGCCCGCACCGCGAGCTCGCGCCCGACGTTGCCGTACCCGTAGACGCCGACCGTGCGGCCGTGCAGCTCGTCGTGCGTGAACCGGTCCCAGCGGTGCTCCCGCTGCGCCTCCGCCCAGCGCGGGGCCTGGCGGCCCAGCATCATCATGAGCATCAGCGCCTGCTCGGCCAGCGGGACGGCACCGTTGCCGGCCGAGGACGTGACGGTCACGGCGTCGTCCGGCGCCGTCGCGCGGCCGCGCAGCGCGGGCCCGACGTCGCCCTCCACGCCGGCCGCCCACGAGTGCACCCACGCCAGGTGCGGCATGCGGGCGACCTCCGCGTCGGTGAGCCGCCCGGTCGCGACGGTCGCGGCGGACAGCGCGTCGGCGTCGTCCGGCGCGGCCACGACGACGCCGGGGTGCGCCGCACGCACCGCCGCCACGACCCGGTCGCGCTGGCCGCCCCGGACGACGATCACGTCAGCCACGTGCGCCACCCCCGTCCTCGACCACGACCACCTCGAGCTCGGCCACCGTAGCGAGGCGCACGACCAGGTCGTCGCCGTCGTCCACGACCGTGGCCGTGCCCGCGAGCACCCGCGCGGGCCGCCCGGCCAGGCCCGTCAGCCGCAGCACGGCGCCGTGCACCGGGACGGCCGGACCGTAGCCGTTGTCGCGCCGGCCCGAGTGGTTGAGCAGGTGCACGACCAGCCCGGCGGCCGACCGGCCGACGACCACCTCGATCTGCTCGGGCCCCTCCAGCACGACCGGCCGGTCCCCGAGCTGCTCGGTGACGAGGTCGACCACGAGGTCGCGCAGCACGGTGAGCCCGGTGTCCCGGTAGGCCGTGCCGGCCACCCAGGGGAGCTGGACCACCGTGCCGGCCCCATGGCCGCGGACCCCGCCGACGCCTTCGTGGCCCGGCACGTGGCCGTACGCCTTCTCCGGCGGGCCGTACGGGGCGCTCTCCACGAGGCGGTGCCGCGGTGCGGCGTCCGCCCGCCAGGCCAGCCGGTGGTGACGGCCGTGCCGGGGTGCGACGCGCGTGCCCTCGACGGCGGCGGCCGCCGCGTCCGGTTCGAGCTGGACGTAGCTGGACTTCAGGACGTCCCGGTCGGCGTCCACCCCGGTCACCCGCAGGCCCGGGAACCAGTCGAGCACCGAGCCGTCGGGGGCGATGCCGCTGCGCCCGGTGGCCACCACGCAGCCGCCCGCCCGGACGTACCCGTCCAGCGCCTCGGCGGCGCCGGCCGGCAGGGACGGCAGGTCGGGCAGCACGAGCACCCGGAACCGGTCGAGCGACAGGCTCTCCAGGGCGGCCAGGGGCACGACGTCGAACGGCACGTGCCGCTCGACCAGCGCCGTCAGCACGCCCCGGTGCTCGGCGACGCCGGTGCCGAACCGGCCGTCGTCGTCCAGCGGGTCGGGGCGGACCAGACCCACCTCGGCGGCGGGCGCCAGCCCCGTGTACACGTCGCGGTGGTCGCGGTGGAACCGGGTGACCGTGGCCGCGGCCTCCAGCCCGTCGTAGGCGATCTGGCCGGTCGGGCCCATGATGTAGGTCGACGGGTTGGCGCCGCGCGCGACGGCCTGGGCGAGGTACTGGCCCAGCATCTCGGGCTGCTCGCCGGCGAGCCGGTAGGGCATGTCCCAGAACGCGACGGCGTTGACCATGACCGGCTTGCCGGGCTGCGCCGAGCGCAGGGCGCTGACTGCCTCCCCCGTCGCGTACGGCCACAGCGTGCGCCCGATCGCGTTGTTCGCCTCGTGGAACAGCACGTCGGCGGCGGTGCCGAGGATCAGCGCGGCGTCGGGCCGGCGGGCGGCGATGTGCGCCCGGACCCGGGCGGTGAGCGCGTCGATGGTCGCGGCGGCGTAGCCGCGCCACTCGCGGTAGTGCTCGTCGCCCGCGCGGTCGGGCAGGCGGTCCAGCCCGGTGTGCGCGCGGAATCCGGCCACGCAGGCGGCGCAGTGGCAGACGCCGTGCACGCGGCCCGCGTAGTCGACCTCGTTGAACCCGAACCAGTTGAAGAAGAACCCGTCCACCTCGTAGCGGTCGAGCACCTCGTCGAGCACGTCGAAGATCTGCCGCTGGTAGTACCCGGCGCTGGGGCACACGCTGACCAGCCCCTCGAACTCCTGGCGCTCGCCCGTGGGCGAGACGTAGAGCCACTCCGGGTGGGCGTCGGCGATCGCGGGCGCGACCTTGGAGAAGTCCATCCGGGCGAGCAGGCGCACGCCCCGCCGCCGCGCGGCGGCCAGGGCGTCACTGACCAGGTCGCCGCCGGGCCGCTGCGCCAGGTGCGGGTTGCGCGTCTGCACGTCGAGCCCGGTCGGGTAGTGCGAGAGGATGCCGCCCACGTTGAGCAGCCAGACGTTCGCGCCGTGCCCCTGGACCGCGTCGAGGGTGCGCTCCACGTCGAGCCCGGCGTCGATCTCGCGCAGGTTCGTCTGGAACACCTGGAAGGGCTCGTGCCACCACCCGGCCCGGACCTGCTCCTGCGTGCCCGTGGTCTGTGTGGTCAGGCTCATCGCGTCACCGCCCCCGGTGTCGTGCTCGGTGTCGTCCCGTTGAGCTCGCGGGCGAGCGCCACGAGAGCGGAGTGGTCGAGCCCGCCGTCCCCCCGCTGCACCAGGGACTGGACGAGCCGGCCGACCAGGCCCGTGACGGGCAGGACGGCGCCGCGCGCCCGGGCGGCACCCTCCACGATGCCGAGGTCCTTGTGGTGCAGGTCGAGGCGGAACCCCGGTGCGAAGTCGCCGGCGAGCACGCCGTCGGCCTTGCGGTCGATGACGGTGCTGCCCCCGAGGCCGCGTGCGATGACCGAGAGCCCGGTGGCGACGTCGGCGTCGTGGGCCTCCAGGAAGACGACCGCCTCGGCGAGCGCCTGCAGGTGGGTGGCCACCACGAGCTGGTTGGCGGCCTTGACGACCTGCCCGGCGCCGGCGTCACCGACGCGCACGACGGTGGTGCCCATGGCGCCGAGCAGGTCGCGCCAGCGCTCGACCGTGTCCGCCGGCCCGCCGACCATGATGGACAGGGCACCCTCGCGGGCACCGGCCTCGCCGCCGGACACGGGTGCGTCGAGCACGTCGTGCCCCGCGGCCGTGAACCGCTCGGCGATCTCCCGGGCGCCCGCGGGCTCGATGGTGCTCATGTCGATGTAGGCGCCCTGCGGTGCGAGGTGGTCGAGCACGCCGTCGGGGCCGAGGGCCACGGCCCGCACGTCCGGGGTGTCGGGCAGCATGGTGATCACCACGTCCGCCCCCCGGACCGCCTCGGCGACCCCGCCGACGACGGGTACCCCCAGCTCCGCGGCCCGCTCCCGGCCTGCGGCACCGCGGCTGAACGCCCGCACCTCATGGCCGGCACGCACCAGGTTCGCCGCCATCGGACGCCCCATCACACCGAGCCCGACAAAGCCCACGACTGCCATACGACCGAACTCCTTCGTTCGATGATCCATCGATTGATCACGTCTGCGCGTCCAGTGAATCAGGACTGGCCTGACGAAGGGTATTTCGATATACCTGTCTCGGTCAATGCCGACGATCGGAGTACGAGATGCCCAGGTTCGCCGCCAACGTGTCCTTGCTGTTCAGCGAGGTGCCGCTGCCGGAACGCTTCCGCCATGCCCGCGACGCGGGGTTCGAGGCCGTCGAGTGCTGGTGGCCGTTCGCCACCCCCGACCCGGACGCCGCGCAGGTGGGGGCGTTCGTCGACGCCCTGGCCGCGGCGGACGTCCGGCTCACCGGCCTCAACCTCTGGGCGGGTGACATGCCCGGCGGTGAGCGCGGCGTCATCTCCCACCCGGACCGGGCCGACGAGCTGCGGCGCAACCTCGCGGTGCTGCGGTCGATCGTCGGGGCGACCGGCTGCGACCGGGTCAACGCGCTGTACGGGCAGCGCCTGCCGGACGTCCCGGCGGCCGTCCAGGACGAGACGGCGACCCGGCACCTCCGGCTCGCCGCCGACACCCTGGCCGACGTCGGCGTCACGGTCCTGGTCGAGCCGCTGACCCGCGGCGAGAACGGCGACTACCCCATCCTGACCCTCGACGACGCGCGGGCGGTCGCCGACCGCGCGGGCGACGGCGTCGGCGTGCTCTTCGACGCCTACCACCTGCACAACAACGGCGCCGACGTGGTGGCGGACATCGCACGGCACGGCGCCACGGTCGACCACGTGCAGATCGCCGACTCCCCGGGCCGCGGCGAACCGGGCACGGGCACCATCGACTACCCGGCCTTCTTCGACGCGCTGGACGCGAGCGGCTACCCGGGCTGGACGGGCTGCGAGTACCGCCCGACCACCGCCGACCACCTCACCTGGCTGACCCGTTGAGTCAGGGCAGGGCTGCGGCCTTGGCCGTCAGGACCGCACGTTCCGGCGCGTTGGCGCACAGGGCCGCCGCGCGAAGATATTCCGCCCGGGCCTCTGCCGGGCGGCCCAGGCGGGCCAGCAGCTCGCCGCGGACGCCCGGCAGCAGATGGGAACCCTGCAGCACACGGCGGTCGACCAGGTCGTCCACGACCCGCAGCCCCAGCTCCGGCCCGCGGGCCATCGCCACGGCGACCGCACGGTTCAGGTCCACCACGGGCGACGGCGCGATACGGCCGAGCGCCTCGTAGAGCACCACGACCCGCTCCCAGTCCGTGCCGGGCACGGAGGGGGCCACCGCGTGGCACTCGGCGATCGCCGCCTGCAGCGCGTAGGCCCCCATCCCGGCCGGGCCGACGGCGCGGCGCAGCGCCGCCCGGCCCCGGGTGATCGCCGAGCGGTCCCAGCGGCGCCGGTCCTGGTCCTCCAGCAGGACCGGCTCCCCCGCCGGCCCCGTCCGGGCGGGGAACCGGGCGGCGGTCAGCTCCAGGAGCGCGAGCAGGCCGAACGTCTCGGGCTCAGGGGCGAGCCGGGCGAGCACGCGGGCCAGGCGCACGGCCTCGCGGGCCAGGTCGTGCCGGATCCAGTCGTCGCCCGACGTCGCCGAGGAACCCTCGGTGAAGATCACGTACAGCACCCCGCGCACCGACGAGAGCCGCTCCGCCCGGTCCGCGCCGTCGGGCACCTCGAACGGGACCTGTGCCGCCGCGATCGTCTTCTTGGCGCGGGTGATGCGGGCCTGGACCGTCGCGACGGGCACCAGGAACGCCCGGGCGATCTCGTCGCTCGTCAGGCCGCCCACGACGCGCAGGGTCAGCGCGATCCGCGCCTCCCGGGACAGCACCGGGTGACAGGACACGAACATGAGCGCGAGCACGTCGTCGTCGATGCGCCCGGGGTCGATCAGATCGGGTGCAGAACCCGGGTCACCTGCGAGAACACCCGCGCCGGGCGTCGGCCCGCCTGTCACTACCTCCCCCTCGGCGAGGCCGTGCGCCAGCGCGGCATAGCGCTCGTCGCGCCCGGCCCGGCGCCGGTAGGCGTCGATCGCCCGGCGCCGGGCCGTGGTACGAGCCACGCCGCGGGGTCGCGCGGCGTGCCGTCACGGGGCCAGGAGACGAGCGCCTCGGCGAGCGCCTCCTGGGCCACGTCCTCGGCGAGCTCGAAGTCCCGCGTGTAGCGGGTGAGCGCGCCGACGATGCGCGCCGACTCGATGCGCCAGACCGCCTCGACCGCCCGTCGTGCGGCGTCGTCGTCCATCGCGCTCCCTTTCCGCCCTCGGCCCTCGGGGCTCAGAGCTGACCCGTGGACTCGCGCCAGTCCCGCTCCTTCTGGATGTACTCGTTGTCCTGCGGGAACTGGTCCATCTCGGTCACCTTGCGGATCTCCGCCTTGCTGCCCGGGCCGGCCAGCGGGGCCCGCCTGGCCCACTCGACCGCCTCCTCCTTGGAGGCCACGTCCAGGATCCAGAAGCCGTTGAACAGCTCCTTGGTCTCGCCGTAGGGCCCGTCGGTCACGACGGGCGTCTCGGACGAGTAGTCCACGACCACGGAGTCCGCGGCGTCCTCCAGGCCCTCACCGGCCACCAGCACGCCCGCCTGGATCATCTCCTGGTTGAACCGGCCCATGTCGGCCACGATCTTCTGGAAGTCCATCTGCTCGTAGGCGGCCACGGTCTCGTCGGTCCCGCGCATGATGAGCATGTACTTCGGCATGGTCTCTTCTCCCTGTTCGTCACGGCCCCCTCGACGGGACCTTCTCACTCACAGGTCGAACGGGAAACCGCTCGATCGACACGACCCCGGAACGCGTCGCGAGAGGGGCGCGGAAGGGGTGCCGCGCACCACACGCGCACGGTTTGCCACACCCGCGGACCGTGCGGAACCCTTGAGTCTCATGACGCTCGAATCGATTGAGTCGCCGGGGGCCGACGCCGATGCCCCCGCGGCAGCCGGCACCCCCTCGCGGCGCCGGGAGGCACCGACGCCCACCAGCCCGGGCCCGGTCAGAGGACACACGAGCGACGGCGCCTCCCCCCGGGCCTGGGACGGCCGCAGCAAGTTCCCGCACATCGGCGAGTACGGCTTCCTCTCCGACTGCGAGACCAACGCGCTGATCGCGCCGTCCGGCAGCGTCGAGTGGATGTGCGTGCCCCGGCCCGACTCGCCGAGCATCTTCGCCAAGATCCTGGACCGGGGAGCCGGCCACTTCCGGGTGGGGCCGCACGGCGTGAACGTGCCGGTGGCGCGCCGCTACCTGCCGGGCACGCTCATCCTGGAGACCACGTGGCAGACCCCCACGGGCTGGCTCGTGGTGCGGGACGCGATGCTCATGGGCCCGTGGCACGACCTCGAGTCGCGCTCGGGCACGCACCGGCGCACCCCCACGGACGACGACGCCGAGCACGTGCTGATGCGCACCATCAAGTGCGTGTCGGGCACGGTGGACCTCGAGGTCGTCTGCGAGCCGCGCCCGGACTACGCGCGCCGCGACGTCGAGTGGGAGTACGAGAACAGCGGCTACTCCGCGGTCGTGGCCCACATCGGCGGCTCCAACCCGGACCTCCACCTGCGCTCCAGCCTGCGGTTCGGGCTGGACGGCGGCAAGCGGGTCACCGCGCGCACCCGGATGACGGAGGGTGCCACGCACTTCGTCGCGATGTCGTGGGGCTCGCAGAGCGCCCCGACCACCTACGCCGGCGCGCTCGACGCGATGTGGCGCACCGAGCGGTTCTGGCGCGACTGGATCACGCAGGGCCAGTTCCCCGACCACCCGTGGCGCAGCTACCTGCAGCGCTCGGCGCTGACCCTGAAGGGCCTGACCTACTCCCCCACCGGTGCCCTCATCGCCGCGGCGACCACGTCGCTGCCCGAGACGCCGGGCGGCGAGCGCAACTGGGACTACCGGTACGCGTGGATCCGCGACTCGACGTTCGCCCTGTGGGGCCTGTACACGCTGGGCCTGGAGCGTGAGGCGAACGACTTCTTCGCGTTCATCCAGGACGTGACCAGCGACGACCAGCCGCTGCAGATCATGTACGGCGTGGGCGGCGAGAACACCCTGGAGGAGTTCGAGCTGCCGCACCTGTCGGGCTACGAGGGCGCGCAGCCGGTGCGGATCGGCAACGCGGCCTACGACCAGCGCCAGCACGACATGTGGGGCGCGGTGCTCGACTCGGTGTGGCTGCACGCCAAGTCGCGCGAGCAGCTCCCCGAGTCGCTGTGGCCCATCCTCAAGCGGCAGGTCGAGGAGGCCGCCAAGCACTGGGACAAGCCCGACCGGGGCATCTGGGAGGTGCGCGGCGAGCCGCAGCACTTCACCAGCTCCAAGCTCATGTGCTGGGTGGCGATGGACCGCGGCGCCAAGCTGGCCCGGCTCTACGACGAGCTCGACTACGCCAAGGAATGGCAGAAGATCGCCGACGAGATCGCCGACGACATCTGCGCCCGGGGTGTGGACGAGCGCGGCGTCTTCACGCAGCGCTACGGCGACCCGGCGCTGGACGCGTCGCTCCTGCTCGTGCCCCTGCTGCGGTTCCTGCCGCCCGACGACGAGCGCGTGCGCGCCACCGTGCTGGCCATCGCGGACGAGCTCACCGAGGACGGCCTCGTGCTGCGGTACCGCACGGACGAGACCGACGACGGGCTGCAGGGCGAGGAGGGCACGTTCACCATCTGCTCCTTCTGGCTGGTGTCGGCCCTGGTCGAGATCGGGGAGGTGGAGCGGGCCCGGTCGCTGTGCGAGCGGCTGCTCGGCTACGCGTCGTCGCTCAACCTCTACGCCGAGGAGATCGAGCCGGGCACCGGCCGGCACCTGGGCAACTTCCCGCAGGCGTTCACGCACCTGGCCCTGATCAACGCCGTTATGCACGTGATCAAGGCCGAGTCGGGCGAGGCGGAGAAGGGCTACTTCGGCCCGTCCTGACCCGTCACGCCCCGTTGAGTGCGGGATCTTCGCCCTTCTGACACACAGAAAGGGGCGAAGATCCCGCACTCGACGTTTGGGGGTTGTGCGGTCTGGCTAATGAGCGTAGCTTGATGGCTATGAGGACAAACTTCCTGCAGCGCCCCGAGGGACGCATCGCCTACACCGACTCGGGCTCGGGACCGCTCGTGGTCGCCGTCCCCGGCATGGGCGACCTCCGCTCCACGTACGACGACGTCGCTCCGGCCCTCGTCGACGCCGGCTACCGCGTCGTCGTCGCGGACCTGCGCGGCCACGGCGAATCGGACACCACGTTCCGGACGCACGGCGACGACGCCACCGGCACCGACCTCCTGGCCCTCGTCGAGCACCTCGGCGCCGGCCCCGCCGTCCTGCTGGGCAACTCCATGGGCGCCTCGGCCGCCGCGTGGGCCGCAGCCGAACGGCCCGACCTGGTCCGCGGCCTCGTCCTGCTCAGCCCGCTGCTGCGCGAGCCGGGGTCGCCGGCCATGCAGCGCGTGCTGCGCGTGGCCTACCGCGCGCTGCTCGCCCGGCCGTGGGGCGCCGCGTTCTGGGCGTCGTACTACTCGTCGATCAGCAAGGGCCGGCGGTCGGCGCGGCACGCCGAGCACGTCGCGGCCGTCCGGCGGGCGCTGAGCGAGCCGGCGCACCTGCGGTCCTTCCGCGACCTCGCGCTCGCGCTCGACCACGCGGTCGTCGAGGCGCGGCTGCCCGACGTCACGGCGCCGGCGCTGGTCGTGGTCGGCGCGCTCGACCCCGACTACCCGGACCCGGCGGCAGAGCTGGCCTGGATGACCGACACGCTCGGCGCCCGCGGCGTCCTGGTCCCCGAGGTGGGCCACTACCCGCAGCACCAGGCACCCGACGTGACGGTCCCCGCGATCCTGGAGTTCCTCGACGGGCTCCCGGGCGCGGCCGGCGCCGGGGCGGCCGAGGACGGCGGCCGGCGTGCCTAGGGCCGGGCTGTCGCACGACGCCGTGGTGCGGCTCGCCGTCGAGGTCGTGGACGAGGGCGGCGCGAGCGGGTTCGCGGACCTCACGCTCGCGAAGGTCGCCGCGAAGGCAGGCGTCGCGGCACCGAGCCTCTACAAGCACGTGGGCTCGCTCGCCGACCTGCGGCGCGACGTCGCCGTGCTCGCCGTCCGCGAGCTGACCGCCACGGGTGCCTCGGCGACCGTGGGCCGTGCCGGGGCGGATGCGCTCCGCGCCCTGGCGAGCGCCTGGCGTCAGTACGCCCACGACCACCCCGGACGCTACGCCGCCACGCAGGTGGGTCCCGATCCGGACGACCCGGCCGGCGCCGTCGCCCGCGACGTCGCCGCCGAGGGCGTGCAGGTCGTGGTGGCGACGCTGCGCGGCTTCGAGCTGCCGGACGACCGCGTGATCGACGCCGTCCGCGCCGTCCGGTCGGGCATCCACGGGTTCGTGCTGCTGGAGCTCGGCGGCGGGTTCCGGATGCGGGAGGACGTGGACCAGAGCTTCGCGGTGCTGGTCGACATGCTCGTCGCGGGCGTCGCGGCGCTGGGTGCGCCGGTAGCCGCCCCCCGCTGACGCCCCGCCGGAAATCCCGTGTCCCGGGGTGCCCTGCAGTCATTAGGCTGAGCGGATGGTTTCCGTCAGGCAGGTCCAGATCACCTTCGACTGCGCGGACCCGTGGCGCGTCGCGCGGTTCTGGTGCGAGGTGCTCGGGTACGTCCTCCCTCCCGCCCCCGAGGGCTTCACCACCTGGGAGGAGTACGAGAGCTCCCTCCCGCCCGAGAAGCGGGGCGCCGACGGCGCCGCCGCCTCGGACCCCACGGGTGCCGGGCCCCGGCTCTACTTCCAGAAGGTGCCGGAGGGCAAGGTCGTCAAGAACCGCGTGCACGTCGACGTGCGGGCGGGCACGGGCCTGGTCGGCCAGGAGCGGGTCGACGTCCTCGAGGCCGAGTGCGCGCGGCTGGTCGCGCTGGGCGGCACCCGTCTCTACCTGCAGGAGGCCGACGAGGAGAACGAGTCGTGCCTCACGATGCAGGACATCGAGGGCAACGAGTTCTGCCTCGACTGAGTCGAGGCGGCTCGCCGGGACGGGCGGCCGAGGCAGGCTAGGCGAAGGACAGGAAGAGCTTCTCCAGCTTCTCGGCGTCGACCGCGCCGTTCTCCTCGTCCGACAGGCACTGCTTCAGCCCCGTCGCGATGACGGCGAAGCCGGCCCGGTCGATCGCCTTCGACACCGCCGAGAGCTGTGTGACGACGTCGGCGCAGTCCGCCCCCTCGTCCACCATGCGCACGACGGCGGCGAGCTGTCCCTGCGCGCGTCGCAGCCGGTTGGACACCTTCTTCATCTCCTGCGGGTCGAGCTCCATGACCACGCCTCCCCTCTCAGCGGCCGAACAGGCGGGACAGGAACGAGCCCTTCGCGGGCGGCTCGCCGGCCGGCTCTGCGGTCGGCTCCTCGGCATGACCGGGGCACCGGTCGGCACGCGGCACGTTCGCCATCACCTGGTCCACGTGCTGCCCGCAGCCCGCCCACGTCGTCCTGCCGCACGTCCGGCACGTCACAGCCCTGCACATGGTCATCTCCTTCGCGGTCGTTTGGAGCGAGAATACCCCCCGGGGTATTGTCGCGGTCAAACGAGGAAGGAACGCACATGAGGATCGTCATCGTGGGCGGCGTCGCCGCGGGCATGTCGGCCGCGACCCGGCTCCGTCGTCTCGCGGAGGACGCCGAGATCGTCGTCGTCGAGGCGGGTGACCACGTGTCGTACGCGAACTGCGGGCTGCCGTACTACGCGGGCGGCGTGATCGAGGACCGCGACGCACTGCTGCTGCAGACGCCCGAGTCGCTCGCGGCGCGGTTCCGCCTCGACGTCCGGGTGCGGCAGCGGGTCACCGGCATCGACGCCGCGGCACACACGCTGACGGTGCGCGACCTGACGACCGGCGACGAGTACGTCCAGGCGTACGACCGCCTCGTCCTGAGCCCCGGCGCCCGCCCGGTGGTCCCGCAGGTCCCCGGCGCGGAGCGCGCGCTCGTGCTGCGCGACGTCGCCGACGCCGACCGGCTGCTGGCCGAGGCCGGCCGCCCGGACGCCCGGACCGCGGTCGTCGTCGGGGCCGGCTTCGTGGGCCTGGAGGTCGCAGAGAACCTGGTCCGGCGCGGTCTCGCGGTCACTGTCGTGGAGCTGGCCGACCAGGTGCTGACGCCGCTGGACCCCGAGCTGGCCGTCCGCGTCCGCGACGAGCTGGCGTCGCACGGGGTCGACGTCCGCACCTCGACCCAGGTCACCGCACTGACGCCGGGCACCGCGGTCCTGGCCGACGCCGCGGGCGCCGACGCCGGCGAGATCCCGGCCGACGTGGTGGTCGCGGCCGTCGGCGTCCGGCCCGACACGGAGCTCGCCGAGCTGGCGGGTGCCGAGCTCGGCCCGCGCGGCGGCGTCCTGGTGGACGAGGACCTGCGCACGTCGGTGCCGGACGTGTTCGCCGTCGGTGACGCCGCGCTCAAGCGTGACGCGCAGTCCGCGGCCGGGCAGGAGTCGTTCACCCTGATCCCGCTCGCGAACCTCGCCAACCGGCACGGGCGGCACGTCGCGGACGTGATCCTCGGGCGGACGGGCATGCGGCCGTCGACGGGCACCGCCGTCGTCGGCGTCTTCGACCTGACCGCGGCGGTCGTGGGGCGCAACGAGAAGCAGCTCCGGGCCGAGGGCCGGCCCCACCGCGTCGTGCACACCCACCCGAGCCAGCACGCCGGGTACTACCCAGGGGCCAGCGCGATGGCGCTCAAGCTGCTCGTGGACCCGGGGACCGACCGCATCCTGGGCGCCCAGGCCGTGGGCCGCGACGGCGTCGACAAGCGCATCGACGTGCTCGCCACCGCGATCGCCGGCGGAGTCACCGCCTCCGGGCTCGCGGACCTCGAGCTGGCCTACGCACCCGCCTACGGCTCCGCCAAGGACCCGGTCAACATGCTGGGGTACGTGGCCGACAACCTGCGCACCGGCACCACACGCAGCATCCAGTGGCACGAGCTCGACGAGGCGGTGCGGGACGGGGCCACGCTGGTGGACGTGCGCACGCCCGCCGAGCACGCCCGCGGGACGGTCGAGACGACCCGGGACGGCGTGCGGTCGCCGGCGCTGAACGTCCCCCTGGACGAGCTGCGCGCCCGCGCGCACGCGGAGATCCCGGCCGGGCGCCCCGTGGTGGTGCACTGCCAGGTGGGCCAGCGCGGCCACACCGCCGCGCGGCTCCTCACCCAGCTCGGCTACGACGTGCGCAACCTCGACGGCGGCTACCGCACGTGGCAGGACGCCGTCCGCGCGACCGCCGGCCCCTGACGCACGGCCCCTGACGCACGACCCCGGACACAGCAGATCGGGCCAGCCGTGACGACGGCTGGCCCGATCCGGGACGTGCGGTGCGGAACTAGTCGCGCGCGAAGCTGGACACGATCGCCAGCAGGCGGAGCAGCTCCAGGTACAGCCAGATCAGCGTGACCATGAGGCCGAAGGCCGCGGCCCACGCCATCTTGGCCGGGACACCGGCCTCGACACCGCGCTTGATCGAGTCGAAGTCCACGATCAGCGAGGCGGCCGCGAGGCCGACGGCGATCAGGCCCACGACGATGCCGACCAGGCCGCCGCCCCAGGAACGCATACCGAACTCACCGAGCACCCCGGTCCACATCAGGACCAGGTTGACCAGCGAGAACAGCGCGTAGCCCAGCATGGCGAACATCAGCCAGCGCGTGAACTTGGCGGTCACGCGGACGCGACCGCTCTTGAACAGGAACAGGCTCACCGCGAACACGGAGATGGTGCCGAGCACCGCCTGCAGCACCACGCCGTCGTACAGCGTGTTGAACTGCAGCGAGATCGCGCCGAGGAAGGCGCCCTCGAACACCGTGTACGCCACGATGAGCGCGGGGCTGGGGTTCCGCTTGAAGGCGTTGACCAGGCCGAGCACGAGCCCACCGATCAGGCCCACGATCATGACCAGGCCCATCATCGCCGGCGGGACCAGCGTCCACGTCGCCGCCGCCACGACGACGAGCAGCGCGAGCAGCCCGCCGGTCTTGACGATCACGTCGTCGTAGGTCATCCGCTTCGTGTCCGCGGTGGTGGCGGACGGTGAGCGGTACATCGCGTCGAGCTCCGACGCGTCCATCGCCTGCTGCCCCGCGGCGCCGTACTGACCGTACTGGCCGGCCTGCGGCGGGGTGCCGTACGCGGGAGTCTGGTTGGGGTAGGTGGCGGTGCCGCCACGGCGCGCACCGGCGGCACCGGTACGACGCGGCTCACCGAAGACGTCGCTTCTCGAAAAGACGGGGTTGCTCATCTGCTCCTCCTGGTCTGTCTGACCATCCTAGGGAACGCTGGACATGCCTGGAGAGTTCCCAGGTCATACCTTCGGATGAAGTAGGTCCGTCCCAGGGATGATCGGGGCCGGTAATGCGTGCGGTGGGTGCCTCCGGCTCCCTAGTCTCGTAGTGACCAGTCCTGGCGCGACCGACCGACGGTCGCATCGACTGTCCCCGCATGCCAGATGGAAGGGCAAGTGATGATCAAGGCCACAGGCCTGACGAAGAGGTACGGCGCCAAGACCGCCGTCGACGGTGTCACGTTCACCGTGCAACCCGGCCAGGTGACCGGCTTCCTGGGCCCGAACGGCGCCGGCAAGTCGACCACGATGCGCATGATCGTGGGCCTCGACCGGCCCACAGCCGGCAGCGTGACTGTGAACGGCAAGCCGTACGCCGCGCACCGCCGTCCGCTCGCGGAGGTGGGTGCCCTGCTCGACGCGAAGGCCGTGCACACCGGCCGGACCGCGCGCAACCACCTGCTCGCCATGGCCGCGACGCACGGTATCCCGACCCGGCGCGTCGACGAGGTGATCGAGCTCACCGGTCTGCGCCCCGTGGCCACCAAGCGCGTGGGTGGCTTCTCGCTCGGCATGGGCCAGCGCCTCGGCATCGCGGCGGCCCTGCTCGGTGACCCGCGCACGCTGATCCTCGACGAGCCCGTCAACGGGCTCGACCCCGAGGGCGTGCTGTGGGTCCGCAACATCGCCAAGTACCTCGCCTCCGAGGGCCGCACGGTCTTCCTGTCCAGCCACCTGATGAGCGAGGTCGCCCTGACGGCCGACCACGTGATCGTCATCGGCCGCGGCCGCATCCTCGCGGACGCCCCGGTCCAGGAGATCGTCGACGGCGCCGAGCGCAAGCTCGTCCGGGTCCGTTCGCCCCAGGCGACCGAGCTCGCCGAGCTGCTCAAGGCCAACAACGCCCAGGTCGACGACGTCGAGCCGGGCCTGCTGGAGGTGCGCGGCAGCAACGCGGCCTCCGTCGGCGAGCTGGCCGCGGCGTCGCGGATCGTGCTGCATGAGCTCACGCCCGTCGCGTCCACGCTCGAGGAGGCCTACATGTCGCTGACCGCCGACGCGGTCGAGTACCAGTCCGAGGACATCGCCACCGCCGGTGCGACGTCCGACCTCGAGGGGAGCAAGGCATGAGCGCGACGGTCACCGCTCCGGCGAGCGGAGCCGCGTCCGGCCCGACGACGGGGAAGACCTCCGTCCGCCCCGTCACCTTCTGGCGGGTGCTGCGCTCGGAGTGGATCAAGCTGTGGTCGCTGCGCTCCACGTGGTGGACGCTCGCGTCGACCGTCGTGGTCATGATCGGGTTCGCCCTCCTGCTGGCCCTCGTGGTCCAGCTCGCCGGCGACGCGATGGAGGGCGCCCCGCCGGAGGACCAGGCAGCCATGGGCGGCATGCTGGGCGGGACCAGGGTCGTGGCGGCCGGGTTCGAGATGGCGGCCCTCGTGGTCGCCGTGCTCGGGGCGCTGATGATCACCGGCGAGTACTCCACAGGCATGATCCGCTCGACGTTCGCGGCGGTGCCCAGCCGCCTGCCGGCGTTCTTCGGCAAGGCGCTCGTGCTCGTGCTCGTGACGGCGGTGCTCACGGCGGTGTCGCTGGCCCTGAGCTGGCTCGTCACCTACCCGATCCTGAACGGCAACGGTGCGACGGTCGACTTCGGCGACGGCGACCAGGTGCGGTCGCTGCTGGGCACGGTGCTCTACGTGACGCTGGTGGCGCTGTTCGCCCTCGGCCTCGGCACCCTGCTGCGCCACACCGCGGGTGCGATCTTCACGGTGGTCGCGATCTTCCTCGTGATCCCGACGATCTTCCAGGTGGCCACCTTCGCGGCGGCCCAGCTCGAGTGGGTCGGCACGGTGAACAAGCTGCTGCCCAGCGTGGCGGGTGCGCAGATCACGCCCAACGCGGGCGCGTTCCCGGACGTGCTGGACCCGTGGGTGGGCATCGGCGTGCTGGGCGGGTACACGGCGCTGGTGCTGATCGGTGCAGCGGCCCGCCTCAAGCTCCAGGACGCGTAGCGGGACGTGGGCCGGGCCGGGCTGTCCGGCCCGGCGCCTCTCCGGAGAAAGGTGTGCTCCCGGGGACGGGTTGCGGAGAGTAGGCATTGTCTACTCTCCGCAACCCATCCCCGGGAGCACAGTTGTCTGTGGGGTGAGGCGTCAGTCGAGCGGGTCCAGCGGATGAGGCCATACTGGCGCCGCCTGCTGCGGGTGCCGGGTCGGTGGTTCCTCCTGTGGATACCGGACTGCTGGTTCCTCCTGCTGATACCGGACCGGTGGCTCCTCGTGCGGCGGCCGGACTGACCGTTCCTGCTGCGGCTGTCGGCGGACCGGCAGCTGTTGCTGCGCCTGGTGCGGCGGCTGGTGCGCCGACGGCGGGCTGGGCCACTGCTGCGCCGAGTGCCCTGGCACGGGCTGCTGTGGCGGCCGCGCCTGCAGCCGCGGATCCGGTCCTGGAGCGTGCTGCCGCGGATCTGCAGCCGGGGCAGGCCGCCGCGGATCCGGCGCCGGGGCGGGCTGCCGCGGGTCCGGTGCCGGGGTGGGCTGCCGCGGGTCCGATGCGGGGGCGGGCTGCTGGTAGCGCTGCTGGGAACGTTCCGCGTGCTGCCCGCCGTGCGGTGCATACCCGTTCTGCTGGGGGTATGTCTCGAACAACGGATATGCCGCCGGCTGCTGCCGGTCGGGAGCCGGGGTCGCACCCTGTCCGACCCCGTGCTGTGGCTCGACCCTGGCGGACGCCCGGGCCGACGGAACCCGAGCCGGCGGGCTCTGCGCGGGCGGCGACTGAGTAGACGGCGACTGAGTAGACGGCGATTGAGTAGACGGAGCCTGCGCAGGCGGCGACTGGGTGAACGGAGCCCGCGCGGGCGGGGCCTGCGCGGGAGTGGGCCGGCTGTGCCGCCCCGGACGCCCCTGGTCGGGTTCGGCCCAGGCGCTGGACCGGGCCGGCGAGGCCCAGGAACCGGTCTGGACGGCAGCGGGTTCCGGGGTCGGCGGCCAGGCCGGCGCTGCGGGTGCCTGTCGCTGCGCCGCCGCCTGGCGGCCGACCGTCTGGAAGGCCCCGGTCGCCACGCTGGGGAACGCGCCGGTCAGCGGCCTGCGCGTGGTCCGCCCGGCGGCCTTGTCCGCCGCACGACGGCGTTCGGCCCGGCCCTCGAAGATCGTGTAGATCACGGGCACCACGTACAGGGTCAGCGCGGTCGAGGAGACGAGTCCGCCGATCACCACGAGCGCCAGCGGCTGCGAGATGAACGCCCCGCCGCCGGTGACCCCCACCGCCATCGGCGTCAGCGCGAAGACCGTGGCCAGAGCCGTCATGACGATGGGGCGCAGTCGCTTGCGCGCACCCTCGCGCACCGCCTCGTCGAGGGCCATGCCGTCCTGGCGGTACTGGTTGATGAGGTCGATGAGCACGATCGCGTTGGACACCACGATCCCCACCAGCAGCAGGGTGCCGATGAGCGCGGGCACCCCCAGCGGGGTGTCCGTGGCGACCAGCGCCACCAGGGCGCCCACCGCCGCGAACGGGATCGACACCAGCAGGATGAACGGCTGGGCCAGGCTGCGGAACGCGGCCACCATGACGATGAACACGAGGGCGATCGCGGCCAGCAGCGCCATCCCCAGGTCGTTGAACGCCTCCGCCTGGTCGGCCGCCGCGCCGCCCACGGTCACCGTGGCCCCCGCGGGCAGGTCGAGCGCCGCGATCTCGGCGTCGACCGCCTCGGTCACCGCCCCCAGGTCGTCGCCGGCAGGCGTCACCGACACCGTCGCGGACCGGTCGCCGTCGATCCGGCTGATCGACGTCGGCGTCTTGGCGACGTGCACCGTCGCGACGTCGCTGAGCTGCACCGTCCCGGCCGCCGTCGGTACCGGGATCTCGCCGATGCCGGACATGGTCGTCGGCGTCCGGCCCGCCGCGAGCGTGACGCCCACGGGGCCCTCGGCGGTCCGCAGCTCGCCCATGTCCTGCGCACCCGCCATCGCCGCGGACGCGATTCCGGTGACCTGGGTCTCGGTGAGCCCGTACTCGGCCGCGACCTTGCGGTTCACGGTCACCTCGACGATCTCCTGTGCCGCGGAGAGGTCGTTGCTGACCTCGGCGACACCGTCGAGACCGCCCATCGCCTCCTGGAGTGCGGTCGTGGCCTGGCTCAGCGCCGCGTCGTCGTGCCCCCGGACGACCAGGTCGATCGACGACGTCCCCACGGAGTCCCCGGCGGAGACGGAGATCTCGGTCGCCGGCTTCTCGGCGAGCCCGCCGACGGCGGCGCGGATGTCGGCCGCGGCGGCCGCGCCGTCGGCGTCGTCCGTGAGCGTCACCGCGAACGATGCCTTGAGACCTGCGCTCGCCCCGCCGAACGCGGCCATGGACATGTCGCCGCCGCTCCCCACGGTGGACTGCACGCTGTCGACGGCCGGGACGGCCGCGAGCGCCTCCTCCACCTTTCTGGCCGCCTCGTCCTGACCCTTGAGCGAGGTGCCGGGCGCGTAGTGCTGCGTGACCGTCACGGTGTCCTGCCCGCTGTCCCCGAGGAAGCTGGTCTCCATCCGCGGGACCAGGGCCACCGTGCCGCCCAGGATCGCGACGGCGAGGCCGAGGGTGACGGCGGGCCGTGCCAGCGCGCCGTCGAGCGACGGCACGTAGAGCCGCTGCCAGACGCCGCGCTCCTCCTTCTCCTCGGCCGCCGCGCGCGCCGCCGAGCCACGACTGCTGCTCTTCGGCGGCCGGATGAACCAGTACGCCAGCACGGGAACGATGGTGAGTGCCACGACGAGCGAGGCCAGCATCGCGATCGACACCGTGAGGGCGAACGGCCGGAACAGCTCCCCCACCATGCCGCCCACGAAGGCGATGGGCAGGAAGACCGCCACGGTGCAGATCGTGGAGGCGGCGATCGCCCCGCCCACCTCGCGCACCGCCGTCAGGACGGCCTCGGTCCGCTCGACGCCGTACGACATGTGCCGCTTGATGTTCTCGATGACGACGATGGCGTCGTCCACCACACGGCCGATCGAGATGGTGAGCGCGCCGAGCGTGAGGATGTTCAGGGTGTATCCGCCCGCGTTCATCGCGATGAACGTCACCGCGAGCGACAGCGGGATGGAGATCGCCGACACCAGCGTGGACCGCATCGACATCAGGAACACGAGGATCACGAGCACGGCGAACAGCAGACCGAGACCACCCTCGGTGGCCAGCCCGTGGATCGAGTCCTCGACGAACGGCGCCTGGTCGAACACGACGGCGGTCGTGACGCCGCGCTCCGCCAGCGGGTCGGCCACCTCGGCCTCCGCGAGCGCGTTCTCGACGGCGTGCGACACCTCGACGGTGTTGGCCTCGGGCGTCTTCGTGATGGCCAGGCCGAGCGACGGCGCACCGTCGAGCCGGGAGTACGACGTCGCCTCCACCGGCTCGAGCCGGACCGTCGCGACCTCGCCGACGAGCACCGGCTCGGCCGGAGCCGTCGGCGCCGCCGGGTCGGCCGGCAGGGCGCCGGCAGCCGCGCCGGCGTCTTCGCCGCCCGCTCCCGTCGTGCCGCCCGGCACGACGGGGAGCTGCTTGAGCTGGTCGACCATGTCCACGGGCTTGCCGAGCTGCACCGACCAGGCACGACCGCCGTCCGTGATCTCGCCCGCCGGCACGACGACGCCGTTGTCCTGCAGCACCGTGGTCAGGTCCTGCGGTGTGAGGCCGGCCGCCGCGAGCCGCGCCTGATCGGGCTGGACGCGGACCTCCGTCTCCTGCTGCCCGGTCACCGCGACCGAGCGGACGCCCTCGACGTCCTCCAGGGCCGGGACGATCACGCTCTCGACGGTGTCCGCGAGCGCATGGGGGCTCTTGTCACCTGCCACGGCCATCTGGACCACGGGCACGTCGTCGACGGAGCCGGTCGTGACCTGCGGGCTGACATCCTGGGGCAGGGCGGGCTGGGCGCCCGCGACGGCGGTCTGCAGCCGCTGGGTCGCGGCCTCCATGTCGGTGCCGTACGTGAACTCGACGGTGGTCAGGGAGACGCCGGTGGACGCCGTCGAGCGCACGGAGGCGACGTCGTCGACCGAGGCGATGGCTTCCTCGATCACGTCGGTGACCTGCTCCTCGACCACCTGCGGCGACGAACCCGGGTACTGCGCGCTCACGATCCCGGTCGGCAGCTGGAGGGACGGGATCAGCTCCTGCTTGAGCGCGGTCATGCTCACCACGCCGAACACCGCTATCGCGATCGTCACCAGCGCCACGACGGCTCGGTTCGCGAGGGACAGCCGGGCGAGACGGAACACGGGGACTCCACGGTGCGGACGAGGATCGGGCAGACGGAACGCTGCCGCCGTCGTGCCCGGGGCGGACCAACGGGGTGAAAACGACCGAAGTCCCCAGAGTAGGGCAGTGTGCCGCACCAGCGGCAAGCCGAACGGTGAGCCGCCGCCCGCCCTCGCCCGGCGTCACAGCTCGGACATGGCCTCCTCCGGGGTGTGCTCGGCCTGCCGCGCGCGCCGGTCCCAGCGCTGCCAGAGCACGCGCTCGCCGAGCGGCCGCGCCATGACGTGCGCGGTGACGAGGAACACGATCACTCCGACGACCAGCACACCCGAGGCGACCCAGAACGGCGAGGCGGCGCCCACGCTCTCGGCGAGCAGACCGGCGACCACCGGCGCCGGGGCCGCGAACCCCCACCGCACCAGGTTGAACGCACCCGTGGTGACCCGGCGGTCCGGGTCGCCGAGGGCCAGCGACAGGTCGGTGAGGTTGGCGTTCGCGATGCCCATGAACACACCGGCCACGATGGTCACGACGACGGATCCCGCGGTGCCCACGCCGATGGCCAGCAGGGCCACGCAGGCGAGCACGCCGAGCACTGCCACGCCGAGCGTCTGCACGAACCCGATGGCGTGCGCGAGCCGGTGACCGACCGCGAGGATGCCGACAGCCACGCCGATGCCCCATGCCGTGAACACCAGGCCGAGCGGCACGACGTCCAGGCCCAGGAACACGGGGACGTAGCCGAGCACCACGAAGAAGACGAAGTTGTAGGCGGCCGTGACGACGGCGAGCGACAGGAACCCGGGCTTGCGGAACAGACCGAAGACCTGGCCGAGCCGCAGCGGCGCGGGCTTCTCCGCCGGGTCCTTCAGCCGGGTCACCGACACGAGCAGGGCGACCAGCATGAGCAGGCCGCAGACGAAGAACGGCACCCGCCAGCTGATGTGCCCGAGCAGACCGCCGATCAGGGGCCCGACCGCGAAGCCGAGCCCGACGCAGGTCTCGAACAGGCCGACCACCCACTCGCGGTCCCGGGCCAGAGCGACCAGCAGCACCATGGCCGTGGCGAAGAACATCGCGTTGCCCAGGCCCCACACCCCCCGCAGGACCGCGAGCTGGGCGATGTTGCCGCTCAGCGCCGCCAGCCCGGCCGCGACGGCGACGAGCGTGACCCCGGTCGCCAGGATCTTCTTGTAGCCGAACCGCCCCGTCGCCATGACGGCGGGGATCATGCCGATCGCCATGACCGCGATGTACGCGGTGAACAGCAGCTCGATCTCCCAGGTGGTGGCCCCGATCTCCGCGCCGATGACGGGAAGGATCGGGTCCACGACGGCGATACCCGCGATCGCGAAGAACGCGGTGAGCGCCGTGGCGTAGATCGCTGTCTTGTTCGGTTCGTTGCGCGCGGTAGCCACGCGGCCTCCTCGGATCGATTTACCTGTACCCCACAGATATCTACCTGTAGGCTACACCTATGTCGAAGAGGACGAAAGAGGCCGCCGACGCCGAGCACGCCGGCGAGGGCACACTCTCCCGCGTCGAGCTCCAGCTCGCGCTCCTGCTCCGCCGGGCCGAACGGACGGGCGCGATCCGCGCGGGGCACGCCCCGTCGCTGGAACGGTCCGGCTACCTGCTCCTGCTGGTGCTCAGCACCGAGGGGCCGCTCGGCATCAACGCGCTCGCCGAGCGGCAGGGGCTCGACGCGTCCACCGTGACCCGTCAGGTCGTGAGCCTGGAGAAGGCGGGCTTCGCCCGGCGCAGCCGCGACCCGCTCGACGGACGGGCGGTACGGGTCGAGGCGACGCCGGCCGGCCGGCAGCAGCTCGACCACGAGCGCGCCCGGCGCAGCGCGATGTACGACGAGATCCTGGCCGACTGGTCCCCCACCGAACGGGCCTTGCTCGCCGGCCTGCTCGAACGGCTCAACCACGACCTGGACGCCTTCCGGCGTGATCCGGAGGACTGACGCGGTCTCCAAAGATTTCGTTGCAAAGAATCTCTTGCAAAGAACTGTTGGCATGCGTAGGGTGGTCACGTCGGTCGCACCCGTCCGGCGACCCGTCCCCCAGCGAGGAGCACCGCGATGACCGCCTACGCACCCGTCGCCCGCGCCACCGTCCCCCCGTCCGTGCGCCTCGCCCGCGGGACGGCGTCCGCCACACGACCCGCCGCACCGCGCCCGGAGGACCGGGAGGAGCAGCGCCGGGAGATCGAGCGGGCCGAGCGCCGCCGAGCCCATGCGGAGCGCGTGCGGGACAACCTGGCGGCCCGCCATCCACTGGCCCTGCGCTGACCGACCGGTCCCGGCGGCGGGGTGTGGGTAACGTCCTGCCTATGGCGACAGCACGCAAGGACTCCCCCGGCCCGACCGAACGGCCGTCGGCCCCGGTGCCGGTTGGGCCGCCCGAGCTGCGGGTCGCTCCCGACGCACCCGCGGACAGCGGTCGCCCGCCCGAGCTGGGCCCCGCGGCCCTGCGGGCGCTCGCCCATCCCCTCCGCATCCGCATCCTCGACCTGCTGCCCAGCCACGGACCGCTCACGGCCAGCAAGCTCGGCGAGATCGTCGGCGAGTCCAGCGGCTCGACCAGCTACCACCTGCGCCAGCTCGCCAAGCACGGCTTCGTCCGTGAGGTGGAGGGCAAGGGCACGGCACGCGAGCGCTGGTGGGAGCGCACGCCAGGGGGCTTCAGCATCTCCAGCTCGGGCAAGGACTCCCCGGCGGGCCGCCAGACTGCCGAGGCCGTGAACACGGAGTTCCTGCGGCTCCGGCACGAGCGGGTGATGGCCTTCCTCCGGGCCACGCAGGACGCGGACGAGGAGATGCTCACCTCCTGGATGGGGGCGACCACCTTCTTCTCGGCCAACAAGTGGGCCACGCCGGAGCAGATGGCCGCGATGGTGACGGCCTGGGAACGCTTCATCACGGAGCACATCGACCCGTTGAGCGGCCAGGAGGGCGAACCGGGCACCGTGCCGGTCGAGGTCCACTTCGACGTGTTCCCCACGATCGATCCGCAGGGCAACCCCTTGTGACGAGCGGGCGGTCTGCCGTCAGCAGATCTGCGGCCGGCAGAGTCCGCTGTCCCCCTGCGCGGGGCGGGACGATCGTGGAGGCATGACCGACACGACCCACCTCCAGCCCTTCGAGGACCACCTCGCCGCACGGCTGCTGCACCAGCGCATCGTGCTCATCGGCAGCGAGATCGACGACGCCGTCGCCAACCGCGTGACCGCACAGCTCCTGCTCCTGTCGTCCGAGGACCAGGCCGCGGACATCAGCGTCTACATCAACTCACCCGGCGGCTCCATCGGCGCGGGCCTGGCGGTGTACGACACGATGAAGCTCCTCCCGAACGCCGTCTCGACCGTGGCGGTCGGCTTCACCGGGAGCATGGGTCAGTTCCTGCTCGCCTCGGGCACGCACGGCAAGCGGTACGCGCTGCCGCACGCGCGGATCATGATGCACCAGCCGGCCGGCGGGGTCGGCGGCACCACCAGCGACGTCGTCGTCCAGGCCGAGAACATCCGGCACGTCAAGGACGTAGTGACGCGGCTGCAGGCCGAGCACACGGGGCAGACCGTCGAGACGATCGCCGCCGACTCGGAACGCGACCGCTGGTTCACCGCCGAGCAGGCGCTCGCCTACGGGATGATCGACAGGATCGTGGACCAGGTGCACGACGTCCGCCCGGGCGGGAAGCGACGCGCCGGCCTCTGAGGACCGGCACCGGTCCCCGATGCCGGCTCCGCGGTCGTCGGGGACCGTCAGGCCGCGAGCAGGACGGCCTCCCCGGACCGGCCGCGGGGCGGCGCGGCGCCCGAGCCGGTGGATCCCGCCTGGAGCGGGTGCCGGGAGGACGAGAAGCCCGCCGCACGCCGGGCCGTGGACGACAGGACGCGGACGCGGCGGCTCTCCTCCTGGGCGGCCAGCGCGAGCGCGAGCTCCGCCCACGCCCGCTCCACCAGGTCGACGAGCCGCATCCCGAGCGCCTCGCACACGGCGGCGAGCACCTCGGACGAGGCCTCCTTGCGGCCGCGCTCGACCTCGGACAGGTAGGCCGTGGAGACCCGCGCGTCCGCGGCGACGTCGGCCAGCGTGCGACGTTGCTCGCGTCTGGTCCGGCGCAGGATGCCGCCCACGAGGTCACGCAGCAGTGGCTCGCGAGCGTGCTCGAACGTGCCAGGTCTGGCTCCCGGCACGCGCTCGTCCGTGCCGAGCCCCGGGGCACCCGCAGTACCCGTTGAGATCAGTGTCATCTGCCCACTCCCGCCGTCGGTACCCGTCACGCTACCCAACCCCACTGACACACCGGGTCGTTCCGGCGTCTGCTGCTGGCGTAACGGCGCATCCCGTTGCCGGGGTGCGTGTCAGTGCCTCCTGGCACCATGGGACCACCGACCAGGAAAGGACAGTGGTGTTCGGATCTATCGAGGTGCGCGGAGCCCGCGAGAACAACCTGCAGGGCGTTTCGGTGGACATCCCGAAGCGGAAGCTCACGGTCTTCACCGGGGTCTCCGGCTCCGGCAAGAGCTCACTCGTGTTCGGCACCGTCGCCGCGGAGTCACGTCGGCTGATCGACGAGACCTACCCGGCGTTCGTCCAGGGCTTCATGCCCTCGCGCCCCCGGCCCGACGTCGACACGCTGTCGAACCTGTCGGCGGCGATCGTGGTGGACCAGGAGCCCATGGGCGCGAACGCCCGCTCCACGGTGGGCACCGCGACCGACGCGTACACGATGCTGCGGGTCATCTGGTCCCGGCTCGGCACACCGCACATCGGCGGGTCCAACCTCTTCTCGTTCAACGACCCGCAGGGCATGTGCCCCGAGTGCGAGGGCCTCGGCCGGGTCTCCACGATCGACACCGACGCGCTCGTGGACCGGGACAGGTCGCTCAACGAGGGTGCCATCACGTTCCCCAACTTCGGCGTCGGCACCTGGTACTGGAAGGTCTACGCCGACTCGGGGCTGTTCGACGCGGACAAGCCGCTCAAGGACTACACAGACACCGAGTGGCACGACCTGATGCACGGGCCCGAGCGCAAGATCGTCTCGGGCGGCATCAACGTCACCTACGAGTCGCTGGTCCCCAAGATCACCCGGCTGTACCTGGTCAAGGACGTGGAGTCGATGAAGGGGGCGATGCGGGCCGCCGTCGAGCGGCTCGCGACGTTCGCGCCGTGCCCCGCGTGCGGCGGTACCCGGCTCAACGACCGGGCCCGGTCGTCGCTGGTCCGGGGCAAGCACATCGGCGAGGCCGCGGCCATGCAGCTCACCGACCTGGCCGACCTGGTCCGCGGCCTCACCGACCCGCACGTCCAGCCGATCCTCGACGGCCTGGGTGACCTGCTCGCCACCTTCGAGCAGATCGGGCTGGGGTACCTGTCGCTGGACCGCGAGTCGTCGTCCCTGTCCGGTGGCGAGGCCCAGCGCACCAAGATGGTGCGGCACATGGGCTCGGCCCTGACGGACATGACCTACGTGTTCGACGAGCCGACCATCGGCCTGCACCCGCACGACGTGCGCCAGATGAACGCCCTGCTCCAGCGCCTGAGGGACAAGGGCAACACGGTGCTGGTGGTCGAGCACAAGCCCGAGGTCATGGCCGCCGCCGACCATCTCGTCGACATGGGGCCGGGTGCCGGTGCGCACGGCGGCACGGTGGTCTACCAGGGCGACCTCGCCGGGCTGCGCACCTCCGGGACGGCCACGGGCAAGCACCTCGACCAGGCCGTCACGCTCAAGGACACGCCGCGCACGCCGACCGGGCGGCTCCGGATCGAGCACGCCACCCTGCACAACCTGCGGGACGTCTCGGTCGACGTGCCGCTCGGGGTCCTCGTCGCGGTGACAGGAGTCGCGGGCTCCGGCAAGAGCTCCCTGATCCACGGCTGCCTGCCGCGCGACGGGGTCACGTTCGTGGACCAGTCCGCGATCCGCGGGTCGCGCCGGTCCAACCCTGCGACCTACACCGGCATCCTCGAACCCGTCCGCAAGCAGTTCGCCCGGGCGAACGGCGTCAAGCCCGCCCTGTTCAGCGCGAACTCGGCCGGCGCCTGCCCGGAGTGCAAGGGCGTGGGCCTGATCTACACCGACCTTGCCTTCATGGCGGGTGTCGCGAGCGTGTGCGAGGCGTGCGACGGCAAGCGGTTCACCGACGAGGTGCTGGGCTACACCCTCCGCGGCAAGAACATCGCGGACGTGCTCGCCATGTCCGTCGAGGAGGCGCTCGGCTTCTTCACGGAGAAGGCGGTGCTGCCGATGCTGTCGCGCCTGTCGGACGTCGGCCTGGGCTACATCTCCCTCGGCCAGCACCTCAACACGCTGTCCGGCGGCGAGCGGCAGCGGCTCAAGCTCGCGATCGAGATGGGTGGCGACACCCCGGTGTTCGTCCTCGACGAGCCCACCGCAGGCCTGCACATGCAGGACGTCGACAACCTGGCCGCCCTGCTGGACCGGCTCGTCGACTCCGGCCGGTCGGTGATCGTGGTCGAGCACAACCTCTCGGTCGTGGCACAGGCCGACTGGGTGATCGACATGGGCCCCGGCGGCGGGCACGACGGCGGTCGTGTCGTCTTCGAGGGCACCCCCGCCGGCCTGGCACGCGAGGAGGCCTCCCTGACCGGCCGCCATCTCGCGAAGCTGGTCGCCTGAGCCCCGGGCGTCGCCTGAAACCGGGCCTGCCAAGGGTCGGGCTGTCTCCTGAGACCAGGCCGTCAAGCCCGGAGCGTCGGGTCAACCAGGCCGCACCCAGAGCTGGCGTGCCCCCACCCGGGTTCGAACCGGGACTGTGCCGGGTTTAAGCCGGCTGCCTCTGCCAGTTGGGCTATGGGGGCGCACCCCAGAGACTACCGAGGACACGACGTCGGAGGAGAGCAATCGCGCGGCTGCATCGGTCCCTCGCACAGGCCCCGAGACTGACTTCGGTCGGTTGCCTCGAGATCGGTCGATCCACCGACCGATCTCGAGGCAACCGACCGAAGTCAGCAATCAGCCCGCAGCACCGGACCGAATCAACAGGCGCGGGCCTGGCGCCAGCCGGTCGTCAGGACTTGGCGCCCGACTCCGCGCGGGACGCGGACGACTCGGCCTTCTGCTCGACCTTCTCGCCCGGGGCCTTCGGCAGCACGGAGGCGTTACGGAACTCCTGGCGCGGGTCGTGCAGCGAACCCAGGGACACCAGCTCGCGACCCATGAGGAACTGACCGATCCAGCCGATCAGGATGCGCACCTTGCGGTTGCCGGTCGGCATCGCCATGACGTGGTAACCACGGTGGGCCACCCAGGCGAGGAAGCCGCGCAGCTTGATGAAGCCGAAGAGCTCGGCGACACCCTTGTACAGACCCAGCGAGGCGACGACACCCACGTTCTTGTGGTTGTAGTCCACGGCAGGCCGGTCCTTGTACAGCGCGACGATGTTGTCGGCCAGGCGCACGGCCTCCCGGATCGCGTGCTGCGCGTTCGGCGGGCAGAACTTGCCCGGGTTGAGCACGTCCGGCACCGCGGCGCAGTCACCGGCGGCCCAGGCGCCCTCGATGACCTCGCCGTTCTCCGTCGCGACCTGCAGCGTCGGGAGCACGATGACGCGGCCCAGCTTGTCGTACGGGAGGTCGGACGACTCCTTGATGACCGGGTTCGCCTTGACGCCCGCGGTCCACACGATGGTCTCGGTGTCGAACTCGACACCCGTCGAGGTCACGACGTGCCCGTCCACGCAGGACGAGAGGAACGTGTTGAGGTGGAACTCGATGCCACGCTTCTTCAGCTCGGCGAGGGCGTACTCGCCCATCGGCTCCGTGACCTCGGGCAGAATGCGCCCGGCACCCTCGATCATGACGAACCGCAGGTCCGACGGCTCGATGGTGTTGTACTGGCGCGTGGCGTAGCGCGCCATGTCCTCGATCTCGGCGAGGGCCTCGATACCGGCGAACCCGCCACCCACGAAGGTGAACGTGAGCATGCGCTTGCGCAGGTCGGCGTCCCAGGTGGACGACGCGACGTCCAGCCGGTTGATGACGTGGTTGCGGACCGCGATGGCCTCTTCGACGTTCTTGAAGCCGATGGCGTTCTCCGCCAGGCCCGGGATGGGCAGCGTGCGCGACACCGAGCCGAGGCCGACGACAAGCTGGTCGTACGTGACCTCGTACTCCTCGCCCTCCTCGGGCTGGATCTTCACGGCCTTGCGGCCGTGCTCGATCGTGGTGACCTTGCCCTGCAGCACGTCGATGCCCTTGAGGGCCTTCCGGTGCGGCGCGACGACGTCACGGGCGTCGATCGAACCCGCACCCGCCTCCGGCAGGAAGGGCGCGTACGTCATGTACGGACGCGGGTCGACGACGACGATGGCCGCCTCCCGCTTCTTCAGCTTCTTTCGCAGGCGGCGCGCCACGTAGAGGCCGACGGACCCGCCGCCGAGCACCACGATGCGCGGCACCTTCCGCGGGCGCGGCGTGCTCGCCGCGTCGGAGGCATGGCTGACCGAGGTCAGGTCGTTCTGAGGCATGATTCCCAGGGTACCGCGCGCAACGCATGCGTATTGACACGACAAAGAACGGCGTGTGCGTGATGCACAGCACGCCGTCGTCGCTGACGGAAGCCTTCGCGCTCCTCCGACCTCCCCAACGGGCCGTCCCGGCCGGGAGTTCCCGGGCGTTCGCTACGCCATGGACAGCGCGATCCCGTCCAGGATGTCGTGCTCGCTCGTCACCACGCCTGCCAGCGATCCGCCCACCGCCGCGACGTCGGCCGCGACGCGCCGGACCACCTCGGACCAGACGAGCGCCCCGGCTGCGATCACGTCGACCCGGCCGGGGTGCAGGAAGCCCATCGCGGTCCGTTCGGCCCGCGGCGCCGCGAGCAGCGCGGCGCACGAGGCCAGCACGGTCTCGACGGGCAGCACCGCCTGGTCCACCCGGTCGCGCCGGTACTCCGTCAGGCCCAGGGCGTGCGCGGTCACCGTGGTGATGGACCCGGCCAGGCCCACCAGGGTCGCGGTCTTCGCGAGCGGCACCACGCGGGCGGCGTCGTCCAGGTGTGCGCGGACGTCCGCGCGCGCCGCCTCGACCTCGGCCGGCGACGGCGGGTCGCTGTGCAGGTGCCGTTCCGTCATCCGCACCGACCCGACGTCCATCGAGACGCTCGCGTCCACGGAGTCGGTGCCGAGGACCAGCTCGGTCGACCCGCCGCCCAGGTCGACCACGAGGAACGGTCCCGCGTGGGCTCCTGCGACCGCGCCGGTCGCGCCGCGGAAGGACAGCTCCGCCTCCTCGCGCCCGCTGATCACCTCGACGTCGACGCCGAGCGCGTCCCGCACGCCGTCGAAGAAGGCATCCCGGTTCCGGGCGTCCCGCGTGGCCGACGTCGCCACGAACCGCACCCGCTCGACGCCGGCGGCCTCGATCGCCGCCGCGTACCGGCGGGTCGCGGCGAGCGTGCGCTCCAGAGCCTCGGGCGCAAGCTCTCCGGTGCGGTCGACGCCCTGGCCGAGACGCACCACCTCCATGCGACGGTCGAGCTCGGTGAGGTTTCCGGCGGCGTCGACGTCCGCGAGGAGCAGGCGGATCGAGTTGGTGCCGCAGTCGATCGCGGCAACGCGAGAGGAAGTCACGCGGCGATTCTCCCAGCCGCCGCCGTCACCGGGCGCCGGACATCCCGATTCGCGAGAAACGTCACGCGAACCCGCGACGCGGCGCGCCGGCGTGCCCTGCGGCCCGAGGGGTCAGCAGGTGCAGCGGTCCGGGCGCCATGTGTCGCGGGCCAGGGCGAGCGCCTCGTCACCCAGCGGGTTCACGCCCGGTCCGGCAGCGAGGGCGTGCGCGAAGAGCACGTGCAGGCACTTCACCCGCGTCGGCATGCCACCGGCGGAGATGCCGTCGATCTCGTCGACGTGGCCGATCGCCTCGCGCTCCGCCAGGTAGTGCTCGTGCGCCGCGCGGTAGGCGGTGGCAAGCTCCTCGTCGGACTCGAGCCGCGCCGTCATCTCCTTCATCACGCCGTTCGCCTCGAGCGTCGAGGCGGCAGCCACCGCACCGGGGTGCGTCAGGTAGAAGACGGTCGGGAACGGCGTGCCGTCGGGCAGGCGCGGCGCGGTGCGCACCACCGTCGGCCGGCCGCACACGCAGCGCGCCGCGATCCCCACGACCCCTCGCGGTTCACGGCCGAGCTGCTCGGCCAGGACTCGCAGGTCGTCGTCGGACACGCTGTCGATCACGGAGCTCACCACCCCATTGTCCCTCAGGACAGGGGCGGTCACTCACCGCCCGCGATACGCACCGAGTCCCAGACGCTCGTGTACCAGGGCGCGTCGGCGTCCTCGGACGCGCCCGGCGACGGCTCGACGACGCCCGGCGCGGGCTCCTCCTCCTGCACGGAGTCGGTGTCCAGCGGCCGCCACACCTTGTCGCCCGGCATGACGAACCGCAGGCGCGACCGGGCCTGCTCGATGACGTAGTTGCGGTCCTCCCAGCGGGCCAGCTCGGTCTCGAGGTCGGCCTTCTGCTCCTGCTGCTCGCTCAGCTCGGAGCGGAGCTCACGCAGCTCGGCCTGCTGCGTCACGACCGCGCGGACCGTGGGCAGCAGCAGCACCACCGCGAGCAGCATCACCACCGACAGCACCATCGCACGGACCGTCAGCACCTCGGGCAGCACGAGCCCGAAGCTGCCGCGCTTGCGGTCCGCGCGCGGCGGCCGGGCGGACGGCGCGACGCTCGCGGTCGCCGTCGAGCGGCGCCGCGGCTGGGCGGGTCGCTTCGCCCCGGACGGGGCCGGACGCCCGCCGCGCGCGGCCGACACCGCGGGCCGGGCCGACGGACGAGCCGCCGCGCCCCGGGACGCCCCGCCCCGGGACGACGCGGCACGGGACGACGCGGCACGGGACGACGCCGGACCGGACGCCGTGGACCGGGCCGGGCCGGTGCGGCGCGCCGAGGACGGCGTGGCGGGCTTCCGTGCGCCTGACGTCCCGGCGCTCCCCGTTGCCTCCGACGTCGGCGTACCACCCGACGCACCACGCTTCGACGCTGCTGCCTTCGACGAATCCTTTGTCGAGGCGCCCTTCGTCGAGGCGCCCTTCGTCGAGGCGCCCTTCGTCGAGGCGCCCTTCGGTGAGGCGCCCTTCGGTGAGGCGCCCTTCGGTGAGGCGCCCTTCGGTGAGGCGCCCTTCGGTGAGGCGCCCTTCGTCGAAGCGCCCTTCGTCGAAGCGGCGCTCTTCGGTGCGGCCTTCGTCGAAGCGCCCTTTGTCGAAGCGGCGCTCTTCGGTGCGGCCTTCGACGTCGACCCGGACCCGCGGCCCGCGCCGTCCCGGCCGGCCCTCGTGTCCTTCGCCGCACCCCGGCCGGCGCGCTTCGGGTCGTCCTTGCCCCGCGCCGAGCCCGAGGCCTGGGCCGACGACGGGCGCGCATCCGAGCCACGCGCCGAACCCGAGGGCCGCGCCGGGCGGCGTGAGGAAGCCATGGGTCGATTGTGCCGATTCGCCGGGCCTTTGTACCGGCATTACCTCCGGCGCGCCGTGTGTCGAATCCGTGAAACGACGAAGTGCGCTTCTACCCTGCGATTTTGCCCAAACCTCGCTGGGCTTATGGGCCGAATCGCTGGGTAGAAGCGCACTCTCCGGCGGTGCCACCGCACCGGCGCCGGTCGAGCGTCTGAGGCCCGCTCGACCGCCGCCGTCAGGCCAGAGTCAGCCCTGGAAGCGCGGGAACGCCGACCGGCCGGCGTACGTGCCGGCCTCGTCGAGCGCCTCCTCGATGCGCAGGAGCTGGTTGTACTTCGCGATGCGCTCGCCACGGGCGGGGGCACCGGTCTTGATCTGGCCGGCGTTCGTGGCCACGGACAGGTCCGCGATGGTGGTGTCCTCGGTCTCGCCGGAGCGGTGCGAGGTCATCGTGGTGAACCCGTTGCGCTGCGCCAGCGTCACGGCGTCGAGCGTCTCGGTGAGCGTGCCGATCTGGTTGAGCTTGACCAGCAGCGAGTTGGCCGACTTGAGCTCGATGCCCTTGGCGAGGCGCTCGGGGTTGGTCACGAACAGGTCGTCACCGACGATCTGCACCCGGTCGCCGACCTTGCCCATGAGCGCGGCCCAGGAGTCCCACTCGTCCTCGGACAGCGGGTCCTCGATGGAGACCAGCGGGTAGTCGGCCACGAGCTGCTCGTAGTACGCGATCATCTCGTCCGGCGTCTTCTTGCCACCCTCGAAGGCGTACACGCCGTCCGAGAAGAACTCGGTCGAGGCGACGTCCAGCGCGAGCGCGACGTCCGTGCCGGCCTTGAGGCCCGCGCGCTCGATGGCGACGAGGATCAGGTCGAGCGCCTCACGGTTGCTGCCCAGGTTCGGGGCGAAGCCGCCCTCGTCGCCCAGGCCGGTGGCCAGGCCCTTCTCCTTCAGCACGGACTTGAGGGAGTGGTACACCTCGGTGCCGGTGCGCAGCGCCTCACGGAACGTGGGGGCGCCGATCGGGGCGACCATGAACTCCTGGATGTCGACGTTCGAGTCCGCGTGGGACCCGCCGTTGAGGATGTTCATCATCGGCACGGGCAGCACGTGGGCGTTCGGGCCGCCCACGTACCGGAACAGGTCCAGGCCGGAGCTCTTGGCGGCGGCCTTCGCGACGGCGAGGGACACGCCCAGGATCGCGTTGGCGCCCAGCTTGCCCTTGTTCGGGGTGCCGTCCAGGTCCAGCAGCGCCTGGTCGACGATGCGCTGCTCCTCGGCGTCGTACCCGACGAGCTCGGGGGCGATCTCGTCGTTGACGGCCGCGACCGCCTTCTCGACGCCCTTGCCCAGGTAACGGCCCTTGTCGCCGTCACGCAGCTCGACGGCCTCGAACGCGCCGGTCGAGGCGCCGGACGGGACGGCCGCACGGGCGAAGGTGTCGTCGTCCAGGACGATCTCTACCTCCACGGTGGGGTTGCCGCGCGAGTCGAGGATCTCGCGCGCTCCAACGGCTTCGATGCTAGCCACGGGGACTCCTTCTCAGGATGTTGCTCGGAGGTTACGGCCCCCAGCCTAGGACGTCCGGCGAGGGGGCGGGCAACCGTCCACAGCCGGGCACCCGCGCGCCTGGCGGTCCTGGTGCCGGCCCCGGCACGAGGCCCGGTAGCCCGCCCGGCAGCGCGCCCGGCAGCGCGCCCGGTTCACAGCACCACCACAGGTCGACGACAGGGGCACCACAGCCGTGGTGCCTAGCGTCCGGACGGTCCGGCGCGGACCGCCCCGCGGAGCGACCTCACGCCCCCTGTCCTCCCTGGTCGTGACGACACCGCCCGCGAGGTGGTCCGCGCGGACACCACCGTTCCGCACGCCCCACTCCAGACCCCAGGCAGGAGCCCATGTTCTTCACCTATCTGCGCAGAGAGTTGCGCAACCGGCGCAAGCAGACCGTCGTCGTCGCGATCGGTCTCGCGGTCGCGATCGCGCTGGTCATCGTCGTCAACGCCGTCTCGACCGGCGTCAAGAACGCCCAGTCCGAGGTGCTCGACTCCGTCTACGGCGTCGGCACCGACATCACCGTCGACCAGGCCGCCGACGGGCCGGGCGGGGGCGGCGGCCCCGGCCGGTTCGACTTCGGCGAGGGTGAGGGCGAGGCGAACGAGGACGGCACGCGCGACCTCTCGCAGGACCGCCTCAGCACGGCCATGGGGTCGACGTCGTTCGACGCGTCCGCCCTGGAGACCATCTCCGGGCTGGACCACGTGTCCGGCGTCGCCGCGACGCTCGACCTGCAGAACATGTCCTTCTCCGGCGAGATGCCGGACTTCGAGGCGATGCGGGAGGGCGACGGGCCGGTCACGATGCAGATGGGCCCCGACGGCTCGGGCGAGGCGACGGCCGGCGGGTCGTCGTTCGAGATCGACCAGTTCACCGTCACGGGCGTGGACCCGGACGCCGCCGCCGTCGGCCCGCTGACCACCGCCGAGCTGGCCGACGGCCGGACGCTCGAGGCTGGTGACGAGAACGTCGCCGTGCTGGACGCCACCTACGCCGAGCAGCAGGAGCTCGCCGTGGGCGACACCCTCACGGTGGGCGGGAAGAAGCTGGAGATCGTCGGCACCGTCGCCTCCACGACGGGTGACGGCGTCGCGACGGCGTCCGACGCCTATCTGCCCCTGGCCACCGCCCAGACGCTCGCGGACCTCGCCGACCAGGTCACCGACGTGTACGTGCAGGTCGACTCCGCCGAGAACGTCGACGCCGTCGCCGCCGCCATCGAGGACGAGCTGCCCGACGCGTCGGTCAGCACGCAGTCCGACCTGGCCGAGAACGTGACCGGATCGCTGTCCACCGCGTCGAACCTGATCGGCACGCTCGGCACGTGGCTGAGCGCCATCGTGCTGGCCGCCGCCTTCGGCCTCGCGATCCTCTTCACGGTCTCGGGCGTGAACCGCCGCACCCGCGAGCTGGGCACGCTCAAGGCGATCGGCTGGAGCAAGGGCCGCGTGGTCGGCCAGGTGGCCGGCGAGTCCGTGGTGCAGGGCCTCATCGGCGGCGTCGCGGGCCTTGCGATCGGCGCCCTGGCGGTGTGGGCCGTCAACCTCGCCGGCATCACCCTGAGCGGCGGCGCGGGTGGCGGTGGCTTCATGATGGGCGGCCCCGGCGGGGGCGGGCAGGCGCCGGCCGGCGCCCTGCAGCAGGGCGGCGACGCCGGCGGCGAGAGCTTCGGCGCGACCCGCCCGGCGGGCCTGGCCGACGCCGCGAGCAACGCCGTCGACGTCGCGCTCCAGGCACCGATCAGCCTGTGGATCGTGCTGGCCGCCATCGGGCTCGCGGTGCTCGGCGGGCTCCTCGCGGGCGTGGTCGGCGGGCAGCGGGCCGCACGCCTGCGCCCCGTCGAGGCCCTCCGTTCCCTCGCCTGAGCGACGACAGCCCCACCGACCCGAGAAGAGGCAGACATGTACCAGATCGACGACCTGACCAAGACGTACCAGCAGGGCAAGCGCGTCGTGCGCGCGCTGCGGGGCGTGTCCCTGACCATCGGCGACGGCGAGCTCGTGGCCGTCCAGGGTCCGACCGGCGGCGGCAAGTCCACCCTGCTGCAGATGCTCGGCGGCCTGGACCGTCCGACGTCGGGCACCGTGGCGCTCGACGGGACGGACCTGGCCGGGATGAGCGACGCCCAGCTCACCGCGGCCCGGGCCGAGACCATCGGCTTCGTGTTCCAGAACTTCAACCTCATCCCCACGCTCACCGCCCTGGAGAACGTTGAGACGGCGCTCGTGCCGTCGAAGGTCGCGCGGCAGACCCGGACCGCACGGGCGCAGGCGGCCCTGGAGTCGGTAGGCCTGGGCGACCGGGGCGACCACCTGCCCGGTGAGCTCTCGGGCGGGCAGCAGCAGCGCGTCGCCATCGCCCGCGCGCTGGTCAAGAACCCGAAGGTGCTGCTGGCCGACGAGCCGACCGGCAACCTCGACGAGGAGACCCGCGACGAGATCGTGGACCTGATCGAGGGCCTGTGGAAGGAGCAGGGACTGACCATCGTGCTGGTCACGCACGACTCCGTGGTGGCCCGGCGTACCCCGCGTCGGCTCCGGATCGCCAAGGGCACGCTGAAGGAGCTCCCGGCGGCCTGACCGGCGGCCGAGGAGGTGGGTGGTCTCCTGGGTGGGGGCGGCTGTCTCAGCGGGGGCGGCTGTCTCAGCGGCGAGGGCAGCAGTCCCCGCGGGGTGAACTGTCCCAGCGGGGTCAGGAGTTCCAGCGGGGTCAGCAGTCCCAGCGAGGTCGGAGTCTCCTCAAGGAGGTAGGCATCCTCAGCGAGGTCGGCAGTTTCCTCACCCAAGTCGGCAGTCCCCTCAGGGAGGTCGGCACTTTGCGTCGAGATCGGTCCAGGCCTGTGCCGACCTCGACGCAAAGTGCCGACCTCGCAGGAAGCTGCCGACCTCGCAGGAAGCTGCCGACCTCGCAGGAACGTGCCGACCTCGCCAGGAACGCGCTCCTCACACCAGGAACGTGCCGACCGCGCCAGGAACGCGCCCCTCACACCAGAAACGTGCCGACCGCGCCAGGAACGCGCTGGCCTGCACACACGCCGACCCTGCTGGTCTCGACGGTGCCCGGCAACTCTCGCTACGCTGCCCCTACGTTCGCCGCGGCACCGTCGCCCCGGCGTCCACCCCACCGGAGACACGCGCAAGGGAGCGCAGGATGCCTCGTCGAAATCGTTTCATCAGCGGAGACCGCTCGCTCAGAAATCGTTTAGCACCCGGACTCGCCACCGGCCTCGCGGCAGTCGTCACGGCCGGTGCGCTGGCCGCCGGGCCCATCACACCCGCCGCGGCGTCAATGCCGGTCACGACGTCGGTGCCCATCACAGCGTCCCCCGCCACGGCGTCACCGACCACGACAACCACCACCACAGAAACCACCACAAGCACCGCAAGCGCCACAGCGACCACCACAGCAAGCACCACAGCAAGCACCACAGCCACCACAGCCACCACAGCCACCACAGCCACCACAGCCACCACCACAGAAACCACCACACAAGCCGACACCGCCATCGTCACCGCCGTCGACTTCGAGGACGGCACCACCGGCACCTGGACCCCCAGCGGCTCCGCGACCCTCGACGTGATCACCGACCCCGACGGCTCGGGCCACGTCCTGTCCGTCACCCGCGCCGCCGACTACGAGGGCATCCAGTCCCCCACCGGCATCTTCCGCCCCGGCCTCACCTACACCTTCAGCATGCGCGCCCGCCTCGCCGATCCGGCCGTGGCCGGAGGCCCGGAGACCACCGGCGTGCGGTTCGTCCTGAAGCCGGCCTACGCCTGGGTGGGCAACACCACCGTCGGCACCGAGTGGACCACGGTGAGCGGCACCTGGACCGCCGGTCCCGATGCCGACCCGGCCCAGCTCCAGGCCTACCTCGGCACCACCGACCAGGACGCCCCCTACACGATCCTCGTGGACGACATCATGGTGACCACCTCCGACCAGGTTCCCCCGGACGACGTCGTGCCCGGCGGCGCCGTCGACCCCGTACCCACACCCGTGTACGCCGCCGAGGGCAGCGGCGACGTGTCCGCCCTGACCTTCGACGACGGCCCGAACCCCGGCACCACGCCCGCGCTGCTCGACTTCCTCGCGGAGCACGACCTCCGGGCCGTCTTCTGCGTCATCGGCCAGAACATCGAGGCCGACGGCGGGGCCGCGCTCCTGCGCCGGATCGTCGACGAGGGCCACGTGCTGTGCAACCACTCCACGTCGTACGCCGACATGGGCTCCTGGACGCAGGAGCAGGTGCGGGCCGACATGATCGAGAACCTGGCGATCATCCGCGACACGCTGGGCGACCCGGACCAGGCGGTGCCGTTCTGGCGCGCCCCGAACGGCTCGTGGGGCGTGACGCCCGGCGTCGCCGTCGAGCTCGGCATGCAGCCCCTGGCCGTGCGCAACACCATCGCCGACTGGGAGACGCAGGACGTCCCGACCCTGACGGAGAACCTGCGCACCGCGATGGTCCCGGGCGAGCTCGTCCTGGCGCACGACGGCGGGGGCGACCGGTCCGGCACGCTCGCGGCCGTGCGCACCGTGGTCACCGAGCGGCTGGCCGACGGCTGGACGTTCACGTTCCCGCAGGGCACACCCGCGGCGTCGGCAGGCCCGGTGATCGCCACCGACTTCGAGGACGGCACGCTCGGCGGCTGGGCGGCGCGCCACGGCACCGACGCCTCCGACTTCTCGCTCGCCGTCACGGACACCGACGCGCACGAGAGCACCCGGTCCGCCGCGCTCACGGGCCGGGACGTGACCGGTGACGGCATCGGCCGCGACGTCACCGGCGTGCTGCGGGCCGGCATCACCTACGACGTGTCGGCCTGGGTCCGCTTCGCCGCGGGGCAGACGCCGGGCGACGTCTGGCTGAGCCTGGCGAGCACGGTCGAGGGCGCCCAGAACTTCTCGACCCTGGCCCAGTTCACGGGCCTGACCAGCAGCGGCTGGACCGAGGTGACCGCCACGTTCACCATGCCGGCCCACGACAGCGCGCTCCTCTACTTCGAGACGGCGTACGACGGCGGCAACACCAGCGACTGGCTGATCGACGACATCGTGGTGTCCGTACCCGAGCCGCCGCTGATCGAGGACCTGACCGGCCTGCAGGAGACCGTGGACTTCCCGCTCGGCGTCGCGATCGACAGCCGCGAGACGTCGGGCACGGCCGCCGCCCTCCTGGACCGGCACTTCGGCCAGGTCACGCCCGAGAACCACATGAAGCCCGAGGCCTGGTACGACGCCGACCGGACCCTGCGGCGGCACCCGGAGGCCACCGCGCTCATGGACTTCGCCCAGGCGAACGACCTGCGGGTCTACGGTCACGTGCTGGTGTGGCACAGCCAGACGCCCGACTGGTTCTTCCAGGACGACGCGGGCGCGCCGCTGGGCGCCGACGACGCGGGCCGGGCGGTGCTCCGCGAGCGCCTGCGCGACCACGTCTTCGGCATCGCGCAGGACCTGAGCGACGACTACGGGCCGTTCGGCTCGGAGACCAACCCGCTGGTCGCGTTCGACGTGGTCAACGAGGTCGTGTCGGACGGCGCCGAGAACGCCGACGGCCTGCGCCGCAGCGAGTGGTTCCGGATCCTGGGCGAGGAGTACATCGACCTCGCGTTCCAGTACGCGGACGAGGCGTTCAACGAGACGTACGCGGCGGACGGCAGCGAGCGCCCGGTGACCCTGTTCATCAACGACTACAACACGGAGCAGAGCGGCAAGCAGGACCGGTACCGCGCGCTCGTGGACCGGCTGCTGGCGCGCGGGGTGCCGGTGGACGGTGTGGGGCACCAGTTCCACGTGTCGCTCGCCATGCCGGTCAGCGCGCTGGACGGCGCGCTGGACCGGTTCGCGGACCTGCCGGTCACGCAGGCGGTCACGGAGCTGGACGTCACGACGGGCACGCCCGTGACCCGGGCCCGGCTGGTCGACCAGGGCTACTACTACCGGGACGCGTTCGACGTGTTCCGCGCGCACACCGCGGACCTGTTCAGCGTGACCGCGTGGGGCCTGACCGACGGCCGGTCGTGGCGCGTGGACAGCGGCGCGCCGCTGCTCTTCGACGACCGGTTCCAGGCCAAGCCGGCCTACCACGGTGCCGCGGGCGCCGAGCTGCCGGCGCGCCTGCGCACGGCGCAGGTGTTCGCGGGCGACGTGCCCCTGGACCGCTCGGCGACCACCTCACCGGTGTGGGACCGGCTGCCCCGGCACACGTTCGCGGCGCCGGACGGCGGCACGGCCGCCTTCCAGCTCCGCTGGGCGCCGGGCCACCTGACGGCGTTCGTCTCGGTGGACGACGCCGCGGCGGACGCCGGGGACGCCGTCACGCTGGTGCTCGACGACGGGGCCGCCGTCGACGGCGCCGAGTACGTGGTGGGCCGGGACGGCACGGTGTCGGGCCCCGGGACCGATGTCGCCGCGGTGGTGTCCGAGCGGGAGGGCGGCTACGACGTCGTCGTGCGCCTGCCCGCGACCCTCGCCGAGGGTGGGACGCCGGGCTTCGACGTGCGGGTGGCCGGGGGTGGCGCGAGCACCGCGTGGAACTCGCCGGGCGTGCTCGGCACCCTGACGCTGGTCGAGGAGCTGTCGTACCTGGAGGTCGCCGAGGCGGACCGGGCGCCGGTGGTCGACGGCGCCGTCGACGAGGTGTGGGGGTCCGCGGGCCCGGCGGTGACCACGGCCAAGGAGGTCGAGGGGTCCGACGGGGCGGTCGCCACGGTCCGCACGCTCTGGCGCGGCAGCACCCTGTACGTGCTGGCGGACGTCGCCGACCCGGTGGTGGACGTCTCGGGCTCGGACCCGTGGGTCCAGGACTCGGTGGAGCTCTACGTGGACGGCGGGAACGCGAAGAACGGCGGGTACCGGGCCGACGACACGCAGATCCGGGTCTCGGCGGCGGGCGCGGTCTCGTTCGGCACGGGTGACGAGGCGGCGCAGCGGGCCCGGGTGGAGAGTGCCGCGACGGCGACCGACGGCGGGTACCGGGTCGAGGTGTCCGTGGACCTGCTGTCGTACGGCGGTGCGGGGACGTTCCACGGCCTGGACTTCCAGGTCAACGACGCGACCGCCGGCACGCGGACCGCGGTGCGCAACTGGGCGGACCCGACGGGTGCCGGCTACCAGTCGACCGCGCGCTGGGGCGTGGGTCTGCTCGCGGGGCCGACGGTCGCGGCCTGGTCCCCGGGCACGGTCTACACGGCGGGTGACCAGGTGCGCCACGACGACGGGGTGGTGTTCACGGCCCTGTGGTGGACGCGCGACCAGGTTCCCGGCGCCAGCCCGTGGGGCCCGTGGGCGGCGGTCGGAACCCAGGTGACCTGCGAAGACGCCTCCTACCGGACCTGGACCTCCTCGTGGGAGTACCGGGGTGGCGAGACGGTGGTGCACGACGGCCGCCGCTGGACGGCGCAGTGGTACAGCCGGAACCAGGAACCGGGTGCCACGCCGTGGGGTCCGTGGCGCGACCTCGGGGTCTGCTGAGCCGCACGACCCTCGTCAGGTTCCCTTCCGCGCCGCCCCCGCGGCAAGGAAGGGGACCTGACGAATCGTTACAGACGGTTAACACGAGTTTCCAGGCGTGCCCCGTCCCGTGGCGATATGGTCCAAACCTCCCCGCCCTCAGCCCGGGGAGACGAACTGGGGAGGCAATCAGTGAGGCAAGCACGCATCACCACCCTCGCCGCGGGGGCGGCCGTGGTGGCCCTGACCGCGGCCGGGTGCAGCCCGAGCGACACCGACGACGACGCCGGTCCGGTCACCCTGGAGACCTGGATCAGCCAGGACATGGAGACGCTGTTCCCGGGCGACGCCGGGGCCTACGACAACATCAGCGTCCTCGACGTGGTGTACGACGGTCTGGTCCGGTACGACCCGGAGACCACCGAGCCGTACAACTACGTGGCCGAGTCCATCGAGCCGAACGACGACAACACGGTCTGGACCATCACGATCAAGCCGGACCTCACCTTCCAGAACGGCGAGCCCGTCGACGCCGAGGCGTTCGCCCGCTCCTGGAACTACACCGCCGACGGCGACAACGGCCTGTACTCCAACTACTTCTTCGGCATCATCGAGGGCTACGACGAGATGCAGCCCGAGACCGACGACGACGGCAACATCACCGCGGAGGGTGCCGCGGACGAGCTGTCCGGGGTGAAGGTCACCGACGACCTGACCCTCGAGGTCACCCTCGCCTCGCCGTTCGCCGGCTTCGCCACGATGCTCGGCTACACCGGCTTCTTCCCGATCGCCCAGGAGTGCCTGGACGACGTCGAGAAGTGCGCCAAGGAGCCCATCGGCAACGGACCGTTCCAGGTGACGGACTGGCAGCAGAGCCAGGAGCTCACCGCCGAGAAGTGGGCCGACTACCCGCTGGAGGAGACGCCGGACTACGACGCCATCCACTGGACCGAGTACGCGACGGGCGAGACCTCGGGGTGGGCGGACTTCAAGGCCGGCGACCTCGACCTGTCCTTCCCGCCGACCGCGGAGGTCGAGTCCGCGAAGAACGACCCCGAGCTCTCGGAGCGCTACGTCGAGGCCCCGGGTGCCGCGCTGACCTACCTCGGCTTCTCCGGCTACACGGAGGGTCCGTGGAACGACATCGAGTTCCGCAAGGCGATCTCGATGGCGATCGACCGCGAGGGCATCATCTCCTCGCTCGGCAGCGGCCAGGCCACGCCCGCCGACTCCTGGGTGGTCCCGGGCGGCGTGCCCGGCGGCGAGGCGGGCACGTGCGAGTGGTGCACCTACGACCCGGAGGCGGCCAAGGCGGCCCTCGAGGCGGCCGGCGGCTGGCCCGAGGGCGAGAAGCTGCAGATCAGCCTGGGTGACAACGACGCCGAGGTGGAGTACTTCACCGCCATCGGCAACTCGATCGAGGAGGTGCTGGGCATCCCCTACGAGCTCAACATCGACCCCGACTACTTCACCACGCGCGCCGAGCAGGGCTACGACGGCATGTTCCGGAACAACTGGTTCCCGGACTACCCGCTGAACGAGAACTACCTCAGCTTCTACGCCTCCGGCTCGGCGCAGGACAGCCAGTTCGGCTGGTACAGCAAGGCGTTCGAGGACAAGCTCGACGAGGCCGCGGCGGCGGCGTCGCTGGACGAGTCCGTGGCCCTCTACCAGGAGGCCGAGGGCATCCTCGCCGAGGAGTTCCCGACGATCCCGTTCCGGTGGAGCTTCAGCGCCACGTACTACAGCGACCGCCTGGACAACGTCGTCCTGAACCCGTTCTCGGGTGCGCCGATCCTCCGCCAGATCGAGGTCACGGCGTAACGAACCACCTCGCGGTGTCAGGCGTACAGGTCGGGAACGTGACCTGTACGCCTAACACCTGCGGGCCCCACCCCCCCCCCGGAAGGACCCCATGGGGCGCTACATCCTCCGCCGTGCCCTCCAGGCGGTCGGCACGCTGCTGCTGGTGATGTTCCTGCTGCACCTGCTCACGACCGTGGCGATCCAGCTCAACGGGAACCCCGCGCAGGCGTTCTTCGGGGACAAGATCCCGTCCCCGGCGCAGCTCGCCGTCGTCGAGGAGCGGTTCAACCTCGACGACCCGTGCTTCGACCAGGTGGGCAACCCCTGCCTCGGACCGTTCGTCGAACGGCTCGGGCAGTACGCCCAGGGCGACTTCGGCACCAACCTGCGCGGCCGCGAGGTCTCGGAGATCGTCGCCGCCGCGGCGCCCAACACGCTCCGCCTGTTCTGCGTCGTGCTCGTGACCTGGCTGGCGCTCGGCATGGTGCTCGGTTCCGTGGCCGCACGCTGGCGGGGTTCGGCCGGCGACCACGGGATCCGGCTCACGTCGGTGCTCATCGACGCGTTCCCGGTGTTCGTCCTGCTGATCGTCTACCGGTACGTGGTCGCGGTGCCCCTGAGCACGTGGGCCGAGGAGACGTTCGGCGAGGACAGCTGGCCCCCGTACTGGTTCAAGCCGTCGTTCGACCCGGAGCACCCGTGGGCCACGGTCGCGGTGCCGGGCATCCTGCTCGGCCTGGCCGGGTCCGCGGCGTTCATCCGCCTGGTCCGCGCCGGGCAGCTCGAGTCCTACCAGGGCGACCACGTGCGCACCGCACGGTCGAAGGGCCTGGGTGAGCGGCACGTCGTCGTGCACCACGTGGTCCGCAACTCCTCGGTGCCCGTGGTGACCGCCGTCGGCCTGACGTTCGCCGAGGCCCTCGGCGGGGCCGTGATCACGGAAGGCCTGATGAACATCTACGGCATGGGCGGCGTCCTGTGGGAGGCCGTGCGGAACGACGACGTCGGGCTCGTGCTCGGCATCGTGACCCTGCTGGCCGCGGTGACCGTCGTGGTGATGATCCTCGTCGACATCGCGTACGCCCTGCTCGACCCGAGGATCCGCTATGAGTGACGCCGCCGCTCCCCCGCCGCCCGCCGCGGCCACCACCAGGTCGTCGAGCCCGCTCGCCGACGCCTGGCGCACGCTCCGCCGCCGGCCGGACACGATCGCCGCCACCGTGGTGCTCCTCTTCTTCGCGACGATGGCGGCGTTCCCCCGGCTGTTCACCACCACCAGCCCTCGGAGCTGCCCCATCCGGGAGGCGCGCACGACGCCGCAGGGGTGGGGCGGCGAGCACCCGCTCGGCACCGACGCGCTCGGGTGCGACGTGCTGGCCACGCTGGTGCACGGCGTGCGGCCGTCGCTGCTGCTCGCCGTCGTGGTGGTCGGCGTCTCGCTGCTGATCGGCGTCACGCTGGGCCTGCTCGCCGGGTACTACCTCGGCTGGGTGGACTACCTGGTGTCCCGGACCGTCGAGGTGTTCCTCGTGATCCCGCTGCTGCTGGCCGCGCTCCTGGTGCTGTCCCTGTTCCAGGGCGTGGACCTGGGTGCCGGCACGTTCAACGTGATCCTGCTGCCCGCGGTGGTGCTCATCCTGTTCGGCTGGATGCCCTATGCCCGCTACGTGCGGGCCAGCACGCTGGAGGCCAAGAACCTGGACTACGTCACCGCCGCGCGCTCGCTGGGCGCGTCCGACCTGCGGATCATGGTGCGGCACGTGCTGCCCAACGCCATCGGGACGGTCACCGCGCTGCTGCCCACCTCCGTGGCCGGGGTGATCAGCGCCGAGGCGGTGCTGTCGTTCCTCGGCATCGGGGTGCGTCCGCCCGCCACGAGCTGGGGCATCCAGATCGAGCAGGGCTCGCAGTGGGTGCTCGGCGGCGCGCCGCACATCCTGCTCGCTCCGCTGATCTGCCTGGTGGCGACCGTCCTGGCCCTGGTGGTGCTCGGTGATGCGCTGCGCGACGCCCTCGACCCGAGGCTGGCGGCATGAGCTCCGCACAGGCCGCGGTGGCCTCACCCGGCGGCACCGGCCCCCTCCTGGAGGTCACGGACCTCGCCGTCGAGTTCCGCACGCCGGCCGGCACGGTACGTGCCGTCGACGGGCTGTCCTACCGGGTCGAGGCCGGGCGCACGCTGGCGATCGTGGGCGAGTCCGGCTCAGGCAAGTCGGTGTCGTCGCTGGCCGTGATGGGTCTGCTGCCCGACACGGCCCGGATCACCCGCGGCACGGCCCGCCTGGCCGGGACCGACCTGCTCACCCTGAGCCGGAAGGAGCACCGCGCGTACTGCGGCGACCGGGTGGCGATGGTGTTCCAGGACGCGCTGGCCGCGCTCAACCCGGTGCACACCGTGGGCTACCAGCTCACGGAGGCGCTGCGGGCGCGGCAGGGACTGTCCCGCGCGGACGCCCGGACCCGCGCCGTCGAGCTGCTGGACCTGGTCAAGGTGCCGAACGCGAAGGCCCGGGTCAAGGAGTACCCACACCAGTTCTCGGGCGGCATGCGGCAGCGCGTGATGATCGCGTCGGCGCTGGCCATGGACCCCGACGTGCTGATCGCCGACGAGCCCACCACGGCCCTGGACGTCACCGTGCAGGCGCAGGTGCTGCGCCTGCTCGCAGAGATCCAGGCAGAACGGCGGATGGGCCTCGTGCTCATCACGCACGACCTGGGCGTGGTGGCGGGTGTGGCCGACGACGTCACGGTCATGTACGCCGGCCGCGCCGTCGAGCAGGCTCCCGTGGAGCCCCTCTACCGGGCGCCGGCCCACCCGTACACGCGGGCGCTGCTGCGCTCGATCCCGTCCGCCTCCGGCACGGGGCGCCTGCCCGTCATCCCGGGCCGCCCGCCCAGCCCCGCCGCCATGCCCGCGGGCTGCCCGTTCCACCCCCGGTGCGACGCCGCGCAGGACGTGTGCCGCACGGACGCACCGCCGCTCGCCCACCCTGCGGAGGGCCGCACGTCGGCATGCCACTTCGCGGCGGACATCCTGACCGGCGCGGACACCGGAGGACACGATGAGTGACGCAGGACCCGTGCTCGAGGTGCGCGAGCTGGTCAAGCACTACCCCGTGCGGCGCGGCCTGCTGCGCCGGGCCACGACGGCGGTCAAGGCCGTCGACGGCGTCTCGCTCACGCTCGACCGGGGACGCACCCTGGGGCTGGTGGGCGAGTCCGGGTCGGGCAAGTCGACGCTGGCGCGCGTGCTGGTCGGCATCGAGCCGCCGACCAGCGGGCAGGTGCTCGTGGACGGCGAGGACGTGAGCCGGCTGTCCCGCGCGGGCCGCAAGCGCCTGCGGCGCGAGGTGCAGATGGTGTTCCAGGACCCGTACACGTCGTTGAACCCGCGCATGTCGGTGGGCGAGATCGTGGGCGAGCCGTTCGCCGTCCACGGCATCGACCCGGCGGGCGGACGGCGGGCCGCGGTGGGCGAGCTGCTGGAGCTCGTCGGCCTCGACCCGGACCACGCGAGCCGGTACCCGCACCAGTTCTCGGGCGGCCAGCGGCAGCGCGTCGGGATCGCGCGGGCGCTCGCCCTGCGCCCCAAGATCCTGGTGTGCGACGAGCCCGTCTCCGCACTGGACGTGTCGGTGCAGGGCCAGGTCATCAACCTGCTGGAGGACCTCCAGGAGGAGCTGGGGCTGTCCTACCTGTTCGTGGCGCACGACCTCGGCGTCGTGCGGCACATCGCCCACGACGTGGCCGTGATGTACCTGGGCCGGCTCGTCGAGCAGGGGCCCGAGACCGCGGTGTACGAGGGCGCGCAGCACCCGTACACGCAGGCGCTGCTGTCGGCGGTCCCGGTGCCGGACCCGGCGGTGCGGCTGGTGACGGGCGGGGCGGGCCCCGGGCCCGGTCTCGGCGCGATCGTGCTGGAGGGCGACCCGCCCTCGCCCGTGGACCCACCGGCGGGCTGCCCGTTCCACACCCGCTGCTGGCTGGCGCCGACGCTGCCGGAGGCGCGACAGCGCCCGGGCCGGCGCTCCGTGCCGGACGCGTGCGCCACGGACGTGCCCGCACTGGTGCCGCGCCCGGCCACCGGGGGTGGCGCCCCCACGCCGCCCGGCCCCGCCGCCCACGTCGCGGCCTGCCACTTCGCCCGCGCGCTGGTCGCCCCTAGGGTCGAGGCATGACGCGTGTCCTGGTGGTCCTGAACTCCCCCACGAGCTCGATGGGCCGGTTCGAGCGCCTGCTCCCGGAGGCGGGGCTCGACCCGGTGCTGACGCCCGGCGCGGACCTCCCGGAACGCCTCGACGGCTTCGCGGGCGTGGTGCTGCTGGGCGGCGGCTTCATGCCGGACGCCGACGCCGACCACCCCTTCCTGGCACGGGAGCGCGCCCTGACCCGGCAGGCGCTCGACGACGGCGTGCCGCTGCTCGGCCTGTGCCTCGGCGGCCAGCTCCTGGCCCACGTGACGGGCGGCACGGTCACCGCGCGGTCGGGCGAGACCGAGCGGGGCATGTGTGCCCTGACGGTGCTGCCGGCCGCTGCCGGCGACCCGGTCTTCGGCGACCTGCCCGGTGTGCCCGACGGCCCCCTGTGGATGATCGAGAACCACGAGGACTCGGTGACCACGCCACCGCCGTCGGCCACGCTGCTGGTCTCCAGCGGCCGGTGCCCGGTCCAGGCGTTCCGGGTGGGCGACGCGGCGTGGGGCCTGCAGTTCCACCCGGAGGCACGCCCCGACCGCGTGGCCACGTGGGACGAGGCGGCGCTGGCGGACCAGGGCATCGACCGGGCGGCGCTGGCCGCGGCGGCCCTGGCGCGCGCCGCAGAGAACGAGGCGCAGTCCCGGGCACTGGTGCGGGGCTGGGCCGACGTGGTCCACCGCTCCGTGAAGTGACGATCATCCGCAGCGAGCAGGAGGCCAGGACCATGGTGTCGACAGGGACGCACAGCGACGGGGTGCCCGTGGTGGCCTACCGGATCGCCCGGGCGTCGGGCGAGGTGCTCGCCGCGCGCCAGGACGACGTGGACTTCTACGCGGCCTCCACGGTGAAGCTCGCGGTACTGGTCGCGGCCGCCCGGGGGCTGGACGCCGGCACGGTACGCCTGGCCGACACCTGCGTGGCCACCCGGACCTTCACCTCCCAGGTACCGGGTGCCGGTGAGTACACGATCGAGCCCGACGACGTCGACACGGGCCTGCCGCCGGACGGCACGCCGATGCCGTTCGGCGACGTCGTCGAGCGCATGGTGGTGGTCTCCTCGAACGAGGCCACCAACATGGTGGCCGAGCGCGTCGGCCTGCCCGCCGTGAACCAGGCCCTGGCCGACGCCGGGGCCACGCGCTCGGTGTTCGGCCGCAAGTACTCCGACCTGGCGGCCGAGCGCGCGGGCGCCTCGCACCGCACCACGGCCGCCGACCTGTGCCTGCTGATGTCCGCGCTGGTCACGGGCCGGCTGGCGAGCCCGGAGCGGACGGCCTGGATGTGCGAGCTGCTGGGCCGCCAGACCGACCGGCAGCTCACCGCCACCGTGCCCGGCGGCGTGCCGTTCGGCTCGAAGTCCGGCTGGGTCGACGGCATCCGGCACGACGTCGCCTTCGTGGGCGAGCCGGGCCCGGACGCCCTGGTGGTCGCGGTGTGCACGCGCGGCTACGACGAGCCCGCCGCGGAGGAGACCCTCAAGTCCCTGGGCGCCCTGGCCGTCGCGCTGTCCTGACCCTTCTCGCCCTTTCTCGGCACGGGGCTTGCCTCCCGCACCCGTTTCCTATTGAATGCGGGTGCAATAGCGGCGAGCCACAGGGGGCGACGTTGACCACTGGTACCGCAGAGACCGCGCGCGGGAGCCTCGCGCAGGTCGACCGCCGGGAGAACCTGCTCAACCAGGGCTACCACCTGGTCCGGTCCGGCGTCCTGGCCCCGGGCCTGCGCGTGCACCGGGACGTCGGCGCCGTCTGGCAGCTCCTCACCTGGGGCCCCTCGATCGCGGGCGGTTACCGCGCCAGCACGGTGCGCACGCCGCACCAGACGGCGTTCGTCGACGAGCGGCGCACCTCGACGTTCCGCGAGCTCGACGACGACACCGACCGGCTGGCCAACGCCCTGCGGGAGCTCGGCGTCGGCCCGCGCACGCCCGTGGCCGTCCTGTGCCGCAACCACGGCGGCCTCATCGAGGCCATGGTGGCGCTGGCCAAGCTGGGCGCGACCACCCTGCTGCTCAACTCGGGCCTGTCGCCCGCGCAGGTGTCGGCCGTGGTCGCCGAACAGCGCCCCGCGTTGCTCCTGGCCGACCAGGAGTTCCTCGACCAGGACCCCGACCTGCCCGCCGAGCTCCCGGTCCGCTCCACCTGGGCCGACGACGGCGCCTCCGGCCTCGCCGCGCTCGTCGCCGCGGGCGACCCTGCGCGGGTGCCCGTCCCGGAGAAGCCCGGCCGTACGGTCGTGATGACGTCAGGCACCACCAGCACCCCCAAGGGTGCCCGCCGCCCGCAGCCGCACGGTCTGAGCGAGGCGGCCTCGCTGCTGTCGGTGATCCCCCTGCGCGCCGGCGACCGGATGATGATCACTACGCCGATCTTCCACACCTGGGGCCTCGCGGCCCTGCAGCTCGGCATGGCGCTGCACGCGGAGCTGGTGCTGCCCCGCCGGTTCGACGCCGAGGACACGCTGCGCAGGATCGCCGAGCACCGGGTGACGGCCCTCGTCGCGGTGCCGGTCATGCTCCAGCGCATCCTCGACCTGCCCGCCGAGGTCAAGGCCCGGTACGACACGTCGTCGCTGCGCGTCGTCGCCTACTCCGGCTCCGCCATGCCCGCGGACCGGATCACGCAGTTCCTCGACGAGTTCGGCCCGGTCCTGTACGGCCTGTACGGCTCCACGGAGGCCTCCTGGGCCTCGATCGCCACGCCGGAGGACCTCGCCGCCGAGCCCACGACGGCCGGGCGTCCGCCGCTGGGCACCCGCATCGGCATCCTGGACGACGACGGCCGGCCTGTGCCGCGCGGCACCGTCGGCCAGATCTGCGTGGGCAACGGCATGCTGTTCGAGGGGTACACCAACGGCACGGGCAAGCCGATGTTCGGCGACCTGATGGCCACGGGCGACCGCGGCCGGCTCGACGCCGAGGGGCGCCTCTACGTGGTGGGCCGCGCCGACGACATGATCGTCTCGGGCGGCGAGAACGTCTTCCCCCGTCCGGTCGAGGAGGCCGTGGCGGCGCTGCCGGAGGTCGCGGACGTCGCGGTGCTCGGTGTGCCGGACGAGCGGTTCGGGCACCGGTTCGCCGCGTACGTCGTGCTGCACGAGGGAGCCGCGCTCACGGCGGACGCCCTGATCGACCGGCTCCGGGACACGCTCCCGCGCTTCTCGCTCCCCCGGGACGTCCACTTCCTCGACGCCCTCCCCCGCAACCCGACGGGCAAGATCGACCGCCGCCGTCTGCCCGGCCCTCGTTGAGTGCGGGATGTTCGCCCTTCCTGCACCGGGAAAGGGCGAACATCCCGCACTCAACGGGACAACGGGACAACGGGACAACGGGAACGGGACAACGGGAACGGGACAACGGGTCAACGGGTCAACGGGTCAACGGGTCAACGGGTCAACGGAGGAGGGTGCGGATGGTCCAGAGGCCCTCCGCCAGCTCTTCGAAGCTCGTGGACAGCGGAGAGAGGCCCACCCGGAGGCCCTGCGGCGGGCGGAAGTCCGGGATGACACCCCGCTTCCAGGCCTCCGCCACGACCCGGCGGAAGTCCGGGTGGTCGAGCATGACGTGCCCCCCGCGACGCTCGGGGTCACGCGGGGACGCCACGCGGACGCCGGGCAGGAGCTCGTCGGCGACCTCGATCGCGAAGCCGGTCAGGGCCAGCGACTTGGCGCGCACGGCCGGCATGCCCGCCTGGTCGATCAGGGCGAGCATGTCGCGCATCGGCAGCATCCCGACGATCGGGGGCGTACCGCTGACGAGCTGCCGGATCCCGGCCGCGGGCTCGTACTCCGGCCCCATCGCGAACGGGTCGGCGGCGCCCATCCAGCCCTGGACCGGCTGCCGTACCTCGTCCTGCAGGCGGGCGGCGAGGTAGGCGAACGCCGGTGAGCCGGGGCCGCCGTTGAGGTACTTGTACGTGCAGCCGACGGCGATGTCCACGCCGTCGGCGTCCAGGTCCAGCGGGACCGAGCCGGCCGAGTGGCACAGGTCCCACAGGACGAGCGCCCCGGCCTCGTGCACGACCCGCGTGATCGCGGGCAGGTCGGCGACGTACCCGGACTTGTAGGCGATGTGGCTGAGCAGCACGAGCGCGGTGTCCGGCCCGACGGCGTCCGCCACCTCCTGGGCGGTGACCCCGGCGTCCGGGTCGGGCGTGATCCAGCGGACCTCCAGGCCACGTTCGGCGGCGATCCCCTGGAGCACGAACCGGTCCGTGGGGAAGTTCTCGGTGTCGGCGACGATCACGCGGCGCCCGGGCCGCGCGTCGACGGCGGCGCGGGCGAGCTTGTAGAGCAGCACCGTGGTCGAGTCCGCGACCACGGTCTGTCCCGGCGCCGCACCGAGCACCACGCGGGCGAGCGTGTCGCCGAGCTCGGTCGGCGCGTCCATCCAGCCCTCGTCCCAGGAGCGGATCAGGCGCCCGGCCCAGGGCCCGTCCACGAAGGATGCGAGCCGCTCGCGGGTGACGGTCAGCGGCCTGCCCAGCGAGTTGCCGTCGAGGTAGGCGACCAGGCCGTCGCTGGGGGCGAAGAGGTCGCGGTAGTGCGCGAGCGGGTCGGCGGCGTCGAGGGCCGCCGCCCGGTCGCGCAGCGCGGCGGGCAGATCGGTGGCGGGCGGTGCGGTGTCGGTCACGAGGGCTCCTGGTCGTTCGGTTCCGGCCCGAGCGTACGTCCCTGCGCCGCCCGGCCCCGCCACGCCCCGCGCCGCCCCCGGCCCCGCCCGCACCGCACCGCACCGCACCCTTGACGCTCCCGCGCGCACGTCAGTAATGTCCGTGTCATCCTCGCGCAAGAACTTGACAAGCGACTGCGCGTTTAGCAACAGAAACACGGCAAGTACCCACGAGCACCTTGGTGACGACACCCGTCGAGGACGACGGGAGATCGGGGACGACGATGTTCCGCTCCGCTGCACCACACCACCCGCACGGGCGCAGACCAGGGCGCGCGCCCGCGCTCCTGTCCGCGCTCACCGCCGCCGCCCTGACCGCCGTGGCCCTCGCGCCCGTGCCGGCCGCGGCCGCTCCGGTGGTCCTGTCGGCCGGCGCGTCCGCCGCGGCCAGCAGCAGCAACGCGCCCTACCTGGCCGACAACCTCACGGACGGCAACGCCGCCACCTACTGGGAGTCGACCAACAACAGCCTGCCGCAGTGGGCCCAGGTCGACCTCGGCTCGGGCGCCACCGTCGAGGAGGTCGTGCTCAAGCTGCCCGCCTCGTGGGAGGCCCGCACGCAGACCCTGTCGGTGCAGGCCGGCGCCGACGGCTCCGCGTTCACCACCCTGGCCGCGAGCGCCCAGCGCCGGTTCGACCCGGCGTCCGGCAACACCGTGACCATCGACGTGCCGGACACCGAGGCGCGCTACGTGCGGGTGGCGATCACGGCCAACACGGGCTGGCCCGCCGGACAGCTCTCCGAGCTGGAGGTGCGCGGCACACGTGACGCCCCGGACCCGGAGGGACCGGTCGAGGGCACCGACCTGGCGGCGGGCCGCACGATCTCGGCGTCGTCGACCGAGTGGACGTACGTCGCGGCCAACGCGAACGACGGCGACACCGCCACCTACTGGGAGGGCGCCGGCGGGCAGTACCCGAGCACGCTGGCGGTGACCCTGGAGTCGGCGGCGGTGCTGAGCGACGTCGTCGTGAAGGTGCCACCGGCCGCGGCCTGGGGGCCGCGGACCCAGACGTTCGAGGTCCAGGGCCGCACCGGGCCGGGTGACCCGTGGAGCACGCTGGCGCCGTCGGCCGGGCACGCCTTCTCCCCTGCGACCGGCAACTCGGTGACCGTCCCGGTCACGGGCACGGCCCGGGAGGTGCGCCTGCGGTTCACGGGCAACACGGGCGCGGGCAACGGCCAGGTGGCCGAGCTGCAGGTGTTCGGCGCGGCCGCGCCGAACCCGAACCTCACGGTCACCGGGGTGACGGCGGACCCGGCGTCGCCGACGGAGGAGGACGACGTCACGCTGTCGGCCGTCGTGAAGAACATCGGCACGCAGGCGTCGGCGGCGACGGACGTGTCGTTCACGCTGGACGGTGACGAGGTGGCCACCGGTCAGGTCGGCGCGCTCGCCGCGGGGGCCCAGGCCACCGTGACCGCGGACATCGGCTCGCAGCCGGCGGGGTCGTACGAGATCGGGGCCGTGGCCGACCCGTCGGAGGCCGTGGCCGAGCAGTCCGAGGCGGACAACGCCTACACCCACCCCGACCCGCTGGTGGTGACCGAGGTCGCCAGCTCCGACCTGGTCCCGACCGTGTCGTGGAGCCCGACCACCCCGGCCGCGGGCGAGACCGTGACGTTCTCCGCGACGATCGCGAACCGGGGTTCGGTCGCGGCCTCGTCCGGTGCGCACGGGCTCACGGTCGTGGTGCGCGACGACGGCGGTTCGGTGGTGCGGACACTGACGGGCTCGGTCTCCGGCGCCATCGCCCCCGGGGCCACCAGCCAGAGCGTGGACCTGGGTACCTGGCCGGCGGCGGACGGCTCGTACGACGTGACGGTCACGGCGGCACCCGACCCGACCGAGGTAGCGGCCAAGCGCGCGAACAACGAGGTGACGCGTACCCTGTTCATCGGCCGCGGTGCGAGCATGCCCTTCGACACGTACGAGGCGGAGGACGGCGCGGCGGGCGGCGGCGCGACCGCCGTCGGCCCGAACCGCGTGGTCGGTGACCTGGCGGGCGAGGCGTCCGGACGCAAGGCCGTCACGCTCGGCCAGACCGGCTCCTACGTCGAGTGGACCACCCGGGCGCCCGCCAACTCCCTGGTCGTGCGCTTCTCGATGCCGGACGCCGCGGGCGGCGGCGGCACGAACGGCTCGCTCGGGGTGTACGTGGACGGGCAGTTCGTCAAGAACATCGACCTGACCTCGCGCTTCGCGTGGTTGTACGGCAACGAGGCCAGCCCGGGCAACCAGCCCGGCCAGGGCGCCCCGCGGCACATCTACGACGAGGCCAACACCCTGCTCGGGCGGACGGTCCCGGCGGGCTCGACCATCCGGCTGCAGAAGACGGCGAGCAACCCCGGGCCGTACACGGTCGACTTCGTGGACCTGGAGCAGGCGACGGCACAGGCCAACCCGGACCCGGCGCGGTACATCCAGCCCGCGGGCTTCACGCACCAGGACGTGCAGAACGCGCTCGACCGGTTCCGGATGGACACGACCGGCAACCTCGCCGGCGTCTACCTGCCGGCGGGCGACTACCAGACGGCGAGCAAGTTCCAGGTGTACGGCAAGGCGGTCGACATCGTCGGCGCCGGGCCGTGGTTCACCCGGTTCCACGCGCCGGCCGGGCAGGAGAACACGGACATCGGGTTCCGCGCCGAGAGCAGCGCGAACGGCTCGACGTTCCGCGACTTCGCCTACTTCGGCAACTACACCTCGCGGATCGACGGGCCGGGCAAGGTCTTCGACTTCGCGAACGTGCGCGACATGACCATCGACGACATCTGGGTCGAGCACATGATCTGCATGTTCTGGGCGGCCAACATGGACGACTCGGAGATCAAGGACTCCCGGATCCGGAACACGTTCGCCGACGCGCTGAACATGACCAACGGCAGCGCGAACAACCACGTGCACAACAACCAGGCGCGCGGCACGGGCGACGACTCGTTCGCGCTGTTCGCGGCGACCGACGCCGGGGGCAGCGGCCAGCGGGGCAACGTGTTCGAGAACCTGACCTCCACGAACACCTGGCGGGCCGCGGGCCTGGCCGTCTACGGCGGGCAGGACAACACGTTCCGCAACATCTACATCGCCGACACGCTCGTGTACTCGGGCGTGACCATCAGCTCGCTCGACTTCGGGTACCCGATGGAGGGGTTCGGTCCCGCGCCGACCCGGTTCGAGGGCATCTCCGTGGTGCGCTCCGGCGGGCACTTCTGGGGCCCGCAGGTCTTCCCCGCGGTCTGGTTGTTCTCGGCGTCCAAGACGTTCACCGCCATCCGGGTGAACGACCTCGACATCGTGGACCCGACGTACTCGGGAATCATGTTCCAGACCCAGTACCTCGGCGGGCAGCCGGTGAACCCGGTCCGGGACACGGTGTTCACCGACGTCTCGATCACCGGCGCGCAGCGCAGCGGTGACGAGTACGACGCGCGGTCCGGGTACGGCATCTGGGCCAACCCGATGCCCGAGGCGGGACAGGGACCGGCGGTCGGGTCGGCCACGTTCAACGGGCTGACCCTGTCGAACAACTACCGGGACATCGTGAACGACACGACGACGTTCACGATCACCCGCAACTGACCCACCCCTGGCGAGGGGAACCAGGGCGAGACCGAACGGTGGCGAAGGAGGGCGCGGGCGGGCGTCCTCCTTCGCCACCGTTCTACCTCGGCGGAGTCTCGCCTCGGTCCGATTCGGAGGGCGGGAGGGGAAGACGGGTGGCCGCACGGAGCCAGGCGATCAGCTCGGACGCCGTCTCCGGCAGGGGCAGCGGGGCGGTCAGCGCCGGGGCCTCCGGCGGGCCGAGCACCGCCCGGCGCAGCGCCTCCCCCGTGAGCACCGACCCGAGCAGCTCGATCTCGCGCTCGTTGACCCCGACCGGCGTCGGCCCGTTGCCCATGTCGGTGCCGTACACGAGGCGGCCGCCCGCCGCGACGAACCGCCGTGCGTTGGACAGCGCCCGGTCCAGGGCGCCGCCCGGCCCGTCGTGGATCGCCAGGGTGGAGATCCATGTCATCCGCGTCGCGCGGGCGATCACGGCCGCCGGCAACGCCTCCGTCCAGGGCACGTGCACCAGGGTGTCCGCGCCCGCGTCGACCGCGCGGGCGGCCTGACCGGCACCCTCGGCATGCACCAGCACCGGCAGCCCCGCCGCGTGTGCCGCTCCGACCAGCGCCCGGAGCACGTCGTCGAGCAGCAGGTCCATGCCCGCGTGCAGGGCGACCTTGACCGCGAAGCCGCCCGCCGCGACCACGTCGGCCACGGCCTCGCCCGCCTCCGGGACGGAGGCCACGTGCCGGACGGCGGCCTCCGGCGCCCAGGTGCGCCCGGTCGGGTAGCCGCCCGGTGCCGTGTGGAACGGCCCGGCGAACCGCACCCGCACACCTGGCGGCGGCTCGGCCGCCCAGGAGCGCACCTCCCGGGGGTCCCAGCCCAGGTCGTGCACCTCGGTGACCGCGCTGCCCGCAAGGAGCCCCCGGTCCACCAGCCCCAGGTGCACGTGCTGGTCGACGACGCCGGGGAGCGTCACCTGCGGCACCGCGCTCACGCCCCGAGCGGGCCGTCGATCTCGGTACGGACCGAGATGAGCTCCGGGAAGAACGTCAGGTCCAGGGCCCGCTTGAGGAAGCCGACGCCGCTGGAGCCACCGGTGCCGGTCTTGAAGCCGATGGTGCGCTGCACGGTGCGCAGATGCCGGAACCGCCAGAGCTGGAAGGCGTCCTCGATGTCGACCAGGTCCTCGCAGGCCTCGTACAGCTCCCAGTGGTCGTGCGGGTCCTCGTAGATCGTCTTGAAGACGGCGGTCAGCTCCGGGTGCTCCGTCCAGGCCTGCGTGACGTCGCGGTCCAGGATCTCGGCGGGGACGGCGTGCCCGCGCCGCGCCAGCAGCCGCAGGAACGCGTCGTACACCGTGGGCTCCGCCAGGAGCCGGGCGAGCTGGGCGTGCACCTCGGGCTTGGCCCGGAAGACCTGGAGCATCCCGGCATTCTTGTTGCCCAGCAGGAACTCCACCGCGCGGTACTGGTGCGACTGGAACCCGGAGGACTGTCCCAGCGAGCCCCGGAACTCGGCGTACTCGCTCGGGGTCAGGGTGGCCAGCACCGACCACTGCTCCGTGATGGTGCGCTGGATGTGCTTGACCCGGGCCAGGCCCTTGAGCGCACGGGACAGGTCGTCGGTGTCGAGGAACTGCCGCACGGCGAGCAGCTCGTGCACCACGAGCTTGAGCCACAGCTCGGTGGTCTGGTGCTGGATGATGAACAGCAGCTCGTCGTGGTGCGGCGGGTCGCTCACGGGGTGCTGCGCCGACAGGAGCTCGTCCAGGCCCAGGTAGGAGCCGTAGTCCATCTCGTCACGGAAGTCCGTGCGGATGGTGGCCTCGATGGGCCGGGTGTTGCCGCTCGTTGTGCGAGTCATGGCGCGAGCGTAACCCCGCTCAGGCCGCCGCCTCGTCCCGGTTCGGGTTCTCGAAGGCCTCGGCCATCAAGGCGATCTCCTCGGGCGGCAGCGACATGTCCCGCGCGATGCGCGTCCAGCCCGACGTCGCCTCCGCCACCTCCGCGAGCACCCGGCGGGCGTCGTCCTGACGCAGCCCGTAGGAGTCCGCACCGGCCAGGAGCTCCCGCACGTCCCGGTCGATCCGGCTGCCGCCGGGCACCAGCGGCGTCGACTCGGCGACGGCGAACGGGTTGGGGTTCACGTCGAACAGCGGGGACAGCGACCAGCCGTCCGGGCGGCGCAGGAAGCCGTGGTTCTTCATGTGGTCGTCCACGTTCCGCACGAGCAGCGTGAACGCGACGCGGCGGAACAGGTCGTGCCCGTCGGTAGCCGGCCGGCCGGAGTGGTCGGCCAGCGTCTCGGCGAGCGTCCGGTAGTCGATGACCTCGAAGAACGCCTTCTGCGTGAGGCTGTCCGCAGACAGGAAGCCGATGCGCCCGCCGCCCTGCGCGCCCCCGCCGGGGTCGCGCGAGACCGCCCGCCGGTCGAACCGCCGGGTCAGCAGGATGGACCGGCCCGGACCGATCCGGTGCAGCCGCGCCACCGGCACCTCGATGCCGGCGTCCGACGCCAGCCGCAACGTCAGGTACTCCCAGGCCTGGACGTCCCAGCGGTCGCCCGTCTCGGGCAGCTTGGCCATCCACAGGTCGCCGGCGCCGTCCTTCACCGTCGCCTTGGGCCGCGCGCCGCCCATGGAGGTACCTGCCGCGACGAGCAGCCGCACGTCGTGGTCGGTCTCCCGGTGCTGCGCCACGGCGTCCGCGGCCTCGGTCAGGGACGGCAGGTCCACCAGGTCGGGGATCTCCGCGCGCGGCGGGCCCAGGAACGTCCGGCCGCCGTCGAGGGAGAAGCGCAGGGCGCCCAGCCGGGTCTCGTCCTGCACGCCGAGCAGGAAGTCCAGCTCGGTGAGGGTGAGGAACCGCCGGCCCTCGGCCCGTGCGGCACGGCGCTCGGCGTTGAACAGCAGCGTGCGGCCCCACTGGTCGGGCTGGCAGTCCGCGATGACACCGAACAGGGGCCGGTCGCTGCCCGACGGGATGTTCCCTGGGGTGAGCGGGAGCTCCGGGCACAGCGCGTACGCACGCGGCTGGCGCAGGTAGGCGGGGTCGTACCGGAACGTGCAGCCGACCAGCGCCCCGCCCCGGTTGAGATGCATGTCGAGGTCACCGGCGTGGACCTGGCCCCCGCCGGGGAGCTCGACCTCGACATGTATCGACAAGGGCGTTCACTTCCTCATCTGGTTCACCTGGTGACGCGGACCCGCTGCGGCAGAGCGCGTTCCGCGTGAAACCTGCCCATCTCGGTGGTGAGCGGGTCGCTCGCACCGACCACGGCGTCGGCCACGCCGAGCACCCGCAGCACGGCGAGCGTGTTCTCGAGGCTCACGGTCCCGGTGCCCGTCTCGATGGCACGCAGCGTGGTGCGCGTGATGCCCGCGCGGTCCGCGACGAGCTGGGCGGTGAGACCGTGGATCTTGCGCCAGGCGCGGACGTGGTCACCGAACGAGGTGAGGTCGCGCTGGGTCCGGAGGGATGTTCTGGCCATGACTGCTCCTTTCGGTTATCAGGGTAACCGACGAGGGCTGTAATGGGCACTGTGCTGACCGTTATCGAATCGATCCGGCTCGACTCGGCACAGTCCGGCGCGGCGGCGCGCACCGCGCCCCAGGCCGGAACGGCGAACGGGCCGCCCCACCGTGCGGTGGGACGGCCCGTTCGGCCTGGACTCGGCTGCGGGTCACTGACCGTTGACGGTCGCCTTCTCCAGGGCACCGACCGAGAGGTCGTGCTTCTCCAGGATCTCGGCGTAGGTGCCGTCGTCGATGATGCTCTGGAGCGCGGCCTGGTAGGCGCGCACCATCTCGACGTCGCCCGTCGGGAACACCCAGCCGAGCGGGGACGGGTTGATCACCTCGGTGTTCGCCACCTCGAAGATGTCGCCCGAACCGACCTGCTTCGCGTTGTAGGCACCGGTGGACCACTGGGTGAGCTCGGCGTCCGCCTTGCCCGCCTGGACCTGCGCGAGCGCGTCGGCATCCGTGTCGAACCGGGTCACCGTGACCGGCTTGGACTTGCACTCCCCGGTGTTCAGGGCCGCGAGCGCCTCGTCCTGGGTCGACTCGGTGAGCACGGCCACCGTGCGGCCGCAGAGGTCCTTCAGGGTCTTGATGCCCGCGGGGTTGCCCGCCGGGACCATGATCGCGTCGCTGTCGTTGTAGTAGTCGACGAAGTCCGAGTTGACACGACGCTCGGCGGTGTCGGACATCGCCGCGGCCACGGCGTCGACGTTGCTCGCGTACAGCTCGTCGAGCAGCGACTCGAACGGCATGTCGTAGAACGTGTACTTCAGCCCCAGCCGGTCCGACGCCGCGTCGAACAGGTCGATCTCGAAGCCGACGATGCGGCCGGCCTCGTTGGTGTACTCGAAGGGCGGGTAGCCGGACTCCGTGCCGACCGTGATCCGCGCGGACTCCGCCCGCAGCTCACCGGGGAGCAGCGCGCGCAGGTTCTCGTCCACCTCCACGGCCTGATCGGAGTCCTCCGCCGCCTGCGTCGAGTCGGTCGAGCAGCCGGTCAGCAGGGCGCCGAGCGCGGTGACCGCTGCGAGGGAGCCGACGATCGCACGCGTGCGATGTCCGAGTGCCATGCGGGATCCTCCACAAAAGACATGATGAGCGAGTGACGCGGGTGGAGCCTATACGGTCCTGACCGGTTGCTGTGAATCCGAGTTTCACCTATGCCCACCAGCGGGACGCCCTGGTCAGGCGCTGGTGCCGACCTTAGCCGCAGCCCCCACGTCGGCCAGAATCACCGCGTCGATCAGGGCCCGCGCCCACTGCAGCACCTCGGTGCCCCGCAGCGGCCGGCCGCCGATCCGCGCCGTCGTCGGGAACGGCACGAGGAACGCGCGGATGGCCGGCTTGAGGATGGTGCCCGGGTAGAGCCGCTTGAGCCGCAGCTGCGCCGACTCCGGCAGGTTCACCGGCGCGAACCGGACGTACTTGCCCTGTGCCGTGACGTCCGTGAGCCCGGCCCTGCGGGCGTGGTTGCGGAAGTCGGCGACGTCGAACAGCGCACCCGCCACCTCGGGCAGGGCGCCGTACCGGTCGGTGAGCTCGGCACGCACCTCGTCGAGCGCCGCGGTGTCCTGCGCCCCGGCGATCTTCTTGTAGGCCTCCAGCCGCAGCCGCTCGGTGGCGATGTAGGACTCGGGCAGGTGGGCGTCCACGGGCAGCTCGATGGTGACCTCGGGGGCCTCCTCCTCGGCGTCCCCGCGGAACGCGGACACCGCCTCGCCCACCATGCGCACGTACAGGTCGAAGCCGACGCCGGCGATGTGGCCGGACTGCTCTCCGCCGAGCAGGTTGCCCGCCCCACGGATCTCGAGGTCCTTCATGGCGATCTGCATGCCCGCGCCGAGGTCGGTGTGGGCGGCCATGGTCGCCAGCCGGTCGTGCGCCGTCTCCGTGAGCGGCTTCTCCGGCGGGTAGAGGAAGTAGGCGTAGGCGCGCTCGCGACCGCGGCCCACACGCCCGCGGAGCTGGTGCAGCTGGGACAGGCCCAGCATGTCGGACCGCTCCAGGATCAGGGTGTTGGCGTTCGAGATGTCCAGGCCGGTCTCGATGATCGTGGTGCAGACCAGCACGTCGAGCTCCTTCTCCCAGAAGGCGCGGATGACCTGGTCGAGCTGGTGCTCGCTCATCTTGCCGTGGGCCACGCCGATGCGGGCCTCGGGCACCAGCTCGTTCAGCCGGGACGCGGCGCGCTGGATGGTCTCCACCTTGTTGTGCACGTAGAAGACCTGGCCCTCGCGCAGCAGCTCGCGGCGCAGGGCGGCGGCGATCTGCTTCTCCTCGTACGCGCCCACGTAGGTGAGCACCGGGTGCCGCTCCTCCGGGGGTGTGGCCAGTGTGGACATCTCGCGGATGCCCGTGACCGCCATCTCCAGCGTGCGCGGGATCGGGGTGGCGGACATGGCCAGCACGTCCACGTTGGTGCGGAGCTGCTTGAGCGTCTCCTTGTGCTCGACGCCGAAGCGCTGCTCCTCGTCGATCACCACGAGGCCCAGGTCCTTGAACGCGACCGACCCGGTGATGAGGCGGTGGGTGCCGATGACGATGTCGACGCTGCCGTCCTTGAGACCCTGGAGCGTCTCCTCGGACTCCTTGGCGGTCTGGAACCGGCTCAGCGCCCGCACGGTCACCGGGAACCCGGTGTACCGCTCGGAGAAGGTCTCGTAGTGCTGCTGCACCAGGAGCGTGGTGGGCACCAGGACGGCGACCTGCTTGCCGTCCTGCACCGCCTTGAACGCGGCGCGGATGGCGATCTCCGTCTTGCCGTAGCCGACGTCGCCGCACACCAGGCGGTCCATCGGCACGGACTTCTCCATGTCGGCCTTGACCTCGTCGATCGTGGCGAGCTGGTCGGGCGTCTCGACGTACGCGAACGCGTCCTCCAGCTCCCGCTGCCACGGGGTGTCGGGCCCGTAGGCGTGCCCCTGCGTGGCCATGCGCGCGCTGTAGAGCCGGATCAGCTCGCTCGCGATCTCCTTGACGTGCCTGCGCGCCTTGGCCTTCGTGTTCTTCCAGTCGGCGCCGCCCATCTTGGACAGCGACGGCGACTCACCGCCCGTGTACTTGGTGACCTGGTCGAGCTGGTCGGTGGGCACGAACAGGCGGTCGCCCGGCTGCCCGCGCTTGCTGCTCGCGTACTCGATCACGAGGTACTCGCGCGTGGCGCGGTTGCCCCCGGTGCCCATCGTGCGCTGCGCCATCTCGACGAACCGGCCCACGCCGTGCTGCTCGTGCACCACGAAGTCACCCGCCTTGAGCTGGAGCGGGTCCACCACGTTGCGCCGCCTGCTCGGCATGCGCCGCATGTCGCGCGTGCCCGCGCCGGCCCGCCCGGTCAGGTCCTGCTCGGAGAACACGGCGAGCTGCAGCTCGGGGGCCACGAACCCCTTGCCGACGCCCCCGGCCAGCACGTGCACGACGCCGGGCTCCGGCTCGCCCTCCAGCGACACCGTCAGCCGTGCCGCGGTACCGGCGGCCGAGAGCTGCTCGGTCATGCGCTTGGCCGGACCGTGCCCCTCCGTGGTCAGCACGAGCCGCCAGCCCGCGACCTGCAGCCCGTGCACGTCGTCCAGCGCACGGGCGAGGTCACCGCGGTAGGACTCGACGTCCCGTGCACCGACCACGAACGTGTCCGACGCCGTGTCCGACGCGTCGGCGTCGGCCTCGGTGAGCTCGGTGTCCTGGGTGAACGCGGACAGGGTCCACCAGCCGAGGGCGCGCCGGGCCGCGATCTCGCGCACCTCGGCGAACGTCGCGAAGGACGCCGCGGACAGGTCGATGGGCGCGGCCCCGCCCGCGACGGCGCCGGTCCAGGCGGCGGCGAGGAACTCCTCGGTGGTGGCCACGAGGTCGTGCGCGCGGCGGCGCACGCGCTCCGGCTCGTCGACCACGAGCAGCGCGTCCTCCGGCACCAGCTCCAGCACGGGGACCATGCGGTCCACCAGCACCGGGGCGAGCGACTCCATGCCCTCGACGGCGACCCCCGCCGCGAGCTTGTCGAGCATCTCGACCGCGCCGGGCAGGGTCTCGACGAGATCGGCGGCCCGACGCCGCACGGCGTCGTCCAGCAGGATCTCCCGGCACGGCGGCGCCCAGACGCCGTGCTCCGCGATCTCCAGGCTGCGCTGGTCGGCCACGGCGAACCAGCGGATCTCCGTGACCTCGTCGCCCCAGAACTCGCAGCGCAGCGGGTGGTCCTCGGTGGGCGGGAAGACGTCGAGGATGCCGCCGCGCACCGCGAACTCCCCGCGCCGCTCCACCATGTCCACGCGCGTGTAGGCGGCGGCCGTGAGCCGCTCGGCCACGTCGGTCAGGTCCGCGGTGGTGCCCGTGGCGAGCTGGACCGGCTCCAGCTCGCCCAGGCCGTCGACCACGGGCTGCAGCAGGGCACGGACCGGCATCACCAGGATCCGGACGGCGCCGTCCTGCCCGTGGCCCGGCGCGGGATGGGCCAGGCGGCGGAACACGGCCAGCCGCTTGGCGACCGTGTCCGCGCGCGGGCTGAGCCGCTCGTGCGGCAGGGTCTCCCAGGCGGGCAGGACCGCGACGTCGTCGGCGTGCTCCTCCGGGAGGTAGCCGCGGAGGCTCGCCGCCAGGTCGTCCGCCTCGCGCCCCGTGGCCGTGACCACCACGAGCGGCCGCTTCTCGGCCGCGGCCACCAGCAGCGGCGGGCGGGCACCCACCGGTCCCACGACGTCCACGAAGCCACGCGCGCGCACGCGCTCGACCGCGGCGAAAGCCCCGGGATCACGCAGGAGGGTGGGCAGCAGGCCGGTGAGGTTCATGGGATCTGTCCTTCGATGGCGCACGACGACGGGCCCACCACGGGCACGACCCGGGTACGGGTCACGTGTGAGGGGCTCGTACCAGGCTACTCCGGGCCACCGACACTGCCGGATCGTCACCGTGACGTCTCCCGGATGTCGTACCCGGCACGTACGATGACCGGCGATGTTGACCCCCTCCGGATCCCCGCGGCACGCCGGCGCGCCGGGCCCGGGGCGCGACGCCGCCGTCGAGCGGCGTGCCCCTGCCCGCCTCGCCTGGCCCGACGTCGCGCGCGGCCTCGCCATCGGCCTCGTCGTGCTCTACCACGCCACGAACTGGACGTGGCAGACGGGGTACGAGGTAGGCGTGCTCCGCGAGGTCAACGAGACGCTCCGCAGCCTGCGCATGCCCCTGTTCTTCACGGTGGCCGGTATGTTCGCCGCCAAGTGGACCACCGTGCCGTGGTCCCGCCTGGCCCGCGGCAAGCTGCTCTTCTTCGCCTGGGTGTTCGTGCTGTGGGAGCCGGTCTCCCTGCTGGTGCGCCTGCTCACCGGCTACTACCAGGTGGCCGACGCCGACTGGGGCACCCTCGGCCACGACCTCGCCTGGTCGCTCCTGGTGCCGCGCTCCGAGCTCTGGTTCATCTGGACGCTCGCGGTCTTCTTCGTGATCGCCCGCGCGCTGCGCCGCGTCCCCGCGCCCGTGCAGCTCGTGCTCGCGGCAGCCGTCGGCGCCTGGGCCCTGGCCGGCTGGGAGCCGGCGAGCCTCGCCTGGCGGGGTACCGCGCAGTTCGCGCTGTTCTTCCTGGCCGGGCTGCACCTGCGCCCGCTGCTCGAACGCTTCGCGGAGCGGGTCACCTGGCTGTGGGCCGTCGGCGCGGTCGCCGTCTGGCTCGGGGTCCAGGTCGCGGTGCGCGAGCTGGGCCTCGCCGACGTGCCGGGGTGCTACCTGCTGGCCAACATCGCGGGTGTACCGGCCGGCGTCACCGTGAGCGTGCTGCTCTCGCGGGTGCCGGGCGCACTCGGGCTGCGGTGGCTCGGCGCACGCACGTTGCCGGTCTTCGTCACGCACACGTCCGTGGTGCTCGCTCTGCTGTCGGTGCTGTGGCGCAACGGGATCTGGATCCCGGCGCCCCCGTCGCAGTGGCTGCCGGTCGCCCTGTGGGCCGCGGCGATCGCCGTCGGCCTGGCCCTGGGCGAGCTCGCGCCGCGGATCGGTGCGCGGTGGCTGTTCGCGCCGCCGCGGTGGTTGTCGGGCTCCGGTCGCTGAGGGATCACCGCGCCTCGTGCCCGGCCGGTGTCTCGACCGGGGCGCTCTCGGTCGGATCTGACCGTGGCGAGACGGGTTCAACACGGAGGCACGTGCCCGCGAGGTCGGCAGTTTCCATCGAGATCGGCACAGGCCTGTGCCGATCTCGATGGAAACTGCCGACCTCGCGGGCAAAGCTGCCGACCTCGCGGCAAGCTGCCGACCTGCGCCGGCCGGTCAGGCCCGGGCGGTGTGGTACTTGCCCTGGGCGGTCAGCAGGCCCTCGGTGACCAGCAGCTCGACGGCGTCGGCGGCGTCGTCGACCAGGATCGGCAGGTCCTTGCGCTCGGTGCCGGAGAAGTCGCGCAGCACGTAGTCAGCCGTGTCCATGCGGCCCGGCGGGCGCCCGACGCCGACCCGCACCCGGTGGTAGTCCTTGGTGCCGAGCGCCTTGGTGGTGTCACGCAACCCGTTGTGCCCGCCCTCGCCGCCACCGATCTTCAGCTTGATCGTGTCGAACGGGATGTCCACCTCGTCGTGCACCATCACCACCTGCTCGGCGGGCACGTCGTAGTACTTGGCCAGCGCGCTGACCGGGCCACCCGAGGTGTTCATGTAGGTGGTCGGCTTGGCGAGGACCACGCGCGGTCCCGGTGCACCGCCCGGCAGCACACCGAGGCGCGCCTCGGCGACGACCGCCTGGGCCCGCGGGTGCTTCGAGAACCGGGCGCCGGTGCGCTCGGCGAGCAGGTCCAGCACCATCTGGCCCACGTTGTGCCGGTTGCCGGCGTACTTCGGTCCGGGGTTCCCGAGGCCGACGACGAGCCAGGGCCGGTCACTCATGCGGATCTTCCTCTCACGACGACGGACGTTCTCGGCAGCCGGGGATCCCGGCGGCGACGCGCGCGCCGCGGCGGGAACGAGCCGGGCCGAGGCAGAACCCGCGCCGCGCACGATCATCTCGCGCGCGGGCCCGGAGGTTCTACCTCGGCCCGGTACGTCCCGGCACGCGGCCGGGGCTGGTGCTGCCTGGCGGGAGGGGCTCAGCCCTCGGCGGGCGCCTCGGCGGCGGACTCGGCGGAGTCGGCCGACTCCTCCTCGTCCGCGCTGGCCTCGCCGCGCGGCTCGGTGATCAGCACGACGGCGTGCTCCGGGTCGGTGAGCAGCGTGACGCCGGACGGCAGCGTGACCTCGCCCGCGTGCACCTGGGCACCGGCCTCGAGGCCCTCGATGGAGACGTCGACGGACTCCGGCAGGTGCGTGGCCTCGGCCTCGACCGACAGGGTCTGCGCCTCGACCAGGTGGATGGTGCCCGGGGCCGACTCGCCCACGATGTTGACGGTCACGTCGACGGTGATCTTCTCGCCCGCGCGCACGACCTGGAGGTCGATGTGCTCGATGACGTTGCGGACCGGGTCGCGCTGGATGTCCTTGGCGACGGCCAGCTGGCCCTTGGCGCCGTCGAGCTCGATGGAGAGCAGCACGTTGGTCTGGCGCAGCGCGAGCATCGACTCGTGGCCGGGCAGCGTCACGTGCACGGGGTCGGTGCCGTGCCCGTACAGGACGGCGGGGATCTTGTTGTCGCGGCGGATGCGGCGGGCCGCACCCTTGCCGAACTCGGTACGGGCCTCGGCGGCGAGCTTGATCTCGGCCATGGGAACTCACTCCTGAAAGGTCTGGTGTGCAACTCGAAGATGGCGGCTGCGTCGGCGCGGGACACGTGACGGGCGCGGAGCTGGCACGCGGGGCGAGGTACTGGAGGGGTACTCCGCCCGGGCCGCCGACGGCCGCCCAGTCGATCACGGACGCCGGCCGAGTGCTTGCGGGATCAGGTCCCGTCGCGGCCGTCAGGCGTCCCTCGCCGAGGCAACCTGACTACTGTACCCGCTCGTCGGCCCGCTCCGCACCGACGGGCGGTGTGACGCCGATCGTCGGCTGCGTACGGCGGGGCTTGTAGACCACCTGGACGTGGAACACGAACCGGAGCAGGAACGCCACCACGATCGTCAGGGCCTGGACGAGCACCGGCCACAGGCCCGTGACCTCGACGAGCCACCACAGCACCGGCAGGCGGACGGCCGCCTCCGTGCCGTTGAACGCGAACGAGTGGGCGAACCGCGACCAGGCGCCGCGCCCCTCGTTGCGCAGGTCGCGGAACACGAAGCGCTCCTGCAGCAGGAAGTTGGTCACGATGGTGACGACCGCGGAGATGACCGCCGCCTCCACGTAGTGCGCGCCCAGGGCGGTGAGGCCCCACAGGATGAGCACGTTGAGCACGGCGCCGAAGCCGCCGATGATGGCGAACCGGGACATCCGCCCGAACCGCAGCGCCGCGAGCTGCTCCAGGTAGCGCAGCCCGTTCTTGAACGTGGCCTTGGAGTGCCCGGCGTACCGCTCGCCGAACACGAACGGCTCCTCGCCCACGGCGAGCCGGTTGCGGGCGAGGATCTCCAGCAGGATCTTGAAGCCGCGCGGGCGCAGCGCGTCCAGGTCCAGCCGGTCCACCCGGGCGGCGAAGAACCCCGTCAGGGGGTCGGTCACGTTGCGCAGCCGCGTCGGGAACATGGACCGCGCCAGCAGGGCGGAGGCGATCGAGACGCCGTGCCGCCACCAGCCGTCCAGGCCACCGGCGTCGCCGTCGCCGGTGTAGCGGGAGGCCACGACGATGTCGAGGCCGGCCTCCTGCCCGCGCATGACCAGCGCGGGCACGAGCTCCGGCGGGTGCTGCAGGTCGCCGTCCATCACGACGGCCCACTCCGTGGTCACGGTGCGCAGGCCGGCCACGACGGCGCCGCTCAGCCCGCCCTGCGCCTCCTCCCGGTGCAGCAGCCGCACCGGGACGGGCGCCGTCGCGGCGACCTCGCGGATCCGGTCGGGGGTGTCGTCCGTGGAGTCGTCGACGAAGAGGATCTCCGCCAGGTCGGGAGCCCCCACGGGAGCTGGGCCGCCCTCGGGTCCGTGCACGCCGCCGTGGTCGCGGCCGTCGTCGGGCAGCACGCCGAACGCGGCGCAGAGCCGCTCGGTGAGCGCGCGGACGTTGGGCCCCTCGTTGAACGTCGGGACCACGACGGTGACGGTCACTGACCCTCCCCCATAGATGTCAAGACACGGTCCTGCATCGACCGCGTCTCAGTCAAGTGCCCGTCCGGCGTCGCAGGTCAGGAGTTGCCGTCGAACAGCGAGGTCACGGACCCGTCGGAGTGCACCTCGTTGATCGCGGACGCCAGCAGCGGCGCGATGGAGAGCACCTTGAGCGTCTCGAACCGGCGGTCGTCCTCGATCGGCAGGGTGTCGGTGACGACGACCTCGCGGGCCCCGCACTCGGTCAGCCGCTGGGCGGCGGGACCGGACAGCACGCCGTGCGTGGCCGCGACCGTCACGGACTTGGCGCCCGCGGCCATGATCACCTTGACGGCCTCGGCGATGGTGCCGCCGGTGTCGATGAGGTCGTCCACGAGCACGCAGTCCTTGCCCTGGACGTCACCGACGACGCGGTTGGCCACGGACTGGTTGGGGCGCGTGACGTCGCGGGTCTTGTGCACGAAGGCCAGCGGGCCGCCGCCCAGCTTGGACGCCCAGATCTCGGCGACGCGGATGCGGCCGGCGTCCGGCGAGACCACGGTGACGTTGTCGACGTCGACGCGCGTGCGGACGTAGTCGACGAGGATCGGCATGGCCCACAGGTGGTCCACGGGGCCGTCGAAGAAGCCCTGGATCTGCGCGGTGTGCAGGTCGACGCTCATGAGCCGGTCGGCGCCCGCGGTCTTGAACAGGTCGGCGACGAGGCGCGCCGAGATCGGCTCGCGGCCGCGGCTCTTCTTGTCCTGGCGCGCGTACCCGAAGAACGGCGCCACGACGGTCACGGAGTGCGCCGAGGCCCGCTTGGCGGCGTCGACCATGAGCAGCTGCTCCATGATCCACTGGTTGACGGGCATCGTGTGCGACTGCAGCAGGAACAGGTCCATACCGCGCACGGACTCGCTGAACCGCACGTAGGTCTCGCTGTTGGCGAAGTCGTACGCCGACACGCCGAGCAGGTCGATGCCCAGCTCCTTCGCGACGTTCTTGGCCAGCTCGGGGTGTGCCCGCCCGGCGGCGAGGACGAGCGGGTGACGGTTCGGGCCGGGTGCGGCAGTGCTGGACATCAGTGGGTCTTTCCTTCCTTGTCGGCCCCTCCTGCAGGGACCTGGTCGGCCTCGGCCTGAACGGCCGCTGCCTGCGGGGCCACGGGAGCCCCGGCTGCATTGTGCTCGGCGAGCTGACGCTGCGCCTGGTCACCGAGGCCGGACGTGGTCCCGGACGCCGCCGCGGCGGCGTCCGCCGCGGGGGTCCCGGGCCGGCGGCGAGCCACCCAGCCCTCGATGTTCCGCTGCTGCCCGGCGGTGACGCCGAGGGCACCCGCGGGCACGTCGCGACGGATCACGGACCCGGCGGCGGTGTACGCGCCGTCGCCCACGGACACCGGCGCGACGAACATGTTGTCCGCGCCCGTGCGGGCGTGCGAGCCGATCACCGTGCGGTGCTTGTGGACGCCGTCGTAGTTGACCGTCACGGACGCGGCACCGATGTTGCTGTGCTCGCCGATCGTCGCGTCGCCCACGTAGGAGAGGTGCGGCACCTTGCTGCCCTCACCGATCTCGGCGTTCTTGGTCTCGACGAACGTGCCGATCTTGCCCTTGCGACCCAGGGTCGTGCCCGGCCGCAGGTAGGCGAAGGGCCCGACGGACGCGCCCTCACCGATCACGGCGAGCGAGCCGTGCGTGCGGACCACCGTCGCGCCGACCCCGACCTCGACGTCGGTCAGCGTGGTGTCCGGACCGATCGTGGCACCGGTCGCCACCACGGTGGCGCCCTTGAGCTGCGTGTTCGGCAGGAGCGTGACGTCGGGGGCGAGCTCGACGTCGACGTCGATCCACGTGGTGGCCGGGTCCTGGACCGTGACGCCCGCGCGCTGCCACTCCTCGACGACGCGGCGGTTCATCTCGCGTGCCAGCACCGACAGGGCGACGCGGTCGTTGACACCCTCGACCAGCATCGGGTCGTCGGCGAGCAGCGCCCGCACGTGCAGGCCCTCGGCGCGGGCGAACGCGACGACGTCGGTCAGGTAGACCTCGCCCTGCGCGTTCTTGCTGTCCAGCCCGCCGAGGCCGCGGCGCAGCGTGGCGGCGTCGAACACGTAGACCGAGGAGTTGATCTCGCGGATCTCGAGCTGGTCCGCCGTGGCGTCCTTGTGCTCCACGATCTCCAGCACGTCGCCGGTGTCCTTCTCGCGGACGATCCGGCCGTAGCCCGTCGCGTCGTCGACCTCGGTGGTGAGGATCGTGACGGCGTTGCCGTCGGCGTGGTGGGCGGCCAGGAGCTGGCCGAGCGTGGCGCCGTCGAGCAGCGGCACGTCGCCCGCGACGACCACCACGGAGCCGTCGACGCCGTCGCCCACGACCTCGCCGTCGGCGAGCCCCGCCGCCGCGGCCGCTGCCTGGGCCTTGGCGTCGAGTGCCGCCAGGGCGCACTGCACCGCGCGGCCCGTACCGGGCACGTCGTCCTGGTCCACCAGGATCGCGGCGGGGTCGAGCTGCCCCACGGCCTCGGCGACCAGCTCGCGCTCGTGCCGGATCACCACGGCGACCTGACCCGGGTCCAGCTCACGAGCCGCGGCCAGAGCGTGCCCCACCATCGGCTTGCCGCCGAGGGGGTGCAGGATCTTCGGCAACGCGGACTTCATGCGGGTGCCCTGACCGGCGGCGAGGACGATCACTGCTGCCGGCTGAGGTGTCTCGGTCACGGGTGCTCCGATCGGTGGGTTCGTCAGATCCGGACGGCTCCGCCCCCAGGATTCGAACCTGGACTAAAGGCACCAAAAACCTCTGTGCTGCCGATTACACCAAGGCGGACCGGGCGCGCGCGAGGCTCCGTCGTGCCCCGAAGCGGGCGGGTGCCACCGTCGCACGTCCGTGAACAGTCTGCCAGGTCCACGGGTGTGCCCCATGCCGTACCACCGGATCACCACCGGATCCGCCGACGTGCCGTCAGGCACAATGAACCCCATGGCCGCCGAGAACCGACGTACCCACCGACCTCGCATGACGGCCAGTCAGCGCCGCGAGCAGCTCCTCGCCGTCAGTCGCGGGCTGTTCGCCGAGAAGGGCTTCGAGGGCGCGAGCGTGGAGGAGATCGCGGTGCGCGCCGAGGTGTCCAAGCCGGTCGTGTACGAGCACTTCGGCGGCAAGGAGGGCATCTACGCCGTGGTGGTCGACCGCGAGGTGCAGGCGCTCACGACGGCCCTGACGGTTGCCCTCGGCTCGGGCGGCCACCCCAAGGTGCTGCTGGAGCGCACGGCGCTCGCCCTGCTGGACTACATCGAGTCGTCCGAGGACGGCTTCCGCATCCTGGTCCGCGACTCCCCCGTGGCGCAGGCGACCGGCACGTTCTCCAGCCTGATCGGCGACGTCGCCACGCAGGTCGAGGCGATCCTCGAACCCCAGTTCCGCGCGAACGGTCTGGAGACCAAGGCAGCGCCGCTCTACGCGCAGATGCTGGTGGGGATGATCGCGCTCACGGGCCAGTACTGGCTCGACGCACGCAGCCCCAAGAAGTCCGAGGTGGCGGCCCACCTGGTGAACCTGGCGTGGAACGGGCTGCACAACATGGAGAAGAAGCCGGCGCTGACCAAGCTGTCGCGCTGATCCGGCACCTCGAACGGCACGTTTCCCGATGAAGCGCTGTCCGGCCGTGCCTGGCGTGCCGCACTGAAGATGCGTCAATAAAAGCGGCAAAATGTCGGCAGGATACCGGTTCGGCCGAACGGTGCGCGCATTCTTGCGCCGACGCAGCAAAGTGTGCGTGCACGCAATAGAACGAACGCCTCCCACGGAATTGCGTGGGAGGCGTTCGTTCAGCTGGGGATGGTGCTTGCGCCGCCGCTGAGCGCGACGAGCCGCATACTACCTGCTCAGAGGCCCAGCAGGTCGCGGATCTGCGCCACCGTGATGCCGAGGGAGTCGAGCAGGGTCGCGATGATGTCAACGACGGTCATGGTGCTATTCCTTCCAGAAAACGGGAATCACAGGATGATCACCTGCGAGCGGAACAGTGTTCGCGTTCCATACGCTAAGCACGCGAGACGGACTCTGCAACGGGAATTGGATATTCACCTTTAATGCGCACCAAGTTTCACCCTGTGATATTGGGGTCGGAATCGAGCCACGCAGCGCCACAAACCGGTCATTCTTCTGCCGGCTCAGCGAGGAGCCGTGCGCCTCGGGCGGGCTCCGCTCCGGGGTGAGGTGCCCCCGCGAGGGTGTGTTGCCGGTAGTAGACGTTGTCTACCGAGAGTGTCACGACTGCGCGAGGGGCATCCGGACGCGTCGTCCTGGTCCGCCGGTCGAGCCGCGCCGGACCGGCTCGCACGCGAGCACAGCCGCCCTCACCACGCCGCGATCAGCAGCTCCTCCACGGCGTCCGCCGTCACCGGCCGGGGGTTCGGGTACGGGGCGGCCGCCACCCGCTCGGCCACCTCGCGCAGGACCGTGCGGGGCAGGCCGAGCGCGCCGAGCGTCGTCGGGCCGTCGTGGCGTGCCGCGAGCGCCGCCACCGCGCGGACCGGGTCGCCGCCGGCGACGCGCGTGAGCCGTGCCGTCGCGTCGGGCGCCGCCGCCAGATCGAACCGCATGACGTGCGCCAGCAGCAGCGCGTGCAGCTCCGCGTGCGGCAGCCCGTAGGTGCCGCCGAGCACGTGCGCGAGCTGGTGGTGCAGCCCCATCCGCGCCTGCGCCAGGCAGGCGCCGGCGAGCCAGGCCGCCTCCTGGAGGCGGGCCCGCGCGTCGACGTCGGACGGGTGGTCGAGCACCACGGGCAGGGCGGTCAGGATGCCGTCCGCGGCCTCGACCCCGTACGCGCGGGTCGCCGCGCTCGCCCAGGTGTCCCACAGCGCCTCGACGGCGTGCGCGAGCGCGTTCAGGGCGGAGGTCAGCGTGAGCCCGTGCGGCATCGACAGCGTGAGCTCCGGGTCGTAGACGACGGTGCCGGGCGCGAGGGCGGGATCGCGGCGCGTGGTCTTGACCCCGTCCTCGGTCTCCCCGAGCACGGGTGTGGCCTCCGACCCGGCGTACGTGGTGGGCAGGGCGACCTGGGGCATGCCGGTCCGGATCGCGAGCGCCTTCGAGAGCCCGACGGCGGACCCGCCGCCGATCGCGACCAGCGCGTCCGCGCGCACCTCCCGGGCCAGGGCGAGCGCCGCGGCGGTCACCTCCACCGGGGTGTGCTGGACGGGGCGGCCGAAGGTCGCGGCGTACCGCTCGCCCAGGGCCGCGGCCGTCTCCTGCGCCACCTCGGCCGACGACGGCGCCGCCACCACCAGCACGCGCCGCGCGCCGAGCCGGTCGACCTCGTCCGGAACGAGCCCCCGCGCCCCCGCGCCCTGCAGCACCCGGCCGGCGTACACCTCGTGCACCCTGATGTCTGTTCCCACGGTGCCCGAGCCTACGGTCGATCACGGACCGCGGGCACGGACGCGCCTGTCGAGATTCTTGATATCGAGACATCCGGTAGCCTCTCGCCATGGAGCACACCGGTCCCGCCGACGAGGTCGACCGCATCGTCGCCGCGTGGCGCCACGTGCGCCCTGACCTCGACCTCGAGCCGCTCACGGTGTTCAGCCGGGTCTCGCGGCTGGCCCGGCACCTCGACCTCGCGCGTCGGACGGCGTTCGCCCGGCACAGCCTGGAGACGTGGGAGTTCGACGTGCTCTCGGCGCTGCGCCGCGCCGGCGAGCCCTACCGCCTGTCGCCGGGCACCCTCGTCACGCAGACGCTGGTCACCAGCGGCACCATGACCAACCGGATCGACCGGCTGGAGTCGCGGGGGTTCGTGCAGCGGCACCGCTCCCCCGACGACCGGCGCGGCGTGCTGGTCGAGCTCACCGACGAGGGGCTGGCCCGGGTCGACGCCGCCATGAGCGACCTGCTCGACATCGAGGCCACGGTGCTCACCGCGCTGAACCCGGCGGAGCGCCCGCAGCTCGCGGCCCTGCTGCGCACCGTGACCGCACAGTTCGACGACTGAGCCGCCGCCTCACCGGCGCCGGCTCACGACCACCTTCTCGCGCCCGAGCTGGTCGGGCAGGAAGAAGAGGTCGTCGGCGTCCGCGACGTACAGCGGCAGGTCGCGCATCCTGACCGGCAGGCCGTCGGCGTCGGTGACCGTGAGCTCGACGTGGTCGGCGGCGTTCTTGGCGACGTACTTCCACGTGCCCTCGATCTCGGAGGGCAGGCTGCGGGTGTCGTCGCGCACGGCCTTGTCCAGCACGGCGTCCGGCACGCCGGTCGCCGTGAACGTGCGGTCCTCGCCGAGCGCGACGACCGTCGTGGACCCGGCCGCCGCGTAGGAGCCGACGAACTGCGGCTCCGTGTAGTCGAACTTGCCGATGTCGAGACCGCACCCGGAGAGCAGCCCCGGGAGCACGAGCGCTCCGACAAGTGCTCCCCCGCCCCGGAGGACCTGTCGCTGGTTCATTCGATACCTCAGTTGTTCCGAACCTGGTGACCGGTCGCCCAATCTAGCGGCAAAGCCGCCGGCGCTCCTGGGGAGGAGGCGATGACGAACGCCACACCGCGTGCGGAGAAGATGGACGCCCGAGGCGACGAACCACCCCCGTCCCGCACAATGACAGCATCATGAGCACCAACCGCGCTGCGGCCGGCGGCTCCGCGCTGCTCGTCGCGGTCCTCGTCTTCGCCGTGAACCTGCGCACTCCCATCACGTCCCTGCCGCCGGTCCTGGCCGACGTCGCGACCGGGCTCGGCCTGGACCAGACCCTGACCGGCCTGCTCGTCGGCATCCCGGCGCTCTGCTTCAGCGTGGTGGCGCCCGCGGCGTCGGCCCTGATCGCCCGCGTGGGGCCGTATGCGGCGGTGACCGTGGCGCTCCTGGGCGTGATCGCGGGGACCCTGGTGCGCTCGGCGGGGTCCGGCACCGCCGGCGTGGTGGCGGCGTTCGCCGGGACGGTCCTGCTGGGTGCCGCGATCACGGTGGGCAACGTGGTGGTGCCGGTCATCATCGCGCGCGACTTCCCGGCCAGGACGGCGCTGGCGACCGGCCTGTACTCGTCGGTGATGAACCTCGGGTCGGTCTTCGCGACGTCGCTGACCGCGCCGTTCGCCGCCCTGCTGGGCTGGCAGGGCGCCGTCGCCTCGTGGACGGCGGTCGCGGTGGTGGCGCTCGTGGTCTGGCTGGTCACGACCCGCGGGGCGACGGGCCGCGCGCCTGCGCGGGGCGCGGCGGGCCCGGGCCCGGTCCCGGAGCGGCCGGACGAGACGTGGGCGGGTGTGCTGCGGCGCCCGATCACCTGGGTGCTGTCCCTGGCGTTCGCCGGCCAGTCGTTCTCGTACTTCGCGGTCACGGGCTGGCTGCCCGAGCTGCTCGGCGACCTGCTGGACCTCTCGGTGACGACGGCGGGCAACGCCGCGGCGCCGTTCCAGGGGCTCGCGATCGCGGGCAGCGTGCTCGTACCGCTGGCGCTCGCCGCCCGCGTCCCGATGCGGTGGGCCGCGGTCGCGATGGGCCTCCTGTGGGTCGCGCTCCCGGTGGGCCTGCTGCTGGCGCCCGAGTGGTGGCTGGTGTGGGTGAGCCTCGCGGGGGCCGCCCAGGGCGGGAACTTCGTGGTGATCTTCACGCTCGTGGCGCAGCGGTGCCGCACGGTGGCCCAGACGCGCCGGACGGTGGCGGCCGTCCAGGCGTTCGGCTACGCCGTCGCCGCCACGGCACCCGCGGTGATCGGCGCGGTGCACGCGGCGTCGGGCGGCTGGACGGCGGCGCTCCTGGTCATGCTCGGTTCGACGCTGACCCTGGCGACGGCGGAGCTCGTCGCCACGAGGCGGCCGAGGCACCCGCGACCGTAACAGGAACTTTTCCATAGTCGTTGAATCTTGGCAGGATCATTGCCTACCTTGCCGCTATGACGACATCTCTTGAGCCCACCGCAGTGCTCCCCACCCTCCGCGAGCACCTCCTGGTCGACGGCTTCGACCTCGTCCTCGACCTCACCCGGTCGCACGGCTCCACGCTCGTCGACGCGCGGGACGGTCGCGAGTGGCTCGACCTGTTCACCTTCTTCGCCTCCTCGCCGCTCGGCATGAACCACCCGGCCCTGGCCGACGACGCGGCGTTCCGCGAGGAGCTCGCCACCGCCGCGATCAACAAGCCGTCCAACTCCGACATCTACACCGTCGAGATGGCCCGGTTCGCCGACACCTTCGCGCGCGTGCTCGGCGACCCCGCGCTGCCGCACCTGTTCTTCATCGACGGCGGCGCCCTGGCGGTCGAGAACGCGCTCAAGGTCGCGTTCGACTGGAAGTCCCGTCACAACGAGGCGAACGGCCGCTCCCCCGAGCTGGGCACCCAGGTGATGCACCTGGAGCACGCGTTCCACGGCCGGTCCGGGTACACGATGTCGCTCACCAACACGGAACCGGGCAAGGTCGCCCGGTTCCCCAAGTTCGGCTGGCCGCGCATCCCCTCCCCGTACATCGCCGAGGGCCGGGACATGGACGCGGCGGAGGCGGAGGCGCTCGGCGCCGCCCGCGCGGCGTTCGAGGCGAACCCGCACGACATCGCGGCCTTCATCATGGAGCCCGTCCAGGGCGAGGGCGGCGACAACCACTTCCGCCCCTCGTTCCTCCAGGGGATGCAGGCGCTCTGCCGGGAGTTCGACGCCCTGTTCATCCTGGACGAGGTGCAGACGGGCGCCGGGATCACCGGCACGCCCTGGGCGTACCAGCAGCTCGGCGTCACGCCCGACGTCGTCGCGTTCGGCAAGAAGACGCAGGTCTGCGGCGTCATGGCCGGCGGCCGGGTGGACGAGGTGCCGGACAACGTGTTCGCCGTCTCCTCCCGCATCAACTCCACCTGGGGCGGCAACCTGACCGACATGGTGCGCTCCCGCCGCATCCTGGAGACCTACGAGGCCGAGGGCCTGGTCGACCGGGCCCGCACCATGGGCAAGCAGCTCCAGGACGCGCTCACGGAGCTGGCCGCGCGGCACGACGGCGTGACCGACGTCCGCGGCCGTGGCCTGATGTGCGCGCTGACGCTCCCGTCCCGCGAGGTCCGTGACGCGGTGCTGGCCGCGGTCACCGAGCGGAACGTGCTGCTGCTGGGCTGCGGCGAGCGGTCGGTCCGCTTCCGCCCCGCCCTGACGGTCACGGCGGAGGCCCTGGAGGCGGGCGTCCGCGCCCTGGACGAGGCCCTCGCGGCCACCCTCTGAGACTCCCCGCGCCGGCCGGCGCCGCACGTGTCGGACGCTCAGGTCACCCCGGTGGCCTGGGCGTCCGACCGCGTCACTCGTCGTCGGCGGCCACGCTGTCGGCGATGCGGACCAGCTCCGCCACCGTCGGTCCCGAGCTCCCCTCGGGAGTCCGCCCGAGGGTGGCGAGCAGCAGGTACGAACCGGCGTCGTCGGTCCACTCCACGCGCACCGGGCCGAAGCCGTTGTTGTCCACGCGGGTGACCCGGGCGTCCCGGCCCGACTCCGCCAGCTCCGCCCACTCCACCGTCACCGTGTCGCCGGACAGCTCGTCCGCGAGCTCGGTGGAGCCCGGGTAGGCCACGTACACGATGGCCGACGCCGGGTGGTAGGCCCCGGCGCGGACGTCGTCCTCGGGCCAGGCCGGACCAGGCCCGCCGTCCAGCGTCTCCGCGTTCTCGTCGCCGTCCAGCAGGTACGTGATCCAGGTACCGAGGTGGTCCTCCGCCGTCGTCCGGCCGATCCGCGCCGAGATGTCGGCGGGGCACTCGGCCACGGCGCGCCGGACGTCCTCGGGCACCCAGTGCGGCTGGCGCAGGTCCTCGGCGCAGGTGCCGGCGGTGAGCTCGGTCGCGTCGACGGGCTCGACGACCGGCTCCTCCTCCCCCGCGCCCAGCACGAGCGTGACCACCACGATGATGATCGCGCCGAGCAGCGTCACCGCCCCGCCGAGCAGCCACTCCGGGCGGATCCTGGGCTCCTCGATCGTGGTGACCACGTCAGCCCCCGCACTCGATCTCGGTCACGGCGTCGCGCGAGAGGGCGATCACCGTCTTCGAGGAGACGGGGCTCAGGGCCACGCCCTGCGGCACCCAGGAGCCCCAGTCGCAGTCGTTCTCCGCGAAGTAGGTCTCGCGGGCGCCGCCCGGCGCCCAGTAGCGCACACGGTGGTCGGGTCCCTGGCACTCGAACTCCGGGTCGCACACGGAGACCAGCAGCGCCCGCATGGTGACCCAGGTGCTCTCGTCGACGCAGCCGGTCACCGGCAGGCCGTTGTAGGCCTGGAACGCCTCGGTCGCCACCTCCGACTCCGCGTCCCACGACCCGTCCACGGGCTCGAGCCCGGTGCCCGCCCACAGCACGTTCTGGGCCGCGACCACCGCACCGCCCTCGGTCACGCCGCACTCGCCGACCGGGTCGTTGGACACCCACATCGCGCTCGAGTGCATCGCCTGCACCACGGCGGCGACCAGCAGGGCCGCGACCACGGTGCCGCCGCCCGCCTGCAGCCAGGTCCGGGTGCTGGGCATGTCCTCGGCGCTCCTTCGTCCGCTCGCCCGGAGTTCGGGCCAGCGCGAGCGTAACAATCCGCCCTTAAAAGACGGAAGCGACGCACCGGACATGGTCCCGAGCATGCGCGGGCCCGGTGGCGCGCGTCGATTTCACATGGGGCGAATCTGTCGCGGGCGAAAAGTCAGGGGCGCCTCCGAGCGCCCTCGAGGCAGGCAGGTAGTGTCGGCCGCATGCTCCGGCCCCTGATGAGCCCGCCGCGACTGCAGCCCGGCGACACCGTCGCCGTGGTCGCCCCGTCGGGTCCGGTACCGGCCGACCGGCTCGGTGCCGGCGTCGGCCACCTGCGGGCCTGGGGCCTGGACGTGCAGGTGATGCCGCACGTCCGGGACACGCACCCGGTCCACGGGTACCTGGCCGGGGACGACGCCGCACGCGCCGCGGACTTCCAGGAGGCCTGGCTCGACCCCGACGTCCGCGCCGTCCTCGCCCTGCGCGGCGGCTACGGCGCGACCCGGATGGTCGACCTGGTGGACTGGGACGCCCTGGCCGCCACCGACCCCAAGGTGCTCGTCGGGTACAGCGACTGCACGGTGCTGCACCAGGCCGTGGCGCTGCACCTGGGCGTGGTGTCGTTGCACGGCCCGATGCCGGGCACCGCGTCGTTCCTCGCGTCGGAGTCCGCCCGCGAGCACCTGCGGCAGACGCTGTTCGAGCCCGACGGCGCCCAGAAGCTGACCGGCCCCCGCGCCCGCACCCTCGTGGGCGGCACGGCGCGCGGCGTCACGACCGGCGGCTGCGTCTCGCTGCTGACCACGTCGGTGGGGGTCGGCACCACGCCGCCGTCCGCGGCGGGCGGCATCGTGCTGCTGGAGGACGTCGACGAGCGGGCCTACCGCATCGACTCGTTCCTCACGCACCTGCTGCGCGCGGGCTGGTTCGACGGTGCGCTGGGCGTCGTGCTGGGCTCGTGGCAGGACTGCGAGCCGGTGGAGCCGGTGATCCTGGACCTGCTCGGCCCCCTCGGTATCCCGGTCCTCGGCGAGCTCGGGTTCGGCCACGGACCGGACCCGGTCACCGTGCCGCTCGGCGTCGTGGCCGAGCTGGACGCCGACGCCGGGACCCTGACCCTCGACCAGCCGGCGCTCGGCCCGCGCTGAGGGCTACCGCGTGGCGCCGGGCTCCGTCGTCTGCCCCTCGAAGTACGTCTGGAGCACCACGGTGGTGCGGGTGGAGACCTTGGCCGTGCGGCGGATCCGCCCGAGCAGCTCCTCCAGCGCGCGGGGAGAGGCGACCCGGACCGTGAGCAGGTAGTTCGCGTTGCCGGCCACGGAGTAGCAGGACTCGATCCCGGGCATGCCGCGCAGCCGCTCGGGCGCGTCGTCCTCCTGCGCCTGGTCCAGGGGCGTGATCTCCACGAACGCGGACAGCGGCAGACCGACCGCCTCCGGGTTCACCACCGCCCGGTAGCCCGTGATGACGCCGCGCGCCTCCAGCTTGCGGACCCGCACCTGCACCGCCGACAGGGACAGGCCCGAGATCTCGGACAGCACCGCGAGCGTCGTCCGGCCGTCGTTGCGCAGTGCGTCGACGAGTGCTCGGTCGATCCCGTCGAGCGGTGTCAGATCGTTGTCCGTCATCCCGCCACCTCCGCCGCTTCGAGCCAGGCCGACTCGAGCTCGTCGCGCTCGTCCGCGAGGTCGCGGAGCTCCGCGTCGAGCCGGGCGACGGCTTGGTAGTCCGTGGCCTGCTGCGCGATCGTCTCGTGCAGCTCGGCCTCCTTCTCCGCAATCTTCGCAAGCCGCCGCTCGATGCGGGAGACCTCCTTCTTGGCGGCGCGGATGTCGCGCTGCGAGACCTCCCCGCCCGCGAGGGCGCCCGACGTCGTGCCGCCGCCCGGAGCCGTGCCGCCCGGGGCCGCCGCACCGGAGCCGGTCGCGGACGGGGCGGTGCCCCCGGCCCGCGCCGCGGCCCGCAGCCGCAGGTACTCCTCGACGCCCCCGGGCAGGTCACGGATCGTCCCGTCACCGAGCAGCGCGACCTGCCGGTCGGCGACCCGCTCCAGCAGGTACCGGTCGTGCGACACCACGATCAGCGTGCCCGGCCAGCCGTCCAGCAGGTCCTCGACGGCGGCCAGGGTGTCGGTGTCGAGGTCGTTGGTGGGCTCGTCCAGCAGCAGCACGTTGGGCTCGGAGACGAGCAGCCGCAGGAGCTGCAGCCGCCGCCGCTCGCCGCCGGACAGGTCCCGCACGGGCGTGTACGCGCGCTCGCGCGTGAACCCGAGCCGCTCCGTGAGCTGCGCCGCGGTGAGCTCCTTGCCGTCCACGACGACCCGGCCCTTCTCCTGCTCGATCACCTCCACGGCCGTCAGCCGCCCCACCTCGTCCAGCTCGGTGACGTCCTGCGACAGCTCCCGCACGTGGATGGTCTTGCCGCGCTTCACGCGGCCGGAGTCCGGTTCGCGGCGCCCGGCCAGCAGCGCGAGCAGCGTCGTCTTGCCCGCACCGTTCACGCCGACGACGCCGTAGCGGTCGCCGGGCCCGAGCCGCCACGTCACGTCGTCGAACAGCACCTTGGCGTCGGGGGCGTCCGGTCCGGGCACCTGCACGCTGACCGACTCCAGGTCGAGCACGTCCTTGCCCAGGCGGCGCGTCGCCATGCGGGTCAGCTCCATCGAGTCGCGCGGCGGCGGCTCGTCGGCGATGAGCGCCGCGGCGGCGTCGAGCCGGAACTTCGGCTTGGAGGTGCGGGCGGGTGCCCCGCGGCGCAGCCACGCGAGCTCCTTGCGCAGCAGGTTGTCGCGCTTCTCGGCGGCCGCGGCGGCCTGCCGGCCGCGTTCGGCCCGCGCCAGGATGTACGCGGCGTAGCCGCCCTCGTACCCGTCCACCTCGCCCGTGCCGTCACCGCGCACCTCCCACATCCGGGAGCAGACCTCGTCGAGGAACCAGCGGTCGTGCGTCACGACCACGAGCGCACCGTTCGCACCCGGACGCCCGTACCGTTCGCGCAGGTGGGCCGCCAGCCAGGCGACACCCTCCACGTCGAGGTGGTTGGTGGGCTCGTCGAGCAGGAGCACGTCCGGGTCCTGCACGAGCAGGGCCGCGAGCGCCACCCGCCGGCGCTGCCCACCCGAGAGCTTCGCGACCGGGGCCTCCCAGGCGAGGTCCGCGAGCAGGCCCTGCTGCACCTCGCGCACCCGCGCGTCCGAGGCCCACACGTGCGTCGCCGCGTCGCCGTGCACGACGTCGAGCACCGTCGCGTCGGGGGCGAGGTCGTCGCGCTGGTCGAGCATGCCCAGGGTGGAGCCGCCCACCCGGGTGACGCGTCCGGCGTCGGGCAGGGACGTGGCCGCGAGGATCCGGAGCAGGGTCGACTTGCCTGCCCCGTTGGGTCCGACGACGCCGACGCGGTCGCCGTCGTCGAGGCCGAGGGAGACGCCCTGGAGGAGGGTGCGGGTGCCGATGGTCAGCGCTATGCCGTCTGCGCCGAGAAGATGTGCCACCAGTCAAGGGTAGTCGCGCGCTACGCTCGCCCCGGTCGACGGTGACCTGAGACCCGGCGGCCCGTGACGCGACGACACCGAGGAGTACAGACGTGGCCCAGTTCGACATGCCGCTGCCCGACCTGGAGCGGTACGCCCCCGAGCTCGACGAGCCGGGCGACTTCGACGAGTTCTGGTCGGAGACCCTCGCGGAGGCCAGGTCGTTCGGCGGCGCACCGGCGGTGGAGCGGGTCGACGCGGGCCTGACGCAGGTGCTGGTCGACGACGTGACGTTCCCCGGGTTCGGCGGACACCCCGTCAAGGCGTGGCTGACCCGGCCGGCGCACGCGGAGGGCGACCTGCCGGTGGTGGTGGAGTACCTGGGGTACGGCGGCGGGCGCGGGCTGCCGCACGAGCGCCTGGAGTGGGCCGCCGCGGGCTACGCCCATCTCGTGATGGACACGCGCGGACAGGGTTCGGGGTGGGGCGGGGGCGGTGACACGCCGGACCCGGTGGGCTCGGCCCCCGCGTCGCCGGGCTTCATGACGCGCGGCATCCTGGACCCGCACGAGCACTACTACCGCCGCGTCTTCACGGACGGCGTGCGTGCGGTCGACGCCGTGCGCACGATCGCGGGGATCGATCCCGAGCGGGTGGCCGTGAGCGGCGGGAGCCAGGGCGGCGGCATCACGATCGCGGTCGCGGGGCTGGTACCCGACCTGGTGGCGGCCATGCCGGACGTCCCGTTCCTGTGCCACTACCGCCACGCGGTGTCGATCACGGACAACTTCCCGTACGGCGAGATCACCAAGTACCTCTCCGTGCACCGGGGCCCGGAGGTGGAGGAGCGCGTGTGGCGCACGTTCTCCTACCTGGACGGCGTCTCGTTCGCCCGCCGCGCGCACGCCGCCGGCCTGTTCTCGGTGGCCCTCATGGACGCGACGTGCCCGCCGTCGACGGTGTACGCGGCGTTCAACGGCTGGGGTGCCCGGCAGGCGGACGTGGACCGGGAGATCGACGTCTACCCCTACAACGACCACGAGGGCGGCGGCGACTACCGGTTCCCCCGCAAGCTGGAGTGGCTGGGCAAGCGGGTCTGACGCGCACCGGGGCGGAACCGAGACCTGGCTGTCACACCCTGGCGGTAGGCTCCCAGCGCACGACCGTCCCCGGAGGTGTTCCCGTGCCCGAGTACGACCTGCCGCCCGTCACGGTGGCGCCGGCAGCCCCGCCTGCCACCGACGAGCCCGAGGGCTTCGACCTGTTCTGGTCCCGGACGCTCGCCGTGCACCGCGACATCGAGGTCGCGCCGGTGCTGGCGCCCGCGTCCACCCGGTCCCGGGGTCTCGTGGCGGAGTCGGTGACCTTCGCCGGCTTCGAGGGCCGCCCCGTGGCGGGCCGGCTCCTCACCCCGGCCGACGCCGGGGCTCCGCGGCCGGGTGTCGTGGAGCTGCGGCCGGCCGGGTCGGGCGCGGGGCGGGACGGCGAGTGGCCGGCGTCGGGCGGGTTCGTGCACCTCGTCGTCGAGCTGCCGGGCGACGACCTCGACGACCCGTACAACCGGGCCGTGTTCACCGATGCGGTCCGGGCCGTCCAGGCGCTGCGGACCGTCACCAGCGTGGACCCGTCACGGGTGGCCGTGCTCGGTACCGGGCCGGTGGCCGCGGCGGCGGTCGCGGCGGCCGGGCTCCTGCCGGACCTCGCCTGTGCCCTGGTGGAGGGCGACATCCCCGCGGCGCACAAGGACTCCCTGGTCGCCTTCGCGCGCCGGGCCAGCACGCCGCTGCAGCTCACGCAGGGCGCCGGCGCCCAGGTGCTGCTGGAGGAGTGGGGCTTCAACGCGGCGCTGGCGCTGGCCGCGATGACGGGCACCGTCAAGCGCGTGGTCGAGTGCGTCCTGACCACGGAGGAGGACGTGCCGGCTCGCCGCGCCCGATGGATCACGGCGCACACGGACCTGACGAACGTCTTCGTGCCCCAGGTCGCGTACTGACGGTCGCCTACTGACGGTCGCCTGCCGGGGATCGCCTACTGACGCGCGACCGACGTCACGACCTGCGTGCCCGGGGCGGGCCCCGTGGCGCACCAGATCGAGTCGACGACGTCGGCCGCCGTCCACGCGGCGCCCAGTGCGAGGGCGTGCTGCCGTGACCGGCCGAGTGCGGCCACGGTCGGGCCGGACCCCGACACCACCACACCCAGTGCGCCGGCCTCGGTGGCCACCTCGAGCACCTCGGCCAGCTCCGGGCGCAGGTCGAGCGCCGGGGCCTCCAGGTCGTTGTGCAGGGCCTTGCCCAGCGCCACGGGGTCGCCGGCGCGCAGCGCGTGCATGATGTCGGTGTCGTCCTCGGGTGTGACCACGCCCGTCGACGGGCCGGCCAGCTCGTCGAACCGCCGGAACACGCTGGGTGTCGACAGCCCCGTCCGCTGCGTGCCGAAGCACCAGTGGAACTCGCCGCGCGTCATCGCCGGGGTCAGCAGGTCTCCGCGCCCCGTGCCGACGGCGGTGTGCCCGAGCAGCGAGAACGGCACGTCCGCCCCGAGCTCCGCGGCCATCTCGACGAGCTCCGTGCGCGGCACGCCGGCGTCCCAGAGCGCGTCGCAGGCCACGAGCGCCGCGGCGGCGTCCGCGGACCCGCCGGCCATGCCGCCCGCCACGGGCACGCCCTTGGTGATGTGCAGCGCGACGTCGGCCGCCAGGCCGGTCCGGTCGGCCAGCAGGGCGGCGGCACGCCAGGCGAGGTTGGTCTCGTCGGTCGGGACGGCCTCGGACTGCGGGCCGGAGACCGTCAGCGAGATGCCCGCACCGGGCGGGACCTGGGTGGCCGTGACCTCCTCGTACAGGGACACGGCCTGGAAGACGGTGGCCAGCGGGTGGTAGCCGTCGTCACCGACGGGTCCCACGCGCAGCGCGAGATTGACCTTCCCGGGCGCGCGCACGCGGACCGAGGGCGGCGGGGCCGCGCTGAGCCGCGCGCTCACCGGGCCTCCTCCACGTCGTCGGCACCGGACGTCCGGGGCGCCCGCAGCACCGCCCCCTCGGGCAGGTGCTCCGCGACCCCGGCGAACTGCTCGACCGTGAGGGTCTCACCGCGCGCCCCCGGGTCCACGCCCGCGGCGCGCAGCGCCGCCTCGGCCGCCGCGCCCGAGCCGAACAGCCCGGACAGCGCGGCGCGCAGCGTCTTGCGGCGCTGCGCGAACGCGGCGTCGACGACGGCGAAGACCTCCTCGCGCGACGCGGTGGTCGACGGCGGCTCCCGGCGTTCCAGCCGGACGAGGGCGGAGTCGACGTTGGGCGCGGGCCAGAAGACGCTGCGCCCGATCGTCCCGGCGCGGCGGGCCGACGCGTACCAGGCGGCCTTGACGGACGGCACGCCGTAGATCTTGCTGCCGGGCACGGCGGCGATGCGGTCGGCCACCTCGGCCTGGACCATCACGAGCACGCGCTCCAGCGAGCCGAACCGCTGGAGCATGGTCAGCAGCACGGGAACGGCCACGTTGTACGGGAGGTTCGCCACGAGCGCCGTCGGCGGCGCTCCGGGCAGGGTGGTGACGTCCATCGCGTCGGAGAGCACCACCTCGAAGTCGGCGTCCGGGAACCGCGCCGTGACGGTCGCGGCGATCTGACCCGCGAGCACCGGGTCGATCTCGACGGCCACCACGGAGGCTCCGGCCTCCACCAGGCCGAGGGTCAGCGACCCCAGGCCCGGCCCCACCTCCACCACGCGCTCGCCCGGCCGCAGCTCGGCAGTGCGCACGATCTTGCGGACGGTGCCGCCGTCGTGCAGGAAGTTCTGGCCCAGGGTCTTGGTGGGCCGGACGCCCAAGCGCCCTGCCAGGTCGCGGATCTCCGCGGGACCGAGCAGGGCGCCTGAGGTTTCGTTCATGCAGGGGAGCCTAACCGAAGGGGATCAGTACCAGCCCACCGACTCCGAGTGGCCCCACGCACCGCACGGCGTGCCGTAGCGGTCCGCGATGTAGCCCAGGCCCCACTCGATCTGCGTGGCCGGGTTGGTGGCCCAGTCGGAGCCCGCCGTGCCCATCTTGGAGCCGGGCAGCGCCTGCGGGATGCCGTAGGCGCCCGAGGACGGGTTGGCCGCCTGGTAGTTCCAGCCGGACTCGCGCTCCCAGAGGAGGTCGAGGCAGGTCCACTCCGAGCCGGTCCAGCCGCGGGCGGCGGCCATCTGCTGACCGATCTCCTTGACCGAGCCCGCCGGCACCGGGGTGCTGGACGTGCTGGACTCCGTCGTGGCGCTCGTGGTGGCCGGCTCGACGGCCTCCTCCTCGACGACGACGGGGCGCTCCTTGGTGCCCTCGACGACGACCCGGTCGACCGGCTTCCGGGTCACCTCGTCGGAGATCTCCTTGCGCTGGACCACCTCGCCGTCGACGGTGCGGAGCTGGACGACCCGGGTGCGCACACCCTTCTCGCCCGCCGTCCGCACCACGTCGTCCAGGTCCTCGTAGCGGTCGCCGTCCTGGACGGTCTTCGTGTCGAAGTCGAGGTCGAACTTCTGGGTGACCCGCTTGGTCTCGACACGCTGCACCTGGATGGCGACGTCGGCGCCGGCCTCGCCGGCGGACCGTGCCGCCTTGGCGTCGATCGACTTGTCCTTCTCGAGCGCGGCGACCGGCGCGATGTTCACCAGGTCGTCCTTGTCGAGCTCGATCTTGAGGCCACCGAGCACGCTGTCGACGCTCTGCGAGTGGTCCTCGACCACCTGGGTCCGCCCGTCCGCCACGACCGCGACGGGACCGTCGTCGTTCAGGCGGAGCGGGAGCGAGGCACGGTCGCCCGAACGGGACGCCACGAGCGCGACGTCGCCGCCACGCTCGGCCAGGGTGGTCAGGGCCTCGCCCGCGTCGGTCACGGTGACCCAGACGTCGCGCTGGTCCTTGCCGTCGGTCATGGTGACCTGGCGGGCGTAGCGGACCACGATCTGGTCGCCGTCGGACAGCTCGGCGCCGGTGCCCGGGGCCACGACGTCGCGCTCACCCAGGCGGATGCCCTGTGAGTCGAGCATGCCCTGGACGGAGCCGGAGTAGGTGGTGATGGTCTTGGTGGTGCCGTCGACGTCCAGCGTGACGGTCTTGCGCGCCTCTGCGAAGGCGACGGATCCGGAGGCGGCGACCGCGACGGCTGCGAGACCGGCCACGAGGGGCCAGCGACGGCGACGCTTGGCGGTAGTGGCCTGGGGTGCTACGGCCTCGGACTCTGAGTTGGTGCTGGGGATGGAGCCAGAACTCTGCTGCTCAAAACGGGGGTTCACTCGTGTCCAGTCGTCGGACGTCCCGGGCACGGGCGGCGAGACGGGCGCCCGCACGCGCGGAGCCCTACCACGAACCGGCCTGGGGGCCGGGCGGCTCTCGCGAGCCGTCGCGGTCTCGACCGGCCGATCCGGCGGTCGCACACTCGCCGCGAAGGGGGTCCGCGACCAGTGCCGTCCTGCCACCGCTGAGGTGCCGTGGGCTACACCACGACGCACCCCCACGCCAGCGAGGACAACCGAACGTAACTGATTTGTTATCGCTCGGCCAAATATCTGAGTGGATTGACAGTGTGGTCTCGGTCACTCGTCCAGGACGAGCGTCCAAGTTCTGGGTGGGTCAGGACAGGCCCAGGGCCGCGGAGCACGCCGGCCACTGCCCCCATCCGGACTGCCGCTGGAGCGCCTGGGCGCGCATGGTCTGCTCGGCCGCCGATGCGTCCGACGGCAGGCCCGAGCCGCCCATCGCCTCCCAGGTGCCCTGCGAGAACTGGTAGAGCCCGTAGTACCCGTTGCCCGTGTTCGTGGTGGGATCACCACCCGACTCGCACGCTGCCAGGCTGGTCCAGACGTCCCCCACGGGTGCCGAGAGCGTCTGGGCCTGTGTCTCCTGCGCCGGTTCGTCCACGGGGGCCGTGGCGTCCGGCTCGGGTCTGTCCTCCTCCTTCGGTTCGTCGTCGCCCTTCGGCGAGTCCTTGCCCTTCGGCCCGTCCTCACCCTTCGGCGAGTCCTTGCCGGCTTCCTTGCCCTTGTCCTTGTCCTTCTTCTCCGGCTCCGGCGCGGGACGCACCTTGGTGCCGTACATGATCACCTTGTCCACGGGAGGCCGGGACACCCACGTGGACAGCTTCTCCCGGCCCGTGACCTTGCCGTCGACGCGGGTGATGTCCCACGAGGTGACTCGTTCGCCCACCGCACCCGAGCGCGCGAGGTACGGGCCCAGGTCCTCGTAGTGGCCGGGGTCCGTCGCCGTCACCGTCTCGAACGGGATCTCGCTGACGGTCTCCTCGATGGACGTCTGGACCTGCTGCACGACCACCGTCAGCGCGGGCTCCTCCGAGCCCTCCGCGGGCCTGCGCTCGACGACGATCCGGTCGTCGCCGTCCACCCGCACGTCGTGCGCGGCGAGCAGCGCGTCGAGCATCACGGCGCCGTCGGCCACCTGCTGCTCCTTGCCGCCGGCCACCAGGGTGACCGGGCCGTCCACGTGCAGCCGCATGGGGAGCGTGGCGCTCCCGCCGGCCACCGCGGGCAGGAGCACCACGTCGCCCTCGCGCGCGGAGAGGGTGTCGAGGGCCTGGTCGGCGTCGAGCGCGGCCACCCAGGCGGTGCGGCGTTCGCCGTCCGCCCGGAGGGTGAGCCGGTGCGCGGTCCGCACCACGACGGTGCTGCCGTCGCTCAGCGCGGCGCCGATGCCGGGCGCCACCTCGTCCCGGCGGGAGACCTCGACGCCCTCGTCGGTCAGGAGGTCGGCCACGTCGCCCTGGAAGGTCTCGACGGTGGTCACGTCGCCGTCCACGTCGAGCGTGACGGTCTTGTGGGCCTCGCCGTAGGCGACCGCGCCACCCGCGCCGGCCAGCACGACGGCCGCAGCCGTCACCATCGCCGCCTTGCGCTTCCGCCGGGGCGGCTCGGGCGGCGGCGGGGGCGGAGGCGGAGGCGGTACGGGAAGGACGCCGAGGCTGCCGGGCGGACCGTCGCCCGCCGGCACGACCGGCACGGGCCCGGAGGGATGGCCGGGCGGCATGCCCGCCATGACCTCCGAGACGCCGGTCTCGGCGCCGGCCACGGTGTCGGGCACGGTGAACATCGCCGCGGGGAAGACCTCGTACGAGCGGGGCGGAGGCCGGAAGATCTCGGCCAGCTCGAGGTCGCCGTCGGCGTCAGGATCGATGCGAGAGTCGCTGGGGCTGCCCTGGGGAGATACCACGCGAGTCCAGTCCTCGGACGGTCCGGGCACGAGGGCCGGGACGGTGCGACGCGCACGCGCCTCCCGTGCTGGGACACGGGTCCGGCCCGCCGATCCGGCGGTCGAGGTGACCGTAACCCTGCTGTTATCCATTGCAAGCCATATGGCGGATAGACACGCGCGAATAGCCCGGAAGGTCCTTTAATCTCCCAAATATTTCGGGGTGAAGAACGCCCTCAGTACCAACCGATCTCCACCGAATGGGCCCAGGCGGCGCACGGCGTGCCGTACCGGCCCGAGATGTAGCCCAGGCCCCACTCGATCTGCGTGGCGGGGTTCGTCAGCCAGTCGCTGCCGACGGTCGCCATCTTGGAGCCCGGGTTGGCCTGCGCGATCCCGTAGGCCTCGCTGCTCGGGTTGTCCGCGTTCCAGCGCCAGCCGCTCTCCTTCTGCCAGAGCTGGTCCAGGCAGGCGAACTCGTCCGCACCCCACCCGCGCTCGGCCGCCATCGCCTGGCCCAGCGCCCGGGCCGAGCCCGGGTCCACCGGCGCGGTGGCCACGTCCATGGTGCCCACGGCGATCACCTCGTCGACGGGCTTGCGCACGACCTTCCGCTCCACCACCGTGCGCTCGACGACGGCGCCGCCCACGGTCTTCACCGCGTACGTCACCTCGGCCTCGCCGGGCACGCCCGCCGTGCGGATCGACTCGTAGCCCTCGGGCAGGCTCGGGTCCTCGACCGTCTCGGTCTTGAACGGCAGCACCTCGGTCACCGTGCTCGACGACGACGCGTCGCGGCTCACCATCACGACCATGCCGTCCACCGCCGCAGCGTCGAGCGGCACGGAGGTGACGTCGCCGTCCGCCAGCGCGATGCCCGCCTCCTGGAACAGGCCGCGCACCGTCGACTGGGTGGTGTGGAACTCCAGCACGGAGCCGTCCACGGCGATGTTGAGCTTCTTGACGGTGGAGAAGCGCACCGGGTCGCGGTCGAGCCGGGCGGTGCGGGAGGCCGTGGCGAGCGCGCCGTCGCCGCGCGGGCCCAGGGCGGCGAGCAGCTCACCGACCGTCCCCGCGGTGGTGCGCAGCGTGATGGTCTGGCCGTCGAGCTCCACGGTGATCTCGCGGCTGGTGCGGACCACGACGGTGTTCCCCGGGCCGACGGCGGCGTCCGCGGCGGGCTGCACCACGTCGTCGGCGGTCAGGTCGATGTGCTGCGAGGCGAGCGCCTCACCGACCGTGTCGCCGTAGACGCCCACGGTGCGGACCACGCCGTTGTAGTCGATCGTCAGGGTGCCCGCGTTGGCGGCGTAGACGCCGCTCACGGCGACCAGCGTGCCGACGACGGCGCCACGGACCACCCATCGGGCCGGCCTGCTCGCGAGCCAGGGCCGTGCGTACCTCACCACGAGCACCAGACCGTAACGGAATGGACTGCACGCGAGAAGACATACGAGGAAGAAATGAAATGCCGCATTTCTACACTCAACGCGTCCTTCTCGCCACGGTCACCACGTGCCGTAGACGCGTTCGGAGTTGGCCGCGACGTCGGCACACAGGGCCGCGAGGTCCGTGCCCAGGTGAACGGCCATGGCGCGCATCGTGTGGGCCGCGGCGAAGGGCGCGTTCGGCCGGCCCCGGAACGGGTGCGGCGTGAGGTACGGGGCGTCGGTCTCCAGCAGCAGCAGCTCGCGCGGCGCCACGGTCAGCGCCGCGCGCAGGTGGTCGTTGGCCTTGAACGTGACCGGCCCGGCGAACGACAGGTACCAGCCGTGCTCCGCGCAGACGCGGGCCATCTCGGCGTCGCCGCTGTAGCAGTGGAAGACGGTGCGCTCGGGGGCGCCGTCGGCCAGCAGGACCTCGATGACCTGGGCGTGGGCGTCCCGGTCGTGGATCTGCAGGGCCAGGCCCAGCTCCTTGGCCAGGGCGATGTGCGCGCGGAACGCGTCCCGCTGCGCCTGCTCGCCGCGTGGTCCGGTACGGAACAGGTCCATGCCCGTCTCACCGATCGCCCGGACCCGGTCGTTGCCCTTCGCGAGCCCCGCGATCTCGGCGATCGCGTCGTCCAGGCCGACCGCGTGGTGCTCCTGCCGCTCGGGCGCGAGCCCGTCCGGCCCGACCTCGTCGATCCCGGCGTGCAGCGTCGCCTCGTTCGGGTGGATGGCCACGGCCCCCACCACCCCGCTGAGTGCGGGGTGTTCGCCCTTTTCTGTGTACCAGGAGGGCGAAAGTCCAGCACTCAACACGGAGGGCCGGGTCAGGAGGTCTACCGTCCAGCGGGCCGACGGGAGGTCGCAGCCCACCTGGACCACCCGGTCCACGCCCGCGGCGACCGCCCGGGCGAGGTGGTCGGCCACCGACGGCGGCCAGGCCTGGCCGGCCGGCTCGCCGTCAGGCGCCTCGTCCGGGAGCACCGCCGCGATGTGGTCGAGGTGGGTGTGGTTGTCCACGACCGGGACGGGCAGCGGCTCCGGGTCGGCCGGGAAACCGCGCTCGCGCGTGCGCTTCGCCATCGCCTGGGTCAGTCCACCGGCCCGGCGCCGAACCGCTCCCGATACCCCTCCAGGTCCTCGTCGCTGATCTTGGCGAACAGCACCGGCGGCACCGTGAAGGCCGTCCCGGCGGGCACGGCGTCGAGCGCCGTCGCCTCCTCGGGCGTGACCCAGGTGGCCGCGTCGTCGAGCGCGAAGACGCCGCGCAGCGTGGCCGCGCTCTGCGGGATGAACGGCTCGGAGACCACGGCGTACAGGCGGATGAGATTCATCGCGGTGCGCAGGGTGACGGCAGCGGCGGCCTCGTCGGTCTTGACCTGCTTCCAGGGCTCCTTCTCGACCAGGTACGCGTTGCCCGCCGCCCACAGGGCGCGCAGCGCGTTCGCGGCCTTGCGGTACTGCAGGGCCTCCATGTGCTCCTCGAGCTCCGCCAGCAGGCGGGAGACCTCGGCCCCGAGCTTCGCCTCCGCGTCGCCCGGCTCGCCGCCCGCGGGCACGGTCTCGCCGAACCGCTTGGCCGAGAACGTCAGCACCCGGTTGACGAAGTTGCCGAGCGTGTCCGCCAGGTCCTTGTTGACCGTGCCGGCGAACTGCTCCCAGGTGAAGGACGAGTCGTCCGACTCCGGGGCGTTCGCGATGAGGTAGTAGCGCCAGTAGTCGGCCGGCAGGATCTCCAGGGCCGCGTCCGTGAACACACCGCGCTGCTGCGACGTCGAGAACTTGCCGCCGTAGTAGTTGAGCCAGCTGAAGCCCTTGACGAAGTCGACCATCTTCCACGGCTCGCGGACGCCGAGCTGCGTCGCGGGGAACATCACCGTGTGGAACGGGACGTTGTCCTTGGCCATGAACTGCGTGTAGCGCACGTCTGCGGCCTCGTACCACCAGGACTTCCAGTCCCGGGTCTCACCGTCGGCCGCCGCGTCCGCCCACTCCTTGGTGGCGCCGATGTACTCGATCGGGGCGTCGAACCAGACGTAGAAGACCTTGCCCTCGGCGGCGAGCTCCGGCCAGGTGTCGGCCGGGACGGGGACGCCCCACTCCAGGTCGCGCGTGATCGCGCGGTCGTGCAGCCCCTCGGCGAGCCACTTGCGTGCGATCGACGTCGACAGCAGCGGCCACTCCTTGCTGTTCTCGTCGATCCACGCCTCGACCTCGCCCTGCAGCTTCGACTGGAGCAGGAACAGGTGCTTGGTCTCCCGCACCTCGAGGTCGGTGGAACCGCTGATCGCCGAGCGCGGGTCGATCAGGTCGGTCGGGTCCAGCACACGCGTGCAGTTCTCGCACTGGTCGCCGCGCGCCTTGTCGTAGCCGCAGTGCGGGCAGGTGCCCTCGACGTAACGGTCGGGCAGGAAGCGCCCGTCGACCGGCGAGTAGACCTGCCGGATGGCGCGCTCCTCGATGAACCCGTTCTCGTGCAGGCGCCGCGCGAAGTGCTGCGTGATCTCGGCGTTCTGCGGCGAGGAGCTGCGGCCGAAGTAGTCGAACGTCAGCCCGAACCCGTCGTAGATCGACTTCTGGGTCTCGTGCGCCGCGGCGCAGAACTCGGCGACGGGCTGCCCCGCCTTGGCCGCGGCGAGCTCCGCGGGCGTGCCGTGCTCGTCGGTGGCGCAGATGTACAGCACGTCGTGACCGCGCTGGCGCAGGTAGCGGGCGTACACGTCGGCCGGGAGCATCGACCCGACCATGTTCCCCAGGTGCTTGATGCCGTTGATGTACGGAAGCGCACTGGTGACAAGGTGGCGAGCCATCGCTGGATGCTCCAATTCTGCGGGAAGAGACTGTCGTCCAATCCTAGGGCCACGCGCCCAGCGCAATACGCCGGTGGCTGTGGTGGGGCCGCTCGGCCCGCAGCCGGCGTGGCAGAGTGGGGAGCATGAGCCTGACCGAGTCCGAGCCCGTCCGCCGGGCCCTCGTCGTCGTCGACGTCCAGCCCACGTTCTGCGAGGGGGGCGAGCTCGCCACCGAGGGGGCCAACGAGATCGCCCACCGCGTCGCGACCTACGCCGCCGCGCACCGCGACCGGTACACCACGGTGCTCACCACGCAGGACTGGCACATCGACCCGGGCGAGCACTTCAGCGACCACCCCGACTTCGTCGACTCCTGGCCCCCGCACGGCATCGCCAACTCCCCCGGAGCGGAGCTGCACCCGGCGCTCGCCGAGCTGCACCCCGACGCACGGCTCAAGAAGGGCCAGTACTCGCACGGCTACTCGGGCTTCGACGGCGCCGACGAGCACGGCCGCAGCCTCGCGACCATCCTGGCCGAGGCACAGGTGACCGACGTCGACGTGGTCGGCCTGGTCGAGTCGCACTGCGTCAAGCACACCGCGCTCGACGCGCGCCGCGCGGGCCTGCGCACCCGCGTGCTGACCGACCTGACCATCCCCGTCTCCCCGGAGCAGGGCCGGACCGCCGAGCAGGAGCTCAGCGCCGCAGGAGTGGAGCTCCGCGACAGCGCGACCCTCTGACGGGCCCGCTAGATCCAGCTCGGGAGCAGCATCAGGCGCTGCCAGTACTCGTACGGCACCGGCATCGCGGTCCAGATCGGGTAGTAGAGCACGCTCACCCCCACGATCAGCACCACCAGGACGGCGGCCAGCCAGCTCACGATGCGGCGGTCCCCGCTGCGCCGCGGGGTCCGTTCCAGCCCCACCGCCAGCAGGTACACGAGCGTCAGGATCACGAACGGCGTGAACACGATCGAGTAGAACGTGAAGATGGTGCGGTCCGCGAGCGGCCAGGAGTACAGGAACCACGGCAGCCAGCCGGCGGCGATCCCCACCAGGGCCGTCGCCCCGCGCCAGTCGCGGTAGCGGACGACGAGCACCAGCACCACGGGGATCGCCAGCGCACCGAGCCACCACAGCAGCGGGTTGCCGAGCGACGTCACCGCGGTCGCGCAGTCGCCGACGGCGTCGTCCGGGCACGGCCCCTGGCCGGGGGCGAACTTCTCCCAGAAGAACGACGTCGGCCGCCACTGCACGATCCAGCCCAGCGGGTGCGACGCGTAGTTGTGGTCCGACTCCAGGCCGTTGTGGAAGTCCCACATCATGCGGTGGTACTCCCACAGGGAGCGGCCGGCCTCCCAGGCGCCCTGTGCCCAGCCCCAGTCGGGCCACCACCCCGGCGGTGCGACGCCGTTCACCTCGGCCCAGTTGCGCAGGTACGACATCGGGTGCGCGAACCACGCCGACCAGGTCGCCACGTACACCGCGACCACCGTGGGCAGCAGCACCACGACGGCCGGGACGACGTCGACCACCAGCGCGTCCTCCCACCAGCGCCCGATGCCGGCGGCGCGGCGCGCCGTGAGGTCCCAGATGACCGTGAGCAGGCCGAACGCCGCGACGAAGTACAGGCCCGACCACTTGACGCCGCACGCCAGCCCGAGAGAGACGGCGGCGGCCAGCCGCCACCACCGGACGCCGAGCCGTGGCCCGTACTTCCCGATCACGCCGCCGGCCTCGACGATCTGCGCCACCCGGTCCGCCAGCCGGCGTCTGGCCCACTCGCGGTCCAGCACCAGGCAGCCGAACCCGACCAGCACCCAGAACATGAGGAACTGGTCGAGCAGCCCGGTGCGCGAGTGCACGATCGCCTCGCCGTCGACGGCGAGCAGCAGGCCCGCGACCAGGCCGAGCAGGGTCGAGGAGAACAGTCGCCGCGCGATGCGCACGATGAGGAACACCGCGAGCACGCCGATCACCGCGCTCGCGATGCGCCAGGCCACCGGGTCCTGGGCGCCGCCCATGAGGCGCATGCCGAGAGCGATCATCCACTTGCCGACGGGCGGGTGCACCACGTACTCGGCCTCGTCGGTCTTGTACGAGCTCACGTCGCCCGCCTCGAAGGCGGGGTTCGGCTCGTCGGGCCACGCGGCCTCGAAGCCGAGGCTGGCCAGGGACCAGCCCTCCTTGACGTAGTACGTCTCGTCGAACACCAGCTTGCCCGGCCGGCCCAGCTCCCACAGCCGCGCGGCGGCCGCGAGCAGCGTGACCAGGAGCGCGCCGAACAGACCCCAGAACCGGTCGGCCGCCGTCCGCCCCAGCGCGAGGCGCCGCTCGCCGAGCAGGTCCCGCAGGAGCCGGTCGCGCACGGGTGGCTCGGGTGCCGGCCGGTCGACGACGGGGAACGACCCGGTGCTCACCGCGGCACGGCGCACGTGCGCCCCGAACGTCCCGGGCAGAGCCTGCTGCGCTCCCGGAAAGTGCGCTCCTGTGGCGTCAGGCTGCTGAGACACCGGGCCAGCATAGAGCGTGACACCCTGTGCTTCATGACCGACCCGTCCCCCGTACCCGAAGCCGGCTCCCTCGTCCTGGCCGCCACCCCGATCGGCAACGCGGAGGATGCCTCGCCCCGCCTGGTCCGCCTCCTGGCGGACGCCGACGTCGTCGCCGCCGAGGACACCCGCCGCCTGCACGGGCTCGCCGGCCGGCTGGGTGTCCAGGTACGGGGCAGGGTCACGAGCTACCACGAGCACAACGAGACGGCCCGCGCGGACGAGCTCCTCGACGTCGTCGACGGCGGTGGCACCGTCGTGGTCGTGACGGACGCCGGGATGCCGTCGGTCTCCGACCCCGGGTACCGCATCGTGGAGCGCGCGATCGAGCGCGGGCTGCGCGTCACCGCCGCGCCCGGCCCGAGCGCCGTGCTCACGGCCCTGGCGCTCTCCGGCCTGCCGACCGACCGGTTCACCTTCGAGGGCTTCCTGCCGCGCAAGCCCGGCGACCGCGCCCGGGCGCTCGCCGCGCTGGCCGCCGAGCCGCGCACCATGGTGTTCTTCGAGGCGCCGCACCGCATCGCGGAGACGCTGGGCGCCATGGCGGCCGCGTTCGGCGACACCCGGCCGGCCGCCGTCGCGCGCGAGCTGACCAAGACCTACGAGGAGGTGCTGCGCGGCACGCTCGCGGACCTCACGGAGCGCGCGGCGGCCGAGCAGCTCCGGGGCGAGATCTGCGTGGTGGTCGGCGGCGCGCCGGCGACCGGCGCGAGCGTGGCGGACGTCGTGGACGAGGTGCTGTCCCGCGTCGCCGCGGGCGAGCGCCTCAAGGCAGCCGTCGCCGAGGTGGCCGACGCCGCGGGCGTGCCGAAGCGTGACCTCTACGCAGCGGCCCTGGCCGCCCGCCCTGCGCGCTGACGGCCCGGGTCACCAGTCGATCTGAGGTGTCGGGTGGTAGGCGTCGCCGTCGCGGCGCCACGTGGCCGCCTCGACCGCGACCCGGGCCCGGAACGACTCCCAGTCCTTGGCACCCGGCTGCGACCACGCGGTCTCGGCCACCGCGGCGAGCCGCGGCAGCAGCATCGAGAAGAGGTCCGCGCGGCTGGCCAGCGTCTCCGTCCAGATGGCCGCCGACACGCCCTCGATCGCGGACTCCGGCAGCCCCTCGACGAGGCGCGCCGGGTCCCAGTCGTAGGAGTCGTGCAGCTCGACGAAGGCCGCCCACTGCTGGCCCAGCGGGTGCTCGGGCGTGTACTTCATGTCGAGGTAGGCACGGTCCGCGGGGGACATCACGAACCTCGCCCCCGCCTGTGCGGCGCGCACGAAGGGTGCGGGGTCCGGCCGGGTGTCCCAGTACTGCAGCACGGTGCCGGGCTCGACGAGCGAGGGGCCGTCGGCGCCGGGGGCCTCGGCCGCGCCCGGAGCGGGGGCGGCGCCGGAGGCCGCGAGCGCAGCGACCGCCGCCTGGTCACCGTGTGCGGAGCCTGCGGCCTCCTGCCAGGCCACCGGTGTCTTGCCCGCCGCCGTGACGATCTCCTGGCACAGCACCACGAACCGGCCGAACTCCTCGGGCTGCATCACCAGCACCTCGTCGCCGCCGAAGTGCACCCAGGGCCCCAGCGTCATGCGCGCGACGTCGGTGAACACGTCGCGCAGGAACGGCTCGGTGGCGGGCAGGTCGAGGTGCAGCTTGGAGAAGCCCACCTCGATCCCGTCGTAGGCGTCCGTGGGCTCGCCCGACGGCATGAGCTCGCCGTAGGCGTGCGTCGCGGCGTTGACGTGGCCCGGCACGTCGATCTCCGGGACGATGACGACCTCCCGCTCGGCCGCGTACTCCTGGAGCTCGCGGTACTCGTCGGCGGTGAGGAACCCACCCGTCGCGCCCGACACGGCGCCCTGCGACGACTTCTCGGTCAGCGCCGGCCGGGACGGGATCTCCAGACGCCAGCCCTGGTCGTCCGAGAGGTGCAGGTGCAGCCGGTTCATCTTGTAGGAGCCGACGAGGTCCACGACGGCACGCAGGTCGGCCGGCCCGAACCAGTGCCGCACCACGTCGAGCGACAGCCCGCGCCACGGGTACCGCGGCGCGTCCCGCACGACGACGGCGCCCACCTCGACCGGACCGCCCGTCTCCCCGCGGCGGGCGTTGACGAGCTGGCGCAGTGTCCGCACGCCGTGCAGCAGCCCGGCGCGCCCGGGGGCCGCGACCGTGACGCCGTCCGGGGTCACGGTCAGCGTGTAGCGCTCCGTGCTCTGCGCGGCCTCGGGCCCGGCGGCCGGGTCCAGCAGGAGGACCACCGGGGCGCCGGCGTCGGCCACGACGGCTCCGGCGGCGACAAGCAGCTCGCCCGCCAGCCGGGCGAGGACGGCGTCGGGCGCGTCCACGGTGACGGTGGCGAGGTCCAGCACTCCCTCGCCCGGTTCGGTCTCGACAGGTGCGGGGATGACGGCGTCGGCGACGACTGCCGCGCCGCTGCTCACGGTGGTCACGATTGTTAGGGCCCCTTCGCTCCGGTGGTGCCCGCAGTTTCGCAGGTTCAGCCGGCGGAGACCAGGCCCAGGAGCGGTTCGGTCGGCATGATGCTCTCCGGGTCGGCGGGCAGCGCGTCGGGGGCGGACCAGCCGAGGTAGGTGTGCGCGGGGAGCTCGTTCGCGACGTCGGCCCAGACACCGCCCGCCGTGGCCTGGCCCTCACCCGGACCTGCGGCGGTGAACACCACCGCCACCTGCGGCGGCACGTCGAGCAGCGACCGGTCCACCACGGAGGCGGCCGTCGACTGGTGCACCTCCAGCATGATCTGCGGCAGTCCGCGCTCCGTGGCGAGCTGCGCGAGCCGGTCCACCACGGCCTGCAGCTCCGCGACGGGTACCGAGCCGTCCTCGGCGCCGTTGCCCGCCACGCGGAACTCCGGGTGCACCGACACCCCGACACCCGGCCTGGTCAGCAGCGGTTCGAGGGCGTCGAGCTGCGCGGCCAGCGGCTGGTTGCCCGGCGCGACGTCGAGCAGCACGAGCTGCCCCGCCTCGCGGATCGCCCCGACGGCGGCCGTGACGGCCTCCAGCGGCTGCTCGTCGACGTAGTCGCCGTCGTCACCGGCAGCGCCGGAGCGGACGCTCGCAACCACGGTGACCAGCGGTTCCGCGTCGAACGGTGCCGCATGGGCCGCAGCCGAGGCCGCGGCGGCCACGGCGTCGGCCCCCGGGTCCGCGAGACCGGCCGGCACCACGTACGACGTCGACACGTACCGGCCCGGGAAGAGCCGCAGCGCCCCGCCCGGCAGCGTCGCGCCCGACGTGGCGACCTCCACCTGCCAGCCGAGGTCGTCCGCGGTGCCGAAGCCGTCGCCGATCCCGACCACGCCGAGCGGCTTGAGCGCGCGGATGGTCTCGACCGTCTCGGGGCTGGTGGCGATGTCTCCGCCCGGCACCTCGACCGGGACCGCTCCGGCGGCGAGCGCCGTACCGATGGCCGCCTCGTGCCCCGGCTGCGGGTCCACGGCGACGAGGATCTCCTGGAGCAGCGTCGGGTCGGCGACGTCGGGGATCTCGGCGCGCAGACCGGCCACGTCCGACGCGTCGAGCCGGTCCGCGGTGGGGAGCTGCACCTTGCCGGTCTCCGGCTTGTCGGCGCCGCTGCGGCCCCCGGTGGCGGCCGCCTCGGCCGCGGCGCTCAGCGCACCGGGGTCGAACCGTACGACGTCGGCCTTGCCGGTGGCCGCGCCGACCTCCGCGACGGCTTCCTCGTCACCGACGACGACGACCGTGCCGGCCCCGAGCCGGTCGAGCTCGGCGACGAGGTTGGTGTCCGAGACCCCGCCGTCGGTGAGCAGCACCGGTGCGGTGACGGCGGCGCCGGTGGCCGCCGCGGTCGCTCGGGCGTCGGTGTCGTCCGCCGGGGCGATGACGGCCACCGGGGAGGCGTGGAAGAACGCCTGGCTCGCGGTGAGCGCGAGCTCCGCGGCGTCCGACGAGTCGAGGACGAGCGCGGGCCCTTCCGGCTCCCTGACCTGGAAGCTCTCCCCCGTGCTGCCGTCGACGCCCTCGGCCGTGGGCACGGTGCACCCGGCGAGGGCGAGGGCTGTCGCCACGGGCAGGGCAGCGAGCAGGACCGTGACGGAGGCAGGGCGGTGGTGTGGGACGAATCGGACGTTCCGGATGGCCACGGGCTTCATTCTCCCCCACTGGGCGACCAGGTGGGAACCCCGGGACGCCGTCCGCGAGGTAGACGAACACGTCACTCCACCACGCTGTAGACTGGTCGGTCAGGCATCGGCACCACCAACCAGGAGCGACCGGGATGAACAGCAGCACCCCCTCCACCCGCGACCGCATCCTCGACGCGGCCACGGAGCTCTTCTACGCCCACGGCATCCGCGCCGTCAGCGCCGACAAGATCATCGAGCGCGCGGGGATCACGAAGGTCACGTTCTACCGCCACTTCCGCACCAAGGACCTGCTCGTGGTGGCCTACCTGGAGCGACAGGGCGCCTGGGAGCGTGCCGCCCTCGACGGGCTGCGCGCCGCGGCACCCGACGCCGCGGAGGCGTTCCGCCGGTTCGCGCAGGGCATCGGCGCCGAGGCCTGCAAGCCGGGCTTCCGGGGCTGCTCGTTCATCAACGCGGCCGCCGAGTATGCGGAGCCCGGCAGCCCGGTCCGCGCCGTCGTCGCCGAGCACCGCGCCTGGTACCGCCGGACCTTCGCCGCGATGCTCGACGAGCTGGGCGTGCCCGGCGCCGAGCAGGGGGCCGAGGAGCTCATGATGCTCCGCGACGGGGCGATGCTCGCCGGCTACCTCGGCGAGCCGTCCGAGGTGGCCGACGCGCTGGAGCGCGCGATCTTCGCGGTCGTCGAGGGGCGCAGGCTCCCCGCCCGCGGATAGTCGCCACCCCGGTCCGGCTACCCCGCCGGGTCGTCGAACGACCTGCGCACGATCCCCGAGACCACGTCGGCCAGGTCCGCCGGGATCGGCCGGTCGCCGCTGAGGTACCGGCGCACCGCGGCATACGGCAGGTCGACCACGACCAGCAGGATCTCGCTGGTCGGCACCGTGGTCCGGGCCCGCAGCCGCCTGGTCAGGCCGCGGATCGCCGCGTTCCAGCGGTCGCTCTCGGCCGCCTCTGTCTCGCGAGCGGCCTCGGGCCAGGCGTCGGCCTCGAACCGCGCGCGGCCCGCGAGCAGCACGTGCGCGTGCGCCGGCTCGGCCTGGCACCAGCGCACCGTGTAGGCCGCGAGCGCGGCCGCCGCGTCGACGGGGTCGCCGTCGAACAGCGGGTAGGCGTCGCGGTGGTAGCTCTCGACGGCGCGGTTCCACAGGGTGGCCAGCAGGGCCGGCCGGTCCGGGAACCGGTAGTACAGGGACCCGCTCGGCACGCCGGCCTCGCGGACGACCGCCGCCATGGTGACGGCGGCAGGGCCACCCGCACCGAGGATCCGGCCCGCCGCGTCGAGGATCGCCGAGGTGTCGTGAGTCGGGCGGGGCATGCGTTGACGGTACTCCAGGCCATCACTAGAGTCCGGTCTCTAGAGAGAGATCTCCACAGACATCGGAAGAGGGTGCCGGCATGACCATGACCGCCGACGAGGTCTACGCGGCAGCGCCGTTCGTCAGGACGCTCGGCGTCGAGCTCGACACCATCGGTCCGCAGGAGGTCGTCGGGCGGCTGCCGTTCGAGCACGGCCTGTCGACGGTCGGCGGCGGCCTGCACGGCGGGGCGCTCATGGGTCTGGCGGACGGCGTCGCCGCGGTCTGCGCCGCGGCCCAGGCCGAGCCCGGCACCCTGCCGGCCACCGTGGACTCCACCACGCACTTCCTCCGTCCCGTGGCGGGCCCGGCGACCGCGACGGCGACCCCCGTCCGCGCGAGCGGGCGCCAGGTGCTGGTCGAGGTCCGCGTCACCGACGAGTCCGGTGAGCTGTGCGTGCACGTGCTCCAGACGGTGCGCCTGGTCCGCCCGGCCGCGTGACCGCGACGCGGGCTGCGGAGGGCGCACGACCCTCGGCCGAACTCGTTCGCATCCACCCCCATCCGGTCGGGCGACGGCTCCGAACCCCGGTCAAGACGCCCCGCAGGACGCGGGGTGACGCCACACCGAGGAGAGACCGATGAACGCTCGAACCCGTACGTCCTACGCCGTCGCCGGTATCGCCACCCTGGCCGTGCTCGGGCTGTCGGCCTGCAGCATGGACTCGTCGGGCGGGGACACCGGCTCGGAGGAGACCGCCGCGTCCGAGGAGACCACCGGCCCCACGGACGACTCGATGACCGAGGAGTCCCCGGCCGAGGACGACAGCACGGCCGACCCGGCCGCGAACCTCGTGGGCCCGGGCTGCGCCGACTACGCCGAGCAGGTGCCGGACGGCCCGGGCTCGGTCACCGGCATGGCCGCCGACCCGGTGGCGGTGGCGGCGTCGAACAACCCGCTGCTGAGCACCCTGGTCAAGGCCGTGAGCGGTGAGGTCAACCCGGACGTGAACCTCGTCGACACGCTGAACGGCGACGAGTTCACCGTGTTCGCCCCGGTCGACGACGCCTTCGCGAAGATCGACGCCGGGACCATGGACACCCTGTCCACCGACAGCGACCTGCTGACGAAGATCCTCACCTACCACGTGGTGCCCGGTCAGCTCACCCCGGACGAGGTGGTCGGCGAGCAGACCACCGTCGAGGGTGGCACCGTCGAGGTCGCCGGCAGCGGTGACGAGCTCACCGTGAACGACGCCAACGTGATCTGCGGCGGCGTGATGACCCAGAACGCGACCGTGTACCTCGTCGACTCGGTGCTGATGCCCGAGATGTGATCCGGTCCGCCAGGACGAGAGCGGGGTCCCGATCCGGTTCGGATCGGGACCCCGCTCTCGTCCTGTGTCGTGCCGGCGTCCCGCCTGGGTCCGCCTGACCAGCCCTCCGGGCCGGTCAGGTGCCGAGGACGACGACCGGGGTCGTCGTCGGCTGCTCGGAGCCCGCCGCGGGTTCCACCGACACCGCCATGCCGACGCCGTCGGAGTCCTGCACCAGCGACGACGCGGTGCCGTCCCGCAGCGCGAGCACGCCGGCCGAGGAGACGCTGCCGTCGCCCGCCACCACCCAGAGCTGGTACGCCCGGCCCTGGCCGGGCTCGGGCAGGCCCTCAGCCTGGAAGAACATGTCGTCGTCGGCCACCAGCACGGTCGCCTCGCCGCCGCCCTCGACGGCGCCGCGCAGGATCGAGCTGTCCGGGTCGGCCAGCATCTCGGAGACCGCCTGCGCCTGCTCGCGCAGCCGGTCGCGCTCCGCGGACACCTGCACGGCGATCGTCGTGGGCACGGCGATCGCGGCCGCTGCCGCGACCGCGGCCACCACGGTGCCCCAGCGCCGCCGCCGGCGGCGGTCCGCCAGGTCGACGACGGCGCCCGCGCCCTCCGACGGCGGTTCCGCGACCGGCGAGGCTGTAGCCGGCGGAGTCACGGCCGGTGGAGTCGCGGCCGGCGGAGTCGCAGCCGGCACTGCGGTGCCGGTTTCCGTGACGTCGGCGACGTCCGGACCCGGGACCTGCGGCGTGCTGCGTACCCGGTCGAGCACGCTCGCCCGCAGCGCGGCCGGCGGCTCCGCCTCGACCGCGAAGGACGCGACGACGTCGCGGTACTCGTCGAGCGCACGGCGTGCGTCGGCGTCGGACGCGAGGAGCCGGTCCACGGCCCGGCGCTCGGCGTCGTCCAGGGCGTCCAGGGCGTACCCGGGCAACAGGTCCCAGACGTCGGCGTGCGGGCGGTCGGCCCTGAGATCGTCAGCCACGGGCCACCCCCAGGCAGTCGCGGAGCCGGCCGAGTCCGTCGCGGATCCGGCTCTTCACGGTCGGCAGTGCGGCGCCGAGCTGCTCGGCCACCTCGCGGTAGGTCAGGCCGCCGTAGTAGGCGACCACGACGGCCTCGCGCTGGGTCGGGGTGAGCCCCTCGATGCAGCGGCGCACGGCCGAGCCCTCGAGGCGCCGTTCGACGTCCTCGACCACCACGTCACGGGCCGTCTCGTTGGTCCGCAGGTCGGTGTCCCGCTGGTCGCGGTCACGGTGCGCCTGCTCCGAGCGGACCCGGTCGACGGCCCGCCGGCGGGCGAGCGTGGCGACCCAGGTGCGTGCGGAGCCGCGCGCGGCGTCGAACCGCGAGGCCGTCTGCCACACCTCCACCATCACCTCCTGGGTCACCTCGGCCGCGTGGTCCGGGTCGCGCAGCACGCCGAGCGACGTACCGTACGCCACCGGGCCGAGCGCGTCGTACACGGGCGCGAACGATTCCGGGTCGCCGCCCGCGCACGCCACGAGCAGGGCGTCGACGGCGTCGAGCGGCGAGGTACGGGCTGGTGGTGAGGCCACCGCCCCAGTCTGCCTCACGAACGGCTCGCGGCCGGCCGACGACATGGGCGACACCACGGGCTGCTCGCACAGTGCGACCGGCATCTGGTCCCCACCGCCCTCCCGCGCTCCACGCACGTGCTCCTGAGCGGCACTCGCAGGGTGCCGCTCAGGAGGTTCGGTGCTGACGGGATCCTGGATGGGACGCCCGGGGGTGAGCCCCGTCACCAGTCGTGGACGGACCCGTCCTGAAGGCGGTTGACCGGCAGGTACCCGGGCACGTACGGGTGCGCGGCGGCGAGCTCCTCGTCCAGCTCCACGCCGATGCCGGGGGCCTCGCCCGGGTGCAGGTGGCCGTCCTCGAAGGTGTACGCGTGCCGGAAGACCTCGTTGGTCAGGTCCGTGTGACCGGAGTACTCCTGGATGCCGAAGTTGTGGATCGCCAGGTCGAGGTGGATCGCGGCGGCCATGCCCACGGGCGAGATGTCCTCCGGCCCGTGGATCGCGCTCTTGATGCCGCGCTGGCCCGCGTAGTCGAACAGCTTCTTCATGGGGCTGACGCCGCCGAAGTGCGTCACGGCGGAGCGCACGTAGTCGATGAGGCGGTCGTCGATCAGCGTCTGGTAGTCGAAGACGGTGTTGAACACCTCGCCGATCGCCAGCGGGGTGGTCGTGTGCTGCCGCACCAGGCGCAGGGCCTCCTGGTCCTCGGCGGGCGTGCAGTCCTCCAGCCAGAACAGGTCGTACGGCTCCAGGTCCTTGCCGAGGCGGGCCGCCTCGATCGGGGACAGCCGGTGGTGTGCGTCGTGCAGCAGCGGCAGGTCCGGGCCGAACTCGCTGCGCACGGCCTCGAAGACCCGCGGGATGTAGCGCAGGTAGGCGCCCGTGTCCCAGTCCTCGACGGCCGGGCGGGCGAGCACGTCCGGCGCGGACCCGTCGGCCGACGTCGTGGTGTGCACGCCGTAGACGGACTTCAGGCCCGGCACGCCGCTCTGGATGCGGATGCTCTGGTAGCCGCGCTCCTGGAGGGCCCGGACCGAGTCGAAGATCTCGGGCAGGCTGGAGCCGTTGGCGTGCCCGTAGGCGCGGACCCGGTCACGGCTCGCGCCGCCCAGGAGCTGGTACAGGGGCAGGCCGGCCACCTTGGCCTTGATGTCCCACAGCGCGACGTCGACGGCGGCGATCGCGGCCATCGTCACCGGCCCCCGGCGCCAGTAGGCGCCGCGGTAGAGGTACTGCCAGGTGTCCTCGATGCGGTGCGGGTCGCGGCCGATCAGCAGCGGCACGACGTGGTCGCGCAGGTAGCTGACCACGGCGAGCTCCCGGCCGTTGAGGGTGGCGTCGCCCAGGCCGGTCACCCCGTCGTCCGTGGTGATCTGGAGCGTGACGAAGTTGCGGCCGGGCGAGGTGACGACGACCTTCGCGTCGACGATCTTCATGGGGAACCTTCTGTCGGTGGCTGTCGGAGGGACGTGGGAGGGCGTCAGCCCTTGGTGGCGCCGGCGGTCAGGCCCGCCACGAGGTAGCGCTGCCCGAAGACGGCGGCCAGCAGCACCGGCACCGTCATCAGGGTGGCGGCGGCCATGAGCCCGCCCCAGTCGGTGCTGGCGTAGGACATGAAGTTGAACAGCAGCACGGGCATGGTCATGGTCCGCTCGTCGGCGAGGATGAGGGCGAAGATGAAGTTGTTCCAGCTGAAGATGAACGCGAGCACGGCCGCCGACGCCGTACCCGGCGCCGCCAGCGGCAGCGCGATCCGCAGGAACGCCCCGAAGGCGGACAGCCCGTCGGTGCGGGCGGCGTCCTCCAGCTCGACCGGCAGCCCCTCGAAGAAACCGATCATGATCCACAGGATCAGCGGCACCGAGACGAACATGTGGCTCAGGATCAGCACCAGGTGGCTGCCCACCAGGCCGAGCTGCGCGAACATGTAGTACCAGGGCACGAGCAGCGAGATGGCCGGGATGATGCGGGCCACGAGCACGACCGAGCCGGTGCGGCGCATCCGGAACCGGCCCACGGCCCAGGCGGCGGGTACCGCGATGACGATGCTGAGCGCCGTCGAGACGACGCCGATGAGCAGCGAGTTGCCCAGCGACTGCGCGAGGGCGCCGTCGGCCAGGACGCCCCGGAAGTTGTCCCAGGTGGGCGAGAAGGCCAGGCCGACCGTGGGATCGGTGACCTGCACGTTCGTCTTGAAGGCGGCCGCGATCATCCACACGATCGGCAGTGCGATGACGGCGCACACGATCACGATCAGCACGGCGCGCAGGGCGCCCAGCGCACGCTGCGGGCCGCGGCGCCGTCGGGCGACGACGCGCTGCGAGGCACGCACGGGCGCGCCGCCGGGGGCGGGGGTGGTCACGGCGCTCACGAGGCGCTCCTCTCGGTCCGGCGCCGCAGCACGACCACGATCGCGACGATGAACAGCGTGAACAGGACCAGGACGGCCGAGGCGAGGCCGTACTCCTGGTAGTCGAAGGTGAGACCGTAGGCGTAGACGTTCAGCGTCTCGGCCTCGAAGTCCGAGCCGCCGCCCGGCCCCTTGGTCGCGTAGATCAGGTCGAACGTCTTCAGGGCGTCGACGCCGCGGAGCACCAGGGCCGTCAGGATCGTGGTGCGCAGCATCGGCAGGATGATGTGCACGAACCGCTGCCAGGCGTTGGCGCCGTCGACGCGGGCGGCCTCCTCCGGCTCCTCCGGCAGCGTGGTCAGGCCCGCGAGCAGCAGCACGGTCATCATGGGCGTCCACTGCCACACGTCGATGAGCATGAGGGTGGGCAGCGACTGCGACACCGACCCGAGGAACTCCTGGGGCGGGATGCCGACGAACCCGAGCAGGTGGTTCGCGATGCCGTTGGTCGGGTCGAGGATGAGCATCCACAGGATGCCGATGGCGACCGGGGTGGCCAGCAGCGGCACCATCAGGATGGTGCGGACGACCTCCATGCCGCGGAACGACTTGCGCATCAGCATCGCCAGGGCCAGCCCGAGCACCGTCTCCAGCACGACGGCGCCGAGCGTGAACACGACGGTGCGGCCCACGGCGGGCCAGAACCGGCGCGTGTCGGTCAGGGCGTCGGCGAAGTTCTGCAGGCCCACCCAGGTGTTGCCCGCGTTCACGGCGCCGAACGCGTCGGTCAGGCTGAGGTTGATCGTGAACGCGAGCGGGAACACGATCATCAGGCCCACGAACCCGAGGGCCGGGGCCAGCAAGGCCCACTTGAGGCGGCGGTTCGCCTGCTCGAAGGTCACCATCGGCGTGCCGGACGGCGTGGTGCGCCGGCCGGTCGCGGGGCGCGCGGTGGTCGTCGTCATCAGAACTCCCGCTGACGGTTGTCACGGACGAGGAAGTCGTTGAACTCGGCATCCGCGTCGGCGGCGACCGACGGCACGTCCTCGCCGACGATGCCGGACACGAGCGGTCGGCCGACGATGTCGCGGGCGCGGCCCACCTGCATGACGTCGGGACGGTCGTGCCCGATGCCGTTCGCCGCGTTGACCTGCATGGTCTCGGCGAGCTCCGCCGGGAAAGAGGCCAGCGTCGCCGGATCGTCCCAGACGGACTGGCGGGCGCCGGGGATGCCCTCGGACTGCAGCCGCGCGACCATCTGCGGGCTGGCCGCCCAGCGGAGGAACTCCCACGCGTCGTCCCGCAGCAGCGAGAACTCGTTGATCGCGAGGCTCCACGACGGGATGTTGTGCGGGACGGACCCGGCCGGCCCGGCCGGGAAGGGCGCGAACCCGACGGTGTCGGTGACGGTGGAGATCTTCTCGTCGAGGAAGTTGCTGTAGATGGCGTCGGCGTCGATGTACATCGCCGCCTTGCCCTGCGCGAAGATCGGCATGGCCTGCTCCAGGCTCATGTTCGTGACGCCGGGCGGGCCCGCCTCGTGCAGCAGGCGCCCGTAGTACTCGTACGCGGCGATCGCCTCGGGCGTGCCGATCCCGGACCGCCCGTCGTGCGTGAAGTCGCCCCCGAAGGAGTACAGGAAGCTCGACCACTGCGAGACGGCACCGTTGCGCTGACCACGGCCGACGTACCCGAAGAAGCCCTCGCTGCGCCGTTCGAGCTCCAGGGCGATGTCGAGCATGTCGTCGAGGGTCGCGGGCGCTCCCCCGAAGTCCTCCAGCAGGTCCCTGCGGTAGTAGAGCGCGGGCCGCTCGGTCACGACCGGGACGCTGACGGCCGCACCGCGGGTGACCGAGCGCTCGCGCGGGGCGTCCTGGAAGTCGGTCCACCGGAAGTCGCGGTCGCCCTCGACCCGGTCGGTAAGGTCGGCGATCCAGCCGTTGCGGGCGAACATCAGCTGGTCCTGCAGCGGCCGGACCGTCATGACGTCGATGTCGGTGGCCGAGGCGTTGAGCTTGACGTTGAAGCTCGAGGTGAGCTGGTCGGCGGTGAGCATCCGCAGGGACACCTTGCGGCCGATCTGCTCCTCGAGCTCGGGCAGGTACCGGCTGATCGCCTGCGTCCAGACGTGGTTGATCGCGAGCACCCGCAACGGGGCGTCCGGGCTCGCCGTCCGCGGGCCGCGCGTGCAGGCCGCCAGGACGGACGCGGCGGCGAGCACGCCGAACGCCCGCCGGCTCAGCTGCCCGCCCCGCTGCGGCGTGATGGTCGATGGCACAGGTACTCCACACCCCCATGTGTGAACCCGTCGAGTGCGGGATATTCGCTCTCTGTCCGCCTCCGGAAGGGCGAACATCCCGCACTCGACGGGGAAGGATGGCTAGTGGTCCAACTGGTAGGACCAGTTGGACGGTAGCACGGGTCTCCGGAGGGTCCAAAGGCGGTGGCCCGGGCCGGAAAGGGCTGCGGCCCGCGCCTCCTACCGCCCCAGCAGGGTCTCGATGTGCCGCGACGCCATCAGGTCCAGGCCCACGTCGAGGTCCGGACCATAGGTGCGCAGCCCGAGCGCCAGGTGCTCGCGCATGCGCAGCCGGGCCTGCTCGACGTCACGTGCCTGGATCGCGGCAAGGATCTCCGGGTGGTGCGGCACCCCCGGCTCGGCGATGCCCGGGTCGGAGTTGGAGCGCAGCATCATCTCGAACATGAGGCCGCCGATCGACGACAGCATGATCCGCAGCACGGGGTTGCCGCAGGCCGCCGCGATGGCGTCGTGGAACGCGAGGTCCTCGCGCGCCTTCTCGACCACGTCGCGCGCACGCCGCATCCGCTCGTCGGCGGCCGCCATGGCCTCGACCTGCTCGTCCGAGGCCCGCTCGGTGGCCAGCCCCACGATCTCGACCTCGAGCGGGATCCGCGCCTCGATGAGCTGGCGCACGGTCGGCCGCTCCGTGCGGTAGAGCGCGTCGTACCCGCGCGCACGCCCGGAGGACTGGTCCGCGATGAACGACCCACGACCGGCGGCCACCTCGATGAGTCCGGTCGCCTCCAGCCGGCGCAGCACCTCCCGGATCACGTTCCGGCTCGCCCCGAACTGCGTCGCGAGCTCACGCTCGGAAGGCAGCTTGGTGCCCACCGCCCGCTCGCCCGACCGGATCTGCTGCTCGAGCTGCCGCGCGATGTGCTCGGTGAGCAACCCCTTGCGCCCGGACGGGCCGGCATCTCGGGGGTCCGGCGGCAGCGCGAGAGGGGATGTCATGCGTCGAGGATAAGCACCGGCCGGGCCACGCCCGTCCCCGGTGGCCCGGCGCGCTCACCCGCAGGTCAGCACTGCTCGTACGCGTACGCCCCGTCGCCCGGCCCCACCAGGTCGCGGTCGCGCAGGATGGTCAGCGGTGCGCGGTCCGCGCTCGCGCAGACCACGTCGAAGTCCTGCGGCAGGTTGTCCGTGTACTCGATCTGGAGCACGTGCTGCCCGTACACCCCGGTGTACGACCCGCACTCGTCGTAGGCCGCGCACTCCTCCGTCACGGCGAAGTCGAAGCCGAGGTCGTGCCCCTCGGTGGTCGCCTCCGCGGCGTTCTTCTGCCCGATGGCGAGACCCGCCCCGTGCGCCACGTCGATGTACTCCGCCGCGAGCGCGAGGGCGTCGGCCTGCTCGATCAGGCCGGTCTCCGGCTCGGTGAACCGTGTCCACGTGTCGAGGTTGTCGATCTCGACGGCGTCGAAGCCGGCGTCGGCGCACCCCGTGATCACCGGTCCGAGAATGCCCAGGATGCGCTCACGCCGCTCCTCGGTACCGGGGTCGAGCACGTACTCGTCGGGCCAGTCGGGGTCGACCACCAGCTCCCCCGCGGCGTCGTGCAGCAGGAGGTCCTCGTTGCCGTCGAGCCAGAGGTCGTCCTCGCCGGGCTGGGTCTGGAACCCGTTGACGTAGCAGGCGTTGTAGGCGTCCGGCGCCGGGTCCGCGGTGGCGTCCCGCACCACGACGTCGAGCCCGCCCGCGGGCTCGTAGGCCGCGCCGAGCTGGTAGTCGAACCGGCCGCTGGTGGGCGGGAGCGTCACCTCCGCGACGGCGGCCGACGTCGCCGGCCGTTCCTCGTCGTGGCTCGCACCGGGCGCGGCCTGACAGGCGGTGAGCAGGAGGACGCCGAGCACGGCGCCGACGGCGAGCTGAGGCATCCGCCGATCGTAGGTGCGGCGGCCGGGCCCCGGCCCGGTCCGCCGGGAAGTGCTCACTCGGACTGATCGCCCGCGTCCGGGAGCCCGGCGAGGGCGTCCGTGATCGGGGTCGCGCCGTTGCCGAACGGGATGGTGCGCCCCACGGTGCTCTCGTCCGCGAGCACGGCGGCGGCCACGGCCGCGACGTCGGCGCGCGAGACGCGGCCGTCGCCGGGGTTCACCACCTCGATGAGGCCCGTGGGCCGGTCGAGCGTGAGCGGGCCGGGCTGGAGGATCGTGTACCCGAGGCCGGAGGCGCGCAGGTGCTCGTCGGCCGCGGCCTTGGCCTCGGCGTAGGCGAAGAAGGAGCTGTCCTCGGGTACGCCGTGGTCGGTCTGCGCGCCGAGGTAGGACACCATGACGTAGCGCGGCACGCCCTCGGAGCGGGCGGCGTCGATCGACCGCACGGCGGCGTCCCGGTCGACGGCGTAGGTCCGCTCCGGGTTGCCGCCGCCGGCGCCCGCGGACCACACGACGGCGTCGTACCCCTGCACCACGTCGGCGAGGCCGTCGGTGTCGAGGTGCTCGACGTCGGCGACCAGCGGGATGGCCCCGGTCGCCGCGACGTCGTCCGCGTGGTCGGGGTTGCGGATCACGCTGGTGACCACGTCACCCCGTTCCACGAGCAGAGGGGCGAGCAGGAGCGCGATCTTGCCGTGGCCACCGATGATCAGGACGCGGGACATGGTGCTTCCTTCCGTGAGGGACGGACCCAGGCTATGCCTCACCACGCCGGGCGGCGGGGTCAGCGACCGGACCCGAACGGACCGTCCAGCGCCGCCCACTGCAGCAGCATGATCGTCTTGCCGTCCACGATGCGCCCGTCCCGCGTCATCGCGAGCGCCTCGGCGAACGGCAGCTCGAGCACCTCGATGTCCTCGCCGTCGGCCTCCAGCCCGCCGCCCGCGCCAGTCCGGTCGGCCGGGGTGTAGGGGCCGGCGAAGAAGTGAAGACGCTCGGTCACCGAGCCGGGGCTCATGTAGGCGTCGAAGACCTCGGTCAGGTCGCCGAGGCGCAGCCCCAGCTCCTCCAGGCTCTCGCGCCGGACGGCGGTGAGCGGGTCGTCCGCGTCGAGCAACCCGGCGGCGGCCTCGACGAGCATCCCGTCGGGATGGTCGTTGACGTAGGCCGGGTAGCGGAACTGCCGGGTGAGCAGCACGCGGCGGCGGCCGACGTCGTAGGGCAGCACCACCGCCCCGTTGCCGCGGTCGTAGGTCTCGCGCTGCTGCGTCTCCCAGCGACCGTCGCGTCGGCGGTAGTCGAAGGTGGTGCGGCGCAGCACGTGCCAGCCCTGGGAGGTGAGCTCCACGTCGCGGACCACGACACCGGGGTTGCGGTCCAGGGCCCGCCCGGCCTGGTCGAGGCCGGTTCGCCCCCGGCCGTCCGGGACGTCGACGCCGGGACGCCCCGTCACGCGGCCTCCTGAGGGACGCGCCGCGGGATCTCGGCGACGTCGTGGTAGACGGGCAGGCCACGGAGGCGGGCCGTCGCGACGTCCTGGTCCGCCCCGGTGGAGTCGCCCGGCAGCCGCAGGACGGCGTCGCAGTGGGCGAGCAGGCGGTCGGCCGCGGGGTACAGGACCTGGTCGGCCAGGGGGTCCTGGGGCCCGGCGCCGGCCGAGCGCAGCACCGGCAGGGCGATCCACTCCCCGATCACGGGCAGGTGGCCGGCCTCGAACACGGGCCAGGCCGCGGCCTCGAGACGAGCGAGATTGCCGGCCATCGCCTGCGGGTCACCGCCCGTCCCGGAGCGGTAGGGGCCGGCGATCAGGATGAGCAGGGGCTTGTCGTTCACGACTGCTACGATACATGCAGAAACGTGCAACAACGGGAGAGAACCGGAATGCTGGCTGCCGAACGACGTGACCACCTGCTCGCCCTGCTGGCCCGTGAGGGCAAGGTCGTGGCCAAGGACGTCGCGGCCGACCTCGGGATCTCCGAGGACAGCGTGCGACGCGACCTCCGCGACCTGGCCGCCGAGGGCCTCTGCCAACGCGTCTACGGCGGCGCCCTGCCCGTGTCCCCGGCGGTGGTGGGGTACGCAGACCGGCAGGCCGTGGCCCCGGACAGCAAGCGCCGTGTCGCCGCCGTGGCCGCCGGGCTCGTGCGACCGGGTGGCGCGCTGATCCTCGACGGCGGCACCACGGCGCTCGCCGTCGCGCGGGCCCTGGCGCCCGACCTGGCCTGCACCGTGATCACGCACAGCCCGACGGTCGCCGTGGCTCTGCTCGACCACCCGGCGGCGGAGGTCTTCCTGCTCGGCGGGCGCGTCTTCAAGCACTCGGCGGTCACCTCCGGCGCCGCGGCGGTCGAGGCGGCGCAGAACGTGTCCGCCGACCTCTGCCTCCTCGGCGTCACCGGCGTGCACCCTGAGGCCGGGCTGACCACGGGCGACGCCGAGGAGGCCGCGATGAAGCGCGCGCTGTCCGCTCGGGCGGCCGAGACGTACGTGCTGGCCTCCTCGGAGAAGATCGGGACGGCGTCGCGGTTCCGGGTGCTGCCCTGGGCGAAGGTCAACGGCGTGATCACGGACGCCGACCCGCACGACCCCGTCGTGGAGCAGGTCGCGGGGCTCGGCGTGGAGGTCCTGGCCGCCGGCTGACCGTTCCCGCCACGCCGGGACAGCCCTCCCGCAGCGCGCCCGGATATCCCGGTTCGTGAAGCGCTCCCCCGCGCACCGCCGGTAGCGTGTCGCCACCCGCACCCCAGTCGCGAGGAAGGCACGGACCCGATGACCGACCATGCCCTGCCCGACGCCGAGACGATCCGGGCGGTCCTCGACTCCCGCCCGGGCCCGTGGGGCACGGGCGTGCGGGTGCTCTCGGTGCGCGACCTGTCGTCCGGGCTGGGCCAGGCGGCGGTGCTCCGGGTCGCCGTCGCGGCGCCGGACGCGGGCGCGTCCCTGTGGATCGTCAAGGTCCCAGCCTGGGGCCGACAGTCGCTGCTGGACTCGCGCGACGACGGGCTGGACGAGCGCGAGGGCCGCTTCTTCCGGAGCGGGCTGCCCGGCCTGCTCCCGGACGGTCTGACGACGCCGCCCGACGCCACCGTGCTCAGCCACCACGGCCGTGCCTGGATCGTCATGCGCGACGTCGGCGCCGTGCTCCAGCAGAGCTGGACGCCCCAGGCGGCGCTGGTCGCGGCCCGGCGCACGGCCCTGCTGTACGTACCGGGCGAGTCCCGCCCCGACCTGCTGGACACGCCCTGGCTGGAGCGGGAGGGCTACGCCGCGTACGCCCACCACCGGGACACCGGCCACGAGAACCTGGACGCCCTGGCCCACGAACCGCTGCTGCGCACGCTGTTCACCGCCGAGCAGGTCCGCGCCCTGCACGCCTGCCTGGACGCGTCCGACTCCCTGGTGACACGCGCCAAGGGGCTGCCCGCCACGCTCGTCCACGGCGACCTCACCCCGCGCAACGCGGGCCTGGACCCGGCCGGCGACCTCGCGCTCATCGACTGGGAGCACGCCGGGGTAGGTCCCGTCGGGTTCGACCTGGGCACGTTCGTCTCCCTCTACCGCGCGTTCGGCGGCCACGGCGAGCTTGACGAGCCCGCCCTCCTCGACGCCTACGGCCGCGCGCTCAGCGAGCTGGCCGGCTCCGACCTGCGCGCCGAGGCGGCCCTGGGCTTCGCCACCGCCCACCTCACCTGGGGCCTGCACCTGCGCCTCGGCCCGGGGCTGACGGCGGCGCGGCAGGGCCTGTACCGGGCCGCGCCACCCGCGGAACGGGCCGCGCACCTCGACGACATCCGTTCGGGGTGCCTGCGCGCGCTGTCCTGGGCGGCAGCGGCCTGAGCCGCCGGCCGCTCAGCCGTCTCGCGCCACGTCCCCGGGCACGTCCTGCGACGCGTGCCCCGCGGCGGTCCTCGCCTCAATCGCCCTGATCACGGCCACCATGTCGGACCCACCGTGCCCGAGCGCCGCGGTCTCGCCGTAGAGCGCGAGGCAGACGTCGAGCAGCGGCGTGCTCGTCCCCGCCTGCCGACCGGCCTCGACGACCAGCCGGTTGTTCTTCAGCACGTCGGGGATCGCCGCCTGGACGGAGAAGTCGTCGTCGAGGAGCTTGTCGGCCTTGATCCGCGAGACGTTGCTCGCCATCGGCCCCGCGTCCAGCACCGCGGCCAGCAGACGGCGGTCCAGCCCGTGCCGGTCGGCGAAGTGGAACGCCTCGGCCAGGCCGGTGACCATCGCGATGAGGAACGTATTCGTGGACAGCTTGAGCAGGGTCGCGCGAGGCACGGCCCCGCACAGGACGGTCTCCCGGCTGACCGGCCGCAGGATCTCCCGCACCTCGTCCACGACGGGCCCCTCACCGGCCAGCATGACCACCAGCTCGCCGTCCTCGGCGGGCCTGCGCGATCCGGAGACGGGCGCCTCGACATAGCTGCCGCCGGCGCGCTCGACGTCGGCCGCCAGACCGGCCGAGTACCCGGCCGACGTCGTGCTCGTGCTGACGACGACGTGGCCGGCGACGAGGTCCGCGAAGGCCGGCGTCCCCCGGCCGAGCACCTCGTCGATGGCCGCCTCGTCGCTCAGCATGACGATCACGACCCGCGCCGCGCCGAACACCTCGGCGGGCGAGCCGGCGACGCGGGCGCCGGCCTCGCGCAGCGGTTCGGTCCTCGCCCGGGTGCGGTTCCAGACGATCAGCGGCTTGCCTTCGCGGGCGAGATGGAGGGCCATGGGCTGCCCCATCACCCCGAGCCCGAGGAATCCGGTGGTCACGCGACCGTTTCTACCGGCGTCCACGCCCCGCGGTCTTGAACGATTGTGCTGACTCACCGGGTGCGCTGCCGCTCGCCACCCCGGCGGCCCAGCGTGCCGGCGTCAGCCCGTAGGCCCGCTTGAACATGCGGCCGAGATGGCTCTGGTCGGCGAAGCCCGCGGAGGCCGCGGCCTCGGCGAGCGACCGTCCGGCGACGATCAGCCCACGCGCCCGGGCGAGCTGCCGCATCGTGCGGTAGCGGGACGGGCTCGTGCCGTACGCCGCCCGGAACTGGCGGGCGACCGCCCACCGGTCGAGCCCGGACACCTCCTCGTACCGGCTCGTCGGGTGCAGCACGGCCGGGTCGTCGTCGATCAGCTCGCGCACGTTCCGCAGCGCAGCCAGCGGGAGCGAGCGACGAGTGACCGTCGACGGCGACGCGTGGCCGGCCAGCATCCCCGCCAGGTCGGCGGCGAGCTCCACCCGCTCGAGCTCGCCGATCGGGTCGTCGATCCCTCGCAGGTACCCCACCAGCGCGGAGGGCACGGCCCGCCGCCCGATCACCGGATCGGGCACGAACGGCAGCGGCCCGTCGCCCAGGGCCTCCCGGACCAGGCCCGGGTCGAGGTAGACGATCCGGTAGCGGAAGCCCTCGGCCGTGCCGGCCGTGCCGTCGTGCACCTCGTCCGGGTGCAGCACGTGCGCCTCGCCCGGCATGCAGTAGCGCCGCTCCCCGCGGTACCGGAAGCTCTGCACCCCGGCCAGCGTGATCCCGATCGCGTACGTGTCGTGCCGGTGCGGCGCGAAGCTCTCGCCCACCAACGACGCCTCGAGACGCTCGACGCCCGCAGCGCCGGCACCGAACCGGAGCCGCAGGCCCGTGGCGTCCGACATGGGCCTGGTCTCGCTCAGCGCAGCGCGCGCTCTGCCGCGACCAGCACCTGGGCGACCGTCGGGGCCCCCGCGGCGCGGAACACCTCGGCGCCGTCCGCGTCCCGGACGAGGACCATGGGGGTGGACCGGATGTCGAGCGACTCGGCCAGGCCCGCCTCGTGGGCCACGTCGTGCTCCACCATCGTGGCGCCCGGGACGATCCGCACCGCCTCCGCCAGGACGGCCCGCGTGTGGTGGCACGGGCCGCAGAAGGCCGAGGTGAAGAGCTCGAACTGCACAGCGGACATCTCTCGGTCCATCCCGTCGCGACTCGTCCCGCGCCATCTTGACGCACTGTTCAAGTTATCCTACGGTTCTTGACCATGACGTCAAGTAACTCGGTCGCGGAGCCGGCGCCGGTCGCCGAGGCCGCCCACGAGCCGGCACCCGAGACCGCCGGCACCACCCCCGTCACCCCGATGCCGTTCGAGCTCCTGCCCGTGGGCGAGGCGTTCGGCGTCTGCGACCTGGACGGGGTGTGCTCCTGATGGCCGGCGAGGCGTTCGGCTCGGCGGGCCGGCTCGTCGTCGACGTGTGGAGCGACGTCGTGTGCCCGTTCTGCTACATGGGTGACGCCCTGCTCGACCAGGCGCTGGAGAAGTTCCCGCACGCCTCGGGCGTCGAGGTGCGCTACCACAGCTTCCTGCTCATGCCGGAGGTCCGCGACGGCGACGCCCCGGTCAACCCGGCCGACCACCTCGCGGCCAAGCACGGCATCCCCCGCGAGCAGGCCGTGGCGATGAACGAGCAGGTCTCGGCACGCGCCGCGCAGGTCGGCCTGGAGTACCACCTGGACCGCGCGCAGGCCGTCAGCACCCGCACGGCGCACCAGCTCAGCCACTTCGCCGCGGCGCACGGCAAGCAGCGCGAGATGATTCGCCGGCTCTTCCAGGCGTACTTCACCGAGGGGCTCGTCGTCTCCGACCACGAGGTGCTGGCGGACCTGGCCGCCGAGGTGGGCCTGGACCGCGCGGCGACCCTCGCCGCCCTGGCGAGCGGAGAGTACGCCGAGGCCGTCGAGGCGGACCTGCGCCAGGCCCGGCAGTACGGCATCAACGGGGTGCCGTTCTTCGTGTTCGCCGAGAAGTACGCCGTCTCCGGCGCTCAGCCGGTGGAGGCGTTCCTGCAGGCGCTCGAGACGAGCTGGAACGAGACGGTCGGCTCGGCGGCGGCCGGAGCCGCCCGGTGACCTCCCAGTCCCCGCGCCTGCGTGCCGACGCGCGGCGCAACGTCGAGGGCATCCGCACGGCTGCCCTCGACGTCTTCCGCGCGGGCGGCCTGAACACCCCGCTGGAGGAGGTGGCGCGCGCGGCCGGGGTCAGCAAGGGCACCATCTACCACCGCTTCGGGGGCCGGCAGGGCCTGATCGACGCGGTGGTCGAGGACCTCGTGGCCGAGCGCATCCGGGGCATCATCACCGCGGCCGCCGCCGTCGACGACCCGGTCGAGCGGTTCGAGACCTATCTGCGGCAGATCTGGCTGCTCCAGTACGACGAGCCCGCCGCCAACGACGTCCTGCTGCGGGCGCTCCCCGGCTCGGCGCCGGTGACCGCCCTGTGCGAGCACGCCAGCGCGGCGGCTGCCGGTTTCCTCGCCGACGCCCAGGCCACCGGGGTGATCCGCGGCGACCTCACCCCGCAGGACGTGGACCTGCTCGTCTGGGAGCGCGGCATCATCGCGCGCGCCTGCGAGCAGCAGCCGCGCGACGGCTACCGCCGGCGGCTCGAGTTCACGCTGCGCGGTCTGCGCGCCGCCGGCTGACGGGACGCCGGCCGCCGCGCTACGCGGCGTCGCGCCCGCGGAAGGTGACCCGGTAGCCGCTCGGGGTGACCCCGGTGGCGCGGCGGAAGAGCGCGCGGAAGGTGCTCGGGCTCGGGAAGCCCACCTGCCGCGCGATCCGCTCGACGCCGTAGTCGGTGGTCTCCAGCAGCTCCTGCGCGTGCCGGATGCGCACCCCGGCGATCCACTGCATGGGGCTCTGCCCCGTCTCCTCGTGGAACCGGCGGTTGAGGGTCCGCACGCTCGTGCGGGCGGCCGCGGCGACGTCGGCGAGCGCCAGGTCGGTGTGGGCGTTCTCCTCGATCCACCGGAGCACGGGTTCGAGGGTCGCGGTCCGGAAGGTGGGCGGGTTGCGCAGGATGAACTGCGCCTGCCCGCCGTCCCGGTGGAGCGGCGTCACGGAGAGCCGGGAGGCGTCCGCCGCGACGGCGACGCCGTGGTCCCGGCGCACGAGGTGCAGGCAGAGGTCGAGCCCGGCGGCCGCGCCGGCCGACGTGAGGATCTGCCCGTTGTCGATGTAGAGCGACCCGGCGTCCACCTCGACGGCCGGGTACCGGCGGGCCAGGGCGTCGGCGGCGAGCCAGTGCGTCGTGGCACGCAGCCCGTCGAGGAGCCCCGCCTCCGCGAGCGTGAAGGCTCCCACGCAGACGGACGCGATGCGGGTCCCGTCCGCCGCGGCCGCACGGAGCGCGGCGAGCGCGGCCTCGGGTGCGGGGTCCTCCGGCCGGATCCGCCCGGGGACGACGACGGTGTCCGCCCGCGCGAGCGCCTCGAGCCCCAGGTCGGTCCCGATGCGCAGCGGGCCCGCCTCGACCACCGGCTCGGTGCCGCAGACCAGCACCTGGTAGGCGGGGCGCCCGTCGGGCAGGCGGGCACGGCCGAAGACCTCCACGGGCGTGGCCAGATCGAAGATGATCGTGTCCGGCAGGGCGACGACGGCGACGGTGTGCACGCGCCCACGCTATCCGGCACGAGAGCGAGATCTCGCGGGTCCGGGGCAGCTGGCCAGATCTCGTCGGTTTATGGCCGTCCGGCCGCTGTCCCGGCTGCGAGGGTGCCGCCGAGCATGGTCGGGGGCGCCGATCCGGCGCCCGTGACCGCACCGAGGGAGCATCATCATGGCCGTGTCGGCCCAGGTCGTCCTGTTCGACGGATTCGACCCGCTGGACGTGATCGGGATCTACGAGGTCCTGACCGCCGGCGGCATGGTCGGTGGCGGGACGACCGCCGAGCTCGTGGCCGCCGAGGGGCCGCGAGCCGTCGCCTCGGGCATCCCGGGGATCAGCCTGGACGCCCGGAGCGGGCTGGACCCCGACCGGCCGGGCTACGTCGTCGTCCCCGGAGCCGTGGGCCCGGTCGAGGGCGGTCCGGAGGACGGCGCCGAGACGATCCCCGCACTGCTGGCCCGCTTCGCGCAGTCGGCCGCGATGCCGCTGGTCCGGCGGGCCCTGGCCAACCCGGACGTCACCGTGGCCACGGTGTGCGGGGGATCCCTCGCCCTGGCGATGGCGGGGCTCCTGCAGGGGCGCACCGCCGTCACGAACGCCCTGGGCACTGACCTGCTGAAGGAGACGGGCGTGCACGTCGTCGACGCCCGGGTGGTGGACGACGGCGACCTGCTCTCGGCGGGCGGCGTGACGTCGGGCCTGGACCTGGGGCTGTACGTGCTGGAGCGCGAGGCCGGCCCGAGGATCGCCCGGGCGGTCGAGGGCTTCTTCGAGTTCGAGCGCCGCGGCACGGTCTGGGCCGACCGGGGCCGGGTGCCCCAGCCCCTCTGACGACGGCCTCCGGGCGCACTACGGTGGACCGATGGAGCCTGCGACGAAGGAGACCACCCGGCCGACCGTCGTCTTCGACGTTCTCGGCACCCTGGTGGACCAGACCGGGAGCATGGGGCGGCACGTGTCGGCGATGGCCGCGCTCGACAGCGGGGCCGCGGCCGAGGTCGCCCGCCGCTGGCTGGCCCACGTGGCCGACCAGGAGCGTGCGATCGTGGCGGGCCGGCGCGCCTTCGCGCCGAGCCACGAGCTCGACCGCGAGGCGGTGGCCGTGCTGGTCCGCGACGGCTTCCTGCTGCCGGACGCCGCCGCCCGGCTGACGGACGCGTCGGAGTGGCTGCAGCCGTGGCCGGACACGGTGGCCGGCCTGGACCTGCTCACCGCGGACGTCACCGTGATCGGCCTCTCGAACGCGAGCCGCCGGGTGCTCGCCGGGCTGAGCACCAACGCGGGCCTGCGGTGGCACCAGGTGCTGTCGGCCGAGGACGCGGGCAGCTACAAGCCGGACCCGGCCGTCTACGAGCTGGCCCTGGACACGGCACCGACGGGTTCGGGGACGCCCGTCATGGTCGCCGCGCACGCGTGGGACCTGCGTGCCGCGGCCGCCGCCGGGATGCGCACGGCGTACGTGCCACGGGCCGACGGCGACCCGCCCGCACCGGACGACACGTTCGACCTGCACGCGACCAGCCTGCTCGACCTGCACGCCCAGCTCCTGGGGCTGTAGCGCGAGGCTGTCGGATCGGGCCTGGTCCGCCGGACTCGACGTGCCGGACCTGACGTGCCTCGGCGCGCCGGGCCGGCACACGACGTCCGGCACGGGGTCTGGGTGCGAGTGCCGTGAGGCAGCCTTACGGTCGGAGGGCGGCGCCCCGGTCGTCCGCTCGATCGGGGCGCCGCACCACCTGCGACCGGCCGCTCGCACCGCCGGTCGCCCGGTCCGGAAGGAGCAGCCATGAGCGAGAGCGACAGCGAGACCTACCGCGAGCGTCCCGGCACCACCGACGGTGCGAGCGGCCGCACGACCGACGACCGCACGAGCGGCCGCACGGACGGCGCCCCGGCCGACCGGACGCCGGACGACTCGGCCGACGACTCGCCGATGCACCCGGCGGACCCGAGAGCCGTACCCGGCGAGCACCCCGAGGACAACCCCGACAAGGACGGCGAGGAGCGGTTCGACGCCGGCTGACCCTCCACATCGGCCGGGGCGACCGGCCGGGGCGACCGGTCATGGCGACCGGTCATGGCGACCGGTCTAGGCGACCGGTCTAGGCGACCGGTCAGGGCGACCGGTCAGGTGCACCGGCCGATGCGTCGCCGGCTGGTGCACCCGGCCGGCGTCGCCTCAGCCGTCGACGAAGGTGCCGCCCGCCTCGACCGCCAGGTCGGGGCCGAGGACGGTGGCCGGCGTCCACGCGCCGGGCTTGCCCTCGCCCCGGGCGAGGCGCTGCGCGACCGTGGCCGCCGCGGCGGCGGTGAAGTCCATCGCCTCGCCGGCACGCAGCCACCCCTCGCGCTCGGTGCCGTCGGCCCACGTGACGACGGCGTGCCCCCAGGTGTGCTCGCGCGGCCGAGGCGAGGCGGGCAGCTCGACGCGGGCGAGCCGGGACACGACCAGCCGGCGTAGCGCGGGCACCCGCAGCAGCGCACCCGCCACCGGCAACAGCGCCCGGACCGCGGGGGCGGCCGGGACGAGCATCGACGTGGCGACGACGTCCGGGGCGCCGCTCGCCGTGCGCGCCCCGTAGAGCTCGCCCGACGGAGCACCGACGCTGGTCACCGCCACGCCGTCGGGCAGGGTGAAGCGGTAGACGTCGGCGCCGAGACGGGTGCGCACGAGCCGGCCTCCGGCGTAGCGGCGGCCGCCGGTCGCCGCGACGTCCACCATGCTGGCGGCCAGCGCCTCGCCCAGCCGGCCCGCCTCGACGGCCACCGACGCGAGGGCGTCGACCCGGACCCGGGCCGGGACGGGGCGCCCGGCGCACAGCCGGGCCACCACGGCCTCGGTGCCCAGCACGCCGAACCCGGCGCCCGTGACCAGGGTGCTGCCGGCGCTCTCCGCCTCGTCGTGCAGCGCGGCGAGCTGTTCCATCGCGCCCAGGTCGGAGGCCAGGTCGACGTAGTGGCCGCCCGGCAGGCACGCGCGCACCACGGGCAGCGCAGTCCGGGCGTAGTCGCCGATGGTGTTGACCACCACCGCGGGCCGCTGCCGGGCGACCTCGTCCGCCGTCGCCTCAGGGGTGGCGGCGACGACCGTCCGCACGCCCGACCCCGGCCCGAGCTGCTCGGCGGCCCGGCGCAACCGCCCGGCGTCGCGCCCCACCAGGACGGGTGCCACGCCGTCCGCCACGAGCCGGGCGGCCACGGCCCGGCCCGTCCTCCCGGTGGCTCCGAGCACCCAGATCTCCCCGGTCCGGGCCGGGCTGTCCGTCTCACCGCTCCGCTGTGCCATGAGGTCTCCTTCTCGTCGGGCCGGGCATGCTCGTACCCGAGTGATGTCACCATGTGTCATCATCACGGTAGCACTCATGGCACACAGTGTCATCAGTGCTAGTCTCTGATCGTGGCGAGATGGGATCCCGGAGCGCAGGAGCGCCTGACCGAGGCCGCGCTCGACCTGTACCTGGAGCGCGGCTACGACACGGTGACCGTGTCGGACATCGCGGAGCGCGCCGGCCTGACCCGTCGCACCTACTTCCGCTACTTCCCGGACAAGCGCGAGGTGCTCTTCGCGGGCGCGGAACGCCTGCCGGACGCCGTCCGCGCGGCGGTGCTCGCCGCCGACCCGGACGCGCCGCCGTTCGCCGCGGCGCTCGACGCCCTCGGCCGCGTCGGTGCCCAGGTGGCCACGCTCGTGGACCACGGCCACGCCGCCCGCCGACGGGTCGTGATCGACGCGAGCCCGGAGCTCCAGGAGCGCGAGCGGACCAAGGCGGCAGGCGTGGTCGCGGCGATCGAGGAGGCCCTGCTGGAACGCGGCGCGGAGCCCGGCACCGCCGCGCTCGTGGCGCAGGTCGGGGCCGCGACGCTCGGCCTGGCCTTCCGCCGCTGGACCGCCGGGGACGGCACGAGCTTCAGCGACGACCTGGCTGCCGTGGCCGGCACCCTGCGGGAGGCCCTGGCGCAGTGAGGCGCGGCACACCGGCCCGGCCTCGGGTCGGCCGTCAGGTGAACATCAGATGAACGATGGCGGAACAGTGCCTTGCTTTCGCCCGAAATCGCGGTTCGACCCCTGATCCGTCTCCGACCATCGAGGGCGTGACCGAAACGCTCCTGCTCGTGCTCGTCGTCGTGACAGCACTCGCCTTCGACTTCACGAACGGATTCCACGACACGGGGAACGCGATGGCCACGTCCATCGCCACCCGCGCCCTCCGGCCGCGGACCGCCGTCGCGCTGTCCGCCGTGCTCAACCTCGTCGGGGCGTTCCTCTCGCTCGCTGTCGCCGCCACCATCGCCAAGGGCATCGTCGATGCCGAGGTGATCACCCTGCCGGTGGTGCTGGCCGGCCTGGTGGGCGGCATCGTCTGGAACTTGCTCACCTGGCTGCTCGGCATCCCCTCCAGCTCCTCGCACGCCCTCGTCGGCGGCATGGTGGGCGCGGTGCTGGCAGCGGTGGGCACGTCGGGGGTGCTGTGGACCGGCGTGGTGTCCAAGGTGCTGCTGCCCGCCCTGCTCGCCCCGCTCATCGCGATCGCCGTGGCCGGCCTCGGCACGTGGTGCGTCGCGCGCCTGACCCGCGGGGTACCCCAGGACGTGACCAACCGCGGCTTCCGCTGGGGCCAGATCGGCTCGGCCTCGCTGGTCTCGCTGGCGCACGGCACCAACGACGCGCAGAAGTCGATGGGCATCATCCTGCTCGCGCTCATCGCGGGCGGCGCGGTGCCCGCCGACTCCGACGTGCCCCTGTGGGTCATCCTCAGCTGTGCGATCGCCATGGCCGTCGGCACCTACATGGGTGGCTGGCGGGTCATCCGCACGCTCGGCAAGGGCCTCGTCGAGATCGACACGCGCCAGGGCATGGCCGCGGAGACGTCGTCCGCGGCGGTCATCCTCCTGTCCAGCCACTTCGGCTTCTCGCTCTCGACCACGCACGTCGCGACCGGCTCGGTGCTCGGCTCCGGCGTCGGTATGCCGGGCGCGAAGGTGCGCTGGAGCGTCGCCGGGCGCATGTTCGTGGCCTGGGCCCTGACCCTGCCGGCCGCCGGGCTGGTCGGCGCGCTGTGCCACTGGCTCGAGTCGGCCATCGGCGGCGCGGCGGGCACCATCGCGGTGCTCGTCGTGCTGGTGGCGTCCACCCTCGCCATCTGGATCGCCTCGCGGCGCCGGCCCGTCAACCACGCCACCGTCAACGAGGACTGGGACGAGGACAAGGGCGCCGACGTGCAGCCGGTCGCCGCGACGACGGGCGCCACGGGCGGCGAGCGCGTCGCCCCCGTGCCCGCCGTGGCGACGGCCTCCTCCGTCGGTCGGGCCATCAGCTCCGTGGGAGCGGACGACGCCGGGAACGCCGGCACCACCTCGAAGGGAGAGCAGCCGTGAACGAGTTCATCGAGTGGGGTGCGCTGGGCCAGGTGCTGGTGGCGGGCGTGCTCGTCGGCGCCGGGATCCCCGCGCTGTTCGCCCTGGGGCTGCGCCTCCTGGCCGGCACCGGGCCGGTCCCGGACGGAGCCACGACGGACGGGGACGCCCCCGTGAGCCCGCCCCGGCCGGGGCCCGTGCGCCTGGCCGGAGCGGTGCTGTGCCTGGGCACGGTGGTCGCGGCGGTCGTCACGGGCCTGGTCTTCGTGATCTCGGGCGGTCACTGAGCCCGCGTCGCCGCGACCGGCCTCGTGCCCCGGACGGCGCAGGGCCGGCCCTCGGCGGTCCGCGTCAGGTGGCCGGCCGGGCCGCCGCCCGCGCCCGCACGGCCAGCGTCGTGCCGAGCACGACGGCGGCAGCGGCGGCAGCGGTCCAGGCCACCGGGGCCGACGGGAGCGCACCGTCCCACCGGGCCACGGCGATCCAGGCCAGGCCCCAGGCGACGGCGGCACCGACCGCCAACCGCCCCCGGCCTCGCACGGCGAGCGCGACGCCGATGCCGGCGACCGCGACGAGCACGGCGACCGCCCACCCGTCCGGCGTGCGGCCCGCGCCACCGAACCCGGAGGCGACGAGGGCCGCCGCGACGTTGGCCACGGTCGCGACGCAGACCCAGCCCAGGTAGACACCGAGCACCCCGTCGACGAGCACGCGATCCAGCGGACCGCTCGCGCGGGTGCGGGTCAACAGGACAAAGATGCGGCTCAGGAGCATCAACAGAACCCCGATGACCAGCACACTCACCCAGAGCCGGCCCGCCTGCACCACCAGGATCCACGCGGCGTTGAGCAGCATGGTCCCGGCCACCGGCAGCCGCAGGCGACGCTGCCTGTCCTCGGCCACCGGGAACCACTGCAGCACGGTGTAGCCCGCGAGCCCGAGGTAGACCACCGTCCACACCGCGAAGGCACCCGACGCGGGAGCCAGGAGCGTGGCGTCGGTCGAGAGCGCGCCGCCCGCGGCCGACGCGATCGGGGTGCCGCCGAACACCCCGACGCCGATCATGGAGCCGGCGAGGCACACCAGGAAGCTGAGGGTGACGGCGATCTGCCCGCGCCGGTCGGTGGCTGTCTCCTGTGCCATGCGGTGGTCCTCCTCGGGTCGCCCGGTCGGCGGCCGGCTCAGGAAGGACACCCGCCGCAGCACTGTCTAGCCTAACTAGTAACCTGCCCGGCTTCCTGATGGAGCGACCGACCGGGAAGAGGCCGGGAAAAAGGTCGCCCGCCGGTCCGGTCCCGGCTTGGATCGCCGGTATGACGATCCACCTGAACGTGCCCGGCGCCGACGACCTGACCCGGGCCGTCGACGTGCTGCGGGAGTGGCAGTCCGACACGGATCCCGTGCAGCTCCACCCCGGGGACATCGGCTGGTTCTGGCGGTGGGGCACCACGGCGACGGCGGCGGCCGTCCGCACCTGGACACGGGACGGACACGTGCTCGCCGTCGGCCTGCTCGACGGCGCGGACCTGCTGCGCCTCAGCACGGCGCCCGACGTGCGCCGGGACGAGTCCCTGGCCCGCAGGATGGTGGCCGACGTGACGACGCCGGAGCGTGGTGTGCTGCCGGACGGGGAGGTCATGGTCGAGGCGCCGCCCGGCGCCCTGGTGAGCGAGCTGCTCGGCGAGGCGGGCTGGGGTGACGACGAGCCGTGGGCCCCGCTGGTGCGCGACCTCGCCGGCCCGGTCGAGGACCCGGGCGTGCGGGTGGAGGTGGCCGGACCCGACCGGGCGGGCGAGCGCACCGCCGTCCACCGGGCCGCGTTCGGCGGCCCCTCGTTCACCGACGACCGCTGGCACGCGATGGCCGCCGGCCCGCTCTACGCCGACGCCCGGTGCCTGGTCGCCTACGACGAGGCGGGCACGGCGGTCGGCGCGACCACGGTCTGGTCGGCCGGCGCCGGGCGGCCCGGCTTGATCGAGCCCCTCGGCGTGCACCCGGACCACCGCGGGCACGGCTACGGCAGGGCGGTCACCCTGGCCGGGGTGGCCGCCCTGCGTGAGCTCGGCTCGTCCAGCGCCGTCGTCATCACCGAGAGCGCGCGCACCCCGGCGGTGGCCACCTACGTGTCGGCGGGGTTCGACCGGCTGCCGGACCGCCTCGACCGCCGCCGGGCCGGGTAGCCGGTCAGACCCGCAGCCAGGCCGTGGTCGCCCCCGGCAGGTGGCCGCCGTCGAGCGGGGCGCTGGTCAGCAGCACCTCGCCGGCGGGCAGGTCGACGACGTCGTCACCGAAGTTGGTGACGCTCAGCCAGCCGTTCGGCCGGCGGAACGCGAGCACGTCGTCGCGGCCGGTGTCGTGCCACTCCATGGTCTCGTCGGTCTGCAGCTCCCGGCGCAGGGCGAGGGCCCGGCGGTACAGCGCGAGCGTCGAGGCCGGGTCCTGCTCCTGCACCTCCACCGCGAGGTCCCCGAACCAGTCCGGCTGCGGCAGGTCGGCGGGCCCGGCACCGAACCCGAACGAGGCACCCTCGCGCGTCCAGGGCAGCGGGACACGGCACCCGTCGCGGCCGATCTCGATGCCCGGGCTCCGGAAGAACGTCGGGTCCTGGCGCGACTCGTCGGGGATGTCGGCCACCTCGTGCAGGCCCAGCTCCTCCCCCTGGTAGAGGTACGAGGAGCCCGGCAGCGCGAGCTCCAGCAGCGTCGCCGCACGTGCCCGGCGCAGCCCGAGCTCCCGCTGGAGCACGGGCTCGGTGCCGCCCGAGAGCAGCCACCGCTTGCCCTGCTTCTCCGCGGTGTGGTCGCCGCCGGCCGCGCCGGTGCCACGCGGGGGCAGGCCGTAGCGGGTGGCGTGCCGCACGACGTCGTGGTTGGAGAACACCCACGTCGTGGACGACCCGGACGTCTCGGCGAGCTCCAGGTTGAACGTGATGATCTCGCGGAACTGCCCGGCGTCGAAGTCGGCCTCCAGCAGGTCGAAGTTGAACGCCTGGCCCAGGCCGTGGGCGCTGGCGTAGCGCGCCCGGCGGTCCGCGGCCACCCACGCCTCGGCGACGGCGGTGCGGGGCGGGTCGTAGGAGTCGAAGACCGTGCGCCACTCGGCGTAGATGTCGTGCACGTCGTCCCGGTCCCACAGGGGGTGGTTGCCGTCGCGCGGCGTGGCATCGAGCTCGGCCTGGCTGGGCAGCTCCTCACCGAGGTCCTTGGCGAGCCCGTGCGCGACGTCGACCCGGAACCCGTCCACCCCGCGGTCCGACCAGAACCGCAGCGTGTGCAGGAAGTCGGCCCGGACCTCGGGGTTCTTCCAGTTCAGGTCCGGCTGCTCGGTGGCGAAGTGGTGCATGTACCACTGGCCGTCCCCGACCGGCTCCCAGGCCGGGCCGCCGAACACCGACTGCCAGTCGGCGGGCGGCTCGGCACCGTCCGGCCCCTTGCCGTCACGGAAGATGTAGCGGTCGCGCGCGGGCGATCCCTTCGGCGACCGCAGGGCCTCCTGGAACCAGACGTGCCGGTCCGAGGTGTGGTTCGGCACGAGGTCCACGATCAGCTTGATCCCGGCGTCGTGCAGCGCGGCCACCAGCGCGTCGAAGTCGTCGAGCGTGCCCAGGCGCGGGTCCACGTCGCGGTAGTCGTCCACGTCGTAGCCGCCGTCCGCGAGCGCCGACGGGTAGAACGGGCTGAGCCAGACGGCGTCGACGCCGAGCTCACGCAGGTACGGGACGTGCGCGGTGATGCCCGGGAGGTCGCCGATGCCGTCCCCGTCCGCGTCGGCGAACGCGCGCGGGTAGATCTGGTAGACGGCGGCCTGCCGCCACCAGGTGGCGTCTCCGGCGGAGGAGTCGGGGGTGAGGGTGGGCTCCATCACTTCGGTCATGAGGTGATCGTTCTCCTTGCTTGTCTGGCTGGGCTTGTCTGGCTGGGCTTGTCGGGACCGGCTAGCCGGGGCTGGTCACTTGACGGCGCCCTGGGTGACCCCGGACATCACCCAGCGCTGCGTGAACAGATAGACGACGATCGCCGGCGCCATGGCCATGAGGTAGGACGCGAAGGCGACGTTGTAGTTGTTGCTGAACTGGGTCTGGAAGATGTTCTGCAGCACGGGCAGGGTCTGCAGCGCCGGGTCCGACGTGATCAGGAACGGCATCATGAAGTCGTTCCACGATGCCAGGAAGGCGAAGATGCCCACCGTCGCGCTCATCGGCGCCAGCAGCGGGAACACCAGCCGCCAGAAGACCTGCCACGTGGTGGCGCCGTCGAGCCGGGCGCTCTCCTCCAGCTCGGCGGGCAGCGAGCGCAGGAACGCCGTGTACAGCAGGGTGCTGAACGAGAGCTGGAACATCACGTGCAGGATCGCGACCCCGACCGGGTTGTCCAGGCCCGCGAGCCCCGTGAGCCGCACCTGGGACAGCGCGAGCACCGGGAAGGGCAGGAACATCGCGCCGAGCAGGTAGAAGAACGACCACCGGAACAGGCGCCGGTCCCAGTTGCGGGCGATGGCGTAGGACGCGACGGAGCTGAGCACGACGGTCCCGGCGACCGCGACCGCCGTGACGAGCAGCGAGACCGCGAACGACCGGGGGAAGCTGGTCAGCGTCCAGGCCTCGGCCAGCCCGTCGAGGCTGACCGGGGCAGGGAGCGAGAACGCGTTGCCGTCCACCGACTGCTCGGTGGTCTTCAGCGCCATCGTGACCGTGACGTAGAGCGGCACCAGGACGGCGAGCGTGCACGCGAGCAGGACGACGGTGACCGGGACATTGATGCGCCTGGACATCAGACAGCCACCTTTCCACGGGTGAGCCGCAGCTGCACCAGGGCCAGCACGAGGGCGATGAGGAAGAAGACGGTGGCGTTCGCCATCTGGTAGGCGTAGTCGCCGCCGGTGAACCCCGAGAAGATGGTCATGGCCACGCTGCGGGTGGCGGTGCCCGGTCCGCCGTCGGTGAGGCCCACGATGACGTCGTAGGCGTTCAGGAAGTTCTTGAACCCGATCACCATGTTGATGAGCACGTACCCCGCGAGCAGCGGCAACGTGATGGTGCGCAGCTGCCGCCAGCCGGAGGCGCCGTCGATGCTGGCCGCCTCGTACACCTCGCCGGGGATGGAGACGATGCCGGCGGTGTAGACCAGCAGCGCCGACGGGATCGCCTGCCAGGCCGTGACCACCACGATCGCCGTCCAGGCCAGGTCCGGGTCGGCCAGCACGCTCTCCTGGAGCGCCGTGAGCCCGACGGCGGAGGCGAGCTGCGGCAGCGAGTTGGAGAACAGGAAGTTGAAGACGTAGGCGATGATGATGCCGGAGACCACCATGGGCAGCACGAACACCGTGCGCAGCGCCGCCCGGGCGGGGATGCGGGCCGCCAGCCCGATCGCGAGCAGGAACGCCACGACGTTGACGACGACCACCGTGACCAGCGCGAACCCGACGGTGAACCCGTAGGAGCTCAGGATCGCCGGGTCGGAGAACAGCACGGCGTAGTTGGTCAGACCGATGAAGCGGGCCTCACCGAACCCGATGGAGTCGGTGAAGCTGTAGGCCACGCCCATGATCGCGGGGACGGTGATCGCGAGCGTGAACAGCGCGACGGTGGGCAGCAGGAACAGGTAGTAGGTCGCGTCGACGCGCCGCCGCTGGGCGGGGCGCACCGACGTTCCCTCGGCGAGGGCCGCTGCGGTGCGGGCCTCGGGGAGCGTGGTGGCTGGTGTCGCCATGACAGGTCCTCGGGTTCGGGGGCGGGTTCAGGAGCGGCGGGCCAGCCGCGCCCAGTCGGCGTCGACGGTGCGCAGCACGGCGCCCGGGTCGGCACCGGTGACGAGCGCCTGGGCGTAGTTGTGGATCGGGATGGACTGCGGCACGAGCTGCGACGGGCCGAGGTAGAACCGGGCGTCGTCGTAGTAGGACTGCAGCTCGACCAGGGTGGGGTGGGTGACCGGCGGCGCGTCGGTGGTGACGCCGAAGCCGAGGTTGTCGGCGTTGTAGGTGTCGATGACCTCGGGCCGCATGAGGAACGTCAGGAGCTCGCGGGCGGCGTCCTGGTTGGGTGAGATCTCGGGGATCCACAGCGCCAGGTCGACGTTGACCCGCACCTTGCGGTCCGCCGGGTCGTCGGTCATGGGGAGCGGAAAGACGCCGACGTCGAGGTCGGGCGCCGTCTTGGCGATCTCCGTGAGCGCCCACGGGCCCTGGAGGTACATCGCCGCCTCACCCCGCGCGAAGGCGAGGTTGCCGTCGCCGTAGCCCCGGCTCGCGGCGTCGGCGTTGGAGTAGCCCACCAGGGTGAGCATGCGCTCGACCGGCTCGCGGAGGTGCTTCTCGAACGAGACCGGCGAGTCCGGCCCCGTGTCGGCGCCCTGCTGGGCCAGGGCCTCGAAGAAGGCGGTGACGTCGACCATCCCGCCCACGGTGTAGTCGAACAGCCCCTGCCCCACCGTCCACGGGTCGGCGTAGGTGCCGTAGAACGGGGTCACGCCCGCGTCGGTCAGGGCGTCGCAGACCTCGATCAGCTCCGACCACGTGGTCGGCGGCGTCAGTCCGTGGTCGGCGAAGAGCGTGCGGTTGTAGAGCACACCGGCGGCCATGAGGGAGTACGGCAGCACGCTGGTGCGCCCGGGGTACGACGCCGTCAGGTCGACGAGCGGCAGCAGGTCGGGGTTGATCCGGCCCGCCTCGGGCAGGTCGCCGAGGTCGCTCATCGCGCCGCGGTCCACGAACCGCGCCACCTCGAAGTTGTAGTTGAGGCACCCGAGGTCGGGCGGCGAGCTGCGGACGAACCCGGCCGACAGGTTCGACGACGAGTCGTGGCTGACCCGCAGGCCCGGGTGCGCCTGGCGGAACCGGCCCAGGAGCTCGCCGAAGTAGCCGATGGCCTCGGGCTTGGACTGGTGGAACGACACCTCGGCGCCCCGGCCGAGGGGCCCGCAGCCCGTCAGTGCGAGGCCGGCGCCGAGCAGGCCGGCGCCGAGGAAGGCCCGTCGGCTCAGTCCCTGCGACGGTGGAGGGGAAGGTGCTGGCACGTCGTCGTCTCCTTGGTCCGGCCCGCCACCCACGCTGGTGCGGACCTAAATCTAATGTCTAGATTTACTGTCCCGATCATGTACGCGGCGCGCGCTAGAGTCAAGGGGTGGACTCCTACCCCGTGGCCAGCTCCGCCCGGCTGCTGCGGCACACCAACGCCGCCGCCGCGCTCCGGCTCGTCTGGGACCGGGAGACGTTCACCGCCAGCGACGTGATGGCCGACACCGGCCTCACCCGCTCCACCGTGCTCGCGCTGTGCGACGAGCTCACCGCGCGCGGCTGGGTCAGCGAGCTCGACGACGCCCGGGTCGCCGGCGAGTACCGCCTGGGCCGCCCCGCGCGGCGGTACGCGTTCGACCCGCGCGCGGGCCGTGTCGTCGGGGTCGACGCCGGGCAGCACCACGTGACAGCCTCGGTGGCCGACCTGCGCGGCACCGTGCTCGCCCGCTCCGCCCAGGAGCTGCGGGCCGACGCCTCCCCCGCGACCCGGGTACGCGCCATCCGCCGCGCGATCGTCGACGCCGTCGGCACCGGCGGCAGCGGCACCGGCAGCACCGGCGAGCAGGCCGGCCCGGTGCTCGCCGTGGTGCTCGGCGTCCCGGCACCGACCGACGCCCAGGGCGCCTCCCCGCCGGGCAACCAGGGGCGCTTCTGGGCCCGTATGAACCCGGGCCTCGCCGAGGAGTTCGCCGACGTCGGCCAGTCGGTCACCGTCGAGAACGACGCCAACCTGGCCGCCGTCGCGGAGTGGACCACCGGTGCCGGCGTCGGCCAGTCGTCGTTCGCCACACTGCTGTCCGGGGAGCGCTTCGGGGCCGGGCTCATCATCGACGGCACCCTGCTCCGGGGCCCGCGCGGCGGGGCCGGCGAGATGCGGCTGCTCGACCTGGTCGAGGGCGTCGGGTCGGCCGACGGCCTGGCCCACGTGGCCCGCGAGCTGGCCCGCCGCGCGGCCGACGCCGGTGACCTGGCCGGCTCGGCGCTGGGCGGGCACGACCCCGCCACGCTCGACGCCGCCGACGTGCTCGCGGCGGCGCAGGGCGGCGACGCCGTCGCCGTCGGCATCGTCGAGCATCTCGCCGACCGGCTCGCCCGCGTCTGCGCCGTCATCGCGTCACTGCTCGACGTCGAGCGGATCGTCGTGGGTGGCGCGCTCGCCCCGGCGCTGGGCCCGGTCGTGGCGCGGGCCGCGGAACGGCTGCCCTCCTACATCCACCCGCCGGTGCCCGCGATCGTGGCCTCCGCGCTGGGTTCCGACGGTGTCCACGTGGGCGCGGTGCGGCGCGCCCTGGCGATCGTCCGGGCCAGCCCGTTCGACTTCGAGCTCGTCCGGAGCGCAACCGGCCGCTGACCGCACCGCCGTGTCGGGGGCACGGTCGCCCCGGACGGGCGACGTCAGGCGATGCTGTCCGCCGCGGCGCGCAGGGCAGCCAGCTCACCCGGACCCGCCTGGCGGGCCAGCGCGGCGATGTCGCAAAGGTAGCGGCGCTGGTCCGACGGGAAGGCCTCGGCGATCTCGGCCGGGTTCTCGGCCAGCACCCGGTAGATCTCCAGGCCGGCCGCGTAGAACAGGTCGACCAGCTTTGGCTCACCGGCCGCGGTGCGCAGCACGTTGCCGGGGTTGTGGTCGAGGCCGCCCCAGAACGGGATCGTCCGGGCCGCCTCGGCGTCGAGCCGTTCCGCCTCGCGGCGCACCTCGGTGACAGGGTCGCCGGGCAGCGCCGCCTCCCAGCGGCGCACGACGGCGTCGGCCTCGGCCGACCCGGCCGGGGTGAGGAACTCGAGCACGGTGAGGCGACCGCCGCCGTCCAGCGGGGCGTCGAACTCGATGTGCGGGAGGAGCGGATGGCCGTCCAGCGTGCGGCACAGCGCCACGAAGACCTGGTACGCCGGCTCGAAGGGGCTCACCCGGGCGACCAGCGCACCGTCGGGAGAGCGCCAGACCGTGGCCCAGTCGCCGAGGCCGCACACGTTCCAGCCGTCGGCGAGGAGGCGTCCGGCCACCTCGCGGTGCGGGAGGCCGGCCAGGTCGTCGAACGGGTGCACGCCCGGCAGCCTAGGCAGGCGCCCGGGCGCCTGACCACGGAAAATCCGCCGCCGGGCGACGCCGCTCCTACAGCCGCTCCTCCAGGTGCACGGTCACGGTGTCGCCCTCCTCCTTGCCGATCGCCGTGCGGACGTCGGCCTTCACGGGGAGCTTGTGCGTGCCGTCGCCCAGCGCCATGAACGAGCTGCGGAACGGGTGGCCGTCGATCGTGCCCCGGACCTTGACCAGGCCACGGGTCTGGAAGAACTCGGCGGACTCGGGCCAGACCACGTAGGTCCAGCCGCCCTCGTTCGGGCTCTTGCGGAGGATCGCGGTGAACTTCTTGTCGATCATGGGGACCACCTTCTGGGAGTGCGCTGACGACGGGTTCACAGGGTCAGACGACGCCGGGCTCCACAACTCACCGGTGGCGCGCGACCCGGCCTACGGGGCCTGCTCCGGACCCGCCGCCCTCTTGCGCCGGCGCGGCCCGGCCGACCGCGGCGGCGTCCGCCGCATGTGGTCGCGCGCGCGGCCGAGGATGTCGGCGAGGGTCTCGATGTCGGTCCGGGTCAGCGGTGCGAACAGCAGGTCGTCGAGCACGGCGATGTGGCCCGGGAACACCGTCGCCAGCACGGCGCGGCCCTCCTGCGTGATGGTCACCGTGACGCCGCGCTCGTCGTCGGAGGCCTGCGTGCGGGTGACGAGGCCGCGCTTCTCCAGGGTCTGCGCCTGGTAGGTGAGGCCGCTGCGGCTGTAGACGACGCCGTCGGCCAGGTCGGTCATCCGACGGCTGCCCGTCGGGGAGTCGCCGAGGCTCGCGAGGAGCTGGAACTGCACGTAGCTGAGGCCGCCCGCGTCCTGGAGCTGCTGCTCGACGGTGTGCTTCAGCAGGCTGCTCGCCTCGATGAGGGCGAAGTAGGCGCCGAGCTGCGTGGCATCCAGGGAAGGCGGCGAGGAGGTCATCGACAGATCTTACCGTGCTTCGACTTCGAATCACTTGCTTCAAGTTCGAAGCAGTGCTAGCGTCCTCCGCAGTTGCTTCGAATCCGAAGCACACGACGGAGGGAAACATCATGAAGGCAGTGCGGTTCCACGAGACGGGCGGCCCCGAGGTCCTGCGGTACGAGGACGCCGACCAGCCGGTGCCCGGCGCCGGCGAGGTGCGGGTCCGGGTCGCCGGCTCGGCGTACAACCCGGCGGACGGCGGCATGCGCGGCGGATTCCTGCCGATCCCGGTGACGCTGCCCCACGTCCCCGGCTACGACGTCTCCGGCACGGTCGACGCGGTGGGCGAGGGCGTGGACGGCCTCACCGTGGGCCAGGAGGTGGTCGGGTTCATCCCCATGAGCGCCGACGGCTCCGCGGCGGAGTACGTCGTCGCACCGGCCGGTGACCTCGTGCCGGCGCCGACGGCGATCCCCCTCGCCGACGCCGCCGGTCTCCCGTCGGTCGGGCTCACCGCCTGGCAGGCGCTCTTCGAGGCGGGCGGGCTCGAGGCGGGCCAGCGGGTGCTCGTCAACGGCGCCGGCGGCCCCGTGGGCGGCTACGCCGTGCAGCTCGCCAAGCGGGCCGGCGCACACGTCGTGGCCACGGCGAGCCCCCGCAGCGCCGAGAGCGTCCGGGCGGCGGGCGCGGACGAGATCGTCGACCACACGACCACCTCGGTGCTCGAGGCGGTGACCGAACCCGTCGACGTGCTGCTCAACCTGGCCCCGATCACCCCCGAGGGGTTCACCGCGATGGCCGCCCGGGTCCGCGACGGCGGCGTGGTGGTCTCCACCACGCCGCGGGTCACGACGCCCGGCGACGAGGCGCGCGGCGTGCGCGCCGCCACGGTCTTCCTGCACCCCGACGCGGACGTGCTCGCACAGCTCGTCACGCTCGTCGACGACGGTGAGCTGCACGTCGAGATCGCCCGGCGGGTTCCGCTGAGCGAGCTGCCCGAGCTCCACGCGCAGGCGGAGGCGGGCCAGGTGCACGGCAAGGTGGTTGCCGTGCCGGACGGCGCGTGACCGGCCCGGGTCCGGCGCGGTACCTGTCCGGGGCGAGGGGCTGGCCTCGCCCCGGACAGGAGTCTCAGCCGACCCGCAGGAACGTCGGGTTGGACTGCCAGATGGCGGTGTACCGGACCGTCTTGCCCGGCACCGGCGCCTCGACCTGCATGCCGTCACCCGCGTAGATCGCGATGTGGCCGGGGGTCCAGATGAGGTCGCCCGGCCGGGCGTCGGCCCAGGACACCTCGGTCCCGGCGTACCGCTGCTCCGAGGAGGTGCGCGGCAGGTCGATGCCCACCTGCGCGAACACGTAGGACGTGAACCCGGAGCAGTCGAAGCCCTCGGGCGTCGAGCCGGCCCAGAGGTAGGGCACACCGAGGTACCGCATGGCGATCGACACCACCGCGGAACCCGACGCCGAGGCCGGGATCTCGACCGCGGCGGCTGCTTGCGCCGCTTCCGCCGCAGCAGCGGCCGCCGCCTCGGCAGCCTCCGCCTCGGCCTCCGCGGCGAGCTGCGCCTGGTACTCGTCGTTCTCGGCGGCCGAGACCACCGACACCGCGGTCTTCTCGACCCTCAGCTCCGCGTCGGTGGCCACGGTCACCACCGGCGCGGAGGCGAGCGCGGCCCGGGCCTGGCCGGCCAGGGCGTCCAGGTCGGCGGTGTCGAGGCTGCCCTGGAGCACGCCGCCCTCGACCGGCGCGGGGGCTGCGCCGGCGGGCGCCGCCTGCGCCGGTGCGGCCACCAGGGACATCAGCAGGCCGGAGCCCGCAGCCACCACGGCACCTCGGGCGACGGCCTGCACGGCGGCCGCCTGGGCGGTGGCGGTGAACAAGGGGCGGCATACCGCCCGGTGCCGGCCCCGACCGCGTGCGGTCAGGGCAGCAGAGATCGTGGGATCCATCAGAGGATCGGCCTTTCTGCTCGAACGGAGAACTCCGCGCGGCCCGTCGGTGGGCGGCGCGCCGGCGGTCGACGGCTGGGCGTCGACGAGGCCGGTGTTCTACGTCCGGCAGATCCCCAGGGCGTGCAGGCTCGGCGCGGCCGGGCGCACCACGCCGGGCGCGGTCCGGTGGTCCGGGTACGCCAGGGCGGGCGCGATCCCCTGCACCGCGGGCTCGGCGACGGCGGCCGGACCGGACGACGACACGACGGGGTCGGTCTGCGCCGTCGCACGGCCGTGGTCCGAGCAGTGCGCCTCGCCGCCGTCGGACGTGGGCTCGGCGCGGTCCGCCGGGGCCAGGCCGTCCGCCGGGCCGGACGCCGCCTCGACGGCTGAACCGTGATGCGCCTGCGGGTGCTCGTCGGAATGGATGCCGCACACGACCGGCCCGCCCAGCACGGCGAGCACGAGGAACAGCACGGACAGCACTCCCGCCGACCCCGGACCAGGTCCGGCGAGGAGCGCACGCAGGCGACGGGGCGGGCTCATCGCACCCCGGCCGTCCGCACCCGGCGGCTCATCGGGCGGCGTCCGTCACGGCGGCCGTGAACTCCCAGTGCCACGGCTCGTAGGGGCCGGCACCGCCGGCCTGGGCCCAGAGCGGGTTGTCCCACCCGTACTCGGGCGCGTGCGCCTTGAGCCAGTCCCAGCGCTCGCCGGCGTAGCCGTCGGCACAGATGTCCACCGCCAGACCCCAGCCGTGGTTCGAGGTGCCAGGGGTCGCGGTCAGGGTGGGCTTCGCCGCCTTGGCCGCGACCTGCTGCGCGTAGCTGCGGTAGCCGTCCGTGAGGCACAGCGACTCGCCGAACTGCTCGGTGTAGGCCTGGTTGAGACGCGCCAGAGCCACGGCCGCGTCGGCGCGGATCGGCGGGTAGCCGTCCCAGAGGTCGCACAGCTCGCTGACGGGAAGCTGGCCGTTGAGACCCTCGCCCGTGGCCACGCCGTCGCAGCCGGGCAGCACCGGAGGTGCTTCGACCTGCACGGGAGCCGACTTCTCGACGGGCAGCACCGCGTCGCCAGGGACCGTGACGCCGGCGGACCGCTCGAGCGACGTGCGCTCCTGGCTCCGCGAGGCTCCGCTGCTCCGATCGGCCAGGGCCGCCGACGCCGGGCCCGCGCCCGTGAGCGCGGCCGCGCCGTCGGGCGCAGAGAGGAGGGGCTCACCGGTTCCCGGCGCGCCGAAGGAGGCGGCGGTGAACGACGTCGTCGAGGCGAGGGCGAGGCCGACGCCGAGAGTGAGGGGCAGCCGGCCCAGCATCGAGGTCCGCGGCCGCCGTGCCGGCGCGGCGTGCCGCCCCTTGCTGTGGCGCCCGCGCGTTCGCCGGGCAGCTGCCGGGCGCGGCGCGGAGGACTGCGGCAGGGATCGCTCCTGCCCGTGCCTCATCGTGCTCCCCGACGTGGGGAAAGGTGTGGAGGTGCTGGCAGGTGCCCGAGGGTCTTCGATGGCATGGAACGTATCTCCCGGCGCCTGCGAGGTTAGCTGTCGGGTTCGGGTCGGAGACTGACCCGGCCGGCGGACGACGTCCGCCGACTTCACCCCGAGGACACCGCAGTGCCCGGAAGTGGGTCCCCCGTCCCTGTCCTGTGGTTCGTCGGTGACTCCGGGCGGTGACAGGGCTCGGCGCCCGCCAGGACGTCCCGCCGCACGGCGGGCCGCCACGAATGTACCCCGTCTGCACCGGGATGTCACGAAAGAGTAACGACCGCGCGTCGCCCGGCGAGCTAGAGGAAGTGCCCGCCCGCGACCTGCACCACCTGGCCGGTGATCCACCTGGCCTGGTGCGAGGCCAGGAAGACCACCGCATCGGCGATGTCCGCCGGGTCGCCGACCCGACCCAGGGGGATCGCCGGCACGACGGCGTCCACGAGCTCGTCACTCATCCATCCGGTCTGCACCGGCCCCGGCGCCACGGCGTTGACCCGGATCCTCGGGCCGAGGTCGACGGCGGCGCCGCGCGTCAGCGACTCGAGTGCCGCCTTCGAGGTGCCGTAGGAGACCTGCCCGGGAAAGCCGCGGGCGGCGTCGGTCGAGATGTTGACGACGGAGACGCTGCCCGGTGCGGCGTCGTCGGGCAGCCGGCGCGCGAGCTCGGCGACGAGCATCGCGGGCACCACGGCGTTGACGCGGTAGGTGCGTTCGAACCCCGCCTCGCCGACGGTGTCGAACGAGTCGGACTCCTCGGCGTGCGCAGCGTTGTTCACGAGCACGTCGACCGGACCGAGCCGTGCGGTGACCTGGTCCATGAGCCGCGCGGCGGCCCCCGGCACGAGGAAGTCGGCCTCGACGGCGACGGCGCCGGGCAGGGACGCCACGAAGGCGTGGACCTCGTCGGTGGCGGCGCGCGCGTGCTCGCGGGATCCTGACGCCGAGCCGCCCACGTGGTGCACGGCCACGCGCGCACCCTGTGCGGCGAAGGCGCGGGAGACGGCTGCGCCGATGTTCATGCCGCCGCCGGTCACCAGGACGGTCTTTCCGCTCAGTCCGGGATCGATCACGGTTCGATGGTGCCATCGGGCGGTCGACCGGCACGAAGGGTTTATCCGTCCAGGTCCCACGGGGCCCACGCCCGGCCGTGACCATCCTGTACGATCCATGGCGCCTGCCCGCGAATTCTTGACGTATCGTCCAGGAGGTGTCGTCGATGCTGGGCTTTCAGGACCCGGTGGCCGATGCGATCGGTCTGCTGCGGCCTCGCACGGTGGTCGGCCCGAGCCTCCGGGCCGTGGGCGAGTGGGCGCTGCGCTTCGAGACCTTCCTGCACGTGCGGATCGGCGGCCTGGTCCGTGGCACGTGCTGGCTGACCCTGGACGGGCACGAACCCGTGCTCCTGCGCGAGGGCGACACCTTCATGCTGGGCAACCCGCCGCCCTACGTCCTGGCCAGCACGCCCGGCGCCCGTCCGCGCCCCGCGCAGGAGGCGTGGGCGGAGGCCGTGGACGGGTTCGTGCGGATCGGCCCGGAGTCCGACCAGGACGTCTACCTCTGCGTGGGGCACATCGGGTTCGACGAGCAGAACGCGGCGCTCCTGACCGACCTGCTGCCGCCGCTCGTGATCGTCCGCGCCGCCGATCCGCACGGCGCACGGCTCGGTCAGCTCATCGACCACCTGGCCACCGAGGTCGGTTCCGCTGCCGCCGGCGGGCCGCTGGTGCAGAACCACCTCGCGCAGATCCTGCTCGTGCACATGCTGCGCGCGCACGCCGGCCAGACCGACCGGCCCACCGGCTGGCTGGGTGCGCTCAACGACGACGGCATCGGCACCGCCCTGCGCGCGGTGCACGCGGACGTGGCCCACTCCTGGAGCCTCCAGGAGCTCGCCGAGCTGAGCCACATGTCGCGTTCCGCGTTCGCCCAGTCGTTCAAGAGCCACGTCGGCGTGCCGCCCCTGGAGTACCTGATCCAGTGGCGCATGAGCCTCGCGCGCGACGCCCTCGCCCGGGACACGCTGTCGATCTCGGAGCTCGCGCGGGCCACGGGCTACCAGTCCGAGAGCGCGTTCAGCACCGCGTTCCGCCGCGTGGTCGGGGCGTCCCCCGCGAAGTTCCGGGACGAGGCACGGCGTTCGGTCACGAGCGAGGGCTGAGCGGGACGGGTTCCCCGTCCGACGCGTGCGCGGGTGCGACCACCGGTCCGCCGCCCCGGGTGCGGTACCAGACCACGGCCGTGACGATCGCCAGCAGGACGACGGGGATCAGGTAGACGACCGAGCCGACGCCGGACGACCGGTCCGTCGTGGCGCCGAGGTCCGCCCGCAGGAGCGCCACGAGCAGGAGCCCGAAGACGTTGTTGGCGGCGTGCAGCACCACCGCCGTCTCGACGCCGCCGGTACGCCAGGTGATGAGCGCGAACGCCACCCCGACGGCGAGGTACTGGAGGTTGAGCCAGATGTCGGTGGACAGGTGGATCGTGGCGAACAGCACCGCGGAGACGACGACACCCAGGGCGAGTGCGGAACGTGGCCCGCGACCCCAGCTCGCGGCGACCCGGAAGATCAGCCCCCGGTACCCGTACTCCTCCCCCGCGCTCTGCAGCGGCACGACGACGATCGAGACCACGAACACGAGGAGCAGGTCCGCCACCGCCCAGGGCGCCACCGGAGTCGGCTCCAGGACCGCGAGGACCGCCGTGTAGACCGCCCAGACCGGCGCCAGGACGAGGACGGCGCGGCCCAGGACCGCGGGCCGGAACGCACCGAGCACCGAGTGGAGCGATCCGCCCCGGACGCCGTACAGCCAGCGCTGGATCAGCATGCTCCACGGGATCAGCAGCGCGGTGGAGGCGTAGGCGGCGGCCATCGTGACCGGTGTGAGGCCTGCGCCGCCCGGCGCGGCGTCCCGGCCCAGCAGGACGTCGAGGTGTCCCCCGAGCTGGACGAAGGCGGCCCCGAAGCCCACGAGCCCGCCCTGCAGCAGCACGATCGCGAGGATGCCGCGGCCGACGCGCCGCTTCTCCCCCGCGAGCGCCAGGTGGTACGGCACACCTGCCGGAGCCGGGCGGGCCCGGCCCGCGGAGTCAGCGGTGGACGCGGTTCCGGAGGTGTGGGACATGGCATGGCTCCTCGGGGGCAGGTGGCGCGGGCCCGTCCCGCACCGGGTACAGCCCACCGCACGCGAACCCCCGGCAGCAGTGCCCTGTCGTCATCATCTTCCCGGCCCTTCCGCAGGCCGCGGCCATGACATGTGTCATGGGTGTGACCTGGGCGGACGGGTGCCGGCCGCCTCCGCACGAGCCGGTGGGCACGCCCGGGGCCGGGCCACTGCACAATGGAGCCATGACGACGCGGAACCCCTACTTCATCGCTCTGGCCACGTTCACGCTCGTCGTACTCTCGGTCACCACCTGGTGGGCCCTCGGCCAGGACACGACCCAGGACGTCGACCCCGTGACCGGCGCCGTCACCGGTCCCTACGGCACGGTCCAGGTCGTCGCGTGCGTCGTCGCGCTCGTCGGCCTGGTGGTCATCGGATCCCTGCTCGTGCCGGCCTGGCTCGCGGTGCTCGGCGTCGCGCTGCCCTTCACCGCGGCCTGGACGATCCAGGCCGCGGCGAGCGACGACTCGGGGCTGTGGGCGGTCGGGGCGATCCTCGTGCTGGTGGGCACGCTCGGCGGCGGCACGATCGTGGCCGCGATCACCCGTCGGCTGGTGCGCGACCGGGACGGCAGGAAGCGCTGATCCCTCCCGGTGCGCAGACCTGCTAGATCCACCCCACGAGCCCGAGGGCGAGCCCGAGCAGGGCGCACACCCCGAGGGTCCGCAGCACCGACCAGCGCACCACGAACAGCAGCAGGCCCGCCACGACGGCGATCCCGAGCGCCGCGGGCTGGACGCTGGCGAGGTCGGGAACCTCGAACCGCAGCGGGCCGGCGACGAACGACGTCGAGGCCGCGAACAGCGTGTGGGTGGCGAAGTAGATCGCGAGGTTGGCGATGACGCCGACGACCGCCGCGGTGATCGCCGTCAGCGCGGAGGACAGCGCCCGGTTGCCCCGGAGCCGCTCGACGTAGGGGGCGCCGAGGAAGATGAACAGGAACGAGGGCACGAACGTGACCCAGGTGGTCAGCAGCGCGCCGAGCAGCGCGGCGGCCCAGGGGTCGAGGTCGCCCGGATCGCGGTAGGCGCCGAGGAACGCGACGAACTGCACGACCATGATCAGCGGGCCGGGTGTGGTCTCGGCCAGGGCCAGGCCGCGCGTCATCTCCCCGGGCGTGACCCAGGCGTAGGTCTGCACCGCCTGCTGGGCAACGTAGGCAAGCACGGCGTAGGCACCGCCGAACGTCACCAGGGCGCTGCCGGAGAAGAACAGACCCTGCTGGGTGAACACGCTGTCCGCACCCGTGAGCAGGGCGACGGCGCCGAGCGGGAGCCCCCAGGCGAGGAGCCCCAGCAGGAGCACCCGCAGCGCCCGACGCCCCGAGGGCTTCTCGGCGTGCAGGGCGTCGTCGGGGATGAGCGGCGCGGGGCCGTCGCCCTGGTCGCGGGGCGGCCTGGTGGCGATCCAGCCCGGGGCGTACCGGTGCACGAGCCACCCGACCACGCCCGCACCGAGCACGACGAGCGGGAACGGCACCGCGAAGAAGGTGAGCGCCACGAACGCCAGGACGGCGAGCACGACGAGCGCGGGGCTGGTCAGCGCCCGCTTGCCCACCCGCAGCACGGCCTGGACCACGATGGCCAGGACGGCCGGTGCCAGGCCGGCGAAGACCGCGGAGACGACGGTCGTGTCGCCGAACGCGACGTACACGGCGGACAGGACCAGCAGGGCGAGCATCCCGGGCAGCACGAACAGGCCTCCGGCGAGGATGCCACCGCGCCACCCGTTCAGGAGCCAGCCCGTGTACACGGCGAGCTGCTGCGCCTCAGGCCCCGGCAGCAGCATGCAGTAGTTGAGCGCGTGCAGGAACCGGCCCTGCCCGATCCACCGCTTCTCGTCCACCAGCGTGCGCTGCATGACGGCGATCTGGCCGGCCGGTCCGCCGAACGTCTGCCACGAGATCGCGAACCAGGCACGCACGGCGGTGCGGAACGGGACCAGGTCCCGCTGTCGACCGCCGGGCTGTTGCCCGGCGTCGGGGTTGGTGCTGTCGACGTTCATCGCACTCCAGAGTCGTGTGATCGGCGGTGGGTTCCGGGCCGCGGGTACCGGTCTCGGCCCTCAGGCGGGTTCGCGGCCCAGGAGGTAGGAGCGGCGGTAGAACTCGTAGAGCCCGTCGAACACGGGCCCGGAGACCGCGAGGGTGTGTTCGTCGTCGCCGGTCATCGACAGGCCGCGCAGGATCACGTCGAGGCCGGGCGCCTCGGGTGCGTCGAACCGGCCGTCGTCGAGGTCGGCCTCGTGCACGAGCTGTCCGATCCGGGCCAGGACGGGGTCGGTCAGCTCGTAGCGCGACAGGAAGGTCTCGAAGCTGCAGTCCTGGCCGTGGTGGCCGAGGTCGACCCCGCGCATGTCGAACGGCGTCGCATCGGGCGGCACCTCGCTCGCGTCCGCCACGAACACGAAGACGGCACCCGGGTCGATGTACCGGCTGATCAACCAGGCGCACGCGGCCCGGTCGATGTGCACCCCGGCCCGTGTGGCCCACCTCATCGCGCACCCCGGGTGGCCGCACGCACGGCCGGTGCCGCGTCGTCGTCGAGCCGCGCCAGCTCCTCCAGGCGGTGCAGCGCCGCCTGCGCACGATCCCGTTCGGCAGGCGGGAAGAAGTCGCGGCGGCGCACGTCGCGGTAGGCGCGGCGCAGGCCGGTCAGGGACTTGCGCCGTGCGGCAGGTGCCTCGTCCAGCGCAGCGCGGGCGGCGGCCTCCAGGTCCAGATACTCCTTGGCCCGGGCGCCCGCCATGGCCCCGGCGAGCTCGCGCTCCTGCGCGGCACTGGCCGGGCGGGCCAGCCACACGCTCGCGGTTCCGTCGCGCTCGACCACCTCGTCGGCCGCCCACTCGAGCTGTTCCCGGGTCCGGGCATCGGCCGGCAGCGCGACCAGCCCGTCCGAGATCTGCGCGACGCCGTACCGCTTCAGCCGTCGCCACAACGCCACGCGCGGCGAGGACGGCTCCCGCGGCAGCCGGTAGCTCAGCAGCACCCACTCGCCGGTCATAAGGCATCATGCAACCACGGTTACATGAGATTGATCAAGGGTGCCCGGCTCGACCTGGGGAGCGTCGCGGTGGTCCCGTCGTTAGCCTGACCGCATGGAGGGTGGCTACCAGGTGTTCCGGCCGCGGCCCGAGGACGTGTACGACTGGTCCGGCGGCCAGCTGCACCCCGGGATCCGGCAGCACGTCACGGTGGGCAACGTCGTGCGCGTCCAGGTCTCCGGGAACGGGGACCCGGCGACCGGCTGGTCCGACACGCCGTACGTGCGCGTCACCGCGCAGGACGGTGACCGGCTGGCCGGGGTGGTGGACGACCCCTACCGGTCGGAGTACAGCGCCCTGGACAACGACACGGTCCTCGAGTTCGACCGTGCGGACGTGACGGAGATACCGCTCGACTGGCCCGGCAACGAAGCCCTGGAGCCGAGGGCGGAGCGCACCGGGCTCCGCCGGGAGATCACCGGGTACGTCGAGCCGGACTGACCGGGCCGAAGGGGACCGGCTTGACGTGCGACGAGCCCGGAGCCAGGGCCTCCTCTGGCGAGCTTCTGCCGTTCGAGTAATGGTGGAGGTGAAAGAACCCCTTGCGAAGAGAGGACATCATGGGCATCGACGACAAGCTCAAGAATGCCGCCGAAGACGCGACGGGTCAGGCCAAGGAGGCGCTCGGCAAGGCCACCGACGACGAAGAGCTCCAGGCCGACGGCGAGACCGACCAGGCCAAGGCATCGCTCAAGCAGGCCGGCGAGAAGGTGAAGGACGCCTTCAAGGACTGAGTACGAGCGCGTCACCACCACGACCCGTTCTCGAAGGGAGCACCAATGGGAATCATCGGCTGGATCCTGATCGGTCTCATCATGGGCGCCATCGCCCGAGCGATCCTTCCTGGCCGGGCCGCCGGTGGCTGGCTCATCACGCTCGTCGTGGGCGTGCTCGGCGCGCTCCTCGGCGGATGGATCGGCGGAGCGCTGTTCGACGTCCAGGTCAACGACTCGTTCTTCTCGCTGACGACGTGGTTCTGGGCCCTGGTGGGCTCGCTGCTCGTCCTGGTGATCTGGGGTGCGATCGCTCGACGGCGAACCTGAGCGTCAGTCGGCCACCCGTGTCGGCAGCCCCCTCATCACGCCGAGCACCGTGTCGATGGCCCGAGTCGGCAACGCCCGCCTCAGGACGGCCGTCATCAGGGCCGCCGCGGCACCGGTGAGGTAGCGGGCCCATGGCCGCTGGTCGGTCAGCGCGCGCTCGACGACGGCGGCGACCCTCTCGGGCGGTGCGGCCACGAGTCCATCGCGACCACGAACCGGTACCCGAACGACCTGGGGACCGGAGCCGACAAGGCGGGCTTGGATCGCGTGAACGAAGGGGTCGCTGATGACGCGGGGCCCCGAGGGGCCGCAATCCGAGGAAGACGCCCCTAGGCAACGAAGAAACCCCGCTTGACCGGAGCGTTTGCCCTGGCCAAGCGGGGTTTCCGTCTTGGAGCTAGGGGGATTCGAACCCCCGACCTTCTCATTGCGAAGGATGCCAGGGCCCATCTTCGGCCCTGCTGGAGCGGGTTCCCGGGTGCATGCGGTGCGTCCAGCCCACCTCCGTGCGGCGGCGGGGGCCGCCGGGGGGCGCACGCAGCTCGCTCATCCCGTAGGTGACGAAGTGCCGGTGCGGCACGGGATCCCTCATGCGACAAGCGCTCTCCCGTCGAGCAGGCCCGCTCACAGGCCGTTCTCGCCCCCCCCACTTCTTCAATGCAGAGAGACGCCCTCGCCCGATACTGCGTGCCCGTTCGCGCAACATGTCCACGGCACTCGGCATCGCTGCAGATAGGAGAACGGCGTTGGCGTCTCTCATATGCTCACCCAGTTCTTCATCGATAAGATTTACACCAACTCTAAATCCTATCCGGGACGCGTTGTTTGTTGCTTCCTCAGCGATCCCAGAAAGTCCGGAAGGAAACATCGATCGAGCAAAGTTCAAGCACGAGTGCATCAGCGCGCCAGCGCTGAACGCATAAGAATATGCGCCGCCGCGCTCGTGCCCATCCACCAGATCCGGCGTGCCCTCGATCTGCTCCACAAGACGAGCCCACTCGCCCTCTTTCGCGACTCCCGACCAGAGTTTATCCAGTATATGGCCGTATAGGTCAGCATCCGCCATTCGGTCATCAAGCGATACCGCCCAGAACAGAACGCCAGCAGACCGCTCGGCGCAAGCCGCTGCGAATTGCAGCTTTTGCGACGGGGTGCCCTGCGTGATCAGGCGGTCAACAAACGGATTTGCGGCCAATGAATGTCCTTACTCCTGTTACGAGCAGAGGCCCGGTGGGACCGGACGACTGATGCCACTGTGGTTGACCTTGACGACGAACCCGGGCAACAGAAGGTCGATCGGGTCGGCGGCCAGGAGAGGACACCTGAGCCGTCTACGGCAAGCGAGCAGGACCGTAGCCGACCCCGCTCAGCGCGACGAGCGGGGTAGCGCAGGTGGCGGAGCCCCCCGCTACCGGTAGCGGGGCGCTACCGCAGCCGCCACCCCGGGAGCCGCTAGATTTCAACGATTCTCGCCGGAGGTAGCAGAGTAGCGGCCTTCGAGCTAGACCCCTGGTTTGGCCCGAAACCCGGGTTCTGGCGCTCGACGGATAGTCCGCGACCCCGCTACCGTTACCGCGTCAGGCCAGCGTCGTCGTGAGGTAGTCCTGCACCGCCGGCGCGAAGCCGTAGGGCACGTAGTCGGTGAACTTGTCCGGTGTCGCCCACACGATGTCTGCGAGTTCTTCGGCGTCAGCGACGTACGCCTCGCCGCTGATGACGTCGCACGCGACGTAACCCATCAGGCGGCCGGCGTTCGGGTGTACGCGCTCCCCCAGCGCCTTGACGGCCTGGACGGTGAGCCCGGTCTCTTCGGCGGTCTCACGGACCGCCGCCTGCTCGAAGGCCTCCCCCGGCTCGACTGCGCCGGCGGGGAATTGCCACGAGAGCGAGCCCTCAGACACACGGCGCTGGACCAGGAGCAGCTTCCCGTCCTGGACGATGATCGCCGCTGCGATGGCGGGCTTCTCTTCGGTCACCGCCTCAGACATGCGTGCCTCCCAGCACTTCGAGGATCGGCGGGTAGATGGTGCTCGCCGGTACGAACTTGCCGAGGTCCGCTATGGCCACCCATGCGACGCTGGCGTTCTCCACGACGTCGCGATTCTCCGCCTCACCGGCGAGGTAGTCACAGTGGAAATACTCGATAAACACGCCCGTGTGCGGGTGTACACGGGCTCCGATCTGCTCGCGGACGGAGCAGTGGAACGTCGGGACCGGCCGTGGCCGCCGCCTCCACGAGCTACGGCACACCGCCGGGTGCCTCTGGCTGGCACGGCGCATCGACCCCGGAACGGTGCAGGCGTGGTGCGGCCACGAGTCCATCGCGACCACGAACCGGTACCTGCACACTACTTGGGGACCGGAGCCGACAAGGCGGGCTTGGATCGCGTGAACGAAGGGGTCGCTGACGACGCGGGGGCCGCCGGGGGCCCGCAATCCGAGGAAGACGCCCCCTAGGCAACGAAGAAACCCCGCTTGACCGGAGCGTTTGCCCTGGTCAAGCGGGGTTTCCGTCTGTGGAGCTAGGGGGATTCGAACCCCCGACCTTCTCATTGCGAACGAGACGCGCTACCAACTGCGCCATAGCCCCTCGGACTGCAGAAGAGTAGCACTTCACCGCAGGTGATCCGCAACTTGGCACCGTGTCGCGCAGGTCACCGCGTCGCCGCCCGGCCTCACCCGGCCGCGCGACGACGCGCCAGGATCTCCTCCAGCGGCGTGGCCAGCGTCTCGGACTTCATGCGCGGCGGTTCGCCGCGCAGCAGCTCGTCCTCGACCGTCGAGCCGCCCGGTGCATCGGCGTCGTCGGCCCTGGTCCGGACCGGCACCGGGATGGACGGCGGGAGCGCGCCCGACCCCGGCCGAGCCGGAACGCTGCCCGCCGGAGCGGCAGGGCCGGACGAGCCGGCCGGGAGCGGGGCAGGCTGACGCTGAGGCGCCGCCGGCTTGGTCACGTACGTCGGCAGCGGCACGGGCACGGGATCCCAGGCGCGCCCGCTCGGCGTCTCGTCCGCGGGGACGGTCACCGCCGGCTCGTCGCCGGCACCCTCGGCGGGCTCCGGCGAGGGCTCCGCGGCGACCTCGATCACCTGGGGCTTGGCCGGGCCGTCCAGGATCTCGTCCAGCACGTCCTTGCGCGTCACCCGCGGGATCGCCTGCGTCTCCGTGCTCGAACCGCGCGTGGCCAGGCCGGTCACCTGTGCCCGGTTGCGCGGCGCGTACGGACCGCCGTTGGCGAGCGCACGGGCCTGCGTGGCACGCTGCCGCGCGGCACGCACGGTGGCCTGCCAGCGGGCATCCGCGCGCCGGGCCGCCCGCGCCGCGCGCCGACCCAGGAACAGCACGAACAGCAGCATGGCCGACGACGCCGCGGCGACACCCCAGTGCACCAGGCCGAACGCGACGAGCGCCCAGGCCACCACACTGCACACGAGCAGGATCGCCGACACGATGAGACGACGGCGCGCTCGGGCCGCCCGCCGTGCCCGCCGCTCTACCCGGCGGATGCGCTCCGCCGTGAGCGGGCGGCCGCGGACCATGATCTGGAGCGGGTAGCCCTTCGGGGTCGGGTGGGCGACGCGCGGCACGCCTTGCCCGGTACCCCGCTTGCTGTCAGTCATCGCCCCTCCCTTCCTGCCTGTGCCGCTCATCGCAACGATGCGCAGCCCTACCGAGAACCTGTCGGCCACCCGTGCGTCGCCGAGCTCCGACCGTCGGCGGACCATGCTCGGCAGCCAGTAGCCCAGCCACAGGACGAACAGCGCCACGGCCGTGAGTCCTGCGGTCGATTCCACGACACGACGTTAGGCGAGCGTCACCGGGTCCCGCCGCACCACGTGCGGCGTGTCCCGGCGTCAGAGCGCTTCCCGCAGACGCTGCCAGCGTGCCAGCAGCCCCTCGGGAACCTCCTCGGCGGTGACGGCGAACGTGCGGTGATCACGCCACTGGCCCTGGATGTGGAGAAAGCGTTCCCGCACTCCCTCGTCCCGCAGGCCGAGCTTCTCGACCACGCGCAGGCTGGGCTTGTTCTCCGGCCTGATGTTGATCTCGATGCGGTGCAGACCCAGGAAGAAGGCGTAGTCCGTGGCCATGGCCACGGACGTGGGGATCACGCCCCGCCCCGCGACGTGCTCGCTCACCCAGTACCCGATGCTCGCCGAGCACATCGACCCCCAGGTGATGGACGAGACGGTGAGCTGTCCCACCAGCGCACCGTCCAGCTCCACGCCGAAGGGCAGCGACGTCCCGGCGCGGGCCTGCGCCGAGAGCGAGCGCACGTACTCCCCGAACGTCGAGGCGATGTACCGGTTCGCACCGGGCGCCGTCGCCTCCCAACGCTCGAGCCAGGCTGCGTTCTCCGCCCGCAGGCGGGCCCAGTCGGTCGCGTCCCGACGCCGCAGCGGTCGCAGCACGACCGCTCCGGCCGGCGTGTCCTCACGCAGCGTCACCGGCCATGGCTTGGCCACCGTCCACCCCTTCACGAACTTCCCTGTCGCGCCTTCCGGCACGTCCGACCTGCTCGACGGCATCTTCGTTCGCCCCTTGCCACGTCCCACGGCGAATCCCCGTGCTGGAGAGGGTCTACCACGCCCGGCGGTCTTGGACCCGTCGAGCAGCCGCTCGGTCATGTTCTCGCCTTCTTCGTACGCTGTTCGTAACAATCCAGTCTCGGAGTCTTGGCACAATAGCGGTCATGAGCGGCATCTCCGTCCCGACGCCACAGCCGTATCCCGTCCTTCCGGGAATGGAGACAGGTGACGCCAAGGAGGAGCTCCGCCGCGCGATCCGCGCCCAGCGCGGCCATCGGTCCGCCCGGCAGCGCGCGCAGGCCGCCGAGGCGTTCGCCGACGTCATCGAGTCGATCCCCGAGGTGCGCGACGCCGGATGCGTCGCCGCGTACGCGGCACGCAGCGCGGAGCCCGGGATGCTCCCGCTGCTGGAACGGCTCTCGGGCCGCGGCGTCCGCACGCTGCTCCCCGTGCTCGGAGCGGGCCTGGCCCGCGACTGGGCCGACTACACGGGCCCGGACGACCTGCTGGAGCGCGCCCCCGGCCGCCCGCCCGAGCCGGGCGGGAGCACCCTGGGCACCGATGCGATCAGGCTCGCCGACATCGTGCTGGCGCCGGCCCTCGCCGTCGACTCCCGCGGGGTGCGGCTGGGTCAGGGCGGCGGCTGGTACGACCGCGCGCTCACGCACCTGCGGCCGGGCGCGAAGGTCGTCGCCGTCGTCTTCCCGGAAGAGGTGTACGACGCCGCGGAGCACCCCCTGCCCCGCGAGGAGCACGACATCCTCGTCCACGCCGTCGCGACCACGACCGACTGGCGCTGGCTCGGCTGACCCGGCAGGGGCCGCCGTCCGGCGCGTGCGGGCCGGGCCCGTCGTGACGGACCCGGCCCGCGACGCCGGTCTCACGGCGTGAGGATCAGCTCGTTCTCCTGCGCGGCGGCTACCGCGTCCCTGCTGAACGGCCAGGGGAAGGTCTCCCCTGCCGCCCAGGCTGCGAGCTGGTCGTCGTAGTGGGCGGACGCCGGGTGCGCTGACGTGCCGGTCACCACCACCCAGGTGGAGGCGTCGAGGTCGGCGAGGTCGACGACCATGCGCATCGAGGGCCCGCTGGTCACCTCGAAGCTGTCGCTGGAGGCGTCCCAGGCCGTGGCGTTGACGATCGACGAGCCGCCCCCGACCTTGGTCGGTGCCGGGTTCATGTAGAACGCGATCGGGGCCGGGACGCCGGACCCGCCGAGCACCAGGTGCTCCAGGCGGAGCTGGTGCAGGGTGCCCCACTCCCAGTCGCTCGTGTCCTTGCCCAGCTCGACCGTCAGGTCCTGACGGGCGCTGGTCAGGGCCTCGGTGAGCACCTGGTCGCGGCTCTCCACCACGGCCACCGTCGACTTGTCGTCCCAGAACTCGTCGTTCGGGTTGTCGAGCATGCCCTGGATCACGGCGAGCCAGCGGCTGCCGCCGTCGGGCCACATGGACTCCGGCAGCTCGTCGTTGAACGTGATCTGCAGGAGGTTGCGCCACACGGCCGCGAAGTACGCCGCGGGTGCGGAGTCGGCATCCATCGACCGGTCCCAGTCGGCCAGCAGGTCCTGACCGTCTGACTCGTACCCGTCGGGCAGGTCGACCTCCAGCAGCACCGGCACCAGGGTGTCGGCGAACACGCTCCACTGGTCCGTCTGGATCGTGGTCATGTCGGCCGCCGTCAGCTTGCGGCCCTCCGCGATCTGGTCGCCGAGCAGCGTGCGGATGCGCTCCGACCGGTAGCCGTAGTCCCAGTCCCGGGTGAGGAACGGGCCCTCGCCGCCGGGGAGCACGGCCTGGTTGGCCGCCACGATGTACCCCTCGGCCGGGTCCACGACGCCGGGCATCTGCTCCTGCGGCACGAAGCCGGTCCAGTCGTACCGCGCGTCCCAGCCCGGTCGCGGCCAGGATCCGTCGGACTCCACGGCACCCGGCACGCTGGCCCGGACCGGGATCTTGCCCGGCGCCTGGTAGCCGATGTGCCCGTCCGTGGTGGCGAACACGATGTTCTGCGCGGGCACCTCGAACAGCGCGGCCGCGGCCTTCATGTCCGCCGGGGTCTTCGCCGTGTTCATCGCGAAGACGGCGTCGGCGGTGCGGCCGGGCTGGAGCGCCGTCCACTGCAACGAGATCTCGTACTGGCCCAGCTCGGTGCCCGTCTCGGTGGGCGACCGGCGGACCGCGTCCATGTCGGCCTCGTCCATCACCGAGGAGATGATCGGCCCGTGCACCGTGCGCCGGACCTCCAGGTCGATCGGGCTGCCGCCGTCGACCCGGATCACCTCGGTCTCCTTCTCCATGGGCACCCACTCGTCGGCGCCGCGCAGGTACGTGTCGTTGCGGACCCGCTCGATGAAGAAGTCGGTGACGTCGGCGCCCATGTTGGTCAGGCCCCAGGCGAGGTCGGCGTTGTGCCCGATGACCACACCGGGGAACCCGGAGAACGAGAACCCGGACACGTCGAACGGGCACTCCGGTCCCACCTGGTTGCAGTGCAGGCCCACCTGCGCCCAGATGCCGGGTGCGGCCAGGTCGAGGTGCGGGTCGTTGGCCAGGAGCGGCTTGCCCGACTCCGTGTACTTGCCCGACACGGCCCACGAGTTCGAGCCGGTGCCCTCGCCGCGCGCGATCTGCACGGGCACCGAGTCCAGCGCGCGCTGCGCCGCCTCCATCGCCTGTGCCAGCTCCGGGCTGCCGTACACGTCCCCGGTGGCCGACGCCGTCTGGGTCGCCTGGCTCTGCTGCGTCGCCTGCCCGGTCCCCACGTCGGCGGGGTCGAGGATGGGCGTGTTGCCCGTGCCCGAGAAGGCGGGGAAGAGCTCCGCGACCCGCGACGCGTCACCGAGCGTGCTGTAGGCCAGCGCCCGGTCGAGCTCGTCGTCGTAGTTGCCGCGCAGGTCCCACGCCATCGCCTTGAGCCAGGCGAGCGAGTCGATCGGGTCCCACGGCTCCGGCTCGTTCACCTCGACGCTGACGTCGAGCACCGTGTACTCGACGGCGGTCTCCGACGGGCTGCGGCCCGCGAGGTAGGCGTTGACGCCGTCGGCATAGGCCTGGAGGTACTGCCGGGTGGAGTCGTCCAGGACGTTGAACTCCTCCTCGGCCACGTGCCGCCAACCGAAGGTCCGGATGACCATGTCCGCCTGGATCGCGTCCTCGTTGTTGCCCACCAGCTCGGCCAGCCGGCCCGCCGTCACGTGGCGGCGGTAGTCCATCTCGAAGAACCGGTCCTGCGCGTGCACGTAGCCCTGCGCACGAAAGAGGTCCTCGGCCGAGTCGGCGTAGATCTGCGGCACGCCCTGGGCGTCCCGGCTGACCCGCACGTCGGAGCCGAGGCCCTCGAGCTGCACCTCTCCGGAGAGCTCCGGGAGGGGGCGGCGCGCGGTGAACCAGCCGAAGGTCGTGAGGGCGACGAGCACCAGCACCACGACGACGGCGGTACCCACCAGGAACTGGCGAACCATGGAGGTACGGGTCCGCCGACGGCGGGGACGCGGAGCGTCGGAGGGGGCGGTCTCGGCAGGCTCGACGGGATCGGCGGAAGTGGTCGCGGACACGCACTGGAGACTACCGCCAGCCCCAGACATTGAGTGAACGCGCACAGGTGAACGGCGTCGGGAGATCCTGGGACTATCCGTCGCCGCAGGACCGTTAGTATTGGCACTCGGAAACCCCGAGTGCCAGGCCCGGCCCCGGTGAGCGCACGCAGCTCCAGCCGGTCTGACGTCCCAGAGGAGTGCACGTGCCCACCTATGCGTACCGGTGTGCCGACTGCGGCCACGCGTTCGACATCCACCAGGAGTTCAGCGACGAGTCGCTGACGGTCTGCCCGGAGTGCCAGGGCAAGCTGCGAAAGGTCTTCAGCTCGGTCGGGGTCACGTTCAAGGGCTCCGGCTTCTACCGCACGGACTCGCGCAGCACGTCGACGAACAGCACGGTGAAGGCCGGAGGGTCGGACTCATCCGGGTCCTCGTCGGGATCGTCGTCGAGCTCCTCCGGCGGTTCGTCGTCGAGCGGTTCCTCCACGTCCACCTCGTCGTCGAGCTCGTCGTCGAGCAGCTCCGGCACGAAGGCCGCATCAGCCTGAGCCGGCCGTTTGCTGGCGGCTGGCTGGGGTTGGCTGGCGACTGGCCTGGCCGACGGCTGGCGAATGGCTTGGCTGGCGCGGCTGGCCTGGGCGACGGCTGGCGGCTGGCTTGGCTGGCGACTGGCCAGTTTTGGCTGCGGCTGACCAGATTTGGCTGCGGCTGCCGGGGCTAGCCGGCGACCGGCCGAGCCTGGCTGCGGCACCGTCGGCTCCACCCCGCCGCGCGCGTTCGGTCGGCAGCACCGGGATCGGTCGCTCGATCGACCGATCCCAGTGCTGGCGACCGAACGCTCGTCGCTGCGTCGAACAAGGGGTCGAAGTCAGCATCTCGCCTCGGGCCTCAGCGACCCGCTCGTAGCGCGCCCAGGCCCGCGAGAGTGACCACAGGCGCTCTCCTCGGGCCTCTGTGCACAGATGCACCCGCAACCAGCCCGCCGGTCGAATCGGCCACCTAGCGTCGTCGGCATGGGACTCCTCGACACGCTCACCGACACAGCCGTCCACCACGCTGCACCGCGCGATGATGCACCGCGCGATCCGGGCGCACCGACGGCCCCGCTCCGGCCGTCCGTGCAGGACGAACCACACCGGTCGACGATGCGCGACGAGCCCCGCCGTCCGACCGCGTGGGACGCGCCACGGCAACCCGACCGTGCCGCGAGCAGCCCGTGGAGCTTGGACGTCCTGGCCGCGTCCACCCTGGACACCACCACCGCACCCAGCCCCCTGCTCTCCGCACCGTGGGGCGCCGCACCGGACCGGTCACCGGGTCCCCGCCGACAGCAGCGTCGTGGCCTCGGCGGGTGGCTGTCGCGACCCGCGTCACCAGGACTTCGCCGGGCGCGGCGCATCCTATGGCGCTGGCGCTTCGCCCTCGCCGCCACGCTGTTCGGTCTGTCGGCAACCCTTGCCCTGCACGTGCTGCGCCCGCCCCCGCCTCCGACGGTGAACATCGCGATCACTGCCCGGCCGATCGCGGTCGGAACCCAGCTGACCAGCGAAGACGTCGTTCTACGACCCATCGCCACCGACGCCGCCCCACCCGGCGTGGCCCACGCCGTGCACGACCTCCTGGGGCGGGTGGCGGTCGTCGGGCTGCCAGCCGGCGCGCCCCTGCACGCCACCCTTGTCTCCGACGACGGTGTCTCCGCCGCCGCGCCACGCGGCTCGGCGGTGGTCCCGGTCCGCCTGTCCGACGATGCGGTCGCCGCCCTCCTGCGCCCCGGCGACCGCGTGGACCTGCTGGCCGGGACGACGTCGGGCATCGAGCCGGCGGCCGAGCCCCGATACCTCGCTCGCGACGCGCTGGTGCTCCCCGTCCCGCCCGGACGCGCGCCGGAGGCAGCAGGCGGACTGCTCGGACCGGCGTCAGAGGCCGACCGGCCGGTCACGCTCGTCGCGGTGAGCCCGCAGGAGGCCCCCGAGCTGTCGGCGGTCTCGGGCTGGGGTTCCGTGACGGCGGTTCTGGTGCCGTAGCCGCACACCCAGCAGATCCGGCATAGTGGGGCAAACAACGACCGCATTCTGCGGAATGTCCCGTTCGAGGTGCGGATTCTCGGAACAAACCGGAGAATCCATGACCGGGCCGGTCCCGGCGGCCCGAGAACATTCGTGAACAACAGCAGGGGAATCAGGATGCTTCAGGGTTTCAAGGAATTCATCACGCGCGGCAACGTGCTCGACCTCGCGGTCGCCGTCGTCATCGGCGCCGCCTTCTCTGGGGTCATCAGCGGCCTCGTGGACGGCTTCATCATGCCGCTCATCGGGTGGCTCATCGGTGCGCCGGACTTCACCGAGATCGCCTTCTATCTCCCGAACTGGCAGGGCGAGACCACGAAGTTCCAGATCGGCCTCTTCATCCAGGGCGTGATCATGTTCCTGCTGATCTCGGCAGCGATCTACTTCTTCGTGATCCTCCCGATCAAGAAGCTGCAGTCGCTGCGCAAGCAGGCCGAAGAGGACGTCGTCGAGGAGGCGCTGGCCGAGGAGGTCGTGCTGCTCACCGAGATCCGCGACCTGCTCCGCACCCAGGCGGGCGCCGCCTCGCAGAACCGCTGACCCACCGGATCGCCGACGGCGACTCAGCTCCCGCGGCGGTCGTCAACGGCCAGCCCCGTCGTGGTCGGTGGAACGTCACCTGGCGTCCCACCGACCATCGCGGGTCCGGCACCGCAGCGTGAGATGGGCCGAACGTGCGATGGGCCGAACGTGCGATAGGCCGAACGTGCGATAGGCCGAACGTGCGATAGGCCGAACGTGCGACTGACCGAGCGCCTGACACATCGGCGTGCATCGCGCCTGACCCGCGTGCTCAACCCCAGTGCGGGGGCACGTCCCGGCGGAGCTGTTCGTCGTTGGACCCGTGACCGCCGGCAGCAGCCCGGTCGTCAGTGTCCTCACCCCAGCCGGCCGGGCGTTCGTCCGCGCTCACACCCAGCACCGCCTCACGCTCGGTCCCCCGCCGCACGGCTCGCCGAGGTCCCCGACGCCGGGGCGTGCCGCCGCTCGGCACCGCCTCGGCGCCCTGCTCCTCGGACTCGTTCACGTGTCCATTGTCCCCCGGCCACCCGCCGAGGGTCTGCGCGAGCCGACCTGGCTCCGTGCTCCAGGCGTCCGCCTGCAAAGCTGGCACCGTCCAGCAAGGTCGGCACGGTCCAGCAACATCGGCGCCATCCGGGCACGCACCGGCAAGTTCGGGACCGTGCAGCAACGTCGGCACCGCCCGGGGAACCCGCCAGGAAGCTCAGCACCCTCCGGCGCATCGGATCCTGCAGTAATGCCGACGCCCGCGGGCGTGGTCGGCAGTTTGCTTCGAGATCGGCACAGGCCTGTGCCGATCTCGAAGCAAACTGCCGACCACCTGAGTCCGACGAGGCAAACTGCCGACCTCGCCGGGGAACCTGCCGACCTCAAGCCACCAGCTTCAAACCGCCGGCCGCAAGCCACCAACAAGGCATCCGCCGGGAGCCCCCAAGCCAAGCCGGGCGCCCACCAACTCAGCCAGCCCCAAGCCAAGCCGGGCGTCCACCAACTCAGCCAGGCAGCCCCAAGCCGATCCAGGCGCCCACCAACTCAACCAGGCGCCCCAGCCCACCCAGGCACATCCAGCCCAGCCAGGCACCCAGTCCGCCCGGCCCCTCCGGCCAGCCCGTGACCGGCCAGCCCGTCACCAGCTCGCCCGTGACCAGCCCTGAAGCCGACAAGTCCGCCCCCCACCAACAAGGGCCACCCCACGCCTCAGTCGTCCAGCACCTGCGGCACCACCAGCTCCGCCGCCGGGGCCACTCCCCCGGACAGCCCGACCCGTGCGTCCCGCACCGACAGCACCACGCTCCGCACCCGCTCCGCCTCGGCGTCCGGGTCCAGGAACGCGGCGGCCGACCACACCTGAGCCACGACCCAACCGAGCCGTTCCAGCCGTTCGGCGAGCTGGCGGTCGCGCACGCGGATCGACGGTTCGGCCACGTACGCGGCGTCGTCGGTCAGCACGGCCACCAGCAGCTCACCGGGCAGGTCGGGGTGGCCCACGGCGAGGGGGATCCGGTCGCCGCCGGGCAGGCCGTAGTCCGTCTCGACCACGAGGCCGGAGCGCCACAGCCGCTCCCCGAGGTCCACCACGAGCCGGTCCAGCGACCGTGCCACGTCCACGCCGTTGCCGATCTCCACCTGGTCCGCGAGCCCGGAGCGCTCCTCGGCGAAGGACAGCACCCGCGCCAGCAGCTGCGGCCCCGGGCCGCGGAGCCGCTCCGGGTCGAGGTCGCCTGCCGGGAAGCACGACACCACGTGCAGCCGCTTGCGTGCCGCGCCCAGTGAGCCGAGCAGCATCGCGTCGCCGCCGGCGTCGCCGAGCACGCCGAACCGGTGCAGCACGCGACCGTGCGGCGTCCGCCCGAATCCGAGGGTGAGCACGATGGTGTCGCGGGCCAGCCCGGCCACGCCCGTCACGTCGGCCACCACCACCGGCTCGGGCCGCGAGCCCGCGAAGAACGGGGCCAGGGCCGGGTTGTTCCGCACCTCCGCGAGCAGCCGCTCCCGGATCCGGTCGGCGTGCGCCGCGGTGACGGTCACGATGCCGAAGGTCTCCTCCGGCCGGGTCATCGCGTGCTCGATGGCGAGGTCGACCACGCGCTCGACCTCCGCCGTCGTCGACTCGACGGTGCCCGAGACCGGGTCCGGCATACCGGTCCCGTCCACGAGCGAGAAGTGCACCAGAGCCTCGGTGCGCGGCAGGGGCGCGGGCCGCAGGATGCCCTCGTAGCCGTGCTCGGCCAGCAGTGCCGTGAGGCGCGGGTCGCGGCGCGCGGGCTCGGGCTGGAGCGTGACGCGCGGCAGCAGCCGGGCCAGGTCCCGCACGGCGGTGCCCGACGCCGACCGCGGGTCGCCCACCACCACGATCTGGCGGCCCCGGGCCAGCGCGGGCACGACCACCTCGACCGGCACGTGCTGCACGGCGTCCAGGATCACCAGGTCGGCGCTCCGTTCGGCGGGCAGCAGGTGCGGCACCATCGTCGGCGTCGAGACCCAGGTGGGACGCAGGCGCCGCACGGTCGAGCCGTGCGCGGACACCAGGTCGCGCATCGAGGTGAGGCCGCCGTCGACCAGCTGGGCGTAGAGCGCCTCGGCGTCGTCCCGTTCCTCGCGCATGGCGGCGCCCAGGTGCGCGCGCACCGCGGCCCGCACGGGCGCGGACAGGGAGCCGACGTGCCGGCGGTCCAGCTCGCGGAACCGTCCGGCGAGGGCGTCGAGGCCCGCACCGTCCTGACCGGCGAGGTCGGGCTCGGTGGCAAGGATCTGCTCGAACACCGAGGACCACCACGACAGCTCCAGCTCCGGGCCCACGAGGTCGGCCTCGACGCGGCGCTCGGTGAGGTCGTCGACGAGGTCGCCGAGACCGGCCGCCCGCAGCCGGCGCAGCACCGCGGTCCGCTCCGGCAGCGGGGTCAGCGCCTCCCGCGTCTCCGAGAGGGAGGCGAGCCGCTGGACCATCGCGAATAGGTCCAGGTCGAGCAGGCCGCCACCCGCGTGCGAGGAGCGCAGCACGGGTTCGAGGGCCTCCAGGTCGATCCGCACCGCCTCGTAGGTCTCCTCGACGGCCGCCAGGCCCTCGGGCAGGGTCGGCCAGCCGCCACGCGGGCACTGCTCCTGCCAGACCTCGCGCTGGCGCTGCACCTCGACGAGGGCCGCGTGCATGTCCGGCACCCGGACGCCCGGGCGCACCATCTCGCGGGCCCGGCGCTTCAGCCGGCGTCGCGCCAGCCAGCCCATCTCCACGCCCTGCTCCGCGCGCTTCCGTCGCGACGCCGTGGCCTGCACCATGTCGGCGGCCGTGCGCTCGAACACCATGGGCTGGAACACGTCGAGCGTGCCGCGCATCCCCCCGAGCATGGCGAGCTGCTCACCCCACTGGCGAGCCGTCGTCGCCTTCACCAGGCCGGTCACCCGCGCCACGTACTCGATCTGCTCCCGCAGCTCCGGCAGCGTGTGCTCGGCGAGCCGGGTCACGCGGGCGAGCGTCGAGCGGGCGTCGTCGTCGGTGAGGATGTGCGCGCCGAACCACGGGCTGGACGCCGACGTGAGCGTGAACGCCCCCAGCTCGGCCGCCCGCTCCAGGTCGGCCGCGAGCTCCGCGCGGCGCTCGGCGCCCAGCGCGAGCACCTCCTCGGAACCGAGCCGCACCCGGGTGGCCGGCGCCGGCCGCTCCGAGGTGAGCCGGGCGAGCGCCTGCAGGGCGTCGTACGCGGAGACCCGCCACGGGTCCCGCACGCGGTGCAGCGCCCCGATGTAGCCGGCGAGCTGCGCCCGCGACCCGATCAGGGCGTCCCGGACCCGGGCCACCTCGTCGACGTCGATCCGTTCCTGCGCGGGCGCCATCGCCTCCAGGAGGCGCCGTGAGGTCGAGGTGCGCCACGTCGGCACGGGCGCGATGTCGAGCAGCAGGCCCGCCAGACCCAGCGAGTCCAGCCGCGCGGCCAGGGCGTCGGCGGCGCGGCGGTGCCCCGGCACGTACAGCACGGAGCGGCCGCTCGCGTTCGCTTCGGCGACGACGGCGGCCAGCGTGCCGGCGGCGTCGGACCCGACCGGGGCATCTACGAACAGGTGGCTGCCGGTCGTGAGCGCGTCCACGACGTGCCGCTGGTGCGGGTCGAGGTCGCCGACGCCGCGCTCGTGCGCCGGGTCGGCGTCGCCCACCCGTGCCGGGGGCAGCTCCGTCCGGCCGAGCCTGCGCACCGAGTCGTCCACGCCGCCGAGGGCGGAGACCACCTCGTGGCTCCCCAGCGTCGGGGCGAGCTCGTCGAGGTCGTCGACCAGCGCCTGGCCGGGGTGCACGAACGTGCCCACCAGCACCCGCCGGTCGAGCTGGAAGTCGCCCAGCACCGCCGAGCCGAGGCTCGCCACCCGGTCCAGCACGTCGGTGGGGTTGAACCCGGCGAGCGTGAAGGTCGCCTTGGCCAGCGCGGCAGGATCGAGCAGGGCGCCGTGGGCCCGCAGCGTGCGCGCCACCACGGGGTTGATCTCGGCGGCGGTGTCGAGCGTGATGTCGTAGTCACCCTCGCCGTCGGTGCGCGGCGTCAGCGTGACGGGACGCAGGATGACGGGTGCGCGCACCACGCGCGGCCCCTCGGCCTCCTCGTCCGCGGACGACGCCGGACGCCCCGACGGCATGGCCAGCGTGACGACCGGGACGGAGCCGGTGAGGGCCGGTGCGTCGTCGGGGCTGTCCGCGGACTCCTGCTCCGGCGGCTGGGGCGCGCTCGCCGGCCCGAGCACCCGGGTGATCGCCTCCATGTCGTCCCGGCGTCCGGCGTCCGGCCCGCCGGAGACCGGGTACTCCGTCCACGTGGCGACGCCGATCGCGAGGTAGGTCGGCGAGAGCCCGTAGCGCTGCGCGTGCTCCGCGGAGCGGGCCGCGACCGCTCGGGCACGACGCCGGGCCGTGGGCAGGGCACCGGCCTCGCGGACCAGGTTGGACAGGCGGGTCGGCCGGCCTGCGAAGAGCTGGGCGACGCCCGACGGGTGCGCCGACGACAGGTCGATGACGGCCTCGCCGAGCAGTCCGACGTCGGCCAGGGACGATCCCCCGGCGAGGCGGACGAGCCCGGCCCGCCAGCGCGCGACCGACTCGGCCATGGGGTCGCGGGATGCTCGCGGTGTGGACCCCGAGGCCTCCGACGCGGCCAGCTCGGTGGCCGGGTCCACGTTCTCGTCCTGCAGCGCGGCCGAGAGCTCCTCGGTCAGGTCGGCCGAGCTCTCGGGGGCGGCTGCGGTCTGGCGGCGTGCAGCGTTCACACCAGCACGCTAACCGTGCGGCGCACGCAAGCTCCGGACGCCACGCCGCGCGACACGCCGGACCATCCGAACCCCCGGCGTGGCGCGACGCGCGGGCGCACGGGCCCGGCAGGCGACCCTGCGCGCCGGCAGGACTCTCGGGGGCGGCGATGTTCCCGGGAATGCAGGAGCCCCTCCGGCAGGGGGTCCGAAGGGGCTTCGCAGACGGGCCGGAGCCCGACGGGGTATGACGATGCGCACCGCGCAGGGGGCGGGCGATGCGCACCGTCTTGTGAGAGTCTGCACCTGTTCCAGGCGGACGTCAACACCGACTCGGACGATTGTCCAACTTGCTTTTCCTCCGGCCGGCAAACGTTTTCGAATTCCTGCCCGAGCGGCGCCCACAGGACGTTCTGCCGCGTCGTTGCACGGTTCCCGGCCCGTGCCCGGCCCCCGTCACCGGACCCGCTCGGGCAGCCCGGAGATGGCCCGCGAGACGCCTCCGGGACCCGGGATATCACCCCCTGGCCGTGCCGGTGCGGCACGATCCGGATGCCGGTCCGCCGTCGGGAAAAAGCGTGGACACCGCCTCCTAGGATCGAACGTTTGTGAGCGCACTCGTCGAGGTCGTCTTCCCCCGCCGGCTGGGACGGCCGTTCCGCTGGCTCGTCTCGGCGTCCTGGACCAGCAACATCGGCGACGGCATCGCACTGGCCGCCGGACCCTTGCTCGTCGCCTCGCAGACCGACAGCGCCTTCCTCGTCGCGCTCGCCGCCATGCTCGAACGCCTGCCGTGGCTCGCGTTCGGTCTGTGGGCGGGTGTGCTCGCCGACCGGCTCGACCGCCGCGCCGTCGTCATCGTCGCGAACGCCGTCCGTGCCCTCGTCATCGCGGTGCTGTGCGTGTTCGTCGCCACCGGGACGGTGTCCATCTGGCTGGTCCTGGCCGCGATGTTCCTCTGGGGCACGGCCGAGGTCTTCGCCGACACCACCCAGCAGACCCTGCTGCCCATGCTCGTGGAGCCCCGGGACCTCGGCACCGGCAACCAGCGCCTCCAGGCCGGCTTCCTCACGGCGAACCAGTTCGCCGGCCCTCCGCTGGGCGCGTTCCTGTTCGCGGCGGGGATGGTCTGGCCGTTCGTGGTGCAGGTGGTCTGCGTGGCCCTCGCGGTGGTCCTGGTCTCCCGGGTACGCCTGCCCGACGCCGAACCCCGCCCCGGCGCCAGGTCGCACGTGCGGCAGGACATCGCCGAGGGGCTGCGCTGGATCTGGCACCACGCCCCCGTGCGCACGCTGGCGATCGTCATCCTCACCTTCAACATCACGTGGGCGGCGCCGGGTGCGGTGCTGGTCAAGTACGCGCTCGACCACCTGCACATGAGCGAGGTGGAGTACGGCCTGCTCACCACGTCGGCGGCGGTCGGCGGTATCGTGGGCACGCTGGCCTACGGCTGGCTGGAGCGGCACGTGGCCCTGGCCACTCTCATGCGCGTATGCCTCACCCTGGAGGTGCTCTACCACGCGGCCTTCGCCCTGACGACGACGAGCTGGGTGGCGATCCTGATCATGGGTGTCTTCGGGGTCTACGCCTTCGTCTGGGGCACGCTCTCCACCACCGTCCGGCAGCGGGCGGTACCGCGCGAGTTCCAGGGCCGGGTGGGCTCTCTGTACATGATCTGCGTGTTCGGCGGCGTCGCGCTCGGGCAGCTCCTCGGCGGCATCATCGCCGAGCACTGGGGGCTCGTCGCGCCGTGGTGGTTCGCCTGCGCCGGCGCGGGCCTCACCCTGGTGCTGGTCTGGCGGTCCCTCGGCAACATCGCCCACGCGGGTGCCCCCGACGGGCCGGCTGCTTCCTGACGTCTGTCCCATTCGTTCGCGGGTTCGGTCCGTCGCCTGGCTGTTGCCTGACGCCGCTCGCTGCGGTCGGTCCGTTGCCTGGGTTACACGGCAGGTGTTCGGTTCCGTCGACCGGTTCCGCGACGGTGGTCGGTCCGTTGCCCAGGTTCCGCGACCGCTGGTCGGTCCGTTGCCCAGGTTCCGCGACCGGTGGTCGGTTCCATCGACCGGTTCCGCGACGGTGGTCGGTCCGTTGCCGGGCTCCGCGACGAGTGTTCGGTCGGTTGCTTCGAGATCGGTCCGTCGATGGACCGATCTCGAAGCAACCGACCGAACACCTGCGGGCAGGGCTGGCAATGGACCGAACACCCGCGGGCAGCGCTGGCAATGGACCGAACACCCGCCGGCAGCGCAAGCAGAAGACCAAGCACCCCAGCACCCCAGCACGCAGCACCCAGCACCCAGCACCCAGCACCCAGCACCCAGCACCCAGCACCCAGCACCCAGCACCCAGCACCCAGCACCCAGCACCCAGCACCCAGCACTGACAACGAACCAAACACCCGCCGGCAACGCAAGCAGAAGACCGAACACCCCACGGAGCCGCTGACGAACCCAGCAGCGCCGCGGCGTCAGCGGACCGTGACCATCGGGATCGAGCCGGTCTCGGTGAACTCGCGCATCCGCTTGCGCACCGTCGTCTCGCTGACGCCGACCTCCTCCGCGATCTCGCGGTACGTGCGCCCCTTGGCGCGCAGGTCGATCATGCGCTCGGCGGCCCGGGTGCCGAGCTGCGTGTCCCGGCGGGGAGCGCGCCGCGGGGGGATCGCCTCCCGCACGTTCGCCGTGGCGCGGTCCGCCGCCTCGACAGGATCGACGGCCTCGGCCTCGACGCGCCGCCAGCCGCCGTCCGCCGCGACGGCCGGCCCGCCCGGCTCCGTTCCAGCGCCCCGCCCCTCTCCGAACGGTCCCGGCTCCGTTCCAGCGCCCCGCCCCTCTCCGAACGGTCCCGGCTCCGTTCCAGCGCCCCGCCCCTCTCCGAACGGTCCCGGCTCCGTCCCGGCGCCCCGCCCCTCTCCGGACGGTCCCGGCTCAACCGGCGCGCGCTCCGTCACCCGGTCTCGACGCTCGTCGAGGGCCGCGCTGCGCCGCCCCGCGGGGCGCGGCGCGCCCTGGCCCGGCGCGTCCCCGAACGCCTGCCCGTCGAACACCCCGCTGCCGTCCACGCCCCCGACCGGTACACCGACCTCTCCCGCGACGGCCTCGGCGGCACGCCACTCGTAGTCAGGTACGCCGACGCCGGTCCCGACGTCCGTCCTCGACGCGTCCAACACCCCCGACACGCCCAGCGCCCCCGGCTCCAGCCGCTCGCCCGTCAGGATGCCGGTCAGCCGCGCCCGGTCGGCCAGGTGCAGGCGTGCCACGTCGGCCGTGCCGTCGCCGACGGCCGCCAGCGCCTCGCACCAGGCCGCGACCTGCGCGCGCATCTCGGTGGGCGGCACGGTGCGCAGCGCGACGGAGCGTGCCCGGCGGCGTCCGGCCTCGGCCTTCGCGAGCCGGCGCCGCGCGGCACGTGAGCCGTCGTTGAGGCTCTGCGCCCGGAAGAGGTCCTCCGTGGTGAGGAACAGCGCGTGCATCCGCGCCGACTGCCGCAGCGCCGACCAGGACGTGCCGGTGGCCAGGTGCCGGTCGCCGATCAGCGCCAGGTGCCACATGAGCGCGGCCAGCAGCGGCACGACGAACCGGAACAGCACGGCGCCGACGGGATGGCCGATGTACGCCTCGTGCCACGCCGCGAAGATGCCCGACGCCGACGACAGCGCCCAGGTCAGCGCGAGCAGCGTGCCGCCGGGCCGGTTGTCGCGCGCGGCCTCGCGGGCCAGCAGCGCGACGGTGACGAGCGACAGCTCGAAGACGCCGGCCGTCGCGTAGGCGGTGCCCTGGTTCATGGCGAGCACGTCCACGCCGAACTGGACCATGGCCAGGTAGGCGGACCCGGTCGAGATCAGGGCGACGGAGATGGCGCCGGTGAGCACGAGGTTGCGGGAACGGCGCGTCGGGACGCTCGTGGTCGGGAACGTCCGGTCGGCGGTGGCCACGGCGATCTCTCCTCGGTGGGTTGCGGCAGTGGTGCAAGTCGGACGGAGATGAAGATATCGGACACATGTGTCAGCCCGGTATCGTTCTGGGGATGGCTGACACGCTCGGCGGGCACCAGACCCCGGAGTCGTCCCGGCCGCGCGCGTCCCGGGTGTGGACGTGGGTGGCGGCGGTGGTCCTCCTCGCGGTGCTCGCCTCCATGACCTGGCTGGTGCTGCAGCCCGACACCGAGGGCGTCGCGTCCGCCCCGGCGACGGTGACGAGCGCGCCCGGCCCCACGCCCTCCCCCACCCCGTCCGCCTCCGAGCCGGCGCCGGCCGCCTTCGCGCTCGCCGGCCTGCCCGAACCCCGCATCGACCGGCTGCTACCGCACGAGCTGCCGCAGTCCGACGTCGACCGGCTCCGCGCGCTGCCGGGTTCGGTCGCGCGACCCAAGGCCGACCGCACCCCGGTCTGGGCCCAGCCGGACGCGACGAAGAAGCCGGTGCTCGCGCTGGAGTCCGCCTACTACGACGCCGCCGCCCGCTGGCTGGTGCTGGAGCGCCGGCCCGGCTGGGTCAAGGTGCTCGTCCCCTACGGTCGCGGCGCGCTGCCGTCACAGGACCCCGAGCGCGTGAACGGCACCGCGGGCTGGCTGCGCGAGGACGACGTCGTACTGCGCGCGGAGAAGCGGGCGGTCCTGGTCGACCTGTCCGACCGCACGATCACCCTGCGCAAGGCCGACGGCACCCGGGAGACGTTCCCCGCCGCCGTCGGCGCCCCCGAGACGCCGACGCCGCTCGGGCTCACCCAGGTGTTCACGGTCACGGAGGCCGTGAACACGGGCCTGTCGGTCTTCCTGTCGATGCAGAGCGAGTCCCTCGACGGGTTCTACGGCACCGAGTACGCCGCGACGGCCATCCACGTCGGCGTCGGCCAGGGGCAGGCGGTCAGCAACGGATGCGTGCGCCTCGCACCCGGTGACTTCGAGCGGTTCGCCGGCCTGGACCCTGGCGTACCGGTGCTCGTGACGGCCTAGCGTCCCCGGACCCACCTCGAGCCGGAGGAACGTTGTCCCACGAGGGTGGGTTGCTGTGCGTAGACATTGTCGACGCACAGCAACCCACCTCCGCGGGGCACCTTCTCCCCCGCACGATCCCCCGCACGATCTCGCCTCGCTGCGCCGCGCGAGATCCGCGTCACGCCCCCGCCGGGCAGGCGTCGTCCGCCGCCCGGCGGAAGCACCCCACGAAGTGGCCGGGCGAGTGCTCCACCAGGCCGACGCCGTCCGGCACCCCGTCCGCCGACGCCGCCTCCTCGCCCAGGGACCGCCCCTGCGCCGCGAGCGCCTCGTGGTAGAGGCACCGCCCTGCCAGGCGCGCGGTGCGCTCGGCCTCCTCCGCCTCGACGTCCTCCCACGTGCGGTCGAGGTGCGGCACCGAGGCGAGCAGGTCCCGGGTGTAGGGGTGCAGCGGGTCGTCGAAGACGGCGCTGGTGACGCCCCGCTCGACCACGCGACCCTGGTAGAGGATGACCACGCGGTCGGAGACGTAGTTGCCGAGCGAGAGGTCGTGGGTGACGAAGAGGATGCCCAGGCCGCGCGCCTTGAGGTCGCCGAGCAGGTTGAGCACGTCGATGCGGGTGGAGGCGTCGAGCATGGAGATGATCTCGTCGGCGACCAGCAGCTCGATGTCGAGCAGCAGGGCGCGCGCGATGAGCAGGCGCTGGAGCTGGCCGCCGGAGAGCTGGTGGGGGAACTTGCCGAGGATGTCGCCGGGTTCGAGGGTGACGGCGCCCAGCGCCTCCTCCAGGCGGCCGCGCCAGTCCGCGGAGGAGACCCGGGGAAAGTAGGAGCGACGCAGGGTCTCGAAGGCCCGGTCCACCTTGAAGATGGGGTTGAAGGAGCTGAACGGGTCCTGGAACACGCCCTGGACCCTGCGGTAGTACTCGCGGCGTTCCCGGAACCCGAGGCGGGTCACGTCGCGCCCGTCGAAGGTGATGCTGCCGCCCGAGGAGTCGAGCAGGTGGAGCACCATCTTGCCGATGGTCGACTTGCCGCTGCCGGACTCCCCGATGAGCGAGACCACCTCGCCGCGCTGCACATCGAGGCTGACCTGCCGCACGGCGTGCAGGTCGGTGCTGCCGAAGGTGCCGGTCCTGTAGACCTTGTCGAGCCGGTCGAGGGTCAGCATCAGCTCACCGCCCAGCACGCGACCTGGTGGCCCTCGGCCACCTCGCGGAAGGGCGGGGCCTCGGCGCACCTGTCGTGCGCCAGGGGGCAGCGGTCGCGGAACCGGCACCCGGTGGGCGGGTTCAGCAGCGACGGCGGCCGCCCCTCGATCCCGGTGAGCCGCTGCTCCTCGTACCGGTCGCCCACCTGGGGCAGCGCCCCGATGAGCATCTTGGTGTAGGGGTGCAGGGGCTCGTCGATGATGGTCCGGGCGGGGGCCTTCTCGGCGAGGTGCCCGGCGTACATGACCAGGATGGTGTCGGCGACCTGGAACAGCACGGAGATGTCGTGGGTGATGACGATCATCGACGTCACGAACCCGTGGTCGCGGAACTCGACCAGCGCGCGGGCGACGGCCTTCTGGGAGGACACGTCGAGCGCGGAGGTCACCTCGTCGCCGATGAGCAGGGACGGGTTGAGCAGCGTGGACAGCACGAGCACCACGCGCTGCTTCATGCCCCCGGACAGCTCGATCGGGTAGCGCTTCAGCACCTCGGCGTCGAGCCCCACGAGGCCGAGGCGCCGCTCGAGCTCGGGCAGCACCTCGGCGTACCGCACCCCGTGGGCGGCGAGCAGGTCGCGGATCATCCGGCCGATCTTGCGTGTCGGGTTCATCGCCGACATCGCGTACTGCGGGATGAGGGACACCTCGCGGTAGCGGTGGCGGCGCATGGCGGCGTCGTCGGCGATGGGGAGCTTCTCGCCGTCGAGGGCGACCGTGCCGCCTTCGTGCCGCATGCGTGTGTCGAGACGGATGAGGGCTTTGCCGAGCGTGGTCTTGCCGCAGCCGGACTCGCCGGCGATGCCCATGATCTCGCCGTCGGCCACGTCGAAGGTGACGCCGTCGAGCGCCTTCACGTCGCCCTTCAGGGTGCGGTAGTAGACCCGGAGGTCGGTCACGGACAGTGCCATCACGTCTCCCGCAGCTTGGGGTTGAAGACCTCGTCCAGGCCCACGTTCATGACGTAGAGCGAGCCCACGATGAGCGTGATCCCGAGCCCGGGTGGCACGAACCACCACCACAGCCCCAGGTGGAGCGCGCTCCACTGCACGGCCTGGTTCATCATCAGGCCGAGCGACATGGCGTTGGTGGGCCCGAGCCCGATGAAGTCGAGCGACGCCGCCGTCAGGATGGACCCGCCGAACAGCAGCACGAACGTCATGAAGAGGTAGGAGTACATGTTGGGCGCCACCTCGCGCCGCAGGATCGTGCCCACCCCCACGCCGGACAGCCGCGCCAGGTCGATGAAGTCGCGCGAGCGCAGCGACAGGGTCTGCGCCCGCACGGCGCGCGCCACCCACGGCCAGGAGAAGACGCCGATGTACAGCGCCTGCATGGGCACGCTGCGCACGCCCAGGTAGGCGTTGATGATGATGAGCACCACGAAGCCCGGGATGACCAGCACCACGTTGGTGAGCATGTTGAGCAGCTCGTCGATCAGGCCGCCGCGGTAGCCCGCGACGAACCCGATGGTCATGCCGATCACGGCAGAGACGGCGCTGCCCAGCACGCCCACGAGGAACGTGGACCGCAGCCCGGCGACGAACTGCGCGAACACGTCCTGCCCGAACGTCGTGGTGCCGAACGGGAAGTCGCCGCCGGGCGGCGCCATGGGCGGGCCCGCGTAGTCCATCGGGGCGTACCGCAGGAACGCGGGCCCGATCAGTCCCAGCAGCAGGAACACGAGCACCACGGCCCCGCCCACCAGCACCTTCGGGTTCCGCAGGGCGAAGTACAGGGTCTCGCGCACGTCGCCCCCGGGCTTTCGCAGGCCCGACGGCGTTCCGGTCACCCCGGGCTGGTCGCCCGCCTCGGTCCCGGGCCCCGTGGTCGGTCGTGTCGCCGTCATGCCGTTCTCCTTCCGCACGAGCCTGCGGCTCCGCTCCGGCTCATGCGGTAGCCCCCGTCAGTCCGGTCCGCGTGCGGGGATCGACCAGCACGTAGACGATGTCGATCACGAAGTTGGCCACGAGCACGCCGATCACCACGAACAGCAGGGTGCCCTGCAGCAGGAAGAAGTCCTGGTTCTGGATCGCGGAGAGCACGAGCTTGCCCAGGCCGGGGTACGCGAACACGATCTCGGTGACCAGGGCGCCGCCGAGCACCGTGCCGAGCTGCAGCGCCAGGCCGGTGATCTGCGGCAGCATCGCGTTGCGGAACGCGTACCTCCGCACGAGCCGCCGGGGTGCGCCGAGCGCGGACAGGTAGTTCGCGTAGTCCGACTCGAGCTCGTAGATGATCAGGTTGCGCATGCCGATCGCCCAGCCGCCCAGCGAGACCAGGAACAGCGACAGGAACGGCAGCACCCAGTGGTGCAGCAGGTCGCCCGCGAACGACCACGACCACTGCGGCACCAGCCCGAAGTCGTACCCGCCCGCCACGGGGAACCACCCGAGCGCGACGCCGAGGCCCCACGCCAGCAGGATCGCGAGCCACATGTACGGCATGGCCGTGACGAGGTAGCCGACGGGCAGCGCCACGTTGTCGAGCCACCGGCTGCGCGCCGCCATCGCCCCCACGCTGTTGCCGACCACGAAGCTCAGCACGATCGCGGGGATCATGATGCCCAGGGTGTACGGCACGGCGTCGAGCACCACCTGGCTCACGGGCGCGGGGAACAACCACACGCTCGTACCCAGGTCACCCCGGAGCAGCGCCGCCCAGTAGTTCAGGTACTGCTGCCAGACCGGCAGGTCCAGGCCGAACGTGCGCTCGTAGTACGCGGTCATGGCGGCGACCGTCTCGGGGTGCTGCACGGCGGTGCGCGCCACCATCCGCTGGACCGGGTCCCCCGGCATGAGCCGGGGGATCAGCCAGTTCAGCGTGACCGCGACGACGAACGTCAGCCCGTAGACCAGCGTCTTGCGGGCGAGGTAGCCACGCATGCGTCAGGAGGCGGGCTCGAGGGCGAGCAGCGTGTTGATGCCGCCCATCTGCGTGTACCCGTTCCACAGGACCGGGAAGTACGCGTCCTCGCGACCTTCCGTGGGCCAGTTGGTCCACTGCGACTCGTTGTACTGGGCCCAGGCGCCGTTGTACCAGAGCGGGATGGCCGGCATCTGCGTCATGAACCGCTCCTGCACCTGCGACAGGGTGCTCTCGAACTCCGGCGTGCCGGTCTCGGTGCGCGACAGCTTCTGCACCAGCTCCCACGACTCCGCGTCCTCGGCCCGACCGAAGTTGCCCACCAGCATCTGCTCCTGGATCGGCTGGTAGAACGCGTAGTTGTAGTAGGTCCACGGCGTGTTGCTCACGCCCGCGTTGCCGTTGATCACCAGGTCGAAGTCACCCGTGGCGCGTGCGTCGTCGACGGCGCCCGCGTCGGGGAAGTCGGCCGTGACCTTGATGCCGGCGGCGGAGGCGTCCTCCGCGATGACGCGCGCGGCCTCCATCCAGTCCGTCCAGCCGGCGGGGACGATCAGCTTGAGGTCGATCGGCTCGCCGTCGGGCGTCTCGACGAACCCGTCGCCGTCGGTGTCCTGGTAGCCGGCGTCGGCCAGGATCGACTTGGCCTCCTCGGCGTCGAAGGTGAAGCCGTGCTCGGCCACGACGTCCTCGTCGTAGTACGCCTCGAACGCCGGGACCAGGCCGGACGGGTGCGCCTTGGCGACCAGGCCGCCGTACGCGTTCGCCACGATCTTGTCGACGTCGATCGACCGCGCGAGCGCCTGCCGGAAGTCGACGTCGTCCATCGGGGGCCGCGTCTGGTTCGGGATGAGGTTGGCCGACGCCGCCGCCAGCATGTACGGCTCGCCCTCGTAGTAGGTGCTCACCTGGCCGGAGTCGGCGAGCTGGTTCACGCCGGGCAGGAAGTTGTTGGACAGATCCAGGCCGCCGGACAGCATCAGGCCGAGGGCCACCTCGTTGGAGGTGTTCACCACGTCGACGATGTACTTCATGGGCATCTCGTGGCCGAGCTCGCTCTTGGCCCACCAGTCGTCGTTGCGCTCCCAGACCATCCGGTCCTGCCCGACGGCGTTGAACATGAACGCGCCCGAGCCGACCGGGTCCTCGTTCGGGTTGGACAGCAGCTCCTCGTCCGACCAGTCACCCATGATGTGCTCGGGCACGATCATCGTGGTGTAGAGCCAGTTGTCCCACTCCTGGTAGCGCGGGTCGGAGAAGGTGAACTCGACGGTGGTGTCGTCCGTGGCCTCGACCGTGTCGAGCCAGGTCCACAGGTTCGAGTACGGCACGGCGTCGACCTTGCCCAGCTCGGTGGTGAAGACCACGTCGTCGGCGTCGAGCGTCTCACCGTCCTGCCAGGTGAGGCCATCGCGGAGGGTCAGCTCGTAGGTGTCGTCGTCGGTCCACTCGCCGCCCTCGGCGAGCCAGGGCGTGAGCTCGAGCGTGATCGGGTCGAACTGGAACAGCGGCTCGTAGACCAGACCGCGCGTTCCGGTGGCCTCGCCCGAGCTGGGGATCGGGTTCCAGGACGACGGCGGGCCCCACTGGGTGCCGCTCGTGAACACGGTCTCCTCGCGGGGGTACTCCCCCACCAGCTCGTTCGCGGCGTCCATGCCCTCGGCGGACGCGTAGGGGTTGGACGTGGGTGCGTTCCCACCACCGCCGGAGGTGCAGCCGGCGAGCAGCAGGCCCGCCGTGGCCGCCGCCAGGGCCGCCGCGCCCCGGGACCTGGTCTGTCGAAGGAGCATCGTCGATCCTCTCGTCCACCCCCGCACGGCCGTCGTGCGGACCCGGCGCATCGTCGCGCCAGGTTGGTGAGCATCGTTCTAGCCCCGGGACAGGTTGGTCAAGGTTTGTCACCTATGTTGCGCAATCGACACCTTCGCCCGACCCGGCGCTTAGCGCGCCGGGCCGGGCTGCCGTTAGGCTGTGTGCGCTGGTCCGGCAGCGCCCGGACGTGCTCCTCCCCCGGGAGGAGCGAGCGCCTGTAGCTCAGTGGATAGAGCACCGCTCTCCTAAAGCGGGTGTCGGCAGTTCGAGTCTGCCCAGGCGCACCTACTCGGCGAGCGTCCCGGCGGGCACCGCCGGGCGCTCCCCGGCCGCCGCCCCGCTGCGGGCCACGGCGCGCTCGCCGCCCCGCACCAGCGTGGCGACCACCATCACGACCAGCCCGACCAGGGTCACCGCCGCGCCCGCCCACAGCGGAGACGTGTACCCGAGCCCCGCGGCGAGCGTCAGCCCGCCCACCCAGGCGCCGAACGCGTTGCCCACGTTGAACGCCGCGATGTTCGCGCCGGAGGCGAGCGTGGGCGCGGCCGACGCGTGGCGCATGACACGCATCTGCAGGCCCGGCACGGTCGCGAAGCCGACGGCGCCCATGAGCACCAGGCTGATCATCGTCGCGACCTGGCTCGTGGCGGTCAGCGCGAACACCGCCAGGACCACGGTGAGCAGCACCAGCAGGGTGAGCAGGGTGGCCCCGAGGTTCTTGTCCGCGGCCTTGCCGCCGGCCAGGTTGCCCACGAACAGGCCCGCTCCGAAGAGGATGAGCAGCCACGGCACGGTCGAGGTAGCGAACCCGCTGACCTCGGTGAGCGTGAACGCGATGTAGGTGAACGCCCCGAACATGCCGCCGTAGCCGAGCACGGTCACGGCGATGGACAGCCAGACCTGCGGTGCGCGGAACGCCGCGAGCTCGCCGCGCAGGCCGGGACCGACCTGCCCGCTCGGCCCCGCGACGTCGTCGGGCACGCCTACCCGGGCCGGGACCAGCAGCGCGATGCCGACGAAGGCGAGCACGCCGATGCCCGTGATGGCCCAGAAGGTGGAGCGCCAGCCGGCCGCCTGGCCGAGCAGGGTGCCGAACGGCACGCCCAGCACGTTGGCGACGGTCAGGCCGGCGAACATGATCGAGATGGCGGCGGCGCGCCGGTCGCGCGCGACCAGGTCGGCCGCGACGACCGCACCGATGCCGAAGAACGCGCCGTGGCACAGCGCCGCGACGACCCGGCCGAGCATCATCAGCTCATAGGTGGGCGCGAGGGCGGACAGCAGGTTGCCCGCGATGAACAGGATCATCAGGCCCAGCAGGGCCTTCTTGCGGTCCACCCGGGTCAGGGCGGCGGTGAGACCGATCGCGCCGACCGCGACGGACAGGGCGTAGCCGGAGATGAGGTATCCGGCGACGGTCTCGGTGACGCCGAAGTCCGTGGCCACCTCGGGCAGCAGGCCCATGATGACGAACTCGGTGAGGCCGATCCCGAAGCCCCCGATGGCGAGGGCCCACAGGGCGACAGGCATGACAGTGCTCCTTGAGGTGCTGGTGGCGGTGCTGGGTTCTCCCGGCGGGGCTGGGGCCGGGGGCCGTCAGCCGTCGAAGCGGTCGGGGTGCGGGCCGGTACGGCCGTCCCGGTCGAGGGCGTCGATCGCGGCGACCTCCTGTGCGGTGAGCTCGAACCCGAGCACGTCGAGGTTCGAGGCGATGCGCGCGGGCGTGACCGACTTGGGGATCACGACGTTCCCGTGCTGCAGGTGCCAGCGCAGCACCACCTGCGCGGCGGACGCGCCGTGCGCGCGGGCGGCATCGGTCACGGCCGGCTCGTCGAGGACCGCGCCCTGCGCGAGCGGGCTCCACGCCTCGGTGACGACGCCGAGGTCCGCGTGGTGCGCCCGCAGCTCGCGCTGCTGGAGGGCCGGGTGCAGCTCGACCTGGTTGACGACGGGCCGCACGCCGGTTGCCGCGACGATCGCGTCGAGGTGCGCGGGCTCGAAGTTGGAGACGCCGATCTCCCGGACCAGGCCCGCCTCGCGGGCCTCGACGAGCCCCTCCCACGCGGCGACGGCCTGCCCGCGGCCCGGCGCAGGCCAGTGGATCAGGTACAGGTCGAGGACGTCGAGACCGAGCAGCTCCAGGCTGCGCTCCAGGGCCGGACGCACGGCGTCGCGCGCCATGGAGTCGGTCCACAGCTTGCTGGTGACGAACACGTCGTCACGGGCGAGGCCAGAGGCTGCCAGAGCGCGGCCCACACCCGCCTCGTTGCCGTAGACCGCTGCCGTGTCGATGCTCCGGTAGCCGGCCTCCAGCGCGTGGCCGACGGCGCGGGTGGTCTCGGCGTCGGGCACCTGGAAGACGCCGAAGCCGACCTGGGGCATGGTCGCTCCCGGACGGACGGCGTTGGGGAGGACGACGGCGGGGATCTCGGCGGGGGATGACATGACGACTCCTTGCTGTTCTCCGGACGGTGCCCGCTGTGCGTACGCGGACACCTGGCGCACGCGGTTAGTTGCACGCGCCTTCTAGATATTTGCATGCGCGCACTAGTTGCACAAGCGCTATAGTTGGAGACAGACATCACGCCCGCCGGACGGGCGCAGAGGAGGGCTCATGGGAATCGCCGACGACGCCGTCGAGATCCGTGCCCAGGGCTGGCGCACGCTCGCCGCGCTGCACGGCATGATCGACACCGCGCTGGAGCGCGCACTGCAGGCCGAGCACGGCCTGTCCGTCGTGGAGTACACGGTGCTGGACGCGCTGTCCCGCCAGGACGGCTGGCACATGCGCATGCAGCAGCTCGGCCGCGCGGCCGCGCTCTCCCCGAGCGCGACGACGCGGCTGGTCAACCGCCTGGAGGACCGCGCACTGCTCACCCGCGTGCTCTGCCAGGACGACCGGCGCGGCATCTACACCGAGCTCACGCCGTCGGGCGAGAAGCTGCTGCTGGCGGCGCGGCCGACGCACGACCGCGCGCTGCACGAGGCGCTGCAGGAGGCGGAACAGGTGCCGGAGCTCGCCGGGCTCGTGGGCACGCTGGGGGGCGTGGGCGCGGCGGTCTGACGCACCCGAGGACGACGCGAGGGGCCGGATCCGTCGGATCCGGCCCCTCGCGTCGTCGGTGTCAGAGGATCGCGCGGAGGAACTCCTGGGTCCGCTCGTTCTGCGGGGACGTGAAGATCGTCTCCGGGTCTGCCTCCTCGATGATCTTGCCGCCGTCGAACATCAGCACCCGGTTGGAGACCTCCCGGGCGAACTGCATCTCGTGCGTCACGATCAGCATGGTGATGTCCGTGGTCTCGGCGATGGTGCGGAGCACCCCGAGCACGTCGGCCACGAGCTCCGGGTCCAGCGCGGAGGTCACCTCGTCCAGCAGCAGGATCTCCGGCTCCATGGCCAGGGCCCGTGCGATGGCGACGCGCTGCTGCTGCCCGCCCGAGAGCTGGGTGCACCGGGCGTCGCGCTTGTCGGCCAGGCCCACGCGCTCCAGCAGGTCCTCGGCCTTGGCGATCGCCTCGGCCTTCGGCACGCCGAGCACGTGCACCGGCGCCTCGATGATGTTCTCCAGCACGGACATGTTGGGGAACAGGTTGAACTGCTGGAACACCATCCCGACCCGGCGCCGCACGAGGCTGCGCCGCTTCTCGGGGATGGCGACCCGCTTGCCGCCGCGGATCTCGTGCGTGTACGGCTCGCCGTCGACGAGGATGAGGCCGTCGTTCGCCTCCTCCAGCGTCATGAGCAGGCGCAGGATGGTCGTCTTGCCGGAGCCGGACGGGCCGATCAGGGTCACCCGGTCGCCCGCGGCGACCGAGAAGTCCAGCCCGTCGAGCACGACGTTGTCGCCGAAGCGCTTGCCCACCCCCTGGAACTCGATGGCGGGTCGGGTGTCGGTGTCAAGCAAGGCGGTTCTCCAATCGGCGGACGAGCAGCGAGGTCGGGTAGCTCACCAGGAGGAAGAGCAGGCCGACCATGGTGATCGCCTCGATGTAGCGGAAGTTGTTCCCGCCGTACTGCTGGGCCGCGGTGTACATCTCGACCACCCCGATCGCGAACAGGAACGGCGTCTCCTTGAACATGGAGATGGCGTAGTTGCCCAGCCCGGGCAGCGTGTTGCGGATGGCCTGCGGCAGCACGACGGCGGTCCAGGTGCGGCGCCTCGGCAGGTCGAGCGCGATCGCCGCCTCCCACTGGCCCTTCGGCACGGCGTCGATCCCCGCGCGGTACACCTCGGACATGTACGTCGCGTAGTGGACACCGAGCACCACGCACCCGATCGCGAGCGACGGGAACTGGGTGAAGATCAGGTTGGCGAAGACGAGCTGCACCAGCAGCGGCGTGGACCGGATGAACTCCACCACCACGGCCACCGGGACGGTGACGACCCGCAGGCTCGACCGCCGCACCACGGCGACGACCAGGCCCAGGATCGCGGCGATGACCATGCCGACCACGGTTGCCAGGACCGTGATCTGCAACCCTTCGAGGAGCGCGGGGAGCACCGCGGCGGCGTGCTCCCAGCTCCATGCCTCGGTCTCAGTCATGGTCGGCACCTCCCTTCGCGGCGGTGACGGACGGCGACGCCGGAGCCGGCGCGGCAGCACCCGAGGCCACGGAGGCCGACGGCGTCAGCCGCAGCACCTCGCGCAGCGACGGGCCCACACCGACCCGGTGCTTCGCCCGCACCTCGATCGCGTTCATGACCAGCGTGAGCAGGTAGGCGAACGCGAAGTAGAGCAGGAGGCCCACCGTGTAGGAGAACACCGTGTCGGAGGTGCGCTGGCGCAGCTCACCGGTGAAGAAGTTGAGGTCGTGCAGCGTGATGTACGCCGCGAGCGCCGAACCCTTGACGAGCTGGATCAGCAGGTTGGTGAACATCGGGATCATCAGCGGCCACGCCTGGGGCATGATCACGCGGCGCAGCCGGTGCACCGGGCCGAGGTCGAGGGCCGTGGCCGCCTCCCACTGCCCGCGGGGCACCGAGTTGATGGATCCGCGCACCACCTCGGAGGCGTACGCCCCGTAGTTGAGACCGAGCGCGACGATGCCGCAGGCGAGCGGGTCGAGCTCGACGTAGAACGGCGGGAGCGGCAGCACGTAGTACATCCAGAAGATCTGGACCACGAGGGACGTACCGCGGAAGAACTCGACGACCACACGGGACGGGATCCGCGCCCAGCGCGTCCGGGCACGCGAGGCGAGACCCAGCGTGAACGCGATGAACAGCGCGAGCACCGCACCGCCGAGCGTGAGCTCGAGCGTGACGAGAATGCCCTCGCCGAGCTGCGGGAGCAGCCCGGCGAGGATCTGGAGGTTGTCGGACACGTGGGCGGTCAGCCGTCCAGGCCGAGCTCCGGAGCCAGCTCCTCGGCCAGCGACTCGAGGTCACCCTCGCAGAGCTTCTCGGTGGTCAGGCCCTCCACGGGGCGCTCGGCAGCCGTGAACCCGAACGGGCCCACGATCTCCAGCCAGCGCTCCTCGTCCGCGACGATCTCCGCGAGCTTCTCGTTGTACGCGTCGCGCAGCGCCTCCTGGCCCTTCGGGAAGACCTCGGCACCCGCGCCGATCTGCGGCACGCCGTCGAGCTCGGCCACGAACGAGTCGGTGACCTCGATCGGGGCGTCGGTCTTCTGCTCGAGGGTCTTCAGCGAGATCGCGGTCAGGGCGAACGCGTCGGCACGACCGCTCGTGACGGCGTCCAGGCCGTCCTGAGCCGCACCGACCTCGATCTTGTCGATACCCAGCTCGTTGGCGTAGCCGGCCTCGATCGCGCCGCTGAGCACGGCGAGCTTGACCCCGGCTTCCTGGGCGGACTGCATGTCCGTCAGGTTGTCCGGGTTGCCCTCCGGCACCAGGAACGCCGTGGTGTACATGATCTGCGGCTCGGAGAACAGGGCCTGCTCGCACCGCTCGGGAAGGATCGACATGCCGGCGCTGACCGTGTCGTAACGGCCCGCGGTCAGGCCCGGGATGAGCGAGTTCCACTCGGTCTGGACACCCTCGACGTCGTCGACGCCGAGCTCGCCGAAGATCTCCTGGTCCAGCGCGATCGTGGCGCCGGTGAGGTCGCCGGCGTCCTCGAAGCTGTAGGGCTCCTCGCCGTTGAACGCGACGGTGACGGAGCCGTCGTCCTGGAGCTGCTGGAGCGCGTCGGCGTCGTTTCCGCCGGTCGCGTCCGGAGCCGTGGACGAGCAGGCAGCCAACGCGACGAGGGCGAGTGCTGAACCTGCCGCGAACACGGCTCGGCGGAGCGGGCGGACGCTTGATCTAGACATGATTCCCTTCACGCCACCCGGCGCCTACGGCAAAGCCTGGGTGGGCTGGAGTTCACGGACGAGTGGCACCGTAGCGCGACATCGGACGATCCGACAATCTAGCGTTCGACATTAGGATTGTCTACAATCCACAAGTTCACCCGGCCGGCACCGCCCCGACCTCCTGCCGTTGCCGCACAGCAGCCCGCGCACCGGGGATGATGTCGTCATCGACGTGCGCTCATGGAAGGAGCACCGATGTCCCACCCGCCGCGGGCCACCCTGGCGACCGCACCGTCCTTCTCACGTGTGACGCGTCCCTCGACCGTCGACCTGATCCAGACGGAGCTGCGGAACGCCGTGTACGCGGGTGCGCTCGCCGTCGGCTCGCCGATCCGCGAGGTCGAGGTCGCGGCCCAGCTCGGCGTGAGCCGTGGCCCGCTGCGCGAGGCGGCCCAGCGCCTGGTCCAGGAGGGGCTGCTCGTGGCGACGCCGGGGCGCGGCATGCGCGTGGCGACCATCGGACCGGACCGGCTGCCCGCGCTCTACGAGGCCCGCAAGTCGGTCGAGACCACCGCGGCGCGGCTGCTGGTGCGGTCGGGGGACGACGCGGCCGTCGCCGGCGTCCGCCAGGCGCACGACGAGCTGGTGGCCGCGAACCGGACCAAGGACGCGCGCCGGGTCGGCGGCGCCGACCTGAACCTCCACTGGGCGCTCGTCGCCGCGGCGGGCAACCCCTGGCTGACCCGCTGGATGACCACGCTCATCGTCGAGGTGCGGATGGCCACGTTCACCGTGAGCGACGAGTACGTGGTGCGCAAGGACACCGCCGACGCGCACGCGGTGATCGTCGAGCGCCTGGAGGCGCGCGACGAGACCGGCCTCGTCACCTGCCTGACCGAGATGCTGGACGGCGCCGTCGCGCGCCTGCTCGGCCGGGACGACGAGCCCGTGGAGACGCTGGAGGAACCGGCCGACGCCCCCGAGATCACGCTCGGCCCGATCGACACGCCGGACGAACCCTAGGCGGTCCGCTGCGCAGGCTCAGACCCAGGCCGCCGGGTCCGCCAGCACCGCTCGCAGCACCTCGCGCGCCCCGCCGGTGAGCGCCGCGTGCGGCCCGGCCTGCGCGGCCCGCACCTCCAGGTCGACGAACGGCGCGGCGAGCACGCGGTCGTCGAGCACCGACTCGACGTCGGCCCGGAGCCAGGGCATCAGCTCGGCGTAGGCGCCGCCCAGCACGATCGTGCCGACGTCGAGCAGGTTCACGAAGTCGGCGAGCGCGGAACCGAGCGCCCGCCCGGCCGGCAGGACGGCGCGGCTGCCGGCGTCGGCCAGGAGGCTGACCAGCGCGTCGAGCGGGGCGTCCGGCGGCAGGCCGGCGGCCCGCATCATCGCCTCCTTGCCCGCGTACTGCTCCAGGCAGCCGAACGCGCCGCACGAGCAGCGCGGCCCGGCCGGGTCGACGACGACGTGGCCGATCTCACCGTTCCAGCCGCGCTCCCCCAGGAAGAGCGCGCGGTCGACGACGATCGCCGCACCGATGCCGACGTCTCCGGACACGAAGACGAAGGAGTCGGGCGCCGCGACGTCGGACCCGCCGGCCAGCTCGGCGAGCGCCGCGAGCTTGGCCTCGTTGGCGACACGCACGTCGAGCTCACCGAGCCCCAGCAGCGGGACCGGTTCGAGGGACGACCAGCCGAGGTTGGGCGCCACCTGGAGCAGCCCGGTGCGCGGGTCGACGAGCCCGGGCAGGGCCAGCCGGCCGCCGGCGACGGTCATGTCCGCGGCGGTGACCTCGCCCGACACCTCGCGGGCGATCTCGCCGAGCCGGGCGAGCGCCGCCGTCGGGTCGCTGTCGTGGAACGAGCCCGGGACCACCTGCTCGGCGACCACGTCGCCCGTGAGATCGACCACACGCACGCCGAGGTAGTCCACGTTGACCTCGAGCCCGAGGCCGACGACGGTCCGCGGCGCGGGGATCAGCGGGACGGCGGGCCGGCCGGCGCGGCCCCCCGTCACGGCGGGCAGCTCGCGCACGAGCCCGGCGGCGACGAGCTGGTCCACCAGCGTCGACACCGTGGCGCGGGCCAGGCCGGTCGCGGCGGCCACGCCCGCGCGCGACAGTGGTTCCGGGACCTCGAACACCGCGCGGGCGACGAGCTCCAGGTTGTGCTCGCGCAGGCTGTGCTGACGGGCCGCGGCGGGGCCCGTCCGCGTGGAGGTCTCGCGTGCGGTCCCGGCGGTGGTCACGCCTTGACTGTAGCCGAACCTCGCGTAATAGTTCATCCGTACAACAAATGCGGCGCCGCATGCCGGGGCCGCCTCGATGAGGAGACCCCCGTGAGCGACATCAAGTACTCGTTCGGCCTGTGGACCGTCGGCTGGCCCGCCAACGACCCGTTCGGCACGGCGACCCGCCCCGACCTGGACCCCGCCGAGTCCGTCCGGAAGCTCGCCGACCTCGGCGCCTGGGGCTTCACGTTCCACGACAACGACGTCTACCCGTTCGGCTCCGACGACGCCGAGCGCCAGAAGCACATCGACTCCGTCAAGAAGGCCGCCGCGGACACGGGCATGGTCTGCGAGATGGTCACGACCAACACGTTCACGCACCCCGTCTTCAAGGACGGCGCGTTCACCTCCAACAACCGTGAGGTGCGCCGCTTCGGCCTGCGCAAGGTGCTGCGCAACGTGGACCTGGCCGCCGACATGGGCGCCTCGACCTTCGTGATGTGGGGTGGCCGCGAGGGCACCGAGTACGACAACTCGAAGGACCTGAACGCGGCGCACGCGCGCTACGCCGAGGGCATCGACACGGTCGCCTCGTACATCAAGGAGAAGGGCTACGGGCTGAAGATCGCCCTGGAGCCCAAGCCCAACGAGCCGCGCGGCGACATCTTCCTGCCGACGATCGGCCACGCCATCGCGCTGATCGACTCGCTCGACAACGCCGACATCGTGGGCCTCAACCCGGAGACCGGCCACGAGCAGATGGCGGGCCTGAACTACACGCACGGCATCGCCCTGGCGCTGCACCTCGGCAAGCTGTTCCACATCGACCTCAACGGCCAGCACGGCCCGAAGTACGACCAGGACCTCGTGTTCGGGCACGGCGACCTGCTGTCGGCGTTCTTCACGGTCGACCTGCTGGAGAACGGCTTCCCGAACGGCGGCCCCCGCTACGAGGGCCCGCGCCACTTCGACTACAAGCCGTCGCGCACCGAGCACATCGACGGCGTGTGGGAGTCGGCCAAGGCCAACATGGAGACCTACGACATGCTCGCCGCCAAGGCAAAGCAGTACCGCGAGGACTCCGAGGTCCAGGCTGCGTTCGAGCACGCGGGCATCTTCGAGCTGGGGCAGTCCACCCTGGCCGAGGGCGAGTCGTTCGACTCCTTCCTCGCCGAGGCCGACCCGGACGTCGACGCCCTCGCGGAGAAGGACTACGGCCTGGTCCGCCTGCACCAGCTGGCCCTGAAGCACCTGATCGGCTGACCCTCTGGTCCGTTGAGTGCTGGATGTTCGCCCCTTCGAGCCGTTCAACAGGGCGAATGTCCAGCACTCAACGGATGGGGCGCGCGGTAGCGTGGCCAGTCCCTTTCCCTGAACTTCCTGGAGCACCGATGCCCCTCGTCGCCGGCGTGGACACGTCCACGCAGTCCTGCAAGATCGTCGTGCGCGACGCCGAGACCGGCGCGCTGGTCCGCACCGGTTCCGCCAAGCACCCGGACGGCACGGAGGTGGACCCGCAGCACTGGTGGGACGCCTTCGGCGAGGCGGCTGCCGCTGCCGGCGGCCTGTCCGACGTCGCGGCCCTCGCCGTAGGCGGCCAGCAGCACGGCATGGTCGCCCTCGACGCCGAGGGACGAGTGGTCCGCGACGCCCTCCTGTGGAACGACACCCGCTCCGCGCCGTCGGCCGAGACCCTGATCAGCGAGCTGGGCGACGGTGACCGCGAGGCGGGCGCCCAGGCCTGGGCCGACGCCGTCGGATCCGTGCTCGTGGCCTCCCTGACGATCACCAAGCTCCGCTGGCTGCGCGACAACGAGCCCGAGAACGCGGCACGCGTCGCCGCCGTGGCGCTCCCCCACGACTGGCTGTCCTGGCGCATCGCGGGCTACGGCCCGGCGGACGACCCGACCGCTCCGCTCGGACCGCAGCTCGACAAGCTCTTCACCGACCGGTCGGACGCGTCGGGCACCGGCTACTACGACGCCTCGACCGGTCAGTACCGACCTGACCTGCTCGAACGCGCCCTGGGGCGGACCGACGTCGTGCTGCCGCGCGTGGTCGGCGTGACCGAGGCGGGTGCCGTGGCGCACCCGAGCGTCGCCGGTTCCGAGGTCGAGGGCGGCGCCCTGATCGGGCCCGGCGCGGGCGACAACGCCGGGGCCTCCCTCGGGCTCGGCATGACGCCGGGCGACATCGCCATCTCGATCGGCACCTCGGGCGTGGTCTCCGCCGTCGCGCCGCAGCGCACCGCCGACGGGTCCGGCGCGATCAACGGCTTCGCCGACGCGACCGGCAACGCGCTCATGCTCGCCGTCACGCTCAACGCGGCGCGCGTGCTGGACGCGGCCCGTGCCGTGCTCGACGTGAACTTCGACGAGCTGGCCGAGCTGGCTCTCCAGGCCCCGCCCGGGTCCGACGGCCTCGTCCTGGTCCCGTACCTGGAGGGCGAGCGCACGCCCAACCGGCCCGACGCCACCGGCACGCTGCACGGCATCCGCCTCGCCACGTCGACGCGTCCGCACCTGGCCCGCGCCTACATCGAGGGCATGCTCTCGGGCCTCGCGGACGGCCTGGACGCCCTGCGGGCCCAGGGCGTCTCCGTCGAGCGCGTGATGCTGATCGGCGGCGCGGCGCAGTCGCCGGCCGTGCAGCAGATCGCCCCCCAGGTCTTCGGCCTGCCGATCAGCATCCCGGAGCCCGGCGAGTACGTGGCCGACGGCGCCGCGCGCCAGGCGGCGTGGACGCTCGCGGCGGCGGGCGGGACCGACGACGTCGCCGCGCCCGCCTGGTCGACGACGATCGCGACCACGCTGGAGGCCGACCCGAAGCCGGTCGTCCGCGAGCAGTACGCAGCGGTCCGCGACCTGGTCTGATCTGCGACGCCGGCGCCCGCGCCCCGTCAGGCCCGCTGACGCAGGGCGGGCGCGGGCGCCTCGCCGGTGGTCACCTGGGCGGCGGCGTCACTCCGCGCGCGTGTAGCGCAGGTGCCGGAACCGGAGCCCGGAGGACGACGTCGTCCACTCCGTCGCGGAGGCGACCGCCCACTCCGGCCCGATCTCGGGGGCGAAGGCGTCGCCCTCGACCTCGGTGTTGATCTCGCAGACGTCCAGCAGGTCGGCCACCGGGAGCGCCTCGCTGTAGATCTGGGAACCGCCGATCACCCAGGTCTCGTCGCCGCCGGGCGCGTCCGCGGCGACCGCCAGCGCCTCGCCGAGCGTGCCGGCCGCGACGACGTCGCCCCCGGCGTCCGGCACCCCGTGCGGGCCGTGCGAGGAGACCACGATGTTGGTGCGCCCGGGCAGCGGGCGCTTCGGCAGTGACTCCCACGTGAGCCGGCCCATGACGACGGGGTGGCCCGCGGTGGTCTGCTTGAAGTGCGCGAAGTCCTCGGGAACGCGCCACGGGATGTCACCACCGGCGCCGATGACCGGCCGGCCGGCGGCGTCGCGCGCCTGTCCCCAGATGAGCCCGATCATCAGACCGCGATCGGTGCCTTGATGGTGGGGTGCGAGACGTAGCCCAGCACCTCGACGTCCTCGTACTCGTAGTCGAAGATCGAGTCGCGCGGGGCGAGGCGGAGCGACGGGTACGGGTAGGGGTCGCGGGCGAGCTGCGTCTCGACCTGCTCCACGTGGTTGTCGTAGATGTGCACGTCACCGCCCGTCCAGACGAACTCGCCGACCTCGAGCCCGGTCTGCGCCGCGACCATGTGCGTGAGCAGCGCGTACGAGGCGATGTTGAACGGGACGCCCAGGAACAGGTCGGCGGAGCGCTGGTAGAGCTGGCAGCTCAGCCTGCCGTCCGCCACGTAGAACTGGAACAGGGCGTGGCACGGCGGGAGAGCCATGTCGTCCACCTCGGCCGGGTTCCACGCCGTGACGACGTGCCGCCGCGAATCCGGGTTGGTGCGGATCTGCTCCACGACCTTCGCGATCTGGTCCACGTGGCCGCCGTCGGGCGTGGGCCAGGAGCGCCACTGGACGCCGTAGACCGGGCCCAGCTCGCCCGACTCGTCGGCCCAGTCGTCCCAGATCTTGACGCCGCGCTCCTGCAGCCAGCGGACGTTGGAGTCGCCACGCAGGAACCACAGCAGCTCGTAGACCACCGACTTGAGGTGCACGCGCTTGGTGGTGATCAGGGGGAAGCCCTGCGCGAGGTCGTACCGGATCTGCCGGCCGAAGACGCTGCGCGTACCCGTACCGGTCCGGTCGCCCTTGCGGGTGCCGGTGGCCAGCACGTCGCGGAGCAGGTCCTCGTACGGGGTCTCGATCACGGTCATGCGGCCAGCCTATGCCGCACCCGGGCCAGGCTGCCCTCCCGGCTCGCGGACCGGTACGCCCCGGTCGTGGAGCGAGACGTCCCGCACCTGCCATACTCGGCGGCACCGACGAGGAGGGGCTGCATGCCTGAGCAGGTGGGTTCACGGGTCAAGCGTTCGCCGGTGCTGTGGGTGGCGGTGGTCGCGGTGGGTCTCGCCGCGGCGATCCGCCTCGCCGGCGGGATCGCGGGGGCGTCGGCGTTGTGGCCGGTCGCGGTCGGGCTGGTCGCCGTCGTGGTGATCGTGGCGGTGGTCTACGCGATCCTCGACTCGCGCACCCGCGGCGCGCTCCGGCAGGTGGCCGGCCGGCGACCCGGCGCGACGGCGGTGCTCACCGTGCCCGCCACGTCGATGGTCGAGACCGCGGCCCGGCTCGGCGTGGACCAGCGGGCCATCCGGCCCGACGGGTCGAGGCACACCGTGCTGGTGCTGCTCCCCGACCGGGTCGAGCTCTGGGGACGGGACGGGCAGGAACCTTTGTGGTCGGTGCCGCGGCCGGGCGCCGGCGAGGTCCGGGTGGTGCTCACCCGGATCGGGCTCAGCTCGATGGACGCCCTGCACATCGGGGCGGACGGCGACCCGAACGCCGTCGTGGTGCGGCCCGTCCCCGTGCCGGTCTGGCGGGACCTGCGCCGCAGGCATCGGCAGGCGGCCATGGAAGCGCTGGTCCGTGACCTCGGGCACGACCCGGCGCAGGTCCTGTCCTGACCGCGACCCGACCGTCGCGGGGTCAGCGCTGCTGCCGGCCCTCCTGCTGCGCCCGCAGCTCGCGCAGGTGCCGGCCACGACGGCGGTACAGCGCGCTCATCGTGACGACGACGATCGCCACCAGAGCGCCCAGCACCGCGCCCCACGCGCTGCCGCCCCGGAAGGCGGGGCCGTCGACGTCGAGGATCCGCTCACCGGCGTGCGCCGCGGACGACGTGCCCAGCACGATGCCCAGCGTCAGCAGGTTGGGCACCGCGAAGAGCGCGGCTGCCACCACGAACCCGCCCCGCACCGGCCAGGACCGGTTCGGCAGGGCCGCCTGGGTGACCAGGAGCAGCGGCACGATCGTGAACACCGCCCCGACGACCAGGCCCCACCAGGCCCCCGCGGCGAAGGAGCCGTCCACCGCGTTCCCGATCACCTGGGCCCACCAGCGCGGCAGGAACGCCGACAGGAACAGGTAGACCAGCCACACGGCCACGATCACGGCCACGACGCCGAGCAGCCGCTTGACGACGTCGCGCCAGTCCGGTCGCCATCGCGCACCGGCACCGCTGCCGGGCGCACCGGCACCGCTGCCGGGCGCGCCGGTGCCGCCGGGCGCGCCGGTGCCGCTGGGACCGCCCGCTGCCGGGCCGGTCGCCCAGGGCCCGTCGCTCGCCTTCTCCGTCATGGAGACGATCGTCGCAGCGGCCGACCTGCTCCGCCCGCCGAACGCGTCCGCCCGCGGGAACGTTGCGGACCTCGTCTGCGTTGAACACCGGGCCGACCGACCGGGCCGTACGACCCGGCTCCGTGACCGTGTCGGTGACCAGTGGAAGGATGACCCTCATGACGGAGCAGACCACCACCTCGGACGCCACGCGCGCAGCCGATGCCGCGACGCCCTCGCCCACGGACCCGCTGTGGGTGGAGCGCAACGGCACCCGCACCTACACGGGCTTCTCGGCCCGGGGCGCGCGCGTCGACATCGGCCCGGCCGAGGCGGGAGCCGTGTTCACGCCGGGCGAGCTGCTGAAGATCGCGCTCGCCGCGTGCGCCGGCATGAGCAGCGACAAGGCGTTCGCGCGGCGGCTCGGTGACGACTACCGGACCACGATCCGCGTCGAGGACCCGAAGCTCGTGTCGGAGGACCGGTACCCGGTGCTCACGGAGAGGTTCGAGATCGACCTCTCCATGCTCGACGAGGAGGACCGTGCGAAGCTCCTGACGATCGCCCAGCGGTCGATCGACAAGGCATGCACCGTCGGCCGTACGCTCAAGGCCGGCGCCCAGATCCCGGACGCGATCTTCGAGCAGCCGACGGAGGGCTGACATGGCCGACGAGAAAGTGACCGCCTCAGGACCGAACGGGCAGGCCGTACCGGGTGACGCGATCGTCAAGCCGGACGAGTCGGTCGAGGTGACCCCGGCGGACTGGGTCAGGTACAAGCCGGACAGCCCGCTCGACTACCTGGTCGACCGGGCGGTCACGATCCCGTCGGCGACCATCCACAAGCATGTGGACAAGGTGCGGGCCAGGAACCCCGACGCCACCCCGGCCCAGATCGTCAAGCTCCTGGAGAAGGAGTACCTGCGCGTCATCCAGACCACGGGCGGTGCCGTCGGCGCGGCCGCGGCCATCCCCGCGGTCGGCACCGCGGCGGGCATCGCCCTGTCCACGAGCGACATCGCGACGTTCTTCGCCTCGTCGGCGGCGTTCTCGCTCGCGGTGGCGGACGTGCACGGCATCGACGTCCAGGACGTCCCGCGCCGTCGGGCGCTGCTCCTGGCCACGGTGCTCGGCGACAAGGGCGCACAGGACGTGGAGGACGCCATCGGCGGATCGGGCGTCGCCTGGGGCAAGGTGCTGCTCACGAGCATGCCGCGCACCACGCTGCACCGCGTGAACAAGGCGCTGACGCACCGGTTCGTCCAGCGGCAGGTCGCCAAGCAGGGCAGCCTCATGCTGGGCCGCATCCTGCCGTTCGGCATCGGGGCGGTCGTGGGCGTGTTCGGGGCGCGTGCCCTCGGCCACACCGTGATCGCGCAGTCCCGGGTCGCGTTCGGCGCCCCGCCGGAGCGCTTCCCCCGGGTCATCGAGCAGAAGTAGCCCGGGCCCGGCGTCGGGCGGCCCGGTATATGCCGTTGACCGGCGCGATCGCAGGACCCGCTCTAGGCTGCGGTGCATGGCGGACACGACGCACGGCGCACTCGCTCCGACGTACCACCCCCTGCCCATCACCATCGCGCGGGCCCATGGCACCCACGTGTGGGACACGGACGGCAACGAGTTCCTCGACTTCCTGTCGGGGTACTCCGCCCTGAACTTCGGGCACCTGCACCAGGGGCTGGTCGCCGCCGCGATGTCGCAGCTGCGCCAGGTGACGCTCACGTCGCGCGCGTTCGACCACGACCGGCTCGAGGAGTTCGCGCAGCGGCTCGTCGAGGTCGTCGGACCGCTGACGACCGGCGGCGAGGACAGCCTCGTGGTGCCGATGAACACCGGCGCCGAGGCCGTGGAGACCGCGATCAAGGCGGTCCGCAAGTGGGGCTACGACGTGCGCGGCGTGCCGGAGGACCAGGCGACGATCGTCGTCGCCGACGGCAACTTCCACGGCCGCACCACCACGCTGGTCGGCCTGTCGGACGACCCGGCGTCCCGCGACGGCTTCGGCCCCTTCGCGCCCGGGTTCCGCCGGGTCCCGTTCGGCGACCTCGCCGCACTGGCCGACGCCGTGGACGACACCACCGTGGCCGTGCTGCTGGAGCCGGTGCAGGGCGAGGCCGGCGTCGTGGTGCCGCCCGACGACTACTGGCCCGGCGTGCGCGAGCTCACCGCGCAGCGGGACATCGCCCTGGTCGCCGACGAGGTCCAGTCGGGCCTGGGCCGCACCGGCACCACGCTCGCGTGCGAGCTCTGGGACGTGCGGCCGGACCTGGTCTGTCTCGGCAAGGCGCTCGGGGGCGGCATCGTGCCGGTCTCGGCGGTGGTCGGCAGGCCGGAGATCCTCGGCGTCCTGACCCCGGGCACCCACGGCTCGACGTTCGGCGGCAACCCACTGGCCTGCGCGGTGGGCATCGCCGCGCTCGACCTGCTCTCGACCGGGCAGTACCAGGCGCGGGCCGCGGCGTCGGGCAGGGTGCTCAAGGCGCGGCTCGACGCGCTGGTGGAGCGTGGTCTCCTCACCGAGGCCCGCACGGTGGGACTGTGGGCGGGCATCGATCTTGACCCGGCCCTCGGCACCGGACGCGAGCTGTGCGAGGCGCTGCTGGAGCGCGGCGTGCTCGCGAAGGACACGCACGGCACGACGATCCGCCTGTCGCCGCCGCTGTCGATCGTGCAGCCCGAGCTGGAGATGGCGCTCGACATCCTGGAGGAGTCGCTGCTCGCGCTCCGCGAGGAACAGGGGGGCGGCGCGGCGGCGCCCGGCGCGGCCGGGGAGCCCGGGGCAGGCGAGGAGCCCGGGGCGGGCGAAAAGCCCGCCGCGGATGGCGAGGCAGAGGGCGCTGAGGCCACGCCCGAGGGTGCCGCCGGGGGCGGGACGGCCGGCGAGGTGTCCGCGGCCGCTCCCCAGGATGACGCGCAGCCGCAGGACACACCCGCGGACGGCGCATCGGTGGAAGAGGTACCGACGGACAAGGCATCTGCGGAGCTGGCGCCCGCAGACGAGGCGTCCGCAACAGAGGCGCCCGCAGACGAGGCCACCGATGAGGCAACCGCGGGCGAGGTCCCCGCGACAGCGGCAACCGCAGACGAAGCCTCCGACGCGCCATCCGCCACCGAGCCCACCACCGAGCCCAGTTCTGGGCCCACCACCGAGCCCAGTTCTGAGCCCACCACCGAGCCCGGTCCCGGCCCGGCCGACGCCACCGCGACGCCCTCCGCGGCGAGCGCGCCGTCGGCCAAGACCCCGCTCGCGAAGCGGCTCCCCCGGCGGCCCCGCCCCTCCCGGCGCAAGGCCGCACCGGCCCCGGCCGAGGACGGCAAGGGCCCGGCGGCCGGCGACGCCACCGGGACCGCCGAGGGCAGTGCTCCGGCCGGCGGCACGGGTGGGCGCTCCGAACTGTCACCGACCGCCGGCTGAGCGTAGGCTCCGGGAGGTGACCACTACGACGTCGTCTCCGACAGCAACACTTCCGGCCCTGGCCGAGCTCCAGCAGGCCTACGCGGACCTTCAGGCCAAGGGCCTGAAGCTGGATCTCACGCGCGGCAAGCCGTCGGCGGAGCAGCTCGACCTCGCCGAGGCGATGCTGGCCCTGCCGGGCGTCGGCACCCACACCGACGACACGGGCACGGACACGCGCAACTACGGCGGCCTCGACGGCGGCCTCGCGATCCGCCGCATCTTCGCCGAGCTGCTCGACGTGCCGGTGGAGCAGCTCCTCGCGGGCGGCAACGCGTCGCTGACCTCGATGCACGACGTCGTCGCGTTCGCCGAGCTGTTCGGCTTCCCCGAGTCCCCGAAGCCGTGGGCACGCGAGGAGAAGGTGCGCTGGATCTGCCCGGTGCCGGGCTACGACCGGCACTTCTCGATCTGCGAGTCGCTCGGCATCGAGATGATCCCGGTGCCGATGACGGCGGACGGGCCCGACGCCGAGGCCGTGGCGGCACTCGTCGCGGACGACCCGACGATCAAGGGCATGTGGGTGGTCCCCACGTACTCCAACCCGGACGGCGCCGTCATCACCGAGGACGTCGCCCGCGCGCTCGTCTCGATGCCCGCCGCCGCACCGGACTTCCGGATCATGTGGGACAACGCCTACGCCGTCCACCACCTGACAGACGACGAGGTGACCAGCCCGAACGCCCTCGCACTGGCCGCGGAGGCCGGCCACCCGGACCGCGTGTTCCTGTTCGCGTCCACGTCCAAGATCACGTTCGCGGGTTCGGGCGTCGCGTTCCTCGGCAGCTCGCCGGCCAACATCGCCTGGTACAAGAAGCACCTGTCGGTCGCGTCGATCGGCCCGGACAAGGTCAACCACCTGCGGCACGCCATGTTCTTCGGCTCGGCCGACGGCGTCCGCGCGCACATGCGCAAGCACCGCGAGATCCTGGCGCCCAAGTTCGAGGCGGTGGTGCAGATCCTCGCCGAGCGCCTGGGCGGGTACGGCATCGCGTCGTGGACGGAGCCGAAGGGCGGCTACTTCGTGTCGCTCGACGTCGCGCCGGGCACGGCGTCGCGCGTGGTGCAGCTCGCCAAGGAAGCGGGCATCGCGCTCACGCCGGCCGGCGCCACGCATCCGTACGGGAAGGACCCGGAGAACAAGAACGTGCGCCTCGCCCCCTCGATGCCGCCGCTGGACGAGGTCCGCGCGGCGATGGACGGCGTGGCGACGTGCGTCCTCCTGGCCGCCGCGGAGGCTGCCCGGCCCTGACCCGCTCACGCGTCAGGCGCCCAGGTCACTCCGGTGACCTGGGCGCCTGACCTGTGCAGGACGCCGGAGAGGTCAGTCCTGGCAGTGCTTGTTGATCACCAGGACCGGGCACGCCGAGTGGTGCAGCACGGCCTGGCTGGTCGAGCCCAGCAGCAGCCCGCGGAACCCGCCGCGGCCGCGTGAACCCACCACGACGAGGTCCGACGCCGTCGAGAACTCCGTGAGCAGCTCGGCCCCCGTGCCGTCGAGCACGATCCGCCGGATCCGCAGCCCTGGGTTCTCCGCCTCGTACCGGTCGACCAGGACGTCCATCCCGGCGCCGACGTCCGCCAGCACCTGCTCGCGGTCGATGGACGAGGGCAGCCACGCCAGGAACCCGGTGTTGCCGACGGGCACCCCGGTCACGGCGGTCAGCTCGGCACCCCACGCGTTGGCCTGCACGATCGCGTGCTGCAGCGCCCGCTCGGCCTGCGGCGACCCGTCCACGCCGACGACGATGCGCCGCACCTCCCGGATCTCCGCCGCCCCGGGCGCGACGCCCGTCGGCTCCGTGCCCGACGCCGGCGTTCCGGCGTCGGGCGTGTTCCAGGGGACACCCCGGTTCGCCTCGGCCCGCAGCGGGACCACGACGACAGGACACTGCGCGTGGGCCGGCAGCGCCGACGACACCGTACCCAGCAGGCGTTCCGTGAAACCGCCCCGGCCGCGGGTTCCGACGACGGCGAGGCCGTAGTCCGCCGACAGCTCGACGAGCACGCCCGCCGCGTCGCCCGTGGCCACCTCCGTGGTGGCGCGGACCCCGGCGTCGGCGACGCGGGCCTCCGCCTCGGCAAGGACGGACTTCGCGCCCTCCTGGATGGTGGTGTCGTCGAGGGCCGCGTAGCCCCCGTCGAGCGACGCCGCCGTGAACGACGGCAGCGAGTAGCTGCACACGATGTGCAGCGACCAGCCCACGCGGTGCGCGTAGGCGGTGGCCCAGTCCAACGCGTGCAGGCTCGCGGCCGATCCGTCCACCCCGACCAGTACGACCTCGGATCGTGTCATCGCCCAGCCCTTTCCTCGGCAGTGCACCCTTGCACTCCCAACGCTACCGGCGGCGGCGCCCTCATGGGACGCGGTACCAGGAACCTCATACCAGAGCGCCCGCCCGCACACCCCGGCACGGGGCGGCGGACGGGCGCTCTGTACGACCCGCGGGGGTCAGCCCATGCGGACGAACGTCGGGTTCGACTGCCAGATCGGGCGGAAGTCGACCACGGTGCCCGGCTTGGAGGCGTCGATCATGGTGTTGCCGCCGGCGTAGATGGAGACGTGGCCCGGGGTCCACATCAGGTCGCCCGGCTGCGCCTCGGAGGCCGGCACGATGGTGCCGTAGCCCGGCTGCGAGGACGACGAGTGCGGCAGCGAGATGCCGAGCTGGCCGTAGACGTACTGGGTGAAGCCGGAGCAGTCGAAGCCGCTCGGGCTGGCGCCGCCGGAGACGTACGGGACGCCGATGTAGCGGCTGGCGATGGAGATCACGGAGTTGCCGATGGCCGACGCCGGGACGTCAACCGACGCGGTGGCGGTCTCCGCCGCCTCTGCTGCTGCCTCCGCGGCCTCGGCGGCGGCTGCCTCGGCGGCCTCGGCCGCCTCCTCGGCGGCGAGCTCCGCCTGGTACTCCTCGTTGTCGGCCGCCGAGATCACGGAGACCGCGGACTTCTCGACGGTCAGCTCGGCGTCCGGCGCGACGGTCACCACGGGGGCGTTGGACAGCGCCTCCCGAGCCTGCGTCGTCAGCGCGTTCAGGTCGACCGAGTTCATCTTCGCGTGGCCGGTCTCCATCGGAGCGGCCTGGGCGGCCATCGCGCCACCGAAGGTCGAGACGAGGAGTGCGCCACCGGCGGCGGCGACCGCGGTACGGCGACCGACGGCGGCGTTCTGGGCGAGCTCGGTGAGCGGAGTCACGGGGCGTCGCGCAGCCCGATGGCGTGCGCGGGTCGTACGTGCAGTCACGTAGTACCTCTCCTTGTACGCCTTCGAGGTCAGCTGTCGGGTTCGGGTGGGAGAAATCACCCGGCCGTGCACTCCCTGAGGACTGCCCGGCTTCACCCCGAGGACGCACCCTGGCGCCCGATGGTGGGTCCCCCGCCTCTGTCATGCGGTCGTCTTGGGGCCCCGGCCGGTGACAGAGTTCGGCGTCCGTCCGAGGACTCTCGCGGATGAAGCTCCGTGTGAGCGTTCCGAACGTACCGGACCTCACACCTGATGTCACGTTCCGGCAACGAATGCCATGACGTGTCGGATCTGCGGTGCCACCTTTCCGACAAAGCGGACGGTTTGGACTTGCCGCCCGCCGGTCGTCAGGCGGTGGCGACGAAGAGGTGCCGCGCCAGGTCCTCGCCGAGCTCGAGCGCGGTGTCGGCGCCGTCGACGGTCACGGTGTAGGTGCCGTCGCTGTGCTCGGCCGTGATGCGTGACCCGGGGACCAGGCCGGCGTCCGCCAGGCGTGCGAGCAGGTCGACGTCGGTCTGCAGCGGCTCGGCGATCCGGGTGAGCGACGCCGCGAGCGGCTCGCCCTTGACGCCCTTCTTCGCCGCCGCCTCGAACGCCGACGGCAGCGAGATCACCCCGCTCAGGAACGGGACGTCGGTGTAGGCCTCGCCCAGCTCGGACAGCCCCGGGATCGGGTTGCCGTACGGGTCGTGGTGCGGGTGGTCGAGCAGGCCCACCAGGCGCTTCTCGACGAGGTCGCTCATGACGTGCTCCCAGCGGCAGGCCTCGACGTGCACGTGCTCCCAGTCGAGCTTGATGACGTCGGTCAGCAGGCGCTCCGCGAGGCGGTGCTTGCGCATCACGCGCATCGCCTTGTCGTGGCCCAGCTCGGTCAGCTCGAGGTGCCGGTCGCCGGTCACGATCACGAGGCCGTCACGCTCCATGCGCGCGACCGTCTGCGACACCGTGGGCCCGGAGTGCCCCAGACGCTCCGCGATGCGCGCGCGCAGAGGCGTGATGCCTTCCTCGTCGAGCTCGTAGATGGTCTTGAGATACATCTCGGTGGTGTCGATCAGATCCGTCACGTCTGCTCCCGTCGTGCGCCCAGCCGCCCCAGTCGCCCTGGACACGTACGGCCCGGGCGTCGGCCCAGGTTCTAGTCTAGTTCTGTGCCACTGACAATCCCGACACAGCTGCTGCCCGCCGACGGCCGATTCGGCTCCGGCCCGTCCAAGGTACGTCCCGGCCAGGTCGATCATCTCGTGGCGAACGCGCACGTGCTCGGTACCTCACACCGGCGTCCGCCCGTGAAGGACCTGGTACGCCGTATCCGTGAGGGTGTCACGGAGCTGCTCGGCGCGCCCGACGGGTACGAGGTCGCGCTCGGCAACGGCGGCGCCACCGCCTTCTGGGACATCGCCACGCTGTGCCTCGTCGAGCGCAAGGCGCAGCACGCCGAGTTCGGCGAGTTCGGCGGCAAGTTCGCCAGGGCCACGTCGCGCGCGCCCTTCCTGGAGCCGTCCCAGGTCATCTCCGCCGAGCCCGGCGCGGTGGCCTACCTCGCCCCGGCGGACGACGTCGACACCTACGCGACGCCGCACAACGAGACCTCGACCGGCGCGATGGCCCCGGTGGTGCGCCCGGCCGGGCCGGACGGCGCCCTCGTGCTCACCGACGCGACGTCCGGTGCGGGCGCGCTGCCCGTGGACCTGAGCCAGACCGATGCCTATTACTTCGCGCCGCAGAAGGTCTTCGCGGCCGACGGCGGCCTGTGGCTCGCCGTCCTGTCCCCCGCGGCCGTGGAGCGTGCCGCCCGTGTCGAGGCGTCCGGACGCTGGGTGCCGGAGTTCCTGTCCCTCACGACGGCGGTCGAGAACTCGCGGCTGGACCAGACCCTCAACACCCCCGCGGTCGCGACGCTGCTGCTCCTGGCCGACCAGGTGGAGTGGCTGCTCGACCAGGGCGGGCTGAAGTGGGCGGCGGAACGCAGCGCGACGTCGGCCGAGACCCTCTACTCCTGGGCCGAGGCGCGCGAGTGGGCCACGCCGTTCGTCACGCGCCCGGAGGAGCGGTCCACGGTGGTCGGCACCGTCGACCTGGCCGACGAGATCGACGCGGACCGGGTCATCGCGGAGCTGAGCGCCAACGGCGTCCAGGACGTGTTCGCGTACCGGAAGCTCGGGCGCAACCAGCTCCGCGTCGGGATGTACCCGGCGGTCGACCCCGCCGACGTCGCCGCCCTCACGGCGTGCGTCGACTACGTCGTCGAAACCCTCTGACCAGGGCGATCACGTCCGCAATATCCCTTCGACGGCGGGTTCCCCGTATTGTCCGGGACAACGGAACTCTGTAACGTTTCCGCAACAGAGGGAACCATTCGAGGGGCTGTTCAACACCATGCCAGTGATCGACCACTTCACATTCGGGATCGTCACGCCGTTGCTGGCGTACGCGATCTCGTGCACCGGCGCAGCGACGGGCCTCGCGTGCACGTCCCGCGCCCGAGGGGCTTCAGGCGGTGCACGCGCGGCATGGCTCGTGTTCGGCGCCATCGCCATCGGCGGTACCGGCATCTGGGTGATGCACTTCGTCGCCATGCTGGGTTTCTCCGCCTCCGGTGTGACCATCAGGTACGACGTTCCCCAGACCCTGCTGAGCGCGGCGATCGCCATCGTCGTGGTCGGTGCGGGCCTCTTCATCACGGAGCTGGGCAAGCGCCGGCTCCCGGCGATGCTCGTCGGCGGTGCCCTCGCGGGCGCCGGCGTCGCGGCCATGCACTACATGGGCATGGAGGCGATGCAGATGTCGGCGGAGGTCGTCTACAACCCCGTGTACGTCATCGCGTCGGTGATCATCGCCGTCGTCGCGGCCACCGCGGCGCTCTGGTGCACCGTCCACATCCGCGGCACGCTCGCCACGATCATCGCCACCCTGGTGATGGGCGTGGCGGTGACCGGCATGCACTACACCGGCATGGCCGGCGTGTCCGTGGTCAACCCCGTGGACAGTGTCCCCGCCGGCGCCTCCACGATGCAGCTGCTCGTGCCGCTCGTGATGGCCGTCAGCGTCGTGACGTTCCTGCTCATCCTCGGGATCGGCCTCTGGCCCACCGAGGAGGAGCTGCGCACGCAGGCCGAGTTCGAGAACCGGCTCAAGGCGCACACCGAGCAGGGGCAGCGGTACGAGAACGTGCAGCAGGAGCTGCAGCCGAGCGCCGCGCAGTTCGCGCAGACGCACCGCTCGGTCTGACCCGCCGTCGTTCTGACGACGAGGCGCCCGTCCCCTTCGTGGGGGCGGGCGCCTCGTCGTGTGACCGCACCCACGTACCGTTAGCCACGCTAATGATCTAGACTGCTGTAGATGTCGTCGAGCTCCCGCAAGCCCGGCCGGAACCCGGCCACCGTCGGGGGCGACCTGCGCGTCGCCCTCACCCGGATCTCCCGCCGCCTGCGCGCCGAACGAGGCGAGGCCGACCTCCCCGAGGGCCAGTTCGGGATCCTGACGGTGCTGCACAAGCACGGCGAGATGTCCCCCGGTTCGCTCGCCGAGCACGAACGGGTCCGGCCGCCGTCGATGACCCGGGCGGTGAACACCCTGGCCGAGCTCGGCCTCGTCGAGAAGGTGGAGCACGCGACGGACCGTCGGCAGGTGGTCGTCCGTCTCACCCCCGCGGGCGCCCGAGAGGTCGCCGAGACCCGGCGTCGCCGTGACGCCTGGCTCACGAAACAACTGTCCACCCTGACCGTAGAGGAGAGAGAGATCCTTGCGGGAGCCAGCGAGCTCCTGATCCGGATCGCCGCTCGATGAGCGCAACCTTCGCCAGCCTGAAATACCGTAACTATCGTCTCTGGTTCGCCAGCGCTCTCGTCGCCAACATCGGCACCTGGATGCAGCGCGTGGCGCAGGACTGGGTCGTCCTGACCCTCCTGACCAACAACTCCGGTGTCGCCGTCGGCATCGTCACCGCACTGCAGTTCATCCCCCACATCTTCCTGTCCGCGTGGGCCGGGCTGCTCGCCGACCGCGTCGACCGCCGCAAGCTCCTGATGATGACGCAGGGCGGCATGGGCGTACTGGGCCTCGGGCTCGGTGCGCTGGTGCTGTCCGGTGTGGCCGAGCTGTGGCACGTGTACGTGTTCGCCACCCTGCTGGGCGTGGTCAGCGCCATCGACGGCCCCGTGCGCCAGACCTTCGTGGCCCAGCTCGTCCCCGCCAAGCGGCTCGCGAACGCCGTCGGGCTCAACTCGACCAACTTCAACGCCGCGCGGCTCATCGGTCCCGGCGTGGCAGGCCTGCTCATCGCCGCCGTCGGCTCCGGCTGGGTGTTCGTCATCAACGGCATCGCGTTCGGTGCCGTGATCATCTCGCTCACCCGCATGCGCGACCTGCACGTGCTGCCGACCGCTCCGCGTGCCAAGGGCCAGATCCGCGAGGGACTGGCCTACATCCGGGGGCGCAGCGACATCGTCGTGATCATGGTCGTCATGGGCGTGGTCTCCATGCTGGGACTGAACTTCCAGCTCACGTCGGCCATGATGGCGCGCGTCGAGTTCGGCCGGGGAGCTGGCGAGTACGGCATACTCGGGTCCGTCCTGGCGATCGGCTCCCTCACGGGCGCCCTGCTGGCGGCCCGCCGGGAGCGTCCGCGCGTACGGCTCGTACTGGGTGCGGCGTTCGCGTTCGCGATCGCCATGGGCATCCAGGCCGTCATGCCGACGTACCTCGGCTACCTGCTGATGTGCATCCCCGTGGGGTTCGCGTCGCTGACCATGCTGACCTCGGCCAACGCCGCGATCCAGCTCTCCGTGGCGCCCGAGGTGCGCGGCCGCGTCATGTCGATCTACATGATGGTGCTGCTCGGCACCACGCCGCTGGGCTCCCCGGTGGTGGGCTGGATCGGCGAGACGTTCGGCCCCCGGTACGCGGTCCTGATCGGCGCCGTCGCGACGCTGCTGGTCACCGCCGTCGCGACGATCTGGGCCTACCGGACGTGGCACGTGCGCGTCCGCGCCCGCCTCTCCCGCTCGCACCGCATCCCGCGGCCGTACCTCCAGGTGACCTACCCGGAAGCGGCAGCGGAGCCGGAGCGGCAGGTCCTGGCGGCCTGACCCGCCTCTTACCAAAGGGTCCGCCGCGAGCAGGCGATCGGGCATGGATTCCCCGTGAAAACCATGCCCGATCGCCTGCTCGCGGCGGACTTTTGGGCGGGCGGCGTCAGATGCCTACCGCAGCGCGGATCGGGCCCATCAGGAAGTACACGACGAACAGCAGCGCCGCGATCCACAGCAGGGGGTGCACCTTGCGCGCCTTGCCGACGGTGATCTTGATCAGCACGAACGAGATCACGCCCGCCCCGATGCCCACCGTGATCGAGTACGCGAACGGCATCAGCACCATCGTGAGGAACGCCGGGATGGCGACCTCGAGGTCCGTCCAGTCGATGCCCGTGACCTGCACGACCATGAGGAAGCCGACGATCACCAGCGCGGGCGTCGCGGCCTCGTGCGGCACCACCTCGACGAGCGGCGACAGGAACGTGGTGAGCAGGAACGCCACACCGGTGGTCACGGCGGCCAGGCCCGTGCGGGCGCCGTCGCCCACGCCGGACGCCGACTCGACGTAGGCCGTGTTGGACGACACCGAGCCCGCGCCACCGGCCACGGCGGCCAGCGAGTCGACCACCAGGATCTGCGTGGTGCGGGGCGGGTTGCCCTTGGCGTCGAGCAGCTTGGCCTCACCGCCGATGGCGACCATCGTGCCCATCGTGTCGAAGAAGTCCGCGATGAGGAGCGTGAACACCAGCAGGATCACCGCGATGGGCCCGATCGCCTCGAACGATCCGAGCAGCGAGAACTGGCCGATCAGCGAGAAGTCGGGCAGCTTCACCACGGAGTCGGGCAGGGCGGGCACGTTCAGCGCCCAGCCGCCCGGGTTGTCCTCGGTGCGCCCGCCGATACCGCCGACGGCCTCGACCACGACCGCGAGCACCGTCGAGGCGACGATCGCGATGAGGATGCCGCCCCGCACCTTGCGCACCACGAGGACGGCGGCCAGCAGCACCCCGAACGCGAACACGAACAGCGGCCAGGCGCCGAGCGAACCGCCCATGCCCAGCTCGGTGGGCGTCGCCAGGGAGGCGGGGATGCGCACGAAGCCGGCGTCGTACACGCCGATGAACGTGATGAACAGGCCGATGCCCACGCTGATCGCGATCTTGAGCTCGCGCGGCACCGCCCCGAACACCGCCTCCCGGAAGCCCGTGACCACCAGGATCAGGATGACCAGGCCTTCCATCACCACGATGCCCATGGCATCCGCCCAGGTCATGCCCGGCAGGGCCGCCACGGAGAAGGCGACGACGGCGTTCAGGCCGAGCCCCGCCGCGAGCGCCAGCGGGAAGTTGGCGACCACGCCCATGAGGATCGACATGACGCCGGCCACCAGGGCCGTGGCCGCCGCGATGGCCGTGACGTCGCCCATCGTCTCGCCGCCGCCGAGATACTGGCCTGTCCCGTCGGGCACGCTGCCGAGGATGAGCGGGTTCAGCACGACGATGTAGCTCATCGTGAAGAAGGTGACCAGACCGCCGCGCACCTCCGTCCACACCGTGGACCCGCGTTCGCTGATCTTGAAGAACCGGTCGATGGCGCCCCGCGCCTGGGCCTGGTCGTGAGCCATGCTCCGATGTTCTCCTTCGTTACCCGTTGTCGCCCGACGACGTGCCGCGCACGACACCGGTGAGCATCCGCTCCACGGCGTCCGTCCGGGTCAGCACGTAGTCCACGCTGAGATGGTGAAAGTCCCGGTAGACGGGGTGGCTGGTGTCTCCGATGCGGCACGTGGTGTCGTCGCACGTCTCGGACCAGACCCCGTCCCAGGTGGTGACACCGTACTGGGCCCATATTTCGGCGCTGATACGCGGGAGGTCCCCGTTGGACTCCTCCGCCTCGGTGCGCGTCATGCTGCAGTCCCCGAGGCCGGGCCACGGCCGGGTGAGGCATTCGAGCGGGTCGACGTCGAGCCGCGGGTTGTCCACCACGGCGACCACATGGGGCGTGACGGCGGTGAGGTGCGCGAACAGGGCGTCGTTGGCGGAGCGCCAGGCGGCGCGCACCTCGGCGTCGTCCATGCGTGTCCCGTCGGCGTGCTGCATGCGGTCGGCGTAGATCTGGGCCTGGCTCACGACGACGGCGTCGGGCCGCAGGTCGTCGACGATGCGCAGGGTTCCGGCCTGGAAGGGCAGGCACGAGCCCCGCTCGGTGGGCTGCTCCACGACCACCTCGGCGGCCGGGCACCCGTGCCGCCAGCGGACGGCGAGACGCAGTCCGGCGTCGCGCGCCGCGACGTCGAACGCGGGGATCCAGTGCATGGTGTGGGAGTCGCCGAGCAGGAGCACAGTGGTCGCGGAGTCGACGTCCCCGAGCAGGCACACGACGTCGCCCGACGCCGTCGTGGTCTCCTCCGTGCACGGGTACGGCTCCGGCTCGGCGCGCTCCGCGACGGCAGTGGCGTACGGCTCGCGCTGCAGCACCGACGCGGTCGCCACGCGGGTGCCGAGGGTGAGGCCGCCCACGGCGACCCCGATGACGAGCGTGACGGCGGCGGTGCGCCGCCAGGACCGCAGCGCCGGGCTGAACCGGACCGGGTTCTCCACCCAGCGGTAGGTCGCGACGGCGGCGCCGAGGGCGGCGAGCGAGGCGAGCACCTTGATCCAGACGGCGTCGTCCTGCACGGCGGCCGTGGTGAGGACCACGAACGGCCAGTGCCACAGGTACCAGGAGTAGGAGACGTCGCCGAACCGCTGCAGCAGCGGCAGGTCGAGCACCCGGTCCAGCCAGGTGGCCGACGCCGGGACGCTGCCCGCGGCCAGCACCAGCAGCGCACCGCCCACGGGCAGCAGAGCCACGGTGCCGGGGAACGGGTCGGTCTCGTGCACGAACGCGAAGGAGAGGGCCAGCAGCGCGAACCCGGCGGTGCCGAGCAGGGTCCGCAGCAGCCACGGCCGCAGGTGCACGACGCCGGCGAGCCGCGCCCAGGGCAGGGTGGCGACGAGGGCCGCGCCCGCGAACTCCCACGCCCGGGTCGGCAGGATGTAGAACGCCCAGTCCGGCGCGACCGCCGTCAGCCAGACCGAGGTGGCCAGCGAGACGACGAACGTCCCCGCGAACAGGATCTGCAGCGTGCGCCGGGCCGGGACGCGGGTGCGCCGGGCCACGGCGACGGCCAGGAGCACGAGCAGCGGCCAGAACAGGTAGAACTGCTCCTCGATGCCCAGCGACCAGGTGTGCAGGTAGGGGCTGGGGACGGCGGACTCGGAGAAGTAGTCCTGCCCCTGGTAGGGGAACAGCAGGTTGGAGACGAACAGCATGGCCGCCGCGCCGTGGGTCGCGATCTTCTGCCAGGCGAGCGGCGACAGCAGCACCAGGCAGGCGACGAGCGTGACGGTGACGACCAGCGCGAGCGCCGGGACGAGACGCCGCATGCGCCGCGTCCAGAACGCGACCAGGTCGACGGTCCCGCTGCGCCCCACCTCGCGCAGCAGCAGCGAGCTGATGAGATAGCCGGAGATGACGTAGAAGACGTCGACGCCGGTGAACCCGCCGGGCACCGCGAGGCCTGCGTGGTAGACGACGACCGCGAGCACGGCGACCGCCCGCAGCCCGTTGATGTCGGTCCGGAAGGTGTGGCCCCCGGACGCGGGGTCCGCCGCCGTGCCGGGGCCGCGGTGCTCCGGGTCCGGTCCGGTGGGTCGGTCGACGGCGGTGGTCGTCGCCTGCGCCAATGTGTCTCCTGCGGTCGGTCCGGGCGGGTGCGCGGCTCACACGATAACGGGCGCGCGCGGTCCGTCCGGACAGCCTGTGGACAACTGCTCAGCCGAGGAACACGTGGGAGCAGACCAGCACCGGCAGACCGGTCGTCCCGCCGTCGCGCACGCAGCCGATCGCACCGCGCAGCAGGTCGGTGCTGACCAGGTTGTCCCGGTGCGTCGGCGAGTCCAGCCAGGCCTGCACCACGTCCTGCGGCGGGCGGTCGGTGCGGCTGAGGTTCTCCGCGGCGATCGTGCCGCCGGGGCAGCTCCGCTGCACGGGCGGCAGGGGCGCATGCGTCAGCTCGGCCGCGCCGATCAGCGCGGCCGCTCGCTCCTCGGCGACGGCGGCGAGGCAGTCGTCGTGCTCCAGCGGTGGTACTCCGAGCTGCATGCGGGCGGCATTCACGCCGTCCTCCAGCGCGGCCGCGTACCGGGTGCGGTCGGCGAGGTCGGTACCGGCGGGCGGCGTCCAGGTGGGGCGGAGGGCCGACGGCGCCTCCCGCCCATCGGCCGTCGCGCCGGGACTCGCCGCGGTGTCGCTCGGGCGGGTGTCGCGGCCGGGTCCGGAGCAGCCGGTGAGCAGGGCGCCGATCAGGGCTAGACCGAGGAGGATCGGAACTGTCGAGCGGGCTACGAGCGCCGAGCGACGCGGAGCCGGCAGGCGGACGGCGACCGCCGAACGGACGGGAGCCGTCGCGCGGACCGGAACCGCCGGGCGGACCGGAACCGCCGAACGGACGGCTGCCGTCGCGCGGACCGGAACCGCCGGGCGGACGGCGACCGCCAAGCAGACCGCGACCGCCGAGCGGACCGGAGCCGTCAGGCAGGCCCAGGCCGTCATGATCAGCCGCATGGGGCGGGCCGGGTCGCGGTGCACGACGTCGATTCGACACCCGCCACCCACCGCCCACAACCGGAACCCCCGCCGCCTCGCGATGGTGCGCTTCTACCCAGTCATTGCGCCCAGCACGACCGCCAATTCTGGGCGTAATGACTGGGTAGAAGCGCACCACGGGCGAACGCGGGTCCGCTCGGGCGGACACGGGCCAGCTCGGGCGGACACGGGCCCGCTCGGGCGGACACGGGCCCGCTCCGCGGGGCACACACCAGCTCGGGCCAGCGAGCGCCAGCTCGAGCCGGCAAGGAGCGGCGAGAAGATCAGGCGAGGAAGACGTGGGCGCAGATCATGGTCGGCGCGGCCGGGTCGCCGCCGTCGGGGACGCACGCGACCGCGCCGCGGGTCAGGTCACCGTTCAGGATGTTGGCGCGGTGCCCGTCGGAGTCCATCCAGCCCTGCGCGGCCTCGGCGGGCGTCCAGCCGCCCTTGGCCAGGTTCTCCGCGACGGCCGTCGTGGGACACCGCTCGAAGATCGGGTCGAGCGGTGCGTGCGCCAGCTCCTGCCCGACGAGCGCCTGGGCGCGCTCCAGTGCCACGTCGTACGCGCAGGTGTCGTGCGTCAGGGCGGGCAGCGCGTTCGCGGTGCGGTGACCGTTGACCGCTTCTTCCAGGGCCGCCGCGTACTGGACGGGGTCGGTCAGGTCGGGTGCGTCGTCCGCGCCCCCGCCGCCGGGACCGCCACCCGCGCCGTCGCCCGAACCGCCCCCGGAACCACCACCCCCGGAGCCACCCTTGGCACCACCGGCGCCGTCCCCGGACCCACCGCCCGAACCGGCCCCGCCCGAGCCGCCGTCCGACCCGTCACCACCCACCGGCCCCCGGTCCGCACCGCGCGACGCCGAGCCGCTGGGCGCCGGCTGCACGTCCACCGCCGCGGACTCCTGGGTGTGCTCGCCCGTGATCGCGCCCACCGACGTGGGCTGCGGGCCGGGCGCGTGCTCGACGGGCGCGGCCACCCCGACGACGCCGGGGGCGATTCCCGGCGCCGGCATCGGCTCGGCTCCCGGCGCGAGCAGACCGGCGCACGCCGTGAGCCCTGCCCCGGTCATGACCACCAGCGTCACGCGGGCAACCGCACGACCTGCGCGGACCACGCCGGCGACCGCACGACCTGCACGGACCACACGGCCCGCGCCTCCCCGTCCGCGCTGATGAACGACAGTTCGGTCGAGCACACCAACCACACCGATCACACGACCCGCACCGACCACACGACCCGGTCGGGTCGCGGACGACGTCGTGCGGCGTGCTGGGGACACAAGTGCGGACAATACAGACGATCGCGACGATGCGGAATGCCCCGGCGCGCGCAGGAACCGCTGCCCGGACACCATGGTCCGTGACCCGCGACCAGGAGGAGGCCGACCTGCCCACCGAGCACGACGCGTCCCCCGAGCACGCCCCGCCGCCCCCGCACAGCGCGCCCACCCGGCACGACGCGCCGACCCCCTACCCCCCGTCCGAGCGCGAGCACCCCCCGTCCAAGCCCCCGCCCCAGCCCTCGGACCCCTCGCCCGCACCCCCGCACACCCGCCCCGTCACGCGCCGCCAGGCCCTGCGGATCGGCACCCTCGCGCTCGGCGCGTCCGCCCTCGTGGCCGGCGGGCTGGTGGCGTGGGACGCGTTCCAGGACACGACGCACCCGTTCGCCGCCGTCCGCACACGGTGGCTCGCCCAGCTCACGGGCGCGGCCGCCGACGACGACGCCGCCGGCCGCCTGCTGGACCAGCTCGGCCCGGACGGCCGGTGGCCGGACCTGTCCCTGACCTCCCGCGAGCGGACCGTCGGCCTGCGGATCCGCTACGAGCGGCTCCGGGAGCTCGCCCGCGCCTACGCCACGCCGGGCTCCCGCTACGCGCAGGACCCCGAGGTGCGGGACGTCCTGCTGGCCGGCCTCGACCGGCTCCACGAGGACTACGCCGCGCACACGGGCCGGTCGGGGAACTGGTGGGACCGGCAGGTCGGCATCCCGCTCCAGCTCACGGCGACGTCGATGCTCCTGTACGACGACCTCGGCGAGGACCGGCTGCGGCGCTGGATGGCCACGGTGCACGAGCAGACCCCCGCCCCGGCGTACACGGCGGCCAACCGCGCCTGGACGGGACGTGTCGTGGTGGAGCGCGCGCTGCTGCTCGACGACGAGGACGCCCTCGCCGCCGGCCTGCGGGGCATGGCCCCCGCGTTCCGGCCCACGGCGTCCGGCGACGGGATCCACGCCGACGGATCGTTCCTGCAGCACGACGTGCACCCCTACTCGGGCGGGTACGGGCTGTCCCTGCTCACCTCCGCCGCCACCGTGCTGGCCCTGCTGCACGACACGCCGTGGCACCTCCCGGGTCCGGCCCTCGACGACCTGCTGCGCTGGGTGGACGACGGGCTCGTGCCGTGGCTGCACGCCGGCGCGGTCCTGGCCCCGGTGCGCGGGCGCAACATCGCTCGCCGCTCGGTCGGTGACCGGGACGCCGGGCGGGCCGCGGCGTCCGCCCTGCGCCTCCTGGCCTCGGCGGCGGACGGCGAGCGGGCCGCACGCTGGACGCGCCTGGCCGCCTACGCGTCACCGGACCCGGCCGACGGCGTCACGCCGCTGGCTCCCCCGGAGGGCACCCGGGTCTTCCCCGCGATGGACCGCGTGGTGCACCGGCGGCCCGCGTTCACGGTCGCGCTGGCGATGTCGTCGGCGCGGATCGCCACGTACGAGTCGATCGGCGCGGAGAACCTGCACGGCTGGTACACGGGCAGCGGCGCGTACTACCTGTACGACGCGGCCGGCACCCCCTACGACGACGACTACTGGCCCACCGTCGACGCCCGTCGCATCCCCGGGACGACGACGGCGTCGGGCACGCCCGGCGACTCCGCCGGCGCAGGCTTCCGCGGCACGTCGCACTGGGCGGGCGGTGCCGCCCTGGGCTCCCGGGCGGCGGTCGGCATGGCGTTCCGGCACCCGGCGGCCCCGGGCATGGCCGAGGTATCGGGCTTCACGTCGTGGTTCCTGCTGGACGACGAGATCGTGGCGCTCGGCACGGGCATCGCCTCGGCGTCCGGACGCCCGGTGGAGACCGTGGTGGACAACCGCCGGCTCGTGGACCCGGCGGCCCAGCGGCTCGTCGTCGACGGCCGCACCGTGCCGCACGCGGTGGGACCGGGCACGCCCGCCCCCACCGTGGCAGACGGCGCCCGGTGGGCCCATCTGTCGGGCGCGACCCCGGGCACCGGCATCGGCTACGTGTTCCGGGACGGGCAGCGCCTGCGGCTGCTCCGCGAGCGGCGCACGGGCCGGTGGGCCGACATCAACCGCAGTGCGCCGCACCGCGACCCGACGGTGCGGGCCAACAGCTTCGCGACGCTCTGGCTGGAGCACGGCACCGACCCCGCGGACGGCCGCTACGGGTACACGATCCTGCCGGGCGCGACGCCGCAGGAGGTGGCGTCCTACGCCGCGGCCCCGCGGACGGAGGTCCTGGCGAACTCGCGGGCCGTGCAAGCGGTGCGCCGCGACGACACGGTGGCGCTGAACGTCTGGCAGGCGGAGGCGCCGGAGACGGGCGGCGTGCGGTGCGACCGGCCGGCCGCGGTGCTCGTGGTGCAGGAGGGGACGCGGCTGACCGTGGCGGTCGCCGACCCGACGCAGCGGCTGGAGCGGCCGTTGCGGATCACGCTGGCCCGTACGGCGGCCCGGCTGACCGGCGCGCACGAGCGGGTCACCGTCGAACGCCTGGAGCCGGGCATCGCACTCGTCGTGGACCTGGCCGGTGCGCGCGGCGCCACGGTCACCGCGGCGTTCGGGCTCTGACCCGGCTCGCGGTCACGCCCACAGGTCGAGGGGGAACGCGGCCAGCAGGGCGTCGGCGTCCCACACCGGCGGGCGGGCGCCGCCCATCTCCACGGCCTCGTCCACCGACGCCGCCACGCGGAACGCCTCGCGCCCGGTGCCGGCGTAGTAGTCGTGGTACTTGTGCATCGGCTCGGCCGACGGCGGGACGAGCCGCGCCGGGATGCCGAACGACTCGGCAAGCACGATGCCGTGCAGGGACGTCGCCACGACGAGGTCGCAGCGCGCGATCTGCCCGGCGATCGCGTGCAGGTCGCCCTGCGGCGCGATCGTCCGCGGGTCGTCGCGGTACCGGACCCAGTCGTGCAGGTTGGGCACGAAGCCGACCGCGCGCCGGGCGCCGTCGGCGTACGTCTCCCGGGGCCAGAAGCGGCTCCAGAGCAGCGCCGGGTCGCCGAACACGCGCGGCGCGGCGATGCCCGCCTCGCGCAGCACCCGGTGGGTGATCGGCCCGCGCACGGCCCGCACGTCCAGCCGCAGACCGCGGGGCAGGTGCGCCTGCTTGCCGTTGATGCCGGTGCCCCAGACGACGTCGCCCGGGCTCGCCAGGTGCAGGATGGAGCCCACCGTGAGGAGCCTGCGCCCGGCGCCCCGGGCGGGGTCGACGCCGCGCGCGGCCAGGATCCGCGCGACGAGCGCCGGGCCGACGAGGTCGCCGAAGTTGTTGACCCGGCGCCGCACCGGCACCAGCCGCCCGAACGGCCCAGGTACCACCGGCCGCCGGGGGTTCCAGTGCACCACCTCGACGGTCATGACCGGGCCCCCGCGGCGAGCGCCCGCCGGACGGGCCGCAACGCCCGGCGGCCGAGCACGAGTGCGGTCTCGGCGACCGCGCGGGGCCCGACGGCGGACCACAGCGTCGCCGTCGTCCGCCGCACCGGGGGCAGGCCGTAGCACGCGGCGAAGTCAGGGTCGAGCGGGCGGGCGAGCCCACGCAGGCGCTTGCCGGAGTGGTTCTCCCCCGTGTCCACGTGGTAGACGGCGCCGCGGAACGGCAGGGGTTCGAGCACCCTGCCCTGGTGCCGCGCGAACCACTCGACCGCGTTCCGGTGGGCGCCGAGCACGTGGTCGACCCGCTCGCCGTACCCGGCCAGGACCTCCCCCTGCGTGGCGGTCTCGTCGAGGTGCGCGGGTACGCCGTAGGCGTCGAACGGGACCACGAGGCTCGTGCCGCAGGTCCGGTGGAAGGCGGGCTGACGCCGGTAGACACCGCGGGCGCGGGAGTACACCCAGCCCTGGTCGACCACCCACCCGGGGTGCCCCGGGTGCCGCGCGGTGAACGCGGCGAGGTCGCGGTGCACGAAGTCGTCGGCGTCCACGATCATCACGTGGTCCGGCGCGTAGGGACGGGCCGCGAGCAGCCCGACGCCGATCTTGCTGCCCTTGTCCCGGACGAACCGGTCCCGGTCGGCGTGCGGGCCGTGGGCGGCCTCGGGCGGCGCGAAGCCGACGGGGACGAACCGCACCCGCTCCCCCAGGTCGAACCCCGGGGCGCGGTTGCCCACCACCAGCACCACGTACTCCCCGCTGGTCTGCGCGGTCAGCGACGCGAGGGTGAGGCGCAGCAGCTCCTCGACGCGGCCGTAGTCGGCGGCGTTGCGCGGATGGCGCAGCGAGGTCACGAACGCGAGCATCAGGCGGCCCAGAGCCGGGCGGCCAGCTCGCGCGCCTCGTCGAGGCCGGACGCGTGATGGGCGGTGCTGAACGTGCCGGTGTAGTCGTCGTAGACGGCGCGGACCTTGCCGTAGCTGTTGTCCAGCACCACGTGCTCCACGCCCAGCAGCGCCGCCATCACGTGCGCGTGGAGTCGGTCGACGACGGCGCCCCGCGCGGGCGCGAACAACCGCACCCCGGCGTCGATGCCGGCCCGGTTGATCGTCGCGAGGGCCGCCGCCACGGGCCGGTTCGCAAGGCCCGACGCCGGCAGCGGCACCCGGCGGGCGACGCGGGCACGCTGGTGACCGAGCGTCGTGACGGTTCGGGCGGCCCGCCGGCGCCAGGCCTCGCTGCCGCCGGCGTGCCAGTCCGTGCGGTCGGCATCCAGCCCGGGGACCCAGGCCGGCCCGACGTCGTGCAGGCCCGAGGCGGTCTCCTTGTCCGCGCGGGCGAGCACGAGCAGCCGCCGGGTGTCGGCCACGGACCGCTCGCGGCGCGGCGGTTCCCAGCCGAGAGCCAGGTCGGGGCAGAACCGCGCGGCCAGGGAGGGGAGCTGTTCGGCGGCCCGGGCCAGCGACGGGGTGTCCCGCAGCAGGAGCGTGAAGTCGGGGTGCGCGCCCAGGATCCGGTCGGCCTGCGCGGCGCGGTCCGCCGACCCGAACCAGACGGACTGCGGGAGCTGGACCACCGGGTAGTCGGGCAGGTCCTGGACGATGCGCTCCCGGTGCTCCTGGTGGCCCGGCCAGAGGTCGCCGAAGTCGCCCCCGCCGCGGACGAGGACGGTCCCGGACGGCATCGCCGCCCGCAGGTCCGCCGGCACGTAGCCGCGCAGGTCGGCCGCGTAGCGGACGTCGCGCCCGAGGCGCCGCAGGTAGGCGGCCGTGCCGGCCCAGATGAGCGAGTCACCGACGTTGCGCTGGTTGGGCACGTCCAGGAGGGCGACAGGGCCGGGACGGATCACGGCGGCGAGGGTCGACGCGGTCGCGTCCCGCAGCCCCGCGAGATGGGCGTGGTCGTCCGGACGCATCATGTCTGTGCCCCTGTCGGTCTGGTTCGCGGTCGGGACCATCATGGATGCTGTTATCCGATGACGCAGGTCGGAATTATCGACCACGCGGGACGGGGACGATTCGGGTCGCACGCGGAACATTCATCGCATATTTTTGCGGGGCACCAGCGATCACCTTTCCAGCCGACCAGCTAGGTTTCCCGATGTCCGGAACGAGCACCAGCACCACACCCTGGAACAACCATCGCATCGCCTTCGTCGGCGGCCTGCACCGCAGCGGCACCACGCTCCTCGCCCGAATTATTGGTTCTAGTCCGAATGCTTCCGGGCTGACCGGAACCGGCGCCGTGATGGACGAGGGACAACATATTCAGGACACGTATCTCGGCGGTCTGGGCAATACGTCCGAATGGTCTTTCCACCCGCAGGCGCACCTCACCGAGGAGGACGCGCAGCGCACGCCCGACGCCGGCGCACGGCTCTGGCAGAGCTGGTCCCCGTACTGGGACCTCGACCGCACGGTGCTCGTCGAGAAGTCCCCGCCCAACCTGACGAAGATGCGCTACTTCCAGGAGATCTTCCCCGGGTCGCGGTTCGTGGTCGTCACCCGGCACCCCGTGGTCCAGGCCCTGGCCGTGCGCAAGTGGGCCACCCGCAGCCGGGGACGGTTCACCTTCGGGTTCCCCCGGCTCGTGGAGCACTGGGTGCACGCGCACGACGTGTTCGCGGAGGACGCCCTGCACATCGAGAACCTGCTGGTGCTGCGGTACGAGCACCTGATGCGCGACCCGGCCGGCGAGCTGGGCCGGGTCGCCCGCTTTCTGGGCGTGGAGCTCGACGACGACGCGGTGGACGCCGTGGACGCCGGCCGCAGCAACCGCTATGCGGAGCTGTGGCGCTCCGGCGGCCGGGCCGAGCTGGCCGGGCGCGTGCGGCACCACGTGTCACGCCTCGGGTCGCGGCACGGCACGCCCCGGGCGGACCTGCTCCGCGACGTCACCGACGCCGCCCTGCTGCCCCGCTACCGCAACGTGGTGGGCGAGCACCTCGGCGACCGTATCCGCGCCCACGGCTACGACCTGGACTCGCTCGACGAGGCCGCGCCGTGGGCCCCGGTGGTCCGCGTCCCGACGATGGCGGCCGAGACCCGATGAGCGCACCGCACCGCGTCGTCTACGTGACCGGCTCGGGCCGCAGCGGCACGAGCACGCTCGCGGGCGTCCTGCGCGAGTTCGGCCTGCGGGTCCCGGCACCCGAGGTCGAGGCCGACCCGTCCAACCCGCGGGGCTTCTCGGAGCCACGGTGGGTGGTGGACTTCCACGACTCGCTGCTGCGGGCCGCCGACGTGCAGACGTCGGACCCGCGGCCGCTGGCCTGGCACCTCGTGGACCGGGCCGGGGTCGAGGCGAACGCGCTCGGCCAGATCCGGGTATGGCTCGACGCGCAGGTCGCGGAGCACGGCGACCTGGTCATCAAGGACCCGCGCCTGCTCTGGTTCCTGGAGCTCTGGCTGGAGGCCGCGGCCGGCACGGGCGCCCGCGCGTCGTGCCTGACGATGCTGCGCCCGCCCGCCGAGGTGGTGGGCAGCAAGGCGGCCAACTACAAGGGCCGGGGCATGGTCGACCGGGTGGCGGGCTGGATCAACCTGATGCTCGGCACGGAGCTGGCGACCCGGTCGACGCCGCGGGCGTTCGTCCGCTACGCCGACCTGATCCACGACTGGGACGAGCCCGTCTTCAACGCCGCCGCCGCGCTCGACCTGCCGATGGTCGACCCGGACGACAGGGCCGCCGTGCACCGGGTCGACGCGTTCATCGACCCGTCTCTGCACCGCGTCGGTGCCACGTGGGACGACGTGCCCGTCCCGGCGCCGCTGCGGAGCCTCGCCGACGACACGTGGGCCGCGCTCGACGCGCTCCCCGAGCACGACGACCCCGGGACCCGGGCGGAGTTCGACCGGCTCCGCGCGCTCTACCCCTACGTGCACCGCAGGGTCGCGGCGTCGCCGGCCCGGCGGATCGCCCGCATGGTGCCGCCCGAGGTGGTGCCACCCACCGTGCGACGGAGCGTCGCGAGCATGCTCTGGCGCTCGTCCGGCACGGCGGGCTGAGGTCCGGCCCTCGCGGTCTCACGCGACAGGCGCCTCGTTGAGCAGAGCATCCAGCTCCTCGGCCTCAGGGACGCCGAGATCCACGTAGATCGCGTGGGCCTGCCGGAAGCCGGCCCGGGCCTCGCCCGGGTCCCCCAGGCCGCGGTGCGCGTGGCCGATCCCCGCGTACGCCCGGGCCTGCTGGTCGCGCGAACCCACCTGGACGGCGATGCCGAGCGCCTCGGTGTGCGCCTGCAGGGCCTCGGCGGGGGTCCCCGCGAGCCGCGCCGCCTCGCCCAGGCCGTTGTACGACCACGCCTGCCCGGTGACGTCACCGGTCTCCTGGCACGCGGTCAGCGCCCGCCCGAAGTACGCCGCGGCCTCGTCCGGTTCCGCCAGGCGCAGGTGCAGCATGCCGAGCGAGTCCAGGATGTACCCCCGTGAGGTCACGATGCCCAGCTCGTCGGCCGTGGCCAGGGAGCGGCGCAGACGCTCGCCGGCGGTCGAGTAGTCCCCGCGCTCCATGTCGTTGTTCGCCAGGTTGTTGAGCGCGATGGACTCGCAGTAGCGCGCCCCGATCTCCTGGAAGATCGTCAGCGCCTGCCGGCAGCGCTCGTAGGCGGCGTCGTGGTCCCCCAGCCTGGCCTCGACCCCGACCATGCCGTTGAGCACCGAGGCCTCGACGAACCGGTCACCCGACCGCTGCGCCACCTCGAGCGCGTGCCGGTGCCGGTCCCGGGCGCCCCGGTGGTCGCCCCGCCGGTGGGCGACCGTCGCCAGGTTGGTGAGCGTGTGTGCCTCCCCGGCGAGGTTGCCGACCTCGCGGAACAGCGCGAGCGCCCGGTGCAGGTGCTCCAGCGCCGTCTCGTACCGGCACGCCTGCGAGTGTCCCACCCCGAGCTGGCGCAAGGCGTGGGCCTGACCGGACCGGTCGCCCACCGCCTCGGCGGCCCGCAGCGCGTGCGCGTTGACGACGAACTGGCCCACCGGATGAGCGCTGTTCACGTACCGGTGCAGGATCAGGGCGATGGCGACGGCGTACGCGGCGTCCTGCCGGTCGGCGGCGTGCTCGGCGACCGCCGCCAGGCAGACCTGCTCGGCCTGGAGCCAGGCCGTGGCACTGCGCGGCTCCGACACGTCGGGCAGGGGGACGTCCGGAACCCGGTCGAGCTCGTACTGCACCTCGGCGGGGTACAGGGTGCTGACGGCGGCGTGGGCCGCGGCACGGTAGTAGTCGAGGAGCCGCTCCTCGGCCGCGGCACGGTCCTGCCCGGTGTCGTGGGTGCGGGCCAGGTGCGCCGCGTAGGCACGCAGGAGGTCGTGCATGCCGTAGCGGCCGGGTGTGGTGCGGTGCAGCAGGTGGGCGGCCACGAGGGTGTCCAGGACCCGGCGGGCGCGGTGGGGTTCCAGGCCGGTCAGGGCAGCCGCGGCGTAGGGGTCGAGGTCGGGACCAGGGTGCAGCCCCAGCCGCCGGAACGTGCGGGCCGCCTGGTCGGGGAGGTGCTGCACGGACCAGGAGAACACGGCGTGCACGGCCGCGTAGGGGTCGCCGCCCGGGTCGAGCAGCTCCAGCCGCTCCCGCCGGTCGGCGAGCTCCGCGGTGATCTCGGTCAGGGAACGGTCGGGCTGGGAGGTGGCCAGCACGGCCGCGACGCGCAGCGCCAGGGGCAGTCGGGCGCACTGCTCGGCGAGGGTCGCCGCCGCGTCGGGCTCGGTGGTGACACGGTCACCGATCAGGCGGTGCAGCAGGCGGTTCGCCTCCGCGGCGGGCAGCAGGTCGAGGCCCACCTGGTGGGCGCCGTGCAGGACGACCAGGCCGGCGAGGCTCTCCCGGCTGGTGACCAGGACCAGGGACGACCCTCCGCCCGGCAGCAGGGGGCGCACCTGGGCCACGCTGCCCGCGTTGTCGAGCACGATCAGCATGCGACGCCCGGCCAGCTCGCTGCGGTACCGGTCGGCACGCGACTCGTCGTCCAGGGGGACGTCCCGCTCGGCGATGCCCAGGGCGGTCAGGAACCGCGCCAGGGCGTCGGCGGGGCGTACGGGCTGGTCGGGGTCGTAGCCGCGCAGGTTCACGTAGAGCTGCCCGTCCGGGAACCGGTCCGCGACCCGGTGGGCCCAGTGCACCGCGAGCGCCGTCTTGCCGACGCCCGCGGTCCCGCTGATGACGGCGACGCCGGCCGCGGTGAGCCCGGTCAGCAGGTCGTCCAGGCGGCGCAGGTCGCCCGCCCGTCCCGTGAACGCGGCGACGTCCAGCGGTAGCTGGGCGGGACGCGGCCGGTCGGCGGGCTCACCCGGGACAGGACCGGTCGCCGTCAGGTCCCCGGGACCGGCAGGAGCCGACGCGGCCGCGGGATCCGCAACGGCCAGGCCCGGGTCGTGCCGCAGGATGCGCTGGTACAGCTCCTGGAGATCAGGGCCGGGGTCGCTGCCCAGCTCGTCGGCCAGCCGTTCGGCGACGAGGCGGTAGTGCTCCAGTGCGTCGGCCTGCCGGCCGCACCGGTACAGGGCGAGCACGAGCTGGGCGGCCAGCCGCTCGTCCAGCGGGGCCCGGTGGGCGGCCGCGGCTACCTCGGGCAGCAGGCGGCCGTGCTCGCCACGGCGCAGCAGCAGGTCGTGGTGGTCCAGCACGGCCGCGTGCCGCTCGGCGTCGAGGGTGACGGCGACCGACCGCAGCCAGTCGCTGTCCAGGCCGGCGAACGGCTCGCCCTGCCACAGCGCGAGCGCCTCCCGCCACAGCGCGCCGGCGTCCGCGTCGTCACCGCCGTCGACGGCGCCCGCAGCACTTCCGGCGGTGCCCCCGTCGACGCCCCGGCCGCGAGCCCGGGCCACCAGGGCACGGAACCGGTGCAGGTCCACCTGGGAGCCGTCCGCCGCCAGCACGTAACCGCCCGACCCGTGCACGGGCACCGGTCCGCCCGCGCCGTCGAGCACGGAACGCAGCCGTGAGACGTAGGCGTGCAGGGTCTGCCGCGCGCTGCGGGGCGCCGACCGGCCCCAGACCCGATCGACCAGCAGGTCCAGCGGGACGACGGCCCCCGGCTCCACCAGGAGCGCCGCCAGCACGGCCCGCTGCCGGGCCGAACCCAGCGGGACCGCGCCCCGTTCGTCGTGCGCGGCCACGCCGCCGAGCAGCTGAAACCGGATCACGCCGTCCACCCCCAGACAGAAAACTCAGGATAGAGGAGGCGAAGAGCGGCAAGGTAGTACATATGCCGCCCGGGTCACGCCGGATTCATGCGGAGCGGGGCGCGTACATGATGACGGCCACGCCGACCAGGCAGATGAGTGCGCCGGTGACGTCCCAGCGGTCCGGACGGAAGCCGTCCACGACCATCCCCCACGCCAGCGAGCCGGCGACGAACACGCCGCCGTACGCGGCGAGGATGCGCCCGAAGCTCGCGTCGGGCTGCAGGCTGGCGAAGAACCCGTAGATCCCGAGCGCGACGACGCCGGCGCCGATCCAGATCCAGCCCCGGTGCTCGCGCACGCCCTGCCAGACGAGCCACGCCCCGCCGATCTCGAACAGCGCCGCGCCCAGGAACAGGACGACCGACCTCAGCAGCATCATGCGCTCGACGGTAGACGGCTTGGTGCTTGCGGGGCTGTATCGAAAGATGTCAACATAGAAGTACATCAATGCAAGCGAGGTGCCGACGATGACCGCTCTCTCCCCGCACGGCGCCGCCGAGTCCCACGCGATCGGCCTCGACGCGGCGACCGCCCTGGCGGCGACGCTGAAGGCGATGGCCGACCCGCTCCGGCTGCGCATGCTGTCCGCCGTCGCGACCAGCGTGTCCGGCGAGGTCACCGTGGGCGAGCTCGCCACCCTCACCGACGTGTCCCAGCCCACCGTGTCCCACCACCTCAAGGTGCTGCGCGACGTCGGCCTGCTCACGGCCGACCGGCGCGGCACCTCGGTCTGGTACCGCGTCGAGCCGGCGTACCGCGGGGCGGTGAGCACGCTGCTGGACCGGTTCGCCCCGGCCGCGGTCGACGTCGGCCGGACCCGGCAGCTGGCCGGGCTGACGAACGTGGAGCCCGCTCTCGACCGCCTGGCGGCGTCGCTGGCCGAGCGCTTCCCCGGCACACCGCCCGGCGAGTGTGCCCGGGTGGTCCGCGAGTCGTACGCCGCCCTCGTGCGCCGGGGTGGCGAGGCCACCTACCTCGTGCCGCTGACCGAGCACTTCGCGCGGCAGCGGATCGTCGACGCCGAGAAGGCCCGCGCCCTGGAGCTGGGCGCGGCGGGTGAGCACCTGCCGCAGGTGCTGTTCGTCTGCGTGGCCAACGCGGGCCGGTCCCAGCTCGCCGCCGCCCTGATGCGGCACCACGCGGGCGACCGCGTGGTGGTCCGCTCGGCGGGGTCCGCGCCCGCGGCGGAGGTGCACGCGGGCGTCCGCGCGCTCCTGGAGGAGCTGGGCGACGGCACCTCGGCCGACCAGGTCGACGACGTGACCCGTTTCTACCCGAAGCCGCTGACCGACGACGCGGTCCGTGCCGCGGACGTGGTGATCACCATGGGCTGCGGCGACGTCTGCCCGGTGCTGCCCGGCACGCGGTACGAGGACTGGGCGGTGGGCGACCCGGCCCTCGCCTCCCCCGCCGGCGTGGCGGCGATCCGCGACGACCTGGACCAGCGCGTGCGCGCCCTGCTCGCCGATCTCGTGCCGGAAGCTGCCTGATCCTACGGACGACCTGACCCGTACCCCACCACCCCGCACCCACCGGAGCCCCTTGATGAGCCTCACCGAACCGACCACCGAGACCAAGCCGTCCGCCCTGTTCGTCTGCGTGCACAACGCGGGCCGCTCCCAGATGGCCGCAGGGTTCCTGCGCGCGCTGTCGGGCGGCGCCGTCGAGGTGCGCTCGGCCGGCTCCATGCCCGCCGAGATGATCAACCCCGTCGCCGTGGAGGCGATGCTGGAGAAGGGGGTCGACATCCGCGGCGAGCAGCCCAAGGTGCTCACCACCGAGGCGGTCGAGGCGTCGGACGCGGTCATCACCATGGGGTGCGGCGACGCCTGCCCGTACTACCCCGGCAAGAACTACCAGGACTGGGAGCTGGACGACCCCGCCGGCCAGGGCCTCGAGGCGGTGCGCCCCATCCGCGACGAGATCGAGCGGCGCGTGCGACGGCTGCTGGCCGAGCTCGGCGTGGAACCCGTCGCGTGATCCCGGACGCCGCCTAGCGGCGCGCCGACGGCACGCCCGTACCGATCGTCACCGCCTGTGGCCCGGACGGCGCACCGCAGCACCCGCCGCCGGACGTGCCCGCCAGCGTCTCGGACGAGACCACACCGTCCACATCGGCGGCCAGCGCGAGGTCGGAGGAGCAGACACCGGTCTGCGGCAGGTCCAGCTCGACGGCGTCGGCGGCCGCCCGGTCCCCGGCCAGCGCCGCGACCACGGACCGCACCTGCTCGTAACCGGTGGCCAGCAGAAAGGTGGGCGCTCGCCCGTACGACTTCGTGCCGACCAGGTAGAAGCCGTCGTCCGGGTGCGCGAGCTCCGCCTCGCCGTGCGCGGGCACCGTGCCACAGGAGTGGTGGTTCGGGTCGATGAGCGGCGCGATGGCGCGCGGAGCCTCGACCACCGGGTCGAGGTCGAGGCGGACCTCGCGCAGCATGTCCAGGTCGGGGCGGAAGCCGGTCGCGGTGACGATCGTGTCGACGGTCAGGTCGAGCGCGCCGTCGGTGCCGTCCTTGCGCCCTGTACCCAGCACCCGCACGGCGCCCGAGGGCTCAGGCTCCAGGCGCTCGACGGCGACCCGGGTGAGCAGCTCGACGCGCCCCGACTCCACGGCGTCGCGCAGGCGCGTGCCGAGCAGTCCGCGGGCGGGCAGCTCGTCGTCGGCTCCGCCGCCGTAGAGGCGCCGCGCCGAACCGCCGCGGATCGCCCAGAGGATGCGGGTGGTCGGCTCGTCCTGAGCCAGCTCGACCAGGCTGAGCAGAGTGTTCGCTGCGGAGTGGCCCGCGCCCACCACCAGGGTGGTGCGACCCGCGAACCGCTCCCGGTCCGCCCCCAGCACGTCGGGCAGGGCACCGGTCAGGTGGTCGGCGGCGCGCTCCTCGCCGATCGCCGGCAGGCCCGACAGGCCGAGCGGGTTCGGCGTGCCGTGGGTTCCCGAAGCGTCGATCACGGCGCGCGCCCGGATCTCGTGCACCCCTTCGCTCGTCGTCCAGCGCACCAGGTAGGGGCGCCGCTCGCGCCCGAGCGAACGGGACCGGTCCGCGCCGTCACGGGCGACGGCGACGACACGTGCGCCGTAGCGGACCCGCTCGCCGAGTACGGCGGCCAGCGGCGCCAGGTACCGCTCGACCAGGTCGGCGCCGGTGGGCAGGGCGTCCGGGGCCGGTTCGGCCCAGCCCGCACCGGTGAGCAGGCGGCGGGCGGCGGCGTCGACGTCGTACCGCCAGGGCGAGAAGAGGCGCACGTGCCCCCAGGAGGCGACGGCCGCGGCCGGGCCGGAGCCCGCCTCCAGCACGAGCGGTTCGAGGCCGCGCTCCACCAGGTGAGCCGCGGCGGCGAGGCCGACCGGCCCCGCCCCGACGACCACGACGGGCAGGCTCTCGCGGGATCCGGACATGATCCACTCCTCAGATCGATACTTATCAATGCGTGAACGAGTACAACGTATCCACAGACTTCGATGCGTGGCAAGATGGTGGGCATGACCACCACGCTCCCCCTGACGGACGGGTCACGGACGGCCACGGAGCCGGCGTCCGGCGCCTGCTGCGCGCCCCTGGTGCGCGAGGCCGCCGACCCGGAGACCGCCGCCGAGCTCGCGCACGTGTTCAAGGCGCTCGGCGACCCGACGCGCGTGCGCCTGCTGTCGGTCATCGCCGCGCACGACGGCGGCGAGGCGTGCGTCTGCGACCTCACCGAACCGGTCGGGCTGTCCCAGCCCACGGTGAGCCACCACCTCAAGCTGCTGGTCGACGCCGGCCTGCTCACCCGCGAGCAGCGGGGCAAGTGGGCGTACTACTCGGTGGTGCCGGGAGCATTGAACCGGCTGGGGGTGCTCCTGACCGAGGCGGCACGCTGAACGGCTCCGGCACGGCCGGCGGGGACACCGCCGGCCGCGCCGGAGTCGCTGGATGAGCCTCAGTGCAGGAACGACGTCCCGCACGACGAGGTGGACACCCACTTGTGCGAGCTGATCGTGTTCGACGCACCGGACGAGCCGGCGCCACCCGCCAGGGAGTCGTCGTTCAGGTTGCTCACGTAGTACTCGGACTTCTTGACGCACGACCAGTTGCCGCTGTGGTTGAAGCCGTTGAACACCATGACCGCCATGCCCGACGTGCCCTTGTGCAGCAGCGAGTGCGCCTTGTTGTTGTCCGTGCCCTGGAAGCCACCCGACGAGTTGCCCCAGTTGGCGTCGTTCCCGTTCGACTTGCCCAGGTAGCCGCTGCAGTTGATGTAGTCGTAGGCGTAGAAGTAGCCCGACGTCGCGTTGTGCCACGCGTTGTCGCAGGCCGTCGAGGCCTGCGCGCTCACAGGGAACAGCGCCCCTGTGATCACCAGACCGAGCGACGCGAGCAGGACGAAGATCTTGCGCATGATGTGTACTCCTTTGGTTGGTTGGTTGGTTCCGGTTCAGTGCGCCAGCACCCGTTCGGCGTTCTCCAGCGCCACGACCTGCATCCGCCGGTACCCGGCGACCTCGTCGTCGTACTGGTCCAGCCGCGCGCAGTACTCGTCTTCCAGGTCGTGCGCCGTGCTCACCAGCGCCGTCTCGCGGACGGCGCAGGTCGCCTCGGCCACCGCGAGGTCGCGCTCGGCGGTGCGCGCCCGCTCCCCGCTCAGTCCGGCAAGAACGTGGTGCAGGTCATCGCGGACCGCGGGCGGGTCCGGGTAGTCGTAGCCGCGCCGGCCCATGCACTCCGACCAGGCGCCGAGCTGTGTCACGAAGCGCTCGTCGGCGACGATGTCCTGCGCGTACAGGCCCACGAGGTTGGTGGCCACCTTCTCGGTCCGGAACCACGCCGCGAAGTCGCCGTAGAGCTTGTCCTTCGCCTGCGCGAAGCAGCTCTCACGCGGGGTCTGGACCACACCGCCCGCGGGCAGCTCGGCCGTCAGCATGCCGCCGGCCGGGTCACCGTCCAGGGCCACGGACCAGCGCACCCGTTCTGCCTCCGGCAGGGCGTTGGCGTAGGCGTGGTTCGGGTCGCTGCGCTGGATCTCGGCGACCCGGTCCTCCAGCTCCAGCCCGTAGCCGTGCTCCCGCGCCCAGGCGACGTCGGCGAGCACGTAGCCCGAACCCTGCCGCTCCTCGACGCTCGCCACCCACGCCGGCACGTACCGGAAGCCCTCGGCCTTCATGCAGTCCCGGACCAGGAGCTCGACCGCCTCGTCCACCCGGACCTGCTCGGCGTCGGTCAGCTCACGGGCCGGGACGTCGCCGGAGCGCGCCGGGCCGGGTTCCAGGCCCGCCGCCGCGGTGCATCCGGCCAGGGTCAGGACGGCGACCGCCGTCACGCAGGTGATGAAGTACGCGCGCCTCATGCCGGTGCCCTCCTCGACGGACCGTTGGTCCGTCCGCCCCTCGGGGGGTCGAGGGGCGGACGCGGCACCATCGGCGCCGCGACCCACCGTAGGAAGGCGGCCTTGCACGAAACATGCAGCCCGCTTGCAGCATCTGCCGCGTCAGACGAACAGCGTCCGGTCCCGCACGCTCCCCGCCACGCGCCCCGCCGTCAGCGCGAGCCGCTTGACCCCGCGCCGGCGCACCAGCCGGTCGGGCGACAGCGCCCGGACCAGGCCGCCCGCGACCGTGACCGGCACGCGCCACAGCGGCCGGCGCGGCAGGCCCGCGTCCCGGAACCGCAGGTAGATCCGCACCGACTGGCGCCCGTACCGGAACTGCTGACGCGCCAGGTCGCGCAGCCGCTCCCGCTCGTAGTACACGACGACGGCGTCCGGCACCGCGCGCGTGCGGTACCCGGCGAGGTGCGCCCGGTAGAAGAAGTCGGACTCGTCGCCGCCGCCGAGCAGCGACTCGTCGAACCCGCCGACGGCGTCGTGCACCTCCCGGGCGAAGCCGCAGTTGGCGCCGATGGGGCGCGGCACGTGCCACAGGTAGGTGGAGGTGGCGGGGTCGGTGCCGAGGACCGTCTCGTCGGGCAGCCGCCGCTCGACGGCTCCGCCCACGCAGTCCGCCCCCGCGCGGCGGGCCCGGTCCATCGCGGAGATCCAGCCCGGCGTGACGGCGTCGTCGGCGTCGCAGAGCAGGACGAACTTGCCCCGGGCGTGCGCCACGCCCACGTTGCGGGCGTGGTTGATGCCGGCCCGGCCGCTCGCGTCGACGCCCCGGACGCGCGGGTCCGTCCGGGCGGCCGCGGCGACGACGGCGCGGCTCTCGTCCCGCGAGCCGTTGTCGGCGACGACCACCTCGAAGTCGCCGGTGAAGTCCTGCGCCGCGAGGGCCCGGAGCTGCCGGCCGAGCGTCGCCGCCCCGTCCCGGCAGGGGATCACCACGGAGTACACCGCGCTCACCGCCCCGCCACGGCGCCACCAGGCCCACTCCTCACGGCGCCACCGGGCGCGCCCACTGCCGTGTCGGCCTCCTGCGCCGCCCGGGCATCCTGCGGGTCCGACCCGTCCGAGGGACGCGGACGCGGGCGCCACAGGATGACCGCGAGCATCACCGGCAGCAGCGGCGTGAGGTGCCGCACGTACGAGCCGTAGTCGGGCTCGAACACGCTCTGCACCACGGTCAGGCCCAGGACGAGCGCGACCAGGCGCGCCCACTGCGGGTCGCTCCGCGCCCGCGCACCCCACAGCCGGACCGCCCGTCCGAACTGGAACCAGAGCACGGCCAGGAACGCCGCGACCATCAGGTAGTACGGCGAGAGCTTGAGGATCAGCGGCAGGGGCACGGCGAACGTCACCAGCACGATCACCGAGTTCAGGAAGCTGCCCACCGGTCCCGCCACGTCGACGAACGGCTCGATCAGCGTGCGCGTGTCCACGTCGCCGATGCGTACCTCGTTGACCTTGGTGCGGTAGAAGTCCAGCTCGACCCCGAGGTAGTTCTGGAAGACGACGGCCAGCACGACGAGGGCGGCCACCGCCGCGGCGATCATCCGGCCCACGGAGAACCCCCGCGCCATGACCACCCGGAACCCGACGTAGCCGCCGATGACGAGGTACCAGTAGTCCCGGAACTCGTGGGCGTAGACGGCCATGGCCGCCACCAGCGCGATCTCGGGCCACCACCCGCGCCGGCGCCACAGCGCGACGAGCGCGATCGGCAGCACGAACACGTCCTTGGAGTACGTGCCGACGTACACCACGGCCAGCACCACCGAGCCCACGACGAGGCCGAGCCCCAGGAGCCCCGCGTTCCCGATCCGTCCCCGCAGCGCCACCAGCAGCACGGTGGCGAACAGGAGGTACCCCAGCAGCCCCGCCCAGACCGGCTGCTCGGCCAGGCCGAGATCGCGGTAGATCGCGCCCACCGTGCTGAACGACTTGTCCGAGTCGTAGCCCTGGTAGCCGCCCGCGATCGTGGCGATCTTCCGGCTGTCGTACAGGAACCGCTGCGGCACCGCCGGGCTGCCCAGCAGCACGAAGCACGCGCTCCCGACCAGGAGCAGCCCGACCAGGAGCTGCTTCACCGTGCGGTCGCCGTCGATCGCACGGCGTTCGGGGTGCGGGCCCTGCGTCACGCCACCAGCGCCCCTCCGGCGGCGGTCGCGTAGGCCCGCACGACGCCGTCGTGCAGGGCCGTCTCGTCCATCTCACCCACGAGACGGTCCCCCGACGCGATCATGCGCAGCCGCTGCCGGGGGTCCTCGACGGCGGCGTGGACGGCGGCCGCGGCCTCGTCCGGCGTGCCGACGGCGGTCAGCCGCGCCCCCTCGAACGCCGGGATGTCGCGGACCACCGCCGGCAGACCGACCCGGGCGGCGTCGAGCACGCTGATCGGGAATCCCTCGTAGGCGGCGCTGTGCAGGTAGACGTCGGAGGCCGCCATCTGCCGCATGACGTCGTCCGCGGTGAGCCACCCCGTGACCTCGACCCCGGCGTCCGCCAGCTCCCGCACCAGGTCCGGGTCGCCGTCGCCCAGCCAGCGGAAGGTGAGCCCCAGTCCGGCCGCGCGCGCGGCCCGCGCCGTCGCCGCGTAGAACCGCGGGTCCTTCTGTGCCACCACGCGGCCGACCATCGTGACGATGCGCCGGGACCCGGCCCCCGCACCGGAGCGCGCCCCGGCCTCACGGACGGCCGCGGACGACGGCGCGTTGGGGATGCGCACCACGTGGTGCGCGCCCATCGACCGGGCGAGCCGCTCCTCGCGCGGGCTCACCGCCGCGACGACCGAGCCGTTCGCCGCGAGGAACCGCTCGGCGGAGCGGACGGCGCGGCGCACGGGGCCGGGCAGGTCGGGCCGCTCGAAGTAGTAGCAGTGCGGCTGGTACACGACGGGCACGGGCAGCCGCCGCACCCGCGTGTACAGACCGGCCCAGCTCGAGTGCGCGTGCACGACGTCGGGCGCCACCTCGTCGACGACGTCCCGCACCGCGCGGACCCGGGCCACGTGCCCGTCCGGGAGGTCGGCCGTGCCCCGGTAGGCGCCGCGGCCGTGCGTGCTCTCGATGCCCGTGGAGAGCAGGTGGTGCTCGGCCTCCGGAACCAGCTCGGTGATGCGGTCGATCGCTCGGCCGACGCCCCCGGAATAGCGGTCCGTGACGTGCAGAATTCGCACCTGCAGATCTCCCTGTCGAGCGCCCTTTACGTCCGGAATTTGCGGCAATAAACCGGGATATCCCAGCGGGCGCGCTTCTCCGGAACGTCGGTTAGATTACCAACGGAAGCGCAGGCAGGCCCGTCAGGGGAACACGTTGAACGTGACCGAATATCTCAGGATCATCCGTAAGCACTGGGTTCCCGTGACCGCTCTGGCACTTGCCGGAATTGTGCTCGCCGGGTTGTTCGCATTCACCAGGACGCCCACCTATACGACCTCCGCGCAGGTATTCGTGTCGTTCCACGGCGCCGAGTCCACGTCCGAGCTCGCCACCGGCACCACCTATGTGCAGCGCCGCGTCGTGTCGTACTCGAACCTGGTGCGCAGCCCGCAGGTGCTCGAACCGGTCGTCGAGGAGCTCGGCCTCGACACGACCCCGGGCGAGCTGGCCACCCGGGTCCAGGCCGCCCCCGTCACCGACACCGTGCTCATCGACATCACCACGACGGACGCCGACCCGACGCTGGCCGCGCGCATCGCGAACACCGTCGCCGAGAGCCTCGCCGTGCGGGTCGACGCGCTGGAGACGCCGCAGGGTGCCGGCGACTCCCCCGTGCAGCTCCAGCTCGTCCGCGAAGCCGTGCCACCGGTCTCGGCGAGCTACCCGAACATCCCCGTCATGATCCTCGTCGGCCTGCTCCTCGGCTCCGCCCTCGGGGTCGCGCTCGCCGTGCTGCGCGAGATCGTCGACACCCGCGTGCGCTCGGAGCAGGACCTGCGGACCGTCACCGACTCCGCGGTCATCGGCACCATCACCCTCGACGACGAGGCGAAGAGCAACCCGCTCGTCGTGCAGACCAGCCCGTACCACACGCGCTCGGAGGCGTTCCGGCGGCTGCGCACCAACCTGCAGTTCCTGGACCTGGACGGCGGCCCGCAGGCCCTGGTGGTCACCTCCTCCGTGCCGGACGAGGGCAAGACCACCTCGGCGATCAACCTGGCCATCACGCTGGCCGACGCCGACGCGAAGGTCCTGCTGATCGACGCGGACCTGCGCCGGCCCTCCGTCGCCGGGTACCTCGGCCTGGAGGGGTCGGTGGGCCTCACGACGCTCCTCATCCAGCGGGCGACGATCGACGACGTGGTGCAGCCCTGGGGCTCGGCCGGCCTGTACGTCATCCCGTCGGGGGCCGTGCCGCCGAACCCCGCCGAGCTCGTCGGCTCCCGCAGCATGGCCCGGCTGATCGAGGAGACGAGCCAGAAGTTCGACTACGTCATCATCGACACCCCGCCGCTGCTGCCCGTGACCGACGCCGCGCTCATCGCCAAGATGACCAGCGGCGTGCTGATGGTGGCGGGTGCGGGCCAGGTGCGCCGCGAGCAGCTCCGGCAGTCGCTCGCGAACCTGTCCGCCGTCAGCGCGCGCGTGCTCGGGATCGTCCTGAACAAGGCCGGCCGGGAGGCCGACGCCTACGGGGCCGGCTACTACGACTACCGCCCGCACGAGGACGACGCCCCGGCCGGCGGTGCCGACCAGAGCAGGGTGGAGAAGGGCTGGCGCCGCCTCGCGGGTGCGCGGCGGACGCCCGTCAGCGCCACGAGCACGCCGCCCGGAACGCTCCGCGGCTGAGGCGCGCGCCCCGAACCCTGGCACCCGGTCCTCAGCACCGGCCGTGCGTCACGCCGGCACCCGGGAGGCACCAGAGCACCGGTGTCACGGAATGATCCGGGCCGGGACACCGACCGCGGACGCGTCGTCCGGGACGTCCGCGAGCACCACGGCGTTGGCCCCGATCCGTGCCCTGTCCCCGACCCGGACCGGGCCGAGCACACGGGCTCCGGCGCCGACGTAGACGTCGTCGCCCAGCACCGGGTCGCCGTCCTCCCCGGAACGGGAACGTGCCGCGCCGAGCGTGATGCCCTGCTGCACGCGGGCGTCACGGCCGATCACCACGCCGGAACCGATCACCACGCCCGTGGGGTGCCACAGGACGAGGCCGGGACCGATCCGCGCCGACCAGGCGATGTCCGCCCCGGTGACGAGGTGGTTGAGCTGCTTGAGCACCGAACCCAGCACGGGCACCACGTGCCCCGCGCGCGCCGACGCCCGGTACAGGAAGGCCGCGGCGAACCGCAGGGTGAGCAGCGTGGGCAGCACGCCGGCGGTACCCGGGCGACGCGGGTCGTCGCTGGTGCGGTTCGCCGCGAGGTCGGCGAACAGGCCCGGAGGCGCCGTCGCGCCGGCTCTGCTCCTTGCGCCAGCGCCAGCGCCAGTGCCAGTGCCAGCGCCAGCTCCTGCGCCAGCGCCCGCACCTGTGGCCGTGTCCCGGGCCGTGTCGTTGGTCATCGCCGCACCACCAGCCGGTCCTCCGCCGGGCTCACCGGTGCGCGCAGGCTCCAGCGCACCCGGCCGGCAGCGCGTGCCGCCGCGTCGATCGCCGCGCCGAGCCGCTCGCTGCCCGCTGTCCAGTCGTAGGCGGCCACGCGCTCCACGGCGCGGGCGCGCAGCCGGTCCCGCAGGTCCTCGTCCGCCATGAGCCGGGCCGCCGCGCCGGCGAGGGCGGCAGCGTCGCCCGGCGGAACGACCAGGCCGTTGCCCAGGTCGTGGACCACCTCGGCCTGTCCCGGCACGTCCGTCGCCACCACGGGCAGGCCCGCGGCCGCGGCCTCGACCACCTTGAACGGCGAGGTGCCCCGGGCGCTCGCCGCGACGGCGCCCCGGGTCGCGAAGGCGAGCGTGGCACCGCCCAGCACGCGCGCGACGGCGGCGCGGTCGAGCACGCCCCGCCACTCGACGCCGTCGTCCCGAGCCGCCAGCACGGCGTCCCGTTCGGCTCCGTCGCCGACCACGACCAGCCGCAGCCCGCTCGGCCAGTCCGGCCGGCGCACGGCGTCGACGAGCTCCCGGATGCCCTGCCAGGGCGCGAGGTTGCCGACGAAGACGGCGTAGGGCGGCCACACGGGTGCTCGCCGTCCGGCGGCGAACAGCGCGACGTCGGCCCCGTTCTCCAGGACGGTCACCTCGTGGGCGGGCCGGCCGGTCACCTCGACCACCCAGCGCGCGATGCCGGCCGACGGCGCCACGACCCGGTCCGCGAGGGCCAGCGGCCGCAGCGCGATCCACCGGGCGACCCGGGAGCGTCCGATCCACGGGTGCACGGCCTCGACCTCGGCCAGCACCCCCTGGGCGCTGACGACGCAGGCACCGCCGCGCAGCCTGGCGGCGACCAGGGCGGGCAGCGCGAACGGGTGCCACCGCACCACGACGACGCCGCGCCGCGGCTGACGCACCGAGTCCAGCAGCAGCCGGGCGAGACGGCTGACCCGCCCCCCGGACCGGTCCCGCCGGGCCACGACCCGTTGGGGCTCGATCCCGAGCGCCGCGAGCCGGCGGAGCGTGCCGTCGAGGTGCACGCCCGCGGCAGCCGACTCTGCGGCGCCCTCCAACCAGACGAGGGTCACCCTGGTTCGTGGGTTCACGCGCTCTCCTTCTCCACGGACGGACTCCCACCACGCCGCGACAGCAGACGCGCGGCATGCCTCAGCACGGCCAGGTCGGCCCGCAGACGGCGCCAGAGCAGCGCCTGCACAGCGAGCGCAGCGGCCCACACCAGCAGGCCGACGGCGATCGCGAGCCACGGGCCCGGGCCGGGCAGCAGGCTCACGACGAGTCCCGCCGCCGCCGCGGCCAGACCGTGCCCCGCGAAGGCCCGGACCCCGTTCCGGAACAGGGCGCCCGCCGGCGCGTCGGTCACCCGGCCGACCCACCACAACCCCAGCGGCCAGACGACGGCGGTCGACACCGCGTAGCCCAGCGCGGCCCCCGTCATGCCGAGGAGGCTGCCGCCGCCGATCGCGAGCAGCACCACCGGCCGGGTCACCAGCGTGAACCGCAGCAGCGAACCCGTGCGGCCCGACGACTGGAACACCCAGCCGGGGGCGAACCCGGCCGCCTCGAACACGCCGCCGACCGCCAGGATCGCGAAGGCGGGCGCGGCCTGCGACCAGCGTTCGCCGAGCACCACGTCGACCACGGGTCCCGCCAGCGCCGCCGCGAGCGCCAGCGCCGGGACGATCGTGTGCAGCAGGACGGTCTGGCCGAACAGGAGGAACTCGCGGTAGCGCGCGGCGTCGTCGCGCACGCGGGAGAGCACGGGGAGCGCCACGCGGTTGGCGGGCCAGGTGGCCTGCCGGATCGGCAGCGCCATGAGCTGGTACACGCGGCTGTAGAGGCCGGCGACGCCCGCCCCGAAGCGGACGCCGAGGATCGCGGTGTCGATGTTGCGGGTCGCGTAGCCCAGGAGCTGTGCCCCGAGCAGGTTGGACCCGTACCGCACGAAGGGGCGCACGGAGACGTCCCGCCGCGGCCACCGGGGCAGCCAGCGCCCGGCGACGATCACGCCGGCCGACATCACGAACGCGGCCACGAGCTGCTGGGCCACCAGTGCCCAGTAGTCACCGCCCGCGACGGCGACGACGATCGCGACGGCGAGCCCCGCGACCGGACCGGCAACGTCGGCGACGGCGGCGGCGCCCAGCCGCATCCCGCGCACGAGGCCGGCGCGGTGCTGGGTGGCCAGGCTGTTCAGCAGGAAGCTCAGGGACACCCAGCGCGTGACGTCCGCGAGCTCGGGCTGCCCGTAGAAGGCGGCGACGAGCGGCGCGCAGGCGATGCCCGCACCGGTGAGGACGGCGCCGATCAGGGTGTTGAGCCAGAACAGGTTGTCCCGCTCGGCGTCGGACAGGGTCCGTGCCTGGATCGCGGCGTTGGCCAGGCCGAAGTCCCGCACGGTCTCCGCGACACCGACCAGGGCGAGCACCATCGCGAGGTAGCCGAACGCCTCCGGGGCCAGCAGGCGCGCGAGCACGACGATCGACACCGCCTGGACCCCGACCTTGAGGAGCTGCCCGCCCAGGGTCACGGCACCCCCGCGGGCCGCCTGCCGGCCGAGCGGCGTCCGGTCGGGGGCCGTGGACGTACCGGTCACGCTCGCCGTCCGACGGCGCGCACGATCCGGCGGTACGCCTCGGCGTGCCGGATGCCGACCAGCTCCCAGTCGCGGTCCGCGAGGTGGGGGCGCGTGCCGCGCTCCCGGACGAGCCGCGCGGCCGCGAGCGCCCGGAGCAGGTCGCCGCGCTGGAGGGTGCCGTCGAACATGATCACCCAGCCCTCACCGACCTCACGCGCGAGGGCGTCGGTGGCCTCGCTGCGCGGTACCAGCACGGGGCGGTCCAGGGAGAGGGCCAGCAGCGCGGCGCCGGAGTTGTGCATCTGCAGGTAGGGCAGCACCACGAGCTCGGCGCGCCGTACCTCGCGGGCAAGGACGTCGTCGGGCACGAACTCCAGGCGGGTCTCCACCCGGGGGTCCGCGGCGGCCACCGCGGCGATGTGCTCGGCGAGGCCGGCGTCCTCCGGCCGCCCGGCGACCGTCAGCCGCAGGCCCGGGTCGTCGATCGACCCGAACACGTCCAGCAGGCGTTCGATGCCCTTGTACCGCCGGACCAGGCCGAACTGGAGGAGCCGCCCGGGCTCCGCCACGGTGGCGGGGTCGGGTGGGAAGACCGACCGGTAGTGCCCGTGCGGGATGGTCGCGGTCCGCACGCCGAGCGGCAGCGGCGTGGTCGGGTTGAGGCGGATCCACAGCTCCGTGCGACGGTCGAGCGCGGCCAGGAACGCCCGCTCCAGCCGGTCGCCCGACTCGTGCGGGGCGAGGTTGTGGGCGGTGCGCACGACCGGCGTCTCCGTCAGCTCCAGCCGCAGCAGGAGCGTCCAGGCGAGCACGAGCTTGACGATCCGGCCGGGTACGGTGCGCTGCCGCACGAGGAACTCCGGCCAGTGCACGTGCAGCACGTCGTAGGCACCGAAGATCGCGCGGAGCCAGGTGAACGTCAGGATCCGGACCTCCGGCGGGGCACCGCCGATCATGTGGTCCACGTACTGCGTGCTGCCGTCCGGGGCGGGCAGCACATGGAGCACACGCACGAGCCCGCGGGTGACGGGGGCGGCGTCCGGCATGGGGCCGGCTCCGTGGTCCGCACCGTTGCCCCTGTTCACAGGCCTCATGGTCCCGGCACGGGAGGAGAACCGCATCTGGACCATCAGTACGCCCCGCTCGGCGCGAAGACCTCGCGGGCCGTGCGCAGCATGATGCCGATGTCGCCGAGCAGGCTCCAGTTCTCCACGTAGTAGAGGTCGAGGCGCGCGCCCTGGTCGATCGACAGGTCGTTGCGGCCGCTCACCTGCCACAGGCCGGTCAGCCCGGGCTTGACGAACAGGCGCCGGCGCAGCGCGTCGTCGTACTGCGCCACCTCCAGGGCCACCTGCGGGCGAGGCCCGACGAGGCTCATGTCGCCGCGGAGGACGTTGAGGAGCTGGGGGAACTCGTCGAGCGAGTACTTGCGCAGGAACCGGCCGAGCGGTGTCACGCGCGGGTCGTCCTTCGGCTTGTAGAACACGCCGACGTCGCCGTCGAGCACCTCGGCGAGCGCGGCCTCGGCGTCCTGCCGCATGGAGCGCAGCTTGTAGAGCGTGAACGGGCGGCCGTTCAGGCCGATCCGCTGCTGCCGGAACAGGGCGGGACCGGGGCTGGTCAGCCGCACGCAGAGCGCGAGGACCAGCATCGGGACCACCACGACGAGCCCGATCAGGGCGGCCACGACCACGTCGAAGACCCGCTTCACCGCGTGCTGGAGGCCCGTGTACCCGGGCGGCGACACCTGGACCACCGGTACGCCGTCGACCGGCGTGATGAGCAGCCGCGGGCTCGCCACGTCGGCGAGCGCAGGGACCACGACGAGCTCGGCACCCGTGGCCTCCAGGTCCCAGGCGAGCCGCTTGAGCGTCATGGGCGTGGCACTGTCGGACGCCGTCACCGCGACGACGTCGACGTCAGCCGCGCGCGCGGCCTCCGCGGCGTCCTCCACCCGGCCGAGCACGGGGACGCCGGCGACCGGGGACGGGACGCTCGGCCCGCCCGGCAGGCAGACGCCCACGACCTGGAACCCCGCCTCGTGCGCGCGCTCGACGCGGCGGCACAGGTCGAGCACGGCGTCCCGCGCCCCGACCACGAGCGTGCGGCGCTGGAACCTGCCGTGCGCCCGGTCGGCGTGCAGGCGCGCCGCCAGGACGCGCCGTCCCACGGCGAGGAGCAGGATGCCGACCGGCAGCGTCACCGCGACGTACGAGCGGGCGAGGTCGAACTTCACGAGGTAGCAGACGATCGCGGCGAGGCCGAAGAGCGCGAGCGTGCCGCGCGCGAGCCGCACGTACTCCTCACGGCCCGAGCCCAGGATGCGTGGGCTGCGCGCTCCCGCGAGCCCGATCGCGATCACCCAGGCCTCCGCCAGCGCGACCGAGATGAGCACGTACTGGCCGCCGCGGGGCTCGAAGAGGTCGACCTCCACCTGGCGGTCGAAGCGGAGCACGTAACCGAGGGCGACGGCGGCGACCACGGCAGCGAGGTCGACGAAGAGGGCCCGACGGTTGAGGACGTCCTGCCACGGGGCGGCCGGGCCACGGCGCGGGGCCGGTGCGGTCATCGAGGCCACGTGCCGGGCGGCCGCACGGTCCAGCTCGCTCGTGAGGTCGGTCGCGAGCTCGGCCGCCTCGCGGTCGACGTCGGCGGCGTTCGGATGGTTACCGATGGTCACGGCACGCTCCAGGACAAGGGCGACGAGGCCGGGGCGCTGCGGACGGCCGTGCGCCGCACCTCAGCTCCACGGTGAGGTGCGGCGCACGGCCGGCCCGGCGTGGATCAGTGCTGCCGAGCGGCCCGCACGCGGGACACGACCAGCGCGGCCACGCCCGCGAGCAGGAGGCCGCCGGCGATGGCGAGGTACGGCAGGCTGGTGGCCCCGGTCGAGGCCAGGACCACGTCCTCGTCGGTACCACCCCCGCCCGCCGCCGCGGAACCCGCCGTGACGGCGGTGATCGTGTAGGTCTCGGACAGCGGCCCGCCGTCCTCGTCGAGCACCTGCACCGTGTAGTCGCCCGGTGCGGAGACGGTCGCCGAGTCGCTGACCGTGCCGTTCTCGTCGAGGGTGAACTGGGCCGAGTCGGCACCGGCCACGTCGACGTCCGTGCCGTTCCCGGCAGCCTGGCCCGCGAAGGAGATCTGGACGGTGACGGTCGCGGACGCCATGTCGGCGCAGTCGATCGTGAAACCGAAAGGATCCCCGACCGTGACCGTCTGGCTGTCGAACGTGATGACGCACGGGAATTCGCTGTAGTCGGTGTCCGCCTGGTCCGCATGGGCGGCCCCGGCGGGTGCCAGCACGGCCGCCGTAGCGATCGCAATGGCGCTGATAAAGCGTCGAAGCATTGCTCTGTCCCCTGGATAGTGACTGACTGCTGCACGTGATAGGTGCCGCGGCACCGGTCTGCGTGCCCGGCATATCCAGCGCGGTCACACGCCTGCCCCGAATGAGGAGCGGATCAACCAGGAAAGGCTATTTCTCGAACGACACCTTGACGGGCCTGGGGCCCGGTGTCGTGCGAAGAATGACGCCTCCGTCCTGGCGCTTCCCAGAGATAATGGCATAGGTGACAGATGCTGTCTCGCCAGGGTGAAGTTCTATGTCATCGAATACTCTGGACAATTGATCGTGCTTCTGCGGAGAAAGACCGATTTTCTCGGAGTTTTCGGACGCCTCGACGACCGTCCCTCCAGCAGGCGCGTAGACCACGGAACGCAGGCGGATCAGCCCCGGTTCGCGCTCGTCGTCACCCACCACGTACGCGGGCAGGCGCGCCGCGTCGGCCGCCTTCACCCGGGAGGTGTACGTCACCGTGACGTCCAGCCGGCGGGAGCCGTCGGGCCGCGTCTCCCGCTCGGCCACGTCCACCGCGGTGTCGAGGTAGTAGCCGATCTTCGCCATCTGCAGTCCGTGCGTGAAGACCCCGACCACGGGGCGCGCGCCGTTCACGCCGCGCAGCCCGCCGTCGAGCACGGTGCCCGACAGGAGGTCGGCCTCGGTCCGGTCCGCCGACCACACGAGCAGCCGCCCCTCGCGGGCGGCGACCGTCAGCGCCTCCACCATGCCGGCCGACCCGGCAGCGCCGGACGACAGCGACCCGAACGCGGTCCGGGCGACGTCCGCGAAGATCTGGTCCGCGCCCTGCGGCGTCTCGGTGAGGTAGACGCCGTTGATCAGGTAGCTCACCAGGTCGGCACCCTGGAGCCCGCCCGCCGGTCCCACCTCCAGCGGGCCGTCGGCCGCCAGCAGCCGGGCCAGCGCGGCGGGGTCCGTCGCGAGCACGCCGTCCACCGTCTGCCCGGTCTCCCGGGCCCACATGGCCCGCGCGATCTGGGCGGCGCGGGGAAAGTCCGGGGTGGCGGTCACGTTCTGCATCCAGCGCCCGACCTTGTCGCCGAACACCGCCTGCTCGTCCTCGGTCAGCTCGGCCGCCGGTGTCGGGAAGGGGCCCACCTCGTCGGCGGGCATCTGCCGGGTGAGCTCGATCCGGCCCTGGTCGGCGTGCAGGACCAGCACCGTGCCGACGATGCCACCCAGCGCCCGGGGCTCGGCGCTGTTCTGCACGAGAACGAGGTAGTCACGCGGGCCGTCGGCGCCCAGCATCGGCGGGATGAGCTGCGCGGCGCGCGCCGCCGTCGCCGTCGACATCCGCAGGTCGCCGAGCTGCCGGTGCAGGTCGGCGACGGCGGTGGACACCTGCGGCAGGACCGGCGACCGGTCGATGCGCGCCACGCGCTGCTGCGCGTAGCCCACGGCCTGGTCCGCCTGGGCCACCGCGGGCGCGGCCGCCACCAGGGGGTCGAGGTCGATCCGGCCGTCGTGCGGGGCGAACGTCGCGGGGTCGGCCAGCTCGACCACGTCGGCGAGCCGCGGCAGCGGTCCACGGGCGAGACCGTCGGCCACCGCTGCCATCGTCGCGACGGCCTCCACCGTCGGCCCCGCGACCGGGAGCCTGCTCACCAGCGACCAGTGCGGGCCGTCGGTCGCGTCCCGCGCCTCGGCGGTGTGCCGCTGCAGGTCGGCGACGCCGGCGTCGAGCCGGTCGATGCGCCCGGCGACGGCGTCGGCCTGCAACGTGGCGACGCCCTGCGCCGCCTGGCCGAGCGCCGCGCGGGCGCGCACGGCGTCGACGACGACCCACGCGAGGACCAGCGCGAGCACCGCGAGCAACCCGCCCACGCAGAGCAGCACGACCCTCAGGTTCCGGCGACGGCGGCGGGTCCAGAACTCCCGCCGGGGCAACGACGGCTTCTCCCATCGGGGCGGTGCCGGACGCTCCGCCACGAGGGTGCCGGCCCGCCCGGTGCCAGGCCGTGGCGGCCGCGGCGGGCCGGGCCTGCGCAACGGCAGCACCTTTGCACCCTCACCCTTTTTCTCGCCGAGGCGGCTGCTTTCAGAACCCTCCCTGGATCTCGGGTTCCGCGTGTTCTCTGCGGGGGCCGTGGCGGGCGGGGACACCGGCACGTCCGCCCACTTGTCGCCCCATCCAGGATGTGTCACCGGACCTCCTGACGGCTTAGTGCGCGTTACGTTACCCGCGACCCGCCGGAGGAGCGCGCCGGAATTCACCAGTTTGCATTGACCGATGATTGTCGGCGAGCATTTCCATGATGCCGCATAGAAATGCTGGTCAAGGTCATGCAATGCGCGGATAGAATAGCCGCGACATACCACGGTCCCGAAGAAAGGCATGTGCGATGGCGTTCAGCGTGCTCGCGGTCTGCACGGGCAACATCTGCCGGTCCCCGGCGGTGGAGACGCTGCTGCGCCACGCCCTCGACCCGTCGGTCACCGTCGCCAGCGCGGGCACCCGCGCGCTGGTGGGCCAGCCGGTCGCCGAACCGATGGCCGAGCTGCTGACGGCAGACGGGCTCCCGCCCACCGGGTTCGCGGCCCGGCAGCTCGTGCCCGCGCTCGTCGAGCAGGCGGACCTGGTGCTCGCCCTGACCACCGCGCACCGTGCCCGGGTGGTCGAGTCGGTCCCGTCCGCCGTGCGCCGCACGGTCACCGTCACCGAGCTGGGCCGCTTGTCGAGCACGCTGGCACCGGGTGCCGTCACCGGCGAGGACGACGCCGCCCGGCTCGCCGCCCTGCTGCCCGCCGCCCTCCAGGAGCGGCCCCGCCACGCGGGCCGCCGCCACGACGACGACGTCGTGGACCCCTACCGACGGTCCGGCGCCACGTACCGGCGCAGCTACGACCAGATCGTCGACGCCCTGACGTCCGTGGTGGCCGCGTTGCGGGCGTGACCGGGCACACCCCGGTTTCACCCCTGGCGCACCCCCGTCGTCGCCGGGCTTGACGAGTCCTTGTCCGTACACTGGCAAGGTGCCAACGATCCGCTCTCTGCTGGCTCACCCGGAGCAGCGCCGGCCGAGCCCTCCGGCTCCGCGCGCCGATCTCTTCCGGGTCCTCGGCGCGGGCATCGGCATGTTCGTGATCGGGCTCGTGGTGATGCTCGTCCTGGCTCTCACCGGGCGGGGCAGCATGGAGGCCGTCGCGATCTGCGGCACCGGGATGGCGCTCGGCGGGCTCGGGCTCCTCTGGGCGCGCCGGCACCGCTGACCCGGTCGCACTCCCGGACGGCCGGTCAGGGCCAGGCACGCTCCGCGTCCAGGAGCTCCGCCCGGTCCGGGTCGCGCAGCGCCGCCTCCAGGAGGAGCGCATCGGCCCCGGTCAGCTCGGCCAGCGCCCGCGCGAGGCCCTCGACCGAACCGGCGTGCGGCACGCCGGAGCCGTCGTCCGCCGTGGAGACCCACCATGCGACGTGCGTGCCCTCGACGGTGAGCGGCTCGTGGCGACGCCAGGTGGCCGGGGCACCCGGCACCAGGGCGCGGACACGCGGGTCCAGGTCCACGCGCTCCCCGGCGTCGTCGGGCACCACGGCGGGGTCGTCCTCGTAGGGCAGGTCGAGCAGGTCGGCGAGGTCCTCGGCGACGTCGGCCGGCGCGGGGACCACCGGGCCGAGCTGGGCCCACCGGGGCGAGGCGGCGACGGCGAGGTCCTCGGTGGCCTCCACGGTGACCCCGCCGGGCCCGAGCGCGGGGAGCCGCGCCGGGGTCACGGAGCCCGCGTCGCCGGTGCGGGCCAGCGCGGCCAGGCCGGCCCACACGGCACGCGCGACGGCGGCCGGCAGCCGCACCCGCTCGTCGCCCACCGGTTCCGGCAGACGGTCCAGGACCGTCGCCCAGTCACGTCCGGGCAGGTCAGCCAGGTTGTGCAGGCCACCCAGCGCGACCAGGACGCCGTCGTCGAGCCCGGCGGTCGCGGGCGGCGCGGGCGCCAGCAGGGGCGTGTCACCGATCGCGAACGGCGCGCCGAGCACACGGCGCAGGAACCACGCGGTGTACGACACCGCCTCCCGCCCGGGGGCGTCCGGCGAGCGCACGGGCGTCAGCAGCGCGCGGCGCAGCGCGCTGTCCGCCGCGATGCGGCCGAGCGCCGCGGTGAGGGGATCCTCGACGCCGGTCTCGTCGCCGGGCCCGGTCCGGCCCCGGTCGCCCTCGGGCGCCTCGCGCAGCACGTCCAGGTCCGGGACCGCCTCGACGTCGCCCACCCAGGCCCCGGGGCCCAGCTCGTCCGCGAGATGCTCGACGTATTCGTCCCACGCGGAGAGCCAGCCGGCCGGGTCGTCGGGGCCGTGGTCGGCGGTGTCCTCGGTCGTCAGCACGTCGGCGACCCGGTACGGCGCCAGGCCGGCACGGGCACCCGCGGCGGCCAGCGGCCCGGGCCCCCAGCGCTCGACGACGTGCTCGTCCACCACGGCGACGTCCAGGTTCCGGGCGGCCCAGGTGCCCGGCAGCGCGGACTCCCGCAGCGGCACGACGTCGCCGTCCGCCACCACCGGGAGCTCACCCAGCCAGAAGGGCAGCCCGTCCGGCTCCGGGGCCGAACCCGCACCGAGGCGGCCGCCGCCGTGCCCGCCCGGGCCCGGCACGTCGTCCTCGGTGACCGCGAGCGCGACCAGCTCCAGCACGGCCCGCACCGTCTGCGCGGCTCCGGACGGCGACGCCGCCGCATCCTCCGCGGACGGCGCGGACAGGACGCGGCCGACCTGGTCGGCGTCACCGTCCTCCAGGATCTCCTCGGCGGCGGCGAGGGCCGCGGACCGGACCGCGGCGTCGGCCAGGAGACCACGCGCCGAGGTGCGCGCGGCACCGACCCGTTCCAGCAACGGGTGGGCGGCGTCCGGGTGCACCACCCGGACGCCCAGGTCACGCGCGACCTGAGCGAGGTGCGGGGCGTCGAGGAGCACGGTGCCCCGGGCGCCCCGGCTGGTGCGCCCGTCGGCGAGCGGCACCGGGAGGCCTGCGACGGCCTCGAGCACCGCGGGGTCGCCGGTGTGCGCCGCGAGGGCGTCGAGGGCGTCGCGGACGACCCCGGGCTCGGGCGGCAGCGCCTCGACCAGCTCGGCGAGGTCGGCACGGTGCGCGCCGAGCGACCGTGCCAGTGCCTGGTGCCGCACCGGGACGGTGACGAGGGCGGCCGGCGAGCCGCCGGAGAGCACACGGGCGAACGCCGGGTCCTCCCCGAGCGGGCCGGCGAGGTAGGCGGCGTCCTGCGGCGGCACGCGCAGGACGTGCTCCTCGTCCGGCACACGGGGATGCGCCAGGGTGCCCTCCGGAGCGGCGTGCCCGGACCAGGACGGGTCCTCTCCCGGAGCGGCGTGCCCGGACCGGGACGGATCCTCTCCCGGCGCGTCGCCGGGCCCCGGCAGGCGCAGCAGCGGGGTGGTCCGCAGGGCGGCCTCGGCCGCGGCGCGCACCGCGGCGTCGACCTCGCCGGCCGGGAGACCGGTCGGCACCAGGCCGAGGACGTCGCGCTCCGCCGCGAGCCCGCCCAGGAACGCGGCGTACGCCCGGCCGGCCTCGGCGGCCACCCGGTCCGTGGTGGGCCCGGGCAGCACTCCCCGGCGCCCCGGGTCGACCGGGAACGACGCGATGAGCAGGGCGGGGAACGTGAGCGGCACGTCGGTGGGCGTCGGGGCGTGCAGGAAGGCGCTCACGCGCGCGCCCTCCGCCGTGGTCGGCAGCGCCCAGAGCACCGACCAGTCCGAGCGGCGCTCCTCGGTCGGCAGCGTGCCGTCCGGGTCGAGCGCCCCCGAGGCGCGCTGGACGCGCCACCTCGAGGAGACGTCGCGCAGCACGCGCGCAGTCGCCGACGGCGGGACGTCGCGCAGTTCAGAACCCGGCTGACCTGCGAAGTCGTCCTCGATCACCACCTCGGCGAGCGCGGGGAGGGCGAGCAGGAGGGCATCGTCGAGCGCGGCGAGCTGGTCGCGGACGGCGGCCACGGCGGCGGCGTCACGCAGCACGAGCTCGACCACGGTGTCCGGTTCGCCGGCCGTGGTGCCGGGAGCAGGGAACGGAAGCCGCAGCACGGGCAGCGCGTCCCCCCGCGCCCGCGCGTCACCCAGCAACCGGGCGCTCTCCTGCTCCCCCGCCGCCGACGCGAGGTCGGCCCTTTGTCTCGAGATCGGCCCATCGATGGACCGATCTCGAGACAAAGGATCGACCTCGGCGTGATCCTCGCCGGCGTCAGGGTCCAGGGCCAGCTCCGCACGGGTCGCGGCGAGCGAGAACCGCACGCCGCCGTCGCGCGAGCGGACCAGCACCTCGTCCGACACCGACCGGACCGCCGCGAACCCCACTCCGAACCGACCGACGGCGCGCATCGCCCCGCCGGTCCCGGAGCCGCCGGCCGGCCAGGCATCGACGCCGGCCGCTCGCCCGGCGTCGCCGCCGGCCGCTCGCCCGGCGCCGCCCGAGCCGCTGCCGGGCGGGCCCTGCGCCGGGCCGCTCCAGACGGTACCGGCCCCGACCTGCGCGGCGCCGCCCGGGCTCGTGCCGAGCGGGACCTTCGCGGAGGCCCGGAGGGACACCAGCGACGCGACCCCGGCGGCGTCGAGCGGTGCACCGGTGTTCGCCGCGACGAGCCGCCAGCCCGAGCCGCCGCCGCCCGGGTCGCCGCCGTCCGTACCGGCGCCGTCCGAGCCGGCGACGAAGCCCGAACCCGAACCCCCGTCACCAGGCCCGTCAGCGGCCCCGACGGCTTCCAGCCGCAGCACCAGCCGCCCCGGGACCCCCGCACGTGCCGCCGCGTCGGCCGCGTTCTGCGCGAGCTCCACCACCACCCGGTCGCGGTAGTACCCGCGCGCGTGGTCCTCCTCGGCGTTCGCGTCCTCGCGGAACCGCGTCGGGGAGGCGAGCCACGCCTCGGTCACCGCGCGCCGCAGCGCGCCGGTGCCGAAGGGGTCGTGGGTCACTCGCCCGGTGCGTCCTCGCGGCCGGCGGCAGCGCCGGCGCCGTCGGCGTCCGGGCCGCCGCTCTCGGTGCCACCCGCGTCCGCGACGGCCACCGGCTCCACCTCGTTCTCGTCGATCAGCGGCGCCGGGGCCGGCCAGTCGGTCGGGTGCTCCTCGACGTCGGTCTCCGAGTGCGCCCCGCAGCCGTGGTCGAGGGAGACCACCTTGCCGTCGTCGGGCGACCACTCGTTGGCGCAGACCCCGAAGAGCTGGCCCATCGAGCCGGACAGCGGGATGAGGAACGCACACGTCATGCACTCCGCGGCCGCGGCGACGGCACCCGCGGTGGTGGGGCCGCGCGACCCGCGGTACCAGCGCTCGGCCGCCTCGGCCCGGCCCTGCGGGGACAGCACGCGGGCGCGGGCGAGCGCGAGCTCGTCGATCGCCACCTCGTCCACCTCGGGGTCACCCGTGGGCGTGTACCCGGGCTCGAGCCGCGGGTCGTCGGCCTTGAAGGGCAGCACGTCGCCCGGGCCCACGTCACCCGGACGGAGCCGCTCGGACCAGGGCAGCCAGGCCGGGGCGAGGATCGCCTCGTCGCCCGGCAGCAGCTCGACCTCGCTGATCGTGGCGGTCCGGCCGCGCGGCACGCGCGTCACCGTGACCGTCCAGTGCCAGCCGCGGTAGCCCCGCATGGTCGCGGCGAAGCGGTGCGACGCCACCCGCTCGTCCTCGAAGACGGTGCCGAGGTGCTCCCCGACGTCGTCCGGTCGCTCGGCCACCTCCTGGGCGGCGGCGCGCGCGATCTCGACGGCGCCGTTCAGCACCGCGTCGCGGCTGGAGCGTGCGGTGACCCGCCGGGTGGACGTGCGTGCGGCGGGCGCGATGGTGACCATGTTCCTCGGGACCTCGTGGGTTTCAGGCGTCGAAGTCGTCTGCGACCTTGCGCAGCATCTTGGCAAGCGTCTCCGTGTTCTTCGGATAACGCCCCTTGCGCAGGTCATTTGCCACGCGGTCCAGCATCTGCGTGAGGTCGCCGACGATCACTGCCATGTCCTCGGCGTCCTTCCGCTTGGCCTTCGCGACCGACGGCGCGGCGTCGAGCACCTTGACGGCGAGCGCCTGCGGACCCCGGCGGCCGTCGGCCACCCCGAAGTCCACGCGCGCGCCGGGCTTGGGCACGACGCCCTGGGGCAGGGCGGAGGCGTGCAGGAACACCTCGCCCCCGTCCTCGCTGGCGATGAAACCGAACCCTTTGTCGGTGTCGAACCACTTGACCTTGCCGGTAGGCACTGCGACCTTCTTCTGTGCTTGTCGATGCTGTCCGCGAATCCGCTGACAGCGGTCAGGGCTGCTGCGACTGAGCGCGCCACCTCTGGCCGAAGCACAAGGTTACCGGGCGCGGGCGTACCGCGTCGCATGCATTCGGCGCCACTCACCCGCACGGCTCATCCGCACAGCGCGGCACAGTGCCCCGGACGACCCCGGGGCGCGCCGCCTCAGGCCTCGATCCCCAGGTCCGCCGCGAGCCGGAGCGCCACCTCGTCGAGCCAGGCCGCCGAGTCGGCGACGGAGCCGACCTGGTGGCCGAACAGTTCGAACGAGATCATGCCGAACAGCGTGGTCCAGGCCAGGACGGCGCGGCGGACGGTCTCGGGCAGCACGTCGTCCGCCAGGGCGGCCTTGCTCATCAGCCCGTGCTCGGCGATGAACGCCAGGGCGGGCGCCATCGTCGCGGGGTCCGGCGCCGTCGCCGGCACCACCGGGGGACGTGCGCCCGCGGCGAACGCGTCCCCGACGATCCGGACGAGCACCCGCACCACGCGCGTGGCCGGGTCCACGGTGTCACGCGGGGCGGCGTAGCCCGGCACCGGGGTGCCGTAGAGCAGCCCGAACTCCCCCGGGTGCGCCACGCACCACGCACGCACGGCCCGGAAGGTGGCCAGCCAGCGCGCGCGGGTGTCGGTGCGGTCCGCGACGCCGGCGTCGGCCGCCTCGGCGGCGGCGCCCAGCTCGCCGTAGGCCTCGATGAGCAGCGCCGTGAGCAGGGCGTCCCGGCTGGGGAAGTAGCGGTACACAGCCGAGGACACCATCTCGACGTCCCGGGCCACCGCGCGCAGCGACAGGGCGGCGGCCCCGTCCGTGGACAACCGCGCCCGGGCGGCGTCGAGGATCTCGCGGGTGATGGTCTCGCGGGCCAGGGCGCGGGCGGAACGGGCGGGACTCATGCGCCCCAGCCTCGCATGAAAGATCACTGCACACAACCGAGAGCACTGCTCTTGCCAAGAGGCAGGGGGACGTGCCACGCTGACGGCACACAGAGAGCATCGCTCTCGGATTGGAGCATTGATCATGTCCGACCGTCACCTCGTCGTGGGCGCCGGCCCCATCGGCCGCCACGTCGCCGCCCTGCTCGCGGAGCGCGGCTCGCACGTCACCGTCGTGAGCCGCTCGGGTCGCAGCACCGGGATCGACGGCGTGGAGCACCTCGCCCTCGACGCCTCCGACGCCGACGCCCTGGCCCGCGCCGCCGAGGGCACCGACCACCTCTACAACTGCGCCAACCCGGCCGACTACACCCAGTGGGAGCGGGTGTGGCCCCCGCTGGCCGCGTCCCTGCTGTCGGCAGCGGAACGCTCCGGCGCCGTCTACGCCATCACGGGCACGCTCTACCCCTACGGCCCCGTCGACGGCCCGATCTCCGAGGCCCTGCCCGACGCCGCGACGGACCACAAGGGCCGCCTCCGCGCCCGGATGTGGGCGCAGGCCAAGGCAGCCCACGACGCCGGGCGCATCCGGGCCGTGGAGATCCGCGGCTCCGACTACATGGGCCGCGGCGTCGGCGGCAACGGGCACATCTCCCGCCTGGTGCCCACCGCGCTGCAGGGCCGCCGGGTCCTGATGATGGGCCGCACCGACCTGCCCCACACCTTCACCGACGTGGCGGACGCCGCTCGCACCCTGGTCGCCGCCGCCGAGGACCCGGGCGCCCACGGACGCGTCTGGCACGTGCCGAGCAACGCCCCCGTGACCCAGGCCCAGGCCTTGACGGACGTGCTCGCCACGGCCGGCCGGCCACCGGTCAGGATCTCCTCGCTGCGCGGCGCAGCTCTCGCCGCGTCCGCGCTCGCCGTGCCCTTCATGCGGGAGATGCGCGAGATCATCTACCAGTGGGAGCGGCCGTACGTGCTGGACGACACCGCGGCCCGCGCCCGCTTCGGCATCACGCCGACCCCCTGGGAGGAGGTCTGCCGCCGCACCGCGCAGGTCTGACGGCGGCCGGGACGTGGTACGACCGGACGGGGCCCCAGGAAACCCGCGTAGCATCGTGAGGATGGCCTCCTCGCTCCCCGCAGCGCCGGCGGCGGCCACACGGCACTTCGCCGACGACCTCCGGCAGCGCTCGGACACCGCGCTCGCCGCGCTCCTGCGCGCCCGTCCCGACCTCGCCACACCGTCCCCCTCCACCCTGCGCTCGCTCGCGGCCCGGGCCTCCAGCAGGACGTCGCTCGAACGTGCCCTCGCCCGTACGGACGCGCTGACGTTGCAGGTCCTGGAGGCGGTGCTCGCCCTCGAACCGCTCGTCGGGGCGTCCGAGCCCCGCGCCACGACGGACCGTCCCGCGCCGGACGACCCGCCCGTCACCGACCCGCCGCTGCCCGGCCCGCTCACCACCGACGTGGTCACCCGGGCACTGGGCGGGTCGGCGGCGGACGAGCCCGCCGTGGAACGCGCCGTCCGGCGGGCGGTCGACCAGGCGCTCCTGTGGGACGCGGGGCCTGCGGCGACCGCGGGCGACGACCGGCCGGCCGGGCCCCTCGACCTGCGTACGGTGCCCGGGCTCGACGAGCTGCTCGGGCCCAACCCGGCCGGACTGGGCCCCCACCTCTCCCCCGCCCCGGACGGGCTGGCGACGGCGGTCGGCCGGGCCCTCGGCACCACCCCGCAGCCGGCGGCGCCCGGCGCGGCGCTCGACGCCCTCCTCGCGTCGGCGCCCCCGGGCACCCGGACGGTCCTGGACGCGCTCGCGTGGGGCCCGCCCGTCGGCCTCGTGCCCGCGGCGGGAACCCGACCCCGCGACGCGGTGAACTGGCTCGTCACGGAGCACCTCCTGGTCCGGTCGGACGCACGCCACGTGGTGCTGCCGCGCCTGGTCGGGCTCGCCCTCCGGGACGGACGCACCCACCGCGCGCCCCGCGCCGTGCCTCCTGCGCCCGCGGGGCGCGAGGTACCCCTCGCCACGGCCGACGCCGAGGCCGCGAGCGCCGCGCTGGAGCTCGTCCGCCGGGTGCGCCTGCTGCGCCGGTCCTGGGACGAGAACCCGCCGTCGGTGCTCCGTGCGGGTGGCCTGGGCGTGCGCGACCTGCGCCGGGTCGCCGCGGAGCTGGAGTCGGACGAGCGCGCCGCGGCGTTCGTGGTCGAGGTGGCGGCCCTGGCGGGCCTGGTCCGGGACGACGGCGAGGCGCCGCCGTCGTACGTGCCGACCGTCGCGGACTGGGACGACCTGGACGACGCCGGTCGCTGGGCGCGGCTGGCCGAGGCCTGGTTGTCCTCGCGCCGCGCGCCGTGGCTGGTCGGCTCGCGCGACGACAAGGGCGCCCTGCGCGCGCCGCTGTCGCCCGACCTGCAGCGGCCGTGGGTGCCCCGCCTGCGCAACGGCGTGCTGGGCGTGCTGGCCGGGCCGGACGGCGCCACCCCGGGCACAGCCGGGCCGGACGCCCTCGCGGCACCGGTCCCGGCGGAGGGCACGGTGCTCGCCCCCACCCCTGAGGCGGTCGTCGAGGTGCTGACCTGGCACACGCCCCGCTCGGTACCGCCGTCGAGCGCGGTCGAGGGGCTGCTCGCGGAGGCGGAGTGGCTGGGCGTGACGGGTGCGGGCGCGCTGTCCACCCCGGGCCGCGCGCTCCTGCGCCCCCACGCGCCGGACGCACGGACCGACGGCGCAACCGGCCCGGCCTCGCTCGGCACGCCCCCGGACGGCCCGATCCCGGACGGCGCGCCGGTCACGGACGGCGCCGCGGACGCGCTGCGGGCGGTGCTGCCGCACGAGGTGGACGAGATCCTGCTGCAGGGTGACCTGACCGGCATCGTCCCGGGCCGCCCGTCCCGGCAGCTCGCCCGGCTCCTGGAGCGCGCGGCGGACGTCGAGTCGCGGGGTGCCGCGACGACCGTCCGGTTCAGCCCGGCCTCCGTCACCCGGGCGCTCGACCAGGGCGGCACGGCCGACGAGCTGCTGGACGAGCTGGCCCGCCGGTCGCCCGTGCCGGTGCCGCAGCCGCTGGACTACCTGGTGCGCGACACCGCCCGGCGGCACGGCGCCGTGCGCGTGGGCTCGGCGTCGTCGTACCTGCGGGCGGCCGACGCGACGGTGCTGGCCGGCCTGGAGCACGACCCGACGCTGGCCGGCCTGGGCCTGGTGCGGCTCGCACCGACGGTGCTCGCGGCGTCCGTCCCCGCGGCCGCCCTGCACGAGGCGCTGCGGGAGCGCGGCCTGGTGTCGGCCCTGGAGGGGCCGGACGGCCGGGTGCTCGTGGCCCGCCGCGGCGTGACGGGCCGCGCGATGCCCGCGCCACGCTCCGCGGCGGCCATCCGGATGGGCACGGGCTCCGACGTCGCCACGCGGGCTCCCGACCCCGAGGCCCTCGTCGCCGAGCTGCGCGCCGTCGAGGAGGCCGCCCGGTCGGGTGCCCGGGCGCGCGCCGAGGCGGCGGCCGTGGCCCGGTCGGTGACCGGAGCCGTCGCCCACCCGGGCGAGCACGGTCCCGGCGCGCCCGTGTCCGGCGGTGCGGTAGCCGGCCCGCCCGGCGCACGCGCACCACGGAACGGGGCGCCGGCACCGGGGAACGGCGCCGTACGGCAGCCCGCCGGTCCCGAGGACGACGACCCGGGAACACAACACCCCGCCGACGGGTTGGCACTCCTGCGCGACGCGCTCCGCGACGGCTCCACGGTGATCGTCGAGATGGCCGGGCACACCGGCCGGCTGGAGCGCCGCGAGCTGCGACCCCTGAACCTCGACGGCGGCCGGCTGCGAGCCCTCGACCCCGACCGGGAGGCCGAGCTCACCATCGCCGTCCACCGCATCGCGTCGGTCCTGCCGACGTCATCCACGCCCTAGCCCGGCACGACCGCTGCACCACCGCTGCACCACCGAGGGAGGCTTCATGCCCGACGGCCCGCTGATCGTCCAGAGCGACAAGACCCTGCTGCTGGAGGTCGACCACCCGAGCGCCGAGCAGGCGCGGCGCTCCATCGCGCCGTTCGCCGAGCTGGAGCGCGCGCCCGAGCACGTGCACACCTACCGCCTGACGGCGCTGGGCCTGTGGAACGCGCGCGCGGCGGGGCACGACGCCGAGCAGGTGGTGAACACGCTCATCGAGTACAGCCGCTACCCGGTGCCGCACGCGCTGCTGGTCGACGTCGCCGAGACGATGGCCCGGTACGGCCGGCTGCAGCTCGTGCAGGACCCGGCGCACGGCCTGGTGCTGCGCACCACCGACCGGGCCGTGCTCGCCGAGGTGCTCAAGTCGAAGCGCACCGCGGGGCTCGTGGGCGAGCGTCTGGACGAGTCGACGGTCGTGGTGCACCCGTCCGAGCGCGGCCACCTCAAGCAGGTGCTGGTCAAGCTCGGCTGGCCCGCCGAGGACCTCGCGGGGTACGTGGACGGCGAGAAGCACGCCATCGACCTGAGCCCCGTCACCAAGCCGCGCACCCCGCACGAGCAGGCCGCCGCGTGGGAGATGCGGCCCTACCAGGCGCAGGCCGTGGACGGGTTCTGGCACGGCGGGTCCGGCGTCGTGGTGCTGCCCTGCGGCGCGGGCAAGACGATCGTGGGCGCGGGCGCCATGGCGAAGTCGGGCACGACGACGCTGATCCTGGTGACGAACACGGTGAGCGCGCGCCAGTGGCGCGACGAGCTCGTGCGGCGCACCACGCTGACCGAGGACGAGATCGGCGAGTACTCCGGCACCAAGAAGGAGATCAAGCCGGTCACCATCGCGACCTACCAGGTGCTGACCACCAAGCGGAAGGGCGTCTACACGCACCTCGAGCTGCTGGACGCCCGCGACTGGGGCCTCATCCTGTACGACGAGGTGCACCTGCTGCCCGCGCCCGTCTTCCGCATGACGGCGGACCTGCAGGCGCGCCGCCGGCTCGGCCTCACCGCCACGCTGGTGCGCGAGGACGGCCGCGAGGACGAGGTGTTCAGCCTGATCGGCCCCAAGCGGTTCGACGCGCCGTGGAAGGACATCGAGGCGCAGGGCTACATCGCGCCGGCCGACTGCGTCGAGGTGCGCCTCACGCTGCCGGAGTCCGAGCGCATGACGTACGCGACGGCCGAGATGGAGGACAAGTACCGGCTCGCGGCGTCGGCGTCGGGCAAGAAGAAGGTCGTGGAGCAGATCGTCGCGCAGCACCCGGACGACCAGGTGCTCGTCATCGGGCAGTACATCGACCAGCTCGAGGAGCTGGCCGAGCACCTCGGCGCGCCGATCATCACCGGGGCGACCACCACCAAGGAGCGGCAGCGCCTCTTCGGCGCGTTCCGCGAGGGCGAGATCTCGCGGCTCGTGGTGAGCAAGGTCGCCAACTACTCGGTGGACCTGCCGGAGGCCTCCGTGGCGATCCAGGTGTCGGGTTCGTTCGGGTCGCGGCAGGAGGAGGCGCAGCGCCTCGGACGCATCATGCGGCCCAAGGCGGACGGGCGCACCGCCCACTTCTACGCCGTCGTCGCACGCGACACGGTGGACCAGGACTTCGCCGCCCACCGGCAGCGGTTCCTGGCCGAGCAGGGCTACGCGTACCGCATCGTCGACGCCGAGGACCTGACCGCTCCGACGCCGTGAAAAACCCCTTCATCAAGTGCGTTTACCTGGGGATTCATTGCATATGCGCAACACGGCGTCCTCCGATTGCGATGTCTTGAACCCGGGGTGACGATCAGGGACGTGATCGAGTCCCCAGCAAGACACGAGCCTTCGCACGAGGCCGCTCCCCGGGTGTCCCGGGGATGGGCTCTCGTGGCGTTCGCGGGTCTGGCCGGCCTCGCGCTGACGGCCACCTCCCAGGCCGCGAGCGCGACCGTCAGGGAGCCGGCCGAGCCGCGCCCGTCCGTCTCGCCGAGTCTCACGGCGGCCATGCAGGCGGAGATGATGTCGGACGTGCTGCCGGCCTCGCCGCCGATCACCCTCACGGACCCGGTGACGGACGGTGCGGGCGCGCTGGACGACGCCGAGCGCGACGAGGTCCGGTCCGCGCTCGCCCGGCTCGCCGACGAGTCGGACCTGCGCATGTTCGTCGTCTACATCGAGAGCTTCGACGGCACGCAGCCCGAGGACTGGGCCAACGCGAGCGCGAACCAGTCCGGGTTCGGCACCGACGACCTGCTGCTGGCCGTGGCCACCGCCGACCGGCAGTTCGGGCTGTCGGCGGACAGCAACGTGGCCCTCACGGACGCGCAGCTCGGCCGCATCGAGGACGCCGCGGGTGCCGCGGTCGAGGACGAGCGCTGGTCCGCCGCCGCGACGGACGCCGCCGACGCGGTCCGGGCGACCGGCACCACGACGACCAGCCCGCTGCTGGTCGCCGGTCTCGTCGTGGCGGGCGTGCTGGTGCTCGCCGCGCTGGGGTACGTCTCCTGGCGGTTCGTCGCGCCCCGGCTCCGCCCGCGCCTGGCCGGGCTCGCCCGCCGCACCCCGCCGGCCGCCGGGCCGACGCCGGACGAGCTCGCGCACCTGTCGCTCACCGAGCTGGACGAGCGCGCGGCAGCCGCCCTGGTCGGTATCGACGACGCGCTGAAGACCTGCGAGCAGGAGCTCGGCCTCGCGCGGGCGGAGCTCGGCGCGGACGCCACGCGCGACTTCGAGCTGATCCTCGCCCGCGCCACCGCCGACGTGCGGCAGGCGTTCGCGATCCGGCAGGCGCTCGACACCGCCGACGAGAACGGCGCCGGCGAGCAGGACACCGCGGCACAGGACCCGGAGCGGCGCGCCCACCTGGTGCGCGTCCTGGGGCTGTGCGAGGGCGCGGCCGACACCCTCGACGCGCGCACCCGTGCGTTCGACGACCTGCGCCGGCTGCAGCAGCGGGCACCCGAGCTGCTCGCCGACGTCGTCGACCGGGCGCCGGAGGTCGCCGGCCGGGTGGAGCGGGCGCGTGCCACGCTGGACGAGCTCGCGGAGACGTACCCGACCGAGGCCCTGGCCCTCGTCTCCGGCAACCCGGAGCAGGCCGAGCTGCTGCTCACCAACGCCCAGGAGGCGGTGGCGGCCGGGCGCTCGGCACTGGAGGGCGGCCAGAAGGCCGTGGCCGTCTCGCACGCCCGGGGCGCGCAGAACGCGCTCGGCCAGGCGGTCGTGCTGCTCGACGCCGTGGACGCCACCGCCACCCACCTGGAGGAGGCCGCCAGCCGCCTGGACAAGGCCGTCGCGTCCCTCACCCAGGACGTGGCCTCGGCCCGGTCGGTCGAGGGCGACTTCCGGGTCACCCTCGCGCGCACCGCGGCCCAGGCCTCGCTCAAGCACGTGGCGGTGACGCGCGCCGGCGGCGACCCGCTCGCCGGGCTGCAGCGCATCGCCGCGGCGGAGGCGTCGCTCGACGCCGCGCTGGCGCCCACCCGCGACACCACCGAGGTGAAGGCCCGGGCGTCCGCACTGCTGCGCGACACCCTCGGCCGGGTCGACGAGCAGCTGCGGCAGACGGCCGTCTTCGTGGCCACCCGGCGCGGCGCCATCGGCGCGACGGCCCGCACGCGCCTCGCGGAGGCGGTGCGCCTGGCGGACGGCGCCCGCGCGCTCCAGCCCACGGACCCCACGGCGGCCCTGGGCGAGGCCCAGCGGGCGAGCCTCCTCGTGCTGGAGGCCGCACGGCTCGCCCGCGCAGACGCCGACGCCGTCGTGGCCGCCGCGGCCGCGGCGGAGTCCGACGAGAGTGCCGACGCCAACGGACCGATCACCGGCGGCATGATGCTCGGCGGGATCCTGCTCGACCCGCACCTCGTCCGGTCCCGCCGGCGCGCCAGCACGGCGCACATCGGCGGCGGGTTCGGCGGCGGCGGGTTCGGCGGCGGGCGTCCCGTGGCCCTGCGGAAGCTCGGCACGGTGCGCGCCTGGTGGCCGGCCAACGTGAGGTAGGTCACGGCGGACATACCGGACGGCGGGGCGGCGCAGGCGTACCTTCGTGGGCGCTGATCCCTCGGACCCGAGGGACCGGATCGCCGTCCGGAAGGTAGCCCGCAGATGAAGAAGCTCGCCCTCCCTGCCGCCCTGCTCCTCGCTCCGCTGCTCGCGTCGTGCACGACGGGCGCCACCACGAGCGCCACCACGGACGACGCCGCGTCCACGGCGCCGCCGCCCGCGGCGGCCGGCGAGGTGCACTGGTCGTACGAGGGCGACGAGGGGCCGGACGAGTGGGGGCACCTCGCCGACGAGTTCGCCGAGTGCGAGCAGGGCGACGCGCAGTCGCCCATCGACCTGCCCGAGCACGCCGGCCAGAAGCTGGCGCAGCACCCGCGGATCGAGTCGTCGCCCACGGTGGGCGAGTCCGTCGACACCGGCCACACCGTCCAGCTCGTGCCCGACGGCGACGCGTCGCGGGTCGAGTGGAAGGACGAGACGTTCGATCTCGCCCAGGTGCACTTCCACGTGCCGTCGGAGCACACCGTCGAGGGCGAGCCGGCGGACGCCGAGTTCCACTTCGTCCACACCGCGCAGGACGGTCAGGCCCTGGTCCTGGGTGTGCTCGCCGAGGAGGGCGACGAGAACGCGGCGTGGCAGCCCTTCATCGACGGCGCGGCCGCGCCGGGTGCCACGGACCTGCCGATCGACGTCGCCGCGATGCTGCCCGAGGACCCGACCTTCGAGGAGTACGCCGGCAGCCTCACGACCCCGCCCTGCACCGAGGGGGTCGAGTGGGTGGTCTACCACACGCCGGTCGAGCTCTCCGCCGACCAGATCGAGGCGCTCGAGGCCGCCTACGCGGACAACGCGCGCCCGGTGCAGCCGCAGGGCGACCGCGTCGCGCACGAGGGCACGGTCCGGGTGGTCGAGCACTGACGGCCGGCCCGGCCGGCGTGGGCCGGCCGGGCCACCCGCCGGCGCGGGTCCCGCTACAGGTAGCGCAGCGGGTCGAACTCCTCGATCGGGATGATGCGAACGCGGGGCAGCATCGTCGTGAAGGCGTCGGCGTCACCCTCCAGGTCGTACATGACCAGGCCGCGCTGCTCCAGCTCCGTGAACCGTGCGTTCACGAACTCCCGGAACCCGAGCAGACCCACGCGCCGGCCGTCGTCGGCCAGCAGCGCCTCGATCTGCGGCAGGAAGTCGCCGTCGTGGCTCGCGAGCAGCACGTCACCCGGCCGGTCCAGGAGCGCGTCGAGCGTCCGCTGGATACCGACGTCGACCACCTTCTCCGAACCCTGGGCGGCCAGCGGGATGGGCTTGTAGCCCATGGCGAGCAGCGCCTGCACGAACGGCATGGGCATCTGGCCCGACGTGGCGTTGAGGAAGAACAGCGGCACGACGTCCTGCGACCACACCTTCGCCGCGAACCCGGAGATCCGGTCCCAGCGAGGCCTCTCCTCGGGCGCCGGGCGGCGGTTCAGCACGTTCATGCCGAGCGTGGCGTCGATGTTCTCGCCGTCGACGATGAGGTATGTGCGTCGGGGCGCAGGCCCCGGGTCCTGCGAGAACGGTGCTGACATGCGACACAGCGTAGCCCCGCACCAGGTCGCGGGCCGGACGGACCACCCCACGGCACCCCGGGCGATTTCCCGGGCGAAACTCAGGCATCGTCCAGGAACCGGTCGCACACTGGAGACATGGCTACTCCAGAGGCGCGTCTCGTCGTCGTGGATGACGAACCGAACATTCGTGAGCTCCTGTCCACCTCCCTGCGGTTCGCGGGTTTCGAGGTGCATGCGGCCGCGGACGGCAACGGCGCACTCCAGCTCGTCCGCGACGTCGAGCCGGACCTCGTGGTGCTCGACGTCATGCTCCCGGACATGGACGGCTTCACGGTCACCCGGCGCATGCGCGCCACCGGGCGGCACACCCCCGTCGTCTTCCTCACCGCCAAGGACGACACCCAGGACAAGGTGCAGGGCCTGACCGTCGGCGGCGACGACTACGTGACCAAGCCGTTCAGCCTCGAGGAGGTCGTGGCCCGGATCCGCGCGGTGCTGCGCCGCACCGGCGTGCCCACGCCCGAGGAGGAGGCGGTGCTGCACGTCGGCGACCTGGAGATGGACGAGGACTCGCACGAGGTGCGGCGTGCCGGCGTCGAGGTGGACCTCTCGCCCACCGAGTTCAAGCTGCTGCGGTACCTCATGCTCAACTCCGGCCGCGTGCTGTCCAAGGCGCAGATCCTGGACCACGTCTGGCAGTACGACTGGGGCGGCGACGCCAACATCGTCGAGTCCTACATCTCCTACCTGCGGCGCAAGATCGACACCCTCGAGGTCGACGGCGAGACCCTGCCGCCCCTGATCCACACCAAGCGCGGCGTGGGGTACCTGCTCCGCGCACCGCAACCCGCCCGTGCTTAGGGACCGTCTCGCCGGAATACCCCTGCGCGCCCGGCTGGTGGCGATCATCTCGCTGCTGCTGGCGGCGGGGCTGGGCATCGCGGGGATCGCGACGACCACCGTGGTGTCGAACTTCCTCGTCGGCCAGGTGGACGACGAGCTGGAGGTCGCCGCCGACAACCTGCCCTCGACCCTCGACTCGCTCCAGCCGGGCTCCCAGCAGAGCCTGCCGAGCGACTACTACGTCCGGATCGTCGGCGAGCAGAGCGAGCCCAAGGCCCTCGGCTACTCGGCCATGGTCCGGTTCGGCACGCCCGAGCTGCCGGAGGTGACGTACGAGGAGGCCGTCGCGAGCAAGGGCAAGCCGTTCACCACCTCCGGCGCGAGCAACGGGGCCGGCACCGAGAGCTGGCGGGTGGTCACGGTGGCCGCGCAGTACCAGACCGGCGAACGCCTGGTGGTCTACGTGGCCCTGCCCCTGGTCGGCATGGACAGCACGGTCTCGATCCTGACCCGCACCCTGATCATGTCCGGCCTGGGCATCGTGCTGCTCGGCGGGCTGACGGCCTGGATGCTCGTCGAGCGCACCCTGCGGTCGCTGCGGTCCGTGGAGCACACGGCCGCGCAGATCGCGGCGGGCGACCTCACGCTGCGCGTCCCCGAGGCGCCCCCGGGGACCGAGATGGGCTCGCTGGCGGCGTCGCTCAACGCGATGCTGACGCAGATCGAGCGCGCCTTCGCCGCGCAGGAGGCCTCCGAGGTACGGATGCGGCAGTTCGTCTCGGACGCCTCTCACGAGCTGCGCACGCCGGTCGCGACGATCCGCGGGTACGGGGAGCTGTACCGCATGGGCGCTCTGGACAGCACCGACAAGGTGGACGACACCATGTCGCGCATCGAGGACGCCGCCCGCCGCATGGGCGCGCTCGTCAACGACCTGCTGGTGCTCGCGCGACTCGACGAGGGCCGCCCCGTCGCCCGGGAGGACGTCGACCTGGTCGCCCTCGCCCGCGACTCCGCGCAGGACCTGCACGCCCTGGACCCGACGCGCGAGGTGACGGTGGTCCCGCTCGACCCCGCGGGAGAGGTCCCGGAGAAGCTCGTCGTGGAGGGCGATCGCGACCGGCTGCGGCAGGTGGTCACCAACCTGATCGGCAACGTCTCGCGGCACACGCCCGCCGGCACGCCCGCCGAGATCGCGCTCGGCACGTCGGCGGACGACGGCGTGGCCGTGCTGGAGGTGCGCGACCACGGCCCCGGCCTCACCGAGGAGCAGGGCCGGAGGATCTTCGAGCGGTTCTACCGCGCGGACTCCTCGCGCACGCGGGAGTCCGGCGGGTCGGGTCTCGGCATGGCGATCGTCGCGGCGATCGTGGGCACGCACGACGGTCACGTGGAGGTGTCCGACACCGCGGGCGGCGGTCTGACGGTCCGTGTCACGCTCCCCCGCTGACCACCATCCAAGACGGTGGTAGCCGTGCCTGACCGGAGGGGTAATAGGCTGGTACAGGAGTGACCGACCTCAACCGTTAGGCAGAATTCACATGGGCGTGCTGACGTCTGACGCGCCGCAGTGGTTCCTCAGGTCTTTCGTCCGCAGTGCGGCGGGCGCGGGAGCCACGGCGGGCACCGAGTCGATCGAAGAGGTCGGCCAGGCACTTCTCGACAGGTGGTCCGACGAGCACCGGCACTTCCACAACCTGCGCCACCTGGCCGCGGTGCTGCACCGGGTGGACGAGCTGGCCGAGGAGACCCACGAGCCCGACCTGGTGCGGCTCGCCGCCTGGTACCACGGGGCGGTGTTCAGCGCCGACCGCAAGTTCGCGGACGTCTCGCAGGGGGGTGAGCAGTCCACGGCCTCCGCGGTGCTGGCCCACGACGAGCTGACCGCCCTGGGCGTGCCGGACCGCGCGGCCGACCGGGTCGCCGAGCTCGTCAACGCCATCGTGCGGCACGCACCGGACCCGTCGGACTTCGACGCCGCCGTGCTGAACGACGCCGACCTGGCGATGCTGGCCGCCGAGCCCCAGCGCTACAAGGAGTACAAGTCCGCGGTGCGGGCCGAGTACGCGCACATCCCGCCCGAGGACTACCTCCGGGCCCGGATCCGGGTGATCGAGCGGCTGCTCGCCCGCAAGTCGTTGTTCCTGAGCCCGATGGGCACCGCGTGGGAGGAGCCCGCGCGGCAGAACCTCGACATGGAGCTGCACCGGCTGCGCAAGGAGCAGGCCAAGCTCGAATCGGCCTGAGCGGATCGGGTCCGGCCCGTCAGGACGGCGCCCGCACGGTCCGAGCACCACCACAGCGGCGGCTTTCCCCAGCCTGTGCACAGGCCCCGGCCGTGGACGCCCCGCCGCCGTCTGCCCGCGCCTACGGTCGGGTGGACGACGCCGGAGGGGCCGGCGCGCGGGAGGTGGGGACATGCGGTTCGAGGTCGACAGCGACCAGGTGGAGCAGGCGAGCGCCGCGGTGGCGGGCTCGGTGGCGGCGGTACGCACGGAGGTGGGTGCGCTCGTGCGCAACCTCGACGCCCTGCAGGCGACGTGGCAGGGTCCGGCCGCTGCGGCGTTCGGGGGCACCGTCACGCAGTGGCGCGGTGCGCAGGCGCAGGTGGAAGGGGCTCTGGACGCGATCCAGACCGCGCTGGCCGCGGCAGCCCGCACCTACGCGGAGGCGGAGGCCGCGGCGACACGCATGTTCTCCTGACGCGGCCGGGGCCCGACCGGTCGGGCCCAGCAAGGAGCCCCGCCGGCCGAGCTGGCCGACGGGGCTCCTCACGCGTGCTTCTGACGGATCAGAAGTCCATGCCGCCCATGCCACCGGTCGGGTCGCCGGCCGGGGCCGCGGCGGGCTCCGGCTTGTCGGCGACGACGGCCTCGGTGGTGAGGAACAGCGCGGCGATCGACGCGGCGTTCTGCAGCGCCGAGCGGGTCACCTTGACCGGGTCGTTGACGCCCGCGGCGAGCAGGTCCTCGTACACGCCGGTCGCGGCGTTCAGGCCCTGGCCCGAGGGAAGGTTGCGCACCTTCTCCGCCACGACGCCGCCCTCGAGGCCGGCGTTGATGGCGATCTGCTTGAGCGGGGCGTCGATCGCGGCACGCACGATCGAGGCACCGATCGCCTCGTCACCCTCGAGCTCCAGCTTCGGGAACGCGACGGCACCGGCCTGGATGAGGGCCACGCCACCACCGGCGACGATGCCCTCCTCGACGGCAGCCTTCGCGTTGCGCACGGCGTCCTCGATGCGGTGCTTGCGCTCCTTGAGCTCCACCTCGGTGGCCGCACCGGCCTTGATGACGGCCACGCCGCCGGCCAGCTTGGCGAGGCGCTCCTGCAGCTTCTCGCGGTCGTAGTCCGAGTCGGACTTGTCGATCTCGCTGCGGATCTGGTTCACGCGACCGGCGATGAGGTCGGCGTCGCCGGCACCCTCGACGATCGTGGTCTCGTCCTTGGTGACGACGACCTTGCGCGCCTGGCCGAGCTCCTCGAGCGTCGCGTTCTCCAGCTTGAGGCCCACCGTCTCGGTGATGACCTGGCCGCCGGTGAGGATCGCGATGTCCTGCAGCATGGCCTTGCGGCGGTCGCCGAAGCCCGGGGCCTTGACGGCGACGGACTTGAAGGTGCCACGGATCTTGTTCAGCACCAGGGTCGCCAGGGCCTCGCCCTCGACGTCCTCGGCGATGATGAGGAGCGACTTGCCCGACTTCATGACCTGATCGAGCAGCGGCAGCATGTCCTTGACGTTCGAGATCTTCGACTCGACGATCAGGACGTACGGGTCCTCGAGCACGGCCTCCTGGCGCTCGGGGTCCGTCTCGAAGTAACGGGCGAGGAAGCCCTTGTCGAAGCGCATGCCCTCGGTGAGCTCGAGCTCGAGGCCGAAGGTGTTCGACTCCTCGACGGTGATGACGCCTTCCTTGCCGACCTTGTCGAGGGCCTCGGCGATGAGCTCGCCGATCGCCGGGTCGCCGGCCGAGATGGCGGCCGTGGCAGCGATCTCTTCCTTGGTCTCGATCTCCTTGGCGGCGTTCAGCAGCTGCTCGGTGACCGACTCGACGGCCTTCTCGATGCCGCGCTTGACGGCGATCGGGTTGGCGCCGGCGGCAACGACACGCAGGCCCTCCTTGACGAGCGCCTGGGCGAGCACGGTGGCGGTGGTGGTGCCGTCACCCGCGACGTCGTCCGTCTTCTTGGCGACCTCCTTGACGAGCTCCGCACCGATCTTCTCGTACGGGTCGTCGAGCTCGATCTCCTTGGCGATGGAGACACCGTCGTTGGTGATCGTGGGGGCGCCCCACTTCTTGTCCAGAACGACGTTGCGGCCCTTGGGGCCGAGCGTGACCTTCACGGTGTCGGCGAGCTGGTTGAGCCCGCGCTCCATGCTCCGACGAGCTTCCTCGTCGAAAGCGATGATCTTGGCCATGGGGATGAATCCTCCGCTGGTGGCTTGTCCAGGCCGGCCGGTGCCCGCGACGGACGGCAACCCACCCCGGCGATCACGTCTCGCCACGGCAGGAGGCCTCACCATTCGACCCGCTGGTCGTGCTTGTCACTCTCCAACGGAGAGTGCTAAGACATTATTGGCACTCGGACCAGGAGAGTGCAAGGCGCGGTCCGGCCGTTCGCTCACGGCCACAACGACGGCTCGGTGCGCACGTCGAACTCGCGGCGCAGTGCGCGGCGGGCCGCATGCCACCCGCCCATGCCGTGCACGCCCGGGCCGGGCGGGGTCGACGCCGAGCACAGGTACACCCCTTCGGCCAGCAGGTACGGGTCGGGCGCGGCGGTGGGTCGCGCGACCATCTGCCACATGGTGGCCGCCCCCGCCGAGATGTCCCCGCCGGGGTAGTTCTGGTTGTGCTGATCCATCTCGGCCGCGGGCACGCACCGCGAGGCGACGACGACGTCGCGGAACCCCGGCGCGAACCGTTCGATCTGCCGGGTGACCTCCTCGGTGACGTCCTGCGGCGAACCCGCCGGGACGTGCGCGTAGGTCCACAGCGGGCGCAGGCCGCCGCGCAGCCGGCCCGGGTCGGCCACGCTCGGGTCGCTGACCAGGAGGACCGGCTGATCGGCGTGCAGCCCGTGCGCCACGGTGTCCTCGGCGATCACCATCTCGGCCCGCGTACCGCCCACGTGCACGGTCGACGCGCGGCCGACGTCGGGCACCCGCCACGGCACCGGCCCCGAGAGCACGAAGTCGACCTTGGCCGCCGCGTTCCCGTACCGGAAGCGCCGCAGGGCCGCGCGACGTGCCGGCCCGATCCGGTCCCCCGCGACGGCGAGCGCCGTCGCGGGCGTCGTGTCGAACAGCACGGCGCGGGCCGGCGGAAGGTCCGACCACGCCTCGACCCTGCGGCCGGTCTCGACGGACCCGCCGTGCGCCTCCAGGTCGTGCACCAGGGCATCCGTGATGGCCTGTGAGCCGCCCACGGGGATCGCCCACCCGCCGTCGGCGTGCGCGAGGGCAGCGAGCAGCAGCGCTGTGCCGGCGCCCGCGAGCGACGGGAGCGGCGTGATGTTGTGCGCGGCAACCCCGGTGAGCAGGGCTTTCGCCTCGTCGGTGAGGAACCGCCGGTCCCAGCGCGGGCCACCCTGCTCCAGGAGGGCGGTACCGAAGCGCAGGCCGGGCCGGAGCATCGTGGCGAGCGCCGCTCGTCCGGGCACCCCTTCCAGCATGCCGCGCGGGGTCCGCTTGTCTCCCAGGGCGAGGGCCGTGACCTGCCGCCAGCTCGCGGCGAGCGGTCCCAGGAGGCCGCGCCATGCGTCGCCGTCGGGCCCGAGGCGCTCGGCCGTCCGGTCCAGGTCCCGGTAGGCCAGGCCGGCGCGATCGCCGTCGAGGGGCTGGGCGTAGGCGATGTCGGGGGCAACGAGGTCGACGCCGCGCGCCGGGAGGTCGAAGGCCCGCAGGAACGGGGATGCCCAGGCCATGGGGTGCACGGCGGAGCAGAGGTCGAAGACCAGGTCGTCGTCGAGCCCGGCGACGGGGAGGGTGCGCGCACCGCCGCCGACGGTCGGTTGCGCCTCGAGGACCCGCACACCAAGTCCCGCGCGGGCGAGCGTCACCGCGGCCGCCAGGCCGTTCGGCCCGGAGCCCACCACGACGGCGTCGAGCAAGGTCACCGCTCCATCGAACCACGAGCGACGGGGGTCGTGGGCGTGGGAACGTCGGCCACCGGCACGTGGCGCGAGCGGGACGGAACGAGCAGCCGCGGTACGGGGCGGCTGCTCGTGGCGCCAGGCATCGTCGTCCGGCGAGGTGCGAGGGCGGTCGTCGTCGACCGCTGGGGGGGGTTCGGACGCCGGGGTCTGGGTCCCGGAGTCCTTGGGGGGCGGCGGGCGACGGGCGGGCCCTTCCCGCCCGTCGTCCCATCGATATCAGAGTGGACGGACCTGCTCTGCCTGCGGACCCTTCTGCCCCTGCCCCACCTCGTACTCGACGTTCTGACCCTCATCGAGGGACCGGTAACCGTCGGTCTGGATCGCGCTGTAGTGAACAAAAAGGTCCTGGCCGCCGGCGTCCGGGGTGATGAACCCGTACCCCTTCTCGGCGTTGAACCACTTGACGGTGCCCTGGGCCATGCGTAGTTCTCCTTGTACCTCTGCACGGGACACTCGGTCGACCCGTGGTGGTTCGAGCCTAGTGGTCCGGCTCACACCAGGGAACCCTCTATGTCCGGTATGACGCATTAAGCGGTTGGCGAACGCGCAGGTCAGGGGGCCGAGTGACGACTCCTGTCAGCGAATATCAAGATGGTGGTACAGGTTGGCGAGATCAACCACCCTGCGTCGGCGCTTGTCGTGGCGTTGCCTCGGGATGACGACGAGCGAACCGTCACCCCGCGGGCGGGGCGACGAGGACGACCCAGATGCCCTCGGTCGGGTGGGCCGCGACATCGTCGGACGGCTTCACGTTGGCGGCCTCGATGCCGAGCGCCTGCGCCACCGCCGTAGCCGTGTCGGCCCGGTCACCGCCGTAGAACACGGTGTTGGCCGTGACCGCACCCGGCTGAGGACCAGCGGGGTCGTCACCGGCCGTGACGGGGTGGATCTCTCCCTCGAAGCCCGCCGCCTGGAGATTGGTCTGCGCGACCGCGGCCATGCCGTCGCCGGCGCCGTCGTTGTAGACACCGATGATGGTCTCGGCGGACTTGTTCGCGTTGGCCGGGTTACCCGGGTACTGCGCGGCCGGGGCCGACGGCGAGGCAGAGGGTGAAGCGCTCGGGGAGGCACTCGGCGACGCCGCCGGGGCCGACGCCGAGGACGACGGGTCACCCGACGCCTCTGCCGGGTCGTCACCCCCCGACAGCAGCGTGATGCCGCCCCACGCCACGGCGGCGCACACGACGGCGACCAGCAGGAACGGCCAGGCCGAGCTCCATCCGCTGCGCGGCGCACGGTGCACACCCACTGGTGCGCCCCCGGGGACAGCGACGTCGAACTCGTCGGGCGGGTAGGGGTAGCCACTCTTCGTCACGGCAGAGAGAGTAGCGGGTCGTTGTGACGGATCGGTGCCCGCTCAGTGGTTCTCGTCGGCCAAACGACGCCCGGAACGTCCCCGCTGCCGGGTGGCCCGGAGTCTGCGCAGGCGTGTGACCAGCATCGGGTCGTGCTCGAGGGCCGCCGGCGAGTCGATCAACGCGTTCAACACCTGGTAATACCGGGTGGCCGTCATGTCGAACAGCTCACGGGCCGCCTCCTCCTTGGCGCCCGCGTACTTCCACCACCGGCGCTCGAACGCCAGGATCTCGCGGTCCCGGTCGGAGAGCTCGGTGCGAGGCGCCTCGACGGACCCGGTCGGCGCCTGCTCGGCGACCGGCACGTCGGCGACGTGCAGCACGGCTTTCTTCACGGGAGCCGCCAGTCGATCGGCTGCGCACCCTGCTGCTCGAGCAGCGCGTTGACCCGGGAGAAGGGCCGCGATCCGAAGAAGCCGCTGCGCGCGGACAGCGGGGACGGGTGCGCGCTCTCGACCACCGGCACGTCGCCGAGCCAGGGCTTCAGGTTGCGTGCCTTGGCGCCCCACAGGACGGCCACGAGCGGCCCACCGCGCGCCACCAGGGCCCGGATCGCCGCCTCCGTGACCGCCTCCCACCCCTTGCCCGCGTGGGAGTCGGACGAGCCGGGCCGGCAGGTGAGCGTCCTGTTCAGCAGCATGACGCCCTGGTCCGCCCAGGGGCGCAGGTCGCCGTTCGACGGCAGCGGCAGGCCCAGGTCGTCCTGGAGCTCCTTGTAGATGTTGCCCAGCGAGCGCGGCACCGGCCGCACGTCCGGCTGGACCGAGAAGGACAGCCCCATGGCGTGGCCCGGCGTCGGGTACGGGTCCTGCCCCACGATGAGCACCCGCACGTCCGCGAGCGGTCGCTTGAACGCGGCCAGCACGTTCTCCCCCGCCGGGACGTACGTGCGCCCGGCCGCGACCTCGGCGCGCAGGAAGTCGCCCATCGCATGGATGCGGGGCTCGACATCGGCGAGCGCCTCTGCCCAGTCCGGCGCGATGACCTGCGACAACGGCGGTGGGCCGGGCACGGCGGCGGCGTCGGCAGGGGGTGTCGGGTTCACGGTGGTCTCCACGCGCAGGAGGTTACCGGGAGCCACCGACACGGACAGCCTGTGCCGCCCGTCACACTCTTCGTCCGGCGGGTATCAGGTACCTGGCGGGACAATGAACGCCGTGAGTGCCACGACGACTCCGGACCCGGAGGGCCCGGCCACCGATCTCCCCGCCACCGATCCCGTCCGCTGGGCGCGGTACGTCGCCATGGGCGACTCCTTCACGGAGGGCCTGTGGGACCCGTACCCCGATGCGCCCGACGTCCAGCGCGGCTGGGCCGACAACCTTGCCGCGTCGTTGTCCGCGCGCCGCATCGCCGCCGGTGACGCACCGCTGGAGTACGCGAACCTCGCCATCCGCGGGCGCAAGCTGCGCCCGATCGTCGCCGAGCAGCTCGACGTCGCCGTGAGCGCCCGGCCCGACCTGGTCTCGCTGGTCGCGGGCGGCAACGACATCCTGCGTCCCTCGGCCGACGTCGACGCCATCTCGGCAGCCCTGGAGGACGCCGTCGTCGCGCTCCGGGCGACCGGCGCCGACGTGCTGCTGGGCACCGGTTTCAAGGCGGGTGGCACGCTGAGCTGGACCAACGGCCGCGTGGGCGTCTTCAACGCGAACATCTGGACCATCGCCCGGCGGCACGGTGCCCGGGTCCTGGACCTGTGGGGCATGCGGTCGCTCGCCGACCTGCGCCTCTGGTCGGGCGACCGCATCCATCTCACCCCCGAGGGCCACCAGCGGGTCGCGAACGCCGCGCTCGCCGCGCTCGGCCTGGAGCCGGACGACGACGCCTACGACACCCCGCTCGACGCCGCCCCGCCGGCCGCGTTCCGCGAGACCGCACGCGCCAACGCCGCCTGGATGCGGCAGCACGTCGGCCCCTGGGTGAAGCGCCGTCTGACAGGCACCTCCAGCGGTGACGGCCGCTCCGCGAAATGGCCCACGCCGCAGGCGTGGCCGCGCGCATGACGTCCCACGTCAACGTAGACTTTCGCGGGTGAATCTCGGAGGCTTCCCGGTGCGCCGGGGAGCCTCCGTCGTCGTGCGGGCAGGCGGCCGTGTCGCGCCCGGGATCCCTGGATGGTTGAGACGATCATGACCACGAGCACCCCGCTCGCCGAGAAGACGCCAGGCCTCGGCCTCGGACGCCGCTGGACGCTCCTGGTGACCGTGGGCACCGGCCTGCTGCTGATCACCCTGGACAACTCGATCCTCTACACGGCGCTGCCCACGCTGACCCGGGAGCTCGACGCGAGCTGGTCCGAGAGCCTGTGGATCATCAACGCCTATCCCCTGGTCATGACGGGCCTGCTGCTCGGGGCGGGCACGCTCGGCGACCGGCTGGGCCACCGTCGCATGTTCCTGGCGGGGCTCATCGTCTTCGGGCTGGCCTCGTTCATGGCGGCCACCGCGCCCACGCCCGAGGTACTGATCGCGGCGCGCGGCCTGCTGGCCGTGGGGGCGGCGGCGATGATGCCGGCCACCCTGGCGCTGATCCGTGTGTCGTTCACCGACGAGCGCGAGCGCAACATCGCCATCAGCGTGTGGGGCAGCCTGTCCGTGGTGGGCGGTGCGCTCGGCCCGATCGTGGGCGGTGCGCTGCTGGAGCACTTCGCCTGGGGCTCGATCTTCCTGATCAACGTGCCCGTGGTGGTCGTGGCCGCCGTGGTCGGCCTGGCGGTCGCACCGCAGGACGACCCGCACCCCGACGTCCGGTGGGACTTCGTCTCCTCCATCCAGGCCCTGGTCACCCTGGTGGGGCTGGTCGTGCTGATCAAGGAGGTCGCGAAGGTGGAGCGCGACGGGACCCTGCTCCTGGGCGCCGCGCTGACCACGGTGGTCGCGTGGTGGGTGTTCGTGCGGCGTCAGCGGCGTCTGCCGTTCCCCCTGCTGGACCTGTCGATCTTCCGCAACGCCGCGTTCGCGTCCGGCGTGCTGGCGGCGGCCGTCGCCATGTTCGCCATGGGCGGCCTGCAGCTCGCCACCACGCAGCGGTTCCAGCTCGTGACCGGCTTCTCGCCCCTGGAGTCGGGGCTGCTGGTGGCCGCGATCGCCGCGGGGTCGCTGCCCTCGTCGCTCCTGGGCGGGATGTTCCTGCACGTCGTGGGCCTGCGGTTCCTGATCGGCGGCGGGCTCGGGCTGGGTGCTGTCGGCGTCGCCTGGACACTGGTGAGCGTCGACCACGGGCTGGGCTGGCTGCTCGGCGGTCTGCTGGTCACCGGCCTGGGGCTCGGCGCGGCCATGTCGGTGGCCTCGACGGCGATCATCGGCAACGCCCCCGCACGGCGGGCAGGCATGGCGTCCTCCGTGGAGGAGGTCTCCTACGAGTTCGGCAGCCTCGCAGCCGTGGCACTGCTCGGCTCGCTGCTGACCACGGTCTACACGATGACGGTCCGCCTGCCCGAGGACGCGCCGGTGGACGCCGCCCGGTCGCTGACCGACGCCCTGACCGCGGAGGGCACCGGCCCGGAGGTCCTCGCGGCGGCGTTCGAGGCGTTCGGCCACAGCTACGACGTCGTGATGATGGTGTGCGCCGGGGTACTGGCCGTGGGCGCCCTGGTCACCACGGTGCTGCTGCGGCGCTACGGCCCAGGTTCGGCGTCGTCGGCATACGGCTCGGGCCACTGACGCGCTTCAAGGTGCGGTAGCCCGAGCGAGGTCGGCAGTTTGCTTCGAGGTCGGTACAGGCCTGTGCCGACCTCGAAGCAAACTGCCGACCTCGCAGGAACGTGGAGCCGCCTGTCGGGTTCGAACCGACGACCTTCCGCTTACAAGGCGGGAGCTCTACCAGCTGAGCTAAGGCGGCGGGCGGGGAACAGCCTAACGGTTCCGGCCCCAGAGGGAAGAGCGGAGCCCCGGACGCGATGTCCGGGGCTCCGCGGTCACCGCGTCGTCGTCACTCGGACGGCTCGGTGGAGGGCTCCGCCGAAGGCGAGGAGGACGGCGCGGCCTCGCCCGTGATCGCCTCGGTGAGAGCGCCGACGGTCTGCCAGGTGGTGAACCGCTCGCCGTCGATGAGGACGCTCGGCGTGCCGAGGCCGCCGGTCTCCGGGTTCACGACGTCGGGGTCGTCACCGGCAACGGCCGTGGCCGCCTCGACCCACTCGCCGTAGGTGTTCATGGCGTCGCCGTCGGAGATGCCCGCTGCGACGTCGGCGGGCACGCCCGCGTCCTGCGCGATCTGGGCGAGCTGCTCGTCCGTCAGGCCGGGCGTCTGCTCCTCGGGCTGGTTGGCGAACAGTGCCTCGTGGTACGCGTTGAACTGCTCGGGGGCCCGGTCGGCCACCCAGGCCGCGGAGGCCGCCGCACGCGTCGAGTACTCGGTGCCCTGCGACGTGCGGTCCAGGATCGAGATCGGGTGCACGATCAGCGTGACGTCCCCGGCCTCCCGCATCTCGGTGATGCTGGCGCCGTTCAGCGACTCGAACTGGCCGCAGACGGGGCACATGTAGTCCACGTACACGTCGAGCGTCTTCGCGCCCTCGTTCTCGGTCCCCGCGACGCCGTCGGCCCCCACGGGGATGCCCGTCTGCTCCACCACGCCGGCGGGGATGTTCTCCACCTTCTCCATGGGCGTCTTCTGACCCTCGGCGAGGATCAGCCAGATGGCGACGCCCAGGCCGACCACCGCGAGCGCGAGGACGCTCAGGACGATCACCCGGTTCCGCTTCTCGCGAGCCTGCTGCTTCTTCTGGAGAGCGAGGGCCTCGGCGCGGGCCGCGTCGCGGCGCTGCGCCTTGGTCTGATTCGTCGACATCGGGGTCCTTCGAGATGCGGGCCAATGGGGGCGAGGCGCGGCACGCGCCTGGACCAAGACTACTAGCGCTCGCTGGGAGACCCCTGAACGTTTCGTTACGATCCGTGCGGTCTACCAGGCCACGTCGGGCCGGCCGCTCAGCGGCCACCACAGCACGTCCACGGTGCCGTCGAACAGCGGGACCGCGGCGAGCACCGCGAGCGCCAGCAGCACCAGCCCGAGCACCACCTTGGCCCGCCGCGACGGCGCGATGCGGCGCAGCAGCGGGCCGGCACCGACCCGGGTCCCGTACGAGGCCGGCCCCCACCAGGCCACGACCACCGTGACCAGCATCGCGACGCCGAGCACGAGGCTGTCCACGATCGGCTGGTTCATGCCGCCCACCGACCGTGCCTCGATGCTGGGGTCCGGGACGATGATCAGGTTGCCGGGCGCGAACAGCAGGAGGCCCAGCAGCACCACGATCACGCCGCAGCAGATGCCGACGGCCGCGGCGGGCAGCACGCCGAACACGGCGCGCACGAGGTGCCAGGGCGACAGGAGGGTCGCGACGAGGGCGTCGGCCCGGCTCGGGCCGCGCCGCTCGCGGCGGCTGCGGAACTCCTCGACGGCGATGCCCGCGAGGCGGGTCAGGACCAGCAGGGCCACGAGCACGGCGGCGGCGATGCCGGGCATGGTCGCCGCGAGCGCCACGAGCGCCAGCCCCGCGGTGAGGAAGATCCCCCGGTACCCCCGCACACGTGCGGGGTTCTCCGGGACCACGACCGGCGCGACCGACGGCGGGGCCGGGCTCGGCGCGCCGACGGCCCGCCCGGTCACGGAACGCCCCCGGGCCTGGCTGACGGGTGCGGCCGCGAGGTCGGTCACGCCACCGGCAGCGTTGCGGCGGCGTGCGGCGGCACCCGCAGCGGCGCCGACCCCCGTCCCACCGGCTGCCGCGGAGACCGGGCGACGGCGCGCCGGCACGCCGTCGGGCAGCACGCGCGTCGAGCCGGCGTCGGCCGCCGTCTCGGCGGTCGTGGCCGCGGCCCCGAGCACGGCGGTCTGTTCGTCGTCCTCCCCCTCCGTGCGAGCGACGAACGCCTCGGACTCGGCCTTGAGCGCCCGGGCCACCTCGTCGGGACCCCACCGTTCGGCGGGCACGGCGCGCAGCGCGGCCGCGAGCGCCCGCTCCGCACGGGGCGGGAGCCCGTCGAGGTCGGCGTCACCCTGCCGGGAGCGACGCAGCACCAGCTCGGTGGGGCGGACGCCGAACGGCGCGCGCCCGGTACCGGAGAACGCGAGCACCGCGGCCCATGACCACCAGTCGGTGTCGGGTCCGGGCTCGGCGCCGTCGAGCAGCTCGGGGGCGAGGTAGCCGGGGGTGCCCATGACGAACCCGGTGCGGGTGGCGCGCGGGTCGTTCGGCCCCTGGGCGAGCCCGAAGTCGATCAGGACGGGCCCGGTGCGCGCGATGAGCACGTTGGACGGGGTGAGGTCCCGGTGCACGACGCCGGTGCCGTGCACGGCCTCGAGCGCGTCGGCGAGCTGGTCGGCGAGCTCGAACAGGTCCCGGGGGTCGAGCGGCCCGCGCTCGTCGATCTCCTCCTCGAGGGTGGGTCCCTCGACGAGCTCGGTGACGATGAAGGCCTCGGGCCCCTCCAGCTCGGCGTCCAGCACGCGGGCGACGGCGGGGTGGCGCAGGCCCTGGAGCGCGGCGGCCTCGCGGCGCAGGCGTTCGCGGGCGGCCGGGTCGTCGAGGTGGCGGTGCAGCATCTTGAGCGCGACGGCGTTCCCGCCGCCGTCGACCGCCCGGTAGACGGCGCCCATGGCGCCCGACCCGATCTCGCGCACGACCGTGTACCCGCCGAGCTGAGCGCCCGCGACGGGTCCGGCACCCGGCAGCGCGACCGGGGTGTCCACCTCCTCCATGGGGCACACGCTATCCGCCGCGCACGAGCGATGCCCGTCAAGTCCGGCCCTCTGACCAGCACCGGGAGCGCGCCCCGGCGAGTGAGTCGCCGACATCGTTACCCTGAGCAGGTACAAGACCTCGGTACTCTTGACGCTGGACAGCGTGACTCTTCTACATCCAAGGAGCAGTACATTGCCGGGTAAAGACGGGTACGATCTGGTCGTCGTCGCGAACCGGCTCCCGGTCGACTTCACGGTCGGTCCCGAGGGCGACCTCACCTGGCAGAGGTCGCCCGGCGGCCTGGTCACCGCGCTGGAACCGGTCATGCAGGACGCCGACGGCGCGTGGGTGGGCTGGTCGGGCGCACCCGACCTGGCCCACGAGCCGTTCACCGCCGACGGCATGCTGCTGGTGCCGGTCACCCTGAGCGCCACCGAGATCGAGCGCTACTACGAGGGCTTCTCCAACGCGACGCTCTGGCCGCTCTACCACGACGTCATCGCACCGCCCGACTACCACCGCCAGTGGTGGGACGCCTACCGCCGCGTCAACCAGCGGTTCGCCGACGCCGCCGCCGAGCAGGCCGCCGAGGGCGGCGTCGTGTGGGTGCACGACTACCAGCTCCAGCTCGTGCCCCGCATGCTGCGCGACCTGCGCCCGGACCTGCGCATCGGGTTCTTCGACCACATCCCGTTCCCCCCGGTCGAGCTGTTCGCGCAGCTCCCGTGGCGCCGGCAGATCATCGACGGCCTGCTGGGCGCCGACCTGGTGGGCTTCCAGCGCAACGGCGACGCCGCGAACTTCGTGCGCTCCGCGCGCCGCCTCACCGGGTTCACCACGCGCGGCCCGGTCATCACGATCCCCGACGCCGACGGGCGCCCCGGCCGGCACGTGCGCGCGTCGTCGTTCCCCATCTCCATCGACTCCCGCCGGTTCGACACCCTGGCCCGCACACCCGAGGTCCAGGCGCGCGCCAAGGAGATCAAGGCCGACCTCGGCAACCCCGACATCCTGATGCTCGGCGTGGACCGGCTCGACTACACCAAGGGCATCCGGCACCGCATCAAGGCGTACGGCGAGCTGCTCGACGACGGGCGGCTCGACGTGGAGCACCACACGCTCGTGCAGGTGGCCAGCCCGAGCCGCGAGAACGTGGGCGCCTACCAGGAGCTGCGGGAGCACGTCGAGATCCTCGTGGGCCGCATCAACGGCGAGTACGGCGAGCTGGGCCACTCCGCGATCCACTACCTGCACCACTCCTACCCGCCCGAGGAGATGGCGGCCCTCTACCTCGCGGCGGACGTGCTGCTGGTGACCTCGCTGCGCGACGGCATGAACCTGGTGGCCAAGGAGTACATCGCCGCCCGCTCCGACGAGCGCGGCGCCCTGGTGCTGAGCGAGTTCACCGGCGCCGCGGACGAGCTCTCCCCCGGCCCGCTGCTGGTCAACCCGCACGACATCGACGGCATGAAGGACATCATCGTGGCCGCCGCGACCATGGACCCCCGCGAGCAGCGCCGCCGCATGCGCCGCCTGCGCCGCAAGGTCCTGGCCGACGACGTCGCCAAGTGGTCCGAGACGTTCCTCGGCGTGCTCACCGCGGTACCGGCCCGGCCGCTCACCGTGGACCCGCGCGCGGCGGAGCCCCGGCACCACAACCTCCGGGACGCCCTGACCGCGTTCACCACGCTCCCGGAGGGCGTGCCTGCCAAGGGTCTGGCCCGGATGAGCAACGGCAACGGGCGACGCAAGAAGCCGACCACGGGCTGGCTGCTCGCGTCCGACTTCGACGGCACGCTCGCACCCCTGGTCGACGACCCCAAGGCGTCGGCCATGACCAAGGCGGCCCGCGCCGCCGTCGAGCAGCTGCACACGCTCACGCACGAGGCGCCGGTCCGTCTCGCGTTCGTGTCCGGGCGCGACCTGTCCGACCTCGCCGAGCGCACCGTGGCCCCCGAGGGCACGTTCCTCGTGGGCAGCCACGGCGCGGAGGCCGGCCGGGCCACCAGCTCCGGCGTCGAGCAGGTGCCGTTCCACCTCACGACCTCGCAGTCCGCCCAGCTCGACGCGCTCGTGGCCGGCTTCGAGTCCGCCGTGTCGGGCCGGGAGGGGGCGTGGGTGCAGGTCAAGCCCGCCGCCGCCGTCGTGCACACGCGGCTGGCGAGCGTGGACGACGCCGCGGCCATCACCGTGGCCGCCGACGAGGTGGCCGCCAACCAGGGCCTGCCGGCCATGCACGGCAAGGACGTGGTCGAGGTCTCCGTGGTGCCCACCAGCAAGGGCGAGGCCCTGCGCCGCCTGCGCGGCACCGTCGCGGCCGAGTTGGGCGTCGAGAAGGTGCGCGTGCTGTACGCGGGCGACGACACAACCGACGAGGCGGCGTTCGCCGCCCTGGAGGCCGGCGACCTGTCGATCAAGGTGGGCACCGGCGACACCCTCGCCTCGCACCGCGTGCCCGACCCCGACGCGCTCGCCGCCGTCCTGGCCGGCCTGGCCCGCACGCTGGGCGAGGAGTGACCTGCCTGTGACCTGGTCTGTACCGCGACCTTGACCAACCGGGGTACGATCGCGCTGCAACAGTGTCACCGCCGACACGTCAGTGGAAGCAACGGCACCCGACCACAACGGATCGTCCGGCACGTACCTGCCGGTGGAGGGATGTTTTCTCATGGCTACGGTCACTTTCGACCACGCGACGCGCGTCTACCCGGGCACGGAGCGCCCGGCCGTCGACCAGCTGAACCTGGAGATCGAGGACGGCGAGTTCCTCGTCCTCGTCGGCCCGTCCGGCTGCGGCAAGTCCACCTCGCTGCGCATGCTGGCGGGTCTGGAGGACGTCAACGGCGGGCACATCTTCATCGGTGACCGGGACGTCACCGACGTGCAGCCCAAGGACCGCGACATCGCGATGGTGTTCCAGAACTACGCGCTCTACCCGCACATGTCCGTGGCGGACAACATGGGCTTCGCCCTGAAGATCGCCGGCACCCCGAAGGCCGAGATCCGCCAGCGGGTCGAGGAGGCCGCCAAGATCCTGGACCTGACCGAGTACCTGGACCGCAAGCCCAAGGCCCTCTCGGGTGGTCAGCGTCAGCGTGTGGCCATGGGCCGCGCGATCGTGCGTCAGCCGCAGGTGTTCCTCATGGACGAGCCGCTGTCCAACCTGGACGCCAAGCTGCGCGTGCAGACCCGTACCCAGATCGCCTCGCTGCAGCGCCGCCTGGGCGTGACCACGGTCTACGTGACCCACGACCAGACCGAGGCCCTGACGATGGGTGACCGGATCGCGGTCCTCAACGGCGGCATCCTGCAGCAGGTCGGCACCCCGCGGGAGATGTACGACCGCCCGGCCAACGTGTTCGTGGCCGGGTTCATCGGCTCCCCGGCGATGAACATCGGCACGTTCGACGTCAAGGACGGCGGCGTCAAGGTCGGCTCCGCGAGCGTGCCGCTGGAGCGGTCCATCGCCGGCGCGATCCCGGACTCCGACGGCGGCAAGGTGACCCTGGGCTTCCGTCCCGAGTCGCTGGACGTGGTCCCGGCCGGGACCGCCGGGTCGTTCGAGGTCGAGGTCAACCTCGTGGAGGAGCTCGGCTCGGACGCGTTCGTGTACGGCTCGCTCAAGGGCGACGCCGCCGACGTGGACCTGTCCGCCGGTGACACCAACCAGGTCATCGTCCGTATCGACCCGCGTGGCGTGCCGGACAAGGGCGACGTCATCTCCGTGGCCATCCAGGCCGGCCACTCCCACGTGTTCTCCGCGACCTCGGGCGAACGCCTCGGCTGACCCACCCCGCCGCCGAGGTAGAACCATGGCGACATAGAACTGTGGCGAGACAGGACGCCGGCCAGAGCCGACGTCCTGTCTCGCCACAGTTCTGTCCCACGCCGGAAAGCCACCCCGGCGGTCCCGTCGTTCAGAATGGTGCCCATGCCCCAGCAGAACCTCCAGATCACCGCGGTCGCACCCGACCCCGCGCTGCTGGACCTCCCGTGGGACGTGCCGCTGGTCGACTGGCCCGAGGACGTCCTGGCCGCGCTGCCCCAGGGCATCTCCCGGCACGTGGTCCGCTTCGTCAACCACGGCGGGCGGGTCATCGCCATCAAGGAGATCGGCGAGACCGTCGCCTACCGCGAGTACGAGCTGCTCCGGCAGCTCCACCGCATCGAGGTTCCGTCGGTGGTCCCCGTGGGCGTCATCACCGGCCGCCGGGCGCCCGACGGCGAGCGGCTGGAGGCGGTGCTCGTCACCGAGCACCTGTCCTTCTCCCTGCCCTACCGCGCCCTGTTCAGCCAGGACCTGCGCCCCGACACCGCGACCCGCCTCATCGACGCCCTCGCGGTGCTCCTCGTGCGCCTGCACCTGGTGGGCTTCTACTGGGGTGACGTGTCGCTGTCGAACACGCTGTTCCGGCGCGACGCCGAGACGTTCGCGGCCTACCTGGTCGACGCCGAGACCGGCGACATGCACCGTCAGCTCACGGACGGCCAGCGCAACTACGACGTCGACCTGGCGCGCACCAACATCATCGGCGAGCTGATGGACCTGGCCGCGGGCGAGCTGCTGGACGAGAACGTCGACGAGGTGGCCATCGGCGACGCCCTCGTGGAGCGCTACAACGAGCTGTGGGACGCCCTGACGGGCTCCGAGGCCTTCGACTCCAACGAGCGGTGGCGGGTCGCCGCCCGCATCGAGCGGCTCAACGACCTCGGCTTCGACGTGGGCGAGCTGGAGATCACCACGGACATCGACGGCACCAAGGTGCGCATCCAGCCCAAGGTGGTCGACGCCGGGCACCACTCCCGCCGGCTCCTGCGCCTCACCGGGCTCGACGTCCAGGAGAACCAGGCCCGCCGCATGCTCAACGACCTGGACAGCTACCGGGCCGCGACGGACCGGCAGAACGACCAGGAGCAGATCGTGGCCCACGCCTGGGTCCGTCAGGTCTTCCGGCCGACGATCGACGCGGTGCCGCGCGAGCTGCGCCGCAAGCTGGAGCCGGCGCAGCTGTTCCACGAGATCCTGGACCACCGCTGGTTCATCTCCCAGCAGGCGCAGCGCGACATCCCGATGCCGGAGGCCGCCGAGTCCTACGTCGAGAACGTGCTCCGGCACCGCCCGGACGAGGACGCGGTCCTGGGCCTGCCCCCGGGCGCGACCGCCGCCGACTACGTCGAGTGATCGGCAGAAGGTCAGGTGATCGGCACCCCGGGGTACCGATCACCTGACCTTCTGCCGATCACGCGCCGGGTGCGGCTGCTCGCTGCTTCGCGACCTCGTACAGGGTGATGCCGGCGGCCACCGCCGCGTTCAGCGACTCCGTCGTGGCCGCGATCGGGATGGAGACCACCGCGTCGCACGCCTCGCGGACCAGGCGGGACAGGCCCTTGCCCTCGGAGCCGACCACCAGCACCAGCGGGTCGGTCGCGTAGGCGAGCTCCCCCACCGGCATGTCACCGCCGGCGTCCAGGCCGACCACGAAGCAGCCGGCCTTCTTGAGCTCCGCGAGCTCGCGGGCCAGGTTGGTCGCCCGCGCCACGGGCACCCGCGCCGCGGCACCCGCGGACACCTTCCAGGCCGACGCCGTGACCCCCGCGGCGCGCCGCTCGGGCACCAGCACGCCGTGCGCACCGAACGCCCCGCCCGACCGCAGCACCGCGCCGAGGTTGCGCGGGTCGGTGACGTTGTCGAGCGCCACGATCAGCGGCGCCTCGCCGGCCTCGGCCGCGACGTCGAGCAGGTCCTCGACGTCCCGGTACTCGTACGGCGGCACCTTCATGGCGACGCCCTGGTGCACGGCGCCGTCGGTGATCCGGTCGAGGTCGAGGCGCGAGGCCTCGAACATGGGCAGGCTGCGCGCGTGCGCGATCTCGAGGATCTCCTGCGTCCGGTCGTCCGCCTCCAGGCGCGAGGCCAGGTAGATGCCCTCGGCGGGCATCTCGGCGCGCAGGGCCTCCAGCACGGAGTTGCGGCCGGCGACCACCTCGGCGGCGCCGGCGCCCTTGCGGCCCGCGCCGCGCCCGCCCGGCGTACCGGGCCGGCGCTGGGTGGTCGCGGCCCGCTTCTCCGCCGCGATCTTGCGCTGGTGCGCGGGGTGGTAGGTGCGGTCCTCCGCCTTGGGCGTCGGGCCCTTGCCGCGCAGCGCCTTGCGGCTGTGCCCGCCGGTGCCCACCTGGGCGCCCTTCTTGGAGCCGGCCTTGCGCACCGCACCGGCGCGCTTGGAGTTGCCTGCCATCGTGTCTCTCGTCTCTCAGCCGGGTGTCAGATCAGGACAGCGCCCAGCGGGCGCCGTCGGCGGAGTCCTGGACCTCGATACCGGCCGCCGCCAGGCGGTCCCGGATCGCGTCGGAGGCGGCCCAGTCCTTCGCGGCACGGGCCTGCGCGCGCGCCGAGAGCTCCGCGGCGACGAGCGCGTCCAGCGCCGTCGCGTACCGGTCGTCCGTCGAGGTGGCCCACTGCGGGTCGGCAGGGTCCAGGCCCAGCACGTCCAGCATCGCACGCACCGTCACCAGCTCCGCACGCACCGCGGCGTCGGAGCCCTCGGCGAGGGCCGTGTTCCCGGCCCGCAGGTGCTCGTGCACGACGGCGAGCGCCTGCGGCACGTTGAGGTCGTCGTCCATGGCCGCCGCGAACCCCTCGGGCACCTCCGCCTTGGCCACCTCCTCGGCCGGGACGTCGCCGACCCGCTCGGACGCGCGCGTGACGAAGCCCGACAGGCGCTCCCACGTGGTGCGGGCCTCCTGGAGGGTGTCCGGCGCCCACTCCAGCATGGACCGGTACTGGACGGCGGCCAGGGCGTAGCGCACCACCGGTGCGGGGGCCTGGGTCAGCAGCTCGCTCACGAGGAGCCCGTTGCCCAGCGACTTGGACATCTTGACGCCGGCCTGCGTGACCCACGCGACGTGCATCCACCGCTGCGCGAACCCGTAGCCCGCGGCGCGGGACTGGGCCTGCTCGTTCTCGTGGTGCGGGAACCGCAGGTCGAGGCCGCCGCCGTGGATGTCGAACGTCTCACCCAGGTAGCGGCGGGCCATGGCGGAGCACTCGAGGTGCCAGCCGGGCCGCCCGCGCCCGTAGGGGGTGTCCCAGGACGCCGACTCCGGCTCGCCGGGCTTGGGGGCCTTCCAGAGCGCGAAGTCGTGCGGGTTCTTCTTGTCCGCGGCCGCGCCCGACACCTCCGCGCCCTCCTCGGGGCTGAGGTCCTCGATCTTCTGCCGGGTGAGCTCGCCGTAGGCCGGCCAGGAACGCACGTCGAACCAGACGTTGCCCGCGCCGGTGGTGTAGGCGTTGCCTTTCTCGACCAGGCGCTCCATGAGCGCGACCATCTCGGGCACGCTGCCGGTGGCGCGCGGCTCGTAGGTGGGCGGGATGACGCCGAGGGCGTCGTACGCCTGCGTGAACACGCGCTCGTACAGCGCGGCGTGCGCCCACCACTCCCGGCCGGCGGCGGCCGACTTGGCCAGCACCTTGTCGTCGATGTCGGTGACGTTGCGGATCAGCGTGACCTTCAGGCCCCGGCGGGTGAGCCAGCGCCGCAGCACGTCGAACGCGATGACCGGCCGGAGGTGGCCCACGTGGGGTGGTGCCTGCACGGTGGCACCACACAGGTAGATGCCGACCTCGCCCGGGGTGATGGGGGTGAAGTCGCGCACCTCGCGCGTGGCGGTGTCATACAGGCGAAGAGTCACCTGTCAAGGGTACCGGCGCTCAGGCACCCTTTTCCTGCCCGGAGCCCTGTCCGAGCAGCCGGGCCACGTGCTGGTGGCCGCGCGTCTCGTAGCCGACCACGATCACGACCGGCGCGAGCATCACCAGGACCAGCGACCAGGACATGGGCAGCCCGGCGGCGGCGGTGGCGACGGCCGCCGCGAGCACGGCCACGGCGCCGAGCACCAGACCGACGTGCAGCGCCTGGAACGAGCGGGTCAGCAGACCGAACTGCACGTGGTCGACCACGAGGAACACCAGCACCGGCACGGCGACGGCGAGCACGGTCCCCACGGCGCCGACGTGCGAGTGCTCCTCCAGGTAGTACGCCGCGACGTGCAGTCCCGCGCCCACGCCGGCCAGCGCCGCGAAGACGGCGATGTTCCCGTAGCCCCACACGAACGACCGCTCGCGGTGCCGGTGCAGCATCTCGGCGTCGGGCGTGAGGTAGTACGTCCACCACAGACCGAACGTGAGGCCGGTGCCCGCGAGCGCCACGAGCGCGGCGTCCAGCGTCCAGCCCGACTCGTGCACGACGGCGGACAGCGACGCGACGGTGCCGATGACGCCCTCGCCGAGCGTGATGATGGCGAGCAGCCCGTACCGCTCGGCCATGTGGTGGGCGTGCCAGGGTGTGCTGCGCTGGCCGGGGCCCTCCGTGCGCAGGCGCTCGGCGAGCCAGGGCCCGGCCATCTCGGCGGCGCCGAGCAGCACGCCGCCCACGAAGAAGACGGACACGCTCACGGGCGCGACGGCGAGCACCAGCCAGCCGATCTGGGTGATCACGAGCGTGCGGGCGTAGGCCAGGCAGGTGGCGCGGTACTCGGGCGCCTGCCGCGCGGCGCGGAGCCACTGCACGAGCATGGCCAGGCGCATGATCACGTAGCCGGCGACCATCACCTCGTTGTGCACCCGGTCGCCCTCGACCAGGGACCCGAACATGTCCGGCAGGCCGAGCGCCAGCACCACGACGCCGACCATCTGCACCATCGTGGTGACGCGGTAGAACCAGTCGTCGGTGTCGAACGCCGAGGCGAACCACGTGAAGTTGATCCACGCCCAGCAGATCGCGAACATCGAGAACGCGAACCCGATCACGCCGGCGGCGACGTGGCCCTCGGCGAGCAGGTGGGCGCCCTGCTCCCCCGCCACGCCGAACCCGACCACGAAGGCGAGGTCGAACAGCAGCTCCAGCGGGGTGGCCGTACGCGCCGGCTCGTGGGGGTCGCGGCCGGTCATGGGCCGGTTGCGGTGGTGCAGGGTGGACATGGGCCTTGTTCTACCCGAAACGGCGCGCGACGGCCTACCCGAAGTTCCGGCCCTCGCCCCGGTAGGTCGGCACGGTCTCGACCACCTCGGTCCCGCGCACGAGGTGCACCCGGTCGAACCGCTCCATCATCTCCCCCGCCTTCGCGTGGCGGAGCCAGACACGGTCACCGGTGCGCAGCCGGCCGTCGGGACCCGACCCACGCGTCGCGCGCAGCGGCGTCTGGACCTCGCCCGCACCCTCCGTGCCGGTCAGCGCGTAGCCCGGCGTGAACAGCCGGGGCAGCCGGGAGACGCCCGCCTGGCCCGAGGCGGCGTACCCGCCGGAGAACGCCGTCACCCAGCCCGGGGCGGGCTCACGCACCACGTCGAGCCCGAAGAACGCGGCCGGCCGCGCCTCGAACGAGCGGTAGCCGTCGAACAGCCCGGGGGCGTAGAGCCCGGAGCCCGACGTCACCTCGGTCACGCCGGGCGCCGCGCCGCTCACCTCGATCGAGCCGGTCCCGCCCGCGTTGACGAGCTCCACGTCGTGCCCGACGGCGTCACGCACCGCGGCGAGGATCCGCACCCGGCGCGCGTTGACCTCCCGCATCGAGAGCCGCTTGACCAGCCGGACGGCGGGGCTCGTGTCGGGCAGCCCGGCCACCTGCGCCTCGTAGAACATGAGGCCGCGCACGGTCAGCCCCTGCGCCTGCGCCACGGTCGCGAGCGCCGCGACGTCGGCGGGGTCGCGCAGCGGCGAACGGCGCACCCCGAGGTGCGCGGTGAGCGGCCCGGCGCCGACGCGCAGCGAGCAGTCGACGTCGAGGCACACCTGGACCGGTCCCGCGGCCGTCGTGCCGTCCGCCCCGCGCACCCGCTCGGTCGCGGCGGCGATCAGGCCGAGGTGGGCCGCGTCGTCGACCATCAGCGTGATCTCCGCGCGTGCCACCGGGTCGGCGGCCAACGTCGCCAAGGCCTCCGCGTCGACCGTCGGATAGCCCACCAGCACGTCGCGCATGCCCTCGCTCACCAGCCACAACGCCTCGCGCAACGAGTAGGCCATGACGCCGGCGAAGCCGTGCCCCAGCGCCCGCTCGACGAGCGAGCGCACCCGCACGGACTTGGAGGCGACGCGGACGGGGACGCCGTCGGCACGCTTGAGCAGGTCGAGCGCGTTCGCGTCGAACACGTCCAGGTCCACGACGGCGAGCGGCGCGGGCAGGCCCGACGTGGCGGCGGTCAGGCGAGCGGCGGTCCCGGCGACGGAGCTCATGCCCGAACGCTACTCCCCGGGGACCGAGCCATGGGATAGTGCGTCGATGATCTGGACGAACTGGGCGCGGACGGCCAGTGCGACTCCCGCGCGACAGGTGCACCCGGCCACCGAGGAGGACCTGTCCGCCGCGGTGCGCCGGGCCGTGCGCGAGGGACACACCGTCCGGGCGGTCGGCGCGGGGCACTCGTTCTCCGCGGCGGCCGCCACGGACGGCGTACAGGTCGACCTGGACCGGCTGAACGCCCTGCACCGGGTCGAGCGCGACCCCGGCACGGGGAACGCCCTGGTGACCGTGGGTGCGGGCATCCGGCTGCACCAGCTCAACCGGGTGCTCGCCGAGCGTGGGCTCGCCCTGCAGAACCTGGGCGACATCGACCGGCAGACGATCGCGGGCGCCGTCTCGACGGGGACGCACGGCACCGGCGCGCGGTTCGGCAGCCTCGCGAGCCGGGTGCGCGCCCTCACCGTGGTGGGCGCCGACGGCGAGGTCACCCGCTGCAGCCCCACCGAGCACCCCGACCTGTTCGAGGCGTCCCGCCTCGGCCTGGGCACGACGGGTGTGCTGAGCACGGTCACCGTCGAGGCCGTCCCGGCCTTCGACCTGTGCGCACAGGAGGACGTCCAGCCGGTGGAGCGGGTGCTCGACGAGCTGGACCACCTGGTCGACGGTGCCGACCATTTCGAGTTCTTCTGGTTCCCGACCGCACGCCACGTGCAGACCCTGACCAACACCCGAGTCCCGGCCCGCGCGGACGCCGGCGCGCCGGCCGGGGCGGGCCATCGCGTGCGCCGCGCCGCGACCGCCGTCCGCGCCTTCGTCGACGACGAGGTGCTGTCCAACGCGGGCCTGGAGCTCGCGAACCGCACGGCCACCGCGTTCCCGGCCGTGACGCCCCGGCTGAACGCGTTCGCGGCCCAGGCCCTGCGCCCCCGCACCTACACGGCGCCGTCGTACGAGGTGCTCTGCAACCGGCGGCGGGTGCGGTTCCGGGAGACGGAGTACGCGGTCCCGCGTGCGGTCGTGGTCGACGTCCTGCGGGAGATCGACGGCTGGCTGCGCCGCACCGGCGAGAACGTCCCGTTCCCGCTGGAGATCCGGTTCGCCCCGGCCGAGGACGCCTGGCTCTCCACCGCGTACGGCCGGGAGACCGCCTACGTGGCCGTGCAGCAGTACTGGCGTCTGCCGTACGGCCGGTACTTCGACGCCGCGGAGCAGATCTTCACGGCCGTCGGCGGACGCCCGCACTGGGGCAAGATGCACACGCGCGACGCCGCCTACCTCGCCGGCCAGTACAGCCGGTTCGAGGACTTCCGCCGGGCACGGGCGGCCGCCGACCCGGACGGGGTGTTCACCAACCCGTACACCCGGCGGGTCTTCGGCTAGGGCTCCGTCGGCCGCATCTCGTCGAACACGTCCCGGGTGAGGACGGCGAACCCCTCGCGCGCGGCGGCGTCGTCCTGGTCCACCATCCACGCGAGCTCGATGCCGTCGATGCGCAGCGCCGTCATCCGGGCGAGGTCGTCGATGTCCGTGGCCCACGTGACGCCGACGACCTCCGCCAGCCGCACCAGGTACTCCCGCGTCATCGCGATGCTCTGCCGCAGGTGCGCCTGCGCCACCTCGCGCAGCACCGGCGTACGCGCCCCGGAGACGGCGAACTCGAACGTGAGCAGCCGCATGTGCTGGTGCTCCTTGAGCCCCAGCAGCATCGCGTCGACCGTGGCCTCCGCGAGCACCCGGCGGTCGGGGCCGGCCTCGAGCGCGCGCAGCACCGGCTCCGACGCCCGCATCGCGATGGACCGGCCCATGGCCCGCAGCATCGCGTCCTTGTCGTCGAAGCAGTAGTGCACGGTGCCGAGGGAGATCCCGGCCTCCTGCGCCACGCGGCGCACGGTCACCGACTCGACGCCCTCGCGCAGCGCCACGCTCAGGCCGGCCTCGACGATCTCGGCCCGGCGCTCGTCGAGCGGCTTGCGCTTGTTCATGTCGCGTCCCCGCCGACCGTGCCGGACGACGGCCCGCCGTCGGGCACGACGAGGGCCGTCGCGATGGCCGCGATGCCCTCGCCGCGGCCGGTGAGGCCGAGCGCGTCGGTCGTGGTCGCCGTCAGGGACACGGGCGCGCCGGCAGCGGCGGACAACGCCGCCTGAGCCTCGTCGCGCCGCGTACCGACCCGCGGATGGTTACCGATCACCTGGACTGCCACGTTACCGATCATGTACCCAGCAGCCCGGACGCGCCTCGCGGCCTCGGCGAGCAGGGTGGTTCCCGAGGCCCCCGCCCACTCCGGACGGCCCGTGCCGAAGTGCGATCCGAGGTCACCCAGGCCCGACGCGGAGAACAGTGCGTCCGCCGCGGCGTGCGCGGCCACGTCGGCGTCCGAGTGGCCCGCCAGGCCGCGTTCCCCCGGCCAGTGCAGGCCGCCGAGCCACAGCTCGCGGTCGGAGCCCTCCGGGGCGTAGGCGTGCACGTCGACCCCGATGCCGGTGCGCGGCAGGGGGTACCCCGCCGGGCCCGGGCGCGGGGGTTCCGGCGTGCTCGGCGAGTCGGTCATGCGTTGCTCTCCTGCAGCACGAGGGACGCGAGCCACAGGTCGCGTTCGGTGGTGATCTTGAAGGCGGTCGCGTCCCCGGCGACCATGTGGACCGGTTCGCCCAGGGCCTCGACGAGGCCCGCGTCGTCCGTCGCCGCGAGGTGCTCCGCGACGGCCCGGGCCGCACCCGTACGGTGTGCGCGCACCAGGAGGTCCCGTGCGAAGCCCTGTGGGGTCTGCACGGCCCGCAGCATCGACCGGTCGGGCGTGCCCGTGACCAGCTCGGCGTCGCCGTCGGGGCAGACCTGCTTGACCGTGTCCGTGACCGGCAGCCCGGGTACGACGGCGCCGTGCCCGCTGCGCACCGCGTCCACGACCCGCCGGACGAGGTCCGCGGGCACGAGGGGCCGCGCCGCGTCGTGCACCAGCACCACGTCGTCGCCGGGCCGGGCCAGCGCGAGGCCGGCCGCGACCGAGGCCTGGCGGGTGGGGCCGCCGTCGGTCACCTCGACCGGCACGAGCACGTGCGGGTCGGCGGACAGCAGGTCGGCCATGACGCCGACCAGGCCGTCGGGTGCGGTGACGACCAGCGAGTCCACCACACCCGACGCCGCGAGGCGGCGTGCGGCGTGCAGCACGAGCGGGAAGCCGTCCAGCTCCACGAGGGCTTTGGGCAGGTCACGCCCCAGACGGGATCCCGAGCCGGCGGCCGTCAGGATTGCAAGGGTCGTCATCTCGTCGCAGGTCCCCACAGGATCTTGGTTGAGCGAAGGATCCCGTGGGGCGCGAGGTCCTGACAGGTGTGTCAGACGTGCGGGGGACCCTGTGGGTCGGTCAGGAGGCGAGGACCTCGTCGAGGATCGCTTCCGCCTTCTCCTCCTCGGTGTGCTCGGCCAGCGCGAGCTCCGAGACGAGGATCTGCCGGGCCTTGGCGAGCATGCGCTTCTCCCCCGCGGACAGGCCGCGGTCGGCGTCCCGCCGGGACAGGTCACGCACTACCTCGGCCACCTTGATGACGTCGCCGGAGGCGAGCTTCTCGAGGTTCGCCTTGTACCGGCGCGACCAGTTGGTGGGCTCCTCCGTGTACGGGGCGCGCAGCACCTCGAACACGCGGTCGAGGCCCTCCTGGCCGACCACGTCGCGCACTCCCACGAGGTCGACGTTCTCCGCCGGAACCTCGATGGTGAGGTCGCCCTGGGCAACCTTGAGCTTGAGGTACATCTTCTCTTCGCCGCGAATCTTGCGGGTCTTGATCTCTTCGATCAGCGCCGCGCCGTGGTGCGGGTAGACAACCGTCTCGCCTACTGTGAACGTCATCTGCAGATGTCCCCTTTCCCTGACACCAGGTTACCACGGCGTGATCTGCAGAACTTGCGCCCTTGGCAACCTCCAGGCATTATTTGCCGCTGCGTTTTCGCAGGTCAGAGGTGTCGCAGAGGACTCAGGGAGGCCCGTGACCGGCCCGCGCACCCCGATCGGATCGTTCCGTAGCCGTGACCGGTACCACGCCGTGACCGGGCATTTCGCCGCCTTCGCGATGCGCGGGCACACCGTGTGGCCCACTAGGATATGGCGGGGATCCGACCCCGCACGAACCAGCCGAAGATCAGGGAGTTCACCGTGTCCCGTCGCGCCACCGCCGCCCGAGGCGCCCGCACCATCGCCCTCGCAGCGGTCTCCGCCACGGGGGCTCTCCTCCTGGCGGCCTGCTCGCCGACCACCACGACGCTGAACTACGACCCGTCGGACGGCGTGGGCGTCTCGGTGCTCGGCGAGGAGAACCGGGACCTGCGCGGCATCAACCTGATGGTCGTCTCGGCGGCCGAGGGCGAGGCCGGCAACGTGCTCGGCGCGCTGGCCAACCAGACCGCCGAGGACGCCGCGTTCACGCTGGAGGCCCCCGGCGCGGCCCCCGTGACGCTGGACGTCCCGGCGGGTGGCACCGTCTACCTGGGCACCGAGACCGGCAAGACCGTGGCGCTCGACACGGTCGGCGCGGCCCCGGGCGAGTACCTCGACGCGGTGCTCACCGTGGGCGCGGACAGCAAGGAGTTCCAGCTCCCGGTCCTGGACGGCACGCTGCCGGAGTACGCGGAGCTCCTGCCGGCGGCCGCGGCGCCGTCCGGGTCGCCGTCGGCCTCCCCGTCGCCGTCCGCCACGGAGTGACCTGACGCCCCGTCACGGGTACGACAGAGGCCGGTGGCCCGGCGTGGTCTCCCACGCCGGGCCACCGGCCTCTGTCGTACCGGGCTCAGCCGGCCGTCACCCGAAGCGGCCCGAGACGTAGTCCTCGGTGGCCTTCTCGCTGGGCGATGAGAAGATCGTCGCGGTGTCGTTCATCTCGATGAGGCGGCCGGGCTTGCCGGTGCCCGCGATGTTGAAGAACGCGGTCTTGTCGCTCACGCGCGCGGCCTGCTGCATGTTGTGCGTGACGATGACGATCGTGTAGTCCTTCTTCAGCTCCTGGATCAGGTCCTCGATCGCCAGGGTGGAGATCGGGTCCAGGGCCGAGCACGGCTCGTCCATGAGCACCACCTGCGGCTTGACCGCGATGGCGCGGGCGATGCAGAGGCGCTGCTGCTGACCGCCCGACAGGCCCGAACCGGGCTTCTCCAGACGGTCCTTGACCTCGTTCCAGAGGTTGGCGCCGCGCAGGGACGACTCGACCAGGTCGTCGGCGTCGGACTTCGAGATGCGCTTGTTGTTCAGCTTCACGCCCGCCAGCACGTTGTCCCGGATGGACATCGTGGGGAACGGGTTGGGGCGCTGGAACACCATGCCCACGGTGCGGCGCACGGCCACGGGGTCGACGTCGTCGCCGTAGAGGTCGACGCCCTCGAGCTCCACCTTGCCCTCGACGTAGGCGCCGGGGATCACCTCGTGCATGCGGTTGAGGGTGCGCAGGAACGTCGACTTGCCACAGCCCGACGGGCCGATGAAGGCCGTCACGGACTTGGGGTCGATCGTCATGGAGACGCCCTCGACGGCACGGAAGTCGCCGTAGTAGATGTTGACGTCCTTGACGTCGATTCGCTGAGCCATCGTTGAGTTCCTTCGGACTGTGGCTTCGGGTGAGGCGGACGTGCGCGGTGCGTCAGCGGAGCTTCGGCGCGAACCAGCGGTTCACGAGCCGGCCGATGATGTTGAGGAGCATCACGATCACGATCAGCGTAAGGGCTGCCCCCCACGCGTTCTGCAGGGCGATGTCCGCCACGCAGTTCTCCTGGCCCTCGCGGCAGGTGGCCAGACCCTGGCTGTACTGACGGTAGATGAAGACCGGCAGCGTCATCATGCGCCCGTCGAACGCGTCGAAGTTGATGGAGTCGGTCACGCCCACCGCGACGAGCAGCGGCGCGGTCTCACCGATCACGCGGGCGACCGCCAGCAGCACGCCCGTGGTCAGACCGGCCACGGAGGTGCGCAGCACGACCCGCACGATGGTGAGCCACTTGGGCACGCCGAGCGCGTACGACGCCTCGCGCAGCTCGTTCGGCACGAGCTTGAGCATCTCCTCGCAGGAGCGCACCACCACGGGGATCATGAGCACCGACAGCGCGACGGCGCCCATGAAGCCGAAGCGCGCGCCCGGGCCGAAGAAGATCGTGAACAGCGAGACCGCGAAGAGGCCGGCCACGATCGACGGGATACCCGTCATGACGTCCACGAAGAACGTCACCGAGCGAGCCAGCGCGCCGCGGCCGTACTCGACCAGGTAGATGGCGACCAGCAGGCCGACCGGCACCGAGATGAGCGCCGCCCAGCCGGTGATGATCAGCGTGCCCATGATCGCGTGGTAGATGCCGCCGCTGGGGTCGCCGCCGAAGATGCCGCGCATCGAGTAGGTGAGGAACTCGAGGGTGACGCGGCCGGCACCGTTGAACAGCACGGTCCACAGCAGCGAGACCAGCGGCACCATCGCGAGCGCGAAGGCGCCCCAGATGAGCACCGTCATGATGCGGTCGGTGCGCCGGCGGCGCGGCTCGGCGGTGGTCAGGAGCGCGCGGGTGCGCTCCGTGGCGTCCGTGGTCGACGTGTCGACGCTCATCAGTTGGCCCCCGAGAATTCCTTGCGGCGGGCGACGATGGCCCGGGCGGCCATGTTCACCGCCAGCGTGATGACGAACAGGGCGAGACCGGTGGCGATCAGGGCGTTCACGGCCAGGCCGCTCGCCTCCGGGAAGTCCAGGGCGATGTACGCCGCGATGGTCTGCTGCTGGGCGGCCTGGAGGATCTTGAACGAGTACAGGAAGCCGGGCGAGAGGATCATCAGCACGGCCATGGTCTCGCCGAGCGCGCGGCCCAGCCCCAGCATGGCGGCCGAGATGACGCCGGACTGCCCGAACGGCAGCACCGCGGTGCGGATCATCTCCCACCGCGTGGCACCCAGCGCGAGCGCGGCCTCCTCGTGCAGGCGCGGCGTCTGCAGGAACACCTCGCGGGAGACGGCCGTGATGATCGGCAGGATCATCACGGCGAGCACGACCGCGACGGTCGCCAGGGTGCGGGCCGTCGGCGACGCGTCACCGGCGAACAGCGGGAACCACCCGACGTACTGGTTGAGCCAGGACCACACCGGCCCGACGGCGGGCGCCAGGACCGTGAACCCCCACAGGCCGTAGACCACCGACGGGATCGCGGCGAGCAGGTCCACGAGGTAGCCCATGAGCTGGGCGAGCCGGCGCGGCGCGTAGTGCGAGATGAACAGCGCGATGCCCATGGCCACGGGCGTGGCCAGCAGCAGGGCCAGCACGGCGGCGAGCAGCGTGCCGAAGACGAGCGGCCCGACGTACGCGATGAAGGACGTGTCGTCGGGGTAGCGGGGCACGGCGTCCGCGAGCTCCGCGGAGCTGGCCGACACCGCCGGCCACGCGCGCGCGATCAGGAACAGCGCGACCGCAGCCAGGGTCGCGAGGATGAGCGCACCGGCACCGGTGGTGATCCAGCGGAAGATCCGGCTGAAGCCCCGCTCGGTGTCGCCGCTCGACCGGCGGGGCCGCGTGGGCGCCGGGGCAGCGGGTGGGCTGTCAGTGGTGGTCACAGAGGTCCTCGGCTCGTCGTGTCTGTGCTCGTCGGATGTGAGTTCAAGCCTGGCACGGCCGTGCCGGTGACCGGGCCACGGGACCTTGCGGTCCCGTGCGGCCCGGCCACCGGCCGGGTGGTCGTACTGCCGGTACTGCGTGCCGGCCGGGTCAGCCGGCCGTGATGGCCTCGACCGACGGCAGGAACTGCTCGGTCAGCGAGGTCGGGAGCGGGGCGGAGCCGGCCGAGTCGGCCGCTGCGGACTGGCCCTCCTCGCTCAGGATGTAGGTGTAGAAGCCCTTGACCAGGTCCGCGGTGGCGGCGTCCTCGTATGTGGCGCAGGCCAGGTGGTAGGAGACGAGCACGATCGGGTAGGTGCCCGGGATGTCGCGCTTGAGGTCGTAGGCGAACACGTGGTCGCCGGTGCCCTCGATGCGGTCCGAACCCTCCACCACGGCCGCGGCGGCCTCGGGGCTGTACTCGACGAACTCGTCGCCGACGCCCACGGCCACCGTGCCCAGGTCAGCGATCTGCGAGGCGTCGGCGTAGGTGATGGTGCCCTCGCCGGCCTGCGCGGCGCTCACCACGCCGGAGGTGCCCTGCGCGGACTCCTGGCCGTCCACGGGCCAGATGCCCTCGGGCTCGTAGGTCCACACGTCCGGGACCACGGTGTGCAGGTACTCCTGGAAGTTCTCCGTGGTACCCGAGTCGTCCGAGCGGTGCACGACCGTGATGTCGGTGTCGGGCAGCTCGGCGTCGGGGTTGTCGTCGGCGATCGCCGCGTCGTTCCACTTCTCGATGTCGCCGTTGAAGATCTTCGCGATCGTCTCGGAGGACATGTTCAGGGTGTCGACACCCTCGAGGTTGAAGGCGACGGCCACCGGGGAGATGTAGGCCGGGTACTCGATGACCCCGCCCTCACCGCACTGCGCCTCGGCGTCGGCCATCTCGTCCTCGTCCAGGGCGGCGTCCGAGCCGGCGAACGCGAAGGCGCCGGAGATGAAGTTCTCGCGGCCGCCACCGGAACCGGTCGGGTCGTAGTTGACGGTGACGTCGGGGTACTGGCTCTGGAACCCGGCGCGCCAGGCCTCCATGGCGGACTCCTGCGACGACGCACCGCCGCCGTTGAGCTCACCCGAGAGGTCCATGGCGGACTCGGAGCCCGCACCGGTGGGCTCGTCCTCGCCCGGGTTCTGACCGCAGGCTGCGAGGCTCAGCGCGAGCGCGCCCACCATGACAGCGGAGCCAACGCGGGGGAATCGGCTGATCTTCACGTGTCGTTCCATCCTGTTCAAGTCGTACGCGCGGCGAGCGCCGCAGCGTCAGTCGGGACGCTAGGGAGCGGGAATGACCTCATCCCCAGGACTAGGTAAACGGAAGGTGAACAAGCCATCACGGAGGGGGTGATCCCCGCCACGCTCACCCTGGCACGAGGCCGCCCGGCTCACCCGTCAGGCCCCTTCCTCGGGCCGTTCCTGGGTCAGGTAGATGGCGTCCGCGGCCTCGGCGATCCAGGCCTGGACGTCGGGCGAGATCGCCGCGCTGCCCGCGGCCGCGGCGGCGCGCTGCTGCCCCTCGGCTGAGGCCACGTAGGAGACGAACTCCTTGACGAAGGTGCCCTTGGCCCGGTCGTCGTACCGCGAGCAGACCACGAGGTAGGACACGAGCACGAGGGGGTAGGCGAAGGACTTGTCGATGGTGCGGTCGATCGCGAACGCGAGGTCGTGCTCGTACCGGTTCTCGATCCGGGGCGAGACGTCGACGACGGCGGCCGCGGCGTCCGCGCTGTAGGGCACGTACTCCTCGCCCACCTTGATCGCGACGTGCCCCAGGCCACCGGTGGCCGACGCGTCGGCGTAGGTGATGCCGCCCGGCGTGGACCGGACCGTCCTGGTCACGCCGCCCGTGCCGTCCGCGCCGAAGCCGCCCGGCAGCGGCCACAGCCCGTCCGGTGCGGAGGGCCAGGCGCCCGGGGCGGTCGCGTGCAGGTAGTCGGTGAAGTTCTCGGTGGTGCCCGAGTCGTCCGACCGGTGCACCGGCGTGATCTCCAGGTCCGGCAGCGTCGCCTTCGGGTTGGCCGCGACGATCGCCGGGTCGTTCCACCGCGTGATGTTGCCCGTGAAGATCTTGGCGACGAGCTCGGAGGACATGTTCAGCCGCTCGACGCCGGGCACGTTGAAGGCCACCGTGATCGGGCTGATGTAGACCGGCAGGTCGATCGCGTTGCCACCGTCGCAGGCGGGGCCGGAGGCGGCCATCTCGTCGTCGCTCAGGGCCACGTCGGAGGCGCCGAAGGCCGAGGTGCCCGCGAGGAACGCCGCGCGGCCGTCACCCGAGCCGGCGGGGTCGTAGGTGATCGCGGCGTCGGGGTTGCTCTCCCGGAACCCGGCGATCCAGGCCTCCATCGCCGTCTCCTGCGACGAGGCACCGACCCCGCGGAACTCACCGACGACGACGGGCTCCGCCTCGGTCGTCGGTTCCTGCGCCCCGAGACCCGGCAGGTCCACCGCCGCGCAGCCCGCGAGCGGCAGCACGAGGGCGCCTGCGGTGGCGGCAGCGACGAGACGGGTGTAGTGGGTGCTCACGGGTCGCGAAACTACTCACGGGCGCCGTCTCGCGAGCAAACTCCAGGTGAACGGAAGGTGACCGCCCGCGCGCCCCGCCCGTGACGTGCGACACGGGGGCGGGCGCGCCGGAGTCGGGTCAGCCCTCGTCGTCGGCCAGCTTGTAGCCCAGGCCACGCACCGTGAGCAGGTACTTCGGTGTGCCCGGGTCCGGCTCGATCTTCGAGCGGATGCGCTTGACGTGGACGTCGAGCGTCTTGGTGTCACCCACGTAGTCGGCGCCCCAGACCCGGTCGATGAGCTGGCCGCGGGTCAGCACCCGCCCCGCGTTGCGCATCAGCAGCTCCAGGAGGTCGAACTCCTTGAGCGGCAGGGCCACGTTCTGGCCCGACACCGCGACGGTGTGCCGCTCCACGTCCATCCGGACGGGGCCGACCTCCAGGACGCCGTCCTCGTCGTTCTCCGCCGGGTCGCTGGGCTGGCGCCGGCGCAGCACCGCCCGCACGCGGGCGAGCAGCTCACGGTAGGAGTAGGGCTTGGTCACGTAGTCGTCGGCGCCGAGCTCCAGGCCCACGACCTTGTCGATCTCGGAGTCCTTGGCGGTCAGCATGATGACCGGCACGTCACCGCGGGCCCGCAGCTCCCGGCACACCTCCGTGCCCGAGAGCCCGGGCAGCATCAGGTCGAGCAGCACCAGGTCGGCCCCCTCCGCGTCGTACGCGGCGAGCGCCGAGTTGCCGTCGGCCGCCTCCACCACCTCGAAACCCTCACGGGTGAGCTGGTACGTCAGCGGGTCCCGGTACGACTCCTCGTCCTCGACCACCAGGATGCGCGTCACGCACCTACCTCCTCGTTCCTCGTGGCCCCGTCGTGCGCGGCCGTGTGCTGGTCCTGCTCCCCCGCCTCGGCGGCCGGGACGTCGTCCCGGGCCGCGCGGTCGGCGCCGTCGGGCCGGTCCGCGGACGGGATGCGCAGGGTGAAGGTGGAGCCTCGCCCGGGTTCGGACCACATCGTGACGTCGCCCCCGTGGTCGGCGGCGACGTGCTTGACGATGCTCAGGCCCAGCCCGGTGCCCCCAGTGTCGCGCGAGCGTGCCGGATCCACCCGGTAGAACCGCTCGAAGACGCGGTCCTGCGCGTCCTCCGCGATGCCCACGCCCTGGTCGACGACGGCGATCTCGACGAGGCCGGCCCGCTCGTTCACCCCGACGCCCACCCGGCTGGCGGGCCCGGAGTACGCGACGGCGTTGTCCACCAGGTTGCGGACCGCGGTGACCAGGAGGTTGTGGTCGCCGTAGACCTCGGTGTCGAGGTCGCCGCCCATGGTGATCGCGATGTTCTTGGCCTGCGCCGTGGTGCGGGCCCGGTCGACCGCCTCCTCCACGACGTCGCGGATCGGGACGGGGGTGAGCTTCGGCACGGCGCCCGCGCCCTGCAGGCGCGAGAGCTCGATGATCTCCTGCACCAGCGCGGACAGCCGGACGGCCTCGCGCTGCATGCGTTCGGTGAACCGGCGGACGGCGACCGGGTCGTCCGCGGCGTCGGCCACGGTCTCGGCCAGCAGGGCCAGTGCGCCGACCGGCGTCTTCAGCTCGTGCGACACGTTGACCACGAAGTCGCGGCGGATCGCCTCGACGCGCCGTGCCTCCGTGCGGTCCTCGGCGAGCACCAGCACCCGGTCCAGGCCCAGCGGGGCCACGCGCACCTGCAGCAGCACCGTGCCCTGGCCCACCGGGCCGCGCGGCAGCTCCAGCTCCTGCTCGCGGATCACCCCGTCGCGCCGCACGAGGGCTACGAGGTCCGTGATCGCGGGGTGCACGAGCGCGTCGTTGCGCACCACGCCCAGGGCATAGGCGGGCGGCGAGGCCCGCACCACCTCGTCCTCGCCGTCCAGCACGACGGCGGCGGAGCGCAGCACGGAGAGCACACGGACGAGGCCCGCGTCGAGCTCGTCGGGTTCGGTCTGAGGAAGGGCGTGCTGCTGCCGCTCGGAGACGCGGAACGCCAGGGTGGCGACCACGCCGACGATCACGCCGAAGATTCCGGCGACCAGCACCGGTACCCCGGAGATGATTCCGTCCACGCCTCCAGGGTAGGTCGATGTTTCAACCGCTGATCGACGTCGGTGGGCGCTCCGACCATCGCGTCGCCTAGTGTTCATGTCGGGGAGGAAGAGCGTTAACCTCCCGGTACACCGCGCCGTCGAGCCTTGGCGGGTGCGGGCGGTAGCTGTGCCGCGCGCCGTTCCGGGACGTGTCCGGACGGCCGGTCCGGCCGTGCGTCGGCCCGCCCCGCCCCCGCGGCGGCGCGACAGCGGACGCGAAGCCGTCCGTGCGCCCCGAGTGCGAGAGGAAACCGATGCGACAGATCTTCGAAGCTGAGCTCCAGCAGGTCGGCGAGGACCTGACCGAGATGAGCAGGCTCGTGGAGTCCGCCATCACCCGAGCCGGTACGGCACTGCTGGAGGCCGACCTCCAGCTCGCACAGGAGGTGATCGCCTCCGACAAGACCATCGACTCGATCGAGGACTCGCTCGACGAGCGGTGCGTGCACCTGCTCGCGCAGCAGGCCCCGGTCGCCACCGACCTGCGCGTGGTGGTCAGCGCACTGCGGATGAGCGCCTCCCTGGAGCGCATGGGCGACCTCGCCCGGCACATCGCGCAGGTGGCGCGCGGCCGCTACCCCGCGCAGGCGATCGTGCCGGAGGCGCGGGAGACGTTCGCGCAGATGCACGACGCGGCCGTCCGCGTGGCCCAGCGCACCACCCGGCTGCTCGCGTCGCGCGACCTGGAGGTGGCGGAGGCCATCGAGCGCGACGACGACCTGCTCGACGAGCTGCACCAGCAGACCTTCAACACGCTCCTGGCGCCCGAGTGGCAGGGCACGGTCCAGGAGGCCGTCGACGTGACGCTCGTGGGCCGCTACTACGAGCGCTTCGGCGACCACGGCGTCTCGGTGGCCCGCCGCGTCACGTTCCTGGTCACGGGCGACTTCCCGGAGGACTGACCGCGACCGTCGCTGAGTGCTGGACGTTCGCCCTCCCGACACACGGGAGAGGGCGAACATCCAGCACTCACGTGTTTCAGCGGCCCTGGTTCGCCACCGCGGCGATCGCGTCCTTCGCCGCCTCCGGGTCCAGGTACGTGCCGCCCGGCTTCACCGGCGCGAGGGTCTCCTCGTCCAGCTCGTACACCAGCGGGATGCCCGTGGGGATGTTCAGCCCGGCGATCGCCTCGTCGGAGATGCCGTCCAGGTGCTTCACCAGGGCGCGCAGCGAGTTGCCGTGCGCGGCGACCAGCACGGTCTTGCCGGCCTTGAGGTCAGGGACGATCTCGCTCTCCCAGTACGGCAGCGCGCGCTCCAGCACCAGCTTGAGGGCCTCCGTGCGGACGACGGGGGCGTCGGCGTAGCGCGGGTCGGCGTCCTGGCTGAACTCCGAGCCCAGCTCGATCTCGGGCGGGGGCACGTCGTACGAGCGGCGCCAGAGCATGAACTGCTCCTCGCCGAACTCCTCCAGCGTCTGCTTCTTGTCCTTGCCCTGCAGGGCGCCGTAGTGGCGCTCGTTGAGGCGCCAGCTCCGCTTGACCGGGATCCAGTGCCGGTCGGCGACGTCGAGCGCCAGGTTCGCGGTCATGATCGCGCGGCGCAGCAGCGACGTGTGCAGGATGTCCGGGTTCACCCCGGCCTCCTTGAGGAGGGCGCCACCGCGCTTGGCCTCCTCGACGCCCTTCTCGGAGAGGGCGACGTCCACCCAGCCGGTGAACAGGTTCTTCGCGTTCCACTCGCTCTCGCCGTGGCGGAGCAGCACGAGGGTGTAGGTCATGCCCCCCATCCTGCCCCAGTTTCCGCCGCGCGCCGACGGCGGTCCGGCGTGCGGGCGACGCCGCTACCGTGCGGCGTGACGCTTGCGCGCCCGCTCGTAGACGTCCAGCGTCTCCTCCGCGGTGCGGTCCCACCCGAAGCGGGCGGCGGACGCGCGGGCACCGGCCGCCAGCCGTTCCCGCACCCCGTCGTCGTCGAGCAGGGTCTTGAGGGCCAGGGCCCAGCTCCCGGGCTCGTGGTCGGGCACCAGGACGCCGGAGACGCCGTCCTGGACCACCGTGCGCAGGCCACCGACCGCCGCCGCGACCACCGGCGTCCCGGCCGCCTGGGCCTCCGCCGCGACCAGGCCGAACGACTCGTTGTGGGACGGTACCGCCACCAGGTCCACGGCGCGGAAGTAGTCGGCGAGGATCCCCTGCGGCACCGGCGGCCGGACCCGCACGTGGCGGGCCACTCCCTCCTGGTAGGCGAGTGCCTCCAGCTCGCGCACCGCCGTCGGGCGGCCGGAGGCACCACCCAGCACCACGAGCAGCGGCGGCCGGTCGTCCCACACGCGCTCCCCCAGCGCGCGGACCAGCACGTCGGGACCCTTGAGCAGCTGCACCCGGCCGGCGAACAGCACGATCCTGCGGTCGGTGGGCAGGGCGAGGCGCTCGCGCAGCTCGTCGCGCGCACGGTCCCGTCCGGCCGGGTCGCCCTCCGTGCCCCCGGGCAGCGGCGAGAACACCCCGAGGTCCACGCCCGGCTGCACCACGTGCACCCGGGCGGGGTCGGCGTGGTAGTCGCGCACCAGGTCGGCGGCCTCCTCGTCCGTGTTGGCGACCAGGGCGTCCGCCTCGGCGACCACCTGTTCCTCGCCGATCACGCGACCGTGCGGCTCGGGCGAGTCACCCGGCGCGAGGGCCGCGTTCTTGACGCGCGCCATGGTGTGCATGGTGTGCACCAGCGGCACGTCCCAGCGCTCGGCCGCCAGCCAGCCCACCTGGCCCGACAGCCAGTAGTGGGTGTGCAGCACGTCGTACCAGCCCTCCGGGCGGTGCGCCTCGGCGCGCAGCACGCCCGCCGCGAACGCGCAGAGCTGTCCGGGCAGGTCGTTCTTGTCCAGGCCCTCGTACGGCCCGGCCGCCACGTGGACCACGCAGATCCCGGGCTCCGGGTTCGTCACCTTCGGCTGGGCCGACGACGTGGCCCGCGTGTAGATCTCGACCTGCGCCCCGCGGCGGGCCAGCGCCCGGGAGAGCTCCAGGACGTACACGTTCATGCCGCCCGCGTCGCCCGTGCCCGGCTGCTCCAGCGGAGAGGTGTGCACGGAGACCATCGCGATCCGCAGCGGGCGCGTCTCACCCGGGTCCGCGAGGTCGGGCGGCAGGCTGTCACGCATCACGCCACCAGGACGCACGCGGGCGCGGGCAGCTCCAGCCGGCCGGTGATCTCCCCCTTGCCCGACGCACGGTCGAGACGCACCGCGATCAGCTCGTCCGTGTTCTGGGCGGCCACGACCACCAGCTCGCCGTCGGCCAGGACCGCGTGGTGCCGCGGCCAGGCACCCGCGCCCAGGTCGACGTCGGCCACGTTCTCGATCGTGAGGTGCCCGGCCTCCTGCGCTCCCCGCGCGGACCCGGACGCGGGTGCGGACGGCGCCTCGGCCGTCGCCTCGCGCACCCGGAGCACGGACAGGACGTCGGGCCCGCGCACGCCGACGTGCACCAGGTCGCCGGCGACGGTGATGTGCGAGGGGTACCCGGCGGCGCCGTCGGGCAGCGTGCGGGTGGTGATCGCCACGGAGCCGGCGTGCTCCAGGCGGCCGGGGCCGGCAGGGACCAGCACGTGCAGCCGGCAGTCCAGCTCGCCCGCGACCAGGACCGTGCCGTCGGCGAGCTCGACGAGATGGCGCGGGCCCGCCCCGGGCGGCAGCACGGCGGCGACGGTGCCCTCCGCCGGGCCGGAGCCGTCGAGCGGGTAGGAGCGCAGCTCGTCGGTGCCGAGGTCGCAGACCAGCACCCGGTCGCCCCACGGGTGCACGAAGTGCGCGTGCGCGCCCTCCTGCCGGTCCGGCACCGGCCCCGACCCGGAGTGCGGGTGGGTGCGCGCCGCGCCGAGCTCGCCGTCCGGGCCCAGCGACAGGCGTGCGGCCACGCCGTCGCCGTAGTTCGCCACCCAGGCGGCGGCGCCGGTCGCGACCACGTGGCACGGGCTCGCCCCGCCCGAGGGGCCGCTCGCCGCGCGGGTCAGCGCGCCGGCGTCGGACACGTGGAACGTGGTGACGGTGCCCGGTTCCGTCTCCGTGACCGCGACGAGCGTGCCGCCGGACGGGTCCAGCGCGAGGAACGAGGGGGCCGCGACCGGGGCCACGAGCTCGGCACCGGTGAACGTCCCGCTCGGGTCGAGGCCCGCGCGCCAGATTCCCTCACCGGAGCCCGGGGCCGCGCCCGTCGTCGGATAGGTGCCGATCCACAGGGCGGCGGTGGGGATGCTCATGCCGCCAGCCTAGTTCCGCGTGGCGCGTGCTCCGGCCGGGGCGGGCGTTCCGGCCCGGGACGCGCGACGCCCCGGTTCCCCAGGACGGGGAACCGGGGCGCGACATACCTCGTGCCGCGCTCGCGTCAGCCGTTGGCCTTCGCGTAGGCGTCCTGGACCTCCGCCGAGATGCGACCGCGGTCGCTCACGGTGTAGCCGTTGGCCTTGGCCCATTCACGGATCGCCGCGGTGTCGTTGCCGGACCGCGAACGGCGCGTGGTGGTCGTGGTACCACGGGCGACAGGCGACTTCACCTTGCGCGCGTGGCCGACCCACGAGGCGAGCGCGTCCCGAAGCTGGGACGCGTGCTCGGCATTGAGGTCGATCTCGTAGGAGACGCCGTCGAGGCCGAAGTTCACGGTCTCGTTGGCGGCACCGCCGTCGATGTCATCTTCGAGAACGAGCTGAACCTTCTGAACCATACGGGTACTTCCCTTCCGCGCCACAAATTCCGGGGTTAGTTCGTGAGCATGCCTCACCCAATATTGACATGTCAATAATGGGCATGTGACCCCGATCACCAAAACTTCACCCGGCGCGGTGAAGACGCGGATTTGATCTGCCGGACCCGCGGGGATAACCTCAGCGGCGCTGATCAGCGCGAAGGGGAATTCTCTGCCTTTTTCGCTGCCGCAGCGATGGCGGCCTCACGGTCCATTCGGTCCAGCGCCTCACGTTCGTGCCGGTCCGCGCGAAGGATCTTGCGCATCGCAAACCAGAACAGCAGGCCGACACCCACCGAGGGCGTGAGCCCGGCAAGCACCGCAAGCGTCGTATCCATCACAAGATCCTCACAAGCTCGTCCACGCGGTTCATTTTCCTCAGGCCTGCGGCTTCACCAGCGGGAAAAGGATGGTCTCGCGGATGCCCTGACCCGTCAGCGCCATGAGCAGGCGGTCGATGCCCATGCCCATTCCGCCCGAAGGCGGCATCGCGAATTCCATCGCCGTCAGGAAGTCCTCGTCCAGCAGCATGGCCTCGTCGTCGCCCGCCGCGGCCATCCTGGCCTGCGCCGCGAAGCGCTCGCGCTGGATCACCGGGTCGACCAGCTCGGAATAGCCCGTGGCCAGCTCGAACCCGCGGACGTACAGGTCCCACTTCTCGACCTGCCCCTTTTCCGTGCGGTGGTCACGCGTGAGCGGTGACGTCTCCACCGGAAAGTCCCGCACGAACGTCGGCGCCGTCAGGTGGTCGCCCACCCGGTGCTCCCAGAGCGTCTCGACGAGCTTTCCATGGTTGAGGATCTTCTTGTTGCCGACCTCGACGTCGAGCCGGGCCGCGATCTTCTCGAGCTCCTCGACCGAGGTTCCCGCGGTGATCTCCTCGCCCAGGCTTTCCGAGAGCGAGGTGTACATGCGCAGGTTTGTCCATTCCCCGCCCAGGTCGTACTCGGAACCGTCCGCGAGAGTAACCAGCGTGGTACCAAGAACGTCCTGCGCGGCGGTCTGCACCAGGTCCTGGGTGAGTGCGCCGATGGTGTTGTAATCCCCGTAGGCCTCGTAGGCCTCCAGCATCGCGAACTCCGGGGAGTGCGACGAGTCGGCACCCTCGTTCCGGAAGTTCCGGTTGATCTCGAAGACCTTCTCGACGCCGCCGACGACGGCCTTCTTGAGGAAGATCTCGGGCGCGATGCGCAGGAACAGCTCCAGGTCGTACGCATTCATGTGCGTCGAGAAAGGACGTGCCGCCGCACCCGACGCAATGGTCTGCAGCATCGGCGTCTCGACCTCGAGAAAGCTGCGGCGGTGGAAGTTCTCGCGCAGCGAGCGCACCACGCCGGCGCGCAGGCGCACCATGTCCCGGGCCGCGGGACGCGCGATGAGGTCCACGTAGCGCTGGCGCACGCGGGCCTCCTCGGACAGGTCCTTGTGCAGCACCGGCAGGGGTCGCAGTGACTTCGCCGCGATCTGCCACCCGTCGGCGAACACGCTCAGCTCGCCGCGGCGGGAGGAGCCCACCCGGCCGTGCAGGAACAGGTGGTCGCCCAGGTCCACGTCGGTCTTGAAGGCCGCGAGCGCCTCCTCGCCGACCTCGGCGAGGCTCAGCATGCCCTGGAGACGGTTGCCCTCGCCGTCCTGCAGCGTGACGAAGCACAGCTTGCCGCCGATGCGCACGAAGACGACCCGCCCGGCGACACCGACGACGTCGTCCGTCTCCTGGCCCGCCTCGAGGTGCCCGTAGGCCGCGCGGACCCCCGCGATCGTGCTGGTGACCGGCACGGTGACCGGGTAGGCCTCGACCCCGGCGGCCAGCAGCCGCTCGCGCTTCTCGCGCCGGACCCGCAGCTGCTCGGGCAGGTCGTCGGTCGGCGGGGCAGCGGGATTCTCGGCTGCGGGGTTCTCGGTCACGAGGGCGATTCTATCGGGGCCGCACGACCTGATATCCCCGGGCTCATTTCTCCGGGCGGAGGTCCAGGGCCAGATCGAGGATGGGGGCGCTGTGGGTCAGGGCGCCCACCGAGAGGTAGTCCACACCCGTGGCGGCGACCTCTCGCGCCACCGGCAGCGTGAGGTTGCCCGTGGCCTCCAGCTCGACGTGGGCGGGTACGCCGTCGCGACCCTCGCGCGCGCGGACGGCGGCGACCGTCTCAGCCAGCAGGCCGGGCTCCATGTTGTCGAGCAGCAGGAAGTCCGCTCCCGCGGCCAGGGCCTCCAGCGCCTGGTCCGTGGTGTCGGCCTCGACCTGGACCGGTACGTCCGGGAACCGCTCGCGGACGGCGCGGACCGCCGCGGCGACCGACCCGGCGGCGACCACGTGGTTGTCCTTGACCATGGCGACGTCGTACAGGCCCATGCGCTTGTTGGTGCCGCCGCCGGCACGCACGGCGTACTTCTGCAGGGCCCGCAGGCCCGGTGTCGTCTTGCGGGTGTCGAGCACCTGCGCGCCCGTGCCCGCCAGCTCGCGGGCGAAGGCGCGGGTCGCGGTGGCGACGCCGGAGGCCCGGCTCGCGAGGTTGAGCAGCGTGCGCTCGGCCACGAGCAGCACCTGGGTACGGCCCTCCAGCGCGGCGAGCACCTGGCCGCGGGTCACGGCGTCGCCGTCCTGCGCGTGGAAGGTGAGGGCCGGGGCGGGCAGGCCCAGGCGGGCCGCGACCTGGTCCAGGACCTCGCGCACCACGACGAGGCCCGCGACGACGCCGTCCTCACGCGCCACCAGGTCCGCCACGCCGGTCGCGGACGGCGGGATGGTGGCCTGCGAGGTGACGTCCCGGCCGGGCGCGGGGCCCAGGTCCTCGTCGAGGGCCACCTCGACGGTACGGGCCACCCAGGCCGGGTCGAGGGCCGGGCTGACCGTGGTGGGGGTGGTGAAGACGGGGAGGGTGCTCACGGGCTCACCGTATCCGGCGTACCTGCCGCACCGGCGCGGTCCACCATGTCCTGGAGCATGCGCTCGGAGTCGGTGAGGTACCGGTTCAGGTCGTCGGCGGCGCCGGCGGCGTCGCCCGCGAGGAACCGGCGCAGGAGGCCCGCGTTGCGGTCCACGAAGCCGTCGAAGAACGCGCCGTTGTCGCCGAGCAGGCCGAACGACAGGCGCAGCTCGGCGGAGAGGTTGGCGTGGACGCGGTCGAGGCGCGGGCTGCCCGCCAGCGCCACGATCCCCGCGTGGAAGCGCATGTTGGCGGCGGCGATGTCGCGCCAGTCGCCGCCGAGGCGGGCGGCGAGGGCGGCGTCGACGGCGTCCCGCATGGTGCGCGCGCCCAGGTGCGCGGGGTCGCCCGCGGCGAGGACGGGCACCTCGATGAGGCGGCGGACGCGGTAGATGTCGACGACGTCGGCGAACGTGGGTCGCGCGACCGCGACGCCCGCGTTGGGCCGGCGGACCAGGAGGCCCTCGTGCACCAGGATCCGGAAGGCCTCGCGCAGGGTGTTGCGGGAGACGTCGAGGGTCTCGCTCACGGACTGCTCGGAGAGCCGCTGCCCGGGGGCCAGCCGGCCGCTGACGATGAGCTCGCGGATGGCGTCGGCGCTCCGCTCCGCTCGATCGACTGTCACTCCCCCATCCTACGGACGGGTCGTCGAGTGCTGGACATCTGCCCTTCTCAGCGTGCGAGGAGGGCAGATGTCCAGCACTCGACGGGTCAGTCGACCGTGTCCAGGACCGCGTGGACCAGGTTGCGGGTCTGGGCGGCGATCGAGGTGCGCCAGGCGTCGAACGTCGGGTCGCTCACGCCGAAGTCCGTCTCGAAGTGCTGCATGTCCGGGGTGTGGATGTGCCCGGCCGGGATGTCGAGCCCGGCGCGGTCCCGCAGCAGCGTGTTGCGGTAGGCGCTCTCGTTCGACAGGTAGTTGCCACCCCCGCCGCTGTACGAGCAGGAGCCCTCGGCCGGCGGCACCGGCGGCGTGGCCGGCGGGTAGGTGACGGACGGCGGGCTGTTGAAGGTCGTCAGCGCGGGCGAGGTGCAGTCGGTGAACTGCGTGTAGCTCGTGTTCCAGACCACCCCGAAGGCCACGGACGGGTCGGGCCAGGTGTCGCCCGGCGGGCGGGGCACGTCGGCGCCGGTGTCGGCGGCGATCATCTCGGCGACGGGCAGGCTGGCCGAGGTCCACTGCGGCGGGTCGGTGAGGCCGTCACCACCGCCCCAGCGGTCGACCACCTGGGAGTTGCAGCCCGGGTTGTCGAGGGCGAGCTGCGGCACGCCGCCGACCCGCGGGCACGGGGCGAGCCGGTCGTTGCCGAGGGAGACGCCGTGGTAGCGCGCGTTCCACTGCTCCAGGTTGAACTGGGACCCGCCGGCCTGGCTCACCGTGATCGAGGCGTCGACCTGGCGCGGTCCGGGCTCCATGAACGGGCCGACCGTGTCCTCCAGGTAGCCCTCGGCGAACTCGCGGTAGCTCACGGGCAGGGTGTAGGCCTCCACGTACGCGATCCGGCCGTCGTCGGTGCGGTAGCGGGTACCGTCCAGCGACAGCGCGGTGGCACCCGACGGGTTGCCGTGCCGGATGTTGTTGCCCACCGTGCCCGGGGCGGACCCGGTGGTGCCGCCGTCGAGCGTGTAGACGTCGAACCCGCTCACGATCACGCGCAGCACGTCGCGGCCGCGCGGCAGGTCGATGTCGAGCATGCCCCGGGACGCCTTGTCGAACCGCTCGATCAGGCCGGCCCGCTCGGCGTCGGTCAGGCCGCCCCGGGGGTCCCACTGCCGCAGCACGGCCATGGTCTCGACCCGGGTCCAGTACAGCGGGCGGTCGTCGCTCGCCGGCAGGTCGCCGCGCACCGCGTCGTCGTCGGACTGCGCCCGGCGGACGGCGGCGTCCCACAGGGCCTCGCCCTTGCGCTCGGCGAGCGCGGTCGCGTCCTTCAGGGTGCGGGTGCGGCACAGCTCGGCCGTGAAGGCCGCCGTGTACCCGCCGAACCCGCCGCCCTCGATCACCGTGCGGGCGTAGGTCCGCGCGGCGGGCACGGTGGGGTCGGTGGCATCGGGCAGGTAGGCGGCCAGGCGGCTCTCCTCGGCCGAGAGCGGGATGTCCGGGTCGAGGCAGGCGGCCTGCGTGCCGGCCGCGGCGGGACCGCTCGCCGGGTCCGCGGCGGCAGCAGGGACCGCGAGCGCGGTGGTGGCACAGAGCGCGAGGGCGACGGCGCCCGCGCGCATCCTGGCCGGAGGTCGTGATGTCGGCATGGTTCTCCCCTCAGAGATGCGTTCGTCACCGACCGTAGAGGTTCGTTGAACAATCCAACAGGGCCCGAGGCGTAAACATCTCGTGTCCCGGGCTATCCACCAGTGCTGTTGCCGTGTCATGATCGACAAGGTCCCGCAATGCGGCGGTAACAACTGGGCGGGACGATCCTGACTGTTGAACAATCCGGCTCATCCCAACGACCAGGAGGACACGATGTCCGACACGAGCCACGAGCCTGCGACGGTGCAGGCCGACACCGCACCGGGCGGCCCGCCCGGTGGCCTCAAGCGGTACGTCTCCGCACGCGGCCGCTCCCTGCTGGGTGCCCTCTTCCTCATGGCGACCTCCGCCATCGGACCCGGCTTCATCACCCAGACCGCCACGTTCACCCAGCAGCTCGGGGCCGCCTTCGCGTTCGGCATCCTCGTCTCGATCCTCCTGGACCTCGCCGTCCAGATGAACGTGTGGCGCATGATCACGCTGACCGGCAAGCGCGCGAGCGTGCTCGCGAACGATGCCCTGCCCGGCAGCGGTTACGTGCTCGCCGTGCTCATCGTGTTCGGCGGGCTCATCTTCAACATCGGCAACACGGCCGGCGCCGGCCTGGGCCTGAACGCGCTGTTCGGCCTCGACCCCCGGCTGGGCGGCGCGATCAGCGCCGTCATCGCCGTCGCGATCTTCCTCGCCAAGCGGGCCGGGGCGGTCGTCGACCGGGTCGTCATCGTGGCCGGCCTGGTGATGATCGTGCTCACCGTGATCGTCGCCGTCCTGTCCGGCCCGCCGGTCGGCGAGGCGCTGCGGCAGACCGTGCTGCCCGACACGGTCGACTTCGCCACCATCACCACGATCGTGGGCGGCACCGTCGGCGGGTACATCACCTACGCCGGGGCGCACAAGCTGCTCGACTCGGGCACCGCCGGGCCGGAGCACGTCCGCGAGGTCAACCGGGCGGCCGTCAGCGGCATCATCGTCACCGGGATCATGCGGTACGTGCTGTTCCTGGCGATCCTCGGCGTCGTCGCGTCCGGCGTCGTGCTGGACGTGGCCGGCAACCCGGCCGCCGACGCGTTCGGCGCCGCGGCGGGCGAGACCGGCATGCGCATCTTCGGCGCCGTGTTCTGGATCGCCGCGATCACGAGCGTCATCGGGTCCGCCTACACGTCGGTCTCGTTCCTGCCGGTGTTCTCGGCCCGCATCACCGGCCGCGCCGCCGACCTGTGGACGGTCGGGTTCATCCTGGTCTCGCTGGTGGTGTACCTGGTGATCGGCACGGCACCCGCGACGCTCCTCGTGTTCGTGGGCGGCGTGAACGGCCTCATCCTGCCCATCGGCCTGACCCTGTTCATGTACATCGGCTGGTTCCGCGGCTCCCTGCTGGGGGCGGCGCGATACCCGCGGTGGCTCCTGGTGGTCGGCACCCTGGCCGTCGTGGTCACCTGGTACATGGCGATCAACGCGGTGGGCCCGATCTTCGACCTGCTGTCCGCCTGACCCCCGGGTCACACCACCGAAGGAGAAACTGCACCATGAGCGCCGTCGACCTGAACAGCGACCTCGGCGAGGGCTTCGGCCGCTGGAGCCTCGGCGACGACGAGCAGATGCTCGGCATCGTCTCCAGCGCCAACATCGCCTGCGGGTTCCACGCCGGCGACCCGGCCGCCATCCGCCGCACCGTACGGTCCGCCGTCGCGCGGGGCGTCACGATCGGCGCGCACGTCGGCTACCGGGACCTGGCCGGGTTCGGCCGCCGGGAGATGCACGTGCCGGACGACGAGCTGGAGGCCGACGTCGCCTACCAGATCGGTGCGCTCCGCGGCCTCGCCGACGCCGAGGGCGGCGTGGTCACCTACGTCAAGCCGCACGGCGCGCTCTACAACACGGCGGCGGTCGACGAGCGCGTGGCGGCCGCCGTCGCCCGCGCCGTCGCCGCCGTCGACCCGGGGCTCGTGCTGCTGGGCCTGCCCGGCAGCACGGCCCTGGCCGCGGCCTCCGCGGCGGGCCTGGCGACCGCCACCGAGGCGTTCGCGGACCGCGCCTACACGCCCGAGGGACGCCTGGTCTCGCGGCGCGAGCCGGGCGCCGTGCTGCACGACGCCGACGACGTCGCCCGCCGCATGCTCCGCCTCGTGACCGAGGGCGTGGTGACGGCGATCGACGGGTCCGACGTCGCCGTGCGCGCCGACTCCGTGTGCGTGCACGGCGACTCCCCCGGCGCCGTCGCCATGGCCCGCCGGATCCGCGAGGTCTTCGACGCCGAGGGCATCCGCCTGCGGTCGTTCGCGCCGGTGACGGGCGGCGCCGCGGCGTGATGCGGGTACTGACCGCCCGCGACGACGCTCTCCTGATCGAGCTGGACGACCTGGACCAGGCCGTCGCGCTGTACGAGTCCCTCCGGGCCGAGCCGGTGCGCGGCGTCGGCGTACCCGTGCCGGGTGCGCGGACGCTGCTCGTGCCGTTCCGGCCCGCGGCGATCACCGCCCACGACCTGGCCGCCGAGCTGCGCCGCCGCCCCCTGGTGCGGCAGGCGGCCACCACCGCCCGCACGGTCGAGATCCCAGTGCGGTACGACGGCGAGGACCTCACCGAGGTGGCCGGCCTGCTGGGCTGGAGCACCGAGGCGCTGGTGCACCGGCACACGGGCGCCGCGTGGACCGTGGGCTTCGTCGGCTTCGCGCCCGGGTTCGCCTACCTCACCAGCGACGACGCCGAGCTCGTGGTACCCAGGCGCCCGACCTCCCGCGTCCGCGTGCCCGCCGGGTCGGTGGCGCTCGCCGGGCCGTACAGCGGGGTCTACCCCCGGGAGAGCCCGGGCGGCTGGCAGCTCCTGGGCCGCACCGACGCGCCGGTGTGGGACGTCACGCGGGAGCGGCCCGCCCTGATGCTGCCCGGGGACCGGGTGCGGTTCGTCGCGGTGCGGGAGCAGGTCGCGGGCGCCGCGGGCAAGGGGTCTGCCGGCGGTCACGCGGATGCGCCGCAGGGTCGTCCCGAGGCCGCGGAGGGTCCCGTGACGCGGGGTCGGTCCGGGGCCGCGCCGGACGGTGGCCCAGCGGGCGGGACGGGCCTCGGGGGCGGCTCCCGGCCGGGTGTCGAGGTCGTCGGGGCCGGGGTGCTGGCCCTCGTGCAGGATCTCGGTCGGCCCGGGTCCGAGGGGGCCGGGGTGTCGGCGTCGGGGGCGCTGGACCGGCCGAGCCTGCGCGCGGCCAACCGCGCGGTCGGCAACCCGCCGGACGCCGCCGTCGTCGAGTCGGTGGGCGGGCTGCGGCTCCGTGCCCGGGGGGCGCAGGTGCTGGCGGTGACGGGGGCCGTCGGTGACCTCGTGGTACGCCCCGGTCCCGGGGGAGCCGGGTCCGGCGGGGCACCCGCCGACCGGCCGGAGCGCCGGCCGCGGCGCGGGGAACCCTTCGCGCTGAACGACGGCGACGAGCTCCGGCTCGCGCCGCCGGCCCACGGGGTGCGGGCGTACGTCGCCGTGCGCGGAGGGATCGCCGTGCCGCCCGTGCTTGGCAGCCGCGCCACCGACGTGCTCGCGGGCCTGGGACCCGACCCGGTACGGCCCGGCGACGTGCTGCCCGTCGGGACGCCGCAGCGGGGACTGCCGGCGACGGCGCTACCGGCGACCGGGTCGGCGGCTGCCGGGCGGGCGGCTATCGGGTCGGTGGAGCCCGGCGTGCTGCCCGCGCCCGGCGAGACGACCGTGCTGCCGATCGTGCTCGGCCCCCGGGACGACTGGTTCGACGCCGCAGCGCTCGACCGGCTGACCGGCCAGGACTGGCTGGTCACGCCCCGCTCCAACCGCGTCGGCCTGCGGCTCTCCGGGGAGCCCGTGCTCCGCTCCCCCACCCTGGCGGGCACTGAGCTGCCGAGCGAGGGGTGCGTGACCGGCGCCATCCAGGTGCCGCCCGACGGGCTGCCCGTGCTCTTCCTCGCCGATCACCCCCTGACCGGCGGTTATCCCGTGATCGGGGCCGTCGTCAGCGACCACGTGGCACTCGCGGGGCAGCTTCCCGCCGGTGCCCGCATCCGTTTCGTCGTCCGGGCCGCCCGTCCCGCCGACACCGTCCCGAACCCCGCAGGAGGCACCCCATGATCCGCACCGTGCTCGTCGCGAACCGAGGCGAGATAGCGGTGCGCGTCGTCCGCGCGTGCGCCGACCTGGGCATCCGCTCGGTGGCCGTGTACGCCGACGGCGACGCGGACGCGCTCCACGTCCGCCTGGCCGACGAGGCCTGGGCGCTGGAGGGACGCACCGCCGCCGAGACGTACCTCTCGGTGGAGAAGCTGCTGGACGTCGCGCACCGGTCCGGGGCGGACGCCGTCCATCCCGGCTACGGCTTCCTGTCCGAGCGGGCGGCCGCCGCCCGCGCCGTCGAGGCCGCAGGGCTGGTCTGGGTGGGGCCCACGGCGGACACGATCGAGCTGCTCGGCGACAAGATCGCGGCCCGTGACCTGGCCCGGAAGGTAGGCGCCCCCCTGGTGCCCGGCTCGGACGGCCCGGTGCCCGACGCCGCCGCCGCGCTCGCCTTCGCCGAGGAGCACGGTCTGCCGCTGGCCATCAAGGCCGCGCACGGCGGGGGCGGTCGCGGCATGCGCGTGGCACGCACCCTGGAGGAGGTGCCCGAGCTGTTCGAGGCGGCGCGGCGCGAGGCGGAGGCGGCGTTCGGGCGGGGCGAGTGCTTCGTCGAACGGTTCCTGGAGCGGCCCCGGCACGTCGAGGCGCAGGTGGTGGCCGACAGCCACGGGAACGTCGTCGTCGCGGGCACGCGCGACTGCTCCCTGCAGCGCCGCAACCAGAAGCTGGTCGAGGAGGCCCCGGCCCCGTTCCTGGACGACGCGGTGCGGGCGCGTGTGCACGAGTCCGCCCGCGACCTGTGTGCCGCCGCCGGGTACCGCGGCGCCGGGACCGTGGAGTTCCTGCTGGGCGCGGACGGCACGCTGTCGTTCCTGGAGGTGAACACCCGGCTCCAGGTGGAGCACCCCGTCACGGAGGAGACCACCGGGCTGGACCTCGTGGCCGAGCAGCTCCGCGTCGCGAGCGGCCTGCCGCTGTCGGTGACGCAGGACCCCGCACCGCGCGGGCACGCGATCGAGCTGCGGCTCAACGCCGAGGACCCGGCTCGCGGATTCCTGCCCGGGCCCGGGCGCGTCGACCGGTTCGTGCCGCCCGGCGGTCCCGGGGTCCGGGTGGACACCGGGATAGAGAGCGGCTCGGTGGTGCCCGGCGAGTTCGACTCGCTGTTCGCCAAGGTCGTCGTGTGGGGTCCCACGCGGGAGGTGGCGCTCGCACGGGCACGGCGGGCCGCGGCCGAGACCGTGGTGGAGGGCGTGCCGACGGTGCTGCCGTTCCACCGCGCCGTACTGGCCGACCCGGCGTTCACGGGGGCTCCCCGCGGGGGCGCGGACGAGCAGCCCGGGTTCTCCGTCCACACGCAGTGGATCGAGACGGAGATGCTCGCCGCCGTCGACCCGCAGTCGCTCGCCGCACCCGTGGTCGAGCCCGGGGTCGTCGAGACCTGGATCGAGATCGACGGACGACGGCGCCGGGTGCGGACACCGGGCGGGTTCGGGTTCGGCGTCGGCGCGCCGGGGGGCGCGGGCGTTCCAGGCGGGTCGGGCGGCGGGGGTGCCGTACCGTCCGGCGGAACACCGGCGGCGGGCGGAGCGGCGTCGTCCCCGGGTTCCGCGGTGGACGACGGGCGCGTCCCGCTGCTCGCGGCCATGCCGGGCACCCTGGTCCGCTGGCTCGTCGACGACGGCGCCGCCGTGGCCGATGGTCAGCCGGTCGCCGTCGTCGAGGCGATGAAGATGGAGTCGCAGCTCGTCGCGGAGTCGGCGGGTGTGCTGGAACACGTCGCGGCGGAGGGCGCGCAGATCGCGGCGGGCGACGTGCTGGGCCGTCTCACGCCCTAGGGGGTGTTCTACCCAGTCATTGCGCCCAGAAACCACCCCGGATCCGGGCGCAATGACTGGGTAGAAGCGCACTTCGCGTGGGCGGCGGCGCGCGGCACCCGCAGTCAGGCCGTCGTCAGGACGCCCTCGTCGTCGAGCCAGGTCCGGACGCGGCGGCGCCAGGCGTCGTCGGGGCGGGGGAAGTCGGTGCGGTAGTGGCCACCGCGGGTCTCCTCGCGCACCCAGGCGGCGCGGGTCAGCGCGCGGGCGACCATGTGCACGTTGGTGGTCTCCCACTCGGCGGCCTGCGGCTCGGCAACGACCTCGGCCGCCACGTGAGCGTCGGCGCGCACCGCGTTCAGCCGTTCGTCCGCCTCGGCCAGCGACCGCGCCGAGCGGATCACGCCCGCCCCGCCCGAGGTCACCTTCTGGATCCGGGAGCGGGCGGCCGCGGCGACGAGCGCGGACCCGCCCGGACGTGCGGCCGGCTCCCCCTGCTCCAGCTCGCCCGCGTCGAACCGCGCCGCCACGTCCCGGGCCGCCCGGGAGGCGAACACGATGCCCTCCAGCAGCGAGTTGGACGCGAGCCGGTTGGCGCCGTGCACACCCGTGCACGCGACCTCGCCGACGGCGTAGAGCCCGTCCACCGACGACCGTCCGTCCAGGTCGGTCACCACGCCGCCCGAGTGGTAGTGCTGTGCGGGCGCCACGGGAACGGGCTCCTCGGACCAGTCGATGCCGGCCTCCAGGAGCCGCGCGTTGATGGTCGGGAACCGCGTGCGCAGGAACTCGCGGCCCAGGTGCCGGGTGTCGAGCAGCACGTTGTCGGCCCCGGTGGCCGCCATCTGCCGCACGATCGCGTGCGCGACGACGTCCCGCGGCGCCAGCTCGGCCATCTCGTGCACGCCCGGCATGAAGCGGTGGCCGTTGACATCGAGCAGCAGCGCGCCCTCGCCCCGCACGGCCTCCGAGATGAGCGGGAGCTGGCCCTTGGCACCCGAGCCGAGCCACAGGACGGTCGGGTGGAACTGCACGAACTCCAGGTCGCCCAGCACGGCACCGGCCCGGAGCGCCGCGGCGATGCCGTCGCCCGTGGCCCCCGCGGGGTTGGTCGAGGACCGGAACACCTGGCCGATCCCCCCGGTCGCGAGGATCACCACGGGCGCGAGGACCGCGCCGACGCCGTCGCGCGACCCGGTGCCGCGCACGTGCAGCGTCACCCCGCAGACCCGCCGCCCGTCACCCGCACCGCGTCCGGCCACCGCGAGACCGCCGCCTCCGGCGCCAGGACTGCCCGCGCCGCCGGCGGCAGGACCGCCGGGCGCCGTCGTCAGCACGTCCAGCACGAGCGCGTTCTCCACGACCTCGATCCCGGGGTCGTGCCGCACGGCCTCGATCTGCGCCACCAGCGCCCGGGAGATCTCCGCGCCCGTGGCGTCCCCGCCCGCGTGCGCGATCCGGTCGGCGTGGTGGCCGCCCTCCCGGGTGAGCGCGATGTCGCCGTCGGCGGCCTTGTCGAAGACGGTGCCGCGGGCCACGAGCTCGCGGACGCGCTCCGGGCCCTCGGTGACCAGCACCTGCACGGCCGCCGGGTCGGACAGGCCGCCGCCCGCGGCCAGCGTGTCCGCGAGGTGCGCCGCGGGCGAGTCGGACGGGTCGAGCGCCGCGGCGATGCCGCCCTGTGCCCACACGGTCGACCCGGACGACAGCCGCCCCTTGGTGACGAGCAGCACCCGCGGCACGCGCGTGCGCAGCTCCAGCGCCGCCGTGAGGCCCGCGATCCCGGAGCCGACCACGACGGCGTCGGCCTCCGCGGTCCAGCCGGGTGCCGGGGCGGCGAGGGAGCGGGCGAGACGTGGTCCGGGTCCGGGGGTGGCGCTCACGCCCGGCCCGACGCCGTCCGCACGAGCCCGGCCTGCTGGAACGGCTCGATGGCGAGCCCGCTCTCCTCGAGGCCGTACCCGTCCGGGACGTGCCCGGGCTCGTCGTTGATCTCGACGATGCGGTTCGCCTCGTCCACGAAGACGACGTGCGGCAGGAAGGTCCGCGCGTCGTGGTCCGACAGCATGCCGTAGGCGATGAGGATGACGACGTCGCCCGGGCTGACCAGGTGCGCGGCGGCGCCGTTGATGCAGATCTGGCCGGAGCCGGGCTCGCCGGGGATCACGTAGGTGGTCAGGCGGGCACCGTTGGTCACGTCCACGACGTCGACCTGCTGGCCGGGGACCAGGTCCGCGGCGTCGAGCAGGTCGGCGTCCACCGTGATGGAGCCGACGTAGTGCAGGTCCGCCTGCGTCACCGTGGCGCGGTGGATCTTCGCGATCATCATGGGCCGCTGCAGCGATGCGGGACGGCCGACGGGCGGGCGGTGCGGGGTGGTGCTCATGACGTTACCTCTGGACCTCGGGCGAGACCTCGACGGCCTGGTTGTCGATCAGGCGGGTCGTCCCCACCCGTGCGGCCACGAGCAGCAGCGCGCGGCCGGAGAAGTCGTCGGGAACCGCATCAGCGGTCTCCGGATCGACGAGCGCCAGGTAGTCGACCACGACGCCGTCGGCCCCGTCCAGCACTTCGCGCGCGTCGTTGATCACACCCGCCGGGCCGCGGTCGGCGGCCGCCGCCCCGGCGCGCAGCGCGCGCGACAGCGCCAGGGCGCGTTCCCGCTCGTCGGCGGACAGGTACGCGTTGCGCGAGGACCGGGCCAGGCCGTCCGGCTCCCGCACCGTCGGCACGCCCACCACGTCGACCGGGACCTCCAGGTCACGCACCATGCGGCGCACGGCCAGGAGCTGCTGGGCGTCCTTCTCACCGAACAGCGCGACGTCGGGCCGCACCAGGTGCATCAGCTTGAGCACCACGGTGAGCACGCCGTCGAGGTGCCCGGGGCGGGACGCGCCCTCCAGCACCTCGCCGATCCGGCCGGCGGACACGCGCACCACCGGGTCGCCGTCGGGGTAGACGACGTCGGGCGTGGGGGCGAAGACGACGTCGGCGCCGACCCCCGCGAGCTTGGCGACGTCGCCGTCCAGGTCGCGCGGGTAGGTGTCGAGGTCCTCCCCCGCGCCGAACTGGAGCGGGTTCACGAAGATGGTCACGACGACCTGGCCGTTCGGCCCGGCCTCGGCACGTGCCCGGCGCACGAGCTCCAGGTGGCCGTCGTGCAGCGCGCCCATGGTCATGACGACGGCGCGGCGCCCCGGGCCGTCGTCGGCCGCGTCCAGGGGTCCCGCCAGGGCCCAGCGCATCTGCGCGTCCCGCAGCTCGGAGCGGGTGCGGACGACCAGCGGCGCGCGCTGCCCGGGCTGTGCGGCGGAGGGGTCCTGGGCGAACGGGGTCTCGGCGGGCGTGGTGGTCACGGGGTCTTCCTTCCTGCGCGCGACGAACCGGTCGCGTTGTCCAGGGCGTCCAGGAGCGCCTGGGCCGCGGCGTCGTCGATGCGGTGGCTCGCCAGCGCACGGCGCGTGGCCCCGCGGGCGAGCTCGGTGTAGCTGTCGGGCACGTCCGTGGCGCCGCTGGCGGCGGCCAGCGCGCTGAGGTCGGTCAGGTGGCGGCGCACGGTCCCGACGTCGCCGCGCGAGACCGGTCCGGTGAGCGCGGAGATCGCCCCCGGCCCGACGCCGTCGCGCACGTCCGCCGACCGCGTAGCCGACTCCAGGGCCGCCGAGAGCAGCGGTGCCAGGACCCGGCCGGGCGCGGCGATGCCGGCGGCCTCCAGCGCCTGCGCGGCCTGCGCCACGAGCACCACGAGGTGGTTCGCCCCGTGGGCGAGGGCCGCGTGGTAGAGCCCCCGGGCCTCCTCGTCGACGATCACCGGCTCACCGCCGATCTCGACCACCAGCGCCTGCCCGATCGGCAGCACGGGCGCCGGCCCGGTCACCGCGAACGTGCAGCCCTCCAGGCGCGCCAGGTCCAGGGAGGTACCGGAGAACGTCATCGCCGGGTGGATCGCGAGCGGGATCGCGCCGCCCAGCCGGGCGGGTTCCAGCACGGCCGTCCCGAAGCGGCCCGACGTGTGGATCGCGAGCTGCCCCGGCTGCCAGGCGCCGGTGTCGGCGAGGCCGGAGACCAGGGGGGCCAGGGCGTCGTCGGGCACGGCCAGGAGCACGAGCTCCGCGCGCTCGACGACGTCGGGCACCTCGAGGTTGGGGACACCGGGCAGCAGCGTCTCGATACGTTCCCGGGAGTCCTCGGAGATGCCGCTCGCGCCGACGACGGCGTGCCCCGCCGCGCGCAGGGCGTTGCCCAGCACCGCGCCCACGCGTCCCGCACCGACCACTCCGACACCCAGCCGGCCGGGCCTGCGGCCTGCCTCGTCGGGCTCAGTCACCGGTCACTCTCCCTGTCGTTCCATCCAGCGTTCGGGGCCCGCCGCCGCGCGGGCGGTGCGGGCGCGGCGCGCCTGCTCGGCCATGAGCCGCGCGGCGTCGGCGGCGTCGAGGTGCGGCGCCTCGGGGTGCACCGGCCCCTCGGTCGAGTGCACCTGGAACGACGCGACGCCCAGCCGGCGCTGCCACGGGCCCTGGCTCAGGCCCAGCGACTGCGTCCGCTCGTGCGGCACCACGTCCAGGATCTTGACCATCCGGCCCCGGCGCAGCAGCAGCGCGCGGCCGGTGACGGTGAACCCGTTGCGACGCCATGCCACCGGATCCAGTATGCGCGTCCGCCGGGGCGCCGTGACGTACGCGCTGGGTGTGCGGGAGTCGCCGTCGAGGCCGGCGTCGAGGACCCGGCGCGGCTCGTCCACGCCCAGGTCGGGCAGGACGAGGGACAGCACGGTCAGCGCCTCGTCCCGCGTGCCCACCGGCAGGAGCACGCTGTTCTTGTCCTCGCTGTCGCCGCCGTACCCGGCGACGTTCACCTGGACACGCCACCAGTCGCGGCCGCGCCAGAGCACGCTCTGCACCAGGCGGACGGCCTGCACGCGGCCCGGCGGGATGGTCTGGGAGCGCGTCTCCAGCATCCCGTGCCGCAGGCGGACGCCGTCGGGCGAGATGGCCACCCGGAAGTCGAACTCGCCGGTGAGCCGGCCGAACAGGTAGCCGCCGGCACCGAGCACCGCGGGCAGCGAGGCCGAGAGCACCGCCCACTCGCCGGTCGCGAACATGACCACCACGACGGCCAGGGCCCACACGAGCAGCGTGATCATCGCGCCCGAGCGCACCACCGAGGCGATCAGGCGGCCGACCGGCACGGTGAGGACGGGCACCTGGGGCGCCTCGAGCGTCACGGGCGCGCCGGGCGCCGCAGCGGGGCCGGGCTCCGGGGCGGGGTGCGTCCCGTCCGGTCGCGGCGCGGCCGGCAGGACGGCGTCCTGCGGCGCGGCGGTTCCGTCCGGCGCCGGGGCCGGGACCGCCCCGCCGGCCCTGGCCACCTTGAGACCCGCCGCACGCGCGAGCAGCTCGGCACGCAGCTCGTCGGCGTCCGAACCCTTGAGGAAGCCGATCGCGACACCCGAGTCGGTGCCGCCGGCGGTCTCCAGCGTGAGCTCGCACAGCCCAAAGAAGCGCGCCACCAGCGGCTGCCGGATGTCCACCGACTGCAGCCGGTCGAGCCGCGCGTGCCGCTGCTGGCGGAACAGGATGCCGCGGCGCAGGTGCACCGTCTCCTCGCCGATCGCGAACGACGTCATGCGCCACGCCAGCACCGAGTAGCCCCAGCCCACGAGCGCGACGGCGGCGAGCGCGGCGAGCAGCGTCCACCAGTACTCGCCGGACAGCAGGGCGATGAGCCCGCCGCGCGGGCCGCCCTCCAGGCTCTGCTGGCCCAGGATGACGATGGCGGCGCCGACCACGGCCCAGCCCCGCACGAGCGGCGTCACCGGGTGGACGCGCCGCCAGTGCAGCTCGTCGGCCTCGGGCTCGACGGGCTCCGGACCGGCCGGTCCCGGCTGCGCGGGCTCGTGGGTGCTCACAGGCCCGCCAGACGTGCCTCACCACGGGACGCCAGACGGTCGCGCAGGCGCGCCGCCTCGTCCGGGGGCAGGCCGGGGATCTGGGCATCCGTGCCCACGGAGGCCGTGTGGAGCTGCACCTTCGCGAGGCCCAGCCGGCGGTCCAGGGGCCCGGCCTCGACGTCCACGTACTGCATGCGGCCGTAGGGCACCACCACCAGCGACCGGAACATGACCCCCTTGCGGATCAGCAGGTCGTCGTCGCGCTCGGCGTAGCCGATCGCCCGCACCTGGCGCGGGATCAGCAGGACCGACCACAGGAGGAGGGCGGCCGGGATGCCGCCGAGGAACCAGAACCAGGGGCTGACGGTCAGGGACAGCACGACACCCACGACGGCCGGGATGCCGAGCCAGAAGGCGGCCGGTACCAGCATGGCCGTCACGAGGCGCGGGGACACGCGGTTCCAGGTCACGTCGTGCGGTTCGAAGGGGCTGGTCATGAAGCCATTGTTCCGCAGTGCGCAAGTGCGGGCGGCACGTACCCGCCGACCGGCCTCAGGCCGGTGCCGGGGACTCGCCCTCGTCCGAGCTCGTGCGGTCCTTGTCCGACGGCGGCAGCTCGCAGAACTTCTCCACGACCAGGCCGACGACGGCGAGCGCCACCGAGCACAGCACCGCGACACCCGCCGCCACCGCACGGTCGCGTCGCGGCTCGATCGCGAGGTCGCCGAGCACCAGCAGCACCTGGGCCAGGTACCACCCGCCCAGCAGCGCACCGGTCAGCGCGGCGGCCTTGGCCAGGACGAGCGTCCGGGCGGCGCGGATCCCGTCGAGGGTCGGCCGCTTGCCCTTCTGGTAGGCCCGCACGCCCCAGCCCGCCCAGAAGATCGCGCCGGCGAGCGCGAGGATCGCGACGTCGACCAGCCACGGCACGACCGGCAGGTACACGCCGCGTCCCTCCAGGGAGCGCAGCACGAGCCAGCCGACGACCGCCACGGCCACGAGAACCGCGACCAGGGAACCGATCGGCGTTCTGCGCATGTCAGGCGTCGCGCCCCCGCTCGTCCCGGACCGGCGCCCACGAGGGCACGGAGTCGATCGGACCGTCCACCGGTGCCGAACGCTGCTCGCCCACGAAACCCGGCACGCGGATCACCGTGTGGTCGCTGTCGTAGGCGGCAGGGTGACCGTTCGAGTGGCCGTTCGAGTGCCCGTTCGGCGCGTGCCCCTCCTGGCCGGTGCCCGACACCCCGTTCGGCGGCGTCCCGACGGGGGCGAACACCGGGGCGGCCGGCTCCTGCGGGGCGGCGCCACCCGTCGGGGGGAACACGCTCCCCGACTGGCGCGACGGGTTGACCGGTGCGAACACCGGCTTGGCGGGCGCAGCCGGCTGGGGCAGCGGCTCGTGCTCCGGGGGCTCGTGGGCGGTGTCCCGTACCGCTCGGGGCGCGATGGGCGAGGGAGCCGGCACGAGCGCCTCCTCGGGCGGCGGGACGGCGGAACCCGGCATCCCGTTCTGTGCTGCGCCACGCGGAGCGGCAGGTGCCGCCTGCTGCGGCGGGATCGGTACGGAGCCGCCCGGTCCCGGCGTCGGGCCGCTCGGGTAGGCCTGCGGGTGCCCCCCGCCGCCCGGGACCTCCACCACGGGACCGCCCGGCGAGGCCTGCGGGCGGCCGCTCGGCGGGAGCGACGGCGGCAGGGCCGGGGGCATCTCGGCGGCAGGTGCGTCCTGACCCGGCTGGGCACCGTCGTCGGGAGTGCCCGGGGCACCACCGGCCTGCTCGGGAGCAGCGTCGGTCAGCCAGTCCAGCGCGAGCCAGCGGATGCCGGTGCGGTCCGGGGCCGTCGCCGCGAGCTGGGCCACCGGGCCACCACCCAGGCCGGGCAGGACGGCGTCCGGCGCGATCTGCGACCACGGCTCCAGGACGAACGCGCGCTCGTGGGCGCGGGGGTGCGGCACCTCGATGTCGTCGGCCGAGTCGGTCAGGGTGCCGTAGGTGATCAGGTCGACGTCGAGCGTGCGCGCGCCCCAGCGCTCGTCGCGGGTGCGGCCGTGCAGGTTCTCGATCTCCAGGCACGCGTGCAGCAGCGCGCGGGCCGGGAGCGTGGTGCGGGCCAGCAGCACCGCGTTGAGGTAGTCGGGCTGGTCCTCGGGACCGCCGACGGCGGCCGTGCGGGCCAGCGGCGACACGTCCGTGATCTGCAGGCCCGGCATGCGGTCCAGCTCCGCGACCGCCGACCGCATGGTCGCCTGCGGGTCGCCCAGGTTCGCCCCGATGGCGATGACGACGTCCACGTACCCGGCCGGCACCTCGTCGAACCGGTCGCGCGGCTCGTTCTGGTACTCCTCGGCCTGGTACTGCTCCGCCCGGTACTCCCCGGAGGAGTACTGCTGCTCCTGCCCGTACGGCTGCTCCGGCTGCCCGACGGCGGCGTCCGGCACGGCTCCCGCCACCCGGGTCCGCTCCATGTCGGCCTGGTCGTACTGCTGGTCGAAGAGCTGGTCGTAGTGGTTCTGCTGCGGGTCGGGCTGCTGCTGCGGCGGCTCGTAGCCGGCCTGCTCGAACGGCTGGGGCTGCTGGTCGAACGGCTGGCTCTGCTGCTCGAAGGAGTGGCTCTGCTGGTCGAAGGGCTGGCCCGGCTGGTCGAAGGGCTGCGCCTGGTCGAAGGGCTGGCTCTGCTGGTCGAAAGGCTGCGCCTGGTCGAACTGCTGAGCCGGCTCGAACTGCTGGGCCGGCTCGAACTGCTGGGCCGGCTGCTCGAACGGTTCGAACGGCTGGGTCTGTTGCACCGGCTGGTCGCGCTGCGCGTCCGGCTGGGCGAACTGGTCGTACGGCTGCTGCTCGAACCCGCCCGGCCGGTCCTGACCCTGGCGTCGTTCGAGGCTCGGCCGCTGCTCCAGCCCCTGCCGCTGGTCCAGGTCCTGGAGCGGCTCGTACTGCTGGACCGGCTCGAACACGGACTCGGACCGGAGCTGCTCCTCCGGCTGGAACACGGGCTCCTTGGCGGGCTGCTCGGACGGCGCGGGCTCGGCCTGCAGGTCCCATCCGGCGGGGATCACCTGGAGCGGCTCGGGCGCGATGAGCTCGGGCACGGGCAACGGCTCCGGCACCTCCGCGTGCTGCGTGGGCGCCGGCTCGGCGGCCGGGACGCGCTCCACCAGGGGCTCCGCCTCGAACGCCTCGGCCCGGTGCGCGGGCTCGGTGGGCTCGGGAAGGTACGACTCGGTCCGCACCGGCTCCTGCGGGAGCAGCTCCGGCTCCTCGGCCGCCTGGCCCAGGGGCTCGAAGTCCTGCGGCTCGGGATCGGCCGCGTACGACTCGTAGGCCGTCGGCTCGGCGGCCGGCTCCGGCTGGAAGTCCTGCACGCCCGCCACGGGCTCCACCGCGCCCGCCGTCGCGGGGGCGGCGACCACGGGCCGCACCTGCGCGCGGTCCCGGCGGATGGCCACCTCGACGTCGGCGAACGGCACCGGGATCGGCGCGTGCGGCTTGTGCACGCACACGTCGACCGCCTCGACCTGCGGGCGGGTCAGCACCGCGGCGGCGATGCGCTCGGCGACCGTCTCGACGAGGTCGGCGGGCTCTCCGGTCAGGATGTCGTGGACGTCACGCGCCACGTCGGCATAGCTCACCGTCCGTGCAAGGTCGTCACCGGCCGCGGCCTGGCGGGTGTCCAGGTACAGCACGACGTCAGCCCGGAACTCCTGCCCGGTCTGGCGCTCCGACGGCAGCACACCGTGGTAGCCCCGCGCGCTCACGCCGGTCAGCCGGACCTGGTCCAGCGACCGGCCGTCCGGGCCTGTGACGCCCGTTCCGAACGCTGTGGTCACCGTGGTCCCCCTCCATCGTCATTGCGTGCACCGGAATCCTGCCAGGTCGGCATGTCCTGTTCCCCGGCCGTCCACGATTCTGTGGTCAAGGCCACGGTGGAAGTCAATGCCTCCGGTGCCGATCGGGGAGAAGTACCCGGTGACCCTACCCGGGGCTCCTGCCCCGCGGCGGTCCACGCGGCGGCGACCCGGACGGCGTCGGCGCTCGCCCGGACGGTGTGCACGCGCACGCACCAGGCGCCCGCCGCGGCCGACAGCGCCGAGATCGCGGCGGTCGCGTCGTCCCGGGCGCGCGGCGGGGCGGGGTGCCCCGCGGAGTCCGCCAGCAGGTGGCCCAGGAACCTCTTGCGGGACGCGCCCACGAGCACCGGCCGGCCGAGCTCGTGCAGCGCGTCGAGATGGGCCAGGAGGGGCCAGTTCAGCGCCCCGGCCTTGGCGAAGCCGAGACCCGGGTCGAGGATCACCTGCTCGGGGCGCACCCCGTCGTCGTGCAGCGCGGCCAGCCGGGCCGCGAGCTCGTCCCGGACGTCGGCCACCACGTCGTCGTACTCCTGGTGGTCGTCCATGACGTCCGCGTGCCCGCGCCAGTGCATCGCCACGTACGCCGCGCCGGTCTCGGCGACCGCCCGGCCCATCGCGGGGTCCGCGAGGCCCCCCGAGACGTCGTTCACGATGCGCGCGCCCGCGGCCACGGCCCGCTCGGCCACGGCCGCACGCGTGGTGTCCACGCTGACGATCGCGCCCTGCGCCGCGAGCCGCTCGATCACGGGCAGCACCCGGGCCAGCTCCTGGTCCTGCGGGACCCTCGCGGAGCCCGGGCGCGTGGACTCCCCGCCCACGTCCAGCACGTCCGCACCCTCGCCGAGCAGCTCCAGCCCGTGCGCGACGGCGGCCGACGGCTCGAACCACTCCCCGCCGTCGGAGAAGGAGTCGGGGGTCACGTTGACCACGCCCATCACCAGCGTGCGCCCCACCCCGGACAGCTCCGGCAGGCCGAGCACCCGGGCGTCCCGGGCCCGATGGCCGGTGGTGGGGGCCACCGTCACTTCCCCGCGATGAGGCTCATCGCCTCGGCGCGGGTGGCGGCGTCGCGCATGACGCCGCGCACCGCGGACGTGATGGTCCGCGAGCCGGGCTTGCGGACGCCCCGCATGGACATGCACAGGTGCTCGCACTCGACCACGACGAGCACGCCGCGCGGTTCGAGGATCTCCACGAGGGAGTCCGCGATCTGGGTGGTCATGCGCTCCTGCACCTGCGGGCGGCGCGCGTAGACCTCGACGAGCCGGGCCAGCTTGCTCAGGCCCGTGATGCGCCCGTCGACGTTGGGGATGTAGCCCACGTGCGCGACGCCGTGGAACGGCACCAGGTGGTGCTCGCAGGTGGAGTACACCTCGATGTTCTTGACCAGCACCATCTCCTCGTGCCCGAGGTCGAAGGTGGTAGTCAGCACGTCGCCGGCCTCCTGGCGCAAGCCGGCGAAGATCTCCTGGTACGCCCGGGCCACGCGGGCCGGCGTCTCGCGCAGGCCCTCGCGGTCCGGGTCCTCGCCGACCGCGAGGAGGAACTCCCGCACGGCCGCCTCGGCCCGTGCGGCGTCGTACGGCGGGATGTCCGCCGGACGCCGCACGGGCGCCGTCACGGGGGTGACTGACCTGTCGGTCATGGTGCTGCTCCGGTCGTCGTTCGTGCTCAGTTCGGCGAGTCCGTGGGCGCCGCGTCCGTCGGGGGCGCCACGTCCAGCACCGCCTCGTCCTGCGGCACCACGGAGTGGCCGTTCTGGGCGGCCAGCTCCTTGGGCGTCAGCACCGGACCACGCGTGTGCACGGTGCGCTGCTCGCTGGACAGCCAGACGTCGCGCGCGGGGCGCTTCTGGACGGGCCGGAAGACCTCCTCCAGCTCCTTCTGGTTCAGCGTCTCCTTGTCGAGCAGCCGCAGCACCAGGTCGTCGAGCACGTCGCGGTGCTGGGTCAGCACCTCCCACGCCTCGTCGTGCGCGGCCTCGACGAACTTGCGCACCTCCTCGTCGATGGTGCCGGCCACCGACTCGGAGTAGTCCCGCTCGTGGCCGTAGTCGCGGCCGAGGAACGGCTCACCGCCGCTCGTGCCGAGCTTGATGGCGCCGATCTTCTCGCTCATGCCGTACTCGGTGACCATCTTGCGGGCGATGGCGGAGGCCTTCTCGATGTCGTTCGACGCGCCCGTGGTGGGGTCGTGGAACACGATCTCCTCGGCCACCCGGCCGCCCATCGCATAGGCGAGCTGGTCGAGCAGCTCGTTGCGCGTGGTCGAGTACTTGTCCTCGAGCGGCATGACCATGGTGTAGCCCAGGGCCCGGCCGCGCGGCAGGATCGTCACCTTGGTCACGGGGTCCGTGTAGCGCATCGCGGCCGCCACCAGGGCGTGGCCGCCCTCGTGGTACGCGGTGATCTTCTGCTCCTTGACGTTCATGACGCGGGTGCGCTTCTGCGGCCCGGCCACGACGCGGTCGATCGCCTCGTCCAGCGCGCGGTCGTCGATGAGCTGCGCGCCGCTGCGGGCGGTGAGCAGCGCGGCCTCGTTGAGCACGTTCGCCAGGTCGGCACCCGTGAAGCCCGGGGTGCGCCGGGCGACGGCCGCGAGGTCCACCTCCGGGACCATCGGCTTGCCCTGCGCGTGCACGTGGAGGATGGCCTCGCGGCCCTTAAGGTCCGGGGCCTCCACGGCGACCTGGCGGTCGAAGCGGCCCGGCCGCAGCAGCGCCGGGTCGAGGATGTCGGGACGGTTGGTCGCTGCGATGAGGATGACGTTCGTCTTGACGTCGAAGCCGTCCATCTCGACGAGCATCTGGTTCAGGGTCTGCTCGCGCTCGTCGTGCCCGCCGCCCATGCCGGCACCGCGGTGGCGGCCGACGGCGTCGATCTCGTCCACGAAGATGATCGCCGGGGAGTTCTGCTTGGCCTGCTCGAACAGGTCACGCACACGGCTGGCGCCCACGCCGACGAACATCTCGACGAAGTCCGAGCCGGAGATCGAGTAGAACGGCACGCCGGCCTCGCCCGCGACGGCGCGCGCGATCAGCGTCTTACCGGTACCGGGCGGACCGTACAGCAGCACGCCCTTGGGGATCTTGGCGCCGACGGCCTGGAACTTCGCCGGCTCCTGCAGGAACTCCTTGATCTCCTGCAGCTCCTCCACGGCCTCGTCCACGCCGGCGACGTCGGCGAACGTCACCTGCGGGGTGTCCTTGCTGGCGAGCTTGGCCTTGGACTTGCCGAAGCCCATGACCCGGTTGCCGCCGCCCTGGGCCCTCGAGAGCAGGAACCAGAACACGACGCCGATCAGGAGGAACGGGATCAGCACCGACAGCATGGAGGACCAGAAGCTGGGCTGCGGCACCTCCGAGTTGAACCCGTCGGCCGGGTCGGCCTTCACGATCGCGTCCTCGAGGCGGTCGCCCTGGGGCTGCGTGTAGAAGAACTCGACCGTCTTGCCGTGGTCGACCTCCTCGGCGTCCTCGCCCTCACCCTCGGTCGACTTGTACGCCTTGGTGAGCTCGAGCTCGACCCGCTGCTCGCCGTCGACCATGAGCGCGTGCTTGACCGTGCCGCCCTCGAGCAGCTCGATGCCCTGCGACGTCTCGATGCGGGAGACGCTGGGCTGATTCAGTGCCGAGATGGCCAGGGTCACCACGACCAGGGCGACCAGGATCCAGATGACCGGCCCACTCAGAAGCTTCTTGATGTTCATCGGCGACGGGGACCAGGCCCCGTTTCCCTCCGCTCGCGCAGTATGTTTCCGTCGAAACTACATGGTCTCCCTGGGAGGAGCCCCGAGTGTTCGCCCAGAGCATGTGATGCCTGGGCCACACCTCGCCCAGACGTGACGAACCGCCCGGGACGGGCACTCGCGGGGTCGTCAGGTGCTGGTATCTCAGCCCCCGTAGACGTGCGGTGCCAGGGTGGCAACGAACGGCAGGTTCCGATAGTTCTCGGCGTAGTCGAGGCCGTACCCCACGACGAACTCGTTGGGGATGTCGTACCCGAGGTACTTGACCTCGACGTCGGCCTGCGCGGCGTCGGGCTTGCGCAGCATCGAGGCGATCTCGACCGACTCCGGACCGCGCGAGCGCAGGTTCGACACGAGCCAGGACAGTGTGAGCCCCGAGTCGATGATGTCCTCGACGATGAGCACGTTACGGCCCGTCAGGTCGGCGTCGAGGTCCTTGAGGATGCGGACCACGCCCGACGACTTGGTGCCCGACCCGTACGACGACACCGCCATCCAGTCCATCTGGACCGGGTGGTGCAGGCGCCGGGACAGGTCGGCCATGACCATGACCGCACCCTTGAGGACACCGACCAGGAGCAGGTCCTTGCCCGCGTAGTCCGCGTCGATCTGGGCTGCCATCTCGTCCAGCTTCTTGGTGAGCTGCTCCTCGGTGAGCAGCACCTCTGCGAGGTCGGTGCCGACGTCGGACTGGTCCACGGGTCACTCCTGGGTTGTGCTGGGGGGCCGGACGCCGGTCCTGCCGTCCGGTACGTCGGTCGGCGCGGCGCGCAGGAAAAGCCTGCCACACGCGCGACGGGCCCGTGCGCCACCCGGCAGGTGGACCGGCCCCTGACCGGCCCACGCCACGACGAGCGCGTCCAGGGCGTCCACGTGCCGCGCGGAGGTGTCCGACGGCGGGCAGCCGACGGCGAGCGCGGCAAGCCGCAGCGCACGACGGCGCAGCGCGGGGTGGGCGTCGTGGAGCAGGGTGGCGTCGAGGGTCAGGTCCTTGGTGTGGGCGGGTTCCGGGGTGTCGCGGGCGCGTGCCGAGGTATTGCGGGTGGGTGTGCCGTAGGTGGGTGTGCCGTAGGTGGGCGTCACGGTGTCGAGGGCAGGTTCCGGGGCAGCGTGGGCAGGTTCCGCGGTGCCGTGGGCGGGTTCCGGAGCGTCGACACCAGCCCGCTCCAGGAGGTTGGCGGCCAGCGCGTCCAGCAGGTCGGCGTCGTCGCGGAGCTGGTCCGCGGTGCGCGCGAGCGCCTCTGCCACACCGGGGCCCAAGGTCTCCTCCAGCACGGGAAGCACCCGCCCGCGCACCTGCGACCGCAGCGGCACGAACGCCCGGTCCGCACTGCCCGGTCGGTTCCTTGCTGGCATTTGCGTGCGGCTTCGGTCCATTGCCTCGAGATCGGTCGCCCGATGGACCGATCTCGAGGCAACCGACCGATCTGCCCGTGGGGAATCAGCAAGGGACCGATCGGGGCGCGAAGCATCGCCGGCCCCCGGCGGGAAGTCAGCAGCGTCACCGGTTCCCGGCGAGGAACCAGCAACCTCACCGCCCCCCGACGGGAAGTCAGCAGCGTCGCCGGCCCCCGGCGGGAAATCAGCAGCGTCACCGGCTCCCGGCGAGGAACCAGCAACCTCACCGCCCCCCGGCGAGAAGTCAGCAGCGTCACCGGCCCCCGACGGGAAATCAGCAGGGGGCAGCAGGTTCGTCGGGTCCGTCCAGAAGTCCAGCCCGTGCGCGGCGCACACCGCCTCGGTCTGCACCCGCCGCAGACCGAGGAACGGCCGGCGGAAGATGCCGCGCTCGCGGGGCATGCCGGCCAGCGACCGGGCCCCGGCGCCCCGGGCGAGGCCCAGCAGCACCTGTTCCGCCTGGTCGTCGAGGGTGTGCCCGAGCAGCACGATCCGCGCCCCCACCTCCCCGGCGACTCCCTCGATGGCGCCGTACCGAGCTTCCCGGGCCTCCCCCTCGGGTCCGTCCGAGCCGAACGTAGACACCGTCGCCCCATGAGCCGCCATGGAGCGAGCTTCCCCACGTTCGACACCAGCCCGGTCCACACGAGCCCCGTCCGCACCCGCCCCGTCCACACCCGCCACGTCCACACTCGCCACGTCCGCACCCGCCCCGTCCACACCAGCCCGGTCGGCGGCCGCCGGGGCAGACCCAGCCGGCGGCGGGCCGGGCCGCCAGGCCGCGGGGCGGATCAGCACCGGGGACAGGCCCAGGGCGCGGCACTGCGCGGCCGCGCGCTCGGCAATCTGCGCGGAGCCCGGCTGGAGACCGTGGTCCACGATCACCGCGCCCGCCCGCACGGCGTACCCCCGCGAGCGCACGGAGCGGCCGACCCGCCGGGCCTCGTACGCCGTGACCGCCGCGAGCGCCAGGCTGTCGGCCCCGCCGGAGCATGCGACCAGCACGAGCTCGTCCGGGCCGAGCTCCGCCAGCACCGCCCGGACAGCGTTCCGGGCCGCGGCGACGGCCGGGTCGACGCGGGCCACGTCAGCGCCTCCCGCCGTCGGGCACGACCCGGCGGACCGGCGCCCGGCCGGCCGCCGCCACCCGGCGGACCGGCGCACGGCCGCCCGCAGCCACCCGGCAGTCCGGCACGGCGCCCCGAACCCTCATCAGCGTCCCCTCGTCACCCGTGCACCCGCCGCACCCATGCCCGGGCATCGGCGATCTCGCGGGCGCTCGGCAGGTTCTCCGGGGCGGCCCACACGGCGTTCAGCCCGTCGCGCCCCACGGCCCGTTCCACGGAACGCACGAACGCCGCCCCGTCGCGGTACTGAGCGAGCTTGGCGTCCATGCCGAGCAGCTTCTGGATCACCACGTCGAAGGTGTTGCGCCCCTCGCCGTCGCGCCGGCGCTCGAACCGTGCGCGGATGCGCCGCACCGAGGGCACCACGCGCGGCCCGACGGCGTCCATCATCACGTCGGCGTGCCCCTCCAGGAGGGCCATGACGGCGGTGATGTCGGCGAGCTCGGCCTTCTGGTCGTGGGTGAGCATGCCGTCCATGAGGGTGCCGCCGTCGCCTCGCAGGGCGTCCAGGACGGACCGGCCGATCGCCACGACCTTCTTGTCGAACCGGGCCTTGGCCAGCTCCGCGGACGTGCGCGCCATCCCGGCCACCAGGTGCCGCGTGCGGCCGCTGAGGTGCTCGGCGAGCCAGGGCGCCGCGGCGAACTGCAGGGCGTGCGTCTGCTCGTGGAGGCACACCCAGAGCCGGAAGTCCCGGACGGGGACGTGCAGCGCGCGCTCGGCCTGGAGCACGTTGGGCGCGACGAGCAGGAGCCGGCCGGGACCGGAGTACGGGTCGAACTGGCCCAGGACCCGGCCGCTGAGCAGCGCGAGGACCGCCCCGATCTCCGCGGCGCCGGCGAGCTGGGCCCCGGCGGAGGTGGCGCCCTTCGAGATCTCGGCGACGACGGCGCCCAGCCCGTCGGTCATGACGGCCATGGACTGCGTGTTGACGCGTGCCCACGTGGCGCGGTCCACGACGGCGACCGGGCTCAGCGCCTCACCCGCCCCTGCAGCCGGTTGCATGCGCGTGGTCTCCAGCACGTGCCCGACGGCGTTCCCCGCTGCCGAGCGCAATCCGCTCACCAGGGCGGCGAGCTCCTCCCGGGGAGCCCGGGGACCGGGCGGCGAGAGGCGCCCGGCGATCTGTGCTGCCGCCGTCCAGTCGACGACCTGCGGGGCGGTGGAGGCCTGGGTCACCGGACCACGGTAACGGTCACGGCCCGGGCCGCGTCAGCCGCCCTGGGCCGGGAGCGCGCTGTAGCTCGCGAGCTGACCCACGAAGTCGTCGTAGATCCAGGTGGCGCCCACGGTCTTGTCGGCCGGGATGGCGTCGGCCAGGATCGAGAAGACCAGGAGCCGGTCGTCGGCCGTGACCACCGTGCCCGCGAGCGCCCGGACCTTGGGCAGGCTCCCCGTCTTGGCGCGGGCCAGGCCGCGGGCGGGGTTGTCGCCGGAGAACCGGCCGTGGCTGGTGTCGAGGGTGCCCGACAGGCCCGCGACGGGCATGCCCACCGCCTCGCTGCGCAGGGTCGGGTGGGCCGGGTCGACCATGACCTCCAGCAGGTCCACGAGCTGTTCGGAGCTCAGGTAAGACCCGTCACCGAGCCCCGAGCAGTCGCGCAGCCGCGCGCCCGTCATGTCGACGCCGAGCCCCTTCGCGGCGGTGATCACGGCCTGCGTCGCGCCGTCGTTCGAGCCGGGCAGCCCGGCGTCCACGGCGACGAGGCGCCCGAGCACCTCGGTGATCGTGTTGTCGGAGTACTGCATGGCGAACCCGACGACGTCGCCCAGCGGCGCCGAGCTGACCTGGCCGAGCACCTGCGCGTCGGCAGGCGCGGTCTCGTCGACCACGGCACCCGCGGTCGTGAGGCCCTCGTCCTCCAGCGCCGCGGCGAAGGCCTCGGCGGCGTACTTGCCGGGGTCGGACGCGCGGGGCCCGTTGTCGCTGTACCCGTCGGACAGCAGGCCCACGTTGACGCCCAGGGAGGAGACGGGGGCGATGTACCCGGCCGCGATGTCGGGGCTGGCCACGGTCGGCGCGATGTCGTCGCCGGTGAAGAGCGTGTCGTCCAGCGCGACGCGCACCTGGGTGGTGCCGGTGACCTTGACCCGGGCGGCGACCTGCTGGGCGAGGTCGGCGAGCCCGGCGCGGCCGTTGACGGCGTCCGGGTCGCCGTGGCCCGCCGCGAGCATCATGTCCCCCGCACCCACGAGCACGACGGTGTTGTCACCGACGAGCACCGCCTTGGTGTCCAGCGTGGAGTCCGCGGGGAACGCCGACAGCGCGGCGACGCCGGTGAACAGCTTCTGCGTGGAGGCAGGGGTCATCAGCTTGTCGGGGCTGGAGGAGCCCAGCACCTCGCCCGACGCCCCGTCGGCCACCACGACGCCGACGCGCGAACCCAGCCGCTTGTCCTTGGCCAGGCCCGAGACCAGCCGCTGCATCTCCACGCTGTCGGGCACGGGGGCGTCGTCGGGCAGGCCGCTCAGGAGCGCGGCGGGGGCGGGACCCTCGACCGCTCCGGGAGCCGTCGGGAAGGGGTTGGGCTCGGGCCACGGCTCGGCCGTGGTGAGCATGCCGGGGACCATGTCGTAGGCGTCGGCGACGAGGTACCCGCCGAACAGCGCGACGACCGCGGCGACGGCAGCGCCGGAGCGCAACCCCCACTCCATGGGCATCCTCTCGATCGTCACGTAAGAGCCATCTGCAACTCTAGTCGCGGCAAACCGGGTGACCGGTACGGCGAGGTCGATCCGCGGGAAATTTCACCCGCTCGCGCGCGTGGCTCACGCGCGCGACGCGCACGCTGCGAATTATGCCCAACACGGAGAGTGGTCCTGACCACAGGTCACGGTCGGGACACAGGACCCGTGGCACACTGGACGGGCGCAAGGCCGCCGCCGCGGTAAGTCACTTCGGCGACCATCTTCGAGAACTGGAGCACATCGGCGTGGAGTTCGACGTCACGATCGAGATCCCCAAGGGTCAGCGGAACAAGTACGAGGTGGATCACGAGACCGGACGCATCCGCCTCGACCGCATGCTCTTCACCTCGACGCGCTACCCCGACGACTACGGCTTCATCGAGGGCACCCTCGGCGAGGACGGCGACCCGCTGGACGCACTGGTCCTGCTGGAGGAGCCGACCTTCCCCGGCTGCCTGATCAAGTGCCGCGCGCTGGGCATGTTCCGCATGCGGGACGAGGCCGGCGGTGACGACAAGGTGCTGTGCGTGCCGACGGGTGACCAGCGTGCCGCGTGGCGCCAGGACATCGACGACGTCTCGGACTTCCACCGCCTGGAGATCCAGCACTTCTTCGAGGTCTACAAGGACCTCGAGCCGGGCAAGTCGGTCGAGGGCGCCCACTGGGTGGGCCGCGCGGACGCCGAGGCCGAGATCGTGCGCTCGATCCAGCGCGCCAAGGACACGGGCTACTACGACAAGCACTGAGCCCGACGCGCCGAGACGGACCTGGGGGCGAGACGGGACCGGGGCGAGACGGGACCGGGGCGGAGCGACCGAGCGGGTCGCTCCGCCCCGGCTCTGTCTCGGCGGGGTCGGCAGGCTCGGCGGGGCCGGCGGTTACGGGCGGCCCGCGTAGGGCATCGCGCCGGACAGGCGCAGCGGGTTCTCCGCGAGCGGGTAGCCGGGCAGCGTCGCCTCGATCATCATGCCGCTGCCCGAGTACATCGCGACGTGGTAGATCGACGACGGGTCTGCCGGGTTCGAACCGTAGAAGATGAGGTCACCCGGCCGGAGGGCGTCGTACCCGACCTTGCCGACCGCGAGGTACTGCGACCGCGACGTCCGCGTGATGTCCACGCCCTGGCTCGCCCACGACATCATGGTCAGGCCCGAGCAGTCGTAGGCGGTGGGCCCCGCCGCACCGAGCAGGTAGGGCGCCCCGATCCGGGTCCGCGCCCAGGCCACCGCACCGTAGCCGCGGTCCGCGGACCCGGTGGACACCCCGGACGTGGGCGGGCCGACGACGACCGGCGGCGCCGGTGGGGCGACCGATCCGCCCGACGAGCCCTCGGCCGAGGAGGCCGTGTCACCCGCCCCGGGGCCGTCCGGGCCCTCCGCACCGGAGGCCTCCTCGTCCCCCGACGATGCGGCAGCCTCTTCCTGGGCCGCCGCCTCCGCGGCCTCCCTGGCCGCCTGCTGCCGTTCGAGCTCCGCCTTCGCGGCGGCCTCCCGGGCGGCAGCCTCGGCCGCGGCCCGCGCCTCCTCCCGCTGCCGCTCGATCTCCACGCTCGTGCGCCGCAGCTGCGCGAGCCGCTCGACGAGGGCCTGCCGCTGGACCTCGGCGGCCTGCGTCCGCGCGGCGAGGTCGGCGGCGGCCGTCTGCGCCGCGTCGAACGCCGACTCCGCCTGGGCCGCGGCGGCGTCCCGGTGGGCCTTGGCCGCCGTCCACCGCGCGTCGGCGGACTCCGAGGCCGCCCGCGCCTCCTGGTACTCGGCCAGCGACCCCCCGAGCTTGCGCTGCACCGCGCGCTCGGCGGCGCTGCGCCCCACCATGTCCGGCACCGACTCGGCCTCGAGGGCGACACCGAGCGACCCCAGGCCGTCGTCGCGGGCAGAGGCGCGATAGACCTCCGCCAGGCTCCCGCGGGCGGCCACCTCGCCGGCGTGCGCCTTCTCGGCCGCCGCGCGGGCCTCGGCCACCTCCCGCTGTGCCTCCTGGACGGCCTGCTGCGCCTCGGCGTAGTCGGCCGCGGCCATCTGCACCCGCACCTGGGCCGCCTCGAGCTCGGTGCGGAGCGCGACGAGCGCCGCCTCGGCCTGCCGGACGTCGAGGGTCCCGGCCGCGACCGCGTCACGGGCGGCCTGCGCCTCCTGCTCGGAGGGTGCCGACGGCGGGTCCGCGGGCGGATCGGCCTTGGCCACCGGGCCCCAGGGAATCACCAGCCCGAGTGCGAGCACCGCCGCCGCGAGCGCACGCATCACCAGCACCGCGCCGTGGCCGCTCCCGTGTCGAACCTGTCCCATGATCCCCCTTCCGATCGGCGCGCTCCCGGCGTGTCGCCTTGCGCAGATCCCGTGAATCACTCCGATGTCATCGACCAATGTGACCCACGGCGCCGGTTCGCGCTACCGGAAGGCAAACGGTGCACCAAGGGCGCGCCAGCACCCCGCGAGCCGGCGGCCGTCTCATTTTCGAATCTCAAAATACAAGACACGGGTTTCGGCCCCGCTCGCGGCCGTCTACGGTCTCACCCATGACTCGTCGAATGTGTTGTTGACCCAGCGCACGTTCGCCTGCCCTCGGCCGTCCGGCCGGACATCCGCGTGCGCGCCAACCCGCCGCGGACCCACCTCCTGATGCGCAGGCCCCCTGGGGGCACGCCGCGGCACGTCTCTGCCCGCCAGCCAGAAGCAGTCCGCCCGATGCACCGCCACCACAGCCAGGAAGCAGGAGAGCCATGACGCAGCCCCAGTGGTCGTTCGAGACCCGCCAGATCCACGCCGGCCAGGAGCCGGACCCCGCCACCGGCGCCCGCGCGCTGCCGATCTACCAGACGACGTCGTTCGTGTTCCCCGACGCCGGGGTCGCGGCGGAACGGTTCGCGCTGAAGGACCTCGGCCCCATCTACACCCGCATCGGCAACCCCACGCAGCAGGTGGTCGAGGACCGGATCGCCAGCCTCGAGGGCGGCGTCGGCGCCCTGCTGGTCGCCTCCGGCCAGGCCGCGGAGTCGCTCGCGATCCTCAACCTGGCGCAGGCCGGCGACCACGTCGTCGCGTCCGCGAGCCTCTACGGCGGCACCTACAACCTGCTGCACCACACGCTGCCCAAGTTCGGCATCGAGACCACGTTCGTGGACGACCCGCACGACCTCGACGCGTGGCGCGCCGCCGTCCGCCCGAACACCAAGGCATTCTTCGGCGAGACCATCCCCAACCCGCGCTCGGACGTGCTCGACATCGAGGGCGTCGCCGGTGTGGCCCACGAGACCGGTGTGCCCCTCATCGTGGACAACACCGTCGCGACGCCGTACCTCATCCGCCCGTTCGAGCACGGTGCCGACATCGTGGTGCACTCCGCGACCAAGTACCTGGGCGGCCACGGCAGCGCGATCGGCGGCGTGATCGTCGACGGCGGCCGGTTCGACTTCGCGGCCGACCCCGAGCGGTTCCCCGGCTTCAACACGCCGGACCCGAGCTACAACGGGCTCGTGTTCGCGCGCGACCTCGGCGTCGACGGCGCACTGGGCGCCAACCTGGCGTTCGTGCTCAAGGCGCGCGTCCAGCTCCTGCGCGACCTCGGCGCGGCCATCTCCCCGTTCAACGCCTTCCTGCTGGCCCAGGGTCTGGAGACCCTGTCCCTGCGGGTGGAGCGGCACGTCGCCAACGCCCAGCACGTCTCAGGATGGCTGGAGGCCCGGGACGACGTCCGCGGCGTCCACTACGCGGGCCTGCCGAGCTCGCCCTGGTACGGCAACGCCCAGAAGTACGCGCCGAAGGGTGCGGGTGCCGTGCTCGCCTTCGAGCTCGACGGTGGTACCGAGGCGGGCCAGGCCTTCGTCTCGGCTCTGCAGCTGCACTCCAACGTGGCGAACATCGGCGACGTCCGCTCGCTCGTGATCCACCCCGCGTCCACCACGCACTCCCAGCTCACGCCGGAGGAGCAGGCACTGTCGGGCGTGACGCCCGGCCTGGTCCGCCTCGCGGTGGGCCTGGAGAACGTGGAGGACATCCTGGCCGACCTGGAGCTCGGCTTCACCGCCGCGAAGAACCTCCTCGGCGAGGAACGCTGATCGACCCGTCCACGCCCGGGGCGGGCACCGGAGAACCCTCCGGTGCCCGCCCCGGGCGTGTCCCGCGAGCACGACCGCGAGGCACCCACCCCGAGCTCACCACCCTGAGCTCACCATCCCGAGCCGCAGGAGGAGCCATGGCCATCACCACCCCGGAGGCCGCTCACGGTGCCCTGGACGCCGACGTCCACGATCCCGAGGTCCGCACGGCGCGCGTGCCGTTCCCCGTGCCCGAGGGCACGTCCGGCGGTGACGTCACGGCACCGCGCCCGGCAGGACCGGTCGAGACCTCGCGCTCCCGGAGCAAGCCGCCGGTGCCGCCGAGCGGCGCGTGGCGCGAGGGAGACGACCCGGGCCGCCGGCAGTTCGCCGACGTCGGCACGTTCGAGCTCGAGGCCGGAGGGCGGCTGCCCGACGTCCGCGTGGCCTACGAGACGTGGGGCACGCTGAACGCCGACGGCTCGAACGCGGTGCTCGTGCTGCACGCCCTGACCGGCGACTCCCACGTGGTGGGCGACGCCGGCCCCGGTCACCCGACGGCCGGCTGGTGGTCGCAGATGGTCGGCCCGGGCCGGCCCATCGACACCGACCGGTACTTCGTGGTGGCACCCAACGCGCTGGGCGGCTGCCAGGGCACCACGGGGCCCTCGTCCACGGCGCACGACGGGCGCCCCTGGGGCGGCCGCTTCCCGTACGTGACCACCCGGGACCAGGTCGCCGTGGAGATCGCTCTGACCCGGGAGCTGGGCATCCGATCCTGGGATCTCGTCATCGGCGCCTCGATGGGCGGGCTGCGCGTGCTGGAGTGGGCGCTGCTGGGGCCGGAGGCCGGCATCGAGGTGCGCAACCTCGCCGCCATCGCGACCACGGCGCAGACCGGCGGGGACCAGATCGCCTGGGCGCACCCGCAGCTCGCCGCGATCCGCATGGACCCGCGCTTCCGGGGCGGCGACTACTACGACGCGGCCGACGACGACGGCCCCCACGCCGGCCTGGGCATCGCCCGGCAGATCGCGCACACGACGTACCGCACGGGCTACGAGCTGGACCAGCGCTTCGGCCGCCTGCCGCAGGGCGGCGAGGACCCGTTCTCGGGCGGCCGCTTCGCCGTCCAGTCCTACCTGGACCACCACGGCGACAAGCTGGCCCGCCGGTTCGACGCCAACTCCTACCTCGTGCTCACCGAGTCCATGCTGTCGCACGACCTGGGCCGCGACCGCGGCGGCGTCGAGGCCGCACTCAGCCAGGTCACCGCGCGGACGCTCGTGGTGGCCGTGGACAGCGACCGGCTGTTCCCGCCCCAGCAGTCCGCGCGGCTCGCCCAGTGGATCCCGGGCGCGGAACCGCTGCGGATCGTGACGAGCGACGTGGGCCACGACGGTTTCCTCGTGGAGGCCGACCAGATCGGCCCGATGGTCGGTGAGTTCCTCGGGTAACCATCCGGCGGTCCGCCCGGGCCAGGCTTAGCGTGGAGGCATGGCAAAGCTCAATCCGTACCTCAGCTTCCGGTCCGAGGCCAAGGATGCTCTGGCCTTCTACCAGTCCGTGCTCGGCGGCGAGCTGGACGTCAGCACCTTCGGTGGAACCCCGATGGAGGGGATGCCCACACCCGACGAGGACAAGGACCTCGTCATGCACGGCCAGCTCGACACCCCGGGCGGGCTCACCATCATGGCGGCGGACACGCCGTCGTTCATGGAGTACGTGGCGCCGTCCGCGGGCGTGACCGTCGCCCTGACGGGCGGCCCGGACGACCACGAGTACATCAAGGGCGCCTTCGAGAAGCTGTCCGACGGCGCGACGCCGGGCCAGCCGCTCGAGCTCGCGCCGTGGGGCGACTACTACGGGGCGCTCACGGACAGGTTCGGCATCTCCTGGATGTTCGACATCGCCACGGAGCAGTCCGCCGGGTGATCTTTCGTTACTGAACCTGACTCCAGTACCCTTCGTCGGGCTGGTCGGAGCCGACCGGCCCGACGAAGAGGAGCGTCCAGTGACACAGCGCCGTGCACTCTCCATCCTTGCCTCGCTCGGCCTCGCGGTGTCCGCCGCGGCCACCGCCTCCGCACCCGCGCACGCCGACCCGCCCCCGCGCGAGGTGCTGTTCGTCGCCAACAACTGGGACGGCACGGCCTCCGTGCTGTCCTCCGGCGCGGACCTCACCCCGGTCGGCGAGATCGACGTGATCCCCGACCGCGAGCAGCGGATGCGCGAGATCTACCGGGACCCGATCCGGCTGGCGGCGTTCCTGGTCATCCGGGAGACCGTCGGCGAGGGCCACGACCAGTTCGCCGACGACATGTACACCACTCCCGACGGCACGTCCCTGGTGGTGTCCCGGCCGAGCTTCGCCGACGTCGTCTCCATCAGCCTCGCCACGGGCGAGGTCGAGTGGCGGTTCCCGGTGTCGGGCCTGCGGGCCGACCACATGGCGGTGTCGCCCGACGGGACGCAGGTCGCCGTCTCGGCCTCGACCGGCAACCGGGTGCACGTGCTGGACATCGAGACCGGCGAGGAGGCCGGCTCGTTCCCCACGGGCGACAAGCCGCACGAGAACGTCTACACGGCCGACGGGCTGATCTGGAACATGTCGATCGGCGAGGTGAACAACGACCTGGACGACCCGGCGCTCGACTTCCTCAAGGGCGACCGCGTCATCACCGTCGCCGACGCCGAGACGTTCGAGGTGGTCCGCGAGATCGACATGCGCGACCGGCTCGACGACGCGGGGCTCGGCCACCTGTCCGACGCCGTCCGCCCCGCCACGTTCAGCCCCGACGAGTCGACGCTCTACTTCCAGGTCTCGTTCTTCGGCGGGTTCCTGGAGTACGACGTCGCCGCCGACCGCATCACGCGGGTCAAGACGCTGCCGCGCGTGTTCGACGGCCGCCGCGACGAGATGGTCAACGACTCGCGGCACCACGGCCTGACCATGCAGCCCACGGGTGAGCACCTGTGCGTCGCGGGAACCATGGACGACTACGCGATGGTCGTGGACCGGGCCACGCTGGCCGAGGGGCCTTTGATCGAGGTCGCGAAGCCGTACTGGTCCACCGTGACCGGCGACGGCGCGGCGTGCGTCGTCTCGGAGTCGGCGGCCGACCAGGTGACCTCCATCGACTTCGCGACGGGGCGGAAGATCACGTCCGTGCCCGTGGGCGACCACCCGCAGCGGGTGCGGCTCGGCACGGTGCCCGCCGGCTGGTCCGGCACCACCGGCGAGTAGGTTGAGAACATGCTCGCCGCCTTCGTGACCCGCTTCTCGCCCGACAGCCCTCTCGACGGCCTGGAGGTGGGCGACCGCCCCGAGCCGGCCGCCGTCGAGCACTGGACCACCGTGGACGTCCGGGCCGCGAGCCTGAACCACCACGACCTGTGGTCGCTGCGCGGCGTCGGCCTGCGCGAGGAACAGCTGCCGATGATCCTCGGCACGGACGCCGCCGGCGTGGCCCCGGACGGCTCCGAGGTGATCGTGCACGGCGTCGTCGGGGCCGACGGCCACGGCGTCGGGCCGAAGGAACCGCGGTCGCTCCTGTCGGAGCGCTACCCCGGGACGCTCGCCGAGCGGGTGTCCGTGCCGACGGCGAACCTCGTGCCGAAGCCCGCCGAGCTGTCGTTCGAGGAGGCGGCCTGCCTGCCGACGGCGTGGCTCACCGCGTACACGATGCTGTTCACGAAGGGCGGCCTCGCCCCGGGCGACCGCGTGCTCGTGCAGGGTGCGGGCGGCGGGCTCGCGACGGCGGCGGTGGCCCTCGGCGCGGCCGCGGGGCTGGAGGTGTGGGTGACCTCCCGCTCCGCGGAGAAGCGGGAGCGAGCCGTCGCCCTGGGCGCGGCGGGCGCCGTCGAGACCGGTGCGCGGCTGCCCGCGCGCGTGGACGCCGTGCTGGAGTCGGTGGGCCAGGCGACGTGGGCCCACTCGGTCCGCTCGGTGCGTCCGGGCGGCACGGTGCTGGTCTGCGGGGCCACGTCGGGCGACGCCGCGCCGGCCGAGCTGACCCGCGTCTTCTTCCAGGAGCTCCGGATCCAGGGAGTCACCATGGGCACCCGCGAGGACCTGGGCGCGCTCGCCCGGTTCTGCGCGCGCACCGGCGTGCGGCCGGTGGTCGACGCCGAGGTGCCGCTCGCCAAGGCCGCGGAGGGCCTCGCCCGCCTGCACGAGGGGGCGCAGTTCGGCAAGGTCGTCGTCCGCCCCTGACGGCTCTCACTTACAGCCCGGTCAGCAAACTTCGCCGAAAGTCTTGACCCGGGTCCGGAATGTCCGCGACAGTGTCAGAGAGCGCTCTCTCACACCGCTCGAAGTGCCAGACCGACGTTCGAAGGAGCACGTCAGATGCGCAGACACCTCCGCCTGCTCGCGGCAGCGACCACCGCCGCGGCCCTCCTCGCCCTGGGTGCGATCACCCAGGTCACCACCGCCTCGGCCGCCGCCGAACCGCTCTCCCAGGGCCGGCCCGTCACCACGTCCAGCACCGAGTTCGACTGGAGCACCGGCGCCGCTGCCGTCGACGGCGACCCCGGCACCCGCTGGTCCAGCGCCGCCGCCGACAACCAGTGGATCCGCATCGACCTGGGCTCCGTCCAGGCGATCGACCGGGTCGTGCTCGACTGGGAGACGGCGTACGCGTCCGGCTTCCGTATCGAGACCTCGGCCGACGGCGCGGCGTGGTCCACGATCTACTCGACCACCACCGGTACGGGCGGCGACCAGAGCCTCGACGTCGACGGCTCCGGCCGCTACCTGCGGCTCTGGGCCACCCAGCGCGCCACCCAGTGGGGCGTCTCCCTCTGGGAGCTGCAGGTGTTCGGCACCGGGGGCGGCACGCCCACCGACACCTCGCTCCTCTCCTACGGCAAGCAGGGCAGCGCCTCCAGCTCGCAGAACGACGGCAACTGCTGGCTCTGCTCCCCCGACAAGGCCTTCGACCTGGACCCGGCCAGCCGCTGGGCCGTCAGCCCCGACACGGGCTGGGTCGACGAGGGCTGGATCGCCGTGGACCTCGGGGCCGCCGCGCACGTGACCAGCGTGGTGCTGCAGTGGGACCCGGCGTTCGCGACGACGTTCGACATCGAGGTCTCCGACAACGGCTCGACGTGGCGCACCGTGCACACGACCACGAACGGCACCGGTTTCAAGCAGACCATCCCGCTCGACGCGAACGGCCGGCACGTGCGCGTGCACATGCGCGACCGGAGCGGCCCCTACGGCTACTCGCTCTGGGAGTTCCAGGTCTACGGCACGGGCGGCGCGCCCACCGCTCCCCCGGCCGAGCCCGCCGACCCCGACTTCGACGACCTCGACCTGGTGTGGAGCGACGAGTTCAACGGCCCGGCGGGCACCGCGGCCGACGGCTCGAAGTGGCACATCGACGCGGGCCTGCCGCAGAACAACGAGCAGCAGGTCTACACCCCGAGCGGCAACGGGTTCCAGGACGGTCAGGGCAACTTCGTGCTGGAGGCCCGGCGGGAGGACCGTGACGGCCGGCAGTACACGTCGCACCGGATGAACACCTCGAACACGTTCCACGCGCAGTACGGCCGGTTCGAGGCCCGCGTGAAGGTGCCCGAGGGCCGCGGCCTGTGGCCCGCGTTCTGGATGATGGGCTCCGACTTCCTCGACGGCCGCCCCTGGCCGTACAACGGGGAGATCGACATCATGGAGTTCATCGGCCAGAACCCGACCCAGGCCCACTCCACGCTGCACGCCCCCGCGTACAACGGCGGGGGCGGCTACGGCGGGGCGTACGCCCTGCCGGACGGGTCGAAGATCTCGGACGGCTTCCACACCTGGGCCGCCGAGTGGGACAGCGAGGGCATCCAGTTCTCGCTCGACGGCCGCGACGTGTTCTACGCGGACAAGGACACGGTCGAGTCGACGCTCGGGCCGTGGGTCTACGACCACGAGTTCTACCTGATCCTCAACCTCGCGGTGGGCGGTGACTGGCCCGGCCCGCCGGACGCGAGCACCCCGTTCCCGTCCCGCATGCTCGTCGACTACGTCCGCGTCTACCAGTAACCCTTCGTTCGTCGAGTGCTGGGTTCTCGCCCCTTCGAGGCACGAGAAAGGGCGAGAACCCAGCACTCGACGAAGCGGGGTGGGGGGTATAAAGGGCGGGTGCAACGTCCTACCTTGGAGGTCGTCGCCTCGGTGGCCGGGGTCTCGCGCGCGACCGTGTCGCGGGTGATCAACGAGGTGCCCACCGTCGACCCCGAGATCGTCGAAGTGGTGCGGCGGGCGATCGAGGAGACCGGGTACGTGCCGAACCTCGCGGCCCGCTCCCTCGTGACGCGACGCACGGGCTCGGTGGCGCTCGTGGTCTCCGAGCCGCCGGAGCAGCGTTCGCCGCTGCCGTTCCTCGAACGCCTCTTCACCGACCCGTACCTGGGCCGCGTGACGGCGGGCGCGCAGGAGGTGCTGCGGCCCCGCGACATCCACCTCGCGATCATCCCCGCCGACCCGCCCGCCCACGACCAGGTGGTGCGGTACGTGCGGCAAGGGCACGTCGACGGCGTCCTGCTCATCACGTCCAGCTCCGCCGACCCGCTGCCGGGGCGGCTCGCCGGCCTCGCCGTGCCGCTGGTGCTGTCCACCCGCACCGACCTGGCGGACGTCGCCTGGGTCGACCTGGACCAGGCCGCCGGCGGACGGCTGGCGGCCGAGCACCTCGCGGGCGCCGGCCGCACCCGGCTCGCGGTGGTCGCCGGGCCCGCCGACGCCCCGTTCGGGCACGCCCGGCTCCAGGGTTTCCTCGACGGCGTACGCGCCGCCGGCCTGCGGGAGCCCGAGGTGGTCCCCGCCGACTTCACGCGCCCGGGCGGCGAGGCCGCGGTCCGCGCCCTCCTGGCCGCCCGGCCGGACATCGACGGCGTCTTCGCGGCGAACGACCTCATGGCGGACGGCGTCTCGACGGCTCTGCGGGCCGCCGGCCGGGACGTGCCGCGCGACGTCGCCGTGGTGGGCTTCGACGACTCGAGCGTCGCCGCCCAGGCCCACCCGCCGCTCACGACCGTGCGGCAGCCCGTCGAGGACATGGCCAGCGCCATGGCGCGGCTGCTGCTCGCCGCACTGGACGGCGCGAGCACGGGCGGCTCTGCGACCTTCGTGCCCGAGCTCGTGGTGCGCGCCTCCGGCTGACCGGCGGTCCGGCCCGCCGGCTCAGGCGAACCGGCGGGAGAACTCCTCGACCAGTGTCGGTCCGGTGTCGCCGATGCGCCACACGTTCCAGCCGTCGGCCGTGTACGAGCCGGACGCCGCCGTGGCCGCCGAGTCCGGGTGCCGGTAGCGGGCGCCGTTGGTGAGCTCGATGGCGCCGTCCGGCAGGAGCATCGCCTCGAAGTGCTGGTTGCGGCGCGGACGCGACCACACGATGCGCGTGGGCGTGCCGATGCTGCGGGCCAGCGCCTCCAGGTCGGGGTCGTCCTCCTCCTCGAACAGCATCGGGGTGCTGGCCCGGATGCTCTCGTTCGGCGGCACGGGGCGCGCGGGCGCCTCGGGAGCGCTCGACGGGTAGGGGTCCGCGTCGAACGTCGGCCCGCCGAAGCCGGTGTCGGGTCCGGACAGGTAGCCGCCGGACTCCCAGGGTGCCCGGTCCGTGGCGACGGACGCCGCCGGATCCGCGTAGGAGTCCTGGTAGGCGGTCGGCTCGCCGTACCCGTATCCGCCCTGGTCGTAGGTCGGGGCGTCAGCCGTGTAGCCGTACGAGGACGGGGCGGGCGCGAAGCTGGACTCGCCCTGGTAGCTCGGCTCGGGCGTGTAGCGCGGCTGCGTGATGTCGAGGTCGGCCGGCTCGTCCGCGACGTACGGGGTGCCGTTGTCGTACGACGGCGGCTGCCACAGGTTCTCGTCGGGCTGCGGCTGCACGCCGCCCCCCGGGTACGCGGGCGCGGCCGACGGCGTCGGGTTCGACGGCGGGTAGGCCGACGTCGGCTCGTCGGGCTGCGACGACGCCGCGAACCGGTCGGTGCGCGAGCGCCGCCGCATCGCGGGTGCCGGAGCGGGCGCGGAGTCCGGGGCCGGGACCGACTGGACGGGCACGGAGGGCACGGTGGCGTCGCCCAGCGAGGAGCGGCTGGCCGAGAGGCGCGGGGGCGTGGTCGGCGTCGGGCGGGACTCGGCGCCCGGGCGGACCGGCGAGACCTGCGCGCCGCTCGGGGGCGGCGGGACGGGGCTCGGCGCGGCCGGCGGAGCAGGGACCGGTGCGGCGTCGGACGAGCTCGCGGCGGCCTGCGCCCGGCGCGAGGCACGGGTGCCGCCCGCGCGCTCGGCGGCGCCGGACCGGGCACCGCCCGAGCGGAGGCCGGCCCGCAGGCCGGTCGCGGCGTTGGTCGGGCCCGAGGGCGGGTTGTCGGCCAGCGGAGCCGGCGCCGCGGTGCGGTTGGACCGCTCGGCCTGCTTCGCCGCCCGCTCGGAGCGCGACTGCAGCGCGTGGGGCTCGCGATCGGTCCGGGACTGCGGCGTCTGCGCGACGACCGGCATCTTGCCCGTGAGGGCGTACCCGACCTTCACACCCTCCTCGAAGGCGTCCTTCGGTGCGGACCCGCCGCCCGTGACGCCGCCGGTGACGCCCGCGTCCATGGACGTGCTCACCGAGCTGTCCATCGAGGCCGTGATGGTGCCGCCGATCGGCGCCGACTTCGGAGCCGGCAGGCCCGGCGGGAGGTGCACCACGAGCGGTGAGACGTCGAGGAACTTGCGGCCGTCGTCCGAGTTCACCACGCCCATCTTCAGCACCTCGACGGGCATCGAGGGCTGGCGCAGGAAGTCGACGGCGTTGAGGATCTCGTCGGGGGCGTTCTGGCAGATGATGATGAGCCGTGCGCCGGACCCGCCGTTCTTGCCCGCCTGCGTGCGGGTGATCGGCACGCTGTCGTAGAACGCCGCGACGTCGTGCTGGAACGAGCTCGCGCCGCCGCTGTAGCGCGCGGCGAGGTCGGCGCGCGTCAGCCGGCCGGCCGCGCCCGCGTGGTCGAGCGCCTTGGCGAGGTTCTCCCGGTCGAGGTCGGCGACCAGCTCGACGACGACGGGCGAACCGGACGCATCGAGCGCGAGCAGGTGCGGCTCGTCCGGGCCGGACCCCTGCGCGATGGGGAAGACCTCCTCGCCGAGCAGGCCGTCGATGTGGGAGTCGACCACCTGGTTCGCCGTCGTCTTCAGGCCCGGCTCCGAGCCGCCCTTGCCGCCCGCGGACGTCACGAGGAGGGGCCGCTGGGTGTCGACCTCGAACAGTGGCATCTCGTGATCTCCCCGGGTCTTGCCGCATTGGTCCGCCTTAGCCTAAAGGCCGGGCGCAAGAGACCGGAAACACGCGAGTGAAGGGATCGTGAGGCTTGGCCTCACCCGGGGATCAGCACCGCTCGATCAGGAGTGGCCCGTCTCCGACTCGTCGGCGGCCAGGCGCTCCTCGACCCGGGCGATCTTGCTGTCGATCTGCCCGGCCGGGGCGCCGGGGCGGATGTCGGCCTTGATGACGAGCGAGACGCGGTGCCCGCCGCGGGCCACGGAGTCGGTGGCCCGCTGGATCACGGGCATCACCTCGTCCCACGAGCCCTCGATCTCGGTGAACATCGAGGTGGTTCGGTTCGGGAGCCCGGACTCCCGTACGATGCGGACGGCCTCGGCGACGGATTCGGCCACGGACTCGCCCGCGGTCATGGGGGCGACGGAAAACGCGAAGACAGCCATGCCCCCAGTCTGCCCCTGACGGGTTCGCGGCGGACGTAGGCTCGACGCGTGAACGTCACCCTCCTCGCCGGCGGGGTCGGCGGTGCGCGGCTCGCGCACGGCCTCGACCTCGCGCTCGGCGCGGCCCCCACCGGTACGACGCCCGTCGACGACGAGCCCGCGCTGACCGTCGTCGTGAACGTCGGCGACGACACCGAGCTCCACGGCCTCGCCATCTCCCCCGACCTCGACACCGTCCTCTACACGCTCGCGGGCCTGAACGACGAGGACCGGGGCTGGGGCCTGCGCGGCGAGTCGTACGCGACCCTCGGCGCGCTGCAGGACCTCGGCGAGGACACCTGGTTCACGCTGGGCGACCGCGACCTGGCGACCCACATCGTGCGCACCGCCCGTCTGCGCCGGGGTGAGCCGCTGTCCGCCGTCACGGCGCACCTGGCGCGGTCGACGGGCGTGCGCCCGCGGGTCCTGCCCGTCACGGACGACCGGCTCGCCACCCTCGTCGACACCCCCTCGGGCCGCCTCGGCTTCCAGGAGTACTTCGTGGGCCGGAAGCACGCGGACGCCGTCCTCGGCCTGCACTTCGACGGGGCCGACGCCGCACGCCCGGCCCCCGGCGTGCTCGACGCGCTGGCCGCGGAGCTCGTGGTGGTCGCGCCGTCCAACCCGTTCCTGTCCATCGAGCCGCTGCTCGCGGTCCAGGGCGTCCGGGACGCGCTGACCGCCGCCCCGGGCCGGCGCGTGGCGGTGAGCCCCATCGTGGGCGGCCAGGCGATCAAGGGGCCGGCAGCACAGATCCTGGAGACCCTGGGGCACGAGGTGTCGGCTCTGGGCGTGGCCCGGATCTACGCCGGTCTCGTCGACGTGATGGTCATCGACGAGCGTGACGCCACCCTCGCGGACGCCGTCGCCGACCTCGGCCTCGCGGTGCACGTCACCGACACGATCATGGGCGGCCCGCCCGGCCGCGAGCGCCTGGCCCGCGAGCTCCTGGCCCTGGCGTGACGGACGGTTCCCCGAGCACGACGGCAGTGGTGCCACTGCGCGACGGCGTCTCGGGCAAGTCCCGGCTCGCCGCGGTGCTGGACGCCGCCTCGCGACGCCGGCTGGTCCGGGTGTTGGCGCGGCACGTGGTGGCGACGCTGCTCGCGTCCGACGGGATCGGGCGGGTGGTCGTGGTCACGGCCGACCCGGCCTTCGCCCGGGACACCCTGGCCGGGCTGGAGGTGGAGGTGCTGGAGCAGCCCGCCGACCGCCCGGGGCTGAACCCGGCCCTGGAGCACGCCCGGGCGCACCTGCTCGCGGAGTCACCGCGGTCCGCCCGCCTCCTGGTGGCCCACGCCGACCTGCCCGCGCTCACCCCGGCCGACGTGACCGCCCTCCTGGCCCAGGACGCGCCGGTCGTGGTCGCCACCGACCGCAACCGCTCGGGCACCAACCTGCTCCTGCTCCCGTCCGGAGCCGGGTTCCGGTTCCGGTTCGGGACCGGATCGCTCGCCGCGCACCTGGCCGAGGCGGAGACCCGGGGGCTCGCCGCGACGGTGGTGGACCGGCCGGGGACCGCCGTCGACCTGGACACCGCCGACGACTGGTCGCAGCTCCCGGACGAGGTGCGGGCCGTCGTGGGGCAGCAGGTGCCGGGTCTGCGCGCTTCATGCTGACGGGTGGCTCGTCCGGTCTGATGTACTTTGCGCGGTATTGCGAAGGACATCTGCCCCAGGGAGTCACCGTGAGCGCTGTGCAGAACGTCGGGGTCGTCGGCGCGGGGGTCTCGGGCCTCGCGGCCGCCATCCTGCTGGCCGAGGCCGGGATCCGCGTGGTCGTCTACGAGGCGAAGCCCGACCTCGGCACGCTGGGGTCCGGGATCACGCTCCAGGGGAACGCGCTGCGGGCCCTCGACCGGCTCGGGGTGTGGGACCAGGTGCGCCGACGGTCGTACTCGTTCGACGTGACCGGGATCCGGGCGCCGGGACCGGAGGCGCCGCTGGTCGCCGAGATGCACGACAACGCCATGGGCGGCCCGGACTACCCGGCCACGGCCGGCATGTACCGGCCCGACCTGGCCGAGATCCTGCTCGCCCGCGCGCGGGCCGTCGGCGCCGTGGTCCGCTCCGGCACCCGGGTCACGGCACTCGTCCAGGACGACGCCGCCGTCACGCTCGACCTCGCCACGGCCGGCGGACCGGACCGGGCGACGCACGACCTCGTGGTCGGGGCGGACGGCCTGAACTCCACGGTCCGCGAGCTGATCGGCATCGCGACCAGGCCCGAGCCCAACGGCATGGGCATCTTCCGGGCGTTCGTCCGGCGCCCTGCGGGAGCCGACCACACCGAGCTCGTGTTCGGGGGGCCCTCGTACATCGCGGGCTTCTGCCCCACCGGCGAGGACACCATGTACGCCTACCTGGTCGAGGACAAGCAGGACCGGCAGGGCCTCACCCCCGCCGAGGGCTCCCGCCTGATGGCCGAGCTGGCCCGCCCCTACGGCGCCCACTGGAACGACATCCGCGCCCAGCTCGAACGCGGCGTCGAGCACGTCCACTACACCTGGTTCACCAGCCACCTGGTGCCCGCGCCGTGGAACCGGGGGCGCGTGGTCGTCATCGGCGACGCCGCGCACTCCTGCCCGCCGACCGTCGCGCAGGGCGCGGCCCAGGCGCTGGAGGACGCCGTCGTGCTGGGTGACGTGCTGGCCCGGCACGACCGCCTGGCCGACGCCCTGTGGACCGAGTTCCACGAGCGCCGGGTGCCGCGTGCGGCCGCCGTCGTCGAGGTGTCCGACCAGATCGCGTCCTGGCTCCTGGCCCACGAGCGGGGCGACGTACCAGGCCTGCACCGCACGATCTCCGACCTGGTCTCCCGCGAGCCCTGACCGGTCAGCGCGCTGCGGCCTCGACCGCCGCGCGCAGGCCGCGGACGGCCTCGCCCAGCCGCGCGTCGGCGAGGTTCCCGTAACCCACCACCAGCACGGTCGACCGGGCCGGCGGCACCGCCTGGTACCGCCGCACGTCGACCAGCGCCACCTCCCGCGCCGCCCCCTCGCGCACGACGGCGGCCACGTCGAGCACCTCGGGGTCGACACCGGGCAGGTCCACGCCGGCCAGGTCCACCGTGACGTGCATCCCGGCCGCGATCCCGCCGACCCGCGCACCGGGCAGCTCGCGGTCCAGGGCCGCCAGGAGCGCGGCGCGGCGCCGGGAGTACCGGGCACGGGCCGCACGCAGATGACGTGCGTACGCGCCGTCGCCGACGAACCGGGCCAGGGTGAGCTGGTCGAGCGTGCTCGGGCCCGGCGCGGGTCCGCGGCGTACGGAGACCCCCAGCACCGCCGCGCGCCAGCGTTCGGGGACCACCATCCAGCCGATCCCGAACGCGGGCGACAGCGTCTTGCTCGTCGAGCCCAGCAGCAGCACCCGGTCCGGTCCCCGGCCCTGGAGGGTCGGCACCGGGCGCCGGTCGTAGCGGAACTCCGCGTCGTAGTCGTCCTCGACCACGAGCCCGTCCACCTGCCGCGCCCAGTCGAGCACGTCCGCCCGCCGGCCGTCCGGCAGCACGGCGCCGAGCGGGAACTGGGGGGCGGGCGTGAGCAGCAGGGCCCGGGCACCCGTCCGGGCCGCCGCGGCGTGCAGCCCGTCCACCGTGATCCCGTCGTCGTCGACCGGCACGGGGACCGGGGTGAGGCCGGCGTCGGCGGCCACGTCCCGCAGCGCGGCCCAGCTCGGGTCCTCGACGAGCAGGTGCGTGTGCCCGGCGTCGGCCAGCGCGGCGGCGATGCGCGACATGCCGTCGGTGGCACCCCGGGTGAGCACGACGGCGCCGTCGGGGGCCGACACCACCCGGGCCCGGCGCAGGTGGGTGGCCACGGCGGACCGTGCGCCCGGGTGCCCCGCGGCCGGCTGAGCGCCGAGGTCCAGGTTGCTCGCCTCGGCGAGCGCGTCGCGCGCCGCGCGCAGCCAGGCCTGGCGGGGCACGTGCCGTAGGTCCGGCACACCGGGGGCGAGGTCGTGGGTGGCCCGGTCCGGTGCACGCTCCGCGACGGGGCCCGACGCCGGCCCGCCCGGCACCGGCCCCGTCCGTCCGTTCACCCGCACCGGGCGCGCGGCGCGGGCCGGGCTCCCCGCGGACGGGCCGGTGTCCGACCGGCTGCCCGCGGCGCCGTCGGGCACCGCGGCCGCCACGCGGGTGGCGGACCCGGTGCGCGCCTCCAGGATCCCCTTGTTCACCAGGTGCCCGTACGCCTCGGTGACCACCCAGCGCGAGATCCCGAGGGCGTCGGCGAGCGCCCGGCTCGGCGGGAGCGCCGTGCCCGGCGCCAGGCGGCCGGAGGCGATGTCCTCCAGGAGCGCCGCCTCCAGCCGGTGCCGCAGCGCCCCCGGCCCGGGCGCGAGGGCGATCAGCACCTCGGTGGAATTGGTCTGGCCCTTCGGCATGGCATTGGACCGTAGCACCAGACCGATCGCTGCCTAGCGTGGTGGGTGCCGGGCGCGGGCCCGGGACCATGCAGGCCGAAGGAGCAGACCATGCAGTACCGCACGCTGGCAGGCGCGCACACGTCGTTCGAGGTGTCCACGCTGTGCCTGGGCACCATGTTCATGGGCACGCGCACGGACGAGGAGACGTCGTTCGCGATCCTGGACCGGTTCGTCGAGGCCGGGGGCACGTTCCTCGACACGGCCAACAACTACAACGCCTGGGTCGGCGGCTACGGCCGAGACTCCGAGGACGTGCTCGGCCGCTGGCTCGCCGCGCGGGGCAACCGCGACGAGCTGCGGATCGCGACCAAGCTGGGCGCGGCGAAGAAGGACCCGGCCCTGCCGCTGTCCAACACGCCGCCCACCAACTACCAGGGGCTGGCCGCCACGACGATCGACCGGGAGGCGCGCGAGAGCCTGCGCCACCTGGGCATCGACCACATCGACCTGCTGTACGGGCACGTGGACGACCGGGAGACGCCGCTGGAAGAGACGGTCGGTGCCTTCGGCAAGCTGGTCGAGGAGGGGATCGTCGGCATCCCGGGCATCTCGAACGTCGCGCTGTGGCGCCTCGTCGAGGCCCGCGAGACCGCCGCGCGGCTGGGGGTGGCGCCGTACGGCGCGGTGCAGCAGTGCTACAGCTACGTGTACCCGCGGCCGCAGCCCGTCCGCACCAACTGGGCCACGCCCGAGCTGCTGGACTACGCCCGGTCCACCGGCACCGACGGCCGGCCGGGGCTCGCCGTCATGGCGTACTCCCCGCTGCACCAGGGCGTCTTCGTCCGGGACGACAAGCCGTACTACGACGGTTCGGACCACGCCGGGTCGCGCGAGCGCGTCGCGGTGCTGCGCGCCGTCGCCGCGGAGATCGGGGCCACGCCTAACCAGGTGGCGCTCGCCTGGCTCCTGGGCGGTGAGGTGCCGGTGATCCCGGTGTTCGGGGCGAGCAGCGTGGCCCAGCTCGACGAGGCCCTGGCCGCCGTCGACCTGGTCCTGGACGACGAGACCCGCGCCCGCCTCGACGCGGCCTGAACCAGGGGCCGGGCGCTCGGGTCACCGGGTGACCCGGGCGCCCGGCGCGTGGTCGTCACCAGCCGCCGTGCCGGATCACCTCGGACTCCGGCTTGCGGGGCCGGCGCGTGGGCGAGCCCTGCGCCCCGCCGTCCGCCGGGTGCCCGACGGCGACGACCCCGGTGATCTCGAACTCGTCCGGGATGCCGAGCTCCGCCCGGACCGCCGGCACGCGCGGGGGCGCCACGCCGAAGAAGCAGGCACCCAGCCCCTCGTCGACGGCGGTCTGCAGCATGAGCAGCGACGCCATGCCGACGTCGACGTGCCAGAACGGGACGGGCCAGCGCGCCTCGTCGAGGTCCGCCCAGCCCTTGTCCCGCTCGGCGTACCGGTTCAGGTAGGCCGCCTTGGACGCGAGCGCCAGCACGATCACCGGCGCGGTCCGCATGCCGTCGAGCCAGGCGGACATGTCGCGCTCCGAGTCGTCCGGGGTCGACGCGGCCCAGAACCGGTCCCGGTCCCCGGGCTCCTGCAGCACCACGAACGCCCAGCCCTGGCTGAACCCGGCGCTGGGCGCGCGCACGGCGTTGCGGGTGATCCGGTCGACGGCCGCGGCCGGCACGGGCTGGTCGGTGAACTTCCGATGCATCCGCCGCTTGCGCACGACGTCCTGAAACTCCATGTCGCGCATTCTGCCCCGCTGCGGGGTGCCGTCCGGCACCCCGCGCCCGGCCGGCCCGTCAGCAGCTCTCCTGCATCATCAGCGTGAGCAGCTCGCTCGGGTCGTACAGCGGCTCGTCGGTGTAGTACGGGTAGGCCAGGTCCCGTCCGGTGATGCCGATCACGACCTGCCGCGCGCCGTCAGGCGACGTCAGGTTGATGGACTGGGTGCCGTACGAGGCGCCGTCGTGCCCGTAGAGCCAGGCGCCGGGCTCGCACGGGTCCGGCACCCGGTACACGCCCAGGCCGTAGTCGGGGAACGTCTCCTGCCCGACGGTGCGCGGCTCCAGCATGTCCGCAGCCGTCTCCTCGTCGACCAGCCGGCCCGTGACCAGGGCCTCCGTGAAGTCGGCGAGGTCCTCCGTGGTGCTGGTGACGGCCCCCGCGGCGGCGAACAGGCTCGGGTCCCAGTGGTCCAGGTCGTACCAGCCGGCGCCCTCGGGCCCCGTGTACGCCGACTCGTGCAGGAACGGCCCCCACGCGCCCGGGTCGTCCGGGTAGGCGCTCTGCCACATGCCCGCCGGGGCGAACACCCGGTGCCGCAGCAGCGACTCGACGCTGCGCCCGGTGACCTCCTCCAGCATCATGCCGAGCACCACGTACCCGGCGTTCGAGTAGGAGAACCCGGCGCCGGGCTCGTTCATCCACGGCGCGGACTGCAGGGCCTCGACGTGGTCGGCGTCGGTGACCTCCTGGCCCATCACCGCGAAGACCTCGTCCAGCGACGTCGGGTCGGTCACCCGGGACGTCAGGATCCAGTCGGTGGCGGTGGGCGCCCCCGACCGGTGGCTCAGGAGCTGCTCGATGGTCACACCGGCGGGCATCACGCCGGGCAGCACGTCCTCCACCGGAGTGTCGAGCGTCCAGGTGCCCTTCTCCACCTCCTGCATGACCAGGGTCGCGATCATCGGCTTGGTGTTGCTCGCCACGCGGAACCGGTCGCGCTCCCGGGCGGGCGCGCGGCCCTCGCGCTCGCGGGTCCCGGCGGCACCGCTCCACGTGCCCGACGCCGTCTCGACGCGGGCCGTCACCGCGATCGCACCGTCCGCCACGAGGGCGTCGAGGGCGGCGTCGAGCTCGGCACGGGCCGGTGCCCCTGGTGCCGTCGTCCGGAGGCGTGCCTGGTCGCGCTGGGCCGCACGGGCGGCGTCGGCCACCGTGGCGGACAGGGTCTCGGGCGCGTCCAGCACGGGGGCGCCGGGCCCGGACGCCGTCGCGGACGGCCGGTCCTCGCCGGCGGCGTGCGCGGAACCGGCGACGGCCAGCGGCGCGGCGAGCGCCAGGGTCGCGCTCAGGGCGAGCGCCGCCCTGCGGGTGGTGCGATCCATGGGAGTCTCCTTCGTCTCGGCTGTGCTCCCATCCTGGCGAGCAGCGCCGGCACCCGGATCACCCGGCCGGTGGAGATGCCTCCGACCTGCGGCGGAACCCGTCTCCGCCTACAGCCGGTCCGCGATGACCTCCAGCAGGGACTTGCCCTCGACGCCCATCAGGTCCAGCGCCTGGGTGCGGCACGAGAAGCCGTCGGCCAGGTAGGTGGTACCCGGTGCGGCGTTCCGGAGGGCCGGCAGCAGCGCGTTCTCCGCCACGGCCACCGACGTCTCGTAGTGCCCCTTCTGCATGCCGAAGTTCCCGGCCAGGCCGCAGCAGCCCGCGAGCACCTCGATCTGCGCACCGCCCTTCTCCAGCAGCGCCTGGTCGGCCTCGTACCCCATCACGGAGTGCTGGTGGCAGTGCGGCTGCACCACGGCGCTGACGTCGGCGAGCGACGGCATGACCCACTCGGGCGGCGTGTCGTCGGAGGTCAGCAGCTCGGCCGCCGTCCGCGTCATGCGGGCCACGGCCTGCGCGCGCGGGTCGTCGGGGAACAGGTCGAGCAGGTCGGAGCGCAGCACCGCCGTGCAGGACGGCTCCAGGCCCATGATCGGGATGCCGTTGACCGCGTACGGCCCGAGCACCTCGAGAAGCTTGAGCAGGCGACGCCGGGCCCCGTCGAGCTGGCCCGTGGAGATCCAGGTCAGGCCGCAGCAGGCCTGCTCGTCAGGCACGATGACGTCGAACCCGGCTGCGGTGAGCACCTTGAGCGCCGCCTGCGGCACGGTGGGCGACAGGGCGTCGCTGAAGGAGTCCGTCCACAGCACGACCTTGGGCTTGGTGGCGAGCCGGGCGGCGGTGGCGCCCTCACGCCCGGGCAGGCCGAGACCCTCCTCGGCGATCACCCGCAGCCCGGGCACGCCGTGCGTCGCGCCGCCGCGAGCCCACCACTGCCGGAACGGCACCTCGGCGAACTTCGGCATCGACCGGCGCGTGTCCATGCCGCCCGCCCACAGCACCGTCTTGCCGATCCACTTCACGCCCAGCAGGCGGTTGACCAGCTCGGGGACGGCGCCCGCGAGGCGGGCCCAGCGCGGCAGCCAGCCCAGGGCGTAGTGGTCGACGGGCCGCAGCTTGCCCCGGTAGGTCCGGTACAGCACCTCGGACTTGTACTGCGCCATGTCGACGCCCGCCGGGCAGTCGCTGGAGCACGCCTTGCAGGACAGGCACAGGTCCAGCGACTCGCGCACCTCCGGGGCCGACAGCCCGCCCACGAGCGTGCCGTTCACCGCCTCCTGCAGCACCCGGGCGCGCCCGCGCGTGACGTCCTTCTCGTCCTTGGTGGCCTGGTAGCTCGGACACATGAAGCCGCCCGACGCCGACGTGTCCGCCCGGCACTTGCCCACGCCGACGCAGCGGTGCACCGCCGTGGTGAGGTCGTTGTGGTCGTGCGCGAACGAGAACCCCTCGTACCCGGCCTTGCGCCGCACGCCGTGCCCCGCGCCCTTGCCGACCAGCGGCAGCTTGGTGCGCACGGCGGCCGCGGCGGGCCGGCGCAGGTCGTCGTCCACGGCCCGCGGCCGCACGACCACACCCGGGTTGAGCAGGTCCTTCGGGTCGAACAGCGCCTTGAACCGCTCCATCAGGGCGATCGCCTCGGGCGAGTAGATGAGCGGCAGCAGCTCGGACCGGGCGCGGCCGTCCCCGTGCTCGCCGGACAGCGACCCGCCGTAGCGCGCCACGAGCTCGGCCGCCTCCATCATGAAGGTGCGCAGCACCGACCCCGACGTCTCCAGCGGGATGTCGATCCGCAGGTGCACGCAACCGTCGCCGAAGTGCCCGTACGGCAGCCCGTCCACGCCGTACCGGTCCATGAGGGCCTGGAGGTCACGCAGGTACGGGCCCAGCTTCTCGGGCGGCACCGCGGAGTCCTCCCAGCCGGGCCACGCCTGCTCCCCGGCGGGCGTGCGGCCGGCCAGACCGGCGCCGTCGGCCCGGATCTGCCACATCTTCGTGGCGTCGGGCCCGGCGGGCAGCACCAGGGAGTCCAGGGCCGAGGCCGCCGCGACGATCGCGTCCGCCCGCCCCAGGGCCTCGGCCTGCGACGAGCCGCCGACCTCGATCATCAGCCAGCCCGACACGCCGTCGACGTCGGCACCCGGCAGGGGCGGCACCGACGTCGCACCCTTGGCCCGCCGCACGACGTCGACCAGGCGTGCGTCCAGCCCCTCGATGGCGAGCGGCTTGTGGTCCAGGAGCCGGGGCACGTCGTCGGCGGCCGTGGCCATGTCGGGGTAGCCGAGCACGACGAGCGTGGGGGCGCCCGGGGTCTCGACCAGGTCGAGCTCCGCCTCCAGGACGGTGACCAGGGTGCCCTCGGTGCCCACGAGCGCGCGGGCCAGGTTCGAGCCGTTCTCGGGCAGCAGGTGCTCCAGCGAGTAGCCCGAGACCTGGCGCCCGAACCGGCCGAACTCGGTGCGGATCAGCGCGAGGTTCTCCCGGACCAGCTCCTTCAGCCCCGGCACGGCGGTGAAGTCGGGGTCGCCCGAGCCCGCGGTGAACCGGCGGCCGTGGCCGTCGACCACGTCGAGCGAGACGACGTTGTCCGCCGTGCGGCCGTAGGCGACGGCGTGCGGCCCGCACGCGTTGTTGCCGATCATGCCGCCGAGCGTCGCCCGGTTCTGCGTGCTCGGGTCGGGGCCGAACCGCAGGCCGTGCGGCTTCGCCTCCGCCTGGAGCGTGGACATGACGGTGCCCGGCTGGACCCGCGCCGTGCGGCGCTCCGGGTCCACGCTCAGCACCTTGTTCAGGTGCCGCCCCAGGTCGAGCACGACGCCGGGGCCCACCGAGTTACCGGCGACCGACGTGCCCGCACCGCGCGCCGTGATCGGCACGCCGAGCTCGCGCAGCACCCCGAGCGCGGCGACGACGTCGTCGGTGCTCTCCGGGAACAGGACCCCCTCGGGGACCACGCGGTAGTTGGACGCGTCCGTGGAGTACTCGGCGCGCCGCCGCGTGCTGATGTCGACCGCGCCGCCCACCGCCGTGCGCAGCGCGTCGGCGACCGCCTGGCGCGCGGCCTCGGCGGCGTGGTCCGCCTCGCGGAGCGCGGCCCTGCGCCGCTCCTCGCTCTCGGCCCGCCGGCGTTCGCTCTCCTGGGCCGCCCGCGCCTCCGCCTCCTCGCGTGCCGCGCGCGCCGCGTCCGCGGCGTCGGCCGTGTGGTTGCTGTCGGGCACGTCACCGGATCCCTGGGCGCGAGCGCCCTGGTGTCCGCGCGCTCGGTTCTCGTGGTTCATGCCGTTCCGGGCTCGGGCGTCGGGGGTCTGCGATGGCACCTCGCGATTCTCGCACCACACGCCCCGGATTCCCGGCAACCATCCACACTCCAGCAGCCCCGCTGTCGCTGAGTGCGGGATATTTGCGGGCCCTTGGGCAGGAAACCCGCAAATATCCCGCACCCAGCGACGGCGCGTACGAGGGTCAGCCCTCGTACGTGACGTCCAGCGTGATCTGGCCCACGCCCGTCAGCGCCTTCGAGATGGGGCACCCGACCTTCGCGGCCTCGGCGGCGGCCTTGAAGCCCGCCTCGTCGATGCCCGACGCGTAGCCGCGCACGGTCAGCGCGCTCCGGCTGATGTAGAGCCCGCCGGCCGGGTCCGGGCCGAGTGTCACCTCGGCGGTGACCTCGATCTGCTCCGGCGTGGCGCCGGCCTGGCCCAGCTCGTTCGTGAAGGCCATCGTGAAGCACGACGAGTGCGAGGCGGCGAGCAGCTCCTCGGGGCTGGTGACGCCGTTCGCCTCGTCGGCGGCGCGCGCCGGGAAGGACACGTCGTACGTGCCCACGCCCGACGACGAGAGCTCGACCTGGCCCGACCCCTCCTGGAAGGTGCCGTTCCAGGCGGTGCGGGCGGTACGTGCTGGCATGTTCGCTCCTTGAAGATCGCGGTGTGACCGGATGGGTCCCTGCCCGCCCGACCCTACGACGCCCGCACGGCAGTCGCGTCACGGCGTGAGGTCGAGCAGCTCCTCGTCCACGGCCATCACGGTCCAGCCCGAACCCGTGGCGTCGGCGAGGTGGTAGGCGGGCACCACCAGCACCGTGCCGTCGGGCAGGGCGTACCGCACCTCGGTGCGGGTCGCCGCCACGATGGTCACGTCCTCGACGGGCCACGCGATCGCACCACCCGGCGCCGGCACACCGCCCGAGGACCCCGCCGTCCGCTCCGGCCGCTGCCCCAGCACCGACCCGGCGAACCGCGGGTCGCCGAGCCGCTCGACCGCCGCCACCTCGCTGATCACCGGGTACGTGCCGAGCCCCTGCCCCGTGTCGGCGACCCGCACCTCGCCGGAGCCGGGCGCCCGGGACAGCCCGGCACCCGCGTGGAACACGATGCCGGCCGCCGTGGGGAGCTCGCCGCCCGCGTCCAGGGGCTCCACCTCCTGCGACGTGGCGCGCTCGGGCATCCCGAGGACCGACGGCGGCTCGTCGCCCGTCGCGGTGCCGTCCTCGACGCTGCTCTCGGACGCGGGCGCGGCAGCGGTGTCCGCGGCCGGCCCGGCACCGAGCCCCGACTCACCGGCCAGGTACCCGCCGCCGCCCACCACGACGACACCGGCCACCGCGGCCGCCACGAGCCACGGCGTCCGGCGGCGGTGCCGCCGCACGGCGAGCTCGTCCAGCGTGCGACCGCCCTCAGGGCGTCCGCGGTCGGAGCCACCGTGCCCGGAGCTGCCAGGGCCGGAGCTGCCGCGGCCGGAACCGTCCGGGCCGTCCTCGTCCCGCCCCGCCGCGGCCTCGCGACCACCGGCCGTGTCGTCGCCGTCCGGCCGCCGCGAGGCCGTGACCGGCCGCTCGCCCGAGGCGGCGATCAGCGCGTCGACCTTGGCCCGGAGGACGCCCTCGACCGGTCCCGGCGCGTTCCGCGCGGGATCCGCCGCCGTCAGGCGGTCGAACGCCGGGTCCTCCGGCCGCTCGTGCTCGTTCATCGCCGTCCCTCCGTACCTGGCCCGGTCGCACACCGTGCCCGCTCGCCGACCCACCCCGTACATGTGCTCATGCGTCCACCGCTTGCTCGTGGGCGTCCCACGCGTCGCGCAGACGGGCCCGGGCACGGGAGAGCGCGGCATCGGCGCCCCCACGCGAGACGCCGAGCACCTGGGCGAGGTCGTCCCCCGACAGGCCGTCCCAGGCGACCAGCAGCAGGATGCGCCGGTCGCGCGCGGAGAGGCGGGCCAGCACGCTGCGCACGGCGTCGTCGGACGTGGCCAGCAGGGCCGGGTCCACGTCGTCCGGCTCGTCCGGGACGACGGCGACCGGCAGGGCCCGCATCTTGCGCCGGTGGTTGGCCAGCACGTAGCCGGCGGTGCGGTACAGCCACGGCAGCTCGGCGCCGTCCGGCACGTCGTCGCGGCGGCGCCATGCGGTGGCGAGCACCTCGGCGGCGAGGTCCTCGGCGTCGGAGACGCGGCCGCCGTCGGGCAGCCTGCGCACGAAGTAGGAGTAGAGCGCACGCGAGTGCGCGTCGAAGAGCGCGCTGAACCAGGCCTCGTCGTGCGCGGGCCGGTCGTGCGGGCGGCCGGGGCTGTCGTCCACGCCCCTACTCTGTCGTGGACGCGGCCCTCCTTGCACGTGCCAGACCCTCAGGTCCCGGAAGGTGACCTGAGGGTCTGGCACGTTGCCGCGGGTCGGGTCAGCAGGCGCCCAGGTCCTGCCACACGCCCCACTCGCCCGTGGTGCCGGGGGTCTCACCCTGGGTCCACCACTTGGCGCGCCACTCGTGGCCGGCGTACGAGACCGTGTTGCCGCCCACGTAGACCGCCGACGAGCTCCAGGCGGCCGAGGCGCAGGCGTCACCCGGCGGATCGGTCGGCGGGTCGCTCGGGTCCGTGGGCGGGTCGCTCGGGTCCGTGGGCGGGTCGCTCGGGTCCGTGGGCGGGTCGCTCGGGTCGGTCGATCCGCCGTCCTCGACGGGGCCCGGCGTGCCGGAGCCGAGCACGTTCCACAGCGCACCGGTCAGCGCACCGGACCGGTCACCCGACAGGTCCCACCACATGGCCCCGCCCAGGCCCTGCGACCGGATGTACTCGGCCTTCTTGGTCACCGACTGGTTGTTGTCGTACGACCACCAGGTGCTGCCGTCGTGCCGCCAGGCGGCGCCCAGGTTCGCGTCGTAGTACCCGGTGCCGACGTTCTTGATCACGTCGTAGTCGTTGATGCCCGCCTCCCACTGGCCGGGGGCGGCCCCGGTCGCGGTACCCCAGGCCGCGGACGACGGCGCCCCGGTCCAGCCGCGCCCGTACATCGCGAGACCCAGTCCGAGCTGTGCCGGGTCGATCCCGGCGTCGGTGTACTCCCGCACCGCGAGGTCCACGCTGAACTGGCGCGCGGCCTCCCGCGGGTCGGCCGGGTCGTGGTAGAGGTTGCCCTGGTGGCCGGTGAGCGCCGGGTCCCAGGCCCCGTGCAGGTCGTAGCCCTGGACGTTGCCGAAGTCGAGGTACTCGAAGATCTCCGGGTCGTTCCAGCCGCCGTCCTCGATGTCGGCGGGGTTGGCGGGCAGGAACGCGGACAGCTCGTAGCGCTTGCCCGTCTGGGCGCCCACGGCGTCGAGCTGCTCGCGGAACTCGGCGAGCAGGAGCTTGAAGTTGCGCGCGTCGTTGACCTCGTCGACGTGGTTGCCCACGTTGCCGTTCTGCGAGCCTGGCCACTCCCAGTCGATGTCGAACCCGTCGAAGACGCCGGCTGCGGCGCCGGTGCCGCCCCGGCCGTCGATGACGGGCAGGTTGCCCTTGATGAACATGTTCACGCAGCTGGAGACGAACTTCTCGCGCGAGGCCTCGGTCGCCGCGGCGAGCGAGAAGTTCTTGGACCAGGTCCACCCGCCGATGGACATCATGACCTTGAGGTCGGGGTGCTTGGCCTTGAGCTGCTTGAGCTGGTTGAAGGAACCGGCCAGCGGCTGGTCCCACGTGTCGGCGGCACCGGAGACCGAGTTGGCCGCCGTGTAGCCCATGCCGTAGTCGGCCCAGGCGTCGCCCGCGCCGTCGGAGCCGTTCGGGCCCTCGCCCTGCGCCTTGTTGGCCTCGAAGCACTCGAGGTTCTGGTGGTGGATGTTCGCGAACGCGTAGTTGATGTGGGTCAGCTCGTCGGCAACGCCAGAGGTGTCGATCTGCTTGACCTGGTAGCCGCGCCCGTACACGCCCCACTGGGCGAAGTAGCCGACGCTGCGGAAGCCGTTGATGGCGGAGCTGGTCCCGGCGGCCGCGGTCTCGGCCTGGGGTTCGGCCGCGCTGGCCACGCGCAGGCCCACGGCGGCGGAGGCCACCACGGCGAGCGCGGCCACCCCCGCGAGGATTCGTCGGCCCGTCCTGCTGACGCCCGACGGCGGTTCGTACGTGGAGTCCATCGTCTTCCCTCTCTGATCCGGCACTGGTCCGGTCTCCCGGGTGGGACACGTTCCGTTAAAAGTAAGGAAACCTGCGTTAACGGGAAATAAGGGAATTCCACACGGTGGGACTACGTAGTGGAACCCGGCGAACTGCGCGGTCTTGTTACGGGGTGAAACCTTCGACACCGGAACAACCTCGTGCGGTACCAGGTACATCGAGCGACGCGGCGGGGCAGGATCGCACGTCAGACGCCACATCGCAGCAAAAATCGTGCGCTCAGGTTGATGCGGGTGAAACCTCTGGCGGTCATACTTGCGAGCACCGTGAACGAATCCGGGAGGCTCGACGATGACCGCGCTGCCGCAGCAAGTCGCTTTTCCGCTCGCCCTCGGTGACCGCACCGTGGCACCCCACGTCGCGTGCGAGCTCAGCCGGGTGGTGGGTGACGAACCTGGATGTGTGGACCAGACGGCCCGGATGCTCGACGACGAGCATCTCCTCGGGACGGCGCTGATGCCGGACCCGCTCCCCGCCGCGCGCGCCGTGCGCGAGGCGGTCGGCCCGCTCGGCCTCGACGACGACGCGCGGCGCGTGCTGCTCGTCGCCTCCGTGGCCGTGGTGGACCGCACCGACGTGCTCCTGGCCGCGTCGGGTACCGACATCGACACCCTCATGGCCGGTCCCGCCGGCCGCCACCTGCACCTGGTGGGCGGCCGGTTCCGGTTCCACCATCCGCGCATCCGCTCGATCGTGCACGACGACGCCGACCTCGCCACCCGCACCGCCGCCCACGTCGCGCTCGCCGACGTGCACCGCAGGGCCGACGAACCGCTCGTCGCCATGTGGCACACGGCCCTGAGCACGCTGGCGGGCGACCCCCTGCTGGCGGACGGGCTGGTCGAGCTCGCCGAGCAGCACCTCGCCCGCGGCGACGTGCACCGCGCGCACGAGGTGGCCCGCGAGGCCGCGAGCCACGGCACCGGCCGGGTCCGCGCCCGCGCCTTCGCCGTGGCGGGCCGGGCGGCGCTGTGGGCGGGCCACGTGCACGACGCCGTCGCGCACCTCCGCCGCGCCACCCACCCGTCCGACGCGGACTCGTCCGCCGCGGGCGCCCCCGACGCCGCCCGCCCGCTCGGCATCGCGCTCGCCCTCCTGGAGGGACGGCCGGACGCCGTGCTGCCCGACGACGCGACCGGGCCCGACCGTGCCGCCATCGCCGCCGCCCGCCGGACCGTCCGGCTGCTCGACGGCGCCCCTGCCGACGCCGCGGCGATCCTGTCGGAGGTCGCCGAGCTGTCCCCCGCACGCCAGGCCGGACGCTGGTTCGACGGCCCGGACGAGGCCATGACCCCACTCGCCGAGGCGCACCTGCGCGTCGCGCAGTCCTACCTGGCGCTGCGCGTCGGCGACATCACCGGCGCCGCGTCCGTGCTCGACGACGCCGTCGAGCGGCTCCCCGTGGCCCTCGCGTTCGGCGGGCTCGGCATCGCCCTCGCCCGCCGGCTCGACCTGGTCCGGGAGGGCCACCTGACGCGGCCGACCACGGCACTGGAGGCGTCCGTGCCAGGGCAGGTCTCCCCCGTCGTGCGGGCCGCGACGCTCGGCGACCGCGCCCAGACCGCCGTGTTCGCCGGTCGCTGGGTCGAGGCGGCCACCCTGCTGGGACTCGCCGCCGAACGCGGCGGCGACGACCTGCGACGACTGTGGCTGCCCACCCCGGACCCGGTCGAGCTGCTGGTCCTCGCCGGGCAGGACCGGGCGGCCCGGCGCTCGCACGAGCGGCTGCGCCTGCGCGTGCTGCCGTCGGTCGGACCCGACCCGGCAGGCGGGCACCCCGGCGTCACGCCCGGGCTGTCCGGGGTCGCCCCCGCGGCGAGCAGCCTGCCGGGTGGCGCCGGGATCTCCGGCGGGCCGGTGCGCCGACGCCGGCTGGACCTGGCCCGCGCGGAGCTCGCCCTCGCGGACGCCTCGGGCGTCAACCGGGCCCGGGAACGGGCCGTCGAGGCCTCCCTCCGGGTGGGCTCCACGTTCGAGCGCGGCCTCACCGAGCTCGTCGCCGCACGTGCCTTCGCCCGCCTCGGTCTGCCCGGTGACGCGGCGGCGCACCTGCTCGGCGCGCACGAGCTGTTCCAGGAATCGGGCGCGAAGGCCTGGGAGCACCTCGCCGAGCAGACGCTCAAGGCACCGCCCCTCGCGCCCGTCGCCCGCCGCGGGCCCGGCGGACCGTCCGCCGAGGCGCCGGGCCGGGACGGCGGGGTCGCCGACCTGGCCGCAGCCGGACGCCGGGAGCCGGGCGCGCCGCCCCCGGCCGACATCCCCGGCGAGTCCCCTCCGGCCGCCGGGCAGGAGGAGCTGTGCGGGCAGTGGGACGGCCTGCTCACCGAGCGCGAGCTCGACGTGGCGCGGCTGGTGGTGCAAGGACGCACCAACCGGCAGGTGGCCGCGAGCCTCTACGTGTCCGTGCGCACGGTCGAGGTGCACCTGGGCCGGGTCTTCCGCAAGCTCGGGGTGCGTTCCCGCACAGAGCTGGCGGTGCTGGCGCTGCGGGGCTGACCCCGCGGCGTCACGCCTCCAGCAGTATGGTCACCGGCCCGTCGCCCGTCAGCTCGACCTGCATGTCGGCGCCGAACCGGCCGGTCTCGACCGTCAGGCCGCGCTCCCGCAGCGCGGCCACGACGGCGTCGACGAGCGGTTCGGCGACCGGCCCCGGCGCCGCCTGGTTCCACGTGGGGCGGCGCCCCTTGCGGGCGTCGCCGTAGAGGGTGAACTGGCTGACGACGAGCACCGGCGCGCCGACGTCGGCCACCGACTGCTCGTCGTGCAGGATCCGCAGGTCGGCGATCTTGCGCGCGATGGTCTCGACCTGGGCCGGGCCGTCGTCGTGGGTGACGCCGACCAGCGCGAGGATGCCGGGCTTGTCGATCGCGCCGACCACCTCGCCGTCGACCACCACCGACGCGCGGGTGACGCGCTGCAGCACGGCCCTCATCGCCGCACCTCCCCGTACGCGCCGGCGAAGACCGCGCGCACCTCGCCCACCGGGCGGCCGCCGCCCAGCACGGGCACCCGGCCGAGCGCGTCGAGCCCTCCGGGGTAGACGCCGGGCAGGCCCGCCGCGCCCGCCGCCCGCAGCGCCGCGGCGAGGATCACGGGGCGGGCCCGGGCGGAACCGTCGAGCACCTTGAACGCCAGGGCGGAGCCGTCGGGCAGCCCCGCGGCATAGACACCCTCCGCGCCGTCCTTGGCCACCAGGCCCGGGACGGCCTGCATGGCGAGAGTGACGTCGCGGCCGGTGCCGCCCACCATGTCGGGGTGCGCGGAGATCGCGCGGGCCACCCGCGCCTCGTGCGAGCGGACGTCCTGCGTCGGCGCCGCGCCCAGCAGCGAGAAGGCCCGCGCCAGACCCAGCAGGGTCGTGGAGAACAGGGGCGCTCCGCAGCCGTCGACCGTGGTGCGCATGACCACCTCGGCGTCGCCCGTCGTCTCCAGGACGGTGCTGCGCACGGCGCGCTGCAGCGGGTGCTCGGGCGACAGGTACGTCTCGATGTCCCACCCCTGGGCGAGGCAGGTCGCCAGCATCGCCGCGTGCTTGCCCGAGCAGTTCTGCGTGAGCGACGCCGGCCCGGGTCCGCCGGCCAGCGGCGCCATGTGCCACTCCAGCGCGGCCGGCGGGTGGAGCGGCAGGTCGGGCGTGTTCTGCAGCGCGTCGATCCCCAGGCCCACGGAGCCGAGGATCTGCAGCACACCCTCCAGGTGGAAACGCTCGCCGTTGTGGCTCGCGGACGCGAGCGCCAGCAGACGGTCCGGCAGCTCCAGGCCTGCGCGCAGCATCGCGAGGAGCTGCACCGGCTTGAGCGAGGAACGGGGCCAGACCGGCGTGGTCGGGTTGCCGACCTGGAGCACGGGCCGCCCCGCCGGGTCGAGCACCACGAGGTGCCCCAGGTGCACCGACTCGACGAGGTCGCCGCGGATCACCTCGGCCAGCGGTGCGGCGTCGTCGAGCACGCTGCCCGACGCCGTGCCACCGGTCCGGGGCGCCGGCGCCATCCGGCCGGTGGCCGCCTCGGCGGTCACCATCCGCCCTGCGGGCCGCGCGGCTTGTTGCCGGTGCCGTACGGCTGGAGGCGCGGCCGCACGTCGGCCCAGTAGACGATGGCCGGGACCACGGCGATCACGTTGAGGAACGAGCCCGCCGTGATGTAGCTCGGCGGCAGGCCGAGCAGGCCGAAGACGGCCGCGGCGCCGAGGATCACGAGCCAGATCGGCTTGGAGAGCTTGCCCTCGGACCGGTAGGCGTGGGCAGGGCGACGGATCGCGTCGACCAGGGCGACCACCTGGACCGCGAAGACGATGACGCCCAGCACGATGAAGACGAACTGTTGGAGTGCTCCGAACACGGGACGAGCCTACGGCACGGAGGTGACGGATTCCCTGGTCGGACGGCACGTGCCCGGGCGGACATGCCGGCCGGCCCCGGCGGCACGGCGAGCAGCGCCCAGAGCCAGCTCACGGCGAACCCGACCGCGAGGAACACCGCGGCCGTCACACCCCGCACCTGATGACGACGAGCTGTTGTCCCCAACCTGTGGACGGTCGAGCTACAGCTCCGGCAGCGCCTCGCGCGCCTCGCCCGGGGTGACCCCCGCCGCCTCCAGCGCGTCCACCACGGGCGAGCGCAGCAGCATCACCAGCGACTGCACCTGCCAGTCGCCCTCACCCACGGTCCGCGGGTCCACCCTCGCCGCGACGGCGGCCAGCGCCTCCCGTCCGCGCGAACCGTCGCCGCCGGAGCCGACGTCGGACGCGAGCTGCCGCACCCCCGTCGCGAAACCCTCGACCAGCCCCGCGACCGGCTCGACATCGTGGTCGCCCTGGATCACCGGCAGCACGCGGCGGGCCAGGACCCGCACCGAACGCATGGTCCGGTCCACGAGCACCGCCTGGCCCTCCAGGCGCGCCAGCTCGCCGCGATGCACCCGCCCCACGGAGATCCGCGCCAGCTCGCGGGCCCCGCGCGCCGCCTCCTGCCACTCCGCGAGCACCGGCTCGGAGGCGCGGCCCCGCACGAGCGCGGCGCCGACGTCGTCCACGTCGCGGGACCGCAGGCCGCGGGCGAGCGTCTCCAGGGTCTCGGCCAGCTCGGTCACGGCCTGCTCGGCGAGCGCCCGGGGCCGCCGCCGGGTGTCCCCCGGAGTGAGCAGCGCGACGAGCAGGGCGACGGCGCCGCCCGTCAGGGCGTCGGTCCACCGGCCGAGGGGCCCGCCCGACACCGACGGCAGGCCCACCACGATGATCGCCTGCACGCCGGCCTGCGTGACCAGGAGCGCGCCCCGGTCGATGAACCGTGCCGCGACCGCGGAGAGGAAGAGCACCAGGCTGAGCTGCCACCAGCCGGACCCGATGAGGTGCACGATCAGGTCACCGATCGCGACCCCGACGGCCACGCCCACCGCCATCTCGGACACCCGCCGCACGTCCCGCTGCGCGGTGAAACCGAGGAGCACCCATGCCGCGACCGGCGCGAAGAACGGCTGCTCGTGCCCGAGCAGGTACCGCGCCACCAGGTAGGCGATGCCCGCGGCGAGCGACGCCTGCGCGATCGGGATCAGGCTCGCGCGGGCCCGGGTCCAGCCCTGCCGCAAGCGGGTGCGCAGCATCAGCGTGCGCATGGCCTTGTCCCACATCTCGTCGGCCGCCCCGGGCAGGTTGCTCACGAACGCATCCTCCCATTCACCCCTGACATCAGTTGAGTGCGGGATCTTCGCCCTTTTCTGTGTGCCAGAAGGGCGAAGATCCCGCACTCAACGGGGGCCGGTGGTCAGAGGAGGCTGGAGGGGGCGCGGAGGCCCGGGGTCAGGGGGCCGTGCGCCTCCGGGCGGTCGGGCGACAGGCCGTCGCCCGGGACGATCGTCTCCTGGGCCGCCGTCACCTCGATCGGCTGGCCGGAGACCTCGCCGGCGACCACCAGCTCCGCCTCCTCCGGGACGTTCCGCTTGAGCACCGCGAGGCCGATGGGGCCCAGCTCGTGGTGCCGCGCCATCGAGGTGAGCGTCCCGACCACCTTGCCCGCCCCGCCGTCCGACGCCGGCAGGCGCACCTCGGCGCCCGGCTCCGGGAGCAGGTGCTGCGACCCGTCGAGGTGCAGCATCACGAGGCGGCGCGGCGGCCGGCCCAGGTTGTGCACGCGTGCGACGGTCTCCTGCCCGCGGTAGCAGCCCTTGTTGATGTGCACGGCGGTGCGCAGCCAGTCCAGCTCGTGCGGGATGGTGCGGCCGTCGACCTCGCGCGCGAGCCGCGGGCGCCAGGCCTCGACCCGGAGGGCCTCGGTGGCCCAGGTACCGACGAGCGGCCAGCCCGCCGCCTCCCGCGCCGCGACCTCGGACTCCAGGTCCGCGCGCGGCACGAGCACGAGGCGCCAGGGACGGTCCGCGCCCGGGTGCGCGGTCTCGGCCGGGCCGTAGCGCGTTCCGCCGCCGACCACGTGCGGCCAGGCGTCGTGCCACGTCAGGGGCTCACCCTCGGCGCCCTCGGCGGCCACCGGCTCGCCGATCGCCGCCCACTCGCCGGTCACGTCCGCGACCTCGACGCGCAGCGTGAACCGCATACGGTCCAGCCAGGCGGTCAGGCCCGGCGCCGACGCGCGCTCGGTGACGAGCCACGTGGCCTCGCCGTCGTCCACCACGCCAGCCGCGTGCTCGACGTGGCCCTGCGGCGACAGGACGAGCAGCTCGGTGCTGGTCCGGGGCAGCAGGCCCTCGAGCTGCTGCGAGGTGATCGAGTGCAGCCAGCTCAGGCGGTCCGGGCCGGCGACGCGCACGACGCCGAGGTGCGACTGGTCGACCACGGCGCCCCCGCGGGACAGCGCACGCTGCTCGGCGGTCGGGTCGCCGTAGTGCCAGGCGACGCCCGCGTCCGGCCCGGCCGCGGCGACCGCGCCGTGCCGGCTCAACAGGGGGCTCTGGTAGTCCGTGCTGTCCATGCTCACCTCAGGTGCAGCGTCGTGGGCGGGCGAGTCATTCCCGCCCGCGGGTACCTACTGGCGGTCCAGCTCCGCGGAGGCGTAGGAGCGCAGCGGCTCACCGAACGCGGCGAGCTCCTCGACCCACAGCAGCCGGCCCTGCACCAGGCCGTACAGCCGCTTCGACGCGCGCACCTCGGCCGCCGTCGACGTCCGCGCGATCGCGTCCGACGCCAGGTCGATCCGGCCGTTGCCCGCGGCGCCGACATAGACGGTGATGCGCCCGGAGGCGTCGGCGACGAGCACCTCGAGCGCGTGCTTGTCGTCCTCGATCCCGTCCGGCCGGTCGGTGGAGACCCGCCAGTAGCCGGTCTCGGTGGACCAGACGGTGCCCGCCTCGCCGACCTCGGCCGCCTCGGGGGCCTGGGCGGTCTCGGACGCCTCGGTCGGGTCCGGCACGGGGGCCGGCCACTCGCCGTCGGCCGGCAGGGCGTCCGGCACGGCGCCGTCGAGCACGCGCAGCGTGGACTCGAACCGCAGGTAGGGGCCGCCGTCGTGGTCGAAGACGAGGTCCTGCACGAAGGTCTTCTTGCCGACGGTCGGGTACTCGATCACACCCTCGCCGCGCCACCGGCCGACCAGCCAGGCCAGCGGGTACACCTCGGGCGACAGACCGTCCGGGAACGTGAACGTCATCAGCGCTGGCCGGTGTACAGCTTGTAGACGACGTAGCCGGCGAACCAGGCGACCGCCACGGCGACCGCGACGATGAGGCCGGTGAAGATGATCTCGAGGGCATGGATCGACATGTTCTTGATCCTAACCGGCCACGGCTTACAGTCGGCGGCATGCGCCAGCTCGTGATCAAGACCACTGCAGGCCTGGACCGGCCCGAGGCCACCAACCAGGCATTCACCGTCGCCGCCGCCGCGGTCGCGTCCGGGGCCGAGGTGAGCCTCTGGCTCACCGGGGAGTCGGCCTGGTTCGCGCTGCCCGGGCGCGCGGCGGACCTCGCGCTCGATCACGCGACGCCGCTGCCCGACCTGCTGGACGTGATCCTGGCCGCGGGTACCGTCACCCTCTGCACCCAGTGCGCGGCGCGCCGCGACATCACCGAGGCCGACGTGCTGCCCGGCGTCCGCATCGCGGGCTCCGCCCTGTTCACGGAGGAGATCCTCCGTGACGGCGCCCAGGCGCTCGTCTACTGACGGTGCCCGGGCGCCGAGCCCAGGATCACGCCCGGACGAGGCCCGACCGGCGCATCAGCAGGTAGAGCTCGCAGCCCAGGCACAGGCCGATGACGGCGTTGAGCGCGGCGGCGACGAAGGCCACGGCCGCCGCGATCGGCACGGCGGGAAGCACCCCGAACGCGCCGAGGATCACGCCGACCGCGGTGACGAAGAGGCCGATGCCCTGCGCGAACCGCGGCGGGCGCCGGTCCTCCATCTCCGCGGGCGGCCCCAGGCGCGGGCGGACGAACCGCTTGTAGACGAAGCCCTGCCACGTGCCCTCGGCCCCGCGCAGCGTGCCGAGCAGGAAGCTCAGCATGATGAACACGAGCAGCCACAGCCCGGCCGGGCTCGCACCGAGCAGCACCACCGCGGCCAGCAGCACCGCGGTGATGCTGGCCCCCACGCGCGGCCCGCGCGGATCGATCATTCCCTTGCTCATGGTCATGACTGCCCTTCTCCGTCAGCTTCGGCCACCGCGGCCGGGACCCGGTTGAGCGCCTGCCGGGCCTGGGTGTCGGACACGACGCCGCTCATCCGGGCCACCTCGCGGCCTCCGCCGTCGACCACGAGGACCGTCGGGGTGCGGAGCACACCGAGGGTGCGCACGAGGTCGAGGTGGTCGTCCACCAGCACCTCACGATGGCCGACGCCGGAACCCGCCCCGGTCAGACCGCCCAGGACACGGGCGGTGGACCGGCACGCGGCACACACCTCGGCCGAGAACTGCACGAAGGTCACGCGGTCCTCGAGCGCGATCCCGGAGGCCGCCCAGTCGATCCCGGCCGGCGTCTCCCGGGGAGCGCGCACGGCACCCTGACGTGCCGACCACCACACTCCGAGCGCCGCGGTGCCCAGCACGAGCACGACCAGCGCAATCACCTGTCCCAGCATTTAACCCACGATGCCGTGACTTGCTCGTCCAGACAAGTCTGCGCCTGTGATGACGCCCGTCACAGTGCGGTCGATCCGTCTTCTCGCGCACCCGCCCACGTGCTTTCCTTGACCGGACCCCCTGCCGCACCTGGATTTCGTGTGCCGAAATATCACCCAACACCCTGACGTCGCGGTGGTAACGTGCATGCATCCGCATATATGGGAGAAAATGCTACGATGGAAGTTTTGCCAACTCGCACCTGGAATGGAATTACCATCCCAGCGGCCGGGGTGTACGCACTCGACCAGAACCACAAGCGGCTCGGCTTCCTCGCCATGCACATGATGGTCAGCCCGGTGCGGGGTGAGTTCGCCGAGGGCGAGGCCACCGTCGAGGTCGGAGAGGACCCGCTGGCGTCCCGCGTGACCTGCACCATCCAGGCGGAATCGATCGACACCCATGTGGCGGACCGGGACACCCACCTGAAGAGCGCGGACTTCCTGGACGTCGAGAACCACCCGACCATCGAGTTCCACAGCACCGGCTTCCGCATGCAGGCCGAGGTCGACCCGATCTTCTCCTGGGCCCGCCTCAAGGCCGGCACCGTGGGCCGTCGCCCCCACGACCCGCTGCAGCCCGACGGCTCGTTCACCAAGTTCCTGATGGACGGCCAGCTCACCGTGCGCGGCGTCACGCGCCCGGTCACGCTCGACTGCGAGTTCGGCGGCGTGGGCCACGACCCCTACGGGCAGGACATCTTCGGCTTCCACGGGAGCTGCGAGATCGAGCGCGAGGAGTGGGGGCTCCTCTGGAACGTCGCTCTGGAGGCCGGCGGCGTCCTGGTCGCCAAGAAGGTCCGGATCGAGATCGCCGGCGAGATGATCCGCCAGTCCTGACCGGGGCGCGCCCACCCTGTCCCGCCCTGTCCGACGGCGCCGTGGTCACCTCACAGGATGACCATGCGCCCCACGACGAACACCAGGATCCCGCACACCACCACGGGCAGCGCGCTCGCCGAGATCCCGGCCAGCCGTGCACCGCGGGCAGGCAGGCGCTCCAGCAGCAGGTGCAGCGCCCCGACGGTGAGCCCCGCGACGAGGCCGCACCACAGCCCGCTCACGGTGTCGATGTTCGGCAGCAGGGTCCCGGCCGCGCCACCCACGAGCACGGCGGCGACGGCGGAGATCGCCAGCGCCACCCAGCCCCGCACGGGCAGCGCGGACACGGCGGCGGCCACCGCCAGCGCGACCGCGCTCGTCACCACCAGCGCGGCCCCGGCGTCCGACCGGGCGGCCGCGATCCAGCCGGAGGCCGCGATCGCGGCCACCACCCCCGCCACGGTGCCCGAGACGGACTCCGTGAGCTGGGGCCTGCCGTCGCGGCGCAGCATCTGCGCCACGAACGCGAGCACGACCGCACCGGCCAGCACCGTCGGCAGGTGCCGCAGCACGGGCTCGCCCGGCGTCACGTAGGTGACGGCCGCGCCGCCGATGCCGCAGAGCGCCACGACCACGCGGGTGCTTCCCGGCGCGGGCAGCCGCAGCAACGAGGGCCAGCCCAGCGCCACGAGGACCACCAGGACCACGACGGCGGCCGCGAGGGGCAACGGCCGGGGCTGTACGTAGGACGCGGCGGCGACGAGGGCCGCGAGCGCGGCGGTCGTCACGGCCCGGGTGGAGACGGACACGACCATGAGTTTTCCAGAGTCTGTGCCCGTTCCCTCAATTTCGGTCGCCCGAACCCGCCGGGCCGCCAGTTACCGGGCCTGCGGGAGGCCGGCAACACCCGCGTCATGCGAGCGTCACGGGTCCTGACCAGCATGGTGGTGGCCAGGAAAAGGACGTGTAACATGCACGCAACAAGCAACAGGGCAGACTTCCGCAGAGCCAGTTGGACGCGACGGGACGTCTCGCTACCCGCGGGACCCGAGCCAGGGACGGTTGCAAGGCGCCGGTTCCGAGAGGAGGTGCGTCAATGGCAGAGCTGTTGATCCTCACGCCCGTCACCGGCGGGTCGGCCGAGGTACTGCCCGCACTGGGGCTGCTGTCGCATCGGGTGCGGGTGCTCCCGATGGAGCCGTCGGCGCTGGTCGACGCCCCGGATGCGGACGTCGTCCTGCTCGACGCCCGGCGGGACCTGGTCGCCGCCCGGACCACGTGCCGGCTGCTGCACGCGACGGGTCTCACGGTGCCGCTCGTGCTGATCCTCACCGAGGGCGGCCTCACGGTCGTGACCCACGAGTGGGGCGCCGACGACCTGCTGCTGGAGTCCGCGTCGCCCGCCGAGGTCGAGGCCCGCCTGCGCCTCGTCGTGGAGCGTTCCGCGCGCGGCCCCGCCGAGGAGTCCCAGCAGGAGATCTCCGCGGGCGAGCTCGCGATCGACGCGGGCGGGTACACGGCACGGCTGCGCGGCCGCCCGATCGACCTGACCTACAAGGAGTTCGAGCTCCTCAAGTACCTGGTGCAGCACCCCGGCCGCGTGTTCACGCGCGCCCAGCTGCTGCAGGAGGTCTGGGGCTACGACTACTACGGCGGCACCCGTACCGTGGACGTCCACGTGCGGCGCCTGCGCGCCAAGCTCGGGCCGGAGCACGAGCAGCTCATCGGCACGGTGCGCAACGTCGGCTACCGCTTCGACCCGCCCAAGGAGCAGCGCGCGAACGAGGAGCTCGCCGAGCCGGCGCGGCCCGAGGCCGGCACGGTCCCGGGCACCGACGCCGGCGCCGGGACGACGTCCGCCACCCCGGCCCCCGGCCCGAGAGCCACGGACGACCCGAGCGCGGGTTCGACGGGACGCCGGGTCGCGCAGACCGGCCCCTGAGGGCCGGCTGACACGCCGGGACGCCGAGCACATGGTCCGCGGGAACCTGCGCCGGGGTGCCGCGCGGACCGGGGACCGAGCGCGTAGGTTCGTACCCGTGACCGCACTCTCGGCCCGGCCGGCCGTACGCACGGCAGCCACCAGCGACTACACGTGCGCGCTGGTCGACGGCCCGTGGCAGCACGAGTTCGTCTCGTCCGGCGGCTCCCGGTTCCACGTGGCTGTCGCCGGGCCGGACCACCGCACGGCGCCCCTGGTGCTCCTGCTGCACGGGTACCCCCAGTTCTGGTGGGCCTGGCGCGCCCAGATCCCCGCCCTGGCCGATGCCGGCTACCGCGTCGCCGCGATGGACGTGCGCGGCGCGGGCGCCTCGGACAAGCCGCCGTCGGGCTACGGGATGCCGCCGCGCGCGGCGGACGTCGCCGGCGTCATCCGCTCGCTCGGCCGTGAGCGGGCGGTGGTCGTGGGCCACGGCACGGGTGGTGCGCTCGCCTGGGCCGTGGCCGCCCTGCACCCCGGCACGACGTCGGCCGTCGCGGTGCTGGCGAGCCCCCACCCCGCCCGTGTGCGGCTGCGCAGCCGGGCGGCGTACACCACGGCGGCCCTCCGCGAGCTGGCGTACCTGCAGGTGCCCACGCTGCCGGAGCGGGCACTGACCCGGGGCGACCTGGTGGAGCGCACCCTCGCGCTCGGCGCGGCCACACCGCTGCCGGACGACGTCGTCGACCGGTACCGGAACGCCATGCGCATCCCGTTCGCCGCTCACTCGGCCGCCGAGGCGATGCGGTGGGCCGTGCGGTCGACGCCCCGGATGGACGGCCGGCGCTTCGGTGTCGCGCTCCGCCGGCCGCTCGACGTGCCCGCCCTGCAGCTCCAGGGCGGACGCGACGGCTTCGTCCGCCCCGAGCGGGCCGACCTCGACGCGCTCGCCTTCGCCCGTGACCTGCGCTTCGAGCTGATCCCGGACGCCGGCCACTTTCTCCCCGAGGAGGCGCCGGACCGGGTCAGCGGGATCCTGCTGGACTGGCTGGCCCGCGTCAGCCCTGTGCCGGTGTAGCGCGCTTCGGCGCCGCCACGACGAGCGGCAGGCCCGCCGACGCCGGGCGCTCCGGCGCGGGCCGCACCAGGGCGGCGGCCTTGTCGGGGTCCGTCTCCCCCGCCCCGTACGACGGGCACAGGTGCGCGATGCTGCACGCCCCGCACGCCGGCGTGCGGGCCAGGCAGACGCGCCGGCCGTGCCACACGAGGTGGTGGCTGAGCATGGTCCAGTCCTTCTTGGGGAACAGCTCCCCGACCTCGGCCTCGACCTTGACCGGGTCCTCCTCCGTGGTGAAGCCCAGGCGCCGGGCCAGCCTGCCGAAGTGGGTGTCCACGGTGATCCCGGGGACCCCGAAGGCGTTGCCGAGCACCACGTTCGCCGTCTTGCGGCCCACGCCGGGCAGGGTCACCAGGTCCTTCAGGCGGCCGGGGACCTCGCCGTCGAACCGTTCGACGAGCGCCTTGCCCAGGCCGATCACGGCCCGCGACTTGGCCCGGAAGAAGCCGAGCGGGCGCAGGATCTCCTCGAGCTCCTCCGGGTTCGCCTCCGCGTACGCCCGGGCGTCGGGGTACATGACGAAGAGCTCCGGCGTGGTCTGGTTGACCCGGACGTCGGTGGTCTGGGCGCTGAGCACGGTCGCGACCAGCAGCTCCAGCGGCGTGGTGAAGTCGAGCTCCGCCCGGGCGTCCGGGTAGGTCTCCCCCAGCACGCGGTTGATGCGCCGGGCCCGGCGCACGAGCGCCAGCCTGCTCTCGGGCTCGTTCCTGGTGGTGGTCACGTCGTCACACTAGCGACCGCCACTGACACCGTCCGGTGGGAATCGGCCGCCGCGCTCGCCCCCGGCGGATGGCCACGTGTACCTAGGACGCGGAGTATGAGAAGGTCAAGGGCGCCCCGGACCTCACGACGGTCCCTGTGAATCGAGGAAGAGTCACCATGCCGTACACGCACCACCTGCGCGTCTACCCGTCCGCCGAGCCGCTCGAGCGCACCGACCAGCTCGCCTGGAAGCTCGCGGAGCTCGCCACCGACACCGTCGAGCCCACGGCCGAGGTCACCGACATGGTGATCAACCGCGTGATCGACAACGCCGCGGTCGCGGCGGCCAGCCTCACGCGCGGCCCCGCCGTCGCGGCCCGGTCGCAGGCCCAGGCGCACCCGTACACGCCCGGCTCCACGGTCTTCGGCCTGGCCCCGGAGGCCACGAGCAGCCCCGAGTGGGCGGCATGGGCCAACGGCGTCGCCGTCCGCGAGCTCGACTTCCACGACACCTTCCTCGCCGCCGAGTACTCCCACCCGGGCGACAACATCCCGCCGGTCCTGGCCGTGGCCCAGCACGCGGGCCGCACCGGCGCCGAGCTGGTCCGGGGCATCGTGACCGGCTACGAGATCCAGGTGGACCTGGTCCGCGCGATCAGCCTGCACAAGCACAAGATCGACCACGTGGCGCACCTCGGCCCGTCGGCGGCGGCCGGCATCGGCACACTGCTGGGGCTGGACACCGAGACGGTGTTCCAGGCGATCGGCCAGGCCCTGCACACCACCACCGCCACGCGGCAGAGCCGCAAGGGCCAGATCTCCACGTGGAAGGCGCACGCGCCGGCCTTCGCGGGCAAGCTCGCGGTCGAGGCCGTGGACCGCGCGATGCGCGGTCAGACCTCCCCCGAGCCCATCTACGAGGGCGAGGACGGCGTGGTCGCCTGGCTCCTGGACGGGCCGGACGCCGCCTACGACGTGGTGCTGCCCGCGCCCGGCGAGCCGCGCACCGGCATCCTCGACACGTACACCAAGGAGCACTCCGCGGAGTACCAGGCGCAGGCGATCATCGACATGGCCCGTGCCCTGGGCGCCGAGCGCCCGGAGCTGCGCGACCCCGCGAACATCGCCTCGATCGTCCTGCACACCAGCCACCACACCCACCACGTGATCGGCTCGGGCGCGAACGACCCGCAGAAGTACGACCCGACCGCGTCGCGAGAGACGCTCGACCACTCGGTGCCGTACATCTTCACCGTCGCGCTGCAGGACGGCGGCTGGCACCACGTGGACTCCTACGCCCCGTCACGGGCCCAGCGCCCGGACACCGTGGAGCTGTGGCGCAAGGTCACCACCGCCGAGGACCCGGAGTGGACACGTCGCTACCACTCGGCCGACCCCGCGGAGAAGGCGTTCGGGGGCCGCGTCGAGATCGCGCTGACCTCGGGTGAGGTGGTCACGCGCGAGATCGCCGTCGCCGACGCCCACCCGCTGGGCGCCCGCCCGTTCGCCCGGGCGAACTACGTGGCCAAGTTCCGCACGCTGGCCGCGGGCGTCCTGACCGACGCCGAGATCGACCGCTTCCTCGGCCTGGCCGAGCGGCTGCCCGAGCTCACGCCCGCCGAGGTCCGCGAGCTCACGATCGTCGCCGCCCCCGGCGTCCTGGACGCCGTCGCGGCCCCGACGGGCCTGTTCGAGCTGGGGCGTGCCTGATGCTCTACTCCCACCTCACCCCGGCCGCGAAGCGCCGCGCCTTCCGCGAGGCCCTCGCCGGCCCGGAGATCCTGCGCCTGCCGGGCGCCTTCAACCCCCTGAGCGCCACGCTCATCCAGGACAAGGGGTTCGACGGCGTCTACGTCTCCGGTGCGGTCCTCTCCGCCGACCTGGGCCTGCCCGACATCGGTCTCACCACCCTCACCGAGGTGGCCGGCCGCGCCGCGCAGATCGCCCGCGTCACCGACCTGCCCGTGCTGGCCGACGCCGACACCGGGTTCGGCGAGCCCATGAACGTGGCCCGCACGGTCCAGACCATGGAGGACGCCGGGGTGGTCGGCATCCACATCGAGGACCAGGTCAACCCCAAGCGGTGCGGTCACCTCGACGGCAAGGAGGTGGTCGGGCTCGGCGACGCCGTCCGGCGCATCCGGGCCGCCGTCGACGGCCGCCGCGACCCCGACTTCCTGATCATGGCGCGCACCGACGTGCGCGGCACGGAACCGGGCGAGCGCGGGCTCCGGCTCGCGATCGACCGCGCCAAGGCCCTGGTCGACGCCGGGGCGGACGCGATCTTCCCCGAGGCGATGAAGGATCTCGCGGAGTTCGAGGCCGTCGCCTCGGCCCTCGACGTGCCGGTGCTGGCCAACATGACGGAGTTCGGCAAGTCCGAGCTCTTCACCACGCAGCAGCTCCAGGACGCCGGCGCCCGGCTCGTCATCTACCCCGTCACCCTGCTCCGCATCGCGATGGGCGCCGCCGAGCGCGCGCTGGACCAGATCGCGGCGTCGGGCACGCAGGCGGACCTGGTGCCGCAGATGCAGACCCGCGCGCGGCTCTACGAGCTGAACGACTACGCCGCCTACAACCACTTCGACTCGAACGTCTTCACCTACCAGCCCTGACCTCGTCATGCCAGGACACGAAGGAGTGCCAATGCCTGAGACCACCGAGATCCGGAAGGGTCTGGCCGGCGTCGTCGCCGACACGTCGGCTATCTCGAAGGTCAACCCGGAGACCAACTCGCTGCTGTACCGGGGCTACCCCGTGCAGGAGCTGGCCGCGAAGAAGTCCTTCGAGGAGGTCGCCTACCTGCTGTGGCACGGCGAGCTGCCGACGGCCGCGCAGCTCGCCGAGCAGACCGCCGTCGAGCGGGTGCACCGCGAGCTGCCGGACAACATCCGGGACGCGATCCTGGAGCTGCCCACCGACTGCCACCCCATGGACGTGTGCCGCACCGCGGTGTCGATCCTGGGCGCCCACGACCCGCAGGCCGAGGACTCCTCGCCCGAGGCGGAGCTCGCCAAGGCGCTGCGGCTGTGGGCGGTCCTGCCCGCCGTCGTCGCCCTCGACCAGCGCCGCCGCCGGGGCCAGGAGATCGTGCACCCCCGCGAGGACCTGGGCTACTCCGCCAACTTCCTGTGGATGACGTTCGGCGAGGAGAAGGAACCTGCCGTCGTGCAGGCCTTCGAGGCGTCGATGGTGCTCTACGCGGAGCACTCGTTCAACGCGTCCACGTTCACCGCGCGCGTCATCACCTCGACGCTCGCCGACCTGCACTCGGCCGTGACGGGCGCCATCGGCGCCCTCAAGGGCCCGCTGCACGGCGGCGCGAACGAGGCCGTGCAGGCCACGTTCGAGGAGATCGGCTCGGCGGACCGGGCGGAGGCGTGGCTCGAGGACGCGCTGGCGAACAAGAAGAAGATCATGGGGTTCGGCCACCGGGTCTACAAGAACGGCGACTCCCGCGTGCCGACCATGCGCGCCGTGCTCGGTGACCTCGCCGAGCACTACGGCGACACCGAGGTGATCGCCCTGTACGACACGCTCGAGAACGCCATGGTCAGCCGCAAGAACATCAAGCCGAACCTGGACTACCCCGCCGGGCCGGCGTACCACCTGATCGGGTTCGACACGAACATCTTCACCCCGCTGTTCGTGGCCTCCCGGATCACCGGGTGGACGGCGCACGTCATGGAGCAGCGGGCCGCGAACTCGCTGATCCGGCCGGTGTGCGAGTACGTCGGACCGGAGCAGCGCGAGGTTCCCTGAACCGTCAGGTAGGGCGCCCGTTCCGTACTCCCAGGTGACACCCCTAGGATTATTGGACGGGCGTCCTACTTCGCACTGGGCAAAAGCCGACATCCCGCACGAGGCGGACGATCGCGTCGGGCCTGCACGCCACGCGGACGCCACGAGAGAGACCGATGACCCGGCAATCTCGTGACATTGAGGCAGACTGAGAGGTGGAAAAGACTGATGGACGAAAGTCCCCGACACGTGAGGACACCACTGGTGGACGACGAAGTCGTACTCTCTGCCCCCCTCTTCGCGGACATGGAAGGCGATGAGACACGCGCGCTCTTCGAGTCCATGGTGCCCGTGGAGCTGGTCCGGGGTGACGTGCTCTTCCGCGAGGGCGAACCGGGCGACCGCCTGTACGTCATCGCGCAGGGCAAGATCAAGCTGGGGCGCCGGTCGAGCGACGGCCGCGAGAACCTGCTGTCGATCCTCGGCCCGGGCGAGATGTTCGGTGAGCTGTCCCTGTTCGACCCGGGCCCCCGCACGGCGTCGGCGTCCTCCGTGTCGGACTCCGTGGTCTACGAGCTGCGGCACGAGTCCCTCGTGCGGTGGATCGCGGACCACCCCGGTGTCGCCACCCAGCTCCTGGGTGCGCTGGCACGCCGGCTGCGCCGCACCAACGAGACGCTGGCGGACCTCGTCTTCTCCGACGTCCCGGGCCGCGTGGCCAAGGCGCTGCTCGACCTCTCGACCCGCTTCGGCGAGCCCAACGACGACGGCATCCGCGTGGCGCACGACCTCACGCAGGAGGAGCTGGCACAGCTCGTCGGCGCCTCGCGCGAGACCGTGAACAAGGCGCTGGCCGACTTCGCGACCCGCGGCTGGGTCCGGCGCGAGGGGCGGGCTGTGGTGCTGCTGGACCTTGACCGGCTGGAGCGGCGGGCGCGCTGATCTGACGGAGCCCGTGATCGGCAAAAGGTCAGGTGGTCGGCAACTCGGGTTGCCGACCACCTGACCTTTTGCCGATCACGGACCTCCGACGGACGGTCACCGCGTAAGAAAGGGACGCTGTTCACACACCCCGCGCCGTCAGCGTCATCAGCGTCGCCTCCGGCCGGCACGCGAACCGCACCTGGGCGTACGGGGACGTCCCGGCTCCCGCCGAGACGTGCAGCCACGTCGAGTCCTCGCCGCCCTCGCGGTCGGGGCGCGGCCCCGGCCAGCCGTGCAGGCCCGAGGCCCGACCGCGGTCCAGGTCGCAGTTCGTCACGAGCGCGCCGTAGTACGGCAGGCAGAGCTGCCCGCCGTGCGTGTGCCCCGCGATGATCGCGTCCACGCCGTCGTCCTTGAGCTGGTTCAGCACGCGCTGGTAGGGCGCGTGCACGACGCCGAGGCGCAGCACCGCGTCCTCCTCGCCCGGCACGCGGCCGGGCTCCGGCATGACGTCGCGGTCGAGGTGCGGGTCGTCCATCCCCACCAGCCCCACGGTGCGCCCGTCGCGCAGCTCGACGAGACCGCGACCGTTGTCGAGGTCTACCCAGCCGGCCTCCGTGAACGCCTTGGCGAGCGAACCGGAAGGGAGCTCCACCTTGTCGTCACGGTCCACCCGGGCGTCCCGGAGCAGGTACCGGGCCGGGTTCTTGAACGTCGGCGCGTAGTAGTCGTTCGACCCCATGACGAACGCGCCCGGCACGTCCATCAGCCGGCCCAGGACGTCGAGCAGCGGCGCCAGCGCCTGCGGGTGCCCGAAGTTGTCGCCCGTGTTGATGACGAGGTCGGGTTCGAGCTCGGCGAGCGACCGCACCCACGCCTGCTTGGTGTGCTGGCTCGGCGTGAGGTGCAGGTCGGACACCTGCAGCACCCGGATCGGCCGCTGCCCCGGCGGCAGCAGCGGCACCGTCACCCGGCGCACGCGGAACAGCTTGGTCTCCAGGTGCGCATAGGCCAACCCGGCGACGGCGAGGCCCCCGGCGATCCCGAGCGCCTTGCCGACGTTACCCAGCGTGCCCATCCGGATCAGTCGTCCCCGCCGCGGTCGCCGCCGCCCGGACCGCCCGGGCCACCGCCCGGACCGCCGGTGTCGCCTCCGCCGTCGCCGGAGTCGCCGCCGTCGGAGTCACCACCACCGCCGTCGGAGTCACCACCGTCGTCGCTCTTGTCCGGCTTCGGGGCAGCCGGCTTCTTGCCCACGAGGTTCGGGTCGGCTGCGGGGAACGGCGTCGTCGGCAGGCCCACCATGGCCTGGTCCATGTACCGGCGCCACGTGGGCGCCGCGGCGGTTCCGCCGTACAGCGGGCCCACCTTGGCCGAGGCGTTGTACCAGGTGGTCGACGGCAGGATGACGTTCATGTGCTCGACCTCGCCGCTGGCCTCACCCACCCACACGGAGGTGGACAGCTCGGGCGTGTACCCGGTGAACCAGCTCTGGGTGGCGCCGTTGGTGGTACCGGTCTTGCCCGCCACCTGCCGACCGTCGGCGAGACCGGGCGCGATCGACCAGGCCGTGCCCCACGGGCTCGTGCTGAAGACCTTGGTCATGGCGTAGGCCACCGTGTTGGCGACATTCGGCTCCAGGGTCTGCTTGCAGTTGGCCGACGGCACCTTCATCTTCTTGCCCTCGTGGTCCTTGACCTCGAGGATCGCGATGGGCTCGCAGTAGGTCCCGCCCGAGGCGAAGGTGGCGTAGGCGGCGGCCTGGTTGAGCGGCGTCGAGGCCTGGGTACCGAGCGTCATCGACGGGAAGACGTCGATGTCCTTCTGCTGCGGCTCGTCGATCGTCCGGAACGTGCCCTCACCCTCGTAGGTCAGGCCCGACGTCATCGGCCGGAAACCGACGTCCCACGCCGTCTTCTGGAGGTCGCACAGGTTGATCTGCTGCGACATGCGCGCGTAGACGGTGTTCAGCGACTGGAACGTGCCCTGGAGCACGCTGATGTTGCCGGACGTCGAGCCCTCCACGTTACCCACCTCCCACTGCGTGTGGGGGAGGTTGGCCACGCAGCCGTCGGCCGTGAACTCCGTCTGGTACGGCGCGTAGGGGCCGGCGCTCACCGAGTCGTAGAGCTGATGTCCGCTGCGCAGCCACTCGGCCAGCACGAACGGCTTGAAGTTCGACCCCACCGGAAAACCGCGCGAGTTGCCGTGGTTGTAGTCCGCCGAGTAGTTCTGCGCGGTCGTACCCGCCGCGGGGTTCGACGTCGCGTCGTACGGGACGTTCTGCGCCATGGCCCGGATCTCGCCGGTACCCGGCACCACGGACGTCACGGCCGCCTCCAGCCCGTACGCGTTGTCCCCCGGCACACCCTCGACCACGGTCTTCTCGGCCGCCCGCTGCATCTTCATGTCGAGCGTCGTCACGATCCGCAGGCCGCCGCGGTAGAGCAGGTCGTAGCGGTCCTCGCGGGTCTTCCCGAACTCGGGGCTCGCCATGACCTCCTTGATGACGTAGTCGCAGAAGAACGCCGCGCCCTGCGCCGCGTCGCAGCCCACCTCGAGGGGCTGGACGTCGAGGGTGTCGGCCAGCGGCGTCGCCATCGCCTCGTCGCGCTCGTCGGTCGTGATGTAGCCGAGCTGCCACATCTTGCCGATCACCAGGTTGCGGCGGACCTCCGCCTCCTCCGGGTTGGCGACCGGGTCGAACGCGCTCGGCGACTTGGTGATGCCGGCGATGGTGGCCGCCTCGACCACCGACAGCTTGCTCGACGACTTGTTGAAGTAGTACTGCGCCGCCGTCTCGACGCCGTAGACGCTGCGGCCGAACTGCGCGATGTTGAGGTAGCCCTGGAGGATCTCGTCCTTGGACATCTTCTTCTCGAGCGCGATCGCCAGCTTGGCCTCGCGGAGCTTGCGCGTCAGCGAGCTCTCGCTCGCCTCCAGGACGCCGAACGCGTCGTTGTCGCGCACCGCCTCCTCGATGAGCACGTTCTTCACGTACTGCTGCGTGAGCGTCGAGGCACCCTGTGTGTCGCCCCCGCCGAAGTTCTGCACCGCGGCGCGCGAGATGCCCTCGGGGTCCACTCCGCCGTGCGTGTAGAAGCGCTCGTCCTCGATGGCGATGACGGCGTGCTTCATGTTGTCGGCCACCTTGTCGAGCGGCACGACGATGCGGTTCTGGGCGTAGAACGTGGCCAGCTTGGTCTTGTTGTCGCTCGCGTAGATCACGGACTGCTCGGACAGCGGCCCGGGGACCATCTCGTCCGGCACCTCGTTGAACACCTCGACGCCCGTGTCCACCGCGGTGTCCACGCCCGAGGCGAGCGGGATCACCAGACCGGCAGCGATCACACCGCCGGCACCGGCGGTGAGCACGAAGGCGAGGAGGAGTCCGATGAGCTGGGCCGCTGGGATGGTCCGAGTGATCCGGCGCGGCTCGCGAGGGTTAGCCATGGCCATGCGCCCAGGTTACGGGGTGTCCCTGACAGGGCACGCCGAAAGGGGCGGCCCGCGGTGTGCAGGTCTCGTGCGGAATCGCCGGGGCCCGGAGCGGGCTAACATCACGGCATGGCAACGAAGTGGGAGTACGCGACGATCCCCCTCCTCATTCACAACACCAAGGCGATCCTCGACCAGTGGGGCTCGGACGGCTGGGAGCTCGTGCAGGTGGTCCCCGGACCCGACGGCACCGGGCTCGTCGCCTACCTGAAGCGGCCCACGGGCGGTGACGCATGAGCCACGAGCAGCGCCTCGCCGAGCTGGGCATCACGCTCCCCGAGGTCGCGGCCCCGGTCGCGGCCTACGTGCCGGCCGTACAGACGGGCCGCCACGTCTACACCTCCGGCCAGCTCCCCTTCACCGCGGGCACCCTGGCCGCCACCGGCAAGGTGGGCGAGGGCGAGGGCCTGGTCTCCCCCGACGACGCCGCGGGCTACGCCCGCATCTGCGCCCTCAACGCGCTGGCCGCCGTCCGGTCGGTCACCGGCTCCCTCGACGCCGTCTCCCGGATCGTCAAGGTCGTCGGCTTCGTCGCGAGCGACCCGTCGTTCACCGGACAGCCCGGTGTGATCAACGGCGCCTCCACGGTGCTCGGCGAGATCTTCGGCGACGCCGGCCTGCACGCGCGCTCCGCCGTCGGCGTGGCGGTCCTTCCGCTGGACGCGCCGGTCGAGGTGGAGCTCGTCGTCGAGCTGGTCTGATGCCCGCAGGCGTGGCCCGGAACGGGAGTGATCGGACCCACTCCGCATTCGGTTTCCGTTCCGGGCCATGCGTCGGCTATTCTGAGCAGGCTTCCGCGGACGGGCTTCGTGCCTGACGTGCGGTGGGCTCCATCGGGGTGTGGCGCAGCTTGGTAGCGCGCTTCGTTCGGGACGAAGAGGTCGCAGGTTCAAATCCTGTCACCCCGACCATGTGAAAGGCCCTCTGACCAGCAGAAATGCTGAGTCGGAGGGCCTTTCGCCATCTCCCGGGACCGGTGCCGCGGGCCGCCCGGGGGACACACCCGCATCTCCCGGCCCCCGGTGCAAGACTGGAGCCCACACCCTGTTCCGGGAGGCACTGATGGATCCGTTCGTTCTGGTCGGCGGCGGCCTGACCACTGCCCGCGCCGCGGAGGTACTGCGCGCCGAGGGATACGACGGCGACCTGGTGGTCGTCACCACCGAGCCCCACCACCCCTACGAGCGCCCGCCGCTGAGCAAGGACTACCTGCGCGGCGAGGCGGAGCGCGACGCCGTCTTCCCGCTGGAGGAGGCCTGGTACGACGAGCACGGCGTCGACGTCCGCACGGGCGAGACCGCCGTGGGCCTCGACCCCGCGAGCCGCACCCTCACCCTGTCCGACGGCGCCACCCTCACCTTCGCGAAGGCCCTCCTCGCCCCGGGGTCGACGCCGCGCACGCTGAGCGTGCCGGGGAGCGATCTCGCCGGCGTGCACTACCTGCGCACGATCGACGACTCCGACCGCATCTCCGCCCAGCTGCTGGAGGCCTCGCTGGAGGGCGTGGGCCGGCTCGTCGTGATCGGCGACGGGTGGATCGGGCTGGAGGTGGCAGCGTCCGCGCGGACCCTCGGCCTGGACGTCACCGTCGTGGGCCGGGGCACACACCCGCTCGGCCGGGTGCTGGGCACCGAGATGAGCGACTTCTACGCTGGCGTCCACACCGAGCACGGCGTCCGGTTGCAGCGCGGTGTGTCCGTCACCGGCCTGCGGGGCGCCGACGGCCGCGTGACCGGCGTCGACCTCTCCGACGGCACCCACCTGGGCGCGGACGTCGTCGTGGTCGGCGTGGGCGTCACGCCGAACATCGGGCTGGCCGAGGCTGCGGGCCTGGATCTGCGGGACGCCGCGCTCGGCGGCGGGGTCGCCGTGGACGGCACGCTGGCCACCTCCCACCCCGACGTCTTCGCCGGCGGCGACATCGCGAGCATCCCGTCGCCGCACTACGGGCGCCCGCTGCGCGTGGAGCACTGGGCGATCGCCCAGGAGACCGGCACCCATGCCGGCAAGGCGATGCTCGGTGCCGCCGACCCGTACGACAAGCTGCCGTACTTCTACAGCGACCAGTACGACGTCGGCATGGAGTACACCGGCTGGGTGGACGTCCGGGCCGGGTACGACGACGTGGTGGTCTCCGGGGACGCCGGCAAGCGCGAGTTCGTGGCGTTCTGGCGCGTCGACGGCCAGGTCGTCGCGGGCATGGCCGTCAACGTCTGGGAGCAGATGGAGCGCGTGGAAGAGCTGATCCGGTCCGGCCGCAAGGTGCCGACGACGGAGCTGGAGGGCTTCGTCGGCTGAGATGGGGGCGTGGAACCTTCTGCGATCACTAGCGCAGCAACCCTGCAAACGCGAGCGCAGCAACCCTGCTAACGCGAGCGTAGAATCCCTGCTAACGCTAGTGTAGATCCGTGGCAATCTACGAACGGCGGCTCTTGGACGAGCGGCTCGATGACCGCCAGCCTCGCTTGCGCGCCATCGCGCTGCAGGGTCCCAAGGGAGTTGGGAAGACGGCGACCGCGACCGAGCGCGCACGGACGGTGCTCTCGCTCCAGCGGGCAGAGATTCGCGAGCAGTTCACCGCAGACCCGGACGTCTTCCGCACTTTGCCCGGCCCCGTGCTGATCGACGAGTGGCAGCGATGGCCAGAGTCGTGGGATCGCGTGCGGGAGGCGGTCGACGACGGTATTCCGCACGGACATGTGATCCTCGCGGGAAGCTCGGCCCCGCGAGGAGCGACAGTCCACTCGGGGGCGGGCCGGATCGTTCCATTCAGAATGCGCCCGCTGAGCTTCGAGGAACGCCAGGTCGAACAGCCGCACGTGAGCCTTGCCGCGTTGCTCACGGGCGAGAAGCCCGAGGTCAGCGCATCGACTGACGTCACGCTCTCTGACTACGTCGAGGAGATCGTCGCGTCAGGCCTGCCCGGGATCCGGCCTGAGGACTCAGAAAGTCGCCTGGACCTGCTGGACGCCTACGTGGACAACATCGTCCAGCGCGAGTTTCCCGAGCAGGGGTACGCAGTGCGGAGACCGGACACACTCCGCCGTTGGCTCACCGCGTACGCGGCCGCGACCTCGACGACGACCAGCTACAACCGCATCATCGACGCGGCTACGCCCGGCGAGTCGGACAAGCCAGCGCTGTCGACGACCATCACGTACCGGGACGCGCTCACGGGACTGTGGCTCCTGGACGCGCTGCCAGCCTGGTCTCCCAGCCGCAACTCCTTCGACAGGCTCGTCACCTCACCCAAGCACCAGCTCGCTGACCCCGCTCTCGCCGCGCGGCTCCTCGGCGCCACCCAGGACTCGCTGCGACTCGGTCGGCACAGCGCGCTCCTCGGGCCGCTCTTCGAGCACCTCGTGGCGCTGAGCGTCCAGACGTATGCCGACATCAACCGTGCGCGGACTTATCACCTCCGCACCCGCAACGGCGATCACGAGGTCGACCTGGTCGTCGAACGCCGGGACGGCGCCGTCGTCGCTCTAGAGACCAAGCTGGCCGCGAGCGTGAGCGATGCCGACGTCAAACACCTGCACTGGCTCCGGGAGCGCATCGGCGACGAGCTCCTGGACGCCGCGGTCATCACGACCGGCGGGCACGCCTACCGACGTCGCGACGGGATCGCGGTGGTGCCGCTGTCCTTGCTCGGCCACTGACGGCAGTATCGGTGTGCCCTGACTCGGCAGAACGAGCACGCCGAGTCAGGGCACCGAGCTCAGCCCCGCCGCTCCCGCACGGCCTTCGCCAGCTCCCGCAGCAGGTCCTCGGTGGTGTCCCAGTCCATGCACTTGTCCGTGACCGACTGGCCGTAGGTGAGCTCGGACAGCGGGCCGGGCTTCTGCGCCCCGGCCACCAGGAAGCTCTCCATCATGAGGCCGGTGATGCCGTGCTCGCCGTCGGCGATGCGGTTGGCGATCTCGTGCACCACGCCCGCCTGGCGCACGTGGTCCTTGCCCGAGTTGCCGTGGCTCGCGTCGACGATCACGCCGTTCTCGACGGCGCCGCCCAGCCCGGAGGTGCGGGCCACGCGCAGCGCGGCGGCGACGTCCTCCGGCGAGTAGTTGGGGCCGGAGCGACCGCCGCGCAGGATGACGTGGCAGTCGGGGTTGCCGGTGGTCTCGACGGCGGCGGCACGGCCCTCGCCGTCGGCCCCGAAGAAGGTGTGCTCGCTGGCGGCGGTGATGCAGCCGTCCACGGCGATCTGCACGTCGCCGTCGGTCGCGTTCTTGAACCCGACCGGCATGGACAGGCCCGAGGCGAGCTGGCGGTGCACCTGCGACTCCGCGTTGCGCGCGCCGATGGCGCCCCAGGTGACGGCGTCGGCGATGTACTGCGGGCTGGTCGGCTCCAGGAACTCGGCGGCGGCGGGGACGCCGGCGTCGAGCACGCCGAGCAGCACCTCGCGGGCCAGGCTCAGGCCGTGCCGCACGTCGTGCGTGCCGTCCAGGTGCGGGTCGTTGATGAGGCCCTTCCAGCCCACCGTGGTGCGCGGCTTCTCGAAGTACACCCGCATGACCACGACCAGGTCGTCGGACAGCTCGCGCCGGAGCGTGGCGAGCCGGGAGGCGTACTCCAGCGCGGCGGCCGGGTCGTGCACGGAGCACGGGCCGACGATCGTCAGCAGGCGGTCGTCCTCGCCGGTCAGCACGTCACGCACCTCACGGCGCGAGGTGGTGACGAGGTCGCTGCGGGCGGTACCGAGCGGCATCGACGCCAGCAGGGCGTTCGGCGCGGGCAGCGGGTCGAGGGCGCGGATGCGCAGGTCGGAGGTGCGGGTACCGAGGTCGGTCGCCTCGGTGCTGGGTTCCGCGGGGGTGATGCTCATCGGGATCGGGGCTCCAAGTTGGCGGGGATCTGGTTCGAGGAACCGGACGGCCCGCCACCGACTCCTGGTCCGGAGCGGCCCGTCTGGTAAAGACGAAGGGCCTGGACGCGATCGGCGTCCCAGGCCCTGGCTCCGGGTGGAAAGTTGGTCAGGCGCGCGCCCGCCGGGCTCCACCAGGAGCCGACGTAAAGCGCCAATACCAACGGATGTCCACGGCGAAAACGGTAGCCGCACCCCCGGCGGCTGTCCACCGGTTCCCACGATGCGGTCGATCACAGTCGCCGCTACCGGGCGTAACGCTCCACGAAGGCCCGCAGCACGCGCATCGGCTCGGTGACCGGCACGGAGGCGCACCGCTCCCGGACGAGCTCCGCCTCCGCCGGCGGGAAGTACCCGTAGTCCCGGTACACCGCGATGCGCTGCTCGATGCCCGGGACGTCGAGCTCCGGGTGGAACTGGGTGGCGTAGAGGTTCTGCTTGATCCGGAACATCTGCACCGGGCACCCCGCCGAGGAGGCGAGCAGCACGGCGTGGTCCGGCAGCTTGCGGACGGCCTCCTTGTGCCCCACGTACGCGGCGAAGGCCTGCGGCATGTCCGCGAGCAGCGGGTCCGACGCCGCCTCCGGCGTCAGCTCCACCGTCACCGGCCCCACGGGCTCCGCGTACGTCGCGTCGATCACCGCGCCCTGGTGCGCGCCCAGCGTGCCGACGCCGTAGCACGCGCCGAGGAACGGGAAGTCGCGCGCCACGATCTGGTCGAGCAGCCCGCCGAGCTCCGCCTCCACGCGGCGCTGCGTGGCGCTCTTGCGCTCCGGTGCCTCCGAGGAGTTGAACGGGCCCCCGCCCACCAGCACGCCGGAGTAGTCGTCCAGGTCCACCGGCGGCAGCGGGTCGCGCTCGAGGCGGACGCGGTGGAGCTGCTCCGGGGCGAGGCCCCCGTACCGCAGGAACGCCTCGTGCTCACCGTCCGCGGCGAGGTCTTCCGCACGCGTCGCGAGCAGCAGGAACGGCTTCATGACATGAGGGTAGGGGAGATCAGCGGGTCGTGGAGCGGCGCGCCCACCAGGTCGCGAGGGCGGCACCGGAGAGGTTGTGCCAGACCGAGAACAGCGCGGCGGGCAGGGCCGCGGCGGGGGTGAAGTGGGTCGCCGCCAGGCTCGCCGCGAGGCCCGAGTTCTGCATGCCCACCTCGATGCTCACCGCCCGGCGCGCGGGGCGGTCCAGCCGGGCCGCGACGGCGGTGCCGTAGCCGAGCAGCAGCCCCAGGAGGTTGTGCGTGATCACGGCGAGCGCCAGCAGCAGCCCGGTCGACAGCACGGTCCCGGCGTTGGCGGCCACCACGCCGAGCACCACCAGGACGATGCCGCCCACGGACACCAGGGGCAGGAACGGCAGCACCCGCTCGACGAACCGTCCGGCGACGGCGCGCACCACGAGGCCGGCCAGCACGGGCACGAGCACCACCTGGACGATCGAGCCGAACAGGTCGGCGAACCCGACGTCGAGGCTCTCGTCGGCCAGCCACAGGATGAGCAGCGGGGTGAGGAACGGCGCGAGCAGGGTGGAGATCGCCGTCATGGTCACCGACAGGGCGGTGTCGCCCTTGCCGAGGTAGACGATCACGTTGGAGGCGGTGCCACCGGGTGCGGCCCCGACCAGGATCATGCCGAGCAGGGCCATGCCGGTCAGCCCGTACAGCCCGCTCACGCCCCAGGCGAGGAGCGGCATGATGACGAACTGCGCGAGGACGCCGATGAGCACCGCCCACGGGCGCCGGGCCACGAGGGCGAAGTCGCTCCCCCGCAGGGTGAGCCCCATGCCGAACATCACGATCCCGAGGAACAGGGGGATGTGCGCCGCGAGCGGCGCGAGCTGGGCCGGCGCGAGCAGCCCGGCGATCCCGCCGATCAGCACCAGTACCGCGAACCAGCGTCCGGCCAGATCGGCGATCGTGCGCAGCGTCCTCATCGTGTGTCCCCCTCGGCGTCGGCATCGGCCGGGGGTCACCGTAGACCCGGCCCTGCGCTGGGCAGGGCCGGGTCCGAGGAGTGGTCAGGTCCAGCGGAAGAGCTTCACGCCGAGCGGGAAGAGCACCACGGTCCACGCGAGGAGCACGAGCACCTGGGCGAGCGGGAAGCCCTCGTTGCCGAACCAGCCGACGGTGAGGCCCTGGGCGGCCGCACCGAGCGGCAGGTAGAGGCCGATCCGTTCCATCCAGTCGGGCATGACCGACAGGGGCACCCACACCCCGGAGAACATCAGGGACGGGAAGTAGATCAGCATCCCCAGGCCGGACGCGGTGGTGCCCTTCTCGGCCCGTGCCGCCACGAGCAGGCCGAGGGAGAACATCGCGGTCGTGGACAGCACGAGCACCAGCAGCACGGTCAGCGGGTCGGCCGCGAACGGCACGCCCAGCACCAGCATGGCGCCGACGACGGCCGCGCTCGCCGACACGATCAGTGCGAGCACGTTGATCACCATGTGCGCGCCGATCAGGTTCTGCGGGGGCATCGGCGTGGTCGACAAGCGCTTGAGGATGCCCTTCTCCCGGAAGGTGGCGAACTGCACCGGCATGGTCGTCAGCGCGATGGTGCCCACGGCGAGGGCGATGACGGTGGGCAGGTAGCTGGTCACGCCGGGTGCCTCGTTCCAGGGCGGCGGCGCGTCGGTCATCGGCTCCGCGAAGGCCGGGATGGCCAGACCGAGGCCGAGCAGGAGCATGGTGGGGAACACGAGCGCGAAGAAGACCGCGGTCGGGTCCCGCAGCCACACCTTGAGCTCGGTGGCGAGCAGGGTTCGGAAACCGCGGGCGCGGCGCCTGCCGACCCGGGTGGTCGTGGTGGGTTCGACGACGGTCACGCCGCCACCTCCTCGTTCTCCTCCGGGCGGTACTGACGCCCGGTGACCTGCACGAACACATCTTCCAGAGTGCGCTCGACGGTCCGCACGTCGTCGGGGACGACGTCGGCGGCAGCGAGCGCCTGCACCACCGCGAACAGCACCTTGCGGGTGCCGGTCACCTCGATCTCGACCCCGGCGGACGTGGCACCGGCGACGTCGTCGTCACGCTCCGACAGCGCGGTGAGGAGCTGGAGCGCGCGGGCGCGGGCGGCGTCGTCGGCGAACCGGAGGCGGACGCCCCGGTGGCCCTCCAGGCCCTCGATCAGGGCGGACGGCGCGCCCTGCGCGACGACGCGGCCGCCGTCGATGACGACGAGCCGGTCGCACAGCCGCTCGGCCTCCTCCATGAAATGGGTGACCAGCAGGACGGTGACCCCGGAGTCGCGGACCCGCTCGACCAGGTCCCAGGTCGCGCGGCGAGCGGCGGGGTCGAGCCCGGTGGTGAGCTCGTCGAGGATGGCCACCTGCGGGCGGCCGACGAGCGCGAGCGCGATCGAGAGACGCTGCTTCTGCCCGCCGGAGAGCTTGCCGAACTGCTGGTCCCGCTGGGCGGTCAGGTCGAGGAGGTCCAGGAGCTCGGCGGGGTCGGCGGACCGGGCGTAGAACCCACCGAAGACGTCGAGCGCCTCCCCCACCGTGATCTTGTCGTGCAGGGCGGCCTCCTGGAGCTGCACGCCCACGTGCTCGCGCACCGACATCGGGTCGGCCTGGGGGTCGTGCCCCAGCACCCGCACGGTGCCGCCGTCCGCGTGCCGCAGGCCCGCGACACACTCGACGGTGGTGGTCTTGCCGGCCCCGTTGGGGCCGAGGATCCCGAAGATCTCGCCGCGCTCGACCTGGAAGCTCACGTCGGCGACGGCGGTCTTGGGTGGTGCGGCGCGCCCGGCGCCGGGATAGGTCTTGCGCAGGTTGCGGACATCGACGACTGGGGACGTCATGGTCGCTCCTTCGAGGCTCAGGGGGACGAGCAGGGCAAGGGTCAGCGGGGTCGGACAGGTGCGGTGCGGAGCAGGGCGTACAGCACGACGGCGGCGACCGCGGCAGCCAGGGCCGCCCCGCCGACACCGGTCAGCAGAGTGACGAGGCCCTCCGCCGGGGGTACCTCGGCATGGTCGATGTCGGGCCGGAGCTCGACGTTGGCGATGGTGCCGACCACGCCCGTACGGGTGGCGAGGTCGACGAGGACGGCGGGCAGGGCGAGCGGGACGATCAGGAGCGCGCCCCAGGCCCGGGCGTGCACGAAGCCGACCCCGATGCACGCCCCGACCAGCAGGTAGGTGGCCACGACGAGCCCCTCGGCCAGCACGGTGCCGAGCACGGCCAGGGGCGCGTCGAACGGCAGGGCGCCGAGCCGTCGCCAGGTCATACCCAGCGACGTGCTCAGCAGCCGCTCGCCCAGCAGCGCGAGGACGGTGACGACGCCGTAGCCGGCACCGAGCACGAGGGCGCCGCGGAGCACTCCCCCGGCCAGCGACCGGCGGCTACCACCCGCGGCGACGTGCACGGCCAGCAGGGCTGTCGTGCCGACGACACCGAGCCAGAGCACCGCCCAGCGCTGCGCGCCGAGCGTCGCGTCGAGCGCGCTGATCTCGAGGTCGCCGCCCGTCATGGCGTTCCCCACCGTGATGCCGACGGCGTACAGCGCGTAGATGCCCCAGAACCAGCACGCGACGACGGCGCCGGAGCGCCGCACCCACCGGTCGACGGCGGTGACGGCACGCCGGTGCCCGGCGCGGGCGAGGTCGGTACGGCTCATCACGGTCTCCTCGGTGGTGCGTGCGGCGGCCGACGTCGTGGTCGTCGCAGTGGTCGTCGTGGGCATGCGCGCTCCTCCTCAGGCGGCCGGTCGCAGCGCGACCGTCCGCAACGGCAGGCGGAGCAGCCAGGCTGCCGCCGCGACGGTCACGAGCCCGCCCGCCAGGGCCAGCAGCACCCCGCCGACGCCGCCGGGCAGGTTCCCCGGGCCGACGAGCAGGGCCGTGACGCCGGTGTGGGTCGCCAGGTCGACCACCGCTGCCGGCACGAGGGCGAGGGTGCCGTAGAGCGTCCCGGCGACGACACCGAACCGGCGGTACCCGGCCGCGGTCGCGGCCCCCGCCAGGTAGTAGGTGGCCACGACGAGCGACTCGGTCAGGACCGTCAGCGCGATGCCGGCCCAGCCGTCCACGGGCGGCCCGAACTCGCGGGTCCAGGTCTGGCCCAGCGCCCCGAGCAGGATGCGCTCACCGGTCAGGTAGACCGCCGTCATCAGGCCGATCAGCAGACCGCCCAGGAGGGCACCGCGGACCGTCCCGGCCACGAGCGTGCCGCGGTTGCCGCCCGCGGCAAGGTGCAGCCGCAGGTACGCGGCCGGGACGATGAGCCCCAGCACCAGCGCCACCCAGCGCGAGGAACCGCCCATCTGGCTGTCGAGCACCGCCTCGTCGAGGCCCGACCCGTAGCGGGTCATGAGCACCGCGATCGTCACCGCGACGAGGGCGAAGATCGCCCAGTACCAGCCGCCGATGGTGCGGATCACACGCACCGTCGCACCGGCGGCGGTGCTCACGGCACGCCGCTCCGCCGCGCGGACCAGCAGGTCCCGGTCCGTTCCCGCGGCTGCCGTGCCCGTCGCCGTACCCGCACTCGTCATCAGAGCACGCTCCTCGGGTCGGTGAGGCGGACGAACAGGTCCTGCACCGGCACGGCGCCGACCTCGACGCCCGCCGAACGGGCCTCGGCACGCTCGGCGTCGTCGAGCGCGCCCTCCAGGGTCACCTGGACCGTCGCACCGAGCTGCTGCCGGTGCAGCACCCGCCGGTCGCCGGTGATCCGCTCGACGGCGTCCCGGCTCCCCGTGAGGCTGAACCCGCGGGCCCGCATCTGCTCGGCCGGCTCCGCCAGGAGCACCCGCCCCCGGTCGATGACCACCACGTCCTCGAACAGCCGCTCGACCTCCTCCACCAGGTGGCTGGAGAGCAGGATGGTGCGCGGATGCTCCGCGTAGTCGGCCAGGAGCTCGTCGTAGAAGGCGTACCGCGTGGGCGCGTCCATGCCGAGGTACACCTCGTCGAAGATCGTCAGCGGCGCACGCGTGGCCAGGCCGATGGTGGCGCCGACCGCCGACCGCTTGCCGCGGGACAGCGCGGACGGCCTCTTGCGGACGTCCACCTCGAACAGGTCGAGCAGGCGCTCCGCGGTCTCGGCGCTCCAGCCGGGCCGCATGTCGGCGTAGTACCTGAGGGAGGTCGTCACCTTCTCGTCGTTCATCAGGTCACCGCTCTCCCGCACGAGCTGCGTGCCCGAGGTGACCCACGGGTTCTCCCACGGGTCCTCCTGCGCGCCCTCGGGGCCCACGACGACGCTGCCGCTCGTGGGCCGCGTGAACGCCGCCAGCAGGGAGAGCATCGTCGTCTTGCCCGCGCCGTTGCGGCCGAGCACCCCGGTGATCGTCCCGGGCCGGATCGTCAGCGAGGCGCCGTCGAGTCCCGTGCCGGCGTCCTCCCTGACCAGGCCGCCGTTGGGCAGCAGCCGGTGGCCGCCGCCGAACCGGACGACGACGTCGTCCAGCCGGGCGCCGAAAGGTGCGGTCGTCGTCATGACTCCTCCGTGGTCTGCGTTCGTCGGGCGTCGGGCCCCAGGACGTAGGCGACGACCTCGTCCCGCGGGATGCCGAGGAGGTCCGCCTGCTGCAGAGCGGGCGCCAGGACCTCCTCGAAGTAGCGCCTGCGGTGGTCGTCGAGCAGGCGCTCGCGGGCCTGCGGCGCGACGAACATCCCGAGACCGCGACGCTTGTAGAGCACGCCCTCGTCGACCAGCCCGGCGAACGCCTTCTGGGCGGTCGCGGGGTTGATGCGGAACGTCGTCGCGAACTGCGTGGTGGACATGACCTGCTCCTCCTCCTTCAGCTCACCGGCGAGTACCTGCGCGCGGATCATCTGCGCGATCTGCACGTAGATCGGCTCGGGCCCGTCGAACACCGGCCCACCCCCTCCGTTGGTTCATTACTTGACCAATGAACCATAGCCCGACCGGTGCGCGCAAGAAAAACGCCGGGGCAGAGCGCGTGTCGCTCTGCCCCGGCGTGTCGCCGGCCCTGTCGGCCGGACCACGAGCCGGCCGGACTACGTGTCGGCCGCCTCCGCGGCGTCCAGGACCTCGAGCTCCGCGAGGTCGGCCGCGATGAGCTCCGCGATCTGGATCGCGTTCAGCGCGGCGCCCTTGCGCAGGTTGTCGTTGCTGACGAACAGGACGAGCCCGCGGCCGTCCGGCACGGACTGGTCCTGCCGGATGCGACCCACGAGGGACGGGTCGACGCCGGCCGCGGCGAGCGGCGTCGGCACGTCGACGAGCTGGACGCCGGGCGCGTCCGCCAGCAGCTTGCGGGCCTCGTCCGGCGTGATCGACCGCGCGAACTCCGCGTGGATCGACAGCGAGTGCCCGGTGAACACGGGGACGCGCACGCAGGTGCCGGCCACGGCCAGGTCGGGCAGGCCGAGGATCTTGCGCGACTCGTGGCGCAGCTTCTGCTCCTCGTCGGTCTCGCCCGAACCGTCGTCGACCAGGTTGCCCGCCAGGGGCAGCACGTTGAACGCGATCGGCGCCGCGTAGACGGCGGGGTCCGGCAGGTCGACGGAGGCGCCGTCGTGCACCAGGCCCTCGATCTCCTGCCCGAGCGCCGCACGCACCTGACCGGCCAGCTCGGCCACGCCCGACAGGCCCGAGCCGGACACCGCCTGGTAGGTGGCCACGCGCAGCCGCTCCAGCCCGGCCGCCTGCGCCAGGGGCGCGAGCGCCGGCATGGCGGCCATCGTGGTGCAGTTCGGGTTGGCGACGATGCCCTTGACCGCGTCGGCGATCGCCTCCGGGTTCACCTCGGACACGACGAGCGGCACCTCGGGATCGCGCCGCCAGGCCGACGAGTTGTCGACGACGACGGCGCCCGCCTCGGCGAACCGCGGTGCGTGCTCGCGCGACGTGCCGCCGCCGGCGGAGAACAGCGCGATGTCGATCTCGGCCAGGTCCTCGGTGGAGGTGGCCGCGACGTCCTCGACCGGCACGTCCACGCCGTCGAACGACAGGGTGGTGCCCGCGGAGCGCGCGGAGGCGAAGAACCGGATCGAGGCCACGGGGAACTCGCGCTCGGCCAGCAGACGGCGCATGACGCCACCCACCTGGCCGGTGGCGCCGACGACGGCGACGTGCACGCCGTACTCGGAGATCTGGACCATGTCAGCGCCCCGTTCCTGCGTAGACGACCGCCTCGCCGTCCGCGCCGTCGAGCTCGAACGCGGTGTGCACGGCGCGCACCGCGTCGTCCAGCGAGTCCGCGCGGGTGACCACCGAGATGCGGATCTCCGAGGTGGAGATCATCTCGATGTTGATCCCGGCGTCACGCAGCGCGCCGAACAGCCGCGCGGAGACGCCGGGGTGGGACTTCATGCCCGCGCCCACGAGCGACAGCTTGCCGATCTGGTCGTCGAACTGCAGCGAGTCGAAGCCCAGCTCACCCTGCACGGCCGTGAGGGCCGCCATGGTGGCGGGGCCGTCGCCGTCCGGCAGCGTGAAGGAGATGTCGGTGAGACCCGTGGCCGCGGCCGACACGTTCTGCACGATCATGTCGATGTTCGCGCCCGCCCCGGCGACGACCTCGAAGATGCGGGCGGCCATGCCCGGCACGTCGGGGACGCCGATCACGGTGATCTTGGACTCGGACCGGTCGTGCGCGACGCCGGAGATGATCGGGGCTTCCATGACGTTCTCCTTCGACTTCTTCTCGGCCGCGACCACCCGCGTGCCGTCGTGGGCGCTGAACGAGCTGCGGACGTGCACCGGCACGCCGTACCGGCGCGCGTACTCGACGCTGCGCAGCGCCAGCACCTTGGCGCCGCAGGCCGCGAGCTCCAGCATCTCCTCGTAGGAGACCCGGTCGATCTTGCGGGCGGCCGGGACGATGCGCGGGTCGGCGGTGAACACGCCGTCGACGTCGGTGTAGATCTCGCAGACGTCGGCGCCGAGGCCCGCCGCGAGCGCCACGGCCGTGGTGTCGGAGCCGCCGCGCCCGAGGGTGGTGACGTCGTTGGTGCCCTGCGTGACGCCCTGGAACCCGGCCACGATGGCGACCTGGCCCTTGTTCAGGGTCTCGCGGATGCGGTGGGGCACGACGTCGACGATCCGCGCCCGCCCGTGCACGGCGTCCGTGATGACGCCGGCCTGCTGGCCCGTGTAGGACTTGGCCTTCACGCCCAGGTTGGTGATCGCCATGGCGAGCAGCGACATGGAGATGCGCTCGCCCGCGGTGAGGAGGATGTCGAGCTCCCGCTGCGGCGGGAGGGGGGTGATCTGCTGGGCGAGGTCGAGGAGCTCGTCGGTGGTGTCGCCCATGGCGCTCACCACCACGACCACGTCGTTGCCCGCTCGCTTGGCCTCGGCGATCCGCTTCGCGACCCGCTTCACGCTGCGCGCGTCGCCGACCGAGGATCCGCCGTACTTCTGCACGACAAGTGCCATGCGCCTGCCTTCCGTTGCCGGCCTCCGTCTGTCTCAACGGCCCGCCGGGTGGTTGGGTTTGCGGATCGATGGTACTGCGGCGGGCATCCCGGGCGATGTGGCGTTCATCGTGCGGGACGGTGAGGCGGAAGCCGCCTGGACGATACGTAAAGAATCGCGGACTGTGCGTTATGGAAGGTATCCCAGAACTCCCTGAGGATCGACACCGAACCGATCGACACCGAGAGAGTGACGGAGACAACGCATGGGACACCTCGACGACAGGACAGCGGTCGTGACCGGGGGCAGCACCGGCATCGGCCTGGCCACCGCCGTACGGCTCGCGGACGAGGGCGCGCACGTCTTCGTGACGGGCCGGCGTGAGGCCGAGCTGGAGGCCGCGGTCAAGACGATCGGGACCGACCGCGCCACGGGGGTGGCCGGCGACATCGCGCAGGCGGCCGACCTCGACCGCCTCTACGACGCGGTCCGCGCCCGGGGCAAGGGGCTGGACGTGCTCGTCGCGAACGCCGCGGTCGCGGAGTTCGTGACGCTGGAGCAGACCACCCAGGACCACTTCGACCAGACCTTCGCGGTCAACGTCCGGGGCACGCTGTTCACCGTGCAGAAGGCGTTGCCGCTCCTCAACGACGGCGCCTCCGTCATCCTGACCGGCTCCACGTCCGCCGACCGGGGCATGGCGGCGTTCGGCGCGTACGCGGCGTCGAAGGCAGCGGTCCGGTCGTTCGCGCGCACCTGGTCGACCGAGCTGAAGGATCGCGGCATCCGCGTCAACGTGGTCTCGCCGGGCATGATCGAGACGCCGGGCGGCACGGCCGTCAACGGCGGCGAGGAGGCCATGCCGGCCGTCCGTGCCGCCGCCGCCTCCTTCGTGGTCGCGGGCCGCATGGGTGAACCCGAGGAGGTCGCCGCGGCGATGGCCTTCCTGGCCTCGCCGGAGGCCGGGTACGTCGTGGGCGCGAACGTCTACGTGGACGGCGGGGCGAACCAGGTCTGAGCCGCCGAGAGGGGTGGGGTCCCGCTGGACCTCACCCCTGGCCGGCGAAGACCTCCCAGGCCAGCCGCGCGATGAGGGCGCCCACCACGACGACGAACACGATGCGGACGAACCTCGACCCCTTGGCCACTGCCATGCGGGCGCCGATGTAGGCGCCCACCAGGTTGGCGAGCCCCATCGCCAGCCCGAGCGTCCACACGACGGCGCCGCTGGGCACGAAGAAGAGGAGCGCGCCCAGGTTGGTGGCGAAGTTCACGATCTTGGCGATCGCGGACGCCGGGAGGAACGAGTAGCCGAGGGCGCTGACGAGGCTGATCACCAGGAACGTGCCGGTGCCCGGGCCCAGGAGGCCGTCGTAGGCGCCGATCAGCAGGCCGATGAGGGCGGCGATCCGCTTGTGCCCGTTGCCGACCCAGCGCAGGTCGTCGTGCTGGCCGACGTTCGGCTTGAGCAGCGTCCAGACGAGCACACCGACGAGCACCACGAGGATGATCGGCTTGAAGAGCTGGTCCGGGATGTGCGACGCCCCGATCGCACCCGCGAACGCCCCGGCCAGGGCCGCGAGCGCCATGGGGCCGGCGGTGCGCAGGTCGGGCTGGACGCGCCGGTAGTAGGTGATGGCGCTGGTGGAGGTGCCCATGATGCTGGCGAGCTTGTTGGTCGCCAGCGCCTGGACGGGGCTGATGCCCGGCACGAGCAGCAGCGCGGGGAGCTGGATCAGCCCTCCCCCGCCCACCACGGCGTCGACCCACCCGGCCGCGAGGCCGGCGAGCAGGAGCAGGACGATGGTCAGCAGATCGAGTTCGGGCACGGGTGCATTGTGCGTGAATCGGTTCGACGGCCCGGGAGGCGTCTCGTCCGGTGGTTCTCCGGCGGCGCGCTCAGACGGGCAGGCGGGCAGGCGGCGCGGTACGGCGGCGTGCTCAGGCGGGCAGGCGGGCGCCGCGGCGGACGGTGACCGGGGAGCCGTCGGCGACGAACGCCGAGACCGGAGGGGCGGCCAGGCCGTCGGCGAAGGCTGCCCCGTAGACCTGTTCGACGTCGCACTCCAGGCCGGGGTCGCGCACCTGCCACACCTGCCAGCTCGGGTGCTCGACGCGGTACTCGACCGCGCCGCCGCCCCGCTGGGCGGCGTACCCCCAGTAGTGCTCGGTGACGAACTGCTCGTGGGAGCCGTCGACGAGCGGCTGCGGAGCTCCCACGGTCGTGGCGCGCACGCTGTGCCACGCCCCGGCGTCGCGCCACGAGTACTCGACGAGGCCGCCGGAGGTGACCGCGCCGTCGTGCAGGTCGACGCGGTGCCGCATGGGGCGCGCCACGTAGTTCTCGCCGTACGCGAGGCGCGCGACGGCCGCGAGCGCGGGGCGCGGCACGATCTCCTTGACGAAGACGACGCCGCGCCGCCAGCCGCCGGCGGTGCGGCGGCGCACGTAGAACCGCAGGTTGATCTCGTCGAAGTCGCGGTGGAACGGGACGGGCACGCCGAGCAGGCGGGTGCCCAGGAACCGGAATCCGACCATGCTGACCAGGTGGGTGCCGTCCCACGCGTCCAGCTCGACGCCGTGCGGCACGAGCGGGCGCAGGACGGCGGGGTCGACGGCGTAGTTGAGCAGCACGAGGTGGCGCCACTGCGCCGTGAGGAACATCCCCGTCCGCGGCTCGGGTCCGGTCACGCGGGGAACGTACCAGGGGCCGCGTGTGGGTGACGCCCCGTAGGCTGACCTCTTGTGTACGAAGGCGCGGTCCAAGACCTGATCGACGAGCTCGGCCGGTTGCCCGGCGTCGGGCCCAAGAGCGCGCAGCGCATCGCGTTCCACCTGCTCGCGACCGACAACCAGGAGGTCAAGCGGCTGGTCGACGCGCTCACCGAGGTGAAGCTGCGCGTCCAGTTCTGCGAGCTCTGCGGCAACGTCGCGGAGGCCGAGCGCTGCCGCATCTGCCTCGACCCGCGGCGCAGCGACGAGGTGATCTGCGTCGTGGAGGAGCCCAAGGACGTGGTCGCGATCGAGCGCACCCGCGAGTTCCGCGGGCGGTACCACGTGCTGGGCGGCGCCATCAATCCCATCGAGAACGTGGGCCCGGACGACCTGCGCATCAGCGAGCTCCTGGCCCGGCTGGCGGACGGGACGGTGCAGGAGGTCATCCTCGCCACCGACCCGAACGTCGAGGGAGAGGCCACGGCGACCTATCTTTCCCGACTGATGGGTCACATGGGTATCACTGTCTCGCGGCTGGCCTCGGGTCTGCCGGTGGGTGGAGACTTGGAGTACGCGGACGAGGTGACGCTCGGGCGCGCGTTCGAGGGCCGCCGGATCATCGGCAACGACAAGTAGGTGGGGATGACGATGAGCGAGATCACGCCCGGGTCGGACCTCCAGGAGGTCGCCGACCAGGTGTCCGCGCAGGCACGGACGTTCCTGTCGACGGTGACGCAGGTGGCGTCCGGCGGTATGCCGGGGGCCGAGCTGTCGCTCCTCGTCCTGGCGACGTCCGACCTGCTGGCGGCCGGGGCACGGCTCGCCGCGATCGTGGACGTGGTGCCCAAGGAGCGCTACGAGCCGGACACCGGCCCGGACACCGATCTCGACCCGCTGCGCGAGGCGCTGTCGAAGATGTTCGACGGTTTCGACGACTACACCGAGGTCGTGGACCCGGTGCTGGGCGCGGAGGTCGGGTCGGCCTCCCTGTCGGGTGACCTCGCGTGCGTCGCCGAGGCGCTGGCCAAGGGCCTGCAGCACTTCGACAGCGGCCACGAGCTCGAGGCCCTGTGGTGGTGGCAGTTCTCCTACTTCTCGCTGTGGGGCGAGCGGGCGGCGTCCGCCCTGCGTGTGCTCCAGGTGCTCCTCGCGCACGTCCGCCTGGACGTGGAGGACGACGTCGCCGCCGAGGCGGAGTACGACGCCCTCCACTCCTGACGGTCAGGCGACGCGGGTGCCCTGCGGCAGGTGCGCCGTCGGGACCCGCAGGCGGTTCACCGCGACCACGACGCCGGCCGCGCCGAGCAGCAGGTCGAAGCCGAGGCCCCAGGGCCACACGAGCTGGTCGGTGACCCGGACGGGCTCGACGGGCGAGTCGGCCGAGTCGACCATGTAGCTGCACCAGTCCTGCTCACCGGTCTCGCCGGTGCGCGCGTACCGCACGCCGTACTGGAGCAGCGCGAGCAGGTTGCCGTCGTCGGCGAGCGTCTCCGGGTCCCCGGTCAGGGGCTGCGCGTCGGCGACCACCACGAACGGGTTGGGGGCCAGCAGCCACCAGGTGCGCTCGCTGTGCCAGACGTCGACCTCGTGCGTCTGCCACTCGCACTCGGGCGCCTCGGTCTCCTCCCAGGTGTACCCGGGCTCGACGTCCCAGACCCGGACCTCCTGCGGGCTGGTGGTCACCGGCACGAGCAGGGCGAAGACGATCGGCAGCACCGCGGTGACCCCGCCGAGGGTGAGGTACGTCAGCACCGCGGACCCGGACGTCTTGCCGACCACCGCCGAGAAGCCGAGCCCGACGGCGCACACGACGCCCAGCACGAGCGCCAGCATGAGCACCGTGGTGAGCAGCGCGAGCCAGGACACGCCCCCGCCGACCAGTGCCCAGGCAAGGAACGGGATGCTCGCCACGAGGAAGGCGAGAGCCGCGATCCAGGCCGCCGCCAGCTTGCCGAGCACGATCTCCGCGGGCGACAGCAGCGTGACCTGCAGTGTCGCGAGCGTGCCCGCGTTCCGGTCGCCGTTGATCGCACCCGACGAGAGGGTGGGCGCCACCAGCAGCCCGAGGAACAGCACGAAGCCGACGACGATGCTGTAGACCATGCCGCCGAACGGCTCGCCGCTCGGGGCGTCCCCCGCGAGGATCGCGAAGGCGCCCGTGGTGAGCAGCGTGATCAGGCCGACCACGAGGAACCACACGACCAGCGCGGTCTTCCACCGCGTGGACCGCACGCGCTGGCGCAGCTCCAGCACCGTGACGGTGCGCAGGCCGTGCCAGGACAGGGACCACGTGCCACGCCCGCCGGCGCGCGGGGCGGCCGGGGCAACTTCCACGTCGACGCTCATCGCCGCTCCTCCTCCAGGGCCAGGTAGGCCTGCTCCAAGACGCCGCCCGCGGGCGCGAGACTCGACACCTCGACGCCGCCCTCGACCGTCGAGCGCAGCAGCGCCGCGGCCGCGGCGTCCCCGGCGAGCTCGACGAGCACCCCGGGTCCGTCGGTGTCCCGGCGGTAGGCCGTACCGTGCTGGTCCAGCCAGGCCGTGAGCGCAGCGGGGTCCAGACCCGTCAGCCGCCACTCGCGCGGCAGGTCGCCGTCGGCCACGGAACGCGTGGCGACCGTGCGCCCGCGCGAGATGAACACGGCGTCGTCGGCCATCTCGTCGAGCTCGGTGAGCACGTGCGAGGAGACCAGGATCGTCTTGCCCTGCGCCGCGAGACGCCGGACCAGCACGCGCAGGTCCACGCGGGAGCGCGGGTCCAGACCCGAGGCGGGCTCGTCGAGGAGCAGGACGTCGGGATCGTGCACGAGGGCCCGCGCCAGGCCGAGGCGCTGCTTCTGGCCCCGGGACAGGACGTGCGCGGGCTGGTCGGCGAGGTCGGACAGGTGCACGAGGTCGAGCAGCTCGCCCGCGCGGGCCCGGCCGGCGGCGGCGTCGATGCGGTAGGCCGCCGCGACGGTGGTCAGCACCTCGCGGGCGGTCAGGGAGTCCCACGTGCCGAACACGTCCGGCATCCAGCCGGTCCGCGAGCGCGCCGCATAGCTGTCGGTCACCGGGTCGGCCCCCGCGACGCTGATCGTGCCCCCGTCGGGCGTCAGGAGTCCGGCGAGCATGAGCAGGAGAGTCGTCTTGCCCGACCCGTTGGGTCCGATCAGCGCGGTGACACGACCTGGTGCGGCGACCAGGTCGACGTCGGCCACGGCATGGACCGGCCCGAAGGAACGCCGCACGCCCTGCGCGCGGATACCACCGTCTGGTGTCATGCCGGGACAGTAGCGCGGGACACGCTCGCGAACCGTCAGGCCAGGGGATGAACCCGGGTCCCACCCCGGGATGACATCGCAGGTCAGCCCACGCACCCCTACGGTGGAGCGATGACCACCACCCTGCCGCCCTGGCTGCGGACCGCCTTCGCCGCGCCCAACGCCCTGTACCGCCACGGCATGGGGCGGGTGCTCGGCAGGAAGTTCCTCCAGCTCACCCATGTGGGCCGTAAGAGCGGCACCGCGCACACCGTGGTGCTGGAGGTGCTGCGGTACGACAAGGACTCCGGCGAGGCGGTGGTGATCTCCGGGTTCGGCGCGCGGGCCCAGTGGCTCCGCAACCTCCGGGCGAACGGGGACGCCCGGGTCAGCTTCGGTCGCACGCCGCGCCGGGCGGAGGTCCGGTTCCTGGAGGCGGACGAGGCGGTCGACGTCATGACCGCCTACGAGAGGCGCTACGGCGTGCTCCGGCCCGTGCTGCGCAGGACGCTCGGTCTGCTGCTCGGCCAGGACTACCGGGGCACGGACGAGGACCGTCGCCGGCTCGTGGAGACGCTACCGCTGGTCGCCTTGCGCCCTGCGTGACGACGGGCGGGGCGCTCCGGCTCAGGCGCGCCGGGCCGTGCCCGTCGCGTCCAGGAAGCCACGCTCACCGAACGAGACGTTGCGGTCGACCACGACCGCGACCTCGTCCCCCGAGAAGCGCAGCGTCAGACGCCACTCGAACGGCGTACCCAGGAAGACGATCCGGCCGTGCAGCGTCGACTCGTCCGCCCAGGCGGCGGCCGTGGCGACGTCGGCCGGGACGCCCAGGAGCGAGCAGGTGCCCTGGCTCCACTCCCCGTACCCGAACCGCACCGTGTGGTCCAGGCCGCCGATGGTCATCGTCACCTCCGTCCGGCCGTCGGGGGCGCGGCCCAGGAGGACGGCGCTCACGTCGCGCTCGTTCGGCGCCAGCACGAAGGTCGCACCGTCCAGGGCCGCCTCGACCGGGCTCGACGCCGCACCGGCCGGGGTCGGCAGCGCGGTCTCGACCGGGGCCACCAGGTCGGGCGCGCCGGCCTCGGGAGCGACCCAGGCGTCGTCGGGCAGCAGCGTGTCCCAGACGACGTCGAGCACGGACTGGAGGTCCGCCAGGCCCGACGTCATGATGATCACCAGGTCCTTCTCCGGCCACACGACGATGTACTGCCCGAACGCGCCGTCGGCCCGGTAGGCACCGTGGCGGCACTGCCAGAACTGGTAGCCGTAGCCCTGGTTCCAGTCGGGCCAGTCGTGCGGGCCGTTCGGGACCTGCTGCGCCGAGGCCTGCGCCACCCACTCCGCCGGGACGAGCTGCTCGCCCGCCCAGGTTCCGCCCTGCAGGTAGAGCTGGCCGAACGCCGCCATCTCCTCCGTGGTGATCGACAGCCCGAACCCACCCGTGTCGATGCCGTCCGGGTCCTGCTCCCACGCGGCGTGCGTGATGCCGAGCGGGGCCAGCAGGCGAGGCGTCAGGTAGTCGAGCAGACGCCGGCCCGTGAGCCGGTGCAGGATCGCCGACAGCAGGTAGGTCGCACCCGTGTTGTAGACGAAACGCGTGCCCGGCTCGTGCTCCACCGGCTGGGCCAGGATGGCACGGGCCCAGCGTGCCCCGGGCAGCGTGATGGTGCGGTCGATGCCCTCCATGGTAGAGGCGCTGTGGCCGGCCGTCATGGTCAGCAGGTCACGCACCCGCATGGCGCGCAGGTGCTCACCCGGGTCGGCGGGGACGTCGTCCGGCAGCAGGTCGACAACCCGGTCGTCCAGGGTCAGGAGACCCTCGTGCACCGCGAGGCCGACAGCCGTGGACGTAAAGCTCTTGCTCACCGAGAACATCGTGTGCGGACGGTCCGCGGTGTGCGGGTGCCACCAGTTCTCGGCGATCACGTGCCCGTGACGCACCACCATCACGCTGTGCACGTCCTCCAGGTGGTCCAGGCGACCGACGAGTCGGCGCAGCGCCGTGGGATCCACACCCTGTGCGCGCGGGGTGGAACGGGGCAGGATCCGCGACATGCTGGAGCACGTCCTTTCGGTGGGGGACGCGACATTCTTGCGGACCGGACGCGGCGCCGGAAGCCGGGGTCGGCATCCGATACAGCCCCATGGCCGGCCGGCCCTGCTCAGTCCTGGAGCCGTTCCCGGGCCTCCATCAGGGCGAATCCCAGCAGGTTGAGGCCACGCCAGGCGGCGGGACGCTCCGCGTTCTCGTTCCGGGCGCCCATCCCGATGCCCCAGACGCGGTCGCGCGGGCTGGCCTCGACGAGCACCCGGGAGCCGGTGCGCAGCAGGAAGTCGCGCAGCTCGGGGCGCGAGGCGAACTTGTGCACGTTGCCGCGCACCACGATCTCGAACCGTTCGCGCACCCACACGGCATCGTCGAAGTCACGCACCGTGCGACCCGCCGCCTTCGCGAGCGCGGGGTTCGGCGCCTCGACCGCGGCCCGTTCGGCCTCCGGGTCACCGAACAGGCGGGCCTTCTGCGCCATCATCCAGTGCTCGGCGGTGCGGTAGTGCACGCCGTCCACGGTGAAGGGCGCTTCGAACCACTGGCTCAGGCTGCTCCTGCCGACCGACCCGTCCGGCTCCGGCTGATGCCCCCAGAAGTGCAGGCACCGGGGTGTCGCGCCCGCGTCGACGAGTGCCCGGAGCTCGTCGACGGAGCGGGCGGAGGCGGGCCGAGGCGTGACGTCGTGGGACATGCCCGGAAGTGTGCCAGGAGCCTCTGACACGGCTCGCCGGCGCGTCATCCCGTTCACGATGCCGGTCGCGACCCATCCGAGGTGCCGCCCGAGGTGCCGCGGCATCGAGCGCGCGTCTCAGACCGCGTCTCGGACCGCGACGACCTCGGCCTCGTAGCCGTCCTCGTCCTCCAGGTAGGCCGCGTAGTGATCGGGACCTCCCGCGTGCGGGTGCCGCTCCGGGAAGAGGAGCGCCCAGCCGTGCTGGGTGGCCTCGTCGACGAGCCTGTCCACGTCGGCACGGGTACCGCCCTGGAACGCGAGGTGGTTGAGCCCGGGCGCGAGGCGGTCGTGCGCCCCGGCCACCATGGCCGGGCTCTGCTCGACGACGACATAGGTGCCGTCCAGGATCCAGCTCACCCCGGCGCTCCACCGCTGGTGCTCGGCGTACCCGAGCGTGGTCAGGAGCCAGCCCCAGGACCGCTCGGCGCGCGCCAGCGACGGAACCCACAGCTCGACGTGGTGCAGCCGTCCCCGGGTCACGGTGCGGCCGCCGCGATCACGCGGGTCAGGCTGCGGTGCAGCAGCCCGAGCTCCTCCGCCGACATGCCCAGGCGCGCCATGATCGCCGGCGGGACCTCGAGGGCACGCTCCCGCAGCGCGCGGCCCTCGTCGGTGAGCTCGACGGCGAGCGCCCGCTCGTCGCGAGGGTCGCGACCCCGGGACACGTAACCGATCGCCTCGAGCCGCTTGAGCAGCGGCGACAGCGTGCCGGGGTCGAGCTGGAGCAGCCCGCTGAGCTGCTTGACCGAGAGGGGCGACTGCTCCCACAGCGCCAGCATCACCAGGTACTGCGGATGGGTGATCCCCATCGGTTCGAGCAGCGGACGGTACAGCGCGATGACGCTGCGCGAGGCGACCGCGAGGGCGAAGCAGACCTGGCGGTCGAGGGCCAGGAGGTCGTCGGGCGCACTCGCCGCGGGCTCGGCCGGGGCATGGCTCCCGGCGGGCACGTCCACCTCGCCGGCGGTCACCTTCGAGACAGACGTCGAGACAGACGTCGAGACGGACGGCGACGCGGCTCCCGTCCTGGGCGTGACGGCCATGGAGCTCCTCTCCGATCTTGACCAGGCTATCAGTTGGTGTGCAAACTATTGGTACACCAAATAAGTGGAGGCACACCATGCGCAACAGCGACGGCCTGACCCTGGGCTACCGCTTCAAGTGGCGGCTCAACTGGCTGCTGCTCCACGTGGCCGGCCCCGCCGAGCAGGCCGACGACACCGACCCCCGCCGCCGGATGGAGCGCGAGCGCGCCGCGCTCGTCGCCCGCAACCGTGCGGAGCGGGACGCCCGCTGAGCCGGTCAGTGCCCGGCCGCGGTGAGCAGGTCCCGGGACAGCGGGGCGAGCGGATAGCGTGCGACCGGGTCCGCCGGGTCGATCCACACGAGCTCCTCGAGCTCGGCCCGGACGGCGATCTCCACGCCAGGGCGCAGCCGCACGCGGTAGGCGTGGGCATCGACGACATGATCGGGCTCGTTGGCGGCGACCGCGCCGAACCGGCCCAGGCTCTCGACGTCGGCCGGGTCCAGCCGCAACCCGACCTCCTCCTCGAACTCGCGCAGCAGCGCGGCCAAGGGCTCCTCCCCCGGCTCGATCTTGCCGCCCACCTGCATGAAGGCCTGCGTCCCCCGCTTGCGGACCAGCAGGTGCCGCCCGTCGGCGCGCTCCACGACCGCCGCGACGATCCGTAGCGTCGTCACCGGGTTGTCCGCACTCATGCCTGCTCCACGATCTCGTCGATCACCGTTCCGCCCAGCACCTGCACCACGAGCGGCACGCCGACCAGGCCGGCCGAGGTGATGTCCGGGTCGTCGTCGGACGGTTCGTCGTAGAAGTCTGGCCCGCCACCCGTCCCGGTCTGCGGCTCGGGCCTGTGCACGGCCGCTCGCGTCTCGGGCGCACCACTCGCAGCGCGTGCCCGTCGCTCGTTCGCCTGCCGCAACGCCTCGCGTGCACTGCCCGCGCCCGATGTCGGAGCGCGGGTGGGCGCCGGAGCCTGCTCCTCGTACACCGGCTCGGGTTCAGGCATGTCGTAGTCCGCCGGGGGCTCGGACGCACTCGCCCCCGAGAGCCATGCCTCGTCGGCAGCGCTCGCCGCCGACGGCGGACGGGCCGCAGGACGGGTGGGCTCCGGGCGCGCCGCGTCGGGCCCGGACGGCTCCGGACGAGACGGCTCGGGACGGGACGGCTCGGGGCGTTCGGCGACAGCGACGCTCCCCGACGCCACGGCAACACCTGCGCGCGCGCTCGCCGGAGAGCTGCCCGACGCACCACCTGGCACACCACCCGGTACGCCACCCGGTGCAGGCGCGGTGACAGCCGCCGCCGAGGCGACCCCACCGCCGGGAGCAGGCACGTCCGGCCAGTCCGACACCGGCGGCGCAGCCGGGGCCGAAGCTCCGGCGCCCTCTGCCCCCGGTCCGGACCCGCCGCCGGGCGACGGCGTCGTACCGGGCCCCCTTGCGGAACCACCGGGTGCGCCACCGCCAGGGGCACCACCACCGGGTGCACCGCCACCCGACGGCCCCTCGTCGAGGGTCGCCTCGACCCGTACGCGGATGCCGAGCGTCTGGTAGACCGCTTCTTCCACGGCGCTGGTGTGCCGGGCGTTCGAGAAGGCGCGGGCGAGCCCAGGAGCCGCGAACCCCAGCTTCAGCGTGCCACCGTCCAGCGCTGCGACCTGGGCGTTCGGGCCGACGAGCGACCACGTCACGCGGGCCGCGGCAAGCGCGCCGAGCACCTCGGGCCAGCGCCGCCGGACGGTCTCCGTGGTGACCCCGGGCTCGACGCCGTCTGCCACGGGTGCCTCACCGTCCGACCGGGGCGAGACGGGGGCTGCCGCGGCCGCAGGGGCAGCCGCTGCGGGAGCGGACGCGGTCGCCCCGGGCGTCGGTGCGGCCTCGGGCGCGGCCACGTCCGGTCGCGGCGTCTCTTCTGCGGGCGGCGTCTCCACCGGTGCGGGCACCGCAGGCGCCGAGCCGGTCGACGCGTGGGCGACATCCGATCCGGCGGCTTCGGACCCTGCGGCGTCCGACCCCGAGTCCGGGAGGGGCTCCGCCGCGGCGGGAGCGTCCGGTGCGGCAGGCTCCGGAGCCGGCTCCGCCGTCGGAGCGGGGCGGGTTGCAGCCGGGGCCTGTGCCGGCGTCCGGCCCGGCTCGTCCCGCTTTCTGCGTGCGTCCAGCACGGCCCGTGCCGCGGCGGGACCGGTGAGCCCGCCGGCAGGCGACGGGTCGGCCGGCGCGGAGGCGCCGGACACGGATGCGGCACCGGCCACGGGCGCCGAGGGCGCTCCGGATCCGACGATCCCCCCGCGTTCCAGCCGGTCGATGCGCGCGGCGAGCCCCGCGGCGCCGTCGTCGGCCCCGGGCAGGAGCAGGCGCGCGCACAGGAGCTCCAGGTGCAGGCGCGGCGAGGTCGCGCCCGTCATCTCGGTCAGTGCGGCATTCACCAGGTCTGCCGCGCGGGAGAGCTCGGCCACGCCGAGGCGCCCCGCCTGCGTGCGCATGCGGTCGAGCTGATCGGTCGGGATGCCGCGCAGCACGGCGCTGGCCGCATCGCCCGAGACCGCGATGACGATGAGATCGCGCAGGCGTTCCAGGACGTCCTCGACGAACCGGCGCGGCTCGTGCCCCGTCGCGATGATCTGGTCGACGACCCGGAAGATCGAGCCTCCGTCGCGGGCGGCGAGCGCGTCCACGACGTCGTCCAGCAGGCTCGCGTGGGTGAAGCCGAGCAGCCCCACCGCCAGGTCGTAGTCCACGACCCCGCCCGTCGCGCCGGCGATGAGCTGGTCCATCACGGACAGGGAGTCGCGGACGGATCCCCCGCCCGCTCGCGTGACCAGCGGGAGCACCCCGCCGCCCACCTCGATCCCCTCGGCGCCGCAGAGCTGCTCCAGGTACGGGGACAGGACGTCCGGCGGCACGAGCCGGAACGGGTAGTGGTGCGTGCGCGACCGGATGGTGCCGATGACCTTGTCCGGCTCCGTGGTCGCGAAGATGAACTTGATGTGCGGCGGCGGCTCCTCGACGATCTTGAGCAGCGCGTTGAAGCCCTGCGGCGTCACCATGTGCGCCTCGTCGAGGATGAAGATCTTGTACCGGTCGCGCGCCGGCGCGAAGGTGGCGCGCTCACGCAGGTCGCGCGCGTCGTCGACACCGTTGTGCGACGCCGCGTCGATCTCCACCACGTCGAGCGAACCGGGGCCGCCGCGCGCCAGCTCGACGCACGAGGGGCACTCGCCGCACGGGGTGTCGATCGGCAACTCCGGCGTGTTCTTCGCGCAGTTCAGGGTGCGCGCGAGAATGCGGGCGGACGTCGTCTTGCCACAGCCGCGCGGACCGCTGAACAGATAGGCGTGGTTCACCCGCCCGCTGCGCAAGGCTTGCATCAGGGGACCCGTGACGTGGTCCTGGCCGATCACCTCGGCGAACGTCTCGGGCCTGTAGCGGCGGTAGAGGGCGGTGCTCACCCCCGCAACGATAGACGCCACCACCGACACTCGTGTCCCGGCCGTCCACAACGGTGCTCATTCGGTGCGGCGAGCCCTGCGCAGGCGCGCCCGGCGCCCTGGAGGCGCCGTCCTCGCGTTCCGAACGGGCGCGGAAGTTATCCACAGGCGAATGCGATGTGCCTACGTGTCGAACATACGTGCCATACAATGGTGGCATACCGAGACTCCAGACCAAAGGTGGTGCGTCATGCACGATGTCGCCCCTGGCCTCCGCACCGCGCCAAGCCTGCCCGCCGCCACCGACAAGACCAACGGCACCAGCACCGACGCTGCCCGCGGCCTGCCGGGCGTGTCCGGTCCGGAGATCGGCGCAGTGCAGGTAGCGACGCTGCACGCCTGGCTCCTGACCGCGGCGACACCGGCGAGCGACGTCGCACGGGTCGACACCCTGCGCGCCCTCGAGGAGATCAAGGCGGCGTGCGCGGCGCTACAGGCCCAGGTCCTGGTCGAGCTGCACGACGACGCCCTGCGGGCCGCGCGAGAACACGCAGCCGATCCCACCGTTCACCGCGACGCGGCGGGCCGTCAGGTACCCGTCACGGCGCGGTCCGCCGAGCGCGACGCGACCGCGAGCACGGTCCAGCAGGCCGCCCGCGCGCTGCGGCTCTCGCCACACCGCACCCGGACGCTGCTCGGGGCTGCTCACGTCTGGCACGAGGAGATGCCCCACACCCTGACCTCGCTGCGCACCGGCATGCTCTCCGAGGAACGCGCGCTCCTACTGGTCAAGGAGACGACATACCTCGCCCCGGAGGACCGCACGCACATCGACGACGACCTGTGCGCCGACTCGGTGACGCTGCGCGGGATCGGCACGCGACGGCTCGTCGGGTTGATCAGGGCCCGCGCCAACGAGCTCGACCCCGCCGCGCTGGTCCGACGGGCGGGCCGGGCCGCCACCGACCGCCGGGTGTCCATCCGGCCTGCGCCGGACGCGATGGCCCATGTGACGGCCCTGCTCCCCATGGCCCAGGGGGTCCAGGTCTACGCGGCACTGCGGCTCGCGGCGGAGTCCGTCCGGCATACGTGCGGTGACGGACGCTCGACGGGGCAGATCATGGCCGACACGCTGGTCGAACGGACCACCGGACAGGAGCACGCGGCTGCGGTGCCGGTCGCGGTCAACCTCGTCGTCTCGGACGCGACGCTGCTGGGCGGCGGGCACGAGCCCGCTGTCGTCCTGGACGGGACGGGTGCCGGGCACGGCGTCGTCCCGGCCGCCGTCGCCCGCCACCTCGTGGCCGGCGCGCTGGCTCGCCGACCTGCTCCGGATCAGGGATCAGGGCGCCTGCAGGACACCCTGGTGCGACGCGCCGATCCGGCACCTCGACCACGTCCGGGCAGCCGCGCGCGGAGGCGGCACCGAGCTCGCCAACGGGCAGGGGCTCTGCGCCGCGTGCAACCAAGCCAAGGAGGCTCCCGGCTGGAGCTCGACGGCCGGCACCGACCCGGAGACCGGGCGGCACGTCGTGATCACCACGACACCGACCGGTCACCGTTATCGGTCGGTCGCACCTCGACCACCGCGACCTGCGGACCTTGCGCCTCCCCCGCCGCGACCGGCCGACCGGACAGCACCTCGGCGGTCCGGCCCACGCACGGCGATCCCTCAGCCCGGACCGCCGACGCGGCCGGACCACGACACGTCGGAGAACACGGCAGGCATCAGTGGGCTGTCACGTCCGTCCAGTACAGCGACGGCCGGCACCCGATCTCACCGGGCTCGAGCGAGATCCGCAGGAAGTCGGTGAACCTGACCGGGGCGCGGTCACCCGTACGAACGGCCACCAGGCAGTCGCGGTAGGTCGGGCCAGCCACGGTGGCGACCAGTTCGTCGTCCTCCCGGTGCGCGTCCACCGTGTAGTCGGAAAAAGCCTCGGCGACGGCCTGCCGCGCCTCCGCCGCGTTCGCGTCAGCGGGCAGCCCGCCGAGTGCGCCGAGCAGGAGCTTCTCGTTCGCCGGCGTGGTCGCCTCGTCCAGCGGCCATGGGCGACTCGGTGCCGGCGAGGCCGTCGTCGCAGGTTCCGGCGCAGGTCCCGGCTCGGACAACCGCGTCAGCGCGCCTCGCCAGTACAGCGCGGGCTGACATCCCGAGCCCCCCGGGGCGAGGTCGCCGTCCGGGGCGCCGGTGTACAGCACCGGGGCACTCCCCGCCTCACGCACCCCGATGACGCACTCCCGTCGGGCGGGATTGCCGACCGCGAGCACGAGCGTGCCCTCCTCGTGCTGCGCGTACACCTCCACCCCATACCCGTCGAGTTCCTCGGGCGAGGACTGCTGCCACCACGCGGTCTGCACCTCCTCCACGATCTGCTCCGTCTCGACCGGGGATACGTCGTCCGGGATCGCGGGCGCCTCGCGGAGCGCCCGGAGCACCGTCGCCCGCGCCTCGGATCCCAGCGTCGGCACGCCGTCCGGGACCGGCACCTGGCCGACGGGTGTGGCGGGGCAGGCGATCTGGTCGACCTCGGCACCCTCGTCGTACTCGTAGTAGTGGTTCACCATCCGCCAGCAGCCCACGGACCGCCCCTCGGACCGGCTTCGGCCGAGCAGCGGGCCGGGATCGTACGGGACGTGCGCCTCGACGCGGATGTCGACCGTCGCACTACTGCCGCCCGCGGTCGGCCCCGACCAGTCCAGCACCACGATCTCGATGTCCCGGGCATCCCATACGCCGAGGCCGTACTCGTACTCGGCCGCGCGCCGGACCGTGTCCAGCGCAAGCTGCTCGCCACCGAGCGCCCCGTTGCCGCTGTACCGCGCGAGCACGATCTCGTCGGCGACGGCGGTGGCCGCCGCCTCGGCGCGCTCGGCGGCGACACGGTCACCGTCTCTGGGCGTCCTCAGGTAGATGCCGAGCCCGACCGCCGCGACGAGCGGCAGCACGAGGACGACGGACACGAGCACCGCGACGACGCGTACGGTGCGCAAGTCGCTGCGCCGGACCCCGACAAGGATGACGCCCGCCAGGGCGACCAGGAAGCCCAGCGCGACCCACATACGACCTCCCCACCCGATGGGGGCGCCAGACTCCCAGAGTCACCGCGACCTTGTCGACGAATGTCGCCGGCTGCCTCCGCTCCTACCGCCGCAGCGCCCGCCGGGCCAGGGCGTTGCCCAGCCACTGGACCGCCTGCACGATCACCACGATGATCACGACCACCACCGCGGTCACGGCCCAGTCGTACTGCCGGTAACCCTGGACGATCGCGAAGTCGCCCAGGCCACCCGCGCCCAGGTACCCGCCGATCGCGGACATGTCCAGCACGCCCACGAACAGGAACGTGTATCCGAGGATCAGGGGCGCGAGCGCCTCCGGCACCAGCACGGTCCGCACGATCCGGAACGGCGACGCGCCCATCGCACGCGCCGCCTCGACGACCCCGGGATCGATCGAGACGAGGTTCTGCTCGACGAGCCGCGCGAAGACGAAGGTCGCCATGAAGCTCATCGCGAACGTGAACGCCTCGATGCCGATCGTCTTGCCGATGACGGCGCGGGTCAGCGGGCCCAGCGCCACCAGGAAGATGATGAACGGCACCGGCCGCACGATGTTCACCGCGAGGTTCAGCACCGCGAACACGACCCGGTGCTGCAGCAGGTTCCCCGGCCGGGTCAGGTACAGCCCGAGCCCGAGCGCCAGGCCCAGGACGCCGCCGACCAGCAGCGTGATCAGCACCATGAACGCGGTCTGGCCCGCAGCCTCCCAGAGCAGCGGTGTCAGCCGTTCCCAGTCCTCGGTCATGCGTCAGCCCTCCCGTGATCGTCCACCCAGGTCACGCTCCGCAGCGCCGCCACCGCGGCCTCGACGGCAGCGGCCTCTCCGACGAGCTCCACCGTCAGCGACCCGTACGGCCGCTCGGCGACCTCGGTGATCCCGCCGAACACGACGGTGCCGTCCACGCCGTGCTCGCGCAGCGTCCGTGTGAGCACGGCCGACGAGCCGGCCACCTCGTCCACGCCGACGGTCACGATGTGCCCGGTGTGCCGGGTCCGTAGCCGGGCCAGCACCTCGGGAGAGGGCCGGTCGCGCAGGGCCGTCGCGACGAACCGCCGCGTGGTGTCGTGCGCGGGCGCGCTGAACACCTGGTAGGCCTCGCCCACCTCGACCACGTGCCCGCGCTCCATCACGGCCACGCGGTGGCAGATCGACCGCACCACGTCCATCTCGTGCGTGATCACCACCACGGTGATCCCGAGCTCACGGTTGACGCGCTGGAGCAGGTCCAGCACGTCGCGCGTGGTCTCGGGGTCGAGGGCCGACGTCGCCTCGTCCGCCAGCAGGATGCGCGGGTTCGTCGCCAGCGCCCGGGCGATCCCGACGCGCTGCTTCTGCCCGCCCGACAGCGTGGACGGGTACACCCCGGCCTTGTCCGCCAGGCCGACGAAGTCCAGCAGCTCCGCGACACGCGCCTCCCGGCGAGCACGCGGCCAGCCGGCGACCTCGAGCGGGTAGGCGACGTTCCCCGACACGGTCCGGGAGGAGAGCAGGTTGAACTGCTGGAACACCATCCCGATCCCGGCCCGGACGGGGCGCAGGCGCGCCTCGCTCAGGGAGCCGAGGGACGTGCCGTCCACCACGACGTCGCCGCCGGTGGTGCGCTCGAGCGCGTTGATCAGGCGGACGAGGGTCGACTTCCCCGCGCCCGACTGACCGATCACACCGAAGATCTCGCCCTCGCGGATGTCGAGGGTGACCCCGTCGACGGCGCGCACCTCGGCGCCCTTCCCCCGGCCCGGGAACACCTTCGAGGCATTCTCGAACCGGATGATGCTGCTGGTCGCCGCAGGCATCAGGAGGCGTCCTCCTGGATGCCGGCCAGGATCTCCTGCAGCTCGGCCGCGGAGTTGTCCTTGATCACGCCGGTGCCGCCCGACGCCTCGATCACGCCGTCGGTGACCTCCGGGGAGTGGTAGATCTCGACGAGCTGCTGGAACACCTCGTTGTCGGCGTCGGCCCCGCGCGCCACCCACACGTTGATGTAGGGCTCGGCGGCCGACGAGTCGGGGTCGTCCGAGAAGATGGCGTCCTCGGCGGTCAGGTCGGCGTCGCCCACGAAGTCGTTGTTGATGATCGAGGCGTCGACGTCCTGCAGCGCGAGCGCCGTCTGGGCGGCGTCGACCGGGGTCACGGTCACGCGCGACTCGTCCTCCAGCACGTCGGCCGGCGTGGAGAACGCGGTGCCGCCGTCGCGCAGGGCGATCAGGCCGGCCTCCTGGAGCACGAGCAGCGCGCGGGCCTGGTTCGTGTCGTCGTTCGGGATGGCGATCTCGCCGCCGTCGGGGATGCTCTCCACGCTGTCGTGCTTGAGCGAGTAGAGGCCGAGCGGGTAGACGGCGGTGGCCGCGATCGGCGTGAGGTCCGACTCGGTGGCCGTGTTGTAGTTGGCGAGGAACTGCAGGTGCTGGAACTGGTTGAGGTCCAGGTCACCGTCGGTCAGACCCTGGTTCGGGAGCTGGTAGTCGCTGAAGTTCACCAGCTCGACGCTGATGCCCTCCTCCTCGGCCAGGTCGGTGAACGTGGTCCAGTAGTCGTCGCCGGAGTTGACGACGCCGATGCGGACCGGGTCGTCGGCCGAGCCCGTGGCGGGGGTGATCTCGTCGGAGCCCGCGCAGGCGCTCAGGGCGAGGGCGGTGGTGACGGCGAGGCCTGCGGACAGGACAGTGGTGAAACGAGACATGGGTGGGTCCTCTCGGAGCGCACGGACGCGGGTGTGCCTGTGCTCAGGATGCGGGGGGCCGGCGTGTTGCGCAGGCCGACGTACGTCGGCGGGCCACGGCCATCAGCAACGTGGCGAGCTCGGGACGGTGCGGGTGCGACCCTCAGCGGGTCGCGGGAAGGTACGGCGCGCTCAGCGCCCGCACATTCGCCCGCCGCGCACGCGGTCGCGACACATGGCGTCGCGACAGGTGCGCGACGTCGTGGCGGCGGTCCAGGTGCGGGTCATGCGGACATCGTGCGTCACCGCAGGGCGCCAGAGCCAGCCACTTCCGGAAAATCCCATGATGCGGACGAAAATCTGTCCACATGGTGGAGGAGCCGCAGAACTCCGGGCATGAGAGGACCCCCCGCACACCCACCAGAGCTCACTTACCCTTGCTGCCTTCCGGCCCTGGGGGAGTTCGGCGAGATGGTGCCGCACGAGGGGTCTGCCCCCAGCCTAACCGATCCGGGAGGCCCGGCCGAACCCGCGAGCCCCCGCACAGGCCGGGCCCACGCCACGATTCGTTGTCCGAGCGAGGTGTCCGGTATCCTCGTCAGGCCGCGCCAGACTTCGGTCCAGTGGCCGCGCGCTCGCCCAGGGGTGGGACGCGAGGAGGATTCGCCTAGTGGCCTATGGCGCACGCTTGGAAAGCGTGTTGGGTTAACGCCCTCGGGGGTTCGAATCCCCCATCCTCCGCAGTCCGATGACGCGAGACATCACCGATGTCTCGCGTCATCGTCGTTTCGCCCCCACGTCATGTGGCGTTACGGGCACGCTCACCTCGGTCTGGTCGGGTTGACCGGCATCAACCCCTGACCTGGAGGAGAGCGCATGTCCACGACCCCCGGCATCTCACGCCGCACCATGCTCACGGCAGCGGGCGCCGTCGGCGCCCTCGGCGCCTCGGCCGCACTGGCCGCGCCGGCCGCGGCGCAGACCGCGCACGGCGGCAGGCCCGTGATCGGCCCCGCGCGCGGCGAGTGGCTGCACGCCATGAGCTTCAACGTGCGCTACGACCGCGAGGGCCAGACCCAGCCGGGCGAGCCCGACTACTGGCCGGAGCGAGCGCCGCTCACCGCCGCGTTCCTGCGGTTGGAGCAGCCGACGATCCTCGGGGTCCAGGAGGTGGAGTTCAACCAGCTCACGGCGGTCGAGGAAGGCCTGGGCCGCGGCTACGAGATGGTGGGCTTCGGGCGCGACGGCGGAGCCGCGGGCGAGTACTCGGCCATCTTCTACGACGCGCGCCGGCTGACGGTGACGTGGTGGGACCAGTTCTGGCTGTCCGACACGCCCGCCGTGATCGGCTCGGCCACCTGGGGCAACACCGTGACCCGGATCGTCACGTGGGCCCGGTTCCACGACACCGTGACCGGCCGTGACTTCGTGCACATCAACTCGCACTTCGACCACCAGGCCGAGAACGCCCGCCTCCGCAGCGCCCAGGTGGTCCGGGAGCAGGTCGCCGCGGCCGGCCTGCCCGTCGTCTTCACGGCGGACTGCAACGCCGCGGCCGAGGCGTCCGCTCCGTACGACGTGCTGGTGACCGACGGCGGCCTCCAGGACACCTGGCTCGCCGCGGACCGCCGGCTCACGCCGTACGCGGGCACGTTCCCCAACTACGGCGCCCCGGACCCGGACGGCACCCGCATCGACTGGATCCTCGCCACGCCCGGCGTCGAGGTGCGCTCGGCGGCGATCAACACGTGGACCCGGGACGGCCGCTACCCCAGCGACCACACCCCGGTGCAGGCGCTGCTGCGCATCGGCTGAGGCCCGGCCGCCGGTGCCGCCCGGTCGCGCCGCCCGGCACGCGGACGGCGCGACCGGTCACGCCATCAGGCGCGACGGCGCGTGGACAGCGCCACGCCGATCCCCGCGGCACCGACCACGAGCCCGGCGCCGCCGAGCCACCGGCCCACCGGGTCCACGGCGTCGGTCGTGGCCGCCGCGGCATCGTCCGCACCGTCGGGCGACGTCGCGGCGCCGTGGTGCCCGTCCTCCTCCGCGGCGGTCGTGGTGAGCACCGGCGCGGGTGCCTCGGGCTCCGTGCCGTCGTCCGCCGGGAGGTCGTCCCAGTCGACGACGTTGCCGTCGGTGTAGGTCTGGTGCGCGGGGAGCACCACGGTGGTGCCCTCCTCGGGCAGCGCGCCGACGCGGACGGCGAACTCCTGGTACTCGTGCGGCGGCACCTCGTGCCCCTCCTGGGCGGTCCAGGTCACGCGGACGGGCGCCTCGTCGACGGTCGCGCCCTCGACCTCGAACGGCTCGTCGAGCGTGGCGGTCTCGACCTTCACGTCCCAGCCAGGCAGGCTGCGCGGCGTGACGCTGAGGAAGGGGGTGTCGGTGGGCAGGTCCACGACCAGCTCCGACGTGGACGCCGTGTCCGACTCCGTGGGCACGCGGAACGTCAGGCTCGCGTAGCTCTCGGCGGCGGTGGTGTCGGGGTTCACGGTCACGTGGGCGTACGCCACCGACGGCAGCAGCACCAGGACGGCGGTGGCGGGAACGGCCGCGAGGGCGCGGCGGGCGGGCATGCTGAAGCGAGTCATGTGCTCGGTCCTTCGTTCTGAGGGGTGTGCGGGCGTGCGTGGACGCGCCCCCGCCCGAGATCCTCAGGCCGCGAGGCGCATCACCAGGGCCGGCGGCGGCCCGCGCTCCGGCGCGACGGACAGGTCGACGGAGACCGACGGCACCACGGGCACGACCGGTACGAGGGCCCGGCGCACGACCGGGAGCCGCAGCGGAGCCGCCGCGAGCGGACGGACCAGCCAGGACGCGAGCAGCCAGATGCCGCGCTCCACACCCACGAGCAACGCGACGGAGACCACCGTGGCCACGACGTGCCAGAGGAGCATCCCCGCGCCGAGCGCGGTCGGCTCGTCCCCGGCCGCGCAGGCCCCGGCGCCGCCGAGGACGGCTCCGGCCGGGTGCGCATGACCCCAGGCCGTCAGGCCGTCGTCGGGCAGGGTGGGCGCCGCGCACGCGCCGCCCAGGTACGTGAACGCGCGGTGGAGGGCGTACTGGCCGAGGCCGGCCAGCGCCAGGCCACCGGGCCAGCGCACCTGCCGTCGGACGGCGACCGCGGTCACCGCGAGCAGGAGGGCGCCGAGGAGCGCGATCGCCTCGGCGGGCGGCAGGTGACCACCGGCCTCGAGGTGCGCCGTCAGGGCGAGGGCGAGGACGACCACGGCCCACAGGAGCGCGCGGCCGAGGCCCACTGCTCCTGAGGACGGGTCCGGCACAGCACGCACCCTAGCCGGGACTACCCCTCGGGCTGAACCTCGTCGGCGGCCTGCTCCGGCACGGCCGGCATGATCTGCTTCTCCGGCGTGATCGAGTCGGCGGGCACGCAGTCCTCGGCGTTGCGCAGCGGCTGGTCGGCGGCCACGTCGACGTCCTTCACGTCGAGGGGCACGTCGTAATTCTCGCCGATGAGCAGGTCCACCGCGGGGCCGCCCCGGTCGTCGAGCACCAGGCGCATCTTCGGGAACTGCGCGGCCAGCTCGTAGGCCTGCACGATGCCGGTGCGGCCGAACCGGATCTCCGACTCGGGCAGCACCACGGGCACGTTGCCGACCTCCATGATCTCGAAGCCGCGATCGGAGAGGACGGTCTCGTGGGCCTGGCCGAGGCCGAGCTGACCGTCGGTCGCGTTGAGCAGGCGGACCTTGATCTCGGAGTAGGCGACCGGGAGAGCACCGTCGGGCTGCCCCTCGACCGCCGGGAGGCAGGCGACCGGGTACGTCTTCTGCTCGGAGGCGCCCACCGTGGTGAACGGCCGGTTGAACGGGGAGCTGATCGCCCCCGAGAAGACCGCGAGCGCGAAGATGCCGCAGACCGCCAGGAATGCGATGAGCACACCGAAGACCACGGCCTGGCGCTCGTGCTCGCGGCGCCGGCGCTCCACGCGCGCCTGGTCGTACCCGGGGGTTGTCACGCGTCGAACCTACCTGAGGTCAGCGGATGGTGAGGACACGAGCGTGGAGCACGGGACGCTGCTGGAGGGCCGCCCGCACGGCGCGGTGCAGGCCGTCCTCCAGGTAGAGCGTGCCCTCGTACTCCACGACGTGCGCGAACAGGTCGCCGTAGAACGTGGAGTCCTCCGCGAGAAGCGTGTCGAGATCGAGCGTGCGCTTGGTGGTCACCAGCTCGTCGAGCCGTACCTGGCGCGGGGGCACGTCCACCCAGTCGCGCGAACGCGACCGCCCGTGCTCGGGGTACGGGCGGCCGTCTCCTACGGCCTTGAAGATCATCGGTCCGTCCTCACTGGGCTCGGCGGGGCACGGTCCGGGAGCGGCGGTACGACCTGCCTGCTGGGCACCGGACGGGCTCCCGCACACTACCGGACGGTACCTGACCGCGACAGCCGGCAGGACGCCGGAGCGGCGTCCTGCCGCTGATCGCGGTCAGGATCGTTGTCGGAACGTCATCGGCCCGACCGTCAGACGGCCGGGACGTCCCGGCGGCGGAATCCGACGAAGGCGAGCACGAACAACAGCGCCGCCACCCCGCCCAGTCCCCACAGGTGCGACGCCTCGACCTGTTCGAGCGCGGGGTTGCCCACCCACCAGAACGGCGAGATCTTGCGTGCCCACTCGGGCAGGTCGAACAGGTCGGCGAACATGCCCACCAGGAAGACGTACCCGACCATCACCCAGGCGACGCCCGTGGCCCGCGGCAGCCAGCCGTAGAGGGCGGCCGCGAGACCGACGAGCACCGCGAGGGCCGGCAGGTACGCGAGGCCCAGCTCCAGGTACTCGCCGAACCGGACGTCGTCGTACCCCGTCGAGGCGGCGCCGAGCCAGAGCGCGAGCGCGCCGGTGAGCTGGACGACCACCGTGCCCAGGAGCGCGACCACGAGCGAGGACGCGAACCAGCGCCCGCGGGACACCGGCGTGGCCAGCGTGATCTCCGTGCGGCCCGCCTCCTCCTCGCCCTTGACCCGGAGCGCCGCGGCGGTGCCGTAGGCGGCGGCACCGGCCGCGATGTAGAGGCCGAAGATGCCCAGGAAGGTGCGGACCATGTCCTCGTTGCTGCCGAGGAGGGCCGCGTAGATGGGGTTGCCCTCGACGGCGTCGAGCATCTTCGGCACCTCCCGGATGATGGTGCCGGAGCCGAGCCACATGAGGCCGAGGCCGAGCGCCGTCCACATCAGGGCACCCCGCTGCTGCACCCAGGCCAGCGGCCCGGGGCCGGTCAGCGTGGGCCGGGCGTCGGCGTGGCCCGGGCGGACGGCGACCAGCCCGCCCCCGAAGTCGCGCCGCGAACCCAGGAACGCGGCGACCACGATCAGCACGACGATCGCCGCGACGCACAGGCCGAGCGGCCACCACCTGAGGTCCACGAAGACCCGGGTCTGCTGGACCCAGGCGATCGGGGACAGCCACGACAGGGCGCTGCCGTGCCGCTCCTGGACGTCACCCAGCGCACGCAGGAGGAACGCCGCGCCGAGCGCCGCGAGGGACACGCCGACGGCTCCCCGGCCGTGCTCGTACGCCTGGGCAGCGACGAGCGCGACCGCACCGAAGACGAGCGCCCCGAGCGCGATCGCGGAGGTCATCGCGAACGACTGTCCCGCGTCGAAGCCCTGCGCGGTGACCGCCACCGCGCTGGTCACGGCGATGACGACGTTCATGACGAGCACCAGGAGCAGGGCTGCCACGGACGGCGCATGACGGCCCACCGCACCGGCACGCACGAGCTCGGACCTGCTGCTCTCCTCCTCGGCACGGGTGTGCCGCACGACCTGGAGGATGCTCATCACGGCCAGCGTGAGCACGACCCAGAGGATGAACTCGTTCGCGACGGCGGCGCCGGGGGTGTAGTCGTCGATGCCGTAGCCCGGCCCGGTCATGGAGACCATCGCGGGCGACGAAACCAGCACCGAGCGGGCGGCGCTGGCGTCGGGGTCGTCGAGCAGCACGTACTCGCCCAGCCCGCCCGCGTACAGGAGCGTGACGCCGAGGGTCCACCAGAGGATCCGCGTGCGGTCGCGGCGGAGCATGAACCGCAGCAGCATGCCCGTACCGGTGAGGGTGGACCCGAGCGCAGGGCCGGCGACGGCAGGAACCGGCGGCGTGGCGACGGCGGCGCTCATCGCGTACCTGCCGTCTCGGACTGCAGCGCGTCGCCGTAGTGGCGCAGGAACAGCTCCTCCAGCGACGGCGGGGTCGCGGTGAGGCTGCGCACGCCGAGGGCGGTGACGGCGGACAGCACGGTGCCGATCTGCGCGTTGTCGACGTCGAACGTGACCCGGGTCCCGGCGCCGTCGGAGGGCGTGCCGACCAGGTCGTGCACCCCGATCAGGTCGGCGAGGGCCGCGGGGTCGGCCCCGACCACGGCGGTCACGCTCGTGCGGGTGAGGTGGCGCAGCTCGTCGAGCGTGCCGGACTCGACGTCCACGCCGTTGCGGATGATCGTGACGGTGTCGCACACCTTCTCGACCTCGGACAGGATGTGGCTGCTCAGGAGCACGGACCGGCCCGCCGCCTTGGCCTCCCGCACGTACTCGGTGAACACGGCCTCCATGAGGGGGTCCAGCCCGGAGGTGGGCTCGTCGAGCACGTACAGCTCGGGGTCGGTCAGGAAGGCCGCCACCAGGGCGACCTTCTGCCGGTTGCCCTTGGAGTAGGTGCGCGCCTTCTTGCGAGGGTCCAGCTCGAAGCGCTCGAGCAGCTCGGCCTTGCGGGCCTTGAGGCGGGCCCGGTCGGCGCGCCCGCTGAGGCGGGCGAGGTAGTCGATGCACTCGCCGCCGGTCAGGTTGGGCCACAGGCTCACGTCGCCGGGCACGTAGGTGATGCGTCGGTGCAGCGCGACGGCGTCACGCCAGACGTCGCCGCCGAACAGGCGGGCCGTGCCAGACTCGGCCCGGAGCAGCCCGAGCAGCACCCGGATGGTGGTGGACTTGCCGGCGCCGTTGGGTCCCAGGAAACCCCGGACCTCCCCGGGCTGGACGGTGAGGTCCAGGCCGTCCAGGGCCCGGACGCTGCCGAAGGACTTGCGCAGGTCGTAGATCTCGATCGCTGGTGTGGCGGTCATGGCGTACTCGCTCTCTGACGTGGTGGGGGTCCGTGTCAGGGCAGTGCCAGTGGGGGCCGGGGAACCGGTCAGCCAGGGGCGGGCGCTGCCCCGTCGCGCGACGGCGGGTCCGGTACGTACAGGAGGTACTCGTCGAGCATGCGGCGAGAGGTGAGGAATCCCTCGGTGAACAGCTCCATCATGGGCAGGTAGCTGTTGGTCATGTAGTCGCGGACGATGGCGGTGAGGTCGCCCGGGTCCGACGGCGGGTCCAGGGTCACCTCGAGCAGCAGCGCGCCGAGGGACGAGAGCGTGAGGTAGCGGGCGCGGGCCGCCTCGTCCCGGCTGGGCACGAGCACCCCGGCGGCGACGCCGTCGCGGGCGTAGCCCACCGCGTCGTCGACCATGTGGGCGAGGAACTCGCGGGCGAGCTCCCCGCCGTCCTGCATCGAGCGCAGCACGTAGCCGAGGATCACGGCGTTCTCCTCGGCGGCGGCGAACCGCTGGAAGAAGCTCTGCCCGGACGCCACGATCTCGACGTTCTCGCGCTTGAGCCGGCTGATCGTGGCCAGCAGGTGCGCGTCGCACTCGGCGCGGAGCCGGTCCTTCGAGCCGAAGTGGTGCATCACGAGGCCCGCGCTGACCCCGGCGTCGGCCGCGATGGACCGCACGGAGGCGCCGAAGCCCTCGACGGCGAACCGGCTGATCGCGGCGTCCCGGATGCGGGACCGCGCCGTGCGGTCGGCGTCGCCGGGCGCGCCTCCGCCCGGGGACTGCTCGGCACCGCTCGTTGAACGCATGTTCAGCATCCTATACGCGCGTTCAGCCGATGTGCCAGCAAATCACCCGGGGGTGACCCCGAAAAGTGCCGCCTCCCGCGCCGCATACCGGAAATAATGCCCACGAGATACTCACCCCAGACAGGAGAATCCATGATGAGAAGGCTCCACCGGGTCGCCGCTGCCGTGGCCGCCCTCGGGATCGCCACCGCCCTGGCGGCGGTCGCCCCGGCGCAGGCCCGCGACACCGCCGAGCTGACGGCCGCCCCGGCGGTCAGCACCGCCCGTGTGGCGTCCGGTGCCGCGGCTCCGGCCGCGGAGGTGTACTACCGCTCCTGCAAGCCGGGGGTCAACGAGCCCGCCCAGGTGCGCAGCTGCATGTACCTGTACAAGGACGGCCCGCGCTTCTACGGCGAGGCGATGGTCACGGACATCGACGGCGGCAAGGACTACGACGTCCTCGCGGTGGACCTGCGGATCCAGGCCTACGCGGGCGGCAAGTGGCAGCTCCTGAGCGGCACGTGGAAGGACGACGCGGACGGCTGGTTCGGCTACCGCGACCGCGCCTACCACACCACGTGGATGACCTGCTACGGCGCGGGCGAGACGCTGCCGCTGCGCGCGGCGGCCACGATCCGCTACAAGCTGGCGGACGGCACGCAGCGGACGACGGTCACGCGGTACTCGCCGTCGGCCCGTACCTGGTGCCCGTGATCGGGCTGACCGCCTGAGGGACCGGCACCGGCCGGCCACGCGTCGTCGCGTGGCCGGCCGGCGCACGTCAGGCCTGGGCCGTGCCGCGCCAGCGGCCGATCGCGCCCATGACGTGGTAGATCACCAGGGCCGCGGCGGTGCCCAGCGCGATGCCGCCGAACTCCAGGTCCCCGGCGGTCCAGGTGAAGTTCGCGATGCCGATGATGAGCGGCACGGCCGCCGTCGTGAGGTTCACCGGGTCGGAGAAGTCGACGCGCGCCTGCACCCAGATGCGGGCACCGAGGATGCCGATCATCCCGTAGAGCATGGTGGTGGCGCCGCCGAGCACCCCGGCGGGCACGGTGGCGATCAGCGCCCCGAACTTCGGCGACAGGCTGAGCACCAGCGCACCGACCGCGGCCACCCAGTAGGCCGCGGTCGAGTACACGCGGGACGCCGCCATGACGCCGATGTTCTCCGCGTACGTCGTGGTGCCGGAGCCACCGCCGAGACCGGCGAGCGTCGTGGCCACGCCGTCCGCGAGCAGCGCCCGGCCGGTGAGCCGGTCGTAGTCCCGCCCGGTCATGGCGGCCACCGACTTCACGTGGCCCACGTTCTCGGCGACGAGCACGAGCACCACCGGGAGGAACAGGCCGAGCACGGCCGGGTCGAACGACGGGGCCACGAAGTGCGGCAGGCCGACCCAGCCGGCCTGATCGACCTTCGTGAAGTCGACCTCGCCGCGCACCGCGGCGAACGCATAGCCGATCGCCACGCCCAGCAGGATGGCGAGGCGGCCGAGCAGACCCCGGAACAGGACCTGGATCAGGATGATCGAGCCGAGGGTCACGACGGCGGTGAGGGGGGCCTCCTTGAAGTTGCCCCACGCCGCCGGCGCCAGGTTGAGCCCGATGAGCGCGACGATGACGCCCGTGACCACGGGCGGCATGGCCGCCTGGATCCAGCGCGGGCCCGCGAAGTGCACCACCGCGCCGATGATCGCCAGCAGCACGCCGGTGGCGAGGATGCCGCCGATCGCGACGGACTGGCCGCCCGAGGCCGTGGCCGCCAGGATCGGCGCGATGAACGCGAAGCTCGACCCCAGGTAGCTCGGCAGCCGGTTGCCCGTGATCAGCAGGAACGTGATGGTGCCGAGCGCCGAGAAGAAGAGCGTGGTCCCAGGGTCGAACCCGGTGAGCACCGGCACCAGGAACGTGGCGCCGAACATCGCGACGATGTGCTGCAGACCGATCCCGACGGTGCGCGGCCAGCTCAGGCGCTCGTCGGGGGCGACCACCTCGCCCGGGGTGATGCGGGTGCCGTCACCGTGCAGCTTCCAGCCGAGTCGCATCGCTGTTGTCCTTGATCTCGCGGGGCGTCAGTGTCGCGCGGATCTTACCGGCCCACCCCGGTCGAGAACGGCCGGCCCCGGTCAGCAGGTGCTGCTGCGGTACTCGCTGATCACCTCGTCCGGGACCGGGGGCGGGCAGAGGAACCGGGCGTAGCGCTCGTCGTCGTCCACGTACCGCTTGAGCCAGGCGATGCTGTAGCGGGCGATCGTGGTGTCGGGCACGGTGGGCGCGGAGTGGTCCGCGTCGCGCAGCTCCAGGTACGCCTTGTCGCCGTCGGCCGGGAGCGTGTCGTAGAACCGCTCGGCGTGCCGGCGCACCGGCGCGATGACGTCGTCCTCGGCACCGATGACCAGGGTGGGCGTGGTGACCTCCGGGAACGTCTTGTCGGCGCTCCAGGGGGCCAGCGGGATCGCGGCGCGCAGCGCCGGGTCGTCCTTGGCGGCCTCCAGGCTGCCGCCGCCACCCATCGAGTGGCCCATGACGGCGAGCCGGGCGGGGTCGATCCTGTCCGCCACCGCCGTGTCCGCGAGCTGCGCCAGCGCGGCCCGGAGCTGGTCGCCGCGGCGCGGGGGCGCGTCGGCGGTGCTGATCGTGTCGATCGTGAGCACGACGAAGCCCTGCGAGGCCAGGCGCGGCCCGAGCCAGGCGACGGCGGCCTGCGAGGAGCTGTACCCGGGGGCAACGGCGACCGCGCCGAACGTGCCCTCGGACGTGTCCGTGGGGTAGTAGACGGTGCCGCCGCCGAAACCCTCGGCCTCGGCCCGGGTCACGACGAGCGTGGCGACGTCGAACGGGCCACGCGGTGCCTCGATGCTCTGCTCGGTCGGGTCGGGCCCGCGCTGGTGGTCGCCCTCGGCGACGGCCACGGGGACCGCGGCGAGGGTTCCGGCGGCGAGGACGGACGCCGCGAGCGCGGCCCGGACGGCACGAGAAAAGCCACGAGAAAAGCTCTGCATGAACCCTCCCAGGTCGGTGTCGGGGCCCACGCCCCGGCACCGACCCTAGGAAGGTTTCTCTCACCCGGCCTCCCCGGGCGGGTGATCCGCGGCCGGCTCAGCCGAGCTGGCGGCGCACCTCGCGGGCGAACAGGTCCAGGTGGTCCAGGTCGGCCAGGTCCAGGACCTGCAGGTAGACGCGCTGGACCCCCTCCGCCTCCAGGGCCTTCAGCCGGTCCACCGCCTCGGCGACGGTCCCGGCGATGCCGTGCTCGCGCAGCTCGGCGGGCTCGCGCCCGATGGCGGCCGCGCGTCGCGTGAACTCGGCCTCGTCCTGCCCGACGGCGGCGACGAGCGCCACCGACTGGACGATGGATCCGGGGTCGCGACCGGCGTCGGACAGGGCCTTCTCGACCACCTTGATGCGCGCGCCGATCCCGCTGATCTCCGGGAAGGACTGGTTGTACTCGTCGCCGTAGCGCGCCGCCAGGGCGGGCGTGCGGCGCGGGCCGCCGCCGCCCACCAGCACCGGGATCCTGGTCTGCACGGGCTTGGGCAGCGCCGGCGAGTCGGTGATCTGGTAGTGCTCACCGGAGAAGGAGAACTTCTCACCGACGGGCGTGCCCCAGAGGCCGGTGACGACGGCGAGCTGCTCCTCCAGGATGCCGAAGCGCTTCTCGGGGAACGGGATGCCGTAGGCGCTGTGCTCGGCGGCGTACCAGCCGGTGCCGAGGCCGAGCTCGACGCGCCCGCCGGACATCTGATCCACCTGGGCCACCTGGATGGCCAGCACGCCGGGGTGCCGGAACGTGGCCGACGACACGAGCGTGCCGAGCCGCACGGTCGACGTCTCCCGGGCGAGGCCGGCGAGCGTGACCCAGGAGTCGGTGGGGCCGGGCAGACCCTCGCGGCCCATGGCCAGGTAGTGGTCGGAGCGGAAGAAGGCGCTGAAGCCCAGTCGCTCGGTCGCCTGGGCGACGGCGAGCTGGTCGTCGTAGGTCGCGCCCTGCTGGGGCTCGGTGAAGATGCGCAGGTCGAGTGTCACGTCTCGCAGACTACGCTCACCCCGTGACCGGGATCCGCTGGGGCAGCCTCGCCACCGTCGTGGGCGGTGGGCTGATCTTCCTCGTGTGCCTGCTGGGCGTCGTGCTCGGTCATCCGTGGGCCGCCGTCCCCGGGGTGCTCGCACTGCTCATGGCCGTGCGCGAGGTGCGCTACCTGCGCAGACTCCGGTCGGGCAAGATCCCGTCCCAGGAAAATTAGCGTCGCGCAGGTCACGGTTTGCTCAAGGAGTCTTCACGGGGCTCGGGGGGCACGCGGTAGCCTGCCTGGCATGACCGCCGTCCGTACCCACACGCACGCGCAGGCTGTCGACGCTGCGGTGGACCTGTTCACTCGGCAGGGGTACGAGGGAACCACCGTCGAGGAGATCGCCGACGCCGCCAAGGTGAGCCGCGCGACGTTCTTCCGCCGCTTCCGCTCCAAGGAGGACGTGGTCTTCGCCGACCACGAGCTGCTGCTGGAGGAGGTGGTGGTCATGCTGGCCGCCACCCGGCCCGACGCCCGGGCCAGCGAGGAGTCGGGGCACGACCTGGGCCGCGCCTGGGACCCCGACGTGGACCCGTACCTCGAGGTGTGCCGCGCGGCGCGCATGGTGTTCGACCACCACGTGGGCCAGCGCGAGACGTCGCTCGCCCGCTACGCCCTGCTGCAGCAGGTCCCGGCGCTGCGCGACCGGGAGCTCATCACGACGCACCGCTACGAGCGGGCGTTCACGCACTACCTGCGCGACACCCTGCCGCCGGAGCGGTCGGCCTCCACGGCGTCGATCGCGTTCGCGGCGTCCGTGGTCGCGGTGCACAACGCGATCCTGCGGCGCTGGCTGCGCACGCCGTCGCTCGACCTGCGCCCCGAACTGGAGGAGGCGTTCGCCGACCTGCGGCGAGCCGCCGTCCTCGGCACCTCGGCCAGCCCGCTGGCCGCCGACGGCGCCCCCGCGTCGCGGCGCGTGGTCGTCACCGTGGTGGAGGGGGTGGCCGGGCCCGACGAGGTGGCCCGCGCCGTCCGCGACGCCCTGGTCTGACCGGTCCGGCCCGTGTGGCGCACCGGACATCCCGGGCCCGTTCCCGGGGGAATGCACCCGTGGCATCCTGTGTTCCGCTAGAGATCGTGCAGCAGCAGTTGCACACGTGCTCCGGGGTCGGTGAAATTCCGAGCCGGCGGTGATAGTCCGCGACCCGGGTCGTTCCTTCGGGAGGGACCTGGTTGACCTGGTGAGATTCCAGGACCGACGGTGAAAGTCCGGATGGGAGGAAGCACGTGCGGCGCGCTCCGCCGACCCCTCGGGGTCCCGGCACCGTGCCGTCGTCGGCGCCGTCGTGGCGCGCCGGCCCTCACCCCGGAGTCCCCGTGTGCGGACTTCGGAGAGGGAAAGAGACATGGACTGGTTCCGCGCCGCCTACGACGCGACGTTCCTGGTCGGCGACCAGCAGATCTACTGGCGCGAGGTCATCGGCAACCTGTTCGGCCTGGCCTCCGCCCTGGGCGGGCTGCGGCGCAAGGTGTGGGCCTGGCCGGTGGGCATCGTCGGCAACGTCGTGCTCTTCACCGTCTTCATGGGCTCCTGGTTCGGCGAGACGGGCCGCGCCGACATGCTGGGGCAGGCCGGGCGCCAGATCATGTTCATCGCCGTCTCGGTCTATGGCTGGTACCGCTGGCGGCAGACGCAGCGGACGGGCGGCGTGGGCACCGTGGCCGTGCACCCGGCCTGGGCCTCCTGGCGGGCCCGCGTCGGCCTGGTCACCGGGATGCTCGCCGGGACCCTGCTCCTGACCCCGCTGTTCCGCGCCCTCGGCTCGTACGAGCCGGTGTGGGCCGACGCCTGGATCTTCACGGGCTCCGTGCTCGCCACCTACGGCATGGCCAAGGGCTGGGTCGAGTTCTGGCTGATCTGGGTGGCCGTCGACCTGGTCGGCGTACCTCTGCTCTTCTCCGCCGGGTACTGGGCGACCGCGCTGATGTACGTGATCTACGGCGTGTTCACCCTGGTCGGGTTCTTCGCGTGGTGGCGCATCAGCCGGCGGGAGGGCACGGCGCACAGCGCCGTCGCCGCGCCTGCCTGACCGCTGACCCCGGCCCTGACCCCGATCGCGTACCGTCGGCGCACGTGAACGCACAGGGGCGTACGGCACGGGTCGGGATCGTCGGATCGGGCTTCCGCGCCCGAACGGTGCTGCGCGTACTGCACGCGCTGCCGGGACGCTTCGAGGTGGCGGGCGTGGCCACGCGCAACGCGGCGGACCGGGAGGCGCTCTCCGCCGGCGGCCTGCCGGCGGCCGGGCTCCCCGGCCTTCCCGCGCCTGCCTGGGCCACGGTCTCCGAGCTGCTGGCCGCCGGCCGCCCCGACCTCGTCGTGCTCACCCTGCCCGCGGGCCCCGCCCAGCCCGTGGTCCGCGACCTCGCCGCCGCGGGTGTCCCCGTGCTCACGGAGACGCCCGCGGCGGGCACCGTCGAAGAGCTTGCCACCCTGCAGCGGCTCGTGGACGACGGCGCCTGCGTGCACGTGGCCGAGCAGTACCACCTGGAACCGCTGATCGGCGCACAGCTCGCGGTCGCGGCGTCGGGCCGGCTCGGCACCGTGACCGACGCGCACGTCGCCGTGGCCCACGACTACCACGGCATCAGCGTGCTGCGGCGGGCGCTGGGCATCGGCTTCGACGACGCCGTGATCACCGCCCGGCGCGACGCGCGCCGCGTGCTGCCGAGCCCCAGCCGTGCGGACGACCCCGAAGACCGTGCCCTGGTCGACACGGTTCGCGCGACCGCCTGGCTGGACTTCGGCGACCGGCTCGGCACCTACGAGTTCGACGACGTGCAGTACCGCTCGTGGGTCCGCTCCCCCACGCTCCTGGTCCGTGGCGAACGGGGCGAGCTGCGCGACGACGTGGTACGTCACGTGGGCCCGGACGGCCTGCCGCGGCACGCCATGCTGGAGCGGGTGGCCGCGGGTGGCGCCGGCAGCCACGAGGGCATGTTCCTGCGCGGGTACACGCTCGACGGCGAGTGGCTGTACCGCAATGCGTTCCGCCCGGCCCGCCTGCCCGACGACGAGCTGTCGATCGCCCGCCTCGTCGCCGCGATGGCCGACCACGTGCTGGACGGCGCTCCGTCGCCGTACTCCGTGGCCGAGGCGGCACAGGACCAGTACCTCCAGCTCGCCGTACGGCGGGCCGCGGCGTCGGGCGAGCGGGTCCGTACGAGCCCGCAGCCGTGGGCGCACGGACGGGTCTGCCGGCACGCGGGCTGACCCTCCGGCGCGGTCCGGACAGCCCGGCACCCCCAACCCTCAATGAGACGCCGTATCGCTTGACCTGAGATCCGGTACCGGAGCACCATGGAGGCATGACTCAGACTCCCGGGGTGACGGCGCCCGCCTACGACGTCTCGCAACCGCTCGACATCGACTTCGCCGGCGCCTTCGCCGACGTCACGGAGGAGGAGCGGGCCTGGCAGCTCGCGGTCCGCCGGTTCGTGCAGGACGAGGTCCTGCCCGTCATCGACGGCTACTGGGAGCGGTACGAGGTCCCCATGGACCTGGTCAAGCGCATGGCCGAGCTGGACTTCCTGCGCGACGGCGTGGACGTGCCCGGCTTCCCGAAGGTCTCGAAGATGGCCGAGGGCCTGGCCGCGATGGAGATGTCCCGCGGTGACGGCTCCGTGACCACGATCTGCGGCGTGCAGGGCGGCCTGGCGCTGCGCTCGATCGTGATGCTCGGCTCCGACGAGCAGGTCGAGAAGTACGCCGGGCCCATGGCCCGCGGCGAGATCCTGGGCGCGTTCGCGCTGACCGAGCCCACGCACGGCTCGGACTCCGTGGGCCTGGAGACCTCCGCCGTCAGGGAGACGCGCGACGGCGTCGAGGGCTACGTGATCAACGGCGAGAAGAAGTGGATCGGCTTCGGCTCGATCGGCGACATCTCGGTGGTCTGGGCCCGTGGCGAGGACGGCCAGGTGCACGGCTACATCGTTCCCCAGGACACCCCGGGCTACGAGGCGACGACCATCCAGGGCAAGGTCTCGCTGCGCGCGATCCACCAGGCGCACATCGTGCTGAACGACGTGTTCGTCCCGGCCGAGAACCTGCTGCCGAAGGCGCGCTCCTTCAAGGACACCGGCCGTGTGCTGTTCGCGACCCGCCTCGGCGTGGCCTGGGGCGCCGTCGGGCAGGCCATCGCCTGCTACGAGGCCGCCGTGGCCTACTCGCAGCAGCGCGCGCAGTTCGGCCGCCCGCTCGCGGCGAGCCAGATGGTGCAGGAGCGGCTGACCAAGATGCTGTCGATCCTCACGCAGATGCAGCTCCTGGTGAAGCAGATGACGCGGCTCGACGAGGCCGAGCAGCTCACCGGCCCGCAGGCGTCGCTCGCCAAGTACACGTGCACGCGCGGCGCGCGCGAGATCGCGGCGATCGCCCGCGACCTGCTCGGCGGCAACGGCATCCTGCTGGAGAACCGGGTGGCGCGGCACTTTGCCGACATCGAGGCCCTGCACACCTACGAGGGCACCGAGAGCATGCAGGCACTCATCATCGGCCGCGAGATCACGGGTACCAGCGCCTTCGCCTGAGCCCTCCGCGCGGAGGCAGGGTAGGGGAAACCCGAGACCCGGGCCGTGGGGTGACGGCATGTCGCGCAGCCTGCGCGTCCGCCTAGTGTCGTGCCCATGACCAGCGATGACGGCCCACCCCGCACCCTCGCGGACCACGTCGCCCCCGCACTCACCTCCGGGGCGGCGTTCTTCCAGGCCCCGTACCACCCCGCGACCCGGCGCGCCGTCGCCGCGCTGGCCGTGGGGTGGGTCTGGCACCTGACCGCGGGCCTCACCCTGTGGATCCTCGTCCTGGTCTCGTCGGGGCTGGTCCCCGCCCTGGGCGTCGGAGTGCCGCTCCTCGCCCTCGGGCTCCTGCTCGCGCGGCGGTTCGGCACGGCCGAGCGCGCCCGCGTCGCCCGCCAGACCGGCGTACGGCTCGCCGCCCCGCAGCCGGGGCCGCTCCCGACGAGCCGCTCGTCCTGGTCCCGGCTGTGGGCCCCGGTGCGCGACGACCGCGCCTGGGCCGCCACGCTGTACGCCTTCCTGGGGCTGCTCACGACCTCCTTGTTCTTCGCGACCGCCACCGCCCTGGCGGCGGGGGCGGTCGCGGCCGTGGTGTTCGCGGCAGCAGGCCGGGGCAGCGGCCTGGCACAGTGGTCCGGGCTGCCGTGGCCCGCCGTCGTCGGCGGTGCGGTGGCGGCCGCCGTCGTGCTCGTGTGGACGGCGGCCACCCTCGCCCAGTACGGGTCCTACCTCGTGGTACGCCTGGCCACGGTGCTGCTCGGCCCCTCCGCGGCCGAGGTGGCCCGCGCCCGCCTCGTCGCCGCCGAGCGGGAGACCCGCGTGGCCGAGGCCGCCGCGCACACGGCACAGGAACGGGCCGTGGCCCTCACCGAGTCGCGCACGGCCGCCGTCTCCGCCGCCGACACCGAGCGCCGCCGCATCGAGCGCGACCTGCACGACGGCGCCCAGCAGCGCCTCGTCGCGCTCGGCGTCGAGCTGGGCGTGGCCCGCCGGCTCGCCGACAAGGACCCCGGGCACGCCGTCGCCGCCCTGGAGCTCGCGCACCGCGAGATCAAGGAGACGCTCGCCGAGCTGCGCGACCTGGTGCGCGGCATCCACCCCGCCGTCCTGTCCGACCGCGGGCTGGACGCCGCACTGTCCGCGCTCGCGGGCCGCAGCCCGGTCCCGGTCCGGGTCGAGGTCGCGGGCGACCTCACCCCGGCGAGCCCGGCAGCACAGGCCGCGGCGTACTTCGTGGTCGCCGAGGCCCTGACCAACGTGGCCAAGCACGCCGCCGCGGACCTCGTGCTGGTGCACGCGAGCGTGGTCCGCGACGGCGGCCCCGCACGCCTGCGCGTCGCGGTGTCCGACGACGGCCGCGGCGGCGCCGAGCTGTCCGCCGACGGCGGGCTGACCGGCCTGCGCGGCCGGGTCGCCGCCCTGGACGGCACGTTCGAGCTCGACAGCCCGCCCGGCAAGGGCACCCGCCTGACCGTGGAGGTCCCGTGCGCATCGTGATCGCGGAGGACTCCGTCCTCCTCCTGGACGGCCTGACCCGGCTGCTCGTGGCCGAGGGCCACACCGTGACCGGGTACGCGGACGCCGGCACCCTCGTCAGGGCCCTGTCCCTGCCGGACGCCGAGCTGCCCGACCTGCTGGTCACCGACGTGCGGATGCCGCCGTCCCACACGGACGAGGGGCTGCGCGCGGCCGTGCACCTGCGCAGCCTGCACCCCGACCTGCCCGTCCTCGTGCTCTCGCAGTACGTGGAGCAGAGCTACGCGAGCGAGCTGTTCGCCCGCGGGGCGCGCGGCCTGGGCTACGTGCTCAAGGACCGCATCGCCGACGTCGACGAGTTCCTCGACGCGGTCACCCGGGTGTCCGGGGGCGGCACGGTCGTGGACCCCGAGGTGGTCACGCAGATCATCGCCCGCCATCCCGGCTCCGACCTCGACGTGCTGACCCGGCGCGAGCGCGAGGTGCTCGCGCTGATGGCCGAGGGCCGCTCCAACGCCGCGATCGCGGACCGCCTCGTGGTGGGGCTGGCCGCCGTGGAGAAGCACGTGACCAACATCCTGACCAAGCTCGGCCTCCCGCCGGCCGCCGACGACCACCGCCGGGTGCTCGCCGTGCTGCGCTGGCTCGACCAGAACGGATCCCGCTCATGACCCAGCCCGTTCCCGGCGGCTCCACCCAGGACGCCGCGTACGCCCCCGCACCGCCGCAGCGCGGTGCCACCGCCCGTGTCCTGACGACGCTCGGCGGTGTGCTCGGCCTCGCCGCCATCGGCGTCGGCGCGCTGTTCCTGGTGGACCTCATGATGTCCGAGACGGCCACCACCCACCGGACCTACGACGCCGTGGGGACCGTGGAGCTGGTGGCCGACGGCGACGTGACCGTCACGGCCGCCGAGGGCGACGTCGAGGTCGACGCCGTCGCCCGCAGCGGCCTCCGCGATCCCCGGTACGCCGCGGACGAGTCGGCGGACCGGCTGGAGATCACCCACCGCTGCGACTGGACTGCCTTCCTCCCCCGCTGCTCGGGCTCCCTGGAGGTGACCCTGCCCGCCGCCACGGAGGTGGTGGTGGTCACCGAGAACGGCGACGTCGTGGCCAGCGGGCTGGCCGGCGAGCTCTCCGTGCGGTCGAGCAACGGCCGGATCGAGGTGGCCGACATCGGCGGCGCGGTGGTGGCGCGGTCCAGCAACGGGGACGTCACCGTGCGGAACACCGGCTCCGACGTGGAGGCCTCCTCCTCCAACGGCGAGGTCTCCGTGGACGAGGTGGACGGCTCGGTCACCAGCGAGAGCAGCAACGGCCGGATCACGGTCGGCACCGTGGCCGGCGACGCGTGGGCCCGGACCAGCAACGGCTCCGTGGAGATCTCCGCGGTGGAGGGGAACGTCTACGGGGAGACCAGCAACGGGCGCATCACCGTCGTCGGTGACGGCGAACCCGTGGCCCTGACCGTCCAGACGTCGAACGGCGATCAGGTCGTCGAGGGACCCACCGACCCGGACGCCGACCGGACCGTCGAGATGCGCAGCTCGAACGGCGATGTCGCCTACCTCGTCCCGTGACCGCCGGACCATCGGGCCGGAGGCGATACCCTTCGTCCGCCGATGCCGCCGTCGATCAGTGCAAGGATGTGGCCCGTGCCGAGCCCGTCAGACATCTCGACCAGCCCCCGGACCGGGGGCAGGGACCTCCTGCGGTCCGCCAGCCGGATCGTCACCTCGTGGCCGGCCCTGTGGGCCGGGTTCGTGCTGGTGCACGGCTGGATCATCCTGCAGGCCTGGGTCTTCGGGGGGCAGATCCTCGGCGACGTGAACCTGTACGAGTGGTGGGTCCGCACCGGGATGAGCGACGGGTGGTGGCCCGTCTTCAGCTACGACTGGGTGTACCCGCTCGGCGCGCTGGGGCCGATGGCCGTCCCGGCTCTGCTGACCAGCTCGACGGACGGCTACTACTGGGTGTGGATGGGCCTGGTGACGGCTGCCAACGCCGTCGCCGTGGCCGTGCTCGGCCGGGCGCGGCCGCACGGGCCGGCCGCCGTCTGGTTCTGGCTCGCGTTCCTCGCCGCCCTCGGCCCGATCTGGATCGGCCGGCTCGACGGCCTGCTGGCCCCGATCATCCTGGTGGCGCTGCTCGTCGCGGTCCGGCGCCCCGCCCTCGCCATGACGCTGGCCACGGTGGGTGCCTGGATCAAGATCGCCCCGGGTGCGGTGGCCCTCGCGCTCGCCGCGACCACGTCGAACCTCAAGGACCTGCTGCGGAACGTCGTGCTTCCGGGAGCTGCGGTGACCGCCGTCGTCGTGGGCGTCGCGGTGGCGGGTGGCGGGCAGGACAACGTGCTCGACGTGTTCGGCGAGCAGGGCGACCGGCAGCTCCAGGTGGAGTCGGTCGCCGCCACGCCGTTCACGGTGGCGCGGCTGTGGGACTCCTCGATCCAGGTCGAGTACGACGACGTCATCTACACCTACGAGGTGCTCGGGGCAGGGCCGGACGCCGTGGCCCAGGCGCTGGACGTCGCGCTCCCGGTGGCCGCGATCCTCTTGGCGGCGCTCGTCTGGTGGACCGCCCGGCGGCGCCAGGACCGGGTGGGCGACATCCTGCTGCTCGGTGCCGCCGCGGAGCTGCTCGCGCTCATCGTCTTCAACAAGGTGGGCTCGCCCCAGTTCATCGCCTGGATCGGGCCGCCGCTGGCGGCCGCCATCGCGCTGGGCAGTCGCAGCCAGGGCACCCGGCGTACCTGGTTCCTGCCCGCCCTCGGCACCCTGATCGTGGCGCGGCTGACCATGGAGATCTACCCGATCCGCTACGGCGAGTTCCTCGGCGGCTGGCCGCTGGCCACGACCGTGGGGGCGCTGCGCAACGCGCTGCTCGTGGCGCTGCTGATCGGGGCCGTCGTCCGGCTGGTGCAGCTCGCGCGGACGCGCAGGACCGTCCCACGGCAGCACTGAGGGTCGGTTCAGGGGTGTTCCCCATGCCAGGTGGCTCGTGGCTCCGCTACGGTCAGGAACGTGACATCCTGTCCCGCGGTTACCGTCTCGACGCCACCCGTTCCCCGGATCGCCGCATGGAAGCCTCTGCCCGGACATCGACGACCGGCAGGTTCGTAACGTGCGCGTAGCCATCGTTGCGGAGAGTTTTCTGCCGCAGGTCAACGGAGTCACCAACTCCGTCCTGCGGGTACTCGAGCATCTGCAGGAGCGGGGGGACCAGGCCATGGTCCTCGCTCCGGACGCCGATGCCTCCATCGGGCACGTCCCGCCCTTCGTCAGTGGTGCCCCCGTGGTCGAGCTCGGCTCGATCGGCTTCCCCGGGTACCCCGACGTGCGCCTCGTCGTCGGCAAGAAGTGGCGCACCGAGCGCACGCTGGCGACGTTCGCGCCCGACGTCATCCACCTGGCCTCCCCGTTCATCCTCGGCTGGCGCGGCATCCTCGCCGCCGAGCGCCTCCGCCTGCCGAGCGTCGCCGTCTACCAGACGGAGGTCCCGGGGTACGCGGCGCGCTACGGGCTGGGCGGCTTCGAGCCCCTGCTCTGGAAGCGGGTCAAGGACATCCACGAGCGCGCGACGATGACGCTCGCCCCGTCCACCGCGACCATGCGGCAGCTCGAGAACCACGGCGTGCCCAACCTGCGCCTGTGGGGCCGCGGCGTGGACACGCAGGCGTTCCACCCGCAGTTCCGGGACGAGGCGTGGCGCCGCACGATCGGGGGCGGCCGCGAGATCCTCGTCGGGTACGTGGGCCGGCTGGCCGCCGAGAAGCAGGTCGAGGCACTGCGCGTGGTGCAGGACCTGCCGGGCGTGCGCCTCGTGATCGTCGGCGACGGCCCCGAGCGCGAGCACCTGGAGCACGTGCTCCCCCAGGCCCGCTTCACCGGGCTGCTCCGGGGCGCCGAGCTGTCCCGGGCGATGGCCAGCCTCGACGTGTTCGTGCACCCGGGCGAGCTGGAGACGTTCGGTCAGACGCTCCAGGAGGCGCACGCCAGCGGCGTGCCGGTCGTGGCACCCGCGGCGGGCGGGCCGCTGGACATCGTCCGGCACTCCCACGACGGCTGGCTGTACCCTCCAGGTGACCACGAGGCACTCCGCGCACGCGTCGTCGACCTGGTGGGGGACGAGCGCAAGCGGCGGGCCTTCGGCACCTCGGCACGAGAACGTGCCGAGAGTCGTACCTGGCACGACATCTGCTCCGAGCTCATGGGGCACTACGAGGACGCGGTCCGGGTGCACGCGAGAGCAGGCTCAGCGGAGGTATGACGTGCGGATCGTCCACGTAGCGAACTTCTACAGCCCCCGGTCGGGGGGCATCCGGACCGCCATGCACGCCATGGCCGGGCAGTACCTCGCCCGGGGGCACGAACCCGTGCTCGTGGTGCCCGGCCGGCGGGACGGGGTGTCGCTCGTGGACGGCGTACGGGTCGTCAGCCTCGCGGCACCGCGTGTGCCGTTCTCCGGGGGCTACCGCGCCGTGGTGCAGCCCGGCAAGATGCGCGGGCTGCTGGAGACGATCGCACCCGACCGGCTCGAGGTCAGCGACCGCACCACGCTCGCCGGGCTGGGCGACTGGGCCCGCGAGGCCGGGGTGCCGTCCCTCATGATGCTGCACGAGCGGGTCGACGGCGTGCTGCGGTCCTGGATCCCCGGCGCCGCCGCGGGCGGTCAGGCCGCGGCGCTGGGCGCGGCCGTCACGCCGGCCCTCGCCGACCTCTACAACCGCGCCACCCTCACCCGGTTCGACCGGCTGGTCGCCACCACCCAGTTCGCCGCCGGCGAGGTGGAGCGGCTGGCCGCCCGGTCCCGTGGCACCACGCTGCCGCCGCTGTACCGCGTGCCGCTCGGCGTGGACCTGGAGCGGTTCCGGCCCGACCGCTGGTCCGCCGAGGCCCGTGCCGAGTACGTGCCGGCCAGCACCGCGCTCATCGTGCTCGCGAGCCGGCAGTCCACCGAGAAGCGCCCCGACCTCGCGATCGACGCCGCCGCACAGCTCGTGCGCGACGGCCGCCCCGTGCGGCTCGTCGTCGCCGGCTCGGGACCGTTGCTGCCGGCGATGCGACGCCGGGCCGAGGCCGCCGGGCTGCCCCACCGGTTCCTCTCGTTCGTCCCCGACCGGGACCGGCTCGCCACGCTGCTCACCTGCGCCGACGTCGTCATCGCGCCCGGTCCGATCGAGACGTTCGGGCTGGCGGCGCTGGAGGCGCTGGCGTCCGGGACGCCCGTGGTCTGCAGCTCGACGAGCGCCCTGCCCGAGGTGGTCGGCACCGCCGGTGCCGCGGCCGCGCCGGAGGCGGCGGCTCTCGCCGTCGCCCTGCACGAGGTGCTGGACCGCGACGTGGAGCAGCGGCGCAAGGCCGCCCGCGCCCGCGCCGAGCTGTTCCCCTGGAGCGCCACCGGCGACGCGATGCTGGAGCTGCACTCCCGCCGGGCCTTCGAGCTCCGGCCCGACCCGGGACGGTCCGACGTCACCGACCCGTCCGGCCCGATCCACGTGGGCAGCGCGGGACGCCGGTGAGATGACGTCGGCGTCGGGACGCGGCCGCCTGGTAGCCCTCGGTGACTCGATCACCGTGGGCGTGGGTGACTCCGTGGGTCCGGACGCCGTGCACGGCCCCGGCTGGGCCGCGCACCTGGCCACGGTGCTCGGCATGACGGAGTTCACCAACCTCGCCACCAACGGCGCCCGCTCCCGGGACGTCGCGGTGGCACAGCTCGCCGCGGCGCTCGCCCTGCGGCCACGGCTCGCGACCGTGCTCGTGGGCGGCAACGACGTGCTCCGCAGCGACTTCGACGCCCGGCTGACCCTCATGGACCTGCGCCGGAGCGTCCAGGAGCTGCGCGGGGCCGGCGCCGACGTCGTCCTGGTGCGGCTGCCCGTGATCGGCCTCTTCGAGCTCGCCCCGCGCCCCGTACGGCGCGTGATGCGGCGCCGGGTCGCCGCCGTCGACGCCGCGGTCGACGAGGTGGCCTCGGCGAGCGGCACCGACCAGGCGCCGGGACGCGTGGTCGTGGTCGACGCCGCGCACGCCATCGCGCCCGCCGGGGCGAAGGCCTGGCACATCGACCGCGTGCACCCGTCGCCGGCCGGGCACCGCCGTCTGGCGCTGGCAGTGGCGGCCGCTCTGGCGACCCTCGACCCGGCCTACGCGGTGGTCCCCGACGGTGCCGACGCGGCCCGGCAGGTCGCCGCCCGGCTGCCCGCGGCACCGGCCCCGCCCGACCTCCGGCAGCGCGTGACGTGGCTCGTGCGGGCCGGGCTGCCGTGGTGCGTCCGGCGCGGGCGGGACTTCCTGCCCGGCCTGCTGCGCGCCGTGGCGCACGACCTGCGGGCGGAACGGGCGCTCACGCACGGCAGCATGGTGACGAGCCTCGCCGACTCCGGCCTGGACCCGCGCCGGCGGATCGGCCGCGGCTGAGCCTCAGCCCCGTGTCTCGACCCGCGGGCGCATCGCGTCGATGATCCGGGTCCAGTTGTCGCCGCCGTGGCCGTGCTCGCGCGCCCAGGTGTAGTAGGCCCGCACGGCCTCCGGCAGGGCGCGGTCCACGCCCGCGGCCTCGCTGGTGGCGACGATGTGGTCGGCCGTCGCGCCCATCATCGTGACCGTGCTCAGGTGGCCGGGGTGCTCCCCCGCCTCGAGCTGCGCGCCGGGGTTCTCGCCGGCCTCCAGGATCGCCCCGGTGCCGGCCAGGGTCTGGAGGAGCTCCGGCAGGGCGGCGGTCGGCCGCACGCCCGCGGACTCCAGCAGGGCGGTGGCGTGCATGAGGGCCGCGAGCGCCGTGAGGAACACGTCGAGGTTGGCCTGGTACATGAGCTGCGCCAGCCCCGGGTCCTCGCCGAGGTAGCGGGGTGCGCCGAGCGTGCCGAGCACGTCCCGGTGCGCCTTCAGAAGCCCGGCCGGGCCGCTGTAGTACACGTAGGCGGCGTCGGTGCCCACCATCGGCGCGGGGACCATCACGCCGCCCGTCAGGAAGCGGGCTCCGTGCCCGGTCACCCAGGCGGCGCCCTCGCGGGTCCGCTCGGGCGAGTCCGAGCTGAGGTTCACGACGGTGCGGCCCGCGAGGGCCGTGGTCGCCGGCCCGAGCACGTCGTACATCGCCGGGTAGTCGGTGAGGCTGAGGATCACGAGCCCGCTCGCGGCGACGGCGTCCTCGGGCGTGCCGGCGAGCCGGGCGCCCGCCGCGACGAGGTCGGCGGCGCGGCTCGGCGTCCGGTTCCAGACGGTGACGGCGTGACCCTGGGCGAGCAGTGTCCGGGCCATGGCCTGGCCCATGGGGCCCAGGCCGAGGACTGTAACGGTGGTGCTCATCGGGCGGCCTCCGCGGGTTCGGGGGTGGTGGACCGGTCTGCCCGCAGGCTCTCGTAGATGCGGGCGAAGGCCTCGGCGCCGTGCCCGGCAGTGATCTGCCGGGCGATCAGCTCCTGCACGGCCGCGACGGGTGCGGGGTCGACCCCCTGCTCCCGGCTGGCGCGCACGATGTGGCTCAGGTCGGAGAAGTCCAGGCTCTGCTGGCCGGGCACGGTGTAGTCGCCGCCGTCGACCACCGCGGCGTCGTGCACGAACCCGGCCGTCATGGCGCTGAGGAACGGGGTGGCGCGGGCGGCGAACTCGGTGGCGGTCACACCGACCGAGCCGACCATCGCGGCGCCGTGCAGGAAGCCCGCGAACATCGTGTACATGCCGGAGAGCATGGCCAGGTCGTACAGCGAGGCGAGGCCGCTGTCGGCGCCGTCGTAGGTGCTGGTGGCCCAGCGGTCGAGCACGGGGCGTGCGGTGGCGAACACGTCCGCGGAGCCGCTGTACAGGATCGACGCCTCGGCGGTGCCGATCATGGGCGGGGTGGCCATGATCGCGCCGTCCAGGTAGGCGACGCCGTTCCGCTCGGCCCAGGCGGCGAGCTCGCGGGCCTCGTTTGGCGTGGTGGTCGTGAGGTTCACGAGCGCCGTGCCACGCATGGTGCCGATGACGGGGTCGAGGGTCTCGTGCACGGAGGCGTGGTCGAGCAGGCAGGCGATCACGAGCGGGTGGGCCGTCACGGCGTCGGCGACGTCGGACGGCGCCGCGGCTCCCCGTGCGGCCAGGTCGGTGGCGCGGGCCGGGGTGCGGTTCCAGACGGTGGTGGCATGGCCGGCGTCGAGCAGGGTGGCGGCCAGCGCGCTGCCCATGGCGCCCAGGCCGAGCACCGTGACGCCGGTGGCGTCGGGTGTGGTCATCGCAGGGTTCTCCTCGGTAGAAGGTGACCCGACCATGCTCCGCGGGCGACGTACCATCATGGAAGTACCCACTATTTGCTGGGGTACTTACCTTTTGGTAAGCCCGGTCAGGAAGCCCGATGACGAAGTCACCCCGCACGGGGCCCTACATCTGCGGCATCGATGCCGCCCTCGACGTCGTGAGCGGCAAGTGGAAGGGCCTGATCCTCTGGGAGCTCGACGAGCACGGCGTGCGCCGGTTCGCCGAGCTGCGCCGTGGGCTGCCGGGCGTGAGCGAGAAGATGCTGACCCAGCACCTGCGGGAGATGGAGGCCGACGGGCTCGTGCACCGGCAGGTGCACGCCGAGGTGCCGCCGCGCGTCGAGTACACGCTCACCGAGCACGGCCGCGCCCTCAACGCCGCGCTGGGACCGCTCGGCGCCTGGGGCGTGGAGCGCATCCGGCGGGAGGGTTCCGGCCTGGTCGAGCACCGTGACGCGGCAGCGCTCCCCCGGCCCTGACGTGGCTCGGCGACGCCCGTGCGGGCGCCGCCGGCCGCGCCGTCAGGACAGCGGCATGAGACCGCGCTCGGCGAACACCTTCCGCGCGGCGGCGACGGCGTTCAGGGCGCGCGGGAACCCGCAGTAGACGGAGCTGTGCAGAAAGACCTCGATGATCTGCTCCGGCGTCAGGCCGACGTTGAGCGACGCGTCGATGTGCACCTCGAGCTGTGCCTCGCTGCCACCCATCGCGGTGAGGATGCCGAGGGTCACGAGCTGCCGCTGCTGCGGCTCCAGCCCAGGCCTGGAGATGATGTCGCCGTACCCCCACGCGACGATCTGGTGCCCGAGCTCGGGGGCGATGTCGGCCAGCGAGTCGATCACTCCGTGGCCGGCGTCGTCGTGGATGGCATCGAGGGCCGCCATGCCGGACGCGAACCTCTCCGCGCGCGTCGCCGCGTTTTCGGACATCGTTCTTCTCCTTCTGAGCTGCCGTCAGGGGTGCACTGGCTCGATCGGTGACACAGGAGCGAGCGCCGGTGGGCGCGACACCAGTCCAGCCCATGCGTGGGGGCCAGCGCAAGACAACGATGCAGGTCAACCGAGATTTCTCCGGGCGGAATCAGGGTGGAGACGGGGCGTCGGGCGGCTCGGGCGAAATTCGCTGCGGCGGGGGCGGCGGGGGCGCCTAGCCTTGCGGCGTGACCACGCTCGTGCCGCATGTCCCGCTCCCGCCGGACCAGGACGACGGCGTCCGCTACGCGTACGGACCAGACTCGTCCCCGCGGCCGGACGTCCCCCGCGGCACCACGACGGAGCTGGACTGGCGTAGCACCACCTATCCGGGAACGTCCCGGAAGGTCTGGATCCACGTTCCGGCCGCCTACGACCCGGCCGAGCCGGCAGCCGTCCTCGTCTTCCAGGACGGCTGGTGGTACCTCGACCCCGACGGCGACGTGCGCGGCGGGATCGTGCTCGACAGCCTCGTCCACCGCGGCGACATCCCGGTGACGATCGGGGTGTTCGTCGACCCCGGCGTGCTCGACGCCGGGGAGCGGAACCGCAACGCCGAGTACGACGCGTTCGACGCCCGGTACGGCACCTTCCTCGCCGACGAGATCGTCCCGGAGGTCCGCCGGCGCTTTGCCGTCTCCGACGATCCGGACCGCTGGGGCATCGTCGGCGGCAGCAGCGGCGGCAACTGCGCCGTCACCGCGGCCTGGCACCACCCGGACCGGTTCCGGCGGGTCGCGTGCTTCCTGTCCAGCTTTGCCCAGATCCCTGGCGGAAACCCGTATCCCGACCTTCTGCGCACGACCCCGCCGCGGCCGTTGCGCATCTTCTCGCAGGCCGGGCACCGGGACCTGCGCTGGGACCAGCCCGACCACAACTGGCTCGCGGAGAACCTCCGGTTCGCTGCGGCACTCGCCGAGGCGGGCTACGACTTCCGCCTGGTGCTGGGCGACGGCGGCCACAACCCCAACCACACCGGGGTGCTGCTGCCGGACGCATTGCGCTGGCTCTTCCGATAGGCCGTCGGCTACGTTCGCGCGGTGCGCAGGGTGTCGGTGGTCGGAGCGTCCGGGTCGGGCAAGTCCACGTTCGCGCGGCGCCTCGCGGAACGCCTCGACGTCCGGCACGTGGAGCTCGACGCGCTCTACTGGGGACCGGGCTGGACCCCTCGGCCCCAGGAGGACTTCGTGCGGGACGCCGAGCGCGCCGTGGCCGGGGAAGCCTGGGTGGTCGACGGCAACTACTCCGTGCTCCAGCAGGCGGTCTGGGCCCGAGCCGACACGGTGGTCTGGATCGATCCCCCGGCTCCGGTCGTGCTCGCGCAGGTCTACCGGCGATCGTTCCGGCTCGCGGCGGAGCAGACCGAGCTGTGGCCGGGGACCGGCAACCGCCAGCCCTGGCACGACGTGGTGCGTCCCTGGGCGAGCGACTCGATCGTGCGGTGGTCGTGGACGCAGCTCAGGCGGCATCCTGAGCGGTACGGGGCGGCGATGACCGATCCCGCGAACGCCCACCTGACGTTCCACCGGCTGCGGTCGCGACGGGCGGCCGACGGGTTCCTCGTCCAGGTGGCGGGGCACTGATCTGGTGACGGCGCAGGAGGACCGATTGTCCGCTGACCTGCTGGCACACGCGCTGGCGACGCTCGAGGTGGCCAGGACGAGCACCGCGTCACCCACGGAGGCACGGTCCGGTGCCGGGGTGTACCACGTGCGGACGTCCACCGGCCGCCCCGCATACCTCAAGGTCACTCCCGCCACGCTTGGCCGGGCGGTGATGGCCGGCGCGGAGCGTGAGCTGCGGTTCTACCGACAGGTCGCACCGAGCCTGCCCGTAGCAACTCCCGCACTGCTCGGCACCGTGTCGGCACCTGACGGCCTCGCGCTCCTTCTCGCCGACGCCGGGACCGAGCGCGCGCCGACCGCCTGGACCGACGGCGACTGGGCACTGCTCGGCCGTGCTCTCGCCCGGATCCACGCCACACCGGTCCCCGACGGTGAGTGGGCACGCCCGGACACCCTCCTGACGGCGGTCGAGACCCCGGACCTCGACCGGATCCGGGCCTTCTGGGCTCCCGTCCTGCCGAGACTCGAGTCGCTGCTGGAACAGCGCACCGAGACCATCGATCAGCTCACCTCGCAGCCGACGGCGTTCGTCCACGGGGATTGTCACGCGGCCAACATCGTGCACGGTGAACGGGGGCCCGTCTTCTGCGACTGGCAGTCGACGGGGCTGGGCAGGGCGTCGGCGGACCTGGCCTTCCTGAGCGTGCGGGCCACGCCCACGGGTGCTGAGGTGTCACCGGCCCTGGTCGAGACGTACCTCGCTCACCGCCCGCAGCCCGTGGATCCGGACTGTCTCAAGCGGGCGGTCCTTCTCGAGGAGCTGGCTGTCTACGTCTTCGAATGGCCTGCCTTCGCCGCATACAACGACGCGACGGGTGTCGCCCGGGTGCGGCGCCGCGCGGCGGACCTGGCCGACCGACTCGGGTGATCCTTTCAGCTGCTCGCCCGCCAGGTCATGCGTCGGCACGACTGACGTCCCGGTGGGGTCTACCCCGCGAGCGCCGTCTGGAAGATGCCGAAGTTGCCTGTCATCCACAGTGCCGTCAGCTTGAGACCGGCGATGCGCCACCCGTCCGGCGTCCGCTCGAACCGGTTGGTGTAGTAGCCGTACACGGTCTGGTCGCTGTCGCCGGTGCTGTTCGGCAGGTGGTGGCTGGCCCGGACGTAGGCGACGCAGGTGGCGTGGTCGTCGTCGTCGAAGGTGACGACGTGGTTCGTGATCATGTGCTGCGTCGCGGTGAAGGACTCCATCCGCGGTGCGGTCATCGCGACCCAGTCGTCGGCTGCGAGGCGCACCGCGGGCTGCCCGAACCCTGCGCTGAAGTCGACGTCCACCTCGTCGGCGAAGCAGCTCCGGAAGAGCGCCCAGTCGCGGGAGTCGGTGCCGGTGGCGTACCGGAGCTGGACGTCGCTGATCTCGGTGCGGTCCAGGAGACGGAGCAGGGCCTTGTCAGTTTCATATGACAACGTCATGCCAACTACGGTGCGCCCATTCATATGACACTGTCAAGTAGGATGGATCGCGTGGTGACCCGAACCGAGACCGCCGCCGCGACCCGGCGAGCACTGGTCCGCGCCGCGGCCGAGCTGCTCGACGGCGGCGGCCCGGACGCCGTGACCCTGCGCGCCGTGGGCGCCCGCGCCGGCGTCTCGCGCGGCGCGCCCTACGGGCACTTCGCGAACAAGGAGCACCTGCTCACCCAGCTCGCGATCGACGCCTGGGGCGCACTCGCGGACCAGGTGCGAGAGCTGCGGGACGACGAGGGAAGCACACCGCCCGAACGCCTCGAGCGTGCGCTGCTGGCCCTCATCGAGGTCGGACGGCGACGCCCCCACCGCTACGCCCTGATGTTCAGCACCCCCGCTGACGACGCCGAGTCATCGGCGGCGGCGCGCCGCCTGGAGGACGAGTTCCTCACCATCGTGGCCGACGTCGTGGGCGAACCCGACGCGCTCCGCTACGGCGCCCTGCTGATGTCGAGCGCGCACGGGATCGCGGGGTTGGAGCTCAGCGGGCACCTGGCCACGGAGAAGTGGCAGGTCGACGGGGAGGAGCTGGTGCGGATGCTGGTGGACGGGGTCACGAGGGCCGCTGGACAGGCCGGCGGGTCAAGCACTGGGGACCCGGCCGGCGCATGACGAAGGCCCCCAGATCCGCAGAGTGACGCGGTTGGGGGCCTTCAGGGTGCGGTAGCGGTGGGGTTGGAGAGGGCACTTGTACGGCGTTGCACGTGGAACGACATAACCTGGCTGACCTGCGCAGATACCGTGATCGCACTCCGACCGGCTTGGATGCGTTGGCACCGATGCGGACCGCAAACCGGAGCGAAAACGGAGACATCCTGGCGCGTTCGGGGTGGGGCGTCGTTCGGCTCCCTGCCACGTTCTTCGTCGTCGTGGTGCCGGGTCAAGGCTGGCGCTTGCGCCATCACGCAGTGACGCAGAGCGGCCTTGATGCGGTGCCTCGTCGATGAAGATCCTCCGAGAGCCGGACGTCGTTCCACAGGTGAGATGACCGCTGCCCCTCGGTCTGTGATGGCGTCCGACGTCGGATGGTCTGGCACGCCGGCCTCGTGCGGGCGGTTGTTAGGCGGGTGCTCGACGTGGCCGGCTACGAGCGCCGCCCGCCGTGACCGTCCGCGACCTACGGCAAGAACCCCGATATGCCACGACCACACTCCTGGTGGCCCGTCTCGTCATGAGCCCGTCATGACTAGTCACGTGGGTTGCGACACGCTCGAATCGGCGTCAGGAAGCTCGATGACTGTCCACCACCCGAGCTGTGAAGGGTTCACCCAGATGGTCTGGGCATTGAGCTGGTCCGGTAGGACGACTTTGACGGTGACGAGAACTCCAGGTTCGGCTTCTTGGAGCCTCTGGATGACATCGCTCGGGTTCTCGGAGACATGTAGACGCCAGTTTGACGTTGCTGAATCAAGCAGCAGGTGCTTAGCCATACACCTGAGCGTAAAACGCTCCCCGCCCCGTGGCGGGGTGAACTTCGGCTGATTTCCGGTGCGGCGGTCGTGAATTTCAGTGTGCTACATACCTTCGGTGACATGCTTGCATCGTGCCGACCAACGAACCCAAAGAGAGCGCGCCGGGCCCCTACGCACCTCCGATCCGCCTTGTGGGGGGCGTCAACTTCTCAACCTGGCCAGATCTCAAGTGGAGCCGAGCGAATACACACTATGCGACGCTGCAGGCGAGATTTGCCGAGTGGCAAGCAAGCGCGCCCGCGATGGTCGAGGGCATCTTGCGCGAGGATCGGGAAGCGATCGATCTTGTCGCTCGGATCCCGCGCGGCATCCCGACGCAAGAGTGGGCGCTGACGATCGGCGACGCGCTGCACAATCTCCGCAGTGCCCTCGATGCGGTGGCGTGGGGAATGGCGCACTACAACGACACGCGACCGAACCGTCCCAAGCGGGTCGCATTCCCGATCTCCACCGAAGAACGACAGTGGCAGGAAGCACTCAAGGCCTGGATTAGCGATATCGATCCAGAGTTCCAGCACCGTCTGTCCGTCGTGCAACCGTTCAACTACGCGCCCGAGGGCGGGATCACCACGCTCTCAGTGGTTCACGATCTCGATGTGCAAGACAAGCATCGCGACTTCGTCACGGTGAGCGCCGACTTCGAGCAGGTCGATCTCAGCTTCGCCATTCAGTACGAAGAGGACGTGGACGTGAATCCTCGTATCGAACTGCGGAATGGCGTCCGCTTTGCAGATGGGGCCCTGCTCGGCACGGTTTATACCGAAGCACCGATCAAGCCCTTCACGAAGATGGAACTTCGGCCAACCATGCGAGTTCTGCTGGAGCATAACGGGAGACAACACGAAGTAGGAACGGCTCTCCCACAGCTCTTTTCCGAGACACGTCGCTGCCTTGACATCCTCATGTTCGGGCTTGAACCCGCGGATCCGCCAGGCGATTCGGATTGGCAGACACTTGACGTGCAGACGGTGGACAACTAGCCGCGGCGCCTACAAGCGCACGAGTCGCGACGAGCGCATCGCTGAGCCCGCCTGTCCGATCGCCGTCACGGCATCGGAACTCTAGGAGCCCGCCACGCAACGTGACGATCCAGGACAGCCTTCGCCACCCGGGGCCGGCGCCGAAGGTGGGGTGCGACGGGGGTGCGGCCGGAGGCGCCGCCAGGCGCCGGAGGTCGCGGGGGTCCCTGTCGCGGGGCCCCGCCGAAGGTGCAGGCCGGCGCGGCGGAGCCGCGCCCTTGATCTCATAGAGGTCAATTCGGCAGCGTGACGCCATATCAGCGCAAACGCTGGGGAGGCAGGCAGCCACTGGTCGTGCCGAGCGCGGGTGTGGCGCTCGGCCAGGGCGGTTTCAAAGTTGATCTTGGGTTTGCTGGGTGGTGAGCGTGTGCAGGGCCCGATGAGCGTGGCGGGCGCAGGCGCGTAGCCGTTTTCGGATGTTGTCGGCGCCCGTGAAGCGGTGGCGGCTGATCGCGGTGTTGCGCAGGCAGGCGAGGTTGACGGGCCCGTTCCCGGTCCGGGCGGTGTGCCGGTCCTCGTCGTAGGCGGTGTCGCGGACCCAGTGCAGCTGGTTCTCGATGCGCCAGTGAGACCGCACGATCCGGGCGAGTACGGCCGGGTCGGCCAGGTGTGCGGGCAAGCTCGTCAGGAAGTAGGCGGTCTCGCGGGTCCACGCGGGCTCGGCGGTCAGGTTCTTCTTGCGCAGGACGTGCCGACCGATCTTGATCACCTGGGCCGCGCCGGCCAGCCCGAGATCGACGTGCTCGGGTGCCTGGATCACCCGGATCGTGCGAGTCTCCTGCCTGCCGTGGCTCCTGCCACGCTCGACGGCGGCCGCCTTCAGGGTCTGACCAGGGCAGGCCCGTGACGCGAGCATAGATGCCCGGCTGGTTCTCCTTCACGGGCAGTACCCACCACCCGCCGGCGTCGCCCACCTGCTCGACGAGCTTGTGCTGGGTGTGCTTGGCGTCCGCGATCAGCACGACCCCGGCCAGCGACCCCCACCGGTCGATCAGCCGGGTCACGGCCTGCCCGACCGCGCCGATCTCGTCCCCGCCGTCGACCTCCTGACACGCCAGGACGACACCAGTGGCCTGGTCCAGCATCTCCACGACCTGGTCCTGGGCGAAACGGCCCGACTCGAGGCGGCGACGCGCGGCCCGCATCGTCTTGCCGTCCGCGCTGACCACCCGCTCGACCCGCTCAGCTTCCCGGACCTGCGACACCGCAGGTTCGGCCCACCGGCACAGCGCCTCGTCCAGCGCGACCGGGTCTGTCGCGTTCAGGACCCGCCGGAACGTTCCGGACGACGGTGCCGAGCGCACCAACCCGAACGCTCCCGTCAGGTCAGCATCGAGGTCGGCGGCGACCTCGGCGATCTCGTCGAACCCGACCGCGCCGCACGCCACGGCCAGCTGCGCCAGCCCGAGCACGACCACCAGCGGGAACCGCACACCGCGCGCATCACGCGGGTCCGGGACCGACGCGAACGCGTCCAGCAGTCCGTCAACCTGCCCCCGCAACACCATCTGCGTCACCGTGGGCTGGTCAAACAGGGCAAGAACAGGCGAGACTACAGACACGGGCGCGGCACCTCGGCAAGCACGGACGGACGGCGTAGGAACCTCCATCCTTGCAGGTCACAGGGCCGCGCCCGCCCTCACACCCGGAGCGCCCGCCCCACCCGCCTCACGCAACGACGCGCGACCCGAGCGGATGATCAACTTTGAAACCGCCCTGGGCGCTCGGCCACGGAGGCGCAGCGCGTTAGTTGCCGTCCCAGTCCCCGATAATGCTCATTGGCTGTTGACCCAGCACAAGATTGTCCAGGTATTCTTCCATAGCGACGCATGCCTTCCGGGCATTTTCGACCCACTCGCGTACGTCGTCAGGATACGTTTGGCGCGTGATCGCTTTAGCTCGTTCGGTATACGGGGACAAGTGGCCGGCCTCGCCACGCTTGCTGCCCAGCGTCGTCAAATCTGCCAATTTAGCGTTTAGCGCCGCGTCCATGGATCTCCAGTCCACACCGACAAGCGATGCCATCTGTGAGATATTGTGATCTTTTATACCGTGATTATTGCGCAGCTGAATTACCAGAGCCGACTTGGCCGCCTTGAACATCCCTTCAAGAGTCCTTTTCTTGTAAGTCGGCATTTGTTTCTCGGGCAGCCAGTCCGCGATTGCGAGAGCTAGTCGCACAGTCTCTGCTGGGACCATCGGACTTACTAGCCAACCGGATAGGCGCCTGAAATGGCCCTCGAATAGATCTTCGATAAACTCCTCGATTACCGCGTGCGACAGCACGACGTAGGCGTTAATCATGGCCTTTTCTTCGTCCGGCAATTCGTCCGGAAACTGCACCTGAACACCACTGAGCAGCAATCGATCGAGGTGATCGAGCTGTGCGCTGAGATTCACGCCCTACTCCAGGTCCAGCGGATTGGGAAGTGGGTAGGAAACACCAGCCACGCGCTGCACGATATCTCGCCAAACCCGATGCCGAATAACAAACGCGTCTCGTGTCTTGGTGGTCGCGGTGATTGATCGCGTGAACTCCACATTGGACACACAAGCGTGCTTGAATTCCGACTCCAACTGTTCACCCTTGCCCGCAAGGGCTTGCCTTACCTCGGGACGAGACAGTGAATAGACCTGAAAGTCAAACACGGCACGGTTGAGCGCTCGTTCGTATTTCGCGCCCGACCACTTGCGGCAGAAGTGCTCGGGGCCAAAGAGCTCGAATCCTGCACGGATGGCCTGACCCATCTCTTGCAGGGCATTGAATGCCCTCGACTGCTGATAGCCCCAGTCGTCATTTAGCTCTTTGGAAGTCACATCGAGGAACTGCTTGAGATTCCCTCGATACGGGATTGGAGAGAGTGAGAACGCGATGAAACGCAAGGCAAGCTCAGCGTCGGCCATCCGCCGGTCCGGGTGCTTGTTGCCCAGGAGGATTTGCATGTCAGGCTGATTGCCCGATTCCTCATCCAGCCAAGCCATGAACTCGCCTGGAATCAGGGCTTGCCGAAGTTCCTGGGGCGAAAGGGGCACGCTGCCCGTGTTCAACCGAAGAAAGAGTGATAGCAGGAGCTGCTCGGAGTTCCACTTGCTGAGGACAACCGTCCGGATCGTGTGATTTTCGATTCGCGCCAAAGCACCCTCATCGAGCATGCTGGCGTCATTTCTGTTGAGATCGGAAACCACCTCAAGCCCAGTGAGTATCAGCGGATCAAACCCTTCGTCTCGCGGGTCATCCTTGTCGGCAAAAAATTGCCTAAGCGTTAGGAGCCTCTGCTTGCCGTCCAACACAAAATAGAATCCAGGCCTGTTTCTCTTCTCGGCCAGGACGATTTGCGGGATCGGAAATTCCAGCATGATTGACTCAATCAGCTTGCTCTTTCGGTTTGAAAGCCAAGCGTTCCGTCGCTGAAATGATGGCGTAAGGTCGATTCTCCCCTTCCTCATTTGAGTAACGAGCGTTTCGACAGTCCAGTCCTTGGCCGCCACTGCCGCGCTGAACTTGCCGGCGCTATAACCACTGTCGCCGTCGCTCTCGTCTTCGCCCTGATCTGGTACCAGCGGTACCAGTTCAAGCTCTTCGGCCGCTCGCGCGGCTTCGTCGGTGTCGCTGGTGTTTGCCATGCTTCTCCCTGGGTTATGCCGTTTGTCCAGGCTAGTGGTCAGCGCCCGTCCGCAGTAGGGCGGTGCCGGGGTCTAGCGAGACGAATTCCTATGAGCGCAGTGCGTAGACGGATGCAGGTTCAGCGGAGCCGTTCCCGTAACGGTGGGTGACATCGGCGATTCGGACGGCACCGAGGCGCTCATAGAGCCTGATGGCCGCTTGGTCTTTCAGCATGACGTCGAACGCGATGGCAAGCCCTCGGGTTCGCGCGTAGTCCAGGGCTGCCTCCATCAGGAGGCGTCCCGCTCCGCTGCCCCGGTGGTCAGGGTCCACGAAGAGGCGCACTGGGATGGCCAAACGGTCGATGCTGCCGCAACCGTGGTCCTGCCAGGCTCGGGCGGCGTCGTCTCCGGCGGCGGCGCGCGTGAGTGTGACCTGGCCGATGGGAACGCCGTCTTCGATTGCAGTCCAACTTTGTAGCTCGTGGTCGTGGCGCAACCAGCCTTCGGGGTCCGCGACTCCCTCGACGGGGTACCCGTCCAGGTCATGAACGCGGACCAGTACGGCGGCGAGGGCAGGAAGGTCGTCGTCGCGGCGTGGGCGGATCGTCAGGCCCATCAGTAGTCCACAGGCATGTCGTAGTCGAGTGCCGAGTAGTCGGCGCGCATGCAGAAGTTCGTGACCTCGAACGGCTGCTTGTCGGCGGTCATGCCGGTATGCCACAGATCGATCATGGGCACGCCCGGCGGCAAGTCGAGCCCTTCGGCCTCTTCTCGAGTGGCCGGCCGCGCAGTGATCTCCTCGCGGATACTCGCGATCGTGTATCCGAGGTCTTCGAGGTGCCCGTAGAGAGCGCGCTTCCCGAGGTTCTCGGCCCTCGCTAGGGCGGTGCCTTCCGCGATGGACCAGGGAATGAACGTGATGCCGATCTGCATCGGCACATCATCCGCGTAGTACCAGTTCTCCCGCCTGACGACGTCGGTCCCTGGCTCAATGCCGAGTCGTTCCGCCACGTCGGGATCGGCGGGCACACGCTCGGCGCTGCGAACGTCGACCCGCGGCGTTTTGCCCTGCGCTCGGGCCTCTGCACCGAACGGGCCGTGCCGGGTGACAGCGCGCATCGGGGTCGTGTACCGCAGCCGACCGAACCGCATCCAGCGCGGACGCTCACGGACGAAGTACCCCCGGCCATGCTCGGACCGGACCAAGCCCTCTTGAATGAGCTCCTGGACGGCAGCCCGGGCCGTGTTCCGTGCGCCGTGGTAGGTGGCAGCTAGAACACGCTCGGAGGGCAGTTTGTCGCCGGCGTTCAACTCGCCGGAGTGGATCGCTTCCCGCAGCGCGGCAGCGATCTCGCGCGCTTCGGCGTTCTCGCCGTGGGGTCGCTGATCAGGCATGAAGCCAACACTAGCGAACTGGTTCAAGCCACCCTCTTGCGCAACTGGCTCAAGCCAGTCTATGGTCGCGTCGCTGGCTTAAGCCAGTTGCCAAGCAGCAGGTGACTGAGGAGATGCAGAGATGGCGATGTTCGCTGTGGACAGCAACCGACAGCAGATGATGGCGACCGGCGTGGTGGAGCCGGTCAACGAGTGGATCGAGGTGGACGGCAAGCGTCGTCCGGGCGATGTCCAGGCCCGCGACGAGAACACGGGCGCCCCGCTGTGGGGTGTCGAGGTCGTGTACCAGTCAGTGAACTGGGGCCGGGTCTCCACGGAGTCGGTCAAGGTGACGGTCCCGGCGCGGGAGATGCCCGCCCCGTCACTGTTCTCCCCGATCAAGTTCGAGGACCTGGTTGCCTCGGTCCGCGTCGACAAGCGCAACAACGGGCTCACCACCTCGTGGGAGGCATCCGGCATCTCCGAGATGGCCGGCGCCAAGACCGCACCCAAGGCGGCTGCCTGATGACGGCGCCAGTGGGGCATCTTCTCGCGATACTCCGGGTCCTGGACGGCCTCTGGTCGGTCGGAGCCCTGAGTATCCGACTCGACTCGGGCGCGCTCTACCCGGGCGAGGGGTCGAGGCCCGTGGAAGTCCTCGTGCTCGACGTACACGCCGACGACTTCGCAGGAGCGGAGCGGATCGCCGCGCGAGTGGGCTTGGACCCGGCAGCTCAGTCGGTCAAAGTCCTGGGCGGGAGCGCGCCGACGTGCCTGCGGCGTGACTGGTCGGGCTGGATCGCTGACGACCCACGGATGATCCCGTACTCCGTCCGGGTGACCGCCTATGAACCGGTGGCCGATCACCCCACGCCGACAGGCCTGGGTGCCCGGGATGGGTGGCAGTCGGTGCCGCTGTTCGGTGACGGCATCGACGAGAGCACCGATGACAACCCCGGCGAGTCGAGCAGCTCCGGCGACAGCGTGAAGGCGGCTGCCTGATGAACCTGCCGCGTCACGCATCGGGGGTGGCGGGGGCTTCGGTTCCCGCCCCCTCGGGTCCAGCCCGTCGGGTCCTGACCCTGGTCTCTCGCACCTCGTGGCTGTTGGCCATGGCCGGCCTGGTCACGTTCATCGTCGGTGCACTGACCGACACGGTCTGGCTGGTCGGCGCCGGGACCGCAGGATTCCTGACCGGAACCGGCCTGCTCTTGCCCGCCGCCCTCGGCCTAGCCCTCCTGCCCCGGGCAGGTGGTTCCCAATGACACGCGCTGATGACCTAGCCATCGCCGCCGACTACCTGATTCAGGCCGTGAACGCGTTGGCCCGTGCGGCGCGGGTTCTGAACAGCACAGGGGCACTCGGCGCTGCCGATCAGATCCAAGGCATGCACGACCTGGCCAAGCCGCTACAGGAAGACATCCGCCGCGCGGCTCGTGCCGCACACCGCGTCGAACGGCCCGAGTTCTACGACGCGCGTGGTCGATGGGTCGGCCGGCCGGACGGCAACGGGGGTCAGGGCTGATGCCGAAGCGGTGGGCGTACACAGGCCCGACCGATCCCGCGATGGATGAGGCCGCCAAACGCCGAGACCTGGTCACCACGGCCCGAGATGGCGTCACACAGATTCACGAGGCGTACGCGCTGCTCGCATTCGGCGGGGCGTACCTGGTCCCCCTGGACGCCGACCTGGCCGAACGGATCTATCAGGTGCGGGTGCAGCTGCACGCGCTGATCGACGAAGCCGAAGCCCTCGTGCGACCGCATGAGGCCAAGGAAGGGATGACCTGATGGCTCAGAACACGACCAAGAAGATCAACCGCCGAGTGGTCGAGGCGCTGGAGGACGCCGCCAAGTACACCGACGCCGCCTTGGTGCAGTGGTCCCAAGCCCGGAACCGGATCGAGGACGCGTGGGACGCCTCGGGCCTGCACAAGGACCTGGGTGAGGAGTCCTGGGCCGTCTACAACAGCATGAGCGCCGCGCGCGGAACGATCCTCACCCGCCTGCGCGCCGAGCGGGACGGGGACGAGTGATGAACCCCGCCACGAAGTTCCGCGACTACGACGCCCGGGCTCGCTCCCAGATCATCGCCGCGACAACAGGCCGCCCCGGTCGCCTGGGCCTGCTCTGGCGCATCCTCGTCCGCGTCGCGGTGTTGCTGGCCCGCCGGTCATGGGGGTTCACCCGAGCGTGCGGCACCTGGGCCGTCAAGCACCCCGGTGTCCCAGTGATCGGGCTCGTGCTCGCCTTCCTCTGGCACGGGGCCCTCGTGCTGGCGGAGTGGCCCGGAGACCGCAGCAGCGGCCCCCTGGTCCTGCTGGTGGCCTCCATGAGCCCGGGCCTGTTCCTTGGCCTGTGGGCTGCCCTGTTCCCGTCGCACTACCGGCGTCGCACGAACGCCTGGGCAATCCGCCGAAGCTGGGTCAAGACCGCCCAGGCGTGCGGGCTCCACCGGCTGGAGAGGGACGGCACAGCCATCGTGTCCCGCCTGCGCAAGGTCATTCACGGACGCGGGTCCGTCACCCTGCGAATCCAGACGTTCGAGGGCCAGACCCTGGACACCATCCGTAGGGCTGCGCCCGCCCTCGCCACGGCGTACTCCGCGCACGGGTACGACACCGCGCGGGTCACCCCGCGTGTCCTGGACCTGGTGCTGTTCACCACTGCACGCCTTGCGCCCCGCTCGGCGACACTGCCCAACCCCGACAAGGTCACCACCAACGCCGTCCCCGTCGGGCGCACTCGCTCCGGTGATGAGTGCCGCCTGGTCATCCAGGGCCGACACACCTTCGTCGTCGGTGCTTCCGGATCCGGCAAGGGCTCCGTGCTCTGGTCCGTCGTCGGCGGTCTCGCCCCCGCCGTGCACGCCGGCCTGGTCCGCCTGTGGGGCGTGGACCTCAAGAAGGGCCTGGAGATCGAGACCGGCCGCGCTCTGTTCGGGCAGGTCGCCTATACCGCCGAGGACGCCGTGCGGGTCCTGCGTGCCCTCCTGGCCGTCATCGACGAGCGCGGCGCCGCGATGCGCGGAGTCTCCCGACTCCATGTGCCGGCCGCCGGTGACCCGCTGCACGTCCTGATCGTGGACGAGCTCTCCGACCTGATGGCCTACGCGGAACCTGACACCCGCCGCGAGGCCGAGCGGCTCATGTCCAAGATCCTCACCCAGGGACGCGCCCTCGGCGTCGTCGTGCTCTCGTGCGGGCAGAACCCTCGGCAGGAAGCCGTGGGGGGGCACCCGATCCCTCTACACGCAGCGCATCGCCCTCCGGCTCGACAGCGAGACCGAAACCGTGATGGTCCTGGAAGGGCTCGCGCCTCTGGGTCCCGCGCACACGATCAACCGCAACGATCCCGGCACCGCCTATCTCGTCACCGAGGACGGCACCCCCGTGCTGGTCCGGTTCGACTACTGGTCAGACGACCTCATCCGCGCCACCGCCCTGCACTACGCCGCTCCCACCGCCCCCGCAGCTGCAAACGTCCCCGACGCTCCCGCCGCGCCTCGCTCGGGTATGGACGCCGCCGAAGCATGGGCTCGTGCTGGTGGACGCCTCGCCGTCGTCGCCAACCCCGACGACATGCCTGCCGACGCCGACGTATCGGAGGACAACCCGGCTCCCCGCCAGCGCAAGCCCCGCGCGCCACGCAAGCCCCGAGCACCCCGTGCGCCCCGTGCTGCCCGCCCGGCCGCTGCTCCCGCCGCAGAGGAGGACTGACGATGAACACCGCACGCCCCGCTCGCACTGCCGGCCCGGTGGCCCGGATCGCCGCCGACTCCCGGCCCGTCCTGATCGTCACGGTCATCACCACCGCCGCCGTCGCCCTGGCGTCATTCGCCCTGTCGTTCGCCTCGCTACGAGACGCCGCACTCTGGGGCCGCGTCCCCGAAGGGATCGCGTTCCTCGTCCCCGTCGTGATCGATGCCTCCGTGCTCGTCTACGGGCTCGTTGCGCTGGTGCTCCGTTCCCGGGGTCGCTCCTCGGCCTGGGCCTGGACACTGATGCTCCTGTTCACCGTCGTGTCCATCGGCGCCAACGCCGCTCACGCCTACGACGTCGGCCCGCAGCTACGCACGGTCGTCGGCGTCGTCCTGGTCGCCCTCGCTCCCCTGTCCGTCCTGACCTCCACCCACGCCCTGGCCTCCCTCGTCGTGACCGACGACCCGACGCCGGCCGTCGAGCCCGAACACGTAGAAGCTGAGCCCGCTGAAGCGCTGCCGTCGCCGGCCCCGCTGCCGGCCCTCGAACCTGCGCCGGCTGATGATGAGTCGGCTGTCGATGAGCCGGCTACTCCGGTTCCGCCATCGGCACCCGTCCCCGTGCTGGGTCCGGTGCGATCTTCACGGGCCTCCCGCCTTCGTGGCCCAGTTGAGCAGAGCATGCTGCCGGGCCTCGACCTGCCAGGGGTGACGGCATGAGCACCGACCGTCTGACCGGCGCTGCCTGCGCCCGCCCGGAAAACGTCGGCCTGCCGTGGATCAGCGAGAGCGCCGCGGCCGCCGACATGGCTCGCATGTTCGGTGTCTGCGTCGCCTGCCCCATCGCCGCTGCGTGCGCTCGTGAGGTCGTCAGGAAGGAGACCACTGCCGGGTTCTGGGCCGGCGCCGACCGCACACAGTGGCGCGAGGTCTCCAGGTCCGACCTGTTCGCCGAACTGTCCGACGACACCGCGCCCGTGCCGGTGCAGGGGACGCTGCCCCTCGACCTGCCCGGTCTCGACACGACTGCCGATGTTGTGGAGGTAGCTGCCTGATGGTCTCGTTCCGCACCATCCTCGACACGCACGCTGTGGGCCTCGACGTCGAGGATGCCGCCCGCCAGGCACGCGACCTTGCCCGTGCTGGTGCTGAGGCCAACGGGGTCTGCACCTCGCCCGTGGTGCGGTCCGTGTTCGACCGCGAGACCGGCGTCACGCACCTGGTGCCGATCCCGTGCGGCTCGACCCGGGAGTCCAAGTGCAAGGCGTGTGCCGAGAAGGCCCGCCGTCTCCGGATGCACCAGTGCCGTGAGGGCTGGCACCGCGACGACGAACCCGACCTGCCCCCGGCACCGACTGCGGCACCCGACGAGGACGACGACGAGACGGAGGACGACAGCCCGGCTCCTGAACGGGTGACGCGCTCGACTCGTCGTCGTCCCGATGTCCCGGACCTGCCCACGCAGAAGATGAACAGCGGCACCCTCGGGCGCACGTTCACCGACCCGCGCACCGGTCGCACCTTCCGGCCCTCGATGTTCCTGACTCTGACGCTCGGCTCGTACGGCGACATCGGCCGCCGACGTCGCGCTGACGGCACGTGGGAGTCCACCGGCGTCCCGGCCAACCCCCGCACCTACGACTATCGCAAGGCAGCGCTGGACGCCCTGATGTTCTCGCGCGTCGTCGACCGGTTCATGCAGAACCTGCGTCGCTGTGCCGGCTACACGGTCCAATACTTCGCCGCCGTCGAGCCTCAGAAGCGCCTGGCCCCGCACCTGCACGCCGCGATCCGGGGCACCATCCCGCGCGCCATCGTGAAGCAGGTCGCCGCCGCTACCTACTTCGCCGCCTGGTGGCCGCCGTGCACAGACGCCGATGTCGTCTACGGCGAGCAGACCGAACCCCCGGTGTGGCATGAGGAGTCCGCGAACTACCTCGACCCGCACACAGGTGAGGTCCTGCCGACCTGGAAGGAAGCCACCTCGCAGCTGCAAGACCCCGCGCACGTGGTCCGGCTCGGCAAGCAGGTCGACGTCAAGGGCCTCCTGGGTGGCACGCCGGACTCTGACCGTGCGGTGCGCTACCTCTGCAAGTACCTCACCAAGTCCATCTCCGGCACCTACGCCGCCGGAGACGACGACTCCGCCGACACCGCCGCCCGAGTCGCCTACGACAAGCACGTAGACCGGCTGCACGCTCACGTGAAGGTCCTGCCCTGCGGCCCCGACTGCGCGAACTGGCTGCGCTACGGCGTCCAGCCCAAGAGCCCCACTCCCGGCATGAAGCCCGGTGGGTGCCTGTCTCCGGCTCACGACCGCGAAAACCTCGGTCTCGGCGGTCGCCGTGTCCTCGTGTCCCGTGGCTGGTCCGGCAAGACCCTCACCCAGCACCGCGCCGACCGCGCCGCCGTCGTCCGCCAGGCCCTCGAAGCCGCGGGCATCGAACACGACGACGCCGACCGCCTGGCCACCACTCAGGAAACCGCCGACGGGCACGCCCGGTACGTCTGGCGCGAGCCCGAAGCCGGGACCTACACCTACGCGGCTGTGATCGCCGCGAGCCTGCAAGAGACCTTGCGCCGGCGTGGGCAGTACGACGCCGCGAAACAGGTCCTCGGCCTGGCCCCACCAGGTTCAACAGGGCCTGTGGATAACCGTTCGGCAACCGCCGCAACACCAGCCGCGCACGCGGCCTGACGAAGGGGATGTCATGGGTAGCAACGACAACGTGAGGTCGATCGGTGCCGCGCCTTCCCGGCGGCTGATGACGCCCGACGAACTGGCGGAGTACCTGGGCGTGACGCTCCACTGCGTCTATGCCTGGTCGAGCCGTGGCGGCGGCCCGAAGGTCCTTCGTGTCGGGGCACGGCTGCGGTATCGCCCGGCTGAGGTAGAGGCGTGGCTGGACAGCGTCACCGACACCCGGAAGGCGGGCTGACCATGGGAGGACGAGAGGCCCTGGAACCTGGTCGATGGGGCCATATCAGCAGCGTGGAAATCAAGCCCGGCAAGTGGGTGGCACAGGCACGGTTCCGCGACTTCGCGGGTCACTATCACCGCCCCCAGGCCCGTGGGGCGTCCGCGCCGAAGGCTGAACGCGCGTTGGAGGACAAGCTCCACAACATGCGTGACGCGGGGCTGGTCGGTGGGGCAACGGCGGTCGAGCCAGAGACGTCGATGTCGGATGTCTTTGACCAGTGGGTCCGCGAGAAGCGTGCTGAGGGTCAGGTGGCCTCGCAGTCGCTCAACACCTACGTTGCCACGCTGGACCGTGAACTGCGGCCGGCTCTTGGCGCCTTGCGGGTGCGGGAGGTGACGCCTGTCGCGGTGAACCGAGTCCTGATGGCGCTGAGCGCTGCCGGCAAGCACGACACCGCACGCCAGACTCGCAACGTGCTCTCGCAGGTCATGATGATGTGCGTCCGCTACGGCGCTGCACCGTTCAACCCTGTTCGCGATGCCGTGACCGTTCGCAAGCCTCGGCGGGCTGAGGTGCACACGCTCGAACTGGACGACATCGTGAAGCTGCGGGCCGCCGTCCGGAGTTGGGAGAGCCGTCCCCCGGCCACTCGTGGCAAGCGGAGCATCACGCTCCTACCCCAGATCGTGGACACGATGATCGGCACGGGCCTGCGGATCGGTGAGTGCCTGGCACTGCGGGAAACGGACCTCGACCTGGACACCGAGGTGCCGACGCTCACCGTGACCGGCACCGTGGTCCGGGTCGAGGAGACAACGCCGGCGGGCGTCGTCAAGGGCCGGCTGGCACGACAGCCCAAGCCGAAGTCGGACACCTCCCGACGCACGATCACGCTGCCGGACTTCGTGGTCACTGCTCTCCGAGAAGCGATCGGCCTGGGCCTCGACGGCGGGCCGGACAAGCTCGTGTTCCCCTCGACGGAGGGCACGCCTCGCTCCCCCGGTCGCGTTCGTGAGCAGCTGCGCCAGGCTCGCGAGGGAACGGGGATCACCGTGACGCCGCACGACTTCCGCCGCACGATCGCAACGCGGGTCGCGAATGAGACGACCATCGCGAACGCGACGGCGCTGCTCGGTCACGCTGACGAAGGAACCACCGTGCGGCACTACGTGAGGCGGACGCACATCGCCCCGGACCTGCGGATCATCATCGATCAGCTAGTCGACGGCTCCGTCACAACCGACGACGACGCGCCATAGAACCCATGGTGAGATGTGAGTCATGCCCCTGATTCACGTCCTGAACGCGTCCCCGCGTGACGCCGAGACGAAGCGACAGCTCATAGCGGAACTCACCGAAACATACGCACGGGTCATGGAGATGAAGCCCGGCACGATCCGTGTGGTGATCCAGGAACTGCCACGCGAGAACTGGGGAGTGGGTGGCGTCACCCTCGCAGACTCAGGGCAGGACGAGAGCCTGACGAGCTGACGTCTGACCAGGCAGCCGGTATAGCAAACCGGAGTGAAAACGGAGTGCCCGGCATGACGAAGGCCCCCAGATCCGCAGAGTGACGCGGTTGGGGGCCTTCTGGATGCGGTAGCGGTGGGATTTGAACCCACGGTGGACTTTCACCCACACACGCTTTCGAGGCGTGCTCCTTAGGCCGCTCGGACACGCTACCTTTGCCCACCGCATCAGCAGCGGGCCGTAGCAGGATACCCGGTCGGACCCCGGTTCCACGAATCGGTTGCCGTGCCGTGGCACACGTCGCGTCAGATCGGCGGTTGTCCTACGAAACGGTGGGCCACGCCCGGCGTCCTCGGCCCGACCGTAGAGCACCTCCGACGGTCGCGACCGTAGAGTGGGTACATGGCGACGACCGCTGACGCAGAACCCGGCTCCGCCACCGCGGACACCGCCGCGACGGACTCTGCCGCGGCCACCGGCCACACCGAGACCGCCGAGGCCAAGGCCGGAGATCTCGTCGAGCGCACGGCCGCTGCTATCCGTACCTGGATCATCACCGGCACGGCCCGCCCCGGGGAACGGCTCTCGGAGAAGTCCGTGGCCGAGACCCTCGCGGTCTCGCGGAACACCCTCCGCGAGGCCTTCCGGGTGCTCACCTACGAGAACCTGCTGGTGCGACGCCCGCACGCCGGCGTCATGGTCGCCGTCCCGACGCTCGCCTCGATCCTCGACATCTACCGCGTGCGCCGCATGGTCGAAGGGCAGGCCCTGCGCGACGCCCTGCCCGGGCATCCGGCGACGGCGATCATGCGCGACGCCGTCGAGACCGGCGAGCGGGCCCGTGACGCGCAGGACTGGCGCGCGGCGGGCACCGCCAACATGGAGTTCCACCGCGGCATCGTCGCGCTCTGCGACAGCGAGCACCTCGACCGGCTCTACGCGACGGTCTCGGCGGAGCTGCGCCTCGCGTTCGGCCTGCTCGCGAACCCGGAGTACCTGCACGCCCCCTACGTGGCCCGCAACGCGCGGATCCTGGAGATGACTCTCGCGGGCGACAGCGCGGCGGCAGCCGCCGAGCTGGACGACTATCTCGTGCAGTCCGAGCGGACGGTCGCGGCGGCGTACTCCCGTCGGACGCCGCCGGAATCCGCCTGACCACGACGCTCGGAGCCAGACCGACCCGGCCGGTCCCACCCCGCCCGGCCACTCCGCCGGCGTGCCTCGACCGGCCGGCCAGGACGACGCGACTCGACCCGAGTCGGTATGCCTCGCGCAGGCGCGACACTCTCGGTAGACAACGTCTACTGCCAGCAACGCACCCTCGCGGGGGGCAGCTCACCCCGGAGCGGTGACCGCCGAAGGCACACGGATCCTCACCGCACCGGCAGCACCCGCAGCAGCTCGTCGAGCTGCGACCGCGTGGTTGCCACGTACCCGCCACGCACCCGCATCGCCGCGTCCCAGACCTCCCGCTCCCCCGCCGACTGCCGCTCCAGCACGCTCATGTTCTCGGTGAGGTCGAGGCGCCGGTTGAACCCCTGGACGGTGTCGCGCCATCGGTGCAGCCCGGTGACCAGATCGGTGTCCCGGCGCCGGTCGAGCGCGCCGGAGACGAGCGCGGCGTCGACGGCGGACACCGCGAGGCGCGCGAACACCGCGCGGGGCCGGTCGTCGGCGGTCCGGGCGAACTCGTTGTCCGCGAGCACCGCCCGGTTCCGCTCCAGCTCGCGCCGCACCGCGGCGAGCACCTGGGCGTGCCGCTCCGCCTCGCTGCTCAGCCGCTCGACGACGAGGCCCGTCATGCCCGCCACCAGGGTCAGCGAGTTGACGGCAGGCTCCCACCGGGGCTCCCCGGGGAGCATGAACCAGAGCACGCCGAGCACGAAAGCCGTGGCGAGCAGCCCGTAGGTGACCGTGGCGACGGCGGTGCGTGCGGCAGTCACGTGCCGCTCCACCAGCCAGCCCGGTCCCCGCACGGTCAGGCCCAGATGGTGAACGGCCGCTCGTCCACCCGGCGCCCTGCCACGCCCGGCGGACCCACCACGTAGACACGGTCACCCGGGCGCAGGGCCGCGAGGACGCGGTCGAGCGCGACCACGGCATCGTCGGGATCGTCGACCATCAGGTCGAGGCGCAGGGAGAGGATCCCGGCGCGCACCGCGAGCCGGGTCCGGTCGGCCGTCCCGGTGTCGCCGTCGGCGCCGCCTGACCGCGGCCTGCGGCGGATCCGCGGCACCGCCCGGACCAGGAGGCCGAGCCGACGCCGCACGGGCCACTGATGCGCTGTCGTCTTTGCCATGGCGGTCATCCTCCGGCGCGGGCGGGCAGTTCTCGCTGCACGACCAGAGTAGCGACGTCCTACATAAGTATCTAGGTTGTCCGACAATCTTGCCTCGACGCGACGACGATGGCCGGGACTGTCGCCCGCCCGTGCCGGAGAGGTAGTGTGCCGACACCGCCGAGGGAGGACACCGATGCCCGCACCCACGCTCTTCGACTACACGGACCACAGTCCGTACTCGAACCCCGGAAACCACGCCGGCTACTTCGCCGAGCTGAGCACCGACCCGGAGGCGCTGCACCGCTTCGCCTGCACCGCCGTCGTGCACTACCGCGCCGGCGGGCCGGCGCTGACCGAGGCGCAGAAGGCCGACCCGGACCGCCGCTGGCTCGCCTCGATCCTGGACGCCGCCGAGTCGCGCGCGCCGCTCGACGGGCCGCGCACGCAGGCACAGCAGGTCGCCGGATGCTGCCGCGACCACACGCTGCTCACCCTGGGCGTGCTGCGCACGCACGACGTGCCGGCCCGGTCCCGGATCGGGTTCGCCCGGTACATCACACCGGACTGGCACACCGACCACGTGGTGGGCGAGCACTGGGACGGCACCCGCTGGGTGCGCTACGACCCCGAGCTCGACCAGGCGGACTTCGACTTCGACGTGCACGACATGCCGACCGGACCCGCCTCCCCGTTCGTCACGGCGGCCGAGGCGTGGCTCGCGATCCGCGCGGGCACGGCCGACCCGGCGACGTTCGGCGTCGGACCGGACCTGCCGGAGGACGTGCGCGGCCGCGACTTCGTGCGGTCCTACGTGCTCTACGAGGTGGCGCACCGGCACCGCGACGAGCTGCTGCTCTGGGACCTGTGGGGACCTCAGCTCGGCACGCGGTTCGTCCGCGAGGCCGCGGGCGGGCAGGCGGCGGCGTGGGTCCGCGACGCGGGCCTACCCGGTGCCGACATGTCCGACGGCGAGTTCGACGCCGTCGCCGACGAGCTGGCCTACCTGCTCGTCGCCGCCGACGCCGGGGACGGCGAGGCGGCCGACCAGCTCGCCGAGCTCTACCGCGAGGACGCCCGGCTGCACCCCGGTGAGCGCGTGCTGACGCTCTCCCCGACAGGCCACGGCGGCGTCACCGACCTGGCGGCCCGCTGAGGCGCCGCGCCAGCTCCTGCAGGACGTCGCTCGTACCCGCGTCGATCTTCACCGTCGCGTACTTGTCGCCGCGGGTGATGCCGCGGTTCACGATCACCACCGGCTTGTCCGCCTCGGCGGCGTGCCGCACGAACCGCAGCCCGCTCATCACGGTGAGCGACGACCCGGCGACCAGGATCGCGTCGGCGGAGTCCACCAGCGCGTACGCGCGCTCGACGCGCTCGCGCGGCACGTTCTCGCCGAAGTAGACGATCTCGGGCTTGAGCACGCCCCCGCAGAACTCGCAGGGCGCGGGCCGGAAGTGGGCGGTCGACTCGATGACGGCGTCGGCGTCGGGCGCGATCTCGATGTCCGCGACCTCGCCCACGGACTCCAGGAAGCCCGGGTTCAGCGCGTCGAGCCGTTCGGCGAGGTGTGCTCGCGAGATGACCCGCCCGCAGGACAGGCAGATCACCCGGTCGTAACGTCCGTGCAGGTCGATGACGTTGCGGGAGCCGGCGTCCTCGTGCAGCAGGTCCACGTTCTGCGTGATGATCCCGGCGAGGACGCCCCGCTCCTCCAGGGTGACCAGCGCGCGGTGCCCGGCGTTCGGCAGCGACCGGTTCACGTGCGTCCAGCCCACGTGGTTGCGGGCCCAGTAGTGCCGGCGGAACTCCTCGTCGCCCACGAACTGCTGGTAGGTCATGGGGTTGCGCGGCGGGGAGTCGGGGCCGCGGTAGTCGGGGATGCCGGAGTCGGTCGAGACCCCGGCACCCGTGAGCGCGGCGACACGGAGGCCGGTCAGCACCTCCACGGCGTCGTCCACGGTGGTGCGGGCCACCTCGACGGCCTGCGGCTCCCAGGTGGTGGGACGGGCTTGAGGAAACACCCTCCGAGGGTATGCCCCCGGCGCCCGGCCGCACGCCCTCTGTGTTCCATTTCGCACAGGGCCGCAGCCCGCTAGCCTGGGGCCCGGCGTGCACAGCGGCATGAGGGGACGGCGTGGGCGACTCGGCAATCGCAAGGATCGACAGCACCCTGGCGGGTGACGACTTCGGCTGGTCGGTGACCCTCGTGGGCGAGGACCAGTCGGACAAGCTCGCCACGCTGGCACAGCACCTCGACGACGGTCACTCCACGTCGGGTGACGGCAAACGGGTCCCCTCCGGCTACGCCTACTGGGGCATCGGGCCGACCATCGCCTGGTTCAACGCGTCGAACGACCCGACCTACATGGTCATCAAGGTCGGCACCGAGATGTTCCGCCGGCAGTGGCGCAGCATCTCGCCCCTCGTCACCGACGAGTGCGTGCACCTGGTCAGCCTGGGCGTCGGCACGGGCGCCAAGGACGGGATGTTCCTGGAGACCATGCACCGGGCCCACCCGTCCATGCTCTACGTCCCCGTGGACATGAGCGCCGAGATGCTCCGCACGGGTTCGCGCACCGCGGTCCGCGACGCGCACTTCCCCCTGGACCGCTCCCTGGGCCTGCAGATCGACCTCTCCCTGGACGGCAACCTCGAGGAGCTCAAGCTGTTCCTCGACCGCCTGGTCGGCGACGAGGCGATCCTCTACTCGCTGGTCGGCAACACGGTGGCCAACTTCGACGACGACCAGGAGTTCCTCAACGGCGTGGCCCGGGTGCTGCGCCCGCAGGACCGGATGCTCGTCGAGTTCGCCACGACGGAGGACCTGACGGCGACGGCCGTGCGGGCGGCGGAGGCCGAGTACCGGCAGACCCGCGGGTTCGTCGAGTTCGTGGCGAGCGCGGTGCGGTACAACACCGACCTCCGGATCGACCTCGACCAGATCCGGTTCGCCGGCTCCGTCGAGGACGACAGCATCCTGCTGCGGGTGTACTGGCAGAACGCGAGCGGCGAGGAGATCCGGATGCTGATCCCGGGCAGCCGCCCCATCCACCTCGCGCCGCAGGACACCATCCGGCTGTACACGACCCGCAAGTACACGACCGAGCGCATCGACCAGCTCGTCGCGGGCGCTGGACTGCGTGCCACGCACGTCCAGCGGGAACGGTTCCGGCACACGCAGCGGCCCAGCCCGTTCGGCCTGGAGCTGCGCCTCCTGGCCCACGACGAGTCGGCGCCCGCCAAGCTGCCGGCCTTCGACGTGTGGAAGTGATGCGGCAGCGGCTGCGTCTGCTGCGCCGCCGGGTCGTGGCGACCTGGACGAGCCGCCGCTGGGCACGACGCCGCAGGGTCACGGTCGCCGTGGTCACCTACGCGCTGCTGGGTATCGCCTTCGTGCTGGGGATCCTCTGGATCCTGGGCATCGGCCCCGAGTGGGAGCCCTGGGTCAACTCCCTGACCCTGCTCGCGGGTGTCACCGGGCTCGTCGTCGAGCGGCAGAACGCCGAGACCGAACGCCGCTCGGAGGTGGTGGGCTCGGTGGGCTTCGAGCTGCAGCAGAACCGTGCCGTCGTCGAGCGCCGGCTCGCCGGGCTGCGCACCGGCGGTGCACGGGCCCTGTCCGTGAGCCCGCGCCTGGCCCTGTCCGCCGTCGACGCCGCGCTCGCCTCGGGGGTGCTGTCCCGATCGCCCGACCGCGCGCTCGTGGAGAAGCTGCACCGCTGGCGCGAACACGTGCAGGGCTACAACTGGCGGCGCGACCTCACCGAGTTCGAGCTCATGCTCATCAAGCACCAGGACGCCGACGACGCCGGCTCGGCCATGTCGAGCCTCGCCAACGAGCGGCTGTACCTGCTGCGGCTGCGGACGCTGCTGGACCAGCTCCACGTCGCCCTGCCCCAGGTCTGACGGGCCCTGCCCGCCCGGTCAGCGGCGCCGGGCCTCGAAGAACTCGCGCAGCAGCAGGCCGCACTCGTCCGCACGGACGCCCCCGAGCACCTCGACCTCGTGCAGCGCCCGCTGGTCCCGCACCAGGTCCCACACGGAGCCGGTCGCACCGGCCTTCGGGTCCCAGGCCCCGAGCACGAGGCGTCGCACCCGGGCCTGCACGAGCGCGCCCGCGCACATCGGGCACGGCTCCAGCGTCACCACGAGCGTGCAGCCGGTCAGCCGCCACTCGCCGCGCGCCCGGGCCGCGGCCCGCATCGCGAGCACCTCGGCGTGCGCGGTCGGGTCCCCCGTGGCCTCCCGCTCGTTGTGCCCGACGCCGATCGTGCGCCCCGACTCGTCGAGCAGCAGGGCCCCGACCGGTACGTCGCCGGTGCCGAGGGCGCGGCGTGCCTCGTCGAGCGCGGTACCCATCAGGCGCTCCCAGTACGCGCGCCGCTCGGCGACGCTCATCCCCGCGGTGTCAGACACACAGGTCACCCTAGTGACCCGCAGGTCCGACAACGCGTCGGCAGGTGTGGGGCTCGCTACGTTCCGGGGTTTCGCGCCGTGTCGGTGCGCCGCCGCCCGGTAGCGTTGGCGTCATGCGCCTCCACGTCGTCGATCATCCCCTGGTCGCCCACAAGCTGACCGTCCTGCGGGACGAGACCACGGCCTCGCCCACCTTCCGCCTGCTGGTGGACGAGCTCGTCACGCTGCTGGCCTACGAGGCCACGCGCGAGATCGCCACCGAGCCCCACGAGGTGAAGACGCCGATCACCACCATGACGGGCACCCGGCTCGCGTCCCCGCCGCCGCTGGTGGTGCCGATCCTGCGCGCCGGCCTGGGCATGCTCGACGGCATGAGCCGCCTGCTGCCCACCGCCGAGGTCGGGTTCCTCGGCCTGGTCCGCGACGAGGAGACCTTCAAGGCCGTCACCTACGCGAACCGGCTGCCCGACGACCTCACGGGCCGCCACGTCTTCCTCATCGACCCGATGCTCGCCACGGGCGGCACGCTGGTCGCCGCCATCGACTACGTGCTGGAGCGCGGCGCCCGCGAGGTCACCGCGGTGTGCCTGCTCGCGGCGCCGGAGGGCATCCAGCTCCTGGAGGAGCACGTCGGCGACCGGGCCAACCTCACGGTGGTCGTCGCCGCCGTCGACGAGCGGCTCAACGAGAAGGCCTACATCGTGCCCGGCCTGGGCGACGCCGGGGACCGGCTGTACGGCATCGTCTGAGCGACCGGGGCGGTCACTCGCAGTAGCCGCCCCAGGGCCAGCCCCGGCCCGTGCGCGAGGGGCCCGCCGTCGCGACGGGCGTGGCGCCCTGCTCCGGTTCCGGGGCCGGCTCGCACACGTCGCTGCCGTCCGGGTTGAGGCACGCGGCGCCCTTGGCCCAGAAGGACCGCTCGACCGTGTGCGTGTTCCCCTCCAGCTCGCGCGTGAGCCGCACGCTCACGTTGCTGCCCTCGCTGATGAGGGTGTCGCGGACGAGCGTCAGCGGGGTGGTCTGGCCCGCGGCGACCTGCGCCTCGGCGCCCACCTCGCCGCTGCTCTCCCGCACCAGGACACCCATCCAGTCGTGCGCGGTGCGGTTCTCGACCGCCGCCGTCAGCGCCACCCGGTAGTCGGTGCACTCGGCGGCGACCGTCACGCCCAGGTCCTGCGTGGGCCAGGTGAGCTCGGCGCACGACTCGAACTGCGTGTCGAGCGTGCCCAGCGTGCGACCCGCCGCCTTCACCTCGACCGTCGAGGTGCCCCAGACCACCGGGTACTCGATCTGCATCGCCTCGCCGGCGGCGACCGTCCGGGACACGCCACCCACGTGGAACAGGACGGGCAGGGTCGACTCCTTGTTGCTCACCGAGACCACGAAGGTCTGCACCGAGTGGTCCTGCGTCGCGTCGAACTCGCAGGCGCCCGCGGCCACCGTCGAGGAGACCACCGCGGGGGCGATCCGCGCGGCACCGTAGGACGCCGTCGGGTGGGTCTTGGGCACCACCGGGTCCACCGGGAGGTCGCCGTCGGTGTCCACGCCCTCGCGGGAGAGGCGGAACGTGACCTCGCCCGCCGGGAGCTGCGTGCGGTCCGTGTTCACCGTGAGGGTCACGCTGCCGCCGGCCGCGACCGGGACGCGCACCGACTCCAGGGTGCTGTCGCCCACCGGGACGAGCATGACCGCGGTCATCGTCTCACCGGTCCGGTTGGTGATCGAGCCCTCCACGGCCACGGTGCCGCCCTGGTTGAGGGTGCGCACGCTCGTGTCCGTGTCCCACTCCGGCACGTAGCAGTCCGCCCGCTGGTGCTCACCGGCGGCGACCCGCGTCGTGTACGTGCCGCCCTCCACGTCGGTGGCCAGGGCGAAGACCGCCTGGCCGGCCGGGAGCCGCAGCCCGTCGGGCACCGTCAGCCGGACCGACTCGCCCGGGGCGAGCGGCTCCTTCGAGGCGACCTGCTCGCCGGCGGCCTCCAGGGCGACCCGGACCGTCCGCTGGGTCGTGTTGGTGTACGTCCCCGTGACGGCCGCCTGCGCGACGCCGGCACCGCCCGTGGCGACGCACGACGCGGCGACCGTGCCGACACCGTCGGCGGCGTCGGCCCAGGCCGAGGTCACCGCCAGGGTGGCCAGCGCCGAGTGGGCGTTGCCGTCCAGGACCGGGCGGACGTTGGCGGAGCCGAGCACGGCGTACTCCGAGGTCGACGGCGTCACCGTCGCGATGTTCAGGGCCACGTCGGCGGTGGCGCCGGGGGCCAGCTCCGTGGCCGCGGCATCCGTGCCGGCGAGCGGTGTGCAGCGCCACGCGTTCTTCAGCTCGCCCGCGGCGCAGGACAGCTCGGGCTGCGCCGCGGCCGGCGTGACGCCGTCGGGCAGCGTGACGTCGACGGCCCAGCCGCCCGGCGGCACCGCGCGGTCGCCCGTGCTGGTCACCCGCACCGGCAGGGCGGCCGTGCCCGGGCTCGCGAGCGACACGTCGGTGGTCGCGGCGGACAGCTCCTGACCGAAGGGGGAGACCGTGCGGCCCGGGAGGTCGATCTCGGTGGGTTCCATGCCGTCGGCCCAGACCACGGCGCCGACCGGGTAGTCGCCGCCCGCGCCGGCCTCGACCGGCACCACGACGCGGAGCTCCTGGCCGGCGGTCACCTCGCCCAGCGAGCACAGCAGCACGTTGTCCTGCTCCGTCGGGGTGCAGGCCGCCGGGGCCGCGGTCTCGACCAGCCCGACGGTGGCGGGGGTGGTCGGTTCCGAGTCCGGCATCGCCTGCGCGTCGCCGGGCTCCTCGGTGGTGCCGGTGGCAGTGTCCGCGGCGCTGCCCGTGCCGGAGGTGGCGCCGGGCGTCGGCGTCGTACCCGGCTCGGCGGTCTGCTCGGCACCGGCCGGGTCCTCGACCGAGGCCGTCACCAGGCGGGCACCGGCGCCCGTGCCGAACGGCACGTCCGGCCGCGCGACGGTCAGGCCCTCGGGCAGCGTGATCTCGAGCTGCGTGCCCGTGGCCGCGACGTCGCCCTCGTTCTGGACAGTGAGCGAAAGCTCCTGTCGCTCACGCGGGCGAATCGGCGTCGACGCATCGGTGTAGCCGACCACGAGGTACGCGCGGCTGGTGGTCTCGCCGGGCTCGATGTCGGTCGGCTGCACGGGACGGCCGTCGACCTGCTCGGTCCCGGGCTGCTCCGACTCGTCGGGCGTGGTGATCACCGTGTCGGCGACGGCCACCGGACCGGCGTCGACCGGCGCCGCCATCTGCAGGGCCGCGACCACACCGACCGCCGCGACCGCGATGGCGCCCGCGGCCACGCTCCCACCGGTGGCGGCGGCCGCCGCGGACGCGACCGCACCCGCCGTGGCGGTGACCGCCGACGTCACCCCGCCGGAGAACGTGCCGGCCGCGCCCACGGTCGCCGTGGTGGCGGCCGGTGCGCCCGCCGCTGCTCCGGCTCCGGCACCGGCGCCCGCCTTCGCCGCGACGGCGAGCCCGCCGATCGGGGCCCCCGCGCCCACGAGGGCGAGACCGCCCGCGCCCAGCACCAGCGGGGCGATGACGGTCTTCATGCCGTGCGCCACGTCGTGCAGCTCCAGCACCAGCGCGCTGCAGGTGCCGCAGGTCGCGAGGTGCTCGGTGATCTTCGTGGTCTCCCGCTTGGACAGGCTGTCGCGCACGTACCCGCCCAGCAGCGGGTTGACGGTGCGGCACGTGTCCGACGGTGCGTGGGTGAGGTGCTGCTGCAGGTAGCCGGCCCGCAGCGCCTCCTTGGCCCGGTACAGCAGCGCGGAGACGCCGTTCGGGCTGAGCCCCAGCAACGGCGCCACCTGCGCCGGCTTCACGTCGTCGACCAGCACGTACCAGAGCACCTCGCGCCACCGCTCCGGAAGGTCGGCGTACGCCCGGTAGACCACGCTGCGCTCGAAGTCGGCGAGGGCCGGGTCCTCCTCGGACGCCACCCGGCCCAGCACCGACTCGATCTCGTCGTCCGTGCTCGGCCGGGTACGCACGGCGCCGCGCCGCACGTCGAACGCGCGGTGGCGCACCACGGTGTAGAGGTAGGGGCGGAACCCGGTGTCGGGTCCGGCACCACGGCGGAGCATCTCGAAGAGCTTGCTGAAGGCGTCGGCGACGACGTCCTCGGCGTCGGAGGGCGAGACGTACTGGCGGGCGAGCGCTCGCGCGGCGGCCGCGTGACGCTCGTAGAGCACGCCAAAAGCCTCGCGGTTACCCGACCTGACCTGCAGGATCAGTTCCGCGTCGCTCGGGGTCTCCCCGGTGCTGCTCTCGACTTGCTTCACGTCCACCCAGACTCTCGGCCGTGTCCTGCCCAAGACTATAGAGCCACAGCGCGAATCCCAGGGGCTGAAAAATACAAATCGCCCACAGCCTCCGGGTGAAGTGTGCTACTCCGACCCCGAAGGTGCGTCATGATGTATCCCCGTGAGGGTCCCTTCATCATGAGCGAGTCACAGCAGGAGGCGCGGGTGCGAATTCACGACCTGCGCGAGCGGTGGCGCGCCACGAGCCTCGCCTCGGTCTGGATCCGGCCGAACGACTGGGACCACCCCGCCGCAGAGGCACTGGCCGAGGCCCTGGCCGAGGGCCGGGGCGTGATCGCGCCCGCCGAGCGGCTGGGCGCGGCCCGGGCGGCTGTCGGTGCCGGGATCACCGAGGCGCTGGACGACGTGGCGTGCCTCTACGCCGCGTTCGGCCGGCCGACGGACGTGGGCGCGCTGCGCGCCGCGGCGATCGGCTGGGTCGGTGAACGCGAGCGGGTCCCCTACCAGATCGCCACGCGCGACCCGTCGACAGGGCTGCCGACCGGCGAGTACCTGGGCGAGCGGCTGCGCGAGACGTACGGCACGGCCCAGCGTTCGGGCACCACGGCCGGGAGCACGCACTGCCTGCTCGTGCTCGACGTGGGTCTGGACAACCTCGACACCTGGCAGCGGCTGGCACGCTCCGCGGCCATCGGCCGCACGCTGCACCAGGTCTTCGGCGAGGGCCACCCCATGGCCGCGATCGGGGACGGCACCTTCGTGGTGCTCTGCGAGCGCGGCCCGTCGACCGCCGAGCTGGGCCAGTCGCTCCGCCGTGTCGTGGAGCGCAACGCCGAGGTGCTCGGCCTCACCACCGAGGTGCGGCGGCCCACCCGGGTCTGGGTGGAGCGCCTGCCCGGGACGCACGACGACGCACTGCTCCTGCTGGACCACCTGGCTCGCTGAGCCCGCGGCGCCCCGGCGTCCCACGAACCAGCGCAGGGCGCCCGCTCGACGGAGAGCGGGCGCCCTGTCGCTCGTGCGGGCTCAGCGCTCCTGGAAGGTCAGGCAGTCGGCGTGGCCCGGGTCCTCGGGACCGGCACCCACCCGGATCGACGGCGCGCCGCACTCCAGGTTGTCGTTGTGCAGGCACTCGCCGCGCTGGCAGGCACCGACGTGGGCGATGACCTTCTCCAGGCCACCCTTCGTGCTCAGCGGGATGAACGTGGCGCACGAGGCGTCCCCCGTGTGACCCCCGATCGTGACGGCGCCCGCGTGGCAGCCGTGGTCGTGGTTGTAGCCGCAGCCGTCGATCGAGCACTCGACGACCTCGGGCATCTCCATCAGCGTGCTCATCTGTTCTCTCCTCGCCTGCCGTGCTTGACCTCCGGAATACCTCAATCGTATTCCAGAAATGCAGGAGGCGGAGAGCAAGGAATGCCTTACCTATCTGCCGGTACGCATTTCCATTAAGGAAAGAATGGCATTGCTGAAATCGTCCGTCATTCCTCGCGGCGGTGCGTCGGCCGCCAGAGCACGACGGCGCCGCCGCCGACCCCGCGGTGCTCGAGGTCGACCCGCATCGCCGTGCTGCGGACCCGCTGCCCGCGCTGCACGACGACGACGTCACCGGCGGACGGCCCGGCGGCGAACACCCGGCCCTCCTCCTGGACGCGCATGAGCAGGTCGCTGAGGCGTTCCTCCAGGACCGAGACGTGCGCCTCCAGGTCGAGGATGCGCTTGATGCCGGCCAGGTTGATGCCCTCGACCTGCGCGAGCCGCTGCACCTGGAGCAGGCGTGACACGTCCCGCCGTGAGTACCGGCGGCCGCGCCCGCGCGTGCGCCGCGGCACCACGAGACCGAGCCGGTCGTACTGCCGCAGAGTCTGCGGGTGCATCCCCGCGAGCTCCGCGGCCTTGGAGACGGTGAGCACCGGTGCGTCGTCGTCGATCATGTGCCCTCCCTGTCTCGTCACCGCCGGTCCGGCGTCCCGGCAGATTAGCCGAGACCGGCGCGGCGGGGCACCTGCCCCACCGCGCCGGGTGTCATTCGGCCGCGCGCTGGGCGAGCCCCGCGCGCACGTCCTCGCCGTCGCTCTCGGCAGCGAAGGACTCCAGCGCCTCCCTGGCCTTCTTGCTGAGCTTCTGCGGCACGGCCACCTGCACGCCCACGAGCAGGTCGCCCGTCGCGCTCGCGCTGCGCACCCCGCGCCCCTTGATCCGGAGCACGCGGCCCGACGGCGTTCCCGCGGGCACCTTGAGCCGCACGGTCGACCCGTCGAGGGTCGGCACGTCCAGCGTGGTGCCGAGCGCCGCTTCTGCAAACGTGACCGGCACCGTCATCCGCAGGTTGTGCCCGTCCAGCGTCCAGACCGGGTGGGGCGCCACGTGCACGGTGACCACCAGGTCGCCGGCCGGGCCCCCGTTGGTCCCGGGCTGACCCTTGCCCCGCAGACGGATCTTCTTGCCGTCGTTGATCCCCGCGGGGATCCGGGCGTGGATGGTGCGGCCGCCCACCTCGAGGTCCGCGGTCGTGCCCTCCACGGCCGCCCGGAACGGCAGCGTGACCTGTGCCGCGATGTCGGCCCCCGGGCTCGGCGCGGTGAACCCGGCCGGCCCCGTGGACGCGTAGCCGGACCTGCCGCCGAACATCGAGCCGAGGATGTCCTCGAAGCCCGCGGTGCCCGCCCCGCCCTGGGAGTAGCGCACCCGTGGGCCGCCCCGGCCCTGGCCACCGCCGAACATCGCGCCCATGATGTCCTCGAAGCCGCCCGCCCCGGCGCCGCCGGGGCCTGCGGAGAACCGCGCACCGCCGGCCATGGCGCGCACGGCGTCGTACTGCCGGCGCTGTTCCGGGTCCGACAGGACCGCGTAGGCCTCGCCGATCTCCTTGAACTTGGACTCCGCTGCGGCGTTCCCCTGGTTCTGGTCGGGGTGGTACTGGCGCGCGAGCTTGCGGTAGGCCTTCTTGACGGCCGCGTCGTCGGCGTCCTTGGACACGCCCAGCACGGCGTAGAAGTCCTTCTCCATCCAGTCCTGACCGGTCATGGCACCTCCTTCCGCACTGTGCTCCCGGAGCCGGGCACGCCGTCAGGGCGTGCCCGGCTCCGGGAGACGAGACCTACTCCGGTCCGACGACACCCACGCGCGCCGCCCGGACCACCTTCTCGCCGATCCGGTACCCGGGCTCGACCACGAGGTTCACCGTGGTGGCCGACGCGTCGGCGTCGGTCGAGTGCATGAGCGCCTCGTGCACGGTGGGATCGAACTCCTCGCCCACCTTGCCGAACCGCTCGACGCCGAACTTCTGCAGGCTCTGGTCGATCTTCTCCGCGATCGCGGCCATGGGCCCGTCCAGCTCGCCGTGCTGCTTGGCACGCTCGATGTCGTCGAGCACCGGCAGCAGGGCGCTCAGCACGTCCTGCACGCCCCGGTCCCGCGCGGCCTCCTGGTCGCGCAGCGCCCGGTTGCGGTAGTTCGTGAAGCTGGCCCGCTCGCGCTGCAGCGCGTCCAGGTGCTCGGCTGCCTCGGCCTTGGCCTTCAGCACCTCGGCGGCCTCGCCGGCGTCACCGGAGGGCTCGAAGTCGAGCCCCGCCAGCGGGTCGTCCGACGCGCCCTCCTGGCCGGCGGCCTCGCCCGGCTGGTCCGCCGGGGCGGACTCCTCCGGGGTCTCCGCGCCCGCCGCAGCAGGCTCGCCCGGCGTGGCCGGGCGCGCCTCGTCGCCGGAGCTGTCGACCTTGCGCTTGTCCGTGAACTGGAAGGGGTGCTCCCCCGAGCCCTCGGGCTCGGGGGTCCCCTGCGGGTTCTCCTCGGTCACTTGCGCTCGTCCTCGTCGTCCACGATCTCGGCGTCGACGACGTCCTCGTCGGGGGCGGACTGCGCGTTCGCCGCCTGCGGGCCGCCCTGGGCGCCCTGCGCCGCGGGCTGCTCGGCCGAGTACAGCGCCTCGCCGATCTTCTGCGAGGACGCGCCGAGCTTCTCGTACGACGTCTTCACGGCCTCGGCGTCCTCGCCCTCCAGCGCAGACTTGACCGCGGCGATGTCCGCCTCGACCTCGGTGACGACCTCGGCCGGGAGCTTGTCGCGGTTGTCCGCGATCTGCTTCTCCATGGAGTACGCGAAGGCCTCGGCCTGGTTGCGGGTGTCTGCCTCCTCGCGCCGCTTCTTGTCCTCCTCGGCGTGCGCCTCGGCGTCCTTGACCATGCGGTCGATGTCGTCCTTGGGCAGGGCCGAACCGCCGGTGATCTTCATCGACTGCTCCATGCCCGTGCCGCGGTCCTTGGCGGACACGTGCACGATGCCGTTCGCGTCGATGTCGAACGTGACCTCGATCTGCGGCACACCGCGGGGGGCCGGGGCGATGCCGGTGAGCTCGAAGACGCCCAGCGGCTTGTTGTCCCGGGTGAACTCGCGCTCGCCCTGGAAGACCTGGATGGCCACGGACGGCTGGTTGTCGTCGGCCGTGGAGAAGACCTCGCTGCGCTTGGTCGGGATGGCCGTGTTGCGCTCGATGAGCTTGGTCATCACGCCACCCTTGGTCTCGATGCCGAGGGACAGCGGCGTGACGTCGATCAGCAGCACGTCCTTGCGGTCACCGGAGATGACACCGGCCTGCAGCGCGGCGCCGACCGCCACGACCTCGTCCGGGTTCACGCCCTTGTTGGGCTCGCGGCCCCCGGTGAGCTCCTTGACGACGTCGGTCACGGCGGGCATGCGGGTGGAACCACCCACGAGCACGACGTGGTCGATGTCCGACACGGAGATGCCGGCGTCGCGGATCACCGCGTGGAACGGCGCCTTGGTGCGGTCGATGAGGTCCTGCGTCATCTGCTGGAACTGAGCGCGCGTGAGCTTCTCGTCCAGGTGGATGGGGCCGTTCTCGCTCATCGACAGGTACTGCATCGAGATGTTGGTGCTCGTCGCGGACGAGAGCTCCTTCTTGGCCTGCTCGGCGGCCTCACGGAGGCGCTGCAGCGCGATCTTGTCCTTGGACAGGTCGACGCCCGAGGAGTTCTTCACCTGCTTGATCAGGTGGTCGACGATGCGGGCGTCCCAGTCGTCGCCGCCGAGGCGGTTGTCACCGGAGGTGGCGCGCACCTGGATGGTCGAGAAGTCGTCCTCGTCCTTGCCCACCTCGAGCAGGGAGACGTCGAACGTACCGCCACCGAGGTCGAAGACGAGGATGAGCTCGTCCTCCTTGCCCTTGTCCAGGCCGTACGCGAGCGCGGCGGCGGTGGGCTCGTTGACGATGCGCTGCACGTTGAGGCCGGCGATCTGCCCGGCGTCCTTCGTGGCCTGGCGCTCGGCGTCGTTGAAGTACGCCGGGACGGTGATCACGGCGTCCGTGACGGGCTCGCCCAGGTACTCCTCGGCGTCGCGCTTGAGCTTGCCCAGGATGCGGGCCGAGATCTCCTGCGGCGTGTAGTTCTTGCCGTCGATGTCCACGGTCCAGTCGGTGCCCATGTGGCGCTTGACCGAGGAGATGGTGCGGTCCACGTTGGTGACGGCCTGACGCTTGGCGACCTCACCGACCAGGACCTCGCCGGTCTTGGAGAACGCGACCACCGACGGGGTGGTCCGCGAGCCCTCCGCGTTGGCGATGACGGTGGGCTCGCCACCCTCGAGAACCGACACCACCGAGTTGGTGGTGCCGAGGTCGATACCTACTGCGCGTGCCATGTTGCCTGCCTTCCTCGACAGATTGAGCCTTCTGCACTCAACTTTAGGTCGGGGTCCGACGGGAAGCAAGCTCGCCGCCGCAAAGTTGAGTCCATCTCACTCAACCCCGGAGGTCGCCGAAAAGTTCCCACGGCGCTGCCCGGCGTCACTGGTGGAGGACGCCGAGGACCTCGCGGCGCCCGTCGGGGTTGACCCCGATGACGATCTGGACGATCGCGCCGACCGCTTGACACCCCTATCAGGGACGTAACTGATCTTTCACCCAGATGCCCCTTAAAACGGCCTATCGCCGGGGCGGGCGTGGCTACGTTCGACGCTGTCAACAGGGGGAGTCCGGCGGCCGCGTCGCCGGACCTGGCGAAGGAAGAACTCGTGCACAGCAGAGCAACAGCCGCCGCGGCCCTTGCCGTCGCGCTCGTCGTCGGTGGAGGAGCGCTCACCGGCGCCTCGGCCGCGACACCCCAGGAACCCGCCGCCGGCGTCACGGCGACCGCGGCGACCGGAAAGACCGGAAAGACCGAACGGGTCACGGTCACGCTGCTCACCGGCGACCGCGTCACCCTCACCACCGGGACCGACGGCCGGCGCACCGTGTCGATCCGCCACGCCGAGGGTCGTGAGGGCATCGCCTTCAGCAAGCGGATCGACGGTGACCACCTGTACGTCATCCCGACCGACGTCATGGGGTTGATCGACACGAAGCTCGACAAGCGGCTGTTCGACGTCGCCGGGCTGGCCGACGCCGGCTACGGCAACCGGGACACCCTCCCGGTGCTGGTCGAGCAGGCCGTGGCCGGCGGCGCCGCGACGCTCGCCGCTCCTTCCGACTGGCAGGCCGCGGGCGTGGAGCCGCAGCGGACCCTGATGTCGGCCGGCGCGGTCGCGGCCGACGTCGGCGGCGCCTCCGGCACCGAGCTGCTCGACACCCTCCGCGCACAGGACGGCGACGTGTCCACGATGTCGGCGACGGCCGCGGCCGACGCCCCGAAGATCGAGAAGGTGTGGCTGGACGGCAAGTCCGAGGCCCGCGACGCCGAGTCCGCCCCGCAGATCGGCGCCCCGGATGCGTGGGAGTCCGGCTTCACCGGCAAGGGCGTCCGGGTCGCCGTGCTGGACACCGGCATCGACGAGTCGCACCCGGACCTGAAGGGAGCCGTCGTCGCGAAGAAGGACTTCTCCAGCTCCGGTGGCACCCAGGACGCCGACGGCCACGGCACGCACGTGGCCTCCACGATCGCGGGTTCCGGCATCGCCTCGGACGGCGTGAACAGGGGCATGGCGCCTGACGCCGACCTCATGATCGGCAAGGTGCTCAGCGACGACGGCACCGGTTCCGACTCGGACATCATCGCGGGCATGGAGTGGGCCGCGAAGCAGGGTGCGGACGTGATCAACATGTCGCTCGGCTCGGACTGGGAGGAGTCCTCCGGGAAGGACCCGATGTCCAAGGCGGTGAACCGCCTGACCACGGAGTACGGCACGCTGTTCGTCGTCGCGGCGGGCAACTCCGGCGCGGTGGACTCGATCGGCTATCCCGCGGCGGCGGCGTCGGCCCTGACGATCGCCGCGGTGGACGACGCCGACCGGCTCGCGGAGTTCTCCAGCCGCGGGCCGCGGATCGACGGCGCCGTGAAGCCGGAGCTGGCGGCGCCGGGCGTCGAGATCGCCGCGGCGCGCTCCGGCGGCGGCACGAAGGATCCGTACGTCGAGTACAGCGGCACGTCCATGGCGACGCCGCACGTCGCCGGCGCGGCGGCCGCACTGCTGCAGGCCCAGCCGGACCTGCGGCCCGTCCAGGCCAAGGCGATCCTCATGGGGTCGGCAGACCCGGTGCAGGGGTCCGTCTTCGAGGTGGGCGCGGGTCGCCTGCACATCCCCTCGGCGACCGAGCAGGAGGTGCTGGCGCATCCGGCGTCGGTGTCGTTCGGGAAGCTCGAGTTCCCGCACGACGGGACGACGTCGAGGTCCGTGCGGTACCGCAACCTGTCCGACACCACGGTCACGCTGGACCTGACGGTGAAGGCGACGGACGAGGAGGGCGCGACGGCCACCGGCATCACGCTCGACAAGAACAGTGTGACCGTCCCCGCCGGCGGCACCACCTCGGTCGGTGTCACCCTCGACGAGTCGGCCGGGGACGCCGGTCAGTACAGCGGCACGATCCTTGCGACGGGCGCTGACGGCGCGACCGTGCGCACGCCGATCGGCTGGGAGCAGGGGCCGGAGCTGTTCGACGTCACCCTCAAGGGGATCGGGCGCGACGGCAAGCCGCACCGGGGCATCACCGAGTACAGCCTGGTGAAGCTGGACGACCTGGAAGGCCGCTACAACGTCTCGGACTACACCGAGAACGGTGAGGACGGGGTGCACCAGCTCCCCGCCGGGACCTACGACCTGACCCGGTTCCAGTACCGGACGAACGCGGGCGGTGACGTGTCGCAGCTGGTGAGCTCCGACATTCCCCAGCTCACGGTGAAGAGCGACATGACCGTCACCCTGGACGCGCGCAGGGCGATGCCGGTGTCGATCAAGGCTCCGAAGGCCACGAAGACGGTCGGCACCGGGGTGATGGTCGAGCGGACCGTCGACGGCCTGCCGGCGGTCTCCGGGGCGATTTTCGCATCGGGCACCTCGAAGGTGTTCCTCGGGAAGACGCCCGCGGCGACCATCGGTGAGCACCGGGTCACCGTCGAGGGCCACCTGTCCGAACCGGTGACGGGCGGCAAGCCGCCGTCGTACACCTACAACCTGATGTTCCCGCAGACCGCGGTCACGACCGGGACGTTCAAGGCCCGCGCCAAGGACCTCGCCGCGGTGAGGGTCACGCACCACGAGCCGGTGTCCGGGGCGACCCTCAACGCGCAGTGGGGAGGCCTGGCCGAGAGCAACCTGGAGGGTCTCCCGACGCCCTATGACGCCTTCCCCACGGTGGTGGGAACCCGTACCGACTACCTGACGGCCGACGGCGTGGAGTGGACCCGCGACGTGTCGTACGAGAAGGGCGGAGAGCCTGTGGCGATGTTCCGGTCGGACCTCACGGAGTACGAGCCCGGCAGCCGCAACACTTTGGAGATCGCCGGGTCCCCGCGCACCCCGCAGGCCGAGGTGGCGCAGGCGGAGAACACCATGCTCGTCGAGGCCTCGGGCTGGTCGGACGCGGCGGGCAACGCGGAGGCCGGATCGGGGACCAGCCGGCTCGTGGTGCGCCAGGACGGCGAGGTGGTCGCCGACACCACCGAGGGCGGGGCGGAGCTGGTCGTTCCCGACGCCGGTGCGGACTACACGATGACGTACACGGGGAAGCTCCCGTCCGGCGTCTTCCACACCGGCGCCGGGGTGCGTGGTGAGTGGACGTTCCGCGCGGAGCCCGGCGAGTGGTCGTTCGACGACCCGTACGAGCGCCCGATGCTCGACGTCCGGTACGACGTCGCCGGGATCGGCACCACCGGCAGGGCGCCGGCGCACACGACGATCGGCGTGCAGGTGGAAGGTGCCGACGGCGCCGTCACGACGAAGTTCTGGTGGTCCGCGAACGGCGGCAAGACCTGGAACGCGGCCAAGCTGTCCGGCGGCGTGGCGCGGGTGAAGGCCCCGCAAGGCGCGACCGCGATCTCGCTGCGGACCGAGGCCACCGACCAGGCCGGCAACACCGTGAAGGAGAGGGTGCAGCGCGCCTACCTCGTGAAGTAGCAGGCCGGACCCGCGCCGCGACGTGCTGGTGCGGGTTCTGCCGAGGTGGGAGATCCCGGTGCGGACCTCACCCCCGCAGCGGGCCGGCCGGCACGAAGCCCGGCCGGCCCGCCAGTTCGCGCCCGCCGACACGAGAACTGAGAATCCTCCGCTGACACGAAGTCACGACCTACTGGTCGGACGGGTGCCTCCCCAACGAGTCCGGCGAGAACCTACAGTGGCGCCATGCCCTTCGAGACCCCGCTCGCCGACGGCGTCACGCTGCGCGAGCTGACCAAGGACGACGCCGTCGCGGTCGCCCACGCCTACATCCGCAACCGGGAGCACCTGGCGCCGTGGGACCCGGCCCGGCCCGAGGAGTTCTGGACCGAGCAGTGGCACAAGGACCGGCTGTGGGTCCAGGTGCTCGCCAACACCAACGGGAACGCGCTGTACACGGTGCTCGAGGCGCCGGACGGCGAGATCGTGGGCCGGCTCAACCTCACCGACATCGTGCGCGGCGCCTTCGAGAACGGGCACATCGGCTACTGGATCGACGCGCGGTACACGGGGCGGGGCCTGATGACGGGAGCCCTGGAGGCCCTCGCGGCCCACGCCCGGGACGGTCTCGGCCTGCACCGCCTGCAGGCGGCCACCCTGCCGCACAACACGGCCTCGCAGGCGGTGCTGAAGCGGGTCGGCTTCGAGAAGATCGGCTACGCGCCGAGCTACCTGAAGATCGCGGGCGATTGGCAGGACCACGTCGTGTTCCAGCTGATCCTGCACGACTGAGGGCTGTTTTCACCCCCGTCAACAGGCGCGACGCCTTGACCTGCGGTACACAGGGGTGCACGACCGAGGCCGCGGGGGTGGGGCGTCGGACGCGTACCCCGCGGGCCAGCCCGCGGGGTGGCTGATGCCCGGGGACCCGGGCCCCGACCGGGGGGAGACCACCATGGCAAGCATCCACGGAAGCTCGTTGTCGATCGCGCTCCTGACAGCTCTGCTCGATCCCGAAGAGGACGGCCTGAAGTCACCACACGTCCAGGACCTGCTCCAGGAGGCGCTCGAGACGCGCGAGGACGCGCGCGACGTGATCGTCGCCCTGCTCGCCTCGTCCGGGTCGATGCTGCGGCAGATCAGCCACCACAACGACCAGGACCCCCTGGAGTCCCTGCAGAAGGTGGCCCTGGGCTTCCAGCGCAAGGTGGTCCAGCTCCCCAGCTGAGTCAGCCGTCCGCGACGGCCTCCGCGTCACGCAGGACGCGCAGCACGTTGCCGCTGCACAGCCGGCCGAGGTCGGCGTCCGACCAGCCCCGCTCCGCGAGCGCCGCGAGCAGGCGGGGGTAGCCGGTCACGTCCTCGAGGCCCTCGGGGAGGCTGGGCGTGCCGTCGTAGTCGCCGCCGAGCCCGACGTGCTCGATGCCGGCGACCTCGCGGACGTGCTCGACGTGCGCCACGACGTCGGACAGCGTGGTGCGCGGCTGGGGGTGCTCCGCCTGCCACCGGGCGACGAACGGCTCGAAGGCGCCGATGTCGGCGCTCCGGATGCCCTCCGCCGCCGCGGCCTGCGCACCCTCGGCACGCCACGCGGCCACGGCGGGCGACACGAACTGCGGCACGAACGTCACCATGCAGACGCCGCCGTTGGTCGCCAGGGTGCCGAGCACGTCGTCGGGCACGTTGCGGGGCACGTCGCAGACGGCGCGGGCGCTGGAGTGGCTGAAGATCACCGGGGCCTGCGTGACGCGCAGCGCGTGGCGCATGGTGCCCGCGGAGGTGTGCGAGAGGTCGACGAGCATGCCGATCCGGTTCATCTCGCGCACCACGTCCTCGCCGAACGCCGAGAGGCCGCCCAGCACCTCCTCGTCGGTGGCGGAGTCGGCCCAGGGCACGTTGTCGTTGTGCGTGAGCGTCATGTAGCGCACCCCGAGCGTGTGGAGCATGCGCAGGACGGCGAGGGAGCCGTCGACGGAGTGGCCGCCCTCGGCACCCATGAGGGAGGCGATGCGGCCCTCGCTCCACGCCTGCTCGACGTCGGCGGCGGTCAGGGCGAGCCGGAGCGTGTCCGGGTACCGCTCGACGAGGCGGTGCACGCAGTCGATCTGTTCGAGGGTGGCGGTGACGGCGGCCCCGCCCTGGAGCGTCGACGGCACGTACACCGACCAGAACTGGGCGCCGACGCCACCCTCGCGCAGGCGCGGCAGGTCGGTGTGGGTCGTCGTGAGCCGCCGGCCGACGTCGACGGCGTCGAGGTCGTAGAAGGACTGCTCGCGCAGCTCCCACGGAAGGTCGTTGTGCCCGTCCCAGACGGGGTGCTTCTCGAGGAGCGCGGAGATGCGGTCGGCGGTCGTCATGCGGACGACGCTACCGCCCGCCGGCCAGGGGACGTGTCAGACGTACAGGCCACCGGCGTGGCCCGTACGTCTGACACGACGGGGGGTCAGCTCACGCGGTACCAGTAGCAGCCGGCGGTCTCGAAGCCCTTGGCCGTCAACGGCATGGTGATGGTCGTGGCCTCGTCCACCATGCGGTGCCCCGCCAGGTTGGACCGGTTCGCCAGGCCCGTGAACTCCTTGATGAACGCGTAGTAGCAGGTCTCGCCGGCCGCGGCCGGCCCGGGCGTCACGTAGGTGCCGCGTTCGAGCTGGTCACCGAGCACGTACACGCCGTCCTTCGGCGTCGTGTTCCGCGGGGTGACCATGCCCGGGTAGTGGCGCACCCAGGTGCCGCAGTCCATCGACCGGAACGAGCCGTCCGTCGACTTCGCGGTGGCGACGCGCTGCCCGGAGCCCCAGTCCGCGCCGAGCACCACGTCGGCGTCGTTCAGGCGCTCCCAGACGCAGTCCTTCGTGTTCTTGGCCACGTAGGTGGCGGCCGGTACGCCGTAGCCGCCCACGTACCACCACTCGTCCGCGGGCACCGTGTCGGCGGGCTGGTAGACCGGCACCGAGGTGCTGCTCTTGTCCGTCGTGGCGTAGCCCGACTTGCGGCCGGTCACCACGACCGACAGCCGCTTGCCCACGTACGCGCCGGCGATCCGGTACGTCGTCCCCGTGGCGCCCGCGATCGGCACGCCGTTCGAGTACCACTGGTAGGTGACGTACGCGCCGGGCCGCCAGGTGCCCGCGGTGACCCGCACGGTGGACCCCACCCGTGCGGTGCCCGTGATCCGCGGCGTCGGCACGGAGGAGAACCGGGTGCCGATGGCCCGCTGGGTCGAGGTGACGGTCTTGGTCGTGTAGCTGGTGCGCTTGCGCGTCACCGAGACCGAGAGGGTGCGGCCCTTCCAGGTCGACGGGATCCGGTAGGAGGAACCGGTGGCACCGCTGATCGCCCGGCCGTCGACCCGCCACTGGTAGGTGGTGGTGGCGGCCGACGGCGAGGACGGCGGCGCCGACACCGTGACGGTGCCGCCCGGGGCGGGCGATCCGACGAGGCGCGGGCGGGCCTGCGTGAACACCCCGTAGCCGACGGCCTTGGCCGCGCTCGTCCGGGCGGCGCCGTCGTACCCGCGGCGGGAACCGGTGATGGTCACGGTGAGCTGCTTGCCACGGTCGGCGGCGCGCGGCGTGAAGGTGAACTTCGTGGCGCCGGAGATCGCGGTCCCGTTGACCTTCCACTGGTAGGTGAACCGCGTGCCGGACGTCCAGGTGCCGGACAGCGCCCGCAGCGTGCCGCCCACGCGGACGGTCCCGCTGATCGTCGGGGCGGCCGCCTTGATCGCGGTCTTCTGGACGACGGGTGTCGGCGCGCTGGTCACGGCCGTGGGGATGTAGCCGTCCGCCGTGCCGACGACGGTCACGGAGAGCGCCGCGCCGGCGTCCCGGCCCTTGGGCGTGTAGGTGGCCCCGGTCGCCCCGGAGATCATCGCGCCCGGCCGGCCGTCGGCGGGGTCGAGGTCACGGCGCCACTGGTAGCTGAGCGTCGCGGCAGGGGTCCACGTACCGACCGTGGCGGTCAGGGGCGTACCCACCTCGTAGGCGTCGCCGGAGACCGTCGGCGCGGGGGTGTCGGTGAACGACTCCTCCTGCGCCAGCTCGTACGCGGCGAGCACGTCGAGCTTGCCCTCGCCCCACACGTTGTTGTCGTCGGCGGTCCCGCCGCAGGCCGTGTTGTTCACGTCGTGCGCCGCGCCGTCGAGGATCGCGCGGGTCCGGGGCACGTCGCCCACGAGGGCGGGCACCGCGTCCCACAGCAGCGCGACGGCGCCCGAGACGTGCGGGGCGGCCATGGACGTGCCGGACCACCGCTCGTACCCGTTGCCGGGGACGGCCGACAGGACGTCGACGCCGGGCGCGGCGATGTCGGGCTTCACGGCGCCGCCCTGGCCGGGGCCCCGCGAGGAGAAGGCGGCGATGCTGCCCGCCGACGAGAACGCGCCGACCGAGTAGGACGCCTGGCGCGCCCCGGGGCTGCCCGAGGACTCGCAGCCCCACTCGCCGTCGTTCCCGTTGGACCAGGTGCTGAAGATGCCGGCCGCCTCCCAGGCGGTGATGACGTCCTCCATGAACGGGTCGTTCGTGCGGGACATGCCCCACGAGTTGTTCACGATGTGCGGCCGCTTGCTCGGGTCGGCCGCGCTGCCGTCGGCGCGGGTCGGTGCCAGCATCCACTCACCGGCCGCGACCAGCCAGGAGTCGAGGCAGGCGCCGGCGCAGCCGTTCGCCGCGATCCACCGCGCGCCCGGGGCCACGCCGATGCTCGTGGTGCCGTTGCCGGTGCCGACCATGGTGCCCATCGTGTGGGTGCCGTGGCCGTGGTCGTCCCGGGGCGTGGTGGCGCCCACGTGGGCGGCGTCGAACCAGTTGTAGTTGCTGGTGGTCGTCGCGCCGCGGTACTGCGCGGACAGCGCCGGGTGGGAGCGGCTCACGCCGGTGTCCAGGCCGGCCACGACGATGCCCTCGCCGGTGAAGCCCCGGTTCCACATGTCGTCGGCGTTGATCGCCTTGATGCCGTAGGTCGGGGTGCCCGCCGCGGCCGTGGTCGCGGCCTGTGTCGTCTCCGGCTCCTCGACGGCGTGCTGCGTCGTGGCCCGCACCTCGGCGACCTCGGGCGCGCCGGCGAGCTCGACCGCCTGGTCGAGCGAACCGTCCTCGACCAGGATCGCGTTGGTCGCCCAGTACGACGTGTACTCGGTACCGGAGCGCTCCAGGGCGGCGATCGTGCGCGACTGGGCGGACTCGGCCGCGGCGGTGAGCGTGTCGTACACATACTGGCCACGCTCGGCCCAGCTCGTGATGCCTGCGGCGGCCGACAGGTCGGGCGCGTCGTCGAACCGCAGCCAGAAGTCGGTGGTGCCGCGGGTCGCGAAGGCCTTCGCGGCGGCGGGGGCGATCTTGTCGGCCGGGTCGACGGCGCCGGGCGAGACCCGGCCGGCGGCGGTGCCGGACGTGTCGGCGGCGTCCGCGCCGCCGCGGGGTGCGTCCCCGGGAGCGGCCGGCGGAACAGGGGCGGGGCCCGGTACGGCGACCGCCGTGCCGGGTGCCGCCAGGAGCGCCAGGGCGGTGGCCGTGGCCAGGGTCCTGGACAGGCGTCGGGTGCGTGGATGCATGGATACTCCAGGCTGGGGCGCCCGGGTTCCGGGCGCACTGGACCTGCGCGCGGCAGGGGATATGCCGTGAACGTAGCGCCCCGGATCAGGCGAAACTCCGAAAACGGAAAGAAATCACCCGGGCATTTCTCAGGATTCGCGGCGGCCGCGCAGCCGGTCGATCTCGCGGCGTTCCCGCTTGGTCGGACGACCGGTGCCGCGGTCGCGCAGCCCGACCGCCTCCCGCTCGACGCGCGTGGGCAGCGCCGGGCTGTGGTCCAGGTACGCCCGGACCGCGATCGGGGCGCCGACGCGCTTGGGCAGCAGCTCGACCACCTCGATCACCCGGTCGCGGAGCGGGTCACGCCACGTCACGCGGTCGCCCACGGCGACGGACGCCGACGGCTTGGCGACCTTCCCGTTGATCCGGACCCTGCCGGTGCGGCACAGCTCGGCCGCGACCGACCGGCTCTTGGTCAGCCGCACGGCCCACAACCAGACGTCGATCCGCACCCGGCCATCCTGCCATCCGGGAGCGGCGCCCCGCGGGGCGCCGCTCGTCAGGCCGACGGTTCGTACTCGAACCGCTCCACGGTCGCCACGGAGGACGACGGCGCACCGTTGCTCGTCGCGACCACACCGAGCCAGAGCCCGAGGAAGCCTCCGGCGGACACGCTGTCCAGGGTGCGACCGTCGGCCACGGCCAGCGGCGCCGGCGGATCGTCGCCCGACGCGGCGAGCAGCCCGTACTCCTGGCCCCGGACCTGCAGGACCAGGGTGACCGGTTCCGGGCCGTCCGGCCCGTCGGGCAGGGCACGCTCCCCGAGCACCGTCGCCACCCCGCCCTGCCGGTGCACCGCGCGGACCCGGCGCCCGCCGTCCTCCGAGGTCCCGGTCACCACCAGCACCACGTGATCCTTCTCCGACTGGCGCACCACCAGACCGGCCTGCTCGTCCGGGCTCGCCGGGTCGAAGCGCAGCACGGCCCGGACGGTGACGTCCCGGTGCTGCTGGCGCACGCCCAGGAACGCGGGCGTGCCGGCGTCCGCCAGGGTCTCCGGGCGCAGGCGCAGGCGCCAGCCCTCGCCGTCCGGCGTGGCGAAGTCGGCCGGACCGCGCAGACCGGTCCAGCGCAGGTCGCCGGGCGGCACCACGCCCGCCTCCGGCGGCGGGGGCGGCGTCGCGACAGGTCCTGCGGCGACCGTGGCGGGTACCTCCACGACCTCGGGTACCCGGCCCTGCCCCGGTGCGAAGACGGGCCAGCCGTCCTCCCACGCCACGGGGACGAGGAACGTCTCGCGGCCGAGGTTGTAGTGATAGCCGCCGTAGGTGCGCATGGCCAGCAGCACGGCCCACCACGAGCCGTCGGGCGCCTCCACCAGGTCGGCGTGCCCCACCCCGACGACGTCGGTCCCACGCCCCAGGTGCCGGTGGGTCAGCACCGGGTTCGCCCGGTTGCCCACGTAGGGACCGGTCACCGAGTCGGAGCGCGCGACCGACACGGCATGGTGGAACTCCGTGCCGCCCTCGGCGGCCAGCAGGTAGTAGGTGTCGCCGACCCGGTACAGGTGCGGTCCCCTCCGCCCAGACCGCACCCAGGACGGCGCCCCGCCAGAGCACGTGCTCGGGACCGGTGAGCCGCATGGTCGCCGGGTCGAGCTCGCGCAGCCACACCTCGGTCTGGTCGTGCCACTCCGGCTCCCGGGCCAGCCGGGTGCCGTGCAGCCAGACACGGCCGTCGTCGTCGAAGAACAACGACGGGTCGATGCCGTCCTCACCCAGCCAGACCGGGTCCGACCACGGTCCCGACGGGTCGGTCGCGGTCAGCACGAAGTTGCCGCCCCGCGCCCGGTCCTGCTGGTCCACGAGCGTGCAGACCAGCCAGAACACCCCGTCGTGGTACCGCAGCGTCGGCGCGTACAGCCCGCCCGACGAGGCGATCCCCTGCATGTCGAGCTGTCCCGGTCGGTCGAGCGCGTGCCCGATCTGCACCCAGTGGACGAGATCCCGGCTGTGGAACACGGGCAGGCCGGGAAAGTACTCGAACGTCGACGTGACGAGGTAGTAGTCCGCCCCGACCCGACAGATCGTCGGGTCGGGGTGGCAGCCCGGCAGGATCGGGTTGCGGACCGGTGTCACGGCACGACCGTGGCGCCGACCCAGCGCGCGTCCGCGGTCGTGACCTCGTGCGCCGTGCCCGTGATCGTGACGACCCGGCGCGCCGCGGGCGCCGCGGCCGCAGCACCCGACTCGGGTGCGTCGTTGGGCTCGTTCAGGTCGGCGATGCCCTCGGCGACCACCCTGACAACGCTGTCGGCCGCGTGCGCGCCCACCCACACCTCGACGTCACCGGGCTCGACGACGCGCGTCATCGTGCGGTCGGTGAAGGCGAACCGGGTGGTCGGCACGTCGAACGCGACGGTCGCCGACTCCCCGGGCTCCAGCGTGACCCGGTGGTACCCGAGGAGCTGTGCCGTGGGCCGGGCGACCGAGCTCACGACGTCGTGCCCGTAGAGCTGCACGACGTCGGACCCCGCCACGTTCCCCGTGTTGGTCACGGTCACGACGGCGCTGAACGTGCCACCGGCCTCGACCGTCGGGTCGGCGGACACCAGCTCGCGCGCGAACGTGGTGTACGACAGGCCGAAGCCGAAGGCCCGGACGGGGGTCGAGTCGGTCGACGTCACCTCGGACGCGCCGCCCAGCACCGGGTGCAGGTAGGAGTAGGGCTGCGCACCCGCCGAACGCGGCAGCGACACCGGCAGGCGGCCGGACGGGTTGACCCGCCCGGAGACCACGCCCGCGAGGGCCGTGCCCCCCTCCTCCCCGGGGAAGAACGACTGGAGCACCGCGCCGGGCGTCCTGCCCGCCGTGGCGCTCGCGTCGTCGAGCGCCCAGCCGATCGCATAGGGGCGGCCGGTGAGCAGCACCATCACGACCGGCTTCCCCGTGGCGAGCACCGCCTCGACGAGCTCGCGCTGGACGCCCGGCAGGTCGAGCGACTCGCTGTCGTTGCCCTCGCCCACCGTGCCACGGCCGAACAGCCCGGCCTGGTCCCCGACGACGACGATCGCGACGTCGGCGGACTCCGCGGCGGCGACGGCGTCGGCGAACCCGGAGGTGTCGTCACCCTCGACGTCGCAGCCGCGCGCGAACACGAGCTCGGGCCCGCCCTGACCGCCGAGCTCGGCGGTCAGCGCCTCGGCCACGGACGGGATCTCGAACCCGGCGGGCACGCCCGGGTGGTGTGCCAGCACGTGGTTGGCGAAGGAGTAGCAGCCCATCAGGGCCTCGGGCCGGTCGGCGTTGGGCCCGATCACCGCGACCCGGGACGGCGCGTCGTGCCACGAGCCGAGCGGCAGCACACCGTCGTTGGCCAGCAGCACCACCGACTCCTCCGCGAGGCGCCGGGCGACGTCACGGTGTGCGGGCGAGTCCAGGTCCACGACCGCGGGCGGCGCGTCCTCGTACACGTCCGGCTCCAGGAGGCCGAGCTGCTCCTTCTGGCGCAGTGCGCGCAGCACCGCACGGTCCACGACCTCGATCGGCACGGCGCCGTCCTTGACGAGGGCCGCGAGGGGCTCGAGGTAGGCGTCACCGGTCGGCAGCTCGATGTCGACGCCCGCCTGCAGCGCGGCCGCGGCGGCCGCGCCCCGGTCCGCGGCGATCGCGTGCATGACGTTCAGGAACGCGACGCCGAAGTAGTCCGCGACCACGACGCCGTCGAACCCCCACTTCTCGCGGAGCACGCCCGTGAGGTACTCCTCGGAGGAGTGCATCGGCACGCCGTCGACATCGTTGTACGACGCCATGACGGACCGGACGTCGCCGTCGAGCACCGCCATCTCGAACGGCGGGAGGAACACGTCGGCGATCTCGCGGGGCCCCGCGCTCACCGGGGCGTGGTTGCGCCCCGCCTTCGAGGCGGAGTAGGCCACGAAGTGCTTGAGGGTGGCGTGCACGCCGGCGTCCTGCATGCCTCGCACGTACGAGGTGCCCACGGTGCCCACGAGGTACGGGTCCTCGCCGATGCACTCGTCCACGCGGCCCCAGCGCGGGTCACGGATCACGTCGAGCACCGGTGCGAGGCCCTGGTGGATACCCAGCTCGCGCATCGACTCCCCGATGAGGCGACCCATCTCGGTCACCAGCTCCGGGTCGAACGACGCTCCCCACGCCAGCGGCGTCGGGAAGGTCGCCGCCTTCCAGGCGGCCAGCCCGGTGAGGCACTCCTCGTGCACGAGGGCGGGGATCCCGAGCCGCGTCTCGCGCTTGATGCGGCGCTGCTCGTCCCAGAGCCACGCGGCCCGCTCGACCGGGTCCACCGGCCGCGTGCCGTACACGCGGGTGTAGTGGCCCAGGCCGTTCCTGGTGATCTCCGGGAGCGCTGTGGACCCCTGGTCGCCGGCCATCTCGCCCTGCATCGGCGCCACGACGTTCCCGCCCTGGTCCAGCCAGTACCCGACGAGCTGCGCGAGCTTCTCCTCGAGGGTCATCTGTGCGTGCAGGTCGCGCACGCGCTCCGACACCTCGGGCATCGCCCTCAGCGCCAGCGGCAGCTCCGTCATGGAACGTTTTCCTTTCTCGGTCCTACGTATGTGTGAGACAAGCTCCGAACCCCGGGCGATCGGTCAGCCCTTGACGGCACCCGTGAGGCCGCCGACGATGCGCCGCTCGAAGAGCGAGAAGAAGATCAGCGCCGGGATCATGGACAACGACGTGAAGGCGAGCACCCGTGCGGTGTCGACGGAGTACTGCGAGGCGAACGCCTGGACGCCGAGGGGCAGGGTGTACGACAGCTCGTCGTTCAGGATGAACAGCGGCAGCAGGTACGAGTTCCAGGACGCGACGAACGCCAGGATGCCGGTCGTGATCACGCCCGGCAGGGACAGCGGGACCACCATCCGGAAGAAGAAGCCGAGGCGGCTCGCGCCGTCGATCGACGCCGCCTCCTCGATCTCCTGGGGGATCGCCCGCAGGAACGGGACCAGGATGATCACCGTCGTCGGGAGCGCGAAGGCGATCTGCGGCAGCACGATGCCGCCCATGGTGTTCATGAGGCCGAGGTCCCGGATCAGGATGTACAGCGGGGTGATCGCCACCGTCATCGGGAACATGAGGCCCGCGGCGAACAGCGCGTACATGGCCCCGTTGAGCTTGAAGTCGTACCGGGCCAGGACGAAGCTCGCCATGAGCCCCAGCGCGACGACGCCGACGGTCGTCAGCACGCCGGCGATCGCGGAGTTGCCGACCTGACGCCAGAACACCTCGCTGACCAGGACCTCGACGTAGTTCTCGATCACCCAGGGGCTGGGCAGCCCGGACGGGTCGGCGGTGATCTGCGCGTTCGTCCGGAAACCACCCGCGATGATGTAGAGCACCGGAGCGATGCAGATGCCGACGAAGAAGAACGCGACCACGTACGTCAGCGGGCTGCCCCAGGCCACCTTCGGGGCCTTGCGCAGCGTTTGCCCGGAGGTGGTGGGGGCTTCGAGCAGCGTCGCCATCACTTCTTCCCTTCCGTGAGCGCGCCCGCCGTGTCCCGGCGCAGCACGTAGCGCTGGTAGACCAGCGCGATGACGAGCGAGACCAGGAACAGCACGACGGCGACGGCGTTGCCGTACCCGTAGTTCCCGGCGAGGCGCCCGTTGAGGACCATGTAGGTCGCCATCGTCGACGTACCCGCCGTCGCGGAGACGTACTGACCCCAGATGATGTAGACGAGGTCGAAGAGCTGGAGCGAGCCGATGATGGACAGGAAGGCCCAGATCCGGATCGTCGGCCCCAGCAGCGGGATGGTGATGGTGCGCTGGATCTGCCAGTAGGAGGCGCCGTCGATGGCGGCGGCCTCGGACAGCTCCTCGGGGATGCTCTGCAGTCCCGCCAGGAAGAGGATCACGGCGAAGCCGATGTACTTCCAGGTGATGATGATCATCAGCGACCAGATGGCGATCTTGGGGTCGGACAGCCAGTCGACGGCCAGGAAGCCCAGGCCCACCTTCTCCAGCAGGTCGTTGACCGCGCCCGAGGTCTGGAGCATGAGGCTCCAGCCGGTGCCGACGATCACCTCGGAGATCACGTACGGCACGAAGATCAGCACGCGGATGATCGACCGCCCGCGGATGTTCTGGTTCAGCAGCAGCGCGAGCACGACCGCCGCGGGCCCCTGCAGCACGAGCGAGAGCACGACGATGAAGCCGTTGTGCATGATCGCCTCGTGGAAGGCGGTGTCGCGGAAGATCGTGAGGTAGTTGTCGAGCCCGACGAACTCCGTCGGCGGCCCGTACCCCTTCCACTTGAAGAACCCGTAGTAGGCGGCGAGCACCACGGGAAGGATCACGAACGCGACGAACACGACGATCGCAGGACCCGAGAGCAGGGTGATCTCGAAGGTCTTGCGCCAGTCGGGCCGGCCGCCCCGCCGCCGGCGGGCCGGGGGCGGCGTGGTGCCGCCCCCGGCCGCCGAGAGCCCCTCAGGCGAGGTGGTCACGGTCGTCGCTGAGTTCTCGCCCAGGGAGTGAGTCATCGCTGCCGTTACTCCATCGCGGCCGCGGCGTTCACGGCGTCGACGATGCTCTGCGGGTCACCGTTGCCGGCCAGCATGTCGACGACACCGGCGTTGAGCGCGTTGCCGACGTTCTGGCCGTAGAGGGTGTCGAGCCAGACGGACACGTACGGGGCCTCGTTGTACGCCTCCAGCACCGACTTCAGCGCCGGGTCGGTGACGACGCCCTGGGCGTCCTTGCTGGCGGGCAGCGTCACGAACGCCTCCGCGTAGTTCTCCTGGTACTCCTTCTGCATGAAGAAGTTGAGGAACTCGGCGCACTCCGGCGGGGCCTCCACGAAGCAGGAGTAACCGTCGACGCCGCCCATGAACGCGGCCGGGTCGCCGTCGCCGCTCTCCGTGGCCGGGAACGGGAACCAGCCGAGGTCCGCCAGCGGCTTCTGGTCCGGGGTCAGGGACGCGATCACGCCCGGGTCCCAGGCACCCATGAGCTCCATGGCGGCCTTGTGGTTGGCGATGAGGCCCGCCGAGGAGCCGGCACCCTGCTGGGCCGACGTGGTGAGGTAACCGTCGTTGAACGGCTCCGTCGCGGCCAGCTCCTGCAGGTCCTCGCCGGCGCGCAGCCAGCACTCGTCGTCGAAGCTGCGCGACGACGCGGCGCTCTCCAGGGTCTCCTGCGAGCACTCGCGCAGCGCGAAGAAGTAGTACCAGTGCGCGGCGGGCCAGGCGTCCTTGGCACCGAGCGCGATCGGGGCGATGTCAGCCGCCTTCAGGTCCGACACCGCGGCGTCGAGCTCCTCCACGGTGGTGGGGGTGGCGGTGATGCCGGCCTCGTCGAAGAGGTCCTGGCTGTAGTAGATGCCGCCGGGCAGGATGGCCGTGGGCATGCCGTAGATCGCGCCGTCGACGGTGAAGGCGCTGAAACCCGCCTCGCCGACGGCGGTCATCGTGGCCTCGTCGATCGAGTCGCTGAGGTCCATGACCTGACCCGCCTCGACGACGTCGGCCAGCTTGCCGCCGCCACGGGCCATGAAGATGTCGGGCGCGTCGCCCGAGTTGAGGGCGGTCTGCAGCTTGCCGTCCATCTCCTCGTTCTGGACGGCCTGGACGTTGATCGTGACGCCCGGGTTGGCCTCCTCGAAGGCCGCGACGGTGTCTTCCCAGTACGCCTTGCCGGCGCCGGTGGTCGAGTTGTGCCAGAAGGTCATCGTGACGTCGCCGTCCGAACCTCCCTCACTGCCGCCGCCGGAACAAGCCGTGGCGAGCAGGGCAACGGTGGCGCCCAAGGCAAGAATGCCTGAGGCCCGCGTCTTCCTCATCATTGTGGAACCCCTTGAAAGTCGTCATCGACGGTCGGCAGGAGCCTGCCGGTTCGACGGACCGCGGAGCCCGTCTCGCATGAGCGTGGCAGTCGGGTCATGGTTTCGTCAAACGGTTTCGATATCGATTTCGAAACGGATTGGCCAGTCGGCTGCCGCCGTGGCCCGGATGTACTGTCTCTTCCGTGCACAGTGGGACGAGTTCACCCGGGTCCACCGCCGGACCGGGTGACGACGCGACGGACGCCTCCGGGACCCCGGAGCCGTCCGTCGTCCAGGCGAGCGCGACCGGCCGCGCCACCATCACCGACGTCGCCCGCGTGGCCGGCGTCTCGGTGGCCACCGTCTCGAAGGTCGTCAACGGGCGCTACGGCGTGGCCGCGGCGACGGCGGAGCGGGTGCTCGGCGTCGTCGCCGACCTCGGGTACGAGTCGTCGCTGGTCGCCCGCAGCCTGCGCCGCCGGCAGACCAACGTGATCGGCGTGCTCGTGGCCGAGTTCGAGCCCTTCAGCACCGAGCTGCTCAAGGGCATCTCGGCGGCCGTCGAGGGCACGGGCTACGAGCTCCTCGCCTACTGCGGTGACGCGGGGCGCTCCGACCACGTGGGCTGGGAGCGCCGCTCCCTCTCCCGCCTGGCGGGCACCCTGATCGACGGGGTCGTCATCGTCACCCCGACGCTCGCGCTGCCGCAGCACGACGGCGTACCCATCGTCGCCATCGACCCGCACACCGGGCCCACCGGGCCCGCCACCGTCGACTCCGACAACCTGGGCGGCGCCCGTACCGCCACCGAGCACCTCATCGGCCTGGGCCACACACGCATCGGCTACCTGGGCGGACGCGCCGACCTGGAGTCCGCGCGCCTGCGCGAGCTGGGCTTCCGGGAGGCGATGGCGGCCGCGGGGCTCACCCCGGACCCGACCCTCGTGCTGGAGGGCGGCTACCGCCCGGACCGGTCCGACCGCCCCACCCACGACCTGCTCGAACGCCCCGACCGGCCCACCGCCGTCTTCGCCGCGAACGACCTGTCGGCGATCCACGTGATCCAGGTGGCCCAGGAGCTGGGCCTGCGCGTCCCGGAGGACCTCTCGGTCATCGGCTTCGACGACATCCCCGAGGCCGCCGCGTCGACGCCGCCGCTGACCACCGTCGCGCAGTCGCTGCACGAGATGGGCGCCGAGGCCCTGCGGATGGTCATCGCGATGCTGGAGTCGGGCGAGACGGCCGGCCGGCACACCCGGCTGACCACCCGCCTGGTCGAGCGCGCGAGCACGGCGCCACCGCCGCCGGCCTAGCCCCGGTCCGGCAGGAGGCCCGGCAGGAGCGGCGCCACCAGGCGGTCTGCGAGACCCGGCTCCGCCGTCGACCCGTCGCCCCAGAACGTGGCCAGGAACGCCTGGTGCAGGGCTGCGCCCACCAGCAGCCGCGCGGCGGCCTCGGCGTCCGCGTCGGGTCGTACCCGGCCGGCCGCGCGCTCCGCCTCCAGGTAGGCCTGGACCCGGAGCTGCGGCGTCTGCGGCCCCGCACCGTGCGCGGCGATGGCCTCGCGATGGCGGGCGAGGAGCGTGCTGCTGGAGAAGATCGAGGCCGACACGGGGAAGCTCTCGACGTAGAAGCCGAGCAGCCCGGTGACCATGCGCGCGAGGTTGTCCGCCACCGACCCGGAGCCGACGGCCGAGTCCGGCAGCACGAACCCCGGCAGCCGCTCCTGGAGCACCGCCATGAAGAGTCCCTGCTTGTCGTCGAAGTGCCGGTACAGCAGCGCCTCGGAGCAGCCGGCCGCGCGCGCGATCTCCTTGGTGGTCGCGTGCGCGACACCCTGTTCGCGCATGACGCGCGCCGCCGCGTCGAGGATCCGCTCCCGTGTGCTCATGCCCGCCATTCTCGCCCCGTTCCCTTGACCCACCATCATGCCTGGTGACAGGGTGTGAGTAAACATTCACTCACACCCTGAGCGGATTCGCTCCGGGACCGGAGGAGGCACCATGAGGATCGCTGTCGTCGGAGCGAGCGGCCGTACCGGCCGCGAGCTCGTCCGGGCCGCCACCGCGGCCGGCCACGAGGTCGTGGCCGTGGTGCGAGACCCGTCGCGGCTGGCCGACCGCCCGGACGAGGTCCGCGTGGCCGACGCGTCCGACGTCGCCGCGCTCACCGCCGCGTTCCAGGGGGTCGACGCCGTCGCGAGCTGCCTCGGCCCCGTACCCGGCGAGTCGCCGCACGTGCTGCGCGACGGCATCACCGCCGTGCTCGCGGCGATGGACGCCGCGGGCGTGCGCCGGCTGGTCGCGATCAGCGCGAGCGGCTGGCTGGTCGACGGCGACGACCCGCTGTCCCGCTACGTCGCCAAGCCCATCCTCAAGCGGGCGCTGGCCGAGGCGAACGCCGACCTGGAAGCCATGGAGAAGGTGATCAGGGCCGGCCACGCCGACTGGACGATCATGCGTCCGCCGCGCCTCCAGGATCGGCGCGGGACCGGCCGGTACAAGTCCCGGCGGGACGGCAACGTGCGCTGGGCCTGGACCATCGCCCGGCCCGACCTCGCGCTGGCGATGGTCGACGCGCTGGGCGACCGCACCGCCGTCGGGCAGGCGATCTCCGTCGCCGCGTGACCGGGTGCCCGGCCCGCCGAAATTGGCTCGCCGCCCGACGGCGGGCCGGGCACCCTGGTCCCATGACCACACCCGCCGGCCACGCGCCGGAGCAGACGCCGTGGCACGTCACCGAGGTGCCGCCCGTGCCCTCGGCCGAGCATCCGGACGCCTGGCCGTACCACGGCATGACGGCCGTCGAGCAGGCGCTCGAGATCGCCAACGTCGGCCACGACGACCTGGCCCGCACCGCCCAGCAGACCGTGAGCGGCATGCTGCACCAGGAGTACGCGGACAAGCGGCGGGTCGTCGCCGTCCGCGACCTGCCCGGCGGTGCGACGCCGACCGCCGAGGACGTGATCGGGTTCGGCTTCCTGTCGATGCCGCGCGAGCACAACACCCACACCGCCGACATCTACGTGGGTGTGCACCCCGACCACCGGCGCCAGGGCATCGGCACCGCCCTGACCGAGCGCCTGGAGCAGGTCGCGGCCGAGGCAGGCCGGACCACGTTCTTCGGCTGGTCGCTCTCCCCGCGCGAGGCCGCAGGGGGCGAGGATGCGGTGCTGCCCGCCACCGGCGCCGGGCGGCTGCCCGCCGACACCGCAGGCATCCGGTTCGCGATCGGCCGCGGCTACACGGTCGAGCAGGTGGAACGCATGTCGCGCCTCGACCTGCCGGTGGACCCGGCCGCGCTGGCGACGTTCGAGGCGGACGCGCGTGCCGCCGCCGGCGCCGACTACCGGACGCACACGTGGGAGGGCATCCCCGAGGAGTGGCACGCGGGCTACGCGCAGCTCATGACCCGGATGTCGACGGACGTGCCGCAGGGCGCGCTCGACTTCGGCGAGGAGACCTGGGACGCCGAGCGGGTGCGGGTCTACCTCCAGGACCGGGCCGACAGCGGGCAGCGGCTCCTGACCACGCTGGTGGAGCACGTCCCGACCGGCGAGGTCGCGGGTGGCACGTCGTTCCTGCTGCAGGACGGCAAGCCGGCGTTCGTGTTCCAGGAGGAGACGATCGTGCTGGGCACGCATCGCGGGCACCGGCTCGGCATGCTGGTCAAGGCCGTGAACCTGCGGGAGCTCACGGCGCGCTACCCGCAGACGGAGCGGATCCACACGTTCAACGCGGAGGAGAACGCCCACATGCTCGCCATCAACGTGGCCCTGGGCTTCCGCCCCTCGGGCGCCGAGGCCGCCCTCCAGAAGCTCCTCCGCTGAGTGCGGGCTCCTTGCCCTTCCTCGCCCGAAAAAGCCGTGCTCCGTGACCCGGCCAGGAGCACCCTGGGACCATGACCACACCCTCGTCAGTACCCACCCCGTCGACGGCGACGTGGCGGCTCGTCACCCCGCCGCACCCCGCCTCGCTCGACGACGCCGAGGCGTGGGCCTACCGCGGCATCGCCGACCTGCACGCCACCGCGGCTGCCGAGGACCTCGGCAGCTCGGACATCGCCCCGACGGCCATCGGGATCCTCGTGGGGATGAACAACCAGACCTACCTGCGCAAGCTGCGGCAGATCGCCGTGGTGGACACGCCCGCCGGACCGCAGGTCGTGGGCAGCGCCTTCCTGTTCCTCCACGTGCACTCGAACCCGGAGCTGGCGATCGGCGTGGTCGTGGTGCACCCGGAGCACCGGCGGCAGGGCATCGGGTCGGCGCTGACCCGGTGGGTGCAGGACACCGCCCGCGCCGAGGGGCGTACGACGCTCCTGGCGCCCGTCGACTTCGGCCCCGCGCCGGACTCGGCCGCCGGGATGCTCACGCCGGCCTCGGGCAGCGGTACCGTGGCGGCGGACCTGCCGGGCGTACGGCTCGCGCAGCGGCTGGGCCTGACGCTGGAGCTCGTGGAGCGCCGGTCCCGCATGGACCTGCCCGCGGCGCCGGAGGTGGTGTCGCGCTTCGAGGCCGAGTCCCGCGCGGTCGCGGGCGACGCGTACCGCGTCCACACCTGGACGGCGCCGACGCCGGAGCAGTGGATCGAGCAGTACGCCGCCCTGGAGCAGGCGCTGTCGGACGACGAGCCGCGCGGCGGCCTGGAGGTCGAGTCCGACGTGTGGGACGCGGACCGCATCCGCGGGGAGGAGGCGGCGATCGCCGCCAAGGGCGACCGGTACGTGGTGACGGCCGCCGAGCACGTGGCGACCGGCCGGCTCGTCGCGATGACCATGCTCCAGTGGAACGACCTCAAGCCCGAGCACACCGACCAGCAGGCCACGGTGGTGCTCAAGGAGCACCGCGGGCACCGGCTCGGCATGCTCGTCAAGGCCGTGAACCTGCGCGAGCACGCGCGGCTGCGCCCCGGTTCCCGGCGGATCTACACCTGGAACAACGAGGAGAACCCGCACATGCTGGCGATCAACGTCGCGCTGGGGTTCGTCCCGGCGGGCGGCTGCGCCAACTTCCAGGGCCCGCTCACACCAGCTCCGGAGTGAGGTCCGGCCCGTCGCCGAACGCGGCGTCGCCGTCGAACGGGTGCACCGGTCCACCCAGGTTGGTGCGGGGCAGCCGGAGCAGGTCCTGGTCCACGCCGCCGGGGGTGAGCATGAGCATCCAGTCCTCGGCCATGTCGCGCAGCTCGGTCTCCAGGTTGCCGATCTTGACCACCACCACGTCGGTGCCCCGCGGGTCCAGGCCGAGCGCGGTGAAGTCCGACTCCAGGTGGAACGGCCGGCGGCGCTCGGTCAGGATCACCCGGAGCCCGCCGGCCGCGACGACGCACACGATCCCCGCGAGCGGGTCGTCGGTCCGTACGTGCTCGACCACGCCCCGCAGCGTCACCGGGCCGTGCGGTCCGGCGTCGACGCGGGCACCGGCCTCCACCTCGACCACGGCACCCACCCCGGCGTCGGCGACCAGCCGTGCGGCCGCGGCGTCGGGCAGGGAGGCGTAGACGGCCGAGCGCCCGCCCTCCTCGGGCGGGCGGGCGAAGGCGGGCTCCGCCAGGAGGCGGGCGAGCGTCCACGTGACGTCGCCCGCGCCGCCCGCCATGGGGTTGTCGCCGGAGTCGGAGAGCAGGAACGGCCGCGCATCGCTCGCGAGCACGGCCGCGAGGCACTCCTCGTAGGTGCCGGCGGGCGCCACCAGGTCGAACTCGTTCCGCGCGTCCCAGTACCGGCGGGCCAGCCGCCCGGCCTCCCGCACCAGGACGTCCGGCTCGTCCCCGGTGACGACCACGGCGGCCCGGCAGCGCGGCTCGTCCGCCCACGCGTACCCGACCCACAGGGACGCGTCGAGCACGCCGTCCAGCTCCGCGACCCGTGCCACGTCCTCGTAGATGCTCTTCGCCGGCTCGTGCCGGGTGCTGGTCCGCTCCCCCGGCAGCAGCACCGGCACCTGCACCCACGCCTTGTGCGGCCGTCCGCCACCGTCGATCCGCCGCAGCAGGTCGGTGGCGACGCGCTCCCGGGCCTCGTCGTCGTCCTCGTGCGCCGCCGTGCGGTGGCAGGACACGAGGTCCACGGCCCGGGCCAGGTCGCGGGACACGTTGCCGTGCACGTCCATCGTGGCGGCCACCAGGCAGTCCGGCCCGACGGCGGCGCGCACCGCCCGCGCGAGGTCCGCCTCGGCGTCGGTGTACCCGAGCACCGACATGGCACCGTGCACGTCGAGCAGCACCCCGTCGAACGGACCCTGCGCCTCCAGGGCCAGGCCGATCTCGGTACGGACCGTCTCGTAGACGTCGGTCAGGACCGGGCCGCCCGGGAACGCGGCGGCGCGCAGGACGCCCACCCACTCGGCCGCCCGGCGCAGCGGGGCGCCGTCCCGCAGGAACGGGTACCGCCGGACCAGGTCGTTGCCGCGCAGCAGCGTGAACGCCGCCCACCCCGACCGGTGCGGGGAGTACGTGCTGGACTCGATGGCCATGCCGCAGACCGCGATCCGCGGTCGGCCGGGGGTACGGGTCACGCGCGCAGTGTAGACAGGAGAACCCGGGACAAAGTACCCCTCCGCCACATGTCAGAGCCTCAGGTCACCCGGGTGACCTGAGGCTCTGGTACGGGGAGGTGGCTCCGGCTCAGTCGTTCGCGTCGTCCGGGGTGTCGTCGCCCGGGGTGTCGTCCTGGTCGCCGGCGTAGTTGGCGTCGTCCGGCGAGTCTGCCGACTGCGCCGAGCCCGCGGTGTCGACGGCCGACTCGTTGGGCGAGTCCGCCGACTCCGGCGAGGGGTCGTAGTTCGCGTCGCCGGGCGAGTCTGCCGACTGCGCCGAGCCGGGCGTGTCCCGGGCCGACTCGTTGGGCGAGTCCGCCGACTCCGGCGACGGGTCCGTGGCCGCGTCGGCGCCACCGTCCGACGCGGTGGAACCCGTGAGGGAGACGGCTGCGGCGGCCTCGGTCCGCGGGGCCGGGTCGTTCAGGGCCGCGGCGGTGCTCGCACCCGCGACGCCGATCACGGCTGCCGCCCCGACGACGGCCCAGCGCTTCTTCATGGTCGACGGCTTCATCTCGGTGACCTCCGTTCTCGCGGCACCCGTCCCGGGTGCCTCCTGACGACGAGTCTGCTCCCCGGGGATGAGGTGACGAGGAGACCCCGATGAGACGGCTCTCATGTTTCCCCCGACCATCTTCCCTCAGCCCCGGAACCGGTAGCCCGCGCCGCGCACGGTCTCGATCCGGTCGGCACCCAGCTTCTTGCGCAGGTACCGCACGTACACGTCCACCACGTTGGAGCCGGGGTCGAAGTCGTACCCCCACACGCGGGACAGGAGCTGCTCGCGCGACATGACCTGACCGGGGTGCTGGAGAAAGACCTCGGCGAGCGCGAACTCCCGCGCCGACAGCTCCACCTCGCGCCCGGCCGCGGTCGCGGTCCGGGTCCGCAGGTCCAGGCTGACGCCGCCGTGCTCCAGCCGGTCGGACGCCGCCCCCTCGGCGGTGGCCCGGCGCAGCCGCAACCGGATCCGCGCGAGGAGCTCGTCGAACCCGAACGGCTTGGACATGTAGTCGTCCGCCCCGCCCTCCAGTCCCGCCACCCGGTCGGACAGCGAGTCCCGTGCGGTGAGGATCACCACGGGCAGCGTGGAGCCGACGTCGCGCAGCCGCTGCAGCACCGTGAACCCGTCCAGCAGGGGCAGCCCGATGTCCAGCACCATGAGGTCGTAGCCGCCCGACATGGCGTGCGCGAGCGCCGACGCGCCGTCCGACACCACGGTGGGCTGGAAGCCGTGCGCCTTGAGCCCCTTGCGGACGAACTGCGCGATGCGCTCCTCGTCCTCCGCGATCAGGATCTGGTTCACGCCGCCTCCGTCGTGGTCTCACCCTGAGGTACCGGGGACGGGCCGGCGGGCCACGTCATGACGAACCGCGCGCCGCCGCCGTCGGACCGGTCGACGACGACGTCCCCGCCGTGGCCCTGCGCGATGGCCCGCACGATCGCCAGGCCGAGCCCCGACCCGGGTACGCCACCCGTGGTGGTGCCCCGGGCGAACCGGTCGAAGATCCGCTCCGCGTCCTCGGGCGGGACGCCCGGGCCCGTGTCCCGCACCCAGAGCCGCACCACGCGGCCGGACGGACGGTCGACCACCTGGGTGCCGATGCCGACCTCGTCGTCGGGACCGGTGAACTTCACGGCGTTGTCCGCGAGCTGGAGCACGGCCTGGGTGAGGCGGTGCGCGTCGGCGACCACCTCGGCGTCGGCCCGCGCGTCCACGACCCAGCGTCGCGGCCCGAGGGCGCGCGCCTTGTCGTGCACGTCGTCGGTGAACCGGCCCAGGTCCACCGGGGCGGGGGTCACGAAGTCGGACCGTTCGGCCTTGGCGAGCAGCACGAGCTCCTCCACGATCTGCCCCATCCGGGAGGTCTCGTCGAGCAGGAGGTCCCGGGTCTCGCGCACGTCCGCGGGGTCGTCCGGGTCGAGCACCTCCAGGTGGCCGCGCAGCACGGTCAGCGGCGTGCGGAGCTCGTGCCCGGCGTCGTCCAGGAAGCGGCGCTGGGTCTCGATCGCGGTCGACAGCCGGTCGAGCATCGTGTTGAACGCCCCGGCGAGCTCGCCGAGGTCGTCGTCGGTGGCGACAGGGACGCGCTGCGACAGGTCGGTCTCGGTGACCCGGGTGGCAGTGGCGCTGAGCTGGCGCAGCGGCCGCAGCAGGCGGCTGACGACCACCCATGCGAACAGCCCCAGGGCCACCAGCGCGACCGAGCACACGATCGCGTACGTGCGCATCACCGCGTTCTCGGCCTCCAGCGACCGGTCCAGGGCGGCCGCCATGACGTACGCGCCCACCTCCTGCCGGTCCGGCACGGTCACGGGCACGACGACGAACCACACCCGGCCGACCTCGGTGTCGATCTCCTGCTGGACGGTCCGCTCCGACTGCGGCGTGAGCCCGTCCACCACGTCCTGCACGACGGCGCTCTCGACCACCACGCGGGACGACGTCGGCGGGTTGGACTGCTGGTGCCTGCCGTCCAGGTAGCTGACGAACATCTCGTTGGTGCCCGGGACGTTCCGCTCCATGGCGACGCTCATCAGCCGCCCGGCACCGTGGAAGTCCTCCCCCGTCTCGGGGTCCACGCCGTCGACGGCGAGCCGCTGCAGCTCGCTGACCTCCTGGTCGAAGTCCTCGGAGATGTCGTCCATGATCTGCTGGGACTGGATGGCGTGCGTGAGCAGCCCCGCCCCCAGCAGGCCGATGGCGGTCACCGCCACCACCACGCCCACCACCTTGGCCCGGACCGACGGACGGCTCAGGCTCATGCCGTGCCCACGCCCGCGGCGAGCCGCGACCCGTCGAGCCACGCGGCCACGGCGTCCAGCCGGCGCGAGGTCGCGTCCTGCCAGCCGCGCTCCTGGACGCGGTGCGGGCCCGTGGCCAGCGACAGCAGCACCCCGGCGACGCGGGCCGACAGGTCGCCACGGTCGGCGCCCCGGCCGCGCGGCGCGGCCGCGAACGCGGCGGCGTAGTCCGCCGCGAGCCGGCGCATCCGGGCCGCGGAGGCGGTCCGGGCCGGGTCCGTGCCGCGCACCAGCGACAGCACGTCCAGGTGCGCCACCAGGCAGGCCAGGTCGTCGGCACGGTGCCCGGGGCCCGCGGAGTCGACGTCGAGCAGCCCGGTGATGCGGCCGTCGGTGAGCATGATCTGCGCCTCGTAGAGGTCACCGTGCGTGGGGTCGGTGCCGGTGCCGCGCTCCGCGAGCCGCTCCCCGACGGCACCCGCCAGGTCCGCGGCCCGGCCGGCCTCGGCCGGCAGCGCGGCCCCGATCACGCCCGCGTAGTGCTCGGCCGACTCGCTCCACGCGGGGCGGCGCGGCAGGTCACGCACCTCGCCGGGCAGCCGGTCGAGGAGGTCCAGCACCTCGTCGGGCGACGGGATCCGCGCCCCGTCCCGGACGGCGGCCCGCATCTCGGTGCCACGCAGCGGGGACAGCATCAGCAGGCCGTCGTCGGACCAGCCGAGCGGCCGTGGCACCGGGAGCCCGGCCCGGGACAGCAGCTCGTGCCGTCGGTGCAGGTCGGCGACCTTGCGCGGGCGCAGTACCTTGAGGAACACCCGGGCGGCCGCCGCGCGGGCCTCGATCACCGCACGCCGGGTGGGGCGGTAGGCCCGCACCGTGAGCTCGGGGTGCGCCCGGGCCTGGTGCCCCACGCCGAGCCCCGCCAGCAGCTCCTCCACACCCGCCGGGTCGAACGCCCCGGGCAGCGCGGGCAGCGCCGGGTCGTCCGGGAACCGCCACACCGCGACGGTCGCGTCGCCGTCCGACAGCGTGACCACGCCCGGCTTGCTGCTGTCGCGGGCCCGGCCGACGCTCGCGCCGAGCGTCTCGGAGCGGGCCACGCCGTCCCAGCGGACCGTCGCCCGGTACGCCACCGTCGTGGTCGAGCCGGGACGGTGGTCCACCTGACGCACCCGCCAGTCCACGAGCTCGCCGCCGGCCGTCGCCACGGCGGCGTCGAGGAGCCCCGCGGCGGAGTCGCCGGTGAGCAGGTCGAGGTGGGTGTTCACCTCGCCATCCTCGCAGCCGGGCGGCCCGGGAGCCCGCTCATCCGGATGAGAATCCTCTAACCCACGCTCTCCTGCTCGGCCTCCAGCGCCTCGAGCACGTCACGGTGCCGGACACCCCACTCGCCCAGCGGCCGCAGGGCGGTGATCAGCTCGGCGCCCGCCGGCGTCGCGGTGTAGCTGATCTGCACGGGCATGGTCGGCACCACCTCGCGGGTGATGAACCCCTGCCGCTCCAGCTCGCGCAGCCGCCGCGTCAGCAGCCGGTCGGAGATCCCGGGCACGGCCCGCCGGTACTCGACGAACCGCCGGGCACCCGCCACCGCCGCGAACAGGATGGCGCCGGACCAGCGCCGCCCGGCCAGCTCGACGGTGCGCTGGAAGAGCCGGCAGTCGTCCCCGTCCTCCGGGCTCGCCACGGGGGTACGGGGTGCGCTCCTGGTCGCCTCGGCAGTCACTTACCCATGGTCAGTCACTAACCTGCCCCTTGGCAAGGTGTCTCCGGTGGCGCACGATGCACCGGGCGCCCGGACGGGCGGCCGCTCCTTGCCGGGCCCGGCCCGGCCATCTCTCCGGAGGACACGTGTTCGTCGCTTCTGTCATCGTCTCGGCGCTCCTGATCCTGGTCACCGCGTTCAGCGGGTACAGCAAGCTCACGGGCAACCCGCAGGTCGTCGAGCCGCTCACCACCACGCTCGGCGTGCCACGGCGGCTGATCCCGGTGCTCGGGTCGCTGCTCGTGGCGGGCGCCCTCGGCACCCTCGCCGGGATCTGGTGGGCGCCGATCGGCATCGCCGCCACGGGCTGCTTCGTCGTGTACTTCCTCGGTGCCGTCATCACCCACGCCCGGGCGAAGGACTGGCCGGGCATGGCACCGACCGGGGGCCTGCTGGTGCTCTCGGCCGCGGCGTTCGTGCTGCGGCTGCTCTCGCTCTGAGCCACCGGGCCGCCGAGCCGTCCGGGCACCCTCTCGGGCCCGGCGGCTACGGTCGGTCCATGGCCTACGACCCGCACCCGGACCTGCCCGCCACCGACGCCCTGCTCGCAGACCTGCGGACCCTGGTGGAGCAGGAGTCGCCGTCGTCGGACCCCGACGCCCTGGCCCGCTCGGCCGACCTCGTGGCCCGGCTCGGCACGGGCCTGCTGGGCGTGGCACCCGAACGGCTCGGGATCCACCTGCGGTGGCGGCTCGGCGGCCCCACACGCGTGCTGGTGCTGGCGCACCACGACACGGTGTGGCCGGTCGGCTCGCTGCGCACGCACCCGTTCGAGATCGTCGACGGGGTGCTGCGGGGCCCTGGCAGCTTCGACATGAAGACCGGCCTGGCCATGGCGCTGCACGTGCTGGCCTCGCTCGACGACCGCACCGGGGTCACCCTGCTGGTGACCGGCGACGAGGAGCTCGGCTCCCCGTCGTCGCAGGCCCTCATCGAGGACGAGGCCCGGGGCGCGACGGCCGCGCTGGTCCTCGAGGCGTCGGCCGACGGCGGCGCGCTCAAGCTGGAGCGCAAGGGCACGTCGATCTACCGGGTGGTGATCAAGGGACGGGCGGCGCACGCCGGCCTGGAGCCGGAGAAGGGCGTGAACGCATCGGTCGAGCTGGCGCACCAGGTGCTCGCCGTCGCCGCGCTGGGCGATCTCGCCGTCGGCACCACCGTGACCCCGACCGACGCGACGTCGGGCACCACGCGCAACACCGTCCCGGCGGACGCGTCGTTCGCCGTGGACGTCCGGGCGCGGACCGCGGCCGAGCAGGTGCGGGTCGACGCCGCCCTGCGTGCGCTGGCGCCGGTGCTGCCCGGGGCGGTCGTGGAGATCGAGGGAGGGATCAACCGGCCGCCGCTGGAGCGGGCGCTGTCCGCCGACCTGTTCACCCGGGCGCAGCGGCTCTCGGCGGACGCCGGTCTGCCGCCGCTCACCGGCGTCGCCGTGGGCGGGGCCTCCGACGGGAACTTCACCGCGGGCGTCGGCACGCCCACGCTGGACGGCCTGGGCGCCGTGGGCGGCGGCGCGCACGCCGACGACGAGCACGTGCTGGTCGGGCGCGTCCCCGATCGCACCGCGCTGCTCCGCGCCCTGGTCGTGGACCTGGTGGCGGACAGTCCCGCCCGGTGACCGTCGCCAGGTGCGACGGGCACCCCAGTAGGCAGCGGTAGGCCCGTCAGGCAACGCGGCCTGACGGGCTACCGGTGCGAGTGCGGTCGCCTCAGGCGCGCAGCTCGCGGTACTTCGCGATGAGGGCCGCCGTCGAGGGGTCCTGCGCCGCGAGCGCCGCCTCGTCGCCGGCGACCGCCGGGGCGATCTCCAGCGCGAGCTTCTTGCCGAGCTCCACGCCCCACTGGTCGAACGAGTCGATGCCCCACACGACGCCCTGCACGAACGTGATGTGCTCGTACAGCGCCACGAGCTGACCCAGCACGGACGGGGTCAGCGCGGGGGCGAGGATCGACGTCGTCGGCCGGTTGCCGCTGAACACCTTGGCGGAGACCAGCTCCTCGGCGACGCCCTCGGCACGCACCTCGTCCGCCGTCTTGCCGAACGCCAGGGCCTTGGTCTGCGCGAAGAAGTTCGCGAGGAACAGGCCGTGCACGTCGGCCCCCGCCTCGACGGCGCCGCCGTCGCCCACCGCGTCGGCCAGCGGGTAGGCGGGGTTGGCCACGGCGATGAAGTCGGCCGGGATCAGCCGCGTGCCCTGGTGGATGAGCTGGTAGAACGCGTGCTGCCCGTTGGTGCCGGGCTCGCCCCAGAAGACCTCGCCGGTGCCGGTGGTGACGGGCGTGCCGTCCCAGCGCACGGACTTGCCGTTCGACTCCATGGTGAGCTGCTGGAGGTAGGCCGGGAACCGGTGGAGCTGCTGCGCGTACGGGAGCACGGCGTGCGTGTGCGCGTCGCGGAAGTTCGTGTACCAGACGTTGAGCAGGCCCATCAGCGCGGGCACGTTGCTCTCGAACGGCTGGGTCCGGAAGTGCTCGTCCATCGCGTGGAAGCCGCCGAGGAAGTCGGCGAAGGCGTCCGGGCCGATCGCCACGGCGAGCGAGGTGCCGATGGCCGAGTCGACGGAGTAGCGGCCGCCCACCCAGTCCCAGAACCCGAACGCGTTGGCGGGGTCGATGCCGAACGCCTCGACCTTGTCCAGGGCGGTGGACACGGCGACGAAGTGCTTGGCGACGGCGTCCGCGCGCCCGTCCTCGGAGTCCTCGATGGCGCCGGCGGCGACCAGCGAGCGCCACAGCCAGTCGCGGGCGAGCCGCGCGTTGGTGAGGGTCTCCAGGGTGCCGAAGGTCTTGGACGCGACGATGAACAGGGTGGTCGTCGGGTCGAGGTCGGCGGTCTTCTGCGCCACGTCGGTGGGGTCGATGTTGGAGACGAACCGCACCTCCAGGCCGTCCTGGACGTAGGGCTCCAGCGCCTCGTAGGCCATGACGGGGCCGAGGTCGGAGCCGCCGATGCCGATGTTGACGATCGTGCGCACGGGCTCGCCCGTGACACCGGTCCACTCCCCGGAGCGGACCTTCTCGGCGAAGGCGTACACCTTGGCGAGCTCGTCGGCGACGTCGGCCGTGACGTCCTGGCCGTCGACGGTCAGCGGCTCGTCCGACGGGCGGCGCAGCGCGGTGTGCAGCACGGCGCGGTCCTCGGTGACGTTGATGTGCTCGCCCGCGAACATGGCGGCGCGGCGCTCCGCGAGGCCCACCTCGTCGGCCAGGGCGAGGAGCGCGGCGAGCACCTCGTCCGTGACCAGGTTCTTCGAGAGGTCGACGTGCAGGTCTGCGGCCTGGTGGCTCAGGCGCGCGGCGCGGTCCGGGTCGGCGGCGAACCAGCCGCGCAGGTCGGGCCGGAGGTTCTTGGAGAGCTCGGTGAGCGAGCCCCAGGCGTTGGTGGTGGTGGCGTCGACAGGCACACGGCCCGGCTCTGAGGTCATGACTCAACCGTAGTGCGGAGAGCCTGCGCCGCAGCCTCGGCGAGTGTCTGATCCGTCACCTCGTAGCCGGTCTCACCCCCGCCGCCGGGGCCGGCGGCGTCGACCACGGTGCGCTTGGCGGACAGGTGCACCGCGTCCACGCCCACACCGAGCAGCGCGGGTACGTCCGCCGCCGTCACGCCGCCGCCGGCCATGATCTCGATGCCCACCTCGGCGCTGCGCTCGACGAGCGCGGCCAGCCGCTCCAGCCCGTCAGCCGCGCGGGCGGCGCCGCCGGAGGTGAGCACGCGCGCCACGCCCAGCTCGGCGAGCACGTCGAGCGCGGCGACCGGGTCGGCCACGACGTCCAGCGCCCGGTGGAACGTCACCTCGGCGTCCTCGGCGGCCGCGACCAGCTCGCGCACACGCGCCACGTCCACCTCGCCCGACGGCGTGAGCGCGCCCACGACGACCCCGTCGGCCCCGGCGTCGACGGCGAGCGTGACGTCGCGGAGCATGAGGTCGGTCTCCGCGTCCGAGTACACGAAACCCCCGGGCCGGGGCCGCACCAGCACGTGCACCTCGAGGATCGGCGCGCTGTCGGACGCCGGGACGACCGCGGCGGCAGCGACCACCGCCTCGACGAGCCCGGCGCTGGGCGTGATGCCGCCGGTGGCGCCGAGCGCGGAGCAGAGCTCGACGCGCCGGGCGCCGACGCCCGCGGCGATCACCGCCCCGGCGGGGTCCTGGACTGCGAGCTCGAGCGCGACACGTGGGGGCACGGCGCCAGCGTAGCCGTGCGGGAGGTGCGCGTTCGCCCGCCGTCACGGGGGCCGAGTCGGTAGGGTCCCATGGCATGGCCATCGATCCCAGTGCGATCCTCCAGGGGCGCGCTCCCGGACGTGCCCCCGTCGGAGTGATCGTCGGGATCGTCTTCGCCTCGGTCTGCCTGCTGGTCATCCTGGCCTTCGACGCGCTCACGGGTGGCGCGTCGTTCGTCGTCGGGCTGCTGCTGGCGCTGCTGCCGGTGGCCGTCTGGCTGCCGCTCGTGCTCGCGCTGGACCGGCTCGAGCCGGAGCCGCCGAACGCCCTGGTGTTCGCGTTCCTGTGGGGCGCGGGCGTGGCGGCACTCTTCGCGAGCATCCTCAACACCCTCGGGCTGTCGCTCCTCACCGAGACCGAGCTCACGGGCGAGGAGGAGGGCTGGTACCTCGTCGCGACGTTCGGCGCGCCGGTGGTCGAGGAGCTGCTCAAGGGCGCGGTGCTCTTCGGCATGCTGTGGTGGCGCCGCCAGGAGCTGAACGGCCCGACCGACGGCGTCATCTACGCCGCGATGGTGGGCCTGGGCTTCGCCGCGACGGAGAACGTCCAGTACTTCGTGGACGCGCTCGAGTCGGACCAGCTCGGGTACGTGTTCGTGCTGCGTGCCATCGTCTCGCCGCTGCTGCACCCGCTGTGCACCGCGATGACCGGCATCGGCGTGGCCGTGGCCGCGCTGGCGGGCCCCGGTCCGCTGCGCCGGCGGGCCCCGCTCTACGGTCTGCTCGGCGCGATGGTTCTCCACAGCCTGTGGAACGGCTCGACGAAGTTCGGCATCCTGGGCCTCGCCGGGGCCTACCTCGTCGGTTTCGCCGTGCTCGTCGCGCTGATCGTGATCCTCGCGCGCGACCGCCGTCGGATCGTCCAGCTCATCGGGCACTACCTGCCGCTGTACGGCCCGATCGGCATCGTCACGAACGACGACCTGCGCATGCTGTCCAGCCTGCCGGGCCGCCGCGCGGCCCGGAGCTGGGCGCGCGCGGCGGGCGGGCGGCAGGCCGAGCGCGCCATGACCGACTACCAGCAGGCCGCCACCGAGCTGGCCCTGCTGCACCAGCGGGCCGGGGCGCAGCGCGACCTCGACCCGCACGGCCTGGAGCAGCAGCGGCAGTACCTGGTGTGGGTCATGCAGCAGGCCCGGGCCGCGTTCGTCGCGCGGCTGCCGCACCCGCCTGCGTCACCGTGGGGCGCGAGCGGCTTCCGCCCGCCGGGCCAGCCCTGACCAGCGGCGCAGCCCCACGGCCACGATCACGCCGACCACCAGGTGCTCGGTCGTCAGGAGCGCGACCGTGGCGGGCGTGGTGCCGCCCGCTGCTCCGGTGAGCGACACGAGCAGGGCCACGCCGCACAGCACCAGCCATGCCACCTCGCCGCCGCCCTTGGTCAGGCGCGCGATGACCGCCCGTACGCCCCAGCCGGCGAGGCCGGCCACGAGCGCGGCCACCGCCGCGGCGACGACGGTCACCGGCTGGGTGCTCGCCCCGGCCCGCGCCTGCGGGTCGACGCCGAGCGCCGCGCCGACGAGCCAGACCGCCACGGCGGCGACGGCGGCGGCGAGCGGCACTGCCCAGGCGGGCCACGGGCTACGGGTCACCAGGTTCTCGGCCATGCGTCCTTCTCCTTCTCGGCACGTCCGTCGTGCCTGGTCACAGCCTCCCGGCGCGACCACGACCGGGGCATCCGACCGGGGTACCGAGCCGGGTCACCCTTCGGTAGCGGAATCCCCGACCAAGGTCGGTGTCCGACGCCGGGGCGCGTCCGTAGTGTCGCCGGCATGACGACTGGTGATCCGCGGAACTTCCCGCCCGACGACGCCGAGCACGCGCGTTCCTCGCGCCGTTCCGTGGCTCTGGCCATGGTGCTGCTCGGGGTGCTGACCCTCACCACGGTGCTCTCCCGCCAGGCGAGCGGGGGCGACGCGCTGCCCCTGCGTCTCCTGGACCTGACGGTCGCAGTGACCTCGCTGGCACTGCTGCCGCTGATGTGGGCCCGCCGCTCGGTGCCCGCCGCGCTCGTCCTGGCGGCGCTGTCGGTGCTCTCGCCGGGCGCCACGCCGGCCGCGACGTCCGGGGTGCTGCAGATCGCCCGGTGGTCGCCACTGCGCACCGCGGTCCTCGTGGCGGCGGCGAGCGCCGCGGCGCACGCGGTGCAGGGCCTGTGGCGACCGCCGGCGTTCCCCTACGGCTGGTGGCTCCTGTGCGACGCCGCCGTCCACGCCGCGCTCCTGGGCTGGGGCGCCTACCTGCAGGCCCGCGCCCAGCTCCTGGCCGACCTGCGGGCCCGCGCCCACCGCGCCGAGGCCGACCGGGAGCAGGCGCTGGAGGCCGCCCGGTCCGGCGAGCGCAACCGGATCGCCGCCGAGATGCACGACGCGCTCGGGCACCGGCTGTCCCTGCTGGCCGCGACCGCGGGCGCCGTCGAGTACCGGCCGGACGCTCCCCCGGACCAGCTCGCCGCGGCGGCCGGGCGGGTGCGCACCGGCGCCGCCGAGGCCCTGGAGGACCTGCGCCGGCTGGTGCGCCTCCTGCGCGGCGGCGTGGAACAGCTCGCCCCGCCGCCCACGCTCCACGACATCCCCGGGCTCGTGGACGCGGCCCGCTCCGTGGGCGCCACCGTGGTGCTGGACCAGACCGACGACCGATCGGCCGCCGGGCGCGGCGACGAGCCGTCACCTCCGGTCGCGACGGCCGCCTACCGTGTGGTCCAGGAGGGCCTCACCAATGCCCGACGTCACGCGCCGGGCGCGGCCGTCCGTGTCACGGTGGCCACCCGTGCGGACGCGGTCCGGGTGGTCGTGGCCGACGACGGCCCCGCGCGGGCCGCGGCCGGTGAGGCCGGCACCGGGCTGGTCGGCCTGCGCGAACGCGTCGAGCTCCTGGACGGCACGCTCGACGCAGGCCGCTCACCTGCTGGTTTCGTCCTGGAGGCGCGGATACCGTGGGCCTGATGGAGACCCGCCTCGTGATCGTCGACGACGACGCCCTGGTGCGCGCGGGCCTGCGCCTCATGCTCGACGGCGCCGAGGGGATCCGCGTGGTCGGTGAGGCCGCCGACGGCGGGGACGTGGCGCAGGTGCTCGACGCGCACGCGGCCGACGTGGTGCTGATGGACCTGCGGATGCCCGGCGTCGACGGCATCGAGGCCACCCGCCGGGTGCGCGCCCGGCCGTCACCGCCCGCCGTCGTCGTGCTCACCACGTTCGACACGGACACCGAGGTGGCGGGTGCGCTGCGCGCCGGGGCGGCCGGCTACCTGCTCAAGGACATGCCGCCGGCGCGGATCGCCGCAGCGGTCCGCGCGGCCGCGGGCGGCGAGCCGGTGCTCGCGCCCGACATCACCCGCCGCCTGATGGACACGGTCGCCGCCGGGGGCGGCGAGGTGCGGGAGGCCCGGCAGGCCCTGGACCGCCTGACGGGCCGCGAGCGCGACGTCGCCCTGGAGATCGGGCGTGGCTCGTCCAACGCCGAGATCGGCCGGCGCCTCTACCTCAGCGTCCCGACGGTGAAGGCGCACGTGTCGAACGTGCTGCTCAAGCTCGGCGTGGAGAACCGCACGCAGGTGGCGCTGCTGGTCCAGCAGGCCGGCGCGGTCTGACCCGACCGGTCCGGATCAGCCGCGCAACCCCAGGAACTCGGCCACCCGGTCCGACGCCGGCGCGGTGCGCAGCTCCTGGGGCGCCGCCACCTGGAGCAGCCGGCCCCGGTCCATGACGCCCACCCGGTCGGCCACCGCGGAGGCCTCGGCGTGGTCGTGCGTCACGAACACCGCCGTCGTCCCGGTCTCCACCAGCGCGGCCCGCACCTCGCCGGCCAGGCGTTCGCGGAGCTGCCGGTCGAGCGCCGACAGCGGCTCGTCGAGCAGCAGCAGCCGGGGCCGCGGCGCCAGGGCGCGCGCCAGGGCCACCCGCTGCTGCTCGCCGCCGGACAGGGTGGGCACCGACCGCTGCTCGTACCCGGCGAGCCCCACGAGGTCCAGCAGGGCGGCGACCCGCTCGTCCCGCTCCTGGCGGGTCAGGGGCAGGGTCTCCAGCCCGTAGGCCACGTTCCGCCGCACGTCCCGGTGCGGGAAGAGCTGTCCGTCCTGGAACATCAGCCCGAACCGGCGCCGGTGCACGGGCACCCCGGCGAGGTCGGCGCCGTCGTACAGCACGTGCCCGCCGGCCAGCGGCTCCAGCCCGGCCACGGCCCGCAGCAGGGAGGACTTGCCGCAGCCGCTCGGCCCGAGCAGCGCCACCACCTCGCCGGGTTCGACGGCCAGCGTCACGCCGTCCACGGCCGTCGTGCCGCCGTACCGGACAGAGACGTCCCGGACCTCCAGCCCCGCCATCAGAACTCCCCTCCCGCGCGGTCGTCGCGCAGTCGCTCCGCCACCATCATCACCGTCGCGGTCAGCGCGGCCAGCACCACGGACGCCGCGAGCGCCATCCCGTAGTTCTCCGCCCCGGGCCGCCCGATGAGCCGGTAGATCACGACCGGCAGGGTGGCACCGTCGGGCCGCGCGAGGAACGACGTGGCGCCGAACTCGCCGAGCGACACCGCGAACGCGAACCCGGTGGCCAGCCCGACCGACCGCAGGGCGATCGGCAGGTCCACGGTGCGCAGCACGCGCCCGGGCCCGGAGCCGAGCACGGCGGCGACCTCGCGCAGACGGGGGTCGATGGCCCTCAGCACCGGCAGCACGGTGCGCACCACGAGCGGCACGGCCACGACGGCCTGGGCCACCGGCACGAGCAACCCCGAGGTGCGCAGGTCGACGCCGAGCACCGGCTGGTCCATGGTGATCAGGAACCCGAAGCCGACGGTCACCGCGGACACGCCCAGAGGCAGCATGAACAGGCCGTCGAGCGTCCCGACGGCGCGCCGCGCCCCCACCGACCGGGGCCGACGGGACACGACGAGGGCGACGAGCCCGCCCACGACCAGCGCGATCACCGTGGCGGCCAGCGCGATCCGCAGCGAGGTGGCCGTGGCCTCCCAGACGGTGACGACCAGGGCGTTGCGCTCGCCGGTGGTGCCGAGCGCGAGGTAGTTACCGGGTCCCCAGGAGCCGTCGGGCTCACGGAACGAGCGGGCCACCAGGCCGGCCAGGGGCAGCACGATGAGCCCGGCGACGATCACGATGCCCGCGAGCGCCGCGGCGGCGTCGGCGGGCGAGCGCCAGGACAGGGGGCGTGCCGTCCGGCGCGCCGAGACGAGGTGCAGGGCGGCCTCGCGGCGCCGTCGGGCCCGCGCGGAGACGGCCAGGGCGCCCGAGATGACCACGAGCTGCAGGATCGAGAGCACGGAGGCCGCCTGCAGGTCCAGGAACTGGGTGGTGCGGGTCCAGATCTCGGTCTCGATGGTCCCGTACCGCACGCCGCCGAGCACGAGCACCACCCCGAACGCGGTGGCGCAGAACAGGAAGACCACCGAGGCCGCGGACGTGATCGCGGGCGCGAGCGAGGGCAGGGTGACGGTGCGGAACACCCGGGCGGGTCCCGCGCCGAGCGAGGCCGCGGCCTCCTCGGCGCGGGGGTCGAGCCGTTCCCACAGCCCGCCCACGGTGCGCACCACCACCGACACGTTGAAGAAGACGAGCGCGACGACGATCCCGGCGAGCGACTCCTCGAGCCCGAGGAACCCGAGGGTGCCGCTGGGCGCGAACAGCGCGCGGAACGCGACGCCGACCACGACGGCCGGCAGCACGAACGGCACCGTCACCAGCCCGCGCGCCAGGGTGCGCCCGGGGAACGACCGCCGGTACAGGAGGTAGGCGAGCGGCAGGCCGAGCAGCACCGAGAACACCGTGCCGAGCACCGCCTGGGTGAGCGTGAGCCCCACGAGCCGCCAGGTGCGCGGCCGGGACAGCACCTCGGTGAACCCGGTGAGGTCGAGCGCGCCGTCGGGCACGAAGCCCCGCACGACGAGCGCGACCACCGGCCACGCGAAGAAGACGCCGAGGAAGGCCAGGGGGACGGCGACCGCCGCTCCCCACAGGAACGGTGCGAGCCGCGGGCCGCGCCGGGGCCGGTCCGTCGGCGTCCGGCTCAGCCCACGACCGTCTCGGTCCACCGTTCGATCCACTCGTCGCGGTGCTCGCTCACGTCGGCCGGGTCCACCTCGAACGGTGCCTCGGCCTGCGGCGCGAACTTCTGCCAGTCGGCGGGGAGCTCCACCGAGGCATCGGCCGGGTACATGTACATCGACTCCGGCAGGGCGGCCTGCACGTCCTCGGTGAGCAGGAAGTCCACCAGGGCGCGGGCGCCCTCGGGGTTGTCGGAGCCGGCCAGCACGCCCGCGTACTCGACCTGCCGGAAGCAGGTGTCCAGCAGCGCGCTGGTGGTCGACGCGGCGCCGTCCTCGGTCACGGTGAACGCGGGCGACGTCGCGTACGACAGCGCCAGCGGCCGCTCACCGCCCTCGCCCGCCCCGGAGAAGTCCACGTAGTAGGCGTCCTCCCACGAGTCGGCGACCTTGACGCCGTTGTCCACGAGCGACGCCCAGTAGTCCTCGAACCCGTCCTCGCCGAACGCGCCGATCGTCGCCAGCAGGAACGCGAGCCCCGGGGACGACGTCGCCGGGTTGGTCACCACGAGCAGGTCCTCGTACTCGGGGTCGGCGAGGTCCTCCAGGGTCTTCGGCACCTCCAGGCCCGACTCCTCGAACCACGCCTCGTCGGCGTTCACGCACACGTCGCCCTGGTCGACCGGTGTGAGCGCACCGCCCACCTGCTCGACGCCCTCGGGCAGGCCCTCCGGCGTGTACTCCTCGACCACCCCGGCCTCCAGCGCGCGGGAGGCGAACGTGTTGTCGATGCCGAACACGGCGTCGCCCAGCGGCGCGTCCTTGGTCAGCACCAGCTGGTTCACGAGCGTCCCGGCGTCGCCCGCCGCACTGACCTCGACGGTCAGGCCCGACTCCTGCTCGAACCGGTCCACCAGCTTCTCGTCCAGTGCCCACGAGTCGTGGGTCACCAGCGTCACGGTGCCCGACGCCGCGCCTGCCGACGTGGTGTCCTCGGAACCGGTACCGCCCGAACCGCCGGCGCAGCCGGCGACCAGGAGTGCCATGGCGACCGCGCCGCCGACCGTAGCGCTGTGGAAGGCGCCCCTGGGGGCACCGGAAAGACGCAACATCGTGCCTCGACTTCCTCCGCCGGTGTGAACCGGATCAGGTTCAAGGGTCTGCGGTTCTCCGCACTCTCAGCGCCGTCGGGGCGCTCCCCTGTCGTTTCCGTGCAGCCTAGTCCGCCGTCGGGGGCTACGGTGTAGAGGTGGCCCAGATTGAGACGGAACAGACACTCGCCGAGAAGGTCGGCACCCTCGCTCTGACTATCGCGGCCGGCTGGGTCGCGCAGAAGGCGGTCAGCATGATCTGGAAGGGTGTGACCGGCAACGACGCGCCCAACAAGCCGGACGACCCGGAGCTGGACCTGGTGCAGGCGACGGTGTTCGCGGCCGTCGCGGCCGGCACGGCGGTGTTCGCCAAGCGCCTGGCCGCGAAGGGCGCGCACACCGCCGCACTGCGTATCGCGGCGCGTCGCTCAGCGGTGTGACCGGCGCGGCCGCCGGGTCAGCAGCGCGTCATGGCTCCGCGGCCGCCCCACCGGCTGGACGGCGTCGAGCGCGCGCGTCAGCGCGGCCTGCGTCACCCCCGCCTTCTCGTCGTCGGCGCGGAGCGCGGCCATGACCTGGTCCGCCGCGAGACGCAGGGGTACGCCGACGGTGGCGGCGACCTCGCGCAGGGTCGCGTCGGCGGTCGCCTCGTCCACTCCGCGTACCGCGACGATGACGCCCTTGACCTGCTCGATCGCCGCCTGGCTGACGAACGCGCGCTGGACCGCCCCGGCCGAGCGGCGGTTCAGCGCCTCCTTCTGGACCGGCGTCACGTCCAGCACGTAGCCCGCCACCTCGGGGCCTCCGCCGGATTCTCGACGTTGCCCCTGGCCGATGACCACGACCGATCGCGTGCGCCCGTTCTTGTCGACGATGCGGTGGGCGCAGGCGAACGGCCGGCCGACCCGCAGGGCCTCGCTGGCGGCGCGCACCACCCGGAGGCGGTCGTCAGGGTGCTTGCGGGAACGTAGCGCGTCGAGGCCGGGTTCCACCTCGTGCCGCCGCCAGCCGTGCATGGTGTAGACCTCGTCGGACCACCACCAGTCGCCGGTTGCCAGGCCTACGCGGTACCGGCCGATCAGCAGGTTGGTCCCGATGCCGAGGGCGTCCGCCAGCTCGCCGGGCGCGACCCGCGGCAGGGCGGACGGGACGTCGCCGCCGTCCACGAGGGCGAGACCGTGCTTCTTGTCGGGGGACATGTGAACCTCCCAGATCCGAGGGGACCTGGAGCCGCTTCATGACTCCGAGACCAACCACCTTAGAACAGTTCGGATACTTCGGACAGCCGAACGGGCACCGGAGCGCTCGTGGCACCCTGGTCCCGTGAGCTTCACGCATCTGGACGACCGCGGCCAGGCCCGCATGGTCGACGTCACCGCCAAGCAGCCGACGGTCCGCTCCGCCACCGCCTCGGGCACGGTGCGTTGCACCCCCGACGTCGTGCGGGCCCTGCGGGACGGCGCCGTACCCAAGGGCGACGTCCTGGCCGTGGCCCGCATCGCGGGCATCGCGGCCGCCAAGCGGACACCCGAGCTGCTGCCGCTGGCGCACGTGATCGGCGTGCACGGCGCCGCGGTGGACCTCGTGGTGACCGACGACGGCGTCGAGATCACGGCGACCGTGCGCACCGCCGACCGCACGGGTGTCGAGATGGAGGCGCTGACGGCCGTGGCGGTCGCCGGCCTGGCCGTCGTCGACATGGTCAAGGGGCTCGACAAGTCCGTCTCGCTCGCGGACGTGCGCCTGGAGCGCAAGACGGGCGGCAAGTCCGGCGACTGGGTGCGCGGCGCATGATCACCGTCCGCTACTTCGCCGGTGCCCGCGAGGCGGCCGGGCTCCCCACCGAACAGGTCGACGGGCCGACCTCGGTCGCCGCCCTCCGCGCCGCCCTGGCCGGCGCACACCCGGGCCTCGGCGACGTGCTGCCGCGCTGTGCCCTGCTCGTCGCAGGGGCACGGACGACGGACGGTGCCGCGCCGGTGCCGGACGGGGTCACCGTGGACGTGCTGCCGCCCTTCGCGGGCGGCTGAGCCGGCCGGGCTCCGCGCCGTCGCGGGCTCAGTGGTCGGCGCCGTCGAGCTGGGACCGCACGTGGGGCCACAGCGTGAGCACCACCTGGAGCCCGTCGCGCACGCCGCCGGAGGATCCCGGCAGGTTCACGACGAGCGCGCGCGCCCCGTCACCCGACCGGGCGACGCCGGCGAGCCCGCGGGAGAGCACGGCCGTGGGCACCCCGGCGGCGACCCCCTGCTGCCGCACCGACTCCGCGATGCCGGGGATCTGGTACTCGAGCACCTCGGCCGTGCCCTCAGGGGTGAGGTCGCGGGGCGTGATACCCGTACCGCCCGTGGTCACCACCAGCCGGGCGCCGTCGTCGAGCGCGGTCCGCAGCACTCCGCGGACCGGCTCGACGCCGTCGGGCACCAGGTAGGTGCGCACCTCGGTGTGGCCCGCCTGGCGCAGGAGCGACACGGCGGTGGGGCCGGAACGGTCCTCGGCCTCGCCGCGCGCGCAACGGTCGGAGACGGTGATCACCGCTACGTGGTCGGACGTCATGCCGACACGCTATCGGCCTCCGGCTCCGGGGACTGCTCGGACTCCAGGGCCTTGGCACGCCGGTGCGCCCGCACCGACCAGAAGACGGCGGCAGCCCAGCCCAGCCAGATCACCACGTAGACGGGGATCTTCACGGGGTCCGTGGCGGCGATCCAGTCGCTGTTGAGCAGGGTGCGCGTGTTGGTGAGCACGATGACGCCACCCACGAGCGACCCGAGGATGCGCGGCGGCACGAGGCGCACGAGCCAGGCGGCGATCGGCGCGGCGATCAGGCCGCCGATGAGCAGCGCCAGCACCCAGGTGAAGTCGATGCCCTCACCCGACAGGCCCACGAAGAAGCCGACGCTGGCGGCGATCGCCACGAGGAACTCGCTGGTGTCGATCGAGCCGATCACCTTGCGGGGCTCCAGGCGGCCGCTGGCCAGGATCGCGGGCGTACCCACCGGGCCCCAGCCGCCGCCACCGGTGGCGTCGAAGAAGCCCGCCACGAGGCCGAGCGGGGCGAGGAACCGCTTGCGCAGCGGCTTGTCCGAACGGGTGGGCAGACCCTGCACCGTGAAGCGCAGCAGCACGTACAGGCCGAGCGCCAGCAGGATGATCGACATCACCGGGGCGGCGATCTCCGTCGACAGCGACGAGAGGAACGTGGCGCCCGCGAAGGCGCCGATCGCGCCGGGGATACCGATCTTGGCGACGACCTTCCAGTCGACGTTGCCGAAGCGCCAGTGGGAGGCGCCGGAAGCGAGCGTGGTGCCGATCTCGGCGAGGTGAACGGTGGCCGAGGCGGCTGCCGGGTTGGTGCCGATCGCCAGCAGCAGCGTCGTGGAGGTGACGCCGTAGGCCATGCCCAGACTGCCGTCCACGAGCTGCGCGCCGAGGCCGACGAGCGCTAGCAGGATCAGGGTTCTCATGGTCGTTGCCTTCCAGGTCCGGGGGGTGCGGCACAGGGCCGCGCGAGCGCGGTTCTCCCAGTATCCATCCATCCCGGTCGGAAACAACAAGCATCTCAGACATCGGATTAGTGCGCATGCGGAACGAGGGGCCCGAACCCTCGGGGATCCGTCAGAAGATCAGCCGGACGATTCTCAGGATGTGGACGCCTCCCGGGCGGCTCCGGGCGCCGTCAGGAGTTGGCCCAGGCCGACTCGCCCTGCGTCAGCGCCCGGACCTCGTCCGGCAGGTTGCCCGCCACCAGGTCGGCGAGAGAAACCGCCTCCAGCACGGCACGCACGTTGGCCCGCAAGGCCACCCACACGTGCAGCAGGGGCGCGGCCGCGCCCTGGAACTCCAGGTCGGAGGGCCGGTTGCCCCGGACGAAGACGAGCGGGCCGTCCACGGCGCGCACGACGTCGGCGATCGTGATCGTGTCGGCGGACCGCGCCAGGCGGTAGCCGCCGCCGGCCCCGCGGTGGCTCGTGACGAGCCCGTCGCGGCGCAGGTCGCTCAGGATCCCCTCCAGGAAGCGGTGCGGAATGTCCTGCGCGCGAGCCAGCGCCTCGGCGCGCACGGGTCCGTCGTGGTCGGCAGCCGCCAGCTCTGCGGCTGCTCGGACGGCGTAGTCGGCTCGTGCGGAGATCCTCATGGACCCATTCTCTCTCGGAGGACGGCGGCGGCGCTCCGGGCCGCAGATGAGGAGCGGTCAGTCGTTCTGCATCCGCGTGCACGGTGCTAGCGTTCGTTCCGTGCCGCAGATGAGGATCAGAGAAGCGGCGGCGTACCTGGGCGTCAGCGACGACACGGTGCGGCGCTGGATCGACCGCGGGCTGCTCGGCGCGCACACGGATGCGTCAGGCCGCAAGGTGGTCGACGGCTACGAGGTGGCGATGGTGGCCCGCGAGCACGCCTCGCCCCCCGGCCTGCCGTCAGGTCTGCGCAGCTCGGCCCGCAACCGCTTCGTCGGCCTGGTCACCGACATCCGCACCGACGCCGTGATGGCCCAGGTCGAGCTCCAGTGCGGGCCGTTCCGCGTGGTCTCGCTGATGAGCAGCGAGGCGGTACGCGACCTCGGGCTGGAGCCCGGGTCGGTCGCGGTGGCCGCCATCAAGTCCACGAACGTCGTGATCGAGACCGAGGACCGGAGGGATTCCGCATGAGCGGCACGATGGCGAACAGGCCGGTACGCCGCGGGACGACCCGCATGATGACCACGATCGCGGCGGCCGTCGTCGCCGTGGCCCTGGCGTCGTGCGCCGGCCCGGGCTCGGCGGCCGACGACGCCGGGGAGCGGACCCTGACCGTCTACGCCGCCGCGTCGCTGACCGGTACGTTCGAGCAGATCGCCGCCGACTTCGAGGCGGCGCACGAGGGGGTCTCCGTCGAGCTGTCGTTCGCCGGCTCGTCCGACCTCGTGGCCCAGATCCAGCAGGGCGCCCCGGCGGACGTGCTCGCCTCGGCCGACACCGCGAACATGGACAAGCTCGTCGATGACGGCCTGCTCGCCGGCCCGCCCGCCGACTTCGCGTCGAACACCCTGGCCATCGCCGTACCCCCGGGCAACCCGGCCGGCATCGCGTCGCTGGCCGACCTGACCGGCGACGACGTGCAGCTCGTGGTCTGCGCGCCCGAGGTGCCCTGCGGCGCCGCGACGGAGCATGTCGAGCAGGCGTCCGGCCTGACCTTCGCGCCCGTCAGCGAGGAGCAGAGCGTGACCGACGTGCTCAACAAGGTGACCACCGGCGAGGCCGACGCCGGGCTCGTCTACGTCACCGACGTGCGCGGCGCGGGCGACCGGGTCGAGGGCATCGAGTTCCCGGAGTCGGGCAGCGCGGTCAACGTGTACCCGATCGCCGCGCTGGGCGGGAGCGAGGAGCCCGAGCTCGCGCAGGAGTTCGTCGACGCCGTGCTCGGTGCGGACGGGCAGCGCGTCCTCGCCGACGCCGGCTTCGCGGCACCGTGATCCCTCGGTGGGTCGCCGCGGTCGCCGCGGTCGGAGCCCTGCTGGTGCTCCTCCCGCTCGCGGCGATGGCGGCCCGTGTGGACTGGGCGAGCTTCTGGACCCTGATCACCAGCGAGTCGTCCGTCGCCGCGCTGCTCCTGAGCCTGCGGACGTCGGCGGTGAGCACGCTGCTGTGCCTGCTGCTCGGGGTGCCGCTCGCACTCGTGCTTGCCCGTGGACGCTTCGTCGGGCGCGACCTGCTGCGCTCGCTGGTGCTGATCCCGCTCGTGCTGCCGCCGGTGGTGGGCGGCATCGCCCTCCTGTACACCTTCGGCCGCCGCGGTCTGCTGGGCCAGACCCTGGAGGTGGCCGGCGTCCAGGTCGCCTTCTCCACGACCGCCGTCGTGCTGGCGCAGACCTTCGTCGCCCTGCCGTTCCTCGTGATCAGCCTGGAGGGCTCGCTGCGCACGGCCGGCACCCGGTACGACGTCGTCGCCGCCACGCTGGGCGCCCGCCCCGGCACCGTCCTGTTCCGGGTGACCCTGCCGCTGGTGTGGCCCGGACTGCTGTCCGGCACCGTGCTGTCCTTCGCCCGGTGCCTCGGGGAGTTCGGCGCGACCATCACGTTCGCGGGCAGTCTCCAGGGCGTGACGCGGACGCTGCCGCTCGAGATCTACCTCCAGCGGGAGACCGACCCCGATGCCGCCGTCGCGCTGTCCCTCGTCCTCGTGGTGGTCGCGGTGCTGGTCATCGGTCTGACCCGGCGGAGCCGGAGCGCCCTGTGAGCCTCTCCCTCTCCGTGCACGTCCCCGAGCGCGACGTCCAGATCGATCTGGAGGTGGCCGACGGCGAGACCGTCGCCCTGCTCGGCCCGAACGGCGCCGGCAAGTCGACGCTGCTGTCCGTGGCGGCCGGGCTGCTGCGCCCCCACCACGGCCACGTCACGCTGGACGGCCGCACCCTCACCCGGGTCGAGGCGGGCCGTACCCGCGCCTGGGTGCCGCCGCACGCCCGGCAGGTGGCCCTCCTGGCGCAGGACCCGCTGCTGTTCCCGCACCTGTCGGTGCGGCACAACATCGCGTTCGGCCCCCGCTCCCGAGGAGCCTCACCGCGGTCCGCGGCCGCGGACGCCGCACGGTGGCTGGACCGGATCGGCCTGCCCGAGCTCGCCGACCGCCGGCCCGCCGAGGTGTCGGGCGGCCAGGCCCAGCGGGTGGCCGTGGCACGCGCACTGGCGGCAGACCCGCGCCTCCTCCTCCTCGACGAACCCATGGCGGCCCTCGACGTCGACGTCACCCCGGCGCTCCGCCATCTCCTGTGGGAGGTCCTCGCAGGGCGGACGGTGCTCCTCGCGACGCACGACGTGCTGGACGCCCTCCTGCTCGCCGACCGGGTCGTGGTGCTCGACGGCGGTCGCGTCACCGAGCAGGGGCCCACCCGTGAGGTGCTCTCCCGACCGCGGAGCGCCTTCGCCGCCCGGATCGCGGGCCTGAACATCCTGACCGGCACATGGTCCGCCCCGGAGCGCGCGATCCGCCTCCCGACCGGCGACCTGGTCCAGGGCCGGCTCCACGACGACGGCGGGGCCGCGGACCAGGTGGCAGCACCGCAGCCCGGAGCGACGATGACGGCCGCGTTCCGCCCGTCGGCCGTCTCGATCTTTCCCGAGCGCACCGCGGGCTCACCGCGCAACGCGTGGCCGGTCGAGGTGACCGCGCTCGAACCGCAGAGCGGGCTCGTACGGGTCCGGGCCGGCCAGCTCAGCGCCGGCCAGCTCAGCGCCGACATCACGCCGCAGGCGGCGGCCGATCTGGCGATCACTCCCGGCGACACCGTCTGGTTCACCGTCAAGGCGACCGAGGTCGACCTGTACCCGGCATGACACCCGAGCGGCGCTCAGCGGAAGCACCGCCGGCCGTCAGGCGTCAGGCCTCAGGCCTCAGGCCTCAGGCCTCAGGCCAGGATCTGCCCGGCCTGCTGCGCGGAGGCGGCGAACGAGCCCGTCAGCGGCAGCTCGGACAGGATGACGGCCTGGGCGGCGTGGTAGACGTCAGGCTTGCCGATCCAGGTGCGGCCCGACGGGCGGTTCTCCGTGTCGAGCTCGTGGTGCCACGATCCCTGCGCGGCGTCGATCAGGTGCTCCTGGATCCACCCCCACCACTCGCCCTCGAGCCGGACGTAGCGCTCCTCGCCGGTGACCCTGCCCAGCACGTTCGCGGTGGCGACCGCCTCGGCCGCGACCCAGTGGAACCGCCGCGGCTCCACGGGCGTCCCCGACCAGTCCGTGGTGTAGACGAAGCCGCCACCGTGCTCGGCATCCCAGCCGTCCTCCACCGCACGCTCGAACAGCGCGGACGCCGCCCGGGTGCGACGACCGGCCGTCCCTGCCTCCGCATCGATCTGCAGCAGCAGGCGGGCCCACTCGAGCCCGTGCCCGGGGGTGGCACCGTACGGCTTGAACGGGTCGTGAGGGCGGTCGGCGTTGTACTCGAGCAGGGGCTGCCAGGAAGCGTCGAAGTGCTCGGGGATTCGCCAGTCGTTCGACTCGGCCCAGCTCACCACCCGGTCGCCGATCGCGGCCGCCCGGTCCAGCCACAGCCCGTCACCCGTCGCCGCATGCGCGGCGAGCAGCGCCTCGACGGAGTGCATGTTGGCGTTCACCCCGCGGTAGTCCGATGCCGAGGCCCAGTCCCGGCTCCGCTCGTCGAGGTGCAGCTGATGCTCCGGCTCCCAGAATCGTGCGTCCAGCACCGCGAGGGCCTCGGTCAGCAGCTCGGCCGCGCCCGCGATGCCGGCAACCTTGCCGGTCGACGCCGCCAGCACCACGAACGCGTGGGCGTAGGCCTCCTTCGTGCCGACGAGGTCGTCGCCCTCCCCGCGCGAGGCGAGCCACCCGCCGAACTCGGCGTCAGCGAGCACCTCCCGCAGCCCGGTGATCGCACGAGCCGCATGCTCCCCCGCGCCCTCGACCCCCAGCAGATGCCCGACGGCGAAGATGTGCGCCATCCGCGACGTGATCCAGGTCTCGACGGGGTGCGAGGCGTCCGGGCGGCCCGCGTCGTCGAGCCAGCAGGCCGCGCCGTCCTTGCGGAGAGACGCCTCGGCGAAACGCAGCAGCGACACGAAGTGCTCCCTGCGCCACGTGGAGTCGGTGATGCCTGCGGCCTGGGAGCTGGTGGATTCCGCGCCGGTGCGGGTCATATCTGCGTTCACACCCGCCACGATAGCCGCGGGGTGCGTGACGACGGCAAGTCGTCCCAGGGCGCGAGGGTCGCAGCTCTGTTGGGGGGCGCTCTGTTCAGGGCATAGAAATGCGTCAGGGGATGAACCGCTCCCGGCCACCCCCAGCAGGGGGTGGTCCGGGGGTTCATCCCCTGACGCTGAATGGTTGTCCGGCGGCGTCCTACTCTCCCACCCCGTCTCCAGGGCAGTACCATCGGCGCTATGAGGCTAAGCTTCCGGGTTCGGAATGGGACCGGGCGTTTCCCCCACGCTATGACCACCGAAACACTATCGAGACCAGGCAACCCCACACCACAAACAAGAGGGGGGTTGGTGCCCGTGACTCGGGAACCGCACAGTGGACGCGAACACACACACCAGTAAACTGGCTTGAAAGAATTTGAGTGTTGAGAAAGTTATCGGCAAGTTAGTACCGGTCAGCTCCACAAGTCTTCAGTCCTTGCTTCCACATCCGGCCTATCAACCCAGTAGTCTGCTGGGCGCCTCCCACACACAAGGTGTATGGAAACCTCATCTCGAAGCAGGCTTCCCGCTTAGATGCTTTCAGCGGTTATCCCTTCCGAACGTAGCCAACCAGCCATGCTCCTGGCGGAACAACTGGCACACCAGAGGTTCGTCCGTCCCGGTCCTCTCGTACTAGGGACAGCCCTTCTCAAGTTTCCTACGCGCGCAGCGGATAGGGACCGAACTGTCTCACGACGTTCTAAACCCAGCTCGCGTACCGCTTTAATGGGCGAACAGCCCAACCCTTGGGACCTACTCCAGCCCCAGGATGCGACGAGCCGACATCGAGGTGCCAAACCATGCCGTCGATATGGACTCTTGGGCAAGATCAGCCTGTTATCCCCGGGGTACCTTTTATCCGTTGAGCGACGGCGCTTCCACAAGCCACCGCCGGATCACTAGTTCCGACTTTCGTCCCTGCTCGACCTGTCAGTCTCACAGTCAAGCTCCCTTGTGCACTTGCACTCGACACCTGATTACCAACCAGGCTGAGGGAACCTTTGAGCGCCTCCGTTACATTTTAGGAGGCAACCGCCCCAGTTAAACTACCCACCAGGCACTGTCCCTGATCCGGATCACGGACCGAGGTTAGACATCCGAAGCGATCAGAGTGGTATTTCAACAATGACTCCACCCGAGCTGGCGCCCGAGCTTCACAGTCTCCCACCTATCCTACACAAACCGCACCGAACACCAATACCAAGCTATAGTAAAGGTCCCGGGGTCTTTCCGTCCTGCTGCGCGTAACGAGCATCTTTACTCGTACTGCAATTTCGCCGAGTTCGCGGTTGAGACAGCGGAGAAGTCGTTACGCCATTCGTGCAGGTCGGAACTTACCCGACAAGGAATTTCGCTACCTTAGGATGGTTATAGTTACCACCGCCGTTTACTGGGGCTTAAATTCTGGGCTTCGCCGAAGCTGACCCGTCCTCTTAACCTTCCAGCACCGGGCAGGCGTCAGTCCGTATACATCGTCTTGCGACTTCGCACGGACCTGTGTTTTTAGTAAACAGTCGCTTCTCCCTGGTCTCTGCGGCCCTCCCCGCATCCCCCAGCAAGTGGGTTAACGGTTCAGGCCCCCCTTCTCCCGAAGTTACGGGGGCATTTTGCCGAGTTCCTTAACCACGATTCACTCGATCGCCTTAGTATTCTCTACCTGACCACCTGAGTCGGTTTAGGGTACGGGCGGCTAGTCCCTCGCGTCGAGGCTTTTCTAGGCAGCATAGGATCACCAGATTCCCGCATACACGGTCTCTATCAGCTCTCACCCTCAACGACACCCGGATTTGCCTAGGTGTCGGGCTACGACCTTGGACATGGACAACCATCGCCACGCCTGGCTACCTTCCTGCGTCACCCCTGTTAACACGCTTACCTACTACCGGATCAGGTCCCACGCCGCCCCACCAGTGAGACCCGAAGGTCTCGGCGGTGGCTTGGGGTGGTTAGTATCACCGGGCTCGGTATGGGCGGTACTTCGCCGGTAGGAGAATATCAACTCCTTGTCCATCGACTACGCCTGTCGGCCTCGCCTTAGGTCCCGACTTACCCAGGGCGGATGAACCTGGCCCTGGAACCCTTGGTCATTCGGCGGACGGGATTCACACCCGTCATTCGCTACTCATGCCTGCATTCTCACTCGTGTAGGCTCCACCGCTAGGTCACCCTGCGACTTCACTGCCCACACGACGCTCCCCTACCCACCCACACACCTGAACACACACCACAAGGGCGCATGCTGGGCTTGCGATCAAACGCAATGTGAGTGCCACGGCTTCGGCGGTGTGCTTGAGCCCCGCTACATTGTCGGCGCGGAATCACTTGACCAGTGAGCTATTACGCACTCTTTCAAGGGTGGCTGCTTCTAAGCCAACCTCCTGGTTGTCTGTGCAACTCCACATCCTTTCCCACTGAGCACACGCTTAGGGGCCTTAGCCGGTGATCTGGGCTGTTTCCCTCTCGACCACGGAGCTTATCCCCCGCAGTCTCACTGCCACGCTTAAACTTACCGGCATTCGGAGTTTGGCTGACGTCAGTAACCTGGTGAGGCCCATTAGCCATCCAGTAGCTCTACCTCCGGCAAGAAACACGCGACGCTGCACCTAAATGCATTTCGGGGAGAACCAGCTATCACGAAGTTTGATTGGCCTTTCACCCCTAACCACAGGTCATCCCCCAGGTTTTCAACCCTGGTGGGTTCGGTCCTCCACGCCGTCTTACCGGCGCTTCAACCTGCCCATGGCTAGATCACTTCGCTTCGGGTCTAGACCCGGCGACTCAAACGCCCTCTTCGGACTCGCTTTCGCTACGGATACCCCACACGGGTTAACCTCGCCACCGAGCACTAACTCGCAGGCTCATTCTTCAAAAGGCACGCCGTCACCCCTACCAAGGAGGCTCCGACGGATTGTAGGCACATGGTTTCAGGTACTATTTCACTCCCCTCCCGGGGTACTTTTCACCTTTCCCTCACGGTACTTGTCCGCTATCGGTCACTAGGTAGTATTTAGGCTTAGCAAGTGGTCTTGCCAGATTCACACGAGATTTCACGGGCCCCGTGCTACTTGGGATCCCCTCCACCAGGCCGCACCATTTCGTCTACGGGACTCCCACCCACTACGGTCCGGTATTCAACCCGGTTCGACTATGACACGACTTTCTCACTGGCCGGAAGACTGTCAGATCTTCCCGGAAGGTCCCACAACCCCGCACACGCAACGCCTGACAGCTTGACACGCATACGGTTTGGCCTCATCCGCTTTCGCTCGCCACTACTCACGGAATATCTCTTCCTGTCGGTACTGAGATGTTTCACTTCCCGACGTTCCCTCCACACGCCCTATACATTCAAGCGCGGGTAACCGAACATGACTTCGGCTGGGTTCCCCCATTCGGAGACCCTCGGATCACAGCTCGTCTGCCAACTCCCCGAGGATTATCGCAGGCTACAACGTCCTTCTTCGGCTCCTAGTGCCAAGGCATCCACCAATGTGCCCTTAAAAACTTTCGGCAACACTACAATCACAGAAACCAAGACAACACACCCGACAACACCCCGACCCACACGACCCAAAAGGCCCTGCCAGCCAGACCATCGCCAAGCAGTCTTGGAAACATTCAAAGATGCTCGCGTCCACTATGCAGTTCTCAAGCAACGGACGAACCCACCAGAGCGACCCGCACCCACCACCACCGGCACGCCGGCTGGTCTGAAGTGCCACTCAGTGACCCGTGTCCAGTCAGAAACAACCCGTCCCCCACACACCCCACTCACCCACCCCGAAGGGACAAGACCCCCGAAGGGACAAGCTCGTGGCGCATGAGGCAGCCGGTTGCCTCAGGACCCAACAGTGTGCTCAGCAAGCCACCACCACCTGCGACCACCACGTTCCAACCCACCCAGCAAGGAGACAAGCCCCCCACCAACCAGGCGTACTAGCAGCAGCCACCAGCACGGTGACTCTTCGTCAATGTTCCACCCATGAGCAACCACCCCAGACGCGCACGGCCTGGGCCTGGCCTCTGCCACCAGCACCCACCAGCCCAGGGACGAACCCACGAGCCAGCACGGCATCCCCGGCTTCCCGGGGCCTGATGGAGATGAGCTCCTTAGAAAGGAGGTGATCCAGCCGCACCTTCCGGTACGGCTACCTTGTTACGACTTAGTCCCAATCGCCAGTCCCACCTTCGACCACTCCCTCCCACAAGGGGTTGGGCCGTGAGCTTCGGGTGTTACCAACTTTCGTGACTTGACGGGCGGTGTGTACAAGGCCCGGGAACGTATTCACCGCAGCGTTGCTGATCTGCGATTACTAGCGACTCCGACTTCACGGGGTCGAGTTGCAGACCCCGATCCGAACTGAGACCGGCTTTTTGGGATTCGCTCCACCTCACGGTATCGCAGCCCTCTGTACCGGCCATTGTAGCATGCGTGAAGCCCAAGACATAAGGGGCATGATGATTTGACGTCATCCCCACCTTCCTCCGAGTTGACCCCGGCAGTCTCCCATGAGTCCCCGGCATAACCCGCTGGCAACATGAGACAAGGGTTGCGCTCGTTGCGGGACTTAACCCAACATCTCACGACACGAGCTGACGACAACCATGCACCACCTGTGTACGAGTGTCCAAAGAGAACCCCATCTCTGGGGCTTTCTCGTACATGTCAAGCCTTGGTAAGGTTCTTCGCGTTGCATCGAATTAATCCGCATGCTCCGCCGCTTGTGCGGGCCCCCGTCAATTCCTTTGAGTTTTAGCCTTGCGGCCGTACTCCCCAGGCGGGGCACTTAATGCGTTAGCTACGGCACAGAACCAGTGGAACTGGCCCCACACCTAGTGCCCAACGTTTACGGCATGGACTACCAGGGTATCTAATCCTGTTCGCTCCCCATGCTTTCGCTCCTCAGCGTCAGTAACTGCCCAGAGACCTGCCTTCGCCATCGGTGTTCCTCCTGATATCTGCGCATTCCACCGCTACACCAGGAATTCCAGTCTCCCCTACAGCACTCCAGTCTGCCCGTACCCGATGCAAGCTCACAGTTGAGCCATGAGATTTCACACCAGACGCGACAGACCGCCTACGAGCTCTTTACGCCCAATAATTCCGGACAACGCTTGCGCCCTACGTATTACCGCGGCTGCTGGCACGTAGTTAGCCGGCGCTTCTTCTGCAGGTACCGTCACTTGCGCTTCTTCCCTGCTGAAAGAGGTTTACAACCCGAAGGCCGTCATCCCTCACGTGGCGTCGCTGCATCAGGCTTTCGCCCATTGTGCAATATTCCCCACTGCTGCCTCCCGTAGGAGTCTGGGCCGTGTCTCAGTCCCAGTGTGGCCGGTCGCCCTCTCAGGCCGGCTACCCGTCGACGCCTTGGTAGGCCATTACCCCACCAACAAGCTGATAGGCCGCGAGCCCATCCCCCACCGAAAAACTTTCCAACACCCACCATGCAGTGAGTGCTCATATCCGGTATTAGACCCCGTTTCCAAGGCTTATCCCGAAGTGGAGGGCAGGTTGCTCACGTGTTACTCACCCGTTCGCCACTGATCCACCCCTGCAAGCAGGAGCTTCACCGTTCGACTTGCATGTGTTAAGCACGCCACCAGCGTTCGTCCTGAGCCAGGATCAAACTCTCCGTAAAAGAGAAACATCCACACCCACTCACGTGAGCGCGAACAATGATACCGGCCAGATCAAAACCAAACTGGTTTCAATGATCCGATCCAAAAACAACCCCCATCACCCCGAACCACACCACCATCCAGCAGCACGATCCGAAACAAGAGAGTCAAATAATTGGCATTGACTATCAAGCACACTGTTGAGTTCTCAAACAACCGACGCACACCGTTGCAGTCATCATCCTGTGGATGCTGACCCCATCTGGGGCAACCTCTTCAACTTACCAGGTCCGAATCCGCCTCGCAAACTCGCAGTTCCTGAAGAACTACTCGTTGCAGTAGGACCCGCATCTGATATCCCACAGAGCAGTGTGAACTGCTCTGCATCAGAGATGGGATCCAGCCCCGGCGCGGCCACTCGGTCCGTTTCCGGCCCCTCGTGTCCGTCGGCCCGTCGGGCTGACATCCAGAACACTACGTCAGCCGCTGGGGTGCGTCAAAGCCAGGGTCCGTGACAGCGGACACAGAGGCGCTGTTCACCGGCTGTTTTTCCAAGAAGCTCTCAGGTCGGGGCGGTCCAGAGGCCTGCCGAACCGCCGTCGGCGCGCTCCGACGCGGCTCGTCGGCCTGTGATCGACCAAGAACCCTCTCGCTCGGCCATGTCTTCGTAATCTTTGATTCAGATTTCGCCAGACTCGCCCCTGAACGTCGGCTCGCACCGCAGGGCACTCGCCGGGAGCCCCTGAACACGCCGGCGATGCCTCAGCGATCACCCACCGCTCGCCCTTGCTGCGCCGATCCCCCCGGGACCAGCGCACCGATGTCGTCCGTGACGGCATCGGCACCCGCTCGCCGCAGCTCGATCCCGCGTCGTCGCGTCGTGGCGTAGCCGATGGAGCGGACGCCCGTTGCCCTGGCGACCTCGATGTCGGACACCGAGTCACCGATCAGGACCGCTCGCCGCGCGCCGGCCCCGGCGATCGTCAGCGCGCGCTCGACCGTGTGCGGATGCGGCTTCATCAGGTCCGGCCGCACGGCAGGCCGGCCGACGACGTCGCGCACCCACGAGGTCAGGCCATGCCGTTCGAGGTAGGCGTGGATCGCCGCCGCGGCGTTGTTGCTGACGACGACCACCGGGACACCGACACCGTCGAGCGCGGCGAGGAGTGCGTTCGCCCCCGACGTCGGTGCGCACGTCCGGGCCGAAGCCGTCTCCGCGGTCGCGCACGCATCGTCCACGGCGCCGAGCGCCTCACGCGCGTGCTTCCCTGTCCAGCGGATCACAGCGAGGTGGTCGGACGTCGTCGCGACGGCGGCGGGTACCGCGATACCGCAGGCCTGGAGGGCGCGACGACCGGCATCGGCGACGTGCAGGTTGACCGGCCTGGGCAGCAGTGCGGTGACCGGGCCGTCGAAGTCGAGCAGGACGGCGGCCGAGTCGTCGAGGAGCTGGGCGGCATCGATCACCGAGACACTGTGTCACCCGCTCGTCCGGCGAACCGTCGGACAACGACGAGGCCCCGGCCAGCATCTCCGCCGGCCGGGGCCTCGTTCCTGATGTGCGCCCGGAGGGATTCGAACCCCCAACCTTCTGATCCGTAGTCAGATGCTCTATCCGTTGAGCTACGGGCGCCTGCTGTACTGCACGACTGTCGGTTCGCCGCTCGTGCGGCCGACCGACGAGAACACTACCGCCTGTTCGGCGCGGGCCCAAACTCAAACCGCGCTTCCCGGAGAGAACTCCGTCACAGACCGTCCGGAACCACCGCCCGACGAGTCGCACGAGAGTTCCGACAGAAAAGGCCCCGGGCGTCACGCGCGGCCGGGACCTTCCTGGCGGAGACGGAGGGATTTGAACCCTCGAACGGGTTGCCCCGTTACCACCTTAGCAGGGTGGCGCACTAGACCTGACTATGCGACGTCTCCTCGCGACACCCCACGCCCAGACAGGGCGATGCCGCGCGGCCCAGGGTACCTGCCGCACGGCGGCCTGAGCAAAGCGGAGGGCCGATCAGTACTGCTGCGCGCTCCGGAACCGCGTCATCCTGCGGTTCCTCGACCGCGCGCACGCCGGAGCGACCGGCCCGCGGAAGCCGTGCGAGAATTCCCACCCGGCATATTTCACCTGGCGTCAATAGCGGGTACATTCGCGGACATGGACTACGACGTCTTGGTCATCGGATCCGGTTTCGGCGGCAGCGTCGCCGCCCTCCGGCTCACGGAGAAGGGCTACCGCGTCGGCGTGCTCGAGGCCGGCCGCAGGTTCGAGGACCACGAGTTCGCGAAGAACTCCTGGCACCTCAAGCAGTTCCTGTGGGCTCCCGCGCTCGGCTGCTACGGGATCCAGCGGGTCCGCCTGCTGCGCAACGTCCTGTGCCTCACGGGCGCAGGCGTCGGCGGTGGGTCGCTGGTGTACGCCAACACGCTCTACCGGCCCCTGGACCCGTTCTACGCCGACACCGCGTGGTCCCACATCACCGACTGGAAGTCCGAGCTCGCGCCGTACTACGACCAGGCGGAGCGCATGCTCGGCGTGGTGCGGTACCACGGGCGGTCCCCGGCCGACGAGATCGTCCGCGGCGTGGCCGACGACATGGGCGTGGGGCACACCTTCCGGCCCACCCGCGTCGGCGTCTACTTCGGGCCCGGCGGGGCCGAGGCACCGACACCGGGACGCCGGGACCCCGATCCGTTCTTCGGCGGCGTGGGTCCCGAGCGGTCCGGCTGCACGGAGTGCGGCGAGTGCATGACCGGCTGCCGCCACGGCGCCAAGAACACCCTGGTGAAGAACTATCTCTATCTCGCGGAACAGGCGGGCGCCACGGTGCACCCGCTGACCACGGCCGACGTCGTGCGGCCGCTGGACGGCGACGGGTACGAGGTGCGCACGCACCGTACCGGGAGGCGGTGGGCCGGCGGACGACGGTTCACCGCGCGGCAGGTGGTCTTCGCGGCCGGCACGCTCGGGACGCAGCGGCTGCTGCACGCCATGAAGGACGCCGGCACGCTGCCGCGGCTGTCGGCCCGGCTCGGGCATCTCACGCGCACGAACTCCGAGGCGCTGCTGGGGGCGATGACGCCCAAGGTCGGCTCGACCGACTACTCCCGCGGGGTGGCCATCACGTCGTCGTTCTACCCGAACGAGAGCACGCACATCGAGCCCGTGCGGTACGGGCACGGGTCCAACGTCATGGCGGCCCTCCAGCACATCCTCGTGGACGGCGGACCGCACCGCTTCGTGCGCTGGCTCGGCGAGATGGGCAAGAACCTGAGATGGCTGCCGGTGCTGCTGGACTGGCGCCGCTGGTCGGAGCGGACCGTCATCGCCCTGGTCATGCAGGCCCAGGACAACTCGCTCGTCACCCTCACCAGGCGGTCACCCTTCGGACGCTTCATGACGTCGCGGCAGGGCACCGGGGTGCCGAACCCGAGCTGGATCCCGGAGGGGCACGAGGCGGTGCGGCGGATGGCCGACAAGCTGGGTGACGACGGTGTCGAGGGCATCGCGGGCGGCACGATCGGCGACCCGTTCAACATCCCGCTCACCGCGCACATCCTCGGCGGCTGCGCGATCGGGTCGGACGCGGAGAGCGGCGTCGTCGACCCGTACCTGCGGGTGTTCGGGCACGAGGGGCTGCACGTGATGGACGGTTCGGCGGTGACGGCGAACCTCGGGGTGAACCCTTCGCTGACCATCACGGCGCAGGCGGAGCGCGCGTGCGCGCTGTGGCCGAACGCCGGTGAGCCGGACGCCCGGCCCGCACCGGGCGGCGCGTACGTGCCCGTCCGGCCGGTGCGACCGACGGCGCCCGTGGTACCCGAGGCGGCACCGGCCGCGCTGCGGCTCCCCATCGTCGGGATCAGCTAGATCGTCGGGACCAGCCCGCAGGAGCGGTCTGGACGACAGAGGGCGCCGGCCCGGAGGCGAGTCCCCCTGGCCGGCGCCCCGTGACGTCGACGTTCCTGAGCGGAGGGCGAGGGATTCGAACCCCCGGTGCGTTGCCGCACAACGGTTTTCAAGACCGTCACATTAGGCCGCTCTGTCAGCCCTCCTCGCGCGCCCGGCGTCCGCCGTGCAGACGACAGGACCGCGCGGCCACACAGTCTAGCGCCAGCACGGACGGCGACGGCGGGCCGCCTCGAAAGGTGGCCCGCCGTACGCGAAGTGCTGGAGAGTGACTCAGCCCTGCGCCTGTGCGCCGGACCGGAGCTGACGCATCGCGAGCTGGACCAGCGCGATGAGCGTCTGCTTGGTGGCCGCGCGCGAGCGTGCGTCGGTGTACAGCATCGGCACGTGAGAGGGGATCTGGAGCGCCTCGCGCACGTCCTCGAGCCGGTGCTTGGCCACGCCGTCGAAGCAGTTCACGCCCACGACGAACGGGATGTTGCGGGACTCGAAGTAGTCGATCGCCGGGAAGCACTGCTCCAGGCGGTCCGTGTCCACCAGGACGACGGCGCCGATCGCGCCGCGCACCAGGTCGTCCCACATGAACAGGAAGCGGTCCTGACCCGGCGTGCCGAACAGGTACAGCCACAGGTTGCCCGGCAGCTCCACGCGGCCGAAGTCCATGGCCACCGTGGTGGTGGTCTTGCGGTCGGTGACACCACCCGCGTCGTCCACGCCGACCGAGTGCTCGGTCATGGCGGCCTCGGTGTTCAGCGGCTCGACGTCGGAGATGGAACCGATGAACGTCGTCTTGCCCACGGCGAAGCCACCGGCGACGACGATCTTGACGACCGTCGGAGCCGTGCGCTCGGACGCGGGCTGCGCGCCGGGAGCGGGCTGCGCGCCCGCGGTGCCGGCAGGTGCCTGCTGCATCACCGGCGGCGCGGGCTGGGTCTGCGCGGGCCGGGATGCCTGCGCGGTGGGCGCCGGGGCGCCGCCGCCACCACCGAGCACGCTCTGGCGCGCAGGCGTGTTCGAGGAGGCCGTCGCGGTGCCGGCGTTACCCGAGACCGGGGCCCAGTTGGGGCCGCTGCGGGCCCCGCCGTCAGAGGGCGGAAATGCCATTCAGAACACTCTCCAAGACGCTCAGCGACAGGCCCGAGTTCGAGCTGCCGTGGCCTGTGTGGACGTTAACCGGTGTCGAGGTGTGCACGGTGACGTGCCCTTCCTCCTGCATGTCCGCCACCAGGATCCGGACGACCCCCAGGGGCAGACGCAGGAGGGCCGACAGCTCGGCGATCGACACGTACGTGTGCGCGGCGTGCTGGAGGATCGCGCGCTTCTCGGGCGGCAGGCCGTAGCTGCTGACCGCGCCGGGAAGAACCTCCACGAGGGCCTCGAGCGGCAGGTCGGACAGCTCCGACCGCACCCGGCCTCCGGTGACCGCGTAGGGACGCACGGTGGACGTCTCACGGACGTCCCCCTGCCCCTGGGAACCGAAAGGTGCGTACGTCATGGTCGAGTCCTCATCCCACGCTGGCTGCTCGGGTCTGCCCATCGACCGGGAGGCTGCCCCGCATCTCCGAGATGAGCTGCGGCGTGAGCGTGGCCTCGGTGCGGGACACCAGGAGGGCCATCTCGTAGCCGATGAGGCCGATGTCGCAGGTGGCCTCCGCGACCACGCCGAGCACGGACCCGTTCGAGACGTTCATCAGGAAAAGGAACCCGTTGTCCATCTCGATGATCGCCTGACGGACATTACCGCCGTTGAGCTGCCGGGAAGCTCCACGCGTAAGACTTGACATACCCGAGACGATTGCCGCGAGCTGATCGCCGCTGGTGCGGTCGAGCTGGTCGGACATCGCCATGAGCAGGCCGTCTGCCGATACCACGAGCGTGTGCCGGCTGCCGGGAACGGTACGCACGAAGTTGTCGAGCAGCCACCCGAAATTCGTTGCTTCGGTGCTGAGGGTCACTCTCTGTTCCTCCTAGTCAGAATCCACAGACGCGTCTTGGTCACCGCGACTGCGGCGCTGAGTCAGGGACATGATTCACGGTCGAGGGTGCCCACGTCGAGTCCCCATCGCCGTTCTTGCCGTTCTCGTGCTCCGACTTGCCCTCGTCCACCGACTCCGACCGGCCACGCGCGGTGGCCGACTGGAACGCCGAGAGACGCGAGCGAAGCTGCTCGGGATCACGATCGATGCGAGCTGAGAGGCGCTCGACAGTCGGGTCCGCCCCGGTGCCGGAGGCACCACGCGTACGACGGGTCAGACCGCCGCCCACGCTCTCGGCGCTGACCGATGCCGGGCGGTACGAGTCGTTCTCCTTCACGTCATCTTCCTGGAATGCCCCCCGCCGAAGCAGGCTCGTCATCTCCTCGTAGAGAACCGCCGAGGCCGTCCACTCCGAGCGAGCCTCCACCGAGTCCCGCACGTACTCCGGGTCGAGTGGGTCCTTGCCGTCACCGTCCGTACCGGCGGCACGCTTGGCGAGCGGTGCCGGCGAACCGTACGTCGGGTCGTACACAGCGCCGGTCGGGTACGGCTCGCTGAACTCGCGGACCGGGGACTGGACGGGCTGCTGCGCGGTCGCCATCGGCACGGCCTGGGTGGCCGGCGCCGACGCGAACGAGGTGGGCGCCTGCTGGGGCGCCGGGGCCGGAGCGGCCGCGGCACGCGGGGCCGCGTCGACGAACGGGTTCGTCCCCTGCGCCGGCGCCGCGGTCTGCGCGGTCGGCACGGGCACCGTGCCGCCCGCGGGTGCGCTGGGCACCGACGGCATCGCCGACGTCATCGACTCCTGGACCGCCCGCTGGTAGCCCTCCTGGTAGCCCCGCTGGTAGGTCGGGTCCTCCAGGGGCGGCTGAGGTGCGGCAGGGGTCTGGGCCGGGAAGGCGCCGGTCCTCGGGCCGCTCGCCTGCGAGGCGGGGGCGCCCTGCGGCTGGATCAGCGACTGGAAGTCCTGCGGCTGGTTCGGGACGTAGACGTCCTGCGCCTGGTTGGGGACGTAGAAGTCCTGCTGCTCCGGCGCCTGGAAACCCTGCGCCGGGAAGCTCTGCGTCTCCACGCCCGGGGCGCCGAAGCTCGGCACGCCGGCCACCGGACCGCTCACGGCCTGGACCGGACGCGACGCCGGACGCTCCTGCGGCTGGTAGGCACGCAGCTCGCCGGTGGCGGGCTGACCCGGCCGGCGGCCGAACAGCCCACGCTTCTGGGCGGGCTTGCCGCCCTGCGGGGACGCACCCGTCGAGCGACGGCTCGGGAGGTCCGCCATGAGCTCCTCGAACGCGGGCAGCGCCTCGAAGGACGAGTCGGGCCCTTCCGGAGCCTCGGCCCCGAAGCCCTGCGACAGCCCTCGGTCGCCCTGGTCCTGCCGGCCGAAGCTCTGGGCCGGGGCCGGCGCCTGCGGGCCGTTCGCGGCCGGGAAGCGCATCACGTCGGTGTCGGACATCCCCGGCAGCGCGGCCGGGTCCTGGGTGACCGGGTCGAGCTGCAGCGACTGGGTGCCGCCGCCGTCCGCCGGGTCGATGGTGCTCAGCGAGCGGAAGCTCGAGAAGAGGGCGCTGCGCTGGTCCACGTCCACCGCGGCGGGCGTGGTGTCCTCGAAGACCGGCGCCACCGGCTCCGCCGGCTGCGGCGCACGCTGCCGGCTGGGGAGCGAGCTGCCCTCGGAGACGTTCGACGGCGGGGCCCAGGCGTTGTCGTCACCCTGGTACTCCTGCGGGAGCGACGGCGTCTGGATCTCCGGGAGGACGATCGATCCGGTCGGTGTGGTCTCCGCGACCGGCTGCGCCGCCGTCGAGCTGCGGCGCCGGGCCAGGCCGAGCGCCGTCGTGCCGTCCGTGAGGGACTCGATGTCCACCTGCTGGGCGACGGGTGCCGGCTGGGCCGCGAACGCGGCGGCCGCGATCTGCGACGTGCCGGTCGGGACGGGCAGACCCTGCTGGGGTACGGACGTCGTGGCCGGGCCGGCCGACGTCACGGCGGGCGAGCCGAAGCCGCTCGTCGGCGCCCCCGCGCCACGCATCGCACCCGTGCCGGGGCCGGTGGCGACCGGGCCGTTGAACTGCGAGGCGGCCTGCTGGGTGTTGGCCTCCAGCGGGTCCGTGGGCATCGGCAGCGGCATGGCGTTGTCCGGCATGAACAGCACCGCCGGGAAACGGACGGTCACCTCGGTGCCGGTACCGCCCTCGCCCGCGCCGAACGCCACCTGGGCGCCGAGGCGGTCGGACAGGCGGCCCACCACGTAGAGGCCGAGCCGCTGGGCGCCGACGGCGTCGGACGCGGAGTGGCTGAGCACCTTGCGGTTCGCCTCGGCGATCTCCTCGGGGTTCATCCCGAGGCCGTGGTCGCGGACCACGACGGTGACGTACTGCTCGTCACGCGCCGTGGTGACCTCGACCGGCGTGTGCGGCTCCGAGAACATCGTCGCGTTCTCGAGGAGCTCGGCCAGAAGGTGCGCGGCGTTCAGCGCGTTGTGGCCCAGCATCATCGGGTCGACGACGAGGTTGAGTCGCACGCGGTCGTACAGCTCGATCTCGGAGGACGCGGTACGGATCACGTCGGAGACCGGCATCGGCTGGCGCACGCGACGACCGGAGTCGATGCCGGCGAGGACGAGCAGCGACTCCGCGTTGCGGCGCATCCGGGTCGCGAGGTGGTCGAGGCGGAACAGGTTCGACAGCGTCGACGGGTCCTCCTCCGACCGCTCGAGGTCGTCGAGGAAGGCGAGCTGCCGGTTCAGCAGCACCTGGTCGCGGCGGGCCACGTTGACGAACATCTCGGCGATGGAGCCACGCAGGGCGGCCTGCTCGCGGGCGACGTCGATCGTGGTGCGGTTGACGTCGTTGAACGCCGCGGCGAGCTGACCGATCTCGTCCGACGACTCGACGGTGATCGGGTCGAGGTCGATGCTCGGGCCCTGGCCCGGCACCGACACCTGCTCCACCAGGGTGGGGAGGCGGTCACGGACCACGCCGGCGGCCTGCGTGAGGCGGCGCAGCGGGGAGACCAGGCGACGGGCGATGACGAGGGCCATGATGACCGAGAAGCCGAGGGCCGCGATCGCGACGCCACCGGTGAGGTACGCGCGGTTCGCGGCGACGTCGGCGCGCTCCTGGGCGAAGGCCGCCGTGTCCTCACGGACGGCGTCGCGGACGATGCGGCCCTCCTCGACCCACTTGGCGGACTCGTCCTGGAACGCCTGCACCTGGGCCGGCTGGATGGAGGCGAGGTCGCCGCGCGCGACGTACCCGCGCACGGTGCCGTAGACGCCGTCCATCCCCGGCACCTGGTAGTCGCCGGGGATGCGGTCGAAGAGGTCCTGCGTGCTGTCCCACTCGCGGTCACCCAGGTTGACCAGGTCCGCGGCGCGCAGCGCGAGCGAACGGGAGGCGGCCTCGGCCTGGTCGTCGGGGTAGGCGTTGAAGATGCCCAGGGCCAGCGAGACGATCGGCCGCTCGTACGTGTTGGTCAGCATGAGCTGGTCGATCGCGTAGTAGGCCTCGAGGCGGGTACCCAGGTCGCGGTCCTCGGAGGTGTCCGCGATGGCGTCCATCACCTCGAGCGCACCGTCGATGTACGTGCCGTAGGCGTCGGTCGCGACCTGCTCCGTGAGCCGGCCCTCGGCGACCTTCTTCTGCACGTCGGTGATGGCGGCGCGGTCCTCGATGGTCTGCGTGACGGCGTCCTTGACGCGCTGGTCGAGCATCGAGATGTCGATGTCCAGCAGCTCGTCGTCGCGGGCGTCGAGCGCCGTGATCGTCTGGGCCTGGGCCGCCGGGGCGGCCCACACCGGGTTGCCGTCCTTGTCCGTGACCGGCTTGCCGTCCTCCCCGATCTCCGGGGTTCCCTGCAGCAGGGCGAGGCGGGCACCGTCACCGGACTCGGAGTCGTCGATCATCGCGACGATGTTGTACGCGCGCTCCTGCGCGAACGCCGTGCCTGCCTGGTCCTGGTACTCGAGCGCGGCGACGAGATCAGCTGTCTGCTGCGCGCGCATCGCGTCGGCCACCGAGAGGCCGATGATGTACGCCGCTGCGATGACCAGGACGACGGCAGGCGTGACCAGAGTCGCAAGAACTTTCCCGCGCACTCCCAACCTGCGGAACATGCGTACCTCTCTCCATCACTGATCCGGAAGGGTGTGGCGTGCGTGGTGCCCGCCGCGCATCCCTCGGTGCTGCGTACAAGTTACCGGCACCCGGTTCCCGCTGACGACCCTCGTGAGGCCACGCGGAAGTAGGCTTCATCGATGTGCGAGCCGTCACGATATCCGGACCGGGGCCCTCAGGGAAACTCTCCCTCTCCTCGCTGAATCACCCGAATACTGGCCAAAGCGACGTGCTGATCGAGGTCGCCGCTGCTGGCGTCAATCGCGCTGACCTGCTCCAACGGGCCGGATACTACCCCCCTCCGCCGAATGCCCCGGACTGGCCGGGTCTGGAGATATCCGGAACAGTCAAGCGTGTCGGGCGCGGCGTGTCGCGCTGGCGGGTCGGAGACCAGGTGGTCGCGCTCCTCGAAGGGGGCGGGTACGCAGAGCTGGCGGTGGTCCGCGAGACGCAGGTGCTCCCGGTGCCCGACGGCATCGACCTGGTGGACGCCGCAGCTCTCCCCGAGGCGGCCTGCACCGTCTGGAACAACCTCGTGGACGTCGGCCGGCTGCGCGCCGGCGAGTGGGTGCTGGTCCACGGCGGGTCCGGGGGCATCGGCACCATCGCGATCCAGGTCGCCAAGGCACTGGGCGCACACGTGGTCACCACGGCGGGCGGGCCCGAGCGCACGGCCCGGTGCGCGGAGCTCGGTGCCGACGTCGTCGTCGACCACCGGACGCAGGACTTCACGCAGGAGGTGCTGCGCGCGACGGACGGGCGCGGCGCCGACGTCGTGCTCGACCTGCTCGGCGGGGGCGCCCTGGACGCCAACGTCCGCACGCTGGCCCGCGGCGGCCGCCTGGTCGTCATCGGGATGCAGCAGGGGCGGCGCGGGGAGCTCGACCTCAGCGCGCTGCTGGCCCGGCGCGGCACCGTCACCGGCACGCTGCTGCGCTCGCGCCCGCCCGAGGAGAAGGCCCGCATCGTCGCCGACACCGAACAGCACGTGTGGCCGCTGTTCGCCGACGGGCGCGCCCGGCCGGTGGTGCACGCGCGCATCCCGTTCGCCGAGGCGCAGTCGGCCCACGACCTCCTGGAGTCGGGAGAGGCCTTCGGCAAAGTGCTCCTGACTCCGTGATCAACCGATGCCTATATATAGGCATGGCCGGTAATTTCGTTCCGGCGCACAGAATGCCGTGCGGGTGTCAGCCGAATGAGGCAAGACTGGGTCCATGACCGACGAGCGAGCAAACCCCGAGACCGACGAGCGATCTGCCGGCACGCCCGGCCGCCCCGGCGGCCCGACGCCGGTGCACCCCCAGGTGGTGACCCCCGACGGCGCGGCCGTGCCGCCCGACCGTGCGGCCGAGCACGCCGAGGAGGAGAAGGTGGACGAGGCGGAGGCCGTGGTGGGCCAGGTGGAGGAGCCCGCCAAGGTCATGCGGATCGGCGGCATGATCAAGCGGCTCCTCGACGAGGTCCGCGACGCCCCGCTGGACGAGGCGGCACGCACCCGGCTCGCCGAGATCCACGAGCGCTCCATCCACGAGCTGGAGGACGGCCTCTCGCCGGACCTGGTCGACGAGCTGCACCGCATCACGCTGCCGTTCACCGACGACTCCGCGCCGTCGGACGCCGAGCTCCGCGTGGCCCAGGCACAGCTCGTGGGCTGGCTGGAGGGTCTGTTCCACGGCATCCAGACGGCCCTCGTGGCCCAGCAGATGGCCGCCCAGGCGCAGCTCTCGCAGATGCGGCGCGCCCTGCCGCCCGGTACGGCCGCATTCGGCCCCGGCGGGCCGGGCGGCCCCACCCTGCCGGGTGCCCAGGACGACGAGGGCGGCGAGCGCCGGACCCCCGGCCAGTACCTCTGAACCTGTACTTCTGGACCGCTACCGCTGGACGGGGCGGTCAGAGGTCGGTGGGATCGACGAGAAACCCGTCCTCGTCGGCGATCTCGCCGCCGGCTGCGCCGTGGATCGCCGCGGCCAGCCGGGCCACCAGCTCGGCCGCGCGCTTGCGCGCGACGCGCAGCTCCATGGCGGGGAACTCGCGCTGCGACTCGACGAGGTCGTGCGGTGCCCAGTGCACCCAGTAGCGCACCGCGCCCTGCTCCGCCCACGGCAGGCCGCGCAGCAGGCGCGGCAGCTTCTCCTCACCGCTGATCTCGATCGACACGATGCCGTCGACGCCGAGCTCCACGACCAGGCCGTACCCGTCGAGCACGCGGGGGCCGGTCAGGGCCTTGATGTCGTAGTCGTCGGCGGCGTCGTGCAGCCGCTTGCGCAGGTCCGGGTCCAGCGGGTCGCCCGGGTACAGCGGCTTGTCGGCGATGCCCTTCGGCGGGCCGCCCCACTCCTGGCCCTCCATGTGGAGGCGGGCCCGCGGGTGCACCTGCTGCAGGATCGTGTGGGCGGCCTGCGGGTCCAGCCAGACGTCGGAGTACACGGTCATGTCGATGGCGGCGCCGGCGTCCGGGGTGAGGACCACTCCCGCGCCGGGCTGCGCCGTCGGGCCGCCCGGGCCGTCCCACAGGCCGCCGACGTCCAGCCGGAGCGAACCGCCCAGCCGACGCGCCACGGCGACGAGCCACTCGACCAGGCGGCGCTCCTCACGTTCGGGCATGCCGCCGGCAAAGGCCCGTCCGACGCCGTCGCGGTCGCCACCGCCCGGGAAGGGAACCTCGCCGCGCTCGCGGTGGCAGACGATGTCGAAGGCCATGGCGGCGCCCGGCGGGACGCCGAGGTCGAAGCCGTCGCCGGCGGGCTGGTACGGGCCGTTGATCACCGCGTGCCGCGAGACCCGCAGCACGCCGACCTCCTTGCCCTGTGCCCGGCGGCCCTGCGGTGCGCCGGCCACGTTGCCCGGGAGGATGCCCGCCGGCACCACGTCCCATCGGGTGGCGGAGAACCGGGAGAGCGCGAGGACCTCGATCTCGTCCAGCTCCACGTCACCCGGCACCGTCAGGACGTGCCGTGCCTGGTGTGCCTGCGCGGCCGTGCGCGGCAGGAGCGGGAGCTGGGGAGAGGCCATCGGGGTCCCTTCTGACGTCCGGATCGCCCGGTCCGTGCCGGGCACCCGGAGCCTACCTCCCGCCGCTGACCTTCCGGACGCCCCGCCCGGCCCGCGGCCGTCACACCGCCGTGCGGTGGAAGTTCTGCGCGGAGCGGGACGCCGTGGGGCCGCGCTGACCCTGGTAGCGGGACCCGTAGAGGTCCGAACCGTAGGGGTGCTCCGAGGCCGAGGAGAGCCGGAAGAAGCAGAGCTGGCCGATCTTCATCCCGGGCCACAGCTTGATCGGCAGCGTCGCGACGTTGCTCAGCTCCAGGGTCACGTGCCCGCTGAAGCCGGGGTCGATGAACCCGGCCGTGGAGTGCGTCAGCAGGCCCAGCCGGCCGAGGGACGACTTGCCCTCCAGGCGGGCGGCGACGTCGTCGGGCAGGGTGACCGTCTCGTAGGTGCTGCCCAGCACGAACTCGCCCGGGTGCAGCACGAACGCCTCGCCGTTGTCCGCCTCCACGAGGCGCGTCAGCTCGGGCTGGTCCGCGGCGGGGTCGATGAACGGGTACTTGTGGTTGTCGAAGAGCCGGAAGAACTTGTCGAGGCGCACGTCGATGCTCGACGGCTGCAGCATCGACTCGTCGTACGGGTCGAGGACCACACGGTCGGCCTTGAGCTCGGCGAGGATGTCACGGTCGGAGAGGAGCACCCGGCTACGGTACTGGGCCTCCCCGGGCGGCGCCGCCCCGTCCCGGGGAGGCGCCGCGGGCGTCACCGGGCGCCGGTCACCACTGGAGCGGCCGGTGCTTCGCGTCGACCGACCAGTAGCCCTTGCGCATCACGAGGAACAGGACGCCCTCGATGGCACCCCAGATGGCGGGCACGAACCACGCGTTCCCGAGGGACACGGCGGTGATCAGCAGCATGACCCAGCCCAGTCCCTTGTAGCCCAGGTAGAACCGGTGCGCGCCCACCACGCCGAGCAGGATCCCGAGCAACCCTGCAGTGAGCCGGGACTTGCGGCCCGGGACGTGCGCCGGGGGCGGGGTGGGGCGGTCGTAGTCGTACTGCTGCTGGTAGTTCGCCGGGGGCTTCGAGGGCCGCATGGCACGAGTCTCGCGTGCGGGTTGCGCGGGTTCCGGCGGCTGCGGCGGCCGCGGAGGGAGGGGCTTGGTCTCCTGGTAGATCGGCTCGGTCGGCTTCTCGCTGGGGTGCTCGCTCACTGCTGCTCCGGCTGCTCGGCGACACTCGCACGGGAACCGGTTCGGGCATCCGGGCGAGGTTGGGTATGATCAGGTCGCGCGCCAGGTTCACGGGGCGCTGTTGCGGAACCCTAGCGGGATTCGCAAACAGCAGATACCCGGGCAGAACCGGACGATGCGGGTGTAGTTCAATGGTAGAACTTCAGCTTCCCAAGCTGACAGCGCGGGTTCGATTCCCGTCACCCGCTCCACAGACGAAGCCCCAGGTCAGGATGCAGATCCAGTCCTGGGGCGAAGTTGTTTCCCAGGGCCCACCGGAAGGGCTTGGGCCCCAAACGGGCCCCAAGCGATGCCTATTCAGGCGCCGTCGACGCCTCAGGTCCTCCGCCAATGAGCCGACGATAGAGGTCAGTGAGATCCCGTGGCGTCGCCGTCGACGACTCTGGCCCGCTGCCGAGCTTCTCGCGCAGGGGGTCGGTGTAGTTCAGTCCAGAGCCGCTTCGAACATAGTCGCGCACGTCCGGGCAGTTCTCACGAGGATTGGGTGACGTGTCGCAAGCAGCGACTGCGAGGAGAGTCGGATAGAGGGACGTGAAAGCGCTCGGCGCGATCGGCCCATCTTGTGCGTCTCCTGTCAACCCAACCTGCGACGTGGGCAAGGTACGCGCGATCTCATCCACCAGTTGCAACGCCTCGTCGCTGGCGATGAGCTCCATGTCGTTTATCTCGCCTTGGAAGACGTACCTGGTGTTCTGGTACTCCGCGAGTGACGGATGACACGACACGTTCGGTGCCGCCCCTTTGTCGGTCCCGGCAACGCACGAATCCCAGCGTGACGCCGCAGCGGTCGCATAGGTGTCCAGAGCGTCGATGTACTCCGTGTACGCAACCCGCCGAAGATCCCGCTCCTGCATTGCCGCTTCCGCCTCGGCGGCTTCGCGAGTCCCCGCCAGAGTGAAGGCCCCACCAATCAAGGCGCCCCCCAGGCCAACGAGGCCTGTGATGGCCGCGACCCATACATTCGACCTGTGCGTGGCGGCTGTGCTTCGCGGCGTGCTTGCAGTCCGGGATGATCCGGCAACACGGCGAACGGTCCGCATGCTTGATATCCAACAGCAACGGCTGGTCCCAGTCTGCACTGACAGCCGCAACTTCACCCAGATGGGTGCACGAAACTGGGGTGAAGTAGCCCAGACGTCCGCCGCTCGCGGGTCGCGCGGCGTGGGGCACGCTCGGCTGCATGAGTTGGGACGTGCCGGACCTCGCGCCGGAGTCATAGGTGGCTTTGATCGCTTCTGGAGTCGCATGCGGCCGTGATGGTGGAACGTCCCGCGCCGTGGACAGCTGCAGGAACGCATCTTCGGCTCCCAGCCGCCCAAGTGGACTCGAACGCAAGGCTCCGATCAAGGCCGAGCGTCACTCGGCTGCGGAAACCCAGCCGTGGACATGCCCCGCCGTAGTCAACGCAGAGTTTGTCGACTAAGGGCGACTATCCGGATAGGCGCGGCTCGCGACAAGGTGCAGGGTTCGCTCCAAGAAATAAGTCACCCCAGGGCCCGAGGGCCTCCGATCCGCCCGAGTGGCAGCATGAAATGAACACGCGGGCAACTTGGCACGCACCGAACTAAGCGAGGCGACTACCGATGAGCGACGAAGACGCCGCAAAGAGAGCCGAAGAAGCGGCCAAACGTGCTGAGGAGGCGGCCAAGCACGCGGCAGAAGAGGCAGCCAGGATTGAGAAGGCGGTCGCCGCATCAGGGTCGGAAGGCCGCAACGCCGCCTCGGGTGGTCCTGCCGGCAAGGACAAGGGCGACTACGACGACGGGGTGTAACCCATGATTCCAGAGGGATTCGCCACCCTCTACGCGTTTCTGGGGCTAGTTGCGCCCGGGTTGCTATTCCAGTTCCTACGGGAGCGCGCGCGGCCAGCCTTGGAAGAAACCGCGTTCCGCGAGGCTAGCCGGGTCGCGATCACGAGTCTGGTCTTCACCACAGCATCGATCTGGATCCTCGCACTGGTCAGTAGAGCCCTGCCAGGAGCCCTCATTGACCTCTCCGAGTGGATACGCCTCCAGTCTGTGTACGTCGGCAACCACCTTTGGCTTGTAGCGTGGTCGGTCCTCGCCGAAGTTGGACTCGCTTGCCTTATCGCTTGGCTGGTCGCAGCCGCTCTCGCAAAGTGGTTCGACGATTCGGGCGGCAGATACTCCAAAACCAGCGTCTGGCACCTCGCCTTCTCGGCATCGAAGCCCGATGGCAAGGCCGCATGGGTCGAGGTCAGGCTCGCGGATGATTCCAAAGCATGGGGTTACATCCACTACTTCACGACGGACCTGTCCCTGGAGAAGCGGGAGCTCTCACTGAAAGGGCCGGGGCTGGCGGTCCAACCCAAGGGTGGGGACCTGAAGGAACTAGATCGCACCTACCTCGTCATACCCGGCCCGGAGATTCGCCGCATAGGCGTTTCGTTCAAGGACACGCCTTGTTGACCATCGGGGTAGCCATGAGGCCGACAGCCTGCGAGCGTGCGGCCGGGTCTGGTACACACGACGACGCCGTTCCGGCTCGCCGCGGCGCATAAGGCATGTCGCCGCGACGAGCCTACGAGACGTACGGCGGACTCGGTTCTAACCTTCCACGACCCGAGTAGATGCCTTCAGAGCACCTCCGAGGTGGTCAGCGATCTTCCTGTCCGCCTCGCAGTTCCGGTGCTACGCCATGCCAATCCAAGCGAATAGCGACGGCCCACCGTCAGAGGGGGGCCGTCATTGTCTTCCGTCACAGCATGCACAAAATGGAGACTTATATCTCCAGCGTTTCCTGTCGCGGCCCCTCCTGGTTCGCAAGTTCCAAGAGCCGCTTTCCAAAGTTCTGCCGCGAGTCCACTGGCGCACCCCCCTCGGCAAGCAGCATCGCGTTTCCAGGCGGAGTATCCACTCCGAAGTTCAGGACTAGTACGGGCCGTCCAATCTTCAGCGCCCCCGCGCCAGCGGCGAGCGTTCCGCCCCGCTCTCCGGCTTCGATTACCACGAGAGCACGACCAAGTCCGTAGATTATCCGATTCCTAGTCATGGCAGCATGCGCAGCCCAGCGCTGCCATGGAGCAAATTGTGAGACCACCAACGTGCGCGAAGGATCAAGGGCTCCCTTGTACGCCTTCTTAACACGGAAATGATCGATCCCCTCCGCAAGAACGATGACGGTGCTCCCATTCCGAGATAGCGCCGCAAGGTGCGTTGCCGTATCGACGCCAGCCGCATAACCGGAGACCACGGTGACCCCGTTATCCGCAGCCTCTTCCCCGCAAGCCTGGGCGGCTTTCAGGCCAAGCTCGGTCGCATGGCGTGAACCGCACATGCCGATGGAGGGTTTGTGCAGCAACTGCGCATTACCCTTTATAAACAAGATTGGGGCAACTGGGCGCCCGTTATTGAGCAGTTGCTTAGGGTATTCATCGTCAAGGAATGTGATGACGTCGACGCCGTGACCGTGCAGTTCCTCTGCGCGCGCACGCAACTCAGCCTGCGCCGGCGCGGGGAGTTCGCCGAAATGGCTCGCCAAGGAACTGAGTCCGCGCCCTGCGAATTCACGCTCGATTCGGGTTGGAGTCCTCAGCACGGCGTGAGCGGTAAGGGCATTGAGGAGGCGTTGCACGTGTCCCATCTTAGTTGCTCAGCGTCCGCGCGATGACGAAACCAGAAACGTATGGCGCGCCCGCGGCCCGTGCGGCGTGCGCGGCCTGGGCCATTGTGCGACCAGTCTTGTAGACATCATCCACCACTATGACCGGCTCGCCAGAGAGATCTTCCTGAATCTCAAAGGGAGGGAGCGGTGAAGCATCCGCGCCTTTCATTTGCTTACGCGGCCCGGACGGACACAGCGTTTCCACGAACTTCTTGTCGGTCTCGCGCGCGATGCGTCGAGCCAGTTTCTCCCCCCAACTGCGACCATCGGCATTGTGGCCGGGGACCGACACTACGGTCGTGGCCGAACTGTAGAGGGGGTGGCTCGCAAGAACGTCTGTGAACCGCGGAACGAAGCCTGCCATCGCCCGCCGTTTCGACTCGCCCGGGCTCCAGTACTTGCCAGCGTTGACCCAGGCGCCTGCATCCGTGTTCGGCCATTTCATCGGATCCACACCCTCTCGGGGCGACTTGTAGAAGTCGAGAGCAGTCGCGAACTGCAGGGGAGAGTCTGGTGGCAAATGGAGGGTGAGGATTTCGGTCAGCAGTTCCACGAGCCGCGCTGTCGCGGCCGGGATTCCGGCTGGGTAGTCGAGACAGAAGTTGTATTCATCCGCCCCATCAAAGTTGAGGTCTCGAACAGGGAACCGGGAACACGTACCAGGTTCCGATGCCGCCTCGATCTGCGCCACTGCCTCCCTTGGCCCCAGCAGGCACAGCAGCGTTCGCGGCGAGGAATCACCCGCGAACTTGGCACGGACGTGCTTGTCTATCCGATTACCTCGACTGTCGGGCAGGTATCCGACGAAGCGCAACGTCGCCATCGTGACCTCCTCGAACGAGGCTAGCGGCGCAGAGCCGGGCAAAGACAGGGATATCGGGCGAGGTTTGGGGTGATCTCGGAGTGAGAGTCGCCGTGTCGTCGAAATTGACGGGAGACACTTGCGCGCGGCCCGGTAGCCAACGGCAGTCCAGTCACACCAGGGTCCTTACCGGCTCACCGCTGTTTCATCGACGCTTGACGGCGTTGGCCCACACCCAGACGAAGCCCTCACGGCCCTGGTTGTCGACGTACCGGACCGACACCTGATTCTCGGTCCAGGCGAGAGCCTCAGCCTCAGCCCGATAGCTCTGGTCACTGTTCATGCCCATGACCAGCCACACCCACACCGGTATTGGCGGCTCGGGCCGCACCGCACGCTGAAATCTGCGCGCCTCAGAAGGTGCACCCTGGGCCGCTTCCCATGACGGCACTGGCTTCATGCCAGAAGTCCGACCAACGTAGAAGTGCCCGCCGCTCAAAGGACCAGTGTGCTCGATGTTCGAACAAGCGTTGCATTCTGTCATTGGTGATGGCGACCCTCGGAGCGGGCCCCAACACCAGGGCAGATGTGGCCGCTCCAGGCCGTTTCAGGCACGCATCGTGAGCACGTTCTCGCAGGTCACGGGTAGTTGCAGATAGTTCCCAAGCTGACAGCGCGGGTTCGATTCCCGTCACCCGCTCCACAGGCTCCGCCCCAGGTCAGGATGCAGATCCGGACCTGGGGCATTCTTGTCTCCTGTCACAGGCGGGCGACGCGCCCGGTCTCCAGGGCATGAGTCGATCCACGACGCCGAAGCCCGGCATCTCCCGGGGCACCCACACCATCCCCGTCACCCACGACGGCGCGACCGTCGAGCAGCGCTACCACGTCGCCGGCACCGGACCCGTCTGCGTCGTCCACCCCGGCGGGCCGGGGATCGGCTGGGACTACCTGCGCATGCCGGCGCTCGAAGAGCACCTGACCATGGTCTACGTCGAACCCGTGGGCACCGGGTCGTCCGGCCGGCTCGCCGATCCGCGGGGGTACGACCTGGCCACCTACACGCACTTCCTGCACGCGGTGGTCGAGCACCTGGACCTGCCCGACGTCATGATGCTCGGCCACTCGCACGGCGGGTTCGTGGCCCAGCGCTACGCCCTGGACCACCCCGACCGCGTCGCCTCGCTGATCCTGTACGACACGTCCCCGGTCACCGACGGCGACTTCTGGCCGACGGCGGTCGCCGGCATGGAGCGGTTCGCGCGGCGCCACGCCGTCGACCACCCCGAGGTGGCCCGCTACGTCGCCGGCCTGACGGGCCGGTCCGCGCCGTCCGACGACGAGGGGGCGACCCAGGTGCTCCGCCTGATCACCCCGGCCTACTTCCACGACTACTGGGGCCGCGAGGACGAGTTCGCCGCGGGGCGTCAGGCACTGCACATGTACGCGGCACCGGCCTGGGGCGAGGGGCCTGCCTTCGACGTCCGCGCGGAGCTGCCCGGCCTGGCCGCGCCGACGCTGGTGCTGGTCGGCGACGACGACTTCATCTGCGGTCCGCGGTGGGCCCGGATGATCCACGAGGCGGTGCCGGGCTCCCGCCTCGCCGTCCTCGACCGGACCGGGCACCTGGGGCACATCGAGAGCCCCGTGCAGCACGCGGCGGCGGTGCGGGGGTTCGTCACCGCGGTGACGGGACCCGCAGCCTGAGGCGACCGGCCGACGCGGGCGCTGCCCGGCGGCAGCGCCCGCGGTCCGCTACGGCTCCTGGACTCGTTCCCCGTCGACGTAGACCTCCAGGTCCGCGTTCTTCTCGGGCCAGAAGCAGACCAGGCCCGCCACGAGCAACCCCTCGCGCAGCGGGTTGTCGTACCCCCAGGCGACGTCCGTCAGCTCCAGCCCGCCGGCCCGCACCGTCCAGTACGCCGCCGTGCCCTTGTACGCGCAGTAGCTCACCGTGCCGGTCGGGGTCAGCAGGTCCATCCGCACGTCGACCCGCGGCAGGTAGTACCTCGGCGGCTGCCCGGACTGCACCAGGACCACCGGCCGGCTCGACTCGGCGACCACCTGCCCGCCCGCCACGACCCGCACGTGCCGGCCCGACGGCATCGCGTCCACCCGCACGTACGGGTCACGGGCGTGGGTGTGGACCACCTCCTCCTCCGCCAGCCAGGTGTCGAGCGCGGACCAGTCGAACGTCACCGTTTCGCGCACCTCCTCGACCGGCGCCTGCGGGTACCGCCGCGCGGCGCCGTCGAGCACGGCATCGCCCACCACGACGTCGAGCATCTCGCTCGGTCCGAGGCTCGGGGACCGGGGTCCCGGCCCCGCCGGGCGCAGCTCGACCCGTACCTGCCCGGGCGAGAAGAAGTACTGGGGGTAGAAGCGGTGCTCCCACACCAGCAGGGGCGGGTCCGCGTCCGCGACCAGCACACCGGAGCGGTAGCCACGCACCCGGACCGACCCGGGCTCCACCGTCCCCGGCTCGATCGTCACTGCCCTGCGTACGGCGTCAGCCATCTCTTCGTCACCCCTCGCGGTCGGACGTGGCCCGGATGTCCCGTGAGCCCCCGTCACGACCTCGACCGGTGAGGGATGTCGCGTGTGACAGGCCGCCTCATCCCTAGCGTGGCGCGGTCACGTGCAACGAGACCGGCATCCCGCGGTCCGCCGCCGGGACCCAGCCGCACCAGCACCGCCACGCCGACCCGCCGTCGTGATGCTCCAGGCGCTCGCCCAGGTGCAGCAGGCCGGCCAGCTTCACGGCGTCCGGCACGCGCGCGGCGACGACGTCGACCGTCAGCACCCGCACCATGTCGTCCTCGAGGTCGAGGTGGTCCACGCCGGCCCGGACGTCGAGGGTCCGGATGTCGAAGACGTGCGCGATCAGCGCCGTGACCCCGACGAGCTCCGCGAGGTGCGCCCCCGGCACGACTCCGGTGACGGCGTCGTCGTGCGCGCCGCCCGTCACGTCGGCCATGCCCGGAGCGGGCGCGCGGTTCTGCGGAGCTCGCCGTAGACGAACGTCTCCATCCCCCGCCAGTAACCGGTCCAGATCGTGAACCCCGGCCGGGTCGCGGGATAGTCGGTCGCCGACGTGATCTCGAGCTGGGCTGCGATGGCCGCTCCCTCGCTCAGCTGCTCCGGGTGCACGACCAGGTGGTCCCGGAACACCTCGACCCACTTGACGCGCGCGTCCCCGATCTCCTCCAGCAGCGCGCTCGCGCCTGCCGCCGACGCGGTCAGGCTGGCTGCGGTCGCCCCCATCTCCCCCACCTCTCTGTGCCTACCTCTGTACCTGCCTCCGCGCCCTACCTCTAGGCGCATAGACAGCCTCCGGGGCGCCGGAAGACGGCCGCAACCCGTACGCCGAAAAGTTGCGTATACGCACTGGCTGCGGGTTAGGTGGGTTCCGTGTCTAGAGAGGGACGTGTGACTGCCGCAAGCATCGCCAAGGATCTTCGTGCCGCGATCCGCTCCGGGACCTACAAACCGGGCGACCGCCTTCCGAGCGAAGCCGCGCTCATGTCGAACTACGGCGTGGCGCGCATGACCGCGCGCCACGGGCTGTCGATGCTGAAGGACGAGGGGCTCACCGTGACCCGGCACGGCTCCGGCGTCTTCGTGCGGTCCTTCGAGCCGATCGTCCGCGACACCACCGGCGCCCCGGCCGACGCGTCCACCGTGACCGCCGAGACGGACGAGACCGGGGCCGGGCTCGTCGTCCGCACCCTCGCGGTCACCGCCGAGGCCGAACCGCCCGAGAAGGTGCGCACGACGCTCGGGCTCGCCGAGGGCGACAAGGTGACCGTCCGTGAGCGCCTGCACCTGCGGGAGCGCAAGCCGGTCCTGTTCGCCACGTCGTACCTGCCGGCCTCGATCGCCGCAGGGACACCGATCGCCGCCCAGGAGGTCGGGCCGGGTGGCACGCACGCGCGCCTGAGCGAGGCCGGGTACGCGCCGGTGCGGTTCCGCGAGGACGTGGTGGCCCGCATGCCCTCGATCGAGGAGATCGAGGAGCTGCGCATCGAACCCGGCACCCCGGTGCTGTCGGTCACGCGGACGGCGTTCGCGAAGGACGACACGCCCGTCGAGGTGAGCTACGTGGTGCTCGACGCGGGCGAGTTCATGCTCCGCTACGACATCTAGCCGGCCCGGGGCCCGCTAGGCGGGCCGCGTCCGCGGCTTGAGGCGCAGGTCCGGCAGCGCGGGCGCCCGCAGCGGCCCGCTCGGGTAGCCGAGCACCTGACCGAACCGGCGGCCGGCCGCACCGTCGGCGTACCCCGTCGACCCGTCGTCGAGCTCGGCGATCTGGGCCATCCAGTCGTCGCGGGCGCGGACGACGTCCTCGTGCGTGCGGCCCATGAAGTTCCACCACATGATGACGTCCTCGGCAAACGGCTCCCCGCCGATCAGGACGGCGCGCGCACCCGACCCCGCACCGGCCCGCACCACGAGCCGGGCGCGGCCCGGAGCCACGTAGCCCAGGGCCGACGGCGGTACCGCACTGCCCTCGAACGTCACCTCGCCGGCGTCCACGAGCAGGGCGTGCTCGTGCCCCGGGTCGACGTCGAGCGACACCTCGGCACCCGGCTCCAGGTCGATCTGCGCACCCACCAGCGGCGTGTACGTCGTCGCGGGCGAGGCCAGCTCCTCGCCTCCCGCCCGCAGCCTCCCGACGAACACCTGCACGACGACGCCGTCGTGCCGGACCACGGGAAGGTCGCCGTGGTGCTCGAAGTGCGGGTCGACGCCGAGCGCCGAGCCGGGGAGCGCCGTCCAGAGCTGGACCCCGTGCAGGCGGGGCGGGCGGCCCTCGGCGGGGGACTCCTCGGAGTGCGAGATGCCCGCACCCGCCGTCATCAGGTTGAGCTCGCCCGGGCGGACCGTCTGGAGCGAGCCCACGGAGTCGCGGTGCAGGATCTCGCCCTCGAAGAGCCAGCTCACCGTCTGCAGGCCCGTGTGCGGGTGCGGCGGCACCTGCATGCCCTCGCTGGTGGAGACGTCGTCGGGGCCGTAGTGGTCGCTGAAGCACCAGGCGCCGACGAGCGACCGGACGCGCTGGGGGATGGTGCGGCGCACGTTCATGGCGCGGGGGCCGCCCAGGGGGACGTCACGCGGTGTGAGGAGCTCGACGCCGTCGCCCCGCTCGCCCGCGGCGCATACCTGCTCGGCCGGCCGGGTCTCCAGGTTGCTCATGCCCTGAGCCTAGGGCCCGGGAACGGGCCAGGGCCCCCGGGGCAGGCCGGGGGCCCTGGCATCACCGCGCACCGTGGACCGCCGGAGCGGGACAGGGCGTCGTGTCGACGTCACGACCCCGAGGTGCCCGTCAGACCCGGGCCGCCGGGTCTGCGTCTGGGTGAGCACCTCGGACGCGGGTGGTCTTCCGGCCCCGTACAGGCACCTGTGGCGTCATCCACAGCCCGCACCGCGGTACGGGACGTCCTGTCGTTCTCCGGTTGACCATGTATCCGATGTTCGGAACCGGTCGGTACTGCTGCAGCGCACCGCGTCGATTCCGAATCGTCGAACCATTGCCACGTTTCTATCCGCGTGTCGTGCACCCGGCAACCGCTCCACGGTTGTAATTTTCACCCTTTTCTTGCCCACAGTTCTGTCCACAGGGAGAAGCCCGAGTTTCCCGTGCCACACACAGGGCTGTGGACAAAATCTGTGGATAACATTGCGGATCAGACCCAGGCCCGTGCGCCCGGTGCACCGCCCGACGTCGGGTCGTTGCGACCCTCGAGCTCCTCCGCGCCGGCGATGAAGCCGCCGTCGTCCACGATGATTCCCGCGATGCGGCTCTGGAGGCTGACCGCGAGACGCGCCAGCGAGACCCGCATGCGTGCCCGGGCGATGACGTGCAGCCCGGACGGCTGCGCCAGCTCGAGCTCGTACGGGTCCGCGGGCAGCCAGGTCATGCGGTAGGCGAACGGTCCGTAGCTGCGCCAGTCGAGCGTGCCCAGCGCGCGCGGCACGCGGTCGACCCGTTCGACGTCGATCACGATCGACCCGTCGTACGCGGTGCTGCCCATGAGCGTGTAGCGGGGCGACCCGTCGGGCGTGGGCTGGTCGGCGGTGACGTCGGCGGTGGCGATGAGCGACCGCAGCATCGGCAGCAGGTCGCCGGGCTGCAGCGGATGCGCGGAGTAGAGGCCCAGGTCGACCGAGGCGGCAGGATCCGGCACCAGGGGCTGCCGGCCGTCGGCGAGCACCCCGCCGCCGGTCTTGCGGGCGGCCGCGACCATCCACTGCACGAGGCGCAGCTCCTCCCCCTGCGGGAGCGCATGGGCGAAGGCCCGTGCGATGCCGTCCCGGTCGTCGTAGGACGTGGGGGCCGCGCCGCGGACGTCGCGCAGGCCGTCGTCACGCGTGATCGAGTACGCCTCGGCCTTCGCCGCGGGGATCTCCAGCTCGGCGAGGTGGGCCTCGCCCACCTCGAAGGGTCCGGTGGCGACATACCCCGGCCCGAGACGCAGGACACCGGGAACCAACGAGTCGGGCTGCGCCATGCCGCGGAACCGGGCCCCCGCCATCCGGCGTGCCCCCGCGGCGCGAGAGGGTTCTCGGAGCCACTCGACCTCCGGGAACCACGCGGCGGCGAGCTCGCTGACGGCCACGGGGCCGTGGGTGCTCGGCAGGATCAGAATGTGACCCGAGACGTGTTCCGCTGGAATCACGCCCGCCAGAAATGTCATGCGGGAACTTTACTGCCGGTCACTTTCCACGATGATGCAAGCATGTTACAGATCGGAAACACGCAGGTGACAGTGGGCACACACGGCTGCGCTTTCCGGTCGGCCTGTTTCTTTGCGCAGCACAAATGTATGTCTATGGATATTCATGGCGACTGAGTCTCAGCACAAGAGGCGTGAGCCCGACGGCGGATGCCCGCAAAGACGGCGGGCGGCGCGGATGCCCGATCCCGGGTTCCAGTTACCTGACGGCAAGAGCATATGATGTCAGCATGCCCAAGATCATCGGCAAGAGCCTGCACGAGCACCGCCAGATGACGAGGCACAAGCTGTTCACCGCTCTGTCCACCCTCATGGCGGAGCGCGGGTTCGACACCATCACCCTGGCCGACATCGCCGCGGCGGCGAACGTCGGCCGGACCGCTGTCTACAACCACTTCCACGACAAGGAGGCGCTGCTCCTCGGGTTCATCACCCACGAGACGGAGCAGTACGCCCACACGCTGGAGCGGGCCCTCGACGGCGTGGACGACCCGGTGGAACAGCTCCGTACCTACATCCGCCAGCAGGCCCAGCTCACCCGTGTCTTCCACCTCGCCCCCGGCCCGGACCTGCGCACGGTCCTGTCCCGCGCCACGCAGCAGCGCCTGCGCGAGCACGCCGACATCGTGGAGGCGATCCTGCGCCGGATCCTGGCGGCCGGGATCGAGGCCGGGACGTTCCCGCCCCAGGACATCGAACCGACCGTGCACCTCGTCAACGCGTGCCTGTCCGGTCGCCTCATCCCCGACGAACCCGTCGCCCGCGAGCGCACCATCCGCGCGGCAGAGGCGTTCGTGCTGCGCGCGGTGGGCGCCCGCGTGCCGGACCCGGTGCCGGCCTGAGCCGCGGCCCGGGCCCCGGCCCGGACCTGGACCTGGACCGGGCCTGAAGGACCTCGCCGCCGAGACGGTAGCCTCGGGCGCGTGTCTTCCGCCGCCGTGAGCCCTGGTTCCGCGCCGCTCGGGCGCGCGTTCGGCCGCGTGGTCGCCGCCAACCTGAGCTCCAGCCTGGGCGACGGCATCGCCCGGGTGGCGGCACCGCTGCTCGCCGCGCAGCTCACGGACGACCCGCTGCTCGTGTCGCTCGTCGCGGTCGCCTCCCTGCTCCCCTGGTTGCTGTTCGCGATCCCCGCGGGCGTGCTCGTGGACCGCGTCGACCGGCGCGCCGCCCTCTCCCTGGCCGGCGGCGTCCGGGCGCTCGTGGCCGGCGGCCTGCTCGCCCTGCACCTGACGGGCACGCTCACGATCTGGTGGCTCCTGCTGGTGGTGCTCCTGTACGGCGCGCTGGAGACGGTGTACGACGGTGCCATCCGCGCCGTGGTCCCGTCGATCGTCGGCAGGGGCGACCTGCCGCGGGCGAACTCCCGCATCGAGGCCACGGAGATCGTGGTGCAGCAGTTCCTGTCCCAGCCGCTGACGTCCTGGCTGCTGGCCTTCTCGGCGTTGTGGGCGCTCGGCCTGAACGCGGGGGCCTACGCCGTCGCGGGCGGGCTGGCCCTCACCCTGCCCGCCGTCGCGTCGGGCGTCGCCGCGCGGCGTTCCGGCCGACGGCCTGCCGAACCGGGTCCCACGCCGGAGGCCGCCCGCGCGGCACGACACCGCGCCGAGCTCGCCGCCGGCTTCCACTTCATCTGGTCCAGCCCGATGCTGCGCCCGCTGTGGATCGTCAGCGTGCTGATCGGCATCTGCCACGCCGCGATCACGTCCACGCTGGTGCTGTTCGTGCTGGAGCGGCTCGACGTGCCGGAGGCCTGGTACGGCACCTTCATGCTGGCGGGAGCCGTGGGGTCCCTGACGGCGGCGGCCGTCACGAACCGGCTCAAGACGCGCTTCGGGACGGGGCCCGTCATGGCGGCCGTGAACGCCGCCGGGCTCGGTGCCTGGTTCCTCGCCGGTGCGTTCCCGCTGGTGTGGGTGGGGGCCGTCGCGATCTTCGTGTCGTTCGGCTGCACGACCACCTGGAACGTGCTCGTCATGTCGCTGCGGCAGGCCGCGGTGCCGAACCACCTGCTCGGCCGGGTGCACGGGACGTGGCGCACCGCGCTGTGGGGCGCGATGCCCCTGGGGTCGCTGGCCGGCGGGCTCCTGGCCCGGACCGGCTACAGCACCCCGCTGCTCGTCGGCGCCGTCGCCGGCCTGGTGGTCGCCCTCGTGGGGCACCGGTACATCGCGTCGCTGCCCGACCCCGAGACCCTCGACCCGGAGCCCGGCGACCCCGCCTGATGCGGGGCCGCCACCGGGCTCAGATCCAGCGCTTGAACCGGAAGACGCCGAAGAGCCCCACGCTCACGGCGAGCATCGCGACCAGGGCGGCCGGGTAGCCGTAGGCCCAGTCGAGCTCCGGCATGACCTCGAAGTTCATGCCGTAGACCGTGCCGACGAGGGTCGGGGCGAAGAGGATCGCCGCCCAGCCGGAGATCTTCTTGACCTCCTCGCCCTGCCGGATGCTGACCTCCGACAGGTGCTTCATCTCCTCGTTCTGCCGCTGCGCGACGAGGGTGGCGGCCACCGTCAGGATGTCCCGCAGCGCGGCGCGGAACACCTCGATGCGGTCGGCCGCCTCGGTGAGGTGGTCGGCGACGTCGCGCAGATAGGCCTGCAGCTCCGGGTCCACGCCGTACTTGTCGGCGCCCTTGGCGAGCGAGGCGCACAGTGCCTGCTCGGGGCGAACTGCGCGCTGGAAGTCGATGACCTCGCGGGACAGCTCGTAGATGCGCCGGGAGACGTCCGGGGCACCGCCCCAGACGTCAGACTCGATCTCGTCGATGTCGTGGTCCAGACCGGCGACGACGGGCGCGTACCCGTCCACGACGCTGTCGAGGATCGCGTACAGCACGGCCTCCGGGCCACGGGCGAGCATCTCGCGGTCGGCCTCCAGCCGGGTGCGGACCGCGGCCAGGTCGGGCGAGGCACCGTGCCGCACGGTGACGACGAAGTCGGGGCCGACGAAGACGTGGAGCTCGCCGAACTCGACCTCCTCCGCGGCGTCCAGGTAACGGGCGGCGCGCAGCACCACGAACAGCGTGTCGCCGTACCGCTCGATCTTCGGGCGCTGGTGCGCCTGGATCGCGTCCTCGATCGCGAGGGGGTGCAGGTCGAACTCGCGGGCGAGGGACGTCAGCTCGGCCTCCTCCGGCCGCTCCAGCCCGATCCAGGCCATGCCGCCCGGCCGCGAGCGCAGCGCGCTGAAGGTCTCGGCGAGGTTGTCGTAGCCGGCGGTGCGCACGCCGTCGTCGTAGATGGCGGCGGCGACCACGGACGAGCGGGGTTCGGGGGCGGCGACGGGGCGCGGGGCGGCCTCGGGCGCGGGGCCGCCGGCGCGCCGCTGGCGCAGGGCACCGAGCAGCGGCCGGACCGGACGAGCAGGACGGGAGGGCAGGAAGGTAGCCATGGGGAAACTCCTGGGGTCGAGCGCAGGGAAAGGACTGCGAACGGACACCGCAGCAGGGACGGCCGACCGACCGGTGGATCTCACGCCCCTGGACGAAGGGGCGGAGCGCACCGGTGCGCGAGAACCCGCGGGCACGCGGGTGGGGAACCGTCAGCTCAGCTGCGGTTCGGACTACTCGGAGGCTCGCTACGGGTCATGCGCGCCACCTCCCTGGTCCGTGCGGCGGATCGCCGCTGCCGTTTCTCGACGGGGTCCAGTCTAGACCCGCCGACGGGGCCGATCGAAACCGTTCGAGACCAGGATCACACTCACCAGGCGTCGTGCGGCCGGTGGTGCGCGCCCGGCGGCGTGTGGAACTCGTGCGGGGCCGGGGACAGGTAGGCCCGCGCGAACTGGAGGGAGGCCGCCAGGTCGTCGTGCCGCTCGGCGGCGGTACGGGCCGCGCGCGTCGAGATCTCCACGCAGACGTCACCGCTCCAGCGCCGGGCGACGAGCTCCTGGAGCACCTTCTCGGCCTGCATGCTGCCGCGCCCGGGCACCAGGTGCTCGTCGCGCGCGCCGTGGTTGCCGTCCGCCAGGTGCACGTGGCGCAGGCGGTCGCCGAACGTGTGCAGCAGCACCAGGGCGTCCTGCTGCGCCACGCTCGCGTGCGACAGGTCGAGGGTCACGGCGTCGTAGTCGTGCTCCGCCGGGTCCCAGCCGGGCAGGTAGGCCTGGAACTCGCGCCGTCCGCCGCGCCACGGGTACATGTTCTCGACGGCGATGGTCACGCCCGTGGCCTCGCTCAGCGAGCGCACCTGGTCCTGGAACTGGCGCGCGTACTTGTACTGCCAGCGGAACGGCGGGTGCACCACCACGGTGCCCGCGCCGAGCTCGAGGGCCATGTCCGCCGTCCGCTCCAGCTTCGCGACCGGGGACCGGCCCCAGACCCGCTGGCTCACCAGCAGGGTCGGCGCGTGCACCGACCGCACCGGCACGCCGGTGTCGGCGGACAGCTTCGCCAGGGACCGGGGGTTCTGGGTGACCTCCTCGGACCAGACCATGACCTCGACGCCGTCGTAACCGAGCTCGGCCGCCGACTCGAACGCGAGCGGCACACGGCGGGGGAAGACCGACGCCGTCGACAGCGTCACCCGCACGTCGGGTGCTGCGGGTTCCTGCGGATCGGTCCGGATCGGTTCGGGCATGCGGGCCACCTTAGAGCGCCGACGTGACTGGGATGTGACTGGTGGGTTCAGATGACGTTCAGGGAAGAAGTCTTTCCCGTGCCACGTCGCGTGCGGCCTGCGCCGTCGGACACCCGAGGACCACGCGTGCCAGCTCCGCGCACTCGTCGCGGGACACGCGTGCCAGGGTGTCTGCGACCTCGGCCAGCGCACGCGGCGTCATGGACAGCGAGGTGACCCCGAGACCCACCAGGACGGGCGCGAGGAGCGGGTCGGCCGCCGCCTCCCCGCACACGCCCACCGGAGCACCATGCACCGCACCACCTTCGCACGCCACCCGGACGAGCTCCAGCACGGCGGGCTGCCAGGGGGTGGACAGGGCTGCCACACCGGCCAGGTCGCGGTCGGCGGCCATCGTGTACTGCGTGAGGTCGTTGGTGCCGAGGCTCGCGAACCTGACCTCGGCCAGCACGTGCCGTGCCTGGAGCGCGGCCGCGGGCGTCTCGATCATCACCCCGGGGTGGTCCAGGCCGTGCGCGGCGCACGCCGCCGCGAAGTCACGGGCCTCGTCGACGGTCGCGACCATCGGAGCCATCACCCACACCTCCGCCGTCTCGGCCGCGGCGGCCCGGGCGATCGCGTCGAGCTGGCGGTCGAGCACGTCCGGGTGCGCGACGGCGGTCCGCAGCCCGCGCACGCCCAGCGCGGGGTTGTCCTCGTGGTCCGGCGTGAGGAACCGCAGGGGCTTGTCGGCGCCGGCGTCGAGCGTGCGGACCACCACCCGGCGTCCCGGGAAGTGGGACAGCACCGCCCGGTAGGCGGTCACCTGCTCCTCCACGCTGGGCTCCTCGCCCCGGCCGAGAAAACAGAACTCGGTGCGGAACAGGCCCACCCCGCGTGCGCCCGCGGCAGCCGCGGCCTCGGCTGCCGCCGGGTCGGCGACGTTCGCCACGAGCTCCACCTCGAACCCGTCGCGCGTCGCGCCGCGGCCGTCGAAGGTGGCGGCGACGACCCGCCGCCGGGCCCGTTCCACGTCCGCCGGGGTGGGCGAGCGCAGGACGGTGCCGCCCGTGCCGTCCACCACGAGCTCCTCGCCGTCGACGAGGTCGTTCGCCTCGGGCAGCGCGACGACCGCCGGGATGCCGAGGGCCCGCGCCAGGATCGCCATGTGCGACGTCGGCCCGCCGCGGGCCGTGACGACGGCGACGACCACGGCCGGGTCGAGCATCGCCGTGTCTGCCGGGGCGAGGTCGCTCGCGACCAGCACGAACGGATGCCCCGGATCCGGTACGCCGGGCGGGGCGGCACCCGTGAGGGCGGCGACGATCCGGTCCCGGACGTCCCGGACGTCCCGGGCGCGCTCCGACATGGGCGGGCCGAGCGACTCGAGCTGGGAAGCCACCGAGCCCGCGGCGTCCCACACCGCGCGCTCGGGGGTGAGCCGGTCCTCGCGGACCCGCCGTGCGGCACCGGCGGCGAGCGTCGGGTCGGCGGCCATCGCGGCCGTCACCGCGAGCACGTCGGCGGCAGTGCCCGACGCGCGCCGCGCCCGCTCGGCCAGGTCGGCCTCCACCTGGGCCGCGGCCTCCTCGACGGCGCGGACGGCGGCGTCGGCGTCCCCGGTCAGGCGGCTCGTCCGTGGTTCGGGGACCCGGGCCGGCATCCGCACCACGATCCCGGCCGCCCGCCCCGGGCTCGCCGGGACCCCCGTGAGCCTCTCGCTCGTCATCCGTACGCTCCCCACCGGCTCGTCGTCGAGTGCGCTGGGAACGTTACACGCGAGCGCCTCAGGGGGCGAGACCCCGGGGCGGCGCCCCCTGCCCGCTGCGGGCGGTGGCACCCGGACGGGTCGTCCCACCCCGTGGCACGGCAGTCGGTCTGACAAGATGACGTCATGGCCGAGGCCCTGTTGGTCGGATCGCCCGTGGCGGGACGCGTGGTGGCGATGCGCGACGTGCCCGACCCGGTCTTCGCCGAGAGCATCGTCGGCCCGGGGCTGGCCGTCGACCCCGACCCGGAGACCGGGGGCCGAGTGGTCGCGCCGTGCGCCGGCGTCGTGGTGAAGCTGCACCCGCACGCGTTCGTCCTGCTGGCGCCGTCGACGCCGGGCGCTCCCGACGGAGCCGCGGGCTCGCCCGGCGCACCGGCTCTCGCCACCGGGCGGGGTGTGCTGGTGCACCTCGGCATCGACACGGTCCAGCTCCGGGGCGAAGGGTTCACGCTGCTGGTCGCCGAGGGCGACGCCGTCGAGGCGGGTGAGGAGCTCGTGCTCTGGAGCCCCGCCGCGGTCGCCGACGGCGGTCGCTCACCCCTGGTGCCGGTCGTCGCGCTGGACCTGAGGCCCGGGGACCTGGTCGAGCTGGCCCGGCCGGGCGACCGGGTGCAGGTCGGTGACGGGCTGCTCAGCCTCCCCTGACGCGGCGCGCGGGTCTTGTGCCGTCCAGGCTCGGTCGGATCCCATCAAGAACGGATGCTGTTCGGTCGCTTGCCTCGAGATCGGTCCGGTGATGGACCGATCTCGAGGCAGGCGACCGAACCCGCCGTTCCTGCGGTGCAATGGACCGAATCTGGAGGCATAGGGTCGGGGCCATGGTGCGCACGGTGGTGTTCGACGTCGGGGAGACGCTGGTCGACGAGTCCCGGATCTGGCTCCGGTGGGCCGAGCGGCTCGGTGTTCCTCCGCTGACGTTCCTGGGTGTGCTCGGCGGCTGTGCGGCCCTCGACCTGTCCCACCGGGAGGCGTTCGAGCTCGTGCGGCCCGGCGTGGACGTCGAGGCGGAGATCGCCCGCTGGGCCGTGGACGACCCCGACGGCCTGCGCAACGGGTTCGACGCCGACGACCTCTACCCCGACGTGCGGCCGGCCCTGGGTGCGCTGCGCGAGGCTGGGTTCGACGTCGTCGTCGCGGGGAACCAGCCACCCGAGGCGCGCGCCGCGCTGGAGGCGATGGACCTGCCGGTGAGCGCGATCCGCACCTCGGACGAGTGGGGTACGCAGAAGCCGGAGCCGGAGTTCTTCGCCCGCGTGGCGCAGCTCTCGGGCGTCGCGCCCGAGGAGATCGCGTACGTGGGCGACCGGCTGGACAACGACGTGCTCCCCGCCGCCGACGCCGGGATGCGGCCGGTGCTGCTGCGCCGCGGTCCGTGGGGGTACCTGCACGCGCGCCGTCCCGAGGCGGCGCGCACCACCGTCATCGACTCGCTGACCGAGCTGCCGGCGGTGCTGGCAGGCTGACCCGTCGGACTCTCGCGAAGGCGTCAGACGCACAGGTCACCAGAGGGACCTGCGCGTCTGACACGTCAGCCGCGCAGCGGCAGCGTGAGGCCTGTCTCGCCGTTCGGCACCACGCGGACCGGCACGCCCCAGTCCTGCTGCGCCAGGTGGCAGGCCGGGAAGACGTCGGGGTCCGGCTCGCCGTTCGGCAGCAGCGGCACCTCGTCGCACGACGCCGCCTTCGCGGTCACGTGCAGCACGCCCTCGGCCACCTCCGGGTTGATCACCAGGTCGCGGAACAGGTCGGTCCCGGTCCCCGCACCCGACAGCAGCAGCTCCGGCGGGGTGGCACTGACCTGGAGCGACGTCGACGGTCCCCAACGGTCGTCGAGCTTCTGGCCGGGCGCCGGTGCGAACGGCACGTCGAGGCGCAGCGCGCCGGAGCCCACGTCCGTGGCGGGCCGGGCGACACGGTGCGCGCCGCCGTCGAGCACCTCACCCGCGAGGGTGGCCGGGAGCGCCACCCGCGTGAGCCGGTGCGCGGCGGACTCGACCACGAGCAGGTGCACGGCGTCGTCCGCGACCTCGACGAGCACGTCGGACGGTTCCGCGAGGTCCTTGGCCAGGGTGGTCACCTCGCCGGAGGCCGGGTCGTACCGGCGCACCGCGCCGTTGTACGTGTCGGCGACGACGACGCTGCCGTCCGGCAGCACGGCGACGCCCAGCGGGTGCTGCAGCAGCGCCTGACCGGCGGCGCCGTCGCGGTGCCCGAAGTCGAACAGCCCCTGCCCGACAACCGTCTCGACGGTCACGTCGGTCTCGTCCACCGGCACGAGGCGGCGCAGCGCCGAGGTCTCGGCGTCGGCGAGCCAGAGCGCGCCGGCGGGCGCCGCGGCCAGGCCGGAGGGCTGGGCGAACCAGGCGCCCTCGCCCGGGCCGTCCTCCAGGCCCTCGTTCATGGTGCCCGCGAGCAGCGAGACCACGGGCAGGTGCGGGCCGGGGTGGAAGTCCCACAGCGTGTGGTTCCCGGCCATCGCCACGACGAACGCGCCGAGCTCGGCGGACCACTCGACGTCCCACGGCGAGGAGAGCCGCACGCTCAGCGCGTCGTACGACTCGCCGGGCTCGAACGCACCGACCGTGCCCGTCACGTTCTCCTGGCCGCCCACCATGAACTGCTCGCCGGTGCCGGCCAGCGTCGTGACCACGCCGTCCGAGAGCCGCACGCCGCGCAGGGCGTGGTTGACCGTGTCGGCGACCACGACGTCGTACCCGAGGCTCGCCGTCAGGTCGGAGGGCACCAGGCACAGCCCGTTCGGCTCGGAGAACCGCGCCTCGCCCGGCCCGCCGTCGACGAGCCCCCGCTCGCCCGAGCCGATGCGGCGCACGAGCGTCTCGCCGTTCGGCTCCAGCTCCGCAAGGGAGTGGTGCCCGGCGTCCGCGACCAGGAGGTTCCCGTTCGGCAGCGCGAGGGCCTTGGCCGGGAACCGCAGCGTGCCGGAGGCGGGGGCGGGCGGCACGTAGGGCCCCGAGCCGCGGTGCAGGGTGCCCTTCACGGCGTGCTCGGCGATCAGGTCGGACACGAGCGCGGCGATCGCGGAGCCGTGCCCCTCCCCCGCCATCTGCGCCACGATGTAGCCCTCGGGGTCGATGACCACGAGCGTGGGCCAGGCCCGCGCGGTGTACGCGCCCCAGGTCACGAGCTCGGGGTCGTCGAGCACGGGGTGGCGCACCTCGTACCGTTCGACGGCGGCCGCGAGCGCGTCGGGGTCGGCCTCGTGCTCGAACTTGGGCGAGTGCACCCCGATGATCACGAGCTCGTCGCGGTGCTGCTCCTCGACCTCGCGCAGCTCGTCCAGGACGTGCAGGCAGTTGATGCAGCAGAACGTCCAGAAGTCGAGGACGACGACCTTGCCGCGCAGGTCGGCGAGGGTGACCTCCTGCCCGCCGGTGTTCAGCCAGCCGCGCCCGACGAGCTCGGAGGCGCGGACACGGGGAAGGTTCTGGACTCCTGTGCTCACCGGCCCATTGTCACTCGCGCGTCGCGGTGTCCTGCTCCGTGTCCGGCTTGCGGGCACGCCACTGCTCGACCAGCGCCTTGTCGGCGCGGCGACGGGTCAGGTCGCTCTTGCTGGAGTGCACGGCCGCCCGGTGCGCGAGCAGGGCGTCACGGTCCCGCTCGAGGGCCCACATGAGAGCCTCACGCACGTCCGCACGGGTCACCCGCGTGCTCCGCGTCTCGTCCATCGTCCCGATCATTCTCGCCGTTCCGTGATCACCGGCGCCCAGGTCGGACGCCGCCATCGATTCAGGAGGCAGCCTGGAGATGTTTGTGACATCCCAGGCCTTCCTGGCTTTCACCCGGCCATGGTTGGGTGTAGCAGAGGAACGTACCGCGCAAACCTGGCAGGGTGATATCCGTCTTTCGGATGACTTTGTGGGACAGACCGGCGTGTCGGTAGGGGTGTGCCGTGTCGTGTCGGTGGGTGAGGAGAGGATCAGGGCATGGACCGCGACCAGGCCAGGAAGATGAAGGAGCAGCTCGCAGCGTTCGCCCGGGAGCTCGCCGAGCGCCACGGGGTCGTGGCGACACCGCGGTCCCTGGAGGGGCACACGACCGGAGAACGGGTGTCGGAGGCGGCCGACGTCGTGCGGGCGCCCACCCTCGCGCTCGGGCTGGTGCCGCAGGGCGAGGGCGGTTTCGGCATCGCGGTCCGCTACCGGCTCGGGGTTCCCCGCGCCCGTTCGATCGTGCGCAAGGTCACGGCGGAGATCGGGCCCGACGCCGACGTCCGGCGCACCGGCCGCATCCGCCCCGTCAGCGAGCTGGGCCCGCGCCCGCCCGCACCGACGTCGCTGGCGTCCGGCGACACCGACCGCCGGCGGCCGATCCGGCCCGGCGTCTCCATCGGCCACGTCGCCGTCACGGCGGGCACCCTCGGCGCCTTCGTCACGCGCACGACACCCGGCAGCGACGGCGCGCTGTACGCCCTGTCGAACTACCACGTGCTGGCCGGGTCCCCCGAGGCCCGCCCGGGCGACGTCGTGCTCCAGCCTGGGCCCGCCGACGGCGGGCTGGCGCCGGGCGACCGGATCGGGGAGCTCACGCAGGTGGTGGACCTGGACGCGCTCGAACCGGCCGCGACGGACGCCGCGATCGCGCGCCTGGACCGGGTCCCCGTCGACTTCGAGTACCCCGTGGGCCGAGTGGTGAAGACGGCCCGCGCCCTCGGCGGTGAGATCGTCGGCAAGGTCGGCCGCACGACGGCGATCACGCGAGGCCGGGTCACGGCCATCGAGCTGGACGACGTCATCGTGGGGTACGAGGACCTCGGCGCGCTGAGCTTCGACGACCAGATCGAGATCGAGAGCCTGGACGACGGCCCGTTCTCCCGGGGCGGTGACTCCGGGGCGCTCGTGTACCGGGAGGACGGCGTGGCGCTCGGCCTCCTGTTCGCCGGTTCCGAGTCCGGCGGGCGCAGCGGGAAGGGCCTCACCTACGCGAACCCGATCGACCAGGTGCTGGAGATCCTGGGGATCGAGCTGGCGCGGGAGGCGACGCACCCGTTCGGGTGACGTCCGGTGCGCGCACCAGCGTTTCCCCCGCCCGGGCGTGTCGCGGGAGGCGGGGAACCTCGTGGGCGTGTCCGCACGGTGTGTCAGGCGCCGTCACCCCGCTGACCTGCGGTGCCGCGTGGCGGTCGGCGACGTGGTCCAGGACACGTGCCGGCCCGCTGGAAGGGGGTAGACACGGGGGACACAATGGATGACCAGGAGGTGATCGGGATGGCAACACTCGACGAGGCTCGGTCCGCAAAAGCCGCATTGCGGGAAAAAGTGACCGGACTGGACGGTGTCATCGGCGTCGGCGTCGCCCCTGAGTTCACGACGTCCCTCGACCAGCCACTTCGCGAGCACCGTGCGCGCAAGCACGCGGAACCCGGCACGTCGCCGGTGGAGGTGCTCACCGAGGAGGTCTCCGTGGAGCAGGTGACCGGCCCCGGCGGGAGCTGGGTGCTCCAGGTCAACGTGACAGACCCTCGCCTGGTGGACAAGGTCCCCGAGGAGATCGACGACGTGGCCGTGCGCGTCCGCGTCGTCGGCGCCGTCAAGGCAGGCTGAGCGCGACCCCCGCCGGGGTGGGACGCGAACGTCCCGCCCCGGCGGACGCGTGTCAGCCCAGGGTCGCGGGCAGCTCCGGCGTCTCGCCCAGCACCCGCTCGGCCAGGAAGGCCGAGACCACCTGGTACCAGACCTTGGCGTTCTGCGGTGTGAGCACCCAGTGGTTCTCGTCCGGGAAGTACAGGAACCGGTGCTCCGTCTCGCCGTCGTCCGAGGCCGGCAGCCCCGACCTGGTCAGCAGCTCGAACCAGAGCCGCAGCCCCTCACCGACCGGGACGCGGTAGTCCTTGTCGCCGTGGATCACGAGCATCGGCGTGCGGATCTCCCCCACCGACAGGTGCGGGCTGTTCTCCAGCGCCATCTCCGGCGTCATCTCGCGCGCCCAGTAGTAGCCCGCGTCCGTCGTGGGGCCGAACTGGTCCAGCGCCCACAGGCTCGCGTGCGTCACGACCGCCTGGAAGCGGTCCGTGTGGCCCGCCACCCAGTTCGCCATGTAGCCGCCGAACGAGCCGCCCATCGCCGCGGTGCGCGTCCCGTCGATCTCCGGCAGCGCCTCGGCGGCGTCGGTGATCGCCATGAGATCGGTGAACGGCGCCTTGCCCCACGCACCCCAGCCGCGCTGGACGAACTCCTGCCCGTACCCGGTGGACAGCGCGGGGTCCGGCAGGAGCACCGCGTAGCCCTGGGCGACCATCAGCCACGGGTTCCAGCGCCAGCTCCACGCGTTCCAGGAGCCGAGCGGGCCGCCGTGGATCCACAGCAGGAGGGGTGCGGGGGCGTCCGGGCCGGCGTCGGGCGGCAGCGCGAGCCAGGCGCGCACGCGTGAGCCGTCCTCGGCCGTGGTCTCGATCTCGGTGAGGGTGCCCGGCAGCGCCGGGGCCGGGACGGGCGAGCGCAGCAGCGTCGCCGCGACCGGCGTCCGCTCCCCTGGCGCGCCCGAGGCGACGAAGCCCGCCAGGTCGATCCGGACCGGTTCGGCCGGGGCCGCGTAGGAGGACCGCAGCGCGAGCACGGCGGCCCCGTCGGGCGTCACCGACAGGTCGGAGAAGACGGCGTCGTCCGAGGTCACCTTCTCGACCACCACGTCGGTGCCCGGCAGGGCGCCGGTGAACGTGAGGAGGAAGACCGGGCCGCGCCCGTCGTCGTCCGCCTGGACCAGCAGGCCGCCGCCGTCCGGGAGCCACGTGGGCCGACCGGGCCAGCGGTCCCAGTCGTCGGCGAGGACCACGGGCTCGGCGGAGCCGTCGGCCGGCACCAGAGCCAGGCGGATCACCGGGGCCTCGTGCGGCGTCGAGATCGACTCGGTCACGTACGCGACCCAGGCGCCGTCGGGCGAGACGCGGGGCGCCGTCGCGTCGGCGTCCGGGTCGTCGACCAGCACCCGGCGGTCGCCGGTGGCGGTGTCCACGGCGACGAGCGTGCTGCGGGTGGCCGCCCCGGCGTCCGGCACCGCCCAGGTCAGCACGAGCGTGGTGCCGTCCGCGGACAGGTCGGCCGCGTGCTCCTCCAGGTGGCGGCCGGGGCCCGTGAGGTCGCGCAGGTCGAGGTGCCGGCCGTCGGCGGGCTCCGTGCCCGACGGCGTGGCAGCCGGCTCCGTGCCCGACGGCGTCGCGGCCGGCAGCGGGGACGCCGGCTCGTCGGTGAGCGCGGCGAGGTCGCCCACGAGGCGCCGGTCCTGGTCGGGCCCCAGGTCGTGGTCCCAGAACCGGACCGGGTAGCCCGTGTGCAGGATCGCCGACACCTTCTGGTCCTTGCGGGCCTTGCGCAGCTCGGCGTCCTGCGTCAGGTCCTTCGCGGACGGCAGCAGGCTCGCGGCGACGCTCACGACGTCGGCGCTGCGGGCCGCGAGCGCCCCGGACACGCCACCTGGCGCCGTCGCGACCACGCGGGCCTCGCCCCCGTGCGCGGGCAGGAGCCAGAGGGCGGGCACCGGGTCGTCGCCGTCCTTGCCGTCGGGGTCGGGCCGGGCGGAGGTGAACAGGAGGTCGCCCGACCGCGTGAAGACGGCGGACGACTCCCCCTTCGCGGACCGGGTGAGCCGTCGGGCGGGGGCCGCACCGGTCGGGTCCACCTCCCACAGGGCCGTGCGGTAGGCGGTGCGCTCGCCGTCGAGCGTCTGGACGGTGGCGACGAGGCGGGTGCCGTCCTGGCTGGCCGCGAGGCCGGTCAGGCGCGGGACGGCGACGTAGTGGTCGAGGTCGTGGAACGGGGTCTGCGCGGTTTCGCTCACCGCCCACGTCTACCACGCCCGCGGCCCGTCGTGGGCCTGATTTTGGTCAGCGCTCCGTGCGCCTGGCCTGTTCCGCCTTCTCGGCCAGCATGGCGTTGTACGCCTCCAGCTCGGCGTCGCCGTCCCGCTCCGCCTTGCGGTCGGTACGCCGCGCCTCCCGGGCGTCGGACCGCGTCCAGGAGATCGCCACGCCGACGGCGAGCAGCAGCGTCGGCAGCTCCCCGATCCCCCAGGCGACGGCGCCGCCCTTCTGCTGGTCCACGATGGCGGACGGCCCCCAGGGCCGGCCCATGAGCCCGAACCAGTCGGGGACCAGCAGCGCGGTGCCCGAGGTGAGTGCGACACCGAAGAACGCGTGGAACGCCATGGTGGCGAACAGGAGCACCAGGCGCAGCGGGTACCCGGGACGGGAGGGACCGGGGTCGACGCCGATCAGGGCGTTCGCGAAGAGGTACCCGACGAGGGTGAAGTGGGCGACCATCCACAGGTGGCCCGCGTAGGTGGTCAGGGCGAGCTCGAACAGGGGCGTGAAGTAGAAGACGATCATGCCGCCCGCGAACAGGACGGCGGCCACCACCGGGTTGGCCATGAACCGGCCCCAGGGCGAGTGCACCAGCGCGAGCACCCATTCGCGGGGACCCCACGAGTCGTCCTTGCGCGCCGGGACCGCCCGGACGAGCAGCGTGACCGGCGCGGCCAGCACGAGGAACAGCGGCACCACCATCGCGAGGATCATGTGCTGCACCATGTGCGCGCTGAACAGGACGTGCCCGTAGGTGGCGGCGCCGCCGTTCGTGGCCCAGAACAGGACCAGGATGCCGAGGCACCAGGAGATGGTGCGGCCCACGGGCCAGGCGTCGCCACGGCGACGCAGCCGCAGGGTCCACCGCACGTAGACGAACAGCGCGGCCGCGCAGGCGAAGGCGAGGACGACGTCCCACTGGAACTCGGTGAACCAGCGCACGAGCGTGGGCTCGGGCGGCAGCGGGTGACCGGTCACGAGCTCGGCCGGGGTGGGGTCGGTGATGGGCTCGTCGGGCACGGGCGGCGCCGTGGAGCCGAGGGCGACCGCCACGCCGGAGACCGCGCCCATCACGCCGACCTCGACGGCGGTGAGCCGCCAGAACAGGCCGATCGCCGCCTTCCGGGTGGTGCCGGCGGAGAGCCGGGAGACGACGGTGCTGCGGTGCAGGTAGCCCAGGCTGCCGAGGACCACCAGCAGCGCGACCTTGACCACCAGGAGGATCCCGTAGTCGGTGCTCAGCCCGTCGAGGGAGCCGATGCGGATCCAGGCGCTGACCAGCCCCGAGACCGCGACCGCGACGAAGCACCAGAACGCGATCTCCGAGTAGCGCCGGATCACGTCGGGCGTCGCGGCGTACCGCAGGCCGACGAGCGCGACGGCCGCGAGGCCACCGATCCACAGGGCCGCGCCACCGAGGTGCAGGAACAGGGCCGAGATGGCCAGGTCGTGGCTCGCGGCCCCGGCCGCGTGCCCGGTGGAGGACTGCATGCCGAGCGCGACCACCGGCAGCGCCAGGGTGCACAGGGCCCCCACCGGGCCGCGCACCAGCAGGGCGACGGCCGCCGTCAGCGCGGCGACGATGACGATGCCCAGGTAGGTGCGGCCCACGGTGATGGTCGAGACGTACTCCATCAGCGCCGGACCGAACCCGCCGGCGTCCAGCGGCAGGTAGGTGGACCACGAGAAGCGCAGGACGAGCTGGACCAGGGCGGCGAGCGTCCACAGGCCCGCGGCCACGCCGGCCACGCCGAGCGCGCGGTCCACGAGCGGACCGCGCGGCAGCACGAAGGCCGCCAGCGCGAGCGCGCCCACGGTCACGGCCAGCGCGAGCTCGGTGACCACCGTCGCGACGGGTGCCCCCCAGCGCACGAGCGCGCCCGGGTCGGTGAAGTTCGTGAACGCCGTGAAGGCGCCGGAGAAGGCGCCGGCCGCGACGAGGGCCGCGAGCGCCACGAGGGCCGCCGCCGGCAGGGCGACGGCGAGCCAGGACGGGCTGGCCGGGCCGCTCGCGGTGCTCGTCCGTGCGGTTCTGCTGGTCCTGTTCCGGGCGTCGGTCGGGGTCACGCGGTCCAGCCTAGGCGTGCCACGGCGCGGTTCTGACCGTCCGCGGGTGTCCGGTTGACCACGGCGTGAGCAGGCCCGAACCGGGCATTTCGACGAAGTTCAGGAAAAGTTCGGCCGGATTATGCACCAAACCCAACCCTTTAGCCCTCTTCTGCGTTGTGACCAGTGTGGACCTCGCGAACATCATCACCGAGACCGACGACTCCGTGCCGTGCTCGGAACAGCCCGAGCTCTGGTTCGCGGAGCATCCGGCGGACCTGGAGGCGGCCAAGCGCGCCTGCGCCGAGTGCCCGCTGAAGGCGCAGTGCCTCGCGGGCGCTCTCGCCCGCCGCGAGCCCTGGGGCGTCTGGGGCGGCGAGATCGTCGTCGACGGCACCGTGCGCAGCCGCAAGCGCCGGCGCGGCCGGCCGCGGTCGATCGGCGGTATGCGCGTGGCATGACGCCACGCGGCCCGGGTGGCGGACCGCCACCGGGCACCGGACCTTGCCCGGGGCACGGCGATCGAGTCCAGTCGCCGTGAGCTGCCGGGACCGCGCGCCCTTCGCACCGGGATCTCCCAGACGGATCCGGGGGGCGCACGGCCCCGGTCGCACGACACGTCAGGCCCTCAGGTCGGTGACCTGAGGGCCTGACGTGTGCGGTCGTCCGGCGGATCAGCCCCAGACGAGGCCGCGGGCCGGGTCCTCCAGCACGCGTGCGACGTCGGACAGGAACCGGGCGCCGAGCTCGCCGTCGGCCAGCCGGTGGTCGAAGCTGAAGCTGAGCGTCGTCACCCAGCGCGGCTTGACCTTGCCCTTGTGCACCCAGGGCTGCTGGCGGATGGCGCCGAAGGCGAGTATCCCCGACTCCCCCGGGTTGAGGATGGGCGTGCCGGTGTCGATGCCGAAGACGCCCAGGTTGGTGATGGTGATGGTGCCGTCGGACATGTCGGTGACCGAGGTGCGCCCCGCTCGTGCGGTCGCCGTCAGCCCGGCCAGCGCCTTCGCGATGCCGAGCAGGTCGAGCGTGTGCGCGTCCTTGATGTTCGGCACCACGAGACCCCGGGGCGTGGCCGCGGCGATGCCCAGGTTCACGTAGTGCTTGTAGACGATCTCCTGGGCCGCGTCGTCCCAGGAGGCGTTGATCTGCGGGTGGCGCTTGACGGCGAGCAGCACCGCCTTGGCCGCCACCAGCAGCGGCGTGACCTTGACGTCCGTGAAGTCGCGGTCCTCCTTGAGCGCCGCCACGAGCTTCATCGTCTTCGTGACGTCGACCGTGTGCAGGACCGTGACGTGCGGTGCGGTGAACGCGCTGGCGACCATGGCCTCCGCGGTGCGCTTGCGCACCGAGCGGACCGGCACGCGCGTCTGGCGCCCGTCCGGCGAGACCACGCCGGAGGCGAGCCAGGGCTCGTCGTCCGGGTAGTGCGTCAGGGTCGTCACCGTGGAGCGCTCGGCGTGGGCCACCACGTCCTCACGCGTCACGATGCCGCCGGGACCCGTCGCGTGGACGCCCGCCAGGTCGACCCCGAGGTCCTTGGCGAGCTTGCGGACGGGCGGCTTGGCCAGCACGCGCGCACGGGCGGCCGTGGTCACCCCGTTGTCGGACGGCGGGGTGGCCGCCCTGGGCGGTGCGGGTGCGACGGGCGGTGCCGCAGGTGCGGGGGCCGCCGGGGCGGGGGTCACCGGCGCGGGGGTCACCGGCGCCGGTGCGACGGCGACCGGGGCCGGGGCTGCCGGGGCGGAGGCCACCTGGTGGCGGCGACGCCGACCGGTCGCCTTCGCCTCGGCCGTGCCGTACCCGACGAGCACCGACCCGGAACCCTCGTCCTGCGCGCCCTCGGCCGGCACCGCGGCGCCCTCGGGCGACGCACCTGCGGGCGCACCGCCGGCGTCGGGCACCGCGATCTCGATGATCGGGGTGCCGACGTCGACCGTGGTGCCCGCCTCGACGAGCAGGGCGGCCACGGTCCCGGTCCACGGCGACGGCAGGTCGACGAGCGACTTCGCCGTCTCGATCTCGACGATCGTCTGGTTCACCTCGACGGAGTCGCCGACGGCGACGCGCCACTCGACGATCTCCGCCTCGGTGAGGCCCTCGCCGACGTCGGGGAGCGGGAACCTCTGGTTCTTCGAGCTCACTCTCGGTTCACTCCTGGCTCAGTGCGCGAAGGCACGGTCGACGGCGTCCAGCACACGGTCCACGCTCGGCAGGTACTCGTGCTCGTGCTTCGCCACGGGATACGGGGTGTGGAAGCCGCCCACGCGGAGCACCGGCGCCTCCAGGGCGTAGAAGCACTCCTCGGTGACGCGGGCCGCGATCTCGGCGCCGGCACCGAAGAACACGGGGGCCTCGTGGATCACGACGCAGCGCCCCGTCTTGCGGACGCTGGCCACGACGGCCCCGGTGTCGAGCGGCGAGATGGCGCGCAGGTCGACCACCTCGGCCGAGCGGCCCTCCTCCGCGAGCGCGGTCGCGGTCTTCAGCGCCGTCTCGACGGACGGCCCGTAGGCCACGAGCGTCACGTCGGTGCCGGACCGGACCACCTGGGCCGCGTTCAGCGTGGCCGAGCCCACCGTGACGTCGAGGTCGACCTCACCCTTGGCCCAGTAACGGCCCTTGGGCTCGAAGAAGATCACCGGGTCCGGGGAGGCGATCGCTTCCTGGATCATCGTGTAGGCGTCCTGCGGGCTGCTCGGGGAGACCACGCGCAGGCCCGCCGTGTGCGCGAACAGCGCCTCCGGGCTCTCGCTGTGGTGCTCGACGGCGCCGATGCCGCCGCCGTACGGGATGCGGATGACGACGGGCATGTCGATCGCTCCGCGCGTGCGGTTGTGGATCTTGGCGAGCTGGGTGGTGATCTGGTTGAACGCCGGGAAGACGAACCCGTCGAACTGGATCTCGCAGACCGGCCGGTAGCCGCGCATGGCCAGGCCGATGGCGGTGCCGACGATGCCGGACTCCGCCAGCGGCGTGTCCACGACCCGCTGCTCGCCGAACTCCGCCTGCAGGCCGTCGGTCACCCGGAAGACACCGCCCAGCGGGCCGATGTCCTCACCCATGAGCATGACCTTGTCGTCGTGCCGCATCGCGGCGCGCAGACCTTCGTTGACCGCCTTGCCGAGCGTCAGGGTCTTCGTGCCGGACGCACCGGACGTGGTGTGCGTACGTTCCGCCATGGTTGTCATCGTGCGCCTCCCTGGGCCGTCTCCGCGATCGCGTACTGCTCGGCCGGCGGGTCGCCGGCCTCGTATGCCTCGTACCAGGCCCGCTCGGAGGCGACGATGCCGTGCGGGGTGGCGTAGACGTCGTCGAAGGTCGAGACGGGCGCACCGCCGTCCAGGGCCCGGACGCCGGAGCGCAGGCGGACGCCGAGCTCGTCGGCGGCCGTCTGGACCTCGGCCACGAACTCGTCGTCGAGCTCGCCCTCGGCCCGGAGGAGCGCGACGAGGCGGTCGATCGGGTCGCGCCGGCGCCACACCTCCTCCTGGTCGGTGGTGCGGTAGCGCGTCGGGTCGTCCGACGTCGTGTGGGCGCCCATGCGGTAGGTGAACGCCTCGATGAAGCTGGGGCCCTCGCCCGCGCGGGCCCGCTCCAGCGCCTCCTGCGTCGCGGCGTAGACGGCGAGCACGTCGTTGCCGTCGACCCGCAGGCTCGGCATGCCGAAGCCCTCGCCGCGGCGGTAGAGCGGGGTCCGCGTCTGCCGGGTGGTCGGCTCGGAGATCGCCCACTGGTTGTTCTGCAGGAAGAACACGACGGGCGCCTGGTTGACCGCGGCGTACACCATGGCCTCGTTGACGTCGCCCTGCGAGGTGGCGCCGTCGCCGAAGTAGGTGACCACGGCGGTGCCGTCGTGCTTGTCGAGCGGGGTGCCGTCGCGCTGGACGCCCATGGCGTAGCCGGTGGCGTGCAGGGTGTGCGCGCCGATGACCACGGTGTAGACGTTCGCGTTGTGCTCGTTCGGGTCCCAGCCGCCGTGGTCGGACCCGCGGAAGAACCGCAGCCGGTCGACGGTGTCCACGCCGCGGACCTGCAGCACGCCGTGCTCCCGGTACGACGGGAACACGTAGTCCTGCGGCCGCAGGGCGTAGGCGCTGCCGACCTGCGCGGCCTCCTGGCCACGAGAGGGTGCGTACAGGGCCAGCTCGCCCTGGCGCTGGAGCGACGTCGCCTCTTCGTCGAAGCGGCGGGTCAGGACCATGTCGCGGTACATACCACGGAGGTCTTCCGCGGTCAGGTCCGCTGCGCGGTCGCGGTACCCCTTGGTGCCGCGTGTCGTGACGCGGTGCCCTTCGGGGTCGAGTAGCTGCAACGTCGGGATCGCCTCGTTGGAGCCGTTGGTCGTAGTCACGCTTTCCTCCTTCGACTGCGGACGCGAGCGCCCGCAGTTGCGGAGACGCCCGGCCCGTTCCGGGGACCTTTCCATCCTGGCACGGGTCCAGCCGGAAATATGGCCGATCCGCAACCTACGCTCTCGTAGCCTACGCAAGCGTAGGCTACGGCTCCGTAGGTTGGTCTGCCGCGATCCCGCCCAATCTCTCGCCGACGCGTTTGTCGGGTTCCGCCAACACCCGCGACGCAGTCTCGGCGCCCTGACCGGAGTCTCGCGCAAGGCTGGCCCTCCCAGGGCGCGTGGTCGGTAAGAGGTCAGGTGATCGGCACCCCGGGGTGCCGATCACCTGACCTCTTACCGACCACGCTGCCGACCACGCTGTCTCACGCAGTCGTGTGGCGCACCACCCGGGAGGCCAGCAGTGCGAAGACGACGGCGCAGGCCGCCTGCGCGGTCACCGCCGTGACCAGGCCGACGGTGAGCCCCGAGCCCGGTCCCGTGGCTGCTGCCAGCGGCGTGCCGTCCGCCGCGCCCGCCACCGCGTGGAAGAGCCCGCCCAGGAGCGCCACGCCCAGGCCCAGGCCCAGCTGCTGCAGCGTGGTGAGCAGTCCGCCCGCGACACCGGCCGCCCAGGTCGGCGTGCGGGAGAGCACGGTCTGCAGCGCGGGGCCGTACATCATCGCCTGGGCCGCACCCAGCGCGACCAGCAGCGGCTGCAGCACGACCGGGGCGGCCCCGCCGCCGTCGCGCCCCACCACCAGAGCGATGCCGAGCAGCACCACGGCCTGCCCCGAGGCGGCGTACACCATGATCCGCGGCCCGACCCGCCGCAGGATCCGGGGCAGGGCGAGCGCCGTGACCACGAACGCCCCGCCGAACGCGAGCAGGAGCACGGCGGCGCCCCAGCCGTCGGCGCCCCACACCGTCTGCGAGTACTCCGAGATCTCGTACAGGAACGCGCCGTAGGTGACGAAGAAGAGCATCGTCATCAGCAGTCCGATCCGGACCACCGGCACGCGCAGCACGCGCGGCGGGACCACGGGCAGCAGGCCGCGGCGTTCGGCGCGGCGCTGGGTGAGCGCGAACAGGGTGAGCGTCACGGCCGCGACCACCAGCAGGCCGACCGCCCAGGCGGGCCAGCCCGCGCCGGGGCCGGTCGTGAGCGGCACGACCAGCGCCACCAGGCCACCGCCGAGCAGCGCGGCGCCCGGCAGGTCGAGCGCGAGGGGCGCCTCGGACCGGGACTCGGGCACCGCCCGCAGGCCGAGCAGGGCGCCGAGCGCGATGATCGCCGTGACGATCTGGACGGCGCGCCAGCCGAGGTGCGCGGGCAGGGCGACCACGAGAGCTCCGGCGGCCACCTGCCCCACGATGGTCGCCACCGCCCCGGCCGCCGTGAACAGGATGATCCCCCGGGACCGGAGCGCGTCGGGCGCCGTCGCCTGGATGGTCGACAGCACCTGCGGTGTGAAGAGCCCGGCGGCCAGGCCGAGGGCGGCGCGCAGCACCACGAGGTCCGTCAGGCCCTGGGCCAGTGCGGTGAGCACCGCCAGCACGCCGAAGCAGGCGAGACCGACGGCGAAGAGCCGCCGCCGGCCGTACCGGTCGCCCAGCCGGCCGGCGACGACCAGGCCGGCGGCGAACGTGGTCGTGTAGGCCGACAGCACGAGCGCGCCGCCGGCCGGGCTGACCGCCAGGTCCGCGGCGATGGCCGGGACCAGCAGGTTCACGGCACCGAACGTGAAGTTGACGGGGACGAAGCCGAGCAGCAGCACGGCCAGCCCGCCGCCGGTCAGGGCGCGGGTGGTGTCCGGGGCGGGCGATGTCGCACCGCCCGCCGGGGCGGCGACGGCCGGGCGCACGCGGGAGTCGACGGCCGTGGGGAGGGATGGCGTCATGCTCCGACCATGCGCCGTCGGTCATCCTGGTACCAGGAGCCTGTTCATACGGGTACCGGCACCACCTGGTTGTGCGGCCGCCGCGGGGTGACACTGGTTCGGTGACCACCACCGACCCCGACCACAAGGCGCTCGGTGCCTTCCTCCGGGAGCGCCGCGGTCGCGTCACCCCGGCCGACGTCGGGCTGCCGCAGTCCGGCCGCCGGCGGACACCCGGGCTCCGCCGCGAGGAGGTGGCGCAGATCGCCGGCGTCGGCGTCACCTGGTACACGTGGCTCGAGCAGGGGCGCGCGCCCAACCCGTCCGACCAGGTGCTCGACGCCGTGGCCCGGGCACTGCGGCTGCGGCCCGAGGAGCGGCGGCACCTGATGATCCTCGCCGGGCGGGCGGCCGACACCGACGCCGGCGTGCCCAACCCGCTGATGCGGGTGCTGCCCGAGCACGTCCTGCTCCTGGAACGGCTGCTCCCGTACCCGGCGGCGATCCAGACCGCCGCCTACGACCTGGTCGCCGCCAACCGCACCTACCGGTTCCTGTTCGGCGACCTCGACGCCGTCGACCCCGCCGACCGGAACTGCGCGTGGCTGCTGTTCACACACGACGACTGGCGTGACAGCCTCGTGGAGCCCGAGGTGGTGCTCCGCGACCTCGCCGGGCGGCTGCGTGCCCGCGAGGCCGAGTTCCGGCACCACCCACGATGGGAGGGGCTGCTCGGCGGCCTGCGCGAGCGCTCGCCCGAGTTCGTGCGCTACTGGGGCGAGCACGAGGTGCGCGGCGACCGGCCGGGCCAGCTCCGCCGCTACCGGTCCTCCCGGGTGGGCCGGGTCGACGTCGTGTTCCAGAGCCTGTGGCTCGACCGGGACCGCGGTGAGCGCATCGTGGTGCTGACGCCGGCCGACGACATGGCCGCCCGCCGGATCGAACGGCTCGACTCGCTCGTGGGCGCGGCCCCGGCCTGGACCGCACGGGACGGCGTGCTGGCGGACGCGCTCATCGGCTGAACGTGCCCGGGCCGGCCCCGGCGTCAGGTCAGTGTCAGGTCAGCGCCAGCCCGCCGCGATCCGCAGGAACGCGTCGTTCGCCGCGACCTCGCCGATGGTCACGCGGAGCCCGTCACCCGCGAACGGACGGACCAGGACGCCGCCGGCGGTCGCCTCGGCGGCGCGCTGGACGGTCTGCTCGCCCAGGCCGAACCAGACGAAGTTGGCCTGCGTCCCGGGCAGGTCCCAGCCCTGGTCGCGCAGGGCGTCGGTGACGCGCGTGCGCTCGGTGACCAGCGCGTCGACCCGTTCCAGCAGCTCGCTCTGCGCGGCGGGCGCCAGCGACGCGAGCGCGGCGACCTGCGCCAGGTGCGAGACGCCGAACGGTGTGGACACCGACCGGATACCCGCGGCCAGCCGGGGTTCGGCGACCGCGTAGCCGACGCGGAGACCCGCCAGCCCGTACGCCTTGGACAGGGTGCGCAGCAGCACGACGTTAGGGTGCCGGCGCAGCACGTCGACGCCGTCGGGCACCTCGGGGTCGCGCACGAACTCCAGGTAGGCCTCGTCCACGACCACGAGCACGTTCCGCGGCACCGCCGCGAGGAACGTCTCCAGCTCGTCCGCGTGCACCGCGGGACCGGTGGGGTTGTTGGGCGTGCAGACCAGCACCACGCGGGTGGCGGGCGTGACGGCGGCCGCCATCGCAGGCAGGTCGAGGCGGCCCGTGCGCTCCTGGACCGGGACGGTCACGGCCTTGCCGCCCGCGACCGCCACCGCGATCGGGTACGCCTCGAAGGACCGCCACGGGAAGACGACCTCGTCCCCGTGCTCGACGACGGCCTGGAGCACGTGCGAGAGCACGGCCACCGAACCGTTGCCGACCACCACGTTCTCGGCCGCCACGCCGGTGTGCGCCGCGAGCACCTCGACGAGCTCGCCGGCGTACATGTCCGGGTACCGGTTCACCTCGGCCGCGCCGCGCGCTATCGCCTCCAGCACGGACGGGAGCGGCGGATAGGGGTTCTCGTTCGACGAGAGCTTCCAGGCCTGCGACCCGGTGGCGACGCGGGCGCCGGGAACGTAGGCGGGCAGGGCCGACACGGCGGCCCGGAGCGGTACGGATGCTTCTTCCACGGGGGTCAGCATGCCACGATGGCCGGATGAAGCTCGTGGCGCGCATCCTCATCACCGCACTCGCGATCGGGCTGTCGGCTCTGATCCTCGGTTCGCACATGGACGTCGTGAGCGACGGCACGACCCTGGGCACGATCCTCGCCCTGGTGGTGGTGGCCGTCGTCTACGGCCTGGTCCACATGGTCGTGAAGCCGATCGTCCAGCTCATCTCGCTCCCCCTCTACATCCTGACGCTCGGCCTCGTGTCCGTGCTGGTCAACACCCTCATGCTGTGGATCACCACTCTCATCACGAACCAGTCCTGGTTCTCGGACCAGCCCAACTGGGGGCTCGAGGTGACGGGCGGCTTCTGGTGGTACGTGCTGGCCGCGCTCGTGATCTCGGTGGTGCAGACGATCCTGCTGGCCCTGCTGCCCAACCGGGTCTCGGACTGAACCCGCGGCCGGACGGGCCGGTCACGGGCCGGCCCGTTCGACCCGGTAGTACGAGGTGGTCATGCTCTCCCCGGCCAGCCGTGGTCCGATCCGGCCGGTCACCTCGGCCACCCGCGGGTCGCCCGTCGCGAGGGCGAGGTCCAGCGTGCGGACGTGCGTGGCGACCGAGTGCGCCGCCGGCAGACTGCCCGACGCCGCGCGGTCGCCCGGGTCGGCCGAGTCCTGGAGCGACCGGACCACGGTGACCCGGTCGCGGGTGCGAGGGTTCTCCGCACCGGACCGGCCGTCGGTGTTCGAGACCAGCTCCTCCGGGGTCTCCAGGTGCAGCACCGGGACACCGGGCGGCGCCGGGATCAGCCCGGTCGGGGCACCGGCGGTGACCAGGCCGCCCACGCGGTAGCGCGCCGTGAAACCCGCCCGGGACACCAGCGCCGCCGCGGCGATCCCGCCCAGGCTGTGGCCCACGAGGGTGACGGGCTCGTCGGGCCCGACGCCGGAGTCCGCGAGTGCGCGCTCGATCGCCGCGGTCGCACCGTCGGGCTGCCCGGCCATGAGCTCGACGTCGGTCCGCCCGTCCCAGGGGTGCCCCGCCGGGAGGGCCGACTGGGTGCCGGGCACCAGCACCGTCCAGGACACCGCGCCGTCCTGCCCGGTCACCCTCTGGACCGCGATCGTCGCCGGGGGCGCGCCACCCGGGCCCGGGTAGAGGTCGTCGACCCGGGCCAGTGCCTCACGGACGGAGCGCGCGCCGGTGGCGGACCAGGCGGGCACGGCGCCGGACGCGAAGTCCTCCGCGCCGAGCCGCGTGAGCCGGACCCCGGCGTCGTCGCCGCCCAGGAGGGGTACCTCGCGGGCCACGTGCGCGAGGACGCCGGCCCCGCCGGCAACCCCCGGCCGGCCCCCGGCCGGCCCCGGCTGCGCGAACGCGACGCCGCCGCCCAGCCCGGCGACCACCTCGTCCGACCACGGGGCCAGCCCGCGGGTCGCGGCACCGGCGACCGCTCCGGCCACGGGCGTCAGCGCGCCGCCCGTCGCCCCGGCGCCGCCCAGCCGGCCGGCGGCCTCCGCCGCTCCCAGCGCACCCACCCCTGCCAGGCCCAGCCACCCCAGGCTGCCGAGCGCCGCCCCCGTGCCGAAGGTGCCCGCGGTCACGAGCCCGCCGACCAGCCGCTCGGCCGTCGACTCGGCCTCCTCGTACAGGCCGGCCGCGCGCAGCAGCCGCCAGGCCAGGAGGTCGCAGGCCCGGGCACGCTCCGCGAGGCAGCGGGCGACGTCGCGCGCCAGCGATGCCAGGCCCGACGCACCGATCCCGCCGGCGCCTGCCCCGGTGTCGCCAGCCCCACCGACACCCGGCAGCGCGAGGTCCCCGCTGACACCCAGGCAGCGCACCGACGCGGCCCTCAGGTCCTCGGCGACGCGCGCCAGCCGTGCCGCGGCCCCGCGCACGGAGTCCGTCTCGGCCGAGGACAGGCTCGTGCCTCCGTACACGGCCACGGTGTCCTCCGGCGCCAGGCTCACCGCGCCCACCCGCCGTAGGGCTCCCCCGGCACCGCCTGCACGCCCGGCACCGCCACCTGGGCCGCGGCCCGCACCGTCTCGTCCAGCAGCGTGCGGTCCCGGGCGAGGGCCCGGGCCTCCTCGGCCACCGCCGCGCGGTACAGGTCGGCCGCCCGCGCCCGCCACTCGACGTGGCCGGCCGCGCCCAGCTCCGCGGCCGACCGCTCCACCAGGGCCACCACCTCCGCGAGCGCCGCGGGCGCCCCTCCCGTCAGCACGCGGCGCGGCCCGTCCGTCGTGCTGTCCCGTCCACGTCGGATACGCACGTGCCGCCTCTGCTCATCGGCTCCACTCCGTCCGGTCCTGTCGGTCAGGCCTGTCGGTCAGGCCTGTCGGTCAGGTCCTGGAGACCGTAGGCCGGGACGAGGTCCGGGCACCCGACGGTGGCAGGCTCCTGTGCACGAACGACCGTGGAGGCCACCTGTGGTCACCCTCGCGCCCGCAGTGTGCTGTCCCGAGAGGCCGTGACGCACCTGTCACAGACGCACGGCGTGCCCCGCGTGGACCAGCCCGTCCACGTGCCGCTCGATCGCGTTGAACTCCGGCGACGACGCGTCGCGGTCCGCCGGCAGGTCCACGTCCACGATCTCGCGCACGTGACCGGGCACGCCGTGCGCCGTCCCGCCCGCCATGACCAGCACGCGGTCGCCGAGGTACACGGCCTCCTCGATGCTGTGGGTCACGAACAGCACCGTGATGCCGGCCGCACGCTGGATGCGCTGCAGCTCGTGCTGCATCTCCACGCGCGTGAGGGCGTCGAGGGCACCGAAGGGCTCGTCCATCAGCAGCACCGACGGCTTGTTGGCCAGCACGCGGGCGATCGCCACGCGCTGCTGCATGCCGCCGGAGAGCTGATGGGGGAACGAGCCCGCCACCCGGGTCAGGCCCACGGCCTCCAGCGCCTGCTCGGTGCGCTCCGCGACGAGCGGACGCTGCAGCCGCGCCTGCCGGGGACCGTAGGCGATGTTCTCGGCGACGGTGAGCCAGGGGAACAGGCCGTAGTCCTGGAACACGACGCCGCGGTCGGGACCGGGGCCTGCGACCGGCTCCGTCGCGACCGTCAGCGTGCCGGAGGTGACCTCCTCGAAGCCCGCCACCATGCGCAGCACCGTCGACTTGCCGCAGCCCGACGCCCCCACGATGCACAGCACCTCCCCCGCGGCGACCGTGACGTCCACGCCCTCCACGGCGGCGACGGCGGCGCCCGGGTACTGCTTGCCGAGGCCCTTCATGACGATGTCCGCCGGGAGGTTCTCCCGGATCCGACCGATCTTCACCATGCTCCTGCCTCCTTCGGTCCAGCCATCACTTGAGGATCGGACGCCGGCCGAACGCCACGCGGAAGACCAGCCCGAGCAGGCGGTCCGCGACGAAGCCGGCCAGGCCGATGACGATCATGCCGACGATGATCAGGTCGGTGCGGGACTGCTCCCGGGCCTGCGTGATCATGGCGCCGAGTCCCGTGTCGATGCCCACCGTCTCGCCGACCACGAGGATCACCCAGGCCAGACCCATGGCGATCCGCATGCCGCCGACGATGCTCGGCGTCGCCGCGGGGATGACCACCTTGTACAGCGCCTGCGCCGGCGGGGTGCCGAGCATCGCGGCCGCCTCCAGGAGCCGCCCGGACACCTGCCGCACGCCGCTGATGGTGTTCAGCAGGATCGGGAACACCGCGGCCAGGAACACCAGGAAGACCGTCGAGCGATCGCCGAAGCCGATGATCAGCAGCGTGAGCGGCGCCCAGGCCGTGACCGGGACCGGCCGCACGAGGTTGACGGTCGGGTCGAGCATCCGGAACACCAGCCGGGACCGGCCCATGAGCACGCCCAGCGGCACCGCCACGGCCACCGCCAGCAGGAATCCCTGGAGCACCCGCGCGGCCGACGCCCCCAGGTGCGTCCACAGCGTGCCGCTGAACGAGTCGTCGTACACACCCCCGACGGCGAGGTCCACCAGCCGCAGGCCGACGTCCGCCGGAAGGGGCAGGAACGTCATCTGGATGCCGAACGGGAGCACCCACGCGCCCTGGACGCCCACGTGCCACAGGAGCAGGCTCAGGACCGGCACCGGCAGCGCGAGCAGCCAGGCGCTCCAGGCGGAGCGACCGCGCGTCCGGGCGCTCACGGGGTGTCCACGGCGTCGACGAACGTGGTGTCCGTCAGCGCCTCGGTGTCGGCGGGCTCCGCGACCTGGTCGAAGGCGACCATCTCGTCGTTCATCGCCCGGAGCGTCTGCTCGTAGTCGGCGTCGATCTCCCAGCGCGGCCACGTGTTCTCGATCGCCGTGGCGACCACGGCACGGTCCACCACGAACTCCTCGACCATGCGGTCGGCCCACTCGTCCGGGTGGGCGGCCAGGTGCTCGGTGGCCTGGGCGTGGGTGTCGACCACGTCCTGCACGAGCTCGGGGTCGTCCTGTGCCAGGGAGGCCGTGGTGGCGAGCACGATGTTCGTGCGGCCGATCCCGGTCTCGTAGGGGGACGTCAGCTCGTGCGCGTCCTCCTGCATGGCGATCGACGGCCCCACCTCGGCCGAGATGAACGCGTCGATCTGACCGGACGAGTAGGCACCGGCCATCTCGGCGAACGGGAGGTTGACGAGCTCGACGTCCTCCTCGGGGTCGATGCCCAGCGACGCGAGGGTCTCCTTGAGCAGGATCTCCTGGGTCGCGCCCATCGGGTAGCCCACCGTGGCACCCACCAGGTCCTCGGGGGTCGCGATGTCCGGCGAGGCGACGATGCGGGTGCCGCCGTCGGCGGACGACGCGACGACGGTCACGTCCTGCTGCTGCGAGACGCCGGTGATCACCGACGCGGCGCCGGTGACGCCGAAGTCGACCGATCCGGAGACGATCGCGTTCTTGATGTCCGAGGAGGTGTCGAACAGGACGATCTCGAACTCGACGCCCTCGGGGGCGAAGTCGTCGTAGAAGTAGGGCGTGAACAGGTGCGGCTGACCGCGCAGCGTCCCGATCGTCACGGTGCCGTCGTCCGCACCGTCGGCGGCGGCCCCGGTGCAGGCGGTGAGGCCGAGGGCGAGTGCGGCGGCGCCGACGGCGGCCAGGGCAGGCTTGAGCAGGGTCATCAGGGTCTCCTCGTTCGATGGGGGGTCAGGCAGGGGTGGCGGCAGCGGTCCGGTAGGCGCGCCACCCGCCCAGGTGGGTGATGTCGGGTTCGGTGCCTGTCGGCGCCCCGGTGAAGCCGACGACGGTCGACCCGTCGGACAGCTCGACGGGGCCGAGGGCCAGGGGCGCGGCGATCGAGGTCAGGAGACGCGCGAGCGACGCGGGCGAGAGCCGCCACAGCTCGCCCGGCACCGAGGCCTCGCCCCCGCGGACGACGGCGGGACGGTCGACGGCCCCCTCCACGAGCAGCATGCGGAACGCCGGGGCCGTGGCGACGTCGCGCAGGTACCGTCCGCCGAGCGCGTCGAGCTGGGCGTTCAGGGGCTCGCCCCGCAGGTGCGCCCCGAAGACCGCGACGTCGACCCCCGGGGCTCCGAGGAGGGGCGCCTCCTCCCCCTCGCCCAGGAACCGCGCCGCGAGGTCGGCGGCCACCTGGTCGTGGAACGCCGGGACGACGAACGTCACGCCGAACTGCCCCTCGCCGTCGACCCGGCCCGCGGGGACGGCCACGGCGGCCAGGTCCATGAGGTTCACGAAGTTCGTGAAGGTGCCCACCGTCGAGTTCACGCCGATCGGGTCGGCGGCGACCTGCGCGAACGTCGGGTGGATCGGCGCGGTGGGCACGAGCAGCGCGTCGGTGCCGTCCAGGAGCCTGCGGCCCTGCCGCGTGAGCCCGGCGAGACGCTGCTGGTCGGCGACCACCCGCGTGCCCTCGACGCCGCTCGCCGCCGTGGCGATGGCGGCGACCGACGGGTCGGCCTGCTCGGGGTGGCCCGCGAGGAACTCGCCGTAGGACCAGGCGCGCTCGGCGACGAGGCCGCCGTCGTACAGCAGACGTCCGGCCGCGAGGAACGGGGTGAGGTCGATGCGCCGCACCGTGGCACCGGTGCCCTCGAGCCGGCCGATGGCGGCGGCGAAGGCCGCGCGGACGGCCGGGGAGAGCGTGCCCAGGTCCTCGTCGCGCGGCACCGCCACGATCGGGTGCGCGGGCGCGCCCTGCGGCGCGTCCGCGGGCCAGGCCCGCGCGTCCGGCGCCCGGGTCGCCCCGGCGCCCTGAGGGTCTGGCACGTCGCCGGTGGTGGGTGCCTGGCAGACGGTCAGCACGCGGGCCGCGAGCGTCACGTCCGCGGCGAAGACCGACACCGTGTCGTAGGAGGGACAGGCCGGGACCACGCCGTCGGCGGGCAGGAGCCCGACCGTCGGCTTGAGCCCGACGACGCCGTTGAACGCGGCCGGCACCCGCCCCGACCCCGCGGTGTCCGTGCCGAGCGCGAAGTCGACCAGGCCCAGCCCGACCGCGGCACCCGAGCCGGAGCTGGAGCCACCTGCCACCCGGTCCGGGTCGACCGCGCTCGCGACGGGACCGTAGGGGCTGCGGGTGCCGACCAGGCCGGTCGCGAACTGGTCCAGGTTGGTCTTTCCCACCAGCACCGCACCGGCGGCCCGCAGGCGCTCGACGACAGGGGCGCTCGTGGCCGGTACGAAGGCGAACTCCGGGTGTGCCGCCGTGGTCGGCAGGCCGGCCACGTCGATGTTGTCCTTGACCGCGAACACGAGACCCGCGAGCGGGAGGTCCACGCCGGCCGCCGTGCGCGCCGCGACGTCCCCGGCGTCCGCCAGGGCGTCCTCCTCGGCACGCAGGTGGATCCAGACGTGGCCGGGCTCGGCGGACCGGATCCGGGCGTAGGCGGCCCGGACCGCGTCCGGTGGGCTCGTTCGGGTCATGCGGGGTCTCCTCCTGGTCGGGGGCGGGACGTGGTGCGGGGCGGGGCGGGCTCCCGGGCCGGGCGGGACGGCACGGCCGCGTGGTCAGGGGGCGAGCTGCATGAGGTGCATGGCCCGGGCCGCCCGCGCGCGGACGATCGACTGGGACTGGCCCACGTGCGTGCGCAGCGAGTCGCGCGCCTCGCGCAGGCGGCCGGACAGGACCAGCTCACCGATGGCGATGTGCTCGCTGATCGTCGCGTCGACCCGGTCCTGGGTGAGGTAGTCGTGCATGCGCACCGGCCGGATGCGGCGGTTGACCCGCTGCAGCGCCCCGACCAGCTCGGCGTTGCCCGCGGCGCCCAGGAGCACGGTGTGGAACTGCTCGTCGGCCGTGACGAAGCCGGCGTCGGGCTGGATCCCGGAGTCGGCGCGCTCCTGCCACACGGTCAGCTCGGCCTCGATGGCGCCTGCGTCGTGGCGGATCGTCGGGTCGTCGATGGCCCGGTCCAGCCCGCACGTCTCCAGGAGCACGCGCAGCTCGTAGAGGTCGGTGAACTCGGTGACGGTCGGGGTGTAGCGGAAGAGGCCGCCGTCCCGCTTGACCAGGAGCCCGTCGGCCTCCAGCCGCGCCAGCGCGTCGCGGACCGGGGTGCGGGAGACCCCGAACCGCTCGGCGACGTTCTCCTCGGTGTAGCGGGCGAACGGCGACACCGCCGTGGAGAGGAGCTCACCCCGGAGCGCCTCGTACACCCGCACGCGTGCCGTCGTGCGGCGGCCGCGCTGCGTCCCGGGCTCCTGCAGCACCGGATCCTGCGTTGTATCCATGGTTGGACATCGTTCTGGATCCCCTGTGACAGCCGTGTTGCGTGGACGCCTCCGCTGTTTCCACGGCGTCACCCCCGGTGAAATGTGCGTGTCGTCCGCCTTGCTCGCCGGCCGGAGGCCCTGTGGACAACCAGCCGGGGGCAGGACGCGCCCGTGGGAGAATGGAGCACGTGCCAGAGACCACCACGCCCAGCCCTGCCGCCCGCGTCACGCTCGCGGACGTGAGCCCCGCCATCGCGCTCGGCCCCCTGGACGGCCGGTACCGCAAGGCCGTCGCACCGCTCGTGGACCACCTGAGCGAGGCCGCGCTGAACCGCGAGCGCATCCACGTCGAGGTGGAGTGGCTCATCACGCTGTGCAACGGCGCGGACGGCGTCGCCGCGCCGGTGGTGCCGGGGGCACCCACGCTCACGCCGCAGGAGATCGAGTACCTGCGCGCGATCCCCGCGACGTTCGGCGCGGCCGAGATCGCCGAGCTGGCCGAGATCGAGCGCGAGACCGTGCACGACGTCAAGGCGGTCGAGTACTTCATCAAGCGGCGCATCGCGGCCGCCCCCGAGGCGCTGGGCGAGACGAGCCTGCCCGCCGCGAGCGAGCTGGTGCACTTCGCCTGCACCAGCGAGGACATCAACAACCTGTCGTACGCGCTGATGGTGCGGGGCGCGGTGCGCGAGGTGTGGCTGCCGGCCGCGACCGCCGTCGTCGACCAGCTCGCGGGCATGGCGCGCGAGCACGCCGCGGCGCCGCTGCTGTCCCGCACGCACGGCCAGCCCGCGACGCCGTCCACCCTGGGCAAGGAGCTCGCCGTGCTGGCGCACCGGCTGCGTCGTCAGCTGCGCCGCGTGGACGGCGCGGAGTACCTGGGCAAGCTGAACGGCGCCACGGGCACCTACGGTGCGCACACGGTCGCCGTCCCGTCGGCCGACTGGCCCGCGGTCTCCAAGGCGTTCGTCGAGGGTCTCGGGCTGGACTGGAACCCGCTGACCACGCAGATCGAGTCGCACGACTGGCAGGCCGAGGTCTACGCCGACGTCGCCCGGTTCAACCGGATCCTGCACAACCTCGCGACCGACGTGTGGACCTACATCTCGCTCGGCTTCTTCACGCAGATCCCGGTCGCGGGCGCCACGGGCTCGTCCACGATGCCGCACAAGGTGAACCCGATCCGGTTCGAGAACGCCGAGGCCAACCTCGAGATCTCGTGCTCGCTGCTGGACACGCTCTCGGCCACGCTCGTGACCTCGCGCCTGCAGCGCGACCTGACCGACTCGACCACGCAGCGGAACATCGGCCCCGCGTTCGGGCACAGCCTGCTCGCCATCGACAACGTGGCACGCGGCCTGGACCGCCTGGCCGTCAACGAGACGCTGCTGCGCGAGGACCTCGACGCCAACTGGGAGGTGCTGGGTGAACCGGTCCAGTCGGCGATGCGTGCCGCATCGGTCGCAGGCGTGCCCGGTATGGAGAACCCGTACGAGCGTCTCAAGGACCTGACACGCGGGCAGCGGGTGGACGGCGCGCGCATGCGCGAGTTCGTGGCGGGCCTGGGCCTGCCCGACGACGTCGCCGCGCGCCTCGCCGCCCTGACCCCGGCCACGTACACCGGGCTGGCCGAGCAGCTCGTGAAGGACTACCTCGACTGATCGGGGCAGCCGCGGCGCACCGCACCCGGTGCGCCGCGGCGCCGGTCACTCCAGGAAGATGCCGTTCCCGGGGCCGACCGGCAGGTCGAGGAAGAAGAACACCGACAGCACCGCCGCCCACACCAGCCAGAACGCGATCGTGAAGGGCAGCAGCCGAGCCATCACGGTGCCCAAGCCCGCCTTCGGCTCCCAGCGCCGCAGGAACGTGAGCAGCACGATCATGTAGGGGTTCAGCGGCGTGATGATCTGGGTCGCCGAGTCGCCCACGCGGAACGCGGCCTGCACGAAGCCGGGCTCGTACCCGATGAGCGCGAACATCGGCACGAACACCGCCGCCATGATGGTCCACAGCGACGAGCCCGAGATGATGAACAGGTTCAGCAGCGACGCGAGCACGAGGAAGCCCAGGATCGCCCCGTAGCCGGTCAGCCCGGCCGACTCGAGCCCCTCGGCGCCCGCGACGGCGATCCACTGGCCCACGCCGGACCAGTTGAAGACCGCGATGAACTGGCCCAGCACGAACGCGAGCACCAGGAACCCCGCCATGTCGCGGATGGACTGCTCCAGCAGCCGCGGCACGTCCTTCATCGAGGTCACCGACCGCGTCACCACGCCGTAGACGATCCCGGGCACCAGGAACAGCACGAAGACGACGAACGTGATCGAGCTGAGCAGCGGCGACTCCGGGAGGAACCCGCCGTCGGCGTTGCGCCAGGGCGAGCCCGGCACCACGAAGGCGACCGTCAGGACGACCGCCACCAGCAGCAGGGAGCCGACGGCGAACGCCAGTCCGCGCCGCTCGGCCCGCGAGAGGGTGGCATCCCCGGCGTGCTCGTCGATGCCCGCCGGGCCGGTGCCGGGCACCACCGTGCCTGCCTGTCGCACCTGGTCGACCGGGACGCTCTGCCGGACCAGGCGCGGCTCCAGCACCTTGTCGATGAGGAACCCGGCGAGCACGGACAGCAGCACGGCCGAGACCACGTTGAAGTACCAGTTCGACAGCGGGTTCACGGGATCGCCCGGGTTGGGCAGGATCTCCGTCACCGCCGTGGTGATCCCGGAGAACAGTGCGTCGAGGCTGGTCACGGCGATGTTCGTGGAGTATCCGGCGCCCGCCGCGGCGAACCCGCCGAGCAGACCCGCCACCGGGTGCCGGCCGGCGGCCTGGAACACCAGCGCCGCCAGCGGCGGGATGACCACGAAGGCGCTGTCCGACATCACGCTGCCCATCACGCCGACGAACCCCACGGCATACGGCAGCGCCCAGCGCGGCGCGGAGCCGAAGACGGCGCGGATGCCCGCGGCGAGCAGACCCGTCTTCTCGGCCACGCCCACGGCGAGCCAGATCGTCAGCACCGTGACCAGCGGCGGGAACCCGATGTAGTTCACCCCGATGTTCTGGGTGAACCACGTGAGCCCCTCGGGCGTGAACAGCCCCTGGATCCGGGTGACCTCCTCGGCGCCCGGGATCTGCACCGTCACGTCGGCGAGCGCCATGAACGTCGACACGAGCGCGACGGCGAGGAACAGGATCAGGAAGAGGGTGAACGGCTCGGGCAGCCGGTTGCCGACGCGCTCGACGGCGCCCAGGAACCGGTCGGCGCGGGACGGGCGAACGGGTGGTGCTGCGGTGCTCATGCGGTCTCCCTCGGCCGGGCGGTGATCGAGCGACGTCGGGCCGTAATCTAAGGGGTGAATTTTCCGGTCGTGTTACGGCTTCCATACGATGGACCGCATGAACCGCCCCACCCCGCCCAGCACCGCCTATCTCGACCATCTGGTCGCCGAGACCGCAGTGCGGCGGGAGGCGCTGACCGGCCCGTCCACGGGTGAGGACGCCGCCGGGCCGACGGGGACGGCCGGGTCCGGAGCCGGCGCCCCGGTCGCGCTGGTCGCCGCCGCCGAGCGGGCCGCGGCCCGGTTGGCGCCGGAGCTCGCGGAGATCGTGCACCGCCTGCACGAGCACCCCGAGCCGGCGTTCGAGGAGCACCGCAGCGCGGCGACCCTGGTCGAGGTCCTCGCACGGCACGGCGTCGAGGCCGAGCTGGGCGCGTACGGGGTGGACACCGCGTTCCGCGCCGAGGCCGGCGATCCGGCCGGGCCGACGATCGCGATCTGCGCGGAGTACGACGCGCTGCCCGGCATCGGCCACGCGTGCGGCCACAACGTGATCGCCGCGTCCGGCGTCGGTGCCTTCCTCGCCGCGCGCGAGGCCATGGCCTCCGGCGGCGCACCCGCCGGGCGGATCGTCCTCCTGGGGACGCCCGCCGAGGAGGGGCACTCGGGCAAGGAGGTGCTGGCCCGCAACGGGGCGCTGGAGGGCGTCGACGCCGCGATCATGGTGCACCCCTACGGGCTCGACGTCGCCGACCAGGTGTGGCTCGGGCGCCGCCTGCTGACCTGGACGTTCACGGGCCGCCCCGCGCACGCGTCCGCCCAGCCGTACATGGGGCGCAACGCCCTGGACGCGGCGACCCTGGCGTACCAGGGCATCGGCCTGCTGCGCCAGCAGATGCCCCCGGTGGACCGCGTGCACGCCACGATCGCGGAGGGCGGCACGCGGCCGAGCATCATCACGGAACGCGCCGTCGTGCACCTGTACGCGCGCTCCAAGTACCCGGACACCCTGCGCGACCTGTCCCGGCGCCTCGACGACATCGCGCGGGGCGCGGCCCTCATGACCGGCACGGACGTCGAGATCACCTGGGACGACGGCGCCCATCCGAGCCTCCCCGTCCGGACCAACCGGGTGCTCACCGACCGCTGGGTCGCGGCGCAGCGTCGTCTGGGACGCGACCCGCTGCCGGCGGGGGTGCTGTCGGAGACGCTGGCGGCGTCCACCGACTTCGGCAACGTGTCGTTCCGGGTGCCGGGCATCCACCCGCTCGTGCAGGTCGCGGACCCGGACATCGCGCTGCACACCGCGGAGTTCGCCGCCGCGGCCGCGACCCCTGCGGCGGTGACGGCCGCCGTCGACAGTGCCGCCGGTCTCGCGGCGACCGCCCTGGACTACCTGTACGACGCCGGGCTGCGCGCCGCCGTCCACGAGGAGTTCGCCGAGGAGGGCGGACCGGTGGACGTGGAGCACTACTTCGACTGATCGCCTCCGGAGGGGGCCGCCGGCGGAGGACCGGGCTACCTACGGAGGGCAGGGCCGCCGGCGGCGGACCAGGGGCCCCGGGGGGCGGCGGGCGAGGCCTGGGGCGGCGGGCGCGTCGACCATGCGGTTGCTGCCACGTCCGGGCACGCCCTGGCAGCAGGCGCATGGTCGCTGTCGTAACGACCCGCACATCCGGGCGAAATCTCCGCTCCCTAGCGTCGGTCTGGCGCGGTGCCGGGCCGCGCGCGATCTCGAAGGAGCGTGGTCCTGTGACTCATGGCGGACACCGAGACGGACGTACGGCCGCCGAGACCCTGGTCTCCGCCCTCGGCCGGCGACGGTTCCTGCAGGCGGCGCTCGGCGTCGGGGCCGGGTCCGCGCTGGCGGCGGGGCCTGCGGCGGCGGCCTCGGCCGCATCCGGGACGAGCCGGGGCGCTGGCGGGGCCGGACGGTACTCCGGCGTGCTGCAACCGGGCCGTGGCCGGATCCCCGGCGACGTCTACCTGGGTTCGGACGTCGACGACGTGCTGTGGGGCTACGTCCCCTCCGTGCACGCCCGGGGCGTAGCGCGGGTGCGGTCCGGCCAGACGATCACCATCGACTCCGTCTCGCACGAGGGCATCCTGGAGGACCAGGGCCGCGATCCCGTGGCGTACTTCGCGGAGCACGGCGTACGACGCCGGGAGGTGCTCGACGACGCCGTGGCCATCGCCGCCGGGTACTCCCGGACGGTGCGCAACTTCGACGTCGACGGCCCGCACGTGGTGACCGGCCCCGTCTTCGTCGAAGGCGCCGAGCCCGGTGACGTGCTCAAGATCGAGACGCTCGCAGCCACCCCGCGGGTGCCCTACGGCGTGGTCTCGTCCCGGCACGGCAAGGGCGCGCTGGGCGTCACGCCGGCGGGCGCGCCCGCCGGGATCAGCCTCGACGAGGTGATGCCGCCCGTCGGCACCGACGGGCGGGGGTCCGGCATCCCCACCGAGTACGGCAACGTGTCCGTGTTCGCCGGGGTGCGCGGAGACCACGCCGTGATGGGCTCGGGCGCGGGCCGGGTGCGGTTCCCGCTGCGGGCCTTCTTCGGGATGATGGGCGTCGCGTTCGCGGGCTCGACGGACCTGACCGCCCCGGAGGCCAACTCGATCCCGCCGACGCTCGGCGGCGGCAACATCGACATCCGGCACCTGGGCGCCGGGTCCACGTTCTACCTGCCGGTCAGCGCCGAGGGTGCACTGTTCTACGTGGGTGACCCGCACATGGCCATGGGCGACGGCGAGGTGGCGCTCACCGCCATGGAGGGCTCGCTGCGCGGCACGTTCCGGCTCACGGTCTGCAAGCCCGGCTCGGGGGACGCTCCGTCGGTCGCCTACTCCTACCCGTTCGGGGAGACGGCGGACGCCTGGATCCCCATCGGCCTGTCCGACCCGGACGGCTCCGTGGGCGGTCAGATCAGCGACCTGGACGTCGCCATGCGGCGCGCCGTGGTCAACGCGCTCGACTTCCTCCAGCACGACCACGGGCTGGACCGGGCGGTCGCGTACGCCTACCTGTCGGCGGCGGGCGACTTCGCCGTCTCGCAGGTCGTCGACCGGACCGTCGGGGTGCACGGGCTGATCCGGAAGGCCGACCTGGGTTGAGGGAGGGACCGCTGGCCGACGTGGGCGAGCCCGGCCCGTGCCGGACGCCGGTGCGGCCACCACCGGCCCGGGCCGTGCGCCGGCCCGAAAATCCAGCGGGCCCGAGCCGGCCCGGACCGTAGGGTCAGAGCATGACGACGCCAGAGATCGCACCTGTCGACACCTGGCTCGCCGTCACGCGGGAGGACGGCGAGACCGTGGGCTACCTCGAACCCGTGACGGACGACTACTCCGATGTGATCCCCCGCAACCGGCTCGGTCATGCCGTCGGCGGTGTGCAGGACTACCACGCGGGCGAGGAGCTCGTGCTCGGCCGCGGGCTGCACGAGCTCGCCGAGCACTGGCTGCTCGACGGCGAGGGCACCGAGCTCACGATCAGCGAGCTCTCGCCCCAGGGCATCGTGCTGCGCGACGCGTTCCTGTCCAAGGCGCTGGTCCCGCTGGAGCCGACCCACGTCCCGTGGCCCGACACCGCGGAGCGCCTGCGCCGTGCGGGCGACCGCTGAGCTCAGGCGCAGCCCTTGCCGAACGATGAAGCCCCGGCTGCCGTCCTCCTGATCACGAGGACGGCAGCCGGGGCTTCGTCGTGCCGCAGGGGCGTCAGGCCGTGCGGAGGTCGCCGATCCGGGCCGTACGCCGGCTCGCGACCACGAGGGTGCTCACCACCAGGCCCGCGAGGGCCCACAGCACGACCGAGGTGATGGCCATCCCGAGGCTCCCGGTGCCGGGCTCGACGAGCCGGCCCAGTCCGACCGTGGCGGGCCCGACCGGCAGGAACGACGTGATCCCCTCGAGGACGGCCGGCACCGTCGACACCACACCGGTGGCGATGACGAGCACCGCGATCAGCAGGCTCACTCCTCGCCCGACGTGGCCGAGCGCGGCCGCCAGCGCCTGGTTGGCCGCGACGAAGGCGACCGAGACGAGCGCACCGAAGCCCATCGTCGCGGCCCAGCCGCCGACGTCGAGCCCCTCGATACCCGCCAGGACGGCGCCGGTCGCCAGGCCCGTGACCACACCGATCGCCGCAGGGACGGCGAACGTCTCCAGCGTGAGCCGCAGCGCGCCGCGCGTCGAGCCCCGGGCGTGCAGCGGCACCGGCGGGAACACGATCATCAGGGCGAGCGCGCCGAGCCAGAGCGCCAGGACCGCGAACATCGGGCCGGTGGCCCCCGTGTCGAGGTCGGTGACCTCACCGTCGGTGGCGACCGGGTCGGCCACCACGGACGCGAGCGACTTCCGCTCCTGTTCCGTGTACGCCGGGATCTCCTCGGTGGCCTGGTCCAGGCCGCTCGACAGGTCCTGGGCACCGCCGGCCAGCTCACCGACGCCGTCCGCGAGCCCGCCGACGCCGGTGGCGAGCTGGGAGGTGCCGGCGCCCAGCTCGGTGACGCCGGACGCCAGGCCGTCCACGCCGGTGGCGAGCTGGCTGGTGCCGGCCGCGAGCTGACCCGCACCGGAGGCGAGCTGGTTCGCACCGGTGGCGATGCCGCCGGCAGCGCCGGAGAGCTCACGTGCGCCACCCGAGAGCTGGGAGACACCGACCGCGGCCTGGTCCGCGCCGGTCTGGAGCTCGCCGAGGCCGTCGGCGAGCTGGTGGGTGCCGCCGGCGAGCTGGGTGACGCCACCAGAGACCTGGGTGGCGATCGGGTCAAGAGTGCCCGCACCCTTCGACAGCTCCCCGATCCCAGCGGTCAGCCCATACAGTCCCGTCGGCTTCACCGTGGCGGAACCAGGCGTACCGGCAAGGCTGTCCATCGCCGCGACGAGCTCGTCAAGGCTCTCCGAGTCGCTACAGATCCCGGCGAAGTAGGGGTTTGCCGTACCGATCGCGCAACCCTCCTGGATGGTGTCCACCAGGGTCTCGGTCTGAGCAGCTAGAGCGGCTGCACCGTCGGCAGGGCCAGGCTGGTCGGCACTGCCTTCGAGGCCCGCCGACGTCTCCGCGAGCCCGGCAGCGAGTCCGCTCACACCGGTGGCCACGCCCTGCGCGCCCTCGGCGAGCTTGTCTGTGCTGGTGGCCAGCTCTCGCGCCCCCGCAGCCGACTGCCCCGCGCCAGCCGCGAGCTGGTTCACGCCCGCCGCCGCCTGGTCGGCACCCGCCGCCCACTGCTCGGCACCCGCCGCCCACTGGCCTGCGCCACCGGCCAAGCTGGACACACCCGCCTGCACCCCGGACACGCCGTCGGCGGTCTGGTGGGCTCCGGCCGCCAGCTCCTGCGCTCCCGCGCCGGCCTCGGTCGCACCGTTCGCGAGCTCGCCCGCGCCGTCCGCGAGCTGCTGTGCGCCCTCGCCCGCCTCGTTGGCACCGTCGGCGAGCTGCCCGGCGCCGTCAGCGGCCTTGCCCAGCTCCTCCGACAGCGTGGAGAAGCCGACGAGCACGTTGTCCACGTAGGTCTCGGTGAGCGTGCTGCCGAGCACGCTGGTCGCGGTCTGTGCCACGACCTGCGCGAGGGCGTCGTCGAGCACGCGGCCGTTGGTCGGCGTCGCGACGTCGATGGTGGCCTGGCGTGCCTCGGCCGGGTCGTCGCCGCTGAAGGACGTCGCCGCGGCCGAGAAGTCCTCCGGGATCGTCACGACGGCCGCGTAGGTGCCGTCGGCCAGGCCGTCGGCCGCGGCCGACTCGTCGGTGATCTCCCAGTCGTAGCTCGCGTCGGAGGCGGGGACCGCCGCTGCCTGACCGGCCTCGGCGTCGGCAGTCTCGCCGCCGCTCACGAGGCCCGCGGCGAGCTGGCGCCCGAGCGGGACGGTCTGGCCCTGGACCTCGACCGGCTCGTCGAGGTTCACGATCGCCGCCTTGACGGTGTCGAGGCGCTCCTGCGGGTTCCACAGGGCCGAGATGAGCAGCCCGAGGATCATCAACGGGAGAAGAGCCACGGCCACTGCACGCCACGGGTTGCGGAAGGGCTCGGGCCGCAGCCATCTTGTCGCGGTGCTCATGCCCGCACCTCCTGCTCGGTCACGTCGGACTGCTGGTCACGTTCTGTTCTGGATGAGCCGGCCCGCGGCCCTGGGCTGACATCGAGCATCGGCGTGCCGGCCGGCGCCAGGTCGGTCGCCGCCACGCCGGTCGAGCCGAGCAGCACCGCGACGCCGTCGCGCTGCGCCCCGGCCAGGGCCTGCGCCAGCTCGGCGCGCGCCGCCAGGTCGCCGACCGTCTCCGTGGCGTCGACCACGAGCACCGCAGGCTTGTCCCGCAGCGCACCACGGACCGCCTCGGCAGGGTGCCCGCCCTCGGCGGCGGAGTCCACCACCGCCACCCGGTGCCGCACCGAGGACGCTCGTTCCGGCAGCACGAGACCGGTCGTCTTGGCCACGCCGCCCGTCATGGCGAGCCGGCCCGACACGGCCAGCAGGAAGGCGCTGACCGGTGCCGTGGCGTCGCCGCGGACGAGCAGCGCGCCGCCGTCGGGCACGCGCACGCTCACGGGGCCCACCACCACGCCGGACCGGCCACGCACCTCCAGGTCCTGGGCGGCCACGGCGTCGGTGGCACCCGGCTCGGGCCAGTCCGCGAGCGACAGCTCGCGCGCCAGCCCCTCACCCTCGACGTCGAACGACGGCAGCACCCGGTCGAGCCACTTCGGCATGTACCAGGCCTTCTCGCCAAGCAGCGCGAGCACCGCGGGTACGAAGACCATGCGCACCACGAAGGCGTCCACGGCCACGCCCACGGCGAGGCCGAGGGCGATGGGCTTGAGGTTCATGTCGCCGTGCGGCACGAACGCGACGAAGACCGCGATCATGATGATCGCCGCCGCGGTGACCACCTTGGCGGAACCCTGGAACCCCGTGGTGATCGCGTGCCTGGCGCTGCCCCCGTGGACGTAGTCCTCCCGCATGCGGGACACGAGGAAGACCTCGTAGTCCATCGCGAGTCCGAACAGGATGCCCATGAGGACGATCGGCATGAAGCTGATGACGGGCCCGGTACGGGTCACGTTGAGCGCCTCGGCGAAGACCCCGTGCTCGAACACGAGCGAGACGACGCCGAACGCCGCGCCCACCGAGAACAGGTAGCCGATCGTCGCCTTGATCGGCACCGCGATGGACCGGAACACCATGGTGAGCAGGATCAGCGACAGGCCCACCACCACGAACGCGAACGGCAGCAGGGCGTCGCCGAGCTTGTCGGAGACGTCGATGCCGACCGCCGTGAAGCCGGTGACGGCCAGGTCCACGCCGTACTCGTCGAGGAAGTGGTCGTGCAGCCCGCGGATCTCGCGGACCAGGTCCTCCGTCTCGGCGGAGGTGGGGCCACCCTCCGGCACGACCTGGATGATCCCGGTGTCGGCCGTCGGGTTGGGGGTCGCCAGCGGCACGTCGGCCACGCCGGGCAGGTCGGCGATCTCGTCGCCGATCTGGTTCATCAGCTCGACGGGGTCGGTGCTGGTCACGATGGAGCCGGTCACGATGAGCGGGCCGTTGAAGCCGTCGCCGAAGTGCTCCGACACGAGGTCGTAGGTGATGCGGGCCGGGTCGTCCTCCTCCATGACGCCCGCGTCCGGCAGGGCGAGCCGCAGGTCCAGCGCGGGGTAGCTGAGCGCACCCATCGCCGCGACGACCAGGAGGACCGTCAGTGCCGGGATCTTCGTCACGGCCCGGACCCAGCCGGTGAAGAAGCGGTTCGGCCGCGGCTCCTCCGGCTCGGGTGCAGCCGGTGTGCGACGGCGTCGGGTCACCTCGGGGTCGGCGTCCGCCTCCTCGGCCGCGACGGCCTGGGCGGCCGCGCGCGCCGCGGCGCGCCGGGCCTTCCGCGACGGCCTGGGGCGCAGCCGCTCGCCCGCGAACCCGAGGAGCGCGGGGAGCAGGGTCAGCGACACCAGGACGGTGACGCCCACCGTCACGGCTGCCGCGACGCCCATGATGGTGAGGAACGGGATGCCGGCCACGCCCAGGCCCACCAGGGCGATCATCACGGTGAGGCCGGCGAACACGACGGCAGACCCCGCGGTGGCCGTGGCCCGCGCGATCGACTCCGGCACGGACAGCCCGGTGCCGAGCTGCTCGCGGTGCCGCGACACGATGAACAGGGCGTAGTCGATGCCGACCGCCAGGCCCAGCATCACCGCCAGCATCGGCGTGGTGGAGTTGATGGGGCCGAGCGCGGTGGCCGCGAACAGCAGCCCCATCGACGCCCCGACGCCGAGCAGCGCGTTCAGCAGCGGCAGCCCCGCGGCCACGAGCGAGCCGAGGGTCAGGACCAGCACCACGAGCGCGACGAGCAGGCCGATGCCCTCGGTCAGCGTCATCTCGGGGAACTTCGAGGAGAAGAGCTGACCGCCCAGGTGCGCCTCGGCGCCGTCGGGCAGTGCCTGCGCGAGCGCGTCCGCCTCGACGCCGAGCGCGTCCTTGGTCTCGTCCGTGATGGAGCCCTGGTCACCGTCGAGCTGGATCGTCAGCAGCGTGGCGCGCTCGTCATCGGACACCGACGCCGGCATCTGCTCGTCGTACGGGGAGGTGACGACCTCGACCTGCGAGACGTCGCCGATCTTCTCGACACCGTCCTCGATGGCCGAGCGCATCGGCTCGTCGTTGATGGTCCCGCCCTCGGGCGCGACCACGATCACCTGCGCTGAGGCGCCGCTGACCTGGGGAAACGTCGCCGCCAGGCGGTCGAGCGCCTCCTGGGACTCGGTGCCCGGGATGGACACCTGGTTGTCGAGACCTTGCTGCAGCAGGCCGGCCGCACCGCCCACGAGGACGAGTGCCACGACCCAGACGGCTACGACGAGCCGGCGGGCGCGGACGGCCCAGCGGCCGAGCGAGTAGAGGACGGAGGACACGCACACTCCTGGACGAGGCGGGGACCGATGACGGGACGTTCGATGCACCACTGTATCCGATGCACGAGTGCATCGGATACACGAGTGTATTGATACACTGGTGACCTTCCGCCCGAAGCAGTCCCCCGAGGAGAACTCCGTGACCACTGAACCCGCCACCGACGCCGGGTCCGGGTCGTCCGCCGAGCGCGCTTTCGCCTCTGCCCTCTCCCCCCGGCGTGAGCGCACCCGCGAGCGTCTGCTCGACGCGGCCTTCACGGTCTTCGCCCAGCACGGCATCCACGGCGCCTCGATCGAGGCGGTGTGCGAGGCCGCGGGCTTCACCCGTGGCGCCTTCTACTCGAACTTCAGCAGCAAGGAGGAGCTGTTCCTGGCGCTGGCCGAGCGGGCGCAGCGCCGTCAGCTCGCCGCGCTGGAGACCGTCGTCGAGGACCTGCAGCCCGACGTCGTGCGCGACGGCTCCGTGGACCACACGGCCGTCCGCGCGATCCTCTCGGTGGTGGTCACCGACCCCGGGCAGGCCCGGACCTGGGCGCTGATGCGCGCCGAGCTCGAGCTGCTCGCGATGCGCGACCCGACGGTCGGGGCGCCCTTCCTGGCCCAGGAGCAGGCGCTCCGCCGGGAGTGCGGGGCTGCGATCGAGCGGATCCTCGCGAACCTCGGCCTCCGGTTCACGATCGACCAGGACACGGCCGTCGACCTGCTGCTCGGCACCTACGAGTCGTCCATGCGCGCCTCGATGATCGCGAACCCCGAGGTGCAGGACGGCGACGTCGCCGCCCGGTCCGAGGTGCTGACCCAGCTCGCCAACCTGCTGGTCGCCAGCACGCGCTGACCTCGGGGTCACCCGTGCCCTGGCCTGGCGCCCGTTCCGGCCCGCGTCCTCGGTCGTCTGCACCGAGATCGGCCCGAGGAACGACCGATCTCGGTCCAGACGACCGAACCGCACGCCCGGCGCCGGGCTGCGGACCGTAGCGTCAGGCGAGCGCCTCCCCGACCAGCGCCTTCGCGGCGTCCTGCACCTCGGCGAGGTGGTCCGCGGAGACGAACGACTCCGCATAGATCTTGTAGACGTCCTCGGTGCCGCTCGGCCGCGCGGCGAACCACGCGTCGGCCGTCGTCACCTTGAGGCCGCCGATCTTCGCGCCGTTGCCGGGGGCCTCGGTGAGCGTGGCCGTGATGTCCTGCCCGGCCAGCGTCGTGGACGTGACGTCGGACGGCGACAGCGCGGCGAGCCGTGCCTTCTGCTCGCGCGTCGCGGCGGCGTCGACGCGGGCGTACCAGCTCTGCCCGTGCCGCTCCACCTGCGCCGCGTGGTGCTCGGACGGGGACCGCCCCGTGGTCGCCAGGATCTCCGAGGCGAGCAGCGCGAGCAGGATCCCGTCCTTGTCGGTCGACCAGACGCGCCCGTCCTTGCGCAGGAACGAGGCGCCCGCCGACTCCTCGCCGCCGAACCCGACCTCGCCCGAGAGCAGGCCGGGCACGAACCACTTGAACCCGACCGGCACCTCGACCAGCCGCCGGTCGAGCCCCGCGGCGACGCGGTCGATGAGCGCCGACGACACCAGCGTCTTGCCGATGGCCGCACCGGTGGGCCAGCTCGGGCGCGCCCCGCCGAACAGGTACTCGATGGCCACGGCGAGGAAGTGGTTGGGGTTCATCAGACCGTCGGCTGTGACGATCCCGTGCCGGTCCGAGTCGGCGTCGTTCCCGGTGGCGATGTCGAACGGCGCGCCGCCGTCGGGCCCCGTCATCTTCTCGACCAGGGAGGCCATGGCGTACGGCGAGCTGCAGTCCATGCGGATCTTGCCGTCCCAGTCGAGGGTCATGAAGGACCAGCGCGGGTCGACCTGCGGGTTGACGACGGTCAGGTCGAGGTCGTACCGCTCCGCGATCTCGCCCCAGTACTCGACGGACGCCCCGCCCAGCGGGTCGGCCCCGATCCGCACGCCGGACGCCCGGATCGCGTCGAGGTCGAGCACGCCTGCGAGGTCGTCCACGTAGCTCGACAGGTAGTCGTGTCGGTGTGTCCGGTCCGCGGCGAGCGCGTCCTGGAGCGACACCCGCTTCACCTGCCCGACGCCGGTCCGGAGGATCTCGTTCGCCCGGTCGGCGATCCACCCGGTCGCGTCGGAGCCGGCGGGGCCGCCGTGCGGCGGGTTGTACTTGAAGCCGCCGTCACGAGGCGGGTTGTGCGACGGCGTCACGACGATCCCGTCCGCCAGGCCGGCCCCCGGGGCCGCCAGGCCCGGCGTCCCCTCCGCGAACCGCGTCTGGTTGTGCAGCAGGATCGACTGGCTGACGGCGGGCGTCGGCGTCCACGAGTCGCGCGCGTCGACCATGACGTCGACGTCGGCCGCGGCGAGCACCTCGAGCGCCGTCTGCCAGGCCGGCCGGGACAGCGCGTGCGTGTCCCGCCCGATGAAGAGGGGACCGTCGGTGCCCTGGCCGCGCCGGTACTCCACGATCGCCGCGGTGATCGCGACGATGTGCGCCTCGTTGAAGGCATGGTCCAGGCTCGAACCGCGGTGACCGGACGTGCCGAAGACGACCTGCTGGCCAGGGTCGTCCGGGTCCGGGGAGAGGTCGTAGTAGGCGCCGACCACCTGGTCGACGTCGATCAGGTCGCTGGGCTGGGCGGGGGTTCCGGCACGCGCATCCATGCAGCCGATACTGCCAGGTACCGGGCGCGTGCGTCGCCGTCGGACGGGTCGCGTCGTCGTCGTAGGCTGACGGCATGTTCCCGCCCATGCAGCCCGAGGTCCCCGCGGTCCACCCCGGCGAGCTCGACCCCGCCACCCCCGTCCCCGACGGGACGACGCTCCTCGACGTCCGTGAACAGGACGAGTGGGACGCCGGCCATGCCCCCGGCGCGGTGCACATCCCGCTCGGCGACCTGCCTGCCCGGTTCGGCGAGCTCGACGCGGACGCCCCCATCCTGGTCATGTGCCACTCGGGCGGCCGTTCGGCACGGGCCACCCAGTGGCTCAACGAGGCGGCCGGGCTCGAGGCGACCAACCTCGACGGCGGCATCGTCGCCTGGACGGGCGCCGGACTGCCCGTCGAACGCTGACCGCCACCTGACGGCGGCAGCTACCTGACGACGCGCGGCCGGCTGGGCCCGCTCTCGTTCCAGACCCGGTCCAGCGCGGTGACCACATAGGTGTACGGCGTGCCGGCCACGGCGGTGGTGTCGAGCCACGACTGGATGCGCCCGCTCCCGGACCGGAACGTGCCGACCAGGTTCGCCGGGTCGTCGACGTCGACGGCGCCGGTGACCCCCGTCGCGCGGTACACCGCGAACGAGGTGGCGCGGGCGGTCCTGGCACCGAGGTCGGCGACATGGACGCGGACGCCGCCCTCGACCCGGCGGGTGTTCGCGAGGACCGGGCTGACCACGGGGTCGGCGGGCAGGTGCGGCATCGGCGGGATCAGCGCCGGGTGCTGGTAGTGGTCGGCCACCACGCGTGACATCCCGCCCTGCGGGTCGGCGGGGACGTGCACGGCCGAGTAGTAGACGTTCCCGTGCACCGGGCCGACGTCCCGGCTGACCTCGCGGCACAGGTCGAGGTGGTTGGTCAGCTCCTCGGGGTCGGTGAACACCCCGCTCGTCATCTTGTACAGGCCCTCCCCCACGTACAGCTGGGTGCCCGACGCGGCCGCGACCTCGGCCCACCACGGGACGAGGGCCGCGTAGTCCGCGACGGCCAGGCCGATCTGCCAGTAGATCTGCGGGTTGACGTAGTCGAGCCAGCCCTCCAGGACCCACTTGCGGGTGTCGGCGTACTGGTCGTCGTACGACTGCGAGCCGGCCGTGTCCGAGCCGAGCGGGTCCGTCGAGGCGTTGCGCCAGATGCCGAACGGGCTGATCCCGAACTTCACCCAGGGCTTGACCGTCTTGATCCGCACGCTCATCGTCTCGACGAAGCGGTCGACGTTCCCGCGCCGCCAGTCCTCGATGGTGTCGAAGCCCGCGCCGTGCTCCTCGTACGTGGCCGTGTCGGGCAGCTCCTGCCCGACCACGGGGTACGGGTAGAAGTAGTCGTCGAAGTGCACGCCGTCGATGTCGTAGTTCTCGACCGCGTGCAGGATCGCCCGCTGGATGTGCTCCTGCGCCTCGGGCACGCCCGGGTCGAAGTAGAGCCGGCCGCCGTAGGCCCACACCCAGTCCGGGTGCTGCCGCGCAGGGTGCTCGGCGACGAGCTGGGCGAGGTCGGCCTGCATCGAGACGCGGTAGGGGTTGAACCACGCGTGCAGCTCGATGTTGCGCTTGTGCGCCTCCTCGACCATGAACGCGAGCGGGTCGTAGCCCGGGTCCTGCCCCTGGGTACCGGTCAGGTACTGCGACCACGGCTCGTGCGGGCTGTCCCAGAGGGCGTCGGCCGTCGGGCGCACCTGGACGAACACCGCGTTCAACCGGTTCTCCTGCGCCACGTCCAGGTAGCGCAGGAACTCGGCCTGCTGCGTGGCGGGGTCGAGGCCGCTCGCGGACGGCCAGTCGATGTTCGCGACCGACGCGATCCACATGGCACGCAGCTCGCGCTTCAGGTTCAGGGCCGACGGCGGTTCGGGCGTCGCGTTACCCGTCATCGCGGTGGCGCCGAGCGCAGCGGCGGGGTCGAGCGCGGCGATGGTGACGCTGATCGCGGCGGCCGCGGTGCCCGCCGCGGCCATGGTGAGGAACTCGCGGCGGCCCAGGCCGGCCATCGCGCCTCGCGGGGCGCCGCCCGGTGGAAGCGACCTCGTGCGCGCGTAGGCGGGCATGGGTGTCGCCTCATGGCGGGCAGGGTGCCTCACGTGCTCTCGACCTCCGGTGCTGTCTGCTGGGGGCTGTGCCGTGCTGCTCTGTTGTTGTGTCTGTTGTTGTGGACCCACTGCTGACCCGTACGGTCCGGGGACCGTGCGGGCGTGCCAGACAGGGCAGAGCCCCTACGACGTTGGCCGGCGTCGATCGGCGCACTGCTCGATCACGAGTGATGAACAATGCCGCCGGGCGACGCCGTGGAGAAACTCTCGCACAAGTCGCGTCGGATGTGAAGTTGCAGAGCAATCACAGTTGTGGAATCTATTTTCACGATGCGGCGGCGGGGCCGGCCCAGGTCAGGAGGCGAGGGGACCCTGGAGCAGGTCGTCGTAGTCCGGTGCGTGCTGACGCATGTAGGCCCGGATGTACGGGCACAGCGGCACGACCTTGCGGCCGGCCTCACGCGCGGCCTCCAGCGCAGACTTCGCGAGCCGACCCGCCAGGCCCCGCCCCTCGTACTCCTCGAACACCTCGGTGTGCAGGAACACGACGACGCCCGGCTGGTTCTCGTAGACGGCGAAGCCGGCGAGCGTGCCGTCGACCGTCAGCTCGAAGCGGGACTCCTCGGGGTTGTCGGTCACCGTCACCTGCGGTTCGTCGGTCATGGGCACCATCGTGAGGCCTCCGCGCCACCGGAGGCCACCGCACACGTCCCACGGGCCCGCGGCCGCGCGCACCGAAAAGACGAGGGCCGTGTCAGTGGTCGGTGCGACACTCGACCCGTGCCCGAGACCGTCGTAACACCCCGCACCAACCCGTACCTGGCCGTGCTCCGCACGCCCGGCGCGCTGAAGTTCTCCACGGCGGGCGCGCTCGCCCGCCTGCCGATGTCGATGGTCGGGATCGGCGCCGTGCTCATGGTGCAGGGGCTCTACGACAGCTATGCGATGGCGGGTCGAGTAGCCGCGGTGCTCGGGCTCGCGCAGGCATTCCTCGCCCCGCAGATCGCACGCTGGGTGGACCGGCACGGTCAGCGGCGCGTCCTGCTGCCGGCCCTGCTGGTCTCCGTCGCGGGGCTGGGCGGCCTCGTCACCGCCGCGGTGCTGGGCGCCCCGGAGTGGGTGCTCTGGCCCTTCGCCGCGATCGCCGGCGGGAGCCAGGGGTCCTACGGCTCCATGGTCCGGGCCCGCTGGAACGGCGTGCTCGACGACCCGCGCCGCCTGCACACCGCCTATTCGCTGGAGTCGTCCGTCGACGAGCTGGTCTACATCGTCGGACCGGTGCTCGCCACGACGCTCGCCACCGCCGTGGCGGCACCGTCCGCCCTGGTGGTGGCCGGGATCGCGGCGGCCGTGGGCGGGCTGCTGTTCGTCGTGCAGCGCGCCACCGAGCCGGCTGTCGTGACGCCCGGCGCCGAGGTGCGCAGCCGCCCCGTGGTCCTCGTCCCGGGCATGCCGGTGCTGGTCCTCGTCTTCGTGGCCATGGGCGTCATCTTCGGCTCCATGGAGGTCGTCACCGTCGCGTTCGCCGAGGAGCTGGGGAGCAAGGGCGCCTCCGGCGTCGTGCTCGCGGTGTTCGCGCTCGGGTCGATGGTCGCCGGCCTCGTCTACGGGGCCCGGCACTTCACCAGCCCGGCCGTCCGCCGGTTCGTCATCGGGATGGTGGCGCTCGGACCAGGCGTGTCCCTCTTCCTGCTGGCGAACTCCCTGTGGACGCTGGCCGCCGTGATGTTCGTGGCCGGGCTCGCCATCGCCCCCACGGTCATCACGGGCAACGGGCTCGTGCAGGACATGGTGGGCAGACATCAGCTGACCGAGGCGCTCACCTGGGTGGGTACCTCGATCGGCATCGGCGCCTCGCTCGGCGCGTCGTTCGCCGGGCTGCGGGTGGACGCCGCCGGGGCCGACGCAGGGTTCCTCGTCCCCGTCGGCGCCGCGTGGTTCGCCGCGCTGCTGACGCTGGCCGCGAGCGGCACCCTGCGGCGCCAGTCGGCTGCACGGGAGTAGTTCGCACGCGAGGCCCGACACGACAGAAGTTCACCCGGTTGTTCAGCAGGTGGCATACGAGTTCCTGATAACTTGCAGGCAACTTCCAGAAACTTCAGGAACGGACGCGCATGCTCGTCTTCATCGTCATCGGCTTGCTGGGACTCGCGCTCGCACTCACGTCTCTGCTGCTCGGTGACTTCTTCGACCTGGCCGACGGTGCCGTCTCCGGCACGTCGCTCGGGTCAGGTGCCCTGCTCTTCGGCGCGACCGGCACGGTGATCCTGTCCTCCGGGCTGCCCGCCTGGGTCGCCTACCCGGCAGGCCTGGTGGTCGCCGTCCTCGTGATCATCCTCGTCAACGTGCTGATCAAGCGGCTCAAGGCCGGCGAGGACGGCACCCCGGTCTCCCTGGTCGGCACGCACGGCAGCGTGACCTCCGACGTCGACCGCGGACACGGCGAGGTCTCCCTCGATGCCGCCACGGAGCTGGAGACCCGGCTCGCGTTCTCCGACGAACCGATCCCGCAGGGCACCCGGGTCGTCGTCGTCGAGCAGCACGGCGCACGCGTCAAGGTCGAGCCCGTACCGCGCTGAGCGCGCGTCGTCGCGGTCCCCACCTCTGTTCACCGCCGGCCGGGACCGCTCGTCGGCCCGGTCGGTTCACCCCACCCCAGGAGCCGATATGACCGGTCAACTCATCGGGATCGTCGCCGTCGCGGCGGCCGTCCTCGCCGTCTTCCTCATCCTCGCGTTCGTCGCGAGCCGCATCCGCAGGGTGCCGCCCAACGAGGCGCTCATCGTGGTGGGCCGCGGCGCCGGGAAGTCCGAGGCGCAGACCGCGAGCCAGCGTGTCGTCGTCGGCGGCCGGGCGTTCGTGTGGCCCGTGCTGCAGCAGGGTTTCGCCATCTCCCTGGAGCAGCGCCAGATCGGCATCACGGTCGAGGGCGTGGACAAGAACCGCATCAAGATCGCGATCAAGGCCTCGATCAACTTCAAGGTCCGCGGCGACGAGGAGGGCGTGCGGCGCGCCGCGCAGCGCTTCCTGTCCCAGCAGCACCTGCTGACCGAGATCATCAAGGAGTCGCTGGAGGGTTCGCTGCGCTCCATCGTCGGTGACATGACGATCGAGCAGATCATCTCGGACCGCAAGGGCCTGTCCGACCGCGTGGTGCAGTCCACCAAGACGGACCTGTCGGAGCAGGGTCTGCAGGTCGACCTGCTCAACATCTCGGACATCTCGACGCCCGGCTCGGACTACCTGGCGAACCTCGGCCGGGCCGAGGCCGCCAACGCGCGGCAGCTCGCCGAGGTGTCGGAGGCCGAGGCCAAGCGTGCCTCCGAGTTCGCGGTGATCGATGCCGCCGAGCAGATCGCCGAGCGGCAGAAGGCGCTCGACCTCAAGAAGGCCACCATCAAGGCCGAGACGGACCGGGCGAACGCCGAGGCGGAGGCGGCCGGCCAGCTCGCCCGCGCCGAGCAGGACCGCCTGGTGGCGCAGCAGGAGCGCGAGGCGATGGCCGAGAAGGCCCGCGTGGAGCAGGAGCGGCTCGACATCGAGGTGCGCAAGCCGGCCGAGGCGCGGGCCTACGCCGAGGTCCAGGGGGCCAACGCACGCCGCGACGCCGACAACGCGGCCACCGAGGCCGAGGCCTTCAAGCGCACCACGATCGCGCAGGCGAACAAGACCGCCGCGCTGCAGGACGCCGAGGCCGCCGCCGAGGCCGTGCGTCGCGCCGGTGAGGCGGAGCGGGACCGGCAGGTCGCGCTCGCCGCGGGCATCGAGGCCGAGGGCCGTGCCCGCGCCGCCGCCGTCGAGGCCGAGGGTCTGGCCGAGGCCGCCGCCACGGACGCCAAGGCCGAGGCCCTGCGCAAGTACGGCGAGGCGGCCCTGACGCAGGAGCTCATCGAGCGGCTGCCCGAGATCGTCCGTGCCGCCGCCGAGCCCATCAGCGCGATCCAGGGCATGACGGTGGTCTCGACGGACGGCGCCTCCGCCGTCACCAAGAACGTGGCGTCGGTGCTCGGCGAGGGGCAGGGCGTCATCAAGCAGCTCACGGGCGTGGACATCAACCAGCTCGTCACCAGCCTGGCCGCGAAGGCCGACGGGAACTCGTCGTCGGCCAACTGACCGGGTCCCGACGTGCCGGACGCCCGGGTCGCACCGCGGCGTCCGGCACCTCGGGTCAGGGTTCCGGGTGGCGGGCGTCGTACCGCCAGAAGCGTGGCGTCAGCCGGACGATCAGCCAGAGCAGCACGACGCACGTCAGGCCACCGACGACGGCCGCCCAGCCCTCGCCGAACCACGTGGCCTCCGCGCCGAGCACCATCTCGCCCAGTCGCGGGCCACCGGCCACGACCACGATGAACACGCCCTGGAGCCGGCCGCGCATGTGGTCCGGCGTGGCGGTCTGCAGGATGCTCTGCCGGAACACCGACGAGATGCTGTCCGACCCGCCCGCGAACGCGAGCGCGATCCCGGCCGCGACCACCGCCCAGACGATCGCCCCGTCCGGCGAGTCCCTGCCCACCAGGACGAGCACCAGCCCGAAGGCCGCGATCGACAGTCCCCACGCGGTGATGGCCCAGACGATCACCTGCCCCTGCTTGCGCATGCGGGTCAGCCCGCCGGAGAAGACGCTCGCGAGCACGCCGCCGACGGCGAAGGCCGCGGCGAGCACACCGGTGGTCGACTCGCCGCCGCCCAGGTAGATCACGCCTGCCGCGGGCCACAGCACGCGCGGGAAGGCGAGCACCATCGCGCAGATGTCGACGAGGAACGTGGCGCGCACGTTCGGCTGGGTCGCGAGATACCGCAGGCCGTCCAGGACGGAGCGCAGCCCGACGGCGCCCACCCGGGCACGTCCGGGTCCACCGCCCGCCGCCCCCTCGGGGAGCACCGGCGGAAGCCGGAACACGGCCCACAGGGCGGCGAGGAACAGCACCATGTCCAGCGTGTACGCCCAGGCATACCCGAGCCGGGCCACCAGGAGGGCACCGATCAGCGGGCCGCCGGTCAGCGCGACGTTCATCGAGAGGGTGGCGAGTGCGTTGGCCGCCGGCATGAGCTCCTTGGGGAGCAGCCGCGGGATGATCGCCGACCGGGCCGGGTTGTTGATCGCGAAGGCCGCGCTCTGCACCGCGACCAGCGCGTAGAGCAGCGGGACCGACTCCAGGCGCAGCCAGGCCTGCGCCGCGATGCCGGCCACGACGACCCACAGCACGAGCGAGGACACGAGCGACACCTTGCGGCGGTCGTAGTGGTCCACGAGCGCGCCGCCGTACAAGCCGAGGGCCACGAGCGGGACCAGCGAGAAGAGGCCCAGCACGCCGACGGCGAGCGTGGAACCGGTCAGCGCGTAGATCTGCAGGCCCACCGCGACGATGGTCACCTGCGTGCCGATGTTCGAGATCGACAGGCCCACCCAGAGCCGCCGGTAGTCCGCCGACACCTTCAGGGGCGTGGTGTCGGCGAGCAGGTGGCGCATAGTGCTCCGATCGTAGGCCCCGGTCGCGGGAGTGTCCGGGGCCGTCCGTGTGACGTGCGCCTCCCACGACGCCCGCGAGCGGGTGGACAGCACGCGAACAGCGGAGCGGGAGCCCAGGTCACCCCCCGATGACCTGAGCTCCCGCTCCGTTCAGTTCCGGTCCGCGGACCGGGGCGCCCCCCAGCGGCGCCCCGACCCTACGAACCTGCCGACCCGGGCCTGGGTCGGTCCTCGGTCGCGAGTCACCGTGGTGCCTCATGACCGAGGGCCGGGCCCGGATCGTTGTCGTCCGTCATGGTGTGGTCAGTGACCACACCTCAACGGCGACGTGTGCGGAGCACCGCGATCCCCAGCCCCAGCAGGAGCGAGATCAGCGAGAGCTGCCCCGTAAACATGTGGCCCGTCCGAACGGTCGTGTCACCGGGCACACGCACCGGCTCCGCCTCGTTCTCGGGCTCCGGCTCGGCCTCGGGCACCGGTTCGACCGTCGTGCCCAGGAACCCGCCGGTCAGACCGCCCGGCAGGATGTTCGTGTCGTACGACCGGGAGTCACGAACCGGCCGCCCGTCGCCCCAGCGCAGGTCGACGCTGCCCTCGGGCAGCTCACGAGCTGCGACGGGCACGGCCACCGGGGTCACGGCGGGCATCGTGCTGTCACCGGCCACCGGTGCGCTCGGGCTGGTCATGCCGTGCCCGGGCTCCACGGGAAGCACCGTCGTGAGCTCCACCTCGCCCGGGTTCCCGGCGGCCGGGTCGACGCCGTGCGTCCCCGGGCGGCCGTCGGGACGGTCGGTGTCCGGACGGTCGCTGCCGGGACGGTCCGTGCTGCTGCCAGGGGATCCCGGCGCGTGGTCGCCCTCGCCGTCCCCGGGCCGTCCAGTTCCCGGACCGTGGCCGCCCGGGTGCTCGGTGCCGGGCTCCTCGGTGCTGGGCTCCTCCGTACCGGGCTCCTCCGTACCGGGCTCCTCGGTGCCGGGTTCTTCCGTCCCAGGTTCCTCGGTACCCGGGCCGGTTCCCGGCTCCCCGACTCCCGGCCAGCCTGTTCCGGGCTCCTCCGTTCCGGGCTCCTCCGTACCGGGCTCCTCCGTACCGGGCTCGCCGGTTCCCGGCTCCTCGCCCGGCTCCTCGACGCCCGGCGACGGCACGCCCGTCAGCAGATCGTCGACCAGGCCGCCCTCCCCCAGCGCGCCCTCGACGACACCGGCGACATCGCCCTCGACGAGCGACCCGACGACACCCTCGCGTCCCACGAGGTTCTCCACGAGCCCGCCCACGACTCCGCGCTGCCCGTCTCCCTGCGTCGCACCGCCGGCCGCGTCATCGAGGCTCACGACGGCCGCACCAGCAGCGTCCGCACCAGCAGCATCCGCACCAGCAGCATCCGCACCAGCAGCAGCGTCCGCACCAGCAGCATCCGTGCCGCCGGCGTGCGCCTCCGCAGCGGCTACCGTCTCGGGGCGCGCCGGGTCCGGCCGCTCGCCGGCCGCGGCGTACGCGGCGGACGCGCCGACGACGACGAGGCCGCCCGCGACGAGTGCCGTGCACAGGGCGCGTCGGATGAATGTGTCCATGGGGGGTCTCTCCTTGCCTGTCCTGGAACCGACGGCAGAGCCGCCGTCGGGTGGTACCGCACGCGTCGGCGCGGTCCACCCAGGTCAGGCAGGAGAGACAGGGATGTCCGTGTAGCTGCTGGACAGCTTGGCGCGCGACTCGTCCACCGAGACGCGCCAGGCCCGGGCCCGGAAGACCAGGAGGGCCGCGAGCATCGCCAGGGGCTCGCCGCCCAGCGGCTTGAGCTGCGACGCGCCGCCGCTCGCGAGGCCACCGGAGCCGGCGGCGAGCGCTGCGCCCGCTCCGCCGGCCCCGAGCGGCAGGCCCGCACCCGGGCCGCCCGCGGCGGACCCGGTCAGGACGTCGTGCACGCTCACGGTGTCCGTCGCGGCGGTATCGCCGGCAGCGGTCGCCGCCGTCGGCGCGAGCATCGCGTCCTGGACCCCTGCCGGGGTCCGGACCACGACACCCGCGGCGTCCCCGGAGGCCTGCAGCGACCCCGGGTACGCCGGCTCGGTGGGCTCCACGATCAGCTCGGCAGGAACCACGGTCGCCGGAAGGGTCGGCGCCGCGGGAACGGCCGGAAGCTCCGGCACGAGCACCTCGGGCAGTGGAGCGAGGGGCGCCACGATCGGGTCGAGCGGTTCGACGACCGGCTCGAGAACCTCGCCGACCGGGGCGACGACCTGGACCACGGGCGTCAGCACCGGGGCGAGCGCGTCGGTGATCGGCGCGGTCACGGGATCGAGCGCCCCCAGGACGGGGCCGGTCACGCCGCCCACGACGTCGGTCACCGGGGAGAGCAGCCCGGCCACGGGGGACAGGAGGCCGTCGGTCACGGGTGCCAGCGGCTCGGTCACCGTGCTCAGCACGGGCGCCAGCGGCGAGACGATCTGCCCGACGACGCCCGTCACCGGAGCGAGCTGCTCGCCGAGGGGCTCGGTCACCGGGGTCAGGATCGTGCCGACCTGCTCGGTCACGGGCCGCAGCACCGGGTCGGAGACCTGCTCGACGACGTCGGCGGTGCGGGTGACGGGCTCCTCCACGATCGAGGTGACGATCTCGCCCAGGGGCGCCGTCACCCCGCTGCGCACCGGCTCCGTCGCCGGCGTCAGCACACCCTCGGAGACCGCGGCCACCGCGCCCTCGACGGTCTCCGTGACCGGGTCCGTCGGCTCAGGAGCGGCGGTGCCGGGCGCGTCCGTCTCCGACGGCGCGGGCTTCGTGGCGCCGGACCCTGCGGGCTGCTCGGCGGCGGCACCCGTCCCCGCCGTGCTCTGCCCGGTCGACGACGGGTCGGTGGCCGGCTCCGGTGCAGGCGGCGTCGCCTGCCCGCCGGCCGCGGCCGGCTCACCCGCCGCGCCCTCGGGCGCAGCGGCTCCGGCGTCCTCGGTGCCCGCGGCCCCGGCGTCACCGGGCTCGACGGTCCCGGCGTCCTCGGGCGCGGCGTCCGGCGCGGGCGTCAGGCCCAGCAGGCCGGTGGTCGACGTGACGAGCCGGGCGGTCGCGTCCAGCGTGTCGCCCAGGACGGAGCCGCGGACGCCGGCGGTGGGGTCGGTGGCCTCACGGACCACCGAGTCGGCAGGCCCGCCCTCGGCGGCGGCGGACGGTGCCGCGAGCGTGACGCCGAGCGCGAGGCCCGCGGCACCGAGTGCGACCGTCCCGGCGGCGCGCGCGACGAGGCGACGGAGGTGCTCCCCCGTGCCTGTCAGCGCGTCCCTCGACATCGGTCTCCCGCTCTCCGGCCCGGACGGGCCGCCAGCAGATATGTATACGCATCAAATCTTCGCGGCGTCACGCATATCGGCAACTGCATACCTGCGGTTTGCGGATCGAGAATTTTGTGCTTAGGAACTGCGACATGTCGGGAGAGGCGCGTTATCTCGGGCATCTCACGGGATCGACCCCTATGCGGATCACCCACAGAACCACTATGGGTGAACTTGTCCGGGTCGAGCAAGAGTCAGGCGACGGTGGCCCCGAAGATCAGCCCGAGCACGTAGGTGACACCCGCCGCGCCGAGACCGATGGCGATCTGGCGCAGGGCACGCGTGAGCGGCGACGTCCCCGAGAGCAGCCCGACGACCGCCCCCGTCGCCAGCAGCGCGATCCCCACGAGGGCCGTGGAGACCACCACCGCCGCGAGCCCGCCCAGACCGAACAGGTACGGCAGCACCGGGATCACCGCGCCCGACGCGAAGAAGCAGAAGGACGAGAACGCCGCGCCCCACGCCGTGCCGTGCGTCTCCAGGTCGTCACCGTCGCCGTCGCCGTCGGCGACGGGCTCGGCGTCGGCCGCCTGCGGGTGCAGCAGCGGGCTCCCGTGGTCGCCGGGCGTGACGGCGAGCCGGGCGAGCACGGCGTCGGCGTGCGCGGTCGCGTCGTCGACGGTCATGCCCCGCGCCCGGTACACGAGCGCGAGCTCGTTCGCGTCGACGTCGAGGTGCGGCAGCGCGGCCGCGGCGTCGGGCGACGGCGACGACGCCTCCAGCAGCTCGCGCTGCGAGCGCACCGAGATGAACTCGCCGGCGCCCATCGAGAGCGCACCCGCCAGGAGACCGGCCAGACCCGACAGCAGCACGGTGCTCGTCGCCACCCCGGAGGCGCCGATGCCGAGCACGAGAGCGAGGTTGGACACGAGGCCGTCGTTGGCGCCGAACACCGCCGCGCGGAACGTGCCGGACAGCCGGTTGCGACCGCGGGTGGCCAGGGCGCGCACCACCTCCTCGTGGATCTGCTCGTCGGCCGCCATCGTCACGGTGGCGTCGGCGTCGTGCGCATAGGACGAGCGGGCCTCGGCCCGCTGGGCGAGCGCCAGCACGAACACGCCGCCGAACCGCCGGGCGAGGAAGCCGAGCGCACGCGTGCGCAGGTCGCCCCGCACCGGCGCGCCGACGTCCGGGCCCAGGAGGTCGAGCCAGTGCGACTCGTGCCGCTTCTCCGCCCGCGCGAGGGCAAGCAGGATCTCCCGCTCCTCACCCGTGCGGCGCCCGGCCAGGTCCCGGTAGACGGCAGCCTCGGCCCGCTCGTCGGCAAGCAGACGGCGCCACCGACGGATGTCCGCGCGGGTGCGGGGCCGGGAGGGGTGCTGCTCCTGCGCGCGCTCGGCGGGCGTCGGCATGCTGCCGGACGGGCGGCGGGGCGGTTGGGGCGAGGCGTGGGGCACGTCGTCATCATGCCCAGGAAACGGCGGCCATGGGTTTCGTGGCTCCGGGGTGACGGGTTCGCCGTCCCGAACTCTCGGACGGGGACACCGACATCCGGTACCCGCGCCGCCACGCCCTGGGCGCCCGCACGGGTTGCGGGCGGAAGGATGCACAATGGACGCCGTGATCATCGTCAGCACGCACGGGTCGGCCGCGCCCGGCGGCGCGATCGGATGGGCATGGATCAACCACGCGGGCGGTCAGTTCGACTCGGGCGGCGCTGCCCGGGGCAACGACCAGGTCGCGGCGCTCTCGGCCCTGCTGCGCGCGATCGAGGCGCACCCCGGCGACGAGCCCCTCCTGGTGGAGTCGAGCTCGCAGTACGCCGTCCGGTCGGTGTCCGAGTGGTCCGAGGGATGGAAGCGCAACGGCTGGCGCTCCCCGTCCGGCGACCCGGTCCCCAACGTGGAGCTGGTGCGTGACGTCGACCGGGCCGTCTCGGAGCGCACCGGACCGGTCCGGTTCCACTGGGTGCGGGGCCACGTCGGCAACCCTTACAACGAGCGGGTCGACCAGCTCGCCGGCTTCGCTGCCGAGGAGTGGGCGGCCGGGCGGGGCGGCGTCGGCGAGATGCTCGTGCCGGACGGCGGGATGATCCCCGACGCCGAGCTGCGCGGCGGGAGCGTTCCCGCGGAGCCGGCCGAGGCGCCGGCTGCACCGGCCCCGACCCCGGTCGGCACGACGGGCCGCACCTGGGAGTCCCTGACCCTGTTCTGACCTACCCGGCCTCGTCGAGTGCCGGGTATGCGCCCTCGTGATCCACCAAGGAGGGCAGATACCCGGCACTCAGCGGTCTAGAGCCCTACGAGCACGCGGTCCTGGCTGGAGGTCGTGGTGTCGGGCTCCGTCTCGCGGACGAAGAGCGGGACGGGCTTGGCCGTGCGGGCGCTGAACTCCAGCCGGTCGGCGACGGCGCGGGCGTGCTGTGCCATCTCGTGGGCGATCGTGACGCTCTCGCCGAGGTAGGCGCGGGGGTCGATCAGGCGGCTGATCTCGGCGCGGTCGAAGTAGGCGCTGACCGTCGCGTTGCGCACCAGCAGGTCCAGGAACGGAGCGTCGCCGACGGCGGACTCCTGCGCCACCTCGTACACGACCTCGTGCGCCTTCTGCCGGCCGATGCGCTCCCCCAGCTCCATCATGAGCGACTCCGAGCCGATCAGGCCCTCGCTCAGGGCGAGGTTGGCACGCATGCGCTGCTCGTCGAGCTCCAGCCCGTCGAGGATGACGTCGAGACGGGTCAGGATGTCGCCGGCCAGGACGGTGGCGCGCGCGACGGTCTCCTCCAGGAGATCGGTCATGCCGCCGTTGGCCTCGTGGTCGTGCTGCATGGACTCCAGTGCGGGCGCGGCAAGGGCGCGGAGCTGGGCACTCATGGACAGCAGGTCGAGGGCGAGCTGCGGGTTGCGCTTGTGCGGCATGGTCGAGCTGCCGACGGTGCCCTCGGGGATGGGCTCGAACGCCTCGCCGAACTCCGGCTGCATCATCGAGTAGATGTCCTTGCCGATCTTGCCGGCCGTGCCCGCGACCTGGGCGAGCGTCAGCACGAGCTCGACGATGCCGTCGTTGATCGCCCGCGACGGCACGGGCATGGTGCCCAGCCCGAGGTGGTTCGCGACCCGGCGCTCGACCTCGCGCCCGGCGGGGCCGAATGACGCGAACGTGCCGACCGCACCGCCCATGAGCACCCGGAACAGCCTGTCCTCCAGGCGCTCCAGGCGGTCGGTGTGCGCGGTGAGCTCGTCGATCCAGACGGCCACCTTGAAGCCGAACGTGACCGGCACCGCGTGCTGGCTGTGCGTGCGGCCCGCCATCGGCACGGCCGCGGACGCCTCCGCCTGCTTCGACATGCCACGCAGCACCTTGGCGAGCAGGTCCTTGATGGCGCGGTGCGCGTCACGCAGGACGAGGACGTCGGCGGTCTGCGTGATGTTCTGCGTGGTGGCACCCCAGTGCACCCAGCCGCCGTGCTGCCGGCCGACCACCCGGGCGAACTCCTCGATGAGCGGCATCAGGGGGTGGCTGGCCGACGCCGTCTCGGCCGCGACGCGATCGAGGTCGAGCTTGTCGATCTGGGCGTGCTGCGCGATCGCCTCCCCCGCCGGCTCCGGGATCAGGCCGGCCTCCGCCTCGGCCAGAGCGAGCGCGGCCTCGACGTCGAGGCGCGCCTGGAATCGGTTCTCGACGCTGAAGAGGTGCGCGATCCCCGCGTCGGGTACGCGTCCGTCCGTGAAGTGTCGAATCGATTCGTTGATCATCCCTGGATTCCCCGCTCAGTTTTCGCCGCACGTGACTGGTCGTGCTCCGGCACACTGCCGTACCGAATTGTGGAAGATGAAGCCGCATACAGCCTAGCGGAAATGTTTCAGCCATGTAACACGAGTGATGCCTGTCACACCCGGGAACCCCGCGTTGTGGGGTCGTACCAGCCCGTTCACCGGGGCCGGCCGGCGCACGGGACCGAGGGGGTGAACTTTGGGACCGTCTCGCCTGGCGGACGATCCGAGAACGACAGGACGCCCACGTCCCGGGTCAGCTGCACGGAGCAGGTGACCGGGGACGCAGGCGTCCGGTCTCGGCGAAGCGGGGAAGGGCGTCACGCGGTCAGCCCGCGGACGTCTCCTCAGAAGCATCGCGTTCCTCGCGTTGCGGCGAGAACGCGTCGAGGACGCTCCGGTGCAGGAGCGTGGTCCGGCGCGGGTTGGCGATGGAGTGGTACTGAGCGTCGTCGGCGTCCGTCATGGTCCTCCTCCGGTGCAGCCAGGCGTAGCGCTGCACGTGGTTCACCGCTGATGTGCGGGTCTACCATTTTCGGCGGTACCGCGTCTCGCCGTCGACCGAAGTGGCTGTGACATCGACCTCACCACCGCGTCAGCACGCGGCGGGCGGGCCCGGCTCACCGCCCCGTGCACGCCGGCCCCGGTCAGCCGCCCGGAGCGAGCACGACGTCGAAGCGCGTGCGTGCCCAGGTGCCGTCGACCGCGCGGCCGTCCGGTGTCGGCGTGCCGGCGGGCTGCTCGTCGAAGTCCATGACGAGCGAGTCCTTGACGCCGAACACCGAGTCCGAGGCGAGCAGCTCGTCGCCGCGCACGAAGATGTGGGTCACCAGCGTGCGCAGCCCGGGCGCCGTCACCATGAAGTGCAGGTGCGCGGCGCGCATCGGGGAGCGGCCGGACGCCGCCAGCAGCGCACCCACCGGACCGTCGTGCGGGATCGGGTACGGCGTGGGCGTGACACCCCAGAAGCGGTAGCCGCCGTCGTCGTCCGTGAAGAGGTGGGCGCGGCCCGCGGTGCGGTCGTCGCCGTACTGGACGTCGTAGAACCCGTCCTCGTCCGCCTCCCACACCTCGATGCGCGCGCCCGGGACCGGCTTGCCCGCGGTGTCGGTGACGGTGCCCTCGACCCAGCAGGGCTGGCCGGTGGCGCCGCCGGCGATGTCGCCGCCGTTCTCGATGCGCGGGGCGTCGTCCACGAAGAACGGGCCGAAGACGGTGGCCTCCGTCGCGTTCTCGTAGGCCGCGTTGTTGATGGCGATGGTCTGCATGGAGGCACCCAGCACGTCGGACAGCAGGATGAACTCCTGCCGCTTGTCGTCGGTGATGTGACCGGCGGCGGTGAGGAACGCGATGCCCTGGTTCCACTCGTCCTCGGTGAGCCGCACCTCGCGCAGGAACGCGTGCAGGTGCCGGGTCAGGGACTGCAGGACGGTCGCCAGGCGCTCGTCGTCCGCGCCCGCGAACGACGCCGCGACCCGGTCGACGAGCTCCTGCTCGCGGGCGGCCTGCTCGGCGTCGACGGGCTCGGCCGGGTGCCCGGCGGCCCCTGCGGCGTGCGGCTCAGTCATCGTGCCGCCCCCTGCCGAGGACCGAGCGCAGGGCGTCGCCCAGCGCGCCCGCTGGGTCCTCGGCCAGGGTCTGCGCCCGCCACGCGACGTGCGTGTCGGGCCGGACCAGGACGGCGCCCGACTCCTCGACCCCGCGGATCCGTGCCCAGTCGTAGTAGGTGTCGATCACCTCGCGCCCCGGTCCGATGACCACCGCCGCCAGTGGCACGCCGAGCTCGGCGGCGACCTTCGCCGCGGCGTCGGCCCAGGCCTCGCCCGCGATGCCGGTCACGAGCGTGAACCGCCCGTACGGGACCAGGTCGTGCGTCGAGCGCTTGTGCCCGTCCACGTCGGCCACCCAGACGTGCGGGAACCGCGCGCCGGGCACCGTGGACTGCTGGTAGTAGAGCTCGGGGTCGCGCTCGTCCACAGGCTGGGGAGAACCGTCGGAGACGATCGCGGCCGACTCGTAGAACTGGCCCATCTCCACGCCGTGCGCGTTGAACTCGTAGTGCTTGAGGTCCATGGCCTCCACGAGCGCCGCGCGCTTGGCCGCACCGGCCGGCGTGTTCGCCTTGCGCTCGTCGATCGCGGCCTGCATGGCCTCCGGCGTCTCCGCGTCCAGGACCCCGAGCACCTCCATGAACCGGAACTCGCCGCCCGACTTGTTGGCGCGCAGCACGATCTGCTCCGCGACCGGGGCGCGCTCGGTCGAGTACGTGTCCAGCAGCGACGGCGCGGCGTGGCCGTTCAGCACCGCGGCGATCTTCCACGCCAGGTTGTAGGAGTCCTGGACCGACGTGTTGGAGCCCAGCCCGTTGCTCGGCGGGTGCCGGTGCACGGCGTCGCCCGCGCAGAAGACCCGGCCCTTCTGGAGGTGGGTGGCGTACATCTGGTTGTTGCCCCACAGCGAGTAGCCGGTGATCTCGACGTCGAGGTCCTCCACGCCCACGAGCTGACGCACGATCTCGGTGGCCGCCGCGTCGTCGAGCTGCGGCGGGTCGCCCGCGATGTCGTAGCCCCACACGATGAGCCACTCGTTCCACGGCCGCACCATGCGGACCAGACCCGCGCCGATGCCGCCGACGTCGGAGCCCGGCTGGAGCACCCAGTACAGGACCGACGGGCGGTGGCCGACGAGGTGCGTCAGGTCGGCCTTGAAGGTGATGTTCATGGAGCCGGCGATGTCCATCGCGCCCTCCATGGGCAGGTCGATGTCCGCGGCCACCTGGGAACGGGCGCCGTCGCCGCCGATCAGGTACTTCGAGCGGATCGTGTACTCGGTGCCGGTGAGACGGTCGAGCACGCGGGTGCTGACGCCGTCGTCGTCCTGCGTGTGGCCCAGGTACTCCGTGGAGAACCGCGTCTGCGCACCCCGCTGGGCGGCGTTCTTCACCAGGATCGGCTCGAGATAGGTCTGCGGGATGTCCACGGTGAGCGACGGCGACGCGAGGCGTGCGTCCGCCTCGCGGGCCGGGTGCGTCTCCCAGGTGAGGATGCGGCCGATCTCCTCGCCCGCGATCGTCGTGCAGAACACGGTGTCGCCGACCAGCTCGTGCGGCGTGGCGTCCGCGAGCACCTGGTCCTCGATGCCCAGGTCGCGGAAGATCTCCATGGTGCGCTGGTTGGTGATGTGCGCACGGGGCGTGTTCGCCGTCCAGCGGTACTTGGTGATCATGATGGTGCCGACCCCGAGGCTGGACAGGAACAGGGCCGCCGACGCGCCCGCCGGGCCGGAACCCACGACCAGCACGTCGGTCTCGACGACGACGTCGGTGGCGCCCGGTGTCCCGGTCCCGGTGCTGCGTGCGGCGGTGCTGGGCAGTGCGGTCGCGGTCTGACCGTCGTCGAACTCAGGCATGACCCCAGGATGTCGTGCGACCACCTCACAGAAAAGGGCAAACCAGTAATTTGCCTCAGGTATCCGCAGGTGGGACGGCGTGCAGGGGTGCGCGCGCCCGCCGGACGCTGGATGCTCGTCCCATGCCGCACCAGCCGCCGAACCAGCCACCGAACCAGCCCCAGCCCCTGACTCCCCCGCGCGATCCCCAGCTCGTGCTGCTCCGGCACGGCGAGACGGAGTGGAGCCGGAGCGGGCAGCACACCGGACGCACCGACATCCCGCTCACCGAGGCCGGCGAGGAGCAGGCACGGTCGGCGGGGACCACGCTGGCCCGCTACGAGTTCGCCACCGTCCGCACCTCGCCGCTGACCCGCGCCCGGCGGACGGCGGAGCTCGCCGGGCACCCGGGCGCCGTCGTCGACGAGGACCTCGCCGAGTGGGACTACGGGCCCGTGGACGGCCGCACCTCCCGCGACGTGTCCGAGGAGCTGGGCCGCGAGTTCCAGATCTTCGAGGACGGCGTGCGCGTGCTGCCGCCCTCGCCCGAGCACGGAGGCGGACGGCCGGGCGAGACGCTGGAGCAGGTCGCCGCCCGGGCCGCCCGGGTGGTCGCCCGCGCGGAGGAGACGCTCGGGGCCGGGGGCGACGTGCTGCTCGTCGCGCACGGCCATCTGCTGCGGGTGCTCGCCACCGTCTGGCTCGGGGTGGACCCGCGGCTGGGCGCCCGGTTCGAGCTCGGCACGGCCGCCGTGTGCCTCCTCGGGTACGGGCACGACCTCCGCACCATCGAGGGATGGAACCTGGCCGCACAGTAGATCCGGTTCGCGCAGTAGGGCAGTATTCGCGGAATGAGGGAAGAGCACCTCGCCGACGGCGAGACCATCGTGATGCAGCTCCGCACCCACCCCAAGAAGATCGTCAAGCCGGTCCTGCTGCTGCTGGTGCTGGTCGTCGTCCTGGTGGCCCTGTGGGTGCTGCCCCTGCCGGTGGACCCGATCGTGCTGTGGTTCGCGACCGCCGTGCTCGTGCTCCTCGGCCTGGTCGCGGCCGCAGGGCCGTTCCTGCGCTGGCGTACCACCCGGTACATCATCACCAACCAGCGCGTCGCGCTGCGCACCGGCATCCTGACGCAGACGGGCCGTGACATCCCGCTCTACCGGATCAACAACGTCACGTTCGAGAAGCAGCTCAGCGACCGGTTCTTCGGCTGCGGCACGCTCGTGATCTCGGACGGCACCGACCAGCCGGGCATGGTGCTGGACGACGTGCCGGACGTCGAGCAGGTGCAGCGCACCCTGCAGGACCTGGTGCGGCAGGGCAAGCTGCTCAGCGACGACTGAGGCCCGCCCGGGCCGCTGACCCGGTGGGTTCGCCGGGTGTCCGGGGGTGCGCCGTCAGCCTGCCTCGATGACCGCCGCGATGTCGGCGCCCGCGCGGAGCAGGGCGATCGTGCGGGTGGCGATCCGGTCCAGGCGGTGGTCCAGGATCTGCCTGGTCTCGGCGATGCCGGCGTGCCCCCGCAGCGACGCGACGACGTCCCGCACCGCCGGGATGCCGTAGCCACCGGCGCGCAGCGCGGCCACGACGCGCGCCTCGCGGACGGCGGCGGGGCCGTACTGGCGGGCGCGGAGGCTCGTCACCCGCTGCGGGACGGCGAGGCCCTCCTGCTCCCAGAACCGGAGCGTGGACGTGCGCACGCCGAGGGCCGCGGCGAGCTGGGTGATGGTCATGACGTCGGCGTCGTCGACCTCGCCGTGCGCGGGCAGCTCGCCCTCGATGGCGTCGAGCGCCGCCCGCGCACGGAGCACCTCGTCCCGCTCCTGCGCCAGGCGGACGTGGACGGCGCCGACCGCGGCGGCGGCACCGGCGAGGTCCGCCACCTCCGCGAGCAGGCGCCGCGCCTCGACCGGGCCCGCCGCGCTCGCCAGGCCCCGGTACGCACGCAGTGCCCGGACGTGCCTGCCGGTGTAGGCGCGGTACCCGTTGGCCTCGCGGACCGCGGGCGGGATGACGCCCAGACGTTCCAGGTCCCGGACCTGCTGCGGCGAGTAGCCGGACTCGCGGGCGACGTCGGCGGTGCGCAGCCGGCCACCGGCCCTGGTTCGAGGTGTCACGGACCCAACCCCACAGAAGCACTTGAAGGTGATGCTTGAAGCATGGACCACTCGCAGAGTACCGACCCGACCACCCGACGGATCCTCGAGACGGTGCGTGCCCTCGACGGCGCGCTCGTCGTGGCCCCGACCGCCGGCGACCCCGACGTGCCCGAGCTGGCCTGGGGCGACACCTTCTTCTACTACGCACCCGACGGCCGGATGCCCCGGAACGTCCAGCCCTACGCCACCATCGTCACCAAGGACTACCCGGACGACACGGCCTCCGACCTCGACCCGGCGGGGCGCCTGCGCGTCAACATCCACGTGGGACGCACCGCGCTGCACGAGCTCACGGAGCCCGGTGCCGCGCCGCCCGACACCGCCGACGTGCTGCTGCCCCACCCCGTCTACGGGTCGGCCGGCTGGGTCGCCGTGGTCAATCCCGGACCGAGCACGACGGACACGGTGCTCCGGCTCCTGCGCGAGGCGCACGAGGCCGCCCGGGCCCGGTACGAACGCCGGGCCTGACCGCGCGAACACCTCCCCGGGCGGGTGACGGACGGCAGGGCGTGACGCCCGTCAGTCGACGACGGCCCCGCCCGCAGCCTGCTCGGCGCGGCGCAGCATGTCGACGCTGAGCCGGACGTCGCCCGCCGCCTGCGCGTTCAGGAGCCGCTGCGCGAGCCGCTCCAGCGTGTCGGGGTCGGGCGCGCCCTTCTCGTCCGCCCCCGGGGCGCCCGCGACCGGCACGCCGTAGCGGGCGGCGAACCAGTCGGAGATCGTCACGCCGTGCACGGGGCGCTGCACGACGTCGACGGTGTCGCCGGCGCCGAGATCACCGTTCTCGATCACGCGGAGGTACGCCCCGGTGCGGTTGGCCTGCGCGAACCGGCGCACCCAGCGCTGCTCGCCGAGCCGGCGTCCGAAGGTCTGGCAGGGCACGCGGGGCTGGGTGACCTCCAGCAGCGCCGACCCGACCTGCCACCGTTCGCCGATCACCGCACGGTTCACGTCCAGGCCGCTGGTGCGCAGGTTCTCGCCGAACAGGCCGGGTGTCACCTCGCGGCCCAGCTCGGCGGACCAGTGGTCGGCGTCCTCCTGGGCGTAGGCGTAGACCGCCTGGTCGAGACCGCCGTGGTTGGCGCGGTCCGCCTGGAGGTCCGCGTACAGACCGAGGGGCCGCACCTTCACGCGGCCCTCGACGGGACGCTTGTCGATGGCCGTGACTCCGACGGGGCCGGCGTCGGGGTGCAGGACGTGGACGCGGCACACCGCGAGGAGCTCAGCCATGCGCCCATTTTCTCATTCCGGACGTGTCTCCCGGCCGCCCCCGCGGGCGGCCGGGAGAACGGCCGGGACTACTTGCCCCGAGGCAGCGGCAGGGGCTCCATCCACTGGTCGTTCGCGGTGAGGTCGATGCCGAACTCCGACGCGAAGCGCATGCGTGTACCGGCCAGCACGCCGTCGACCGACTCGTCGAGGTCGTAGACCCGGGCGCCGCGCAGGCGGTTGCGCTCGGCGCCGCCGAGGCCGTACGTGCCGAACCCGGTGTTGCCCGCGTACCCGAGCAGCACGCCGTAGTAGTCGCCCGAGTAGGTGTTCACGTGGTCGTGCCCGCAGAACACGCCGCGGACGTCGCCGCGGTGCTGGATCGCCGAGAACATGCCGGAGTTGAACGGACCGGGGCACTCGTCCTCGTTCCGCTCCCCCTCGATGCGGTGGCGGACCCGGCCGCGCTCGTGGTCAGCGTCGGTACGCCCGTCCACGGAGCCGAACCACATGAACCGGTACTCCCACAGCGGGATGTGGATGAACATGAGCGACGGGATCACGCGTCCGTACCGGCGCTCGAGCTGGACCGACGTGTCGTAGTACCACTTCACCTGGTCCATGCGCAGCCAGTCCCAGTGGGGGTAGCCGTCGAAGTCCTGGCCCGCGAGGGTGTCGGGGGCGTACCGCCCGGAGTCGAGCAGCCACAGGTTGAACGCCGGGCGGCCGCCGGTGCCCTCGATCAGCACGTTCGAGTTGCCCTGGCCGGTGACGCCGGGCGCCGTCGGGCCGTTCACGTTGTGGCGGTAGGACCGGTAGAAGGCGAGCATGTCCGCCTCGTCCACGCCGCTGTCCGGCGTGGAGTCCTCGTCGTGGTTGCCGAAGGTGACGGCCCACGGGATCGCCCGCTCCTCCATCGGCTGCACCACGTTGTTCATCGCCTGGCGCATCTCCAGCGGGGTGTCGCAGCCGCCGGTGATGTTGTCACCGTTGAGGACGACGAGGTCGGGGCGCTCGTCGTCGAGCACCGCCCGCATCAGCTCCAGCGTGCGGCGGTCGATCTTCTCGTCGTCCTGCGTGTCGTTGAACTGGACGACCTTGAACTTCCCGTCCCGCCCGAACCGCAGTCCGCGCTGCGGGTGCCGGGCGAGCTCGGCGGCGTCGGCCGGTGCGGCGGCGGCAGTGGCCGCCGCGGTCGCGACGCCCGCGGCGCCGAGGCTGCTCAGGGACAGGAACGTACGGCGGTCGACGCCGGTGGCGTCGCCGGCCGGGGTGGTCTCGGTCGGCGTGCCGCCGACGGTGTTCTCACTCATGCCGACGACGATCGGGGGCCGCGCTGGCGGCCGCTCGTCCGGCGGATGGACCCCCGGTGACGGTCTGCTGAACGCCTACCGCCGGGCCGGCTCCGCGGAGTCGGGCCGGGAACGGCGCACGGCCCGGGCGATCACGTAGACCACCAGGATCACGGCGACCAGGCCGGTGGTCGCGGCGATCTGCGGGCGGGCGGCGTCGTCGGACAGCATGAGGGCGACCACCGCCACGAGCGCCGCCAGCGTGGCCCAGGAGAGCCACGGGTAGCCCCATGCGCGCAGGCGCAGCGTCTCGCCCCGCTCCGCCGCCGCGGCCTCCAGCCGCGGCCGCAGCCGGAGCTGCGCCACGACCACCAGCAGCCACACCACGAGCAGCGCGGAGCCGACGGCGTTGAGCAGCACGCCGAGCAGCGACTCGGGCAGCAGGTAGTTCAGCAGCACGGCGACGACGCCGAAGAACACCGAGACCAGCACCGCCACCCACGGCACGTCGCGGCGGGAGACCCGGGTCGCGAGCGCCGGCGCGTCACCGCGGCCGCCGAGCGAGAACAGCATCCGGGAGGTCGCGTAGACGTTGGCGTTGAAGGCGCTCAGCAGTGCGAGCACCACGACGACCTCCATGAGCCGCGCCGCGCCGTCGAACCCGGCCATCTCCAGCACGGAGACGAACGGCGACTCCAGGCGGGCGGCGTCGGTCCACGGGATGAGGGCGACCATGATCGCGACCGAGCCCACGTAGAAGAACAGGATGCGCCACAGGATGGTGCGGGTCGCGCTGGCGACCGCTGCCCGCGGGTCGCGAGCCTCCGCGGCCGCGATGGTGACGATCTCGATGCCGCCGAACGCGAAGACCACGGTGAGCAGGCCGGCCGCGATGCCCGCGAGGCCGGCGGGGGCGAAGCCGCCGTGCTCGGCCCAGTGACCCAGGACGCTGCCGGTCACGGGCACCACGCCCGTGACGATGAGCACGCCGAGCACCAGGAAGCCGACGATCGCCGCCACCTTGACGGTCGCGAACCAGAACTCGGCCTCGCCGAACTGCCGCACGCCGATCAGGTTGACGGCACCGAACACCGCGACCACGGCCGCCGCGACCACCCACTGCGGCACCGCGGGCCACCAGCCGTGCACGATCCCGGCCACACCGGTCACCTCGACGCCGAGCACCATGACGATGGTGAACCAGTACAGCCAGCCCAGCAGGAACCCGGCCCAGCGGCCCAGCGCGGCCTCGGCGTAGACGGAGAAGGACCCGCTCGACGGGAGCGCGGAGGCCATCTCCGCCAGCATCCGCATGACGAGCACCACGATCGCGCCGGCGATCGCGTAGCTGAGCAGCACCGCCGGACCTGCCGCGGCCACGCCCAGGCCGGAGCCCAGGAACAGGCCCGCGCCGATGGCGGACCCCAGGCCCATCATGGTCAGGTGGCGCGTGCGCAGCCCGTGCGCGAGCTGCCGGTCGGTCTCGGCGCTGCCGCTCGTCTCCTCAGTAGTGCTCACGACCGACCACGGTAACCCGACAGCGGCGTCGGCCCCGCAGCGGATGTGAGTGGTTCGGCTCCGGTGAGAGACTCGTGCCTGTGACCGATCCCGCCCTCACCCCCGCTCCCGACGAGGACCCGGACTACGGCCTGGAGACCCCACTGGCCGGCCACCCGGAGCCGTTGCCGCACGTGGTCGTGGTCGGCGGCGGGTTCGCCGGCATGGCCGTCGTGAAGGCTCTGCGGGACGCGCCGGTCCGGATCACCCTGGTCGACCGCCGGGTCTACAACACGTTCCAGCCGCTGCTCTACCAGGTGGCCACGGGCGGCCTGAACCCGGGCGACGTCACCTACTTCCTGCGCGGCCTGCGGCTGAAGCAGAAGAACGTGCACGTGGTGCACGAGCACCTGGTGGAGGCGGACCACCAGGCCAGGAAGATCCGCCTGCTCAACGACCACTGGATCAGCTACGACTACCTCGTGGTGACCGCGGGCGTGACCACCAACTTCTTCGGCACGCCCGGCGCCAAGGAGTTCGCGTTCCCCATGTACTCGCGGTCCCAGGCGATGCGGATCCGCGACAACCTCTTCATCCGCCTGGAGAAGGCGGCGAAGTCCAAGCGGATCGACGACGGCCTTCGCGTCGTCGTCGTGGGCGGCGGCGCCACGGGCGTCGAGGTCGCGGGCGCGCTCGCCGAGCTGCGCACCGCCGGGCTCGCACCGGCCTACCCGGAGATCCACGGCGACGCCTTCGAGGTCAAGGTGGTGCAGCGCGGCGGCGAGATCCTCAAGTCGTTCGCGCCCGCACTGCGGTCCTACGCGGCCCGGGAGCTGCGGCACCGCGGGGTGTCGCTGCACCTGGGAGCCGGTGTCGCCGCCGTGGAACGCGACGCCGTGGTGCTCACCGACGGGACCCGCATCCACGCCGACCTCACCGTCTGGTCCGCCGGTGTACGCCCGCACGACGAGGTCGCCGGCTGGGGCCTGCCGCAGGACGAGGGCGGCCGCATCACCGTGGGCGACGACCTCCAGGTCGAGGGGCTGCCCGGCGTCTTCGCCGCCGGTGACATCGCCGTCTCGCCCGCCGACCTGCCGCAGCTCGCGCAGCCCGCCATCCAGGGCGGCGCACTCGTCGGCCGCAACATCCGGGCCCTGGTGGAGGGCCGCCCCCTGGAGAACCTGCGCTACGTCGACAAGGGCACGATGGCGGTGATCGGCCGCCGGGCCGCCATCGCGGAGATCAACCTGCCCGGCAAGCGGCAGATCCGGCTCACCAAGGGCATCGCCTGGCTGGTCTGGCTGTTCGTGCACATCATGTCGCTGGTGGGCCCCCGCAACCGGGTCACGACGCTCGCGGGCCTGGTCACGCGCTACGGGTTCCCGTTCCACCGGCGGCCCGTGCCGATCGTCGGCGACGTGCCGACGGTGCGCCCGCCCCGGTCCGGGACGCCGACGGCGTGACGACCCCCTGCGCGCCGCCGGGCACGGCGACGCGGTAGCCTCAACTCCTGGCGCTCGGCCACGCCGCCGTCGGCCAAGGAGAACCATGACCCCGGACGAGCTGCGGATCGCGCAGGACCTGACCATGGCGAACCCCGAACGGTTACGCCTGGTGGGCCGCATGCTCACGCACCCCGCCGGCCGCTGCTCCGCGGCCGACCTGGCACCGCACCCCGGTAGCGCCGACGCCGTCGCGGACCTGGGACGACACCTCGAGGCGCTCGCCGCCGTGGGCCTGGTGGCCGTCGTGGGCTCGGCGGCCGTCGGGGGCTCGGCGGCCGCGGCGTCCGGCCCGCTGTACCGCGTGTCGTCCCGCGGGATCGCCCGGTACGGTGCGGCAGCGCTCGCGACGCCCCGGCACCCGGGCGAGCCCGCGCTCGACGTGCGCGACCACGAGGCCCTGCTCGCCCGCGTGACCGAGACGCTCTCCGCGGGGTTCACCGCGACCGCCGGTGCGGGCACCGTCGAACGGCTGGTCCGTGAGTGCTACGCGACCCTGGACGGCAGGATCGGGTCGCCCGCGCAGCTCCCCGCGCTGACCGCGTGGCTCGCGGCGGACCGGCTCGCCGCGATGACCGAGGTGACGCACGGCTCGGCGCGCGACGTCCTGTTCGTCTGCGTGCACAACACGGGGCGCTCCCAGATCGCGGCGGCCGTGACGCGCCGCCTCGCGGGCGACCGGGTCCGCGTCCGTACCGCGGGCAGCCGGCCCGCCGCCGAGCCCGACCGCACGACGGAGACCGTGCTGGCCCGACGCGGGCTGGACGGCCTCATCGAGTTCCCGCGGGTGCTGACGGACGACGTCGTGCGCGCGTCCGGCGTCATCGTGACGATGGGCTGCGGGGACACCTGCCCCGTGTACCCCGGTCGTCGCTACCTCGACTGGCCCCTCGACGACCCCGCGGGCCGGCCGATCGAGGAGGTCGAACGGATCGTCGACGACATCACGGCCCGCGTGCGGGACCTGCTCGCGGAGATCGACGCGGGGGACGGCGACGGTGCCGTCGCTGACGACGCGGCGCCCGGCGCTGCGCCGTCCTCCGACGTGGACGCCGGGGCAGGCGGGCGGTCCGGGTGGCTGCCGCGCCCGGGTCGCCGGCAGTGGTCCGGGGCGACGACGGACCTCGGCGCCGAGGGCCGGCGGAAGACGCGTTAGCCGGCCGGCTGGACCTCGGGGCCGGACGCGCCGGTCGTGAGCAGGGTATTCACAGGTCTGTGGACAACCCCTGTGGACAATTCAGGCGGTCGCCCACGCCACACGGCGGCACCGGTGGGGAGTGTCAGTGGCTCGGTGCATGGTGGGGGTACGCAGAGAATTTCGCGCGACCATCCCGAGAGGACAGCACCATGAGCGATTCACCGTCCGCCGAGCCCGCCGGCGGCGTGGGAACCCTGGACTCCGTGGTCCTGGACGTCCCGAACCTGGGCGTCGAGGCGGACTTCTGGAAGGCACTGACGAGCGGCACCGTGTCCTCGGAGTCCGACGACTGGATCACCGTCGTGACGCCCGACCGGTGGGGCATCGCGTTCCAGCTCGCCCCCGGCCTGGTGCCGCCGCAGTGGCCCGGCCAGGAGCACCCGCAGCAGGCCCACCTCGACCTCTACGCCTCCGACATGGCGGGCGCGAGCGCCCGCGCGGTGGAGCTGGGCGCGACCGTGCTGCGGGAGAACGAGCAGTGGATCACGCTGGCGGACCCGGCCGGGCACCCGTTCGACATCTGCGCCAAGGAGGGGGTCGACGGCGTCACCGTCATGGGCGCCACGTTCGACTGCCCGGACGCCTCGGCTCTCGCCGCGTTCTGGTCGCAGGTCATGGGCGAGCCGGTCACCTACGACGCCGACGGCGTGGCCATGCTGGGCGGCGACCGGCCCCTGCTGTTCCAGACCGTGGAGGGCTACAACGCGCCCCGGTGGCCGGACCCGGCCTACCCGCAGCAGCTCCACCTCGACGTGGAGGTGCCGGACCTCGACGCCGGGGAGGCCGCTGTCCTGGCTGCGGGCGCCACGCGCCTGCCCGGCGGGAGCAGCGGGTTCCGGGTGTTCGCCGACCCGGCGGGCCACCCGTTCTGCCTGGTGCACTGACGTTCGCCGCTCCTCGGCCCGTCGGTCAGCGGTGCACGAGGGCGGGGTGGTCCGGGTGGTCGACCCGGACCACGAGATCCGCCTCGTGCTCCGCCTGCGCGGCGTGCCGCTCGTACGCGGGCAGCTCCCAGGCGTCCCCGTCCGCGGTACGGCGGCGGAGCGTGCCCGGCTTGAGCGCGAGGTGCACGGCGACGTCGGTGTCGAGCCCGCGGCCGACCGCGAGCGTGCCGTCGAGCACGACCACGGTTCCCGGGACGGTGGGGACGTAACCAGCGCGCGTGACCCGGTCGGTCTCCGGGTCCCGCAGGCTGGGCAGGTACTCACCGTGCTCGACGACGCGCCGCAGCACCTCTCGGTTCAGGGTCTCGACGTCGATCCATCCGTCGAGCAGGCTGTCCGGGTCGTCGCGGCCCCGTTCGAGCCGCAGGGACCGGGGGCGCAGGAAGTCGCGGACCCGGACGCGGGCGACGGGCCGGCCGGCCGTCTCCAGCGGCGCGACGAGCGCGTCGGCCAGCCGCTCGGGGTGGGTCGACGGGTGTCCGTCGACGAGCAGCCGCACCGGTGCGCCGGGCCGGGCGAGGACGAGATCGACGATCCGCTCGACGAGGAGCGCGGCACTGACCGGTTCGACGCGTGTGCTCATCGAGGAACGACTCTATGCCGCCCGGCCCGGGCCGCGAGCCGCCCTACCGGTCCGCCCGGCGCGAGCTGATGACGCCCGTGTCGAACCCGGCCAGGTGCAGCCCGCCGTGGAACCGCGCGTGCTCGATCTTGACGCACCGGTCCATCACGACGTTCAGCCCCGCGGTTTCGGCCGTGCGTGCCACGTCCTCGTGCCAGGAGGCGAGCTGCAGCCAGAGGGTCTTCGCCCCGACGGCCAGCGTCTCGTCGAGCACGGTGGGCAGGTCCTCGTGCCGCCGGAAGACGTCCACGAGGTCGGGCACGACGGGCAGGTCGGCCAGGCTCGGGTACACGGGGTGCCCCAGGATCTCGGTGGCCCGCGGGTTCACGAAGTACACCTCGTACGGGGAGGAGGACAGCAGGTAGGTCGCCACGAAGTAGCTCGCGCGCGCCGGGTTGGCCGAGGCACCGACGATCGCGATCGACCTCGTGGAGCGCAGGATCCGCAGGCGCTCGGGCGCGCTGGGGCCCTGCCAGGTCCGGGTGGCCTCGCTCATCGGTTCACTCCCGTCGCCTTGGTGAGCGCCTGGTCGAGGTCCCACAGGATGTCCTCGACGTCCTCCAGGCCCACGGAGATGCGGATGAGGTCCTCGGGAACGCCGGCCGCCTCGAGCTGTTCCGCGGAGAGCTGCTGGTGGGTGGTCGAGGCGGGGTGGATCACCAGGGTCCGCGCGTCGCCGACGTTCGCGAGGTGCGACGCGAGCTGCAGCGACTCGATGAACAGCCGCCCGGCCTCGCGGCCGTCCGGGACGGGCAGGTGCTCGTCCACGGGCACCGCGGCGCCGACCGGCGCGTCCGTGGCGAGGGCCAGGCTCTCGGCGTCGGGCCCGGCGCCTGCCGGAGGAACCTGCAGGCCGAACGCGAAGACCGAACCCGGCCCGAGCGGCAGGTACTTCTGCGCCCGCTCGTGGTGCGGGTGCGAGGGCAGGCCCGCCCAGAGCACGTAGGAGACGCGCGGGTCGGTGTCGAGCCACTCGGCCACGGCGCGGGCGTTCGCCAGGTGCGCGTCGAGGCGGTGCGGCAGGGTCTCGATGCCCTGCAGGAGCTGGAACGCGGACTGCGGGGAGAGCGCCGGGCCGATGTCGCGGAGCTGTTCGGAGCGCAGCTTGGTGAGGAACCCGTACTCGCCGAAGTTGCCCCACCAGCGCACGTCGCCGTAGGACGGGACAGGTTCGGTCATCTGCGGGAACTTGCCGTTGCCCCAGTCGAACCGGCCGGACTCGACCACGACGCCGCCCAGCGTGGTGCCGTGCCCGCCCAGGAACTTGGTCACGGAGTGGAGCACGATGTCCGCGCCGTGCTCGATGGGCCGCACCAGATAGGGCGTCGCGAGCGTCGCGTCCACCACCAGCGGGATGCCGGCGGCGTGGGCCACCTCCGCCAGCCCCTCCAGGTCGGCCACCTCGCCCGACGGGTTGGCCACGACCTCGGTGTAGAGCACCTTGGTCTCGGGCGTGATCGCCGCGGCGTAGTCGGCGGGGTCGGTGCCGGGCACGAACGTGGTCTCCACGCCGAACCGCCGCAGCGTCACGTCGAGCTGCGTCACCGTGCCGCCGTAGAGCTGGGCCGAGGCGACCACGTGGTCGCCCGCCCCGACGAGCGCGGCGAAGGTGATGAACTCCGCCGACATGCCGGACGCCGTCGCGACGGCGCCGATGCCGCCCTCCAGGGACGCGATCCGCTCCTCCAGGGCCGCGACCGTCGGGTTGCCGATGCGTGAGTAGATGTTGCCGTACTTCTGCAGCGCGAAGAGGTTCGCGGCGTCGTCGGTGTCCTGGAACACGAACGACGTGGTCTGGTAGATCGGCACCGCCCGTGCCCCGGTCGCCGCGTCGGGGATGCCCCCGGCGTGCAGGGCCCGCGTACGGAACCCGAAGGTGTGCTCGGTCATCGTCGTCCTGCCTTCCGTCCTGAGTTCTCCCGGGCCCGTGCCCCCGCGCCCGGCGTGCCGCCCGCCATCATGCCCACTTCCGCAGGAGCCGCCGTTCACCGAGGCCGATCAGCGCGTCCGTCAGCTTGCCCAGCACCGCGAGCAGCACGATCGCGAGCAGGATGCGGTCCACCCGCCCGTTCTGCTGGGAGTCGTTGAGCAGGAACCCCAGCCCCATCGACGACGCGATGAGCTCGGCCGCCACGAGGAACAGCCACGACTGGGCGAGCGCCAGCCGCAGCCCCGCCACCAGCGACGGCACGACGGCGGGGAGCTGGACCACGGACAGGAGCCGCAGGCCGCGCAGCCCGAACGCCCGGCCCGCCTCCACGAGGTGCGGGTCCACGTGCCGCAGAGCCGCGGCGACGGTCGTGTACACGGGGAAGAACGCGCCGATCGCGATGAGGGTGATCTTCGACTCCTCGCCGATCCGGAGCCACAGGATCAGCAGCGGCACCCAGGCGAGCGACGGCACGGCGCGGATCGCGCCGAGCGTCGGCGCGAGCAGGAGGTCGCCGAGCCGGGACAGGCCCACCAGGGCGCCGACGGCGAGACCGGCGGCGGCGCCCAGCGCGAACCCGATCAGGACGCGCTGCGTCGAGATGGCCACGTGGTGCCCGAGCTGGCCACGCTCGACGAGGTCGACGGCGGCGTCCCACACGGCCACCGGCCCGGGGAGCTGGTAGGCCGGGACGAGCCCGGCCGCCGTCGTGCCCCACCACAGCCCGAGGAGGGCGACCGGCACCAGGAGGCCGACCGCCACCCGGCCGGCGCGCCCGAGGCCGCCGAGGCCGCGGTGCCCGGGGCCGTCACTCATCCGAGGCCACCGCCTCCTGCGCGAACTCCGGCGCGAACAGCTCGTCCAGCGCGGTGTCGACGTCCTCCTGCGCGGTCACGTCGCCCGACTCCACGAAGATGGGCCCCACGACCTCCAGCACGTCGCGCTGCGCGTCGCCGGGCACGGGGTCGAGGTCCAGCACCGTGCGCTCCTCGATCACGGTGGACGCGACCTCGGGGTCGATCGAGGCGACCTCGGCGAGGAGCGCGGACAGCTCCTCGGGGTGCTCCAGCGCCCAGGCCCGCGCCCGCTCGTAGGCGTCCACCACGGCCTGCGTCACGTCCGGGTGCTCGTCCACGAACTCCTCGCGGGCGTTGAGGAACCCGTAGGTGTTGAAGTCGATGTTCCGGTAGATCAGCGTGTCTCCGGACTCCGCCTCGGCCGCGGCCATGATCGGGTCGAGCCCCGCCCAGGCGTCGACCGAGCCGTTGTCGAGCGCGGCGCGGCCGTCGGCGTGCTGCAGGTTCTGCACCTCGACGTCGTCCAGGGCGATCCCCGCCTCGTCGAGCGTCTGGAGCAGGAAGAAGTACGGGTCGGTGCCCTTGGTCGCCGCGACCGACGCACCCGCCAGGTCCGCCACGTCCGTGATCTCCGAGTCGCCCGCCACCACGATCGCCGACCACTCGGGCTGGCTGTAGACGTCGACGGTCCGGATCGGTGACCCGTTCGCCCGCGCCAGCAGCGCAGCGGACCCCGCCGTCGAGCCAAAGTCGATCGCTGCGGCGCGCAGGTTCTCGTTCGCCGTGTTGGAGCCGTCGGACTGCACCCAGGTCACCTCGACGCCGTCGAGCTCCTCCTCCAGCCAGCCCTGGTCGCGGACGACGAGGCTGAGGGGGTTGTAGGTGGCGAAGTCGATGTTGAGGGTGCCGGTGCTCCAGTCCCCCGCGCCGTCCGCGGCGGCCGAACCCTCGCCCGCCACGCAGCCGGTCGTCGCCATCGCCGAGACCAGGACGAGGCCGGACGCCAGGGCGGTGTACCTACGGTGACGCATGGTTGTTTCCTCTCGCTGCCCGACGGCGGCCGGCGGGCGGGGTGGGTCGATCCGGTGGTGGCGGGCTCAGCGGGCGTGATGGGTGGCCACGCCGAGACCGTCGAGCAGCTCCGCGCGGAGCTCGGCCAGGTCGCGGGCGGCGCGGTCGCGGGGGCGGTCACCCGGCACGTCCACGATCCGGGCGATGCTCCGGGCCGCGGCGTCCGGCCCGCCGTCCGACAGGGTGCGCAGCAGCACCACCCGGTCGGCGAGGTAGAGCGCCTCCTCGACGTCGTGGGTGACCAGGAGGACCGTCGCGGGCCGCGCGGCGTGCACGTCGAGCAGCAGGTCCTGCATCCGCAGGCGGGTCAGCGCGTCCAGCGCGCCGAACGGTTCGTCGAGCAGCAGGACGCCGGGGTTGCGCGCGAGCGCCCGGGCGAGCGAGGCGCGCTGCGCCATGCCGCCCGAGACCTGCCGCGGCCGCAGCCCGGCGGACGCGGCGAGCCCGACCAGGTCGAGCAGGCGCGCGACGCGCTCGCGCCCGACGGCCTGCGCCGTGCCGGGCGGCAGGCCGAGAGCGACGTTCTGCGTGAGCGTCCGCCACGGCAGCAGGCGCGGCTCCTGGAAGGCGACGGCGGTGCGCGGGTCGGCACCCGCGACGGGCGTCCCGTCGATCGTCACGCTGCCCGACGTCGGCGTGTCCAGGCCGCTGACCTGGCGCAGCAGGGTCGACTTGCCGCAGCCGGAGGGGCCGAGCACGGCCACGATCTCGCCCCGTGCCACCTCCAGGTCGACGCCGTCGAGCACGGGACGGCCGCCCGGCCCCCGGTCGCGCGCTGCGGACGAACGGCCCGGCGCGGCGAACACGCGGGCCACGCCGTCGAGGCGGACGGGGAGCGCAGGGCCGGCGTCCGCGCCGCCGACCGGGTCTGCCGGGTCGGCGGGCCGCGCCGTGGACGCCGTGGTGGGCAGAACCATCGTTGTCCATCCCTTGCGCTCGGTCGGTGCGGCGGACGGCTGTCGTCAGCACTGTCGATGGGCCACATAGAACAGGACGATGCATGACGCACACCAGACTGTTCCATGATGTGAGACCACGATGTGGACCACCGGGCGTGCTGCACAGAGCGATTTCCGATGACGGGTGTCGGACCCCCCGAGTACGTTGACGGAGTGACCCAGGCCTATCTCCGGTATCCCCACGTCCACGGCGACCAGGTCGCCTTCGTAGCCGACGACGACGTCTGGCTCGCCCCGGTCTCCGGCGGGCGGGCATGGCGCCTGACCAGCGATCACGCACCCGCGACGACCCCCCGGTTCGCGCCCGACGGCACGCGGCTCGCGTACGTGTCCCACCGGGACGGCCACCCCGAGGCCTACGTGGTCGAGCTGTCCGACGGCGCCACCCGGCGCCTGACCTGGTTCGGCGGGAACGCCATGACCGTGCTCGGCTGGGACGACGCCGGCCGGGTGCTCGTGTCGTCCAACGCCGGGACGCACGAGCGCTCGCTCACCGTCGTGCGCGCGGTCGGGCTCGATGGCACCGTCGAGACCCCGCGCTACGGCCCGGCCTGGGGCGTGGCGCAGCACGTGGGCCCGGACGGCGCCCGCACGACCGCGCTGGTCTCGGCCGGCTACCGCACGCCCGCCCTCTGGAAGCGGTACCGGGGTGGCACGGCGTCGGTGCTGTGGCTCGACCGCGGCGGGGAGGACTGGCAGCGCCCGCTGCCCGCCGAGGAGGCCGGGGTCTACGACCCGATCTGGATCGGTGACACGCTGGTGTTCACCTCGGACCGGGCCGCCACCTTCCCCGACCACGCCGACGAGCAGGCCAACCTGTGGACGCTCGACGGCCTGGCGAGCGCGACCGGCACTCCGGAACCCCGGCAGCTCACCTTCCAGACCGAGGCCGAGGGCTACGTCCGTGACGCGACGTCGGACGGGTCGCGGATCGTCTGGCACAGCCGCGGCGACCTCTGGCTGCTCGACGAGCTGGACGGCACCCCGCGCCGGCTCGACATCACGCTCACCGGGGCGCTGCCCCAGCCGTACTCGACGGATCCCGGGTCGTCGCCGGTGCCGGTCGACGGCCTCGCCGTCGACCGGACGGGGGACGCGAGCGTCGTGGGCTGGTTCGGTACCGCCTACTGGGTCACCCACCGCGCGGGCCCGGCACGTGCGCTGGTCGCCGACCCGTCGGTGCGCGTCCGCGAGCCCGTCCTGCTCGGCGACACCGGTCGCGCCGTCGTGGTGACGGACGCGCCGCGCACCACCGCGGACGGCGTGAGCAGGGAGGACGCGCTGGAGGTCCACACCCTGCCCGGGGCGTCCGGCGACGTCCCGGACACGGCGCCGCTCCGCCTCGCGGACGGCGAGCTCGGCCGGGTGCTGCACCTCGCGGCCAGCCCGGCCGGCGACCGGGTCGCGGCCGTGTCGCACGACGGCCGGATCAACCTCGTCGCCGTCCCGGACGGCGACTCCGACGTGGCGCCGGGGACCATCACCTCGCTCGGCCGGTCGGCCAACGGCGAGGCCGAGTCGCCGGTGTTCTCGCCGGACGGGCGGTACCTCGCGTGGTCGAGCCCGACGGGCAACGTGGGCGACCACCACCAGATCCTGGTGGCCGACCTGCATGCCGAGCAGCCCGTCGTGACGGCACTGACCTCGGGCCGGTTCCACGACTTCTCCCCGGCGTTCAGCGACGACGGCAAGTACCTGGTGTTCCTCTCGGACCGCACGTTCGACCCGTCCTACGACTCCCACGAGTTCGCGCTGTCGTTCAGCGCCGCCACGCGGCCGTGGCTCATCCCGCTCGCGGCGACCGAGCCGGCGCCGTTCGGCCCGAGCGCCGACGGCTGGCGGCTGGCCAAGCCGGACGAGAACAAGCAGGAAGAGAAGCAGACCGACGGGAACACGGACGGCGAGCAGGACGCCGGCCAGGCGGACGACGGCGTCGTCTCCCCAGACCTCGACGCCGACGGCGCGGAGGAGCGCGTCGTCCCGTTTCCGGTGACGTCGGGCCGCTACCGCGACCTGCTCGCCGCCAAGGGTGGCGTGCTCTGGGTGCACGAGACCGACGACGCGGGCGTGCTCGGCTCCCGGCACGCCGGGACGGACGAGGACCCGGTGCCGAACGTGCTGCAGTTCTGGTCGTTCGAGGCCCGCAAGGCCACCGACGTCGCGGAGAAGGTGCACGCCTACGCGGTGTCCGGTGACGGCGAGCGCATCGTCGTCCGGTCCGGTTCCGACCTCAGCACGCAGTCGGCGACGAGCAAGCCCGGCGACGACGACCCGACCGCGTTCGACATCGACCTGTCCCGCGTGCGCTACGAGGTGGACCCCCGCGCGCAGTGGCACCAGATGTTCGACGAGAACGCCCGGATCATGCGCGACCACTTCTGGCGCGCGGACATGGACGGCGTCGACTGGGCCGGCGTGGTGGCCCGCTGGCGCCCGCTCGTAGACCGGGTCGCGACGCACGACGACCTGGAGGACGTGCTCTGGGAGACCGTCGCGGAGCTCAACACCTCGCACGCGTACGTGCGCGGGCCCGGCGAGCGGGGCGACACCTCCCGCAGGCTCGGCCTGCTCGGCGCGGACCTCGCCCGTACCGCCGAGGGCTGGCGCATCGAGCGGGTGCTGCCGAGCGAGTCGTCCGACCCGGGGGCCCGGTCGCCGCTGCGCGCGGCCGGGGTCGACGCGCGGCCGGGCGACCTGATCGTGGCCGTCGACGGGCGGCCGGTGGACCCGGTGGCCGGCCCGGCCGCGAGCCTGCTCGGCGCGGCCGAGACCCCGGTCGAGCTCACGCTGCGTCGCCCGGCGGCCGACGGTTCCGGCGACGGCGCGGCCCCGCACACCGACCGCCGTGTCGTGGTGGTGCCGCTCGCCGACGAGTCCGACCTGCGCTACCAGGACTGGGTACGGTCGCGCCGCCAGTACGTGGCCGAGAAGTCGGGCGGGCGCCTCGGGTACGTACACGTGCCGGACATGGTGAGCACGGGCTGGGCGCAGCTCCACCGCGACCTGCGGCTTGCCACCGACCGCGAGGGCGTCGTGGTGGACGTGCGGTTCAACGGCGGCGGGCACACCTCACAGCTCGTGATCGCCCGCCTGGCGGCACGCGTCGCGGGCTGGGAGCTGAACCGGTACTACGACCGACCGGAGACCTACCCGAGCCGTGCTCCGCGCGGACCGGTCGTGCTGGTCACCAACGAGTACGCGGGCTCGGACGGCGACATCGTGAACGCCGCCGCGCAGGCGCTCGGCGTCGGCCCCGTGGTCGGGGTCCGCACCTGGGGCGGCGTGATCGGCATCGACGGCCGGTTCGGGCTGGTGGACGGCACGGGGATCACCCAGCCCCGGTACTCGTTCTGGCTGGACGGCAAGGGCTTCGGCGTGGAGAACCACGGCGTGGACCCCGACATCGAGGTGCGGCACACGCCGGCCGACTACTTCTCCGACGTCGACCCGCAGCTCGACGCAGGGATCGCCGAGGCCTTCCGCCGGCTGGAGGAGCGGCCCGCCGCCGTGGCCCCGGCACTGCCGGAGCCACGGGTCCGCCGCGGGTAGCCGGGGCTCCTGGGTGGTCGGTCACCTGCACCGTTCTGGCCGGCGAACTCGGTCGCCTGCACCGTTCTGGCCGGCGAACTCGGTCACCCGCACCACTCCGAGCGGCAAGTTCGGTCACCTGCACCACACTCTGGCCGCAGAGTTCGGTCACCGGCACCACTCTGGCCGCAGAGTTCGGTCACCTGCACCGTTCTGGCCGCAAAGTTCGGTCAGATGCCTCGAGATCGGTCGCTCAACGGACCGATCTCAGTGCAGGCGACCGAACACGGCGTCAGCTCTGGGGCAGGCGACCGATCACCACGCTGGGCTGGCGCGGGTAAACACCGCTGGGCTGGGGCAAGTGACCGAACACTCCACTGGGCTGGGACGGGCGACACCGCCGGACCGGGACAGGCGACCGAACACAGCGTCGGCTCTGGGGCAGGTGACCGAACACCACGCTGGGCTGGCGCGGGTGACACCGCTGAGCTGAGGCAAGCGACCGAACACTGCGCCGAGCCGGGCAGACGGCCGAGCACGCGGTGCTCCTCGAAAGAACCTCAGGGGCGCGTGGCCTGCACGATCGTCAGCGGGCCGTAGCGGTGGTCGATGTGTGCCACTTCGCGGGCGTCGGTGAACCCGGCATCAGCGAGGAGGCGCACGAGGCCGCCGCCGAGGTTCCGGGCGGTGTGCGGGTTGGCAGCCACGGCCGAGTGCCCGCCGTGGCGCATCCCTCGGCGCCCGCGGACGCGGCCGTACCAGTGGGCGTGCCCACCACCAGCACCGTCACCACCAAGACCGTCACCTCCAAGGCCATCACCACCAGAACCGCCACCACCAGAACCACCAGAACCACCACCAGGCCCCCCGTCCCCAGACATGCCCGCCTCGACCGCGGCATCGCCGGTCGCGCCGCCGCCGCGCCGCGCTCCATCACCGATGCCGGCCGCGCCGCCCGCCCGGTCGGCACCATGCCCGTGCCCCGGCCCCGGCCCCGGCCCCGGCCCCGGCCCGTGCCCCGGACCACCGAAGTCCGCGAGGGTCACCGTCCCGCCCACCCGTAGCGCCCGGAAGGCCTCGTGCCCGAACCGGCCGCGGGCGTCGTCCGGCACGTGGTGCAGGGCGAGCGCGGACACGATGTGGTCGAGCGTCCCGTCCTCGGCGGGGAGGCGGTCCGCGAAACCCTGTACCAGGGTGAGCGGGACGCCGCGCCGGGTGGCCTTGCGGGCCGCGATGCGCAGGGCGGCCCCGTCGGGGTCGAGCCCGGTGACCCGCGCGCCGGGCTGGGCGCGGAGCACCGCGAGGGACAGGTTGGCGGTGCCGCAGCCCACGTCGAGCACGGACTCGCCGGGCGCCACGTCGGCGAGCGCCGCCGTGCGGTCGTGCACCGGCCGCACCTGGGAGAAGCGGGAGAACAGGTCGTAGAGCGGCAGCAGCCAGGGCTTGCCCATGCCGGGAAGGAACTCGCGGTCACGCTCCTCCCGGGTGCGTGCGTCGCGGATCCGCCCTGCGGTGTCGTGGTCCATCCGTGTTCCTTCCACCCGTGCCGCGAGGGTGCGGCGTACCTCTCCAGCATCAGACATTCTTCGGGTGGCCGACCGGACGAAAGTCGGTGCGGATCGCACGTTCCTCGGCCTGGTCGCGTGCCCCGCGCAGCCGCCGGGACCGGGCGGGCGAGGCCCGGCGGCGGTAGCGTCGTACGCGCGGCGACGCCGGAACCGCCGCAGGGCAGAGGGGGACGCATGGCACAGGACCGGGGTGGCTCGGGACTCACGGTGGTGATCGCGTTCGCCGCGAACTTCGCGGTGGCGACGGCCAAGACGTTCGCCGCGGTCCTGACGGGTTCGGCGTCGATGGTGGCGGAGGCGGCGCACTCCTGGGCCGACACCGGGAACGAGGTCTTCCTGCTGGTCGCGGAGCGCAAGGCGGCCCGGGCACCGGACCGGGAGCGTCCGCTCGGCTACGGCCGCGAGGCGTACGTCTGGTCCATGCTGGCCGCGCTCGGCCTCTTCGTGGCCGGTGGCGTCGTCTCGGTCTACCACGGTATCCAGGAGTTCGGGGCCGAGGGCGAGGCGACGTCGTACACGGTCGGCTACCTGGTTCTCGGCATCGCGTTCTGCCTCGAGGGCGTCTCGTTCGTGCAGGCGTACCGACGCACCCGCGCGGAGGCCCGGGCGCTCGGGCGCGACCTCCTGGACCACGCGCTGGCGACCTCCGACCCGACGCTGCGCGCCGTGCTCGCGGAGGACTCGGCGGCCCTGGCCGGCCTGGTGATCGCCGCGGCCGGGATGGGGCTGCACCAGGTCACCGGCGACGCGCGCTACGACGCGATCGGCTCGGTCCTGGTCGGGGTGCTGCTGTGCGTCGTGGCGCTCGTGCTCTTCGACCGCAACCGGCGGTTCCTGACGGGCGAGGTGGCCGACGAGCGGATCCACCAGGCGGTGCGCGCCCGGGTCGAGGCGCTGCCCGGCGTGGACCACGTGGGCTACCTGCGGCTGGAGTTCGTGGGACCCCGGCAGATCCTGCTGGTGGCCAGCATCGACCTGCCCGGGGAGGAGTCGGAGTCCCGCGTGGCGGTGCGGCTGCGGGCGCTGGAGCGTGAGCTGGAGCAGACCCCGCAGATCGTCGACGCCGTCCTCACCCCGGCGGTGCCGGAGGATCGGGGTGACACCCGGTGACCTCCTCGCCGTCGGGCAACCGGCTCCGCACCGTCCGCCCGGACGGCACCCCGGTCTACCGGCACCCTGCGGGCCCGGGCACGCCGTCGGTGCGGGTCACCCGCGTCGACGCCACGGCCGACCATCCCCACCTCCCGCCCGACCACCGGCACGCGCACGACTTCCTCGTGCTGGTCTACGTCGAGCGGGGCGGGGGCACGGTCAGCCTGGGCGGACGGCCCACCCCGCTGCGCGACGGCGACGTGCACGCCGTCCCGCCCGGCCGCGCGATCGGTGCGGAACGCCTCGCGGACCTGGCGCACTGCGTCGCCTGGAGCGTCTCGTTCATGCCCGACGCCGTCCCGTCGCTGGCCTCCGTGTCGCCGCTCGCCTGGGCGCACCACCCGCTCCTGGCACTGTTCGCGGCCGGTGCCGACGGCACCGCGGCGGGCGCGGCCGGCGACGGCGTGGCCGAGGACGGCGCGGCCGCCGGACCGAGCGCCAACGTCCCCGCGGCCGACCGGCCTCGCTGGTCGGCCTGGCTGACGGAGCTCGCCGAGGAGCTGGCGGAACCGGGCCGGGTCGGGGCGCGCGAGGCGGCGTCGGCCCTGCTGACCCGGATCCTCGTCGGGGCGGCCCGGCTCGCGCCGTCCGCCCCCGCACCGCCGGACCCGCTGGTCACCCGCGTCTTCGAGGAGATCGAGGCGACGTTCCGCGAGCCGGTCTCGGCGGCCGACGTCGCCCGTGCGCTGGGCTACACCCCCGGCCACCTGACCACGGTGGTCCGGGAGCGCACGGAGCGGACCCTGCTCGACTGGATCACCGAGCGACGCCTGACCGAGGTGCGCCGGCTCCTGCGCGACACCGACCTGCCGCTCGGTGTGGTGGCCGCCCGGACCGGGCTGCGGGACGCCACCTATCTGGTCCGACGCTTCAAGGACCGGTACGGGATCACACCCGACCGCTGGCGCCGCGGTGAACGTCACGGAGGACGAGCGTGAGTTCACCCCTGCCATCGGCTAGTTTTGGGGCACACATCGGCACGACCGATATGTCACGACCATCGAACGGAGCCTCCATGTCTCGCAACCGCGCCCTCCTCTCGGCCGCCGCAGCCTCGGCTGCCCTCCTGGCCCTGACCGGCTGCGGCAGCTCCGGCGAGTCCGGCGGCGCCGGCGAGGAGCTCGGCCTGTCGGGCGACACCCTGGTCGTCGCGACGGAGGGCACCTACCGCCCGTTCAGCTTCCACGACGAGTCCGGCGAGCTGGTCGGGTACGACGTCGAGATCGCCCAGGCCGTCGCCGAGAACCTGGGCCTGGAGATCGAGTTCCAGGAGACCCAGTGGGACGCGATCTTCGCGGGTCTGGACGCCGGCCGCTTCGACACCATCGCGAACCAGGTGACCATCACCCCGGAGCGTGAGGCCGACTACCTGTTCTCGGCGCCGTACACCGTGTCCACCGGCGTGCTCGTGGTGGCCGCGGACAACAACGACATCCATGGCTTCGAGGACCTCGACGGCAAGACCAGCGCGCAGTCCCTGACGAGCAACTGGAACGAGCTCGCCGAGGAGAGCGGCGCGACCGTCGAGGCGGTCGAGGGCTGGGCCCAGGCCGTGGCGCTGCTGGAGCAGGGCCGCGTCGACGCGACGATCAACGACAGCCTGACCTACCTCGACTACGCCAACACCGAGGACGCCTCGGGCATCAAGGTCGCCGCCGAGACGGAGGAGGAGTCGCAGTCCGCGTTCGTCGTCACGCCGGAGAACGAGGCCCTCGCCGAGGCGATCGACGGCGCCCTGGCCGACCTCCGCGCCGACGGTACCCTCGCGGAGCTCGGCGAGAAGTACTTCGGCGAGGACGTGTCCGAGTAGTCCATGGACTGGCAGCTCGTCGCCGACTCGTTCTGGCCGCTCCTGAGCGGCGGCCTCACCGGCACCATCCCGCTCGCCGTCGCCTCGTTCGCGATCGGGCTGGTGCTGGCGCTCGTCGTGGCCCTGCTGCGGCTGTCACCGAACCCGGTGGTGTCGTGGATCGGCCGCGCCTACATCTCGCTGATCCGCGGCACGCCGCTCCTGGTGCAGCTCTTCATCATCTTCTACGGCCTGCCGGAGCTCGGTGTCCGGATCGAACCGTGGCCCAGCGCGATCATCGCCTTCTCCATGAACGTGGGCGGCTACGCGGCCGAGGTGGTCCGTGCCGCCATCCTGTCGGTGCCCAAGGGACAGTGGGAGGCCGGCTGGACCGTGGGCATGTCGCCGGCCCGGACCCTCGGCCGGATCATCCTGCCGCAGGCCGCGCGGGTGTCGGTGCCGCCCCTGTCCAACACGTTCATCTCGCTCGTCAAGGACACCTCGCTGGCCACGCTCATCCTGGTCACCGAGATGTTCCGCCGGGCGCAGGAGATCGCGGCGTTCAGCAACGAGTTCATGGTGATCTACACCGAGGCGGCCCTGATCTACTGGATGTTCTGCACCGTGCTCTCCACCGGCCAGAACGCCCTCGAGAAGAGACTGGACCGCTATGTCGCCCACTGACCGCCCCACCGGCAGCCTCCTGACCGCCCGTGGCATCCACAAGTCGTTCGGCACCAACCACGTGCTGCGCGGCGTGGACCTGGACGTGCGGCGGGGCGACGTCGTCGCGCTGATCGGCGCGTCCGGGAGCGGCAAGACCACGGTGCTGCGCTCGCTCAACGGTCTGGAGACCCCCGACGCCGGCGTGCTGGAGCTGGACGGCGGCCCGGTGATCGACTTCGGCGCGCAGGCGGCCGCGACGGGGTCGGGCTGGTTCCGGGGCCGCGCCGCACGAGCGGCGGCCAGGTCCGACCGGGCCGCGCTGCGCGACCGGTCGGCGATGGTGTTCCAGCACCACAACCTGTTCCCGCACCGCACCGTGCTGGAGAACGTGGTGGAGGGTCCCACCCAGGTCCAGGGCGTCCCCCACGCGACGGCGGTCGGCCGCGCCGAGGAGCTGCTGGCCCGCGTGGGACTGCTCGAGAAGCGCGACGCGTACCCGCACGAGCTGTCCGGCGGTCAGCAGCAGCGCGTCGGCATCGTCCGCGCGCTCGCCCTCCAGCCGGACCTGCTGCTGTTCGACGAGCCGACGTCGGCCCTCGACCCCGAGCTGGTGGGCGAGGTGCTGACCGTGATGAAGGAGCTCGCCGACGAGGGCTGGACCATGGTGGTGGTGACCCACGAGCTGTCCTTCGCCCGGCAGGTGGCCAGCCAGGTGCTGTTCCTCGACGGTGGCGTGGTGGTCGAGCAGGGCACACCGGAGCAGATCTTCACCGCACCCGCCGAGGAGCGCACGCGCCGGTTCCTCGACCGGATCCTCCACCCGCTCGACTGAGCCAGCCCGGCCGGGCGCACGGAGCCACGCGGTGACCGTGCGCCCGGCCGGGGGCTAGGCGACGACCGGCGCGACGCGGCGTCGCACCACGTAGCCGAGGGCGAAGACCCCGAGCGCCGCGGCAGCCGCCGCGGCACCGAGCAGATCGAGCCACGCCGCACCGTAGGGCAGCACCGACGCCCCCACGACGGGGGCCAGCGCGATCCCGATGTACATGGCCGTGGAGTACCAGGACAGGGAGACCCCGGCGACGGCGGGATCGACGTCGACCAGCCGGTGCTGGATCGGGACGAGGGCCGCGGCGGTGGCGAGGCCCCACACGCCGAAGAGCACCGCGGTACCCACGTACGAGCCCTCGACCGCGTAGAGCGCGGCGAGGGAGACCGTCACCCCCGCGAGGGCGGCGAGCGCCGTGGGCCGTGCCCCGAAGCGGTCGGTGAGCGACCCGCCCAGCCAGTTGCCGACCACGCCCGCCACGCCGAAGACCAGCAGGAGCGTCGCCAGCGACGTGCCGCTGCCACCGGTCACGCTCTCCGTCACGGCGGAGCTGAAGATGTACACCATGTTGAACGCGGCGGTGAACAGCAGGGTCGTCATGAGGGCGAGGCCGATCCGGACGTCGCGCAGCACCGCGAACCGGGCGGCGATCCCGGGCACGACGCCGGTCGGTACGTCCCGCGTGAGGACCAGCACCGCCAGGGCCAGCACCGCTGCGAGCGCCGCCAGGATGCCGAGCGCGAGCCGCCAGCTTCCCAGCGCCGCGAGGGCCGTGCCCAGCGGCGAGCCGACGGCTGTCGCCAGGATGAAGCCGAACCCGACGACACCGAGCGCACGCCCGCGCTGCTCGGCGGGCACGAGCGTGGGAGCCGCGGCCATCGCCGCGGGCACGAGCGCGGCGCCGCCCAGTGCGGCGACCACCCGGCCCGCCGTGAAGAGCGTCAGGTCGCCCGCGATCGCCGACAGGGCGATTCCTCCGGCGATGAGCCCCATGCCGGCGCCCATCAGCGCGGCACGTGACGTTCGGGCGCACAGCACGGAGACCACCGGCGCGAGGACGGCGACGATGATGGCGTACCAGGAGATGGAGTAGCTGACGGAGCTGGTGGACGCGCCGAGACCCGTCGCGATCTGCGGGAGCACGCCCGCGATGACGAAGGCGTTGGTGCCGACCACGAACAGAGCTGCGGAGATCAGGGCGATCCGGAGGTAGGCGCCACGCAGCGAGTAAGATCGTTCGATGAGCGTCATACGGTTGAGCGTAGCCAATCGTTCGATGCCTGTCGAACGATTACGACGAGGTGCAGGTGAACGATGAGTGACTTCCCGAGTCCCGACATGGCCGAGGTCGAGCTCGTCGACGTGCTCCGCGCCCTGGCCGACCCGGCACGCCTGCAGATCGTGCGCAGGCTCGGCGACGGCCAGCCGTGCGCCAAGACGCCCGAGGTCTGGGGAGACCTGAACCTCTCGAAGTCGACCATGTCCCACCACTTCCGCACGCTGCGGGAGTCCGGGGTCACGCGCACGGTGGTGCACGGCCGCAGCCACACCATCCAGCTCCGCAAGGACGAGCTGGACGAGAAGTTCCCTGGCCTGATCGAAGCGGTTCTGGGCGACGCCTGACGCCGAGATCTGGTGGCACACCGCCAGATCTCGGCGTCCTGGGCGCGCTATTCGCCCGGGTAGGTGAGGCCGATCTGGGAGCGGATCTCGTCCAGGGTGGCCATGATGGCCACCGTCTCCGCGCGCGGGAGCAGCGGGCTGTCCAGCTCGCCGGCCGCGACCAGGCGCTCTGCCTCGGCGGCCTGGAAGTGCATGCCGCGGCCGGTCACCTCGGCGGTGAAGGTCTCGGTCTCGGTGCCCGACGCGTCGTAGACGTGCACCGTGGAGGGGTTGTACCAGGTCGCGTCGATCTCGATGCGCCCCTCGGTGCCCAGGATCGAGGCCCGGTTGGGACCCCGGGTGTCGGACGCCGACACCGTGGTCGCGACCCGGGCGCCGTCGTACCCGAAGATCGTCGCGATCGTGGCGTCCGCGCCGGTCTCCTTGAACGTCGCGTGCGACTGGATCGTGAGCGGCTCGCCGAACAGGTCCCACGCGAACGAGACCGGGTAGATGCCCAGGTCGAGCAGCGAGCCGCCGCCCAGGGCCAGGTCGTTGATGCGGTGGGCCGGGTCGTCGGGCAGGTCCTGGGTGTGGTCCACCAGGAGGGTGCGCACCTCACCGAGCACGCCCGAGGCGATGATCTCGCGCACGCGTGCCATGTGCGGCAGGAACCGGGTCCACATGGCCTCCAGCGCCACCAGGCCCTTGGCCTCGGCGAGCTCCGCGATCTCGCGCGCCTCCGCGGCGTTGAGCGTGAACGGCTTCTCGACCAGCACGTGCTTGCCGGCCTCCAGCACGAGCTTCGCCGCCTCGGCGTGCATCGGGTGCGGCGTGGCCACGTAGACGATGTCGACCTCGGGGTCGTTCACCAGGTTCTCGTAGGAGCCGTGCGCCGTCGGGATGCCGAACCGGTCGGCGAACGCGCGCGCCTTCTCCAGGGATCGGGACCCCACCGCCTGCACGGTGAAGCCGTTGTCGTTCAGGTCGGACGTGAAGCTCGCGGCGATCCCGCCGGCCGCCAGGATGCCCCATCGCAGGTGTGTCATGCCTCGAAGGGTAGTCCCGCGCCGGGCCGACGACGCCAGAGCGCCCGCCCGGTCGGAACCGGACGGGCGCTCTGCTGGCGCGAGCTTGCTCAGCGATGGGTCAGTTGACCTGGATGGTCATGTGACCGGTGCGGGCGTCCTGGGTCAGCACCTTGATGGTGGTGCCCGTGCCGCCCACCTTCACCGAGTGACGCGGGTTCTCCGCGTCCCAGTAGGCCTCGGGGTCGGTGTCGTCGAAGACCCAGGCCGGGCTCTGCTTGCCCTGCCGCAGGGTCGTGAGCGACGTGGCCGACACCTCGCGGTGCAGCGAGATCGCGTCCGTCTTCTCGCGGCCGAACGTCGCGTCGAAGGACTGGATGCGGTTCCGGGCGATCGTGCCGTCCGACCACTTCAGCACCTGCGGGCGCGCGTCGACCGGCAGCGCCTGGCCGCCGCCCTCGTGCTGCGACGTGTTGTTGTCGCCGTACAGGCTGTTCACGTACCAGATCAGCAGGCCGTCCTGGTACGGGTAGTGCTCCACCTTGTTGCTGTTGGTGAAGCTCCAGCCGAAGTTGTACGGACCGGTCTTCAGCGTCTGGTCGTACCCGCCGTACACGCGGTTCTCGGCCACGTAGTAGTGCTGGTAGGTGACCTCGTAGGTGCCGTCGGCACCGACCGTGGTGAAGCCGTCGACGGTCCAGTCGGCGACGTCCGAGAAGTCCTCGGTCAGCGCGTCGCCCACGGCGACGTCGTCGACCAGGATGCCGGTCTCGTTGGTGCCGCCGTCGCTGGAGTAGCGGAACCGGACCTGCGCCGTCTCGCCCGCGTAGTCCGCCAGGTCCGCGGTCAGGTCCACCCAGGCGCCGTCCGAGCTACCGGTGATGCCGGCGCCTGGGTTGGTGCCGTTCGGGTCCTCGTCCGTCGACAGGTTGTTCGCCAGCGCGGTCCAGGTGGAACCGCCGTCCGTCGAGACCTCGGCGAACGCGTAGTCGTAGTCCACCTCGATGTCGTACTGCACCTTGGCGGTCAGCGAGGCACCGTCCGGCACGGTGAACGAGGGCGACGTGATCGTGTTGTTCAGGTCGTTGCCGGTACCGGAGTACACGAACTGCCCGTCGAACGGTGCGATGCCGAGGTCGACCTGCTCGACGCCGTCCGGCAGGTTCACGATCGCGGCCTGCGCGCGCGTCGTGGCGTGGAACGACGGGCCGAGCTTGACGCGCTCGGTCTCGCCGGGCTCCACCGTCTCGTAGTCGAGCCAGCCCAGGAACAGCTTCTCCGTGGCACCCATGTGGTTCGGCGTGGTGCCGATGGTGCCGTCGCCGTGGCCCATCCACGAGCCGGAGCTCATGAGGTTCCAGTAGCCCGTGCCGTTCTCGCCGCCCGCGGTGTCGTAGTAGTCGGGCAGGCCGAGGTCGTGCCCGAACTCGTGCGCGAAGACGCCGAGGCCGCCGTTCTCCGGCTCCGTGGTGTAGTCGCGGATCCAGATGTCGGAGTCACCGATCTTGATGCCGCCCACCTTCGGGTAGTCGGCCGGGCCGTCCGTGCCGAAGCCGCCCTGGTTGACCGACCAGCGGTGCGACCAGATGGCCTCCTCGGGCGCACCGGCCTCCTCGCCCTCGCCGGCGTGGATCGCCTGGAAGTGGTCGATGTAGCCGTCGGGCTCGTTGGTGATGCCGTCGCCGTCCAGGTCGTAGCGGTCCCAGACGTCGAACGACTGCAGGTACGCCTCGATCTCCTCGGCACTCTTGCCCGCCGCGACCTGCTGGTCGTACCAGGCGTCCGCGGTGTCCTGGATGAACCGCGTCATGTCAGTGCCGGACTCGGTGGTGCCGTAGGACGCCGTGCTGTAGGGCACGGTCACCCAGTCGGAGACGTCGCCCTGCAGGTCGAACCGGCCCGACGACATCTCGTCGTAGATGCCCGCGAACGACTCGCCGTCCTGGTCCTCCAGGCCGGTGAAGAACATCTCCTGGTAGTGCTCGCGCGAGAAGTCGGACTCCCAGTACGTGGAGTTGTCGTCCGCCGCCGGCTCCGGGATCGAGTTGTGCACCGGGCCCGCGGTGGCGTCCGGGTAGCGCTCGTCGACCTCGTCACCGAAGTCCACGAGGATGCTGAAGAGCTGCGCCGTCTCCTCGACCCCGTACTCCACGTACTCGCGCGGGGAGATCTCCACGACCTTGGACCGGTGCTTGCCCGTGCCGCGGGTCTCGACCATGGCCTCGCCGGTGGCGACCATGTCGACGGCGAGCTGCCGCCGCTCGGTCTGCTTCTCGGCCAGGGCGTCCGGGCGGTTGTCCTCCTTGGCCGGGGCCGCCTGCTGCGGCGGCTCCTCGACGGGCGGTGCCGCGGAAGCGGTGATCGGTACGACGGCGGCCGAGAGCAGCAGTGCTGCTCCCGCGCCGACTGCACAGATACGAGAGTTCATCTTTCCTCCGTGAAGAGAGCCGCGTCCGGGACGAGGAGGTACGTACGGGTCGCCGGACCTGCTGGACACCTTTGTCCACGGAGGAGGAAACCAGGGAAATATTACGACAATGTTGCCTAGGACACACGCCAGGTTCACCCAGTTGTCCGGGTATGCGGGTGCCGAATCGGTTCGATCCCGCGTACCTTGGCGTTGCCGAGTGCCCACCCGTCGCCGGGTCCGGACCGGCCCGCTCTCACAGCGCCGCTCCCACTCCCCGGAGAATGCATGACCTCGAACAGGCCCACCGCCGCCGCGGAGTTCGCCGCTCCGCCGGTGGACCAGCGCCGCGCGATCGTCGCACTGGTCGCGCTCAGCGTCAGCGCCTTCACCTTCGTCACGGCGGAGAACCTCCCCGGCGGCCTGCTCACCCTCATCGCGCCCGACCTGGGCCGCAGCACCTCCGAGATCGGACTGCTCGTCACGGCGTACGCCGTCGTCGTGGTCGTGGCGTCCCTGCCGCTGACCCGCCTCACGCGGCGGTTCCAGCGCCGCTGGGTGCTCGCGGCGACCACCGCGGTCTGCGCCGTCGGCTCGCAATGGTCGGCCTTCGCGATCGGCTACGCCGACCTCATGGCGGCGCGCATGGTCACGGCGCTGGGCCAGGCGCTGTTCTGGTCCATCGTCACCCCGGCCGCCGCGAGCCTGTTCGCCCCCGCCGTGCGGGGCAAGATGATCGCGCGGCTCGCGGTCGGCAACTCGCTCGCGCCGCTGCTCGGCGTGCCGCTCGGCACCTGGGTGGGCCAGCAGACGAGCTGGCGCACGGCCTTCCTGCTGTTCTCCGCGGTCAGCCTGGTCGCGTGCGTCACGATGGCCGTCTCCATGCCGAACGTCGACGCCGAGCAGAGCGGCACCGCGCGCGGCACCCACCCGGACCTGCGCCGCTTCGTGATGCTCCTGGTCGTCACCGTGCTGCTCGTGACCGGCGGTTTCATGATGATCACGTTCGTCACGCAGTTCCTGCTGGAGACGGCGGGCTTCCCCGACCGCTACCTCAGCGCGCTGCTGCTGGGCCAGGGCGCCGCGGGCCTGGCCGGCACCCTGCTCATCGGTCAGGTGCTCGACAAGCGGCCGTGGCACACCGTGGTCGTGGCACTCGTCGCGCTGACCGGCGCGCTGCTGCTGCTCCGGACCCTGGGCCACGTCCCGGCCCTCGCGCTGGTCGGGCTGGCCCTGTTCGGGCTGGCGTTCAGCGCCATCCCGCCCGCCCTGTCCTTCCTGTCGCTGCGGGTCGCCCCGGGCGCCACCGAGTCCGCGACCGCGATCTCCAGCTCGGTGTTCAACATCGGGATCGGCGCCGGGTCGGCGCTCGGCGCGCTGGTGGTCGCCACCGCCGGCGTCACGACGGTGCCCCTGGTCGGGGCCGTGTTCGTGCTCGCCGCGCTGGCGGTGCTCGGGGCGGACCTGTGGGCGGCGGCGCGCGCCGCCGCCCGCGAGGCCGCTACTTCGCGGCGCCCTTGAGGGTGCCCGTCACGGGCTCCTCGGAGCTGATGATGCACTGGAGGGTGCGGTCGTCGAGCTGCTCCCAGGTGGCCTGGGTCGGGTAGAAGCCGGTGTAGCCGTACTGCGACTCGTCGTAGGACAGCCCCACGAACTTGCCGAACTCGGCGTAGCACCACTCGTCGAACTTCTTCGACATGCCCTCGTCGCCCGGGTACTCGTCGGTGTCCATGACGAGCTCGGCGAAGACCTCGCCCGTGTGCGGCTCCGCGCACGGGACCACGGGAACCGTCTCGACCTCGTACTCCTCGCCCTCCGCGGCGTCCCCGTACCCGTCGAGCGCCTCCAGGTCGATGCAGTCGCCCTTCAGGATCTGGAACGCGTCCGCCTCGGCGGAGGCGGTGATCTCGCCGCCCGGCTCGTCACGCGGCGCGTCGCCACCCGACGTGATCTGGTCGAGCACACCGCAGCCGGTCAGCAGGGTCAGCGATACGGTGGCGGCGGCCGCGGCCACCAGCAGGCGGGCGGGACGGACAGTACGGTTCATCGACTCTTCCTCAGGATGTGCCCGACGGCGCACGCCGGCGGGGCGGCGGTACGGCCGCCCCGGAAAAGTACCGTCCGCCACTGACACACCGGCGCCGGAACGGCAACGATCCGGTCACGACCCCGCCTCGGCAGCTCCCGGTACCCCGGCACAGCGGTGTTCACGCGGTGTTCACCCCGGCGGGACGACGGCGACCTACCGTGGCTCGCGGGCACCCGGGTGGTGCCCGAGCAAGCCCCCGAGAGCACGACACCCCGAAGAAGGAGCAGTCATGCGAGCCAGTACCCCCGGGCGCCTGACCGGCGCCGCCGCAGCAGCGGCCCTGCTGGCCGGCGCCGTCCTCGTCCCGGCGGCGACCGCGGCCCCGGCGTCGGCGTCGGCGTCGGCGAGCCAGCGCGACGTCCCGGCGGCAGCCGGCGCGACCACGGACCGGGGCCATGCCGGCCACGGCCACCGGACGCTGCGCGCGGCCACCTACAACCTGTCGCTCAACCGGGCCACGCAGGGCGAGCTCGTCGCCGACCTGTCCACGGGCGACGACGCGCAGGCCGCGACGGTCGCCGAGGTGATCCAGCACGCGGACCCCGACGTCGTGCTGCTCAACGAGTTCGACTACTCCGGCGACGCCGACCCGTACGCCGCCGCGGACCTGTTCCGCGAGAACTACCTGGAGGTGCCGCAGGGCACCGGCGAGCCGGTGGAGTACCCCTACGCGTTCGTGGCGCCGTCGAACACGGGGATCCCCAGCGGGTTCGACCTGAACAACGACGGGACCGTCGGCGGGGGCGACGACGCGCTCGGCTTCGGCCTGTTCCCGGGGCAGTACGGCATGCTCGTGCTGTCGAAGTACCCGATCCGGCACGACCAGGTCCGCACCTTCCAGGACTTCCGGTGGGCAGACATGCCGGGCGCGCTCCTCCCGGACGACCCGGCCACCCCTGCCCCGGCCGACTGGTACTCCGCCGAGGAGCTGGCCGTGCTGCCGCTGTCGAGCAAGTCCCACTGGGACGTCCCCGTGCGCGTGGGCCGCGAGACGGTGCACGTGCTGGCGGCGCACCCGACCCCGCCGTCGTTCGACGGGGCGGAAGACCGCAACGGCCTGCGCAACCACGACGAGATCCGGTTCTGGGCCGACTACGTGCGCGGCGGCTGCAGCGCCCGGTACCAGTACGACGACGAGGGCCGCCGCGGTGGTCTGCGCCCCGGGTCCTCCTTCGTGATCGTGGGCGACTACAACGCCGACCCCGTGGACGGTGACTCCGTGGACGCGGCCATCGACCAGCTCCTGGACCACCCGCGGATCACCGACCCGCAGGCCACGTCGGCGGGCGGGCCGGAGGCCGCGGCGCTCCAGGCGGGCGCCAACCTGACCCACCTCGGCGACCCGGCGCTCGACACCGCCGACTTCGCGGACACGACGCCGGGCAACCTCCGCGTCGACTACGTGCTGCCCTCGCGCGACCTGCGGGTCCGGGGCGCGGGCGTCTTCTGGCCGGCCGCCGCCGACCCCCTGTCCCGTCTCACGGGCGTCTACCCGTTCCCGAGCAGCGACCACCGCCTGACCTGGACGGACGTCACGCTCTGACGCCACCGGGCGCGGGGGTCGCGCCGTCCGGGCCTGCCCGGCAGGCGGGCTCCCGCGCCCTGCGTCAGAGAGCGCGGATAGGCTGACACGGTGTCTGATGCACTGACATCCTTCGGGACCGAGTCCTCCACCGGCGCGCCGCCCGCCACGCCGCGCCGCCCCCACCAGCGCACCTTCCACGGCGACACCTTCGTCGACGACTACGAGTGGCTCCGTGCCAAGGAGGACCCCGAGGTCGTCGCGCACCTGGAGGCGCAGAACGCCTGGACCCTGGAGCGGCAGGAGCACCTGGCGCCCCTGCGGCAGACCCTGTTCGACGAGATCAAGGGCCGCACGCTGGAGACCGACCTCTCCGTGCCGTCGCGCGACGGCGACTGGTGGTACTACGCACGCACCGTCGAGGGTCAGCAGTACGCGATCCACGCGCGCTACCCCGCCGCCGGGCCGGACGACTGGACGCCGCGCGTGCTCGAGCCGGGGGTGCCCGTGCCGGGCGAGCAGGTGCTGCTCGACCAGAACGCCGAGGCGGAGGGGCACGACTTCTTCGCGCTGGGTTCGCTCGATGTGTCCGAGGACGGGACCCGCCTGCTCTACGCCACCGACACGGCGGGCGACGAGCGCTACACGCTGCGGGTCCGCGACCTCGCCACGGGGCAGGACCTGCCGGACGAGGTGCGGGACACCGCCCCCGGCGCCCTGTTCGCGCCCGACGGCGAGCACGTCTTCTACCTCACCGTCGACGAGGCCTGGCGCCCCTGGCGGGTGTGGCGGCACCGGCTCGGCACGCCCGGCTCCGACGACGTGGTGGTCTTCGAGGAGCCCGACGAGCGGTACTGGGTGGGCGTGGGCCTGTCCCGGTCCCGCACGTACCTGCAGATCGAGCTCGGCTCGAAGGTGACGAGCGAGTCGTGGCTGCTGGAGGCGGACGACCCGACCGGCGAGTTCCGGGTCGTGTGGCCCCGCCGCGAGGGCGTGGAGTACACGGTGGAGCACGCGGTGCTGCCGTCCGCGGACGGGCCGCGCGACACGCTCCTGATCCTGCACAACCACGACGCCCTGAACTTCGAGCTGGTCAGCTCCCCGGTTCCCGCGCCGGGTGCACCGATCGCCCCGGAGGCGGCCACCGTCGTCGTGCCGCACGACCCGGCGGTGCGCCTGGACGGCGTGAGCGCGAGCGAGCGCTACCTGGTGCTCTACTACCGCCGCGAGGCGATCTCCCGGTCGGCCGTGCTGCAGCTCCCCGCACAGGAGCCGGTGACCTGGGACTTCCAGGAGCTCTCGTTCGGCCAGCCGCTGGAGTCGGTCGGCGCGGGCGTGGGCGTCTGGGAGCAGCCGAACCTCAAGGTCGGCTACACGTCGTTCGTGACGCCGCAGTCCCTCTACCTGTACGACGTCGCGTCCGGCGAGCGCACCCTGCTCAAGCAGCAGCCCGTGCTCGGCGGCTACGACCCGGACGACTACGACCAGCGCCGGGAGTGGGCCGTGGCCGACGACGGCACGCGGGTGCCGGTCTCGCTGGTCTGGCGCAAGGACAAGGTGCGGTTCGCCGGCGCCGGCGACGCGCCCGCCGACCCCGCACCCCTGCTCCTGTACGGGTACGGCGCCTACGAGTACTCGATCGACCCGTACTTCTCCGTGCCCCGGCTGAGTCTGCTGGACCGCGGCATCGTGTTCGCCGTCGCGCACGTGCGGGGCGGTGGCGAGATGGGCCGCGCCTGGTACGACGACGGGAAGCTCGGCGCCAAGCGCAACACCTTCACCGACTTCGTGGCCTCCGGGCGGCACCTCGTCGACACCGGCTGGACCACGCCGGACCGCCTCGTGGCGGACGGCGGCAGCGCCGGCGGCCTGCTCGTCGGCGCCGCCGTCAACCTGGCGCCCGAGCTGTTCGCGGGGGTGCTGGCCGGCGTCCCGTTCGTGGACGCCCTGACCTCCATGCTCGACCCGACCCTGCCGCTCACGGTCACCGAGCGGGACGAGTGGGGCGACCCCCTGAACGACCCCGAGGTGTACGCGTACATGCGCTCGTACACCCCGTACGAGAACGTGGCGGACGACGCCACGCACTACCCGCGGATCCTCGCCACGACCAGCTTCAACGACACCCGCGTGCTGTACGTGGAGCCCGCCAAGTGGGTGGCCCGGCTCCAGGCCGCCGGGGCGCCCGCGATGCTGAAGATCGAGATGTCGGCCGGGCACGGCGGCGTCTCGGGGCGCTACTCGGCGTGGGAGCAGATCGCCTTCGAGCACGCGTGGGTGCTGGACGTGCTGGGGCTCGCGGACCGCTGAGAGCGCCGGGGCCGCCGGGACCTGGTCCGGCGGCCCCGGCCGGCCCGTACCGGTCAGAGCCCCGACTTCGCCGCGACCACCCGGGCTGCCGCGGCGTCGACCTTCGCAGCGAACGCGGGGTCGTCCTGCGCCCTCGCCACCAGCGCATCCACCATGGACGCCGCGACCGACGGCTTCGCCGACGCGAGCACCAGGTCCACGCCCGCGTCGACGGCGCGCACCGCACGCTCGCCCGCGGGCACCCCGGTGACCTGCACGGCCGCGGACAGGTCGTCGGTGATGATGACGCCGTCGAAGCCGAGCTCCCGGACCAGCCCGACCGCCGCCGGGCTGAACACGGCGGGCGCGTCGGGGTCGATGCGCGTGTAGACGGCCGACGACATCATGACCAGCCCGGACCCCGCCGCGATGCCCGCGTCGAACACGTCCACCGAGGGCGCGTCCGGTCCGGTCACCGTGTCGGTCACGCCCGCCGTGGTGTCCGTGTTGGCGGTGACCCGGCCCAGCCCCGGGAAGTGCTTGATCGAGGTCTGCACGCCCGCGTCCCGCTGCCCCTGCGCGAACGCGTTGCCGTGCACGATCACGGACTCGGCCGTGTACCCGTAGTTGCGCCCGAAGACGCCGATCGGCGGGTTGCTCTGCGCGGAGTCCTGCGGCACGAGGTCCAGCACGGGCGCCAGGTTGAGGTTGACGCCCGCCGCGGCGAGCTCCTGACCCCAGACCCTGGACCGGGCGCGCAGGTCCGCGGGGTCCAGCGTCGCCTGGTCGACGGCGCTCGGGATGTCGCTGAACCCCGTGCCGCGCAGCACCTGGACGGCGCCGCCCTCCTGGTCGGTCGCCACGAACAGCGGCTCCCGCTCCCCCGCGGCGGCGTCGACGGCGGCGTCCACCAGGTTCTTCACCGGCTGACGCCCCGCCTTGGTGCGGCCGTGCAGGAAGACGCCGCCGATGTGGTCGTCCCGGACCATGTCGAACGTCGGCTCGAACGGTCCCTTGACCGGCAGGCCCACCATGACGACCTGCCCGACCTTCTCCTCCAGGGTCCAGCCGGCCACGAGCGACAGGTCCGGCTCCCCGGGGCCGGTGCCCGGCTGCGTCGTCGGGCCCGGCGTGGGTCCACCGGTCGGGGTGGCAGTCGGGATGGGGCTGGGCGTCCCGGCCGAGGGTGTGGGCGTCGGGGTGCTGGACGGCGACGGCGACGTGCCGCCCGGCCGACCGCTCGGCTGCGCGCTCGACTGAGCGGGCCCGGGCAGGGTCGTCGGATCGGGCTCCGTCGTGGGCCCGGCGCAGCCGCCGGCCAGGGCCGCCACCGTGAGGACCGCTGCGGCGACCAGGCCGAGCGGGCGAAAACGAGTCATGACCCCCAGTGTCGACCCGCGGTGCCTCGGATGTGCAATCCGACGCGAGGTCCGTCCCGCCGCCTGCCGGTCGATGCGGCGACGTCAGAGGGCGGCCGCGACGAGGGCGACGAAGGCGTCGACGTCTTCCTCCGTGGTGTCCCAGGCGCACATCCAGCGGACCTCGACACGGTCGGGGGTCTCGCCCGGGGACCAGTCGTAGAACCGCACCTCGGCCCGGAGCCGGTCCGCCGCGGCGCGCGGCAGGGTCGCGAAGACGACGTTCGCCTCGGTCGGCCGGGAGATCCGGACGCCGCTCCGCCCGGCGGCGCCGCCGTCGTCCGTCAGGCCCGCCGCCTCGAGGCCTGCGCGCAGGCGCGCCGCCATCGCGTTGGAGCGCTCGGCGCTGCGCAGCCAGAGCGGCGCCCCCGCACCGCTGCCCGACGTCGGCGTACCGGGCTCGCCGAGCAGCGCCAGGAGCTGCGCGGACACGAACCGGGTCTTCGACGCGAGCTGCATCGTGGCCTTGCGCAGATAGGGGACGGCGTCGGCCGGCCCGGTCCCGCCGTCGGCCCTGAGGCCGCCCGGCAGCACGACCACCGCCTCGCCGAGCATGCCGCCGTTCTTCGCCGCGCCGAGGGACAGGATGTCGACGCCGACGTCGGTGGTGATCTCCCGCAGAGAGACGCCCAGCGTGGCCGCGGCGTTCGCAAGGCGTGACCCGTCCATGTGCACCAGCAGGCCGGCGGCGTGGGCGGTGTCCGCCAGGAGCTTGAGGTCGGCCACCGGGTAGACGGTGCCGAGCTCGGTGACCTGCGTGAGGCTGAGCACGGCGGGCTGAGCGCGGTGCACGTCTCCGAGGTCGCCGGTCCAGCGGTCCACGGCCTCGGGCCCGATGCGGCCGTGCGTGGCGGGCACGGTGAGCAGCTTGAGGCCGCCCACCCGCTCGGGGGCGCCGTTCTCGTCGGTGTGGACGTGCGCGACGTCGCTCGCGATCACCCCGCCCCACCGTGGGGCGGCGGCCATCAGGCTGACGACGTTGGCCCCCGTGCCGTTCAGCACGGGGAAGATGCGGGTGCCGTCGCCGAACACCTCGGCGGCGCGGTCCCCCAGGCGGGCGGTGACGGGGTCGTCGCCGTACGAGACGGCGAACCCGTGGTTCGCCGCGGCGACGGCGGCCATGACCTCGGGGTGGACGGGGGCGTAGTTGTCGGAGGCGAGCTGCAGCACCCTCCGATTCTCCCTCTCGGCGGAGACGCGCCAGACCCTCGGGTCACCGGGTGGCCCGAGGGTCTGGCAGAGCACAGAGGTCAGGAGGCCTTGTCGACGTCCTCCGCGAGGGTGCCCAGGTACAGGGAGATCACCTTGGGGTCGGCCTGGAGCTCCCGGCCGGTCCCGGTGTGCGCGTCCTTGCCCTGGTCGAGCACGTACCCGCGGTCGCAGATCTGCAGGCAGCGCCGGGCGTTCTGCTCCACCATGACCACCGACACGCCCGCCTTGTTGATCATGCGGGTCCGCAGGAACGTCTCGTCCTGCCGCACGGGTGACAGGCCGGCCGACGGCTCGTCGAGCAGCAGCACCGACGGGTTCATCATGAGCGCACGGGCCATGGCGACCATCTGGCGCTCACCGCCCGACATGGCGCCCGCGCGCTGGGCACGTCGCTCGCCCAGCGTCGGGAACAGGTCGGTGATGAACTCGAACCGCTCGGCGAACATCTGCGGCCGCAGGTACACGCCCATGCGCAGGTTCTCCTCGACGGTGAGCGAGGGGAACACGTTGTTGTTCTGCGGCACGAACCCGACGCCCTGGGACACCAGGGTGTTCGCCTTCTGGTTCGTGATGTCCACGCCACCCAGCGTCACGGTGCCGGAACGCACGGTGACCAGGCCGAACAGGGACTTCAGCAGGGTCGACTTGCCGGCGCCGTTCGGGCCGATGATGCCGACGAGCTCGCCCTTGGCGACCTCGAGGTTGCACCCGTTCAGGATGTTCACGCCGGGCAGGTACCCGGCCACGATGTCGGTCGCCTTGAGCAGGACCTCCCGCTTCTCGGCGGTGGGTGCGGCGGCGGGCGCGGCTGTCTCGGTCATCGCTTCTCCTCCTCGGCCTCGAGCCGGGCCAGCACCGCGGGGTCGAGCAGCGAGTCGTCCCCGAGGTCGGTGTCGTGGTGAGCACCCAGGTAGGCGTCCACCACCGCCTGGTCCTGCATGACGGCGGCGGGCGGACCCTCGGCGACGATGCGACCCTCGGCCATCACCACCACCCAGTCCGAGATGTGCCGCACGGCGTGCATGTCGTGCTCGACGAACAGCACGGTCATCCCGTCGTCGCGCAGCGCCTGGATGTGACCCAGCAGGGACTGCACCAGGGCCGGGTTCACGCCGGCCATCGGCTCGTCGAGCATGATCATGGTCGGGTCCGTCATGAGGGCCCGGGCCATCTCCAGCAGCTTGCGCTGGCCGCCGGACAGCGAGCCCGCGAAGTCGTCCTTCTTGGTGTCGAGCTTGAACCGCGACAGGATCTCGAGCGCCTTCTCGGCGTTCTTCTTCTCCGTGCCGGACCACAGCGGCTTGACCAGGGAGGCGAACAGGTTCTCGCCGGGGTTGTCCATCGCGGCGAGCTGCATGTTCTGCAGCACCGTGAGGCGGGACAGCGCCTTAGTGAGCTGGAACGTGCGGACCATGCCGTTGCGCGCCACCTTGGCCGCGCTGATCCCGGCCAGCGACGTGCCCTCGAAGGACCACGAGCCCTGGTTGGGCTTGTCGAACCCCGTGAGCAGGTTGAAGAACGTCGTCTTGCCCGCACCGTTGGGGCCGATCAGCGCGGTGATGACGCCGCGCTGGACCTCCAGGTGCTCGACGTCGACGGCGGTCATGCCGCCGAACCGGCGCTGCACGCCGTCGGCGACCAGGATCGCGTCCGGCTTGCTCACGCCCACCGTCGGCTCGACGGCGGCCAGCACGTGCTCCGCGGCCTTGGCCGCCGCGGAGTCGCTGCGCTCGACGGCGTCCAGCGCCTCCACGGTGCTCTCGGGCTCGGTCACCTCGGTCACGTCGACCTCCGTCGTCTCAGGGGGCGTCTCAGCAGGGGTCTGGGGCGCCGTCTCGGGTGCCGCGTCCGCGGACGTCACAGGGGCCTCCTCAGGAGCCGTGTCTCGGGGAGTCTCATCGGGCATCGAAGGCGAGCTCCTTCTTGTTCCCCAATATCCCTTGCGGACGGAAGATCACCAGCAGCATCAGGGTGAAGCCCACGACCAGACCACCGATGTTCTCCACCTGGTCCGGGGCGAGCGTCCCGGCCAGCCCCTCACGCATGCCGGCACGCAGCAGCATGAAGACCGCCCAGAAGATCATCGCGCCGAGCACGGGCCCGAACAGGGTGGCCGCACCACCGAGCAGCAGCACGGTCCAGACGAAGAACGTCATCGACCGGGCCATGCCGTCGGGCTGCACGGCGCGGGGCAGCACGTACACGATGCCGCCCAGCGAACCGAGCACACCGCCCAGGATCAGGGCCTGCATCTTGACGGCGTAGACGTTCTTGCCGAGGGCGCGCACGGCGTCCTCGTCCTCGCGGACGCCCTTGAGGAGGCGGCCCCACGGGCTGCGGGTGAGCAGCCAGACGAACAGGAGGGCGAGCGCGACCAGCGACCACCCGACGATCCGCACCCACCAGGAGTCCGACCCGTTGTTGAGGTACTCGAACGGGCCGATGGTGGTGCGCCCGTCCGGGAGGGGCGAGAGCGCGGCGAACGTGTCCTTGAACTCGTTGCCGCGCAGACCCGCCTGACCGCCCGTCCACTCGGCGAGGCCGCTGGAGCGACCGAGCATGCGCACGATCTCGGCGGCCGCGATGGTGACGATCGCCAGGTAGTCACCCCGCAGCTTCAGCGTGGGCATACCCAGGATCAGGGCGAACAGGATGCTCGCGACCAGCGCGACGAGGAGGGCCAGCCAGAAGGGCGCCCCCGCGATCGTCGTGATCGCGAAGCCGTAGGCACCGAGCAGCATGAAGCCGGCCTGGCCCATGTTGAGCAGGCCCGTGTACCCGAAGTGCAGGTTGAGGCCGATGGCGGCCAGGACGTAGGCAGCGGTGGTCGGCGCGATCAGCTCGCCGGCCGCTTGCGTGAGGATTCGGCTCAGTTCTTCCATGGTGGTTGTCCTTTCAGCCGATCCGCTCGCGCCGGCCGAGCAGGCCCTGGGGCCGCAGCAGCAGGACGAGGATCAGGATCGCGAGCGCCGTGGCATAGCGGAGGTCGTTCGGCATGCCGGGGATGAGCGGCGACATCTCGACGACGATGCCGATGACCATCGAGCCGGCCAGTGCGCCGTACGCCGTGCCGAGGCCACCCAGGGTCACGGCCGCGAACATCAGCAGCAGCATCTGCATGCCGGTGTTCCAGCCGAAGGTGCCCACGGACAGGCCGTACATCAGTCCGGCCAGGCCGGCGAAGCCGGTGGACATGGTCCAGACGATGCGGATGATCTTGTCCGGGTTGATGCCGGTGGCCGAGGCGAGGGCCGGGTTGTCCGACACGGCGCGCGTGGCCCGGCCGATGCGGGTGCGGGTCAGGAACCAGCCGATGAACAGGATGGCGATGACGGCCACGCCCATCGAGGCCCAGGACCACGTCGAGAGCGTGATGCCGGCGATCGTCATCGACGTCGGGTTGGTGCTGAGGATGCGCTCGGACCCGTTGCCGATCATGAGCTGGATCGTGTACTGGAGGGTCAGCGAGAGACCGATGGTGATGATCATCAGCTGTGTCAGCGGTGTGCCGCGTTGGCGCAGCGGCTTCCACAGGACGACGTCCTGCAGGAACCCGGTGGCGGTGCAGATGACGACCGCGAGGATCGCCGCGGGCCAGAAGGACAGGCCCCACATGTTGATCCCGATGAAGGCGAACACCGCGCCGAGCGTGAACTGCTCGCCGTGCGCGAAGGTCGACAGGCCGGTGGTGCCGTAGATCAGGCTGATGCCCACCGACGCGAGGGCGAGCAGGAGACCGAGGCGGATGCCGAGCCCGAACTTCTGCCAGGCGTTCGCCAGGGAGAAGCCGCCGGAGGTCGCCTCCTCGGATCCCGCCTCGCCCGCGGCAGGCGTCTCGGCGCCGCCGCCCGCGCTCTCGCCCGGCTCGGCCGACGGCGACGCGTCGACGGGCTGGTCGCCGAGCGTGATCGCGCCGCGCGCCGTGGAGCCCGTCTGTGCCGTCACCTCGACCTGGGGCGGGTCGGGGAACAGCCCGTCGGGCAGCGACGCCTCGTCGAGCGCGATCGTGTAGATCCCGACGGTCGGCACCTCCACGGACACGGGGCCGTCCGCGGTCGTGGCGACCTCGGCCTCGAAGTCGTCGCCCGTGATCGTGACGGTGACGTCGGGGACGAAGTTGCGCTCCTCGTCCATCACGACGGCCGCGACGCAGGCTGTGGTGCTGTCGGATGTGCAGTCTGTCGCGACGGGCGCCGTGGCTGCCATGGCGGGCGCCGCGGCGAGCAGGGCCGGGAAGGCCGCTGCCGCGAGCGTGGCCACGACCCTGCGCGCGGCCGTCGCGAGGTTCGGTCGGTCGGCTGTCATCTGCCGGGTCCTCCGTCGGTTCTGGTGGGTGGTGCCCCGAGGTCTCGGTGCCGCACGACGCCACGAAGATTTAGCCCTGCTTAACCAGGCCTGCATCAAACTGATGGCATCAGCGTGCCGAGAGTGTAGCCGCACCGTGTGTCGTGGATTACACGTGCCGTGTGACACACGGTTTCGGCGGCTGTATAGGGGGCGATCGAAACGATCCGCGTCGTTGCGGACCCGCTGCCCCACGGGTGTCCGACGGCTGGCAAGAGGCGCGTTGTCCGGTTCGCACCCGCTCTTGATCGCAGTTCGGCAACGATCAGGCCCGGCCACCCGAAGGGGTGACCGGGCCTGGTCGCGGTGCGGTGCTCAGCGAGCTGTCGATCAGCCCTGGACGGAGCCCTCGACGACCTTGGTCCAGATGTTCTTGTTGGTGTCGTCGTACTCGTAGACACCGATGAACGCGGACGACGGGTCGTTGTCCTCGTTGAGCGGGCCGATGCCGGCGACGCCCGTGTAGCTGATCTCGTCGCCCGCCTCGAGCGCCTCGACGCCCTCCTCGAACGTGGAGACCTCGGTGGCACCCTCCTCCGAGCCGGAGACCGCGCGGATGTTGTCCGCGAGGGTCTGGCCGTCGGTGCCCTCGCCGCGGACGGCGGCGAGCGCGACCAGGATGGCGGCGTCGTAGGACTCAGGGGCGTAGGCGTAGTCGGACAGCTCCTCGCCGGCGTCCTCCTGGTACCACTCGTTCAGACGCTCCTTGAAGTCCTCCGGGGCGTCGGCGCCGGGGATGGTGCCCTTGACGCCCTCGAGCGTGCCCGGGTCGAAGTCCTTGGAGTAGTCGGCGGTGTTGCCGTCGCACAGGTACGTCTTGCCGGCGAACTCCCAGTCCTGGGTGACCAGCTCGGCGATGGCCGCCTTGGTCTCCTCGAAGGCGAAGATGGCGATGGCGTCGGGCTTGGCCGCCAGCGCGTCCGAGACCACGTTCGCGAAGTTGGTCTCGGCCTGGGCGAACTCCGTGCCGTCGCCGGTGCCGCCGTAGACGACCTCGCCGCCGCCGGCCTCGACCGCCTTCTGCACGTTGTCGCGCAGGCCGGTCGCGTAGTCGTCCTGCATCGTCAGGAAGGCGACCTTCTGGTGGCCGTCCTCGAGCATGAGCGAGCCGAGCGCCTGACCCTGGACGGTGTCCGGCGGAGCGGTACGCGCGAACAGCGGGGAGTAGCCCGACAGGGTGGTCGACGTGTTGGCGGGCGACACCTGGAGCACGCCGGCCTCGGTGACCGAGTCCACCACGTTGAGGGTCACGGTCGACGACGCGGCACCGATGATCGCGCTGACGTCCTGACCCAGCAGGTCGGTGACCGAGTTGGTCGAGACGTTGAGGTTGTCACCGTCACCAGAGTCGGCGCTGGCGATCTCGACGTCGTTGCCGAGCACGCCACCGGCCTCGTTGATGTCGGCGACAGCCAGGCCGACACCCGCGACCTCGGGCGGGCCCAGGTAGGCCAGGTTGCCGGTGAGCGGGAGCAGGGTGCCGATCTTCAGCGGGTCGGACGAGCCCGAGCCCTCGCCCTCTCCGCCGTCGGACGTGGTGGCGCAGGCCGCGAGGCCCACGCTGAGGACTGCCGCGACCGCGAGTCCGCGAGCCGCCGTGGAGCGTCGAATCATTTCTGCTGGTCCCCTTCGAGCGGGAGTGAACCTGACGTGGCGACTTGCCTCGTCGTGGCGATGAACGTAGCCACCTTGTGTGACGTTGGTGTGACTAGTTCGTCACACACCCCCGATCGTTACGAGGATGTTACCCGGGCATGCAGCGCCCATGAATCCGGATGAAATCGGGCGTGAATCGGGTCGTGATCGGCACAATCACAGTCCTCGAATGCGTTCAGGGAATGCCCGAGCGCCCGACGCGGGCGAGTTGCGCGCCCGGCGGGTAGAGTTGTCGCCGTTGCAGTGCCTCGATCGTTCTTCTTCAAGAGATGACGACGACACCGTGATTACAGCGATCCCGACGGTCGGGGTCGTCGCATCTTGCAAGGAGCAGTACATGGCATTCGGAACCGTCAAGTGGTTCAACGCCGAGAAGGGCTTCGGGTTCATTGCGCCCGAGGACGGTGGGCAGGACGTGTTCGCCCACTTCAGCGCCATCCAGTCGAGCGGCTACCGCTCGCTCGAGGAGAACCAGCGCGTCGAGTTCGACGTGAAGCAGGGCCCCAAGGGCCTGCAGGCGGAGAACATCCGCCCGCTCTGATTCCCACAGAGTCTTCGCGGCCCGCGCGCTGAGCTCCTCCCGGAGCCCGGCACCGGTCGCACGACGTCGGCCCGGTCGCCTTTCGAGGTGGCCGGGCCTTCGTGCTCTCTCCGGTTCCCACGACGCCCTGGAACCACGGGCCGGGGCCGGGCGTTCCTCTCGTGGACCGTCTCCCACGAGCCACCTACGAAGGACGAGATCATGGGCTTCCTCGACCGACTGCTCGGCCGCGAGCCGCGCGACCAGATTCCCGGTATGTACCAGGGCGGCGGCACGCCGCAGCAGCAGTACCGGCAGACGCCGGCCCCCGCGTACGGCACCGCACCGGCCTACGGCTCCGCCGCGAGCACCGGCCGCAGCGAGGACGAGGTGGCGATCGAGCGCTACCGCTACCTGCTCAAGACGGCGCCGCCGGACCGGGTCGAGGAGGCGCACGCCGAGGCGTTCGCGCAGCTCACGCCCGAGCAGCGCAGCCAGGTGCTGGCCCAGCTCAGCGAGAGCGTGCCGCCGAGCGAGCGCGCGACGTCGGACGACCCGCGCGACCTGGCCCGGATGGCCACCCGCGCGGAGATGCGCAACCCCGGGACGCTGGAGCGGAACTTCGGTCAGAGCCGGGGCCCCGGCTTCGGCTCCATGCTCGGTGCGAGCATGCTCGGCACCATCGGCGGCATGGTCATCGGCTCGGCGGTGGCCGACATGATGTTCGGCAGCTCGTTCGGCGACCCGTCCCAGGACTTCGCCGGTGGCGAGGAGGGCGGCGAGGCCGGAGGCGCCGAGGAGGCAGGTGCCGAGGGCGGCGACCCGGGTGCTGAGGCCGGCGCCGAGCCGGTCGAGGCCTCCGGGGCCGATGCGGGCGCCGACGCCGGCGGGGACGCGGGCGGCGGGTTCTTCGGTGACATGTTCGGCGGCGGCGGAGACTTCGGCGGCGGGGACTTCGGTGGGGGCGACTTCGGCGGCGGCGAGTTCTGACGCCGTCCCCCGGGCTGCTCAGCCGCCGATGAGGCGGAGGAACCCGCCCAGCTCCAGGAGGCGTCGGACACCGTCCGCCTCCAGGTCGCCCGGCAGGTAGTCGGTGAGCCGTGGTGACGAGATCACCACGGCTCGCCACTGCGCCCGGGACACCGCCACGTTGATCCGGTTGCGGGACAGCAGGAAGCCCATCCCCCGGGAGACGTTCTCGGGCGCCGAGGCGGCCAGCGTCAGGATGGCCACCGCGGCCTCCCGGCCCTGGAACATGTCGACGGTGCCCACGGGCACCCCGCCGAGCCCCGCCGCACGCAGGGCCTGGCGCACCAGGTGGACCTGCGCGTTGTACGCGGCGACCACCACGACGTCGTCCTGGCCGAGCGGCCGGGGCTCGCACCCGGTGCCGGCGACCCACGCGCGTCCCAGCACCTCCTGGACCTGGCGCACCACCTCCTCCGCCTCCGCGGGGGAGGACGTGGAGCGCCCCTCGTGAGCGACCGGCACGTGCACCACGCCGGGCGCCACCCCGGCCAGCGACCGGGTGGTGGTGACGGGATGGGCGGCGAGCCGGCCGGCGTAGGCGAGCTGCGACACGGCGGCGCAGACCTCGGGGTGCATCCGCCACGACTCGGGCAGCAGGTACCCGAGCCCGTCGGGCAGCACGGAGCTGCCGGCGGCGAGCCACGCGAGCGCCGACTCGTCGACCGGCTCGGGGTGCCGCCCCTGGCTCACCTGCGGCAGCTGCTGCGGGTCGCCCAGCAGCAGCAGGCGCTGCGCGGCCCGCCCGACGGCGATGGTGTCGGCCAGCGAGAACTGTCCCGCCTCGTCCACGACCAGCAGGTCGAGCCCCTCGGCGGGCCAGCGCCCGTGCGCGAAGTCCCAGGCGGTACCGCCCACCACGCAGCCGCCGGAGCTGTTGGCGGCGAACTCCGCCAGCTTCTCGCCGTTGACCTCCTGCCAGGCCTGGGCGGCATCGCTCTCCGCACCCTTGGCCCGCTGCTTCTTCGCCACCTGGTCGGCGGGCACCCCCGCCTTGTGGACCACCGCGCGCAGCATGTTCTCGACGGCGGCGTGCGACTGGGCGACGACCCCCACCCGCCACCCCGCGCCCACCAGCCTGGCCACGACGTGCGAGCCGACATGGGTCTTGCCGGTACCGGGCGGACCCTGCACCGCGAGGTAGGACCGGTCGAGGCGCTCGACGGCGGCGAGCACCGCGGCCTCCACGGCGGGTCCGTCCCCCGGCCCGAGGCCGGGCAGACCACCGCCGTCGGCCATGCGGGGCGGGCGGCGGCTGAGCAGGTCGACGGCCGCACCGTCGGGCAGGGTGCGGTCGGCGTCCCACGCCGCGAGGGCTGCGCGAGCGGCGTCCTCGACCGCCTGTTCCTGCGCGTCGTGCGCGGGTCCCGGCTGCGGTGCGAGCGCGACGGGAGGCTGGTCGTGCGGTTCCGCGCCACCGGAGAGGCGCTCCCGCAGCACCACCACGTCGTAGCCGCGCGGCAGGTCGTCGTCCACGCACTCTCGGATCTCCAGGATCACCCCACCGGAGTGCTCACCCCGGACGGCCCGCGCCGTCAGCTCCTGAGCACCCCGGGGCAGGGCGACCGGCGGCACCGGCTGGTCGTAGAGCACGTGCACCCCGTCGCCCGCACCGAGGTCGGATCCGTCGACGCGGGAACCGTCGAGCATGCGCCCCACCAGCTCGACCTCCCGTGACGCCAGCCGGTCGCGGCCCACCACGTCCCAGTCCCGGAGCACGGTCGAACGTTCCACGTGGAACGTCGACCTGCGCCCGGGCCACTCGTCCAGCGGGAGCTCCAGCCGCGCGTAGTGCTCCTGCCAGAACGGCTTCTCCTCCCGCTGGTAGTAGCCGACGGCCGCACCGAGCAGGGCGAGCGCCTGCACCTCGAGCGATCGCACCCCGCGGTTCTCCCCCACCCGGGCGGCGATCTCCGCCCCCAGCGCCAGCCGGCGTTCGCGGGTCTCCCGGCGGGTCGCCGCCCGCTCGGACGCGGCGTCGTCCGGCTCGGCGGGCGCACCCGAGGCGGATGCCGTGTCGTCCGGGCCGGCGTCCGGCAGCGCGTAGGCGCGCACGGGCGGGACGGGCGAGGTTCCGCCGACCGAGTCCCGCGCCCACCGCAACCAGTCCAGCAGCCGGAGCGTCGAGCGGCAGTCGTACTCGTTGTAGTCCAGGATCCGCTGCCGCAGCCCCGCCGCCCGCTCGTCGCCGGCGGCCGCGAGCTCCGCGTACTCGGCGTACTCCGTGACCGACGCGGTGGCGCTCGTGACTCCCTCGCGCGCCGGGTCGTCCTGCATGTAGAGGGGTTCGAGCTTCTTGATCGACTTGGACCGGTTCGAGATGCGCAGGCTGGACCGCACCACCGCGTAGAGGTCCACCAGCACGCCGTCGCGCAGCAGCTGGTCCACCTCGTCCTCGTACACCCCGTGCCGGGCCGCGATCGAGAGCAGGTGCGTCTTCTCGTAGGCGGCGTAGTGGTAGACGTGCAGGTCGGGGTACATCTCCCGGCGCCGGGTGAGGTAGTCCACGAAGCGGACGAGGGCGTCGCGCTCCCCCGCCAGATCGTCGGCCCAGAGCCCGTGGAACGGCGGGGTGCCGTCGCCCGGGCCGGGCCGCTCGACCCAGCCGAAGAGGTAGTCGAGCCCCATGGCCGGCGCCTGGTCGTCGCCCGGCAGCCGCGGGGCCTCCCACAGCGGGTCGCCCTCGAAGTCGAAGAACACGTCCCCCGGGCTCGGCGGGGGCAGGCGGTCGATGGCCTCGGTCGCGACGAGCTGCCAGCGGAGGCGCCCGTCGGGGCCGTCGGGGTCCACGCCGTCGGGCAGGTGGTCGAGCGCCACCGACCCGTCGCCGTCGTCCAGCCCGAGCTGGAGGCGAGCCTGCGCGCGCAGGCCCTCGAAGCGGGCGGCGGCCATGCCGTCGGGTGGCTCCTCGGCCGTCGCGAGCGCGTCGATCGTCGAGATGCCGGCCGCTGCCAGCCGCACCCGCTGCGCCCCGTACACCCCGCCGACCAGCAGCACGTCGCGTTCCTGGGCCACGGCGTCCGCGCAGTCCGGGCAGTCGCGCAGCCGGCCGCAGGCCAGGTACCGGTCGTCGCCCCAGCGCACCGGGGCGTCGTCGGCCACGTGGGCGTCCAGGACGTCGAGCAGCCGGGCGCGCCGCCGCCGGAAGACCGGCAGCAGGTCGGCGAGCCGGTGCGACGTCGTCTCCCCCGTGCCGAGGACGAGGTGCACCTGGTCGGTGGGGTCGATCCGCGCCGCCATGAGCTGGTCCGCGTACGCGGCGAGCTGGAGCAGGGCGCGGACCTTCGTGCGGCGCGCGAGCTTGGAGTCGTGCACGGCGTACCGGAGCCGGCCCGCGAGCGGGTCCCGCAGCAGGAAGTCGGCCCGGCCGTGGAACCGGCCGTCGAAGAACGAGGCCTGGTAGACGACGTCGGCCCCCTGTTCCAGGGCAGCCAGCGTGCGGGCGTGCGCGTCGGTCAGCTCGTCGCGGGACATGCGCCGCGCCGGGGCGATCTCCAGCACACCGCCCGGCCGCCCCGCCGTGGCCGGGCCGTGGGCGCGCAGGTGCGCGTCCAGGACGCGTCGCTCGTGCTGCTCGCCGAGGGCCGCGGTGCGGGCGAGCATCGCGTCCTCCTCCCGCGGTCTGCGCGGGCTCCTGCCGAGCAGCTCGTCGAGCCGTCGCAGCAGGCGGAACTCGCACTCGCCGGCGGTCACGAGATCGCTCGCCGAGTGCACCAGGGTGCCTGCGTCGTCACGCTCCAGGAGGAACATGGACCCAGGTCTACCAGTGACCACTGACACGAGCACGCTACTGTCGGGCGCACAGGCGGTAGATATGTCCGGTTCGACCCCCGTTCTAGCGCCGACCCGCTCGGATGGCCGATAGTGGGGCCGACCGTACAGAAGGAGCAACCATGCCCGTGCGCTTCAACCCGCCTCCGGGTTGGCAGGTGCCCCCGGGATTCCGACCCGACTCCGCCTGGGCTCCGGACCCCTCGTGGCCGCCGGCCCCGCCCGGCTGGAACTACTGGGTGGACACTCCCCGGCCGGACGGTGCCGACCGCGCCGCCACGCCCCCCGCACCCCCGGCACCCCCGGTCCCGGCTCCGAGCGGCGCCGGCCCCGACAGCGGCGCCGACACGAGGACCGTCGCGATCCAGGTGATCGACGCGCCGCCCGCACCCCGCACACCCGGCCCGGCCCCGTCGCCCGGAGCGGCGGGGTCCCCCGCACCGGCCCCCGCCGACGCCCTGGGATCGACCATCACCATGGCGCCCATCAGCGCACCTCCTGCGCCCGGTCCGCCCGGTCCGCCCCGGCCGGGCTCCGGCCCGCAGCCGGTCTATCCCCCGCAGCCCGGCACGGCACCGCCCCCGCCGCCGCCCGGGGCACCGCGCTCGGGTCCCACCACCGGGGTGCTCGCGGCCCTGAAGAACCTCGGCGGCAAGGGGCCGACGCCGCCCGCCCCGGCGCCCTCGTCCGGCCCCGGCCCGCTGAGCATCGACGACGCGAACCACCACGACCCGCGCGGCCCCCTCCCCGTCGCGGCCGTGCCCCCGGGGCCCCGGCCGGGCCGGTCCGGACGGCAGCCGGGGTCGCGCGGCCCGGGTGCCGGTCTCATGGTTGCCGTCGCCGTGGCCGGTCTCGCCCTCGGCGTGATCATCGGCGTGGTGGTCACGGCAGGCCAGCAGGCCGACGCCAACCAGGCCATCGCCGACGCACAGACCGCGCAGTCGGGGATCGACGAGCAGCAGGCCGAGATCGACATGCAGCGGGCCCAGATCGACAAGCAGCGCGACGACGTCGCGGCCCGCGAGCAGGCCCTCGGTGAGCGCGAGGCGAAGCTCGAGGAGCGGGAGAAGGCGCTCGAGCAGCAGGAGCAGCAACAGCAGCAGGAAGAGCAGGAGCAGCAGGAGGAGGACTGGGGGGACGACGGGAACAACGGGAACGGCAACAACCCCGGCACCGTCTTCTACTGGAACTGCGACGCAGTCCGCGCCGCGGGCGCCGCACCGCTCCCGGCCGGGCAGCCGGGGTATCTGCCGCACCTGGACGGGAACGGCAACGGCATCGCCTGCGAGGACGGCGAGTAGACCGGGCAGACCGCACGCGAAAAGGAGCGGGCCGAGGCAGATCCCCAGACTCTGCCTCGGCCCGCTCGTGTGTTCCCGGCCCACGCCATCTCCCCAGACGAGACGTGGACCGGGAAGTCTTCATCCCCCGAAGAGTCCCTCCAGGAGTGCCCCGAGGCCCAGAGGATCGGAGTCCTCCTCCTCGGGCGTCTCGGACGGTGTCGGGGTGGGGCGCGCCGGGCTCGGCGACACCTCGCCGTCGGGCTGCACCTCGCCGGTCGACGCGAGCTGCAGCGCCTCGCTCAGGTCGATGAGGCACAGCCGCCACACGGCGGCATCGACACCCTCGGGCGCCCGCCAGAACGACTTGCCGGAGAGCTCCGGCGGCGCCGTCCAGGCCGTGCCCGTGCGCTGCGCGACGCAGGACTCCATCGCGGGGACCTCGTTCGCCTCCGCGTCCTCGACCAGCATCGGGGCGAGCTCCGCGACCATGGGCGCGGGCGCCGCAGCCTTCGGCGTGGTCACCGTGTGCCCGGCGACGTCATGGATCACCGCGCACTCCGGCGACGTGGTCCGGCACCAGGAGGCGCTCCAGGTGCCCTCCTTCGCGTAGACGAAGCCGCGCGGCTCCGCCGTCTCGCGGTCCACCTGCAGCACGCGCATCCACACGCTGCCGTCGCCGAGCACGTCGAACGGCGTGACCGGGAGCGACGAACCCGCCGCCGGGGCGGCAGAGCCGGTCCCGGCATCCGCGGACGTCCCGGCACCCGGTGACGCGGGCGCCCCCTGCGCGCCCGCGGCACCATCGGTCAGCGGGTCGTCGAAGACCAGGTGCTGCGCGCCCTCCGTCGCCGCGGAGGAGAAGCCGAACACGAGCGCCGGACCGCCGCCCGCGGGCAGGACCATCGCGTCGGACGTGACGCCGCGCCACAGCAGCGTGCCGCCGAGGTTGCCCTCGCGGAGGTTCTGCAGGGCGGTCTCCCCGCCCGCGACGAGCTCCAGGTCGGTCGCGCTGTGCCGCCCGTCGATCTTCGCCAGGGTCACCACGGCCAGGTAGCGGTCGCCGCCCCCGGCGGGCAGCCCGAGGTCGAGCACCACGGTGTCGGCGTCGACGCGGTACGTCGCAGGCTCGGCCACCGTGCGCACACCCGGTGCGAGGTAGGCGAGCTCGGCCTCCGGCTGCGGCGAGGGCAGGTCCGTGGGCGACGGCGCCGGCGGCTCGACGTCCACCTCGCCGTCCTCGAGGATCGAGGGCGGTACGGCGCTCGGCGACACCTCGACCGGCGTGCTGCTCCACAGGCCCGGGATCCCCGGCAGCGCCCCGGCCGCCCCGGCCCCGACCGTCGCGAGCGCCAGCGTGGAGGCCACCGTGACGCCGGCACGGCGCGCGGTGTGCTTGCGCCGGCTCGTCCGCAGCACGCTGTCGAGGTCGAGCGTCGACGCGGGCACCGCCGCGTGGGCCGAGTCGCGGAGCCGCGCGACGAAGTCGTCGTCGGTGTGGTTCGTGGTCATCGGATCCCGCCCAGGGCGTCGATGTCGAGGATCGCGCGCAGGTGGGCGAGGCCGCGCGAGGCCGTGGACTTGACGGTGCCGAGCGGGATCCCGAGCTCCGTCGAGACCTCGGACTCCGACAGGTCCAGCAGGTGGCGCAGCACGACGACGCGGCGCTGCTTCAGCGGCAGCCGCAGGAGCGCGCGCACGACGGCGTCCCGGTCGTCCACCGTGCGGGTGGGTGTCCGCGTGGCGGCCCGCGGGGCGACGACGTCGTCCTGCGGGAGCTCGTCGGGACCGGTCAGGATCTCGCGCCGGGTGCGGCGCCAGGTGTCGATGCGCAGGTTGGCCAGCACACGCCGGGCGTAGACCAGCGGGTCGCCCTCCCGGGCCTTGTGCCAGTGGCGGTAGCACCGCTCGAACGTCTGCTGGGTGAGCTCCTCGGCGCGGTGCGCGTCACCGCTGAGGAGGAACGCCATCCGGTGGAGGGAATCCTTGGCCTCTCGCATGAACGCGGTGAACTCGTCGTTCTTCGAGACGGCCGCGGTCCTGCGCGCGTGAGTGGCCCGGGGCCGATCTGTCCGCACGGGCAGCGAGGTTACGTCATCATCGGCCTCGCCCGCCCCACCTCGGACCACCGTGAGCGGCCGGGTGGCGGGAGCAGCCCCGGGATCCGCCGTGGCGGACCGGGCACCGGAGAGGACGGGGGGTGTCGTGGTGGATGGGGAGTCTGGGGTGTTCTGCTCGGTGGTCACGGTCTCCAGGTCGTCCGCAGAGCTGGAGTCGGCACGTACGACGCGCAGCACCACGGGCCGCTGGGCCCGGGGTTCTGGCGCGAGGACGCGCGGACTCGTGACTGTCACGAACGGAACACGGCCCGGCTACGGCGAAGGTTCCATCGAGTTTCGACTCTTTTGTCAGCGGCGGAAGTCCAGCGTCCCCAGGAAGGTGTGCAGGTCGCGCCAGCCCTGCTCGCTGCCGTCGAAGTCCGCGACGAGGAACAGGTTCTCCCCGCGGTCGGCCTGGTGCACGTAGATGCTCACCGAGTAGGTCTCGGGCTCCCCTGCCGCGTTGTAGAGCGTCGGCTGCACCTCGGCGTAGTCCGCCCCGGGGACGTCGATCACCTGGGACTCGGGCGCGTCCATGGTCCGGGTCCACCAGTTCCCGCCGGGCTTGCCGCCCTGGACGTAGACGCGTTCGCCGGGGACGCCCTCGCGCGCCGTCGTCGCGGTCCACTCCACGCCCGGCGAGAACTCGCCCTCCGTCGGTTCCGCCGTCCAGCCCTCCGGCACCCCGAACGTCAGGCCGTTGTGCTCGGTCCGCTGCCAGCCTGCGGGGATGCCGTGCTCCAGCGGTTCGAGGGTCGGGTGCTCGTAGGCGGGCGCGTACCAGTCCGGCTCGCCCGCCTCCTCCAGCCAGAGGTTGCCGACGAAGTTGCGCAGCATCGTGTCGCCCTCCGCGCCCGCCGGGAACCGGGTCTCGATGATCCAGCCCTCGGTCCCGCTGCGGATCCGGATGGTCGCGGGTGCCACCGCGCCCTCCCGCGCGTGCCGCTCGATGACGACGAGGTCCGCCCCCTCGATGTCGAGGGTGGTGGCCCCGGAGTCCCGCGCCGGCACGGTCCAGCCCGCCACGTCGGTCACGTTCCGTAGCTCGAGGGCCGCGTCGACGTCGTCGATGCTCATGTCGAGCGAACCGTTCGCCCGCGGGTCCTCCGGAGCGAGGAAGCCCGCCACGCCGCCCGCGTTGACGTCGCCCACCGCGTACCAGCCGCCCGCGGGCACCTCGTACCAGAGACCGCCCAGGATGTACGGGGCGGCACCGTCCCCCTCGACGACGCCGCGCTCCACACCCGGCAGCACGGGCAGCTCCCCGCCGCCGGTCCGCAGGTACCGGGTGGGTTCGGGCACCGGTACGGCGCTCGGGCTCGCGGACTGCCCCGACCCGCGCGACGGCGGCGCGCTCGCCGGGGTCGGCCGCGCCGTCGTCCGGTCCGTGCCGGGCACGGGCTCCTGCCGGTCCGCGAGGACGGAACCGGCCACGCCGATCCCCGCGCCCAGCACCGCGAGCGCTGCGGCCCCTGCCGTGACGGCGGTCAGGACGCGCCGGCGGCGCACGTGACGCACCGCGCGCACCGCCATGGTCGTGGGATCCAGCGACCGCGGCGGCTCGATGGTGGTGCTCGCGGCACGCAGCCCGGCGAGCATCGCCGCGTCCCGCTTGGCGTTGATGTCGTGGACGTTCACGGTCGGCTCCCTTCCCCGTCGGTGGCCACCAGCGCGCGCAGGCGCGCCAGGGCGCGTGAGGCCGTGGACTTGACGGTGCCCGCGGAGATCCCGAGCTCGGCGGCGGTGTCGGACTCCGACCGGTCCAGGAGGTAGCGCAGCACCACGACGCGGCGCTGCTTGACCGACAGCGCCATGAGCGCGCGGACCAGGCGGTCCCGCTCGGCCAGCTCGACGTCGGACGCCGGGGTGCTGCGCTCCCCGAGGTTGCTGCCCGGGTCGTCCGTGAGCACCTCACGGCGGGTCCGCCGCCACGTGTCGATGCGGGCCGTCGCCAGCACCCGGCGGGCGTAGGCGAACGGGTCGCCGTCGCCCACCTTGCCCCACGCCTTGAACGTGCGCTCCAGCGCGAGCTGCACCAGGTCCTGTGCGCGGTGCGGGTCCCCGCACAGCAGGTAGGCGATCCGGTACAGGGCCGGTGTGCTGGTCTGGGCGAACGCCGTGAAGTCGGCGACGGGGTCCACCCCGCTCCGGATGACGGCGATCTCGCCGCTCCTCAGCTGCGTCTCCCGCCCCACCGCCACCTCGCTCATCCGCGACACCGCCCGGTGTCCCCCGGCGCTGGTAGGCGGCGCCCCGCGCGCCGCGTCGTCTGCGTCATGCACCATAGACGCAGCCGGGTACCGCCGGGGTTCCGCTTCCCGCCACCGGGTTCTTACGTGCCGCTGACGGTCCCGGCCCACGCCCGCCCGGCCGGCCCGGCGGGCCGTACCCTGAGGCGTGGCCCGAGCACTCGTGATCGACGACGACGCCACCGTCGCCCAGGTGGTCGTCGCCTACCTGGAACGTGCCGGGGTGGACGCCGAGCACGCCGCCGACGGCCCCGCGGCGCTGGCGGCGGCCGCGGCACACCCGCCCGACGTCGTGGTGCTCGACCTCATGCTGCCCGGCGTCGACGGCCTGGAGGTCTGCCGCCGGCTGCGGCTCGCCCGCCCGGAGCTGCCGGTGCTGATGCTCACCGCCCGCGGCGAGGAGGAGGACCGCGTGCTCGGCCTGGAGACCGGCGCCGACGACTACGTGGTCAAGCCCTTCAGCCCCCGCGAGCTCGTGCTCCGGGTGCAGTCGCTGCTCCGCCGCGCGGGGACCACCCCGGCGGGCATCCTGCAGGACGGCGACCTCCGGCTCGACCCCGCGGCCCACCGCGTCACCCGGGCGGGCGCCGACGTGCCGCTCACCTCCCGGGAGTTCGACCTGCTGCGCTGGTTCCTCGCGCACCCGGGCGAGGTGTACGACCGCGAGGCCCTGCTGCGCGGCGTCTGGGGCTGGGAGCACGGCGACCGTTCGACCGTCACGGTGCACGTGCGGCGGCTGCGCGAGAAGGTCGAGACCGACCCGTCGCGGCCGAGACGGCTGGTGACGGTGTTCGGCGTCGGCTACCGGTGGGACGCGGCACCGGGTCGCACGGGGGCTGCGGCGCCGCCCGGCAGCGGGACGATCGTCCGGCGCACGGTGGGTGACAGCACGGTGGGTGACAGCACGGCCGGGGACGGAGCGTGAACGACCTCGCCGGCATCGTCCTGTCCGGCCTCGTCGCCGCGGTGGTGGGCGCCGCGGGCGCCGTCGCCCTGTTCGCCCTGGCGCGGCGCCGGGTCGCGCTCGCCGCGACCCTCGCCCCGCTCGTGGTGGTCGCGTCCGTGGCGACGGGCGTCTACGTCAGCGCGCGGGCGATGTTCCTGTCGGCCGCCGACTCGACGACCGTCCTCCTGCTGCTGGTCGCCACCGTGCCGGTGGCGCTCGCCGTCGGGCTGGTGGTGATGGCGCGGATCCGCTCCGTGACGACCGCCGTCGCCGCCGAGCGGGCAGCGCGCGAGCGGGACCGGGAGGTCGAGCTGCGCCGCCGCGAGCTGGTCGCGTGGGTGTCGCACGACCTGCGCACGCCGCTGGCCGCGGTGCGCGCGCTGGCGGAGGCGCTGGAGGACGGCGTCGGGCCGGCGGACGAGCACGTGTCCCGGATCCTCGCCGAGAACCGGCGCATGACCACGATGGTCGACGACCTCCTGGCGCTGTCCCGTCTCCAGTCCCCGGCGACGTCGCCGCACCGGGAGCCGGTGGCCGTGGCCGACCTCGCCTCCGACGCGGTGGCCGCCGCCCAGCCGCTCGCCGACGCGGGCGGCGTCGTCCTCGCCTGGGACGTCGCCGAACCCGTGGTCACGGCGCTCGACGCCCGGGACGTCGGGCGTGCGCTGGAGAACCTCCTCGTGAACGCCGTCCGGCACACGGGCCCGGGTGGCACGGTGCGCGTGACGGTGTCCCGGGTGGACGTCCGCGCCGCCGACGGGACACCGGGCGACGCGGTGGCGATCGCCGTCGAGGACGAGTGCGGCGGCATCCCGGAGGCGGACCTCGACCGCGTGTTCGAGGCCGGGTGGCGCGGCACGGGCGCGCGGACGCCCGATCGCGCGGACACGCCCGGGAGCGGGGCGGGCCTCGGCCTGTCCATCGTGCGCGGCGTGGCCGAGGCCCATGCAGGGACCGCGACGGTCGCCAACACCCCGACGGGCTGCCGCTTCACCCTCACCCTCCCGACCTAGCCACCAAGAGGGTCGGAAGACGCGGGTCAGAGGACGTGGGAGAGGAAGTTCTTCGTGCGCGTGTGCTGGGGGTCGTCCAGGACCTCCTGCGGCGGGCCCGACTCCACGATCACGCCGTCGTCCATGAACACGACGTGGTCGGCGACCTCGCGGGCGAACCCGATCTCGTGCGTCACCACGATCATCGTCATGCCGGACCGGGCCAGGTCCTTCATCACGGACAGCACCTCGCCCACGAGCTCGGGGTCGAGGGCCGACGTCGGCTCGTCGAACAGCATGAGCTCGGGGTCCATGGCGAGCGCCCGGGCGATGGCCACGCGCTGCTGCTGACCCCCGGAGAGCTGGGCCGGGTAGTGGTCCGCCCGGTCCGAGAGCCCCACGCGCTCGATGAGCTCGGTGGCCCGCTGCCGCGCCGCGCGCTTGGACAGCCCGCGCACCTGCACGGGCGCCTCCATGATGTTCTCCAGCGCCGTCATGTGCGGGAACAGGTGGAAGCGCTGGAAGACCATGCCGATCCGGGAGCGCTGCCGCGCGATCGCCTTGGGGTGCAGCCGGTGCAGCACGCCCTTGGCGTCCGTGCGGTACCCCATCAGGTCGCCGTCGACGACGATGGAGCCGCCGGTGATCTCCTCCAGCTCGTTGATGCAGCGCAGGAGCGTGGACTTGCCGGAGCCCGACGGTCCCAGGATCACCGTGACCGAGCCGCGCGCGACGTCGAGGTCCACGCCCTTCAGCACGTGCACGGCGTCGTTCCCGTGGCCGAACACCTTGTGCACGGCACGCACGGACACCATCTCGGTGGCGTCGGCGGGCGGGTGCGCGACGGCGCTCATGGGGTCACCTCCCGGTTGACGTCTTCCTGCACGGTCCCGGCGGCCGCGATCGCCGCCTGCTTGCCGCCGGGGCCCCTGCCGCGGCCCCGGCGGCGGGTGGTGGTGCCGAACCCGCGGCCGTAGTACTGCTCCAGGTAGTGCTGGCCCACCATGAGGATCGAGGTGATGAGCAGGTACCAGAGCGCCGCGATCACCAGGAACGGGATGGGCAGGAACTGCCGGTTGCCCATCGCCGAGGTCGCGTAGGTCAGCTCGAAGGTGAGCGGCACGGCGACCACCAGCGAGGTCGTCTTGAGCATGGAGATCGTCTCGTTGCCGGTCGGCGGCACGATCACGCGCATGGCCTGCGGCAGGATCACGCGGCGCATGATCTTGCCGTCCTTCATGCCGAGCGCCTTGGCCGCCTCGGTCTGGCCCGGGTCCACGGAGGTCAGGCCCGCGCGCACGATCTCGGCGAGGTAGGCCGACTCGTTGAACGCCAGCCCGAACAGCGCGAGCCAGAACGCCGTGAGCACGTCGTCGGTGCGGAACGAGAAGAACTCCGGGCCGAACGGGATGCCCAGCGACAGCCGCGGGTACAGCACCGCGAGGAGACCCCAGAAGATGAGCTGCGTGTAGATCGGGGTGCCACGGAAGAACCAGATCCAGGCCCAGCTCACCCAGCGCATGACCGGGTTGTCCGACCGGCGCATGATCGCGAGCGTCACGGCGAGCACCACGGCGATGGCCATGGACCCGAAGGTGAGGATCAGCGTCCACATGACGCCGCGGACGATCACCACGTCGCGCAGGTAGAGCCAGACCACGTCCCAGCGGAAGTTCTGGTTGGTGACCAGGGCGTTGGCCGCCATGGCGGCCAGCACCAGGACGATGGCGGCCGCGACGAGACGGCCGGGGCGCGGCACGGGCCGCGCGTGGATGCGGTTGGGCACGGGATCGCTGCCCGACGGCGACGGCTGCGTCGTCACGTCACCCATTCCTTTCCTCGGGGATGCCTGAAAAAGCTGGGTGCACGGTACCCGCAGTCACGCACGGGGCGGACCGCGGGTGCCGTGCACCCGGCGGACGGGGTCACTCGGCCGGGTTGAGCTCCGCCTCGTCCACGACCGGGTCGGCGCTGCCCCAGGCGGCGAAGATGTCCGCGAGCGTGCCGTCGTCGATCAGCTTCTGCACCGCGGCCTGCACGGCCTCGGTCAGGGCCTCGTCGTCCTGCGCGACGACGATGCCGTACGGCGCCGCGTCCACGATGTCGCCGATGGTCTCGACCTCGCCGCCGGTCTGCTCCACCGCGTAGGCGGTGATCGGCGAGTCGGCGTACATGGCCTGCAGCTTGCCGCCCACGAGGTTGGTCGTGACGTCCGCCTGCGACTCGTAGCGCACGACGTCGATGGGCTTCTCGCCGTCGTCCTCGCACGCCGCGGTGGCCTCGGTGAGCTCCTCGTCCTGGATGGTCGAGGTCTGCACGCCGATGGTGGCGCCGCACAGGTTCTCGGGGTCGAAGTCCTCGGGGTTGCCCGCCGCGACGCCGAACTGCGAGCCGGCGACCGCGTAGCTGATCATGTTGGCCTCGGCGGTGCGCTCGTCCGTGATGGTGAACGCCGAGATCCCCACGTCGTACTTGGAGCCGATGGCGGGGATGATGCCGTCGAACGCGGCGGACTCGATCTCGACGTCCAGACCGAGCACGGCGGCCACGGCGGTCACGGTGTCGATGTCGAAGCCGACCGGCGTCTTGCCGTCCGCGTCGATGAACTCGGCGGGCGCGTACTCCGTGTTGGAACCGACGGTCAGCGTGCCCTTGTCGGCGATCTCCTGCGGGAGCAGCGCCGCGATCTCCTCGTCGGCCTCGACGGCGGACGGGTCGAAGGACGCCTCGGCGCTGGCCTCGTCCGAGGCGCCGTCGGAGCCGGTCGGCTGCTGCGACGCGTCGGTGCAAGCGGTCAGGACGAGGGCGGCAGCGGTCAGCGCCGTCGCAGCGGTGAGGGCGGGAAGCCTGCGCATCAGGGGTCTCCTGGGTCGATTCGATTCCGTGTCACGAGGCCCGGACGACCCGACAGATCTCTGTCGTCAGGGGAGCAGAGGACCCGACGGCGCACCTGGCGCCTCGTATGCGAGTCTCACCTAACCGTGACGCCCCGCTGACGTAAACCCGGCGGTTCGAGACTGATGTCACATTGTGATGTATGACGCGTTACTGACGCGTTTCACCCGTGTGGATAAGGTCTGACCTGCTTAAAGTACCTCGGAAAGCCGGTCAGGAGCTGACTTGCCGAGGCACCTCGTCAGGTGTCGTGCTCGACGGGCTCGTCGGGCCGGTCCTCGGGGCCGCCCTCGTGCTGCCAGCCGTACGGGTAGTCGGTGCGCTCGGGCCGCCGGGCGAGGGCCACGATGCTCACGAGCAGCCCTCCCCACACGACGACGAGCGCGACCACCAGCAGGACGATCGCCGCTCCACTCATGACTTACCTCCGAACGTGGGCCAGGCGACGAAGTCGTCGGGATCGACGCGCCAGCGGGTGCGGGTCAGCACGACGGCCGCGACGACGAACAGGGCGACGACGCCCCATCCCATGACACCGAGGTACCACGGGGCGTAGCCCTCGTAGCCCTCCACGAGCAGGGTGACGATCCGCGAGACCAGCATCGCGGTGAGCACCACGGGGCCGAGCACCACGATGCAGAACGACCACCATCGGCCCATCGGGATCGTGGAGACCCCGTTGAGGTGGAACCGCATCTCCTCCGTGCGCCGCAGCACCCAGCCGATGACCACCGTGGTCACGATCGCGGACGTCACGATGCCGATGTTGTTGGCCCACTGGTCCACGGTGTCCAGCGCGATCAGCCCGGTCGTGGTGGAGAACATCAGCACGGAGACCAGCGCCGCGACGACGCCGATGCGGAGCGAGGCCTGGGTGCGCGTCCAGCCGAACTTCTCCTGGAACGACGCGGACACCACCTGGAGGATGGACAGCAGCGACGTGAACCCGGCCATCACCAGCGAGCCGAAGAACAGCGCTCCGAACAGGCCACCGACCGGCATCTGCGACACCAGCGCGGGGAACGTCACGAACGCGAGGATGGGGCCGCTGATGCCCTCCAGCTCGGCCACGGCGATGCCCTGCTCGTGCGCCAGGAAGCCGAGCGCGGCGAAGACGCCGATGCCTGCGAACAGCTCGAAGCCGGAGTTGCTGAACGCCACCACGAAGCCCGGCGACGTCAGGTTGGCGCGACGGCGGCGGTAGGAGGCGTACGTGATCATGATGCCGAACGCGATCGACAGCGAGAAGAAGATCTGGCTGTACGCGGCGATCCAGACGTTCGGGTCCGCCATCGCGCCCCAGTCCGGGGTGAACAGCGCGTTCAGGCCGTCGGCCGCACCCGGCAGGAACAGCGCCCGCACCACGAGCGTGCCGAAGGCGAGCAGCAGGAGCGGCATGAACACGAAGTTGACCTTCTCCAGGCCCCTCGCGACGCCGGCGGCCAGCACCGCGATCGTCGCCACCCACACCAGCACCAGCGGGATCAGCACCGCGGGCACGAAGTCGAGCGTGAACCACGGGTCCGCGCCGCCGGCGTCGGCGAGCTGGAGGTAGGTGCCGGTGAAGAACCCGGCCGTGTCGTCGCCCCAGCCCAGGTCGAACGAGTAGACGAAGTAGCTGAGCGCCCACGCGATGATGACCGCGTAGTAGACGGCGATCGCGAAGCAGATGGCCACCTGGAACCAGCCGAGCCCCTCGAGCCACCGCTTGATGCGGCGGAAGGCCAGCGGGGCCGACCCGCGGAACCGGTGGCCGATCGCGTAGTCCAGGAAGAGGATCGGGATGCCCGCGGTGAGCAGCGCGATCAGGTAGGGCACGAGGAAGGCGCCACCACCGTTCTCGTAGGCCACTCCGGGGAACCGCCAGATGTTGCCCAGCCCCACGGCGGAGCCCACCGCGGACAGGATGAAGCCCAGCTGTCCGCTGAACTCCTCCCGCTTCGCGGGCTCCGCCGTCGTGCTCTGCGCGTCGCTCATCCCCCGATCCTCCGAGAAAATCACCCGAAACGCGAACTTGACCTCGTGCGGCAGGTCTGGTGGGGCGGCGACTGGTCAGCCGGCCAGCAGCTTCTCCACGTATCCGCCGCGGAAGACACCCTCGGGGTCGAGGCGTGCGGCCAGCGCGGCGAAGTCGTCGAACCGGGCGTACAGCCCCGGCAGCTCGGCCACCGGCACCGTGAAGAGCTTGCCCCAGTGCGGCCGGGCGCCGAGCGGCAGCAGCGCCGCCTCCAGCTCGGGCAGCACCTCGCGGACGGCCGGCCAGTCCTGCCGCCACGTGAAGTGCAGCGCCAGGCTGTCCTCCGGCGTGGTGCTCAGCCACTGGTCGTCGCCGGCGACCGTGCGGATCTCCGAGGTGAGCAGCAGCGGGCCGATCCGGTCCCCGAGCGCCCGCACGGCGCGGACGGCGTCGGCACCCGCGGTGCGCGGCAGGAGGTACTCCGACTGGAGCTCCTCGCCCAGGGACGGCATGAAGTCCAGCCGGAAGTGCGGCAGGCGCTCGAACCACGGACCGGGCACCCCGCCCTGCTCGGTACAGGCCACCGCGGCGACGTCGGGCAGGGGGTGCATGGCCCGGGTCGCCGGCGCCGCCCCCAGCTCGGTGAGGAGCGCCGGGGCGGCACCCACGCCGTCGTCCACCCGGGACTTGCACCAGACCATGCGGACGTCCGGCTCGAACCAGCTGGTGAAGACGCTGACCGAGTAGGCGCTGCCCATGACGGCGTCGAGGTTCTCGGTCAGCGCGTCCCAGGACAGGCCGGTGAGCACGTCCTGGCGCACGTCGAACGCCGGCACCGTGGCCAGCTCGACCCGGGTGACGACGCCGAGGGCGCCGAGCGCCACCGCGGATCCCGGGAAGTCCTGGTCGCCCCGGCGCAGCGTCCGCACCTCGCCGTCGGCGGTCAGCAGCTCCACGCCGACGACGTCACCCGCCAGCGACCGCGTGCCGTCGCCCGAGCCGTGGGTGCCCGTCGCGACGGCACCGGCCACCGAGATGTGCGGCAGCGACGCCATGGCCGCCAGGGCCCGGCCGCGCGCGTGCAGCTCCGGCGCGAGCTCGCCGTACCGCAGGCCGGCACGGACCGACGCCACACCGGTGGCGGGGTCCACGACGAGGGGTGCGCGCCCGTCGTCGAGCTGGTCCAGCTGGACGTGCACGCCCGTCGTGTCGGCGACGTCGCAGAACGAGTGGCGTGACCCGAGGGCCCGGACGCGGGGCTCACCGGCGACGATGCCGGCGAGCTCCGCGAGGGTCCGGGGGCGCTCGATGCGCGCGGAGGAGTAGGTGAGGTTCGCAGCCCAGTTCTTCACCGGACCAGGGTGCCACTCCTGAGTGGTGCGCCGGACCGGGGGTCCGTCAGGCGCTGGCCGTGGCGTTGCGGACCACGGGGATCCGCTGGCTGATGCCGACCATGTCCAGGACCTCCATCACCACAGCGGACGGCTCGCGCAGCAGGACGGGCGAACCCGTCTCCTCCCCGAGCACGAAGACCTGGAGGATGAAGGCGACCCCGGAGGAGTCGATGAAGGTGACGTCCCGGGCGTCGACGATGACGGGGTCGGGATCAGGCCGTGCCGCGAGCGTGGCCATCGCCGAGCTCGCGTTCTCGCGCAACAGCGCGTCGATGTCGCCCCAGAGGGTCAGCACCGTGCCCTCGTAGGTGTTCCGGCAGGCGATACCGGATCCCGAGCGGCCGGGAACCAGGTCCTGCGCTGAGTCTGACGGGAGAGGGTCCATGGGGTCATTCGCTCCGTCCTGCATTGGTCGGGCCTCGACTTCGGTAGACAGCTTCGCTGGCTCTGACTGGCACACACGTGCTGGGGGGCGCTCACTTGGACACTTCTTGGTGTTCTCCGACCCCTCCGCGGGGAGGAGGGGCAAGAATTGCCTATGGCGAGTGTTCACCCGGCACTGGGCTTCCGTCCACCCCCCAGGCGTTACGGTCACGTTGCACCGCGGAGAACTGGTGCCCTCCGCGCCGCCGCGGACCTGCCCGACAGCCCGCCCGAGACGGCTCAGGCAGGGTCGGTCACGTCCGCGACCGTGGCGTCGAGCGCCGTCGTCAGGTCGACGGCATCGACCGTGGCACCCACGCCGTGGGCGCCCCCGCCGATCGACACGGGCCCCGGCTCGCTGAGCCGGGAGTCCGCGACGACGGGCCACTTGTGCAACGACCCGAACGGGGTGATGGTTCCCCGCCCGTAGCCCGTGACCTCGAACGCGACCTCCTTGCTCGGCATGGACAGGCGCGAGACGCCGAGCAGCGCACGCAGCTTGGGCCACGAGATCTGCCGGTCGCCGGGCACCAGCACGAACAGGAAGTCGTCGTCGGCACGGCGCACCACGATCGTCTTGAGCACCCGCGACGGGTCGACGCCGCGCGCCGCGGCCGCCTCCGCGAGGCTGCCGACGCGGCCGTGCCGCGTCATCTCGAACGGGATCCCCGCAGCCTCCAGCGCGGCGACGGCACGTTCTTCGCTCATGTCAGTTCCCTATCCCGAAATTACGAGTCTTCGATGTCTCAGCATATGGTCAAGACTCGTCGTACTCGGTGCGCTCCGTGCGCCAGTACTCGGCGCCGTCCCGGGTGCGCTGCACCAGACCCTGGTCCACCATCGCACGGCGCAGGCCGGCCGGGTCGAGGGTCAGCTCGCTCAGGCGGTCCGTGAGCTCCCGCTCGGTGACCGGCTCCAGGAGCACGGGCATCGCCCGGACCGCCAGGTAGCGGGTCACGGCCAGCTTGTCGCGCCACCGCCGCGGCATCGCCTCCAGGCGGCCCGAACGGAGGAAGCGCTGCGGGTCGCCGGGAAGCTGCCGGGCCGGGGTCGGTTCCGTGGTCACGTGCTCGATCAGTCCTCGCTGTCAGGTGGGGTACCGCGGTGCCGTGCGCCGGAGTCCCGCCCGGCGGCGCAGGCGGGGGTCACTCCTCGGCGTCGCCGTCGACGACGCCGAGGTCCTCGTCGGGCAGCTTCGCCGCCGTGGTCGAGGTGGCCGTCGGGGTCGGGTCGGGGGTGGGCTCGTCCGTCCCGGTGTCCGGGCACGGGTCGGTGGTGCCGGGGTCGGTGGTGCCGGGGTCCTCGGAGCCCGGGTCCTCCGTGCTGCCGGGGTCGGTGCCGGTGCTCGTGCCGTGGTCCGTGCCGGCGTCGGTCTCCGTCGTGCTCCCGGCCGGGTCCTCCGTGCCGGTCTCGCACTCGGCGGGGTCGGACGGGTCGTCGGACGGATCGGGGTCCGGCTCGCTCGGCGAAGGACTCGGCGACGGCTGGCTGGGCGTAGGACTGGGCGACGGCTCGCCCGGCTCCGACGGCTCCCCGCTCGGGTCGCCAGGATCGGTCGGGTCACCGGGATCGGTCGGCTCGCCCGGATCGGTCGGGTCACCGGGATCCGTCGGGTCGCCGGGCGATGTCGACGGATCTCCCGGATCGCTCGGCTTCGGCGTCGGCTTGGTCGGCTTCTGCGACGGCGGGTTGCCGCCGGGCCGGTCCGAGGGCTTCTCGTCCGGCTCGTTCGCGGACCCGCCGTCGTTCGGCTTGGGCTTGAGCGGCGGCTTGTAGTGCGGGGTGGCCGAGTCGGACGGGTCGTCGGGCGACCAGGTGCCGACGTCGCCGGGATCGATGGCGCGGTTCGGGATCGAGCCCGCAGCGAAGAACTCGAAGTGCCAGGGCTCCGGCTTGACGCCGTCGAGCCGTGCCCACGAGGGGTTGTCCCACCCGTAGTCCGGTCCGTGCAGACGCATCCAGACGTACTCGGCGGAGTGCCCGCCGGCGATCGGGTTGCCCAGGTCGACGGCCAGGCCCCAGCCGTGGTTCGAGGTACCCGGGATGGCCGCCAGGTGCGGCTTGACGCCCGCCAGCACGACCTGCATCTCGTACGACCGGTAGGAGTCGGTGATCGGGATCGGGTAGCCGAACTCCTGCTCGAACTCGGCGCTCAGCGCGGTCAGGCGCTCGGCCGCGTCGCAGCGGAGCATGTGCCCGGGAGCGAACTCCAGCGGGCACAGCACGTCGGTCGGGATCCGGCCGTTCGCGTAGCCGGTCGTGGTACCGCCGAACAGGTTCACGATGTCGAGCAGGCTCTCGCGCAGCGAGAAGCCCCCGCGCTCGGCGCCCTCCACCTCCACGAGGGCGTTCGGCACGGAGGGGTCCAGCATGTTCGCCAGCCGCACGGCGGCGATCACCACCTGGTCGTAGGTGACGTAGCCGGCCGTCGGGTCAGCGTCGTGCGGGTCGGCGACCGACGTGATCTCGTTCGAGACCTCCACCGCGGGCGCGGACTCCTCCGGCTCGGGCCGGTCGTCCCTGGTTTCGTTCCTGGCGTCGTCCTCGGCGCCGCCGGACGTGTCCCGGTCGTCGCCCTGCTCGTCGTCACCGGCCGCGCCCTTGCCGTCCTTGCCCGGGCCGGACTCCTTCGCGGCGTCGTCGTGACCGCCGCCGGACGACGCGTCGTCGTCCGACGGGCCGGACCCGCGCGCGATCGGCGCGTCCTCGACGCGCAGGCCCTCGTTGTTCTCACCGAACGCGAGCTGCTGCATCTGGTAGGTCGTGTAGAGCATGCCGAGCTCGGCGGCGGCCTGTGCCACGGCGGGACTGAACGCCGCCCCCTGCTCCTGCGCCATCTGCTCGGCGCGCTCCAGCACCGCGACGATCTGGCCGAGCGTGACGCCCTCCGGTGCGGTGTCCGTCTCGCCGACGCTCACGCTCTCGACCGACCCGTACAGCCGGATCGGCGGGTCGCCGTCCGGCCCGGACGGCCCCAGGCCGGGCACGCTGGCGGATGCCGTGAACAGCACGGCCGCGGCGATCGCCGTCGCAACCGTCCCCGTACCGAGGGAACGGAGGAAGCCCTTGGCACCGCCGCGCGAGACCACGAGCCGGTAGGCACGCGGAACCGCGTGGGTGAAGGTCCGGAGAAAGCCCGGGACGGGCGTCTTCGCCGTGTCGCTCACGCGTCATCCCCTCGGTCGGTGCGCGGCCTGGAAGGTGCGCGGTACGTGCCGTTCGGATCCTGCTACAGGACTATCACGTCCAGGTGAACTCGGAGGGAGTAATTTCCAGCCCCCGGACGAACCGCTCCCGAGAGGACGCGCGCCGCCGAAGCGGGTGACGCCCGAGCGTCAAGGGTAACGATTCGGGCGTACCGCGCAATGGGGTCTTCACGCACATCACGGGATGCTTCACACTGACCCGGGTCCGTACGGGCGCACCGGCGCCCGCAGTCGAACGGCCGGAAGAGTGGCCGTGAAAGGAAGTCCCTCCATGTCCGAGACTCCGTCCGCCCCCGCCGTCCAGGGCACGGTCCAGGACCCGCAGGCCAACACGCTGGCCATCGTGGGCTTCGTGCTCGCGTTCGTCGCCCCTCCGATCGGGATCATCGTCTCGGCGATCGCCACGTCGAAGGCAGGCAAGGCCGGACTCGACAGCAAGCTCGCGAAGTGGGGCCTCGGCCTCTCGATCGTGTTCACCGTGCTCTACCTGGTGTTCGTCGGTCTGGGCGTCTGGGCGGCGCTCTCCGTGCCGACGACCATGTGACCTGCCCCGGCGCAGGACCCACCCCGTAGCAGAGGCTGCCGTCCTTCCCAGGACGGCAGCCTCTGCTGATTCACCGGTCGATACCGGTCTATCCAAGACCTTTCGGATACTCCACAATATGGCCTGACATTTCCACAAGACCTGCAACCAGGGGAGCACGACCACCATGACCACGCCCGACACCACGACACCCGCGGCTCCGACCTCCGAGGCTCCGCTCGACGAGAGCACGACCCCGGTCGCGGCCGAGGCCGTGGCGACCGAGCCCGCCGCGCCGGAGGCGACCGCGGTGACGTCCGAGGCGCAGGCAGACACCCAGGCCCTCGCGGCCGAGACCACCACCGCTCCGGCGCCCGCCGCCGAGCCCGCAGCTCCCGAGGCGGCCGCCGGGTCCGCCGTCGCCACCGCCGTGGTCACCGAGACCGCCGTCGCCGCACCGGTCGCCGAGGAGGCCGAGGAGGACCCGCAGACCACGGTCTTCAGCCTCCTCACCTTCTTCCTGGCCGCACTGCCCGTCATCGGGGTCGTGCTGAACGCGATCGCCGTCGCCCGCGCCGGCAAGGAGGGCTTCGACCTGTGGCTCGCCCGCTGGGGCCTCGCGCTCGCCATCATCGAGACGGTCGGCGCCCTCGCCCTCGTCGGCCTCGGCTACTGGCTGGGCGTCGCCACCTCCTGACCACGCTCCCGGCCGTCCACCGGCCGGCCGCGCACAGGTCCGCCTCGAGAGGACGGTCCGGCATCGCTCCGCCCCGGACGCCGTGCCGCACCCCCTTCGAGGCGGACCTTTTCGCTCGAACAGACCGGGTGAAATTTCGGTTATCGTCACATCATGGTCATTTCGGGGTCATCAGCCCGGACCACCATGAAAAGCGCCCGGTCAGTCTCGAGGAAGGTCTGTCCCATGCCGCAACCCACCGTCCCGCCGCACCCCGTCCGGGCGTCCCGCGCCCGCCACCTCGTCGCCTCGGTCGCGGCGCTCGCCCTCGTCGCGCTCCTGACGGTCCAGGCGCAGCCCGCCGGGGCGTACCCGCCCGACCTCCCCTCCAAGGCGGTGGCCCAGTCCGAGCTGGACGGCCTCACCGTGCAGGCCGAGGGCGCCTCCGCCCCGTACGACCGGGACCTGTTCCCGCACTGGATCACGGTCGACGGGTGCACCACCCGGGAGACCGTCCTGCAGCGGGACGGTGACGGCGTCGAGGTCGGCAGCGACTGCTACCCGACGTCGGGCAGCTGGTACAGCGAGTACGACGGTGAGACCCGCACCGCACCGGCCGACATCTCGATCGACCACGTGGTGGCGCTGGCCGAGGCCTGGTACTCGGGCGCGAGCGGGTGGACGACGGATCGCCGGCAGGACTTCGCCAACGACCTCAGCGGGCCGCAGCTCATCGCGGTCACCGCCGAGGTGAACAGCTCCAAGAGCGACAAGGACCCCGCCGAGTGGGTACCGCCGCTCGCGAGCAAGCGGTGCGCGTACGCGAAGATGTGGATCCACACGAAGGCCCGCTGGGACCTCACCGTGGACGCCGCCGAGAAGTCCGCCCTCCAGCCCCTGCTGGACTCCTGCACGTACTGACGGCGCCCCGGGCCGGCCGGGTGACTCAGACCCGCAGGCCGCCCCAGCGGCCCGAGGAGCGCACCCGCACGTGGGCGAGCGCCGCGTAGAGCGCACGCTCGGCGTCGTGCACCGCCTGGTAGGCGTCCTGGCACGCGGCGTACCCCGCGCACGCCAGGTCGAGCACGTCGATCGCGGCCCGGACCGTCGCCTCCACCGCACCGTGGACGGCGTCGTCCCGGGTCGCGTCCCGCCCTGGCGTCGCGGCCGCCGGGTCCGCTCCGGCCCCGCCGTCGGGCCGCGCCGTATCGGGGCTTGTGCCCGGGGACCCGATCGCCGGCAGCCCGGCCGCACCCCGGCGCGCGGAGCGCAGGTGCGCCAGCCCCGACGCGTGCCGGACCTGACCGGCCTCCAGGGCCATCGCGTAGGTCTCCAGCACGTCGGCCACGACGGCGAAGCCCACCACGCCCTCCCGGACGCTCCGCGCGCCGACGCGGAGCGCGACGGGGTCACCCTCGGGCGGGCGGAAGACCACCGCGTCCCAGCCGGACGCGGCCTCCCTCAGGTCGTCGACGAGCCGGCCGACCCGCTCAGGCCCCATACCCTGCTCGAACGCCAGGCGGGTGCGACTCAGCCCGTTGATCCGGTTCTCGCACAGGGCGATGAGCGCGCCGTGCGTCATGCGGGCCTGTCGGCGCCGGCCGAGCCGACCACGGCGCCGCCCGTCGAACTGTCAGCCATACCGCTCCCCTCCGGCACCGCGGTGCACGTCACCGGGCCCCCGAAAGCCTAGGCAGGTCAGGGCCGGTACGACATGGGGAGCGATACCCATGCCGCCACACTCCTTGACGCGCCACCGGTTCCGGGTGAATCTGGTCCGGGCCGCCGCACCGTCGCCGTGGCCGACCGCTCCATCGCTCCACCTCTCCATCCCGGAATCCAGGACGAGCACAGGGAGATCGCATGACACCGCTGTCAGAAAATCGGCCGCGTTCGCGCGGCGTCACGGCCGGCGCACGGACCAGGCCCAGCACCCGCACCCGCTCCGCGCACCGCACCCCACGCCCGCGCCGGGCGCTCGTCGTCGGCCCGCCCGTGGCCGCGGCGCTGGCGGCGCTGCTCGCCGTCGTGCCCGTACCGCCGGCACAGGCCGCGTCCCCCGATGCCGCACCCTCCGCGAGCGCCTCCGGCCCGCGGGTGCCCGAGGCGCCGGCCGGTGCCCCGGACAGCACCGTGGCACCTGCCGCCGTGATCTGCGACATCTACTGCGACGCCCGCGACCCGGCGACCGCGGCGGGCGACCGGGTGCCGGTGAGCGCGGGCATCCACGGCCGCACGCTCCGGCTGCACGTCTCCGACCCGGACGTCATGGGCTGGGGCTCGATCGACGGCGGGCAGCCGGGTGACGAGGTGTGGCTCGACCGGTCCTTCGACGGCGGCAGGACGTGGGCGTCGGGCAGCAGGCTCGGCGCCACCACGATCCCGGCGGGCTCCACGGGCTGGCGCACCCAGATGTACAACGTGGACGACTGGGGCACCGCGGGCGTCGGTGCGCTGCGGGCCTGCGGCAAGGCGGCCGACCGCGCGGAGATCGCGTGCACCGGCTGGGCGCGCAACGACCGCAACGCCTGGAGCCGGTCGACCGAGGCCGCCACGGCGCTGATGATGCTCTGGGACCGGGACACCGGCCTGTTCGAGACCGACGGCTGGTGGACGGGTGCCAACGCCCTGACCGCCGTCGTCGACAACGCGCGGATCAGCGGCATGGGCAGCTACCGGTACGCGATCGGGCAGACCTACGACAAGAACGTGAACGCGCGCCAGGGCCAGTTCCGCAACGAGTACCTGGACGACACGGGCTGGTGGGGCCTTGCCTGGATCGCGGCGTACGACCTGACGGGCGAGAGCCGCTACCTGAGCACGGCCCGCGCCGACGCCGACCACATGCGGGCGTACTGGACCGGCACGTGCGGCGGCGGGGTCCAGTGGAACACGGGCATCGCGTACAAGAACGCGATCACCAACGAGCTCTACATCCAGCTCAACGCGGCGCTGCACAACCGCATCCCGGGTGACACGACTTATCTCCAGCGGGCCCGGGAGGGCTGGGACTGGTTCCGGGCGAGCGGCATGATCAACTCCGGCAACCTGGTCAACGACGGCCTGAACGACTCGTGCGTGAACAACGGCGAGCCCACCTGGACCTACAACCAGGGGGTGATCCTGGGCGCGCTGGCCGAGCTGCACCGGGCCACGGGCGACGCAAGGCTGCTGGAGACCGCGCGGGACCTGGCCGACGCCTCGACCACGTCCGCCGCCCTCAACCCGGGCGGCATCCTCCGCGAGGTCAACGAGGGCGACGACTGCACCAGCGACGGCGCGTCCTTCAAGGGTGCCTACGTGCGTGGCCTCGGCAAGCTCGACGTGGCGCTGCCCGACCGCCCGTACAGCGCCTACCTGGACCGGCAGGCCGACGCCGCCGCCGCGAACGACCGCGACGCGCTCGGCATGTACGGCCCGCACTGGGCCGGGCCGCTGGTGCCGGTCACCGCGGGGCACGGCTGTCAGCACGGCGCGCTCGACCTGTTCAACGCGGCGGAAGCCGGCTGACGGCGAGCGCCGCGCCGGGTCCGCGGGCCGTCCACCGGCCCGTGGGCCCGGCGCGGTTCGGCAAATGGCCTTGCCGAGCCTGGGAGAATAGGGGGTTGTGAGCAGCGAGCCTTCTTCCACCCCGGTGTCCGACGGCGACCGTGGCCGCCCGGGCGGGGGCCGGAACCGGCGCCGCGGGTCGGGCCGGCGCTCGGGCGACCAGCCGGGCCGGCAGCGTCGCCAGCCGGAGGGACAGCAGCCGGAGGGGCAGCAGCCGCAACAGGATCACCAGGGCGACCGCCGGACCACGGAGCGTCAGGGCCGCCGGCCGCGCCGGACCGGGCCCCAGCGGGTCACCGCCGCACAGCTCGAGGCGGCCGCCGCCCGGCGTGCCGCCGTGGACGTACCGCCCATCACCTACCCCGAGCAGCTGCCCGTCTCGGCACGCCGGGAGGACATCGCGGCGGCCATCCGCGACCACCAGGTCGTGATCGTCGCGGGCGAGACCGGTTCCGGCAAGACCACGCAGATCCCGAAGATCGCGCTGGAGCTCGGCCGGGGCCGGCAGGGGCAGATCGGGCACACCCAGCCCCGGCGGCTCGCGGCCCGCACGGTGGCCGAGCGCATCGCCGAGGAGCTCGGCACCCCGCTCGGCGACGTGGTGGGCTACCAGGTGCGGTTCACCGACCAGTCGAGCGAGCGGACGCTGGTCAAGGTCATGACCGACGGCATCCTGCTCGCGCAGATCCAGCGGGACCCGCAGCTGCTGGCCTACGACACGATCATCATCGACGAGGCGCACGAGCGGTCCCTCAACATCGACTTCCTGCTCGGCTACCTCTCGCGGCTCCTGCCCCAGCGGCCGGACCTCAAGCTGATCATCACGTCGGCGACCATCGACTCCGAGCGGTTCGCCGCGCACTTCTCCCCCGCCGCGCTCGCGCAGCGCGGTGGCGCGCCCGACTACGTCACCGACGTGCTCCCGGACCTGGCCCCGATCGTCGAGGTGTCCGGGCGCACCTACCCCGTCGAGATCCGGTACCGCCCGCTGTCCCCGGACGAGGGAGAGACCGGCGCCGGGGGCGAGCCGGCGGCGTCGGGCAAGAAGAAGGGCAAGGCGCGGGGCGCCGAGGAGAAGGACCTCGTCGTCGGCATCATCGAGGCCTGCGACGAGCTCATGCGCGAGGGCAGCGGCGACATCCTCGTGTTCCTCTCGGGCGAGCGCGAGATCCACGACGCCGCCGACGGCCTGGCCGGCCACTACAAGGAACGTGCGCGGGACCCGAGGCACCCGCAGCACATCGAGATCCTGCCGCTGTACGCACGGCTCTCCAGCGCGGAGCAGCACCGGGTCTTCCAGTCGCACGCCTCGCGGCGCATCGTGCTGGCCACGAACGTCGCCGAGACGTCGCTCACCGTGCCCGGCATCCACTACGTGGTCGACCCCGGCACGGCACGCATCAGCCGCTACTCCAAGCAGACCAAGGTGCAGCGGCTGCCCATCGAGCCGGTGTCGCAGGCCTCGGCCAACCAGCGCAGCGGCCGCTCGGGCCGTGTCGCGGACGGCATCGCGATCCGCCTGTACTCCCAGGAGGACTTCGAGGGCCGCCCCGAGTTCACCGAGCCCGAGATCCTGCGCACGTCGCTGGCGTCGGTGCTGCTGCAGATGATCTCGGTCGGGGTGGTCAGCACGCCCGACGACGTGGCCCGCTTCCCGTTCGTCGAGGCCCCGGACACGCGGGCGATCCGTGACGGCGTCCAGCTCCTCACCGAGCTCGGCGCCCTGGAGGAGGTCGACGGCGGCACCCGGCTCACCGCGACCGGTCGCACGCTGGCCCAGCTCCCCATGGACCCGCGGCTGGCCCGCATGGTCATCGAGGGGGCGCGGCACGGCGTGGCGCGCGAGGTCGCCGTCGTCGCGGCGGCGCTGTCGATCCAGGACCCCCGCGAGCGCCCCGCCGAGCAGCGGGCGCAGGCCGACCAGCAGCACGCCCGGTTCGCGGACCCGCGCTCCGACTTCCTGACCTACCTCAACCTCTGGGAGTACGTGCGGGAGCAGCAGCGCCTGCTGTCGGGTTCGGCGTTCCGCCGCCTGTGCAAGGCGGAGTACCTGAACTTCCTGCGCGTCCGCGAGTGGCAGGACGTCGTGGCGCAGCTCCGGGACATGGCACGTCCCCTGGACATGGACATGTCCGTGCACCCCACGCCGCCGCTGGTCGTGGGCGCGGTCGGGTCCGCGGCGGGCGGGACGACGCAGGAGACGCAGCAGGTCTCCTACCGGTACGGGTGGGACGAGGACACGATCCACCGCTCGCTGCTGGCCGGCCTGCTGTCGCAGATCGGCATGCAGGACACCGGCGAGGTGAAGGCGTCCGCCGTCGCGCACCTGCGGGGCGAGGCGCGCGAGCGCGCGCTGAAGCGGGCCAAGAAGCAGGCCCGCAACGAGTACGTGGGTGCACGCGGTGCGCGGTTCGCGATCTTCCCGGGGTCGCCGCTGTCCAAGAAGCCACCGGTGTGGATCATGGCGGGCGAGCTCGTGGAGACGAGCCGCCTGTGGGCGCGCGACGTGGCCCGGATCCAGCCGGAGTGGGCGGAGGAGCTGGCCGGCCCGCTCGCCCGGCGCACCTATTCGGAGCCGCACTGGTCCACCAAGCAGGGTGCCGCGATGTGCACGGAGAAGGTGCTGCTGTACGGCGTGCCCATCGTGTCCGACCGGCGCGTGCTGTACGCCAAGGTGGACCCCGAGGCGGCACGCGAGATGTTCGTGCGGCACGCGCTCGTGCAGGGCGAGTGGACCACGCACCACCGGTTCTTCCACGACAACCGCGCCCTGCTGGAGGAGGCCGGCGAGCTGGAGGCCCGCTCCCGGCAGCGCGGCCTGGTCGCGGACGAGGACGACCTGTTCGCGTTCTACGACGAGCGCGTGCCCGAGTCGGTGGTCTCCGCCGCGCACTTCGACCGCTGGTGGTCGCGGGCCCGCCGGGAGACGCCCGACCTGCTCACCTTCACCATGGAGCAGCTCGTCGGCGACGCCACCGTCGACACCGCCGAGTTCCCCGAGGCGTGGCCGCAGGGCGAGCTCTTCCTGCCGCTCACCTACCAGTTCCAGCCCGGGTCGGACGCCGACGGCGTGACCGTGCACGTGCCGGTCGCCGTGCTGGCGCGCGTGGTGCCGGACGGGTTCGACTGGATGGTGCCCGGGCTGCTGGAGGAGCTGACGGTGGCCACGATCAAGTCCCTGCCCAAGACGGTGCGCCGCGAGCTGGTGCCGGCGCCGGACGTGGCGCGGGAGGTGGTCGCCTGGATCCGGGAGGAGTGTCCCGCCTGGGCGGACATCGTGCGTGCGGGCGACATGGCGGAGCCCTACACGTCGGCGTTCACCCGAGCCGTGCGCGCGGTGCGCGACGTGGTGGTGCCGCCGGAGGTGTGGGACACCGCGCGGCTCGAACGCATGCCGGCGCACCTACGGGTCACGTTCCGGGTGGTCGAGGAACGCGGTCAGGGACGGTCCGCGTCGTCGGTGGTGCTGGACGAGTCGAAGGACCTGGTGCTGCTGCAGCGCAAGCTCGCCTCGCGCGCCGAGGCGGCCGTGCGGTCGGCGGTCCGGGGCGCCGTCGGGGCCGCGCTGGCGGAGGCGCGGGCGGCGGCCGGGGCCTCGGGCGGGGACTCCGGGCCGGGCGGGGCGGGAGCACCGTCCGGGCCCGTGGCGTCGCCCGCCGCGGTGGCCGAACGCCGCACCGGCGGTTCCGAGGCCGCTCCCGGTGTCCCCGCGGGTGCCGCGAGCGTCGTCGGCGAGCGGACCGGGCTGACGTCCTGGCCCTCCGGGCTGCCCGACGGCGGGATGCTGCCGGAGTCGGTGTCCACCGACGTGGGTGCCGGCATGGTGGTGCGGGGCTTCCCCGCGCTCGTCGAGGAGGCGGCGCCGAAGGTCAAGGGCCAGGCCCGCACCCACGGGGTGGCGCTGCGGATCCTCGCCGACGAGCAGGCCCAGGCGGCCGCGCACGCCGCCGGCGTGCGGCGGTTGCTGGTGTCCGAGGCCGCGCTGGGCACCGGGCGGATCACGTCGCGGTGGACGGGCACCCAGTCGCTGACCATGGCGGCGTCGCCGTACCCGAGCACGGAGGCCCTGGTCGCCGACCTGCAGCTCGCCGCCGTCACGGCCCTGACCTCCGGTGCGGACCAGGTCCGCTACGACACGCCGCCGGGTGGCCCGGACGCGGCGGACGTGCGGTCGGCGTCGGCCTACGCGGACGCGCTCGCGTTCGTGCGCCGACACCTGGAGGACGAGGTGCACCGTGTGGTGGGGCACGTCGTGGCCGCGCTGTCGGCGAGCCGTGCGCTCGAGGGGGAGATCCGCGCGTCGGGCAGCCTCGCCCTGCTGAACACGCTCCAGGACCTGCGCGAGCACCGCGCGGCCCTGGTGCACGACGGGTTCGTGTCCGCGACGCCGCCCCGCCGGCTGCCGCACCTGGCCCGCTACCTGCGCGCCGACTCGCACCGGCTGGTCAAGGCCGCCGAGAACCCGGCGCGCGACGCGGACCTCGCGTGGCGGATCGGTGACGTGACCTCCGCGTACGAGAAGGCGCAGGCGGCATACGCCGCCGGTGCCCCGGACGCGCCGCGTGCGGCCGAGCTCGCCGAGGTGCGCTGGATGCTGGAGGAGCTGCGCGTCTCGCTGTTCGCGCAGCAGCTCGGCACCGACGGCCCGGTCAGCGAGAAGCGGATCCGGAAGGTGCTGACACCAGGGGGCTGGTGACGCCCCCTGACGGACATCCCCCTGGGAACCGGCGGGGCGCGATCAGGGGCGAACCCGGGGGTTACCCGATGGTCCCCGGACCGTGCCACGCCTACCGTCGAAGACATGAGCACACCGACACTCTCCCGCCCCCGTGACGACCGCATGATCGGTGGCGTCTGCGCCGCGATCGCCCGACGCTTCGGCTGGAGCACGACGGTGGTCCGCGTGGCCACCGTCGCCTCCATCCTCATCCCCGGGCCGCAGGTGCTCGCGTACCTGATCGCCTGGGCCGTCATCCCGAACGAACGCCAGACGGCCTGACGTGAGCACACAGACCCTCTCCCGCCCGCGCCAGGGGCGCATGATCGCCGGCGTCTGCGCCGGGATCGCGCGCCGGTTCGGCTGGGACCCGACGCTCGTGCGGGTCCTCGCCGTCGTCTCGGTCCTCATCCCGGGGCCGCAGTTCCTCGCGTACATCGCGTTCTGGATCCTCATGCCCACCGAGGACTGATCCCTCCGACACGCCAGCCCGGGTTTTTCACCCGGGCCTCTGGCGTGTCGCCGCGCGCTTCTGCAACGCTTGCAGCAAGATCCGGAAACGGCCGTGCAACGCCGCACGCGCCTCAGCCGGGACAACGCCGCAAGGAGCCGCCATGACGCGCCGTCCGAACGTGCCCCGACGCCTGTTCGCCACTCTCACGACCTTCGCCACCGCGCTCGCCGTGGGCCTGGTCGCCGCCTCGCCGGCCGTGGAGCAGGCCGACGCCGCCACCCCGCCGCACGGCGACGGCGACGTCATCCTCAACCTGTTCCAGTGGACCTGGGACTCCGTCGCCGCCGAGTGCGAGGACGTGATCGGTCCCGCCGGGTTCGGCTACGTGCAGGTGTCCCCGCCGATGGAGCACATCCGGGGCACCCAGTGGTGGACCTCGTACCAGCCGGTCAGCTACCGGATCGAGTCCAAGCTGGGGACGCGTGCCGAGTTCGCGAACATGGTCGCCGCGTGCGACGCCGCCGGGGTGGGCGTGATCGCGGACGCCGTCGTCAACCACATGGCGGGCGCCGGCCGGTCCGGCACGGGCGTCGCCGGCACGCAGTTCTCGGACGACAACTTCGCCGGGACGTACAGCGCCGCCGACTTCAACGACTGCCGCAGCAACATCTCGGACTACGGCGACCGCTACCAGGTGCAGAACTGCCGCCTGGTCTCGCTGCAGGACCTGCGCACCGGCTCCGACTACGTGCGCGGCCGGCTCGCGGCGTACTTCGACGACCTGGTGTCCCTCGGCGTCGACGGCTTCCGGATCGACGCCGCGAAGCACATCCCGGCGTCCGACCTCGAGGCGATCAAGGCTCGGATGAGCAACCCGGACGTGTTCTGGGTGCACGAGGTGATCGGGGCGGCGGGCGAGCCGATCCAGCCGTCCGAGTACCTGGGCAGCGGCGACTCGCACGAGTTCGACTACGCCCGTCAGCTCAAGCGCGACTTCGACGGGCAGATCAAGAACCTGCGGTACATCGGTGACGGCAAGCTGCCGTACGACCGGGCGGGCGTGTTCGTGGACAACCACGACACGGAGCGCAACGGCGAGTCGATGAACTACACGTGGGGCGCCAAGTACGTCCTCGCCAACACGTTCCTGCTGTCGTGGCCGTACGGCTCACCGTCGGTGTACTCGGGCTACGAGTTCTCGGACGACGACGCCGGAGCGCCGGGCGCCACCGAGACCACGGTCCCGGACGCGACCTGCGGCACGGGCAGGTGGACGTGCACGCAGCGCTGGACCGAGATCCGCGGCATGGTCGGCTTCCACAACGAGGTGGCCGGCACCGAGGTCACCCACTGGTGGGACGACGGCGGCAACCTGGTCTCCTACGGCCGCGGCGCCAAGGGCTACGTGGTGCTGAACAACACAGCCTCGGCCGTGCAGCGCTCGTTCCAGACGTCGCTCCCGGCGGGCACGTACTGCGACGTCGTCGCCGCCGCGGACTGCTCGGTGAAGCGGACGGTGGACTCGGGCGGCTGGTTCACGGCCTCCGTCCCGGCCTACGGGGCCCTTGCTCTTCACACGGGCGCACGATCCTGACCCTCCCCCAGAACGACGCTCGCTGAGTGCTGGATGTTCGCCCTTTCTCGTGCGCGAGAAGAGCGAACATCCAGCACTCAGCGAGAGCGGGTCAGAACGAGGGTGGGTCAGCGGAAGATCTTGCGGGCGGCGCCCAGGTCCAGGAACACCGTCTCGCCGGTGGCGTCCTGGACGCCGTCGTTGTCGGTGATCGCGTAGACGCGGCCGTTCCCGCCGATGGTGAGGCCCTCCAGCTTCTCCTGCGTCCAGCCGTGGGTGGCCCGGAGGGCGGGCAGCACGTCGATCGCGAGCTTCTTGCGCAGCACCGGAACGGTCCCGGGGCGCGGGTCGCGCTTCGGGAGGTCCACCGTGTAGACCGCCTTGAGGGCGGCCGCCGGGCCGTTCAGCTTGTCCCGCTCGATCACGGCGAGCGTGTCCCGGTCCACGACGGTCACCTCGGACAGGCCGATCCAGTCGCCGTCGGCCGTCGGCTCGGACAGCTCGTAGCCGAACCAGGTCCACTCCTGCGTCTCGACGTCGTAGCGCCCGATCCGGGCATAGCCGCCGACGCCGTCGTCACTGGTCAAACCCCGCTGGAGGGCGACGAACAGGTGCTCGCCGGCACGGTCCACCATGCCGGTCACGCCCTCGATGCCCCACTTGCCCAGGCCTGCGGCGACATCGTCGGGCAGGCTCACGCGCTCCTGCACGCGGCCCGACGCCGACACGCGCACCAGCGCGTTCTCCGCACCGGTCGCCCCCTCGACGCCGAGCCAGAAGCCGCCGGCCCGGCCGTGGACGGTCGGCCGGGCCCAGATGCCCTCGGCGTCGAGCCCCACGGGCGCCCCGTCCTCGGTCACGACGATCTCGCGGTCGATCACGGCGGGGCTCTTCCTGGGGCCGCGTGACCCGGCGGTCTCGATCGCGAGGATCGATGTCGGCGACTTCGCGGCGTCGGTCACCGTCCACAGACGGTCACGGCCCGCCGGGTCGGCGGAGAGCGCACCGAGGGCCGTCCAGCCGATCGGCCGGCGATCACCGGTCGCCGTCCGCGCGTCGGCGGACACGATCGACGGGAACTCCGCGGCCGAGGAGTGAGCTTGCGAGCCCCGCAAGGCCGCGGCACCGAGCGGAGCCGTCGCGCCCGAGCGGGCGTACCGCTGACCCTTGCCGAACACCGAGACGGAGGCCCGGACGCCGTCCTCGGCCGCGTCCTCCTCGGAGGAGACGACCAGCAGGTTCCGCGCCGGGACCGGCAGGATCCCCTCCGGACCGTTCGTCGTGGCCAGCACCTGCACGAACCGCGGCTCGGCCGGACGCGAGACGTCGTAGACGGCCACGAAGTTGGACCGCTCGGAGCCCACGAACGCGTAGCGGACGCCGTCGAGGGTCGCGACGGCGAGCCCTTCCATCTCCACGCCCTTCTTGCCGGCGCGGTCCTCGTTGTGCAGACCCACGCGGACGGCGAGCTCCTCGACCGAGGACCCGGCGTCCCACACGACCTCACCGGTCGCGGCCTCGAACACCGTCCAGCCGCGCGTGCCGCCCTTCCAGTCGCCCTCGTTCGCGGTGGCGACGTGCTCGTCGTCGATCCAGCCGATCGCGTCGGGCTCGCGCGGGGCGGCGTCGACGGCGCCGGTCTGGTCGATGGCCCCGTCGTCCTCGGCGTCCACGCCCTCCAGGGCGACGTCGCCCGCGGAGAACACGTTCTCGAGCGCACCCGACTCGACGTCCAGCACGGCGACGCCGTTGTTCTCCTGCAGCGTGACGGCGACCTTGGTGTCGGACGGGTTGATCGAGACGTACTCGGGCTCCGGGTCCTGCGGCGTGTCCAGGCCCGCGGCCGCGAGCGCCGCCTCGTCGAGCGCGACGGGGCGCGCCTGCCAGGCCGCGGGGTCGGTGCCGGGAAGGTCGACGAGCTGCAGGAACCCGGCGGGCGCCTGCGGCAGGTCGCCCTCCTCCCCCGCGCCCGTGTCGGGCAGCGCATCCTCGTCGCGCTGGTTCTCCATCGCGATGACGGCGTGGGTGCCGTCGTGCGTCACGGCGATGGAGTCGGGCTGGCCGCCCAGGTCGATCGAGCGCACCCGGGTGCGGGTGGCCAGGTCCACCACGTCGAGACGGCCGGACGGCGCGGTGAACGACGTCGAGCTGTCGACCACGACGAGCACGTGGTCCCCGACGACGGCGACGGACGTCGGCTCGTCGTGCTCGGAGCCGAGCTCGGCGAGCGAGAGCGTGCCCAGGCCCTGGGGCGCGGCCGGGTCGCTGATGTCGACGAAGCCGATGCGGCGGGCGGCGGCGTCGGTGTGGATCAGGGTTCGGCCGTCCTCGCTGACGGCGGAGATCTCGGCGACCGTCTCGTCGGCGGGGTCGGTGCCGGCCGGGACGTTCTGGAAGACGGGGTAGGTGGCGAGACGGTGGAAGGTCTCGCGCGGGCTGGGCGAGGCGAATGCGCCGGCGCCGGCTGCGCTCGTTCCGCCGAGGGTGGTGAGGCTGGTGGGGCTGCTGGTGGGGCTGGTGGGAACCAGCTGGCCGGCCGCATGGGCCGGGAGGGCACTCAGCCCGAGGGCGAGGACCGCGCCGGAAGCGAGGACGGCCGTGTGGCGGCTGTTGGGAGACACACAGGGCAGGCTGACGCCGACCCATGGCAGCGGGGCTGACCTCAGGTGGCGGACACGTTGCGCTCAGGTGAACTTCTCCGGAGCCCTGGACCGGGGCGGGCCTTGCCGCAGACCTGACCGTATCTCTCCGCTTCCGCAGCGTTCTCCCGGCCGAGGCTGGACAGCGCTCCCCCTGCAACCGCGGTGACAGCCGCCGTCGTCGCGCAGGCCGAACGGGCGGACGGGCTACTACTGTGAGCGGGTGACCGTCCTCGGCGAGCTACGCGCCCTGTTGCGCCTGCCCGGGTTCCGCAAGCTCTTCGCGGTACGGCTGGTCTCGCAGGCCGGCGACGGCATGTTCCAGGTAGGGCTCGCGAACCTGCTGTTCTTCAGCCCCGAGTCGCAGGGTTCCGCCGGAGCGATCGCCGGCGCGTTCGCCATCATGCTGGCGCCGTTCACGGTGGTGGGCCCCTTCGCGGGCGTGTTCCTGGACCGGTGGCAGAGGCGCCAGGTCCTGGTGGTGGGCAACGCGGTGCGCGTGCTCATCACCGGCACGATGGCGGTGCTCATGCTCACCCAGGGCGTCACGCCCGCGATCTACGTGCTGGGCCTCGCCGCACTGAGCGTCAACCGGTTCCTGCTGGCGGGTCTCTCCGCCGGCCTGCCCCGCGTGGTCCAGGGCGATCTGCTGCTCACCGCCAACGCGCTCACACCGACCCTCGGTGCGGGCGCCGCCTTCCTCGGTGGTGGCGTCGGCTTCGTGCTCGGTCTCCTCATGCCGGCCGGCCGCATCCAGGACGCGACGGCTCTGGCCTGTGCGTGCGTCGTGATGGCTTGCGCCTCGCTGCTCGGGCTGCGGATGTCGCGCACCCTGCTGGGGCCGCTGCGGCCCGCCGACGGTTCCATCCGCAACGAGCTGGTCGCGGTGGCCCGCGGTCTGGCCGACGGCGCCCGGTACCTCGCCGCCCGCCGCACCCCGGGACAGGCACTGCTCGTGATGGCGCTGCACCGCTTCCTGTACGGGGTGGTGTTCATCGCCTCGATCCTCATGTCCCGCAACCTCCTGGCCGAACCGGGTGACCGCACCGCGGGCCTCGCCACCTTCGCGACGGTGATCGGCGCGACCGGAGCGGGCGGGGGCCTCGCGATCCTGCTCACCGCCGTGCTGGCCCGGCGGATGGCACCGCAGACCTGGATCGCCGTGATGCTGCTGGTGGCCGGGGTGTCGCAGCTGATCCTCGTGCCCGAGCCAGGTCTCGTCACCGTGGTGGCCGCCGCCGCGCTCCTCGGGCTCGCGGCCCAGGGCGCGAAGATCGCCGTCGACACGATCGTGCAGCGCGACTCCGAGGACACCTACCGCGGCCGTGCCTTCGCCTTCTACGACGTGCTCTACAACGCGGCGTTCGTGGGTGCCGCGGCCCTCGCGGCCTTCCTGGTGCCCGACGCCGGCTGGTCGCCCGGACTCTTCGTCGCGCTCTCCGTGGGGTACGTCACGGTCGCGATCCTGTTCGGTCTGCGAGGCTCTCGCACAGCAGCCCTGGTGAGGCAACCGGAAAGGGGGTGAATTTGTGGATGAGGTCCGGTCCCCGACGCCAAAGATGCCTGTTTTGGCTGCCGAACGGTGCAAGGATTGATGCACTTACCTACAGAGGGACTGGAGGCATCTGTACATGTCCGACGCACCCGCCGTCACCCCCACACCCACCTGGGGTGAGGTGTTCCCATGGTTCCGCGAGGTCATGGCCGAGGACGACGCCTGGTACGTCGGTCAGGTCGACAGCAAGACGGACATCGGCGTCGCCCGTCTGGCGGACGCCGCGGTGACGCGACTCAAGCCCTTGCCCGTCGGCCGGCTCTTCCCCGCAGTGCGGCGGGTCGAGCGGCTCGACGAGCTCACCTGGCCCAAGCACCGGCTGCTCAACGCGCTGCACCGTGGCGGCTGCTTCACCGGTGACGACCTCTCCTACATGGTGATCGCCGAGATGCTCTCCTGGGAGTCCGTCGGACCGGTCATCGTGAAGCAGATCCTCGAGGTCATCGCGCTGGAGGAGATCCGAGCGAGCTCGGCGAGGTGACGTCCGCCGCTCGCCGGGACGCCGTCACACGGCGAGCGGCGACGACGGCGAACGGCACGACGGCGAGCAGCAGCAGTCCCTGCACGATCTGCACGGCACCGTACGCACCACCGTAGACACCCATCACCCCCACAGCTCCCGCGATCCCGAGCACGCCGACGACGCCGGCCAGGACCGCACCGACCCGACGGGTCACGGGCGAGGCCCAGCCGCACAGCACCGCGGCGGCGACGGCCAGCAGGTTCAGGAGCATGATGAGCAGGTACGAACCGATCATTCCCGGCAGCGGTCCGCCGTACGGCATCATCGCGATCACCGGCTGCAGCACGCTCGCCCACAGGATGTAGAGCAGGGCGCCCGCGAGCACGACCCAGAGGCCGGTCCGGCGCGCCGACGTCGGCTCGTGCAGCAGACGCGCGAGCAGCGCGCCGGCCAGCACGAGCACCAGCTCGAGCATCGCGAGCAGGGTGCCGAGCAGGAACTCGGGACGGGCCCCCTGGACCAGCTGCACGGTGGCGGTGCCGACCTGGACCAGCAGGTGCACCCCCACCACGACGATCACGGCCGTCAGGACCCGCCGGGCACGCAGCACCGTGGCGCCGACAGCGAGCACGATCGTCCCCGCCATCGCCGCGTTCTCGATCACGTAGACGGCGTTGGCCGTAGTGAAGCCGAGATCGAGCTCCGTCCCGGGGACGAGCAGGCGCAGCGGGACCGACATCCACACCGCGACGGCGAGGAGCAGGACGCTCAGGGCGGCGGGGCGCCGTCCGGCGTCGGGCAGACTCTTCATGCGGACACTCTCCCAGACCTCACCGACACCGTGGGGGCCGAAGCACGGGTGAAGGCAGGTTCGACGGCGCGCTGCGGTCGGCTGCACGAGGGTGTCAGAGGGGCGTGGAACCATGAAGGGGTGTCCACGCCCGTACCCGTCCCGCGCATCCACCCGGCGGCCATCAAGCTCCTGGTGGGTAGTGGTGCGTTCCTGCGCGGTGAGGACTACCAGAAACAGGGCCGGGTCATCTCGTGGGAATGGCTTCCGGCCGAGCTGCTGCTCGTCTCGTGGGTACGCGGCAGCGGGCGCAGCACCTACTCGTGCTCCGTCGAGTTCGGGACGGCCGGGTCCGGGCCGCCGGTCGTCGTCGGGTCGAGCTGCACGTGCCCCGTGGGTTCGGACTGCAAGCACGTCGCGGCCACCCTGATCGAGGCCGGTTCCGACGGGCTGGCCTCGATGGTCCGGTCCGCGTCGTCCCTGGGGCGCGCACCGCAGGTGCCCGAGTGGAAGGCGGCGATCGAACGGCTGGTGCCCGCGACGCCGGTCGCGAGCGCCTCGGCAGGCGACCCCGCACCGCAGCTCGCGCTCCAGTTCCGGGTCGACGGCAGCACCGCCGGGGACAACCTGTCGCTGTCCGTCCGGCCGGTCGAGCGCAACGGCCGGGGCACCTGGGTCGGCGGGTCGGCGTCGTGGAACTACATCCGCAACGGCTTCCTCCGCGGCGTCGAGCCCGAGGTCCGGGAGTGGTTCACCACCCTTGACGCCCTGCGCGCCACGAGCCCGCGGGGCTACGGGTACGTGAGCGCGGGCGACTGGCTCGCCCTGGACGACGTGCTGCCACGACCGTTCTGGCGGCACCTCTCCGACGCGGCGAACCTCGGCATCGAGCTCGTCGGCAAGTCCAGGCGGGACTCCGTCCGCGTGGCCCGCGAGGCCACGGTCGCCCTCGACCTCTCCCTGCCCGACGGCGGTGCCCGGCTCGAGCGGACCGTCGCCTTCGACGGTGCAGCGACCGGCGCGACGTCCGTCGGGACGCTCGGCCGGCACGGCCTGTTCGCGATCGAGGAGTCGCCGTCGGGCCGCACGGTCGTCCTGGGTCCCACGCCGGCGCCGCTCACCGACCAGGAGCACGCCGCGGTCCATCTGTCGGAGGTCGCGGTGCCGGCCGAGGCCCTCGACGAGTTCCTGGCGGACTACCTGCCGCTGCTGCGCCGCGAGGTACAGGTCCGGGCCGACGACGGCGTCGAGCTGCCCGACCTTCCCCGGCCGCAGCTCGTGGCGTCCGTCGAGGTGGTCTCACCGGCGGAGATCAGCGTGACGTGGCGGTGGGCGTATCCGCCGTCGGACAAGGAGTACCCGCTGACCACGGCGCTGGAGCCGGGTTCGGAGCTCCGCGACCTGGAGGCCGAGGCGGCGACCCTGGGACGAGTGGTCACCGCCGTCCGCGAGGTGCCGGGCTTCGACCACTTCCGGGTGGCGCCCGAGGTCTTCCGTGAACTGCGGGCGATGGACTTCGCCACGCTGGTGCTGCCGGCGCTCCGGCGTGTGCCGGACGTCCGTGTCGACAGCGCACGGCTGCCCGAGTACTCCGGGCTCGAGGCCACACCCGTGGTCAGCATGCGCGCGTCCGACAGCGGCGACCTGGACTGGTTCGACCTCGGCGTCACGGTCACGGTCGACGGCCGGGAGATCCCGTTCGGTCCGGTGTTCGACGCCCTCGCCCGTGGCAAGAAGCGGTTCATGCTGACCGACGGAACCTGGCTGCGGACCGACCTGCCGGTCTTCGCCCGGCTGAAGGCACTGATCGAGGAGGCGCAACGGCTGTCGGACCGGCCGGGCGCCCTACGGGTCAGCCGGTTCAACGCCGGCCTGTGGGCGGAGCTCGAGGAGGTCGCCGACGTCGTCGAGCAGTCCGACCGGTGGCGACGCTCGGTGCGTGACCTGATCGCGCTCACCGGCGACGGGGTCGACGGGCCGGAGCCCGTGGCTCCCCCCGTCGGGCTGAAGGCCGAGCTGCGCCCGTACCAGCAGCGTGGCTTCGAGTGGCTGACGTTCCTGTGGCGGCACGGGCTCGGCGGGATCCTGGCCGACGACATGGGTCTGGGCAAGACGGTCCAGACGCTCGCGTTCCTCGCGCAGGCTCGGCAGGAGGCGTCCGACGGCGACGCGGTTCCCCGGGATGAGGGTGGCGACCCGCCGCCGTTCCTGGTGATCGCGCCCGCGTCCGTGGTGAGCAACTGGGCCGCGGAGGCCGCGCGGTTCACCCCGGACCTGCGGGTGGTCGCCCTGCCGACGACCGCACGCAAGGCCGGCATCTCGGTTGCCGAGGTGGCGGCGGGGGCCGACGTCGTCGTCACGTCGTACGCGATCTTCCGGCTGGACTTCGACGCGTTCGCCGACGTCGGCTGGAGCGGGTTGATCCTGGACGAGGCGCAGTTCGCGAAGAACCACCAGACGCGGGCCAACGAGGCCGCCCGTCGGCTGCGGGCGCCCTTCAAGCTCGCGATCACCGGCACGCCCCTCGAGAACAACCTCATGGAGCTGTGGGCGATGCTCGCGATCGTGGCCCCGGGTCTGTACGGGTCAGCCACCAAGTTCCGGGAGGACTACGTCAAGCCGGTCGCCGGCGAGGGCGACTCGGGACCGCTGCTGGCCCGCCTGCGCCGTCGGATCCGGCCGTTGATGCTGCGCCGCACCAAGGAGCAGGTGGCACCCGAGCTGCCCGAACGGCAGGAACAGGTGCTGCGCGTTCCCCTGGACGCCAGGCACCGGCGCATCTACGACACGCACCTGCAGCGCGAACGGTCGCGGCTCCTGGGGCTGCTCGACTCGTTCGACGAGAACCGCGTGGCCGTGTTCCGCGCCCTGACGACGCTGCGGCGCATGGCGCTCGACGCGTCCCTGGTGGACCCGGAGTACGAGGGTGTGCCGTCGGCGAAGCTGGACCTGCTCGCCGAGCAGCTCGCGGAGGTGACCGCCGAGGGCCACCGCGCCCTGGTGTTCTCGCAGTTCACGTCGTTCCTGTCCAAGGCCGCCGAGGTCTGCGACGCCCTGGGGATCCCGTACGAGTACCTCGACGGTTCGACCCGGCGGCGGGCTGAGGTCATCGGGCGGTTCAAGGACGGCCCGGCGCCGGTGTTCCTGATCAGCCTCAAGGCGGGCGGCTTCGGCCTGAACCTCACCGAGGCCGACTACGTCTACCTGCTCGACCCGTGGTGGAACCCGGCGACGGAGGCGCAGGCGATCGACCGGACCCACCGGATCGGGCAGACGCGCAACGTGATGGTGTTCCGGATGGTCTCGGAGAACACCATCGAGGACAAGGTGATGGCGCTCAAGGAGCGCAAGGCGCGGCTGTTCGACGCGGTGCTGAGCGATGACGCCGGTGAGTTCGCGGGAGCACTGGGAGCGGAGGACATCCGAGGGTTGTTGTCGGACTGATCTTCTGTAGGTTTGCCCCCGTGTCTCCCATTGCTGACCTGATCGCGGCGGTCGCGAGCCTGCTGTGGCCCCTGCTCGTGATCGTCGTGCTGCTGGTGTTCGGGGGGCAGCTGCTCGCGAAGCTACGCGGATCGGATGACGTGACGCTGGAGATCGGCGGGCAGAAGCTCAGCATCCGGCAGGCCACGGATCAGCAGGCCGACCTGATCGCCGACCTGCAGCGAGAGGTCGCCGCACTGAAGCGCAAGGTGGACGCGGGCGCTGTCGTCGTGCCGGGCGACGAGCTGCCCTGGGGGTCGCAGGAGCAGGAACGGACGATCACCCGTCCGGGAGATGGCAGGCTGCCCGTGCCGGGCGCCAGGACGCCGCACTCGATCCTCTGGGTCGACGACAACCCCGAGAACAACGCCATGCTCGCGGAGTCGTGGCGACGTGACGGCATCGACGTCGAGGTCGCCCGCTCGACCGACGAGGCCCTGCGGCTGCTGAACACACGGCCCTACGGTCTGATCATCTCGGACCTCGGCCGTCGCGAATCGGACGTCGACGTCCCGGACGCCGGGCTCCGACTGCTCACCCGGGTCCGGGCGAACGACCCCGTCACGCCGTTCGTGCTGTACGGGAACACCGGACCGTACGCCGACGACGCACGCGCTGCCGGCGTGACCCTGATGACCGGGTCGACGTTCGATCTGGTGGAGTATGTGACTGGGCTCGGAATGATGGACGAGGTCTGGACCTCCGGGGCGACGCGCTATGGGCGCGTCGCAGCCAGAGCCCACGCGACGAGCGCCGGCTGACCCAGCAGCCGCAGCGCGCGCTTCCGATCCGTGTCCAGGCCAAAGGCATCACGGTGCTCCGTGAGCTGGGCGACGTTCCCCGGGAAGACCGCGACGAAGAACGCCGCCACCAGCACTCCCAGGCGACGGCGAGCAGGCTGCCTCCAGGTGGCGACGAGCGCCGCGCCGAGACCGATCTCGACGACACCCGACCCCACCACGACCGTGTCGGGATCGATGGGGACCCACCGGGGTACCTGCGCCTGGAACTCCTTGCGCGCCGCGGTCAGGTGCCCGATGCCGGCTGTGAGAAGTGCGGCGCCCAGGGCTGCCTGAGCGAGGCCGCGGACGATGGTCGGTGTGGTCGCCATGAGCACCATCATGTTGTCTCGCCTGCGAGGTTGCGACCGCGCGCCCGGCCCATGGGTGTGGGACCAGCCCGAGGGTCGTCAGTGGCGTACGAGCGCCTGAAGCTCCCCGATCCGAATCTGCGCACTGTTGGTCGTCGACGTGAAAGGGATCTGACCGGACTCACCGTTGCTGCTCTGCCACTCGACGACCCAGTAGGACGTCCCGGCAAGAGTGAGGTTGCCCGGACTGCTGTTCAGGTCGGCACCGAATCCACAGGTGGGGGACGGTTCCGCGCTGTTCCGGCCGTCATACGGCGTCCCTGCAGCATTGGCACCATCACAGGAAATGGCGCCAACCGTGGTCCCGTTCCCATCGGCCAGTGTCCACTCGACCCGGTCAAGTGTCCCCGTCGCTGTGACCGAGAGACTGCCCCCTTCTGCGGTCCGGACGATCGGACCAGTCGTGTTCTCAGCAGGGTTGGCAATCCACAGCCAGATGGGTAGACCGATGGTGCCGACGGCACCCTGATCGCTGGTCGTCGCCGGCGGAGTCGAACCGATCTGTCCCATGGAGAGCTCCATGGCAGCTACTGCGCTTTGGGCTAGTTCTTCGGCGGTGGGGCCGACTGGTGCGGCTGGGTCAGCCGACCAGTAGTACGAGTGGCCTTCGCACTGCGTTACATCGCCACCCGCCGCCACACAGCGCGGCGGAGTGCACTCGAGGACAATCCCATCCCCTGGCTCGTGGCCTTCCCATGCGGGATCGCCGGCGGGAGGTTGCGGACTCGCATTACGCACGTAACAGTCCCCATCCCATCCCCCGTACTCGGTACTGCACGGAACCACGTCGCCAAGGTCACGGCAGACCTGCGGTCCGCCACCGTCGCTGGGGTCGTCATCTCCGCCTCCTCCCCCTGCACCGCCTCCGCCATCTTCGCAGGGAATAACCACACCATCCGGTGTGGTCGTCGGCGTGCACTCATCGGCAACTGCCGTCGACGCCTGAACAAGAACTACCAGAGACACCGCCAACGCAACGACAATTCCGATGAAAGAAAGGGAGAACGTCCAACAACCGTGCCGCGTCAACATGCCTGCTCCGGGTGAGGTATCTGCTCGTTGACCGTCCAATAGCTGCCTGCCCCTTGGTGTCGCATAACATAGTCGAATTGGTATCGACTAGGGGCACCGGCTGCGCGCGGTATTTCCTTTCCGTCGCCAGCAAAGTTGCGCACGTCGCTAAAATCGACACACGCCTTCAGATGCACCTCTTCATTTCCAACGGCGGAGGTCTTGTAGTTAGTGACATTCATGGCCTCTACCGAGGCCGCACCAGTCGTGTAGTCGCCCGAATTGGCTGACTCGGTGTAGACGGCCCTCAACGAAGAGCGCAGCGCTGGATGGCCCCAAAACGGCCGAAGTTCCCTGTCCCAGTCCCTGTATCCATTGTTGGCGACGAGCGCTGTGGTATGGTAGTACTCCACAAGCCGCGCCTTTGCTTCAGCGATATTCTTTGCCTTGACCTGCTCCGGCGTTGTCGGCGACGGCGATGCTGGCGTCGACGGTTGAGCGGACGCGCTCACAGACACAGAAGGTGATGCCGAGGCCGACGACGATCCTGGACCCGGGATCGCGCCCTGGACCGTCCCAGGGTCGAAAACGCCTGACCGCACCACCGCGAACCCGGCGACCGCAAGGACTGCGATCCCGATGAGGACAGCGATGGTGCGCGTGGGCGTGATGGCGGACGAGACCATCCGGGCAACTCCCTCAACTTCGGGCAGAACTCAGCGAACACGGCCGTAAGCAAGGGTGCGGCATATCCGTCTTCCCGGCAAGGCGCTTCCGTGATAATTCACAACATCTCGTCAACGAAGGACAACTCCCGGCCAGGAACGCGCCATGGACCGACCTCAGCATCTCACTGGTCGTGGCGATTCGTTGCACATATGCAACTCGGGTCGCGGATGCTGCAATCTCTCTACAGGCTTGCGCCATGACCTTCTTCCAACGGACCGAGGACTTCGAGCCCGAAGGGTTCGAGGACGTCGTCGGCGAGCTCATCGAAGCCATCCGACGCTCGTTCACTGGCATCCTCGTCGACCACCTCGAGGACATGCTTGCCGTGCCCGACCGCCACATGTGCGTGGTCGATCGCCATCTGCACATCACGGAGGACGACCGCGACTACACAGTTGATCTTCTGCTCTTCCACGTGACCCAGATGCGCTATTTCGCCATCCAGGTGCAGGCCGGCCGATTCGATCCAGCCCTGGTTGCCCGTTCTCGCTACACACTCAGACTCGTGGACGACCTGGTCCGCGTGCCTGACGTACACGGATCCACAGTCGGGGTCCTGATGTGCACCGATGCCGCGGCCGATCAGGAGCCCGGTCCCGTCGTCGTCACCCTGTACGAAGATCTCAGTCCTGCACAACGGTCCGAACTTCCGTCCGGCCTGGAGTTTGCCGACCTGGTCGGCCGATGCCTTGACTCCAGCGTCGTCAAGGATCAGCCAACGTGACCGCGGGTACACCGGCTCTTCGCTGGTACTCCGTTAGCGGCCATACAAATCCTCCACCAGCCGCGCCCGGGCCTCCACGATCTCCAAGCTGCCCGACGAAGATGCAGTGGTCGCCTCTCCCGCTACGTCGCGCCATGTTGGATCACCAGCGATCCGGAACTGGCCGCGCCACCTCGTGGTGAGCGAGATCGTTGCAGACCCTTGCTTCGAGTAGGCGTGGGAAATGGTGTGCGCGGGGTACGGGGCGCCCGGGTCAGTCGTTGAGAAAGCTGGGGACCCGTCACCAAAGTTCCACGTATAGCTGCTCGGTACCGCTCGGATATCGACGGGGATTCCGAACAGTTCGGTGCTTGTTGTTCGGGGTTCACCGTCGGTGTACGCGATCGTGTCGACGTTGACCAGGGTCCAGCCGTCCGGCGGTTGCACTATGAGCGACGACGGCTCGATCTGCATCTCCTGGAACGCTCGAGCCGCAGCGGCCGGGATGTCGATCTGCTGTCGGGCCTCTGTCAGACATGCCTCTTCCTCTACAAGTTCTGCTTCTGTCCACCCTCCGGACTCTCGACGCTGCTCGAAGAGGGCACCGACAGGCTGCTCGTCGTCCTCGCACTCGATGCCTGCGTAGGCGAGCTGATGGCCTTCATCGCATGACTCGGCAAGCACGGTGGCACCGCTTAGGTCCCTTAGAAAACACAGAGCGGGGGTTATTCGCCACTGACGCACCGACGATATAGAAGCTTGAGACTCATTGTTTGCTATGGCTCCACGTGCCACCGCCGACTCCGCGTTGGGCGATCGAGCTTCGACACTGATTGATGCACCCTGGGCTTGACCAGCGACGCCCCAATTGTGTGGTGGTCCAGATGGCGTGGCCAGCGCTGCTACCTTGGCGTCTCCGAGATGGATGACCACAATTATGGCGATGACCCACGCACTCCAGACCCGCTTCATCGCTCATCTTCCGGGTCGGGTGCTATCTCAACCACGACCCAGGCTCCACCACGTCGACCTATCTCAACGCGAGCATCGAAATCTGTCTCGTCAACGTGATCGACTTCTCGACCACGCTTATCGTGAATCCATATCTCACTCTGTGAGGTCCTAAAATCCAGGGGAATTACTCCTGTGAGCTGGTCCTTCTGATAAACCTTCTCGAGCTTTGCATCAGTTAGCCCGCCTTGGAAAGTACTACCCGTGTCGCGGAGCCACGCCGAGTTCTCAAGAGTTCCTCTGCAGTATGAACAAGCCCGATGCGACAAGGCCTCGAACTCCTCGACATCCCCGGTAGCCATCACATACGGATACAACTCAATGAAGTACTCCGCGGCGGCCGCAGCCCCCTCCGCGTCGTCCCGCTCCATCGCCGCCGGCCGCTCCGGCTTCACCGGCGTCGGCACCGACGCCGACGGCGATGCCGACGGCGAAGGGCTGGCCGAGGCAGGCGGCGCAGGCTCCTCCGCGACCCCCGTACACCCGCACAACACCAGCCCGGCTGCCACGAGCAGCCCCCGATAAGCACCACGCATCAACATCCCCCGCCCTCGGGCCGCGTCGTTGCGTATCCGCAACGGCCGGGAACGACGCTAACCAGGCCCCGCCGATCCCGAAAGTGATCACGGTGGTTCCTGTGGATAACTCGGCGTTCAACGCACATCTTGGTGCCTCAAGATGACAGATCGTACTTTTGCTCTACAGGCTTGGAGTCATGACCACGTACACCGTGATCGCATACCGCGGCGAGCGCCGCTGGACACTGCGTGCCCTCGACCTACCCGGCGCCGTCGCGCAGGGTGTTCTCCTGGAGGACGCCGAGGCCGTACTGCGCGCGGTGATCGCGCGCCTGACCGGCGAGGACGTCGACGGCATCGTCCTCGACCTCGCACCCATCCCCGGCCCTGGCGGCTTCGACTGAGCACGACGTCGACCAGGAGTGTCCTCGAGCGAACGCGGCTCGACCGGACACCGGGAACACACAGCACGGCGGGCAGCAGAACGTGTCTGCTGCCCGCCGTCCTTCAGGACCGGCGTGTCACCGCCCGGCGTCGGCCTCCCGCCGGCGCTCCTGCTCGTCCACCTGGGCCAGCAGCTCCTCGGTGTCGGGCTCGGGATCCATGGCGAGCTGTTCGAGGTGGTCGCGCAGGCGGTCCACCAGTCGGCCCACCGCGTCCCGGCGTCCTGAGGCGAGCTCCGCGCGGATCGCGTTGCGCCACGAGCGTTCGTCCACCGGATCCGCGAGCCGCCCCACCTGGGAGGCGTGCCGCGCCGTGGCCACGTCGCCCTCCAGGAGCGCGCGGCGCGCAACCTCGTGCGACACGTCCACGACCCCCGACGAGATGGTGTGCATGAGCTGCTCCGCCCAGGCGTACTTGCGGAGCGGCACGCCCTCGAACGGCCGGCCGCGCACCAGGTCGAGGGCGGCCAGCAGGTCTGCCGTCGGCGTCTGGCTCAGGTCCGGGCCCACGAGGTCGCAGAAGCGGTGCCAGTCGGTCGTGACGCCGCGCAGACGGTAGCCGGCGGACTCGAGGTCGGCCTGCCCGCCGTCGTCCGCGGACCAGTAACGGGGCAGGTACTCGTAGCCCTCGCCGTCGACGCCCAGCCAGCGGCGCGCGCGGGAGACCGCGGAGCGCCGCGTGGCCAGGTTCGGCTCGCGCGACGGCCACAGGGCCTTTGAGATGTCCGAACCGCGCGACCCCGGGTTGAACGCCAGGAACGCGATCAGCTCGGTGGCCTGCCGCTGGTGCGTGGACGGCAGCTCGACGCCCGTGGTTCCCGCGAGCTCGACACGACCCAGCACACGCACGATCGGTGGTCCGGCCTCCTCCGGCAGGTCGGTCGCCGGTGCGTCGGGCTCGACCGCGGGGCCCGGCCCCGCCACGACCGGTGTACCCAGTGGCGGCGTCGCCACGCTCACGGCTGCGGTGGCCCAGGGCGCGAAGCCGGCCGGCACCGTGCCGGACGCCGTCCCGCCGCCCACGGTCCCCGACGCGTAGCTCGGGGACGGCGCGAGGCCCGCTCCCTGGCCGACGGCGACGTCCGAGTCCGCATCGGCGCGGACAACATCCATGGGGATCTCCTCCAGCGTCGGTTCGGCGCGGTCGATCGAACGGCTCCACGAGGGGCCGGGTGCGGTCTCGGGATCGGCCAGCAGGGCCAGGGCCTGGGCGTAGGTGGCGGCGTCGAGCTGCTGCGGTCGGACCGCGATGTAGGCGGGCACGAGGATGCCGCGCGTCGTGTCACCGCCCGTGAGGTCACCGGTCAGGTCGAGCGCCCAGTCGCCGACCTCCGCGCTGGACGTCACGGCCGCGATGCCCACCGCGGGTACTCGCTCGACCAGGCGTTCCAGCGTGGCGCGTTCCACGGGTGCGAGTCGCTCGCCGACCAGCAGGATCTCCGGCGTCCACGCGTCGGTCGCGAGGCCCCGGCCGCGGGCGTCCGCGACCGACGTGGCACCCACCTGAGCGAGCGTCCGGTCGACGTCGGCGGCGCGCGCCTCCAGCTCGCGGACGACCTCCGCCAGGCTGGGGACGTGCCGCACCCGGCCGGTGTCGACGACGCCGGGCAGCTCCCCGAGCGCACCCACCACGGTCACCTGGAGGTCGTCGGCCCAGAGGCTCGTCGCGAGCTCGATCGCGAGCGCCGCGAGCGTGGCCTGTGCGGCCTGGTCGGTGCCGCGGATGTCGAGGCACGCGAGGTTCTCCAGGTCGACCATGAGGTGGGCGTCCTCGTCGTCGTGGCCGACGGTGACGAGCGCCGGGTACGGCGCCTCCCCCTCCTCGGCCCCAGGTCCGACCTGGGACGCCGCCTCCGCGTCACCCGCCGCGAGCTGCCAGACGAACCGGTCGGTCGTGCTGGCCCAGGGTGCGGGCAGGTCGGCGGCGCCGTCGAGGTAGAGCTCGACGAACTCGCCGCTCTTCAGCCGCGCCATGCGCACGCCCGGCAGCGGCAGGTCACGTTCGCGGTGCCAGCGTGCGAGGCTGCGCAGCGCCTGGTCGACCTGGCTGCGGCCGAACGGGTCCTCGACGCCGTGCAGGTCACGTTCGAGCACGCCGGCCGGGGTCTCGGGCCCCGGCACGACGACGGTCTCGCCCGGGACCCGGCCCTTGCGCGCCCGGCGGCGCTTCACGGCGACGAGCGCGAGCAGCCCGGCGGCGAGCAGACCGCCGACGCCCGCCGCGGTGCGGACGTCCACGGTCTCGTCGAGGTCGTCGACGGCACCGGAGACGGCGTCGGCCGCGGAGCCGAGCAGGGACGTGGTGGCATCGGGTGCCGTGCCGGCTGCAGCGGTGGCCGCCGTGGTCGCACCCGCGACGTCGACGGGCTCGCGCTCCGGCCGGGCGCCGTCGCCGGACGTCGCCGGTGCCGGACCGCCCGCCGGCGCCGTCGCCGACGGGATGCTGCCCTCGGCGGCGGCTGCGACCGGCGGCGCGGACTCGACAGCGACCTCCGGGACGCCGTCGCCTACCACCGGGTCGTCGCCCGTCACGTCGCCGGGCAGTACCTTCTCGGTCGCCGCGCTCTCGCGCGCCGTCGCCGTGACATCCTCCGGCACCAGGGGCGCCGGCAGCTCGGCCAGGCCCTCCGTACCGTCACTTTCAACACCGGTCCCGTCGACGTCGCCCTCGACCGCGTCGGTCCCGCTCCCGCCCGGGCCGTCGTTCTCCGGCGCACCGTCGGTGGCGGACTCGCCACCCCATGTCGTGCCGCTACCGGACGTCGTCTCCCGGGCCGGCTCGTCCGGCTCGCCCTGCGGCAGGAGCTCGTCGGCGATCAGGTCCTCCCAGGGGATCGCCGGCGCTCCGTCCTGGGGCGCGGACCCACTCGGTTCGAGGTCGGGCTCGTTCTCGAGGTCCTCCGGCGTGACCCGCTCGTACCGGGGTTCCTCGGTCTCCTGCGGTGCCGGCGGCGCCTGCGGGGCGAGGTTGCCCTCGGCCGACTTCTCCGGAGCCGGCTCCTCGGTGTCAGGCCGGTCGAGGCCGGCGCTACCCGTGCCGACGTCGGCGGGGTCGGGTGTGCCGTCCCCGGCGTCCTGGCCGTCCTGACCCGGTTCGTCCTGACCCGCGGACGGGTTCTGACCGGCGTTCTGTGCCGCGCGGTTCGGCTGCTCCGCCGGAGCCTCGCCCGCCGGTCGCTCTCCGGCCGGTTGCTCGTCCGACGGCGACTCCGGTTCCGCCACGTCGTTGCCCGCGCCGCCCGGTTCGGCGATGTCGTCGGGCTCGACCTCGACGGCGCCCTCGGGCGTCACCTCTGCGGACGGTGTCGTCGGGGCCGACCCGGCGTCCACCGACTCCTCCGGCGCCGGCCGCTCCGACTCGCCCGACCCTCTGGCGGTGCCCGCCGCGGACTCGACCCCGGTCGCCTTGTCGGCCTCCGGCCGGCCGGCGAACGTCCGGCCCAGGCCGGTGGCCTGCGCCGTCTCGGCGTCCGCGCCTGCCTCGGAGTCAGCCTCGGGACCTCCGGCCTCGGCCTCCGGACCAGCATCCGCACCTCCGTCGGCCTCGGCGCCGGCTTCCGATCCCGCGCCGTCCTCCGTGGCCGGCTCACCGGCGTCACCCGAGCCCGCGGCGTCGCCCGCGCCGTCACCGGCCGCGTCCGGATCCGTCTCGCCGTCACCGGGCTGCTCCGCCCCGGCACCAGCCCCGTCAGCCCCGGACCCGCCGTCCGCCGCCTCTCCCGCCCCAGGAACCGTCACGGTCCAGCCGGGGTAGATGAGGTCGGGGTCGGTGAGCCGTCCGCCGTCGGGCTGCTCCGTGGAGCGGGATGCCTCGAAGACCTCCGGGTACCGGGTCCCGTCGCCGAGCTCCTCCTCGGCGATGCCCCACAGCGTGTCACCCCGCTCGACGACGACCTGGGCGGACTCCGCACCACCGTTGCTCCGTACGTCGACGGTGCCCGGTTCCGCGGCGCCGTCGTCCGCGCTCTTCGAGGGCGCGATGCCCACGGGTTCGTCCTCGTCCGCCGCGGACGCACCCGTCGACGTCGGCGTGACCCCGGCCTCCGCCGGGAGCCGCAGCACCCAGCCGGGTTCGATCCAGTTCCCGGCGTCGAGTGCGCCACCGTCGGCCTGGACCACGCCGTAGTTGAGGTCGGCGATCTGCTTGAATCGCGCGCCGTCGCCCAGGGTCTGCTCGGCGATCCGCCACAGGGAGTCACCCGGCTGCACCGTGTAGGTGGCCGGTTCGGCCTCCTCGACCGCCGCGCGCGGACCCGGCGCGGTCACGGCCCCGGCCTGTCCGACGGCGTCGGACGCCACCGGTGCGGTCGCCACCGTGCCGGTCCGGCCCGCCTCCGCGGGTGCGGGGGCAGCCATCGCGGGCGTCACGGACGGCGCCGCGACCAGCATGGTGATCACGGCCCCGACCAGGACGGCCGCTGCGCGCTGCTGCGCCCCGAGGCCACGGACGTGCGGGGACCGGCGGCCGCGCAACGCCGCGACTACCTCGATCACCACGGCGATCGCGAAGGTCAGCCACGCCACCCAGCCCACGACCTTGACCAGCCCGATGAGCACCGAACCGGTCACGTCGGGGCTGGTGAGCATCGAGACGATCCGATCGAGGCTGACCTGCCCCGTCCACACCGGGCCGCCGAAGATCCACAGGCCGGCCGGGATGCCCACGACGAGCACGACCAGGAGCAGCGCCGCACCCAGCCCTCTGACCACGCGTGCGCCGGTGCCCTGCCGCGGTCCGCGGGGCTCGCCCGTCACCGCACGACCCTGGACTGTCGAGGTGCTCATCAGGACTCCTCCTGTCCTATCCCGCGGACCGCTCGTGCCTCGGCGTCCGCCGTGACGGTGAGCGAGCTGATCCCGATCAACGTGAGGAACGTGGTCTCGTAGGTGACCTGCGTCCCGACCGAGACGACGGCGCCGTCGACGGCGGTCACGCCGCCCTGGACACCCAGCGCGCCGAGCGTGTCGGACGCGGCCTGTGCCGCCCGCGCCGGGTCCACCTCCGGGGGCAGCCCCAGCTGCGCGCGGTCGAACCGGATCTGCTGTGCCGCGGCGCGCGCCGCCTGGTCGGCGGCGTACTCCGCCTCGTCCTCGGCGTGCAGCCGCCCGCCGCCGTCGACGACCAGGCCGATGGCGATGATGAGCGCAGGCACCATGCCCGCGGCGAGGATGTTGATCTCGCCCCGCTCGCGCCGTGCCCGGACCCGCGCCGGCGGTACCACCCGCCCCTGTCGCACCCTCATCCACCCAGCTCCCCTGGTCATGACCGCCCCCGGTACGCGTCGAGCACCGACGTCCCGGTCGCGCTGATCGTCCGCGAACCGGGCGCACCGGGCAGCCCGAGGTCGCTCAGCGGCACCACGCACTCCACCCGCACGGTGATGGTCCCGACGGTCCCGAGCGGGAGCGCGAACGCGTCGGTCGTCGGCCGCACCGACGTCTGCGCGCAGCGCACGCCGGAGTTCACCAGCGTCGAGGTGGCGGTCGATGTCGCCTGTACCCCGGCCACGTCCGCCGTCCGGCTGATCGACGCCGCCCGCGCCGCCTCGTTCGCTGCCGACTGCACCACGCCCTCGGCCAGCACCAACCGCCCCGCCATCACCAGCAGCAGGGCGATGAGCAGCAGCATCGGAAAGACGACGGCGGTGTTGATCGCGACGTTGCCCCGCTCCCCACCGCTCGGATGCCGGCCGTCACTCATGGCCCCACCGCCGACGTGAAGCGTTCGACGGGCCCCGTGGCCGACTGCTCCACGCGGAACCCGCGGAAGCCGGGCACGATCGACGGCGCCAGCCCCACCACGCGCGCGGTGGCCATCTCCTCGCCACGCGTCACGGCCACGTCCACGGACGCGAACGCGTCACCCCCGCGCGCCAGGCGCGCGGAGGCCTCGGCGTATCCCGACTCCACGGTGCCGCCCTCGACCCGCGTGGCCTGGACGGCGCCGTTGGCCACGGACTGGGCCGTGTTCTGCGCGTGGAACCACAGCACACCCTGCACCATCCCGAAGATGAGCATCAGGACGATCGGGTAGGTGAGGACGGTCTGGATGGAGGAGGCACCGCGCTCGTCCATGTCCTAGCCACCGCCGCCGAGCTGCGCCATGTAACGGTCGACGAGTCCCTTGATCGCGGCGCCGAGCGCGATGGCGATGCCGAGGCCCACCACCGACAGCACGACCACCTCGATGGACTCCAGGCCCGCGTCGTCCTCGCCCGCGCGGTCGGCCTCCAGCCGACGACGGAGCTCGGCCGAGCGTTCGGCGAAGCGGCCGTTGAGGGCGTCGAAGCGACCGCGTGCCGCGGCGGCCCGCAGCGATGCCCGCGCGACGGCGCGCGACGCCGCCGACCGGCCCTGGCTCAGGTGCTGGTTCATGGTGACTCCTGGGGGTGTGGTCGACTTCAACAAATGGGTAAGAACCGGCTCGTGTGACACCACGGTGTCCCACGGGGGACCAGACGGTTCAGGGTGCAGTCTGAAACATAGTGACCCCGATTGGGAAGATGAGCATCAAAAAGTACACAAAGACAGTCATGGTCCCGGGCACGGTCATCCGCACCGTCGCGTCGTGCGCGATCTGCTGCTCGACGTCGAGCTGCGCGTCGCGCATCGCCGCCGCCTTCGACTGGAGCTGGTCGTGGATCGCGGAACCCTGCGTGCCCGCGAGCTCCACGATCGAGGCCACCTCGCCGAGGGCGTCCACCTCGACCTCCTCACCCAGCTCGCGCAGCGCCACCCACGGCGCCTGCCCCTCCCAGCGGCTCCGTTCGAGCGCTGCTGCGATCCGCCGGAACGGCCACGATCCGGCTACCTGGGCCGCCGCGAACGTGGCCTGCGTGGCGCCCGCGCCCGAGATCCGCTCGATCGCCAGCAGCTCCAGGTACGTGGAGACCGCCCGGGCGAACTCCTGCCGGGCCCGCTTCGCCTTGGACCGGGCGTCGAGGTCCGGCAGGAACCACGCGCCCAGGGCGAGCACCAGGGCCACGCCGAACGGCAGCGCGACCGGCAGGCCGAGGTTGAGCAGCCCCACGCACAGCCCCAGGAAAGGCACCGCCACCAGCACGATCACCGTGCCCAGCGCCTTCTCGCCGTAGTGGTCGGTGGCGGTCTTGCCGATCAGGTCCAGGTCCGCCCGGGTCGGTCCCCAGCGGCCGAGCAGAGTGACCGGCAGCCTGCGCTGCGCCCACGCCCCGAACACCTGCGTGTAGCGCTGCGTCACGGTCAGCTCGCCACCGCCGTCCGACACCGTGACGGGCTCCACCTTGTCGTCACCGCTCAGCCGGTCCAGCGCGGACTGGAGCCGGGGCGTGGACGGCAGCAGCTCGCGCACCACGAGGAACAGGCCGAGCCCGGCCACCAGGCCGGTTCCCACTGCCCAGGGCCACATGTCAGACCTCCCGCTCGTCCGGCAGGAACCGCGGGATCGGCTGTCCCAGGCTGATCTTGCGCATCCACAGCAGGCAGACCACGTAGGCCGAGAACAGCACCACCGCCACGACCTGGCCCAGCGGTGAGTCGTACCCGCTGAGGTAGCCGGACATCGCCGTCGCCACCAGCACCACGAGCGTCACGATCGTCACCCAGCGCACGGTCGCGCGGCCGGTGGATCGCTCGGACTCGATCTCGCGGCGGGCCTTGGCCTGCGCGGACAGCGACTCCGCGAGCTGGCGGAGCGCAGGCGCCACGGCCCCGGTCCGGTTGTCCGACTCCAGGATCATCGCCGAGGCGATCATGTCCGCCGAGTAGTCGTCCATCTCCTCCGCCCACCGGTACAGGGCGGGCTTGATCGGCTGACGTGCCTCCAGACGTGCCACCAGCCGGGCCAGCGACGGGCGCACGGACGGCGCCGCGCTGTGCAGGGTTGCCGCAATACCTTGCTCCAACCCGACGGCTCCGCCGGACAGCACGCCGATCAGCGACCGCACCCACGCGGTCAGGTCGGTGAGCTTCTCCACCTCGTCGGACTGCGTGGTGGTGCGGAACAGCGCCGGCAGGCCCACGAGCAGCACCGGCACGATGAGCACGAGCGACCACCAGCCGGTGACGATCCCGACCACGACGCCCGCGGCCACCCCGATCGCCAGGAGCTGCCGCTGCGCGTAGAGCGGCCCGCCCTTGGTCAGACCGAGCAGCCGGAGCAGCCCGTGGAACGGCGGTGTGGTGCGCACGGGCCGCGGCGCCGGCTCGTACTTCTGCGCACCGACGACGACGAACCACACCCCCAGGCCCAGACCGAGCCCGGTCAGCACCGCGACGAGCGTGGTCATGAGTTCCCCCACAGCCCGTCGCGGTAGTTCAGCAGGTTCGCGTCGAAGCCCACGGCCTCCAGGTCCACGAGGAACGACGGCGTCACGTTGGGCACCGCCCGCCCGTCCGGCCCCGGCGCGAACACGTCGGTGACGGCCACCGGGTTGCCCGCCTCGCCGCGCGTGACCTCGATCACCTCGGCGACGTACCGGTCGCGCCGGCCGTCGGCCCCGGCGTCGACCCGGAGGAAGACGATGAGGTCCACCGACTGCGCCACCTGCCGGTACGCGTACGTCTCCGACAGCGTGGAGTCCTGCACGGCCATGCCGACGAGGCGTTCGACGACGTCGCGGGCGCCGTCGGCGTGCACCGTCGAGAGCGAGCCGTTGCCCATCTGCATCGCCTGGAACATGGACACGATCTCGGGCCCGCGCACCTCGCCCACGATCACGCGGGAGATGTTGTGCCGCAGGGACTCGTAGACGTTGACGTTCGTGTTGATCTCGCCGACGCGGCGTCCTGCGGTGTTCATCTCGCCCGAACCCTCACGCGTACGCAGGGCGACCACGCGCTTGTGCTTCTCGGGTTCCAGGTGCAGGTAGAGCTCGTAGTCGGTCTCGATGGTCGCGATGGACTCCCACGGATCGAGGGAGGCGCAGAGCGCCCGCAGCAGGGTCGTCTTGCCCGACCCCTGCCCCTGTCCGGACACGACGATCGACTTGCGCGCGCGGACCGCCGCCGACAGGAACTCGGCCAGCACGGTGTCCACCGTACGGTTCTCGCGCAGCAGCTCCAGGTCCACCGACTGCAGCCGCTGCAGACGGATCGTCACGCGCGGCCAGGGCACCACCCAGCCGACGGCGGCCAGTCGCACGCGCCCCGGCAGGTCCAGGTTGAGGAACGGGTTCGCCCGCGTGAAGGACCGCTCGTTCGCGGGATCGCGCGCCGCGAGGAACTGCAGGAAGTCGATCAGCTCCGCGTCGGAGTCCGCGATGGGCTCCGCGTACGTGCGCCGGCCGTCGCCCATCAGCAGGAGCACGGGTGCCGTACCCGTGATCTCGATGTTCTCCACGTCGGGCGTGTCGATGAGCGGCTGCAGCCGGCCGAGGCGGAACAGCGCGTCGAAGAGCGCACGCGTCACCTCGACCTGGTACTCGGTGGTCCAGTTGCGCTGGCCCCCCGAGAGCAGGGCGTCGTTGTGGTCGCGCACCACCTGCTGGATCAGCTCCTGGCCCAGCGCCTCGCGCTGTTCCTCGTCCAGCTCGCGCGTCGAGAGCGCCGTCGTCAGCCGGGAGGAGACCTCGCCGCGCAGGCTGTTGACCTGGCGCCAGAACTCGGCGTCGCGCAGCCGCGGGTTACCGGGCTGTCCGTGGTACTCGCGGCCGGCCCGGGCCACGGCACCCACCCAGGGTGAGGCGCCGTTGCCCGACGACGCCCCGCTGCGTCCGGGTCCACCGGACCCCGCGGGCGAGCCCGCGCCGTTCGGCCCGCCGGGAGAGGCGGTCCCGGTCTGCATGCCGGGGCCGGGAACCGGGGAGGCACCGCCCGCCTGGTCCACGGTGGCGGTCCAGGTGTTCTGCGGCGCCGCCGGACGTCGGTCCGGTCCGGCCCCGCCGCCGGTCCCCGGCGTCCGGCGCGGCAGCACCGGGGCGGGAGGCTCGTCGTGGAAGATCGGCAGTGAGGACAGGTCGGGGAACTCGGGTGTGCTCACGCGCCGCTCCCCTCGCCGCCACGCCACGGGGCCGCCTGCACGGCCGGGGACGCGGACTCGCCCCAGCGTTCCGGCGGGCGACGTGGCCCGGACGTGTGGCTGCCCTCGCGCGGGCCGGTGGAGAACCGGGCGCGCCGCTTCTCCGTCCGGTCCTGGATCCGCGAGATCACGGGCCCGGCGGATCGCACGAGCGGTGACGTCGAGTACCTGCGGCCCGCGGGCGAGCCCACCGACAGCACCTCTGCGTTGACGGGGTCCCAGGCCAGCGACCCCACGGTGCCGAGGCCGAGCGTGCGGGCGATCTCGGTCGCGTCGTACGGGCGGCCCGGGCCGACGGTCAGCACCGCGAGGTTCGTGAGCTCGCGGGCTGCGGCGTCCACCACGGACGTGCGGGACTTGACGAGCTCCCGGGTGACCGCGATGTCGGGCAGGCGCGATCCGGTGGTGATCAGCACCTGGTCGGCGAGCCGGACGATCGGCTCGCGGTCCTCGCGGACGACGCCGCCGGCGCCGAGTCGACCGAGGTCGACCAGCACGTCGATGCCGCCGCGCTCGAGCGCGACGAGCTGGTTGGCGAGCGGCCCCCACAGGTTGGCCACCGCGGGCGCGGTGTGTGGGCTGACGATGCCGGGCAGCAGCTTCCTGTCCGGGTCGTCACGCACGAGCGGGATGGTCTGATCCCAGAACGCGGCCTCCAGGTCACCGTGCGAGTGCGCGATGGCGAGCGGCTGCAGGCCGCGGTCGTGCGGGAGCTGACCACGGAAGTAGCCGGCCAGGATCGACGACCCGGCCAGGTCGGCCTCGACGAGGAGGACGGGACGCGGCCACTGCAGCGCGAGCACGAGCGCGGCCGTGGTGGTACCGGGTGAGCCCTTCGCGTTGGCGAGGGCGACGAGAGCCATGACTCAGCCCTGCCTGGTGGAGTCGAGCACGAGGGCCACGCGCCCGGTGGCGGCACGGGCGGCGAGCGCGGCGGCGTTGGCCGACTCGACCTGCACGTCGATGACGACCTGGTCGCCGATGGATCCGCCGGGCTGCCCCACGCGGACCACCGTGGCGGGGATGCTGAACGGCGCACCGGCGGGCGGCTCGCCGCCGGTCGCGGGCGTCTCGACCACCCGGACGACGTCGCCGGCACTGAGGGCGGTGTCCGGCCTCTGGTTGGGCGCGAGCGCGACGCCGACGATCGATTGCCCGGCCGGCGGCCGGAGCTCGTCCACCACGCTCGCGGGCGTGAGGAGCTGGCCCTTCTTGAGGTCGGTCGCGGCGATCTTGCCCTTGTACTGGCTGATGTCATCGGCGGAGATCGGGTCGAGCAGCGCCGACCCCGTGCCCAGAGGCAGCTCGACGATCCCGATGTCGGTCGGGGTGACGGCGGTGCCGCGCGGCACGTCGTTCGTGATCGCGAGCACCTCGTACGTCCGGCCGAGCGTGCTGACCAGGTACACGGACGCGAGCACGCTGAGCGCCACGAGCGCGAGGCCGAGCGCGATGAGCGCCGGACGGCGCCGGGCGCGCGTCGGCTTCAGCGGCCCGGGGGGTGCGGGTCGCTGGGGTCTTGTCGCGGACCTGACCTGCTGGTCCTGGCTCGCGACCTTCGTGCCACTGCTCACCGTGCCGTCTCCTCCGACCCCGCCGGCGGAGACCACCTCGGGTACCCCCGGGGCGGGTCCCGTCGCGGTTCCCTTGCGTGCGTCTGTCTCCACCGTGCTCCTGCCCGTGCTGGCCGAGGATCTCCTGCGGTCGTCACGATGTGACGCCGCTGGTAATCCTCGACCACGCGGGCGGACCCGGCAGGTTGAACGCTAATCAGGCTGGGGGACGCCCGCTAGGTCAAGGAGACTTCAAAGTTGTGGAGATGACTTGAATATTGAGTGACCCTTGAACGATCCGACCCTTGCCCGCCGATACCACAGCTGTGGTGTTGACTGCACAGGTCAGCGCGTGGGAGAAGGCTCCCGCACCGCACGTGCCGTCGACAAATCACAGCGCTGACCTGGGTGTTCACCGGGACATGGCATCGCGCGCACCAGTCCGCGGACATGACGAGAGGGCCCCGCTGGCGGTGGGGCCCTCTCGCGATGAGACGGACTTCTGACGACCTCTGGGCTTCACGCACCCCCCAGTGCTCAGCCCTTCGGCCGCCGTCGTCGCTCATCGTCCCGTTCGCCCGGCTGTCCCCCAGACAGACCACCGGACTGAACGGCTTCCGCCAGCCGTCGCACTGCGCGACTCGCCCGCTGGCGCAAGGCTGCGTGCGAGATGCCCAGCTCATGGGCCACCCGCCGCTGGTAGTTCCCGCGACCCGAGCCGAGCTCGGCGTACTCCGGGAGATCGGGGTCCGGCGCGTACAGGCGCGCCAGGAGAGCTGCCTCGTCGCGCGTCAGGGCACCCTGGTCAAGACCCCACGCGATGACGTCGAGCACCTCGCCGGTGGTGCCGAGCGAGAAGCTCGCGAGCGAGTACACGGCGTCGGGCCCGGGGTCGGGCGTCGCCGGCCGCTCGAGCACGGTCAGCGTGCTCGTGTCGGTGGGTATCTCCGCGACGCGGGGGCCGCGGCTGGCACGGCCACCCTGCGCGTGCGGGGCACGGTCGCCGACGACGCGCGTCAGGGTGTGCCCCTGCAGGCGCATCGCGACGCGGCCGCTGCGCTCGAGGTCGTAGTGGGTGATCGCGTCCCACATCGCGGCGGCCGCCTCCTGCTCGAGGTCCTGCACGTCCGGGTAGTGGCGGCGCGACCGGCGCACGATCGTGCGGACGGCGGGGAGCATGCACTGCAGCACCGCGCGGCCGGCGGCGAAGCTGCCGCGGGCGTGCTCGACGATGAGCGCATAGAGCACCTCGTCGGCGTCCGCGGGGGCGAGCCGCACGGAGTCACCGGTGCGCAGACCCGCAAGCTGCGGGAAGCGCGCGACGAACCGTTCGATCTCCGCGGCGAACGACCGCGTGCGGACCAGGTCGGCCCAGTCGTGGTCAAGCTCTCGCATCAGCGTTCCTGACGCCGGTACTGGCGTGCGTGCAGGCATGGCGGTTCCCCCCTCCGGTCAGCCCGAGTCCAGTCGGGAGGTGTTGCCCGCCACTGTTGCCCGCGGCTCCCGTGGGCATGTGACCTGCGTCACACCCGTTGAAAACCCGGACATCACCGATGTCACACGAACTCGTCACCTGCCATTTGTGATCGGCAGACACAGGAGACGGAGAAACGGGAGAGGCGAGATGAGCAAGGACGAGCTCGACCAGGCGCCCGGCGCCGGACTCGGCAGCACCGACCTCGGCGGCGCGGGCGTCCGCAGTGCGGATCCCACCCCGGACTTCGACCACACGTGGTCGCTGCTCCGGGACACGGCGGAGGTGCACGCGGCACGCGGCGAGCTGGCCCCCCTGGTGGCCGACATCGTCGCCACCCTCACCGCGGACCCGCTCGGCGACGAGGACACGACGACCCGCCTCACCGAGGCGCTCGACAGCCCCCGCGTGCGCAGCGCGCGCGAGGCCCGTGCGCGCATCCAGGCGGACCTGCAGAACGAGGTGCGGACCCGATGAGCTCGCTCCTCGTCCGCCGGCGCGGCAAGAAGGCCGCCGCACCGGCAGAGCTGCCCGCCCCGGCGGACGGCACCGGCGTCGGCGCTCCGCGCGCCGGCGGCCCCGCCCGGCCCGCGACGCCCCCCTCGTCGTCGGGCAACGGTGCGGACGGCGGGGACGCTCCCCCGCAGGTGGTCGAGTGGTCCAACGGGCCCGCTCTCGTGACCAAGGCGTGGGGCGCCCTGCTGGCCCTCGCGCTGCTGGCCGGGCCCGCCGCCCTGGCCTGGACGCTGCTGCGCCCCGAGCCTGCCCCGGTCGCCGCGAGCGCCGGACCGGCGGACACCGCGGCCCAGGCCGCGGCGAACGAGCGGGCCGTCGAGCTGGTGGAGACCTGGCTGCGGGCGGACAGCGACGACCAGCAGCTCCTCGCCTCCCTGACCAGCGCCCCGGTCGGCACTCTCCCCCAGGAGGGCCTGACCATCCGCGACTCGTCCATCGCGCAGAGCGAGGCGGCCGAGGACGACGTGTGGTCGGTGACGGTCGGCGTGGACGTCGCCGAGCCGGCTCCCGGTTCGACGCCCCCGCCCGCAGGGCAGCCCGAGGGTGAGGGAGCCGAGGTCGCACTCGTCTGGGTGCGCCGCTACTTCCAGGTGCCCGTGCTCGTCGAGCGCACCGACACCAGGTACTCGGGTCCCGACCTGGCCGTGGCCGCCCTGGCGCTGCCCGCGCCCGTGCCCGGCCCCGCGGCCGCCGAGCCGCCGGACCTGGACTACCCCGAGACCATCTCCCCGACGTCGGCGGCCGGCCAGTCCGCTGCCGGGTTCCTCGCGGCCATGGTCGCGGGCGAGGGCGAGATCACGCGCTACCTCCAGCCGGGCACCACCATCCCGGCGATCACCCCCGCGCCGTACGCGGCCGCGACCGTCACGGGCATCAAGGGATCGCACGAGATCACCGACGACCCGGCCGACGGCGACGGCACGCACGCCCTGACCACCGTCGAGCTCACCCGGCTCGACGGCCAGAAGACCACCTCCCAGTACGTCCTCACGCTCGTCGCCCGCGACGGGCGCTGGGAGGTTGCCGGCGTTGAGCCGGCCGTCCGTATCGACACGACGCCATCCGGCACGAACGGCTCCGGCACCGCCGGGGAGTAGCGAAGGAGAGAACCATGATCAACGAGATCGTTATGGCCGACGGCTTCCTCGACCTCATCACCGTCAAGTCCGAGGAGGTGAAGAGTGCCATCGAGTCGGTGACCTTCGTGGTCGTCATCCTCATGGTCGTCATCACGGCCGTGAAGACCAAGATGTCGATCGCGGCGATCCTGATGTCCGCGATCGTGGGCGGCATCGTCCTGTGGCTCGTGAACGGTGGCATCAACGTCACCTCGGAGCTGGCCCGGGACGAGTTCGACTCCGCTCCGGCGATCGTGAACACGCAGACGGTTCTCTGACCCGCGGGACGCAGCAGGACACGGGTCAGACACATGGGCATGGCGCTGGGGGCAAGGCACAGGGTTCGGCCGGGCGCTCTCGCGCGCCCGGCGCGTGGTGAGGAGGGTGTCCGGTGACCGAGACCGCGAAGTTCTACACGAAGGCCCGCCGCATTCCCATGCTCGTGGGAAAGCTGCCCAGCGGCGGGCGCATCTGGGGCGGGCCGTACACCATCACCCAGGTGGGAGCGGGCGCCGTGGTGGCGTTCGCGCTGTGGCAGACCGCTCCGCTGTGGGCCCGGCTGGGCGGCTTCATGAACATCGTGGTCGCGGTGGGCCTGGTGGTGGGCACCGTGTGGGCCACCGGGAAGCTGCCGAGCTCGGGTCGCAACCCGGTCGCGTTCGTCATGGACGCGATGAACCTGACGTCGAGCCCCGGGCGCCTGGTCGGCGGGCAGGTGGCGCTGCCCAAGCCACGGCTGATGACCCACCGGGTCATGGTCGTCGTGCCCGGGTCCGCGCTCGGCCCGGCGCGGTACGCCGAGGCACTGGGCGGCACCGCACATGCTCGGCCGGCGGTGCCCGACGCCGGGACGCACCCCGCCGTCGTCCGCCCCGTGCCGACGGAGCTGCTCCCCGAGCTGACGGCTCGTGGTCCCGCGGACGCGACCGTCGAGGGGCGCCGGCTGGACCCGCAACCCGACCCGCAGCCCGCCCGGCAACCGAGCAAGCGTTCACCGGCGGACTGGGCCGCAGCGGCCGCCGCGGCAGCGGCCGACCGCAGGAGGTCCGATCTCACCGGCGTCGGCGAGCTGCTCTCCGGCACGCCGCGTACCCCTGACAGCACCGACCAGCCGACCCCGCGAGAGGACTGAGCCCCCATGCTGAGCCACATCTCGGCCCTGACCGACGGCCTCATGTGGACCCGCACCGGGACCGTGTGGGCGGTCTGGCGCGTGTCCCCCGTGCCCTACGCGTTCCAGCCGGACGACAAGAAGCACGCCGCCCGGCGGCACCACACCGCGCTGTACCGAGCGCTGCGGGGCGAGTCGCTGCACCTGGGTCTGACGGCGGCGACGGACCCGGCGTCCGTGGTGCTGTCCATGATCGAGGGCGTCGACCTGACCGAGCGCGAGGCATGGGCCGCGGAGTGCGAGGCCACCCTCGACTTCCTGGAGCAGATCCCGATCGGCCGGCGCGTGCACTGGATCGCCGCCCCGCTGGCCAACCCGGGCGCCAAGGCCTTCCTGGAACCGCTCCGCGCGAGCTGGACCACCCTCCAGGACACGCTGATGATGCCGCGCTCCGTGCCGGGCCGGCACGCGGTCGGCGAACGCGCCGCGCAGGCTGAGGCGCTGCGCAAGGAGATGCCCGGGGCGTTCGACCCGCGGCCGGCGACGGTGGCCGAGATGGCGTGGATGTTCGGGCACGCGATGCAGCGCGGCCTGGGGATCGACACCGCGGTGCCCGTGGACGGTTCGCTGGACGCCGAGATGCACCTGTCGGGACCGTCGGTGCTGCCGTCGGCGCTCGTGGACCCGGCGGGGCAGACCGACTCCGAGAAGCGGCTCGGTCCCCTGCAGATCCTCCGGCGGCCCTACGTCAAGGTGCTCGACCCCACCAACCCGGAGCTCGCCTCCTACCAGACGACGCTCGTGGTGAGCGACACGCCGTCGGGCGGGATCGTGTACCCGGGGTGCGAGTGGATCGGGCGGGTCGACGAGTCGGGCGTGCCCTGCGACTGGGCCATCCGCATGACGGTGCGCTCGCGCGACGAGGTGACCAACCGGAACCGCCGGGCCGTGCGCACGCTGAACGACCAGTTCGACCAGCGTTCCGAGGAGGAGCGCGCCGGCTCGTCCCTGGACACGACGGCGCGCGCCCTGGGCGAGTACCAGGCCGTGATGGACGCCGACGAGCTCGAGGTGGAGGTCGACGCCACCACGATGTTCACGGTCTCGGGCCACACCCCCGAGCAGGCGCTGGACGACGCCCGCGACCTGACCAAGTACTTCGCCGCGATGCAGTTCGCGCTGCGGACCGACCCCACGATCCAGCCCACCCTCTTCGAGGCCACGCTGCCCGGCATGCCGACGCCGCGCGCCGTGCGCGAGTACTCGCAGATCACCACGGCCCGCGCGTTCTCCGCGGCGGTGCCGTTCGCGACCACCGAGCTCGGCGACACCTCCGGCTCGCTGTTCGCGCTGGAGATCTCGAACGGCGCCGCCCGGCCCAACCCGGTGTTCGTGAACCTGGCCGGTGCCACCGACAAGCTGGACGTCGCGCTCGCCATGGGCTTCGTCGGCGAGCTGGGCTCCGGCAAGTCGGTGAGCATGAAGACCGTGGCCATGGACAACGTCGACATGGGCGCCACGCTCATGGCCGTGGACCACACGGAGATGGGCGAGTGGGGCATCGCCGTCTCCGAGATCCCCGGCTCGCAGGTCGTGGAGATCTCGGAGGACGCGACGGTGTCCATGGACCCGCTGCGGATCCTGCCGCCCGCCCAGGCCCCGCGGGTCGCGCGGGCCTTCCTCACGGTGCTGCTGTCGGTGCAGACCAAGTCCGAGCAGAACGTGCTGCTGTCCAAGGTGCTCCAGACCGAGTACATGTGGCGGCACCAGATCACGTCGCTCGGCTCGCTCGCCCGCCACCTGGAGCAGGACTGCGAGTTCCCGGGCGCCCGGATGCTCGCCGACGAGATGCGGATCTTCTCCGAGCTGGACTTCGGCCGCGCCCTCTTCGACGACTCCTTGCCGCCGCTCGACCTGAGCTCGCCGGCGATCGTGCTGCACACGCACAAGATGCAGCTCCCCTCGAAGGCCGACATGGAGCACGGGCACCTGTTCGCCGAGCTCAAGGCCGAGAAGGTGTTCGGCCGCGCCACGTTCGCGCTCATCGCGGCCCTGGCGCGCTACCGCTGCTTCGCGGACCGTTCCCGGCTCGACATCTTCGCCGCCGACGAGGCGTCCAAGACGATGTCGTCGCCCGAGGCGGCCGAGGAGATCGGCACGTTCATCCGCGACGGCCGCAAGCACAAGGCCGCGCTGCTGCTGGGCAGCCACGACGCCGAGGAGGACTTCGGCAACGAGGTGGTGCGCGGGCTCATCCCGTTCCGCGTGCTGCTGCGCCACCGCGACGCGAACCTCGCCCGCCGCGGCCTGCGCTGGCTGCACGGCCTGCCCGTCGACGCACCGGTCGACGACGGGCTGGTCAAGCTGGTCACCGAGGGCACGGCGCCCGTGGTCGACGCCTCCGGTGTGCCCGAGGAGCGGCGCGGCGAGTGCCTGATCCGGGACTTCCAGGCCCGGTACGGCCGGGCGAAGGTCATGGCGCCCCTGGTCGAGAAGCGCGCCGAGACCGTCAAGACCACGCCGACGAGCTCGACGGGCGCGGTGATCGGGGCATGATCGGGCTGGCGCCCCTCCAGGCCGCCGACCCGCAGGGCGGGCTGAACCTGGAGGACACGCAGGGCGTGGCCGTGGACCGGTTCATGCTCCAGTGGGACACGGGCTCACCGTGGAACCCGCTGAACGTCGACTCCGAGATCTTCTCGACCCTCGCGGGCATGTTCTGGGTCTGGTACCGGGACATGGTCGCGGTGCAGATCTGGGTGCTCGACTGGGTGCTCGGCATGGACTGGCTGGGCTACATCCTGGCGCCGCTGGCCGGGCTGAGCATCATCGTGCAGGGCATGATCGCCCAGATCGGCCTGCTCAACCTGATGCTCATCATCCTGGCGTTCGTCGTGGGGTTCTGGCTGCTGAAGGGGCGGTACGCGGGCGGCTTCATGGAGCTGCTGATCGGTTGCCTCATCGCCGCCCTCGCCACGACGTTCCTCGCCAACCCGATGGCGACCATCGGCGGCGAGCAGGGCGTCATCATGCAGTCGCGCGACGCGGGCATGGACATCGCCACCGGATTCGCGACCGACGGAGCCTCGTTCCAGCAGGACTCGACGGTGATCCGCGACGGCCTCAAGGGGCAGCTCGTGGACACCCTGCTGCGGGTACCCCACCAGATCATCAACTACGGCAGCGTCATCGACGGCACGGGCTGCGCGGACACCTACACCGAGAGCGTCGGCCGGGAGAACGCCGTCGACGCGATCGGGGGCTGCGACGCGGCCTACAAGGAGGCGGCCTCCACGGTCGACGCCGGCACCGTCGTCTCGACGCTCAGCCTGCTCACCACGGGGTTCGTGTTCCTACTGCTGTCCGTGGTGATCGTCGGCGGCACCATCTTCGCGGTGGTGCTGCTCGGCTGGTCGGCGATCAAGCTGCTCTGGCAGCTCCCGGTCGGCGTCATCTCCAGCGGCACGCGGGCCCAGCTCTTCCGCACGTTCGCGAGCGTGCTCTTCGGCTGCATCCTCGTCGCGATGGCCACGATGTTCCTGGTCGCGTGGATGAAGATCCTGCTCGGCTTCTACGACGCCACCAGCGGCCTGCCGTTCCTCGTGCGGCTGTACCTGTTCAACACGCTGGTGCTCGCGGGCGCCGTCTTCTACGTGCTCATGGGCGCCAGCGTGCGGCAGGCCCTGCGGGGCCTGGCCGACCGGCTCGCGGCCGCCGGCGTGCCCTCCCAGGTGGGCGAGCCCGCGGCGATGCCGTGGGACGGCAGCGCGAAGTGGCGCGAGCGCTACACCAAGGCCAAGGAGTGGGCCGGCGTGGGGCTCGGCCCAGCACCCGTCAAGCCGCAGGAGAGCGTCGTGGACACCGACAAGGTGGACTCGGGCCCGGCGGTCATCGACGGTACGCCGCCCGCCGGCTCGGTCGCCGGCGGCGCCGTCGCCGGGGGTGCGGTGGCCGCCGCCGGCCAGGCCGGTGCGGCGGGCGACGGCCGCACGCAGCCCATCCCGGTCGACGGCGCCGGCGGCCCCGGAGCGGACGGTGCCCCGGGCGGCGGCAACGCCTGGACCACCGCGGCCCGTACGGTCCAGGTCGGTTCGACCGCCGGCGGGCAGCCGGGTGGCGACCAGCCCGCCGACGGTGCCAACGCGGGCGAGAAGCCGTCGAACGAACCGGCGCCGCACCTGCCGCCCACCGCCGGTGAGCGTCTGACCGACCGGCTGAGCAGCGCGGGCCGGGCCGGCACCTCGATCGCGCTCCAGGCGGGCGCGATGGTGGCGAGCGGCGGCACGTCCGCGGCTGCGGCCGGCGCCTCCAAGGCGCTGACCGTCGTGCGCAGGACCGGTCAGGCCAAGCAGGTGCTCGCCGCGGTGCGGGGGCTGGGCCGGCGCGGGGAACGGTCGCAGAGCGCGGCGCGGCTGGCCGCGTCGCTCGACGCCGCGCGCCAGGGCGGTACGCCGCAGGCCGGTCCGCAGCCGTCGGCGATCGTGCACAACCCGGGCCGCCGGCAGATGCGAGGGCTGGGCCGCTCATGAGACGTGCAGTCGTCACGGTGGTCGTCGTGGTCGTCCTCGCGATCGGGACGTGGGTCGGCTGGCCGCGCGAGGGCGGCCCGGCCGACCCGGGCGCGCAGGCCGGCGTGGTCACGCCGCGGGACCAGGACGACTTCGGCAACCCGGAGGGAACGTCCGACGACGTCGCGGGCGGCGACCAGGCGGATGTCCCGGCGACCGGTCCGGTCGACGAGCCGGTCGACGACCAGCCTGCCGCCGGGGATCCTGCCCTCGAGGTGACGGCGGAGCCGGAGTTCGACGAGTCCGCACCGAGCGAACCGGTCGAGGCGACCTGGGACGACACGGTCCGGACGGCGGCCCTGGACGCCGCGCGCGCGACCATGACGGCGTTCGCCGCCACCGACCAGACGGCGGCCGCGTGGTGGGACGGCCTCGAACCGCTGCTCACGCCGCAGGCCAGACCGGTCTACCAGGACGTCGACCCGCGGCTGGTGCCGGTCACCCAGGTGACCGGTGACCCGGAGGTCACGGACGAGACCTCCACGCTGCTGGCCGAGGTGGCCGTGCCCACCGACATCGGCCCCTACACGGTCCTCCTGACCCGGGCCGACGGCGCGGCCCCCTGGCTGGCCGAGCAGATCAGGCCGCCGGAGGGGTCGTGAGCGGGCGGGACGCCGTCGGGCTGGCGACCCGGGTCGCCCGGACGGCGGTCCGGTCCAGGGCCCGTCCTGGCTCCGGCCCGGGTCGGAAGAAGGACGATGCGACACGGCGGGCCGTCATCGTCCTGGTCGTGCTGATGGCGGCCGTCCTGGCGGTGCCCGCGGCGGTCGTCGCGATGGTCGTGCTGGTCGGCGGAGCCGTGAGCGAGAGCCAGTCGCAGGACGGCTGCAGCATGTCGGCGTCGGTGGTGCCGGCCGGCGGCCAGGCCACGGCGGCCGGTGGGTTCACCGCCGAGCAGCTCCAGAACGCGTCGGTGATCCTCCAGGTGGGTCAGGAGCGCGGGGTGCCGGGACGGGCCCAGGCGATCGCGGTGATGACCGCGCTCGGCGAGTCGGGCCTGCGCAACCTGACCTACGGCGACGACCGCTTCGGCGTGCGCAACCCGGACGGCACGCTGACGTCCTCGATCGGCATGTTCCAGGAGCAGAAGTGGTACGGCACGGTCGAGGAGCGGCTCGATCCCGTGCAGTCCTCGGGCCGGTACTACGACCGGCTGCTCGCCGTCACGGGCTGGGAGACGATGGAGCCGACCATCGCCGCCCACAAGGCGCAGCGCAACGCCGACCCGTACCACTACCAGAAGTACTGGGACCAGGCGCTGCAGGTCATGCAGCTCGTCAGCGGCGCGGACGAGCAGGACCTCGCGGCGCTGTCCCGATCCATCCAGGGCGCCGCGGCCGGTGCACCCTGCATGAGCGGGTCGATCGGTCAGGCGGCGGTCGGCGCGGGCGGCTGGGCGAACCCCGCCGTCGGGACGAAGGCGTCCGGTTTCGGGCCGCGCAACACCGGGATCGCGGGGGCCTCGACCTACCACCTGGGCCAGGACATCGCGGCGTCGTGCGGCACGCAGGTGTACGCGGCAGCCGCGGGGCGGGTGGTGATCTCCGGGGCGACCGGCTGGGGCACGGGCAACACGATCCGCATCGAGCACGGGATGGGTCTCGACTCGACGTACGGGCACCTGCTCACCGGCACCAACCTGGTGCGGGTCGGCGACACGGTGCGGGCGGGGCAGCAGATCGCGTCGATGGGAGGCGACTCGCGCATCGACCCGGCGGGCGCGGGGACGTCGTCGGGCTGCCACCTGCACTACGAGGTGCGGATGAACGGGCAGGCGGTGGACCCGGAGCCGTTCATGGCGCAGCAGGGGGTGACGCTCGGCGTGGCCGCACCGGTCACCGAGTCGGTGGCACCCGGCGACGACGCCCAGGACCTGGCGGGCCCGGCGGACGCCGTCGGGCGCTGACAGGGGGTCCGCCGAGGGCGTGCCGATGATTTCTGCTCACCGCAGACGTCTGTGAAAACAGGTCGCGATCGTCGGCGGGAATACCTGACGATGGTCCGGCGTCGTTAGACGTAGGTCGTGTGCAATGTCGCTCTCGATCTCGGCCCGCGCGCACCGTACCGAGAGGGCATACCCATGAGTACCGACACGATCGACACGTCCGACCACCTGAGCGAACCACCGACCACGCCGGTCCGGGGTACCTCTGACCTGCCCGCTGAACAACCCGTCGAACCCCGCCAGGACAAGCTCGCACCCGGGGCGTTCCGTGCCATCGCCCTGCTCCTGGCGAGCGGCTTCACCGTGATCCTCAACGAGACGACCATGTCGGTGGCCCTGCCGCCCATCATGGACGAGCTGGGCATCACCGCGACGACGGGCCAGTGGCTCACCACCGCGTTCCTGCTCACGATGGCCGTCGTCATCCCGGCGACCGGGTTCCTCATCAACCGGCTGGGCACCCGAGGTGCCTACCTGACGGCGATGTCCCTGTTCACGGTGGGCACGGCCCTGGCGATGATCGCCCCGGGCTTCGGCCTCCTCGTGACCGGCCGCGTGGTCCAGGCCACGGGTACCGCGATCATGATGCCGCTGCTCATGACGACGATCATGACGATCGTGCCGCCGCACATGCGGGGGCGTGTCATGGGCAACGTCGGCCTGGTCATCGCCGCGGCGCCGGCGCTCGGCCCCACACTGTCGGGCGCGATCCTGGAGCCCCTGGGCTGGCGCGGCGTCTTCGGCGTCGTGCTGCCGATCGCCGTGCTCGCGCTCGTCGCGGGCGTGCTGTGGATCCGCGACGTGTCGGACAAGGACGCGCACCACCTCGACCCGCTGTCCCTGCTGCTCGCGGTCGTCGCCTTCGGCGGCCTCGTGTGGGGGCTCTCGGGCCTCGGCGAGGGCGCGCACGCGGGTGCCGGTGCCATCAACCCGCTGATCCCGCTGATCACCGGCCTGGCGTTCCTCGGCCTGTTCATCTGGCGGCAGATCGTGCGCCAGCGCACCGACTCCGCGCTGCTCGACCTGCGGACCTTCCGCGAGAGCAACTTCCGCGTGGCCATCGGCATCATGGCGGTCTCGATGCTCGCGATGCTCGGCACGCTGATCGTGCTGCCGCTGGTGCTGCAGCAGGCCATGGGCCTCACGCCCCTCCAGTCGGGCCTGGTCGTGCTGCCCGGCGGTCTCGCGATGGGCCTGCTGGGTCCGGTCGTCGGCCGGTGGTACGACAGGGTGGGACCGCGTCCGCTCCTGGTTCCGGGCGCCGTGCTGGTCACGCTCGGCATCGGCATGCTGGCGTTCCTGCACCCGGGCATCTCGGTGTTCTACGTGCTCGGTGCGCACATCACGTTCAGCCTGGGGCTGGCCGCGGTGTTCACGCCGCTGTTCAGCGCGGCGCTCGGTGTGCTCAAGCCGCACCAGTACTCGCACGGCTCGGCGACCATCAACACCGTGCAGCAGGTCGCGGGCGCAGCCGGTACCGCGCTGTTCATCGCGATCATGACCCTCCGGTCCGATGCCCTGACCGCCACGGGCACCTCGGCCGCGGACGCCCTGACCAAGGGTGCGGGCCTGGCCTTCGGGATCGGTGCGGGCGTGATGGCCGTGACCATCGCGCTGGCGACGCTGATCAGGCGTCCGGAGTCCGACGGCGAGGTCCACGGGGGTCACTGACCGCGAACCGGGAATTGCCGTGGCCTCGGTCCCTTGATGGAGGGCACAGCACCACTTCGGTCCGTTGCCTCCAGTTCGGTCACTCGATTGACCGATCTGGAGGCAACGGACCGAAGTCGCTCCAGGGCCCTATGCCACTGACCGAAGTCAGTTCAGTGCTTCGTGGCATGGACCATCCCTGGGCTAGCGGCCGAAGAGCCTGCCGAGCAGGCCCTTGCGCTCCGCACGCGCCGGACGCGTCAGACGGACGACCTCGGTCGGCGGCAGGCCCCGCAGTGCGAGCAGCCGGTCCGCCACGGCGAGCGCGTCGGTCAGGATCGGCGGGTTCGCGCGGTCAGGCACCAGGCCCGCGGCCTTGAGCGTGTCCGGCACGGTCCCGGCGTCGAGCCGCGCCATCCAGTCCGCCGGGTCGAGGGCAAGGAACTCGACGGGCCCGTCGACGGCACCAGGACCCGCCGGGCTCGCCCCACCCGCGTCCGTCGTGCGCTCCGGTCGATCAGGCGGCGCCACCCGACCGACCAGCAGCGCCGCGAGGCTCTCCGCCCGGTACGTGGCACCCGCCCGCACCTCATGGTCCAGCAGCACGACCTGGCCCAGGTGCCCGGCCGGCCCCGGCGCGAGGTCGACGGCGTAGACGTTCCCCGCGCCGTCGGTACCCACCGGGAACCAGAGCGGCGAGCCGATCACCGCCTGCACCCGGTCCGCCGGGTCCCGGGGTGCGACCGTGCCGGCGTCAGCGGTCCACGTGCCGAACCGGGCGGCCGGCAGGAACGCCTCACGCAGTGCACTCCCGCTCAGCGGCACGATCTCGAACCCACCGAACCGTCCCTCCTCCGGTGCGAGCTTCAGCGCGCCGCTCCCGGCCGCGGCGTACAGGGAGCGCACCTCGGCGGGCAGACGAGCGCCGTCGGGCAGCGCCACCTCCGCGGCGTCGATCTCCTCCGGCGCGGCGCCGACGGCGTCGGGCATCCGCTCGGCGACCACCCGCGCCACGGCGTCGGGGTCGGCCGACGGCGCGGTCGCGGCATCCGGACGCGGCTCGACGATCTCCCGGTACGACGCCGGGAGCGCCCCCGGTTCCAGCACCACCTCCAGGACCGGCGCCGTCGGACCGGAGACGACGGCGGGCGGGAGCGTGATCAGCTCGACGACGTCGCGCACGGGCGCGTCGCCGCTGGGCGAGGCCCCGCGGTCGCGGGCGTCCCCCCGGTTGCGCGCGTCGCCGCCGTCGCGGGCGTTCCCGCCGTCGCGGGCATCCCCGCGGTCCCGCGCGTCGTCGCCGTCACGCACATCCCCGCCGTCACGCGCGTCGCCGCCCGAGGGAGCACCGCCGCCTGGCCGGTCTCCGCCGCTCAGCCCGCCCCCGCCGTGCACGGCCACGACCCGCACGAGCTGCTCGCTGTCCGGCAGCAGGGCGGCCACCTCACGCAACGCCTCGTCGAGCTCCGCCCGCGGACCCGGTCCGCCGGTACGTGCGGCGGCGAGCGCCAGCTCCCGGTCGCGGTCCCGGCGGGCCGCGGCGTCGCCGTCGTCCAGGTATGTGCCCTGCGCGCCCCCGCGGCCGACGGTGCCCACGAACTCGCTGGTGTGCGTTCCCGGTGGTGCGGAGCGGCGCAGCGCGTCGACGAACGGGGCCCAGGTCTGCCAGTCGGTGACGCTCATGGCGCACATGATGCCCTCTCCAGCCTAGGCGGGCCGCTGCGACGTTCCGTAGACTCCAGCCATGGCCGAGGTGCGGGTCTTCGCTGGTACCGGTGGTCAGCGCTTCGCCCGTGCGATGTGCGCTGATCTCGGCGTCGCGTTGAGCCCGGTCAAGATCCAGCGCTTCGCGAACGACTGCCTGCAGGTCCAGCTCCTGGAGAACTGCCGCGAGCGCGACGTCTACCTGGTGCAGTCGGTGGTACGCCCCGCACAGGAGAGCCTCATGGAGCTCCTGCTGATGATCGACGCGGCCAAGGGTGCTTCGGCGGCCCGGATCACCGCCGTCATGCCGCACTTCGCGTACGCGCGGTCCGACAAGAAGGACGCGCCCCGCATCTCGGTGGGCGGGCGTCTCGTCGCAGATCTCCTGGAGACGGCGGGCGTGAACCGCATCCTCACCATGACCTTGCACGCGCCGCAGGTGCACGCGTTCTTCCGCGTGCCGACCGACCAGCTCAACGCGCTGCGCGAGCTCGCGGCGTACTTCGCGCCGAGCGACCTGGCGAAGGCGACGGTGGTGTCCCCCGACCTCGGCAACGCGAAGAGCGCGTCGGCGTTCGCCAAGATGCTCGGCGTGCCGGTCGCGGCGGCGGCCAAGGAGCGGTTCGACGGCGACCGGGTCGAGATCACGTCGCTGATCGGCGACGTCACGGGCCGCGACATCATCGTGCTGGACGACGAGATCGCCAACGGTTCCACGATCGTCGCCGTCCTCGACCTGCTGCGCGAGCACGGCGCGCGCAGCGTGCGGATCGCCTGCACGCACGGCATCTTCGCCAACGACGCCGTGCACCGGATCGCGGCCGACCCCGACGTCGTCGAGATCGTCACCACCGACACGGTGCCGACCGCGGGTCTGCTGGCACACGACAAGCTGACCGTGATCAGCGTGGCGCCGGCGTTCGCCGAGGCGGTGCGCCGCATCCACAGCGGCGAGTCGGTCAGCGCGCTGTTCGACCCGACCCACGTCTAGCCCGGCACGCGGTCATCCGCGCTCGGCCCACCACTTCCGCAGCTCCTCGGTCGCGGTCTCCTCGCCCAGCGGGCCGCGCTCCATGCGCAGCGCCAGGAGATGCTTGTACGCGGCGCCCACATCGCGCGACGGCGGGATCCCGAGGATCGCCATGATCTGCGTGCCGTCGAGGTCGGGCCGGATGGCGTCGATCTCCTCCTGCTCGCGCAGTGCGGCGATGCGGTTCTCCAGGTCCGTGTACGCGTCGGAGAGGCGCTTGGCCTTGCGCTTGTTGCGTGTGGTCGAGTCGGCGCGGGTGAGGCGGTGCAGCCGTTCGAGCAGCGGGCCGGCGTCGGTCACGTAGCGGCGCACGGCGGAGTCGGTCCAGGCGCCGTCGCCGTACCCGTGGAAGCGCAGGTGCAGCTCGACGAGCCGGGAGACGTCCTTCACCACCTGCTTCTCGTACTTGAGCGCACGCAGCCGCTTGGCGGCGAGCTTGGCCCCGACCACCTCGTGGTGGTGGAAGCTCACTCCCCCGCCGGGCTCGAAGCGGCGCGTGGCGGGCTTGCCGATGTCGTGCAGCAACGAGGCGAGACGCAGCACCAGGTCGGGCGCCGGCACCGCGCCGTCGGGCCCGGTCTCCTGGGCGATGGCCTGCTCCAGCACCGTGAGCGAGTGCTGGTAGACGTCCTTGTGCCGGTGGTGCTCGTCGATCTCGAGCTGGAGGGCGGGCAGCTCCGGCAGCACGTGCTCGGCAAGTCCCGTGTCCGCTAGCACCTCGAGACCCGCGCGCGGGTTGTCGCTCAGGAGCAGCTTCGTGAGCTCGGCCTGCACCCGCTCGGCCGACACGATCTCGATGCGGTCCGCCATCGCCACGAGCGCGGCCAGCGTCCCTGGTTCCACGTGAAACGAGAGCTGCGCGGCGAACCGCGCGGCGCGCATCATGCGCAGCGGGTCGTCGTCGAACGAGCGCTCGGGCGCGATGGGTGTGCGCAGCACCCCGGCCGCCAGGTCGGTCAGCCCCTCGAACGGGTCCACGAAGGTCAGGTCGGGTACGCGCACGGCCATCGCGTTCACCGTGAAGTCGCGGCGCGACAGGTCACCGTCGAGCGTGTCGCCGAACTCCACCAGCGGCTTGCGCGACGCCGGGTCGTACTTGTCCGTCCGGTACGTCGTCACCTCGACGACGACGTCGCCCCGCCGGGCGCCGATGGTGCCGAACTCCTTGCCGATGTCCCAGTGGGCATCGCCCCAGCGCGCGAGGATCCGCTGTGTCTGGTCCGGCGTCGCCGACGTCGCGAAGTCGAGGTCGTTGCTCGCGCGGCCCAGGAAGGCGTCGCGCACCGGACCGCCGACGAGCGAGAGCTCGTGACCGGCGGCACGGAACTGCTCGCCCAGCTCGAGCGCGGCGGGGGCCATCTCGGTCAGCACGCCGAGCGCGCGCCGCAACAGGTCCTGCTCAGGGGTAGACACAGCCCAAGATTCTCCCAGACGCGGCGCGCCACCACTCACCGCGCGAAACGACGCCCGCCTGACCTGAGCAACGGTGCTCAGTCGGTAGTGTTGGGGCATGTCCACCCCTGTTCCGGCGAGCGACCGTCCTGATGGTCGCCCGGAGGTGCCCACGCCGCCCGGCGGGGCGCCGCTGCGGGTGAATCCGGCCCGGCGGGCCGCGGCCACCGCCCCGGTGCACCTGCCCATCGTGGACGAGACCTCGGCCGGGGGCCTGGTGCTCCGCGCCGACCCGGACGGCAGCGGCGAGCTGAGCGCGGCCGTGCTGCTGCGCCGCAACCGCACCGGCCGGCTGGAGTGGTGCCTGCCGAAGGGCCACCTCGAGGGTCGCGAGACGCCGCAGGAGGCAGCGATCCGGGAGATCCGCGAGGAGACCGGGATCCGCGGCTCGATCCAGGCGGAGCTCGGCGTGATCGACTACTGGTTCACCGGTGAGGACCGGCGGGTGCACAAGGTCGTGCACCATTACCTCTTGCGCGCGGAGGGCGGTCGCCTGACCGTGGAGGACGATCCGGACGGCGAAGCCGAGGACGCTCTCTGGGTCAGGATCGACGAGCTCGCCGGGCGCCTGTCGTACCCGAACGAGCAGCGACTGGCCACGGCCGCCCTGGACCTCCTCGAGTCGTCGAGGCACCTCCGGGACGTGCTGCGCGCCGACGCCTTCCCCACGGAGCGCCCCGACCTGCCATGACGCAGCACCCCGACATCACCCGCAGTCCCGCCCACCGCCGGGCGGCCCGCCGCGCCGGCACGCTCAGCGCCGCGCTCCTGGCGGTCGTGGCGGTCGTGGGGTCGGCAGTCCTGCCGGCGTCCGCCGCCGGTCCGATGGCCGGGCACCCGCCCGCAGGCGCGTCCTCCGCTCCGGCGGCGGTCACCAGGACTGCGCCGGGCGACGGAGCCGTGCACGTGTCCGTCACGAGCATCTCGCACCCGATAGCCGTCCCCGGCGACACGGTGACCGTCCGGGCGAGCGTCACCAACACCACCGACGCCGTGATCGACGGCGCGGAGGCGCAGTTCACGGTCGACTACCTGGCGCTCACCTCGCGCGCCGAGATCGCCGCGTGGTCCGAGGCGGGCCTGCTCGACCCGGTCTACGGCACCGGGAGCACCACCACGGTCCCGCGGCTGGCGCCGGGCGCCTCCACCACCGTCTCGTTCACCTACGACCCGGGTGTCCAGGCGCTCCAGGGGTTCGGTGCCCGCCGCCTCGCGATCTCCGTCGGTGATGCCTCCGGGCGCCTGGGCATCGCCCGCTCGTTCCTCATGTACGACGCCGACGGCACCGAGCGCGTGCCGATGAAGCTCAGCGTCCTGGCCGCCGTGACCAGCCCGGCGACCGACCCCGCCGACCCGAGCTCCGCCGAGCTGGAGCTGGCCCAGCAGACCGCGGCGGGCCAGCGGCTCGACGGCGTGCTCCAGGTCGCGGAGCACAACACCGTCTCGCTCGCCGTCGACCCGAACCTCATGGGCACGGCCGAGGCCTCGCAGGACCCGGAGCTGCGGGACTGGTACGACCGGATGCTCGCGGCCGCCGGGACGACGGCGACGTTCACGCTCCCGGACCACGACCCGGACCTCGCGGCACTCGCGCACGCGGGCGTGCTCTCCACGGGACCGCGCAGCTTCGTGCGCGGTCCGCGCGCCGGGGTCTGGGAGATCCCGGCCACCTGGCACACGAACTTCGCCTGGCCTGCCGACGGTACGGTGCCCGACGTCGAGACCCTCGGCCTGGCCGTCGCCAGCGGCCGGGACGACGTCGTGGTGGGCGCCGGCGGACTGGCCTACGAGGGTGTCGGCACGGTGACCGGCCGGGCGGAGGTGGCGACACCGGCGGGCACCGCGCACGCCGTCGTGACGGACGAGCCGCTGACCGAGGCGTTCCTGGCCGCCACCGACCTGTCGGGCGCCGATTCGACCGCCTCCGCCCAGGAGTCCGCCGACACGACGGCGGTCACCACGGCGTCCACCGCGACGGAGGGTGCGCAGCGCCTGCTCGCGGAGACGGCTGCCGTCGTCAGCCAGGCGCCCTACGACCCGCCGTCGCTCTCGATCGTGGCACCCCGGAGCTGGACGCCCGACACCGACGCCGCCAAGGCCGTGCTCGACACGCTCGACGAGGCCGGCTGGATCTCGCCCACGACGCTGGACGCGCTGTTCGTCCAGGACGCACCCGAGGTGGCCCGCACCCCCCTGCCGAAGCACGAGCGGGCCAAGGCGGAGCTCGCGGCGGCCGACGTCAAGGCACTGGAGCAGGCGCGGGACGCGATCGTCACGTTCTCCTCCGTGGCGGGCGAGGAGCACCCCGTGATCTGGCGACCCGGCGTACGGCGGCTGATCGCCCCGCTGGCGGTCGCGCGCCGCGCCGACCCCGGCCTCCGGGAACAGGTCGTGCAGCAGGTGCTCCAGGAGAACGACGAGATCACGAAGAGCTCCGTGACCGTGGTGCCCCGCCAGGACATCAACTTCATCACCGACGTCGGCAACATCCCCGTGCGCGTGCGCAACGCGCTCACCGTGGACGCGACCGTCACCGTGGTGCTGCGCCCCGACCACCCCCGGCTCACGGTCGACGAGCGCACGACCGAGACCGTGCCCGCGGGTCAGGAGATGGACGTCCAGGTCCCGGTCCGGGCGATCGGGTCCGGCGACGTCGAGGTGACGGCACAGGTGCTCACCCCCACCGGGGCGAAGATCAACGACGACTCGACGTTCCAGGTCCGGGTCCGCGCGGGCTGGGAGGAGGTCGGCACCTGGATCGCCGCAGGCCTCGTGGCCCTGCTCTTCCTGGCCGGCATCTGGCGCACGGTGCGTCGCGGCCGGTCGCCCAACCGCGCCACCCGCGAGGACGTCGAGGAGGCGACCGGGACCGCCGCCGAGGCGCCCGAGACCGCACCGGCCACGTCGGGCACCCCGGCACGGCCCTAGCACGCCGTCGGGCGGAGTAGTGTTTCGGCCGCCGCACACGTCGGCCGGGACGGCGCCGGCCAGGGCCCCCAGACCACGGGAGTAGTCGCTTGACCCAGGAGAACACCGTGACCGCAGCAGCCGACCCCGCGTCGGAACCCGACCCCGGCGCGGCCGCGGGCTCGTCCCCCGCGCAGCCGCCGTCGCGCGGTCTGGGCCGCAACTCGATCGTCATGGCCGCCGGCACCGCGGCCTCCCGGCTGGGCGGGCTGGTGCGCAACATGATGCTCGTGGCCGCCATCGGTTCGGTGGGCAGCGTCGCCATCACGTTCGACGTCGCGAACAAGCTGCCCAACGTGCTGTTCGCGATCCTCGCGGGTGGCGCTCTGAACGCCGTGCTGGTGCCGCAGATCGTCAAGGCGTTCCGTGCACGCAACGCACAGGAGCGGATCGACAAGCTGCTCACCGTCTCCGCCGTCGGCATCCTCGCCGTCACGGCCGTGCTCACGGGCGCCTCCGCCTGGGTGGTCCTGCTGTACACGCAGGGCTTGAGCGCCGAGGAGCTCGCGCTGGGCACCGTGTTCGCCTACTGGTGCATCCCGCAGCTGTTCTTCTACGGCCTCTACACGCTGCTCGGTCAGGTGCTCAACGCACGCGAGCAGTTCGGGCCGTTCATGTGGGCGCCGGTGGCCAACAACGTGGTCTCGGTCATCGGGTTCGGCGTCTTCCTGGCTGTCTTCGGCACCGCGCCCGCGCTGGGCATCAACGACCTTGACGAGTGGGACACACCGCGCACCGTCCTGCTTGCCGGCACGGCCACCCTGGGCATCGTCGCGCAGGCGCTCGTGCTGCTGGTCCCGCTGCTGCGCTCGGGCTTCCGCTGGCACTTCCGGCTGGGCCTGCGGGGCATCGGCCTGCGCTCGGCCGGAACGGTGGCCACGTGGACGCTCGCCGCAGTGGTGCTCGAGCAGGCCGGCATCCTCTTCCTGACCCGGGTGGCATCGGAGGCGGGCGCCGCAGGCGCCGCGGCCACCCCGCCCGTCGCGGTGGCCGGTAACGGCTCCTACACGCAGGCACTCCTCATCTACCTGCTGCCGCACTCGCTGGTCACGGTGTCGATCGCGACCGCCCTGTTCACCGGCATCAGCAAGGCCGCCCAGGAGGGCGACACCGATCGCGTCCGCGGCGACCTCTCCCTCGGCCTGCGCACCATCGGCGTCTTCACGGTGTTCGCCACGGCAGCCCTCACGGTGCTGGCCGCGCCCGCCACGGCCTTCATCGTGCCGACCGCGGGCGAGGAGGGCACCGCCCTGATCGCCCCGGTGCTGGTGGCGCTCTCGTTCGGTCTGGTGCCGCTGGGCGGCATGGCGCTCATGAAGTGGGTCTACTACGCGTACGAGGACGGTCGCTCGGTCTTCTGGATCACCGTGCCGTCGACGTCGATGCTGGTGATCGGCCTGATCGCCGCCCAGCTCTGGCTGCCGATCGAGATGTGGGTGATCGCGGCGGGCGCCAGCTACGCGCTGTCGAACTGGATCACCGTGCTGCTGCGCACGCGTGGCCTGCGGACGAAGCTGAACGGCCGGCTCGACGGTGGGCGCATCCTCACGCTGCACGCCAAGGCTCTCGTCGCTGCCGTGCTGGCCGGGCTGGCCGGGTGGGGGGTCTACCGGCTGCTGGGCGGGTTCGACGTGCTGTCCTTCGGCAACGGCTGGGTCCTGACGATGCTGAGCGGTCTGTGGGTGTCGGCCCTGTGCGGTGTGGTCATGCTCGCCGTCTACGTGCTGCTGCTGCGTCTGCTGCGCGTCCAGGAGCTCGACGGCCTGCTCCGCCCGGTCCTGGCCCGGTTCCGGCGCTGACCTTGCCGACGCACGCGGAAGCGCAGATCGCTGATCTGCGCTTTCGTTGCATTCGGGCGACGTTTCGGCGGTCCGTCAGCGGTTCCGCGTAGCATGGCGACGGCGCGTGATCCCGGACATCACGCACCTGTTACTGTCCCCCGAGCGAGCGAGGAGGTCCGCGTGAGCACCGTCGAGCCAGGGAGTGTGCTGGTCGAGAGGTACAGGCTCGTCCAGCAGGCGACGACCGATCTCGCCGCGGCGACCGCCTGGGAGGCACGTGACCTGATCCTGGAGCGCGAGGTCCGGGTCACGCTCGTGACCGGGCCCTACGCGGGCGATGCCCTCGACTCCGCGCGGCGCGCCGCGCTCGTCACGGACCCCCGCCTGGTCCGGGTGCTCGACGCCGGGACGGACGGCGACGGCCGGCGGTACGTGGTGTCCGAGCCGCACACCGGCACCACGCTGACCGAGATCGTGTCGAGCGGGCTCGTGGACGAGCAGCAGGCCCGTGCCATCGTCGGTGAGGCGGCGTCGGCACTCGCCGTGGCCCACGCACGGGGTGTCCACCACACCGCCCTGCGCCCCGAGGCCGTACGGGTCGACGGCCACCGGGTCCGGGTCACGGGCCTGGGGATCGACGGCGGCCTCGCCTCGGGCGACACGCTGAACGGCCGGCCCGCGCAGCTCGACGCGCAGGGTCTGGTCGCGCTCCTCTACTACGCGATGACGGCACGCTGGCCCGGGCAGGACCTCGAGGCCGGCTGGATCGCGAAGGACACCCTGATCCCGCTGCCCGCGCAGCTCGACCCTTCCGGCGCCGTGGCGCCGCTGTCCACGCTGGTTCCCCACGTGGACGCCGACATCGACGCCCTCGTGAGCCGGACGTTCGACGCGTCCGGCGGCACCGGCGGGCCGATGAACCCCGACGACGTGACCGCGGCCCTGGCGCCGTGGGGAGAGGTTTCCGTAGTGGCATCGCTGCCTGGATTCGTTCAGCCTGAGCCGGAGGGTCCGCGACGCCAGTCCATCGCCGACGCTTTCAACGGCGAGGGTGCTCCGCCCGTGCGACGGCCGGTCTCCGGCCGGATCGCCCGCTCCGACGAGACCGCGGTCGCGGGTGCGGTGCCCGCCGGTTACACCGAGCCGCAGAGCGACTACACCTACGAGCCGCAGGCCTTCGGCCAGCAGCACGCCCCGGTGCCGCCGCCACCCCCGGAGGGCGCGACGCAGGCGTACGACCAGTACGGCCAGCCGGTCGCCCCCGTCCAGCCCGGGTACGAGCAGGCCCAGTACGCGGCAGGCGGGGCGCCGCAGCAGTACCCGCCGCAGTACGCGCCGGCCGGCTACGCCCCTGACGGCGGCGGCTACTACGAGCAGCAGGACGGCGGGTTCGCCACCCAGCCGGCGCCCAAGCGGCGTGGCGTGAACCCGACGCCGATCGTGCTGAGCCTGGTGGGCGTCGCCGTCGTCGCCGGACTGATCTGGGCGGTGAACGCGATGATGTCGCCGACGGGCGAGGCCATCGGCGAGGCGTCGCCGTCGGCGTCCGCCTCCGCCTCTGCCGGTGCCGGAGGTACCGACGAGGGCGAGAACAGCGCTGAGCCGTCCGCCCCGACCGAGACCGAGGCACGGCCCGTCATCGACTCGGCGGCCCTCCTGGGCACGCTGGAGTTCGAGGGTGCGACCATCGACCACCCCGAGGCGGTCGAGCGTGCCTACGACGCCGACCCGCAGTCGTTCTACTACACGACCACGTACCAGCGGGCGGAGTTCGGCGGGTTCAAGGACTCCCTGGGCATGGAGCTGAAGCTCCGGGAGCCGGCCTCGGTCTCCAAGATCGAGCTGCTCACCAACACGCCCGGTGGCAAGGTGCAGATCCTCAAGGGCGGCGCCGGCGGTGAGGTGCTCGCCGAGGGCGCGTTCGCGAACACCACCACGTTCGAGCTCACCGAGCCGGTGGTGAGCGACTCGTTCACGATCTGGATCACCGAGCTGCCGCAGGTGTCCGACGGGTTCCGGCTGGAGCTCAACGAGGTCGTCCTGAGCTGACCCCGGCGGCTTCCGGCCGCGCCGAGAACGGCCCCGGGCAGTCCTTTCCCCGTCGGGAGAGACTGTCCGGGGCCGTTCTCCGTCCCCGAGTCCGTGACCGCGCCTTCTATCCATCGAAATCTGTCGATATTGTGTGGCGAGACTCACGTCCACGACCGAGCCGTGGACGACATCGGCTGGAACACTGGGACCCGCCCGCGTGTTGATGCGTGTGCCCATGGAACTCGAGGAGACCACCTTGACCGAACAGACCACCGCACCGGCTACCGAGACCACCGAGGCACCCGTGCTCGACGTCGTCATCGTGGGGTCCGGCCCCGCGGGGTACACCGCAGCGGTCTACGCGGCGCGTGCCGGCTTCGCACCTGTCGTCATCGCAGGTTCGGTCACCGCGGGTGGCGCCCTGATGAACACCACCGAGGTCGAGAACTTCCCCGGCTTCCCGGCCGGCATCCAGGGCCCGGACCTGATGGACGCCATGCGGGAGCAGGCGGAGAAGTTCGGCGCCCAGGTCATCTGGGACGACGCCGAGCAGGTCGAGCTCACCGGTGACGTCAAGACCATCGTGACCGGTGGCGGCGACACCTACCGCGCGCGTTCGGTCATCCTGGCGACCGGCTCCGCTTACCGCGAGCTGGGCCTGGCCGACGAGAAGCGGCTCTCCGGCCGAGGCGTCTCCTGGTGTGCGACCTGCGACGGGTTCTTCTTCCGCGACCAGGACATCGCGGTGGTGGGTGGCGGTGACTCCGCCATGGAGGAGGCCACGTTCCTGACCCGGTTCGCGTCCAAGGTGACCGTCGTGCACCGCCGCGACGACCTGCGCGCCTCGAAGATCATGGCCGAGCGCGCCGCCGCCGACCCGAAGATCGAGTTCGCCTGGAACAGCGAGGTCGCGGGGATCAACGGTGAGGACAAGGTCGCGGGGATCAGCCTGCGCGACACGGTCACGGGCGAGGTCCGGGACCTGAACGCGACCGGGCTGTTCGTCGCGATCGGCCACGAGCCGCGGACCGACCTGGTCAAGGGTCAGGTCGACCTGGACGAGAACGGTTACATCCTCGTCGAGGGCCGCAGCACGCGGACGAACCTCCCCGGCGTCTTCGCCTGCGGCGACGCCGTGGACCACACGTACCGCCAGGCGATCACGGCCGCCGGCTCGGGCTGCTCCGCGGCACTCGACGCCCAGGCGTTCCTCGACTCGCTGAACGACTGACAAAGGAGATTACGGATGAGCACCATCAAGGTCACCGACGACACCTTCAAGGCGGAGGTCCTCGACTCCGACATCCCCGTCTTCGTCGACTTCTGGGCCACCTGGTGTGGTCCGTGCCGCATGGTGGCACCGATCCTCGAGGAGCTCTCCGACGAGTACGAGGGCAAGATCAAGATCGTCAAGATCGACACCGACGAGAACCGTCAGACCGCCATGGACTACGGCATCGTCTCGATCCCGACGCTCAACGTCTACAAGGGCGGCGAGGTCGTGAAGTCGATCATCGGGGCTCGCCCGAAGCGCGCGCTGACGCAGGAGATCGACGAGGTCCTCGCGGGCTGACCGCCGTCACCACACCGAGAGCGCGCACCCGCCCGGGTGCGCGCTCTCGGTGTCTCCGGGCACCCTCGAGCCTGTCCGTCCGCGCGGAGTCTCACCGTTTCACCACGAACAGGCACTGGGAGGAGCACGCCACGCGTGCCAGACTGGCTCGCGTGAACGAGCTTCCCGAGACTGCCGGTAACCGCCTCGACCCGTGGTTCGGTTCGTACGCGGCGCGAGCGCACGGCATGCGCGCCTCGGAGATCCGGGCGCTGTTCTCGGTCGCGAACCGCCCCGAGGTCGTGTCGCTCGCCGGTGGCATGCCGTATCTCGAGGGTCTGCCGCTCGACGTCATCGCCGACACCATGCAGCGCCTCATCGTCACCAAGGGCACCACAGCGCTCCAGTACGGCTCCGGTCAGGGCGAGGAGTCCCTCCGGGAGCACATCACCCAGGTCGTCGCCCTGGAGGGCGTCTCCGCCCACCCCGACGACGTGGTCGTCACCACCGGCTCGCAGTCGGCCCTGGACCTGGTGACCCGCATCTTCGTGGACCCGGGCGACGTGATCATCGCCGAGGCGCCGTCGTACGTCGGGGCCCTGGGCGTCTTCCGCTCCTACCAGGCCGACGTGGTCCAGGTCCCGCTCGACGCCGACGGCCTGGTCCCTGCCGACCTCGACGACGTGCTCACCCGCCTCGCGGCCGAGGGCCGGCGCGTGAAGTTCCTGTACACCGTCCCGACGTTCCAGAACCCCGCGGGCGTCTCTCTGTCCGCCGAGCGGCGCCCCCAGATCCTGGAGATCTGCCGCCGCCACGGCGTCTTGGTCGTCGAGGACAACCCCTACGGCCTGCTCGGCTTCGACGACGAGCCGCTCCCGGCGCTGCGCTCGTACGACACCGACGGCGTGCTATACCTGGGGTCGTTCTCCAAGACGTTCGCCCCCGGCTACCGCGTCGGCTTCGTGATCGCGCCGCACGCCGTGCGCGACAAGCTCGTGCTCGCGAGCGAGTCGGCGGTGCTGTCGCCGTCGAACGCGTCGCAGCTCGCGGTGGCGACGTACCTCGAGACGTGCGACTGGAAGGCCCAGATCAAGGACTACCGGGAGATGTACCGGGACCGGCGCGACGCCCTCGTGGGCGCGCTGGGCGAGTACCTCCCGAGCGCATCGTGGAACGTGCCGCGCGGTGGGTTCTTCGTCTGGGTCCGGCTGCCGGAGGGGCTGGACTCCCGCGCCATGCTCCCCCGCGCCGTGACGGCGCGCGTCGCCTACGTGCCGGGCACCGCCTTCTACTACGACGGCAGCGGCTCGAACCACATGCGCCTGTCCTTCTGCTTCCCGACGCCGGAACGCATCCGCGAGGGCGTGCGCCGCCTCGCCGGTGTCGTGAACGGTGAGTCCGAGCTGGTGCAGATCTTCGGCACCTCCGCGCAGCCCGACCCCGACGTGGACGACGTCGAGGGCCCCGCACCCGACCTGGCCTGACTCCCCCGTGTCAGATGCACAGGTCACGTGGGTGACCTGTGCGTCTGACACGATGGCAGCCATCCCGTACACCCCGATCGAGTGAGCCGTCGATGACCAGTCCCGCACCCGCCCCGAACGCGCCGGCACCCGGTACCGCGTCCACCTCGCCCGCACCCGACGACGCGGGACGCAGCCCGCTGGTGGTCGTCCTCGCCGGCGGTCTCTCGCACGAGCGCGACGTGTCGCTCCGGTCCGGTCGCCGGGTCGCCGAGTCGTTGCGCTCGACCGGCCTCGACGTGATCGTGCACGACGTCGACGCGGACCTCCTGGCGTTCCTCCGCAGCACCCGCCCCGACGTCGTCTGGCCGCTGCTGCACGGCGCTTCGGGCGAGGACGGATCGGTGCGGGACGTGCTCGACATGGCAGGCCTGCCCTACGTGGGCTCCGACCCGCGCGCCAGCCGCGTCGTCTGGAACAAGCCCATCGCCAAGGCGGCCCTGCTCGAAGCGGGGCTCACCACCCCCGACTACGTGACGCTCCCCCAGAGCCTCTTCCGGGACCTCGGCGCGCAGCCCGTGCTCGACACGATCGTGGGACACCTCGGCCTCCCCCTCGTCGTCAAGCCCACCGAGGGCGGTTCCGCCCTGGGGGTCACGGTCGTCACGCGTGCGGAGGACCTGCCGCGTGCCATGGTCGAGTGCTTCGCGTACGGCGAGACCGCGCTGATCGAGCACGCGGTCGACGGCATCGAGCTGGCGGTGAGCGTGATCGACGGTCCGGGCGGGCCCCGGGCACTGCCCGCCGTGGAGATCGTCGCGGAGAATGGCTACGACTACGCCGCGCGCTACGTCGCCGGCGAGACCGAGTTCTTCGCACCGGCTCGACTCACCGCGGAGCAGGCGGCATACGTCGCCGACGTCGCCGTGCAGGCCCATGAGGCGCTCCACCTGCGACACCTGTCCCGCACCGATCTGATCCTCGACCGGTCCGGCGTGGCCCACGTCCTGGAGGTCAACGTCGCACCCGGGATGACGGAGATGTCGCTTCTGCCGCAGGCTGCCGCCGCGGGTGGACACTCGCTCCCGGACCTGTACCGACGCATCGTCGACCTGGCGCTGCTGCCGGTGCGCCGACCCTGACCGACGAAGACATCAGGGCCGGCATCCCCGCGGGGATGCCGGCCCTGATGTTCTCCCGGAACGGCGCACGTCGCACCGACTCCGCGCAGGGGACGGTCAGTCCCCGGACGGTGGCTTCAGGAGACCTCGCTCGTCCGGGGCCATGACCTGCAGGATGCGGTTGAGGTCCTCGACCGACGCGAACTCCACGGTCATGCGGCCCTTGGTCTTGCCGAGTGCCACCTTGACCCGCGTCTCGAACCTGTCCGAGAGCCGCGTGGCCAGCTCGTCCACCGCCTCGCTCCGCGTGCCGGCACGCGGAGCCTTGCGGGTCTTCCCCGAGCCACCCTCGGACTCCGTGAGCATCACGATCTCCTCGGTCGCCCGGACCGACAGACCTTCGGAGACGATGCGCTGCGCGAGCCGCTCGATCTCGGCGCCGTCACTCAGACCCAGGAGCGCGCGAGCGTGACCGGCCGACAGCACGCCGGCGGCGACGCGACGCTGGACCAGTGGTGGCAGACGCAGCAGGCGGAGGGTGTTCGAGATCTGCGGGCGGCTGCGGGCTATGCGAGTGGCAAGCTCCTCGTGCGTGCACCCGAAGTCGTCGAGGAGCTGGCGATACGCAGCGGCTTCTTCGAGCGGGTTCAGGTCCGAGCGGTGCAGGTTCTCCAGGAGCGCGTCCCGGAGCATGTCGCCGTCCTCGGTATCGCGAACGATCGCCGGGATGGTCTCGAGCTCGGCCGCCTGCGTGGCGCGCCAGCGCCGCTCACCCATGATGAGTTCGTACTCGCCGGGGTGCTCCTTGTCGGGGCGCACCACGATGGGCTGGAGCACGCCGATCTCCTTGATCGACTCCACCAGCTCGTCCAGGTCGCCCTCGTCGAAGACCGTACGGGGCTGCCACGTGTTCGGGCGGATCGCGCTGACCGGGAGCTCCGCGAACCGTGCACCAGGGACCGGCAGCAGGTCGGCCGTTTCACGTGAAACGACGTCCGCCTCACCCTGCTCCCGGCTGAAGAACGTGTTGTCCAGCGCGGAGGCACTCCCGCCTTCCCCCGCCTCGTTCGCGACCGACAGTCGGCCGCTCGCGATCGCCGAGTCCCACTTCACCGTGCTGGGGCGCGGGCCGGAGCTCTTCGCCGGCTTCTTCTCGACCGTGGGTGTGTCGTTCGGCGAGGGCGCCACATCGGTGTCCGCGGCCTCGTCCAGCACCGACGGGCGTTCCTGCACCACGGTCGCGACCGTGCCGCCGATGCCGATGCCTTCGGACTCACCGGATCCCACGCCGGGCGCCTGTTCGTCCAGCTCAGGACCCGTCGGGATCAGGGCGCCCAGGCCCCGCCCGAGCCCGCGTCGCTTCGCACTCATCGTGTCTCCTCGTCCGTTCCGGTCCCGCGCCGGGCGCGGACTGGTGTCGTCTCCATCGTCATCGTCACAGCGCGCGGCACGCACCGATCATCACTGCAGACCATCAGTCCTGAGCTCCGACCGCTTCTGCCTTCATCGCGCGCCGGGGGCTCGAACCTCCCTGGCCACGCTCGGCCAGCTCGCGAGACGCCTGCAGGTAAGCGAGCGCTCCCGTCGACGTCGCATCGTAGGTCATCACGGTCTGCCCGTAGCTCGGGGCCTCCGAGATCCGGACCGAGCGCGGGATCGTCGTCTTGAAGGTCTCTGCCGGGAAGTGAGACCGGACCTCGCCCGCCACCTGCTGCGCCAGGTTGGTTCGGCCGTCGTACATCGTGAGCAGGATCGAGGACACGCGCAGCTCGGGGTTGAGGTGCGAGCGGATCAGATCGATCGTCTTCAGGAGCTGGCTCAGACCCTCGAGCGCGTAGTACTCGCACTGGATGGGGATGAAGACCTCACGGCCCGCCACGAAGGCGTTCACGGTCAGAAGACCGAGACTCGGCGGGCAGTCGATGAGGACGTAGTCGATGCGCTCCTCACCTGCCGCGATGCGATCGTCGAGGTACTTCGCGATCGCCTTCCGGAGCCTCGTTTCACGTGAAACGAGAGACACCAGCTCGATCTCGGATCCAGACAGGTCGATGGTGGCCGGAACGCCCCAGAGGTTGGGGATGTCAGGGCACTGCTGCACGGTGCTCGCCAGAGACTCGCCCTCGATGAGAATCTCGTACACGGACGGCGTGCCCGCTCGATGTTCGATGCCGAGTGCCGTCGAGGCGTTGCCCTGCGGGTCGTTGTCGATCACCAGCACGTTCAGGCCGGACTGCGCCAGGCCGGCCGCGATGTTGACCGTGGTGGTCGTCTTGCCGACCCCGCCCTTCTGGTTGGCCACCGTGATGATGCGCGTCTTGGGCGGACGAGGGAATCTCCGCCCCTGAAGTTCGATACGTCGGCGAGCGTCCATGGCGAGCTCGGCGGCGACCGGAGTCGTGTCGTCAACGGCAGGGACGGTTGCGATGAGGGCTGACCGACGCTCGTCATCGCCACCGTGCGGGCCGCCTGTGGGCTGCTGCGTGCCGTGGGCCGTCTGCGCGGGCCCGGACGTTTCACGTGAAACGCCGGGAGCGGAGAGGCTCTGCACGGGAATCGGATCCGTCACGCGGACACTGTAATCGCTGGCCACGTCATCTGGCTTGGCCTCCAGCCCTGTTTCGTCGGCGGAATGTGTGAATTCGGCATCCACGACAGCGACTTCCTCCTCATCGTCGACATCCGCCGGGTGCCCGATCACAGCAGGAGCCGCGTTCACCGCCGCATCGAGGGCTTCACTGGCACGCTTGATCGCATCGGCCGGAATCGGTCGGGTCGAGGGGAGTTCTTCCATCTGGTCCGGATCATGAGGGGGCTCGGCCTGTGTCTCTGCCTCCCGCTTCGTCGACGGAGCGTCGGCGTGCCCCGCCGGAGAGGTTCCGTCCTGTTCCGGGCTCAGCACATCATCGTCAGCCGCCGGGAAGGCACTCTGCTCTTCCGGCTGTGACCCCTGGGGTCCTGGGGACACTTCATCCCTGGCGTCGGTCCGAAGGTCACCCTCGTGCCTGGTGCCGATCGTTCCCTCGGAGCCCTCCGAGAGTTCCGACTCAGACCCCGAGCGAGGACCAAGGACCCCGTCAGTCGCGGTCGCGAGCGTTGCGGTAGCCACGACGTCGTTCACCCCTTCGCTCCCACGGGCTTCAGCTTCCTTGAGCTCATCTGCACCGGCGTCGGCTCCGGGATCCGCCGTACCCTCCCCAGCCGTACCCTCCCCGGCCGGATGAGCCACGGATGGCTGCTCTCCGGCTGGGCTCTCGGGCACGCCTCCGGCACCAAGGACCGCGTCGAGTGCGCGGCTGTCGTCCAGCGCACACTCCTGCACCGGCTCCGCACGGCTGACATCGCCCGCCGAGCCAGCACCGGGACGCTCGCCCGGGAGCAACCCGACCGCCGTGCCCGGCTCGTCCTCGGACGACGCCGCATCACTCGGCGTGGGCATCGTCACCGACTCGATCAACTGGCTCAGCACCGCAGCACTCTTCTCGTCCGCACCGTCCTGACCCCAGACCTCGTCCCGGGGTGCACCCGGCACGACAGCCTGCCGAGGAGGCGCCATGTCCACCGAGGACGGCACCACGCCGGTGTCATCGGCGAGTGGCGTCTCGCGTTCCACCGGGGCATCGCCCCCGAGATCGCCGGCGTCCGCGGTCTCAGCCGGCTTCTCCGCGATCAGAACAGTCGTGCTCTGCTCCACCGGAGCCAGCCCGGCCGCCGAACCATCACCGATCGCAGCGGATGCCGCGGTGATCATCTCGTCGCGACTAGGAGGCTCCCCCGCGTCGGCCGGCGGCCCCGATGCGGACGAGTCGGGCACTGCCGCCGGGGCAGCCTGCGCCGCTGCGGCCGCGGCCGCTGCCTTTCGCTTGGACTTTCGTCTGAAGAAGCACACGCGTGCAACGCTACGGTCGCCGACCTGCTCAGGCGTGCCGAAACGCCGCTCTCGGAGCGATCAGTTCACCAGCGATCCGGTCTTCCCGCTCGCCCATGGCCCCTCGGTCGTTATGCGCATCGGATTGGGCTCGGCTGGTCTTCTCCAGGACTCTCGTTTCACGTGAAACGACCGAGCACGACGCCGTACCCGTAGCTCATCTGGATCAGACAGGGTTCGTCCTCTGGGCGCCCGCCCGGGTTTCACGTGAAACAGCAACCCATCAGCCGTAGCCGCTATGGCATGTCCGGTATGCCGCCCCGCAGACGGGCCGACCCTACCCTCCTGCGTGCCGGCGCTCGCCCGAATCGGTGCTGGACGCTTCTTGCTCAGATCAACGGCTCTCATCACAACGGTCGCCGCCGCGCTGTCGTTACCCTCGGGACCTTGGCGCGCGCGACCGCGTTCCCGAGCTCAGCCCACTCCACCGGCCGTGGGCCGTGGGACATCGGCCATCGGCCAGAAGCCACGAGCCACGAGCCACGAGCCACCTCAGTGCGGCAGGGATCTCCTGGACGTCAAGCAGAGCCCGCAGCCAACCGCGACCCGGCCATCTCCACGTCGTTCGAACAGGCCAGGCAGATCACCATTGACCACGTGTCGACCCTGCGCTCGGAGAGTGCCCCCACCGTTGCCGGCAGAACAAGGACCTCCCACTCCAGCGGAAGCAGCAACCACTGGAACGGCTACCAGCTCGGCATCCGCCGGAACACCTGCATCACGACAGTTACCTCACCGGCATCTTCGCCTGCGTCGGGTACAGGTCGGGCTGGGGCTACCCATACAAGTCCGGCGCTGGAGACACCCACGCCGATGAGGGCGACGACTGGGAACATCATCCTCTACGCACCTGAGGCGGCTGTCGACGCATGCGCCGCGTCCCGGGCACTGCCCGGGAACCGACGACAGGAGCGGTCGCCGTTGTGATGGCGACCGCTCCCGTTCCACGTGAAACAACCTCTGTCGAAAGGTCCTACTTCCCCCGGCGGATGCGCACGATAGTCGTCGACTCGACGCCTGCGACTGTCGATCCCTCAAGGATCTCAGGCTCCCCCGCCCCGTACTTCCGCAGCACCTTCCGTGCAGGATCGACCTCCTGCGCCACGTTACGTCCCTTGAGAATCACCATTTCGCCACCCACGCGAACCAGCGGAAGACTCATCCGTGCCAGCTTGGACAGCGGAGCGACCGCCCGGGAAGTCACTGCGTCCACCTCGAACGCGTCGTGGTACTCCTCGGCTCGCCCGCGCTTCACCTGGACGTTCGTCAGGCCGAGCTCCGTGGCAACCTCGACCAACCAGGTGGTCCGCCGCTCCATCGGCTCGACCAGGAGCACATCAAGCCCCGGTCGCATCGCCGCCACGATGATGCCCGGCAGCCCCGCACCCGATCCGATGTCCGCGACCGCGCCCGCCGTCGGCAGGTACTGCACGACCGCAGCCGAGTTCAGGACGTGCCGCTCCCAGATCCGCGGGACCTCGCGCGGCCCGATCAGCCCGCGCAGCTCGCCCTGCTCCCGGAGCAGGTCCGCGTATCGCGCCACCTTGTCGTAAGCCGTGCCGAAGTACTGCTTGACCGGCTCACTCGCACCAAGGGTGTCGCCGTCGAACACCTCCGCAACGATGCCGGGCTCACCCTGTCCCGTCCCGTCCGTACCGCTCACGTCACGCCCTCCACTCGCTGTCGAAAGAAGCCAAGCACAGAAAGGGCCGGTGCACGTCCTCGGACGTGCACCGGCCCTCGGCCGAAGCCGAACACTCAGTCCGCGGTGACCGCCGGCGCGGGCTGCACCACGACATAGCGCTCAGGCTCGACACCGCGCGAGTCGCTCACCAGCCCCGCAGCCGCCACGGCGTCGTGCACCACCTTGCGCTCGAACGCATTCAGGGGGTCCAGCTCGACCTCCTCGCCGGAGGCGCGCACCTCCTCGACCGCCTTCTGTGCGATCCGCGTCAGCTCGACCCGACGGGCGGCCCGGAAGCCGCCGATGTCGAGCATCAGGCGGCTCCGCTCGCCCGTCCGAGTCTGCACGGCCAGGCGAGTGAGCTCCTGCATCGCGTCGAGCACCTCACCCTCGCGACCGATCAGGTCCGCAAGCAGCTTCGGATCGTCTGCCACCACCTCGACCGCCGCGCGGTCGTGCTTGATGTCGAGGTCGATGTCGCCGTCCAGGTCAGCGATGTCGAGGAACTCCTCGAGGTAGTCCGCAGCGATCTCGCCCTCTTCCTCGAGGCGCTTGATCCGGTCCTCCGGATCAACCGCGGGAGCCGCGGAGTCCGATGCCGCCGTACCTGTGCTCGCGTTCATCGCGTCCACCTCCTACTTCTTCTGCTTGCTCTTGCCCGACGACGTCGAGGTGGTCCCCGGCGTCGCACCCGACGACTTCGGCTTCGGCTTCGACCCGGGCTGCTTGCCCGACGTCGTGCCGGAGGGCTTGGACTTGGACCCGGTCTGCTTCCCGGACGTCGAGCTCGACGCATCCGGAGCCGCGTCTACGGGCTGGTCCTGCGGCGCATCCTGCGGAGCGGACTGCGCGACCGCCGGTCGACCGGCGGTGGGCGTCGCACCCTTCTGGCGGTTCTTCCGCTTGGGCTGCACCCGCTGGCCGGTCTTGGGCTGCTCGACCACCGGCGTCTCGTCCTCGATGACCTCGCCCCGCTTCGCGGCGCGCTTCGCAGCCTTGGCCGCCTGACGCTCCTTGAGCTGCTTCTCGGCGAGAGATCCCGGGGTCGGCATCCGCTTGATCGTGTAGTACTGCTGCCCCATCGACCAGAGGTTCGTGACCGTCCAGTAGATCAGCACACCCACCGGGAAGTTCACGCCGGAGATCGCGAACACGATCGGCAGCATGTAGAGCATCAGCTTCTGCGTCTGGGCCATCGGGCCCTCGAGCGCCGACGGCGGCATGTTCTTCATCGTCAGCTGGCGCTGCGTGGTGAAGGTCGTGACGCTCATCGCGACGATCAGCGCGATCACGACGATGCGCGAGGTCAGCGAGTCGGTCTGCAGGAAGACATCACTGAGCTGGGCACCGAACAGCGTCGACGACTCGATGTCACCCGCCACGTCACGGGTGATCGGGCCGATCGGGTCAGCAGTTCCCTCGGAGATCTGCTTGAGGCTGTTCAGCACGCGGAACAGGGCGAAGAAGATCGGCGACTGCAACAGGATCGGCATGCAGGAGGCGAACGGGTTGGTCCCGTGCTTCCGGTACAGCTCCATGGTCTCGCGCGTCATGTTCTCGCGAGACGCAGGGTCCGTCTTGCCCTTGTACTTCTTCTGGATCGCCTGAAGCTCCGGCTGGATCATCTGCATCCCGCGCGAGGCCTTGATCTGCTTGAAGAAGAGCGGGATCAGCGCGACGCGGATCACGATCACCAGTGCGACGATCGAGAGGACCCAGGCCGTACCCGGGCCGGCGGACATGCCCAGTGTCGTGAACAGCCAGTGCGATCCGTAGATGATCCAGGCGACCACCCATTCGATCGGCCAGAGGAATGCGAAGAAGTCCATCGGTCAAGAAGCTCCAGAGTCGGGACGCGAAGTCTGCGGGGTGCGGTGTCGTGCCGGCGGCGCACGCCAGGGCAGGTCAGCCCTCGGCGTGGGTGTGCGCGCTGCGCACGGGCGGCACGTCGTCGACGCCGCCGAGACTCCACGGGTTGCACCGCAGCAGGCGCCACAGCGCGAGACCCAGCCCACGCAGCGCACCGTGGCGCCGGAGCGCGATCAAGGCGTACTGCGAGCAGGACGGGTAGTACTTACAGCTCGGAGGGCTCATCGGGCTGATGAACGCCTGATAGAAACGGATCATCCCTACCAGAACGGTCACCGGGAGTCGCCCGATCACCGAAGGTTCGCGCGTCGGTGCCTCACCCTCAGGGGCGGGGATGGCAGTCATCTCGCCCCGTCTCCGGTCGCGCGGGCGACCGCGCGCCGCAGGCACGAGTCGAGATCGCGGTCGAGATCCGCGTAGGTGGCACCGGCCGACGGCGGGAGAGCGCGCACGACGGCGCGAGCGGTGGCCGGCAGCGTCGAGAGGTGTCCCGCTGCGGACGCTCGGAGCCGCCGCTTCACGAGGTTGCGCTGCACGGAGTTACCCACAGCCTTGGAAACGACAAAACCGACCTGTGGAGTTCCCGATCCTGCGTCCGGGACGTTCTCGTCCGGAACCAGGAGGTGAACCACCACGGTCGATCGACCTGCACGCGTGCCGCGGCGCACCGTCCGCTCGAAGTCGACGGAACGGCGCAGACGGTGCGCCGCAGGCAACATGGCTCAGGCTGAGAGCTCGGCGCGACCCTTGCGACGGCGGGCCGCGAGGATGGCGCGGCCGGCGCGGGTGCGCATGCGCAGCCGGAAGCCGTGGGTCTTGGCACGACGCCGGTTGTTCGGCTGGAAGGTCCGCTTGCTCACGAGGTACTCCAAGAACGTCGGGGTAGGCACACCGTCTGTCCTCGACGATGCAGTGAAAGATGGCCGCTCAGTACGACGATCGGCCTCGCCGACCCGGGGCCTGGCCCACGGGTCGCGGCCGACGTCGAAGAACGCGGCTCGCATCCCTGTGTGGGCGCGCAGAAGTACCTGGAACGGCTGTCTGACGTTACGCCGCCGGAGCCCCCCGGGTCAAACCAGAACCGCGGGATCCTGCGTGTCGGGCGCGCCACACCGGACGTGCCGAAGGGGTCCCGACGGGCGCCGGCCAGGGGCCCGTGTACCACTGATTCCGGGGTGATCCGCGCAATCCACAACCTGTGGACAACTGTGTGGACGGTGCTTCATCATGGCAGACTCCAAGACACCCCCAGCGCGCGCACCACCCCACGCACGAGACGAAGGAAAGCCAGTGGCCAACCCGGACGAGAACATCGGCGACGTCTGGGTACAGACCCTGACGGCGCTCGAGGCCCGGCCCGACATGAGCCCGCGCCAGCTCGCCTTCATCCGACTGGCCAAGCCGATGGCAGTGCTCGACGACATGGTGTTCATCGCCGTCCCGCACGAGCAGACCCGTACCTACCTGGAGACCGCCGTCCGTGACGACCTCGTCTCCGCGATGTCCTCGGTGCTCGGCCGCGACGTGCGTTTCGGCATCACGGTAGACCCTGAGCTCAGCAGCAGCACCCTGGCCGGGCCGTCGCAGATCTCGGGCCCGGCCACGCTGTCCCTGGAGCAGGAGCCGCCGGAGCCCGAGCAGGCGCAGATGCCTATCGCTCCGCAGCCGGCGCCCAAGCCGTCCGCGGAGCCGACCCGGCTGAACCCGAAGTACATCTTCGAGACGTTCGTCATCGGTTCGTCCAACAGGTTCGCGCACGCCGCCGCGGTCGCGGTCGCCGAGGCACCGGCGAAGGCCTACAACCCGCTGTTCATCTACGGGGACTCGGGACTGGGCAAGACCCACCTGCTGCACGCCATCGGGCACTACGTCCACAACCTTTATCCACACATCCGGGTGCGGTACGTGAACTCGGAGGAGTTCACCAACGACTTCATCAACAGCATCGGTGAGGGCAAGGCCGGCGCGTTCCAGCGCAGGTACCGCGACGTCGACGTGCTCCTCATCGACGACATCCAGTTCCTGCAGGGCAAGGAACAGACGATGGAGGAGTTCTTCCACACCTTCAACGCGCTCCACAACGCCAACAAGCAAGTCGTGATCACCTCCGACGTGCCGCCCAAGCAGCTCAACGGTTTCGAGGACCGGCTGCGCTCCCGCTTCGAGTGGGGCCTGATCACCGACGTCCAGCCGCCCGACCTCGAGACCCGCATCGCGATCATGCGCAAGAAGGCCGCGAGCGAGCACCTCGACGTACCGGCCGAGGTGCTCTCCTACATCGGATCGCGGATCTCCACGAACATCCGTGAGCTCGAGGGCGCGCTGATCCGCGTCACCGCGTTCGCGAACCTCAACCGCCAGCAGGTCGACCTGGCCCTCGCCGAGATAGTCCTCAAGGACCTGATCACCGACGACGACGACACGGCCGAGATCACGCCGGCGGTCGTCATCGCGCAGACCGCCGCGTACTTCGGGCTGACGATCGACGACCTGTGTGGCTCGTCACGCTCGCGCGTACTCGTCACGGCCCGGCAGATCGCCATGTACCTGTGCCGGGAGCTCACCGACCTGTCGCTGCCCAAGATCGGGCAGCAGTTCGGCGGCCGGGACCACACCACGGTCATGCACGCCAACAAGAAGATCGCGGGACAGATGGCCGAGCGGCGCTCGACCTACAACCAGGTCACCGAGCTCACGAGCCGGATCAAGCAGCAGCAGCGCGGCTGACAGCGGGTTGGTCGGCCGCTCCTAAAACGGGGCGATACACCCGCTCCCCCACGAATCCACACCCCTGTGCACAGCTGGACCGGTGCACAGGGGTGTTGCACATCTGCACCTCCACAGGCCTGTCCACACAGAGATCCCTCTGTTCAGGCAGATCTCCCGGCCTTGTCCCCAGCACTGTGGACGCGGACTGTGCAGAACTTGGTGTCTCGAGCCGGACCCCCGTCACACGCCTGGGGACGGGGCTGTGGACGGGTGTGGACGACACCCCGATATCTGTGGGCGAACACACCCCGATCGGTGGACGGCCTGTGTGTACAGAATCGGCTTCCACAGGAGCCCCTAGTTCTTGCACAGTCGGACCCACAGCTCCTCCACAGCGAAAAATGGGCCCTGACCTGCGAGAACACCCGATATCCCCAGTTTCCACAACACCGACTACTACTACGACATCTATCTATCAGGGGGAATCCACACGCCTTCATCAGGCGATCCGAGCGCTCGCCGACACTCTTCGAACACTAGTACGACACGTGCCGTGGAGTCCATCCACAAGCCATCGGTCTCGAGTGCCACCAGGTCATCAACTCGCGTAGGGTTTCCTTCGACAGCCCAGGAACAAGAGGAGATGCAACGGCATGAAGTTCAGGGTCGAGCGCGACGTCCTCGCTGATGCCGTGACATGGACCGCTCGCACGCTCCCCACGCGTCCCCCGGCTCCTGTGCTCGCGGGTGTGCGCATCGAGGCGGACGCGCAGGGTGTGATCAACCTCGCCAGCTTCGACTACGAGACCTCGGCGCGGTCCGAGATCCCTGCGGAGGTCGCGGAGCCCGGCACGGTCCTGGTGTCGGGACGCCTGCTCGCGGAGATCTCACGTGCGCTGCCCAACAAGCCGGTCGACGTGGCACTCGAAGGCAGCAAGGTCATCGTCACCTGCGGTGCCAGCCGCTTCACTCTCCTCACCATGCCTGTGGACGAGTACCCCGCTCTCCCGGGCCTCCCGGAGGTCAGCGGCACGGTTTCCGGCGACGCGTTCACCCACGCCGTCGCGCAGGTGACCGTCGCCGCCAGCCGTGACGACACGCTCCCGCTGCTCACCGGCGTCCGGGTCGAGATCGAGGGCGAGCGCATCACGCTGCTGTCCACCGACCGGTACCGCCTCGCCCTCCGGGAGCTCACCTGGACGCCGGCCACGCCCGGCTTCTCCGCGGTGGCCCTGGTCCGCGCGCGCACGCTCAACGACGTCGCCAAGTCCCTCGGGTCCGGTGGCGGTCTCGTCAACGTCGGTCTGTCCACAGGCCAGGGCCTGGACCTCGTCGGATTCGAGGCAGGCGGCCGCCAGACCACGTCGCAGCTTGTCGAGGGCGACTACCCCGCCGTCCGCCGGTTGTTCCCGGACAGCACACCGATTCACGCCGTCGTCGCGACGGCACCGCTGATCGAGGCGGCGAAGCGCGTGAGCCTGGTCGCGGAGCGCAACACCCCGATCCGCCTGTCGTTCAGCGAGGGGCAGGTGGTGCTCGACGCCGGTCACGGCGACGACGCGCAGGCCTCCGAGGCTCTTGAAGCCGTTCTGGTCGGCGAGGACATCGCGGTGGCGTTCAACCCGCAGTTCCTGCTCGACGGGCTCGGCGCCCTGGGCACGGACTTCGTCAGGCTCTCGTTCACGCACCCCAACAAGCCGGTGGAGTTCACCGGGCAGGGCAGCCTGGACGGTGAGGACGACTCCTCGTACCGGTACCTGCTGGTGCCGATCCGCTTCACGGGCTGATGTCGCGGGCCCGCCGCTGACGAGCCCGATATCCACAGCCTGTGAGTTCCCGGTCCGGGCAGCGGCCCGGACACTCAGCCTGCACCAATGGCGGCCGCCACGAGCGAGCCCGTCGTTCGACCTGGAGGAAGCACGCACATGGTCACCCACATCGGCCTGGTCGGCCTGGGGAAGATGGGCAACAACATGCGGTCCCGCCTGCGCAAGGGCGGGATCGAGGTCACCGGGTTCGACCCCCGGCCGGAGGTGTCCGACGTGCCGACGCTCGCCGAGCTCGCCGCCGCGCTCCCGGCCGAGAAGCGGGTCGTGTGGGTCATGGTGCCCGCCGGCGACGCGACGCGCGGGGTGCTCGACCAGCTCGGTGAGATCCTCACCGAGGGCGACATCGTGATCGAAGGCGGTAACTCGCACTACGTCGAGGACCAGGAGCGCGCCGCGGAGCTCGCGGCGAAGGGCATCGGTTACCTCGATGTCGGTGTGAGCGGTGGTGTCTGGGGCCTGGAGAACGGCTACGGGCTCATGGTCGGTGGCTCGGCTGCCGACGTGGAGAGCGTCATGCCGGTCTTCGACGCGCTGCGTCCCGAGGGCCCCCGCGAGGAGGGCTTCGTGCACGCCGGCGGCGTCGGTGCGGGGCACTACGCCAAGATGGTCCACAACGGCATCGAGTACGGCCTCATGCAGGCCTACGCCGAGGGCTACGAGCTGCTCGCCGCGAAGTCGGACCTGATCGAGGACGTGCACGGCACGGTGCGGGCGTGGAGCCGCGGAACCGTTGTTCGTTCGTGGCTGCTGGACCTCATGGTCAAGGCTCTCGAGGAGGACCCGAAGCTGGCCCTGCTCGACGACTGGGTCGACGACTCGGGCGAGGGTCGCTGGACCGTGGACGAGGGCATCGACCTCGCGGTCCCGCTCCCCGTGATCTCCGCCGCACTGTTCGCGCGGTTCGCCTCCCGCCAGGAGCAGTCGCCGGCGATGAAGGCTGTCGCGGCCCTGCGTCAGCAGTTCGGTGGCCACGCGGTGAAGAAGGCGGACTAGCGGCCGGGACACGTACCATCACCTGTTGATGTACGTCTCCCACCTCTCCCTGCTGGACTTCCGGTCCTACGCGTCGGCCGACCTGGAGCTCGAACCGGGCGTCAACGCGTTCGTCGGGCGGAACGGCCGGGGCAAGACCAACCTCGTCGAGGCGATCGGCTACGTGGCCACGCTCGGATCGCACCGGGTCGCCACTGACGCCCCGCTGATCCGCTCGGGAGCGGAACGTGCGGTGGTCCGGACCCGGATCGTGCGCGGTGACCGCGCCAGCACCGTCGAGCTGGAGATCACGCAGGGCAAGGCGAACCGCGCCCGGATCAATCGTGGCCAGCAGGTCCGGGCGCGGGACGTGCTGGGGATCCTGCGGACCGTGCTCTTCGCACCGGAGGACCTCGCTCTCGTCAAGGGTGAGCCCGACGGCCGACGGCGGTTCATGGACCAGCTCCTGGTCCTGATGATGCCGCGCCTGTCCGCAGTGCTCTCCGACTACGAGCGGGTCCTCCGCCAACGGTCGGCGCTGCTGAAGTCGGCGAGGTCCGTGCGTCGGACGGGAGGGCCGGCGCGGACCGAGAGCTCGGCGGCGGCCGAGCTCGCGACGCTCGACGTCTGGGACGCGCGGCTCGCGGAGCTGGGGGCAGAGATCCTGGCTCTGCGCCTCCAGCTCGTCGACGCGCTGCGGCCCGCGGTCGCCGCCGCGTACGAGCAGGTGAGCGATGCCGACGGCGCCGCGGAGATCACCTACCGGTCGTCGCTGCCGGCTCTGGAGACCGGTCGTCCACCGATCTTGTCCACAGGCTCTGGGGATAACTCTGCGCACGTCGGACAGCTTCGTGACCTGCTGATGGAGGCCCTGGCCGCGGCCCGCCCGCAGGAGCTCGACCGCGGTGTGAGCCTCGTCGGACCGCATCGTGACGACCTGGTCCTGACGCTCGGCGGACTGCCGGCCAAGGGCTACGCGAGCCACGGCGAATCATGGTCGTTCGCGCTCGCGCTGCGGCTCGCGTCATACCGGCTCCTTGGCGGAGATCCGCAGAATTCAGCGGATTCACCTGCCTTCTGGGACCCTGATCTCGGAACGGACGCCGATCCGGTGCTGATCCTCGACGACGTGTTCGCCGAGCTGGACGTCCGGCGCCGCGAGCGGCTCGCGGACCTGGTGCTGCCCGCCCGACAGGTGCTGGTCACGGCAGCCGTTCCTGAGGACGTCCCGGTGGTTCTCGACGGAGTGCGGTTTCACGTGGAACCCGGGACGGTGACACGTGACTGACGACTCTCCACAGCCCCCTGTGGATAACTCGGAGCCCGAGCTGACCCCGGCGTCGGAGGTGGCGCGGGCCGCTCTCAACCGGGCCAAGGCGGCCGCCCGAGCGCGGGGTCTCCGGCCCGGCTCCCCGGCAAGGCGCTCCCCGCTCGCCGAGCCGAGGACGAGCGGTCCGGGGCCGGGAGCACGTGATCCGCAGCTGCTCGGTGCGGTCGTGGGCCGGTTTCTGCGCGAGAAGGGCTGGACCGAGGACGTCTCGGTCGGCGGGGTCATGGGCCGATGGCGTGAGGTCGTCGGCGCGGAGATCGCCGACCACTGCGTGCCGGAGACGTTCGAGGACAAGGTGCTCGTCGTCCGCGCTGACTCGACAGCGTGGGCCACGCAGCTTCGCCTGTTGGTGCCCGCACTCCTGAGGCGGATGTCGGAGGAGATCGGCGAGGGTGTGGTCGAGGAGGTCACGGTGCTCGGGCCGGCCGGTCCCGGGTTCCGCAGGGGGCCGAGGTCGGTACGCGGTCCGGGGCCTCGGGACACCTGGGGCTGAACGGCTCGCGACCGGCCGCCGATCCCGATGCCAACCACGGACGGGGCCGCTCGACGACCGCACGCGTATCGGCGGGCCTCCCCCGGTGCGCCCGTACGGAACGACCGATCGCGAGAACGACGAAGGGCTCCCCGGCCGAAGCCGGGGAGCCCTTGTCAGTGACGCGAGTGCGTCAGCCGGTCATGCTCAGGCGCCCTGCTGCATCCGCTTGCGGGCCCAGACCAGAGCCACGCCACCCACGGCGAGGAGCGCGGCGAACGCGACGGCACCGCCGACGGTCGCACCGGTCGCGGCGAGCACCGGCGGCTCCTCAGCAGCGGGGCTGGGGGACGCGGAGGGCTCGGCCGGAGCCGGGGGCACGGAGGCCTCGTCAGTCGGAGCGACCGACGGCTCGCTGGGCGTCGGGGTCGGGGACGGCGCCGGCTCGCACTCCTCCTCGAAGACGATCGCATCGACGGGCAGCAGCGCTGTGCCGTCGGGCTGGGGCTGATAGGCGCCCAGGTCCTCAGGGAAGGCATATGCGTCAGAGGTGAGCGCGGCGACGATGCCTGCCTCGGTCTTGGTGTAAGCGATCGCATCGGTGTTGGACGGGAGGACCACGTCGTCGAGGCTGGCAGCGCAGCCGGACACAGCCTCGGGGATCACCGGGGACACGAACTCGGCGGGCGGCGGGGTCTGACAGACACCGATCTGCCCCGACTCAGTGAAGTCGTACTGGTCGTCGTCGTACGCATCGACGGAGACGGTGAACTCGTGCGCCTCGTCGAGGGAGAGCTCATAGCGGCGATCGAACCCAGGCGAGAATTCCTCGTCCGTGACGGTCTCGCCGTCGATGACCACCGTCACCTTGGCACCGTCGTACCACTCAAGGTTCACGTTCACGAACCCGCAGTCGTAGGAGACGTTCTTGTTGTGCGCGGATGCGGGAGTCGCGGTGGCGACCATCCCGCCGAATGCCAGCACGGCGAGAGCGCCGCCGGCAAGAAGCTTCTTCACTCTGTTGCCCTTCGAAGAGAGACGGTGCGCGAAGTTGCGCAGCTGACCGGTCGGCGCTATTAGAGCAGAAAACGACAAATCAACGAAATGTCTCCTTCTGCGTGCAAATTGCCTGACCTTCGACAGGTCCGGGCATGGCCCTTCGCTGACGAACTGCACCGGTCCGCGGCGTACTCCGAACGCGTGTACGACCCGCCGTCCGGACCGTGCCGACCGAGCTGCCGACGCCCTTGACGAAGCCCGTGCGCGAGGGCCGTCCGGACGGGTTCCGAGAGCCCCGGGAACCCCTCCGAGACCCCAGAAATCACCCTGTGGAGAAAGGTTGTGGAGGAGTGGCCACAAACACCCCAGGATCCCGGGTTTTCGCCGCTCAGAAGGTAGTATGAGGGGGTCAACCGCGCCGGGTTCCCAGGATGGTCCTGAGGACCCGGAACGCTGAGCACCGACGAGCCGTCGGACCGTACGTCAGCACCCGAGCACGGCATGGATCCCAGGGGTCCGAGCCGCTCCCGCAACCGCTGGTACGTCCGTCGTCGTGCACATCGTGTGCCTGAAAGACGAGGAGCAACCCCGCCCGTGACAGAGCGAATCGACGGCGGCTACGACGCCGGGAACATCACCGTCCTGGAAGGTCTCGAGGCCGTTCGTAAGCGACCGGGCATGTATATCGGATCGACCGGTGAGCGTGGGCTCCACCACCTTGTGTACGAGATTGTGGATAACGCTGTGGACGAGGCTCTCGCGGGCCACGCCACCGAGATCGACGTGCGCCTCCTGCCCGACGGCGGCGTGCGCGTCACGGACGACGGCCGAGGCATCCCGGTCGCGATGCACCCGACCGAGGGCAAGCCCACCCTCGAGGTCGTCATGACGATCCTGCACGCCGGCGGCAAGTTCGGTGGTGGCGGTTACGCCGTCTCCGGCGGTCTGCACGGCGTCGGCATGTCCGTGGTGAACGCGCTGAGCACGCGCTTCGTCTCGGAGGTGCGCCGCGACGGGTACCACTGGCGCCAGGAGTACACCGAGGGCGGCAACCCGATCACCGAGGTCGAGCGCCTCGAGCCGCTCGCGGCGGACGAGCACACCGGAACCACCCAGACGTTCTGGGCCGACGGCTCGATCTTCGAGACCACGGAGTACGACTTCGAGACGCTCCGCGCCCGGTTCCAGCAGTACGCGTTCCTGAACAAGGGCCTGCAGATCACGCTCACCGACGAGCGCGCCGGCCACTCGTCCGCCACGGACGAGGTCGCCGGTGCCGAGCCGGAGACGCCGGCGGACGGCGTCGAGGGAGCCGAGGACGCGGACGGCCAGCCGGAGGGCGCGCGCACCGTCACGTACAAGTACGACGACGGCCTCATGGACTACGTGCACCACCTCAACTCGGCGAAGCGGGTGGAGCTCATCCACCCCGACGTCATCTCGTTCGAGAGCGAGGACCCGGAGCGCAAGATCGCCGTCGAGATCGCGCTCCAGTGGACCAGCGCCTACAGCGAGTCGGTGCACACCTTCGCGAACACCATCTCGACCACCGAGGGCGGTACGCACGAGGAGGGCTTCCGTGCGGCGATGACCACGCTGGTCAACAGCTACGCGCGCGACAAGGGCATCATCAAGGAGAAGGACGAGAACCTCACGGGTGACGACATCCGCGAGGGCCTCACCGCCGTCATCTCCGTGAAGCTCGGCGAGCCGCAGTTCGAGGGGCAGACCAAGACGAAGCTGGGCAACACGGAGGCGAAGACCTTCGTGCAGCGCGTCGTGCGCGAGCAGCTCACGGACTGGTTCGACGCGCACCCGAACGAGGCGCGCGACGTCATCCGCAAGGCGATCCAGGCCTCGCAGGCCCGCATCGCCGCCCGCAAGGCGCGCGAGGCGACCCGGCGCAAGGGCGTCCTCAACGGCGCCGCCATGCCGGGCAAGCTCAAGGACTGCCAGTCGCGGTTCCCGGACGAGTGCGAGATCTACGTGGTCGAGGGCGACTCGGCCGGCGGCTCGGCGGTGCGTGGGCGCAACCCGCACAACCAGGCGATCCTGCCGCTGCGCGGCAAGATCCTGAACGTCGAGCGGGCCCGCCTCGACAAGGCGCTCTCGAACGCCGAGGTCCAGGCGCTCATCACCGCCTTCGGCACGGGCATCGGCGAGGACTTCGACATCTCGAAGCTCCGGTACCACAAGATCGTGCTCATGGCCGACGCCGACGTCGACGGCCAGCACATCTGCACCCTGCTGCTCACGCTGCTGTTCCGGTACATGCGACCGCTCATCGAGCACGGGCACGTGTACCTGGCGCAGCCGCCGCTGTACCGGATCAAGTGGAGCAACGCCCCGCACGACTACGTGTACTCCGACCGGGAGCGCGACGCGTTCCTCGAGGCCGGTGCCGCGCAGGGCAAGCGCATCCCGAAGGACAACGGCATCCAGCGGTACAAGGGTCTCGGCGAGATGGACTACTCCGAGCTCTGGGACACCACCATGGACCCGGACCACCGGACGCTGCTGCAGGTCACCATGGACGACGCGGCCGCTGCCGACGAGATCTTCTCCGTCCTCATGGGCGAGGACGTCGAGTCCCGGCGCACCTTCATCCAGCGCAACGCCAAGGACGTGCGGTTCCTCGATATCTGAGGAGCGAGCTTGCGGGCCCGGCAGATATCGACGTGAGACGAAGTGACACGCCCACCGGCGTGGAAAGGAAGTACGAACGGTGACGGACGAGACCCCCGGCGTGGAGAACCCCGACGACGGCATGCCCACCGAGGACGCACGCGTCGCGGTGCACCACGGCCGCGTCGAGCAGGTGGACCTGCAGCTCGAGATGCAGCGGTCGTACCTCGACTACGCGATGAGCGTGATCGTGGGCCGTGCACTGCCCGACGTGCGGGACGGCCTCAAGCCGGTGCACCGCCGCGTCATCTACGCCATGTACGACGGCGGGTACCGGCCGGACCGCGCGTTCTCCAAGTGCTCGCGCGTCGTCGGCGACGTCATGGGCAAGTACCACCCGCACGGTGACACCGCGATCTACGACACCCTGGTGCGGCTGGTGCAGGACTGGGTGCTGCGCTACCCGCTGGTCGCGGGCCAGGGGAACTTCGGCTCGCCGGGCAACGACCCGGCCGCCGCCCCGCGGTACACCGAGTGCAAGATGGCACCGCTCGCCCTGGAGATGGTGCGTGACATCGAGAAGGGCACCGTCGACTTCCGGCCGAACTACGACGGCCGCACGCAGGAGCCGGTGGTGCTCCCCGCGCGCATCCCGAACCTGCTGGTCAACGGCTCGGCCGGCATCGCCGTCGGCATGGCCACGAACATCCCGCCGCACAACCTGCGGGAGGTGGCGGACGGCGTCCGCTGGTACCTCGCCAACCCCGAGGCGTCGCGCGAGGAGCTCCTGGAGGCGCTGCTGCAGCGCATCAAGGGGCCGGACTTCCCGACCGGCGCACAGATCCTGGGTCACAAGGGCATCGAGGACGCCTACCGCACCGGCCGCGGCTCCATCACGATGCGCGCCGTCGTGAACGTCGAGGAGATCCAGAACCGGATCTGCCTGGTCGTCACCGAGCTGCCGTACATGGTCAACCCGGACAACCTGGCCTCCAAGATCGCGGACCTCGTCAACGACAACCGCATCCAGGGCATCGCTGACATCCGCGACGAGACGTCGGGCCGCACCGGTCAGCGCCTGGTGATCGTGCTCAAGCGCGACGCCGTCGCGAAGGTCGTGCTGAACAACCTCTACAAGCACACCCAGCTCCAGGAGAACTTCAGCGCGAACATGCTCGCACTCGTCGACGAGGTGCCTCGCACCCTCAGCATCGACGCTTTCGTGCGGCACTGGACCACGCACCAGATCGAGGTCGTGCGCCGGCGAACCGAGTACCTCCTGAAGGAGGCGCAGGACCAGATCCACATCTACGAGGGCTACCTCAAGGCCCTCGACGCGCTGGACGAGGTCATCGCCCTGATCCGCCGCTCCCCCGATGCCGACCAGGCACGGGCCGGCCTGATGGACCTGCTGACGATCGACGAGCAGCAGGCCAACGCGATCCTGGCGCTGCAGCTCCGCCGGCTGGCGGCCCTCGAGCGGCAGAGGATCCTGGACGACCACGCGAAGCTCCAGGCCGAGATCGACGACTACCAGGACATCCTCGCCAAGCCCGAGCGGCAGCGCTCCATCGTGGGCGAGGAGCTCGACGAGGTCACCGACCGCTGGGGCGACGAGCGCCGCACCACGATCCTCCCCTACGACGGCGACATGTCCATGGAGGACCTGATCCCCGAGGAGGACGTGGTCGTCACGATCACGCGCGGCGGATACGCCAAGCGGACCCGGACGGACAACTACCGCTCGCAGAAGCGTGGCGGCAAGGGTGTGCGCGGCGCGCAGCTGCGCGAGGACGACATCGTGGACCACTTCTTCACGACGACGACCCACCACTGGATGCTGTTCTTCACCAACCTCGGCCGCGTCTACCGGGCCAAGGGCTACGAGCTCCCCGAGGGCGGCCGGGACGCGAAGGGGCAGCACGTCGCGAACCTGCTGGCCTTCCAGCCCGGCGAGAAGATCGCCCAGGTGCTCGACATCCCCGACTACGAGGCGGCGGACTACCTGGTCCTGGCGACCCGGCGAGGACTCGTGAAGAAGACCCGCCTCGGCGAGTACAACTCGCCCCGCTCGGGCGGCCTCATCGCGATCAACCTGCGCGAGGACGCCGACGGCGCCGCGGACGAGCTGGTCTCGGCCCGCCTGGTGAATGCGGACGACGACCTCATCCTGGTGTCGCGCAAGGGGCAGTCCATCCGCTTCCACGCCGACGACGAGTCGATCCGCCCGCTGGGCCGCGCCACCTCGGGCGTCACCGGCATGAAGTTCCGCGAGGACGACGAGCTGCTCGCCGCCGACGTCGTGGTCGAGGGTGCGGACCTGTTCGTGGTCACGGAGGGCGGCTTCGCCAAGCGCACGCGCATCTCCGAGTACCGGATCCAGGGACGCGGCGGCCTCGGCATCAAGGTGGCCAACCTGGTGGAGGCACGGGGTGATCTTGTGGGGGCTCTCGTCACGCATGCGGACGACGAAGTCCTTGTGATCATGGAGCGCGGCAAGATCGTGCGGTCCGCGGTGGCCGAGGTCAACCTCACCGGGCGGAACACTCAGGGGGTAACCTTCGCGAAGCCGGACAAGGGGGACAGGATCATCGCCGTCGCGCGCAACGCGGAGCGTGAGGACGCGGGCGATGTGCCGAACGCGACGGAGGACATCTCCGACGCCGAGTCCGCCGAGCGGGTTACGGTGGAAGAGATCCCGACCCCCGACGAAGTTCCGAGCACCCCTGAGCAGGACAGCACCGGACGCGAGGACAGCTGATGACGAGTGACAAGAGCGGGCCCGTGCGTACGGCGTCGCCCGAGCTCGACGAGGACCTGGACGACACCAGGGTCCGCAAGGACGTGACCCGGGAGACGGCCTCGGCCGAGACCCCGGAGACGGAGCCGGCAGGGGCCGGCTCGGGCAAGAGCTCCGCGTCGACCTCGTCCGACGGATCCGATGCCGAGACGACCGGTGACGGCGCCCCGAAGAGCGACCTGACGGCAGAGCCGATCACGGTGGCGGCTCCTGCGACCGGGACGCCGGCGCCCGCCGGCAGCACGCCTCCGGCCCCCGGATCGGCGCCGTCCGCGCCGGCCAAGCCCGCGTCGTCGGCCAAGCCAGGGCCCGCGAAGCCCGGGCCCGCCAAGCCCGGTCCGGCAGCCAAGCCCGCGGCCGCCTCGTCCGCGCCCGCAGCGGCGGCCGAGCCGCCCGTGCCGCCCGCTCCCGACGAGCCCGGCACGGCCGTGCCCACCACCGGTGGGATCTGGCGTTCCGCCTACGAGGCCGGGCGTTCCGAGAAGGAGTCCCGGCCCTCGGCCGCGTCGGGTCCGCGCGACGCGAAGGCTCCGGCCGGGCTCGTCTCCGCGATCGGGCGGGCATCGGCGAACGCCGATGCCGCGACCGGGTCGACCTCGGACGCCGCGGGGACCACGTCCGATGCGCCGCGCGAGGCCGGCACCAACCCGAAGTCCTGGAACCGGGTCCCCGCTCCCGACGCCCCGCCCGCTCCCCCGGCACCCGCCGGCGAGGGGACGGACGGCGTCCGGGCAGGCGCGATGAAGGCTGCGCAGGCCGCCCTCGACGCTGCCCGCAGCGCCGCCAAGAAGGTGTCGTCGATCATGCCTGACGAGGACGAGCGGCCGACGGCCGCGCCGAGCACCGCCAACGCCCGGCCCGAGATGCACTACACGGCGGCGGGCGTGCGGGGCACCGCCACGCCGGCCGCCGCGGGTGCGGCCGGCACGCAGCAGCGGCCGGCATCCGTACCCACGCCCGAGGTGCCGCGTCCGGCTCCGGCGGGTCCGCGCCGCGTCCGGCTCGCGATCTCGCGGGTCGACCCGTGGTCGGTCATGAAGCTGGCGTTCCTGCTGGCCGTCGCGATCGCGATCATGACCGTGGTGGCCACGGCGGTGTTCTGGTCCGTGCTGGACGGCTTCGGTGTGTTCACCACGGTGCAGAGCTTCGTCGAGGACGCCGTGGGACCGCAGAGCAACGTGAACCTCACGCAGTTCGTGGAGTTCCCCCGCGTCATCTCGCTCGCGACCCTGGTCAGCATCTGCAACATCGTGCTGCTCACGGCCATCGCGACGATTATGGCGTTCCTGTACAACATCACCGCAGCGCTGGTGGGCGGCGTCCACCTCACGCTGACGGACGACTGACCAGCACGACTCCGAGCGTTCCTGTGCGCCGCAGCGCACGGCTCGACGCACGTCACACTGCAGACCACCATTTCGGTTTGGGACATCGTCCCGACCTGGGGTAATCTCCAGTGTCGCGACAGCGTGCCGAACGCTCGCACGGGGCTATAGCTCAGACGGTTAGAGCGCTTCCCTGATAAGGAAGAGGTCGGAGGTTCAAGTCCTCCTAGCCCCACTCCCCGGACCCGCCGAGGCTCCTCAGGAGGAACTCGTGAAGAAGCTGCTGATCGTGCTGCTCGCCGCTGGCGCCGGTTATGTCCTCTGGCGCAAGCTCAACGAGGACGCGTCCGGTCGCGACCTCTGGTCCGAGGTCACCGACTCGATCGACTGAGTGCCCTCAGCGGGGCCATGGCGCAATTGGTAGCGCACCTGCTTTGCAAGCAGGGGGTTGCGGGTTCGAGTCCCGCTGGCTCCACACCCACAGAAGCCCGGATACGTCCGGGCTTCTGTCGTTTCCGGGGTCGGCTCCTCATCCGTAGGAACACGTAGGCCGGACCTGTGGGATACCCCTATGTTTGCCTGAACCGGGCCTTTTTCACCCCCGATCGGGCGTCGGCTACTGACAAGGTAGGACTCCTTCCATAACCTCGAACGCGAGGGGCACGCACCATCCAACTGACCGGCCCCTCGCAATTCGAGGAGGACCGAGTGACCCTGACCAGGAAACTCATCGGCACTGCCGCCGCACTGACCGCAGCCCTGTCGGCCGCCGTGGTCGCCACCCCGTCCGCCACCGCAGTTCCTGACACCATCCCGCTGACGATCACGAACGACTCGGGTCGCAGCGACGAGGTGTTCGTCTACGTTCTCGGGGAGCAGGGCGGCCAGCTCGGCTACGCCGACGCCGCCGGAACCTTCCACGCGTGGCCGGACGCCGGAAGCGTCCCTGAGCCGGCGCCCGACGCGTCGATCGCGGGCCCGGCCGACGGCCAGGACATCACGATCCAGATGCCCAAGCTCTCGGGCCGGGTCTACTTCTCGTACGGCACCAAGCTGGACTTCAAGATCGTCAACGACGGTCAGCTCGTCCAGCCCGCCGTGCAGAACCCGAGCGACCCCAACCGCAACACGCTGTTCAACTGGACCGAGTACACGCTCAACGACTCCGGCCTGTGGATCAACAGCACGCAGGTCGACTTCTTCTCCGCGCCGTACCAGACGGGCCTGCGGTCCTCGAGCGGAGAGCTCATGCACACGGGGATGCTCAAGCCGGACGGGTGGGACAACGTCGTCTCGGCGCTCTCCCAGCAGGAGGGCTGGGACGGGCTCGCCCAGACCGGACCTGACGGCTCGGTCCTGCGTGTCCTCTCCCCCGGGCACGGAGTCGGCACGGGCCAGATCGACGCGAACGTCCTGTCGGACTACGTCGACCGTGTCTGGAGCAAGTACTCGGGCGAGACCCTGACGGTGGTGCCCTACGGCGACCAGCCGGAGAAGAAGTTCCTCGGCACGGTGTCGGGCGACACGATGACCTTCACGGACACGTCGGGCGCGGTGATCACCACGTTCCCGAAGCCCTCCGGTGAGTCAATCTTCGGCTGCGCCGGGGACCTCGCGGCACCGAACGACGACATCGGTGCCATCGCCCGCACCCTGTGCGCCGGCTTCAACCGGTCCTCGCTGCTCGACAGCACGACGCAACCCACCCAGGATCCGGCCGGCTTCTACCAGGACTCGGTGACCAACTACTACGCCAAGCACATCCACGAGCAGATGGCGGACGGCAAGGCCTACGCCTTCGCGTTCGACGACGTCGTCAACCAGGAGTCGCTCGTCCACGACGGCGACCCGACCGAAGCGTTCATCCAGCTCGACCCCTTCGCCGGGGCAGCCACCCCCATCGGCGGGTGATCCCTGGGGCGGAGCTCGCCCCGCGCGACACAAGGGCGCCTGCCCGGCCACGCACGAGATGCGTGGCCGGGCAGGCGCCCTGCTCTGTCCCCCCGAGGAGGGTCAGCTCTCCTTCTTGCTGTTCCCCGACTCGGCCGGCGTCTCGACCGGAGGGACCTCGTCCACGAGCGGCTGCTCCGTGGGAGCGCCCGGCTCGGCGGGCAGCCCGGGCTCGGTCGGCTCGGGTGTGGTCTCCGGCGGAGCCGCGGCGGTGTCGCTGCCGTGCCGGCCGCTCTTCTGCGTGGCGTCGGCCACTGCGGCACCCGCCTTCTGCGCGGTCGCCTTGGCGGCGTCGACCACGGGTGCCGCCTTCTCCTTGGCCGCGTCGAGCACCGGTGCCGCCTTCTCCAGCACGGGCCCGGCCTTCTCCTTGGCGGCCTCGAACGCAGGGCTCGCCGCCGAGTAGGCACGCGCCCCCAGGTCCTTGGCCGTCTGCGCCGCCTTGGCCCCGGCCTCCCGGCCCTTCGCGACGGCGGAGCCCGCCGCCGCGCCGATCCCGGAGGAGGTCCGTGTGCTGTCGGAGTAGTCGGCTCCCGCCGCCTGCTCCCACGGCTCGGCCCACGGGTCGGTCTGCGGCTGAGCACGCTTCCAGAACACGTACCCCGCGACGGCTGCCCCACCGGCGACCAGCGCGATCACCCAGCCCTTCCGCGAGCCCTTCCTCCCGGCCTTGTCCGCCGCCTCGGTCACGGTCTCGGCCAGCGACGCCTTGCCCTGCGCCGCGGCGGCACTGGACGCCGCGGCGTTGAACGAGGCGACCATCTTGGGCAGCAGGTCGTCCACGAGCTTGTCGTGCGCCGAGTCGATGAGCGGCGCCGCCTTGCTCGCGGCCTTCTCGACCTGGGGTGCGGCTGCCTGGACGCTGTCCTGCCACGCCTTCTCGGCGCGCGGGGTCAACCAGGCGATGAAGTCGTTCACCCGCGGCTGCGCCCAGTCCTTGGCGTGCACGGCGCGGTCCTTGGCCTGTGCCGCGAACGAGCCGGCCTGGACGGCGGCCTTGGAGCTGACGTCGGAGAGCAGGGCGGTGGCTTCCGCGGCCTTCTCCTTGACCTTCTCGGTGTCGATCTTGTTCGTGTCCACGTAGTCGGTCACCTTCTTGCGGGTCATGAAGCTTCCCCCGAACTGTTCAAATACTCCTCAAGGTGCCACTCTGCCATCGTCACGGCCTCCTTGCGAGGGCGAGCGCCGTGGATGCAGCACCAGCGGGCCGCTCCGTGGGAGGATTGATACATGTTCGCAATCCTGCACACCACCTCCGGTGACATCCGCATCGAGCTCTTCCCGAACCACGCGCCCAAGACCGTCGAGAACTTCGTCGGCCTCGCGACGGGCGAGAAGGCCTGGACGGACCCGCGGACGGGTGAGGAGCGCAAGGACCCGTTCTACGACGGCCTCATCTTCCACCGCGTCATCGACGACTTCATGATCCAGGGCGGCTGCCCGCTCGGGACGGGAACCGGCGGACCTGGGTACACGTTCAACGACGAGATCCACCCGGAGCTCCAGTTCACCGAGAAGTACCTCCTTGCGATGGCCAACGCCGGCAAGCGCCGCAACCCGGTCACCGGCGAGATCGAGGGCACCAACGGCTCGCAGTTCTTCCTCACCACGGCCGAGACGCCGTGGCTGAACGGCAAGCACACCATCTTCGGCAAGGTGGCCGACGACGCGTCGCGCGAGGTCGTCGACACGATCGGCAAGACGCGGACGCGTCCTGGCGACCGCCCCGTCGAGGACATCACGATCACGTCGGTCACCATCGAGCCCTGAGCGACGGGGGTGGACGGCGGAGCCCACGCGGCTCCGCCGGACCAGCACGGCCCGGGGCACCTGACCACCTGAGGACCGAGGGGACTGAGGACGTATCGCGATGAACGACCCGGCCGCCGAGGAGCCGGCCGAGGCCGCGGCTCCCGTCTGCCCGCGCCATCCTGACCGCGTCGCCTACGTGCGCTGCCAGCGCTGCGGCCGGCCCGCCTGCCCGGAGTGCCAGCGGCCGGCGGCCGTCGGCGTGCAGTGCGTCGACTGCGTCCGCGAGTCGCGGCGTACCGCGCCTCGTGTGCGGACGATGTTCGGTGGTGCCGCGACCACCTCGGGTGCGGGCGGTCGTCCGGTCGTGACGTTCACCATCATCGGGCTCTGCGTGGCGAGCTGGCTGCTGCAGCTCGTGACGGGCGGCGAGTGGACGCACCTGCTGTGGTTCTGGCCGTGGGGTGGCGCCGTCGAGCCGTACCGCTTCCTGACGGCCTCGTTCCTGCACTCGACGTCGCCGCTGCACATCCTGTTCAACATGTACGCCCTGTGGATAACCGGTCAGTTCCTCGAGCCGCTGCTCGGCCGGCTGCGCTTCACGGTGCTGTGCCTGCTGTCCGCCATCGGTGGGTCGGTCGGCGTGCTGCTCCTGGCCGGTGATCCGTTCGGGTCCAGCGCGTGGGTGACGCCCGTCGTGGGTGCGTCCGGCATGGTGTTCGGCCTGTTCGGGGCGATGCTCCCGGTGCTGCGCCGGCTGGGCCGCAGCCTGGGTCAGGTGCTCGTGCTGCTGGCGATCAACGGGGCGATCGGCTTCTTCGTGCCGAACATCTCGTGGCAGGCGCACCTGGGTGGCCTCGTCACCGGAGCGCTCGTCGCGACGGCGTACGCGTACGCGCCGAAGGAGCGTCGCGCCGCCGTCGCATGGCTGGTCGCGGTGGGCGGGCTCGCGCTCCTGGCGGGGCTGGCGACGTGGCGTTACGCCTCACTGGGCGTGCTGGGGATCTAGCGCCGTCCTCTTTTCCCCAGCTTTACCCACAGCTGTGGATAAATGGGGATACAGCTCCGCGGCCGCCTCGACGCGGCCGCGGAGCCGCTACTTCCAGCGGGTCGTGAGCCCGAAACCGACGATGATCAGGCCGAAGCCCACCGCCAGGTTCCACTGCCCGATCTGCGGGATCGGCAGCCGGAGGTCCGCGCTCGTCAGGTAGAACGTCACGATCCAGGCCAGGCCGAGGATCATGAGGCCGAGCATGACCGGGGCCAGCCAGCGCGGGTTGACGGCCTCACCGGGCAGCGCGACCTTGGCCTCGGACTTCTCCGCCTTGGGTGCGGCCTTCTTCTTGTTGCGGGACTTCGACTCGGGCACGAGACGCGCTCCTGTCCTGGGTGATGGCCCCGCCGGGTGTGCCGGGCCGACGTCTGCTTTCTCGTGGACTAGCGTAGTGGTCCACAGGCCTTGAGCGTGACCAGACGTGTCCGCGGGTTTGACGATCGTTGCAGGAGGGGCGCGTGACCGGAGCTGAGCCGACGCCCGCGCCGTCAGCGCGGGCCGCGGGGGGTTTCCTTCGTGCCTCCGCCGGCGCGGGCTGGCGGTCGTGGCTCAGCGTGGGCGGGGTTGCCGTACTGGCCGGCCTCATGTTCAGCGCAAGTGCCCGGCTCGCCGACGGCGGCGGTGCGGACACCCGCGATCCACAGGACCTCGCACAGCTGGTGGACGCCGAGACGGCGCGCGTCGCCGAGCTCACCGACCGGTCTGGCGCGCTGGACCGCGAGATCGAGGCGCTCACCGCGCGGACGGGAGCCACGGTGCCGACGCCGCCCGCCGGGCTGGTGCGGCGCGAGGGCGTCGTGTCCGGGTCGGAGCCGGTGAGCGGTCCGGGTCTGACGGTCACGCTCGACGACGCGCCGTCGACCGCGGTGGGCGCGGGCCCCGGCGGCGTGGAGCCGCAGCCCGACGACCTGGTGGTGCACCAGCAGGACCTCCAGCACGTGATCAACGCGCTGTGGAGCGGCGGCGCCGAGGCCATGACCCTGCAGGGCGAGCGCGTGACGTCGACGTCCGCGTTCCGGTGCTCGGGCAACATCCTGCTGCTGCACGGCAAGGTCTTTTCACCCCCCTACGAGGTGACGGCCGTCGGCGACCCGGAGAAGATGGAGGCGTCGCTCGACCGGTCCGAGGGTGTGCAGACGTACCTGGAGTACGTCCAGTGGGTGCACCTGGGCTGGGACGTGCGGCACAGCGATCACCTGGACCTCCCCGCGTACGACGGCGGCGGTCTGCAGTATGCGACGGTTCCCGAGGGTACGGAGGTCTTTGGATGACCCACGCGCAGGCCGGTCACAACGTACCCCTGCCCCAGGAGGTGTTCCCGATCGCGTACCAGAGAGGCCCGTCCGGGATGGGTCCGCGCAACGCGCGCCGTCCCCAGGGCTCGTCCGGCCAGATGCGGCCGGTGGCCTGGCTGATCGGTGTGCTGGGTGAGCTCCTCGTGACGGCCGGCCTGGTGCTCGGACTGTTCGTGGTCTGGCAGCTCTGGTGGACCGATGTCGAAGGCGCGCGGGCGCAGAACGAGATCATCGCCCAGATGGACTGGGAGAGTGCCCCGTCCGGGCCGGCAACTGTCACCGAGCGGCGCGACGCGCCCCCGGTCATGAAGGAGCCGCCCGCCGAGGGCACGCTCTTCGCGCAGATGTACATCCCGCGGTTCGGCGACGACTACGTCAAGCCCGTCGCAGAGGGCACCGAGAAGGCGACGGTGCTCGACACCATCGGCATCGGGCACTACGTCGGCACGGCCATGCCGGGCGACCTCGGCAACTTCGCCGTTGCCGCGCACCGCACCACGTACGGCAAGCCGTTCAACAAGATCGCGGACCTCAAGACCGGTGACGCCGTCGTGGTCCGCACCGAGAAGACCTGGTACGTCTACAAGGTCACCGAGTCGAAGATCGTCTACCCGCAGAACGTCGAGGTGATCGCCCCGGTGCCCGGCGTGACGGCCGACCAGCCGATGCCCGAGCTGACCAAGCGGTTCATCACACTCACGTCGTGCCACCCGATGTTCTCCGCGACCGAGCGGTACATCGTGCACGGCGAGCTCGACTACTGGGCCCCGGTGGGCGAGGGCATGCCGAAGGAGCTGGTGAGCTGATGTACGGGCTGCTGTGGCGGGCCATCCCGGGCCCGGGATGGTTCAAGTTCCTGGTGTGCCTCGTGCTGGTGTTCGGCGTGGTCGCGGTGTGCTTCACGGAGTTCTTCCCGTGGCTCAGCGAGTACATGCCGTTCAACGACACGACCGTCGGCGCGTAGCATGCCCGCATGACGCGCATCCTCGTCGTCGACAACTACGACTCGTTCGTCTACACGATCGTCGGCTACCTCGACCAGATCGGCGCCCGGACCGTGGTGGTCCGGAACGACGCCGTGCCCGCCCCTGACGCCGACGGCCGCTACTGGTACGACGACGGCGACGGCTCCCCCGCACCCTACGACGGCGTGCTCGTGTCACCCGGCCCGGGGACCCCCGCGGAGGCCGGAGCCTCCGAGGACGTGATCCGGGCCTGCGCGCGGTCGCGCACCCCGATGCTCGGCGTCTGCCTGGGTCATCAGGCGCTCGCCGAGGTGTACGGCGGCACGGTCACCCATGCGCCGGAGCTCATGCACGGCAAGACCAGCCTCGTCGAGCACCAGGGCCAGGGCGTGCTCGCCGGGCTGCCGACGCCGTTCACCGCCACGCGGTACCACTCGCTGGCCGTGACGCCCGAGAGCGTTCCGGCCGAGCTCACGGTGACGTGCGCGACGGCGTCGGGCGTGGTGATGGGGTTGCAGCACCGCGAGCTGCCGCTGCACGGCGTGCAGTTCCACCCGGAGTCGGTGCTCACGGAGGGTGGTCACCGGCTGCTCGCGAACTGGCTGGAGATGTGCGGCCTGGCGGGTGCGGTCGAGCGGGCACAAGGAATGGCGCCGCTGGTCACCTCGTGACCTGCGACGCCATTCCGTTCAGATCACTAGCAGTCAGTCGGGATTGAGCCGTACCAGGACGGGTACGCAACGCCGTACTTGCCCGTCTGCTGCTTGAAGCCGAAACGCCACGTTGATCCGCTGACGGACGCCGGGAAGTACAGCTTCCTGGCTCCCGAACCTGCGTGGTAGTACTTGGAGGTTCCCCCGCCTTCGGTACTTTCGAAGGTCAGGTAGTCATCGGCTCGGCCGAAGGTGGCGGCTCCAACAACTCCATCATCCGAGAGACCGTTGGCCGCCTGAAAGTTCGCCGTGGCGGTCGCTGTGTTCGGCCCGAACTGGCAGTCGATGTCGGAAAGTGAGACCAGATAGCCCTGCGTGTAGAGGAAGGCCTGCCACAGTCCGGTGGCACCCGAATTGCGGTGGTAGTTCTGCCCCAGAACCCCCTCGTTGGCCCATTGGTTCGCAGTGCCTCCATTGCCATCGACCCATCCAGAGCTCGGTGACATGATCGTGACGTCAGGTGTGTCCGCGGGTGCGGCTGCTGCGGTCACACCTCCAGTCAGGGTGAGCGCAAGGGCGAGCACTGTGGTCCATGCATGCTTTCGGGCCATCATGCGACTACTCCTCATCTCGGCGTGGCGGCGACGGCGCAAAGCCATCGCCAGGCTGTGCCATTTTTATCCCTTAAGACCGCTATGTCTAGGATGAAAACTGCATGATCTGCGCCGTGACGAGCGAGTTCGGGCTGCTGAAAGTATTCAGTGGATTGACTGCCGGTCAAGCCCCAACCTAGGGCAGGATCTCCTCGCCGTCCCCGCCGCCTTCTCCCTCGCCACCGTCCTCCGGCGGACCGGACGAGACGACGAGGTTGACGTAGTCGCCCACATTGACGGTGGACCCAGGCGCCGGATCCGATCGGATGACCGTGCCAGGCTCAGGGAAGATTGCGGAAGGCTCCTCGGCGACCTGATCACAGGTGATCTGCACACCCGTGCAGGCCAGCTGAGCATCCTCCAGCGACTTGCCTACGAGATCGACGGGAACGGTGGCCTCCTGCGGGGCCGGCGCCGTCGCGACGTACACGGTGACCGACTGACCCAGCGGAACGTCGCCGGGCTCGGGGTCGGTGCGGACGACCGAGCCCTCCGCGACCTCGTCGCTCTCCTCCGTGTCCCACTGGATGGTGCCGAGCCCGAGGTTGGCGAGCTGCGCCTCGGCCGCTTCACGCGTCTGTCCTGCGACGTTCGGGAGCGTGGTGTTGCCGGTCGCGAGGTAGAGGCTGACGTCCGAGCCCTCCTGGACGATCTGACCGCTCCCGGGCTCGGTCTTGGTGACCATGCCCTGTTGCACGGTCGGGCTGTTCTCCGTCTGGCTCTCGCCCACGGTGAGGTTGAGCCCCTCGAGCGTGGCCCGCGCGGACTCCTCGCTCTGGCCGCTCAGGTCGGGGATGGTGACCTGGCCCGGCGCACCGGCCACGTACACCGTCACGGTCGAGCTCGGCTCCACCTCCGTGCCGGCGGCCGGGTCGGTCGTCCCGGTCGTCTGACCCTCCTTGAGCTCGGACTCCTTGTCGATGGCCTGCTCGAACGTCAGGCCGGCGGCCTCGATCTGCGCCCGCGCCTCCTCGGCGGAGATGCCCTCCGCAATGGTGGGCACGGGCGTCGTCGTCGGCTCGTCGTTGCCGCCGCCGTTCACGATCATGGCGATCACGATCGCCGCGACCGCGGCCAGGGCGATGCCGAGCAGCCACCACATGAGAGCGCGGCTCTTCTTCTCCGGCTCCTGGTTGGCGCGGGTCGGCCCGGGGTAGCCGCCGCCGGGCGTGATGGGGCTCTGCTGCGCGGTGGCCGGCCCCCAGTTGCCCTGCCCCGGCGTCATGACCTGCGTGGCGCCGTACGCGGGCGGGCCTGCCACCTGGGTGGCACCCATCATGGCGCCGGCACCGACCATGGGCGCGGTGACCTGGCCGCCGCGCATCGCGGCCTCCAGGTCGCGCCGGAACTCGGCGGCCGTGCTGTAGCGCTGGTCGCGGTCCTTGGTCAGGGCCTTGAGGGTGATGCGGTCCAGCACCTCGGGCACGTCGGTGGCCACCTCGGACGGCCGCTGCGGCTCCTGCCCCACGTGCTGGTAGGCGACGGCGACCGGGGAGTCGCCCTGGAACGGCGGACGGCCCGTGAGCAGCTCGAACAGCATGCAGCCGGTGGAGTACAGGTCGGACCGGGTGTCCACCTGCTCGCCGCGCGCCTGCTCCGGGGACAGGTACTGGGCGGTACCGATGACGGCGTGCGTCTGCGTCATCGTTGCAGCGGAGTCGGCCATGGCGCGGGCGATGCCGAAGTCCATCACCTTGACCGCGCCGGTGGGCGTGATCATCACGTTCGCGGGCTTGATGTCGCGGTGCACGATGCCGGCGTGGTGCGAGTACTCCAGCGCGCTGAGCACGCCGACGGTGATCTCGACGGCCTCCTCGATCGGCACCGCGGCGCCGTCGGTCAGGATGTCGCGGACGGTGTGACCCTCCACGTACTCCATCACGATGAAGGGCACGTGCACGTCTTCGCCCGCGGCGTTCTGGTGGATGTCCTCCCCCGTGTCGTACACGGCGACCACCGCGGGGTGGTTCAGGGCGGCCGCGGACTGCGCCTCGCGCCGGAACCGGGTCAGGAAGGACGGGTCACGAGCGAGGTCGGAGCGCAGCACCTTGATCGCCACCGTGCGGCCGAGGCGGGTGTCGTGGCCGATGTGAACCTCGGCCATACCGCCGCGGCCGACCAGCTCACCGACCTCGTAGCGGCCGGCGAGTACGCGGGGCGTGTTGTCCACCACTCATACGTCCTTTGATGTCATGGCCGTCTGCCCCGGGGCATACGGCTCGTTGAGGAGCATCATCCCAGAAGCGGCGAGTGCGGCCGCTGCCGGGGAATTCAGTGTTTCGGCATTGATTTCGGAGGAACCCCACGGCTCCTGAAGAGCGCTGTCGTCGCCACCCCCGGTGACCAGCGTGATGATGAGGACCACGAGCAGCAGAGCGACCAGTGCGACGAGCGGCCAGGACACGCGGACCCCGAACCGGTCCTCGAGCCCGCCCACCCACCGTTGGATGTCGGACGACAGATTTCGCCCTTTCCCAGGGTGCCCTCCCGAACGCCCCTGCTGGGGGACCCGCCGTCCGTCCTGGCGTGTCGAGTGCAGGTCGCGGCGTGACGGATAGGACCGCGCGCCGTTGCCGGCCCCGCCCGCCGACGGCGGCGGTGCGTACCCCGAGCCGTGCGGCTGCCCGTAGGCGTCGGACCCGTACGCGCCCGACGTCGTGCCGTAGCCCGCGGAGTCCGACCCGTACCCGGCGGAGTCCGTGCCGAACCCCGCGGAGTCGGTGCCGTAGCCGGCCGAGTTCGTGCCGAACGGTCCGGAGACCGGGCTGCCCGCGGGTGTCCCGGGCGGCGGCGAGTACGGCCGCCCGTAGGCATCCGTCCCGTACGCGCCGGAGGTCGTGCCGTATCCGGCGGAGTCGGTGCCGTAGGCCCCGGATCCGTGCTGCCCCGATCCGTAGCCGCCCGCCGGGGTGCCGGGACCGGCTGCCGGTGCACCGGGTCCGTAGGTGCCGGCCGGAGTGCCCTGTTGGGGTGCGGGAGGCGCGGACTGCGCGTTGGCCACCGTGGTGTGCCGTCCGGCGCCGAACGGGCTCTGCCGCCGGGCGTGCGACGGTCCGGGCTGCGGGGCACCAGCGCGGCCGTTGCCCGCGCGCTGGGCGGAGGGCTGACCGTCACGGCGCGACCGGCGGGCGTAGCGCGAGCTGCCGAACGGGTCCTCCGCGATCTCTGCGGCAAGCATGTCGAGGTGGCGGGCGAGCTGGTCGGCCGACGAGATGCGCTGTGCCGGGTCCTTCTCCAGCATCTTGGTGATCGTCTCCGCCAGGCCGGGGTGCACCGACGTCGGCAGCAGCGGGACCGGGGCGTTGACGTGCGCGATCGCGATGTCGACCGGCGTCCGGCCGGTGAAGGGGCGGCGTCCGGCCGTGGCCTCGTAGGCCACCACGCCGAGGGCGTAGATGTCGGAGGCACCCGTCGCCGACTGCCCGACCGCCTGCTCGGGCGACAGGTACTGGGCGGTGCCCATGACCATGCCCGTGGCCGTCATGGGCACCTGGTTCTGCGCGACCGAGACGCCGAAGTCCGTGATCTTCACGGTGCCGGAGTGCTCCAGCAGGATGTTGCCCGGCTTCACGTCGCGGTGCACCACGCCGGCGAGGTGAGCGGCGTGCAGGCCCCGGGCCGTCTGGGCGAGGATCGGCAGCAGCCGGGCGGGCTGGAGCACCGGCTCCCGTTCGAGCAGGTCGGCGAGAGGCTCGCCCAGGACCAGCTCCATGACCAGGTACCCGGCGCCGCGCTCCTCGCCGTAGTCGAACATCTGCGCGATGTTGGGGTGGACGAGGGCCGACGAGTTCCGGGCCTCCGTGCGCAGGCGACGGAGGAAGTCCTCGTTGCCCGTGTACTCCTCGCGGAGCACCTTCACGGCGATCTCGCGCGCGAGCTTCTCGTCGCGCGCGACCCAGACCTCGCCCATGCCGCCCATGGCGATGCGCCGCACCAGCGTGTAGCGCCCGCCGAGCGTCAGGCCCTCGACCGGTCTCATTGCTGGATCGCCGCCTGCATGATCTGCGCGGCGATCGGGCTGGCGAGCGCGCCACCGGTCGTCTCGTTCGTGGACTGGCCCTCGTTCTCGAGGACCACGGCGACCGCGACCTGCGGGTCGTCGGCCGGTGCGAACGAGGTGAACCACAGCGTGGGCGACCGCGGGTCGTCCTCGGCGGTACCGGTCTTGCCGGCCACCTGGACGCCCGGGATCTGGGCGCCGGATCCGGTGCCGGTGTCGCCGTTGACGACCTCGAGCATCATGTCGGTGAGTGCCTCGGCCGTGGACGACGAGAACGGGCTCTTGTAGCGGCTCGGCTTCGTCTGGCTGACCAGCTCGAGGTCGCTGTCCCGGACGCTCTGGATCAGGTAGGGCTCCATGAGGTCGCCGTCGTTCGCGATGGCCGCGGAGATCATGGCCACCTGGAGCGGCGTCATGCGCACGCTGCCCTGCCCCATGCCGGACAGCGCGATGCGCGCGTCGGAGTCGTCGTCGTTCTCGCCGCCGATCAGGCCCGGGTAGGCACCGACCGACGTCGTCATCGGGATCTCCAGGGACTCGGTGAAGCCGAAGTCCTGGAACATCTGCTGCATCCCGTCCTTGCCGACCTGGTTCGCCAGGTCGAGGAAGGCGGTGTTGCAGGACATGGCCAGGGCCGCCTTGAGCGTCATCTCGCCGGTGCTCGAGCAGCTCTCGCCGCCGAAGTTCTGCACCGGCGTCGACGTCCCCGGGAGCGTGTAGCTGTCGGGGGCCGGGATCGAGGTGTCCGGGGTCACGCCGTCGTACTCGATCGCCGCGGCGGAGGTCAGCAGCTTGAATGTGGACCCCGGCGGGAACGTGGCGTTGATGGTGCGGTTGATGGTCGGCCCGTAGACGCTGCGGCGCTCCTCGCCGTCGACGCTGCCGATCACCGGCTTGTCGTTGATCAGCGCCTCCGAGGCCGCTGTGGCCTCGCCCGCGTCGTGCACCGCGAGCGTGTTGGGGTCGTAGGACGGCTTGGAGACCATCGCCAGGATCGCCCCGGTCTTGGGGTCGAGCGCGACGGCGGCCCCGTTGCGGTCACCGAGGGCGTCCCAGGCCGCCTTCTGCACCTCGGGGTCGATCGTCAGCTCGACGGAGGAACCCTGCGCCTCCTCGCCCGTGATCAGGTTCTGCAGGCGGTCGAGCCACAGGGAGTCGTCCTCGCCCGCGAGGTAGCTGTTGGCGTAGCGCTCCATCCCGGTGACGGTGCCGTTGACCGAGAAGTAGCCGGTCACCGGTGCGTACACGGCGGCGGCGCCTCCGTCGCCCTCCGAGTAGGTGCGCTGGTACTTGTAGTTGTCGTCGACGGGCACGGACGTGACGATCGCCTTGCCGTCGCTCACGACGATGGGCCCGCGGTCCCGCGCGAGCGCGCTGTAGATGCCGCGCACGTTGCGCCCGTCGCTGTTGAGCGACTCCGCGGACACGAACTGGATCCAGGTGGTCGACACCATGAGGGCCAGGAACATGACCATCACGACGCCCGACAGCCGGCGGAGGGTGGCGTTCACCGGTCCACCCCCCGGACGATCTGGGTCGCGTCGTCGGGCGTGCCGCCGTGTCCGGCGCCCGCCTCGGTCTCGGCCTGCACCGGCCTGCCGCCCCCGACCTCGATGGCACCGCCGCCGACGACGGCGGGCGCCGGGTCGGCGAGGGCACCGCGGGTGGGCAGCGCCGACGGGCGCCGTGCGGCGTCGGAGATACGGAGCATGAGGGCGATGACGATCCAGTTCGCGAGCAGTGACGATCCGCCCTGCGCCATGAACGGCAGGGTCAGGCCGGTGAGCGGGATGATGCGGGTGATGCCGCCCACCACGACGAAGAGCTGCAGCGCCATCACGAACGCGAGCCCGCCGGCGAGCAGCTTGCCGAAGCCGTCGCGCACGCCGACCGCGTGGCGCAGGCCGCGCTGCACGATCACCAGGTAGACCAGCAGGATCGCGAGCAGGCCGGTGAGGCCGAGCTCCTCGCCGAGGGCGGCGTAGATGAAGTCGGAGAACGCGAACGGCACGTACTGCGGGTACCCCTCGCCCCAGCCGGCGCCGAACATGCCGCCGTACGCCATCGCGAACAGGCCCTGCACGAGCTGGTAGGACGGACCGTCCGACAGCTCGGGGTTGAGCGCGTCCAGCCAGATGTTCACGCGGAGCTGCACGTGGCTGAAGATCGACCAGGCCACCACGGCGCCGACCGCGAACATGAGCAGGCCGATGGCGATCCAGCCCACGCGGTCGGTGGCGAGGTAGAGCATGCCGACGAACAGGCCGAAGAACAGCAGCGACGTTCCCAGGTCCTTCTCGCCGATGAGGACGGCCAGCGACACGGCCCAGACGATGAGGATCGGACCCAGGTCGCGCAGGCGCGGCAGCTGCAGGCCCAGGAACTTCTTGCCGGCCAGGGCGAGGGTGTCGCGGTTGGCGACCAGGTAGCCCGCGAAGAACACGGCGAACGCGATCTTGGCGAACTCGGCCGGCTGCAGCGAGAAGCTGCCGATGTAGATCCAGATGCGCGCGCCGTTGACCTCTCGGCCGAGGCCGGGGATCAGCGGCAGGATCACCAGCACGATGCCGACGATCATCGCCGTGTAGGTCAGGCGGCGCAGACTGCGGTGGTCGCGGATGACGAACAGGGTGACGCAGGCGACCACGATGCCGAGCGCGGTCCACATGAGGTGGCGCGACGCGTTCGCGCCGTCGATGTCGACGAGGTCCTGACGCAGGATGGTCGCCATGCTGATGCTGTTCAGCAGCACCACGGCGGGCAGGATCACCTGATCGGCGTAGGGCGCGCGCAGCCGCAGCACGATGTGCGCGGTGAAGGCGAGTGCGGCCAGCACGATCGTGTAGGTCCAGAACCCCTCGGGCAGGCCGTCCTCGAGCGAGTAACCGACCATCCACATGCCGCCCATGCCGAGCGCCAGCGCGACGACGAGCAGGATCGCCTCGGCGATGCGCGCTGGGGCACCCTCCTCGGGCCGGAGCGCCGTCATCCGTTCTTCTCCTGGCCGGCGTCGTCCGCGGTGTTCTCAGCAGTGTTCTCAGCCGTGCTCTCCGGCTGGGACGACGTGTCGTTGCGCGGTTCGTCGCTCGGGGTCGGCGTGGACGACGGTGTCGGGGTCGACGACGGCGTGGGCGACGGCGAGGGGTCGGTCTCCGCGGCGGCGTCCGCGATGAGGCGGTCCGCCCGCCCGCGGGCGTCCTCCAGCGAGGTGGCCCGGATGGTCTCGTGCACCCGGTCGGCGACGAAGTCGGGCAGCTCGTCGACCCGGGTGCCGGTGAGCTCGACGGGCGTCGAGAAGCTCAGGGGTCCCGCCGTGGCGGGGATGCCGCGGAACACCGCGACCTGGCCGTCCGACTCGCCCACGTAGTACTGGGTCTGGGTCCAGCGGTAACCGGCCCAGCCGGCCACGCCGAGCCCGACGACGAGCAGCAGCGCACCGACCACGGTCAGCCAGGCGCGCTTCTTCGGAGTGGCGGACTCCTCGTCGGTCTCGTCGTCCGTCTCGTCGTCCGGCTGGATGTCGGGCTGGTACTGCTCCTCCTCGGAGCCGCTCGCGATCACGGCGTGCTCGAGGGTGTCGGCGAGCCCGTCCTGCGCCACCGCCCCGGACAGCACGCTCACGGCGGCGGGGGCCGCGGCAGCCTGCTCGCCCCCGGGCGCGGGCGCCCGGACGAACCCGGTCACGGTGTCGCCGTCGATCCCGGAACCGGGACCAGGGCCGGGCAGGCTGGTGGGTGCCTGCTGGTCGCCGCCGGCCGCGGTCACGCCGGCGAGCGCGGCCGAGCCGACGATCTCGGGAACGACGGTCGCGGTGGTGCCGGCTGCGGCGGCCTCGTCGAGGACGTCCGCCACGACGACGGTGATGTTGTCGGTGCTGCCCGCGCGCATGGACATCGAGACGAGCCGCTCGACGGCGTCCTGCGGGGACGCGACCGAGGCGAGGACCTCGGCGATCTCGTGCTCCGGCACGAACCCGGACAGGCCGTCGGAGCAGAGCATCCAGCGGTCGCCGGGCACGGCCTCACGGATCGACAGGTCGGGCGTGAGGTCCAGGTCGAAGTCGCCCAGCACGCGCATGACGACGTTGCGCTGCGGGTGGGTCTCCGCCTCGTCGGGCGTGATGCGGCCGGTGTCGACCAGGTGCTGCACGAAGGTGTGGTCCACCGTGACCTGCGCCAGGACGCCGTCCCGCAGCAGGTACGCGCGCGAGTCGCCCAGGTGGGCCATGGCGAGCGTGTTGCCGGACTTCAGCAGCGCGGTGACGGTGGTGCCCATCCCGGCCAGGTCCGGGTCGGCCGTGGTGGCGTCGACGAGGTCCTGCCGGGCGCGGTCGATGGTCCGTTCCAGCTCGGACATCGACTGGTCAGAGCTGTGGTCGGGCCGGTCGAGGCCCACGAGGGCCGCGATGGTCAGCGCGGATGCGACGTCGCCGCCCGCGTGCCCGCCCATGCCGTCGGCCACGACGAGGAGGTTGGGCCCCGCGTACGCGGAGTCCTGGTTGTTGGAGCGGACGAGGCCGACGTCGGAACGCGCGGCATACCGCAAGGTCACGGTCACGTGGTGGTCATCCCTGGAGCTCGACGACGGACTGTCCGATCTGTACGCCCACACCCGGGGCGAGCGGGACGATGCCCTGGACCCGCTCCTCGCCGATGTAGGTGCCGTTCGTGGAGCCGAGGTCCTCCACGAACCACTGTCCGCCCTGGGGGAAGATCCGTGCGTGACGGGACGACGAGTAGTCGTCGTCCAGCACGAGGGTGCAGCTGGGTGCCCGGCCGATCAGCACGCCGGACGAGGTGAGCGGGATGGTGGTACCCGTGAGCGGGCCGGCCACCACGACGAGCCGGGACGGGCCACCCCGCTGCGGGGCCCGGGGCGCCCCGCCACCCGGGGCCGGCGACGGGGCCGGGCCCGCGAGCTCGGGCCGGCGCCGCCTGCTGCTCGCGGTACGTGGCCCGGCCAGGTCGCGCCGCAGCACGGCTACGGCCGAGAGCACGAACACCCACAGCAGCACCAGGTAGCCCAGCCGGAGCAGGGTGAACGTCAGCTCGCTCATGTCGGGTCAGTCACCAGTCCTCGTTGTCCGCACCGGAGGCACTGCCGGTCCAGAACATGATGCGGGTACGGCCGATGGTCATCGTGTTGCCGTCGAGCAGGGTCGCGGCCGGGACCTGGTGGCCCTCCACGTACAGACCGTTGGTGGAGCCCATGTCGGTCGCGACGACACCGTCGGGTGTCACGCGGATCTCCAGGTGGCGCCGGGAGACACCCGGGTCGTCCACCACGATGTCCGCCTCGGCGTCGCGGCCGATGACGGTGACGGGCCCGGTCAGCAGGTACCGCTGACCGTCGATGTCGATCAGGGGGTGCCGTCCGGTCGGCGCGCCGGACGTCGCCGGGGCGACGCTCCCCTGCACGCTGCGCGACCGCACGGTGAAGCGGCCGGGCACCAGCTCGTACTGCTCGTCGAACGTGACGCTCACGGGGCCGACGAACGCGTAGTGCTGCGTCGCGGCGTACGCCGTGATGTTGGACGCGAGCTCGTCGGCAAGGGTCTGTGCACCCCACGCCTCGATCTGGGCGAAGTCGTCTGGGGCGAGCTCGATGGTGAACTCGTTCGGCGCGACGGTACGGTCACGTCCGACGACCGCGGCACGGTCGTCCAGCTCGCGTCGCAGCCTGCTCGCCAGTTCGACTGGCTTCACCTCGCCACGTCCCACCTTGGCGAACGCGTTGTTCATCATGCGCTCCACGCTCTTCTCGAAGCGGTCCAGGGCGCCCATGCCACCTCCTTCCAGGGTCTGCGCCGGGCAGACTACCTAGATCGTATAGACCGGTAGCTGCCCGCAGACTCCAATACTGTGGATGTCCTGCGGATCTTCTCCGATCTTCCCTCAGGTGGCGCGATGAGGAGAGGCGTGGGCGGATCCGCACGCTACTAGACCTGCGGCGGGACGTGAACCACTTCACCGGATTTGGATTCGGAGGTGGGGTCCGGGACGTGCTAGCGTTCATCCAGCAGCGCGCGAGTGGCGGAATAGGCAGACGCGCACGGTTCAGGTCCGTGTGCCCGAAAGGGCGTGGGGGTTCAACTCCCCCCTCGCGCACGTTGTGACGAAGGCCCCGACTCTTTGAGTCGGGGCCTTCGTCATGTCCGGGGCCCTTTTCAAAGACGTCATGGGTACTTCTCCCCGGCTGTCCCCTTCCCGGTGGACGGGGTGCCGGTCAGCCACCACGCGCGACCTCCAGTCGTCCCGGCCGCCTCACCCCACTGCTCGCACCGGGTGGAAACCCTCCGCCGGCCCCCGGCGTCACCGACCCCAGCACGCTCGCCTGCCGCGCCCCCGTCGCCCCCGGCAGCACCCCCGCCAGTCCGTGCCACGTGTGCCAGCCCAGCACCGCGAACGCCAGCGCCTCCTTGGCCTGGCTCGGCACACCCAGCTCGTCCGAGGTCCGGACCGCCACCCCGGGCAGCTCCTCCCGCAGCGCCGCCATGAGCACGGGGTTCCGCGTGCCGCCGCCCGACGCGACGACCTCGGTGGCACCGTCCCGGATCGCGTCCGCGACCGTGCGGGCGGTCAGCGCCACGAGGGTGGCGAGCAGGTCCTCGGCCGACGGCGGCGTCGGCCCCAGATGATCGAGCAGGTAGTCGAGGTGGAAGAGCTCCTTGCCGGTCGACTTCGGGGCCGCCCGCGCGTAGTACGGCTCGTCGAGCAGGCGTGCCAGCAGCTCGGGGAGCACGCGGCCGCGGGCGGCGAGCGCGCCGTCGGCGTCGAAGGCGAGCCGGCCGCCGGTGACGTGCCGCGTGGCGGCGTCGAGCAGGGCGCACGCGGGACCGGTGTCGAAGGCGAGCGCTCCCCCGCCCGGCGTCCGTACCGTCACGTTCGCGATCCCGCCGAGGTTGAGCGCCACGGCCGAGCCGGGCCGCCCCGCGAGCCACAGCGCGTCGAACAGGCCGACCAGCGGTGCGCCCTGTCCGCCGGCGGCGACGTCGCGGGTGCGCAAGCCGGAGACGACGGGCAGCCCTGTCGCCTCGGCGATCCAGGCCGCCTCGCCGATCTGCAGCGTGCCGCGCACGGCGGCGTCCTGCACCCAGTGGAAGACGGTCTGCCCGTGCGAGACCACCAGGTCGGCCCGCCCGCCGCACAGCTCGGCCACGGCACGCACCGCGACGTCCGCGAACGCCTGCCCGATCCCGGTGTCGAGCCGGCACACCGCCTCGAGCGTGGTCGGCGCCGGAGGCAGCGTCGCGACGAGCTCGGACCGGAGCGCCGGAGGATATGGCACGGAGAGATGGCCGAGCGGCGTCAGCACCAGCGTGCCGTCGTCGAGGCGTAGCTCGCACGCTGCGGCGTCGACGGCGTCGTGCGACGTGCCGGACATCAGGCCGACCACCCGGAGAGAATCCGGTCTCTTCGCAGGTGAGAGCCCTGTTCCGGGCAACGGTTCCGCCATCACATCGACTCCTCCGGTCGTGATTGCACCAGTGTTAGCCCGTTGCTCCGAGTTTGCGCCACAATCTCCCCCATGCTTGACGTCTCGATCGCCCCAGCTCCGGCGCCGGACGCGCCGTTCGAGGATCACATCGAATGGGCGCGCAACGCTCCCGCGACCCCGTCGAACCCCGCGGCGCTGTTCACCGGCGGTCTCGACGAGACCCCCGTCGGCGACCGGCTCACGGTCGACACCCCCGGCTGGGACTACCCCGCCCTCGCCCGCGACCTCGTGCTCCGCTCCCGGGGCGCCGTGCTGGACATCGGCACGGGCAGCGGGGACTTCTTCGCGGGCCTGGGCCCGCTGCCCAAGGGCTCGGCCGCCACGGAGTCCGGGCCCGCCTTCCTCACGGCCCGGCGCCGCCTGGAGCCGCTCGGCGTGGACGTGCGCCGGGCCGAGCCCTCCTGGACGGGGGACGTGCTGCTGCCGTTCTTCGACGGTCAGTACAGCGCGGTCCTCAGCCGGTTCAGCACCATCGACCCCGCCGAGGTGGGCCGGGTGCTGGAGCCGGGCGGGACCTTCCTCACCGAGCAGGTGGACACGCGCGACGGCATCGCCCTCAACAAGGCCCTCGGCGTGCCGCTGGGCTGGGACCCGGACGCCGTCACCGTCGACGTCGTCTCCGACGGGCTCGTCGCCTCCGGCCTGGAGATCGTCGACGCCCAGGAGTACGCGGGCACGCGCACGTTCACCGACCTGTCGTCCGTGCTCTGGTACCTGCGCACCGCGGCGTGGCAGGTGCCCGGGCTCGCCGAGCTCACCCCGGCGGCCGTCGCCCGGCACGAGGCGGGGCTGCGCGCGCTGCACATGCACCTCGCCACCGGCAACGCGCTCGTCGACGAGGCCCCGCGCATCCTGGTCACGGCACGCCGGCCCTTCTGAGCAGGCTCGACACCGCCTCCGCCAGCGCCGTCGGAGGCACGTCGGCGCCGTGCCCCGGCAGCGCCACCCGGTGTGCCGCCGGCAGCACACCCGCGAGCGAGTCCGCCGCCGTGGTCACCGCGGCGGCGCTCGCGGCGCCGTCCACCACGAGAACCGGCTGGCCGATCTCGCGCCAGCGGCACATCAACGCCCGGCGGCCGAGCGCGATGCCGGCGAGCACCCGGCCGTCATAGGCGATGGTCGGTGCGATCGCCTCCAGGTCCGCCCACGACGCCGAGGCCCGCATGCGCGGTACGAGATGACAGGGCATGCCCACGACGTCGAGGAACAGCTCGACGGCGCTGCCGCGGTCCCCCGCCTCGACGCAGGCCTCGACACCGGCGATCATCCGCGGGTCGACGGGCGCCGCACCGCTCGCGACGTCGTACGGGGGTTCGTGGCAGAGCACCGCGGTGACGCCAGCGCCCAGGTCGGCGGCGGCGCGCAGCGCGAGGAACCCACCCGACGCGATGCCCACGAGCGCCGCCGGGCCCGTGACCTCCAGCAGGGCGGCGATGTCGTCGACCTCCCGGTCCACGCTGTACGGGGGCGTGTCCCCGCTCGCGCCCCGGCCCCTCCGGTCGTACCGCAGTGTGGTGACCCTGTCCTCGAGCTCGGCCGCCACCGCGCGCGTGACGGGCAGGCGGTGCGCGAGCACGCCGTCGACCACCACGACCGCGGGCGCCGCACCGGGCACGGGGCCGGTCAGGTCGTACGCGATCCGGGTGCCGTCGGCCGACGTCGTGAAGGCGTCGACGGTGAGGGTCGTCATGCAGGGCAGACGGTTCGGCCGGCCGAAAGTCGTCGCCGGGGCCGGTGCTCGGGGCTACCGATTTCGCCGCGAGGAAAAAACCTGTGCGAGCGCCCGCGCGGGGCGTAGGTTCGTGGGCACATGAGAAGGGAGGTGATCCGAGCAGTGATTTCACATCGGACCCATGAGGTGGTCGCGCGCTAGTCGCGTGACGCGCAAGCGTTTCGCGCCGACACCGGTCCGGGGGCTCAGCACGGGGCTTTCCTGATCGGTCAGGCGCAACGGGACATGGTGGCGAAACTCTCGCGACCACCGGAGCCCGCGGGTGCCGTGCCCTCGTCCAGCACGGCTGACAGATGTCGCCCCGCGGGCTTTCCCGTGCCTCCGCGCCACCGGCCCGGCGCGCCGTGACCGGCACGGCCCGCGTCAGGGAGAATCCCTGGGTGACCGCCTACCGCGTGATGACCGTCTGCACGGGCAACATCTGCCGCTCCCCCATGGCCGAGATCGTGCTCCGCGACCGCTTCGAGGCCGCCGGCCTGGGCGACGCCGTCGAGGTCGACTCCTCGGGCGTGAGCGACGAGGAGCACGGCAACCCGGTCGACCCGCGGGCCCGCGCCGTCCTGGCCGAGCACGGCTACCCGACGGGCGACGGCCATCGTGCCCGGCAGGTGTCCCGGGCCGACGTCGGCTCGCGAGACCTGGTGCTCGCCATGACCACCCGGCACGCGCGCGTGCTGCGCGACCTGGAACGGGGGGACGGCGCGGTGGTCCGCATGTACCGGTCGTTCGACCCGGCCGTCGCGGGGCTGCCGGAGAACCGGCTGGACATCGCCGACCCCTGGTACGGCGGTCCCGACGACTTCGAGGAGTGCCTGGCCGAGATCGAGGCGGCGGCGGACGGCGTCGTCGCCTTCGTGCGGGCGGAGCTCGGCGTGCGGTCGGACGCCTGACCGCGACCGGTTCACCCGGCCGACGTGGCGGGGGCCGATTACCGTGAGGGGATGACGCCCGCGTCTCCCGACCGGCTCGTCGTGCTCACCGGGGCCGACGGCCGCCTCGGATCCAGGCTGGCCTTCCGCGTGGCCGCGGCGGGCGGTCAGCAGCGTCTGCTCGTCACGGGCCGGGGCGTCACACCCCGCCTGCCCGACGGCGCGCCGCTGCCGGAGGCGGAGGTCGTGGCACTCCCGGCCGACCTCTCGCCCGGGACCGCCCCCGAGACCGCCTCCAGGATTCTGACCGGCGCGTTCGAGGGTGCGCACGCCGTGTTCCTCGTGCCGAGCCAGGTACGGCACGGGCGGCTCGCCAAGCATCGCGCCGCCATCGACGCCGCGGTGCTGGCGGGTGTGCGGCACGTGGTCTACGTGTCGTCGGTGGGTGCTGCGGCCGACGCCGTCTCGTCCGCCGCGCGCGACGACTGGCTCACCGAGGAGTACCTGCGCGGCACGGACCTGCGCTGGACGCTGCTGCGGACCTCGATGTTCCACCGCACCCTGACGTTCGCCGTCCACGACGAGTCGTACGGTGCGCCGGGCGGCACCGTGCTCCGCGCGCCCGCGGGGGACGGCCGGGTCGCCTCCGTCTCGCACGAGGACGTGGCCGACGTCGCGACCGCCGTGCTGCTCGACGAGGACCCCGGCCGGCACGCCGGGCGTACGTATCACCTGACCGGACCCGAGGCGATGAGCTTCGCCGAGATCGCCGCGACGCTCTCGGCGGCCATCGGGCGGCCCGTCCGGTACGTGCCCCAGACCGTCGAGCAGGCCCGCTCCTTCTTCTCGCGGTCCACCAGTGCCGAGGTCGAGGACTGGATCACCCAGTGCCAGGCGATCGAGGCGGGTGTGCTGGCGCGGGTCAGCCCCGACGTCGGGCACCTGGCGGGGCGCGGCGCGCGGTCGCTGGCGGACTGGCTCGACGACTACCCGGCGGAGTGGGCGCACCTGCGGTTACCGTCAGTCAGATGACGAGCCTCTCCCCCGGTCCCGACGACGGGACGACGACGCAGCCGGCGTGGGAGCCCGACGTGCTGCCGGGCTTCGAGCGCCGCACGCTGCCGCTGTCGCCCGACGAGGACGAGCCGGAGGTGGTGGCGACCCTGGTCCGCCGCATGCGGCCGGAGCCCGACCGGGCCGGCGACGCCGGGTCGCGCCGCTCGCGCCATGTGGGCGCCGACAACCCCCAGGTGGCGCGCCTCTGGGAGGAGCTGTCGGAGCTCGGCCGGCGGCTCGGGCTGCGGGGCGGCGGACGGGCGCACCCCGACGGCTCGCCCGAGCCGTCGGGCGACGGGGCGTCGCGGGCCGAGGTGCCTGACGCCGGCGTCGACGTGCTGTACGTGCACGGCTGGCTCGACTACTTCTTCCAGGTGCACCTGGCGGACTTCTGGGAGTCGCTCGGTGTGCGGTTCCACGCCCTCGACCTGCGGCGCTACGGACGCAGCATCCGGGAGGGCCAGACCCCGGGCTACATCCGCAGCCTGGCGACGTACGACGAGGACATCGAGGCGGCGCTCGACGTCATGGGCCACGGACGGGCCGACGAGCCCGAGCGCAAGCTCGTGCTCATGGGGCACTCCACCGGCGGACTGACGGTCAGCCTGTGGACGGCCCGCAACCAGGAGCGGGTCGCGGGCCTGGTGCTGAACTCGCCCTGGCTGGAGTTCCAGCCGCGCGAGACGGTGCGCAAGCTCATGGAGCCCGGCATCCGGGTGCAGTCCGCGCTGGTGCCCCGGAGTCAGCTCGTCAACCTGGATCGCGGGCTGTACGCGCGGTCCATCTCGGCGCGGTTCGACGGCGAGTGGGACTACGACGTGGCCTGGCGCCCCGACGCCGGGTGGGCGCCGACGCCGGCCTGGCTCGCCGCGATCTTCCGTGGGCAGGATCAGGTGGCTCGCGGCCTCGGCATCGAGGTGCCCGTGCTCGTGCTGCTCAGCGCACGGAGCTCGATGCCCACGCGGTGGAGCGAGGACATGCGGAGCACCGACTCCGTGCTGGACGTCATCGGCATCGCGCGGCGGGTGCCCGACGTCGGTTCGCTCGTGACGCTGGTGCGGATCGACGGCGCGCTGCACGACGTGACCCTGTCGGCCGCACCCGTGCGTGAGCAGGTGTGGCGCCAGACGCGACGCTGGTTCGACGGGTACGTGCTCGCCGGGCGCTGACGCCCAGGTTCCCGCGGCCCTGGCGGCCTGACGGCCCCGGTGCGATCCTGGAACGGAGGTGCCCGCACCGAAGCAGGGCACGAGGGGCGATGCGCAATGACAACGCACCAGGAGACGCACCACCGGGCCCGCCGGGGCGGCCCGTTCCTCGCCCGCGGCGAGGTCGTCGTCGGGATCGTCGCGGCCGTCCTCGGGATGCTGATCTCGCAGGGAGCGGCGGAGGGCGTGACGATCGCCGGCTGTCTCGCCATGGCCGCCGGTGCGGTGTCCGGCAGGTTCGGGGCGACGTGGGGCCGGATGGCCGCGGCCGCGGGGCTCGGGTTCGCGCTCGGTTCCGTGCCCTACTGGCTGGCGACCACGGTGGTCATCGTGACCACGTACGGGTTCTGACGGTCCTCACCAGAACTTCCACCACGGCCTGTCGCCCGACGTCGGGTCACGGGGCGGCGCCGCGGTCGTTTCCGTGCGCGCCGCTCGCCGTGCCGTGCGCCGCTCCGCCCACTTCCGGACCTCCTCGTCGACATCGCGGGTGGGCGTGACCACGGGCGGACCGCCCTGGAGCTGGCGGCGGGCGTCGACCACGCGGGCGTTGAAGTCGGCGACGATCTCCCGGACGCGCTGCTCCATCACCTCCAGGTCCAGCCTGTGCTCCAGCTCGGCGCTCTCCGTGCGGAGCTGCGCCGCCGGCAGCACGCCGGTGATGTTCTCCCGCTCGATCAGGCCCTTCACCCACCAGTCCGGGTCGTGGGTCCCGGTCAGGCCCGGGATCGGCTTGCCCTGCAGGGGCAGGTTGTCGAACTCGCCGCGCCGCATCGCCTGGTCGACGACCACGTCGACGTAACGGGCGCGCTCCTCGGATGTCATGCTGCCGGGCCGCTGGGCCTCGTTCTCCGGTGCGCCGTTCTCCGGTGCGCCCTCGGCGGAACCGTCCGGGTCGGGCGCGGCGCGTTCCGCGGCCGTCTCCCGGTCCACGCGGTACTGCGCGGCCCGGCGGATGGGGTCGTTGTCTGCGTCGTCGAGCGATCCCGGCGCCATGGCGCCACGTTACAACTTTCACAAGCGACCCGGGAAGGGTGGCGAGGACGACAACGGCGGGCCATCGATCGGGGATCATCGCCCCTGGGCCCCACGCAGTGGGCGATGATGGGCGGCATGAAGGTCTCCCGCCGGTCCCACGTGCCCCCGTTCGCCGTCATGGAGGTGCTCGCCGCCGCCAACGCCCGCCGTGCCACCGGCGCGGACGTGCTCAACCTGTGTGCGGGGGAGCCGTCGACCGGGGCGTCCGACGTGGTGCGGGAGCGGGCCATCGCCCTGCTCCGTGACGGCAACCTGGGATACACCGAGGCGATGGGCGTGCCCGCGTTGCGGGCGGAGATCGCGGGCCACTACCGGCGCTGGTACGACGTCGACGTCGACCCCGCGCGGATCGCCGTCACCACGGGATCCAGCGGCGGCTTCGTGCTCGCGTTCCTCGCGGCGTTCGACGTCGGCGACCGGGTGGCGCTCGCCCGTCCCGGCTACCCCGCGTACAAGAACATCCTGTCGGCGCTGGGCTGCGAGGTGGTGGAGCTCGACTGCGGCCCCGAGACCCGCTACCAGCCCACCGTCTCCCAGCTCAACGAGGCGTACTACGGCGGCGGGCTCGACGGCGTCATGGTCGCCTCGCCCGCCAACCCGACCGGCACGATGATCACGCCCGCCGAGCTGGGCGCGGTCGCGGACTGGTGCGCCGACCACGACGTGCGCCTGATCAGCGACGAGATCTACCACGGCATCGCCTACTCGGACGAGGTGGCCCAGGCGACGGCGGCCACGTTCACCGGCCAGGGCGCCGTCGTCGTGAACTCGTTCTCCAAGTACTGGGCCATGACCGGCTGGCGGCTCGGCTGGCTCGTGCTGCCCGACGAGCTCGTCGGGCCCGTCGACGCGCTCGCAGGCAACGTGGCGCTCTCCCCGCCCGCGCTGGCGCAGCAGGCCGGCATCGCGGCGTTCACTCCGGAGGGCTACGCTGCGGCGGCCGAGAACGTGGCCCGGTACGCGGCGTCGCGCACGCTGCTGCTCGACCGGCTGGGCGAGCTGGGCTGGCGCCCCGTCGCGCCCGCCGACGGTGCCTTCTACCTGTACGGGAACATCTCCGCCTTCGGCCTGGACTCCGTCACGTACTGCGCCCGGCTCCTGGCGGAGGCCGACGTCGCCATCACGCCCGGGACGGACTTCGACGGCGAGCACGGACGGGACTGGGTGCGGCTGTCGTTCGCGTCGTCGCTCGACACCGTGACGCGGGCGGTGGACCGCATCGTGGCCTGGCACAAGACGCTCTGATCACCGGCGCCGCCGTAGCGCCTCCGGGAAGGCCACCCAGAGGATGCCCAGCACGACGAGCACGCTCGCCCCGGCGACGATCCCGGCGGTGCGCCCGACCACGACGTCGAACACGAGCAGGGTGGCCCCGGTCATGACCAGGGCGAGCACGCCGAGGGCCGCACGGGTGATCCGGTCGGCCAGGGTGACGATGTTCCGCTTCATCTGCTTGCGGAACAGGGACCGGTGCACGCTGACCGGCGCCACGATGAGCGCGGTCGCGACGACCGACGTGATCACCAGGATCAGGTAGACGATGCGCTGGTAGTCGTCGAGATCGGAGAAGCGGGACTGGAACGGCAGCGTCAGCAGGAAGCCCGTCAGGATCTGCACCCCGGTCTGCATGACGCGCAGCTCCTGGAGCAGCTCGTTCCAGTTCCGGTCGGCGCGCTGCGCCGTGGACTCTCCTCGTTCGTCGGCATGCATCGACCCATTGTCGCAACTGTCGCGTAGGTCCGACCGGGCGAAAAATTTCACCCGGTCGCATCACCGCCTCCCGTGGCCGGGCCTGGTCGCCCGGGAGAACATGCCGCTGGGGCGGGACGCGTCCGCGTCCCCCGGACGAGGGGCGTGCGCGTGAAGAGATCAAGGATGCGGGTGTCGCTGGGTGTGGCGCTCGGGGCAGCACTGATGGTGGCCGGCGCCGTGGCGCCGAGCGTGTCCGCGGAGCCGACGGCGACGGTCTCGCCCGGGCCGTCGGGCACCGCGACGATGACCGCACGGGCGGAGAACGTGGCCGTCACGGCCAAGATCTCGCTGCCGCCGGGGTCGTCCGTGAACGGTTCCATCACCGGGACGCTCACCATCACGCACGACGGGACGTCCGCGGCGATGAAGTCGGGACGGATCACGATGGTCGACCCGGACGGCCGGGAGCTCATCGGTGAGCAGTTCGTCCCGTCCGGGACGGCGAACGCCTGGACCTCCACGGTCCCGCTGCCCGACGACGCCGCACCGGGGATCTACGACGTGAGCCTGTCCGCCCGGGTCGCGATCACCACGGCCAGCGGCGTCACCGAGGTGCCGATCCAGACGGAGACCCCCGTCTCGGTGCCCTTCCGGGCGCAGCGGAACATCCCGCTCATCTGGACCTCGCCGGCGAGCGCACCCGCGGGCTCGACGATCTCGGTCCACGGCGCCGCCAACATCAGGAGCCTCGGTACCGGCGAGTACGAGCCGGCCACCGGCCAGGAGGTCAAGCTGTACTTCGACCCCGAGGGCTCCGCGCCGGAGGCGCTCCGGGCCACGCTCACGACCGACTCGCGCGGCTACTTCACGAGCCGGCACAAGCCCGGTGGGTCCGGCAAGTGGCGGGCCGAGATGGCGCAGACCGACACGGGCGCGCGGGCGGTGTGGACCATCACCTCCGCGGAGCGTGAGCGCAACACGACGCTGCGGCAGGGTCAGGTCCGCGCGACGCAGGGCGACTACACCGCGGGCGACCACCTGATGACGCAGGACGTCGTGGTGGGGCTGGCCCCCGTGAGCCGCCGGGTCGACGTCGGCAGCCTGGGCTTTACCATCGGCGGGACCTCCGGCTGGGTCAGCGCCGAGAGCCAGCGCGGCGAGGGCAGCTACCCCAACGGCTACCGGATGCAGCGCGAGCTGGTGCACTCCGGCATCGGCACGAGCCATGTGACGCTGACCTTCAACCCGACTCTCCCGGCAGGTGTGTACGACATCGGCATCCGGGACGAGATGAAGGCCTGCTCGGCGCCGGACTGGGACGGCCTCGAGGGCGGCACCAGCAACTGCATCCACGACGTGCTGGTCGAGGACCCGACGGTCACCACGATCGTGGTCAAGCGGGCCAGCACCACCACGGTGACCGCGTCCGCGACATCGGTCCCCGGACCGCAGTCCATCAACCTCAGCGGTGGGGTCCGCAAGGTGCAGCTCGTCAGCGGCGGCAGCGCCCAGGACCGCCCGGCGCCGAACACGTCCGTGCAGATCTGGTTCGACCCCGCGGGCACGGCGGAGCCGGTCCTGAAGAAGACGGTGACGACGGGCTCGAACGGCACCTACTCGACGTCGGTCTCCGCGAGTGCGACCGGCAGGTGGATCGCGAAGTACCCGGGCACCAGCCTCCAGGCGCCGTCTCAGGCGTCGGTGAACGTGACGGTCGGCTGACCCCGGCTTTCCCCTGAGCGCCTCCGTCCGGCCGTGTCGAACGACACGGCCGGACGGAGGCGCTCTTGTCGTGCGGGGCTCCGGGTGGCGGGTTCGCTCGGTGCCGCAGCGGCTTGTCCCGCGAGGGTGCGTTGCTCTGTGTAGACGATGTCTACCGAGAGTGACTGACTCCCGCGAGGGTGCTTCGTCAGTGGTGGTCGAAGGTTCCACAGCTCGCGCCCCGCTCCGAACCGGCAGGTCACGGGCGCATTGACGGTCTCGGCGCGTGGAGGCTACCGTGCAGGCATGACCAGATGAACGAATCTGGTCATATTTTCAGAGTCGGCGGAAGGGGCGACGGCATGGAGGCCACACAGACCACCAGGCGCCCGGCAGCCGCGCGCCGGCGTGCCGAGCGTGCAGAGCGGATCCTCGCCGCGGCCACGGAGCTGGTTCTCCGCTGGGGCTACGACAAGACCACCATCGATGACGTCGCCCGGCTCGCCGGAGTCGCCAAGGGCACCATCTACCTGCACTGGAGCAGCCGCGAGGAGCTGTTCGCCGCGCTCATGCGGTGGGATCGGGCCCAGATGATCGGCGCGGTGCGCCGGGAGCTGCGGGATCATCCGGAGACCGCGACCCTCCCTGGTCTGTTCGGTCACCTGGCGCGCGAGATCCACCGCCGCCCGCTGCTGCAGGCCGCGCTGGTGCAGGACTCCGCCGTGCTCGGCAAGCTGGTGGCCCGCAAGCGCACGAGCACCACGACGCCCGAGATGGTGGTCCCGTTCGGCGAGTACCTCGCCGCGCTCCGGGAGCGCGGCATGGCGCGTGCCGATCTGAGCGTCGAGGACCACCTCACGGTGATCGCCGCCGTGCTGCACGGCTCCCTGTTCTCCGTGCGGATGATGCCCGACTCCCTCCGGGTGTCCGACGAGCGCACCGGCGAGCTCGTCGCCGACATGCTCGTCCGTGCGCTCGCGCCGGAGCGCGAGCCGTCCGAGGCGGACCGTGCCGTGTGCGCGGACGCCACGCGGGCGTTCGTCGACCGGGCCTACGCGGTGGCGCGGGCCAAGCTGCGGGAGTCGCTCGGCGACGACCTTCCGCCCGATGAGGAGGAGACCTCGTGAGCACCGACGTCACGCACTCGTTCACGCTGCCGCTGGCGGACCCCGGGGCGGCGGCGCTGACGACCACCGGCGGCAAGGGATCGTCGCTCGCCCGCCTCGCCGCGGCCGGGCTGCCCGTGCCCGGCGGGTTCCACGTCACCACCGACGCCTACCGCGCGGCCGTCGCGGGTGCGTCGCAGCGGGAGATCGTCGCGGCGACCCGCGACGTGGACCCCGAGCGACCCGAGACCCACGCAGTCGCCGCGGCCCGGATCGCCGCCGTGTTCGCGGCCCTGGAGATCCCGGGGCCCGTGGCCGAGGCCGTCCGGGCGGCGTACCGGGGCCTGCACGGCGCGGCGGCCCCGGCGTCCGGCACACCCGCCACGGCCGACGGCACACCCGCTCCGGCGCCTGGCACACCCGCCACGGCCGACGGCACACCCGCTCCGGCGCCTGGCACACCCGCCATGGCGGACGGCGCACCCGCCGCCCCGGCCGCGTCCGCCGCGTCTGCCGCACCCGCCCCGGCGGACGATGCCGGCCCCGCCATCGCCGTCCGATCGTCCGCCACGGCCGAGGACCTGCCGGGCATGTCCTTCGCCGGCCAGCAGGACTCGTTCCTGAACATCCGGGGCGAGGACGCGCTGCTCCGTGCGGTACGCGACTGCTGGGCGTCCCTGTGGACGGCGCGTGCGATCGGGTATCGCGCGCGGCACGGCATCCCCGCCGACGAGGTCGCGCTCGCGGTGGTCGTGCAGCTCCTGGTCGACGCGGACGCAGCGGGCATCCTGTTCACCGTCGACCCGATGACGGGGTCACGGGACCGCGTGCTGATCAACGCGGCATGGGGCCTGGGCGAGGCGGTGGTCGGCGGGCACGTCACGCCGGACACGTTCCTCGTGGCCCGGGTCGGCGGAGCGGTGGAGCGCACGGTGAGCACCAAGGACGTCCGCACCGTCCGGACGGCCGGCGGCACACGGGACGAGCCGGTGCCCGCCGCGCTCCGGGACCGCCCGTCGCTCACCGACGAGCAGGCGGCGGGTCTCGCCGCGCTCGGCGTCCGCATCGAGGAGCTCTACGGCGTGCCCATGGACGTGGAGTGGGCGCTGCACGACGGTGTCCCGGCCGTGCTCCAGGCCCGACCCGTCACGGGAGCGGCCGGGCAGGCACCCGTGACGGAGGTGTGGAACGACAGCCTGCTCGGCGACTTCCTGTGGACGAACGCGAACCTGGGCGAGGCCCTGCCGAGCGTGATGACGCCGCTGACCTGGTCGCTCGTGCAGATCTTCATGCGGCACGCGATGGCCGAGACGGACATCGGCGTGCCGGCCTACGGGACCATCGGCGGCCGGTTCTACATGAACCTGAGCACCACCGAGACGGTCGCTCGCGCCCTCGGGATGCAGAAGACGATCGACGCCGCGTACCGGGAGGTGTTCGGGCGGCTCCCGGGTCAGCCGGAGATCCCCGTGGCCCCGATCGGCCGCGGGGAGCTGATCCGCCGGCTGCTGCCGATGGTGGGGCGCAACCTCACGTCGCTGGTGCGCGACGTGCGCGCGCTGCCGGGCTTCCTGGCCACCGCGGAGGAGCGGGGCACCGCCCTGCGCCGGCGCGCGGCCGAGATGGCCGGGCCGCAGGAGCTGGCGGCCTTCTGGCGCAGGGAGCTCGGTCCCTACCTGGTCGAGTCGTCCCGGGCGTTGCGCGGGGCGAGCCGGCAGGACGGCACGGCGCTCCTGACCTTGCGCAGGGACCTGCGGCCGCTGCTCGGTGACGTGGACACCGAGACGCTGACGTCCGGGCTGTCGACCGGTACTCGAGGGCTGGCCAGCATGGACACGCTGCTCGGCCTGCGGCGGGTGGCGCTGGGCGAGCTCGACGCGGAGACCTACGTGTCCCGTTACGGGCACCGGGGCGTCGACGAGTTCGAGGTGTCCGTGCCGCGCCCCGCCGAGGATCCGGGCTGGCTCGGCCGGCAGCTCGCCGCGGCGGCGGAGACCGACGTCGACGCGCTGCTCGCCCGGCAGGAGGAGGCTCGTGCCGCCGCATGGGCGCGGCTGGAGCAGCGCTCGGCCCGTACGGCGGCGTCCGTGCGGAAGAAGTTCGACCGGTGGGCGCGGAACGCGCGCGACCGCGAGATCGCGCGCTCCGAGGTGATCCGCACGTTCTGGGCACTGCGCGTCTTCGCGGTGCGCGCCGGCGAGCTCACGGGGCTGGGCGACGACGTCTTCTTCCTGGACGTCGACGAGCTGCTCCAGGTGCTCGACGGCGGTGCTCCGCCCCGCCAGCGCGTCGCCGTCCGCCGGGCCACGTACCAGCAGTACCGCGACCTGCCCGCCTACCCCGCCGTGATCCGCGGCAGGTTCGACCCGGTGCGGTGGGCGGCGGACCCGGCACGCCGTACCGACGTGTTCGACGAACACGGCGAGGCGGCCCCGGCGAGCGACGTGGTCCGAGGGTTCCCCGGTGCGGCGGGTGTGGTCGAAGGGGTGGTCCGGGTGGTGCCCTCGGTGGACGACGGCGCCGCGCTCCAGCCCGGGGAGATCCTCGTCACGACCGTGACGAACGTGGGCTGGACGCCCCTCTTCCCCCGCGCGGGCGCCGTCGTCACCGACGTGGGCGCACCCCTCTCGCACGCCGCGATCGTGGCCCGGGAGCTGGGTATCCCCGCCGTCGTGGGGTGCGGCAACGCGACCATGCTGCTGCACACCGGGGACCGGGTCCGCGTGGACGGCGAGCACGGGACGGTCGAGGTCCTGGCGCCGGCGGCGGGCTAGGACACCGCGCTAGAACACCGAGCTAGAACACCGGGCGACCGCCCGTCACACCCAGCACCGTGCCGGAGACGTACGACGCAGTCACCGGCGACGCCAGGAAGACGAACGCGGGCGCCACCTCGGCCGGCTGCCCGGCACGGCCGAGCGGGGTGTCGGCGCCGAACGACGCGACCTTCTCCTCGGGCTGTGTGGCCGGTTGCAGGGGAGTCCAGATGGGACCCGGGGCCACCGCGTTCACGCGGATGCCGCGCGGCCCGAGCTCCGCGGCGAGGTTGACGGTGATGTTGTTGATGGCCGCCTTGGTGGCGGCGTAGTCGAGCAGCGAGGTCGACGGCTGGTAGGCCTGGATCGACGAGTTGTTGATGATCGCGCTGCCCTCGCCGAGGTGCCCGAGCGCGGACTGCGTCAACCAGAACAGCGCGTACAGGTTGGTCTTGAGCACCCGGTCCAGCTCGTCGGTGGTCACGTCCTCGACCGACTCGCGCCGCGCCATCTGGTACCCGGCGTTGTTCACCAGCACGTCCAGGCCGCCCAGCTCCCCGGCGGCGCGATGGGCGACGCCGCGCGCCGTGGCCTCGTCCCGCAGGTCGCCCGGCAGCAGGGCGCACTGCCGGCCCGCGCGGTGCACCCATTCCGCCGTCGTCCGTGCGTCCTTCTCCTCCTCCGGGAGGTAGGAGAGGGCGACGTCGGCGCCCTCGCGGGCGAAGGCGATGGCGACCGCCCGCCCGATCCCGGAGTCGCCACCGGTGACCAGCGCCTTGTAGCCGACCAGCTTCTCGCTGCCGACATAGCTCGCCTCGCCGTGGTCCGGCGTGGGCACCATCCGGTCGGTCGTACCGGGCGGGTCCTGCTGCTGCGGGGGAAAGGGCTGGTCCTGGCTCATGGAGTCCTCCGTCGTCCTGCGGGCATGTCCAACCGACGCGACGGCCACTTCTCGACCTGCTGTCCACGCTATCCGTGCCGCTCATGGGTCGCACGTCCCGTACTCTTCGATCACCATCCGCGAACCTGCCCCCTGGGAGGAACCTCGTGAGCTCTGGACAGCCACCTGTCGAGCGCGTGTTTGACGGCGCCATCGAGGAAGCACTCGTCGGCGGAAGCCGTCCTCCCGTCGGTCGATACCGGCTCGACCTGGCGACGGGAGAGTGGGCGTGGTCCGACGAGGTGTACGTGATGCACGGGTTCGAGCCTGGGCAGATCGTGCCGACCACGCCGCTCATGCTGTCGCACAAGCACCCGGACGACAGGGCCCGCGTGGACGGGGTCCTGCGGCGTGCTGCCGAGACCGGGCAGCCGTTCAGCTCCGTGCACCGGATCCGGGACGCGCACGGTGCGACGCGGACCCTGGCCGTGACGGGCCAGGGGCGGCGTGACCCTGCGACGGGGCGGGTGGTCGAGCTGTTCGGCTACTTCATCGACGTCACCGAGTCGCACCGCGAGGCCGCGGCACGTGAGGCGACCGCCTCGATCCAGGCGTCGGCCGAGCGCCGGGCGGTGATCGAGCAGGCCAAGGGCGTGCTCATGGTGGTGTACGGGATCGAGGAGGAGGAGGCGTTCGAACGCCTGCGGCAGGCGTCCAACCTGGCGAACATCGCCGTGCGGGACATCGCGCAGACCCTGGTACGCCTCTTCTCCGGGCCCGGCGTGACCGTCTTCCCGACGCAGGAGGCGATCGACGGGTTCCTGAGCGACCCGGTTCTGCCGGGCGTCGACTGACGTACCGGCCTACGTTGGGGGGACAGGCGTCCCACGTGCGGGGACGCCCACCGGCGACGGCCAGGAGGCGTGATGAGCGACGCGAGGACCGACGAGGCGAGATCTCGTCCGGTGTTCTGGAAGGCCTACTCGTTCGGACTGGTCACCGGGGCGTTCTTCCTGGTGTCCTGGGTCGGACAGTTCGTGTTCCAGGCGATCAGGTTCGGCAACGAGGCGAGCGACCAGGGGCTCCCGTTCTCCTGGGTCGAGTACTGGCCCGACTTCCTCGCCTCGACGTTCGAGAACTGGCAGTCCGAGTTTCTCCAGCTCATCTGGCAGGCGGCGGGGCTCGGGCTGTTCTACTTCTGGGGTTCCTCCCAGTCGCGCGAGGGTGACCAGCGTCTCGAGGCCAAGGTCGACGCGCTGCTCCGGGAACGCGGGATGGACCCGGTGGAGATCGACCGGCAGACCCGCAAGATCGCAGAGAGCGAATGACGCAGGTGCGCGTCGCCACCTTCAACGTCCAGCACGGGCTCGGCCCGGACGGCCGCGTCGACAACCACCGCCTGGCGGACGCCGTCGCGGCGCTCGACGCCGACGTGGTCGCGCTGCAGGAGGTGGACCGGCGGCAGGCGCGGTCCGGGGGAGTGGACCAGGCCAGGCTCTGCGCGACGACGGCGGGCGCGGTCGACCACCGGTTCCTGCCGGCGCTCACCGGTCCCTTCCGCTACCCCGGCGTGCGCCGCCGGGCCCGTGCCGCGGAGCCTCCCGAGACCCCGGGCTACGGCGTCGCCCTGCTCTCCCGCTTTCCCGTGCGGCACTGGCGCGTGCTGCTCCTGCCCCCGGCCACGCCGTGGGTCTGGGGCCGGGTGCAGCTCGGCGCCGACGAACCCCGGGTAGCGCTCGCGGCGCAGGTCGACGCGCCGTCGGGCCCGCTCACGGTGGTCTGCACGCACCTGAGCGTGTACCGGTTCCCGACGGTGACCTGGGCGGGCGGTCTGGCGCGGCGCGCAGCCGGGTACCGCCCGGGGAGTCCCGGCGAACGGCACGCGGATCGTCAGCTCGCCCGTCTCCGGCAGTGGCTCACGGCACTGTCCCGGCCGCTGGTCGTCCTCGGGGACTTCAACCTCCGCGCACCGGCACCCGCGGACCTCACCGGGTGGCGGTCGCTCGCCACGGCCGACACGTTTCCCCGCCACGACCCGCGGTTCCAGATCGACCACATCCTGCTGGACGAGGCGCCGGGCGAGAGCCGGGTCCGGTCCGTCGCCGGCCGGGCGGTCGACACGGGCGTCTCGGACCACCGGGCCCTCGTGGCGGACCTCGACGTCCGCTGAGGCGGCCGGCCGAGGTCAGCCGACGAAGACGCAGAACGGATGTCCCATCGGGTCCGCGAGGACGTGGAGCGGCTCGTCCGGGTCGTCCGACCGGTCGTGGAGGAGGGTCGCACCCAGGGCGACGGCGCGGTCCCGTGCCGCCGCGAGGGCGGCGACGTCGGGCACCGTGGTGTCGAGGTGGAGCTGCTGCGGCACGCCGGGTTCGGGCCAGGTGGATCGTGGCAGCTCGTCGACCTGCTGGAACGCGAGGGACACGCCGTCGTCGTTCCGCAGGACGAGCCAGTCGCGGCCCTTCGGGTCCGGCTCGCCCTCGGGCGGCGGCTCGTCACCCGGACGGTAGTGCAGGCCGAAGAGCTCCCGGTAGAACTCGGCGAGAGCGCGGGCGTCGGTGGTGTCCAGCACCACCTGTCGGATGCGCGGGTTCATGGTTCCAGCGCACCACATCCGGCGCGGGACGCAAGGTCGCTCCGCGCCGGACAGGGCCGGGCGACCCCGGACAGGGCCGGGCGACCCCGGACAGGGCCGGGCGACCCCGGACAGGGCCGGGCGACCCCGGACAGGGCCGGGCGACCCCGGACAGGGCCGGGCGACCCCGGACAGGGCCGGGCGACCCCGGACGGGCCGGGCGACCCCGGACGGGTCAGGCGGCCTCGGCGTAGGCCCGGTGCGTCACGACGGGCCGCTCTGCGGTCTCCGCCGGCTCTCGCTCCGCGGTGTTCTCGACGACGGTGTTCTCGACGACGGACAGCGTGGCCGCCTCGCCCGCCGCGCGCCGCTTGGCGCGGAACACGGTGAAGAGCGCGTTCGCGCCGATCAGGATGGCGGCGATGTTGGACGCCGCGGACGGCCAGATGCCGTTCACCGCCGCCACGGTCAGCAGTGTCCCGGCCGCCAGCACGTTCGTGCACTGGAACGCGAGCGAGTCGGCGCTCCAGCGCCCGCGGCTGACCATGGCGTAGGCCACGAGGCCGGCGAGAGCGCCGACCCAGCCGAGGGCGGTGACGACCAGCATGAGGGACATGGCGATACTCCTGGGGATGTGGTTCGAAACGATTCGAGGATCGGCCGGAGGTCGAGTGCCGGGGATCCGTGCAGGGGTTCGGCGGTCTCGGTCCGGAACTGGTCCGCTCGCCGCCAGGATCAAGCATGAGGCACACCCTGCGTTCAGCACAATCGAATGTTCGTGACTCCGGGATGTAGCATCGCTACATGGCCACCGACCCGCGAAGACTCGCTTTCCTGCTCGCCGTGCACCGCGCCGGAGGGGTGCTCGCAGCAGCGGACCTGCTGCACGTCACCCCCTCCGCCGTCTCGCAGCAGATCGCCCGGCTGGAGGCGGAGGAAGGCATCGACGTGCTGGACCGCGGGCCCCGCGGAGTCACCCTCACGCCGGCCGGCCGGGTGCTCGCGGAGGCCGCCGAGCGGATCGAGGCCGAGCTGGTCCAGGCCCGGCAGGCCGTGGCCGCCCTGGAGGGCGAGCTCACGGGCCGGGTGTCCGTCGGGTCCATCCAGACGGCGATCCGCACGGTGGTCGCGCCGGTGCTCGTGTCGCTCGGGGAGCGCCACCCGCACATCGAGGTCGACGTCCAGGAGTACGACCCCACCGACTCCGTCCGCCGGCTGCGGGCCGGTGACCTGGACGCGGTGGTGCTGGAGCGCGACGTCGAGGTCGACGCGCCCGCCCCGCGCGGTGCCCACGACGTGCCCCTGCTCGACGAGCCGTGGCGCATCGTGGTGCCGACGAGCCTGCCCGAGCCCGAGCGCCTCGACGACCTGGCCGCACTCACGTGGGTGGGCCCGCAGGCCGGGTCGGCGGCCGAGCGCGCCTCCACCCGCCTGGCGGCCCAGCTCGGCACGACGTTCGAGATGCGCCACTCCTACAACGACTTCGACACCGCGATCTCGCTCGTCGCCGCCGGTCAGGGCATTGCGATGCTGCCCGCGCTGGCCCTGCAGCAGGAGGTGCCCGACGGCGTGGCCGTGGTCGCCCTGGCCGGTCTCGGCTCGCGGCGGCTCGTGGTGCGGCACCGGCAGAACCGGCACGAACCCGGTCCCATCGTGCGCGCCGTCGTGGACGAGATGGTCGCCGCGGCCCGCGAGATCGACCTGGGGTAGCCGCTCCGGCCAGAAGGCGGCCCGGCTCACAGTAGGCTTGGCCGTACAACAGAACACGCCGCCATCAACCGCGACGGGAGAGTCCGGTCCGCGCCGCCGTCCCACGACGACGCCGCAGCCGGCGCCGAAGGAGCAAACCCCTCCCCGGGAATCTCTCAGGCCCCAGTACCGCCACGGTGAGGCAACTCTGGAAAGCGAGCCGTCCCGCCGTCGGGCAGGAGGGCTCCACCGACGGTGCAAGCCGGCGCGCCCCGTCCCGCGAGGGAAGGCGGACCGGCAAAACTCTCAGGTCGACGCGCTGCGTCCGATGACAGAGCGGGGAGGGACCGCAGTCGTCCCCACGCCCTCGGACAGCCAGGAGCCCGCCGTGAGCACGCCCCACAACCCCGACGTCTTCGCCGACCGGCACCTCGGCCCGCGCGGCCGTGAGGTCCGCACCATGCTGGACCAGCTCGGCATCGACACGATGGACACCCTCGTGGACCGGGCGGTCCCCAAGGCGATCCGCACCCAGGCCCCCCTGAACCTGCCGGCCGCCCGCACCGAGGCCGAGGTGCTCGCCCACCTCCGTGAGCTCGCGGGCAAGAACCAGGTCAAGACCCAGCTCATCGGTCAGGGCTTCTACGGCACGCACACGCCCGCCGTCATCCGGCGCAACGTGCTGGAGTCGCCCGCCTGGTACACGGCCTACACGCCCTACCAGCCCGAGATCAGCCAGGGCCGGCTCGAGGCGCTCCTCAACTTCCAGACCGCGGTCGAGGACCTCACGGGCCTCGAGATCGCCAACGCCTCCCTGCTCGACGAGGCGAGCGCCGTCGCGGAGGCCGTCGCCCTGATGTGGCGTGCCTCGCGCGCGAAGGAGGGCTACGTCGTCCTGGACGCCGACCTGTTCGGCCAGTCGCTCGCCGTCGCGGGCGGACGCGCCGAGGCGATCGGCCTCCCCGTCGTGGTCGCGGACCTCACGCACGGCCTGCGCGCAGGCCTCGACCAGGCCGTGGCGGACGGCGCGACGCTCCCCGCCGGCCAGCTCGTCGGCGTGGTGGTCCAGCAGGCGGGTGCGTCGGGCCGGGTGCTCGACGCGCGCGGCGTGGTGGCCGAGGCCAAGGAGGCGGGGGCGCTCGTCACCGTCGCGACCGACCTGCTCGCCCTGACGCTGCTGGTCAGCCCGGGGGAGCTCGGCGCCGACATCTCCGTGGGCTCCGCCCAGCGCTTCGGCGTACCGCTGTTCTACGGCGGCCCGCACGCCGCTTACATGGCGGTGAAGAAGGGCCTGGAGCGGCAGCTCCCCGGCCGGCTGGTCGGCGTCTCGATCGACGTCGACGGTGCCGCCGGGTACCGCCTCGCCCTGGCCACCCGCGAGCAGCACATCCGGCGGGAGAAGGCCACGAGCAACATCTGCACGGCCCAGGCCCTGCTCGCCATCGTGGCCAGCATGTACGCGGTCTACCACGGACCCGAGGGACTGCGGGCGATCGCCGAGCGCGTCCGGACCCGGGCCGTGACCCTGGCCGCCGCCCTGCGGACCGCCGGCGTCACCATCGAGCACGACACGTTCTTCGACACCGTGCGCGCCGTGGTCCCGGGCAAGGCCCAGGAGATCGCGCGGGCCGCCGCCGACGCGGGCTACAACCTCTTCGTGCCCGACGCCGACCACGTGCAGATCAGCACGGACGAGACCACGACGCCCGCGGACGTCGAGACCGTCGCGGCCACGATCCTGGACGTGCTGGGCCTGACCCCGGCGCCCACCATGGAGGCCGGCGGGACCCTGCCCGCCGAGCTGACCCGGACGACGGCGTACCTGACGCACCCGATCTTCCACAGCCACCGCTCCGAGACCAGCATGCTGCGCTATCTGCGCAAGCTCTCGGACAAGGACCTGGCGCTGGACCGCACGATGATCCCGCTGGGCTCCTGCACCATGAAGCTCAACGCGACCGCCGAGATGGAGGCCATCTCCTGGCCCGGCTTCGCGGACATCCACCCGTACGCCCCCGTCGACCAGACGCAGGGCTACACCGAGCTCGTCACCGCGCTGGAGGCCCAGCTCGCCGAGATCACCGGCTACGCCGCCGTCTCGGTGCAGCCCAACGCCGGCAGCCAGGGCGAGTTCGCCGGCCTGCTCGCGATCAAGGGGTACCACGCCTCCCGCGGCGAGGAGCACCGCGACATCGTGCTCATCCCGGCCTCCGCGCACGGCACCAACGCGGCGTCGGCGGCGCTCGCGGGCCTGCGCGTCGTGGTCGTGGCCACGGCCGACGACGGCGAGATCCTGCTCGACGACCTGCGCGCCAAGCTCGACCAGCACGGCGCCCAGGTCGCGGGCATCATGATCACCTACCCCTCCACGCACGGCGTGTACGAGGAGCACGTGCGCGAGGTCTGCGACCTGGTGCACGAGGCCGGCGGCCAGGTGTACATCGACGGCGCCAACCTGAACGCGCTGGTGGGCCTGGCCAGGCCGGGCGAGTTCGGCGGCGACGTCTCGCACCTGAACCTGCACAAGACGTTCTGCATCCCGCACGGCGGCGGCGGCCCGGGCGTCGGCCCGGTCGCGGTGGCCGAGCACCTGGTGCCGTTCCTGCCGGGTGACCCGACGCCGGGCCTGGACGCCGGCTCCGGCTCCGGTGGCACCCCGGTGTCCGCCACGCGCTACGGCTCGGCCGGCATCCTGCCGATCTCGTACGCCTACGTGGCCCTGATGGGGCCGGACGGCCTGACCGAGGCGACCAAGGCCGCCGTCCTGACCGCCAACTACGTGGCGAGCCGCCTCGACCCGCACTTCCCCGTGCTCTACACGGGTCCCAACGGGCTGGTGGCGCACGAGTGCATCCTCGACCTGCGCAAGATCACCGCCGAGACCGGGGTGACCGCCGAGGACGTCTCCAAGCGGCTCATGGACTACGGCTTCCACGCGCCCACGCTCGCGTTCCCCGTGCCGGGCACGCTCATGGTGGAGCCCACCGAGTCGGAGGACCTGGCGGAGCTCGACCGGTTCATCGACGCGATGATCGCCATCCGCGGCGAGATCGACGCCGTCGGCGCGGGTACCTGGCCGCGCGACGACAACCCGCTGCACAACGCGCCGCACACGGCGGCGTCGGTCGTGGCGGACGAGTGGGACAAGCCGTACTCGCGCGAGCTGGCGGCGTTCCCCGTCGCGTCGCTGCGCGCGACCAAGTACTGGCCGCCGGTGCGCCGCATCGACGGCGCCAAGGGCGACCGCAACCTCGTGTGCGCCTGCCCGCCGGTCGAGGCCTTCGCCGAGTGACCTGCCAGACCAAGCCGGGGTTGCCGGACGCGCCGGTCACCCGGGTGGCCCGCGCGTGCGACACGCCGCCGACGAGAGGATTGATCCATGGGTGAGGACCGCACGACCCCGCTCCACGACGAGCACGTGGCGCTCGGTGCCTCGATGACACCCTTCGGCGGCTGGCTCATGCCGCTGCGGTACACGTCCGACCTGGCCGAGCACCGTGCGGTCCGCGAGGCCGCCGGGTTGTTCGACCTGTCGCACATGGGCAACATCGAGGTGACCGGGCCCGACGCCGCGGCGTTCCTCGACCACGCGCTCGTCGGCTGGATCTCCAAGGTGCGCCAGATGGGTGCGCGCTACTCGATGATCTGCGCCGAGGACGGCAGCGTGCTGGACGACCTGATCGTCTACCACAAGGCCCCCGGCGTGTACTCGGTCGTCGCGAACGCCGCCAACGCCGCGGTCGTCCTGGCCGCCTTCCGGGAGCGGACGGCCGGCTTCGACGTGACCCTCGACGACATCCAGCCCGGCCAGGCGCTCGTCGCCGTCCAGGGGCCGCGCGCCGCGGAGATCATGCGCGCCACCACGGGCCTCGTGGAGGACGCCGAGATCTCCGGCGGCACCGCGTTCGCCGACCTCAGGTACTACGCCTGCATGGGCATGCGGTTCGAGGGCGAGCCGGTGCTCGTCGGCCGGACCGGGTACACGGGTGAGGACGGGTTCGAGATCTGGGTCCCCGCCGGGCACGCCGTCGCCCTCTGGCGTGCGCTGCGCACCGCCGGCGAGCCGTTCGGCCTGGTGCCGGCCGGTCTCTCGGCCCGCGACTCGCTGCGCCTGGAGGCCGGCATGCCGCTCTACGGTCACGAGCTCGACACCACGACCACGCCCTTCGAGGCAGGTCTGGGCCGTGTGGTGCGCCTCGACAAGGAGACGGAGGACGGTACGCCGATCCCCTTCGTCGGCCGGGACGCCCTGGCGGCGCGCAAGGGTTCGGCGCCCGCCCGCGTGCTCGTGGGGCTGCGCGGCGAGGGCCGGCGCCCCGCACGCGCGGAGTACGACGTGGTGCTGCGAGGCGAGGGCACCGAGCCGGGCACGCGCGTGGGCCGGGTCACCTCGGGTGCTCCGTCACCGACGCTCGGCTACCCGATCGCGCTGGCCTACGTGACGCCCGAGGTGTCGGCCGAGGGCACCGAGCTCGCGGTCGACGTGCGCGGGCGGGCCGAACCGTTCGTGGTCGTGCCCGTGCCGTTCTACCGTCGTCCCCAGAACTGAACCCCCTCCCTCCTCAGAACCGCAAGGAGCTGTCATGGCCGACTTCCCCGAGAACCTGAAGTACACCACCGAGCACGAATGGCTGGACGGGTCCACCCCTGCCGTCATCGGCGTGACCGACGTCGCGGCCGAGGCGCTCGGCGACGTCGTCTACCTGGAGCTGCCCGAGGTGGGCGCGACCGTCGAGGCCGGCTCCGTGGTAGGCGAGATCGAGTCCACCAAGTCCGTGTCCGAGCTGTACTCCCCGGTCAGCGGGACCGTCGCCGAGGTCAACACCGAGGCCGTGGACAACCCCGAGATCGTGAACGAGGACCCCTACGGCAAGGGCTGGCTCTTCAAGGTCGAGGTGACCGGGACGGGCGAGCTGCTCACCGCCGCCGAGTACGCCGCGCACACCGGGAACTGATCCCGGAGATTCCCTACCGCCCCCGGACCGCCACGGTGCGTGTCCGGGGGCGGCTTGGTCTCGGAACGGTAACGGTCAGATTTCTCTGTCAGAACCGCGTCATGAACCCCATGCAGAGCGCTTTACCTCTTAGCAGCATCCGTAGGCCGGAACCCCAGAACCGGCCGCTGTGTGGAGGAAAAAGATCATGAGCGCGATGACCCTAGACCACCGTGTGCCCAGTCTCACCCGCCGCGAGCGCGTAATCCTGGCGAACCTCAGCGAGGACGCCACGCTCGAGCAGATCGCTCGGCGCCTGTACGTCACCCGCAACACGGTGAAGACGCAGGTCCGCAGCGTCTACCGGAAGCTCGGCGTGTCGTCGCGCGCCGAGGCGATCGCGAAGGCTCACGAGTTCCAGCTCGCCGACTGAGCCGAGACGGAGCCGCCGGCTCAGGCGGACAGGACTTCGGCGACGGCGCCCTCCCCAGAGGCGCCGTCGCCGTGCTGTGTCCGGCCGGTCTTGTCCCTGCGATGCGCCGCACGCCGGCCCACCGTGGGTGGGAGACTGCTCGGCATGCAGGAGACCCTCATCGACGTGGTCGCCGCGGCGATCGTGGACGACCTCGACCGGCCCACCCGGTTGCTCGCCGCCCGTCGTTCGGCCCCGGCGGCACTCGCCGGCCGGTGGGAGCTGCCCGGCGGCAAGGTGGAGCCGGGTGAGGACCCGCTCGACGCGCTGCACCGTGAGCTCGGTGAGGAGCTCGGCGTGACGGTGTCCGTGGGTGCGGAGCTTCCGGCGTCCGACGGCGGCGCGTGGCCGATCACCGCCACCCACCGGATGCGGGTCTGGTTCGCGACTCCGGTGCGGGGTACGCCCGCGCCGCTCGAGGACCACGACGAGCTGCGCTGGCTCGGCGCCGGCGAGCTGGGCGACGTGCCCTGGCTGGACGGTGACGTCCAGATCATCGAGGCCCTGAGCCGCCACCTCGCCTGATCAGCGGGCGTTCGCCGACACCCGGTTGCGGGCCGCGGCCGCCCGGTGCCCGAGCGGCACGAACGCACCGTCCATCAGCACCGGCACCACGTCCGTGGCGTCCAGGTCGGTGGCGATCGTGACGTCGTCGGCGAACCCGGAGTCGAGCAGCTCCCGGCCGCTCGCGGAACCGCCCACGAAGTCGACCACGTCCTTGGTGCCCTTCCAGAGGGTCGCGGTCGCCGCGGTCTCGGGGGAGATGCTGATGCCGGGCAGCATCGACGTGAGGCGGGCCGCGATCGCTCCGACCGCGAGGTGGTCCTCCAGCGCGGGACGCAGCGTGTCGTCCGGCCACCGCTCACCCACGGGGACCAGCACGACGTCGTGCCGCTCGGACGCGTCCAGGTGCGCGGCCGCGAGTCCGGCCACGGCCTTCGCGTTGCGCAGGCTGCCCGCGACGATCAGGGCGCCCCGGTTGGCGATGGTGTGGCAGATCTGGGCCGCGCCCGGCGACGGGAGCACGAGGCGCTCGGCGTCGAGGTCCTGCAGCGAGGCGGGGGAGATGCTGATGCCCTCCTCCCACCGGGGTCCGGCGAGCGCGGCGCGCATGGTGCGAGCCAGCCGGGCCGCGCCGGCGGGATCGTGGTACGGGAACGGGTAGACCCCCGCGCCCTGTTCGCAGGCGACGGTGACCGTGGTCGAGAAGGAGAGCACGTCCACGACGACCACGAGCGACGAGCGCGCATCGGTGGCAGTGAGGGCGAGTGCGCCGGAGATGCCCCAGTCCGTGCGCACACGGGCAGGACGCTGGTCGAAGGCGGGGGACGTGTTTGCCACGAACGCATCGTAGTGTCACCCGGACTCGCCCCTGTTTCGCGCTCAGCGAACAACGTTGCGGTTCGGGCGCTATTCACACTCCGGCCGCCGGGTCATAACCTCGCCGCGCCACGCTGCCGCAGGACGCTCCCCCGATGCCCCCAGAAGGAACGAGCATGCGACGAGTCATGCCTGCAGCGCCGTCGGCGCTGCCGCGCAATCCCTTGACCAGCGCGTTGACCTGCACAGTTACTGCCGCACTCCTCCTCGGCCCTACGGCGGGTGCCGCCGCGGCGCCGCTCCCCGGCCCCGAGGACGTGCCCCGGTCGAGCGCCGCGCTGGCCGCCCCGGCGCCGTTCGCGAGCACCCCGCTGCCGGCGGGCGGGCCCGCCGAGAATCCCCCGGAAGTCACCCACCTACCGCTCGACGACGAGGGCGACGCGATCGTCACCCGGCGCCAGGAGCAGCGCATCGCGCCCGGCCTGGAGCTCACCCGGTTCGCACGGATCAGTGCCGACGGCTGGCTGAGCGGCGAGGTGCTCGTGGCCGATCTCGCCGCGGACGCCGGGCAGCGCGGAAAGGTGCAGGTCGGCTACGTGGGGCCGGAGCACATCGCCGGCAACGCCACGGTGTCCCAGATGGCCGCCTCGCGCGGCGCCGTGGCCGCCATCAACGGCGACTACTTCGACATCAACAACTCGGGTGCCGCGCTCGGCGCCGCCGTCGACGACGGGACGCTGCTCAAGTCGGCCTCGCCCGGCCGCGAGCGGTCCGTGGCCATCGGGTCGGACGGCGTGGGGCGGCTCGCGCAGCTCTTCCTGGAGGGGGCGGTGCGCTGGGCCGGTGCCGAGGTGCCCGTGAACGGCCTGAACGTCACCGCGCTCCCCGCCGGGGGCGTGGCCGTGTACGACGCCGCGTGGGGCGCCTTCACCCGGACCCGTCCGCTCGCGTCCGGCGAGCAGGGCGTCGAGGTGCAGGTGGGTCCGGACGGCACCGTGACCGCCGTCGGGCAGCCGGGCGCAGGACAGCTTCCCGACGGCACGCGTGCCGTCGTGGCCCGGCCCGGTGCGGCGGCCGACGCACTGGCCGGCCTGCAGGTCGGGGACCGGGTGGACGTGGCGTACGGCCTGCGCGAGGACGCGGGCGAGGTCGCCGTCGCGATCGGGGGCGGGACCGAGGACCCCCTGCTGGAGGACGGCGAGGTCACCTCGGCGACCGGCGACCACGTGGAGCTGCGGCACCCGCGGACCGCGATCGGCTTCGACGAGTCGGGCACCCGCGCCTACCTCGTCGTGATCGACGGCCGGCAGACCCACAGCACCGGCATCGACCTCTACGACCTGGGCGAGCTCATGGCCCAGCTCGGTGCCGACGACGCGATCAACCTCGACGGCGGCGGCTCGACCGAGATGGTCGCGCGGTTCCCCGGCGACACGGGCACCACCATCCTGAACAGCCCGTCCGACGGCTACGAGCGCGCCGACGCGAACGGCCTGGGCCTGTTCGTGCCCGCTGGCTCCGGCCGCGTCGCGGCCTACGACGTGCGCACCACCGTCCCGGCCGCCGACGCCGGTCGCGTCTTCCCGGGCCTGCACCGCACCCTCACCGGCAAGGGGTACGACGACGTCATGGCGCCGGTCGCCACCGAGCCGTCGTCGTGGCGTGCCCGGGGGTCGGCGGCGTCGGTGCGCGACGGTGTCGTCACGGGACGTCGGCCCGGCACCGCGGTCGTGACCGCCGCATCCCTGAGCCGCTGGGGCCTCGCCACCGGCAGCACGGAGATCGAGGTGCTCGGCGACCTGGTCCGGACCGGGGTGGACACCCCGGTGATCGGGCTGGAGAACGGCGACGCGACCGCACCCCTGGTGCTCACCGGGTACGACGCGCAGGGCTTCTCCGCGCCGGTCGAGGCCCGCGATGTCACGGTCACCGCGGTCGAGCCGGGTGAGCCCCGGATCGCCGGAGTGCGCGCGACCCGCGAGCCGGTGGCGGAGCTCGTCCCCGCCGCCGACGGCTCCTTCACCGTGCGGGCGCTCGCGGACGTGGGCGCCACGACCTTCGAGCTGTCCGTCCGCGGGCGTGACGGCGGGACCTTCACGACTGAGGTCGCGGTGACCGTGAGCCTGGAGGAGGACGTGGTCGCGGACTTCGCCGACGCGGCCGCCTGGACGTCGGCGCACGACCGCGCCCCGGGCGGTTCGGTTGCCGCCGCGGCCGGGTACGACGGCGCGGCCGGCCTGCGCCTGACCTACGACTTCACGCGGTCCACGGCCACGCGCGGTCAGTACGCCGTGCTGCCGGAGGCCGCGGCGGGCGGGCGTGAGCTGCCCGGCGCGCCGCGGGCCGTGACCCTGTGGGTGGACGGCGACGGGAACGGCGCCTGGCTGCGGCTCCAGGTGCGGCAGGGCGACGGCGTGGTGACGCAGCTCGACGGCCCTGAGGTCACCTGGACCGGCTGGCGGCAGGTCACCTTCCCCGTGCCCGAGGGCGTCGCCTTCCCGCTGCGGTTGCAGCGGGTCCGTGCCCTGGAGACCACGGCGGGCGAGCAGTACGCGGGCGCGCTGACGCTCTCGACGATCGCGGCCCAGGTGCCGCCCGCCGTGGACGCGCCCGAGGTGCCGCGCGTCGAGGACCCGGTCGTCGTGGCCGACGGCGCGACCGACCACGCGCCGCTGCGGGTGGCGGTCATGTCGGACGCCCAGTTCGTCGCGCGCGACCCCGGATCGGGTGCGGTGGCGGGGGCGCGGGACGCGCTGTCCGAGATCGTCGCGGCCGAACCTGACCTCCTGGTCATCAACGGCGACCTGGTGGACGAGGCCTCACCCGAGGACTTCGACCTCGCCCGGCGCGTGCTCACCGAGGAGCTCGCGGATGCGGACTTCCCCTGGTACTACCTGCCCGGCAACCACGAGGTGATGGGCGGCTCGATCGCCAACTTCGAGGCGGAGTTCGGCGAGCGGACCCGTGTGCTCGACGTGCCCGCGCCCGGCCGGCGCGGCGGCACGACGCGGCTCGTCATGCTCGACTCGTCCTCGGGGCGGCTGGGCACCGACTTCGCGCAGGTCCGGATGCTGCGCGAGGCCCTCGACGACGCCGCGGCCGACCGCGCCGTCACCGGGGTGCTGGTGTTCGCCCACCACCCGCTCGACGACCCGCTGCCCACGAAGGCGAGCCGGCTCACCGACCGGCTGGAGGCGGACACGCTGCGCGGCTGGTTCGAGGACTTCGAGGCGGCGTCCGGCAAGTCGATCGCCTCGGTCGGCTCCCACGTGGGCGTGTTCCACGCGAGCACCGAGGACGGCGTGCAGTACCTGGTGAACGGCAACTCGGGCAAGAGCCCGGCCAGTACGCCGGCCGACGGTGGCTTCACCGGGTGGTCGATGCTGGGCGTCCGCCCGGCGCAGGGCACGGCGTCGGGCTCCCGGGATCCGTGGCTGGAGTGGGAGGTCAGCACACGCGCCGAGAACGTCACCGTCACCGGACCGCGGTCGCTCGGGGTCGGTGAGTCGGGGGCGGTCGGCGCCGTCGTGCTGCAGGACGGGACGCGCGAGGTGCCGGTCGCATGGCCGGTCTCCGCGACCTGGGGCGGCGAGGGTGTGTGCGTCACGGACGAGCGGGGCCGGGCCGCCCTGCGGGAGTGCCCGCGCGGTGCGGTGCTCGCCCTCGACCCCGCCACCCACGAGGTGACGGCGCTGCGCTCCGGCGAGGCCACCGTGCGGGTCACGGTCAACGGGCGCGCGGGCGGGCTGGCCGTCACCGTCCCGCGGGCCGGACGGTAGATTTGCCCTCATGAGCAACTTCGAGGTGGCCCGCAGGCAGAAGCAGGAGCCCACGGCGACGCTGGTGGTGCGGTTCGTGGCGTGCTTCGCCCTGTTCCTGGGTGGGTTCGCGCTGATGGCCGTCGGTTCGATCGGTGACTCGGCGTCGTCGCCGTATCTGTTCGTGGGCGGCATCCTGGCCGTCGGGCTCTCGTTCGGGCTGCCGATGATCGGCGCCACGGAGCGCTGAGCCTCAACGTTCCGGTTCTCCCGTCCGTACCGGGTGGTGAGGCCTGACGGCGAGTGATTGCTCGTCGGGACAGGCTCCCTCGACGGACGGGAGAACCGAGATGTCTCAGTACCACCCCACCACGTGGCGCCAGGGCCTGACGGCGTTGGTCGCCGCGGTCGTGCTGCTCGTCACGGCCCTCGTGGTCGCCCCTGCCGCCCAGGCGGCGCTGCCGCTCGTCGATGCGAGCGAACGCGACGGCACGGTCGTCACGACCCGGATGACCGCCGCCGGAGCCACGATCGCCGGCAACGCGGCCACCGACAGGATCGAGCCCGTCACGTTCTGGTACGAGCTCGACCTGCGCTGGACCGGCGGCGAGCTGCGGTCGTTCGACGGCGAGGTGACGCTCCAGGGCGTCGGCGCCACGCACGTGCGCCGCTACCCGGTCACCCTCGACGCCGACGGCGACCGGTTCGCGAAGATCCGTCTGCCCAACCGCGTCACCCCCGGCTTCTACGCCGTCGGGATCGAGTACACGGCGGCCGTCGAGCGGCCCGACGGGAAGCTCGTGCTGCACCACGTCGAGGTCGACCGGGCGAAGAAGATCTCGGTCCGGCGCGACGTGCGCTTCCAGGGTGAGATCACCAACCCCAGGGCCACGGACGGGCGGCCTTCGCGGATCACGGGGCAGTTCCAGTGGCTGCGCATCAGCGGCGACGGGGACCTCTCGTGGAGCCCGGTGCGGAACACCACGGTGCGGCTCTACCGCGACCCGGACGGCATCTTCGAGGACGAGCGCGAGCCGGTGTTCGTGCGAACGCTCACCGCGGGTCCGGGCGGGAACATCTCGACGGTGGTGCCGGCACGGGAGGGGGCCTGGCAGCTGCGGTACGCGGGCAACGACTGGACGGTCCCGCGGTACGGCGTGATCCTCCAGGGCCGCAGCGGTGGAGGCTGCGGCTGCTGACCGGATCGGCGGCGTCGTCGTCGGGCGGGCGTCGTCGAAGGGGCCGCAGCCGCGTGCTGCGGCCCTTTTCGCTGCCCGCGGTGCACCCCGCGACGGCTTGATGACCGGTGTGTCACCCGGAGGTCACAGGTTTGTTAGAACCATTGACAGATTACGCGGCCTAGTGAAAACGTGACCTGCACCACCACGAAGGAGAGGGAAGGTCATGGCCCAGTACAAGAGGCTCGGCGGGATCATGGCGATCACGCTGGCCACGGCAACGGGACTCACAGCCTGTGGATTCGGCGGGTCGTCCGGGGAGGAGAGCGGCGGTGCAACGACGCTCGACCTGCTCGTCCCCAGCTACTCCGACGCCACCCAGGGCCTCTGGAACGACGTGATCGCCGGGTTCGAGGAAGAGAACCCGGACATCAAGGTCAACCTCCAGGTGGAGTCCTGGGACAACCTCGAGTCCGTCATCGCCACCAAGATCCAGGGCGGCGACGCACCCGACATCTACAACGGCGGCCCCTTCGCGGGCTTCGCCGAGGACGAGCTGCTGTACCCGGTCGAGGAGGTCACCTCCGAGGAGACCTACGCCGACTTCCAGCCCACGTTCCTCGAGAACGCACAGGTCGGCGGCACCACGTACGGTCTGCCGTTCATCGCGTCGGCCCGTGCGCTCTTCGTCAACGACGCGCTCCTGGAGGAGGCCGGCGCCGAGGTGCCGACCACCTGGGACGAGCTGCTCGAGTCGGCCAAGAAGGTCTCCGAGCTCGGGGGCGGTGTGGCCGGCTACGGCATGCCGCTCGGTTCCGAGGAGGCCCAGGCCGAGGCGGCCGTCTGGCTGTGGGGCGGCGGCGGCTCGTTCGGCGACGCCGAGCAGATCACGATCGACACGCCCGAGAACCTCCCGGGCGCCGAGTTCGTCAAGACGATGATCGACGAGGGCGCCACGCAGGCCGACGCCGGTGCGACCGACCGCAGCCCGCTGTTCGACATCTTCGTGCAGGGCAAGATCGGCATGCAGGTGGGCCTGCCGCCGAGCGTCGGGCAGATCGAGTCCGACAACCCGGACCTGGAGTACTCGATCCACCCCATCCCCACCGAGGACGGCTCGCCGTTCACGCTGGGCGTGGCGGACCACCTCATGGCGTTCCAGAACGACGGCGACAAGCAGGAGGCCATCACCGCCTTCTTCGACTACTTCTACACCGCCGACGTCTACGTGCCGTGGGTCCAGGCCGAGGGCTTCCTGCCCACCACGGTGTCCGGCTCGGAGGAGCTCGCCGACGAGGAGGCGCTCGCGCCGTTCCTCGAGGTGCTGCCCGACGCGCAGTTCTACCCGACCACCAACCCCGACTGGAACGCCGCGGACTCCGCGTTCAAGGCGCTCTTCGGCCAGCTCGACAGCACCAAGTCCGCCAAGGACGTCCTGGCCGAGATCCAGGCGCAGGTCGACGCGGGCTGATCGGAAGATAGTCGTGAAGGACCTCGTGAAGGCCCTGCCGTGGATCGGGCCCGCGGTCGCACTCATCGCGGCCGTGGTCCTGTTCCCGGTGGGCCTGATGTTCTGGAACTCGACCCGTGACATCAGCCAGAGCGGTGTCGACGGCGGCGGAGTGGGCCTCGGCAACTTCGCGACCGTGGTCGGCTTCCAGTACTTCTGGCCGATCCTCGGGCGCACCGTGGTGTGGGTGGTGGTGGTCGTCGCGTTCACCCTGCTCGGGTCGCTGGCGATCGCGGCCCTGCTGAACAAGGCGTTCCCGGGCCGCCGGCTGGTGCGCATGGCCGTCATCGTGCCGTGGGCCTCCAGCGTGGTCATGACCACGCTGGTGGTGCACTACGGGCTCGAGCCGTACTTCGGCATCATCAACTCGTTCCTCGTGGACGTGGGGCTGATCAGCACGCCGGAGGGCTACGGCTGGACCCGGCACCCGGGCACGGCCTTCGCATGGGCCATGGCGGTGGCGGTGTTCGTGTCGCTGCCGTTCACGACGTACACGATCCTGGCCGGCCTGCAGACGGTGCCCGGCGAGACCGTCGAGGCCGCGCGGATCGACGGCGCCGGCGGGCTGCGCACCTACTTCAGCGTGGTGCTGCCGCAGCTGCGGGGTGCCATCTCGGTGGCGGTGCTGATCAACATCATCAACGTGTTCAACTCGCTGCCCATCCTGCGCGTCATGACCGGGTCCATCCCCGGGTACGACGCCGACACCGTGATGACCATGATCTTCAAGTACATGCAGAACCAGCGGCAGATCGACCTGGCGAGCGCGCTGTCCGTCATCGCGTTCCTCGTGGTCATCGGCATCGTGGCCGTCTACGTGCGGGTCGTGCGCCCGCTGGAGGAGGTCTGATGGCGGCGCTCACGGAGACGGCCACGACACGGCGTGCGGCCACCCCGCCGCCGTCCGGAGGGCGGCGGGTGCGCAAGTACACCGCCGACCAGGTGCCGCTCGGGTCGTTGCTGCTGCGGATGCTGGCCGGGCTCGTGGTGCTGACGGTGTTCCTGCTGCCGTACCTCATCATGTTCTTCGGCTCGGTGAAGACCAAGGCGGAGATCCGGTCGGTCGACCCGACCTACTTCCCCACGGAGTGGCACTGGGAGAACTACGCCACGATGTGGTCGACGCCCGAGACGCCGCTGCTGCAGAACCTGATCTCCACCCTGGTGATCTCGTTGTGCGCCACGCTGCTGGTGCTCGCGGTGGCACTGCCCGCGTCCTACTACACGGCGCGGTTCCGCTTCCCCGGGCGGCTCGTGTTCCTGTTCCTCGTGATCGTGACCCAGATGGTGCAGCCCGCGGTGCTGACGTCGGGCCTGTTCCGGCAGTTCATCACGTGGGGGATCCTCGACACCTGGGCCGCCATGATCCTGGTGAACGCGGCGTTCAACCTGTCGTTCGCCGTCTGGATCATGCACAGCTTCTTCGCGGGCATCCCGAAGGAGGTGGACGAGGCGGCGCAGCTCGACGGCGCGGGCACCTTCGCCGTGCTGACCAGGATCAACCTGCCGCTCGTCTGGCCGGGGATCGTGACGGCCGTGGTGTTCACGTTCGTCGCGTCCTGGAACGAGTTCGCGGCCTCGCTCGTGCTGCTCACCACGGCGGGCAACCAGCCGCTGTCCGTGGCGCTGACCAAGTTCGTGGGTCAGTACGAGACGTCGTGGCACTACGTGTTCGGCGTCTCCGTCGTGGCGATCGTGCCCGTGGTGATCCTGTTCATGATCATCGAGAAGCGCCTGGTGGGCGGCCTGGTGGCCGGTTCCGTGAAGTAGCGGGCGGCCCGGTCCACGCGGGGTGGACCGGGCCGTCTCGCCCGTCGGACGAATTCTGTCCCACTGCTGGACGACCGCTTAGCATGGTGGCGAACCCCATCCAGAGCGGTCGAGAGTCCTGGCTCCCTGACACCGCAGCAACCTGCCGACCCGCCGCGGTGCGAGGGAGGCAAGGTGCTCACGCCAGGTTCGATGGAGCAGCCATGGTCGCCGAGGTACCCACGCACCGCCCCACCGTCTCGTTCGAGCTGATGCCGCCGCGCCGGCCGGAGGCGGCCCCCAACTTCTGGGAGACGGCCGAGCGGCTGGTGGGCGCGCGGCCGGACTTCGTGTCCGTCACGTACGGTGCGGGCGGGGGCGACCGGGCGACGTCGCGCGAGGTGCTCGCCACGCTGCTGCGGGGTACGCCTGTGCTGCCGGTGGCCCACCTGACCTGCGTGGGCGCGTCCCGGGAGGACGTCTCCGAGGTGATCGAGGAGTTCCTCGAGGCCGGGGTCCGCTCGTTCCTGGCCCTGCGCGGCGACCCGCCGCGCGACGAGCCCGACTGGGTGCCGCCGTCGGACGGCGTGCGGTCCAGCGTCGACCTGGTCCGGCTGCTGCGCCAGGTCGACGAGCGCCGCTGCGCCGCGGACGCCAGCGCCGCGCTGCGCTCGGCCGCCCGCCCGCTGGCGATCGCCGTGGCGACGTTCCCGGACGGCAACCCGGGTGCGGGCACCACGCGCGAGCAGGAGGTGCGGCGGCTCCTGGAGAAGCAGGAGGCGGGTGCGAGCTTCGCGATCACGCAGTTCTTCTACCGTGCCGACTCCTACACCGGGTTCGTCGACGCGGCCCGCGCGGCCGGCGTCACCATCCCGATCCTGGCCGGTCTGCTGCCCACCACGGAGGCGCGCCGGCTGCGCCGCGTCGAGGAGCTCACGGGCGTGGCCGCGCCGTCGGGCCTGCTGCGGGACCTCGACCGGCTCACGGCACCGGACGGCTCCGTCGATGCCGAGGCCCAGCACGAGCACGGCGTGCGCTACTCGGCGGCGCTCGCGCGCGAGGTGCTCGACGCCGGGGCGCCGGGCCTGCACGTGTACACCTTCAACAAGCACCGTCCGGCCCTGGACCTCCTGGACCGCGTGGGGCTGACGGGCCGCGCTGCCGCCTGAGGGCGCCGTGCGACCCGCCGTTCCGGTCGCCGCGACACGACCGGACAGGGCTTGGCACTCTCGGGGTGAGAGTGCCAGAATTGGGCTGTAGCCAGGCGGCGGTCCAGGCCGTCGCCGATCGCGCGGCCCTGGAAGGGCCAGGGCCGCATCGTCGTAGGAGGTGGTGCGCGATGGCTACCTACTGGGACCCGTTCCAGGAGATGGACCGGCTGTTCAGCTCGTTCGCGAGCAACGCCCGACAGTCCGGCGCCATGCCGATGGACCTCTTCCGCACGGGTGACCACTACGTCCTGTCGATGGATCTGCCCGGCGTCGACCCCGGCACCATCGACGTCTCGGTCGAGGACCGCACCCTCACCGTGCGGGCCGAACGCACCCAGCGGTCCGACGCCGACGCGCAGTGGCTGGTGCGCGAGCGGTCCACGGGCACGTTCGCCCGGCAGCTCACGGTCGGCCGCGGCCTCGCGCTCGACAGGATCTCGGCCTCGTACGCCGACGGCGTGCTCTCCCTGACGATCCCCGTGAGCGAGGACGCGAAGCCGCGCAAGATCGAGGTGGCGCACGCGGCCGGCTCGACGATCATCGGCCAGGGTTCGTCCGAGAGCCACCAGACGATCGAGTCCTGAGAGCCCCGACCCGGGCGCCGGGACACGCCGGTCCCCTCCACACCGGCGTGCTCCCGGCGCCCGGTCGGCGCGCGGCCTATAGCGTGCGCTGATGTACCGGATGTGATGTATCGGGGAGCTGTGCGGTCGGCCGATACTACGGATGAAATCGGCACGTTCCAGCGCGACCGACCCGTGGAGGCAACCCGTGCACGACCACGTCCCCAGCTCCACCGATCACCATGACCACGACCACGCCGCACTCGACCGGCGTGACCTGCTGCGCGGCGCCGTCGTGCTCGGCATCGGCGCCGCGGGCGCGACCGTGGCCGCAGCCGCCCCGGCCGCCGCGGCGCCCCTGTCCGGCGGGTCGGCGCCCCTGTCCGGCGGGGCGGCGGCCGTCCGGTCCGGCGACGCCCCGCCGTCCCTGGCGCCCGACCCCGACGCCCCGGCCGACGCGCCCGCAGGAGCACTGGCGGGTGTCGAGGTCGCCGCGCCGACCATCGCGAGCTGCGCCACCTGGGGCGCGGCGGCGGCCCGGGGCACCATCGACACCGTCTCGACCAACCCGAACAAGATCCTGATCCACCACACCGCGTCGGCCAACGTCACCGACTACTCGCAGGCCGCCGGGTACCAGATCGCCCGGGACATCCAGCAGTGGCACTTCTCCAACGGCTGGGTGGACACCGGGCAGCACCTCACGGTGAGCCGCGGCGGGTACGTGATGGAGGGCCGGCACGGCTCGCTGTCCCGGCTGCAGAACGGCAGCGGCATGGTGGTGGGTGCGCACGCCCCCGGCCAGAACAGCCAGGCGATCGGCATCGAGAACCAGGGCACCTACACCAGCGCGACGCCGCCCGCGCAGCTCTGGAGCCGGCTGGTGGAGCTGTGCGCGTACATCTGCGACCAGTACGGGATCGCGCCCACCCAGATCTACGGGCACCGGGACTACACGGCCACGGCCTGCCCGGGGGACGTCCTCTACTCGATGCTGCCGCAGCTCCGTTCCGAGGTGGCCGCGGCGCTGTCCGGCACGAGCTGGTCCGTGATCGTCGACAACACGTCCGCGGGCTTCTCCGCGGGCTCCTCGTGGCTCACGTCCTCGTTCTCGGGCGAGCGGTACGGCGCCGACTACCGCTATGCGACGCCGGCCGAGGTGAGCGACCTCGCGACGTTCTCGGCGACCATCCCGTCGAACGGCTCCTACCGGGTCGAGGCCTGGTTCCCCGGTATCGCCGGGTACAACACGTCGACGCCGTTCATCGTCTACACCGGCACCGGGTCCTCGACCGTCCGCGTGGACCAGTCCACGGGCGGCGGCGCCTGGCTCTCGCTCGGCACCTACGCGATGACGGCGGGCACCCGCACGGTCGTCGCCGTCAGCCGCTGGACCCAGGGCACGGCATACGTGGTCGCGGACGCGATCCGGATCACCCGCCTCTGACCCCGCACGTGTCAGGCCCGCGGGTCACCCAGGTGACCCGCGGGCCGGACGCATTCGGGAGCCACGTGGCAGCTCAGTCCGCGCGCTCCTGGCCGCTCATCGCCTGGATCGACTGCATGACCTGTTCCGTCAGCTCGCGCCGGGCCTGCGCGGGCTTGGTGCCGGCTGCGATCTGGCGGGACGGGTCGATCGGCGGCCCGAAGTGCACCTCGACGCGCGCCAGGCGCGGCATCTTGCCGATGGGCTTGACCTTGTCGGTGCCCAGCAGCGCCACGGGGACGACGGGCGCCTTGCCGGTCAGGGCCAGCCAGGCGACGCCCGTGTGCCCCTTGTGCAGCTTGCCGTCACGGGAGCGCGTGCCCTCGGGGTAGATGCCGAAGGCGCCGCCACGCTGGAGCACGGCCAGCGCGTCCTCGAGCGAACGCTGCCCGGCGCGCGGGTCGTCGCGCTGCACGGGGATGTCGCCCATCTTGGTGAAGAACCAGCGGGAGAACCGGCCCTTGATGCCCTTGCCGGTCCAGTACTCGGCCTTGGCCAGGAAGGCCACGTGGCGCGGCGCCATGATCGGGATCAGCAACGAGTCGATGAACGACAGGTGGTTGCTCGCGAGGATCACGGCGCCCTGCTTCGGGATGTTGTGCAGGCCGGTGACGCGCGGGCGCAGAAGCACGAGCACGAGCAGCGAGAGGATCAGCTTGAGGAACCGGTACGTCACCGGCCTATTGTGCACCTCTCAAGCGCCTCTGTGGACGAGGTGATATGTGGTGAAAAAGACTAAAGAGAACTGCAAGGTGCCGTGTCAGACATGCAGGTCACCCGGCTGACCTGCATGTCTGACACGTGGCGGAGGGTTCAGTCCGTCGGCTTCTCGAAGGCCGCCGGACGCACCTGCACGGCGCGCACGCGGTCCACGTCGAGCTTCACGCTGCGGTCGAACCGGTAGATGCCGTTCTCCTCCTGGAACACGTCGGTGAGCTGCGTGTAGCAGTAGCCGAACATGAGCGGGTCGTCCAGCAGCGCGTCCGTCAGGCCCGCGAACCGGGTGTGGAACTCCTCCTCGTCCGCGACGCGCTGGCCGTAGCCCCACGAGTCGGGCGAGCTGCCCGAGGCGCTCGCCGCCGTCTCCGGGTTCCACCAGATGCCGCCGTACTCGCTGACGAAGTAGGGCTGGCCGTTGTACGGCTGGGAGATCGGCGTGCCGTTGTCCCGCTCGTTCCCGTAGGGCTTGCCGTCCGCCAGCCCGCCCACCAGCTCCGTGAACTTCGCCGGGTCCTGCTCGTACAGGTGCGAGTCCCAGACGTCGGTCTCCGGCACGCGGTGCGCGTAGCCGCTGGCGTCCAGCACCGGCCGCGACGGGTCGGCGGCCTTGGTCGCGAGCCACATGCTGCGGGTCACGTCGTCGAGCTGCGTGATCCGGTCGTGCAGGTCCTGGTGCGTCTCGTTCAGCGGGCACCAGCCGATGATCGCCGGGTGCGAGTAGTCGCGCTGCAGCGCCTCCAGCCACTCGGCCACGTACGACGTCGTGGGCCGCTGACCGTCCTGCGGCGTGCCGTAGCCGCTGACGCCCCAGTCGCCGAACTCGCCCCACACCAGGTACCCGAGACGGTCGGCGTGGAACAGGTAGCGCTCCTCGAAGACCTTCTGGTGCAGGCGGGCCCCGTTGAACCCGGCCTCCAGACCCAGCTCGATGTCGCGCGCGAGGGCCTCGTCGGACGGCGCCGTCATGAGCGACTCCGGCCAGTAGCCCTGGTCCAGCACCAGGCGCTGGAACACGTGCTCGCCGTTGATCCGGATGGCGTGCCCGTCGATCGAGACGGAGCGCAGTCCGCCGTAGGACCGCACCGAGTCCACGACGGCGCCCGACGCGTCACGCAGCTCGACGTCGATGCCGTACAGGTGCGGGTCCTCCGGACCCCAGGTGCGCACCCGGTCCGCGGGGATCACGACGCGCAGCGCCGGGGCCAGGTCGAGGTCGGCGCGCGCGGTGGCGCTCGCGACCTCGCCGTCGGCATCGGTCACCGTCACGGCCACCGTGTGCCCGCGTCGGTTCGCCGACAGCGGCACGACGACGTCGAACGCCGAGCTCGACAGGTCCGGCGTGATCCGCGGGCGGCGCAGGTGCGTGGCGGGCACCGGCTCCAGCCACACGGTCTGCCAGATGCCCGTGGTGCGCGTGTAGTTGCACTCGAAGTTCGCGTAGCGGTTGCTCTGCTTGCCGCGGGCCTGCGGCCCGTGCCGCGTGTCCCGCGCCCGCACGACGACGGTGACCGTGTCGCCCGGGCTCGCGACGCCGTGCAGGTCGGCCGTGAACGGGGTGAACCCGCCGCGGTGCCGCACCACCTCGGTGCCGTCGACCCAGACGGTCGTGTCGTGGTCGACCGCGCCGAAGTGCAGCAGCACGTGCGGGTCGTCGCCCACGGCGGCCCACTCGGCGGGAACCGTGACCTCGCGGCGGTACCAGACCGCCTCCAGGAAGTCGGTGTTCTCGATGCCGGAGAGCTGCGACTCCGGGGCGAAGGGCACGGTGATCTCGTCCCGCAGCGGCTGCTCGACGAGACCCCGCTCGAGCCCGGAGTCGCCCGGGTCGATCTCGAACTGCCAGGTGCCGTTGAGGTTGAGCCAGCGGTCGCGGGCCATCTGCGGGCGGGGGTACTCGGGACGCGGGACGGCGGTGGGTGTCGCCGCGCCGGCGGGCGAGAAGCGGTCGAGGAAGGTCATCAGCTGCTCCATTGCGTCTACGACAGGTGCGCGGCGATTCAACACGCCTTCGCGAAAGAATGCAACGTTGTATCAACCTGGGATCGCGCCGACGACCCGCACACCCCGCCCCACCACGTCACACGCGGCTGCTCTCCCGGACCAGCAGGCGGTGCGGCACGAGCGCGTCGACCGGCTCGACGGAGGGCTTCTCGACCTGGGCGAGGATGCGGTCCACGGCGGTCTCCGCGATGGCCCGCAGGTCCGGCGCCACGGTGGTCAGGGACGGGTTCGAGAACCGGCCGTCCTCGGTGTTGTCCCAGCCCGTCACGGCCAGGTCGGCGGGCACGCGGACGCCGTTGAGCCGCAGGACGTGCAGGGCGCCCAGCGCCAGCTCGTCGTTGGCGCAGACCAGCCCGTCGATCTGGTCGATCCGCGGCAGCACCGCCTCCACCGTCGCAGCCCCCGAGGGCCGGGAGAACTGGTCGACCTGGAGCACCCAGCGCTCGTCCACGTCGACCCCGGCGGCGGCGTGGGCGTCGACAAAACCCTGGACGCGCTGCGCACCGGTGCGGCCGGCGCCGCGCGGCTCGGCGCCGAGGAACCCCAGCCGGTGCCGTCCGGCCTCCAGCAGGTGCGCCGTGACCTGCGCGGCCGCGGCCACGTTGTCGATGCTCACGTGGTCCGTGCGGCGTTCGCGCGACGGGTCGGGATCGGCGCGCTCACCGAGCAGCACGAGCGGCACCGGGCCCCGGACCTCGTCGATCTCGGCCGGGGTGAGCTCCAGCGGGGAGAAGATGATGCCGTCGATCGCCTGCACGTCGAAGCCGCGCGCCACCTCCAGCTCGGTGTCCCGCGAGGAGCGCGTCTCCTCGATGAGCACCCGGTACCCGCGGGCGCCCGCGACGTCGATCAGCTCGTGCGCCAGCACCGAGAAGTAGGGGGCGTGCACCCACGGCACGGCGAGGGCGAGCGTGTTGGTGCGGCCGCGCCGGAGCTGGCGACCGGCCAGGTTGGGCCGGTAGCCGAGGTCCGCGATCACCGCCTCCACCCGGGCCCTGGTGGCCTCGCCCACCCGGCCCGTGCCGTTGACCACGTTGGACACGGTCTTCCAGGAGACCCCCGCGGCAGCGGCGACCTCCTTGATGCCTACCCGACGGCCTGTTCGTTCCGACAACCCTTCACTTCCTTCCGCCCCTTCGCCCCTTGACGGGACGCGCAGCCTAGTCCATCGTGATCCAACGTTGGAGCGCAACGTTGCACCATGGGAGGTCGATGATGACCGTGTTTCGAGGACGCGGCAGCGCAGGGCAAGGAAGCCCCGCGCCCGGGTCGAGTGCCCGCCTTCGCGCGGGCAGTTCTGCAGGAATGAGCCGGCGCGACCTGCTCAAGGCGGCCCTCGTGGGCGCCGGAGGCGTCGCGCTGGGCGGCACGCTCGCCGGGTGTGCCACACCCAGCGCCGCGGGCGCGGGCAAGACCGCGGTGATGATCTGGGACCTCTTCTCGGGCGGTGACGGCGCGCTCATGCAGGAGATGGTCGGCACCGTCGCGGCGGCCAACCCGGACATCGCCGTCCAGTCGACCACCCTCGCCTGGGGGCCGCCCTACTACACCAAGCTCGCCATGGCCTCGTCCGGCGGACGTCCGCCGGAGGCCGCCGTCATGCACATGTCACGGCTCGCCGGGTATGCGCCCGGCGGGCTGCTCGAACCGTTCGACCTCGACGCGCTGGCGGAGCTCGGGATCACCGAGGCCGACTTCGCGCCGGCGGTGTGGGAGAAGGCGCAGTACGACGGGCAGCTCTACGCCCTGCCGCTCGACACCCACCCGTACATCATGTTCAACAACCCGGCGATCATCGCGGACGCGGGCCTCGCCACGGCGGACGGTCTGCTCGACCTCGATGCCGTGGCGGGCGCGGACAACTTCCTCGACGCAGGCCGCGCGATGGCCGAGGTGACCGGCGAGACCGGCGTCGGCTGGGGCTACCAGCGTGACCCCGCCGGCTGCTGGCGCATGTTCTGGGGCCTCTACTCCCAGAACGGCGGCGAGTACGAGCTGACGCCGGGCCGCCCCGCGGCGCTCGACGAGGAGGCCGCCGCCGAGGTCTTCGAGTTCCTCCAGGCGATGGTGGACGGCGAGGTCGCCGCCAAGAACCAGGACGGCAACGCAGCGTCCGCACGGTTCATGTCGAACCGCACCGGCGCGATGTTCGCCGGCGAGTGGGACCTGCCGATGTTCCGCGACGCGAACCCCGACGTCGGTGCCACGCAGTTCCCGGCGATCTTCGACACCCCCGCCAACTACGCCGACTCCCACTCGTTCGTGCTGCCCAAGCAGGGCACGCCCGACCCCGCCGCCCGGGAGGCCACCTACCGGGTGCTCGCCGGGATCCTGAAGGAGGGGCTGACCTGGGCCTCCGCCGGACACATCCCGGCGTACCAGCCCATCGTCGCCGAGCCCGCCTACCAGGAGCTCACGCCGCAGCGCGACTACGCGCCCGCGGCCGAGGTCGCCGTCTTCGACCCCGACGCCTGGTTCACCGGCGGTGGGAGCGACTTCCAGACCCGCATGGCCGACGCCATGACCGACACCCTGGCCGGCGTGGCCCCGCCGCGCACCGCCGTGACCCGGATGCTGAGCGAGATGGACCGCTTCCTCGCCCTGCCCAACCCCGCCTGATCGAGAGGACGACGACGATGACTGTCTCGAACGCCAGCGTCACCGCTGTCCCCGGCCGGGCGGCGTCCGGCCGGCGGACCTCTGCGGACCGGGCCCGTGCGGCCACCGGTCCGACCAGCAAGTCCCTGCGTGAGCGGGACCGTTCCGGCTACCTGTTCGTCGCGCCGTTCGCCGTGGCGACGGGGCTCTTCCTGGTGCTGCCGACGCTCTACGGCCTGTGGATGAGCTTCACGAACCAGAGCCTCACCGGCACCGGCAGCGAGTTCATCGGGTTCGCCAACTACGCCGAGGCCTTCAGCGACCCGCAGGTCTGGCAGACGCTCTGGCACACCGTGTGGTTCACGATCCTCAGCACCGTGCCGCTCGTGCTGGTGGCGCTCGTCATGGCGCTGCTCGTGCACACCGGCCTGCCGGGGCAGTGGGTGTGGCGCATGTCGTTCTTCGCGCCGTACCTGCTGACCAGCGCCGTCGTGTGGCACCTGAGCAACTGGATGTTCCAGCCCGACATCGGCCTGCTCGACACCTGGGTCGCCGCGATCGGCCTGGAGCCCATCGGCTGGCTCACCGACGAGAACGTCGCGATGTTCTCCATCGCCGGGGTCACCGTGTGGTGGACCGTGGGCTTCAACTTCCTGCTCTACCTGGCCGCCCTGCAGGGCATCCCCCAGCAGCAGTACGAGGCGGCCACCATCGACGGCGCGGGCGGCTGGCGTCGCCTGTTCTCCATCACGCTGCCGCAGCTGCGCACCATCACCGGCGTCATCCTGGTGCTCCAGCTGCTCGCCTCGCTCAAGGTGTTCGACCAGATCTACATGCTGACCGCGGGCGGTCCGAACGGCAGCACGCGGCCGATCCTCGAGTACATCTACGACACGGGATTCACGAACTACCGGCTCGGCTACGCCTCCGCGATCTCGTACGTCTTCTTCGCCCTGATCCTCGTGTTCACGCTGGTGCGGCTCCTGCCGACCCGGAAGGAGGCCTGACATGGCCGTCGCCGACATGGCCGTCGCCCGCCGGGCGAAGGCACAGCAGACCCGTGCCGAGAACCGGGCGCTCACCCGGCTGACGATCGGCCCCTCGCCCTGGGCCCGTGCCGGAGCGATCGCCGCGCTCGTGGTCATCGCCGCGGCGTGGCTCGTCCCGATCGTGTGGGGTGCGATCACGAGCTTCAAGCACGAGGCGGAGGCAGCGCTGCCCGCCTCGCTGCTGCCGACGATGGGCTGGACCGTCGAGGCCTACCAGAAGGTGCTCGGCAACAGCGACCTGCCGCTGTGGATGTGGAACAGCCTGGTCGTCGCCGTGCTCGTCACCGCGCTGACCGTGCTGATCTCGGCGATGGCGGCCTTCGCCTTCTCGCAGACGGTCTTCAAGGGCCGGGCGCTCATGCAGTGGCTCACGCTCGCGGCGATCATGATGCCCGGGCAGATCCTCATCGTGCCGCTGTTCCGGGAGATGCAGGTGCTCGGGCTCGTGGACACGTTCGCGGGCATCGTGCTGCCGCAGGTGGTGGCACCCGTCATGGTCTTCATCCTCAAGCGCTTCTTCGACGCCATACCGCAGGAGCTGCTCGACGCCGCCCGCATCGACGGCGCGAACTCCTGGCGGCTGTTCTGGACCATCGTGCTGCCGCTGTCGCGGTCGATCCTCGTGGCCGTGGCGATCTTCGTGTTCATCGGCGCGTGGAACAACTTCCTGTGGCCGTTCATCGTCACGACCGACCCGCAGTTCATGACCCTGCCGGTGGGTCTGTCCACCGTCAAGGACGCCTACGGCGTGCAGTACGCGCAGAACATGGCGTCCGCGATGATCGCGGCGCTGCCGCTGCTCGTGGTGTTCATGCTGTTCCAGCGGCGCATCGTGCAGGGCGTCGCGACGACGGGCATGGGCGGGCAGTAGTACGCCAGAATCGGGGCGTGGCCACCCCGACCCCGCATCCCTCGCAGCGCCTGCACCTCGCCGCGGTGGTGGAGGACCGCCTCTACGCCGCGGCGGGGTGGCTGCTCGGCCACCTCGGCTGGCGGCCCCGGCTGGAGACGTACACCGGGTACGGCACGCCGGACCGGGTGCGGGTGCTCGCGCGCGTGCTGCTCGCACCGCGCGGGCACGCAGGCCCGGAACGGGAGCGGGCCCGCGCCGCCCGGCGCGGGTTCCGCCACTTCCTGACCGTCCCGGCCCCGCACCGGACCGTCGTGCTGCGGCTCGGGGACAACATGTCGGAGATCGTCAGCGACAGGGCCGGCTACGTCGACGTCGAGCTGCCCGTCACCGGGCCGCTGTCCGCCGGTAGCCGCACCGCGGTGCTGGAGTGCCCGGACGGTCCCGGACCCGTGCGGGCCGAGGCCGAGATCCTGGTGCTCGGCGACGACGTCCGGTTCGGCGTGGTGAGCGACATGGACGACACGACCATGGTGACCGCGGTGCCGCGCCCGCTGCTCGCCGCCTGGAACACGTTCGTGCGGCACGCCAGCGCGCGCCGCGCGGTGCCGGGTATGGCCGAGCTGTACCGGACCGTGCGCGAGGCGCACCCGGACGCGACCTTCTTCTACCTCTCCACCGGCGCCTGGAACACCGCCGGCACGCTGCGGGCCTTCCTCGCCCGGCACGGGTACCCGGCCGGGCCGCTGCTGCTCACCGACTGGGGGCCGACCCTGACCGGCTGGTTCCGGAGCGGCCCCGCGCACAAGGAGGCGAGCCTCGACCTGCTGATGTCCTGGTTCCCGCAGGTGCGCTGGCTGCTGGTCGGCGACGACGGGCAGCGTGACCCCGAGATCTACGACCGGGTCGTGCGGCGGTGGCCCGGCCGGGTACGAGCCGTCGCGATCCGGCAGCTCACCGGAGGCGAGCAGGTGCTCGCCGGGAACGCGCCGAGCAGTGGTGAGAGCCCTACCGGCGGCGAGCCGGTCCCGACCGTCGCCGGGCGGGACGGCGTCGAGCTCGCGCGGAGGCTGGGCGAGGTGCCGGGGGTGCTCTGAGCGCCTCCGGCTCAGGCTCGTCAGGCGGTGACCAGGTAGTCGTCGGCGTCGTCGTCCCAGGCCAGCGAGACCGTGCCTGCCGTCTCCGCCGCCTTCGCGAACTGGAGGAACCCGCGGAAGCCGAGCGCCTTCTCGGAGAAGTCGGGGCGCCGCTTGCGCACCGCGTTCTTCAGGCCGGACAGGGCGGCGGAGCCGTTGGCCTCCTGCACGACGTCGCGCAGCAGCGCGAACGCGGCGTCCGTGTCGCCCTGCTCCGGCAGCGACACCTCCGGGTCGCCGGCCGACGGGCCCGCGGCGAGCTCGACGAACCCGCGGTCCGCGAGGAACCGCAGGAACTCGCCGAACGTGCGGAAACCGTAGTCCGACTCGCTGAACGTCGGGTCCTTGCGCAGCAGGGTGCGCTTCAGGGCGGAGGCCGTCACGGCCCCGCTCGTGGAGGACTGCAGGTCGGCCAGGGTCTGCGCGACGCGCACCTCCATGGGCACGTCGTCCTCCGGCTCGGGCACGTCGGCCTCCGCCTCCGGCGCGGCCTCGACCGGCGCCGGTGCGGGCTCCGCCTTCTTGCGCCGCCGGGTGGCGGGCCTGGCCTCGGGCTCGGGCGCCGTCTCCGGGGCGGTGGTCTCGGCGACCGCCTCGGCCACGGCTTCCGCCACGGCCTCGGCCGCCTTGGTGCGCCGCGAGGTCGACGGTGCCTTCTGCGTGCCGGACCGCTCGGTCGTAGCGGGGGCCTTGCGCGCTCGCGAGCCGCGCTTGGGGGCCGGGGCACCCTGGTCCTCGTCGGGCACCTCGACGCCCTCGAGGCGGTCGTAGAAGAGGAACTCGTCGCACGCCGCCGGCAGCAGGCGCGACGTCGACTTCTCGACGCCGACACCGATGACGCGCTTGTTCAGCTCGCGCAGCTTGTGGACGAGCGGGGAGAAGTCGCTGTCGCCCGTGCACATGACGAACGTGGAGATGTAGTCGCGCTCGAAGGCCATCTCGATGGCGTCGACCACCATCTTGATGTCGGCGGCGTTCTTGCGGGAGGCGCCCATCCGCTGCGTCATCTCGATGAGCTCGACCTGGTGCCGCGTCAGCATGCGCCGGTCCTCGTCGAAGTACGACCAGTCCGCGTAGGCCCGCCGTGCCACCACGCGCCCGCGCACGGCGAGGGCGTCGGCGATCGGTCCGAAGTCGAACTGCATCCCGCCCAGGTGTTCCCGGGCGCCCAGCGCCAGGTTCTCGTAGTCGATGAAGACTGCCAGGCGTTCCTCGAGGTCCATGTCCGCCACTCTAGGGGGTTTCGTCCACCGGGAGCTGACGGCGGGCCGGCCCGCCGCCGCCGGAGGCGCTCCGCATGCAGAAATCGGTGAGCGGGTGAAACGTTGTCGCGGGACCCTGTTTCGCCCGCACCGTGACGTGTCCGTTACCTAGGATCGGTACATGGCCGAGACGACCGTGGCGCGTGAGGACCCGATCTCCAGCCGGAGCCGGATCATCGCGGCTGCGGCACGGCTCACGTGCGCCGACGGCTGGTCGAAGGTGACGATGGGCCGCCTCGCCACCGAGGCCGGGGTGAGCCGGCAGACCGTCTACAACGCGGTGGGCAGCCGGGAGGACCTCGCGGAGGCCATGGTGCTGACGGAGTCGGCCAAGTTCATCGTCCAGATCGCCGAGGGATTCGACGAGCACCCGGACTCCTTGCTGTCGGCCATCCGCGCGGTCCTGGAGAAGACGCTGCTCCTCGCCGAGGGGAACGCTCTGCTGCGTGCCGTGGTCTCCGCGACGCACGGGGCCGACACCGAGCTGCTGCCGCTGCTGACCACTCACGCGGAGTCGCTGCTCGGCACGGTCAAGGTCGTGGTGCAGGACAGGGTGGACCAGTACGAGGTCGACCTGGAGCCGGAGCGGGTCGCGGCGGTCATCGACCTCGTGGTGCGGTCGGCGTTGAGCCATGTCATGCAGCCGTCCGGGACTCCGCGCGAGACCGCCGAGCAGATCACCTGGGTCGTGGCCCAGGTCACGGGGCGCCGGGCCGGCACCGTCGCCTGATGGCCGGTCCCGCTTGACGCCGCCGGGCGGCGGAGGAGGATCGAGGCATGCGAATCGGCACACACTTCATGCGCTTCGACTCCATGGACCCCGCCGGCCTGCGCACCGAGCTGGCGGACGCCGCCCGGTACGCCGACGACGGCGGCGTCGCGTGGATCTCCGTGATGGACCACTACTTCCAGATGGAGCACCAGGGCTTCCCGGCGTCGGACCCGATGCTGGAGGCCTACACGACGCTCGGCTACCTGGCCGGTGTGACCGAGAAGGTCCAGCTCGGCGCCCTGGTCACGGGCGTGACTTACCGCTACCCGGGCCCGCTGGCCAAGATCGTGGCGTCGCTCGACGTGGTCTCGGGCGGACGGGCGACCTTCGGCATCGGCGCGGCCTGGTACGACAAGGAGCACGCGGCGCTTGGAGTGCCGTTCCCGCCGGTCCGGGAGCGTTTCGAGATGCTCGAGGAGACGGTCCGGATCGCGCGCCAGATGTACGACCCGGACAACGACGGCCCCTTCGAGGGCAAGCACTACCGGCTCGCCGAGACGCTGTGCTCGCCCCAGCCGCTGTCGAAGCCCGAGATCATGATCGGCGGTTCCGGCGAGAAGAAGACCCTCCGGCTGGTGGCGCAGTACGCGGACGCGTGCAACCTCTTCGCCGAGACGCCGGAGCGGCTGCGCCACCTGCTCGACGTGCTGCACCGGCACTGCGACGACGTCGGCCGCGACCCGGCCGACATCCGCGTGACGATGCTGCACCGCGGTGCCCCGATCGGTCCCGGTGACACCGCGGCGTTCGTCGAGGAGATGCGCGGGTTCTCCGGGAACGGGGTCGACACCGTGATCCTGCGGCCGCCCGCCACGTCGCTCGCCGCCTGGGTCCGCGACGCGGTGCTCCCGGTCGTCGAACCGTGCGCCGAGCTGTGACGACCGGCCGACCCGCCCCTACCCGGTCGTGGTGACGCGGCCGAGCACCACGGGGCACGTGGCCAGGTGGTCGTCCACCAGGCCGCAGGCCTGCATCGCCGCGTAGGCCGTGGTGGGCCCGATGAACCGGAAGCCCTCCTTCTTCAGGGCCTTGCTCAGGGCCTTCGACTCGTCGGTCGACGCCGGTACCTCGCCGAAGGTGGCGGCCCGGCGGCGGTCCGCCGGTGCGGGGGCGAAGGACCAGAACAGCTCGTCCAGCGTGCGGCCCGAGTCGTGCAGGGCCACGACGGCGCGCGCGTTGTCGATCGTCGCCTCGATCTTCATCCGGTTGCGGATGATACGGCTGTCGGCGAGCAGCCGTTCGACGTCGTCCGTGCCGAACGCGGCCACCCGTTCCGGGTCGAAGTCCGCGAACACCTCCCGGAACGCGGGTCGCTTGCGCAGCACGGTGATCCACGAGAGCCCGGACTGGAACCCCTCCAGCGCGATCCGTTCCAGCAGGGCGGACTCCCCGTGCACGGGGACACCCCACTCGGTGTCGTGGTACGTCTCGTAGAGCGGGTCGCCGTCGCCGAAGCAGCGCACCGCCACGGTGGTCTCCGGCCCGGTGCCGGTCAGCTGGTCACTTGTCACGGCACCACTCTGACGTACGCCACTGACACTCCGCGGGCTCAGGGCACCTGCCTGTGCACGACGTCCGAAATCCGCCGCCTGTGGACGCGCTCGCCGCGGCCTGTCGCCTCGGGGCGGCCTCACCCGTCGGCGGGGAGCGCGCCGCGCCGTCGCAGGTACGCCTCGATGCCGTCGAGCAGCACGGTGATCCCGAACGAGATGTCGTCGTCGGTCGGCGCGCTCGCCCCGGACGTGCTCGTCCCGGACGCGGTCGGTGCCGCGAACGCCGCGAGCAGGTGCGGATAGGTCGCCGGGTCGGCGAACCGGACGAGCATCGCGTCGAACCCGGCGTAGGGGTCGGCCGCCGCGATCGCCGCCGGGTCCAGGTCGGACTCCGGGGTGTCGTCGGGCAGGCCGGCGGCGTGCCGGGCCTGCCGCACGGCGGCCCGGCGGGACTCCACGTGCACCCGTGCCTCGCCCAGGACGTGCTGTGCGAGCAGGCCCACGACGGCGAGCTTCTCGTCCGCGGGCAGGTCGACCGCGCTGAGCACGCCGAACGCCTGGTCCATCCAGCGCAGGCGGTTGGGCCCGGGCAGGACGGCGGACAGCGGCAGCTCCAGCATCCACGGCCGGGCCAGGCTGACGTCGATCTGGGCGCGGGTCCAGGCCTCCAGCCCGGCGCGCCAGCCGTCGTCCTTCGGGATGTCCGGCAGGTCGGCGGCCACGGCGTCTGCCATGAGGACCAGCAGCTCGTCCTTGTCGGACACGTGCCGGTACAGCGCCATGGGCGTGTAGCCGACGGCCTCCGCGATGCGCGCCATCGAGACGGCGGCGAGCCCCTCGGCGTCGGCCAGCTCCATCGCGGCGCGCACGATCCGCGCCGTCGACAGGGCGGGCCGGGGCCCGCGCCGCCGTGGTGCCGGTGCGCCCCAGAGGCGGCGCAGGACGGCGGGCGGCTCGTCCGCCGGGCCGGCACCGCGCGGCGGTTCGGTGGGTTCGGGCGTGCTGTCGGTGCTCATCGGTTCCCATCCTGCCTCGATCGGACCGCGGACCCGGGACGAAACTCTCTTGACCGCATACTGTTTACGCCACACACTAAAACGCGTAGGACATAAACAGTAACTGTCGAGAGGAAGACCATGGCTGCCATCGTCACCGCGGAAGGGCTGCGCAAGTCCTTCGCCCGGCGCGGGTCCGCGAGCCCGCCCGTGCTGGACGGGCTCGACCTGGAGCTCGGGGAGGGCGAGGTCCTCGCGCTGCTCGGCCCCAACGGCGCGGGCAAGACCACCACCGTCCGCATCCTGTCCACGCTGCTGCGCCCCGACGCCGGCCGCGCGACCGTCGGCGGGTACGACGTCGTGCGGGACGCACGGCGGGTCCGCGAGATCATCAGCCTCACCGGTCAGCAGGCCGCCGTCGACGACAAGCTGTCCGGGGCGGAGAACCTCACGATGATGGGGAACCTCGCCCACCTGCCGCGCCGGGTCGTGCGCGACCGGGTCGACGAGCTGCTGACCGCGTTCGACCTCACCGCCGCCGCCGGTCGCCGGGTCGGCACCTGGTCGGGCGGTATGCGACGGCGCCTCGACCTGGCGTCGGGCCTGTTGACCAGGCCCCGGATCATGTTCCTCGACGAGCCCACCACGGGCCTCGACCCGCGGTCGCGGCTCGCCCTGTGGGACGTCGTCCGCGGCGTGGTGGCCGACGGCACCAGCGTCTTCCTCACCACGCAGTACCTGGAGGAGGCCGACCGGCTCGCCCGGCGCGTGGCGCTCGTCGACGGCGGCCGCGTGGTCGCCGAGGGCGGTCCCGCCCGGCTCAAGCGCGAGGTCGGTGAGGCCGGCGTCGAGCTCGTCCTCGCCTCCGCGCCCGACGCCGCCCGCGTCGCCGCCGGGCTGGCCTCCGCCACGGTCGACGGCGCCCGGGTGCGCGTGCCGACCGACGGTTCCGTGGGACACGTGCGGTCGGTGCTGGCCGCGGTCGAGGCGACCGGCGTCACGCCCGAGCACTGGGAGGTGCGGGCGCCGAGCCTCGACGACGTCTTCCTGGCGCTGACCGGGCACACCGGTCGGGCGCGCCCGGCGAGCTCGGCGGGGGTGGCGGCATGACGTACCTGCTCAGAGACGTCTCGACGATGACCGTCCGCGGGCTGCGGCTCGTCTCGCGGGACGTGGACGCCATGATCACCGCGGTCGTGCTGCCGGTGGTCATCCTGCTGATGTTCGTGCTCGTCTTCGGCGGCGCGGTGGACATCGGCACCGAGTACATCAACTACGTGACCCCGGGCGTGATCCTGCTGGCGGCCGGGTTCGGTGCCGCCAACACGGCGATGGCGGTCGAGCGGGACATGTCCGGCGGCATGGTGGAGCGGCTCCGGTCGATGCCGGTCACGGCCTGGACGGTCCTGTCGGGGCACGTGGTCGCGAGCCTGGCGAAGAACCTCGTCACCACCGCGATCGTGTTCGGCGTCTCGATCCTGCTGGGGTTCCGGCCCGAGGCCTCCCCGCTGGGATGGCTCGCCGCCGTCGGCATGATCCTGCTGTTCGTCGGCTGGATCACGTGGCTCGCCGCCCTGGTGGGGGTGCTGGTCCGCTCGCCCGACGCCGCGGGTGGGTTCTCCTTCGCCGTGATGTTCCTGCCGTACGTGTCGAGCGCGTTCGTGCCCGTCGACACGTTGCCCCGCTGGTTGCGCGGGTTCGCCGAGCACCAGCCGGTGACGCCCGTGATCGAGACGGTGCGCGGCCTGCTCGCGGGCGACGCCGCGAGCGTGACCGGACCGGGCGGCGCGGCGGTCCTCGCCGTCGTCTGGTGCGCCGGCCTCGGGCTCCTGTTCGCGGTGGCGGCCGGCCTGGCGTTCCGGGCCCGGCGCTGACCCCCCTCCCTCCGACCCCGACCGGGCGTGCGCCCGGTCCCGGCGAAAGCAGGTACGACATGACAACGACGACGTCCGCACCGCCCGCCCCGGCCCGCGCCGCCCGGCAGGTCCGCTGGTGGCGCCGCCCCTGGATCGCGCCGCTCGCGATCGTCACGGGCCTGTTCCTGGTGACGGCGCTGCCGCGGTACGTCGGGCTGGACCCGGCCCGTTCCCTGGTGCCCACCGACCGCGGTCCCGCGTTCTACCCCGCCCTCGTGACGCACATCTTCGCGGGGTCGGTCATGCTCACCGCCGCGGTGCTGCAGCTCTGGCCCTGGCTGCGCGCCCGGCACCCGCGGGTGCACCGCTGGAGCGGCCGCACCTACGTGGTCGCGGCGGTGGTGACCGGGGTGGCGGCGCTGGTCACCGCACAGTTCCCGAGCGCAGGCGCGGGACAGCAGGTGGCGAACACGTTCCTGGCGGTGCTGCTGCTGACGTTCACCCTGCTCGGGTTCCGGGCGGTTCGGCAGCGGCGGTTCGGCGACCACCGCGAGTGGATGGTCCGCAGCACCGCGCTGGCGTTCTCGATCGTGACGAACCGGTTCTGGGGTCCCGCGCTCATCATGATCTACGTCCCGGGGGCCTGGACCGACCCCGAGGTCGGCTTCGGCGCACCGGAGATCGAGGGCGCTGCGGTCGCGTCCGCGTGGGTGTCGTGGGTCGTCAACCTGCTGTTCGCGGAGTGGTGGCTGCACCGCAGGCCGCGGAAGCGGGCCCGGGTGCCCCGGACCCGGTGAGAGTGTCAGTGGCTCGGTCCAGACTGTCCGCATGACACAGACGACGGACGACCCGGCCGCTGCGGAGCTTGAGCAGAAGCAGATCCTGAAGAAGTACCTCCAGGAGACGCGTGAGGCCCTCGTGTGGAAGCTCGAGGGCCTCACCGAGAAGCAGGCACGCTGGCCGCTGGTGCCATCGGGCAACAACCTCCTCGGCATCGTCAAGCACTGCGCCAACATCGAGATCGGCTACTTCGGGTCGTGCTTCGGGCGGGAGTGGCCCGACCCGGCGGAGCTCGTCTCCGAGGCGGTTCTCGAGGAGGACCCCCAGGCGGACTGGTACGCGACGGCCGACGAGTCGGTCGCCTCCGTCGTGGACCTCTACCGGCGCGCCTGGGTGTTCTGCGACGAGACCATCGACACCCTGCCGCTCTCCGCGCCGGGGCACGTGCCGTGGTGGCGGGCCGGGGACGTGACGCTGTTCCGCCTGATCGTGCACGTCACCGACGAGATCGCCCGGCACGCCGGCCACGCCGACATCCTCCGGGAGCTGACCGACGAGTCGGTGGGCCTCTACGCGGACAACACCAACATCCCCGACCTGGGGGCGGGCGGGTCCGCGGCGTACGTCGAGAAGCTCAAGAAGCTCGCCGAGCAGGCGGGCGACTAGCGCTCGCGTCCCGGATTCGCCAAACTTCGGCCATGCCCATCGACCCGGAGTCGCCCGAACCTGCCGCGCCGTCGCACGAACCGTCGGCCGGGGACGCTCCGACGGCCGAACCGGATGTATCTCCGCAGGTGGCGACGCCTGGCGAGCCTGTGCCCGGGACATGGCGCCCGCGGTCGGACGGCGGGTCCATGCGCCCCCTCTTCGTCTTCCTGGTGGCGGCCGCGGTGGCCCTGGTGGGCAGCATCGTCTTCGCGCTCGTCCAGGTGGGCAACGGGCGTGAGGCGGAGCAGCTCGCGGACGCGCGCGCCGACGTCGTGCAGGCGGTGGACGAGGGGCGCGCCGCACAGGAGAGCCTGACCGAGCAGATCGCCACCGCGGAGCAGGCGCTCGCATCCACCGAGGGCAAGGTGCTCGACGACGCCGTCCGCGCCGAGCTGGCCGCGCACGTCGCGGCAGCCAAGGAGCTCGGGACCGTCGAACCGCCCGCCGTGCCGGAGGCCGGCACCCCCGGCCTGGCGGAGACGGCGGACGCGGACGCGCTGGAGGCGAAGGCGACGGAGTGGGCGATGACCATGCGCACCACCTCGTCGTCGCTCGTCTCGGCCACCCAGGAGGTGCTGGCGTCCAACGAGGGCTGGCAGAAGGCACGCCAGGACGCCCAGGCCAAGGCCCAGGCGGAGGCCCAGGCGAAGCAGCGGACGGCCGCCGAGCTGAAGGAGGCGACGGCGCGGCTCACGGCGGTCAGCGCGCAGCTCAAGATCTCGGTGCGCGACGCCCGGTACACGCTGGACTGGACCAGGAGCGTGGGTGCCCCCGCCGACGTCCGCGCCGCGCTCACCGCGCAGCGGACCGAGGGGCAGGCGGCGCTCGGCACCGGGGCGAACATGAAGGACCCCGCCTCGGTGACGAAGCTGACCCAGCGGCGCGAGAAGGCGCGTGCCGCCATCGAGGCCGCGGCCTGGGACGCGCGGGCCACTGTGGCCGACGGGTCGAACGGACGCCTCGCGCTGGACACGCTGTGCAAGGTGGGCGTGGGACCCGAGGGGCAGGACCAGTACCTGCGGTGCGACGCCGCACGCGCGTGGAAGAAGCTCGGCGTCGCGTTCGAGGCGAAGTTCGGCAAGCCGTTGCGCGTCGAGTACGGCTACCGCCCGTACGACTGGCAGCTCCAGGCGCTCGACGAGTTCGGCAGCGGCCAGGTCGCCGCGCCCGGCACGTCCAACCACGGGTGGGCGCTCGCGATCGACGTCCCGGTGGACGACGGATTCCGGTTCGGGCACCCCGAGTACGAGTGGCTCGCCGCGCACGGGCCGGCCTCCGGCTGGGAGCATCCCGAGTGGGCGCGGGCCGGCGGTGGTCGTGAGGAGCCGTGGCACTTCGAGTACGTCGGCTGAGCGCCGGCCCGCCGGCCGGTCGAGGGCCCGGCCGCCGCGCTGGATAATGGGTGCGTGCAGTGCCCCCACTACGACGCCGGCCGCTGCCACTCCTGCACCCTCCTGGAGATCGACTACCCCACCCAGGTGCTCGACAAGGAGCGGCACGTCGCCGCGCTCCTCGAACCCGTCTCCGCGGACCTGACCTGGCTGCCTGCCGTTCGCAGCGCGGAGTCCGGCTTCCGGAACAAGGCGAAGATGGTGGTCAGCGGTTCGGTCGCCGAACCGGTGCTCGGCATCCTCGACGGGGCCGGCCGCGGCGTCGACCTCACCGACTGCGGCCTCTACCCGGCCGCGCTCCAGGCGTCGTTCGGTCCGCTGGCCGCGTTCGTCACACGGGCGAACCTGGAGCCCTACCAGGTCTCCGGCCGGGGCAAGCGCGTGCAGCAGCGCGGCGAGCTCAAGTACGTGCTGGTCACCCTGTCGCCCGACGGCGAGCTCATGGTCCGGTTCGTGCTGCGTTCCCAGGAGGCCGTCGCGCGGATCCGCAAGCACCTGGCCTGGCTCCAGGCAGAGCTCCCGGCACTGGCGGTCGCGACGGCGAACGTCCAGCCGGCGCACGCCGCGGTCCTGGAGGGCGACCTGGAGATCCCCCTCACGGAGCGCACCACGCTGCCCATGCGCATCGACGACATCACGCTCGACCTACGGCCGCAGAGCTTCTTCCAGACCAACACGGCGGTGGCCACCGAGCTGTACCGGCAGGCCCGCGCCTGGGTCGACGAGGTGCGCCCGGCGAGCCTCTGGGACCTGTACTGCGGGGTCGGCGGCTTCGCGCTGCACTGTGCGGCGCCGGGCCGGGCGGTCACGGGCATCGAGATCAGCGCGGAGGCCGTGACGGCGGCGTCGGCCACGGCCGCACGGTTACGCGACGGCGCCGCGGGCGAGCGGTTCGCGGACGTCGGCTTCGCGGCCGGCGACGCGACCGAGTTCGCCGTCGGGCCCGGCGCCCCCGCGCTGCCGGACATGGTCATCGTCAACCCGCCGCGCCGCGGCATCGGTGCCGACCTGGCCCGGTGGCTGGAGTCCTCCGGGATCGACCACGTCCTGTACTCGAGCTGCAACGCGACGACGCTCGCCAAGGACCTTGCCGAGATGCCGTCGCTGCGACCGGTGCGGGGCCGTCTGCTCGACATGTTCCCGCAGACCTCGCACTACGAGGTGCTCGTCCTCCTGGAGCGTTCCTGACCGCTGCCGGGTTCGTGGCCACGCTCCTGGTCGTGACCGTGTCGCCCGTCGGTGCGCTCGCCGCCCGTGCCGCCACCGGGCTGCTCGTGGCCGCGGGTGCGTTCACCGTCGCGTTCCGGGCCCCAGCGGTCCCCGTGGTTGCCGCCGTGCCCCCGGTTGCCGCCGTCCTGACCCTTCTTCGCCTGGCCGGGTGGAACACCGGTGTGCCCCGCGGGGCCCGACGGTGCGTCCTCCGCCGGCTCCGACACGCCGGCTCCGGCCGCCTTCTCCGACTTCTTCGCCTGGCCCGGGGGGACCTCGCCCTTCTTGCTCTGGCCGGGCGGCGTCTCCTTGCCTGCCTGGCCCGGCGGGACGCCGTCGTCCTTGGCGAGGCCCGGCGGGACGCCGTCCTTCTTGGCCAGTCCGGGCGGCACCCCGTCCTCGTTCCCTGTGCCGGATGCTGTGCTGTCCTTCTTCTGCCGGCCCGGCGGCACGCCGTCGCTCTTGGCGAGCCCCGGTGGTACACCGTCGGACTTCGCGAGCCCCGGCGGGACGCCGTCCTTCGTCGCCAGGCCCGGCGGCACGCCGTCGCTCTTCGCGAGTCCCGGTGGCACATCGTCCGCGCCACCCGCCCCGGGCGCCCGTGACGCGGTGAGCCCAGGGGCCGCCGCAGGATCCGCCTTCGCCGGACCCGGTGCAGCCCCCCGCGCCTCCGCCGGGGCGTCTCGCGGAGTGCTGACCGAGACGACGCCTGTCTCCAGGAAGGACGTCGACGCGCCCGCGTTCCCGGCGGTCCCGGTGCCGACGGCCGTCGTGATGATCAGGCTTCCCGCGACCGTCGCCGTCAGGGCGACGGGGTCGGTCAGCAGGCCGCGGACGACCAGGGCCGCGCGGCCGCCGGCCCCGGCGAACCAGCCCCCGACCGCCGTCACGGCCGCGGTGATCGTGCCCGTCCCGGCGGCGACCGCGGTGGACGTCCGCACGGCCGTGGCCGCACCGAGCAGCAGGACGGGCGCGGCGGCACGCAGCATCCAGTACGACTCGCGGACGTCGACGAACGCCCGCGTGCAGCCGGCGCACTCCACCATGTGGTCCTCGACCGCCTGCCGGCGGTGCGGCATGAGGCGGTTGCGCACGAAGTCGTGCATCGCGGCGCGCGCCGTCCGGCACTCGACGTTCTCGGCCGTGCCGGCATGCGTCTCCGCGAAGCCGCTCGCGAGCCGGTTCTCGGCCCGGCGCAGACGCCGCCGGGTGGCGTACGGCAGCATGCCGATCTCCTCGGCGATCGCGGACACCGGCCGCGACCCCACGTGGTGGTCCCAGAGGATCTGCTGTTCGGCGGCCGACAACCGTTCCATCGCCGAGCTCAGGGCCTCGAAGTCGACGGTCCGGGTCGGCACCGTCGCGACGTCGTCTCGGCCGGCGGGCGTCGCGGGTCCCGGTGCCCCGGGCCCGGGAGACTCCGGCCCCGCGGGCTCCGGCTCCTCGCGTGCCATCTCCGCCGCGACGCCCAGTGCGGCCGCGCTCCAGAACGCCACCGGATCGGTGATGCCCCCGGCCTTGAGGAGCTGGGCGCACAGCATCTCGAGGCCGCGGCTCGTGGCCACCTCGGGGTCGACCCCCGGGACCCGCCGGGACACCGCGGCCACCACGGCACGACGATGCGCCGCCCACTGGGCGAGGTCGGCGCTGGTGACGGTCACCTGACCCCCCTCCACCCCACGGCCGGACACCGTGGGAGCACGCCGTGCACGAAACCTCGGGCGTGCATGCTCGCAGAGAACCTGCGCCGAGGGAAGGCGCCGGCGGGTGAGCCGAGCCCTGGGCCGGGCGGAGCCGCGCGGACGCACGGCAGCGAGCGGGTCCGGTCAGGGGCCCGCCGGACCATCAGTCACCGGCCGCGGACTCGGCGTCGTCGGCGGCCTGGCCGAACAGACCCGTGAGCAGTGCCCACAGCTCGTCCAGCGTGGTGGTCACCAGGTCGATGCCCGGCAGGTCGGACAGCCCGAGGCTCGCGAGCAGGTCGGACAGGGCCGTGCCGAGGCCAGGGGTCTCCGGCTCGACCGGCGGCACCTCGGGCTCCTCGGGGGTCTCCGGTTCCTCGGGCTCGGGCTCCTGCGTCCCCGGGTCCTCGGGTTCCTCGGGCTCCGGCTCGGCCGGCGGCTGCTCGGTCCCGGGGGCGTCGCTCCCGCCGTCGGGCGGGTCGGACGTCTCACCAGGGCCGGGAGTGCTGGGGGTGTCGTCCTCGGGCTCCGGCTGGGGGTCGGAGGCGGGGGCGGTGTCGGCCGGCTCGGGCTGCGGCTCGGTGACCGGGGCGGGCGCCGGGACGGCGTCCTCCTTCGGGGTGGTCGCCGGGCGCGGCTGGGGGTCGGCCGGCGGGATCGACGGCGGCTTGTCCGTGGGCTGCTGCTCGGTCGGCGTCGAGCCGTCGCCCGCACCGCCGCCACCGGCACCTGCGCCACCACCGGAACCGGCGCCACCGCCTTCGCCGACGTTCTCGCTGGCCTGGACGGGCGGCTCGTCCTCCTGGCTCGCGATCATCCCGACCGCGGTGCCCCCGACGGCCAGGACCGCGAGCACCCCGGCGGCGACCGCGAGCTCCTTCTTGCCGGGCGTCCGCGGCTGCGGCTTGCCGGCGACCGCCGCCGTGCCCGCCGCGGCTCCTCCGACGGCGCCGGTCACCCAGCCGCCGGCGATGAGGTGTTGTCCGAGGTCGCGGAGCATCCAGGAGACTTCGCGGACGTCGATGAAGGCGCGGGTGCAGTCGGCGCAGCCGTCCATGTGGACCTCGAGGCGGTGCTGGCGGCGGGGCAGCATGCGGCCTTTGAGGTAGTCGTGCATGCCGGCGCGGGTGGTGCGGCACTCGGGTTCGGTCACGGCCTGGGCGTGGGCTGCGGCGAACGCGCCGGCGAGGCGTTCCTCGGCGCGGCGTAGCCGCATGGTCACGGCGTGGGGGCGGACGCCCAGGCCGGTGGCGATGTCGGTGACGGCTTTGTCGTGCACGTGGCGGTCGAACAGGATCTGGCGGTCGTCGTCGGCCAGGTCGGCCAGGGCGGTGCGGAGCATGCCGGCGTCGGCCTGGCGTTCGGCGTCGAGCTCGGCGCCGTGGGCGGGTGGGGTCAGGCCGTCGAGGGTGTCGTCCTCCACGAGGGTGGTGCGGCCTTGCTCGCGGGTCATGGAGATGGCTTCGTTGACCGCGGCGCGTCGCCAGTAGGGGGCGGGGTCGGTGATGGTGCCGCCGGTGGAGACGATGCGGATCATCTTCTCCAGGGCGCGGCTGGTGGCCTCCTCGGCATCGATCCCGGGTACCCGGGCTGCTACCGAACGCACGACGTTACGACGATGCACGACCCAGTCGTCGATGCGGAGATCACCGGTTGTCGTCACGCGGCCTTGCCCCCCTCTGCGCATAGTGTCCCGTTTTGACTCGTTGGCCAATGATGGCACCGTGGCTCCGGTTTCGCACATGTCGCCGGGATCTTCCGGTGTGGTACTCGATCGTTCCATCGGTGCTCATCTCCGCCTCGTCGAGAACGCCGTCGAGACCGCGTCGAGGCCCTGCGGCCCGGACGTCGCGTGAATCACCGCGAGCGCGACCTCGCAGGTGGCGGCGATGAGATCGCTCGCTCCCCACGCGTCGGCGAGGCGGTACAGCTTGACGGCATCGCCCTCGGCGTAGGCGCGCAGGTATTGGGCGCCCAGACGAACGAGTTCGGGGTGCTCGGTGTGTTCCATGCAGCCCAGACGCGTGAGCCGCCCGGATGTCACAGCACTTGGGGAAATTTCTTCGATTGATCCTCTGGTGTCCGATTAGCACCCCTCGGTTCGCCTGATCAGGTGCCTCGGGCAGCCGTTCACCGTGCGCCAGGTGCCGTTGTCCGGTAGGCCTGTGAGACAGGCCACATGAAAATGCATCGAGAAGTGCTGTGACTTCCGGGACGTGCGCGCGTCAGAGCTGTGACGCGGACGAAGTTCGGACCTCGCTGGGGGCGGGCCGAGCTCCGGCGCGTCGGGCGGGAGCCGTGGTTCGGAGTGCGCTGGGGGCACGCCGAGCCACGTGCTCCCGCTCACCGGCGCGAGCGCCGGTTCGGACCTCGCTGGCGGCGGACCGAACCGGCGCTCGTTCCTCGACCGGTTCCTCGGCCGGGCGGACGCTCTTTACCCGCCGCGTCCGGCCCACGTATCGTGCCGTCATGCGCACCGCACGCTCGCTCCTTACCTAGCCGCACCGGACAGCCCTCGATCGGGCACACCCGGTGCGGCCGCCCCTCCTCGTGAGGGGCTTTTTCGTGCCCGGACCCGATCGACGCACCGGAGAGCGAGAACGATGAGCGAGACCCTGGGCTTCGCGGCGGCCGACGACGGCGCCCGCCCCCGCCACTACCTGCTGACGATGTTCCCGTACCCCTCGGGCGACCTGCACATGGGTCACGCCGAGGTGTTCGCGATCACCGATGTCCTGGCCCGCCACTGGCGCGCCAAGGGCTTCGACGTGCTCAACCCCGTGGGCTGGGACTCGTTCGGCCTGCCGGCCGAGAACGCCGCGATCCGCCGTGGCGAGCACCCGGCCGTCTTCACCGAGGCGAACATCGCCACCCAGGCGGCGTCGATCCGGCGCTACGGCGTCTCGTTCGACTGGACCCGGCGGCTGCACACGCACGAGCCGGCGTACTACCGGTGGACGCAGTGGCTGTTCGCCCGCCTGTACGAGCGTGGCCTGGCCTACCGGGCCGAGGCGGAGGTGAACTGGTGCCCGGGCGACCGCACGGTCCTGGCCAACGAGCAGGTGGTCGACGGGATGTGCGAGCGCTGCGGCGCCGCGGTGGTGGCGCGCAGCCTGACGCAGTGGTTCTTCCGCACCACCGCCTACGCGGACCGGCTGCTGGACGACATGACCCTGCTGGAGGACGGCTGGCCCGCGCACGTGCTGACCATGCAGCGGAACTGGATCGGCCGGAAGCACGGTCCCGACGGGCCGACCTACCGTCTGCACGACTGGCTGGTCTCACGGCAGCGCTACTGGGGTGCGCCCGTCCCGGTGGTGCACTGCCCGGACTGCGGCGAGGTGCTGGTGCCCGACGACCAGCTCCCCGTCGAGCTGCCCCACCTGGAGGGCGACGAGCTGGTGCCCGGGGACGTCTCGCCCCTGGCCGGCGCGCGGGACTGGGTACGGACCACGTGCCCGCGCTGCGGCGGCCCGGCCGAGCGGGACACCGACACCATGGACACGTTCGTGGACTCGTCCTGGTACTTCCTGCGCTACCTGTCGCCCGGGTACGACGCCGGGCCGTTCCGCCCCGAGGACGCCGCTCGCTGGATGCCCGCCGCGCTGTACGTGGGCGGCGTCGAGCACGCCACCATGCACCTGCTGTACGCGCGGTTCGTCACCAAGGTCCTGTACGACATGGGCCTGGTGCCGTCGCCCGAGCCGTATGCCCGCCTGCTGAACCAGGGGCAGGTGATCAACCACGGCCGGGCGATGAGCAAGTCGCTGGGCAACGGCGTGGACCTGGCGGCCGAGCTGGACCGGTACGGGGTGGACGCCGTCCGGCTGGCGATCCTGTTCGCCGGACCGCCGGAGGACGACGTCGACTGGGCGGACGTGTCGCCCGACGCGATGCGGAGGTTCCTGGCCCGGGTGCAGCGGCTGGCGGACGCCGGCCCGCCCGCAGCGGTCGACGCCCGTGGGGCCGCGCCGTCGCACCTGCGACGGGCCGTGCACCGCGCCGTGCACGACGTCGACGAGCTGGTCGAGGCAGGCCGGCTCAACGTCGCCGTCGCGCGGCTGATGGAGCTGGTGGGCCAGGTGCGCCGGGGGCCGGTCGCCGGGCCGGAGCGCGACGAGGCGGTCGCCGCGGTCGCCGTCCTGCTGAGCCTGTTCGCGCCGCACGCGGCGCAGGAGCTGTGGGAACGACTGGGTCGCACGACGCCGGTCGCGGCGCAGCCGTGGCCGGAGGTCGACCCGGCGCTGCTGGTGGTGTCCGAGGTCGAGGCGGTGGTCCAGGTGGACGGGAGGGTGCGCGACCGGCTGACCGTGGCCGCCGACGTGACGGCCGAGGACCTGGAGCGGGCCGTGCTGGGCCGGCCGGCCGTGGTCCGGGCCCTGGGGGACCGGGTGGTGCGGCGGGTCGTGGTGCGACCGCCGCACCTGGTCAACGTGGTGCGGGGGTAGCGGCGTCGCCGTCCTCGCCGAGCCGCGCGCGGACGGCGCGCAGCTCGGCGAGGATCTCGCGGTTCTGTGCCGCGAGGGCGTCCAGGCGCTCGTCCTTCTGCAGGTCGTCCTCGCGCTCCTCCTCCGACATCTCCTCCATGCCGTTGACGATCACGGCGATGAAGAGGTTCAGCACCGCGAAGCTGACCACCAGGATGTAGAGCACGAAGAAGATCCACGCGGACGGGTGGGTCTCCATCACGACGCGTGCGATGTCGGGCCAGGCCTCACCGGTCATGGCCTGGAACAGCGTGAAGAGCGTGGTCCAGAGGTTGCCGAAGTACTCCGGCGCGGCCTCGCCGAACAGCCCGGTCGCGATGACGGCGGACACGTACATCACCAGCACGAGCAGCGCCCCGACGGCGCCCATGCCCGGCACCGCCCGCAGCATGCCGTCGACCACGCGCCGCAGCGCCGGCACGGCCGTGACCACCCGCAGCACCCGCAGCACCCGCAGGGCACGCAGCGCGGACAGCGACTCGGTGGCCGGCAGCAGCGCGACGCCGACCACGACGAGGTCGAACACGTTCCACGGGTCACGGAAGAACCGCCGTCCCGTGGCGACCAGCCGCAGCGCCAGCTCGACCACGAAGAACGCGAGCATGGCGTGGTCGATCCCGCGCAGCACCTCGAACGCCGTGCCGGTCACCATCGTCTCGGCGCCGAGCACCAGGGCGTTGGCCAGGATCACGCCGAGCACCAGCCGGGTGAACCACCGCTGCTCGAGGAACGCCCTGAGCGCGTCCCGCCAGGTCCGCCGCCCGGCCGACGCGCTGATCTCCCGGTTCATCCGTCGTCATCTCCTCGTGTGCCCGGAGCCCCCTGCCCCGGCCTTGCCCGCCGCGTGCCCGGCCGAACTATAGCCGCTGACGTATCGCGACCTGGTGCGCGTAATGTCCCGATATAGACCTGATTCGGCGGGTCCGGTGGCAAGTCGGCGGGATCAGTGCTGAGGTAGTCGCACGTAAGCCATACCACTCTGGAGGAAAACGCCATGGGCTTCTGGGCCTTTCTCATCCTCGGCCTGATCGCGGGCGTCATCGCCCGAATCATCCTCCCGGGCAAGCAGCCGGGCGGTTTCTGGGTCACGCTGCTGCTCGGCGTGCTCGGCGCCATGCTGGGCGGCTGGCTCGGTGGGCTCATCTTCAACATCAGCTTCGACGCGTTCTGGTCGTGGCAGAGCTGGCTGTTCTCGGTGATCGGCGCGATCATCGTGATCCTGATCGTCCAGGCGATCTTCGGTCGGCGTCAGAACGCTTGATCGCAGGACTTCGCACCGCGACGCACCGCGGCCGCGCCGGCACCGTCGTCCTCCTGGCGACGCTGATCGGCGCGGCCGCCGTCGCATGCACGTCCGGCGGCCCCGGGCCGTCGTCCACCCGGGGCCCTGTACCCGACGACGTGGTCGGGCACCTCGGCGTCGCGGTGGCGCAGGGGCGTGAGCAGTACGCGACGCGGGAGATCCGGCTCGAGGTCACCAACGACTCCGACGAGACCCTGACGCTGCTGTCCGGGGCGTTGCGTGCCGACGGCTTCGGGCCGTCCCACCCCACGAAGGAGGGGCGCACGCTGGTGCTGCGTCCCGGGACGACGCGCGCCGTCTACGTCGGGCTGGGCGAGGCGCGCTGCACGGATCCGGCGAGCACGCCCGCGCCGGCCGGCTCACCGCGGCCGGAGCCGTCCCCCACGGCAAGCAGGACGCCGTCCGCCACGATCACGCTCGCCCTCGGCGAGGGGGACGACGCGGGACCGCCCACCGAGGTCGTCGTCGACGACGTGGGCGACCCCGTGGGCCACCTGGCGCGCAACCACGAGGCGGACTGCGCGGTGGCCGCCGTGGCGGCGGGCGTGCGCCTCGCCGTCGACGACGAGGTGCGCGTCGAGACCCGTGACGGGGAGCTGACCGCCCTGGTCACCCTCCGGATCGAGCCGGTCGACGGCGGTCCCGCGGTCACCGTCGACCGGATCGCGGGCACCACCCTGATGAGCAACCCCGACCCGGCGGACGGCGCCTCCGGCTGGGTGGGACGCGACCTGGCGGGGCAGCGGTCGGGCGCCGTCGTGCTCGCCGTCGTCCCCGCGCGCTGCGACGTGCACGCCGTGGCCGAGGACAAGCGCGGCACGTTCCTTCCCGTGTCGGCCAGCGTCGACGGCGTCCCGCAGCGCACGGTCTACGTGCCGATGCCGGACGCCGCGCGCTCCGCCTTCTACGACTTCGTCGGGGAGCACTGCGCCTGGCCCGGATGAGCCGGCCCGCCGGTGTGGCGGTGCGGGAACGCGTGAGGCGCCGCCTCCGGCACCGGGCGGGGACCCGGTACGGAGGCGGCGCCTCACGAGCGGTGCGTCAGACGACGCGGATGAAGGTCGGGCTGTTCTGCCACATCTCGGTGTAGCGGACCGGCATGCCGGCGGCCCAGGCCTCGATGATCATGCCGTCGCCCGCGTAGAGGGCCACGTGTCCGGGCGTCCAGACGATGTCGCCGGGCTCCGGGTAGGTGACCTGGTAGCCGGAGCCGAGCAACGCGCCGGACTGGTGCGGCAGCGAGACGCCGAGCTGCGCGTACACGTACTGGATGAGGCCCGAGCAGTCGAAGCCCGCGGACGGCGAGGCGCCGCCCAGGACGTACGTGATGCCCAGGTAGTTGAAGGCGATGTTGACGGCCTGCGTGCCGACCGGGATCGGGTCCGGTGCGTCGACGGAGACGACGGCGGGGCCCTCGCCCTTCTCGCCGTCGGCACCCGTGGCACCCAGGGCTTCCATCTCGATCGGCATCTTCGCGTCGGCCGGGACGGTCACGGTGGGGGCTGCGGCCACGGCCTGCTTCGCCACGGCGGTGAGGGACTGCAGGTCGGTCGAGTTCAGCTTGGCCGTCTTGACGTCCGTCTTCAGGTCCATCGCGGGCGCCGCGTGCGCGGTGGTGGCGATGGTCGAGATGAGGACGCCGCCGGCGGCGGCGGCGATGGCGCCACGGCGGGCAACGGTGCCGGCGTTCTCGGTGGCGGTACGAGCGAGGATGGTCAGCGGTGTCTGAGCGGGCCGGCTGTCACGATGCCGGCCGCGGGTGGAGTTCGTCACCTAAGGTCTCCTGTACCGCCTGCGAGGTCAGCTGTCGGATTCGGGTGAGGAGTGCACACCCGGCCGCACGGCTACTGGGGGGTTTCCGTCCGGCTTCACCCCGAGGGCGACGATGGTGCTGTCGCCCGGAAGTGGGTCCCCCGCTCCTGTCTCGACGTCTGGTCATGAGCCGGTGACAGGATTCGGCGCCCGGCTCACGGCCCCACCGATGCGGTGGAGCAGAAGTCAAAGTACACACGTTCACCGAAAAAGTCACGATCGGGTTACGCATTACGGTCTGACCCAACGAAGGCGCAGATTTACGCCGTTTCGGTCTTCCTGCGTTATGACCGACATCACATAGATCCGCTACGGTTCGGCGGCATGGGCGACAGCGAGCATCGGATCTCCGCCTGGTGGGTCGTTCCCCTCAGCGCACTCGCCTGGTGGGCCGGAGGTTTCCTGCCGTGGATCGTGCAGGTCTCCTACCAGGTCACAGGCCTGGCCGAGGGTGTGGCGCCGGGGCCGGCCGGCTTTCTGCCGCTTCCGTTCGAGGGCGACGACGGCGTGGTCGGCCTGGTCGTCATGGCCCTGATGGGCGGGCTCCTCGCGGGTGTCACCGCGCGTGTCCCGGCGTCCGCCGGCGCGGGTGCGGGCGCCGCGATCGCCGGCACCCTGCTCGCCATGGGGGCCGCGGGCAGCGCCTCCTGGTGGCTCGTCACCCGCGAGGGCCTGCCCGACGACGCCGCACCGCTCGGGATGCTCGTCGTCACCGGCGTGGCCGGTGTCGTGGGCCTCGGTGCGGGGCTGCTGGCAGGGCTCGGTCCCGGCCCCCTGCGCGGCCTCGCCCTGGCGCTGCCGGTGGTGCTCCTCGACGCCTGGGTGTGGGGCTTCGTCCCGGGCCATCCGGTGTCGCCGGTGGGCACGTGGTGGATCCTGGCCGTGGCGCTGGGAGTCGCGTTCGGTCTCGCCGTGGACAGCCGTCCCATCGAGCTGCTGGGGTGGCTGCCCACCGCCGGTGCCGTCTGGGTGCTGCAGGCGGCCGGGCCGGCCCTCCTGGCCGTGCAGGAGAACATCTGGCCGGGCTCGCCGCTGACCGAGGACCCGCTGCTGGCCGTGCGCATCGTCTGGCGTGAGATCGCACCGGCGGCGATCGACTCCGAGGGGCACCAGCTCGGCGCCTGGGTGGTCGCCCTGCTGCTGGGGGCGGCCGTCGCGGCGCTGAGGCTGTCCCGGGAGGCGTCGGACGAGGCCGAGCTCACGGAGGCCTGGGCCTGACGTCGACGCCGCGGCGGTCCCGGCCGCTACTGATTGCGATTGGGTAAATTTCACCCGCGGTGCCCGAACTGCCCTGTTCTATCCCGGTCTGCTGGCCCTAGGTTTGCCCCAGTTCAGGGGCAAACCAGTCCCTGTGCGAACAATGGGGGCATACATGAACAGGAAGTCACTCGTCGGCGCCGCCACCTCCGCGGCACTGGCCGTGGCGGCGCTGGTCGCCATGGCGCCGGGTGCGCAGGCCGCCACCAACGACCCGTTGCGGGACAAGCAGTGGGGCCTGGACCAGATCAACGCGGAGGCCGCCTGGCCCGTCTCCACCGGCAAGGGCGCGGTGGTGGCGGTGGTCGACACCGGGGTCGACCTCAGGCAGCCCGACCTTGCCGGGCAGCTCCTGCCCGGCGCCACCTTCACCGGCTGCGCCGACGTCCGCCCCTGCGGGAACGGGGACTACCGGGGACCGGACGGGAAGAACGACGGGGACGAGCACGGGACGCACGTGGCGGGCATCGTCGCCGCCGCGGCGAACAACGGGATCGGCGTCGCCGGCGTGGCGCCGGGCGCCAAGGTCCTCCCGGTCAAGGTGCTCGAGGCGGGTTCCGGCTCGTCCCAGGACATCGCGGACGGCATCCGCTGGGCCGCGGACCACGGCGCCGACGTCATCAACCTCTCGCTGGGCACCGCGCCGGGCGGGCAGCTGCTGACGATCCTGGGCGTCGACACCCTGATGCGCGACGCCATCGCGTACGCGCGCCAGCAGGGTGCGCTCACGGTGGCGGCGGCCGGCAACTCGTCGACCCCGCTCTGCAGCGACCCCGCGTTCACCAGCGTCGCACTCTGCGTCGGGGCCACGGACTCGGCCCGTGTGCACTCCTACTACTCGGAGCTCCCGATCAAGCTCGACCTGAAGAGCGTCTCGGCCCCGGGTGGCTCGGGCGGTCTCACGGGATGCGACGGCGACGTGTGGTCGACGGTGCCGGTGGGCACGGGGTCGAGCACGTGCGGTGCGGGCAGCTACGACTCGTACGCGGGCACGTCGATGGCGACGCCGCACGTGGCGGGTGTCGCGGCGCTGCTGTACGGCCAGGGCCGGAGCATGCGCGAGGTCGAGAGCGCCATCCTGTACACCTCGCGCGACCCGCTCCTGGGGCTGGTCGGTGTGTGGACGCCGCTGTACGGCTACGGCATCGTCGACGCGGCGGCCGCCGTCGCGTACTGACGCGCACCGGTCGTGTCAGACGCCCAGGTCCCGCGCGGGACCTGGGCGTCTGACATCACCGGGGGGTCGGTCAGTAGGGGCGGATGTAGACCGCGTAGTCCTGCCACTGGGCGGTGTGGCGCACGGGGGTGCCGTAGTTGGCGGCCTCGACCACCATGCCGTCGCCCGCGTAGAGCGAGACGTGGCCCTGGGTCCACACGATGTCGCCGGGGATGGGTGAGGCGACCTGGTAGCCCGCCGAGACCATCGAGGACGAGGAGTGCGGCAGCTCGACGCCGAGCTGCGCGTACACGTACTTGATCAGGCCGGAGCAGTCGAACCCGGAGGAGGGCGACTCGCCGCCGTACGTGTAGGCGATGCCGATGTACTGCAGGGCGATCGCGACGGCCTGGGCGCCGATGGAGCCGTCGGACGCGTAGTCCGGCGTGGCCGGCTCGGCCTCCTGGGCCACGGCCTCCGCCTCCGGCTCGGAGTACGCGGCGGTCTCCACGACGGGCTCGGGCTCGGGCTCCGGGGCGGGCGTGACCTTGACGGCCTTGCTCTCGATCCGCAGCTTCGCGTCGGTCGCGACCTGCACCGCGGGTGCCGTCGCGATCTCCGTCTTGTCGACGCTCGCGAGGCGGTGGGAACCGTCTCCCACGACGGCGTGTGCGCTGGGTGCGAGGGCCGTCGCGAGAAGTCCGGACGATGCCGCGATCAGCGCGCCCGAGCGGGCGGCCGTACGGGTCACGGTCATCAGGGGAGTGCTAGGAGCGTGAACGGCGCGGTGTCGACCGCGTCGGACGGTGGTACTCACCGAAGTTCTCCAAGTCGCCGGTTTCGCGGACCCGTACCGGTCTGGGGAATGGGGCCCGCGGCTGCGCCTCCGGTGGCGCAACGGATCCGACGCTACATACGGGTCCCCACCTTGTCTCGATCAGATAACGGTTGTTGTGAAGTATCGAGCTGTCCGAAACGCGCGTAACTTTTCGCCTCAATGCCTTTTCGCAGTTCAAGGGTCATTCTTGGTGGCGAAATGGCGTTCTGGGAGGCGTACGGAAACACCGGAGGAAATGATGTGACACGCCGGTAGCGCGCGGTGTGTCAGTCCTTTTCGCGGACTATGCGCTCCGACTCGGCCACCAGGCCGGCCAGCTCCGTGTCCACCAGCTCGCGCATCCGGGAGCCGAGGGCGAGGTTGGTCAGCCCGGCGAGCATCCCGCTCTGGGCGACCACGAGCGTCACCTCGCACGTCTCGCCGTCCTCGCCCGGCACCGGGGCGATCAGGTGGGCCGCGCCCGTGCGCACCCCGGGCGTGCTGCTCGACCAGGAGAAGCCGCGGCCCTCGGTGAGGCCGTCCACCTCCCACGTCGCGCGGGGCAGGCCGGGCTGCTCGATCTCGACCCGGGAGCCCACGGCCAACCGGGTCCCGTCGAGGATCGACACGCGCGTCATGGACCGCGTCCAGGCGGGCATGCGCTCGACGTCGGACAGGACCTGCCAGACGACGGCGGCGGGCGCGTCGACAGGGGCGCTGGTGCGGTAGGCGTGGGCCACGGGCCCAGGCTACGCGGAGACGAGGAGCGTCCCGCGCGGCCCGGGCCCGTGGCGGGCCTCCGCGTGGCCGGTCGGTCAGGGGCCGGTGGAGAGCACGATCGTGACGGGGGCGCCCCAGGTGACGAGCGCGCCCTGCGCCGGGTCGGAGGAGAGGACCGTCCCGTCGGGCACGGTGTCCGACCGCTGTTCCTCGAAGGAACAGGCGAGATGCTTCTGCAGGCAGACGACCTCGACGTCCTCGCGAGTCATCGCCGTGAGGTCGGGGATCTCGATGGCGCTGTCGGCCACGGCGTCGGGCAGGCGGGTGAGCTCGGTCGTCAGGTAGATGTCCGTGCCGTGCTTCGTGTCCCGTGTCTCGAGCGGCAGGTTGCGCGCCTCGTCGTAGATCACGGTCCGCGTCCTGTCGTCGTCGCCGTACTGGTACGTGGCGGCAGTGCCCCGGCGGTCCTCCGAGTCCCGGACGTCCTGCTCGACCTCGACGCCGTCGAGGTCGGTGAGCAGCTCCCACGCCGCGGCCCGCAGCTCCGGGGCGGCCGGTGCCTGGGTGGCCAGCCGGGCCGCGATGTCTCGCAGCTGCTCCATGCCGTGGCTCGACGGCGCGTCGACGTCGTCGTAGTGGGCGAGCAGGGCGTCGTGCAGGGCGTCCGGCTCGGTCGGGAGCGCCGCCATCTCCGCCCAGGAGTAGCTGCGGGCGTGCCCCTCGATGTTGATGTGGTCACCGAGGTGCATGAGTGCCGGGCCCTGCGCGGTGAGCTCGAAGCTGACGCCGTCGCCGTACCAGCTCTCGCTGCCGAGCTCGCTGCCCAGTGGCGCCTCGGCCTCGGACCCCGCGCCGGCCTGACCGGGTGCCCCTCGGGTCACGACGTGGAAGTAGGTCGCCTCACGCCAGCCGTGCGGCGGGACCACCGGTTCCAGGGCCGGGTAGGTGGGCAGCTCGGGCAGCGGGTCCCCCTCGCTCGACGTACGGGGCGGCCCGGTCGGCGACGGCGAGGGCTCGACCGGCATCGTCGTCGAGCCGCCGGGCAGGACGGTCCCCGGCTCCAGCGTGGTGGCCGCCCAGGCCCCGCCGCCGAGGGTCAGCGCCAGGGCCAGCCCGACGCCGCCCGCCCGGACGGCCCGGTGCCGCCGGGCGGCGGGGACGACGCGTGCGACGTCGACGTCGATCCGCGGCGCGACCCGCGCGACCTGCGCCCGCAGGTTCTCGGCGAACTGCTCCTCGTCGTTCATGACCCGCTCCTCTCGTGGTTCGTGTGCTCTGGGGCCGCGTCGCCCGTGCCGTCGGCCCGCAGGATCTCGCGCAGGCGGACGATGCCGCGGGACGCCGTGGACTTGACCGTGCCGACCGAGACGCCGAGCGCGTCGGCGACCTCGCGCTCTGCCAGGCCCTCGAGGTGCCGGAGCACCACGATCCGGCGCTGCTTGGTGGGAAGCAGCCGGAGTGCGCGGACCAGCCGGTCGCGTTCGGCGTGCACGTCGGCGGGGCTCCGGCCGTCCTGTGCCCGCTCCGGCAGGGTGTCCGCGGCCATGAGGACCTCTCGGCGCCGTCTGCGCCAGCCGTCGACCCGCAGGTTCGCCAGGACGCGCCGGGCGTAGGCGAGCGGTTCGCCGCTGCGGGCCTTGGGCCAGGCCAGGTACGTCTTCATCAGGGCCTGCTGCACCAGTTCCTCGGCCTGGTGCGTGTCGCCGCACAGCAACCAGGCGGTGCGCGCCAGCGCCGGGGCGGACCGGGACATGAAGGCGGCGAACTCCGCCTCCTTGTCGCCGGCGACCACGACGTCGAACGGGCCGGCCACGTGGGCCGCCTCGCGACCGTGGACCGGGTCGGGGCTCGAGCGCCCCGCGACCATTGGCATGCTCATGCCTCCTTCACGGTCGGGGGTGGCGAAAGGTTGAGCGGGTCACCCGGCGCGGTGTGTCGGTGTGCTTCCGTATCCTCACCGCATGGCCACGCACCGGCTCACCGTCCAGCAGGCACGCCGCATCGTGCTGCGTGCCCAGCTGCTCGACGCGCACCGTCCGGTCGACCTGGTGCACCTGGTGGAGGACCTCACCTTCCTCGCCGTGGACCCGACGTCGGCCGTGGCGCCAGCGGTGGACCTCGTCGCCTGGTCGCGGCTCGGCGGGGAGTACTGGGTGGGCGCCGTCGACGACGCGATCACCGACCGCATGCTGTTCCAGCTCCGGGGCACGGTGCGGTCCATGGGCGACCTGCCGCTGTACCTGGAGCAGATGGCCCGGTGGCCGCAGAACGAGACCATGCGGCAGTGGCTCGCGGACAACGCCGGGTTCGAGCGCGAGGTGCTGGCGCTCGTCGAGGCGGAGGGCCCGGTGCTCGCCAAGGACGTGCCGGACACGGCACGCGTGCCGTACACGTGGGGCGCCGAGGGCTGGAGCAGCCGGCGCAGCGTGGCCGAGATGCTCGAGGCGCTGAACATGCAGGGCAAGCTCGCGATGGTGGGTCGCAAGGGCCGGCAGCGGTTGTGGGACCTGGCCGAGCGCGTGTACCCGCAGGTCGATCCGGTTCCGTTCGAGCAGGCGCTCACGGAGCGGGTGGAGCGGCGGCTCGCGGCCGAGGGGATCGCGCGCAAGCGCGTGCAGGGACGTTCGGGGGACGGTGCCTGGTGGGTGGACCTGCCCGGCGAGGTGGTCGAGGTGGAGGGTGTCGACGGGCAGTGGCGGGTCGACCCGGAGCTGCTGGACCGCGCGGACGACGAGATCGAGCCGCGCACCGCGCTGCTGTCCCCGTTCGACGCGATGATCGCCGACCGGACCCGGCTCCTGGACCTGTTCGACTTCGAGTACACGCTGGAGATGTACAAGCCGAAGGCAGCGCGGCGCTGGGGCTACTTCGCGCTGCCGATCCTGCACGGGGAGCGGTTCGTCGGAAAGCTCGACGCCAAGGCCGACCGCAGGAGGGGAGTGCTCGACGTGTTCGCGGTGCACGAGGACCTGCCGTTCGACGGGGCCACCATGGACGCCGTGCACGCCGAGATCGAGAGCCTCGCGTCCTGGCTGGGCCTGGGCCAGGTCGACTACGCCCGGGACTCCTGACTCCCGGTCAGGTGGTTGAAAGTTTCACAAACCACGGATGTCACGTCATGCGGCTATCATCCGCGAGGTGACGTCGCAGATGATGGTCGACCTCCTCCCCGTGGGTGAGGACGTGCTCGAGGACCTGCTCGCCGTGGCCGTGACCGAGGCGCAGCCCGGTGAGGTGATGCCGCCCGCCGCGGGTGAGTCGGCGACCGAGGCCCGCACCGCCTGGACCGAGCCGCGCAAGGGCGCCTTCCGGGAGTACCACCGGCGGTGCCGCGTGAGCCTGGATGCCCCCGTGCCCGAGGTGACGTGGGCCGTCACGGCCGGCGGCAGGGTCGTGGGCGCCGCCCGGCTCGCCCTGGTCGACGGCGATCCCGGGGCGCGCGAGGTGGGTCTGTGGCTGGGCCGCTCCTCTCGCGGGCAGGGCATCGCGGGCGAGGTGGCCTACTGGGCGCTCGCCGCGGCGCGGACCATGGCCGCGGAGCGCCTGGTTGCCCGGTCGGCGCCGGGCAACGTCACGGCTCGCCGTTCGCTGCAGCGCATCGGCTTCGAGCTGGTGGAGCAGGACGGCGTGCTGATCGGGACCATCGCCGTGCCCTGATCTCCCCCGGACGATTCGACCGGGCATCATGGACAAAGCGGGCATCCCAGAAAAGACTGTTCCCCGACCGGTCGTTCGTCGTGAGGAGAGCTCGTGGAAACCCTGGTGCTGGACGCTGCCGGCAGGGCGCCGCTGGAGGAGGTGGCGCGGCTGCGTGCCAAGGGCCCCGTCACCCGGGTGGGGCTGCCGGGCGGCGTGGCCGCCTGGGCCGTGACCGACCTGGCCCTGCTGCGCCCGATGCTGGTCGACCCGCGGATCTCCAAGGACTCCCACCAGCACTGGACCGCCCTCGTCAACGGCGAGATCACGCGCGAGTGGCCCCTGTTCACCTGGGTCACCAGCAGGTCGATGTTCAACTCGTACGGGGCCGAGCACCGGCGCCTGCGCAAGGTCGCGGCGCGGGCCTTCACCGCACGGCGCACCCGTGCCATGCGACCCAGGATCGAGGCGGCGACCACCGGCGCCCTCGACCTGCTCGCCGCCGCGGGCGCCGACGGCGGCGTCGTCGACCTGCGCGAGCAGTTCGCCTACCCCATCCCGATCGAGGTCATCTGCGACCTGCTCGGCGTGCCCGACGGCCAGCGCGGCGACATGCGGCGGTACGCCGACGTCCTGATGGACACCAGCGCGACGGCGGAGCAGGCGCTCTCGACCCAGGTGGCGCTGCGCGCGCTGATCACCCAGCTCGTCGAGGCCAAGCGCGAGCAGCCGGGTGAGGACCTGACCAGCGTGCTCGCCGCCGAGCTCCCCGCCGCCGAGGCGGCCGGCACGGCACAGCTCGCGCTGATCGCCGGCCACGAGACCACCGTGAACCTCCTGGCCTCGGCCGTACGGCTCCTGCTCACCCACCCCCACGTCCTGACCGCGGCCCGCGCGGGCGAGGTGGCGTGGGCGGACGTGATCGACGAGACCCTGCGCGTGGCCCCGCCGGTCGTCTACATCCCGCTGCGGTTCGCGGTCGAGGACCTGGAGCTCGGCGGCGTCCCCATCGCCAAGGGCGACCCCATCATCGCGGCGTTCGGAGCCCCGGGCCGGGATCCCGGCCTGCACGACGAGCCCGCCGTCTTCGACCCGGCACGCCGGGACCGTACCCACCTCGCGTTCGGCGCGGGTGCCCATCACTGCCCGGGCGAACCGCTCGCCCGGCTGGAGGCCGAGATCGCCCTGCCCGCCCTGTTCGACCGGTTCCCCGGCCTCCGGCTCGCCGACCCGGACGCCGACCTCGGCCAGGTCCCCGGCTTCGTCGCCAACGGCCCCGTGCGGCTGCCGGCTGTCCTGGGCTGAGGGGCGTCGCCGTCCGGCCACCACGCCGGGCTCACCGGCAGGCGCTCACCCGTCGACGTCGCCGTACGCCGTAGCCCGCCGGTACGTGACCGGCATCCGTGCCGGGTGCCGCACCCACGGCGACGGCGCCCACGGCAGGCCCTCGTCGGGCACGTGCAGCGTCACGTCCATGTTCCGCAGGAGCTCGTCCACGGCGACGCCCGCGATCAGCCGGGCCTGCCGCGGCGCCGGGCACCGGTGCAGCCCCGTGCCCCAGGACAGGTGGGCCCGGTTGTCCACCTGGTCCCACGGGTCGTCGCTGTGCACGGCGGGATCGGCGTTGGCCGCGGCGATCGACAGCACCAGGGCGTCACCCTTCCTGATCAGGCGCCCGCCCAGCTCGACGTCGTTCCGCGCGAACCGCAGCGCGGGCGACTGCGCGATCGGCGACTCCCGCCACAGCACCTCGTCCAGGGCGCCGTCCAGCGTCAGCCGTCCGCCCGCGACGCGCGCGGCGAGCGTGCGGTCGGACAGGACCAGGTGCACCGTCTGCGTGATCCACGCCGTCAGGAAGATCGCCGCGGCATGCATCGGCACCACGGCGCTCGCCGCGATCTCCCCGTCGTCCGCGAAGTTGCGGTGCACCGCGAGGTGCGCGATCAGGTCCCGGCCGCCGTGGGCGCGGCGCTCGCGGATGTGCTGGAGGATCGTCCCGGCCACCCGTGCCTGCGCGGCGGCGACCTCCTCCCCGTCGCCGACGACGACCTTCGCCGAGTCGGTCATGAGCCGGCCGCCCGTCTCCAGGTCGAAACCGAGCAGCGTGGTCATCGCGAGGAACCCGGCGGGCTGGCAGTACGTGCGCACCAGGTCCACGGTCCCGGACTCGCCCATCCGGTCGATGATCCGCTCGCACATGTCCTTGGTCTGGTCGCGCACGCGGCGTTCGTCGAGCGCCTCCAGCGCGTCGTCCAGCGGCGTGCGCAGCCGGCGGCGCTCCTCGCCGTCGTGATGGAACGATGCCGGACGCGGTTGCGCGGGAGCGAAGGTGGCGATGGCGGTACCCGTGGGCAGCAGGTCCTCGGAGTTCCAGCGCCAGGTGCGCGGGTCCTTGGCGAACTGCGCCTCGGAGCGCATCACGTGGCAGTTCTCCTGGTGGCCCATGACCAGCCACCCCGGTACCACCTGGTCGCCGGCGCTCTCGATCTCGACGGGGGCGACGGGTCCCCACCGCGCCTGCAGGGCGGCGTAGGCCCCCGCCTGGTCCGGGCTGCTGGTGAGCTCTGTCAGGGAGACGAGTCCCGACAGCTCCTCCAACACGACCGTCTCGTCCTGAATTGTCCGGTGAGCCATGGCTGCATCCGACCACAGCCGCCCCGGATCCGGAAGGGTCGCGGGGCCCATCGGGAGACGGACACTTCCGCGACGTGAAAACTCGGTCCCCGAAGTGCTGTGACATCCGCGCGACCGCCGCGTCTGCAGGGCATGACGCAGACAACGAGCAGGACCTACGGCCTCGCCTCGAACCCCGCGGAGTGGGCGGCGCACCGTCGCGCGGTCGTCTTCTCGGTGCACCGCATGTTCCCCGGTGTCGACGCCGAGCGGGCGGCGACCGAGGGCCTGGGCGAGCTCTGCCGGCAGATCGTGGTGCACGGCGCCGTCGACCGTCCGGCCGTCGTGTGGTGCGAGGCAGCCATCGCCGCGGCCGCGCGGCTGCGCACCGCATGAACCGGCGGTGGTGCGTCCCGGCCCCGGCCCTGCGGCCGCACGCGCGCCTGTCGGACGCACAGGCCACGGGGACCTGTGCGCCCGACGCGAAGGTCAGCGCGTGCTGCCGACCTCTGCCACGAACCGCGCGGCGCGTTCGCGCAGACCGGCGATGCGGCGGTCGGTGATCAGCTCACGCACGGCCGGGTCGTTGCCCGCCTCCGTGAACGTGGGCGTGCGCCGCACGTTGCGCGAGCACACGAACTCGGTGCAGATCAGCGTGCCGATCGTGTTGCCGTTGCGGCCGGACGCGCCACCGCGGCGGGCGACGTACATCGAGACCTCGTCGGTCACGACCACGTCCTCGCACCACGCGCACACGCCCTTGGCGCGGGCGCGACCCGTCTTGGCGTCGGTGGAGCGCAGCAGCACCCCGGTCGGGGTGCCGTCGAGCTCGAGCACCACGTACGAGGACAGCGGCGCCTTGCGGTCGTGCCAGCCCAGGTAGTCCAGGTGCTCCCAGTCGAGGGTGTCGAGGTCGGGCAGGGTGGCCTGCGAGGCCTCCCGCTTGCTCGCGTTCAGGAAGGACGCGCGGATCTGCTTCTCGGTCAGGGGGTTCATCAGGTATCGGCTTCCGGTCGTTCGGAGCCGCCGCCGGCATCAAGCCGTCGGCACGGACGTGCACGACGACGCCGCGGTCACCTCGACACGGAGGCGACCGGGCCGGCGGGCGGCAGGGCAGGGGACGACGCCGCGCCCGCCCTCCGACGTCCCGCCGAGGCGCACACGACCGCTGAACGGTCGGTGGGTGCGCGGCAGGGAAGCTCAGAGAGTCGTGACGCGGGTACGGGTGCTGCCCGAGCAGGCCTGGACGGCCGCCCCGCATCCCGCGGTGAGTTCCCGCATCTCTCGCTCCTGTGTCCGGTGGAGCCGGCCGGGCGAGACGCCACGGAGCCGACCGTTCGATGCTACGACACACGCCCCGCGAGGGACACGTGCTTTTGCCCACAGGCCTGTCCGGGTGCCGGTCCCAGCTCCACCCCTGGCTCCACCCCTAGGTCCACGTAGCAGTCTCCGGGTCGACGCCGTACGCCCGGGCGTTGGCGTCCACCGCGTCCCGGAGCCACCCGGCCAGGCCCGGTGCGATGCCGTCGTAGAACGAGCGGTAGCCGGGATCGGTGACGTACGTGCGGCCGAGGCAGACGTGCATCGAGTGGGTGCAGTCGAAGTAGGCGCCGACCGACGCCCGGTGCCGCTCCGCGAGCGCGCGGGCCCGCGCGCTGTCCGGTGGCACGCCCTCCCGGACGGCGGCGCCCAGGTCGGCGTGCAGCACCTCCAGGTCGGCCACGATCCGGCGGTAGTCCTCCGGGCCACGGTCGGCCGCGCGCTCGGCGTACTGCGCCCACTGCGCGGTGTCGCCCCAGCGCTCGCGGGCCTCGGCGGTCCAGGCGGGCTGCCAGTCCGCGCCGAAGATCTTCGCCTGCTCATCGGGCGTGAGCAGCACGCCGGACCGGCGGGCCTCGATGAGCCGGTCCAGGGCCTCGGCGGACCGCTCCAGGTGGCGGATGCGGTCCCGTACCTGGTCGCGCTGCCGCAGCAGCGACTCCTCCGCGTGCTCGGCCGGCGCGTCGAGCAGGGCCGCCACGTCGGAAAGCGGTACGCCGAGCTCGCGGTAGAGCCGGATCCGGTGCAGCCGGGTCACGTCCGCGGCGTCGTACAGGCGGTGGCCGCCCGTGGTGCGGCGGGACGGGCTGGCCAGGCCCAGCTCGTCCCAGTGGTGCAGGGTGCGGACGGTGACGCCGACGGCGGACGCGGCGCCGCCGACGGTCAGGCCGTCCGGCGGCACCGCGCCGGCAGCGCGCAGGTGGGTCATCTGACCCAGTCTCGCAGCCGGGACCGCGGCCCGCGGTGTCACTCCGCGGGCGCGTCGATGCCCACGTCGCGCAGGTTCCGGGCCGCGGCGCTGTCCGGGTCCCAGGGCTGGGCCGCGGTCATGGTCACGCGGACGTTCTCGGGGGTGACCACGTCCACGTCGACGGTGCCCCACGGCATGGTGCGGGGGCCGGTGGTGCAGCCGGGTACGAGCTCCTCGCAGGCCGTGGCGATCTCGCCGGCCTGGCCGAGCACGCACGAGAAGCTCACGCTCAGGGCCGGCCCGGAGCCCGGAGCGGGTGCACCCGTCGCCGGGTCCGCGGGCACCAGCAGCACGTCCTGGAACATCCAGCGGCGCAGGTGCACGACCTGGCCCGGCGCCGAGTAGAACTCGAAGAAGCCGAGCCCGCGGACCCAGAAGTCCGTGGACGCGGCCAGGTCGGTGGTGGGCACGGTCACGAACATCGGCATGCCGTAGATGCCGCGGAAGAGCTCCGGAGCACGGGCGTCCGGTCCGGGCACGGGGACGGGGCTGACGTCGAAAGCGGGGTAGATGTCGGTCATGCCGTCAGGCTGCCCCCTCACGTCGCGTGAGGTTCAAGCCGGCCCCGGGTCTTTTTCGCGGGGCCGGGGCCTGGGGCCGGCGTCGAGCTAGCGCGTGAGCTGCGGTTCCGCGGGCTCCTGCGTGGCCGCCGCACGGTCCGCGGGTTCGGCGAGGTGCCCCGTGCGCTTCAGCCACCACTCGGCGAGCAGCGTGGTCAGCGGGGGCACCGACGACGCCAGCGCCACCAGCGTGCGGAACCAGCCCCAGCGCAGCCGCACGGCGACGACCAGCGTGACCACGACGAACAGCACGAACGCCCCGCCGTGCAGCCGGCCGAACAGCCACACCCCCGCCTCGGTGGTCTCGGTGACGTACTTGAGGAACATCCCGACCAGCAGCCCGGCCCAGGTGAACGCCTCGATCCAGGCGACGACGGCGAACAGGCGGCCCAGACGGGACATCGGGGGCATGCGGGGTTCCTTCCGGAGGCGGGACGGGACGTGTGCCCCAGTCTGCCCGACGCCGGCGGTGCGCCTCAGCCGGGCTGCCTCAGCCGGGACCGCACGGCGACGCCCGCGCAGACGATGACCGCCGCCCCGCCGAGCACCGTGGGCCAGCCCACCTGCTCGTGCAGCAGCAGCGCCGCCCAGGCGATACCCAGCACGGGCTGGACCAGCTGCACCTGGCTGACCTGCGCCATCGGCCCGATCGCGAGCCCGCGGTACCAGGCCACGAAGCCCAGGAACATGCTCACGGTCCCCAGGTAGCCGAACAGCGCCCAGTCGAGCGGGCTGCCCGACGGCGGCTGCCGCACCACCGAGACCGCTGTGAGCAGCGCCATCGGCACGGCGGCGAGCACGAGCGCCCAGGAGATCGTCTGCCAGGAGCCGAGCGCACGGGAGAGCAGCCCGCCCTCCGCGTAGCCGAACCCGCACGCGAGGACGGCGGCGAGGAGCAGCAGGTCGGACCCGTGCAGCCCGCCGAGCCCGCCACCCTGGACCGAGGCGAAGGTGATCGCCGCGACCGCGCCCAGCGCCGCCATGACCCAGAACGAGGTGCGGGGCCGCTCGTGCCCGCGCAGCACCACCAGCACCGCGGTCACCGCGGGCAGCAGCGCGACCACCACCGCGGCATGGCCGGCCGGCGCCGTGGTGAGCGCGAACGACGTCAGCACCGGGAAGCCGACCACCACCCCGCCCGCGACGACCGCGAGCCGTGCCCACTGCGTGCCACGCGGCCGGCGCTGCCGGGTGATCGCGAGGGCGGCCGAGGCCAGCACCGCCGCGACCACGGCCCGCCCGCAGGACACGAACAGCGGCGACATGGCGCCGCCGCCGACCACCACGCGCGTGAAGGGGAGGGTGAACGAGAACGCCAGGACCCCGAGGAGCCCCCACCAGAGCCCGGCGCGAGAGGTCGATAGCGGCCTGCGCGCCGCGAGGGTAGCGCTACTGTTGGCTGTCATGTATGACGATAGCAGCGGTCGCATCGTCGCCGGGCTGCGCGAGTGGATCGCGGACGCGGCACCTGGCGCGCGGCTGCCGTCCAGCCGGGAGCTGGTGACGCGGTACGGCGCGAGCCCGGTCACCGTGCAGAAGGCGCTGCGCACCCTCGTGGCGCAGGGAGTCGTGGAGACCCGGCCCGGCGTCGGGGCGTTCGTGCGAGCCGTGCGGGTGGCCCGCCCCCACGACTTCGGCTGGCAGACGGCGGCGCTCGGGCCCCGGCCGAAGCCCGCCCAGCAGCTCTCCCGCGCGCAGCACACCGTGCCGAACGACGTCGTCGCGCTGCACTCCGGCTATCCGGACCGCGAGCTCCTGCCCGAGCGCCTGGTCCGCGCCGCCTTCATCCGGGCGGCGCGCACCGACGCCGCGGTGACCCGGTCGCCCGCGGCGGGCGAGCCCGCGCTCCAGGCCTGGTTCGCGGCCGAGGTGGGTGGTGCCGCACCCGTCGGCGTCGCACCGCCCGCGCCGAGCGACGTCGTCGTCTTTCCCGGTAGCCAGAGCAGCCTGAGCATCACGTTCCGGGCCCTGGTGGGCGAGGGTCGCCCGCTGCTGGTGGAGTCGCCCACCTACTGGGGCGCCCTGCTGGCCGCCGAGCAGGTGGGCGTGCAGGTGGTGCCGGTGCCCAGCGGCCCCGGCGGCCCCGACGCGGAGGCACTCGCGCGTGCGTTCGAGCAGACCGGGGCACGGGCCCTGTACGCGCAGCCGCACTTCGCCAACCCGAGCGGGGCGCGCTGGACGGCGGCGCTGTCCGACGAGGTGCTGCGGCTGGCCCGGCAGCACGGCGCGTACGTGATCGAGGACGACTGGGCGCACGACTTCGGCCTGACCGAGGACGTGGTGCCGCTCGCCGCCCGCGACGACGCCGGGCACGTGGTCTATGTGCGCTCGCTGGCCAAGAGCGTGTCGCCGGCGGTGCGGGTGGCCGGGCTCGTCGCGCGCGGGCCCGCACGCGACCGCATCCTCGCCGGCGCGCAGGCCGAGTCGATGTACGTGAGCGGCATGCTTCAGGCCGTGGCGCTCGACGTCGTGACCCAGCCTGCCTGGCGCACCCACCTGCGTGGTCTGCGTCAGCAGCTCGCGGGACGCCGTGACCTGCTGCTCGCGGCACTGCGCGAGCACGTGCCGGAGGCGCAGGTCGAGGCGGTGCCGCAGGGCGGCCTCAATCTGTGGGTACGGCTCCCCGACACGACGGACCTCGCCCGGCTGGTCCGGGACTGCGAGGCGGCGGGCGTGGTGGTCGCGGCCGGTGACGAGTGGTTCCCGGCCGAGCCGACGGGGGCCTTCCTGCGGCTCAACTACTCCGGCCCGAACCCGGGGGCGTTCCCCGAGGGGGCGCGCGTGATCGGGGAGATGCTGGCGCGGCAGGCGTAGCGGTCAGGTGGGTGCGTCGGTGTTAGCTATGTTCCTGCTGCTCTGCCCTGAAGTGCCGCGACCAGGAGGTGCATGCTGCTCGAAGGGTTGGGGCCACGGGTGTTGAGGGCAGTGGCTCGGCTCTTGTCCTTGGCGACGCCGACAGCGTGGTCGACCCGATCGAACGGAAAATCTGCGGGGAGGTGCTTGCACGCACCGACGAAACCATGGCGCCTGAGTTCTTTCTTGAGTGAACCTGCCGTGTGGGGTGCGGTGCTGTCCGTGAAGTGCCACAGTAACCACACCTCGAACTGGGGATTCGACACGACAACGGTCTCGGATCCGGTGTCGCACTGACGCAGGACCGCATCCAGGGTCGCGTGGTCGTCCACGTCCACCACCAGCCACACCGCCTCGTAGTCACCTTTCGCGGCAAGAGCACGGGCCCTCGCCAGGACACGGGACGGCTCGCCCCCACCACGCTGGACGGTGCATGGGACCACGGTGACGCCGGCGGTTCTCAGATGCTGGGTGAGCCCCTGCACGTACTGGATCTCGGTGATCTCGCCTTCGGTGACGACAAGCAGCTTCTTGTTCTCGCGACGACCGGGACGGGCTCTCCTGACGGAACCACCCTTACGCATCTGCATGATCCTTCGTCTCCTCGTCGAGGAGAGTCACGAGGAAGGACCGAGCAGTGCGTGGGATGGCTCCGTAACGGCCGTCGAGATAGCGCTTCGAGAAGTTCTGGTCCGGGCGGGTCGGGAACTCCGCCAGCGAGAAGAGCGACGTGGCGCCGTCACCGTCCTTCTCGGTGAACCAGGTCTCCTCGGGGATGAGCATCGAATCCGATTGGACGGACAGCAAGAACGTGTCGTGTGTCGTGAAGACCAGCTGGGCTCCAGTGTGGTTGTAGTCCGGATCCTTGAACATCCGGAGGATCACCTGCGACAACTGCGGATGCAGGCTTGCGTCGATCTCGTCAACCACGAGCAATCCACCCGAGCGCAGGATGGTCAGTGCCGGAAGGGCCAGGCTCAGCCAGGAGAGTGTTCCGGTGCTCTGGGATTCCAAGGGCAAGGGAAAGACGCCGTTGCGGCCGGTGTGCTGGAACATCAGAGCGCGTCGGATCACATCGACCTGGAGCGCGGGCCGCGCGGTCGATGGTGCTTCGGTGGCCGCTGAAGCCTCACCGTGTTCGCCATGCTCTTCCGGCTCAGGTTCCAGGTGCCGATGAAACAGCTCGTTCAGTTCTTTGCTGAGTTCTCGAACCTCGTCGGGGACTTCCGACTCGTCGATTCCCACATCTGCGATACCGATGTCGGCGACCCGCAGCAGCGTCTTCACGTCGTTGAGTCCGATGTCGCCTTCCGCGATCCCCTCAGTGATCTGATGGAGGCGGCGATTGCGATCCTGCTCGGAGAAGTCGGCAACCACGATCTGGTCCGCGAAAGCAGCGAACAGTCGACCGAGCAGTTCATGTCCGTTGCCAGCTGCCTTGGAAAGGAAGAGGGTGCGGCTCCCGGTGGCAGCGGCATGCAGCTTGGGCGAGCCGACCAGGGCGCGGCCGAACTTGAACTCGTTGCCGTCCCGTTCGAACAGAACCCGATGCTTCGTGCTGGGGTAGTCGTAGAGCCACTCCTGGCGCACGGCGTTCTCGGTGATCTCGAAACCGTACTGGTACCGAACATCCTCGAACACGAAGTCGACCGCATAGGCGGATGGTTCGGGTGTGGACCCAGATGCCAGCCGGAAGGGCTGCTGTGGAAGTCTCCTTCGAAGGCTCCACGACGTTGCTGAGCTCACGATCATGGCCTGGAAGAACTCGATCGAATCGACCACTGTCGACTTGCCCGATGCGTTCGCGCCGTAGATTCCAGCCACTCGGGTCGTGGCGCCGACCCAGTCCTGGTCCTTGGGGCGCACGGTGGTCAGCGACGGCCGGACCAGCGACAGCTCGGCTTCGTCACGGATGCTCCGGTGATTCTCAACCCGGAAGCGCAGGAGGATCATGGGCCAATAATTGCACTATCGACACCGCATCTGTCGAACTTCGACCAAATTCGTGTGGATAACGTTGTGTGCACGTCGGTGTCGGCTGCCTGGGGGTCTACCTGGTCGGCAGTGCTCGGGCCCAGGTCAAGCCGCGCCGCACCCAGGTGGTGAGCCCGGCCTCGGAGCCGAGCGCGTCCGCCGGGACGTCCAGCCAGCCCGCCATGGTCCGGGCGCCCATCACGGCGCGGCGGGCGGCCGTGGTGTCGGCCAGCTCCTCGGCAGCGTCCGCGCCCACCCGGACCAGCAGCCCGTCGCCGCGCACCGCCACGGCGAGGGTGCCGTCCACCAGGAACGACAGCCCGCCGAACATGCGCTTCTCGGAGAGCCCGGGCTCGCCGGCCAGGGCGTGCCGCACCTCGTCGGCGAGGGTCTGGTCGTAGGCCATACCTCCGAGGTTACGTCCGGGGCAGCCGCTCCAGGCGGAACAGGCGCACCACGCGGCCGGACGTCCGTTCGTACTGCCGGTACCCCGGCCACTGCCGCTCGATCTGCGCCCAGACGGCGTCACGCTCGTCGTCGCCCACGAGCGTGGCCCGGACGGGGATGCGACGGCCGTGCACGCTGATGCTCGCCTCCGGGTGGGCCAGCAGGTTGTAGGTCCAGGCGGGGTGCCGATCCTGGGCGAACGCCGAGCCCGCGACGATCGCGCGCCCCGGTCCGTCGGGGGTGTACATGAGGTACGTGTCCCGCTGCCGGCCCGTCCGCGCCCCGGTCGAGTGCAGCACGAGGGAGGGCACGAGCAGCGCGCTCACCTGCAGGCGCCCGCCGGAGCACCAGGCGACCGCCCGTTCGAGGGGCGGCAGCAGCACCGGGCCGACGGCACGGAAGGCCCGTGTGCGCGTCAGCGGCGCGATCAGGGAGCGAAAGGTGTCCAGCAGGCCGGCCATCTGCTCATGGTGGGTCCGGACGGCCTCGGTCGCCTGCGGAGCCGGTGTCCCGCGAGCGGGCGACGGCCGGTGATCACGGCCTGCAACGTTGAACACCCGCGGGTGTAGCGTCTCGACCGGCGCTCCCGCTCGTGCGCTTCCCCGACCGACGTCGCCTGGAGGAGTCATGACCATCACCCACGAGACCGTTGCCGTGCCGGACGGCGTGGTCGCGCCGCGGTTCCGCCCGCCGGCCGGAGCGTCGAGCGCCGTGACGGTGTCGCTCGACGGGGAGTGGCGGTTCCGGCTGTTCCCGCACCCCGACACGGGCGTGGACCGTGCGGAGCCGGGGGACGGCTGGGACCGTCTGGCCGTGCCCGGCCACTGGCAGCTCGCGCAGGCCCCGCACGCCTGGCCGTACGGCGTGCCCGAGTACAACAACGTGACCTTCCCGTTCCCGATCGAGCCGCCCCACGTGCCCGACGACAACCCGACCGGCGAGTACCGCACCACGCTGCGGCTCCCGGCGGACTGGCCCGAGGGCGGCCGCACCCTGCTGCGCTTCGAGGGGGTGGACTCGTGGTTCCAGGTGGCGCTCGACGGCGAGCTGCTCGCGACGTCGCACGGCTCCCGGCTGCCCACCGAGGTGGACCTGACCGGCCGGCTGCGGCCCGGCACCGACCACCTGCTCGCGGTACGGGTCACCAAGTGGTCGGCGATGTCGTACGTCGAGGACCAGGACCAGTGGTGGCTCTCGGGCATCTTCCGCAGCGTGTCGCTGGAGCACCGTCCCGACGGCGCGCTCGACGACGTGCGCGTGCAGGCCGCCTACGACCACACGACCGGCACGGGCACGCTGCGCGTGGACGCCTTCACCGTGGACGCCTTCCCCCTGGACGGCCGCACCGCGGGCGACGGCCGGGACGCCGTGGCCGCCCGGGTCGCCGTGCCGGAGCTCGGCGTCGAGGCGGTGTCGGGCGAGGAGGTCCAGGTGGCCGTCGAGCCCTGGAGCGCCGAGCGCCCGCGGCTCTACGACGTCGTGGTCACGACCGAGACCGAGACGGTGACGCTCGCCGTCGGCTTCCGCACCGTCTCGATCGAGGACGGCGTGTTCCTGGTCAACGGCCGGGCGGTCACGCTGCGCGGCGTGAACCGGCACGAGTTCGACCCGCTGCGCGGGCGGTCGGTGACCCCGGAGCGGATGCTCGAGGACGTGCTGCTCATGAAGCGGCACCACATCAACGCCGTCCGCACGAGCCACTACCCGCCGCACCCGCACTTCCTGGACCTGTGCGACCGGTACGGCCTCTACGTCATCGACGAGAACGACCTGGAGACGCACGGCTTCACGGACGACCGGGGCTGGGAGGGCAACCCGGTCGACGACCCGGGCTGGACCGAGGTGCTCGTCGACCGCGTCACCCGGATGGTGCGCCGCGACGGCCACCACGCGAGCATCGTCCTGTGGTCGCTCGGCAACGAGGCGGGCAGCGGCATCAACGTGCCCGCCATGGCCGCCGCCGTGCGCGCGCTCGACCCGAGCCGCCCGATCCACTACGAGGGCGACTGGTCCAGCGAGCACGTGGACGTCTACTCGCGGATGTACGCCGAGACCGAGTACGTGAACCTCGTCGGGCAGGGCATCGAGCCCGAGCTGGAGCGCGCCGACGCCGACGCCCGCCGCCGGGGCATGCCGTTCCTGCAGTGCGAGTACGCGCACGCCATGGGCAACGGCCCGGGCGGCCTGTCCGACTACGACGCGCTGTTCGACCGGTACCCCCGCCTGATGGGCGGATTCATCTGGGAGTGGATCGACCACGGCCTGACCCGCACGGACGCCGAGGGCAACCTGTTCTCGGCGTACGGCGGCGACTTCGGCGAGCGGTTCCACGACGGCACGTTCATCGCCGACGGCCTGCTCCTGCCCGACCGGACCCCTTCCCCGGGTCTGCTGGAGACGGCGGCGGTGTTCTCGCCGGTCCGGATCGACGCACAGCCGGACGGATCCCTGCTGGTGCGCAACCGGTACGTGTTCCGGGACACGAGCCACGCGGAGCTGCGCTGGACGCTGCACCGCGGCGACGAGGAGCTGGCCACGGGCACTCTCGACCTGGTGCTGGACGCCGGGGCCGAGGCCGTCGTCCGCCCGCCGGCCGACCTGACCCTGCCGGAGCCCGGCGCCGCGCCGGTCTGGTGGACGCTGCGGGCCGTGCAGGAGAAGGCCGACGCGCTGGAGGAGGCGTGGCTGGAGCCCGGGTTCGTGCTCGGGTCGGGGCAGCTCCTGCTCGTGGAGCCGGCGCCGCTGCCCGCGCCGTCCGGCCGGGTGGCCGTCGAGACCGACGGCGGGTACTCGGCGGGCCCGGCGCGCTTCGACCGCCGCGGCGGCCTGCGGTCGCTCGCGGGCCGCGAGGTGCACGCCTTCCGGGTGGACGCCTGGCGCGCACCCACCGACAACGACCGCCGCGCCGGCATGTGGCGCGGCCTGTCCGACGCCGACGTGTGGCGCAGCGCCGGCCTGCACCTGCTGTCCGAGCGCAAGGCCGGGGTCGTGGTGCGGGAGGACGGCGCGCTGGAGATCGACGCGCGCGTCGCGGGCCCGACGACGCGCGCGGGCTTCGCCACGCGCTCCACGTGGCAGCCGGTCACGGACGCGCCGGACGCCGTCGACCTGCTCCTGGACGTGCGCCCGGAGGGGCGCTGGCCGCAGAGCGTCGCGCGCCTCGGTCTGCTGCTCGCGCTCGACGAGCCGCAGGCCGCCGACGCCGGGGTGCGCTGGACCGGTCTCGGCCCGGACGAGTCGTACGCGGACTCCAGGAAGGCGGCGCTCGGCGGGGCGTGGGAGCACACGGTCGCCGACTGGCAGACCCGGTACACGCACCCGCAGGAGAACGGCGCACGACGGGGCGTGACCAGCGCCGTCCTGTCCTTCGCGGACGGCTCGGGCCTGCGGGTCGACTCGGGCGGGACGAGCGTCGGGGGTCGTCCGCAGGTCGGCTTCGAGCTGTCCCTGCGCCCGTGGTCCGACGAGGCGCTCGACCGGGCGGCGCACCCGCACGAGCTCGTGCCGGACGGCCGGCTGTGGCTGCACCTCGACGTCGCGCAGCACGGCGTCGGCAGCGCGGCGTGCGGTCCGGGCGTGCTGCCGAACGCTCAGCTCCACGCGGCACCCTTCCGGATGCGCCTGCGCTTCACCGCGCTCTGAGCCGCGCCAGGCCAACCACTCCGTGAGCATGATGCCCGCCCCGCTCGCCGGGGCGGGCATCATGTATACAAGAGCGGCTGGACAACGACGACGAGGAGAACCGCTGTGAAGATGGGCTTCCGCTGGTACGGCGAGGGCAACGACACCGTGACGCTGGATCACGTGCGCCAGATCCCTGGCGTGGAGACCATCGTGTGGAGCCTGCACCACAAGCAGGCCGGCGAGGTGTGGGAGCAGGCCGAGATCGACGCCGAGATCGCCAAGATCCAGGGCCTGTCGGACGCGGCGCGGGCCCAGGGCATCACGAAGACGTTCGATGCCGAGGTGGTCGAGTCGGTCAACGTGCACGAGTCGATCAAGCTCGGCCGCACCGTGCTCGGCCTGAGCCGGGACGAGGCGATCGAGAACTACGTGACCACGATCCGCCGGCTCGGCCGGGCGGGTGTGAAGGTGGTCTGCTACAACTTCATGCCCGTCTTCGACTGGCTCCGCACCGACCTGTGGCACCCGCTGCCCGACGGTTCGACCGCCCTGTACTACGAGAAGGCAGTGGTCGACCAGATGTCGCCCGAGAGCCTGATCGCCGACATGGAGGCCAACACCCACGGCCTCACCCTGCCGGGCTGGGAGCCCGAGCGGCTCGCGAGCTTCCATGAGCTCAACGCCGCCTACGAGGGCGTCACGCACGACGACATGTACGTCAACTACAAGTACTTCCTGGACGCCGTGATCCCCGTGTGCGAGGAGGTCGACGTGAAGCTCGGCGTGCACCCGGACGACCCGCCCTTCGACGTGTTCGGCTGGCCGCGCGTGGTCTCCACCACGGAGGGCATCGCCCGCGTGCTCGACCTGAACCCCAGCCCGTACAACGGTCTGACACTCTGCCTGGGCAGCTTCTCCGCCAACCCGGAGCACGACGCCGTCGACGCGGTGCGGACGTTCATGGACCGCATCCACTTCAGCCACGTGCGCAACATCAAGCACTTCGACAACGGCGACTTCACCGAGGTGGCGCACCGCGCGTGCGAGGGCAGCGTCGACACCACCGGGATCATGAAGGCGTACGCCGAGGCGGACTACCAGGGGTACATCCGGCCCGACCACGGCCGGCACCTGTGGGACGAGAACACCACCAACAAGCCCCGCCCCGGCTACGGCCTCTACGACCGGGCGCTGGGCATCCAGTACCTGCTCGGCGTGTGGGACGCGTACCGCTACCAGGGCTGATTCCTGGCCGACGGACCTCCTCGCTGCCATGATCCAGGGATGGTGAGCAGCGAGGGGTCCGGGGCTGACGGGGGAACGACGTCCGGTGTGGCGGTCGCGCCGGGCACCCACGGTGCGCTGGCAGGCGTCGTGGTCGGGCCGCGGTACGCCTCGTGGGGGCAGCGCGTGCTCGCGGCCCTGCTGGACGACGCGATCCTCGCTGGGGTGACCTGGCTGGCACTCGGCACCGGTGTCGCCTGGCCCACCCTCACCCCTGGGTGGGGGACGACGGTCGAGGCCGCCCGGGCCGGCGGCCCCCTGGTCCTGGTCCCGGCCGCCGCCCTCCTGGCCCTGCTGGTGCTGCAGGCCCTGAGCGGGTGGACGCCGGGCAAGCTGGTGACGGGCATCCGCGTGGTCCGCGAGGACGAGCACCGGCCGGCCGGGCTGGGCCGGACCCTGGCGCGCTGGGTGCTGCACCTGCTCGACGCGATCCTGCTGATCGGCTACCTGCGGCCGGTCTGGCACAGGAAGCGGCAGACGTTCGCCGACTCGATCGTGCGGACCGTGGTGCTGCGGGCGGCCCTCGACCTCCCGCGGCGGCCGCGGACCGTCGCGTACTCGGCCGCGATCGTGGTCTGCGTGCTCGGCGTGGGGTACGGGTGCGTGCCGATCAGCAGCGCCAGCACCGACTCCGCGGTCGACGAGTCGCTGTGCGAGGTGGCGACCACGAAGCCGGCGTTCGTCTCCGGGGAGATCAAGCCGGCCGGATCCGTGCAGATCGACCAGGAACGCCGCCTGTGGACCGTCCGGGAGACCCGCACCGTCCGACCGGGCGCGACGGTCACGTGGACCAGCGACCCGTCGGCCCGCCAGGTCGGCTACCGGATCGAGCTCGACGCCCGTCCAGCGCACGGCGAGGAGCCGGTGATCTCCCGGACCTGGGACATCGGCTCGGGCGACCTCGAGTCCTGGACGGGCAACGAGGGGTTCACGCACGCACGGACCATCGCGGCGGACGGGGACCGGCACGACGCCCAGGTCGACATCACCGATCCCGGGGCGGACACGGTTCTCGCCGAGCTGGACGAGCAGCCATGGATCGACGTCCGGCTGCTCGCCGACGGAGACGTCGTGGCGTCGTGCGGCGGCCTGGCGAGCTACACCGGGTCCGGCCTCGGGCGCTGACGGACCCGCCGGAATTTCCGTGGCCGCCGTCCCCAGCACGGGGTCATCCTGAAGTGCATGAACTCACAGGAGCAGGCCGAAGAGCCCGAGACCACCCGCTGGACCAGTGCCACCGTGTTCCCCGACATGTGGACCGACCCCGACGACGACCCGCGCGAGACCGACACCCCGGTCACCGACGAGCGCAGCATGCTGCTCGACTATCTGCGCTACTACCGGCTCACGCTGGAGATGAAGTGCGCGGGCCTCGACGCCGAGCAGCTCGCCCGCCGCTCCGCGCCGCCGTCCACCATGTCCCTGCTCGGGCTGGTGCGACACCTGGCCTCGGGCGAACGGCATCTGCGACGCGTGATGACGGGTGAGGACGCACCCGAGCTGTACCGCACCGACGAGGACCGCGAGGCTGACTGGACCGGTGCGATCGCCGATCCGGAGGTCGTCGACGATGCCTGGCGCCACTGGCGCGCCGAGACGGCGGCGACCGACCGCTATCTCGACAGCGTGACCGACCTCAGCGCCGTGAACACCGGGGTCTCCGACTTCGGTCCTGAGGGTGCGGACCTTCAGCTCCGGGAGGCCGTCCTCGGGCAGATCGTCGAGTACGCGCGGCACTGCGGCCACGCCGACATCCTGCGCGAGCGCGTCGACGGTCGCGTGGGCCAGTAGCACCGCCCGCTCACGGGCCGACGAGGCCCCGGGGTGATGTTCGGGCCAGAGCCCTCCGGCGCCTTGCGCCCGCCCGCGGCGGTGGCAACCTGGAAGTGTCCGGCGCCCCGCGGCGGGCCTCGTCGTACGGTCGCCGGCTTTCACGAAGGGGTGAGGCAGCGATGGTCAACGTGCGAAAGGTGTTGCCGACGTTCGCGGCGAACGACATGGACGCGGCGCGCGCGTTCTACGCGGACACGCTCGGGCTGAACGTGTCCGTGCTCGACGACGGAGCGGGCCTGGTGGTCGGCCAGGGCGACGGTGCCGCCGTGTTCATCTACCAGAAGGAGGACCACGCCGCGGCCGGGTTCACGGTCATGCACCTCACGGTCGACGACGTCGACCAGGTGGTGGGCGAGCTCACCGCCAAGGGCGTGCCGTTCCAGCACTACGACGGGTTCGACCAGGACGAGAAGGGCATCGTCCGCGGCTTCATGGAGGGCGGCGACGGCGCCTGGTTCACCGACCCCGCCGGCAACATCATCGGGCTCGCGGACGGCAGCGGGATGGAGGCGTTCCTCGAAGAGGCGGGGGGCTGAGGCACCCGGCTCGACTGGCATCGGGCGCCATGTCACCCACGTTCGTCACGCGGGCGCGTCCGTCGCTACCGGGGTCGCGCTCCAGGAAGCCAGGATGCGCAGCGCCTCCTCGGACGGCGAGCCGGCCTCGGCGGTCAGGACCATCAGCCGCTGGCCGCTGCCGTCCGGGCTGGACCACGTGTCGCAGTCGAGCGTGAGGTCGCCGACCACGCGGTGCCGGTACTGCTTGGTGCCGTACGTCGCGCTGTTCACGCGGTGCTCGGCCCACCAGCGCCGGAAGTCCGGGTCGAGCACCGCGAGCTCGCCGACGAGCCGGGCCAGCTCCGGGTCGTCGGGATCGGCCGCGGCCTCCATGCGCAGGGCGGCGACGGCGTCCCGCGCGTCGTGCTCCCACCGCACGTTGAGCGCCCGCATGGTCGGGTCGGCGAAGAGCAGGTGGACGTAGTTGCGCCGCGCGGCGGGGACCGCGCCGAAGTCGACGAAGAGCGCCACCGCCGCGGCGTTCCAGGCGAGCACGTCCATCCGCTTGCCCAGAACGATCGCGGGGGTGTCGGTGAGCCGGTCGAGCAGCCGCCGCATGGCGGGGCGCACGGCCTGCCGGGCGCGTCGCCGCCGGGGCCGGGCGTCGGCCTTGCCCGCGATCTCGTAGAGATAGCGCTGCTGGTCCTCGTCGAGGCGCAGCGCCGCCGAGAGCGTGGCGAGCACCGAGGCGGACGCGGCGACCCGGCCCTGCTCGAGGCGCGTGTAGTAGTCGACGCTGATCGCGGCGACCTGGGCCACCTCCTCGCGGCGCAGACCGGGTACCTTGCGCTGCCTGGCCGACTCGGGGAGCCCGACGGCGCGAGGGCTCAGCTCGGCCCGGCGCGCCCTCAGGAAGGCGCCGAGCTCGTCGGGATCGACGTGCGGGGTCATGACCACCATTCTGCGAGCGGCCGGGCGCGTGCGGGAGGGAAGGATCCTTCCCGGGGAAGAACCCGCTGCTGTTGCCCCGCGGGCCGACGCCGGAACCTGGTCGCATGAACCGAACGGACGTCACCTTCGACAGCGCCGGCATCTCCCTCGCCGGCCACCTCTACCTTCCCGCTCCCGAGACCGCGGCGCCCCTGCCGGCGATGGTCGTCGGCCACCCCGGCACCGGGGTCAAGGAGCAGACCGCCGGCACCTACGCGGCCCGCCTGGCCGAGCAGGGATTCGTGACCCTCGCCTTCGACGCCGCCTACCAGGGCGAGAGCGGCGGCCTGCCGCGCGGGCTGGAGGACCCGGCGCACCGCGTCGAGGACCTCAAGGCGGCCGTCTCCTTCCTCACCACGCGCCCCGAGGTGGACGCCGACCGGATCGGGATGCTCGGCATCTGCGCCTCGGGCGGCTACGGCATCGCGGCGACGGCGGGTGACCACCGCGTGCGCGCGCTGGCCACGGTCAGCGGCGTCGACGTGGGACGCCAGTTCCGGGAGGGCGCCGACGGTTCCCAGGACCCGGCCGTGGTCCAGGGCATGCTCGACGCCGCCGCGGCGGCACGCACCGCGGAGGCGCACGGTGCGCCCGTGGGCATGTTCCCCGTCTTCCCGGACACCGCGGAGGAGGCCCGGGCGCTCGGCGGCCGGCACGGCTTCGAGGGTTTCGAGTACTACCGCACCGAGCGCGGGGCGCACCCGCGGTCCGCGAAGGAGTTCACGTGGTCGAGCGTCGACCGCATCGCGACGTCCGACCAGTTCCGGTTCGTCAGCCTGATCGCGCCCCGTCCGCTGCTGATCATCCAGGGGACAGAGGCGGTCACCAGGCACATGGGCACCCTGGCCTTCGCCGACGCGCGCGAGCCCAAGGAGCTCCACTGGATCGAGGGGGCCAGCCACGTCGACCTCTACGACCGGCCCGAGCACGTGGGTGCGGCGGTGGAGAGGCTCACCGAGTTCTTCGGCAAGGAGCTCGGCGGGGTCTGACCGCGGCGTCGGGGCGGCCGGCGGACAGCCGGCCGCCCTCGCGGCTCCGACGGTCACGTGTCGTACCCGAGACCGTCCCAGGGCGCGTAGTACGCGATGAAGTCGCCCGGCTGGATGTTGATGAAGTAGGTGCCGTCGTCGTATTGGTCGACCTGCCAGCCGAACGTGACGCCGTCCACGTCCTGGGTGAACGGCTCGACCTCGATGGGCTCCAGCACGTAGTCGCCCAGCTCGGCCAGCCGGGCCGCGACGACGTCCTCCGCAGCGGCAGGACCCGCCTGGCCTGGAGGAAGCCCGTCAGTCCCGACGACCTCGTCGACACGGACCTCGTCGAAGGTGCCGTCCGCGTTCCACAGGAACACCCCGACGAACGCCGAGTCCATGTCGAACAGCTCCTCGCTCAGGAAGAACTTGCGACCGTCCTCGGCCGTGCCGGCGTAGGGCACGTGGTAGTCGTCGGGAACGATGGTGAAGCGCTCGGGAGCCTTGTTCTCGGCCGTCACCTGATCGGGGACCTCGGACGGCGCGGCGCACGCGGCTGTCAGCGCGACCGCCGCCAGTGAGGCCGCCACCAAGAGGCCCGTCCTCCGCCTGGCACGACGCGCCGCGAGCAGCTCGCTGCGCCAGAGTGATCGCTTCATGGCGCAAGAGCCTATGGTTGAGATCGGCCCCGGCCGGGCCTCGCGTCGGGTGAACTGTGGCCGTCAGACCGTCTCGGCCCGCTTCTGCCGGGCGAACTTCGCCGGCAGGTCGGGCCCGTCCCACACCTGGATCGCGCGCCAGAGCGACGCGGCGATCGGCACCGCGAGCACCGCACCGGTGATGCCTGCGAGCACCGTGCCCGCCGTCAGGGCGAACAGGATGACGAGCGGGTGCAGGCGCAGGGTGCGGCCCATGACGATCGGCTGGAGGAAGTCGCCCTCGAGCTGGTTGACGGCGACGACGATCGCGACCACGATCAGCGCCTCGATCGGCCCGACCGCCACCAGCGTGACCAGGGCCGCGAGGATGCCGGCCACGGTGGCGCCGACCAGCGGGATGAAGGCGAGCAGGAAGACCAGCACGGACAGCGGGATGACGAGCGGCACGCCCACGATCGCGAGGCCGATCCCGATGCCGACGGCGTCGACCAGCGCCACGATCGCCGTCCCGCGCACGTAGCCGCCCAGGGTGCTGACGGTGGCCGCGCCCACACGCTGCCCGCGCTCGTACCGGTGGCCCTCGAACGGCCGCAGCAGGAACTCCCACATCGCCGGGCCGTCCTTCAGGAAGAAGAACAGGACGACGATCATGATGAAGAACCCCGCGACGAAGTCGGCGGTCTGGGAGACGCCCGCGATGGCGCCGGACCCCACGGCGTCGGACTGCAGGAAGCTCACGGCGGTCTCGCGCAGCGACGCGATCTGCTCGTCGCCGATGTCGAAGGGCAGGTCCTGGACGTAGGTCTGCAGCGAGTCGAAGCCGTCGAGAGCCTGCGTCTGCAGCTCGTCCCACTGGTCGACGACGGCGCGCACCACGAGCCAGACGATCGCCGACAGCAGTGCGACCAGCGCCAGGAGCGAGACCCACGTCGCGAGCAGCGACGGCCAGCCGTGCCGGCGGAGGAACGAGACCAGCGGGAAGATCGCGGCCGCCAGCACCAGCGCGATGAGCACGGGGATCACCACGAGGGTCAGCCGGGTGCCGACGAACACGACCACAGCGACGACCGCGAGGACGGCGAGGATCTGCAGCGACCGGGTGCCGACCCGGCCGAAGCCGTCCGACCACAACCGGGACGACCTGCTCTCGGCGGGCACGGCGGGCACGACAGGTCCCGTCGTCGGTGCGTTCTCGGCGCTCGGTCGGGGGCCGCGCGTGCCTCGGCGGAAGAGACCCATCGTCCGTCCTCCTCGTGCAGGTCCAGCGGGTGCCTGACGTGCCGACGTTAGTGCGCCGCGGCCTCGGCCGCGCGGCGGCGGGGCCGGCCCGGGCCTGTGCCCGGACCGGCCCCGCAGTGTCACGCCGGCGGTCCCCCGGTCATCCCTGGGCGGTGAGCTGGGCCTGCAGTGCGACCCCGTCCATCAGGTACCACATGTGCTTGAAGCGGCCGTCGACGACCTCGTAGAACGCGGTCTCGGCGAAGGTGACGGTCGCTCCGGTGGGTGCGAGGCCGTTCCACTCGGCGACCGGTGTGCCGGTGTCGACGAGGCGGGCCGCCACGTGGGTGCCGTCGACCAGCAGCTCCTGGACCTCCCAGGAGAGGTCCGGGACGGCGTCCGTGTGCCGGCGGAACTCCGCCACCATGTCGTCCCGGGAGACCGGGGTGCCGTTCATGATGACCTCGTCGTGCGCGAACTCGGCCATGCGGCCGAAGTCGCGGTTGTTCGCCAGCTCGATGTACCGGCGGTAGAAGTCGCGCAGCTCGTCGGGGGTCATCCCTGCGGTCTGCGGATCCGTTCCTGTCGTGTCAGTGCTCATGCCGACGAGTCTTGCTGCGTGCCCGCCGCGGCAACAGGGACCGCACGAGGGGCGTACTGACAGGGCTACCCTGCGCGGCACCGCCGCGTGGTACGACTGGTGATGTGGTCGTGAACTCCCGGGAGCTTGCCGGCAGCCTGCGTGTGTGGCGCGACAGGGTGTCGCCGGCCGAGGCCGGCCTGACCGCGGGGCCGCGGCGCCGCGTACCGGGCCTGCGCCGTCAGGAGGTCGCGGAGCTCGCGGGTCTCTCGGTCGAGTACCTGGCTCGCCTGGAGCAGGGGCGCGCCGGGCAGCCGTCGGGCTCGGTGCTGATGTCGCTGGCCCGCGTGCTCCGGCTGTCCGACCAGGAGCGCGCGCACCTGTTCCGGCTGGCGGACCAGGCCGAACCGCTGCCGGGGCAGATCAAGCGGCACATCACGCCGAGCGTGCAGCGCATCCTGGACCGGCTGACCGACACGCCCGTCACCGTGGTCGACGCGTCGTGGCAGTGCGTGGTCTCGAACGCCATGGGCTACGCCCTGACCGGTGACACGACGATGCTGCCGCTGCGGGAGCAGAACCTCGCGTGGACGACGTTCATGAACACGCCCACCCGGTACGTGCGGACCGACGAGGAGGAACGGCTCCTGCGGCTGGAGGTCGTCGCCGACCTGCGTGAGGCGTGGGTGCGCTACCCGCAGGACACCCTGCTGCGCGGCCTCATCGCGGAGCTGCAGGAGGCGAGCCCCGACTTCGCGCAGCTGTGGGAGCAGCGGGTGCCGCCGCAGCCCGCGCCGGTCAGCCGGACCTTTCTGCACCCCGACATCGGGCCGATCACCCTGGAGTGCGACATCCTCACCGTCCGCGACAGCGACCTGCGCCTGCTCGTCTACACGGCCGCGCCCGGCAGCGAGGCCGCCGGACAGGTCGAGCTCCTGGCGGCGATCGGTCTCCAGCAGTTCAGCTGACGCCGCAGGTCACACCTGCATGTCGACGAATCGCTGGTAGTGGCCCTGGAACGCCACGGTGATCACGTCCGTGGGGCCGTTACGGTGCTTGGCCACGATCAGGTCGGCCTCGCCGGCGCGCGGCGACTCCTTCTCGTAGGCGTCCTCGCGGTGCAGCAGGATCACCACGTCGGCGTCCTGCTCGATGGAGCCGGACTCACGGAGGTCGGACATCTGCGGCTTCTTGTCGCTGCGCTGCTCGGCGCCACGGTTCAGCTGGGAGATGGCGATCACGGGCACCTCGAGCTCCTTCGCGAGCAGCTTGAGCGACCGCGAGAACTCGGAGACCTCCTGCTGGCGGGACTCGACGCGCTTGCCGGACGACATGAGCTGCAGGTAGTCGATGACCACCAGCTTGAGGTCGTGCTTCTGCTTGAGCCGCCGGCACTTGGCGCGGATCTCCATCAGCGACATGTTCGGCGAGTCATCGATGAACAGGGGGGCGTCCGACACCTTGCCCATGGTGGCGGCGAGCTTCTGCCAGTCGCCGTCGTCCATGTTGCCGCTGCGCATCTTGGTGAGCGGCACGCGGGCCTCGGCCGCGAGCATACGCATGACGATCTCGTTGCGGCTCATCTCCAGGGAGAAGATGACCGAGGCCATGTTCTGGTGGATCGCCGCGTGCGAGGCGACGTTGATCCCCAGCACCGACTTGCCCACGGCAGGCCGGGCCGCCACCACGATCATCTGGCCCGAGTGCAGGCCGTTCGTCAGCCGGTCGAAGTCGGAGTACCCGGTGGGCACGCCGGTCAGGCCCTCGCCGCGGCCCTGTGCCGCGTCGATCTCGTCGAACGTGGGGCCGATGATGTCCGCGAGCGGCAGGTAGTCCTCCGCCGCGCGGCGCTCGGTCACGGCGTAGACCTCGGCCTGGGCGTTGTTCACGACGTCGTCCACGTCGCCGCCGTCGGTGGCGTAGCCCATCTGCACGATGCGGGTGCCGGCCTCGACGAGGCGCCGCATGATCGCGCGCTCCCGCACGATCTTGGCGTAGTACCCGGCGTTGGCCGCCGTCGGCACACCCGCCATGAGGTCGTGGATGTACGGGGCGCCGCCGACCCGGCCGAGCTCGCCGCGGCGCTGGAGCTCCGCCACCACGGTGATGGCGTCCGCCGGCTCGCCGCGGCCGTAGAGGTCGATGATCGCGTCGTAGACGGCCTCGTGGGCCGGGCGGTAGAAGTCGTTGCCGCGGATCTGCTCGATCACGTCGGCGATCGCGTCCTTGGACAGCAGCATGCCGCCCAGCACGCTCATCTCGGCGGCGACGTCCTGCGGCGGTGTGCGGTCGAAGCCGGGGCCGCCCCCGGAATAGCTCGACTCGAGCTCTTCGATCGACATCCGGCCCTCCAGCTTTCGTCAGTTCATGACACCGTCGCGCACGCCGCGCGTACGCACCGCCGTCCTACACCTGTTCTACCCTCGACCACTGACACCCTGCGGGACGTCGGCTCCGACACGCCCTCGTGCCGCACGCCACAGCCCCGCCGGGCACCCGGCCGGTCGGCAGGCTCCGCTGACGCTAGGCCCCTGCGCTACCGAGCGCAACGAGACCTGTGGACGGGCCTGTGTACAGCCATGTGGAAAGGTGGCCCAGGGCTGTGCACAGCGGGTGGACAACCCTGTCCCCAGATGTGGATAACCCCTGTGTAAAACATCGACATGCCTCTTGACCTGCATCGACGCTAATCCCAGCCTGTGGAGGAAAGAAAGTTGGGCGAGCCTCGCCACACCCCGGTCCAGCGCCGGTCCATCGACCGGGAGATCCTCGCGCTGGCGGTCCCGGCGCTCGGTGCGCTCGTCGCCGAACCCGTCTTCGTGCTCGTCGACAGCGCCGTGGTGGGCCACCTCGGCACCGCCGAGCTCGCCGGCCTCTCGCTGGCGAGCAACGTGCTGCTCACGCTCGTCGGGCTCTGCATCTTCCTCGCCTACACGACGACGGCGTCCGTGGCCCGGCTGACCGGCGCCGGCAAGGAACGCGCGGCGCTGCAGTCAGGGATCGACGGGATGTGGCTCGCGCTCGGCATCGGAATCGTCCTGGTCGTCGCCCTCCTGCTCGCCGCCCCGCTGACCGTGACCGCCCTGGGGGCGCAGGGCGAGGTCGCGCGGCAGGCCGTGACGTACCTGCGGTGGTCGGCGCCGGGCCTCGCCGGGATGCTCGTGGTGCAGGCCGCGACGGGTGTGCTGCGCGGCCTGCGCGACACCCGCACGCCCCTGGTCGTCGCGGCAGCGGGCGCGCTGCTCAACACGGTGCTGAACATCGCGCTCGTGTACGGCGCGGGTCTGGGGATCGCGGGCTCGGGTCTGGGGACGGCCGTCACGCAGCTCCTGATGGCCGTCGTGCTCGGGGTGATCGTCGTGCGCGGTGCCCGGGCCCGCGGCGCGAGCCTGCGCCCGCACCGGGCGGGCATCCTGTCGGGAGCGCGGGCCGGCCTCCCGCTGGTGATCCGGACCCTGAGCCTGCGCGCCGCGATCCTCGTCACCGTGGTCGTGGCCACCGACCTGGGCGCGGTCGCGCTCGCGGGACACCAGGTCGTCAGCTCGCTGTGGGGTCTCGCGGCGTTCGCGCTCGACGCCCTGGCCATCGCGGCGCAGGCGCTGGTGGGTCACGGGCTCGGCGCGGGCGACGTCGGGCACGTGCGCTCGGTGCTGGGCCGCTGCCTGCGGTGGGGCGTCGGGGCGGGCGCGGTCATCGGCGTGGTGCTTGCGGCTGCCGGGTGGTGGATCGCGCCGCTGTTCTCGCCCGACCCGCAGGTGCGCGTGGCCATCGCGCTCGGCATCGCCGTGTGCGGCGTGCTGATGCCGATGGCCGGCTGGGTCTTCGTGCTCGACGGGGTGCTCATCGGGGCCGGCGACGGGCGCTACCTCGCCTGGGCCGGCATGGCCACGCTGGTGGTGTACCTCCCGTTCGCGGCGGCCGTGTCCGCCTGGGCGCCCGACGGCGCGCACGGTCTGGCCTGGCTCTGGCTCGCGTTCGCGGGCGTGTTCATGGCGGCCCGCGCGGTCACGACGGGCTGGCGGGCCCGGGGCGACCACTGGCTGGTGACCGGCGCCTGACGCCGGCCGGCGTCACCCCTGCACCGTCAGCCGGTAGCCGACGCCGCGTACCGACGCGACCTCCACGTCCCGGACCGGCGCGAGCCGCTTGCGCAGGCGCTTCACCGCGGAGGTCACGGGGTCGGAGTCGCCGAGGTAGGGCAGCTGCCAGACCTGCGCCGTCAGCTCGGCGAACGACCACACGCGCCCGGCCTCCAGCGCGAGCGTTGCGAGCAGGTCGAACTCCCGCGCGGACAGGTACACGCGCCGGCCGCGTGCCGTGACCTCGCGGCCCGCGAGGTCCACGAGCAGCGGTCCGGCGACCAGCGGTTCCGGGGTGGGCGGGGCGACCATGGGGATCGCGCCCGTGACGACGGGCACGGCGCCGCTCGTCGGGACGACGCCGGAAGACGCCGCGGGGCGGCCGGCCCGGCGACCGCCCGCCGCCCACCGGGTCGCGGGGGCGACCTGCGCCAGGACGCCGGTCGTCGGCCGGAAGCGTCGGCCGGGGGCGGTGGCCGCGGCGTCGGATGCCGTCGAGAGCGCGACCGGTACCAGGTCCAGCGGCGGGCGGGACGGGAGGCCCTCGTTCCCGGGCTCGCCGGGATGATCGGGCATGTGACGGCCGTAGCCGGGCTCGTCCGGCGGGCCGGGGTTGGTGAACCGACCCGGCGTCTCGCCGCGCCCGCGCCCGGCCGTTCCTGGCAGCGGGCCCGGGTGCTGGGCCGGGGCGGGGTTCGGGTTCGCGAGGACGGCGCGGGCACCCTCGGCGTCGGGGGTGGCGAGCACCGTGGCGCGACCGCGCAGGAGGTGCGCTATCTCGATGATCTGGTCGGACGGGAGGCCTACGCACACGACGAGGCCGGAGGCGGAACCTGGTGCGGGGTCGAGCGTCACGTGCGTCACCCTCCATGGGTCGGCCGTTCGAGTGCCTACCGGGTTAAACCTGGACAGCGGCGACAGTTTGCTCCCGGGGCGTACCGGTTGGGTCAATTTTTCGTTACCTGCCCGTTGCGTGCATGAAATGACACATTCCCGCCGAGTTGACGCTTTTATGCCAGGCAAGGACCCCATAGGGTGAATTTCAGGAGGGTTGGGGTGAAATGTAATCGAACCCATTGACACGGGCAAGGCCCGACCTCCGGCCGTGTTTTGACCGGGAAATGACCGAGTCCTGACCGTGAACCGACCTTGTTCCGCCGACCCGCGCACCCGACGGTTGGAGGCGGTCCACAGCAAGTGGATCGCCGTCGCGCGCTTCCCGTGCCATCGCTACGGGGACGCCCGAGCATGGAGGCCCCATGTACCGTCGCAGGAAAATTGCAGGGAGGGCGACGACTGCCGTCACAACGGCACTCGCGCTCCTGGCAACCTCAGCGGTGACCGTTGCGCCAGCAGCGTTCGCAGCAACATCCCCGACAACAGCGCTCCCTTCCACCACGACGAAGAGCGTCACGTCCGACCCCGACGACAAGTTCACGAGCTTCGCCCGGGAGATGCTGACCGAGCGCAAGACCGCGGACTTCTGGGTCGTGCTCGCGGAAGAGGCCGACCTGACGGCCGCCAAGAAGATCGCCGACTGGGACGAGCGCGGCCAGTACGTCTACGACGCGCTCACCACCACGGCCAAGACCTCGCAGGCCAGCCTGGTCAAGGAGCTCAAGGCCGCCGACGTCGACTACGAGAGCTACTGGATCAGCAACCGCATCCTCGTCGAGGACGGCACGCTGGAGCTCGCGAACGAGCTCGCGGCGAGCACCAAGGTCGAGGCCATCCGCGAGACCGTGAAGCTGGACCTGGTCGACCCGGTCAAGCGTGCACCGGTCAGCGACAAGGCGCCGCAGGCCGTCGAGTGGGGCCTGGACTTCATCAACGCGCCCGAGGCGTGGGAGCAGGGCTACACGGGTCAGGGCATCGTCGTGTCGAACATCGACACCGGCGTGCAGTACGACCACCCGGCGCTCGCCGAGCAGTACCGCGGCCTGCAGTCCGACGGCACGGTCGTGCACGACTACAACTGGCAGGACACCAGCGGCTCGGCCCCCGCGCCGTTCGACAACAACGGCCACGGCACGCACACCATGGGCACCATGGTGGGCGACGACGGCGCCGGCAACCAGATCGGCGTCGCCCCCGACGCCGAGTGGATCGCCACGAACGGCTGTGACAGCTGCTCGGACTCCGCACTGCTCGAGTCCGGCCAGTGGATCGTCGCTCCGACGAAGGTCGACGGCAGCGACCCCGACCCGTCGAAGCGGCCGAACATCGTCAACAACTCGTGGGGCTACACCGCCGCGGGCTTCATCGACGACTGGTACGAGGAGACCACCGCTGCGTGGGCCGCCGCCGGCGTGTTCGGCGCCTGGGCCTCCGGCAACGCCGGCTCCGGCTGCCAGACGACCTCGTCGCCGGGTGCCAACACCAGCTCGTACTCGGTGGGCGCATTCGACTCCTCGGGCAACATCGCATCCTTCTCGTCGCGTGGTGCCGGCGAAGACGGTCTGATCAAGCCCAACATCGCCGCTCCCGGCGTGAACGTCCGCTCGTCGGTCCCCGGCGACGGCTACGCCGCCTTCAACGGCACGTCCATGGCCACCCCGCACCTCGCGGGCGCCGTCGCCGTGCTGTGGAGCGCCGCTCCCGCGCTCGTCGGTGACATCGAGGGCACGCAGGCGCTGCTCAACGAGGCCGCCGTCGACACCGACGACACCACCTGCGGTGGTACCGCCGAGAACAACAACGTGTGGGGCGAGGGCAAGCTCGACCTCGCCGCGCTCATCGACGCCGCGCCGATCGGCGCCACCGGCTACGTCACGGGCACCGTGACCGACGCCGCCGGCGACCCGATCGCCTCGGCCGACGTCACCATCGACGGCGAGCGGGACCGCACCGTCTCCACGGACGCCGACGGCACCTTCTCCGCCCGCGTCGCCACCGGCGACTACACGGTGTCGGCATCGGCCTTCGGTTACCTCCCCTCGGCGCCGACCTCCGCGGTCGTCACCGAGGACGGGACCACGGACGTGTCCATCGCGCTCGAGGCCGCTCCGTCGCACGCCGTGACGGGCACCGTCACCTACGCCGGGTCGGGCGACCCGGTCGTGGGCGTCCCGGTCAGCCTCGGCAGCCACTTCGAGGACGTCGCCACCGGCGCGGACGGCACCTTCGCGTTCGCCGACGTGCCCGAGGGCACCTACACCCTGAGCGTCGAGACGGGCGGTTGTGCCGCTCCGTACGAGGGTGACGTCGTGGTCGACGGCGCGGAGGACGTCCCGGTCGAGATCACCGCGGTGACCGACGACTTCGGCTACTCCTGCTCCACCTCCACGGGTGACTACCTGCAGGGCGACACCGAGTCCTCGCTCACGGGCGACGACGTCCAGACGTCGCTCGACCTGCCCTTCACCTTCCCGTACTACGGCGAGGGCTACGACTCCGCGTTCGTCACGTCGAACGGCCACCTGAACTTCCTGGCGGCCAGCACGTCGTACGCGAACGGGGCCATCCCGAACAGCGCGGTGCCGAACGCGGCACTGTTCCCCTTCTGGGACGACCTGGTCCTCGACGGTGAGTCGGGCCTGTACACGGGTGAGACGACGGTCGACGGCGAGGACGCGTTCGTCGTCGAGTGGCGCAACGTCCGCAAGTACAGCCCGGCCACGGACCGGCTGAGCTTCTCGGTCACGCTCGTCGCCGACGGCACCGTGCTCTTCGGGTACGGCGACGTCACCGACACCAGCTCGGCCAAGGGCGACTCGGCCTCGGTCGGCATCGAGAACGCGACCGGCACCGTCGGCCTGCAGTACTCGAACGGCACGCCGTCGATCTCGTCCGGTCTCTCGATCACCTACACGGCCCCCGTGCTCTCCTTCCTGGAGGGGACGATCACCGACCAGAACACCGGTGACCCCGTCAAGGGCGCCACGGTCACGGCCACGTCCGACGCGGCGACCCGCACCGCGACCACCGGGGAGGACGGCACCTACTCGGTCATCGCCCTCCCGGGCGACTACACCGTCGACGTCACGGCGCCGGACTACGAGTCCGCGTCGGGCACGCTGAGCCTCGCACCCGAGGCCACCGGCACGTTCGACGCGTCGCTCGCGGCCGGTCTGGTCACCGTCAGCACCGAGTCCCTCGCCGCCACGATTCCGATGGGTAGCACCACGACCAAGCGGTTCACCGTGAAGAACGAGGGTTCGGCCCCGGCCGACGTCGAGCTCGCCGGCTCCGGTGGCGGCTTCGACATCCTGGGCACGGACGGCCTCGCGGCCATCCAGCACCCGCAGGGCGAGGTCACCACGGTCAAGTCCACCAAGCCGTCGGTCAAGCTCGGTGGATCCGGCATCGGCGGGTCCAGGACGCAGCTCCAGACCGCCGGCAAGGGCACCGCGGGCGAGGGCGTCACGCCCGAGTCCATCCCGGTCGCGCCGAACGCCACGACGATCACCCACTCGGCGTCGCAGGAGATCGTGGCCGTCAACTCCGCCTCGTGCGGTGGCCTGGCGGGCACCACGGAGAACCGCTTCCTGCGGACCTTCACGCTGAGCGACTTCGGCATCGAGGACGACTTCGAGGTCTCGGAGGTGTCCTTCGGTATCGAGGAGGCCACCGCCCAGACCCTGACCGTCAACCTCTACACGCTGGACGGCGCGTTCACCTACGCCAACCTGACCGAGATCGGGACGGCGGACCTGACCATCCCCGCGTCGACCCTGACGATGGTCTCGGTGCCCGTGACGGGCGAGGTGCCCGCGGGCGCCACGCTCGTGGTCGAGGTCGTCTCGCCCAACCAGCAGTCGAACGGCGGCGTGTTCTACATCGGGTCGAACGGTGCGGGCCAGTCCGCGCCGTCGTACCTGGCCGCCACGGACTGCGGGATCTCGGAGCCGGCGACCACCGACTCCATCGGCTGGCCCGACATGCACATCGTCATGAACGTCTCCGGTGACACCGCCGGCGGCGACCTGACCTGGCTCACGGTGGACCCCTCGGAGTTCACGCTGCAGCCGGGTCAGAGCAAGACGATCACGGCGTCGCTGAGCGGCGTCGTGGCGCAGCCGGGCACCTTCACGGGCTCGCTCCTGGCCAAGGCGGAGACGCCGTACGAGACGCCGTCGATCGACCTCTCGCTGACGGTCAACCCGCCCAAGAGCTGGGGCAAGCTCTCGGGCACCGTGGGTGGCTTCACGCCTGACGGCGCCGTGCCGCTCGACGACTCCGTGGTCCAGATCAACGGGAAGCTCTCGTCGGTCACCCTGGTCACCGGGGCCGACGGGGTCTACGAGTACTGGTTCGACAAGTCGGAGCGCACGGCACAGATCATCGCCACGGCCAGCGGGTACGTCCCGCAGGTCGGCTCCGCGAAGGTGACGGCGGGTACCACCGTCGTGACCGACTTCGAGCTGGACCCGATCAAGTAGCGGGTCCCGCCTGACAGGTCAGGCCCCCAGGTCACCGCGGTGACCTGGGGGCCTGACGCGTCAGGCAGGGGTGCCGGTCAGCGCTCGACCTCGCCGCGGATGAAGGCCTCCAGCCGGGCGCGCCCGGCCGTGTCCTCCATCTGCACCGGCGGCGACTTCATGAAGTACGTCGCGGCCGACAGGATGGGCCCGCCGACGCCGCGGTCCTTCGCGATCTTCGCCGCGCGCACGGCGTCGATGATGATGCCCGCCGAGTTGGGCGAGTCCCACACCTCGAGCTTGTACTCCAGGTTCAGCGGCACCTCGCCGAACGCGCGACCCTCCAGCCGCACGTACGCCCACTTGCGGTCGTCCAGCCAGGCCACGTAGTCCGACGGGCCGATGTGGACGTTGCGGTCCTCCTTCTTGCCGGCCAGGGGGCCGGTCAGGTTGGACGTCACCGCCTGCGTCTTGGAGAGCTTCTTGGACTCCAGCCGGTCGCGCTGCAGCATGTTCTTGAAGTCCATGTTGCCGCCCACGTTGAGCTGGTACGTCCGGTCGAGCACGACGCCGCGCTCCTCGAACAGCTTGGCCAGCACGCGGTGCGTGATGGTGGCACCGACCTGCGACTTGATGTCGTCGCCGACGATCGGCACGCCGGCCTCCTCGAACTTCGCGGCCCACTCGGGGTCGGACGCGATGAACACGGGCAGGGCGTTGACGAAGGCGACGCCCGCGTCGATGGCGCACTGCGCGTAGAACTTGGCGGCCTCCTCGGAGCCCACCGGCAGGTAGCAGACGAGCACGTCGACCCGGGCCTCGCGCAGCGCGGCCACGACGTCGACGGCGTCCTTGGTGGACTCGTCGATGGTCGCGCGGTAGTAGTCGCCCAGGCCGTCGAGGGTCGGGCCACGCTGGACCGTCACGCCGGTCGGCGGGACGTCCGCGATCTTGATGGTGTTGTTCTCGGACGCGTTGATGGCCTCGGCCAGATCGAACCCGACCTTCTTCGCGTCCACGTCGAACGCCGCGACGAACTCGAGGTCCGACACGTGGTAGTCGCCGAACTGCACGTGCATGAGGCCCGGCACGGTGCCCGCCGGGTCGGCGTCACGGTAGTAGTGCACGCCCTGGACCAGGGACGAGGCGCAGTTGCCTACGCCGACGATGCCCACGCGGATGGAGGTCATCCTCGCTCCTTCTTCGGTTGTTCCTGCTGGGGCGAGCGGTGCTGCGCCACGGCGCGGCCCCGCTCGGTGGAGATGAGGCCGTCGAGCCAGTGCACCTCGCGCTCGACCTTCTCGAGCCCGAAGCGCCGCAGCTCCAGCGCATATTCGTCGAGCCGCGAGCGCGGGTGCGCCGTGGACTCGCGGATGGCCTCCAGCCGCTCGGTCAGCCGGGTGCGCCGGCCTTCCAGGACGCGGAGGCGCGTCTCGGCGTCGGTCTGCCCGAAGAGCGCGAACCGCACGTCGAAGTTGTCGTCCTCCCAGGCGGCCGGGCCGGCGGTGGCCAGGACGGTCTGGAGGTGCTCCTTGCCCTCGGCGGTCAGCTCGTAGACGACGCGGCGCCGTCCGAGGGGCTTGGGCTTCGCGGTCCGGCCCGGTATCCCGGCCTTCGCCTTGCGGGCGGACGGCGGCGGCTCGCTCTCGGTCGTCGCGATCAGGCCGCGGGTGACGAGCCCCTTCAGGGCCGGGTAGAGCGTGCCGTAGGAGAAGGCGCGGAACGAGCCGAGCACCAGGTTGAGGCGCTTGCGGAGCTCGTACCCGTGCAAGGGGGACTCGTTGAGCAGACCGAGGACCGCGGTCTCCAGCACGTCGGACCGGCTGCGCACGGTGGCCTCCTCCCGGGCTCCGCCGCGGGGACGCGGACGGCTCGGTGTCGATCGATGTATCGAGTCGATACATCGAGAGCATAAACATGCCCGTTCCGGCGGCGCAACACCCCGGAGGTGACGCCGTCGTCGGCCCGGATGCGGCGGGTGAGCCGCCGTCGTGGCGGCGAGAACGTGGACAAAGTGTGAAGCAGGGGCAGACGGTCTGGGCTGACCCTGGGTGAAATGTCCTAGGGTGCGGTCCGTGCGCCGCTGGTGTGACAGAGCTATCAGCCCGATCCCCTATGGTTTCGGGTGGTTTGCCGTGGCTAGTGCGTCAACCGTGGCGGCAGGCCCAAGTCCGAACCGAGGAAGAGGCTGACGTGTCGAACTGGAGTCCCCCTCCGATCTGGCCGCACACGCCCCGACGCAGGCAGGGAATCTGGAACTATCCCCGTCCGTACCGCACCGGCATCCGCGCGTGGATCCCCTCGTGGCGGTTCGTGGTCGGGTCGATCCTGACGGGCACGTCGCTCGTGGCCGGTGTGGTCATCTCGGCCTGGTTCGACATGGACGTGCCGGACGAGCTGGGCAGCGTGCACTCGGAGACCACGACCGTCCTGTACGCCGACGGCAAGCCGCTGGGCAAGTTCGCGGCCGAGAACCGCACGATCGTGGCGCTGGCCGACGTGCCGGCCCACGTCCCGGCCGCGATCATCGCGTCCGAGGACCAGTCGTTCATGACCCACATGGGCATCAACCCCCTGGGCATCGTCCGGGCGGCGCTGAACAACGTCACCGGCGGTGACCAGCAGGGCGCCTCCACGCTGACCCAGCAGTACGTCGAGAACTACTACATCGGCGTCGGCGAGGCGACCTACGCGGACAAGTTCCGCGAGGCGATCCTCGCGCTCAAGGTGACGCAGGAGCAGTCCAAGGAAGAGGTGCTGGAGGGCTACCTCAACACCATCTACCTCGGGCGTGGTGCGTACGGCATCGAGGCGGCCTCGCAGGCCTACTTCGGGCACTCCGCGAAGGAGATGACCATCTCCGAGTCGGCCTTCATCGCCGGGATCATCCCGAACCCCACGTACTGGGACCCGCGTCAGGGCGAGGACGCGCGGGCCCAGGCCGAGGCGCGGTGGAACCGCACGCTCGACTTCATGGTGGAGCAGGGGGCGATCTCGGCGCAGGACCGGGCCGGCGTCCAGTTCCCGAAGCTGAAGAAGTACACCCAGGGCAGCGGTAACGCGCAGAGCGCGTACCTGCTCCAGGAGGTGGCCAAGGAGCTCGCCCGGGAGGGGATCTCCGAGGACCAGCTCACCAAGGGCGGCTACACGATCAAGACCACCCTCGACTCGAAGATGCAGGCCGCGGCCGCGGAGTCGATGAAGCTCCCCGAGGACGCGGACCCGCGCATTCGCGCGTCGCTCACCTCGATCGACCCGGCCACGGGCGCGATCAAGGCGCTCTACGGCGGCCCTGACTACGCCAAGTACCAGACCAACGCGGCCACCCAGGACATCGCCCAGGCGGGTTCGACGTTCAAGCCGTTCACGCTGGTGGCCGCGCTGGAGCAGAACGTCTCGCTGTACAGCCGGTGGGACGGCACGTCGCCCCAGGAGATCGAGGGCTACACCAACTGGAACGACGAGACGCAGGAGGAGGAGCAGGCGACCCTGACCAACTTCGGCACCCCGCCGTACGGCGAGAGCTACCCGAACGTCACCCTGCTCGACGCCACCGCCAACTCCGTGAACACGGCCTACGTGCACCTCAACAAGGAGGTGGGCCCCGACGCCACGAAGGATGTCGCCACGCGCGCGGGCATCCCGGAGACCGACGCGAAGGGCAACGAGATCGTCGGGTCCAACCTGGCCAACGTGCTCGGCACGGCGAGCGTGCACAACATCGACATCGCGCACGCCTACTCGACCTTCGCGGCGCAGGGCATCCGCACGACCCCGCACCTGGTGCAGGAGGTGACCGACGGCGACAAGCTGCTCTTCCAGGGCAGCACCGAGGCGACGAAGGCGTTCGAGCCCGAGGTCATGGCCGCCACGACGTACGCGCTCGAGGGCGTGGTCGAGGACGGCTCCGGCGAACCTGCCTCGCACCTGGTGGGCCCGGACGGCTACACGGAGCGCCCGGTGGCCGGGAAGACCGGTACGTCGAACAGCAACCGCTCGGCGTGGTTCGCGGGGTACGTACCGCAGCTCGCGACGGTCGTCGGCATGTACCAGTACGACCTCGAGTCCGGCCAGTACATGCAGATCACGCCGTTCGGGGAGTGGAAGGAGATGGGCCTGACCGGCATCACCGGCGGCAGCTGGCCCGTCACCGCCTGGGCGGACTACATGGCCAAGGCGACCGAGGGCATGGACGTCGAGGAGTTCCCCGAGTACGAGCCGCCCGCCCCGCCGTCGCCCACCCCCTCGCCCACGCCGTCGCCGTCGAGCAGCCCGTCCGAGTCGGCGGAGGTGTTCACCGTCCTGGTGCCCGAGGGGTTGATCGGCCAGCAGTACGTCGCCGCGGCGTCGGCCCTCGCCGGTGTCCAGCTGGTCCCGCAACAGATCAGTGTCGACAGCGAGGAGCCCGTGGGCACGGTGCTCTCGCTCGACCCGGGCGAGGGCACGGAGGTCGAGGTGAACTCGACGGTCCGGGTCGAGGTCTCGAACGGCTCCGCCGCCGAGGAGGAGGAAGAGGAGACGACGACGGTGCCCTGGGGCCTGACCAACCAGGACCAGGGCGACGCCGAGGCGGCGCTCCAGGACGCGGAGCTGACGCCGGTGGTCCAGGAGGCGCCGTCGGACACCGTGGCCGAGGGCCGGGTGATCTCCGTGGACCCGGGCGAAGGGACGGAGGTGCCGGTCGGCAGCGAGGTGACGCTCGTCGTGTCCACCGGCCCTGAGGAGGGTGGCGGCGGCGACCCGTCGCCCGACCCGTCCGACGACGGTGGCGGCATCTTCGGATAGGTCGCGCGGCTTCGACGGGTTCTGCCGGTAGCGGGTGAATGTCACCATCTGCGCTGGTAGAACCCGTCGTGGCCCCGGTCACGAACACGGGGCGTACACAGAGAAACCGCGTTTGTGCTACTTGCCGCGGACATCGATCCTCTATCGTTTCGACGGTTCAGTGCCCTCACTGAACGGATTTCGAGGAACGAGGAAGACGTGGCGAACAGGAGCCCTTCTCCGATCTGGCCGCACACGACCCGGCGTCGGAAGGCCGTGTGGAACTACCCCCGGCCGGACCGCACGGGGATCCGCGCGTGGATCCCGTCGTGGCGCGTCGTCGTCGGCACGCTGCTGACCGGGACGTCGCTCGCGGTCGGTGTCTTCACCGCCGGGTGGATCGGCTGGTCGGTCCCGGCGGAGCGTGGGGACATCGGGTCGGAGTCGACCACCGTCTACTACGCGAACGGCCAGGTCATGGGCAAGTTCGCGGCGGTCGACCGCACGATCCGGTCGCTCGACGAGCTGCCCGACTACGTCCCGGAGGCCGTGCTGGCGTCCGAGGACCAGAACTTCCGCAACCACATGGGTGTCGACCCCCTGGGCATCGTGCGCGCGTTCGTCAGCAACGTGACCGGTGGTACCCGGCAGGGCGCGTCCACCCTGACGCAGCAGTACGTGGAGAACACCTACTTCGAGCCGGGGCAGACGTCGTACGCGGACAAGTTCCGCGAGATCATCCTCGCGCTCAAGGTGGACCAGCAGAAGTCGAAGGACGAGATCCTCGAGGGTTACGTCAACAGCATCTACCTGGGCCGCGGAGCCTACGGGTTCGAGGCCGCCGCCAAGGCGTACTTCAACAAGCCCGCGGCCGAGCTGACCGTCTCCGAGACGGCGATGCTCGTGGGCATCATCCCGTCGCCCTCCTACTGGGACCCTCGCTTCGGTGAGGAGTCGCGCGCCGTCGCCGAGGAGAAGTGGGCGCGCGTGCTGCGCAACATGGCGGAGATGGGCACCATCACCGAGGAGGAGCGCGCGTCCGCGAAGTTCCCCGAGCCGATCGAGTACAAGCAGGCGTCGCGTGCGGGTCAGGCCGGGTACCTGCTGGAGGAGGTCCGCAAGGAGCTCGCCAAGGAGGGGATCGCGGAGGAGGACCTCATGACCAACGGTTACGAGATCCAGACGACGATCAACCCGAAGTGGCAGCAGGCGGCGGTCGAGACGGCGAACACCATCCCGTACAAGGGTGAGGGTGCGGCGTCCAAGCGGCTCGGCGTCTCCATCGTGTCCGTCGACCCGAAGGACGGCGCGATCCGTGCGCTGTACGGCGGCAAGGACTACTCGAAGGTCCAGTTCAACTCCGCGACCGACGGCAAGGCGCAGGGTGGCTCGACGTTCAAGCCGTTCACGCTCATCGGGGCGCTCGAGGAGGGGCACGAGCTCAACGAGTACTACACCGGGAACAGTCCGATGCAGATCCCGGGCTGGAGCGTGCTCAACCAGGAGACGGGTGTCGAGGAGGAGGTGGAGCTCACCAACTTCGGTACCGAGGAGGGTGGCGAGTCGTTCGGCGACATCGACCTGGTCAAGGCCACGGCGCACTCCGTGAACACGGTCTACGCCCAGCTCAACGTGGAGATCGGCCCCGAGAAGGCTCAGGACGTCGCCATCCGGGCGGGCATCCCGAAGGAGTCGACCAACGCCGAGCTGTCCAACGTGCTCGGCACGTCGACCGTGCGCCCCGTCGACCTGGCCGGTGCCTACGCGACGTTCGCAGCCCAGGGCACGCGCACCATCCCGCACATGGTCACGTCGGTGAAGAACGGCGAGAAGCTCGTCTACGAGTGGGACAGGCTGCCGCAGACCGGTGTCATCCCGCCCGACGTGATGACGAAGGCGACGTACGCGCTGCAGCACGTGGTCACCGAGGGATCGGGCGCGCCGGCGCAGGAGCTGCTCGCCCCGGACGGCACGCCGCGACCGGTCGCCGGCAAGACGGGGTCCACGAACGACAACAAGGCAGCCTGGTTCGCCGGGTACATCCCGCAGCTCACCACGGTGGTGGGCCTCTACCAGACCGCCGAGGGTGGTGGCGAGGAGACGATCACCCCCTTCGGCGAGTGGGCCAACTACAGCCTGACCGGTGGTACCTGGCCGGTCACGGCCTGGACCCACTACATGCAGAAGGTCACGGAGGGCATGCCGGTCGAGCAGTTCCCGGAGTACGAGCCGCCGGCCCCGCCGGAGCCGTCCTTCTCGCCGTCGCCGTCGACCAGCCCGACGCCGTCGGAGACGCCGGACGAGAAGGTGATGGTGCCGGGGGGCCTGGTGGGGCAGCAGATCGCCTACGCCCTGTCCCAGCTTGCCGGCGCCGGGCTGAGCCCGGTCATCGACGAGGTCGAGAACGAGGCGCCGCAGGGCACGGTGCTCTCCGTGCAGCACGAGGGCCAGGAGGTGCGCCGCGGCACGGAGATCAGGGTCGTGGTGTCGACCGGGCCGGGAGAGCAGACGGTGCAGGTGCCCGGCGGCCTCGTGGGTGGTGACGAGGGCAACGCCCGCGGCCAGCTCCAGAGCGCGGGACTCCAGCCGGTCGTGGAGTACCAGGAGTCCAGCGACTACGCCGAGGGCATCGTCATGCAGGTCGAACCCGGTGAGGGCAGCGAGGTGCCCGCGGGGAGCCAGGTCCGGGTCATCGTGTCGTCCGGGCCCGGGGAGATCACCTTCCCGAGCGGCGAACCGACGGGCGGCAACGGCGGAGGCGGAGGCGGCGGTGGTGGTGGCGGTGGCACCGGCGGCTAGCCCGCGCCGTCCGTGAGCACGTGACCGAGGGGTCGTCTCCACACCGGAGACGGCCCCTCGGCGCTGCTCCGAACGTTGTGAGGGGTCTCTCGCCCGCTCGATTCCGCCGATTCGCGCAGGGCAGGTAGGCTTGGCCCTTGCTGTGAACCCTCCTGTCACGGAACGACCGTGACCGCTGAGACCAGAGGAGGTGGGTATACACATGCGTCAGTACGAGCTGATGGTGATCCTGGACCCGGAGGTCGAGGAGCGCACCGTGGCCCCGTCGCTCGACAAGTACCTGTCGGTCATCACGACCGAGGGTGGCTCCGTCGACAAGGTGGACATCTGGGGGCGCCGCCGTCTCGCCTTCGACATCGCCAAGAAGTCCGAGGGCATCTACGCCGTGGTCGACTTCACCGCGACGTCGGACACCGCCAAGGAGCTGGACCGCCAGCTCGGCCTCAACGAGGTCGTGCTCCGGACCAAGATCCTGCGCACCGGCGACAAGTGAGTCGTCCGAACTGAGCTCTCTGCGCCCGCGCGAGTGTCAGTGTCTCGTGGTTGCATTCACCGCGAACCCGGATACCGCGTACGGAACGTCGACTGAATCGAGGAATTGGCATGGCTGGTGAAACTGTCATCACAGTGATCGGGAACCTCACCGGGGACCCGGAGCTGCGCTTCACCCCTTCAGGTGCTGCGGTCGCCAACTTCACGGTGGCATCGACCCCGCGGACCTTCGACCGCCAGAGCAACGAGTGGAAGGACGGGGAGACCCTGTTCATGCGCTGCTCGATCTGGCGCGAGGCCGCGGAGAACGTCGCGGAGTCGCTGACCAAGGGCACGCGCGTCATCGTGCAGGGTCGCCTGGTCCAGCGCTCCTACGAGACCCGTGAGGGCGAGAAGCGCACCGTCGTCGAGCTGCAGGTGGACGAGATCGGTCCGTCCCTGCGCTACGCCACGGCCAAGGTCACCCGGGCCCAGCGGTCCGGTGGTGGCGGCGGCTTCGGTGGCGGCGGCGGTGGTGGCTTCAGCGGCGGCGGCCAGCAGGGCGGCGGAGGCTTCAGTTCTTCCGGTGGCGGTCAGAGCAACGACGACCCGTGGGCCACGGCAGGCCCGGCGTCGTCCGGTGGTTCGTTCTCGGACGACCCGCCGTTCTGATCGGCACCCCCCAAGTTCACACTTTTGCTCGTGCGGCCCGCCAGGCCGACGGGCAGCACCTGACGAAGGAGCAACACCATGGCGAAGCCTGTGGTGCGCAAGCCCAAGAAGAAGATCAACCCGCTGAAGTCCGCGAAGATCGCCAACATCGACTACAAGGACACGGCGCTGCTGCGCAAGTTCATCTCCGACCGCGGAAAGATCCGTGCCCGTCGCGTCACCGGCGTCTCCGTGCAGGAGCAGCGCCAGATCGCGAAGGCCGTGAAGAACGCCCGCGAGATGGCCCTGCTGCCGTACACGTCGACGGCTCGCTGAGGAAGGGATCGAGAACCATGGCAAAGCTGATCCTGACCCACGAGGTGACCGGCCTGGGCGAGCCCGGCGACGTGGTCGAGGTGAAGGACGGGTACGCCCGTAACTTCCTCATCCCGCGTTCGCTGGCGACCCCGTGGACCAAGGGCGCCGAGTCCGACATCAACGCGATCCGCAAGGCTCGCAAGAGCCGCGAGATCGCCTCGCTCGACGAGGCGAAGGCCCTGGCCGACTCGCTGTCCGCGAAGCCCGTGACCGTCACGGCGAACGCCGGCCCCGGTGGCCGCCTGTTCGGTGCGGTGACGACGGCGGACATCGCCGGTGCGGTCGCCGAGGCCGGCGGCCCGTCGGTCGACAAGCGCAAGATCGAGATCGGTCAGTCCATCAAGACGACCGGTGACTACACCGTGGCGATCCGCCTGCACCCCGAGGTGTCGGCGAAGATCGGCGTGAAGGTCGTCGCCGGCTGAGCGACTGCTCGACGGTGAGCAGGCCCCGGTTCCCCGCGTGGGGACCGGGGCCTCGCTCTGTCTGACGGCGGTCGGCTGCCTCCGACGGCGGTCGGGCCGCCGTCGGACAGTGATCCGGCCGAAGGTTGCCTTCTACCCAGCGATTACGCCCACAATCGGCCTGGTTCATGGGCGTAATGACTGGGTAGAAGCATGTGGAAGCAGCTCAGCCTCCGTCGAGAGGTGGGTGTCCAGCGTGAGGGCTGCGGTCCAGGAGAACTGGCGGGTGCCGCGTCCGGCTCCCGTGTCCGGGTCCGTGTACTCGGGAAAGCCCTGTGGCGCGGTGGTGAAGTGCTCCCGCAGGCGCGCGTCCAGGTCGTCACGGCCCAGTGCCCGGACGGCGCGCAGCAGCAGCCAGGACATGTTGAACCACGACGGCCCGCGCCAGTACAGCGCCGGGTCGAACGCGCGATCGGCCCGCGACGTGCTGGGCAGGAACGGACCGCCGCCCAGGAATCCCGGACCGGTCAGGGTCGCGAGCAGCCGGTCGGTCCTCCTCGCGTCGTACGCCGCGGAACTGTCCAGACCGGACAGGAGCAGCGGGACCAGACCGTTCACCGTCGCACGGCGGACGCGTTCCCCCGCCGTGAGGTCGAGCGCCACGTAGAGCCCGAGGTCCTCGTCCCACAGGTGCTCGTCCATCGCGGCGATCACCCGGTCGGCGGTCCTCCGGTGCTCGAGTTCTGCGGCCGACGGGGCGAGGACGTCGTCGAGCGGCCCCGGCTCGCCCGTGGGCGGGCTCGGTTCGTCCGTGGGCGCCGCCGGCCAGCCGTCGCGATCCCCGCCCGCACCGCTACGCAACCCGCCCGCACTGCCACGCAACCCGCCCGCACTGCCACGCAACCCGCCCGCACCGCCACGAGCCTGGCCTGCCCCGCCACGAGCCCCGCTCACGCCAGGCCCGTTCCCTTCGTCGGCCAGCGCCGCCACGATGCGCCCCAGAGCGATCTCCGAGACCGCCAGCAGCGTGCTGAACAGCGGGCACACCATGGCGAAGCCGATCGGCACGTCGTCGGCGCAGCCTGCGTCCCGGTAGTTCTCGGCGAGCCGGTAGTAGCGCCGGTAGTCGCGGCTGCCGGGGCGCTCACCCGCGCCGGCGTGCTGCAGGTCGGGGCGCCGGATGGGCGTCCGGGCCTCGGGCGGAACCCGTTCGAGGGCGGTGTCCCACAGCGGCGAGTTGTCCGTGCCGGTCTCCCACGGATGCTTCGCCACCGGTAGGTCGACCCGGCCCGAGCGCCGCCCGTGCAGGTACGCGTGCCAGCGGGTCAGCCGGGGGTACACCCGCGCGAGAAACCCTTCCTGCGCGGAGCCGACAGGGTCCGCGCAGTGCACCAGCCACGCGGCCCAGGCGTGTACGGGCGGCTGCACCAGCCCGGAGGTGGCCGGCCCCGAGTGCGGCCCCGACTGCCAGAACTCCGCGCCCGGCGCGTAGTCGTCGTCGCGCCCCACGTCGTACACGATCTGCGGTACCCGCCCGTCGGTCCACTGGGCCTCCAGGAGCGTGACCAGCTCTCTCCGGGCACGGGAGGGCTCACGGTGCCGGTTCCCGATCGCGACGAACGCCGAGTCCCAGCTCCACTGGTGCGGGTACAGGCCGGTCGCGGGCACCGTGTAGCTGCCGGTCCAGTTGGTGTCGAGCACACGGGCGGCGGCGTCGGCGGCGTCTTCCCGTAAGTCCTTGTGCATCTTTCGACAATAGGCTAGACATAAGTGCCCGATCCACTCACTCGACGACGAGGAGAAGCCATGAGGCTCCGGCACGGCTGGGCGCCCGCCGCCCGCCTGACGATCGCGGCGTCAGCGGTGACCGCCGCGGCCCTGACGCTCACCGCCTGCGGCAGCGGCGGACCCGAGTCCGACGGCACCATCACCGTCTGGACGGTCGAGACCCAGCCCGAGCGGCTGGCCATCCAGCAGGCGGCGATGGACGCGTGGGCCGAGGACTCGGGCCTCGAGACCGAGCTGGTACCGGTCGAGGAGGACCAGGTCTCCCAGCTCCTGTCTGCCGCGGCGCTCTCGGGCGACGACATGCCGGACGTCGTGAACGCGATCAGCCCCGGCCTGGTGCGGTCCTTCGACCGGGACGGCTACCTCGACCGCGACGCCGCCACCGAGGTGGTCGAGGCGCTCGGCGAGGACACGTTCTCCCCGGTGGCGCTCGACCTGAGCAGTGACGGCGACGAGCTGCTCGCCGTGCCGTCGGACGCCTGGCCGATGATGGTCTACTACCGCACCGACCTCTTCGAGGAGGCGGGCCTGGCGCCCCCCGCCACGTACGACGACCTGCGCACCGCCGCCGAGGAGCTCACGGCCGACGGGCGCTACGGCATCACGCTGTCCACGGACGCGGCCGACCCGTTCACCCAGCAGACCCTGGAGTTCCTGGCCCAGGGCAACGGCTGCGAGCTGGTCGACGACGCGGGCGAGGCCACGCTGGACAGCCCCCAGTGCACGGAGACGATCGAGCTCTACGGCGACCTGGCCGCCGACTTCTCGCCCGACGGCACCGAGGGTGTCGAGTCGACGCGTGCCTCCTACTTCGCGGGGCAGGCGGCGATGACCGTGTGGTCCTCGTTCCTGCTCGACGAGCTGGCCGGGCTGCGGGAGGAGTTCACGCCGTCGTGCGACGAGTGCGCCGACGACCCGGCCTGGCTCGCCGAGAACACCGGCGTGGTGCCCGTGGTCGAGGGGCCGTCCGCGGGCGGGGACGCCGCCGGGTACGTCGAGCTCGTGTCCTGGGGCATCACCGACGGCGCGGACCCCGAGGTGACCGACTTCGTCGAGTACATGATGTCCGACGCGTACGTGGACTGGCTGTCGATGGCGCCCGAGGGCAAGGTGCCGGTCCGCACGGGGACGGCTGAGGCGCCCACCGAGTACACCGACGCCTGGACCGACCTGCAGATCGGCATCGACGAGAAGGCGACGTTCTCCGACGTCTGGCCCGCCGAGGTGACCGACACCCTCGCCGCGGCACCCGAGTCCGCGAACCGCTGGGCGCTCCCGCAGGGGCAGGGTGCCATCCTCGGCCCGCTCACGAGCGAGCTGCCGCTCGCCAAGGCCGCCGCCGACCTGGGTTCCGGCAGCACCGACGCCGCCGGGGCGCAGGCGACGATGCAGGACGCGGTGTCGGAGATCGCCGGGCGCGAGTAGCCGTTCGTCCCGGGCGCGGCCGTGCCGGTCGCGCCCGGGAACAGGGAGGGAGGTGTGGTGTGGGGTCCAGGCTCCGGGGATACGAGAACCGTGACGGGATAGCGCTGGTCGTGCCCGTGACGCTCGTCGTGGCCGCGATCATCGTGGTGCCGATCGTGTGGACGGTGGTGCTGTCGTTCCAGGACGCGCGGTACGTCGACGTGGCACGCAACGGCCTGTTCAACGAGCTCACGCTCGACAACTACGCCGCCGTGCTCACCGCGCCCGCGTTCTGGCGGTCACTGCTCACCACCGTCGAGTACTCGGTGGCGACCACCGTCGGCTCGATCGCGGTGGGCCTGGTGGCGGCCCTCGCGCTGCGGGACCGGTTCCGGTTCCGTGCGCCCGTGCGTGCCGTCATGCTGCTGCCGTACGTGGCGCCCGTCGTGGCCACCACGTTCGTGTGGCAGGTGGCGCTGAACCCGCAGTACGGCGTGGTCAACGCGTTCGGCACCCAGGTGCTCGGGTGGGAGCACCCCGTCAACTTCCTCTCGTCCGCACCCACGGCGCTCCTGACCGTGATCGTCTACGACATCTGGCGGTACTTCCCGTTCGCGTTCATGTTCCTCGGCGCGGCCCTGACGGGCCTCAGCCGTGAGATCGAGGAGGCCGCGGTGGTCGACGGCGCCACCCCGCTGCAGAAGTTCTGGTTCGTGGTGCTGCCCCAGCTCCTGCCGACGGTGGGCCTGCTCGTGCTGTTCCGCATGGTCATGGCGTTCAACGAGTTCGACGACGTCTATCTGCTCACCGGCGGCGCCGCGGGCACGCAGGTGGCGTCGGTGCGGGTGTTCGAGCAGCTCACCGGGTCCAGCGACATCGGCGGCGCGAGCGCGACAGCCGCGGTGATGGCCGTGTTCCTGGGCGTCGCCCTGGCGGTCTACCTGCGGCTGACGGCCCGGCGGAGGGAGTCGTGATGACCACGGAGACGACCGGCCGCCGTGCGACGACCCGGCGCGGGCCGAGCGCCGTCGTCGTGCAGACCCGGGTGCTGCGGGTGCTGCGCGTGGTGGTGATCGTGGCGCTCGTGCTGGCCACGGTGCTGCCGTTCCTCTACATGCTCAGCCTCAGCTTCGTGCGGATCGACGACCTGCTGCGCGATCCCTTGCGCGTGCTGCCCGCCCTGGACCGCATCACCACCGAGACGTACCGGGAGGTCCTGGCCCCGGAGCAGGAGGGCGGCTACGGGTTCGCGCGGTTCATGCGCAACTCGGCGGTCGTCGCGGTCGCGGCGTCGGCGCTGACCGTGGTCCTGGTGGTGCCGGCGTCGTACGCGCTGACGCGGCTGCGGTTCGCGGGGCGCAGGCAGGTGTCGTGGCTGTTCCTGGCCGTGTACCTGTTCCCGACGATCATCATCGCGGTGCCGGTGTTCGTCGGGTTCCAGGTGCTGGGGCTCGGGTCGTCGCTCGTGGGTCTGGTGATCGCGTACGTCGCGCTCACGGTGCCCGTCTCGGTGCACATGCTGCGCAACTACCTGTCCGGCATCCCGGAGTCCATCGACGAGGCGGCGGTGATCGACGGCGCCTCCCGCCTCCAGATCCTGACCCGCATCACGGTGCCGCTCGCGATGCCCACCATCATGTCGACGGCGCTCTACTCGTTCATGATCGCGTGGAACGAGTTCCTGTTCGCGCTCCTGTTCCTCTCGGCGAAGCAGGACCTGTGGACGGTGTCGCTCGGGCTGACCCGGCTCGCCGACGGGCAGGAGGTGTCCAAGACCGTCCTCATGGCGGGCAGCGTGCTCCTCACGGTGCCGATCGTGATTCTGTACGGGATAGCCGAGCGCGCCCTCACCGAGGGGCTGACCGCCGGGGCCGACAAGGGCTGAGCGCCGACGGACCGTGCCGACGCAGGCAGAGAAGAAAGAACCGAGGAAGAACGTGGCAGCAGGCGCGGGCGAGATCCTGCAGCTCATCCGGACCGGGCGCGCGACCACGCGGACGCAGGTGCTCGACGTGACCGGGCTGTCCCGTGTCACCGTGGCGCAGCGGATGGACGCGCTCCTCGCGGCGGGCATCATCCGCGCGGCGGGCGACGCCGGGGCCACCGGCGGGCGGCGGGCCGAGCGGTTCGTGTTCGACCCGGAGGACTCGCTGGTGCTCGTGGCGGCGCTGGAGCTGGCCGAGCCCGTCCCGGCGCCCGGCGGCTCGCGAGCCACCGACACGGCGGCGCTCGCCGTCGTCGACCCGCACGGGGCCCTGGTGGCGCGCGCGTCCCTGGACGTGCGTCTCGCGGACGGTCCGGAGACCGTGCTGCCACGGCTGCTCGACGCGTTCGACGCCCTCCTGGCTGACGCGGGGATCAAGCCGGCCGCCGTCGGCGGGGTGGCGCTGTCGGTGCCGGGCCCGGTCGACCCGCACGACCACCGGCTCTCCGACCCGCCCGTCATGCCCGGCTGGGGGGCGTGGCCGGTGGTGGAGACGGTACGTGCCCGGTTCGACGTGCCCGTGCACCTGGAGAACGACGCCGACGCGACGGCCTACGGCGAGTACACCGAGCTGGCCGCCCGGCACGAGGGCCCTCCGCAGCCGTTCGTGCTGGTCAAGGCATCGGGATTTCTCGGGGCAGGGCTTGTCGTCGACGGCCGCATCTACCGGGGGACCGACGGCGGGGCGGGCGACATCGGCCACGTCGACGTGGGTGGTGACGCCGTCTGCCGGTGCGGCCGCCGCGGGTGCCTCGCGGCGGAGGCGGGGGGCGCGGCGCTGCTGCGGCGGCTCGCGGAGGCGGGGGCCGACGTCGGCTCGCTCGCCGGGCTGCGCGCGCTCGCCGAGCGAGGCGACCCGCTGGTGACGGCGGAGCTGGACCGGGCTGCGGCCCTGATCGGCCGGGTGCTGGCCGTGCTGGTGGGGGTGCTCAACCCGGCCGACCTGGTGGTGGCCGGTGAGCTCGCGGTGCCGACGGTGATGGCGGGGATCCGCGCCGGCGTCTACGCGGGTGCCCAGCCCCGGGCCACGGCGCGGCTGCGCATCCGGCCGGCGGTGCTGGGCCCGGACGCCGTGCTCGTCGGGCTGGCGCGGGTCGCCGTCGACGAGCGGTTCTCGGCCGAGGCGGTGGACGCCCGGCTGGGCTGACCGCGTCCCGTCCGGCGGGTGAACTTCGCGCACTTTACTGAGTTGTAATCAGTAGAAGCGTTTCGCGTGGTCCCGCCGCGGGTACCTTCGGCCCAGACGCCCGCGATGTCGGGCTTCGTGCCCGCCAACGGCGGCGGGCCCGGCGGACGCCGGTCGGACAACTTTCGCGGGTGACGACGCCCGCGGAGCGAGAGGTGAACCGATGACGCAGTTGCACGCATCCCCGAGACCACGATCAGGACCCGGACCCACCATCCTCACGGCGGTCGGCGTCGCGATGCTGCTCGTCGGAGCGATCGTGGCCACCGCCTTCCTGCTCCTGTTCCAGAGCAGCGTGGCCGACGGCGCCGTCCGGCTCTCCGACGGTGCCGGCCGGCTGAACGACGGCGTGCAGGCCGACCTGGTCTCCGGCGTCGGCGACCTCAGCGCCGGGGCGACGGAGCTCAACGACGGCGTGCAGAACGAGGTGGTGCCCGGCGTCGAGGCGCTCGCGGACGGGGCGGGGCAGCTCGACTCCGGGGCGGCACGGCTGCGCGAGGGCGTGATCAAGCTGCACGACGGGTCCAAGAAGATCGCGGACGGGACGGCGGAGACGGCGTCGGACGTGGCTGATCTGGCGGACGCGTCGCTGCTGCTGACGGCGGGGTCGACGAAGCTGGAGGACGGGCTGGGGAGGCTGGACTCGGGGCTCGGCACGCTGAGCACGGCGGCGCCCGACCTGGCGGACGGTGCCGCGCGGCTGGCGGACGGTGCACACCAGGTGCAGGGCGGCGTGTCGCTGCTCAGCGAGCGCGCAACCCCGCTGGACGACGGCGCGAAGCGGCTTGCCGACGGTTCCGCACAGGTCCACGCCGGGACCCAGGAGCTCAACGGCGGACTGTCACGGCTCGCTGCGAACAACGGCCTCATCCTGGGTGGTACCAGCGACGTCCGGTCCGGTGCCGCGAGGCTGGCCGCGGGTGCTGTCTCGCTGGACGACGGCGCCGACCAGCTCGCGGCCGGGGTGCAGCAGCTCGACGCGCAGGCTCCGGTGCTCGCCGCCGGAGCCCAGAAGGTGGCTGCGGGTGCGAAGAGCGTCGCTGACGGCGCTGCTCCGGTGGCAACCGGCGCGGGCGCGGCTCAGGCCGGTGCCGCGGAGCTGGCGACAAAGCTCGGTGGCCTCGTCGACGGTGCCAGGCAGGTACAGGGCGGAAACGCTGCGCTGAAGCAGCAGCTCGCTGCTCTGGCCGAGGCCACCGAGGACCCGGCGCTCAAGGAGAAGCTCCAGGCCCTGGCGGGCGTCGCGGGAGGTCTCGAGACGGGCGCGGGACAGGTCGTCGGCGGAGCCACTCAGGCGCAGGGAGGTGCGGCTCAGCTCAGCGAAAGGCTGGAGCAGCTCTCGGTGGGTGCCGCGCGGGTCGCCGCCGGTTCGGCCGAGGTGGCGGCAGGCGCCACGGACGTCTCGGGTGGCGCACAGGCGCTGACCGGCGGCATCGACACCCTGGCGGTCAAGGTGCCCGGCCTCACCGCGGGAACCGAGCAGCTCAGGTCCGGAAGTGCCGACCTGCAGGCCGGGCTCGGCCACCTGGCACCCGGCATCGAGCGGTACGTGGCCGGCGTCGGGAGCGCGTACCAGGGCAGCACCAAGCTCGTTGCGGGCTCGGCACGGACCGCATCGGGTAGTGCGGAGCTGGCGGCCGGGACCGGTCTCCTGAAGGGCCGCCTGCCTGCGCTGCTCGCCGGCGCCACGAAGGTCGCCGACGGCAACACCAGCCTCGCCGGCAAGACGCCTGGTCTCGTGTCCGGTGTGCAGCAGCTCCACGACGGATCAGGGCAGCTTGTCGACGGCTCCGGCCGTCTCGTCGACGGCATCATCGAGGTCCGCGACCGCGTCGTCCCCAAGGTCGAGAAGTCCCAGCGCCTGGCCGACGGTTCGGTGACCTTGCGCGACGGGCTGAGGGACGCCCGCAAGGGCACCCGCACGCTGGTCGACGGAACCAGCGCGCTCGACGACGGCACCCAGACGCTGGCCACGGGTGCCACGGACCTGGCCGACGGCACCCAGCGGCTCGCGGACGGCTCCGCGCAGCTCGCCTCCGGGACCACCACGGTGGCGGACGGGACGATGCAGCTGTCGGCCGGCACCGGGAAGCTCCGCACCGACGTGGACGCCGCCCCGGCGGGGGCCATCGGCATCGGCGTGATCCTCGCGGCGGCGCTCGGTGTGCTGGCGGCCGTCGCGGGCCTGATCCTGCTGGGCCGCCGTCGGGCCTGACCGGGCGCCGACGGCGGGCCGTCTCGGGGGCTGATCCGACCGGGTGCCTGCCCGGACGCGCAGGGCACCGAGTCAGCCGGTTGGCTCTACCAACCGGCTGACTCGGCTTCGCCGCTCAGCCTCGTCGAGTGCCGCCTCACAGCTCGGCGAGCATCTGGTCCAGCCGGTCGATCTCCGCCATCTGGTCGGCGGCGATGTTGTTGGCCAGCTCCAGCACCCGCTCCTCGCTGCCCGAGGCCGCGACCTCCTTGCACATGGCGAGGGCGCCCTCGTGGTGCTTGATCATGCCTTCGAGGTACAGGCGGTCGAACTCCTCGCCCGACGCCCCCTCAAGAGCTGCCATCTCGGCCTCGGTCAGCATCCCGGGCATGGCGGCGTCGTGCCCGTGCTCCGGGGCGCGCGGGCCGGAGCCGTCCCCAGGCTCGGCGGTCACGGGCACGGGATAGTCGTTCTCCTCCAGCCAGCCGGCCATGAGGTCGATCTCGCTGCCCTGCACCACGTCGATGCGGCTCGCGAAGGTCTTCAGCTGCTCCGACTCGGCGCGCTCCGGCGCCAGCACGGACATGTCGATCGCCTGGCCGTGGTGCCAGATCATGTCGGTCAGGAACTGGGCGTCGGCCTTCGAGAAGGGTGCCTGGGCGGGTGCCCCCTCGTAGTCCTCGGGCGCGACGGTCTTCGCGGGCTCTCCCGGCTTGCCCGGCTGCACCACCACGGAGCTCGGGGTCGAGACGGCCTCCGGTTCCTCGTCCGGGCCGCAGGCGGACAGCACGAGGGCGGGCGCGAGGACCGCCAGGCCGATCGCGACCGAGCGGGCGCGCGATCGTCGTCCGGCACCTGTCAGCATCTCCACGGTGGTCCTCTCGTGCGGCAAGCCTGTGTCATCGGCCGGTCATCGACACCCCTGCCCGGGGTCGCGGACCATGCTTGCGCCGGAATCTACCAAGCCCCCATGACGCCGGATACCACCCGGCCCGCGCCCCTTCCGCACCACTCGGTGACGGTTTGTCACCACCATGTTAAAGATCACGAAACTCCTGGTCCTGGGAGGTCCCTGTGAGGAACACTGCCCTCAACCGACCTAGGAGGTGTGACGCCCGTGCGTCGTCCAACCTTTACCCGACCTCGTGCGCGGGGCGCCGCAGGCGTCGCCCTGACCGCGATCTTCGCCGCCGCGGCGGTGGCGCTCGCGGGGCCCGTGGCCTCGGCGTCCGTCGCGGAGCCGGACGTCCCGCCGGGCGAGACCGCGTCCTACAACATGACCCACCTCAGCAACCAGCCCAAGAACGGCGCGCTGCAGGGGACCGGTTCGGACATCGCCTTCCAGGGCAAGTACGCGTACGCCGGCAACTACGACGGCTTCACGGTCTACGACCTGACGGACAAGGAGAACCCGGAGCAGGTCGTCCAGGTCTACTGCCCGGGCTCGCAGAACGACGTCTCGGTCTACAAGAACATCCTGGTGCTCTCCACCGACTCGTCGCGCAGCGACGACTCGTGCGCCTCGACGTCGCTCCCCGCGACCGAGAAGAGTGCGTGGGAGGGCATCAAGATCTGGGACATCTCCAACCCGCTGTCCCCGCGCTACGTGAAGTCGATCGAGACCGAGTGCGGCTCGCACACCCACTCGCTGGCCCCCTCCAAGGACGGCCGCAACCTGTACGCGTACGTCTCGTCGTACTCGCCGAACGCGACCTTCCCGGACTGCCAGCCGCCGCACGACTTCATCTCGATCGTGAAGATCCCGGTGCAGAAGCCGACGGCGGCCAAGCTGGTCTCCACGCCGGTCCTGTTCCCGGACGGTGGCTACGAGGGTGACCCGAGCCGCAGCGCCTCCACGACGAGCGGCTGCCACGACATCACCACCTACGCCAAGTACGACCTGGCCGCCGGTGCGTGCATGGGTGACGGCATCCTCATGGACATCTCGAACCGTGAGCGTCCGCGCGTGATCAGCCAGGTGCGCGACACGGAGAACTTCGCGTTCTGGCACTCGGCCACCTTCAACAACGACGCCACCAAGGTGGTCTTCACCGACGAGCTCGGCGGCGGCGGTCTCGCGACCTGCACCGGTGAGTTCGCGCCGGAGCTGGGCGCCAACGGCATCTACGACATCGAGCGTGGGCGTCACGGCAAGAAGACGCTCGAGTTCGCCTCGTACTACAAGATCCCGCGCATCAACACGGCCGACGAGAACTGCGTGGCGCACAACGGCTCGCTGATCCCGGTCAAGGGCAAGGACCTCATGGTCCAGTCCTGGTACCAGGGCGGCGTCTCGGTGTTCGACTTCACGGACTCCTCCAACCCGCGTGAGGTCGCCTGGTTCGACCGCGGCGAGGGCGTGAGCAGCGGCGGTACCTGGTCGACGTACTACTACAACGGGTACGCCTACTCGAACGACCTCGGCATCGGGTTCGACACGTTCGACATCGACGACTCGATCGACGGTCCGGCCGAGCGGGTGCGGCTGAACAGCCTCAACCCGCAGATGCAGGAGTCGTTCGGCCGCTGACACGGCCAGCAGCCCGGGGTGCCCCGGGGAAGTCCTCCACAGCGAGGCTTCCCCGGGGCACCCCCTTTCAAAGCCGGTCGTGTTCCGCCATGAACCAGCGGAGGATCTCGCGCACTGCCCCGGCGGGCGGCAGACCGGTCTCGGTGTCGTCCAGCGGCGAGGCGCCGTCAGGATCGGTGCTGATCCAGGTCTCGACGACGTAGAGGGTTGGTCCGTCGATCCGCGCCGCGAGGAACGGCTCCGCCCCTTGCGACAGCGAGACGATCTCGTTCCCGACATGGTCGGACTGGAGCCCGTCGCACGAGGAGATCACTTCCCACGCGGGTGACTGGTGGACATCCGCCGCAGCAGGGTAGTCCACGGCCGCCGCCCGCCAGTGGAACGTCTCGTCGTGTTCCGTGTAGCCGGTCACGTCCTCGGTCAGGACGCGCTGCGCGCCCGCGGCCAGCTCGGGCTCGACGAATCCGTGAGCGTCTCGCCAGAGGCGGACGTCGGACGCGTCGTCGTGCCGCCCCGACACGAGGCGGCACTCGTCGGCCACCGGATCGCCCGGCTCAGCTGCACAGGGGCCGCCACCCGCCTCGACCAGGACCTCGCGCTGCGTGAAGGAGACGTCGACGTCGTCGATCGCCAGCGACTCGTTGAGCTCGTTGGCCGCCAGACCGGGCTCCGCCCTGACCACCGCACAGTCGTCCGGTTGCGTGGGCATAGCCCGGTCGACGTCGGGTCCTGCCGACGCGGAGCACCCACCGATCGACAGGGCGGTCAGGGTCGTGACAGTGACGCAGCGCAGGATCCTGGGGCTCAACGGGACCTCCTGGGGAACGCAGATGCCATCCGGCTGCTCATCGTCAGTGATGACGGGACCGCGGTACAAGGAAAGGGCCGCCACTCCCGATGAGGGATTTCCGTGATGGCGCTGCCAGGCCTTTCTGTGGGAACCTCCCGGACATGACACGCCAGGACTCGACGACCGAGGACACCACCCCGCCGTCGGGCACCGGAGCCGACGAGCGCGGGACGGCGTCGTCCCGCTACGACCTGGGCCGCCGCCTCCGGATCATGGGGGCCGTGCTCGCGGGCGGCCTGGCCGTGGTGCTGGCGCTGCTCCTGTGGCTCGGCGTGCTGGTGCCGGCGAAGCAGGAGGCCGCCGGGTACTCGGAGGCCGACTCCCGGTACGCCGCGCTCTCGATCGAGCACAACGCGCAGGCCGTGCAGCTCGCGGCGCTCGCGCCGGGGCGGTCGGACGACGAGGAGGTGCTCGCCCTGGCCGTCGAGGTCGGCGAGGCGTCGGCGGGGCGGGTGCGCGAGCTCGCCGACTGGTTGGAGGCGCGCGACATCCCCGTGCCCGCCGCGGGCCGCGAGGCGCTCGCGCTGGCGGACGCCGGCCTGACCACCGAGCTGCCCGACGACGGCAGCGGCCCCCGGGCAGGCAGCACCGCACACTCGCACGAGGGCGGCAACCACGGCATGCTCACGGACGCGCAGGTCAACGGCATCGCCGCGCTGCAGTCGACCGACTTCGACATCGCCCTGCTCGCCGCGCTGGTCGAGCACCACTACGGCGGGCTCCAGCCGGCCGACGAGGAGATCGAGGGCGGCGAGGACGCCGAGGCCAAGGCCCTGGCGCAGGCCGAGGCCGACGCGATCCGGGTCGAGGTCGAGGACGTGCGCGACCTGCTGGCCGACGTCGGCGGGCCGGGGTCGACGAACGACCAGACGAGCTGACGGGCGGTGCCTCAGGGCGCCGTGACGAAGATGTCGAACAGCTCCGGGTGGTGCCCGTGCACCAGCACGCCGAACACCACGGCGTCGAACAGCAGGTGCACCGTCACCACGTAGGTCAGCGACTTGAACTTCGCGAAGATCCAGCCCTGGACCAGCGCGAACGGGATCGTCAGCAGCGGCCCCCACTCGCGGTAGCCGAGCTCCCACAGGAACGACACGAAGATCATCGACTGCAGCACGTTGGCCTGCCACGTCGGGAAGTGCTTGCAGTACAGGGCGAACACCACGCAGATGAAGAACAGCTCGTCCCAGATGCCCACGGCGTTGACACCCACGAACAGCCGCCAGATGTCCTGCGTCCCGTCCAGGTCGGGCCAGTTGAGGTACGCGCCCGAGCCCAGGAAGTAGAAGGGCAGCACCAGGTAGCCCACCGCCACCACGACCACGAGGTAGGTCCACTGGCCGCGGCCCCAGCGGCGTCCGGTCGCGACCGGGAACTGGATCGTGTCCTGCCGGAGCACGAACCGCGACAGCGCCCACGGCACCAGCACCGCTCCGCCGAGCGCCAGCGTGAACCGCAGCATGCCGGCGTCGGACAGATCGGCCTCCAGGGAGATCAGCGAGATGATCCCCATGCCGACGCCGATCAGCGCGAGGTCGCGGCCGAGCGCCCGGTCGGCCCAGAGGCCGAGCGCGATGCCCAGCACCAGCGGCAGGTACGCCACGGGGCGGATGTGGACGGCGAACAACAGGATGGCCGACGCCGACACCAGGAAGGCGGCGGTGAGCCGCGCCGGGCCGGTCAGCGAGGCGGGCAGGGTGAGGGTCACGGGGACGAGGCTCCCACACCCCGCGGGCCGGACGTACAGGTCACACCAGGGTTCTGTGCATCCGACACCCGGTTTCACGGACGCCGGGGCTGGTCCTTGGTGTTCTTCGCCGTCTAGGGTCGGGGCACGGTAACGATTCATCAAGGATCCGGCCCCCTGACGGGCCGGCCACCCCGGCAAGGAGGCCGTCGTGCGCTCACCCGAGCACGTTGAGCTGGTCCGGAACGACCCGGACCTCCCCCCGGTCGCGGTCATCGACCGCAGACCCATGACCACCGGCAAGAAGCTGGTCTTCGCCGCGATCGGGCTGCTCGCGGCGATCGCGTGGGCGCTCGTCGCGTTCGCGCGCGGCGAGTCGGTCAACGGCGCGTACTTCGTGGTCGCCGCCGTCGGCACCTACGTCATCGCCTACCGCTTCTACGCCCGGCTCATCGAGTACAAGGTGGTGCGGCCGCGCGACGACCGGGCCACTCCCGCCGAGGAGCACGAGAACGGCCGCGACTTCGCCCCCACCGACCGGCGCGTGCTGTTCGGCCACCACTTCGCGGCCATCGCGGGCGCGGGCCCGCTGGTCGGCCCGGTGCTGGCGGCCCAGATGGGCTACCTGCCCGGCACCCTGTGGATCATCATCGGCGCCGTGCTGGCCGGCTGCGTCCAGGACTATCTCGTGCTGTGGCTGTCCACGCGCCGCCGCGGCCGCTCGCTCGGTCAGATGATCCGCGACGAGATGGGCTCGGTCGGCGGTGCCGCCGGCCTGATCGGCGTCTTCGTCATCATGATCATCATTCTGGCGGTCCTCGCCCTCGTGGTGGTGAACGCCCTGGCCGAGTCGCCGTGGGGCGTGTTCTCCGTGGGTATGACCATCCCGATCGCCCTGTTCATGGGTGTGTACCTGCGGTACATCCGGCCCGGCCGGGTGTCCGAGGTCTCCGTCATCGGCGTGGTGCTGCTGGTGCTCGCCATCGTCGCGGGCGGCTGGGTGGCCGACACCCCCTGGGGCGCCGAGACGTTCACGCTGGAGCCGGTCACGGTCGCCTGGCTGATCGTGGGCTACGGGTTCCTCGCGTCCGTGCTGCCCGTGTGGCTGCTGCTCGCCCCGCGCGACTACCTGTCCACGTTCATGAAGGTGGGCACCATCGTCCTGCTCGCCGTGGGCGTGATCGTGGCGCAGCCCGCCGTGCAGGCGCCCGCGATCTCCAGCTTCGCGATCGAGGGCAACGGACCTGCGTTCGCCGGGTCGCTCTTCCCGTTCCTGTTCATCACCATCGCCTGCGGTGCGCTGTCCGGCTTCCACGCGCTCATCTCGTCCGGCACCAGCCCCAAGCTGGTGCAGAAGGAGAGCCAGCTCCGGCTCATCGGCTACGGCGGCATGCTCACCGAGTCGTTCGTGGCGATCATGGCGCTGGTCACGGCCATCTCCATCGACCAGCACCTGTACTTCACGATGAACGCCCCCGCCACGCTCACCGGCGGTGAGCCGGGTACCGCCGCCGACTACGTCAACGGCCTCGGCCTGGCCGGCCCGCCGGTCACGGGCGAGGAGATCCAGGCCGCCGCCGACGGCGTGGGCGAGGAGTCGATCATCTCCCGCACCGGCGGTGCCCCCACGCTCGCGTTCGGCATGTCCCAGATCCTGGGCTCGTTCCTCGGCGGCTCCGCGATGACGGCGTTCTGGTACCACTTCGCGATCATGTTCGAGGCGCTGTTCATCCTCACCACGGTGGACGCCGGTACCCGCGTGGCCCGCTTCATGCTCTCCGACACGCTGGGCAACCTCGGCGGCCCGCTCACGAAGTTCCGCGACCCGTCCTGGCGGGTGGGCGCGTGGATCTGCTCGATCGTGGTCTGCGGCCTGTGGGGCGCGATCCTGCTCATGGGCGTGACCGACCCGCTGGGCGGCATCAACACGCTGTTCCCGCTGTTCGGCATCGCCAACCAGCTCCTCGCCGCCATGGCGCTCGCCCTGGTCACCGTGGTGGTGGTCAAGAAGGGCTACCTCAAGTGGGCGTGGATCCCGGCGGTGCCGCTGGTGTGGGACCTCGCGGTGACCATGACGGCGTCGTTCCAGAAGATCTTCTCGCCCGAGCCGAGCCTGGGGTACTGGGCCCAGCACGACGCGTTCCGCGAGGCGCGGGCCGCGGGCGAGACGTCGTTCGGCACCGCCGCCGACACGACGGCGATGGACGCCGTCATCCGCAACACGTTCCTGCAGGGCACCCTGTCGATCGTGTTCGCGCTGCTCGTGCTGATCGTGGCCGTGGTCGCGCTGTGGGTGTGCGTCAAGGCGATCCGGGCGGGCGGCCTGCCGACCACCGAGGATCCGGACACGCCCTCGTCGACGTTCGCGCCGTCGGGCCTCGTGTCCACCGACGCAGAACGGGAGGTGGCCGCGCAGTGGGCCACCTACTACGACGAGAACCCGGACAAGCTCGGGACCGGGACGCACGCGTGAGTGCGCACCCGGTCGCCGGCCCGACGGCGGACGGCGGCGTGCTCGCCGTCGTCCGCCGGGGCTGGCGCGCCCTGGCCTGGTACGTCACCGGCGTGCTCGGCGAGAGCGACTACCAGCGGTACGTGGCGCACCTGCGCCACGTGCACCCGGACGCCGCGGTGCCGACGGTCCGGGAGTACTGGCGGGAGCGCTACGCGGCCCAGGACGCGAACCCGGGCGCCCGCTGCTGCTGAGCCGGTTCGGCTGCCCGGCGGTCCCGCCGAGGGCGGGTGATCGGTAGAAGGTCAGGTGATCGGCAGCCCGGGCTACCGATCACCTGACCTTCTACCGATCACCCGGACCGGCACCGCCGGTACCCGAGCGCCCGTCACGTCAGGTGGTCGTACGCCCCGCTCGTCCACGCCGCATGCCTTTCCGCCGAGCGCAGCACCACCTCGCGGGCGTCGACCGGGATCACGCCCCGGAAGTTGTTGTAGAGCCGGTCGAACGCGAACCGGCTGACGTGGTGCGCCACCCGCTGCACCACCGGCCCCGACAGCGGGATCCGGTTGGGATAGCTACGCATGAACGACACCGACGTCCGGTCCGGGTTGGCGAAGATCGTGTCCCCGCTCAGCAGCACACCCCGGCCCCCGGCCCCGGGAGCCCAGTGCGCCACCGCGGACCCCGGGAAGTGCCCGCCCGGCTGGCTCAGCGTGACCCCGGGCAGGATCTCCCGGTCGCCCTTCCACAGCTCCACGGCCTCGTCGGTGCGGGCCAGCCAGCTCGCGTCCGCCTCGCTGACCAGCACGGGGACACCGCCCAGGCGGCGGCTCCACTCGACCTGCACCCCGTACATGTGCGGGTGGCTGGCCACGATGTACGCCAGCCCGCCCAGGTCCCGCACCGCGGCCACGGCCTCGTCGTCCAGGTAGCCGGGCACGTCGAACATCAGGTTCCCGCCCGCGGTGCGCACGATCTTCGCCGTCGGGCCGATACCCACGTCCGGCACCGTCGTCAGACCGAACAGATCCGGCTCCAGCTCCTCCACGGCGATGCTCTGCCCCTGGGCCGCGAGCTCCTCCAGGGTGGTCCAGTGCTGGCCGTCGGCGGGCACCCACTGACGCTCGTCGGCGCAGACGGTGCACACCTCGGGACGGGACTCGTGCTCCACACCGCAGGTGCGGCAGATCCAGAACGTCATCGGACGGCTCCCCTTCGTCGGGCTGATGGTCGCCACGATGCGGCACCCGGGCGGCGGTGTCCAGCATGTTCGGCGTCGGCCCGTGGCCACTTCTCCGCCTCCAGGCGGAAGCGCCGGCGCGCGCGGGTTCCTAGGCTGGGGCCATGTCCGACGCACCACCGCAGCCCGAGGACGGGCGGTCCGCCGCGCCGCCCGTCGCACCGCGCCCCGACGACGGCGTGGCTGCCCGCGTGCTGGACTGGTTCGGCGTCGACTCCGACTGGGAGCGGCTGCCCGCGGGCCGCGACGCCTACCGGAGGGACCTGCTGCTGGGCGCCGGCTTCGCCGTGCTGGCGGCCGTCTCGGTCGAGCTGGGCCGCAGCATGGGCCTCTTCGAGGAGGTGCGGGAGCCGCTGTGGCTGATCTTCCTGCTGGGCGTGGTCAGCATGGTGCCGCTGGCGTGGCGCCGGCGCTATCCGCTGGTGTCGCTCGTGGTCGTGTACGCGTTGTGGCTGGGCATCGGGCTGACGATTCCCCAGATCACCGTGCTCATGCCCATGCAGATCATGTACTTCGTGGCCCTGTTCACCGCGCTCGCGTGGGCGCGCGACCGCCGGGCGATGCTCGTGGTGGTCAGTGCCTGCGTGCTCGCGATGTTCACGTGGCTCATCTGGATGTTCGCCGTGCAGCAGGGCGTCGAGACCATCGTGCAGGACTACCCGACGCGCGCCGACTGGCCGGGCGCGATCGAGCCGTACCTCGCCAACGCCGTCTACCAGATCGTCGTGAACATCGCGTTCTTCGGCGGTGCGGTGGTGGCCGGGCAGATGCAGTGGAACGCGGCCCGGCGGCGCGAGCAGCTCGCCGACCAGGCGGTCACCATCGAGAAGCAGGCGGACGCCCTCACGGACCAGGCCGTCGTGGCGGAGCGGGTGCGCATCGCCCGCGAGCTGCACGACGTCGTGGCGCACCACGTGTCCGTGATCGGGATCCAGGCGGCGGCCGCCCGCCGCGTCCTGGGCCGCGACCCCGAGCTGGCCGCCGAGGCCCTTGTCACCATCGAGCGGGAGTCGCGCGAGGGCGTCGCGCAGATGCGCACCCTGGTGGGCACGCTGCGCGCGGTGCCCGACGGCGACGCACACGGCGCCTCGCGAGCCCCTGAACCGGGCCTTGCCGACCTCCCGGCCCTGACGGCAGCAGACCACGACGGCCTCGACACCACGTTCCGCCAGGTCGAGGAGCCGCCGGGCGTCGCGGCCGCAGTGCCCGACCCGATGGGGCTGAGCCTGTACCGCACCGCGCAGGAGGCGATGGCGAACGTGCGCAAGCACTCGACGGCGCGGTCCGCGACGGTGACGCTCCGGGTGGTCCGCGACGGCGCCGACGCGTCCGACCAGCGGTTCGCGCACGGTTTCGCCGAGGTGGAGGTGCTCGACGACGGCCGGCCCCGCCGCGGGACGTCGGGGTCGGGGCTCGGGCTGCTCGGGATCCGGGAGCGGGCGGCGACCCACCAGGGCGTGGTGGAGATCGGGCCGCGCGCGACCGGAGGGTTCCGGGTGCGGATGCGGCTGCCGCTGCCGGCGCCCGACACAGCGGGCATGACGGGTGAGGCGGGTGCGGCCGATCAGGAGGGCGCGGTCGGGGGGCCCGGTCTCGCCGGGACCAGGTCGGAGGTGGCGCGATGACGCGCGTGCTGCTGGTCGACGACCAGGCGCTGGTGCGCTCGGGCTTCTCCCTCATCCTCTCGGTGGAGGACGACGTCGAGGTGGTCGGCCAGGCCGGTGACGGCGCCGCCGCGATCGAGCTGGCCCGGGAGCTGCGGCCCGACGTCGTGCTCATGGACGTGCAGATGCCGGTCATGGACGGCATCGAGGCCACCCGCCGGATCGTCGCGGAGGACCTGGCGAAGGTGCTGGTGCTCACGACGTTCGACCACGACGAGTACGTGTTCGACGGGCTCGCCGCAGGGGCCTCGGGGTTCCTGCTGAAGAACTCGGACGCGGAGCACCTCGTGGACGCCGTGCGGACGGTGGCCGCCGGGCACGCGCTCCTCGCCCCGCAGATCACACGGCGCGTGATCGAGCAGATGGTGGCCGGGGAACGTCAGCCGGCGGACGGTTCGGCGGTGCCGGGCGGGAGCCCAGGCGGAGGCCCGGGCGGGAGCCCAGGCGGAGGTCCGGTCGGGACGGCCTACGCCGGAGGACCGGCCCGGCCTGCGGGGAACCGGAGCACGAGCCCGGCCGCGGTCCCCGCGGGCCTCGCGCTCCTCACCCCGCGCGAGCGTGAGGTGCTGGAGCTCGTGGGTACCGGCCTGTCCAACGGGGAGATCGCGTCGACCCTGTACCTCGGCGAGGCGACGGTGAAGACGCACGTCTCGAACGTGCTGGCCAAGCTGCACCTGCGCGACCGGGTCCAGGCGGTGGTGCTGGCGCACCGGGCGGGCCTGGTGTGAGCGGTCAGCGGATCGCGTAGAACTCGCGCAGGTGGACGTCGCGCCAGTTCGTGTTCACGCGCGTGAACCGGATGTCGCCCCGGGCCAGCACGGGCGCGCGGAGCGTGACCCACTTGGTCCCGGGTTCTGGAGCCCAGGTGTGGACGACGCCGAACGAGGTGCGGCCGACCGAGACCCGCACCGATCCCCGGTCCGGCCCGGTCACGAACTTCGCGCGGATCGCCCTGGCCGCGTCCGGGTTGTTCGACTGGACGGTGCCGGAGTACCCGTCGATGACGTACGAGTAGCGCCCGGTCTGCCGCCCGCCGTTGACGTACGTGTCGTTCTGGTCGAACGGCATGTTGGTGCACTTCCAGCCCGACCACGCGCTCCAGTTGCCCGCCTGGTCCCTGGCGCGGACGCGGTTGCAGTTCTGTTCACCGGTGTAGAGCTTGAAACGCACCGTCGTCCCGGTGTACGCGCTGGGCGCCCACGTGAGGGTCTCGCCGTACTCCCACTCGCGCCGCTGCACCTCGTAGCCCACGACCCCCCGTTCGTCGGAAGCCCCGTAGGTATAGGCGGGCTTGGAGACCATCATGTTGTCCCTGGTGCTCAACCACGTCTGGCTCGGCGTGACCCACCGCGGGTACGAGGTCCACCTGACGGTCGGCCGGGTGCCGTCCATGTAGGTGCATCGCAGCGGAGACCAGCCCGACACGTTGCCCACGACGTCGCGCGCGCGAGCCTGGAAACAGGTGATGGTGGACTTCGTCGAGTATGCCGTCGCCGACGTCGCCGTCGTCCCCTGGTAGGACTTCGGGTAGACCCAGGCGCCGGTCTCGCCGCCGCGCGGCGTGCGGCGCCACCGGACGTCGTAGCTCGCTACCTTGCCGTTGTCCTTGGCCTGATACCGGAAGGTGATCCCGGTGCTCGTCGCCGTCGACCTGGTCGACGACGGGAGCGCTGATGCCGTGATCACCGGGGCCGTCGAGTCGACCACGACACACCGGTCCGCCGACCACGCGCCGATATTGCCTGCCGTGTCCGTGGCACGAACACGCCAGCACGTCTCGCTGCCCGGTGCCCCGGTCTGTGCCCGGAAGCTCCCGCTGTAGTAGCGCGCCAGGTCGCGCGGTTGCAAGGTCGGTCCCGGAGTCCATGGGCCCGGCGTGGCACTGCCTCTGGCCCGGACGCGGTACTCCGACTCGACCAGGGCGATGTCGGCCGGGTAGAAGGCAGGGCCGTTGTCGCCGTCCGTGGCGGTGAGGGCGACCACGTAGGACGTCGTGGTGACGACGTTGCTCGCAATGCGCATGCCCGCCGTCGGCGGCGTGAGGTCCTCGGGGACCGTCCGCATCTGTGACGACCACCCGGACAGGTCGGCTGTGCGTACGTCGCCTGCAGGATCGACGAGGACGGCTGTCCGGCCAGCATCGTCCAGGTCCACGTCGGCGGCGGCACCGAGGGTGCCCGGCTCGGCATCGGCGAGCGGCGTCACACGGAGGCTGCCGGTGCCGAGGTCGGTGCCGAGCACGAACCCCGCTCCGATCCGGAGCTCCTCGGCCGAGTAGTGCCCGGACAGGGTGAACGGGTAGTACACCTCCGCATGGTCCTGCAGCCAGACCTGGCCGTCGGCGCAGCGGGCGAGAGCAAAGCGCTCGTTCGCGTCGATCACCCGGGTCAGGGCGTCGGACCCGCCAGTGCACCGCACACCGCCCCGGGTGTACTGACCGTCCCGGATGTCGTCCCGCCACACCGTGGTCCCGCTGAAACCGTTGCTCGCCGTGATCACCTCGTCCCCGTACATCGCGATCCCGGCGCGTCCCCACACGTACGACCACACGTCTCCGGCGGAACCTACCGCCTGCACGTGCGCCTCTCCGTCGGTGTACGCCACGTACTCGGCCCCGTGCCCCAGCACGGACCCCACCGGCACGCTTCGCTTACCACCGCCGACCCCGTCGCCGTCGTGGTCCCGTGTCCAGGTCAGTGACTCGCCCTGGGTGGTGCGCAGGTGCACGACATCGTTCTCCGCCGCGATCAGCTCGCCCACCAGCTCGCGGCCGCCCCAGGTGGTGGACCACTCGCCGCCCGCGAGCGGTCGCCAGTACGTGACGGCGGTGCTGCCCGTGCCCGTCTGGACGAACAGGTTCTCGTCGGTGAGCGCGACCTGCTGCGCCGCGCCGGGGAGGTCGCTCGCCGCGGCGACGACGGTGCTGGGTACAGGCTCGGCGGCGGACGCCGTCCCGAGAGCCGTCCCTGTCGGCTCGTCGGCCGCGGCGCTGGTCGCCATGAGGCCCGTCCCGACGAGGACCGTTGCCGTGAGTGACGCGGTCCAGCGGGTCAGACGGGTCGGCCCCGACTCGGGGCGCGCGGAGGTTCCGCGACGATGCATGGTGGTGTGCCCTCCCGGCCGCCACGCTGCTCCACGAGACCGGCCCGGACGGACTCTAGGGCCCGTCGTGCCTGGCCGGAGCCGGATTCACCCCGACGATGCGGGTGAACTTCGCGGGCGTCGGGCGGGTGCGCCGCAACGGATGTCGCCGAACGTCGACATCGGTGCGGATGTCAGCGGTCGACGACACGTGTCCCCGATGCCTGTGCCGATGTGGTCGACGACGGAGCGGCGATCGGTGGCGCGGAAGGTCACGGCGGTATTTCCCGGCCCGGTGAACAGATCACGTCGATCTGACCGATTTGCCTATCTACGCGTGAGCCCTCGACAAAGGGAGGAATGCGCGCTGAAGCGAGAGGCGAGAAACGCCCCTCGCTTCAATTCCGGAGAACCGGACTATTTAGCGCATTACGCCGAAGGGCTCGCCGAGGGTTCCGGCGTGGTGCCCGGCGTGCTCCCGTCCGTGGGCGGGTCCGACGGCTCCGGCGACGGCTCGGTCGACGGCTCCGGGGTGGGCTCCTCGGACGGCTGAGTCGGCTCCGGCGTCGGCTCCTCGGACGGCGGCGTCGTCGGCTCCTCCGACGGCGGGTCCGTGGGCTCCGGCTCTGGCGTCGGGGTCGGCGTCGGCTCCGGAGTGGGCGTCGGGGTCGGCTCCGGCGTCGGCTCGGGAGTCGGCGTCGGGCTCGGCGTGGGCGACGCCGACGGCGGCGGCGTCTGCGTGGGCGGCGGCGTCGTCGGGTGGACGGGCCGCGGCGTGACGGTGGTCGGCGGCGTCGGCCCGGCGGGGGTCGGCGCGGAGCCGTTGCCGAAGTCGATGCCCGGCAGCGGGGCGTGGGTGAACGAGCTGCCCGGGGTGGCGGGCCGGTCGGCCATGTGCCGCGGCACGTACTCCTGGGCGGGCGGGGTGTAGGTGAAGGGGCTCGGCTGCGCGTCCGGCCTGGAGCGCACGTCGACCGTGCCCTTCTCCCCGGGCTGGGCGGCAGGGTCGCGCTTCACCATCATCGGCGGCATGCCCTGCAGCACGTCGGGCAGCGCGGCCGGTGCGGCCGTCGTGTCCCGGTCCTGCGACTGCCCGGACGGCTGCACGGCCACGGCACCAACGATCCCCGCCGTCAGCACCATGGCCGCGGCTGTTCCTGTGACGATCAGACGGTTGCGCACGCTTAGCTCCCCCTGCGGGTTCAATGACTGCGAGACGTCCTCCGGAGAGCGGTGCTCATTCGTCCGTGGACGGGATGTCGAACCATTCAGCGCCGCGCACACTTCTCGCGACGTTCCGCTGGGGACAATACGTGGCAGAACGGCATCGGCAACCGGGGCCTGTAATACCAGGTCAATGCAGGTGCAAGAACTCCGCGCGGCAGAATCGGCGCTGCGAAATGTCGTTCTTCAGGCTTTTCTCCAGCGACTTCGGCCACGCCGCCGGCGGCGGCCCGCCCCGAGGCGGAGACGGGTCCGCCTCGCGGCGGATCCCCTGCCCGCACCAGGCCACCTAGCGTGGCCGCCATGAGCGATCTGGAGGTGCGGGACCTGACCCGCGTGTTCGCCTCGGGCGGCACACCCCGGCGCGCCGTGGACGGCGTCAGCTTCACGGCGGCGTCGGGCCTGCTCACGGGCTTCGTCGGGGGCAACGGCGCGGGCAAGACGACGACCATGCGGATGATCATGGGAGTCCTGGCGATCACCTCGGGCGAGGTGCTGTTCGGCGGCGACCCGGTCACCCGGGCGGACCGCCGCCGGTTCGGTTACATGCCCGAGGAGCGGGGCCTCTACCCGAAGCAGCCCGTGCTGGACCAGCTCGTCTACCTCGCACGGCTGCGCGGCATCGCACCCGGGGCCGCCCGGCGGGAGGTGCTGGAGCACCTCGACCGGCTGGGGCTCGCGGACCGCGCCAAGGAGCACGTCGAGAAGCTCTCCCTCGGCAACCAGCAGCGCGTCCAGATCGTCGCGGCGATCATGGGCGAGCCGCAGGCGCTGGTCCTGGACGAGCCGTTCAGCGGTCTCGACCCCGCAGCCGTCGACGCGATGGCCGACCTCCTGCGCGAGCACACCCGCCGCGGTGTGCCCGTCCTGTTCAGCTCGCACCAGCTCGACCTCGTGGAGCGCCTGTGCGAGCGCCTGGTCATCCTCGGCGGGGGCCGGGTGCTCGCGAACGGCACCCCTGACGCGCTGCGCTCCCAGGGCGTGACGCGGCACCGTCTGGTGCTGTCCGGCGACGCGGGCTTCGTCCGGGAGGTGCCGGGAGTGCGCGCCGTCGACGTGGACGGCTCGACCGCGCTCCTCGAGGTGGACGACGACGCCGCCGCGACCCGGCTCCTGGCCGCCGCCCTGGACCGCGGTGCCGTCCAGGAGTTCTCCCCCGTCCGGCCGACGCTGGCCCAGATCTACCGTGAGGTGACCGCATGAGCCGGAGGGACGACGGCGTGCGCAACGCCTGGATGGTCGTGGCCACGCGCGAGATCGTCGTGCGAGCGCTCAACAAGGGCTTCCTGATCGGTCTCCTCGTGACGATCGCGCTGATCGGCGGGCTCATCGGCTTCTCCGCCTACATGGAGAACCGCGCCGAGTCGTTCGACGTCGCGGTCGTGGCCGGGGACGATGACGCCGCCGCTGCCCTCCAGGCCGCGGCCGAGGGGCGTGGCACGACGGACGAGCCGGACCAGGAGCCGGACGACACGGTCGGGCTGACCGTGGTGCGCGTGGCCGACGCGGACGCGGCCGAGGCAGCCCTGCAGGACGAGACCGCGGACGCGTGGCTCAGCTCCGGCACGACCGGCAGCCCCGGCTGGACCCTGTCCGGCTGGCGCGAGCCCGACGGCACCCTCGCCCGGCTCATCGGGACCGCGGTACGCGACCAGGTGCTGACCGACCGGGCCGCCGACGCCGGGACCACCGTGGACGCGCTGACGGCGGGCAGCGAGGTCGAGACCGAGCGCCTCGACGGCAACCCCGTGGACCCGCAGGTCGCCCTCGTGGCCGGGTTCCTGCTCGCGTTCCTGTTCTTCATGGGCGCCGTGGGCTCCGGCTCGATGATCGCGGGCAGCGTGATCGAGGAGAAGCAGTCCCGGCTGGTCGAGATCATCGCGACCGCCGTGCCGCTGCGGCAGCTCCTGGCGGGCAAGATCGTCGGCAGCTCGGTGATCGCGCTCGGGCAGAACCTGGTGCTCGCCGCCGTCGGGCTCGTCGGGGCCTCGTTCACGGACCTGTCGGCGATCCTCCCGTCGATGACCGCCACCATGCTGTGGTTCGTCGTGTTCTTCACCGTCGGGTTCGTCGCGGTGGCGGCCCTCTACGCGGTCGCCGGCTCGCTCGCGTCACGCACCGAGGACCTCCAGTACACGACCAGCCCCCTGATGATGCTGCTCATGGGCGTGTACGTGGTCACGTTCTCGGCCGACGGCGTGCTGGAGCGCGTGCTGTCCTACATACCGCCCGCGTCGATCGTGTCGATGCCGGTGCGCGTCCTCGACGGCGACGCGCTCTGGTGGGAGCCGCTGGTCTCCCTCGCCATCCTCGTCGTGGCCACGCTCGGCGCGGTGCTGCTCAGCGAGCGTGCCTACCGCGGGGCGCTGATGCAGACCGGCGGCCGGGTCTCCTGGAGGTCGGCCATCGCCGCGGAGCGGGGCACTACCCTCGGGACGTGACCGAACGCACCCAGCACGACGACGCCGCGCCCGGGAGCCCCGACCCGAAGAAGGTGCACACCTTCGACCTGATCGACGAGGTGCCCGGGGTGTCCGCGGGCGCGGCCGGCCCGGACGACGCCGGCGACGAGCCCGTCGCCGAGCCGGACCCGGAGGAGGCCGCGCCGCGCGAGCCGGGCCGGGTGGCCCGGGCGGTCACGGCCGCCCGTGGTGCGGTGGGCCGGACGGCGCGGCGTGGTGCCGCTGCGGTCCGGCGGCGCGTGCCCGCGACCCGGCGCGGCCGCGTGCTGCTGGTGGGCGGCGTGGCGGCCGCCGTCGTGCTGGCGGTCGTGGCGGGGGCGCTGCTGGACGCGCAGCTGCGCCACCGCGACCTGATCGCCGCGCCGGGTGGCGTGCGGAGCCTGGCGGAGCGGCCGGCCGAGCAGTGGTCGATCGACCTCGACAACCCGATCGCCTCGACGCTGGTCGAGATGCCGGGTGTGCTCGCGGTGATCGCCGACGGGACGGTCCAGGGGGTCGACCCGGAGTCCGGTGCGGTGCGGTGGACGGTCGACGTCGGCGAGGGGGCTCGGTGCGGTCCGACGCCGTGGCTCGGCATCGGCGGCCCGGCGACGACGATGCCGGCCGACCCGCTGGTCTGCGTCACGACGTCGGAGGGCGGGCAGGCCGAGCAGGGCGTCACCGTCGTCGACGCGGACGGCGCCGTCACCACGCGGGAGCTGGACCCGGGCACCATCGTGCTGCCCGGTTCCGACGGTGCGCTGATCCGCCTGCAGCTCGCGGGTGACGGGCACGGTCCGGAGCCCGTGGTGGTCGACAAGGTGGGCACACCGCACCTCCCGAAGGGTTTCACCGCGCCGGACCTGACGGTCCGGGTCGAGGACGCCGTCACGGGGACGGAGCGCTGGAGCGCGACCGTCGCGTCCGGCAGGCCCGACCCCAACTACTGCCTCACCTACCACCAGGAGGTCGACGACGACTCCCCGACCCCCGTGCTCGACGTCGAGGGCGTGCTGAACGCGAACCTGCAGCAGGGCATCCTGGAGATCGAGGGCTGCGGTGTCTCGGCGGCCTTCCTGCTCGACGGCACGCGTCTCGACGACCCGGACGACGCCACCGACCTGACCGACGCGACCGCGGCCGGGCAGTTCACGGCCCTGCCCGGCGGCGGCTGGGTGGGGCCCGACCCGGCCGCCGGTCGGGTGGACGAGACCGGCCGGCCGAGCCAGGTGGTGCACCTGCCGGACGGTCGCACCGTCCCGCTCGACGGCCGGGTGCTCGTCCCGTGGTCCACCGACGGCCGCGACCCGGGGCTGCTGCTCGTCCGCGCCGGCGTGCACACCGAGGCGGTGTCCACCGACGAGCGCGACGCCGGGAGCAGGCTCTGGACGTCGTCGCCCCGGCTCCGGGCCACGGACCTGCTCGCGAGCGTCGGGGGTACCGCCGTGGTCGTGGACGAGCTCGGGCCGGTGCGCGCCGTCGACCTGGGCACGGGAGCGGTGCGCTGGACGCTCGACCCGGAGGTGCTGGGTTTCGAGGAGGGCGTGTGGGACGCGGCGTCGACCATCTTCGGGGCCTACACCGACGGCGACGTGCTGCTGCTGCCCGTGACCGCCGACCCGCAGGGCGGCACGTCGGGGCTGCGCCTGGTCGCCGTCGACCTGCGCGACGGTTCGGTGCGCTGGGAGATCGAGCAGGAGACGCCCTACACCCAGATCGTCAGCGTGGACGGCTACCTGGCGCAGATCACGCAGCACGGCGTGGTGGGCCTCGGCTGACCGGGGGTGCGGCCCGGGTAGGCTCCCGGCATGTCGCGGCCGGACGAGCGGGAGCCTGTTGTCTTCGACCTGGTCGGGGGTGGTCCGGACGACGACGGTCCGGAGGGCTCGGGTGCACCGGCGGATGACGGTTCTGCCGTCGGCCGTCCGGCCGGCGGTGAGGGCGCGGACGCCGTCGGCGGATCCCCGGCCCGCCGCCGCCTCCCGCACCTGTCCCGGCGGACGTGGCTCCTCGCGGTGGCGGTGGCGGCCGTGGTGGCCGTCGCGCTGACCGCGGTCGACCTCGTGCGCGACCACCGGCGCGAGGACCTGATGCGGACGTCCGCGGTCGGTGTGGCATCCCTGGCCGACCCGCCGGAGGAGACCTGGACGGTCCCGTACGACGTGCCCTTCGGCAGCGCGGCCTTCGTGCACCAGCCGGTGGTTGTCATGGACGGCTTGCTGGTGCTGCTGCCGAGCGCCCTGCGGGACGTGTACCTCCAGGACCCCGCGACGGGTGAGACAGGCCCCGCCCCCGCAGGGTTCAGCGACGTGACCGCCGTGGACCCCGCCTCGGGAGCCGTGGCGTGGCGCGTGCCCCTGGGCGAGGACGCGGTGTGCGGGCCCACGGGGTACGACGCATCGGTCACGACGGACCGGCTGACCTGCCTCCAGGGTCCGGAAGACGCCCGGGAGGTGCTGACCGTGGAGCGCGACGGCGGCACGGGGGTGCGGTCCGCGGAGCTGGCCGGTGACGAGCGGGTGTTCCCGGGGCCGGAGGGCATGGTCGTCCGGGTGCGGCCGATCGAGGAGCCTGCCGGGTCCGAGGAGTGCGACGACCCGGCGGGCTGCGGGAACGGGACGCCCACCGCACGCCACGAGGTCCGGGTGGTCGCGGAGGACGCCGTGACCGGTGCCGAGCGCTGGACCGAGGACGTCGACCTGACCGCCCCGGACGGGGTGATCTGCAGGGACGCGAGCGATCCCGGGTCGGCACCCGTCGGGGACACCGAGGCGCTGCACGTCGCCGCGGGCACCGAGAGCGTCGTCGTGCAGGGGTGCGGCACCGACGCGACGCTGTCGACGGACGGGACCCGCCTGGACCTGGTGGCCGCGGAGGGCTCGGGGTCGCCGGCCTGGGTCACGGAGCTGGGTTCGGGGCGCTTCGCCGTGCAGACCGGTCCCGCGGGGATGACCGTCGTGGACGGCGCCGGACACGTGCTCGGCACCCTGGAGGGGCTGGTGCAGCCTGTCGCCGTCGCCCCGGACGCCCCCGACGACCTGTGGTTCGCCGGGCGCACGGGTGGCACCGGGTTCGACGCGGTCCGCGAGGACGGCTCGACGGCCTGGACCGAGCGCTCCGGGACGCGCGTACTGCTCGCGGCGCGGGACGTGGTGGTCATGGAGCGCGGGAGCCGGCTGATCGGTCTGGACCGCGACACCGGTGCGGAGCTCTGGGAGCGGGCCGGCGACGACACGTCGGGCCTGGCGAACTTCCGCACCGTGACGGACGGCGAGACGGTGGCCGGGGTGTACCTGCCCCCGGAGGGCGGCGGTGCGGGGATGCTCGTCGCGGTCGGGCTCGCCACCGGCGCCGAGCGGTGGACCGTGCCGGTCACGGGCATGGTCGTCGCCGTCGGCGGCCACCTCGTCGAGGTCACCGCGGACGGGCTGCGCGGGCTGGGGTGACCTTCCGCGGAGGGGCTGTCCCGTGCGGCGGCCCGCACTACGCTCGGCCGCATGGCGCGCGACCCGGCGGAGGGCGACGCGTTCGTCTTCGACCTGGTCGGGGACGACGCGCCAGCTGACGACGCGTCTGCCACGCCGGCCACCGGGGCACCCGGCACCGTCCACCCGGGATCCGGCACCGAGGACCCCGCAGCGCCGTCGGCGCCGGACGAGGCGGCCACCGACGCCGGCGTGCCCCCGCCGTCGGACGGCCGCGGACGCCGCCGTCGCCTGGCGGCCCAGCTCGCCGCGGCGCTGGCGATCGTGCTCGGCACGGGGCTCGCCGTCGATGGAGTGCGGGACCACGCACGGATGGAGCGGATGCGGGACGTGCCGGGCGGGGTCGCGGACCTGTCGCAGCCGCTGACGCAGGCCTGGGCGTGGAGCGGGACGGTCGGGCCGGGCGAGAGCAGCGCCGACGTGGCGGTGCTCGGCGACGTGCTGGTCGTCGAGTCCGACGACGGCCTGGTCGCGCTGGACCCGGCGACGGGCGCGGTGGCCTGGACCGTCCCGCTCCGGGCCGACGCCGACTGCGGCCCGATGGTGCCGCCGACCTCGACGGACCCGTCCACGCCGGCGCTGGTGTGCCTCCAGGGCACGGGCGCCGACCGGGAGGTGGTCGCCGTGGGGCCCGGCGGTGCGACGTCCGCCTCCCGGCCCCTGCCTGCCGCGGACGCCCGGCGCCACGGACTGCCCCACACCGGCCCCGACGGGACGCTGCTGCGCGCGCTCCGCGTGGGTCCGCCGTCGGCGGTGGACCCGGGCGACGCCCGGTGCACCGCGGCGGGCGAGTGCGCCGGGACCGTGGAGGCGGGGCGCGACCTGGTGCTCCGGGCGGAGGACGCGGCGACCGGGGCGGAGCGCTGGCGCGTGACTGTTCCGTTCCGGCCGGTGGACGCCACGCAGTGCACGCGCACCTTCGCCGCGTCCTGGGGCAGCTCGGAGACCCGGCTGGTCATCAGCGGTCAGCTCGCGCCCGACGCGTTCGGTGCGGGCGTCACGGCGGATCTCGTGGCAGTGCAGGGCTGCGGCATCCAGGCCGCCGTCACGCCGCACGGCACCGTGCTGGGGCCGTGGACCGAGCCGGGCCGGGGCGGTGTGACGGCCCTCGGCACCGGCTACGCCGTGACGAGGTTCGACGGCCTGCCCCGCTCCGTGCTGCTCACCGCGGACGGCGACGTGGCCGGCGAGATCACCGGGTACCCCCTGGCTCCCCGGGTGGCCGACGGGTCGCGACCCGCGACGGTGCTGGGGGTGGACGAGCCCGGCCGGCGCCTGCGCGCGTACGACGGCGACGGCACGCCGCGCTGGGACATCGCGCTGCAGTCGGGCGGACAGCAGTTCCTGGCGCAGGTCGGCGACACGGCGGTGGTCTCGACCGGGGCCGGCACGGTGCGCGGCCTGGACCTCGTCACCGGTGCGGAGCGCTGGTCGTGGGACGGCGCGGCGGAGCCGTCGGCCGCCGACGGCGGGTACTTCGGTACGGCCCACGTGTTCCAGGCCCTCACCGACGGCGAGACGGTGCTCCTGCTCACCGAGGGCGACTCGGGCGGCACGCACGGCCTCGTGGCCCTCGACGCGGGCACCGGTGCCGTGGTCTGGCAGCGCGTGGGCGGGGCGGCGGTCACCACGTTCGACCCGGCCGTCGGCGGCTCCGGCGAGCGGGGTGTGGTCGGCGGGCTGGTGGCGGTGGACGGCGTCCTGCTGGAGGTGACGCCGCGTGGCGTGCGGGGTTTCCAGTGAAACCGTGACCAGCCCGACATACCCTCGGTCGCATGGCACGTGATCCGGACCAGGGCGGCGCGTTCGTCTTCGACCTGGTGGACGACGGCGCGGACGACCCCCAGGTCTCGTTCGCCGGATCCGGCGCGGGCGGCGGACCGGGCGCGGAGCCCGAGCCGGACGGTCGCCCGGCAGGCGATGCGCCGCTCCGGGACCGGGAGCGGTACCTGCGGGTGCTCGGTCCGGTGGCAGCGGTGCTGGCCGTGGTGCTGGGTACCGGGCTCGCGGTCGAGGGCGTCCGCGACGGCGCCCGGATGGAGCGGATGCGCGACGTGCCCGGCGGTGTGGCGGACGTGTCCCGCCCGCTCGACGAGGCGTGGACGTGGGACGGCCCGGTCGGCTGGGCCGGCGCCACCGGGGACGACGTGTGGGGGACCGAGGCGGTGGTGCTCGGCGACCGGCTCGTGGTCCCGTCCGGGAACGACCTGGTGGCGCTGGACCCGGCGTCGGGCGACGTGGCCTGGACGGCGCGGCTCGGTGCGGACCCGGAGTGCGGGCCGCTGGGCTCGGCGGGCTGGGGCGCGGCGGTGGCCCGGCGGCTCGTGTGCCTGACGGGCGACGCGGCGGACCGGGTCGCCGTCGTCGTGGACCCGGACGGGACGGTGTCGGCGGAGCGTGTGCTGGACCCTGCGGACTCGGAACGGTACGGCCGTCCTCGGCCCGGTCCCGACGGGACGGTCCTGCGCGCCCAGCGGGTGGGGCCTGCGCCCGGTCCGCTGCCGGACGGCGCCGGGTGCGACGACATGGGGGAGTGCACCGGCACCGTCGAGGAGGGGCGCGACGTCGTGCTCCGCGCCGAGGACGCCGTCACCGGTGACGAGCGCTGGAGCGTCACGATCCCCTTCCGGGCCACGCGCGCCGACCAGTGCGCGAACTGGGGCGGCGACTCCTGGGACGGGACGGTCAGCACCGGCCTGCTGAACGTCGAGGACTTCGGTGCCCAGGTCCAGGACCAGCTCGTCCAGGTGTACGGCTGCGGCGTCCAGTCCGCCGTGACGCCGGACGGGCTGGTGCTCGGCACCCGGATGGAGCCGGGCTCCGGCGGCGTCGAGCGGCTGCGCAGCGGCGGGTACGCCGAGTACACGTTCGAGGGGGACCTGCGGACCGTGCTCCTCGACGCGGACGGCGAGCGGGTCGGCGAGGTCGAGGGATACGTGCTCGAGCCCCTCACCGTGACCGGGCCGGAGGCCCCGACGCTGATGTCCGCGGGCGGGCTGGGCACCCGGCTGGCGTCGTACGCGCTGGACGGCACCCCGCGCTGGGACGTGCCCGCGAGGGAGGGCGTGCAGCAGTTCCTGGCGCAGGTGGAGGGTACGGCGGTCATGCTGGCCGTGCCGGGCTCCGTGCTCGGGGTGGACCTCGCGACGGGGGCCGAGCGGTGGACGTGGGACGGCGGCGATCCCGAGGGCTCGTCCACCGGCACCCTGTTCGTCTCGCGGGCCTTCACCGACGGGCGCTCGGTGCTGCTGGTCGTCGAGGACGGCTCGGGGGCAGCGGGCCTGACGGCGCTCGACGCGGAGACCGGCGAGGTGGTGTGGGAGCGGCCCCCGGCGGCGGAGGACCTGACGGGTGACGTCTGGTCGGGCCCGGTCAGCGGGCTGCTGGCCGTGGACGGCAACCTGGTCGAGGTCGTCTCGAGTGGCGCCCGTGGCCTGGGCTGACGCCGTCGCCCGCCGTCGTGTGGGTGAGCCGTTCTAGGGTGGGGGCCATGGTGAAGATCGGCGCGCACGTGGACCTGACCGACGCGATCGGGGCGGCGAAGGCGCTCGGCGCGGACACGGTGCAGGTGTTCCTGAGCGACCCGCAGGCATGGAAGGTCCCCGACCTGCCCTACGAGGGTGGTGCGGAGGCGCTCAAGGCCGACGCCGCCGCCGCGGGACTCGACCTGTACGTGCACGCGCCGTACGTGATCAACGTGGCCTCGACCAACAACCGGATCCGTATCCCGAGCCGCAAGCTGCTGCAGCAGATCATGGACGGTGCCGCCGCGGTGGGCGCCCGGGGCGTCGTGGTGCACGGAGGGCACGTCACCGCGAACGACGAGCCGGCCAAGGGCTTCGACAACTGGCGCAAGGCGATCGACGCGCTGGAGACCGACGTGCCGGTGCTCATCGAGAACACGGCGGGCGGCGACTACTCGATGGCGCGCCGCCTGGAGCGCATCGAGCAGCTCTGGGCTGCCGTGACCGCGGCGAACGGCGGGGACAACGTCGGGTTCACGCTCGACACCTGTCACGCGTGGGCCGGCGGCATCGACCTCGCGACGGCGGCCGACCAGATCCGTGCGATCACGGGCCGGATCGACCTGGTGCACGCCAACGACTCGCGCGACGTGGCGGGGTCCGGGGCCGACCGGCACATCAACTTCGGCCAGGGCCTCATCCCGGAGGACCTGCTGGTGGGCGTGATCGCGGCGGCGGGCGCACCCGTCATCTGCGAGACCAAGGGCGACATGGCCCCGGACATCGCCTGGCTCCGGGAACGCCTGGCCTGACCCGGGCCCCGGCCCCCGGGCGTTGGTCGAGCCACGGAAGCCTGGCAGGATCGGACGCATGGCGACGGCGCAGCGGGTAGTGGTCACGGGCGCGAGCGGGAAGCTCGGCCGGTTCGTGGTGGAGCACCTGGCGGACGCGGGGTACGCGGTGGCCGCGACCGACCGCGTGGCGCCCCCGCCGGGTAGCCCCGGCGACTTCACGGTGGCCGACCTGACGGACCTCGGCCAGGTCGTGGAGCTGCTGTCGGGCGTGGACGAACGGCGCCCGGCCGACGCCGTCGTGCACCTGTCCGCGATCCCCGCGCCCGGTCTGGCCACCAACGCCGCGACGTTCGGCAACAACGTGCCCAGCACCTACAACGTGCTGCGCGCCGCGCAGGTGGTGGGGATCCGGAACATCGTGACGGCCTCCTCCGAGACCGTGCTCGGCCTGCCGTTCGACGTACCGCCGCCGTACCTGCCGGTCGACGAGGAGTACGACGTGCTGCCGCAGTCCACCTACTCCCTCGGCAAGTCCCTGGAGGAGGAGATGGCCAGGCACTTCGCCCGCTGGGACCCGGAGCTCAAGGTCGCCGCGCTCCGGTTCTCCAACGTGATGACCCCGCAGGACTACGCCCGCTTCCCGTCCTGGCAGGACGACGCCCAGGCCCGGCGCTGGAACCTGTGGGGCTACATCGACGGCCGGGACGGTGCCCAGGCGGTGCGCCGTGCGCTGGAGGCGGAGTTCACGGGGTTCGAGGCGTTCGTGATCGCGAACGCCGACACGGTGATGGAGCGGGACTCGGCCGACCTCGCGGCCGAGGTCTTCCCGGACGTGCCGCACCGGCGCCCGATCGAGGGCCGGGAGACGCTCCTGGGCATCGACAAGGCCCGCCGCGTGCTCGGCTACGCGCCGGAGCACTCCTGGCGCTCGGAGCTCTGACCCGGCCCTAGCCGGCCGCGCGCTCCGCCGAGCCGATGACGGCCTGGCAGCTCCGCAGGAACGAGTCGGCGACCCGGCTGGGGTCGCCGAGGTAGCCGGCGACCATGATGCCGTCGCGCAGCAGCATGAGGTCCTCCGCGACGGCGGGCGGGTCGGCGAGCCCGAGCGGGGCGACGAGCCGTTCGAACGCGCCCGCCCACCAGGCCCGGTGGTCGTCCACGACCTTGCGCACCGGGGTGCCGGGGTCCGGGTACTCGGCGGCGGCGTTGATGAACGGGCACCCGCGGAAGCCGGGTTCGCACGCCATCGCGCCCGTGTGGCCGGCCATGAGGCGCAGCGTCGCGTCGACGTCGCCCGCCGCGTGCGTGATGGCCGCGTCGACGCCTGCGCGCTCCTGTGCCGCGCGGTGCTCCAGGTAGGCGACCACGAGGTCGTCCTTGGTCCGGAAGTGCCGGTAGAAGGTCACCTTCGTGGTGCCGGCGCGCTCGATGACCTTGTCGACGCTCACCGCGCGCAGCCCGTGCGCGTAGAACAGCTCGTTCGCCGCCTCGATCAGGCGGTCCCGGATGGACCCGTGCACGGTCGCGATCATACGTGGCTCCTCTCGTGGCCCCTTGCGCAGCGGGGGCGGGCTGTGTACCGTCACTCTCGGTAGAGTAACTAGTAAGTCTACCTAGACAGGCCGACAGCGGCCACCATCGAAGGGAAAGCCATGACGACCACCGCGGAATCCTCCGCAGCCACCGCGACCGCACTGCGGAACCTGTACTTCGTACGGTTCGGGTTCGCCATCGTCTGGGCGGTGCTGCTGTTCCTCACCGGGGCCTCGCTCGGACCGGTCAGCATCGCGCTGCTCGTGCTGTACCCGCTGTTCGACGTCGGCGCCGCCGTCGTCGACTTCCGCTCCTCGAAGGCCGCGCGGCCCACCGTCGGCCTGTACTTCAACATGGCGCTCAGCCTGCTCACGGCGATCGGTCTGGTCGTCGCGGTGACCTCGGGCATCCCCGCCGTGCTGCGCGTCTGGGGCGTCTGGGCGATCACCGCCGGCCTGGTGCAGCTCATCGTCGCGATCGCCCGGTACCGGCTCGGCGGTCAGTGGGCCATGATCCTCAGCGGCGGCATCTCCGTGTTCGCGGGCGCCGGCTTCTTCATGATGGCCGGCGGGCCGAACGCGATGCTGACCTCGCTGGCCGGGTACGCCACGCTCGGCGGCATCTTCTTCCTCGTCTCCGCGCTGCGCCTGAACCGCGTCGCCACGAAGGAGAGCTGAGATGACCGAGAACACCTTCGACGTCGTCGTCATCGGTGCCGGTCCCGTGGGCGAGAACGTGGCCGACCGGATCGTGCAGGGCGGCCTCACCGCCGCGATCGTGGAGAGCGAGCTCGTGGGTGGGGAGTGCTCGTACTGGGCCTGCATGCCCACCAAGGCCCTCCTGCGGGACGCCGCCGCGCTGCGCGCGGTCCGGGCACTGCCCGGCGCACGCGCCGCGGTGACCGGCGAGCTGGATGCGTCCGCCGTCCTGGCCCGCCGCGACGCGTTCGCCGCGCACTGGCACGACGACGGTCAGGTCGGCTGGCTCGAGGGCGCCGGGATCTCGCTGTTCCGGGGCGTGGGACGGATCAGCGCCGCGCGCACCGTCGAGGTGACCGGCGCCGACGGGGCCACGACGGTGCTCCGCGCGCGGCACGCCGTCGTCGTTGCGACCGGGACCAGTGCCCGCCTGCCCGAGATCCCCGGCCTGGCCGACGCCGCACCGTGGACCAGCCGTGAGGCCGCGTCCGCCCACGCTGTCCCCGGGCGCCTGGCCGTCATCGGCGGTGGTGTCGTGGGGGCCGAGATGGCCACCGCGTACGCGGCGCTGGGCGCGCAGGTCACGGTGATCGCCCGCGACGGCCTGCTGCCTGCTGCCGAGCCGTTCGCCCGTGACCTGGTGGCCGAGGAGCTCAAGGCGCAGGGTGTCGCCCTGCACCTGTTCGTCGGGCCGCAGCGGGTCGACCGGGACGACGCCGGGACGGTCCGCGTCACGCTGGCCGACGGCACCGTGCTGGAGGCCGACGAGGTGCTGGTCGCGACCGGTCGCACGCCGAACACGGCCACGGTCGGTCTGGACCACGTCGGGCTGACCCCGGGCGACTGGCTGCGCGTGGACGACTCGCTCCGGGTGCTCGACGGCGAGGGCGAGCCGGTCGGCGACGGCTGGCTCTACGCCGCGGGCGACGTGAACCGGCGGGTGCTGCTGACGCACCAGGGCAAGTACCAGGCCCGCGCGGTGGGCGACACGATCGTGGCCCGTGCCACGGGGAACCCCGTCGACCTCGCTCCGTGGGGCCGGCACGCGGCCACCGCCGACGAGCGCGCCGTACCGCAGGTGATCTTCACCGATCCGGAGATCGCGAGCGTGGGTCACACCGCTGCGTCCGCCAAGGCCGCCGGGCTGCGCATCCGCGCGGTCGAGTACGACCTCGGCGCCGTGGCCGGCGCCTCCCTGCACGCCGACGGGTACACGGGCCGGGCCGGCATGATCGTCGACGAGGACCGGAAGGTGCTGGTCGGCTTCACCGCCGTGGGCCCCGACGTGGCCGAGCTGCTCCACGCCGCCACGATCGCCGTCGCCGCGGAGGTGCCGATCGACCGCCTGTGGCACGCCGTCCCGGCGTACCCGACGGTGAGCGAGATCTGGCTCCGCCTGCTGGAGGCGTACGGCCGCTCGTGAGGCGCTCGTGCGTGGCCCGGGTCAGGGCAGGACGATCTGGTCCCGGGTCCGGATCTCCGACCACGCCCGGGCCCGGGGGAGCCGGTGGATCGTGATGTCGGTGGGCCGGGCGCCGGCCGGCGTCGGCGGCGGGACGGCGAGCACGTCGGCCCCGGGCAGCGGTCCCAGGTCGAGCCCGGTCAGGGCCGCGACGTCCCGCACCGGGACCTGGTAGGTCCGGAACGGGCCCAGCGGCGGGATGTCGTCCCGGGCCAGGGCCTGTGCCGTGATCTCGGAGAGGCGGGCGTCGTCGAGCTGGGGCGTCTGGTCCAGCACGAACGCGGTGGACAGCAGGGTGCGGCGCCCGGCGTCGTCCGGGCTGCCCGCCGCGTCGTGGGCGGGCCGGGGAGCCGGGCCGGCCCAGGCGACGACCTTCCAGAAGAGCCGCGGGATACGGACGCCGCGGTAGGGCGGGTCGTCGGCCGCGAACACCGGACCCGTCTGCACGGCGAGGCGGTGGTCGTGGGCGGCCGCGTAGGCCAGCACGTGGTCCTCCAGGCCGTTCCACAGCTCCTTGGACTGGTTGAACCTGTTCACCTGCGGCGCCGCGTTCGGGTAGGTGAAGGTGTCGTGGTTGGCGCGCGCGGCCGTCTCGGCGTCACCCCAGACGGGGTCGAGGCGGCGCACCAGGTGCCCGCGGTCCAGGGGGTTGCCCGCGTACAGCTCGCTGCCGGCCTGCTCGCCGGTCGGCACACGCCGGTCCAGGCGCCACCGGCCGGTGCGGCGCAGGGCCAGGAGGGCCGCGCCGTCGACCACGCAGGCGGTGGCCGCCGCGAGGCGGCGTGCCGGGTCCAGGAGCACGGAGAAGTGGGTGTAGTGCAGGACACGCAGGTCGGCGGGCGAGACGGGGAGCGGCACGCGGAACCCGAGAAAATCTGCGTCGTAGCCGGTCACAGGCAGACAGCCAACCAGAGTCCGGTAGGTCATGACCAGACCAACAATCGGACACGATGAACGGGCATTGGCAATCTCGGCCTAGGCTCTGGCCCGTGAGTGAATCAACTCAGACCGTCCGTGGCAACGCCCGGCACGAGGTACCCGACCCGCTGCGCGAGGACGTGCGTCTGCTCGGCGGGCTGCTCGGCAGGATCCTCCGCGAGGACGGGGGCCAGGATCTCCTGGACGACGTCGAGCGGCTCCGCGAGCTGACCATCCGCGCCTACGGCGATCCGTCGCCGCACGCCCTCGACGAGGCCGCCGCCGTCGTGGCGTCCTTCTCCGTGGAGCGCGCCGAACAGGTCGCCCGCGCGTTCACCTGCTACTTCCACCTCGCGAACCTCGCCGAGGAGTACCACCGCGTCCGCGTGCTGCGCTCCCGCGAGGCCGAGACACGCACCGGCCCGGCGGTCCTGGAGGACACCATCCCCGCGGCGTTCGCGCGGCTCACCGAGGAGGTGGGCCGGGACGAGGCGCTGCGGCGGCTCGGCGAGCTGGAGTTCCGGCCGGTCCTGACGGCGCACCCGACCGAGGCACGGCGCCGGGCCATCAGCGGGACCATCCGCCGGCTCTCGGACCTGCTCGCCGAGCGGGACACCCGCCGGCTGGGCGGGGTGACCCTCGCCGAGAACGAGCGGCGCATCCTCGCCGAGATCGACACCATGTGGCGCACCGCGCCCGTGCGGACCAGCAAGCCGTCGGTGATCGACGAGGTCAAGACCGTGATGGGCGTGTTCGACGCCGTCCTCGCGGACGTCTTCGGCGACGTCTACCGGCGGCTCGACGACTGGCTGCTGGCCGACGAGGCCGGCCGTGCGACGCCTGTCGCGAAGCCGTTCGTCAAGCTCGGCACCTGGATCGGCGGCGACCGCGACGGCAACCCGAACGTCACCGCCGAGATCACGCGCCAGGCGGCCACCCTCGCCTCGGACCACGCGCTCGCGGCGCTGGAGCGGCTCGCCGTCGAGACCGGCCGCAAGCTCACGCTCGACGCCGAGGGCACCACGCCGTCGTCGGGCCTGAACGCCCTGTGGCAGCGGATCCGCCAGATGTCGGAAGACGTCGCGCGGCGGGCCCAGGAGGCCTCGCCCAACGAGCCGCACCGGGCCGTCATGCTCGCGCTCGCCGAGCGTCTTGCCGCCACCCGGACGCGCAACGCCGACCTCGCCTACGCGAACGCCGAGCAGTTCGAGGCGGACCTGCTCGTGGTGCAGGCCTCCCTCGTGGCGGCGGGCGCGGCCCGTGCGGCCTACGGGGACCTGCAGCGGCTCGTCTGGCAGGTGCAGACCTTCGGGTTCCACCTCGCGGAGCTCGAGGTGCGGCAGCACTCGCAGGTGCACGCCGCAGCGCTCGACGAGATCCGCGAGCTCGGCGTCGACGGCGCGCTGAGCGACCGCACCCGCGAGGTGCTGGACACCTACCGCGCGCTCGGGGCCATCCAGCGCCGATTCGGGGAGCGGGCCGCGCGGCGCTACATCGTGTCGTTCACGCAGGCGCCCGAGCACCTCGCCGCCGTCTACGAGCTGGCCGCCCACGCCTTCGCGGACGACCCCGGCAGCGCACCCGTGATCGACGCGATCCCGCTGTTCGAGACCTTCGCGGACCTGCAGAACTCGGTGTCGATCCTGGACTCGATGCTCACGCTCCCCGCCGTGCAGAAGCGCCTGGCGGAGAACGGCCGGCGCGTCGAGGTCATGCTCGGCTACTCCGACTCGTCCAAGGACGTCGGACCGGTCGCGGCGACGCTCGCGCTGCACGACGCCCAGTCGCGCATCGCCGAGTGGGCGCGGTCCAACAACCTCACGCTCACGCTGTTCCACGGCCGCGGCGGCGCCCTCGGGCGCGGCGGCGGCCCGGCCAACCGCGCGGTGCTGGCCCAGCCGCCGCACTCCGTGGACGGCCGGTTCAAGCTGACCGAGCAGGGCGAGGTCATCCTGGCCCGGTACGGCGACCCGGTCATCGCGTCCCGGCACATCGAGCAGGTGGCCGCCGCGACGCTGCTCGCGTCCGCGCCGTCGGTCGAGGCCGTCAACGAGAGCGCGACGGCGAAGTACGCCGACCTGGCGGCGTCGCTCGACGCGGCCTCCCGGACCCGTTTCCACGAGCTCGTGAAGGCCGACGGGTTCCCGCAGTGGTTCGCGCAGGTCACGCCCCTGGAGGAGGTCGGCCTGCTGCCCATCGGGTCCCGTCCCGCCAAGCGCGGCCTCTCGGTGAACTCCCTCGACGACCTCCGCGCCATCCCGTGGGTGTTCTCCTGGTCGCAGGCCCGCATCAACCTCGCCGGCTGGTACGGCCTGGGCACGGCGCTCGCCGCGTGCGGTGACGTCGAGCTCCTGCGGTCGGCACGCACCGAGTGGCCGCTGTTCGCGACGCTCCTCGACAACGTGGAGATGTCGCTGGCCAAGACCGACGAGCGCATCGCCGCGCAGTACCTGGCGCTGGGCTCGCGTGACGACCTGGCCGAGATGGTGCTCGACGAGCTGCGCCTCACGCGCGAGTGGGTGCTGAAGATCAGCGGCAACGCCTTCCCCCTGGAGAGCAAGCGCGTGCTGGGTCGGGCGGTGCAGCTCCGCTCGCCGTACGTCGACGCCCTCTCGCTGCTCCAGGTCCGCGCCCTGCGCGGCCTGCGCACCGGGTCGGACGGCGGCTCCGCGGTGGACGGCGACTATGCCGGACGGCTGCAGCACCTGCTGCTGCTCACCGTGAACGGGGTCTCGGCGGGGTTGCAGAACACGGGGTGACGCCCTGGCCGGGTGGGGCTGGGCTGGACCGGGTGGGGCTGGACCGGGTGGGACTGGACCGGGTGGGACTGGACCGGGTGGGACTGGGCTGGGCTGGACTGGACCGGGTGGGACCAGGCTGGGCTGGGCTGGGCTGGACCGGGTGGGACCAGGCTGGGCTGGGCTGGGCTGGACCGGGCTGGGCTGGACCGGGTCGGTCTGAACTGGGCGGGGCTGAGCTGGGCGGGTCTGAACCGAACCCGAGATCGGCCCCTTGCCCGGCCCCGCTCACCATGTTCGGTCGCTTGCCCCGAGATCGGTCCATCGAGCGACCGATCTCGGGGCAAGCGACCGAACACTGTGAACATGGCGGTGCACAGGACCGAACCTGGAACGCGTCCTGAGGGAACGGGTCCTGAGGGAACGCGTCCTGAGGGAACGCGTCCTGAGGACGTGGGGAGCGAGCGACAGGACGTCGGGAGTGAGCGACAGGGCGTCGGAAGCGACCGACAGGACGTCGGGAGTGAGCGACGAGGTGGAGGACCGATGGGAGAGACGATGAGCGCGACCCTGGTCGGGACGTCGCACGGGACCGACGATCCTGCCGGGCAGGCCGCCGTGCGCGCCCTGCTCGACGGCGTCCGCGCGGCCCGGCCCGGGCTCGACGTCCGAGAGGCGTTCGTGGACGTGCAGCAGCCGGAGGTCGGCGACGTCCTCGCCGCGGCGGTCCGGGACGCCCGTGCCCGCGCAGGCCGGCCCGGGGACGCCGACGGACCGGTCGCCGTCGTCGTGCCGCTGCTGCTGTCCACGGGGTACCACGTGCGGCACGACATCGCGCAGGCCGTCACCTCGGTCAACGGGTCCGCTGCCGCCGAACCGCTCGGCCCGCACCCCCTGCTGGTCGACATCCTGGCCGACCGTTACGCCGCAGCCGAGGCGGCGCACGGCCCCTTCGGCCCCGACGACGCCGTGGTGCTCGCCGCCGCCGGTTCGTCGGTGCCCGCCGCCGCGACCGCGGTCGAGGAGGTCACGAGCGCCCTGGCCCAGCGGCTGGGGCGGCCGGTGACGCCGTCGTACGGGGCCGGTGCGGAACCCCGCGTGCCGGACGCGGTGGCCGCGGCGCGCGCGGGAGCGCCGGGTTCGGCGCGCGTGATCGTCGTGTCGTACCTGCTCGCACCGGGGTACTTCCTGGACCGCGTGCTGGAGGCGGGCGCCGACGTCGTCACCGACCCGGTCGCCGGCCCGGCCGGGGCCGGCAAGCCCGACCCGCGACTGGTCCAGGTGGTGCTGGACCGCTACGACGCGGCCGCCGGCGTCTGACGGTCACGCCCAGCCGAAGGCCGCCCGGACCCGGTCCACGCTCGACCGCAGGCCCCACCGCGCGGTCAGGGCCTCCAGCGCATCGGCATCGGCAGGGGCCTGGGGCACGGCCGGGTCGAACACGGGCAGGGGTGCGTCCCGTGCCACCTGCACGACGACGGGCGCGACCCGGAGGTACTCGTCGGCCTCCTGCAGCCGGCGGCGCTGGGTCGCGGTGAGGCCCGGGTCGCCGTCGTCCCGCGCGGCCAGGATCCCGGCCAGGGTGCCGTACCGGGCGAGCAGCTTGGCCGCCGTCTTCTCCCCGATGCCGGGCACCCCGGGCAGGCCGTCACTGGGGTCGCCACGCAGCGTCGCCATGTCGGCGTACGCCTGCCCCGAGGCGACGTCGTACCGCGCGGCCAGCCGCTCCTCGTCCACCACGTCGGGATCGCGGACGCCGCGCGCGGGGTAGAGCACGCGGACACCGGCGGCGTCGTCGACGAGCTGGAAGAGGTCCCGGTCCCCGGTGACGATGTCGACCGGGCCCGCGCCCTCCGCGACCGCACGCGCGGTCAGTGTGCCGATGACGTCGTCCGCCTCGTAGCCGGGGACGCCGACGCGCGCGATGCCGAGCGCCGCCAGCACGTCCACGATGACGGGCACCTGCGCGAGCAGGTCCGCCGGCACCTCCTCGATGCCCGTGGTACCGGGCACCTCCTGGGCCACCCGGTGCGCCTTGTAGCTCGGGATCGCCGCGACGCGGAAGGCGGGCCGCCAGTCGTCGTCCCAGCACGCGACCAGGCGGTCCGGGCCGTGCGTCGTGGCGAGCCACGCGATGGTGTCCAGAAGACCGCGGACGGCGTTGACCGGCGTGCCGTCGGGCGACCGCAGCGAGTCGGGCACACCGAAGTACGCCCGGAAGTACAGCGAGGCGGAGTCGAGGAGCATGAGGCTCATGCAGCGAAGCCTGCCATGCCCCACTGACACGCCGCCCGGCGACGGTTCGGCCGCCGGGCGGTCAGGTGAACAGCCCGCCCACCGCCACGCCGGCGGCCGCCGCGAGCACCGTCACGAGCAGCGTGCCCAGTGCGTTCGCCACGGCGAGTCGGAGCCGGCCGGACTGTGCCAGGCGCACGGCTTCCACGGTGGCCGTGGAGAACGTCGTGTATCCGCCGCACAGGCCCGTCATCAGCGCGACTCGCAGCAACTGCGCGTCCTCGACCGACATCCCGTACCGCCAGAGGCCGGCCAGCGCGGCCGAGAACACGCCGATGAGGAACGAGCCGGTCACGTTCACGAGGAACGTGCCCCACGGGAAGCCGCCGCTGTGCCGGGCGCGGATCTCGCCGTCGACCATGAACCGTGCCGCCGCGCCGACACCTCCGCCGACGGCCACCACCAGGAACGTGAGCACGGGCGTCACCTCTCCTTCCGGCGCCGGTCGGCGCGGGCCGCGAGCGCGATGCCGCCCAGGCAGGCGACCGTGCCGCCCGCCAGGGTGAGCGCGACGTAGAGCAGGGCGAGCCACCCCAGCCCCGCGCCCAGCAGCTGCTGGGTCTCCAGCGCGAGCGCCGAGTACGTGGTGAACCCGCCGAGCACCCCCGTGCCGATCCCGAGCCGGATCTTGCGGCGCCGGACGGTCTCCCGGCCCCGCCGGGCAAGTGCCTCCAGGAGGTAGCCGAGGGCGAGCGCGCCGAGCACGTTGACGACCAGCGTGCCGATGGGGAATCGGAGGACCGTCTCCCCGATCCCTGGGGACAGCAACGTCAGGGGCGTCAGCAGGATCATGGCCCACGTGCCCAGGAGGTACCGCGCGACCGACCCGCAGGCTCCGCCGAGCGCGACGAGACCGACGTACCGCCAGTCCCGGTGCGGTGCTCGTGCCACGCGGCGGGTCCCCTCCTGGGCGCTCGACAGGTCCGAGGAAAATCTAGCGCTCACGGGGCGGAGGCCGTCTCGGGGAGGATCACCACGGGGCGGGCCTGGTTGTGGACGAGCCGCCCGGCCACCGTCCCGCCCACGAGGTTGGTGGTCCATCCGCGCAGGCCGGAGCGGTGGGCGCCGACGACGATCATGACCGCCTCCACCTCGTCGGCGACCCGCCCCAGCTCGACGGCCGGGTCACCGGCGCCGCGCAGCGCGCTCCAGGGCAGACCGACGTCGGCCATCGCCCGGTTCAGCCCGGCGAGGACGTCGGCCCCGTAGGCATCGGAGGGCACGGCGATGTCCGGGTCCACCGACACGGTGAACCCCCGTGAGTCCGAGACGGCGGTCTCGTCGACCCACACACAGACGAGCTCGATCAGGCTTCCACCCAGGGACTGGACGAGCGACGCTGCTCGCCGGGCCAGCTCCGGGTGCTTGTGGTCCACGCCGACCACCACGGATCGCACAGTCACCCTTGTGAGGGTATTGCCAAACGGCTAGTCGAGGTGGTCCGGCAGGCCGAATCGGGAGAACCACTTCTCCGTGTCGAGAAACGTGGTGATGCCGGTGATGTGCGCGCCGTCGTTCTCCAGCACCACGATCCCCCACGGGAAGTGGCCGCCCTTCGGGTCCCGCCGGTACTGCGCGAACCCGGGGGCGCCGTTCACGTGGATCGGCACGCAGCGCGAGCCCTCGCACTCGTTGCCCGGCCCGAGCATCCAGGCCTGGATGTTCTCGATGCCCTCCAGCCACATGGCGTACGGCGGCATGTTCATGACCGCGTCCTCGCGCAGCAGGTTGGCCAGCGCCGCCATGTCGTACCGCTCGAACGCCGCGACGTAGCGCTCCAGCAGATCGGACTCGTCGGCCGTCGCGGGGGCCGGCGCGGCGCCGGACCGGTCCGGCGCCTTGTCGGCGAGGGTGGCGCGGGCGCGCTGGAGCGCGCTGTTCACCGAGGCCACCGAGGTGTCCAGCAGCGTGGCCACCTCGGACGCCGGCCAGCGCAGCACCTCGCGCAGGATGAGCACCGCGCGCTGCTTGGCGGGCAGGTGCTGGAGTGCCGCGACGAAGGCGAGCCGGACCGACTCCCGGGCCACGGTGGTGTCGGCCGGGTCGCTCGCGCCGGGCAGCACGTGCTCGGTCGGTACCGGCTCCACCCAGGCGTACTCGGGCAGCACGGTCGCGAGGCTCTCCTCGACCGGGTCGGCGGCGGCGCCGAGGCCCATGGGCCGTTCCCGCTTGGCGCGGCTGGACCCGAGCTGGTCGAAGCACACGTTGGTGGCGATCCGGTACAGCCATGTCCGGAGGGATGAGCGGCCCTCGAACCGCTCGTACGACCGCCATGCGCGCAGGAGGGTCTCCTGCACCGCGTCGTCGGCGTCGAACGCGCCGCCGAGCAGCCGGTAGCAGTATCCGGTGAGCTCGCGGCGATAGGTCTCGAGCTGTGCCGAGAGCTCGTCCGTCGCCACGGCCGCACCCGCGCTCTGCCCAGGATGTGACGCTGTCTGTGCCATGGATCACACGGTACGCGGCACCACTGACACGCTCACCGGTGATTCGTCCGGGACCGAAGACGGCGGCCGAAGTTCACCCCACCGGTCAGGTCAGGTCGAGCTCGAACCAGACGGTCTTGCCCGTGCGCCGGTTCACCCGGCCCGCGCGGGGGCGGTCCGTGGCCGGTGGCACGCCGTGCCGGTCCACGCCCCACCGCGAGGCCAGGCGTTCGAGGAACTGCACGCCCCGCCCGCCGAACTCGGTCACCGCCGGGTCGCGCAGCTCGGGCTGGACCACCGACGAGTCCCGCACCCCGACCCGCAGCTTCTCCAGGTCGACCTCCACCGTCGCGGTGAACGGAGCCTGCCCGTGGTCGACGGCGTTGGTCAGCACCTCGGAGGTCAGCAGCATCACGGTGCGCCGCAGCGGCATGGGCACCCCGCAGCTCTCCAGCACGTCGTCCACCCAGATCCGGGCGGGCCCGACGTCGCACAGCGACGGTGCCAGCTTGCGTTCCGCCGTGGCGGGCCGGCCGAGCGAGGGCGGGCCGGACGGCGCCGTCGCCCGCACCCGCACGGCGAGCACGGCGACGTCGTCCCGCTGGTCGTCCGACGCCAGGCGGCGCACCAGGGTGACCGGCAGCGCGGCCGTGGCCGTGTCGCCCAGCATGCCGAGCGTCTTCTGGAGGCGGTTCAGCCACTGGTCGGGCGTGGTCCCGCGCTGCTCGGCCAGCCCGTCGGTGTAGAGCAGCAGGGTGTCACCGGGCCGCAGGGTCGCCACGTGGTCGGTGCGTTTCGCCGTGGGGCGGATGCCGAGCATCATGTCCGGCAGCGCCGAGAGCCGTTCCACGCTCCCGTCCTGCCGCAGCACGAGCGGCGGCGGGTGACCCGCGGTGGACCAGGTGAGCTGGTAGCCGCCGGGGACCCGTTCCAGCCGGGCCACCACGGCGGTCCCGCTGGCGAGCAGCCCGAGGCCCGAGTTGGCCTTGTCCAGCAGCGACAGCAGCGCCGACGGCGACTCGTCGTGGCTCCACGCGAACGCCCGCAGCAGCGACCTGAGCTGACCCATCTTGGCGGCCGCGCGCATGTCGTGCCCGGTCACGTCGCCGATCATGAACATGGTCGTGTCGTCGTCCACGGCCACGGCGTCGTACCAGTCACCGCCGATCTGGTCCGAACGGGTGGCGGGCGAGTACGTGGCCGCCATGTCGAGGTGCGGCACCTCGGGCAGGCGGCTGAGCATGGCCCGCTGCAGCGTCTTGGCGGACTCGCGGCGTTCCTCCAGAAGCCGCGCCCGCTCGAGCGCGTGGCCCGTGTAGTGCGCCAGGCCCGTCTGCAGGGCGTACGAGTCCTTGTCGGGTCCCCGGTCGCGCTCCCACGCCAGCATGACGACGGCGACCACGGCGCCGGCCGTCACGACCGGCAGGAACGCCCGGGCCTCGACGTCCGGGTCGCAGTACTCCCGGAACCCGGGGTACGCGGCGTGCATCTCCTCGCTCGTCCGGAAGAACAACGGCCGGCCGGTGCGGGCCGCCTCGGCCAGCGGCCGGTGGTCGTCCAGCTTGGCCTGCCGGAACCGCTGGGGGAACTGTGGCTCCGCGTGGACGAGGGAGCGGTAGGTGACGCCCCGGCCGTCGGCGTCGGCCACGGCGAAGGCGCAGTACCGGGCCCCTATCCCGGCGGTGGCGACCTCGATGATCACCTCCTCGACCTGGTCCATCGTGTTCGCGTTGGCGAACGCCTCGCTCAGCGACAGCAGGAACCGGCTGCGCCGGTTGGCCCGGACGGCGGTCTCCTGGATGCGCCGGGCGCGCTCCCGTTCGGCCCGCAGCCGCAGCTCGGCCGTGCACGACGCCGCGAGGTCGGCGAGCGAGTCCAGGTCGTCGCCGGACCACTCGCGCGGCTCGTCCACCACCGCGCACAGCGCGCCGACGGCGCGGCCCCGCAGGTCGAAGACGGGATACCCCGCGAGCGCGACGAGGCCCATCTCGCGCACGAGGTAGGTGTCGCGCAGCGCGGGGTCGAGGCGGGCGTCCGCCGTGACCACCGGCTCGCCCCGGGTGGTGATCACGCTGGTGACGGTCCCGGGGTGCTGGAGCAGGCGCTGGGACTGCATCGGCTCCGGCATGCCCGACGCCCCGGCGAGCACCTGGCCGTCCCGGACCACGAAGTACACGACGGCAGCCGGAACCCTCAGGTGGCGCCGGACCAGACGGGCGAACCGGTCGAATGCCTCGTCAGCGGTAGGTGATCCAAGACCGACGTGCTCGAGGTCTCGCAACGCCTGGAGGTCCGTCGGCATCTGCTCAGTATTGCGAGAGAAGTGCGCGTGCGCGATAGATGTACCGGATGTGTCCCTTTTGCACTGAGCGGGTAGTCTGCGGGGCTTACGGTCACACTTCGAGGAGACCGCGCTGGTGCGCGAGACTCACCGCCTCCGCCCGTCCCGAGGCGCCGAGCTTGGCCATCAGGTTGGACACGTGCACGCTCACCGTCTTGGTCGAGATGAACAGGCGCTCGCCGATCTGCCGGTTCGACAGCCCCTGTGCGACCAGGCCCAGCACCTCCTCCTCCCGTTCGGTCAGGGTGGACGCCGTCGCCCGGCGGACGCCCGGCAGGTCGAGCCGTGCCCGCCGTGCCAGGGCCCGGACGGCGTCGGCCAGCGGCCGCGCCCCCATGTCCTCGGCCTCCGAGAGGGCCTCGGCCGCCTCGACCTCGGCTGCTCCGCGCTCCCCGGCGCCGAGGAGCGCCTCCGCCCAGCGGTAGCGTGAGCGTGCCACCTCGTAGCGGTAGCCGAAACCGAAGGCGTTCACCGTCTTCTGCCAGGCGTCGGCCGCCTCGCGCCACAGCGTGGCCGCTCGTCCCTCGTCGCTCTCGCCCGCGGCGAACCCCGTCACGGCGTGCAGGCGGGCGTTCTCCGCGGCGGCCCGCTGCAGCCAGGCCCGTCCCTCGGGGCCGAGCACGCCGCCGCGCGGGCGGCCCCGCTGGGCCGTCTCGCGGGCGACGGCGAGGAGCGCGTCACCGCGGTCCAGCCGTGCGCCGGCACGGGTCTCGACCGCCGTGGCGGCCGCAGAACCGGGTGCTCCCGCCCGTCCGGCGGTGCGCTCGGCCTCGGCTGCGTCCGCCAGGGCGGCGATGGCCAGCGTGGACAGCCAGATCCGCCCGAGGAACACCTCCGTCCACACCTCGCCCAGGTGATCGGTGATGCGCTCGGCCAGCGCGGCGGCGTCGTCGTACCGGCCGGCCCAGGTCAGGGCGTCGACCAGGCTTCCTCCGCCGATGAGGGCGATCTGACCGTCGCTGCCCCAGTGGTCGATCAGCGCCTCGCCGCGCTCGATCGCGTCCTCGTCGCCCCGCGCGACCGCCGCGTACATCCGGGTCGCGTCCATGACGTGCCGGGACGTGGCCGGCACGCCCGCGCTGCTGCGTTCGGTGAGGTCTCCGCGGAAGTAGAGCATGACCTCCTGGAGGATCCGCAGGTTGACCGTGGGCGTGCTCCATGCCAGGCCGAGCTCGTCCGCCCGGGCCAGCGCGTGCCGCGCCCGCTGTTCCGCGGCCTCCAGCTCCCCTGCGTAGAACCGGTTGGCCGTGCCGCTGTACAGGGTGCGCATCTCCGTGAGCACGTCCCCGGCCTCGACGGCGGCCGCGCGCGCCTCGTCGAGGGTCGCCGAGGCCCGGTCCGGGTCCGCGACGTCGAGCACCGCGAGGGTGGACAGGGCGATCGCGAGGGCCCCGGCCTGGCCGGTCTCGCGCGCCTCCTCGACGGCGCACTCGGCGTACGAACGGGCGTCCTCGTCCAGGTCGATGATCATCGCGAGCCGCGCCAGCAGGGCGTTGGTCCAGATCCGGTCGGGGCTGCGCGGTGTCAGCACCGCCAGTGCGGCGCGCAGGTCCGTGATGGTGGTCTCGACCTGGCCGGGCGTCTCGTCCCACGTCGGCAGGTCGAGGTACCGGTGCACCAGCACGTGCTCCAGCGCTGCCCGGCGCACCGGGTCGTCGACGCCCTCGACCGCGCGCCGTGTCAGCTTCACCGCGCGCATCGCGTCACCGGCCCGGGCCGCCGCCTCGCCGGCGGACAGGGCGACGTCGACCCGGTCGCGGCCGATCCGCTGCTCGGCGTCCGGCACCGACTCCCACAGGGACAGGACCTGCTCCCAGTGCCGCAGCTCCTCCTCGGGCGCGAGCAGGCGGCGGGCGCGCAGCGCGGCGTCCTGCGACGCCGTGAGGGCGGCGGGCAGATCGTGACCCTCGAAGGCGTGGTGGGCGCGCTCCGCGGCACTGCCGACCGGCATGCCGTCCGGCCCGTCCTGCTCGATCACGGCGAGGTAGGCGCGGTGCACCGCCGAGCGCTCGCCCGGCAGGAGGTCCGCGTACAGGGCCTCGGCCAGGAGCGCGTGCCGGAACTCCAGGTGCGCGCCCGACACCACGAGCACCTGCTGGGTCACGGCCTCGCGCAGGGCGGCGTCGACGTCCGGTGCGCCCGACCGGGCGGCGGCTGCCCGCAGCAGGTCCTCCCGGACCCGGCGCCCGGCGACCGACGCGATGCGCAGCACCTGCTGCACCTCGGGGTCCAGCCGTTCGAGCCGGGTGCGGAGCACCTCGGTCAGCGTCCAGGGCAGGCTCGCGGAGTCCGGACCCGCGTCCAGCAGCTCCTCGGCGAAGAACGCGTTGCCCTCGGACCGGTCCAGCACCTCGGCGAACCCGGCGGGCGGAAGGGGCCGCCCGGCCAGGGCGGTGGTGAACTCGCGCAGCTCGTCCGCGTCGAACGGCTGCAGGTCCATCCGCTCCACGTGCTCCAGCCGGGACAGCTCGGCGAGCAGCGGGCGCAGCGGATGACGCCGGTCGACGTCGTCCGACCGGTAGGTGACCACCAGGAGGACGTGCTCCGATCGGGCGCGTGCGGCGAGGAAGCGGAGTACGTCCCGGGTGGACGCGTCGGCCCAGTGGGCGTCCTCGACCACCAGGACCAGGGGTCGCTCGGGTGCGCCGGCGACCGCCAGGCTGCGCGCGATCCCCTCGAAGAGCTGGAGCCGTTCGTCGTGGTCGGCGTCGCCGCCACCGCCCGGTTCCAGCAGCCGCCACAGCGCCGGCCGCTCCTTGACCAGGTCGGCCACGCGCGCGGCCGCCTCGGGCCCCGCGGCCCCGGCCTGGAGCTGGGTCAGCGCGTCCGTGAACGGCAGGTACGGGATGCCCACCTGCCCCAGGTCCACGCAGTGCACGACGACGGCGCTGGCCCCCGCCTGCTCCGCCGCCTGGGCGACGTGGCTGATGAGCCGGGTCTTGCCGACGCCGGCGTCACCGCCCACGAGCGTGAGGCCCGGCCGGCCCGCCGAGGCGCGCCCCACCGCCAGCAGGAGGGAGGCAACCTGCTCCTGCCGGGAGACCAGGGGGATCGTCGTGGACCGTCGCACCTGCACATCGTGCCACCGGTCACCGACACTCCCCCTGGCCTTTTCCGCCCCGACGCCCGCCTCCGTCATGCGAACAGGCCGTGACGTGCGGCCGGTGCCGGGCGCATGCCCGCGATGCCCTCCTGGATCTGCTCCGCGCGGCTCCGGTGCTCGGTGCGCCGGTCCGCCCGGTGCCGGGCGCCCTGGTTCGCCCGGCGCTCGGCGCGCCGGCCGGCCCGGCCCTGGTCGTCGGTCCGCCGGCCGCCCCATGCCTTGCGCAGCTCGGCCTGCCGGTACTCGATCTCCGCCTCGGCGGCGGGTCCCCACAGCGACATGATTCCTCCTGGTGCCCCGGCGGGCCGTGCGCCCGTCCGGCTGATGAGGAAGACACTCGTCCTGAGGTCCCGGCCCGTGGATCGGGCGATCGGGCAGTCCTGGCCGGCCGGGTACCTCAGGCGGCCGTCTGAGGTACCCCTGAGGTGGTCCGCGCGGCCTGAGGTGCCGCGTACCGGGCGAGATCCAGGCGCTTCACAGGCGCACTATTGCGATCCATGTCACACCGGACGCACACTGGAACAAGTAGCGGACCCAATTCGGGGGTGGATCGTGACCGGAACCGAAGCTGGAACGTACGACATCTTGCCCATGCTGGGGCGTGGGAAGCACCGCAACCCCAAGAAGGGCGCGTGCTTCATGGAGCTCGCCTCCTTCCTCGCGGGGGAGAAGTGGAGCGACCACCCCGCCTGCACGCACCCGCTGATCGCGATGCTCGCGCGCGCGGTGAACGACCTCACCGCGGACCACGCGCGTCCGCGGCTGGCGCCGCTCATCCCGTCGGTCATCGGCCTGACCAGCACCGATCCGCGCTGGGACGTGCGCATCGCGCTGCGCGCCGCGCAGACGGCGCTGCCGATCTCGCCCGCCGACCGCCAGCAGACGCTCGCCGTGGCGATCCTCGGGTCGGAGCGGATGCTCGACGTGCTGGAGGACAGGCCGGCCGGGACCCTCGCGCCGGAGAGCAAGGACGCGCTCGCGGCCGTGCCGAAGACGGCGGCCTGGGCCGAGCGGTTCTGCGCGGGCACGAGCGTGCGGCCCAAGCGGTTCGTCCGTGACGCCGCGCCGAGCGTCGTCTCCACCGCGGTGCAGGGCATCTCCGAGGCCTTCGTCCCCGACGTGGACGCACGCCTGCGCGAGCTGCTCGCCGCCACCATCGCCGATGCGCGCCGCTGGGCCGGCACCGCGGACGCCGACGCCCGCACGCTGGACCCGCTGGCGTGGGGACCGGTGGTGAAGGCGGCACCCTCCGCCTGACACCGGCCGACGAAAGGACGGGCCGGGGCGCACCAGGGGGCGCCCCGGCCCGCGTCGTGCCCGGCCTGACCCGGACGAGTTCTCCCGGCCTGTCGATCGGGACCCCACGAGATCGTCACCCCGGTGTCAGACAGACACCGACCGGAGGACAGAACCATGCGATACACCATCCTGCTGCACTACCCGGAGATGACGCCGGAGGACCTCGGCGAGGATGCCCTGGCCGAGGGCCAGCGCGCGTTCGCCGCCTACGCCACCGCGCTGGACCAGGCCGGGGTGCTGCTGTCGGCGGAGGTGCTGCAGCCGTCGTCGGCCACCACCACCGTCACGGTGCGCGACGGCGAGCTGCGCGTCCAGGACGGCCCGTTCGCCGACACCAAGGAGCAGCTCGGCGGCACGTTCGTCGTCGACGTGCCGGACCTGGACGCCGCGCTCGCCTGGGCGCAGAAGGCGCCTTCGGTCCAGTGGGGCACCGTCGAGGTGCGCCCGAGCGCCACCCACTTCGAGAACGGCACGTGGACGCGCTGACCGACCGCGCCGGCGTGCGGGCTGCCGCGGACGCGGCGGCCCGCACGTCGTACGGCCGCCTCCTGGCTCTGCTCGCGGCGCGGGACGGCGACATCCAGCGCGCCGAGGACGCCCTCGCCGACGCGTTCGAGCAGGCTCTGCGGCACTGGCCCGACGACGGCGTGCCGCGCAACCCGGACGGCTGGCTCCTCACCGTGGCCCGCAACCGGCTGCGGGACCTCTACCGCTCCGCCGCGCACCGGACCACCGCGCCGCCCGATGCCGGACCCGAGCCCGCCGCGCCGCCCGACCTGCCCGACCCCGACGCGATCGGGGACCGCCGGCTGGAGCTCATGTTCGTCTGCGCCCACCCCGCGGTGGAGGCGGGGATCCGCACCCCGCTCATGCTGCAGACCGTGCTCGGCGTCGAGGCCCGGGACATCGCGGCAGCCTTCGCCGTGCCCGCGCCGACCATGGCGCAGCGGCTGGTCCGGGCCAAGCGCCGCATCCGTGACGCACGGATCCCGTTCCGCGTCCCCGGCCGCGCCGAGATCCCGGCCCGGCTGCCGCCCGTGCTGGAGGCGGTGTACGGCGCCTATGCGATCGACTGGCGGGGCGCTGCGCCCGAGGTCCGTGGCTCCCTCACCGGTGACGCCCTCGCGCTCGCCCTCCTCCTGGCGCACCTGCTGCCCGAGCCGGAGGTGCTCGGGCTGGCCGCGCTGCTCTGCTTCTCCGTGGCGCGCGCCGACGCACGCGAGGTGGACGGCGCCTTCGTCCCCCTCGACGAGCAGGACGTCACGCTGTGGGACGGTGCGCTGATCGAGCGCGGGGAGGCGCTGCTCCGGCGCGCGCTGACGGCACCCGGCGCGGGGCCGCCCGGCCGGTTCCGGCTGGAGGCGGCCGTCCAGTCCGCGCACTGCGCCCGCGCCCGGACGGGGCGTACCGACCGGCCCGCGCTGCTCACCCTGCACCAGGCGCTCCTGCGCGTGGCCCCGACGCTCGGCGGGCGGGTCGCGCTGGCCGCCGTGCTCGGCCGGGTCGAGGGGCCGGCCGCGGGACTCGCGGAGCTGGACGCCACGGCGTCGGACCCGGCGGCCGGCCGGTTCCAGCCGCTGTGGGCCACGCGGGCGCACCTGCTCGCGTCGTCGGGCGCGACCGGGGCGGCCCGCACCGCGTACGCGAAGGCGCTGTCCCTCACCACCGACCCCGCGCTGCGCGCGTTCGTGGCCGCGCGGGCGGCCGCCGTCGGGTGAATTCCCGGCGCGGCCGTCACAGACCGCCGGGTCGGGGCCTCCCTCCCAACGAGACACGCTTCCCGTGCGTCCCTGTCATCCGAGGGCTGCCCGCACGAGGAGCCAGGGAACGGGGAACCACCATGACCACGAGGACAGCAGCGGTCACCGGCAGCGACGTCGCCGGGATCGAGCGTGATCTGCGGCGCATGGAGCTGCTGAACCGGCGTGAGCACAAGATCCGTGCCGCCGGCCGTGCGGTGCCGGCGTTCTCCTCCCTGCAGCTCGCCACGCGCTCCCGGGACCGGCTGCGGTACCGGGACGCGTGACGGCGGCGGGCGGGGCCGCAGATCCAGGGGGTTCGGCGGCCTCGCTCCCATCGAGCAGCATTTTTCTGTGCCATTTCACCCAGGCTTGCCCCGTTTGACCCAATGTTTTCCACGTGGCGACCATGACGGGCCCCTTAGGCTCCTGGGCATGAGCGGATACTCGTCTCCCCACCCGCCTACGGACGGTCATGCACCGGTCCCGCCGCCACCGGGGGGATACGCCGCACTGCCACCGGAACCCGGGTCCCCCGTGCCTCCGCCGCCTGCTCCCCGGCGGTCGGGCCGGCTGGCCCTGATCATCGTCGGCGTCGTGGTCCTGCTCGCCGCCGCGGGCGCCGGGCTGTGGTTTCTCCTGCGCGAGCCGCCGGTCCCGGACCCGGCGCCGGCCGCCGAGCAACTCGCCGCGGCGCTCCAGGCGGGCACCCCGGCGGACGTCCCGCTGACCCTGGAGACGTCCGCGTCCCCGGACGAGCAGTACGCCCAGGTGTTCGAGCAGCTCCGCGCCGCGGTCGGCGAGGACGCCGGGACCGTCGAGGTCAAGGACGTGACCCCGGTCGAGGAGGGCGACGGCGGCACCGCGACGGCCACCGCGACCCTCGCGTGGAGCTGGCCCGTGGCGACCGAGGCCGCCTGGGACTACGAGACCGTCGTGCCGCTCACCTACCCCGGCGCCACCGACGGCGAGGCCGGCGAGTGGCAGGCGACCTGGAGCACCGGCGTGCTGGTCCCCGGGCTGGAGCCGGGCGAGCGGCTCGCCGTCGAGCGCACCGAGCCCGCCCGCGGCGAGATCGTCACGACTACCGGCGAGACCCTGGTGGGCATCACGCCCGTGCACCACGTGGGCATCGACAAGACCCGGCCCGGCTGGGACACCGCTGCCCAGCCGCTCGGCACCGTGCTGAAGCTCGACCAGGAGACCACCGAGAGCATCGCCGCACAGGTCCGGTCCGCCGGGGACAAGGCGTTCATCGAGGTGATCACCATCCGCGACGGCGACCCGGAGTACGACTTCGACGCCGCCATGGCGATCCCCGGCGTCGTCGGCATCCCGGACGAGGTGCCGCTGGCCCGGAGCCGCGACTTCGCACGAGGCGTCCTGGGCACGGTCGGGGAGGCGACGGCGGAGATCATCGAGGAGTCGGAGGGCACCGTCCAGCAGGGCGACGTCGTGGGCCTCTCCGGTCTCCAGGCCGCCTACGACGAGCAGCTGCGCGGCGTGCCCGGCCTGGCCGTGACCATCGAGCCCGCCGAGGGCGGCGAGGGCCGCGAGGCGTTCACCATCGAGAAGAAGGACGGCGAGCCGCTGACGGTCACGCTCGACCCGGCGACCCAGCTCCGTGCCGAGTCGGCGCTCGCCGACATCACCGACCTGGCCAGCGCCATCGTCGCGATCAAGCCGTCGACGGGCGAGGTGCTCGCGGTCGCGTCCGGCCCGGGTTCCGAGGGGTACAACACCGCCACGCTGGGCCAGTACCCGCCGGGGTCCACGTTCAAGATCGCGACGTCGCTCGCCATGCTCCGGTCCGGCGTCACGCCGGACACACCCCTGGCCTGCACGCCGACCATCGCCGTCGAGGGCCGCGAGTTCCGGAACGTGCCCGGTTACCCGGCGTCCGCCACGGGCGACGCGGTGCCGTTCGGGACGGTCTTCGCGAACTCGTGCAACACCGCGTTCATCGCCCAGCACCAGGCGATCAGCCAGCAGCAGCTGCACGACGCCGCGGCGTCGCTCGGCCTGGGCGTCGAGGCCACCGCGCTCGGCGCGGCGGGCACGATGGGTGACGTGCCGACCGACTCGACGGGCACGGAGCACGCGGCGTCGATGATCGGCCAGGGCCAGGTGCTGGCGACGCCGCTGGCCATGGCGACCGTGGCCGCCAGCGTGTCGGCGGGGCACACCGTCTCCCCGTGGCTGGTGCAGCCCGAGGACGGGAAGGCGCCCGAGGCGCCGTCGGGCGACCTGACCGCGGACGAGGCGGCCACGCTGCGCGACCTGATGGGCGGGGTGGTGCGCGAGGGCTCCGGCACCGCGCTGCAGGGCGTGCCCGGCATCGTGGGCGCGAAGACCGGTACCGCCCAGTTCGGCGACGGGTCCAAGGCGCACGTGTGGACGGTCGCCATCGCGAACGACCTGGCCGCGGTCGTGTTCATCGAGGAGGGCGAGCTCGCCTCGACAGCGGCGGCCCCCGTGATGCGCGAGTTCCTGACGAACGGCTGACCCTGGACACGAACGGACCCCCGGCCACCAGGTGGCCGGGGGTCCGTTCGTGTCCGGGCGGGGCGGGGACTCAGCCCTTCCAACCGGCCTCGGTGCAGGTGTTCCGGTAGGACGTGATGGCCGTCGTGACCGCGCTGGGCCGGGCGATGGAGCCGTCGAGCGCCTGGTCGAACGGTGCGCGGATCGCCTCGAGGTGGGCGATGCTGACCTCGTCCGACTCGCCGATGATCAGGCCGATGCTCTTGCTGATGCTGCTCGCGGAACCGGTGCGCTCCTCGTCGAGCGGGGCCCGGACCGCCGGCGCGAGGGCCGTGATGTTGGTGACCAGCGGACCCGAGAAGAAGGCGCTGCACGCCTCCACCAGGTTGTACTTGCCGGTGCTGATCGGAGCCTGGATCGCCTCCGACGAGGGCTCGGCCTCCTGCTGGACCTCTTCTCCCGAGGGCATGAAGTCGTTGGCCATGTCCTCGAGGGCCGCGCATCCGGACAGCAGGAGTGCGCAGGAGACCAGTACGGCCGCGCCCCAGTTCTTGCTGGTGCTCACGATCTACTTCCCTCACGTCAACGGTTCTCAGGAGTGCGGTCCGTCGCACCCGCCCGCGAGTCTAGCGTCACGCCCGTGCCGCACCGCCAATCGCTCCGGGAGGTGCTCCGGGGGCGCTCCCGGGGTGCGATCGACCGTGGTTCCCGGGGTGCTGCCGGGTCGCGGCGGCGCCCCGGACGCCCAGGTCACCGGGGTGGCCTGGGCGTCCGGACCGGCGTCAGCGGTCGCCGTCGGCCGCCGGCCGGTCCTGCGGGGCAGGGGGTGCGTCGGGCGCCGCCGGACCGGCCGCGGTCCCGGTGCCCGGGTGAGCGTTCGGGTACGGGTCCGCCGAGCGGAGCACGGCGAGCCGTGAACGGTACTCGGCCTCGTCGATCTCCCCGCGGGCGAAGCGGGTGCCCAGCAGCGTCACCGGGTCGGCCCCGGCCGCCGCGTGCGCGGACCACGGCCCGCCCCAGCCGCCGCGCGGGCCGCGCCGGGCCCGCCGGGCGATCAGGAAGACCACCGTCGCGAACAGCAGGAACCACAGCAGCGGGAAGATGAAGAAGAACGGGCCGGGTCCGCCCCAGCCGTAGTGGGGCCCGTTGGCGAGGACCTCCGTCGTCGCGGTGAGCATGTCGACCTCCAGTGGGTTGGGCCGGTCGTTCCGGCCTCACCACCAGGCTGCCGTCGCGCGGCGGCAGGGTCGTCAGTCCTGTGTACCCGGCCCGGTACACCCGTGGTGCCGGCTGGTCCTGCGGCTGCGCTGCGGGCGGGTGCCTCGTTCCTCAGCCCCCACCCTCCGCTGCGCCTCCGGCCCAGCCGGGGCGCACGAGGCCCGCCTCGTACGCGAGCACCACGAGCTGCGCGCGGTCGCGCGAGCCCGTCTTCATGAGCACCCGCGAGACGTGCGTCTTCACCGTCGACTCCGACAGGTACAGCCGCGCCGCGATCTCGTCGTTCGCGAGCCCGCCCGCCACCTCGACGAGCACCTCGCGCTCGCGCGGCGTGAGCTCCGCCAGCGCAGGCAGCGGGCCGACCACCCGGGTCGCGTCGGCGACCCGCGCGAGCAGCCGCCGTGTCACCGTCGGCGACAGCAGCGCGTTGCCCGACGCCGCGACCCGCACCGCCCGCACCAGCTCCGCCGGCTCCGTGTCCTTGACCAGGAACCCGGACGCCCCGGCCCGGATCGCGTCGGTGACGTACTCGTCCAGCTCGAACGTCGTCACCACCACCACGTGCACCCCCGCGGCGCGGGGTTCGGCGATGATCCGGCGCGTCGCCGCCAGCCCGTCCATGCCCGGCATGCGGATGTCCATGAGCACCACGTGGGGCAGGTGGTCGAGGGTGAGCGCGACGGCGTCCTCGCCCGTCGCGGCCTCTGCGACGACCCGCATGTCGTCCTCGGAGTCGATCAGCGCGCGGAAGCCGCCGCGCACCAGGGCCTGGTCGTCGGCGAGCAGGACGTCGATCATGCGGTCTCTCCCGGTTCGGGGGTGTCGGACGGCGGTGCAGCCGCCCGGTCGGGCGACGGCGCGACGGCGCCGGGACGCTCCGGGCGGGCCGCGGGGACCGGGAGCCTGGCCAGCACCAGCCAGCCGCTCCCGTCCGGACGAGGACCCACGGTGAGGGTGCCGCCGGCACCCTCCACACGTTCGCGCATCCCCAGCAGGCCGTAGCCCGGCTCCGCGGGTGCACCGGCCGGGGCGCCGTCGTCGGCCACCGTCACCTCCAGGTGGTCGCCCCGGGTCAGCCGCACAGTGACCCGGCCGACCGACGTCGCGTGCCGGCGCACGTTCGTCAGCGACTCCTGGACCACCCGGTGCACGACGCCCATGAGGTGGTCGGGCAGGTCACCGACGTCGGGCGGCAGGTCGACGGCCACGTCCAGCCCCTCGGCGCGGGCCTGGTCGGCCAGGCGGTTCAGCGCGGTGAGGTCCCATGTGGGGGTGAGCGGGGCGCCGTCCTCCCGGACGATCCCCAGCACCGTGCGCACCTCGGCCAGCGCGTCCCGGCTGGTGTCCCGGATGTTCGTCAGCGCCTCGCGGGCCTGCCCCGGGTGCTTCTCCAGCAGGTGCAGGCCCACCCCGGCCTGCACGTTGATGGCGGACAGGGAGTGGGCGAGCACGTCGTGCAGCTCGCGGGCGATCCGCAGCCGTTCCGAGGCCACGGCGGTGCGCTCCCGTTCGGCCGCCGTCTCGCGAGCGGCGGCCCGCGCGGCGACCCGTCGTGCCGCCCGGTCCCGCACGGCGCTCGCGACCAGCAGCACGACGGCGAGCCACGCGGCCCCGGCGACCAGGGACCCGGTGGTGAGGAACCACGCGCCGTCGTCGGCCCAGCCCGGGCCGTGGAACGGCGGGCCAGGAGGTCCCCACTCGCGGGGCAGGTCCGGCGGGTTGTCGCGGAGCTGCTGCTCCAGCCGCGGCGCGAGCAGCGTGGCGACCGTTCCCACGCCCCCGGCGAGCAGTGCGGCGCCGGACCAGGCGATCACCCGCGCGCGGCGGGCCGTCCCGCTGAGCATCACGCCGGCGAGCACCGCGACCGGTCCCAGCAGCACGGGCCCCCACGCCCGGCCGAGCAGCAGGAACGTCAGCGCCGCGGCGACGGACACCACCGTGGCGAGCGCCGGCCGGCGGGGCAGGAGGAACACGAGCGCGGCAGGCGCCACGAGCAGCAGGAGCAGGCCGGCCAGGCCGGGCTGGACGGCCCAGGCCTGGTCCCGCGCGGCGGCGACCGAGCCCAGCGTGCTGAGCACGGTCACGGCGACCGCGACGAAGACGCGCGGCCGCAGGCGGTCGAAGGGCCCGGGGGCGACGGGGTCCGGGTCGCGCACGGGTCGGGTGGTGCCCAGCATGCTCGCACGCTACGCCGGGCCGGGCGCCGCCGCGTCGGACCGGGGTACCACCGCGTGTCCCCCTCCGGTGCCGCGCCGTCGTGCTCGGCACGAGGTCAGGTGATCGGTCGCCCGACCTACCGACTACCTGACATCGCGCCGACCACTCTCGTCCCTACGGGACGGGGTCCTGGTGTCAGGCGAAGCGGGCGCTGCGCTCCTGCACCCGGCCTGCGCCGCGGCCGGCGTCGGCGGCCGGGTCCCAGGTGTAGACCTCGGTGCCGGTGATGAAGACGCGCTCGGCGCGCTGGTCGGTGTCGAGCGGGTCGCCGGACCAGAGCACGACGTCGCCGTCGAGCCCCTCCTTGATCGACCCGACCCGGTCGTCGAGGCGGAGGAACGACGCGGGGTTGGCTGTGATCGCGGCCAGCGCGGTCTCGCGCGGGAGCCCGTCGCGGGCGGCGAACGACGCCTGGTGCACGAGGAAGTTGATGGGGATGACGGGGTGGTCGGTCGTGATCGCGACGCGCACGCCGGCCGCCGCCATCGCGGCGATGTTGCGGTTCGCGCGGTGCCGCACCTCGACCTTGGACCGGGAGACGAACATCGGGCCGTAGATGACGGGGATGTCCTTCTCGGCGAGGACGTCGGCGACCAGGTGGCCCTCCGTGCCGTGGTTGATGACGAGCCGGTAGCCGAACTCCTCCGACAGGCGGATCGCGGTGGCGATGTCGTCGGCGCGGTGCGTGTGCTGGTCCCAGGCGAGCTCGCCGGCGAGCACCCGGGCGAGCGTCTCCTTGCCCAGGTCGCGGTCGAAGGGCTTGCCCTCTTCCGCGGCGGCGTCGCGCTTCGCCGCGTAGTTCTGGGCATCGACGAACGCCTTGCGGATCACGTTCGCGACGCCCAGGCGGGTCGAGGGGAGCTGCTTCTTGTCCCCGTACACGCGCTTCGGGTTCTCGCCGAGCGCGCTCTTGACGGACACGGAGTCGCTGATCACCTGCTCGTCGATCGTGCGGCCGCCCCACGTCTTGATCGCGACGGTCTGGCCGCCGATCGGGTTGCCCGAGCCCGGCTTGATGACCGCGGTCGTCACACCGCCCGCGAGGGCGTCGCGGAAGCCCTCCTCGTCGATCTGCACGGCGTCGATGGCCCGCAGCGCGGAGCCGTTCGGGTCCGTCATCTCGTTGGTGTCGTTGCCGGCCCAGCCCTCGCCCTCCTCGTGGATGCCGATGTGGCCGTGCGCCTCGACGAAGCCGGGCAGGAGCCACCTGCCCTGGGCGTCGATGGTCTCGACGCCGTCGGGCACGACGACGTCCTGTCCGACGGCGGTGATCACGCCGTCCTCGATGAGCACGGTGCCGTCCTCGATCGGGGCGGAGGCGACGGGGACCACGTAGGCGTGGGTGATGGCGATGCTGGAGCGGGTTGTCATGGGTACATCATTACCCAAGGTAACGACGGTAAGAACCGTTCTGCCTCGCGTAGCCGCTGCGTGACATGAAGGACCTCGCCGTGCGAGGATGTGTACCGATCACTAAACTCGCGGCATGGCGGACGAGGAATGGAGCATCTACGTCGTCGACGAGGTGCGGGAATGGATCTATGGGCTTGACGGGGCGTCGCGGGACCGGGTCGCTCAGGCGATCGATGTCCTGGCGGAGCGGGGGCCAAGGCTGGGCCGACCGTTGGTCGACACGATCCAGCATTCCTCGATCGCGAATCTCAAGGAGCTTCGACCAGGAGACATGCGGCTGCTGTTCGTGTTCGACCCTTGGCGATCGGCGATCTTCCTTGTCGCTGGGGACAAGTCAGGGCGTTGGCAGCAGTGGTATGTCGAAGCAGTCCCGCTGGCCGAGGAGCGGTACCAGGCGTACTTGAGCAGACGTGCAGAAGAAGGGGAGGGTGCATCGTGACGGGATACGTGCAGTGGAAGGACATCCGTGGCGATCTTGTCGAGAAGGCCGGTGGCGAGGACGCCTTCGAGCGGGGCAAGCAGGAGCTCCTCGCCGAGGTGACCGGTCATCGGCTCGCCGAGCTCCGCAAGAAGCGGCGGCTGACTCAGCAGCAGGTCGCTGATCGCATGGGTGTGACCAAGGGCCGGGTCTCCCAGATCGAGAAGGGCAAGATCTCCGGCCAGGAGGTGCTCGCGCGCTACGCACGCGCCCTGGGCGGAGAGCTGCAGCAGGCGATCCTGTTCGACGACGGGGAGATCGCCGGTATCGCGTGAGAACGCGCAGCCGGCGCGACGACCGGCCGCGCTCCGGGCGTCAGCCCGACGTCGCCGGGTTGGTCGGCGTGTCGTCGAGCCACAGCGTGTCCGACGGGTCGCGGTGCTCGACCGGCGGACCCCGTCGCCCAGGGGTCAGGGCGAGGCCCAGCAGTAGACCCCCGCGCCCTCGGACTCGGCGATCCGTGCGAGGGCGGCCAGGTCGTCCAGGAACGCGGCGAGCGGGGCCGGGTCGTCGGTCGCGAGCTCCTCGGTCCTGGACCAGGCGTCCGCCGCGCCGTCCAGCTCGCTCTCGCTCGCGCCCGTGAGCGCCTCGAGGAGCGCCGGCCGGACCTGCACCACGACGGCGCCCGTGTCCTCGGAGAAGGTCACGGCGGTCACGCCGGAGCTGATCTCGGCGTAGGGCCTGCCGGTCAGGATCTCCTCGAGGGTGGCGAGCGTGACGAACGGCTCGATGCCCTTCGACTCCAGCACGTGGCCGTCGGGCAACGCGTGCCTCGGGGCGCCGTCGTCGAGGAATGCGGCGGCCTCGGTGTCGGAGGCCGCGACGAAGTAGTCGGTCAGGATGCCCATGGCCTGATCGTGCCACTCGTCACCGACACGCCCCGCGCACGTGCCGGGATGACGCTCAGGAGCTCGCGCGCAGCAGCTCCGCCGCCGCGCCGATCCGCGCGGGGTCGCCCGGCGTCGGCGTCCACGGGAGGCGCAGCGAGTCGCGGGCCTGGTCGTCGCGGAACCGGGGCACCACGTGGACGTGGAAGTGGAACACCGTCTGCCAGGCGGCCTCCCCCGCGCAGTTCAGGAGGTTCACGCCGTCGGCCCCGAGCCGCTGGACCGCCCGGCCTGCGACCCGCTGGGCGGTGATCGTGCAGGCGGCCAGGTCGTCGGGGGCGATGTCGTGCAGGTCGCGGGCGTGCGCCTTGGGGATCACGAGGGCGTGCCCGTCGGCGGCCGGGTTGATGTCCATGAACGTGAGCGTGCGTTCGTCCTCGTCGACCTGGACGGACGGGACCTCGCCGGCGACGATGCGGCAGAAGAGGCAGTCGGGTTCTCTGGTCACGGGAGGGACTGTAGCGAGCCGGGCCGGTCCGGCGGGACAGGAGCCGGCGGGCGCCGTCGGGCGACGTGGGCGCGCGTCCATAGACTCGAACCCGTGGACTTCTACAACGCGTACGCCCATGGGTTCGCCCGGGTCGCGGCCTGCACCATCCCCGTCGCCGTCGCCGATCCCGCGACCAACGCCGCGGCGGTCCTGGACCAGGCGCGGCAGCTGGCCGACGACGGCGTGGCCGTCGCGGTGTTCCCGGAGCTGTGCCTGAGCGGTTACGCGATCGACGACCTGCTCATGCAGGACACGCTCCTGGAGTCGGTCCTGGACGCGCTCGCCGAGATCAAGGCGGCGAGCGTCGAGCTGATGACGATGCTGGTGGTCGGCGCCCCCCTGCTCGTGGGCAGCCGGCTGCTGAACACCGCCGTCGTCGTGCACCGCGGGCGGATCCTCGGGGTCGCGCCCAAGTCCTACCTGCCGAACTACCGTGAGTTCTACGAGAAGCGGCAGTTCGCCCCGGGCGACGACCACCGCGGCACCCTGACCCTGCTCGGCGAGGAGGTCCCGCTCGGCTCCGACCTGATCTTCCGGGCCGACGACGTGCGCGGGCTCGCGGTCCACGTCGAGGTCTGCGAGGACATGTGGGTCCCGGTGCCGCCGAGCGCCGTCGCGGCCCTCGCGGGGGCCACGGTGCTGCTCAACCTGTCCGCCAGCCCGATCACGGTGGCCCGTGCCGAGGACCGGCGCCTGATCGTGCGCAGCGCGAGCTACCGGTGCAACGCAGCCTACGTCTACACCGCGGCGGGACAGGGCGAGTCGAGCACCGACCTGTCCTGGGACGGCCAGACCATGGTCTACGAGGCCGGCGACCTGCTCGGCGAGACCGAGCGGTTCCCGGACGGCCCGCGCGCCACCGTGGTCGACGTCGACCTGGACCGCCTGCGGCAGGAGCGGCTGCGGCAGGGCACCTTCGACGACAACCGGCGCGGGCTGGGGCTGGAGACGACCGGCGAGCTCCGGGAGATCGCCTTCAGCGTGCACCCGCCGCAGGGCGACCTCGGCCTGCGCCGCAAGGTCGACCGCTTCCCCTTCGTGCCCGACGACGCCGACCGGCTCGCCCAGGACTGCTACGAGGCCTACAACATCCAGGTCACCGGGCTGGAGCAGCGGCTGCGGGCGATCGGGCAGCCCAAGGTCGTGATCGGCGTCAGCGGGGGCCTGGACTCGACGCACGCCCTGATCGTCGCGGCCAAGGCGATGGACCGGCTGGGCCGCCCGCGCACCGACGTCCACGCCTTCACGATGCCCGGCTTCGCGACGACGTCGGAGACCAAGGACCGTGCGATCCGGCTCGCCGAGGCCCTGGGGGTGACGTTCCAGGAGATCGACATCCGGCCCGCCGCCGAGCAGATGCTGCTCGACCTGGACCACCCGTACTCCGGCGGCACCAAGCAGTACGACGTCACGTTCGAGAACGTGCAGGCCGGGCTGCGCTACGACTACCTGTTCCGGCTCGCGAACCACCGCGGCGGCATCGTGCTGGGCACGGGTGACCTCTCCGAGCTGGCGCTCGGCTGGTGCACCTACGGCGTGGGCGACCAGATGTCCCACTACGCGGTGAACACGGGCGTGCCGAAGACGCTGATCCAGCACCTGATCCGGTGGACCATCGACAGCGGCCAGTTCTCCCCGGACGCCGGGAGCCCGGTCAACGCCGTGCTGACGGAGATCGTGGAGCAGGAGATCACGCCCGAGCTGATCCCGACCGAGGAGGGCGAGACCCCGCAGTCCACGGAAGCCACGGTGGGCCCGTACGCCCTCCAGGACTTCACGCTGTTCCACGTGCTGCGGCGCGGCTACCGGCCCTCCAAGATCGCCTTCCTGGCCTGGCACGCGTGGCAGCGGGCCGACGTCGGCGACTGGCCGCCGGGGTTCCCGTCGGCACGCCGCACGGAGTACGACCTGGCGACGATCCGGCACTGGCTGGAGGTGTTCGTGCGCCGGTTCTTCGCGTCGCAGTTCAAGCGCTCCGCGCTGCCGAACGGGCCGAAGGTGTCCCCGGGCGGCACCATGTCCCCGCGCGGCGACTGGCGCATGCCCTCCGACGCGGCCCCGACGGCCTGGCTGGCCGAGCTGGAGCGCACCGTCCCGGAGGCCTGACTACGCCCTCGACGAAGTCCGGTCCCGGTCCGTGAGACGGCGGGTAGGGTGCCGTCATGCCCGCTGTCTCCGTTGCCCAGGCCCGGCCCGATGGCCGTCGCCGCCTCCGTCTGATCACCGCGCTCGCGGGAGTCCTGACCTTCGTGGCCCTGCTGCTGGCGGCCGGGCCGGCGAGCGCGCACGACCAGCTCCTGTCGTCCGACCCGAAGGACGGTGCCACGCTCGACGCGCCGCCGGCGAGCATCGCGCTGACGTTCAGCGCGGCGCCGCTCGACACCGGGATCGAGGTCGTGGTCATGGGCCCCGACGGCACCACGACGCAGGGCGAGGACATCCAGGTGGCGGACAGGGTGGTGACCGCGCAGCTCGACTCCGGGCTGCCTGCCGGCACGTACGACGTCGCCTGGCACGTGGTCTCGTCCGACGGCCACCCGATCGACGGCGAGCTGTCCTACACCGTGGAGGGCGAGCCCGAGCCGACGGCGGAGCCGACCGAGTCCGCGACGGCGGAGGCGACCGCCACCGCCGAGCCGACCGACGCTGCCGAGCCCACGGACACCGCCGAGCCCACGGACACCGCGGACAGTGCGCCGGCCGAGCTCGCGGGTGCGGGCGACGGCGCCGCTCCGAGCGGCCTCGCCGTGACCGGCGGCATCCTCGCCGCCGTGCTCGTGGTGCTGGGCGTCGTGGTGATCATGCGCCGCAAGATCCTCGAGAACGACAGGCTGCGCGGGTCCGACGAGTCCGACGAGCCCGGGGCGGGTCCGGCAGACGGCGGCAAGCGCAACGACAACCCGGACGGCAAGCCCCACGTCTGAGACCGCGTCCGTGCCCGCAGCCCTCAGGTCACCCGGGTGACCTGAGGGTCCGGCACGTCGGTGAGGCGGTGCGCCCTGGCCGCCAGCACCGCCACGACCACCGCGGGGACCAGCAGCAGCGCGCCTGCCGTGTTGACCGCCTCGAAGCCGCCCCACGCCAGGAGCGGTCCGGCCAGCGCTGCGGAGCCCGCGCCGAAGTAGTTCATCAGGGCGTCCGTGGCACCCTGCAGCGGCAGCTTGACGTGGGGTTCCGCCACGGACGCCAGCACGGCCGACGACGCGATGACGCACGCCGACCAGCCCAGCCCGAGCAGCACCAGCGCCACCGCGGTCAGCAGCTCCGTGTCGAGGGCGGGCGCCGTGGCACCGTGGCCGGCGTGCGCCCCGGCGGCGGGCACGAGGGCGGCGCCCGTGAAGCCCAGGACGACGGCGAGGCCCTGGAGCACCATCCCTCCGGCGGCGACCCGCAGCGGGCCGAACCGGTCGGCCAGCCACCCGAACACGGGGCTGAGCGCGAACATCCCGAGCACGTGCAGGCTGATCACGATGCCGACGAGCTGCAGCGACATCCCGCCGTGCTGCATGTGCACCGGCGTCATCACCATCACCATGATCATCACGGCGTGCGCGACCGCCGTGGTGACCACCGCGAACCGGGCCTGCGGGTGCGCCCACGCCCAGCGCAGCGCGGTCAGCGCCCCGGTACGGCGCCGTCCGGGCTGCACGCCGGCGGCACGCGTCGCGTCGTGGCCCGGTCCGGGTGCCTGCCCCACCGGGGTGCCATCCGTCGCGGTGCCATCCGTCGCGGTGGCGTCCGTCGCCGCGCCGTCCGTCACGCCGTCCGTCACGCCGTCCGTCACTGCGTCGTCCGCCGGGACGCCCCGGACCGTCGGGCCGCCGTCCGCCGGCCCGCCGCCGGCCGTAGGAGCCGGCTGGAGCGCCGACCCCGCCGGGTCCCGGTACAGGGCCGCGAGCAGCAGCCCGGCGAGCAGGTACGCGACCACGGAGAACAGGTAGGGGCCGCCCAGGTCCGGCACCCCGAGGCCCCGTCCGACGACGGCGCCCGGCGCCGCAAGGTTGGGCCCCACCACCGAGCCGACCGTCGTGGACCACAGCACCACCGACATGGTGCGGGCGCGGGTGCCCGAGCCGACGTTGTCGGCGGCGGCGTACCGGGACTGCAGGTTGGTCGCGTTGGCCACGCCGTAGAGGGTCAGGCCCACCAGCAGCACGACGAGCTGCCCCAGCACCGCCGCCGTCACGATGAGCACCGCGCCCGCCGTGGACAGCGCGTAGCCGAGCGACAGCGCCCAGCGTCGTCCGCGAAGCTGGGCGAGCGTCGCGAGCGGGATGGACGCCACCGCGGCGGCGAGCACGCCCACCGCCTGCGCGAGACCGGCCATGGACGTGCCGCCGAGACTCTCCGCGAGCAGGGCGCCGACGGCGGCCCCGGACGCCACGCCGACCCCGGCCAGCAGGTTGCTGAACACCAGGACCACCAGGTTGCGGCGTGCCCGCAGGGGTTTCTCCACGATTTCCTCTCATCGGCATGGCGTTACCGGAACGGTAGACCGCTCTGGGTTGCTGAAGTCATCGGATAGTGCGGCCTGACGTGCCTCCGGAGGGCCGTGCTGCCTCGTCGTCCACAGGCTCGTACACAGGTTCGTGTCCTCTGAGAGCGGAAAGTTACCCACGACTCGCCGTAGAAGTGCCCGTTGTCCGCGAATTCCTGCCGATCTGCTGGCAGTATGGGGCCTCGTCGTCGGGCGGGTACCGCCGCACGACGTGACCGAAGAAGGGAACCGCATGTCGCTCAACAAGTCCGAGCTCGTCTCGGCCATCGCCAGCAAGGCTGAGATCAACAAGTCCGAGGCCGAGGCCGCGCTCAACGCCTTCCAGGAGGTGCTGATCGAGTCGCTCGCCAAGGGCGAGGCCGTCAAGGTGACGGGCTTCCTCTCGGCCGAGCGCGTCGAGCGTGCCGCCCGCACGGGCCGCAACCCGCGCACCGGCGAGGAGATCTCGATCCCGGCGAACTTCGGTGTCAAGATCAGCGCCGGCTCGCTGCTGAAGAAGGCCGTCGCGAAGTGACGCTTCGCCGCTGATTGTGACAGCGACGCGAAGGCCCGGCCCTTCCCGAGGGGCCGGGCCTTAGCACGTCCCGGACGGCGCGCTGCCGGGCCCCCGGCGCCGCCGGCGCGGACACGCCCTAGAGGTCGCCCTTGCGCTCCAGATAGCGCATCGCGACCCAGCCGATCGGCACCCGGCCCCAGTACGTGCACAGGCGGTACAGGATGGTGGCCGAGAAGGCGATGGTGGCCGGCACGCCCGCGGCCGACAGGCCCGCCGTCAGGGCGCCCTCGACGCCGCCCAGTCCGCCCGGCGTCGGGATGAGCGCCCCGAGGGCGTTCCCCACGAGGTTGACGAGCGCGATGTCCACCAGCGACAGCGACTCCCCGAACGCGGCGAGGCAGCACCACAGCGCGACGATGTAGCCGAGCGTCATGACCAGGTTGCCCGCCACCCCCAGCGCCAGCCGGCCGGGGTGGCTCAGCATCTGGGCCAGCCGGGGCCAGACCTGGCGCAGCCGGGGGCCGATGAAGCCCACCACCCAGCGGCGCACCTTCGGCACCAGCAGCATGGCCACGACGGCGAGCGCGACCCCCGCGAGCGTGAACAGCACGGCGGGCGACGGCAGCTCCACGAGCGCCCCCGACCCCGTGAAGATCGCCAGCACCACGAGCAGCACGACGGTGACCACGAACTGCGAGACCTGCACCAGCGCGACGGTCGCCACCGCCATCGAGACCGAGACGCCCCGCTGTGTGAGGAGCCGCAGGTTGAGCGCCGCCGGGCCGATGCCTGCCGGAGCCGCCAGCGCGACGAACGAGCCGGCGGCGGCCGTGAACGTGGCCCGCGCGATCGGCACCCGCGCCGGGGAGAACGCGACGAGCGTGAGCCCGGCGCCGAACCAGGTGGTCACGGCCAGCGCGAACGCCACCGCGATCCACCACGGGTTGGCCTCCCGCACGGCCTGCGCGATCTGGTTGAAGTTGATGGTGGTCACGACCACCGCGACGACGACGATCATCAGCGTCGTGGTGAGCACCGTGCGGGCGCTGAACCGGGAGATGCGCTGCGGCTGCACGCTCGCCTCCGGCAGCCGCTCGACCAGGGCGCCGCGCAGCTCGCCCAGGAGACCCTTCGTGCGGCGTACCTCCTCCCGCGTGCTCCGGGGCAGGGCGATCGACTGGATCAGGGGCCCGATGGCGGCGATGTCGGCGTCGGGCAGGGCGCGGACGGCGGAGGCCACGGCGCGGCGCGGGCCCACGCGGAGCCCGAGGAGCGCGAGCATCTGCACCAGGTCGAGGCGGCGCGACAGCGGCGACGACGCGATGTCGCCCTGCTCCCAGCCGGTGATCCACACGTGCGGGCGGCCCTCGCCCCACCCGGCGCCCCCGCTGCCGGGCACCTGGTCGCGGTGCATGAGCAGCACGTCCTGGGTGAGCGCGCGGTGCGTCAGCCCCGCGGCGTGCGCCCGGCCGAGCTGCTCCCAGGCCTCGGCCAGCACGTCGTCGTGCACCTCGTCGTCGGGCAGGTCGCGGAGCGAGACCGCCGGGGAGGCGTGCTCCATGACGAGCACGATCGAGTCGCCGAACTCGCCGATGCCCAGGAGCCGCGGTGTGCGGACGCCCGCGGCGCTGGCGGCGTACGAGAGCAGGACGGTGCGCTCGGCCACGGCCTTGAGCGAGATCGCCGCGCGGCCCTCGATGCCCCGCAGCCGCAGGGCCCGCCACAGGCGCGTGATCAGGCCGACCACCTGCCGGTCGCCGTCGAGCACCACGACGTCGCGACGCACCTCGTCGTCGCAGTACAGGGCGTACACGCGGTTGTCGCCGGCCCGGCTCAGGGCGAGGGCCGCGGGGTCGCCCGGCACGGTGCCGCCGTCCCGCCGCCCGAGCGCCACCGCGCCGTTCGCCGTGCTCTCGGCCGTGCCGTCGGACAGGTCGCGGACCCGGGCCAGGGACGTCGGCGCGAAACCGGCGCGCCGGACCGCCTCGACGAGGTCGGGGCCGTAGGCGCGCTCGCTGCGCGTGCCCGACACGTACTGCACGGCCGAGCCGGCGAGCCGGCCCAGCAGCAGGGCCAGGAGCACGCCCGGCAGCGACACCTGGCCCGTGATCAGCACGATCAGCAGGGCGGCGAACATCAGGTTCCACGAGATGCGCACCGTCCGGCGGCGCGTCGCGGGTCCCGCCACCGTGAGCATCGCGGTGAGGGCGACGGCGTACTCCGGGATGGTCAGCACGTACCCGGTGCCGCGCTCCCACACGGACAGCCCGCGCACCAGCTCGTCCGACCCCAGGTGCTGCACCAGCAGCGAGGTGAGGACACCGAGCAGCAGGCCCGTGACGCCGGCGACGATGGACTCCACGATCTGCCGGCCCAGGCGCCGGACCCCGAGCTCGATCATCACGGCGACGGGCGCGAACAGGCTGACCAGGCCCTGCAGCACCGCGACGGGCACGAACAGGATCGTGGCCAGCAGGTCGTTGAAGCTCCGGACGTCCTCGGTGACGCCCGCCGTGGTGCCGTGCGCCACCACCGACAGGACCATGACGGCCGCGATGCCCAGGGCGCACCCGATCATCCAGAGCAGCGCGCGCGGGTGCCGCACGCGCTCCTCAGGGGTGTCGACGACACGGACCAGGCCGGACGAGGCCGACGGCTCCTGCGGTGCCTCCGACACCTGGGCACCGGCGTCGGCGCCTCCGGTGCGCGGGTTGGACATACCCGGGAGTCTAGAGCCGCTGGCTGGGACATGACCGGGTGACGGGAGTGGCGCCCGCAATGTCCTTGTCGGGTCGCGGGCAGATCAGCCCGAGGTCACGGGCCTCACCGGATGCCGAGGGCCTCGCGCCACTCGGCGGGCACGAGGGCGTACCCGACGAACGCCACCACGTCGAGCAGCGTGTGGGCGACGACCAGGGGCGCGACCCGCCCCCGGCCGCCCGCGGCAGCGAACCGGGGCGACGTGTAGAACCACGAGAACACGACGCCCATCACGACGTTCCCCAGGAACGGCCCGATGCCCTGGTACAGGTGGTACGAGCCGCGCAGGAGCGAGCTGGCCACGACGAACTTCACCCGGTTCCAGCCCAGCTCGCGCGTGCGCTCGTAGAGGTAGCCCACGACGATCACCTCTTCGAGCAGGCCGTTCTGGAACGCGCTCAGCAGCAGCACCGGCACGGTCCACCAGTGGGTGTCCAGGGCGCTGGCCTGCACCTCCACCGTGATGCCCAGCGCCCGGCCGAGGGCGTAGAACGCGAGGCCGGGAAGGCCGATCGCGGCGGCCAGCGCGACGCCCCAGCCGAGGTCGCGGCCCGGCCTGCTCCGGTCGAGGCCGAGCAGGCGGACGGCGCTGCGACCGTGCTCGCTCAGCAGGTACAGCGCCAGCGCCACCGGCACCAGCGCGAACCCGATGCCCAGGAGCTGGTAGACGAGGTCGAGGTACGGGCGCTCGGACCGGCTCGCGTTGAGCGTGGCGGTCTGCTCCGCCAGCGGCGTGCCGGCGGTGAGCCGGGCGGCGATGTTGACGAGCGCATACACCGCGGACTGGCCCAGGCTCAGCCCGAGCACGATCCAGATCTCGGCGGCGACGCGGCGACGTGAGGACACGGCCCCGTTATAGCAGCCGGCCCTGAGCGAAGCTGGGCGGTCGGCAGGATGTCAGGTGATCGGCACCCCGGGCTGCCGATCACCTGACATCCTGCCGACCGCGCCGGTCAGCGGTTCGACGCGCGGCGGACGAACGCCGCCAGGTCCGCCGCCTGCGCCACCCGGGACTCCGGGTGGATGTACATCATGTGGCCCGCCGGGTAGACCCGCGTCTCGATGCGCTCGCGGTAGGACGCAGGGATCGCCATCTGGTCGAGGCTGTACTCGATGGCCTCGACCGGCACGCCGCCGTCGTACCGGCCCATGGCGATGTGCACCTGGAGGTGCGGGTTGAGGATCATCGCGGTGGCGAGCCTGTCGGCGACGTCGACGGCCTTGCCCTCGAACTCCTTGTACGACCACGGGTGCACGTGGTGGGACAGCACCTCGTAGACCGCGTCGTGCTCGTACCCGAGCTCGCCCCGCAGGTAGTGGTGCAGCGCGGCCGTGTAGGGGCCGGAGATGGCCGTGATGAACGGGTCGTACGGCATCTGCTCGTGGAGGTAGTGGTCCGCGGGGCCGGTGAACCGGGTGTCGAGACGACCGGTGACCAGGCGCCGCGCCCGCAGCAGCTCCGCGTAGACGCGGGTGTGCTCCAGGCGCAGGTTGGCGCGGTCCACGTAGTCCTCGCCCAGCCCGGTCAGGGACGCGATCTTGGTGACGGCGGCGGCGCGCTCGTCGTCGGGCACGCGCGCCCCGCGGGCCAGCACGGAGGCGTAGGTCCCGGCCCAGTCCCGGGCCTCGGCCACGACGTCGTCGAGCGACCGGTCGCCGAGGAGGCCGTGGTAGTGCGCCGTGGCGGCGTACACGGGCAGGAACAGCGGGTGCGGCAGGTTGGAGTGCTCGCCGTCGAACAGCGCCTCCATGTTGAGCGCCGGGGCCACGAGCATGACGCCGTTCAGGAACAGGCCGAACCGTGTCTGCAGGTACTCGGCCAGCCCCGCCCCGCGGGTGCCGCCGTAGGACTCGCCGATGAGGAACTTGGGGCTCATCCACCGGTCGTGCCGGCTCGTCCACAGGCGGATGATCTCCCCGACGGACTCCAGGTCGCCGGTGAACCCGTGGAACGGCGTGGCCTGCTCACCCTCGGCGGCGCGGGAGTAGCCCGTGGAGACGGGGTCGATGAACACCAGGTCGGAGACACGCAGCAGCGTCTCCGGGTTGTCCACCAGCCCGTAGGGCGGCGCCGTCAGGTCGCCGACGTCGCCCGAGTCGACGCGGCGCGGGCCGAGCACGCCGAGGTGCAGCCACACCGACGACGACCCGGGGCCGCCGTTGAAGGCGAAGGTCACGGGGCGGGAGGTCACGTCGGCGTCGTCGAGCGTGTAGTACGTGATCGAGACCTCGGCCTTGGGCTTGCGGCCGTCGTACTTCTCGTCCTTGACGACCTCCTGGCGCAGCACGATGCGGCCGGTCGTCGCCGAGTAGGTGAGGTCGCCGTCCGGGGTGTGGAGGGTGTGCCGCGTGGTGACGAGGTCGTCGGCAGGCTCCGGTTTCTTCGTTCCCGCCACGTCGCCCGACGCCGTCGTGGTGGTCTCGGTCTGCTCGCTGCTCGTGCTCTTCTCGTCGGTCACGTGGGGAACCTATCGCGTGGGTCTGTGCACCTCCACGGGTTTGCCCCGGGTGGGCGGGCGGCGTTGCATATAAGCAACAAACAACCGATACGAATGCGAACCAGCTAGAAAGACGACAGCATGCACTGTGTAGTTGACGTCGCCAAGCAGTCTGCGAGCTCGCCGTTCTGTTGGCAAAATCCAACACGAGAGGTAGGCTGCGATTGCATGGTCAGTGCTGGGCGCCATCCGAAGAATCCGATCAACGCGGTGATCTGCGACCTGCCGCAGTCCATCGATGTGGTGCCGGTACACAACGGGCACCGCTGGGGCATGCTGGAATGTGGGGTGTGCGGTGCGACCGAGGCGATCTGGTCCACGCCGCGTGACGCCGACAACCATGCGCGGCGCCTGCTCAGGTTCGTGGCGCGGCACATGCATGACGGGGAGGGCTGATATGCCGGTGTACGAATTCACGATGGTCCTCGACAGGGACGTCTCGGACGCTGACTACGACCGGCTCTTCGAGGCCGGCCTCGACGACAGTTCTCCAGGTTCCGAGGGTGGCCGGGGGTACGTCGCCGTGACGCGTGAGGCCCCTCGCCTCCTCGATGCGATCGTCTCGGCGGTCCACGATGTAGTTCGTGCCGGGCTGCGTCCGGTGTCGATCGTGGACGAGGACCTGGTGACGCTCGGGCAGATCGCCGAGCGCGCAGGCCGCACCCATGAATCCGTTCGGCTTCTCGCCGCAGGTCGTCGTGGACCAGGTGGATTCCCGGGTCCCGTCGGTTCGGGCAAGGCCTCGCTCTACTCGTGGGCCGAGGTGTCGGACTGGTTCGCCGAGAGGCTCGGTCTCGCCGTCCAGGCCCATGACGCGGACGCGCGGCTTCTCGCCGCCGCGTCGCACATCCTGCGCGCACGTGCGCTCGCACCGTCCGAGGACCTGGTGCTGCTCGCGTCTGCCTGAGCGATCGGAAAACCCCTTGCGGTGATGGCAGCTCCTCGTCAAACTGGTTTGTAACGCAAACTAGTTTGAAGGGTGGGGCGATCACTATGGCGAGCGACCCGACGTCGGGCACACCGGACGGACCCGACCGCCCCGGGGGCGCCGCGGAGCTGGACCCCGCCGAGACCCTGCGGATGATCCGGGAGCAGCAGGAGCGGGCCCGCGACGCGACCGAGCCCGACGGCCGCCTGCTGTTCGGCGCCTGGGGCCTCGCGTGGCTCGTCGGCTACCTGGCCATGTGGACCACGGCGCGCGAGACCGGGACGCCGGCGGGCTGGGCGGGCTGGGTGCTCGCGGGCTGCATCGTCGGTGCGATGGTCTTCACCATCGTGCACAGCATCACGCGCACCTCCGGGACCCGTGGTGCGAGCGCCCGGATCGGCGCCCTGTACGGGTGGACCTGGTTCCTCGCGTTCATGGCCTTCGGAGTGATGCTGGGCGCCATGGGTGACGCCGGGGCGTCGCCCGAGGTGATGGCTGTCGCCGCCAACGGGTTCGCGTGCCTGATCGTCGGCCTCATGTACATCGCGGGAGGCCTCCTCTTCGGGGCGCCGAGCATGGCGGCCGCGGGCGGCTGGATGCTGGTCGCCGCCGTGCTCGCCGCGTTCGCGGGCATGCCGGACACCTACCTGGTGATGGCCGTCGCGGGTGGCGGCGGATTCCTCGCCATGGCCGTGGTGGAGCACGTGTTCCGCGTCAGGCGCCGATCACCCGGGGCCGTCCGGGGGAGGGAGGGCGGTGGGCAGAGTGCCTGACGACCTCGACCCGGTCATCCACGCGCCCGCGCGCCTGCGGGTCGTGGCCTCGCTCGCGGCCCTGGGCCGCGGGGACGAGGTGGCCTTCCCGAAGCTGCGCAAGCTGCTGGACATGACCGCCGGGAACCTGTCGACCCACCTGCGCAAGCTGGAGGATGCCGGGTACGTCCGCGTCACCAAGACGCACGAGGGCAGGATGCCCGCGACGTACCTCGCCCTCACCGACACCGGCCGCACCGCGTTCGCGGACTACCAGGCGGCCCTGATGGACCTGTTGAAGGGAGCACAGGAATGAGTGCGGTAGAGGTCAGCGGGGTGACCCGGCGCTTCGGCGACGTGGTGGCCCTCGACGACGTCTCGCTGGAGGTGGGGGACGGCGAGCTGGTCGGCCTGCTCGGCCCCAACGGGGCCGGCAAGTCCACGCTGCTGTCGCTGGTCAGCGGCCAGCGGCGGCCCGACACCGGGGTGGTGCGCCTGCACGGCCACGACCCCCGCGACGCCCGGGCACGCACCGTGCTGGGCCTGACCCCGCAGGAGACGGGTCTGCCGGCGACGCTGCGCGTGCGCGAGGTGGTCGACTTCGTCGGCGGGCACTACCCGCACCCGGTGCCGACGGACGAGCTGCTGGAGCAGTTCGGGCTCGCCGACCTGGGCAGGCGGCAGACCGGATCGCTGTCCGGCGGGCAGAAGCGGCGGCTGGCCGTGGCGCTCTCGCTGGTCGGCCGGCCCCGCGTGGTGCTGCTCGACGAGCCCACCACGGGGCTCGACGTGTCCGGCCGCACCGCGCTGTGGGACGCCATCCGGGAGTACCACGCCGGCGGGGGCACCGTGCTGCTCACCTCGCACTACCTGGAGGAGGTGCAGGCGCTCGCCGAGCGGGTCGTCGTCATCGACCGCGGCACCGTGCTCGCCGACGACTCCCTGGAGAACATCCTCGGCCGGGTGGGCGTGCGCCGTGTGCAGCTCACCGACGCCACGGGCGCACGGCAGGAGCACCTCGTCGCGGACTCGGACGCCTTCGTGCGCGACCTGGTCCGCTCCGGGGCGGAGTTCCGGGACCTGGAGATCCGCGGGGCCTCGCTCGAGGAGGCGTTCGGCCAGCTCGTCGACCCCCGCACGACCAAGGGAGCAGTGCGATGAGCGCGAACGAGGCACCTGACCTGACCGCCCTCGCCGGGCGGACCCGGCCGTTCTGGGTGCTGTCCTGGCTGCACCTCAGGTACCAGTTCCTGGAGACCGTCCGGATCCCGATCGCGGTGCTCGGGAACGTGCTGTTCCCGTCGCTGTCGATGTTCTTCTTCGTGGTGCCCCAGGAGGCGGTGGCCGGCAACCCGTTGTTCGCGACGACCGCCGTGGCCGGCCTCGGGCTGTTCGCCGTGTGCTCCGCGAGCCTCTTCACCTACGGGCTCGGCGTGGCCGAGGACCGGCAGCTGCCGTTCTACCCGTTCCTGCGCTCGCTGCCCGCCGGACCCGGACCACAGATAGTGGCGCGCGTGCTCAACGGCGGCATCTTCTCGCTGTTCGGCCTGCTGCCGCTGATCCTCATCGGGTGGCTGTTCACCGCGGCCACCGTGACCGCGGGCCAGCTCCTCGCCGGCATCGGCACGATCCTGGCGGTGTCCGTGCCGTTCGTGCTGCTCGGCATGGCCATCGGCTACCGGCTGTCGGCCAAGGCGGCGCTGCCCGTCGTGCAGATCATCCTCTTCCCGCTGGCCTTCGCGGGCGGGCTGTTCCTGCCGCCGCAGATGTTCCCCGGCTGGCTCGACGCGATCTCGCGGGCCACGCCCACCCGCGCGGGCCGGGACCTGCTGGTCCAGGCCACGACGGGGGTGGAGGCGTACGCCCTGGCGCTCCCGGTGCTGGCCGGGTGGACGCTGCTGTTCGTGGTGCTGGCGGTCCTGTCGTACCGCGGTGACGAGGGCCGCCGGTTCCGCTAGGCCCGGCCGGGCGTCGTCCGCAGCGTGAGCACGCCGCGGACGACGCCGCTCGGCCGGTCAGGACGAGACGATCGGCAGCATCCGGGTCGCCTGGCGACCGGGAGCCTGTGCGGCGGACTCGGCCGCGACCGCGTTCTCGAGCACCTCGACCCCGGACACCTCGTAGCCCGCCTCGTCCACGGCGTCGCGCAGGGGCGCCTCCGCGAGCGGCAGCTTCGAGATCACGTGCACCATCGACGTCTCGCCGGCGTGCAGCTCGACGGTGACGTCCTGGACGTCGGGCACGCCGCGCAGCTCGTCGGTCACGGCGGACACGCAGTGCCCGCAGGTCATTCCGGTCACGGCGAGCTTGGTCACGGTGGTCATGTGGTCTCCTCTGGTCACGGGCTGGTCGGCGTTCACATGCGGACGAGGCGGGCGATCGCCTCGGAGGCTTCCTTGACCTTGGCGGCGCCCTCGTCGTCGGACGCCTTGGCCGCGTCCACCACGCAGTGCCCCAGGTGATCCTCCACGAGGGCGAGGCTCACCGCCTGCAGTGCCTTGGTGACGGCGCTGACCTGGGTGAGCACGTCGATGCAGTACTCGTCCTCGTCGATCATGCGCGCGATGCCGCGTACCTGCCCCTCGATCCGGCGCATCCGCTTGAGATACCCCGGTTTGTCGGAGGCGTAGCCGTGCGGCCCGTCGTGGTCGTGGTGGTGGTGGTGGCCATCAGCCTGTCCGACGGCGGCCTCGGTCGCCTCGGTGGTCTCCGTCGCCTCGGTCATCCCACAATGACATACCCCTCGGGGGTAGTGCGTCAAGTGGGTGGCCGTGACCTCGGTCGCCGGGTCGCGCTCCGGTCAGCGGGTCAGGTTGCCGATGACGATGCCGACGACGGCCACCGCGGCCCAGAGGACCAGCCCCCACCGCCACCACAGGTTGAGCGAGAGCCTGCCGGGCGCGTCGAGCTGCATGGCCTCCTCGTCCGACAGGGGTCGCACGGCCCAGCCCGCCTCGGTGGCCGTGGCCAGGCTGTACCGCAGGCCCCAGGAGACCCGGAGCAGCCAGAACAGGTGGAAGTAGGAGTACCGCAGCACCAGGGCTCGCCCCGCGTCGAGCGGTGCCGTCTTGCTCTTGCTGCCCCAGCCGAAGAAGACCATGCTCAATCCCTCTGTCTCGAACCACGCGCACCGTGCACGAGGCGAGCAGAGCGTGACAGACGCGCGGGCGCCGGTCGGTGGGGAGAACTCCCCACCGACCGGCCGGAGCGAACGGTCCGGTGCTACCGCGCGGCGGCGGCCGCGCGGGCGGCGGCCGGGAGGGCGTCCAGGATGCGGGTCACCGCGGCGTCGTCGTGGGCGGCCGAGACGAACCAGGCCTCGAAGACCGACGGCGGCAGGTTGATCCCGGCGTCCAGCATGGCGTGGAAGAACGGCGTGTACCGGTAGGTCTCGGCCGCCTGGGCCTGCGCGTAGTCCCGGACGCCCGACGCCGCGGCCAGCGGGCCGAAGAACACCGAGAACAGCGAGCCCGCGCGCTGCACGCGGTGCTCGACGCCCGCGGCGGACAGCGCCTCGCCCACGGCGTCCGACAGCACCCGTGAGACCTCGTCCACCCGGGCGTACACGGCGTCGTCGGCCAGGCGCAGGGTGGTCAGGCCTGCCGCCACGGCCACGGGGTTCCCGGACAGCGTGCCCGCCTGGTAGACGGGTCCCAGCGGGGCCAGGTGGTCCATGACCGACGCCGCACCGCCCAGCGCGGCGACCGGCATGCCGCCGCCGATGACCTTGCCGAACGTGAACAGGTCGGGGGTGTAGCCCGCGCCGCCCTGCGCGCGCAGCGCGTCGTTCTCCACGCCCCACCAGCCGGCGGGACCCACGCGGAAGCCGGTGAGCACCTCGTCCATGACGAACAGCGCCCCGTGCGCCGACGTGATGCGGCGCAGGCCCTCGTTGAAGCCCTCGGCCGGCGGCACCACGCCCATGTTCGCGGGCGACGCCTCGGTGATGACCGCGGCGATCTCCGAGCCGCGCTGCGCGAACGCCGCCTCGACGGCCGCCAGGTCGTTGTAGGGGAGCACCAGCGTCTCGGCAGCGGTCGCCTCGGTGACACCCGCGGAGCCCGGCAGGGCGAGCGTCGCGACGCCGGACCCGGCCTCGGCCAGCAGCGCGTCCATGTGCCCGTGGTAGCAGCCCGCGAACTTGACGACCAGCGGCCGGCCGGTGACGCCGCGGGCCAGGCGGATCGCCGTCATCGTCGCCTCGGTGCCCGTCGACACGAGGCGCACGCGCTCGGCGGCAGGCACCCGGCGGCGCACCTCCTCGGCGAGCTCGACCTCGGCCACGGTCGGGGCGCCGAACGACAGCCCGCGCGCGGCGGCGTCCTGCACCGCGCCGACGACGTCGGGGTGCGCGTGGCCCAGCAGCGCCGGACCCCACGAGCCCACCAGGTCCACGTACTCGCGCCCCGCGACGTCCGTGACGTACGGCCCCCGGGCCGACGTCAGGAACCGCGGGTCTCCGCCCACGCTGCCGTAGGCCCGGACCGGTGAGTTGACACCGCCCGGGATCGCGCCCTGCGCGCGCAGGAACGCCGCGTGGTTGGCCTCTGGCGTGCGGCGCAGCCCCTGCGCCTCGACGGTGTCTCGGTTCTGCTCGGTCACTTGATCCACTCCGCGATCTCCAGGGCCCAGTACGTGAGGATCACGTCCGCGCCGGCGCGCTTGATGCTCGTGACCGACTCCAGGACGGCACGGTCACGGTCGATCCAGCCGTTCGCCCCGGCCGCCTCGATCATCGCGTACTCGCCCGACACCTGGTACGCGGCCACGGGCACGTCGCTCCGGTCCGCGACGGCGCGCAGCACGTCCAGGTACGACCCGGCCGGCTTCACCATGACCAGGTCGGCGCCCTCGGCGAGGTCCAGGTCGGCCTCGCGCAGGCCCTCGCGGGCGTTCGCGGAGTCCATCTGGTACGTCTTGCGGTCGCCCGTGAGCTCCGAGTCCACGGCCTCGCGGAACGGCCCGTAGTAGGCGCTCGCGTACTTGGCGCTGTATGCCAGGATGCTCGTGTCGGCGAAGCCCGCGTCGTCCAGCGCGTCCCGGATCATCGCGACCTGGCCGTCCATCATGCCCGACGGCGAGATGACGTCCGCCCCGGCCTTCGCCTGGGCCACGGCCATCGAGGCGTAGCGGATCAGCGTCGCGTCGTTGTCCACAGCCCCTGTGGACGTCAGCACGCCGCAGTGCCCGTGGTCGGTGAACTCGTCGAGGCAGGTGTCGGCCATGAGCACCGGCGTGGCTGCGCCCGGGGCCAGCCCCTCGTCCAGCGCGGCACGGGCGGCCCGCAGTGCCCGCTGCAGGATGCCGTCGGGCGCGTCGGCCTGCGAGCCGTTCCCGTCCTTGACGGCCGGGATGCCGAACAGCATGACGCCGCCCAGCCCCGCGTCGCGTGCGGCGCGCACGGCCTCGACCAGGGACTCCTCGGTGTGCTGCACCTGGCCCGGCATGCTGGTCAGCGGTGCGGGTTCGGTCAGGCCCTCCTTGACGAAGAGCGGCAGCACCAGGTCGGCGGGGTGCAGGCGGGTCTCGGCCACGAGGCGGCGCATGCCCGGCGTGGCGCGCAGACGACGCGGCCGGTACACGATCCCGGTGGTGCTCACGGTGTCCTTCTTTCTGTCTGGTGCATCAGATGCTGACAAGTGCTTCGGTGACGGCGTCGGCCAGGGCCGCGTCCGTCGGCTCCGCGGCGACGGCGAGCACGGTGTGCCCGACGGCGCCCGCTGCGCGGGCCGACGGCTCCCCGATCGCGACCACCCGCTGCGGGCCGAGCTGGGCGGCGACCTGGCGGGCGGCCGAGCCGGAGGCGACCACGACGGCGTCGTACCGCCGGTGCAGCTCCGGCGGCAGCTCGTGGGCGACGGTGCGGTACGCGGTCACGACGTCGACGGTCCAGCCCTTGGCGACGAGGCCGGCGCGCAGCGTGCCGGACGCGAGATCGCCGAGCGGCAGCAGGACCCGCCTGGCGGGGGCGTTCTCGGCGGGTGCGTTCTCGGCGGGTACGGCCGGGAAGGCGTCGGCGAGACCGGCACCGGTCGCGGTCCCGGGCACGAGGTCGACGGTGATACCACGCGCCTCCAGCGCCTGGCGCGTCGCCGGCCCGACGGCGGCCCACCGGACCGGTCGGGTCCACGGGGTGCCGGCCGAGGTGTGGCTCGGTGCAGGGCTCGGCGTGTCGGCCGGCGTGTCGCCTCGGAGAAGGTCACCTGCGCCCAGGTGGGTTGCGGAGAGTAGACGTTGTCTACCCTGCGCAACCGAGTCCCGTGCGGGGGTGTTGCCTCCCGGCAGGGCCGGGGTGTCCGCGGACTCGGCCGGGCCGAGCAGGGCGTCCACGGCGTTCACGCTGGTGATCGCGACCCAGGCGTAGCCGCCCGCGGCGACGAGGCTGCGCGCGGCGTCGAGCTCGGTCGGCTCCTCGACGGCGGCCCGCTCGATCACCGGAGCGGCGATCGCGTCGAGCCCGCGCTCCCGCAGCAGCGCGAGCAGCGCGACGGAGCGTTCCGGGGACCGGGCGACCAGCACGGTGGGCCGCGCGGCCGACGGGGGGACCCGCTCGGTCACGCCTTCTCCGGCACCGACGCGCTCAGCGGTGCGAGCCGCTCTGCGCCGTCGGCCAGCAGGTGCTCGGCGACGGCCACGCCGAGGGCACGGGCGGCGGCGTCGATGGTCTCGGGGGCGACGTCCAGGGAGAGCCGGGTCTCCGCGGTGCGCGACATCTGCTCGGAGCCGTCCACCGCGGCCACGACGGCCCGCAGCCCGAGCGCCGTGCCGGACACCGTGGCGTGCGCACCGACCGGGGCGGCGCAGCCGGCCTCGAGCCGGGCCAGGACGGCGCGCTCGGCGAGCACGGCGAGGCGGGTGGGGCGGTGGTCGAGCAGGTGGATCGCCTCGGCGAGGTCGGGCGCGCGGGGCGGGGTACCGGGCTCAGACGCGATGTCCGCGGTCCGCACCTCCACGGCGAGCGCACCCTGCCCGGGTGCCGGCGCGACGACGTCGACGTCCAGGATCTCGCTGATGACGTCCGTGCGGTCCAGACGCGACAGGCCTGCGTAGGCGAGGACGACGGCGTCGAGGTCGGCGTCGGGGCCGAGTGCCCGGTTGAGCCGGGTGCCGACGTTGCCGCGGATGTCCACGACGTCGAGGTCCGGGCGGGCGGCGCGGATCTGCGCGGCTCGCCGCGGCGAGCCGGTGCCCACGCGCCCGCCGTGGGGAAGCGTGGCGAGCGTCAGGCCGTCGCGTGCGCACAGGGCGTCGCGCGGGTCCTCACGCTCGGGCGTCACGAAGGTGAGGCCGTCCGCGGGCGTCGTCGGCAGGTCCTTGAGCGAGTGGACGGCGACGTCGCAGCGCCCGTCGAGCAGCGCCTCGCGCAGCGCGGTCACGAAGACGCCTGTGCCGCCCAGGCTCGCGAGGCTCCCGGTCTTCACGTCGCCCTCGGTCCGGATGTGCACCAGCTCGACCGGCCGGCCGGTCAGCTCCTCCAGGCGCCGGGCCACCAGACCGCTCTGGGTGGTGGCGAGGGCGCTCGCGCGGGTACCGAGGCGGATCGGCGCGAGATCGCCCGGGGTGCTTCCGGGGGTGCTGACGGAGAGGGGGGTCGGGGTCACCAACCCAGTCTCCACCCGAACCCCCGCCCGGAGGAAACCGGGGCGCCCGGACGGGCCGATCTCACATCCTTGCTGGCGAACTGTCAGAACACCGTGTCAGAACCCTGGTCCGGGGCGGGCCGGAGACGCCTGCGCCGACCGCGCGAGCCGGTGCCCGGCTCAGCCGGCAACCTGGGCCCGGAGCCGTTCGGCCGTGCGCCGCGCATGCCCGACGATCGCTGCCAGCCCCGTGCCCGCGATCCAGCCGCCCGTGACGTCGAGGCCCGGCTCGGCCCGTACCGCCGTCTCGAACTCCTGGACCGCGGCCCGGTAGGCCGGCGTCGGCGGGGGCAGTGCGCCGTCCCAGCGCTGGTGCAGGCTGTCCCGCACGCGCCCGGTCAGGTCCACGCCCAGCAGCGCCGACGCATCACGGGCGGCCTCCTGGGTGGTGGGTTCCGGCGTCGGCTCGCCCATGCGCCCGTAGCTGAGGCGCACCACGTGCACCCCCGGTCCGACGACGTCCCGCACCCGGCGTGCGAGCCACGGCCACTTCGCCGTCGCATGGGTCAGCGCCTTGGCCCGGACGGCGCCCGGCGCGGTGCCCGGGGCCACGAGCATCCCCGACCCCCGCGGCGCCGCGTCGAGCTCGGGCGCGTCGAGGAGCAGCGTGACCAGCCAGATGTCGGCCCCACGCTCGGGGCTCGCGGGGGGCACCAGCGCCCGTGCCGCGACGTCGGTCCCTTGCACCGAGATCGGTCCATCCGCGGACCGATCTCGGTGCAAAGGACCGATCTCGGCGTTGGCGCTCGGCAGGGGACCGAAGTCGGTGCGGGTCGCCAGCACCAGACGGGGCGTGCGCAGCAGGGTGCCGTTCGCCGTGCGCACCAGCCAGGCGGGGCCGGCCGGCTGCTCGGTGCCACCGGCGGCATCCGCGGCGTCCAGGCGCTCGGCGCCGCCCAACCGTTCCACGCCGTCCACCCGCGCCCCGAACCGCACGTCCAGCCGGTCCACGAGGGTGCTCACCAGGGCGTGCACCCCTCCGTCGATCCCCCGCACCGCGGACCCGGGCGGCGCCGCGGCCCGTAGCGCCGCCACGGCACGGGACAGCGACCCGGTACGTGCGTACGCGTCCAGCAGCCCGGGGGCGACGGCGGCGACGTCGAGCCGGTCGAGCGGTGCCGAGTGCACGCCGGCCGCGACCGGCGTGACCAGCCGGTCGGCGACCCGCGCGCCGAGCCGCGACCGGGTCAGGGTGCCGAGGTCGGTCGGGTCCACCATCCGCGCGGGCAGCACCCGGTCGAGCGAGGCCCGCAGCACGCCGGGCCAGCCGATCGCGCGGCGCACGTCGGCGGCCCACGGCCGTGCGGGGATGCCCAGGACACCGCCCGCCGGCAGCGGGAACGCCCGCTCGGCCGCGTACCCCCAGGCGGAGAGGCCGGCGGGCGCCTCGACGGTCAGCCCGAGCTCGGCGACGAGCCGCTCCACGACCCCGCCCCGCACGGCGAAGGACTCCGCCCCGAGGTCCAGGGGCACGCCGGGCAGCGACCGGAACGACCCGCCGCGGATCGGTCCGCCCGCCCGGTCGGCGGCCTCCAGCACGACGACACGCAGCCCGCGCTCTGCGAGCGTGTGCGCGGCGACCAGCCCGCCGATCCCGGCCCCGACCACGACGGCGTCGGCAACCTCGGCAGCAGACCTGGCCCCGGCACCAGGCCCGGCCCCGGTCCCGGCCCCGGCACCAGTCCCGGCTTCAGCAGCACGCCCGGCGTCCGGAGCGCCCGAGGGCGTCGTCGTGCCGGAGGAGGTCACAACGAGTGGACCAGCTCGACCACGCGGGTCAGCACCGTCGGGTCGGTGTCCGGCGGCACGCCGTGCCCCAGGTTGACCACGTGCCCGGGCGCCTTGAGCCCGCGCGAGACGACGTCGCGGACGTGCGCCTCCAGCACGTCCCACGGGGCGCCCAGCAGCGCCGGGTCGATGTTGCCCTGCAGCGGCACGCCCGGCAGCAGCGCCGCGGCCTCGTCGAGCGGGGTCCGGTAGTCGATCCCCACGGCGTGGTCCGGCACGCCCGCGGTGACCAGCACGTCCCGCAGGGCCGGCAGCAGGTGCCCGGTGCCCGTGCCGAAGTGGATGGCCGGCACGCCGCTGTCCGCGACGAACGCCAGCGCCCGGGCCGACGACGGCGCGACCCGCGCCGTGTAGTCCGCCAGGGACAGCGACCCGGCCCACGAGTCGAAGAGCTGTACGGCGCTCGCACCCGCCTCGACCTGGGCCCGGAGGAACGCCCCGGTGAGGTCGGCGGTCCAGGCCACGAGCGCGTCCCAGGTCTCGGGGTCGGCGTGCATCAGGGTCCGCGCCGCGAGGTGGTCGCGCGACGGGCGGCCCTCCACGAGATAGGCCGCCAGCGTGAACGGCGCGCCGCCGAACCCGAGCAGCGGCGTGGACCCCAGCTCCGCCACGGTCAGCGCCACGGCCTCGCGGATCGGCTCCAGCGCGGCGTCGTCCAGGCCGCGGGAGGTGAGGCGGGCGACGTCGTCGGCCGTGCGGTAGGGCTGGTCCATCACGGGTCCCACCCCCGGCGCGATGTCCACGCCCACGCCGGCGAGCTTGAGCGGCACCACGATGTCCGAGAAGAACACCGCGGCGTCCACCCCGTGCCGGCGTACCGGCTGCAGCGTGATCTCGGCGGCCAGGTCCGGGCGCAGGCAGGCCTCCAGCATGCCCGTGCCCTGGCGCACCTCGCGGTACTCGGGCAGGGAGCGGCCGGCCTGCCGCATGAACCAGACGGGCGTCCGGCCCGGGCGTTCACCCCGCAGGGCCTGCACCAGGGGTGCGGCAGAGGTCCGCCCGTCGGTGAGCGGGTGGGCGGGCGCGAGGGTGGTGGACTTCACGCTTCACGATTCTGCCCTGCCGGGCCAGGGTGCATAAAGTTGGAGCACTGTGGTTCTCCTCTCCCTCACCGCCAGCCACCGCGAGCTCGACCTCGACGCGCTGGAGCGCCTGTCCACGGGTTCGTCGTCAGTGGGTCGTGTCGTCGTGGGTACGTGCGGCCCCGTCGCGGGCGCCGTCGTGATCTCCACGTGCAACCGCTTCGAGCTCTACCTCGACGTCGACGCGCCGCTCAGCGGCGACAGCGTGCGGCACGCGACCCGGCACGTGGCCGAACTGGTGGCGCACGCCTCCGGCGTCACGGGGGAGGTCGCCGCGCGCAGCTTCACCGTCCGCACCGGGCCGGAGGTCACCGAGCACCTGTTCGCCGTGGCGTCGGGCCTGGACGCGATGGTCGTGGGCGAGCGTGAGATCGCCGGCCAGGTCAAGCGGGCGCTCGCGGAGGCCCGCGAGCAGGAGACCACCTCGAAGACCCTGGAGCTGCTCTTCCAGACGGCGTCCCGCACCTCGAAGCGGGTCGGCACCGACACCGAGCTCGGCGCGGCCGGCCGGTCCGTCGTGGCCCTCGCCCTGGACCTCGCCGAGCGGGAGCTGCCGCCGTGGGACGGTACCCGTGCGGTGCTCATCGGCACGGGCTCGTACGCCGGCGCCTCCGTGGCGGCCCTGCGGGCGCGCGGCTGCGACGACATCCGGGTCTACTCCCAGTCCGGCCGCGCCGCGGCCTTCGCCGCGTCCCACGACGTGCAGCCCGTGGACTCCCTCGTCGAGGCGCTCGCCGACGCCGACCTGGTGGTCAGCTGCAGCGGCGCCCGGGGGCGCGCGCTCGCGGCCCGGGCGGAGCAGGCCGACCCGCAGCAGGCCGACGGGCACGACGAGCACCTCGCCGCCGTGGTGTCCGGCAACTTCGGTGCCCCGGGCGTGCTCCCGCACCTGACGACCGACGTGGGCCCCGAGGCGAGCCTCGGCCACGTGCTGGACGCCGCAGGCCTGGTCCGGGCGCGTGAGCGTGCCGCCGACCGCGCGGGCGACGAGCCGGAGCCCCGTCCGCTGGTGATCCTCGACCTGGCGCTGCACCGCGACGTCGACCCGGGTGTCGCCGATGTGGAGGGCGTGCTGCTCTACGACCTCGCCACGCTCAAGGCGCACGCGCCCGCGGTGGCCCGCGACGTCGTCGCCCAGGCGCAGGGCATCGTGGACGCCGCCGCCCAGCGCTTCGAGGAGACCCGCCTGGGCCGGGAGGCCGACGCCGCGGTGGTCGCGCTGTTCGACGAGGCGGAGGTCCGGGTCCGGGCCGAGGTGGCCGACGCCGTCGCGCGCCTCGCCGACGAGCTGGCCGCACGCGGCGAGCCGGCCCCGCACGACTCGGACGTCGATGCCATCGCCCGTGACGTGCGCAAGCGGGTGCACTCCGAGCTGCACGACAGGATCGTCGAGGTCCGTGCCCGGGCGACCGCCGAGGCGCGGGCCGCGGAGGCCGCGCTGGTGCAGGGTGCCGAGGCCCTGACGGTGGAGGCGTCCGTACGGCGAGACGCCGGATCGGCCCCACGCCGATAACGCCTTAGCGTCACGCTAAGGAACAAGCCGGGCGGACCGGTTCTAGCGGTCCAATCAACCCATCGTTATCGAATCGTGATGAGGGTGATTTTATTCACCCGGGGGTGAAGACTAAGTTCGGTGGCTCAAGGACCGAAGCGCTTATGCGCAACGAGATGCTGGAGCACCTTTTGAAGCACGCAGCACCCAAGAAGAAGACCGCATCGGCGGGCGCGCGGACCATCGCGACCGTCGCCATCGCAACCGCGGCCACGAGCATGGCCGCCCCGGCCATGGCCGCCGAGGCCTCGCCGCTGGACTCCCTTGGTGACCTCGGTACCACGGCCGAGGGCCTCACGCAGGGCCTGCCGGCCCTCTCGTCGACCTCGGTCGACCTCAGCGAGCTCACGGCTGCCGTCCCCGCGGCGGACGCCGTGACCAAGCAGCTCCCCGCCTCCATCGCGCCCACCACGGCGCTCGCCCCGAACTACAAGCCGGCGCAGTTCGTGTCCGGCGCCGTCCAGGGTGCGGCCCCGCAGGTCGTCTCCGACGTCGTGCGCGGCGTCACCAGCGGCTCCGCCCTGTCCGGCGTGACGGGTACCGCCGCCGGCGTGACCGGCACCGCCCAGTCGGCGCTGCAGACCGTGCTCGGCGGCGGCGTCGTGGGCACCGCCACCGGCGCCGTGGGCACGGCCACCGGCGTCGTGAACGGCGTGGCCGGCGGCGTGCTGCAGGGCGGCGTCGTGAACGGCGTGGCCGGTGGCGCCCTCAACACCGCGACGGGCGCTGTCTCCGGCGTCGTCGGCGGCGTGGCCTCGGGCGACGTCGTGACCGGTGCCACGGGCACCGTGGCCGGCGTGGCGGGCACCGCGACCGAGGTGGTCGACGGCGTCCCGGCCACCGTGGCCGACGTGATCCGCAACCTGCCGAACGTCCTGGGCGGCGTGACCGCTCCGGTCGCCGGCCTCACCGCCAACCTGCCGGGCGTGCTCGGTGGCGTGGGTGGCGTCGTCAACAGCGTCGTGTCGAACGTCCCGGGCGTCGTCGCGAGCGTGCCCGGCGTGGTCGCCAAGGTCACCACGCCGGCCGCCGGCGCGGTGGAGACGGTCGTGGGCGACGTCGCCGTGGACGGCGTCGTGAAGCCGGCCGTGACCGAGGTCGTGCCGGGCGCCGTGGGCTCCGTGCAGGGCAGCGTCCTGCCGGGCGTCACCTCGACCGTGGGCACCGCGACGGGCTCCGTCGTGCCGGGTGCCGTGGGCACCGTGACCGGCGACGTCGTGCCGGGCGTCGTGAACCACGTCGCCAAGCCGGTCGTCGGGGACGTCGTGCTCGACGGCGTCGTCGGTGGCGTGGTCAAGGACGGCGTGGTCGACAACGTCGTGAAGCCGGTCGTCAAGGACACCGTCGTGGACAGCGTCGCGAAGCCGCTGGTCGAGGACGTCGTCGTCGAGGGTGTCGCCAAGCCCGTCGTGAAGGACGTCGTCGTGGACGGCGTGGCCAAGCCTGTCGTGGACACCGTGGGCAGCACCGTCAAGGGTGTCGCCGGTGGCGCCGTGACCGACACCGTCGGTGGCGTCACGGACACCGTGGACGGCCTGACCGGCGGTGCCGTGAGCGGTCTGACGGGCGGGCTGCTGGGCGGCCTTTCCTGACCTGAAACCCAAGAGGACCCCAGCCTCTTCGGACTTGACGCAACGGGGTGGAGTGCCATCGGCACTCCACCCTGTTTGCGTTTTTCGGCGCTTTGAGGAGGTTCCATCGATAACGCCGTTGTTATCCAATCGTTACCGTTACATCGGCTTTTTCGTAAGTGCCCCTTTTTCGCCGAAGAGAGATCGGGTAGCGTCGTCGCGGCCCCCGGGATCCGGGCCGTTGTAGCCGACCAGCTGGAGCAGCTCTCATGAAGCACGCCGCCGTCAAGCCTTCGTCCGCCGCCAAGTCCACGGCCACCCGTGTCGTGGCGACGATCGCGCTCGCCACCGCCGCGACGGCCGTCGCCAGCCCGGCGATGGCGCACGACGGGGGCGGCCACCACGGTCACGGCGGCTACGACGGCCACTCGTCGGGCTACGACGGTCACTCCGGGTACGACCGCGGCCGCCAGTCCCACGAGGCCCCGCGCTCGTACGAGCCCGCCAGCTACACCGAGCCGAACTACGACGTGCCGCGGTACGGCTCCCAGGGCAACTGCGGCCGGGACGCCGACCAGACCCAGCAGGCGGGCTGGGAGCAGGGCAGCCAGACCCAGCAGGACGGTCAGCAGGACGGCTGGAAGCAGGGCGGCTGGGACGAGCAGGACCGCGAGCGGGTGCGCGAGGCGGTCCGGGAGTACGTCGAGGCAGCCGAGGAGGCCGCCCCGGCGCCCGCCCCGAAGCCCGAGCCCGAGGTCGTCAAGCCGGTGCAGAGCGTGCCCGCCACCGCCCCGGTCGTCAAAGAGCAGACCCAGACCCGGACGGTCACGCAGACCGCCACGACGGATGCGGTGCCCACGGCGATGGCCACGTCCGAGCCGGTGGCCGTCCAGGCTCCTGGTCAGCAGTGGGAGGGCCCGACGTCGGCCGACACCGCCGGGGCCGAGCTCACCTCGTACGTGCCGGAGCGCGCCGAGGGCATCGAGCAGGACGCGTCCGCGCTCGCCGAGGCCACCCTCGACGCCCCGATCAAGCTCGCCCTGACCGGCGCCGAGGCCGCCACCCTGACGGCGGCTGCCGGAGCGCTCGTGGTGGGCGGCGCCGGCGCCCTCGTGCTGGCCCGTCGCGGCCGCTCCCGCGCCTGAACGGACCTCAGCAGGTGAGCCTTCTGACGGAGAAGGGTCAGCTGGGCCAGGTGGGCGGGTCCGTGGACCAGGCGTGGGCCGGGTGCGGGTAGTCGGCATAGCCCGGGAGTGCCGGGCATGCGGTGGTCACGCCGGTGTGGGTCACGGTCGGGCCGTCCGGTGTCGCTGCGGGTGGGTGCAGCGGGTCCCGGCCCGGCAGGTCCAGCAGCCAGGTCGCGGTGCGCGCGAGCGAGACCGACACGTCCCGGCTGAGGCCGTCGCCGGCCGTGCGGCCCGCAGCCCCGTCGCCCGAGCGCCCGCGGCTGGGGTCGCCGCCGTCCGGAGCCCTGCGGCCGGGGCCGCCTCCGCCGTCGGGAGCCCCGTCGCCCCCGCCGTCCCGGAGCGTGAGCGCATCGACGATCCCCGCCGCGAGCAGGTACCCCGAGGCGTGGTCGAGCGCCTGGGCGGGCAGCGCCCCGGGTACGCCGTCGTGCCCCTCCAGCAAGGCGATGCCGCTCGCCGCCTGCACGATCGAGTCGAAGCCGCGCCGGCCTGCCCACGGCCCGGTGTCGCCCCACGCGGAGACGCGCCCCGTCACGACGCCGGGCGGTACCCGGAGCCCGAGCGCCTCCACGGCACCGGGGCGGTAGCCGGTCACCAGCACGTCGGCGGCGTCGAGCAGCTCCTGTGCGGTGCGGAGGTCGGCCCCGTCGCGCAGGTCCAGCACCGTGCTGCGCTTGCCCTGCCCGGTGTCGAGGTGCTGCCACGGGATCTCCGCGGGGTCGGGTGGGTCCACGCGCAGCACGTCGGCGCCGAGCAGCGCGAGCGTGCGGGTCGCGACCGGGCCGGCGATCACCCGGGTCAGGTCGAGCACGCGGACGCCGCTCAGGGGTGCCGCGCCGCCGCCCGTCACCCCACCGCCCTTCCCGCCGCCCCCGATCCCGCCGGCGGCCGTCCCGCCGGCCGCGGACGCCGCCCCGCTCCGGTCCGCCGGTGACCCGCCGGCCCGCGCGTGCCGCGCGAGGGATCGGGTCGCGTCACCCGGGCCGCTCGCGGGCGTGACCCGCACCAGCGGGCCGGCCGCCGCGGCGCGCCCCGGCTCCGACTCCCGCCACTCCTGCTCGGTGCGCACGCGCGCCACGATCGCGCCGGCCGCGGCGGCGCCGTCCTCCAGGTCGTGCGCCGAGAGCTCGGCGAGGCGCTGCGCGAACGCGGGCCGGCCGACGTCGTCCGGCAGGCCGGCCAGGGCGGTCAGCCGGGCCCGGTGGTGCGGGTAGTTGGCGTGGGTGCGCACCCAGCCGTCCGCCGTCCGGAAGAAGCCGGACAGCTCCGCGAACCCCGCCACGGGCCGGCCGTCGAGCGCGAACAACCGGTCGGAGGCGAAGGCGGCCGCGACGCGCCGGGCGTCGGGCTCGGCGTGCACCGCCCGGGTGGCGGCTCGTCCGCCGGCGGCGCCGGCCCCGCCGCTCCCACCCGCGCGCCGGGTCGCGTGCTGCACCGCCCGGACCGCGTCGAGCGCCAGGTCGAGCACGGGCAGGTGGGCGGCGAGCCAGGGTTCCACGACCTCATCATCGCCCTGCCCGGGAAACATCACCGGCCCGACAGATCTGGGACCAGGTGCGCGGATACACTCGCCGCATGGCCAAGAACCCCTCCACCGACTTCGTGCTCCGGCCCTTCGAGGGCCTCCCCGGCGAGACCGACTGGGTGGCGATGCGCGAGATCGTCCCGTCGGCCACTGCGACGGCCCGCACCACCGCTGAGTACGGCGCCCGCGACGTGACGATCGTGACGCTCCTGCCGGGTGCGTGGACGGCGCTGCACCGTGCGGACGGCACGATCCTGCTGGCCGTGCAGGGCATCGTGGGTTCGGGCGACGTGAGCCGCGACCTGGCCGCCGCGCTGCTGCAGGCGATCGAGCTCGAGCCGGGCACCGCCGTGGAGTCGGGTGCGCTGCCGGGCGAGGGCCCGCGCCTGCAGGACGTGCTGGACCTGAGCGTGCCGTTCGAGGTCACGGTGCACGAGTCGTTCGACTACTGGCTCGACCCGAGCGCCGACGTGACGCCCGAGCTCAAGCAGAACCTGGAGGACGCCGCCGACGGCGCGATCCCCACGGTGAAGGTGGCGTCGGTCGAGTCGGCCTACTGGTGCAGCATGACCCGCGAGTTCCTGCGCTGGGCGCGCCCCGAACCAGAGGACGACGTGATCGACGCGATCTCCCGGCTGCACGCAAAGCGCGAGTCAGGGCTGGCGGGTGGAAGGTTCGTGGGAGCGTTTCGTGCGTCCGGGCTGGTGGTCCCGGTCTGGGAGCTGCCGAAGGGCACGCAGGCGGAGGACCTCGAAGGGCCCCTGGCTGAGCTCGGCGAGAAGCTCGCGAAAGCACTTTCCACCAAGGAGCCGCTTGATGCGAACGAGCGACGCGCAAGAGCAGGTATCGTCTCCCGGCAGGTCACCCTGCGCTAGACCGGACACCCCGGCCGGTCGTGCGCGAGCGGCTCGGAACGCGTCGGCAGTCACCGCGGATCGCCACGAGCGGTCCAGGTTTCGGCAACTAGCGGACCAAGGGAGTAGGATTCCAGGGGTAAACCTTTGCACTCACCAAGCAAAGGACTATCCGAACACCCACCACGGCAAATCGACGCTTCAGGCAGGACAGGTGTGAACGCTCTCCCGGTCGCGAAGACCACGCGTCCCGGCAATGCACAGGCAGGCAAGAACGTCCAGCGGGTGGCGGCGATCATCCCCGCCAAGGACGAGGCCGAGCGCATTGCGGCTACCGTGCGCTCCGCGCGTGCGATCCCGCACGTCGACCTCGTGCTGGTGGTCGACGACGGCTCCGAGGACGACACGCAGCACGTCGCGCGTGCCGCCGGCGCCGTCGTCGTGCGCCACTCCCACAACCGCGGCAAGGCCGCCGCGATGGAGACGGGCGCGGCGGTGGTCGCGATGCGTGACGCCGACGGGCGCCCGCCGCGTCTCCTCATGTTCATCGACGGCGACCTCGGCGACACCGCGGTCAACACCGCACCGCTCGTCCGGCCCGTCCGCGAGGGCGTGGCGGATCTGGCGATCGCGCTGCTGCCCAAGCAGGCGGGTGCCGGCGGCCGTGGCGTCGTGGTGGGCGCGTCGCGACGGGCGATCGAGGCGATGACGGGCTGGAGCCCGTCGCAGCCGTTGTCCGGCATGCGCTGCCTGACCCGCGAGGCGTTCGAGGCGGCCACCCCGCTCGCGCGCGGCTGGGGTGTCGAGACGGGCATGACGATCGACCTGCTGCGCAAGGGGTACGTCGCCGTCGAGGTGCCGTGCGACCTCAAGCACCGGGCCTCCGCGAACGACCTCAAGGGCCAGATCCACCGTGCCGCCCAGTACCGCGACGTCCTGCTGGCCGTGAACGCGCGCAAGATGCGTGGCGCGGTGGACGCGGTGCGGCACGCGGGCTCGAACGTCCGCAGCTGATCGACCCCCAGGACAGCCCCGTACTCTGAGCCCATGGAGTGGCAGGCCTGGCTCGGGATCGTCGCGATCGCCATCGCGGTGCTGGCGCTCTCCGTGGCCGCCGTGGTCTGGACGCAGCAGGCCCGGATGCGCCGTCGCGGTCCCCGCCGCGCGGTGGCGCAGAGCGCGGACGCGGCGCCCCGGCTCGCGGTGGTCGTGAACCCGTCGAAGCAGGGTGCCGCGGGCCTCCAGGTCCAGGTGCGCGCGTACTGCAACGCCCACGGCCTGGCCGAGCCGCTCTGGTACGAGACCACGGTGGACGACCCGGGGCAGGGTCCGGCCCGCCGCGCCCTGGCGGACGGCGCCGACATCGTGGTCGCGGCGGGCGGCGACGGGACCGTGCGGGCCGTCGCCGAGACGATGGTCGACTCGGGCACGCCGATGGGCGTGCTCCCCGTCGGCACGGGCAACCTCCTGGCACGCAACCTCGAGCTCCCGCTGACGGGTGTGGACGAGGCGCTCGACATGATCGTGCACGGCCGCACCCGGGCCATCGACGTCGGCTGGCTGCGCGTGACCGAGTTCGCCGACGAGCCCCGCAACGGCGACCACCCCAACCAGCCGGACCACGAGCCCGACACCGAGCGCCGGCACATCTTCCTCGTCATCGCCGGGCTGGGCTTCGACGCGGCGATGGTCGCCAGCGCCGACGCCGGCCTGAAGAAGCGCGTGGGCTGGGTGGCCTACTTCGTGGCCGGACTGTCGCACATGCAGGCCCGGCGCATGCGCGCCACCCTGCAGCTCGACGACAGCGCACCGGTGGAGGCCCGCGCCCGCTCGATCATGGTCGGCAACTGCGGCATGCTCCCGGGCGGCGTGACCCTGCTGCCCGACGCCGTGCTCGACGACGGCGTGCTCGACGTCGCGGCCGTCGACGTCCGCGGCGGAGTGTTCGGCTGGGCCCAGCTCACGCTGGAGATCGCCATGCAGGGGGTGGGGGTGCGCAGCGAGCTGCCGGAGAAGCTCGGCCGCATCGACCACACCAAGGCCCGGCGCGCCCGCATCCGCGTCCCGGCGGGCGAGGAGGCCCAGGTGGACGGCGACCCGCTCGGGCGCGCCGTCGAGATCGACGTGCACGTGCAGGCGGGCGCGCTGCTCGTCCGCGCACCGTGACGCCGCGCGCCATTTACCCTGGGCGGGTGAATCCCCGTTCCGCGCGAGCCCTGACCGTGCCCGTACTCCTGGTCATGCTCATGGCGGCCGTGCTGGGACCGGGCGGTTCGGCGGCGTGGGCCGCACCCGCGTCCGAGACGGTGTCCGGGCCGGTGTCCGGGCCGGTCTCCGTGACGGCGCCGGACCTCGCGGCGGACGAGCAGGCCGAGCCCGCCGCCCCCGTGGTGGTGGTCGGTGTCGCGGGCCTGCGCTGGACCGACGTGTCGCGCAACACCACACCCAACCTCTGGCACATGATCGGCGGCGGCTCCGTCGCGTCGATCAACGTCCGCACCGCGGCGCCCGCGACGTGTCCCCTCGACGCCTGGCTGACGCTGTCCGCGGGCAGCCGCACGGTCTCGGCCGGCAGCGCCGAGCGCGCCGACGCGCCGGACGCCGAGCAGGACGAGCGGTCGCCCGAGGAGCGCGGGGCGACGTCGTGCACCCCGGTGCCCCGGGCGCTGGGTACCGGCGGGTGGGAGCCTGCCGCGGCGACGGTGGACGGCTGGGCCGGGCTCCCGGAGCGCGCGGAGGACGAGCAGGACGAGGCCGACGCCGCCGAGCAGGCCGCCGCCCCCGGCCTCCTCGGTGGCCTGCTGGACGAGGCCGACGCCTGCTCGACGGCCGTCGGGCCCGGCGCGGCCGTGATGCTGGCCCGGGAGAACGGGACGGTGGACCGGTACGTCCCGTCGCTCGACGCCCTGGTCGAGGGCACGGCGCGGGCCGGCGCCGAGCAGGCGGAGGGCGAGGCCGCCGCACCCGGTCCCGCCTGGGGCGAGGTCCTGGCCGAGTGCCCGGTGACCGTGATCGACGCCGGGAGCCTGCCCGAGGGACCGGAACGGGCCGAGGCGCTCGACGCCCTGGACGACACGCTGAGCACCCTGCGCACCGGCCTGCCGTCCGGCACCCGCGTGCTCGTCACGGGCATCGCCGACACCCCGCTCACGCAGCAGGGCCTCCAGGTCGTGGTCGACTGGGTGGTGGACGTCCCCCGCGTGCGGTGGCTGACCTCGGACGCCTCGCGCAGCACCGGGTTCGTCCAGCTCACCGACCTCACGGCGACCGCCGCCGAGGCCGGGGGCGCGCTCCCCGACCCGGCGGCCGAGGAGCCCGGCCTGGCGCCCGTCGTCGAGCAGCAGACGATCGACGGCATGCCCATCGAGGTGGGTGAACCCCGCCGCACGACGGTCGCCCGGACCGTCGAGAACCGCCAGTACATCAACGTGCTGGCCGACACGATCCCCGCGCAGGTCCCGGCCTTCGCGGGCGCGATCGTGCTGTTCCTGCTGGCCGCGGTGCTGGTGCTGGTCCTGCCCCGTCGCACGGGGCGGCCGCGCCGCGAGCCGGGTCCCTACCGCCGGCGCATCGCGCTCGGTGCCGCGCTGCTCGCCGTCTCGGCCCCGGCGGCGGCCAGCCTGGCGACGCTCAGCCGGTGGTGGGTGTGGCCGGCGCCCGAGTTCGGCCTGGCCCTCTCGCTGACGGTGGCCACGGTCGTCGTCGCGCTCACCGTGCGCGGCCTGGCGGGGCTGCTGCCCCCGCTGCCGTGGCGCGACGCCCTGGCGGCGGCGGGCGTCACCTGGCTGGTGTTCACGGTGGACGGGATCACCGGGTTCACGCTGCTGCAGAGGTCCCTGCTGGGGCCGTCCCTCGCGACGGCCGACCGCTTCTACGGGTTCTCCGACGTGGCCTTCGTGCTCTACGCCGTGGCCGGCCTGGTGCTCGCCGCCGGGCTCGCGGCGGCGGTGCTGCGTCGGACCGGAGGCGTGGCCGCCGGGGGCGGCGACCGCCGTCGGCCCGCGCGCCCGGTCTCGGCGGCGGTCGCCGTGGTGGCCGTGGTCGCGCTCGTGACGGTGGGCGTGGACGCCGCGCCGTTCCTGGGTGACCGCCCGCGGGGACTGTTCCTGCTCGTGCCGTTCGCTCTGGTCGCCCTGCTCGTGGCCCGGCCCGGGCTGGTGGCCCGCGTCCGCCTGCTGCGCGGCTGGCTGCCGCAGTCCGCGTCCCGGACGGGGCCGGGGACCGCTCCGCCGGCCCCCGGTCGTGCGGCGGTGCCGGCCACCGCCGCGCCCGTGCGTGGCGTGCCGTCGGCGGTCCTGGGCCTGTCCGGCGCGCTGCTGCTCAGCCTGCTGTTCGCGGCCGCGCTGCTCCCGGTGCCCGGGGCCGACGCCGCCGGCGAGGAGTCCGGCTCGCTCGCCACGGCCGCGCCGATCGTCCCGCCGGGCGGCAGCCTGGTCGTGATCGGCACCGAGGGACTGCGCTGGACCGACGTGAAACCGTCCCCGGACACCGGTCAGGCCCCCGCGCCGACCCTGTACGGGATGCTCACCGACGGCGCCGACGCCGCGGGCCTCACGCTCCCCAACGGCCGCGCGGCGCGCTGCCCGGACAGCGGCTGGCTCAGCCTCTCGGCCGGCCGGCTCACCGAGATCGCCGACGAGCGCGACGCCGACCGTCACTGGATCTGCGACGACATCACCGTGACGCCGGCGCGGGGCGACAGCCCCGCGGTCGTCGACCAGTGGGACCGCCTCACCGAGCTGCAGCGCGGGTCCGGCTACGCCGCGCACCCCGGTACCCTCGGCGAGGCCCTGGCGGACGAGTGCACGACGGCGGTCGGCCCGGGCGCCGCGGTGGCGCTCGCCGGGCGCGACGGCAGCGTCGGCCGGTACTTCGACCTCGACACCGCGGTGGCCGAGGGGTCGGGCGCGTGGGACTGCCCGATCACGTTCGTGGACGCCGGGTCCGCCCTGCTGGACGTCACGGAGCGCGCCGAGCTGGAGAAGCAGCCCGACGGCCGGGACCAGGTGGAGGCGCTGCGCGCTGACCTCGTCTCCGACGTCGACCTCGCCGTGTGGCGCGTCCTGGACGCGGCTCCCGCGGACACGACCGTGCTGGTCATCGACGTCGCGACCGTGCCGGAGCACGCGCTGGAGCTGGGGCTCGCCATGATGCGCCCGTCCGCGGCGAACGAGGGCCTGCCCCGCTACCTGGGCAGCACGGCGACCCGCACGGAGGGCGTGGCCCGGCTGATGGACGTCCCGGCCGCGGTGCTCGACGCCGTCGGCGTGGACCGGCCCGCCGCGATCGACCCGACGCCGCTGGTGCGCGCCGGGGAACGGCCCGCCTCGGCCTGGCTCACCGCCGACGAGCTCGCGGACATGACCGCCCGGGACCACGTGCGCCGTGACGCGTACATCTGGCTGGTGGACGTGCCGTTCTGGGTGGGCCTCGCGCTCGCGGCGGTGTGCTGGTGGGTGCCGTACCGGCGCCGGGCGCGCGGGCTGGGGGACGTACCGTCCGGGTGGCAGCGCGCTGCCGAGGTCTGCGCCACCGCGCTGACCGCGCTCCCGGCCGGCGGCTTCCTGGTGTCCCTCACCGGCTGGTGGCGGTTCGACCTGCCCGTGCTGGCGATCGTGGGCGCCACGGTGCTGGTGACGGCTGCCGTGACGGGGCTGAGCCTGCTCGCGCCGCGCCGTCCGCTCTGGGCGGCACCCGCGGTGGTCGCGGGCATCACGTTCGTGGCGCTCACGATCGACGCCCTGTTCGGGACGCCCCTGAACCGTGCGGCCCCGCTCGGTTCCGCGCCGACGTTCGGCGCGCGCTTCTACGGGTTCGGCAACCCCACGTTCTCGGTCTACGCCGTGGCGGCGATCGCGCTCGCGGCCGCGCTGGCCCAGCTCCTGGTCACACGGGGCCGCCGGGTCCTGGCGACGCTCGCCGTGTCGGTCGTGGGCGTCATCGCCATGGCCGTCGACGTGCTGCCCAACCTGGGCGCCGACCTCGGGGGCGGGCTCGTGCTCGTGCCGGCCTTCGTGGTGGTCGCCACGGCCGCCTCCGGGCTACGGCTCACGTTCTGGCGGTTCACGGGTGTCGCGGCGGCGGGCGTGGGCGTCGTCGCCGTCGTGGGCATCCTCGACTGGTTGCGGCCGCCCGACTCCCGCTCGCACCTCGGACGGTTCGTCGAGCAGGTGGTCACCGGCGAGGCCGTGTCCACCGTGCTGCGCAAGGCCATGTACGCGCTGGGCTCGATCACCGGCGGGCCCGCGATCTGGGTCACGGTCGTGGTGCTCGTGGCGGTCGGCCTGGCCCTGTTCGGCCCCGTGGCCTGGCGCGAGCGGTGGCTGCCCGCCTGGTACACGCGTGCGCAGGAGCGCTGGGAGTTCTTCCGGCCGGCGCTCGTGGCGATGTGGGTGGTGGCCGTGCTGGGCTCGCTCGTGAACGACTTCGGCCTGCGCATCGCGGTGATCGCGCTCATCCCGGCCGTGCCCCTGGTCACGATGGTCGCGCTGCGCACGAAAACTCTGGCACGGCCCCGATAGGCTCGACCCGTGATCGATCTCCGACTTCTGCGCGACAACCCCGACGTCGTCCGCGCGAGCCAGGTGGCCCGCGGCGACGACCCCGACCTCGTGGACGCGGCGCTGGACGCCGACGCCCGTCGCCGCTCCTCCCTGGCGGAGTTCGAGAACCTGCGCGCGGAGCAGAAGTCCCTGGGCAAGAAGGTGGCGCAGGCCCAGGGGGACGAGAAGCAGGCCCTGCTCGCGCACACCAAGCAGCTCGCGCAGGACGTCAAGAGCCACCAGGCCGCCGCCGCGGAGGCGGAGCAGGAGCTCGACCGCGTGCTGTACGCGATCGCGAACGTGATCGAGGGCGCTCCCGCCGGTGGCGAGGAGGACTACATCGAGCTCAAGCAGGTGGGTACGCGGCGCGACTTCGCGGCCGAGGGCTTCGAGCCCAAGGACCACCTCGAGCTGGGCGAGGGCCTGCGTGCGATCGACACCAAGCGCGGTGCGAAGGTGTCGGGCGCCCGGTTCTACTTCCTCACCGGCATCGGCGCGCGGCTGGAGCTCGCGCTGCTGAACATGGCGATGGACCAGGCGGTGCAGGAGGGCTTCACGCCCATGATCACGCCCACCCTCGTCAAGCCCGAGACCATGCAGGGCACCGGCTTCCTGGGCGCCCACGCCGACGAGATCTACCGGCTGGAGAAGGACGACCTGTACCTGGTCGGCACCTCCGAGGTGGCGCTGGCCGGCTACCACAGCGACGAGATCGTCGACCTGGCGGACGGCCCCCTGCGCTACGCCGGGTGGAGCGCCTGCTACCGCCGCGAGGCCGGCTCGGCGGGCCGTGACACGCGCGGGATCATCCGCGTGCACCAGTTCCACAAGGTCGAGATGTTCAGCTACTGCGCCCCCGAGGACGCCGAGGCCGAGCACCAGCGCCTGCTGGGCTGGGAGGAGGCCATGATGGCCAAGGTCGAGCTGCCCTACCGTGTCATCGACACGGCGGCGGGTGACCTGGGCTCGTCGGCGGCCCGCAAGTTCGACTGCGAGGCCTGGCTGCCCACCCAGGAGCGCTGGCTGGAGCTCACCTCGACGTCGAACTGCACCACGTTCCAGGCCCGCCGCCTGGGCGTGCGCGAGCGCACCGAGGACGGCTCGACCCGCAACGTCGCCACGCTGAACGGCACGCTCGGCACCACCCGCTGGATCGTGGCGATCCTCGAGAACCACCAGCAGGCCGACGGCTCGGTCCACGTCCCGGAGGGGCTGCGTCCGTACCTGGGCGGCCTGGAGGTCCTCGAGCCCGCGAAGTGACGCGCGGCGCGCGGTGATCGGCGGCGCCCGCCGCCGATCACCGGACGTTCCACCGATCACCCGGCTCCGGACGGCCGGTGTTCACAGGTCGGTCGGTAGGGTGCGGGTGTGGCTCGCGACTCCGGAACCAAGCTCATCGCCCTCGACATCGACGGCACCCTCGTCACGTACGACGACGTGCTCTCGGACGCCGCGCGCGACGCCGTCGCCGCCGTCCGGGCGGCCGGGCACCACGTGGTGCTGGCGTCCGGCCGGTCGCTCATCGCGATGACGCCGGTCGCCGCGAAGCTCGGGATCGAGGAGTCCTGGATCGTCGCGTCGAACGGCGCGGTCACGGCCCGCCTCGACCCGCGTGCCGAGACGGGCTACGTGCTGGAACGGGTCGAGACCTTCGACCCGGAGCCGGTGCTCCGCATGCTCAAGGAAGAGCTTCCCCACGCGCGGTACGCGGTCGAGGACGTCGGCATCGGCTTCCGGATGACCGAGCTCTTCCCGGAGGGCGAGCTCGACGGCGAGCACCGTGTGGTCGACTTCGAGGACCTGTGGGCGGGGCAGGTCACCCGCGTGGTGGTGCGCAGCCCGGGCGAGACCAGCGCGGAGTTCCACGAGATCGCCGCACGTCTCGGGTTCGACGACGTCACCTACGCCGTCGGCTGGTCCGCGTGGATGGACGTCGCGCCGCAGGGCGTGACCAAGGCGTCGGGCCTGGAGATGGTGCGTGCGGCGCTCGGCGTGGCGCCGCAGGACACGGTCGCGGTGGGCGACGGCAACAACGACATCGACATGCTGCGCTGGGCGGGGCGCGGCGTGGCCATGGGCCACGCGACCGATCCCGTGAAGGCGGCGGCCGACGAGGTGACGGGCTCGATCGACGACGACGGCGCCGTCGCGGTGCTGCGCTCCCTGCTCTGAGCGACGGTCCGGGGCCGCGCTGAGGACCGCTCGAGGCGGGCCGGGAAGATAACGGTTCGGCTGCGGCAAGAAAAACCGGCGGGTCCACGACGCAGGTCAAAGTTATTCGTGCAAAGGTATGGAACCACGGGCGGATGCCTGTACATTTGGGCGCGATCCGTCGAAGGGTGACGGCGCTCACGGTGCCATGGGGGTACGTGATGATCCTGGACGACCAACCGGTGTCCATGCGAGTGCGCAATGACGCGCCTCATCTGGTCGCCCTCGACATCGACGGGACCCTGTTGGTCACCGGGCAGCGGGTGCCCGAGCCGACGGTGCTGGCGGTGCGGCTCGTCCGCAGTCGCAAGCACCACGTGGTCCTCGCGTCGGGACGGTCGTTGACGGGGATCCTGCCGGTGGCCCGGGAGCTCGGCATCACGGACGGGTGGGTGGTCGCCTCCAACGGTGCGGTGACCGCCCGGCTGTGCGCCACCTGCACCAACGGCTACATGCTGGAGGACGTGCTGACGTTCGACGTCGGGCCGGTGGCCCAGATGGCGCTCAGCCGGTTCCCGGACGTGCAGATCGGCGTCGAGGAGATCGGCGTCGGCTACCGCGTGAACCGGCCCTTCGCACCGCACGAGGTCAACGGGGCGCAGCGGGCGGTCACCACCGAGGAGCTGGGCGAGCTGCCCGCCTCGCGTGCGATCCTCCGCGGACCGCACGTGCTGGACCTGCTGGACGCGCTGCGCCGGCACGGCGTGACTGCCACCCCCGCCGGGCCCGACTGGATCGACGTGACGCCGCGCCGGCTCAGCAAGGCGACGTCGCTGGAGAGCGTCCGTACGGTGCTCGGCGTCCCGGCGCACAACACGCTGGCCGTGGGCGACGGCCTGAACGACATCGAGATGCTGAGCTGGGCCGCCCGGTCGGTCGCCATGGGGCACGCGCCGGACGAGGTCAAGGCGATCGCCGACGAGACCGTCGGCGACATCACGCAGCACGGCGTGATCCAGGCCCTGAAGACCCTCCTCTGACCAGCCCCGCCGTCAGCGGGCGGTGAGCACGATCGGGTCGCCGTCCGTGATGGCGATCGTGTGCTCCGAGTGCGCGCCGCGCGAGCCGTCCACCGAGCGCAGCGTCCAGCCGTCGGGGTCGGTGAAGATCTCGTCGGTGGTCTCCAGGAACCACGGTTCGACGGCGATGACCAGGCCCGGCTTGAGCGGGAACCCGCGGCCCGCACGCCCGTTGTTCGGCACGTGCGGGTCGCCGTGCATGGTGCGGCCCACGCCGTGCCCGCCGAAGTCGGTGTTGATCGAGTACCCGGCGGCGTGCGCGACCTCGGCGATGGCGGCGGAGATGTCGCCGATCTTCCTGCCCGGGCGCGCGGCGGCGATGCCCGCCTCGAGTGCGACCTCCGTGGTGCGGATCAGCGTGGCGTCGGCCTCGGCGCGGCCCGGCGCCGGGGTGCCCACCACGAACGACAGCGCGGAGTCGGACACCCAGCCGTTGACGGACGCGGCGAAGTCGATCGACAGCAGGTCGCCGTCCTGCAGCGCGTAGTCGTACGGGAGGCCGTGCAGCACGGCGTCGTTCACGGAGGTGCACAGGGTCTTGCCGAACGGCATGGCGCCGAAGGACGGGTGGTAGTCGATGTAGCACGACTCCGCGCCGCGGTCGCGGATCATCTTGTGCGCGACCTCGTCGAGCTCGAGCAGGTTCACACCCACGCCGGCGGCCTCCCGGACGGCGAGGAGCACGTCCGCGACGAAGCGTCCCGCCGGGCGCATCTCCTCGATCTCGCGCGGCGTCCTCAGCTCGATCATGTCCGTCCTTCCGTCGGTGCACCAGGGTCCTGGCGGGCACAAGCCTACGTCCCGCCGCCGACGGTCAGCCGATTCGTTGCACCGAGCCGACCAGGGGATTCACCCGGCTTGAGCGGCCCGGGTGATTGAAACGGTTTCGTAATGCAAGCCGGTGCTGTATGGGCTTGCATTGGATCGTAAACCACGGTTGCGTTGACGAAGGGCAACCTGGCAGTCTGCCGGGCCGTACCCGCATGTCAGAGGGTTCTGAGCCCACGAAGCAGTGGAGGAGCACGAGATGACTATCCGGAAGGCTTCCAAGCGCCGGGCGATCGCCGTCGCGGCGACCGGCGCGAGCCTGGCCCTGATCCTGTCGGCGTGTGCCGACACCGATGACGGCGGCGGTGACGGTGGTGGCGGCGGCGAGGCGACCGACTACGCGATCGACTGCAGCGCCTTCGACGAGTTCGGAGACCTCGACGGCAAGACGGTCACCGTCTACACGACGATCGTCGAGCCCGAGGCCGAGACCCAGACGAAGTCCTACGAGCCGTTCGAGAAGTGCACCGGCGTGACGGTCGAGTACGAGGCGTCGCGCGAGATGGAGGCGCAGCTCCCGACGCGTGTCCAGGCGGGCAACCCGCCGGACATCGCCATCCTGCCGCAGCCGGGTCTGCTCCAGTCCCTGGTGCGCGACTACGACGCCGTCCTGCCGGCCCCCGAGCAGGTCGAGGCGAACGTCGACGAGGGCTGGGCCCCGGAGTGGAAGGAGTATGGCACGGTCGACGGCACGTTCTACGCCGCGCCGCTGGGCTCCAACGTGAAGTCGTTCGTCTGGTACTCGCCCTCCATGTTCGAGGAGGCCGGCTACGAGGTGCCGACCACCTGGGACGAGATGCTCGAGCTCACCGCCACCATCGCCGAGAACAACGAGGGCGCCACGCGCCCCTGGTGCGCGGGCGTGGAGTCCGGTGACGCCTCCGGCTGGCCGGGCACCGACTGGATCGAGGACACCGTGCTCCGCACCGCGGGCCCGGACGTCTACGACCAGTGGTACACCCACGAGATCCCCTTCAACGACCCGCAGATCGTCGAGGCGTGGGACGCCGCCGGCGAGATCCTCAAGAACCCGGACTACGTGAACGGCGGCCTGGGCGGCGTCGACTCGATCGCCACGGCGACCTGGACCGATGCGGGCTACCCGATCCTGGACGGCAACTGCTGGATGCACCGCGCCGCGAACTTCTACGCGACGCAGTGGCCCGAGGGCACCGAGGTGGCGCCCGACGGCGACGTCTACGCCTTCTACCTGCCGGCCATGACCGAGGACGAGAAGCCGACCCTGGTGGCCGGCGAGTTCATCGGCGCGTTCGACGACCGTCCCGAGGTCGTTGCCTTCCAGACCTACCTGTCGAGCGCGGACTGGGCCAACGCCAAGGCGGCGGCCACCCCGGCCGGCGGCTGGGTGAGCGCCAACAAGGGTCTCGACCCGGAGCTCCTGGCCACGGACTTCGACAAGCTCTCCGCGGAGATCCTGGCCGACCCGGCCACGGTGGCCCGGTTCGACGCGTCCGACCTGATGCCGGCCGCGGTCGGTACGGACACGTTCTGGAGCGGCATCATCGAGTGGTTCGCCAGCGACCAGAGCAGCGAGGAAGTCACCACCGCCATCGAGAACTCCTGGCCGTCGAACTGACGGTCGGCCCTCGAGCATGACGCGCGGAGGCGTGGGACCACGAGTCCCACGCCTCCGCCGTCCTAGGCTGGGGGCCGGCCCAGTCAAGGGAGACCGGACCAGGACAGCGACAGGAGAGAGCCATGGATTGGCTGTTGCACGCGGGGGACGATCCCACGCACAAGTTCTTGCTGATGCTCATCGCGATCGTGCTGTTCGTCGCGATCATGGGCATCATCCTCTTCGTGGTCGACCGACCACGGAACCCGGCCCGCTGGTTCGTCGGCTTCGGCTTCGTGGGGGCGGCCCTGCTGCTGCTCCTGATCGGCCTGGTCTACCCGGCGATCCGGACCATCATCAACTCGGCCATGAACCGCAACAGCACCGAGTTCGTGGGGTTCGACAACTACGTGCGGGCCTTCACCGAGCCACAGTTCCTCGTGGTGCTCGGCAACACCGCGCTGTGGGTGCTCGTCGCGCCGCTGGTGGCCACCTTCTTCGGTCTCGCGTACGCCTACCTGGTCGACAAGAGCCGGTTCGAGTCCATCGCCAAGGGCCTCGTGTTCCTGCCGATGGCCATCTCGATGGTGGGCGCCTCGATCATCTGGAAGTTCGTCTACGAGTACAAGCCCGCCGGCGTGGACCAGACGGGTCTGCTCAACCAGTTCATCGTGTGGCTCGGCGGTGAGCCCCAGCAGTTCCTGATCGGCCGCCCCCTGAACACGTTCCTCATCATGGTGGTGTTCATCTGGATCCAGGCGGGCTTCGCCATGACGCTGCTGTCGGCGTCGATCAAGGCGATCCCCGACGACATCGTCGAGGCCGCGCGGCTCGACGGCGTCTCCGGGTTCGGCATGTTCTGGCGCATCACGATCCCGAGCATCCGGCCCGCCCTGGTCGTGGTGCTCACCACCATCGCGATGACCACGCTCAAGACCTTCGACATCGTGCGCACGATGACGGCGGGCGACTTCGGCACCTCGATCGTGGCCCTGGAGTTCTACAACCAGCGGTTCCGGCAGGGCGACGCCGGACTGAGCGCCGCGCTGGCCGTGATCCTGTTCGTCATCGTCATCCCGGTGATCATCTACAACGTGCGCCAGCAGCGCCTGTCGGAGGAGGTCCGATGAGCACCGTGAAGGCAGACGCCCCCGCGACGGAGGTGCCCCGGTCGGCGTCGGGCATGGGCAACCGCGCCCGCAAGGCGCGCAAGGCGCTGTCGAGCCCGTGGGCGAGCACGCTCGCCATCGTCATCGCGGTCCTGTGGACCGTGCCGACGGTCGGCCTGCTGGTCACCTCGTTCCGGCCCGAGCTCGACGTGCGGCAGAGCGGCTGGTGGACGGTCTTCGGCGACGCCCTCGCGGGAGAGGGCGTCTTCTCGCTGCGCAACTACGAGACGGCGCTGTTCGACGGCTCGACCGACCTGGCCACCTACTTCGTCAACTCGTTCGTGGTCACGCTGCCGGCGGTGTTCATCCCGATCACGGTCGCGCTGCTGGCCGCCTACGGGTTCGCCTGGGTGGACTTCAAGGGGCGCGACTTCCTGTTCATCGCGGTGTTCGCGCTGCAGATCGTGCCCATCCAGATCACCCTGGTGCCCCTGCTCACGGCCTACGTGGACATCGGCATCAACGGCACGTTCTGGGCCATCTGGCTGTCGCACTCGATCTTCGCCCTGCCGCTGGCGATCTTCCTGCTGCACAACTTCATGAAGGACATCCCGAGCTCGCTGGTCGAGGCGGCCCGCATGGACGGCGCCGGCCACGTGCAGGTGTTCTTCCGGGTGGTGCTGCCGCTGCTCACCCCGGCGATCGCGGCCTTCGGCATCTTCCAGTTCCTCTGGGTGTGGAACGACCTGCTGGTCGCCCTGGTCATGGGCAACCTGCGGACGTTCCCGCTCACCGTGCGCGTGGCCGAGCTCGCGGGCTCCCGCGGCGGTGACTGGCACGTGCTGTCCGCGGGCGCGTTCATCTCGCTGATCGTCCCGCTGATCGTGTTCCTGTCGCTGCAGCGCTACTTCGTGCGCGGGCTCCTGGCGGGCGCGGTCAAGGGCTGAGCCTCCGGCTCCGCCCGCCACGAGGCCTGGGCCCCACGCTCCGACGTCGTTCGGGACGTGGTGGCCCGGGCCTCGTCCTTCCTAGGCCGCCGACTCGCGGGACAGCAGGGCCTCCTTGACCGGCAGGCCGTACCGGAACCCGCCCAGCGAACCGTCCGTGCGCAGGATGCGGTGGCACGGCACGAACAGGGCCGCGGCATTCATGGCGCACGCTCCCGCGGCGGCGCGCACCGCGGCGGGCCGCCCGGCACGGGCCGCGTACTCGCTGTAGGTCAGGCGCTCACCCGCCTTCACCTCGCGCAGCACGTCCCACGCGTGCGTCCGGAACGGCCCGCTCGCCTGGCGCACCGGAACCCGCCCGGGCGCCCCGTGGTCGCCGTCGTAGTAGGCGCGGACGGCGTCCGCGGCCTCGGCGAGCACACCGTCCGTGGCCGACGACGGCGCCGGGCGGCTGCCGTCCACGGGCCGCAGCGTGGGGTGCACCAGGGCGAGGAGCGAGTCCAGGTCGTCGGTCCAGCCCGCGGCGAGCACCGCCGCGGGGTCCGGTCCCGGGACGTCGTCCGGCGCCGGGACCGGCGACACGATGATGCTGAACGGGCCGTCGGGGGTGGTCAGGGTTGTCGCGTCCATCGATCTACCTTCCGTTCGAGGTGCCGGACCCGCGGTACCGCATCGGTCCGGCCGGTCATGCGGAGCGCCAGAGATGCATGGCGGCGTACGAGCGCCAGGGCGCCCATGCCGCGCCGCGCCGGGCGAGCTCCTTGAACTGCTGCGGTCGGGGGTCCGCCGCGGAGACCAGGCCGATGGCGCGCGCCCCGGCGAGCAGGGCGACGTCGCCGTCCATGAGCACGTCCGGGTCGCCGAGCACCCGCAGTGCCACGTAGCCGGCCGTCCACGGACCGATCCCGGGCCGGGAGACGAGGCGTCGGCGCAGGTCGTCCGGGTCGTCACCCACGCTGAGGGTCAGGGTGCCGTCCGCGAGGTCCCGGGTCGCCGCGACCACCGTGGCCAGGGTCCGGGCCGGCAGCCGGAGGTAGGTCTCTGCGGCGCTCGGAGCGGCTGCGCCGCCCGGTCCGGTTCCGGTGGTCGTGCCGGCGCGCACCTCGTCGATCCTGGGCGGGCCTGCGATCTGGCCCGGCGTGGGGAACAGCCGGGTGAGCCCCGTGAACGCCGACTCGTACGGCGTCCCGGCCCCCACCGTGAGCCGCGTCAGGTGCGTGCGCGCGGCGGCGACGCTGATCTGCTGGCCCACGATCGCGCGGACCAGCAGCTCCGCGGGGTCGAGCGTGCCGGGCACGCGGATCCCGGGTGTCGCGGCGGCCGACGGCGCGAGCACCGGGTCGGCGGCCAGCGCGGAGTCGACGGCGACCGGGTCGGCGTCGAGGTCGAGCAGCCGCCGCACGCGGGCCACCGCGACCGGGGCGTCCGCCAGGTCGGTCAGCTCCAGGTCCAGCTCCACCCGCCCGGCGCCGGGGTGCGGGACCCGCACCTCCAACGCACCGGGCCCGTGCGGCAGCAGCACGGTGCGGGCGTACCGCAGGGTGCCGTCCAGGTGGGCCGACTCCACCCCGTCGATCGCACGGGCCGCGAGAAACTCCAGCACGCCGCGCGCGTCGAAGGGTTCGCGTACCGGCAGCGTGAGCGAGATCCGCACGGGCTCGCTGCCAGCGCCGCCCACCGCAGGTTCGGTCGCCTGCCCCGACATCGGTCGCCCGGTTGACCGATCTCGAGGCAGACGACCGGTCTCGGCGGCTGATCCGGGGGTGGCCCCAGGTCCCCGGGATGGGGTGGGGCGGGGCAGACGGCGGGAGCGGGCACGGAGCTCCGACGGCGTGGTGCCGAACACCTCGGACACGGTGTCGTTGAACTGCCGGATCGACCCGAAGCCGGCGGCGAAGGCGACGTCGGCCAGGCGCAGGGACGTGCCGACCAGCAGGGCCCGCGCGGTCTGCGCGCGCTGGGCCCGGGCCAGGGCCAGGGGCCCCGCGCCGAGCTCGCCCACCAGCAGCCGGTGGAGCTGCCGCTCCGAGTAGCCCAGCCGCGTGGCCAGCCCGGACACGCCCTCCCGGTCCACCACGCCGTCGGCGACCAGGCGCATCGCGCGGCCCGTGAGGTCGCGCCGCAGGTCCCAGGCGGGTGTGCCGGGGGCGGCCTCGGGCAGGCACCGCTTGCACGCGCGGAAGCCGGCCTCGTGCGCCGCCGCCGACGTGAGGTAGAAGGACACGTTCTCCGCCTTGGGCGTGCGGGCGGGGCACGAGGGCCGGCAGTAGATTCCGGTGGTGCGCACCGCCGTGTAGAACTGGCCGTCGAAGCGGGAGTCGCGCGCGGCGATGGCGCGGTAGCGCTCGGCGAACGCGGGATCGCGGGTGTCGACGTCGGTCATGACCCCCATCCTGCGCCCCGCCCGGACGCCCCGGCTAGCGGGATTCGGACACGGCAGTGAGCGCGGTCAGCCGCGCGTCGAGGCCGGCCCGGACCTCGGGCCACGCGTCGGACAGGATGGAGAAGTAGAGGGTGTCGCCCTCGGAGCCGTCGGGTGCCACGCGGTGTGCGCGCAGCCTGCCCTCCTCCTGGGCGCCCAGCTTGAGGATCGCGGCGCGGGAGCGGGTGTTGCGGGCGTCGCAGCGCAGGGCGACCCGGCGCAGCCCCAGGTCCTCGAAGGCGTGCCGCAGCAGCATCAGCTTGCACGCCGGGTTGGTCACCCCGGCCCACCAGTCGCGGCCGTAGAACGTGGAGCCGATCTCGACGCGGCGCTGCCCCGGGTTGAGCTCGTAGAAGCGGGTGGACCCGCGCACCTCGCCGTCGTGCCCGAGCACCGCGAACGCGAGGTGGTCGGGGGCCGTGACGGCGGCGTCCACGAACGCCTCCATCGCCGAGGTGGTGTCCGGGAGCGGGATGGTCATGCCGGCCCAGAGCCGGTCGTCGACGAGCCCGGCCAGGGCGGGCGCGTGCTCCCGCGTCAGCGGGACGAGGCGGACTCCGTGGGCGGAGAGGCGGAGATCGTGCTGCATGGCGCCATCGGACCACACAACCGGTCCCCCGCGCGGCCCCGTCCCATGCCCGGCGGCCCGCCGAGGTCGGCCCCGGTGGCCCCCCGAGGTCGGGCCCGGTGCCCCCCCGAGGTCGGCACTTGGCCTCGAGGTCGGCACAGGCCTGTGCCGACCTCAAGACAGAGTGCCGACCTCAAGACAGAGTGCCGACCTCAAGACAGAGTGCCGACCTCGACCACCGGATCGGTGCTCACCGCAGGTCGCGGAGGTAGGCCGCCGCGCCGCCGTACCCGGCGGTGCGGCGTTCGTCCAGGGTCGCGATGATCAGCAGCACCCCGCCGGCCGCCGCGAGCGTGAGCATCCACGGCACGGCGGAGATCTCCGTGCCGAGCTGGGACACGAACACGATCAGCACCTCGACCGGCAGCACCCACACGCCCAGCAGGAACGGCGCGGCGAGCCGGCGCCGGGACCCGACGAGCACCCCGGTCAGCGCCACGGCCACCACGAGCACGGCCCGCCACGTCTGCGGGTCGGTGAAGGTGGCGAGCACCGACGGGCCGAGCAGCGCAGCGATGCCCGGCGCCAGGAGCGCCCACGAGCCGGTCCAGTCGACGGGCCAGCCGACCAGGGTGGGCCGCCGGCTGTGCACACCGCCCGGCCCGGCGACCCGCGTGCGGGCCTCCCACTCACCGAGCGCGAAGCAGCCCGCCACCACGAGCCCCACCCCGAGGGGCAGGGAGAACACCTCGACCCGGAGCTCGCGCGGGCTCCAGGCCGCGATCGCCGCGGCCAGCGCGGCCACCCAGACCGCCCAGGCCGGGACACCGGTGCTCAGCCCGCGCAGGAGCCGGCGGGCCACGAGCACCAGCGTGACCAGCAGCGCCACCTCCAGCGTCCAGAGCGTGACGATCGCGCCCCAGTGCGGTTCGGTGTTGGCCACCGCCCCCGCCGTGAGCAGCAGCAGGGCGGGCACGTGGCCGCCCGCGTCGATCGCCCGTCGCAGGCGGCCCGACGGCGTCCCCGACCGCGCGCCGGTCGTCGCGACCAGCGCGAGCCCGCCCGCCGCGCAGGCCCAGGCGAGGCCGGTCGCGAACCGTGCCCCGGCCGTGTCCAGCCCGGAGGCCGCGACCTGCAGGGACTCCACGGCCAGACCCACGGCGCTCAGGAGGGCCGCCCCGGCCAGCAGCGTCCGGGCGCGTGCGGACCAGAGCTCGGACACGAGCGGCCGGCGCCGCAGGGCCACGATCGTGAGCGTCACGACCACCCCGGCCGCCAGCAGTGCCCGGGCGCGCGGGTCGCCCGCGTCGTCCGCGAGGGCGAGCGTGAGGACGCTGGGCACGACCGCGAGCACGAGCCCCGCGGCGGCGAGCCGCCAGCCGTGCTCCCACCGGGCGGTCCCGTCCCCGGAGCGCGCCGCCCGCCGGGCCAGCAGCCCGCCGACCAGCACCGCCGCCACCGCCGGCGGCAGGGTGTAGGCCTCGACGAGCCGGACACCGCCGTCGGCCAGCGCGGTCCAGACCGCCGCCGTGGCGAGGGTGCCGGCGAGCCACCAGACGCGGGTCCGGTCGGATTCGCGCGCCACCACGCCCGCGCCGATCGCGAGGAGCAGCAGCACCGCCACCGCGATGTCCGGACCGGCCGACGGCCGCCCGTAGGCCAGACCGACGGTGATGGCCCCGGTGACGACGGCGCTCAGCTCGAGCACGCCGCGCACCCGGCGTCCGGCGCCCGCGCCGTCGGGCACGCGGCTCGTGAGGGAGCCCGCGACGCGTGGTGCGCCGCCCGCGACCACCGCGACGACCGTCGCGATCACCGGGAGCAGCACCGGCGAGCCGCTGCCGGGCACCAGCATCGCCCCGGCGCTCACGATCGCCACCGCGGCGGTGGGCAGCACGAGGCCCGCGGCGAGCACCCGCACGACCGGGGCCAGGCCGGACCGCCGGGTGAGCAGCAGCACCAGCTCCAGGAGGAGCATCGCGACCGCGCTCCCGGCGGACCACCACGTGCGCTCGGCGACCACCGTGAGCACGCCGAGCACGAAGGGCACGCCCGTGACCCCGAGCACGGCGAACCACTCGCCGCGCGTGACCCGTACGGCGGTCACCGCAGCGGCCGTCAGCGAGGCGGCGGCCGACACGGTGCACACGGCCGCGACCTGGTCCAGCCCGAGCCACCCGAGCCACACACCGCCCACCACCAGGGCGTACGCGTACGCGCCACCCACGAGCCCCGGGCGCGCCGCCGCCGGCAGGGCGCCGCGCGCGGCCAGCACGAGCGGGACGACGACGACCGTCGCGGCGAGCACCGTCGGCCGGCTCTGCCACGAGCCGAGCGTGAGCAGGACCAGCGCGGCACAGGCGCCGGACACGGCCGCACGTCGCCAGGCCGGCGCCTCGGACGCTCCGACGGGTGTGCCGCCGACCCGGGGCAGGAGCCCGGACGCACGTCGCAGGCCGGCGACAGCCGAGCGCACGGCGACGACGGCGGGGCGCAGCACCGGCCACGCCCGATCCGGCCGCGTGGCGGCGGCGAGCAGCAGCGCGGCGGCGACGGCGAGCAGCACGAGCGACGCCGCGCCGTCGATCCCGGGGTGCAGGGACGTGACGAGGACCAGCAGGAGCGTGGTCCAGGGGGCCAGGGCGCGAGCGCTCCGTACGACGGCGGGGACACGGCCGGGCGAGGTGCCCGCCGCCGGTCCCAGCCGGGAGGCGGTCAGCACCAGCACGGTGAGCACGACCAGTCCCAGCAGGCTCGGTCCGGCGAGCCCGGCGGCGAGGAAGCCACCGCCCAGCGGGCCGGCGTCCAGGCGTGGTGCGGGGTCCGCCTCCAGCGCCACGAGCAGCACCCCGACCAGGCGCGGCCACGCGGCCCAGGCGGCGGGAACCGCCGCGAGCACCGCGACGAGCCAGGACGCGAGCAGCAGGTCGGCGCGCGTCCGCGCGGCGGGGACGACCGGGCGTGCGCGCACCGCGACCAGGACCGCCAGGACGACGACGAGCGCCGCCCAGGCCACTCCGGCGGCGGCGGGCAGGATCCACAGGAGGCCGGCCCCGTCGCCGGTCGCGAGGAACAGCGCGGGGGCGGTGCCGAGCGCACCGGCCGTGAAGGTCCACCAGCGGCGGTGGGTGCCCCGTCGGAGCACCGCGGCGACGACGGCCGTGACGGCGAGCAGCACGGCGGTCGCTGCGTCGCCCGGCAGGGCCGCGAGCACGGCGGAAGGGGGCACCAGCAGGGCGGCACCGACCGCCACCGCGATCGCCAGGACCTGTGTCGCCTCGAGCAGCAGCAGCTCCGTGCGCAGCGCCGAGCCGACACGCGGTCCGGTGGTCTGCGCCGCCGCGGGCCCCGCCAGCGTGGCCAGCCCCACGAGGAGCGCACCGGCGCCCACGGCCCAGGCGAGGTCCACCGTGGCGGGCAGCGCGAGCGCCGCGGGGAACGCGGTGATCGGGGCCGTGACCAGGCCGGTCGAGACCCACGCCCGCACGCGCAGCACGTGACCGAGCACGACCGCCCCGACCGACACCGCCGCCCACCACGCGGCGAACCACAGCGCGGCGAGGCCGGGCACGTCCGCGACGGCGTACAGCGCGGCGGGCACGGCCACGGTGCGGACCACGCTCAGCAGCCGCGTCTCCCACCGGGCCGCTCCCAGGCCGAGGCGCTCGGCCACCCGGCCCTGTACGACGGTGCCGGCGTGCGCGATCAGCGCCACGGCGCCGACAGCGGGGATCCAGGCCCAGGTGAGGCGGCCGCCACCGGTCAGGCCGGCGGCGAGCAGCAGCGGCACCAACGGTGCGGAGAGCGTCCCGGCAGCCGTCCACGAGCGGATCCGCAGCCGCCCGCCGACCGCCACGAGCGCCGGGGCGACCAGCGCGAGCAGCCCCGCCCGGGCGAGGTGCGCGGTGGCGCCCTCGACCGCCCCGGCCTGCAGGCCCAGCTCGGCGCACACCCAGGTCAGCGCGACGGCAAGGGTGGCGACCGCCTCGGCGGACGACCGCAGGCCGGCCCGGCGCATCACCGCCGCCGCCACCACGGCGGCCGCCGTGACCAGCAGGGTCGCGACCGTGCGGAGCACGAGCTGGTCGGCGAGCGTGAAGAAGACGAACACCACGGCCGAGACCGCCAGGAGCGCGGCGCCCACCCCCGCGAGGATCGGCTGGAGGGCCACGGCGCGCCGGGGCGCGGACGTCGTGCCGCTCGCCGGGGAGGCTCCGGCCGTGCCCGGGGTGGCACCCGTCGGGCCGGTGCCCGAGCCGCCGTGCGGAGAATCGGCCAGGGTGCCCGCCGGGACGCCCGCCGCGCCGGGCACGGTCTCGGCCGCCGCGCCGCCCGCCACCCCGGCCGCCGCGCCGTAGTCCGCCTCGGCCGCCGTGCCCCGGACGGCCTCGGACGCCGTCCCACCCCGGGCCGGCGCCCCGCCGTCGGCCCGCCGGGCGAACCGCGCGGCGGCGGGTTGCTCGGCCCGCATCTCGTCGAGGATCCGCTGGCGGTCCCGGATCGCCCGCTCGGCGGCGAGCGACGCCGTGTACAGCTCGATCCCGCGCGGGCCGCGGAGGTCGAGCGCGCAGTGCCCGCACAGGCCGCTGTCCAGGACGGTGCCGCACGCGGGGCAGGTGCGGGTGTCGGGCAGGCGCCGTAGCGCGTGACTGACCCACGTCTCTTCCATGAGCGAAAGCCTGGCGGAGCGGTCCCGTTCAGGGGTTCGCGGCGCGCGTGTAACTGGTCACGGTTTCATGCCGAATGTGTGTTTCGTCGGTCAGGTGTTCGCGTCCAGCCAGTCGAGCACCGTGGTCAGGTACTTCTCGCGTGCCGGCCGCGGGGAGAGGGCCAGGTCGTGCGCTCCGCCCTCGATGACGGCCACGTCGACGGCGTCGCCGAGCCGTGGTGCGCGGGCATGCATGTGCGCCACGTCGAGCACGGTGTCGGTGCTGAGCATCGCCGCGGCCTCGCCACGGTCCGGGCCCGTCCGGTCGCTGGTGCACAGCAGCGTCGGGCACTCCACGGGCAGCCCGCGACCGATCTCGCGGTGCCCCCGCCGGATGGCGGCGAGCCATCCGGCCCGGACCGGGAAGCCGTCGTACGGCTTCCAGCGCAGGTCGTACTCCCACTCGCCGCCGGTGGCGTGGTGCAGGGCACGGCCGTAGTCCCCGCCCAGGTGACTGACGACGGTACGCGGCGCGAACCGGGCGAGCGCGTACACCAGCTGGGTGGCCAGGGTGCGGTCGGACCAGCTCCCGCGCAGGTCGAACCAAGGGCTGTTCAGCACCAGGGCGGTCACCCGGCCGGGTCGCGCGTGCGCGTACCGCGCGGTGACGAGCCCACCGGTCGAGTGGCCCAGGAGCACGAGGCCGGTGTGGCCGTCCGCGGCGACCGCGTCGGCGGCGGCGTCGAGGTCCTGCTGGTAGAGGTCCAGGTCGTCCACCATGTTGGGGTCGCCGCCCGAGGCCGTCCACGCGTCGATCGACCGCCCGTGACCCCGCAGGTCGACGGCGTAGAACGGGTAGCCCCGCGCCGCGACGGCCTCGGCGAGGTGACGCTGGAAGAAGTAGTCGGCGAACCCGTGCACGTACAGGACGGGCGGGCGGCCGGCGCGCGGCGTCCCCTCGGGGACGTACCGGACCAGCGTCGCCTCCGCGCCGCCGTCCCCCGTCCTTCGCCGGGCGGCGCGTCCACGGGGACGGCCGGTGGGTGCGGGCAGGTGCAGCGTCCGGGCCTCGTAACCCGCGCCCAGCACGTCCTCGGTCCAGCCGCCCGCGGTCCGGTTCTTCTCGGTGTCGTCCACGTCGCTCCTGTGCGTCGTGCCGCGCACGTCGCACGGCCCGCCGACCATATCGGCAACGGGCCCGCGGGTCGCCCGCTGCGTCGGCACCCGGTGCGGGGTCGTCGGGCGCGGCCGGGTCAGAACCCGGGCGGGAAGCTCGGCGGCCGGTTCGGGTCCGGCGGGGTCGTCTGCTCCTGCGGGTGCCCCGGGACGCCGCCGTACGGGACGGACGCACCCGGGTACGGCCCCGGCGCACCCCGGTGCGTCGGGGGCGCTGCCCCGTACGGCGGTGCAGCGGGTCCGGCTCCGTACGTCGGGGCAGCGGGCCCGGCTCCGTACGTCGGGGCAGCGGGCCCGGCTCCGTACGTCGGGGCAGCAGGCCCGGCCCCGTACGGTGCGGGCCCGGCCCCGTGCTGCCCGGCCACCGGGCCGTACGGGCCGGGCACCTGTGCGTAGGCCGGGGCGCCCTCCGGGGGGCGGCGGTCCCGGACCCGGAGCATGGCCTGCCATACGATCACGCCGATGAGCAGCAGGATGACCAGGCCGCTCAGCCCGAGCACGAGGACCATCCACTCGGGCACCACGGGGAGCGTCACCACCTCGGCGGCCCCGCTCGCCGCGGCGGGATCCTCCCGTTCCGGGCCGACGGCGGAGCCGCGCGCGTGGATCTCGACCGTCTCGCCCACGGCAGGTTCCCAGCGCACCGTGTTCCCGTCGGCCGTGCCGTTCGACGTGCGCACCTCGCCCGGGAAGGTCACGTCGACGGTGAAGCTGAGGTTCTCGACGGACGCGGCGCCCCGGCTCCCGAGGCCCTCCTCGGTGAGGTCGAGGGTGCCCGACACGAGGTAGTCGTCGCCCTCGCGGACCACCGTGATGGGCCAGCCCACCTGGGCGCCGACCGTGCCGATACCCGTCTCCGGGTAGACGTAGCGGGTGCCCGTGTAGCCGTCCTGCCGGAAGTCCTCGGTGCGCGCCGCGTCCTGGGCCGGGTCCTCCTGGTCCCGGGTCAGCGTGTCGATGACGTCGTCGGGGGACTGGCCGGTGCGGTCCAGGTACCGGTCCTCGACCGCGAGCACCACGCTCGACGACGCCGCGTCGCCCGGCCTCAGGTCCAGCTCCACGCCCATGCGCACGCACCCCGACAGAGTCAGGGTCAGTACGGCGAGGGCGGCGAGGGCACCGACGCGGCGAGGAGGGATCACCGGGACAGCATGACGGCCCACTGCCCCTCTGGAAAAGCCTGATCGAGGGGAGTTGTCCCCATGTGCGGGACGTGGGGTATCGGGTAGGGGTCAGGCCGCGGCCGGCGCGGTGAGCGCGGCCGTCCGGCGGCGCTCCTGGCGCAGGGCCGGCAGGAAGCAGAGCGCACCGAGGGTGCTCAGCGCCCCGGCCAGCACCATGGCGGCCTGCGTCGAGAGCAGGTCGGCCACCCAGCCGAGCGTCGGGCCGGCGACCGAGAAGGCGGCGAACGCGAGCATCGAGGCCATCGACAGCACGGTCGACCGGTTCCGCGACTCCGCCTCCCGGTGCAGCAGCGCCTGGTAGGCCGGTCCGCAGGCACCGTGCAGGCCGTAGGTCACCAGGTAGGCGGCGATCAGCCCGGCGGGGCCGAGCGCGAGCCCCATCCACACCGCCCCGAGCCCGTTGAGCACGCGCGCGAGGATGGCCGTGCGCGCCACGCCGAGGCGGGGTGTGGCGAGGCCGGTCAGTGCGGCCCCGGCCGCGAACACCGCCCATCCGGCGGCAGCCGCAGGGCCGGAGACCGCGGCCCCGGCGGCGGTGCCGCCCAGCAGCTCGGACAGGCGGATCGGCTGGAACGTCTCGAACACGACCATCCCGATGCTCCAGAACACCTCGACGAGCAGCAGGTAGCGCAGCACCCGGTTGTCCCGCGCGAGGCGCAGCCCGTCACGGACGGCGCCGGGCGCGCCGCGCGCGGAGTCCAGCGCGCGGCGCGCCCCGGCCCAGCGGCCCGACGGCGGCAGCGCCGGCGCCGTGCCGGGGCCGGCCGAGCCGTCCTCCACCACGTCGTCCGCCGCCCCGCCGTCCTCCACCGCGGTGGCGGCGGACGGCGGCGTCAGCGGGCGCGGCGCCTCCCGGACCAGGAGCGCGACGGCGACCAGGTGCACCACCGCGAGCCCGGCGTACACCGCGTAGGGGAGCGCCAGCGCGGACCACGCGCCGAAGGGGTGCCACCAGACGAGCACGCCCGAGACCAGCGCGCCGGCGGCGATCGACCCGCCCAGCACGGTGCTGTGCGCGGCGAGGGACCGGTCGACGTCGGCGCCCGGCTCGGTCGCGTGCACGGTGTCGACGAACCAGGCCTCCAGCGGCCCGGAGTCGAGCGCCCGGAAGACGCCGGTGACCGCTGCGGCGAGGGCGAAGGCCCAGAAGGTCTGCGCCGTGAGGAACAGGACCGCGGCGAGCACCTGCATGGCGGCCGCCGCGACCAGCAGCGGGCGCCGGCCGAGCGCGTCGGAGAGACCGCCGGTGGGCAGCTCCAGGAGGAAGACCGTGAGCCCGGTGACCGACAGCGCCGTGAGGGTCTGGGTGACCGGCAGCCCTCGTTCGATGGGCAGCAGCGTGGTCACGGTGACGACCAGCCCGACGGGGAACCACCGGGTCAGCGTCAGCAGCAGGAAGATCCGGCGGGCGCGGGCCGGGGTCAGCGGGGTCACGAGCGTTCCTGTCCGGGAGTGGTGCCGTCGGGCACGGCGTCGTCCTGGCCGGTGGGGACGGCGTCGGCGTCCAGGGGGTAGAGGGCGTGCCAGAAGGTGACGCGCCGCGCGCCCGGGCCGGGTTCGGCGGCGCGGTACCGCTCGAAGAGGTCGTGCAGCTCGGCGCGCAGGGCCTGGAGCTGCTCCGGGTTGGCGGTGACCCAGGTGTCGCCCATGCCGGTCGCGTCCTGCCAGTCGTCGGGCCACGTCTCGGCCACGTCGAGCCAGTGGCCGAACTCGGTGCTGAACAGGCGCAGGTAGTCGCGCTCCAGCCAGCCCAGCGCGGTGGCGGCGTCCTCGTCGTGCGCCAGCTCGGTGCGCTCCCAGCTGTGGGAGCTCGTGGCGGCCCGCCAGAGGCGCTGCTTGCCGGCTCCCTCGCCCGTGTCCGTGACGAGGCCCACGGACTCCAGCTTGCGCAGGTGGTAGCTCGTGGCGCCCGAGTTGGTGCTCAGGGTCGTCGCGAGCGTGGTCGCCGTGGCCGGGCCGCCGCGGCGCAGCGCGCCGAGCAGGCGCGACCGCAGCGGGTGCGCGAGGACCTTGACGGCCTCGGGGGTGAGGCGGAAGTCGTCGTCGTGAGTGGCCATGCGTGCACGATAAGCGTGCACAGTCTCTGTGCACAAGAGTCGTGCACAAAAAGTGTGCACGTAGGGCGGCAGGCCGCCGGGAGCGCGGGGCGGCGGGCAGCCGTCAGAGCAGCATGACGACGGCGGTCGTCACGCCGGCGACCACCACGAGCGCGCGGAACACCGCCGGCGGCATGCGGCGCCCAAGGCGTGCGCCGACGTACCCGCCCACCAGCGACCCAGCCGCGAGCAGCCCGATCGCCACCCAGTCCAGGTCGGCGACCGCCACGAAGATGACGGTCGCCACGACGTTCGCCGCCAGCACCGCGAGGGTCTTCAGGGCGTTGACGATGCGCACCGGCAGGTCGGTGCCCAGCCCGAGCACCGCGGCCATCATGACCCCGGCGCCGGCCCCGAAGTAGCCGCCGTACGTCCCGGTGAGCACGGAGAACACCATCGTCGCGGGCGACATGTCGTGCCGGAGCCGGGCGGGCTCGTTGCGGGTGCTGCGCAGCCACCGGCTGATCCACGGCTGGGCGCCGACCAGCAGGCAGGAGAGCAGGATCAGCCAGGGCACGACGGCCTCGAAGACGCCCGGCGGGAGCGCCAGGAGCAGCACGGCACCGGCCACCGAGCCGACCGCGCAGGTCACCAGCACCACCACGGTGACGCGCGGGTGCTCGCGCAGCTCCTGGCGGTAGCCGAACGCGCCGCTGAGCGCCCCCGGCACGAGGCCCACGGTGTTCGACGCGTTCGCGACCACCGGCGGCAGCCCGACGGCGAGCAGCACCGGGAAGCTGAGCAGCGACGCGACGCCGACCGTCGAGGTCAGCACGCCCGCGCCGAGCCCGGCACCCAGGACGGCCAGGTGCTCCCAGCCGCTCACCGGTCGTCCTCCCGCAGGAGCGCCACGTCGCTGACCATCTCGACGTGCGCGTGCATCGCCGCGGCGGCGGCCTCGGGGTCCCGGGCGCGGATCGCGTCGGTGATCGCGCGGTGTCCCGCCAGGGAGTTGCGTGGCCGGCCCGGCTGCGACAGGGACTCGATGCGGCTCTCCCGGATCAGGCTCGCGATCTCGCGCATGGTCTGGGCGAGGAGGTCGGAGTGGGCGGCGGCGGTGACGGCCGCGTGGAACTGCTCGTCGGCGTCGACGCCGCGGTCGCCGTGCTCGATCGACTGCTCCATCGCGTCGAGGGCGGCGTCGATCGCGACCAGGTCGTCCTCGGTGCGTCGCTGCGCGGCCAGGGCGGCGATCTTGGTCTCCAGCGCGTCGCGGATGTCGATGATCTCGGGCATCCGGTCGGCGTGCGCGCGGATGGCCTCCACGATGCGGCTCTCGCTGTGCCTGCCGGTCAGGACGGTGCCGTCGCCGTGGCGCACCACGACCACGCCGACGACCTCCATCGCGACCAGCGCCTGGCTCAGGGTCGCGCGGCTGACGCCGAGGCGCGCCGCCAGCTCCCGCTCCGGCGGCAGCCGGTCCCCGGCCTGTAGCCCGTTCTGCTGGATCCAGGCGGTGATCTGCTCCGCCACCTGCTCGTAGAGGCGGGTGCGGGCCAGTGGTGTCGGCAGCTCGGCCGAAGCCTTCGAGGTCACCAGCCGAGAGTACTTGACAGAAGCGGCAGTGGACTATTGGCTAGGCCACTGATCCATCGTGCCTCGTCGGTCAAAGGTGTCCGCCGCGATGGGAAGAGGAGTTGTCATGGGTCCTGAGTGGATCGCGATCATCGCGCTCGTCGCGTTGTTCGTGGCCGGGACGGTGCTGCCGATCAACATGGGCGCGCTCGCCTACGTCGCCGCATGGTTCGTCGGAGTCTTCGCGCTGCAGATGGACGAGAAGGAGGTGCTGGGCGGTATCAGCGCCGATCTCGTCCTCACCCTCATCGGCGTCACCTATCTGTTCTCCATCGCCAAGAACAACGGCACCGTCGACCTCATCGTGTCCAAAGCGGTGCAGGCGGTCGGTGGTCGGGTCGCACTGATCCCCTGGGTCATGTTCGCCGTGACCGCCCTGCTCACCGCCATCGGCGCGGCCAGCCCCGCCGCCTGCGCCATCATCGGCCCGGTCGCGCTCGGCTTCGCCCGCCGGTACAAGATCAACCCGCTCATGATGGGTATGTTCGTGGTGCACGGCGCCCAGGGCGGCGGGTTCTCCCCGATCAGCATCTACGGCACCATCACCAACTCGGTCATGACCGAGGTCGGCTACGAGGGCACCGAGATGGGCGTCTTCCTCGCGTCGCTCGGCATCAACATCGCGATGGCCGTCGTCCTGTTCCTCGCGCTCGGCGGCCGCCAGCTCATGCGCGAGCGGGTCGACCCTGCCGAGGCGTCGGCGCACCTCGCCGATGACCTGCACGCGGGCGGCGCGTCCGTCACGGTCCGGGGCCAGGGCGCGGGCGTCTCCACCACGACGCGCGCCGTCGGCGTGCGCCGTGACCACGTGCTCACGCTCGTCGCCTTCGCGGCGGTGGCCGTCACCGCCCTCGCGTTCGACCAGAACATCGGCTTCGTGTCCATCACCGCCGCCGTCGCGCTGGCCATGCTGTCCCCGCAGCAGCACAAGGACGCCGTCAAGCAGATCGCCTGGCCCACCGTGCTCCTGGTGGCGGGCGTCAGCACGTACGCCGCCATCCTCACCGCGGCCGGCGTGCCCGAGTACATCGGCAACTGGGCCGCGGGCCTCGGCATCGTCGCGGTCGGTGCGCTCGTCCTGTGCTACGTGGGCGGCATCGTCTCGGCGTTCGCGTCGTCCACGGCGCTGCTGCCGGTGATCATCCCGATCGCCGTGCCGCTCATCGCCGCGGGCGGGGTCAGCCCCTGGGCCATGGCCGCGGCCCTCGCCGTCTCCTCGACCATCGTCGACGTGAGCCCCTTCTCTACGAACGGAGCCCTGATGCTCGCCAACCGCCCGGACACGATCTCCGAGCAGACGTACTACAAGCAGATCCTCGGCTACGCCGTCATCGTCACCCTCGCGGGCCCGCTCCTGGTCTGGGCGATCCTCGTGCTGCCGGGCTGGTGAGCACCATGACCGGACCCCTTTCCGACGTCGTCGTCGTCGACCTCTCCCGGGCCCTGGCCGGGCCGCACGCCACGATGATGCTGGGCGACCTCGGCGCCCGCGTCATCAAGGTCGAGGTGCCCGAGCGCGGCGACGACACGCGCGGCTGGGGCCCGCCCTTCGTCGGCGAGGAGGGCGCGCGCGAGTCCACGTACTTCCTGTCCGCGAACCGGAACAAGGAGTCGATCGCGCTCGACCTCAAGGACGAGACCGGCCGGGCGACCCTCCTGGCGCTCGTCGACCGTGCCGACGTGCTCGTGGAGAACTTCCGGCCCGGCGTGCTGGATCGGCTCGGGCTCGGCGTCGAGTCGCTCCTGGAGCGCAACCCGCGCCTGGTGGTGCTCTCGATCACGGGGTTCGGTCACGACGGGCCCGAGGGCGGCCGCGCCGGGTACGACCAGATCGCCCAGGGCGAGGCCGGCCTCATGTCCCTGACGGGGTCCGGTCCGGACGACCCGCAGCGCGTGGGCGTGCCGATCGGCGACCTGCTCGCCGGGATCTACGGCGCGTACGGGGTGCTCGCGGCGCTGCACGAACGGCACACCACGGGTGCCGGCCAGGTGGTGCGCACGTCGCTGCTGGCCGCCGTCACCGGGGTGCACGCCTTCCAGGGCACCCGGTGGACGGTCGCCGGGGAGGTGGGGCGCGCGCAGGGCAACCACCACCCTTCCATCGCGCCGTACGGCCTGTTCCGCTGCCGTGACGGCGCCGTCCAGATAGCCGTCGGGTCCGAGGCGCTGTGGCAGAGGTTCTGCCTGGCGTTCGGCCTCGACCCCGACGCGGAGGGCCTGCGGAGCAACCACGAGCGGGTGGCCCGCCGCGACCAGGTGATCGAGGCGGTCGAGGCCGTGTTCGCGGGGTACGACGCCGACGCGCTGCTCACCCGGCTGTCCGACGCCGGCATCCCGGCCGGCCGGGTGCGCACCCTCGACGAGGTGTACGCGTGGGAGCAGACGGCCAGCCAGGGCCTGCTCGTCGACGTGGAGCACACCAGCCTCGGCACGGTCACCCTCCCCGGGCCGCCGCTGCGGTTCTTCGACGCCGACGGCGCCGAGGTGACGCGGCGCGACCACCGGGCGCCGCCCGTGCTGGACGAGCACGCCGAGCGGATCCGCGCCTGGCTGGACGGGGACGGCCCGACCCCAGACCGTCCTTCGGCGGAGCGGGCCTCGGTCCGGTCGGCCGCGGCCGGCCCGAGGCCGGAGGCGGGCTGATGACCCGCCGCTGGTCCGCCCGCGAGCTGATCGACCTGGTGCTCGACGACGACAGCTTCGAGTCCTGGGACGAGCCGGTCGACACCGCAGGGCACCGGGCGGAGTACCGGGCGGTGCTGGCCGCGGCTGCCGAGAAGGCGGGCACCGACGAGTCCGTCCTCACCGGGCGGGGCCGCGTGCGCGGCCGGCCTGTCGTGGTGATCGTCAACGAGTTCCGGTTCCTGGGCGGTTCCATCGGCCGGTCGGCCGCCGCGCGGATCACCGCCGCCGTCCGGCGTGCGACGGCCGAGGGGCTGCCCCTGCTGGCCACCACGGCGTCGGGCGGCACCCGCATGCAGGAGGGCACGCCCGCGTTCCTCCGCATGGTCGAGATCTCCCGCGCCGTCATGGACCACCGCGCCGCCGGCCTGCCCTACCTCGTGTACCTGCGCCACCCGACCACCGGCGGCGTGTACGCGTCCTGGGGCTCGCTCGCGCACCTCACCGTCGCCGAACCCGGCGCGCTCATCGGGTTCCTCGGGCCGCGCGTCGTCGAGGCGCTCACCGGCACGGCGCTGCCCGACGGCGTGCAGTCCTCCGAGAACCTCGCCGCCAAGGGCGTGCTCGACGGCGTCGTCGCCCCCGAGAACCTGCCCGCGCTGGTGGAACGGGCGCTCGCGGTGCTGGTCGACCCGCCGTCGCCGTCGTCCCTGCCGCGTCGTCAGGGCGAGCCGTCCGCGGCGACGTCCGCCTGGGACTCCGTGCTGCGGACCCGCGCCGAGGGCCGGGTCGGCGTGCGGGACCTGCTGCGCTACGGGGCCTCGGGCACCGTGCGGCTGTCCGGGACGGACGAGGGCGAGCGGGACGAGTCCATGCTGGTGGCCCTGACGCGGCTGGACGGGCAGCCGTGCGTGGTGGTCGGCCAGGACCGGACGCGGCAGAGCGAGAGCGCGCCCATGGGGCCCGCCGCGCTGCGCGTGGCCCGGCGCGCGATGGGGCTCGCCGAGGAGCTGCGGCTCCCGCTGGTCGCCGTGATCGACACCCCGGGCGCCGAGCTCTCCCGGGACGCCGAGGAGGGGGCGCTTGCCGGCGAGATCGCACGCTGCATGGCGGCGTTGACGCGGATGACGGTGCCGACGCTGTCGGTGATCCTCGGTCAGGGCTGCGGCGGCGGGGCGCTCGCGCTGCTGCCCGCGCGGACCGTGATCGCGGCGGAGCACGCCTGGCTGTCGCCGCTGCCGCCCGAGGGTGCGAGCGTCATCGTGCACGGGGACACGGCGCACGCGGCGGCGATGGCCGAGGCGCAGCACGTCCGCGCCGTCGACCTGCTCGCCGAGGGCGCGGTCCAGCGGGTGGTCCCGGAGCGCGACGGCGACACGGTGCGCGACGTCGCCGTGGCGGTGGCGGCGGAGTGCGCGGCGGTGCTGGGGCGCGTCCCCGTCCCGGGGTGATCGGCCGACGCGCCCGGCGGGCGCTTGACCCTGTGGTGGGCACACGGGGTGGAGTCGGGTCTCGACAGGGGCGGAAGCCCTCGCCGAGGCCGAGAGGCTGGACACCATGGAACGACGACGGAAGCTGGGCCGGGGACTGGCCCTGCTGCTCACGATCGGGCTGGCCGGGGCATCGGCCGCGGTGCCCGCTGCCGCCGAGGACCAGGACGGGACCGGCGGCGGGCCCGCGGCACAGGTCGAGTGGGGCGAGTGCCCCGCCGACGTCGTCGCGCAGGCGCAGCCGCACGTGCTGACCTGCGCGACCGTGCCGGTGCCGCTGGACTACGCCGAGCCGGACGGCGAGCAGATCGACGTCATGATCTCGCGGCTGGCGAGCACGAACACGGCCGAGCGCCGGGGGATCCTCCTGCTGAACCCGGGCGGTCCGGGGAGCGCGGGCCTGGACTTCCCGGCGGTCCTGAAGACCCGGGGCATGCCCGACAGCGTGCTGGACGCCTACGACCTGATCGGCATGGACACCCGTGGCGTGGGGCACTCCACCCCGGTGGACTGCAAGTTCACGATGGACGACGCGTACTTCAGCAACGTCCCGCCCTACGCGGTCGACGACGCCGCGGTGCTGGCGAACGCGGACGTCGCCCGGTCGGCGGCCGAGCAGTGCGCGCGCAACGACACCGAGGGCCACATGCAGCACGTCACGACGGCGAACATCGCTCGTGACCTGGACCAGGTTCGGGCGGCGCTCGGCGAGGACAAGGCCAGCTTCCTGGGCTACTCCTACGGTTCCGCGCTCGGGGCGGCCTACGCGTCGCTGTTCCCGGAGACCTCGGATCGCGTCATCATCGACAGCAACCTCGGCGACACCGCGCTCGACCGTGAGGGGCTGCGGAGGTTCGGCCTCGGGACGGAGCAGACCTTCCCGGACTTCGCCAGGTGGGCGGCGAAGCGGCACGCCGCATACGGTCTGGGCCGGACGCCGGCGCAGGTGCGGGCCACCTACTTCGAGACCGCCGAGCGGCTGGACCAGAACCCGGTCGAGGGGCTGGACGGCACCCTGTTCCGCTTCGTCAGCTTCGCCGGTCTGTACGGCGAGTCGAGCTATGCGGGACTGGCGCAGACCTGGCAGTCGGTCCGGAGCGGCGACGGCGAGGCCGCCCTGCGGTTGGCCGAGACCTTCCGCCCCGACATCGGGTTCGGTGCGGGCCCGCCCGGTGCGGGTACGGCCGGCGTCGGGGCGACGGCGGCCGGCGAGCCGTGGCCGGCGTCCAACGCCTGGTCCGCCTATCTCGCCGTGACCTGCAACGACGTCGACTGGTCGGAGAACGTCGACACGTACCGCGAGGCCGTCGCCGAGGACCGTCAGCGATACCCGCTGTACGGCGCGGCGACCGCCAACGTCACGCCGTGTGCCTTCTGGTCGAACGAGCCGGTGGAGCCGCCCGTGCAGATCACCGACGAGGGTCCGCGCAACGTGCTGATCATGCAGAACCGTCGTGACCCGGCGACGCCGCACCTGGGCGCCGAGCTGGCCCGGGAGAAGTTCGGCGAGCGTGCCCGGCTCGTGAGCGTGGACGGCAGTGGTCACGGCGTCTACGTCATCGGTGGCAACGCGTGCGCCCTGAACGTCGGGACGGCCTACCTGGTCGACGGCGAGATGCCGCGCCGCGACCAGGCCTGCCGGGCGGACTGACCGGCTCGCCGCCGCTTTCGGGACCCGGCTCTCTTCGCTCCGGCATCGTCCGGAGCCGAGAAGTCGGGTCTCGAAGGACGGGGGTCTAGTGTGGCCGCCTCTCCAGTGCCTTGCGGACCTGCTGGACCAGGGCGAAGACGAGCAGCGCGGCGAACGCGACCGACGCGACCCGGTCGGGCAGCACCACCGACAGGCTGGCGCCGCCGAACGAGAAGGCTGAGGCCACCAGGCCGATGAGCGCGGCGGTCTTCAGGTGCACCAGGCCGTTGCGTGCGTTGACCCAGGTGCCGGAGACGGCGGTGGGGATCATCGCGACCAGCGACGTGCCCTTGGCCAGGGCGGGCGCGAAGTCGAACAGCGCCGACAGGCCCGGCACGGCGAGCTGGCCGCCGCCGATGCCGAGCAGACCCGAGGCGACGCCCATGACGAGGCCGAGGCCCACCATCCCGGCGCCGTCGAGCAGGCTGGGCAGGCCCTCCGCGGTGTCCACCTCCGGGGGCTCCCCGAACCCGTCGAGCAGCGACCGCACGATCCCGGCGACCAGCACGCCGACGAACAGCCAGCGCAGCAGCGACTCCGGCACCCGGGCGAGCAGGCGCGCACCCACGACCGCGCCGATCACCGAGCCCACGACGAGCAGGCCCGCGGCGACCAGGTCGACGGCCTGGTGCGTCAGGTACGGGATGGACCCGACGACGGCGGCCGGCAGGATCGCGGCCAGCGAGTAGGCGCTGGCCCGGCGCTGCGTCAGGCCGCCCAGCGAGGTCAGGAGCGGCACCATGACGATGCCGCCGCCCAGGCCGAACAGTCCCGAGAAGGAGCCTCCGACGATCCCGACGAGGGCGGCGCGAGGGGGTGTCAGGGAGTCGTCAGTCTGCTCGGTCACCTCGAGATGATCTCAGGTGTGCGGCGATGGTCCGCGCACAGTCCACGGAGCTGGTGCCCGTGGTGTCGACCTCGAGGTCGTAGGCGACACCCTGGTGCACGACGTCGGCCTGCTTCGCGGCCATGCCCGCCACCCGGTCGCCGCGTGCCGCCTCGCGCTGGCCGGCGACGGCCGGGTCGCACCGCACACCGACCCAGAGCGCCGGCACGTCGCCCAGCGCGTCGAGCCAGCGGCGCTGGGAGGCGGCGCCCCCGAGGAAGACGTCGTCGACCACGACGTGCGCTCCTGCGCGCGCCATGGCGACCAGTCCGGTGATCCAGGCGTCCTGGAGCGCCATGAACTCGTGCCCGACGTCGACGCCACCGTCGTCCGCGAAGCCGATCCCGTCGCCGCCGGTCGTGAGCCGTGCGGGCATCGCGTCGACGAGGGTGTCGATGCTGAGCGACAGCCAGGCGTCGGGGAGCACGGCCTGGAGGCTCCGTGCGATCGCGGACTTGCCGGAGCTGGAGCCGCCGTTGAGCACGATGACCTGGGTGTTCATGGGATCACGCTACGAGTGTCGGCGGCACGCGCTAGAGTGAAAATCCAAGTTGAGTGGAATAGACTCAACTTTGATCAGGTTCCCCTGGACAGACCCCTGCCCACGTCATCAGCCCCGGGAGGCTTCATGGACACCAAGTTCACGACCATGTCGCAGCAGGCGATCGGCGACGCGATCCAGTCGGCGTCCGCCGCCGGCAACCCGCAGCTCGAGCCGGTCCACCTGCTCGCCTCGCTGCTCCAGCAGGAGAACGGCGTGGCCGTCGGGCTGCTCGACGCGGTCGGGGCGAACGCGCAGGCCATCGGACAGCAGGTGCGCGCGGCGCTCGTCGCCCTGCCCCAGGCCAGCGGAGCGAGCACCGCCCAGCCCAGTGCGAGCCGCGCCCTGGCGACGGTGCTCGACCTGGCGGGCAAGGAGGCCCAGGGGCTGGGTGACGAGTACGTCTCGACCGAGCACCTGCTCATCGCGCTGGCGGCCGGCCAGTCGTCCGCGGCCCGCATCCTGTCCGACGCCGGGGCCACTGCTGACGCCCTGCGCGCGGCGCTGCCCGCCGTCCGCGGGTCCGGGCGGGTCACCAGCCCCAACCCGGAGGGCACGTACAAGGCGCTGGAGCAGTACGGCACGGACCTGACCCAGCAGGCCCGGGACGGCAAGCTGGACCCGGTGATCGGCCGCGACTCGGAGATCCGCCGCGTGATCCAGGTGCTCAGCCGCCGCACCAAGAACAACCCGGTGCTCATCGGCGAGCCCGGCGTCGGCAAGACCGCCGTCGTCGAGGGCCTGGCCCAGCGCATCGTCGCCGGTGACGTGCCCGAGTCCCTCAAGGGCAAGCGTCTGGTCGCGCTGGACCTGGCGAGCATGGTCGCCGGCGCCAAGTACCGGGGCGAGTTCGAGGAGCGGCTGAAGGCGGTCCTGGAGGAGATCACGGCGTCGGACGGCGAGGTGGTCACCTTCATCGACGAGCTGCACACGGTGGTCGGCGCGGGAGCCGGCGGCGAGGGTGCCATGGACGCCGGCAACATGCTCAAGCCGATGCTGGCGCGCGGCGAGCTGCGTCTCGTGGGCGCCACGACCCTCGACGAGTACCGCGAGCACATCGAGAAGGACCCGGCCCTGGAGCGGCGCTTCCAGCAGGTCTTCGTCGGCGAGCCGTCGGTCGAGGACACGGTGGCGATCCTGCGTGGGCTCAAGGAGCGCTACGAGGCGCACCACAAGGTGACGATCGCCGACTCGGCGCTCGTGGCCGCGGCCACGCTCTCCGACCGGTACATCTCCGGGCGGCAGCTTCCGGACAAGGCGATCGACCTGGTCGACGAGGCGGCGTCGCGCCTGCGCATGGAGCTCGACTCGTCCCCGGTGGAGATCGACGAGCTGCAGCGTGCCGTCACGCGGCTGGAGATGGAGGAGGTGGTCCTGTCCGAGTCGGAGGACGCGGCGTCGAAGGACCGGCTGGAGCGCCTCCGCGCCGACCTGGCCGACCGCCGGGAGGCCCTGGCCGCGCTCACCGCGCGCTGGGAGTCCGAGAAGGCGGGCCACAACCGGGTCGGTGACCTGCGCGCGCGCCTCGACGAGCTGCGGACCGACGCCGAGCGCAAGCTCCGCGAGGGCGACCTCGAGGGCGCCGCCCGGATCCAGTACGGCGAGATCCCGGGGGTCGAGAAGCAGCTCGCCGCGGCCGAGCAGGAGGAGTCCGAGGTCGAGAGCCTGCCGTCCCCGGACCAGCCGATGATCGCGGACAAGGTCGGTGCCGACGAGATCGCGGAGGTCGTCGCGGCGTGGACCGGCATCCCCGCCGGGCGCCTGCTCCAGGGCGAGTCCGAGAAGCTCCTGCACATGGAGGAGGTGCTCGGGCAGCGCCTCATCGGTCAGAAGGCCGCGGTGTCCGCGGTGTCCGACGCCGTGCGGCGCACCCGGGCGGGCGTCGCCGACCCCGACCGGCCCACGGGATCCTTCCTGTTCCTCGGCCCCACGGGCGTGGGCAAGACGGAGCTCGCCAAGGCGCTGGCGGACTTCCTGTTCGACGACGAGCGCGCCATGGTGCGCATCGACATGTCCGAGTACGGGGAGAAGCACTCCGTGGCCCGCCTCGTCGGTGCCCCTCCGGGGTACGTCGGGTACGAGGAGGGCGGTCAGCTCACCGAGGCCGTGCGGCGGCGGCCCTACACGGTGGTGCTGCTGGACGAGGTGGAGAAGGCGCACCCCGAGGTCTTCGACATCCTGCTCCAGGTGCTCGACGACGGGCGCCTGACGGACGGCCAGGGCCGCACCGTGGACTTCCGCAACACCATCCTGGTGCTGACCTCCAACCTCGGTTCGCAGTTCCTCGTGGAACCGATGCTGTCGGACGAGGAGCGGCGCGAGTCCGTCATGACGGCCGTGCGCGCGGCGTTCAAGCCGGAGTTCCTCAACCGGCTGGACGACGTCGTGGTCTTCGACGCCCTGACGCTCGACGAGCTGGGCAGCATCGTGGACCTGCAGGTGGACGCGTTCGCCACGCGGCTCGGTGACCGGCGCATCACGCTGGACGTGACGCCGGCCGCCCGCGAGTGGCTCGCCCTGGAGGGCTTCGACCCCGCCTACGGTGCCCGGCCGCTGCGCCGCCTGGTGCAGCGCGAGATCGGCGACCGCCTCGCACGGCTGCTGCTCTCGGGCGAGGTGTCCGACGGGGACGCGGTGGTCGTGGACCGCGGGGAGGGCGAGGGGCTGACCCTCGGCAGGCAGCCCCAGACCGTCTGACCCGAGCGCCCGGAACCGCGTCCCGTGTGACGGTGTTGTGAAGGTGTGGGCCTGGCCGACCAGTACCGGTTCACCCGCGCGTCCCTCTGAGTGCGGGTGAATCGGTGCGTGGCGCGTCGCGTACCGGGGTCCCGCACGTCAGGGGCCGCGGGGGGCGAGCCAACGGGGGCCACGGGGAGAGGCGGACGGTCAGGGAGGGCCTGATGCTGCGGTTCCACTTCACGTCGGACGATCTTGCCCGGGTCCGGATAGCACCGGGCCCGGACCCCATGTGGGAGGTGCTGCTCAGCGCCCACGTGGTGAACCAGCGCCCGAGCGTGCCGATGTTCGCGGCCTGGCGCGGGCGGGTGCTGTCGGGTCTGCCGCCCGCAGCCAGGATGTTGCTGCGCCTGGCACCGCCGCGCGGCTACTCGCCGGACTTCCTCACGCCGCTCACCGGCACGGACGACTTCGAGACGGGCCTCGACGCCGTGCTCTCGACCTCCCGGTCCCGGCTCGGCACCGACCTGGCGCGGCTGACGCGCGGGACCCGGCCGCACCTGTGGATGCGCGACCTCGCGTCCGGGTCCGCGCCGGCCGTCCGCGGGCTCGGCGTCGCGATGCGGGCCTACTACGAGCAGGCGATCGGGCCCTACTGGAGCGGGATCCGCGCCGCCGTCGACCTCGACCGGGCCGCCCGGACCCGGGCCTGGGTGGAGGGCGGTACCGAGCAGGCCCTGCGGACCCTGCACCCCTCGGTGCGGTGGGAGCACCCGGTCCTGTCCGTGGTGACGGCGGCGGAGCGGGACGTCGACCTGGCCGGCCGCGGCCTGCTGATCATCCCGTCGTACTTTTGCCTCCGTGCCCCGATCACGCTGGCCGACCCGGAGCTGCCGCCCGTGCTGCTCTACCCGATCGTGCACGAGCACGCGGTGCCGGACCACGGCCTGGAGGCGGCGTCCGGCGGCGGCCGTCAGCTCACCGCGCTGCTCGGCCGGACCCGGGCGTCCGTGCTGCGTGCGCTCGGTACCGGGGCCACGACCAGTGAGATCGCCCAGCGGCTCGCGATCTCGCCGGCCTCCGCGTCGGAGCACGCGACCGTGCTGCGCAACGCAGGGCTGGTCGCGTCCGGGCGGGAGCGCAACTCCGTGATCCACGCGCCGACCCCGCTGGGGCAGACCCTGCTCGACGGCTGCGTCGGTCAGAGCCCGGCGGCGCCCGCGCTGCTGCTGCCGCCGCGCCAGGCGGTCACTGCAGCAGATCCTGCGTGATCGGGTCCGCGGTGGCCGCGAGGCACAGCCCGACCCGGTCGCCGTCGTCCCACGACGCCTCGCTCGGGCCCCAGACCACGTACCGCACGGTGTTCACGACCGGGCTGTTCCGCGCGACCGGTCCGAGCTGCTTGGTGCCGCACACCTGGGCCACGCGCTTGTCCACCTCGTCACGTCCCGGCCAGACGGCGGCGTCCGCGAAGTCGGTGCGCCCGACGACCTGTGCCGTGTGCGGCTCGTCGCAGGGCACCGCGAGCACCTCGGAGACCTCACCGTCGTCGGGGACGGTCTCCACGCAGGACCCGAGCACGAGCTGGAGCGGGTGCACCTCGCGGGGCTCGGCGATCATCGCCTCGATCGGCTCCCACTGCTGCCGGGCCACCATGTTCACGACGACGGCGACCACCGCCACCACCGCGATCACCGCCACCACGGCGCCCCCGACCAGGGCGTAGCGGCGGCGCTTGGCGGACTCGTCGGCGGGCGTGGCCGGACGCCAGCCCGCGTACGTGGCCTCGGGAGCGTAGTCGTGCACGGCGGGGAACCCGTGCGCCGCGTTCCCGGGTGCCGCCGGGAACGGCGACGGCGGCTGCTGCGGGGCGGTGGGCTGGGCCGGCGCTCCCGGGTGGTGCTGCACGGGTGCCGCGGGGGTCGGGAACGGGCTCGGCGGGGCGGCCGTCGGCGGGGTGTGCGTGGTGGGCGCCGCGAACAGGTCCGGCGTGCCGGTCGCCTCGGCGTCATCGACGGCCTGTGACGGGGCAGTGTGCTCGGCGTCCGTGTGCTCGACGGCGGCCTGCTCGGACTCTGTCTGCTCGGACTCTGTCTGCTCGACGTCTGTCTGCTCGACGTCTGTCTGCTCGGTCTCCGCGCCGTCGGCAGGCGGGTCCGCCGGGGTCGCGGCCGACGTGTCCTCGGTGCCGGCCCCTGGCTCCCGGCCGCGGTCCGTGCTGACCTCGCCGACCACGGTGCGCGGCCCGAGCGCCTTCTTGTGCGCCTCGGCGATCGCCGCGAACGACAGCGCCTTGAAGTCGAGGTCGGCGTCGGTGATCGGGGCCACGGACGTCGTGGACCGTGCGTTCTCCGCGTCGGAGGCCGTAGCCGGTGCGGGCTCCTCGGGCCTCTCGCGCTCCTCGGGCTTCTCGCGCTCCTCAGGTGGCGCGGGCTCGGTCGTGCCGGGGGCCGGCGTGTCCGCGGCCTGCGCCGTCGGGGCCTGCATTTCTGTCGGGGCCGGAGTGTCTGCGGACCCCGGACCGTCGGCCGGAGCGTCACCGGCCGGAGCGTCCCCGGCGTGCGCAGCGTCGGCGGGTGCGGCGCTCGCGGGTGCGGTCGCGCTCGGCGGGGTGGCTTCCGCGGGTGCGGTCTTGCTCGGCGGGGTGGCGGTCGGCGGCGTCGCCTCCTCGGGCGAGGCGGGCGGCACGACGCTGATCTCCTCGGTGGGCGCCTCGCTGCGACCGCCGGGGCCGCCGCCCGTGGCCGCCCGCTCCGTCTGTGCCGCGGCCTCCGGGGACGCCTCCGGCTCCGTGGCCTCGACCGCCGTCTCGCCGACGGTCTCGTCAGCGGTCTCGATCCCGTCGTCCGTAGGCTCCGGCTCCGGCGCAGCCTCCTCGGCGGCCTGCTCGTTCGCGGTGTCGCCCGCGCTCGTGACCGCCTCGTCCGGCCCGATCTCGTCGCTGTTCGCGCCGTCGCCGTCCGCGGCGGGCTCGGCTCGCTCGTCCGTGGCGCTCACCGGCGTCGTGCCCGCGTCGCCGTCCGTCACGTGCTCCTGCTCCGACTTCCCCGCGGACGCCTTCTCGACAGGATCCGTCTCGGGGGTCCCTGCGGCTTCGGTGGAGGCCGGGAACTGGTCGGGCGTCGACGTCATGCAGGTTAACTTACCGATATTCGGCAACGACCTGATCACCGGAACGGTGCCCGGTTCGGGCGCACTCGGGATATGGACAATTTCACCCGCTGATTTCCCCATCGCGGGTGGAACCCGCAGCGGGCGTCGGGCGTACGCGGGCGGTGTCAGTCCGCCAGGTCGACGATCACCGGCACGTGGTCGGAGGCGCCCTTGCCCTTGCGCTCGTCACGGTCCACGAGAGCGCCCGCCGCACGGGGCGCCAGCGCGGGCGAGGCCCAGCAGAAGTCGATCCGCAGGCCCTTGTTCCGGGGGAAGGCGAGCTGCTGGTAGTCCCAGTAGGTGTACGTGTGCTCGGCGGGGAGGAACTTCCGCGTCAGCTCGGTGTAGCCCGCGTCGCCGAAGGCGTCGAACGCGGCCCGTTCGGGCGGCGACACGTGGGTCTTGCCCGCGAAGGCGGTGGCGTCATACACGTCGGTGTCGAGCGGGATCACGTTCCAGTCGCCCATGAGCGCGACGGCGTCCTGCGCCCCGGCCCAGGTCACCGCGGCCTCGCGCAGGGCCTCCAGCCAGGCCAGCTTGTACGCGTAGTGCGGGTCGTCCAGCGCCCGGCCGTGCGGCACGTAGAGGCTCCACACGCGGACGCCGCCGCACGTCGCGCCGATGGCGCGTGCCTCGATCGGCGGATCCACGTCGAGCAGCGCGTCCGGACCGTCGGCGGTGATCGTCTTCGCGAAGCCGGGCTGCCCGGGGAACCGGGTGGCGACGTCGTCCAGCCCGACGCGCGACGCGATGGCCACGCCGTTCCACTGCGAGAGCCCGAAGTGCGCGACCTCGTACCCCGCGGCCTCGAACGCCGCGGCGGGGAACTGGTCGTCACGGCACTTGGTCTCCTGGATCGCCAGCACGTCGGCCTGCGACCGGTCCAAGAAGGCGAGCACGCGGTCGATCCGGGTGCGGATGGAGTTCACGTTCCAGGTCACGAGGCGCACCCGGACAGCGTACGTGGGGTGCCCCGCGCTGTGATCCCGGCCCCACTTCCGGACCGGCGATAATCGAGATGTTTCACCCCGACTAGGCTGGTCGCGTGCAGATCCTCAGCGGGCGTCGCGCCCTCGGCGCCGTCGCCGTCCTCACGTCAACGGCCCTGGTCGCGGCGTGCTCCGCCGGCAGCTCCTCCGGCGCGGACGGCGGTGCCCGCACGGACGTCGTCGTCGGGCTCACCGGGGAGCCGACCAACCTCGACTTCACGACGACGTCGGGCTCGGCCATCCCACAGCTCCTGATGAACAACGTGTACGAGGGCCTGGTGGCCATCGACCAGGAGGGCGAGGTGCAGCCGCAGCTCGCCGAGTCGTGGGAGGTCAGCGGGGACCGCACCGTCTACACGTTCACGCTGCACGACGGCGTCACGTTCTCCGACGGCTCCGCCTTCACCGCCGACGACGTCGTCTCGTCGATCGCCCGCGTGCAGGACGACTGGACGCTGAGCCTGAAGTCCAAGATGGACGTCGTCGAGAACGCCGAGGCGACCAGCGACACCGAGGTCGTCGTCACCCTGCGGCACCCGAGCAACGCGTGGTTGTTCGACATGGGCACGTCGGTCGGCGCGATGTTCCCGGACGACCTGTCCGCGGACCTGGCCACCGAGGCGGTCGGCACCGGCCCGTACACCGTGACGGAGGTCGCGACCGGCGAGCACGTCACGCTCGCCGCCCGCGACGACTACTGGGGCGAGGCCCCCGCGATCAGCGAGGTGACCGTCCGCTACTTCGCCGACGCGAACGCGCAGGCCAACGCGGTGCGCGCCGGCGACGTCGACATGGCGTACAACATGCAGGCGCCCGACCTGCTGGCCGGCCTGGAGCAGGACGACCGCCTGCAGGTCGTCGACGGCACCTCGACCGGCGAGGTCCTGCTGGCCCTGAACAACGCCGAGCCGCCCTTCGACGACCTCCGGGTGCGCCGCGCCGTCATGTACGCGATCGACCGCCAGGCCGTGCTCGACACGGCGTGGGCGGGCCACGGCGAGCTCATCGGCTCGATGGTGCCGCCGACCGACCCCTACTACCAGGACCTGACCGACGCCTACCCGTACGACCCGGACCGCGCCCGCGAGCTCCTGGCCGAGGCCGGCGTCGAGGACCTGAGCATCACCTTCGACGTGCCGACCCGCCCCTACGCGGAGGCCGTGGCCCAGGTGGTGGTGTCGCAGCTCGCGGACGTCGGCATCGACGCGACCATCGTCCCCGCGGAGTTCCCCGCCGTCTGGCTGGACAAGGTGTTCACCGAGCACGACTACCAGATGTCGGTGATCCTCCACACCGAGGCTCGGGACATGCTGACGATCTTCGGGGACCCCGACTACTACATCGGCTACGACAACCCGCAGGTCGCACAGGTCGCCGAGCAGGCCGACGAGGGCAGCCCGGACCAGTACGTCGCGGGCATGCAGGAGGTGGCCCGGATGATCGTGGACGACGCCGCGAGCGACCCGCTGTTCCTCTTCCCCAACACGGTGGTGGCCGACGCCGCCCTGACGGGCATCGCCGCGAACGCCACCACGGAGTCCATGGACCTGACCGGCCTGCGCTGGTCCGACTGACCGGGCCCGACGCCGCCACCGCCCGTGCTCAGACACCTCGCCTCGCACGCCGCCCAGCTCGTCGCCACGCTCCTGGTGGCGACGGCGGCGATCTTCGTGCTGCTGCGGGTGCTGCCCGGCGACCCCGCCGTCGTCGCGCTCGGCATCGAGGCGTCGCCCGAGGCGCTCGCGGCCTGGCGCGCCGAGCACGGGACGGACGGGTCGCTGCTCGTCCAGTACCTGGAGTGGATGGGCGGGCTGTTCACCGGGGACCTCGGGACGAGCTACGTGACGTCGCAGGACCTCACGCCGCTGGTCGCCGACCGCGTCCAGGTCACCGGCATCCTGGTGCTGCTCGGCATGCTGATCGCGCTCGTGGTGGCGGTACCGCTCGGCACGCTGGCCGCCGTCTGGCACCGGAACGCGGGCGGCGTCGCGCTGTCCGCCCTCAGCCAGGTCGGTGTGGCCGTGCCGAACTTCCTCGTCGGGGTGCTGCTCGTGTCGCTGTTCGCGGTGCGGCTGGGCTGGCTGCCGTCGGGCGGGTGGACGGCACCCGCCGACGACCTCGGCGAGTTCTGGCGCCACGTGCTGCTACCGGCTGTCGCCCTGGGGTCCGTGCAGGCCGCGATCATCACGCGCTACGTGCGCAGCGCCGTGCTGGAGATCATGCGCGAGGACTTCCTGCGCACCGCCCGGGCCACGGGCCTCACCTTCGCCGGGGCCCTGGTGCGCCACGGGCTGCGCAACGCCGGCGTGCCGATCGTGACCGTGGTGGGCGTGCAGATCGCGTCGATGCTGATCGGCGCCGTCGTGATCGAGCGGGTGTTCGCCGTGCCGGGCCTCGGCAGCCTCCTGCTGGACTCCGTGGGCAACCGTGACCTGCTCGCCGTGCAGTCGATCGTGGCGGTGCTCGTGGTCCTGGTGGTGCTGCTGAACTTCCTGGTCGACCTCGCCTACACCCTGCTGGACCCGCGGCTGCGGAGGGCGTCATGACCGATCCGCGCACCGTCGCCGCCGCCGGCACCGCGCCGCCGCTCACGGACGTGCCGCGCCGTCGTCGCCGGGTGCACCCCCAGCTCGTCATCGGCGCGGTGCTGGTCGGGCTCGTGCTGGTCACCGCGCTCGTGTCCCTCGTCTGGACCCCCTACGACCCGGAGCACGCGGGCGGCGAACGCCTGCTGCCGCCCGGTGCCGAGCACTGGTTGGGCACCGACCGCTTCGGCCGCGACGTGTTCTCGCAGGTGATGGCCGGCGCGCAGATCACCCTGCTGGTGGGGGTGGTCGCCGTCGGCATCGCGGCCGTGGCCGGCGTACCCCTCGGCGTGCTGGCGGGCATGCGCCGCGGGCGGCTCGGTGCCCTGCTCATGCGGGGCAGCGACATCCTGCTCGCGTTCCCGGGGCTGCTGCTCGCCATCGTGCTGGGCGCCGTCTACGGTGCGGGCACCGTGACCGCCATGGTCGCGCTCGGCATCGGCTCGATCCCCGCGTTCGCGCGCGTGGCCCGCAGCGGCACCCTCCAGGTGATGCGCTCCGACTACGTGCTCGCCGCCCGGGCCGCCAACCGCGGCGAGCTCGCGATCGCGCGGCGGCACGTGCTGCCCAACATCGCGGGCACCGTGCTGGTGCAGTGCTCCGTCAACTTCGCCGTCGCCGTGCTCGCTGAGGCCGGGCTGTCGTTCCTCGGCCTGGGCACGCCCCCGCCCACGCCGTCGTGGGGCCGCATGCTGCAGGAGTCCCAGCAGTTCCTCGGCGTGGCCGACCATCTCGCGATCGTGCCCGGCGTAGCCGTGGCGGTCGCGGTGCTCGGGTTCAACCTGCTGGGCGACGGGCTGCGCGACGTGTTCGACCCGCGCCTCGCCGCCGTCGGACAGGCCGACGCCTCCGCCGAGCGTTCCCCGGGCACGCCGTCCGGGCCCGGCCCGGACCCCGCCTCAGTCGAGGGCGGCGCGCCGGACGCCCCCGCCGCCCTCGACCTGCGCCACCTCACCGTCCGCACCCACGGCGGCCGCACCCTCCTGGACGACCTCTCGGTGCGTGTGGCCCCGGGCGAGCGCGTCGGCCTGATCGGGGAGTCCGGCTCGGGCAAGACGATGACGGCGCTCGCGGCGCTCGGTCTGCTGCCCGACGGCGTCACCGCGTCCGGGCACGTCGGCCTCGCCGGCGTGGACGGGAACCTCCTGGACCGGAGCGAGCGGGACCTCGCCCGGCTGCGCGGCCGGGAGATCTCCATGGTGTTCCAGGAGCCGATGACGGCCCTCGACCCGCTCGTGCGCGTGGGCCGGCAGGTGGCCGAGGCCATGACGGTGCACGGTACGTCCGGCGCGGCCGCCGCGCAGCGGGCCGCCGCGCTCCTCGCGGAGGTGGGTCTGCCCGACGGCGCCGCCCGCCGTTACCCGCACGAGCTGTCCGGGGGCCAGCGGCAGCGGGTGGTGCTGGCGATGGCACTGGCCAACGACCCGCCGGTGCTCGTGGCGGACGAACCGACGACCGCCCTGGACGTGACCGTGCAGCGCCAGGTGCTGGACCTCGTGGTGCGGCTGGTCCGCGAGCGCGGTGCCGGGCTGCTGTTCATCACGCACGACCTGGCCGTCGTGTCCCAGGTGTGCGAGCGCGTGGTGGTGCTGCTCGACGGCGCGGTGGTCGAGGAGGGGCCGGTCGCCGAGGTCTTCGCGAACCCCCGGCACGAGTACACGCGGCGCCTGCTGGCGGCGTCGGTCCTGGAGCCGTTGCCGGGGCCGGCGGCGCGCGGGCGTGTCGAGGTGCGGGCGGCCGGAACCCCGGAGGGGACCGGATCCGATGGTGTCCCGACCGAGGGAGGCTCCGACGGGGTCGCCACGGCCCCTGCCCCTGCCGCGGTGGTCCAGGTCCAGGACGTGACGCGGGTCTACCGGGGCCGCGGCCAGGAGGTCGCGGCGCTGCGCGGGGTCTCGCTGGACGTGGCCGCGGGGCAGCGGTTCGGCCTGGTCGGCGAGTCCGGCTCGGGCAAGTCCACGCTGCTGCGGATCGTCGCGGGGCTGGACCGGGCGACGTCGGGCCGGGTCGTGACCACCGGCGTCGAGCTGAGCCCGGCCCGGCCGCGTGACCTCGGCGGCCTGCGTGCCGCCCTCCAGGTCGTTTTCCAGGACCCGTACGCGTCGCTCGACCCCCGGATGACCGTGGGCGACATCGTGGCCGAGCCGCTGCTCAACCCGGCGAACATCCGTGAGGGCGGCCCGCGGGCCGCGCCGGCCCGGCGCGACGCCGTCCGGGAGATGCTGGACGCCGTCGGCCTGCCGCTCGACGCGGCGGGCCGCTACCCGCACCAGTTCTCGGGCGGGCAGCGGCAGCGCATCGCCATCGCGCGCGCCCTGGTGTGCCGTCCCCGTGTCCTCGTGGCGGACGAGCCGGTCAGCGCGCTCGACGTCTCCGTGCGCCGGCAGGTGCTGGACCTGCTCGCCCGGCTCGCGGACGAGCACGCCCTGACGCTGCTGCTGGTCTCGCACGACCTGGGCGTGGTCCGGCACGTCTGCGACCACGTCGCGGTGCTGCACGACGGCCTGATCGTGGAGCAGGGTTCGACGGCGCAGGTCTACGACGAACCACGGCAGGAGTACACACGGCGGCTGCGCGAGGCGACGCCGGTCCTGGACCTGACGTGAGTCCGCGCTCCCCCGAACCTGACGCAGGGTACGCCCAGCCCCGTGTAACCTCCTGCGCGAGATGAGCGAGCACGTGACCAGCAGCGACAGCGAGCTCCCTGCGCTCGGCAGCTCGACGCCGGCTGTTTCGGCGGCGCCGGGTGCGGAGGACCCTGCGTCGAGCGTGAATCCTCTGACCGGTGGCGCGGAGGGTCTGGCGACCCGCACGGCGCGCACCGGCAAGAGCCCGATCCGGGTGATCTTCGTACCCGGTCTCGGCGACCGCCTGCCGCCCCTGGTGCACCTCCAGCGCGAGGCGCTGCGCACGTGGCGGGCCCTCGGCGTGCGCACCACGATGTTCCGGGTCCGCTGGTCGTCGGACGCGACGTTCCAGGAACGCCTGGACCGGTTGGACGCCCTGGTGGAGCAGTGCGAGCGACGAGGCGAGCGGGTCGCGCTCATGGGTGCGTCCGCCGGCGCGGGCGCCGTCCTCGCGGAGTACGCCCGACGGCGGTCGATCGTCGCGGTGGTGATCATCGCCGGCAAGTTCCTCGAGCCCGAGGACATCATCAAGCCCGTGCTCCGGCGCAACGCCCCCTTCGCGGAGTCGCTGTCCACGGTGCCGAAGCTCCTGGAGGAGCTCGGTCCCGACGACCGGGCCCGCATCCTCAGCCTCCGGTCGGCCCGTGACGGCGTGGTCGACGACGAGGACACCCTGCTGGAGGGCGCCGTCAACGAGACGATGCGCGTGGTGGGGCACGTGATCGCCATCGGCTACGCCCTGATGTTCCGGGCGCGCCGCGTCGTCCGCTTCCTGCGTGACGCCGTCACCGACTGAGCGCGGGCCTGTGCCGGGATGCCACCCGGGTGCTAGCGTGTCTCGCATCGTGAGCACCTTCTTCTGTTCCTGCTGTCGCCGCTGAGCGGTCGCCGAACCGGCGACCCCCTGGCGCGATCCCTCGCGCCGCCGACAGCAGTCCCCGCTCACACATCACATCCGTGCACCTGTGCCGGGCTTCCGCGTTCGCTCCTCCGGGCGGTCGCGGGCACCGGGCCGAGGCGTCGGCGGATGCCGGGACTGCCGCCGTCGGCGTACCCGCATCCCTCGAAAGGACTCCCTCATGCCCGGCATCCCCGTCCTGGACCTCTCGCTGCTCGACGGCAGCCCCGACGACCAGGCCCGTTTCCGCGACGAGCTGCGGCGCGCGACCCACGAGGTCGGCTTCTTCTCCCTGGTCGGCCACGGCGTACCCCGTGACCTGATCGACCGCGCCTACGCCACCGCCCGCGAGTTCTTCGCCCTGCCCGAGGAGCAGAAGCTCGCCATCGAGAACGTCCGCAGCCCCCACTTCCGGGGCTGGACGCGCATGGGCGGCGAACGCACGCTCGGTCGCGTCGACCAGCGCGAGCAGATCGACATCGGGGCCGAGCGGCCCGCGGTGCCGGCCGGCCCCGGCATCCCCGACCACTGGATCCTGGAGGGCCCGAACCTCTGGCCCGCCTCCCTGCCCGCCCTGCGCCAGGTCGCCGAGGAGTGGCTGACCAGGCTCGACGGTGTCGCCACGCGGCTGCTGCGGTCCTGGGCGGAGTCGCTCGGGGCGCCGTCCGACACGTTCGACGCCGTGTTCGAGCGACCGTCCCCGCACCTGAAGATCGCCCGCTATCCCGGTGTGGCGGCGGCCGCGCCCGCGCAGGGCGTCGGCGCGCACAAGGACCTGGGCGTGCTCACGCTCCTCTCGGTCGAGGACGGCAAGGCCGGCCTGCAGGTCGAGAAGGACGGCGAGTGGCTCGACGTCGTGCCGCCGGACGGTGCGTTCGTGGTCAACATCGGCGAGCTGCTGGAGATCGCGACCGACGGCTACCTCAAGGCGACCCTGCACCGCGTCGTGTCCCCGCCGCCGGGCACGGACCGCATCTCCATCCCGTACTTCCACGGGCCCGCGCTCGACGCGACCATCCCGACGATCGACCTCCCGCCGTCCCTCCGCGCCGCAGCCCCGGGCGTGACGCGGGACCCGGCCAACCCGCTGCACGCGGTGTTTGGGGACAACTGGCTCAAGAGCCGCGTGCGTGCTCACCCGAACGTGGTGGAGGCACAGCACCCGCACCTGCTGCAGGCCGTGTGACGGCTGTGGGCGACGGCGGCAGGCGGCGCCCTGTGCTCGGAGTAGCGCGTCTTACGGATGCTTCAGGAGCAGTGCGCGTCCCCGCTCTTGTCCGGCGCGCGACGCGTCCGCACACTCGGGGCATGACCACCACTCAGGACACCTCCGCCGCCGTCGCGCACTTCGCCGGGCGGCTCGCCTTCGAGACCGACGTCGCCGACGTGCACGCGGACCTGGCCGCGGGCGCCTCGTTCACCCTGGTCGACGTCCGCTCGCAGGAGTCGTGGGACCAGGGCCACGTGCCCGGCGCCGTGCACCTGCCGAGCGGCAAGGTGCGGCTGCGTGCCGAGAAGACCATCGACCGTGACCGGCCCGTGGTGACGTACTGCTGGGGTCCGGGCTGCAACGCGGCGACCAAGGCCGCGCTGGAGTTCGCGAAGCTCGGCTACGAGGTCAAGGAGATGATCGGCGGCTTCGAGTACTGGGTCCGCGAGGGCTTCACCTACGACACCGCGACCGGTCCGGTCCACCCGACCCCGGACCCCCTGGCGGCCCCGCTCTGACCACCCTCGACCCGCTGGCGGCGGCGTCGACGGTGCGGCGTCCCGGGCTGGGCGACCGCCGGCGGCTGGACTGCCGCTGACGGCTGGACTGCCGCCGCCGATGCGGCGTCGCGGATGTGCGCTTCTACCCAGCGATTACGCCCAGGAATGACACTGGAAAGGGGCGTAATCGCTGGGTAGACCGACCACATGCGGTCCGGTCAGCGGGGGCGGTAGCGGTTCTCCGGGCGGCCCGTCGCGCCGTAGCGGGGCGTGACCTGGGCGCGGCCCTCGGTGACCAGGTGCTCCAGGTAGCGCCGGGCGCTCACCCGGGACATCCCGACGGCCTCGGCGACCTCGGCGGCCGAGGCGTCGCGCACCTCCACGTGGCCCGACGCCGCCCCGCCCGACACCGCCCCGCCCCCCACCGCATCGCCCCCCACCACAGCACCCGCCACCGCCCCCTCGCCCACCCCGCACAGCCGCATCAGCGCCTCCTGCACCAGCGCCCGGCTCCGTTCGGAGAGCCCCTTCGGCGGCAGTCCCAGGCGAGGCCCCGCGAGGAGCTGGTCCACCTGGTCCTGGTCGAGCGTCGCCTGCGCGCGGCGCACGTCCTCGCGCCGCTGCCACACCTCGTCGAGTCGTTCGCGCAGCGCGGCCGACGTGAACGGCTTGACCAGGTACGCGACCACGCCACCGGCCATGGCCTGCCGCACGCTGTCGAGCTCGCGGGCCGCCGTGGTGGCGACGACGTCGACGGGCGGCCCCGGCAGCAGGCGGAGCCGTCGCAGCACGTCCAGGCCGCCGATGTCCGGCAGGTGCAGGTCGAGCAGCACCAGGTCGGGCCGGAGCTCCGCCGCCAGGCGTAGGGCGTCGGTGCCCGTGCGCGCCTCGCCCACCACGACGAACCGCGGATGGCTCTCGACGAACCCCCGGTGCACGACGGCGACGGCCGGGTCGTCCTCCACCAGGAGCGTCCGGGCGGGGGGAGCGCCCTGATCAGGCATGCCGCCGCCCCTCCGGTGAGGCCGCACCGGCCGTCGCCCCAGCGCTCGCTCCCAGGCGAGCCCCGGCGCGAGCACCAACGCCACCACCATCCGTCGAGGCACCCTCGCGATCCTCGGCCTCGCGGGGGGTCCGCACTCCGCCCTCGCGATCCTCGGCCTCACGGAAGGCCCGCACCCCGCCCTCGCGATCCCCCACCTCACCGGAACCCCGCACCCCACCCCCGCCCGCCACCGGCAGCGACACGCTCACCCGCGCCCCGCCGAGGTCTCCCGACCCCAGCACCACCTCGCCCTCGCGCCGGTCCACCACGCGTCGCACCAGCGCCAGCCCGATGCCGCGGCTGTGCTCGCGGTCGGCCGGGACCTTCGTGGAGAACCCGGCCTTGAACACCTGGTGGTGCAGGTGGTCGGGGATGCCGGGGCCGTCGTCGTCCACCTGGAGGTGCAGGGCCGCGCCGTCCGCGGTCACGAGTACGCGGACCCGGCCCTCGGGTGCCGCGGCGTCCACGGCGTTGTCGATCAGGTTCCCGAGCACCACCAGGGCGTCGGTGTGCAGGGACGAGCTGTCCGCGGTCGTCGGCGGGTCCAGCACGGAGTCCTCCGTGACGTCCAGCGTGACGCCCCGCTCGCGCGCGGTGATGGTCTTGACCAGGAGCAGCGCGGCCAGCTCGGGGGAGCGCACCCCGGGTGCGACGGCCGACGTGCTGAGCAGCCCGCCGTGGCCCGAACGTTCGATGAACGCCACCGCCTCCTCGGTGCGGCCCAGCTCCAGGAGCCCCGAGATCACGTGCACGGTGTTGGCGAACTCGTGGGACCGGGACCGCAGGGCGTCGGTCAGGCCCCGGGTCTCCAGGAGCCCCGCGATGTCCTCGGGCTCCAGCAGGTAGATCCGGCGCCGCACCAGCCGGGTCACCCACGCCGCGCAGAGCACGCCCACCACCGTGGCGGCGGCGAGCGCCCCGAGGAGCCAGCCGCGGTCGTCGGTGAGGTCGGCGCGCAGCTCGGACTCCAGGATGCCGACGCTGGCCGTGCCGATCACGGGGGCGGGCGAGGCGTCGTCGGCGGCGTCGCCGTAGACGGGCACCTTGACCCGCCAGGACGTGCCGAGCGTGCCGGTCTGGGTACCGGTCCAGATCTGCCCGGACAGCGGCACGGAGGGGTCGGTCGAGACGGGCCGCCCGATCTCCTCGGGGTCGGGGTGCGAGTAGCGCACGCCGTGGTCGTCGGTGACGACCACGTAGGTGACCTCGGACGCCTCGCGGATGACCTCGGCGATGGGCTGGATGGTCGCGGAGGGGTCCTCGTCGTCGAACGCGTCGTGGATGGCGGGCAGGCGTGCCACGGACTGGGCCACCCCGGTCATCCGGTCGGCGTAGGCCTCCCGGAGCTGGCGTTCCTGCAGCGTGGAGGCCACGAGGCCGGTGGTGCAGACGAGTACGAGCACGATGACGACCTGCAGCGCCAGCAGCTGCACCCGGAGCGTCATCGCCCTTCTCACGGACGCCAGTGTGCACCGCGGAACGGCCGGGGTGGTAGCGCGGCGCCGTGACCTAAACGACCACAACCTTCGTTGCGACCAGAACCCGGGTCGGGTGCACGGCGCTCCCTACGCTCTCGCCGAGGTGGGCCGGGCAACGTCGCCGGCGCCCACGCATCCGCTCAAGGAGGAGACATGCGCATCATCCGAACCGGGGCCGCTCCCGTCGGGATCGTCCTGGCCCTGGCCCTCACGGGGTGTTCGGGCCTGGAGCCGAACGGCGGTGGCACGGGCGACGCCGCCATCGACGAGCTCAGCATCGTGGTCCCGGCGGCGCCGGGCGGCGGCTGGGACCAGACGGGCCGTGCCCTGCAGACGGACCTGCAGGAGGAGGGCCTGGTCGGTACGGCGACGGTGACCAACGTCGACGGCGCGGGCGGCACGGTCGGCCTGGCGAACATCGCCAACGCGCCGGACCCGAACACGCTGCTCGTGATGGGCCTGGTCATGGTCGGGGCCGTCGAGACCAACCAGTCCCAGGCGCGCATCGAGGACACGACGCCGATCGCCCGCCTCACCGAGGAGCAGGAGGTCATCGTGGTGCCGGCTGAGTCGCCGTACGAGACGGTCGACGACCTGGTGGCGGACATCGAGAAGAACGGCAAGGACGTCTCCGTCACCGGCGGGTCGGCGGGCGGTACCGACCACATGCTCGCGGGCATGCTGCTCCAGGCCGCCGGGCTGCCGGCCGAGGACATCGCGAGCAGCCTCAACTACGTGGCCTACTCCGGTGGCGGCGAGTCGCTGGCGGCCCTGCTCGGCAACAACGTCGACGCGGGCATCTCGGGCATCAGCGAGTACGCCGAGCAGGTCGAGGCAGGTGAGCTGCGGGCGCTCGCGGTCTCGGGCGAGGAGCGGGTGGACGCCCTCCCCGACACGCCGACCCTGACCGAGGCGGGCTACGACGTCGTCCTGACGAACTGGCGTGGCGTGGTCGCCCCGGGTTCGATCGACGACGCCGAGCGCGAGGCGCTGACCTCCGCCGTGACCGAGCTCGCCGGGTCGGACGCGTGGCAGGCGACCCTCCAGGAGAAGGACTGGGACGACGCCTTCCTGGCCGGCGACGAGTTCGACGCGTACCTCGAGGGCAACATCGCGGAGGCCCAGGCGGTGCTGCGGGACATCGGTCTGGTCCAGTGAGTCCCGACACCGCGGCGCCCGGGACGCCGGACGGCCCGACGGCGCCACCGCCGTCGGGCACTCCCGGCCCCGTGGAGGCGCCTCGCCGCCGCTGGGGTGAGCTCGTGCTCGCCGCCGCCACGGCGGCCCTCGGGGTGTACGTGCTGGTGACCGCCGGCAGCATCACGGTGCCGGGCTCGACCAACACGCTGGGTCCGCGCGCCTTCCCGTACCTCGTGGGCGCCCTGCTCCTCGCGGCGGGCGTGGTGCTGGTGGTGCTGGTCCTGAGCGGCCGGGCCGGGCAGGAGGAGGGCGGCGAGGACGTCGACCCCTCCGTCCGGACCGACTGGCTCACGGTGGTGCTGCTCGTGGTGATCCTCGTGGTCCACGTGTTCGCCATCAACGCCGTCGGCTGGCCGGTGGCCGCCGCGCTGCTGTTCGCCGGTGCCGCGGTGGTTCTGGGGGCGCGCCCCTGGTGGCGCGCCGCGCTGGCCGGTCTCGTCCTGGGTCTGCTGATCCAGGTGGTCTTCGGCGGGCTGCTGGGGCTGTCGCTCCCGCCCGGCCCGCTCTTGGAAGGGGTGCCGTTCCTCCGTGGATAACCTCACCGCCCTCGTCGAGGGCTTCGCCACCGTGCTGCACCCGGTGTACCTGCTGTACGCGCTGTTCGGCGTGTTCGTCGGCACGGCGGTCGGCGTGCTGCCGGGCATCGGCCCCGCGATGACCATCGCCCTGCTGCTCCCGCTCACCTACACGCTGGACCCGACGGCAGCGATCATCGTCTTCGCCGGCATCTACTACGGCGGCATGTACGGCGGGTCCACGACGTCGATCCTGCTCAACACGCCGGGCGAGTCCGCCTCGATCGTCACGGCCATCGAGGGAAACAAGATGGCCCGGGCGGGGCGGGGCGCCGCGGCGCTCGCCACCGCGGCGATCGGCTCGTTCGTGGCGGGCACCCTCGCCACGGTCGCACTCACCTTCCTGGCACCCGTCATCGCGCGCTGGGCGGTACGGCTGGGTGAACCCGACTACTTCGCCCTCATGGTGGTCGCGTTCATCACCGTGGGCGCGCTGCTGGGCACGTCGGTGCCGCGCGGGCTCGCGTCGCTGTCGCTCGGCCTGTTCCTCGGCCTGGTCGGCACCGACACGCTCACCGGCCAGCAGCGGTTCACGTTCGGCGTGCCCAACCTGGCCGACGGGATCGACGTCGTCGTGGTCGCCGTCGGCCTGTTCGCCGTCGGGGAGGCGGTCTACGTGGGCTCGCGGATGCGGCACGGGCCCGTGCGGGTCATCCCGGTCGAGAAGGGCTGGCGCACCTGGATGAAGCGCGACGACTGGCGCCGCTCCTGGAAGCCGTGGCTGCGCGGCGCGGCCATCGGGTTCCCCGTCGGCACCATCCCGGCGGGCGGCGCCGACGTCGCCACGTTCCTCTCCTACGCCTCGGAGCGGCGGCTCGCCGGACCACGGCGCAAGGAGTTCGGCAAGGGTGCCATCGAGGGGGTGGCGGGCCCCGAGGCGGCGAACAACGCGGCGGCGTCCGGCGTGCTGGTCCCGCTGCTCACCCTGGGCCTGCCGACCACGGCGACGGCGGCGATCATCATCGTGGCGTTCCAGTCCTACGGCATCCAGCCCGGCCCGCTGCTGCTGCAGAGCGAGTCCTCGCTGGTGTGGGCGCTGATCGCCAGCCTGTACGTCGGCAACCTCATGCTGGTGGTGCTGAACCTGCCGCTGGTGGGCATGTGGGTCAAGGTGCTGCGCATCCCGCGGCACTACCTCTACGCGGGCATCCTCCTGTTCGGTGCGCTGGGTTCGTACGCGCTGAACTTCTCGCCCGTGGACGTGCTGCTGCTGGTGATCATCGGGCTGGCCGGGTTCTTCATGCGGCGCTACGGCTACCCCGTGGCACCGCTGGTGGTCGGCATGATCCTCGGCCCGATGGCGGAGGACCGGCTGCGCCGCTCCCTCGCGATCAGCCAGGGCGACCTGTCCTACCTGGTGACCAGCCCCTTCGCCGCCACCGCCTACGGGGCGATCGTGGTGCTGCTGGTCGTGGGCCTCTGGCTCAAGCGCCGCGAGCGGGCCGAGGAGGCCTAGGGGAACACTGGTTAGGCTCGCCGTATGAGCACCGCACTGATCACCGGCGCGTCCGCCGGCCTGGGCCTCGAGTTCGCCCGCCAGCTCGCGGCGGACCAGCACGACCTGGTGCTGGTCGCGCGGAGCGAGGAACGACTCCACCGGGTCGCCGAGGAGCTCAGCTCCGCCTACGGGGTGGCGATCGAGGTGCTCCCGGCGGACCTCTCGACGGCCGACGGCGTCGCGCGGGTCGCGCAGCGGCTCGCCGTCGTCGGCGGCCGCCCGGGGGAGGGGGACCTGCGTCCCGTCGGGCTGCTCGTGAACAACGCGGGCTTCACGACGAGCGGGAACTTCGTGACGGGCCGCGTCACGACCGAACGGCGCGGGATCGCCGTCATGGTGACGGCGGTGATGGAGCTGACCCACGCCGCCGTCGGGCAGATGCTCGAACGCGACCGGGGCGCGATCCTCAACGTCGGCTCGGTCGCGGCCCTCACCGCCGGCGGCACGTACGCGGCGGCCAAGGCGTACGTGCGGACCTTCACCGACTCCCTCGCGGTGGAGCTCAAGGGCACCGGCGTGACGGCCACGCTGCTGTCCCCCGGGTTCATGCACACCGAGTTCCACGCGCGCGCGGGTATCGCCGACGCCGCGTCGTCGGCCGTCCCGTCCTGGGGCTGGCTCGACGTCGAGGACGTGGTCCGGCAGGCCCTGGCGGACGTGCGCCGCGGCGTCGTCCTGTCGACGCCGTCGGTGCGCTACAAGGTGGCCTCCGCGGCGCTGCGTGCCGCGCCCCGCTGGGCGGTCCGGGCGCTGGGCAAGTACCGCTGACCGGCCGGGCCGGCCGACGTCAGAGCCAGCCGACCCGCTTGAAGACGCGGTACAGGATGGCGCCGAGCACCACCATCACGAGCAGCGCGAGCGGGTACCCGAACGTCCAGTGCAGCTCGGGCATGTGCCTGAAGTTCATGCCGTAGACGGTGCCGACCAGGGACGGCGCGAAGAGGATCGCCGCCCACGCGGAGATCTGCTTCATCTGCTCGTTCTGCTCCTGCGTGACGAGGGTCGAGTGCGCGCCCAGCACGTTGGCCAGCAGCGACCGGTAGGTGTCGGCGGTCTCCGCGTACTTGACGGCGTGGTCCAGCACGCTGCGCAGGTGGCGTTCGAGCTCCACGTACCCGGGTCCGCGCTCCGCGGGCGGTGCGTCGTCGCGCAGCGCGCGCAGCACGTCCACCAGGGGCAGGGTGGCCCGCTGCAGGCCGATCACCTCGCGGGTCGCCTCGTAGATCCCCCGCGAGACCTCCGGGTCGCGGGAGAACAGCCGGTCCTCGACCTGGTCGATGTCGGTGCGCAGCCGCGTGACGACGGGCCGGTAGGTGTCGACCACCTGCTCCAGCAGCGTCGCGAGGATCGCCCGGGGCCCGTGGCGCAGCAGGTTCGGCCGGCTCTCCAGCCGCTCGCGCATCGTCGCCAGGTCCGGCACGGCGGACCGGCGGATCGTCACCACGAAGTCCGGGCCCACCCAGGCGTGCACCGTGCCGAACTCCACCCGGCCGATCCGGCCGTCACCGGAACCGTCCGGGTCGAGCGCGGGGTGCAGCACCATGAACAGGGCGTCGTCGAACCGCTCGATCTTGGGCCGCTGGTGCACGGCGATGGCGTCCTCGACGGCGAGGTGGTGCAGGGCGAACTCGGCGGCGACCTGCTGGATCTCCTCGGCCGTCGGCCACGCCAGGTCGACCCACGCGATGCCGCCCCGTGCCCGCGTGATCTCGTAGGTCTCCTCGATGCTCGCCGGGTTCGCCGTGCGCCGGCCGTCCACGTACACCGCGTTGTCCATGATGGTCACAGCCACACCTTCGCAGATGCCGGGGGCGGCCGGGTGGCGGACGGCGGCCGGTCGGCGGCGTCGCGCCGCGACGTACCCTTGCACCGTGAACGCTGACTTCTCCCCGACCCCGCGCGAGCAGCTCGCCGAGCTCATCAAGGAGCTCGCCGTGGTGCACGGCAAGGTGACCCTGTCCTCCGGCAAGCAGGCCGACTACTACGTCGACCTGCGCCGCATCACGCTGCACCACCGGGCCGCCCCGCTCGTGGGGCACGTGCTCCTGGACCACCTGGAGGAGGTCGGGCTGGGCACGGCCGAGATCGACGCCGTCGGCGGCCTGACCCTGGGCGCGGACCCGATCGCGGACGCGCTGCTGCACGCCGCGGCCTCGCGCGGGCAGGACCTGGACGCGTTCGTGGTCCGCAAGGCGGCCAAGGCGCACGGCATGCAGCGCCAGATCGAGGGCCCGGACATCGCCGGCCGCAAGGTGGTCGTCGTGGAGGACACGACGACGACGGGCGGCTCGCCGATCGCGGCGATCGAGGCCGCACGGGCCGCCGGCGCCGAGGTGCTGGGCGTCGCGACGATCGTGGACCGGGCCACCGGCGCGGGCGAGAAGATCGAGGCGCTCGGGGTGCCGTACCACTACCTGTACGGCCTCGAGGACCTCGGCCTCGCCTGAGCCCGTTACCGTAAAACTGGCCGTCTCCATATCACTCCCCCGTGGAGACTTTTGCCTAGCCCTACTGTATCTTTAAGTTCATGGGGCCATTTGTCGCATTAGTCCTGCTCGTCGTCGGCGTCGTGACCTTCACGGTCACCGCGGCGCGGTTCATGGGGCGCGGGCGCTCGCAGGACGTGCAGCGGTGGGCCGAGGCGAACGGGTGGGAGTACGTGGGCACGGACCCGACGCTCGCCCAGCGCTGGAGCGGCCGGCCGTTCGGCGTGGGCCTGGACCGCACGGCGCGCGACGTGCTCCGGGGCAACGTCGACGGGTTCGACATGGTCTCGTTCACCTACACGTGGCGCACCGGCTCGCCCGACGGCGACACGCGCCGCCCGGGGCTGCGCCGGACCGCCCACGTCGTGGCGCTCGACGCGCTCCCGGGCGAGCCCGTGGTCGACCTGTCGCCGGAGGGCCTCCGCGAGAAGTGGCAGAAGCTCTTCGGCGCGCAGGACGTCCAGATCGACAACCCTGCCTTCGACGGCCAGTGGCTCGTGCGCACCTCGGACGAGTTCTTCGCGCGCCGCGCCCTGGACGCCCGGCTCGCGAACATCGTGATGCTGCCCGACTTCCACGGCTCCCGGCTGCGGATCGAGGGGCCGTCGGTGCTGCTGTGGCGTCCGGGTCGCACGGACGTGACCACGCTGACCGAGCGGGCCAAGCGGGTCGCCGACGTGGCGCGCATCGTGCTGCCCATGGAGAAGGGCGGGCCCCGCTTCGAGTCCGGCGGCACGATCGACGGGTTCGGCATCCCGGGCCTGACCTGACGGCTCCGGGCGGGCCGCCGACACAGGCCAGACCCGGTCCGGATCAGACCCGGTCGACGACGTCCGCGATCGAGTTCAGCACGTGGCTCGGGCGGAACGGGTACTTGTCGACCTCGTCGGCCGCCGTCGACCCCGTGAGCACCAGGAACGTCTCCAGGCCGGCCTCCATGCCGCCCAGGATGTCGGTGTCCATACGGTCGCCCACCATGGCCGTCGACTCCGAGTGCGCGCCGATCAGGTTGAGCGCCGAGCGGAACAGCACCGGGTTGGGCTTGCCCACGTAGTAGGGCTGCCGGCCGGTCGCCGCCGTGATCATCGCGGCCACCGAGCCCGCGGCGGGCAGGAGCCCCTCCTGCGACGGCCCGGTCACGTCCGGGTTGGTGCAGATGAACCGGGCGCCGCCCGTGATCAGGCGGATCGCCTTGGTGATGGCCTCGAACGAGTACGTGCGGGTCTCCCCGAGCACCACGTAGTCGGGGTCCGACTCGGTGAGCGTGAAGCCCGCCTGGTGCAGCGCGGTCGTCAGGCCCGCCTCGCCGATCGCGTACGCGCTGCCGCCGGGGATCTGGTCCGCGACGAACTGCGCGGTGGCCAGGGCCGACGTCCAGATGTTCTCCTCCGGCACGTCGATCCCGCTGTACGCGAGCCGGGCGCGCAGGTCGCGCGGCGTGAAGATCGAGTTGTTCGTCAGGACGAGGAACGGCAGGTCCTTGTCCCGTAGCGCCTTGATGAACTCGGGACCGCCGGGCAGGGCCGTGCCCTCGTGCACCAGCACGCCGTCCATGTCCGTGAGCCAGGCCTCGGTGGTGCGCTCCATGCGGCTCAGCCTAGTGTCCTAGGCTTCGGCCCGTGACCAACCAGTACCGAGAAGCGGTCCGTCCTGTCCCGGTCCGGCGTCATGCCTCACCGCCCACCACGACACCCTGGTCGGCGGCGCCTGGGAACGCGGTGCGGGGCGGGCTGGTCGGTGCGGCCGAGTCGGTCCCCGGCATCAGCGGCGGCACCATCGCCCTCGTGGTCGGCCTGTACGACGCGCTGCTGGGCGCCGCCAGCCAGCTCGTGCACGCGGGTCGGGAGCTGGTCCAGGGCGTGGCCGGACGGCGCGGCCTGCGGCCGGCCGGAGCGGCTCTGCGCCAGATCGACTGGCCGTTCCTCGTCCCGGTGCTCGCCGGCATGGCGGTGGTCCTGCTCGTCTCCCTGAGCACGATCGCCCCCCTGCTCGAGTCGAACCCGGTGCCGATGCGGGCGCTGTTCTTCGGCATGATCGCGGTCTCGGTCAGCGTGCCCGTGCGGATGATGCCGCGCCGGTTCGGGGCGCTCGACGTGGTGCTGCTGCTCGCCGGCGCGGTGGCCGCCTTCTTCCTCACCGGTCTGCCCGCGTCCGAGATCGACGACCCGCCCCTGTGGCTGGTGTTCGTCGGTGCCGCGGTGGCGATCAACGCGCTGGTGCTGCCCGGTGTGTCGGGGTCCTTCGTGCTGCTCGCCATGGGTCTGTACGTGCCGGTGCAGCAGGCGCTGCACGACCGCGACCTCGCGTTCGTGGGCGTGTTCCTGCTGGGCGCGGCGATCGGCCTCGGGTCGTTCGTCAAGCTGCTGCACTGGCTCCTGGAGGAGCGCCGGCAGGGCACCATGGCGCTGCTCGCGGGCCTCATGGTCGGCTCGCTCCGGTCCCTGTGGCCGTGGCAGGACGACGCCGGCGCACTGCTCGCGCCGTCGGGCGGCATCGCCCTGCCGGTGCTGCTCGCCGTCGCGGGTGCAGCCGTCGTGCTGGTCGCGATCTGGTGGGAGGCGCGCCGGACGCCTGCGGCGCCGGGCGCCGCGGTGGACCGTGGCTGACGATCCCGTCGCCGCGCGGCCTGAACCGGCCGAGCCCCCGGTCGGCGTCGGGCCGTGGGTGGGTCCCTCGCCCGACGACCCCCGCTACGACCCCGAGCTGCTCGCCGCGGGCGACCGCCGCAACGTGACCGACGAGTACCGGTACTGGTCGGTCGAGGCCATCGTCGCGGACCTCGACACCCGCCGGCACCCCTTCCACGTGGCGATCGAGAACTGGGCGCACGACCTCAACATCGGCTCCGTGGTCCGCACCGCCAACGCCTTCAACACCGCGGGCGTGCACGTGGTGGGCCGACGCCGCTGGAACCGCCGGGGTGCCATGGTCACCGACCGGTACCTGCACGTGACGCACCACCCGGACGCGGAGGCTCTCGCCGGATGGGCCGCGACGGCGGGACCCGGCGGCGGACGCCTGCCGGTGGTCGGCATCGACAACGTGCCCGGCTCCGTGCCCATCGAGGGGTACGCGCTGCCGCGCCACTGCGTGCTGCTGTTCGGCCAGGAGTCCACCGGCCTGACGGACGAGGCCCAGGCGGCGTGCGACGTCGTCCTGCACATCACGCAGTACGGCTCGACGCGGTCGATCAACGCGGGCGCGGCGGCCGCGATCGCCATGCACACCTGGGTCGAGCAGCACGCGTGACGGGCGCGGCGCGCCCTCACGGCGTGCCCCCGAGCCGGTGACCGACGGCGGTAAGCCGTTGCCCCTCGCCCCGCCGCTCGGACAGGATCGTCGGGTGAATCAGCGACCCCTCGTGCGTGACCGGAACTTCCTCGTCTTCTGGGGTACCCAGACGTTCTCGGTGCTCGGGGACTCGTTCTCCGTGGTCGCCTTCCCGCTGCTGATGCTGGAGGCCACCGGGTCGCTCCTGCAGATGGGGCTGCTGACGAGCGTCATGGCGGCAGGCTCGCTCTCGATGGGGCTCGTGGGCGGGGCGATCGTCGACCGGTTCGACCGCCGCCGGCTCCTGATCGCGTGCGACGTGGCACGCCTGCTCCTGTTCGCCGCCGTGCCCGTGTGCTGGGCGATCGACCCCCAGGTGTGGCTGCTGTTCGTGGTCGCGGGCGTGGCGTCGGTGTTCGGGCAGCTCTTCCAGATCACCTACATCACGGCCGTGCCCACCCTCGTGGGCCGGGAACGGGTGGCCGAGGCCAACGGAAAGCTCCAGGCCACGGCGTCGCTCGCCAGCATCGGCGGGCCCGCCCTGGCCGGGCTCGTGGCGGCCGCGGCCGGCGTCACCGCGGCCATCGCCGTCGACGCGGCGACCTTCGGCATCTCGGCGCTCGGGCTGCTCGCCGTGCGGCTGTCGCGGACCGCGCCCGCGGGCACGGTCGACCGCGCGGGCCTGGGCCAGGACCTGCGGACCGGCTTCGTCACCGGCGCCCGGTTCCTGTGGCGGCACCCCGTGCTCCGGGTGCTGACCGTCTTCCTGACCATCACCACCTTCGTCACCTACGGGATGACCGACGTGATCATCTACCAGGTGCGGCACGGCCTGGGCCAGGGCGAGACCGTGGTGGGGTACGTGATGGCCGCCGCGGGCGTCGGCACCTGCGTGGCGGCGGCCCTGTCCGCCTGGTTGCGGCGCCGGCTGGGGTTCGGCGCGCTCTGGCTGGGCGCCATGACCCTGTGCGGCGCGGCCGCGGGCGTCCTGGCCCTGGGGCAGCACGTGCTCGTGATCGGTGCGGCCGTGCTCGGCTTCTGGTTCGGGCTGATGCTCGCCGCGGTGTCCTCGATGTCGCTGCGCCAGATGGTCACGCCCGACGCGCTCCTCGGGCGCGTGACCGCCGCGTTCTGGACCATCCACTACAGCCTCGCGCCGCTCGGTGCGGCCGCCCTCACCGCGGCGGCGGACCGGTTCGGTGCCGCGCGACCGCTGCTCGCCGTCGCCGTCGTGTACCTCGGGGTCGTGGGCGTCGCGTTCTTCACCCCCGTCCGCAGCCGCAACCCGGAGGGCCTGGCCGTCGGCTGAGCAGCGGAAAAGACGAAAAGCACAGCGTTGCGGCCGTTCGACTGTCGAGCGGGCGCACACAACGCCTGGTGGATCATGGCAAGATCGATGGTGCATCCCCGGGCGGCCCTGGACACTCTCGCGACCGCCCACCTCACCATTCGTTTGGAGTTTCCCAGATGCCCATCGCAACCCCTGAGATCTACGCCGAGATGATCGACCGCGCGAAGGCCGGCAAGTTCGCCTACCCCGCCGTCAACATCACCTCGTCGCAGACCATCACTGCCGCACTTCAGGGCTTTGCCGAGGCGGAGTCGGACGGCATCATCCAGGTTTCCGTGGGCGGCGGCGAGTACGCGTCCGGCTCGACGGTGAAGGACCGGGTCTCGGGCTCCCTCGCGCTCGCGGCGTACGCCACCGAGGTGGCCAAGGGCTACGGCGTCAACATCGCCATCCACACGGACCACTGCACTGCCGACAAGCTCGACTCCTGGGTCAAGCCGCTGCTCGCGATCGAGGCCGAGCAGGTCAAGAACGGCGGCCTGCCGACGTTCCAGTCGCACATGTTCGACGGCTCCACCGTGCCGCTGGACGAGAACCTGGTGATCGCCGCGGAGCTCCTCGAGCTGTCGCAGGCCGCGCGCACGATCCTCGAGATCGAGATCGGCGTGGTCGGTGGCGAGGAGGACGGCCACACCGCCGAGATCAACGACAAGCTGTACACCACGGCCGAGGACGGCCTGGCCACGGTCCGCGCCCTCGGCGCGGGCGAGAAGGGCCGCTACCTGACGGCGCTCACCTTCGGCAACGTGCACGGCGTGTACAAGCCGGGTGCCGTGAAGCTGCGCCCGGAGATCCTGCTGGACATCCAGAAGGCCGTGGGCTCGGAGATCGGCAAGGACATGCCGTTCGACCTGGTCTTCCACGGTGGTTCGGGCTCGACGGCGGAGGAGATCTCCGCGGCCGTCGACAACGGCGTCATCAAGATGAACATCGACACCGACACGCAGTACGCGTTCACGCGTCCCGTGGTCGAGCACATGTTCAAGAACTACGACGGCGTGCTGAAGATCGACGGCGAGGTGGGCAACAAGAAGGCGTACGACCCGCGCGCCTGGGGCAAGTCGGCGGAGGCCGGCATGGCCGCCCGCATCGTCGAGGCCTGCCAGCAGCTCCGCTCGGCCGGTCAGAAGCTCTGACCCCTCGGCCGGGGTCGCCGCGCACGCGGGACGACCCCGGCCCGGGTACGGGACGGCCCGCGACACGGTTCGTGTCGCGGGCCGTCGTGCGTGCGGGCCGGTCGCGGCGGCGGTCCGCCGTGGGGCTCGTCAGGAGGCGGGCGGGCCGCTCACCCCGGCGGGGGCGGCCGTGCTGCCCGACGGCGGGCCTGCCGGGCCGTCGTCGTCCAGCTCGAAGCCCGGGTCCTCGTCCACGATGTCCAGCAGGTCGCCGATCCGGGTGACCTCCAGCAGGAAGCGCACCGTGGGCGGTGCGCGCAGCACGCGGACCCGGTGCGGGCTGCGGCTGGCCAGGCGCGCGAGGAACGCGACGCCGGACGAGTCCATGAAGGTCACGTGGTGCGCGTCGATCTCCACGGGCAGACGCGACTCCTCGGCGGCCGCCGTCGCCTCGTGCAGGTCGCCGCCGATGTCGGCGTCGATCTCGCCGGAGAGCACGATCCGGGCCCGGGACTTGCCCACGATGACGTGGATGCTCGCGGGGTCCCCGATCTCGGGGCTCTGCTGTCCGGGGTCCTGGGGGCTCCCGCCCTGCGGACCGCGCGGGGGGTCGTATGTTCCGTCCTGCACGGTTCTCCTTCCGGGAGCAATGGTGGTGGCGCTGTGTCGGTCCGATGATAGAGGTTGTGCTTCAGATCTCGGACCGTCCCAATCTACGGTTGAATGTCCTGCTGGAACAGCACCTCGCGCAATAGACATGGATGGGAGGGCATTTTGACCGATTCATCCGGTCTGACACCGTCCTCTCCGCAGCCCCGGCATCCCGGACTCTCGGTATTCGGCCTCGGCCGCGCCCAGGACGGGACGAACGCCACGAACGACACGCCGGACGGGAACGGATTCCATTTCGGTCGGGCCACCGCACCGACCACCGAGAACGCATCACCCGACGACAGGCCGGCCGACCCGCCCGCCGGCGCGCACCGTGCCCGGTCCGCCGAGCCGTACCGGGCACCCGGGTCCGAACCGCGCCGGGGCATGGCGGGCACCGGTATCCCGCGCACCCTTCCCCCGTCGATCGGTGACGTGGTGCTGCGTGCCGCCGTGAACGTCGGGATCCCGGTCTTCCTCACGGGGCCCACCGAGGACGGCATGCCGATGCTGTGGGCCAACAGCGCCTTCGAGCGCTACGCGGGCGTCCGGTTCAGCGACTTCGCGGGCTTCACGGTGCGCCGCCTCGGCGAGATGCTGGTGGAGCCGCAGGACCTGGAGCGCATGACGGAGCTCGTCAACGCGGGCCAGGAGGTGCACGCCACCGTGCGGTCGCACGTCCGTGGCGGCACCCACGGCTGGGCCCAGCTCACGCTCACCCCGGCCCGTGCCGGGCACAGCGACCGCATCACCCACTGGGTCGGCTTCAGCGTGGACGTGTCCGACCACATGGAACGCCACGCGGCGCAGCTCGCGAGCCTGGAGGTCGAGCGCCAGCAGCGCGAGGACCTCGACCTCATCGCGCAGACCACCGAGATCCTCACGGACCTGGAGTACCCGTACGCCCTGCGCGACATCGCGGAGCTGCTCCAGTCGATGGTGCGCTGGGCCGGCTTCTACGTGAACGACGACGGGCTCAAGCACGCCGCCGGCATCGACGTCGCGGCACCGCCGAGCGGCCGCGGCCGCCGTCACGCCCGGTACATCGAGGGCGACAACATCGCGGACAAGTCCCTGCGGCGTCGTCCGCAGACGGACGCCCTCGGCGACTCCGTCACGACGGGCCCGATGCCGATCCTCGAGGTCGTGGACTCGGTGCAGGACGTGCTCGACGGCGTGCTCGACGGTCCCGTCGCGCTGCACCTCGACATCCCGCACGCACCGCACTCGGCGTCCGGCTGGCTGCAGCGCGACCTCACGCTGCGCCTGGCGGACGAGCTGGGCAAGGCGCCCGACTCCGTGGTGGTGCACCCCGTCGCCGGGCGGCGGGACGTGCTGGGCCTCGTGGTGATCGTCCCGGACGAGGACGAGTCCGGCGAGTACGTGGAGGCCGAGGAGCCCGACACGCTGCGCACCGTCGTGGAGGTCGTGGCCCGCCGCGCGGGCAGCGCCATCGACAACGCGCGCATGTACGCGCGTGAGCACCGCCTCGCCGAGACCCTGCAGCGCGCCATGCTCCCCGAGCAGGCGGACGTCGCGGGCCTGGACGTGTGGACCTACTACGCGCCCAACGCCGAGCACGCCCAGGTCGGCGGCGACTGGTACGACGTGCTGCAGATCTCGCCGGAGCTGGTCGGCATCGTGATCGGCGACGTCGTGGGGCACGACGTCGAGGCGGCCGCCACCATGGGTCAGCTCCGGTCCGTGGTGCGCTCGTACGCGTTCGAGCTGTCCACCCCGAGCCGCGTGCTCGAACGCGTGGACCAGCTCGTGGCCGGCATGGGCATCCCCCGCTCGGCGAGCATGGTGTACGCCTCCCTCAAGCGCGAGGAGGCGCCGGACACCTGGACGGTCGGCTACTCGCGTGCCGGCCACCTGCCGCCGCTGCTGCTGCGCGGCGGCAAGGTGATCAAGATGGACGAGGGTGGCGGCGCGCTCGTCGGCTTCGGCTCGCGCGAGCGGAGCACGGGCGAGGTCCGGCTCCAGGCCGGCGACACGCTCCTGTTCTACACGGACGGCCTCATCGAACGGCGCGACCGGTCGCTGCGGCTGGGCCTGGAGGCGCTGCTGGAGACGGCGTCGGCGATCACGGCGCGTGACGCCGCGGGCGTGGGCGAGGAGCTGCTCTCCCGCCTCGCGGACGCACCCGAGGACGACGTCGCGATCGTCGTCGTCCGCATCCCCGACCCGACGGGCGACGCCGGGGAGACCGCGCTGTCGCCGCGCTGGCGGCGCTGGATGCTGCCGAGCGAGCCGTCGTCGATCGGCCGCGCCCGGCACGCCGTGCTGCGCACCTGCCAGGCGTGGGGCATCGAGGAGTCGGCGCAGGCCGAGCTGGTGGTCTCGGAGCTGGTGGCGAACGGTGTGCTGCACGGCTGGGGGCACATCGCGCTGCGCCTGTACGACACGGGTGACGGCCTGCGCATCGAGGTCGAGGACAACAACCCGGCACCCCCGGTGGCCACCGACGGGCACCCCAACCGGCTGGGCGGCTTCGGCATGCAGATCGTCGACCGGCTGGCCGAGTGGGGCTGGCGCCCGTCCGGCAGCGGAAAGCTGGTCTGGGCGAAGCTGCGCCGCCAGCCCACCCCGCCGAAGTAGCCGCGCCGCGGGGCGCCTGGGTCACCGAGTGGCCCGGGCGTCCGGCAGTGTGAGGTGGATAACGTTTTACGCGGTGGACGCGTCGCGATGGGACAACGGTGACCCGTCGTCCTCGCGCGAGGACATGACCGCGAACCCCGAGTCGGGGGCCGAGGGCTCGCACGCGTGCTCGTCGTCGACGCGGAAGAGCTCCATCGCGCCGCACACCTCGAGCACGAACAGGTCGCGCTCGTCGGCGCCGCGGATGACGGTGGCGCCGCCGCGCTTGCGGCCGGCGTCGGCCAGGGAGATGAGGAACGCCGCTCCGGTGGAGTCCATGAAGGTGACCCGGCACATGTCGATGACGAGCAGCTGCCGGCGCAGACCGACCACGCGCGCCGCGATCTCCGGGAACTGGTCTCGTTCGGCGAGGTCGAGGTCGCCGGCGATCACGAGCGTCGTCGTCGTGGGAGACGTCGCGATCTCGATCATGTGTCGAGCGTAACGACTGTTGCTCGATCGCACCGGATGAAAGGCAAAATTCACCGCCTCGGCAGAGCTCGCGGGCAATCCGGTGCGCCCGGCTTTGCCCCTCGGTGTCCCGGAAGTGTGAGAATCCGTGCATGAGCACCCACGAGAACCTGCTGCAGGGCCCGGCCCCGACGCTGCTGCCCGACGACCTCCCGGCCGCTCGTGAGCGCCTGACCAGCGGGGACGACCCGGTCGAGGTGGCGGCGCAGGCTCCGGCGTCGTCCCTCGTGTGGGCCGTCCTGGCCGAGGGCTCGCTCACGGTGGGCACCGCTGCGGCCGACGTCGCGGCGTACGCCTACGCCCGCACCGGCTACCACCGCGGCCTGGACGCGCTGCGCCGGGCGGGCTGGCGGGGTCAGGGCCCGATCCCGGCCGGGCACGTGCCCAACCAGGGTTTCCTGCGTGCCCTGCTTGCCCTCTCGGAGGCCGCGCACCGCATCGGCGAGGAGGCGGAGGCCGAGCGCTGTGCGACGTTCCTCACGGACTCCGGCACGTCCGCGGACGAGGTCCGCGCCCTGCGTCCCACCACGAAGTAGACTCGGGCGCGGCTCGCCGGCGCCAACGGAGCGCACGCGGCGGAGCGACCAAGCAATCCGAGAAGGTGGAGATCCATGCCAGGCGTCGTGCTCGTCGGGGCCCAGTGGGGCGATGAGGGCAAGGGAAAGGCGACGGACCTCCTGGGCTCCCGCGTCGACTACGTGGTCAAGTTCAACGGTGGTAACAACGCGGGGCACACGGTCGTCATCGACGACGAGAAGTACGCCCTGCACCTGCTGCCGTCGGGCATCCTGTCGCCGGGCGTCGTGCCGGTCATCGCCAACGGCGTGGTGGTCGACATCGAGGTTCTGTTCGAGGAGCTCGACGCCCTGATCGAGCGCGGTGTGGACGTGTCCCGCCTGCTCGTGTCGGGCAGCGCGCACGTCATCGCCCCGTACCACCGCACCATCGACAAGGTGACCGAGCGGTTCCTCGGCAAGCGGCGCATCGGCACCACGGGCCGCGGCATCGGGCCGGCGTACGCCGACAAGATCAACCGCGTCGGCATCCGCATGTGGGACCTGTTCGACGAGAAGATCCTGCGCGCCAAGATCGAGGGCTCGCTGGACCAGAAGAACCACCTGCTCGTGAAGGTCTACAACCGGCGGGCCATCACGGTCGACGAGACGCTCGACGAGCTGCTGCAGTACGCCGAGCGGCTGCGCCCCATGGTCACCGACACCGCCGTCGAGCTGAACAAGGCACTGGACGCGGGCAAGAACGTGCTGTTCGAGGCCGGCCAGGCCACGATGCTCGACATCGACCACGGCACCTACCCGTTCGTCACCTCGTCCAGCGCGACGGCGGGCGGCGCGGTCACCGGGTCCGGCGTCGGGCCCACCCGGATCGACTCCGTGATCGGCGTCATCAAGGCGTACACGACCCGCGTCGGTGAGGGCCCGTTCCCCACGGAGCTGTTCGACGACAAGGGCGAGTTCCTGCGCAAGACCGGCGGCGAGTACGGCGTCACCACGGGACGCGCGCGCCGCACCGGCTGGTACGACGCCGTCATCGCGCGCTACGCGACGCGCATCAACGGGCTCACCGACATCGTGCTCACCAAGCTCGACGTGCTCACCGGCATGGAGAAAGTCCCGGTCTGCGTGGCCTACGACGTCGACGGCGTGCGCCACGACGAGATGCCCACCGACCAGACGGCGTTCCACCACGCGAAGCCGATCTACGAGGAGCTCGACGGCTGGTGGGAGGACATCTCCCAGGCCCGCTCGTTCGACGACCTGCCCAAGAACGCCCAGGCGTACGTGAAGGCGCTCGAGGAGATGTCGGGCACCCGGATCTCCGCCATCGGCGTGGGTCCCAAGCGTGACGAGATCATCCCCGTCCACGACCTCATCCACGCCCGCTGAACCCGCTGAGACCACACCACCGAGAGAGCCCTCCGCCACAGTGAAGATCCTCGTCATCGGCACCGGTGCCCGTGAGCACGCCATCATCCACTCCCTGCACCGGGAGACCGAGGCCGGCACCGCCGCGCACGAGCTGCACGCGGCCCCGGGCAACCCGGGCATCGCGGAGCTGGCCACCCTGCACCCGGTCGACCCGCTGGACGGGACGGCGGTCGCTGCCCTCGCCGAGCAGGTGGGTGCCGACCTCGTCGTCGTCGGCCCGGAGGCGCCGCTCGTCGCGGGCGTGGCCGACTCGGTCCGCGCGGCCGGCATCCCGGTGTTCGGCCCGTCGGGCGAGGCCGCCCGGCTGGAGGGCTCCAAGTCGTTCGCCAAGGAGGTCATGGCCGCCGCGGGCGTGCCGACCGCGATGGCGCACGTGTGCACCGACACGGCCGAGCTCGCCGCCGCCCTGGACGCGTTCGGCGCGCCGTACGTCGTCAAGGACGACGGTCTGGCCGCGGGCAAGGGCGTCGTGGTGACGTCCGACCGGGCCGAGGCGCTCGCGCACGGCGAGGCCTGCCTGGCCCACGAGGACGGCCGCGTGGTGATCGAGGAGTACCTCGACGGCCCCGAGGTGTCCCTGTTCTGCGTGTGCGACGGCGCCACGGTGGTCCCCCTGGTCCCGGCGCAGGACTTCAAGCGGGTCGGCGACGGCGACGAGGGCCCCAACACCGGCGGCATGGGCGCCTACACGCCGCTGGAGTGGGCGCCGCCGGGCCTGGTCGACGAGGTGGTCTCGCGCATCGCCCAGCCCACCGTCGACGAGATGGCGCGGCGCGGCACGCCGTTCTCCGGTGTCCTGTACGTGGGGCTCGCGCTCACCAGCCGGGGCACCCGTGTGGTGGAGTTCAACGCGCGCTTCGGCGACCCCGAGACGCAGTCCGTGCTGGCCCGGCTCGCGACGCCGCTGTCCGAGGTGCTGCTCGCCGCGGCCACGGGCGGGCTCGCCGGGCTGGAGCCGCTGCGCTGGCGCCCGGAGGCGTCGGTGACGGTGGTCGTCGCGTCGGAGGGCTACCCGGCGTCGGCGCGTGCGGGCGACCCGATCAACGGTCTCGAGGACGTCGCGGCGCTGCCCGGGGTGCACGTGCTCCACGCGGGCACCGGCCGCTCCGAGACCGGGGAGCTGGTCAGCGCGGGCGGGCGGGTGCTGTCCGTCGTGGCGCTCGGTACCGATCTGGCGGACGCCCGGCGTCGGGCCTACGAGGGTGTGGCGCGGATCGACCTCAAAGGTTCGCACCACCGCACCGACATCGCGCTGAAGGCGGAGCGCGGCGAGGTCACCGTCCCGTAGCGCCGCGTGCGGCTGCCACCTGCTCCGGGTGGTCTCGCCGTCCGCCGGCGTCACCTCCGCGAAACCTGGGCGGCGTTACCATCACGGCCTGTCGACAGGGGGAGTGGGTCGTGGCCGAGCGCGAGCGCGTCACGTTCGAGAGCACGTCAGGTCCGCGGCTCGCGGGCATCGTCGATCTGCCCGACGGCGAGGTGCGCGGCTGGGGGGTGTTCTCCCACGGGTTCACGCTCGGCAAGGACTCGCCGGCCGCGGCGCGGATCTGCAAGCAGCTCGCCGCCGAGGGCATCGGGATGCTGCGCTTCGACAACCTCGGCCTGGGGGACTCCGAGGGCGACTGGGGCGACGGCTCGTTCACGCACAAGGTCGCCGACACGGTGCGGGCCGCCGAGTTCATGGCCGGCCAGGGCCGGCCGGTGCACCTGCTCGTGGGCCACTCGTTCGGCGGAGCGGCCGTGATCGCCGCCGCCGCGGACGTGCCGGGCGTGCAGGCCGTCGCGACGATCGGCGCCCCCGTCCAGCCGCGGCACGCGGAGCACAACTACGACGCCGTCCTGGGCCGCGTGTTCGACGACGGTCACGCCCCGTGGATGGTGGGCGGCCGCGCGCTCACGCTGAAGCGGCACTTCGTCGAGGACGTCCGGCGGGCCGAGCTGCGCTCGAAGATCCGCGAGATGGGCTCGCCCCTGCTGGTCATGCACTCGCCGACGGACAGCACCGTCGACATCTCGAACGCCGGGGAGATCTTCCGGGAGGCGCGGCACCCGCGCTCGTTCGTCTCGCTGGAGGGCGCCGACCACCTGCTCACCGCGCCCGGTCAGGCCAAGCGGGCGGCCCGCATCATCAGCGCCTGGGCGGACCAGTACCTCACCGTCTGAACCGGCGCGGCGCACGTCACTGGTCCCGGACAGCGGGGCACCCCGCCGCGCAAGTAGACTCTCCCCGGAATCTTCCTCGCCATTCCCATCAGCAAGGAGCCTTCGTGGGACGCGTCGTCGTCGAGGTCATGCCCAAGCCCGAGATCCTGGACCCCCAGGGCAAGGCTGTCGTCGGGGCGCTGCCGCGCCTCGGTTTCACCCAGTTCTCCGGCGTGCGTCAGGGCAAGCGGTTCGAGCTCGAGGTGGACGGCGAGGTGACGCCGGAGATCCTCGCCGCCGCGCGCGAGGCCGCCGCCACCCTCCTGTCCAACCCGGTGATCGAGGACGTCGTGTCGGTGACCGACGCGTCGGACGCCGTCACCGAGACCGCGGTGAGCGCCTGATGTCGGTGGTCGAGCCGACGTCCGCCGCCCCGGTCCCCGGCATCGGGGGCGCCCGGATCGGCGTCATCACGTTCCCCGGCACGCTCGACGACCGGGACGCGGTGCGTGCCGTGCGCCTCGCGGGTGCCGAGGCCGTGTCGCTGTGGCACGCGGACGAGTCGCTCCAGGACGTCGACGCGGTGGTGCTGCCCGGCGGGTTCTCCTACGGCGACTACCTGCGCGCGGGTGCGATCAGCCGGTTCGCCCCGGCGATGTCCGCCGTCGTGGACGCCGCCAAGGGCGGTATGCCGGTGCTCGGCATCTGCAACGGCTTCCAGGTGCTGACCGAGGCGCACCTGCTGCCCGGCTCCATGGTCAAGAACGACCACCTGCACTTCGTGTGCCGGGAGCAGTCGATGGTCGTCGAGAACGCGCACACCGCCTGGACCAACGAGTTCCGGCGCGGCCAGCGGATCACGATCCCGCTGAAGAACCAGGACGGCCAGTTCGTGGCGGACGAGCGCACCCTCGACGAGCTCGAGGGCGAGGGCCGCGTCGTCTTCCGCTACGAGGGCTGGAACCCGAACGGGTCGCGCCGCGACATCGCGGGCATCACCAACGACCGCGGCAACGTGGTGGGGCTCATGCCGCACCCGGAGCACGCCGTCGAGCCCGGGTTCGGGCCGGCCTCCGCCGAGGGGCCGCGCGCCGGCACCGACGGGCTGACGTTCTTCACGTCGGTGCTGTCCTCGCTGGTCCACGCGTGACCACGGGCTCGTCCCGGGCAGGCACGCATGGCCGCTGAGGTGCTGGCGGGGCTCACCATCGAGACGGTGAGCTGGGACCACCCGGACGCCGTCCGCCTCCGTACCGAGCAGCAGCGCGAGATCGACCTGCGGTACGCCGAGCCCGGCGCACCGTCGAACGACGACGGCCTGCCCGTGCCCGACGGGCGCGACCAGGTCGACCCCTCGAACGTCTTCGCCACCCTCCTGCTCCGGGTGGACGGGGAGCCCGCCGCGCACGCCGCGGCCCGCGACCTGTCCGGCCGCGACGACTACCGCGGCGGCCGGCACCCCGAGGGCACGGGCGAGGTCAAGCGCGTGTACGTCGCCCCCGGATTCCGGGGCCGCGGCCTCTCCCGCACCCTGATGGAGGCCGTGGAGGACGTGGCCCGCGCCGCGGGCGTGCGGCACCTCGTCCTGGAGAGCGGCCTCATGCAGCCCGAGTCGCTCGGGCTGTACCTGCGGATGGGGTACGACCCGGTCGAGTCGTTCGGTGTGTTCTCGGACGAGCCCGGGTCACGCTGCTTCGGCAAGTGGCTCGTGCCCGGGCCCGACGGCGAGCCGGCCCGCCGGGAGGGCGAGGGCAGCTCCCCGGTCGTGGAGCTGCGTGAGGTGCCCTGGGCCGATCCCGACGCCGTCGCCCTGCGCCGCGCCATGTGGGAGTTCCACCAGGAGCGGTACCCCGAGATGGCACGCGACGTCGCGGCGCGCGGCGGTCACGAGGCCGTCGACGCCGAGCGGGGCCGGTCCGCCCTGGCCACCCTCGTCGCCACCGTGGACGGCCGGCCGGCCGGGTGCGCCACGCTCGCCGTCGCTCAGGCCGGGCCCGAGCACCTCACCGCCGATCCGCTGCGAGGCGTCGCGGGGCTCGTCGCCGCCTCGGCCACGACGGCGGGGCCGGTCGCGGCCGCGGACTCACGCGGGTTCGAGATGCGCGGGGTGTTCGTGGAGCCCGCCGCACGGCGCGCGGGCGTCGCCACGGCGCTGGTCCGCCAGGTCGAGGCCGAGGCGCGGCGCCGGGGCGGGCTCGCGCTCTTCCTCGGGACGGGGATCCGCCAGCCGGAGGCGCTGCGCCTGTACGTCGGGCTCGGTTACCGGCCCGTGCTGCCGTACCCGCCGCACGACACCCCCGACGACCCGCTGCTGCTGTTCCTGGCGAAGCCCCTCTGAGCTCCGGCCGCGCACGGGCGGTCCGGGGTGCGGTTCCTCAGCGCACGTCGCGGAGATAGTCGAGCTGGGCGCGGACCGACGAGCGGGCCGCCGGCAGCACCGACGGGTCGACGTCGGAGTACACCGCGCGCGTCACCTCGTCCAGCAGCCGGTCCGGGAGCGGGGTCCCGGCGCGGGGCAACGGCGCGTCGAGGGCGGTCAGGGCGGAGCGCACCTGGTCCAGCCGCTCCTGCCGGTGCTCGCGGTAGGCCCGCACCACCGCGCCGAGGTCGTCCACGACCGGCCCGTGCCCGGGCAGGCCGAGGACGGGCGACGTGGCCCCGTCGAGCCCGGCGACCCGCGACGCGAGGCGGTCCAGCGACGCCAGGTAGTGCCCCAGCGAGCCGTCCGGTTCGGCGAGCACCGTCGTACCCCGGCCCAGCACCGTGTCCCCCGTGAGCACCACCGTGCCCGACGCCGTCCCGGTCGCCTCTCCCGGCGACTCGCCGGTGGGTGCCGACACCACGAGACACACGGAGTCCGCGGTGTGTCCCGGCGTGGCCAGCACCTCGATGCGCAGGCCCGCGACCTCCAGGACCTCGCCGTCGGCCAGCGGTCCGGACCTCGGGCCGGTGCTTCTGCCGTCCGCGCAGAACTCCGGCAGGACGCCCCGTGACGGCGCCCCGGTCAGCTCGCGGAACCGGGCGAGCCCGCCGGTGTGGTCGGCGTGCCGGTGGGTGACGAGCACCAGCTCGACCGGACCGGCGTCCGCCAGGGCGGTGAGGTGCGGTTCCAGGCCGGGCCCGGGATCCACCACCACGCAGCCGGGTGCGCCGGGGGCGCGCAGCACGTAGGACCGGGTCCCGTCGAGCGTCATCGGGCCGGGGTTGTCGGCACGGAGCACCGACGCGAAGGAGACGACCGGAATCACCGGATCACCTTATCCAGGGGGCGACGGGGCTTGTGCTGCGGCGTCCCGCGGTGTGTGATCGATGAACCACCTCCCAATGGCGAGAGGACCCCCGGAATGCCCCTCGTTCCCGGCAGGTCGCGAGGCTCTCGCGGCCGCACAGCCCGCACCGTTCCCGCACTCCTGGCCGCGGTCGCGCTCGCCGCGACCGCCCAGGCCGTCCCCGTGCCCGTCCCCGCAGCCGGCGCCGCTGACGGCCAAGTCCTGGTCAGCGCGGATCCCGTCGTCCTGGTCGGCGACGGTGGCACCGCGCACGTCACGCTCACCGTCGAGGCCGACGGCGGCGGCACCCTCGCCGCACCCGTCACGGTCCGCTGGCGCACGGGCTCGGGCACCGCGACCGCCGACGTCGACTACACCGCCGGCTCCGGCACCGTCGAGTTCGCGGCAGGAACGCCGTCGGGCGCCGAGCGGACCATCGCGATCCGCACCCGGGCGTCGGCGTCGGGCGAGACGGCGGAGACGGTCCGGGTGGGCCTGGAGTCCGGGGACGCGGAGGTGTCCGCCGACCCCACCGTCGTCGTCCGGGCGCACGGGCTGCCGTACCTCGACCGCCGCCTGCCCACGGAGCGCCGGGTCGCGGACCTGCTGGGCCGCATGACGACGGCCGAGAAGGTGGGGCAGATGACGCAGGCCGAACGGGCGAACGTCGCGGGTGACCCGGCGGTCGTCACGGAGCTCGGGCTCGGGTCGATCCTGAGCGGCGGCGGGTCCACGCCCGCCGACAACACACCCGAGGGCTGGGCCGACGCGATCGACGGCTTCCAGGCACGCGCCCTGGCGACCCGGCTGCAGATCCCCCTGATCTACGGGGTCGACTCGGTGCACGGGCACGGCAACCTGGCGGGGGCCACGATCCTGCCGCACAACATCGGGCTCGGCGCCACGCGCGACCCACTGCTGGTGGCCCGGGCCGAGCGCATGGTCGCCACCGAGACCCGTGCGACCGGCATTCCCTGGACGTTCGCGCCCTGCCTGTGCGTGGCGCGCGACGACCGCTGGGGCCGCACCTACGAGTCCTTCGGCGAGCACCCGGCGCTGGCGGGGGTGCTCGGTGCCGCCGCCGTCACGGGGTTCCAGGGGCGCCGCCTGGACGGCAGCCGATCCGTCCTCGCCACGGCCAAGCACTTCGTGGCCGACGGCGACACCGCGTACGGCACCGGCGAGGGCGACTACACGATCGACCAGGGAGTCACGCAGCAGAGCCGGCGGCATGTCGAGGCCGTGGACCTGCCGCCCTACGAGGCGGCGCTCGGGGCAGGCGTCGGCTCGGTCATGCCGAGCTTCTCCAGCGTCGACTGGACCGACGACGGCCTGGGCAACCCCCTCAAGATGCACGCCCACGACGAGCTGATCAACGGCTGGCTCAAGGACGGGCACGGCTTCGAGGGCTTCGTCATCAGCGACTACCAGGGCATCCACCAGATCCCGCCGCTCGCGCCCGACCCGCCGACCACCGGCCAGATCGTCACGAGCGTGAACGCGGGCGTGGACATGTTCATGGAGCCCTCGCAGTTCGAGCGGTTCCATACACGGCTCGTCGCGGCGGTGCAGGACGGTGCCGTGGCCGAGGAGCGGATCGACGACGCCGTGTCCCGGATCCTGACGGCCAAGTTCGAGCTGGGCCTGTTCGAGGAGCCGTTCGCCGACCGGTCGCATGCCGACGAGATCGGGTCCGCGGAGCACCGGGCCGTCGCGCGCCAGGCGGTGGCGGCGTCGCAGGTGCTGCTCAAGAACGCGCGGCACGCGCTGCCGCTGGACCACGACGCGAGCATCTACGTGGCGGGCCGCAACGCCGACGACCTGGGCAACCAGGCCGGCGGCTGGACCGGCACGTGGCAGGGCTTCTCGGGCGACGTCACCGAGGGCACCACGATCCTGGAGGGCATCCGGGCGGCGGCCGACGACGTCACGTTCAGCGAGGACGCCTCCGCGCCGACCGCCGGGGCCGACGTCGGCGTCGTCGTCGTGGGGGAGACCCCGTACGCCGAGGGGTTCGGTGACGTGGGTGGCCCCGAGTGGGCCTGGGACCCGGCGGACGGCGGCGTGCCGCGCGAGGAGAAGTCGATGGCGCTCCAGCCGGGAGACGCCGAGGTCGTGGAGAAGGTGTGCGCCGAGATCCGTACCTGCGTGGTCCTGGTGGTCTCGGGCCGGCCGCAGGTGCTGACCGACCAGCTCGGCTCGATCGACGCGCTGGTCGCGTCGTGGTTGCCGGGGACGGAGGGCGCGGGCGTCGCGGACGTGCTGTTCGGCGAGCGCCGGTTCACGGGCCGGCTGCCGGTCTCGTGGCCGCGGTCCGCCGACGACCCGGTGGTCAACGTCGGCGACCGGGACTACGACCCGCTGTTCCCGTTCGGCTGGGGGTTGTCCACGGGTGGCCGGGTCGCCCACCTCGACGAGCACCGGCTGGCGCTGCAGGACGCGGTGCTCGACCCCGTGGACGGCGTCCCGGCGCGCGAGTCCCGCCTGCTCGCCCGGGCCGACGTCGCCCGGCTGGAGGGGCGTGCCGGCCTCGCCCTGAGCATCCTGGGCGAGGCGGAGGGCGGACGCTGACGGAAGCACGCCTGGGCCTCCGACAGGGGCCGGCACAGGACGGTCGGCGGAGGGCGGCCGGGGCGGGACCCGCCAGGTGAAGGTGCCCCGCGGGGGTGGGTTGCTCTGGGTAGACAATGTCTACGCGGAGCAACCCACACCCGCGGGCCATGTCCTCTCCGGGTCAGCCCGCCGAGGCGAGCGCCTGCTCCACGTCCTCGACCAGGTCGCGGGGGTCCTCCAGGCCGACCGAGAGGCGCACCGTCGTCTCCGTGATGCCGACGGCGGCCCGGCCGGGCGCGCCCAGCTTGCGGTGGGTGGTGGTCGCGGGGTGGGTGATCAGGGACTTCGCGTCGCCCAGGTTGTTCGAGATGTCGATCACCCGGAGCGCGTCGAGGAACGCGAACGTGTGCTTCTTCGCGCTCTCGGCGTCGACGCCCTCGGGGACGGCCAGGTCGAACGTGACCACGGTGCCGCCCCCGCTCATCTGGGCGCGCGCGAGCTCGGCCTGCGGGTGCGAGTCGAGGAACGGGTACCGGACCGCGCCCACCCCGGGCAGCTCCTCCAGGGCGTTCGCGACGGTGAGCGCGCCCGCGCCCTGCGCCGCGACGCGTACCGGCAGCGTCTCCAGGCCCTTGAGCAGGGTCCACGCGTTGAACGGCGACAGTGACGGCCCCGTGTTGCGGATGAAGGTCTGCACGGGGCCGGTCACGTACTCGGTCGAGCCGAGGATCGCGCCGCCGAGCACACGGCCCTGGCCGTCGATGTGCTTGGTGGCCGAGTACACGACCACGTCGGCGCCCAGCTCCAGCGGCTTCTGCAGCAGCGGGGTGGCGAAGACGTTGTCGAGCACCACGGTCGCCCCGGCCGCGTGGGCCAGGCCCACGACGGCGCGCACGTCCACGATGTCCTGCATCGGGTTGGAGGGCGTCTCGAAGAACACCACGTCCGCCGGTGTGGAGAGGGCCTCCTCCCACTGGGACAGCACGTGCCCGTCGACGTAGTCGGTGTGCACCCCCCACTTCTTGAGGATCTCCTCGAAGATCACCACGGTGGACCCGAACAGGGCCCGGGCGGCCACGATCCGCGAGCCGGACCCCACGAGCGCGGCCAGCGACGTGAACACCGCGGACATGCCCGTCGCGGTCGCGTAGCAGGCCTCGGCGCCCTCCAGCAGGCGCAGGCGCTCCTCGAACGTGTGCACCGTCGGGTTCCCGTAGCGGGAGTAGACGAACCGGTCCAGGTCGCCCTTGAACGCGGCCTCGGCGTCGGCCGCCGAGTCGTACACGTAGCCCTGCGTGAGGAACAGCGCCTCGCTGGTCTCCTGGAACTCGCTGCGCTGGTGCCCGCCGCGCACGGCGAGGGTCTGCGGTCGGACGGTGGGCGGCAGCGGCTTGCGGCCGGACCCGCCCGGGCTCGCGTCGTGCGGGAAGGCCCCCGTGACGGTCACGCGTCGCCCTCCGACGCCGGGCCCTGCGACCAGGGCAGCCCGGCGACCTTCCAGCCTCGCTGGTCGCGGACGCCGTCGGCCCCGGGCGCGCCCTCGAACCCGTCCAGCACGTTGTACGACGGCGTGATGCCCGACGCCGTCGCGAGCCGCGCCGCGCCGATCGAGCGCTGACCCGACCGGCAGAGGAAGACCACGGGCCCGTGCGTCACGCCGGCCGCCTTGAGCTCCTCCAGGAACGCGGGGTTGGGCCGTCCCCCGGCCCGCACCCACTCGCTGAACACGGGCCGCCTGCCGAGCGACGACGTGTCCGGCACGCCGATGGTGCGCCACTCGCCGTCGGTGCGGACGTCCACCAGCGTGGCGTCCGGGTCGTCCGCGAGCAGGTCCCAGGCCTGCTGGGGCGTGAGATCGCCGGCGTAGCCGTCGGCGGGCCGGGCTTCGGGGTGTGCGGGATCGCTCATGGTGCTCCTCCATCGGTCGTGGCGGTAGCACCCTCGTCCGTCCGCGCCGCGAGGCGGGAACGCTGGGTTGCTGCGGCGTCGTCGTGCCACGTCACTCGGCCGCTCGGGATGGTCGTGGCCAACCCTACGACATCTGTCCGGTGGGTGGAACGGTGTCTCGCACGCTGGGCGTGCGCTCGGATGCTGGGACCAGCATCTGAGACATCCGTTGACAGTCCCTTGACCCGCGACACAGGATGACGCCAGGTCATGAGTGCCAGCGCCAAGCCCCGGCTCGCTGGCCGGCAACCCTCCTCCGCGGTGGGGTGCCCCGGGTGACGACCTGGCCGTGCGCAGCCCGCGTGCGGCAAGCGCGGGGGCACGTCCCCCAGGACCTTGCTGGAGGATGCCATGTCCGCACCCACCCTCACCCGTCGTCCCGCCGCCCCGGTGGCCGACGTCGCCCCGCTGCGACCCGTCGTCGGCGGCGCGACGCTCGTGCCGCTCGTGGACGGTACCCAGGTCGCCTATGCGAACCTCGACGTCGCCGCGTCCGCCCCGGCGCTGCAGGCCGTCGCCGACCGCGTCACCCAGGTGCTCCCCCTGTACGCCAGCGTGCACCGCGGCGCCGGCTACCTCTCGCAGGTGAGCACGGCGCTGTACGAGACCGCCCGCCGCACGATCGGCGCGTTCGTCGGCGCCCGCGAGGACGACCTGACGATCATCACCCGCAACACCACCGACTCCCTGAACCTCCTCGCCGGCTGCGTCCCCGCCCAGCCCGACGGCGAGCCCGGCCGCGTGCTGGTGCTCGACGTCGAGCACCACGCCAACCTGCTGCCCTGGCAGCGGTCCACGGGTGCGACCGTGCTGACCGGCGGCGCGACCGTCGCCGAGACGCTGGCGCAGATCCGCGAGGAGCTCGCCGACGCCGCCGCGGACCGGCCGTTCGCCCTCCTCGCCCTCACCGGCGCCTCCAACGTGACGGGGGAGTCCCTCCCGGTCGACCAGATCGTGGCCGTCGCGCACGAGTACGGCGCGCGCGTGGTGCTCGACGGCGCCCAGCTCGTGCCGCACCGCCGCATCTCCCTGGAGTCGACCGGTGTCGACTACCTCGCGTTCTCCGGCCACAAGACGTACGCGCCGTTCGGTGCGGGCGCCCTGGTGGGCCGTCGCGACTGGCTCGACGCCGGTACGCCGTACCTCGCGGGCGGCGGTGCCGTCCGGCGTGTCCGGGTCGGTGGCACGGACTGGCACGAGGGTCCCGCCCGCCACGAGGCCGGCTCGCCCAACGTGATCGGCGCGGTGGCCCTGGCCGCGGCGTGCGAGGAGCTCGCGGCGCTCGACCCTGCCGAGGTGGTCGCGCACGAGACGGCGTTGCGGGAACGGCTGGTGGCCGGCCTCGAGGCGATCGACCGCGTCGAGGTGGTGCGGGTGTGGGCGGACGCCGTGGACCCGGTGGGCGTGGTGACCTTCACCGTGTCCGGGTACGACCCGGGCCTCGTCGCCGCCTACCTCTCCGCGGAGCACGGCATCGGCGTGCGGGACGGCAGGTTCTGCGCGCACCCTCTGCTCGGCCGCCTCGGCTTCGACGCTGGGGCCGTGCGTGCCTCGGTGGGCGTCGGCACCGCGGGCGAGGAGGTGGAACGCCTGGTCGCCGCCGTGGCCCGGCTCGTCGCCGAGGGCCCGCAGGCCGGGTACGACGTCGTCGACGGCCTCTGGGTGGTCACCGACGACCCGCGCCCGGTCCCGGAGGGATCCGGTCTCGCGGGCCTGCTGGCGACGGCCGCGCTGGGCTTCGACGAGGCCTTCGGCTGCCTTCCCGACGAGGACTAGCCCCGACCGCTACAGCGCCAGGGCCACGCAGATGCCGCCCAGCGTCAGGTCGAGACCGATGCACCAGAGCGCGAGGGACCGGTTGACCACCACGTCGCGGCGGTAGTGCAGCACGTCCCAGACCGCGTGCGCGGCCAGGGCGAGGCCCGCGAGGGCCAGCCCTGAGCGCGGCTCCAGGAACAGGGCCGCCGTCGCGGCCCCGAAGAAGCCTGCCATCGCGGCGGCCTGCACCCAGGTGGCCCGGCGTCCGCGGGCGAGCCCGATGCCGGTGAGGACCACGCCCACCAGCGTGAAGGCGATCCACCGGGGCGTGTCGAGCAGCTCGGACGCGACCGGGATCGCGGACGCCAGGAGCGCGACCAGCCAGGCGGTCCAGCGCACGCCCGTCACGGCGGCGGCCAGATAGCACAGCGCCGCGACGCCGACGGCGGTGGCCGGGTCCTCGGCGACGGCGTCCTGCCAGCCGGCGCCCGCGATCGCCGTGCCGCCGATGAGCAGGCCCACACCCGTGACCGCTCCGAGCACCAGCCAGGCGGTGTTGGTCGGCCAGGTCCCGGTCCAGCGGCTCGGCCGTGCGGCCGCCGCCGTCTCGAACGTCTCGGTCATGGTCCTGTCTCCTCGCGACCGGCTGAATACCCTCCAGGGGTACCTTCGCAGACGGTGCGAGGTCGGCGAAACCCCTTTCGGTCAGGACCGAAGCCGTTCGGCCCGAGCGGCGTCGCCGGACGCGCAGGTCACGGGAGCGGCCTGCGCGTCCCGACCCGTCAGAGGGGAAAGGCGCGCGGTGCCGGGAGGGCGGCCTCGACCTGTGCCGCGAGTGCCAGGAGCGTGAGCTCGCCGCCCGGCCGGCCGACGATCTGCACGCCCATCGGCAGGCCCGCAGGCGCGTCGCTGGTGGGTTCGGTCCAGTGCGTCGGCACCGTGATCGCGGGCAGCCCCGCGACGTTGAGCATCGAGGTGAACGGCGTGTACTGGCACTGCTGCTCGAAGTTCCGCTCCGGGTCCTCGGCGTCGTACCACCCGATCGGACGGGGCGTGAGCGCGAGCGCGGGGGTGACGACGGCGTCGTACGCGCTGACCTGAGCGACCAGGGACCGTTCGTAGCCTGTGAGCGTGCGCAGTGCCTCGGCGAGCTGCCGCGCCGGCAGCTCACGCCCCGACCGGATCAGCCACTGCGTCAACGGTTCCAGCCGGTCGAGCGTCGCGGGGTCGTCGAGGGGCACCGCGGAGGCGCCGCCCATCCACAGGGTGCGGAACGCGGGGGCGTACTCGGGGGCCTCGGCGAGGACCGTCTCCTCGATCTCGTGCCCGGCCCCGGCCAGCGCGCGCACACCCGCGTCGAGGGCCGCCCGTGCCTCGGGCGACACCGTGATGTCGTAGAACCCGTCCCACGCCGACGACGTGGTGACGCCGATCCGGGCGACGTTCGCGCCCGCACCGCCGGTGTTCTCCGGGGCGGGCAGCTCCGCCCGCTGGGCCGTGGCCAGGTAGGCCCCCGCCGCGTACGACGGCGCGCGCAGCGTGAACGGGTGCGCGACGCCGCCCCCGGCCCGCCTCGGGAGCATCGCCTCCAGCAGGAGCGCGGCGTCGGCCACCGTGCGCGCGATAGGCCCGTTGACGACCAGCCCGCCCAGCGCGTCGACACCGCTGCCCGCCGGCAGCAGCCCGCGCGTGGGCTTGAGACCCACGACGCCGCAGGCCGCGGCCGGGATGCGGATCGAGCCACCGCCGTCGGACCCGGGCGCGAACGGCAGCATGCCCGCGGCCACCGCGGCGGCGGCCCCGCCGCTCGACCCGCCCGCACCGCGGGTCAGGTCCCACGGGGTGCGCGCGGGCGGGGCGCCCACCGGCTCCGTGTAGGCGGGGAAGCCGAGCTCGGGGGCAGCGGTCTTGCCGAGGCTGACGATCCCCGCGTCGTCGAGCACGCGGACGATCTCGTCGCTCTGCTCCGCCGGCGGCAGGCCCGCGAAGGCGCGCGACCCGAAGCCGGTCGGCACGCCCGCGCGGTTCCAGAGGTCCTTGTCGCCGGTGGGCAGGCCCCACAGGCTGCCCGGCGACGGCGCACCGTCCGGCTGCGTGCCGCTGCCGCCCTCGGGGCGGCCCGCGGACCCGAGCTCCGCGGCGCGTGCCCGCGCACGGTCCGGGGTGACGGTGGCGAAGGCGCCGACCAGCGGGTCGAGCCGTTCGACGCGGTCGAGGAAGTAGTCGGTGACCTCGGTGGGGGTGAGCTCTCCGGCGGCGAGAAGGTCGCGGAGCTCGACGGCGGTCCGCTCGTGCAGGGCATCCATCGGGCCAGGTTATGCGCACCTCGGCACCGATCTGACGACCGGGCGTCGCGCAATGAAATGTCATTCCACCGCGCAGAATGCGCTTCTCCGGCATATGTTCGTGGGGTGCCGGCACCTTTACGGCGCGCCACCGTGGGGCGCCAGAGGTGACCAGAAATGTCTCTAAGGGGGAGAGAACCATGACATTCCTCAGTGCAGGGCTCGTTCTACCGGGCCAGGTCGACTGGCTGGAGCCGCTCACGAGCGCTCTCGGGGCCGTCGCGAGCTTCATCCCGAAGCTTCTGGTGTTCCTGATCGTCTTTCTCATCGGGTACTTCATCGCCAAGGCGATCGCCCGGTTCGTGGGGATGATCCTGACGCGGGTCGGCTTCAACAAGGTGCTGGAGCGGGCCGGGGCCACGAGGCTCCTGGCGGGCTCGGGGATCGAGCCGATCTCGCTGCTCACCAAGATCATCTACTACTTCATCCTGCTGATCACGCTCCAGCTCGCGCTGAGCGCGTTCGGGCCCACCAACCCGGTGAGCGCGATCGTGAACGACATCGTGGCGTGGCTGCCGAGCCTGCTGGTCGCGATCATCATCGTCGTGATCGCCGGCGCCATCGCGAATGCCGTGAAGGACCTTCTGCTCAACACCATGAGCGGTGTTTCCTACGGCTCTCTGGTGGCCAAGGCCGTGTCGTTCCTCATCATCGCGCTCGGTGTTATCGCCGCGGTCAACCAGATCGGCATCGGCACCACGGTGACAATGCCTGTTCTCGTCGCATTCCTGGCCACCGTCGCCGGAATTCTGATCGTCGGTGTCGGTGGTGCGCTGATCGGCCCCATGCGCTCGCGCGTCGAGGGCTTCCTCGGCAACCTCTCGTCGGGTGGTGGCGCCGCTGCCACGCCCGCCGCGGGGACCGGGACCGCTCCGGGCACCGACCCGGGCGCCGCCCCGGCGTCGGGCTCGTTCGCGCCCCCGCCGCCGCGCGACATCTGATCGCCCCGGCTCACCGGTCGCAGGACGCCGGGGTCGCACCGTCAACCGACGGTGCGACCCCGGCGTCGTCCTGTGGGGGTCGGTACTCGCGGTCGTCCGGCAGTGGCGATCGGCCCGCCGGGTCGAGCCCCCTAGCCCGCGCCCAGCAGCGCGCGGGCTTCGCCCAGCACGTCGGCGAGCCGCTCCAGGTCGGGGTCGTCCTCGGTCGGCTGGATCGCCACGGTGCCGGCCCCGGCGTCGCCGAACCGGCGCACGCCGTCGGCGAAGTCCTGGGCGTCGCCCCAGATCGCGTAGCTCGCGAGGCGCTCGTCGTCGGCGACGTCCTGCCCCCAGGCGGTGAGCTCGGCGCGCAGGCGCGTGACGGCGTCCGGCCCGGTGCCGCCCGACACGAACTGGATCACCGGGAAGTCCTCGGCCTCCCGCCCGGCGGCGGCCCGGCCCTCGGCGACACGTTCCAGCGCGCCCGGCAGGCCCGCCAGGCCCACGGAACCCTCCAGCACCACGCCGTCGCCCACCTCGCCCGCGAGCCGCAGCGACTTCGGTCCCGTCGCGGCGACCGGCACCCCCACGGGCCGGGCGGGCGGCCAGTCGAGCGCGACGTCGTCCAGGGAGACGTACCGGCCCGACGTCGTCACGCGCTCCCCGGCGAGCAGCGAGCGCAGCGCCGTCGAGTACTCGCGCATGAGCGTGAGCGGGGACGCCGCCTTCGCGCCCACCTGGGCCATCCACGACTGCACGCCGTGACCGATGCCGGGGACGAGCCGCCCCGGGAACATCCCGTCGACCGTGGCGACCTCCATGGCGGTGAGCGCGACGTTCCGCAGCGGCGTCGGCATCACGCCGATCCCGACCCGGACCCGGTCGGTGGCAGCGAGGATGGCGGTCGCGGCGGAGATCCCGCCCGTCTGGAAGCAGTCCTCCCAGAGCCAGATCTCCTCGATCCCCGCGGTCTCGACGGCGCGGGCGAGGGGAACGATGCGGGACGGCGGGGTCGAGGGGCGGATGATGCACGCCAGTGTGGTCATGGGGGCCACGCTGTCACGGCGGCAGCCGTCAGATCCAGTCCTTCCGGGCCGCGTACCAGCCCAGCTGGATCCTGGTCGAGACCCCGGCGATACCCATCAGCACCTTGACGCGCCGCTGCACGGTGCGCAGCGACAGGCCGAGCTGGTTGGCCACGGACTGGTCCGTGAGACCGGCGAGCATGAGCGCGAGGATGCGCGCGTCCTGCCGGTCGAGCCCGGACCGTTCGGCACCCTCGCCGGGCAGGGGGAACGGGGTGGCGTCGCGCCACACACCCTCGAACAGCGCGATCAGGGCGTCCAGCAGCCCGGAGGGGTGGATGATCAGCGCGCCCACGAGGTCGGGCGCCATGTCGGTGGTGCCGTCCCCGGCCTCCCGCACCGTCTGGATGGGCACGAACGCGAGCCGGTGGTCGATGATGAAGAGCTTGATCGGCACCCGCTCCGAGAACCGGACGTCCTCGCCCTTCTCGATCGCCTCGGTGACGTCGTCCACGCGCAGCATGCCGGTGTCGAGGAACACCCGGTCCACGACCACGCGGTACCGAACGCCGCGCGCGACGGCCTGGTCCTCGGCGGTGTTCTCGCCGACGGACATCACGAAGACCGGCGGCTTGGTGAACGACTCGACGGTCTCGCGCGCACCGAGCTGGAGCTGCGTGAGCCGTTGCCGCACCGCGTCGGCCCCGCGCACCACGTCCACGACGTCGGTCGCGGGCCGGAGGGCGGACGAGCGCCGGAACTCCGCCTCGAGCTGGATCAGTTCCTCCTGCGCGGCCTGGATCTCGTCCTTGCGCCGGGCCAGCAGCGCGCCGAGCGCGATCTCGGGCGGCGCGGCCTGGAAGCGGGAGTCGTCGGTGCTCTGCCGCGTCGCGAGCCCGTGGCTCTCCAGCGCGCGCAGCACGTCCAGGGCGTCGCCCGGGTCGCAGCCGAGGCGGCGGGCCAGCTCGGCCGCGTCGAGGGACGGCGAGCCCACCAGGTCGTGGTACGCGAGGGCCTGGGACGTGGTCAGGCCGAGCACCTCACCGAGCATGAGTCCTCCCGCCGGACGAGATCCGCAGCGTCGGGCCCGAGGATACGGGATTGCTAACCTCCGGCAGGTGAGCATCGAGGACGTGCGCTTCCCCGGGGTCGACGGCGAGCCCGTCGCCGGCCGCTGGTTCCTGCCGGACGGCGACCCCGTGGGCGTCGTCGCGATCGCACCCGCCATGGCGATGCCGATGCGCTTCTACCGGCACACCGCGGCCTGGCTCGCCGAGCGGGGCCTGGCCGTCCTGACCTTCTCCTACCGCGGGTCCGAGCCGGAGCTGTACGGCCCGCTGCGGGAGTCGGCCGCGACCGCCCTGGACTGGTACCGCGACGCGGAGGGCGCCGCGGGGCACGCCCGCGTCCGGGCGGACGCCGCGGGCGTGCCGCTCACGTGGGTGGGCCACTCGTTCGGCGGCCAGAGCCTGGGCTTCCTGTCCGACGTCGCCGTGGAGCGCTGCGTCATGGTCGCGTCGGGCACCGGCTGGCGGGGCCTGGCGGCGCCGGCGATCCGGACCTGGTCGCCGCTGCTGTGGCGGGTGATCGCCCCGGCCGCGACCGCCGTCGCGGGCTACTACCCGGGCCGCCGGCTCCGGATCCTGGACGACCTGCCCGCCGGCGTCATGCGCCAGTGGGGCCGCTGGTGCCTGCACCGCGACTACCTGTTCAGCGAGCACCCGGAGCTCCGGGAGCGGTTCGCGAAGGTGGGCACGCCGGTCACGGCCCTGTGGACGGCGGACGACGAGCTCATCTCCCCGGAGTCGATCCGCTCCTGGAGCGCCGAGTTCCCGGGCACCGAGATCGAGCTCGTCGAGATGCGCGCTGCCGACCACGGCCTGACCCGCATCGGTCACTCGGGCTTCTTCCGCCCGAAGCGGGCCGTCCTCTGGGAGGAGCTCCTCCTGCCGCGCCTCGCCGTCGGCTGAGCCGTGTTGCCTCTCCCTCGGGAGGGGCGTGGTCCTCTCCCGCTTGGCCGCCGGTCGGAGGTGCCTCGCGGAGGTGCGTTGCTGTGCGTAGACAATGTCTACCCTGGGCAACGCGCCTCCGCGAGGCACCTCCGACCGAGGCCGCGACCGTGCCGCGTCAGAGCGGGGTGACCGTACCCGTGAAGTGCCGGGTGCCCTTGCCGGAGCGCCAGCCGTCGTACACGAAGCCCGCGGCGCCCTCGGCCGCCGGCTCGACGTCGGCCACCGGGCGGATCGCCACGTCGACCGTGCCCGGCAGCAGCACGGGCCGGAAGAACTCGACGGTCCACTCGTAGGCGTCGCCACGCAGCGCCGGGCCGACCTCCGCCAGCGCCCGTGCCGCGCTGTACATCCCGTGCGCGATGGCCCGCGGGAACCCGAACGCCTTGGCACCCAGGGCCGACGTGTGGATCGGGTTCTGGTCGCCCGACACCGCGCCGTAGGCCCGCCCGGTGCCGCCGCCGAGCGTCCAGCGCGCGGTCGGCAGCGGCGGCGTCCACTCGGGCCGTCCCGTCGCGGACGATCCCGTCGCGGACGATCCCGCCCCGGACGATCCCGCCCCGGACGGCCCCTCGTCGGGCGCCGTGAAGCCCTTGGCGAGGTAGGTCGAGACACCCTGGTAGACGAGGTCGCCGCCGGTCAGCACCTCCGCGACCAGGTCGACCTGGACACCCCGGCGGTGACCGCGGGCGTTCTGCGCCCACGCCCGGACCTCGAGCGGTTCGCCCAGGCGTACCGGCCTGAGCACGCGCGCCACGTTCCGGAGGTGGACCATCCCGAGCAGCGGCAGCGGGAAGTCCGGTCGCACCATGACGGCGGTGGCCAGCGGGAAGGCCAGCACGTGCAGGAACCCGGCCGGCAGCACGTCCGACGCCGGTTCGCCCAGCAGCTGCTGGTACGCCGCCAGGTGCGCGGCCTCGCCGGACGTGTCGACGTCGCCGACGCGGTAGCTCACCTCCGGCAGGCGCACCGCGCCCCGGGGGCGCTTCGTCGCCGACCCGGCGACCCCCTTCGCGAACAGCCCGCCCAGCTTCGGCAGCGCTGCCAGCTCCGTCTCGCCGTACGACGCCGGCGCACCGCGCCGTGCCACCGCCCGCCCCTGCTCCGTCACTTGCCCACCATGTGCTGACCGCAGACGCGGAGCGTCTGCCCGTTGATCCCGGCCGCCGGGTCGGACGCCAGGAAGCAGATGGCCTCGGCGATGTCGACCGGCAGGCCGCCCTGGCCGAGCGACGGCATCCGCCGAGCCACGGTGCGGGTGAGGGCGGGTACCTTCGCGGTCATCTCGGTCTCGATCCAGCCGGGTGCCACGGCGTTCGTCGTGCCGCCGACCGCGGCGAGCACCGGGGCACCGGCGGCCGCGTTCGCGATGACGCCGGCCTTCGTGTAGCCGTAGTTGGTCTGTCCCCGGTTGCCGGCGAGCCCGGTGGTCGAGGCGAGGGAGACGATCCGCAGGCCCTCGACGCCCGCGGCGAGCAGACGCTCGTTGATCCGGAGCTGCGCCGTCAGGTTCACGGCGATGACCGGGTCCCACTTGTCGGCCGTCATGTTGGCGAGCAGCTTGTCGCGGGTGATCCCCGCGTTGTGCACCAGGATGTCGAGACCACCGAGCGGCTTGGCCGCGGCCAGGATCTTGTCGGCCGCGTCGTCGGCGGTGATGTCGAGCTGGAGCGCGACCCCGCCGATCTCGTTCGCGACGGCCGCCAGCGACTCGCCGGCAGGCGGCACGTCGATCACCACGACCTTCGCGCCGTCCCGCGCCATGGTCCGGGCGATGGCCGCGCCGATGCCCCGCGCGGCGCCGGTCACGACGGCCACCTTGCCGGCCAGCGGGTGCTCCCAGTCCACGGCGGTGCTGTCGGTCGTGCCCGACGGCCCGACCGGCAGGAGCTGGCCGTCCACGTACGCCGACTTCGCGGACAGGAAGAAGCGCAGCGTGGCCTCGGCGGAGGCCGAGTCCACGGCCGCGTCGTGGGTGAGCTGGATCCCGTTGGACGTCGACCCGCCCCGCAGCTCCTTGCCGAGCGAGCGCACCAGACCCTCGACCCCGCCCCGGGTCGCGGCCAGGACCGGGGCGTCGCCGTCCCCGACGGCGCGGGAGATCGTCACGACCCGGCCGTTGCCCGCCAGGCGGCGCAGCGTGCCGGCGACGGTCAGCACGGGCGCCGAGACCGCGGCGGGCGTCTCGGCACCGGTCAGCACCAGCACCACGGCGCCGAACCGCTCGCCGTCGGCGGTCTCGGGGCTGCGGCGCACGTCGAGGTCCCAGCCGGACAGGGTCTTGGCGACGGCGTCGGCGTCGGCGGCCGAGGCGTCGTCGGCCACGACCAGGACCGGGCCCACGGTCAGCGGGGCGCCGGGGCGGTAGCGGCGGAGGATGGCGGGCTGGGGGAGGCCCAGCTTCTTGAAGACGGGCTTGAGCGTCCCGTTGGCCAGGTTGAGATAGCTGTCGGTCACGGTGTCCTCTTCGATTGCGGTGGCGGCGGGGCGGGCGGACGGCCCGGACTAGGCGGACTCGATGACGGCCACGGCACCCAGGCCGCCGGCCGCGCAGATCGAGATCAGCGCACGTGCGGGCTTCCCGGTCTCCGCGGCCTTCGCCGAGACCAGCTTCGCGGCCGTCGCGATGATGCGGCCGCCGGTCGCGGCGAACGGGTGGCCCGCGGCGAGCGAGGAGCCGTTGACGTTGAGCTTGCTGCGGTCGACCTTGCCGAACGCGCCGGGAAGGCCCAGCTCGGTGCGGCAGTACTCCTCGTCCTCCCACGCGGCGAGCGTGGTCAGCACGGTGGAGGCGAACGCCTCGTGGATCTCGAAGAAGTCGAAGTCCTCGAGCGTCAGCCCGTTCCGGGCCAGGAGGCGCGGCACCGCGGCGGCGGGGGCCATGAGCAGACCCTCGTGACCGTGCACGAAGTCGACGGCCGCCGTCTCCGCGTCCACGAACTTCGCCAGGATCGGCAGCTCGCGCTCCTGCGCCCACTCGCGCGAGGCGAAGAGCACGGCGGAGGCACCGTCGGTCAGCGGCGTGGAGTTGCCTGCCGTCATGGTGGCCTCGGCGTCGAGCGAGGTGCCGAACACGGGCTTGAGCTTGGCGAGCTTCTCGGGCGAGGTGTCGGCGCGCAGGTTGTCGTCGCGGGTCAGGCCCTTGAACGGCGTGACCAGGTCGTCGAAGAAGCCGGACTCCCAGGCGCGCGCCAGGTTCCGGTGCGAGTTGTAGGCGATCTCGTCCTGCGCCTCGCGGGTGATGCCCCACTTCGCGGTGGTGATGGCCTGGTGCTCGCCCATCGACAGGTGCGTGCGGGGCTCGCCGGTGCTGGGGGTCGCGGGGGCGAGGTCCTTGGGGCGGATCTGGAGCAGCGCGCGGATCTTGGCGCCGGTCGTCTTGGCGTGGTTGGCGTCCAGGAGCGCGGCGCGGAGACGGTCGCTCACGACGATCGGCGCGTCCGACACCGTGTCGGTGCCGCCCGCGACGCCCGACTCGATCTGGCCCAGCTTGATCTTGTTGGTGACCGCGATGGCGGCCTCCAGACCGGTGGCGCAGGCCTGCTGCACGTCGTAGGCCGGCGTGGTGGGCGCCAGGGAGGAGCCCAGCACCGACTCGCGGATCAGGTTGAAGTTCTTGCTGTGCTTGAGCACGGCGCCGCCGGCGACCTCGCCCAGGCGCTCGCCCTGCAGGCCGAACCGGGCCACGAGGCCCTCCAGCGCCGCGGTGAACATGTCCTGGTTGCTGGTCCGGACGTACTTCTTGCCGGCACGGGAGAACGGGATGCGGTTGCCGCCGATGATCACGGCCTCACGCGTGGACGGGACGGGGGAGGGGGTAGTGGACACGTCGCTGTTCCTCTTCGCTTGGTCGTCGGGCGAGTGGCTTCGTCGGTTCGAGCCTGGCCGAGGCCGGGGCGGGCCGCGACCCGGTTCGCACGGGGTGGTGCCCAGGACTCACAGTACCTGATACTCTCAGTCTCGTGAGACGAATCACAAGACCTCTAGCGAGTCACGGTGAGGAGGCGGACCGATGAGCATCGGAGTCGACGGTCGTTCGACCCGCTGGGACGACCACCGCACGGCCCGCAGGGCCGAGCTCGTCCGGGCGGCGCGCAAGGCCGTGCACCGCCTGGGTCCCGCGGTCTCGATGGACGAGATCGCAGCCGCGGCGGGCACGTCCAAGTCCATCGTCTACCGGTACTTCGACGACAAGGCGGGCCTGCGGCTCGCCGTCGCCGAGACCGTCGTGATGCAGATGCACGACGCGCTGCGTGCCGCCGCACAGGGCGCCGACAGCCCCGAGATGGCGCTGCGCGAGATGGTACGGGTCTACCTCGAGATGATCGAGAGCTCGCCCAACGTCTACTGGTTCGTCACGCGCACGGCCATCGGCGGCAACGAGCCGGCCCCGGTCGAGAGCGGCCGCCGCGGCCGCCGCGCTCCCGCCGCCGACGTCGCGGACGCCGCCGTCCCGACCACTGCCGTGGACCTGCACCCGCTGGGCGCCTACCTCGACTCGGTGATCGAGCTCGTCGCGGAGCCGTTCGCCCGCGCCACCGACGTCACTCCTGCCGACGCCGCCGCCTGGGCCGCCGGCGCCGTCGGCTTCGTCCGAGGCTCCGGCGAGTGGTGGCTCGGCCACCGCAACGTCGAGGCCAGCCCGCTGAGCCGCGAGGAGCTCACGGAGCGCGTGACGCTCTGGCTCTGGACCGGCCCCGTGGGCGTGCTGCACCACGACCGGCCCGGCTCCGCGTCCCTGCGGTCGTGACCTGACCCTGACCCGATCCACCCTCCCGAGAACCAGAACCTGGCCTGAGGCCGAACACCGAGGAGAACCGATGACGACCACCTCCGAGCCCGTGACCACCCCCGCGGCGACCGAGGCCGCGGCGCCCAGGCCCGCGACACCGCGTCCGGCGTCGGCCCCGCGCGTGGACGTGCCCGCCCTGCAGCAGATGCTGCTGGGCCGCTGGCCCGAGGAGCGCGCGGAGGCGCGGCGCCTCGTGGCCGAGCACCCCGAGCTCTGGAAGAAGGAGGGGATCACCAAGGAGGAGCACCGGGAGATCGCCCTGGCCCAGATGAAGGCGATGGTGCCGTTCGGTCAGGTGCTCCGGGCGTTCCCGGAGCGGCTCGGCGGGCGGGGCCAGGCCGGGGCGAACCTGGTGGGCTTCGAGGAGCTGGTCGCCGCCGACCCGTCGCTGCAGATCAAGGCGGGCGTGCAGTGGGGCCTCTTCGGCGCCGCGATCCTGCACCTCGGCACCGAGGAGCAGCAGGACCGGCTGCTCCCCGGAGCGATGGACCTGAGCGTGCCGGGCGCGTTCGCGATGACCGAGACGGGCCACGGGTCCGACGTCGCCTCCATCGGCACCACGGCGACGTACGACCCGGAGACCGAGGAGTTCGTGCTCAACACCCCGTTCCGCGGGGCGTGGAAGCAGTACCTCGGCAACGCGGCCAAGCACGGCGTGGCCGCGACCGTCTTCGCCCAGCTGATCACGGGCGGCGTGGACCACGGCGTGCACTGCTTCTACGTGCCGATCCGCGACCCGCAGACCATGGAGTTCCTGCCCGGCGTGGGCGGTGAGGACGACGGGCAGAAGGGCGGCCTGAACGGCATCGACAACGGCAAGCTGCACTTCACGAACGTGCGCGTGCCGCGCCGGGACCTGCTCGCCCGCTACGGCCAGGTGGCCGCCGACGGCACCTACACCTCCTCGATCGACAGCCCGGGCCGCCGCTTCTTCACCATGCTCGGCGCCCTCGTGCAGGGCCGCGTGTCGCTCGACGGCGCATCGATCAGCGCCGCCAAGATCGGCCTCGCGATCGCCACGAAGTACGCCGAGCAGCGGCGCCAGTTCTCGCCGTCCGCCGGGGCCGACGAGCTGACGCTGCTCGACTACGCGACACACCGCCGTCGCCTCTTCCCGCGGATCGCCGAGGCCTACGCGATGCACTTCGCGCACGACGAGCTGCTCGACCTCTTCGACGACGTGTTCTCGGGCCGCGAGGACACCCCCGCCAAGCGCGAGGACCTCGAGACGACGGCGGCCGCGCTCAAGGCCACCTCCACCTGGTACTCCCTCGACACGCTCCAGGAGTGCCGCGAGGCCTGCGGCGGCGCCGGCTTCCTCTCCGAGAACCGCTTCACGGGCCTGCGTGCCGACCTCGACATCTACGCCACGTTCGAGGGCGACAACCACGTGCTCCTGCAGCTCGCGGCGAAGCGGCTCGTGGGCGACTACGGCAAGCGGATGGCGAAGGCCGCCAGGACCCCCGGGGGCATGGCGGGCATCGTGGCCGGGCAGGCCAAGGACGCGGTGCTGCACAAGCTCCCGCTCAAGCGGCTCGGCCAGTCGGTGGCCGACGGCGGCGCCGCCCGGTCCGCGGGCCGGCTGCTGGACCCGGAGGTGCAGCGCGGGCTGATCGCCGGGCGCTTCGAGGGCATGGTCGCGGCCACGGCGATGGGCATGCGCCCGGCGCTCAAGGCCGACTCGATCACGGCGCAGGAGATTTTCGACGACAACCAGGTGCGCCTTCTCGGCTCGGCCTCGGCCTGGGCCGAGCTCGTGCGCTGGGACGCGTTCACGAAGGCCATCGGCACGGTGTCCGACGCCGGTACCCGCGCGGTGCTCACGCTGCTGCGCGACATCTACGGGCTCACCGTGATCGAGCGGCACCTCGACTGGCACCTCACCAACGGCCGCATCTCCACCGGGCGCGCCAAGGCGGTCACGTCGACTATCGACCGCCTGCTCAAGCAGCTCCGCCCGCACGTGCTCGACGTCGTCGACGCCTGGGGGTTCACGCAGGAGCACCTCCGCGCCCCGATCGCCGACGGCTCCGAGAAGGAGCGTCAGGACGAGGCGCGCACGTACTACCGCGAGCTGCGCGCGAGCGGCACGGCGCCGGTCAGCGAGAAGGAGCTGCGCAAGCGCCAGGCCCAGGCCTGACGCCTGCGGCGGTCACGCGGCGTCGGGTACTGCCGCCACGACGGGGGCGGGGAGCTGCTGCACGGGAGCCTCGACGGGCTCGGCGGCGGCCTCCTCGTCCTCGTCGTCGTTCTCGGCCGGTCGCGCGAGCGGCCCGCCGAGGGTGACCTGGGCGCGCAGCACCGGCACCGGTTCAGGAGCTGCCCGGGCCACGACGAACGTGCCCGCCAGTCCGAGGAGGACGGCGAGCACGGCGAGCGGTACGAGCTGGTATGCGAGGGTGAGGCCGAGCAGTGCGCCGCAACCCACGGCGACGATCGATCCCATCACGAGTACACGGGTCATCAGGAGCCTCCCTGCCAAGGTGTCTCCGAGGAGCATTGCCTGACCCCAGGGGGATGCCGTCGATCACCGGGTGCCCGCTCGCGCCGTCGCGACGTCTGGGGACGCACGATGCACGGACCGGCTCCGGCTGAGCTGGGGCTCATCAGATTGTGTGTGGCGAGCCTGCCTCGCCGTCACTTCCAGTAAGCCCCAAGGAAACCGGCCTCGCACCTCGAGGCGCCCATGCCCCGGGTCACGACTCGGTCACGGATCGTCCCGCCGGACCGGGTTGCAGTGCGCGGTGGCGGTGAGGATCAGGCCGACGTCGGGCCGCCACGGCTCGAGGTTCCACGTGGGCTTGTCGATCGCGCCGACCGCGTGGCACACCAGCTGGTTGTCCATCGTGGCGCTGTCCGCCTCCGGCTCCGCCGCGACGAGCTGCGTCCGGATCAGGTCCAGGCCCGCCTCGCCCGCGCGCCGGGCCCAGTCCGCCGGGTCGACGGCGAGCGACCGGCCGCCCTCGTTCTCGCCCCAGGTCGCGCTCTCGATCGCACGGTCGCCGGCCGTGACCGTGTACCGCACGGGTCCTGCGGAGCCACCCTCGGCGGCGCCGGTCCCCTGGCCGGGCCGGAGCCGGTCGTCGACCTCCAGGCGGGCGTGGGTGGCGTCGGCGTCCGTCACCTCGATGCGTGGGGCGGTGGACCCGGCGTCCGGCGGCGGAGCGGGCGGGCCGAGCGCCGCGACGGGTGTGCCGTCGCCGTCGAGCACGGTGACGCTGCCGTCGGAGTCGACGTCCAGCGCTCCGGCGGAGGCCAGTGTCAGGTCCGCCGTGTCGCCGGGCGCGAGGTCGAGGGTGACGGTCCGCGGCCCGTCACCCTCGACGACGGCGGCCCGCGGTGCCCTGAGCTCGAGCGTGGCGCCGCCCGTGGTGAGCGTGCTGACGGGGCGCTCCGGTGCGTCGCCGGCCGCCTCGGCCGGTCCGGGTGCCGGTGGCTCGTGGGACGCTGCGGTCGTCGGCTCGTCCTCGAAGCGCTGCGCCGCCCGGTCGACCAGCTCGCAGCCGCTGAGCAGGAGGACCAGCGTCAGTGCGGCGCAGGCGGCGAGCGGCCGGGCTGCGGTTCTGCGGGCTGGTCGGATCGGCACGGACCCATTGTGCGGCAGGGGTGCCGGGGCGCACCCGGTGCGGCGGGCGAGGCCGTGTGCGGGTCCGGTGTGCGGCCGGTGCGGGAGCCCGCACGGACTTCGCCCGTGCCTGGTGTGCCGGGTGGCGCGGTCGAACGCCACCCCCTATGGTTAGAACATGCGTTCGAACAAGGTGCTGGTGACTCGGGGTCCGGCCGACGTGCCGGACCGTTCTGCGCGCGGTGCGGTGGCGTCGCGCGAGTCGGGGTTCGCGAACCTCACGGAGGCGGTCGACGCGGTGGCGGCGGTCGACGCGCTGCTGGCCTCGCTCGCCGCCTCGCGCGCCGTGCTCATGGAGTCGGTCCGTGAGTGGGTGGCCGAACGGCCTGAGCAGTTCGAGGCTCCCGCGGCCGAGGCGGACGACGTCGCCGGCCTGGCCCCCGAGCTCGTCGAGCAGCTAGCCCGGGCGCTGCGGGTACCGGAGGGCTCGGCGGTCGCACTGATCGAGGAGTCCCGTGCGCTGGTGCACGAGCACCCGCGCACCCTGGCCGCCCTGCGCGGCGGGCACATCAGCCATGCCCACGCGCAGACGATCCTCGGCTACACGGACGGGCTGCGCCGGGCCAACCGGGTGGCACTGGAGACGCGCCTGCTCAAGCACGCCCGCACCACCACACCGGGAGAACTGAGCCTGGTCGCGCACACCGAGCGGGAACGGCGGCTCCGGCCGGACGTGCGGCCGGAACCGCGGGTCGTCGCGTCGGCGCGGTCCCGGCGTCAGCGGGTCAGCGCTTCCCCCACAGGTCGTCCCACGCGGTGAACGGGTCGGCGGGCGGGGCCTGCTGCGGGCTGCCGCCCGCGGCGACCGCCGGTGCCTGGGCGCCCCAGCCGGGATTCGCCCAGCCCGGGTCCGCCCAGCCGGTACCGCCCGGGCCGGCGTCGGCCGGGTGACCGGCCGGCAGGTGCTGCTCCGGCAGCCGGTCGTCCGACCATCCGGCGTCCGCCCAGCCCGCGTCGGTTCCGGGGGCGCCCCAGACGGCCGTGGTGTCGTCGGGGTAGGCGGGGCCGGTCGTGCCCGGTGCGGGTTCGGGCGCGGACCAGCCTTGTCCCGCGTAGTGGGTGGCGCTCTGCGTCCCGCCCGCGTCCGCCCCGTACGGGTCCGGCGGCACCTCGTGCGCGCTGTAGTCGTACTGCTCGGGCGCGGCGGGCACCGGGCTGCTGTCCGCCCAGTGCCCTGCCGGCGTGGCCTGTCCTGGCCAGGCGAGGGGATCCGAGGCGGGCCGGCCGGGTGGGTCCAGGGGCTGCGCCTGTGCCGCGTAGGGCCGGGCGCCTGTAGTGCCCGGGCCGCGGCCCGGCGCACCCGGCGACGAGGCCGGGTGCCCGCCCGTGCCGTGCCTCGGCGTGGCCACCGCGGCGAAGGTCGTGGTGGCCAGGTACTGCTCGAACGGCACGTCGAACGTCTCGTCACGGGACCACGCCGAGTCCCACGCGGCGGCCACCTGGGGTGCCGCGCCGCGTCGTCCGTCGTCCGGCATCGGGGGAAGGTTGATCTCGCCCGACCCGTGCAGCACCTGGTCGTGCATCTGGCCCACCCAGTTGACCGCGAGCTCGAAGCGCATCGTGCCGAGGCCGTTCACGCCCAGCTCGCCACCCAGCGCGGGGTGCGGGTTGAAGGTGTAGACGTCCTCCTCGCCGAGGTGGATGCCACGGCTCCGGGCGTCCCGGACCAGGTCGTCCATCAGATAGGTCGCGCGGCCCTCGGGCGATTCGAGCTCGGCGTACATGGTGACTGCGGAGGTCCAGCGGAGCTCGAGCGTGCCCTCGACCGTGTCCAGGAACCACCATCCGTCCAGCGACTCGAGGAAGATGTCGCCGAAACAGGTCGCGAAGCGTGGAGTCTGCTCGCGAAGCCCCAGCCACCGCCATGAGGCGAGCCCGAACTCGAAGGCAACCTTCGGAAAAGTTCGGAGCAGCTTCATGTCCGAATGAAACCACTACCGGGTAAACGCCGGGAACCCCCCGGTGACATCTTTGTTACGCGGTTTCTCAATAGTGGCGGGCGCCCCTGCCCGGCCTCGCCGGAGGGTGAACCTGACACGGGAAATCCCGTGCGGTGCCACCGGCCGCACCGCGATGATGGCCGGATGGAGCAGGTGGAGGTCGTCGTCGCCCATCGCGACTGCGCGACGCTGCGCGTGGGTGACGTCTTCCTGAAGGTGGACGGCGACCAGGCGCGCAGCGACATCGAGGTGGAGGCGATGGCGAGGGCGCCGGTGCCGACCCCGGAGGTCCTGTGGCGGACCCCGCCGGCGCTCGCGCTCGCCGCGGTGCCGGGCGCGGCGCTGGGTCGTCTCGGCAGCCCGTCCACCGCGTCGTCGGCGGCGTGGGCCGCGGCGGGGGCCATGGTCCGCAGGCTGCACGACGCGCCCGTGCCGCCCTGGCCCGGCAAGGGCCTCGGGGACATCGCGGCCCGGCTCGACGAGGAGTGCGAGTGGCTCGTGGGCAGCGGCACGCTCCCCGCCGACCTGGTCGCGCGCAACCGCGAGGTGGCCGAGGCGGCGCTCCGGCCGTGGACGCCGGTGTTCGCGCACGGCGACCTGCAGCTCAGCCACGTCTTCGTCGAGGACGACGAGGTCACCGGGGTGATCGACTGGACCGAGGCGGGGCCGGGCGACGCCCTGTTCGACCTCGCCGTCCTGACGCTCGGGCAGGAGGACCGCCTGGACGACGTCGTCGCGGGCTACGGTGCCGACGTCGACCTCGACGTGATCCGCGGGTGGTGGTCGCTGCGCAGCCTGGTGGCGATCCGCTGGCTCGTCGAGCACGGGTTCGACCCCGGCGCGCCGGGCTGCGAGATCGACGTGCTGCGCGCCCGGATGTGAGCCCGGACGTGGGTCCGGGCCCGGCCGCCGCTCCGCAACGGCTCCGCTACGTGCCCGATCCGTAGCGCGGCGAACCCGGCCGGCGCAGCAGGCCGGACGTGATCGCGACACCGAGCAGCAGGAGCAGCCCGCCCCCGGCCTCTGCCGCGTTCGGCACCTCGCCGAACGCGATCCACGCCGCCGTCATGCCCACCACCGGGACGAGCATCGTGAACGGTGCCACCGCGCTCGCCCGGTACCGCGCCAGCAGGGTGTTCCACACGCCGTACCCCACGAGGCTGGCGAGCCACGCCGTGTACAGCGTGGACAGCACGGCGGTCCAGGTGGGGTGCGTCAGGGCGTGGCCGACGGCGGCCGGCCCGTCGAGCAGCACCGCCAGGGCGAGCATCGGCACGGGGACCACGAGCCCCGACCACACCGTCATGGACAGGCCCGCGAGCGGTCCCTGCCGGGCGCCCGTGGTCTGGTCGACCGACCCGAGCCGGCGCACGATCACGTTGCCGGTCGCCCAGGACGCCGCGGCCGCGAGCGTGAGCAGGAACGCGACCGCCGGTGTCGCCGCCGACCGGCCGAGGCCGACGACGACGAGGCCCACCGCGCCGAGCACGACCCCGACGAGCTGCGGCGTCGTCGGGCGCTCGCGGAGCGCGACGCTCGCGAAGAGGACCGTGAGGACGACCTGGGCCTGGAGCACGAGCGAGGCCAGCCCGGGCGGCATGTCGAGCCAGATCGCCGTGTACATGAGCGCGAACTGGCCGAGGCTGAGGAACAGGCCGACCACGAGGACGTCCTTCATCGCGGCCGCGGGCCGGGGGACCAGGAAGATCGCCGGCACCAGCACCACGACGAATCGAACGGCGACGAACAGGGCGGGCGGCACGTCGTCGACGCCGAGGTCGATCGCCAGGAAGTTGGTGCCCCAGATCACCATGACGAGCACGGCGAGGAGCGAGTGGCGCAGGGGCATGCCGTCATGGTCGGCCCGGGTGACCCCGCCCGTCCATCGCGTATCACTGCCCGAGTCTTCAGCCGGCCTGAACGGTGGGCGGTGCCCCTGACTACGTACTTTCCCGATCTTGTTCCACCGAGCGGGTGAAAAGTAGCGTCGCCGCACAGATGCCAGACACGTTCGCGAAGGAGCGTCCGATGCGCAGCACGAGACACCGCACCATCCGCACGACCGTCACGGCCACCGCGGCCGTGACGCTCGTCCTGTCCGCCTCCCTGGTCGCGTCCGCGGCGGCACCCCAGGCGCGGGACGGCGGGGCCGGCGCGGCTGCTGCTCCGGCCGAGGCGGCTGCCCTGACCTGGTCGGACGAGTTCGACGGCGCTGCCGGCAGCGCGCCGAACAGCGCCAACTGGAACTTCGAGACCGGGGGCGGCGGCTGGGGCAACAACGAGCTTCAGGTCTACACCGACTCCCGCGACAACTCGGCCCTGGACGGCAACGGCAACCTGGTGATCACGGCCCGGCAGGACGGCAACGGGGGTTACACGTCCGCGCGCCTGACCACCAAGGGCAAGGTCCAGCCGCAGTACGGTCGCCTGGAGGCGCGCATCAAGATCCCGCGCGGGCAGGGCATCTGGCCGGCGTTCTGGATGCTCGGCGGCCAGTTCCCGAACACGGGGTGGCCCGATGCGGGCGAGATCGACATCATGGAGAACGTCGGCTACGAGCCGCACCTGGTGCACGGCACGCTGCACGGCCCCGGGTACTCGGGCGGCAACGGGATCACCGGGCAGTACATGCACCCGCAGGGCTGGTCGTTCGCCGACGACTTCCACACCTTCGCGATCGACTGGCAGCCCGGCTCGATCACCTGGTCCGTCGACGGCGTCGCCTACCAGACGTTCACCACGGCGAACACCGGCGGCAACCCGTGGGTGTACGACCAGCCGTTCTTCTTCATCCTGAACGTCGCCGTCGGCGGCAACTGGCCGGGCTACCCGGACGGCACCACGCAGTTCCCCCAGAGCATGGTGGTCGACTACGTGCGCGTGTACGACTCACAGCTCTGACAGCTCGTCGGAGCGCGTCAGCGGGCGGTCCCGTCGTCACCGGACGGCAGGGCCGCTCCGCCGCGCGACCCGTCGTAGACTGGGGCGGGCGCTCCGGCGCCCGGAAACCTACCCCGCACGCAGAGGTTTACTCCATGACCGCGCCCGCGTCCCAGGCACCCTCCCGCCCGCAGCTCGACACCGTCGAGGTCGCAGCGGCCACCCCCGACGAGGTGCAGCCGTACGGAGAGCTCGGACTCAAGAAGGACGAGTACCAGCGCATCAAGGACATCCTGGGCCGCCGCCCCACCGCGGCCGAGCTCGCGATGTACTCCGTGATGTGGAGCGAGCACTGCTCGTACAAGTCGTCGAAGGTGCACCTGCGCAAGTTCGGCGAGCGCGTCACCGACGAGATGAAGGAGCACCTCCTCGTCGGCATCGGCGAGAACGCCGGCGTCGTCGACATCGGCGACGGCTGGGCCGTCACCTTCAAGGTCGAGTCGCACAACCACCCGTCGTTCGTCGAGCCCTACCAGGGCGCCGCGACCGGCGTGGGCGGCATCGTCCGCGACATCATCTCGATGGGCGCGCGCCCCGTGGCGGTCATGGACCAGCTCCGGTTCGGCGACGTGAACCACCCCGACACGGCGCGCGTCGTGCACGGCGTGGTCTCCGGCGTCGGCGGCTACGGCAACTCCCTGGGCCTGCCGAACATCGGCGGCGAGCTCGTCTTCGACGGCTCCTACCAGGGCAACCCGCTCGTCAACGCGCTCTGCCTCGGTGTGCTGCGGCACGAGGACATCCACCTCGCCAACGCCTCCGGCCTCGGCAACAAGGTGGTCCTGTTCGGCGCCCGCACGGGCGGCGACGGCATCGGCGGTGCCTCGATCCTCGCGTCCGAGACCTTCGAGGACGGCGTCCCCGCCAAGCGCCCGTCCGTCCAGGTGGGCGACCCCTTCATGGAGAAGGTGCTCATCGAGTGCTGCCTGGAGCTGTTCTCGGCCAAGGTCGTCGAGGGCATCCAGGACCTCGGCGCCGCGGGCATCTCCTGCGCCACCTCGGAGCTCGCCTCCAACGGTGACGGCGGCATGCACGTCGACCTCGACGACGTCCTGCTGCGCGACCCCACGCTGAACGCCGGCGAGATCCTCATGTCGGAGTCGCAGGAGCGCATGATGGCCGTCGTCCGACCCGACCAGCTCGACGCGTTCCTCGCGATCACCGCGAAGTGGGAGGTCGAGACCGCCGTCATCGGCGAGGTCAACGACTCCGGCCGGCTCACCATCGACCACCACGGCCAGCGGATCGTCGACGTCGACCCGAAGACCGTGGCCCACGAGGGCCCCGTCTACGAGCGGCCCTACGCCCGTCCGGCGTGGCAGGACGGGCTGGCGGCCGACACCACGGTCGCCGCGGGCCTGGCCCGCCCCGCGTCCGGCGAGGAGCTGCGCGAGACCGCGCTGACGCTCCTGGCCTCCCCGAACCTCGCCTCCAAGGCGTGGGTCACCGACCAGTACGACCGCTTCGTCCAGGGCAACACCGCCCTCGCCCAGCCCGACGACGGCGGCGTCGTCCGCGTCGACGAGACCACGGGCCTCGGTGTCGCGCTCGCGACCGACGCGAACGGCCGCTACGGCAAGCTCGACCCGCGCACGGGCGCCGCGCTGGCGCTCGCGGAGGCGTACCGCAACGTCGCCACGTCCGGTGCCACCCCGCTCGCGGTGACGGACTGCCTGAACTTCGGCTCGCCCGAGCACCCGGACTCGATGTGGCAGCTCGTCGAGGCGATCGAGGGTCTGGCCGACGCCTGCCAGGAGCTCGGCGTGCCGGTCACGGGCGGCAACGTGTCGCTCTACAACGGCACCGGCGAGCCGGGGCAGATCGACTCGTCGATCCACCCGACCCCCGTGGTGGGCGTGCTCGGCGTGATCGACGACGTGCGCACCGCGCTGGCCTCCGGCTGGCAGTCCGAGGGGCTGTCGCTCCTCCTGCTGGGTACCACGCGGGACGAGCTCGACGGCTCGGCGTGGGCCGACGTCGTGCACTCGCACCTCGGCGGCGTGCCGCCGCGGGTGGACCTGGCGGCCGAGAAGGCCCTGGCCGGAGTGCTCGTCGAGGCTCGGCGGTCCGGTCTCGCGGCCGCCGCGCACGACCTGTCCGAGGGCGGCCTGATCCAGGCCCTGCTGGAGGCGTCGCTGCGCTTCGGCGTCGGCGCGACGGTGGCGCTCGAGGGCGTCACGGGCCGCGACAAGGTGGACCCGTTCGTGGCGCTGTTCTCGGAGACGACCGGGCGCGTGGTCGTCGCCGTGGACCCGGAGCACGAGGGCGAGCTCACGCACCTCGCCGAGGACGCCGGCGTACCGGTGCTGCGCCTCGGTACCACGGGCGGCGACGCCGTGGTGGTCGAGGGCCACTTCGACCTCCCGCTCGACGAGGCCCGCGAGGCCCACGAGGGCACCCTGCCCCGCATCTTCGCCTGACCCGCGAACCCGCCGACGGAGAACGGTGGCGAGACAGGACCGAGCGTTCTGTCTCGCCACCGTCCTGTCCCGCCACGGTTCTCCGTCGGCAGGCCGGGGGTACCGGTAGGGTCCGGGGGTGCGATTTGTCCGTGGCCTTGTCTCGTTCGTGCTCTGGGTCGTCGCGATTCCTCTGCTGCTGGTGGCGTCGGGGCGGGTTCTGCCGTTCGACAACGTGCCGCCCCTGCCGCTGATCGTGGCGTTCACGCCCTGGGCGGCGCTGGTGACGCTGCCGCTGCTGGTCATCGCCCTCTTCTCCCGGCGCTGGGTGCTGACGGTGCTGCTGGCGGTCTCGCTGGCGGGCTTCGTCTACTGGACCGCGCCCTTCTTCGTCCCGCCGCCCGCGTCCGCGCCCGCCGACCCCGCCGACGCCGGCACCGTGCGCGTGATGACCCTCAACGCCCACCTGGGGCAGGCCGACGCCGAGTCCGTGGTGGACCTCGTGGAGTCGCAGCACGTCGAGGCGCTGACGATCCTGGAGCTCACACCGGACCTGGAGGAGGCCCTGACCGAGGCGGGTCTCGACGAGCTGCTGCCGCACAGCTTCACCGTCCCGGCGCCGGACGGCCCCGGGGGCAGCGGCCTGTGGTCGTCGACGCCCCTGAGCCGGCCGGAGCAGCTCCGCGGCACGAGCTTCGCCATGCCGTCGGCCCTCGTGGACGTGGGCGGCACGGACGTGCGCCTCACCGCCGTGCACCCCTACCCGCCGCTGCCCGAGGAGACCGCCACCTGGCGCACCGAGCTGGTCGAGCTCACCGAGCAGGCCCGGTCCGACCGGACCCCGCAGATCCTCGCCGGTGACTTCAACGCCACCTACGACCACGCGACCTTCCGCGACCTGCTCGGCTCGCGGTTCGCGGACGCGACCCGGGAGTGGGGCGCGGGCCCGGTCGTGACCTGGCCCGAGGGCAGCCGGGTGCCGCCGCTGTTCGCGCTGGACCACGTGGTGGTGGAGCGGGACATGCCGGTCTCCGACGTCGTGCCCATGGACGTCCCCGGGACGGACCACCGGGCGCTGCTGGCCACCGTCGTCGTCGAATAGCACAGCGACACCGCGCGGGGAGCGCGGAACCGGCCTATGTTCGCAGTTGTGCCGACTCGTCAGATGCGCCTCGCGCCCTCCGCCCCCGACGACGTGACGAGCGCCCTCGCGGCGCTCCGCGCCGAGGTCGGCCTGCCCGCGATGTTCCCGCAGGAGGTGCTCGAGGAGGCGCGTGCCGCGGCCGTGCGGGACTTCTCGGCCGGCCGGGCGGACCGGCGCGACATCGAGTTCGTGACCATCGACCCGCCGGGCTCCAAGGACCTCGACCAGGCGGTGCACGTGGAGCAGTCCGGCGAGGGCTACGTGGTGCACTACGCGATCGCGGACCTCGGCGCGTTCGTGGTGCCGGGCGGCGCCCTCGACACCGAGGTGCGCAAGCGGGGCATGACGATCTACGGGCCGGACGCCCGCACCCCGCTGCACCCGAAGATCCTCTCGGAGGGTGCGGCGAGCCTCCTGCCCGAGGAGGACCGACCGGCGGTGCTGTGGACCGTGACGCTGAACGCGCGCGGCATCATCACCGGTGCCGGGCTGGAGCGCGTGCTCGTGCGCAGCCGCGAACGGCTCACCTACGCCGAGGTCCAGTCGGCCCTCGACGCGGGCACCGCGAGCGAGTCCCTGCAGCTCCTGGCCGACGTCGGGCGCCTGCGTCAGTCGCTCGAGGTGGCCCGCGGCGGCGTGTCCCTGGAGGTGCCCGAGCAGGAGGTCGAGCGGCGCGAGGACGGCACCTACGCACTGTCGTTCCGCCGCAACCTGCCGGTCGAGGAGTGGAACGCGCAGATCTCGCTGCTCACCGGCATCGCCGCGGCGCACCTCATGCGGGAGGCCGGCGTCGGCATCCTGCGCACCCTGCCCGAGGCCGATCCCCGTGACCTGGCGCGGCTGCGCCGCACGGCTCGCGCGCTCGGCATCGAGTGGCCGGACACGCTCCCGTACGCCCGGCTGGTCCCGACGCTCGTCTCGCGCATCCCCGAGCACGCCGCGTTCCTCAACGAGGCGACCACGCTGTTCCGCGGGGCCGGCTACGTCGCCTTCGGCATGCCGGGCCCGGACGGCGCCGTGGTGGCGCCGCCGGAGAACACCCGGCACGCAGCGATCGCCGCGGACTACGCGCACGTCACGGCGCCGTTGCGGCGCCTGGTGGACCGCTACGCGACGGAGATCTGCCTCGCCGTCTCGGCGGGGGCCCCGGTGCCCGCATGGGTGCTCACCGCGATGCAGGACCTGCCCGCGGTCATGGCGGAGACCGGCCGCCGGGCCTCGTCGTTCGAGCGCGAGTGCATCGACATCGTCGAGGCCTCGGTGCTCGCCGGCCGCCTCGGCGAGGACTTCGACGGCGTGGTGGTCGACCTCGACGACCCCCGGAAGGACGGCCAGGGCCCGCAGCGCGGCCAGGTCGTGCTGCGGGAGCCGGCCGTGCGCGCCCGGGTGACGGGTTCGCACCTCCCGCTGGGCGACGAGGTGCGGGTCCGGCTCGCCGAGGCCGACGTGGCCGAGCGCCGCGTCGCGTTCACGCTGCCCGGCGAGGAGCTGCCGGACGACGGCAGCGGCCGCGCCCTCGCCTCCGGTCGTGGCGGACGCCGCTCCGCGGGGCGCCGGGCCGCCGCGGCGTCGCGCCCGGTGTCGCCGCCCGAACCGTCGCCGTCACCGCGGCCGTCACCCTCCTCCCCCGAGCCGACGCCGAGGCCGGGGACCTCTCCGGAGGCCGCGCGGTCCTCGGTACCGGGATCGGGATCCTCGGGATCGTCCGTGACGGGACGGTCGGTCTCGCTCGGATCGGCGATCTCGCCGCCCACGACACCTGCGGCGCCAGTGCCGTTCGCGCGGCCGGACGACGGGCCCGTGCCCGCGCACGGCGCGCTGTCTCCTGAGGCCGCGGCAGGGCCGGTGCAGCCGGCCCCGGAGCTGCTGCGTCCGGAGCCGGCTGCACCGGCCCTGCCGCGTCCGGAGCTGCCGCGTCCCGAGTCGGCCCGTCCGGAGCCGTCCCGTCCGGAGCCGCCGCTTGCCGGGTCGTCCCTTGCCGCGTCGCGGCTCCCCGAGCCGTCCCGTCCCGAGTCGCCGCGCTCGCAGCCGTCGCGTCCGCAGCCGATGAGCCGGGCGGCCCGGCGGAGCGCCGAGCAGGGTCCGGCGTGGTCGGAGACGGCCGCCGGCCCGGGCTCGTGGGCAGGCACCGGGTCCGGTGCGGCGTCGTGGCCCGCCGTCGATCCCGGCGCGGAGAGCTGGCGGAACGCGGATCCTGGTCTTTCCTGGGCGGGCCCCGAGACCACCGCCGCCCGGTCGTACCCGGAGCCTGCGCCGTCGTACCGGGCCGAGCAGGCCTTCCCGCAGGAGCGCTCCTCCGCGCGGGAGCTTCCGTACCCGCCGGAACCGTCCTCCACGCCGGATCGGCAGTACCCGGGCCACTCCGACGACCAGCGGTACCCGCAGGAGCAGTCCGCCCGGCCCGCGTCCGACGGCGGGACCGCGGCGTCCGCACCTGCCTCCGTCCCGCCGCACCCGGGGCACGGTGTGGGCTACCCACCCGTGCGACGGCCGGTGCGGCCGCAGGTCCGCGACGAGGTGCCGATGTCCCATCCCTGGCCGCGGCACGCCCCCGGGCCCCGGCGCACGGCGTCGCTGTCGCAGCCGGTCCCGGTCGTCCGCGGGGACGGGTACGCCGGCGGCGTGCACGTGGCGGAGTACCCGGTCCTCTCCTCGCGGGAGCTGCCGGTCGTGGTGGCGGCGGACCTGCTCGCGGTGGAGGGTCCGGGGCCCGACGGCTACCGCTACTGAGGCGGACCGTCCGCGATACTGGCCCCATGACCCTTGCCGTACCCGTTCCCCGGTGGGCCGGCGCCGTGGCCGCCCTGGGTGTGTCCGTGCTGCTGGCCGGTTGTACGCCGTCGGACGGCGTCCAGGACCTGGAGGCCCTGTTCGACGAGGAGCAGCAGGCCGAGGACGTGCTCCCGGACGCACAACTCGCCGACCTCGCCGTCGACGGCGACACCACGCGCCGGCTCGGCGCGGACGGCGACGCCACGTTCTACGCCGCCCGCTCCGGGGACGGCGCCTCGACGTGCCTGGTCCTGGCCAGCACCGAGGCGGACACGATCGCCGGCTGCACGATGACGCCCAACCCGACGGGGACCGAGGTGTCGAACGGCACCGACAAGGTCATGTTCGTCATGCCCGGAACCGACTTCACGAGCCTCGAACGGTCGGGCTGGACCCGGCTCGGCGACTTCCTGGCGGTGCAGTAGTGCCGCCGCGTCGCCGGACCGACCCCGAGGCCGGGCGCGCCGCCGTCGCGGCCTGGTCCCGGGACGAGGCGGACCGCCGAGCGGTGACCACCGCCGTGCGGTTCCTCCTGGAGGAGGTGGCCGCCGTCGCCCCCGGGAACTCCGTCGAGGTCCGGGTCCCGCCGGCCGGAGCAGTGCAGGCCGTCGCCGGTCCGCGGCACACCCGAGGTACGCCGCCGAACGTGGTCGAGACCGACCCGGAGACCTGGCTCGGCCTCGCCACGGGCGCGGTGAGCTGGGCGGACGCCGTCGCAGACGGACGGGTGCGGGCCTCGGGCGAGCGCTCGGACATCTCCCATCTGCTGCCGCTGACAGCGGGGCGCCGGGCGGTGTCCGGGGCGATCGGCGAGCTGGATCCACCGACCGGATCCGGGTGAACCGGGCGTGTCCGGCGTGTGCGCTGCCACGGATGTCAGTGCCACCCGCTAGCCTCGGCGTCGATCTCGTGGTTCGGCTGCGAGCAGGTTCACCCGGTGCCGGGGCGGCATTTTTCCCTGCGGGTGTCGGTCCGTAACCGCCGGTTCACGATGCAGTGGTTGGTTGGTGGCGCTCGTGCCGGGCTGCTCGCGCGACGGACACGCGCCCCCGGCTGCGGCGACGCCGCCGCACAAGACGTCCTGCACCAGGGCACGCCATCCCGGCCTCGGCCGGCTATTGCAGAAGGAGTCAGCGTGAGACCCAGCACGCTCCGGTCCCCGCGACCGCACCCCCGGTCCAGCGGCAGGGCCGCGGTCGCAGCGGCGCTCGCCGCGGCGCTCGCCCTGCCGGCGTCGGCGGCCTTCGCCGCGCCCACCGGCGCCGAGGACGGCCCGGACTCCGGGCACGTCGTCATCAGCGAGGCATACCTCGTCGGCGGCAGCTCCGGCCAGCCGTACCGCAACAAGTTCGTGGAGCTCTACAACCCGACGGACGAGCCCGTCAGCGTCGACGGCTGGTCGGTCCAGTACAAGTCCGCGACCGGCGCCTCGTTCTCCGGCATCACCCCGCTGAGCGGCACCATCGCCGCCGGCGGCCACTACCTGGTACAGGGCGCCTCGAACGCTGCCAACGGCGACGCGCTCCCCACGCCGGACGCCGTCGGCGGCCTCAACCCGAGCGGCACGGCCGGCGTCATCGCGCTCGCGTCGCAGGCCACCGCGGTCGCGCCCGCCAAGGGCGCGGTGCCCGCGGAGGGTGCCGCGGGCGTCGTCGACCTGCTCGGCTACGGCACCGCCGACACGTTCGAGACCGCCCAGGCGCCTGCCGGCCAGGGCACCGGTGTGGTGGGCTCGCTGGAGCGCACGGGCGACGCGGGTGACAACTCGGCGGACTTCGTGTTCGGCACCGAGGTGACCCCCGCCAACAGCGAGGCCACCGAGCCCGAGCCGGAGCCGTCCGAGCCGACCGAGCCCGGCGAGGTGACCCCGATCGCCGAGATCCAGGGCACCGGAGCCGCCTCGCCGCTCGTGGGCCAGACGGTGACCACCCGTGGCGTCGTCACCGCCGTCTACGCGACCGGCGGGTTCAACGGCCTGTACCTGCAGACCGCGGGCACCGGCGGCGGCGACGACCCGACGCCGGGTGCGTCGGACGCCGTCTTCGTGTTCTCCGCCGCGGCCGCCGCCGACCTCTCGGCGGGCGACCACGTGGAGGTCACCGGTACGGTCTCGGAGTTCAACGGCCTCACGGAGCTCACGCCGTCCGCGGGCAGCTGGACCGTGCTGGACGAGCCGGCGACGGTCGAGCCGGCGGTCACCGCCTGGCCCGCCGACGAGGCCGGCCGCGAGGCGCTCGAGGGCATGCTGCTCGCGCCCGAGGGCGACTTCACGGTGACGGACAACTACGACACCAACTACTACGGCACGATCGGCCTCGCGTCGGGCGACAGCCCGCTGGTGCAGCCGACCACGGCGGGCCGGCCGGGTTCGGCGGAGTACGACGCGCAGGTCGCGGACAACGCGGCGCGCGGCGTGCTGCTCGACGACGGCTCGTCCCTCAACTACAACTCGACCGCCAACAAGTCGAAGCCCCTGCCCTACCTGACCGGCGGCGAGCCGCTGCGGGTGGGCGCCGGCGTCACGTTCACCACGCCGGTGATCCTCGACTACCGGTACGACGCGTGGGGCTTCCAGCCGCTGGCACACCTGACGCCGGACGTCGCCTCGACCGTGCAGCCGGCCACGTTCGAGAACACACGCGAGGACGCGCCCGCCGAGGTGGGCGGTGACCTGCAGGTCGCCACGTTCAACGTGCTGAACTACTTCACCACCACGGGCGACGAGCTTGCGGGCTGCACCTACTACACCGACCGGGACGGCGACCCCGTCACGGTCTCGGTCGGCTGCGACGCCCGCGGCGCGGCCGAGGAGGAGGACCTGCAGCGCCAGCAGACCAAGATCGTCGCGGCGATCTCGGCGCTGGACGCCGACGTGGTGGCCCTGCTGGAGATCGAGAACACGGCGGCGCTCGGTGGCGACCGCGATCAGGCGCTGTCGGACCTGGTGGACGCCCTGAACGCGGCCGAGGGCGCCGGCACGTGGGCCTACGCGGCCTCCCCGGCCGAGGTGCCCGAGGCCGAGGATGTCATCCGCAACGCCTTCATCTACCGCACCGCGACGGCGGAGCCGGTGGGCGACTCGACGATCCTGGTGGGCGACGAGGCGTTCGGCAACGCCCGCCAGCCGCTGGCCCAGACGTTCCAGCCCGCGGGTGGTGCCACCGACGCCGGGGACGACGTCGTCGTGATCGCCAACCACTTCAAGTCGAAGGGTTCGGCCGGCCCCTGGCCGGGCGACGCGGACCAGGGCGACGGCCAGGGCGCCTCGAACGAGTCCCGCACGCGCCAGGCGACCTCGCTCGCGGCGTTCGCGCAGGAGCAGGCCACCGCGGCCGGCACCGACAAGGTGCTGCTGCTCGGCGACTTCAACGCCTACGAGCAGGAGGACCCGATCCAGGTCCTCACCGACGCCGGCTACACGGACCTCGGCCCGACCACCGGCGAGTACACGTACAACTTCGACGGCATGGTCGGCTCGCTCGACCACGTGCTGGCCTCCCCGGCCGCCGCCGAGGTCGTGACGGGCACCGACGTCTGGAACATCAACGCGTACGAGCCGGTCGCGAACGAGTACAGCCGGTACAACTACAACGCGACCATCCTCTACGACGAGACGCCGTTCCGGTCCTCCGACCACGACCCGGTCCTGGTGGGCCTGGACCTCGCGGGCACGACCACGGAGCCCGGGTCGGTCGACCTGGACCTCGTGGCCATCAACGACTTCCACGGCCGCATCGACGCGAACACCGTCGCCTTCGCGGGCACCGTGGAGCAGCTGCGGGCGCAGAACCCCGAGGGCACCGCGTTCGTCTCGGCGGGTGACAACATCGGCGCGTCGCTGTTCGCCTCCGCGCTGCAGCAGGACCAGCCCACGCTCGACGTGCTCAACGCGCTCGGCCTGAAGACCTCCGCGGTCGGCAACCACGAGTTCGACCAGGGCATGGCGGACCTCACCGGCCGCGTCACCGACGCCGCCGACTGGGACTACCTCGGGGCCAACGTCTACGACGAGGCCACGGGCGAACCCGCTCTTCCCGAGTACCAGGTGGTCCCGGTCAACGGGGTCGACGTCGGGTTCGTCGGCGTGGTCACGCAGGAGACCCCCACGCTCGTCACCCCGTCGGGCATCGAGGGCCTCGAGTTCGGCGACCCGGTGGAGGCGCTCAACCGCGTGACCGACGAGCTGCTGGACGGCGACACCGCCAACGGTGAGGCGGACGTGGTGGTCGCCCTCGCGCACGACGGCGCGAGCGCGGGCACCCCGGACGGTGCCACGCTGGAGGAGGAGATCGCCGCCGGCGGTCCGTTCGCCGACCTGGTGCAGCAGACCGACCCGCGCGTCGCGGCCATCTTCACCGGCCACACGCACAAGCAGTACGCGTGGGACGCCCCGGTCCCGGGTACCGAGGGCGAGACCCGTCCGATCATCCAGACCGGCAACTACGGCGAGTTCCTGGGCCACGTCTCGCTCACGGTGGACACGGAGTCGTTCGACGTCACCGACTACACCGTCGAGAACGTCGCACGCACGACCACCCCCGCCGCCGAGCTGATCGCCACCTATCCGGCGGTCGCCGAGGTCGACTCGATCGTGGACGCGGCGCTGGCCGAGGCGGAGCAGATCGGCGCCCAGCCGATCGGCGAGGTCACCGCAGACGTCACCACGGCGTTCGCGGGCGGCTCGTACACCGACGGCGTCTACACCGGTGGCAACCGGGACGACCGCGCGTCGGAGTCCGCGCTCGGCAACCTCGTGGCTAACTCGCTGCGCGACTCGCTCGCGAGCGACGACCGCGGCGGCGCCGACATCGGCGTCGTCAACCCGGGTGGCCTGCGCAACGAGCTCTACTTCGGCGAGGACGGCGTGATCACCTACGCCGAGGCCAACGCCGTGCTGCCGTTCGTCAACAACCTGTGGACGATCACGCTGACCGGTGCACAGCTCGACACGCTGCTGGAGCAGCAGTGGCAGACGGACGTCAACGGGAACCGCCCGTCGCGCCCGTACCTGGCACTCGGGCTGTCGGACAACGTCTCCTACACGACCACGACGGCGGACCCGAACGCCGCCCCCGGTGACAACGTCTCGTCGATCACCATCGACGGCGTGCCGGTCGACCCGGCGGCGGAGTACCGCATCGCGACGTTCTCGTTCCTGATCTCGGGCGGTGACAACTTCCGGGCCTTCACCGACGGCACGGACGGCCGCGACTCGGGCCTGATCGACCGTGACGCCTGGATCGAGTACATCAAGGCCTCCTCGCCGATCACCCCGAGCTTCGCCCGCACCCGCGCGGTGACGCCCGCGCTGCCGGGCACGGTCGAGGCGGGTGCGGCGACCGACGTCAGCCTGTCGGGCCTGGACCTGACGTCGCTGGGCGCGCCGCGCAACACGACCACCGAGACCTTCCTGGTCCCGGAGGGCGGCACGGCCGCGGACGGCGTCTCCCTGGGCACCGGCACGGTGACCGAGGGGGCGACGTCGGCGTCGGTCACGATCCCGGCCGGCACGGCCGCGGGGGAGTACCAGCTCCTGGTGCAGGCGGCTCCGTCGGGTACGACCGTGCGCCTTCCGGTGACCGTCGAGGCGGGGGCTCCCGAGGAGCCGGAGGCGCCTGCCTGGGTCCCGTGGAAGCTCTACTGGTGGGGTGACACCGTGTCCTACCGGGGTGAGGTGTACGAGGCGACCCGCCCGACCATCCTCCAGATCCCGGGCGTGGGCAAGCGCAGCCCCTGGAAGCTGATCAGCTGACCCACCCTTGCCGAGGCAGAACGCCGGCGAGGTGGAACCGGGCACTCCGCGGTTCCACCTCGCCGGCGTTCTGCCTCTGCGGTTCTCTCTCGGCAAGCGTGGGCGCGTAGTCTGGGGGCGTGAGTGAGTCCCAGGCATCCCAGGAGTCCGCCGACGACGTGGAGGTGCGCGCCGTCATCGACCCGGCCACCGTGCGTCGGGCGCCCCGGTACAAGGCCTTCTTCTGGACGGGCGCGCTGGTGGGGCTGGTCCTCGGGCTCGCGCTGTCGCTCTACCTCGTGAACTCGCCCTCGGGCGCGGCGATGATGAAGCCCGGCGTGTACGTCACGGTGCTGACGAGCTTCGTCACGATGACGACCACTCTCCTGGCCGGCCTGTTCGCCGTGATCGCGGACCGCCGGAGCCTGCGCGGCCGCTGACGCGGAGGTCACATCCGGGGCTGGTCGCCCGGTTCCGGTCGCATGGGATACTCGGAGCATGCCTCTGCGCGGAGATGGCCGACTCAACCACGACCTCATGCCCGGCGAGAAGGGCCCCCAGGACGCATGTGGCGTCTTCGGGGTCTGGGCACCCGGCGAGGAGGTCGCCAAGCTCGCGTACTTCGGTCTGTACGCCCTCCAGCACCGCGGACAGGAGTCCGCGGGCATCGCCACCAGCAACGGTGAGCAGATCCTGGTCTACAAGGACATGGGGCTCGTGTCCCAGGTCTTCGACGAGACCGCTCTCAACGCACTGACCGGTCACATCGCCGTCGGGCACTGCCGGTACTCCACCACCGGTGGCGTCACCTGGGAGAACGCCCAGCCCACGCTGGGGCCGACGGCGTCCGGCACCGTGGCCCTGGGCCACAACGGCAACCTCACCAACTCCGCCGAGCTGGTGAACCTGGTGGCGGAGCGGTACGGCGCGCAGCGCCGTGGCGAGCTCGCCCGGGGCAACACCACGGACACGGCCCTGATCACCGCTCTGCTGGCCGGTGACGCCGACCGCACGCTGGAGGCGACGGCACTCGAGGTGCTGCCCCGCCTGCGCGGTGCGTTCTCCCTCGTGTTCATGGACGAGAACACCCTCTACGCCGCCCGTGACCCGCAGGGCGTCCGCCCGCTGGTGCTCGGTCGCCTCGACCGTGGCTGGGTGGTCGCGAGCGAGACGCCGGCCCTGGACATCGTGGGCGCCTCCTACGTGCGCGACGTCGAGCCCGGCGAGCTCATCTGCATCGACGCCGACGGCATGCGCTCGGCGCGCTTCGCCGAGGCCGAGCGGGCCGCGTGCGTCTTCGAGTACGTCTACCTGGCGCGGCCGGACAACACCCTCAACGGGCGGTCGGTCCACGCGGCGCGCGTCGAGATGGGGCGTCAGCTGGCACGCGAGCACCCCGTCGAGGCCGACCTCGTGATCCCGACGCCGGAGTCGGGCACGCCGGCAGCCGTCGGTTACGCGGCGGAGTCGGGCATCCCGTTCGGTCAGGGCCTCACGAAGAACGCGTACGTGGGCCGCACGTTCATCCAGCCGTCCGACACGCTGCGCCAGCTCGGCATCCGCCTGAAGCTCAACCCGCTGCGCGAGGTCATCAAGGGCAAGCGCCTGGTGGTCGTGGACGACTCGATCGTGCGCGGCAACACCCAGCGCGCGCTGATCCGCATGCTGCGGGAGGCGGGCGCCGCCGAGGTCCACGTGCGCATCTCGTCCCCGCCGGTCAAGTGGCCCTGCTTCTACGGCATCGACTTCGCCTCCCGGGCCGAGCTGATCGCCAACGGGCTCGCCGTCGAGGAGATCGGGCAGTCGCTCGGCGCCGACAGCCTCGGCTACATCAGCACCGAGGGCATGATCGCGGCGACCGAGCAGCCCAGCTCGCAGCTCTGCGCCGCGTGCTTCACCGGCAAGTACCCGATCGAGCTGCCCCCGGACGACCAGCTCGGCAAGCACCTGCTGGAGCAGGCCGAGCTGCCGCTCGGCCCGCCCGAGGACGGGCTCCGGCAGCTCGCCGTGAGCGCCGGTGGCGCGACCGCGCTCGACCACCCGTGACCACGACCACCACCCGAACGACGCAGGAGCACCAGTGACTTCCGAAGGCCTGACGTACGCCGCCGCCGGCGTGGACACCGAGGCGGGCGACAAGGCCGTCGAGCTCATGAAGGACGCCGTGCGCCGCACGCAGGGTCCGGCCGTACTCGGCGGCGTGGGCGGCTTCGCCGGCCTCTACGACCTGTCCGCCTTCAAGAACTACCGCGCACCGCTGCTGGCGACGTCCACGGACGGCGTGGGCACCAAGGTGGCGATCGCGCAGGCGCTCGACAAGCACGACACGATCGGGTTCGACCTGGTGGGCATGGTGGTCGACGACATCGTCGTGATGGGCGCCAAGCCGCTGTTCATGACGGACTACATCGCCACCGGCAAGGTGGTGCCGGAGCGGATCGCCGACATCGTGCGCGGTATCGCTCAGGCGTGCGAGGTGGCCGGTACCGCGCTCGTGGGTGGCGAGACGGCCGAGCACCCCGGTCTCCTGGCGCCGGACGAGTACGACGTCGCCGGAGCCGCCACGGGCATCGTCGAGGCCGACAGCGTGCTCGGCCCGGACCGCGTGCGTCCCGGCGACGTGCTGATAGCGATGGGGTCGAGCGGCCTGCACTCCAACGGGTACTCGCTGGTGCGTGCCGTGATCAAGCACGCGGGCTGGTCCCTGGACCGGCACGTGGACGAGCTCGGGCGCACCCTCGGCGAGGAGCTGCTGGAGCCCACGCGGGTCTACGCCTCCGACTGCCTGGCCCTGGCCGCGGACGACGCGGCGCAGGTGCACGCCTACACGCACGTCACGGGCGGCGGCCTCGCGGCCAACCTCGCGCGCGTGCTCCCCGCGGGACTCGTGGCGACGGTGGACCGCGCGTCCTGGGACGTGCCGGCCGTGTTCCGCATGGTCCGCGAGCTCGGCGGAGTGCCGAACCGCGACCTGGAGAACACGCTCAACCTGGGCGTGGGCATGGTCGCGGTCGTGGGCGCAGACGGCGTCGACGCGACACTCGCCCGGCTCGCCGCGCTAGGTGTTCCCGCGTGGACGCTCGGAAGCGTGGAGACGCTCGACACCGCCACCGAGCACGAGGACCTGGTCGCAGGGACCAAGGGCGTGTCCGGGGGTGCGGTCAGGCTGGTGAACGACTACCGCGGCTGAGGCGGTGGCGCTGCTCGGTCGATGACCGGGCGCGGGGCCGGCGCGAAGGCGCCGGCACCCTCAGCGCGTGTTGCCGTCTTGCTCTGCCCAGTCGGAATACCTGTTGTCGTACTCCTCGTCCTCCGGGGAGTCCCACCGCGACTCTGTCGCCACGTCCGTGTGGGAGTCCCCGCTGAGCTCCTGCTCGAGGGCGTGATAATTGGTCTCCGGGCTGTAGTACTTCAGCGCGCGAGCAACCTTGGTCTGCTTTGCCTTCTGACGGCCGCGGCCCATGGCTCCGACCCCCTCAACGTAGGAGCGGGGCGGCACCGTGCATGGACGTGCGGCCCCGTAGCGTTTCGTCTGTCCAGGTTCCAACGTTACATGCTGGTACGGCGTTTCTTCCAGTCCGTGGACGTGATTCGTCCCATCCCCCGGTGTGACATTCGGATCGTCCGGGGTGCCCCGGCGCCCGCGCCGCACTCGGTGGTGTTGATCATGTCTTTGTCGTTGACATGCTGTTCGATGACTGAACGCACCGGCTAGTTCCGGGCCGGTCATGTCTCTGCTCGGGCATCTCTTGTGCGCCGTGGGACATGCTGCCGTTCGCGCTTTGCCGACTGCGGGAGAGTGGCCGGATGTGTGCAGAAGATGCCCGTGACGCGAGGGCTCGGTGACGGCGGATCGCGTGGTCGGCGTGTCGCACGTGTCCCAGACTCGCCCGAAACGGGCGCGCGTGGCGCGCAGTGGGGAAAGTGAGGAAATAAACCCCGTCCCCAAGTCGCCTAAATCCCGTTTGCTGCTAACAATGGTGCAAGAGCGGGTGTCGTCAACCGCCTGGTACGGCCAGGCCGGCACCGTTCCGGAGGAGGTGCGGGGATGTCCATCCACGGAGAATCCGAGGTCCTGCTCACGCCTGCCGAGGTAGCGAGCTTGTTCCGTGTTGACCCCAAGACAGTAACGCGTTGGGCAAAAGCGGGAAAGCTCTCGTCGATCCGGACACTTGGCGGTCACCGCCGCTACAAGGAGTCCGAGGTTCGGGCGCTGCTCGGTGCGGCAGCGGACAGCTCGGGCGACTCCGACAACTAAGTCGGACGTCGTTGACGGATTGGTCGGCAGGTAGGACGAAGGCGCGCCGGGTGCTGCCCCCCAGCTCAGCCCCGCGCGCGCCTGAGCACGACTGTCACAGCGACTGCTGTACCGAGGGCCACCAGACCGATGGTGGCCCCGATCAGGATCTTGGCGTTGCGGGCCCGGCGCGGATCGTGCGCCGGGCCGTTCTTGTCGCCGAAGGAGCCGGACAGCATGGCTCCGGCGTCGTTCGCGGCCTGCTTGGCGTCGTGCGCGATGCGTGACGCCTGGTAACCAGGGCTCAGCCGGGTGGTCAGCTCGTCCACGGCCGCCGCGAGGTCCGCGCGGGTGCGGAGCACCTCGTCCTTGAGCTCGCTGCTGCTGGGCGGTGTGCTGTTCGAAGCGCTCATCGGCCCATCCCCTCCTTGATCGCCGTGATGTCGTCCTGCACGCGCTGGATGCTCTCGGGCTTGGTGGTGCCCTTCTTCAGGAGCTGGACGCCCACGAGGGCGAGCACGATCGTCACGAGCACCATGAAGCCGCCGATGGCGAGGGCGGACAGCCAGAGCGGCCAGACCGTCCCCAGGCCGTACACGGCCGCCAGGAGCAGCACTCCGACGGCGTAGGCCAGGATCAGGAGCCCGACGACGAGCAGCCCGATACCGATGCCGGACTTCAGCGCCTTCTCGGTCAGCTCTGCCTTGGCGAGCGCGATCTCCGCGCGGACAAGGCGGGTCGCCTGCTCGGAGATCTGCTCCACGAGCTTTCCCAGGGAGGCCGGCCGCTCAGGTCCTGGCGTGCTGCCTGCGGCTCCCGTGTGGCTGTCGACCTTCGCGTCCTCGATCATCTGCCCTCCCGTGCCCCGGCATCGGTGTGCGCCGTTGAAGACAACTCAACAGGTCAAGTGCGGACGGGGCAATTCCTGGCGCGGCGCGCCTTCCCGGAAAAGCATGAAGGTAAACGCGCGCCAATCCCCCAAGTGCTGGAAGGAATTATCTCAGAACTGCCTGAGAACAGTGTTGACGCGGGGTCCGCACGGCAACTCCTCGCGGAGGGTCGCGTTTCAGGAGCGGTGCCCCGGACCCGTGCGCCGATACGGCTCCGGAGTAGGTTACGGCCATGTCGATCGATCAGGTCCAGGACTATTGCGACTGGTGCATGGGGCCGTTGTCGGCGGAGTCCCGGGCGCGGTCACGCTGGCTCGGTCTGTCGACCGAACATGCGTGGGCGTGCTCCACCTGCCTCCGGACGGGTGACTACCGAGTCCCTCCGGACGGTTGGGATGGTCCGGTAGGGGAGTGGCTGGCCGCCGACCAGTACGTACTTGGTCCGGACGATGTCGAAGCGGTCGTCAACGCGCTCCGCGAGATCCTCGACGGCCCGAACGCTGTACCCGACGCCGACTTCCAGCTGCGGATCGGGGTCTCACGCGCGGACGCCCGACAAACTCTCCGGCGCTTCTCGGGCTCGCCGTGAGCCATGGGGACGGCCGCTGCCGGGGCCTGCGTCGGGTGTGGGCGGCGACGGGCCGGACGGAGCCGTTCGCTCATCGAATCGCTGACCGGTCAGAGCGATCCGCGACAGGGAGAAAATGAAGAACCCCCGGATCCACGTGGTTCCGGGGGTTCTTGCTGTGGCTCCGACCGGCGTCGATCCGGTGACCTTTCGATTTTCAGTCGAACGCTCTACCAACTGAGCTACAGAGCCCTAGCGCGAACGCCCGGATAGTCGAGACCGACGATCCGGGCGCCTCTCGCGCGACCCTGACGGGACTTGAACCCGCGACCTCCGCCGTGACAGGGCGGCGCGCTAACCAACTGCGCTACAGGGCCTTGGTACTGCTGGACGCTTCCCGCATCCGGGGGGCTCGTTTCGAACCGTGAGGATCCTAACCCACCGCGGGGCCGAATCTGAAATCAGAATCCGACTCCGCCGTGATGACCTGCCTCACAGCGGTCGAGACGTGGCTCTGGCGAGCCCCTTCGTACCCCCAACGGGATTCGAACCCGTGCTACCGCCGTGAAAGGGCGGGGTCCTAGGCCGCTAGACGATGGGGGCTGGAACGCGGCAAGTCTACAGGCGCTCGGCGGTCTCGCCGCACCTCGTGGCAGGGTGCGTCCCGTCGTGTCCGCCGGGTGGCGCCGTCGGGGATGATGGGGGCGTGGTGGAGATGACGCGCGAGGACTTCGAGGCCGCTGTCAGCGACGGTCTGGACCTGGTCCCGGCCGACCTCGCGGCGCAGATGGACAACGTGGTGGTGCTGGTCGAGGACGACGCCCCCGCGGACGATCCCGAGCTGCTGGGCCTCTACGAGGGCGTACCGCTCACGGAGCGTGACCACATGTGGGCGGCGGGCGCGCTGCCCGACCGCATCACCATCTTCCGGAACCCGACCCTCGCGATCTGCGACACGCGCGAGGACGTCGTCGAGGAGGTGGCCGTGACCGTGGTCCACGAGATCGCGCACCACTTCGGGATCGACGACGCGCGCCTGCACGAGCTGGGCTGGGGCTGACCGCCCGGACGCGCACAGGAGCGCCTGCCCGGCCGGACGGCCGAGCAGGCGCTCCTGTGGTGCCCGCGCCGGGTCAGTACGTGGTGCCGTACTCCCAGTGCCAGGCCTCCGGCTTGCTGCCGCCCGCCTGGGCCCAGGACGGGTGCTCCCACCCGTACCTGCCGGCGTTGGCGACCATCCAGGCGTGCTCGGCGCTGCCGAACGACTCGATGCCGCCCGACAGGTCGACGGCCTGGCCGAAGCCGTGGTTGGACGTACCCGGCACGGCGGCCAGGGCGCCCCGGCTCGCCGCGACCGCCACCTGCTCCGCGTAGGAGCGGTAGCCGTCGGTGATGGCCAGGTTGCGGCCGAACGCCGCGCGGAACGCGCCGTTCAGGTCCTCGAGAGCCGCGGCGGCGTCGCACCGGAGCTGTTCGCCCGGGGCCCAGCTCAGCCCGCAGAGGACGTCCGCCGGGATCTGACCGTTGCCGTAGCTCTTCGCGGCCTCGGCCATCGCCTTCGCCTTCGCGGCGGCCTCGGCCGCCGCACGTTCCGCGGCCCGGGCCGCCTTGGCGGCACGGCGCTCCTCGGCCGCCTTCTTCGCGGCGGCGATCTCCTCGGGCGTGGGGCCCGCCTTGACCGACACGACGGCGTCGGCGTCGGTACGGGCGATGAGCCGCTGCAGCGACGTGGTCACCTTCTCGATCCGCGCGGCCGACGGGGCCGCCGCGGCCTGGGCCGCGGGAGCCTCGGCCTCCGCGGCATCCGCCTCGGCGGGAGCGGTCGTCTCGCCGAGCGAGGTGTCGACCGGCTCGCCGACGGCGTCGGCGAGCGGGGTGTCGAGGATCGGGAGGCCCGTGACGTCCTGGTCGGCCAGGGGCGCGGCACCGGTGGTCGTGCCGGCCAGGTTGGTGGGCTCGGTGGCGTCCGCCCCGGCGTCGGCTTCCGCCGTGCCGGACCTGCCCTCGTCCGCCGCGTCGTCAGGACGCTCCGCGGAGGCGTCCGCCGCCCGCTCGGCGAGTGACGTGCGCTCGGTGCTGCGTGAGGCGGCGACCGGGCGTGCCGTGGAGGCGGCGGGAGTCTCGCGGGCCTGGTCCACCATGGCCCGCAGGTCCTGGGCGGCGGTCCGGACCTGCTTGCGCTCCTTCGCCGAGAGGTCACCCTCGCGGGTCACGTAGGCGGCGTCCGTCAGGACGGCGTCCGCCTTGCTGGCGGCGGAGCGGACCTCGGGGTCGGCGGCTGCCGCGCTGGGCTGCACGGTCGGCTCCGCAGCGGGTGCGGCGGCGGGGGCGCCGCCGTCGTTCCCGGTGAAGCTGACCGCCGCGGTGGTGGTCAGAGCCACCGAGGTGAGCGCGGCGGCGATCGCGAAGGAGGAACGGCGGACGACGGGGTGCGCGGGGTGCGCCGCCACCGTCGTGTGCGCCCTGTGCGCGCCCGGGCGTCGTGTGCGACGGGGGACGAGCCGGTGATCGCGCGTCAAGGGCGCACCTGACGCTCGGGGACAGGGACAGGACGCGCCTGGGGCGCGACGGGGTTCTGCGTCTGGGGCACGCGGATTCCGTTCTCGCGGCCGGGCGCGGGCGGCACCGTGAGGGGCAGGGGGGTCCCTCGGACGGACGGCGTCGCGCGCACCGGCTGCTGTCAGGCCACGTCGCGCGTCCGGCGCGGTCATGGCGGTTGCCGCACGAAACCAGGCGCATGAGGCCCAGGGGGGTGGTTCCGTGCGGCAACGATTCAATATTGAACGACCGTCCAAGAGTTATGTAACCCCCGAACCAGAGGCATGCCTCACAAAAACTGCGGGCGGATGGTGGTGCAGACGTGAAGGGCCGACAACCCGGGGTGTGCGCGCTCACATTGATGGGTTCCGAGCCATGCGTGACACTTCAGGGCATGGCCCATCACGAACAGGCCGCGAACGGATCCGTGCCCACCCCTGCCGGACAACCCGTGACCGTGTCCATCCACCGCGTCGTCCATCCCGATCACGTTCCCGAGGTCACCAGCTGGGTGCAGTCGGGCGTCAACCTCGCCAACCGCTGGGACGGGTTCCTCGGCTCGGGCTGGATCCGCGCCGCCGAGGGCTCTCGCGACTGGCACATGCTCTACCGCTTCGCCGATGCCGACCGGCTCGCCGCCTGGGAGCGGTCCGCCGAACGCCGGGACTGGCTGGCGCAGGGCACAGGGCTCGTCGAGGAGCTGCGCTACCAGCAGCGCACGGGCATCGAGGGCTGGTTCGACGACCCCAGCCGGACCGACGAGCCGGCCGACGTGGCCGCTGTCGTGGTACCGCCCCGGTGGAAGCAGGCGACGAGCATCTGGCTCGGGTTCTTCCCGGTGAACCTCTTGTTCACCGCGCTGTTCACCTACCTGGTACCCGGCTGGGACGGCGTGCCGCTGGTGCTCAGGGTGCTGATCTCGACCCTGGTCCTGACGCCGATCATGGCGTACTGGGTGCTGCCGTGGGTCACCCGCCGTCTGCACGGCTGGTTGCACGCCACGTAGCGGTCAGGCGCGCCCCAGCGCCGGGTGCCGGGCCGGTGCGGCCGCGACGCGGCGGCGCAGCGGGATGCCGCCGCGCCCCGCCACCGGGGCGGCCGGCGCCTGCTTCCCGCGGCCTGCGAGCCAGCCGGCGAGACGCTCGGGGCGGTCCGTGATCACGGCGTCGACGCCCGCGCCGCCGTCGGCGGCGACGAGCGTCGTCCAGGCTGCCGGGTCGTTCGCCGTCCAGGCCATCACGCGCAGGCCGGCCGCGTGCAGGCGGGACACGAGTCGCGGGCTGCCCGCGACCGTCGCGACCGACGGGTTGCAGGTCACCACCCGCAGTCGTTCGCACAGGCGCAGCAGGCCGGGCGGGTCGAACGAGACGAGCAGGCCGCCGGGCAGGTGCGGGGCCACGTCGCGCACCGTCGCGACCGTGCCCGGCCAGAAGCTCTGCACGAGCACCCGCTCGTCGAACCCCCTGGCGGCCACGGTGGCTGCGACCTGCTCGACCTGCCCGGCGGCCCACGAGCCCTTGAGCTCCAGCAGCAGGTCCGTCTCCGGGTGCCGGGCCAGCACGCCCAGCACGTCGTCGAGCGTGGGCACGCGCTGCCCGGCGAACGCCGGCGCGAACCGGGCACCGGCGTCGAGCGCGAGCACCTCGGCCGAGGTCAGGGCAGCGACCTTGCCGGTGCCGTCCGTGGTCGCGTCGACGGTCTCGTCGTGGATCACCGCGCCGACACCGTCCGCGGTGGGTTGCAGGTCGATCTCGACGGCATCCACGCCGGCGCGGCACGCGGCCTCGATGGCGGCGAGCGTGTTCTGCGGCGCCACCGCGGAGTAGCCGCGGTGGGCGATGACGGCGGGGCGGGCGACGGTCATGCTGACCTCCGGTCTGCGGTTCTGTCTCCACGCTAGGCCCGCCGCAGGACGCCGTCACAGGCCCGCCAGGTGAGTTCCGGGAGTGTTCCAGGACCGTTCACCGGCCGGTCCCGGGACCGTCGTGTCGGTCACCAGGGCGATACCCACCGGATGCGCGGATTCCCAGCGCCGGGTGGTTTCATGTGCGGCATGGTCCGACCTGCCCGCGCCCTCGGGATCGCCGCCGTCACCGCGACGCTCCTCCTGCTCACCGCCTGCTCCGCCGACGACGGGGCGGACGCCGGAGCGAGCCCGTCGCCGTCGGGCGGCGCGAGCGCCACGGCGCCCGAGCCGACGGACCGCGACGCGCCCCTGGACGCGAACCAGGCGTGCGCCGCCATGTACGTGCACGGCGACCCGACGCTGGAGTCGCGCATCGGTACCGCCCTCGTCGGGGCGAGCGACGGCCTCGACGGCACGTCGGCGGACCAGATGCACGCCCTCGCGGTCGAGCTCGGGCGGCTCGGCACCCGTGTGCCCGACGAGTTCCAGGGGCCCGTCGAGAAGATCCGGGTCCCGTTCCTGCAGCTCCAGGAAGGGCTGGATCTCGGCACGGAACAGGAGATCGAGCTCGACGTGGCCTCGACGGTCGAGGGCCTCAAGGAGTACGAGGCTCTCTGCTGAGCCCTCTGCGCAGCCGCCTGTCGGTCAGCCGAAGATGCCCTGACCGGGCGTCAGCACACGCCGCGGGTCGTAGCGGTCCTTGGCCTGGCGTACGAGAGGCCAGCGGTCACCGTAGTGGGCGCGCCAGTCGGCGGTGCTCAGGTGCAGGGCGTTCACCGGGTACTGCGTGCCGCCCGCGGCGCGGACGCGGGCGTACAGCGCGTCGTTGGCCGCGATGAGCCGCTCGGCCTCGGCGTCGTCGGGCGGGCTGACCGCGCGCAGCAGCGCCAGGAGGAAGAACACGGGACCCTCGGGGACCATCACCTGGGGCCGGGTGATCAGGGTGCGGTCGGTCGGGTACAGCAGCGCGACGCCGCCGGCGTCCGCCGGGGTGAGGGTGGTCAGGAGCTCGGTGACGATCTCGTCCGTGGCGGAGTCGGGCACGAGCAGGTTCAGCCACGGGCCGGGCAGCCGGAGCGCCTCGATCTGCTCCACGGTCTCGTAGATGCGGTTCAGCCACTCGAAGTAGGGCACGTCCACGACGTCGATGCCCGACGGCGTGAGGCCCGCCAGCAGCGCGTCGTCGTCGGGCGGCTCGGTCGTGAACCAGGCGCCGGCCTCCAGGACGAAGGCGAAGTCGTCGTCGTCCGTGGGGACGAACTGACCCTCCAGGTAGTCGAAACGGCCGTCGGCCAGGACGGTGCGCTGCGCCGCTGTCAGGTCCGTGACCTGCGGGTACGTCAGCGTGTAGACCCGCGCCGAGGTGGGGGCGAGCCGGAGCCCGACGGTCGCGCGGACGATGACGGCGAACTGCCCCAGCCCGCCCAGCACGGCCTCGAAGAGGTCACGTTCCGCGTCGGCCGAGCAGGTGACGAGGCGTCCGTCGCCCGTGACGACGTCGAGCTCCAGGGTGTTGTCGACCAGCAGCCCGAAGTGCTGCGAGGCGCCCCCGATGCCGCCGACGCTGAGCGTGCCGCCCACGGACAGGCCGAGGTAGTCGGTGCTGACGGGCGGCGCGACGCCGTCGGCCAGAGCGGTGCGCACGAGGTCGAGCCACTGCACGCCGGCGTCGACCACCGCGTGGTCGGGAGTGATCTCGTGGATGGTGGCGAGCGTGCGGGAGTCGATCACGACGCCGCCGTCGGCCTGTGCCTGGCCGTACGTCGAGTGGCCCTGGCCGCGGACCGCGACCGTGAGCCCGTGCTCGTTCGCGAAGCGGACGACGGTCACGACGTCGTCCACGGAGCCCGGTCGCAGCACGGCGCGGGGCAGCCGGTGGGCGAGGTGGCCGTAGTCGGTGGCCGCCTCGGTGAGCGACGCCTCGTCCGTGACGAGCTCACCGTCGAGGTGGGGGACCTGGATGGCCCCGGTGTTCTCGGGGAGCGTGGTGAGCCAGCGGGAGGTGGCCGGGTCGAAAGCGACGACGGCGGCGCCTGCCAGGAAGGTTCGGCGGTCGAGCTGTGCCATGGGTACCCCTCAGCGTCGTGTCGGGCGACCACGGTACCGGTAGGGGTGCTGAGGATGGTGCTCTTTCCGTGGATGTGATGTTCCGGTGATCCGTCATATCCTGGGCCCTTTTCCGGCTTAACCGGACAAACGCCCCTGGGATCACCCGGTCTGGCGGGTCAGGAGGCCGCCCGGCCGAGCAGCGAGAGCAGCGCGGTGGCCGCGCCGTCCTGGTCGATCGTGCCCGTGACCCGGTCGGCGGCGGCGCGGACCCGGTCGGGGGCGTGACCCATGGCGACCGAGGTCGTCGCCCACGCCAGCATCTCCAGGTCGTTCTCGCCGTCGCCCAGCGCCGCGGTCGCGTCGTCCTGGACGCCGAGAGCGGCGCGGACCTTCTCCAGGGCGCTCGCCTTCGACAGGGCCGGCGGGGTCACGTCCACCCAGTCGGGCCGCGTCGCGATGGCGGTCAGGCCCAGCTCGCGCAGGGCGGGGACCAGCGTGTGGACCTCCGGTGCGTGCAGGGCCAGGCGCGGCGTCGACTCCGCCCACAGGTCCAGGAGCGCGGGGACCTGGTGCTGCTCACCGTTGAGCTCACCCTCAGGGAACGGGTGGTTCACGCGGTAGCCGATACCGACGATCTCGGTGGCGATCAGGATGCCGGGCACCGCTGCCACGGCGTGGCGCACCACGGTCTCCGGCTCGATGGCGTGCAGGTCCGTGACCTCGTAGTCGGTGCCGACCAGGTGGGCGGTGACCGCGCCGTTCGATGCGACGATCCAGGCGTCCGGCAGCCCGAGCTGCACCGCGACGGGCAGCGCCCCGACCAGCGAGCGTCCGGTGGCCAGCACGAGATGCTGCCCGGCTGCCAGGACCTGGGCGACGGCGGAGCGTACGGCCGCTGAGACGGGGTGTCCTGTGCGCAGCAGCGTGCCGTCGATGTCGCACGCGATCAGCGTCGGGCCGGCGAGGTCGAGGTGCTGTGCGCTCGGCCGCGGCGTCGCTGACGTCATGGGACAGGAGGGTAGTGGCACGGAGCGGGTGGCGGGGAACGGGTGCTCGCCGTGCCGCACGGGATTCTCGCCGGACCTTTCTCGCCCCGCCTCGTGCCCGGCGGGGGATTTTCCGCGCCCCGGGCTGGGATCCGGCCGCCGGAGGCGTCATCATGGGCGCATGCTCTCCAGTGCAGGCAGGTCCGGTACGGACACCGCCGACGACCAGGTCGAGGACGGCGGGCGCGTGCCCGCCGACGACGGGGCCGGCCTCGGGCCGTTCGAAGGCCTGGAGCGCGAGATCCGCCTGCTGATCCGCCGGGCGCAGTCGTCCGGCGCGTCGATCGCCCGGCGCGTGCATCCGGAGCTCGACGCCAGTGCCTACCCGCTCCTGGCGCACATCGCCGAACGGCCGGGCACCCGCGGCTCGGACCTCGCGTCGTTCTTCGGCGTGGGGCGGGCCACCGTGTCCCGGCAGCTCAGCCGTCTGGTCGAGCTGGGTCTCGTCGAACGCACCGTGGACCCGGAGGACAGCCGCGGCCAGCTCATCACGCTGACGCCCGACGGCGCGGCCCGGTTCGACCGGGCGCGCGCCAGCCGTGTCGCCATGCTGGAGGGTGCGCTGGCCACCTGGGAGCCGGAGGAGGTCGCGCAGCTGGCCAGGCTCCTCGGCCGCTACTCGACGGACATCGTGGCCTGGAAGCAGAACGGGCACTGAGCCGGCGCGTGCGCCGTCAGTGCCCGCTCCGCGGTCAGTGCTCCTCGAACGTGAGGCTGACGGAGTTCATGCAGTAGCGGTCGCCCGTCGGCGTCTGCGGCGCGTCGTCGAAGACGTGGCCGAGGTGGGAGCCGCAGGTCGCGCAGCGCACCTCGGTGCGCACCATGCCGTGGGAGCGGTCCTCGATCAGCTCGACCGAGTCGCCCGCGAGCGGGCTGTAGAACGACGGCCAGCCGCAGTGCGAGTCGAACTTGGTGTCGGAGCGGAACAGCTCGGCGTCGCAGGCACGACACCGGTAGATGCCGGTGCGCTTCTCGTCGAGCAGCTCGCCCGTCCACGCCCGCTCCGTACCCGCCTGGCGCAGCACCGCGTACTCCTGACGCGAGAGCTGCTCGCGCCACTCCTGGTCGGACTTCGAAATCTTGTAGGTCATCTCGACACCTCCGCACAGAGCAACTGCCCGCCGGCCGCGGGTGTTCCAGTTCTTACGAAAGCGTCAGACCCTCAGGTCACCTGGGTGACCTGAGGGTCTGACACGCCGAGCGGGATCAGTTCGCGGCCGAGGCGTTCGGGTTGCCGGCACCGCGGCCGCGGCCGCGGCCGCCCCGGCGCCGACGGCGGCGAGGCGCGCCGTCCGCCCGCGCGGCCTGGTCGCCGCCGCTGCCCGACGCCGGACGCGCGACGCCGCGCTGCCCGCCGGGCTGACCGCCGCCCTGGGCACGTGCCTGGCCCTGACGGCCGCCGCCGCCCTGCCCGGTGCCCGCGCCGCCCTGTCGTCCCGACCGGGACCGGCCGCCGCCCTGCTTGGGGGCGCCCTGCCGGCCCTGCTGCTGCGGGGCCGGCGGCACGTACTCCACGTACGGCGCGACCTCGCCCACCAGGCCGCTCACGGTCGCGTCGCCGGGGGCGACGTCCTGCGGGCGGGCGGTGATCTTCGCGCGGCGGGTCAGGTCCCGTACGTCACCGCGCTCCTCGGGCAGCATGATGGTGACGACGTCGCCGCCGGAGCCGGCGCGCGCCGTCCGCCCGGAGCGGTGCAGGTACGCCTTGTGCTCGGCGGGCGGGTCCACGTGCACCACGAGCTCGACGTCGTCCACGTGGATGCCGCGGGCGGCGATGTCCGTCGCGACCAGCACCTTCACGGCGCCCGACGAGAACGCGGCGAGGTTGCGCTCGCGCGCGCCCTGGCCGAGGTTGCCGTGCAGGTCCACGGCGGGCACGCCCGCGACGGTGAGCTGCTTGGCGAGCTTCTTGGCCTGGTGCTTGGTCCGCGTGAACAGCACGCGCCGGCCCGTGCCCTGCGCGAGCTGGTGCACCACGTCCTTCTTCGCCTCCTTGTCGGCGACGGCGAGGATGTGGTGCGTCATCTGCGGCGGCGGGGCGGCGGCCTCGTCCACGGAGTGCGTGACGGGCTGGTGCAGGTAGCGCTTGACCAGCACGTCCACGCCGTTGTCGAGCGTGGCGGAGAACAGCAGGCGCTGCGTACGGGCGCCGGTCCGGTCGAGGATGCGCTTCACGCCCGGGAGGAAGCCGAGGTCGGCCATGTGGTCGGCCTCGTCCAGCACGGTGATCTCGACGTCGTCGAGCGTCAGGTGCCGCTGGCCGAGCAGGTCCTCCAGGCGGCCGGGGCAGGCGATGACGATGTCGACGCCGGCGTTCAGGGCGGTGACCTGGCGCGACTGCGCCACGCCGCCGAAGATCGTGGTGGTCTTCAGACCGAGGGCCTGCGCCAGCGGCGCGACCGTCTCGTCGATCTGGTTGGCGAGCTCGCGCGTGGGCGCGAGGACGAGGGCGCGGGGGCGGCCCGCGACCCGGCGAGGCTGCCCCGCCGCGGCGGCGCGGGCGCTCGACGTCGCGAGGCGCGTCACGACCGGCAGCGCGAAGGCGAGGGTCTTGCCGGAGCCGGTGCGGCCGCGGCCGAGCACGTCCCGCCCGGCGAGGGAGTCCGGCAGCGATGCCGTCTGGATGGGGAAAGGCGTGGTGATGCCGCGGTCCGTCAGGACGCTCACGACGGGAGCGGGCAGACCGAGGTCGGCAAAGGTGGTCAAAGGAGCTGGGCCTCTCGGGCTCGGTGGCGGCGCGACTCGCGCCGGTGGTCCGCCGTGCTCACACCGGGCGGCGGGTTCTCACCCGGGCCGGGGCCACGACGGCAGGCGGCTGGAGCCGCCCACGGCCACCCACTATCTCACGCCCCTGTGACACCCGGCTGCGGCGAACGTCACGTTCGGTGTGGTTCTATGTGCCGCATGATTCCCGCAGCGACCAGCACGGCCGGACCGTTCGCCGCCATCGGCGACGTGCTCGGCACCATCTGGACCAACGCGGTCACCCCGGTGGAGCCGCCGTCGAACGCGACGGTGCTCGCCATGTGCGCGATCGCGCTGGTCGTCGTCCTGTTCCGGCCCCTGTGGCACGTGACGCGGCACGTCATCACCATCGCCCACGAGGCCTCCCACGGCCTCGGCGCGCTGCTCACCGGGCGCAAGCTCGAGGGCATCCGCCTGCACTCCGACACCTCGGGTCTCACCGTCTCGCGGGGCAAGCCCCGGGGGCCGGGCATGGTCATCACGGCGTTCGCGGGCTACGTGGGGCCGGGCATCATCGGGCTCGGGGCCGCGTGGCTGCTGCGGCAGGGGTACGCCGTCGGGCTCCTGTGGCTGCTGGTGGTGCTCCTCGCGCTGCTGCTCCTGCAGATCCGCAACTGGTTCGGCCTGTGGTCGATCCTGGTCAGCGGCACGGCCCTCGTGTTCGTGACGTGGTTCCTGGAGCCGCCGGTGCAGAGCTCCGTGGCGTACGCCGTGACCTGGTTCCTGCTCCTGGGCGCGGTGCGCCCGGTGTTCGAGCTGCAGGTGCAGCGTTCGCGCGGGCACGCCCGCACGTCGGACGCCGACATGCTCGCCCGCCTGACCGGGGTGCCCGGCCTGTTCTGGGTCACGATGTTCCTGCTCGTCACGCTGGGTGCCCTGGTGCTGGGCGGTTCCTGGATCCTGGGCGTGGCGCTCTGACCCGTCCGGCAGTACCGCACGCACGACGAGGCCCCGGGGCCGCCAGGTACGGCGGGCCCGGGGCCTCGTCGGTGTGCGTGGCGCCGCGCGGGCGCCGGTGTGTCACGCCGAGGGCGTGAGCACGAAGCCCGGGCCCTCGGCACGGGGGTCGGTGTCCAGGGTCAGCGCCTCGAGAGCGGGCGCCGCCTGAGCCTCGACGAACACGTTGGTGGAACCGGAAGCGTCGACGACCTGGTCGTCGGGCTGCGGTGCCGGAACCAGCGCGAGCTCGAAGTTGCCCGGCTGTCCGGACGCCTGCGCGATGCGCAGCCCGCCCTCGACCGGCACACCCGCCTGCTGGGCGAGATCCTGGACGGCCGTACGAGCGTTGTCAGTCACGGTGAGCACGATGAGCTCCTCACATTGGTTCTCCGCGGACCCGTCCACCGAACCAAGCCCACTCCGTCACCGCAAGCGTGAGACGCGTTTCACCCGATATCTCCCGCTGGGTGAGACAGCGCGTGACAGCGGCCGGAAGAAGCCGTACGGTGCCCCGCTCGGCGGACCTCGACGAGGCTGCCGGGCCTGACCGGTAGGCTTGCTGATCGCGCCGCAGTGTGCGCGGGCCTCTAGCTCAACTGGCAGAGCAGCGGACTTTTAATCCGCGGGTTCCGGGTTCGATCCCCGGGGGGCCCACCGGAAAGGCCGACGGCCGCGGGCGACCCGGAAGGTCGCCCGCGGCCGTCGCCGCGAACCCGTCAGACCTCGGCGGTCTCGAGGTCCTTGAGCTGGTCGATGCCCGACCGGTGCCCCAGCGGCACCTCCTTGATCAGGGCCACGCAGACCAGCGCCACCACGGCGAGCGGGACGGCGGTCAGGAAGATGTCCGCGATGCCGTTCGCGTAGGCCTTCTCGACCACCTCGACCAGCAGCGGCGGGAGCGTCGAGAGGTCGGGCAGCGTGTCGCCGCCGGACTGGAAGGCGGACGGGTCGATGCCCTGCTTCGCGAGCTGCGGCGCGATCTCCGTGATGCCGTCCTCCAGGCCCGTCTTCACGCGGTGCCCCAGGACCGCGCCGAGCGCCGAGACACCGATCGCGCCACCGAGCGACCGGAAGAACGTCACGGTCGACGTGCCGGAGCCGGAGTCCTTGATGTGCAGGGTGTTCTGCGTGGCCAGCACCATGTTCTGCATCAGCATGCCCACACCCGCGCCCAGGACGAACAGGTAGATCGAGACCAGCACGAACGAGGTGTGGTAGTCCAGCGTCGACAGGAGCAGCAGGCCGCCCGTCAGGAGCACGCCACCGGCGACCATGTACGGCTTGTACCGGCCGGTCTTCGAGATCAGCTGGCCGCTGACCGTGGACGACAGGAACAGGCCGACCACCATCGGGATGGTGTAGAGGCCGGACTCCGTGGGCGTCTTGCCGCGGGAGAGCTGCATGTACTGGCTCAGGAACACCGAGGAGCCGAACATCGCGACACCCACCGCGACCGAGCCGATGACGGCGAGCACGAGCGTGCGGTTCTTGAACAGGTACATCGGGATCAGCGGGTTGGTGACCCGCAGCTCGACGAGCACCGCGATCGCGAGGACCACCAGGGAACCGCCGACCATCGCGGCCGTCTGCCACGAGAGCCAGTCGAACTCCGTGCCCGCGAAGGTGATCCAGAGCAGCAGCGTCGCGATGCCCACCGAGATGAGCGTGGCGCCGATGACGTCGATCCGGGCCGAGCCCTTCGGCCGCCTGGGCAGCTTGAGCGTCATCTGCAGCACGATGATCGAGGCGACGGCGAACGGCAGGCCGACGAAGAAGTTCCAGCGCCAGCTGATCGCGTCGGTGAGGAAGCCGCCGAGGATCGGCCCGCCGACCATGCCGACACCCATGATGGAGCCCATGAGGCCCATGTAGCGGCCGCGCTGGCGGGGGCTGATGATGTCCGCGATCAGCACGGCGGACAGCGACTGGAGGCCGCCGGCGCCGATGCCCTGGAAGGCGCGGAAGGTGATGAGCTGGCCGGCGTCCTGCGCGAAGCCGGCGGCGGCCGCGGACAGCACCGAGATGATCAGGGCGATCTGGATGAGCGTCTTGCGGTTCGTGAGGTCGGCGAGCTTGCCCCAGATCGGGGTGGAGATCGTCGAGGTCAGCAGGGTGGCCGTGACCACCCAGGTGAACGCGGACTGCCCGCCGCCCAGGTCGGTGATGATCTTCGGCAGGGACGACGACACGACGGACATCGCCAGCACCGAGACGAACATGCCGAGGAGGATCCCCGACAGTGCGCGGAGGACCTCGTTGTGCGTCATGGCGGGCGGCTCGCCCTGGAGGTGTTCGGGCTGGTCCGCGAGGGTCTCTGTGCTGGGGCTTGTCATGCATACTCCTGCTGGTTCTGGGGCGAGCGCCGGTGTGCGGTGTCCGCACTGATGGTGTCGACGAGGCGGTTCAGCGTGCGGGTCGCCTCGTCGAGGTCTTCGGGCGACCAGGCGGCGAACGCCCGGTCGATGAGGATCGCGTACTGCTCACGGGCCTCGGCGGCGAGCTCGCGCCCGGCGTCGGTCAGCTCGATGGTGCGGACGCGGCGGTCGTCGGCGTCGACCGTGCGGACGACGAAGCCGCCGTCGGCCAGGGTGCTCACCTGGCGGCTCGCGACGGAGAGGTCGACGCGCAGGTGCGCCGCGACGTCGGTCAGGGAGACCGGGCCGCACTTGGAGAGCAGGTGCAGCACGGCGATGCCCGCCCTGGGCCAGTCGAGCTCGTGGGCGATGCGCGCCGCCGCCTCCCGTTGGGCGCGCGCCAGACTCTGGAGTGCGGTGACCAGGGCGACGGCGGGAGCTTCGGTGCCGGACGGCGTCCGGCTGGACAGGGAAGTCATCGTGCCTCGCATTTGATTGCTTAAGGCAACGATATCTCGATGGTTGCCAGATGCAAGGGTTTTCCGGGAACCGATTCGACGACGGGCGTGTGACCTGCGCGACACCGGCCGGGTACGCCGACGGCGCCGCCCCCCCTGGGCAGGGGACGGCGCCGGGCGTGACCGGGGCGTGCGCGCTCAGGTGGTGGAGCGGCTCTGCTCGCCCATGTCCTCCAGCTCCATGCCCGTGGTCTCGGGCACCTTGGTGAGCACGAAGAAGAAGCTCAGCGCCGCGAAGACCGCGTACATGAGGTACGGCACCGCCGCGCCGAAGGCCGACAGCAGCGGCGGGAACGTCATCGTGATGGCGAAGTTCGCGATCCACTGCATGGCAGCGGCCACGCCGAGCGCGGCCGCGCGGATGCGGTTCGGGAACATCTCGCCCAGCAGCACCCACACGAGCGGGCCCCACGAGGCACCGAAGAAGACGACGAACGCGTTGGCGCAGATCAGGGCGATCACACCCCACGGCCCGCTGAGCGAGATGTCGCTCCCGGACCCGGTGGCCTGCGTGAAGGCGATCGCCATGAGGCCGAGCGACACGGTCATGCCGGCCGAGCCGATGAGGAGCAGCGGGCGGCGGCCCACCTTGTCGATGAGCGCGATGGCGATGAACGTGACGGCCACGTTCGTGACCGACGTGATGGTCGAGACCAGGAACGCCTGGCTCTCGTCGAAGCCGACGGCCTGCCACAGCGTGGTCGAGTAGTAGAAGATCACGTTGATGCCCACGAACTGCTGGAACACCGACAGCAGGATGCCGACCCACACGATCGGCTTGAGGCCGAGCGTGCCGCCGCGCAGGGACGACTGAGCGGCGTTGGCCTCGTCGACGGCGATGCTGTGGTGGATCTGCGCGAGGCGGTCGTCGACGTCCTCGTCCGGGCCCAGCACGCTGGCCAGGACAGCGCGCGCCTCGTCGTCGCGGCCCCTGGCCGCGAGGTACCGGGGCGACTCCGGGATGCGCAGCGCCAGGATGCCGTAGACGGCGGCGGGGACCACGGCCACCAGGAACATCCAGCGCCACGCCTCCCACCCGAGCCAGAGCACGTTGGCGGCGCCGTCGGCCGACTCCGCCAGGATCTGGTCCGAGAGCAGCGCCGCGAAGATGCCGACGGTGATCGCGAGCTGCTGGAGCGAGCCCAGCCGGCCGCGCATCGAGGCGGGTGCGATCTCCGCGATGTACGCGGGGGCGATGACGGACGCGATACCGATGCCCACGCCCGCCATGAAGCGCCAGACCGCCAGGTCCCACGCGGAGAACGCGATGGCGGACAGGATCGACGACACGAAGAACAGGACGGCACCGAGCACCATGACGTGGGTGCGGCCCCAGCGGTCGGCCAGCCGGCCGCCCGCCCAGGCGCCCAGCGCGCAGCCGAGCAGGGCGATGGCGACGACGAACCCGGTGATCGACGGATCGAGGTCGAACTGCCCCTCGATGGCGTTCACCGCGCCGTTGATGACGGAGCTGTCGAAGCCGAACAAGAAACCGCCCACCGCTGCGGCGAAGGCGAGGGCCGTGGCCTTGCGGTGGGCTGATCTGGCGCCGGCGTCCGGGGCCGATGGGGTGGTGCTCATGCGTTCGATGCTAAGTCGCACCTGGTCGTGGTCGCGCGCGGAGCGGTGTGGCGATCATCGCGGTGACGTGCGCGACACCGGTCAGGTGAGCAGCGGCCACAACGCCCAGGTCGCGAGCGCGGCCACCAGGGCAGCGGCCGGGATGGTGAGCACCCAGGCGACGGCGATGTTCTTCGCCACGCCCCAGCGCACCGCGGACAGCCGGCGGGTCGCGCCCACGCCCATGATCGCGGAGGTGATCGTGTGCGTGGTCGACACCGGGGCGTGCAGCGCGAACGCGTTGACGTACAGCACCAGGGCCGACACGGACTCGGCGACGAACCCGCGCGCCGGGTCGAGCTCGATGATCTTGCGGCCCAGCGTGCGCATGATGCGCCAGCCGCCGGAGTAGGTGCCGGCGGAGATCGCCGCGGCCGCGGACAGCTTGACCCAGAGCGGGATGCCCTCGTCGGCGTTCGCCCAGCCCACCGTCAGCAGCGCGAGGTAGATGACACCCATCGTCTTCTGCGCGTCCTGCAGGCCGTGGCCCAGCGCCATCGCGGCGGCGGACGCCGTCTGCGCGATCCGGAACCGGCGGTGCGCCTTGGCCGGTGCCGCGTTGCGGAAGATCCACAGCACGCCGACCATCACGGCGAAGGCGAGGCCGAAGCCCACCACCGGCGAGATGATCATCGGCAGCACCACCTTGTCCACGATCGCGGACCAGTAGACGCTCATGCCGCCCGCGAGCCCGGCGCCGACGAGCCCGCCGATCAGGGCGTGCGTGGACGACGAGGGCAGCCCGAACCACCACGTGATCAGGTTCCACACGATGGCGCCGAGCAGTGCGCACAGCACGACGGCGAGCTCGGCGTGCGTGCCGGCCCCCGCGAGGTTGACGATCGACGTGGCGATGGTCTCCGCGACCTCGGTGCCCAGCAGGGCGCCCGTGAAGTTCATGACCGCGGCCATCAGCAGCGCGACACGGGGCGTCAGCGCCCGGGTCGACACCGACGTCGCGATCGCGTTGGCGGCGTCGTGGAAGCCGTTCGTGAAGTCGAAGCTCAGGGCGAGCGCGACCACGAGGACGACGAGGGCGACCTCCAACTCAGGTCTCCTTGAGGGCGATGGTCTCGACCATGTTCGCGACCTTCTCGAAGCTGTCGGCGGCGTTCTCCAGGACCTCGACGATCTCCTTCAGCTTCATGAGCTGGACGGGGTCGCTCGCGAGGTCGTCGAAGAGCTGCGCGATGAGCTTGCGGTGCAGCTTGTCCGCCTGGTTCTCGAGGCGGTTGACCTCGACCCAGTAGTCGGCGAGCTTGTCCATCGAGCGCAGGCGGGGCATGGCCTCCGCCGTCAGCTCGGCGCACCGCTGGAGCACCTGGACCTGCTCGGAGACGCGGTCGGGCAGGGCGTCGACCTTGTACAGGACGATGAGGTCGGCGGCCTCGTCCATCTCGTCCATGCAGTCGTCCAGCGCGGACGCCAGGCCGGAGATGTCCTCCCGGTCGAACGGCGTCACGAAGGTCTGGTTGAGGCGCCGCATGATCGAGTGGGTGGCGTCGTCGGCGAGGTGCTCGACGTCGTGCATCTCGTCGGCGAGCTTCTCCCGGCCCGCCTTGTCCGCCCCCAGCAGCTCTGCCAGGAGCGAGGCCCCCCGGACCAGGTGCTGGGCCGAGGCGGCAAGAAGGTCGAAGTACGTGGTGTCGCGCGGAGTAAGGCGCACGAGGGCTCCCGTTCTGAGGGCTCTGGAACAGGCTCAGCGTATGGCTGTTGCCGACTATCGCCAATTTGCAAGGTCGCGCTTTGGTCACTCGTGACACATGGCACAGGCTGCGGGCGGCATCCGGCCGCGGTCGAGGACCGCTGGTCCGGAGGGGAAGGAGAGCGACGCCGAACCGGGAGCGCCTCTCGGCGCGGGGCCGCTCGTAGCGGCTTGAGGTGGAGCCCGGGGCTACCGCAGCCCGGCGTCGCCTGCACCATCCTAGTCCCGTGCGCGGATCTGCCAAGGGGGTCGGACGTCACACCACCCGCGAGGGGGTCCTACTCGAGGGACCCCGTCCGCCACAGGTCACCGGCGTGCTCCAGCTCCTCCGCGGTGCGCAGCAGGGAGCTCGCGCTCCGGGTCATCCGGGTGGCGCCGGTGGGGTCGGCGACCTCGCGGGAGTCGGCGTCGAAGGCCGCGCCGGTGGACAGGATGCGGCAGAACGCACCGGCGCGTTCGAGTGCGACGGCGAGGTCGCCGGTGAACACACCGGACAGGACGGCGTCGGCGAGGATCTGCAGGTCGCGTGGTTCCGGCGGGCTCGGGACGCCCGCGACCGCCTCCTGGACCGGGGCGGCCTCCACACCGAGCCGATACCTGAGCATGACGGTCTGCAGGTCGCGGCGCACCCACTCGCGCAGCACGTACAGGCGCCAGAGCGACCCGGGCAGGGAGACGGGGGCGGCGTCGGCCCAGAGGCCCGCGACCGTGTCCAGGCCCTCGTTCTCGACCAGGTGGATGAGCCGCTCGACGACCTGCGGGTCCTCGGTGGTCCGGGCGCGGTCCACGAGGGCGCGCGCGGTGGCGTGCGCGACCTCGTCACGCAGCGCGGGATCCACCTCCCCGGGGAGCGCCTCGGCGTCCCGCGGGTCCAGCATGGCCGGCCTTCTCGGCGGTCGTTGGTCGCTGCTCATGGTGTCCGATAGTGCGCCGAAATGGAACGTGTGTCCACCACCACCGTCACAGCACCGTCACCACACCGGGGGGCTCACCTTCTCGGTGGCCACCACCCGGGCCCCGTCCGGCGTGTCGGCGACGTGCGCCACGAGCACCTCGCCCGGTTCGAGGAACGGGTCGGCCGACGGCAGGTCGTCGGCGACGGTGCGGGACGCGTGCTGGCCGAGCACGTCGAGCACCGTCGGCAGCACGGGACGGTGGGTGCAGATCACGGACGACTCCGTGGTCTCCGCCAGCAGGTCGCGCACCGTCGCCGCGACGCGGGACGGCGATCGCTCGTGCTGCGCCTCGGTGAGGTACTCGCTGTAGCTCGGCCGCAGCCCGGAGGCCCGCACGTACGGGTCGATGGTCGTGGCGCACCGCTCCCAGCGGGAGCTGATCACCTGTTCGACGCCGTAGGCGGCGAGCACCGGGACCAGCGCCGCGGCCTGGGCGTGCCCGACCGGGGTGAGCGGCCGGTCCCGTTCCGAGCCGTGCCACGAGGTGCGCGGCACGGCGCGCCCGTGCCGCGCGATGACCAGGGCACGGGTGCTCAGCACGCCCTCGGCGTCGGCCTTCGTCAGGGCGTCCAGCGGGCCGCGGTCCGACGCCCGGGTGAGGCGCTGCGCCGCATCGGCCACGCTCAGCCACTCGCTCCGGTCCACCTCGGTGCGGTCGACCGGGGCAACCGGGGCGCGCGCGGTGAGGGCGGCGCCGTCGTGCCCCTTCCGGGCGCGGCGGGACGCCCAGTAGTGCACGCGCTTCACACGCCCGTCCGGCGTGAGGTACTGGAGCCCGGGCAGCGGGCGGCCGAGCACGATCTCCCGGCCGGTCTCCTCGCCCACCTCCCGGAGGGCGGCGCCCTGGAACGACTCGCCGGTTTCCAGCTTGCCCTTGGGCCACGACCAGTCGTCGTAGCGGGGGCGGTGCACGAGCTGCACCTGGAGCTCGCCGCCGCGCCGCCGCCACACCAGCCCGCCCGCCGTCATCACGACGGGCGTGTGCGACCTGGCCGTCGTCGTCGGTTCGGTGCCCACGCTGGACCGGAGCCCGGTCACCGGACGGGCTCGAGCCGGCGGCGCTGCCGCTGGATCAGGACGGCCTGCAGGTCGCGCAGGGCGTTGCCGTCCGGACCGGTCGACGGGCGCTCCCACTGGCCGTCCGGCCGCAGGTGCCACGACGCCGTGGTGTCGGCCATGGACTCGTCCAGGAGGCCGAGCAGCTCGCCGATGTGCCCCGGGTCCGTGATCCGGATGAGCGTCTCGACGCGGCGGTCGAGGTTGCGGTGCATGAGGTCCGCCGAGCCGATGAACACCTCGGGGCCGGACGCCGCACCCTCGCCGAGGGCCGGGCCCGCGGAGTTCGCGAACGCGAAGATGCGCGAGTGCTCCAGGAACCGGCCCAGGATCGACCGCACCCGGATGTTCTCGCTGAGCCCGGGCACGCCCACCTTCACGGCGCAGATGCCGCGCACCACGAGGTCCACCTGCACCCCGGCCTGGGAGGCGCGGTACAGGGCGTCGACCACCGTCTCGTCGACCACCGAGTTGATCTTCATCTTGACCCACGCCTCGTGCCCGGCCCGGGCGGCGGCGGCCTCGCGCTCGATGCGCTCCACCAGGCCCGACCGTACGGCGCGGGGGGCCACCAGCAGCCGGTGGAAGGTCGACTTGGGGGCGTACCCGGAGAGCTGGTTGAACAGCCGGGTCAGGTCCTGGCCCACGTCCGGGTCGCAGGTCAGCAGGCCGTGGTCCGTGTACAGGCGCGCCGTCTTGGGGTGGTAGTTGCCCGTGCCGACGTGGCAGTAGCGCAGCAGCGACCCGTCGGGCTCCTGGCGCACCACGAGCGACAGCTTGCAGTGGGTCTTGAGCCCCACGATGCCGTAGACCACGTGGACGCCCGCCTCCTCGAGCTTGCGCGCCCAGGAGATGTTGGCCTCCTCGTCGAACCGGGCCTTGATCTCCACGAGGGCCAGCACCTGCTTGCCTGCCTCGGCGGCGTCGATCAGCGCGTCCACGATCGGGGAGTCGCCCGACGTCCGGTACAGGGTCTGCTTGATCGCCAGCACGTCCGGGTCCGCGGCGGCCTGCTCCAGGAACGTCTGCACGCTGGTGGAGAAGCTGTCGTACGGGTGGTGCAGCAGGATGTCGCGGCGGCGGATGGCCGCGAACACGTCGGTCGGCTTGGCGCTCTCGACCTCGGCGAGATGGCGGTGCGTCGACGGGACGAACGGCGGGTAGTGCAGGGACGTCAGATCGAGGTCCGCGATGAGGTTGAGGCCCGTGAGGTCGAGCAGGGCGGGCAGCTCGTAGACCTCCTCCTCCTTGACGCCCAGCTCGCGGACGATGAGGTCGCGGATGCGCGGGCTGATGTCCTTCGCGATCTCCAGGCGCACCGGCGGGCCGAACCGGCGCCGCAGCAGCTCCTTCTCCATGGCTTGGAGGAGGTTCTCGGCGTCGTCCTCCTCCACGTCCACGTCCTCGTTGCGGGTGACCCGGAACGTGTGGTTCTCGCGGACCTCCATCCCGGGGAACAGGTAGTCGAGGTGCTGGGAGATCACCTCTTCGAGCGGCACGAACGAGAGGGGGCCGCGCTGCGGGTCGGCCTTCTTGGTGCCGGGGCGGCGGGGCTTGCCCGACGCGTCCACCGCGATGAAGCGGGGCAGCAGCGGCGGCACCTTCACGCGGGCGAAGTGCTCCTTGCCCGTGGCCGGGTTCGCCACCACCACGGCGAGGTTCAGGCTGAGGCCGGAGATGTAGGGGAACGGGTGGGCCGGGTCCACCGCCAGCGGGGTGAGCACCGGGAAGATCTGCTTGCGGAAGAACTTGTGGAGGCGCTCCTGCTCCTTGGTGTCCAGCTCGCCCCAGTGCACGAGGGTGATGCCCTCACCCGCCAGCGCCGGCTGCACCTCGTCCTCGAACACCCGGGCGTGCCGCTCCATGAGCGCGTGCGCCTCCTCGGAGATGCGCGACAGGACGCGGCGCGGGCTGAGGCCCGACGCGCTGGTGACCGCGATGCCGGTCGCGATGCGGCGCTTCAGGCCCGCCACCCGCACCATGAAGAACTCGTCCAGGTTGGACGCGAAGATCGCCAGGAACCGGACGCGCTCCAGCAGGGGGATGCGCGGGTCCTCCGCGAGCTCCAGCACCCGCTGGTTGAACGCCAGCCAACTCAGCTCCCGGTCGGCGAACCGGTCGACCGGCAGGGGCTCGCCGAGCTGCGGCTCCAGCAGGGAGGTGCCCTCCGGGCTCTCCGCGATGTGCTCCGCGATGTGCGCGGCCAGGCTCGGCTCGACCGAGCGCGGGTCCAGGATGTCCTCCACCGAGGCGCCGTCGGCCGGGCTGCGGCCCGGAACCGGGGCGGAGGAGCGCTGCGACCGGGCCGGGATCGCGGCGGCGAGGCCACCGGCGGACTTCCCGTCCGAGGTCACGTCCGGCGCGGCAGAGCCCTTGGCGGACGTGACGTTGCCCGGCGCGTGGTCCGCGGGCGTGCCGTTCACGGGTTCGGCGGGTGTCGTGGGCGGGCTCTGCTTCATGAACCGACCGTTCTTGTCCCGGGTTCTGGTGGTGGCGTTCCCCGTGCTGTCCTTCATAGGGCACATGGTGTCACCGTTCGGTACACAGTGGGTGTCCCTCGTCCAGAGATCTCGTCACGCACGGGCATACTGCACGTGTACGGCGGCCCGGGCGAAGCCCGCCCGCTCGTACGTGGCGAGGGCCGGTGCGTTGTCGCCCTCCACGTAGAGCACGGCGCGCGTCGAGCCGGTCCGGGCGAGGTGCGCCAGCCCGACGGAGGTCATCAGCCGGCCGAGCCCCTCGCCCTGGTGGTCCGGGTCCACGCCCAGCACGTAGATCTCGCCGTCCCGCGCGCCGTCCGGCTCCTGCTTGGTCCACAGGAAGGCGGCCGGGTCGGCGGCCGGGTCGTCCAGGGGGACCAGCAGGAAGAACCCCTCCGGGTCGAACCACGGCTCCGCCTGGCGGGCGCGGAGATCGTCGAGGGTCATCCGGCCCTGCTCCGGGTGGGTCGCGAAGGCGCGGGCGTTGACGCGGAGCCAGGGCTCGTCGTCCAGCCCCGGGCGGAACGTGCGCAGCTCGTAGCCGGCGGGTGCCTCGGGGAGGCCGGACGAGGCCGGGTCCGCGGGGTCGAGGGGACGGGCGAGAAAGAGGAGCTCGCGCACCGGGCGCAGGCCGAGCGCCCGGGCGAACGCACGGGCCGGTTCGAGGTCGCCGTGCGCCCAGACCCGGAGCTGCTTGCCGTGCTGACCGGGCTCACCGGACCGGGAGGGGAGCGTGGCGTCGCGTTCCGCCGTCCGCAGGAGCACCCGGCCGCGGCCGTTCCGCCGGTGCTCCGGGTGCACCACGAGCTCGGCGCTCGCGGTCTGGCCCGACCGGTCGATCTGCACGTAGCCGATGGTGCTGCCGGCCGTGGTGTGCGCCACGACGTGGGTGATCCACTCCGCGTCGGTACCGAGGTTGAGCAGGGGCTGCTCGGACAGCGGGGCGACGCCGTCGTGCGCCTCCGCGGCGGCGGCCAGGTCCCGGACGGCCTGCTGGGCCTCCGCGTCGAGCGGGCCGATGTCGATGGGTGCGGCGATACGCATGCCCTCATCCTCCTGCATGAGCCGGGGTGGAACGGCAGCGAGGTGGGACGACGTCACCGCCGTCCCACCCCGTCGCCGTCCACCCGGCAGGTGCGGTCAGTCCTCCGTGAAGGCCGACGGCGCCGCCAGGCCCGCCGTGATGAGGTCCATCACGGACGAGTCGGCCAGCGTGGTCGCGTCGCCGACGGCGCGGTCCTCGGCGACGTCGCGCAGCAGGCGGCGCATGATCTTGCCGGACCGGGTCTTGGGCAGCTCCGGCACCACGAGGATCTTCTTCGGCTTGGCGATCGGGCCGATCTCCTTGCCGACGTGGTCGCGCAGCTCCTTCTGCACCTCGGCGGCGCCCTCGGGCGTGGCCGCCCGGCCGGCGTGGTCGCCGCGCAGGATCACGAACGCGACGACGGCCTGGCCGGTGGTGTCGTCGGCGGCGCCCACGACGGCGGCCTCCGCCACGATCTCGTGCGACACCAGGGCCGACTCGATCTCCGTGGTGGACAGACGGTGCCCGGACACGTTCATCACGTCGTCCACGCGGCCCAGCAGCCAGATGTCGCCGTCCTCGTCCTTCTTGGCGCCGTCACCCGCGAAGTAGAGGCCCTCGAACCGCGACCAGTACGTCTCCTTGTAGCGGTCCAGGTCGCCCCAGATGCCACGGAGCATCGACGGCCACGGCTCGGACAGCACGAGGTAGCCGCCCCCGCCGTCGGGCACCGGCTTGGCCTCGTCGTCCACGACGGTCGCCGCGATGCCCGGCAGCGCCACCTGCGCCGAACCCGGCTTGGCCGCGGTGACGCCGGGGAGCGGGCTGATCATGATCGCGCCCGTCTCGGTCTGCCACCACGTGTCCACGATCGGGGTGCGGTCGCCGCCGATGACGCGGCGGTACCACATCCACGCCTCCGGGTTGATGGGCTCGCCCACCGAGCCGAGCACGCGCAGGGAGGACAGGTCGAACCCGCCGGGGATGTCGTCGCCCCACTTCATGCACGTGCGGATCGCGGTCGGGGCCGTGTACAGGATCGAGACCTTGTACTTCTCGATGAGCTCCCACCAGCGGCCCCGGTGCGGGGTGTCGGGCGTGCCCTCGTACAGCACCTGCGTGGCGCCGTTCACGAGCGGGCCGTAGACCACGTAGGAGTGGCCGGTGACCCAGCCGACGTCGGCGGTGCACCAGTAGACGTCCGTCTCCGGCTTGAGGTCGAACACGTTCTTGTGCGTGTACGCGGCCTGCGTGAGGTAGCCGCCGGTGGTGTGCAGGATGCCCTTCGGCTTCCCGGTGGTGCCGCTGGTGTACAGGATGAACAGCGGGTGCTCCGCCTCGACCGGCACGGGCTCGTGCTGGTCGGACGCGGCCTCCAGCGCCTCGTGCCACCAGACGTCGCGGCCCTCGACCCAGTTCACGTCCTGCTCGGTGCGGCGCACGACGAGCACCTTGCGGACCGTGGTGGCCGCCTCGCCCTCCTTGGGCGCCAGCGCCTCGTCGACGGCGGGCTTCAGGGCCGACGGCGCACCGCGGCGGAACCCGCCGTCAGCGGTGATCACGAGCGTGGCCTCGGCGTCGGCGATCCGGCTGCGCAGGGCGTCGGCCGAGAAGCCGCCGAAGACCACGGAGTGGGGCGCACCGATGCGGGCACAGGCCAGCATCGCGACCACGGACTCGACGAGCATCGGCAGGTAGATCACCACGCGGTCACCCGTCGCCACGCCCAGCTCGGTCAGGGCGTTCGCGGCGCGCGACACCTCCCGCTGCAGGTCGGCGTAGGTGACGGTGCGGGTGTCGCCCGGCTCGCCCTCGAAGTGGATGGCGACCCGGTCGCCGTGGCCGGCCGCCACGTGCCGGTCCACCGCGTTGTAGGCGGCGTTCAGCGTGCCGTCGGCGAACCAGCGCGCCACCGGCGCGCCGCTCCAGTCCAGCGTCTCGGTGAACGGCGTGGTCCACGTCACGAGCTCGTTCGCCTGCTCGGCCCAGAAGCCCAGGCGGTCGGCCGCGGCCTTCTCGTACAGATCGGCCTTCGCGTTGGCCTGAGCCGCGAACTCCTCGCTCGGCGGGAAGCTCCGGGTCTCGTGCAGCAGGTTCTCGAGGCTGGGGCTGGCTGCCGAGCCCGACGTCGGGTTGGTGTCTGTCACGGTGACCTCCGGTGCGCGTCTTCGCGTTCGTTCGGGCAGGTGCTTGGGGCTGCCTTGACGTTCTCTCTGGTCGGTGAGTGTAGTCCCGGACGGTGACACCCCTCACAACCCGGTGTCACGTCCTGAGACGTGCGGCGTGCGCCGCGGAATCACGTGGCGACCGGGTGCGTTGGGCCCGGCGTGAGCCTCTTGTTCGAACCCGTCGCCCTCCGCGGCCTGTCCGTGCCCAACCGCGCCTGGCTGGCGCCGATGTGCGAGTACTCGGCCGAGGACGGCCTCCCGAACGACTGGCACCTCGTGCACCTCGGCTCGCGGGCCGCCGGCGGCTTCGGGCTCGTCCTGACCGAGGCCACCGCCGTCATACCCGAGGGGCGGATCTCGCCGCAGGACACCGGCATCTGGAACGACGAGCAGACCGCCGCGTGGCGGCGCATCGTCGACTTCGTGCACGCGCGCGGCGCCCGCATCGGCATCCAGCTCGCCCACGCGGGACGCAAGGCGTCGACCTTCCGTCCCTGGTCGCCGGTGCAGGGCAGCGTCCCCGTGCCCGACGGCGGCTGGCCCACCGTCGGTCCCTCGGCCTCGCCCTACCCGGGCTACGCCGTCCCCGCCGAGATGACGCCCACGCAGGTCGCGGACGTGCCCGAGCTGTTCGCCGCCGCGGCGCGCCGGGCCCGGGAGGCCGGGTTCGACGCCGTCGAGGTGCACGCCGCGCACGGCTACCTGCTGCACCAGTTCCTGTCGCCCCTCGCGAACACCCGGACGGACGAGTACGGCGGGTCGGTCGACGGGCGCTCGCGACTGGTCGAGGAGACGGTGACGGCGGTGCGGGCGGCCTGGCCGGACGAGCTGCCGGTGCTGGTACGGGTGTCCGCGACCGACTGGCGGGACGACGGCCTCACGGTGGACGACGTCGCCGCCGTCGCCGGACGGCTCGGTCGGCTCGGTGCCGACCTGGTCGACGTGTCGACCGGCGGTGTCGCGCCGGCGTCGATCTCCGTCGGGCCGGGGTACCAGGTGCCCTACGCGCGTCGGGTGCGCGAGGTGTCCGGGCTTCCGGTGAGCGCCGTGGGCCTGATCAGCGAGCCGGCTCAGGCCGAGCAGATCCTCGTGGAGGGCTCGGCGGATGCCGTGATGCTCGGCCGGGAGGCGTTGCGCGATCCGTACTGGCCGCTGCGGGCGGCGCACGCGCTGGGGGAGAAGATCGGCACGGTTCCCGTGGACTCCGGGGTGGGCACCCAGCCGCAGTACTCGCGTGCTCAGTGGCGATGAGGTCGTGAATCCCCGGACGGCCGCAAGGGGCTGAACGTCGGGAGAAATCGTCGGGGCGGTGATTCTTTTCCGGCTGACCCGCATTCCGCGAAACGATTCGCCGTGCGGCCGGGCTCCTCGCAATTTCCGTTCGCGATCCGGAAGTGCGAGGGCCCGGCCACTGCGGTGGCGAGATCTCGGTCCACGAGTACGGAGTCCGGGAGCATCCTCAAGCCGGATACCGCTCTCACCAGCCGGACGGGGTGACTGCGCTCTCGCGGTCCCTTCCGCCCTGAATACTTGCTGTGAACACAATCACACTGCCTTGTGCGCACAAATGCAACCTGGGCGGAGTGATCTTCACAATTGCCAATTCCTGTCATGTCGCCAATTAGCTGCGAAAATCTTCGGCCTTACCTTTGCTTGACCTGGTCCTGTCGCGCGCCGGACCTGGGAGCCCTGTCGTCCGGTCCGGTCACGCGAGCCGGCGGCGGGCCCGGCGCCGGCTCGCGCGCCAGACCAGCCACGCGGTGAGGCCCACCGCCGCCACGGCGACCACCGCGATCAGCGGAGCAGGCTCGATGCGGGGACGCAGCGCCACCGGCCGGGTGAACGCCAGCACGCCCCAGCCCGACTGCAAGGCCCGCCGCCTCAGCACCCGGTCCGGGTTGACCACGTAGCCGTGCCCCACCGCGGCCAGCATCGGGGCGTCCGTGATGGAGTCGGAGTAGGCGAAGCAGCCCGCGAGGTCGTAGCCCTCACGCACGGCGAGCCGGCGCACTCCCACGGCCTTGTTGTCGCCGTAGTTGTAGAAGTCGATCTCGCCCGTGAACCGGCCGTCCTCGACGGTCATCTGCGTGGACAGCACGTGATCGGCACCGAGCACCGCGGCGATCGGCTCCACCAGCACGGCGGCCGAGGCCGAGACCACCACGACGTCCCGGCCGGCGGCGTGGTGCTCGGCGATGAGCTCGACGGCCTCCGCGTAGACGTACGGGTCGATGAGCTCGTGCACCGTCTCGGTCACGATCTGCCGGACCTTCTCCACGTCCCAGCCCGTCACGAGCGACGACAGGTGCGCGCGCATGCGCTCGGTCTGGTCGGCGTCCGCGTTCCCGATCATGAAGACGAAGTGGGCGTAGGCGCTGCGCAGCACGTCGGCGCGCGACAGGAGCCCGCCGGCGAGGAACGGCTTGGAGAAGGCCGCCGACGAGCTGGTCGCGATGATCGTCTTGTCGAGGTCGAAGAACGCGGCGGTGCGCGCCGTGCGCGCCGCCGGCCGGGATGCGGTCTGGGGAACCTGCTCGGTCACCCGCCGAGCCTAGCGGCGTGATCCGGTCGGGGGTGCCTCACGACGGAGTGTCCGCGAACCGGTTGGAACTCGTGCCGCACTGCGGCAGACCCTCGTGACGGCGCGTCAGGCCGAGGACGTCTCCCACAGGCGGCCTTTTCCGCAGTCTGTGCACAACCTGCCGGCGGCGGCCGATACGCCGACCGCCCGCCCGGCAGTCTCGTACCGGAGCCCGGCGAGCACGCCGGGCCGAGGGCCGGGGCGGTGCCCGGTGAGGGCCCGGCGGCGACCGGGCGAAGGAGGCGGCGATGGACAGGTCAGGCGGCGGAGTGCCGGAACCGGGACGGATGATCGGCGTGATCGGGGCGTGCGGCGGCGCCGGTACGTCCGTGGTGGCCGCGTGCGTGGCCCACGGCCTGCGCCGGGGCGGCGAGCGCGCCACGCTCGTCGATCTCGACACCCACGGCCCGGGGACGGACCTGCTGCTGGGGTCGGACGGCGCCCGCGGTGCCCGCTGGCCGGACCTGGCCGAGGCCCGCGGCGACGTCGACGGGACGGGCGTCGTGGCGGCACTGCCGCGCTGGGGTGCCGTACCGGTGCTGAGCGGCAGGCCGTACGGACCACCGCCGGACGACGACGTGGTGCTCGGCGTCTGCCGCGGCCTCGTGCGGGCCGGTGAGTCCCTGGTGCTCGACCTGCCGCGTCCCGCTGCCTGGGGGAGCGCGACCCGTCGCGGGCCGGGCGCGGTGCCCGGCACCGACGAGCCGGCCCTGCGAACTCTCCTGGGTGCCTGTGCCACCGCCCTGCTCGTCGTGCCGCTGACACTGCGTGCGGTGGTCGGCGCCCAGCGGGTCCGTGACGCCCTGCGCGGAGCCGGCGTGGCGGACGTCCGGGTCGTGGTGCGCGGTGCCGCGCCCGGCGCGGTGCACGAGGTGGACGTCGCGGCCGGGCTGGGCCTGCCGGTCGCCGGGTGCATGCCCCGCGACGGCGGGCTCGCCGGCGCGGTCGAACGGGGCGACGGCCCGGCGACGTCCCACCGGGCTCCGCTCGGCCGGTTCGCCACGAACCTCGCGGACGCGCTGTGAGGCCGCCGGCCGCCTCGGTGTCGCTGCTCGACGACGTCCGCGCACGCCTGGCCACCGGGCACACCGGCGCCGGGACCGCGGTCCGTGACGCCGTCCGGGACTCCGGCCGCGTGCTCGGCTCCGACGCGCTGCGCGACCTCGAACGCGCGGCCCGGGCCGAGCTCACCGGGGCCGGGCCCTTGCAGGCCCTGCTCGACGCACCCGACGTGACCGACGTGCTCGTCAACGGGCCGCACGACGTGTGGGTCGACCGCGGGGCCGGCCTCGGCCGGGTCCCGCTGGACCTGGGATCCGCGGCCGCGGTGCGGGCGCTCGCGGTGCGGCTCGCAGCCCTGGGCGGACAGCGGCTCGACGACGCCTGCCCCACCGTGGACGCCCGCCTGCCCGACGGGACGCGGCTGCACGCCGTCCTCGAACCGCTCGCCGAGTCCGGCGCCGTGATCTCCCTCCGGGTGCTCCGCACGCGAGTGCTCACGCTCGACGAGCTCGTCGCCGGCGGTGCCCTGCCCGCCGACTGGCCGGGTCTGCTGCGCTCGCTCGTCCGGCGCCGGGCGAACGTGCTGGTCAGCGGAGGGACCGGAACGGGCAAGACCACACTGCTCGCGGCCCTGCTCTCGCTCGTGCCAGCCACCGAGCGCGTGGTGACCGTCGAGGAGGCACGTGAGCTGCGGCCCGACCACCCGCACGTCGTGCACCTCGCGGCCCGCCGCGCCAACGTCGAGGGCGCGGGAGCGGTGGACCTCGCCGACCTCGTCCGGAACGCGCTGCGCATGAGACCCGACCGGATAGTGCTCGGCGAGTGCCGCGGCGCCGAGGTCCGTGAGGTGCTCATGGCGATGAACACCGGGCACGACGGCGGCTTCGCGACCCTGCACGCCAACTCGGTGGCGGTGGTGCCCGCCCGGCTGGAGGCGCTCGCGGGCCTGGCCGGGATGACCCGCGAGGCGGTGGCGGCCCAGGCCGCCGGGGCGCTCGACGTGGTGCTGCACCTGAGGAGGTCGCGCGGGGTGCGCCACCTGGCGGAGATCGGGCTGGTGGGGCGCTCGGCCGGTGGTGAGCTCGAGGTGCGGACGGCCGCGTCGCGGGCCGGGGACGGCCGGGTCACCACGGATCCGCACGCCTGGCACGAGCTCGTGCGGAGGTACGGGCCGTGGTGACGCTCGTGGAGCCGCTGCTCGTGGGGCTGGCCGCCGCCGCGGGGCTCTGGCTCGTCCTGGCGCGCGGCGGCCGCCGCCTGCGGGATGTGCTGGACCCCGGGGAAGCAGGTCCGGTCCCGGCTGCCGCTCCCCGCGCCGGTTCCCACGGCGGCTCGCCGGGCACGGCAGGCGGCGCCGCCCGGCGCCGGCGTGGGCAGCGGTCGCGGACGGACACGAGCCCAGGGGGCGATCTCCGGGTCGTCGTGATGCAGGTCGTCGCGCTGCTCCGGGCCGGAACCCCGCCCGGGGCGGCATGGTCGCGCGCGTCCGGGGTGGGTGTGGACCTCGCCGGGGTGCCCGACGCCGCCGGGCTCGCCCGGGTGCTCGGCGCGCGGCACGCCGAGGCGGTGGTCGCGGCGACGCGGCTCGCGCTGGACGTCGGCGCCCCGCTCGGTCAGGTCCTGGAACAGGTGGCCGGGACGCTCGTGGCGGAGGCCGAGGCGACGGCGGAGCGGGATACCGCGCTGGCCGGTCCGCGGACGACGGGTCGGTTGCTGATGTGGCTGCCGGTCGTGGGCGGGCTGCTGGGCTGGGCGCTCGGCGCTGACCCGGTCGCGACGGCCATGGACGGCGGTATCGGGACGGCGGCCGTGGCCGCGGGCCTGGTGCTGCTCGGCGCGGGCCGGTTCTGGACGGACCGGCTGGTGGCGGTGGCCCGCGGGGCGGACCGGCCCGGCGTGGACCTCCAGGTGGTACTGGCGCTGGTGGCTGCCGCCCTCCGATCCGGGGCCGGGGTGCCACGAGCTCTGGAGGCGACGGGCGTCGCGGTGGGCGGTCCGGACGGGGCCGTGCTCGGCCGGGCCGCGCGTGCGCTGGTGCTCGGCGCCGGCTGGGACCGGGCATGGGCAGCCGCTCCCGCGGCACTGGCCCCGCTGGTCCGGGCTCTGCGCGGAGCCTGGCTCGACGGTGCCGCGCCCGGCGACGCGCTGCGTGCCGCGGGCGAGGAGGTGCGCCACGAGCGGCGGACCACCGCGCGGAACGCCGCGGCCCGGCTCGGGGTGCGGCTCGTGCTCCCGCTGGGCGCCTGCTACCTGCCTTCGTTCGTGCTGGTGGGTCTGGTCCCGGTGCTGATGGCGCTGGGTATCGACCTGCTCACGGGCTGACCGGGCGGTGACGACCTCGGCGTGCTGACCGCGCGCCGGTGCCGTCCGCCGCACGGCGGACGGGGTCCGTGGCAACGGACCGACGAGGAACCCCCGCGCCGTCGGCGCACGGGGTGCGGATGCCCGGACACGGGCGGACAAGGAGGAGACATGACGATGACGACGACGAGAGCGGTGGCGGTGGCGGGTCCCGATCCGGAGGAGCGGGCGGGGGCCGGCGAGCAGGACTCGGAGAGGGGGCTGGCCACCGCCGAGTACGCGATCGCGACGGTGGCCGCCGCGACCTTCGCCGGCATCCTCCTCGCGGTGGTCAAGGGCGGTGACGTCAAGGGGATGCTCACGTCCCTGATCCAGTCGGCGCTCTCGCTGGGCTGACCGATGGCGCAGCGTGAGTCGGAGCGAGGCACGGTCACGGCGGAGCTGGCCGTCGGGCTGCCGGTCGTGGTGCTGGTCCTCGTCGCCGTGCTCACCCTCGCGGCCGCGTCCACGGCGCAGATGCGCGCCCTGGACGCGGCCCGCGCGGGGGCGCGAGCGGTGGCGATCGGGGAGCAGGAGCCGGCGGTGCGCGCGGCAGTGGCGCGGGTCGGAGGTACCGAGGCGGAGATGGCGTTCGCCCACGAGGGCGCCTGGGTGCGGGTGACGGTGACCCGGCCGGTGGCGGGCGGCTGGTTCACCGGGCCGCTCCGGGCCACGGGGTCGGCGACGGCGTGGGTGGAACCGTGAGGTCCGGCCGTGGCGAGCGGGAACGAGGCGCCGGCACGGTCCTGGTCCTCGGCGTCGTCGCCGTGATCCTGGTGCTCGCCCTCGGGATCGGGGCGCTCGGCGCCGCCCAGAATGCCCGCGGAGCCGCGCAGGCTGCCGCGGACCTCGGCGCCCTCGCCGGTGCGACCGCGCTCCGTGACGGTTTCGATCCGTGCGGTACCGCGGGCGCAGCGGTGCGGCGCAACGGCGCGGAGATCGCGTCGTGCGACGTGCTCGGCGGGGGCGTGGTGCGCGTGGCCGCCACGCGTGCGGTGGCCGGGCCGGGCGGGGATCTCGGCCGGTTGGGACAGGCCCGGGCGACGGCGCGTGCGGGTCCGCGGGTGGACGGCGCCGACCCGTCCGCACCGGAAAGGGGATGACACGGGCTCGGTACGGTTCGTAGTATCTCTGCTATGGATGGTACGAAGGATGCGATGAGCGCGCGGAAGGCACCTCCACCGTCGGGCGAGGTGGCGCTCGACGTACGTGACCTGCGGATGCGCTACGGGACCAAGGACGTCCTCACGGGTGTCTCGTTCACGGCGCACCGGGGCGAGGTCGTCGCACTGCTCGGGCCCAACGGCGCGGGCAAGACCACCACGATCGAGATCCTCGAGGGCTTCCGGATGCGGTCGGCCGGTGAGGTCTCGGTGCTCGGGCAGGATCCGGCGCACGGGGACGAGGCGTGGCGCGCCCGGCTGGGCGTCGTGCTCCAGTCGTGGCGCGACCACGGCCGGTGGGCGGTCCAGGACCTGCTCGGATATCTGGCCCGGTTCTACCGGCCGTACGCGACCCCCGAGGTCTCGCGGCCGTGGGACGTGGACGAGCTGATCAGGACCGTGGGCCTGGCGGAGCACGCGCGCGCCAAGGTGCAGACCCTGTCGGGCGGGCAGCGCCGGCGCCTGGACGTGGCGATCGGGATCGTCGGCCGCCCGGAGCTCGTGTTCCTCGACGAGCCGACCGCGGGCTTTGACCCGCACGCGCGGCGGGAGTTCCACGACCTGGTGCACCGCCTCGCCGACTTCGAGAACACCACGATCCTGCTGACCACGCACGACCTGGACGAGGCCGAGAAGCTGGCCGACCGGATCCTGGTGCTCGACCACGGGACGATCGTCGCCGACGGGTCGGCGGACCAGCTCGCCCGGGAGCTGGCCACCCAGGCCGAGGTCCGCTGGACGTCCGGCGGGCAGCGGCAGGTCCACGCCGTGGCGGAGGGTGACCCCACGGGATTCGTCCGCCAGCTCCTGGCGAGCGACCCCGGCGTCACCGACCTGGAGGTCCGGCGGGCCAGCCTGGAGGACACCTACCTGTCGCTGGTGCAGCGGGCCGAGACCAACCAGGCCGAAGCGAACCAGGCCATGACCAGCCAGACCGCGGCCGGCCAAGATGCCGCCAACCAGTCCGAGGAGGTGCAGTCATGACCACGGCCACACGGTCCGACGCGCGGTGGGGTGCCGTGCGGGCAGGGCTCTCCCGCGGCTGGCTCGAGACGAAGTACTCGGTGCGGGACCCGGGCGACCTCGTCTGGAACCTGGCGTTCCCCCTCATCTACGCGGTCGTGCTGCTGTTCATGCGCGGGAGCACCGTGCCCGGGACGGACTTCTCGCTGGGGGCCAGCGTGCTGCCGGGGCTGGTCGGCATGAGCATCGCGTTCGGTGGGCTGACCGGGCCGGCCAGCACGATCGCCGTCGACCGGGAGGACGGGACGCTGCTGCGCGCGAAGGCCACGCCCGACGGCATGATCGGCTACCTCGTCGGCAAGATCGTGATGTTCGCCCTGACCACCCTGGTGACCCTGGTCGTCCTCGTCATCCCCGGGGCCACGGTGGCGGGCGACCTGCGGCTGGATGCCCGGACCTGGCTGCTCCTCGTGCTGGTCTTCCTGATGGGGATGGTGGCCACGGTCCCGATCAGCGTCGCGCTCGGATCGCTGTTCAAGAGGGCGTCGCAGACCGGGCTGCTGTTCCTGGGCTCGATGCTGCTCGTCGTGCCGTCGGGGATCTTCTACCCGATCACGGCGCTGCCCGAGTGGCTGCAGTGGGTGGGGCAGGTGTTCCCGTACTACTGGCTCGGGCTGGGTGCGCGGTCGGCGATGCTTCCGGACGAGATGGTGGTCTCGGAGATCGGCGGGTCGTGGCGCACGCTGGAGATGTTCGCGGTGCTCGGTGCCTGGGCGGTCGTGGGTATGGTGCTGGCGCCGATCGTGCTCCGCAGGATGGCCCGCGGGGCGTCGGGTTCCACGGTGGCTGCGGCGCGGGAGCGCTATTTGACCAAGGGGTACTGAGTGGTGGCAGAGCAGTCCGACGTCGTGCACAACCGCATCGCGATGCTGCGCGCCGAGCGCGGCATCTCGCGACGTGAGCTCGCGGAGGCTCTCGGTGTGCACTACCAGACCGTCGGCTACCTGGAACGCGGCGAGTACAGCCCGTCGCTGTACCTCGCACTGCGCATCGCGGAGTACTTCGACGTGGCCGTCGAGGTGGTGTTCTCGACCAGCCCGTTCAAGCGGCTGGGCGAGTGACCGACGGGGCGGCGCCCTGGGGGTCGTGCGAGAGCACGGCGTCCAGGAGCCGCACGGCGGCGTCCTTGTCGAGCGGCGCGTTGTAGGAGCCGCACTTGGGGGACTGCACGCACGCCGGGCAGCCGTCGGCGCAGGGGCAGGCCGCGATCGCGTCCCGCGTGGCGCGCAGCCACGTGGCGCCGAGCTCGTAGGCACGCTCGGCGAAGCCGGCACCGCCGGGGTAGGCGTCGTAGACGAACACCGTCGCCTCCCCGGTGTCCGCGTGCAGCTCGGTCGACACCCCGCCCAGGTCCCAGCGGTCGCACGTGGCGAGCAGCGGCAGCAGCCCGATGGCGGCGTGCTCGGCGGCGTGCAGTGCGCCCGGCGTCTGCTCGGGGGAGATGTCGGCGGCGCGCAGCACGAACTCCGGTACGGACCACCACACCGCCGTCGTGCCGAGGGTGTGCTCGGGCAGCTCGAGCTGCTCGGTGCCCAGCACCTGCATGTCCGGCACCCGCCGCCGCTGGTAGCTCACCACCTGGGACGTCACCTCGACGGGGCCCAGCCCCCACGTGACCGGGCCCCACTCCCGGGTGACCAGGTCGTGGCCGGTGTCGTCGGAGGCGTCCGGCCGGGCACCGGGTTCGGCCGACGGTCCGTCCTCCGTGCCCGCGGGCCTGGTGTCGTCCCAGCCCTCGATGGCGACGGACATCACCGAGCGTGACCATGTCCCGTAGTCCAGCCGCCGTCGCTGCACCACGGCGGTGTGGTCGGTCAGGTCCAGGTGCGTCACGACGTAGCTGGTGCCCTGGTGCACGTAGACCGCGCCGTCGTGCACCTGCCCGTCGGCCGACGCCGCGTCGACCGTGCCGAGCATCCGGCCCGTGCCGTGCTCGACCACGCGCACCGGGGTGCCGCCCGCCCCGCGCAGGTCGGTCAGGCCGGCGGCGGCCTGGTGGTGGGTCCAGTACCAGCCGGAGGTCCGACGCCGGAGCGCGCCCCGGGCCACGAGCACGTCGAGAACGCCCCGGACATGCCCGGGCGCGCCGAACGCCGCGAGATCCTCCGTCCGCAGCGGCGCCTCCTGGGCCGCCGCGCACAGGTGAGGCGCGAGGACGTGCGGGTTCGCCGGGTCGAACACCGTGGCCTCCAGCGGGGCGTCGAACACGGCCTCCGGATGGGTCACGAGATAGGTGTCGAGCGGGTCCTCGCGTGCGACGAACGCGACCAGGCCGTCCGCCCCGGCTCGTCCGGCTCGGCCTGCCTGCTGCCACAGGGACATCCGCGTGCCCGGCCAGCCGGCGATGAGCACGGCGTCCAGGCCCGAGATGTCCACGCCCAGCTCGAGCGCGTTCGTGGTCGCGAGGCCGAGCAGGTCGCCGGCCCGGATCGCCTGCTCCAGCTCGCGGCGCTCCTCCGGGAGGTAGCCGCCGCGATAGGCCGCGATCCGGCGGGCGGCGTCCTGGTCGGCGTGCCGGAGGTGGTCGCGTGCCTGCTGGGCCACCGACTCCGCGCCGCGTCGCGAACGGGTGAAGGCAAGTGTGCGGGCGCCGGCCGACGCGAGGTCGGCCAGGAGGTCGGCCACCTCGGCGGTCGCGGACCGACGGGGGTGCTCCGGCGGGGTCTCTGCGGCGACGGCCTCGGCCTCCGGGTCAGCTCCCGGCAGCGCCCACGGGTCCGGTTCCGCCGGATCGGCACGGTGCATCGGAGCCGGCGTGTCCAGGGCCTGGCCCTCGGGCGCCGTACCGGTCCGGTCGGCGGGCGGCCGCCACGCCGAGATCTCCGGCGGCTGCCACAGCACCACGGTGCGGCGTCCCGAGGGCGAGGCGTCCTCGGTGACGGCGGCGACGTCGTCGGGTGTCACGCCGATGAGGCGCGCTGCGCTGACGGCGGGTTCGGCCGTCGTGGCCGAGGCCACGACGAACGTGGGCGAGGCCTCCCCGTACCGCGCCGCGAGGCGCGCGAGGCGGCGCAGCACCAGCGACACGTGCGCGCCGAAGACGCCGCGATACGCGTGGCCCTCGTCGACCACCACGTAGCGCAGCCCCTTGAGCAGCCGGGACCAGCGTCGGTGGTTCGGGAGCAGGGCGTAGTGCAGGAAGTCGGGGTTGGTGAGGACGACGTCGGCGTGGTCCTGCACCCAGGAGCGTTCCTCGCGCGAGGTGTCGCCGTCGCACGTCGCGACTCGCACGTCGCGGGTGCCCGCCGCGTCGAGGACCCGCTCCAGCGCGCTGAGCTGGTCAGCGGCCAGCGCCTTGGTCGGGCTCAGATAGAGGGTGGTGGGCCGCACGCGCGCCGACTCGATGTTCCCCGGGTCCAGGGTGCCGGCGGCCGCCGCGACCCGGACCGCCGACAGGGCGGGCAGCCAGAACGCGAGCGACTTGCCCGACCCCGTCGAGGTCGCCAGCGCGGTGTGCCGTCCCCGGTGGACGAGGTCGGCGGCCACCGCCTGGTGCGTCCACGGGCGGTCCACCCCGAGCTTCCGGTATCCCTGCACCACTGTCGCGTCCGCCCAGACCGGCCAGTCGGCGTGCTCGGCGGTGCGCGCCGGGAGCGTGCGCGACGCCGTCATCCGCTCGGCGCGCGCACCACCGGCGAGCAGCACGTCGAGCAGGGGGTGGGTGGATACCTCGGGCACGGTGGACAGTGTCGCACCTGGGGCACCGCCTCTCCCAAGGCGTCGCCAGGGTGCCGGAGGTGAACGGTACGGACCTGTTCAAGCCGGGCGACTTCACCCGCGAAACGGCTCAGACATGCGATTCGCCGCAGGTAGGTTCGCGCCGTGACAGCAGCGTGGACACCACAGGAGGACAGATGAGGAGCACCCTGGTCGCCGGCGTGACAGCAGCCGGGATGGTGCTCGGGGCGTTCGTCGCGCCGGCGACGGCCGTTGAACCCCCACCTACCGCCGAGTGCGGCATCACGGTCTGGGACGAGACTGAAGCAGCGCTGCTCGCAGCCTCCTGCGACGACGACGTCGAGGTGCACGGAGCGACCGCGGGCGGCGGCACCCGTCTCTTCGTCGAGCCCGACGGACAGATGCGGGTCGAGATGACGGCCTCCGACCCTTCGATCTCCAGAGCGGCAACTGCCCGCACGGCCCTCAGCTCGGCCGGGGCGCCCGGGTACGGCTGGACGGGTACCCGGTGGGTCGGCTTCTGCGATCCCGCCGAGTACGGCGAGGGCTGCGACGAGGCGGGCGTGCAACGCCTTGTCTGGCAGTTCGCCGGTATCGACCTGCTCCAGGCTCTGGAGCCGGAGGACGTCACGTCGGCAGAGTTCATCGCCACCAGCGACGTCGCATGGCTGGACGACGTGAACTGCACGCCGAGCCGGCTGGACCTGTACGACGTGCCGCGGATCTCGGCAGACACCGGCTGGTCGAGCACGGCTACGTGGACCCCGGACCGCTACGCGGGGAGCATGTCGGTGTACTGGCCGGCGTGCGAGCAGACACCTGCCTACACCGGTTACCACGACTTCGACGCGACGGAGCTCGCGCTCCGCGCCGTGCAGGAGAACCGTTCCGTCGTGACGGTGGGTGTCCGTGCCGCGGACGAGACCTGCATGACCTGTGGCTGGACCTCGTTCAAGCCCGCCGCCACCCTGGTGATCCGGTTCAACCGCGCGCCGCTGGCACCGACCGACCTGCAGGTAGGCGTCCGGGGGGCGACGCAGCCCTGCACCGACGGTCGTGTGCTGCGGTCCGCGCCGTACCTCTCCGCGCTGCTCCGGGACCCGGACCCGTCGGGTGGTTCGACCGACCCCGACGACACCGCCCCTGTCACGTCCACGTTCCGCGTGGCGCGCGCGGACGCCTCCGAGATCGTGGTGTGGGAAGGGGCCGGGTACCGCGTGACGGACCACCAGCAGGCTGTCGAGGTGCCGTTCGACGTCCTGGAGAATGGTGTCCGGTACGTCTGGTCGGTCTTCGGGACCGACAGCGGCGGACTCGTCGGGCCCAGCACCTCGTGCACCTTCTCGATGGACTTCGAGGCTCCGTCGGCCCCCGTGGTCACGCCGCTGGTGGGTGCGCCCGCCGTCTACCCGGAGAGTGTGGCGCGTGGAGGGGCGGGCGTGACCGGGTCGTTCCTCCTCACCAGTGCGTCGGACGACGTCGTGACCTACCGCTACACGATGGGATCCGGGTCGCCTGCCGAGGTTCCGGCCACGGAGCACACGGTCATCAACGTCGCACCTCCCTGGGCGGGTTTCAACACCCTGACGGTGGACGCCCTGGACCGCGCCGGCAACCGCAGCCGGACGGACTACCAGATCTATGCCGGCGGCGTCGACGTCACGCCCACGCCCCCTGCGGTCACGGTGAGCGTCCCGACGTCATACACGTTCGGCAGCACGCCCAGAGCGTCGGTGACGCTCAGTGCAGACGCAGCCAATCCGTACGGGACTTTGACCGTCACGTCAGGTTCAGCCGTGCTCGGGAGCACCGTCTTCGACGAGCGCACCGAGCAGGTGGGGCTCAACGGTTCGGCGCTGGGCGCGGGGACCAGGACGATCACGTTCACCTACCGGGCCTTCCCTGGTGCGCCCGCGTGGAGCACGCAGCGGACGGTGACGGTCAGACCGCTGACCTTCTCCGTCCCGCAGCCACCGTCGATCTCCGGGACCGTGCAGGTCGGCAGGATCCTGACAGCGAACCGGAAGACGTGGACGCCGGCGCCGACCACCGTGCGCTACCAGTGGCGGGTCAACGGTGCAGCCGTCGCGGGGGCGACGTCGGCCACCTGGAAAGTCCCCGCCTCCGCGAAGGGCAAGAAGGTGACGGTGGCGGTCACCGGGTCGAGGTTCGGGTACGCCACCCGGACCGCGGTGAGTCCCGCGACCGCCGCGGTGAAGGCCGGCACGTTCGTGGTTCCGGCACTGAAGATCACGGGCACGGCGAAGGTCGGCTACACGCTCAAGGCCGTGCGCGGTACCTGGACGCCGCAGCCCAGCGTCGTGAGGTACCAGTGGAAGGTCGGCGGCGTGGTGGTCAGAGGCGCGACAGGTTCGTCCTTCAAGGTGCCGGCCTCGGCGCGGGGCAAGCGGGTCGCCGTCGTCGTGACGGGGTCGCGGACCGGCTACACGACCCGGACCGTGTCCGCACTGACCGGCGTGGTGCGCTGAGGCACCTGACAGGCAGGCCGGAGCACCCCGAGGGTGTGCTCCGGCCTGCAGGGGACCAGCGCCCGCTCAGTCCCGGAACGTCTCGATCCGCGCCCCGAGCTCGATGAGCCGCTCGGCGAGCTGCTCGTAGCCGCGGGCGATGATGTCCACGTCGCGCAGCACCGACGTGCCCGTGGAGGCGAGCATGCCGAGCAGGATGACCACGGCCGGGCGGAGCGCGGGCGGGCAGCTCACCTCGGCGCCGCGCCAGCGCGTCGGGCCCGTGATCTGCAGGCGGTGCGGGTCCATGAGGCGCACGTCGGCGCCGAGGCGGGTCAGGTCCGTGAGGTGGATGGCCCGGTTCTCGTAGACCCAGTCGTGCAGGAGGGTGGTGCCCGTCGCACGTGCCGCGATGACGGCGAAGAACGGCAGGTTGTCGATGTTCAGGCCCGGGAACGGCATCGCGTGGATCTTGTCGATCGGGGCGCGCAGCTCGCTCGGGTGCACCGTGACGTCGACGAGGCGGGTGCGGCCGTTGTTCGACAGGTACTCGGGGCTGAGGGTGTACCGCTGCCCCATCTCGGCGAGGGTGGCGAGCTCGATCTCCATGAACTCGATCGGCACCCGCGTGACGGTGATCTCGGACCCCGTGACGATGCCGGCGGTCAGCAGGCTCATCGCCTCGACCGGGTCCTCCGAGACGGTGTACTCGACGTCCGTCTCGAACCGGGAGCGTCCGTGCACGCGCAGGGTGGTGGTGCCGATGCCCTCGATGCGGACACCCAGCAGCTCCAGGTAGAAGCAGAGGTCCTGGACCATGTAGTTGGGGCTGGCGTTGCGGATGGTCGTCACGGCGTCGCGGCCGGCCGCCGCCATCAGGGCGTTCTCGGTGACGGTGTCGCCACGCTCGGTGAGCACGATGGACAGGTCGCCGGTGCCCGGGGTGACCGTGGCCTGGTAGTGCCCGGCGGTCGCGACGACGTCGAGGCCGAACGGGCGCAGGGCGATCATGTGCGGCTCGACGGTACGGGTGCCCAGGTCGCAGCCGCCCGCGTAGGGCAGCTCGAAGTTCGGCTCGCGGCCGAGGAGCGGGCCGAAGAACATGATGATCGACCGGGTGCGCACGGCGGCGTCGACGTCGATGGACGCCAGGTCGAGGGACTCGGGGCGGACGATCTCGAGGTCGCGGCCGTTCGGTGCCCACGTGGCGCTGACGCCGATGGAGCGCAGCACGTCGAGGATGCGGTCCACCTCGACGATCCGGGCCACGTTGCGCAGCACGGTGCGGCCGTGGTTCAGCAGCGACGCGCACAGCAGCGCGACGGCGCCGTTCTTGGACGAGTTCACCGCGATCGTGCCGGAGAGCTGGTGCCCGCCCTCGATCTGCAGGTGGGTGCGGCGGTGCGCGCCGACGGTGATGAGCTCGGAGTCGAGGGCGGCGCTGATGCGGCCGATCATCTCAAGACTGAGATTCTGCGCCCCCTGCTCGATACGGTGCACCGCGCTCTGGCTCGTGCTCAGGCGGTCGGCGAGCTGGGTCTGGGTGAGTCCACGGTGCTGGCGCGCGCTGCGGACCAGGGCTCCTACCTGCGCGGCGTCTACCGCGGGGATCGATCCGGTCAGCGGTCGTTCGGTGCTGGCGATAGTCACGGCGACGACTCTAACTCACATATGAGATAGGTGCGCACTCACAGGTCGAAGAGCGTCGGCTGCTCCAGGTAGACGCCTTCCGTCTCGAGCATCCGCACCTTGGTACGCGGCCCGCCCCGGGCTGAGAACCCGCCGACACGCCGCCCGGCGGCGAGCACGCGGTGGCACGGCACGATGGGCGGGAACGGGTTGCGTCCCATCGCCTGCCCGACGGCCTGGGCGGCCCCCGGCGCACCCAGCTCGGTCGCCACCTCGCCGTACGTGCGGGTCTCGCCCGGCGGTATGGCCCGTACGATCTCGTACACCCGGCGGTCGAAGTCGGGGACGGCGCTCATGTCCAGGGGTATCTCGGCCAGGGTGCCGACACCGTCGGCCAGCAGGCGGGTGAGCGCGGCCGCCGCACCCTCCACCGGGGACGGCGGGGCCTCGACGGCGCTCGGGTACCAGCCGTGCACGGCACGCCGGACCTGCTCGGGGCCGCCGTGCGGCAGGGCCGAGCCGACGATCTCACCACGCTCGTTCCAGACGAGCGCGCACTCCCCGATCGCCGTCGGGACCACCGCGAACTCGAGCCTGTCCTGGGCCATGGACCACACCCTAGGCGGAGCCACCGACAGTCACGGTCACCGCAGGGGCCTGGTCAGCCCTCCGTCCAGCGCCCCGCCAGGTCGCTCGCCTTCTCCGCGGCGTCCGGACCGCCACTGCCTGTGGCTCCCAGGCTGCCCGCCGCCGCCAGCCCGTCGGCGTAGCCCACGGCGTAGGTGGTCACCGGCGCGGCCGGCCGGGCGACGGCGTGCGCGGCGTCGCGCGCCAGGTCGAGCACCGCGCCGACGTCGACCGTGCCGGGCGGGAGCCCGAGCTCCTTCTCCAGCGCCGTTACCCAGCTGTCGAGCTCTGCCATCTCGTGTCCCTTCGCAGGTGGTGCGCCGTCAGCGGTCGGCCGGACGCCCAGCCGGGCCGCGTCGGCGGGGGTGTCGATGTCGTCGCTCCAGCCTGCCGGGTCCGTGACCTCGGTGCAGCGCAGCGCGCCGACCAGCCGTCGCATCGAGGCGCCGTGCGCATCGGTCCCGTCCAGCGCGGCGTCGAGGGCGGCCCGGCGGTACAGCCCCACCAGCCACTGGGCCCGCCCGTCACGGACCAGGTGGGCGCCGTCGCCCGGTTCACGTGAAACGGCGTGCTCCAGGGCAGTCACGGCGTGCACCGCGTAGGGAACGTCCACCGCGAGGACCAGCACCCACGGTGCGCCGGGTGCCGGCAGGGCGCGCAACCCTGCGGCCAGGCCTGCCACGGGTCCGCCGAACGGCGGTTCCTCACGTGTCAGGCGGGCTGCCGGCATCGGCCCGGGCGGCACCGCCGGCACAGCCCCGTGGCGGGGTGTAGCGGGCCGTGCTTTCCCGAGCCCGTCCGCCAGCTCCGGCGGACCCACCACCACGACCTCGCGGGCCGCCGCGCTCGCGGTGAGCGCGCGGTCGAGGAGCGCCGCGCCGTCGACCACGAGGTCGGCCTTGGACGCCCCGTCCAGCCGGGTGGCGCGGCCCCCGGCGAGGATCACGGCGTCGTACACGAGAGCGTGTGTCCCGGCGACGCCGGCGGCCGGCCGGGTCATCGCAGCATCAGCACCTCGACAGGGTCCCCGGCGCGCACCTTCTCGACGTCGGGCGGCACCAGGGCCAGGCCGTCGGCGCAGGCGAGGGCGGACAGCGAGTGGCGGGATCCGAGCGGCACGACGCCCGGGGCGTCCAAGAGCGTGGAGTCCGCGCCCGCGTCGGGCGGCGGCGAGGTGAGGTGCCCTGCCGGACCGGGCAGCGCGGCCGACGCGGTCCCGGGCGGTCGCACCACGCGGACCGGGACGACGAGGAGTCGGCCGGGCGAACCCGGCCAGTCCGCTGCCGCGGGGAGTACTGCCGTGGAGGGCAGGTTGCTCCGCGTAGACATTGTCGACGCAGAGTGACCGACCTCCGCGGGGCGCCCTCGGAGGCGGTCGACGGCCGGCCGCACGAAGAGCTCGAACGACGCGTACGCGCCGACCGGGTTGCCGGGCAGCGCGAGCCACGGGACCCCGCGCCAGCGCGCCAGAGCCTGCGGCCGGCCGGGGGACATGGCGACGGCGGCGACGTCGACGTCCGTGGCGTCCGCGCCCCACGCGCCAGACCCCAGGACCTCCCTGACGACGTCGGCAGCTCCCGCCGACACGCCCCCGGCGGTCACGACCAGGTCGGCGGGGTGCCCGGGCTCCCGCGGACCTGCGTCCGGCCCGACGCCGCCCCCGTCCGGCCCGACGCCGCCCCCGTCCGGCCCGACGCCGCCCGCGTCCGGCCCGACGCCGCCCGCGTCCGGCCCGACGCCGCCCGCTCCGGCCCCGACCGCCCCGCCGACCGCCTGGCCGACCGCCTCGTCGAGTGCCGCGCGGAGCGCCGCCGGATCGTCCGGGACCGGCCCGAGCCGCACCACGTCGGCGCCGGCCGCGCGCGCGGCGGCGGCGAGCATCGGCCCGTTGGAGTCGGTGATCTGGCCGGGCCCGGGCACCGAGCCGACCGGCACCAGCTCGGCCCCCGTCGAGATCACGGCGACCAGGGGGCGCCGTCGGGCAGGGACGCGAACCGTGCCCGACGCCGCCAGCGCACCCACGAGCGCCGCCGTCACCTCGGTCCCGGCGCGGGCGAGGAGCTCGCCCCGCCGCACGTCCTCGCCGGCGGCCCGGACGTGCGGGCGGGGCCGGCGGGTGAGCGTGACCGAATCCTCCGTGCGGGGCGCCCCGGCGACGAACCGGCCGGTGGACGTGTGCTCCACGGGGACGACGGCGTCTGCCCCGGGCGGGAGCGGCGCGCCGGTCATGATCCGCACCGCCTGCCCCGGCCCCACCGGGTCCGGATCGCCCGGCCCGGCGGCGACGTCGCCGGTCACGCGGAGGGTGACCGGGGAACCGTCGGGCGGCAGGTCCGTCAGGCGCACGGCGTAGCCGTCCATCGCGGCGCCGTCGAAGGGCGGCACGGACACCGTGGCGTACAGGTCCTCCGCGACGACCTCCCCGAGCGCGTCGGCGACGTCGACCGGCCGGGCCGGCAGCGGCACGACCAGGCCGAGCACCCGCTCGATGTGCTCCGTGACGCCGCGCAGCCGCTGCTCCATGGGTCCGACCCTAGGCCAGGCGGGCGCACCGGTGATCTGCGGAGCCGCACCGGGCCACGGCGAGCGACGCGCCCTCACACCGGGCACCGGCACGCTGTGCGTTCTTCCTTACGGTCGATTAACTGCTCTTTGTCGGGCGATGAAACACCGTCTCCCTAGTTTCTTCAGCGTCGGTCCGACGTCGGGCCGGCCCCGGGTGCGGCACCCTGCCGGCCCGGGTGCGCCCGGCGTCGTCGGGCATACGCCCATGCAGGGAGGACACCGTGTCCACTCCGACCACACGCGACGAGCAGACGGTCGCCGACGAGCACGCCGGCCCCGCCGACACCGCCCCCAGGTCCATGATCCAGCGCCGCACCGGACGTTGGATCGACCACTGGGACCCCGAGGACAAGACCCTGTGGGAGGACGGCGGGCGCCGCACCGCGCGCCGCAACCTCGTGCTCTCCATCTTCGCCGAGTTCCTGGGCTTCGGTGCCTGGGCCCTGTGGTCGATCGTCGTGCCGCAGCTGCCGGCCGCCGGCTTCGACCTCACGGTCGACCAGATGTTCTGGCTCATCTCCGTGCCGAGCCTCGTCGGCGCGACCCTCCGCATCCCCTACACCTTCGCCGTGCCGGTGTTCGGCGGGCGCAACTGGACCATCGTCTCGGCACTGCTCCTGCTGCTGCCCACCGGGGCGCTGATCCTCACCGTCTCCGACCCGACCACGCCGTTCCCGCTGCTGCTGGCGGCTGCGGCGCTCGCGGGACTGGGCGGCGGCAACTTCGCCTCGTCGATGGCGAACATCTCGTTCTTCTTCCCCGAGAAGGAGAAGGGTGCGGCCCTCGGCTGGAACGCCGCCGGCGGCAACATCGGCACGGCGGCCGTGCAGCTCGCGGTGCCGCTCGTCATCGTGACCGGTGCCGGCGTCGCGCTCGACCGCGCGGGCCTGATCTTCATCCCGTTCATCCTGCTCGCCGCGTTCCTCGCCTGGCGCTGGATGGACAACCTCTCCACCGCCAAGGCCGACCCCCGCTCGTTCGGCGTGGCCGTCCACGACAAGCACACGTGGATCATCAGCTTCATCTACATCGGCACCTTCGGTTCGTTCATCGGCTACGCGGGTGCCTTCCCGACGCTGCTGGCCAGCGAGTTCCCGCAGGTGGCCCTGCCGCTCGCGTTCCTGGGTGCGCTCGTGGGATCGGTCGCGCGGCCGCTCGGCGGGATCATCGCCGACCGGGTGGGCGGCATGATCGTCACGATCGGCGCCTTCGCCGTCATGGCCCTCGGCGCCATGGGGGCGATCTGGGCCCTCGGGGCCGGCAGCTTCCCGGTGTTCTTCGGCTCGTTCCTCGGCCTGTTCGTGGCCACGGGCGTGGGCAACGGCTCCGTCTACCGGATGATCCCCGCGGTCTTCCGGGTGAGCGGCGCCACGGCAAAGGCCGCCGCCGGGTGCATCGGCATCGCCGGGGCCATCGGCGCGTTCGGCGGGTTCCTCATCCCGCGCGGGTTCGCGCTCTCCACCACGGTGACCGGGTCGCTCGTGCCCGCGCTGTGGCTGTTCGTCGGCGTGTACGCCGTCATGGCCTTCGTCTGCTGGTTCGTCTACGGGCGGGGCGCCATGGCCGAGGCGCGGGTCTGACGGTGCTCGCCGCTCCCGTGGCCGGGACCCCGGCCGGTGTCGACTCGCACTGCCCGTACTGCGCGCTCCAGTGCGGGATGTCGCTGACGCCGCGCCCGGCTGGGGCCGGCACAGGTGCAGCCGCGCCCGACGCACCTGCGGGTGCGGCGGGCGCGGCGCCCGAGGTACGGCCGCGCGACTTCCCGACGAACCGGGGCGGGCTCTGCCAGAAGGGCTGGACGTCGGCGGCGGTCCTGGGGGCGACCGACCGCATCGTCACGCCGCTCGTCCGCCGCTCGCTGCTGGCCGGCTCGGTCCAGGGGATCGACCCGGCAGCTTCCCGCGGCGAGCCAGGGGACTCGGGCGATCCGCTGGTGCCCGTCCCCTGGGCGGCCGCCCTCGACCTGGTGGCGGACCGCCTGGCGCAGCTCCGGGCCGAGCACGGGCCGCAGTCGGTGGCCGTGTTCGGCGGGGGCGGGCTGACCAACGAGAAGGCGTACGCGCTCGGCAAGTTCGCGCGGACCGTGCTGCACACCCCCAACATCGACTACAACGGCCGCTTCTGCATGGCGTCGGCGGCCGCCGGCATGAACCGGTCGTTCGGCGTCGACCGGGGGCTGCCGTTCCCGCTGGCCGACCTCGGTGGGGCCCAGGCCGTGCTGCTCCTCGGGTCGAACCTCGCCGAGACCATGCCTCCGGCCGTGCAGCACCTCGCCGGCGCGCGCGCCGCGGGCGGGCTCGTCGTCGTCGACCCGCGGCGGTCCGCGACGGCCCGGCTCGCGGACGACCCGGCGTCGGAGCAGCCTGCCCAGGGTGTGCACCTGGCACCCGTGCCCGGCACGGACCTCGCGGTACTGCTCGGGCTGCTGCACGTGGTGCTGGCCGAGGGGCTCGCCGACCGGGCCTACCTCGCCGAGCGCACCACCGGGTTCGACGACGTCGCCCGGTCCGTGGCCGGCTGGTGGCCGGAACGGGTCGAGTCCGTCTCGGGCGTGCCCGCGACCGAGCTGCGCCGCGTGGCCCGGCTGCTGGCCGCGGCCGCACCGGTGCACGGCGGCTCCGGGGCGTACGTGCTGACCGGCCGCGGTGTCGAGCAGTCCACGCAGGGCACGGCCACCGTCACCGCGGCGATCAACCTCGCCCTCGCGCTGGGGCTGCCCGGCCGGGTCGGCTCCGGGTACGGCGCGATCACCGGGCAGGGCAACGGGCAGGGCGGCCGGGAGCACGGGCAGAAGGCGGACCAGCTCCCCGGCTACCGCAAGATCGACGACCCGGCAGCCCGTGCGCACGTCGCCGCCGTCTGGGGCGTGGACCCGGAGACGCTGCCCGGCGCCGGGGTCCCGGCGGTACGGCTCCTGCGTTCCCTGGGCACGCCGGGCGGACCGCGGGCACTGCTGGTGCACGGGTCCAACGTCGTGGTGAGCGCGCCGAACGCGGGCGGCGTCATCGAGCGGCTCAAGAGCCTCGACCTGCTCGTGGTGTGCGACTTCGTGCCGAGCGAGACGGCGCTCCTGGCCGACGTCGTGCTCCCCGTGACCCAGTGGGCCGAGGAGGAGGGCACCATGACGTCGCTGGAGGGCCGGGTCATCCGCCGGCGGGCCGTCGTGCGGCCGCCCGGCGAGGCCCGGTCCGAGCTGTGGATCCTCGCGGAGCTGGCGCGGCGCCTCGGCGGCCCCGCGACGCCGGCCTTCCCGACCGATCCCGCCGTGGTGTTCGACGAGCTCGCCCGGGCCTCCGCGGGCGGTCCGGCGGACTACTCGGGCCTGTCCCACGCCCGCCTCGACGCGGACGAGGCGTCGGGCGGGCCGGGCCTGTTCTGGCCGGTCCCGGCCGGCCCTGCCGAGGTACCGGGCCGGGCCGGGCCCGGCGGTGTCGCGGTCCCGGCCTATCCGGCCGGCGCCTCTGGCACGCACGAGCACCCGGGTACGCCCCGCCTGTTCCTCGACCGGTTCGCGACGCCCGACGGCCGGGCGCGCATGGTCGCCGTCGACCATGTGGGCCCGAGCGACGAGGTGCGGCCCGGCGCCCCGTTCTACCTGGTCACCGGGCGGGTGCTGCAGCACTACCAGTCAGGTGCGCAGACGCACCGCGTCGCGGAGCTGGAGCGTCTGGTCGCGGAGCCGTACGTCGAGCTGCACCCGGTGCTCGGCTTCCGGCTCGGCCTGCCCGACGGCGCCCGCGTGCGCCTCACCAGCGCGCGCGGCCGGGTCGAGGCGACCGCCCGCTGGACCGACGCCGTGCGCCCCGACACGGTCTTCATGCCGTTCCACTGGAGCGGCATCGGCTCGGTCAACCAGGTGACGACGGACGCCACCGACCCGATCTCCGGGATGCCCGAGTTCAAGGTCTGCGCGGTCGACGTCGCGGCCGTGCCGTCGAGCGACCAGGCCGAGGCGGAGCCGGTCCCCGAGCGGACCGTGTCCGAGCAAGCCCGCCCGCGCCCCAGCGAGAAGGAGCTGTCGACATGAACCTGCGTGTCCCCGTGAAGGTGGTCGTGGTCGGCTTCGGGATGGTCGGGTCACGGCTCGTCGACGAGCTGCTGCGCCGCGAGCCCGAGGCGTTCGACGTGACCGTGCTCGGCAGCGAGCCGTACGAGCCCTACAACCGCGTGCTGCTCAGCGACGTCGTGGCCGGACGCACCGACGTCGCCGCCATCACGATGCCCCTGCCCGACGGCGCCCGCGTCACCGTGCGCCGGGGCGTGTCCGCCGTGTCGGTGGACCGGGCGTCGCGGGTGGTCACCGCCGACGACGGGGCCTCGCACCCGTACGACCACCTGGTGCTCGCGACCGGTGCCGCGGCCCGCATCCCGCCCATCCCGGGCCTGCGCGGCGCCGACGGCGGCCTGCCCGCGGGCGTGCACGCCCTGCGCACCCTCGACGACGCGCGCGAGATCGTGGCAGCTACGGTCAACGCACCCCGCGCCGTCGTGGTGGGCGGGGGCGTGCTGGGGCTGGAGGCCGCCGTCGGGCTGGCGGGGCGAGGGCTGAACGTGACCCTCGTGCACCACACGGGCTCCCTGATGGAGCGGCAGCTCGACCCCGAGGCGGCGGACGTGGTCCGCGCGGGGCTGGAGGCGCAGGGCGTGACCGTGCTGCCGGACCGGCTGTCCAGCGAGGTGCTCGTGGCGGGCGGCCGCGCCGTCGGCGTCCGGGTGCGGAGACGGACCGGCGCCGGGCCGGACGATCCGGGGGCGGAACCGCACGAGGAGGTGGTCGCCGCGCGGCTCGTGGTGTTCTCGATCGGCACCGTGCCGGAGACCGGGCTCGCCGCTGCGGCCGGGCTGTCGACCGACCGGGGCGTCGTGGTGGGTCACGACCTGACCAGCCCCGACGACCCACGGGTGCACGCGATCGGCGACTGCGCGCAGCCGCCGGGCGGGTCGCGCGGGCTCGTCGCCGAGGGGTGGGACCAGGCCCGGCGGCTGGCGGAGAAGCTGGTGTCGCTGGTGGAACCCGTCGTCGAGCCGGCCGCGGTCGTGCTCGGCCGGTCGGCCGGGCCGCACCTGCGTGTCCCGCGCGACGACGCGCAGCCCAGCATGGCGGTGCGGCTCGGTGCCCTGCTGACCAGCGGCGCCACCACGCGTGCGCAGTCGGAGCGCGGGATCGACACGCGTGGCACCGACGTGGTCAAGGTCAAGGGTGGCCCGCTCAGCGTCACCACGATGGGGGTCTGCGGGCCGGTGCGGCCCGACGGCGGCGCACAGCGTGCGGTGCGCCTGGCCGACCCGCGCGCCGGGCGGTACGTCGAGGTGGTGGTGGCGGACGGCGTGCTCGTGGGCGCCACGTGCGTGGGCGACCCGCGGGTGGCCGCCGACCTCACGGCTGCCTACACGCGGCGCACGCCCGTGCCGCAGGACCCGGCGTTCCTGCTGCTGACGCCCGTGATGGCCGCGGCGGCCCCGGCGTCGTCCCCCGAGCACATGCCCGACGACGCCGTGGTGTGCCGGTGCAACGGCGTGACCAAGGGGGACATCGGCTCCGCGTGCGCGGCGGGCGCGCACACCGTGGAGGACGTCACCCGCGAGACCCGCGCGACGACGGGCTGCGGCTCGTGCAAGGACGCCGTGTGCGGGCTGGTCGACTGGCTCCGGGCACCGGAACGGTCCGTCCCGGAACCGGCGTAGCCGTGCGAGGTGCGCTTCTACCCAGTCATCTCGCCCGGGATCGAGCTCCGTCCGGGCGGGATGACTGGGTAGAAGCGCACTTTCATGCTGGGCGCGTCCACTCCAGCGTGTGGCGGAAGAAGAGACGGCGGCGCAGGCGAGCGCCGGGCAGGATCTCGCGGGCGGCCCGGGAGATCTCCGCGAACGTCGCCTCGGCGTCGCGGACGGGCATCGGCGGATCACCGTCGGTGCCGCCGGCCGGTGCAGAGCCGGTCGGTGCGCCGCCGGTCGGTGCGCCGCCGGTCGGTGCACAGCCGGTCGGTGCACAGTCGGCCGGTGCGTCGCCGGCCCGGTCGGCCGGGCCGCCGTCGTCCGCAGGTCCCCGGACCGGCCGCGGATGCCGGATCAGCCCGACCAGGGGGTTCAGCAGCGACGACGGAACGTCCCAGGCCAGGTCGGCCAGGGTGTCGGCGCGGGCGAGGCCGACGACGAGCAGCCGGCCGCCGGGCGCGAGCAGCTCGGCGGCGTGCCGGAGCGCGGGCTCCAGCGGCAGGTGGTGCAGCACAGCGACCATGGTGATCACGTCGAACCTGCCGCCGACCTCCTCGAACCGGGCGTGCCGCACGGTCACCGACGGGTCGCCGGCGAACCGGTTCGCGGCGACGGCGGCCATCGCGGCGTCGGCGTCGACCCCCAGCACCTCGCCGAACCGGCCGCGCAGCCGGCTCAGCAGGAGCCCCTTGCCGCAGCCGACGTCGAGCGCGCGCCGTCGCCGGGCCGGGAGCCGCCGCAGGATCCAGCCGTGGAAGTGGTCGTTGTGGCTCCAGGGGTGCCGCTGGTTGACCCGGTGCAGCCAGCGTCCGCCCGCCCGCACCAGGGGATTCGACACGGTCCGGATGTCCACGCCGCCCACGCTAGCGGCCTGCCCGACGGGTGAGCGCGGACCTGGTGGCGCTTCGAGCCCGCATACCGCAACCAGACCCGCGCTCGCCGCGCTACGACCGCCCCGCTCACCGGGCCGCCACCAGCCCTGTGAGGAAGATGTTCGGCCCGGGTAACCACCGGCGCACCAGCGCGAAAAACCCGCGACCTACGGTCAAGACATGGTCAACTCCGGCACCCCTCAGCACCTCGTCGTGATCGGCGGCGGCATGGTCGCTCAGCGGCTCGTCGAGGCGCTGCGCGCCCGGGACGACGCCGGTCGCTACCGTGTCACCGTCTTCGCGGAGGAACCCCGCGCGCCCTACGACCGGGTGGGTCTGACCCGCTGGTTCGACGAGGGCCCCGACGGCATCGCCCTGGGTGACCCGGCCCTGTGGGCCGACCCGCTGGTCACCCTGTACACCGATCGGAAGATCGAGTCGATCGACCGAGAGGCACGCACCGTCACGGACCGCCTCGGTCACGTGCACCCGTACGACGAGCTGGTCCTCGCCACCGGCTCCAGCGCCGCCATGCCGCCCATCCCCGGCAACGACCTGCCCGGCGTCTTCGTCTACCGCACCATCGACGACGTCGCGGCTCTGCGCGGCTGGGTCGAGGAGAAGCGCCGCAGCCACCCGGCGGGCAAGCCGGTGCGCGGCGCAGTCATCGGCGGCGGCCTGCTCGGCCTGGAGGCGGCCGGCGCCCTGACCGCGCTGGACGCCCAGGCCACCGTGATCGAGTTCGGTACGCACCTGATGGGCGTCCAGGTGGATCTGGGCGGCGGCCAGGCGCTCAAGCGTCTGATCAACGGCAAGGGCATCGGCGTCCGCGCCGAGACCGCGACCAGCCAGATGCGGCCGCACCGCCGCACCGGCCACGTGGGCCGGCTCGACTTCGCGGACGGCGGCCGGCTCGACGTCGACGTCGTCGTCGTGGCGACCGGCGTGCGGCCCCGCGACGAGCTCGCCCGGGCCGCCGGGCTGGAGATCGGCGAGCGCGGCGGCGCCGTCGTGGACCTGTCGTGCCGCACCGAGGACCCGCACGTGTGGGCCGTGGGCGAGGTGGCCTGCATCGAGGGGCGGTGCATCGGCCTCGTGGCGCCCGGCAACACGATGGCCGAGGTGGTCGTGGACCGGCTGCTCGGCGGTCAGGCGGAGTTCCCGGGTGCGGACACCGCGACCAAGCTCAAGCTGTCCGGGGTGGACGTCGCCTCCTTCGGCGACGCGCACGCCCGCACCGAGGACGCCGTCGAGGTGGTCTGGGCAGACCCGGTGGCCGGCGTCTACAAGAAGCTCGTCCTGTCCGACGACGCGCGCACCCTGCTGGGCGGCGTGTTCGTGGGCGACGCCGCGCCGTACGCCAGCCTGCGCCCGATGCTCGGCGCGGAGCTGCCCGGTGACGACCCGAGCGCGTTCCTCCTGCCGGAGGGCGGCGGGGGCGCCCCGGGCCTGGAGCTGCCCGACGACGCCAACGTGTGCTCCTGCAACAGCGTGTCGGCAGGCACCATCCGCGGTGCCGTCACCGAGCACCAGTGCACCGACGTGCCGGGCGTGAAGGCCTGCACCCGCGCCGGCACCACCTGCGGCGCCTGCCTGCCGCTGGTCAAGAAGCTCGTGGACACCGAGCTGGAGCGGGCCGGCATCGAGGTCAGCACGGCCCTGTGCGAGCACTTCGAGATGTCCCGCGCCCAGCTCTTCGACGCCGTCCGGGTCGCGGACCTGCACTCGTACAGCGACATCGTGGAGCGGTTCGGGAGCGGTCCGGACGGCGCCGCCAAGGGCCGCGGCTGCGACATCTGCAAGCCCGTGGTCGCCTCGATCCTGGCGTCGCTCGGCAACGGGCACATCCTCGCCGGCGAGCAGTCCACGCTCCAGGACACCAACGACCACATGCTGGCCAACCTGCAGAAGGACGGCACGTACTCCGTGGTGCCCCGCATGCCGGGCGGCGAGGTCACGCCCGAGGGGCTCATCGTGGTGGGCGAGGTCGCGCGCGACTTCGGCCTCTACACGAAGATCACGGGAGGCCAGCGCATCGACATGTTCGGCGCCCGCGTGGAGCAGCTCCCCGACATCTGGCGCCGCCTGGTCGACGCCGGGTTCGAGTCCGGGCACGCCTACGGCAAGTCGCTGCGCACCGTGAAGTCGTGCGTCGGGTCCACGTGGTGCCGGTACGGCGTGCAGGACTCCGTGGGCATGGCCGTCGAGCTGGAGCTGCGCTACCGCGGCCTGCGTTCGCCGCACAAGCTCAAGATGGGCGTGTCCGGCTGCGCCCGCGAGTGCGCGGAGGCCCGCGGCAAGGACGTGGGCGTCATCGCCACCGACAAGGGCTGGAACGTGTACGTGGGCGGCAACGGCGGCCAGACGCCGCGGCACGCCAGGCTGCTCGCCGAGGACCTCACGTCCGAGGAGCTCCTGCGGACCATCGACCGGTTCCTCATGTACTACGTGCGCACCGCCGACCGGCTGCAGCGCACCGCGCCGTGGATCGAGGAGGTCGACGGCGGCCTGGACGGCGTGCGCGAGGTGATCATGGAGGACTCGCTCGGCATCTGCGCCGACCTGGACGCCGCGATGGCCCGCCACGTCGAGAACTACGAGGACGAGTGGAAGGCCGTGCTGGAGGACCCGGAGAAGCTGCGCCGGTTCTCGTCGTTCGTCAACGCCCCGAAGGACGCCGACCCGTCGCTCGCCTACGTCACCGAGCGCGGCCAGCGCCGTCCGGCGACGTCGGCCGAGCGTGCCGCGGGCGTCGTCATCGCGGGCCCGAAGCTGGAGGTGCGCGCATGACCGTCAACGACGTGTCGGACGCCCGGGTCACCGGGGTGGCCGGGCGGTCCGACCGCCCGGGCGTGGTGCGGTGGGAGCGGGTCTGCCTGCTCGGCGACCTGTTCCCCGAGCGTGGTGCGGCGGCGCTGTTCGGGGACGTCCAGGTGGCCCTGTTCCGCCTGCCCGAGGACCCGGCGTACGGGGTCCACGCCGGGCGCGTCTACGCGGTGCAGAACCTGGACCCGTTCTCGGCCGCGAACGTCATGTCACGGGGGATCGTCGGTACGCGCGCGGGCGAGCCCACGGTGGCGGCCCCGGTCTACAAGCAGGTCTTCTCCCTGGTCACGGGCACGTGCCTGGTCCTGGCGGACAAGGCCCCGAAGGACGACCTCCCGCCGGACCTGCTCACCTACCCGGTCGAGGTCCGCGAGGACGTGATCCACGTAGGTCTGCCATGACATCCGACTCCGTCGAGTGCGGGATCCTCGCCCTCTCAGAGGCCGCTGCAGGGGCGAGAAGCCAGCACTCAACGATCGGGAGGGTGACGCTCGTCGGGGGTGGCCCCGGGGCGGTCGACCTGCTGACCGTGCGGGCGTGGCGGGCGTTGCAGGCGGCCGACGTCGTCGTGGCGGACCGGCTCGGTCCCGTCGAGATCCTCGCCGAGCTGCCGCCGCACGTGCGTGTGGTCGACGTCGGCAAGGAGCCGGGCCGGCACCCCGTGCCGCAGGAGCGCATCAACGAGCTGCTCGTGGAGCATGCGCTCGCGGGCGCGCACGTGGTGCGGCTCAAGGGCGGCGACCCGTTCGTGCTCGGCCGGGGCGGCGAGGAGGTGCTCGCCTGCGTGGCGGCGGGCGTGCCGGTCGAGGTGGTCCCGGGCATCACGTCCGCCGTCGCCGTGCCGGGGCTGGCCGGCATCCCGCTGACCCACCGGGGCGTCACCACGGGCTTCCACGTGGTCTCGGGCCACTGCGCCGCGGCCGCGGACCCGGACCCGTCGGGGCCGCTCGACGCCGCCGCCCTCTCCTGCGTGACCGGCGGCACGGCTACGCTTGTCGTACTGATGGGGGTGCGGTCCCTCGGCGCGATCGTGGCGCAGTCCCTGGCCGCAGGCGCCGATCCCGGAACTCCCGTGGCGATCGTGGAGAACGGCTCCACTCCGGAGCAGCGCGTCACCCGGGCCCGTCTCGACGAGGCGGCCGCCGTGGCGGCGGCCCGGGGTGTGCGGTCCCCCGCGGTCGTGGTCATCGGCCACGTGGCCGCGGCTGGGCTTCTGGAGGGTACGAGTGAGCGACGTCTGGCAGGTGCCGGTGTCTGATCTCGCAGCGCCCGCGCACGCCCGGGCGACGCGCCCGGCGCTGGGCCAGGTCATGGCCGGTGCCACCGTCCTCGTCACCGCCGAACGACGCGCCGGCGAGCTCGCGGCCGCCCTGGAGCGCCGCGGCGCCACCATCCGCCACGCCCCCGCGCTCAGCATGATCCCGCACGTCGACGACGAGACGCTGATCGCGGCCACGCGGGCCATCGTGGCCGCGCCGCCCGACGTCGTCGTGGTCACCACCGGGATCGGGTTCCGCGCCTGGATCGAGGCCGCCGACGCGCACGGCCTGGCCGAACCGCTCCTCGCCCTGCTGGCGGGCACCCGCATCGTCGCGCGCGGGCCCAAGGCCCGCGGCGCCATCCAGGCCGCCGGGCTCCAGGCGGACTGGGTGGCCGAGTCCGAGACGTCCGCCGAGGTCGCGGAGGTGCTGCTCAGCGAGGGCGTGCAGGGCCTGCGCATCGCCATCCAGCACCACGGGGCCGGCGCCGACGGGCTGGACGAGGTGTTCGAGAAGGCCGGTGCGCAGGTCGCGAGCCTGGTCGTCTACCGGTGGGGCCCCGCACCCGACCCCGCGGTCGTGCGCGACTCGGCGCACGCCGTGGCCGACGGCGAGATCGACGCCGTGGTCTTCACCTCCGCCCCCGGGGCCGAGGCCTGGATCAGCGCCGTCGAGGACGAGGGCGTCCTGGACCGGGTGCGGGCCCGGTTCACGGACGGCGGCACTATCGCCGCCGCCGTCGGGCCGGTGACGGCGAAGCCGCTGGAGCACCGCGGGATCGTGCCGCTGCAGCCCGAGCGCGGACGGCTCGGCGCGCTCGTGCGGGCCGTGGTGGGGCACTACGAGCACATCGAGTCCGTCGCGCTGAGCACCGTCGCCGGCTCGCTGGTGATCCGTGCCCGCGTCGCCGTGCTCGACGGTCAGGTGCTGCCCCTGTCGCCGACCGGCGTGGCCGTGCTCCGGCTGCTCGCCGCCGCGCAGGGCGACGTCGTCTCGCGCGAGGAAGTCCTGGCCGCCCTGCCGGGAGACTCCCAGGACACGCACGCCGCCGAGGTCGCGATCGCGCGGCTGCGCGAGGCGGCGGGCCGCCGCGACCTCATCCGCACGGTGGTGAAGCGGGGCTACCGCATCGAGCTGGCCTGAGCGGCCACCGGCGCTGACTGCCGTCTAGCGGAGCGCGCCCACCAGCACCGACTCGACCACCTCGCGGACGGCGGCATCGTCCGGCCGGGCGCCCAGCTCACCGGCGAACATCAGGTGCCCGGTGCCCACCACGGTCATCGCGAGGTAACGAGGTTCGGCGGCGGGCGCCACGCGGCCGGACGACTGCTCGGCGGTCAGATAGGTCGCCAGCGCCGCGGTGATCTCCACGAGCAGCGGCAGCCCTTGGGGTGTGGTCTCGCGCAGCCGGCGGCGCAGCTCGTCGCGCGCGGTGACGAGTGCCACCACGGCGAGCGCGACGGGGTCGAGCGTCACGGTCAGGTACGCGGACACGTTGCCGACGACCGTGCCGGAGCCTGCGGTGGCGACGAGGTGCTCGCCGGCGTCGTCGGCCTGCTGGATGCGGGCGCGCACGAGCGCGGCGAGAAAGTCGTCGAAGTCCGCGAAGTGGCGGTGCAGCACACCCTTGGCGACGCCGGCCTCGTCGGTCACGGCGCGGCTGGTCAGCGCCGCGGCACCGCCGGTCGTGAGCAGCCGTTCGGCGGCGGCCACGAGCTGGGCGCGCGGGTCCTGGAGGGCTACTCCGGTGGGCATGGGTGGCTTCTCTCCTGTCGGGTAGGGCTGTGGCAGTGTTGCATGAGTGGGCATTCGCCCACTAGCGTGGGCGCATGCCCACTTCCAACGTACCCGACGGCGTTCGCGGCTCCCACCTGCACCGTGGCGCGGCCGAAGGGTTCGGCGCCGATGCCGACCGGTACGACCGCTCGCGTCCCGTCACGCCGCGCGCGGTCGCGGACGCCGTTCTCGGCTACCTCGCCGGCGACAACCGGCTGGGCGACGCGCTCGGGCCCGCCCGAGCAGATGTCGCGGCCGGATCGACCGGAGGCGACGGCCCGCCCGCGCCCGTCCGCCTGCTCGACGTCGGCATGGGCACCGGCCTGTCCACCCTGCCGTTCCGCGCGGCGGGCGCCGAGGTGCTCGGCGTCGAGGCCGACGAACGCATGGCGGCCGTCGCGCGGGGGCACGGCCTGGACGTCGAGGTGGCGCGGTTCGAGGACTGGGACCCGGCCGGACGCCGGTTCGACGCCGTCGTCTCCGGCATGACCTGGCACTGGGTGGACCCCGTCGCGGGCGCCGCCCAGGCCGCCGGCGTGCTGCGCGACCAGGGCGTGCTCGCGCTGTTCTGGCACGCGGCCGACCTGCCGCCCACGCTCCGCACGGCGCTGCACGCCCTGTACTCCCGCGAGATGGCGGGGACCCCGGGAGCGGGTATGTACGCCCCGGGGATCATGGCGGCGGACGGCTACGAGGCGATGCTCGATCGCGCCGAGGCGGGCCTGTCCGAGGCGGGCGGGTTCGGCCGGCCCCAGCGGTGGCGGCACGTCTGGGAACGCCGGTACACCGTCGAGGAGTGGCTCGACCAGGTCCCGACGTCGGGCGGGTTCGGCCTGCTGCCCGCCCACGTGCAGCAGGCCGTCCTGGACGGCGTGCGGTCCGCCCTGGAGCACGACGAGGCCGTGACCGGCGGCGCGTTCACCGTGCGCCACACCACCGTCCTGCTGGCGGTCCGCCGCACACGCTGACCCTCCCGGCGTCCGGCTCAACGGTCCGCGCCCTCCGCTCGTGGCGAGCGCAGTTCGTCACGGTGCTGGGCGTCAGCCGTCCAGACGTCCGGTGACCGGTCACGGGCGGAGCATCATCGTTCTCGCCTCCCCGCCCGTCAGGAAGGATGAGGACGGAGAGGGGGCGTCACCGATGGCGCAGTGGGAGAGCGAGCTCGAGGAGCTCATGGCACGGCGGAGCCGCGCACTGGTGGGTTACGCGTACTCGCTGACGCGGGACCGCGCACAGGCCGAGGACCTGGTGCAGGACGCACTGGTGAAGGTCTTCTCGCGACTGCGGCGGCCACGGGAGCTGGCCGGCGGCGGGCAGGTCGTCGACCTGGACCAGGACCAGCCCCGGCTCACGAACGCGGAGGCCTACGTGCGGCGCACCATGCTGACCATCTATCTGGACGGCTACCGCCGGAGCACGAGCTGGACCGGCATCAAGCACCTGCTCGCCGACGAGGAGCGAGCACCCGCGGCCGACCGCGTCGCGACGGCGCGGGTCGACGTCGGGGTGGCGCTCGCCCGGCTGTCGCCCCGACAGCGGGAGTCGGTGGTGCTGCGGTTCTTCGAGGACATGACGGTGCCGCAGATCGCGCAGACCCTCGGCACGAGCCCCGGCACCATCAAGCGGCACCTGTCGAACGCGATGGAGGTGCTGCGCGGGTCGCTCGCGGAGCTGCCGGTGCCCGAGATGGACACGGCCCTGGACGAGCGGCTCGGCGCCGTGGCGGGGGCGGTGCGGCGGCGTCGTGCGGTCAAGGTGGGTGCGCTCGGTGGTGCCGCGACGGTGCTGGCGGGACTCCTGGCGGTCGCGGCGCTCTGGGGGCCGGCACGGTTCCTGTCGGAGCCCGTGCTCCCGGCGAAGAGCCCGGACACGTCGACCGCGGCCGTCGGCGGGTGGGCGCCGAGCCAGTGGACCGAGCACGGCCCCGGGTACCGGTGCGGCATGGAGGTGACGGAGCTGACGTCGACGTCCGACACGGTGGTGCTGGAGCTGACCGGGGGCCTGGAGACCGGCGAGTACGGCCTGACCGCGCCGGTCCGGATCACCCGGACCGACACCGAGGGCCCTGCGCTCGACGGCGGCTACCCCATGCTGGTCTTCGCGCAGGACGGCCAGGTGGTCGACCTCGGGGCCGGCTGGCACGAGGGCGGGTACGTGCTGCCCGACGCCGGTGGGTCGGCAAACGCCCTCGCCGAGGCCTCCGCGGCCACGGCGTGCGGCGACTGGACGGTCGGCACCATCGCGGAGACCTTCCTCGACGCGCGTCCGGCCGGCACCTACGACGTCTACGCGGTCATGCCGTGGAGCGACCCCGACGGCACGAGCGGGATGGCCGTCAGCGAGCCTGTCAGGATGGAGGTCCCGGAGCTCGACGTGCCGGCCGAGGAGCCGCTGACCGTGGACATCCGCGACGGCTACCAGCCCGGCTGGCTGGCGGGCACCGACCTGGAGTGCGGCGCCCACGCGTCGGCGATCCCGGCCGGGCCGCGCGTGTCCTGGGTGCGGGACGACGTGGAGATGTCGGCGGAGGCGGTCGGCGACTCCCTCGCACCGTCCGAGCTGACGGTCACGTTCACCGAGACCGAGGGCGAGACCGTCGACACCACGCGCACACCGGTCACGCTGGTCTGGTTGAGCGCGGGGCGGGTGGTCGGCGTCGGGCAGGACGTCTGGTCCGCACCGGAGGAACGGCTCCGCGTCGGCGCGCACGGCGAGACCTCGGTCGTCGTGCCGGTCGAGCCCGACCTGACCTGTCTCACCGATCCCGGTGCCGGCCTGCCCGACGGGCCGTACACCCTGTACGCGGTGACCGAGCTGGATCCCGGCTCGGACGGTGAGCGGCAGTTCCTCGCGGTGGAGGCCTACGCCGACTACGTCGTCGGGGAGTGACCAACGAAATCCCCGACCTGCGCGTCACGGGGTGTGTGGAGACGATGACAGCACACACGCACGCGGGGGGTGGGTATGGCGGCATGGGAAGGCGAGCTCGATGAGCTCATGCGAAACCGGGGCGGCGCCCTGGTCCGCTACGCCTACATGCTCTCCGGCGACCGCGCGCTCGCCGAGGACCTGGTCCAGGACGCCCTGGTGAAGGTGTACTCGCGGCTGCGCCGCCCCGGCCGCGGCGGCGCGGTGGGCGTGGCGGCCGGCAGCCGGGCGCACGACCTGGACTCCCCGTTCACCAACGTGGAGGGGTACGTGCGGCGCGCGATCCTCACCATCTACCTGGACGGCTACCGCAAGCGGCAGCGCTGGGCCGGGATCAAGCACCTGCTGGCCGACGACCCCAGCACCCGCGGTGCGGACCAGGCGGCCACGGCGAAGGCCGACGTGATGAGCGCGCTCGCCCGGCTCGGGGCCCGCGAGCGCGCCTGCGTGGTGCTGCGCTACTTCGAGGACATGACGGTGCCGCAGATCGCCGAGGCGCTGGGCACCGCCCAGGGCACCGTCAAGCGGTACCTGTCCGACGCGACCAGGAACCTGCAGGAGATCCTGCGCCCCGATGACTTCCGACCTGCCGAGGGGAGGGCCGCCCGATGAGCCACGACGACCTGAACAACGACTTCCTGAGCGGCGCGCTCCGGGGGGCGGCCGACGCGATGCCCGGTGGGGAGGCGGACGACCTGCATGTCTCGTTCGGAGTGGTGCGTGACCGCGTACGACGCCGCCGGGCCGTCAAGGTCGGCAGCCTCGCCGGTGCCAGCCTGGTGGTGGCGGGAGTGCTCGCGTTCGGCGTGACGCAGTCGCCCGTGTGGAACACGTCGGAGCCGGTGCTGCCGGGGGACCCGACCCGGGTCTCGACGCCGGACGGTTCGGCGAACCCGACCCAGGCGCCGGACCCCGCGCCGAGCGGGCCGGCCGCGACGAGCGTGATCGAGGACGGGTACCAACCGTCGTGGATCCGGGACCTCGGTGCGGGGTTGGAGTGCGGCATGCCCGTGGAGGACCTGCGGACGACGGCGACCGGGTGGTCGGTGGCGTCGGCGGGGGACATCTACGCCCGGACATCAGACTTCGGCGGCGAGGCGGTGCCGACCTGGCACATGGGCGCGACGGTCGAGGGCGGTTCGCTCGGCGTCTCACCGGTCCTGGTGTGGAGCCAGGACGGCGTGGTGGTGGACCTGGGGACGAACGTGTTCGAGGGAACCGTCCCGGGCGACCCGCTGCTCGGCGCCGGGAACGGGGCCGTCGAGGCACAGAGCGGCGCGTACACGATGTGCGCGCCCTCGGACGGCCCCGCGGGGGACCTCTTCGAGACCTCGCTGCCCGAGGGCGACTACGAGGTCCGGGTCCTCGCCTTCCCCGAGGTCACCCCGGGCCAGTGGGCGACGGCGGTGAGCGAGCCGGTGGACGTTCGTCTCGACGCCGACGGCGCACACACCGCGACGGGTACGCGCGGCGGCCCGGCGACCATCGAGCCGCCGGAACCCGCCGAGGGCGAGCTGTCGCGGTTCGTGCTCGACCGCAGCACGGACTGGGTCACGGCGGACATGACCTGGACCGGGTACGTGACCGTCGGTGTACCGCGGATCACCGCCGAGTGCGAGAGCACGAACCCGGCGGACGTGGTCCGGTACGAGGTCACGCAGGCGTCGGCTGCGGAGCCGATCGCGTCCGGCACGGTGCCCTGCGACGGCACCACGTTCGAGTCGGAGGACGTCGTCGGCGGTGGCGAGGAGTCGTACGACATCCGCCTCACGAGCGTGCCGGACGGCGTCGCCCGCTTCTGGGCGACCCTCGCCCCGGGAACCGGCGGCGAGGCGGCGGGCGACTGCTCCGCCAGCGGCATGACCCTGCGGTACGACCTGGCGAGCGCGCCGAGCCAGGCCGTCGGGGCCACTGCGCAGACCATCGTGGACGCCGCGCTGGCGTGCGACTCCGACCAGCTCGTCGAGCTGGCGAACCAGCACGGCACGGAGCTCATGTTCGGCACCGAGACGGCGGAGCAGACCTTCGCCCTGCCTGACGACACGCAGCACTACCGGACGCTGGTCGCCCTGCTGGCCGGGACGACCGGCGCGGCCGACGCCGAGACCGGCGTCGTGCGGTGGCCGCGTGTCGTGAGCGACGAGTTCCGTGACGACGACGCGGCCTGGGACGAGGTCGTGGCCGCAGGCCTGCTCACGCAGGAACAGGCCGACGGGCAGCGTGCCGACGAGACGTTCGGCTACACGGGCATGACCATCGCCATCGACCCGGACGGTACCTGGAGCTACTACTCCGCCGACGAGTAGCACTCCGCGCCGGCACCGTGCCAGACGCCCAGGTCACCTCGGTGACCTGGGCGTTTGTCATGCGCCGGTCGAAGAACGAGCAGCCGGCACCCCAACGACGGGCCCGGGTGGAGCGTCATGGGGGATGAAGGCAGGAACGGCGACGACGAACGGAGACCTGCGATGTATCAGTACGACGAACACCTCGGCGAGGCCGGGACCGCTCAGACCGTGACGGCGACGAGCCGGCAAGCGCGCCGCCGTCGGACCGCGAGGTTGGGCGGGATGAGCGGTGGCGCGATCGCCCTGGCGGGCGTGCTCGCGTTCGGTGCCGCCCAGCTCGCGGCACCGGACCAGGCGGACGCCGCCGCGCCGTCGGCCGCCACCGACGTGCCGATCCTGGACGGCTACCAGCCCTCCTGGCTCGACTGGACCGATCTGACCTGCGGGATGTCCGACGCCGACCTGCGCTCGTCGGCGCGCGGCTGGTCCGCCCGGGCCGCCGGTGACGTCTACGGCCGCACGTCCGACTTCGGTGGCGACCCGACCACGTCGTGGAGCATGGCGGCGAAGGTGCGCGAGGGGCGGGGCTCGCTCGACGTCACGCCCGTGCTGGTGTGGAGCCAGGACGGCGTGGTCGTGGACCTGGGGCCGAACGTCTTCGACGGGCCCGGTCCGCAGTCCGAGCCGCTGCTCGGCGCGGGGCGGGGCGCCATCGAGGCCCAGGCTGCTGCGTACAGCACCTGCGTGCCGACGGAGACGGAGACGGGCGACCGCTTCCAGACCCCGCTGCCCGAGGGGGACTACGAGGTACGGGTGGTCGCCTTCCCGGAGACGCGGTCCGGCCGGTGGGACACCGTGGTGAGCAAGCCGGTGCCGGTCCGCATCGACGCCGACGGCGCGCACAGCCCGGTCGGTGATCGCGGCGGCGACGCGGCGACCGCTCCCGTGGACCAGCTCGACGGCGAGATCACGCGCTTCGACCTCGACCGGTCCACCGAGTGGGTCACCGCGGGGCAGACGCAGCGCGGCTACTCGTCCGACACCCCGATGCGGATCGAGGGCATCTGTGAGAGCTCCGACCCGGAGGACCTGCTCCCGGTCGAGGTCGTGCTGCCCTCGACCGGTGAGGTGCTGGCGTCCACGCAGGTCACCTGCGACGGGTTCGAGGCCGGCTCGGAGGTCGGCGTCCTGGCGGGCGGCGAGGAGGTCGTGGACCTGCGGCTGCCGCGCGTGCCCGACGGCGTCGCCCGCGCCTCGTTCACCCTCGCGTCGGCCACGCCCGGCGGCCCGGCCGGTGAGTGCTCGGCGACCGGCATGACGCCGCTCTACCCGGACGGCAACGCGCCGACCGAGGGCGCGGCAGCGGCCGCGGCGTCGATCGTGACCGCCGCGCTCGACTGCGACTCCGAGGCACTGGTCGCGCTGGCCGCGGACTCGGGCACCGAGCTCATGTTCGGCACCGAGACCCCGGAGCAGACGTTCGCCCTGCCCGAGGCCGAAGGTGTGGAGCACTACCGGAGCCTGGTTGCGCTGCTGGGCAGCACCCGGCCCGCCGTCGCGGGCGGGGACCCGGCCAACCAGACCGTCGTCTGGCCGCGCGTCGCCACCCAGGAGTTCCGTGACTCCGACGAGGCGTGGCAGGAGGTCGTGGACGCCGGCATCCTCACCCAGGAGCAGGCCGACGCCCAGCGTGCCGACGAGACGTTCGGCTACACCGGCATGGTGGTGGGCATCGCCGAGAACGGGACGTGGCGGTACTACTCCTCCACCGACTGATCCCGCAACCATGTGCCGGACGCCCAGGTCACCCGCGTGACCTGGGCGTCCGGCACGTCTGGTAGCTCGCCAGGATCCGGTCGCTGCGGCGTCGCCCCCACCGGTCGAGCCGCGCCCGGCCGCGAGCGCCGCGTCCCCGCACGCGGTACCGCCACGTGTTGAGCGGCACCAGGTACGCGTGCGCCCACGGCGGGCGCAACGGCAGCCCGAGCTCGCGCATGCTGCGCACCCCGAGGAACGCCGTGAGCATCGACAGCAGCCGCTCCCGCTCGTACCCGGCCCGCCACGGCTGCCACCAGACGGGACCGGGGTAGGTGCGGTCGGCCTGGGCGGTGACGAGGGCCTGGGCGAGGAGCGGCCCGGCGTCGGACACCCCGGCCTGTGCGAGCAGCACGTGATGGTTGAGGCGGTGCCGCGCCCACTCGTCGTCGACGAGGAAGTCGGGGTGCACGCCGAGCAGGTGCCCCACCCACTTCCACAGGTGCATGAGGGCCCGGCTGTCCGACGGCGGGACGGGTACCCCGAGCGCCCGGCAGCCGAGGACGACGGTGCCGTCGAACAGCCCGAGCGTCGCGGCCTGGTCGGCCTGGTTGACCGGGAGGCCCCAGCGGGCCGTGTCCCAGGGGCGAGCGGCCGGTCCGGGCGATGCCTCGTCGCCCGTGAACGACGCGCCGACCAGCGCGTGCATCACCCGCACCCGCACGGTGGCCCGCCACGCCGGACCGCCGACCCGCAGCGCTCCGGGCTCCGACAGACCGACCGTCCACTCCTGCGTGTCCGCGAGGCGGCGCAGGGTGTCGCCGGTCAGGGCCCCGGTCGCGACCAACAGGTCCGTCGGCCCGCCGAACCGGTACCCGCCCACGAGCGAGAGCTGCAGCAGCACGTCCGCGGCGTTCTGCCCGAGCCGGCGCAGCACGGCGGCGCCCTCGTCCATGAGTTCCCAGTCCACCCAGTCGGGCACGGCGGTGACCGCGGCGAGGAAGCTCTGCAGCGCCGTCGGCCGCTGGTCTGCTGGGTGTGCTGGGTCTGCTGGGTGTGCTGGGGGTGTGTCCTGGGCTCCGGATTCGGTCACCTGCTGCGCACGCGCGTCGAGTTCGGTCGGTTGCCTCGAGATCGGTCCATCGATGGACCGATCTCGAGGCAACCGACCGAACTCGCGCTGGGGATCGTGCAGGGGACCGGTCTCGCGCTGGGGATCGTGCAGGGGACCGGTCTCGCGCTGGGGATCGTGCAAGGAACCGATCTCGCTCCCGGCACCGTGCACAGGACCGATCCGGGCACCACGCAACGGACCGACCACGGCGTCAAGGTCCGGGTGCGCCAGGGAAGCGGTCAGCTGTGCGCGAGTCACCCTGTCCGGATCGCCCGGAGGGAGCCGCATCGCGGCGGCGAGCGCGGCGCCGGCGTCGTCCTGCTCGAAGAACGCGCGGCCGATCCGGTCCAGGAGCGCCTCGTCCACGCCGCGCACGCGGCCGAGCAGGCGCAGCGGCCGGCCGATGCGCCTGCCGCGGGCCTCGGCGGAGCGGAACCGTCGCGGGTAAGCGCCGTTGTCCACATGGTTGTCCACAGCGTCGGCCATGCCACCATCCTGAACCGTCCGGCCGCGGCAAGAACATCGGACACCTGGAGACCGATACCCCACAACCTCCCGGCGGCCTGGTTCGTCGACACGGTCAAGACGGCAGGAAGGAGCCGGCAATGGGCTGGCACGAAGAGCTGGAGACGCTCGCCATGCAGCGCGGCGGTGTGCTCGTCGGGTACGCCTACACGCTGTGCGGCGACGTCCGGCAGGCCGAGGACCTGGTGCAGGAGGCGCTGGTGCGGTACTGCTCCCGCCTGGTACGGCCGGGCGGGCGCCGAGGCCGGAGCACGCCGGGCATGCGCACGGTGCCGCTGGACGAGACCGGGGACAGGCCGGTGGTCCACGCGGAGGCGTACGTGCGACGCATGGTGCTGAACCTCTACCTGGACGGCTGGCGCCGCAGGAAGAGGTGGGCCGACATCGAGCCCCGGATCGCGGTGGACGACCACGTGCGGTTCCCGGACTCGGGCATCACCGCCCGGGCGGACGTCGTGCAGGCGCTCGCCCGGCTCTCGCCGCGGCAGCGTGCGTGCGTGGTGCTGCGCTACTTCGAGGACATGTCCATCGACCAGGTGGCGGAACGGCTGGGGAACGCCCCGGGCACCGTCAAGCGCCACCTCCATGACGCGCTGAACGTCCTGCGGGACGTGCTGGAACCGGCCGGAGTGCTCCCGGCGGAGAGGACAGGACGATGAACCGGTACGACGACGGGCCCGACCACGGCTGGGTGGACCCTGAGGGCACGGACCTGCTGACGCGGACGCTCGGCGCGCTGGCCGGCGGGGTGGACCCCGCGTCACCGACCGGGCCGGCGGCCGCGGTGCCCGCGATGAGCAGCCGGGTGCGGCGGCGTCGGACGGCGAAGCTCGGCGGCCTGGGCGGCGGAGCCCTCGCCCTGGCGGGCGCCCTGGTGCTGGGGGCGGCGCAGCTCGCGCCGCCGGACGCGGCGGAGCTGCTGCCGGCCACGCCGGACTTCGAGGTGCAGGAGGGCTACCAGCCGCCGTGGCTCGGCTGGAGCGACCTGACGTGCGGCATGCCGGTGGCAGACCTGGAGAGCACGGCGCCCGGGTGGTCCGTGGCCCCGGCCGGTGACATCTACGCGCACTCGGCGGAGCTGCGGGGCGACTCGTCGCGCGTCTGGGGCATGGCGACCACGTACGAGCAGGGGGAGGGTTCGCTCGACGCCCCGCCCGTGCTGGTGTGGAGCAAGGACGGTGTGGTGCTGGACCTCGGGCCGAACGTCTTCGAGGGATGGGACGGACAGGCGGATCCGCTGGTCGGCACGGGTCGGGACACCATCACGGCCCGGGGCAGCTCGATGACCACGTGCGTGCCGGGCTCGTACGGCGGAGACCTCCAGCACGAGACACCCCTGCCCCACGGCGACTACGAGGTGCGGGTGGTCGCGTTCCCGCAGGTCGCCTCCGGCAGCCGGGCGACCGTGGTGAGCGACCCGGTACCGGTCCGTCTCGACGCGGCCGGTGCGCACAGCCCGGGCGAACCGCACCCGGGCGGGTCGGCGGTCGAGTTCCCGGAACCTGCGCAGGGACAGGTCTCGCGGTTCGAGCTGGACCGCAGCACCGACTGGTTCACCGCCGACATGACGCAGCGTGACTTCTCGTCGGACACCCCGATGCGGGTCATCGGCCGGTGCGCCGGCGCGGATCCCGAGACGGTCGTCCGGGCCGAGCTGATCCTGCCCTCCACCGGGGAGGTGCTCGAGGCCACCTCGATCACCTGCGACGGGGACGAGGCCGGGTCGGCGGTCGGGGTGCTGTCCGAGCACCGGAGCGGGGAGACCATCGACATCCGGGTGCCGAACGTGTCCGACGACGTCGCCCGGCTGTGGATCTCGCTCGAACCGGAGACGCCCGCCGACGGGGACGGCCTGCCCGAGTGCTCGGCGACCGGCTTCGAGCCGGACTACGCGGCCGGGCTCGACGACCTGACCCAGAGCACCTCGGCGACCGCCGGGAACATCATGGTGCTCGCCCAGGTCTGCAACTCCGAGGCGTTGGTCGCGTTGGCGAAGCAGCACGGGGTGGAGCTGATGTCCGGTACCCAGACCCCGGAGGAGACGTTCGCGCTGCCGGAGTCCGACCCTGGCCGCTACCTCCGGCTGGCCGCCCTGGTGAGCAACACCACACCTGCGTTCCCCGAGGGGGGCGCCCCGGACGCGGTCGTTGTCTGGCCACGGGTCGTCACCGACGAGTTCCGGGACTCGGACGAGGCCTGGGCGGAGCTGGTGACCGCCGGCGTCCTCACGCAGGGACAGGCCGACGCCCAGCGGGCGGACGGCTACCACGGTCCCCGGGTCGGCATCACCACGGACGGCGACTGGCTGTACTACACCACCGGTCCGGCCGGCGACTGACCCCAGCCGCGCCGGGCGTCCAGGTCACCCGGGGCGACCTGCACGCCCGGCACGGCGACACATAATGGGCGGCATGACGGACCAGAACACCACCCCCGCCCCGCCGTCCGCGTCCCAGGTTCCCGAGGAGGCCCGCCGCCACACCGAGGACCTGGGCACGTTCGTGACGGCGTCGCCGTCGTCGTACCACGCGGCCGCCGAGGCGGCCCGGCGCGCCGAGGCGGCGGGCTTCACCCGCCTCACGGAGGACGCCGCGTGGGACGTGGCCCCGGGCGGGCGCTACGTGGTGGTGCGGGACGGTTCCGTCATCGCCTTCACCGTGCCCGACGCCGCGGGTCCCACCACCCCCTTCACCATCCTGGGCGCGCACACCGACTCCACCGGCTTCAAGCTCAAGCCGAAGCCGACCACCCACGGGCCGGGCGGCTGGTGGCAGGTGGGCGTCGAGGTGTACGGCGGGCCGCTGCTGAACTCCTGGCTCGACCGCGAGCTGGAGCTCGCCGGCCGGCTCGTCACGCTCGACGGCACCGAGCACCTGGTCCGCACCGGACCGATGCTGCGCATCCCCCAGCTCGCGATCCACCTGGACCGTGGCGTCAACGACAACGGCCTCACGCTCGACCGGCAGCGGCACACCCAGCCCGTGTGGGGCCTCGGGGACACGGAGAGCGCCGACGTGCTGGCGGCGCTCGCGGCCGACGCTGGCATCGACCCGGCGGCGGTCGGCGGGTACGACGTGGTGCTGGCCGAGACGCAGCCGGCCCGAGCCTTCGGCGCCGGTCAGGCGCTGTTCGCGTCGGCCCGCCTGGACAACCTGCTGTCCACGCACGCGGGGCTCACGGCGCTGCTGGCCCGGGCCGCCTCGGGGGCATCCGGGACCGGCGTCGAGATGTTCGCGGCCTTCGACCACGAGGAGATCGGCAGCGCGTCGCGCTCGGGGGCGGCGGGGCCGTTCCTGCAGGACGTGCTGGTCCGCGTCTCGACCGCGCTGGGGGCGGGGCCCCAGGAGCAGGCGCAGGCGTTCGCGGCGTCGCTGCACGTGTCGTCCGACGTCGGGCACGCGGTGCACCCGAACTACGCCGAGCGGCACGATCCCGCCAACCACCCGGTGGCCGGGGGTGGCCCGATCCTCAAGATCAACGCCAGCCAGCGCTACGCGACGGACGCGCACGGCGCGGCGGTGTGGGCGGCCGCCTGTGCGACGGCCGGCGTGCCCACCCAGGAGTTCGTCTCCAACAACGCGGTGCCGTGCGGATCGACGATCGGACCGATCTCGGCGACCCGTCTGGGCATCCGAACCGTGGACGTCGGGGTACCAATTTTGTCGATGCACTCGGCGCGTGAGCTCACCGCGGTGGTCGATCCGTGGTACCTCACGCGGGCGATGGAGGCCGTCCTCGCCCGGTGACGGCGTCGAATCCTCCCGGATCGGGGGAGAACCGGGTTAATCGGAGCGACCTGCGCTTTCGCTGGTTTCCGTTGGTTCTGTCCAGGTATACATTGGGTGCAATACGGACATGAGTTGGACGTTTGTCCAAGAAACAATCCGCCTGACCTGCGAAAACTCTCCAGCGAAGGTGGGCATCAGCATGGAAGAAAATACCTAGTACCGTCCGGATGCATGGACCTCGGGAGGGTGATACCACTGTGGTCATCCGAGCCGAGAACTCGGCAAAAGAGAAATGCCGGACCCTCAGGAGCCCCCGTTGCCTCGTGCCACCGTTCGCACCTGCGCCCGCTGCGGCTGTGTTCTCAGCCGTTACAACTCCGAAGCTCGCTGCGCCGCGTGCCGGCGCACCGAGTCCGTTCCCGTGGTCTCGCTGCCCAGCGTGCCCACCCGTGTCTGGCAGGACGAAGCCGTCCGGTCAGCCCTCGCCGACTGGGACTTCGGCCAGGTCAGCAGGATGGTGCGCCAGCTCGTCCCGCTGCGCCAGGAGGACGTCGCGGCCCTGACCGGGCTGAGCCAGTCCTACCTGTCGATGCTGGAGTGCGGTGACCGCCGACTCACCGACGTCTCGCGAGTGGTCCAGTTCCTCACGGGGCTGGGCACGCCGCCGGACCTGGTGCGGCTGCCGCTGCCGGGCATCAGCCCGGCGCCCGACGCCGCCCCCGCACGTGCCGTCGCGTCCGGGCCGGTCACCGCCCCGCCGGTGTCGGTGACGCCGACGGCGCCCGACCCCGTCCTGCCGTGGACGGCGGACCGGATGCTGAGCGCGCTCCGTCTCGCCCACACCGCCGACACCGGTGCGGACCGCCCGGCGGCCGACGCCAACGGCCCCGTGACCGCCACGGCGACGAGCGAGGTCGCGGCGAACGAGACGCCGCGTCCGGCGTCGGGCATCGCGCTCAACTCGATGATCCAGCGCTGGGACGCCGAGCAGGCCGAGCCGCTGCGCCGCGCCTCGGCCGGCACCCGGGTGTCGCTCGAGCTGTGCGGGCACCTGCAGGGCACGCTCGACGAGCTGCGGGTCATGGACAAGGGCTCGGGCAGCGGGGCGGTGGCCGACCTGGCCCGCGCTCATCTCGCCCTGGTGGTCCGGGTGCTGGAGCGCAGCACGTACGACGAGGTGACGGGCCGCAAGCTCGCCGCCGTCGCCGCCGACACCGCCACCCAGGCGGGCTGGTTCGCGTTCGACGCGGGGCGGCCGGACGCGGCGCGTGCCTACATGCTCGCCGGCCTGCGTGCGGCGCACGCCGCGGCCGACGACCGGCTCGGCGCGGGGGCACTGTCGTACCTCGCGATCCACGGCTACTCCAGCGGCGACCCGCGGGACGCCGTGCGCGCCGCCGAGGCGGGCCGGCGCCGGATCGCCCGGCTCGACGCGCCCCACCTGGCGGCGACGCTGCTCACCCGGCAGGCGCGCGGCCACGCCGCCGCCGGCGAGGGCGAGGCGGCGCGCCGGGCCCTCGGTGAGGCGTCCGAGCTGTGCGCCCGCGGCCGCGGCGAGGACGACCCGCACTGGCTGTACTGGATGAACGAGGGCGAGATCCACGGCCAGTCCGGGTCGGCGCACCTCGCCCTCGGCAACACGGCACGTGCGGTCGAGAGCTTCGGCCACGCGATCCACGCGGAGCGCTCGGGCGAGCGTCGCACGCACGGCCTGTTCCTGAGCCGTGCCGCCCAGGCGCACGCCCGGGCCGGCGACCTCGACGCGGCCTGCGCCGTGGGCGAGGAGGCCGTCGCCATCGCGGAGACGGTGCAGTCGGCCCGTCTCCGCGAGCACCTGCGGGACCTGTCGGCGGACCTCCGTCGTGGTGGCTCCACCCGCCGGTCGGGTACCGGGACGCGCGTGCTGACCGAGCGGATCGCGGCAATCGCGTCGTGACCGTGCGGGCCACCCCCCGCGGTGCGTCCCGGGCCGGTGGGGCCAAGGCCCTCGTGCTCTGGGACATCGACCGGACGCTGGTCTACGTGGGCGAGGTGGATCGGACGGCCTACCGGGAGGCGTTCGCCGAGGTCGTGGGACGACCCGCCGAACGCCTCCCCGCCAAGGGCACCGGCGTCACGATGCCGCTCGCGATCCGCGGCCTCCTGGAGGACAACGGCGTGAGCGGGGCCCGGGCGGACGAGCTCCTGCCCCGCATGCTGGAGGCCGTGCCGCGCCGGTTCGAGGCGCACACGGAGGACGTCCGCCGGCTCGGCACCGTGCTCCCGGGGGCGATGCAGGCCCTCAAGGCGGTCGCCGCCGAGCCCGACCTCGTGGCGACGGTGGTGACCGGGAACCTCCGGGCGAACGCCCTGATCAAGCTCCGCGTCTTCGGCATGGACCGGTACGTGGACGCCGAGGTGGGCGGGTACTCGTCCGACGACGCGCACCGGCCGGCTCTCGTCGCGGTCGCACAGCGCCGCGCCCGCGACCGGTACGCCACGAGCTTCGACGCCACCACGACGGTGGTCGTGGGCGACTCCCTGGAGGACGTGCGCACCGGGGTCGAGGGCGGGGCGCGGGTGATCGCCGTGGCCTCGGGCACCACCCCGGCGGACCGGCTCGCCGAGGCGGGCGCCGACGTCGTGCTGCCGGACCTCACGGACGCAGCGCGTCTGCTCCAGGAGATCCGGGCGCTCACGGGGTGCACCGAGCCCGGGTGAGCCCCGCCGGACAACCGGTGGATGCAACCGGATCGAGGTGCGGGACCGACCGTTCGACGACATAGTGACTGCCGTCACATGTGGGTAGACTCTGCTTCTTCCCGCCATCGACGTTGCCGGCGGGGCGTATCAGCCTTGTGCTGGTCATGGGGGTACACACATTTCTGGGGGAGAACCCTCCGGAGCTCGTCGAGGAGGACGGATGCTCGAAGACGGCATTGTTTTCGGCGCAGGGAGCTACACCACGGTGGCGGTGATCGCCGTCATCGCGGCCGCTGCCCTCGGGTGCGCCTTCGTGCTGCGCCGCCAGGTGCTGGCCGCACCTGATGGGACCGCGAAGATGCAGGACATCGGCCAGGCCGTCCAGGAGGGCGCGTCCGCCTACCTGAGACGGCAGCTGCGCACCCTGGTGCTGTTCGCCGCGGTCGTGTTCGCGCTGCTCTTCCTGCTGCCGGGGGACGGGGGCGTGCGGGTCGGGCGTTCCGTCGCGTTCCTGTTCGGCGCCGGGTTCTCCGCAGCGATCGGCTACCTGGGCATGTGGCTCGCGGTGCGCGCCAACGTCCGCGTCGCCTCGGCCGCGACCCGGCCCGGCGGCCGGGCCGAGGGCGCCCGCATCGCCTTCCGCACCGGCGGCGTCGTCGGCATGTCCGTGGTGGGCCTGGGCCTGCTCGGCGCCGCGCTCGTCGTGCTCGTGTACGACGTCGACGCGCCCGCCGTGCTGGAGGGCTTCGGCTTCGGCGCCGCGCTGCTCGCCATGTTCATGCGCGTCGGCGGCGGCATCTTCACCAAGGCGGCCGACGTCGGCGCCGACCTGGTCGGCAAGGTCGAGCAGGGCATCCCCGAGGACGACCCGCGCAACGCGGCCACCATCGCGGACAACGTGGGCGACAACGTCGGCGACTGCGCCGGCATGGCGGCCGACCTCTTCGAGTCCTACGCCGTGACCCTCGTGGCCGCCCTCATCCTGGGCAAGGCCGCGATGGGCGAGGAGGGCCTCGTGTTCCCGCTGATCGTCACCGCGATCGGCGCGTTCGTCGCGCTGCTGGGCGTGTTCATCACCCGGGTGCGCGGGTCCGAGAGCGGGCTCGCCGCGATCAACCGCGGCTTCTACATCTCTGCCGTCGTGGGTGCCGTGCTTGCCGGGATCGCGGCCTTCGTGTACCTGCCGTCCTCGTTCGACCAGGTACCCGGCACCGCCGACCTGTCCGGGGTGACCGCCGACCCGCGCGTCGTGTCCGCGCTGGCCGTGCTCATCGGCGTGGTGCTCGCGGGCGTCATCCTGTGGGTGACGGGCTACTTCACCGGCACGGACAAGAAGCCGACGCTGCACGTGGCCGAGACCTCGCGGACCGGAGCGGCGACCGTGGTGCTCTCCGGCATCGGCGTGGGCTTCGAGTCGGCCGTGTACACGGCCGGCATCATCGCCGCGGCGATCTGCGGCGTGTTCCTGCTGGCCGGCGGCTCGGTGCCGCTCGCGCTGTTCCTCGTGGCCCTCGCCGGCTGCGGCCTGCTCACCACGGTGGGCGTCATCGTCGCCATGGACACGTTCGGGCCGGTCAGCGACAACGCGCAGGGCATCGCCGAGATGTCGGGCGACGTCGACGAGGAGGGCGCGCAGATCCTCACCGACCTGGACGCCGTCGGCAACACCACCAAGGCCATCACCAAGGGCATCGCCATCGCCACGGCCGTGCTGGCCGCGACCGCGCTGTTCGGCTCGTACGCCGACGCCGTGTCGCACGCGCTGGCGCAGGTCAGCAGCGTCGGCGGCGGGCTGGTGACGTCGATGCTCAGCTACGAGATCATCTCGCCGGTCACCCTGGTCGGCGTGATCCTGGGTGGCGCGACCGTGTTCCTGTTCTCCGGGCTCGCGATCGACGCCGTGACGCGCGCGGCCGGCGCCATCGTGTTCGAGGTGCGCCGCCAGTTCCGCGAGCACCCGGGCATCATGACGTTCGACGAGCGCCCCGAGTACGGCAAGGTCGTGGACATCTGCACCCGCGACTCGCTGCGCGAGCTGGTCACCCCGGGTCTGCTGGCCGCCTTCGCGCCCATCGCGGTGGGCTTCGGCCTCGGCGTCGGGCCGCTGGCCGGCTTCCTGGCCGGTGCGATCGGCTCGGGCGTGCTCATGGCCATCTTCCTGGCCAACTCGGGCGGGGCCTGGGACAACGCGAAGAAGATCGTCGAGGACGGCAAGTTCGGCGGCAAGGGTTCCGACGCACACGCCGCGACCGTCATCGGTGACACCGTGGGCGACCCGTTCAAGGACACCGCGGGCCCGGCCATCAACCCGCTCATCAAGGTGATGAACCTGGTGGCGCTGCTGATCGCCCCGGCGGTCGTGGCGATCAGCGTGCCCGAGGACGCCAACCACGCCCTCCGGATCGGCATCGCGCTGGTGGCCGCCGCCGTGGCGTTCGGCGCCGTGATCTGGTCCCGCGTGCGCGCGGGTCGTACGGACGCGGCCCAGCAGTCGGAGCAGGACCGGGCCTCGGCCACGGTCTAGGTCACAGCCAGTTCGGTAGGTTGCCCGACGGCCTGGCCGGCGTTCGGTCGGTTGCACCGAGATCGGTCCATCGATGGACCGATCTCGGTGCGACCGACCGAACGCATCAGTCGCGGGCCAGCATGTGGCCGAACTCGTGCGCCGTCTGCGGGCTCTACTGGGGGCTCTACTGGCCCACCCGGCCGTCGATGCACTCGCGGAGCAGGTCCGCGTGCCCCACGTGCCGTGCGTACTCCTCGACCATGTGCACCAGGATGTCGCGGACCGGGATCTCGTCCCCGCGCCGGGGCACCAGCCGGCCCAGGTCGTCCTCGGGCAGCGTCTCCAGCCAGGCGTCGGCGTCGCGCACCTCGCGCCGCCAGTCCTCCCACGCCTGGGCCACGACGGCCGGATCGGCCACCGCGTCCTCGAAGTCCACGTCGACGTCCGGCCGCGCCGGGTCGTGGTAGAGCGGGGGCAGGTCCTCGCCGCCACCCGCCAGCACCTCCTGGAACCACCCGCGCTCGACCTTGGCCAGGTGCCGCACCAGCCCGAGCAGGGAGAGCGTCGACGGCGGCACCGACCGGCGGGCCATCTGCTCGGCGTCGAGCCCCTCGCACTTCATCTCCAGCGTGATCCGGTAGTGCTTGAGGTAGTTCCAGAGGGTCTCCTTCTCACCCACCGGCTTGGCCAGCGCCTCGCGCGGATCGTCGTCCGGGTCCGCCCACATGTCGGGGTAGACGGTGGCCTGGCTCCAGCGCTCCGTTGTCATGTGGCCCAGTGGACGTCCGTGCCCGCGACCGGTCAACGGAATATGCGACCGCCGTCGGGCGAAGTGCGGCCGTATCCGGCAAAATGGGACACGCATACACCTCACCCGGGGTATGTGGAAAACCCGTTGCGACCGCTATCGTCTGCGGTGTTGTGCTATCGAGCGCCCTGCGGACGCAGGGTGCGGACGCCGACGCAGGAGCCCCCTCAGGGCAGACTCGGAGCAGGAGAAGGTCCCGTGAGTGCCGACACCGACCCGACCGAGGCCATACCTCAGGTCACGGCCGCGATGATCGCGAAGGCCGCGGCCCGGCGGCCCGCACCCTCCGACGTACCGCCGGCCGAGCCAGGCCGGGAGAGCACGCCGGACCGCACCCGGTCCGCGCAGCGCGCCCCGGAGCGGGAGACGGTGCCCGAGCAGCCGGCCGCGCCCGACGCCGAGCTCCCCGTCCGGTCGGGCCGGTCGTCGTTCACGTCCTCCGAGCCGTACGGCGACGGCCACACCGCGGCAGGCCACATCGCCGCCGCGCACCTGTCCTCGCTCGTCCAGATCCCCACGGTGTCGGCGGAGGACCCGGACGACGTCGACCACGAGGCCTTCGCCCGGCACCGGGCCGCGCTGGCGACGTTCTACCCCCGCGTGCACGCCCTGCAGAGCGAGCCGGTGGGCGAGCACGGCCTGCTGTTCCGGTGGCCCGGCAAGGGCCGTGAGGACGTGCTGCACCCCTTCCCGGTGGTCCTCATGGCGCACCAGGACGTGGCGCCGGTGCAGAGCGCCGACTGGGCGACCAACCCGTTCTCGGGCGAGATCCGGGACGGCGTCGTGCACGGCCGCGGCACGCTCGACGACAAGGGCAGCCTGGTCGCGGTGCTCGACGCCGTGGAGACGCTGCTCGGCGACGGCTTCGTGCCCGAGCGGGACGTCTGGCTCTTCTTCGGCGCGGACCAGGAGAGCGACGGGCAGTCCGCGGAGCGCGCCGTCCGGCGGCTGTACGAGCTGGGCGTGCGCCCGTGGCTCGTGCTCGACGGGGGCGGCGGGGTCGTGACCGATGCCGTCCCGGGCGTCGACCGCCAGGTGGCGATGGTCGGTGTCGCCGAGAAGGGTCTGGTCGGCGTGAACCTGTACACGACCGACGTCGGCGGCCATGCCGCGACCCCGGGCCGGCAGACCGCGACCGGGCGTCTCGCCCGCGCCGCGGCGCGCGTGAGCCGGTACCGGTTCGCCGCCCGCGTCGGTGCGCCCACGGTCACCATGCTGGAGCGGGTCTCGCCCGGCGCCAAGGGTTTCCGCGGCCTGCTGCTGCGGACGGCCACCCGGCTCGCCTCCGGGCCGCTGCGCACGGTCGCCGCGCGGATGATCGCGCGGGGCGGCCCCGAGGCGTCGGCCACGGTGCGCACGACGGTGGCGGTCACCGAGCTCGAGGGCAGCGTGGGACCGACCGTCGCGGCGTCGTCCGCCCGTGCGCGCCTCGACGTGCGGGTCGCGCTCGGTGACACGGTGGAGCGGACCGTGGCGCGGCTGCGCCGGGTGGTCCGGGACAACCAGGTCGAGATCGAGGTCGTGGCGAGCAGCGAGCCGAGCGAGGTGTCGCCGTCCGACGGTCAGCAGTTCGCGCTGCTGGGCGAGGCGGTCGGCGCCGCGTACCCGGACGCGCTCGTGGTGCCCTACGTGCAGCTCACCTCGTCCGACGCGCGGACCTTCACCCCGATCAGCGACCACGTCTACCGGTTCAGCCCGTTCGTGCTGACCGCCGAGCAGCGGCAGTCGGTGCACGGTGCGGGCGAGCGTCTGAGCGTGGATTCCCTGGGTCGCGGCGTGCATTTCTATCGTGAGGTGCTGCGCAAGATCCCGGGCTGACCTGGGCATTCAACAAATCGCCGAAATTGGACTAAGTTCTCCCTTTACATCGGTGAGGGGGACGTCCATGAGCAGCTCCGCAGTACCGCCCACGGTACCGGGTGGGTCGCGTGCGCCCGTGCACGTCAACGTCCACACCTACCCGGCGCAGCTCCAGTACCCGCCGCGGACGTACCTCCTGTTCTCGGTGCTGGTGACGATCTTCTGCTTCTTTCCCACGGGACTGGTCGCGCTCTTCAGCGCGATGCGCGTCAATGCCCTCTGGAAGGCGCAACAACACGACAAAGCACGCAAAGCGTCTCGGCGTGCGCGCAACTGGGGTCTGCTCACGCTCGCCATCGGCATCGTCGTCATGGTGCTCGTGGTGTTCTGGTCGAGCATCACCTACCTGAACCGGTAGCAACTTCACCCGCCCTTCGCCACGTATCACACGATTGCCCTTCCTGTCCTCCCAGAGGTTGCGGGTAAAGTTCGCGGCTATGAGTGCGACACGGCGCAAGGGCTCACGGGGTGGTCGTGCTGCGTCCCGCGCCGGCGGGCCTCCTGCGTCCAACGCGCTCACCTGGGCAGAGAGCCTCGCGTCCGGCGATCCCGCACCCGGCGCCAGCGCCCTGGAGTGGGCCGAGGGCCTCGCGGCGAAGGAGCCTGCCCCCAGCCCGTGGGGCAGCGCATCCGTCACGGCCACCGAGGCGCCTGCGACCGGCGACGACGGCGGCTCGCCCTGGGGTCCCGTCCCCGCACCGGCCGTCGCGGACCCGGAGGGGGAGTCCGACGCGAACCCCTGGGGTCCCGTCGCGGTCACGGAACCGCCGGTCGCACGCGGCCGCGGCAAGAGCTCCGGCGGCAAGGGCGGCAAGGCCCGGGGGCGGAGCAAGGGCAAGGGCGCCCGTTCCGGCGCCAAGGGCGCCCCCAAGAGCGACGCCGACGCCGCTCCCACCCCCGCCGGCGGCTTCCCGCTGAACGTCGGGCCGGTCGCCGACGTCGACGACGTACCGCCGCCCGCACCGGCCGAGGACGTCGACCCGGCGAGCCCGGACGTGCTGCCCGACCCGGCGGACGCCCCCGCCGGCCGGACCACCCCGAAGCCCGGCGCCGGGACCACGCGCCCCCGCGGCCGTCTCGACACCGCGCAGCAGAAGCGCATCAAGAGGACCCTGCGTCGTGGTCTGCCCCCGTTCCTGGACCGGCCCACGGTGCTCGTGTCGGCGGGTGTCGTCGCGGCCCTGCTGGGTCTGGGCACGGGCTGGGTGACGAGCCTGTCCTCGGGCGGCGGCCCGCTCTCGGCCGCGGACGCCGCGTCCTGCGCCCAGACCCAGATGGCGTGGACGCAGGCCGCCAACGCGCAGTCGGCGATGGTGGAGGACCAGCCCGAGACCCTGCGCAAGGGATTCATCAACGCCCGCAACGCCCTGGAGGGCGTGACGCCGCCCGAGGCCATCGCCGAGGACTGGGCCGTGGCGTTCACGTACTACTCGACCGTCGCGAACAACATCGAGAAGGTGAAGGCCGACGACGGCCCGGCGGTCACCTCCGCCGTCGGCGGCGCGCAGGAGGAGCTGGACACCCAGGCCATGGTGGCCGCGTCCCAGCGCGTGCAGGAGTACGTGGCGTCCAACTGCCAGGGCTGACGCGACCCGCACCGGCGGGTACGGGCAGGATGGGCCCGTGCAGCCTCCCTCGACCGACCCCGCCCTCGTCGCCTCGCTCCGCGCCGACCTGGGTTCCAGCTCCTACGACGTCGACGGCGTCGAGGACCTCCTCGGACCGCTCGCCGCCGCGGCACTGCACCGCGAGCAGCCGTTGCCGGCCCGGCGCGCCGTCGCCGGGGCGGTCGCCGGCGTCGCGCCGTCCGACCACGACCCGCGTGCCACCCTGGCCGCCCTCTTCCTCCTCGGCCTGCCCGTGCCGCGCGCCGCGCTCGACCGCGCGCTGCCCGCGACCGGCACGGCGGGCGCCGAGCGCCTCGGCCTGGTCGCGACCAGCGGCGCGGGGGATGACGACGAGGTGCGCGCCGTCGCGGACCTGCGTCCGTACTCCTCCGTCGACGCCGTCGGCGACGCCCGCTGGTGGCTGGCCTCCGACCTGGGCGAGCTGGCCACGGGCGGCCGCCTCGCCACCGACCACGTGCTCGGCGCTGGCGGGGCGTCGCTCACGCTCGCGCAGGTCACCGTGCGCGAGCCGACCGGACGGGTGCTCGACCTCGGCACCGGGTGCGGCATCCAGGCGCTGCATGCCGCCCGGCACGCCCGGCGGGTCGTCGCCACCGACATCTCGCGGCGCGCGCTCGCCTTCGCGGGGCTGAACGTGGCCCTCAACGCACCGTCCGGGGTGGACGTCGAGCTGCGGCAGGGGTCGATGCTGGAGCCGGTGGCCGGGGAGCGGTTCGACCTCGTGGTCTCCAACCCGCCGTTCGTCATCACGCCGCACGCGGGGGCCGCCGGACGGGCCGTCGCCGACGCGCTGGGCGACTACGAGTACCGCGACGGCGGCCGGGCGGGCGACGACCTGGTCCGCGACCTGGTCCTCGGCGTGGGCGGGGTGCTGGCGCCGGGCGGCGTGGCCCAGCTCCTCGGCAACTGGGAGCACCGGCGGGGTGAGCCCTGGGCCGAGCGGGTCGGCGCCTGGCTGGACCAGGCGGGGCTGGACGGCTGGATCATCCAGCGCGAGGTGCTCGACCCCGCCGAGTACGCCGAGACCTGGATCCGCGACGGCGGCACCACCCCCGACCGCGAGCCGGACGCCTGGGCGGCGGCGTACGGCGCGTGGCTCGACGACTTCGCGACCCGCGACGTCGAGGCGGTGGGCTTCGGGATCGTGACCCTGCGGCGCCCGGAGTCGGGGCGCCCCACGCTGCGCCGCCTGGAGGAGCACACGGGCTCCGTGCGCCAGCCGCTCGGTGCGCACATCGCGCGCAGCCTCGCGGGGCACGACTGGCTCGCGGCCCGCGACGACGCCACGCTCGCCGCGGCCCGCCTGGTCACCGCCGCCGACGTCACTGAGGAGCGGTACCTGACCCCCGGTGCGGCGGACCCGAACGTCGTGATCCTGCGGCAGGGTGACGGCCTGGGCCGTGGCGTCCAGGCGTCGAGCCCGTTGGCGGCACTGGTGGGCGCGTGCGACGGCGAGCTCACGGTGGGGCAGATCGTCGGCGCGCTCGCGGCGCTGTTCGAGGTGCCCGCGGACGCCCTGGCCGGAGAGCTGCTCCCGGCCGTCCGTGACCTGGTCCGGGACGGTTTCCTGGCGGGATGACGGCCCGTCGTCGGAACCCTCGTACCCGGCCGATCCGCGGTGGGACGCTCGTTTCCGGGACGTAACGGTCAGGCGTGTCCGCCGATAAATCTTGGCCGAAACCGAGACAACTGCGGACATGACAGTTATTTTCCAACGTGTGGAACTCGACATGCGGCACTTGAGGATGGTTGTCGCTGTTGCCGAGTCGGGCAGCGTCACGAAGGCGGCCGCTGCTCTCGGCATCGCGCAGCCGGCGTTGACCGCGCAGCTCAACCGCATCGACCGGTCGTTGGGCGGCACCGTGTTCGTCCGCGACCGGTTCGGTGCCCGCCCGACCGAGCTCGGGGAGCTGATCCTCCGGCACGCCCGGGTGCTCCTGCCGGCCATGGCTGCCCTCGCGGACGACGCCGAACGGCTCGTCAACGGCGACGTCGCGCGCGGGGAGACGGTGCGGGTGGGCATCACCGGCACGTCGCTGGGCGGGCTGTTCGTCAACCAGCTGCACATCGCGATCCCGGGCGCCCAGGTCACCACCGCCATGCCCCACCTGGCGGACGACGTGGCGTCCCGGCTCGCGCGCGGCACCATCGACGTCGGGCTGGTCGGCATGTGCTCCGACGTCTCGCCGCCGGCCGCCGTGGAGGTCGCCTGGACCCGGGTCTGCACCGACCCGATGTTCGTGCTCATCGACGAGCACCACCCGTACGCGGGCAAGCCCGAGGTCTCGCTCGCCGAGCTGGCCGAGGAGCAGTGGCTCTGCGTGCCGTCGCACGGCTGCCTGGAGGAGTGCTTCGTGTCGGCGTGCGTGCGCGCCGGGTTCACGCCCCGCGGCATGGGCGAGGCCGAGTGGACCACCGCCGTGGACCAGGTGCGGGCGGGCCGTGCGGTGGCGCTCGTGGAGCCCGGCCAGCTCGACCCGCCGGGAGTCGTGACGGTGCCGCTGGCGGGCGCGCCCCTGCGCCGTACCCACTACCTCGGCTGGCGGCACGACGCGGACCTGCGCGTGGACGTGGAGGCGGTCGAGGGCGCCGCGCACCGCGCCCACCGCGACGCCGTGCGCCGCAGCCCGCAGTACGAGCAGTGGCTGGCGATGTACGGGATGCTCGGCTGAGGCGAAGGTGGCACCGCAGGGTCGGCCGATTCACGACACGGCTGAGCTGACCCCGTACGTGGTTTGCCCTCCATAGGAAATATGTATGACCTGAGTGTGATCTGGGCGTGACGTCCAACTCCTCCTACGGTGAGCGGGCGGGTGAAAAATCACCTGCGGGTGGAACTTCACCCTCTTCGACCCGAGGAGTCGCTGGAGATGAGACGCACTTCCCTCCGGGGCGTCGCCGTGGCAACCGCCACCGTGGGCCTCTTTGCCGGCACCATCAACGCCGTCGCCGCCGCCGGTTCCACCGATGCGGGGTCCGCCGCGGGCTACGCGCCGGGCCTGGTCGCCGCGATGGAGCGCGACCTGGGCCTGAGCGCCGCCGAGGCCGTGGACCGGCTCGCGGTCCAGGAGGCCCTGGCCGACACGCAGCACAGCCTGGAGAAGTCGCTCGGTGCTTCGTACGGCGGCGCCTGGGTCGAGGGTGCGGACGCGCTGCACGTGGCCGTGACCGACGCCGCCGAGGCGGCCACCGTCCGTGCGGCCGGGGCCACCCCCGTCACCGTCGACAACTCGCTGACGGCGCTGGACGCCTGGACGGCGGACCTGGACGGCGCGCTGTCCTCCTCCGACGTGACCTCGTACCACGTGGACGTGGAGACCAACGAGATCGTCGTGGACGTGGTCGAGGGTGCCACCGCGGACGTCGCGGCCGCCGTCGCCGAGGCCGGTGTCCCGGCGTCGGCCGTGTCGCTCACCGAGGCCACGGAGCGTCCGCGGACCTTCGCCGACGTGATCGGCGGCGAGGCGTACTTCATCGACGGCAGCGCGCGCTGCTCGGTCGGCTTCGCGGTCACCGGCGGGTTCGTCTCGGCCGGCCACTGCGGTTCGGTGGGCTCGACGGCCAGCGAGCCGTCCGGCACGTTCGAGGTCTCGGAGTTCCCGGGCAGCGACTACAGCTACGTCTCGGTCGACTCGGACACCCCGGTCGGCGTGGTGGACGACTGGAACGGCGGCACGGTCGCCGTCGAGGGCTCCACGCCCGCCGCGGTCGGTGCGTCCGTCTGCCGCTCCGGTTCCACGACCGGCTGGCACTGCGGCACCATCGAGGCGCTCAACGCCACGGTGAACTACGCCGAGGGCACCGTCACGGGCCTCATCCAGACCGACGTCTGCGCGGAGCCGGGCGACTCGGGCGGCTCGCTGCTCGCCGGTTCGCAGGCCCAGGGCATGACCTCCGGGGGCAGCGGCAACTGCTCCTCCGGCGGCCAGACCTTCTTCCAGCCCGTCGGTGAGGTGCTGAGCGCCGCCGGGGTGGACCTGCTGACCAACTGACCGGCCCGTCGAGGTGCGGGTAGGGGCTTCCCCTACCCGCATCTCGGCATGTCCGCATATTCCCCCGATATGGCCTAAACGGTATCTGGGAGTTACCTGAAAGCGACCCTACGCTGTCCGGCACTGGGTGAATCCATTGCCCCGACGACAAGGAGTCGCTGGACATGAGACGCACATCCTTCAGAGCCGTCACGGTAGCCACCGCCGCCGCGACCCTCCTCGCCGCCAGCATCACCGCCGCCACCACCGGCACCGCGGCCGGAACCGACCAGTCCGAGACGTCCGGCTACGCGCCGGGCATGGTCGCCGCCATGGAGCGCGACCTCGGCCTCAGCACGGCGGAGGCGGTGGACCGCCTCCGGACCGACGAGGCGCTGTCCGCCACGCAGCACGCCATCGCGAAGTCCCTCGACTCGGGGTACGCGGGCGCATGGGTCGAGGGCGACGAGCTGTTCGTCGCCGTGACCGACAAGGCCGGGGCCGCCGAGGTCCGTGCCGCCGGTGCCACCGCCGTCACCGTCGGCCGGTCCCTGGACCGCCTCGACCGGCTCGCCACGCAGGCCTTCCGGGCCGCGCCGGAGGCGAAGGTCGCGGGCGCCTACGTGGACGTCGAGTCGAACTCGGTGGTCCTGGAGGTCGCCGAGGGCGCGACGGGTGCCGTCTCCGCCGCCGTGCGCGCCGCGGGCGTCCCCGCGAGCGCCGTCTCCGTGGTCGAGGTGACCGAGATGCCCCGCACGTTCATCAACGTGATCGGCGGCAACGCCTACTACATCGGCGGCGCCCGCTGCTCGGTCGGCTTCTCGGCCACCGGAGGCTTCGTCACCGCGGGCCACTGCGGCTCGCGCGGCGCCACGACCAGCCAGCCGAGCGGTACCTTCCAGGTGTCCTCGTTCCCCGGCAACGACTACGCCTACGTCAGCACGGGCAGCGACGACACCCCGGTCGGCGCCGTGAACAACTACAGCGGCGGCACCGTCAACGTCGCGGGCTCGACGGCGGCCGCCGTCGGCGCCACGGTCTGCCGGTCCGGCTCCACCACGGGCTGGCACTGTGGCACCATCCAGGCCCTGAACGCCTCGGTCACCTACGCCGAGGGCACCGTGACCGGCCTCATCCGCACCAACGTCTGCGCCGAGCCGGGCGACTCCGGCGGCTCGCTCCTGGCCGGTACGCAGGCCCAGGGCATGACCTCCGGCGGCAGCGGCAACTGCTCCTCCGGTGGCACCACGTACTTCCAGCCGGTGAACGAGGCGCTCAGCGCCGCGGGCGTCTCGCTGGTCACGGGCGGCGGCGGGACCACCCCGCCCGCCGGCTGCACGGGCTACGAGTCGGCGTTCAGCGGCTCGCTGAGCTCGGGCGGGCAGGCGGCGGAGCCGGGCACCACCGGGTTCTCCGCGCTGAGCGGCACCATCACGGGCTGCCTCGACGGCCCGAGCGGCACGGACTTCGACCTCTACCTGCAGAAGTCCAGCAGCGGCTCGTGGGTCACCGTGGCGCAGGGCATCACGGCGTCGCCCGACGAGACCGTGACCTACTCGGGCACGTCCGGGACCTACCGCTGGGTCGTGGACGCGTACTCGGGCTCGGGCTCGTACACGGGTGGCTGGTCGACCAACCCGTGACCGGATGACGTGCCGGGTGTGCGGGTCGTCCCGACCCGCGCACCCGGCACGTCAGGGCCGGGCCGTGGACTGGCGCACCAGCAGGAGGGCCGCGAACGAGGCCAGGGTGACCGCCGTCACCCCGAGCATGCCGCCCATGTAGGCCGTGAGGTCGCCGCCCAGCGGCAGCCCCCAGCCGTAGCCCCGCACGCTCCCGAGCGCGCCGACGGCGAGGACGCCGCTCCCCGCCGCGCCGAGCAGCAGGAGCCCCGCGGTGCCCGACGTCCCGGCCCCCGTGCCGGTGCGCGGCTCGTCGAGCGAGGAGGACGAGCTCAGGGCGCAGACCCCGGCGCCCCAGGCGAGCACCACGAGGACGGCGGCGACGACGTCGGACGGCCGGTGCCACTGCCCGACGAGCGTCGACACCCCCGTGGCCCCCGTGTAGGCGGCGCCGGCCACCGCGACGAGCGGGCGCCAGCGCCGGGGCACCGCGATCAGGAGGCCCGCCGCGACCGACGCGGCGACGGTCGTGTGCCCGCTCGGCAGCGTGTTCACGTCGGCGCGGGCGACGTCGAGCAGGGCCGGACGGTCGAGCACCACGTGCTTGAGCACCTGCGTGGTGAGGTTCGAGCCGGCCACCAGGACGGCGACCTGCGCCGCGAGCCACCAGCGCCCGCGCACCAGCGCGAGCACGACGGCGGCGGCCAGGCCGAGCCCCACGAACGTGTTGGACACCACACCGAGCACCGGCTCGGCGAGCTCCCAGAGCACACCCTGGCCGCGTGCCGCACCCTCCAGCGCGAGCTGGTCGGCGTACTGGCCCCGCCCCGAGACGACGAAGGTGTCCCAGGTGGCCCACACGCCCCAGGCGGCCAGGACGGCGACCACCGCGGCCGTCACGAGCGGTCCGGTCCGGGGCCGCAGCCTCGGCCCGCGCGCCGGCATCGGGTGCCCGCTGGCGACGGCGGGCGCCGGGCGCGGTCCGCCCGGCGGCGGAAGGGTACGGTCCGTCATGGAGCCACCGTAGAGGACCGGCCTGGAGAGACCGTGTGCCTGGTGTGAGGCTCCGCGGTCGTCATGCCGTAGGTGAAAATCACCACGGTCATGTGAAACCGCCGGGCAACCGGATCTCGGCCGGATAGGGTGCGATCCGTCGCGCCTGGCGTACCGTGAACTCTCCAACGCCACTCGGCGCTCAACCCCCAGACCCCGCAGGAAGCAGGCAGGACCGGATGTCCCAGGCACGCAAGCTCGTGATCGTGGAGTCGCCCACGAAGGCTCGAAAGATCCAGAGCTATCTCGGCGACGACTACGAGGTCGAGGCGAGCGTCGGCCACATCCGTGACCTCCCGCAGCCGAAGGACCTGCCCACGGAGATGAAGAAGGGGCCCTACGGCAAGTTCGCCGTGGACGTCGACAACGGGTTCGACCCGTACTACGTGGTGCACGCCGACAAGAAGAAGAAGGTCAGCGAGCTCAAGAAGGCCCTCAAGGACGCCGACGAGCTCTTCCTCGCCACCGACGAGGACCGCGAGGGCGAGGCCATCGCGTGGCACCTGATCCAGGAGCTCAAGCCCAAGGTCCCGGTCAAGCGCATGGTGTTCCACGAGATCACCCGGGACGCGATCCTCCGGGCGCTGGAGAACACGCGCGAGCTGGACCAGGACCTCGTCGACGCGCAGGAGACCCGGCGCATCCTGGACCGCCTGTACGGCTACGAGGTCTCGCCCGTGCTGTGGCGCAAGGTGCGCCAGGGCCTGTCCGCGGGCCGCGTGCAGTCGGTGGCGACCCGCCTCGTGGTGGAGCGCGAGCGGGAGCGCATGGCGTTCGTGCCCGCCGACTACTGGGACGTGGCGGGCACCTTCGCGGTGGCGGACGACGGCCAGCCCTCCTTCCGCGCGCGGCTCACCCAGCTCGCCGGTGACAAGGTCGCCTCCGGCCGCGACTTCGACGACCGGGGCCGGCTCAAGGTCCGCACCGGTGTGGTGCAGCTCGACGAGGCGACGGCGAACGCCGTCGTCGCCGGGCTCGAGGCCGCCGACTTCTCGGTGCGCAGCCTGGAGACCAAGCCCTACACGCGGCGTCCGGCCGCGCCGTTCACCACCTCGACCATGCAGCAGGAGGCGGGCCGCAAGCTGCGCATGTCGTCGCGGCAGGCGATGCGCACCGCGCAGGCCCTGTACGAGAACGGCTACATCACCTACATGCGTACCGACAGCCCGTCGCTGTCGAAGGAGGCCACCGACGCCGCCCGCCGCCAGGCCGCGGAGCTGTACGGCCCCGAGTACGTGCCGGGCGCCCCCCGGCTGTACCAGTCCAAGTCGAAGGGCGCCCAGGAGGCGCACGAGGCGATCCGCCCGGCGGGCGACTCGTTCCGCACCCCGGCCCAGGTCGCCGGCGAGCTCAGCGGCGACCAGTTCCGCCTGTACGAGCTGATCTGGAAGCGCACCGTCGCCTCCCAGATGGCCGACGCCAAGGGATCGACGGCGTCCGTGCGGCTCGGCGCCGTCGTCGTGGGCGGTCCGCGGGACGGCCAGGAGGCGGTGTTCTCGGCGTCGGGCACGGTCATCACCTTCCGCGGCTTCCTGGCCGCGTACGAGGAGGGCGCCGACGCCGACAGCGAGAGCGAGGGTGCCGCGGCGGCGAAGGAGACCCGCCTGCCCACCATGGCCGAGGGCGACGCGCTGACCGGCACCGACCTCGCGGCCGACGGGCACTCCACGACGCCGCCCGCCCGGTACACCGAGGCGTCGCTGGTCAAGGCGCTGGAGGAGCGGGGCATCGGCCGCCCGTCCACGTACGCCGCCACGATCTCGACGATCCAGGACCGCGGCTACGTCATCACGCGCGGTCAGGCGCTGGTGCCGACGTGGCTCGCGTTCGCCGTCGTACGCCTGCTGGAGGAGCACTTCGACCGGCTGGTCGACTACGACTTCACGGCCACCATGGAGGCCGACCTCGACCAGATCGCCGCCGGGTCGCGCGAGCGGGTGGCGTGGCTCAAGGAGTTCTACTTCGGCGAGGCCCCCGGCAACCTCGGCACGTCCGACCAGCTCGGCGTGGACAGCGACGGCGGCGGTCTGCGCGCCCTCGTGGAGAACCTCGGGGAGATCGACGCGGCCGCGATCAACTCGGTGGACATCGGCGAGGGCATCCGTGTCCGCGTGGGCCGGTACGGCCCGTACGTCGAGGACCTCTCGGCCGAGGTGGAGGAGGGCAAGAACCCGCCCCGCGCCTCGGTGCCGGACGACGTCGCGCCCGACGAGCTGACCGTCGAGCGGGCGCGCGAGCTACTGGCGGCCGGCGCCGACGACGGCCGCGTGCTCGGCGTGCACCCCGAGACGGGCAACCCCGTCGTCGCGAAGAACGGCCGGTACGGCCCGTACGTGACGGAGCAGCTGCCCGAGCCGGACCTCGACCCGGACCTGTCGGCCGCGGCGAAGAAGCGTGCGCTGGCCGCGCTGCCCAAGCCGAGGACGGCGTCGCTGCTCAAGACGCAGTCGCTGGACTCGGTGACGCTGGAGGACGCCCTGCAGCTCATGTCGCTGCCGCGGGTGGTGGGCGTGGACCCGGAGTCGGGCGACGAGATCACCGCCCAGAACGGCCGCTACGGGCCCTACCTCAAGAAGGGCACGGACTCGCGGACGCTCCCGACCGAGGAGGCCATCTTCACGGTCACCCTGGACGAGGCGCTCGAGATCTACAAGCAGCCGAAGCGCGGCCGGGGCCGCACGGCCACGCCGCCGCTGCGCGAGCTCGGCGACGACCCGAACAGCGGCAAGCCGATCCAGGTCAAGGACGGCCGCTTCGGGCCGTACGTGACCGACGGCGAGACCAACCGCACCCTGCCGCGCGACCTGACGCCGGAGACGGTCACCGCCGAGCGTGCGATCGAGCTGCTCGCCGAGAAGCGCGCCCAGGGCCCGGCGAAGAAGCGCACGACCCGCTCGACGGCGGCCAAGAAGCCTGCGGCGAAGACGGCCGCCAAGAAGCCGGCCACCAAGAAGGCGTCGAGCGCCAAGAAGTGAGCCGTGCCGGACGTGGTGACCACCACGTCCGGCACGACGGCGGGCGTGGCCGCCGTGGCGGGCGCACGATGAGTGCATGGACGCCGACAACCAGAGCATCACCCCGATGACCGAGGACGAGTGCTGGGAGTTCCTCGCCATGCAGCCCATCGGCCGCCTGGCCACCGCGGTGGGCGGCGAGCCGGAGATCTTCCCGCTGAACTTCGCCGTCGCGGACCGGAACCTGTACTTCCACACGATCCCGGGCACCAAGGTCGCCGAGGTGGCGATCAACGGGAAGGTGGCCTTCGAGGTGGACCAGTGGGGTCCCGAGATCGCGTACAGCGTGGTGGTCAAGGGCACGGCGGAGATCCTCGAGACGGACGCCGACATCGCGTCCGCCGAGGCCACCAACCTCATCAGCTATCTGGAGGAGACCCGGGACACGTGGGTGCGGATCACGCCCTCGCACGTGACCGGTCGCCGGCTGCGCCGCTGACCCGAGGCCGCGGCAGGTCGATGTCGGTGGCCGCGGTTAGTGTTGCGGCGTGAACGCACCGGGCTACTTCATCTCCTTCGAGGGCGGCGAGGGTGTCGGCAAGTCGACCCAGTCCCGCCTCCTCGGCGACTGGCTGGCCGGCCTGACCGGCCGTGAGGTCGTGCTGACGCGCGAGCCCGGAGGCACCGCGCTCGGCCAGGAGCTGCGGGCCGCCGTCATGCACGGGCAGGACATGGGGCCGCGCGCCGAGGCGCTCATCTACGCGGCCGACCGCGCCCACCACGTCGACACCGTGGTGCGGCCCGCGCTGGAGCGCGGCGGGGTCGTGATCACCGACCGCTACATCGACTCGTCGGTGGCGTACCAGTCGGGCGGGCGGGACCTGCCCGGCCACGAGGTGGAGCACATCTCGCTGTGGGCCACCCGCGGCCTGCGCCCGGACGTCACGGTGCTGCTGGACCTCGAACCCGGGGCGGCCGCCGAGCGGCGGGCCGCCGCCGAGGGCAAGGGTGCGCTCGACCGGCTGGAGCGTGCGGGCCTGGAGTTCCACACGCGCGTCCGGGACACCTTCCTCCAGCGCGCGGCGGCCGACCCGGACCACTGGGTGGTCATCGACGCGGCCGCGCCGATCGACGACATCCAGGCGCAGATCCGCGTGGACGTCGCCGCCCGGCTGGGGCTCACGCCGGTCGTCGTCGAGGCCACCGGCATCCACGGCCTGGGCAGCGAGGATCCCTCCGGGGACCGTGACGGCGAGGGCGCGTCATGACGGTGTGGGACGACGTCGTCGGGCAGGAGACCGCCGTGGCCACGCTCCAGGGCGCCGTGGCCAACCCGGCCGCGATGACGCACGCGTGGCTGGTGACGGGGCCGCCGGGCTCGGGCCGGTCGGTCGCCGCGCGCGCCTTCGCCGCGGCCCTCCAGTGCCCGCAGGGCGGGTGCGGCGTCTGCCAGGCCTGCACCACCACCATGGCGGGCACCCATCCCGACGTGACGCTGCTGGCCACCGAGAAGGTGGTCATCACGATCGACGAGGTGCGCGACCTCATCATGACGGCGTCGCGGTCGCCGTCCGGCGGCCGGTGGCGCGTGATCATCATCGAGGACGCCGACCGCATGGCCGAGCGCACCACCAACGTGCTGCTGAAGACCATCGAGGAGCCGCCGCCGCACACGGTGTGGGTGCTGTGCGCGCCGTCGGTCCAGGACGTGCTGCCGACCATCCGCTCGCGGTGCCGCGGCGTGGTGCTGCGCGTGCCGCCGCCGCAGGCCGTGGCCGACCTGCTGGTCCGCCGGGACGGCGCCGACCCGGCGACCGCGCTGAGCGCCGCCCGCGCCGCGCAGAGCCACGTCGGGCTCGCCAAGCGCCTGGCCCGTGACGCCGGCGCGCGCGAGCGACGCACGGCCGTCCTGAGCATCGCGCGCCGCATCCGGGGCGTCGGCGACGCCGTGCTCGCCGCGGGCGAGCTCGTCGACGTGGCCAAGGCAGAGGCCACCTCGGCCACCCAGGAGCGGGACGCCGCCGAGAAGGCCGAGCTGCTGCGCACCCTGGGCGTGGCCGACGGCGAGACGCTGCCCCCGCGCCTGCGCTCGCAGCTCAAGCAGCTCGAGGACGACCAGAAGCGGCGCGCCACGCGGCACCAGCGCGACGTGCTCGACCGGGCGATGGTCGACCTGCTGTCCCTGTACCGCGACGTGCTGGTGGTCCAGCTCGGCGCGGACGTCGAGCTGGTCAACGCCGAGCTCGCCGAGACGGTGCGCTCCCTGGCCGCCGACTCCACCCCGGAGCAGACCGTGCGGCGCATGGACGCGATCGGCGTGGCCCGCACGCGTCTGGGCGGCAACGTGGCGCCGCTCCTCGCGCTGGAGGCGATGGCGATCGCGCTGCGCCCGCAGGGATGACCCGTGGTCCTGTGAAGATTTGGCGCGGGTGACGCCGAACCACCGAGGCGCATTGTCCTGATTGCCGTCCCTGGTTAGAGTGCGGGGCGCCCCCAGAGCCTTTTCCGTGCGACAAGGAGTCCACCGTCCGATGAGGATCCTCCTGCTGGTTTCTGCCTTCAACGGTCTTACCCAGCGGGTGTGGTGCTCCCTGCGGGAACAGGGCCACGACGTGGGCGTCGAGCTCGCCCCGACCTTCGAGTCGGGCGCCGCCATGACCCGCGCCGTGGAGCGGGCCGACCCGGACCTGATCCTGTGCCCGTTCCTCAAGCACCGGGTGCCCGACACGATCTACGACCGGTGGCCGACCGTCATCGTGCACCCGGGCCCGGTGGGCGACCGCGGCCCATCGTCCCTGGACCACGCGATCCGGGACGGCCGCGACCGGTGGGGCGTCACCGCGCTGTCGGCGGTCGAGGAGCTGGACGCGGGTCCCGTGTGGGCCACCGCCGTCTTCGACATGCCGGACGAGCCCATCACCAAGAGCGCGCTCTACAACAGCCGCGTCGCGGACGCGGCCATGGCCTGTATCGGCGAGGTGGTCCGCAAGGTCGCCGACGGCGAGCGGCCCATCCCGGCGGAGGCCTGCCTGCGGATCGTGCCGGTCGACGGTGAGCTGCCCCTGCTGCGCCGCGAGGACTTCCGCGTGGACTGGAACCGCCCCGCGACCGAGCTGGAACGCCTTGTGGCCGCGGCCGACGGCGCCCCCGGCGCCCCCGCGACCGTGAACGGCCGCTCGGTCTGCGTGTTCGACGCCGTCGCCTCGCCCGAGCACACCGGCGCCCAGCCCGGCACCGTGGTGGGCCGCAACCTCGACGCCGTGGCGATCGCCTGCGGCGTGGGCACGCTCTGGGTCGGGTACGCCGCCGAGCTGAGCGGCCGTCGCGGCCCGAAGCTCCCGGCCGCGCAGGTCATCGACGCGAGCCACGCGCCCTTCCGCCGCGTCCCCGACGCCCTGGCGGAGACCACCTACGTGCGCGACGGCGCCGTCGGGTACCTGACGATCCGCTCCTACAACGGGGCGATGTACACCGAGCAGTGCCGTCGCCTGACGAGCGCCGTGGAGAAGGCCCTCACCGAGGACACCCGGGTGCTGGTGATCAAGGGCACCGAGCACGCGTTCTCCAACGGGATCCACCTCGGCACGGTCGACGCGTCGCCCGACCCGGCCGCCGAGGCCTGGGACAACATCTGCGCCATCGACGAGCTGTGCCTCGCCATCGCGACCGCGGAGCAGCTCACGGTGGCCGCGTTCACGGCCAACGCGGGCGCGGGCGGCGTGATGGCGGGCCTGTGCGCCGACGTCACCCTCGCCCGCGAGGGCGTCGTCCTGAACCCCTACTACGACATGGGGATCTACGGGTCGGAGCTGCACTCCTGGAGCGTCCCGGCACGGGTGGGCGAGCACCGCGCCTCGCTGCTGCTGAACCGCAAGCTGCCGATCTCGGTGGCGGAGGCGGCCCGCATCGGGCTGATCAGCGCCGTCGGGCCGCGGGAGTGGGGCGAGTTCAACTCCTGGCTGGCCTCGGCCGCCCAGGGCTACGAGGAGCCCGCGACGCTCGGCTGGATGCTCGCCGCCCGCGCGGAGCGCCGGGCCACGGACCGCCCGCTGTCGTACTACCAGACCATCGAGCTGGCCGAGATGGCGCGCGACTTCTTCGACGACCGCAACGCCTTCTCCGTCCACCGCCGGGCCTTCCTCCGCAAGACGCCCGCGGACGCCACCCCGGAGAAGCTGCGCTTCTCGACGGCGCGCGTGTGAGCCGCTGACCACCGGACGCCTCCGACCGCACGTGCAAGGAGTGCGGGCGTCGCCACACGAGGAGGGTGGGGGCACAGCCCCGACCAGCGAGTCTCAGTGGCGAGTGGAAGGATCTGGGCATGACGATCAGGCGGATGCAGTGGTCCGGTGGCACGGCGGGGAGCACCACACGAGCCCTGGTGGCCGTTCTCGGTCTCGGGATGACGGCAGCGCTCACCCTGTCCGGGTGCGCGCAGTCCGACGTCGGCGGGGCCGGCGGGAGCACCTCCGACGCGAGCGCGTCCGAGACGCCGCAGGAGAGTGACACGCCCAGTCCGAGCCCCTCGGAGAGCGACGGCGGGGGCACCCTCCCCGACGCGGCCGAGATGGACACCACGCCGGGGACGTCCGGCCGTGGCCTGCCGCCGGGGCTGGAGGGCAGCACCGACTCGACCGTCGGGGTGGCCTGGTCGCCGGAGGAGGGCCTGCTGTACGTCGTGACCAACGGGTCCAGCTCGTGCCCCACCCTCGCCGAGCCGGAGGCGACCTTCGGCGCGGGCGCCAAGTCCGACGCCGTGGCCGCCGCCGACGGCGTGCTGTCGGTGCAGCTCCTGCCGGCGGAGGACGGCATCTGCACCATGGACTTCGTGCCCACCACGACGGTGGTCCAGGTGCCGGCCGAGGCGGACACCGGCGAGGAGATCCCGGTCATGCTGGGTGACAAGGGCAAGGTCGAGCTGATGCCGCGACCTGCGGCGGGAGAGCCCGGACCGGTCGCGTGGCTCGAGTCGTGAGGGTCGCGTGTCGGTTCGCCGACGGGTAAGAAATCTACCCAGCACTACCGATAGGTTGTTCGGGTGATTCGCCCCGCCCGCCGTCGTCAGCCTGCGGCCGTCGTCGCCACGTTGCTCACCACAGCTCTTCTCCTCGCTGCCTGCGGCGCGCCGCCGAAGGTGCAGACGGCGCTGGAGGACGTGGGCCGGTCGGACGGTTCGGCGACGGAGGGCGCGCCCGAAGGTTTCGAGGACTACTACGGTCAGTCGCTCGAGTGGACCGAGTGCGGCGAGGGCTTCCAGTGCGCGACGGCGTCCGCACCGCTCTCCTGGCACGACGCCGGGTCGGGCAGCATCGAGATCGCCCTCAAGCGCATCCCCGCCGAGGGGCAGAAGGTGGGCTCGTTGCTGGTCAACCCGGGCGGGCCCGGCGGCTCCGGCGTGGACTTCGTGGGGGACCCGGCGCGGTTCGGCCAGTCGCTGCGCTCGTCGTTCGACATCGTCGGCTTCGACCCGCGCGGGGTGGGGCAGTCGACGCCGGTGAAGTGCTACGACGACGCGGGCAAGGACGAGTTCCTCAGCACCGACTACCCGTACACGCCGGCCGGGCTGGCGGCCCGCCAGGACTCCGTCCGGGCCTGGGGCCAGGCCTGCGCCGAGAACACGGGCCCGCTGCTCGGCAACGTGGACACGCAGTCGGCAGCCCGTGACATGGACATGCTCCGGGCCGCCCTCGGCGACGACGAGCTCCACTACCTCGGCTTCTCCTACGGCACCCAGCTCGGCGCCACCTACGCCGGGCTGTTCCCGGACCGTTCCGGCCGCCTGGTGCTGGACGGTGCGCTCGACCCGACGCTGAGCTCGGACGAGGTGGCCCTCCAGCAGGCCGAGGGGTTCGAGAGCGCGCTGCGTGCCTACGTGACCGACTGCCAGGCGGGCGACGACTGTCCGCTCACCGGCGACGTCACCAGCGGCCTCCAGCAGATCCAGGCGATCGTCGAGGACGCCGAGCCCAACCCGATCCCGACGTCGTCGGGGCGGCCCGTGACCAAGAAGCTCGCCTTCTACGGCGTGGCGGTCACGATGTACGACGAGGCGTCCTGGTCGTTCCTGACCCAGGCCCTGCAGGAGGTCCTGTGGGAGGGCACGGGCGACGACCTGCTCTACCTCGCGGACGTCTACAACGACCGGAACGAGGACGGCACCTTCAAGTCCAACAGCGAGGAGGCGTTCCGCGCGATCAACTGCGCCGACGCCCGCGCCGAGGAGGACATGGGCACGATGCAGCAGCTCGCCACCCAGATTCAGGAGGCGGCACCGACGCTGGGCGAGTCGTTCGGCTACTCGGGCATCGAGTGCACCGACTGGCCGTACCCGGCGGCGGAGCAGGAGTTCGACCCGGCTGCCAAGGGAGCACCGCCGATCCTCGTGATCGGCACCACCAACGACCCGGCCACGCCGTACCGCTGGGCCGAGTCGCTGGCGAAGACGCTCTCCTCGGGCGTGCTGGTCACCTACGAGGGCGAGGGCCACACGGCCTACGGGCGGTCGAACACGTGCGTGGCCGGGGCCGTCGAGGACTATCTGGTGGAGGGCACCGTGCCCGAGGACGGGCTCACCTGCTGACCCCGATCGGGCGCTGTTCGGGCGGATCGAGCAAGTCACACGGTTTCGCTTTGGAACCTGGGTCGTGCATTGGGTACAGTTAGGGCCGCTCACCCATCCGGTCGTGGCCGGTGCGTGGTGTCAGCGCCGCCTTAGCTCAGTCGGCAGAGCGTCTCACTCGTAATGAGAAGGTCGTGGGTTCGATTCCCACAGGCGGCTCAGACAGGCCCGGAATCTCAACGATTCCGGGCCTTGCTGTTTCTGCTCCACGGTGCGGGCCCAGCGATAACCCCGGCGCAATCACCAGGGAACACCGACACACAGCTGTCGCCTCGTCGACCGACAGTGGGTGCATGACCGACACCACGAACCCGACGATCACGCCCAGCTCCACCGCCCGGCACGCGCTCGACGTGTGGCTGACGATGTGGAACACGGACGGCGACATCGCACGACAGATCTGCGCGGACGACTTCCGCATCCACTTCGCCGTGACGGAGCCCGACGGGTCGACACCCGCGGACGACATCCGCACCGCCGAGGACTTCGTGCGATATCTCGACTGGTGGCACGGGCAGAACCCGGGCGTCGTCTTCACGAGGATCGCCGATGCCATCGACGGCGACCATGGCCGGCTGCTGTGGGATGTCGACGCGAACGGCCAGCAGGCAGGCGGCGTGGACGTCTTCGACTTCGACGAGGACGGTCGGGTCACTCGCGTCTGGTCCGTGGGCGGGCAGCGCAGCATGCGCAGCTGACCTGCCCCGTCCGGCTCCTCTCGCCCTGGGAGAATGGGAAGCATGAAGCGAGCCGAGCGGCAGTACGCCCTGGTCGACCTGCTTCGCGGCGCACGGCGCCCCTGGTCCGCCGCTCGGCTCGCCCGCGAGTTCGGTGTGTCCGCACGGACGATCGAACGAGACATCGGCTCGCTCCAGGTGGCCGGCGTCCCCATCTATGCGGACCACGGGGCCGCGGGCGGCTACTCGATCCTCCGGGAGTACTCCCTGCCGCCCCTGAACCTCTCTGCCGCCGAGTCGTTGGCGGTGCTCGCGGGTCTCGGGCTGCTCGAGTCCTCGCCCTACCAGGGCGCTGCGCGCCGCGCGAGCGCCAAGATCACTGCGGTCATGGACGAGGCGCATCGCGCGCCCGTGCGGGAGCTGCTCGGGACGATGCACGTCATCGACGCCGCCCCCGCCACGGGCGGCGCCGTGCCGCTCGGGATCCTCTCCGACGCGATCGCCGCACGTCGCGTGGTGCGGCTCACCTACGTGGGCGAGGGCGTCGACGGCAGCCCGGACCACTCCGCCACGACCGTCCGCGAGGTCGAGACCATGGGTCTTCTGCGCGCCGCCGACACGTGGCTGCTCTCCGGCTGGTGCCGGCTGCGTGACGCGATCCGTGGGTTCCGCATCGAGCGGATCACGCGACTCGAGATCCTCGACGAGGTGCCGCCGCGGCGCGACCCGGCGCTCCTTGAGGCGGACCTGGCCCGGTGGTCGGCGCGGCGGCTCCTGTCCGGACCGGGGTAGCCGGTGGGGCAGCAGGCCCTGGCCCTGTCAGACTGCCCGGATGTCGTTCAGCAGGATCTCCTTGGACGGTCGGCTCACGGTGATCGCCGGCCCGCGACCGCCGTCGGGCGACGGCTTCTGCTCGGACCGGCTCCAGGTGCTGCACTGGCGCGTCGACGAGCCGTACGGCGACGACGGCACCCACCTCCATCGCGCGAGCGACGAGGTCTACGTGGTGCTGGAGGGTGCGATCGACCTGGAGGTCGACGGGTCGCGGGTCACGGTGGAGGCCGGGGAGGCGGTCACGGTCGGTGCCGGCGTCCCGCATGCGCTCGTCGCCGTCCGGTATCCGGCCCGGGGCCTGACTGTCCGGGGGCCCGCGGTCGACGACAAGGTGGTCACCGACCGGCGTGCTCCGTGAGACGGACGGCTCGCGCGCGGGCGAGCGCGCCGGCCGCAGCGGCCAGCACCCAGCCCAGCGCCGCCCCCACCGCGTAGAACGGCAGGTCCGGTGCGTTGAAGGTCGTCCCGAGCACCAGGCGGGCGAGGGCGCTGTGGGCGCCCAGCGCGGCGGGTACGCCGGTGAGCTGGAAGAGCTCGACGGCCGTGCTCATCGCGAGGGCCACCGCCGCCGCCACCGGCCTGCGGGTGTGCGGCGCCACCACGAGCACGAGCCAGAAGATCAGCAGCGCGTAGAGCGCGTCCCCGGCGTACTTGGCCGCGGCGCCGTCGGGCACTGACCGCACGGACAGGCCGGCCGCCACCGTGAGCAGGGCCGCCAGGGCAGGGGCGGTCCGTCGTCGGACGGCCTGCCGAGCCGTCTCGCGGGAAGCGCCGATCGCCCGCCGGGACCTCACCCGCGTCCCGTCCGCCCGGCGGGCGCTGGCCGGCCGCTCCCGAGCTGGTGCAGCCGGCTGACCGCGCGGGCCAGGTCGGGCGGCGCCGGACGCCCCGGGGGCACCGAGAGCACCTCGTCCAGCGGGCCCGGCGCCGTCAGCACGAGCGGCAGGTCGCGGTCGTAGAGCACGTCCATGAGGCTGACGAACCGCTGCTGGGTGTTCACGTGGCAGTCGGCGAACGGCACGACGTCGGACAGCACCCACCGGTCGAACCGTTCCGCCAGCGACAGCATGTCCAGCGCGGATACCGGCGCCGCGCACAGCCCGGCGAAGTCGAACCAGACGGCGGCGTCGGCGGCGCGGAGAGCGCGGATGCTCCGGCCGCCGCTCAGCGGCACGTCGGTCGCCTCGTGCGGTGCGGGCCGGTCCGGGAGGTCCGTGCGCACCAGCGCGGCGCCGTCCCGCCATCGGGGAGCGGACGGCGCCCCCGGCACGGCGGTCCCGTGCACCGGGCGGAGCGTGCGGTAGTCCACCGGGCCGGCCACCTCCAGCACGTCCAGCGAAGACTCCAGCAGCGCGATGAGCGGCTCTGCGAGCTCGTGGAACAGCGGGTCGGGCAGCAGGCCCTGCGGCGGGTAGTTGGACGTCGCCACGAGCGTGACCCGTCGGCCCAGCAGGGTGCGCAGCGCGCGGGAGAGCAGCATCGCGTCCCCGGCGTCGTGCAGGTGGAGCTCGTCGAAGCACAGCACGCGGGCGTCGCCGAGCAGGGCGTCCAGGGCGCGGTCCATCGCGTCCGGGGTGCCGGTCCGAGCCCACACCTCGGCGTGCAGCGCGCGGTAGAACTCGTGGAAGTGGAAGCGCGGGCCGCCGGACTGCTCGTGGAAGCGGTCCAGGAGCCAGGTCTTGCCGCGGCCCACCGGGCCCCAGAGATAGACGCCGCGCCCGGCCTCGCCCTCGCGGTCCAGGATGTCGAGGGCCCGGGGGCGCCCCGTCGTGCCCAGCAACGCCTCCAGCCGTCCCGCCGCGGCTCGCTGGGCGTCGTCGAGCACGTACCCCGCCGTGCGCGCCGCGTCACGGATCGGGGTGGGGTGCATGCGTCGAAGGTACCCTCTGTCCCATGGCATGGACCCGTCCCCGGCGGCGCAAGCCCGTCACCTTCCTGCTCGGCGAGCCGGTCGAGGAGTACCCCGCGATCGCCCCTGAGGTGGAGCGCGGCCGTGTGCTGCGCATCACCGAGATCGGCGAGCCGGTGCTGCACAGCCCGGCGCGCACCGTCGAGGAGTTCTCCACCCCGGAGCTGGCCCGGCTGATCGACGACCTGTTCGCCACCATGGAGTCGGCGCAGGGCGTCGGCCTGGCGGCGCCCCAGGTGGGCGTGGACCTGCGGGTGTTCGTGTACGACCTGACGGACTCGGCGGGCGACCGGCACGTCGGCCACGTGGTGAACCCGGTGCTCGAGATGGACCTCGACGCGGAGCCGGAGACGGAGGAGGAAGGCTGCCTGTCCGTACCGGGCGCCTACGAGCCGCTGGAGCGTCCGGGCCGGGCGACCGTGAAGGGCGTCGACCAGCACGGTGCGCCGGTCCAGCTCTCGGGCACCGGCTACCTGGCGCGGTGCTTCATCCACGAGTCGCAGCACCTCGACGGCACCCTCTACTGGGACCACCTGAGTGCCGACCTCCAGACCGACGCGCTGAAGCAGCGCGACGAGGAGCGCGCGCACATCGTCGCGGAGCGCCGCGAGATCGCGATCGAGCTGGACAAGACCCCGCCCGAGTACCCGGAGAAGCCGGCGGGCGGGCGCTGACCGTCCGGCAGCGTCAGAGGGTCGCGACCCAGGCCGCCACGGCCTCGGCCACGGCCTTCTCGCGCCCGACGCCGCGCATGTCGTGCGCGCCGGACAGCGTCACCGAGGTGACCGGTCCCGGGATCGCCGCGACGTGCTCGGCGAGCTCCTCGGGGGTGCCGAACTGGTCCTTGTCGCCGGACACGAACAGCGTGGGCACCCGGATCCCGCCGAAGTGCTCCACGCGGAGCTTGTCCGGCCTGCCGGGCGGGTGCAGCGGGTAGCTGAGCAGCACCAGCCCCGCCGCCGGCAGACCCTCCGCCACGGCCATCGAGCACATCCGCCCGCCGTAGGACCGGCCGCCGAGCAGCAGGCGGTCCGTGGGCACACCGAGCTCGTCCGCCCAGGCCGTGGTCACGGCCCGCAGGTGCGCGACGGCGGCCGGCGGCCGGTCCGGCATGCGTCGCCCCTCCAGGCGGTACGGGAAGTCGGCGCGCCGCGTGGGTACCGGCGGATCGGCGTCCGCCAGGGTGCGCTCCACCGCGACGAGCGCCGGGCTCTCCCGGTTCGCGCCCGCGCCGGGCGTCAGGAGCAGGCCTGCGGGAGTGGTCACGGGGCCAGTCTGCCGTGCGCGGACGACGCCGCACGCCGGGGCCCGGCCGACGCCGCACGCCGGGGCCCGGCCGATCGTCAGGTGAGGCGGCGCCAGAGCATGAGCAGGCCGCCCGCCGTGAGGGCCGCGCCGGTGGCGAGCACGGCCACCCAGCCGAGCGGCGTGACGACCTCCTGCTCCTGGCCCGCGTCGACGCGCGCCCGGACCGGCGACTGCGGCGGGATGCTCGGCATGAGCGCCCCGCTCAGCGCCGTCGGGGAAGGCGACGGGCTCGGCGACGCCGAGGCGGACGGCGACGCCGACGGGCTGGGCGACGGCGACGCCGACGGCGTGGGTGCCGGGCTGGACGGCTCGGCCTCGGCCGGGTCGCTGGTTACCGGCGTCGGCGTGGATCCCGGCTGACCGGCTCCGGGCCTGGGGGTGGCCGCCTGGGTGGGCCGGGTCTTCGTCGCCGTCGGCGTGGGGGTGGACGTGGGCTCGGTGCTCTCGGCCGGCTCCGTGGCGCTGCACACGGCCTGCTCGTCCGACTCGTGCCAGCTGCTCGCGTCCTCGACCTCGACCCACACCACGCAGTAGCCGTCCGGGAAGGACCGGCGGGCCTCCGTGAACGCGGCCCAGCCGCTGCGCTGCTCGTCCCGGGTCAGGTCACGGTCGTACGCCTGCCCGCCGTAGCGGGAACCGACGGGCCGCACGACGTACGCCAGCTCGTCGCTCTCCCGGCCGGGCTCGAAGGCGACACCGTCCACGCTCACCCAGATCTCGTCGCCCGAGACCTCGGCCGTCGCGGTGGTCCCGCCCACGGCGGTACCGGCGAGGGCCAGCAGCGCCGTCAGCAGGAGCGACAGGGTGCCGGCACGCCGGGTCCGGGCGCTGCGCGCCGTCGGCCGCGAGGGCGCGACGGGGGCGGTGGCACGGATCACAGCGGCGATCCTACCGCCGTACCGCCCGGGTTCCGGGGCCTTGCGCGGGTGAGGTGCGGGTCAGAACCGCGGCCCTTCCTCCCCGTGGAGCAGGTTGCGGATGGGCCGGGTGACGACGTCGACCCGGTCCACCAGGTCGGCGGGGCCGGTCACGACCACCGCCCGGTCGGCCGCCGGGGAGTACACGGCGGTCACGTTGCGCACCGTCACGCGCATGCAGCGCTTGGTCTCCCCGTCGACCCGGAACTGGCGCGTCTCGCACGGCACGTCGTCGACCTCGGCGACGATCGCGCGCATCGCGCTGCGATAGTCCTGGTAGGACTCCGCGAGGTCCGCGACGTCGGTGATCTCCGGCGGTGCCGCCGGGTCGACGTCGGCGTGCAGGGGCGCGACGAGCGCCCCGCTGCAGGCGGCGCGGACGATGTCCTCGATCTGGGCCGGGGTGGCCGGCACACGCAGCGTCTCGACCTCGACGGTCTCGCCGGAGAACGTGCGGTAGGACCGCAGGAAGCGTTCCTCGGTGGGGTCGGCGCTGTCGGAGACCCCGGTGACCTCCTCCTCGACGAGGTCCAGTCCCCACGTCAGCGGGTCGTCCACTTCGCCGACGACGCCGGAGAACCGGGCGAATCGCGCGACGATCTGTTCCCAGGACTCGGGGGTCGGGCTCGGTTCGTCCGCCATGTGGCCTCCCCGGGGCGGGTTCGCGTAGACACGAGACTGCCGGGTAGCGGGTGAGGCGTCAACGACCACGGCCAGAATCGGCACGTAATCGGGGAAGAATCGGCCCGGACTCGCCGTCGGACCGCTGCGCCCGGGCGTGTCGCGCCGGGGCGGGACGTCCTGTGCCGCCCGCACACCCTCCATCGTCACGCCCCTGGCGAACATGGGCATCAACCGGTAGGTCGCCGCGTTGGGAGCGCATAGAGTCGTTGCGGTCAGGCCTGGTACCGCCGGTGCAGGTGCCCGCCGCCCGCGTGAGGAGCAGCACATGTTCGAGAGATTTACGGATCGCGCCCGTCGCGTCGTCGTCCTCGCCCAGGAAGAGGCGCGGATGCTGAACCACAACTACATCGGCACGGAGCACATCCTGCTCGGCCTCATCCACGAGGGTGAGGGCGTTGCCGCCAAGGCGCTGGAGTCGCTCGGGATCTCGCTCGACGGCGTCCGCACGCAGGTCACCGAGATCATCGGTGAGGGGCAGCAGGCGCCGAGCGGGCACATCCCGTTCACGCCGCGCGCCAAGAAGGTGCTGGAGCTGTCGCTGCGCGAGGCGCTGCAGCTCGGCCACAACTACATCGGCACGGAGCACATCCTGCTCGGTCTCATCCGCGAGGGTGAGGGCGTGGCGGCGCAGGTGCTCACCAAGATGGGTGCCGACCTCAACAAGGTGCGCCAGCAGGTCATCCAGCTGCTGAGCGGCTACCAGGGCAAGGAGCCCGTCTCCGCCGGTGGTCCTCAGGAGGGTCAGCCCGCGGGCTCGGCCGTGCTCGACCAGTTCGGTCGCAACCTGACCCAGGCTGCGCGCGAGGGCAAGCTCGACCCGGTCATCGGGCGCACGCAGGAGATCGAGCGGGTCATGCAGGTGCTGTCCCGCCGCACCAAGAACAACCCGGTCCTGATCGGCGAGCCGGGCGTCGGCAAGACGGCCGTCGTCGAGGGTCTCGCGCAGGACATCGTGAAGGGCGACGTCCCCGAGACGCTCAAGGACAAGCAGCTCTACACGCTTGACCTGGGCGCCCTGGTGGCCGGCTCGCGCTACCGCGGTGACTTCGAGGAGCGCCTCAAGAAGGTGCTCAAGGAGATCCGCACCCGCGGCGACATCATCCTGTTCATCGACGAGATCCACACCCTGGTGGGTGCGGGTGCCGCCGAGGGCGCGATCGACGCCGCCTCCATCCTGAAGCCCATGCTGGCGCGCGGTGAGCTCCAGACCATCGGCGCCACCACCCTCGACGAGTACCGCAAGTACGTCGAGAAGGACCCGGCCCTGGAGCGTCGCTTCCAGCCGATCCAGGTGTCGGAGCCGTCGCTCGAGCACGCCATCGAGATCCTCAAGGGTCTGCGCGACCGCTACGAGGCGCACCACCGCGTGTCCATCACGGACTCCGCTCTGGTCTCCGCCGCGACGCTGGCCGACCGGTACATCAACGACCGGTTCCTCCCGGACAAGGCGATCGACCTGATCGACGAGGCCGGTGCCCGGCTGCGCATCCGTCGGATGACGGCGCCGCCGGAGCTCAAGGAGCTCGACGAGTCCATCGCCGAGGCGCGCCGCGAGAAGGAGTCGGCGATCGACGAGCAGGACTTCGAGAAGGCCGCCGGTCTGCGTGACAAGGAGAAGCAGCTCACGCAGGTCCGTGCGGACAAGGAGAAGGCCTGGAAGTCGGGCGACCTCGACACGGTCGCAGAGGTCGACGACGAGCTGATCGCCGAGGTGCTGGCGATGTCCACGGGCATCCCGGTCGTCAAGCTCACCGAGGAGGAGTCCAGCCGGCTGCTCCACATGGAGGACGAGCTGCACAAGCGGGTCGTCGGCCAGGAGGCCGCGATCAAGGCTCTGTCGCAGGCGATCCGCCGTACGCGGGCCGGCCTCAAGGACCCGAAGCGTCCCGGTGGCTCGTTCATCTTCGCCGGCCCCACGGGTGTCGGTAAGACCGAGCTCGCCAAGGCGCTCGCCGAGTTCCTGTTCGGCGACGAGGACGCGCTCATCCAGCTCGACATGTCCGAGTTCTCGGAGAAGCACACGGTCTCGCGACTGTTCGGTTCCCCGCCCGGATACGTCGGCTACGACGAGGGTGGCCAGCTGACCGAGAAGGTGCGGCGCAAGCCGTTCTCCGTGGTCCTGTTCGACGAGGTGGAGAAGGCGCACGCCGACATCTTCAACTCGCTGCTGCAGGTGCTCGAGGACGGTCGCCTCACGGACTCGCAGGGTCGCGTGGTCGACTTCAAGAACACCGTGATCATCATGACCACCAACCTGGGCACGCGGGACATCGCCAAGGGCGTCCAGACCGGCTTCAACTCCGGCGGCGACCTGGTGACCTCCTACGAGCGCATGAAGGCCAAGGTCAACGAGGAGCTCAAGCAGCACTTCCGGCCCGAGTTCCTCAACCGTGTGGACGACACGGTCGTGTTCCCGCAGCTCTCGCAGGACGAGATCATCCAGATCGTCGACCTCGAGATCGCGAAGCTCGACCGTCGCCTGCGCGACCGGGACATGGGCATTGAGCTCACGCCCGCCGCCAAGCACCTGCTGGCGGAGAAGGGCTACGACCCGGTGCTCGGCGCCCGTCCGCTGAAGCGAGCCATCCAGCGGGAGATCGAGGACACGCTGTCCGAGAAGATCCTGTTCGGCGAGCTCACGGCGGGTCAGCTGGTGATCGTCGACGGCGAGGGCGAGGGCATCCTCGGCGAGTTCACGTTCCGCGGTGTGGAGCGCGACGAGCGTCGTCGGCCGACCCAGGCCGAGCCCCAGTCGGTGCCCGCGGGCGCCGGTCTGGTGCCGCGCGACCTGCCGCCGTCGGGCCAGATGGCGGCCGGCGGGGCGTGATCGCCCGGTAGGACCCGGTCCTGACACAAGGCCCGGCCATCCCGTGAGGGGTGGCCGGGCCTTTGTCGTGCCCGGTGGGGGCCTGGTCGACGGCGGTCTGGTGGATGACGGCCTGGTGGATGCCGGTCCGGTCGATGGCAGCTCGGCCCCCTCGGACCGCCTCACCGGCTCGGCCTCGTCGGGAGGGGGCGTCCGTCAGGTTGCCCTCACGCCGTCGGCGGGATCGTCAGGCCCGCCGGGAGCAGCCCCGGCAGCACCTCGCGGAGCGCGCCGACCCGCTCGGCCCGTGACGCGCCCTGCAGCCGCTCGACCGGCGCCGTGATGCTGACCGCCGCGACGGCACGGCCCGCCCGGAGCAGCGGCACCGCGACGCAGGCGATGCCACGCTCGTTCTCCTCGGTCTCGCTGCCGATTCCGGTGCGCCGGGCCTCCGCGAGCACGTCGCGCAGGCGCTCCGCCGGGGTGCTGCCCTCGGCGAACCGCTCCAGCGCGGCGTCGTCCAGGTCCTGGGTCGAGAGCAGCGCCCGCCCCAGAGCGGTGGTCGCGGCCGCCCGCCGCCGTCCGACGGCGGACCACACCCGGACCGCGCGCTGCGGCTCCACCTTGTCGAGGTAGACCACCTCGCGCCCGGCGAGCACCCCGAGGTGCACCAGCTCGTCGACCGCCTCGCTGAGCGCCGTCAGGGCCGGGTGCAGCAGTGCGGGGAGGTTCTCCTCGGCCAGGTAGGAGCTGCCCAGGGCCAGGGCGGAGGGGCCGAGCCGGTAGGCGCCGTCCGGCGTCTGCTCGGCAAAGCCGCGGTGCCGCAGCGCGGCGAGCGTGCGGTGCAGCGTCGGCTTGCTGACGCCCACGGCCTGGGCCAGCGTGGCCAGCGGCGCGCCCGCGGCGCCGAAGCCCGCGAGGGTGTCGAGGGCCAGCAGCGCCTTGTCGACGCTGCCGAGCGGGCTGGCTTCCATGGGACTCCCTCACGTAGCATGCGTTTCGCAGTGAACAACAGGCGTTCACCATAGCGAAACGGAGCACGCATGTCATCCCCCGACAACCCGGTCCTCGACGCGCTGGCCGCGCACCGGCTCGTCCCGGTCGTCGTGGTCGACGGCGCCGACGAGGGCGCCCGCCTCGCCGACGCGCTCGTCGCCGGCGGCCTGCCCGTCGCCGAGATCACGCTGCGGCTCGCGGGCGGCCTCGACGCCATCCGCGCGGTCGCCAAGAACCACCCTGACGTCGTGGTCGGTGCCGGCACCGTCACCACGGTCGCGCAGGTGGACGACGTCGTCGAGGCCGGCGCGCGCTACATCGTCTCCCCGGGGCTGTCGGCCGCCGTCGTGCGCCGCGCGCAGGAGCACGGCGTGCCGGTGCTGCCCGGTGTCGCCACGCCGTCGGAGATCATGGCCGCGCTCGACCTGGGGGTCGACGTCGTCAAGCTGTTCCCTGCGTCTGTCGTCGGCGGGCCCGCCGCGATCAAGGCGTTCTCGGCGCCGTTCCCGGGCCTGCGGTTCGTGCCCACGGGCGGCGTCAGCGCCGCCAACCTCGGCGACTACCTGGGCCTGGCCCCGGTGCTCGCCGTCGGCGGCTCCTGGATGGTGGACCGCACGCTCGTCACCGCGGGGGACTGGGACGGGATCACCAGCCGCACCCGCGACGCCGTGGCCCTCGCCGCCCAGATCGACCAGGAGAAGAACCGATGAGCTCGCTGACCGTCCGCCCCGCCGCCGAGAGCGCCTACGACGTCGTCGCGCTCGGCGAGGTCATGCTCCGCCTCGACCCGGGCGACCGCCGGGTGCGCACCGCCCGCAGCTTCAACGTGTGGGAGGGCGGCGGCGAGTACAACGTGGCCCGTGGCCTGCGCCGCTGCTTCGGTCTGCGCGGCGCGATCGTCACCGCGCTCGCCGACAACGAGATCGGCCGCCTGGTCGAGGACTTCATGCTCACCGGCGGTCTCGACACGCAGTACGTGCAGTGGGTGCCCTACGACGGCATCGGCCGCACGGTGCGCAACGGTCTGAACTTCACCGAGCGCGGCTTCGGCGTGCGCGGCGCGGTGGGCGTGAGCGACCGCGGCAACACCGCCATCTCACAGCTGAAGCCCGAGGACGTGGACTGGGACGCGCTGTTCTCGCGCGGTGTGCGCTGGCTGCACACGGGCGGCATCTTCGCCGCGCTCTCCGAGAGCAGCGCGGACGTCGCGGAGGCCGCCATGTCCGCGGCCCGCCGGCACGGCACCATCGTGTCCTACGACCTGAACTACCGGCCCTCCCTGTGGAAGGGCATCGGCGGCGAGGAGCGTGCGCGCGAGGTCAACCGGCGCCTGGCGCAGCACGTTGACGTCATGATCGGCAACGAGGAGGACTTCACGGCCTCGCTCGGCTTCGAGGTCGAGGGTGTCGACGAGAACCTCACCGACCTGGACACGGGCGCGTTCCGCGCGATGATCAAGACCGCGTCGGAGGCGTACCCGAACTTCCAGGTGATCGCGACGACGCTGCGCGGCGTGCGCTCGGCGTCCCGCAACGACTGGGGCGCCATCGCCTGGTCGCGCGCGGAGGGCTTCGCCGAGGCCACGCACCGGGCCGACCTGGAGATCTTCGACCGCGTGGGCGGCGGCGACTCCTTTGCGTCCGGCCTGGCATACGGGCTCATGGAGCTCGGCTCGCTCCAGGAGGCCGTCGAGTACGGCGCGGCGCACGGCGCGCTCGCCATGACCACCCCGGGCGACACCACGATGGCGACGCTCGCCGAGGTGGCCAAGCTGGCCGGCGGGGGCAGCGCGCGCGTACAGCGCTGACCTGCTGCTGGACGTGGCTCGGGGGCGAGATCGGCGGGTGTCCGCACCTCGGACCGATCTTGCCCCCGACCAGCGCAGACAGGGTGCTCGGTGCAAGGATTGGGGGCATGTCCCAGAGCATCCTGTTCATCGGCGGAAGCGGAATCATCAGTCATGCCTCGGTGGCCCGGGCCGCGCGGCTCGGACACCGGGTGACCGTGCTCAACCGAGGCAGATCCACGACCCGTCCGGTGCCGGCCGGGGTGGAGACGCTCGTCGCCGACGCGAACGACGCGGAGGCCGTCGCCGCCGCTGTGGGCAGCCGGGAGTTCGACGTCGTGGCGCAGTTCCGGGCGTTCAGCCCCGAGCACGTGGCGCGTGACGTCGCCCAGTTCTCCGGGCGGACGGGGCAGTACGTGTTCATCTCCTCGGCGTCGGCCTACCAGACGCCGCCGTCGCGGCTGCCCGTCCGGGAGTCGACGCCGCTGCGCAACCCGTTCTGGCAGTACTCCCGCGACAAGATCGCGTGCGAGGACCTGCTCGTGCGCGAGTACCGCGAGAACGGGTTCCCCGCCACGATCGTCCGGCCGTCGCACACCTACGACCGGACGCTGCTGCCGACCTCGGGCGGCTGGACCGACGTGGCCCGGATGCGGGCGGGCAAGCCCGTCGTCGTCCACGGCGACGGCACCTCCCTGTGGACCATCACGCACACCGAGGACTTCGCGGTCGGGTTCGTGGGCCTGCTGGGCAACCCGCTGGCCGTGGGGGACACCTTCCACATCACCGGGACGCACGCCCCCACCTGGGACCAGATCTACACCTGGCTGGCCGAGGCCGCGGGCGTGCGCAGCCCCGACCTGGTGCACGTCGCGTCCGAGACCATCGCCCGCGTGCTGCCCGACCTGGGTCCCGGCCTGGTGGGCGACAAGGCGCACTCGATGGTCTTCGACAGCTCGAAGGTGCGCACGCTCGTGCCCGAGTTCGGCACCACCATCACCTACGACGTCGGGGCGCAGGAGCAGGTGTCCTGGTTCGATGCCCATCCCGAGGCGCAGGTCGTGGACACCGAGCTGGACGCGGCCTTCGACCGGCTCGCGGCGCACGCGCGCTCGATCTGACGGCCGGTCACCCCGCAGGCGCCGTCGACTCCCGCACGACCAGCTCCGTCGACAGGTTGAGCCGGCGCACCGTCGGCGACCGGCCCTGGGCGAGCTCCAGCAGGATCTGCGTGGCGGCCGCTCCCATCTCGCGGAGCGGCTGCCGCACGGTGGTCAGCGGCGGCCCGACCCAGGAGGCCAGCGGCAGGTCGTCGTAGCCCACCACCGACAGGTCCTCAGGCACCCGCAGCCCGAGCTGGTGCGCGGCGCGGAGCAGCCCCAGGGCCTGCATGTCCGACCCGGCGAACACCGCGGTGGGCCGGTCGGGGAGCGACAGGAGCTCCAGCCCGTGCTCGAACCCGGCCTCCACGTAGAAGTTGCCCTGGCGCATGAGCGCCGGGTCGACGGCGACGCCCGCCTCCTCGTGCGCCGAACGGAACCCGTCCACGCGCGCGCGGCTGCACAGCATGTCGCCGGGCCCGCCGATCATCGCGATGCGGCGGTGCCCCAGGGCGAGCAGGTGGCGCGTGGCCTGCAGCCCGCCGTTCCAGTTGTCCGAGCCCACGGAGGCGACGTCGGCGGGTGGCTCGCCGTCGGTGTCGATCACCACGTACGGGATGCCCCGGCGGTCGAGCTGGTGGTGCTGCCCGTCCGACAGGTTGGCCGCCACGAGCAGCACACCCAGCGGCGGCCGCGCCATCGTGGTGTCGAGCCACCGGGCGGGCGGGCGGTGCTCGCCGCCCAGCTCGGACAGGATCACGCTGAGGTGCGACTCGGCGGCCGCGTCCTCGACGCCGCGGATGATCTCCATGGACCAGGCCGAGCCCAGGCGGTGGAAGACGAGGTCGATCAGCCCGGTGCCGGCCGGCGCGCCGGTCTGTCGCCGCCGCCGGTACTGGTGCTTCTCCAGCGCGGCCTCGACCCGGTCGCGGGTGGCGGGGGCCACGTCGGCCCGGCCGTTGAGCACCTTGGAGACCGTCGGCACCGACAGGCCGAGCTCGTTCGCGATCGACGCGATGGTGGGGCCGGGCCGCGTGCCGGTCATTCCGTAGGCCTTTCGATCTCACGTCGAAACTTTCCCTGCTGACGGTACACCAGTACGGGACCAGTCCCTGGCCGCCTGCGGCGTGATCGCATCGTGACACCCGATGATCGAGGGATGCCCTTGACGTGACGGTGATTATCACCCTAATGTCCCAGCCACAGACTATCGGTAAAGGTGTCGATAGTTTCGAAAACGTTCCACGACGACGTGGCGTCCTCGGACGAGGCCCGGCACGGCGCGGTGACCGGAGGACTTGATGGCACGAGGCACGGGAACGGTCGATGCCGTACCGCGGACCGGTGGCGGGCTGCCCGGGGGCGCGGGTGGCGCCGTCGTCGGCGCAGGGCTCAGGCCGCCGCAGCAGCTCCGGGACAACGAGACGTGGCGCGTGTCCCTGCGCCGGCACTGGCGCCTGTACACGTTCGTGCTCCTGCCGGTGATCTTCCTCCTGGTGTTCCGCTACGTGCCCATGATCGGGAACGTGATCGCCTTCCGGAGGTACCGGCCGGGCGGGTCGATGTTCGGCGACGAGTGGGTCGGCCTCTACTACTTCCAGATGTTCATCCAGAGCAAGCCGTTCTGGGACGTCTTCTGGAACACGGTCGTCCTCGGCGGCCTGACCCTGGCGATCTGCTTCCCGCTGCCGATCATCCTCGCGCTCCTGCTCAACGAGCTGCGGTCGCGGCTGTTCAAGCGGGTGGTCCAGACCATCACCTACCTGCCGCACTTCATGTCGATAGTGATCGTGGCGGGCATGGTCTTCCAGCTCACCGCGATCAACGGCACCATCAACCAGATCATCGAGGGGTTCGGCGGCGAGGCGATCCCGTTCATGCAGCGGGCCGACTGGTTCCGCACCATCTACCTGACGTCCGAGGTGTGGCAGACGGTCGGCTGGGGCACCATCCTCTACCTCGCTGCGCTGACCACCATCGACGACCAGCTCTACGAGGCGTCGCGGATCGACGGGGCCAACCGGTGGCAGCAGACCTGGCACATCACGCTCCCCGGCATCCGGCCCACGATGATGGTGCTGCTCATCCTCAACATCGGCACCTTCATGGCGGTCGGGTTCGAGAAGGTGCTGCTGCTGTACAACCCCCTCACCTACGACACGGCCGACGTGCTCTCCACGTACCTGTACCGCGTGGGGATCGGTGAGGGCGGCAACTACTCGTTCGCCGCCGCGATCGGCCTGTTCGAGGCGCTGATCGGCGTCGCCCTGGTCGTCACGGCCAACCAGATCTCGAAGCGAGCGGTGGGAGCCTCCCTGTGGTGACGACGAACACCCCTGACATCACGGCGGTCCGTCCCGCCACCACCACGGTCAAGGACACGCCCGGCTACCGGGCGTTCCGGATCGTCAACGGGCTCGTGCTGGTGGTGATCACGTTCCTCACGCTGTACCCCTTCCTCAACATGGTGGCGAAGGCGTTCAGCTCCCAGGCCTACATCGCCGCCGGCGCGGTCAACCTGTGGCCGCGCGGGTTCAACCTGACGACCTTCGCGAGCGTGATGGGCGACTCGATCTTCTGGGTCAACTACCGCAACACGGTCGTGTACACGCTGCTCGCCACGGCCATCGCGATGGCGCTCACCACGACCTTCGCGTACGCGCTGTCCAAGCCGTACCTGAAGGGCCGAGGGGTCCTCATCGGCCTCGCCATGGTGACCATGCTGTACGCGGGCGGGCTGATCCCGAACTACCTGCTCATCGACGCCCTCGGGTTCAAGAACACGATCTGGGCGATCGTCGTGCCGGGCGCGATCAACGTCTTCAACCTGCTCGTCATGAAGTCGTTCTTCGACAACTTCCCCCAGGAGCTGGAGGAAGCCGCAGAGATCGACGGCATGTCGCAGTACGGCGTGTTCTTCCGCATCGTGCTGCCGCTGTCCAAGGCGGTCATCGCCACGATGACCCTCTTCTACGCCGTGCAGTTCTGGAACTCGTGGTTCCAGGCGTACCTGTACCTGAACGACCGCGACATGTACCCGGTCACGCTCTACCTCCGCAACCTGCTCGCCGCGGCCACGTCCACGACGGACCTCGGCAGCGACACGGTGCAGATCCAGGCGAACGTCCAGTCCGTGGCGATGCTGCTCACGGTCCTGCCCATCGTCTGCGTGTACCCGTTCATCCAGAAGTACTTCGTGTCCGGCGTGATGCTCGGCTCCGTCAAGGGCTGACCGCACGCCGCCGGTGCACGACGACCACCCGAACCATCCTGACCGTCAGAGGCGACGGCGTTCACACCCTGAAGGAGAACCATGAGGATCACCCCGAGGAGGGCCGCCGCGGGCCTGGCGGCGTCGGCCCTGGTCGTCACGCTCACCGCGTGCTCGACCAGCGGCGGCGGCGCGGAGGAGTCCGGCGAGATCGACATGGAGTCGCAGGTCGGCTACATGGAGGACTTCGAGGTCGGCACCACGTTCAAGGCGACGGAGCCCGTCGACTTCAGCCTGCTGTACCGCGACCACCCGGACTACCCGTTCAAGGAGAACTGGCCGATGGTCGAGCACCTCAAGAACGACCAGAACGTCGAGTTCGAGTACGTCAACGTGCCGCTCGCCGACCTGGCGACGCGGCGGTCGGTGCTCATCAGCTCGGGGGACGCGCCCGACATCATGCCCTCGATCTACGCGGGCGAGGAGACGCAGTTCCGCAACGCCCTGCTGCCGATCTCGGACTACGTGGAGCACATGCCGAACTTCCTCGACAAGATCGAGAAGTGGGGCCTCGAGGCCGAGGTCGAGCAGCTCCGGCAGGAGGACGGCAAGTACTACATCCTGCCCGGCATCCACGAGATCGCGAAGCCGCAGTACTCCATCGCCGTGCGCTCGGACCTGTGGGAGAAGGCCGGGATCACCGAGGACCCCGAGACCTGGGACGAGTTCAAGGAGCAGCTCGAGGCCGTCAAGGAGGCCAACCCGGACATCAAGTACCCGTTCAGCGACAAGTGGTCCATCAACAGCCCGATGGAGCAGACGCTCAACGCGGCGGCGCCCAACTTCGGCACGTCGGCGGGTACCGGTTTCATCAACGGCCTGTGGTGGGACGAGGAGGCCGGTGAGTTCACCTACGCCGGCGCCTCCGACGGCTACCGGGAGCTGGTGACCTACTTCGCCTCGCTCGTGGAGGAGGGTCTGATGGACCCCGAGTCCGTCACCCAGGAGATGGAGCAGGGCGAGCAGAAGTTCGCGTCCGGCAGCGTCGCCGCCATCAGCTCGAACGACCAGGAGCTCGTGAAGTACCGCGACAACTTCGACCAGCTCGGCGCCAAGGACGCGGAGGTGCACCAGATCGTCGTGCCCGCCGGCCCCTACGGGAGCTACCTGTCGGCGGGCTCGCGCCGCGAGTCGGGCATCGTGTTCGGTGCCGAGGCGGCCAAGCAGGACGACTTCCTCGCGATGCTGCAGTTCGTCGACTGGCTGTACTACTCGGACGAGGGCCTGGAGTTCGCCAAGTGGGGCGTCGAGGGCGAGACGTTCGAGTGGGACGGCGACAAGCGCGTCCTCAACGAGGACATCGACGTCAACGGCCTGAACCCCGGCGCACCCCAGGAGCTCCGTAAGGACTTCGGCTACCACAACGGCGTCTGGATGCTGGCCCACGGGTCCACCGAGGAGCTGGACAAGTCGATGCTGCGCGACGAGGTCGTCGAGTTCCTCGACGGGATGAACGAGAAGGAGGAGCTGCCCCTCCCGCCCGCCATCACGTACGACGAGATGGAGCAGGAGCAGGCAACCCTCTACCTGACGAACCTGCAGGACATCGTGTACCAGAACACCGCCCAGTTCATCGTGGGCGATCGGCCGCTCAGCGAGTGGGACGACTACGTGGCCGAGCTCGAGGCAGCCGGCATGACCGACTACGTGGAGCTCGCCAACAGCGCCGTCGCCGGCGGCGAGTGACAGCAGTCCTTCCCCGGGCCGGGTGCGCGGTGCGTCGACCACGCCCGCGCACCCGGCCGCGCTCGACCGAACGACCGAGGAGACACGTGCCCCGCACCATCGTGCCGACCGAGCCCGCCGGAACCCTCAGCGACGCCTGGCGCACGTGCGTCGGCACCGGGCGGTTCAACCTCGCGCTGCGGCGCGACTACCAGGACTCCCTGGCCCTGGTGCAGCGTGAGATCGGCTTCCGGTACATCCGCGGCCACGGCATCCTGCACGACGACGTCGCCGTCCACCGGCCGTACGACGTCGCAGGTCACCGGGGTACCGCCTACGTCTTCACCTACGTGGACCAGGTGGTCGACGCGTACCTGGAGCTGGGGATCAAGCCGTTCCTGGAGCTCGGGTTCATGCCCCGGGCCCTCGCCTCGGGCGACCAGACGGTGTTCTGGTGGCTCGGCAACGTGACCCCGCCACGCGACCACGCCGAGTGGGCGGCCCTCGTGCGCGCCCTCCTGCGGCACCTCGTCGACCGGTACGGCCTCGACGAGGTGCGGACCTGGCCGGTCGAGGTGTGGAACGAGCCCAACCTGACCCACTTCTGGGCCGGAGCGGACCAGGAGGCGTACTTCCGCCTCTACGAGGCGTCCGCGCTCGCGGTGAAGGACGTCGACGCCGAGCTCCAGGTGGGCGGCCCCGCGCTCTCCCCGGGTGCCGACGACTGGTGGAAGCCCTTCGCGGACTTCGTCGCCGAACGCGACCTTCCGGCGGACTTCCTGTCCGTGCACGCCTACACCTCCGGGCCCGCGCAGCACGTGCCGTTCGGCGTCTACCAGACCCTGGGGCGTCCGCAGGAGCTGCTGGACCAGTTCGCCAGGCCGCGGACGATCCTGTCGGGGACGGCGCTCGCGGACCGGCCGCTGCACGTCACGGAGTTCAACACGAGCTACCGGCCCGACAACCCGGTGCACGACACGGCGTACAACGCCGCCTGTCTCGCGCCCGTGCTCGCGGGCGGCGGACAGCACGCCGACTCGTTCGCGTACTGGACGTTCAGCGACGTCTTCGAGGAGGAGGGTGTCCCGGCGTCGTTCTTCCACGGCGGGTTCGGCATGCTGGCGCACCGTCAGGTGCGCAAGCCGACCTACCACCTGTACACGTTCATGGCGCGGATGGGGCGGGAGGTGCTCGCGCGCGGCGCCGACCACCTGGTCACGCGGCACCCCGGGACGGGACGGGTGACGGTGCTCGCCTGGCAGCCGGTGGGCGGCTCGGCCGACCCGGTCGAGCCCGACCGGCACGAGGTGCGGCTCAGCGTCCCGGTCGGCCCCGCCGGGGCCGACGCGAGCCCCGCCACGGCGGGCGGCCGCGTGTTCGTCCTGCGGTACGACGTCGACGAGTCCGCCGGCAACGCCTGGGCCGCCTGGCGCGAGATGGGTCGTCCGGCGTCGCCGTCGGCCGGGCAGCTCGACGCGCTGCACGACGCGAGCGAGCCCGCGCGGCGGGCGTTCTCCCTGCCCGTGGTGCCGACGGCGGACGGCGGCCGCGTCGACCTCGACCTGACGCTCGGCCGCCACGGCGTGACCCTGGTGACCCTCGACCCCGTCCGCGACGAGACCCCGCCCTGGCTCGACGACGCGAGGATCGTGGCCCGTGGCTGAGCGCAGGGAGTACGGCGACGGCCCCCTGGGGCGCGGCGCGAACGCGGTCTACTGGTATCTCGTGGTCGAGCTGCTGCTCGTGCTGACCTCGCTGCCCGGCCTGGTCGCCCTGGCGCTGCTCGACCGGTCGGTCGGCAACGCCCCGCTGGTCGTGCTGTGCCTGGTGCCGCTGGGCCCTGCGGCGTCGGCGGGACTGTTCGCGCTCCGGGACCGGACCAGGACCGAGGGGCTCGCACCGGCCGCGTCCTTCTGGCGCGGATACCGCCTGAACTGGGCCGACGCGTTACGGGTGTGGACGCCCGCGGTCGTGGTGCTCGGCGTGGTGGCGGTCTCGCTCGCGAACCTCGACGCGGCCGGTGTGCCCGGCTGGTTCGCGCCCGCGCTCGTGGTGATCGGGGCCGGTCTTCTGCTCTGGTCCGTGAACGTGCTGGTCATCGTCTCGTTCTTCGGTTTCCGGACGCGTGACGCCGCACGGCTCGCCGCCCACTATCTCGCGGCCCGCCCGCTGGTCACGCTGGGGACCCTCTCCCTGCTGGTGCTCGCGGGAGGGGTGATCGTGCTGACGACGGAGGTGCTGTTCGGCCTGCTCGCGGTCGTCTGGCTCGCGCTCGTGCTGCGCAACGCCGCGCCACTGCTGACCGACGTCGAGGAGCGTTTCACCGCCGCGGCATGACCGTGCAACATTGTCCGATCTGTGGCACTTGCGCCAGGGTGTGCCCATGGTGATCAAGCAGGGGGACCCGGCACGGCTGACGTATCGCTACCTGCGCGTGGCGATCGTCGCGGTGGTGCTGGTGCTGTTCGTGTCGCTGGGCCTGCAGATCGTGGCCGACCACGGCCGGCTCGGGTCGGGCGAGGAGTGGTGGCACGCGTCGATCAGCGCGTACTTCTACTCGCCCGTGCAGAGCGTGTTCGTGGGGTCGCTCGTCGGCATCGGCACGTGCCTCGTCGCGATCAAGGGCCGGCACGGTGCCGAGGAGGTGCTGCTCAACGTCGCGGGCCTGCTGGCGCTCGTCGTGGCCCTGGTGCCGACGCCGCTCGACGCCACCCTGTGCACGGCCGAGCCGTACTGCGTCGACATGCCCGAGCGGGTGGGCAACAACATCGGCACCCTGCTGCTCGTCGGCGGTCCGGTGCTCCTGCTGGCCACCTGGCCGCGCCGTCGTGACCTCGCCGGACCGGCGGGCTGGGACCTCTGGCTCACCTGGCTGACCTGGGCGGCGACCGGGGTCTGGCTCCTGGCCTGGCCAGCGAGCTTCCTGCAGGTGGCGCACTACGCGGCGGCCGTGCTGCTGTTCGCCTGCCTCGTGGCGGTCGCGTGGATCAACGGTTCCGACCGGGCGGTCACCGCGCAGGCCCTGGAACGGTTGCGTGGCATGTCGGCGGCCGCCTTCCGGGCCTGGTACCGGACGATCGCCGTGGTGATGGCGGTGGTGCTGGTCGGCGGTCTCACGATGATGGTCGTGCTCGACCGGTTCTTCCCCGCGGTCTTCCCGCAGACGCTGTTCGTGGTCGAGGCCGTGCTGATGCTCGTCTTCGCGCTCTTCTGGGTGCTGCAGACCATCCAGTTCTGGGACATCGGCCTGCCGGCCCGGGCCCGCGTCGAGGACGTGAAGGTCCCGGGCGACACGCCGCTCTGAGGGGCCCGTGCGTCAGCGGCCGGCGTCCGGCTCGTCGTCCGACGTCGGCACGGGGCCCGTGTGCAGCACCGCGCGGGCCTGCTCGGCGGCCCGGACGATGCTCTCGCTGATGAAGTCGAGGAACCGCGCGATGTTCTCCAGCCGGTCGGCGGCAGGCGTGTGCGCACCGAGCACGGAGACGCCCTGCCGCGCCGTCGCGGCGAGCTGGTCGTTGGACCGGGCGCTGGCGAGCGTGGACTGGTACCAGACGTCGTTGTCGGCGAAGTAGCGCTCGCGTCGCCCCTCGCCCCGTTCCCGGCGGACGAGTCCCTGGCTCTCGAGGTACGTGATCGCCTTGGAGACGGACGCCGGGCTCACCTGGAGGCGACGCACGAGGTCGGCCGCGGTGAGGCTGCCGGCGTCGGTGGTGAACAGGCACGTCAGCACCCCGGCCGGGATCCTGGACAGGCCCGAGGCCATGAGCACCCCCGTCAGCGTCTCCTCGTAGACGGCCACCGCCGCGGCGTCCCGCCCGTCGGGCCGGGCGGGCGCCTGCGCCGGCCGGGGCGCGGCCGGCCGCTTGCGGCGGACGCGTCGCTCGGTCGCGTGGTGGGCCAGGTCGGCGCGGTACGAGGTGGGGCCGCCGTTGCGCAGCACCTCGCGCGTGACCGTCGACGTCGGCCGGTCCAGACGCCGGGCGATCTCGGCGTACGGGAGGCTGTCGGCCAGCCCCAGCGCGATCTGCTGGCGTTCCTGCTTGGTGAGCCTGCCTCCGGGCATCGCGGTCTCCTCGTCGTGGTCCTGCCGGCCAGCATAGCGTTCACGCCTGATCTATTGCAACGCGCTCGCTGACGCATCGTTGCTTTAACATCACGCTCGTTGCAACAATATATACGTGCTGACCTGGCATAACGCTCGCGCAACGCAACAAGTGTGTTGCCATGAAGTGGAATGCAACGTAGCGTTTCCCACATCAGAAACCACGAGCACCACCGAGCACAGGAGCAGGTCATCATGCAGAACTTCACCACCCCCGCCCCCATCTCCGCCGTCCTCGACATCCCGGCCGGCCGGGTCCAGATCATCGCCGCGGACCGCACCGACACCACGGTCGAGGTCCGGCCGGCCGACGCGGGCAAGAGCCGCGACGTGGCCACCGCCGAGGGCACCACCGTCACCCTCACCGAGGGTGTGCTGCGGGTCGCCACCCCCGAGCCGAAGAACAAGCTCGTGGGCACCGCGGGCGCCGTCGAGGTCACGGTCCAGCTTCCCGCCGGGTCGGCCGTCGAGACGCGGTCCGCCAGCACCGAGCTCCGCGTCGTCGGCCGCCTGGGCGACGTCGTCGCCGAGGGTGTCTACCGCCAGATCAAGATCGACGAGGCGGACAGCGTGCGGCTCAGCGCGGTGGACGGCGACGTCGAGGTGGGCCGGCTCAACGGTCCCGCCGAGATCAGCACCCAGCGCGGTGCCGTCCGGATCGCCGAGGCGGCGCGCGGCACGGTCGTGCTGAGCACGCAGCAGGGCGACATCTCGGTCGGGGCCGCGGCCGGCGTCTCCGCGACCCTCGACGCCGGGACCAGCCTCGGCCGCGTCAGCAACGCCCTGAAGAACGACGGCGCCCCGGTGCTCGACATCCGCGCCACCACGATGCAGGGCGACATCACGGCCCGCAGCCTCTGACGCCGTCCCGCACCACCGGGCCGTCAGGTCGCACGATCTGACGGCCCGGCTCCACGACCCGCTGATCCAGGAGGCACCATGACGAACGACAGCACGTCCCCGAAGACCTCGGCGTGGTCCGGCATGGTGCCGGTCGACGACACGGCCCTGCACGTCACCGACACCGGCGGCACGGGCGTCCCCGTGATCTATCTCAACGGCCAGTTCGCCACCCAGGGCTACTGGCGGCGCACGGTCGCCGAGCTGGGCCCGGGCTGGCGGCACATCACCTACGACGAGCGTGCCCGCGGCAGGAGGTCGGGCGCCTCGGCGGACTACTCCTTCGAGGCCGCGGTCCGCGACGTCGACGCCGTCCTCGCGGCGCGCGGCGTCGAGCGGGCGGTGGTCGTCGGGTGGTCCTACGGCGCGGTCGTCGCGGCGCACTGGGCCCACCGCAACCCGGGCCGCGCCCTGGGCGCCGTGCTGGTCGACGGGGCCTTCCCCTACGACTGGCTGGACGACGCCATGGCGGACCGCATCCGCGCGATGTTCCGCCGGATGCGCTGGATGACGGTCCCGTTGCGCATCACCGGCCTGACCCCCCGCATGACGGCGGACCAGCAGGCGGAGAGCAACATCGAGCTCGGCGTGCTCTCCCGGGAGGCCGAGCTGGGTCCGGTGCTGGACGGGCTCACCGTGCCCACGCGGTACGTGGTGGCCTCGGGCACGTCGCTCGGCAGCAAGGGCGACGAGCAGGAGCGCATCCGCACCAGCCTCGACGGCGTGACGGCCCGCAACCCGCACATCACCGTCGGTGCGAAGGTGTCGAGCAACCACGGCGCGATCCTCAGCAAGGACTTCCGGGCGATCGCCGCCTCGGTCCGCGAGGTGGCCTCCCTGGCCGCGCGCTGACCCCGGCACGCGCAGACCCTCAGGTCACTCCGGTGACCTGAGGGTCTGGCGCGTTGCCGAGGGCGTGCTGCCTCTGGTCGAGGGCGGTCAGGGTCGGTGAAGCTTCTCGGGTGGGTCGAACATCGACGCCAGCTGGTCGGCGATCCAGTCCAGCTCGGGATGATCGGAAGCGACCTTCAGCACGAGCGCCTCCTGCTCGTCGACCGTGCCGGCGAGGCCGGGGAAGCCGTTCACACGGTACGTCGCTGCGACGACGATCCACGCGAGGCGCTGGTTCCCGTCGATGAGCGGGTGGTTGCGGTTCACCGAGTCGAGCGTGGCCGCCATCTTCAGATGAATCCCGGGGTAGAGCTCCTGGCCGTACGACGTCATGCCTGCGCGGGTCAACGAGGACTCGAGCAGCCCCAGATCGCGGACCACCGGCTTGATCTGCTCGGCGGCCTCGAACATCCGCAACGCGATGTGCGGCGGGACCAGGTGGGTCACTGGGCGAGTCTGTTCAGGAGCTCACGGTCACGCGTGCCGACATAGTCGGCTGCGGCGAGCCAGTCCTCGGCGGTGGGGCGTTCCTCCGACCGGCGCCCGAGCTCCACCTTCGAGATCACCACCGTTCCGTCGACCACCGCGAAGTCCAGGGCGTCACCGACGTGCAGGCCAGCCGCCTCGGCGATCTCCTTGGGGACGGTGACCTGGTTCTTGGGGCGAAGAGTCAGGATGGTCATGCCGGCCTCCGGTGAGAGATTCCTACTGTCCGACCATCGTACTCCGCCGCATCGGCCCGGAGCGATGAGTCGCCGGGGCGCCCGTCGTCGGCCCTGGTATGACCGACCTCGCCAAGCAGGTGCAGACGCGCGCCCAGGCCCTCGTGGACCGGCTCGTGGCCGAGGGCGACGAGGTCGGCCTGCAGGTCGCGGTGGTGCACCGGGGCCGGCTCGTCGTCGACGCCGTGGGCGGCCCGGCCGACCCCGAGCGCGGCCTGCTTGTCACACCCGGCACCCTGTTCTTCGCCGCGTCGGCGGCCAAGAGCACGGCCTCCGCCGTCGCGCACGTGCTCGCGGAGCTCTTCCCGGCCCCGTCCGCCGAACACCGCCCGTCCGACCGACCCTGAGGAGCAGGCCCATGGACGACCCGATCACCACCCTCGACGCCCGGTTCAGCGACCCCGGCGCCGCGCCGACCACCTGGCAGGCGGCCGTCGAGGTGCTGGAGAACGCCCAGATCACCTGGCTGACGACGGTCCGCGCCGACGGCCGGCCGCACGTCACCCCGCTGGTCGCCGTCTGGCTCGACGGGGCGCTGCACTTCACCACCGGCCCCGAGGAGCAGAAGGCGGTCAACCTGGCCGTGAACCCGAACGTGGTGCTGACCACGGGCACGAGCGCGTGGGACCGGGGCCTCGACGTGATGGTCGAGGGCCCGGCGGTCCGTGTCACCGAGGCAGCGCAGCTGGAGCGCCTGGCGGACGCCTGGCGCGGCAAGTGGACCGGTCAGTGGCAGTACGAGGTGGGTGACGGCGCCTTCCGCAACGACGTCGGCGGCACCGCGCTGGTGTTCGCGGTGGACCCGGCCAAGGTGCTGGCCTTCGGCAAGGGGACGTACACCCACACCCGGCACGTGCCGCGCGGCTGACCGGTCCCGCTCAGTAGATCGTGCGCCCCTGCTCGTCCGGGATGCCGGACTTCCGCAGGAAGTAGGTGTTGACCTGGTCCCGCCACTCGGTGGCGCTGCGGAGCTGTTCCGCGAACCGCTCCGCCACCCGCTCGGCGAGGCGGGGCTCGACCAGTGGTGCCGCCGCCGACCATGCGGCGATCATCCGCTCCACGCGGGACACACCCTCGAAGTGGGTGTCGTAGATGTGCTGGACCACGGTCCTGCCGCTGTGCAGCACGTGCGTGTACGGCACGTGGTGGAAGAACAGCAGCAGCTCGTCCGGGCACGTCGCCGTCGACCCGTACGTCTCGCGCCACGGCGAGGGGTACTGCCCCGCGAACCCGGTCCCCGTGCGCACGGTCCGGTCGACGCCGATCCCGTCGCGGTCGGCGAAGTGGTAGGTGCCCCACGGGGTGTACTCGTACCCGTCGACATCGGGCCCGTAGTGGTGGCCGGGGCGCACCATGAAGCCGACACCCAGCGGCGCCGTGTACTGCTCGTACGTCTCCCACGACCGGTCGAGCACGGCGTGCAGCGCCTGCCGGACGGTGTCCGGCGCACCCGGGAACGTCAGGCCCGCCCACTCGTCGAGCAGGTCGGCCGGGTCCAGCGCCGGGTCCCAGCACAGCCGCCCGTAGGCGTAGAGGTTGGCCTGGGCGAACGGGTGGCCGGTCCAGAACTCGTCGTCGCCCGCGCTGGACACGGCGGCGAACCCGCCGGCGGGCTTGTGCCAGGTGCCGGTGCCCGGGTCCTCGACGGCCTTGGCGCGCCCGGTGGCCAGGTCGGCGACCGTCGGGGAGCCGCCCGTGCGGTCGGCGGACCAGAACCGGAAGCCGAGGATCTCGCTCCACTGCGGGCCGAGGTACACGGCGTGCCGCTGCTGGCCGGTGTACTCCTGCGTGACCTGCAGCTCCAGCGCGATCCGGGTGCGCGGCATCGCGGCCAGGACGGGGGAGACCGGCTCGCGCACCTGGAAGTCCATGGGCCCGTACTTGATCTGCACGATCACGGCGTCCGCGAACGCGCCGTCGAGCGGGTGGAAGTGGTCGTACGCGGCGCGGGCGCGGTCGGTCGACCGGTCGCGCCAGTCCTGGTGGTGGTCGTAGACGAACGCCCGCCAGTGGACCAGACCGTCGTGCGGCGCGACGGCGGCGGCCAGCATGTTCGCGCCGTCGGCGTGCGTGCGGCCGTACGCGAACGGGCCCGGCTGACCCTCCGAGTCGGCCTTGACGACGAAGCCGCCGAAGTCCGGGATCGCCGCCCACACGCGTGCCGCGGCGCGCACCCACCAGTGGGCCACGTCCGGGTCCAGCGGGTCCGAGGTGGGCAGCCCGCCGAGCGTGATCGGGGACGCGAACGACACCGACAGGTGCACGCGGATGCCCCAGCGCCGGAAGACGGCGGCGATCCGGACGACGTCGCCCAGGTCGTCGGTGAGCAGGCGGGTCTCGCGCTCGTGCACGTTGACGTTGTTGATCGCGATGCGGTTGATGCCCACGGCGGCCAGCAGCCGGGCGTACCGCTCGACGCGCGAGAGGTCCGCGCGGACGAAACCGTTGTCGTAGAAGAGCGAGCCCCCGGAGTACCCGCGTTCGACCTGACCCATGACGGGGTGCGGGGCCATGTTGTCCCAGTGGTCGAGCATGCGCAGGTGGGTGGCAGGCGCGTGGGTCTGGTCGGTGTCCGGCCCGGCGAACGCCGCCTCGCCCAGGCGCACCACGTGGAACAGGCCGTGCAGCAGCCCCGCGTCGCACCGTGCCTGCACGACGACGGCCCCCGCCTCGCGCGTGAACCGGAACGTCTCGTCGGGCACGGGTTCGCCGCCGGCGCCGTCCGGGTCGTCGGGCCCGGGCGGACCGTCGGGCCGGGGCGGACCGTCGGACGCGGCCGGTGCCAGCGTGAGCACGAGCTCGGCGTCGGCCACGCCGTCGCCCACCTCGAGGCGGGAGAACGAGCCACCGAACCGGGCGGTGGCCGCCGCCACCTCCTCCGCGACGGTGCCGGCCAGGACGCCGTCGCCCGCGACCACCACCCGGCGTCGGCCGAGCGCGGCGAACGCGTCGTCGGGCAGCCAGGCCGGGTGGGGCGCGGGGGCGGTGCCCGGTACGTCAGCGGTCATGAGGTCGTCGTCCTGCCCGTCTCGCGGTGATGTACGGATGTGCGCCTGTACCCGGCACTCTGCCTCAGCGGCGCCGCCGAGGTCCACCTGTCCTGCTGGGCAACCCGGTCAGAGGCGGGCATAGGCCAGCTTCGGGAGGTGGTAGGCCAGGTCGGCGGCGGTGTCGACGGCCTCGTCCAGGTCGAGCCGGTGCTCCGCGACCAGCCGGGCGAGGTACCCGGCGTCGACCCGGCGGGCCAGGTCGTGGCGTGCGGGGATCGAGCAGAACGCGCGGGTGTCGTCCACGAACCCCGACATGTTCGAGAAGCCGGTGGTCTCCGTGGCCGCCTCCCGGAACCGACGCATCGCGTCCGGCGCGTCCAGGAACCACCACGGCGCACCCAGGCGGAGCGACGGGTACACCCCGGCCAGCGGCGCGAGCTCACGCGAGTACACGTCCTCGTCGATCGTGAACGCGATCAGCCGGAAGCGTTCCGCGTGACCGAAGGCCTCCAGCACCGGCCGCAGGCCACGGGCGAACTCGACCGCGACCGGGATGTCGTACCCCTTGTCCGGGCCGAACGCGGCGGCGACCGCGGGGTCGTGGTCGCGCAGCACGCCCGGGTGCAGCTGCATGACGAGGCCGTCCTCGGCCGACATCGCCGCCATCTGGAACAGCATGTGCGCGGAGAAGGCGGCCTCCTCCTGGGCGCTGATCCCGGGCTCGCCCGTCCCCGCGGCGTCGAAGGCCGTGCGGAACAGGGCGCGGGCCACGTCGTCGGGCAGCGGGGTGGTGTCCGCGGCGAGGTGCCCGTGGTCCGTGGCCAGGCCGCCCGCCGCGACGAAGGCCGCGCGCCGCTCGCGGAGCGCGGCCAGGTAGCCCTCGTAGGTGTCGGTGGCGATGCCCGACGCCGCGGCGAGCCGCTCCAGGTCGCCCCGCCAGGTCTTCCGGGCCGGGTGCAGCAGCGGGTCCGGGCGGAAGGTCGGCAGCACGCGTCCCGGCAGGTCGGCGGCGAGGCGGGCGTGGTCCTTCAGGTCGCTCCACGCCGGGTCGGTGGTGGTGATCGTCTCGATGCGGAACCGCTCCAGCAGCGCCCGCGGGCGGAACGCCGGGTCGGCGATGGCCGCCGCGACCTGGTCGTAGACCTGGTCGGCCGTCTCCGCGGACGGCCGCACGGTCACGCCGAAGATCTCGACGAGCTCGTGCTCCGTCCAGTACCGCGTCGGGGTGCCGCGGAAGTGCTTCCAGCCCGCGCAGAACCGCCGGAAGATCTCGCGCGGGTCCGTCTCGAAGCCCGGTCCGTCGGCCGGGCCCACGCCCAGCTCCGGGAGCCGTGCGCCCTGGGACACGAGCATGCGCGTCAGGTAGTGGTCGGGCACCACGAGGAGCTGGGCGGGGTCGGGAAAGGCCTCGTCGTCGGCGAAGGCCGTGACGTCGACGTGGCCGTGCATCGAGACGATCGGGAGGTCCCTCGTGGCGGCGTAGATCTCGCGGGCGATCGGCCTGGTGACCGGGTCGGCGGGCAGGGCACGGTCGGGGTGCAGCGTCCAGGTCTCGGTCACGGTGGTCCTCCTGAGGCATCGTCGCCGGGGTGGGTAAGCGCTTCCACATCCTAGGGGGCTGCCCGCGCGGCTCGTGGTGCCAGGTCTTGACGCGGGAGGCATCGGACTGCAAACGTTTGCGGTCAAACCTTGCTATAAAGCACAAACGTTTGCAACGTAGTAATCCGGTCACGAGGGGGTGTCATGGTCACGGTGCACGACGTCGCGCGCGCCGCGGGGGTCTCGATCTCCACCGTCTCGCGCGCCCTCTCCGACCCCGACCGGGTGGCCGCCGCGACCCGCGACCGGGTGACCCGCGCCGCCGCCGAGCTCGGCTACCGCCCCAACCGGGCGGCCAGCGGACTGCGGAAGGGGCGCACGCACGCCGTCGGGCTGCTGGTGCCCGACCTGGAGAACCCCTACTTCGCCGCGGTGACCAAGGCCGTCCAGGCGCGCGCCCGCGCCGAGGGCTACGAGATGTTCGTGGCCGACTCCGACGAGGACGCCGACGTCGAGGCCGAGCTCATCGGCGCCCTCGCCGCCCGCACCGACGGGCTGCTCGTCGCCTCGCCCCGCTGCAGCGAGGCCGGGCTGCGGGCGGCGCTCGCGGGCGTGACCGCCGTCCTGGCCAACCGGGAGCTGCCCGCCGAGCCGGGGGCGACCGCGGTCCCGTCCGTCCACGTGGACGACGCCGACGGCGCCGCCCAGGTCATAGGACACCTCTCGGCGCTGGGGCACCGGACGGTGGCGCTCGCGGCCGGACCGCCGTCGTCGTGGTCGGGCCGCCGGCGTGTCGCCGGGCTGGTCGCCGCGGCCGCGCACCGGGACGTCGAGCTGGTCGAGCTGGGCACGTTCCAGCCCTACTTCGCCGGTGGCGTCCAGGCGGCCGACCACGCGGTGGCGAGCGGCGCGACCGCCGTCGTCGCGTTCAACGACCTCATGGCGCTGGGCATCCTGGACCGGCTGCGGCAGCGCGGCGTCGACGTGCCGGGCCGGATGACGGTGGTGGGGTTCGACGACGTGCCCCAGGCCACCCTCGTCTCACCGGCGCTCACGACGGTCCGTGCGCCGCTCGCGCGGCTCGGCCGGCGTGCCGTCGACCTCCTGCTCGCCCGGTTGCGCGGCGACCTGCCGGCGGGCGTACAGCTCCCCGTGGAGCTCACGATCCGCGGGTCCTCCGGACCTGCCCCCGCCGGGGCGGCCGGCTGACGCCGGTCCCGGCGACCAACCCGGGCGACGATGCCCGAGAGAGGAAGGCACCATGCGCACCTCGAAGAAGGTCGCGGCGCTCGTCGGCGCCGTGGCGCTGTCCCTGCTGACCGCCTGTGCCCCGCCTGCGCCCCCGGGCGGTGACGGCGGAGCCGCCGTCACGGACCCGGCCGACGTGCCCGACACCCCGTCGGAGCCCGTCACCCTGAACATCCTCGACGTCGCGGGCAACCAGCGGCTGACCGAGGGCATGGTCGAGGAGTTCGTCGAGAACAACCCGGACGTCATCGAGTCGGTGACCTGGGAGACCGGCGGTGCCCCCGACGTCACGGGCATCGTCAAGCCCCAGGTGGACAGCGGCAACCTGTCCGTCGACGTGGTCTTCACCGGGAACGACGGGCTCGCGGCGGGCATCAGCCAGGACCTGTGGCTCCCCATCGTGGAGGACTACGGCGACCGCGTGTCCAACCAGGACACCTACCTGGAGGCGGCCGCGAACATGCAGGAGCTCGCCCAGGGCTACGGCGTGGTGACCACGTACTACCCGTCCGGGCCGCTGCTGCAGTACGACCCGGAGGTGGTCGGCACGCCGCCGGCGACGCCGCAGGAGCTGCTGGAGTGGGCCGAGGCCCACCCGGGCAAGTTCGGGTACGCCCGCCCCGCCAACTCGGGTCCGGGCCGCACGTTCCTCATGGGCCTGCCCTACCTCCTGGGTGACGAGGACCCGGCCGACCCCGAGAACGGCTGGGACAAGACCTGGGCGTACCTCGAGGAGCTCGGCCAGTACGTCGACACCTATCCCACGGGCACCGGCCAGGTGATCACCAACATGGCCGACGGCACCTGGTCGATGATCCCGACCACGACGGGCTGGGACATCGCGCCGCGCGCCGAGGGGCAGCTCCCGGACACGCTGGAGGCCGCCGCGTTCGACGACTTCACCTGGGTCACCGACGCGCACTACGCCGCGATCCCGAAGGGGCAGAGCGCGGACAAGATCAGCGCGATCATGCTGCTGCTGCAGGACATGCTCACCCCGGAGCAGAACGCCAAGGCGTACGACGCCGGCTACTTCTACCCGGGCCCGGCCGTCGAGGGTGCCACGCTCGACCTCGCACCGCAGGAGTCGCAGGACGTGATCGAGGAGTTCGGCCGGCCCCTGTTCGACGAGCTCATCGAGTCGCAGGACGCCGTGGTGCCGCTCGACGCCGACTCCATGGTCACGGCGTTCGACATCTGGGACCGCGAGGTGGGCGGCGGCAAGGTGGAGGACGAGGAGTGAGCGGCTTCGAGACGCTGGAGCTGCGCGGCGTCGGCCGGCGCTTCGGCGGGGTGGACGCGCTGTCCGGGCTGGACCTGACCATCCGGTCGGGCGAGTTCGTCGCCCTGCTCGGCCCCTCGGGCTGCGGCAAGTCGACGGCGCTGAACTGTCTGGCGGGCCTGCTCCCGCTCACGCACGGCGAGATCCTGCTCGACGGCCGGCGCATCGACACGCTGCCCCCGGAGCGCCGCGGGTTCGGCATGGTGTTCCAGTCGTACGCGCTGTTCCCGCACCTGTCCGTGGAGAAGAACGTCGCGTTCGGCCTCCAGATGCAGGGGCTGCCGCGCGCCGAGATCGACACCCGGGTGCGGGCGGCGATCGAGCTGGTCAAGCTCGGTGAGCACGCGCGGAAGCTGCCCGGCCAGCTCTCGGGCGGGCAGCAGCAGCGCGTGGCCATCGCGCGGGCCGTGGTGCTCGAGCCGTCGCTCGTGCTCATGGACGAGCCGCTGTCGAACCTCGACGCCAAGCTGCGGCTCGACATGCGCACCGAGATCCGGCGCCTGCACCAGTCGCTCGGGCTCACCACCATCTACGTGACGCACGACCAGGAGGAGGCGCTGTCGCTGGCCGACCGCCTCGTGGTCATGCGTGAGGGCCGCGTGCAGCAGGTCGGCACGCCCGGCGAGCTCTACGAGAGCCCGGCGAGCTGGTACGTCGCCGACTTCATGGGGTACCGGAACATCCTGCCCGCGACGGTCGTCTCGGTGTCCGGGGGCGAGGCGGTGGTGGTGCTGCCGGGTGCGGCGGGTTCTGGTGACGACAACGGCGGCGGCGTCCGGCTCACCGGGCGCGCGGTCGGCGCCCTGCGTGCGGGGGACCGCGTGCGGGTGGCGGTGCGGCCGGAGGACTTCTCCGTGGTGGCGTCGGGTTCGGGCACCGGTGCGGGCTCGGCGGGTGGTGCGGGCGGCTCGGTCGGTGCGGGCGGCTCGGCCGGCGCCGTGCCGGGCACCGTGTCCGTGGTCGAGTACCACGGCCGCGAGTTCGCCGTCGGCGTGCAGGCCGGCGAGACCATGCTGCACGCGCGTGCGACGTCGGCGCCCGCCGTCGGCGGCGCCGTGCGGCTGACGGCCCCGGTCGAGCGGGTCCTGGTGTTCCCGGAGGCGCTGGACGCCGCCGTCGTGCCGCAGGGGGTGGCGGCGTGAGGCGCGGTCCGGGCGTGGCCGGCCGGACGGGCGTCGGGCGGGGGCGCCATGAGTAGCGTCCTCGGGCAGCGGCCCGGACGAGCGACCGCGAGCCTGCGGCACCGGCTCGCCGAACGCGGCGTGGACCCGGCGCTCCTGCTGCTCGTGCCCGGGCTCGTGGTGGCGGTCGCGCTGTTCGTCTACCCGTTCTCCTACGGGATCGGGCTCACGATCCAGCCCACCGCCGCGATGCGGGAGCAGTGGGGCGGCGGCATCTTCGCCAACTACGTGGCGTTCTTCAGCGACCCGTTCGTGTTCGACTCCGTCGGGCTCACGATGCGGCTCGCCCTGCCCGCCGCGCTGTTCAACGTGCTCGCGTCCGTCCCGGTCGCGATGGTGCTGCGGCACCGGTTCCGGGGCAAGCGGCTGCTGACGTCGCTGCTCGTGCTGCCGATCACGCTCGGCACGGTGCTCACGGCGCAGGGCCTGCTGATCTTCGCGGGGCGGCAGGGCTGGCTCAACCGGGCGCTGCTGGCGTCCGGCCTGATCGACGAGCCTCTCCAGCTCGTGAACAACTATCTGGGCGTGATGTTCTCCCTGGTCATCACGGGCTTCCCCTTTGCGTTCCTGCTCATCTCGTCCTACCTGTCGGGCATCGACCCGTCGCTGGAGCAGGCCGCCCGGACGCTCGGCGCGGGCTGGTGGCAGCGGTTCCGGCGGATCGTGCTGCCGCTGCTGGCCCCGGGGCTGGCCACCACGTTCGTGCTGACGTTCGTGCTCGCGTTCTCCGTGTTCCCGTCAGCACGCCTGGTCGGTGACGCCATGGGCGAGACCCGGGTCATGTCGCTCATGGCGTTCCGGGCGTTCGGGGAGCAGAACGACTACGCGATGGCGTCCACCATCGCGCTCATGATGGGTGCGGTCGAGCTGGTGGTCGTGGTCGCCGTGCTGGGCCTGCGCTCGCTGCTGTACCGCGGCGCCACGGGAGGTAAGGGCTGATGGCCGCAACCGTCGCACCGGGGGAGCGGTCGCTCGCCGCCCGCCCGTCCACCTGGTTCGTCTGGGCCGGCATGACGGCGTTCGGGGTGTTCCTGCTCGGCATCCTCGTCGCCGTGGTGGTCGACTCGTTCGGCCGCCAGTGGTTCGACACCTGGCTGCCCGACGACCCCACCGTCGACCGCTACGTCGAGGCCTGGGACCGGTTCTCGCTGGGCGAGGTGGTCGGCGTCACCGTCGGCGTGGCCCTGCTCGTCGTCGTGATCTCCGTGCTCGTGGGCGTTCCCGCCGCGTACGTGCTGGCCCGCCGCGACTTCCCGGGCAAGCGCGTGGTCATGCTGCTGTTCCTGCTGCCCGTGCTCATGCCGCCCATCACGTACGGCATCCCGCTCGCGACCGTCATGTACTCGTTCGGGCTGGGGCGCACGCTCACCGCCGTCGTGCTGGTCAACCTGGTCCCGTCCGTGCCGTTCGTGATCCTGACGATGACGCCGTTCATCGAGCAGATCAACCCTGCCATCGAGTCCGCGGCCCGCATGTGCGGGGCCCGGACCCGGCAGATCTTCACGCGGATCCTCGCACCGCTGCTCGTCCCGGGGATCCTCGCGGCGGCCATCCTGGTGCTCGTCCGGACGGTCGGGCTCTTCGAGCTGACCTTCCTCGTGTCGGGCCCTGGTTCGGACACGCTGGTCGTGGCGATCTACCGTGGCATGACAGCAGCCGGCGGCGGCGAGGCGAGACAGCTCATCTCGGCCATGTCGGTGATCTACACCGCGACCATGCTCGTCATGCTCGTGGTGGCGCTGCGGTTCGTGAACCCGACGCAGCTCGTGGCACAGGTGAAGGAGACACGCGATGACTGACCGCCTGCACAGGGACCATGTCCCCGCAGGGATCGACGCGCCCGTGACGCCGACGGCGGTGGGCATCGTCCACCTCGGCATCGGGGCGTTCCACCGGGCCCACCAGGCCGTCTACACGGAGCGCGCCGCGATAGCCACCGGCGACACCGCGTGGGGCATTCTCGGGGTGACCCAGCGGTCCGCGCGGGTGCGGGACCAGCTCCGTCCTCAGGGCGGGGTGTACTCGGTACTGACCGCGGGGGAGAAGGAGTCGTCGGTCGAGCTGATCGGGTCCGTCGTCGACGTCGCGTACCCGGCCGAGGAGACCGGTCTGGTGCTGGCGGCGCTCGCGGCGCCGTCGACCCACGTGGTGACGCTGACCATCACCGAGAAGGGGTATGCGCGGCAGCCCGACGGGTCGCTCGACGTGACCGCCGTGGCCCCGGACCTGGAGGCACTGACGGCGGAGCACGGCGGTGCCGTCGACGCGCCCCGGCCCGCGTCGTCGGCGATCGGGCTCCTGGTCCGCGGCCTCGCGGCGCGCGCCGCATCCGGAGCGCCGATCACCGTACTGACCTGCGACAACATGGTGGACAACGGGCACGTGCTCGAACGTCTGGTGCGCGAGGCCGTCGACGCCGCGCTGCCGGGTGCCGAGGGTGACACGCTGCGCGGCTTCCTCGACGCGCGGGTCACGTTCCCGTGCTCGATGGTGGACCGCATCGTGCCCGCCACCACCGCGGAGCAGCGCGACGAGGTGGGCCGGCTGCTCGGCGTCCGGGACGAGGGCCTCGTGGTGGGCGAACCGTTCGCGCAGTGGGTGATCGAGGACCGGTTCGCCGGGCCGCGGCCCGCGTGGGAGGCCGCCGGTGCAACCCTGACCAAGGACGTGGCACCGTTCGAGCAGGCCAAGCTGCGGCTGCTCAACGGCACGCACTCCCTGGTCGCCTACTCCGGCTGGCTCGCCGGGCACGCGACGATCGCCGAGGCGGTGACCGACCCCGAGATCGCCGCCCGCGCACGGCAGTACCTGTTCGAGGACGCGCTGCCGACGCTCACCGCGCCCGAGGGCCTGGACCTGCGCCAGTACGGCGAGCAGATCCTGACCCGGTTCGCCAACCCGCACACCGGTCACACCACCGTGCAGGTGGCGATGGACGGCACGCAGAAGATCCCGTTCCGCTGGGGCGGCGTGCTCGCCGAGTCCCTGGCCGCGGGGCGGGAGCCGCTGGGGGTGGCGTTCGGCCTGGCCGCGTGGGCGGAGTTCGTGCGACGCCGGCTCGTGACCGGGGAAGGCGTGGACGACCCGCGGGCCGCTGAGCTGGCGAACCTGGTGAACGCCGCCGACGTGCCGGGCGGGTCCGACGGCCTCGGCGACGTCGAGGGCCTGGCCGGCGCCGAGGAGGACCTGCGGGCGCTGCTGGCACTGCCGGGGCTGCTGCCGGAGGGGACGCCGGACGGGTTCGTGGACCGGGTGGCGGAGGAGCTGGAGTCGGTGCTGGGCTGAGGGGGTGCTGGGCTGAGCTCGTGCTGGGCTGAGGTGCACTGGGCTGAGCTCGCGCTGGCCACGGCGTCCCGAGGCCTGCCGCGTCGTCGTGACGCGGGGCGAGTGGAAGTGCGCTTCTACCCAGCGATCAGGCCCAGATCCAGGCTGAATCTGGGCCTGATCGCTGGGTAGAAGCGCACCTTGCCGGAGCAGGCTGCTGTCGTGCGTCGGCCGGCGCCGTGCCCGGTCACCCCGCCGCGCTCGACCCCCGCACCACCAGCGTCGGCTGGAACATCACGTGTTCCGCCGTGTCAGCCCCCGTGAGCAGCAGGTCCGCCGCGCGCACGCCCAGCTCGTGGGTCGGCTGGCGCACCGAGGTCAGGGGGGTGGACAGCTCGGCGGCGAAGGCGACGTCGTCGTACCCCACCACCGCCATGTCCGTGGGGACGGCGATGTTCTCGGTGCGGAGCGTGCGCAGCACGCCGAGGGCGACCAGGTCGTTGACGCAGAACACGGCGGTGGGCTGGTCGCCGGATTCCAGCAGCCCCCGGATCGCCGCCTCGCCGCCCTCGGCGTTGAGGCTGGTCACGGTGGTCTCGGTGAGTGCCTGCTCGGGGTCCAGACCGGCGGCCCCCAGTGCCTTGACCACGCCCTCGTGCCGGTCGGCGCACTGCCGGATCGTGTGCGGACCGTTGAGGAACGCGATGCGCGTGTGCCCCTGGTCCAGCAGGTGGCGGGCGGCGAGCTCGCCGCCGCGCACGTCGTCGACGGCGACCGACGAGAGGCTCGGGTCGGGCGAGGGGCGGTCCAGCAGCACGACGCCGGTGCCGCGCCGGCGGACCGCCAGGAGGTGCTCGATCTCGTCGGTGGTCGGCACGACCATGATGCCCTGCACGCCGTGCTCCTCGAACAGGCGCAGGTAGCGCTGCTCCCGGCTGAGGTCGTCGTCGGAGGAGGCGACCATGAGCGTGAAGTCGTCGCGGTCGAGGCGCTCCTCGATGCCGCGGGCGACGTCGGTGAAGAACGGGTTGGCGATGTCCAGGACGATGGCGCCGATGGTCGTGATGGTGCCCGCCCGGAGCTGCCGGGCGGACCCGTTGCGCACGAAGCTCAGCTCCGCGATGGCGGCCTCCACGCGCTCGCGGGTGCCGGGCAGCACCCGGTCGGGCCGGTTGAGCACGTTGGACACGGTGCCGACGGAGACGCCGGCGGTCCGGGCGACGTCGGCGATGGATGCTCGGCGGTGAGCAGCCGGTCGGGTCATGGAGCACCTCCTGCTTCGGGCTACATTATGAACCGTTTCATGGGCGGCCGGGTCGAGGAGGACCGACATGACGAGCGGGACGAGGGGCGGGCGCGTGTGCTTCACGTCCCGGGTGCGGGCGGACCGGCTGGACGAGTACCGCGCGGCGCACGCCGCCGTCTGGCCGGAGATGCTGGAGGCGCTGCGGGACACGGGCTGGCGCGACTACCACCTGTTCCTGCGGGACGACGGCCTGCTGGTCGGCATCCTGGAGACCGACGACTACGACGCGGCGCAGCGGGCGATGGCAGCCACCGAGGTCAACGGGAGGTGGCAGGCGGCGATGTCGGGCTTCTTCGTCGACGAGGGCAACCCCGACGAGGCGTTCGTGCTCCTGGACGAGGTCTTCCACCTGGAGTCCCAGCTGGCGGCGCTGCGCGACGACAGGTGACGTGCCGGACGTGCAGGTCACCTGGGTGATCCGCACGTCCGGCACCGGGGGAAGGAGCGACTAGTTGACCCCGCCCTCCGGCTCGTTGATCGCCTCCAGGTCGCTGATCTCGCTGCGCTGCCCCAGGAGGCGGTTGGTGATCCACGTCAGCACCCACAGCACGAAGCCGATGCCGAGCAGCCAGCCCGCGATCTGGTACTGGATGACGTCGCGCCCGGTCCACGGCCCCACGAGGAACAGGCAGCACAGCGCCCCGAGGATCGGCAGCACCGTGGGGGCCACGAAGTGCCGGCGCTCGATCGGGTCGCGCCGCAGCACCAGCACGCAGACGTTCACCACGGCGAACACGGCGAGCAGCAGCAGCGCGGTGGTGCCGCCGAGCGCGGCGACGACGTCGTTCTCCGGGTCGCGGCTGACGAAGTAGATCAGTCCGAACGAGATGGCGGTGGTCACCAGGATCGACACCCACGGCGTCTGCCGCCGGGCGCCCACGCGGCCCAGCGCGCCGGGCAGCACGTTCTGCTTGGCCATGCCGTACAGGAGACGGCTGGCCATGAGCATGTTGATGAGCGCGGAGTTGGCGACGGCGAACATCGAGATGAACGGCAGGATCGTCGCCGCGGGGATCCCCGGGGCGGCGGTCTCGACCACCGTGACCAGCGGGGTGTCGCTCTCGGCCAGCACGCCCACGGGGACGATCGCCACCGCGAACAGGGAGACCAGCACGTAGATGACGCCGGTGATGCCGATGCCGGTGATCATCATCTTGGGGAAGTTGCGGACCGGGTCGTGGGTCTCCTCCGCCATGTTGACCGAGTCCTCGAACCCGACCATCGCGAAGAACGCCAGCGAGGTCGCCGCGGTGACGGCGAAGAACGCGCCCTTGTCGCCCGGGTCGTCGAACACGACGGTCCGGGAGAAGTCGACGTTGCCGGCGAACGCCGCGTAGAAGCCGATCAGGATCACGAGCAGCAGACCCGACAGCTCCACGAGGGTGAGGAACACGTTGGCCTTGACGCTCTCGCCCACGCCCCGCAGGTTGATCGCCGCGACCAGGGCCATGAAGATCAGCGCCACCGTGATGATCAGGGTCGCGTTCGTCTCGTCGAGCCCGAAGCCCACCGCGAGGTTCGAGGCGAAGGCGCGGGCCGCCGTCGACGCCGAGGTGATGCCCGAGCACATGACCGTGAAGCACACCATGAAGGTGAACAGGTGGATGCCGAAGGCCTTGTGCGTGTACAGCGCGGCGCCGGCCGCCCGCGGGTACTTGGTGACCAGCTCCAGGTACGAGAAGGCCGTGATCAGCGCCACGAGGAACGCGACGATGAAGGGTGCCCACGCGGCACCGCCGACCTCGGCCGCGACGTCACCCGTCAGGGCGTAGACGCCGGTGCCGAGGATGTCGCCCACGATGAAGAGCAGGAGCAGCTTGGGCCCCATCACGCGCTTGAGCTCGGTGGGCTCCTCGCCGAGGGCTGCGTGCTCCTCGGCCGTTGGCTGGCTCATCCGATCGCCTCCGTTTCTGAGGCGGCACGTCGTCGGGTCGCCTCGGTGAGCTGCGGGCAGTCGATCACCCCTGATCGCCCAAGGGTTCCGCAACTGCCACGGCACGGCAACGGGCGCGCCGGTACTTCTTGACGCTCTGACCTGGCGGGTCTATCTTCCCAACTACCTGTTTGAACGATTCAAACGAGTGGCAGGACAGCCTCGCGGTCACCGCCGACCGCCCGCACCCTCGACGGAGAGAGATGCCCGACGCCGCACCGACGCTGCGCCTCGACAGGGTGGCCAAGTCCTTCGGACCCGTGGCCGCGCTCCGGTCCGGGTCCCTCGTGGTCCGGCCCGGCAGCATCCACGCCCTGGTGGGGGAGAACGGGGCGGGCAAGTCCACGCTGGTCAAGATCGTGGGCGGGGTGCACCGTCGCGACGCGGGCCTCGTCGAGCTCGACGGTGAGCCCGTGGACTTCGCCGGGCCCGCCGAGGCCAAGGCGGCCGGCGTCGCCGTCATCCACCAGGAGCCCGCGACCTTTCCCGATCTCACGGTCACCGAGAACATCTTCCTGGGACGCGAGCCGCTCGGCCGGTTCCGGCGGATCGACCGCCGGGCCATGCGTGACGGCGCGCGCGAGCTGTTCCGCAGCCTCGGTGTCGACCTCGACCCGGACCGGCCCGCCGAGGGCCTGTCCATCGCGGACCAGCAGATCGTCGAGATCGCCAAGGCGATCTCGCTGGACGCCCGCGTGCTGGTCATGGACGAGCCGACGGCGGCGCTGAGCGCCGTCGAGGTGGCCCGGCTGTTCACCGTCGCTCGTGGCCTGCGCGACGCCGGCCGCGCCGTCGTCTTCATCTCGCACCGCCTCGACGAGGTCGCCGACCTCTGCGACACCGTCACCGTGATGCGCGACGGCGAGCACGTCTCGACCGACGCCGTCGCCGACGTCACCCCCGACGAGCTGGTGCGGCGCATGGTGGGCCGCGAGGTCGCCGAGCTCTACCCGAAGGTGCCGAGCGCCCCCGGCGACGTGGCGCTGCGTGTCGAGGGGCTGGAGTCCGCCGGCACGTTCCACGACGTGTCCTTCGAGGTGCGGGCGGGTGAGATCGTCGGCCTGGCGGGACTGGTCGGCGCCGGGCGCAGCGAGATCGCGCGGGCCGTGTTCGGCGTCGACCGGTACGACGCGGGGCGGGTCGTCGTCGGCGGGCGCACCCTGCGGCCGGGCGACCCGGCCGCGGCCATCGCCGCCGGCCTGGCCCTCGTCCCCGAGGACCGGCGCCTGCAGGGCCTGGTCACCGAGTCGTCGGTGGCGCGGAACGTGTCGGCGGTCGCCCGCGGGCGGCTCGCGCGGTTCGGCGTGCTGCTCCCCGGCGCCGAGGCCGGCCTCGCCCGTGACTGGGCCGGCCGGCTCGCCGTCAAGGCCGGGGCGCTGGACGCCCTCGCCACCACCATGAGCGGCGGCAACCAGCAGAAGGTAGTGCTCGCCAAGTGGCTGGCCACGGGGCCCACGGTGCTGATCGTCGACGAGCCGACCCGCGGCATCGACGTCGGCACCAAGGCCGAGGTGCACCGCCTGCTGTCCACCCTGGCCGCGGAGGGTCTGGCCGTCCTGATGATCTCGTCCGAGCTGCCGGAGGTGCTGGGCATGGCCGACCGCGTGCTGGTGGTCCGCGAGGGGCGCGTGGTCGCCGAGCTGGACCGGGCCGAGGCGACGGCCGAGACCGTGATGCGCGCCGCCACACCGGGAGCGTCCGGCCAGGACGCCGCCCCCGGGACGGGTCCGGACGCCGCCGCCGCGGACGCCGCCGCCGCGAACGAGGGCACCAGGAACGAGGGCACCAGGAACGAGGGCACCGCATGAGCCTCCTGCGCCGTCGCGAGGCCGGCATCGCCCTCGCCCTGCTGGTCGTGATCGGCGTGACCACGGCCGTCCAGCCCGGCTTCCTGCTCAGCGCGGGCGGCTGGCGGGACCTGTTGCTCACCCCGGCGATCCTCGTCGTGCTCGCCGTGGGGCAGGCCGTGGTGGTCATCACGCGCAACGTCGACCTGTCGGTCGGCTCGGTGCTCGGCCTCACGGCCTACCTGACGGGACGCCTGTTCCTCGACGCACCGGACCTGCCGATCGTCGTGGTCGCGCTCGTCGCCGTCGCGACCGGGACCCTGCTCGGCCTGGTCAACGGGGCGATCGTGGCGTTCGCCCGCGTGCCCGCGCTCGTCATCACCCTCGGCACCCTGTACGTCTACCGCGGCGTGACCCTCACCTGGGCCGGGAGCGACCGGATCGACGCCGGGGACATGCCGCGCGCCTTCCTGCAGCTCGGCACCCAGCAGGTGCTGGGCGTGCCCGTGCTGACGATCGTCGCCGTGGTCGTGCTGGCCGTCGTGGCGCACTACCTGCACACCTCGCGCGGTGGCCGCCAGCTCTACGCCATCGGCTCCGACCCGGACGCCGCGGCCCTGGCGGGGCTGCCCGTCCGGCGCCGGCTGCTCGGCGCGTTCGCGCTGGGTGGCGCGCTGGCCGGGCTGGCCGGCGTGATGTTCGCCGCCCGCTACGGCACCGTGTCCTCCGGCGCGGGGACGGGGATGGAGCTCCAGGTCGTGGGCGCCGTGGTGGTGGGCGGCGTCGCCATCTTCGGCGGCAGCGGCACGGTGGCGGGCGCCGCGCTGGGCGCGATGCTGCTGCTCACCATCAACCGGGCCCTTCCCGTGGTGGGCATCCCCGACTTCTGGCAGCGCGCCGTCGTGGGCGCGCTCATCATCGGCGCCATCGCGCTCGACCGCGTGCTCGCGGGCCGGCGCTCGCGGCGTCTGGCGCAGGCGCGCGACACCGACCCGCCCGGAGGCTCCGGCGTCGGCCCACCGTCCGCAGGCCCGCCGCCCGGACCGCGCCCGGACGGCCCGCCCGACCGTGAGGAGGCGACCGCATGAGGACCCACGCCCGCCCGTGGTGGCAGCGCGCGCTGCTCACCCGCGAGATGCTGACGATCCTGATCCTGGTGGCGGCCTGGGTGGTCGCCTCCGCCGCCGTGCGGGGTTTCGACGGCCCGCTCACCATCACCTACCTGGTGCTCGACGTCGCCCCCGTGCTGCTCATCGCCCTGCCCATGACGCTGATCGTCGCCACGGGGGAGATCGACCTGTCGGTCGCGTCCGTGGTCGGGCTCTCGAGCGTCACCTTCGGGCTGCTGTACCAGGCCGGGTTCGGGCTCTGGTCCGCCCTGCTGGTGTCGGTGCTGCTCGGCGCGGTGTGCGGCGCGGTCAACGGCGCGCTCGTCGCGTACGCGGGCCTGCCGTCGCTCGCGGTCACCATCGGTTCGCTCGCCCTCTACCGCGGCCTCGCCGTGGGCCTGCTCGGCACGACGGCGGTCACCGGGTTCCCCGACGCCTGGACCGACGGCGCCACCGAGAACCTGGGCGAGTCGCCCTACCCGGTGATCACGCTCGGGCTGCTCCTCCTGGTCGGCGTGTTCGCGGTGCTGCTGCACGCCACGCCGTTCGGCCGGAACGTGCTGGACATCGGCCGCAGCAGCGAGGCCGCCCGGTTCTCCGGGGTGGACGTGAGGCGGACCCTGCTGATCCTGTTCGTGCTGTCCGGGGCGGTGTCGGCGCTCGCCGGCGTCTACTACACGCTCCGTTACGGCAGCGCCCGCGGCGACAACGCGACCGGCCTGGAGCTGCAGGTCGTGGCGGCCGTGCTGCTCGGCGGCGTGTCGATCTTCGGCGGCCGCGGTGCGATCCACGGCGTGGTCGCGGGCGTGCTGCTCATCGGCGTGCTCGGCAGCGCCCTGCGGCTGGAGGGCGTCACGGTCAACGTCATCAACATCGTGATCGGCGCGGCGCTCGTCGTGTCGGTGGTCGCCCCGCGCGTGGCGTCGGGCATCCGGGTCCGACGGCGGAGCACCGCGCCGGCCCCATGAGACCTCCTCGCACCGCTGCGAGGCGCACAGTGACCCCGGTGGCCGTACCGCCGTCGGGCAACGAGCTAGGGAGACGGACGATGAAGTTCACATCTGTGGTCGCGGCCGGCACGGCCGCGGTGCTGGCGCTCGGGCTGACCGCCTGCTCGGGCGGGAACGGCGGGGGTGACGGCGGCGGGGGCGAGGACGTCACCGTGACGATGCTGCCCAAGAACCTCGGCAACCCCTACTTCGAGGCGTCCACGGCGGGCGCGCAGGAGGCGGCGGGAGAGCTGGGCGTCACCGTGGAGGAGGTCGGCCCGGACGCCGCCTCGCCCGACGCCCAGGTGCCGTTCATCAACACCGCGGCCCAGCAGGGCGTGAGTGCGCTGGTGGTGTCGGCCAACGATCCGACGGCGATCGGCGACGCGCTGGAGGAGGCGCGGTCGGCGGGCACCAAGGTGGTCACGTTCGACTCGGACACCGAACCGCAGTTCCGCGACCTGTTCGTCAACCAGGCCTCGGCCGAGGGCGTCGCGGACAAGCAGCTCGAGCTGATCTCGGAGCAGATCGGCGGCTCGGGCGAGATCGCCATCCTCTCGGCGTCCGCCAACGCGACCAACCAGAACGCGTGGATCGCGCTCATGGAGGAGAAGCTGGCCGCCGACTACCCGGACATCGAGCTGGTCGAGACGGTCTACGGCGACGACGACGACCAGACGTCGTTCGACAAGACGGCGGCGCTGCTCCAGTCGCACCCGGACCTCAAGGGCATCGTGTCGCCCACGACCGTCGGCATCGCCGCGGCCGCGCGCTACGTGTCGACGTCCGAGTACCAGGGCAAGGTCGCGGTCACGGGCCTCGGCACCCCGAACCAGATGCGCGAGTACGTCGAGGACGGCACGGTCGAGGCGTTCGCGCTGTGGAACCCGACCGACCTGGGCTACCTCGCCACGCAGGCGGCCGCCGCACTCGTCGCGGGCGACATCACCGGCGAGGAGGGCGACACCTTCGAGGCGGGCCGACTCGGCGAGTACACCGTGGGGGCCGACGGCGAGGTCCTCCTGGGTGAGCCGTTCGTCTACGACGCGAGCAACATCGCGGACTTCGACTTCTGACCCGGGGCTGACCCGGCTCCGCAGCGGCGGTGCGGTCGGCTCTGCCCCGGCCCCGGGGTCGGCAGGATGTCAGGTGGTCGGTACCCCGGGGTACCGACCACCTGACATCCTGCCGACCTGGCCGCCGAGTCAGCCGGCGAACAGCCAGGGGGCGTCGCGGTGCAGGAGGGTGTCCAGGTAGGGCGCCACCGTGCGGACGTACGTGGCCGAGATGTGGTCGTCGTCGCGGTACACCAGCACGTTGCCCACGACGGCGGGGCACTCGTCGGCGGTGCACAGCGCGTCGGTGAGGTCGAGCGGGACCAGCGAGTCGGGGATCCCGGCCGTCGTGGTGAGCGGGTCGGGCGCGCCCAGGAGGTCCGCGCGGGCGCGTCCGCAGTCGCCGTCGGCGCCGTGCTCCGCGACGCAGTCCACGGGGTTGGTCTCGAACCGCATGTTGTCGCGGAGGGCGAGGACGGGCACGCCCTGGGCGTCCAGCTTCTGCCAGGCGGCGAGCTGACCGGGCAGGATGCGTTCGGCCGTGCCGGCGGCGACACCCGTCTCGGTGCCGTCCACGACCACGGCGTCGGGCGCGATCCCGTCCAGCACGCCCACGAGGCTCTCGTTCCACGGCCGGCACGACGGGAAGCCCTGCACCTCCGTCGCCGGGTCCTGCATGCGGCAGCCCTGCTTGGCGACGAGGACGAGGTGCCAGTCGTTCTCCTCGGCGATGCGCTCGAAGGCCGGCACCCACTGCATGATGTGCGAGGCGCCCACCATCGCGACGGTCCGCGTCGGTGTCTCGGGCGTGGTGATGTCGCACGTCAGCACGTCGATGTCGTTCGGCATCTCGCGCCCGTGCCCCTGCACGCAGCCGGGCTGCACCTGGGACTCGGGCAGGTCCTCGGCGGCCACCACCGGGTCCGGCCGCACGGTCGCGTCGCGGGGGGACGCGCCCTGGGTCAGGACGAGGGCGCCCGGGTACTGCTCCGAGGGCACGGGCTCGTCGAGCGCGGCGAGCTCGGCGGCCTGCTGACGCTCGGTGGCGTTCGCCCAGAGGCCCGTGGGCACGGCGACCAGGGCGATGGCGAGCACGGCGGCGACCAGGGCCGGCCGGTCGCCCCGCCGGTCCCGGAAGGCCTGGGCGCCGCGGGCCACCGTGAGGTCCGTGAGCCAGGCGAGCAGCACGGCGACCGCGAGGATCACCACCGCGCCGCGGATCCCGACCTGGTCCCGGTCGCGCAGGTTCAGGTACGCGATCAGCAGCGGCCAGTGCCAGATGTAGAGGCTGTAGGAGCGGTCGGCCACCCACGTGAGGGGGCGCCAGCCGAGGAAGCGCATCAGGGGGGTCGGCGTGGTCGCGGCGCGGTCACCGCCCGAACCGAACATGACGAACAGCGTGCCGAGCACCGGCCACAGCGCCAGCGGCCCGGGGAACAGCGACCCGCCGTCGAGCACGAAACCACAGGCGACGACCAGGGCGAGCCCGGTCCAGGCGAGGGCCGGGCGCACCCTGTCGGGCACCCGCACCCAGCGGCCCAGCAGGAACGCGAGCGCCCCCGCGCCGAGCTCCCAGAACCGGGCGCCGGAGTGGAAGTACGCCACGGCCTGGTCGGCCGCGGCAAGCTGGGCCGCGAACACGAAGGACCACACGGTGGCCACGGCGGTGACCACGGTCAGCGCCGGGCCGGCGGCGACCCGGGCCCGGCGGGCCAGCCAGGCCGTCAGGAGGATCACGAGCGGCCACGCCAGGAAGAACTGGGCCTGGACCGACAGGGACCAGAAGTGCTGCACCGGGCTGGTGCCCGGACCTGCCGCGCCGTAGGCGAGCTGCCCCGAGATCATCTCCCAGTTCACCCAGTACGTGGCAGTCGCGAAGATCTCGCGGAGCGTCTGCAGCCACGTGTTCTGGGGTGCGGTGAGCACCATGAGCAGCGTGGTGGCGGCCAGCACCACCAGAGCGGGCGGCGCCAGGCGCACGAACGTGCGGCCCCAGTAGGCGACCGGGTCGAGGGCCCGTCGCTCGGCCCGCCGCAGCAGCGTCGCCGTGGCGAGGTAGCCGGACACGACCAGGAAGACGTCCACGCCGCCGGAGACCCGGCCGTGCCCGAACAGGTGGAACATCACCACGAGGGCCAGGGCGAGGCCGCGCAGGCCGTGCAGCTCCGGCACCCAGCTCGATCGGGCGCTCGCGCTCGGCGCGCCCTCGGTGACGGCCGGGCCGACGTGGCGCGGGGAGGGGCGGGACAGCGTGGTCATGTGTTCTCCGTTGCGGTGCCCGGCGGGGGCGTTATCCCTACCGGATTGGCCGGACAAGGCTACTCCCGATCCCGGGGTACCGATCCACCTCGCCGCGGGCCGCACGCGGACAGGGCGGGGTTGACCCGGGCCGAACCGCCGCCTAGGCTCCCACTGAACCGCAATGAATCGATTCATCGTTCGGATCGGCACCGGTTCGAGGCGGCCGTCGCGAGGATGCGCGACCGCCGGTGCGTGACGAGGCGCGACAAGGAAGGATCACCCGTGGTGGGCACGGATCAGATCGCGGCGGCCCAGGCGGCGCTGCAGCAGCAGACCATCGAGCTCCCGTCCTGGGCGTTCGGCAACTCCGGCACCCGGTTCAAGGTCTTCGGCCAGCCCGGCGTGCCGCGCGACCCGTTCGAGAAGCTGGCCGACGCCGCCCAGGTGCACCGGTACACCGGTGTCGCCCCGCGGGTCAGCCTGCACATCCCGTGGGACCTCGTCGACGACTTCGGCGCCCTGGCCCGGCACGCCGAGGACCTGGGCGTGCGGATCGGCATGATCAACTCGAACGTCTTCCAGGACGACGACTTCATGCTCGGCTCCCTGGCCCACCCCGACCCCCGGGTCCGGGCCAAGGCCGTGGACCACCACAAGCAGTGCATCGACGTCATGCGGGCCACGGGCTCCAAGGACCTCAAGGTCTGGCTGTCGGACGGACTCAACTACCCCGGCCAGGACTCCATCCGCGCCCGCCAGGACCGGATCGCAGAGTCGCTGGCCGAGATCTACGCCGCGCTCGACGACGACCAGCACATGGTGCTGGAGTACAAGTTCTTCGAGCCGGCCTTCTACGTGACCGACGTACCGGACTGGGGCACGTCCCTGCTGCACGTCCTGGCGCTGGGCGACCGGGCCAAGGTGGTGCTCGACACGGGCCACCACGCGCCCGGCACCAACATCGAGTTCATCGTGGCGCAGCTCCTGCGCCAGGGCCGCCTCGGCGCCTTCGACTTCAACAGCCGCTTCTACGCCGACGACGACCTCATGGTCGGCGCCGCGGACCCGTTCCAGCTCTTCCGGATCATGCACGAGATCGTGCAGGCCGGGGCGCACGCCCCCGACAGCGGGGTGAACTTCATGCTCGACCAGTGCCACAACATCGAGCCGAAGATCCCCGCCCAGATCCGGTCGGTCATGAACGTCCAGGAGGCGACGGCGAAGGCGCTGCTCGTGGACGCAGAGGCGCTCGCCGCCGCCCAGCGGGCCGGCGACGTGCTGGGGGCGCACGCCGTGCTCATGGACGCCTACGACACCGACGTCCGGCCGCTGGTCGCGCAGGTGCGCGAGCAGATGGGCCTGGACCCGAACCCGACCGCGGCCTTCGCGGCGTCGGGCTACGCCGAGCAGATCGCGAGCGAGCGCGTCGGTGGCGCGCAGGCTGGATGGGGAGCATGAACGACGTCGTGCAGGACCTGGTGAGCCGGTCGAACCGGCTGGGCTCCGACCCGCGGGTCACCAACTACGCGGGCGGCAACACCTCCGCGAAGGGCACCGCCACGGACCCGGTCACGGGTGAGCCCGTGGAGCTGCTCTGGGTCAAGGGTTCGGGCGGCGACCTGGGCACGCTGCGGCCGGAGGGGCTGGCCGTGCTGCGGCTGGACCGGGTGCGGGCGCTGGCGGACGTGTACCCGGGCCTGGACCGCGAGGACGAGATGGTCGCCGCGTTCGACTACTGCCTGCACGGCAAGGGCGGCGCGGCACCGTCGATCGACACCGCCATGCACGGCCTGGTCGACGCCGCGCACGTGGACCACCTGCACCCCGACGCGGGCATCGCCGTGGCGACGGCGGCCGACGGCGAGGCGCTCACCCGCGAGATCTTCGGCGACCAGGTCGTGTGGGTACCGTGGCGCCGCCCGGGCTTCCAGCTCGGCCTGGACATCGCGGCGATCAAGGCGGCGAACCCGCAGGCCATCGGCTGCGTCCTGGGCGGGCACGGCATCACCGCCTGGGGGGACACCAGCGAGGAGTGCGAGGCGCGGTCGCTGGAGATCATCCGGCGGGCCGAGGAGTTCATCGCGTCCCGCGCGGTGGCCCCGGCGACCGGGGGCAGGCACCCGTTCGGCCCCGTCCGCCCCGGCTTCGAGGCCCTGCCCGACGACGAGCGCCGGGCCCGTGCGGCTGCGCTCGCCCCCGTGGTCCGCGGCCTGGCCAGCACCGACGCGCCGCAGGTGGGGCACTTCACCGACTCCGACGTGGTGCTCGACCTGCTGGCCCGCGAGCGGCTCGTGCCGTTGGCCGAGCTGGGCACGTCGTGCCCCGACCACTTCCTGCGGACGAAGGTGAAGCCGCTGGTGGTCGACGTCCCGACGACGGCGTCGGTCGAGGAGACCGTCTCCGCGCTGCGGGCCGCCCACGCGGCGTACCGCGCGGACTACGCCGCCTACTACGAGCGCGGTGCGTCCGCTGCGCGCTCGCGGGGCGAGGAGCCACCGGCGATGCGCGGCGCGGACCCGGCGATCGTGCTGGTACCGGGCGTGGGCATGTTCTCCTACGGGCGCACCAAGCAGACGGCGCGCGTGGCCGGCGAGTTCTACGTCAACGCGATCAACGTGATGCGCGGCGCCGAGACGATCTCTACCTACACGCCGATCCCGGAACCGGAGAAGTTCCGCATCGAGTACTGGGCCCTGGAGGAGGCCAAGCTGCGGCGCATGCCCGCCCCCAAGCCGCTGGCGACACGGGTCGCCCTGGTGACCGGGGCGGCGTCGGGCATCGGCCGGGCGATCGCGGCCCGGCTGGCCGCCGAGGGCGCGTGCGTGGTGGTCGCGGACCTGGACGCCGGGAAGGCAGCCGCGGCGGCGGCCGAGCTCGGTCCGGCCGACGTCGCGGTGGGCGTGGCCGCGGACGTGTCGTCCGAGGCGGACGTGCGGGCCGCGGTGCGGGAGGCCGTGCTCGCGTTCGGCGGCGTCGACCTCGTGGTGAACAACGCCGGGCTGTCCCTGTCCCGGTCGCTGCTGGAGACCACGGAGGCCGACTGGGACCTGCAGCACGACGTCATGGCCAAGGGATCGTTCCTGGTCTCACGTGAAGCGGCACGGGTGCTCGTCGACCAGGGCATGGGCGGCGACATCGTCTACATCTCCTCGAAGAACTCCGTGTTCGCGGGGCCCAACAACATCGCCTACTCCGCCACCAAGGCCGACCAGGCGCACCAGGTGCGGCTCCTGGCCGCCGAGCTCGGCGAGCACGGGGTCCGCGTGAACGGCGTGAACCCCGACGGGGTGGTGCGCGGGTCGGGCATCTTCGCCTCCGGCTGGGGCGCCAACCGTGCCGCCGTGTACGGCGTGCCCGAGGAGAAGCTCGGCGAGTTCTACGCCCAGCGCACCCTGCTCAAGCGCGAGGTGCTGCCGGAGCACGTCGCGAACGCCGTGTTCGCGCTGTGCACCTCCGACTTCTCGCACACGACCGGGCTGCACGTGCCCGTCGACGCGGGCGTGGCCGCGGCGTTCCTCCGGTGACCGGGACCGCGCCCGCGGGCGGGAGCCCCGGCTTCGTCGCCGTCGACCTGGGCGCGACGAGCGGCCGGGTCATGCTGGGGGTGCTGCACGGGTCCGCGCGCACCCCCGCCGCGGACGGCGGTCCCCGGGTCGAGCTCGTCGAGTGCGGCAGGTTCGCCAACGGCCCGCGGCCGGACGAGCACGGTGCGCTGCGGTGGGACGTGCGGGCGCTCTGGCGCGGGGTGCTCGACGGGCTGCGGTCCGCGGGTGACCTCGCGCGGGAGCGGGGCGTCACGATCCGGGGCATCGGCGTGGACGCGTGGGCCGTGGACCACGCGTTCCTCGACGCGTCCGGCGGGCTGGTGGCGGACCCGTTCAGCTACCGCGACCCGCGCACCGGTCCCGTGCCCGACGACGTGTACCGGAGGATCCCCTTCGCCGACCACTACGCCGTCAACGGGCTCCAGCACCTGCCGTTCACGACGGAGTTCCAGCTCGTCGCCGGTCAGGACGGCGACGAGTGGGCCCGAGCGCGGCACCTGCTGCTGGTACCCGACCTGATCACGTCCTGGCTCACGGGCCGTCACGTCGCGGAGGTGACCAACGCGTCCACCACCGGGCTGCTCGACGCGACCTCCCGCACCTGGTCGGCGGGGCTCCTGGACCGGCTCGCGGCGGAGTACCCGGCGCTCGCCGGACTCCGGGACCGGCTGCCGGAGCTCGTGGAGCCGGGCACCGTCGTCGGGCACCTGGTGCCCGGCGTCCGGGAGGCGACCGGGCTCGGCGAGGTGCCGGTGCTCGCGGTCGCCTCGCACGACACGGCGTCCGCCGTGGCGGCGACGCCGCTCGGGGCGCGGGGCGCGTACGTCTCGTCGGGCACGTGGTCGCTGGTCGGCCTGGAGCTGCCGGCGCCCGTGCTCACCGCGGCGAGCCGCGCGGCGAACTTCACCAACGAGCTCGGCCTGGACGGCACCGTGCGCTACCTGCACAACGTCATGGGCCTGTGGGTGCTCGACGAGTGCGTCCGTGCCTGGACCCAGGACGACGGCGCGCCCGTCGACCTGCCCGCCCTGCTGGCGGAGGCGGCCGCCGAACCCGGCGGCCGCTGCCTGGTCGACGTGGACGGCGGCGAGTTCCTCGCCCCGGGCGACATGCCGCGCCGCGTGTCGGACGCCGTCGCCCGCCGCGGCGTCGAGCTGCCCGGTACGCGGGCGGCGCTGGTGCGCGTGGTGCTCGACAGCCTCGCGGACTCCACCGCGCGGGCCGTCTCCGCCGCGTCGTCCCTGGCCGGCGTGGTCGTCGACACCGTGCACGTGGTGGGCGGCGGCTCACGGAACGAGCTGCTGTGCCGCCTCACCGCCCGGGCCACCGGGCTGCCGGTGGTCGCCGGGCCGGTCGAGGCGACCGCGCTCGGGAACGTGCTGGTGCAGGCCCGCGCCGTGGGCGCCCTGCCGGGCACCGCCGACCTGACCGCGCTGCGCGACGTGGTGCGCGCGAGCACGGACCTGCGCCGCTACGAGCCCGAGCCGGCGGGCTGACCGACGCTCGACGCCCGCACGATCAACCGGGGGTTCAGCTCGATCCGGTGCACCGGGCGGTCGGCGTCGGCGAGCCGCCGGGTCAGCAGCTCCACCGCGCCCGCACCGATCGCCGTCTTGGGCGGGCTCACGGCGGTGAGGGGCGGGTCGGCCAGGCCCGCCACCTCGTCGTCGTAGGCGATCACGGCGAGGTCCGCGGGCACCCGCACACCCCGTTCGCGGGCCTGCTCCACCAGCGAGATCGCCTCCCGGTCGGAGTGCACCAGGAGTGCCGTCACGCCCGTGTCCGCGCACCGGTCCAGCACGGACGCGGCATCCTCCGCCCAGCCGGGGTCGGACAGCGGCACCGTCTCCACGTCCAGCACGACGTCGAGGTCGAGCCCGTCCGTCACCGCGAGGAACCCGCGGCGCACGGCGGCCGAGTGCGGGCTGGTCCGCGACGTCACCAGGCCCACCCTCCGGTGGCCGCGCTCCGCGATGTGGCGCGCCGCCGTCCCCGCGCCGAGCGCGTGGTCCGTGGCGACCGACTCCAGCGGCTCGCGGTACGGGCCGGCCGCCAGGCGGCGCTCCATCAGCACGACGGGCAGGTTCAGGCCGGCGAGCCAGTCACCGAGCCGCGTGGCGTCGGGCCCGTCCACGGGCGGCGCCACGAGCAGGCCGTCGACCCCCGGGGCGTCGTCGTCGCCGACGAGCGCCGAGAGCTGGTGGCGGATCTGCTCGACGTCGTACGACCCGCCCCGCAGGATCAGCCGCGCGGTGCCGTGCGCGGCCGCGCGCGCACCGCGGATCACCTCGGGCCAGTAGTAGTCGAGCGACGGCACGACCATGCCGATGGTCGGCCGCCCGTCGTCCTCCGCGAGCATCCCCTCCGGCAGGGGGACGCCCGTGCCCGCCCCGGTGCGCGCGCCCAGGCCGGTGCCGGCGCCGGCCTGGGCGCCGGTGCCCGTGCTGGTGCCCGTGGTTCCGCGGGCGGGGATCCGGGCGCCGCCGTGCACCTTCTCCAGCGCGCCCTCGGCCACGAGCAGCGTCAGGTCCCGCCGCACGGTCACGGGGGTCACGCCGAGCCATCGCGACAGGTCGCTCACGCGCGCCGACCCCGTCTCCCGCACGCGCGCGATCAGGCGCTCCCGACGCTCGCTCGGCAGCGGCGCTTCCTGCTGCGTCATGCATCCTCCTGCGGTCCGGACCCGGTGGGTCTCATGGTGACCCGGAACGTGCCCGACGGCGCCTCCGCGCGCGCCGTGAGCCGCAACCGGGTCAGGTGTTCACCCCAGACGACGGACAGCTCGGGGTCGTCCAGCGTGCGCACGTCGAGCGCGGCGTCGACGGCCCGAGGATCCCACGTGATCGCGAGTGCGCGGCGGGGTGGCGTGCCGGTGTCGGCGGCGTCTGCGTGCCCCGCTGCGTCGCCGGTGGTGCGGGTGGTGCCGCTGGTGCCGGTCGGGGGAGTGCAGCCCGGGGCCGTGGCGTCCGGGGGCGTGGCGTCCGGGAGCGTGGCATCCAGGGGCGGGTCGTCCGGCGTGAACCGGACGACCGCGCGGCCGGGGGTGAGGCGGACGTCGCCCGCGAGCAGCCAGTGCCACGCCGTCGGCCCGACCGGTGGCGCGAGCACGTCGTCCGCGAACCGCCAGGAGTCCTCGACGGTCACGCACTCGGCGGCCGGGTCCAGCGTCACCGCCCGCCACCACTGCTCCAGCCCGGCCACGGGATAGGCCCCGGCCAGCTCGACCCGCGCCTGCCAGCCGGCTGCCCGGCCGGCCGGCACACCGGCTGTCCGGACGTCGAGCGTAGGGTCCGTCGCGTCATCGGGGCTGACAACGCGACGGACCTCACGTTCGACGTCGCCCGCGGTGCTGGAGCCCGGGCCGCCGGTGGCCGGGCCCCCGGAGCTCGCGGCGTCCGACACCTCGAAGGCGGTCGCGGCGTACTCGGGGCCCGGGGGCTGCTCCACGCCGCGCACCCGCGGCACGTTGTGCCAGTCGCCCCGGACCGCCCACAGGTCGTAGCGGCCCGGTCCGAACGTCCCCGCGCGGTAGGTGGGCTTGCCGGCGTCGACGACCATGGGGACGCCGTCGAGCGCCACGATCACCGAGCCCACGTCGACGTGGTTGTGGTTCTCGTCGTTGTGCCCGCCCTTGACCGACACCACGAGCCCGCGGGTCGAACCCGGCGTGGTCCGCGCGACCGCGACACCCGTGGCCGGGAACGTGGCCCGCCCCACCAGCGGCGGCGCGGTGGCCGGGGCGTCCGCCCAGGCCGCCGACAGCAGGCCGACGGCGCGAGGCAGCGAGGCGCGCTCGTCGAACAGCCCGCCGGGCCGCCCGCGGTACGACGCCGCGTGCTGCTCCGCCTCCTTCTCGCCCACCCGCAGCGCCCAGGCGTGCACGACGTTCCAGGGCCAGGTCGCGAGGGGCCGGGCGGCGCCGTCGGCGACGTTGACGTACCAGTCGCCGCCCAGGTGCATCGCGTGCGGGAAGGACAGGGTGGCACGGATGCGCTCCAGTGCCGCCGGCTCGGGGTCCACCCCGGCGAACGCCAGCAGGTCCTGCGCCTCCAGCGCGCGGGCGGCGCCCTGCCACCAGTAGTGGTACCCCTCGTCCACCCCGCCGTCGGCAGGCAGCGTGGCCCAGTACGCGGCGATGCCCTGCGCCACGAGCGCGGTGGTGGCCCGGCGGCGGTCCGGGTCCTCCTCCAGCGCGAGGTTCGCGGCCAGCACGTTGCCCTGGATCCAGGGGCTCCAGTTCATGATCGGGTGGTCGACGCCGAGCCACCACCAGTCCCGCCGGTCGGTGAAGGGCCGCAGCACCCGGGCCTGCGCCTCCTGCCGGATGCGCCAGCGCACGCCGGGCGCCCGCTCGTCGAGCGCAGGCCCGAGCAGGTGGTCGACCCAGGCGAGCTGGCCGGCCACCTCGCCCGCGCCGAGGTCCAGGTAGTGGTCCGTGACCGTGGGCGTGACCCGGCCGAAGCGGTCGAACGTGTCGTCGTGCGCGGCCCAGCACCAGGTCGACTGCTCGCACAGCAGCAGCACGCCGTCGACCACCTCGTCGAGCCGGTCTGCCGCCGGTTCGACGAGCGCCGCCAGGGTGGCGCGGGTCAGGCGGGCCTGGCGCGCGGCGACGTGCGCCTCGTAGACCGTGCGGTCGCCGTCGCCGTCGCGGAAGAACCGGGCGTACTGCGAGGCCAGGGGTTGCGGCCAGGGGGTGCCGCGCTCGGCGGCGGCCACGGTGAGCGCGGGGGCGAGGGTGCGCGCCACGCGGCGCGCGGTCCAGAAGCTGCGGGCCGTGACGTCGGGCGCAGGCAGCGACGCTGCTGTCATGTGCGTGTCTCCAATGATCGAAAATGATCGTAGTAGAACTCTTGGTGATGCGCCAGGGGCTTGCCAACGGCCGGATCGGTGGGCTTCAATGGGCGCACCCGATCATTGATGATCGGAAGTGTTCGTCTGAACGGTCAGGTGAACGCGGACTCGATGGAGAGGAGCGCGGTGGTGCGGCGACCTGAGGCCCTGCTCGTCATGGACGACCGGGCACTGCGTATGCAGTTCGGCCCCGACGAGGACTCGCGGCTGCGTGCGATCGCGAGGCTCGGCGAGCCGGCGCGCGTGACCGCCTACGACACTCCGGAGGCGAGGGCTCGCCTGGCCGACGTCGAGGTGCTGGTCACCTCGTGGGGTGCGCCCCGGATCACGGCCGGCGTGCTCGACCTCGCCCCGAACCTGCGGGCCGTGCTCCACTGCGCGGGCTCGGTCCGGTCGCTGGTGTCCGACGCCGTGTGGGACCGCGGGCTGCTCGTCACCAACGCGGTGACGGAGAACGCGCTGCCCGTCGCGGAGTTCACGGTGGCCGCGATCCTCATGGCGGGCAAGAAGGCGCCGTTCCTCGCGAACATCGCCCGCAAGCGCCGGGACGACTGGTCCTACCTCGAGGAGCACGGTGCCCTGTCCAACCGCGACCGGGTGATCGGCATCGTCGGCTTCTCCCGGACGGGCCGGCAGGTGGTGACGCGGCTGACGGTGCCGGGCTCCGGACCCGAGACCCGCGAGATCCTCGTCGCGGACCCGTACGCCGACCCGGCCGCGGTGGCCGCAGCCGGCGCCCGCCTGGTGCCGCTCGACGAGCTGCTGGCGGCCTCCGACATCGTGTCGCTGCACGCCCCCGAGCTGCCCTCGACGCGCAAGCTGATCGGCGCACGGGAGCTCGCCCTGCTGCCCGACGGCGCCACGCTCATCAACACCGCGCGCGGCGCCGTCGTCGACACCGCGGCGCTGGAGCGCGAGTGCTCCACCGGCCGCCTCTACGCGATGCTCGACGTCACCGACCCGGAGCCGCTGCCTGCGTCGTCGGTGCTCTACGACCTGCCGAACGTCATGATCACGCCGCACGTCGCGGGCTCGCTGGGCACCGAGACCCGGCGGATGACGGCGGCCGCGCTCGACGAGCTGGAGCGGTACGCCCGGGGCGAGGCCTCCCGCAGCGCCGTGACGCGCGAGGACATGGAGTTCGTCGCATGACCGCCCGCACCGGCGCCGAGGAGCGCGCCTGGCTCGCCGCCTACGCCGACCGGCTGCTGGCGGCCGTCGAGCCCTACGCGTCGCCGAGCGGGTCGCTCGTCACGCTGCCGGGCACACCCGGCGGGTACGGCACGGCCGTGGACGGGCTGGAGGGCTTCGCACGCACGTTCCTCCTGGCGGGCTTCCGGCTCGCGGGCGAGGACGGCGCGGACCCCACGGGCCTCGCCGAGCGGTACGCCGCGGGCCTGGCCGCCGGTACCGACCCCGCGCACCCCGAACGCTGGACCCGGCCGGACGAGCACGGCCAGGCCAAGGTCGAGGCAGCCTCGCTGGCGCTGATCCTCGACCTGACGCGGCCGTGGATCTGGGACCGGCTGGCGCCGTCGGCCCAGGAGCACGTGGTCGGCTACCTCGCGTCCGTGGTGGGCGACGACGACTACCCAGACAACAACTGGGTCTGGTTCCGGATCGTCGTGGAGACGTTCCTGCGGTCGGTCGGCGGCCCGTTCTCCGCGGACGACGTCGCCCGGGACCTCGCCGCCCACGACCGGTTCCGCCGCCCGGGCGGCTGGTTCGCGGACGGCCCGGAGCGCAGCTTCGACCACTACGCGGGCTGGGCCCTGCACCTGTACCCCGCGCTGTGGGCGCGCATGTCCGGCGCGGCCGACGTCGCCGCGGCGGCCGGCGACGACCTGGCCGTGCGCTCGGCGTCGGACCGGGAGCACCTGGCGCGCTACCTGGACGACGCGCTCGCGCTGGTCGGCGCCGACGGAGCGCCCCTGCTGCAGGGCCGCAGCCTCACCTACCGCTTCGCGGCGGCCGCCCCGTTCTGGGCCGGTGCCGTGGCGGGCGTGGGCCGGCCGGGTCAGCTCCGGGAGGCGGCCACCCGCATCGTGCGGCACTTCGCCGACCACGACGTGCCCGGTCCGGACGGGCTGCTCACGCTCGGCTGGCACCAGCCCTGGCGGCCCCTCGCACAGCGGTACAGCGGCACCGGGTCGCCGTACTGGGCGAGCAAGGGCCTGCTCGGGCTCGCCCTGCCCGCCACGCACGAGGTGTGGACGGCGGCGCCCGAGCCGCTCCCGGTCGACGTCGGCGACGTGCTCACCGTCGCGGCCGCACCCGGCTGGGCCGTCAGCGCCACGCAGGACGACGGGATCGTACGCGTGATCAACCACGGCACCGATCACGCGCTGCCCGGCACGGACGGCGGGGACTCGCCGCTGTACGCGCGGCTCGGCTACTCGACCGTGACCTCCCCGCTCCTGGACCCCGAGGCGTGGCTCTCGCCGCTGGACCAGTCGGTGGTGCTGCTCGACGCAGCCGACCGGGTCACCCACCGGGCGGGCTTCGAGACCGTGCCCGTGGAGTGTGGTCCGCCGGACGCTCCCGGTCGCCCCGCCGTGGCCGTCGCGCTGGGGTCCGTGGCCGGCGCGCACTGGCTGCGCGCGGACACCACTGCACCCGACCACGGGTCCGGCCGGCCCGGCACCGCGACGGCGGCCGGGGAGATCACCACCGTGTCGATCGTGCGCGGTGCCTGGGAGGTCCGGCTGGTGCGGGTCGTGCACGGGGCCGACGCCCGGGCGACGGCGCTCCGCATCGGCGGCTGGGCCGCCGGCCCCGACCTGGACTCGACCCTGGTGCCGCTGCTCGGCGACGTCGCCCCGGTGAGCGGGTCGACCACGCACGACGACGCCACGCCGCTCGCCGGGCCGACCACCACCCCCTGGCTCCGGTACGCGCCGGTGCCGGAGGGCTGGACCGGCGTCGGCGTCCGCCTCGGGCGGGGTGCCGCCGGACCGCAGGACCCGGCGCCCCGGCTCGAGCTCACCCCCGGCCAGGCCGTCGTGACCTGGCCGGACGGCGTGCTGACCACGGCAACCCTGCCCTGACCCACCCCGCGCCCCGATGACCCCCTCACCGGGGCGCCGCACGACCAACTCGAAGGAGAGTAGGAATGAACCGCAAGATCACGAGCGCGTTCGGCATCGCCGCCGTCGCGTCGCTGGCCCTCACCGGGTGCGGCAGCCAGGAGGAGCCCGCGGCCGCCGACGGCCCGGTCACCATCAGCCTGGCCGGCTGGGACTTCGCCTCCACGCCGGAGTTCCAGACGCTCGCCGACGCCTATCACGAGGCGAACCCGGACGTCACCGTGGAGCTCAAGGAGTACCCCGCCGGTGACGACTACGACACGGCCCTCACCGCGGACCTGTCCGCGGGCGCGGCGCCGGACGTCTTCATCGTCAAGAACCTGAAGAACTACATCACGTTCCAGGAGGGCGGCACGCTCCTCGACATCTCCGACGTGGCGGCCGACCTCGACCCGGCCACGGGCGGCCTGGAGCAGATGGCGGTCGACGGTGCCACCTACGCGGTGCCGTACCGCCAGGACTCGTGGCTCCTGTACTACAACAAGGACCTCTTCGAGAAGGCCGGCGTCGACCTGCCCGACGGGTCCTGGACCTGGGACGACTACGCCGAGGCCGCCGAGCAGCTCACCGAGGGCATCGGTGAGAAGGAGGTCACGGGCACCTACCTGCACAGCTGGCAGTCCACCGTGCAGGGCTTCGCCCTCGCGCAGACGCCGGGCGCCTCGCTCGACGGCGGCGACTTCTCGTTCCTGGCCCCGTACTACGAGCGCGAGCTCGCGCTGCAGGACGCCGGCGCACAGCCGTCGTACGCGACCGTGACCACGAACGAGCTGGCCTACCAGTCGCAGTTCGGCACCCAGAAGGCCGCGATGCTGCCGATGGGCTCCTGGTACATCGGCACGCTGGTGGCGGAGCAGGAGTCGGGCGCCGCGGACACCTTCGAGTGGGGCATCGCGCCGATCCCGCAGCTCGACGAGTCCACGACCGGCACGGAGAACACCCCCGTCACGTTCGGTGACCCGACCACGATGGGCATCAGCTCCGCGATCGACGAGTCCAAGGTCGAGACCGCGAAGGACTTCCTCCGGTTCGCCGCGGGCCCCGAGGGTGCCGCGGCGCTCGCCGGGATCGGCATCACGCCGGCCCTGATCGACGACACGGTGGCCGACGCGATCTTCGGGCTCGACGGCACGCCGCAGGACGACCTGTCCCGCTTCGCCTACACGACGCACGACACCCTGCCGGAGAACCCGGTGGGTCAGCAGACGGCCGCGATCCAGACCATCCTGGGCGAGACGCACTCGGCGATCATGTCCGAGTCCACCCCGGTGGACGAGGCGATCACGGAGGCCGAGGAGCGCGTCGCCAACGAGGTCGGCTGATGGCGACACCTGTCGCCGACGACCGGCGGACGCTCGGGCTCACGCAGCCCGGGCGCCCGCCGCTCCGGAGGCCGCGCACGTCGCTCAAGCTGCGCAACGCGCTGGTGGGCTGGACGTTCATCCTGCCGAACTTCATCGGCTTCGCCGTGCTCACGCTCGTGCCGGTGCTCACGCTCTTCTACATCTCGCTGACGAGCTGGAACATCTTCGGCGCCGCCCAGTGGGTGGGCCTGGACAACTTCGAGCGCCTGATCGGCGACAAGAGCTTCCACACCGCGCTCGGTAACACGTTCTACTACGCCGCGCTGCACATCCCGATCACCATCGTCGTGTCGCTGAGCCTGGCGCTGCTGCTGAACCAGAAGCTGCGCGGCGCCGCCTTCTTCCGCACGGTCGCCTTCTTCCCGTACATCACGTCGATCGTCGCGGTCGCCGTGGTGTGGAACATGCTGTTCAGCCCCGAGTACGGGCCGATCAACCAGTTCCTGAGCCTGTTCGTGGGCGGTGAGATGCCCGGCTGGACGGTCTCCAAGGACTGGGCGATGCCCGCGGTGATCATCGTGGGCACCTGGAAGGACATGGGCTACTACATGCTCCTGTTCCTGGCCGGCCTGCAGACCGTGCCGGGTGAGCTGCACGAGGCCGCGCGGATCGACGGTGCGAACGCCTGGCAGCGGTTCTGGAACGTCACGCTGCCCTGCCTGCGACCCACGATGTTCTTCGTGACGGTCATGGTCACGATCCAGAGCTTCAAGGTCTTCGACCTGATCCTCGTCATGACCGACGGCGGCCCGGGTCAGGCGACCCTCGTGCTCAGCCAGTACATCTACCAGAAGGGCTTCGAGCAGTTCGAGTTCGGCTACGCCTCGGCCGTCGCCGTCGTCCTGTTCTTCATCTGCATCACCGTGACCGTGGTGCAGTTCCTGTACAACAAGCGGAAGGAGGCGTGATGGCCGCCCGTCCGTCCGCCCTCCGGAGGTCCGGCCGGGTGCTGCTCTACGCGGTGATGATCGTCGCCGCGGCGGGCATCATGCTCCCGTTCGCCTGGATGGTGATCTCGTCCCTCAAGCAGAACAACCAGGTGTTCACGGCGCCCGTGGAGTGGATCCCGGACCCTGTGCAGTGGCGCAACTACCTCGACATCTGGGTCAAGGCCGACATGGTCACCTGGGTGCGCAACACCCTGGTCCTCTCGGTCGCGGTGACGGCACTGCAGGTGCTCACCGGGAGCTTCGCTGCCTACGGCTTCGCCAAGATGCGCTTCCCGGGCCGCGACGCGCTGTTCCTGCTGTACATCGGGACCATCGCGGTGCCCTGGCAGTCCTACATGATCCCGCAGTTCCAGATGCTCTCGAGCTGGGGCCTGAACAACACGCTGTGGGCGATCATGCTGCTCCAGGCGTTCGGCGCCTTCGGCGTGTTCCTCATGAAGCAGTACTACGAGTCGATCCCCGACTCGTTGTCGGAGGCGGCGCGCATCGACGGGCTCAACGAGTACGGCATCTGGTGGCGCATCATCATGCCGCTGTCGGTGCCGGCGCTGGCGTCGCTGACGATCATCACCTTCGTCTCGACGTGGAACGACTACCTCGGTCCCCTCATCTACCTGCGCGACCGCGAGCTGTGGACCATCCAGATCGGCCTGCAGTCGTTCATCGGCGAGTACAACGCCGAGCACGCGCTGATCATGACGGGCTCCGTGCTGTCGGTGCTGCCGATCGCACTGATCTTCCTGCTCGGCCAGCGGTACTTCGTCCAGGGCATCGCGACCACGGGCGTGAAGGGATGAGTTCCGTGGGTTCCGTGGGTTCCGTGGGTTCCGTGGGTTCCGTGGGTTCCGTGGGTGCGGGCCGGGCCGGTGCCGGCTCCGCCCCGCGGCGCCGGCGGGCCCTGATCGGTCCCGAGACCTACGAGCTGGTGTTCGGCACGGTCTACACGGGCCTCATGACCAACCTGCTGCTGGCGGTCGCCTGCCTGCCGCTGGTGGCCCTGGTCGTGGCGACCGACGTCGCCGCGACCTGGCCGCTCGCGGCCCTCACGGCACCTCTGCTCGGCCCGGCGCTGATCGCCGCCTTCGCGGTGTTCGGCAGCTTCAGCGCGGACGGGTCGACGGCGGTGGTGCGCACCTTCGCACGCGCCTGGCGCCGGCACCTGCGCCGGGGACTGGCGATCGGGGCGCTCGCCACGGGTGCCGTCGTCGTGGCCGCCGTCGACATCGTGTTCTTCTGGGGCCGGACGGCGGGTGCGGTCGCGATCCCGGTGCTGGTCACGCTGGCCGTGGGTGCGGTCGCGACCGCGGTCCTCGCTCTGACCGCCGTGCCGGAGATGCCGGGCGCGCGCCTGCGCGACGTACTCCTGGCTGCCCTCGTCCTCGGTGCGCGCCGCTGGTACCTCACGGCCGGCGCACTCGTCGTGCTCGGCCTGCTGGTGTCGCTCGTGGCGACCCGCCCGGCGGTCGGCCTGGGTTTCGCGGCCGCCCCTCTCCTGTTCGCGGTCTGGGGCGCCTGCCGCTTCGTCCTGCGCTCCGCCCGCTAGACCCGCCACGCGGCTCCGCCCGTGCGGCTTGCCTCCAGGTCCGCCGCTTGGCCTGCCTGCCAGGCCCGCTGCTCGGGCCGCCAGTCCGCCGCTCGGCCTGCCCCCAGGTCCGCCGCTTGGCCTGCCTGCCAGGCCCGCTGCTCGGCCCGCCAGGCCGGCCGCTCGACCTGCCTGCCAGGCCTGCCGCTCGGCCCGCCAGGTCGGCCGCTCGGCCCGCCAGGTCGGCCGCTCGACCTGCTCGACCTGTACGGCATGTCCTCTCGGCCCGCTTCGGCCGGTGCGTCCCGCTCGCCGACTCGTCCAGGCGGAAAGGTGCCCCGCGAAGGTGGGTTGCGGACAGTAGACAACGTCTACAGACAGCAACCCACCTCCGCGGGGCACCTTCACTGACGCGCAGTGCGGCCTCCGCCTCCCGGTCTCTGGGTCGAGCCGCGGGGCCGCAGGGCTGCGGGGCCGCGGGGCCTTGGGGCCTCGGCGCGCCGGGACCGGGGGCCAGGAGCCCCGCGCCCCTGTATCGCAGCGGCCCCGCCCGGAGCCGCTCAGAGGTGCGGGGCCACGTGCTGCCGGTAGCGGTCCAGGACGGTCGCCGCCGTCTCCGCCGCGGGGCGGGCCCAGATCTCCTCGTTGAAGATCTCGGTCTCGACGTCGCCCACGTACCCCGCGTCACGCACCCACGAGGTGATCGTCGCGAAGTCGACGTACCCGTCGCCCACGTGCCCGCGTGAGTTCAGCGGCTCGGCCGCGAGCGGCAGCGCCCAGTCGCACACCTGGTACGACGCGATGCGGTCCTCCCGCCCGGCCCGCGCGATCGACCGCTGCAGCGAGGGGTCCCACCACACGTGGTAGGTGTCGACCACCACGCCCACCTCCGATGCCGCGAACGGCGCCGCCAGATCGAGTGCCTGCGCCAGCGTGGAGATCACCGCGCGGTCGGCGGCGAAGATCGGGTGCAGCGGCTCCAGCACGATCCGCACGCCGTGCTCCGCGGCGAACGGCACCAGGTCGGCGATGCGGTCGGCCACCCGGCCGCGCGTCGCCACGAGGTCGCGGTCCACGTCCGACGTCGGGGCGCCGCCCGGAGTCGAGCCCACGAGCCCACCGACGACGAAGACCAGCTCAGCGGTGCCGATCGTCGCGGCCTCCTCGATCGCCAGCTTGTTGTCGTCGAGCGCGGCGCGGATGCCGGCGTCGTCCGCCGCGGTGAGGAACCCGCCGCGGCACAGGGACGACGCGCGCAGCCCGGCGTCCGCGATGATGCGCGCCGCCTGCGGCGCGCCGACGGCCTGCACCACGTCGCGCCACGGCCCGACGGCGCCGAAGCCCGCCGTGGCCGCCGCCTCGCACGCCTCGGCCAGCGAGGCGTGCTTGACGGTGGCGGTGTTGAGCGATGCCCGGCTCATGCGGCCACCCCGTTCGTCGTGAGGAACGCCCGCAGGCGCGCGGCGGCCAGGGGCGGGTCGAGCAGCATGCCGCAGCCGTCGGCCAGGCGGGCCAGCTCGATCAGGTGCCGCACCGACCGGCCGGAGTGCAGGCCGCCCACCAGCGAGAACCCGGACTGGAACCCGTTCAGCCAGGACAGGAACGCGATGCCGGTCTTGTAGTAGTACGTCGGCGCTGCGAAGATGTGCCGCCCCAGTGCCTCGGTCGACGCCAGGATCTTGTGGCCGCCCTCGGCATCCCCGGCGTCGAACGCCTGCAGGGCCGTGGAGGCCGCCGGGTAGATCGCGGCGAAGATGCCGAGCAACGCGTCCGAGTGGCCCTGCTCGTCGCCCGCGATGAGCTCCGGGTAGTTGAAGTCGTCGCCCGTGTACAGCCGTACGCTACTGCTGGTTGAGCCTGTCGAAACCCCGGTCTCGACAGGCTCGACCACCGGGCTGGGCAGCGCCGCCAGCGAGCGGCGCAGCCCCACCTCGTGCGCGGCGTCGAGCAACGACACCTTGACGCCGTCGACCCGTGCCTGGTGCGCGCGGATCAGGTCGAGGAACGTCGCGGTCGCGTCGTCCACGGAGTCCGAGCCCCAGTAGCCCGCCAGTGCCGGGTCGAACATGGTGCCCAGCCAGTGCAGGATCACCGGCTGGTCGGCCTCGGCCAGCACGGCGTCGTACACGCGGGCGTAGTCCTCGGGGCCTCGGGCGACCTGGGCCAGCGCGCGGGACGCCATCACGATGACCTGCGCCCCGGCGTCCTGCACCACGTGCACCTGCTCGCGGTAGGCCTCGGTGACGACGGCCAGGCCGGCGTCACCGGGTTGGAGCGCTGCGACGACCGCCGGGTCGAGCTGATCCGTGCCCGCACCGCACGCGACGCGCGCGCCCACGGACGCCGCCCCGGCCGCCGAGCGCCGGACGAGCTCCTGCGTCGCCGCCCAGTCGAGGCCCATGCCGCGCTGGGCCGTGTCCATCGCGTCGGCCACGCCGAGCCCGTGCTCCCAGATGCGGTGCCGGTAGGCGAGGGTCGCGTCCCAGTCGACGACGGCGGGTGCGCCCGGCACGTTCTCCGCACCGACCTGCGGCACCACGTGGGCGGCTGCGAAGGCGATGCGGGACGTGATCGGGGCGGACGGCGTCGTCCAGGGGCCGGGGGCGTTGAGCTCGACGGCCTCGGAACCGGCGACCCGGCCCTCGGCGTCGAACACGGGGAGGACGACGGCGACCCCGCTCACAGGGTGATCTCCGGGATGTCGATGCGGCGGCCCTCCGCGGACGACCGCAGGCCCAGCTCCGCGAGCTGCACGCCGCGCGCGGCCGAGAGCAGGTCGTAGCGGTGCGGGCGCCCGGCGACGACGTCGCGCAGGAACTCCTCCCACTGCAGCTTGAAGCCGTTGTCGAGGTCGGCGTTCGCGGGGACGTCGAGCCACTGGTCGCGGAACGGCTCGGTGACCGGCAGGTCCGGGTTCCAGACGGGCTTGGGGGTGTGCGCGCGGTGCTGGGCGCGGCACTCGCGCAGGCCGGCGACGGCGGAGCCGTGCGTGCCGTCCACCTGGAACTCGACCAGCTCGTCGCGGAACACGCGCACGGCCCACGAGGAGTTGATCTGCGCCACGACGTCGTCCCCGCCCGGGGTGGTCACGTCGAAGATGCCGTACGCGGCGTCGTCGGCCGTGGCGGCGTACTCGCGGCCCTGCTCGTCCCAGCGGGTCGGGATGTGCGTGGCGGTCTTCGCGGTCACGGTCTTGACCTGCCCGAGGATGCCCTCCAGCACGTAGTTCCAGTGGCAGAACATGTCGGTGGTGATGCCGCCGCCGTCCTCGGCGCGGTAGTTCCACGAGGGGCGCTGGGCGGGCTGCGAGTCGCCCTCGAACACCCAGTAGCCGAACTCGCCGCGCAGCGACAGGATGCGGCCGAAGAAGCCCTCGTCCACCAGGCGGCGCAGCTTCACCAGGCCCGGCAGGTACAGCTTGTCGTGCACGACGCCGACGGTCACACCGGTCTCGGCCTGCAGCCGGGCCAGGTCGATGGCCTCGGCGAGGGTCTCCGCCGTCGGCTTCTCGGTGAAGACGTGCTTGCCCTGCTTCATCGCCTTGGTCAGCGTCGCCGGGCGCAGGTTGGTCATCGCGGCGTCGAACACGATGTCGGCGTCCTTGATGGCTGCGTCGACGTCGGTGGTCCAGTGCTCGACGTCGTGCTTGGCCGCGAGCTCCTTGAGCTTGTCCGCGTTGCGGCCCACCAGCACGGGCTCGACCTGGACGCGCGAACCGTCGGCGAGCGTGATGCCGCCCTGGTCGCGGATCGGCAGGATCGAGCGCACGAGGTGCTGGCGGTAACCCATGCGGCCGGTGACGCCGTTCATGGCGATGCGAAGTGTGGTCACGGGCGGGACTCCATCGTCGGTGTTCGTCCGCGGACTGTCGCACAGTCCGGGAATGCGCTTTCCGGGCTGACAATAGCGCAGGTTTCCGGGGGAGTACATGGATGGTGCTGGCCGTGCACGGTGCGGCGGCGGTCGTGCACGCTGCGGTGGCGGTCGTGCACGCTGCGGTGGCAGTCATGGGCTCGAGGTCGGCAGTTTGCGCCGCGAACTCGGCAGTTTGCCTCGAGGTCGGCAGTTTGTACCGCAGACTCGGCAGTTTGCCTCGAGGTCGGCACAGGCCTGTACCGACCTCGAGGCAAACTGCCGACCTCGCAGGAAGGTGCCGACCTCGCAGGAAGGTGCCGACCTCGCAGGAAGGTGCCGACCTCGCAGGAAGGTGCCGGCCTCGCAGGAAGCTGCCGACCTCGGCGCACACCGCCGACGTCACTCACACCGCCGGCCTCGGCGGACGCTGCCCACGTCACTCACACCTCCGACCCCAGCGCACACCGCCGACGTCACTCACACCGCCGGCCTCGGCGGACGCTGCCCACGTCACTCACACCTCCGACCCCAGCGCACACCGCCGACGTCTTTCACACTGCCGACCTCGGCGCACACGGCCGACACCTCCGACCCCAGCGCACACCGCCGACGTCACCCACACCGCCGCCCCCGGCGCCCACCGCCGACGGCAGCTTCAGCGGCGCCTGTCCCTGCCGAGGCGGTTCGGCGTCGACTCGCGCAGCACCACCTCGCCGCGCACCGGCGTGCCTGCGTCGCCCGTCTGGCCCAGCGCGAGGTCGGTCGCCAGCTCACCCACCTCGGCGAGCGGGATCCGCACGGTCGTCAGTCCGGGGGAGACGTCACGCAGGGTGTGGATGTCGTCGAAACCCGCCACGGCGACGTCGTCGGGCACGCTCAGGCCCGCGTCGCGGGCGGCGGCCATCGCGCCCACCGCCATGACGTCGTTGACGGCGAAGACGAGCTCCGGCAGCCGGACCGTGCCCGGTGCCGCACGGCCGGACTGCGGGTCGGCGTCGGCCGCCGACGGCGCACTGCCGTCGGCCCGCCCGATCAGGTCACGCATCGCGGAGTACCCGCCGTCGCGGGTGAACGAGCAGGCCAGGACGTCGTCGGGCGCGACGGGGCTGCCGAGCTGCGCGAGGGCGCCGGTGAAACCGGTCGTGCGGTCCGCTGCCGTGCGATGTCCCCGGGGACCGGCCAGCACCGCGAACCGGCGGTAGCCGAGCCCGTGCAGCGCGCGGGCGAGGTCGGCCGCGCCGTCGGCGTTCGCGATCTCGACCACCGGCAGGCCGCCGATCGGCTGGCCGATCAGCGCCACCCCGCCGCCGGCCTCCTGGAACGCGTTCAGCGCGGCCTCCAGCGCACCTGAGGCCGGGCGGACGTCGTCGACCGGCGTCTGCCCGCCGTCCGGTTCCAGCCGCCCGCCCGCGAGGATGATCGCGCGGGACCGCTGGCGCCGCGCGAGCTCGACGAACGCGAGCTCCCGCTCGGCGCTGTGCTCCGTGGACGCGAGCGTGACGATGAGCCCGGCGCGCTCCGCCGCCCGGGCGACCCCCGCGGCGATGGTCGAGAAGTACGGGTCGGCGATGTCGTGCACCACCAGGCCGAGCGCCGTCGTACGGCCGCGGGCCATGGCCTGCGCGCTCGGGTCGGGCGAGTAGCCGAGGCGGCGCGCGGTCTCCAGGACGCGCTCGCGCAGGTCCTCGCGGACGCTGCGGGTCGCGCTGCCGTTGATCGCGCGCGACGCCGTGGCCAGGGACACGCCGGCCTCGCGGGCGACCTGGCTCAGGGTGACGAGGGCGTCGGACATGAGGTCATCCTGCCGTGTCCGACGCCCCCGTGGGTCGTGAGAAGTCCCGACTCAGACCCGTGCCACGCGTAAGCCCGCGTCGCGGTGGGTGCGCTCGATGACGCTCGAGTAGCCCGCGATCATCCGCACGTGGCTGAACCGGGGTCGCACGGCGGTGCGCGCGGACTCCAGCTCCTCGCGCCGCGCGGCCGCCTCGATCCAGGTCGCGGCGATCTCCGCGGGTTCGTACGAGGTCACGAACCCAATCCGCTCCACGATCGACGGGGCGTCGCCCACCGGCGTGGTGACGGGCACCGCGCCGCACATCGAGCCCTCGATCAGGCACAGCGGTGCGGCCTCACCGAACGCCGAGGTGAGCGCGACGACGTCGGCCGTCGCGTAGACCAGCTCCATGTCGTGCCGCACGCCGAGCAGGTCCAGGCGCTCCAGCAGGTCCGGCCGGTCGCCGAAGATGCGGTCGAGGTCGTCCCGGAGGTCGGGGTTGGCCGCGGTCATGCCCGCACCGCACATGAGCACGTGGCCGCGCGGTTCCAGCGCGAGGAACGCGCGGGCCGACCGGAGGAAGAGCTCGGGGTTCTTCATCTCGTCGTATCGCGCCGCGTAGACCACCACGGTGGCGTCGGCGGGCACCCCGGCGGCGCCCCGCAGGGCAAGCCGGCGGGCGCCCTGGACCGGCCGGAACCGGGCCAGGTTGATGCCGTTGGGCACCACGCGCAGCAGGTCGGCAGGCACGCCCGCCTCCCGGTACGCGTCCCGGGTGGACTCCGCGCAGCAGACCACGGCGGCGAGCCGGCCGCGGTCCGCCGCCGTCAGCAGGTCGCCGAGGGCGTCCCCCTGGTGCTCGGGGTCGGACCGGTGCAGGCACGCGATGACCGGACGGTCGGGGAACGCGTCCTGGTTGACGAGCCGCAGCGGCTGCTCCTTGAGGGACAGCACCACGTGCGCACCGCCCACCTCGCGGGCGGCCGCCCCCAGCTCGGTCTCGGTGAAGACCCGCGGGTCGTGGCCGGCGTCGGTGCTCCGGCCCAGCGAACCGATCCGGACGCCCGCGGCGCGCAGGGCGCGGTAGCGCGGGTCGTCCTCCATCCGCTGGAGGGTGGCCTCGCGCCGGACCTCGTGGTGCAGGCTCAGCACGGAATGCTGCTGACGGCCGCCCTGGTGCAGACCGGCGACCACCGTCGAGTGCAGGACACGAGCCCCGCCGCTGAAGAAGCCCTCGTAGAGCGAGAGCACACGCAAACCGTTGCGCTGGATCACAGACACCACCTCCTGCGCCCAGGGTGAGCCCCGCGGATGTGCGAGACATGGCAGTTCGGTTACACGAGGATTACGTATCCGAGGACTTCTGCACAAGAAGGTTTCGGATGTCGCGTTCGGCCTGGGCGGGTGAGATCTCGCGACAGCCCAGTGCCACCCAGCGCCGGATCATCTCCGGTTCGGCGCGCAGCAGCGTCGTCCCGCGGCGCAGCAGGGTGCCGATCGGCTTGCGCGCCTCGGCGACGTCGCGCAGGAACCGGAACCAGAAGGTGATCAGGCGGGGGCGCGACAGGCAGATCGCGTCGGCGAGCAGGCCCTCGGCGCGGCAGACGTCGACGAGCTGGGCGGCGAAGACGCCCTCGGCCAGGATGATCGGCGCGTCCCCGATGTCGAGGCGCCGGATGCCGGTCCGGCGCGACGTCGGGATGTCGTACACCGGCACGTCGGCGCGGCCCTCGGTGGTCAGCTCCTGCAGCGCGGCGAGGGCACCCTTGGCGTCCCAGGTCGCGGGGTCGTCCCAGTCCACGCTGCCGTACCGCTGCGGCAGGCCCGGGTGGTCGATGTCCAGGTAGAAGTCGTCGAGCTGCACCACGGGCAGTCCCAGGCGGCGGGTGAGCGACGTCTTGCCCGACCCGGACGGTCCCGTCAGGAGCACCACCCGCGCGCGGGGACGGCGGGCACCCGGGGGCAGGTCGAAGAGGGTGGGCTCGGGCGCTGGGTCGGTCACGAGAGGCCATTCTCCCGCACCCTCGTGGGCTCGCGGTGTGGATGTCACCTTCTACCCAGCGATTGTGCCCAAGACCACGGCCGGTTCTGGGCGCAATCGCTGGGTAGAACGCCACTTCTGTGTGGCCGTGCCGGCCGGCGCCCGCTCGCCGTCCGTCCCGCGCCCGCTCGCCGTCTGTCCCGCGCCCGGCCACGTCAGTCCCGCGCCCGGCCACGGCCGTGCCCGCGCCCGCCACGGCCGTGCCCGCCCCCGGCCCGCCCGCCCCGCCCGCCCCGTTCGGCGGTCCGCCGTGCGCCCCGTCACCCTCCGGCCGCACCCCGCTGGTACCGCCCCGGGGTGGTACGCAGCAGCCGGCGGAAGTGGCGGGTCAGGTGGGCCTGGTCGTGGAATCCGGTGGCGACCGCGACGTCCGCCGCGGACTCGCCCGCCAGCAGCCGGCGCCGGGCCAGGTCGAGGCGGCGGCCCACGAGGTACCGGTGGGGTGGCACGCCGAGCTCGCGGGTGAACGCGCGCACCAGGTGGGGCACGGTGACGTCGAGCTCGGCGGCGACGTCGGCCAGCCGCACGGGACGCGTGGGGTCGGCGTCGAGCAGGTCGCGGGCCCGGCGGGCCGTCGATGCCGCGGGCGGTTCGCGCGGCGGCGTCGGGCGGCCGGACAGGTGCCAGGCCAGGCCTTCGGTGACCAGGGCCAGCAGGCCCTCGGCGGCGACGTCCTCGCGGACGGTGAGCGCCCGGTCCAGGCCCGCGAACCGCGCGCGGAGCGTGTCGTCGGGGACCAGGGGTGCGTCGACGGCGCGTCCGGTCAGCCCGGGGTCGAGCACCGCGGGTTCGAGGTAGAGCACCCGCTTGCGGAATCCGGCCGCGGTCACGGACCGCCCGTCGTGCACGACGCCGGGCGGCAGCACCGTCACCCCGGTGTGCTCCGCGGCGTGCTCCTGGCCGCCCAGGCCGTAGCCGATCAGTCCGCGGTCGACGACCAGCACGGTCCAGGTGTCGTGCGTGTGGGCCGGGTAGGCGTGCTCGTGCCATGCGGCGTGCAGCACCTCGGCGACCCCGGGCACCCCGGGCCGCCACGCGCGCACCACGTCCGAGGCCATGTCAAGAACGTACAAGATTCGCGCCGCGCCCCGCCCGCACGCTGGAGAACATGACCTTCGAACAAGCCAAGATCGTGATCGTGCTCCGTGACGACCTGCTCGGCTGGCAGGAGAACAACGTCACCGCGTTCCTGTCCAGCGCCGTGACCGCGGCCTACCCGGAGCTCGTGGGCGACACCTACCGGGACGCGGACGGCCAGGAGTGCCTCGCGATGCTCGGCACCCCGGTCATGGTCATGGTGGCCGACGGCGACCGGCTCGCCACCGTCCGCGAGCGCGCCGCCACCCGCGGCCTGCGCATCGGCATCTACACGGCGGACCTGTTCGCCACGGGGAACGACGTCGACAACCGGGCCGCCGTCGCGGGCGTCGCCACCGAGAAGCTCGACCTGGTCGGGGTGGTGGTGACCGGTGAGCGGCGCGTCGTCGACAAGGTGGTCAAGGGGGCGCGGCTGCACCCCTGAGACCTCAGGACACGAGCGCCACGTGCAGCGTCCGGGGGCCGTGCACGCCCTCCACCCGGTCGAGCTCGATGTCGCTGGTGGCGCTCGGCCCGCTGATCCAGGTCAGCGGCCGACCGGGATCGGTGCCGAGCAGCCGCACGGCCTCCGGCACGGTCTGCACCACCTGGTCGGTCCGCACCACGCACACGTGGACGTCGGGGACCAGGGAGATCGCGCGCCGGCCCTGGTCGGGCCCGCCGTCCAGCACGATCGTGCCGGTCTCGGCGACCGCCACGCGCGCGGCCGTGACCACGGCGTCGATCCCGTCCAGCTCGACGGCGGAGAGCGGCGCCTCCCGCGAGTCGGTCCGCACGACGATGTCCCCGAGCCCGGCCAGCCACCCCGGCTCGATCCCGGGCGGCACGACGACGCTGCTCCGCGCCCGGGCCCCGGCCTCGGCGGCCCCCCGGCCGGTCGGCAGAACGTCAGATGATCGGTCGCTCGAGCTGCCGACCACCTGACGTTCTGCCGACCGCCCGGGATCGGCCGTCAGCCCACCCGGCGCCAGCAGCTCCGCCAGCAGGCCCGGCAGCTCCGCCGCCGTCACCCGGTGCACGTGCGCCTTGTAGTCCACGAGCCGGTCGACCAGCTGGTCCAGCACCGGTGCGGACCCGGGCGCGTGCTCGCCGGCGGCCCGGTACGCCCGGGGCACGGCGCGAGCCTCTCGCTCCGCGTCCGCCCCCAGCGCCGTCCTGATCCGGGACAGGATCTCCGTCCGCGCGTCGCTCATCGTCGGTCCTCCCGCTCTGCCCACCAGTCGTGGAACGTCTGCCGCGGTGGCTCCGGCAGGTCCCGGGACCGGGTCCACAGCGAGCCCGGGAACGGCAGCCGCCGGATCACGCCGTGCCGCGAGATCGCACGCAGCACCCGGGGCAGGCGGGCCGCCCGGCGGAACCGGCCGCCGTCGGCCATCGCGAAGGACGCGGCCTTCATGGCGGCCTTCCAGACGCGGTCCGGCACCTCGGGCGAGGCGCCGGCGAGCTCGACCTCGCGCGCCCGCAGCTCCACCAGGATCGACGGGATGTCGATCTTGACGGGGCACACCTCGTAGCAGGCGCCGCACAGCGTGGAGGCGTAGGGCAGGTCGGACTTCTCTCCGGTGAGCTGCGGCGTGAGGATCGCGCCGATCGGGCCGGGGTAGACCGACCCGTAGGCGTGCCCGCCCACCCGTTCGTACACGGGGCAGACGTTGAGGCATGCCGAGCAGCGGATGCAGTGCAGCGCCGAGCGCCCGGCCTCGTCCGCGAGCACGTCGGTACGGCCGTTGTCGAGCAGCACCAGGTGGAACTCCTGCGGCCCGTCGCCCGGAGTCACGCCTGTCCACAGGGAGGTGTACGGGTTCATCCGCTCGCCCGTCGACGAGCGCGGCAGGAGCTGCAGGAACACCTCCAGGTCGCGATAGGTCGGCACCAGCTTCTCGATACCCATCACGGTGATGAGGGTCTCGGGCAGCGTGAGGCACATGCGGCCGTTGCCCTCGGACTCGACCACGGCGAGCGTCCCGGTGTCCGCGACGGCGAAGTTGGCCCCGCTGATCGCGACCTTGGCCGAGAGGAACTTGCGCCGCAGGTGCGCCCGGGCCGCCATCGCGAGCTCGCGCGGCACGTCCGTCAGGTCCGGCGGGGCGTCGCCCATCCGTTCGAGGAAGATGTCGCGGATCTCGGTGCGGTTGCGGTGGATGGCGGGCACCAGGATGTGCGACGGCATGTCGTCCGCGAGCTGCACGATGAGCTCCGCCAGGTCCGTCTCGACCGCGGCGACGCCCTCCTCGGCCAGCGCCTCGTTCAGGCCGATCTCCTGGGTGGCCATGGACTTGACCTTGACGACCTCGTCGGTCTGCTTCTCCCGGACGATCCCGGCGACGATCCGGTTCGCCTCGGCGGCGTCCCGTGCCCAGTGCACGACGCCGCCGCGCGCGGTCACGTTCCGTTCGAGCTCTTCCAGCAGATCGGGCAGCCGGGCCATGACATCGGTCTTGAGCGCGGAGCCGGCGTCGCGCAGCGCCTCCCAGTCCGGCACCTCCCCGACGACGCGCGCCCGCTTGGACCGGATCGTGGAGGTGGCGTTGCCCAGGTTCCGGCGGAGCTGGTCGTTGGCCAGCGCGGCCCGTGCGGCCTCGGGGAAGGAGGCGCCCCAGTGCAGCGGGTCCTCCGGCCTGCCGACGCCGTCCAGCGTGCCCGGTGCGGCGTCCGGGCGCTGCCCGCCGGTGCGCGCGGAGGGCATGCCGAGGAACGTGCTCATCGGGCCACCTCCTGACGGTCGCCGGGCACCACGGGCGCCTCCCGCGTCGAGGCCAGGATCTCCGCCAGGTGCATGGGCCGCACTCCGGTACCGCCGCGCGAGAGGCCACCGCCGATGTGCATGAGGCACGACCAGTCGCCCGCGGTGAGCACCTCGGCGCCCGTGCCGACCACGTTCGCCACCTTGTCGTCGAGCATCGCCGCCGACGTGTCGGCGTTCTTCAGCGAGAACGTGCCGCCGAACCCGCAGCAGCCCTCCGCCTGCTCCAGCGGGACGAGCTCCAGGCCCTCGACGGCCCGCAGCAGCCGCTCGGGCTTGTCGCCCACACCGAGCATCCGCAGCGAGTGGCAGGTCGGGTGGTAGGTCACGCGGTGCGGGAACCAGGCGCCGACGTCGGTCACGCCGAGCACGTCGACCAGCAGCTCGGAGAGCTCGTAGGTGCGCTCGGCGACGGCCGTCGCGGCGCGCGCCTCGGTCGGTAGCCCGGCGCGCTCCAGGACCATCTTCTGCTGGTGCCGGATCGAGCCCGTGCACGAGCCGGACGGCACGACGACGGCGTCCCACTCGCCATCGGCCACGGGGGCGAAGGTGCGCACGTGGTTGCGCACCACGGGTACGGCGTCGGCGAGGTAGCCGGTGTTCACGTGCATCTGGCCGCAGCACGCCTGCTGGTCGGGGAACACCACCTCGTGGCCCAGTCGCTCCAGCAGCGTGACGACGGCCTGCGGAGCCTGCGGGAACATCGCGTCGGCGATGCAGGTGGCGGCCAGGGCGATGCGCATGGGCACTCTCCTTCGAGGTCTGACCACACCATAGCCCACTGTGGACAGACCACACCACGTACCATGCACCGGTGAGAACCCACGAGCGCGTCCTGGCCCGGATCGAGGAAGGCCTCGCCGCGGGCACCTGGTCCCTCGGGGACCGGCTCCCGGCCGAGCGGGCGCTCGCGGAGGAGCTGGGTGTGTCCCGCCCGTCGGTGCGCGAGGCCATCCGGATCCTGGAGGCGATGGGCATCGTGCGCACCGCCGTCGGCTCGGGTCCCGCGGCGGGCGCCACGGTGATCGACCGGCCGGCCGCGGGCCTGGGGGCGGCGGTGCGCCTGCACGTGGCGTCCGGCACCCTCCCTGTGTCCGACGTGGTGGCCACCCGCGTGCTGCTGGAGACCGGCGCGGTGCGCGACGCGGCCCGGCGGGCACCGGACGCGGCCGCCCTGGCGCCGCTGCGCGAGCACCTCGCGGCCATGGCGCGCCCCGGGATCGGCGTCGCGGAGTTCCTGGAGCGCGACCAGGACCTGCATCTCGGGCTCGCCCGGCTCGGCGGCAACCAGCTCGTCGAGGCGTTCCTGAGCGGGATGCGGGCCGCCGTCGCCTCCTACGTGACCGCGGGCGCCGAGGCGGTGCCGGACTGGCCGCGGACGGCGGCCCGGCTGTGCGCGGAGCACGAGGGGATCGTGGACGCCGTCGCGCGGCACGACGGCGAGGAGGCCGCGCGCCTGGCCCGCGAGCACATCGAGGGCTTCTACCGCGAGGCGGGCCTGGGGGAGCGCTGACGCGTCATCCGGCGTCCGAGGGCGGCCGGGTCGCCTGGACCACGGTGCGGCACGGGTCCGCGTCCGGGCCGTTGCCCAGCGCGGCCCGCTCCAGGAGCTCGCGGAGCAGGGTGCGCTGCCCGGGTTCCAGGCCCGCGAGCAGCTCGTCCTCCGCGGCGGCGACGCGGGCGTCCATCGCGGCCAGCACCTCCTGGCCGCGCTCCGTGGCCACGATGCGGCGCGCGCGCCGGTCGGCCGGGTCGCGCTGCCGTTCGACGAGGCCACAGCTCTCGAAGGCGTCCAGCAGGTAGGTCATGACGGTGCGGTCGATGCCGAGGGAGGCGGCCAGGGCGGCCTGGCTCGGCAGGTCTGCGTGCACCACCGCCGTGAGCAGCTGGTAGCCGCGCGTGCCCTGTGGCAGGTCGTCCGCCGCGGCGTCGACCCGGGCGCTCCACTCGCGCAGGAGCGACGCGAGCGACCAACCGAACAGGGAGTGCGCGCCGGTCGTCGTGGTGCCTGCCGTCGTGCTCATGGCCACATCCTACGGGAATGTGCGGTGATCCAGAAGAGTTGTGAGTAATATCGTCTGCAGCACAGACGATCTGCCGCGGATGCGGCAGCGGAGAACGAGGACGAGGGACACCGCGCGCATGACCGACTACGGGCACGACCTGCTCTTCGGTACCTTCATCACCCCCACGAACAGCGACCCCCAGGTCCCGGTGCAGCTCGCCCGGCTCTCCGAGGAGCTGGGCCTGGACCTGGTCACGTTCCAGGACCACCCCTACCAGCCGGGCTTCCTGGACACCTGGACCCTGATGTCGTGGGTGGCCGCGCAGACCGAGCGCATCCACGTGTCGGCCAACGTGCTGAACATGGGCCTGCGCCTGCCGGCCCACGTGGCACGGTCGGCCGCCTCCCTCGACCTGCTCAGCGGCGGCCGCTTCGACCTGGGCATCGGCGCGGGCGGATTCAACGACGCCGCCGTGGCGATGGGTGCGGAGCGCCGCACACCGGCCGAGAGCGTGACCGCGCTGGAGGAGGCCCTGGAGATCATCCGGGGCGTCTGGGACGCCGGTGAGCGCACCCCGCTGCGCGTCCACGGCGAGATCCACCGGGTCGACGGCGCCAAGCGCGGCCCGGCCCCGGCGCACGACATCCCGATCTGGCTCGGTGCGTACAAGAAGCGCATGCTCCGCATCACCGGTGCCCAGGCCGACGGCTGGCTGCCCTCGCTGCCCTACTTCAAGGACGGCGACCTGGCCCGCGGCAACGCGGTGATCGACGAGGCCGCGGTCGAGGCCGGGCGCTCGCCGAGCGCCGTCCGCCGGCTGCTCAACCTGGGCGGGTCCATCACCGCCCGGTCGACCGGGCAGCTGCAGGGCCCGGCCGACCAGTGGGTCGAGGAGCTGACGCGCCTGGCCCTGGAGGACGGCGTGAGCGGGTTCATCGCCACGGCCGACGACCCCGACCAGATCCGGGCCTTCGCCCTGGAGGTCGCGCCCGCCGTCCGCGAGGCGGTGGCGGCCGAGCGGAAGCGCGCCGGCACCGTGCCCGCCACGGCCCGGCGGGGCAGCGCGGCGCTGGCCGCGCGCCGGCCCGGGATCGACTACGACTCCCTGCCGCCCGAGCTGGCCGCGCGCGCCGTCGAGCCCGGTGACCGCGAGTACGGCTCGGTGCGGCACAACTACCTGCGTTCCGGCGCGCCGGGCCTGGTCCTGCGGCCGCAGGGCGTGGACGAGGTCGCCTCGGGCCTGGCCTGGGTGCAGAAGCAGGGCGTCGAGTTCGCGGTCCGGTCCGCCGGGCACGGCATCTCCGGCCGGTCCACGAACGACGGCGGCGTGGTGCTCAGCATGCGCGGTATGCGCTCGGTCGAGGTGGTCGACGAGGCCACCCGCCGCGTGCGGATCGGCGCGGGCGCCACCTGGGGCGAGGTCGCGGCCGTCCTCGCGCCGCGCGGCTGGGCGATCACCTCGGGCGACTACGGCGGTGTGGGCGTGGGCGGCCTCGGCACCACGGGCGGCATCGGGTTCCTCGGCCGGCTCCAGGGCCTGACGATCGACCACGTGGTGGCCGCCGAGGTGGTCACGGCCGACGGCCGGGTGCTGCACGCCTCGCGCGACGAGCACCCGGACCTGTTCTGGGCGCTGCGCGGCGCGGGCGGGAACATGGGCGTGGTGACCTGGCTGGAGGTCGAGGCGGGCGCCGTGGGCGACGTCGTCTTCTCGCAGATGACGCTCGACGCGACCGACACCGCGGGGCTCCTGGAGAAGTGGGGGGCCACCGTCGAGGCGGCCCCGCGCGGGCTCACGTCGTTCATGATCCTGGCCCCGGCGCGGCGCGGCCAGCCGCCGATGGCGCAGCTCCTGACCGTGTTCGCGGCCGAGGGGGCGGACGCAGACCCGGAGGAGGCCATCGCCCAGCTCGAGCTGCTCGCGGACTCCGGCCCGCTGCTCGGCCACCAGGCGCAGCTCCTGCCCTACTCGGGCGTGGTGCGGCGCGAGGACGCCCACCACTCGGGCGGGGGCGACCCCTCGGCCCGGTCCGGTCTGCTGACCCACCTGGACCAGGGCACCAGCCGGGCCGTCGAACGGCTGCTGGGCACGGGCGAGTCGTACTTCACGTCGATCCGGGCGACGGGTGGCGCGGGGAACGACGTGGCGCCCGACGCCACGGCGTACGCGCACCGGCACCAGAACTTCGCGCTCTCGGCGCTCGCCACGAACCAGGACCGGCTCAACGGGGCCTGGGACGCCGAGATCGGCCCCGTGATGGACGGTTCGTACCTGTCGTTCGACACCGACAGCCGGCCCGAGCGGCTGCTGGAGGCGTTCCCCGAGCCGACGTTCTCGCGGCTGCGTACCGTGAAGGCGGCCTACGATCCCTCCAACGTGTTCCGGACGAACTTCCCGATCCCGCCGGCAGATCCGGCCGACCCGGGTGCTGCGTCGGGACCGGCCGGGGACGGTGCCTGACCCCGGCTGTGGATAACTCCGCCCGGGTGTGGGTGGCAGCCCGTAGGTTCGATGCGTCCGGCACGGCAGGTACGGCACGGCCGGGCGTACCGACCTACTGACGATCTCTGCAGGGGGACCCATGAACCTTGTCGCCGCCTCGCGCCTGGCGCGCGAGCTGATGGACCAGCACGGCCTGAAGACCTGGACGTTCGAGTTCGACGACGCCGTCCGGCGCGCCGGGATGTGCAACTACACCAAGCGCCGCATCAGCCTGTCCGCGCCGCTCACGCGCATCCACGACGAGCCGGAGGTGCGGGACACGATCCTGCACGAGGTGGCCCACGCGCTCGCGGGCTCGACGGCGAAGCACGGTCCGGCGTGGCGTGAGGTGGCGGTGCGCATCGGCTGCTCGGGCCGGCGGTGCGTGGACCCGGCGGCGCCGTCGATCGACGGGCCCTGGGTCGGTGCCTGCCCGGCCGGGCACCGGATCACCCGGTTCCGGAGGCCGCAGGGGATCATGTCCTGCCGCGCCTGCGGGCCCCGGTTCGACCTGGCGCACCTCATCGCGTGGACGTACAAGGGTCGCAACGCGGCGATGGGCGAGCGGTACGACGCGCAGCTCCACGGGGCGTTCCGCGAGGTGGGCGAGGTCCCGGCGCCCGGGCCGGGGGCCGAGGAGCGGATCGCACGGGCCGCGCGTGCACGGGTTCCGGGACTGACCGTCGAACCCTTGGACCTCGGCGCGCTACGTTGACCCCATGGCTACGTCGCCCGCACTGACACTCCCCTCCGGCGCCGCCGGCTCCCGCATCATCGGCCTGGGTCACCACCAGCCGCCGAAGACGCTCACCAACGAGGACATCGCCCGGCTGGTCGAGACCAACGACGAGTGGATCCGGTCCCGGACCGGCATCGTCACGCGGCACGTGGCCGCCGACGACGTCACGGTCGCCGACATGGCGACGGCCGCCGCCGAGCACGCGCTCGCCGACGCGGGCGTCCCTGCCGACGCGGTGGACCTGGTGATCGTCGCGACCACCACCGCGGAGGACCGGTCGCCCAACACGGCCGGCCGCGTCGCGTACGCCCTGCGCACCGGCGTGCAGCCCGGCGCCTCCACACCCGAGGGCGAGGAGGCGCCGGACCTGCGCCACGTGGTCGGGCCGGCGGTCCTGGACATCAATGTCGCCTGCTCCGGGTTCGCGCACGGCGTGGGCCTGGCCGACCAGGCCATCCGTGCCGGCTCGGCCCGGACGGCGGTGGTGGTGGGGGCCGAGAAGCTCACCGCCTACACCGACTGGACCGACCGCTCGACGTGCATCCTCACGGCCGACGGCGCGGGTGCGGCGGTGCTCCAGGCCACCGACGTCCCCGCTGTCGGGCCGGTCGCGTGGGGTACCGAGCCGGAGCTGACGCCCGCGGTGCGGATCGAGGTGCCGGACGTGAAGTTCCAGCAGGACGGTCGTGCCGTCTTCAAGTGGGCCATCACCCGCGCGGCCGACCGCGCGCGCGAGGTGGTGGCCCGGTCGGGACTGAGCCTCGACGACATCGAGGTGCTGGTGGCCCACCAGGCCAACCTGCGGATCATCGAGCCGCTGGCCAAGGCGCTCGGGCTGGACGGCAAGGTGGTGGTCACGGACATCACCGAGTCGGGCAACACCTCGGCGGCGTCCATCCCGCTCGGTCTGTCGAAGTGGTGGCACGCCGGTCAGATCCCGGCGGGCGTCCCGGCGCTGCTGTTCGGGTTCGGCGGTGGGTTCGCGTGGGCCGGCCAGGTGGTGCTGACGCCCGAGCGCTGAGCGGTCCCCCAGGGGGCAGGGCCCGTCCGGCCACCGTCCGGACGGGCCCCGGACACCGTGGACAGCGCTTTCCCGCCGCCGGTATCGTGTCCCGCGACGTCGACGACGACCGAAGGAGCTCACCACCGATGCCCGAGCCCACCAGCGAGCCGACCAGCCGGTCGACCGCCGCGCCGACCACGGAGCCGATCACCGGCCCCACCACCGAGCCCCTGCCGCCGTCGGGCCCGCTGCCCGCCGGGCGGCGCCGCTACGCGGTGGTCGGGACCGGGCACCGCGCCTCGATGTACATCGACGCCATGATCGGCACGCACGCGCCCGACGGCGAGATCGTCGCCTGGGTGGAGCCCAACCCCGTGCGGGCCGCCGCCTACGAGGCGCGGGTCGCGGCCGCGCTGGGCGGCACCCGCCCGGTCTACCACCCGGACGACCTCGAGAAGGCGATCGCGGAGCAGTCCGTGGAGCGGGTGATCGTCACCTCGGTCGACCGCACGCACGCCGACCTGGTCACCCGCGCGCTGCGGGCCGGCACCGACGTCGTGGTCGAGAAGCCCATCGCGGCGCACCCGGACCAGGCCCGGCAGATCGTCGACGCCGTGGCCGAGACCGGCCGCGGCCTGGTCACGACGTTCAACTACCGCTACTCGCCCCGCAACAGCGCGCTGCGCGAGGTGATCGCGAGCGGTGAGATCGGCCGGGTGCTGTCGGTCCACTTCGACTGGGCCCTGGACACCGTGCACGGTGCCGACTACTTCCGCCGCTGGCACCGCGAGAAGGTGAACAACGGCGGGCTCCTGGTGCACAAGTCCAGCCACCACTTCGACCTGGTCAACTGGTGGATCGACGGTGTACCGCGACGCGTCTTCGCCACGGGCGGGCGTCGCTTCTACGGCGACGACGCCGCGCACGGCACCGACTACGAGCCCACCGCCGCCGAACGTGCGCTGAACGAGCGCGGCGTCGACCCGTGGCACCTCTCGGTGGAGCAGAACCCCTGGTTGTCCACGCTGTACGGGCCCGAGGCCCAGGCCGTCGACGGGTACGTGCGCAACCGATCGGTCTTCGACGCGGGCATCACCACCGAGGACACGCTCGGCCTGGTGGTCGAGTACGAGGGCGGCGCGCTGCTCACCTACTCCCTCACCGCGCACTCGCCCTGGGAGGGTTACCGCGTGGTGGTCAACGGCACGCGCGGCCGCGCGGAGCTGGAGGTCACGGAGCGGGGCTCGGTCGAGTTCGGCGACAACGGCGCGGCCATCCTGGACCCGAGCGCCACCGCCGTGTTCGCGCAGGACCCGGTGCGGCCCACCGGTGAGCGGCTCGTGGTGCAGCGGCACTGGGAGCGCGCCGAGGAACGGCCGATCGTGCGCGGCGGCGGCGGGCACGGCGGTGGCGATGCGCTGCTGCTGGCCGACGTGTTCCGCCCGTCGGCCACCCCGGACCCGCTGGCCCGCGCGGCCGGCTACGTCGACGGCGTTCGCGCGTCGTCGGTCGGGTACGCCGGCAACCGTTCGCTGGAGACGGGCGACCCGGTCCGTATCGAGGACCTCGACCTGGGCATCTGACCCCCGCCCGCCGAGGGAGGACGGCAGCGAGACAGAACCGCAGACGCGTTCCATCTCGCTGCCGTTCCGCCTCGGCAGGCTTCGGGGTGGGTCAGGTGAGCAGGGCGCCCGCGGCCACGAGCACCGGGACGCAGGCGGCCGTGGTCCAGACCGTGGCGCGGGCGGCCACGCCGTCGAACACGCCGTAGCGGGTCGCGTACGTCGTGACGTTCACCGCCGTGGGCAGGGCTGCCATGGTCACCACCAGAGCGAGAGCCGGTGCGTCCAGGCCGGCCGCCGTGCCGAGGGCCCAGGCCGCGAGGGGGTGCAGCACGTTGCGGACCAGCACCGCCAGCGCGATCACCCAGCCCACCACGTGCCCGCCGCGGGCGGTGGCCGCACCGAGGTCGGCGTCCGCGGGCGGCATGGGCACCGCGAGGGTCATGCCGAACGCCAGCAGGCCCAGCGGCGGGGCGGCGGCGCCGATCAGGTCGAAGGGGATGAGCACGACCTCGGGCAGGCGCGCGCCGGTCACCTCGCTGACCAGCGCCACGAGCAGGCCCGCCAGCGTGCCCAGCGTGATGGGGTTGCGGAACGCCGCGAGGAACACCTGCCCCACGGAGCGCAGCCCCCGCCCGCCCGTCGATCCTGCCGACCCTGCCGAGGCGCCCGCCCGGTCGAGCACCGAGAGGGCCAGCGGCGCGAGCACCAGGAGCTGGAAGAGCAGGGTGGGCACCACGGCCAGCGCGTCGTCGAAGAGGTACACGGCGAGCGGGATGCCGATGTTGCCGCCGTTGACGTAGACGGCGGCCAGCGTGGTCACGGCGGCGGGGCCCGCCGGCAGGCGCAGGAGCCACCGCGCCACGGCGGCCGTGACCAGGCCGAGCACGGCGGTCGTGACCCACGTGACCACGGCGCCGCGGGACAGCACGTGCGCGAGGTCCGTCGAGGCAAGGGTGCTGAACATCAGCGCCGGCGCGCAGATGGTGAACGACAGCGTGGCCAGCGTCTGCCGGGCGCCCGCCCCGCCGTCGCCCGGCGTGTCACGCGCAGGCCCTCGTGGCAGGCCGCGCCCGGCCAGCAGGCCGGTCCGCTGGATCACCCAGCCGAGCGCGACCACGCAGGCCATGGAGACGATGGCAGTCAGGACGGACAGCACCCGAGCACCATGTCATGCCCCGCGGATCGACGGCCGGCCCGTCCACGGAGCGCCCAGCTCTGTGAACGTGCGCTGCTCGCGCGCCGCCCGCTCGCACCACGCGGCGACGTCGTGCACCACCGGATGCCGTGTGTCCCCCGCGGGGTTCCCCTGGCCGACGACGCCCGGGTCAGCGGCGCCGTCGGCCCAGTCCACGAAGGTGTCCCCGATCGGAGCCGGGTCGGGCGCCGTCCGTACCGCCTCCAGGACCCGCATGAACGCGCCGGTGTCCCGTACGTCGCACAGGAGCCGCCCGCCGCCGCGGCCCGCCGGGACGCCGTCGGCGCTCTGAGCACCGCCCGCCCCGCCGCCGGCCCGCACGGCGAGCAGGTTCTCCAGCAGCCCCGTGCGCTCGTACTGCTTCTCGGCGACCACGCGTCCGGTCCGCAGCCGCACCAGGTCGTGCTCGTACTCCAGCTCGATCTGGCCCGCGGTACCCCGCACGATCACGCGGGCCGGCGTCCGTGCCGCGGCGCACAGGGTGAGCCCGAACCCGTACCGCGTGCCGTCGGTGCCCACGACCCGCAGCGACGAGGTGTCGTCCGCCTCGATCGGGTTCGCGCGCCACAGGTCGGTGTGCACGTAGGCGATGTCGGCGGTGGTGCGGGCGCCGCCCACCCAGAGGGCGGTCGCGACGGCGTGCGCGAGCGGGTTGGTCACCACGCCGTCCACCACCGCGCGGTCGCCGATGCGCCGTCGGCCCGCCCAGGGTGACCGTGCCCAGTACGCCGCCGTGCGCACCCACGTGCCCACGGCGCCGATGCCGGTGACCTGCCCGATCTCGCCCCGCGCGATCATGTCGGCGACGGCGGGCAGCGCGTGCGACCCGAACGTCTGGAACCCGACCTGGCACAGCTGCCCGGTGCGCCCGGCGACGGCGACGAGCTCCGCGTGCTCGGCCAGGGAGGCGGTGGTGGGCTTCTCCAGCAGCACGTCGATGCCCGCCTCCATCGCGGTGCGCGCGAGCGGCAGGTGCGTGTGGATCGGGGTGGAGAGCACCACGACGTCGGGCAGCGCGTCCCTGCCTGCCGACAGCAGGTCACCGAGGTTCGTGAACCACGGCGCCGCTGCGTCCGCGGGTTCGCGCGGGTCGACGACGGCGCTCAGCCGCGCCAGCCCCCGGGCCTCCAGACCGGCGACCGTGCGCAGGTGCGAACCGCCGTGGCCGTGGATGCCGACCACGGCGACCTTCGGCGGTCTCACCGGAGGCCGCCGTCCGGGACGCCGCCGTCGGTGAGGTGTGCGGCGAGTGCGGCGGCGGCGGTGCCGGTGAGTGCGCTGTCGAGCAGCACGGCGACCAGGCCGACCGACACCGAGCCGCCGTCGGGCACGAGCAGGGGCGCGTCCCAGGCCAGCGCGGGGCACGCGCCGGGGTACTCGGCGGAGCGCAGGAACCACGGGCGGACCTGGCCCGGCTGCACCAGCAGGAGCGTCGTGGACCGGCCGCCGTGCTGCTGCACGAACGCCACCCACGGCGACGTGCTGCCGTGCGCCCGGCTCTCGCCCGTGCCCGTGGCCGACAGGACGGTGGTGCTCTCGGCGATCGGGAGCCGCCAGAACAGGCCGCCGTAGCCCGCGCCCGGCCGCCCGTTGGTGGCGGGGGAGCGGATCTCCAGGGGGCCGTGATCGGCGTGCAGCGTGGAGCGCCAGTCGAGCACCCAGCCGGGCGCGGCGTCGGTCCCGGGGAGCCGGGGCAGCAGGCGGGCCGTGATGCGGCGCTCCTCGCGGAGCTGCGGGCCGCCGTGCTCGTCCGACCACAGCACGTCCTCGACGAGCGTCTCGCCGGCTCCGGCCCCGGCTTCCTCGGCGGGGCCGGTCAGGTCCGGCGCGGCCTCGACGCGGACGCCCGTCGAGGTCTGCCGCCCGTGGTTCTTCAGCAGCGTGGGGCCCACGTCCTCGATGAACGTGCGGCCGCCCCAGTGGCTGGTGCCGTTCACGTCCGGCACCGCGATGCCCACGCCGTAGTGGTGCCGGTGGTCCACGGGGCTCACGTCGGTGAGCGGCACGCCCGCCAGGGTGTGCACGGGGTGCAGGTAGGGGCGCCGGGCGTGCACCCTGGGCATCCGGTCACCCGTGTCGCGGCGGGCGAGCTCCAGGCCGTCACCGCAGGTCAGCACGACGGCGTCGCTCGACCCCGCGGGCAGCGACCACGTGGGTGCCACGGTGGGCGGCACGGTGAGGATCTCGTCGCGGCGCGGGAGCACGGCCTCCGCGCCGCCGTCGTCGGTGACGTGCACGCGCTCCGGACCCTGCGGCACGGGACCGGTGCTGCCGCGCACCTCCAGGCGGGGTGTGAACCGTGCTGAGCGTGCGGGGTGGGCGTCGTCGTCGATCACGGCGTGCAGCTCCCTCCAGGCGTGTCGGCCGAGCTCGGCCTGCGGCACCGCCACCGTCGTCAGGGCGGGTGTGGCGTAACGGGACAGCTCGATGTCGTCGAACCCGGCCACGGAGATGTCGGCGGGTACGGCGACCCCGGCCTCGTTGAGCCCGGCGAGGAGGCCGAACGCGACCAGGTCGTTGAAGGCCACCGCGGCCGTGGCCCGGGTCGCCAGCACGGCGGGCGCGGCGGCGTGGCCGGCCTGGATGTCCGGCCCGGCGGGCAGGTCGAGGATCTCCAGGTCGCCGTGCTCCGCGCGCGCCCGCGCCAGGCCGGCGCGGCGCATCTCGTCGGAGGCGCTGCGCACGGGGCCCCCGAGATACACCAGCCGCCGGTGCCCGAGCGCCACGAGGTGCTCGACCACCTGGAGCGCCGCGTCCTCGTAGTCCACGACGAGGCTGGGCGCCGCGCCGCCGGACTCGCGGTTGACCAGCACCACGGGTTCGACGTCGGCGACCAGTGCGCTCAGCTCCGCGTCGCCGATGCGGGGTGACACGAGCACGAGGGCGTCGCACCGCAGCCGGGCCTCCAGCGCGATGGCGCCCTCCTGCTGGTCGTCCTCGACCGTGTCGGCGACGAGCACGCGGTAGCCGTCCTCGGCGGCGCCGTCCATGACACCGCGCAGGATCTGCTGGAACACCGGGTTGCCGAGGTCCGGCACCACGAGCGCGACCGTCTGGGTGCGGCCCAGCGCCAGGCTGCGCGCGGCGTTGCTGGGCCGGTAGCTCAGCTCGGCCGCCGCGTCCCGCACGCGTTCCGCGATGGCGGCGTCGACGGTGCTGCGGCCGTTCATGACGCGCGAGACGGTGGCCCGGGACACCCCGGCCGCGGCCGCGACGTCACCGATCGTGGCCACGACACGGCGCTGACCTGCACGCTGACCGGTGTCCCGTGGGCTGCGGCTGACCATCTGCACTCCTTGCGTCACTGTCCGGCCCGCCGGGCGGGCTCCTGCGCCGTCCTTGGCGCGGCACCCGGCGGTACCGGTTTCCCGAGGTGACCGTACACCATGGGAAACCGGTTCCTCATGTGGTACGTTCCTCCACCAGAGACCGGTTTCTCACAGGTGAGGCCGGGGATCGACGACGATCCGGAGGACAACGCGATGCGCCACCCGACCAGCGAGCCCGGACCCTGGTGGTCCCCGCCCGTACCCCCGCCCGGCAGCGTGGGGGTGAGTCCGTGTCCGTGATCCAGGAGCTGTCCCGCACCGAGCAGAGCGTCAGCCCCCGCAAGAAGGGGGACGGGCGCTGGGCGCTGCTGTTCCTCGCCCCGTGGTTCGTGGGGCTCGTGCTCATCACGGCGGGGCCCATGGGGGCGTCGCTGTACCTGTCCTTCACCGACTACGACCTGCTCTCGGCCCCGCAGTGGATCGGCCTGGAGAACTACACGCGGATGTTCGACGACCCGCGGTTCCTCACGTCGCTCGGCGTCACGTTCACCTACGTGCTCGTGTCCGTGCCGCTGCAGCTCGCCGCGGCCCTCGGCCTGGCGCTGCTGCTCGACAAGGGCATGCGCGGGCTGGCCCTGTACCGCTCGGTGTACTACCTGCCCTCGCTGCTCGGCGGGTCGGTGGCCATCGCGATCCTGTGGCGCCAGATCTTCGGCGCGGACGGCCTGGTCAACCAAGTCCTGGCGCTCGTCGGCATCCAGGGGCAGGGCTGGGTGTCGCACCCCGACTACGCCCTGGGCACCCTCATGGCGCTCAACGTCTGGACGTTCGGCGCGCCCATGGTGATCTTCCTGGCGGGCCTGCGGCAGATCCCGCAGATGTACTACGAGGCCGCCGCGATCGACGGTGCGGGACGGTGGCGGCAGTTCCGGTCCATCACGCTGCCGCTGCTCACGCCGATCGTCTTCTTCAACCTCGTGCTGCAGCTCATCGAGGCGTTCCAGTCGTTCACGCGGGCGTTCGTCGTCAGCGGCGGCAACGGCGGCCCGTCCGACTCGACGCTGCTCTACACGCTGTACCTCTACCTCAAGGGGTTCGGCTCCCTCGACATGGGCTACGCGTCGGCGATGGCCTGGTTCCTGCTGCTGATCATCGGCGGCATGACGGTCGTCAACTTCCTCGCCTCCAAGTACTGGGTCTTCTACGATGACTGACGCCTCGACGACACAGACCGCTCCGACGGCGCCGGCCCCGGCGTCGTCGTCCCGCACGGCGGCCCGGCGGGGCGAACCCGCCCCGGTCGCCGTCCGCCCCCGAGGCCGCCGCGTGCGGGCCCGGCTCGGCAGCGTGCTCAAGCACGCGGGCCTGATCGCCTTCGGGTTCGTGATGCTGTACCCGCTGCTGTGGATGGTGGCCAGCTCGTTCAAGCCGAACGCGCTGATCTTCCGCGAGCCGGGCCTCATCCCCACCGACATCGACCTGTCCAACTACACGGACGGGTGGAACGCGCTGCTGCACCCGTTCAGCCACTACCTGATCAACTCGGCGCTCGTGGTGCTCGGGTCGCTGCTCGGCAACCTGCTGTCGTGCTCGATGGCGGCCTACGCGTTCGCCCGGCTGGAGTTCCGGGGCCGGCGGCTGTGGTTCGCGGTCATGCTGATGTCGATCATGCTGCCGATCCACGTGGTGATCGTGCCGCAGTACGTGCTGTTCTCCCAGCTCGAGTGGATCAACACGTTCCTGCCGCTGATCGTGCCCAAGCTGCTGGCCACCGACGCGTTCTTCATCTTCCTCATGGTCCAGTTCTTCCGCGGCATCCCGCGCGAGCTGGACGAGGCCGCGACGCTGGACGGCTGCAACCACCTGCGCATCTACCTGCAGATCATGCTGCCGCTGTCGCTCCCGGCCCTCGCCACCACGGCGATCTTCACGTTCATCTGGACCTGGAACGACTTCTTCAGCCAGCTCATCTTCCTCACCCGGCCGGAGATGTACACCGTGCCGATCGCCCTGCGCACGTTCGTCGACTCCACGGGCGAGAGCTCGTGGGGATCGCTGTTCGCGATGTCGATCGTGTCCCTGATCCCCGTCTTCATCGCCTTCCTGTTCGGACAGAAGTACCTGGTCAAGGGCATTGCGACCACCGGAATCAAGTAGCTCCACCGCGATGAGACAACGACGTCACCGAAGGAGAAGCACATGAGCATCACCCGTACCGGACGCCCTGCGCGACGCGGCAGGAGGATGACGTCCTCGGCCGCAGGCATCGCGGCCGTCGCCCTGACCCTCGCGGCCTGCGGGGGCGGCGACTCGGGCATCGGCGGAGGCGGCGACGACGCCCCGGCCGCTGCCGAGGAGTGCCCCTGCGAGATCCGGTTCGCGTGGTGGGGCTCCGACACCCGCCACGAGTCGACGCAGCAGATCATCGAGGCCTTCGAGGCCGAGAACCCGGACATCACCGTGGTCCCCGACTTCACCGACTGGGACGGCTACTGGGACAAGCTCGCCACCTCGGTGGCCGCGGGCGACACCCCCGACGTCATCACCCAGGAGGAGCGCTACATCTCCGACTACTCGACCAAGAACGTGCTGGCCGACCTGGGCACGCTCGACATCGACACCTCGAAGGTGGACGACGGCGTCCTGGCGGGCGGGCAGATCGAGGGCACGCAGTACGGCATCCCGACCGGCATCAACGCCTACGCGCTCGTGGCCGACCCGGAGATCTTCGCCGACGCCGGCGTCGACGTGCCGGACGACAGCACCTGGACGTGGGAGGACTACGTGACCACCGCGAACGCCGTCGCCGACGGTGCGGGCGACGGCGTCTGGGGCACGCAGGACTACGGCTTCAACGAGGCCGGCCTCAACGTGCTGGCGCGCCAGCGCGGCGAGACCCTGTTCACGCCGGACGGCGAGCTCGGTGTCTCCGAGGAGACCGTCGCGGACTTCTTCCAGGTCTCGCTCGACCTCATGGCGGGCGGTGGTCAGCCGGACGCCGCCCGCACCGTCGAGTACCAGGCGGCCGGGCCGGAGGGCGGCCTGCTCGGCACCAACCAGGGGGCCATGGGGGTCTGGTGGACCAACCAGCTCGGCGCGCTGACCGAGTCGTCGGGTCACGAGCTCGAGCTGTTGCGCCTGCCCGGCGAGACCGAGGGGGAGCGCACCGGTATGTACTACAAGCCGGCCATGTTCTACTCGGTCTCCGCGGACACCGAGTACCCGGAGGCGTCCGCGAAGTTCGTGGACTTCATGCTGAACTCCGAGGAGGCCGCGAAGATCATGCTGACCGACCGCGGCCTGCCGGCGAACACCGACGTGCGCGAGGCGATCCTGGGCGACCTGTCGCCCACCGACCAGAAGATGGCCGACTTCATGGCGGACATCGAGGACGAGATCGTCGACACCCCGCCCGTCCCGCCGCACGGCTCGGCCGAGCTCGCCGACATCATGGAGCGCATCAACACGGAGGTCCTCTTCGAGCGCCTCACCCCGCAGGAGGCGGCCACCCAGTTCACGGAAGAGGTCACGGCGGCCATCTCGAACTGACCGACGTCGAGTGCGGGATCTTCGCCCTGGCAGAGCCTCTGCGAGGGCGAAGATCCGCACTCGACGTCGTCTCGGTAGGATGAAACGGTTCAACTGGAGGTCTCACGTGTCACAGGAACTGCTCGTGCTGCGGGACGGGGACGACGTCGCCGTCGCCACGCGGGACCTGAGCCCGGGCGAGACGCCCGAGGCTCCCGGGACCGGTCCGGTCGACGTCCGCCAGGCGGTGCCGCGCGGGCACAAGGTCGCGCTGCGGGCCTTGTCCGCGGGCGGCCCGGTGCGCAAGTACGGGCAGGTCATCGGGGTGGCCACCGCCGACATCGCGGTCGGCGACCACGTGCACTCCCACAACCTCGGGTTCGAGGAGGCCCAGCGGGAGGCGCCGCTGGGCGGCACGCACACGCACCTCCCGGTGCCCGACGACGAGCCCCGGCCCACCTTCCGCGGCTACCGCCGGGCCGACGGCCGCGTGGGGACCCGGAACTTCGTCGCGATCCTGACCAGCGTGAACTGCTCGGCCTCGACGGCGAAGATGATCGCCGACCAGTTCCGCGGCGCGGCGCTGGACGAGTTCGAGAACGTGGACGGCGTGATCGCCCTGACCCACACCTCGGGCTGCGGCCTGGTCCCAGACTCCGAGGGCGGGCAGATCCTGCTGCGCACCCTGCGCGGGTACGCCGCGCACCCGAACGTCGCGGGCCTGCTGGTGGTCGGGCTGGGCTGCGAGATGGTGCCGGGCGCCGCGCTGTCGGCCCGCTCGGGCCAGGCCGCCGACCTGGGGATGCCCGGGATCGGTGCCCCCGACGAGCGACGGTCCGGGCTGCTCGCGGCCATCCCGGACGACACCGTGGTGCGCTCCCTGACCATCCAGGAGGCCGGCGGCGTGCGGGCCTCGGTGCGGGCCGGCGTCGCCGCCGTCCGCGAGATGCTGCCTCTGGTCAACCAGCGCGAACGCGTCGAGTGCGACGTGTCCGAGCTGGTGCTCGCGCTGAACTGCGGCGGGTCGGACGGCTACTCCGGCATCACCGCGAACCCGGCCCTGGGCTGGGCCTCGGACCGCCTGGTCGCCTACGGCGCGACGTCGGTGCTGGCCGAGACTCCCGAGGTCTACGGCGCGGAGCACCTGCTCACCGCACGGGCGACCGAACCCGCCGTGGCGAAGAAGCTGCTGGACCGGATCGACTGGTGGCGCGGCTACGTCGCCGCGGGCGGCGGCACCCTGGACAACAACCCCTCACCGGGCAACAAGGCCGGCGGGCTGACCACCATCCTGGAGAAGTCCCTCGGGGCGGTGGCCAAGGGCGGGCAGGCCGACCTGGGCGCCGTGTACGAGTACGCCGAGCCGATCACGGAGACCGGGTTCGGCTTCATGGACACCCCGGGCTACGACCCGGTGTCCGTGACGGGCCTGGTCGCGGGCGGCGCGAACGTCGTCGTCTTCACCACCGGACGCGGGTCGGTGTTCGGGTGCCGCCCGACGCCGTCCATCAAGGTGGCCACCAACACCCCGATGTACTCGGTGATGTCGCAGGACATGGACATCAACGCGGGCGTGGTCGTGGACGGCACCGCGACCGTCGCCGAGGTGGGCCGGCAGATCTTCGACCGCGTCCTCGCCGTCGCCTCGGGGGAGCAGACGGTCAGCGAGGAGCTGGAGATCGGCGCCGAGGAGTTCATCCCCTGGCACATCGGCGCGGTCACCTGACGGCTGCCGCGGCCCCCTGGAGACGACCATGCACCTGCTGCCAGGCAGGTCCTGGTTCTGGCAGCAGGTGCATGGTCGTCCGGGCAGGGTCGTCCGGGCAGGGTCAGGGGTAGCTCACCACCTTCGCCGGGATCGTCTCCGTGCCCGCCGCGCGCGGGCCGACGCCGTTGATCACGTGCTCGTACGTGCCCACCCCGCCCAGCGACACGGTGAGCAGCGAGTGCATCCGCACGCCCGGCGTGACCGGCACCTCGAACCCGTTGTCCGAGGTGATCGACGCGTCCGAGGTGAACACGCAGTACGACCCCAGCCCCCACGCCTCGTGCTGCGTCACGCCGTCCGCGACCTTGTACGCCGCCCAGCCCCGGATGCCGTCGTGGTTCCACGCGGCCTGGTTCGGCGGGTCGTACGGCAGCTCGTTCTGGTAGAAGATCGTGCGGCCGCGCTCCCCGGTCCACAGGGTGTTGTACTCCTGGTAGTGCTCGACGAAGAGCCCGTACCCGTCCACGTCGTCGCCGGTGACCACGAGCCCGTTGCGCGCGGTGTTCACGTCCCAGCCGACGCCGTCGCCGTGGTCGCCGCGCCAGGACCAGATGTGGTCCACGATCGTGTCGTCCGCGTTCACCACGATCGCCTGGTCCACGCGCCCGGCGTGCGCGCCGCCCACGCGGACGAACACGTCGTGCAGCGAGATCGGGTCGTCGGCGTGGTCCGCCGTCGACCCCGCCGTGCCTACGGTGAGCATGGACGGCGACTCGGCCGCGCCGGCGTCGAAGAGCACGCCCGCCACGCGCACGCCGTCCACGTCACCCACCCGCATCGCCGTCTGCCCGGCCGTCGGCACGATCGTGGCGTACCCGAGCCCGAGCACCACGGTGTCGGCCCGGTCCACCTCGATGGTCCCGGTGGTCTCGTAGACGCCCGGCGTGAGCAGCAGGTGCAGCCCCTGGTCGAGCGCCTGGTTGATCCGCTCCGCGGGGTCGCCGGGCCGGGCCACGTAGAACTGGTCCAGCGGGATCGAGGTGCCCGACGTCGTCCCGCCGTCCCAGGTCGCGCCCCGCGTGCCGTCCCGGTGTGCCGGCACGAACACCGCGTAGTCGTCCCCGTCGAGGTACAGGTACGGCTTCTCGCGGATGACGCCGGTGGTGTCCAGGGTGGTCACCGCGGGTTCGGGGAACGACGTCGGCGGGGCGTTCTCGGTGCCGGAGAACACCATGTTCCACAGCGTCCCGGCCCAGCCGCCCGTGAGCGTCGAGTCGCGGGTGTACCACTGCTGCTGCGTCCACGCGCGGACCTGCCCGTCGACCACGGAGTCGGCGATGTACCCGCCCGACGCCCAGCCGTACCGCGACGAGTGCAGCATGAGGTTGCCCTTGACGTGCACGCGCCGCATGGGCGCCGCCTGCGACACGGCCCACCGCATGTCCCCGCCCGACGGCGTCACGGCCAGGTTCTCGACCGACCGCCAGAAGTTCTGCGTGGCGTTGCCCTCGAACCACTCGGCGTCGGCCCAGACACCGCCCGTGATGTTCACGTCGTCGGGCCTCGTCCCCAGGCCGGAGATCGAGGTGTGGAAACCGGAGTTGACGTGAACCGGGTAGGTGCCGGGCTCGAACAGGAACTGGTGCCGCCCGTCGCCGAACTGGTCCGCCTCCTGCTGGTCGTAGACGGCGTCGACCGCCGCCTGGACCTGGGCCGTCGGCGTGTCCGGGCCGAAGACCTGCACGTTCGGGCCCAGGTCGCCGCCGCCCGGGATCGGGTCGCCCGGCGTCGTGCCGCCGTCGCCCGTGAACACCCGCAGCTCCCACAGCGAGTAGCCGTACCCCGTGCCGCGCGCGGTGCCGGTGAGCCGTACGTACCGGCCCGACCCCGTGACCTCCAGCGACTGGTTGCCGCCGGTCCCGTTCGTGACCGTCGTCAGGGTGCGCCACGCGGAGCCGTCGTCCGAGGCCTCGATCCGGAACCCCTTGCCGTACGCGGCCTCCCAGGACAGGTCGACCCGGCACAGGTCCTGCACGGAACCGAGGTCCACGCGGATCCACTGCGGGTCGCTGAACTCGCTGGCCCAGCGGGTACCGGGGTCGCCGTCCACGGCCGACGCCGCGCCGAACGGACCCTCCGTCGACGATGCCGTCGCCGGCCGCCCGAGCGCCACGTTCGTGCTCCCGCAGGCGGCAGCTGCCGCCTGGTCCGGCCCTGACGCCGGGACCGACGCCGGGACGGGTGCCTGGACCGACGCCGGGACGGGTGCCTGGACCGACGCCGGGACGGGTGCCTGGACCGACGCCGACGCCGGGACCGACACCGGGACCGACGCCGACGCCGGCCGCGCCGTCGTCCCGGGAACCGGCGCGGCCGCCGCCGTCAGCGGGGCCGCGACGCACGCCGCGACCGCCGCGGCAGCCAGCCAGGCCCGTGTGCCGGCCCCGTGCACACCGCTGGGGACGGCCCTCACGACGCCACCTCCTCACGCGCTGCCGTGGTCTCGGGCACCAGCTCGTAGTTCTCGTCGAGCACGGTGCCCCGGTGCGGCTTGTACAGGTCGTAGCCCCGCGGGTTGCACTGGAGGCCGCCGTTGATGCAGTGCTCCACCAGCCGGCGCAGCACCTCGGGGTCCCAGGCGTTGACGAAGTCGTAGTGCCACGACTGGTCCGACCCGCTCACCAGCGCGACGTCGGACATGTCACCGCTGACCGGCCACGCGATCTTGAACTCCAGCATCGGCACCGCGACGGGGTGGCTCATCGGGCACTGGCCCGCCACGGGGTACGTCATGTGCGAGCCGTGGCCCATGTGCGCCGACTCCTCCGGCGTCAGGTGCATCCCGTCCCAGCAGCTCGGCGCCTGGTACCGGATGTTGAGCTGCGTCCCCTCGGGGCAGTACGCCGGGATCTCCCAGCTCTTGGAGATGTCGCCGCACTCCCAGCCCTCGACGGCGCCCGGCGCGGTGCGGAACTCGTCCACCGTCGCCATCATGTCGCCGGTCACGAACTGGAGCCCCTCCGGGAACGGCACCACGTCGCGGTAGTCGTCGATCCCCGACTTGTAGTAGACGGTCAGCGGGATGTTCGGCTCGACCGGCACGCCCGCCTTGGTGATGGCCGGGAACCAGTACGCGGAGTGGTCCTGGGGCACCGTGCAGGTGCTCTCCGGCATCGCGTGCAGGCTCGTCGGCGTGGTGAACGCGTCCGTCGACCGGTTGCCGATGAACGTGTGCAGGTGCGACCGGCCCGGCTGGTTCGGGTAGACGATCGAGTCGTCCGGCAGGAAGTGCGAGAAGGTGCAGTTCGCCTGGAACTCGTGGTGGGTCACCTCGTCGCCGGGGAACGGCGGCGGGTCCTCCGGCCCGCCCGCCTCGCCGTCGCCGAACACCTGGAACTCCAGGAGCGAGTAGCCGTAGCCGGTGCCGCGGGCCGTGCCGACGAGCTGCACGTAGCGGCCGGTCGCGGCGATGTCGTAGACCTCCGTGCCGCCGGTCCCGGCACCCTCGGTGACGACGGTGGTCCAGTCGGCGCCGTCGGCCGAGACCTGGAGCGTGAACGCCGCGCCGTACGCGGCCTCCCACTCCAGGGCGACGTGGTCCAGGGCGTAGGACTGCCCCAGGTCGATCCGGATCCACTCGTCGTCCGTGGGGGCGCTGGCCCAGCGGGTGGACCGGTCGCCGTCCACCGCGAAGCGCGGGCCGAGGCCCGCGGACTCCGAGCTGGACGCGGCCGTGAGCGCGCCCTGCGAGAGCAGGGTGTTCGGCTCGGCGACGGCGGTGGTGGCGCCGATCGTGCCCGCCGCGCTCAGGGTCGAGGCGAGCAGGGCCGTGGCGAGTGCGCCCGCGAGCACGCGGGGTCTGCTGAGGGTCGTGCGCATGGTTCCTCCTTCTTCGCAGGTGTGCCGTGCTGACCTGTCACTGCTGGTCTGTCACTGCTGGTAGACGCCGACCTCGTACAGCGAGTAGCCCCACTCCGTGCCGCGTTCGGTGAGGTTGAGCCGCACGTACCGGCCGCTGCCCTGGACGTCGAGGCTGTCGACGCCGCCGTTGCCGCCCGTGACCGTCCGGACCGTGGTCCAGGTGTTCCCGTCGTTCGACGTCTGCACCTGGTAGGACTTGCCGTAGGCCGTCTCCCAGACGAGCTGCACGTGGTCGAACGACTGCACCGACCCGAGGTCCACCTGCCACCACGCCGACGGGCCCCACTCGCTGGCCCACCGCGTCGTGGCGTCGCCGTCGACGGCGCGGCCGGGCGTCCAGTCGCCGTTCCACGGGTCGAAGCTCGAGGCCGTCGCCGTCTTGCCGCGCGCGATGTTCGTCCCGTCGACCGGCGGCGCGACGACGCGGAACGACCTCGTCTCCACGCCCACGTTGCCGTGCCCGTCCTCGGCGAACACATAGACCTTCCAGACGCCGAGCATCTCGGGTGCCGTGACCCGGAACGTGCCCGGCGCCGTCTGCGTGAACTGCGCCTGCGCGATGCCGCCCGCGTTGTTGACGTACTTGCTGTTCAGCATCACGTTGGCGTCGATCGGGTCGCCGTCGGGGTCGGTCACGTCCACGCCGACCGTGAACTCCTCGCCCGCGGACACTGCCGTCGCGCCCTGGACGTTCATCGCGGTGATGCGCGGCGGGGTGTTCATGCCGGAGGTGTCGACGCCCCAGGCACGCGCGATCGAGTAGTAGCCGAGGCGCCGGTTGTCACCGGGGATCACGTTGAACCACACGCCGCCGAAGTCGCCCTCGATGCCGTAGTGGAAGAACGTGGCGCCCAGCGCGACGCCGTCGTGCTCCCGCAGGCAGCGCCACGAGTCGACGTACGCCTGCTCCTTCTCGAGGTCGGTGGGCTCGTCCGGGACGCCGTTGGCGTCGTCCGGCACCTCCCACTCACCGGCCGCGCCGCCCTCCGTGATGAGGTACGGCCGGTCGTAGCCGCCGGCCTCCCAGGCCGCGGGCACGTTGCACAGATCGCCGTACGCGTTGACCGAGAGCAGGTCCAGGTCGGGGGCGTTGCGCTCGATGTACGGCCAGGCGCCCACCCAGGCGTCCGTGCTCGTGGTCGGGTGGTTCGGGTCGGCCTGGTGCACGGCCACGCTCACCTCGTTGACGAATGCCGCGTACGCGTTGCGGATCTGCTCCAGGTCGGTGCCCGAGTAGCAGTTCTGCAGGCCGAGCAGCGACTCGTTGCCGATGTTCCACATGAGCACGCCCGGGTGGTCCTTGTACGCCGCGACCTGACTGAGGATGTCCGCCTTGGTGTTCGCCTTGTAGGTGGCGTCGGTTCGGTAGTCGATGCAGCCGCCCGACCCCGGGCCGCCGCCGGGCAGCAGCCAGAAGCCCATCACGACGCGGACGTCGTGCGCCGCGGCCGAGTCCAGGAGCTGGCGGGTGTCCGCGCCTGTGCCCCAGGTGCGGATCGTGTTGGCGCCCATCGCCGTGAGCGTCGGCATGTAGTGGTCGGCCGTGCTGAACGCCGGGCCCCAGGTGAAGCCGCGGACCGTGTACGGCTGCCCGTCCACCTGGAGGTCCCAGTCACCGCTGCCGCCCACCACCTCGACGGTGCTCGGGCCCGAGTCCCGGACCGGGACGTTCGGGTGGCCCGGGTCCACGTAGGCGGGCCCGCCCGGATCGGTGCTGCCACCGGCCTCGCCGAAGACGCGCAGCTCCCACAGCGAGTTGCCGTACCCGCCCGAGCGGGCGGTCGACAGGAGCCGCACGTACCGGGCCGTTCCCTCGACGTCGAACGCGTCGGTGCCGCCGTCGCCCGACGTGGTCGAGTACACGGTGGACCACGCGGTGCCGTCCGCCGAGACCTGGAACTGGTACGCCGTCGAGTACGCGGCCTCCCACACCAGCTCGACACGGTCGAGCGCGGCCGAGCGGCCCAGGTCGACCCGGATCCACTGCGGGTCGCTGAACTCGCTGGCCCAGCGGGTGGTCAGGTCGCCGTCGACGGCGGCGCTCGCGGGCGTGTAGTCGGGGTTCTCCACCGACGACGCCGTCGCGGGCCGGCCCTGCGACAGCAGGACCGGTTCGGCCTGCGCCGTCGTGGCGGGCACGACGAGCGCCGCCGTGGCCAGCAGCCCGGCCGCCAGGGCCGCGACGGTGGCGCGCCCGTGCCTGGTCCGGGTGGCGTGCGCGGTGCGTCGGGGGCCGGCGACCGGCGTACCGGGTGATCCGGTGGTGGTCATGGTGTTCCTCTCCGTCCGCTGCGCGGCCGGGCAGAGCGGCCGTGGCGCGGTTCGTCGTTGAGCCTGCGAGCGCGACGCTCCGGTGCGTCGCGAGTGGGAGAGCGCTCTTACCCGGCTCATCCTCGACCCGTGCTCGGTCGAGCGTCAAGGGTCTGGGACCCCTTGTCAGGCACTGTTTATCGGCTTGATCACCTGCTTTGTTAGCACCTGGTGCACCTTGGTTAACCCCAACCCGAGTGGAGAGGTCACCCGGCGCGGCTCATTCGGAGAGCGCTCTTACTCTGTTACCGTCGGCCTGTGAGCAAGGACCCGCGGCGTGCGGCGCCGACCCTGGAGGACGTGGCGAAGGTCGCCGGCGTCTCGCGCGCGACCGTGTCCCGCGTCATCAACGGCAAGCGCAAGGTGGCGCCGGCGGTCCAGGAGGTCGTGCTGGAGGCGGTGGCCGAGACGGGCTACGTGCCCAACCGGGCCGCGCGGTCCCTGGTGACGCGCCGCACCGGCACGGTCGCCGTCGTCATCTCGGGTGCGGACGCCGATCCCGAGGGGGAGCTCGACCTCTCGGGCGTCTTCTCGGACCCGTTCTTCGGGCGGGTGGTCGGGTCGCTCGTGCGGACGCTGCGCCCGCACGACGTGCACCCGGTCCTGATGTTCGCCGACGACGAGCAGACCCGGGCCCAGGTCGTCTCCTACCTGCGGTTCGGCAACGCGGACGGCGCCCTGCTGGTCTCCACCTACGCGGACGACCCGCTCCCCGAGGGGCTGATCGGCACCGGCCGCCCGATCGTGCTCTTCGCGCGGCCCGGACACCCGATCCCGGCCAGCTACGTCGACCTCGCCAACGCCGACGGCGCTCGCCTGGCCGCGAACCACCTGCTCGACCGGGGCCGCCGCGCGCTCGGCGTGATCTCGGGGCCGCTTGACGTGCCCTCCGCCCGGGACCGCCTGGAGGGCTTCCGCGACGCGGCGGCCCGGCGCGGGCACGCGTTCGTCCCGAGCGTCGCGGGGTCGTTCACGTTCGAGAGCGGTGAGGCGGCGATGGCCGAGCTGCTCACCGTGGCCCCGGACCTGGACGGGATCTTCGTCTCGAACGACCTCATGGCCCAGGGCGCGATCCACGTGCTGCAGGCCAACGGCCGGCGTGTGCCCGACGACGTCGCGATCGTCGGTTTCGACGACAGCCCCGTCGCCGTGCAGACCCGGCCCCGGCTGACGACCGTCCGTCAGCCCGTGGAGCAGATGGCCCAGGAGATGGCGCGGATGCTGCTGGAGCAGATCGACGCCGACGAGCCGGCGGTGCGCTCGTCGATCTTCGAGCCGACGCTGGTGGTGCGGGACTCGGCGTGAGCGGCTGGGGGCTCCGGGCGGGTGGGGGCTTGGTGGTGTGGTGTGTGGTGGGTGCTGTGTGGTGGGTGCTGGGAGTGGTGCTGGGCGCGGCGGCGTGGTGCTGAGGGCTGCTGGGCGTGATGCTGGCCGCAACGGTGGCGTGTTCGGTCCGTTGCCCCGAGATCGGCCCGTCGATGGACCGATCTCGAAGCAGCCGACCGAACACGTGCGGCAACTGACCGAATACGTGCGGCAGCCGACCGAACACGCGCGGCAACTGACCGAACATGCGCGGCGGCAGACCGAGCACGCGGCAGCTGAACGAACACCACCCGCGGCAGTCGACCGAACACGCGCGACGGCAGGCCGACACGCGGCAGCCGACCGAACACCACCCGCGGCAACTGACCGAACATGCGCGGCAGTAGACCGAACCTGCGGCAGCCGACCGAAACCGCCGCCGCAGACCGAAACCGCCGCCGCAGACCGGTCCGGGGCAACGGACCGAACTGGGCGGCAACAGGCCGAACCCCCCGCTGTCGTCTCCCGCCCGGCACGTACGGGTACCCGTGTGGGAATCCCTCACGACCCGGCTGCACGTACCTTGCTAGGTTCCTGAACAAATCGGTCGCCGTCGTCCGCGGCGGCCCAGGACCCGAAGCGAGGTGGTTCCCCATGAGATCTCGTCGCGTACCGCTCTTCGTCACCAGCCTTGTCGCCGCGCTCCTCACCGCAGGTGCCGTGGCAGTCCCCGGTGCGGCCGCGCCCGTCGCCGACGCCCCGGCTCCCGCCCCGGCCGCGGTCGCCGACTGCACCGCCGCCGCCTGGAGCAGCAGCGCCGTCTATGTCGGCGGCAACCTGGTCACCTACGGCGGCGCGGCCTGGCGCGCCAAGTGGTGGACCCAGGGGGAGACACCCGGCACCACGGGTGAGTGGGGCGTCTGGGAGCGCGTCGGCACGTGCGACGGCGGCGAGCCGCCTGTCGACCCGCCCGGCACCGACGCGTTCCCGGTGAGCCAGGCCCAGTTCAACTCGTTCTTCCCGAACCGGAACTCGTTCTACACCTACGCGGGCCTCGTCGACGCGCTCAGCGCGTACCCCGGGTTCGCCAACAGCGGCAGCGAGACCGTCCAGAAGCGTGAGGCGGCCGCCTTCCTCGCCAACGTCTCCCACGAGACCGGCGGTCTGGTGCACATCGTCGAGCAGAACACCGCCAACTACCCGCACTACTGCGACACGACCCAGCCCTACGGCTGCCCGGCTGGCCACGACAAGTACTACGGCCGTGGCCCGGTCCAGCTCAGCTGGAACTTCAACTACAAGGCGGCGGGCGACGCCCTCGGCATCGACCTGCTCAACAACCCGAACCTGGTGCAGACCAACTCGGCCATCGCCTGGAAGACCGGCCTCTGGTACTGGAACACGCAGAACGGTCCGGGCACCATGACGCCGCACAACGCGATCGTCAACGGCGCGGGCTTCGGTGAGACCATCCGCAGCATCAACGGCGCCATCGAGTGCAACGGCGGCAACCCGGCACAGGTCCAGAGCCGGGTCGACACCTACCTGCGCTTCACGAGCGCCCTGGGCGTGGACCCGGGCGGCAACCTCTACTGCTGACCCCCTGCCGACCATGTGGTTGCTGCCAGATCAAGACCCGTCCTGGCAGCAACCACATGGTCAGCTCTCCGAGCCGGTCCGAGCCGGTCCGAGCCGGTCCGAGCCGGTCCGAGCAGGCCTGGCCGGCCTGGCCGACCCGAGCCGCCCGGCCGATGTCCAGGCCGCCACGGTCTTCGTGCCACGATGACCCCATGCCTCTCGCACCCCGGTATCTCGCAGCCGACGACCGCTACGAGACCATGACCTACCGCCGCACCGGACGCTCCGGGCTCGACCTGCCCGCGCTGTCCCTGGGGCTGTGGCACAACTTCGGCGACACCAGCCCGTTCGACACCCAGCGCGCCATCCTGCGCCGTGCCCTCGACCTGGGCGTCACGCACTTCGACCTGGCCAACAACTACGGCCCGCCCTACGGCTCCGCCGAGGAGAACTTCGGCCGGCACCTCGCCGCCGACCTGCGGCCCTACCGCGACGAGCTGGTCCTGTCCACGAAGGCGGGCTACGACATGTGGCCCGGCCCGTACGGCGACCACGGCTCGCGCAAGTACCTGCTGGCCAGCCTGGACCAGTCGCTGACCCGCATGGGCGTCGACTACGTGGACGTCTTCTACCACCACCGGCCGGACCCCTCGACCCCGCTCGAGGAGACCATGGGTGCCCTGGCCTCGGCGGTCCGGCAGGGCAAGGCGCTGTACGTCGGCGTCTCCAACTACTCGCCGGCCCGTACGCGTGACGCCGCGCGGATCCTCGGCGAGCTGGGCGTGCCGCTGCTCATCCACCAGCCGTCCTACTCGATGTTCAACCGGCACATCGAGAACCCCGCGCACGAGGACGGCTACGACGGGGTGCAGAGCGAGGCCCTGCTCGACGTCGTCGGCGAGCTCGGCGTCGGCACCATCGTGTTCTCGCCGCTCCAGCAGGGCCTGCTGACCAACAAGTATCTCGCCGGTGCGGCCCCGGCCGGGTCCCGGGCGGCGCGCACCGACTCGCCGTTCCTCTCCGACCGCGCACTCACCGACGACTACCTGAGCCGCGCCAAGGCGCTCAACGAGATCGCCGCGGGACGCGGCCAGACCCTCGCGCAGCTCGCCCTCGCCTGGGTGCTGCGGGACGAGCGCGTGACGTCGGCACTGATCGGCGCGTCGTCGGTGGCGCAGCTCGAGGACAACGTCGCGGCGCTCGCGGCGGGCCCCCTCGGTGACGACGAGATCGCCGCGATCGAGCCCCTGGCGCGGCCGCTCGGCTGAACGGGCGGGCCGGCGCGGCGTCGCGTCCGGTGCCGCGCCGCCGATCCCACACACCCTGTTCGGCCGCACTTCACGGGAAGGTCGCGCCGAATCGACCCGTCGGGCGGACGATGAGGGCGACCGCCGCTCGACGGGGAGGGGTACTGGCAGGTACTGCACTCGCGAGAAGGAGCAACAAGCGTGCCCGAGACGAAGAGCGCCATCATCGTAGGGGCCGGCATGGTCGGTCTCTCCACCGCGTGGCACCTGCAGGAACGCGGCGTGGAGGTGACGATCCTCGACCGGCACGGCGTCGCGGCCGGGGCCTCCTGGGGCAACGCCGGGTGGCTCACGCCCGGCATGGCGATGCCGCTGGCCGACCCGTCGCTCTGGGCCTACGGCCCCCGGGCGATGCTCGACCCCGACGCCGCGCTCAGCGTGCCGTTCCGCTTCGACCGTGCCCTGTGGGGCTTCGTCGCGCGGTTCATGGCGCACGCGACGCCCGGCGCGTGGCAGCGCGCGATGGCCGCCCTCACGCCGATCGACCGGGTGGCGCTCGAGGCCTACGACGAGCTCGAGGCCGGTGGCGTGCACGCGACGTCCTACCCCAGCCGCTGGGTGGTCGCGTTCGAGCACGAGCGGCAGTCGGTCCCGTTCGTGCACGAGCTGCGCAACGTGGCCAAGGCCGGCCAGGAGGTGCGGCTCTCCCGGGTGCCCGACGGCGTCCGCGTGCCGCACCTCTCCCGAGCGGTGCGGTCGGTCTGGTCGCTCGAGGGGCAGCGGTACATCGAGCCCGGGCCGTACGTGGAGGCGCTGGCGACGTCGGTCAGCGCCCGCGGGGCGAAGGTGCTCACCGACGCCCGGGTCACGGCCGTGCGCGCGGTGCCGGGCGGCACCGAGGTCGCCGTGCACGGTCACGACACGGTGCGGGCCGACGCCGTCGTGGTCGCCACCGGGGCCTGGCTCCCCGAGCTGGTGCGCCCGCTGGGCGTCCGGACCCGGGTGCAGGCGGGACGGGGCTACTCGTTCAGCGTGCCGGTGGAGGGACCGCCGATCGACCACCCGGTGTACTTCCCGGCCCGGCGGGTGGCCTGCACGCCGTACCAGGGACGGCTGCGCGTGGCGGGCACCATGGAGTTCCGCGGGCCGGACGAGCCGTTCCAGCCCGGCCGTGTCCGGGCGATCGTGCGCTCGGTCCGCGACCTGTTCGAGGGCGTGGACCTGGACTCCCGGGCCGACGAGTGGGTGGGCTCCCGGCCGGTGACCCCGGACGGGCTGCCGCTCGTGGGCCGGACGGCCGCCCCGGGGGTCTACGTGGCCGGCGGTCACGGCATGTGGGGCATGGTGCTCGGGCCCGCGACCGGGCGGGCGCTGGCGGAGCAGATCACGACGGGGCGGACGCCCCAGGAGATCCTGCCCTTCGACCCGCTGCGGTGAGCGGGCCGGGGCGGCTCACCGCTGGTCCGCGGCGAGCCGCTCCAGCCCGTCGAGGATGAGGTCGAGGCCGAACTCGAACTCGGTCTGGTCGTCGCACCAGCCGAGGGTCTGGCCGGGTTCCTCATGGCCCACCTCCGCCAGCATCTCGACCATGTGCGGCACCTGGTCGGCCATCTGCTCCAGCAGTGCGGTGGCGGTGGCGTCGGCACCCTCGGTGGCGGCGCCACCGGCTGCGGAGTCCGCCGTGGCGCCGTCCGGTTCGAAGAGCTCCTGCGAGAACCCGAGGGCACGGCTGCCGAGGGCGTGCATGGCATGGTGGATCAGGTCGTACGAGAGGCCGCCGCGCCGCATCAGCCCGAGCAGCGAGTCGTAGTAGCGCACCACGTGCAGGCTGAACGACGTCCTCGACTCCAGGACGGTCGTGGCCCACGGGTGCCGCAGCAGGACGGCGCGCGCCGTGAGGATCTGCCGGCGCACGGCGGACCGCCAGGCGGACGGCGGCGCGTCGTCGGGCAGCGGGTCGAGCCGGCCCACGGCCTCCTGGATCTCCCCGGCGACGACGTCGACCACGCCGTCGAGCAGATCCTCCTTGTTCGAGACGTGGTGGTACAGCGACATCGCCTCGATGCCGAGCTCCCGGGCGAGGCTGCGCATCGTGAGCGCCCCGAGCCCGTCGCGGTCCGCGAGGGCGACGGCCGAGCCGAGCACGCGGGCGCGCGTCAGGGCGCTGCGTGGTGCGGTCGCCGCTCTCTGCCGGGAAGTCATCGTCCCGCGATCCTACGTCGCCCTTCACCCTTGACGCGGTGGTGCGCCGGCTCTACCTTACGGCGTAAGGCTTACAACGTAAGGCTGCGACCGGAAGGCGGTACGTCATGTGGGGCTGGATTCTCTGGACGCTCCTCGGGGTGGTGGCGCTGCTGCTGGCCGGCGTCCTCGCGATCGTGGTGGTCATGCGCTCGAAGAACCCGCGCGGACTCGGCATGGTCCGCCGGTTCAACCGGCGGTTCACCAACAGGCAGGCCATGCGGCACGCGGGGGAGGCCGGCTCGGAGTACGCGGTGGTCCGGCACGTCGGGCGCAGGTCGGGCGCCCCCTACGCGACCCCGATCGGGACCTACCCGGTGGGCGACGACTTCCTGGTCTTCCTCCCGTACGGCGCGGACGCCGACTGGGTGCGCAACATCCGCGCGGCGGGTACCGCGGAGCTGATGACCGACGGCCGGGTGCACCAGGTGACCCCGAGGGTGGTCGACGCGGCGGAGGCGCTGCCCCACCTGCCCGCCGGTGACCGCCGGATCGCCCGCCTCTTCCGCGTCACGGACTTCCTGGTGCTGGAGCGTGCGGCGGTCGCGTCGGGCGGCGCACGGTGAGGGGGACCTGGTGAGAGCCGTCGTCCGCGAGCGGTACGGGCCGGCCGACGTCCTGCGCGTGGCAGCCGTCGAGGTACCCGTGCCGGGCGGGGGTGAGGCCGTGGTCCGGGTCCGCGCCGCGTCGCTGAACACCGCCGACCTCGACCACCTGCTCGGTCGCCCGCGGATCGCCCGCATCGCCACCGGCCTGCGGCGGCCCGTGAACCGTCGCGTCGGCGTCGACCTGGCGGGCACGGTCGAGGCCGTCGGCCCGGGGGTCACCGCGTTCCGGCCGGGCGACCGTGTCTGGGCGGACCTGTTCGACAGCGGGCACGGCGCGCTCGCCGACCGGGTATGCGTGGCGGCGTCGGCCCTGACGCCGCTGCCCGGCGACGTGCCGTTCGACGTCGCCGCGACCGCACCGCACTCGGGCGCCCTCGCGCTGCAGGCCCTGCGCTCGGTCGGCCCGGTCCGGCCGGGCGAGCGGGTGCTGGTCAACGGTGCCGGCGGCTGCGTGGGCCCGTTCGCGGTGCAGCTGGCGAAGGCGCGGGGCGCCGTGGTCACCGCCGTCGACCACGGGGACAAGCTCCCGTTCCTCCGCGACCTGGGCGCCGACGAGGTGGTCGACCACACGCGCGAGGACGTCACCCGGGGCCGGCGCAGGTTCGACGTGGTGGTGGACATCGCCGACACGCGGTCGCTGCTGAGCCTCCGCAGGTGCCTGGCGCCCGGCGGCCGGTACGTGCTCGTAGCGCGGCGGATCGGGTCGTTCGCGGAGAAGGCCCTGCTCGGACCCGTGGTGGGCGGCCTCACGGGCGTCCGCATGGGCACGTTCGTCTGGCGCCCGAACCGCCGGTCCGACCTCGACGAGCTGGCCGCGCTGCTCGCCTCCGGCGGGGTACGGCCCGTCGTCGACCGGCGGTACCCCCTCGACGAGGCGGCGGAGGCCTTCCGGCGCCTGGCCTCCGGCGCGGCCCGCGGCAAGATCCTGGTGCTCCCGTGAGGGCCGGCCGGGCCCGGGCCGGGCCTCGCCACGGAGTGGGAGGATCCCTGTATGACGCAACGTCGCATCCTGATCCTCGCCGGCCGCGGACGGTACGAGGACCCCTGGCACGACCACGCGGCGACGTCGCACGCGGTCGCCGGCCTGATCGGTGACCTGGGCACCGTGGAGGTGCGCGGGCTGTTCCGGGACGCGCTCGACGACCTGGGCCCTGACGACCTGCTCGTGGTGAACAGCGGCACGGGCCGCCGGGACCCGGAGTTCGACGGTTCGGACGACGACTGGCTCGGCGTCCACGCCCGGCTCGCCGGCTGGGCGCGGTCCGGCGGCGCGCTGCTCGGCCTGCACCAGGCGGCCAACACGTTCTACGACGCTCCGGACTGGGAGGCGGTGCTGGGCGGCCGCTGGATCCCGGGCGAGTCGATGCACCCGCCGATCGGCGAGGCCCGCTTCGACCTGGCCCACGGGCATCCCGTCACGGACGGGCTGGCCGCCGTCGAGGCCTTCGACGAGCGGTACTGCCACCTCCGCACCACCCCGGACGCCCGGATCCTCGGCACCACACGGGACGACGACGGCGCCACCCACCCCGTCCTGTGGGTCACCGAGGCGCACGGAGGTCGCACGGTGTACTCGGCGCTCGGGCACGACGTCCGCTCCTACGCCGCGGAGAGCCACCGCGTGCTGCTGCGCCGGGCGGTGTCCTGGCTGCTCTCCTGACCACTTGACCTCAACCCTTGTTGAGGTTGTTGGCTGAGCCGCATGCAGATCACGAGCGTCGACACGGTGACCCGATCGATCGCGGAGACGGCCGCGTACTACGAGACGGTCCTCGGGCTGCCGGTCCGGAAGGAGATCCGGGCGGTGGAGGTCACGCTCGGTCGATCGGTCGTCCGGTTCCGCGAGGACCCGGACGCCGAGGGCGACCAGCACCTCGCGTTCCTCGTCGACGACGCGCGTCTCGACGCCGCCCGGGCCTTCCTCCAGGCCGGCCCCGGCCTCCTGGCCGACGGCGACCGCACCGAGTTCGAGGCGCAGCCCGCGTGGAACGCACGCTCGCTGTACTTCCCCGGTCCGGACCGGTCGGTCCTCGAGGTCATCGCCCGCCGTGATCTGCCCCAGCCGCTGAGCGCCGGGACCGCACCGGGGGCGAAGGCCTCGAGCCCGGCCGCACCCGGCGCTCAGCTCCTCCCGTTCGGCCCGGCGGACCTGCTGTCCGTGAGCGAGGTGGGCATCGCGGTGCCCGACGTCGTGGGCACCGCCGACCGGCTCGCCCGGGCGGGGATCGGCCGCTACCCCGACGGGTCGGCGACGTTCACCCCGGCGGGGCACGTCGACGGCATGCTGATCCTGGTGAGCCCGGGCCGGACCTGGTTCCCGACGTCCGACCGGGTGGCGGGCGAGCCGCCCGTCACCGTGGTCGCGCAGGCCGGGCCGGCCAGCCCCGGCGTCGTGCCCGGTCGGTACGAGCTGGCCCCGGGCCGCGTGCTGGTGGTGCGTCCGTAGGCGGCGTCACGCACCTTCGGCGAAGCCGAGCTGGCGCCACACCTCGTACACCGCGATCGACGCCGCGTTCGTCAGGTTGAGCGAGCGCCGGCCGGGCAGCATCGGGATGCGCAGCTCGTCCGTGACGCGCGGGTGCGCCAGCGCCTCCGGCGGCAGGCCCGTGGGCTCCGGGCCGAACAGCAGCACGTCTCCGGACCGGTACGCCACGTCGGTGAACCGGGTGGTCGCGCGGGTCGTGAACGCGAACACCCGGGCGTCCGGCAGCGCGTCGAGCGCGACGTCGAGCGAGGGGTGCACGTCCATGACGGCGAGGTCGTGGTAGTCGAGGCCCGCGCGCTTCAGCTTGGCCTCCGACAGGTCGAAGCCCAGCGGCTCCACCAGGTGCAGGCGTGCGCCCGTCACCGCCGCCAGCCGGATCGCGGAACCGGTGTTGCCGGGGATGCGCGGCTCGAAGTACACGATGTGGGCGAGCGGGGGCGGCATGGGGGCGTCAGCGGAGTGCGGCACCCGTCCATTGTCGCTGTAACCTGGGAGCATGACGCACGGGCTGAGCTGGTGGCGGCTGCACTCGCAGCCGTGACCTGACGCGCCCACCCGCACCGAAGTCCCGAGCTGCCCGCCGCAGCCGGGACTTCTGTCGTCGTACCCGACGTCGCGCACGGGCGGCTCCCTCACCAAGGAGACCCGCATGTCCGTCATCACCTCACCCGGAGCACCCACGCCCGCCGTCGCGGCCGCCCGGGAACGCAGCGCCGAGCTGGAGCACCTCGTCGCTCGCAACCCCGCCGGGTACCGCGTACTGACCGGCGACCGCCCCACCGGGGCGCTGCACCTGGGCCACCTGCTCGGTACCGTCGCCAACCGCGTGCGGCTGCAGAACCTGGGTGTGGAGGTGTTCCTGATCGTCGCCGACTACCAGGTCATCACCGACCGGGACGACGCCGGGGACCTGCCCGCCACCGTCCGTGAGGTGCTGCTCGACTACCTCGCGGCCGGCGTGGACCCCGCGCGCAGCACCGTGTTCACCCACTCGGCGGTGCCCGCCCTGAACCAGCTCCTGCTGCCGTTCCTCTCCCTGGTGAGCGTCGCGGAGCTGGAGCGCAACCCGACCGTGAAGGCCGAGGCGGAGGCCTCGGCCGCGCAGGGCCGCCGGGGCACGAGCGGCCTGCTGCTCACCTACCCGGTGCACCAGGCGGCCGACATCCTGTTCTGCCACGGCAACCTGGTGCCGGTCGGCGCCGACCAGCTGCCCCACCTGGAGATCACGCGCACCGTCGCCCGGCGGTTCAACCAGCGCTACGCGGCGGCGCGCCCGTACTTCGCGGAGCCCGACGCACTCGTGACGCCGTCCCTCACCGTGCTGGGCGACGACGGGGTCAAGATGTCGAAGTCACGGGGGAACGCCCTGGAGCTGCGCGCGTCGGAGGACCAGACCGCGGCCTACTTCAAGCGCGCCAGGACCGATGCCGACCGCACGATCACCTACGAGCCCGAGCGCCGGCCCGAGATCGCGAACCTGCTCCGGATCGGCGCGCACTTCTCCGGCACGTCACCGGAGGCGCTCGCCGACGAGGTCGGTCCCGCGGGCGCCGGGCGGCTCAAGGCACTGGTCACCGAGGCGGTGGTCGAAGGTCTGCGTCCGCTGCGGGCCCGACGCCGGGAGCTCGCCTCCGCGGGCCCGCGGTACGTCGCGGACGTGCTCGCGCGCGGGAACGCCCGGGCGAACGAGATCGCGGACCGCACGCTCGACGACGTGCGCGGGCTGATGGGGATGCGGTACTGAGCGGCAGGGGAGCTCCCCGGCCGGGATGCCTCAATAACCCGGCCGGGGAAGCCTGTTCGGGCGGCCGGCGGCGCGACGGGTAGCCACCCGGGAAGGTCGCGCCGCCGACCGCCCGAAGCTCATCGGGCCAGTCGCTCCCGCAGGGCGTCCAGCTGGTCGCGCAGGGCAGCCGGCGTGTGGTCGCCGAACTGCGCGAAGAACTCCTCGGTCAGGTCGGCCTCGGCGAGCCAGGGCCCGGCGGGGACGTCGAACAGGGCGGCGAGATCGGCGTCCGGCACGTCCAGGCCGGTCAGGTTCAGCGTGCCCGGCGCGGGCAGCAGGCCCACGGGCGAGCTGACCGCGGCGTCGTCGGGCCGCAGGCCGCGGCCGGCCTCGACCTGGCCCACGATCCACTCGACGACACGCGAGTTCTCGCCGAACCCGGGCCAGAGGAAGCGGCCGTCGTCGCCCTTGCGGAACCAGTTGACCTGGAAGATCCGCGGGCGCTTCGACTCCTCGATGCCCGCGCCGACCTCCAGCCAGTGCGCCCAGTGGTCGGCCATGTTGTAGCCGCAGAACGGGAGCATCGCGAAGGGGTCGCGGCGCAGCTCACCGAGGGCACCCTCGGCGGCGGCGGTCCGCTCCGAGGAGATGGTCGCGCCCATGAACACACCGTGCTCCCAGCCGAACGACTGGGCCACGAGGGGCACGTTGGTGGCGCGGCGCCCACCGAACACGATCGCGTCGACCGGCACGCCGGCCGGGTCCTCCCAGGTGTCCGCGATGGTGGGGCACTGTGCGGCGGCCACGGTGAAGCGGGAGTTCGGGTGCGCCGCAGGGGTCCCGGAGTCCGGCGTCCAGTCGTTGCCCTGCCAGTCGGTCAGGTGCGCCGGGGGCTCCGGCGTCAGGCCCTCCCACCAGACGTCGCCGTCGTCGGTGAGCGCCACGTTGGTGAAGATGGTGTCGCGGTCGAACGTGGCCACGGCCGTCGGGTTGGTGTCGATGCCCGTACCGGGTGCGACACCGAAGAAGCCGGCCTCGGGATTGATGGCGCGCAGCGTGCCGTCCGGGCCGGGGCGCATCCACACGATGTCGTCGCCCAGGGTCTCGACCGTCCAGCCCGGGATCGTGGGCTGCAGCATCGCCAGGTTGGTCTTGCCGCACGCGCTCGGGAAGGCCGCGGCCAGGTGGTACTGACGCTGCTCGGGCGAGGTGATGCGGATCAGCAGCATGTGCTCGGCGAGCCAGCCCTCGTCGCGGGCCATCGCCGAGGCGATGCGCAGCGCGAAGCACTTCTTGCCGAGCAGGGCGTTGCCGCCGTACCCGGAGCCGTACGACCAGATCTCGCGGCTCTCCGGGAAGTGCACGATGTACTTCGTGTCGTTGCACGGCCAGGCGACGTCCGCCGCACCCTCGGCCAGCGGCGCACCCACCGAGTGCACGGCGGGGACCCACTGCTGCCCGGCGTCGATCAGGCGCAGGATCTCGTCCGAGACCCGCGTCATGACGTGCATCGACACCACGACGTACGGGGAGTCCGTGATCTCGATGCCCACCTGCGAGATGGGGCCGCCCACGGGGCCCATCGAGAACGGCACCACGTACATGGTGCGGCCCTTCATGGAGCCGGCGAAGACGCCCTCCAGCTCGGCGCGCATGTCCGCCGGGTCCACCCAGTTGTTGGTGGGGCCGGCGTCCTCCTCCCGCTCCGAGCAGATGAAGGTGCGGGACTCGACACGGGCCACGTCGGCCGGGTTGGAGCGGGCCAGGTACGAGCCCGGCCGCTTCTCGGGGTTCAGGCCGACGAGCGTGCCGGCGGCCAGCATCTGGTCGATCAGGCGCTGCTTCTCGCCGGCCGAGCCGTCGCACCACACGATCCGGTCCGGCTGGGTGAGCTCGGCGACGCTCGCCACCCAGGCACGCACGTCCTGCCGTCCGGCCTCCTGCGTGTCGCGGCGCGCGGCCCGGGCGTCCGCGTCGGCGGGGGCGGAGCCCTGCTCGGTGGTCACGTCGGAGACGAGCTCGGCGACGAGCCGGGTTCGGCGGGGGTTCGCGAGGACGGACATGTGCGCTCCGATCGTCAAAAGCGGGCCACGGTGGCGGGCTTGTTTCCACTCTCATGTGCGGATCGCCCGGAATTCCAGCCCTCCGGCTGTCAAGAATCGCCGATCTTCACGTAGTGTGAAGGAGCGTGATCCTGCTGCCCGGTCACGGCACGGGGCGGCCGGCCGGCCACGGCGCAGCGGACGGAGGGAGCGAGCCATGCCGAACACCAGCGACACGAGCACCGGCGGCGAGACCGACCTGATCACGCTGGGGCGGCGCATCCGGCACCTGCGCACCGCACGCGGGCTCACGCTGGACGCGCTGGGCGAGCAGGTGGGCTCGGCACCCAGCCTGCTCTCGCTCGTGGAGAACGGCCGGCGCGAACCCCGGCTCGGGCTCCTCCGGTCGATCGCCGAGGCCCTCGGCGTGCCGATGGGCGAGCTGCTCAGCCCCGAGCCGCCGTCGCGCCGCGCGGCCCTGGAGATCGCGCTCGACCGCGCGCAGCGCTCGCCCCTGTTCACCACCCTGGGCGTGCCCGCCGTCAAGCCGAGCCAGAAGCTCCCCACGCCGGTGCTGGAGCAGCTCGTGGGCCTGCACGACGAGCTGGCCCGCCGTGAGCAGCTCGCCATCGCGACGCCCGAGGAGGCGCGCCGCGCCAACACCGACCTGCGCCTGGAGCGGGAGGCCCGCGACAACCACTACCCGCAGTTCGAGGCCGTCGCGGAGCAGATGGTCAAGGCCGCCGGGTACACGGGCGGCGCACTGACCCACCGCACCGTGGCCCGGATGGCCGAGCAGATGGGCTTCACGCTGCTGCACGTCGACGACCTGCCCCGGTCCGCCCGGTCGGTGACGGATCTGCGCAACGGACGCATCTACCTGCCCCCGGCGTCGACCCCGGGTGGCCACGGGCTGCGGTCGCTCGCGCTCCAGGCGCTCGCGCACCGCGTGCTGGAGCACGACCGGCCCAGCTCGTACGGCGAGTTCCTGCGTCAGCGCGTCGAGATCACGTACTTCGCCGCCGCCTGCCTCGCGCCCCAGTTCGTGGCCGTGCCGTTCCTCCAGGACCGCAAGCGCGAGCGCGACCTCGCCGTGGAGGACTTCCGCGACGCGTTCGGCATCACGCACGAGGCGGCGGCGATGCGGCTCACCAACCTCGCCACGCACCACCTCGGCATCCCGCTGCACTTCCTGCGCGTGGGGGCGGACGGCGCCCTCTTCCGCGGCTACGCCAACGACGGCCTGCCGTTCCCCCAGGACGTCACGGGGGCCATCGAGGGGCAGCTCATCTGCCGGCGGTGGGCGGCCCGCGAGGCGTTCGAACGGCGCGACCGGGCCACCGAGTTCTACCAGTACACCGACACCCCCGCGGGCACCTTCTGGTGCTCCACCCAGACCGGCTCCATGTCGCCGTCGGGCGGGCCGGACGGAGGGTCGGGCGCGTTCTCCATCACCGTCGGCGTGCCCTACGCGCACGCCAAGTGGTTCCGCGGCCGCGACACGCAGGTGCGGCGCACGTCCACGTGCCCGGACCCGGCCTGCTGCCAGCGCCCGGCGCCCGAGCTCACCCAGCGGTGGTCCGGCGAGGCGTGGCCGTCCGGCCGCATGCACCAGCAGATCCTCGCGGCCCTGCCACGCGGCGCCTTTCCCGGTGTGGACGACGCCGAGGTCTACGCGTTCCTCGACAAGCACGCCCCCGACTGACCCGAATGTCGGACAGGTCCAGGGGGTCCGATTCCGCCGAGTCCTCCGGGCGTCGCCGGGTTAGCGTAGGCAACCGTGGCATCCAACCTGGCATGTATCGGACTGAACGTCTGGCGGCGTAGCGACTTTCGCGACATGGTGGCGGCGGCCCGCTCGGAGGCGGAGACCATCGCCAAGGACGGCGAGGTCGGCGTCCATATCTGGACCGACGCGTCCGGTGCCCGCCTGGTCATCACCACCGAGGGCGACTTGGTTCGCGTGGTCACGCCCACCTTCTACGCAGCCCCCGGCGCCGTCATGTCCGAGCCGCAGGCGGTCGACGGCGGGCTCGTGCTCGCCGAGCTCGTGAACGACCAGGACGAGGTCTTCACCGAGATCGCCTGCCAGCTCGAGGAGCTCGCCCTGCTCGGCTCGGCGGAGCCGCCGATCGAGGCCCCGGTGTCCGTGGTCGTGCTCGGCAACACGGTGCACGTCACCGGCCGGGCCGACGGCGTCCCGCCCGGCCTGGTCTTCGAGCCTACCGGGGCCTACGCCGCCTCGACCGATGCCACGGCGCACCTGACCGGCGTCGTCCTGGCCGTCGAGGAGCGGTCCGTCAGCCGGACCGGCCAGGGCTTCACCGCCGCCCGCGTGCAGACCGACGGCTTCCAGGTGACGCTCTGCGTCCCCGTCGGCGAGCCGCGCCTGGCTCCCGGCGACGTGCTCGAGATCGACGGCTACGTGGTGGCGTCCATCCCGTCGCTGCGCTGACCCCGACGGCGGCCGGGGCGCCCGCCCGGGAGCTGTGGGGAAATCACTGATGACAGCGGGTGCGGCCCCCTGGTGTGATGGCGTCCGGCCGGTGCGCGTGCGGCCTGCCCCACCGGATCCCGGCCCGAGAGGAAGGCCCCGCCGGATGAGCACCTCCCGAGCCCTGGCCGGCACCACCGCGGCGCTCGTCGCCGTCGTCACCGCTGTGTCGGTCGTCGCTGTGTCGGCCGTCGCTGTACCGGCCGCTGCGGTGCCGGTCACCGCCGTGTCCGCCGTCGCCGCACCGCCCGCGCCCGCCACGCCGCCTGCCGCGTCCGCGGCGTCCCCCGTCGTGTCCGCCGCGCCGCCCGGCGGCACGTACTACGTGCAGAGCGTCACGACCGGGCTCAACGCGGCCGACGCGGCGGGTGCCGTGGAGCAGCACCGCCCCCGGGGCGACGAGGACCACCAGCGCTGGAGGCTGCGGGCCGAGGGGTCCGCCACCGTGCTGGAGAGCGCGGACACGGCGGGGCGCTGCCTGGGCCGGTCCGGGACGCAGGCCCGGACGGTCGCGTGCGGCACGGTGGAGGCGGCCTGGGAGATCGTCGACGCCGGCGCCGACCGTTACCGGCTCAGGGCTCCCGGGACCGACGGCTACCTCGCGGTCGGTCCCCGGCCGAGCGGGGCCGGCTACCCGGCGCAGCTCACGGTGGGCGCGTCCGGGACCCTCGCGGAGTGGTACCTGACCCCGGAGGGCCCGGTGACGAACCCGGCGCCACCGGCCGGCGAGCGCACCCTCGACCAGATGACGTTCCTCACGGCGCACAACGCGTACGCGAACGGTGTGGACGGCGGCTTCGCACCGCCGTTCGTCAACCTCGCGCCCAACCAGGTGCGCGGCATCGAGCAGCAGCTCGCGGACGGCGTGCGCGGGTTCCAGCTCGACGTCCACCAGACGCCGGACGGCGCGATCCTCTGCCACAACAGCTGCACGCTGGTGGGCAGCCCGGTCGCACTGTGGGTCGACCTCCAGCGCATGGTGGACTTCCTGGCGGCCCACCCCGACCAGTTCGTCACCGTGTTCCTGGAGGACTACGTGGACCCGGAGGTGCTGCGCGCCGAGCTCGACCGGGTGACCGGCCTCGCGGACGTGCTCTACCGCCCGGACCTGACCGGGGTCCGTGAGCACGGGTGGCCCACCATGGAGCGGCTCGTCGCGGACGACGACCGGCTCCTGATCTTCAGCGACCACAGCCGGTCCGCGGACGAGTCCGCCGGGCTCACGCGGGACAGCTTCGGAGTGCTGTACCAGCGCGAGTGGACGGTCGAGAACTACTGGTCCATGGGGCCCGGCATCGGCGACTCGGACTGGTCCTGCTACAGCCGGTGGTACGACGCGGGCACGAACATCCCGCTCACGGAGCCCGGCTCCGGGTTCCGGCCGCTGTTCGTGATGAACCACTTCCGGGACGTCCCCGTCGCGGCCACGGCCCGGACGGACAACGAGCGGCTGCTCAACCGGGCGCAACGGTTCTGCCAGCCGGCAGCCCGCAAGAAGCCGACCTACCTCGCCGTGGACCGCTACGACGTGGGCGACCCGGCCGCGGCGGTGGCGACCCTGAACACCTACACCTACTGATCCTGCCGACCGGCACGTGTCAGGCGTACAGGCCACCTGAGGGATCCGTACGCCTGGCACGGTTCAGCCGCGCAGCGGGCCGCCTCGGGCGTCCAGACGGTCCAGCAGCCGGGGGAGGACGTCGCCGAGCCGCAGCCCGTCGTGCTCGAACTCGTTGGTGACCCACGGCTCCACGTTGCCCACGTGCGCGGCGGTCTCCAGCGAGAGCGACGCGTCGACGAACATGTCGTCGAAGTACACGGCGGCCTCGACGGGCACCTCGTTCTCCGCGAGCCGGTGCAGGTCGTACAGGTCGCGCCAGTCCTGCCGCTCCGCGAGCGCGTGGGCGGCCGCCTCGAACGGCCGCAGGGCCTTGATCTCGGAGAACATCCAGGGGTAGATCATCTCGCCGGTCAGCAGCAGCGGCCGGGCCGACTCGTCGAACGCGGGATCGGCGTCGCGCACGGACTGGGCGGCCCACGCCGTCGGGCCGGTGTGGGACTGGGCGTAGATGGACTCGTGCAGCACCGCGTACAGCGGGTTGGTGGCGAACGAGGTCTCGGCCGCGACCGTGGCCAGGAACGTGTCGCTGAGCGGCCCGCCGTGCGGGGAGTCGAACGCCTCGTCGACGATCCAGTGCACCCGCTCGAAACCGGGCTGCATGCCGAAGTCCATGCCGAGGGTCTGGAAGCGACGCGTGGTCAGGACGTCCCCGCCGGGCTCCGTGACCCCGCCCGAGGCGAGCCGGTCGGCGATCTGCCCGAGGGTCTTCACGGCGTGCGGGTAGCGCGCGCGGAACCGCTCGTTCTTGGCCACCACGCGCGGCTGGGTGCGCTCGTAGACCTCCCGGGCCGACGCCGTCAGCCCGGGCAGGCCGCCGGTCACGAGGCTCGCGGCCAGGCCTTCGGGGGCGAACGAGAGGTACGTCATGGTGATGAACCCGCCGTACGACTGCCCGAGCGACGTCCAGCGCCGGCCGTCGAACAGGACCTGCCGCACGTGCTCGGCGTCGTGCACGATGTTGTCGGCGCGGAAGTGCGACAGGTACTCGGCCTGGTCCTGCGCCGAGCCGAGCGCGCCGAGCGTCGCCGCCCGGACGGGCGTGGACCGGCCGGTGCCGCGCTGGTCGAGGAGGATCACGCGGAACCGCTTGAGCGCCTCGCCGACCCAGCCCTCGGGGCCGGTGGGGCGTGGCCCCTTGCCGCCCGGGCCGCCCTGGAGGAAGACGAGGAGCGGCAGGTCCTCGGTGCGGCGGGCCGGGTCCACCAGCTCGCGGGCGAAGACGGAGATGGCGGGGGAGCCGTCGGGCTGGGACCAGTCCAGCGGGACGTCGACGGAGTGGTCGGTCACGTGGACGCCGGGGAGGGAGTAGCTGATGGGCACGGGGCAACGGTATCGGGGCGCGGGGATCCTTCAACCACGACCCGTCGGGGTCCTGCGTCGATCCAACCCTGTGATCACAGGTCGATATAATCGTCGTCATGGGTGACTACGGGAGCGACCTGCGTGCGCGTCGCCTGCGTGCGGGGTTGACGCAGCGTGAGCTGGCCGCGAGGTCTGGTACTTCGCAGCCGGCGATCGCTGCGATCGAGAGGGGCACCCGCAGCCCTGCACTGGAGACGCGTGCCCGGCTCGACGCTGCGCTCCGGCTGCGCCCCTCCCTGCTGCTCGAGGCGGTGCTCGAGCAGGTGCGGGAGGTTCTCGGTAGGTATCGCGTGACCAATCCGCGTGTGTTCGGCTCGGTGGCGCGAGGCGAGGACACCGAGCGGTCCGACGTCGACCTGCTGGTGACGGTCCCGGCGGACTTCGACATCTTCGACAAGGCCCTGCTCAGCGAGGCGCTGGAGGATGTGGTCGGAGTTCCGGTCGACGTGGTTCCGGACGACGCGCGGGGGCCCGTGGTCGCGCGCGCACGGGCGGAAGCGGTTCCGCTGTGACGGCCGACGGGGCGCTCGGCGGCGCGGCAGCTGGGCGGGAAAAGGTCGACCGGTACCTGGCGGACCTCGCAAGGTTCGGCGAGCAGGCGCGTCGGCTCGTCGCCGAAGGGCGCGACGCGTACCTGGCCCCGACGTTCGACGGCGAGCGGAACAGGGGTTTTGGTGAGCACATCGTGCTGAACATCGCGACCGTGGCTGAGCGGCTCCCGGACTGGTTCAAGGACCAGCACCCCGACGTCGGCTGGCCGGCGCTCAGGGGGGTGCGCAACGTGATCGCACATGTCGACGACGGCGTGGACGACGAGCTGGTGTGGCGCGCGCTGGAGAAGCGCGTGCCGCAGATGATCGAGCAGCTCGTCGACCGGGACGGGCGAGCGTTGCAAAAATAGAGTGGTTGCTCTAATAATTGAGGTATGACGACCACCCCGGTGCGCCAGCCGCCCGCGCTCCCCGTCCTGATCGGCCTCGGCACGCTCGCCCTCGGCCTCGTGCTGGGCTGGTTCGCGTCGCCGCTGGCGGGTGGGCTGGCCGGGCTGATCGACGCGACGCCGCTGCCGGTGCCCGGCGTGCTCCGGCTGGTCGAGTCGCTGTCCCTGCCGTGGTCCCTCGGCATCCTCGGCGGTCTCGGTCTCGTGGGTGGAGCCTTCCTCGCCACGGTCACCGTGGGCGAGGCGCCGGTCCTGACCGTGGCGCGCGACCACCTGGAGCACGAGCAGGAGGAGCGGGCCGCCTGGGTCGAGCGCTCGGACGTCGGAGCCGTGTTCCGGGACCGGAGCGACCTGGTGCTGCTGCGGCCCGACGGCGGTCTGCGTGCCCGGCTGGACGTCGACACCCTGCCCGCCGCCCGGGTGCGCGACGCACTGGCGGAGCACGGCTGGCCGTGGTCGGAGGCCGACCCGCACGAGCAGCGGTTCGAACGCTGGGTCGACGGCCGGCCGGGGTTCACGGCGGCCGAGCACGAGGTGCTGCGCCGTCGGCTCGCGGAGCGCAAGGACGCCGTCGCACGCCGGGCGGCGGACGAGGAGCTGGACGCGCTCGGGCTCGTGGCGCGGCTCCGGGACGACCGGCTCCAGGTCCGTCGTACGGCGTCGGCCGCGGGGGGTTCGCGTGGCACGGACCGTTGATCCCGCACGGCACGAGGCCCGCCGGCTCGTCATCATCGACGCCGCGTTCACCGTCTTCGCCGAGCGGGGGTACGACGGCGCCACCACCGCCGCGATCTGCCGGCAGGCGGGCATCGGGTCGGGCACGTTCTTCCACTACTTCCCGACGAAGCGGGACGTGCTGCTGGCGATCCTGACGCTCGGCGTGGCCGAGGTGCGGGAGCGCGCCGAAGCCTACGCGGGACGGACGGATGCGCTCGGTGTGCTCCTCGACGTCGTACGGCGCGGCGCCGAGGACGCAGCGGACCCCCGGATGCCCGGGTTCGTGCGCGCGGTGGGCGGCATCATGCAGCAGCCGGACGTCGCGGCGATGCTGGAGGAGGACGCCCGGGCGCAGCGCGAGCTGATGCTGCCGTGGGTCGAGCGGGCGCAGCGGGCGGGCCAGATCCGGGCCGACCTCGGGCCCGAGCGGATCGTCTCGTGGCTCTACCTGCTCACCGACGGGTTCCTCGGCCGTGCGGCGTCGGAGGACGGCTTCACGGTCGAGGCCGAGACGGAGACGCTGGTCGACGCCGCCCGTCGTTTCCTGGCTCCCTGACGTGCCAGACGCCCAGGCCACCGGGGTGGCCTGGGCGTCTGGCGGTGCTACCGGGCGTCCTCGCTACTGGACGTCCTCGTCGACCCAGTCGAACGTCTTCGTGACCGCCTTCTTCCAGCTCCGGTACAGGCGGTCCCGTTCGGCCTCGTCCATCGCCGGTTCCCAGCGCCGGTCCTCGGCCCAGTTGGCGATCACGTCCGACTCGCCCTGCCAGAAGCCGACGGCGATACCGGCCGCGTAGGCGGCGCCGAGCGCCGTCGTCTCGGCGACCACCGGGCGGACGACGGGCACGCCGAGCTGGTCGGCCTGGAACTGCATGAGCAGCTCGTTGGCGACCATGCCGCCGTCGACCTTGAGCTCCGTGAGGTCCACGCCGGAGTCGGCCTTCATGGCGTCCATGACCTCGCGGGTCTGGAACGCCGTCGCCTCCAGCGCGGCACGCGCGATGTGGTTGCGGTTCACGTACCGGGTCAGGCCCACCAGCGCACCGCGCGCGTCGGGCCGCCAGTACGGCGCGAACAGGCCGGAGAACGCCGGCACGAAGTAGGCGCCGCCGTTGTCCTCGACCTTGCGGGCGTACCACTCGACGTCGGGCGCGTCCGCGAACAGGCCCAGGTTGTCGCGCAGCCACTGCACGAGCGAGCCCGTGACGGCGATGGACCCCTCCAGGGCGTAGATCGGCGCGGCGTCGCCGATCTTGTAGCAGACCGTGGTGAGCAGGCCGTTCTCGGAGGGCACCTTCTCCGTGCCCGTGTTGAGCAGCATGAAGTTGCCGGTGCCGTAGGTGTTCTTCGCGGTGCCGACGTCGAAGCACGCCTGGCCGAACGTCGCGGCCTGCTGGTCGCCGAGGATGCCCGCGATGGGGACACCGGGCACCATGCCGCGCGGGCGGCCCTTGCCGTACACCTCGGAGGAGGAGCGGATCTCCGGCAGCATCGACAGGGGGATGCCCATGTCGGCGGCGATGTCCTCGCGCCAGGACAGCGTGTCGAGGTCCATGAGCATGGTGCGCGACGCGTTCGTGACGTCGGTGACGTGCACGCCGCCGTCGGGCCCGCCGGTCATGTTCCACAGCACCCACGCGTCCGTGTTGCCGAACAGCAGGTCGCCGCGGTCCGCCGCCTCGCGGGCGCCCTCCACGTTGTCGAGGATCCACTTCACCTTGGGGCCGGAGAAGTAGGTGGCGAGCGGCAGGCCCACCACCGACTTGTACTTGTCGGGGCCCTCGGAGCCGCCGAGCTCGTCGACGATCGCCTGCGTGCGGGTGTCCTGCCACACGATCGCGTTGTAGACGGGCTTGCCCGTGGTCTTGTCCCACACCACCGTGGTCTCGCGCTGGTTGGTGATGCCCACGGCGGCGAGGTCGGTGTGGTTGAGGTTCGCCTTGGTCAGGGCGAGCCCGACGACCTGACGGGTGTTGTCCCAGATCTGGTCGGGCTTGTGCTCCACCCAGCCGGCCTTCGGGAAGACCTGGTCGTGCTCGATCTGGCCCGTGGACACGATGGTCCCGGCGTGGTTGAACACGATCGCCCGGGTGCTCGTGGTGCCCTGGTCGATCGCGAGTACGTAGTCAGCCATCGGAAGAGACTCCCTTGTCCATGTCGTGGTCCGTGTCGAGGGTGCGGCTACAGGGCCGCGATGAGCAGTCCGCCCAGGGCGCCGCCGACCAGCGGGCCGAGCACCGGGACCCACGAGTAGGCCCAGTCGCTCCCGCCCTTGCCCGGGATGGGCAGCAGGAAGTGGGCGATACGCGGACCGAAGTCACGCGCCGGGTTGATGGCGTACCCCGTGGGGCCACCGAGGCTCGCACCGATACCGAGCACCAGGAGCGCGGCGGCCAGCGGCCCCATGTCCCCGGGCCAGTTCGCGAACGACAGGATGACGAAGACCAGCATGAACGTCGCGACGGCCTCGGTGACGAAGTTCCAGGCGTACGACCGGATCTCCGGACCCGTCGAGAAGACGCCGAGCTTGACCGCCGGGTCGGCGTCCAGGTCGAAGTGCTGCTTGTAGGCCAGGTACGCGAGGACGGCGCCCACGAAGGCACCGACGAGCTGCGCGGCCCAGTAGACGAGCAGGTTGCCGAAGGTGGCGGCGATGCCGGGACCGAACTCCTCGGCGCCGCTGGTGAGGATGCCGAGCGTCACCGCCGGGTTGATGTGTGCGCCGGACTTCAGCGAGACGAACACACCGGCGAAGACCGCGAGGCCCCACCCGAAGTTGATCATCAGCCAGCCGCCGTTGAAGCCCTTGGTCTTGGGGAGGATCGCGTTGGCCACCACGCCGGCGCCACCGAGGATCAGGATCATGGTGCCGAGGAACTCGGGCACCACGATGTCCGTGAATGCGTTCATCGCTGACTCGCTCTCTGCCGACAACGCTGTCGGCGTACGGGGGTGAACCCGGCGGCTCCACAGGGGTAGCTCGTCGGCGGACTAGTGGGGATGTACTGGTCGGTCTCCTTGGTTGCTTGCCTGACCCCGGGGCGCGTGGTCCCGGGGTGTCTCAGCCCCGGAGCGGCTGCATCGCCGCCACGTCCGGGGTCGTCTGACGTGCCTGCTCGGCGGCCTCGTCGTCGGGCGCCTCCTCCGCGTGCCGCTCGGCCTCGATCCGCGCCTGCCACGACCGGACCTCGCGCTCCGTGTCGGACACGTCCCAGCCGAGCAGCGGCGCCACGATCGAGGCGACCTCCTCGGCGGCCTCCGTGCCACGGTCGGGGACCTCGTAGACCAGGCGGGTGCGGTGCGACAGCACGTCCTCCAGGTGGAGGGCGCCCTCGTGGCTCACCGCGTAGTACACCTCGGCCCGCAGGTACGCGGGGGCGTGCTCCAGCGGTACGGCGAGCGACGGGTCGGCGTCGCACAGCTCGACGATCTCGGCCAGGTTGGCGCCGTACCGGTGCAGCAGGTGGTCCAGCAGCGGGGGAGCCCAGCCGAACCGCTTGCCCCAGGTGCGGGCCTGGCGCTGCACGGCCCGCAGGCCGACCGCGCCCGTGAGCGGGATCTGGTGCGTGATCGACGGGAGGGCGGCCGCGCGCTGACCGATCGCGAAGTCGACCGCGTCCTTGGCCATGACCCGGTACGTGGTCAGCTTGCCGCCCGCGATGACGGTCAGGCCCGGCGTCGGGGAAGCCACCGTGTGCTCGCGGCTCACCTTCGCGCTGCTGGTGCCGGCCTTGGTGCCCGGCTGGAGCAGCGGACGCAGGCCCGCGTAGGTGCCGATGATGTCTTCCCTGCTCAGCGGGTGTGCGAGGACCGCGTTGGCGTGGTCCAGCACGTAGTCGATGTCGGCGCTGGTGGCCACGGGGTGGGTCGGGTCGAGGTCCCACGGCGTGTCCGTGGTGCCGATGATCCAGTACCGGCTCCACGGGATGACGAACAGCACCGACTTCTCGGTCTGCAGGATGAGCCCGGCGTTCCCGCGGATGCGCTCGCGCGGGACGACGAGGTGCACACCCTTGCTGGCGAGCACCCGCAGGCCGCCCTCCGACCCGGCCAGGGCCTCGGTGTCCTCGGTCCAGACCCCCGTCGCGTTGATGACCGAGCGGGCCCGGACGGTGATCTCCTTGCCGCTCTCCAGGTCCACGACGACGGCGCCGTTCACCGCACCCGTCGCACCCTGCGTGAGGCTCACGACCTGCGTGCGGCTCGCGGCGTGCGCGCCGTAGCTCGCGGCCGTGCGGATGAGGGTGGCGACCAGGCGGGCGTCGTCGACCGAGGCGTCCCAGTACTGCACCGCGCCGACGGCGGCGTCGTGGGCCAGGTCCGGGAACTTGGCCTCCATCTGGGCCTTGCTCAGGTGCCGGTGGAACGGCATCGGACGGCGGCCCGGGGTGAGCGTCGCGAGCACGTCGTACAGGGCGATGCCCGTGCCCACGTAGGCCCGCTCCCAGACGCGGTGCTCCAGCGGATACAAGAACGGGACCGGTCGCACCAGGTGCGGTGCGAGGTCCCGGAGGAGCAGGTCGCGCTCGGTGAGCGCTTCGTGGACCAGCTCGAAGTCGAGCATCTGCAGGTAGCGCAGGCCGCCGTGGACCAGCTTGCTGCTGCGGCTGGACGTTCCCTGCGCCCAGTCCTGCGCCTCGACCACGGCGGTGGACAACCCGCGCGTGACGGCGTCGAGCGCTATGCCGGCGCCGGTGACGCCGCCCCCGATCACCAGGACGTCGAGCTCGGCCGAGGGGCTCACGCTGGCCTCGAGGGCCGCCAGCGCTTGCGCCCTCGCATCTGCGGTCAGGCGTGTGGATGCCATGCGCCAAACTCACCACGCATTCCGCTACTTGGCAAGACCTTTGCCCTGCGGGTCGGGGTGTGGTGGGATGTTCTCTTGCTCACTTCCTGTTCAGGGCGGGTTTTGGCCAGGCGTTTTGCCTGGAATTGTGCGCCGGCGGGCGGTGGGGACGAAGCGGTGCGGCGCGGTGTCGCGCCCCGGCCGTAGTGTGGCGCCGTGACGACACCCGAGGCGCCCGCTGCGCCCGTGATCCGGCCTGCTCTCCCCGCCGACGTGCGGACGATCCGCGACCTGGTCGAGCCGCTCAGCCGCCGTCGCATCCTGCGGCCGTACGAGATGGTCGGCTACTACGAGGCGGTGCAGGAGTTCCTGGTGGCGACCGACCCGGCCGCGCCCGCGGACGCCCCCGCCGTCGGGTGCGGGGCGCTGCACGTGATGTGGGACGACCTCGCCGAGGTGCGCACGCTCGCGGTGCACGAGGACTGGCGCGGCCGCCGGGTGGGTCACGCCCTGCTGCAGGCGCTCGTCGAGCGGGCCCGTGCGCTCGGGCTGCGCCGGGTGTTCTGCCTGACCTTCGAGGTCGAGTTCTTCGCCGCGCACGGCTTCCGCGAGATCGACGGCACCCCCGTGACGCCGGAGGTCTACACCGAGCTGCTGCGCTCGTACGACGAGGGCGTGGCCGAGTTCCTCGACCTGGCACGCGTCAAGCCCAACACCCTCGGCAACTCGCGCATGCTCCTGGAGCTCTGACCGCCACAGGGACCCGGCGCCCCGGCGAGCGGGGCTACCGCGGCAGGTGGAGGCGGTCGGCGTCGTCCTGCTCCGCGAGCCCGTCCTCGACGAGGCCCGCGATCGCGCGGTCCAGCTGCGCCCGGTCGGGCCACAGGGTCGCGAGCAGGGCCCGGGCCACGGGCTCGTCCGCCTGGCGCAGCTCGGCCATGACCCGCCCGCGCGCCTGCCGGTCGGTACCCGCCCAGGCCTGCGTGCGGCGCTTGTCGGCGTGGGCGTCCGGCGGCGAGCCCGCCCTGCGCCAGGCGCACAGCCCGGCGACGGGGCAGGCCGTGCACCGCGGTGCCTTCGCCGTGCAGACCAGCGCGCCCAGCTCCATCGAGGCGGCGGCCCAGCGCGCGGCCCCGGCGTCGTCGTCCGGCGCGAGGACGGTCGCCAGCGCCCGCTCGGCCGCGGTGTACGACGGCGCGGGGAGCGCCACCCCACCCACCGCCCGGGCCAGCACCCGCCGCACGTTGGTGTCCACCACGACCGACCGCAGGCCGTACGCGAACGCCAGCACGGCGGCGGCCGTGTACTCGCCGACGCCGGGCAGCGCCCGCAGCTCGTCCTCCGTACGCGGCACCACACCACCGTGCCGCTCGACGATCGCCCTCGCGCACTCCTGGAGCCGCAGCGCACGGCGCGGGTAGCCGAGACGACCCCAGGCCCGCAGCACGTCCGCGGTCGGGGCCTGCGCGAGGTGCGCCGGCGTCGGCCACTGCTCCAGCCACGCCCGCCAGGCCGGCTCGACCCGGACCACAGGGGTCTGCTGCAGCATGACCTCGCTGACCAGCACGCCCCACGGCGTCCGGTCGGGCGCGCGCCAGGGCAGGTCCCGCGCCGCGCCGTCGAACCAGCGCACGACGCCGGAACGCAGCTCGTCGTGCCGTGTCTCCTCCACAACCGTCACGAGGCCTCATCCTGCCGCACGACGCACCGTGCGCGACGTCCGGGGGCTCTGCGCGGGGCTTCACCCGGTACCAGGTGAAGTAGGACACGTGACCGACTCGGCGGCGCGGCTGCGACCCGGGCCGCGGGCGGCGTCGTATTTTGGAGGCACGGATCGTGGTGACGCGAAGCGTCATCGCACGTCAGGACGTATCAGCAGGGGGATCAGCAGGTGGTCAGTGCACCGGAGCGGGCCGAGCGGGCTCCGGGCCCGGACATGGACCAGGGGCCCGGGGGCAGGCGTCCGCGCCGGCGCGGACGCGCGATCGCCGTGCTGGTGGTGCTCGCGCTCGGCGGCGTCGGGGTCGCGGTCACGTGGCCGCGCGCCGAGCCGTCCATCGTGTCGGACAAGGTGAACCCGCCGTCCCCCGTGGACCCGAACGCCGCCGCGTCGCCCTGCACGGCCGAGGACCTCGACGTCGGGCTCGCGGCCGACCGCCTCGCCGTCACGCCCGGGGAGCCGGTGCGGTTCACCGTGTCGGTGCGGAACGAGGGCGAGGTGCAGTGCCTCGTCGACGCTCCCCGGCGGAACCTCGCCGTGACCGTCTACCAGGGCGAGGTGGGCGAAGCCACGGCGAAGAGGGTGTGGTCGTCCGCCGACTGCGCCGACGCCGAGGAGGAACGGCTGCTGCTCCTCGGCCCCGGCGACGTGGACGTCACCGAGACGAGCTGGTCCGACGCCCGCTCCGTGCCCGGCTGCGAGCCCGGTCAGCCCCGGCTGTCCGCCGGCGAGTACACCGCGCAGGTCACGCTCGCCGACGTGGAGGGTGCGACGAGCGACGTCGTGCGGCTGACGTACACGGTGCCGGAACCCAGTGGGTCGCCGTCGCCGTCAGCGTCGGGGTCGGCGTTGCCGTCGGGGTCGCCGTCTCCGTCGGCGAGCGAGCCGGGAGAGGCGGGAACCGAGCCGGGCGAGGACGCCGGGTCGGAGCGGGACTCGTCGGAGGCCGACGCGTCGGAGGGGGACTCGTCGGAGGGGGACGCGTCGAAGAGGGACGCAGGGCCGAGCGAGAAGTCGGCCCAGTCCTGAACCGCCCCGAACCGTCCGTCCGGTTCGGCGCCGGGACCCGACGGGTCAGGTCGCAGCTCCGGCGGTCCCCGCCGCGTCAGACGTAGCGTTCCAGGATGCTCGACTCCGCGAGGCGCGACAGCCCCTCGCGGATCGTCCGGGCGCGCTGCTCGCCCACACCGTCGACCGACATGAGGTCGTCCACGCTGGCCGCGAGAAGCTTCTGCAGGCTGCTGAAGTGGCCCACGAGCCGCTCGATGGTGGAGCTCGGCAGCCGCGGCACCTTGGACAGCAGCCGGTAGCCGTGCGGCGCGACGGCGGCGTCGAGCGCGTCGCCACCGCCGGGCAGGTCCAGGATGCGGCCGATCTGGCTCATGTCGAGGAGCTGCTGCGACGTGAGCGCGGACAGCTCGGACTGCACGTCGGCGAGCGTGCGGTCCTTGCGGCCCAGCACGTAGTCGCGGATCACGAACTCCCGGTCCGAGCCGACGTCGCCGATGAGCTCGTCGAGCTGCAGCGCCAGCAGACGGCCGTCCACCCCGAGCTCGATCACGTAGCCCGCGATCTCGTCCGAGATGCGCCCCACCATCTCCAGGCGCTGCACCACGGAGCAGACGTCGCGCACCGTGACCAGGTCCTCGATCTCCAGCGCGGACAGCGTGCCCGACACCTCGTCGAGGCGGGCCCGGTAGCGCTCCAGCGTCGCGAGGGCCTGGTTGGCGCGGCCGAGGATGGTGTCCGAGTCCTCCAGCACGTGCCGCTGGCCACCCACGTAGAGCGCGACGATCCGCATCGACTGGCTCACGGAGATCACCGGGAAGCCGGTCTGCTTGGCCACCCGCTCTGCCGTGCGGTGCCGGGTGCCGGACTCGGTGGTCTCTATCGTCGGGTCGGGCAGGAGCTGCACGGCCGCGCGCCGGATGCGGGTGGCGCCGCGGTCGAGCACCACCGCGCCGTCCATCTTGGACAGCTCGCGCAGGCGCGTCGCGGAGAAGTCGACGTCGAGCGCGAAACCGCCGGAGCAGATCTGCTCCACGATCGGGTCCAGGCCGAGCACGATGAGCGCTCCGGTCCGGCCGCGCAGGATGCGTTCCAGTCCGTCGCGGAGCTCGGTCCCGGGCGCGACGGCGGCCAGGGTCTCCCGGAGCAGCTCGTCAGGGTGCGAGGAGGTCGTGGCCACGAAGAAATCCTACGCTGTGCGCTGGGTCACAAGCAGTTCGTTTCACGAACCGGTCACGCCCCGTCCATCCTCCTGTCGTCTCCGCGACCCGTGGACTGGGCCCACTCCACGGCGTCGCGGATGTGCGCCGCCTCGACCAGGCGGAGCCCGTCGGGTGCCTTGACACCGGTGCCGTGCGGCACGACGGCGTGCTCGAACCCCAGGCGCGCGGCCTCGCCGAGCCGGCGCTCCAGCCCGGCGACCGGGCGCAGGTCCCCGGCCAGGCCCACCTCGCCGATGGCGACGGTGGCACCGGGCAGCGGCCGTCCGGTCCGCGCGGAGACCAGGGCCAGGGCGGCAGCGAGGTCCGACGCCGGCTCCGTGATCCGGGCGCCGCCCACCGTGGAGGCGTAGACGTCCTGGTCGGCGAGCCGCAGCCCGCCGTGCCGGTGCAGCACCGCCAGGATCATGGCGAGCCGGCTGGAGTCCACGCCGCTCGTCGCGCGGCGCGGGTTGTTCAGCGGGCTGGGCGCCACGAGACCCTGGACCTCGACGGCGAGCGGACGTCGTCCCTCCAGCGTGACCGTGATGCACGACCCCGCGATCCCCGAGCCCGCGTGCGACAGGAACAGGCCCGACGGGTCGGGCAGCCCGACGATGCCGTCCTCCGACAGGTCGAAGCAGCCCACCTCGTCCGTGGGGCCGTACCGGTTCTTCACCGCGCGAATCATCCGCAGGCGGGAGTGCCGGTCGCCCTCGAACTGGCAGACCACGTCGACCAGGTGCTCCAGGGTGCGCGGCCCGGCCACCGAGCCGTCCTTCGTCACGTGCCCCACCAGGATGGTCGGGATCTGGCGCTCCTTGGCCACGGCGATCAGCGCGGCGGCGACCTCCCGGACCTGCGACACCCCGCCGGGGGCGCCGTCCACCTGCGCGGACGCGATGGTCTGCACCGAGTCCACGATGAGCATGTCCGGCTGGTTGGCCTCCAGGTGGCCCAGCACCGTGCCCAGGTCGGTCTCGGCCGCGAGGAGCAGGGTGGGCGACAGCGCACCGATGCGCTCGGCGCGCAGCCGGACCTGGCCGGCCGACTCCTCGCCGGTCACGTACAGCACGGTGCGCGGCGACTCGAAGCCGTCGCGGCCCAGGGCGCCGTCGGCCACGTTGCTGGCGACGGCGAGCAGCAGCGTGGACTTGCCGACGCCCGGCTCGCCCGCGAGGAGGATCACGGCGCCGGGCACCAGGCCGCCGCCCAGCACCCGGTCGAGCTCGCCCACACCCGTCGGGTTGGCGCGCGCCGACTCCACGTCGATGTCGGCGATGGGCCGTGCAGGCTCGCGTGCGGGGGACACGGCAGCGGTGCGCGGGCCCGACGGTGCCGCCCCCTCCTCGCTGACCGTGCCCCACGCCTGGCACTCCCCGCAGCGGCCCACCCACTTGACGGTGGTCCAGCCGCACTCGGTACAGCGGTACGCGGGCCGGGCCCGCTTGGAGGTCGATGAGGTCACGGCGTCACGGTACGTGCCACCACTGACACGGGCCGGGACGGGCACGCGTGCGGGCCGGGGTCCCGGCCGCGTGCCTCCGCGCGAATGTCGGTGCCGCGACATAAGGTGCCGACTGAGCCCGCGCCGTACCCGGCGGCAGGGGCACAGCGGCAGGAGTGCAGGGGAGCCAGACATGACGGACCAGCGTGTGAGGTCACCGCGTACCGGTGCCACCGCATCGGTCGCGCCCAGGAAGGCGTCGCCCGCGGTGTACCGCCGTCGCCGGCTCGTCGTCGTGGTCGGCCTGCTCGTCGTCGTGCTCGCGGTGGTGCTCGTCGCCGGCTTCGTCTGGCCGGGTTTCTGGCGTGCCGAGCAGACGCCGCAGCCGGTCCCCACCGTGACGGTCACCGCCCCGGTCCCCACCCCGACGGTGAAGGCGATGGAGCGCGCCTCCGACGAGACCGCCTTCCAGAAGGCGCTGCCGTCGTCGGTGCTGCAGTTCGCGCTCGGGTCCCTCGGCGAGGCCGAGGAGCCCAAGGAGCAGGGCGCGCTGGAGGCGTGGAACGCCGAGTACACCGACGGCGACCAGGGCGAGGTGGCGCTCGTCGCGGGCCAGTGGGCCACGTCCGAGGAGGCGGCCACGGCGGCCGCGGCCTGGACCAAGGCCGCGGGCGAGGCCGACCGCGAGGGCGACGTCAAGGTCGGCAAGAAGGTCGTGGGCCAGTACGCGATCGTGCCGGCGGACGGCGGCACGGCCGTGGTCGTCTGGCAGAACGGGACCGCTGTGCTGCAGGCCACGGGCCCGGCCGACACGATGGAGGACTTCTACGCGGCGTTCCCGCTGTGACCCCGCTGGGGGAGAATGACGGTGTGAACCAGCGACTTGCGGTGCTCGGTGCCGGGAACATGGGTGAGGCGGTGCTCGCGGGGGCACTGTCGGCGGGCTGGGCGGCGTCCGACGTCGTGGCCACCGTGCGGACCGAGGCCCGCGCCCAGCATCTTCGTGAGACATATCAGGTGGCGACCACCAGCGACAACGTCGCCGCGGTGCGGGGTGCCGGCCTGGTCCTCGTGGGTGTGAAGCCGAAGGACGTCGGTGCGCTGCTCGACGAGGTCGCCCCGGCGCTGGACCCGGCGGCCGTGGTCGTCACGGTCGCGGCCGGGCACCCCACGACGTTCTACGAGGAGCGGCTGCCCGCCGGCACCGCCGTCGTGCGGACCGTGCCGAACACGCCCGCCGCGATCGGCGCCGGCATCACGGCGATCGCCCCGGGCGTGGCAGCCACCGAGGTGCACCTCGCCGCGGTGGAGCACCTGCTCGCGGGCACGGGCGCCGTGGTGCGCGCGGCGGAGAAGGATCTCGACGCCGTCACCGCGATCTCCGGGTCCGGCCCTGCGTACGTCTTCTACGTGGCCGACGCGCTCGCCGAGGCCGGCGTGCTGCTGGGGCTGACGCGCGACGTCGCGCGCCGGCTCGCGACGCAGACGCTGCTCGGCGCGTCGCGGCTCATGGAGGAGTCCGGCGAGCACCCGGTCCTCCTGCGGGAGCGCGTCACGTCACCGGGGGGCACGACGGCGGCCGCGCTGCGGGCGCTGGACGACGGCGGTGTGCGCGCGTCGTTCCTGGCAGCCGCCGCCGCCGCGCGTGACCGCGCCCGGCAGCTGGGTGGATGATTCCGCCGTGACCATCTCTCGACCCGCGACGACGCGGCCGCCGGCCATGGCCGACGTCGCCGCGCTGGCGGGCGTGTCCCACCAGACCGTCTCCCGGGTGCTCAACGGGCACCGGAGCGTGCGCCCGGAGACGCGCGAGAAGGTGCTGGAGGCCATCGCCGAGCTGGGCTACCGCCGCAACAGCGCCGCGCGGGCGCTGGTCACGGCGCGGTCGACCACGGTGGGCGTGGTGACCACGGGGTCGCCGCTGTTCGGCCCGTCGAGCACGCTGATCGCCGTCGAGGAGGCCGCGCGCGAGCAGGGCTGGTACGTCAGCGTCGCGACGCTGCGCCGCTACGACGCCGCGACCCTGCACGACGCGCTGGAGCACTTCATGGACCAGGCGGTCGAGGGCATCGTGGTCATCGCGCCGCACACCGACGTGGCCGAGGCCGTGGAGTCGTTCCGGGCACCCGTGCCCGTGGTCCTCATCGCCGCCCGCGAGCTGCGGCCGGACGTGCCGGTGATCCCGCTGGCCGTCGACCAGCGGGCAGGTGCGCGGCTCGCCGTCGAGCACCTGGTCGAGCTCGGGCACCAGCGGATCCTGCACGTCGCCGGACCCCGGGACTGGCTGGACGCCGTGCAGCGCGAGGACACCTGGCGTGCGGTCCTGGTCGAGCACGGTCTGCCCGTGCCCGAACCGGTGGTCGCGAGCTGGACCGCGGACAACGGCTACACGACGGGTATCGACCTCGCACAGCGCATCAAGGCCGGCGACGGCCCGACGGCCGTCTTCGCGGCCAACGACCAGCTCGCCCTCGGGCTGCTGCGCGCCTTCTGGGAGTCCGGCCTGTCGGTGCCCGACGACGTGTCAGTGGTCGGCTTCGACGACGTCGCGGGCTCCGGTCACTTCATCCCGCCGCTGACCACCGTGCGGCAGCCGTTCGTCGCCCTGGGGAGGCGGAGCGTCGCGTTGCTCCTCGCCGCCGTCGACGGCGGCGACCCGGCGGCCGAGCTCATCGCGCCGGAGCTCGTGGTCCGCCGGAGCGCGGCCGCACCGCGGCGGTGAGGACACCGGCACCCGGCGTCAGGCTGCCGGGCGTCCGGCTGTCGGGTGCCAGGCTGTCGGGTGCCAGGCTGCCGGGAGTCCGTCCGGCGCGCTGACGAGCCCGCCGACGGGGCGTTGACACGTCCGCGAGGCAGTGGCAGAGTCGCGGGCCACGGGATGTTCACGTTCACATTCCGCTATCGGGTGATGTCGCCCGATGTTCCCGGACATCGACGTCCAGGTGAGTCCGGACACTGTCGTCCGGAGAAAGGGGGTGCGCCGGTGCCTGGTCGTCGCCTGCCGAGCCGTCGCGTGTCCGCGGCGGGCTGGACCTTCGTCGTGCCGTTCCTGGCGGCCTTTACCTTCGCGTTCCTCGCGCCGGTGCTCTACTCGCTCTACCTCAGCCTCTTCCGCAACCAGCTCATGGGCGGCAACCGCTTCGTGGGCCTGGACAACTACTCGGCCGCGCTCACCGATCCGAAGTTCTGGGACGGCGCCGGCCGCGTGCTGCTCTTCCTGGTGGTCCAGGTGCCGATCATGCTCGCCGTGGCCCTTGCCGCCGCGCTCGTCATCGACAGCGGGCGGCTCTTCGGCAAGCGCTTCACCCGGATCGCGCTGTTCGTGCCCTACGCGGTGCCCGGCGTCGTCGCCGTGCTCATGTGGGGGTTCTTGTACGGCGACCGGATCGGGCTCGTCGGCTGGATCAACGACGCGGTGGGCTCCGACCTGCTGGCCCCGTTCTCCAGGCCATGGCTGCTCGTCTCGATCGGCAACATCGTGACCTGGGAGTTCGTGGGCTACAACATGCTCATCCTCTACTCGGCTCTCCGTACCGTCCCGGGCGAGCTCTACGAGGCGGCCGCGATCGACGGCGCCGGGCAGTGGCGGGTGATCACCGCGGTGAAGCTCCCGGCGCTGCGCGGCGCGCTGGTGATCGCGACGATCTTCTCGATCATCGGCAGCTTCCAGCTCTTCAACGAGCCGAACATCCTCAAGGTCCTGGCGCCGACGCTCATCTCGTCGTCGTACACGCCCAACATGTACGCCTACAACCTGAGCTTCCTGGGCCAGCAGGTCAACTACGCGGCGGCCGTCGCGATCATCATGGGCGTGCTCACCGCGGTGATCGCCTACGTGGTGCAGCTCCGCGGCACGAGGAGGGAGGGCTGATGGCGCACTCGTTCGCGCGGCCACGCAGGTCGGTGGTCCTCACGGTGCTGATGGCGGGCCTCGTCGTCTACTCGCTGGCGCCGCTCTGGTGGCTGCTGGTCAGCTCGACCAAGACGCAGGAGGCGCTGGCCGGCTCCTTCGGCCTCTGGTTCGCGGGGCCGTTCGCCCTGTTCGACAACATCGCCGCGGTGCTCACCTACCAGGACGGCGTCTTCGTGCGCTGGTTCGGCAACACGGTGGTCTACGTGGTGGCCGGTGCCGGCGGCGCCACGCTGCTGGCGACCCTCGGCGGCTACGGCCTGGCGAAGTACCGGTTCAAGGGCCGGTCGGCGGTGTTCGCGACGATCATCGGCGCGGTCGCCGTGCCGGGCGCGGCCCTCGCGGTGCCGACGTTCCTCATGTTCAGCGAGCTCGGGCTGACCAACACGATGTGGTCGGTCATCCTGCCCACCCTGGTCTCCCCGTTCGGCCTCTACCTGATGTGGGTGTTCGCCACGGAGGCCATCCCCACGGAGCTGCTGGAGGCCGCCCGCGTCGACGGGGCGAGCGAGTGGCGCACGTTCTTCACCATCTCGCTGCGCCTGCTGGCACCCGGCGTCGTCACCGTCGCGCTGTTCGCGATCGTCGCGACGTGGAACAACTACTTCCTGCCCCTGATCATGCTCTCCGACCGTGACCTGTTCCCTCTCGCCATCGGGCTCGCGAGCTGGAACGCGGATGCGACCGGCGTGGGTGCCACACCGGTCTTCCACCTGGTCATCACGGGTGCGGTGCTCACCATCCTGCCGATCGTCGTGGCGTTCCTGCTGCTGCAGCGCTACTGGCAGTCCGGTCTGGGAGCCGGGGGTGTGAAGGGATGAACGGTTGCGTCAAGGACCTCAAGGAGGAGGACTCATGAGCATCACACGGAGCGGGCGGATCACGGCGGGAGCCGTCGTCGCCGTGCTGGCCACGTCGCTGACGGCCTGCTCGGCGGGCGGCGGCGGTGGCGGCGGGTCCGACGAGGGCGCGACCGCCGAGGAGATCGAGGCGGCCCTCCAGGAGGGCGGCACCATCGACTACTGGACGTGGACGCCGCAGGCGGAGAAGCAGATCGAGGCCTTCGAGGCGGCCTACCCGAACATGACCGTGAACCTCACGGACACCCAGGGCGCGGAGGAGCACAACACGGCGCTCCAGAACGCGATCGCCGCCGACAAGGGCATCCCCGACGTGGCCCAGCTCGAGTACCAGTCGGTGCCCCAGTTCCAGCTCCCGGGTCAGCTCACCGACCTGACGGCCTACGGGCTCGGCGAGCACGAGGACCTGTTCACGCCGTCGACGTGGGGCGCGGTCGCGCTGGCCGACGGGCTGTGGGGCCTGCCCCAGGACTCCGGCCCGATGGCCCTGTTCTACAACGCCGACGTCTTCGAGGAGAACGACCTCGTGGTGCCGACCACCTGGGACGAATACGTCGAGCAGGCGCGGAAGCTGAAGCAGTCCGACCCCGAGAAGTTCCTGTTCAACGACGACGGCAACGGGCCGGGCGGCGTCACCTCGATGATCTGGCAGGCCGGCGGCAAGCCGTTCCAGGTGGACGGCGACACCGTCACGATCGACCTCGCCGACGAGGGCACGCAGAAGTGGGCGGAGACGTACCAGCAGCTCCTCGACGAGGACCTGATGTCGGACATCACGGGCTGGAGCGACGAGTGGTACCAGGCGCTCGGGGACGGCACCATCGCGTCGACGATCGTCGGCGCGTGGATGCCCGGCATCTTCGAGGACGGCGTGCCCGGCGGGGCCGGCGCGTGGCGTGTGGCGCCGATGCCCACGTACGACGGCACGCCGGTCAACGCCGAGAACGGCGGATCGGCCGACGTGATCCCGGCCGGCGCCGACGACAAGCTGCTCGCCGCGGGCTTCCTCCAGTGGCTCAACACCGATCCGGAGAGCATCCAGGCGTTCCTGGACACGGGCGGGTTCCCGGCCACGGTCGCGGAGCTGGGCTCCGAGGAGTTCCTCGGCTACGAGTCGGAGTACTTCGGCGGGCAGAAGATCAACGAGGTGCTCGCGGCCGGCGCGGGCGACGTGGTGGAGGGCTGGCAGTACCTGCCGTGGCAGTCGTACGCGAACAGCATCTTCTCGGACACGGTGGGGCAGGCGTACCTCGACAAGTCGTCGCTGCTCGACGGCCTCGCGGCGTGGCAGGAGGAGAACGTGCGGTACGGGCAGGAGCAGGGGTTCACGGTCAACGGCTGACGCCGCTCGCGCCGGGCTGAGGTCGGTCCCTTGCGGGGACGGCCCTGGCCGGTTCGGCCGTCTGCCTCGAGATCGGTCACTTGATGGACCGATCTCGAGGCAGACGGCCGAACTGGTGGCAGCGGGGGCCGCAACGGGCCGATCTCAGGTGGGAGCGGGCCGATCTCAGGTGGGAGCGGGCCGATCTCAGGCGGGAGCGGGCCGATCTCAGCGGGAACGTGCCGATCCCAGGCGGGAGCGGGCCGATCTCAGCAGGGCGGGTTCCGGTCACCCCAGGTTCCGGTCACCCCGGGTTCCGTCGGCCACGGGCGCCTGGGGTCTGTGCCCGGTCCTGTCCCGATTCTTGCGGGCCGGCTGTCGTAACGTATCGTGTGAGCGCTAACATCGCCCTCGGCGGGATGCTCTCGCCGTGGTGAACGACGACCACACGAACGACGCCCTGCGACGGTGCGGGGCAGGACGGAGCGGCCAACGATGGCGGAGCGGCAGGACGACGCGGCGGGGCTCACCGGTCTCCGGGAGGCGATCGAGCAGGGACGGACCGCCCTCGGCATCGAGCTCGGCTCCACCCGGATCAAGGCGTGCCTCGTCGGTCCCGGCAGCGCGCCGCTCGCCAGCGGCAGCCACGACTGGGAGAACCAGCTCGTCGACGGTGTGTGGACCTACTCGCTGGACGCCGTCTGGTCCGGGCTGCGGGACGCCGTGGCCGGTCTGCTGGACGACGTCGAGCGGCAGTACGGCGTGCGGCCCACCACGTTCGGCGCCATGGGCGTCTCGGCGATGATGCACGGCTACCTCGCGTTCGGCGAGGCGGATGAACTGCTGGTGCCCTTCCGCACCTGGCGCAACACGAGCACCGAGCGGGCCGCCGTCGAGCTGACGAGCCTGTTCGGGTACAACATCCCGCTGCGCTGGTCGGTCGCGCACCTCTACCAGGCGATCCTCGACGAGGAGCCGCACGCCCCGCGGGTGCGGCACCTCACCACGCTCGCCGGCTACGTGCACTGGCGCCTGACCGGGCAGCAGGTGCTCGGCGTCGGCGACGCGTCCGGCATGTTCCCCGTCGACGCGGCCACCACGGACTACGACGCCCGCATGCTGGCGCAGTTCGACGAGCTCGTGGCGGGCCGCGGCACGGACGCCGACGTCGCCGCCCTGCCGGCCGTCGCCGACCTGCTGCCGCGGGTCCTGCCCGCCGGCGCCGACGCCGGCGCGCTCACGGAGGAGGGCGCCGCGCTGCTGGACCCGACCGGCACCCTCCGGCCGGGCATCCCGCTGTGCCCGCCCGAGGGTGACGCGGGCACCGGCATGGTCGCGACCAACTCGGTGGCGCCCCGGACCGGCAACGTGAGCGCCGGGACGAGCATCTTCGCGATGGTCGTCCTGGAGCGTCCGCTGGAGCGGGTGCACGAGGAGCTGGACTTGGTCACCACACCTGCCGGTGACCTCGTGGCGATGGTGCACTGCAACAACGGCGCCAGCGAGCTGGGTGCCTGGGCCGAGGTGTTCGGCCAGTTCGCGGCCGCGCTCGGGCAGCCCGCCGACCCGGGCGCCGTCTTCGAGGCGTTCCTGCGCTCCGCCCTGGACGGCGACGCCGACGGCGGCGGCCTGCTCGCCTACAACTACCTGTCCGGCGAACCCATCACGCACCTGGAGGCCGGGCGCCCGCTGTTCACGCGGACACCCGACAGCCGGCTCACGCTGGCCAACTTCGCGCGGACCCAGGTCTACAGCGCGTTCGGCACGCTGAGCCTCGGCATGCGCGTGCTGGCCGAGGAGCAGGTTGGGCTGGACGCGATGTTCGCGCACGGCGGCATGTTCAAGACGCAGGGCGTGGCCCAGCGCCTGCTGGCCGCCGCGCTGGGCGCCCCGGTGGCCGTGGGCCGCACGGCGGGCGAGGGTGGCGCCTGGGGGATCGCGGTGCTGGCCGCCTACCGGGCGGCCGCGCAGGGCGCGCCCGCACCCGCGCAGGACCTGGGCGCCTGGCTGGCCGCCGAGGTGTTCGCGGACGCCGAGCTCGACGTCGTCGAGCCGGACGCCGGCGACGTGGCGGGTTTCACCGCCTTCCTGGAGCGCTACAGCGCCGGTCTGGCGATCGAGCGCGCCGCCGTCGCCGCCCTTCGTACCCGAGAGACGACACAGGAGAACGACTGATGACCGGCAAGACCCTGACCGACTACCCGCAGGCGGTACGGGACGAGGTGGCGCGCGTCCGCGTGGTCGTCTCGGACCTGCACGCCGAGCTGCCGCGCTGGGGCCTGGTGGTCTGGACGGCGGGCAACGTGTCCCAGCGCGTGCCCAACCCCGCCGTGCCGGACGGCAGCGCCGACCTGTTCGTCATCAAGCCGTCGGGTGTCTCCTACGACGACCTCACACCGGCCGACATGGTGGTGTGCGACCTCGACGGCACGCTCGTGGACGGGACGCGGTCGCCGTCGTCCGACACCGCTGCGCACGCCTACGTGTACACGCACATGCCCGAGGTGGGCGGCGTCGTGCACACGCACTCGACGTACGCGACCGCCTGGGCCGCGCGAGGCGAGGAGGTGCCGTGCGTGCTGACGATGATGGCCGACGAGTTCGGCGGTCCCGTGCCGGTGGGGCCGTTCGCGATCATCGGTGACGACTCGATCGGGCGGGGCATCGTCGAGACCCTGAAGGGCCACCGCAGCCCCGCCGTGCTGATGCAGAACCACGGCCCGTTCACCATCGGCAAGGACGCGCGCGCCGCCGTCAAGGCCGCCGTCATGGTCGAGGAGGTGGCTCGCACGGTGCACGTCGCCCGGCAGCTGGGCGACCCCCTGCCGATCGAGCAGCAGCACGTCGACTCCCTCTACGACCGCTACCAGAACGTCTACGGCCAGCAGGCCGGTGTCACCACGGAAGGACAGGCATGAGCACCAAGCCCTACGCGGACCGCGAGGTCTGGTTCCTCACGGGGAGCCAGGACCTCTACGGCGAGGAGACCCTGGCCCAGGTCGCGGAGCAGTCCCAGGAGGTCGCCCGGGCGCTGGACGCGTCCTCGGACGTGCCGGTCACGATCGTGTGGAAGCCGGTGCTCAAGGACTCCGGGTCGATCCGCCGCGCCATGCTCGACGCCAACGGCGACGACAAGGTGCTCGGCGTCATCACCTGGATGCACACCTTCAGCCCCGCCAAGATGTGGATCGCGGGCCTGGACGCCCTGCGCAAGCCGCTGCTGCACCTGCACACGCAGGCCAACGTCGAGCTCCCCTGGGACGAGATCGACATGGACTTCATGAACCTCAACCAGGCCGCGCACGGCGACCGCGAGTACGCGTACATCGCCACGCGGCTCGGCGTCGCGCGGACCACGGTCGCGGGGCACGTCTCCAACCCGGCCGTGACCCGCCGGGTGGGTACCTGGGTGCGCGGGGCGGCCGGCTGGGCCGCGACGCACGAGCTCACGCTGGTCCGGTTCGGCGACAACATGCGCAACGTCGCGGTCACTGAGGGCGACAAGACCGAGGCCGAGCTGCGGTTCGGCGTCTCGGTGAACACCTGGGGCGTGAACGAGCTGGTCGCGGCCGTGGACGCCGTCGAGGACGCCGCGATCGACGCCCTGGTCGCCGAGTACGAGGCGAAGTACGACGTCGCCCCCGAGCTGCGCGCCGGTGCCGAGCGGCACGACTCGCTGCGGTACGCCGCGCGCCAGGAGATCGCGCTGGAGGGCTTCCTGGAGGCGGCCGGCGCCAAGGCGTTCACCACCAACTTCGAGGACCTCGGGGCGCTGCGCCAGCTCCCCGGTCTCGCGGTGCAGCGCCTCATGGAGAAGGGCTACGGCTTCGGCGCCGAGGGCGACTGGAAGACGGCGGTGCTCGTCCGCGCCGCCAAGGTGATGGGGCTGGGTCTGCCGGGCGGCGCGTCGCTGATGGAGGACTACACCTACGACCTCACGCCGGGCTCCGAGCTGATCCTCGGCGCGCACATGCTGGAGGTCTGCCCCACGCTGACCACCTCGACGCCGCGCATCGAGATCCACCCGCTCGGCATCGGCGGCAAGGAGGACCCGGTCCGCATGGTGTTCTCGGCGGACGCCGCCGAGGGTGCCGTCGTGGTCTCGCTCGCCGACATGCGCGACCGGTTCCGCCTGACCGCGAACGTGGTCGACGTCGTCACGCCGCCGCGCGACCTGCCGAACCTGCCGGTGGCACGGGCGATGTGGGCGCCGCGGCCGTCGTTCGAGGTCTCGGCCGAGTCCTGGCTGACGGCGGGCGGTGCGCACCACACGGTCATGTCGACCGCCGCGGGCATCGAGGCGTTCGAGGTGTTCGCGGACATCGCGCGCACCGAGCTGCTGGTCATCGACGAGGACACGACGCGCCGCGGCTTCGCCGACCAGGTGCGCCACAACGCGGCGTACTACCGCTTGTCGCAGTCCCTCTGACCTCCCCCGCCTAGACAGGACCAGGGCGAGACGGAACCCAGGCGCGCTCACGCGCTCCGCGTTCCGTCTCGCCCTGGTTCTGTCTCGCGCCAGTTCTACCTCCTTGTGCTGCCCGCCTTGTGCTGCCTCGCCCTGTGCTGCCCGCCTTGGTTCGAGGAAGGGGCGGTTTCGTTACTCGAATGTGACGTGGGTCACTCTGTCGGCACGCCGATGTGAGCGCTAACATTTCGTCGGGCACTACGCCGCTAGCCCTCGCACGACGCCGTGCGAGATCTCAAGGAGGAGACATGGCACGCAGGACCCTGACCCGTACCGTTCTGGCCGCCGTGTCGGTGGCCACACTGTTCACCCTCGGCGCGTGCAGCTCGGACGCCGGCACCCAGACCGGCGGTGGCGGCGAGACCGGCGCCGCCGCTGACGACGGCGTGATCACCCTCGGCTTCTCCCAGGTGGGCGCCGAGTCCGGGTGGCGCGCCGCCAACACCAAGTCGATCCAGGACACGCTCACCGCGGAGAACGGCTTCGACCTCAAGTTCTCCGACGCGCAGCAGAAGCAGGAGAACCAGATCCAGGCCATCCGCTCGTACATCACGCAGGGCGTGGACGTCATCGCGTTCTCCCCGGTGGTCGAGACCGGCTGGGACGCCGTGCTCCAGGAGGCCAAGGCCGCGGGCATCCCCGTGATCCTCACCGACCGCGCCGTCGACTCCAGCGACGAGACCCTCTACGAGTCGTTCATCGGCTCGGACTTCGTCAAGGAAGGGGAGATGGCCGGCGAGTGGGCCGTCGAGCAGTACGACGGCGAGGGCTACAAGGCCGTCGAGCTCCAGGGCACCACCGGCGCCGCGCCCGCGATCGACCGCAAGGAGGGCTTCGAGTCCGCCATCGCGGGCTCCGACATCGAGATCATCGACAGCCAGACCGGCAACTTCACGCGCGCCGAGGGCAAGACCGTCATGGAGGGCTTCCTCAACGCCCACGACGACATCGACCTCGTCTTCGCGCACAACGACGACATGGGGCTCGGCGCGATCGAGGCCATCGAGGCCGCCGGCCTGACGCCGGGCGAGGACATCAAGATCATCACGATCGACGCCGTCAAGGACGGCATGCAGGCGCTCGCCGACGGCAAGATCAACTACATCGTCGAGTGCAACCCGCTGCTCGGGCCGGACCTGGCGGAGATCGCCCAGAAGGTCATCGCCGGCGAGGAGGTGGAGAAGCGCATCGTCGTCCAGGACGAGGCGTTCGACCAGGAGGCCGCCAAGGAGGCGCTGCCCACCCGCGAGTACTGACCGTTCGACGGGCTGGGGCGGGTGTCGCGGCGCCCGCCCCGCCCGGCATCCGCAGGGCAGGTCGCAGCACGTCAGACAGAAGGTCGAGGATGACCCAGCAGACCACACCACCCGTCGTCGAGATGACCGGTATCAGCGTCGAGTTCCCGCCGGTCACGGCCCTGGACGGCGTCGACCTCAGCCTCCGGCCCGGCGAGATCCACGCCCTCATGGGCGAGAACGGCGCCGGTAAGTCCACCCTGATCAAGGCCCTCACGGGCATCCATGCGCCGACGGCGGGGACCATTCGCGTGGACGGTGTCGAGCGCCGGTTCTCCGGCCCCGCCGATGCCCGGGCGCACGGCGTCAGCACCGTGTACCAGGAGGTCAACCTCTGCGAGAACCTCACGGTCGCGGAGAACATCATGCTCGGCGCCGAGCCGCGCGTGCTCGGTGGTCTGAACTGGCGGGCGATCCGCCGGCAGGCCGCCACGCACCTGCGGCGGATGGGCCTGGACATCGACCCGGGCTCCTCGCTGGGGTCCCACTCGCTGGCGGTGCAGCAGCTCGTCGCCATCTGCCGGGCCACGGTGGGGGACTGCAAGGTGCTCATCCTCGACGAGCCCACCTCCAGCCTGGACACCGACGAGGTGGCGCGGCTGTTCGACGTCATGCGCGGCCTGCGCGACGACGGCGTCGCGATCCTGTTCGTGAGCCATTTCCTGGACCAGGTCTACGAGGTCTCCGACCGGATGACGGTGCTGCGCAACGGCGCCCGGGTGGGGGAGTTCGTGACCGCCGACCTGCCCGCCGCCGAGCTGGTGCAGCACATGATCGGCCGGTCCATGGACGTGCTGGAGGCCGCGGAGGAGGTGCTGGAGCAGGCCGAGCGGCCCGCCGACGCGACCCCGCTGCTGCAGGTGGTGGGCCTGGGTCGCAAGGGTTCGGTGCAGCCGTTCGACCTCGACCTCTACGAGGGCGAGGTGGTCGGCCTGGCCGGCCTGCTGGGCTCGGGCCGCACCGAGCTGGCCCGCCTGCTCACGGGCGCCGACCGGGCCGACGCCGGACAGGCCCGCGTGGCCGGCCGGGCGACGCGCCTGCGGAACCCGCGTGCGGCCATGCGCCACCGGATCGCGTACACGTCCGAGGACCGCAAGGGCGAGGGCGTCGTGGACGGCCTGACCGTGCGGGAGAACATCGTGCTCGCGCTCCAGGCGGAGCGCGGCTGGATGCGGCCGCTGCCGCGCAGGCAGGTCGACGAGCTGGTCGCGAAGTACATCCAGCAGCTCGGTATCCGACCTGCCGACCCGGAGGCGCTGCTGCGCAACCTGTCCGGCGGCAACCAGCAGAAGGTGCTGCTCGCCCGGTGGCTCGCCACCGCGCCCAGGCTGCTCGTGCTGGACGAGCCGACCCGCGGCATCGACGTCGGCGCCAAGGCGGAGATCCAGAAGCTGGTGGCCGAGCTGGCCGCCGACGGCATGGCCGTCGTCTTCATCTCCGCCGAGCTGGAGGAGGTGCTGCGCATCTCGCACCGCATCGCGGTGCTGCGCGACCGCCGCAAGGTGGCGGAGATCGACGGGGCGGGAGCGACGATGGACCAGGTGGTCGATCTCATCGCAGGGGGTGGCCGGGAATGAGGGACGTCCTGCGCCACCACCTGTTCTGGCCCGTCGCGGCGCTGGTCGCGCTGCTGGTGGCCAACACCGTCGCCCGGCCGGGCTTCCTGGCGGTCACCGTCCGGGACGGGCACCTCTTCGGCGCCCCGGTCGACATCCTGCGGACGACGGCGCCCCTGCTGCTCGTCGCGCTCGGCATGACCCTGGTGATCGCGACGCGCGGCATCGACCTCTCGGTCGGTGCGGTGGTCGCGGTCTCGGGGGCGGTCGCGCTGTCGCACATCGCGTCGTCGCCGGACCCGGACTCGCCGGTCACCGTGCTCACGGCGGTCGCGCTGGCCCTGGTGCTGTGCCTGCTGCTGGGCGTGTGGAACGGATTCCTCGTCTCCGTGCTCGGCATCCAGCCGATCATCGCCACGCTGATCCTCATGACGGCGGGCCGTGGCGTGGCCATGCTCATCACCGGCGGCATGATCACCACCGTCAACAGCGCGCCGTTCAAGACGCTGGGCTCCGGGTTCTGGCTCGGCCTGCCCGCCGCCGCAGTCCTCGCGTTCGGCGTGTTCGCCGTGGTCGCGTTCGTGGTGCGGCGCACCGCGCTCGGCATGCTGCTGGAGGCCACGGGCATCAACCCGGCCGCGAGCCGGCTGTCCGGCGTACGGTCCCGCACGCTGACCTGGACCGTGTACACGGCGTCGGGCCTGTTCGCCGGCCTGGCCGGGCTGCTGATCAGCGCTGACACGATGGCGGCCGACGCCAACAACGCCGGCCTGTTCATCGAGCTCGACGCCATCCTCGCGGTGGTGATCGGCGGGACGGCGCTCTCGGGCGGCAAGTTCAACCTGTCGGGCACCCTGGTGGGCGCGCTGGTGATCGCCACCCTGGAGCGGACCGTCACCGTGCTCGGCATCTCGCCGCTGGTCACGCCCCTGTTCATGGCGCTGGTCGTCATCGCGGTGACGCTGCTCCAGTCGCCTCGGATGCGGGAGCGGCTCACGGCCGCGCGCCGCCGCCAGGTCATGGCGCCGGCGGGGCCGCCGTCCGCCGCCCGTCCTGGCCCGACACCCGGCTCGACGCCTGGCTCGAATCCTGGCTCGGCCCCCGACTCGACGGAGGTGAAGGCCTGATGACGACGTCGGCCCCCGCCCGTACCCCGCGCATCCGCCGCGGGCTGCGGCTCCCCGCCCGGCTGGACCGGCGCTACCTGCCGGTGCTGGGCACGTTCGTGGTGCTCGCCCTGATGCTGATCGTGGGCGGCACCCGGTACGAGAACTTCCTGACGCCCGCCGTGATCTCCAACCTGTTCATCAACAACGCGCACCTCATCGTGCTCGCGGTGGGCATGACCTTTGTGATCCTCACGGGCGGCATCGACCTCTCGGTCGGTGCGGTGCTGGCGCTGTCCACGGTGATCACCGCCGCGCTGCTCCAGGCCGGGCTGCCCGTGGCCCTGGTGATCCCGCTCGCCGTGGGTGCCGGGACGGTGATCGGCCTGGCGCACGGCGTGATGATCCAGTACTTCCAGGTGCAGCCGTTCGTGGCCACGCTCGCGGGCATGTTCCTCGCGCGCGGGCTCTGCTTCCTCATCGCGCCCGAGTCCATCGCCATCGACGACCCGTCGTTCGTGGCGCTCGCGAGCTGGGTGCAGATCTTCGGCGAGTGGCGCATGACCTCCAGCGTGCTCATCGCGCTGATCGTGGTGGGCCTCGGCTTCCTGGTGCTGCACTTCACGCGGTTCGGCCGCACCGTCTACGCGATCGGCGGCGGCGAGCAGTCCGCGCTGCTCATGGGCCTGCCCGTGGCCCGCACCAAGGTGCTCGCCTACGTCGTCAGCGGCACGTGCGCCGGGCTGGGCGGGCTGCTGTTCGCGATGTTCTCCCGGTCCGGCTACTCGCTGACCGGCGTGGCCATGGAGCTCGACGCCATCGCCGCCGTGGTCATCGGCGGCACGCTGCTGACCGGCGGCACCGGGTTCGTGCTCGGCTCCGTGCTGGGCGTGCTGGTGCTGGGCCTGATCCAGACCATCATCACCTTCGAGGGCACCCTCAGCTCCTGGTGGACCAAGATCGTGATCGGCGTGCTGCTGCTGATCTTCGTGGCCCTCCAGCGGGTGCTGAGCCTCCGCCGCACATAGCCACGTGACTGACTCACCGTCCGGGTGCGCCGGGGCGGGATGTTGAGCGCCACCCGCGCTTCGAGCCCACGGGACGACCCCCAGCCCGTACGGTTGACCCGTGAGCAAGCTGCCCGAGGACGTCCGGGAACGCCCGATGCCTGATCCTGACGAGCTGCGGCAGCTCGTCGCCGAGCTGCGCCGCCTGGTGCTGACGTACAAGTTCGGGATCGACGAGGTCATGACCAAGATCTCGATCCTGCGCGACGAGTTCCGGCACATGCAGAACTACAACCCCGTGGAGCACGTGGGCTCCCGGCTCAAGTCGTTCGAGTCGATCGTGGCCAAGTGCCGTCGCAAGGGCATCCCGCTGACGCCGGAGGGCGTCCGCGAGCAGATGTTCGACATCGCCGGCGTGCGCATCACGTGCAGCTTCGTCAACGACATCTACCTGGTCCGCGACATGCTCCTGGCGCAGTCGGACATGACCCTGCTGGACGAGCGCGACTACATCAAGCACCCGAAGACGACCGGGTATAAGTCGCTGCACCTCATCGTGCAGATTCCCGTGTTCCTCTCCGACCGGGTGGAGAAGGTGATCGTCGAGATCCAGCTCCGCACCATCGCCATGGACTTCTGGGCGAGCCTGGAGCACAAGATCTACTACAAGTACGACGGCGACGTGCCGCGCCACCTCACCGACTCGCTCAAGCTCGCCGCCGACGTCGCCTGGTCGCTGGACACCTCGATGGAGCGCATCCACGACGAGGTCAAGGCCATCTCGGGCGACGAGGAACCCGTCGCGAGCCGGCACAACCTGCACACCCCCGAGGAGATGCTGCGCGACTTCTGGCGGGCAGCGGAGGCCGACGGGGGCTTCGGGTTCGACAGCAAGCCCTGACCCGCCGTGCCGGGTCCGACGTGCTGGTCATCTCCGTGACCTGCACGTCGGACCCGTGCTCAGGACGAGGCGAGCGAGCCGGACAGAGCGGTCCACGACTCCGGCGGCAGAGTCACCGTGGTCGTGGCGCCGTGCCCAGGAGCGACCCGGCCGGCCACGTCGAACGCCCCCCAGTGATCCTGGACCACCTTTGCGGCGTGCTCCGGCCCGGCCACCGCGGGCTCGTGGTCCGCGGTCATGGACCAGCCCTCGGTGATCTCCAGCGCCGCGCCCGGATGGGCCACCTCGACGTCGACCGCCTCGGGCGAGCGGTTGGTCAGGAACAGCGCCACCGCCCCGTCCGCCAGCGTGGCCGCCGCGGTCACCGCCGGGACCTCGCCGTGGGCCTTGGTCGTGAGGGTCGGCGTGGACACGCGCAGGTCGAGCGCCTCGCCCTGGGCCAGCCGCGCCGTCGTCGCGAACGGGTGGAACGTGGGCTGCCGCCACGCCTCGCCGCCCGGCTCGGTCATGATGGGCGCGATCACGTTGACGAGCTGGGCCAGGCAGGCCACCGGTACGCGGTCGGCGTGGTTCAGCAGCGTGACCAGCAGGTCGCCCACCACCACGGCGTCGAGGCCGGAGTAGACGTCCTCGATGATGCGCGGGGCGTCCCGCTGGATCGGCAGGTTCTCCTCGCCGGGGAACCGGGTGGTCAGGTACCAGACGTTCCACTCGTCGAAGCTGATGGTGATCTTCTTGTCCGAGCGGCGCTGCGCCCCCACGGCGTCGGCGGAGGACTCAACCCGTTCGATGAAGCGGTCCATCGCGGTGCCGGAGCCGAGGAACGACGCGCGGTCGCCGTCGACCTCCTCGTAGTAGGCGTGCATCGAGATGTGGTCCACCAGGTCGTAGGTGTACTCCAGGACGGTGCGCTCCCACTCGCCGAACGTGGGCATCTGCATGGACGACGAGCCGCAGGCGACGAGCTCGATCGACGGGTCGACGAGCTTCATCGCGGCGCCGGCGTTCCGGGCCAGCCTGCCGTACTCGTGCGCGTCCTTGTGGCCGATCTGCCACGGGCCGTCCATCTCGTTGCCCAGGCACCAGAGCTTGACGCCGTAGGGCTTCTCCCGGCCGTTGGCGATGCGCAGGTCGGCCCAGCGGGTGCCGGCCTCGCCGTTGCAGTACTCCAGGAGCGCCACGGCCTCCTCGACACCGCGCGTACCGAGGTTGACGGCCATCATCGGCTCGATGCCCTCACGCTCGGCCCACTGCAGGAACTCGTCCGTGCCGACGAGGTTGGGCTCGACCGTACGCCAGGCCAGGTCGAGGAACGGCTTGCGCTGCTCCACCGGCCCGACGGCGTCCTCCCAGCGGTAGTTCGACACGAAGTTGCCGCCGGGGTACCGGACGGTCGTGACGCCCAGCTCGCGGGTCAGGTCGGCCACGTCACGGCGGAACCCGTGCTCGTCCGACGTCGGGTGGCCGGGCTCGTGGATGCCCGTGTAGACCGCGCGGCCCAGGTGCTCCACGAAGGAGCCGAACAGGCGGCGGTCGACCGTGCCCACGGTGAAGTCGGGGTGCAGCAGGACGCGGGTGGGGGAGGTCGTCATTGTTCCTCGCTGATGTGTCGGGGCGGTTCTACAACGTTGCACATTAGCGGATGGGCGACGGCGCAGCGATGCCCGTCCTCTACCCTGTGGAAAAACTCGCCCGACCGGAGGCTGGCAGCGTGGCCGTGACGATGCACGACGTGGCGCAACGCGCCGGCGTCTCGATCAAGACCGTGTCCAACGTGGTGAACGGCTACCCGTACATCCGCGCCGCCACCAAGGAGCGCGTCGAGGCCGCGATCGAGGAGCTGGGCTACCGCGTCAACATGTCGGCCCGGAACCTCCGCACGCGGCGCACCGGACTGATCACCCTCGCCGTCCCGGAGCTCTCGCTCCCGTACTTCGCGGAGCTCGCCGACGCCGTCATCTCCGCGGCGGACGCCGCCGGCTGGACCGTGCTCATCGAGCAGACCAGTGCCAGCCGCGAGCGGGAGACCGAGGTGCTGTCGGGCCGGCGCCGGCACCTGACGGACGGGCTCATCTTCTCGCCGCTGGCGCTCGGGCCCGACGACCTCCCCCTGTTCTCCGTGGACTTCCCGCTGGTCGTCCTGGGCGAGCGGGTATTCGGCGCGCCCGCCGACCACGTGACCATGAACAACGTGGCCGCGGCCAAGGCCGCGACGCTCCACCTCGCCTCGCTGGGCCGACGCCGGATCGCGCTGATCGGGGCGCACGCGGAGGAGCGGGTCGGCTCGGCCGCGCTGCGCACCGAGGGGTATCGCGCCGGGCTCGAGGAGGCCGGGCTGCCGTTCGACCCGGCGCTGGTCGGGGAGGCCGTGCCCTGGCACCGCCAGACCGGTGCCGAGACCATGAGCCGCCTGCTCGACGACGGCGTGGAGATCGACGCCGTCTTCGCGCTCAACGACGCGCTCGCGCTCGGCGCCCTGCACGCCCTGCACGCGCACCGGATCGACGTGCCGGGGCAGGTCGCGCTCATCGGGTTCGACGACGTCGACGACGCCCGCTACTCGGTGCCCGCGCTCTCGTCGGTGGACCCGGGGCGTGACCAGATCGCGCACACCGCCGTCGAGCTGCTGCTGGAGCGCATCGCCGCGACGGGCGAGCCAGCGCCGTTCCGCAGGGTGGTGCCGGACTCGCGGATCGTGGGGCGGGAGTCCACCGGCGAGGGCGGCGAGGTGGTGGGCGTGCAGAAGGGCGGCACCGAACCGGTCGTCGCCGACCTCACCTGGGCCTGACCGTCCGGCGGCGGAGACCGTGCTGCTGCTCACGAGTGGCGCGACGTAGGGCGACGTCGTCCTGGCGCGGGGGCGTCCGGTACCGGTGCGCCGGATTCAAGAGTTGATCCAAGAGTTGACTGTATCGATGCCGTAACCATCCAGGAAGTTCTCCATACTCAGGCCCTACCACGGCTACCGTGATCCCCGTCACCAACGGCCGTGGCGGTTTTCAGCCGACGCGGTTTTGACCAACGGGCTTGTGAGCGTTCACAATCTGTTGCGTTCACAAAGTGAAGTCGGCCGGGGTTGCAGAGACGTGCCCGGGCACACACTCGAAGAGGAGAAGTCATGGCAAGGAAGCTGTGGGCTACGCGTGGTCTGGCCGCGCTGGCAACGGGCGCTGTGGCCGTGTCGCTCGCCGCGTGCGGCGGTGGCGGCGCCGGCGGTGGCGGTGCCGGCGGGAACGGTGGCGGGGACGGTGAGGCGGGCGGCCTCGTCGGCGTCGCGATGCCGACCGAGACCTACGAGCGCTGGAAGGTCGACGGGGCTGCCGTCGAGGACGGGCTGAAGGAGGCCGGCTACGAGGTCGACCTGCAGTTCGCGGGCGACAACATCCCGACCCAGCAGCAGCAGATCGACGCGATGATCAACAAGGGCGCCGAGGCGCTCATCATCGCCTCGATCGACGGCACCGCGCTGGGCAGCCAGCTCGAGGCCGCCGCTGCCGCGGACATCCCGGTGATCTCCTACGACCGCCTGATCCGCGACTCGGACAACGTCGACTTCTACGTCACGTTCGACAACTACGAGGTCGGCGTGCAGCAGGGCACCTCGCTGCTGACCGGCCTGGGCATCCTCGACGAGAACGGCGAGGAGGCCGCGGACGCGCCCGAGGGCCCGTTCAACATCGAGCTGTTCGCCGGCTCGCCCGACGACAACAACGCCGGGTTCTTCTTCGACGGCGCGATGTCGGTGCTCCAGCCGTACATCGACGACAAGACCCTCGAGGTGCCGTCGGGCCAGACCGAGTTCGGCACGGTCGCGATCCAGCGCTGGGAGCAGGAGCGCGCCCAGAGCCGCATGGACGACCTGCTGACCTCGACGTACACCAAGGGTGACAAGACCGTCGACGGCGTGCTGGCCCCGGCCGACGTGCTCTCGCGCGGCATCATCACCGCCCTGCAGAACGTCGGCTACGGCGAGGGTGACCTCCCGATGCCCGTGATCACCGGGCAGGACGCCGAGGCGGCGTCGGCCAAGCTGATCCAGGACGACGTGCAGTACTCGACCATCTTCAAGGACACGCGCCTGCTGGCCGAGCAGGCCGTCGTCGCGGCCACGTCCTTCCTCGAGGGCAACGAGCCCGAGGCGAACGACACCGAGACGTACGACAACGGCAACAAGGTCGTGCCGTCGTACCTGCTGCCCACGGTGATCGTCACCAAGGACAACCTGCAGAAGGAACTGATCGACACCGGCTACCTCACCGAGGAAGAGGTCGCCTCGGGTCAGGTCGACGAGTAGGCCTGACGCCTCGTAGGTCCGGTCGACACCGCTGACGTCCCGTCCGCCGGTCGGTGGTCGCGCTCCCAGAGATCCGTCTCCACGAGCCCGGCCACCGGCCGTCGGCCAGGACCACGCGGAGGTCGACCCTCCGCACCATCACTATTGGCGACAAGTACGCGACAAGGACTGGCATGGCCGATTCGGCGCCGACCGACATCCTCGAGATGCGCGGCATCACCAAGACATTCCCTGGGGTCAAGGCGCTCCAGGACGTCAACCTCACCGTCCGCCGGGGCGAGATCCACGCGATCTGCGGCGAGAACGGGGCGGGCAAGTCGACCCTGATGAAGGTGCTGTCGGGCGTCTACCCGTTCGGCTCCTACGAGGGCGACATCGTGCTCGACGGCGAGATCGCCCAGTTCGGCACGATCAACGACTCCGAGGCGCGGGGCGTGGTGATCATCCACCAGGAGCTCGCCCTCGTCCCGTACCTGTCGATCGCCGAGAACATCTTTCTCGGGAACGAGCGTCGCCGCGCCGGCGGCGCCATCGACTGGAACAAGACCAACTCCGAGGCCGCCGAGCTGCTCGCGCGGGTGGGCCTGAGCGAGTCGCCCACCACGCCGATCTCCGCGCTGGGCGTGGGCAAGCAGCAGCTCGTCGAGATCGCCAAGGCGATCTCGAAGGACGTGCGGCTGCTCATCCTCGACGAGCCGACGGCGGCGCTGAACGACAACGACTCCGAGCACCTGCTCGGCCTGCTCCGGCAGTTCAAGGAGCAGGGCATCACGTCGATCATGATCTCCCACAAGCTGGCCGAGATCGCCGAGATCGCCGACACCACCACGATCATCCGTGACGGCCGGTCGATCGAGACCTTCGACATGGCCACCGCGGGCGACTCGTCCGAGGCGATCCAGGACCGCATCATCCGCGGCATGGTGGGTCGCGACCTCGACAACCGGTACCCCGACCGCGAGTCGCACCCCGGCGAGGAGGTGCTGCGCGTCGAGGACTGGACGGTCTACCACCCGACCCAGCCTGGCCGCGTCATCGTCGAGAAGGCGAACCTGAACGTCCGCGCCGGCGAGGTGGTCGGCATCGCCGGCCTCATGGGCGCCGGACGGACCGAGCTCGCGATGTCGCTGTTCGGCCGTTCCTACGGCCGTGACATCAGCGGCACGGCGTACATCCACGGCCGGCCGGTCGACGTGCACAACGTGCCGGACGCCATCAAGGCGGGCATCGCGTACGTGTCGGAGGACCGCAAGCAGTACGGGCTCAACCTCATCGAGGACATCCGCCGGAACATCTCGGCGGCGGGCCTCGGCAAGCTGGCCAGGAACGGCTTCGTGGACGAGAACGAGGAGCTCAAGGTCGCGGAGGAGTACCGCGCGTCCATGAACATCCGCACCCCCAACGTGCTGACGGAGGTGGGCAAGCTCTCGGGCGGCAACCAGCAGAAGGTCGTGCTGTCCAAGTGGCTGTACACCGCGCCCGAGGTGCTGATCCTCGACGAGCCCACCCGCGGCATCGACGTCGGCGCCAAGTACGAGATCTACACCATCATCAACGAGCTGGTCGCGGCGGGTAAGGCCGTGCTCGTCATCTCGTCGGAGCTCCCCGAGCTCCTCGGGATCTGCGACCGCATCTACACCCTGGCCTTCGGCCGCATCACTGGCGAGGTCGACGTGCCCTCCGCCACCCAGGAAGGACTCATGGCTCTCATGACGCAGGAGACCACGCAGGAGGCGACGGCATGACCGGCATCGCCAACATCCGGGAGCTGCTCACCCGGAACATCCGCACCAGCGGCATCTACATCGCCTTCGTGGCGATCATCGTGCTGTTCTCGGTGCTCACCGACGGGCTGCTGCTCAGCTCGCGGAACCTGACCAGCCTCGTGCTGCAGTTCTCGTACATCCTGATCCTCGCCATCGGCATGGTGATCATCATCATCGGCGGGCACATCGACCTGTCGGTGGGTTCGGTGGTCGCGCTCACGGGCGCCGTCGCGGCCGTGCTCGTCATCCGTCAGGGCATGCCCTGGTGGGTCGGCGTGCTCGCCGCGCTCGGCACAGGCCTGCTGGTCGGGGCCTGGCAAGGCTTCTGGGTGGCGTACGTGGGCATCCCAGCGTTCATCGTGACGTTGGCGGGCATGCTCCTGTTCCGCGGCCTGACCCTCGAGGTGCTCAACAACGTCTCGCTCTCGCCGTTCCCGGCGGAGTACACGGGCATCGCCACGGGCTTCCTCAACGGCCTGCTCGGCGGCTACGGGTACGACACGTTCACGCTCGTCATCTTCGCGATCGGCGTGCTGGGCTTCGCGTACAACTCGTGGCGCAACCGCCGCGCCCGGATCGCCTACAACCAGACGGTCGAGGCGCCGGTGCTGTTCGTGCTGAAGATCGTGGTGGTCGCCGCAGTGGTCATGTGGTTCGCCTGGAACCTCGCCACCTACCGTGGTCTGCCGACCGTGCTGATCATCCTGGCCGTGCTGGTCATGGTCTACACCCTGGTGACCAAGCACAGCGTGTTCGGCCGGCACGTCTACGCCATCGGCGGCAACCTGGCCGCGGCCCAGCTCTCGGGCGTGCGGGTCAAGCGCGTGAACTTCTGGATGTTCGTGAACATGGGCTTCCTCGCCGCGATCGCGGGCGTGGTGTACTCCGCGCGGTCGAGCGCGGCCCAGCCGGCGGCGGGCAACATGTTCGAGCTCGACGCGATCGCCGCGTGCTTCATCGGTGGCGCCGCGGTGACCGGCGGTATCGGCACCGTGACGGGCGCGATGGTCGGTGGTCTGATCATGGCCGTCATGTCCAACGGCATGTCGCTCATGGGCGTCGACCAGTCCACGCAGCAGATCGTCAAGGGCATCGTGCTGCTCCTGGCCGTCGCGTTCGACGTCTGGAACAAGAAGCGGGCCGCAGCGACCCGCTGACCCCTCACCCCTGCCGAGACGGAACGGTGGCGAGGTGGAACCGCAGGCTTGCTGCGGTTCCACCTCGCCACCGTTCCGTCTCGCCACCGTCGTCCCCGGCGGGTGTGCGGAGGTGGGTGAGAATGGGCAGATGGTCCCCTCCGCTCCCGGGTCCCGGCGTGGCCGCCGTCCCGCCGGTCAGGACGCCCGGTCCGACATCCTGGCCGCCGCCCGCGACGAGTTCGTCGAGCGCGGCTACGAGGCCTCGTCGCTGCGCTCGGTGGCCCGGCGGGCCGGCGTCGACCCGGGCACGGTGCGGCACTGGTTCCCGGACAAGGCCCGCCTGCTGACCGCGACGCTCGGCGTGGCGGGCATCGAGCCCGCGACCGTGGTCGAGCGCGTCTCCGACGGTCCGGTCGAGTCCCTGGGGGAGCGTCTCATGGAGGCGGTCGTCGGGCTGTGGGACTTCGACGAGGGCGACACCGTGCGCGTCGTGATGCCGGCGGTCATCTCGGACGCCGAGCTGCGCGGTCTGCTGCCCCAGTTCATCGGCGCCGCGATCCTGCGGCCGGTGATGCACGCCCTCGGTACACACGACGCCCCGCTGCGCACCGCGCTGGTCGCCTCCCAGATGGCCGGCGTGCTCCTGACGAGGTACCTCATCCGGCTGGAACCCCTGGCCTCGCTGCGGCCCGCCGAGGTGGCCCGCCTCGTCGGCCCCACCCTCCAGCGCTACCTCACCGGCCCGCTCCCGATCGTCGAGGTCCCGGACGCCGGGCCTCTTGCGCCGCGCGACGAGGCGGGCGCATAATTCCTCACATGAGGAAAAGTGCGGTCGTCATCCGGGACCTCCGGGTGGTGCGCGGCGGCAGGCCGATCATCGACGGGCTCGACCTGGCCGTGCCCGTCGGCTCCGTCGTCGGGCTGCTCGGGCCGTCCGGTTCGGGCAAGACGACGCTCATGCGCACCGTCGTCGGTGTGCAGGACAAGGTGACCGGGTCCGTGGAAGTGCTGGGCGCCGCGGCCGGCACCCCGGCACTGCGCCGCCGGGTCGGGTACATGACGCAGGACGCCAGCGTCTACACCGACCTCACCGTGGTCCAGAACCTCAGGTACTTCGCGGCACTGGCCGGCGTGCCGTCGTCCGCGAGGGCGGTGGCGGCGGCCGTGGCCACCGTCGACCTGGGCGGGCACGAGAAACAGCGCGTCGGCACCCTCTCCGGTGGCGAGCGCTCCCGCGTGTCGCTGGCGGCGGCGCTGGTCGGCGACCCCGAGCTGCTCGTCCTGGACGAGCCGACCGTGGGCCTGGACCCCGTGCTGCGGCGCGACCTGTGGACGGTCTTCCGGCGGCTCGCCGCCGAGGGGCGCACGCTCCTGGTCTCCAGCCACGTCATGGACGAGGCCACCCAGTGCGACCGCCTGCTCCTCATGCGGTCGGGCGCACTCGTCGCGGACACCACGCCGGAGGAGCTGCTGACCAGCACCGGGGCACCCGACGCCGAACGCGCCTTCCTCACCCTGATCGACCGGGCGGCCGCCGCCACCCCCGGGGAGGACGTCCGATGAGCCTGACCCTCGCCACCGCCGGCCGCGTGCTCGCGCAGCTCCGCGGCGACCACCGCACCGTGGCCCTCATCATGCTGCTGCCGTGCCTGCTCATCGGCCTCATCGCGTGGATGTTCCACGACCAGCCGCAGGTGCTGGACCGGTTCGGCCCCATGCTCGTGGGCCTGTTCCCGCTCATCGTGATGTTCCTGGTCACCAGCGTCGCCACGCTGCGCGAACGGCAGTCCGGCACGCTGGAGCGGCTCATGACCACGCCGATCCGCCGGGGCGACTTCGTGGCCGGCTACGGTCTCGCGTTCGCGACGCTCGCGCTCGTCCAGGCCTTCGTGGTGGTCGGCTTCGCGCTGCTCGTGGGGATGGACGTCGCCGGGCCGCTCTGGCTCGTCGTGGTGGTCGCCCTGCTCGACGCGATCCTCGGCTGCACGCTGGGTCTGGCCGCCTCCGCGCTCGCCCGGAGCGAGTTCCAGGCGGTCCAGATGATGCCCGCCATCCTGTTCCCGCAGCTCATCACCTGCGGGCTGCTCATGCCGCGGGACCAGATGCCCGAGGTGCTGGAGTGGCTGTCCCGCGCCTTCCCGCTCACCTACGCCATCGAGGCGATGACGTCGCTCGCGGCCGGCGAGGAGTGGTCGGGCGTGCGGGGCGCCGTCGGCGTGATCGCCCTGTTCATCGTGGGCGCGGTGGTCCTGGGTATCCTCACCCTCCGCCGCCGCACGGCCTGATCCGGGTCAGGGCAGGCGGAGGGCGTCGGCGACGTCGCCCCAGTGGACGTACGAGAAGCCCGTCGCGTCACGGTCCGGGTCCGTGTCGGGGCCCGTCTCGGGCTCGTCGTGCGTGACCAGCAGGCCCGACCGGTACCCGCCGACCGGGGCGTTGGACACGGCCAGCCCGTCCGAGCCGTTGACGTCGTCCACGCCGTCGCCTGCCACGCGGAAGGCACCGAGCGGGCGGTTGCGGCCGGTCAGGGCGTAGACGGGGTAGGTGTCGTCACCCTGGCTGGACACGATCACGTAGCCCGTGCGGCCGGGGCCGTACCAGATGTCGACGCCCTCGGCGTCGGCGGTGAGGTGCCTCCCGCCGTACGACGGTGCCGCCGGGTCCACGGGAGCGCACTCCTCGGTCGCGGGGTCGTAGACGTCGTGCACGCCGAAGTCCCGGACCCTGTCGACCAGGCGCGGCTCGCCGGAGCCCAGGGGGAGCGGCACGCGCCACAGGCCCACGTCCTCCTGCGCGGCGTAGAGCGTGCCGGTACGGCGGTCGACGGCGACGCCCTCGAGCTGCGGCCCGGTACCCGGCTCCTCGCAGGGCACCCAGGTGGTGCCGTCGGGCAGCCGGAACTCGCCCGGCATCGCCAGGTGCTCGACGTCGGTGTAGCCCACGCCGTCGGCCCCGGTGGTGAGGCGGGCCGTCGCGATGGTGGTGGTGCCCTCCTGGGTCACCACCGCGTAGGTCGCGCCCCGGCGCTGGTAGACGGCCAGGCCGTAGGCGGTGTGCTCCTCGTCGACGGCCTCCCGGTCCGGGCTGAACAGGAAGTCCAGCCCGGGGGCGGTCACCTCGGTGAGCGGTGTCGCGGCGGCGGCCCCGGCCGGGTCGATCGCGAAGAACCGGATCTGGTCGTTGTACCGGTCCGAGACGACGGCGACGTCCGTCCGCTCGCCGCCCACGTCCAGCCCGTAGGCGATGTCCACGTTGTTGTACCGGCCCGGCACACCGTCCGCGCGGGGCGCCGGCGTGGCCGCGACCGACTGCAGCTCGGTCGCGGCCACGTCGTAGACGCGCAGCCCGCCCTCCTTGGCCGTGGCCACGACGAGCGAGCGCGCCGAGTCCTCGGGGTGCACCCAGATCGCGGGGTCGTCGCCGGAGGCGTTGCCGCCGGCCTCGTCGTCGTACAGCGAGGGCGTCTCCACGGACGTGGTGACGACGGCGGTCCCGTGCGTCCCGCGGTCGCCCGTGGCCGACGCCGGCGCCGCAGCCGGCGTGAGCAGGGACAGGAGCAGCAGGGCGGCCGGCAGGGCGGCGAGGCGACGTCGCATGGACCGAAGCGTCCCGAACGGCGGTGAACGGAGCGTGTACGGCGGCCTGTGATCGGCAGTACGTCAGGTGATCGGCACCCCGGGGTACCGATCACCTGACGTGCTGCCGACCGGCGTGCGGCGTCAGTCCAGCAGCGGGTCCAGGCCCCACAGCGGGAACACCGCGCGCCGGGTGGCCTGGACGGCGCGGTCCACCGGGTCGGCGGGGTCGTAGCCGTCGCGCCACCTCCGGAACGTGACCTCGCCCCTGCCGAGCGTGCGTGCCGCCTCCAGGTCCAGGGACTCGACGACCGCGCGCCACGTGGCGGGCAGCTCCGACCCGCGCACCAGGGGCGCGTGGGCTGCCTCGGCGACGAGCGCCGCCCACGCGAGCGGGACGACGTCGGACACCGCGTACCCGCCACCGCCGAGGGCGAGCCAGCGGCCGTCGGCGTGCTCGTGCGCGAGCGCGTGCGCCCACTGCTGTGCGGTGGTCTGCGCATCCACCGAGACGTCGAGGTTCGAGAGCGGGTCGCGACCGTGGGCGTCGCAGCCGTGCTGGGAGACGATCGCCTGTGGGCGGTGCTCACGGACCAGGGCGGGTACCACGGCGTCGACGGCCCGGAGCCAGGCGGCGCCCGAGGTGCGCGCCGGGACCGGCAGGTTGACGGCCGTCCCCTCGGCGGGCCCGGGCGGGCCCACGTCGGCCGACGCCCCCGTGCCGGGGAACAGCGTGCGGCCGTCCTCGTGGATCGAGACGGTCAGCACGCGCGGGTCGTCCCAGAAGATCGCCTCGACGCCGTCGCCGTGGTGCGCGTCGAAGTCCAGGTAGGCGACCCGCTCCGCACCGCGGTCCAGCAGTCGCCGGATCGCCGCGGCGGCGTCGTTGTAGACGCAGAAGCCCGACGCCGCGCCCGGCATCGCATGGTGCATGCCACCCGCGACGTTCACACCGTGCGAGATCTCGCCGGACCAGACGGCGTCCGCGAGGGCGACGGACCCGCCGAGCTGACGCGCCGCGGCCTCGTGCATCCCGAGGAACAGCGGGTCGTCGTCGGTGCCCAGGCCGCGTGCGAGGTCGGGCTCCAGCGTGGTTCCCGCGCGCCGGACGGCGGCCACGTAGTCGGCGTCGTGCACCGTCTCGATGAGGGCGTCGCTCGCGGGCTCGGCGTCCGCCACCTCCAGCGCGGGCTCCTCCAGCAGACCGAGCGCCTCGATCAGCCGCATCGTCAGGTCGAGCCGGGCAGGAGACATGGGGTGCCCGGGGCCAAAGTCGTACTCGAGGAGTCGCGGACTCCAGACCAGCCGGGCGAGGTGCACCCGCCCACGGTAACGGACCGGGGCGGCGGGCAGCTGCGCGGCCCGGCATCTGGCTGTGAGGCGCCGCCCGGGCACCACGAGCCCTGGAAAGCGGCCAGCGAACCCGTGTCGTGGCAGAGTAGGGCGTCGATCGCCAGGATGTGTGCACGGAGGGGAGCAGGGGCGGATGCCGAGCTTGCGGCACAGGCTGTTCGGCCTCCGGGAGCTGGTCGACGAGCTCGCGTTCCGGGCCCCGGCCCGGCTGGCCGTCACCGTCTTCGCCTGCGTGATCGCCCTGTTCGTGGCGCTCCTGATGGTGCCCTTCGCGACTGCCGACGGCGAGGGGGCGCGGCTGGTCGACGCGCTGTTCACCGCCGTCTCGGCCGTGTGCGTCACGGGGCTCGTGGTGCAGGACACCGCGACCTACTGGTCCCTGTACGGGCAGATCGTGATCCTCGCCGGCATCAAGATCGGCGGGTTCGGCATCATGACCGTCGCCTCCCTGCTCGGCATGATCGTGTCGCGCAAGATCGGGCTGACGCAGAAGCTGCTCACGGCGTCCGAGACCAAGACGAGCCGCCTGGGGGACGTCGGTTCGCTGGTCCGGGTCATCATCATCACGGCGACCACGCTCGAGCTGTCGATCGCGGTACTCCTGTTCCCCCGGCTGGTGGTCATCGAGGACAACGTGGGCACCGCGGCCTGGCACGCGCTGTTCTACGGCGTCTCGTCGTTCAACAACGCGGGCTTCGTGCCCACCACCGAGGGCCTGATGCCGCACGTCGGCGACTGGACGCTGGTGCTGCCGATCGCCCTCGGCGTGTTCATCGGCGCGCTCGGCTTCCCGGTGATCCTGAACATCCAGCGGTCGCTGCCGCGGCCCGGCCAGCGCTGGCACGGCTGGACCAAGCGGCTCTCGCTGCACAGCAAGCTGACCATCGTCACCAGCGGCGTGCTGTTCGTGGTCGGCGCGCTGCTGCTGCTGGTCCTGGAGTGGTCCAACGACGAGACGTTCGGGCCGCTGAGCCTCGGGGACAAGCTGCTGGCAGCGGTCTTCGCGGGGATCATGCCGCGGTCGGGCGGCTTCAGCACGGTCGACGTCGGCGCGATGCACGAGTCGAGCTGGCTCATCCAGGACGCGCTGATGTTCGTGGGCGGCGGGTCGGCGTCGACCGCGGGTGGCATCAAGGTGACGACGCTCGCCGTCATGCTGCTCGCGATCGTCGCGGAGGCGCGCGGCGACCGGGACATCGAGGCGTTCGGCCGCCGCATCCCGCGCGACGTGCTGCGCCTGTCGATCGCCGTCGTGTTCACCGGCGCCAGCATCGTGCTGGTCTCGTGCGTCGCGCTGCTCCAGGTCACCGACCTGCCGTTGTCCCGGGTCCTGTTCGAGGTGCTCTCCGCGTTCGCGACCGTCGGGCTGAGCACGGGCATCACGCACGACCTGCCCGACGCCGGCAAGTACGTCCTGGCGCTGCTCATGTTCGTGGGGCGGACCGGCGCCGTGACCGTCGTGGCGGTGCTGGCGCTCCGCGACCGGCGGCGCATCGTACGCTTCCCCGAGGAGCGCCCGATCATCGGCTGAGGCCTCGGGGCGCGGTACCGGTCACTAGGGTGGCCTGGACGTCCGACAAGTGGCCAGAGAGGAAGACCGTGCCGGAGAAGAAGCCCGATCGGGATGCGGGTGTGCTGGTGATCGGCCTGGGCCGGTTCGGGTCGGCGATCGGTGCCACCCTGGACCGCCTCGGGCAGGACGTGCTCGCCGTGGAGCAGGACCCGGTGCTGGTGGCCCAGTGGTCCGGCCGGCTGCCGCTGGTGGAGGCCGACGCGTCCAACCCGGAGGCCCTGGAGCAGCTCGGCGCGCGGGACTTCGGCGTCGCGGTGGTCGGCGTGGGCTCGTCGCTGGAGGCGTCCGTGCTGATCACCGGCAACCTCGTCGACCTGGGCACACCACAGATCTGGGCCAAGGCGATCTCCGCGGAGCACGGCCGCATCCTGACCCGCATCGGCGCCCACCACGTGGTCTACCCGGAGGCCGACGCCGGCAAGCGCGTCGCGCACCTGGTCAGCGGCAAGCTGCTCGACTACATCGAGGTCGAGGACGGGTTCACCATCGTGAAGATGCGTCCGCCGAAGGAGGCGCAGGGCTTCACGCTCGCGCAGTCGAACATCCGCAAGCGCTACGGCATCACGGTGATCGGCGTGAAGTCGCCGGGCGCGGAGTTCGTCTACGCGACGCCGGAGACGCGGATCTCCGCCAACGACCTGCTGGTCTGCTCGGGGCACGCCGACCTGCTGGAGCGGTTCGCGGCTCGGCCCTGACCACCGCGCGTGACATCTCACACAGGCTCGATTACGGGCCGCGCGGCAGAGCGGGTAACCTAGGCACGGACTACTTTTCGTGTTGGTCGGCCATCGTCACTCTGGCGTCACTGTCCCGGACCAACCGTGGACCATTTCGCCGAGCGGCCCGTCGTCGGGCCGCCGCCGACCGATCGAACATTGCGAGGACCTATGGGCTCCGTCATCAAGAAGCGCCGCAAGCGTATGGCCAAGAAGAAGCACCGCAAGCTGCTTCGCAAGACGCGCCACCAGCGTCGCAACAAGAAGTGACCCACGCGCCCCCGGGCGCGTGAAGACCAGGCCCGGCCCCTTGGGGCCGGGCCTTCTTCGTGCCCGAGACGCCTGGGGCACCGGGACGGTGAGTGCGGGCCTGGTGGTGGAAAGCGGCCCGATACCGCAGCTACCCCCGCGCTCGCGCCGGTCGTCAGTGACCGCGCAGCCGGCGCCGGGCCGCGCGGAGCACCAGGCCGAGCACCCACGCGGCACCCGCCCAGGAGGCCGTCCGCACGCCGCGGCCCGCCGCACGCTGGGAGCGGCCGCGGAACTCCCGGATGGGCCAGCCCACCTCCTGCGCGTGCCGGCGCAGCCGCAGGTCCGGGTTGATGGGGCACGGGTGTCCCACGACGCGCATCATCGGCAGGTCGTTCAGCGAGTCGCCGTAGGCGTAGCTCTCGTCGAGGTCGATGTCGTTCACCTCGGCGAGCTCGACGATGGCGTCGGCCTTGGCCTGCCCGTGCATGAGGTCGCCCTTGAGCCGGCCCGTGTAGAAGCCGTCCTTGTGCTCGGCGACCGTGCCCAGGGCCCCGGTCGCGCCGAGCCGGCGGGCGATGAGCTGTGCGATCTCCACGGGCGTGGCGGTGATGAGCCACACCTGGTGGCCGGCCGCGATGTGCTCGTCGAGCAGCCGGCGCGTGCCGGGGTAGATCCGCAGCGACAGGACGGCGTCCCACACCTCCTCGCCCAGGGTGGCGATCTCCGCGACGCTGCGCCCCGCGATGAGCGAGAGGGCGCGGTCGCGCACCTGGTCGATCTCCTCCTTGTTCTCACCCCAGAGCAGGTAGCGGGCCTGGACCAGGGCGAACTTGAGGATGTCGCGGGTGCCGAAGAACTTGCGCTGGTACGCGGACTTGGCGATGTGGAAGGCGCTCGCCCCGCGGATGATCGTGTTGTCGACGTCGAAGAACGCCGCGGTGGCGGACGAGGGGTGCGTCGACGGCATGGAGGTCACTCTATCCGCGTGACACGTGCCGCAAGTCCTCGCCGGGCGGCCGCCCGGGAGCACTGGTAGAACCAGGGGGTGACCTACCGGAACGCCCTGTCCGAGCAGGCCCCCTTCGCCCGGGTCCTCCACCTGCTGGTGGCTCTGCTCGCGCTCGGTGGCTTCGCCATCGAGCTCGTCGTGGCGCTCACGGGCGGCCCCGGGATCGCGCCCACCCATGCCGAGCGCGTCGTGCGGCTGTTCAGCTACTTCACGATCCAGTCCAACCTGCTGATCGGCGGTGTGTCGCTGGCGCTGGCGCTCGACCCGCGCCGGGACGGGCCGGTGTTCCGGGTGCTGCGGCTGGACGCGCTGCTGTGCATCGCGGTGACCGGGATCGTCTACAACACGGTGCTGCGCGGGCTCGTGGAGCTCACGGGCGCCGGGATGGTGTCGAACGTGATGCTGCACGTCCTGTCACCGGTGCTGGCCGTCGTGGCCTGGGTGCTGGTGGGTCCCCGCCCGCGGGTGACCGCGCGGACCGTCTGGTGGTCGGTGGTCTACCCGATCGCGTGGCTGGTCTACACGTTCGTCCGGGGTGCGGCGACGGGCTGGTACCCGTATCCCTTCCTGGACGTGACCGAGCTGGGCTACGCCGGGGCACTGATCAACTCCGCGGGCGTGGCCGTCGTCTTCCTCGCGCTCGCCTGGGGGGTGCGCTGGGCGGACGGGCGGCTCCCGGACACCGACCGCTCGCGGGTCCCCGCGTGACGTAACCTCGGGGCGTGACAGCTCCTGCCGAACCCCGGGTCGTCCTCTACACCCGCGACGCGTGCCATCTGTGCGAGGACGCGCGTGCCGTCGTCGTCCAGGTGTGCGAGGGTGCGGGGGTCCAGTGGCGCGAGGTCGACATCGACAGCGCGCCCGCACTGCGGGACAAGTACGGGGAGTACGTCCCCGTGGTCGAGGTGGACGGGGTCCAGCAAGGATTCTGGCGCGTGGACGGTGCGCGCCTGGCCCGCCTCCTGGCATGATCGTCCCGGCAGTGTGTGCGTACGCCCGCGACACAGTGGTTGCGGGGAGGGGAGCAGCACGTGGTCGAACTCAGTGACGGCACAGTTCCGGCGGCGACCGTGGGGCGCCTGCCCTACTACCTGCGCGCCCTGCGCGACCTCGCGGCCGAGGGGGTGGATCTCACGTCCTCGACGGAGCTCGCGGAGCGGTCGGGCGTGAGCTCCGCGCAGCTGCGCAAGGACCTGTCGTACCTGGGTTCGTTCGGCACGCGCGGCGTCGGGTACGACGTCGAGTCGCTCGCCTCGTACATCACCGTCGCCCTCGGGCTCGAGACGGAGCACCGGCTCGCGATCGTCGGCATCGGCAACCTGGGGCATGCCCTGGCGAACTACTCCGGGTACGCGACGCGCGGCTTCCAGGTGGTGGCCCTGCTCGACGCGTCGCCCGACGTCGTGGGCACCGACGTGGCCGGCGTGACGGTCGAGCACGTCCGCGACGTGGCCGGTGTCATCGAGCGGGAGCGGGTGTCGATGGTGGTCCTCGCCCTGCCGGGCCACGTGGCGCAGGACGTGGCCGACGCCGTCGTCGGCGCGGGTGTGCGCGAGATCCTGAGCTTCGCGCCCGTCGCGCTCCAGGTGCCGGACGACGTCGTGGTGCGCTCGGTCGACGTCGGCGGCGAGCTGCAGATCCTGGCCTTCCATGCGGCGGCGCGCGCAGCCGCGCTGTGACCGGCGCCGGCGTGCCGGCGTGAAGTGCGCTTCTACCCAGCGATTGCGCCCACCAGAGCAGCGATTCCGGGGCGCAATCGCTGGGTAGAAGCGCACCGGGCCGGGATGCCCGGCTCGCGACGCACGGACGCCCGCCCTGCCGGGCACCGGTGGGTGCCGAGGCGGGGCGGGCGTCCGGGACACGCGCCGTGCTGCGGGGAAGAGGTCAGCCCTTGGCGATGGCGCTGACGTCCAGCGTGATCTTGACCTTGTCGCCCACCAGGAAGCCGCCGGTCTCCAGCGTGGCGTTCCACGTGAGGCCGAAGTCCTTGCGGTTGACCTCGAGGTTGGCCTCGAAGCCGGCGCGCACGTTGCCGAACGGGTCCTTGGCGGTGCCGGTGAACTCGGTCTCCAGCTCGACGCCCTTGGTGATCCCGTTGATGGTGAGGTCACCGGAGATGACGTAGTCGTCGCCGTCGGCACGGATGCCCGTCGAGGTGAAGGTCCAGGTCGGCTTCTCGTCGGCGTGCCAGAAGTCCGCGCTCTTCAGGTGGCCGTCCCGACCGGCGTCGCCGGTGCTCACGGAGGCCGCGTCCAGCTCGGCGGCGACGCTCGACGACTCCAGGTCCTCGCCCACCGTGATGGTGCCCGAGGTGACCGCGATGCTGCCGCGCACCTTCGCGATCCCGGCGTGACGGACGGAGAAGGAAGCAGCGGTGTGGGAGGGGTCGATCTCGTACGTGCCGGCGGTGAGACCAGCGGGGAGCGGGGTGGCCATGAGGGGGAACTCCTTGGTGATGTGGCGGTTTGGGTGGATAGTTGAGGGATCAACTACTCACGATCCCGTCCAACATAGCGGTTCCCGTAACGTATTCCCAGAGGGGCTCGGTTCGCACGAAGGCGGTGGTGACATGGCGGCGCAGACCGTCGAGGGGCGCGACATCTGGTTGTCCGAGGAACAGCAGGGATCCTGGCGGCACTACCTGGAGGGCACCGCGCGCTTCGTGGAGGCCCTGAGCTCGGTCCACGACCGGACCCTCACCCTCTCGCTCGGGGAGTACAGCCTGCTGGTCCAGCTCTCGGAGGCACCGGACCGCACCATGCGGATGTCGACGCTCGCGGACGGGCTCGTGCTGTCGCGCAGCCGGCTCACGCACACCGTGGCCCGGATGGAGGCCCGGGGCCTGGTGGAGCGGCGGGCGGCGGAGGGCGACCGGCGCGGCGTGAACTGCACCATGACCGACGACGGCTACGCGGCCCTGGTGGTCGCCGCCCCCGGCCACGTGGCCGCGGTGCGCCGGATCATGGTCGAGGCGCTGGAGCCGGAGGAGTTCGCGATGCTGGGGCGGATCATGGCCAAGGTCGCGGCGTCGTCGAAGGACGCGGGCGGTACGGAGGAGGGCCTGGCGGCCCACTGCGACTGACGGGCCGGCCGGCCCGGCGCACCGCGCGCGCCGGGCCGGCCGGGTGGTGCGACCACCTGACCGGCTCGGCACGCCGAGGACGCCGGGCCGGTGGCGTGGTGCGACGTCAGGCCGTGATCGCGCGGCCGAACATCGGGCGGTAGGCGAAGCCCGCGATCAGGCCGCCGAGGATCGGGAACACGAGGAACACCCAGAGCTGGCCCCACGCCCAGCCCCCGGCGTAGATGGCGGTCGCCACCGAGCGGGCCGGGTTCACCGAGGTGTTGGTGACCGGGATCGAGACCAGGTGGATCAGGGTCAGCGTGAGGCCGATCGCCAGCGGCGCGAACCCGGGGGCGGCCACCCGGGCCGTGGTGCCGAGGATGACGAAGAGGAAGACCGCGGTGAGGACCGTCTCGGTCAGGGCCGCCGAGCCCAGGCCGAACCCGTCCGGCGAGTGCTCGCCGAACCCGTTCGCCGCGAACCCGGACTCCCGGGCGGCCTCGAAGTACCCGTCGGGCCCGCCGGCCGCGATCAGCGCCAGCACGCTCGACCCGAGGGCACCGCCCACGAGCTGCGCCACGACGTACCCGCCGACGTCGCGCCACGAGAACCGTCCGGCGGCCGCCAGGCCCAGGGTGACGGCCGGGTTGAAGTGCCCGCCCGAGATCGGCCCCAGGGCGAACGCGCCGACGACGACGGTGAGGCCGAAGGCCAGGGCGACGCCCAGGAAGCCGACCCCCACGGTGTTCGTCTCGGCGTCCGGGAAGTTGGCGGCGAAGACGGCGGTACCGCAGCCGCCGAGGACGAGGACGAAGGTACCCAGCGCCTCGGCGAGGAGCCGTGCGTACATCGCGGGTGATGCTGTCTCCGTCATGGTGAGACCCCCTTGCTCATGTCGGACGGTTTCATGGTGAAGACCACCGTGAAACTTGTTGCTGACAGTAGGTCGGCATCCCTGGATCGGCGCGAGATGACGTAATCCACACCCGCTGGAGGTCACGGGCACCCAGGCTCGGGTGCGAGACTGGGCGCCATGGTCTCCACGACGGTCCACCTGCTGCGCCACGGCGAGGTGCACAACCCCGACGGCATCCTGTACGGGCGTCTGCCTGGCTACCGCCTCTCCGACCGCGGCCAGGCGATGGCCAAGATCGTCGCCGACCACCTCACCAGCGGTGGCCACGACGTGGTCCGGGTGGTCGCGTCGCCGCTGCAGCGCGCGCAGGAGACCGCCACACCGGTGGCCCAGGGCTTCGGCCTGGAGCTCGCCACGGACGACCGCATCATCGAGGCCGGCAACCGCTTCGAGGGCCTCCGCGTCGGCGGGGGCGGCGGGGCGCTCAAGAACCCGCGCAACTGGCCGCACATGTGGAACCCGTTCCGCCCGTCGTGGGGCGAGCCGTACACGGAGCAGGTCCAGCGCATGCGCGCCGCCGTCGAGGACGCCCGCCGCGTGGCCGAGGGCCACGAGATCGTGCTGGTCAGCCACCAGCTTCCCGTCTGGCTCACGCGCCGCTCGTTCGAGGGCGGCACCCTCTGGCACGACCCGCGCAACCGGCAGTGCAACCTCGCCTCCCTGACGTCCCTGCACTTCGAGGACGACCGCTTCGTGGGCCTGCACTACACGGAACCCGCCGCGGAGCTCTACGACGGCGCGAGCAAGGTCGCCGGCGCGTGATGCGAGGGAAGACCTTCAAGGTCGTGCAGTGGGTGGTGGCCGTCGGCATCGTCGTCGGCCTGGTGGCGGCCCTCACGGCGTGCGCGCCCGAGGACTCCGGTGCGGGCGACGTCGTCGGGCAGGGCTACGTCTCCGGTGACGGGTCCGTGCAGACGTACGACGCCGGGGAGCGCAAGGGGCCCGTCGCCGTCGTGGGCACGGACTTCGAGGGCAACGAGGTGGACACGTCCGACTGGGCGGGCGACGTCGTCGTCGTGAACACCTGGTACGCCTCCTGCGCGCCGTGCCGCGCCGAGGCGCCCGACCTGGTGGACCTCGCCACCTCCAAGGACGGCGTGCGGTTCGTCGGCATCAACACGGAGGACGACGCCGGCGCCGCCCAGGCGTTCCAGCGCACGTTCGAGGTGCCCTACCCGAGCATCGAGGACCGCTCGGGCACGGTGATCGCCGGGCTGACCGGCGTCGTGCCCCTGCAGGCCGTGCCGACCACCGTGGTGCTGGACCAGGAGGGCAAGGTGGCCGCCCGCGTCATCGGCCTGGCCGAGGGGTCCACCCTGGAGGCGCTCATCGACGAGGTCCTGGCGGAGGCCGCCTGATGCTTCCCGGCTCGATCGCGACCGCCGTCGGCGACGGACTCGCCAGCACCGCGTTCAGCGGGTCCCTGCTGCTGGCGGTGCCCGTGGCGATCCTGGCGGGTCTCGTGTCGTTCGCGTCGCCGTGCGTGCTGCCCCTCGTGCCGGGCTACGTCGGGTACGTGAGCAGCATGGCCGCGGCGTCGGCGGGGACCACCCCCGGGATCGTGGCCACGCGGGCCAGGCCGGCCCGCGGCCGCGTGGTCGGCGGCGTGGCGCTGTTCGTGCTCGGCTTCACCGCCGTGTTCGTCTCGTTCGGGGCGGCGTTCGGCGGCCTGGGCGTGTTCCTGGTGCGCTGGGAGGACGTGATCATGCGCGTGCTCGGGGCCGTCGTGATCCTGCTCGGCCTCGGCTTCCTCGGCGCCGTGCCGTTCCTCCAGCGCGAGGCCCGGTTCCACGTGACACCGCGCACCGGCCTGTGGGGCGCGCCCCTGCTCGGCATCGTGTTCGGCCTGGGCTGGACGCCCTGCATCGGCCCGACCCTCGGCGCCATCCAGGTGCTCGCGATCGACGAGGCGTCCGCTGGCCGCGGGGCCCTGCTCGGCGTGGCCTACTGCCTCGGCCTCGGTGTCCCCTTCCTGCTCGTCGCGCTGGGTTTGCAGAGCTCGGAGCGCATGCTCGACTTCCTGCGCCGGCACCGCCTCGCGGCGCTGCGGATCGGCGGCGGGCTGCTCGTCCTGGTGGGGCTGCTGCTGGTCACGGGGCTGTGGACGCGGATCACCGGGGCCATGCAGCTCTGGATCGGCGGATTCGAGACGGTGCTCTGATGGCCGACCGCACCAGGCAGGAGTCCTACGTCCCCGAGGGCATCGCGGACGAGTTCACGCAGGGCGCGCCGGCGTCCGACGAGAAGCCGCAGAAGCCCGGCCGGCCCACCGCGCCCACGCTGGGCCTCGTGGGCACGCTGCGCTGGATGTGGCGGCAGCTCACCTCCATGCGGGTGGCGCTCATGCTGCTCATGCTGCTCGCGGTGGCCGCCGTGCCCGGTTCCGTGCTGCCGCAGCGCAACCAGGACGCGGCCGGCGTCATCGAGTACCTCGCCGACCACCCGACCGCGGGGGAGTGGCTCGACCGGGCCGGGTTCTTCGACGTCTACTCGTCGGTCTGGTTCTCCGCGATCTACATCCTGCTGTTCGTGTCCCTCGTGGGCTGCATCCTGCCGCGCTCCGCGACCCACTGGCGCGCCCTGCGCGGGCGTCCGCCACGTGTGCCGTCCCGGTTCAGCCGGTTCCCGGCGCAGGCCACCGCGACCACCGACGCCACGCCCCAGGAGGTGGCCGACGCCGTCGCCGCCCGCCTGCGCGGCACGATCTCCTGGCTGCCCACCTTCCGGGTGGACCGGGCCGAGGAGACGGCGCGGGGGCGCGGAGCGTCCGGCCGGAGCGAGCTTGCGAGCGCAGGGCGGGAGCGACCGAAGGCACCTCCCGCGGCGCAGACCGTGAGCGCCGAGCGCGGCTACCTGCGCGAGACCGGGAACCTCGTGTTCCACCTGGCCCTGGTGGGCCTGCTGGTGTCCGTCGCGACGGGCCAGATGCTGCACTACCGCGGCCAGGCCATCGTCACCGAGGGGCGTGGGTTCGCCAACGCCGTGGTCGACTACGACACGTTCGAGAAGGGCTCCTGGTTCCGGCCGGAGTCGCTCGTCCCCTTCGCGATGACGCTCGACGAGTTCGAGTCGGAGTTCGCGAGCGACACGGTCGCCTTCGCCCAGGCCCGCGACTTCACGGCGCACGTCACCGTGACCGAGCCGTCGGGCGAGCAGCGCGGCGAGCAGATCAAGGTGAACCACCCGATCGTCGTCGACGGCGCCAAGATCTACCTGCAGGGCAACGGCTTCGCCCCGGAGATCACCGTGCACGACGCCGAGGGCGAGGTCGCCTTCGCCGGACGCGTCACCTTCATCCCCGAGGACACGATGTACACCTCCCGCGGCGTGGTGAAGGTGCCCGACGTGTCGCCGGGGCTCGACCAGATCGGGCTGGTCGGGTACTTCCTGCCGACCGCGGAGGTCAACGAGGACGGGTCGGCGCGCTCCGCGTTCCCGCAGCCCGTGGACCCGCTGCTCGTGCTCGAGGTGTACACGGGCGACCTGGGCCTGGACGACGGCTCCCCGCAGAACGTGTACGAGCTCGACACCGCCTCGCTCACCCCGGCCGTCGACGAGCAGGGCGAGCGCATCAAGGTGCTGGCCCGCCCCGGCGAGACCGTCGAGCTCCCCGACGGGCTCGGCACGCTGACCCTCGGCGAGGACCTGCCGCGCTACGTGGCCCTGGACCTGCGGCACGACCCGTCGCTCACGTTCGTGCTCGTCTTCGCGCTGCTGGCGCTGGCGGGCCTGACAGTCTCGCTGTTCACGCCGCGGCGACGGGTCTGGGCGCGCGCGTACGCCGGGCCGGACGGGGCTACCGTGGTCGAGGTGGCGGGCCTGGCCCGCGGCGACGACGCAGGTCTGCAGGCCGAGGTCGACCGCGCGCTGGCGGCGGTGCCCGGGAACGTGCAGCAGCCAGAGACGGGGGACGAGCCGGTCACGCCGGCCGCGCCCGACCGGATCGGATCGGAGAAGGACTGAACATGGAGCTGGCAAACCTGAGCGTGCTGCTCGTCTGGGGCGCGGCGACCGCGCTCGCGGTCGCGCTGATCGCGTTCTCCGTGGACCTGTCGCGCCTGTCGGGCGCACGGGTCGACGCGCGGGACGCGGCCAGGACCCGGGAGCGCGTGGCGGTCGCGGCCGGCGGCGACGTCTCGCCCTACGAGGCGGGCGCCGACGCCGTCCCGGCGGACGCGCCGGCCGCCCCCGTCCCGGCGAACCGGAAGCTGGCCGGGGTCGGGATGTCCGTGACCTGGCTGGCCGCCGCCCTGCTGCTCGTCGCGATCGTGCTGCGCGGCATCGCGGCCGGCCGGACGCCGTGGGCCAACATGTACGAGTTCGCGCTGGTCGGCACCTTCGTGGCGGTCGCCGTCTTCGCGGGCGTCAACACCCGGCGCGACGTGCGCTACCTCGGCGCGTTCGTGACCGGCCTGAGCGTGCTGTTCCTCGTGCTGGCGCAGGAGAAGTTCTTCGTCGAGGCCATGGGCGTGCAGCCCGCGCTGCAGAAGTACTGGCTCGTCATCCACGTGGGCGTCGCCATCGTCGCGACCGGCATCTTCACGGTGGCGTTCGTGACGTCGGCGCTCCAGCTCCTGCGCGACGCCCGGGACAACGGCTCGCCGGTGCTGGGCAGCCGCCGCTGGGGCTGGCTGGACCACACCGCGACGCCGGTGGCGCTGGAGTCGCTCTCGTTCCGGCTGAACTCGGTGGCCTTCGTGCTGTGGACCTTCACGCTCATCGGCGGCGCCATCTGGGCCGAGGACGCGTGGGGACGCTACTGGGGCTGGGACCCCAAGGAGGTCTGGAGCTTCATCGTCTGGGTGGTCTACGCGGCCTACCTGCACGCGCGCACGACGCGCGGCTGGTCCGGCACCCGGGCGGCCTGGTTCGTCGTGGCGGGCTACGCGTGCGTGCTGTTCAACTTCACGGGCGTGAACCTGATCTTCAACGGCAAGCACTCGTACTCGGGCCTGTGAGCCCGGCGTCCTGAGGGCCCGACGACAGAGGGCGCCGATCCGGTCCGGATCGGCGCCCTCTGTCTGTCGTTCCCGTGCCGGGCGCCCTGCGGCGCGTCAGCTGCTCTCGGTGTCGTCGTCCTTGGCCTCCTGGCGACCCCGCGCCTCGCGTTCCTGCCGGCGCTTCTCCTGCTCCAGGCGCCAGAGGAACTCGGGGTCGTCGTCCGGGGCCACCGGACCGGACGGGCGGCGCGGCCCGGGGCGGGGCGGGGTCGGGCGGCTGCCGCCGGGGCCCGAGGCCGGGCCCGCGCCCGACCGGCGCGCGGAGACCCGCACCACGATCCACGAGATGGGCCCCAGCAGGGGCAGGAGCACGATGAGCAGCACCCAGAGCCAGCGGGGCAGGCCGCCGCGCTCGTCCTCCTCGGAGCCCCAGACATCGACCAGGGCGTAGACCGCGAGTCCGACGACGGCCAGGATCAGAAGTACGCGTGGCATACCCCCAGCCTACGGCGGGTCGGCAACGATAGGTCAGCCCGCAGCGTGACGTTCGCCCTGTTCCGGGCCCGGAGGTCCGCCGTCGTCGAGGTGTGACCCGCGCCCGGCCTACCATGGGTGGGTGCCCCTCGTGATCTACACCCTGCTCCGCCTCGCGCTGTTCGGCGTCGCCTTCGGCGGGCTCTACCTGGCCGGGCTGCGGGGCTGGCTGCTCCCGATCGTCGCCGTGGTGGTCGCCCTGACCGTGTCGTACCTGACGCTCACCGGGCCGCGGGACGCCGCGACCCGCTGGATCGCCGCCCGTGCCGAGCGCCGCGCCGCCGAGCGTGCCGCGGCACCGAAGGTCGACGTCGACGCGGCCCACGAGGACGCGCGCCTCGACGAGGAGCTCCGCACCGACCGCTGAGGCCGGTCAGGCCCGTGGGAGACCGGGGCCGGTCAGACCGACAGGCCGAACCAGAGCAGCAGCCCGTAGCCCAGCTCGTACAGGCCCGTGCCGGCCAGCACCGGCACGAGCAGCTTGCCGCGGGCGCCGGCGAGCACCGGGACCGACAGCAGTGCCGCCGGGCCGAGCAGCAGCACCACCACGAGCGACCACGGCGCCCAGAAGGCGCACACCACGCCGAGCAGCACCGGGACCCAGATCATCGTGACGTAGGCGCGTCGGGCTCGGTGGTCGCCGAGGCGCACCGCCAGGGTGCGCTTGCCGGACAGGACGTCGGTGGGGATGTCCCGCAGGTTGTTCACCATGAGCAGCGCGCAGGCGATCAGGCCCACCCCGACGGCGCCGAGCACCGCGGGCCACGTGATGATCCCCGCCTGCGTGTAGGTGGTGCCGAGCACCGCCACCAGCCCGAAGAACACGAACACCGCGACCTCGCCCAGCCCCCGGTACCCGTACGGCTGCTTGCCGCCGGTGTAGTACCAGGCGGCGACGACGGACACCGCGCCCACGGCGAGCAGCCACCACTGCCCGGACACCGCGCAGAGCGCCAGCCCGAGCACACCGGCCACGCCGAACGCGGCGAACGCGGCCCGCTTCACGGCGCCGGGTGCCGCCGCGCCCGAGGCCGTGAGCCGCATCGGGCCCACGCGGTCCAGGTCGGTGCCGCGCACACCGTCGGAGTAGTCGTTGGCGTAGTTGACGCCGACCTGCAGCGCGAGGGCCACACCGAGCGCGAGCAGTGCGGGCAGCCATGCCGAGGCGTCCACCTGGGCCGCCGCGCCGGTACCCACCATGACGGGCGCCGCCGCCGCGGGCAGCGTGCGGGGCCGCGCCCCGGAGATCCACTCGGCGGCTGTCGCCATCAGCGTGTCCTTCGTTCGTGGGGGATGTCTGGTCCGTGGCACCGGGACCGGGTGCGTGCGCGGTCCTGGCGGGGGAACGAAGTCATGGTCGCACGGGTTCCCGCTCGGCCCGCACGACGGCGTCGCGCACGGCCCGCCGGTCGATCTTGCCGGGCCCGCGCGTGGGCAGGGTCGCGGTGACGTATGCCCGGCGCGGCGCGGCGGCCGCCCCGAGCCGCTGCCCGACGGCGGCGCGCAGCCCGGCGAGCGGCCCGCCGCCGTCGGTCACCTCGCCCGCCGCGGGCGGGGCGCCGTCCGGGCCGGTACGGGACTCCCGGGCGGCCCCGCCGGACGGCGGCGCACCGAACGGGACCAGCTCGAGGCCGCCGGGGCGGGCCGGCGGTCCGGTGCGGGCGATCACCGCGACCACCGCCTGGCCCCACTCGGCGTCGGGCACCCCGACGACGCAGACCTCGCCCGGTGTGCCCTGGGCGGCCAGGTGCTCCGCGATCGCCTCCTCGACGGCCGCAGGGGCGACGTTGACGCCGCCGGTGACCACGACGTCGTCGGCCCGCCCCAGGACCGTGAGCCGGCCGTCGTCGAGGCGGCCCAGGTCGGAGGTGCGGAACCAGCGGGTGCCGTCGGGGTCGGCGCGGAAGGCGGCGGCTGTGGCAGCGGGGTCGCCCACGTAGCCCTCGGCGAGCACCGGGCCGGACAGCTCGATCACGCCCGTCGCGGCGTGCTCCTCCGGGCCCGCGCCGGTGGTGGTCGGTGTCGTGCCGGACAGACGGACGCGTACGCCGGGGAGCGGGACGCCGTCGTAGACGCAGCCGCCGCTGGTCTCGGACATGCCGTAGGTGGTGACCACGCGGACGCCGGCGGCACGGGCCCGCTCCAGGAGCGGCGCGGGTGTCGCGGCGCCGCCCACGAGGACGGCGTCGAACCGGGCGAGGGCCCGCAGGCCGGCCGCGTCGCCGGCGTCGGCCGCGGCCACGAGCCGGTGCAGCTGGGTGGGCACGACCGAGACGTAGGCCCGGGCGCCGGCTGCCGTATCCGCTGTGTCCAGGAACTCCTGGGCCAGGGACGCGAAGGCCGCCGGCGTGAAGTGGTCGGACGTGCCGGCGCGGACCTCGGTGCCCGCCACGACGGAGCGGGTGACCACCTGGACCCCGGCCACGTGCGTGGGCGGGAGCACCAGCAGCCACCGCCCGGGGCCGCCGAGCCGCTCGTGGGTCGCCTCCGCCGAGGCACGTAGCGCCGCCGCGCTCAGCGCGACCTCGCGGGGCTCGCCCGTGGAACCGGAGGTCCGCAGCACCAGGGCGGTGCCGGACGGCGGTGCGGCGTCGGAGGCCCGGGGTTGCGGCGCGTACGCCGGACCGCCCTCGAGGGCGGCGCGGACGGCGTCCACGACGGCGGCCGGCGACGTCGCCGCGCCTGCGTCGGCCGGCGGCGCGGCGGACACTGGTGGGACAGCGGTCGAGGCAGCGGGCAGAGGGTCGTTCGAGGGCACCTCACGAGGGTAAGCGCGCCGCCCCGGGGCGGCGGCCGCCGGATCTGTAAGGTGTGCGCCACACCTGGGGCGGGCCCGGGTGCGGACGGTCGCTAAGGAGTGCCGATGACGACCCGCTGGACGACGGCCGCGCAGGCCACGGGTGCGGCGCTGGTGGTCGGGCTGCTGCTGGCGGGATGCGGCCTCGGCGCCCCCGAGGAGCCCCTGCCCACGCCCACCGCGACGGTCGACGCCCCGGTGCGCGGCGACCGGGACCGGCCGCCGGAGCCGGACGTGCCGGTCGTGTGGCCGCTCACCGGGGCACCCACGGAGAAGGTGGCGGACCGCCCGGCCGTGTCGGTGAAGATCGAGAACTCGGTGCAGGCCCGGCCGCAGCGCGGTCTCACGGAAGCGGACATCGTGTGGGAGGAGGTCGTGGAGGGTGGCATCACCCGGTTCGTGGCGACCTACCACTCGAAGCTCCCCGCCGTCGTGGAGCCGGTGCGCTCGGTACGGCCCATGGACCCGGCGATCGTGGCGCCGCTGGACGGCATCCTGGCGTTCTCCGGCGGCCAGGGCCCGTTCATCGCGGCGGTGCAGCGGTACGGCACGCAGACTCTCATCAACGACGACGGCGACCCCGGCTTCGTCCGGGATCCCGCGCGGGTCGCGCCGCACAACGTGATCGGGAACGTGGCGACGTTCGCGGCGCAGGCCGACGACCGCCGGACCAGTCCGCCGCCCCCGCAGTTCCGGTACGCGCGCAAGCTGGGCCAGGGCACCGCCCCACGGGCCGGGAAGCCGGCGCCGACGGTGGACGTGCGACTGTCCCCGGCTCAGCGCACGGTCTGGACGTGGGACGCGGAGCGGGAGCGCTACCTGCGCAGCGAGGGCTCGGTGCCGTCGGTGGCCGCCGACGGCAGGCGGCACACCGCGCGGAACGTCCTGGTGCTGTCCACCGAGGTGTTCAACACGAACTTCGTGGACCCCACCGGCGCCCCCGTGCCCGAGCACCGGCTGGCCGGCAGCGGCGGCCTCGGCACGCTGGTCTCGATGGGCCACAGCATCACGGTCCGCTGGTCCAAGAAGGACCACGGCTCCCCGATCGTGCTGCGGACCCGGAACGGCAAGGAGGCGGAGCTCGACCCGGGAAACACCTGGATCGAGCTGGTCCCGGCGGGCTCGGGGACCTGGTCACCGCGCTGATCCGGGCCACATGAGAGACCTTTCATCCCGGTCTCATCGCCTGTTCACGGCGGTCCAGTTGAGTGACGACATCGCACCACCCGTCCTCGACCAGAAAGCGTGGCTGCCATGAGCATTCTCGACACGTCCCCGGCCCTGCGCGACGACGCGCCGCGCATCGTCGCCGTACCGCTCCGGGTGGATGCCGCCGACGTGCCGGCTCGTGCCCCCGAGCCGCTCGCGTCCCGGCTGCTGCGGGCGAAGAAGGCCTACTCCACGCGGTTCGTGGCGGCGGCGATCGACCGGGACCCGGCGGCCTTCGGTCTGGTCCGCGACCCGGCGCGGGCGCCGCGGCCGGGCGACGTCGTCCTGGCCCGCGTCGTGACTATCGGCCAGCACCGGCGCTTGGAGTCCCCGGTCTCCCGCCGCCAGATCCTGTTCGAGGGCGACGAGATCGTGGTGGCCTACGGCTCGCGCTACGCCGCCGACCAGTTCCTGGCACTCTTGCCCGAGGACCTGGGCCCGTGCCACCTCGCCGCGGCCGGCGGGCTCGCCTCCCGCGTGATCGACCAGCACGCCGACGTCAAGGACGCCACGGTGATCGAACCGGTCGGGCTGCTGTCCACGGTGGACGGGGTGGTCAACCTCGCGGACCTCGCCCCGCACACGGTGCGCCCCGCCCCGGCCGTGCGGGGCGCCGCGACCGGTGTGCCGGTGGTCGCCGTCGTCGGCACGTCGATGAACTCCGGCAAGTCGACCACCCTGGCCTGCCTGGCCCACGGGCTCGCCGCGGCAGGGCTCACCGTCCACGCGGGCAAGGCCACGGGCACCGGCGCGGGCAACGACGCGAACCACTTCGTCGACGCGGGCGCCCACCGGGTGGTCGACTTCACCGACCTCGGCCGGCCCAGCACGTTCGGCCTGCCGTTCGAGGAGGTCCGCGACGTCTTCGCGACCATGGTCGGCCTGCTGGCCGAGCCCGCGGCGCACGGTGCGCCCAACGTCGTGCTCGTCGAGGTCGCCGACGGCGTGTACCAGGGCGACACGCGCCGCCTGCTCACCGACGACGCGTTCCGCACGGTGGTCGACCGCGTCGTGTTCGCCGCCGGGGACGCGCTCGGCGCCAGCGGCGGGATCGCCGCGCTGCGCGCGCTCGGCTGCGCCCCGTCGGTGGTGTCCGGGGTGCTCACGGCCTCCCCGCTCGCGGTGGCGGAGGCCCGGGCGGCGCTCGACGTCGAGGTTGTGCCCACCTACGACCTGCGGCTGCCGGAGGTCGCGCTCGCCGCGGCGGGACTCGGCCCGGAGGGCGTGCGGCCGGCAGCCGGGGTGCTGGGTGCGGTCGGGGACGGTCATGCGGTCGCCTGACACAGGGCCTGAGACGGTGCCTGAGACGGCGCCCGACATGGCGTCTGGCACGGCCTCTGGCACGGAGCCTGGCACGGCCCCTGGCACGTCGTCCGGCAGGGCCCCTGGTGCCGAGGCCGGCGCGCTGCCGCGGGTCTTCGTCGGCGCGCGACGGTCCTGGGTGGCCGGGCTCGTGGCCCTCGGGCTCGGGCAGGGCGCCCTCGGCGCGGTCGGGGCCTGGGCGCTGACGCAGCTCCGCCCGGGCAGCGCGTGGCCGATCGTCGTGGCGGTCGTCAGCATCGTGGCGACGGCCGTCGCCGTCGGCGGGCTGCGCGTCGAGGAACGTATCGCCGCGGAACGGCTTGGCCAGGACTACGTGCGCGAGCTGCGCCGCGAGCTGGTCGAGTCCGAGCTGACGCCGGGCGGTCGCACCCACCTCGGCATCACCGTGGCCCGCACCACCAACGACCTCGCGAGCGTGCGGAACTGGGTGTCGCAGGGCGTGGCGCCGCTGATGTCCGGCATCCCGCTGATCGCCGGCTCCGCGATCGGGCTCACCGTGCTCGACCCGTTCCTCGGCGTCGGCTTCCTGCTCCCGCTCGCCGTCCTGGCCGCCGTCATGGTGCCGTGGGCCCGCACGGCGTACCTGAAGTCGCGGCGCCTGCGCCAGGCCCGCGGGCGCATGGCCACCCGCATCGCGGACACCGTCGGCGCCGCACAGGGCATCATCGCCGCACACGGCGCCGGCCGGGAGCTGGGACACATCGACTCCGCGTCAGCCGACGTCGTCGACCGCGCCGTGGACCGTTCGGTGACCGTCGGGGCGCTCCGGGCCGGGGGAACCGTCGCGGCGCTGCTGGCGACGCTCGCCGTGGCCGCCGTCGGCGTGGTGCGCGGCCTGGACCCGGCCGTCACGGTGGCCGCGATGGCCATGGCCGGGCTCGCGTCGACGCCGATCGTCGACCTCGGCCGCATCGTCGAGTACCGCCAGACGTACCTGGCCGCCCGCGCGGTGCTCGGCCCGGCGCTCGCCGATGCCGCCCGGCGGCGCGCGGAGCACGAGCGCGCGAGCAGCGCGGCGGCGTCGGCCGACCTACCCGACGGCGCGGACGGGGCCGGCCGGGTGCACCTGGTGGTCCCCGGGCTCGTGCCGGTCTCCGCTCCGCTGCAGGCGGGCCCCGGCGACCGGATCCGGCTGACCGGCGACGACCCGGAGGCGCCGTTGCGCCTGATGCGGCGCGTGACGGGCCTCGACCTCCCGCCGGCCGGCGCCGTCGACGAGCTCTGGGTGGACGGACGGAACGTCCGTGCCGTCGCGCCGTCGGACGGCCGTGCGCTCGTGGGGCTCGCGGCCCGGGGCGCCGTGTTCGAGCGGGGGACCCTGCGACGCGCGCTGCGCTACCGCCGCCCCGACCTGGACGACGCCACGGCCGACACGGTCTTCGCCGCGGTCGGTCTCGACGTCGGCCGGTTCCCGGACGGTGCCCGCACCGTGCTGCGCGCCGGCGGGGAGCCGCTGACCGTCGACGAGCGGGCCCGCCTCGCGCTGGCTCGCGCGATCTACGGCGAGCCGCCGCTGCTCCTGGTCGCCGACCTCGATCGCGACCTGGACGCCGAGGGCCGGGAGCGGCTTGCAGGCTTACTGGCTGCGTACCCGGGGGCGGTGCTGTTCGCCGGGCCGGACGAGCTGGCGCGGGCGCTCGGCGCGCGGGACGTGCGGCTCGCCGCGGAGCCGGTCCCGGTGGGGCCGGACGGCGGGGTGGCGGACGACGACGGGTGAGGCGACGGTCGCAGCCGGGGTTGCCGGGTCGGCGGCCACGCCGTCAGTAGTAGTACGGGAACCCCGACCAGTCCGGCTCCCGCCGTTCCAGGAACGCCTCCTTGCCCTCGACCGCCTCGTCCGTCATGTACGCCAGCCGCGTGGCCTCGCCGGCGAACACCTGCTGGCCGGCGATCCCGTCGTCGGCCGCGTTGAAGGCGAACTTGAGCATGCGGATGGCCTGCGGCGACTTGCCGGCGATGATCCGCGCGTACTCCAGGGCCAGGCCCTCCAGGTCGTCGTGCTCCGCGACCTCGTTGACGGAACCCCAGCGCTCGGCGTCGTCGGCGGAGTACTCGCGGGCCAGGAAGAAGACCTCCCGTGCCCGCTTCTGCCCGAGCTGGCGGGCGAAGTAGGCGGAGCCGTAGCCGGCGTCGAAGGAGCCGACGTCGGCGTCGGTCTGCTTGAACTTCCCGTGCTGGCGGCAGGCGACCGTGAGGTCGGCGACCACGTGCAGGGAGTGCCCGCCGCCGGCGGCCCAGCCGTCCACGACCGCGACCACGACCTTGGGCATGGTCCGCATGAGGCGCTGCACCTCCAGGATGTGCAGGCGGCCGGCCTTGGCGGGGTCGATCGAGTCGGCGTTCTCGCCGTCGGCGTAGCGGTAGCCGTCGCGCCCGCGGATGCGCTGGTCGCCGCCGCTGCAGAACGCCCAGCCCCCGTCCTTGGGGGAGGGGCCGTTGCCGGTGAGCAGCACGGTGCCGACGTCGGACGTCATGCGGGCGTGGTCCATGACCCGGTACAGCTCGTCCACGGTGTGCGGGCGGAACGCGTTGCGCACCTCCGGCCGGTCGAACGCGACGCGCACCACGGGCAGGTCGCGCGGCTCGGGGCCGCTGCGGTCCACACCCCGGTGGTAGGTGAGGTCGGTCAGGTCCTCGAACCCGGCGACCGTGCGCCAGCGCTGCGGGTCGAACGTCTCGGAGACCTGACGGGGGAGATCGGTGCTGGTGCTCACGTGCGCAAGCCTAGTTCGGCCTGGTGCCGGGCAGGTTCAGCGCCAGGGGCCGACGTTGGGGACGAACACCTTCATGGCGTCGACGATCTCGCGCGCGTCGGCCAGGGCCAGAGTTACCTCTTCGGATGTGATGGTCGGTGTCTCGACACCTGGGTACTCGGAGTCGTGGCGCCGGAGGCGCAGCCCTTGTCGTGCCAGGGGCGCCGTCATGGCTTTCCGTGCGGCGTCGTACAGCATGGCCAGAGCACCCGACGGATCGTCGTCCACCAGCTTGGCGGCCGAGGCAAGGTGGACGTCCGCCTGGTCGAGCAGGAACCCCGAGTGTTCCTCGGACGGCGCGACCAGTTGTAGCTCGCCCTCGTCGAGGAGGTTCTGGATCTCAGGCTCCCCGATCGGCCAGCGGCTCCCCGTCGTGGTCCCTGCCACGTGATACTCCTTCGTTCTCGACGAGCTCGACGGTCGGCGAACTCAGGATCGTCCGCTTGAACGGACCCTCGTCGTCAGTCCACGCAGTGGTGGAAACACGACGTACGTTGACCTCCCGGCGGAGTTTCTTCTCGGCCTCCTCCACGACGTCGGCGAGCTGATCTCGATCGGGCTCGCCGATCACCAGCACGTCGATGTCTCCCGGGACCGACCCGGGGCGCTCGCTGTACCTCGCAGCCCATGACCCGTGGATGAAGGCGTGCTCGATGCCGTCGATCTCGGTGAGAAGGCTGCGGAGCACCGCCAGCGGCCCGAAGGTCACAGCCAGAAGTTCTGCTAGAGGAGCGTAGACCAGATTGTCCGTCCGGGCGCGAGCAAGCCGGGTGTTGCCGAGGCGACGGGTGGAGGCGAGGCCTGCGGCCTCGAGACGGTCGACCTCACGCAGGACCGTGACCCGTGAGGTGCCCACGAGGCGTGCGATGTCGGTGAGGCTCTGCTCGTGCTCCGGATCCAGAAGGACGGCAGCGAGAATGTCTCCTTGGACACGGGTGCGCAGCAAGGGCAGGAGCAGCGGTGATCCTTGTTTCATAAAACGCACTCTATCGTTCGATTTACGGACGTACCATCTTCCACACCCGCACGACGAGAGGAACCCCATGCTGATCCGCCACCGCGGTCTCGAACCGTCGATCGACCCCTCCGCCTACGTCGCCCCGTCGGCGACCCTCGTCGGTGACGTCCGCGTCGCCGCCGGGGCGAGGATCCTCCACGGTGCCGTCCTGACCGCCGAGGACGGCGCCGTCGTCATCGGCGCGGACACCGTCGTGATGGAGAATGCGCTCGTCCGGGGCCGGCTGGGGCATCCCGCCCGGATCGGGTCCGCCGTGATGGTCGGCCCGCACGCCCACGTCAACGGCAGCACCGTCGAGGACGAGGCGTTCGTCGCGACCGGTACCTCGCTGTTCCCCGGGAGCGTCATCGGCAGGGGTGCGGAGGTCCGGATCAACGGCGTGGTGCAGGTCAACACCGTCCTGGCCCCCGGCGCGACCGTGCCGATCGGGTGGGTCGCCGTGGGCGACCCGGCGCAGATCCTGCCGCCGGACCGGCACGAGGAGATCTGGGCGATCCAGCGCGAGCTCGACTTCCCCGGCACCGTCTACGGGGTGGGGCGGGACGTGTCGATGCGCGAGCTGATGCGGCGCCAGTCGGAGCTCTACGGCGCACACCGGGACGACGAGGTGCTGCCCGAGGCGATGTAGCCGCCCAGGTCGTTAGCCTGGGGGCGTGCCACTGATCGGTGAACCCCTCGTCTGGTCCACGCCCCTGCGCACCCGGTTCCGCGGGATCGACGTGCGCGACGGCGTGCTCCTGCGCGGTGACGCCGGGTGGGGCGAGCTGTCCCCGTTCTGGGACTACGCCGACGAGGAGTCGGCCACCTGGCTGCGCGCCGCGCACGAGGCAGCCCTCACCGGCTGGCCCGCGCCCGTCCGCGACAGCGTCCCGGTGAACGTGACCGTCCCCGCCGTCGGCCCCGAGCGGGCGCGCGAGATCGTGCTCGCGTCTGGCGGCTGCCGCACCGCCAAGGTCAAGGTCGCCCAGCGCGGCCCCGACGGCACCCTCGAACCGGTGAGTGCCGAGGCGGAGCGGGTCGCCGCGGTCCGCGAGGCGCTCGGACCCGACGGCGCGATCCGCGTCGACGCCAACGCCGCCTGGACCCCCGACGAGGCCCTCGCCCACCTCTCCGAGATCGACCGTGCGGCCGGCGGTCTGGAGTACGTCGAACAACCCTGCGCCGACGTCGACGAGCTGGCCCTGGTGCGCCGCAAGCAGGACGTGCCCGTCGCCGCCGACGAGTCGATCCGCCGCGCCTCCGACCCGATGCGGGTCGTCCGCCAGGAGGCCGCCGACATCGTGGTCCTCAAGGTCCAGCCCCTCGGCGGCGTCCGTGCCTGCCTCGACCTCGCCGAACAGGTCGGGCTGCCCGTCGTCGTCTCGTCCGCCCTGGAGAGCTCGGTGGGCATCGCCGCCGGCGTCGCGCTCGCCGCCGCCCTTCCCGAGCTGCCCTACGCCTGCGGGCTCGCGACGTCGCAGCTCCTGGTGCACGACGTCGTCGACCACCCCCTGCTCCCCGTCGACGGCGCGCTCCCCGTCTGGCGCCCCGAGCCGTCGCCGTCGGCGCTCGCGGCCGCGCCCGCCGACGGCCCGACGGCGGAACGCTGGCTCGCCCGCTACCACCGCCTGACCCGCATCCTGGAGGACGCATGACCATCCCGCCCGCCGTGGCCTCCGCCCGCGCACTGGTCGCCGCCCTGGTCCGCCAGGGTGTGCAGGACGTCGTGCTCGCCCCCGGCTCCCGCAGCGCCCCCCTGGCCTACGCGGTCGCCGAGGCAGCCGATACCGGCCGCATCACGCTGCACGTGCGGGTCGACGAGCGGGACGCCGCGTTCCTCGCGCTGGGCCTGTCCAAGGGTGCGGAGGGTGCACCGGTCGCCGTCGTGACGACGTCGGGTACGGCCGTGGCCAATCTGCACCCCGCCGTGCTGGAGGCGAGCCACACCGGTCTGCCCCTGATCCTCCTCACCGCCGACCGGCCGCACGAGCTGCGCGGCACAGGGGCGTCGCAGACGACCGACCAGGTGGGCATCTTCGGCTCGGCGGTGCGGTTCGCCGTGGACGTGCCGGCGCCGTCGGCCGCGGGCGAACCGGAGCTCCGTGACCTGCGGCACGTCACGGCACGCGCTGTCAGCGCGGCCCTGGGCTTCCGGTCGGGGCATCCCGGGCCGGTGCACCTGAACCTGGCGTTCCGGGACCCGCTCGCGCCGTCGGACCCCCTGCCGGGACTGCCCGGGGACACGGCTCAGGAGGGCTACCCGAAGCCCGACCCGCCGCTCGTGATCCCCGCGGCGCTCCAGGACGCCGGGTCGCCCGCGCTGCTGGGCGACCCGGCACACACCGTGGTCGTGGCCGGGGACGGCGCGGGGTCCCAGGCGCGCCGGCTCGCCGAGGCGCAGGGCTGGCCGCTGTTCGCGGAGCCGTCGTCCGGTGCGGTGGGCGGCCCCAACGCGGTGGCGGGGTACCGCGCGCTGCTCACGTCCGACGCCCTGGCGGGAGACATCGACCAGGTGGTCGTCCTCGGCCGGCCCACGTTGTCCCGGCCCGTGCAGCGGCTCCTCGGCCGCGCGGGCGTGACGGTCACCGTGGTCGCGCCAGGTGCCGGTCCGTGGCCCGACGCCGCCCGCAACGCCACCGTCGTGCTGCCCGGCCTTGCGGCGCCCTGGTTCGAGGAGACGGGCGCGCCGCCGAGCGACTTCCTGGAGCGCTGGCGCGACGCCGGCGCCCGTGCCGCCCGGGTCCTGGACGAGGTGACCTGCGACGACGCGGTGCTCGGCGGTCCGACGGCGCTGTCCGTGGCCCGGGCCGTCGCGGCGGTGCTCGGCCCGGACGACCTGCTCGTTGTCGGCTCGTCCAACCCGGTACGCGACCTGGAGCTCGTGCTCGGCCTCGACGGTCCCGGCCCGGCCGTGCTGGCCAACCGGGGGCTCGCCGGCATCGACGGCACCGTGTCGACGGCGCTGGGCGTGGCCCTCGCCGCCGCACGGCGAGGCCTGCGCACGCGGGCGCTGCTGGGCGACCTCACGTTCCTGCACGACGTCGGCGGCCTGCTCCGCGGGCCCGACGAACCGCCCGTGGACCTGGAGCTCGTCGTGGTCAACGACGACGGCGGGTCGATCTTCGCGACCCTCGAGCACGGTGCGCTCGCCGCGACCGGCAGCGCCGCGAGCGCCACCTTCGAGCGCGTGTTCGGCACGCCGCACGGGGCCAACCTGGCGCAGCTCTGCGCGGGCTACGGGGTGGACCACCAGCTCGTCAAGGACGTGCCGACCCTGCGGCACGCGCTCCAGGCGCCGAGCCACGGCGTCCAGGTGATCGAGGTCCGGGTGTCTCGCGCGGACCGGCTGGCGGAGACCCGGGACCTGGTGCGGCGCATCACGGAGGCGGCGGGGAGTGGCGGTCGGGGCTGACTGGGTTGGGTTGGGGGGCTGGGCTGGCTGGGCTGGCTGGGGCTTGCTGGGTTGGCCGGGCTTGCTGGGTTGGCCGGGTTGGCCGGGTTGGCTGGGCTGGCCGGGGCTTGCTGGGTTGGCCGGGGGTCTGCTGGGTTGGCCGGGCCGATCGAGCTGACCGGGCCGATCGGGCTGACCGGGCCGATCGGGCTGACCGGGCTGACCGGGCCTGATCGGCCTGACTGGGCTGATCGGCCTGACTGGGCTGACCGGCTGACCGGCTGACCGGCTGACCGGGCTGACCGGCTGACTGGGCGGACCGGCTGACAGGGCTGACAGGGCTGACAGGGCCTGACACGGCATGATCGGTGCGACCGGCTTGATCGCGTCTGTGGCTCAGGCCCCGGGGGTGAGGCTCAGCCCCGGCGGTTCGGTCCCTTGCTGTGTTCTTCCTGGCTGCTTCGGTCCGTTGCCGCGAGATCGGTCGCCCGATCGACCGATCTCGCGGCAACGGACCGAAGTGGCTTCGGCGGCGGGGGCAAGGGACCGATCTGGATGTTCAGGTGCCGAGGCAGGCGGTCCTTCCAGCCGGCGTCGAGGGCGTGCAGGGAACTCACAGGTACACGTAAGGGTGGGACAAGGATCGAGGTGTCAACTAGTGGTGACTTCAAGGAGGGTCACCGATGAACGACGAGAACAGCACCACTCCGCGGCCGGACCAGCAGGCGCCCGGGGCGCAGCCCACCGAGCAGCTGCCCGCGGCCCAGCACACGCAGCAGCTCCCGGTCCAGAACCCGGCGCCGGCCCAGGGCCCCGCGTCGGACGTGGCACCTGAGCAGTCCTCGAACGCCGGGCGCGCGCCCGCGCAGCCGTCGGCCCCCGTACAGCCCGCGGCCCCGGCGCAGCCCGTCACTGTGGTGCAGCCCGCGGTCGGCGCGCAGCAGCCGTCGGCTCCGGCGCCGGCCTCGGCTCCGGTGACCGGCGCCCCCGCCCAGCAGCCGTCGGCCCAGCACCCGACCGCCCAGCACCCGACCGCCCAGCAGCCGGCAACCCACCAGCCGACCGCCGCGCAGGCACCCGCCCCGCAGCAGCCCGCCCCGCAGCAGCCCGCCCACCAGCACTCGGGTCACGAACAGCCCGCCCACCAGACCCCGCCGTCGCACGCACCGGCCGCACACACCCCGGCCGCACACACCCCGGCCACTACCCCGCCCTCGGTCCCCGTAGGCGCCGCCCCGGCCCCCGCCGGTGGTTCGGGCTCCGGCTACACCAACCCCTACGCCCTGCCGGCCACGGCGTCGGACGAGCCGAAGCCGACCGCGCGCAACCGCACCTGGGTGCCGGTGGTCAGCGCCGCGGCGGCCGCGGCGCTGCTGGCCAGCCTCGGCACGGCGGGTGCCATCGCGATCACCAGCGACGGCTCGGACGCGGCCTCCCTGGCCGACGTCGGGCAGTCGAGCAGCGAGAACGTGCCGGTCAAGAGCTCGACCGTGCAGAACCCGAACTGGACCGAGGTCACGTCGGCCGTGCAGAAGTCCGTGGTGTCGATCCAGGTGGAGAGCCAGTCGGGCGGGGCCGAGGGCTCCGGCGTCGTGCTGGACTCCGAGGGGCACGTGCTGACCAACAACCACGTGGTGTCCGGCGCGACGACGGTGCAGGTGACGCTGAGCGACGGCCGCGTGTACGAGGCCGACATCGTCGGCACCGACCCGACGACCGACCTCGCGGTCGTCCAGCTCTCCGACCCGCCGTCGGACCTCGAGCCGGCCACCTTCGCCGACTCCGACGACGTGGCCGTGGGCGAGCCCGTCATGGCGCTCGGCAACCCGCTGGGCCTGGCGAACACGGCCACGACCGGCATCGTGTCCGCCCTCGACCGCCCGGTCACGGCCAGCGCCGAGGACGGGTCCGACCAGGTCGTGACGAACGCGATCCAGATCGACGCCGCGGTGAACCCGGGCAACTCCGGTGGCCCGCTGTTCAACGCGTCCGGTGAGGTCATCGGCATCACGTCGTCGATCGCGACCCTGTCGGGCTCCTCGAACAGCTCGGGCTCGATCGGCCTCGGCTTCGCCATCCCGGCGAACCTGGCCTCCCAGATCGGCGACCAGCTCAAGGAGGACGGCACCGCGGAGCACGCGTTCCTCGGCGTCACCCTCTCCGACGCGGAGGCCACGGCCGACGGCGTCACGCGCCGTGGTGCGGGTGTCCAGGACGTCGTCGCCGACTCGCCGGCCGGCGACGCGGGCATCCAGCAGGGTGACGTGATCGTCGCGATCGACGGCGACCCCGTCAACGGTTCGGCGTCGCTCACGGCGTTCGTGCGGGAGAAGGACGCCGGCGACAAGGCGGTCCTGACCGTCGTGCGCGACGGCAGCACCGAGGAGGTCACCGTGACGCTCGCCGTGAAGGAGGAGTCCGCCGCCGCGCCGGACCAGGGTTCGCAGGGTCAGGTGCCGGGCCAGGGCGGCTCCGGATCGGACCAGAGCAACCCGAACAACATCCCCGACTGGCTCCAGGAGTTCTTCGACAACCAGGGCTGAGCCCGGCCGCACCGAACCCCCAGGACACCCCGTGTGACCTGGGGGTTCGGTGCGTATTCGCGTTCAGCGGGTGAACCTTGCCGGGCCGGTCTAAGTTGGTCCGCGTGTCTGGGACGTACACCGTGGTCAGGACCCTGGGACGGGCGGATGCCGCACACGACATCCTCGAAGAGCTGCCCGAGTGGTTCGGCATCGACCGGTTCACGCACGAGTACGTCGAGGCGGCCGCCCGCTTCCCCAACTACGTGGCGGTCGCCGCGCCCGAGGCGGAGCCGGCGTGGGCGGCGTCCGGCGGTCCGGACCCTGCCCGGGCGCGAGAGGCCGGGCCAGGTCCGGCGCACCTCGGGGCCGACGGCGGTGCCGTCCCCACGGCCGACGTGCTCGGGGTGCTGCTGCTCGACCAGCGCTACCCCACGTCGGCCGAGGTGCACCTGCTCGCCGTGCGGCGCAAGCATCATCGCTCGGGCATCGGGCGCACCCTGCTGGAACGGGTCGAGGACGACCTGCGCGCCCAGGGGGTGCGGCTGCTGAGCGTGAAGACGCTCGGGCCGTCGGCGTCCGACCCGGGTTTCGACCAGACCCGCGCCTTCTACGCCGCGTGCGGCTTCCACCCGGTGGAGGAGTTCCCCGACCTCTGGGCCGGGGACCCCTGCCTCCTGATGGTCAAGGCGCTCTGACGGCGGGGTGTCAGGGGAGGGCGGGCGAGCCGAACAGGGCCTCCGCGGCCCCCGGCACGACGGCGGCGACGACGCCGCCCAGGCTGCGCTCCAGGTAGCCGACGAGCTCCTCGGCGGCGAGGTCGGAGTTGATGCCGCCGTCGACGAGCGCCTGCTCGGCCAGCGCGACCCAGGAGCGGACGGCGATGCGCAGCAGCTCGGTGTCCGGCACGCCCAGCTCCAGGAGCACGGCGAGAGCGCGCTCGGTCTGCTCGCGCCGCGCGTCCTCGATGACGGCGCGCACCTCCTCGTCACCGCTGGCCGCGCCTCGCACGAGCGAGTAGAACGTGGGCCCGTGCTCCCGCACGTAGGCGACGAGCCTGGTCAGGGTGCTGGCCAGGCGTTCGGACGGCGGCAGCTCGGGCAGCGGTTCGGACGCGTGCAGCATCGAGTCGCGGGCGCGGCGCACGATCTCGTGGTGCAGGCCGTTCTTCGAGCCGAAGTAGTAGTAGACGAGACCCGTCGAGACACCGGCTTCGGCGGCGATCTCCTCGACGGTCACCTCGGCCAGGGGGCGGTCCGCGAGGGTGGCGACCCCGAGGGCCACGAGCTGGTTACGACGTTCCTCCGGGCGCAGGCGCGTGCGTCGGGCTGTTGCCATGCGTCGAGCATATCGGGCATGCTTTGCGCCGCCGTCGGGGGGTCAATTGACGGTGACTCAGTAATCGCGCTAACGTCGCCGCGGAGCGACGATGCGGTCGCTCACATTGGGATCGAGGGGAACACCAATGAAGCTCAGCAAGCTCACGGGGTCGCGCAAGGGTCGCGTGGCTCTCGCAGTCATTCCGGTCACCATCGCCGCCAGCGTCCTGCTGGGCGGGGTCGCCCAGGGCGCCGTGCCCGTCTCGTTCGCCATCTCCGGCAGCCAGTTCAAGATCGGCGCCGACCAGCTCGCCGGCACCGGCTTCTCGCAGTACGCGGGCGTGGCCACGGCGTCGGACGGTACCCAGCACCCGGCCGCCATCGCCAACATCAAGGACGCGCAGCTCTACAACCTGTGCCAGTCCGTCGTGCAGGACACGCCGCTCGGCAAGGTCGGCCTGCTGATCTCCGCCGGCACCGGTGACGAGCCCGCGAAGGCCACCGACCTGCAGATCGGCATGAACGACCTGTCGGGCACCGCGATCTTCAAGAACATCCGCATCGGCGTGGACGCCTCGACCGTGAACACGGCCAAGAAGGGCGACGCCGGCGACTTCGCCATGGACTCCGACTCGGTCGACATCTCCAACCTGGAGCAGGTCTCCTGGAGCACGCAGGCCGCCGTCTTCCAGCTCACGGACCTCAGCCTCAAGATCACGGACGGCACCGAGTGCTTCTGAGTCCGGACGGCCAGGCGCCCGCCGGCCGCCCCGGACTTCGCGCGAGGCTCGCGGGCTGGCGCAGGGACTTCCGTCCCTGGCGCCGGCAGCGGCCGTTCGTCGGGGGTGTGCTGGTAGCGCTCGCGGGCCTGGAGATGCTCCTGTCCGGCCCGATCAAGCTGGACCAGTTCGGCATGAACATCGTGCTGCGGTTCGGCGTGGAGGGCGCGCAGGCGACGATCCTGCCGCTGGCACTGACGCTGCTCGGGATCCTCTCGATCGCGCAGCCGGTGCACCGGATCTTCTACGGCGTGATCGCGCTCGCGATCTCCGTCTACTCGATCGCGGGCGTGAACCTCGGCGGCTGGGTCGTCGGGTTCCTGCTCGGCGTGGTCGGCGGCGTCATCGTGGTCTCGTGGGCTCCGACGCCGCAGGCGGCGGAGGGTGACCGGGAGGCCGGCGAGACGGCGAGCGGCGCGACGCGGGACGACGATCCGGCGTCCGGCGCGGACGCGAGCGGCGCGACGCCCGCCGACGAGCCGCGGTCCGGCAGCGCCGGCGAGCCGCGACCTGGCAGCGCCGGCGAGCCGCGGTCCGGCAGCGCCGGCGAGCCCGGAGCGGGGACGTCGGACGGCGCCGACAGCGACGTCGACCCGGCGCCGCAGGAGACGTCGCCGGGCGGAGGCTCGGCGGCCGACGGGTCGCGGGACGGCGCGTCGCGCGACGCCACGGCGGCCGGCGAGACCGAGGCGATCCCCAAGGTGGAGTCGCTCAGCGGCGCGCTGCGGGCGCTGTCCCAGAAGTCGGCGGCGGTCGTGGTGGCCGGAGCGCTGGCTCTCGCCGGTACGAGCGTGCCCGCGTCCGCCTCCGACGCCGACGCCACGACCCGGTCGGACGACTCGTTCTGGTGCGTCGTCTTCGGCGCCTGTGACGACGAGGGGACGGCGGATCCGTCGGCCTCGCCGTCGCCGTCGGCCGGCGCGACCGACCCGGGGACGGGCGAGACCGCCGACCCGGGGGAGGGGACCGGCGGGACCGAGGAGCCGGGCGACGGCTCCGCGGGCGACCCGGACGGGACCGGCGACTCTGGCGGCACCGGCGGTGACGGCGGTGACGGCGCGAGCTCGGCCGGCGACACCGGGGACACGACCGGCGCGGGCACGGGCCGGGGTGACGCCGCCACGGGCGAGGACACGTCCGAGTGCCAGGAACCCACGCAGGACGGGGAGGTGCCGCCCGAGGAGGCGGACGTCGCGCCGTCCGACCCGTGCGGTGAGATCGACCCGCAGGAGACGATCGAGGAGGCGCTGCAGACCGAGCTCGGCACGTGCGTCAAGGTCAGCTTCGGCGGAAAGTACGACCTCAACGTGGCCCTGCCGGGTCAGTGCGGGGCCCGCGAGGACGGCAACGTCTTCTCGCTGCCCGCCGACCTGGAGAGCCGGGACCTGACGATCCCGCTCACGGGCATCAACGGCATCGGCCTGGCGAACGTGCCGGTCAAGGGTGACGGTGGCGGCCGCAGGGACGCGATCAAGATCTCGGCGGACAAGGTCGTCGTCGACGGGTTCTGGCTCAAGTCGTACGCCTACGACCACGGCACCGTGGCGGGCACGGACACCCGGGCGAACTTCGTCTCGCTGGAGGGCGACGCCCACATGTACGTGTCGTCGATCCACGCGAACCTGCCCGACGGTCAGGACCTCCTGGAGGTCGCGACCAAGGTGCTGGAGGGTGCCTCGCTCATCGAGCTCCTGCTCACGGCCACCGACGCGCGCATGGGCTTCCTGGGTGCCACCTCCGACATCCAGGTCTGGGACCACTTCCGCGAGCAGGTCTGGGGCGACCCCACGGACCCGATCGGCAAGGGCCCCACGGCCGGCACCCCCTGATCACCCGTTGAGTGCGGGATATTCGCCCCTCTTCGTGTGCCAGAAGGGCGAATGTCCCGCACTCAACGGGTGCCGAGGGCGTAGCGCATCGGGTCCAGCTTGGCCTCCGACTCCGCCAGCTCCGCGGCGGGGTCCGAGGCCGCCACGATGCCGCAGCCCGCGAAGAGGCGGATGTGGTGGCGGTCCTTGGCCGAGATCTCGGCCGAGCGCAGGGCGATGCCCCACTCGCCGTCGCCGTCGGCGCCCACCCAGCCCACCGGGCCGGCGTAGCGTGCGCGGTCCAGGCCTTCGATCTCCCGGATCAGGTCGCGTGCGGCCGTGGTCGGCGTGCCGCAGACGGCGGCGCTCGGGTGCAGCGCCGCGGCGAGCGACAGGGACGACGGCGGACGCCGGGCCGACGCCGCCCCCTGGTCGGTGAGCACGCCCGTCACGTCGGTCGCCAGGTGCATCACGTTCGGCAGGTGCAGCACGAACGGCGCCTCGGGCACGTTCATGGACGAGCAGAAGGGCTCCAGCGCGGCCGCCACCGACCGGACGGCGAACTCGTGCTCCTCCAGGTCCTTCGAGGACCGGGCGAGCTGGGCGGCGCGCAGCAGGTCGGCGTCGTCCGCCGTCCCGTCGTCGGCGCCGGTGTCCGCGGCCGACGACGCCTCGGCGTGCTCGCGGCGGATGGTGCCCGCCAGCACGCGCGAGGCGACCAGGCCCTTCTCGCTGCGGACCAGGAGCTCCGGCGTCGCGCCCACCATGCCGTCCACGCTGAACGTCCAGCACGCCTCGTACGCCGTCGTGAGACGGCCCAGCAGGTGCCGGGTGTCGATCGGCTGCTCGGCGGTGGCGACGACGTCGCGGGCGAGCACCACCTTCTCCAGCTCGCCCGCCTGGATCCGGGCGATGCCCTCGGCCACCACGGCCGGCCAGTCCTCGGCACCCACCGCGCCGTCGGCCAGGGCGACCCGTCCGGGCTCGGTCACGGGCTGCCGCGGATAGGCGGACAGCAGGTCCTCGCCCACGGGGGCCGACCGGTCGCCCACCAGCGAGATCGTAGTGAGCCACGACCGCTCGCCCCGCCGTCCGACGACGACGCGCGGCACGATCAGCACCCCGCTCGCCCGCGCTGCGTCCTCCTCGTCACCGGGCGAGACGTCGTCGAACGCGAAGCTGCCGAACGCGACCAGCCCGCTGCCGGGCAGCGCCACGTCGTCGTGCACCAGGGCGCGGTCGAGCACCGTGCGCCACTTGTCGTCGGCGTCGGCGAACCGGCCCGGGCCGAACGTCTCGAACCGCAGCGCCTCGCCCCAGCCCACCAGGCCGTCGCCGTGCCGCACCCAGGCCAGCGCGTTGGTGTCCGGGAGCCGGTCGATCAGCGCGGTGGCGCCGTCGGCGAGGTCGTCGATCGCGACGGTGCGGACCACGAGCTGCGGGCCGTCGGGCGCACCCCGGGGCGCGTCGTCGGACGGGAGCGGCGCCTCGGTCACCCAGACGTCGTACGGGGCGGTGGACGCGCCGGGCACGCCGGGCGCGCCGCCGGAAGGTGAAGCGATCATCAGGCTCAGGATAAGCGCGGCCGGGAGGCGCCAGGGTGCTTGGTCGCCGAGGTCACAGCGGGGCCGCTCGCCGCCGGACCCGGCACCTCCCTGGCGCGCCCGCCGGCCGTGGCCTGGCCCTCGGGCGTGGGACGATGGCGGCATGTCCCGCGCAAGCCTGGAGAAGAAGCCGGCCGAGGTCGCGTCGATGTTCGACGGGATCGCCGCCCGCTACGACCTGACCAACGACCTGATCTCACTGGGCCAGGACCGGCGCTGGCGCCGCCTCACGGTCGAGGCCGTCGCCGCGATGCCGGGCGAGCGCGTGCTCGACCTCGCCGCCGGCACGGGCACCAGCAGCGAGCCGTTCGCGGCCGACGGCGCCTTCGTGGTCCCGTCCGACTTCTCGATCGGCATGCTGCAGGTGGGCAAGCGGCGCCGCCCCGACCTGCCGTTCGTCGCGGGGGACGCCACCCGGCTGCCCTTCGCCGACGAGTCGTTCGACGCCGTGACGATCAGCTTCGGCCTGCGCAACGTCGTGGACACGAGCGCCGCGCTGAAGGAGATGCGGCGCGTGGTGCGGCCGGGCGGCCGCATCGTGATCTGCGAGTTCTCCACCCCCACCTGGGCGCCGTTCCGCAAGGTCTACCAGGAGTACCTGATGCGCGCGCTGCCGCTGGTGGCGAACGCCGTGACCCGGGACAAGGGGTCCTACGACTACCTGGCGGAGTCCATCCGGGGCTGGCACGACCAGGTCGGCCTGGCGAAGCTCATGCTGGAGGCCGGGTGGGAGCACGCCGCCTACCGCAACGTGTCGGGCGGCATCGTGGCCCTCCACCGGGCGGTCCGCGCGGCCTGACGGCGCGGCAGCGCGGCTCGGCGAGGTCGTGACTTTGCCTCGAGGTCGGCACAGCACTGTGCCGACCTCGAGGCAAAGTCACGACCTCGCTGTGCTGTGCCGGGCCTGCGCCCGCGGAGGAGCCTTGGGGGGCCTCCTCAAGTAAGGGGAACCTTCCTACACAATCCCCCCTAAGTGTGGCTAGGGTGTCGGTGTTGTGACAGGGTTCACAAGGACTTGTCGTCAAGTCCGGAAGAGCCCCGCACAGCGAGGTCAGCAACGGCCAGCAGCGGGTTCCCAACGGGGGTGAACGTGCGAAGAGAGAGACGCGACGACGCGGACGTCATCGTGGTGGGCGCCGGCCCGGCCGGCTCGTCCACCGCGCACTGGTGCGCGGCCGCGGGTCTCGACGTGCTGCTGCTGGAAAAGGGTGAGTTTCCCCGCGACAAGATCTGCGGCGACGGCCTGACGCCGCGCGCCGTGGCGGAGCTGGTCCGGATGGGCGTGCCGACCCGCGAGGAGGACGGCTGGATCCGCAACCGCGGCCTGCGCGTCCACGGCGGCGGCCGGTCCTACGAGCTGGACTGGCCCGCCCTCACGACCTACCCGGGCTACGGCATGGCCCGCGCCCGGATGACGCTGGACCACACCCTCGCGCAGCACGCGCAGGCGAGCGGCGCCAAGCTGCTGGAGCGCACCAAGGTCACCGGCCCGGTGCGGGACGACGCAGGCCGCGTGGTCGGTGTCACGGCGCAGCCGCTCGACGCCCGCGGGCGTGCCGAGGGCCCCGTCAAGGAGTTCCGCGCCCCGGTCGTGGTGGCGGCCGACGGCGTGAGCTCCCGCTTCGCGCTCGGCATCGGCCGGGAGCGTCGCGACGACCGCCCCATGGGCACCGCCGTCCGCGCCTACTACCGCACACCGCGCCACGACGACCCCTTCATGGAGTCGCACCTGGAGCTCTGGGACGGGGAGCCCGGCAAGAGCGACCTGCTGCCCGGCTACGGGTGGATCTTCCCGCTCGGCGACGGCACGGTGAACGTGGGCCTGGGCAGCGTGGCGTCCACGCCCGCCCGACAGTCCGCGGCGGGCATCGACTACCGGCGTCTCATGGAGACCTGGCTCGCCAAGAGCGCGCCGGAGGGCTGGGACCTGGTGCACGAGCCCGAGCGCGGCCCGATCCGCGGCGCGGCCCTGCCCATGGGCTTCAACCGTGGCCCCCTGTACGCCGACGGCGTGCTGCTGGCCGGCGACTCCGCCGGCATGGTCAGCCCGTTCAACGGCGAGGGCATCGCGTACGGGCTGCAGGCGGGACGCGTCGCGGCCGAGGCGATCAGCCAGGCCCGGCACAAGAGCACCGACGCGGCCCGCGAGGCCACGCTCGCCACGTACGGCGAGCGCATGCGCGACGACCTCGGCGGGTACTACACGCTGGGCCGCTGGTTCGTGCGGCTCATCGAGCACCCCGAGATCATGCGGACCTGCGTCCGGTACGGCCTGCCGCGCAAGGTCGTCATGCAGTTCACGCTCAAGCTCCTGTCCGACTGCTACGAGCCGCACGGCGGCGACTGGGTCGACCGCGTCATCGCGGGGCTGACCAGGGTGGTCCCGAGCGCATGAGCATCACGTCCACGAAGGGCAAGCCGTTCATGAAGGGCACAGCATGAACCCCTACGTACCCGTCCTGATCCTCATGGCGATCGGGGCCGTCCTGGCGCTCGGCGGCGTGGCCGCGAGCGCGATCATCGGCCCCAAGCGGTACAACCGCGCCAAGCTCGACTCGTACGAGTGCGGCATCGAGCCGACGCCGCACGCGGTGGGCGGCGGGCGCCTGCCGATCAAGTACTACCTGGTGGCGATGACATTCATCGTCTTCGACATCGAGGTCGTCTTCCTCTACCCGTGGGCCGTGGACTTCACGACGCTCGCGACGTTCGGGCTGGTGGCGATGCTGGCGTTCCTGGCGCTGATCACCGTGCCGTTCGTCTACGAGTGGCGCCGCGGCGGCTTCGACTGGGTCTGAGACAGCGACTTCACGCGTGGCGCCCCGGGGCGCCACGCGGCGACGCCGGGCGGGGCCCGGCAGCTAAGGAGGGGACATGGGTGTCGAGGAAGCGCCGTCAGGGTTCCTGCTGACGACGATCGAGGACCTCGCGGGGTACCTGCGCAAGGCCTCGGTGTGGCCGGTGACGTTCGGGCTGGCCTGCTGCGCCATCGAGATGATGGCCGCCGGTGCGTCGCGGTTCGACCTGTCGCGGTTCGGCATGGAGGTGTTCCGCGCCTCGCCGCGCCAGGCGGACCTGATGATCGTGGCGGGCCGCGTGAGCCAGAAGATGGCCCCGGTGGTGCGCCAGGTGTACGACCAGATGAGCGAGCCCAAGTGGGTGCTCTCCATGGGCGTGTGCGCGTCGTCGGGCGGGATGTTCAACAACTACGCGATCGTGCAGGGCGTGGACCACGTGGTCCCGGTCGACATCTACCTGCCCGGCTGCCCGCCGCGCCCGGAGATGCTGATCAACGCGATCCTCGGGCTGCACGACCACATCCAGAACGCGCCGCTGGGCGTGAACCGGGTCGAGGCCGCACGCGCCGCCGAGGCGGCCGCGATGGAGGCCACGCCGACCTTCGAGATGAAGGGCCTGCTGCGATGAGCGACGTCACGCCGGGCGGCGACCAGGGCTCGGCCCTGACGCCCCCGGAGGGCGCGGCCACCTTCGAGGTGGTCGAGGTCAGGAAGGGCATGTTCGGCGCCCACGGCTCGGGCGACACGTCGGGCTACGGCGGCCTGGTCACCCCCGTCGCGATGCCCGCCGCGTCGCCCCGGCCGTACGGGAGCTGGTTCGACCAGGTGGTCGACGTCCTGGCCGAGGTGCTGGACGACGCCGCGCGGACCGGCGGTCCCACCTTCGACCAGGCGGTCGAGAAGGTGGTCGTCGACCTGCACGGCGCCGCGAGCGCCGACGCACCGCAGGCGGAGCTGACCATCGACGTCGCCCGCGAGCACCTCGTGGCCGTGTGCCAGGCGCTGCGCGACGACCAGGACCTGCGGTTCGAGCTGTCCCTCGGCGTGAGCGGCGTGCACTACCCGCACGACGCCGGCCGTGAGCTGCACGCCGTGTACCACCTCGCCTCGATCACCCACTCGCGCCGGCTCCGCCTGGAGGTCGCGGCCCCGGACGAGGACCCGCACATCCCGTCGACCACGTCGGTGTACCCGGCCAACGACTGGCACGAGCGCGAGACGTACGACTTCTTCGGGATCGTCTTCGACGGCCACCCCGCCCTGACCCGCATCGAGATGCCGGACGACTGGGACGGCCACCCGCAGCGCAAGGACTACCCGCTCGGCGGCATCCCCGTCGAGTACAAGGGCGCCACGGTGCCCCCGCCGGACACGAGGAGGAGCTATTCATGAGCGCTCCCACTGCGACCCCCCACGCCACCCGGCCCGCCGGGAACGAGGACATGTCCTCCACCGTGCGCGCCTTCGAGGCCTACGGCGACGGCGACTGGGACGACATCGCGCGCGAGGCGATCGGCGAGGAGCGGATCGTCGTCAACATGGGTCCCCAGCACCCGTCCACGCACGGCGTGCTGCGCCTGATGCTGGAGATCGACGGCGAGACCGTCACCGAGGCCCGGGCCGGTATCGGCTACCTGCACACGGGCATCGAGAAGAACATGGAGTTCCGGACGTGGACGCAGGGCACCACGTTCTGCACCCGCATGGACTACGTGGCACCCCTGTTCCAGGAGGCCGCCTACTGCCTCGCCGTGGAGAAGCTGCTGGGCATCACCGACGACGTGCCCGAGCGCGCGTCGGTGATCCGGGTGCTCATGATGGAGCTGAACCGCATCTCCTCCCACCTGGTCTGCGTCGGCACCGGCGGCAACGAGATGGGCGCCACCACCGTGATGACCATCGGCTTCACCGCCCGCGAGGAGATCCTGCGCCTGTTCGAGGCCGTCACCGGCCTGCGCATGAACCACGCGTACATCCGCCCCGGCGGCGTGGCCGTGGACACCCCGGAGGGCTTCACCACCCAGGCGCGCGAGGCCCTCAAGAAGGTGCGCGGCTACCTCAAGCAGCTCACCGACCTCATGCTCGCCAACCCCATCTTCAAGGCGCGCCTGACCGACGTCGGCGTGCTCAACCTGTCCGGGTGCATGGCGCTCGCCGTGACCGGCCCGGTGCTGCGGTCCACGGGCCTGCCGTACGACGTCCGCAAGGACAACCCGTACTGCGGCTACGAGACCTACGACTTCGACGTGCCCACCTCGAAGGGCGCCGACTGCTACGACCGCGTGGTGCTCCGCATCGAGGAGTGCTACCAGTCGCTGAAGATCATCGAGCAGGCCCTGGAGCGGCTCGACCGTACCGAGGGCGAGCCCGTCATGGTGGCCGACAAGAAGATCGCCTGGCCCGCCCAGCTCGCCGTCGGCGGCGACGGCCAGGGCAACTCGCTGGAGCACATCAAGAAGATCATGGGCACCTCCATGGAGGCCCTGATCCACCACTTCAAGCTGGTCACCGAGGGCTTCCGCGTCCCCGTCGGCCAGGCCTGGCAGACCGTGGAGCACCCGCGCGGCGAGCTCGGCGTGCACGTCGTGTCCGACGGCGGCACCCGCCCCTACCGCGCGCACTTCCGCGACCCCTCGTTCAACAACCTCCAGGCCACGTCGGTGATGTGCGAGGGCGGCCAGGTGGCCGACGTCGTCGTCGCCGTCGCGTCCCTGGACCCCGTGCTGGGAGGTGTGGACCGATGACGGCCGAGCCCGTGGAGACGCCCACGACGAAGACGCGCTACGACGCCGACACCCTGGCGGGCCTGACCGCCGACGCGACGCAGATCATGGCCCGCTACCCGGACCCCCGGTCCGGCCTGCTGCCGATGCTGCACCTGGTGCAGTCCGTCGACGGGTACGTGAGCCGCGACGGCATCCTGTTCTGCGCCGAGATGCTCGGCATCACCGCCGCCGAGGTCTCCGCCGTCGCGACCTTCTACACCCAGTACAAGCGCCACCCCAACGGCACCTACACCGTGGGCGTGTGCACCAACACCCTGTGCGCGGTCATGGGCGGCGACGCCATCTTCGACGAGCTCAGCGAGCACCTCGGCGTGGGCCACGACGAGACCACGCCCGACGGCGCGATCACGCTGGAGCGCGTCGAGTGCAACGCCGCCTGCGACTACGCGCCCGTCGTGATGGTCAACTGGGAGTTCTTCGACAACCAGACGCCCGAGACGGCGACGGCGCTCGCGGACAAGCTGATCCTGGGCGAGGACGTGGTGCCCACCCGCGGTGCCGCGTCCGTGTGCTCGTTCAAGCAGATGAGCCGGGTCCTGGCCGGGTTCCCCGACGGTCGCGCCGACGAGGGCGTGGGCGCGGGCGCCCCGACGCTCGCGGGGCTCAAGGTCGCCCGCGAGCGTGGCTGGACGGCGCCGGACGCCCCGGCGGCCGACGGCGGGGCGGACGTCCCGGCGGGGCAGACCAGCCCGCCGGTCGGCACCCCGGGGTCGAGCGCGGAGCGCAAGCCCGCCACGCCGTCCGACACCGAGGTCGGCAAGGACAAGAAGCCCGGGGAGGACGCGAAGTGAGCCTGACACCGGTACTGACCGACACCTGGGACAAGGACCGCTCCTGGCGGCTGGCCACGTACGAGCGCAACGGCGGCTACGCCGGCCTCAAGAAGGCCCTGACGATGGAGCCCGGCGCCCTGGTCCAGGCCGTCAAGGACTCCGGGCTGCGCGGCCGTGGCGGCGCGGGCTTCCCCACGGGCATGAAGTGGGGCTTCCTGCCCCCGCCCGACGGCGGCCCGCGGTACCTGGTCGTCAACGCGGACGAGTCCGAGCCGGGCACCTGCAAGGACATCCCGCTCATGCTCGCCAGCCCGCAGCACCTCATCGAGGGCGTGGCGATCACGAGCTTCGCGATCGGCTGCGACCACGCGTTCATCTACGTCCGCGGCGAGGTGCTGCACGTCTACCGGCGGCTGCTGAACGCCGTCGAGGAGGCGTACAAGGCGGGCTACCTGGGCAAGAACATCCAGGGCTCGGGCTTCGACCTGGACGTCACGGTGCACGCCGGGGCCGGCGCCTACATCTGCGGCGAGGAGACGGCGCTGCTCGACTCGCTGGAGGGCCTGCGCGGCCAGCCGCGGCTCAAGCCGCCGTTCCCCGCCGTGGCCGGCCTGTACGCGCGGCCCACCGTGGTGAACAACGTGGAGTCCATCGCGTCGGTCCCCGCGATCATCGCGAAGGGAGCCGACTGGTTCTCCTCCATGGGCACCGAGAAGTCGCAGGGGCACGGCCTGTTCTCCCTGTCCGGGCACGTCACCACGCCCGGCCAGTACGAGGCGCCGCTGGGCATCACGCTGCGCGAGCTGCTGGACCTCTCGGGCGGCGTCCGGGCCGGGCACGAGCTCAAGTTCTGGACCCCCGGCGGCTCCTCCACGCCGATCTTCACCGCCGACCACCTGGACACCCCGCTCGACTACGAGTCGGTGGGCGCGGCGGGCTCGATGCTCGGTACGCGCGCGCTGCAGATCTTCGACGAGACCGTGTGCGTGGTCCGTGCGGTGTCCCGGTGGACCGACTTCTACGCGCACGAGTCGTGCGGCAAGTGCACGCCGTGCCGCGAGGGCACCTACTGGCTCAAGCAGGTGCTGCACCGCATCGAGGCGGGCGAGGGCCAGGACGGCGACCTCGAGCTGCTGCTCGACCTGTGCGACAACATCCTCGGCAAGGCGTTCTGCGCCCTCGGTGACGGCGCGGTGTCGCCGATCACGTCGAGCATCCAGCACTTCCGGGACGAGTACCAGGCGCACATCGACGGGCACGGCTGCCCGTTCGACCCGAGCGCGTCGGCCCTGTTCCCGTACACCCCCAAGACTCGGACTCCCGGGGCCCTCGCGGGCGCCGGCGCGGGAGGTCACTGATGACCGTCACCACGAACGACACCAGCACCGAGGCCGCACCGGTCGAGCTGGTCACCTTCACCATCGACGGTACCGAGGTCAGCGTGCCCAAGGGCACGCTGATCATCCGCGCCGCCGAGCAGGCCGGCATCCAGATCCCGCGGTTCTGCGACCACCCGCTCCTGGCGCCCGCGGGCGCCTGCCGGCAGTGCCTCGTCGAGGTCGCCATGCCGGACCGCGAGGGCAACGTGCGGCCCATGCCGAAGCCCCAGGCCTCGTGCACCATGACCGTGGCGCCGGGCATGGTGGTCAAGACGCAGCACACCTCCGCCGTGGCCGACAAGGCGCAGCAGGGGGTCATGGAGCTGCTGCTCATGAACCACCCGCTCGACTGCCCGGTGTGCGACAAGGGCGGCGAGTGCCCCCTGCAGAACCAGGCCATGTCCAACGGCCGCACCGACTCGCGGTTCGTCGACGTCAAGCGCACCTTCCCCAAGCCGATCGCGCTGTCCACGCAGATCCTGCTCGACCGCGAGCGCTGCGTGCTGTGCCAGCGCTGCACGCGGTTCAGCGAGGAGATCGCGGGCGACGCGTTCATCGCCCTGCAGGACCGTGGCGCGCACCAGCAGATCGGCCGGTTCGACGAGGACGTGCTCGGGTTCGCCGGCGCGGAGTCGAGCAACGGCCCCGTGGACCGCCCGGTCGGCGAGGCCGCCACGGACAGCTCGGGGCGGCCCTTCTCGTCGTACTACTCGGGCAACACCGTGCAGATCTGCCCGGTCGGCGCGCTGACCGGTGCGGGCTACCGGTTCCGCTCGCGGCCGTTCGACCTCGTCAGCACCGAGAGCATCGCGGAGCACGACTCGAACGGCTCGGCGATCCGCATCGACCACCGCCGCGGCCAGGTGCTGCGCCGGCTGTCGGGCGAGGACCCGGTGGTCAACGAGGAGTGGATCACCGACAAGGACCGCTTCGCCTTCACCTGGCAGAGCGCGCCCGACCGGCTCACCACGCCGCTGGTCCGCGACCGCGCGGCCGACGGCACCCGGGGCGAGCTGCGGCCGGCCTCCTGGGTCGAGGCGCTGGAGGTCGCCGCGGCCGGGCTGACCCGGGCGCGGCAGGCCGGCGGGGTCGGCGTGCTGCCGGGCGGGCGGCTCACCGTCGAGGACGCCTTCGCGTGGTCGCGGTTCGCGCGGACGGCGCTCGGCACCAACGACGTGGACCAGCGGGTCCGCGTGCACTCCGCCGAGGAGGCCGCGTTCCTGGCGCACGCCGTGGCCGGCACCGGTATCGGCGTCACGTTCTCCGACCTGGAGAAGGCACCCGCGGTGCTGCTGGCCGGTCTGGAGGCCGAGGAGGAGGCGGGCGTCACCTACCTGCGGCTGCGCAAGGCGGCCCGGTCGGGCGCGAAGATCTTCTCCGTGGCCCCGTACGCCACCCGCGGCCTGACACGCCTCGACGGCACGCTGCTGCCGGCGGCGCCGGGCACCGAGACCGACTGGCTGGCCGCGCTGGCGGACGGCGCGTCGGCGTCGGACACCGTGGCCACCACGAGCGCCGCCCTGGCCCAGCCGGGGGCCGTGATCCTCGTGGGCGAGCGCCTGGCGGGCTCGCCGGGTGCGTACGCGGCGGCCCTCCGGCTCGCCGCGGTGACGGGCGCGCGGCTCGCGTGGATCCCGCGTCGCGCGGGCGAGCGCGGCGGCGTCGAGGCGGGGCTGCTGCCCGGCCTGCTGCCGGGCGGCCGCCCGGTCACCGACGCCGCGGCCCGCGCCCAGGTGGCGCAGGCGTGGGGCGCGCAGGTCCCGGCGGAGCCGGGCCGTGACACCTCGGGCATCCTCGCCGCCCTGACGGACGGCACCCTGGGCGGGGCGGTCGTCGGCGGCGTCGAGCTCGCCGACCTGCCCGACCCGGAGGCTGCCCGGGCGGCCCTGGACGCCGTCGCGGCGCGCGGCGGGTTCGTGCTCAGCCTGGAGGTGCGCGCCTCCGAGGTCACCGAGCGGGCCGACGTGGTGCTGCCGGTCGCGCCGCCCGTCGAGCGGGCAGGTTCGTACTGGAACTGGGAGGGCCGGGTGCGGTCCTTCGGCGCGGCGCTCGAGTCGAACGCGCTGCCGGACCACCGCGTGCTGCACGTGCTGGCCCAGCAGCTCGGCGTGGACCTGCAGGCGGCGACGCCGGCCGAGGCCCACCTGTCGATCGCGATGACGCAGCGCGAGGCGTGGTCGGGCGACCGCGTCGCCGCACCGCAGCAGGCGCAGGCGGCGGCCCCCGAGGTGGGGCCGGGCCAGGCGGTGCTCGCCACCTGGCGGCTCCAGCTCGACGCGGGCCGCGGCCAGGACGGCGAGCAGTTCCTCGCGGGCACGGCCAAGCAGCCCGTGGCCCGCCTCTCGGCCGCCACGGCGGAGAGCCTCGGGGTGGCTGACGGCGGCCGCGTCGCCGTCGGCACGTCGCGCGGCACCGTCGAGCTGCCGGTCGTGGTGACCGAGCCGATGGTGGACGGCGTCGTCTGGCTGCCGCTGAACAGCGTGGGCAGCCGCGTGCACGCCACGCTCGGCGCTGCCGCGGGCGACCTGGTCACCGTGTCGGCCGCCTCGGACAACTCGGAAAGGGGTGGGCGATGAGCCCCCTTGTCGTCGCCGCCGCGGCGCCCGGCGTCGCCGCCGACTTCTCGCAGGAGACCATCTGGGCCTCGATCGTGAAGGCCGTGCTGATCGTGGTCTTCCTGCTGACCAGCGTGCTCTTCGCGATCTGGTTCGAGCGCAAGGTCGTGGCCCGCATGCAGGTGCGGCCGGGCCCCAACTGGCACGGTCCCTTCGGCCTGCTCCAGTCGCTCGCGGACGCCATGAAGCTCCTGCTCAAGGAGGACATGACGGTCACGCGGGCCGACCGGTTCGTGTACCTGCTGGCGCCGATGATCTCGGTGTTCTGCTCGCTGCTCGTCTTCGCCGTCATCCCGTTCGGGCCCAGCCTGCCGTTCCCCTGGACGGACTGGACCACCCCGGCCCAGCTCACGGACTTCCCGGTGGCGGTCCTGTACATCCTGGCCGCCGCGTCGCTCGGCGTGTACGGCATCGTGCTGGGCGGCTGGGCCTCGGGCTCCACCTACCCGCTGCTCGGCTCGGTCCGCTCGACGGCGCAGGTGATCAGCTACGAGCTCGCCATGGGCCTGTCGCTGGTCAGCGTGTTCATCATGGCGGGGTCGATGTCGACGTCGCAGATCGTGTCCAGCCAGACGCAGATCTGGTGGTTCATCCCGCTGGCGCCGGCCTTCGTGATCTACGTGATCTCGATGATCGGCGAGACCAACCGCCTGCCGTTCGACCTCCCCGAGGCCGAGGGCGAGCTGGTCTCCGGCTACATGACCGAGTACTCGTCGATGAAGTTCGCCTGGTTCTTCCTGGCGGAGTACATCAACATGCTCAACGTCTCGGCCGTCTGCGTGACGCTCTTCCTGGGCGGCTGGCGGGCACCGGTGCCCGACGGGTTCCTGGGCGGCGCCCTCAACGAGGGCTGGCTGCCGATCATCTGGTTCCTCGTGAAGCTCTGGGCCGTCATGTTCGTCTTCGTGTGGGTGCGCGGCACGCTGCTGCGCCTGCGCTACGACCAGTTCATGGTGTTCGGCTGGAAGGTGCTCATCCCGGTCGCGCTGGCCTGGGTGGTCGTGCTCGCCGTCGTGCAGTGGCTGCAGCGCGTGCAGGGCGTCACCTACCAGCAGTTCATCCCGGTGATCGTCGGGGCCGCCGTCGTCTTCGTCGCCGTCATGTGGTTCTGGCCCGAGAAGAAGCAGGCGCCCCCCGCGGCCGACGCCGAGAAGGAGACCGTCGACGCGTTCGCCGGCGGCTTCCCGGTGCCCCCGCTGCCCGGCGAGAAGCTGCCCCCGTCCAAGCGGTTCGGAAAGGAGGTCCACGGTGAGTGACTACCAGCCTCTGCGGCCCCAGCCGGGGCCCATCGCGGAGATCTTCGCTCCCGTCGCGGGCTTCGGCGTGACGCTGTCTTCGATGTTCAGGCCCACGGTCACGGAGCAGTACCCGCGCAAGAAGGAGCCGACCCAGCGCCGGTTCCACGGCCGTCACCAGCTCAACCGGTACGCCGACGGGCTGGAGAAGTGCATCGGCTGCGAGCTGTGCGCGTGGGCGTGCCCGGCGGACGCGATCTACGTGGAAGGTGCCTCCAACGCGGACCTGCCCGAGAACGAGGGCCGGCAGGTCAAGGCCGACGACTCCGGCGGGGCCCACATGAGCCCCGGCGAGCGGTACGGGCGCGTCTACCAGATCAACTACCTGCGCTGCATCTTCTGCGGGCTGTGCATCGAGGCGTGCCCCACGCGGGCGCTCACCATGACGAACGACTTCGAGCTGGCCGGCAAGACCCGGGCGGGCATGATCTACGAGAAGCAGGACCTGCTGGCCCCGCTGTCCGAGGGCATGCTCGCGGCGCCGCACCCCATGGTCGAGGGCACCACGGACACCGACTACTACAGCGGTGACGTGCTCGGTCCGACGGCGGCGCAGGTCGCCTGGGTCCGCGAGCAGCGGCCGGACGACGAGACGCTGGACGCCGCCGAGGCCGTGGTCTCGGGCACGGCTCCCGCGCCGACGCCGCGCCAGCACGAGCTGCGTCCGGACGAGGGTCCGGGTGCCGCCGAGCGGTCCGCGGGCGCCGCCGCCGTCGGCTCGGTGCGGGTGCTGGCGAGCGACGCCCGGCCGGACGGCCGCACGGAGGTGACGGCATGACCCCCGCCGGCCTGGAGATCTCGGGCGGCGAGACCGTCCTGTTCTGGGTGATCGCCCCGCTCATGGTGCTCGCCGCGCTCGGCCTGCTGTTCGTGCGGCGTGCCGTGCACGCCGCGATGTGCCTGGTGTTCGTCATGGTCAGCATGGCCATCCTGTACATCGCGCAGGAGGCGCCGTTCCTCGGCGTCGTGCAGGTGGTCGTGTACACCGGCGCCGTGATGATGCTGTTCCTGTTCGTGCTGATGCTCGTGGGCGTCGACGCGTCGGACTCGCTCACCGAGACCATCCGCGGGCAGCGCTGGATCGGCCTGCTCATCGGCCTCGGGCTGGCGCTGGTGCTGGCCGGCGTCGTGGGTCGGGCCGCGTTCCCGCCCGCCGTCGGCCTGGCCGGCGGCGACCCGGGCGGCGTCGCCAACCCGCAGGCCCTGGCCCGCGTGCTGTTCGGCGACTACGTGCTGGCCATGGAGGCCGTGGGCGTGCTGCTGGTGACGGCGGCCGTCGGCGCGCTCGTGCTCACGCACCGCCGCCGGCTCACCCCCAAGCAGAACCAGCGGACGGTCGCGGAGGCGCGCGTCAAGGCGCTGCCCGACGGCGTCACGCTCACGCCGCTGCCGTCGCCCGGCGTGTACGCCCGGTCGAACGCGATGGACACGCCCGCGCTGGGCCCCGACGGCGAGCAGGTGCCGCAGTCGGTGTCGCGCGTGCTGCGGATCCGCGGCCAGGAGCGGCCCGCTCCGCACACCGCGGTCGCGCTGGTCGAGGCGCAGGCCGCCGGGGCTCGCGACGCGTCGGACGCCGAGGAGGAGGCCTGATGGACATCACCAACTACGTGGTCCTGGCCGCCGTGCTGTTCGCCATCGGGGCGACGACGGTGCTGCTGCGCCGCAACGCGATCGTGGTGTTCATGGGCGTCGAGCTCATGCTCAACGCCACCAACCTCGCCTTCGTCACCTTCGCCCGGCTGCACGGCGACCTGACCGGTCAGGTGCTCGCGTTCTTCGTCATGGTCGTCGCCGCCGCCGAGGTCGTCGTGGGCCTGGCCATCATCGTGACGATCTTCCGTACCCGCCGTTCGGCCTCGGTCGACGACGTCAACCTCCTGAAGGGCTGAGACGTGAACGACGTGATCGGGCTCGCCCCCTGGCTGGTCGGCTTCCCGCTGATCGGTGCGGCAGTGCTGCTGCTGGGCGGCAGGGCCACCGACCGCTGGGGCCACTGGCTCGGCGTGCTGGCCTCGGCCGCCTCCGCGGTGGTCGGCTTCGTCCTGATGTTCCGCATGATCGGCGTGCCGCCCGAGGAGCGCGCGATCGACCACAGCCTGGGGACGTGGCTGTCCGCGGGCGGGCTGGACGTGGACCTCGGCCTCCGGCTGGACCCCCTGTCCATGACGTTCGTGGTGCTCGTGACCTTCGTGGGCACGCTCATCCACGTGTACTCCGTGGCGTACATGGACCACGACGTCGACCGGCGCCGGTTCTTCGCCTACCTGAACCTCTTCGTCGCGGCCATGCTGACGCTGGTCCTGGCCGACTCCTACCTGCTGCTCTTCGTGGGCTGGGAGGGGGTGGGCGTCGCGTCCTACCTGCTCATCGGGTTCTGGGACACGGGCCGGCCGTCGGCCCGCGAGAACGCGGTGGCGGCCAAGAAGGCGTTCGTCATGAACCGTATCGGGGACATGGGGCTCATCGCCGCGATGGCCATCCTGTTCGCGACGGTGGGCAGCGTGAGCTTCGCCGACGTGCTCCCGGCCGCGGGCGGGCTCTCCGAGGCCACCGCGACCGCCGTCGGCCTGTGCCTGCTGCTCGCCGCGTGCGGCAAGTCGGCGCAGTTCCCCCTCCAGGCCTGGCTCGGCGACGCGATGGCCGGCCCGACGCCGGTGTCCGCGCTCATCCACGCCGCCACCATGGTCACCGCGGGCGTCTACCTCATGGTGCGCTCCGGCCCCATCCTGGAGGCGGCCCCGACGGCGCAGCTCGTCGTCGTCATCGTGGGTGCGGTGACCCTGCTGTTCGGTGCCGTGGTCGGTACCGCGAAGGACGACATCAAGAAGGCGCTGGCCGCCTCCACCATGTCGCAGATCGGCTACATGATGCTCGCCGCGGGCCTCGGCCCGGCCGGGTACGCGTTCGCCATCTTCCACCTGCTCACGCACGGCTTCTTCAAGGCGGGGCTGTTCCTCGGCGCCGGCTCGGTGATGCACGCGATGGGCGACCAGACCGACATGCGCCGGTTCGGCGGGCTCTCGCGGTTCCTGCCCATCACGTGGATCACGATGGGCCTGGGCTGGCTCGCGATCCTCGGCATCCCGCCGTTCTCCGGCTTCTGGAGCAAGGACGGGATCATCGAGGCCGCGTTCATCCCGGTCGAGGGGCAGCCGTGGCGGGCCTGGGTGTTCGGCTCGGTGGCGGTGCTCGGCGCAGCGATCACCGCGTTCTACATGACCCGCCTGTTCTTCATGACGTTCGGCGGACGGCGTCCGCGCTGGACCGAGAACCAGCACCCCCACGAGGGCTCGCCGCTCATGTGGTGGCCGCTGGTGTTCCTCGGCGTCGGCTCCGCCGCGCTCGGTCTCGTGCTCGGCATCGGCGGCACGTTCACCACCTGGCTGGAGCCGGTGGTCGGGCACGCCGAGCACCACGAGCCGGTGCTCCCGGTCCCCGTGATCATCACGACCACGCTGGTCGTCGTGGTCCTCGGCGCCCTGCTCGCGTTCCGCATGTACGCGGTGCAGCTCGTTCCCGAGGAGGCGCCGCGCGGCTCCTTCCTCACCCGGGCCGCCCGCCGGGACCTCTACCAGGACGCCGCCAACGAGACCCTCGTGGTGCTGCCGGCGCACGGTGTGGCCCGCCTGGTCCAGGTCGGTGACCGTGACGTGGTCGACCGCGGCTGGGGCGTGCTGCCCCTGGCCGTCTCGTGGTTCGGCGCGGTGTTCCGCAAGGCGCAGACCGGGTACGTCCGCTCGTACGCCGCGGGCATGGCGGGCGGTGTCCTCGTGATCGCCGCCGTTGCGTGGCTCGTGGCTGGCCTGGGCGGTGCCCAGTGATCGGAGGAGAGATGTTTCCCTGGCTGACCGTGCTCATCGCATGGCCGCTGGTCGGCGCCGCCGTCGTGGGCCTGAGCGGCCTGGTGCGACGGCGCACCGGGCCCGCGGGCTCCGGGGTGGGCCTCGCCCGGCCGCTCGCGCTGCTGTTCTCGCTGGTCGAGGTGGTCCTGCTCGTCGGCGCGTTCCTCGCGTTCGACACGGGCGCGTCGGCCGAGCACCAGCTCGCCGAGACCCACCCGTGGATCGGTCAGATCGGCGTCTCCTACGCGGTGGCCGTCGACGGCGTCGGCCTGCTGCTCGTGGCGCTGGCCGTGGTGCTGGTGCCGCTGGTGCTGCTGGCCGCCTGGCGGGAGCAGGGGCGCGACGAGGTGCGCCTGCGTCGCTTCGTCGGCCTCGTGCTGCTGCTCCAGGCGTTCATGGTGGCGGTGTTCGCCGCCCGGGACGTGTTCCTGTTCTACGTGCTGTTCGAGGCCATGCTGATCCCGGCGTACTTCCTGATCGGCGGGTTCGGCCAGGGTGCGGGCCGGCGCAGGGCGGCCGTGAAGTTCCTGATGTTCAGCCTCGGCGGCGGCCTGATCATGCTGGCCGCGGTGATCGCGCTGTACTTCCTCGCGGTCGGTGCCGGCGTGGACCCGAGCCGGGCGTTCCTCGTGGACGAGCTCGTCGCCGTGGACCTGGGCACCACCGCCGAGCGGCTGATGTTCGTCGGGTTCTTCATCGCCTTCGCGATCAAGGCCCCCATGGTCCCGGTGCACAGCTGGCTGCCCGACGTCGCGGGGAACGCCACCCCCGGCACGTCCACCCTGCTGATCTGCGTGCTGGACAAGGTGGGCACCTTCGGGATGCTGACCCTGTGCCTCCCGCTGTTCCCGGAGGCGTCCCGCTGGGCGGCGCCGTTCGTCATCGCCCTCGCGGTGATCTCGGTGCTGTACGGCGCGATCATGGCGATCATGCAGACCGACCTGCTGCGGCTCGTCGGCTGGACCTCGGTGAGCCACTTCGGCTTCATCATCCTGGGCATCTTCACGTTCACGGAGCTGGGTACCGCCGGGTCGAGCTTCATGATGCTCAACCACGGCCTGGCCACCGGCGCGCTCTTCCTGGTGGCCGGGTTCCTCGTGTCCCGGCACCCGGAGAAGTCGCAGAAGATCTCGGCCTACAGCGGGCTGCGGTCGGTCACCCCGGTGCTCGCCGGCACGTTCCTCGTGGCGGGTCTGGCGACGCTCTCGCTGCCCGGCCTGGCCACCTTCGTCAGCGAGATCATGGTGCTGATCGGCGCGTTCGGCGGTACGCCCGCCGGCTCGGCGGCCTGGGCCGTCGTGGCGATCCCCGGCGTGGTGCTCGCGGCGGTCTACGTGCTGCTGACCTACCAGAAGATCTTCACGGGAAAGCCGGCCGCAGGGCTGGAAGCCCTGCCCGACCTGCGGGTGCGTGAGCGCGTCGTCGCGGCACCGCTCGTGGCCGGCCTCCTGGTGCTCGGCCTGGTGCCGAGCCTTGCCCTGACCTACGTGGACGCGCCCGCCGAGCAGTCGGTGGCCGTCACGGCGGTCGACGAACCGGCGGACGCCGCCGCGCAGACGGGGAGCGACAAGTGACCACCTTCGTGCCGCCCGAGATCGACTGGCTCGCCCTCGCACCGCTGATCGTGGTGCTCGGCGCGGGCATCGTCGGCGTGCTCGTCGAGGCGTTCGTGCCCGCCCGGGCCCGCCGCTCGACCCAGATCGTGCTGACGCTCGCCGCGCTGGCCGGCGGCTTCACGTTCGTCGCGGTGCTGTGGCCCCAGATCGTGGCGCAGCCCGTGCAGGTCGTGGGCGGCAGCGTGACGCTCACGCCGTTCGCGCTCGGCGCGCAGGGCATCGTCGTGCTGCTCGCGTTCCTGGGCGTGCTCGTCGTGGCCGACCGCACCAGCAGCGGGCAGGACGCCTTCGCCCCCGCGGCCTCCGCCGTGCCCGGCACCTCCTACGAGGACCTGGCCCGGCGCTCGGGCCTGGAGCAGACCGAGATCTACCCGCTGCTGCTGTTCGCGGCCGGCGGCATGATGCTCTTCGCCTCGACGGACGACCTGATCGTCATGTTCATCGCCCTGGAGGTGCTGTCGCTGCCGCTGTACGTGCTGTGCGCCACGGCGCGCCGGCGTCGGCTCCTGTCGCAGGAGGCCGCCGCGAAGTACTTCCTGCTGGGCGCGTTCGCCTCGGCGCTGTTCATCTTCGGCGTCGCCCTGATCTACGGGTTCGCCGGCACGGTGCGCCTGCTGGAGATCGCCCAGCAGGTGCAGCAGGGCGGCCTGCCCCTGGAGGGCATGACCGGGCTGCTGGTGGCCGGCGTGCTGCTCGTCGTCGTGGGCCTGCTGTTCAAGGTGGGTGCGGTGCCGTTCCACGCCTGGACGCCCGACGTCTACACGGGCGCGCCCACGCCGATCACCGGGTTCATGGCGGCCTGCACCAAGGTGGCGGCGGTCGCGGCGCTGGTCGAGGTGCTGTACCGCATCTCGATCGGGGTGCAGGCGGTGCACCCGGAGACGATGCGGCAGCTCCAGGTGGTCATCGTCGTGGTCGCGGTGCTGACCATGGCGGTCGGCACCGTGATCGGTTCCGTCCAGTCCGACGTCAAGCGGCTGCTGGCCTACTCCTCGATCGCGCACGCCGGGTTCCTGCTCGTGGGCATCGCGGGCTTCAACGCCCAGGTGCAGTCGTCCACGCTGTTCTACCTGCTGGCCTACGGCATCGCCACGATCGGCGCGTTCGGCGTGGTCACCCTGGTGCGGGAGCGCCGGGTCGCGTCCGGCTCGGGCGAGGCGAACGGCCCGGTGGGGGACGACGGCGTGGTGCTGGGCGAGGCCACGGAGATCGCGCAGTGGGCCGGGCTGGGTCGCAAGGCCCCGTGGCTGACCGCCGCGTTCGCGCTGTTCCTGCTGTCCATGGCCGGCATCCCGCTGACCGCCGGGTTCATCGCCAAGTTCGGCGCGTTCACCGGGGCGACGACGGGTGGCCTGTGGTGGCTCGCGGTGCTCGGCGTGCTCGCGTCGGTGGTCGCGGTCGCGTTCTACCTACGGCTGCTCGTGGTCATGGTGTTCCAGAAGGCGGACGACGAGACCGTGCCCGAACAGGTGCCGGACGCGGAGGACGTCGCGACGCCGGCTCCGGCCCAGGGTGGCGCCGCCACCGCGACACTGGCCACGCCGCAGGTCACGGCCGCGCAGCGCGTCGTGGTGACCGTGGTGCGGTCCCGCGGACCGGCCGCCGTGGCCATCGCCGTGTGCGCGATCGCCACGGTGATTCTCGGCGTCTTCCCGTCCCCGGTTCTCTCTCTGGTGGAACAGGCAAGTAAGTTCGTGCCGTGACCTCCGCACCGCTGCCGCCCCAGACGACGTCGGGCACCCCCGCGACGCCTCCTCCGGCCGCCTCGTCGAACCCGCCCGACCCGACCGCGCTCGGCCTGCCGATCACCGACCCCGAGCTGGCGTCGCGCCTCGCGGACCGGCTCACGGTGGTCGACGAGGCGCTCCTGGAGGCCGTCGCCAGTGCGGACAAGCTGGCCGACGGCGCCTCCCGGCACCTCATCGACGCGGGCGGCAAGCGGTTCCGGCCGCTGCTGACCCTGCTGACGGGGGAGCTCGGCGACGGCGCCGCCCCCGGCGTCGTCGGCGCGGCGGTGGTCGTGGAGCTGACCCAGGTGGCCTCGCTGTACCACGACGACGTCATGGACTCCGCGCCCGTGCGGCGCGGGGCCCCGGCGGTGCACATGGTGTGGGGCAACTCGGTGGCGATCCTCGTGGGCGACATGCTGTTCGCCCGGGCGTCGGCCCGGGTGGCGGAGCTCGGGCCGGAGGCGGTGATCCTGCAGTCCCGGACCTTCGAGCGGATGTGCCTGGGCCAGCTCCACGAGACCATGGGCCCGGACGACGGCACGGACCGGGTCGAGCACTACCTCCAGGTCCTGTCGGACAAGACGGCGTCGCTGCTGTCGGCGTCGGCCCGGCTGGGCGCGATGATGGCGGGGGCACCGGCCGAGCACGTGGAGGCCGTGGGCGCCTACGGCGAGAAGGTGGGCGTCGCCTTCCAGCTCGCCGACGACGTGCTCGACGTCGCGTCGTCGGGCGCGACCTCGGGCAAGACGCCCGGGACGGACCTGCGCGAGCACGTGCCGACCATGCCGGTGCTGCTGCTGCGCCAGCGCGTCGAGTCCGACGAGGCCACCGACGAGGACCGGGACCTGCTCGCCGCGCTCGACGGCGACCTGTCCTCCGACGAGGCGCTGTCCGCCGTCGTGGAGCGGCTCCGGGCGCACGCGGTGCTCGCCGAGACGCGGGAGCTCGCGGTGCACTGGGCGCGCGCGGCGGCCGCCGAGCTGGCGCCGCTGCCGGACGGCCCGGTGAAGGAGTCCCTGGAGCAGTTCGCCCAGGTGCTGGCGGACCGGGCGGTGTGAGTCCGCCGGCGTCTGCTCAGACGCCGGTGACCAGGCGGACTCCGTCGGCCACCTTCGCGAGGAGGTACTCCGGGACGCGGCCGACCGGGTAGGGCTCGAGAAACTCTCGGCTGACGGGTCCGATCTGCGAGACGACGGCCACGGAGTCCTTGTCGAGCCCGGAGGCGGCCTCCGGGATGAGGGCGTTGCCGGGGAAAGCCTCCAGTCTCAGGTTGGACGTGAGCGGTACGACGATCACGGTGTTGATGTCGGTTGCCAGCAGCCAGTCCTCCTGGAGCACCAGGGCGGGGCGGACCTTGGCCGGCTCACTCCCGCGCGGTTGGCCGAAGTCCACCCAGACGACGTCACCCCGAGCGATCACCATTCCTCGTCCGGTGTCATCCGGTGCTCGGACTCCGCGAGGAAGAGGCCGTCCTCCGCGGGCTGGCCGGCCGCAGCGAGCGCGGCGTTCGCCAGCCGGGTCAGCTCGCTGGTGCCCTCGAGCTGGTCGGCCAGGTGTTCCGCAGCACGGCGATAGAACTCTGAACGGTTCATCCCGTGCCGGGACGCGACTCGTTCGAACCGATGGAAGTCCCTGTCCGGGACGGAGATGGCTGTCTTCATGGTGTCGAGTATAACCAGTCATACCACCTCCTGGCCAGGGTCGCCGACCTGCTGGCCCGCTATCAGATGGCTGACCTCGCGACCAGTCTTGTTCGGAGGTCTTGAAACGAGGGCCTCCCGCACCGCGAGAGCCCGGGGCGCTGACTAAGATCCGACCTGGCGAGAGGGCGGTTGGTGGAGGCCGAGGTCGAGGAGCGGTTCCGGGTCACACCCGGCTTCGTGGTGTCCTGGCTCCTGGTCGCCCTGTTCGTCGGCACGCTGGTCGCCCTGGCATTCGCGCAGGACGGCGAGGCCACCGCCGAGCTCGAGCTCGACGACTCCGGCGTCTGGGTCACGCAGACCGAGTCGGGCCGGCTGGGCCGGTTCAACGACGAGGCGCACGCCCTGGACAGCACGCTGCTCGCCGGCTCCTCCACGTTCGACGTCCAGCAGGACGAGTACCGGGTGCTGATGACCGACGACGGCGAGTCGACCGCCAGCCCCGTCGACCCCGCCCAGCTCGTCCTCGCCGGCCCCGTCCGGGCTCCGCGCGGCGCGCTGTTCGCGTCCGGCGGCCGCACCACCGCGATCCTCGACCCCGAGGACGGGCGCCTGTGGGTGCTGCCGTTCGACGGGGTCACCGCCTTCGACGAGGAGGCGCTGGAACCGGTGGCGGAGGTGGGCCCGGGCGGGCGGCTCGTCGTGGCGGTCGACGGGACGGTCTTCGTCGCCGTCGCGCGGGCGGGGACCCTGTACCGCGTCACGACGGGCACGCAGGGCGGGCCCGACGAGGTGAGCGAGAGCGACCTGCCCGTCCAGGAGGACGCCGAGCTGGAGGTCACGGCGGTCGGGGCCGACCCCGTGGTGCTGGACCGGACCGCCTCGACGCTGGTGCTGCCCGACGGCGACGTCGTGGACCTGACCGGAGGAGCCGAGGCGCGGCTGCAGCAGCCGTCCGAGGAGGTCCGGTCCGTCGTGGTCGGTACGACCACCGGGCTGGTCGCGCAGCCGCTCGGCGGCGGGGAGTCGACGACCCGGGTGGCCGAGGGCGTGCCGGCGGCTCCCGTCCAGGTGGGGGCGTGCACGTTCGGGGCGTGGTCGGGCAGCGGGCAGGTGGTGCGGGACTGCCCGGGGACCGACCGGGACGTGGACGAGTACCTCGAGGGCGCCGACGGCGAGCTCGCCTACCGGGTCAACCGCGAGGTCGTGGTCCTGAACGACGTCGCCGACGGCACCCTGTGGATGGCCGCGGAGGACTTCGAGAAGGTCGACGACTGGGACCTGACGATGCCCGAGGACGCCGTGGGCGAGCAGACGGAGACCGAGTCGAGCACGCCCGAGCTGGTGGACCAGGTGGTGGCCGAGCGGGACCGCCCCAACCGCGCACCGACCCCGCAGGACGATGATCTCGGCGTGCGCGCCGGGCGCACCACGGTGCTGAACGTGCTGGGCAACGACACCGACCCCGACGGCGACGTGATGACCGTGTCCGTGGACCGGCAGCCCGCGGAGGCGAGCGGCGTCACGGTGCACCGGGTGGTGGACGGCCTGGCGCTCCAGGCGGACGTGCCGCCGGAGGCGTCCGGCTCGGTGACCTTCACGTACACGGTCGACGACGGTCGGGGCGGCACCGCGGACGCCGACGTGCGCGTGCGCGTCGTCGCGCCCGACGAGAACGCGGCCCCGGAGCCCGACGGGGAGCCGGTGCTCCGCGTAGCGCAGGGCGGGTCGGCGGACATCAAGGTGCTGCCCTTCTGGCGCGACCCCGACGGTGACGACCTGGTGCTGTCCAGCGCCGCCACCGGTGACCCCGCCGACGAGACCCGGTTCCGCCCCGACGGCACCGTGGAGTTCCACGACGGCGGCGGCACGGTGGGCCGCAAGGTCGTGGACCTCACGGTGAGCGACAGCACCGGCGAGGTGGGGCAGGGACGGCTGCTGGTCGACGTCGTCGCGTCCCAGGAGCCGCCGGTCGCGGTAGGGGACCACGTGGCCGTCCCGGCGGGGCAGCCCGTGACGGTGTACCCGCTGGCCAACGACACCGACCCGAACGGTGACCGGCTCCGGCTGGTCGACGTGGGCGAGCAGGCCCCGGCCACGATCACGCCGAACTTCGCGGCCGGGTCGTTCCGGTTCGTCTCCGACGAGCCCGGGAGCTACGACCTGACCTACCAAGTCAGCGACGGTCCGGCCGCGGCCCTCGGGCTGGTCCGCGTGGACGTGCTGCCGCCGCCGGACGACGACGGTGCGCCCGTCACGGTGACCGACACGGTGCTGCTGCCGGCGGGCGGGTCCGCTCTCGTGGACGTGCTGGCGAACGACACGGACCCGGCCGGCGGGGTGCTCGTGGTGCAGTCCGTGACGGTGCCCGACGACGCCCCGGTCACCGCCGCGGTGCTCGACCACCACGTGCTCCGCGTCACCGAGGCCACGCGCCCCGAGGGGCCCGTCACCCTGGAGTACACGGTGGCGAACGGCTCCGGGTCCGCCGTCGGGCAGGTGCGGGTGGTCCCGGTGCCGGCGGCGACGACCCAGCGGCCGCCGAAGGCGGAGCCGGACGAGGCGACGGTGCACGCGGGCGACGTGGTCACCGTCCCGGTGCTGCGGAACGACTCCCACCCGGACGGGCTGGAGCTCACGCTCGCCGAGGAGCTGGTGGAGCACCCGGAGGCAGGGGAGGCGTTCGTCTCCGAGGACACCGTGCGGTTCAAGGCGGACCCGGGGCAGAGCGGCACGGTGCACCTCGTCTACGAGGTCGCCGACCCCTCCGGGCAGCAGGACTCCGCCCAGGTCACGGTGACGGTGGTGGACGACGACGAGAACGCCCCGCCGCAGCCGCCCGAGGTCACGGCACGCGTGCTGTCCGGGGCGACCACGCGCATCGCCCTGCCGCTGGACGGCAGCGACCCCGACGGCGACCACGTGCGGCTGGACGCCGTCGCGTCGGCGCCCGCCCGGGGCACGGCCGACATCGTGGACGGCCACCTGGAGTACGAGGCGGCGAGGTCCGCGACGGGCGCGGACGAGTTCACCTACTTGGTCTCGGATACGCGTGGCGAGACGGCGATCGGCACCGTGCGCGTCGGCGTGGCGGCTCCGCCGCAGGTCAACCAGGCTCCGCTGGCCGTGGACGACGAGGTGTCGGTACGGCCTGGCCGCACCGTCGGCATCGACGCGCTGGCCAACGACTCCGACCCGAACGGCGACCAGGTGGGCCTGGTGCCGCGGTCGTTCGAGGGCGCGCCCGACCTGGACCCGGAGGTCGCGGACGACCTCGTCGTGGTCACCGCGCCCGACGACGAGGGCACGCACACCTTCTACTACGGCATCGAGGACTCGTTCGCGGCGCGGGCCACGGGCGCGATCACCGTGGACGTGTCCCGGGACGCACCGCTGCTCCGCCCGGTCGCGCGGGACGACGTCGTCGCGCCGGAGGACGTCACGTCCGACACGGTGACCGTGGACGTCACGGGCAACGACCTGGACCCCGACGGGCTCGCGGCGGACCTGGAGGTGTCGCTGCCCGCGCCGGGCGGGCAGGAGCCGGGCGGGCCCACGGTGTCCGCCGACGGCGAGGTCGTGGTGCCGCTCACCGCCGAGCCCCAGGTGATCACCTACGAGGTCACCGATCTCGACGGCCTGGCCGCCAGGGCGTTCCTGCGCGTGCCGCGCGACGGCACGCTCCCGCGCCTGCGCGACGGTCTGGAGCCGATCGAGGTGACGGCGGGCGAGCCCGCCGAGCTGGACCTCGCCGACCACGTGGTGGTGGCCGAGGGCCGCACGCCGCGGCTCACCGACGAGTCCGGGGTGGCGGCGACCGAGGGCGTCCACGAGGTCACGGGGCCCGCTCAGATCACCTACACGGCGCACCGGGACTACTCCGGGCGGGCGGCCGTCACCTTCGAGGTGACCGACGGCGACGGCGTGGACGACCCGGACGGCCGCCGTGCCGTGCTCGCCCTGCCGCTCCTCGTGCTGCCGGGTGCGAACGAGCCGCCCGAGATCAGGGGCACGCCCCGGGTGGAGGCGGCCGCGGGCGAGGAGACGGGGCTCGACCTGTCGCGGTTCGTCACGGATCCCGACGGCGACCCGTTCACCGTGACGGTGACGGGTCGCGCGGAAGGGCTCAGCGTCGCCACCCAGGGAACGACCGTGCTGGTCACCGCTGCTCCGGACCTCCCGAAGGGGACGAGCGCGTCCGTCGGCCTGACGGTGTCGGACGGCAACCACCCGCCCGTGGCGGGACAGCTCGGCATCACCGTGGTGGCCTCGACCCGCCCCCTCGCCCGCGCCACCACCGACGAGGTGCCGGACGCGCACCAGGGCGAGCCGGTGACGGTGGACGTGCTCACCAACGACGTCAACCCGTTCCCCGAGGAGCCGCTCCGGCTCGTCTCGGCGCGGCTGGAGTCCGGCCGGGGCACGGTCGAGACGGCCGGCGACCGTGTGCGCGTCACGCCGCCCGCCGACTTCCACGGCGTCACGGTCGTGCGGTACCGGGTCGCGGACGCGACGGGTGACCCGACCCGCGAGGTCGAGGGCGTCGCCCGGGTGACCGTGCTCGGTGTGCCGGAGACACCGCGTCCGCCGAAGGTGGCGGAGGTGCGCTCCGAGACGGTGGTGCTGAGCTGGGACCCGCCGCCGGACAACGGCGCGCGGATCACCGAGTACCGCGTGCGGTCGAGCACGGGCCGGGTGACCACGTGCCCCACGACGACCTGCACGGTCACCGGGCTGACCAACGACCAGCTCTACACGTTCACCGTGACGGCGCGGAACGAGGTGGGTACCTCCGGGACCTCGGGCCCGTCCGAGGAGGCGCGGCCCGACGAGAAGCCCGACCCGCCCGCTCCGCCGGCGCTGCGGTTCGGCGACCGGCAGCTCACCGTGACCTGGACGAACCGGTCGTACACCGACCGGTCGCCCATCGAGTGCGTGAACCTGGAGATCAGCCCGGCGCCGCCGTCGGGCCGGATCCAGAAGACGTGCCTGGACGGCACGAGCACGCTGTGGGAGGGCTTGGCGAACGGCACCGCCTACACCGTGCGGGTCCAGGCCCGGAACGCCGCGCCCGACCCGTCGGAGTGGTCGGACCCGTCGGCGCCGGTGACCCCCGCGGCGCCGCCCGACCGCCCCGCGGCACCGCGCGCGACACGGGTGGACACCGCCGTGGGCGGGCAGGTCACGGTGCGCTGGACGGCGCCGGCCACCAACGGTGCCCCCGTCGAGACCTATCACCTGGGCGTCTACCGGGACGGGTCGTTGAAGCGCACCCTGCCCGTGGCGGGCACGTCGCAGAAGCTCCAGGGCCTCGACCAGGAGTCGGCCTACGAGTTCACGGTGGCCGCGGAGAACAAGGCGGGGACGTCGCCCACGAGCGCGCGGTCCGCCGCGCTGGAGCCGTACGGCGTCCCGGCGGTGCCCGGCACCCCGAGGGCCGCGCTGATCAGCGGGGACACCAACGGCAAGGCCAGGATCACCTGGGGCGAGATCAGTGAGTTCCGGGGCAAGGAGCCGTACTACCGGGTCCGGGCGAACGGCTCCGCGGTGAAGGACGTGGCGGGCTCCCCGACCGACTTCACGCACCTGGCGAACGGGCAGGACCACACGTTCGAGGTCCGCGCGTGCAACGCCTACACGTGCTCGGCCTGGACGGCGCGCTCGAACTCCGTCAACCCGTACACGGTGCCCGGTGCCCCGCCGATCGACTGGTTCGAGGACCTGGGGGACGACGGCAACTTCCGGATCTGGGCGGCGGAGAGCAACGGCGGGCGCCGGATCGACCGCATCGAGTTCCAGCTCGGCGGCGACACGACGCGCGAGGGCGTGCGGGAGAACCTCTCCGACGCCTGGCAGAACGGTGACCACTTCTACCAGGTGAACGTGCCCACGGGACCGGACAAGACGTACACGATGCGCGCGCGGCTGTGCAACGACGCCGGGTGCGGTGCGTGGGCGCGGAAGACGGGCAGCACGGGCGGTTCGGAGAGCGACCGGCAGCTGACGACCTACAAGGGCGCGAGCGCCGTGGGCTTCACCAACGACGACGGCACCACCTGCACCCGGTCCACGTGCGCCTACCTCGGCCTGCGCCTGCGCAACGCCGAGCCGAACTTCGACTTCGGCGCCGCGTGCTCCGCGGAGGGCGAGAGGTTCGCCCCGGCTCCGGGCGGGAACCTCGCCTTCGAGACCACCCGCGACGGCCGGAGGTTCCGGACCGACGCGGACGGGAACTTCACCGGCGAGCTGCCGTGCGCGTGGGGCACCCCTGGCGCCGAGGTCTACGTCTACTCGTACAACTGGGGCAGGGCGACGTCCGTGACGTGGTGAAACGGGCGGTGTCCCCGTTTCACCCGCTCGACGCCCGGTTTGCACGTCCGGGTTGTCCCGGGCAACGGCTAGGCTGCGGCCACCGCTGCTGACCAAGAGTTGGGGAAGACCTGTGCCCGCACTGAAGCTGTCGACACGTTCCGTCGTCTCGGGCAGTGTCGTCGGTCTCTTCACGGGGGCCCTGGTGCTCCTGATGCTGCTGCAGGAGGGCGAGGCCACGGCCGAGGTGGACCTCGACGACTCCGGCGTGTGGGTGACCAAGACGTCCGCCGGCCTGCTCGGCCGGTTCAACTCCGAGGCCCAGGCGCTCGACGGCACGCTGCTGTCCGGTTCCTCGACGTTCGACGTGCAGCAGGCGGAGTACCGCGTGCTGATGACCGACGAGGGCGCCGCCACCGCGAACCCCGTCGACCCGGCGCACCTGGCGCTGGAGGGCACGATGACGGTCCCGGCGGGTGCGGTCGTGGCCTCGGGCGGTTCCACGGCCGCCGTCCTGGACCCGGACGACGGCCGCCTGTGGGTGCTCCCGTTCGACGGCGCCACCCAGTTCAGCGAGGCGGACCTGGAGCCGACGGCGGAGCTCGCCCCCGGCGCCCGGCTCGCGGTGGCGACGGACGGCACGGTGTTCGTCGCGGTGCCCGGGCAGGGCCGGCTCGTCACCGTGGAGACCGGTGCGACCGGTGCCGCCGGCGAGGTGTCCGAGTCGGACCTGAGCGTGGGCAAGGGTGCCGAGATCGAGGTCACCGCGGTCGGGGACCAGCCGGTGGTGCTGGACCGGACGGCCTCCGCGCTGGTGCTGCCCGGCGACGACGTGGTCGACCTGGCCGACGGCGCCGAGGCACGGCTCCAGCAGCCGTCGGACGCGGCGGACGCCGTCGTCGTCGGGACGCCGAAGGGGCTCGTGACGCAGCCGCTGCGCGGCGGGGACGCGACGACCCGCCGGGCCGAGGGCACCCCGGCGGCCCCCGTGCAGCTTCGCGGCTGCACGTACGGGGCGTGGTCGGGCACCGGTCAGGTGGTCCGCGACTGCCCGGGCACCGACCAGGACGTGGACCAGCGGCTGGAGGGTGCCGACGGTGAGCTCGCCTACCGCGTGAACCGCGACGTGATCGTCCTGAACGACGTGGCCGACGGCACGCTGTGGATGGCCGCGGACGACTTCGAGAAGGTCGACGACTGGGATCTCAGGATGCCGGAGGACGCCGAGGGCGAGAAGACGGAGTCGGAGACGACGACGCCCGAGATGGTGGACCAGTTCATCGCGGAGCGTGACAAGCCGAACCGCGCGCCGCGACCCGAGGACGACTCCCTGGGCGTCCGGCCCGGGCGCACGACCGTGCTCGACGTGCTGGGCAACGACATGGACCCGGACGGCGACGTCATGACGGCGTCGGTGAAGGCCGGCGCGGGCGGTGCGCCGGCGTCGGGCATCTCGGTGGACCGCGTGCTCGACGGTGCGGCGCTGCAGGCGGACGTGCCCGCCACGGCGACGGGCAGCGCCACGTTCACCTACACGGTCGACGACGGGCGCGGCGGCAGCGCCGACGCGAAGGTGCGCGTCCGCGTGGTGCCGCTCGGCGAGAACGCGGCGCCCGTGGCGAAGGGCGAGCCGGTGCTGCGGGTCGCGCAGGGCGGCGACGCGTCCATCAAGGTGCTGCCGTTCTGGCGCGACCCGGACGGCGACGACCTCGTCCTGTCGAGCGCCACGACCGCCGACCCGGCGGACGAGGTGCGGTTCCGCCCGGACGGCACCGTCGAGTTCCGGGACGGCGGCACCGCCACGGGCCGCAAGATCGTGGACGTCACCGTGTCGGACGGCCTGGACCAGGTGGGGGAGGGACGCCTGCTGGTCGACGTCGTGGCCACGCAGGAGCCGCCCGTCGCCGTGGCGGACCACGTGTCGGTGCTGGCCGGCAACCCGGTCACGGTCGAGCCGCTGCGCAACGACACCGACCCGAACGGCGACCGCCTGCGGCTGGTCAGCGTCTCGGAGCAGGCGCCCGCGATCATCACCGAGAACTACGCGGCGGGCACGTTCCGGTTCGTGAGCCAGGAGCCGGGCAGCTACGACATCACCTACCAGGTCAGCGACGGTCCGGACTCCACCATGGGGCTGGTGCGCATCGACGTGCTGCCCCCGCCCGACGCCGCCGGCCCGCCCGTCGTCGTGGCCGACACCGTGCTGCTCCCGGCGGGCGGCTCCGCGCTCGTGGACGTGGTCGCGAACGACACGGACCCGGCCGGTGGCGTGCTCGTGGCGTCCTCGGTCGAGGCCGACCCGGGCGTGACCGCCGTGGTGCTGGACCACCACGTGCTGCGCGTCGCCGAGACCGAGCGCCTCGACCGGCCGGTCACGGTGCGGTACACCGCCTCGAACGGCACGCAGTCCGCCGTCGGCCAGGTGCGGGTGGTGCCGATCGCCGCGCCCACCGAGCTCCGCCCGCCGGAGGCGACGGCCGACGAGGTGACGGTGCACACCGGGGACATCGTGACGGTTCCGGTGCTGCGCAACGACGCCCACCCGGACGGGCTGGAGCTGACGCTCGCGGCCGACCTCGTCGAGGAGCCGGAGTCGGGCGAGGCGTTCGTCTCCGAGGACACGGTGCGCTTCCGGGCGGGTTCCGAGGCCGGTACCGAGCACCTGGTCTACGAGGTGCGGGACAGCAACGGCCAGAAGGACTCGGCGCAGGTCACGATCAACGTGACCGACACGCTGGAGAACGCGGCGCCGCAGCCGCCGGACACGACGGCGCGCGTGCTCGCGGGCGCGGTCACCCGCATCACGCTGCCCCTGGACGGCAGCGACCCGGACGGCGACCACGTCACGCTGGACGGCCTGTCCTCGCCGCCCGCGAAGGGCACGGTCCGGCTCGTCGACGGTTTCCTGGAGTACGAGGCGTCGCGGGACGCCGCCGGAGCCGACGAGTTCCGGTACTCCGTGACCGACACGCGCGGCGCCACCGCGGAGGGCACGGTCGCCGTGGGCGTGGCGCGGCCGCCGGGCACCAACCAGCCGCCCACGGCCGGTGACGACGAGACGCTCGTGCGCCCGGGCCGCGAGGTCGCGGTGGACGCGCTGGCGAACGACTCCGACCCGGACGGCGACCAGGTGGGCCTGGTGCCCCGGTCGTTCGAGGGGGCGGACGCCCTGGACCCGCGGGTGGCCGACGACATGATCGTGGTCACCACGCCGGACGACGAGGGCACGCACACCTTCTACTACGGCATCGAGGACACGTACGCGGCCCGTGCCACGGGCTCGGTCACCGTCGAGGTGGCCGACGACGCGCCCCTGCTGCGCCCGGTGGCCCGCGACGACGTGGTGCTGCCCGCCGACGTCACGTCCGACATGGTGACCGTCGACGTGCTGCGCAACGACACCGACCCCGACGGCGTGGCCGCAGACCTGGAGGTCGCCGTGCTCGACGCGCGCGGCGAGACCCCCGAGGGCGTCACGCTCGGCGAGGGCGGCGAGGTCACGGTGGCGCTCACGGAGGACCCGCAGGTGCTCACCTACACGGTCACGGACCTGGACGGCCTGGAGGCCAAGGCGTTCCTGCGCGTGCCGCGTGACGGCTCGCTGCCCCACCTGCGCCAGCCCGTCGAGGCGCTCCGGACGTTCGCGGGCGAGACCCTGGAGATCGACATCACGGACCACGTGGTGGTGGCCGACGGCCACGAGCCGCGGTTCACGGTCGAGGAGAAGGTCGCGGCGGTGGAGGGCACCCGTGAGGTCACGGGCCCCACGACGCTGACCTACACCTCCGACGAGGACTACGTGGGCCGGGCGGCGGTCACCTTCGAGGTGACGGACGGCGACGGCCCCGACGACCCGGAGGGTCGCACCGCCGTGCTCACCCTGCCGATCGACGTCCGGGCGAGCCGCAACCAGCCTCCGGAGATCCGGGGCACCGCGCTGCTGGAGGTCGCGGCGGGCGAGGAGGCGGCGCTCGACCTGTCGCGCATCGTGACGGACCCCGAGGGCGACCCGCTGACCGTCGAGGTCACCGGCGGGGCCGAGGGCATCACGTTCGGCACCGAGGGCGCCACCGTCCTGGCCCAGGCGCAGGCCGCGGTGCCCAAGGGCACCCGGTTCACGGTCCCGTACACCGTGTCGGACGGCGGTCACCCGCCCGTCGCCGGTGAGCTCGCGGTCACCGTGGTGGCGTCCACGCGCCCGCTGGCGCGGGCCAACCCCGACGAGGTGACCGACGCCCACCAGGGTGAGGAGACCTCGGTGGACGTGCTCGCCAACGACGCCAACCCGTTCCCCGAGGAGCCGCTCACCGTGGTCAGCGCGGTGGTCGAGACCGGCCGGGGCTTCGCGGAGCCGTCGGGCTCCGGGGTGGTCGTGACGCCGTCGGACAGCTTCGTGGGCACCATGGTGGTGCGGTACCGCGTGGCGGACGCGACCGGCGACCCCGACCGCGAGGTCGAGGGCACGGTCCGGCTGACCGTGCTGGGCCGGCCGGAGGCGCCCCGGGCGCCGCGGGTCGACGAGGTGCGGTCGGGCACCGTCGTGCTGTCGTGGGACGCGCCGTCCGACAACGGTGCGGAGATCACGGGGTACACCGCGCGCTCGGGCAAGGGCGACACCACGTCGTGCCCGTCGACCACCTGCACGGTCAAGGGCCTGAAGAACGACGTGGTCTACAACTTCACCGTCACGGCCACCAACGCGGTGGGCGAGTCCGACCCGTCGGCCCCCTCGGAGGACGCGCGGCCCGACGAGAAGCCCGACAAGCCCGAGCCGCCGACGCTGACGTTCGGCGACTCGTCGCTCACCGTCGCCTGGGAGAACCGCGTCTACACGGACCGGTCGCCGATCGAGTGCGTCAACCTGGAGATCAGCCCGGCCCCGGCCGACGGCGTGATCCAGAAGACGTGCGTCACCGGCACCTCGATCGTCTGGGACGGGCTGGCCAACGGCACGGCGTACACCGTCATGGTGCAGGCCGTGAACGACGCCCCCGACCCCTCGGACTGGAGCGACGCGTCCGCGCCGGAGGTGCCGGCGGCGCCGCCCGCCCAGCCCGCGGCGCCCACCGCCCAGCGGGTGGACAACGCCCTCGGCGGCCAGATCACGGTCTCGTGGACGGAGCCGGCGAACAACGGCGACCCGGTGGCGCGCTATCACCTCGACGTGTACGAGAACGGCGCCATGAAGGAGACCCAGACCGTCACGGGTACGTCGCGGGTGGTCTCGGGGCTGTCCCCGGAGGCGTCCTACACGTTCGCCGTCACCGCGGAGAACAAGGCCGGGAAGTCGCCCGCCAGCGACCGGTCGCCCGAGCAGGTGCCGTACGGCCAGCCGCAGGTGCCGGGCACGCCGACGGCGGAGCTGGGCAGCACCACGAGCGAGCAGGCGACCGTGCGGTGGAGCGGCATCGCCTCCGATGCCTTCCGCGGCCCGGCGCACCGGTACGAGCTGCAGGGCAACGGCGTGGCGGCGCGGACCGCGACGTCGCCGTACACCGTCACGGGCCTGAGCAACGGCACGGAGTACCGGTTCCAGGTGCGGGCCTGCAACCAGTACACCTGCTCGGCGTGGACCACGAGCTCGAACGGCGTCACGCCCTACACGACGCCGGGGGCGCCGAACGTCACCGCCTCGACGGTCAACTCCCAGACGGTGCGCTTCACGATGACCCCGGGCAGCAACGGCGGCCGCGCCATCGACGCCATGCGGTACCGGATCAACGGCGGCGGCTGGCAGTCGCTGCCGGCCTCGGGCGGCACGGCGGACGCCGGCGGCGCGTACAGCACGACCTACACGATCGACGTCCAGGCGCACAACGCCGCGGGCTGGGGTGCGAACGCCGCCGGGAGCGGGCGCACGCTGCCCAACCCGGCGAACGCGTCGGTGTCGATCAGCGTGGGCGGGGTGTTCGGCGGAGGCTCGGCCGAGGGCTGCCACCAGAGCCCCAACACGTGGTGCAAGTGGCTCAACCTGACGGTCAGCGGCTGGGAGCCCAACACGGTGTTCCACTACCGGTGCCTGTCCACCGAGCACGACTCCGCAGGTCAGGTCTACTTCCCGCGGTGGGAGATGGGCGAGTGGTGGGGCGAGGTCGCCGGCGTGCCCACGCGGACGGACGCCAACGGCAACTGGTCCGGGCGGACGGACTGCATGCACCAGTACCAGGGCGAGTACACGTGGCTGGAGACGGAGGAGGGCAACCTCGCCGACTCCAACCGCATCCTGTGGAACAGGGCGAACGTCAACCCCTGACCTGGGCGAGGCCTCGCGCCCAGGTCGGCACCTTCCTGAGGGAGGTCGGCACTTTGCCTCGAGGTCGGTCCAGGCCTGGACCGACCTCGAGGCAAAGTGCCGACCCCGCAGGAGAGTGCCGACCACGCGTCAGACCGTTTGCAGGATGGTGCAAAAGCGTCCCCGGCTAGCATGCAGACCCCTACAATCCGGACCGGCGGCATGGGTAGTCCTCCCCAGGGAAACTGCGGGACGATTCACCCCCTGCCCCGGTAGGGTGCTTCCGTCGTGCCCGTGTGTCGTCCGGGCGGGAATCTTCGCTGGAGCAATGAATCGAGGAGGGGCGCATGAGCTTTGTCTCGCGCGTGTTGGAGAACCGCCGGTCCGTGGCGTCGATCGGTGCGGTGACCCTCTTCGGTGCGGGGCTGGTCGGGTTCGCGCTCCTCTACGAGGGGGAGGCGACGGCCGACGTCGAGCTCAACGACTCCGGCGTCTGGGTCACGCAGACCGCCTCGGGCAAGCTGGGCCGGTTCAACTACGAGGCCAAGGCGCTGGACGGCTACCTCCAGGCGAGCTCGACGAGCTTCGACGTGGAGCAGGACGCGCAGCGGGTGCTGTTCGACAACGTGGGTGACTCGTCCGCGAGCCCGGTGAACCCTGCCCTGCTCTCGCTGGACGCGACGATGAAGTTCCCTGCCGGCGCCAAGGTGGCCGCGGGCGCCGCGACCACCGCCGTGTACGACCCGGAGTCGGGCAACGCCTGGGTGCTGCCCTTCGACTCGGCGGCGTTCGACGAGAAGAAGATGAAGCCCACCGTCAAGGCGGGTCCCGGCGGCGCGATCACGGTGGGCAAGGACGGCACCGTGTACCTGGCGGTCCCGTCCGACGGCACGCTCTACACGGTCCCCACGAGCACGCAGGGCGTGGCCGGCGACGTCGACGAGTCCGACCTGGACCTGTCCCCGGGCGCCGAGGTGCAGGTCTCCGCGGTGGGCGACCAGCCGGTCGTGCTGGACCAGTCGAGCGCGACGCTCGTGCTGCCCGGCGGGGACACCGTCACGGTGGACGGCGCCCAGGCCATGCTGCAGCAGCCGTCGGGCGAGTCCGACGTGGTCGTGGTGGCGACGTCGTCCGGCCTGGTGTCGCAGCCGCTGGGCGGCGGGGACGCCACGAAGCGCACGGCCTCGGGCAACCCGTCGGCGCCGGTCCAGCTCGGGGAGTGCGTCTACGGCGCCTGGTCGGGCTCGGGCCAGGTGGTGCGGGACTGCCCGGGACCGGACAACGACGTCGACCAGGTGCTGGAGGGCGTGGACGCCGCCGCGACGCTGGTCTACCGCGTGAACCGGAACCTGATCGTCCTGAACGACGTCGCCGACGGCACCCTGTGGATGGCCGCCGACGACTTCCAGAAGGTGGACGACTGGGACCTCAAGATGCCCGAGGACGCCGAGGGCGAGAAGACGGAGTCGGAGGACACGACGCCGGAGCAGGTGGACCAGTTCGTCGCGGACCGCAGCAAGCCCAACCGGGCGCCCAAGCCCAAGGACGACGAGATCGGGGTGCGCCCGGGCCGCACGACGGTGCTGAACGTGCTGGGCAACGACATGGACCCGGACGGCGACGTCATGACGGTCTCGGTCGAGGGCGAGGTCAACGGTGGCGCCACCGTCGACCGGGTCCTGGACGGCGCGGCGCTGCAGGCGAACGTCCCCGCCGACGCGACCGGCACCACGTCGTTCGACTACCAGGTCGACGACGGCCGCGAGAACGGCACCGCCACGGCCTCCGTGAAGGTGAACGTGGTGCCGCTGGAGGAGAACAACGCGCCCGTCCAGTCGGGCGAGCCGGTGCTCCGCGTGGGGCAGGGCGGCCTGGGCGTCATCAAGGTGCTGCCCTACTTCAAGGACCCGGACGGCGACGACCTGTTCCTGTCCAACGCCTCCACCGCCGACCCGCTGGACGAGGTCCGGTTCCGGCCCGACGGCACCATCGAGTTCCGCGACGGCGGCACCACGGTGGGCCGCAAGGTCGTCGACGTGACCGTGTCCGACTCCTTCAACATGCCCGTGGAGGGCAAGCTCCAGATCGACGTGGTCGCGAGCAACGTGGCGCCGATCGCGGTCCAGGACCACGTGACCGTCCTGGCGGGCGAGCCGGTCACGGTCGAGCCGCTGAAGAACGACTACGACCCCAACGGCGACAAGCTGCGGCTGACGAGCGTCACCGAGCAGCAGAACGCCGAGATCACGACGAACGCGACCGCGGGGACCTTCAAGTTCCTCAGCGACCAGCCCGGCTCCTACGACGTGACCTACCAGATCACCGACGGCCCCAAGCCGGTGACGGGCCTGGTCCGCGTGGACGTCGTGACGCCGCCGGAGCAGGGGGGCGTGCCGGTGGCGGTGTCCGACCAGGTGCTGCTGCCCACCGGTGGGACCGCCCTGGTGGACGTGCTGGCCAACGACACCGACCCCGCCGGCGGCGTGCTCGTGGTGCAGGGCGTCGAGGTGCCGGACAACTCCCCGGTGAAGGTTGCGGTGCTCAACCACCAGGTGCTCAAGGTCTCGGAGGTCAAGCGGCTCGACGGGCCGATGACCATCGACTACACCGTGGGCAACGGCAGCGGCACCGCGACCGGTCAGGTGCGGGTGGTGCCGATCCCGGCGCCGGCGCAGCTGCGCCCGCCGGAGGCCGGCCCGGACGCCGCGACCGTCCACACGGGTGACGTGGTGACGATCCCGGTGCTGAAGAACGACACGCACCCCGACGGGCTGGAGCTCACCCTCAACGACGAGCTGCAGGAGGCCCCGCCGGCCAGCGCGGGCGAGGCGTTCGTCTCCGAGGACACCGTGCGGTTCCGTGCGGGCGACGAGGCCGGCACCGTGCACGCCGTGTACGAGGTCGTGGACTCCAACGGCCAGAAGGACTCCGCCCAGGTCACGATCAACATCGTGGACGAGGAGTCCAACACCGCCCCGCAGCTCCCGGACATCGAGGCCCGTGTGCTGGCCGAGGGCGTGGTGCGCATCCCGCTGCCGCTGGACGGCACCGACCCCGACGGCGACTACGTCACGCTGAGCTCCATCTCGGGCGCGCCGAGCAAGGGCACGGCCACCATCGTGGACGGGTTCATCGACTACAAGGCGTCGGACGAGGCGGGCCTGGACACGTTCACCTACCAGGTCGCCGACACCCGCGGCGCACCCGCCGAGGGCCTGGTCCGCGTCGGCATCGCCCCCAAGCCGGCCACGAACCAGCCGCCGCAGGCCGAGGACGACCAGACGACGGTTCGCCCAGGCCGCACCGTGGCGATCCAGGCGCTGGAGAACGACACCGACCCGGACGGCGACGAGATCGGCCTGTACACCAAGGGTTTCGAGGGCACCGAGGAGATCGGCGTCGACCCGAAGGCGGTCGAGGACGACGTGGTGCTGACCGCGCCGGAGGAGGAGGGGGCCTACTCCTTCTACTACGGCATCCAGGACACCTTCAAGGCCCGCGCGAGCGGGGCCATCACGGTGAACGTGGACCGCAACGCGCCCCTGCTGCGGCCCGTGGCCCAGGACGACGTGGTCACGGCCGACGACGTGCAGGGCTCGTCCAGCGTGACCGTGAACGTGCTGGCGAACGACGTGGACCCCGACGGTGTCGCCGCCGACCTGGAGGTCTCGGTGGACGAGGGCCTGGAGGGCGTGCGCGTCACCGACGAGAAGCAGCTCGAGATCCAGCTCACCGAGAGCGCGCAGGTCATCACCTACACGGTGACGGACATGGACGGCCTGGAGGCCAAGGCGTTCGTGCGGGTGCCGGGCGACCAGTCCCGCCCGCACGTGAAGCCGGGTCTGGAGCCGCTCAAGGCGACCACCGGTGAGCCGCTGACCATCGACCTGGCCGAGTACGTGGTGGTCCGTGAGGACCGGGAGCCGCGCATCACCGAGGAGAAGACGGTCAAGGCCCTGGAGGGCTCCGTCTCCGTCGAGGACTACGACACCGTCGTGTACACGTCCGCCAAGGACTACGCGGGTGCGGCCTCGGTGACGTTCGAGGTGACCGACGGCTCGGGACCGGACGACCCCGACGGCCTGACCGCGGTGCTGAAGCTCCCGATCGACGTGACCCCGGCCAAGAACATGCCGCCGAAGGTGAGCGGCACGCCGGTGCTGGAGGTCGCCGCCGGGGAGGAGGCGACCGTGGACCTGTCCCGGTACGTCAAGGACCCGGACAAGGACGACCTGACGTACGAGATCGCGGGTGTCGAGGGCATCACCGCGACCGTCGCGGGCAGCGCCGTCTCCGCCCAGGTGGAGCCGTCGGTCCCCAAGGGCACCAGCCAGTCCGTGCCCTTCACCGTGGCTGACGGGTGGAACCCGCCCGTCGAGGCCCAGCTCACCGTCCGTGTGGTGGGCTCGACCCGGCCGCTGGTGCAGACCACGCCGGACGAGGTGCCGGACGCGCACCAGGGCGAGCCCACGTCCGTGGACGTGCTCGCCAACGACACCAACCCGTTCCCGGGCGAGCCGCTGACCGTGACCGGCGCGGTGGTCGAGACCGGTGTGGGGGACGTGTCGTTCACCGACTCCGAGGTGGTGGCGACGCCGGACCCCGACTTCCACGGCGTGATGATGGTGCGCTACTCGGTCCAGGACGCGACGAAGGACCCGGACCGCCAGGTCGACGGCACGCTGAAGCTCACGGTGCTCGGCCGGCCCGAGCCGCCGCGCGCGCCGCGGGTCGAGGAGGTGCGCTCGGAGACCGTGGTGCTGAGCTGGGACCAGCCGAACAACAACGGCTCGGACATCACCGGCTACACGCTGCGCACCCAGAACGGGCAGGAGCACGCGTGTGCCACGACCACCTGCACCTTCGACGGCCTGCAGAACAACGTGAAGTACCGGTTCACGGTGGTGGCGACGAACGACGTCGGCGACTCCGAGCCGTCCCCGGCCTCCCGGGAGGCGCGTCCGGACGAGAAGCCGGACAAGCCCGCCCCGCCGAGCCTCGAGTTCGGCAACCAGGAGCTCACCGTGAGCTGGACCAACCGGAGCTACACGGACCGCTCGCCGATCGAGTGCGTCAACCTGGAGATCAGCCCGGCCCCGACCGACGGCGTGACCCAGAAGACGTGCGTCGCGGGCAGCCCGATCACGTGGACGGGTCTGGAGAACGGCACGGCGTACACCGTGTCGGTCCAGGCCAAGAACAAGGCGCCCGACCCCTCGGAGTGGAGCGACCCGTCCGCGCCGGAGACCCCGGCGGCACCCCCGGCGCAGCCCGCGGCCCCGACGGCCACGCGGGTCAACACGGCCGTGGGCGGCCAGATCACGGTCAAGTGGACCGCTCCGGCGAACAACGGTGACGCGGTCAAGCAGTACTACCTCGCGGAGTACAAGGACGGCGCCAAGACCCGCACCCTGACCGTGACGGGTACCGAGAAGGTCATCCAGGACCTGAGCACCGACTCGACCTACACCTACACGGTCCAGGCCGAGAACAAGGCGGGCAAGTCCCCGGTCAGCGCGCAGTCGAACGCGGTGGTGCCCTATGGCACGCCGGACACGCCGGGTACCCCGACGGCACGACAGGACAACAACACCAACGCCAACGCCCTGGTGGACTGGCGAGGTATCGGAGCGTTCCGCGGCACGGGCGGTTACTACCAGGTCCAGGCGAACGGGGCCGGTGCGCAGGACAGCGGGCAGGCCGGGAACTCCAGCTACACCTATCGGTACAGCCCTCTGACCAACGGCACCGCCTACACGTTCCAGGTGCGCGCGTGCAACGCCTACATCTGCTCCGACTGGTCGGCCGCGTCGAACTCGGTGACGCCGTACGGCCCGCCGCCCACGCCGTCGATCAGCGCGAGCGGTGGCGACCAGAAGGTCACGTTCACGTGGGACGCCACGGCCACTAACGGCCGGCCCACGACGGTGGCGGTGACCGGCGCGATCACGAGCACCCAGAAGAGCGGCACGCAGTCGGCGTCGGCGGGCTACAGCCAGACCCGGGAAGCGTGTGTCACGGTGACGGACTCGGAGGGGCAGAAGGCGAGCAAGTGCGCCTCGGCCACGTCGGACGCGAAGCCCAACCCGACCGCCACGGTCACGCACGGCAGCCGCATCGACAACAACCAGTGCTCGCACGCCTCGTGCGCGTACTACCTGGTGAAGGTGACGGACTTCGACGCGGGTAGCCACTCGGTCGCGTGCTGGGCGGAGGACACGCCGGAGATCAAGGGCTGGCACGACATCATCAACCACGCCAGGACCTGGGAGAGCAGCTCCAGGAAGTCCTACAACTTCCCGGCCAACGGTTCCGTCCAGCTCGACTGCTTCTTCGGGCACCCCGGTGTACCAGTCCGGGTCCTGATCGACGGCAAGGAGTACGGGGTCACCAACTGGTGGAACGGGTAATATCCGGCGCTGCCGCCGACTTGTGACCGGCCGCCGAGCAGACGGCGGCCGGTCACGCCATGATCGACACGACTTTCACCCGCGAACGAGCAGTAACGAGCAGTAGGGAATGACGAGATGACCACGATGACCCCCGAGCAGGCGGCCTGGTTCGCCCAGACCTTCGACCGCCTCGTCGGCAACGTCGGCCAGGCGGTCCTGGGCAAGGCGCCGGTGGTGCGTCTGGCCCTCACCTGCATGCTCGCCGAGGGCCACCTGCTGCTGGAGGACGCGCCGGGTACCGGCAAGACGATGCTCGCGCGCTCCATCGCGGCCTCGGTCCAGGGTTCGCACAACCGCATCCAGTTCACGCCGGACCTGCTGCCCTCCGACGTCACGGGTGTGACGATCTACGACCAGAACACGGGCAAGTTCGACTTCCACCCGGGTCCGATCTTCGCGTCCATCGTGCTGGCGGACGAGATCAACCGCGCCTCGCCGAAGACCCAGTCCGCGCTGCTCGAGGTCATGGAGGAGGGCCGGGTCACCGTCGACGGCGTCGCGCACGAGACCGGCCGCCCGTTCATGGTGCTCGCGACCCAGAACCCGATCGAGCAGGCGGGTACCTACCGCCTGCCCGAGGCGCAGCTCGACCGGTTCCTCATGAAGACGTCGGTGGGCTACCCGGACCACGCGTCCACCGTCGAGATCCTGTCCGGCGCCGCGGTCAAGGACCGCAGCAAGGTGCTGCAGCCGATCATCACGACGAAGGCCGTGACCGAGATGGCCGACCTCGCCACGACCGTGCACACCGACACCGCGGTGCTGGAGTACGTGAGCCGGCTCGGCGAGGAGACGCGCAACGCCCCCGAGGTGCGGATCGGCGTGTCGGTCCGTGGTGCGCTGGCCCTGGTGCGCTGCGCCAAGGTGTGGGCCGCGGCGCACGGCCGCAACTACGTGCTGCCCGACGACATCAAGGAGCTGGCCCAGCCCGTCTGGGGCCACCGCTTCGTGCTGGACCCCGAGGCCGAGTTCGCGGGCGCCCGCTCCGACGTCATCCTGGCCCGGATCCTGGCCGACGTCGCGGCACCGCAGGAGCGTGCCTCGGCATGACGAGCACGGGTCTCCCGGCCGGAAGCACGAGCGCCGGGTACGGGAAGAGACAGGAGAAGCCGCGCGGCCTCGGCGGAGCCGTGGCCGCCGGCCGCGCGCAGCTCCAGCGCGGCCAGCGCGGCTGGGTGACCCTGACCGCCGCCGCCCGTTCGCGGGCGGCGGCGGTCGGTCGCGTGCTCGACCCCGTGCGCCGCACGTTCAGCACGTTCGGCATCGCGGTCACGATCACGGCCGTGGCCGCGTGGGTGGCAGGTCTGCTGCTCGGCTGGCTGGAGGTCCTGGTCGCCGCGATCGTGCTCACCGTGACGCTCGTGTGCGCCATCGTGTTCGTGCTCGGCCGGTTCAAGTACGACGTCGTGCTCGACCTGGCCCAGGCCCGCGTCACGGTGGGCGACCGCGCCGTCGGGCGGCTCGACGTGCGCAACGCGTCGAGCCGCGCGCTGCTCCCCTCGGTGATGGAGCTGCCGGTCGGGAGCGGCACGGCCGCGTTCCCGGTGCCGCGCCTGCCCGGGGGCGGGTCGCACGAGGAGATCTTCACGATCCCGACGCGCCGCCGCAGCGTGATCACGGTGGGCCCCGTGAAGTCCGTGCGGGCCGACCCGCTGGGCCTGCTGCGCCGCGAGATGACGTGGACGAACGAGCAGGAGGTCTTCGTGCACCCGCGCGTCAAGAACCTCACCGGCTCCTCGACGGGCTTCCTCAAGGACCTCGAGGGCCGTGTCACCAACGACATCACCAGCTCGGACGTCAACTTCCACGCCCTGCGTGACTACGTGCCCGGCGACGACCGGCGGCACATCCACTGGAAGACGACGGCCCGCACCGGTCAGCTCATGGTGCGCCAGTTCGAGGAGACCCGGCGCTCGCACCTCGCAGTGCTGCTCTCCACGCGCGCGGAGGACTACGCGAACGGCGACGAGTTCGAGCTCGCCGTGAGCGTCTGCGGTTCCCTCGGCCTGCAGGCCATCAAGGAGGACCGGGGCGTCACCGTGCTGGTCAACGAGGCCACGCTGCGCGGCGACCACCGCACCCGCCTCATGGACGACCTGTCCCGGATCGAGCTCGAGTCCCGCAAGTCCAAGCTGGTGGACCTGGCCCGCTCGGCCGCCATGGCCGCCGCCGACTTCTCGGTGATCGCGTTCGTCATCGGCAGCCGGGTCACGCCCACCGAGCTGCGCTCGGCGTCGGCCCGGGTGCCCGCCGGGGTGCAGGTCATGGCCATCCAGTGCGTGCCGGGCGCGTCCCTCGGCCGGACCGCCATCGCCGAGCTCGGCGTGCTCACCCTGGGCCGCCTGGCCGACCTGCCCCTTGCGCTGAAGAAGATGAGCGACGGATGAGCGACGAGAACACGCGCGGGAACGTCCCGCGGCAGCCTGCCGGTGCGGGCCGGGCGTCGTCCCGCACCCGCGGCACCCGTACCGGGTACGGGACGGGCACGGGCCGCGGCACCACGCGCCGCAAGGAGGCCGAGCAGCCGCGCGCGCTGACCCGGCTGGCTCTGGTCGACGTCGCCGCGCTCGTCGTGATGCTCGGCGCCGTGGCCGTGGGCTTCGGCCCCGTGTGGGGTTCGCTGGGCTACGTGCTCCCCACGGCGGGCGGTGCCGTCGTCGGCCTGCTGGTGGCCTGGGTGGGCGCGTGGCGCAGGTTCCCCGCGGTGACCGTCACGGCCCTGGCCGTGCTTGCCTACCTCGTGCTCGGCGGCGCGCTCGCGCTGCCGCACACGACGATCGCCGGCGTGGTGCCCACCCTGGACACCCTGCGCGAGCTGCTGCTGGGTTCGGTCGAGGGCTGGAAGCAGTTCGTCACCACGGTGCCGCCCATGCGGTCCTTCCCCGATCTCGCCGTGGTGCCGTTCCTGCTCATGCTGCTCGTGGCGCTGATCTCCGGGACCATCTCCTGGCGCGCCAAGCACGCGGTGTGGGCCGTCGTACCGGTGATCGCGGGCCTGGTCGGCGTGATCCTGCTGGGTACTGTCGACCCCGCGCTGCCGGTGGTGCAGGGTCTCGTGATCGCCATCGTGGCCCTCCTGTGGGGCGCGGTGCGGGTCATGGAGGCGCGCGTCGGCACGCACTCGATCAGCACCGAGTCGAGCCGCGAGGCCACGCGCCGCCTGCGCTGGTACCGCGTCCGTACCGGCGCGACCATCCTGACCGTCGCCGCCGTCGCGGCGGGGTTCACCGCGCCCGTCCTGATGCCGCACGGGCAGCGCACCGTGCTGCGCGAGACGATCGTGCCGCCGTTCGACATCCACGAGTTCACGAGCCCGCTCGTGGCGTTCCGGCACTACGCCAAGGACCTGCGCGAGGACGAGCTGTTCACGGTCAGCGACCTGCCGGAGAACGGCCGGATCCGGCTCGCGACCCTGGACCAGTACGACGGCGTGGTCTACGACGCGTCGGGCGACGGCGGCGACACCGGCTTCTACACCCGCGTCGGCGAGGAGATCGCGACGCAGGCGGAGGGCACCCCCGCGACGTTCGAGATCACCGTGAGCGGGTACAGCGGGGTGTGGGTCCCGGAGATCGGCAGCCTGACCGGCGTGCGGTGGACCGGGCCGGACGCGACTGCCCAGACGGACGGCTCGTACTACAACTCGACCACGCACACGGCCATCACCACGGCGGGCGTGAAGGCGGGCGACACGTACACCCTGGACACCCTGGTGACCGAGGAGCCGGGTGAGGACGTGCTGAAGAAGGCCACCATCCGCGAGGCCGACCTGCCCGAGACCGAGCCGGGCGCGCTGCCGCCGGGCCTGCCGGCCAAGACCGTGCAGTTCACGGGCGAGGAGACCGACCCGGCGACCAAGCTGTTCCAGATCCGGGACGCCCTGCAGGACTACGGCGTGCTGTCCAGCGGCCTGGACGGCCAGACGCCGTCCCGGCCGGGCCACTCGGCCGAGCGCATCGACACGCTCGTCGAGGAGGAGAAGATGGTGGGCGACGACGAGCAGTTCGCCGTCGCGTTCGCCCTCATGGCCCGCCAGGCGGGCATCCCCGCCCGCGTGGTCATGGGCTTCTACCCCGACGAGAAGAGCGAGTACGAGGAGGGCGAGCCCTGGAAGGTGCTCGGCAGCGACGTGCACGCCTGGGTCGAGGTGCCGTTCAAGGAGTACGGCTGGGTGCCGATCGACGCGGTCCCGGACGAGAAGCCGCAGATCCAGCCCGAGCCGAAGAGCCAGACGGTGCCCAAGCCGCCGGTGCTCCAGGACCCGGAGCCGCCGGAGGAGCCCGACAAGGCCAAGGCCGGCAGCGTCGAGGACGACGACAAGGACGAGGCCGAGAACGACCTGTTCGACTGGGGCCTGCTCGGCATCATCCTGCTGGCGGTGGGCATCCCGCTGCTGCTGATCCTCGGCCCGATCGTGGCGATCCTGGCCTACAAGGCCCGGCGCCGGGCCAAGCGCCGCAGCGCGGAGCAGATGGCCGACCGGATCAGCGGTGGGTGGCACGAGGTGGTCGACGTCGTGACCGACCTGGGGACCACCGTTCCGCGCGGTGCGACGCGCCGCGAGAGCGCGGGCGTGATCGCCGGGGCGCACGAGGTGCCCTCGACGCTCACCCTCGCCCACCGTGCGGACGCGACGGTCTTCGGGCGTGGTGAACCCACCCAGGCCGACGTTGAGGCATTCTGGACAGAGGTGGACGAACTGGTCGGCGGACTACGCTCCACCGTAGGCACACGACGGAGGGTGCGAGCGGCGCTGTCGCTGCGTTCCGTCTGGGCACGGATCGGTGGACGCCGCGGGTTCCTCGCGGCACTCGGGGGACTCGGGTCCCGGCGGACGAAGGAGAGTCGATGACGGACGTGGTCTGCGCTGGATGTGGTTCGACGCAGGACGGGGGCTCGCCGTACTGCGGCGTGTGCGGGCGTCCCTTCCCCCGCCCCCAGACCGGTGACGTGGGCACGACCGTGCCGGAGTCGCTCTCGCACACGCGGGTCGGCATCGGCATGGTCCAGGCGGCGCCGGTCGCCTACGCCGGGACGGGCCAGCGGTTCCTCGCGGCGCTCGTCGACGGCGCGGTGATCTCGGTCGCGGCCTGGATCGTCATGATGATCGGGCTGATCAGCGCCGGTGGTGCCGGCTCGCTGCTCATGTCGCCCGACGCCATCTCGTCGGCGCTCCTGGTGCCCCAGCTCATCAGCGGCGTGCTGCTCCTGGGCTACTGGCTCGGTGTCTCGGCGTGGGAGGGCGCGACGGGCAAGACGATCGGCAACATCGTCTGCAAGATCCGCACGGTCGACGCCGTGGCGCACGACCCGATCGGGTTCGGCCGCGCGTTCCTGCGCTGGCTCATCGTCGGCCTCGGCGCCGTGGTCTGCCTGGTGGGTCAGATCCTGGTGCTCGTCTCCCCGGCGTTCGACGGCGGCGGCAAGCGGCAGGGCTGGCACGACAAGGTCGGCCGCGCCGTCGTGCTCATGGCGTCCGACGTCGCGGCGGCCCCGGCCGCTCCCGCGACCCCCGCGACGAGCTCGTCCACGGGGACGGGGACGGCGAAGGCGGCCGCCGGGACCGCGCAGGTGTGGACGGGCGCCGGCAACGGCGGCCAGGCTCCGGCCCAGCCCGCCCCGGCCCCGCAGCAGCAGGACCCGTGGGCGTTCCCTGACTCCTCGGCGGGTGCGGGCGCCGGCGCGGCCGGCGTGATCACCGGGATCCCCGGTCAGCCGTCCGCCGGTGGTGCTCCGTCGGCCGGGGGCGCGCTGCCCCCGCAGGAGGAGCCGGCCACGATCCGCCGGCCGCACCCCGGTTCGGGCGGTACGCCGCACCCGGGCCAGCCGGCGCAGCCGCCCGTGCAGCAGCCCGTGCGCCCGACGCCGCCGACCGTGCAGCAGCAGCCGGACCTGACGCAGCGTGCGCCCGTGCCGGCCCGTCCGCAGCAGCCGGTGGCGCCGCAGCCGCCGGTGCAGGCACCGGTGCCGGTGCAGCCGCCGATCCCGGTGCGGCAGCCCGAGCACGAGCAGCGGGACTCGGCGCCCATCGACATGACGCGCACCCACCTGAGCCGCCCGATGACGCCGGCGCAGGTGACCGCCGTCGTGCTGGAGGTCGAGGGCGGCGAGCGCTACGTCGTCGACACGAAGGCGCTGGTGGGCCGCAACCCGCAGGCGCCCGACGGCTCGGGCTGGATCCTCATCAAGGTCGAGGACCCGACGCGGTCGGTGTCCAAGACGCACGCCGAGCTCGGCGTCGACACCGCCGGCCTGTGGCTCACGGACCGGGGCTCCACCAACGGCACGGTCGTCTCGGCCCCCGGTCTGCCGCCGCGCGTGGCCGAGCCGGGTGCCCGCGTGCGCGTGCCGGTGGGTTCGACGATCCACGTGGGCGACCGGCGCGTCGTCGTGCACCCGCAGGCGGCGGCATGAGCCACGACGCGCTGACGCTCGCCTGGGGTGCGGCCTCCGACCGGGGGCTGCGCCGCCAGCTCAACGAGGACGGCTACTTCGCAGGCGGCGGAGCGTTCTTCGTCGCCGACGGCATGGGCGGGCACGCGGCGGGGGAGGTGGCCAGCGCGACGGCGCTGGACGCGCTGCGCCCCCTGTCGGACATCGAGCGCGTGGAGCCGCACCACGTGGAGGCGCTGCTGGAGACCGCGCAGGAGCGGGTCCGCGCCATCGAGACGTCGGGCCAGGGCCGGGGCGCGGGCACGACGCTGACCGGCGCCGTGGTCGCCTACCTCGACGACGCGCCCTACTGGCTCTTCGTGAACGTGGGCGACTCCCGCACCTACCTGCTGTCCAGCGGCGTGCTGGACCAGGTGAGCGTGGACCACTCCGAGGTCCAGGAGATGGTCGACGCCGGTACGCTCACCGCCGAGGAGGCGCGGAACCACCCGCGCCGCCACGTGATCACGCGGGCGCTGGGCGGCCGGGACGAGGCACGGGCCGACTTCCGGTACATCCCGATCGGCACGCACGACCGGATCCTGGTCTGCTCCGACGGGCTGACGGGCGAGCTCACCGACGCGCAGATCACCGAGATCATGCTGGGCCACCCCGATCCGCAGGTGGCGGCGGGCCGGCTGGTCGAGGCCGCGATCGCCGCGGGCGGGCGGGACAACATCACGGTGATCGTGGTCGACGCGACGGGCGTGGCGCACGAGACCGCGGGGTCCAGCACCGCACCGCGCGGCGGGTTCGCGGACGAGGACACGATCCCGCGGGACTGACGCCGGGCACGATGTCAGGGCCGATGTCGGAGAGGGTCAATAGAGTCTGACCCGGAAGCCTGGCACGGGGGTGTGGCAGGGGCGGGACACACGAGCAAGGAAAGAACAGGGAGGCGACCATGAGCACCTCGGACGCTGGACAGCGCACCGGGATCCGGTACACGACGGGGAAGGCGCGCGTCATCGTGCGCGGCGACGCCGTCGTCGTGCTGCCCGGTGAGGGGGCCGGGGCGGAGGGGCTCGAGCCGGTCCGGCGCCTGTGGGCGGACCTCGCCACGCCCGGTTCCGGTGTCGCGGAGGTGCTGGGTGCCCTGACGACGTCGGCGGTGGGTGGCCTCAAGGGTGTCCCGCCGTTCGCCGTGGTCGTGCTCACGCGCGCGGGGGCGGGCGAGCCGGCGAGCGCGCACGTCGTGGCGCGCGGCGACGGGCTGACCGTGACCATCGAGACGGATGCCGGGTCCCAGACCGTGTCGGGGGCGGGCGTGATCTCCTGGACCGAGCGCGTGGTCGAGGGCGTCACGGCCGTCGAGGTGGCGACGGGCGTCTCGGGCTTCGGCAGCTTCGAGGACGGCCTGCCGGTCGAGTCGGGTGTCGTGCTCGCCGGGGTGGTGCGTCACCAGGTGGTGGAGCCCTCGGCGGTGGACGAGTCGACGTCCCTGGCCGAGTCTCTGTCTGGCTCTCAGGCCGGGTCCGGACCCGTCGTGTCGTCCGGGCCCGTGGTCTCGCCGCCCGAGCCCGCGGTGCCGCCCGCACCCGTGACCTCGGCGCCCGCGCCCGTCGTGGAGCCGGACCCGGTCCCGGCGCCGTCCGCGGACACGTCGGCCCCGCTGGGCACGGTGACGATGGTGCCGGCGTCCGAGGAGACGATCACGCCCGCCGAGGAGAGCGCCGGCGAACCGGCCGCCCCGGAGCCCGAGGCCACGCCCGCCGGGGACGAGGGCCCGGATGACGACGACGACTACCTGCACCTGTGGGGTGCCACGGTGGCGCACGGTGTCGAGGCGGCCGCCGTGCGGCCCGAGAGCTCCGAGGAGCACGAGGAGGAGGCGCCCGCCCCGGCCTCGGGCGCCACGCCCGCGGTCCCGCCGCCCCCGCCTGCCCCGGCGCCCGCGCCCGCGGCGCCCGTCGCGCCCGAGGCGGACGGCATGATCTCCGGCGTCCCGATCGCCGGGGTGCCGGGCTGGTCCGGAGCCACGCCCGCCGCCGCGCACCGTGCGGCCGCCGTCGGCGCGGAGGCCGAGGAGGACGACGACCACGACGGCCACACGGTGATGTCGTCGGCGATCGCCGACCTGAAGGCTGCGGCCTCCTTGCCGTCGGCGCCGAAGTTCTCGGCGCCCGCCAACCCGAACGCCCCCAAGATCCTGGCCGTGACGTGCGAGAACGGCCACGCCAACCCGACCGCCCGCGAGAACTGCCGGGAGTGCGGCAGCCCGCTGTCGGCCGAGGCCGCGCTCGCGCCGCGCCCGTCGCTGGGCCGCATGGTCGTGACGTCCGGTGCGGCGACGGGCGGCGCGTCCGGGATCCGCGGCGGCCAGGTGGTCGAGCTCGACCGCCCGGTGATCGTCGGCCGGCGCCCCCGGACCAACAACACCTCGGCCGACCAGATGCCGCGCCTCGTGACGGTCTCCAGCCCGCAGCAGGACATCTCGCGCTCGCACACCGAGGTCTCGCTCGAGGACTGGCACGTGCTGGTGACGGACCTCGCCACCACCAACGGCACCACCCTGCTGCGCCCGGGCCAGCCCCCGCGCCGCCTGCACCCGAACGAGAAGGAGCTCGTGTCCGACGGCGACGTCGTGGACCTGGGCGACGGCGTGACCCTCACGTTCGAGGGCATCTGGTGACGGCCCCGACCAGCCCGACCACCCACGAAGGAGAAGCGTGAGCAGCAAGAGGAAGCCGTCCCCGCCACCGGAGATCGAGGGCTTCGAGTACCGCAAGCTCATCGGCTCGGGTGGTTTCTCGGACGTGTTCCTGTACGAGCAGCAGCGGCCGCGCCGGCAGGTCGCGGTCAAGGTGCTGCTCAAGGAGTGGTCCAGCGCCACGCAGCGGGCGGCGTTCGACGCCGAGGCCGACCTCATGGCGACCCTCGGCAACCACCCCTCCATCGTCACGATGTACGAGGCGGGCGTCGCCAACGACGGCCGCCCGTTCCTGGCCATGGAGTACTGCTCGCGCCCGAACCTCGGCGCGCGCTACCGGTCCGAGCGGTTCTCGGTGGCGGAGGCGCTGCGCATCACCATCCAGATCGCGGGCGCGGTCGAGACCGCCCACCGGCTCGGCATCCTGCACCGCGACCTGAAGCCGTCGAACATCCTGGTCACGCAGTTCGGGCACCCGGCCCTGACGGACTTCGGCATCTCGTCCACGGTGGACGAGGCGTCGGCGGCCGAGGGCATGTCGATCCCGTGGTCGCCGCCCGAGTCGTTCGGCGACCCGCCGATGTCGGGTATCGCGACCGACGTGTGGGCCCTGGCCGCCACCTGCTACACGCTGCTGGCCGGGCGCACACCGTTCGAGACGCCCGGCGGGTCCAACACGTCGGCGGACCTGGTGCGCCGCATCTCGCAGGACGAGCTGCCGCCGGTGAGCCGCAGCGACGTGCCGCCGTCGCTGGAGCGCGTGCTGCGCATCGCGATGTCGAAGCAGATCGCCTCGCGGTACCCGACCGTGCTGGCCTTCGCGCGCGAGCTGCAGAAGGTCCAGGTCGAGCTGTCGCGTGACGTGACCCCCATCGACCTGCTGGACGAGTCCGGCGCGATGCAGGAGGACGAGGCCGAGGCGGACGGCACCCGGCTGCGCCAGGTCGTCACGATCGACCCGGCCGGTGCCGCGGCCCAGGGCCCGAGCGCGTTCGGCCCCGGTGGCAGCTTCGGCCCGGGCGGGGCCGGGGGCGCGCTGAGTGCGGCGGCGGGTACCGCGTACGCGCCGGCTCCCGCACGTCCGGCCCCGGCGCCGGCGCCCAGCGAGTCGGAGGACACCGTCTACCGCGGCGCGGCGGACCCGGCGACGCAGGGTACGCAGGCGATGGCGGGCGCCGTCGGGCAGCAGCCCGTAGAGGCGCCCGCCCAGGCGCCCGAGGAGGAGGGGCCGCGCCGCGGCGTGTGGGCGCTCGTCGCCGGCGTGGTCGTGGTCGCCGTGGTCGGGCTCTCGGCCTGGGCCCTGACCCGGGACACCGGTGAGCCCACCGCCGAGGAGACCGGTACGACCTCGACGTTCGTGCCGCCTGCTCCGGCCGGCGGGTACGTCCCGCCGGTCGCCGAGCTCACGGGCACGGTGCAGGGCAAGCAGGCGGTGTTTTCGTGGACGGCGCCCCGGTCGCTGGAGGAGGGTGACACGTACGCGTACCGCGTGCTGGAGCTGACGGGCGATCCCGTCCCCCAGCCGGTGCCGGGCAACGGCACATCGGTCACGGTGCCGCTCAAGGGCGAGCAGCAGCTGTGCGTCGAGGTCATGGTGGTGCGGTCCAGCAAGGCGTCGAGCGGTCAGGACGCCTGCGTGACGCCGTAGGCGCGCGCACCGGCATTTCAGGCTCCGGGCGGGATCCCGCCCGGAGGAGGACACAGGGAGGTGAGTGGATGAACGGCCTTGCGATCGAGTTCGCCGGCGAGTGGTTTCGACCGTCCGAGGAGGGCGCGCCCTTCGACATCGGGCGCGAGGGTGACCTCGCGATCGACGACAACCCGTACCTGCACCGCCGCTTCCTGCGCATCACGTACGAGGACGGCATCTGGTGGCTGTCCAACGTCGGTTCCCTCATCTCGGCGACCGTGTGCGACGCGGGGGGAGGCGTGCAGTCCTGGCTCCCGCCGGGCAACCGGCTGCCCATGGTCTTCCCGACGACGTCGATCGTGTTCACGGCCGGACCCACGACGTACGAGATCACCGCGCAGCTCGACAACGCGCCGTACCACGAGATCCGCTCGGAGGACGACGACGACTCCGGGGCCACGACGATCGGCGCGATCAGCTTCACGAAGAGCCAGAAGCAGCTCATCGTGTCCCTGGCGGAGCCCATGCTGCGCCGGGAGGGCACGGGGCTGAGCGAGATCCCGTCGTCCGCGTCCGCCGCGCGCCGGCTCGGCTGGGCGAGCACGCGGTTCAACCGCAAGCTCGACAACGTGTGCGAGAAGCTCGACCGGATCGGCGTGAAGGGCCTGCGCGGCGGTCCCGGTGCGCTCGCGACCAACCGCCGTGCACGGCTCGTGGAGTACGCGGTGGCCTCGCGGCTGGTGACGCCGGCCGACCTGCCGCTCCTGGACGAGCCGGACGACGAGAAGGGGGCCACGGCATGACCGCACCCGAACGGACCACCGCTCAGGTCGTGGTGGCCTGGGTCATCGGTGGCGCCGCGATCACGTTCGTCGTCGTGGTCTTCGGCACGGTCCTGCTCACCGGCGCGGGGACCGGCAATTTCTTCGACCCCTACAGGGCGCTGGGTCGCGTCCTGACCACGGGGTCCACATGGCTCGCCACGCTCGGTGGCGGCGTGGTCGGCGGGGTGGTGGCCGCGATCGTGGTCGCCGTCCAGGACAAGCGGAAGTGACGGGGAGGATTCATGCGCGTCAAGGTGACGCTCGTACGTTCGGACGGTAGCCACGACGACGTCGTGGTGACCGCGGACGCCGGTGCTCGGATCGGTGAGATCGCCGACACGATCGCCCGGGTGGACCCGTCGGCGCCCGGCGCCGCGGGCCGGCCCCGCACGCTGGAGGCCCAGCTCCCGGGTCAGGACCGGCCCGTCCGGCTGCCCGCGGACGCCGCGCTCGGTGAGGCGTGGATCGGTTCGGGCGCGTTCGTCGCGTCCGTGGAGCAGGCGATGCCCGGCTTCGACTACCCGGGCTCGGACGCCGTCCGGGCGGCCGTCCGCATCGAGGGCGGCGGCACCGTCGAGCTCACGGAGGGCTCGTGGGTGCTCGGCCGTTCGCAGGAGTGCGACGTCGTCGTCGACGACCCGATGGTGTCGAAGCAGCACCTGCGCCTCGACGTGTCCGACGGCATCGAGGTCGTCGACCTCGGCTCGGCCAACGGCATCCTGGTCGACGGCGTGCACGTGCAGCGCCTGAAGATCGAGGGCTCGCAGCGGGTGGTCCTGGGTGACACGGCGGTGACCATCGAGAGCCGCCGCCCGGCCACGATCACGGGCGTGACGCCCAAGGCCGGACCGGTCTCGTTCACCCGGTCGCCGCGCGTCGAGGCGCGGTACCAGGGCGAGGAGTTCGAGTCGCCGGAGGCGCCCAAGGAGACGGATCCCACCGAGTTCCCGTTCCTCGCGCTGCTCGCACCCGTCCTCATGGGTGGTGCCATGTTCGTCGCCACCCAGCGGCCCATGTCCCTCCTGTTCGTGCTCATGGCGCCGCTGATGATGATCGGCAACCACGTCACGCAGAAGCGGCAGAAGCGCAAGCGCCTGGAGCGCGACGTCGAGCGGTTCGACGACAAGCTCGACTCGCTGCGCACGGTCCTCAAGGAGGAGAAGGAGACCGAGCGCAGCGTCCGCCTCCGCGAGGCTCCCGCGACGCAGCACGTGTACGTCGAGGCCATGCGCCACGGCCCGCTGCTGTGGACGCGCCGCCCCGAGCACTGGAGCTTCCTCAACGTCCGGTTCGGTCTGGGCACCATGCCGTCGCGCAACACCGTGAAGACGGGCGGCAAGGGCCAGCTCATGAAGGAGTACCAGGAGGTGCTCGACAACCTCGTCGAGCAGTACGAGGACGTCGACGGCGTGCCCGTCGTCGAGAACCTGTACGACGCCGGTGCGCTCGGCTTCGCGGGACCGCCCGCACGGGTGGTCGGCTCGCTCAACGCCGTGCTGCTGCAGCTCACCGGTCTGCACTCGCCCTCCGAGCTCGTCGTGACCAGCATCGTCAGCCCGGTGTGGACGCAGCACCTGCAGTGGCTCACCTGGATCCCGCACACGTCGTCGGCGCACAGCCCCATCGAGGGCCACCACCTCGCCGACTCCGCCTCCGGTGCACAGCGCCTGCTCGCGCAGCTCGAGGAGCTCATCTCCACCCGGCTGAAGGCGGCGCGCGGCGGCGGCCGCCGCGGCGCCATCGCCGAGGACAACGCGGCGCTCGAGCGCGGCGGCGACGTGGGCAGCAAGAACAAGACCGACACCGGTACGAAGTCCCCGGTCCCCGCGGTGGTCGTGGTCATCTCGGACGACATCGACGTGGACCGCGCCCGGCTCATCCAGCTCGCCGAGATGGGGGCCGACGCCGGCGTCTACCCGCTGTGGATCTCCGCCGAGGCAGCCGCACTGCCCGCGGCCTGCCGCACGTTCGTCGAGGTGACCCAGGAGGGCCCGCGCGTCGGCATGGTGCGGCTGGGCCGGTGGGTCGACGACATCGTGCTGGAGGAGGTGGACGGCAAGACGGCGCTGGAGTACGGCCGCCGCCTGGCCCCGGTGTTCGACGCCGGAGCCATCGTCGAGGACGCCTCCGACCTGCCGCGCTCGATCACGATGCCCGCCCTGCTGGGCCACGACCTGTTCGAGAGCGCCGACGCCGTCATGGAGCGCTGGCGCCAGAACCTGTCCGTCTACGACCGCACCGGGCACGGGGCCAAGCGCAAGCGACCCGGCTCGCTGCGCGCCATCGTCGGGTCGGCCGGTGTGGACGCGCAGCACCTCGACCTGCGTACGCAGGGTCCGCACGCCCTGGTCGGTGGCACCACGGGTGCCGGTAAGTCGGAGTTCCTCCAGGCATGGGTCCTCGCCATGGCCGCCGAGTACAGCCCGGACCGCGTGACGTTCCTGTTCGTGGACTACAAGGGTGGTTCTGCGTTCGCGGACTGCGTCAACCTGCCGCACTGCGTGGGCCTCGTGACCGACCTGTCGCCGCACCTGGTGCTCCGCGCCATCACGAGCCTCCGGGCCGAGCTGCACTACCGCGAGCACCTGTTCAACCGCAAGAAGGCCAAGGACCTGCTGGAGCTGGAGAAGCGGGGCGACCCGGAGACCCCGCCGGCCCTCGTCATCGTGATCGACGAGTTCGCCGCCCTGGTGGGTGACGTGCCCGAGTTCGTGGACGGCGTGGTCGACGTCGCCCAGCGTGGCCGCTCGCTCGGTATCCACCTGATCATGGCCACGCAGCGCCCGGCCGGTGTCATCAAGGACAACCTGCGTGCCAACACCAACATGCGTGTGGCCCTGCGCATGGCCGACGAGTCGGACTCCTCCGACGTCGTCGACGTGAAGGACGCCGCCTTCGTGGACCCCTCGATCCCCGGCCGTGGTCTCGTCAAGACCGGTCCCGGCCGCGTGCAGGCGTTCCAGTCCGGCTACGCCGGTGCCTGGAGCACCCGCGCCCCCGAGCGCGCCAAGGTGGAGGTCGCGCGTCTGCACTTCGGCCGCGAGGAGAAGTGGGAGGAGCCGGTCGTCGAGTCGGACGGCGCCGTGGAGGAGAAGGACCTCGGCCCCAACGACCAGCAGCGCCTGGTCGCCCGGGTGCAGGAGGCCTTCGAGCGGGGACGCCTGCCGATCCCGCGCCGCCCGTGGCTGGACTCGCTCGCCGACGTCTACGACCTCACGCGGCTCTACCAGCGCACCGACACCGAGCTGCTCATCGGCGTGGCCGACATGCCGGAGCAGCAGGCCCAGGCGCCGATGTACTTCAACCCCGACCAGGACGGCCACCTCGGCGTCTACGGCACCGGTGGTTCCGGCAAGTCGACCACGCTGCGCACGCTCGCCGCGGTCGCGGGCATCACGCCCCGCGGCGGCCCCGTGCACGTGTACGGCCTCGACTTCGCGGCCGGCGCGCTGCGGATGCTGGAGTCGCTGCCGCACGTGGGCACCATCGCGAAGGGCGACGACACCGAGCGCGTGGTCGGCCTGATGCGCATGCTGCGTGACGAGCTGCTGCGCCGTGGCGAGGCGTTCGCCGCGGTGAACGCCGCGAGCGTCACCGAGTACCGGCACGTCACGGGACGGCAGGACGTCCCGCGCATCCTGCTGCTCGTGGACGGGTTCTCGAACTTCCGCGACGAGTACGAGGTGGGTGCCGGCCGCGCCGAGTGGTTCGAGGCGTTCCGCGACATCCTCAACGACGGCCGCGGTCTGGGCATCCACGTGGTGTTCACCGCGGACCGGTCGGGCGCCGTGCCCACGTACGTGCGGTCGCTGGTGCAGCGCAACATCCTGCTGCGCATGACCGACGACGGGTACCTCGCGTTCAACGCGCCGCGCGACATCGTGACGCCGACGTCGCCGAGCGGCCGCGCCGTCGTCGACTCGCTCGAGGTGCAGGTCGCCGTGGTGGGCGGCACCAAGTCGGTGCAGGAGCAGGCGCTCGCCACCGACCGGCTCGCCGAGTCGATGCGGCGCGCCGGCGTGCGGCCCGCACCCGCGGTCAAGGTGCTCCCCACGGAGTACTCCGCGGCGGTCCTGCCGCCCGCGATCGACGGGCAGCCGGTGCTCGGCCTGGACAACATCGCCCTGGAGCCGCTGGGCTTCGAGCCGACGGGCACCCTCGTCGTGGCCGGCCCTCCGGGGTCGGGTCGCTCGAACGCCCTGGTGCACATCGCGCGGTCGGTCCAGCGGGCCAACCCCGGGGCGCGGCTGTACCTGTTCGCGCAGCAGCGGTCGCCGATCGCGGGCGAGGTCGCCTGGGCCGACGTCGCGATGGGCGTGGACAAGGTGGCCGAGATGGCCAAGGAGCTCCTGGCGGCGGTCCAGGACGAGGACACCACGCCGGGCATCGTCGTCGTCATCGAGGGGCTCAACGACTACCTCCAGACGCCGGCGGACAAGGCGATCCAGGACCTCACCAAGGCCATGAAGAAGTCGGACCACCTGCTCGTGGCCGAGGCCGAGACCGGCTCGTGGGGTGCCACGTGGCCGCTGCTGTCGGAGGTCAAGAGCGGCCGCCGGGGTCTGCTGCTGCAGCCGGAGAACCTGGACGGCGACACGATCCTCAAGACGTCGCTGCCCCGCGCCGCCAAGGGCGAGTTCCCCGTGGGGCGCGGCGCCTGGGTGGCACGGGGCAAGAGCGTGCGCGTGCAGGTGCCGCTGGTGCTCGGGTCGGACGGCTGACCTGCGCTCGCGGGGCGGTCATGGGGAGTGCTCCCCATGGCCGCCCCGCGAGCGTGGCCGATACGGTTCTGCCCAGATACGAGACCCGACCGAGGAAGCAGGGGGTGAACGATGGCTGGCTACGATCTGTCGATCGACATGGAGCAGCTGACGGCGCTCAAGGATGACCTGAAGGCCATCACGAGCGAGCTGGAGAACGCCGACGGCAACGCCCAGGCGGCGGCCGACGCCACCGGCCACGACGAGCTGCGTGACCGCGTGAACGACTTCGCCGACAAGTGGGAGATCAAGCGCGGCGAGATGCTCGAGAACGTCAAGAAGCTGTCCGACATCATCACGCAGATCGTGGACACCTTCAAGGAGATCGACGCCGGGCTCGGCAAGGCGCTCGAAGACGCCGCGTCGAAGAAGTAGGGGGAGCGGCGATGAGCGACAGGCAGTGGGAGGAGCTCGACGGTGAACCCGGCACCGTCGAGGCGAAGGGCCGTAAGTACACGGAGCTGGCGGAGGCGATCGCGCGGTCGGTGACGACCCTGCAGCAGATCGTCGACGACACGAACACGACGGCCAAGTCGATGGACAAGACGCGCAAGCTTGCGGGCGACGTGCGCGAGGACATCGAGAAGGCGCGTCAGCGGTACTCGTACACCGGTGAGGCGCTGAGCGCCTACGGGGCGTCGCTGCGCGCGGCGAAGAACGAGGCCGACCCGGCCGCGGCCCGGCTGCGGACGCTGCGCGCCGACCTCGAGACCGCGCAGGCCACCGCGCGGAACGCCGAGAGCGGCGTGGACGACCTGCCGGACGACGCGAGCGACGCGGACAAGGCGGACGCCCAGCGCGCGCAGACGAACGCGAACACCGCGGTGGCCGACCTGCAGCGCGAGATCACGAACGCCGAGGCCGAGTGGAACAGCGGGCACGGCGACAAGGACACGGCAGCGCGTTCCGCGATCTCGAAGATCGAGGAGGTCGTCAGCGGCGACAAGGTCAACGGGCTCGAGGACAGCCGCTGGGACAAGTTCAAGGACTGGGCCGCGGGTGCGCTCAAGGTCATCAAGATCATCTGCGACGTCGCCGGCATCCTGGCGATCTTCCTGTCGTGGGTGCCGATCCTCGGCCAGGTGCTCCTGGTGCTCGCCGCGATCGGGTCGATCATCGCGATCGTCGAGAACATCGTGAAGATCGCCCGCGAGGGCTTCAGCTGGGGTGCGGTCCTCGGGATCGGCCTGGGCGTGATGGGCCTCTTCGGCGGCAAGGCGATCGGCTCGCTGGCGAAGTACGCGAAGGCGCGCTCGGTGGTCCAGACCGCGGGCCGCATGAGCAACTCCGCCGCCAAGGCGAAGTTCGGCACGGCGCTGCTGAAGTCCTCGCGCAAGACGCTCGCCATGACCAAGGGGCAGCGCGTCGGCGAGGTGCTCAAGTCCCCGTTCGTGCGGTCCGCCGGCGACAAGGCCGTGGCGGGCATGTTCAAGAACGGTCTCTACAAGAACGCCTTCACGTCCTGGCGGGGCTCGCACTTCCCGCTCCCGTTCAAGGACGGCGGCGCGCGGTTCGCGGTCGGCAACGACGACGTCGTGGACATGATGAGCCACTTCGCACAGTCCGGTCTGCGGATCGACAACGTGACGAGCACGGCGCAGTCCATCGCGACCGTCGGCGCGGTCTTCCACCAGACCACCAGCCTGGCGGTCGGTGCCGGCAAGCTCGGCACCGCCATCAGCGGCGGCGACGGGTGGGGCACCTTCGGCGAGGGCAACTCCCTGGCCACCGGCGCGGCCGGCGGCGACTGGGGGAAGATCACGGGCCTGCCGGGTACGGTGGCGGGATGGTGAGCAACCGCATCGCAGGCTTCGAGCTGCGCCTCCCGGAGTCGTGGCACGTCGTCCCGACAGAGATACCGGACCAGATCGAGGACTGGGCACGGTCCACCGCCGCGGCCCTGGTCAGCGGGGCCCCGGTGCCGGAGCGCCCCGACGCGATGGTCGAGGACGTCACGGACATCCTCGCCGAGCAGCTCGCCGACGTGGCGAAGGCCGTCGTGGACACCCGGATCGGCGGCCTGCAGACCGCGGTGCTCGTGCGGCACCCCGAGATCGGTGCCGTCGACGCGATGGTGACCGTGGGGGCCACGGAGGACCTCGCGCTCGACGCCTTCGCCGCGCAGCTCCAGGCCATCGTCGAGAACTCCGAGGAGCACGACTTCGCGTTCGCGGGCCGCATCGACGGCACGTCCGACGCCGGACAGGTCACGGGTCTGCACTCGATGATCAGCCACTTCGGCGACCTCGGGATGGAGGGCACCGCGGTCCTGGAGGAACGCGTGATCCTCGGCGTCTTCCCCGCCGGGTGCGCGGACATGGTCGAGGTGACCGCGATCGCCCGCAGCGTCGGGACGTTCGACGACATGCCGCAGGAGATGATCGACCTGCTCGCGGGACTCGCCGTGGAACTGGAGGCAGCATGACGCAGGACGCGAACCACGACGTGAAGGTCCTCGGCCGCGAGGTCCGGGTCATCGTGCCCGGTACCTGGGTCAACATCCCGCTCGACAGCCCCGAGAAGGCCGGCGCCTTCATCAAGCGCCTGGTGCGTGAGCAGGTCGGGCCGGCGGACCGGCTCGCGCGCATGCGGCGTCAGGCGGTGGAGGAGATGTTCGGCACCGCGCGGGACGCGGCGTCGATCGGCGTGCACACCTACCTGATGTCGCTCGAGCTCGCGCCCGGCGTGCCGTTCCCCGCGGCCCTGCTGATGGCCGACGACGAGTGGCCTCCGGCCACCCGCCAGCTGGTGGCCGACGGCGACTTCGCGGGGGCGCTGAAGCTGGCCTACCCCGAGGGCGAGGTCGCGGTGCAGAGCAACGGCCTGCCGGCCGCTCGTATCTCCGAGATGACGCAGGGCCAGGCCGGCGAGGGCGAGGAGGCGGTGGAGGTGCTCACGATGCGCCTCGAGTACCACATGCCCCACCCGGCCGACTCGTCGAAGATGCTCTTCGTCCGGGTCAACGTTCCCGACATCCCGTCGGCCGAGCCGTTCGCCATGCTCTTCGACGAGATCGTCGACTCGATCATGTTCCTGGACGACCGCGACGCCCCGGCAGACGCGGTGGCCCCGGTGGCGACCGCGCCAGCGACGGCCTGACGCCGCCGGCGGGCCGCGCGGGCCTTGTCGGTGGCACCGCCCGGCGGATGGGGAGCGGTACCCATCGACGCGGTGCGGGCGTGGCTCTACCGTCGTGGTGGACGGATCGGCCGTGGACGGTCGTGCACTGAGATCGACATCCGAGCTGGGCAAGGGGCGCCGAGGGCGCGGTAACGATGTAGGAGAGCAGCGATGAGCGACAGGCAGTGGGAGGAGCTCGACGGTGAACCCGGCACCGTCGAGGCGAAGGGCCGCAGGTACACCGAGCTCGCCGAGGCGATCGCGCGGTCGGTGACGACGCTGCAGCAGATCGTGGACGACACGAACACCACGGCGAAGTCGATGGACAAGACGCGTACGCTCGCCGGCCAGGTCCGCGAGGACATCGAGAAGGCGCGTCAGCGCTACTCCCAGACCGGCGAGGCGCTCACCAGCTACGGCGCCTCGCTGCGAGCCGCGAAGAACGAGGCCGATCCGGCTGCCCAGCGGCTGCGGACCCTCCGGGCGGACCTCGAGACCGCCCAGGCCACCGCGCAGAGCGCCGAGAGCGGCGTCGACGACCTGCCCAAGGACGCGAGCGACGCGGACAAGGCCGACGCGCAGCGCGCGCAGACGAACGCGAACAACGCCGTGAGTGATCTCCAGGGGCAGATCACCCAGGCGGAGTCGGAGTGGAACAGCGGGCACGGCGACAAGGACACGGCGGCGCGCACGGCCATCTCGAAGATCGAGGAGGTCGTCAGCGGCGACAAGGTCAACGGGCTCGAGGACAGCGGCTGGGACAAGTTCAAGAACGTCGTCAAGGGCGTCTACAAGGTCTTCAAGATCATCTGCGACATCGCGGGCATCCTGGCGATCTTCCTGTCCTGGGTGCCGATCCTCGGCCAGGTCCTGATGGTGCTCGCGGCGATCGGCTCGATCATCTCCATCATCGAGAACATCGTGAAGTTCGCCCGCGGCGAGATCGGGTTCGGTGCGATGCTGCTCGGCGTCGGCCTGGGCGTGATGGGTCTCTTCGGCGGCAAGGCGATCGGTTCGGTCGCCAAGTACGCGAAGGCTCGCTCGGTGGTCCAGACGGCGGGCCGGATGAGCAACTCGGCCGCCAAGGCGAAGTTCGGTGCCGCGCTGCTGAAGTCGTCGCGCAAGACGTTCGCGATGACGAAGGGTCAGCGCGTCGGCGAGGTGCTCAAGTCCCCGTTCGTGCGGTCGGCCGGCGACAAGGCGGTGGCGGGCATGTTCAAGAACGGCCTGTACAAGAACGCCTTCAAGTCGTGGCAGGGCTCCAAGTTCCCGCTGCCGTACAAGGACGGTGGGGCACGGTTCGCGCTGGGCAACGACGACGTCGTGGACATGATGAAGCACATGAGCCAGTCCGGGCTGCGGATCGACGGCGTGACCAGCGCCGCCCAGTCCATCGCGTCCGTCGGCGCCGTCTTCAACCAGGCCGCGACCCTCGGCAACAACGCCGCGAAGCTCGGCACGAGCATCGGCGGCGGCGACGGGTGGGGCGGTTTCAGCAGCGGCAACTCGCTGGCGACCAGCGGCGCCGGTGGGTCCTGGGGCAAGATCACCGGGCTGCCCGGCAACATCAACACCGCGGTGACCGGCCTGACCGACACGTTCGGCCACGACGGCTACGTGGCGGGCAAGTGGTGACCCGGCCGGCATGACGGCGACGGACGACGGGGCCGCCCCACCCTCGGTGGTGGGGCGGCCCCGTCGTCCGTCGCCGGCTCAGTCGTCGGAGCTCTGGTCGCCCGTCCGGCCGGCGGCCTTGTTCGTGCGCCGCACCATGGACAGCCCGGCCCAGACGGAGATGACCAGGATCAGCCCGATGACGGTCACCCAGCCGCCGAGCGAGACGAAGAGATCGGTCGCCGCGACGTTCAGGACCACGCCGAGCACGCAGATCACGGCGGCAGCGGCCAACGCGTACATCGACGGCCGCGCGGCCCTGTTCAGCTCGGCGTCCTGCTCGGCCTTCCGCTTGTCACTCATCGCTTGCGCTCCTGTCGGTTGGTGGCGTGCCGTGCGTGTGTCGTGCGTACCTGGTGGACCCTAGTCTGCCGGGCCGAGCGGGTGAACTTCAGAAACGCCGGACCGGTGGTCCGGCACAAGGTCCGGCCGCTAGCGTGGGCGGCCGGACGACGCGATCAAGGGGGAGAAGCGATGACGGTGGCCGGAGACCGCACGAGGTCGACGAACGACGGGCGGCGGCCCGGGTCTGCGAGCCTGGCCCTGCGGCCGCTGGGCTACCTGCTGATCGGTCTGGTCTGGTCCGCGATCTGGCTGCTCGCCGTCGCGCTCCTGGTGGGTTCGGTCCCGTACCTGGCGTTCGTCGACTCGGACGGTCTGGTCGAGGGCGTGGGGGACAGGCTCTCGAACCCGGTCGAGGCCGTCGTGTTCGTCGGGATCCTGCTGCCGATCCTGGTGGCCGCTGTCGGCGCCGGCGGCTGGTACGTGCTGACCGCCTCCTGGCCGCTGGCCGTGCTCTCGTTCACCTACGTGCTGCGGGCGCTCAACACGTCCTACGCGGGCGAGAAGCTGTCGTACACCGCCCGGGCGGCGTGGGGCAGCACGATCGGGCCGCCCACGGTGAGCGGTGTGGCGCTGTCGCTCCAGCCCGTGCGGCCCACGCCGTTCACGGACCGCGTCATGCGCTTCTACGTCGCGGGATGGAGCCTGAACGGGCGGATGATCCTCGCGATGCTGCCGGCCGGCGCCGCCTGGGTGACCGCCGTCGGTGCGCTCGCCCCGAGCGTTCCCGAGGTGCTGCACGTCGTGTTCGGTGCGCTGACGGTGCTGCTCCTCGGTGCGTCGTGGACCCTGGGCGTCCGCGCGTTCCGCGCGAGCGTGCCCGCGGCCAGTGCCGGTGCCGGCATCTCGGCGATGTCCGCGGGCCGGCGCGCAGAGCGCCTGGAAGAGCTGAAGAAGCAGCGCGAACGCCGGCTCCGCAACGGCTGAACGGCTCTGGCGTGGGCTGATGGGTAGGGGTCCCCATCGACCGGTGTGTGGGGTGCCGTTACTGTCGGGGTAGTCGGATCGGCCGTGGGGGCCGGCCGGGATCTGAAGAAGGGGTAATTTCATGGCGAACATGAACGTGACCTACGAGGAGCTTCGGGGCACCGCTGGTCAGCTGCGTAACGGGCAGACCGCGATCATGGACCAGCTGACGAACCTGTCGTCGCAGGTGAACAACCTGGTGGCCTCTGGTTTCCAGACGGACCAGGCCTCGGGCAAGTTCCAGCAGTCGTACGAGGAGTTCACGACGGGCGCGAAGCAGGCCATCGAGGGTATCGAGGGCATGGCGTCGTTCCTGGAGCAGGCTGCCACGACGCTGCAGGACGCGGACTCGCAGCTGGCCTCGGGCATCTGAGACCCGCGCCGCGCACGGCGCGTGCGGGGGCGGTTCCGGACCAGGTCCGGAACCGCCCCCGCCGCTGTTTCGCCGGCCGTGTCCGCAGCAATATTCGTGGCGGTCGTGCCGGGCGTGGGGTAATTTCGCCCGGGGCCGGCGATCCGGCCCGCGGTACGGGCCGGCACGGTGTTCCACCGGCCTCGTCCCCGCTCCGGGCTGATGGGTGCTGATGGGTAGGGGTCCCCATCGACCGGTGTGTGGGGTGCCGTTACTGTCGGGGTAGTCGGATCGGCCGTGGGGGCCGGCCGGGATCTGAAGAAGGGGTAATTTCATGGCGAACATGAACGTGACCTACGAGGAGCTTCGGGGCACCGCTGGTCAGCTGCGTAACGGGCAGACCGCGATCATGGACCAGCTGACGAACCTGTCGTCGCAGGTGAACAACCTGGTGGCCTCTGGTTTCCAGACGGACCAGGCCTCGGGCAAGTTCCAGCAGTCGTACGAGGAGTTCACGACGGGCGCGAAGCAGGCCATCGAGGGTATCGAGGGCATGGCGTCGTTCCTAGAGCAGGCTGCCACGACGCTGCAGGACGCGGACTCGCAGCTGGCCTCGGGCATCTGAGACCCGCGCCGCGCACCGCGGCGTGCGAATGCCCTCTCCCGACGACGGGGGAGGGCATTCCTGCGTCTCCGCCGGTTGTTCTCCACAACCCCCGCACGTCCAGCCCGCGAGAGCCCGTGAGGTGCGCCTAACCCGGTCGGTAGAATCGTCAGCGGCCTTCGCTTCCCTCCTGACCTCTCGACCGGAAGGCGCCCCTTCGTGAGCACCACCCGACCCCTGCGCGTCGCCGTCGTCGGCGCCGGCCCTGCCGGCATCTACGCGAGCGACATCCTGTCCAAGACCGACCTCGACGTGAGCATCGACCTGTTCGAGCGGCTCCCCGCGCCGTTCGGTCTGGTGCGGTACGGCGTGGCCCCGGACCACCCGCGCATCAAGCAGATCATCGTCGCGCTCCACAAGGTGCTGAGCCGCGGAGACATCCGCCTGCTGGCCAACGTGGACTACGGCGTGGACGTGAAGCTCGAGGACCTGCGGCAGTTCTACGACGCCGTGATCTTCTCCACCGGTTCCATCAAGGACGCCGAGCTGGACATCCCCGGCATCGACCTCGACGGCTCCTACGGTGCCGCGGACTTCGTGTCCTGGTACGACGGTCACCCCGACGTGCCGCGCACCTGGCCCCTGGAGGCCGAGCAGGTGGCCGTGATCGGCGCCGGCAACGTCGCCCTCGACGTCGCCCGCATCCTCGCCAAGCACGCGGACGACCTGCTGCCCACCGAGATCCCGGCCAACGTGCACGAGATCCTGAAGGCCTCCCCGGTCACGGACGTGCACGTGTTCGCGCGCCGCGGCCCGGCGCAGGTCAAGTTCTCGCCGCTGGAGCTGCGCGAGCTGGGCCACGTGCCCGACGTCGACATCGTGGTGTACCCGGAGGACTTCGACTTCGACGAGGGCTCCGAGGCGGCGATCAACTCGTCCAACCAGACCAAGCAGGTCGTCAAGACCCTGGTGGACTGGACGCTCAAGGACCCGGCGCAGAACACGGCGTCGCGTCGCCTGCACCTGCACTTCCTGCACGCTCCCGCCGAGGTGCTCGGCGAGAACGGCAAGGTGGTCGGGTTCCGCACCGAGCGCACCGCGCTGCAGGGCGACGGCACCGTCAAGGGCACCGGCGAGTTCACCGACTGGCCGGTCCAGGCCGTCTACCGGGCCGTGGGCTACTTCGGCTCGTCCCTGCCGGAGATCCCGTACGACGACGTCAAGGGCGTCATCACCAACCGCGAGGGCCGCGTCGTCGACATCGACGGCAACCAGGTCCCGGGCGTCTACGCGACCGGCTGGATCAAGCGCGGCCCGGTGGGCCTCATCGGCCACACCAAGTCGGACGCGTCGGAGACCATCCGGCACCTCGTCGAGGACGTCACGGGCGTGGCCGACGGCGAGGCGCCCGGCGACCTCGACGGCGGCCGCACCGCGCCGCAGGGCTCGCCGGAAGCCGTCACCGAGTTCCTCGCCGCCAAGGGCGTGGAATACATCGAGTGGTCCGGCTGGGAGCTGCTGGACGCGCACGAGCGGGCGCTCGGCGAGGCCGAGGGCCGCGAGCGGATCAAGGTCGTCCCGCGCGACGAGATGGTGACGATCAGCCGCACCCGCTGACGGCTGCCGCCCAGCCATCACCCAGGGAAAGTGCCCGGAGGACCCAGGTCCTCCGGGCACTATCGTCTGTCAGGGGTGGTGCACCCGGCGGGAACCCACCGGGCGGGCCGCGCGTTCTGGGGGTGGAAAGGAGTGCGATGCACAAGCACTACAACGGGCTGAAGACCGCCGCGCTGTTCGGTGGGATGTGGGCCGTGATCCTCGGGCTCTGGGCCCTCTTCGGGCGGACGTCCGGCACCCTGTGGATCTTTGTGCTCGTCGGGCTGGTGACCACCGCCTACGGCTACTGGAACTCCGACAAGCTGGCGATCCGGGCGATGCACGCCTACCCGGTCACCGAGCTGCAGGCTCCGGAGATGCACCGGATCGTGCGCGAGCTGTCGACGGCGGCGCGCCAGCCGATGCCCCGGCTGTACATCTCGCCCACGAAGGCGCCCAACGCGTTCGCCACGGGGCGCAACCCGCAGAACGCCGCCGTCTGCTGCACGGAGGGCATCCTGCAGCTCCTGGACGAGCGGGAGCTGCGTGGCGTGCTGGGCCACGAGCTGATGCACGTCTACAACCGCGACATCCTCACGTCGTCGGTCGCCTCCGCGCTGGCCGGCGTGATCACGGCGCTGGCACAGTTCCTGCTGTTCTTCGGCGGCGGCGACCGCCGCGAGGGCGGCAACCCGCTCGCCGCCATCGCGATGGCGGTCCTCGCCCCGATCGCGGCGATGCTCATCCAGATGGCCATCTCCCGGACCCGGGAGTACGACGCCGACGAGGACGGCGCGCGGCTCACCGGCGACCCCCTCGCCCTGGCCTCGGCGCTGCGCAAGCTGGAGTCCGGCACGCAGCGTGCGCCGCTGCCCCAGGACCGCGACCTGACCAACGTGTCGCACCTGATGATCGCCAACCCGTTCCGGGGTGCCGGCATCGGCCGCCTGTTCGCGACCCACCCGCCGATGCCGGACCGCATCCGCCGGCTGGAGGCCATGGCGGGCGGTCCCTCGGGCGGCTACGGCATCGGCGGCCCGACGTCGGGCCCGGACTGGGGTACGCCGCCCGGCATGCTCTGACGCCGCCCCCCGCACCGGCCGCCCGGACGCCCCGGCGTCACCCGCGCAAAGCGTTCGTCGCGGTCCGTGGGGGCGGCTACGGTGAGCAGATCCCGACCGGACGTGCAGGGGCGTCCGGGTGTCACGCAGAAGGAGCACCACACCATGGCCGACTCGTCGTTCGACATCGTCAGCAAGGTCGACCGCCAGGAGGTCGACAACGCGCTGAACCAGGCGGCGAAGGAGATCTCGCAGCGGTACGACTTCAAGAACGTCGGAGCCTCGATCGCCTGGAGCGGCGAGAGCATCGTGCTCGTCGCCAACTCCTCCGAGCGCGTGCTCGCGGCCCTCGACGTCTTCGAGACCAAGCTGGTCAAGCGCGGCATCTCACTCAAGGCCCTCGAGGTCGGCGACCGCGAGCCGAAGGCCTCGGGCAAGGAGTACCGCCTCGCGGCGACCCTCAAGGAGGGCCTGGCGGGCGAGTCCGCGAAGAAGGTCACCAAGATCATCCGCGAGGAGGGTCCGAAGGGAGTCAAGACCCAGATCACGGGGGACGAGGTTCGGGTGACCAGCAAGTCGCGCGACCAGCTCCAGGAGGTGCAGGCCCTGCTCAAGGGCTCGGACCTGGACTTCGCGCTCCAGTTCACGAACTACCGCTGAACATGCAGGTCAGCAGCCTGTTTTAGGCTGCTGGTCCGCACACGGTCCGCAAGAGCGGACGATCAGCACGGGCTGACGGGTGGTTGCCGGGACTCCGGCGGCCACCCGTCTGGTCTGTCACGAGGTCTGTGCCGCCTCGGCGACGGGCTGTGCGGACGCCGCAGCGGAGGCCGGCGCGAAGTTGTTCCTGGTCGGAGACCCGCCCAACTCCCCGCCGTCGAGACCGGCGGCGCCCTGATCCTCCTGACCAACGAACGCGCCCGTGCCGCCGGGGACGTCCCGACGCTGACCGAGGTGCACCGCTTCCACGCCACCTGGGAGAAGCACGCGTCACTCCGGCTGCGCGACGGCGACCCCGGCATCCTCAGCACCTACCAGGGCCACGACCGCATCCAGGCAGGTGGCACGGACGGACATGACCGATGCTGCCTATGCCGCCTGGAATGCGGACGCGGACGCGGGTCTGTCGTCGGTGCTGGTCGTGGCCGACAACAGCATGATGAACGACCTCAACCGCCGAGCCCGCGCCGAACGCGTCCTGACCGGTCGCGTCTCCGACGGGCAAACCGTGCGCCTGGCTGGGCGGGTGCGGGCGTCGGCCGGGGACCTGATCGTCACCCGCCGCAACGACCGCAACCTGCGCTACGGGCACGCTGGATGGGTCCGCAACGGCGACCGCTGGCAGATCACCGCCGTCCACCACGATGGGTCGATCACGGCCCAGCGGATCGACCCCGACGCACACACCGACACTCGCAACACCGGTCGCGTGCAACTCAGCGGCGGGGCACGGTCCGCCTGCCCGCCACGTACGTGGCCGAGCACGTGGACCTGGGGTACGCGATTACCGCACACCGCGCCCAGGGCCTGACCGTGGACACCGCGCACACCATCGCCAGCACGACCATGAGCCGAGAGAACCGGTACGTCGCCCTCATCCGGGGCCGCTCCGCGAACACGGTGTTCGTGCCCGTCGACCAGCCCGACCGCAATCAGAACCACCAGCACACTATCGGCGCGGACCTCGACCCCGACCGGCCCGACCTCGACGCCGTCCGCACCATCCTGACCGGCATCCTGCACCGGATCGGTGCCGAACCCTCCGCGCACCAGGCCCCCCGCGACGAGGAACACCGCTGGGGTTCCATCGCGCAGCTCGCGGCCGAGTACGACACCATCGCCAACCACGCCCAACGACCCCGCTGGACACGCCTGATCGCGCACACCCTGGCCGGGGAAGGGTTCGCCAGGGAAGCCATCGCCCAGGTTCTGGATTCCGACGCCTTTGGGCCGCTGTGCGCGGAACTACGTCGCGCCGAAGCAGACGGACACAACGTCGAACGACTCCTGCCCCGGGTCGCTGCCGCACGCAGCCTGTACGACGCCGAAGACGTCGCCGCCGTCCTGCGCAGCCGGCTGACCCACGCCGCTACGCGCTCCAACGGCCGGCGGAACTGTATTGCCGGCCTTATTCCCGTGGCGCAGGGATCGTTGCCGGACGACGTGCGCGAAGCACTCGACCGACGTGCCGAACTTATCGAGAAGGGCGCCCGAAGCCATGCAGATCAGGTTCTGCGGGAAGGGGAACCGCGGACTCTACATCTGCCGCCGCGCCCGCAAGGGCCCGCTGCACGCGAATGGCAGAACATCGTCATGATCGTCGCGACCTATCGCGACCTATCGCGACCTATCGCGACCTCTACACCGTGACAGGAGACAGCCTGCTCGGAGAACTGCCCGTCACACTCAGTCAACGCGACTACGCACACCGAATCCGCGCGGTTGTAGGAAGCCTGAAGAGAGACAACCGCTCGCTCAACCGGCCACACCCATCGGAGCACGCTGTAGCCAATCCCCTCAGCCTCTAGAGTTCAACGCCACCGGCAGCATCCAACTCGGCGGCAACGGGATCTCACCTGGGCGAAGTTCGAAGGCACTCTGGTCTGCGCGTGGCCCGCGCGAGATCCTTGTACCGGAGTGGGCGGTTCACCGCCCACAATCACCGAAGCTGCTGCAAGCAACCCTGCGGCAGGTTCTGCCAGCACGAGTAGCCAACGGAGGTCTCACAGTGCCTAGGGCGCCGCTCAGCAAGTCCGAACTTGCCGAAGCCTACCCGGAAGAAGAATTCGCTCCGAAACTCCTCACTCACGTCGCCCTATCGCGGATCCTCGGTGAAAGCATTATTCGGCGGAACTACACTATCCCCGATTCGATAAACAACGCACTACATTTCACGGACTCTGGTCGCGAGGTTATCGATGCGTTGGTGCGGAAAGAGAAGGTGGATGTAAAGGAGGCGCGACTAGTCGCGTACCTGACCCTCGTGCACATCACGCCTCTTGTCGACTTCGACGAGGTGGATACCAGGCAACTTGTCTCCACAATTGGAAGCGAGATTAAGCAGCGTAAGATTTTGTACCCGTACATCTATGGTAGGGATCTCTACGATCGGGCGGCCGAACGGTTTGCAGACGAGCGTGACTATCTTCGTCACGAAGATACAATAGCCCTGCTAGAGGATGCCCCGGTCGGGGTTTTTCACATCGCCAACTTTCTCGTCGGGCCGTATGGATTGATCGAAACAGAATTCGAGCGACACGTGTCGCCCCGCACCTCGATTCCTCTCCAGCACTGCCCGGATCCGACGTGCGCGCGGGTCCACCCCGTCCAATTATCGACCAGTAGTGAAGCCCGCATAGTGCGCGCCAGGTCCGCGATCAACAAGGTTTTAGAGAACATAGGCCAGGATCCCAGCGACTGGAATGGGTATCTTGTCGATAAAGTCGAGCGGCGAGATGAGGACTACAACGATCGATCGATGCAGGGTGTTCCATTCCTCATTGGGGACGCATTGTCGGATGGTGAAATGCAACACTTCTTCACCTACGTTCTGAAAAACTCATCAGGTAGTCTCTTGAGCACGTGCGCCACCTTGGGCCAGAAGGGTGCACCGGACGCAATTTCCGAACAACTTTCGCGCGCCGAGATGCATCAACTCTTGTTGACAGAGGATGACAAATCCCTCGCTGGGTACCTGGACGGTGCGATAGAACAGGGTGTAATCGAGATCCCCGACGGTGAGGTCCGGATTTTGCGGGTTAACCGTAGGCACCGCTCAACCGCTTGGAACCTTCGCCCTCAGTTGTCGAAGCTTGGATTTCGTTCGACCACGGGAGACTTGTACCTCGCAAACCTCCGCTTGTCGGCGCTCGTGCGTGAGCTTTACGATCAAAATAGCGAGAGTGACACTGTCGCCCTTAAATGGCTTCTTCGTGACAGTGAAGAATTGCTTGGCGATGACGGAAACGTTGAAATGGCCATCGATTCTCTTGTTCGGCGTGAAGACCCAGCCACGGTCCTGCGACGATTCATTTTCGCTCGGCCTGAGAACCTTGAACGCGCTGGACGTTTCCTTGCTACAGAACTTCGTGCGCATGATGACGAGTCAACAACCATTTCAAGGGCGCTCTGGAAGCTCGGGTTTCGGCTCCCGGCGCCGGTCGGCCCGTCTTCAGACTACTGGAATACCCACAATGAATTTGGTCAGGCGGCTCGATCTACTCCGGTGACATCAGTGAGAGTTAGTTCGTCGCTTCGCGCGGCCGCCGCGCATCAAGCGGTAGCGCTAGAGAACTATCTGTACCAGGCGATGGTGTTCTCATGGTGGGCACTATTGCACGACCACTACGGAGCAGGTCAACAGTTTGTGTTTCGCCCGAGCGCAGCAGAATCGTTCGCGCGAAGTTCCATTGCTGCGGCGGCGTCTCGCGAATCTTACGAGGGCCTGGATGCTTCAGCGAAGCTAACGCTCGCACCTTTGATCGGTTCCTTTGGTCTTCTTGCTCGTGAGCTGGAGAGTCGGGAAGGTCGTGCGAAGGAATATAAGCGGCCCGCCGCTTCGCTTCCGAGGTTTGCCGGGCATACGTCGATGCAGGCCTTCCCGTTTGTTCATACGACTCCCTACCTTGATCTCGACCCAGCAGCCCAGCAGTCTGTCAAGGCTGTGCTTCGAGACGTGACCGCGCGGCTCAATGGTTCGCAGATCGCGATGGTGCGCAATCAGATGCTTCACGCAACACCTGTGCCTCCCCAGCCAGGGGTAATTCTTGACGCATTGGATGATGTGGGGCGTGCGATAAAGAAGATGGAGGCAACTGGGCTGACTCCGCAGTTGTTTTCATTAGCAGACGTTCGAAAGCGTAGTTGGGGACGTTCCATCGCGGAGTTTCGAGGCGATTCCGGTGATGTAATCGAGATCCATTCGCCGTCTCATTACGAGTGGCTTCCGATGCCATCCGGTGCTGAGCAGGTGATCGTCCGTGGCGCGACGTTTGGCAACGGAGCCGAGTCTCTGCGCTTCAGGAGAGGTCACGACTCCGCATACGAAGACTACTGGGCTTCGTACCCCCGAAGGCGCGAGCCGTCGATGAGCGTCGGTTTTGATAGGTCTGACACTCTGGCTTCGACTGTTGATGGCGATCGGAATATCGCATCGCGCGCAGACTAGATGGCGAAATGTGGTCGTAGCTGATCGTGGTGTGGGAGCATATGGACCCGCAAAATGTGCCCTCAGTCGAGCCGAGGTCGGATTCGTCAGCGGGTGGTATGCCAGGTTTTCCTGGCGGTTGTTCTTGTGGCCGTCGTCGGGCAGACAAGCGCCTCTGCGCGAGTAGCGCAGGCGCAGGCCCGGCCGCAAGGTCAACATCCCGGCTCACATCAATGACCTCGCCGCACGAATGCTCGCCAAGCAACCAAGGGCGTACTGCGCTGGTGGTCCGCCCTTAGGGGTGTGGGGGGCGACGCTGTCGCCCGCACCTACCGCGACCATGGCGGATGTTGTTGGCGACGGGGCGATGAGCAAGCCATGCGCAACACGCAGTCCGCAGATAGTCCGCAAGAGACTCGCGCCCCCCATCCGGCGCCGACATGACCAAGGGCCGGGAGCGCTGGAGTTTCAACGGTCCCGTTCGTTCCAGCTCCCTCGACACCGTGCCAGATGTCCGAACTGTGATCCCCGAACTACTGCATCGCGGAATCGCCGGAATGGGCCGGCGTCTGGAACGCCTGGGGCCCCTGCGTGGTCTGACTCCGTATGGTGTCGTCACGATGGCGAAGCACTGGGTGGAGATGAACGACGGTGTTCGACTGAGGACGTGGCAGTCGGGCACTGCTGCTGTGGATAAGTTTCCGGTCGTCTTGGTCCACGGCGGGCCGGGACTCCCGGACTACCTGGAGCCAGTCGCGACCTCGATCGATGACATGACTCAGGTGCACCGCTACGACCAGCGAGGCACAGGCGGCTCCCGATGGAACGGCCTGCACACCGTGGCGCGCCATGTCCAAGACCTTTGGCAGCTGATCGACGCCTGGGGCTATGACCGGGTGGTCCTGGTAGGGCATTCGTACGGAACCGATCTGACGAGCTTCTTCGTCAGAGCGCACCCGGAGCACGTCGCAGGAGTTGTCTACCTGTGCGGGCCGTTTGTCGGGCCCTGGCGCGATCCGACGCGCACCGCGGAGCAGGCGCGCCGCTCTGATTCGCAGCAGGCTCGGCTCGAGGCACTCGACGCGCTCACTTCACGTACTGATGAGGAAGAGATCGAGTACCTGGCGTTGTCGTGGTTCACCGATCATGCTGACCCAGACCACGCGTGGGATTGGGCGATGGCGTCTGCGCGCGCGTTGCGTCCGATCAACTGGACCATGAACGCCCAAGTCAACGCGGACAAGAGGACGGACCCGCTGGAGAACACTATCGACCTGCTGCGCGAGGTCCTTCCCGTCGGTTCCTCGATCATCGGCGGGGCGGAAGATCCCCGGCCCGCCGCAAGTTTGCGGCGGCTGGCAGTGGAGCTGGGTTGCGACGTGACCATCATTCCGGGAGCGGGTCATCATCCCTGGATGGAACGCCCGGCCGAGTTCGGGGCGGTACTTCGTGCTGCTGTCTCTCGTCAGGTCGACCCGGCACGCTGAATGACAAGCCCACCATCGACTTCGCGGCCCACCTCGGCATGACTTGCGTCGGTCACCACCTGTGGAAGGCGAGAGCGATCCGTTGCGAGGGCCCGAGCACCGCAGACCCTCGGACGGCGACGAGCTGTCGCGGTTTGGGCGTAGCCCGGTACGCATCGGGTACACACGACCGCTGTCGGACCCATCTGACGCCAACTTTGCCAACGCACCGTGACGCCGTTGAATCTCCGACATTCCAACGTTCTCGCGGTGCCCAACTAACCCGTCGGACACCGCGAGACATACCGCTACACCCTCCGGGAGAACCCGGCGTGAGACCCGAGAGTGCCGGCATCCTGGGCGCTTGTCAGCGTCGTCCGAGCAGGCCACGCCTTCGCCGTCGCCCGTTCGCGTCGGACCTGGTCCATGGGCCGCCTACGCGTGTGCGGGTGGCGTGCTCACCGGGTCCGAGGTTCAGTACCTCGATCAGGGTGACGTCGAGTTCGACGACATGGTGGAGGTGGCCGATCCTTCCGTTCTCGACGGTCGGGTCAGACGTCCCGATGAACTGCCACATCCCATCGTCGCCGTCGTGCGAGACAGACAGCACCGGTTCCCCGCCAGCCAGTACTTCGGCCGTGGCGATGCTGGCCGTGCCGAGGACGCAGTGTCGTAGCCATCCCGCGCGGCTGTCGAGAGCCATCACGGCATCGATCACAGCCCAGATGAACGGAAGATCCTCATGTTCCCTGGCCTCGACCGCGGTTAGGTGCGGGCCGCCCTGGGGCACGGTCTCGAAGGGTTCGTCGACCAAGGCGTAGGCGATGTCGCCGTCGTGGGGGAACACCGCTGCGTGGATGGTTGCGCCGCCCGGGTTGCCGGCGCCGATCCCGACGGAGACGCGCCCGGAGTCCGCGCCCGAAACCCAGCCGAATGCGTACGACGCCAGCTCGCCGCGCGGGCCGATGAACTCACCGGACACCCGGCGATCAAGCCCTTGATCCGTCGTGGTCTCGACTAGCTGTCCCTCGTTGACCTTGATTTCCACGGCCGGAGCCTATCTGCGCCGGTCTAAGGGCCAGCAGCCGTCCCAGGTCGCTCAGCCTTTGCGCTGGCGGGTCTGGGTGGTCGATCATCGGGACGATGGCTGCCCTGCGCCGTGGGCTCGGTGTGCCACGGCGAGAAGCCAAGCCCATGGTTGTCCGGGCGAGTGGCCACGCGACCGAGTTTTACGCATTCCAGGACGAGGTCTGGGCCGCCTTGAAGGCTCTCGCGGCGGACGATGACGCACTGGAGTCCCGCGAATAGATCAGACTGCCAAACAACGCCATTCCTTCTCGCACTTGCAGCACAAGTCGGCTTGTTGCCACGACGGGTTACGTGCTCCCTCGCAGATTGCAGGCCCGTGCCAGTCCGCAGATAGTCCGCAAGAGGCCCGCGCCAGCCCATCCGGCCCCAACGCGACCAACGGCCGGGACCGTTGGAACTCCAACGTTCCCGGCCGTTGTCGCTCCCACAACACCGGGTCAGATGTCCGAACTGCGATCCACGAACTACCGCTGACGCTCGGTCCGCCGCCTGCCCTCGGCAGCAGAAGCTTCGGTCGGCGTTTCGTCAGGTGGTCGGCAACCCGGGTTGCCGACCACCTGACGAAACGCCGACCGAAGCTTCTGCCCGCGGGTATGTGGTCAGGCGACCGGGACCGGGTCCGGGGCACGGTCGGCACGGCCGGCGTCGGATGCCGTCGCCGGGGCGGCGTCCGTCAGCGACGGCCCCTCGCCGCGGCGCCGGAACAGCAGCGCCGAGAGCACTGCGCCCAGGGCGAAGAACCCGGCGCCCCACCAGTACGCGGTGGAGTAGCTGGTGATCGCCGCCTGGACGCCGACGGCCTCGGTCACGGGTGCGTGGGCCGCCAGGTAGTCGGCCGCGGCGGTGGCGGCGAGGGTGTTCAGCAGCGCCGTCCCGATCGAGCCGCCGACCTGCTGGCTCGTGTTCACCATGGCCGACGCGACGCCGGCGAACTGCCGGTCCACGCCGAGCGTGGCGGTCTGCATCGAGGCGGGCATGATCGTGCCCATCGCGAAGCCGATGATCATCAGGGCCGGCAGCACGTGCGTGGCGTAGGTGCTCGACGCGTCCAGGAAGGTGAGGTCGACCATCCCGGCCGCACCGAGGGTCATGCCGATCGGCACCAGGAGCTTGGGGCCGAACCGGGGCACGAGCAGGTTGGTGCCGAGCTGCGCCGCGACCACGAGCATCCCGATCATCGGCAGGAACGCCAGGCCGGTCTGGATGGGTGAGTACCCGAGCGTGAGCTGCAGGTAGTAGGTCACGAAGAGGAAGATGCCGAACATCCCGGCCCCCGCGATGAGCACCGAGAGGTAGGCGGCGCCCCGGTTGCGGTCGAGCACGATCGACAGCGGCAGGAGGGGGTGCGTCGCTCGCGTCTGCCAGGCGACGAACGCGGCCAGGAGCACGGCGGACGCCGCCAGCATGCCCCAGGTCAGGGGTGCGTCCCAGCCGCCGGTCTCGGCGTTGGAGAAGCCATACACGAGGCCGAAGAGGGCACCGGACACGAGCACGGTGCCGGGCACGTCCAGCTGGGGTCGCGGGCCCGTGCGCTCGATGCGCGGGATGAACGTGAGCGCCCCGAACAGGGCGACCGCCGCGATGGGCACGTTGACGTAGAGGTTCCAGCGCCAGTCGAGCGACTCGGTGAGCACGCCACCGAAGAGCAGGCCGACGGCGCCGCCCGCCCCGGCGATGGCGCCGAACACCCCGAAGGCCCGCGCGCGCTCCCGCGGCACGGTGAACGTGGTGGTCAGGACGGCGAGGGCGGTGGGCGCCAGGAGGGCGCCGAACACGCCCTGGAGCGCGCGGGCGGCGACGAGCAGCTCGAACGAGGCGGCGGCGCCGCCCAGGGCGGAGGCACCTGCGAAGCCGACGAGGCCGACGACGAAGGTGCGCTTGCGGCCGATGAGGTCGGACAGCCGGCCGCCCAGCAGCAGGAGGCTCGCGAAGGCGAGCGAGTACGCGGTGATGACCCACTGCCGCTGGCCGTCGGAGAAGTCGAGGTCGGCCTGGGCGGAGGGAAGTGCGATGTTCACGACCGTCGCGTCGAGCACGACCATGAGCTGGGCGAGCCCGACCACGACGAGCGTGATCCAGCGACGGCTGTCCGTCGCGGGTGCTGAAGTCTGGGACATGCGCAACAGCATATACGGAACTAGGGAGTTCCGGATACCGTTGGTTCAGTATTAACCCGCGGGTAAGGTCTGAGGGAGCAGAGAGGAGGACGACGGCGATGACGCATGTCGACGAGGCCGAGGCGAAGCCGCGGCTCGGACGCAAGAGGGACCACACCCGCGATCCCGAGATCCTGGAGGCCGCGCTCGACGTCCTGGCGGAGACGGGCTACGACGGCATGACCATCGACATGGTCGCGACGCGGGCCAAGGCCGGGAAGGCGACCCTCTACCGCCGGTGGTCCTCCAAGTCCGAGCTGGTCCTCGACGCCGTCGCGTGCATGAAGGGCCGCGACCTCGACCACGCGTCGCTGCCGGACACCGGCACGCTGCGCGGGGACCTTGTCGCCATGATCAAGCCGCCGACCATCCGGGACAGCGAGCGCAAGCTCAAGGTGATGGCGGGCATCGCCTCGATGATCGCCCGCAGCCCCGACCTCGCCGACGCCGCGCAGCAGGCACTCGTCGAGCCCCGCGCGTCCATCAACCGGACCTTCTTCCGGCGAGCCATCGCCCGCGGCGAGATCCCCGCGAACGCCGACGTCGAGCGGCTCTGCACGATCGGCCCGGCCCTGGTCGCCTACCGCGTGCTCATGCTGGGCAGGCCCGTCGACCGGGAGTTCCTGCTCTGGACCATCGACGGGGTCGTGCTGCCGGCCGCAGGCGCGCGCCCCGCCGCCTGACCCGGCGAACCGGCCGGGTACCCGGCCGGCGAGGACCCGCGCGCCGCGCCGGATAGGGTGTGGTGTGCATCGCCAGGAAGCAGGTCGGGGAGCAGCTCAGGGAGTCAGCATGGACGTCAGCCCGGCCCGGCTGCCCCGGGTGGTCGCCACCGACCTGGACGGCACGCTCCTGCGCAGCGACGGCAAGGTCTCCGACCGTACCCGGCAGGTGCTCGCCGACCTCGACGCGGCCGGCGTCGAGGTCGTCTTCGTGACTGCCCGCCCGCCCCGCTGGCTGAACCACCTCGCCGACGCCGTCGGCGGCCACGGCCGCGTCATCTGCATCGGCGGCGCGTGCGTCCTCGACCTCGCCTCGGGCGAGACCCTCGACACCTGCGGTTTCGACGACGACGCCGTGCGCGCCGTCGTCGGCGGCATCCGGACCGCGCTGCCGCACGCCGCGCTGGCGGTCGAACGTCCCGACGGCGTCGCGTTCGACCCGCACTACCCGAAGCGCGAGCCCGCGCTGGACCCTGAGCTCTGGGCGGTCCCGGTCGAGGAGACGCTCGGGGCGACGGGCGCTCGCGGCCCGGTGGCCAAGATCCTGGCGCTCGACCCCGCCTACGTCCCGCCGCCCGGCGTCTTCGCGGACCCGCCGGAGGAGATCCGCCTGGCGCAGGAGTCGTTCTTCACGGCGGTGCGGGCAGCGGTGGGGGAGTACGCCCACCTGGCGTACTCCGGCGCCGTCGGACTGGCCGAGCTCATGCCGCCCGGCGTCGACAAGGCCGCCGCGCTGGCGCGCTGGTGCGCGCGGCTCGGCGTCGACGCCGCGGACGTTTGGGCCTTCGGCGACATGCCCAACGACCTGCCGATGCTCACCTGGGCGGGCCGTGGCATCGCCGTCGCCAACGCCCACGCGGAGGTGCTCGCACGCGCGGACGCCGTCGTCGGCCACCACGACGACGACGGCGTGGCCGAGCACCTGGCCGGCCTGCTGCAGGGCTCGCCGGCCCGGCGCGGCGCGGACCGTGCTGACGTTCGTTCAGCAGGCCCTGCGACGCCGTAACCCGGCGAGTTACGGCCCCACGGCCTGCTGAACGTTACTCAGCCGGTGCCCGGTGTGCGGGGCCGTCCTGCAGGAGCGGGCTCAGGTGGGGGGTGGCCAGGGCGCGGGTCGCCTGGTGGGCACCGGCGCGCAGGCACTCGGCGGTCCCCGCGCCCGTCAGGTGCGCCGCGAAGAACCCGGCAAAGAACGCGTCGCCCGCACCGTTGGTGTCCACCACCTCCGTGGGCTCGGCCGCGCACTCGAACCAGCCCTCGGCGGTCAGCGCCACGGCCCCGCGCGCGCCGAGCGTGCACACCACGGTGCGCGCACCGCGGTCCAGCAGCGACGTCATGAGCGCGCGGTGGTCGTCGGTGCCGTCGTTGAGGAAGATCTGCGCGCAGGCGTCGGCGAACGGGCGGTGGAACGCGGACGTGCCGTCGTAGTCGTGCAGGTCCGTCCAGAGCGTCGCACCGCTCGCGGCCGCGGCGGGCAGCAGGCTCTGCCCCACGGCGCTCAGGTCCAGCACCACGTGCTCGGCCCCGGCCACGCGCTCGACGGCCACCGGGTCGGGCGCGGGTGACGCACCCGGCACGGCGAGGTAGATCGACAGGCGCTCACCGGCGTCGGTCATGAGGTTGAGGTGCTGCTCCGACGGTCCGTCGACCCGGCGGGCCAGCACCTCGGCGCCCGGGGCATGCTCCAGCGCCTCCAGGACCAGGTCGGCCTCCGGGTCGGTACCCACGTCGGTCACGAGGCTGACGGGTACCCCCAGGTCGGCGAGGTGCAGGGTCTTGCCGGCACTGGTGCCGCCGAGCGTGCGCACGGACCCGCGGGCGAACACGGTGTGCGGCCGTGGGTCGGGGAGCCGGTCGAGCCGGACCATCGTGTTCCACGTCGCGGGGCCGGCCACCACGGTGCGAGGGCTGTTCATGCGCTCACTCTGCCACCGGCCGGGAGCCCGCCCGCGACGCTGCCGGGCGCAGGCCCGGAGCCCGCGTGGGCCATCGCGCACCGCGCGCAGCGCTCGCTCAGGACGGGTCCAGCAGCACCACGCGCATCCCGGCCACGGCGTCCGGCTCCGCCGTGAGGTCGATCGCCGCGAGCCGTCCCTCGTGCACGACGACCGTGAACACGAAGCGCGGGATGCCGCCCGGCGCGCCGGCGAACCCGACGGAGCCGTCGATGAGCGCGGGCACCGCGAGCCGGGCCCGGCCCCGGAACGCCTCCGCGACCGCGGCCGCACCGCGGACCTCGCGGGCCAGCAGCGGCGCGCCCCGGTCGGCGGCCGCGGCGGCTGCCTCCACGGCGGCGTGGTCGGCCCGCAGCACCACGTCGGGCGCGAGCACGGCCAGCAGGCCCGAGAGATCGCCCGTGCGCGAGGCCTGCAGGAACGCCTCGACCACCTGCCGGTCGGTGACGGCGGCCCGGCGGCCGGCGTCGGCCCGGGGTGCGGCGCCGGGAGGCGCCGGGACGCCCGTGCTCGACCCGGGTGCGGGCCCGGGCGAGGCCGCTCCTGCGCCGTCCGGATCGGCGGAACCCGACCGCGCGGCCGCGTCGGACTGCACCCGCCGCCGCCCCCGGCTCGCGAGCTGGCGCGACGCCGCGACCGATCGCCCCAGCACCGGCGCGATCTGCTCGTAGGGCACGGCGAACAGGTCGTGCAGCACGAACGCCAGGCGCTCGGCGGGGTCGAGGCTCTCCAGCACCACCTGCATGGCCACACCGACGATGTCGGCCAGCTCCGCCTCGCGCACCGGGTCCGGGGCGTCGTCGTCGAGGATCTCGGGGGCGGTGTCGTCGGGCCGGCCCGACGGCAGCGGGTCCTCGCGCCGCGTCGAGCGGGACCGGAGCAGGTCCAGGCAGATCCGCCCGGTCACCGTCGTCAGCCAGCCCGCGAGGTTGTCGATGTCGTCGGCGCCCGTGCGGTTCAGGCGCAACCAGGTCTCCTGGAGCGCGTCGTCGGCGTCGTCGGGGTTGCCGAGCATCCGGTAGGCGATCGCGCGCAGGCGCGGCCGGTGCTGCTCGAAGGCGGAGGCGAGCTCGTCGGGGGTCATCTGTCACATCCTGGTTCTCGGGGTCGTCGAAGGGGTGACGGCGCGCAGGGCGCCGGTGTGACAGGCCGGACCTCCGGCCACGACGAGAGGACCGCGATGACCACCGAGACGACCACGGGCACGACCACTGGCACCATCGACTTCGCCCCCGAGGTGTCCACCACCCCGCACCTGCGGACCGTGACACCCCGCATGACGAACCCGGCCATGATCGTGCCCGGTGCGGTGAAGGCGCTCTACGGCCTGGGCCAGTCGGTCCACGGCCAGGGGGTGCCTGCGAGCACGCTGGAGCTCGTGCACCTGCGGACCAGCCAGATCAACGGCTGCGGCTGGTGCATCGACTACGGCATGCGCGCCGCGCGCAAGGCCGGCGAGTCGGAGGACCGCCTCGCGGCGGTCTCCGCGTGGCGCGAGTCGCCGTTCCTGTCGGACGCCGAGTGCGCGGCGCTCGCTCTCGCGGAGGCCATGACCCGGATCGCCGACAGCTCCGACCCCGTGCCCGACGACGTCTGGGCCGCCGCGGCCGAGCACTACGACGAGCAGGCGCTCGCCGCGCTGGTGATGCACATCGCGGTGACGAACGTGTACAACCGCCTGAACGTGACGGTCCGCCAGGTCCCCGGGACCATGTGATCCGTCCGACGACGGCCCTGGTCGCCGGTGCGGTCGCCGCACCGCGACCAGGGGGTCAGGACAGGCCGGGACGAGGGGCTCGCCGGCTCCGGCGGATCCCGTCGACCGTGAGCAGCACCAGCGCCACCCACACGAGGAAGAACCCGGCCCACCGGGCGGGTGGCATGTGCTCGTGGAACACGAGCACCCCCACCAGGAACTGCAGCACGGGCGCGAGGTACTGGAGCATCCCGACCACGGACAGCGGCAGGCGGCGCGCGGCGGCCCCGAACAGGAGCAGCGGCAGAGCGGTCACCACACCCGTGGACACGAGCAGCAGCGAGTGCCCGGCGCCATGCCCCGTGAAGGTGCCGCTGCCGCCCAGCCAGACCAGGTAGGCGAGGGCGAACGGGGTGGCGACCACCGTCTCGACGGCGAGCCCGGGCAGCGCCGCGACGGTGCGGCCCACCCGGTTTTTGACCAGGCCGTACAGGCCGAACGAGAACGCGAGGCACAGCGAGATCCACGGCAGCCCGCCGAGCCCGGTGGACAGCACCACGACCGACGCGACACCGAAGCCGATCGCCAGCCACTGCACGGGCCGCAGCCGCTCGCGCAGCACCAGCACGCCGAGCAGCACGGTCACGATGGGGTTGATGAAGTACCCGAGCGCGGCGTCGAGCACGCGGCCGCTGAGCACGGCGTACACGTACACGCCCCAGTTGACGACGATCAGGGCCGCCGCGACGGTGAACGTGCCCAGGACGCGGGGCGTGCGCAGCGCGGCCCAGAACTCGGCGAGCTGGCGCAGGGCGGTCAGCACGATCAGGCAGAAGAGGAGGCTCCACACGATGCGGTGGGCCACGATCTCGACGGCACCCGCGGGCTCCAGCAGCGGGAAGAAGAGCGGCATCCCGCCCCAGAACAGGTAGGCGCCGATTCCGAGGGGCAGCCCCCAGCGATCCTGGTGTTGTGTCACGCCGTCACCATAGGACTCGGGCGGTCCGGCGAGCCCCGGCCCGGCCTGTGGGGCTCGTCACCAGGCGGGGCGCGATTTCGATTTCTCGCAGACGCCGTCGGGGGGCTATGGTTGGCACCGTTCACGGCTGGTTGCCCGAGCGGCCAAAGGGATCTGACTGTAAATCAGACGGCTCAGCCTTCGGGGGTTCGAATCCCTCACCAGCCACGTGAGTCATGGACGGGAGTCCGGCGTCAGCCGGGCTCCCGTTCGTCGTTCCGGGCGCATCGTCATCGCCGGTGCCGGAGCCGTTCCACGTGCCGCCGCACCAGTCCGGACAGGCCGTCCGGACTGGCCGTGAACCCTTGCCGGGGGCTCGTCCGGGCGGCGCGGCGCACCTCACACCCGATTCGATTTCACGCCAGGCCGGAGGGCATGTAGAGTCTTCCTCGCGCCCCGATAGCTCAGTCGGCAGAGCATCTCCATGGTAAGGAGAAGGTCAAGGGTTCGATTCCCTTTCGGGGCTCTGTGATCGACGCGGGGTCGTCCTCCGGACGGCCTCGCGTTCAGTCACGCGCGGCGGGGTAGCTCAGCTGGTCAGAGCGCACGACTCATAATCGTGAGGTCGCGGGTTCGAGCCCCGCCCTCGCTACCAAGCAAGTACATCCGTCCGGCGTCCCATGCCGGGCGACGAGAAGACACATGGCGCCTCCCTCTCGAGGCGCGGAGGTGAGAGCCATGGCAAGCAAGAGCGCGGACGTCCGCCCGAAGATCACGCTGGCATGCGTGGACTGCAAGGAGCGGAACTACATCACGAAGAAGAACCGCCGCAACGACCCTGACCGCCTGGAGCTGGCGAAGTTCTGCCCGCGCTGCGGCAAGCACACGTCGCACCGCGAGACTCGCTGAGTCTCGTAGGCAGTCGTTCGACCGACGTGGCGAATCCTGACTTCGAGGGCCGGGTCTACCCGGCCGACGCCCCCTACTCCGTAGGCCGCGAGAAGATCCGCGAGTTCGCCGTTGCTGTCGGTGCCACGCACCCCGCGCACCACGACCTCGTGGCGGCGCGGGGTTCTGGCTATCCGGACCTGGTCGCCCCGCCCACGTTCGCGGTCGTGGTGGCGCAGCGTTCCGAGTCGCAGTACATCAGTGACCCGGCCGCCGACATCGACTTCTCGCGCGTGGTCCACGCGGACGAGCGCTTCACGCACCACCGCCCGATCGTCGCCGGCGACGAGCTCACGACGGTGCTGCACGTGGACCGCGTCGTCTCCCGCGGCGCCATCAGCATGGTGACCACGCGCTGCGAGATCTACGCGATGCCGCAGCACGTCGAGGTGCCGTCCCCCGAGGCCGACACCCCCGGCGAGCCCGTCGCCACCGTCGTCTCGACCCTCGCGATCCGGGGAGCGGACGCATGAGCCGCCCCGACCTCGCGACCCTCGCCGTCGGCGACGTGATCGGCACGCGCACGGTCACCTTCGACCGCGCGAACCTCGTCCGCTATGCCGGTGCCAGTGGTGACCTCAACCCGATCCACTGGAACGACCGGTTCGCCCAGGAGGCGGGCCTGCCCGGCGTCATCGCGCACGGCATGCTCACCATGGGCACCGTGGTGGGCCTGGTCGTCGACTGGGCGGGCGACCCGGGCGCCGTCGTCGACTACCAGACGCGGTTCACCAAGCCCGTCGAGGTGCCGAACCCGGGCGTCGCGTCGATCGACGTCACCGGCACGGTCGGTGCGGTCGACGCCGAGGCGGGCACGGTCCGCGTCGACCTCGCCGTCACGGTGGACGGTGCCAAGGTCCTGGGCCGCGCCCAGGCCGTCGTCCGCCTCTGACCCGGGGCGCTCCGGCGCCCGTGTCACGGACTTTTAACCCGCTGCCCCTTCCCGTGCGGGGCCGGATCCGATGTGATTCTCTCGACCGATCCTGTCCGACGAGAGGAACCTCGCGTGCCGTCACGACGACGTGTCACAGCCCTGGCCACGCTGGCCGGGGTACTCCTACCGCTCATCCCGCTCTCGGCAGCGGCCGCCCCGCCGGGCGGGACGGCGTCGGACGTCGGGACGGTCGCCTGCGCCCCCGTGCTCGCCGCCGGTTCGCTCGACGAGTCGTTCGACGCCGCGGCGTCGGCCACCGGGGTGCCGGCCGACCTGCTCAAGGCCGTCTCCTACCTGGAGTCCCGCTGGGACCAGCACGCCGGCCAGGCGAGCACCGACGGCGGCTACGGGGTGTTCAACCTGGCGGGTGACGCCGGCCCGGGCCACGCGCACGGCGACGGCCTGCCCCTGTCGGCCGTCAACGACAAGCCCGGCCCGGCCCGCACGGGCACGTCCGAGCTGGCCCGCGCGGCGGCGCTGACAGGTCTGGACCAGGCCACGCTCCGGTCGGACGCGCAGGCCAACGTGTGCGGTGGTGCGGCGCTGCTCGCCGCCTACCAGGCCCAGGCGGTCCGCGACGGCGCGGCAGAGACGGCCACGAAGACGGCCACGTCGTCCGCAGACCTGGGTGCCTGGGAGGACGCCGTGTCCCGCATGAGCGACGTCGACGGTTTCACGGCGAACGTCTACCGCACGCTGCGCGACGGCGCGGGCACCACGACCCCGGAAGACGGCGCGGTGATCCTCACGGGCAACCCGGACGTCGCCGTCCCGGGGAGCGCCCTGGCGAGCGACCCGCAGGCCGACTGCCCCGCGGACCTCGGGTGCGAGTGGCTCCCGGCGCCGTACGAGAAGGGGTCCCCGGACCTGCCGGACGGCACCGGCGACTACGGCAACCACGACCAGGCCGACCGCACCGGGCAGGGTGGCCCGAGCCTCGACTACATCCTGATCCACGACACCGAGACGGCCTACCAGCCCAGCGTGAACCTGGTGCAGGACCCGACCTACCTGGCGTGGAACTACACGCTGCGCTCGTCCGACGGGCACGTGGCCGCACACCTGGACCCGGCCGACGTCGGCTGGCACGCGGGCAACTGGTTCCTCAACATGCACTCGATCGGCCTGGAGCACGAGGGCTGGGCCGGCACGGGCACGTGGTTCACGGAGGCGATGTACCAGTCGTCGGCGGCGCTGGTGCGCCACCTCGCGGCGGAGTACGACATCCCGCTGGACCGGGCGCACGTCATCGGCCACGACCAGGTGCCGGGCATCCTGCCCGGGTACACGAAGAACGTGCACTGGGACCCCGGCCCGTACTGGGACTGGGACCACTACTTCGAGCTGCTGGGCGCGCCGATCGGCGGTGACCTGGAGGCGACCACGGACGTCGAGCCGGGCGACGTCGTCGAGGTGCGCACGGGGTACGCCGACAACGTCAACGTGGTCACGGGCTGCGAGGAGGCGTCGCCGGGGTCCGGCGCCTGCGTCGAGGGTGCGGGCACCAACTTCCGGTACCTGTACCAGGCGCCGTCGGCCGACGCGCCCCTGGCCAAGGACCCGGGCTGGAAGCCGGACGGCGCGGACGGCACCACGTACGCGAGCGACGTGAGCGCGCGCGTGCAGTCCGGGCACAAGCTCGTCGTCGACCGGGTCGAGGGCGAGTGGCTGGGCGTGTGGTGGGCCGGGTCGCTGGCCTGGCTGCACAACCCGGCCGACCGCCCGGTGGTGGTGCCGGCGACGGCGAAGACGGTCACCGTGGCGGGCGACGCGCCGGCGCCGGTCTTCGGCCGGGCCTACCCCGAGGCAGCTGCGTACGAGGCGTACCCGGACGTGCCGGTGCAGCCCGTGACGCCCATCGAGTACACGGTGGGCGTGGGCCAGACCTACGCCGTGGCCGACGACGACGTGCCCTCGGACTACTACCGCGCCACGACGTTCGACGGCTCGGGGCCGGGCGACCGCACGGTGGTCCGGGGGCAGGACGTGTACTACCAGCTCTGGCTCGCGCACCGGCACGTCTTCGTCAAGGCGGCCGACGTCGAGCTCCACGACCCGGTGGTCGCGGACGTGTCGGGACCCTCGATCGAGGGCCGGCCCAGCGTGGGCCGGATCCTGACCGCCGACGCCGGCACCTACCTGCCGCACGACGTCGACGTGGCCTACCGCTGGCTCCGCGACGGTGAGCCGGTGGCCTGGGCGACCGGCAGCCGCTACCTCGTGACCGGCCGGGACCGGGGAGCGGACCTCACGGTCCGCGTCACCGTCTCGGCCCCGGGCCACACCCCGGCGTCCTACACGTCCGACCCGCTCCCGATCCCGCCCCGCTGACCCCTGGCGCCGTTGAGTGCGGGACATTCGCCCTTCCGGCACACGGAAAAGGGCGAACATCCCGCACTCGACGGAGGGCTACCAGTTCGGGGTGAGGCCCGGGACCCTCCGGGGGAGGTCGACGTCCTTCGGGTGGTACACGTAGGTCAGGCCGTCGGTCGAGGTCTGCCAGACGCGCTCGAAGTTCTCCCGCGTGTACACGACCCGCACCGCGTCGTTCGTGGCACCGTGCGGGTCGTTGAGGATCGGGTCGCCGTCGGCCGTGAACCCGCGCAGCACCACCAGGTGGCCGTCGGTCTCGTACCCGGCCTCCGGCATCTCCTCCGCCGTGAAGTTGATCGAGAGGACCAGCGGGATGCCGGCCGCGACGAACCGCTCGGCCTCGGCGAGGGAGCGCAGCCGGGTCACGAACGACGTCAGCCCGAACCTGTTCGCGTAGGCGGCGTTGAACGGCCAGTTGCCCGCGCCCTCGTAGGCGTAGTCCCAGGTGTTCATCGCGGCGTAGTCGACCTGCGGGTCGCCGTTCGGTGCCTCGATGCCCTCCAGCTCCTCGGGCGGCACCTCGCGCCCGTAGGAGTAGACGACCATCGTGGACGACGTCGGCGAGCACCACACCTGGCCGCCGCCGCCGAACTCGGGGTACTCGCCGCGGTGGATGTTCTGGCTGAACTGCGGCACGTCGAGCACGACCTCGCGGCCCAGTGTGAAGTCGCTGGTGCCGGTGTAGTGCGTGTCGGGCAGGTACTCGTTGGTCATGGTGGTCACGGCGTCCAGCCGCGGGGACACCCGGGCGCCCTCCGGCCGGTACAGGGTGACGCGCGTCTGGAACGCGTGCGGCTCGTGTCCCGACTTCGCGACGTACGTGTCGGTGAACAGGTACGCGTCGTCGTCGGCCTGGCCGTTCACGGAGGTGCGGTGGATGTCGCCCACGCTGCCGTCCGCGGGGGAGAAGTCGTCGCCCGAGGCCCAGCGCCCCATCACGAACCACTTCGTCCACGCCCCGTCGGCCTTGCGCCCGCGGAACTCGATCTCGACCCACGTCCCCGTCGGCGTCCTCGCGTTCCACGAGCTCACCGACTCGTCGACGGGGTACCTGGTCTCGACCACGGGCGACGTCCACCGGCCCGTCTCGTAGCGCACGGCACCGCCGTCGCCGAACGGGTCGGTGTACTCGACCACCGCACCGCCCCGGCCCAGCACCAGCCCGCCGCGGGCGTCCGCACGCAGGTTGGTGGTCTCGCCCGCGCGGAGCTCCCGCACCCCGTCCCACGCGGTGAGCGTGATCCGGTTGTCCGACGCCGCCACGTCCGGCGCCGAGCCCGCGGGCACGGCGCTCGCCGTGATCCCTGCCTGCATCACGAGTGCTCCTGTCGTCGCCAGCGCGAACGCCGTGGTCCGCAACCTTCTCCGTACCGACATGCCTGCCTCCAGGCTTCGGGGCCCACGTCCCGGTGAGCGAGCCGTCGACCTTCTCTATCAGAGCGGACGCGGGTGCAGAAGTGTTTTGGGCACGGCCGAAGAAGACCCGCACGGCGGCACGGTGCTAACGTCGTCCGCGATCCCACGGGTGCCCCGCGCAGGGGCTGAGATCGGGCTGGACGGCCCGGGACCGTTGAACCTGTCCGGTTAACACCGGCGTAGGAAGCAGGAGTCTGATGATGGAGCACACCCCTTCCCGCACGCTCGCGTACGAGCACGGCACCGATCCCGCGCACGACGCCGGCCTGCGGGTGCCGGTCACCGAGATCACGCTGGCGCCGTCCCCCGACGGCAGCCCGAACCCTCCGGTGCGGGTCTACCGCACGCAGGGTCCGGGCTCCGACCCGGTCCGCGGTCTCGGCCCGGCCCGCGAGCCGTGGGTCGTGGGCCGGGGCGACACCGAGGAGTACGACGGCCGCCGCCGGGCCCTGGCCGACGACGGACGCGGCGCGGTGCGTCGCGGCGCCGCGACCCAGGAGTGGCAGGGCGAACGACGTCGCCCGCGCCGGGCGCTGCCCGGCCGGCGGGTGACCCAGATGCACTACGCGCGCCAGGGCGTGGTCACCCCCGAGATGCGGTTCGTCGCCCTGCGCGAGGGCTGCGACGTCGAGCTGGTCCGCAGCGAGGTCGCGGCCGGCCGGGCGATCATCCCGAACAACGTGAACCACCCCGAGTCCGAGCCGATGATCATCGGCAAGGCGTTCCTCGTGAAGGTCAACGCGAACATCGGCAACTCCGCCGTCCACAGCTCGATCGCCCAGGAGGTGGAAAAGCTCGAGTGGGCCACGAAGTGGGGCGCCGACACCGTGATGGACCTGTCCACCGGCGACGACATCCACACGACCCGCGAGTGGCTGCTGCGCAACTCGCCGGTCCCGATCGGCACCGTGCCGATCTACCAGGCGCTGGAGAAGGTGAACGGCGACGCGAGCGCGCTGACCTGGGAGATCTACCGCGACACGGTGATCGAGCAGTGCGAGCAGGGCGTCGACTACATGACGGTGCACGCCGGCGTGCTGCTGCGGTACGTGCCGCTCACGGCGGACCGGGTCACGGGGATCGTGAGCCGCGGCGGCTCGATCATGGCCGGCTGGTGCCTGGCGCACCACCAGGAGAACTTCCTCTACACGCACTTCGACGAGCTGTGCGAGATCTTCGCGGCCTACGACGTGGCGTTCTCCCTCGGCGACGGCCTGCGCCCCGGCTCGCTCGCCGACGCGAACGACGAGGCCCAGTTCGCCGAGCTGGACACGCTCGCCGAGCTCACGAAGCGGGCCTGGACCTACGACGTCCAGGTCATGGTCGAGGGCCCGGGCCACGTCCCGTTCCACCTGGTGCGCGAGAACGTGGAGCGGCAGCAGGAGCTGTGCGACGGCGCCCCGTTCTACACGCTGGGCCCTCTGGTCACCGACGTCGCGCCCGGCTACGACCACATCACGTCCGCCATCGGCGCCACCGAGATCGCCCGGTACGGCACGGCGATGCTCTGCTACGTGACGCCCAAGGAGCACCTCGGCCTGCCGGACCGTGACGACGTGCGCACGGGCGTGGTCACCTACAAGATCGCCGCGCACGCCGCCGACGTCGCCAAGGGACACCCCGGTGCGCGAGACCGGGACGACGCCCTGTCCAAGGCCCGGTTCGAGTTCCGCTGGCGCGACCAGTTCAACCTGTCGCTCGACCCCGAGCTGGCCGAGGCGTACCACGACGAGACGCTGCCGGCCGAGGCGGCGAAGACCGCGCACTTCTGCTCGATGTGCGGACCCAAGTTCTGCTCGATGCGCATCTCGCAGGACATCCGCGACGAGTTCGGCGGGGCGCCCGCCCAGGCCGCGCTCGCGGCCGCGGCGGAGGAGGGCATGGCGGCCAAGTCCGCGCAGTTCCGTGCCGCGGGCGGCGAGGTCTACCTCCCGTCCCCGCAGCTCCGCGCCTGACCCGTCCCCGTTGAGTGCGGGATGTTCGCCCTTTCCTGTGTGCCAGAAGCGCGAACATCCCGCACTCGACGGGGTGTGTCACGGGAGGTCGCTCAGGTCCGGGACCGGGCCCGTCGTGGTGCCCTCCACGAGGGTGACCGGGAGCAGCACCGACTCCGGCTCCTCCCCGGCGAGCAGCGCGACGACGGCCATGCCGAGCGCCCGGCCCTTCTCGACGAGCGGCTGGTGCACGCTGGTGAGCACGTCGGGGGACAGCCACGGCAGGTCGAGCCCGTCGAACCCGGCCACGGACACGTCCTCGGGGACCCGCAGGCCGAGCTCACGCGCCGCGATGACGGCCCCGGCGGCCAGCAGGTCGGAGTGCGCGACGATCGCCGTCGGCCGGTCCCGTGCAGGAGCCCACTCGGACAGGATCTCGGTGGCCGCGTCGCGCCCGTGCTCCACGAGCGACGCCGGCGTCTCCCACGACATGACCGGCTCGATGACGTCGCGCACGCCGGCCAGCCGGTTGCGGGTGGGGGTGCGTTCCGCGGCGGCCAGGCGGTCGGCGTCGACCAGGCCCGACCGCTCGTCCCGCCCGAACGGCAGCGCGATCTCCGCGATCCGTGTGTGCCCCAGCTCGACGAGGTGCCGCACGGCCTCGGCGGCACCGTGCCGGTCGTCGACGCCGACCACGGGCACGCCGGGTACGTCCTGCCCCTCGCCGATCACGACCGGCACGCCCCGGCGCTGCAGCGCCGCGAGGTTCGGGTCGTCCGGCAGCGTCCCCCAGACGAGCACGGCCACGTCCATCGCGGCGGCCTCGACCAGCGGGTCGACGGCGGCGGGCAGCCCCGCCTCGGCGGCGAGCCCCACGGACTGCGCGGTGGCGCCCTGCGGCATGCCGGGGATGAGCAGCACCCCGAGCCCCTGCTCGCCGATGGCGGAGACCAGGCCGTGCAGCACCTGGGTCGAGACCGGGTCGCGGAAGGACCGGCCGAGCTGGTCGCCGATCACCACGCCCACGATGCCGGACCGGCCCGACCTGAGCTGCCGCCCGAGCGGGTTGGGCCCGGAGTAGTCGAGCTCGCGCGCCGCGGCCAGCACCTTCTCCCGCGTCTCGGGAGTGATCGGGCCGGCGCCGGAGAAGGCGAGCGAGGCGGTGGAGACGGAGACACCTGCCAGCTCGGCGACCCGGGCGAGGGTCGGTCGTACGGTCTGGCGGCTCATCGCGTGTCCTTCTCTCGCCTCGCGGAATCGGCTGGGCTGATCCCAGGTTGTGGCCTACGGTCGGGAGATTCAATCGCACCGAGGAGTTCCGTGCCTACTGCACACGCCGCCGCCCGCGCGGTCTTCGTGGTCTTCGCCGCCAGCGGGTTCGCGTTCGCGAGCTGGGCGTCCCGCCTGCCGGCCGTACGCGACGGCCTCTCCTTCTCCGAGCAGGACATGGGCCTGCTCCTGCTCACCGGCTCCATCGGCTCGGTCGCGGCGATCCCCCTGTCGGGGCTGGTCGCCGAGCGGATCGGTACCGCGCGGACGGTCCTCTCGTTCGCCGGGCTCCTGGTCGTCGGCCTGACCGTCGCGGGCATCGGGGTGGCGCAGGGCGAGCACCTCGCGGTGCGGCTCGGCCTGGTCCTGTTCGGGGTGGGCGCCGGCGTGTGGGACGCGGCGATGAACCTCGAGGGTGCCGCCGTGGAGCAGCGGCTGGGACGCGCGGTGATGCCGATCTTCCACGCCGGCTTCTCGTTCGGCACGGTGCTCGGGGCGGGCGTCGGGGCCCTCGTGGCGACGGCGGGCGTCCCGGTGCTCTGGCACCTGGTGGCGGCCGGTGTCGTGGCGTTCGCCTCGGTGGTGATCGGGACCCGCTGGTTCTCGCCGAGCGTGGTCGCGGCAGCGCTGCCCGACGGCACGGCGACCGCGGGGACGACCGGCGCGGACGGCGCCGACCCGGGGGAGGTGACCCCGCCGTCGTCCGGCGTGGCGGGGCTGGTCGCCGCGTGGCGTGAGTCGCGCACCCTGGCCATCGGCCTCGTGGTGCTGGCCGCCGCGCTGACGGAAGGCGTGGCGAACGACTGGGTGGGTCTCGCGGTGGTGGACGGGTTCGGCACCTCCGACGGCATGGGCGCCGTGGGCCTCGCGGTCTTCCTCACGGCCATGACCACCGCACGGCTGGCCGGTACGCGGGCCATCGACCGGTTCGGCCGCGTGCCGGTGCTCGTGCTCTCCGCGCTCCTGGCGTTCGTCGGCGTCCTGACGTTCGCGCTGGTGCCGGTGCTGTGGCTGGCCCTGGTCGGCGTCGGCCTGTGGGGGCTGGGTGCCGCGATGGGCTTCCCGATGGGGATGAGCGCAGCGTCCGACGAGCCGCGCCGGGCCGCGATGCGCGTCGCGGCGGTCTCGACCATCGCCTACACCGCGTTCTTCGTGGGGCCGCCGCTGATCGGTTTCGTCGCCCACACGACGGGCTATCGACTGGCGGTCCTCGTGCTGCTCGTCCCGATGGTGCTCGGCCTGGCCGTGGCCCGTTCGGTCCGTCCGCTGCCGTCCGCGGCCGGTGTGAAGAGGTAGTGCAGGGACGGGCACGGCCCCGGAGTGCCGGGCAGGCCCGCCAGTGCGAGCATTGAACACGTCTGCCGACACCGGAAGGTTCCAGATTTGGCAGACATCACCCACGCCATGTCGAAGATGTGCACAAATCCAACGCGTCAGGTAGATAGGCTTGCACGGTGAGCCCATACCCGGCAGACACCGTCCAGGCGCAAGCGGTGGCGCCCAGCCTCGCCGACCTCACCACGCTCCGCGTGGGCGGCCCGGCCGCCTCGTACGTCGAGGCCGAGGAGGAAGCAGCCCTGATCGAGGCGGTGAGCACCGCCGACGACGACGGCGTGCCGCTGCTCGTCGTGGGTGGCGGCTCCAACCTGCTGGTGGCTGACGAGGGCTTCGACGGCGTGGTCGTGCGCGATGTCCGCGGCGGGATCACCGTCGAGTCCGCCGACACCTGCGGCGGCGCCGTGATCAGCGCCCCGGCCGGGCAGAACTGGGACGCGCTCGTGGAGCGTGCCGTCGACGAGGGCTGGGTCGGCGTGGAGTCCCTGTCGGGCATCCCGGGGACGGTCGGCGCCGCGCCGGTGCAGAACATCGGCGCGTACGGCCAGGAGCTCTCCGGCGTGGTCTCCCTGGTGCGCACCTGGGACCGGGCCGAGCGGCGGGTCCGGACCTTCTCGGTCGGTGAGCTGGGCTTCGGGTACCGCACGTCGCTGCTCAAGCACTCCATGCACAGCGAGGGCCGCGAGAGCGACCCGCTCGCGCCCTGGTACCCCTCGCCGCGGTACGTGGTGCTCAGCGTCCAGCTCCAGTTCCGGCTCGGCACGCTGTCGGCACCCGTGGGTTACGGGGAGCTGGCCCGTCGTCTCGGCGTCGAGGTGGGGCAGCGCGCGCCGATGAAGGACGTCCGCGAGACGGTGCTGGGCCTGCGCGGTGGCAAGGGCATGCTGCTGGACCGGCCCGCCTTCGGTGCGGAGCCCGACCACGACCGGTGGAACTCCGGCTCGTTCTTCACCAACCCCGTGATCCCCGTGGAGCACCTGGCGCACCTGCCCGAGGACGCCCCCCGGTACCCCGTCCGCTCGTCGACGCCGGAGACGTCGACCGGTCCGAGCCTCGGCGCCGTCGACCCCACGCTCGTGAAGACCAGCGCGGCATGGCTCATCGAGCGCGCCGGCTTCGGCAAGGGTTTCGGCCTCGCGGGGGAGCAGAGCCCGGCCCGCCTGTCGACCAAGCACACGCTCGCCATGACCAACCGGGGCGGGGCGCGCGCCGAGGATGTCGTCGCGCTCGCGCGCGCGGTCCGCGACGGGGTCCGCGACCGGTTCGGCGTGACCCTCGTCCCGGAGACGGTCCTGGTGGGCGTCTCCCTCTAGGAGATCCCGTACGCGCCGGGCGTTCCGGTCACCGAGGTGACCGGAGCGCCCGACCCGTCAGTAGACGACCACCGGCGTGCCCGACGGCGCGCCCCAGGTGTCCCAGATCCAGTCCATCGCGCTGTTCGACACACGCACGCAGCCGTGCGACGCCGGGAACGCCGGCACCGACGCCGAGCCGTGCACCGCGATGCCACCCGTGAAGAACTTGGGCCGCCACATGTCGCCCAGCTCCAGCGACGACGAGTACATCCGGTTCTCCTCGCGGTACACCGCGAACGAGCCGCGCGGCGTGTACGCCGTGTAGGTGGCGCCCTTCGCCTCGTACGTCTCCCCGTTGCCGGACGACGCGTTGATGATCTTGACGACCTTGCCGTTCTCGACCGCGAGCACGAGCTGCCGGTCGATGTCGATCTCCAGCACCTTGCCCGAGGACGTCTGCGCCCGCGGCACCACGCCCTTGTCGGCAGCCTGCTGCGTGACGTCGCCGACCACGCCGTCGCGGTAGAGGCCGCCGGCCTTCTGCAGCGCGAACACCGCCTGCTGCGTCTCGCTGCCGAACGCGCCGTCGACGGAGGTCACGAAGTACCCCAGGTCCTGCAGCCGCTGCTGGAGGGCGCTGACGCGCTCACCCGTCTCGCCGAGCTCCACGTAGTCGGGCTTCTCCTCCTCCGCGGAGTCCTTGCCGTCGCCCTTGCCCTCGTTCTCACCCTTGCCGTCGCCCTTGCCGCCGGACTGCTCGTCCCCCTGGGACGAACCCTTGCCGGGCTGCTCGTCGTCGGTGCCGTCCTCGTCGTTGCCCGCGCCGTCCCCGGCGTCGCTCGGGTCGTCGCTCGGCTCGGCCGTCGTACCGTCGTCGGTCGGCTCGCCGGAACCCTCAGCGCCGTCGGAACCGTCCGTGCCGTCCTCACCGGCCGTCGGCTCGCCGGTCCCCGGCTCCGCCGAGCTCCCGGGATCCGTGCCGGGGCTGCTCTCGGCCGGGGCGCTGCTCGCCCCGGCGTCCGACGGCGGCTCCTCCTGGTCGCCGCAGGCGGACAACAGGCCCGCCGTCAGCGCCACGGCGCCCAGCGTGCCCAGGACCCTCTTGCCGACGGTCCGGCCCGCACCAGGGGCCGGCCTTGCGTGCATTACCCGCATCGTGACTCCTCCTCGGCCGCACCTTCTGGGGTGGCGCGGCACCGCACCCGCGAGACGACGTCGTCCCCTCGCGAGTGTCCTGTATCTCTAACCGACGCGCGGCCGCTCAGGATGGTTGGGTAGGTCTATCGTCACCCAATCGTGACAGTGCCACGCGCCGGGAGGGTGTTCAGGGTGTCGGCGGGGTCGGGCGCCAGCAACCACGCGTCGACGTCGGCCAGGAGCCGCGCCTTGGTGCTCTCGGACGCCCGGCTCGCCCGGATGGACGACGCCGCCAGCGCGGCGAGCTCGGCGTCCGTGAACCCGTGGGCGTCGCGCGCGATCTCGTACTGGTCCACGAGCCGCGAACCGAACAGGAGCGGGTCGTCGGCGCCGAGCGCGACCAGGGCGCCGGCGTCCACCAGCGTGCGCAACGGCACCTCGGCCGCCTCCGCGTAGACGCCCAGGCCGATGTTCGACCCCGGGTTCACCTCCAGCGCCACGCCGCGCTCCACGATGCCGGCCAGGACCCGCTCGTCCTCGGCGGCGCGCACGCCGTGCCCGATGCGGTCGGGGACGAGCTCGCGCATGACCTCGCTGATGTGCTCCGGCCCCAGCAGCTCGCCGCCGTGCGGCACGGCCGCCAGGCCGGCGCGGCGTGCGATGTCGAAGGCGGCCGCGAACTGTGACGTGTCCCCGCGCCGCTCGTCGTTGGACAGACCGAAGCCCACCACGTCGCCGACGCCGTCGCCGGCGTGGCGGGCGGCCAGCCGGGCGAGGGTGCGGGCGTCGAGCGGGTGCTTCATGCGCGACGCCGCGACGATCACGCCCACCTCGATGCCGTGGGCGGCGCTCGCGGCCTTGGCGGCGTCGATGACGATCTCCACGGCAGGCGTGATGCCGCCGACGAACGGTGCGTACGACGTGGGGTCCACCTGGATCTCGAGGCGCCGGGAGCCCTCGGCGGCGTCGTCGGCCGCGGCCTCGTGGACCAGGCGGCGCATGTCCGCCTCGGAGCGCACGCACGCCCGGGCGGCGTCGTACAGGCGCTGGAAGCGGAACCAGCCGCGCTCCGTGGCCGGCAGGCGCAAGGGATCGTTGTCGACGAGCGCCTCGGGCAGCCGGACACCGTATGCGGCGGCCATGTCGACGAGCGTCGGCACCCGCATGGATCCGGTGAAGTGCAGGTGGAGGTGCGCCTTGGGGAGAAGTGCGAGGTCGCGCATCTGCGTAGTCTGGCAAAGCGACGGGGTGGCGGCAGCCGCGATCGTGATACTCCGCACTACTCACACATCCCGTCTGTCATCGTTGGTGCGCTCGCGCCCCGCTACGTATCCTGAGAAGGACATGCCCCAGATAGCCGAAATGACTGATTTGCTCGATGCGCACCCATGGACACCGGTGAACCAGTGAACGAAGAGAACACGGGTGAGGACACCGCGGCAGACCTCCCCGTCCACGTCGTCCTCGGCGAGAAGTACGAGCTGGTCGACGTCCTCGGCACCGGGGCGACCTTCACCGTCTACGACGCGCAGCGGGTAGCGCCGCAGGCCGTTCCCGAGCCCCCGGCGGACGACGCCGACGCGGCCACCGGAGCACCGGACGGCGACGGGGCCGCGGACGGCGACGGAGCCGCGGACGATGCGGCCGCGGCGGGCGACGCCTCCGAGGAGGCCGCCGTGCAGGGCGCCGCCGCCGACGAGGACGACGAGTCCGGCGAGGGCGCCGCCGCGACAGACGACGCCGAGGCGACGGCGGAGGTCGAGACGGGCGCGGTGCCCGGCGAGGACGGGTCCGCCCCGGCCGCCGAGGCCGACGCGGACGCGACGCCGGACGTGCCCGGTCCCCCGGAGCCGGACGAGCCCGAGGACCCCTTCGACCAGCCGCTCGTGGTCAAGGTGCTCCATCCGCACCTGGTCGACGACGAGAACGCCCGCGCCTCCCTGCGCCGCGAGGTCGAGGCCTCCGCCCAGGTGGACCACCCGGGTGTCGTGAAGGTCCTGGACTCGGGCGAGGAGGACGTCGCGGGCGCGGCCGTGCCCTGGACGGTCATGAACCGGATGCCGGGCGTGTCCCTGTCCGAGCTCGCCGGCGACGCCGGCCTGCCCTGGCGCGACGCGCTGGTGATCATCGACGGCCTGCTGGAGGCGCTGGCCGCCGTGCACGCGGCCGGCCTGGTGCACCGCGACGTCGCGCCGCGCAACGTCATGGTCGACAAGCGCGCCGACGGCACCTACGCCGTGGGCCTGATCGACCTGGGCCTCACCCGTCCGGCCGGCGGCGAGGGTGACGGCGACACCGTGGCCGGGTCGGTCATCGGCATGTCCCCGGAGCAGGCCCGCGGCAAGCCGCTCGACGCGCGCAGCGACATCTACGCCGTCGGGGCGCTCGCGTACTACGCGCTGACCGGGCACGCGCCGTACGAGCGCGCCAACGCCGAGGACGTGCTGCGTGCGCACGTGAACGCGCCCGTGCCCGCGGCGTCGGCCCGTCGTGCCGCGGTGCCGGCCTCGGTGGACCGGCTCGTGTCGCGGGCGATGGCCAAGGACCCCAACCGCAGGTTCCCGACCGCCGAGTCGATGCGGGAGACCGTGACGATCCTGCTCGGCGGGCCCGCGGGCCGGATGGGCACCAGCGACGAGACCATGCAGCTCGGCGTGGGTGCGGGAGGTACCGAGGTCATCGACCCGGTCACCGGCGCGGCCGGGTCCGGCACGATGAAGCTCGGGCAGGTGGTCGACGAGACCGAGCGCACGACCATGATCGGGGCCGTCGGTGCGGGAGCCGCCGGTGCGGCCGCCGTCGGCGCGCTCGGTGCTCAGGACGCGGCCGCGTCCGTGCCGCCGCCTGTGGTGGACCCGCCGGAGGAAGAGAAGTCCTTCTGGCAGAAGATGACCACCGGCCGGGGCCGCGTGGTCACGATCATCGTGTTCGCGCTGCTCGTGTTCGGCGGTGCCGGCCTGGTCATCGCCGGCATGCTCTCCGACGACGGCGGTGCGCCCGCGGTGACGCCGAGCAGCACGCCGTCGTCGCCCGAGCCCTCCCGGACGCCGTCGCCGACCCCCACCCCCACCCCGACGGAGACCGACGAGGAGGTGGCCCCGCCGCCGGCCTACACGCCGTCGCCGACCCCCACCCCGACGCCGTCGAGCTCGCCGTCGCCCTCGGCCACCCCGAGCGAGGAGCCGACCCCGTCGCAGGAGCCGACGCCGTCGCAGGAGCCGACTCCTTCCCAGGAGCCGACCCCCTCGCAGGAGCCGACGCCGTCGCAGGAACCGTCCGCCGACCCGAGCGTCCCGGTCGAGGAACCCTCGCCGGACCCGACCGGTGGTGGCGAGGCGGGCGCCGGTGGAGAGACGGGGGCGGGCACCACCAGCCGGTGAGTCAGAGCGCCTTCAGGCGCTCCTTGAGAGCCATCGCGGCCCGGGCCCGGAGCATCGGTCCTTCGGCCTCCTCGTCCGACGCCGCGGCCGCGACCGTCGCCATGTGCGCCGCGAACCGGGCGTCGGCCGCGGCCAGGACGGCGTCCGGGTCGGCGCGGTAGGCCTCGGTGACCTCGTCCAGCGTGGCGTCGTGGAAGGTCACGCCCAGGGTGTCGATCGGCAGCGCGACGTCATAGATCGCTGATGCGACCGCCGCCTCGACGCGTGCCGTGATGTCGTTCTTGACCGAGTTGTCCATGTGGGCAACGTACCGGCAGCGACCCGTACCCGTCCCCGAAAGGTCAGGCGATCCAGCCGCGCTCGCGGGCGACCGTCACGGCCGCGGTCCGGTCGGCCACCCCGAGCTTGGCGAAAGCCCTGATCAGATGGGTCTTGACCGTGGCCTCCGTGATCGACAGCGCCCGCCCCACCTCCGCGTTCGACCGCCCCCGCGCCACCAGGGCGAGCACCTCGGCCTCCCGGGCCGACGGTCGTTCCGCGGCCGTCCGGACCGAGCTGACCAGGCGGGTCGCCACGCTCGGCGCCAGCACCGTCTCGCCCCGGGCCGCCGCCCGGACGCCCGCGACCAGCTCGGCGCGCGGCGTGTCCTTGAGCAGGTACCCGGTGGCGCCGGCCTCGACCGCACGCAGGATGTCGGCATCGGTGTCGTACGTGGTCAGCACCACCACGCGCGGCCCCGTCCCGACGATCCCTGCGGTCGCGGCGACGCCGTCGAGCACGGGCATGCGCAGATCCATCAGCACGACGTCGGGCCGCAGCTCCGCCGCCAGGGCCACCGCCTCCTGACCGTCGCCGGCCTCACCCACCACGTCCAGGTCGTCCTCGACGCTGAGCATGCCCGCCAGCCCCGACCGCACCACCGGATGGTCGTCCACCACCAGGACCCGGATCATCGGGCCACCCCCTGTTCCTGCGTTTCGTCGTGATCGCCGGGTGCGTCGTCACTGGGTGCGCCGTCGCCGGGTGCGGCTGCGTGCTCGGTGCGTGTGCCCGGCGCCGTCCCGGCGGCTGTGCCCGGCGCCGCACCGACGCGGGCCTCGACCGGGACCCGCGCACACAGGTACGTGCCCCCGTCGGCGCCCGGCGTGACCGTGAGCGTGCCGCCCACCGAACGTACCCGGTCGCGCATCCCCGCCAGCCCGAACCCGTCGGGTACGCCGGGCGCGATGCCCCGGCCGTCGTCGGACACGACCAGGACCACCTCGTCCTCCGTCCGCCTCAGCCGCACCACGACGGTGAGCGCCCGCGCGTGCCGGCGCACGTTGGCCAGTGCCTCCTGCGCGGCCCGCAGCAGCACCACCTCGATCGCCGGGGGCAGCGGCCCCACGCCGTCGGCCCGGAAGCCCACCACGAGGTCCGTCTCCTGCGCGAAGAGGTCGGTGACCCGGCTCAGCGCCTGGGGGAGCGACGCGTCCTGGAGCGCGACCGGCGCGAAGGCGGCCACCAGGGCGCGTGCCTCGGCGAGGTTCTCCCGGGCCGTGTCCTCCATGACCTCCAGACGGTCGCGCACGGTTCCCTCGTCCCCGACGTCGAGCGCCGCCGTCGCGGCCTGCGCCTGCATCACCACGCTCGTGAACCCCTGCGCGAGGGTGTCGTGGATCTCCCGGGCCAGGCGCTCACGCTCGGCCAGCACACCCGCCTCGTGGTTGGTCCGCGCCAGCTCGGCCTGAGCTGCCTGCAGCTCGTCCAGCAGGCGCGAGTGCTGCTCCGCGCGCCGCATCGCCACGTGGAACCACAGGCCCAGCCCGATCGCGAACACGAGGGTCACGAGCATCTGCGGCACCACCTCGGCCAGCACCGCCAGCTCGGAACCCGACCCCACGACGATGCCTCCCGCCACCGCCGTCCCCAGCGCCACGCAGCCCGCCACGCCCTGGCGGATCGACTCCAGGAGCATCCACGTCTGCGCGAACGCGATGAACAGCAGCAGCGACGCCACCCCACCCTGTGACACCGTCACCGCCGTGCCCACGACCAGGACCACCAGGTACGCCCTCGCCTGCCGCTGGTCGCGGGTCCGCGCCGCCCGCGCGCCCCACGCCACGTACGCCACCACGATCGCGCCCATCGCCGCCAGGGCGACCGCGAGCCGCACACCCCGCGTGCCCTCCAGGACCAGGGCCACGGCGGTCAGCGCCACGATCACCCCGAACGCCGCGTCCCACCACCGCACCTGCTGGTCCCACCCGGCGTACAGGCGGTCGACGGCAAGCTCCTCCTCGCCGGCGGGCCGGGCTTCGTCAGCCGTCATCGTGCCGTCGCCAGCGGAACGTCCGGGTGCCCACCAGGAGCGCGACCACCAGCCATGCCGCCAGTACAGCAGCCGTCGCCCCGGGCTGCCAGGCCCCGGACGGCTCGGCCGCCGCGAACGCGTCCGGCAGGAACACCGACCGCATGCCCTGCGCGATCCACTTGAGCGGGAACAGCGACGACAGATCGATCATCCAGTCCGGGAGCTGGCTGACCGAGAAGAACACCCCCGAGGTGAACTGCAGCACCAGGAGCGGTGTCACGACCACGGCGCTCGCGGACCGCCCGGACCGGGGGACCGACGAGTACGCGACGCCGCACACGGCCCCGGCGGCGGTGCCGAGCACGAAGACCCACGCGAACGTGACCCAGCGTGCCGGGTCGTCGGGGAGGGGGACGTCGAAGGCCAGTGCCGCCACGGCCAGCAGGAGCGCGGTCTGCACCAGCACGGTGGTCAGCGACAGGAAGACCTTGCCCAGGAAGTACGACGTCGCGGGCAGGGGCGTGCCGCGCAGCCGCTTGAGGCTGCCGTCGTCGCGGTCGACGGCGATCGAGATCGCCAGTGTCTGGTAGGTCGAGAGCATGACCCCTGTGGCGACCATGCCCGGCAGGAAGTACTGCGCGAAGCTGACCGTGACGCCGTCCGCGACGATCGGGTCGTCGTCGCCGAACACCGTCGCGAAGATGGCGAGCATGACGATCGGGTAGGCGAAGCCGAAGATGACCGAGTCGCGCTCGCGCACGTACTCCAGCAGCTCCACGCCGCCGCGCACGAGTCCGAGGCGGAGCGTGCCGGGCAGCCGCCGGGCTCGGGCGTCCGTCGTGGGGGCGGTGCTGCCGGCCGTCGTTGTCGTCGTGCTCATCACGCCGCCTCCGTGTTCGCGTCGTCGTTGTCGTCGGGGTCCGTGCCTGCGGCGTCGTCCGCGGTGGGCTCGCCGATGAGGGAGAGGTACACGTCCTCCAGGGTCGGCCGCGTCACGGACAGGCCGGGCACCTCGCGGTCGGGCCCCGCCGCCGCGATCAGCTGGGCGACGAGCGCCGTGGGCCGGTCGGTCCGCTCGGTGCGCCGCACGCCGTCCTGCTCCCACGCGACGAGGGGGGTGCGCGCCGCGGGGCCGCCCAGCGTGTCCGGCGTGCCCTCGGCGACCACCACGCCGTCCCGCACCACGACCACGCGGTCCGCGAGGTACGCCGCCTCGTCCAGGTAGTGGGTCGTCAGCAGGATCGTGGTGCCGGCGTCGCGCAGGCCGGTCACGAGGTCCCAGAAGGAGCGCCGGGCCTGCGGGTCGAAACCCGTGGTCGGCTCGTCGAGGAACAGGAGCTCGGGCCGGCCGACGATCCCGAGCGCCACGTCCAGCCGGCGCCGCTGCCCGCCCGACAGCATGCGCATCCGGGCCCGTGCCTTGTGCTCCAGGCCGACTGCAGCGACGACCTCGGCGGGTTCCCGCGCGTCCGGGTAGGCCGCCGCGGTGGCGCGCACCTGCTCCAGCACCGTGAGCTCGCTCATGTCGCGCGAGTCCTGCATGACGATGCCCGTGCGCGCCCGCCAGCCCCGGCCGGCGCGCCGGGGGTCCTCGCCGAGCACCGCGACCTCGCCGGCGTCCCGGTCACGGAAACCCTCGAGGATCTCGATGGTGGTGGTCTTCCCGGCCCCGTTCGGGCCGAGCACTGCGACGATCTCGCCGTGCGCCACGTCGAGATCGAGCCCGGCCACGGCGTCCTTGTACCCGCTGCGGGGGGTGCCGTACCGCTTGCGGAGGCCGCGCACCCGGACGGCCCCGGAGTCGTTGTTCTGCATGGTGCGAGCATGCTCCGAGGGGCGGGTGCGGCGGGACGCCCGTTCGGCTGCACCTGGTGTCCGTCGTTCGGTGGACACCGCTCCCGGGGCCGTTCCCGGGGCTGGTGGGAACGGGTTCGACCTACGGCCGTGGGTACCGTACAGTTGTGCCTCGGTGATCGATGCTCACCTGATGTCCTGCGCCCCTCGGGGCACGGTGTGTGGACATTTGACAAGGCATCGGACACAGAGGGTAGTGGCGCAATTGGTAGCGCAGCGGTCTCCAAAACCGCAGGTTGCAGGTTCGAGTCCTGTCTACCCTGCCAGCGTGAACCCCAGCGGGGCCGCGCGCAGCGGGCCCACGTGAGTGGACCTGGCAAGCCAGTCCGCGCCGCCCGGGCGCGCCGGGCCACAGGAGTGGGGTAGCAGTGAGCGACACCGAGGTGATCCAGAGCGCCGCGGAGCGTCCGAGCAAGGGCAACGGCAACATCTTCGCCCGTATCGCGCTCTTCGTGCGCCAGGTGGTGGCCGAGCTCAAGAAGGTCGTGTCGCCGACGCGTTCCGAGCTCGTCACCTACACGACGGTGGTGCTGGTCTTCCTGGTCGTGGTCATGATCTTCGTGGTCGCGCTGGACTACGCCTTCGGCATGCTCGCCGGCTGGGTCTTCGGCTGACCGAGCAGATCCGGGCCGGTCGCTGAGGCGACCGTCGTCGGCCCAGGGCCTGCGGCCCCGATCCGGTCGGGGTGCGCCACGCCAGGGCATGGTGCACGCTGCGCAGTATCTCGCTGTGATCGTTCTCGCCTGTCGCCGATTGTTCCTTCGCGGTGTTTTCGCGCGACAATGAGCGGATACAGCTCGTAGAGGTACGCACACCCGTGCCGGGCGCAGCCCCGGCGCACGAAGAGAAAGCAGGTTCGTTCGTGTCCCAGGACTCTCTGGACCAGACGGAGAACGCCTCGACGCCCGACGGCGACGAGGCGGCCGTCGATGCGCCCCTGGACGCCGAGAACGCTGACGTGCCTGCGGACGCCGAGACTCCCGACGAGGCCACCGAGGAGCGAGTCGTCGACGCCGACGGCGACGTCATCGTGGACGAGGTCGAGGAGTTCAAGCGGACCCTCCGCAGCCAGCCTGGCGACTGGTACGTCATCCACTCGTACGCGGGCTACGAGAAGCGCGTGAAGACCAACCTCGAGAACCGCATCCAGAGCCTGAACATGGAGGACTACATCTTCCAGGTCGAGGTTCCGATGGAAGAGGTCGCCGAGATCAAGAACGCGCAGAAGAAGATCGTGAGCCGGGTCCGCATCCCGGGCTACGTCCTCGTGCGCATGGACCTGACCGACGAGTCGTGGGGCGCCGTCCGGCACACGCCGGGTGTCACGGGCTTCGTCGGGCACACGCACCAGCCGGTCCCGCTGAGCTTCGACGAGATCTACTCGATGCTCGCGCCGTCGATGCTGCCGCAGCAGGCGCAGGGCGGCCAGCCCGCAGCGGGCGCCGCCGCGGCGTCGACCGCGGGCAAGGCCCCGGTCCACGTCGACTTCGAGGTGGGCGAGTCGGTGACCGTCACGGACGGGCCGTTCGACACGCTGCCCGCCTCGATCTCCGAGATCAACGTCGAGGCCCAGAAGCTCAAGGTCCTCGTCTCCATCTTCGGCCGGGAGACCCCGGTCGAGCTGGGCTTCAACCAGGTCGCCAAGATCTGACCGTTCGTCCCAGCATTGCAACCGGGTCATCGCCCACGGCGTAGGCCCACCCAACAGAAGGTAGACAACGCATGCCCCCGAAGAAGAAGGTCTCCGGCCTCATCAAGCTGCAGATCCAGGCCGGCGCCGCGACGCCGGCTCCGCCGATCGGCCCCGCGCTGGGTCAGCACGGCGTGAACATCATGGAGTTCTGCAAGGCGTACAACGCGGCGACCGAGTCGCAGCGTGGCAACGTCATCCCGGTCGAGATCACGGTGTACGAGGACCGCTCGTTCACCTTCATCACGAAGACCCCGCCGGCCGCCGAGCTGATCAAGAAGGCCGCCGGTGTGGCCAAGGGCTCCGCGACGCCGCACACGGTCAAGGTCGCCTCGATCACCAAGGACCAGGTCCGCGAGATCGCCACGACCAAGCTGCCGGACCTCAACGCGAACGACCTCGACGCCGCGTCGCTGATCATCGCGGGCACCGCCCGCTCGATGGGCATCACCGTCTCGGAGTGAGCTGAAGGACCACGGTGACCCGGCGAACGGCGTCGGGCGCCACAGTGGCAGGGCCGCGAGGCCCGCTACGACCACAAGAGGAGAGGAACATGGCAAAGCGCAGCAAGGCGTACCTCGCCGCCGCGGAGAAGATCGACAGCGAGAACCTGTACTCGCCGCTCGAGGCCATCCGCCTGGCCAAGGAGACCGCCACGGTCAAGTACGACGCCACCGTCGAGGTCGCGTTCCGGCTGAGCGTGGACCCGCGCAAGGCGGACCAGATGGTCCGCGGCACGGTCAACCTGCCGAACGGCACGGGTAAGACCGCCAAGGTCATCGTGTTCGCCAACGCCGCCAAGGCGGAGGAGGCCCGCGCGGCCGGTGCCGACGAGGTCGGTGGCGACGAGCTCATCGAGAAGGTGGCCGCCGGCTACACCGACTTCGACGCGGCCGTGGCCACGCCGGACCTCATGGGCAAGGTCGGTCGTCTCGGTAAGGTGCTGGGCCCCCGCGGCCTCATGCCGAACCCGAAGACCGGCACCGTGACCATGGACGTCACCAAGGCCGTGTCCGACATCAAGGGCGGCAAGATCGAGTTCCGCGTCGACAAGCACGCGAACCTGCACTTCATCATCGGCAAGTCCTCCTTCTCGGAGGCTCAGCTGCTGGAGAACTACGCCGCCGCGCTCGACGAGGTCCTGCGCCTCAAGCCGTCGTCGTCGAAGGGCCGCTACATCAGCAAGGCCACGATGACCACGACGATGGGCCCCGGCATCCCGCTGGACCAGAGCAAGACCACCAAGCTGCTGGAGGAGCTCTCGGCCTGAGCCGAGCAGCTCTCCTGAGCACAAGGAGGCCCGCATCCCGACAGGGATGCGGGCCTTTTTGATCTGTGCTCAGTCCGATGTATCGAACCTGGTCCTCGTCCCTCTTGTCTGGTGAGCGGCACCCTGCCGCCGTGCGCCGAGGAGAGAGGAGTGCCTGGTGGGCACGGTCTTCCACCTCCCCGGAGCCACGGCGTCGGTCGTAGACTCGGCTGGTCCAAGTACTCCACGTCCTGTGCCGGATGTGGAAACATCCGCCAGCAGAGAATCCCGTGGTGCAATGACAGGATCAAGGGAGGCCCTGCCCGACGTCGACGGGTCTGGTCTCACACTCGGCGATCGCGCGGCGATCGCACTGACCGACTACCGCGAGGGCAACCCCCAGGCGCTGGGCGACCTGGTGCGCGAGGCGACACCGCTGCTCTGGCACACGGTCCGCGCGCAGGGCGTCGAGCCCGACGCCGCAGAGGACGTGGTGCAGAGCACCTGGGTCGCCCTCGTCCGGCACGCGGAGACCATCGCCGAGCCCAAGGCCGTGCTGAAGTGGCTCCTGGTCACCGCGAAGCGCGCCGCCTGGGAGGCCGTGCGCAAGCACCGCGACGACGAGAAGCGCCGTACCGAGCTCCCGGACGACAGTCCTGAGCACCCGGCGTCGCTCCCCGCGAAGGACCCGCTGCCCGATGCCGAGGTCCTGCGCGACGAGCGCGACCGCATCCTGTGGACGTCGCTCCAGAAACTTCCCGGACGCTGCCAAGAGCTGCTGCGTCTGGTGTCGCTCGCCGACCGGCCGGACTACCGGTACATCTCGGCGGCGATCGGAATGCCGATGGGTTCCATCGGCTCGACCCGTGGTCGCTGCCTGGCGAAGCTGCGCACCATCCTCGACGAGCAGGGGGACTTCTCGTGGACCTGACGCCGGAACCGAACAAGGACGACGAGGCCGTGGGGGACCTCTCGTTCGACCCGAAGGGCGTGCTGGACGCCGGGGACGGTGCGGTGCTGACCCGGCTCGCCCGGATGGTGGAGACGGTGGACCCCGTGCCGGACGATCTCGTGGAGCGCTCGCTCTTCGCGATCACGCTGGCCGGCCTGGAGGCCGACCTGATGGAGGCGGTCTACCTCGACACGCCGCTCGCGGGCGTCCGGGGGGCCGCCGCCGCAGCACGTGCCGACGACGCCGCACCGGCCGAGGCCAAGACCATCACCTTCACGCACGACTCGCTGACCGTGATGATCAGCCTGTCGCCGGCTGCCGGCGGCCGCGTTCGCATCGACGGCTGGGCGGCCCCGGCGGCGGGCCTGTCCGTCGAGCTGCACCGCCCGGGGGTCGACGTCGTGACGACGGCCTCCGACGAAGACGGCCGGTTCGCCTTCGACTCTGTCGAGCGAGGGCGCGCGAGCCTGGTGGTGCGCCGGACCGATGGCGGGGGCGGGGCCGTGAGCACGCCGGTCATCGAGCTGTGAGCTGCTGAACTTACCGAACACCTGATGATCCGGCCGAGGGGCGCGGCGGGATTCGCTGAGCAATCGTTGTCGATGGAGAGGTATTGCTGTGAGTGAGCCCATGCCGGAGTCGGAGTTGCGCGTACGGGACCATGCCGGGGGGTGGCGGCCGGTCCGGGAGGTCGATCCGGCGTCGGACCGGCTTCCCGGCCGCGGACAGGTCGCTCCGACCCGCTACGTACGGGACCGCGTCATCGTCCGTGGCGGTGCAGCCGAAGAGCACCGGGCGCTTATGGACCTGGTCACGCAGCGCGCCCGCGAGAACGGCGTGACTGTGACGACGGGGGAGTTCGACCAGGCGCCGTCCCGAGACGGTGCGGACGTCCTGGGTGCCCGTCCCGACGTCGAGGTGCGGCTCGACGAGGTACGGGACGACTGGGATGCGCTGGGGCTGATTGCGGCAGTCGCGGAAGCTGCTGGTGACGACCGGGTGCGCGTTTCGCTGGACCACGTGGTGACCGGCCACAGAAATCACGGCGGGTTCGGCGATCCGGACAAGCGGTTTCCTGCGACGTTTCCGGGTGCTGCACCTGTCCGTGCGGCTGACGGAAGCACACCTTTGCTGACGTGGGACGGCATCGACCGGCCAGTGGTGGCAGTCCTGGACACCGGCATCGGTCAGCACCCCTGGTTCGACGGGTCCGGGAGCGTCGTGCTGCGTGACGCCGCGCTTGACGGGCAGCCCATCGGAACTTACCCGGAAGACGACGTGGACGCGGAACGCGAGGGGCGTCGCGACGGCCAGGCCTCACATCTCGACCCGTTCGCAGGGCATGGAACCTTCATTGCCGGGGTCATTCATCAGACGTGTCCTGATGCGGCCCTCCTGCCGGTCCGCGTGTATGGCGGCGACGGGACCGCCTCCGAGTGGGACTTCGCTCGGACGGTGGAGCGTCTTCTCGAATTCCATCTGCGCGGGCTGGCAGGTGTTCCTGGCTACTTCCCTGTGGACGTCGTCGTCATTGCCAGCGGGTATTACTTGGAGCACCCCGAGGACGACGACGATTACGAGGGCATCTATCGGGGCCGGCTCCGCGACCTGCGAAGGGCAGGGGTGCTGGTTGTGGTCTCCGCGGGGAACGACGGTTCCGCTCGTAGGGCGTTCCCTGCCGGCTGGGCACCCTCTGTCAGGCGAACGCGTGATGGTGTCGTCCCTGGCGACGTCCAGGATATCTGTCCTGACTACACTCCGCTGCTCGGTGTGGCGGCGGCCAACCCTGACGGTACGTTGGCCGACTTCAGCAACGACGGCCCGTGGATCGCAGCGGTACGCCCAGGCGTGAACGTTCTGAGCACGATGCCCACGACCTTTGACGGCGCCGAGGAGGGCGTCCGATCTGCGGATGGCTTGCGCTACACGGTCGACCCGGATGACTTCACACACGGGTTCGGGACCTGGAGCGGGACGTCGTTCTCCGCTCCGCGGCTGGCCGGGGAGCTCGCGACCGAGATCCTCGCCCGACGCTCCGCCGGGCATGCGCCTGCCGCCGACGCGCCGGGTCGTGTCACTGACGCCTGGCATGCTGTGACCCAGGTGGGGGACCTCTACGCCGAAGCGCCTGGGGTGCCTGTGTGATGTCCTGACCAGGGGGTGCAGTGTACGGAGCGGAGCTCGACGATCTCAGCCGGCGGTTCGAGCGCGCGCGGGAGTGGAACGTGCGTGCTCGGCCACGTCGGGCGCGCCAAGAGTTCCGTGCACTCCTTCGCGACCTCGATCGAGACGACCACGCAGAGCTTTCGGGCGACGAGCGCACCGCCTGGGCGTGGCTCGTGGCACGTTCCTGGATGGGTCTTGCACAGGCAGACCTTGCGTGCTCCGGGGACCTTCCCGCAGCACTTGACCTGCTCGATGGCGCCCTGGCCGCCGCTCAGATGGTCGACGGGATCGAACGACGTCGGATCGAGGCCGTCGCGGCGGGACAGAGGGGATCGTTCCTGCTAGGTGCGGGGGAGCCCGCAGAAGCGGTGCGGCTCTTCGACCGTGTTCTCGCTGTGAGCGACGCCAGTGAGTCCCGCGATCTCGCCATGGCCTATCTGAACAGGGCCTTTGCCCTGTCGGACCTCGGTGACATCGAGGGGGCCGTGGCTGACAACCTCGCGGCCGTGCATCACGCCGAGGAAGCGGACGAACGGGTGCTCGTCGCGTTCGCCCGCCACAACTCGGGGTACTACCTGAGCATGCTCGGCAACGCTCCGGCGGCGCTCGCGGAGATGGCAGCCGCGCGCGACCTCGCCCCGGACCAGGACGACGGTATCCCTCTGCAGGGACGGGCCGAGGTGCTCTACGGGGTAGGTCTTCTCGACGAGGCCGAGGCGTTGCTGGAAGAGGCGATCCCGCAGCTGGCCAAGGCCGGACTCCGGACCGACCGGGCCATTGCTGAGTATGTCCGGGCTCGGTGCCTGCTCGCGCTCCTGCGGTTCGACGAGGCGGCTGTGTACGCCGAACGGGCGCGAAAGCACTTCACGGCGACCGGATACGAGCAGTGGGCCGTCCTGGCTCGCGTTCTCGAGCTTGAAGCAGCACTTGCCCCGGCGCGGCGTGGTGAGCAGATACCCAGCCCTGCAACCGTCCGTCGGCGGACAGCCCAGGCGCTCGCCGCCGCGAGCGAGGGTGATGCCGCCGGCCCGGTTCTCGGTCAGCATCCAGGCCATGCGGCGCGGCTGGTCGCGGCGCAGTGGCAGCTGTTCGCCGACGACCTTGACGCTGCCCGTCACACGCTCACGGAGCTGCCTCGCACGCTCACCAGCGCCCCGCTGACGATGCGGATCCAGCACTACACCGCGCAGGCAGAGCTGGCTTTCGCGGAAGGTAACCGGGCCAAGGGCCTGCGGGCGGTCCGGGCTGGTCTCGGCCTGCTTGCCGATCATCGCAGCCGCCTCGGATCTGTCGAGTCGGTCACTGCCGCCGCGGCGCACGGTGTCGACCTCACCCGAATCGACGTGGAGGCAGCGGCTCAGACAGCTCGGCCGGCTGCCCTCTTCGACGCCTTGGAGCGCGGTCGAGCCACGTTCGCGGGCACAGGGCGCGTCACGCCACCTGACGATCCGAAGACGGCAGCGCTCCTGACGGAGGCACGTGGCCTCCTGGCAAGGGCTCGAGAGCTCGGCACCAGCGAGTCCAGGCAGCGCGAACCCCTCATCCGGCGGGCGAGCCGGATCCAGGGCGAGGTCCGAGAACGCTCGTGGCGGCACGCAGGGAACGCCGGCGCTGTGCGTCGACCCGTTGCCGCCCGTGAGCTACGTGGCGTCCTGGCTCGGCAGCGCGGGGATTCCGTGGTCGCCAACTTCGTCTCGATGAACGGCACCCTCCGCTGCGTCCGCGTCGACGCCACCAGCGTCACAGCGGTCGACATCGGCCCGGCCGACGAGGTCATCGAACACGTCCGCCGCCTCACCGCCGACTTCGCCATGGCCGCCAACGACCTCATCCCGGCCCCGTTGCGGGCCGCCGCGACGGCGTCCCTGGAGCGCAACCTCAAGACCCTCGACGCCATCCTGCTCGCCCCGCTCCGCGCCGACGGCGACCTGTACGTCGTCGCCCGTGAGCCACTGCTCAGCGTGCCGTGGGCGGCGCTCCCGTCTCGCAGCGGCCTGCGCACCTCCGTGAACTCCTACGTCGCGCGCGGACGTACCCACGCGCGACCCACCGGCGAGCGCAAGCTGCTCGCCGCAGCAGGCCCCGGGGTCCGGCACGGTGCCGACGAGGCCCGGGCCGTCGGTGAGCAGTGGCCCGGTGCAACCGTGCTGACCGGCAAGGACGCCGTCACCGAGCAGGTCCGCAAGGCCCTCGCCACGCACGACGTCGTCCACCTCGCCACGCACGGCCAGCACGACGCCGACAACCCCCTCTTCGCGAGCATCGACCTCACCGACGGCCCGCTGTTCGCCCACGAGCTCGACGGCACACCGCTGCCCGGGTCCGTGGTGATCCTGTCGTCCTGCGAGGTCGGCGGGTCGACCCAGGTACTCGGCGGAGAGCTCCTGGGCCTCACCTCCGTGCTCCTGCGCCTCGGCGCCCGCGCCGTCATCGCCTCCGTCGCCAAGCTCTCCGACGAGCTCGCCGCCCGCGTCATGCCCCGCCTGCACGCCCACCTGCGCGAGACCGACGACCCGGAGGCGGCGCTCGCGGCCGCGCTGACCGACGTCGCCCAGCCCGTCCCTCTCGTCTGCTTCAGCTCGGTCGAGGGACTCACCGCGGGGTGATTCCGCCCCACGGCGATCGTCTTCACCCGAGTCCGACGCGCTGACCTGCGCCGTCGTAGCGGGCGATGACAGCGCCCGTCCCGCCCCGCTATCGTGTCCCGCCCGGTGCCCCACGAGGGCCCGCAGAGGCAAGGGGACAAGCATGTGGCCGGAACTCGAGGCGGAGCTGCTGGCCGCCCGGGAGCTCAACTCCCGGTCGCGGCCCGGCGATGCTCTGCCGCGGTTCCGGGAGGTCCTCGACCGGCTGCGTGTCGTCGATCTGGCAGCGCTCGGTCCCACTGACCGCGAACGCTGGGCGGAGGGCATGGTCCGTTCCCTGGCGGGGGAGGCGGTCGCCCTCCACGCCGTCGGCGAGACGCTGGACAAGCCCCTCGCCCTGCTCGACGACGCCGACGCCCGCGCCGAGTCGGCCCCGCCGCGGGTCCGGCGGCGGCTCACCGCCGTCGTCGACGGCACGCGCGGCCTGCTGCTGCAGCGCGCCGGCCGGCTCGTCGACGCCGTGGCGGCCTTCGACCGGGTGCTCGCGGACGTGGCGGTGCTTCCCGTGCGCGACCATGCGACCGCGCTGCTCAACCGGGGTGCGGCCGCCATCGAGCTCGGCCGGCTGGACACCGCGCTCCGCGACTTCGACGCCTGCCACGAGCTGGCGATGCGTGCCGATCTGCCCGGCATCGCGTCCCTCGCCCTGCACAACACGGGTTTCGTCCGGTACGCGCTCGGCGACCTGCCGGGCGCGCTCCAGGCCATGGCCGCCGCTCGCGCCGTCGACCCGGAGCGTGCCGACGGCGTGCTCGACATCGGCCGCGGCGCCGTCCTCTACGAGGCCGGGCTGCTGGAGGACGCCGAACAGGTCCTCACCCAGGCGATCTCCCGCATGGTGGTGCCTGGCCGCGCGCACCACCGTGCCGAGGCCGAGTACTTCCGCGCCCGCTGCCTCATGGCGCTGCACCGCTGGGACGAGGCCCGGGCGGGAGCGGCCTTCGCGCGGCGGTACTACACCGGCGTCGGCCATCCGCAGCGTGCCGCCGTCGCACGCGTCGCCGAGCTGGAGGCGATCCTCCTGCCGATCCGGCGCGGCGAGGCCCCCGTGCCCGACGACGCCCGCCAGCGGGCCGAGCAGGCCATGGCCGCCGCCGAGGCGGGCGACGAGGTGGACCCCCTGCTCGGCCAGCATCCCGGCCTGACCGCACGGTTCGTCGCCGCGCACTGGTACCTGCTGGCGGGCGACGTCCCCGCGGCCCGGGCCGTGCTCGACAGTCTCCCGGCCGCCATCGTCGACGCCCCGCTGTCCACCCGGATCCAGCGGCAGACGGTGCTCGCGCAGCTCGCGTTCGCTGCCGGCGACCGGTCGGCCGGCATCGAGGCGGTGAGCGCGGGCCTCGGCCTGCTCGCCGACCACCGCGTGGGCCTCGGCTCGGTCGAGTCCGTGACCGCCGCGGCCGTGCACGGCGTCGACCTGCAGTGGACCGACGTGCGTGCCGCGCTGCAGACCGGTCGGCCGGACAGGCTGTTCGAGGCCGTCGAGCGGGGGCGGGCCACCTTCGCCGGGGTGGGCGGCACCACCGCACCGGACGAACCCGCCGTCGGCGCGCTCGTCACCGAGGCTCGCGGCCTCGTCGCCCGCGCCCGGACGCTCACCGACCGGGACAGCGCGACCGAGCGCGCCTACCTGTTCGAGCGATCGCGCAGGCTCCTGGCGGCCGCGCGCGAGCGAGCCTGGCACCGCACCGGCGCCCACCACGACGTCGTCGAGGAACGTCCGGCCGGGACGGCGGAGGTCCGGCAGCTCCTCGCCGCCCGTGACGACGGTGCCGTCGTCGCCAACTTCTTCGTGATCGACGGCGTGCTGCGCTGCGTCCGCGTCGACGCGCACGGCGCGCGACTGCTGGAGCTGGGGTCGCGGGCCGAGGTCACCGAACGCGTGCTCCGGGCCCGGGCCGACCTCGGCGTGTGCGCCAACGACCTCGTGCCGCCCGGCCTGCACGAGGCCGCCCGGCGCTCCCTGACCCGGAACCTCGACGCCCTCGACGCGCTCCTGGCGCGGCCGCTGGACGCCGACGGCCCGCTCTACGTCGTCGGCCGTGAGCCGATCGTCGGGGTGCCGTGGACGGCGCTCCCGTCCCGGCGGGGACGACGTACGACGATGCGCTCCTACATGGCACGCGGCCGTGCGCCCGCAGCCCCGGGAAAGGCCCACCGACTGCTGGCCGCCCACGGACCCGGCGTGACCCTGGGCGCGAGCGAGGTGCTGGCGGTCGGCGGGATGTGGCCCGGCGCGACGGTCCTCACCGGCGCCGCCGCCACGACCACGGCCGTGCGCGAGGCGCTCGTCACGCACGACATCGTGCACCTCGCGACCCACGGCACGCACGACGCCGACAACCCGCTCTTCGCCAGCATCGACCTGGCCGACGGCCCACTGTTCGCCCACGAGCTCGACGGCGCGCGCCTGCCAGGGTCGGTGGTGATCCTGTCCGCCTGCGAGGTCGGCGGCTCCTCCCAGGTGGTGGGCGGCGAGGTGCTCGGCCTGACGGCGGTGCTGCTGCGCCTCGGCGCGCGCGCCGTCGTCGCCGCCGTCGCCCCGCTCTCGGACGCCGTGGCCGCTCGGGTGATGCCGCGGTTCCACGCCCACCTCCGGGCCACCGACGACCCCGAGGCGGCACTGGCGGCGGCACTCGCGCCCGAGTCCGACCCGGCGCCCCTGGTGTGCTTCGCGTCCCTGGAGGCCCTGCCCCGCTGACGCCGACCTCGCCGGCTCCGTGTGGTGAGTGACACCCGGCGCCCGTGCGGCGGCACGCCCGTCGCCATGTATAGTTCTCGGGTAACCCAAGACCGCCGGTCGTCCGACGCTGTCTGTGGTGTGGAGATTTGACATCTCTCGCTGACAGTCGAAGACCGAAGTCCCGCTGAGAGCGGGGGCCTGCGCAGGTGACGAACTCGAGTGCAGCCCTGCTGCACGAACCGAGCCCCGTGCGCCTGCGCCGGGGCTCTTTCTCGTTCCGGGGCCAAGCCCGGGGCTCACGCCCCAGGGAGCCGGTGGTACCACCACCGGAAGGATTGCCATGGCGAGGCCGGACAAGGCAGCCGCTGTCGCAGAGCTCGCGGACAAGTTCCGCGACTCCAGCGCGGCCGTGCTGACCGAGTACCGCGGGCTCACCGTCGCGCAGCTCAAGGAGCTGCGTCGGTCGCTCAGCGGCAACGCAACCTACGCCGTGGTGAAGAACACGCTGACGGGGATCGCGGCCAAGGAGGCCGGTGTCGATGGTCTCGACGCCGACCTGAAGGGCCCGTCCGCCATCGCATTCGTGACCGGGGACCCGGTCGAGGCTGCGAAGGGTCTGCGTGACTTCGCCAAGGCGAACCCTGCTCTGGTCATCAAGGGTGGCGTGCTCGACGGCCGCCCGATGTCCAGCGCAGAGATCACGAAGCTCGCGGACCTCGAGTCCCGCGAGGTTCTGCTGGCCAAGGTGGCCGGCGGTCTGAAGGCCACGCTGACGCGTGCCGCGTACGCCTTCACCGCCAAGCCCGCCCAGGTCGCCCGCGCTATCGATGCCCTGCGTCAGAAGCAGGAATCGGAGGGCGCTGCCGCCTGATCAGGCGGTCGCGCTAGAACAAAACCCCCTGCTTCTGGCGGGCCGTGCCCGGCCCGCGGAGCGCAAACCGAAAGGAACGCCATCATGGCGAAGCTCAGCACCGACGAGCTCCTGTCCGCCTTCGAGGAGCTCACCCTCATCGAGCTCTCCGACTTCGTGAAGGCCTTCGAGGAGAAGTTCGACGTCACCGCCGCCGCTCCGGCCGCCGTGGCCGTGGCCGCCCCCGCGGGTGGCGACGCCGGCGCTGCCGCCGCCGAGGAGAAGACGGAGTTCGACGTCATCCTCGAGGCCGCCGGCGACAAGAAGATCGCGGTCATCAAGGAGGTGCGCGGCCTCACCTCCCTCGGTCTGAAGGAGGCCAAGGACCTGGTGGACGGCGCCCCCAAGCCCGTTCTGGAGGGTGTCGACAAGGACGCCGCCGACAAGGCCAAGGCTGCCCTCGAGGGCGCCGGCGCCACCGTCACGCTCAAGTGACCTGAGGGCTCACGCCCTCGTGACGGCGTGACGCCGCCGGGGTTTCGTCCCGGGCGGCGTCCACCGGACGCAGCAGAGGCCCGTACCCGTGAGGGTGCGGGCCTCTCTCGTGTCTCGGGTACACGGGGAACCGTTCGAGGAGGTCGCCGGCGGGAATGTCACCCGCGGTTCACCCGTTGACCCCCGGGAAGGGCATGATCTGGCCGCAGCGTCGCGGCAGTGCGGATACGCAACGATTCGAGGTTTACCACAGTCTCGACGTGCGCGCGCTGGGGGTACTGGACATACTTACGGGAGATAGGTATGCTAGCGCTTTGCGCCCGCGTGTGCCCTCGACGCCTCCCCCTGCTTCCCGAAAGTCCTGGTCCCGTCCCCGTCTGTGGGACGGCCTCCGGTGACCGGTGAAGACCGGCAGAGCTTCCTGCAGCACCGCAGAGCGTACAGCGTTCACCCGAACTGCAGGGAAGGACCCCTCTTGGCTGCCTCGCGCACCCCTTCAGCTCCGTCCGCCGAAGCCATTGCGAACCGTACCGCTTCCCGTCGCGTTTCCTTTGCAAAGATCTATGAGCCACTCGAGGTCCCGGACCTGCTTGGCCTCCAGACCGAGAGCTTCGACTGGCTCCTCGGTAACCCAGCCTGGCAGGCGAGGGTAGAAACTGCCAAGGCGGCTGGCCGTAATGATGTCCCGGAAACCTCGGGTCTGGAAGAGATCTTCGAGGAGATCTCCCCGATCGAGGACTTCGGCTCCTCGATGTCCCTCTCCTTCTCGAACCACCGCTTCGAGCCGCCGAAGTACACGGCGGACGAGTGCAAGGAGAAGGACTTCACCTACGCGGCCCCGCTGTTCGTCACCGCGGAGTTCGTCAACTACACCACCGGTGAGATCAAGAGCCAGACGGTCTTCATGGGCGACTTCCCGCTCATGACCGCCCGCGGCACCTTCATCATCAACGGCACCGAGCGCGTCGTCGTCTCGCAGCTGGTGCGTTCCCCGGGCGTGTACTTCGAGCGCACCCCGGACAAGACCAGCGACAAGGACGTCTTCTCCGCGAAGATCATCCCGTCGCGTGGCGCCTGGCTGGAGTTCGAGATCGACAAGCGCGACGCCGTCGGCGTGCGTGTCGACCGTAAGCGCAAGCAGTCCGTCACCGTGCTGCTCAAGGCGCTCGGCATGACCGAGGCGCAGATCCGCGAGGAGTTCGCCGAGTTCCCGTCGGTGCTCGACACGCTGGAGAAGGACCACGTCCACACCGAGGACGAGGCCCTGGTCGACCTGTACCGCAAGATCCGCCCGGGCGAGCCGCCGACCGTCGAGGCCGGCCGCGCGCTGCTGGAGAACTTCTACTTCAACCCGAAGCGCTACGACCTCGCCAAGGTCGGCCGCTACAAGGCGAACAAGAAGCTGGGTGTCGACGCGGAGCTGGCCGAGTCCACGCTGTCGCTGACCGACGTGGTCGCCACGATCAAGTACCTGGCCGCGCTGCACGCGGACAAGACCACCCTGGACGGCGTCCGCAACGGCCAGCCGGTCGAGGTGCGGGTCGAGGTCGACGACATCGACCACTTCGGCAACCGCCGCATCCGCGCCGTGGGCGAGCTCATCCAGAACCAGGTGCGCACGGGCCTGTCCCGCATGGAGCGCGTGGTCCGTGAGCGCATGACCACGCAGGACGTCGAGGCCATCACGCCGCAGACGCTGATCAACATCCGCCCCGTGGTGGCGTCGATCCGCGAGTTCTTCGGTACCTCGCAGCTGTCGCAGTTCATGGACCAGAACAACCCGCTGGCCGGTCTGACGCACAAGCGGCGTCTGAACGCGCTGGGCCCGGGTGGTCTGTCCCGTGACCGCGCCGGCATGGAGGTCCGTGACGTCCACCCGTCGCACTACGGCCGCATGTGCCCGATCGAGACCCCTGAGGGTCCGAACATCGGTCTGATCGGCTCGCTGGCGTCGTTCGGTCGCATCAACCCGTTCGGCTTCATCGAGACGCCGTACCGCAAGGTCGTCGACGGCAAGGTCACGGACCAGATCGACTACCTCACGGCGGACGACGAGGACCGTTACATCATCGCGCAGGCGAACACGCCGCTGGCCGAGGACGGCACGTTCCTCCTCGACCGCGTGCTGGTGCGCACCAAGGGTGGTGAGACCAACGACATCCCGGGTGCCGAGGTCGACTACATGGACATCTCGCCGCGCCAGATGGTGTCGGTCGCGACGGCCCTGATCCCGTTCCTCGAGCACGACGACGCCAACCGCGCCCTCATGGGTGCGAACATGCAGCGCCAGGCCGTGCCGCTGGTGCGGTCCGAGGCCCCCGTGGTCGGTACCGGCATGGAGCGCCGTGCGGCGGTCGACGCCGGCGACGTCATCGTGGCGACCAAGCCCGGTGTGGTCACCGAGGTCTCGGCCGACCTGGTCCTCGTGGCGAACGACGACGGCACGACGGGCTCGTACCGCGTGCACAAGTTCGTGCGCTCCAACCAGGGCACGAGCTACAACCAGCGCGTGCTGGTCGAGGAGGGCGCGCGGGTCGAGATCGGCTCCGTGCTCGCCGACGGCCCGGCGACGGACGAGGGCGAGCTCGCGCTCGGCCGCAACCTGCTGGTCGCGTTCATGTCGTGGGAGGGCCACAACTACGAGGACGCGATCATCCTGTCGCAGCGCCTCGTGGAGGACGACGTCCTCTCCTCGATCCACATCGAGGAGCACGAGGTCGACGCGCGTGACACCAAGCTCGGCCCCGAGGAGATCACGCGGGACATCCCGAACGTCTCCGAGGAGGTCCTCGCGGACCTCGACGAGCGCGGTGTGATCCGCATCGGTGCCGAGGTCGGCGCGGGCGACATCCTGGTCGGCAAGGTCACCCCCAAGGGTGAGACCGAGCTGACTCCGGAGGAGCGCCTGCTGCGCGCCATCTTCGGTGAGAAGGCGCGCGAGGTGCGCGACACCTCGCTCAAGGTGCCCCACGGCGAGCAGGGCACGGTCATCGCCGTGCGCGAGTTCAACCGTGAGGACGGCGACGAGCTGCCCGCCGGCGTGAACCAGCTGGTGCGCGTGTACATCGCGCAGCGCCGCAAGATCACCGTCGGCGACAAGCTGGCCGGCCGTCACGGCAACAAGGGCGTCATCTCGAAGATCCTGCCGCAGGAGGACATGCCGTTCCTCGAGGACGGCACGCCGGTCGACGTCATCCTCAACCCGCTGGGTGTGCCGGGCCGCATGAACGTGGGCCAGGTGCTGGAGACCCACCTCGGGTGGATCGCCAAGCAGGGCTGGGACGTCTCGCTGGCCGAGGACAAGGGCGGCGAGTGGCTGGAGAGCCTGCCCGAGATCGCCCACAAGAGCGAGCCGGGTCGCCCGGTCGCCACGCCGGTGTTCGACGGTCTCGAGGAGGTCGCGCTCCGCGGTCTCTTCGGGGCGACCCTGCCGAACCGTGACGGTCAGCGCATGGTCAACCAGGACGGCAAGGCGCGGCTGTTCGACGGCCGCTCCGGCGAGCCGTTCCCGGAGCCCGTCTCCACCGGTTACATGTACATCCTGAAGCTGCACCACCTGGTCGACGACAAGATCCACGCGCGCTCGACCGGCCCGTACTCGATGATCACGCAGCAGCCGCTGGGTGGTAAGGCGCAGTTCGGTGGTCAGCGTTTCGGTGAGATGGAGGTCTGGGCGCTCGAGGCGTACGGCGCCGCGTACACGCTCCAGGAGCTGCTCACCATCAAGTCCGACGACGTCCCGGGCCGCGTGAAGGTCTACGAGGCGATCGTCAAGGGCGAGAACATCCCCGACTCGGGTATCCCGGAGTCCTTCAAGGTGCTTCTCAAGGAGATGCAGTCGCTGTGCCTGAACGTCGAGGTGCTCTCGAGCGACGGTGTCTCCATCGAGATGAAGGAGTCCGACGACGAGGTGTACCGCGCTGCTGAGGAGCTCGGCATCGACCTCTCGCGGCGGCCGAACGCCGCCTCCAGCGTCGACGAGATCTGACACCGGTCGGCGCCCGGGCACCCCGGGCGCCGACCTGGACACCAGGCGCGGTCCTGGACACCAAGGATTTTCGAGAACTTCAGGAAGTAGGACATCTTGCTCGACGTCAACGTCTTCGACGAGCTGCGTATCGGCCTCGCCACGGCCGAGGACATCCGTGCCTGGTCGCACGGTGAGGTGAAGAAGCCCGAGACCATCAACTACCGCACCCTCAAGCCGGAGAAGGACGGGCTCTTCTGCGAGAAGATCTTCGGCCCCACCCGCGACTGGGAGTGCTACTGCGGCAAGTACAAGCGCGTGCGCTTCAAGGGCATCATCTGCGAGCGCTGCGGTGTCGAGGTCACGCGTTCCAAGGTCCGCCGTGAGCGCATGGGCCACATCGAGCTCGCCGCCCCCGTCACGCACATCTGGTTCTTCAAGGGTGTGCCGTCCCGCCTGGGCTACCTGCTGGACCTCGCCCCGAAGGACCTGGAGAAGGTCATCTACTTCGCGGCGTACATGATCACCTCGGTCGACGAGGAGGCGCGCCAGGAGGACCTGCCCAACCTGCAGAACGAGATCGACCTCGAGAAGAAGGAGATCTCCGACCGCCGGGACAACGACATCAACACCCGCGCCCAGAAGCTCGAGGCCGACCTGGCCGAGCTCGAGGCCGAGGGTGCCAAGGCCGACGCGCGCCGCAAGGTCCGCGACTCCGCCGAGCGCGAGATGGCTCAGATCCGCAAGCGCGCGGACCAGGAGCTGGACCGCCTCGAGCAGGTCTGGGACCGGTTCAAGAACCTCAAGGTCGCCGACCTCGAGGGCGACGAGATGCTGTACCGCCAGCTCCAGGACCGCTACGGCACCTACTTCGAGGGTGCGATGGGCGCGAACGCGATCCAGCAGCGCCTGCAGAACTTCGACCTGGAGGCCGAGGCCGAGTCGCTGCGGGAGACCATCCGCTCCGGCAAGGGCCAGCGCAAGACCCGCGCCCTCAAGCGCCTCAAGGTCGTCAACGCGTTCCTGACGACGACGAACTCGCCGACCGCGATGGTGCTCGACGCCGTCCCGGTCATCCCGCCGGACCTGCGCCCGATGGTGCAGCTCGACGGTGGCCGGTTCGCGACGTCGGACCTGAACGACCTGTACCGCCGCGTCATCAACCGGAACAACCGCCTCAAGCGGCTCCTGGACCTGGGCGCGCCGGAGATCATCGTCAACAACGAGAAGCGGATGCTCCAGGAGGCCGTGGACTCGCTGTTCGACAACGGCCGTCGTGGTCGCCCGGTGACGGGCCCCGGCAACCGTCCGCTGAAGTCGATCTCCGACATGCTCAAGGGCAAGCAGGGCCGGTTCCGCCAGAACCTGCTCGGCAAGCGCGTCGACTACTCGGGCCGTTCGGTCATCGTCGTCGGCCCGCAGCTCAAGCTGCACCAGTGCGGTCTGCCCAAGCAGATGGCGCTCGAGCTGTTCAAGCCGTTCGTCATGAAGCGGCTCGTGGAGCTGAACCACGCGCAGAACATCAAGAGCGCCAAGCGCATGGTCGAGCGCACCCGCCCCGTGGTCTGGGACGTGCTCGAAGAGGTCATCACGGAGCACCCCGTGCTCCTGAACCGTGCGCCGACGCTGCACCGCCTGGGCATCCAGGCGTTCGAGCCGCAGCTCGTCGAGGGCAAGGCCATCCACCTGCACCCGCTCGTCTGCGGCGCGTTCAACGCCGACTTCGACGGTGACCAGATGGCCGTGCACCTGCCCCTGAGCGCCGAGGCGCAGGCCGAGGCCCGCATCCTCATGCTCTCGAGCAACAACATCCTCAAGCCGTCGGACGGCCGTCCGGTGACCATGCCCTCGCAGGACATGATCATCGGTCTGCACCACCTCACGAGCGACCGTCCGGGCGCCGTGGGCGAGGGCCGTGCGTTCGGTTCCGTGGCCGAGGCGATCATGGCCTTCGACCGGGGCGAGCTGGACATCAACGCCAAGATCAAGCTTCGGATGTCGGACCTCGTGCCGCCGCTGAAGGACTTCGAGGCGCCCGAGGGCTGGGAGCAGGGGCAGCAGCTCCTGTTCGACACCACCCTCGGCCGGTACCTGTTCAACGAGGCGCTGCCCGTCGACTACCCGTACGAGAACGGTGTGGCCGACAAGAAGCGCCTGTCGACGATCGTCAACGACCTCGCCGAGCGCTACCCGAAGGTGGAGGTGGCCGCGGCGCTGGACGCGCTGAAGGACGCCGGCTACCGCTGGGCCACGCGCTCCGGTGTCACGATCGCCATCTCGGACGTCGCGGCGCCGACCGTCAAGGGCGAGATCCTCGACGAGCACGAGGCCCGGGCCCTCAAGGTCCAGCAGCAGTTCGACAAGGGTCTGATCACCGACGACGAGCGCCGTCAGGAGCTCATCGAGATCTGGACGCAGGCCACCGACCGCGTCGCCTCGGCGATGCGGGAGAACCTCGAGAGCGACCAGCGCAACACCGTCATGCGCATGGTGGGCTCGGGTGCCCGTGGTAACTGGATGCAGGTCCGTCAGATCGCCGGTATGCGCGGTCTCGTGGCGAACCCGAAGGGCGAGATCATCCCTCGTCCGATCAAGTCCAACTACCGCGAGGGTCTGTCCGTCCTCGAGTACTTCATCGCGACGCACGGTGCCCGTAAGGGTCTGGCCGACACGGCTCTCCGTACGGCGGACTCGGGTTACCTGACCCGTCGTCTGGTGGACGTCTCGCAGGACGTCATCATCCGCGAGGAGGACTGCGGCACGGAGCGTGGCCTCACGCTGCCCGTCGCGGAGAAGCTGCCGGACGGCTCGCTCGTCCCGCACGACCGCGTCGAGACCAGCATCTATTCGCGCACCTTCGCGACCGACGTGGTGGACGCCGACGGCAACGTCATCGCGGCCGCCGGTTCGGACGCGGGCGACGTCATCATCGACAAGGTCATCGCCGCGGGCATCGAGAACGTCAAGGTCCGTTCGGTCCTGACGTGCGAGTCCCGCGTCGGTACCTGCGCCAAGTGCTACGGCCGCTCCCTGGCCACGGGTCTGCTCGTGGACATCGGCGAGGCCGTCGGCATCATCGCGGCGCAGTCGATCGGTGAGCCGGGTACGCAGCTGACGATGCGTACCTTCCACACCGGTGGTGTGGCCGCGGCCGAGGACATCACGCAGGGTCTGCCGCGTGTCACCGAGCTCTTCGAGGCCCGCACCCCCAAGGGTGAGGCGCCCATCGCGGAGTACACGGGTCGCGTGACGATCGAGGACACCGAGCGGACGCGTCACCTCGTGCTGACGCCGGACGACGGTGGCGAGGAGATCAAGTACCCGGTCACCAAGCGTGCCCGCCTGAAGATCGCGGACGGCGACCACGTGACGGTCGGTACCCAGCTCGTCCAGGGTGCCGTCGACCCGAAGAAGGTGCTGCGCATCCTCGGCCCCCGCGCCACGCAGACGCACCTGGTGGACCAGGTCCAGGAGACCTACCGCAGCCAGGGTGTGGACATCCACGACAAGCACATCGAGGTCATCGTGCGGCAGATGCTGCGTCGCGTGACCGTGCTCGACTCGGGTGACTCGCAGCTGCTGCCGGGTGAGCTCGCGGAGCGCATGCGCTTCGAGGACGCGAACCGCAAGGCCGTGTCGGAAGGTGGCCAGCCGGCCGCCGGCCGTCCCGAGCTGATGGGTATCACGAAGGCGTCGCTCGCGACCGACTCGTGGCTCTCGGCGGCCTCCTTCCAGGAGACCACCCGGGTGCTCACCGAGGCGTCGATGAGCGGTCGTCGCGACCCGCTGCTGGGCCTCAAGGAGAACGTCATCATCGGTAAGCTCATCCCGGCTGGTACGGGTCTGCCCCGTTACCGCAACGTCGAGGTCGAGCCCACCGAGCAGGCCAAGGCCGAGCTCTACCCGAGCTTCGGCTACGACGAGATCGACTTCCCGACGCTCGGCATGGGCTCGGGCGAGGCGATCCCGCTGGAGGACCTGGACCTCGGCGACTTCCGCTGATCCGGTCCTGACCGCGAAGTAGCGAACCTGTCAGAAGCGCGCTGACGTGTCAGACGTGCAGGCCACTCCCGTGACCTGCACGTCTGGGACGGCGGGGGCATCTGGCAGGTTCGCTCGCTTGTTCCCGCGGTTTCTCGGGCGCACCTCACACCCGATTCGTTTTGACCCCCCGTAAACACGCGGGTAACCTAGGAGTCCGTGCCTGCGCCGTCGGGCCGCACCTCCTGAAGGCCGCCGCAAGGCGGCTTCGGAAGCGGCCGATGTGAGTGCGTGGGCACCCCGGCGAGAACCTCCCGGGGCACGTCGTGCCCCGACGGCGGAGCCGGGCCATCGAGCCGGTGGTAAGTGGCGTAGCAGTCCCCGTGGGGGCTGTGGGTGCCGCATGCGATCGGCACGCACAAGCCAGAACCATCGACGGGGACGCCGGCAGGGCGTCGCCGAAGCTCAAGAAGACGACGGAGACGTAGTGCCTACGATCCAGCAGCTCGTCCGCAAGGGGCGGACCTCGAAGGCCGGGAAGTCGAAGACCCCGGCCCTCAAGGGTTCCCCGCAGCGGCGCGGCGTGTGCACCCGTGTGTACACCACCACCCCCAAGAAGCCGAACTCGGCCCTCCGCAAGGTCGCCCGTGTGAAGCTCTCCTCGCAGGTCGAGGTCACCGCGTACATCCCCGGTGTCGGCCACAACCTCCAGGAGCACTCCATCGTGCTCGTGCGTGGTGGCCGTGTGAAGGACCTCCCCGGTGTCCGCTACAAGATCGTCCGCGGCGCGCTCGACACGCAGGGCGTGAAGGGCCGCAAGCAGGCTCGGTCCCGTTACGGCGCCAAGAAGGAGAAGAGCTGATGCCCCGCAAGGGTCCGGCCCCGAAGCGGCCGCTCATCGTCGACCCGGTGTACGGGTCCCCGGTCGTCACGCAGCTGATCAACAAGGTCCTGCTCGACGGCAAGAAGTCGACCGCCGAGGCGATCGTCTACGGTGCGCTCGAGGGCGTCCGTGCCAAGACCGACGGTGACCCGGTCGTCGTGCTCAAGCGCGCGCTCGACAACGTCCGTCCCGCGCTCGAGGTGCGTTCGCGCCGCGTCGGAGGTGCCACGTACCAGGTGCCGGTCGACGTGCGCCCGGCTCGCGCCACGACGCTCGCGCTGCGCTGGCTCACCGACTTCTCCCGCGCCCGTCGCGAGAAGACGATGACCGAGCGCCTGATGAACGAGATCCTCGACGCGTCGAACGGTCTCGGTGCCGCGGTCAAGCGCCGCGAGGACATGCACAAGATGGCCGACTCCAACAAGGCCTTCGCGCACTACCGCTGGTAGTAGCTTCCGAACGGCCCCGGGTGACCCCCGGGGCCGTCGGTGGATGCAGCCGCCGGCTCCCCACCCACCTTTAGACCAAGGGGTAAGACACCGTGGCACTCGACGTGCTGACCGACCTGAACAAGGTCCGCAACATCGGCATCATGGCCCACATCGATGCCGGCAAGACCACGACGACCGAGCGCATCCTGTTCTACACGGGTGTGAACTACAAGATCGGTGAGACGCACGACGGCGCGTCGACGATGGACTGGATGGAGCAGGAGCAGGAGCGCGGCATCACGATCACGTCCGCCGCGACGACCTGCTACTGGAAGAACAACCAGATCAACATCATCGACACGCCGGGTCACGTCGACTTCACGGTCGAGGTGGAGCGTTCGCTCCGCGTGCTCGACGGTGCCGTTGCCGTGTTCGACGGCAAGGAGGGTGTCGAGCCCCAGTCGGAGACCGTGTGGCGCCAGGCGGACAAGTACGACGTCCCGCGCATCTGCTTCGTCAACAAGATGGACAAGCTCGGTGCGGACTTCTACTTCACCGTGGACACCATCATCAACCGCCTCAAGGCGAAGCCGCTCGTCATCCAGCTCCCGATCGGTGCTGAGAACGACTTCGAGGGCGTCGTCGACCTGGTCGAGATGAAGGCGCTCACGTGGCGCGGCGACACCAAGATGGGCGAGGAGTACGAGGTCGAGGAGATCCCGGCCGACCTCCAGGAGAAGGCGGAGGAGTACCGCGCCCAGCTGGTCGAGGCCGTCGCCGAGACCGACGAGGAGCTCCTGGAGAAGTACCTCGGCGGTGAGGAGCTGACGGTCGCCGAGATCAAGGGCGGCATCCGCAAGCTCGTCATCAACTCGGAGGCCTTCCCGGTCCTGTGCGGCTCGGCGTTCAAGAACAAGGGCGTGCAGCCCATGCTCGACGCCGTGATCGACTACCTGCCCTCGCCGCTCGACGTCCCCTCCATCGAGGGCCACGACGTCAAGGACGAGGAGAAGGTCGTCGTGCGGCACGCGGACGCCACGGAGCCGTTCTCGGCGCTGGCGTTCAAGGTCGCGTCGCACCCGTTCTTCGGCAAGCTCACCTACGTCCGCGTCTACTCCGGCAAGGTCGCCCAGGGCGCCCAGGTCCAGAACTCGACCAAGGGCAAGAAGGAGCGCATCGGGAAGCTCTTCCAGATGCACTCCAACAAGGAGAACCCGGTCGAGGAGGCGCAGGCGGGCCACATCTACGCGTTCATCGGGCTCAAGGACGTCACCACCGGTGACACCCTGAGCGACCCGGCGAACCCGGTGATCCTGGAGTCGATGACCTTCCCGGAGCCGGTCATCGACGTGGCCATCGAGCCGAAGACGAAGGCCGACCAGGAGAAGCTGTCGACCGCCATCCAGAAGCTCGCCGAGGAGGACCCGACCTTCCGCGTGAAGCTGGACGAGGAGACCGGCCAGACCGTCATCGGCGGTATGGGCGAGCTCCACCTCGACATCCTCGTCGACCGCATGCGTCGCGAGTTCAAGGTCGAGGCGAACGTCGGCAAGCCGCAGGTCGCGTACCGCGAGACGATCCGCCGGGTGGCGGAGAAGATCGACTACACGCACAAGAAGCAGACCGGTGGTTCCGGCCAGTTCGCCAAGGTCCAGGTGACCTTCGCGCCGCTGGAGACGACGGAGGGCGAGCTCTACGAGTTCGAGAACGCCGTCACCGGTGGTCGTATCCCGCGCGAGTACATCCCGTCCGTGGACGCCGGTATCCAGGCGGCCATGCAGCAGGGTGTGCTGGCCGGCTTCCCCGTGGTCGGCGTGAAGGCGACGCTGATCGACGGTGCCTACCACGACGTCGACTCCTCGGAGATGGCGTTCAAGATCGCCGGTTCGATGGTCTTCAAGGAAGGCGTCAAGCGCGCCGACCCGGTCCTGCTCGAGCCGGTCATGGCCGTCGAGGTGCGTACGCCCGAGGAGTACATGGGCGACGTGATCGGCGACATCAACTCCCGACGTGGCATGATCCAGTCCATGGAGGACGCGACCGGTGTCAAGGTCGTTCGCGCCCAGGTGCCGCTGAGCGAGATGTTCGGCTACATCGGTGACCTGCGGTCGAAGACCCAGGGTCGCGCGGTGTACTCGATGCAGTTCGACAGCTATGCCGAGGTTCCCAAGGCGGTTGCCGAAGAGATCATCAAGAAGACCCGGGGCGAGTGAGTCCCCACAGGTCGACCCGCACAACCAACCTGTAGGAAAAACCGCAACGCCCCGCAGTTGTAGGCTTCTTGGCCGAGCATCTGCAACGTTCGGAACATCTACCCAAGTCCCAGGAGGACCCCAGTGGCTAAGGCCAAGTTCGAGCGGACCAAGCCGCACGTCAACATCGGCACGATCGGTCACGTCGACCACGGCAAGACGACGCTGACCGCGGCGATCTCGAAGACCCTCGCGGACAAGTACCCGGACCTGCCGGCGAACGTCCAGCGCAACTTCGACGAGATCGACGCCGCGCCGGAGGAGAAGCAGCGCGGTATCACGATCAACATTGCGCACATCGAGTACGAGACGCCCAAGCGTCACTACGCGCACGTTGACGCCCCGGGTCACGCCGACTACATCAAGAACATGATCACCGGTGCCGCCCAGATGGACGGCGCGATCCTGGTGGTCGCCGCCACCGACGGTCCGATGGCCCAGACGCGTGAGCACGTGCTGCTCGCCCGCCAGGTCGGCGTGCCCTATCTGCTCGTGGCGCTCAACAAGGCCGACATGGTCGACGACGAGGAGATCCTCGAGCTCGTCGAGATGGAGGTCCGCGAGCTGCTGTCGTCGCAGGAGTTCGACGGCGACAACGCTCCCGTCGTCCGCGTCTCGGGCCTCAAGGCCCTCGAGGGTGACCCCGAGTGGGTCGAGAAGGTCCTCGAGCTGATGGAGGCCGTGGACGAGAACGTCCCGGAGCCGCAGCGTGACCTGGACAAGCCGTTCCTCATGCCGATCGAGGACGTCTTCACGATCACCGGTCGTGGCACCGTCGTCACCGGTAAGGTCGAGCGTGGCACGCTGGACATCAACTCCGACGTCGAGATCGTCGGTATCCGCGAGCCGCAGAAGACCACGGTCACCGGTATCGAGACGTTCCACAAGCAGATGGACCAGGCTCAGGCCGGCGACAACACCGGTCTGCTCCTGCGCGGCATCAAGCGCGAGGACGTCGAGCGCGGCCAGGTCGTCGTGAAGCCGGGTTCGATCACCCCGCACACGAACTTCGAGGCTCAGGTCTACATCCTGGGCAAGGACGAGGGTGGCCGTCACAACCCGTTCTACTCGAACTACCGCCCGCAGTTCTACTTCCGCACCACGGACGTCACCGGCGTCATCACGCTGCCCGAGGGCACCGAGATGGTCATGCCCGGCGACAACACCGAGATGACGGTCGAGCTGATCCAGCCGATCGCCATGGAGGAGGGCCTGGGCTTCGCCATCCGCGAGGGTGGCCGCACGGTCGGTTCCGGCCGTGTCACCAAGATCCTCAAGTGATCTTGGAGCACAGGTTCATCTGACGGAGGTCAGCTGACACGAGGGGGCCCGGGCGCTTCGGCGTCCGGGCCCCTTCGCGCACGTAGCGGGCGTCACACGCGCTCCGTTTGGCCGATGCCAGGACGTGTGGCAAGATTGCATAGTTGCCTGTAACAGGCGCGCTCTTTCAAGTGTCGAACAGTGTGCAGAACCGCAGTCCTCGGTCCGGTCAGTCCGGACCGACAGAGGCTGGAGCGGTCACCCACCCGGGGAGAAGTCCGGGTAAGGGGTCGCGGGTTGTCGCCTGTTTCGATCTGTACAGGGCGCCCCGCGGAGCACACGTTCTCCGGATCTCCGGAGGCACTGTTCCGAGCAGGCTCGGCAAACGTCGTGGTCGGTCCCGGTCTCGTACCAGGGCAGATCACTTCCCAACGGCCCCGGCACCAGGAATGGTGCTCTGCGCCCGGCTGTGCCGCTCCAAGCGACACGCCCGAGTGCGTGGGTCGGTCAGTAGCGGTTCGAGAGAGAGAGTCAGACGACGCCATGGCGGGACAGAAGATCCGCATCCGGCTCAAGTCCTACGACCACGAGGTCATCGACAGCTCGGCGCGCAAGATCGTCGACACGGTGACTCGCGCTGGTGCGACGGTCGTGGGTCCGGTGCCGCTGCCGACGGAGAAGAACGTCTTCGTCGTGATCCGGTCGCCTCACAAGTACAAGGACAGCCGCGAGCACTTCGAGATGCGTACGCACAAGCGGCTCATCGACATCATCGATCCCACGCCCAAGGCCGTCGACTCGCTCATGCGACTCGACCTGCCGGCGGACGTGAACATCGAGATCAAGCTCTGAGGCTGGAGGACATCATGACCAACCAGCAGAAGAACGTGACCGCGTTGCTCGGGACCAAGCTCGGTATGACCCAGCTCTGGGACGAGGCGGGTCGCCTCGTGCCGGTGACCGTGGTCTCCGTGGGCACGAACGTGGTGACCCAGATCCGCACGGTGGACACCGACGGCTACGCGGCTGTGCAGCTCGCGGCCGGCCAGGTGGACCCGCGCAAGGTCACCAAGCCCCTCAAGGGCCACTTCGAGAAGGCCGGTGTGACGCCGCGTCGTCACGTCGCCGAGATCCGCACCGAGAACGCGTCCGAGTTCACGCTCGGCCAGGAGATCACCGCCGAGGTGTTCGAGGCCGGTGCCGTGGTCGACGTGGTCGGCACCACCAAGGGCAAGGGCACCGCCGGTGTCATGAAGCGTCACGGCTTCGCCGGCGTGAGCGCCTCGCACGGTGCGCACCGCAACCACCGCAAGCCGGGTTCGATCGGTGGCGCCTCGACGCCGTCGCGAGTCTTCAAGGGCCTGCGGATGGCTGGTCGGATGGGTAACGCCCGTCAGACCACCCAGAACCTGACCGTTCACGCGGTCGACGCCGAGAAGGGTCTGCTGCTCGTCAAGGGCGCGGTTCCCGGCCCCAAGGGTGGCGTCGTCCTCGTGCGTAACGCCGCGAAGGGAGCGTGACCGCAGCCATGACTACGCAGACCGCTCTGTCCGTGGACGTCGTCGACGCCCAGGGCAAGAAGTCCGGCACGGCCGAGCTCCCCGCTGAGGTGTTCGACGTCGCCGTGAACGTCCCGCTGATCCACCAGGTGGTCGTCGCGCAGCGCGCCGCCGCCCGCCAGGGGACGCACGCCACCAAGACCCGCGGCGAGGTCCGCGGTGGTGGCAAGAAGCCGTACAAGCAGAAGGGCACCGGCCGCGCCCGTCAGGGTTCGACCCGCGCCCCGCAGTTCGCCGGCGGTGGCACCGTCCACGGCCCGCAGCCGCGCAAGTACGACCAGCGCACCCCGAAGAAGATGAAGGCCGCCGCCCTGCGTGGCGCTCTCTCGGACCGCGCCCGTGCCGGTCGCGTGCACGTCGTCACCGGCTTCGGCCTGGACGGTGCACCGTCGACCAAGACGGCGCTCGGCACCATCGCCAAGCTGACCACGCGCGAGCACGTGCTCGTCGTGACCCAGCGGGACGACGAGATCACGATCAAGTCGCTGCGCAACGTCCCCGAGGTGCACCTCCTGGTCGCCGACCAGCTGAACACCTACGACGTGCTCGTCTCCGACGACGTCATCTTCACCGAGGGCGCGCTCGCCGCGTTCCTCGAGGGCCCGGCCAAGGGCGCGAAGGCTGTCGCCACGGAGTCCGAGGCCGAGACCGCTGAGGAGACCGCAAAGTGAGCGTCACCGTGAAGGACCCGCGCGACATCCTGATCGCGCCGGTCGTCTCCGAGAAGAGCTACAACCTTCTCGACGAGGGCAAGTACACCTTCATCGTGGACCCGAGCGCGAACAAGACCGAGATCAAGATCGCGATCGAGAAGGTCTTCAGCGTGAAGGTCGCCTCGGTGAACACGATCAACCGCAAGGGCAAGACGCGTCGCACGCGTTTCGGCCTCGGCAAGCGCAAGGACACGAAGCGTGCGATCGTCACCCTCCGCGAGGGCACGATCGACATCTTCGGCGGTCCGGTCGGCTGAGCTGACTAGAGACGATTGAGGACAGGTTTCCATGGGAATCCGTAAGTACAAGCCGACGACGCCCGGCCGTCGTGGCTCCAGCGTCGCCGACTTCGTCGAGGTCACGCGCTCGCAGCCGGAGAAGTCGCTGGTCCGCCCGCTGAGCAAGACCGGTGGCCGCAACAACACCGGTCGCATCACGACGCGTCACAAGGGCGGCGGGCACAAGCGTGCCTACCGCGTCATCGACTTCCGTCGTCACGACAAGGACGGCGTGCCCGCGAAGGTCGCTCACATCGAGTACGACCCCAACCGCACGGCGCGCATCGCGCTCCTGCACTACGCGGACGGCGAGAAGCGCTACATCATCGCGCCGAACAAGCTGTCGCAGGGCGACCGCATCGAGGCCGGTGCGGGTGCCGACATCAAGCCCGGCAACAACCTGCCGCTGCGCAACATCCCGACCGGTACGGTCATCCACGCCATCGAGCTCCGGCCCGGTGGCGGTGCGAAGATCGCCCGCTCGGCCGGTGCGTCCGTGCAGCTCGTCGCGAAGGACGGCCCCTATGCGCAGCTGCGCATGCCGTCCGGCGAGATCCGCAACGTCGACCTGCGCTGCCGCGCGACGGTCGGCGAGGTCGGCAACGCCGAGCAGTCGAACATCAACTGGGGCAAGGCCGGCCGCATGCGCTGGAAGGGCAAGCGCCCGACCGTGCGCGGTGTCGCCATGAACCCGGTCGACCACCCGCACGGTGGTGGTGAGGGCAAGACGTCCGGTGGTCGTCACCCGGTGAGCCCCTGGGGCCAGCCGGAGGGTCGTACCCGCCGTCCGAACAAGTCGAGCGACCGGATGATCGTCCGTCGCCGTCGTACCGGCAAGAAGCGCTGATAGGAGCCTGAAACATGCCTCGTAGCCTGAAGAAGGGCCCCTTCGTCGACGACCACCTCCAGAAGAAGGTGGACGTCCAGAACGAGAAGGGGACCAAGAACGTCATCAAGACCTGGTCCCGTCGGTCGGTCGTCACGCCCGACTTCCTCGGTCACACCTTTGCCGTGCACGACGGTCGCAAGCACGTCCCGGTCTTCGTGACCGAGTCGATGGTCGGCCACAAGCTCGGCGAGTTCGCTCCCACGCGGACCTTCCGCGGCCACGTGAAGGACGACAGGAAGGGTCGTCGCCGCTGAGGCGTGGGGTTCTCCCCGCACACAGCAGCGATGACTCGGACTGTCTGAGAAAAGGAAGCAGGACAGCAATGGAAGCCAAGGCGCAGGCGCGGTTCGTCCGTGTCACGCCCCAGAAGGCCCGGCGCGTCGTGGACCTCATCCGTGGCAAGCAGGCCTCTGAGGCCGTCGCGGTGCTGAAGTTCGCACCGCAGGCCGCCAGTGAGCCGATCCGCAAGGTCGTGGAGAGCGCGATCGCCAACGCACGGGTGAAGGCCGACCGCGCCAGCGAGCGCTTCGACGAGGGCGACCTGGTCGTCTCCGCCGCGTTCGTCGACGAGGGGCCGACGCTCAAGCGGTTCCGCCCGCGGGCTCAGGGACGTGCCACGCGCATCCTCAAGCGCACGAGCCACATCACCGTGGTGATCGCCGACAAGCAGACCGTCAAGGAAGGGGCCCGATAGTGGGACAGAAGGTTCACCCGCACGGGTACCGCCTCGGTATCACCACCGACCACCGGTCGCGCTGGTTCGCCGACAGCACCAAGCCTGGTCAGCGGTACCGCGACTACGTCCGTGAGGACGTGCAGATCCGCAAGCTCATGGGCACCGGCCTCGAGCGGGCCGGCATCTCCAAGGTCGAGATCGAGCGCACCCGCGACCGCGTCCGCGTGGACATCCACACGGCGCGTCCGGGCATCGTGATCGGCCGCCGGGGTGCCGAGGCCGACCGCATCCGCGGCGAGCTCGAGAAGCTCACGGGCAAGCAGGTCCAGCTCAACATCCTCGAGGTCAAGAACGCCGAGATCGACGCGCAGCTGGTTGCTCAGGGCATCGCCGAGCAGCTCGCCAGCCGTGTCTCCTTCCGTCGTGCGATGCGCAAGGGCATGCAGTCCGCGCAGCGCGCCGGCGCGAAGGGCATCCGCGTGCAGGTCTCGGGTCGCCTCGGCGGCGCCGAGATGAGCCGTTCGGAGTTCTACCGCGAGGGCCGTGTGCCCCTGCACACGCTCCGTGCGTACATCGACTTCGGCTTCTACGAGGCCCGCACCACGTTCGGCCGTATCGGCGTGAAGGTGTGGATCTACAAGGGCGAGGTCACCGAGAAGGAGTTCGCCGCCCAGCAGGCCACCGCCGCTCCCCGTCAGGGTCGTGGCCGTGGCGAGCGCGGTGAGCGTGGCGGCGAGCGTCGTGGCGGCCGTCGCAACGAGCGTCCGGCCGAGCGCAGCGCAGAGTCCGCCCCCGCGGCGGAGGCCGCTGCCGCTCCGGCCGCAGAGACCGGAACGGAGGCCTGACCATGCTGATCCCGCGCAGGGTCAAGCACCGCAAGCAGCACCACCCGTCGCGCTCCGGCGCGGCCAAGGGTGGCACCCAGATCGCGTTCGGCGACTTCGGCATCCAGGCTCTGGAGCCGGCGTACGTCACCAACCGCCAGATCGAGGCGGCGCGTATCGCGATGACTCGTCACATCAAGCGTGGCGGCAAGGTGTGGATCAACATCTACCCGGACCGTCCGCTGACCAAGAAGCCTGCCGAGACCCGCATGGGTTCCGGTAAGGGTTCGCCGGAGTGGTGGGTCGCCAACGTCAAGCCCGGCCGCGTCGTCTTCGAGCTGGCCGGTGTTGACGAGTCCCTTGCTCGCGAGGCCATGCGCCGCGCGATGCACAAGCTCCCGATGAAGTGCCGTTTCGTGGTGCGCGAGGGTGGTGTCTGATGGCTATCGGTACGCAGGGGCTGGCCCCCATCGATCTGGATGGCATGGACGACGAGACTCTCGTCGCCAAGCTGAAGGAAGCCAAGGAGGAGCTGTTCAACCTCCGCTTCCAGTCGGCGACCGGCCAGCTCGAGAGCCACGGCCGGCTCAAGGCCGTGCGTCGCGACATCGCCCGGATCTACACGATCCTGCGCGAGCGCGAGCTCGGTATCCGTACGGCTCCGAGCGTGAGTGAGTGAGGCAATGAGCGAGAACACGACTGCTGAGGCCGCGCAGGCCCAGCGCACGACGCGTAAGGTGCGCCGTGGCTACGTGGTCAGCGACAAGATGGACAAGACCATCGTGGTCGAGGTCGAGGACCGGGTGAAGCACCCGCTCTACGGCAAGGTCATCCGTCGCACCAACAAGGTCAAGGCGCACGACGAGCAGAACACCGCCGGCATCGGCGACCTGGTCGTCATCATGGAGACCCGCCCGCTGTCCGCTACCAAGCGGTGGCGTCTGGTGGAGATCGCCGAGAAGGCCAAGTAAGACTTCTCTTCCCGCCGGGGGCGGTGCGTGACACACGTACGCGTGGCGCCCCCGGCACAGCAACTATCCGTTCGACCAGGCTCGCCGGAAGCAGTCCGAGCGAGAACCAGTTCGACGACAGGAGTTCACTCACATGATCCAGCAGGAGTCGCGACTCCGGGTCGCCGACAACACGGGTGCCAAGGAGATCCTCTGCATCCGCGTTCTCGGTGGCTCCGGCCGTCGCTACGCCGGTATCGGCGACACCATCGTCGCCACCGTCAAGGACGCGATCCCGGGCGGCAACGTGAAGAAGGGCGACGTCATCAAGGCCGTCGTCGTCCGGACCGCCAAGGAGCGCCGCCGTCCCGACGGTTCCTACATCAAGTTCGACGAGAACGCCGCCGTCATCCTGAAGAACGACGGCGAGCCTCGCGGCACCCGTATCTTCGGCCCGGTCGGCCGTGAGCTGCGCGACAAGCGGTTCATGAAGATCATCTCGCTGGCCCCGGAGGTGCTCTGACCATGGCGAAGATCAAGAAGGGCGACCAGGTCATCGTGATCTCGGGTCGCGACAAGGGCAAGACCGGCCGCGTGCTCGAGGTCCTCAAGGACTCCGACCGCCTCGTGGTCGAGGGCGTGCAGCGCGTCACGAAGCACACCAAGGTGGGCCAGTCGCAGCGCGGCACCCGTACCGGTGGCATCGAGACGGTCGAGGCGCCGATCCACGTGAGCAACGTGATGATCGTCGACCCGGAGACCAAGAAGGGCACCCGGGTCGGGTACCGCCTCGAGCAGGTGGAGCGTGACGGTCGTACCAAGACCGTCCGGATCCGCGTCGCGAAGCGCTCCGGGAAGGACATCTGATGACCGAGACGACCATCGAGGCCCCGGCCCAGCCGCGCCTCAAGCTGAAGTACCGCGAGGAGATCCTCCCGGCGCTGATCGAGGAGTTCGGCCACAAGAACGTGCACCAGGCCGGCGGTCTCACCAAGATCGTCGTGAACATGGGTGTCGGCGACGCGGCCAAGGACTCGAAGCTCATCGAGGGCGCGATCCGCGACCTCTCGGCGATCACCGGTCAGAAGCCGCAGGTCACCAAGGCTCGCAAGTCGATCGCGCAGTTCAAGCTGCGCGAGGGCATGCCGATCGGCGCGCACGTGACGCTCCGTGGCGACCGGATGTGGGAGTTCCTCGACCGCCTGCTGGCGATCGCCCTCCCGCGTATCCGCGACTTCCGCGGTCTGTCGCCCAAGCAGTTCGACGGGCACGGCAACTACACCTTCGGTCTCACGGAGCAGTCGATGTTCCACGAGATCGACCAGGACAAGATCGACCGGGTCCGCGGTATGGACATCACGGTCGTGACGACGGCGACGACCGACGACGAGGGCCGCTCCCTGCTGCGCCGTCTCGGCTTCCCCTTCAAGGAGAACTGACATGGCGAAGAAGGCCCTGATCAACAAGGCGGCCGGCAAGCCGAAGTTCGCGGTTCGCGCCTACACCCGGTGCCAGAAGTGCGGTCGCCCGCACTCCGTCTACCGCAAGTTCGGCCTGTGCCGCATCTGCGTGCGGGAGATGGCCCACCGTGGCGAGCTTCCCGGCGTCACCAAGAGCAGCTGGTAACACAACTACGCCGTAGGTCCGCCCGGCCGAGCATGGCCGTCCGGATACCCCGGTGAGGAAGGGCAAGAGCCCGATATGACTATGACCGACCCGATCGCAGACATGCTGACCCGTCTGCGGAACGCGAACTCGGCGCACCACGACACGGTCACCATGCCGTCGTCGAAGCTGAAGACGCACATTGCTGAGATCCTGCAGGCCGAGGGCTACATCGCCGGCTGGACCGTGGAGGACGCCCAGGTGGGCAAGTCCCTCACGATCGAGCTGAAGTACGGCCAGAACCGGGAGCGCGCCCTCGCGGGCGTTCGCCGCATCTCGAAGCCCGGCCTGCGCGTCTACCGCAAGTCCACCGAACTGCCCAAGGTCCTCGGCGGCCTGGGCGTGGCGATCCTGTCCACGTCCTCCGGCCTGCTGACCGACCGGCAGGCACAGGCCAAGGGCGTGGGCGGCGAAGTCCTCGCCTACGTCTGGTAATCCGGAAAGGAGAAAACGCCAATGTCTCGAATCGGCAAGCTTCCCGTTCCGGTCCCGGCCGGCGTGGACATCACCGTCAGCGGCGCGCTGGTGACCGTGAAGGGCCCCAAGGGTTCTCTCGAGCACACCGTGCCCGCACCCATCAATGTCGCCCAGGAGGACGCCCAGCTCGTGGTGTCCCGTCCGGACGACGAGCGGAACTCCCGTGCGCTGCACGGCCTGACCCGCACCCTGATCGCCAACATGATCACGGGCGTGACCCAGGGCTACGAGAAGAAGCTCGAGATCGTCGGTACTGGTTACCGCGTCGTGGCGAAGGGTTCGAGCCTCGAGTTCGCGCTCGGCTTCAGCCACCCTGTCGTCGTCGAGCCCCCTGCGGGCGTCACGTTCGCGGTCGAGAGCCCCACCAAGTTCTCGGTCTCGGGCATCGACAAGCAGCAGGTCGGCGAGGTCGCGGCGAACATTCGCAAGATCCGCAAGCCTGAGCCCTACAAGGGCAAGGGCGTGCGCTACGCCGGCGAGAACGTCCGCCGCAAGGTCGGAAAGGCTGGTAAGTGACGATGGCTATCAAGATCCTGGGCAAGGGCAAGGCCGTCGCTCGCCAGCGTCGTCACTCGCGCCTGCGCAAGAAGATCACCGGCACCGCCGTCCGTCCGCGTCTGGTCGTCACCCGCTCCTCGCGCCACATGGTGGCGCAGGTCGTGGACGACACCGTGGGCAAGACCGTCGCCTCGGCGTCGACCCTCGAGGCCGACCTGCGTGCGTTCGACGGCGACAAGACGGCCAAGGCCCGCAAGGTCGGCGAGCTCGTCGCCGAGCGTGCCAAGGCTGTCGGCGTCGACACCGTCGTGTTCGACCGCGGCGGCAACAAGTACCACGGTCGCGTCGCTGCTGTGGCTGACGGCGCCCGCGAGGGCGGTCTGGCCCTGTGATGACCAACGCACGGAAGAAGAGGACTCTCTGATGGCTGCAGGGCAGCGCAGCGGCGCCCCCCAGGGTGCCGCCACCGAGAACAAGGACCGTAACGACCGCCGTGGTGGCGGTCGTCGGGACGACCGTCGCGGCGGGCGCGAGGAGAAGAGCGCCTTCGTCGAGAAGGTCGTCACCATCAACCGCGTCGCCAAGGTCGTCAAGGGCGGCCGTCGCTTCAGCTTCACCGCGCTCGTCGTGGTGGGCGACGGCGACGGCACCGTCGGCGTCGGCTACGGCAAGGCCAAGGAGGTGCCCGCGGCGATCGCCAAGGGTGTCGAGGAGGCGAAGAAGAACTTCTTCCGCGTCCCTCGCATCCAGGGCACCATCCCGCACCCCATCCAGGGTGAGGCCGCCGCCGGTGTCGTGTTCCTGCGTCCGGCGTCGCCGGGTACCGGTGTGATCGCCGGTGGTCCGGTGCGCGCCGTGCTGGAGTGCGCCGGCATCCACGACGTGCTGAGCAAGTCGCTCGGTTCGTCCAACGCGATCAACATCGTGCACGCCACGGTCGCGGCCCTGAAGGGCCTCGAGGAGCCGGCTGCTGTTGCCGCTCGTCGTGGTCTCGCGCTGGAGGACGTGGCCCCGGCCGCGCTCCTGCGGGCCCAGGCCGCCGGTCGTGCCGAGTCGGCTGCGAAGGCAGGTGCGTGATGGCTCGGCTCAAGGTGACCCAGACCAAGTCCGCCATCGGCGGCAAGCAGAACCAGCGTGACACGCTGCGGACGCTCGGCCTCAAGCGGATCGGCGACACCGCCGTGAAGGAGGACCGCGCGGAGATCCGTGGCATGGTCAAGACGGTGGCGCACCTCGTCGCCGTCGAGGAGGTCGAGTGATCATGGCGGAGAACAAGCCGCTGAAGGTCCACCACCTCCGTCCGGCCCCCGGCGCCAAGACCGCGAAGACCCGTGTGGGTCGCGGTGAAGGCTCGAAGGGTAAGACGGCGGGCCGTGGAACCAAGGGTACGAAGGCTCGTTACCAGGTCCCCGCGGGCTTCGAGGGTGGGCAGATGCCTCTGCACATGCGCCTCCCGAAGCTCCGTGGCTTCAAGAACCCGTTCCGGGTCGAGTTCCAGGTCGTGAACCTGGACAAGCTTTCCGAGCTGTTCCCCGAGGGTGGCTCCGTCACCGTCGAGGACCTGGTCGCGAAGGGCGCGGTCCGCAAGGGCCAGCCCGTGAAGGTGCTCGGCAACGGCGACGTCACCGTCAAGCTCGAGATCGCGGTCGACCGCGTCTCGGCGTCCGCCAAGGAGAAGATCCTGGCGGCCGGCGGTACGGTCTCGGAGGCCTGAGACAGCTGACAGGGCCGGCGGCGCGTGAGCGCGGCCGGCCCTGTGTGCTCTCTTGAGTATTTCCCGGAGCGAACGTGGTCCACGGACCCGCGTGAGCAACGTAGAATCCGACACGGTCTGGCTGCACCGTTGTGGTCTGGCCCACGTTCGACACACCTCGCCGGCGTCCTGCCGGCGACACGAGATCCCGCAACGGCGGGCCAGGAGGATAGGGTGCTCAGCGCTTTCGGCCGGGCTTTCCGGACGCCAGACCTGCGGCGCAAGCTGCTGTTCACGATCGCGATCATGGCGATCTTCCGGCTCGGGTCGTTCATCCCGACCCCCGGTGTGGACTATGCGAACGTGCAGCAATGTATCGCCCTCGCGGGTGACAACAGCCTGCTCGGCCTGATCAACGTCTTCAGCGGCGGTGCTCTGCTGCAGCTGTCGATCTTCGCCCTCGGCATCATGCCGTACATCACGGCGAGCATCATCGTGCAGCTGCTTCGCGTGGTCATCCCGCGCTTCGAGGCGCTGCACAAGGAGGGCCAGTCGGGTCAGACCAAGCTGACCCAGTACACCCGCTACCTGACGATCGCCCTCGCGATCCTGCAGTCCACCACCGTCATCACGACGGCGCGCCAGGGCCTGCTGTTCCAGGGTTGCGACCTCGACGTCATCGCGAGCGACAGCATCCTCACCTCGGTCTTCATGGTCATCACCATGACCGCCGGTACCGGCCTTGTCATGTGGCTCGGCGAGCTCATCACCGAGCGCGGCGTCGGCAACGGCATGTCGCTGCTCATCTTCACGTCGATCGCGGCCAGCTTCCCGACCTCGCTGTGGTCGATCGCCGGTGGCGCCAACGGTGCCCTGAACTTCACCATCATGATCCTGGTCATCATCCTGGTGGTCGGCCTCGTGGTGTTCGTCGAGCAGTCGCAGCGCCGCATCCCCGTGCAGTACGCGAAGCGGATGGTGGGGCGCCGGATGTACGGCGGCACCAGCACCTACATCCCGATCAAGATCAACATGTCCGGCGTGATCCCCGTGATCTTCGCGGCGTCGATCCTCGCCATCCCCGGCCTGATCGCCCAGTTCGGCGACCAGACGGAGGAGTGGGTCGTCTGGATCTCGAACAACCTGGTCCAGCAGTCGTCGCCGCTGTACATCGCGATCTACACGCTGATGATCATCTTCTTCTGCTTCTTCTACACCTCGATCACGTTCAACCCGGACGAGGTCGCGGACAACATGAAGAAGTACGGCGGCTTCATCCCCGGCATCCGGGCCGGCCGCCCCACGGCGGAGTACCTCGACTTCGTGATCACCCGCATCACCTCCGCCGGTTCCCTGTACCTTGCGCTGATCGCGCTGATCCCGACGCTGGTGCTCGTCTTCCTGGGCGTCACCACCAGCCTGCCGTTCGGCGGCAGCTCCATCCTCATCGTGGTCGGTGTCGGGCTGGAGACGGTCAAGCAGATCGACTCCCAGCTGCAGCAGCGCCACTACGAAGGATTCCTCCGTTGAGCCAGACTCCCACCACCACCTCTCGCCGCGAGCTGCACGCTCGTCCGGACCAGGAGGGCCAGGTCACGCGTCTGGTCATCATGGGCCCGCAGGGCGCGGGCAAGGGTACGCAGGCCGCCCGCCTCGCCGAGGTCTTCGGCATCGTCCCGATCTCGACGGGTGACATCTTCCGCGCGAACATCGCGGGGGAGACCGAGCTGGGCCGGACCGCGCAGGAGTACACGAACAAGGGTGAGCTCGTCCCGGACGAGGTCACCAACGCCATGGTCCGCGACCGGCTCGGTGAGCCGGACGTGAAGCAGGGCTTCATCCTCGACGGATACCCGCGCAACGCGGCCCAGGTGACGGAACTCGACCAGATCCTCGCCGGTCTCGGCTGGGAGCTGGACGGCGTCATCGAGCTGACGGCGGACCGTGCCGAGCTGCTCGCGCGCATCGCCAAGCGCGCGGAGCAGGAGGGTCGCGAGGACGACACCGAGGAGGCCATCGCCCGCCGCCTCGACATCTACGCGGAGCAGACCGCCCCGCTGACGGCGGCGTACGGCGAGCGCAACCTCCTGGTGCAGGTGGACGGCCTGGGCGAGATCTCGGACGTCACCGACCGCATCGTCGCTTCGCTCGCGACGCAGCTGGGCTGAGGCGTGGTCTTCGGCCGGGAGCGGATCGAGTACAAGACGCCGGACCAGGTGCGCCTCATGCGGCGTGCCGGTCTGGTGGTCGCCGACACGCTCGCGGCGGTCCGCTCGGCGGCCCGGCCGGGCATGACCACGGCCGACCTCGACGCCGTCGCCGCGCGGTCGATCGAGGATGCCGGTGCCAAGCCCTCGTTCCTGGGCTACCACGGCTTTCCCGGCGTCATCTGCACGTCGGTGAACGAGGAGGTCATCCACGGCATCCCGGGCGGCCGGGTGCTCGGGGCGGGCGACCTCGTCTCCATCGACTGCGGTGCGATCGTCGAGGGCTGGCACGGTGACTCCGCCATCTCCTTCGTCCTGGGCGCCGAGGGCGCTCTGGACCACAGGCTGCCCGACGACGACCTGGTCGCCGCCGGGGCGGACCTCGCCGACATCGCGCTCGTCCGGGCGACCGACGCGGCCATGTGGGCGGGCATCGCGGCGCTGGCCTCCGGGAAGCGCCTGAACGCCGTGGGCGAGGCGGTCGAGGCGGCGGTCGAGATGGCCGGCGAGTTCGTCGGTACCGAGTACGGGATCGTCGAGGACTACGTGGGGCACGGCATCGGCAGCGCCATGCACCAGCCCCCGGACGTCCACAACTACAGGACGTCCGGCCAGGGCCCGCGGCTGCGCCCGGGCATGTGTCTGGCCATCGAGCCGATGATCACGCGGGGCGGCGCGGAGACGAGCGTCCTTCAGGACGACTGGACCGTGGTCACCGTCGACGGGTCCCGGGCGGCGCACTGGGAGCACTCGACCGCGATCACGGAGGACGGCATCGTCGTCCTGACCGCGATCGACGGGGGAGCGGAGCGCCTCGGCGTCTTCGGGGTGCAGCCGGTCGACCTCGGCTGAGCGATTCCGTCCCGAGGACTATTTAACCTGGGGTCAGTTGGCTACGATCACCGGGTGACCAAGGAAGCGCACACTCCCTCGGGTGGCACGGCCCCCTCGCGAGCCGGCGCCGGCCCGCGCGGGGAGGCGCCCCGTACGACGCCCGAGCACGCGGTGCCAGGGTCTTCCGGGCGCCCGTGGTACGCCCGGGTGCTTCCCGCCGCCGGCCGGGGCCTGCGGCGCCTCGGCCGCTGGTCGGCGGTATGGGCACGGCGCCTCGTGCCGAGCCCGTTCCTGTGGGTGGGCATCGTGCTCGGGTTCGGCACGTCGCTCCTCGTCTGGGAGTCGGTGCTCCTGCTCGGCGTGGTGGTGTGGCTGGTCGGGGTGTGGCTGTGGACGGCTCGCGGCAGCTCGGTGCTCGTGGCGCTCGGGCTGGGCATGGTGCTCGGCTGGCTCCCGATGCTGTTCTTCCTCGTCGGCAGCCTGCCGCACACGATGATCGGACCACCTGGCGTCGAGTACGACCTGTGACCGGACGCCGGCCGAGCGGCGCCTCGACCGCGGGCACTGCGGGGTGCGTGGCGAGACTCACGGCCCGCGGGCGGCGTCGGCGTGGGCCTGCGCTTTGAATGCTTTCCGAAGTGGCGTAGGCTGGACCGCTGGGTGTAGTCCGTTCAACGCCTCCAGTTCTTGAAAGGGTGCCACGAGCGCCTGCCGGTCCCCGCGCGAGCGGGGCGCAGGTCGAGGCACACGAGGCAGGCGGCACACGGACGCACACGACATCCACACCCGACTGCCGGTTGCGCAGGGTACCTGCGACGCCGTGGGCGTGGAAGCAGTCACGACGAGAGTTAGCGGAGGATATGGCAAAGAAGGACGGTGTCATCGAGATCGAGGGCAGCGTGGTCGAGGCTCTGCCGAACGCGATGTTCCGCGTGGAGCTGTCGAACGGTCACAAGGTTCTCGCGCACATCTCGGGCAAGATGCGGCAGCACTACATCCGGATCCTCCCCGAGGACCGCGTGGTGGTGGAGCTCAGCCCGTACGACCTGTCCCGCGGCCGGATCGTCTACCGCTACAAGTAGTCAGTCCCCGATCCGGGGCTATGTCACTCACGGCCTGGCCAGAGGTGACGTCGCCGCACGATCGACCACCCACGACACTGCCTCGTGCGCACCCGGGCGACCGGACGCGCGTGGCGGAGGAAAATCCGATGAAGGTCAAGCCGAGCGTCAAGAAGATCTGCGACAAGTGCAAGGTGATCCGCCGGCACGGTCGCGTCATGGTGATCTGCGACAACCTGCGCCACAAGCAGCGCCAGGGCTGATCATCCTCCGGGCACCTGCCCGGGCCGGTGGCTGAGGCCACCACCAGCGCACCACCTCGAACCACTCCGCGCGACGCGGGGCGGGGAACCCTCGGTCCGGAGGCCGGGGCCCGTGAGAAACCACGGGATGGCGGTGCGGCAGACCTCCGACGAGCAGTACAGGAGCCGGAAGGCACATGGCACGTCTTATCGGCGTCGACCTCCCCCGCGACAAGCGGCTTGAGGTTGCGCTCACGTACATCTTCGGTGTGGGTCGTACCCGCGCGAAGGAGACCCTGGCCGCCACGGGCATCAGCCCGGACGTCCGCGTGAAGGACCTCGGCGACGCCGAGCTCGTTGCGCTCCGCGACTACCTCGAGGGCAACTACAAGCTCGAGGGTGACCTCCGCCGTGAGGTCGCGGCCGACATCCGCCGCAAGGTCGAGATCGGCACCTACCAGGGCCTGCGCCACCGCCGCGGCCTGCCGGTGCGCGGTCAGCGCACCAAGACCAACGCGCGCACCCGCAAGGGTCCCAAGCGCACCGTTGCGGGCAAGAAGAAGGCCCGCTGACAGCAGTCCGTGGAGCGGTCGCTCGCTGAGCTAGACCGCCCCGGTCCGATCAGACCAGGAGATAGAAGAACAGATGCCTCCCAAGACTCGCGCTGCCGCCGGCCGCAAGCCGCGCCGCAAGGACAAGAAGAACGTCCCGCTCGGCCAGGCGCACATCAAGTCCACCTTCAACAACACGATCATCTCGATCACCGACCCGTCCGGTGCCGTGGTGTCGTGGGCCTCTGCCGGCCACGTCGGCTTCAAGGGCTCCCGCAAGTCCACGCCGTACGCCGCGCAGATGGCCGCCGAGTCGGCCGCTCGCCGCGCGCAGGAGCACGGCGTCAAGAAGGTCGACGTCTTCGTGAAGGGCCCGGGTTCCGGTCGCGAGACCGCCATCCGCTCGCTCCAGGCGACCGGCCTCGAGGTCGGCTCGATCCAGGACGTGACGCCCCAGGCGCACAACGGCTGCCGTCCCCCGAAGCGCCGCCGCGTCTGATGCTTGTCGCACCACGGTGCGGTCGCGCGGCCTCGGAGCCGCGCGACCGCACCGCGGGTGCGACATCCGCTCACCTCGCGAGGTGAGCACCCCCGCCCGGTCGGTGACAGAGATCCGTCCGGGCTGCGAGAGATCGCAGGCCGTGATGCGTCATATAGCGGACGCACACTGAAAGGACACCCACAGTGCTCATCGCACAGCGCCCCACGCTGACCGAAGAGGTCATCTCGGAGAGCCGTTCCCGCTTCTCCATCGAGCCGCTCGAGCCTGGCTTCGGCTACACGCTCGGCAACTCGATGCGTCGCACCCTGCTGTCGTCCATCCCGGGCGCGGCTGTCACGTCCATCCGTATCGACGGTGTGCTGCACGAGTTCAGCACCGTGTCGGGCGTGAAGGAGGACGTCACCGAGATCATCCTCAACATCAAGAACCTCGTGGTCTCCTCGGAGAACGACGAGCCCGTCGTGATGTACCTGCGCAAGCAGGGCGCCGGCGCCGTGACCGCCGCGGACATCGTTCCGCCGGCGGGGGTCGAGGTGCACAACCCCGACCTGCACATCGCCACCCTGAACGACAAGGGCAAGCTCGAGATCGAGCTGACCGTCGAGCGGGGCCGTGGGTACGTGTCCGCCGCGCAGAACAAGCAGTTCGACGCGGAGATCGGGCGCATCCCGGTCGACTCGATCTACTCGCCGGTCCTCAAGGTCACGTACAAGGTCGAGGCCACCCGAGTCGAGCAGCGCACCGACTTCGACAAGCTCATCGTCGACGTCGAGACCAAGCAGGCGATCACGCCTCGCGACGCGCTCGCCTCGGCCGGCAAGACCCTGGTCGAGCTGTTCGGCCTGGCACGTGAGCTGAACGTCGAGGCCGAGGGCATCGAGATCGGCCCGTCGCCGACGGACACCGCGCTGGCCGCGGACCTGGCGCTGCCGATCGAGGAGCTCAACCTCACCATCCGTTCGTACAACTGCCTCAAGCGCGAGGGCATCCACCAGGTGGGCGAGCTCGTGGCCCGCAGCGAGGCGGACCTGCTCGACATCCGCAACTTCGGTGCCAAGTCGATCACCGAGGTCAAGGAGAAGCTGGCCGAGCTCGGCCTCAGCCTCAAGGACTCGCCGCTGGACTTCGACCCGGCCGGCGCCTCCTACTTCGAGGCCGGCGACACGGCTGCCTACAGCGGCGACGAGCAGTCGTACTGACGTCCCGCGCCCGGTCTGCGGGCCAGGCGCGCGGAACCACTTCCAAGGAGACAAGCAATGCCTACCCCTACCAAGGGCGCGCGGCTCGGCGGTAGCCCGGCTCACGAGCGTCTGATCCTCGCGAACCTGTCGACGTCGCTCTTCGAGCACGGCCGGATCACGACCACCGAGACCAAGGCCAAGCGCCTGCGTCCGCTGGCCGAGCGTCTGATCACGTTCGCGAAGAAGGGCGACCTGTCCGCCCGCCGCCGTGTCCTCACGGTCGTGCGCGACAAGGGCGTGGTGCACACGCTCTTCACCGAGATCGCCCCGGCCATGGCCGAGCGCAACGGTGGCTACACGCGCATCACCAAGATCGGCACCCGCAAGGGCGACAACGCGCCGATGGCGGTCATCGAGCTCGTCACCGAGCCCGTGAGCCCCAAGCAGGCCGTCGTCAAGGAGGCCACCAAGGCCACCGAGAAGGCTGCCCCGGTCGAGGACGCGCCCGTCGAGGACGCTCCGGTCGAGGAGACCCCCGCCGAGGACGTCAAGGACGCCCCGGCCGAGGACGCCGCCGAGGAGACCCCCGCGGACGAGACCGCCGAGGAGAAGAAGGAGGCCTGAGCCCCCTTTCTCCCGCACGACGCCGGGCCGCACCTTCCGTACGGAGGGTGCGGCCCGGCGTCGTCGTGCGTTCCGTTGCGCATCGCGCTGTGCATCGTGTCGGGCATCGTGTCGCGCGTAGTGCGCTTCTACCCAGTCATCAGGCCCGGAGAACAGCTCGATTCCGGGCCTGATGACTGGGTAGAGGCGCACTTACGCCGGCGGGAGGTCCCAGGCCCGGGCGCCGCCGACCAGGGCCGCCGAGTTGGGGACGATGACGACGTCGTCGCCCAGGCGGGTCAGCGCGGACGGCGTGATGCAGCGTGAGTTCCCGCCGCCGATGTAGAGGCGGTCCCAGTGGAACACCGGGCGCAGCCCGTCCACCACGGTGACGACGCGGCGCGACCAGAGTCCGTCCCCGAGCCGGCGCCGCTCGGGTTCGCCGATGTACTGGTCGTAGGTGAGGCTGCGGCGGACCGGCGCGTGCGACCACTCCAGGTGCGGTGCGATCCGCCCGCCGTGGAACATCGCCGTCCCCAGGCCGGTGCCCAGCGTGATCACCAGCTCCAGGCCCGACGCCGCGACCACGCCCGCGCCGTGCACCTCCGCGTCGTTGAGGACGAGCGCCGGCAGGCCCAGCCGCTCGGCGACAGCGGCGCGCATGTCGAAGTTGCGCCAGGCGTCCGCCAGGGCGGGGACCACGCGTGACCGCGGCCCCGACCGGGTGATGTAGTGCGGCGTGTGCACGACGACGCCGCTGCGGATCATGCCGGGGAGCCCCACCGTGACCCGGGCGGCCGCGGGCAGGTCGGTGGCGATCTTCGCGATCGTGTCGACGAGCAGCTCGGGCGGCAGCGGATACGGTGTCGGGACGCGGACCGGTGTCGCGTGGGCGGTGCCGGACGCGTCGAGGACGGCCGCCTTGATCCCGCCGCCCCCGCAGTCCACGGCCAGCGTGAGAGTCTCTGCCATGACGTCACTGTACGAACCTCGGCGCGGGAATCGGGGAGGATGAGCGTGTGAACCAGCTCATCAGGGTCCGCCTCGACCTGGCCTACGACGGCACGGACTTCGCGGGCTGGGCCCGGCAGCCCGGACTGCGCACCGTGGAGGGTGCCCTGGAGACCGGGATCGCCCGGGTGCTGCGGACCGAGCAGCGCGGGCTGCCGGCGCCCCGGCTCACGGTCGCCGGCCGCACGGACTCGGGCGTCCACGCGCGCGGGCAGGTGGCGCACGTGGACGTCGACCGGGAAGGCTGGGCTGCCTTGCCGGGCCGGTCCGACCGGTCACCGGGCGATTCGCTCGTGACGCGGCTGGCGGGTGTGCTGCCGGCGGACGTGGTCGTGCGCCGGGCCGCGCCGGCTCCTGCGGGCTTCGACGCCCGGTTCTCAGCCCTGCGCCGGCGCTACACGTATCGCATCGCCGACGACCCCGGCCTGCGCGACCCCCTGCGCCGTAGCCACGTCCTGTGGACCCGCCGTGCGCTCGACGCCGAGGCGATGGACGCCGCGGTCCGGCCGCTCGTCGGCCTGCGGGACTTCGCCGCGTACTGCAAGCCCCGGCCCGGGGCGACGACCATCCGCGAGCTGCAGCGCATCGCCTGGGAGCGGCCGGCCGAGGGGCCGGACGCGGGGCTCGTGGTGGCGCACGTCGTCGCCGACGCGTTCTGCCACAACATGGTCCGGGCGCTCGTGGGGGCGTCGATCGCGGTGGGGGAGGGGCGGCGTCCGGTCGGCTGGCCCGCGGAGCTGCTGGCGAGCCGACGCCGGGATGCCGGGGTGTTCGTGGTGCCGCCCGAGGGGCTGTGCCTGGAGGAGATCACGTTCCCGCCGGACGCCGAGCTCGCGTCCCGCGCGGACGCCGTCCGTGCGAAGCGGATGGACGAGGAGGTCTGGGACGACCTCCCGACCGCGAGATAGAACTGCAGCGAGGCAGAACGGCCTGGTCGGCGTCCTACCTCGCTGCAGTTCTCCCTCGGCGGCGGGTCAGGGCTCCTCGACCCAGTGGACGGCGGCCTCCTCGGCGCTCGCTCCCGCACCGTCGATGCCCGCGTCCGTGCCGTACAGGTCGTTCTCGCGGTTGCCGTCCTCGGCCGCGTAGCTGCCGGGGTCGGCGTCCGGGTCGGAGACCAGGCGGCCCGCGCGCGACGTGTCGGTGCGGTCGAGCGGGTCCTCCTGCCAGATGTCCGGCTCCTCCTCGGCGAGGCGCTGGTCCATCGGCTCTCCCTGCCGCTCCTCCCACGAGGTCTCGCCCCAGTGGTTCGAGCGCGGGCGGTCGGGCGGGGAGTAGCCCTCGTCGAGCAGGTCCTTCGGTCCCCGGCTGTACAGGGTGTCCTCGGTCGGGAGCTGGTCGGTGTCGCCCTCGGCGATGCCGTCCGGCCCCGGCATGGTGGCTGGGGTTTCCTCGGTCATGTTCCTACGGTGGCACCAGTTGCGCGTGGACGCCACAGTGCCGGTGCGAATGCGTCGACGTGGTGAACGTCATGCCCGTCCCGTGCGCCGGCAGCCCGCTTCGCTTTGACCCTCGGGGAAACGGCCAGGTATTCTATTGAGTCGTTGTGCTCTGTCACCGGCGTTCCTGCGTCGGCACCGCGCCCACTCGCGTGCCGACGTCCGGCCCGGACGTCACCTTGACTCCCGCGCACAACGACCTGACTCATCGGGCGCCGCTTCTCGCCCGACGACACCGCAAACGAAAAGGTTACGAACCGTGCGTACGTACACCCCCAAGCCCGGCGACGTCCAGCGCGACTGGTACGTCGTCGACGCGACCGACGTCGTCCTGGGCCGCCTGGCCAGCCAGGTCGCCAATCTGCTGCGCGGGAAGCACAAGCCGACCTTCGCTCCGCACGTCGACGGCGGTGACTTCGTCATCGTCATCAACGCGGACAAGGTCGCGCTGAGCGGCAACAAGCGTCAGACCAAGATGGCGTACCGCCACTCGGGCTACCCGGGCGGCCTCACGGCCACCCCGTACGGCGAGCTGCTGGACACCAAGCCGGAGCGCGCCATCGAGAAGGCTGTGCGCGGCATGATCCCCAAGACCTCGCTCGGTCGGACTCAGCTGACCCACCTGAAGGTCTACGCAGGCCCTGAGCACCCGCACACGGCGCAGCAGGCCAAGCCGTTCGAGATCACCCAGGTTTCGCAGCAGGCCTGAGGCCGCTGCCGGATCGCAACGCGAAGGACGCGAGGACACCACAGTGGCTGAGACCACCGTCGACATCGAGCAGGGCGCCGAGACGCCCAGCACCTACACCACCGAGACGGCCGCGCCGGCAACGCGCGGTTCGTCCATCACCGCCCCGGCCCAGGCCCTCGGGCGCCGCAAGGAGGCCGTGGCGCGCGTGCGCCTGGTCCCCGGCACCGGCACCTGGAAGATCAACGGCCGCACCCTCGAGGACTACTTCCCGAACAAGGTGCACCAGCAGCTGGTCAACTCCCCGCTGAACCTGGTCGAGGTCGAGGGCCGCTTCGACGTCATCGCCCGCATCACGGGTGGTGGCACGTCGGGCCAGGCCGGCGCGCTGCGCCTGGGCATCGCCCGTGCGCTGAACGCCATCGACGCCGAGGCGAACCGCCCCGAGCTGAAGAAGGCCGGCTTCCTGCGCCGCGACGACCGCAAGGTCGAGCGCAAGAAGGCCGGTCTCAAGAAGGCCCGCAAGGCTCCGCAGTACAGCAAGCGCTGACGCGCTGACGACAGCCGGAGCACAGGCTCGGGCCGAGGTACGAGGCCAGAGCCTGTGCTCCGGCCGAGGAAGCGCGGCGACGAGCACAGTCAGTGCCCGGCCGGGTGGCCCCGCCGAACAGTATCGACACTGTTCAGCGGGGCCATCCGCATTTCCGGCACCGGCCGGACGCCCACTACGGTGGGACTGGAACGATCTGAGGAGACGCGGTATGGGCAGGCTGTTCGGCACCGACGGGGTTCGGGGCCTCGCCAACAAGGACATCACGGCGGAGCTGGCACTGGAGCTGGGCGTCGCCGCCGCTCGGGTGCTGACCGCGCAGGGCGAGCTGCTGGGCCCGCGACCACGGGCCGTCGTCGGACGTGACACGCGGGCCTCCGGCGAGTTCCTCGCGGGCGCCGTCGCCGCAGGCCTCGCCTCGGCGGGAGTCGACGTCGTGATGCTCAACGTGCTGCCGACGCCCGCGCTGGCCTACCTGGTGACGGAGCTGGAGGCCGACCTCGGGGTCATGGTCTCGGCGTCGCACAACCCCATGCCGGACAACGGGATCAAGTTCTTCGCCCGCGGCGGCCTCAAGCTCGACGACGCCGTCGAGGACGCGATCCAGGCCACGCTGGGCGAGGACTGGGAGCGGCCCACGGGCGCCGACGTCGGGCGGATCCGCACCGACGGGCAGGCCGCCGCCGAGCGGTACGTGCGGCACCTCACCGACAGCGTCGGGACCACCCCGGACCACCGGCCCCTCGAGGGGCTGCGCATCGCGCTGGACTGCGCCAACGGTGCCGCCAGCGAGGTGGGGCCGGAGGCGCTGCGCGCGGCGGGCGCCGACGTCGTGGTGATGAACGCCAGCCCCGACGGCCGGAACATCAACGAGAAGTGCGGCTCCACGCACCCGGAGCAGCTCCAGGCCGTGGTGGTGGCGTCGGAGGCGGACTTCGGCGTCGCGTTCGACGGCGACGCCGACCGCTGCCTCGCCGTCGACCACACGGGCGCGATCGTGGACGGCGACCAGATCCTCGGGATCCTCGCCACCGCGCTCAAGCAGGAGGGGCGTCTGCCGGGCGACACGCTCGTGGTCACGGTGATGAGCAACCTCGGCCTCATCCTGGCCATGCGGGAGCAGGGGATCACGACGGTGCAGACCGCCGTCGGCGACCGGTACGTGCTGGAGGAGATGCGCGCCCAGGGCTACGGCCTGGGCGGGGAGCAGTCGGGCCACATCATCCTGGCCGAGCACGCCACGACGGGTGACGGTGTGCTCTCGGCGCTGCACCTCGCGGCGCGGGTCAAGGCGTCGGGCAAGCGCCTGGCCGATCTCGCGGGTGAGATCGAGCGCCTGCCGCAGACGCTCGTCAACGTGCGCGGCGTGGACAAGTCCCGCGCCGGGACCGACGAGGGCGTGCAGGCGGCCGTCGCCGACGCGGTGGCGCGCCTGGGCGACACCGGCCGGGTGCTGCTGCGCCAGTCCGGTACCGAGCCGCTGGTGCGCGTCATGGTGGAGGCGCCGGCGCAGGACGAGGCGGACAAGGTGGCCGAGGACCTGGCGGCCGTCGTACGGGAGCGGCTCGCGCTGTAGCGGCCTCCTCGCCCGCGGGCAGGACGGCGGGGCCGGCGTGAACGCCCCGTGAATCCTTGGGAAGCGGGGTTGTCCCAGGGGTACCCCTGATGCGTTTCAGGGGTACCCCTTGCGTAGGCTGGATGCAGGCACTATGAGGTGCCGCTCTCCACCCGCCCCGGGAAGCGCCCCGGCCGAGACTTCCGAGGTCCTGTGCTCGAACTCATCTCCGCAGTCCTGAGCGCCACCGAGGCGTGGATCCTCGCGATGGCGGCCTCGCCGTGGATCTACCCGGCGATGTTCGCCTTCGCGACCATCGACGGCTTCTTCCCGCCGCTGCCCAGCGAGTCCGTGGTGATCACGCTGACGGTGTCGGCGCACAGCACCGGCACGCCGTGGATGTGGCTCGTGCTCGTGGCCGCGGCAGCCGGCGCGTGGGTGGGCGACCAGATCGCCTACCAGATCGGCAAGATGATCGGCACCGACCGGGTGCCGTTCCTGCGCTCGGCACGCGGACGCCGGGCCGTGGACTGGGCGGAGCGGGCCCTTGCCCGCCGCGGTGCCTCCTTCATCCTGGCCGCGCGGTACGTGCCGATCGGGCGCGTGGCCGTGAACATGACCGCCGGGGCCGTCGGCTACCCGCGGCGCCGGTTCATGGTCATCGCCGCGATCGCGGCGGTCATGTGGGCCCTGTACTCCGCCGGGATCGGCCTGGTCGCCGCCCAGTGGCTCGGGCACGAGCCGCTGCTGGCGATCGTGATCGGCGTGGTCCTCGGCGTCGCGATGGGCTTCCTCGTCGACCAGGTGGTGGGCTGGTTCTCCCGCCGGCACCTCGGCGGCGAGCAGGACGGCGAGGCCGCCACGGACGCCGAGAAGGTCGCCGTCCCGGCCGGTGCCACCGAGATGGTCCGGGAGTACGTCCACCGGGTCGACGACCCGGCCAAGCCCCAGAAGGACCGCTGAGCCGCTAGAGCTTGCGCAGGCGGACCCGCTGCACGGCGTGGTCCGAGCCCTTGGTCAGCACCAGCGTGGCGCGGCCACGCGTCGGCAGGATGTTCTTCTCCAGGTTGGGCGCGTTGATCGACTCCCAGATGGACAGGGCCTTGTCCGTGGCCTCCTGGTCGGAGAGCGACGCATACCGCTTGAAGTAGGAGTCCGGCTTGGTGAACGCGGTGCGGCGCAGCTCCAGGAACCGGTCCACGTACCACTGCCGGATGTTCCGGGTACGGGCGTCCACGTAGATCGAGAAGTCGAAGAAGTCGCTCACCGCGACGGTCGACTCGTCGACGGCGGACGGGCGTGCCGGCTGGAGCACGTTCAGGCCCTCGACGACGAGCACGTCGGGCTTGCGCACGACGACCTCCTCGCCCGGCACGATGTCGTAGATGGTGTGGGAGTACACCGGGGCGCGGACCTCGTCCTGTCCCGCCTTGATCCGGGACAGGAAGCGGATCAGGGCGCGCCGGTCGTACGACTCGGGGAAGCCCTTGCGCTCCATCAGGCCCCGTCGCTCCAGCTCGGCGTTCGGGTAGAGGAAGCCGTCGGTCGTGATGAGCTCGACGCGCGGCGTCTCGGGCCAGCGCGCGAGCATCTCGCGCAGGACGCGCGCCGTCGTCGACTTGCCGACGGCGACCGAGCCCGCGACCCCGATGACGTACGGCGTGCGGGGCGGATCCTCGTGCAGGAAGGTCGACGTCGCACGGTGCAGGCCGCCGGTGGCCTGCACGTAGAGGTTGAGCAGGCGCGACAGGGGGCGGTAGATCGCGTCGACCTCGGCCAGGTCGATCGGGTCACCGAGACCGCGCAGGCGCTCGACGTCGTCGTCGGTCAGCGGCAGCGGGGTGGAGGCCGACAGGCGGCTCCAGGCCGCGCGGTCGAGGTCCACGTAGGGTGAGGACGGGGCGAGGGCGAGCAGGTGCTCACCGAGGTCCGTCGACGAGAACTGGGAAACCACCTGCAGCATTGTGCCCCACGCGGGCGCGAGCCTCCGCACCCGTCGGCTGCCGGTGGCTCCGCAGCGGCCCTGTGAGGCCCGTCATGGGGGCAGGCTCGCTCGCTCGATAGACTCGCGCGCATGTGTGGGATCGTCGGGTACACCGGAACATCAGTCGCGTCGCCGAACGGCGCCGCCGCGCCGTCGGGCACGCCCCTCGACGTGGCCATCGAGGGGCTGCGCCGCCTCGAGTACCGCGGCTACGACTCGGCCGGTGTCGCGCTCGTCGCGCCCGGGCTGGACGGTGTCGCCTGGGCCAAGAAGTCGGGCAAGCTGGCGAACCTGATCGAGGTGCTCGACCACGACCCGCTGCCGCAGGCGACCGCGGCGATCGGGCACACCCGCTGGGCCACGCACGGCGGTCCGACCGACGCCAACGCCCACCCGCACCTCGCCGACGGCGACCGGCTGGCGGTGATCCACAACGGCATCGTGGAGAACTTCGCGCAGCTCAAGAACGAGCTGCTGGCCGACGGGGTGGTCTTCCGGTCCGAGACCGACACCGAGGTGGCGGCGCACCTCGTGGCCAAGGCGTACCGCGAGTCGGGCGACCTGACCGACGCCATGACCACGGCCGCCGGGCGGCTGGAGGGTACCTTCACGCTGCTGGCGGTCCACGCCGACGCCCCGGACACCGTGGTGGGCGCCCGGCACGACTCCCCGCTCGTGGTGGGCCTCGGCGAGGGCGAGAACTTCCTCGGTTCCGACGTGGCCGCGTTCATCGCGCACACGAAGGAGGCCCTCGAGCTGGGCCAGGACCAGGTGGTCACGATCACGCCGACGTCCGTGACGGTGACCGACTTCGACGGCAAGCCTGCCGAGGCCAAGCGCTACACCGTGGACTGGGACGCCGCGGCCGCCGAGAAGGGCGGCTTCGACTCGTTCATGGACAAGGAGATCCACGACCAGCCGCAGGCCGTGGCCGACACGCTGCTCGGCCGCACGGACGCCGCGGGCGCGCTCGTGCTGGACGACCTGCGCATCGACGAGTCGGTGCTGCGCGCCGTGAACAAGATCATCGTCGTGGCGTGCGGCACCGCCGCCTACTCCGGGCACGTGGCCAAGTACGCGATCGAGCACTGGTGCCGCATCCCCGTCGAGGTCGAGCTGGCGCACGAGTTCCGTTACCGCGACCCGATCCTCGACGAGCGCACCCTGGTGGTGGCCGTGACGCAGTCCGGCGAGACCATGGACACCCTCATGGCCGTGCGGCACGCGCGTGAGCAGGGCGCGAAGGTGATCTCGATCGTCAACACCCACGGCTCCACCATCCCGCGCGAGTCCGACGCGGTGCTGTACACGCACGCCGGGCCCGAGATCGCCGTCGCCTCCACCAAGGCCTTCCTGGCGCAGATCACCGCCGCCTACGTGCTGGGCCTGTACCTCGCCCAGCTGCGCGGCAACAAGTTCCCCGACGAGATCGCGACCCTGCTCGACGAGCTGCGGGCCATGCCGCGCAAGATCCAGACCGTCATCGAGCGCGGCGAGTACGTGCGCGCGACGGCCCGGTCCATGGAGAAGTCCGACAAGGTGCTGTTCCTCGGGCGCCACGTCGGGTTCCCGGTGGCCCTGGAGGGCGCGCTCAAGCTCAAGGAGCTCGCGTACATCCATGCCGAGGGCTTCGCAGCGGGCGAGCTCAAGCACGGCCCGATCGCCCTGATCGACGAGGGCCAGCCCGTGTTCGTGGTGGTGCCCTCGCCACGGGGACGCGACTCCCTGCACTCCAAGGTCGTCTCGAACATCCAGGAGATCCGCGCCCGCGGCGCGCGCACGCTGGTGATCGCCGAGGACGGGGACGACGCGGTGCGTCCGTACGCCGACGAGATCTTCTGGATCCCGCAGGCGCCCACGCTGCTCCAGCCGCTGCTGGCCGTGGTGCCGCTGCAGATCTTCGCCATGGCGCTCGCCACGGCCAAGGGCCTGGACGTGGACCAGCCGCGCAACCTCGCCAAGTCCGTCACGGTGGAGTGACGCCCCGCCCCGCGGGCATCCGGGATGTCGGTGGCTCCGTCTAGGGTCTGGCCTGACGAGAGGAGCGCCGATGGCGTACGTGGAGGTCGACGGGGTCCGGGTGCACTACGTGGAGCACGGGCCGCCGCCCGGTGCCGGGGTGCGCACGGCGGTGCTGGTGCACGGGTTCCCGGTGGACCACCGGATCATGACGAGCGCCTTCGAGCCGGTCTTCGGGGCCCGTCCCGGCTGGCGCCGGCTCTACGTCGACCTGCCCGGCATGGGGCGTACGGCGGCGCCCGACGTCGCGAGCACCGACGACGTGTTCCGGATCCTGCGGGGGACGGTCGAGGCGCTCGTGCCCGAGGGGCCGTACGTCGTCGTCGGGCAGTCGTACGGTGGCTACCTGGCGCGGGGACTGACGGCCGCCGACCCGGAGCGGGTCGCGGGACTGGCCGCGGTCGTGACGGTGGTGGACGCCCGCCACGAGCTGCGGCAGGTCCCGGAGCACCGGGTGCTGGTGCGGGAGCCGGCGCTCGCCGAGCGGGTCGGTACCGAGGTACTGGACGCGGAGGACACGCTCGTCGTGCAGACGACCGAGACCTGGGAGTGGGCACGCCGGGTGGTGGATCCGGGGCTCGCGGCCGCCGACCCGGCGGCGGTCGCCCGGCTCGAGGCGAGCTACGCGGGGACGTTCCCCGTGGAACCTGCGCCGTTCGAGGGGCCCGCCCTCATCCTGGTCGGGCGGCAGGACGCGACCACGGGGTACCGCGACGCCTGGGGGCTCGTGGAGCACTACCCGCGGGCGACGTTCGCGGTGCTGGACCGGGCAGGGCACGCGCTCGACATCGAGCAGTCGACGCTGTTCGCGGCGCTGGTGGGCGAGTGGCTCGACCGCGTCGAGGAGGCGGTGCCGGTCTGACCAGGCGCCCGTCAGCTCGATACCGCGACGACTATCAGCAGCGTGACGATCGCGGCGATCACGACGCCGAAGACGACGACCATGACCACGGGGAAGGGGAGCTTGTCGTCGTCCTCCGGCATGGCAACTCCTCCGCATGAAAAGAGGCGCGCTGCGCTATGCAGGCGCCGTCTTTACCTCTGCATTACGGCGATATGGTGCCGCAAAACGGTCATCTCGCGCAAGGCCGTCGGTGTGATGGGGTGGACCTAGGCTGGGCCCATGATCATCGGGACGGGTATCGACGTCGTCGACGTGGACCGCTTCATGGAGACGCTCGCCCGCACGCCCCGGTTGCGCGAGAAGCTGTTCACCGAGGTCGAGCGCGAGCTGCCGCCGGCGTCCCTGGCCGCGCGGTTCGCGGCCAAGGAGGCCATCGCCAAGTCGCTCGGCGCGCCGGGGAACCTGCGCTGGCACGACGTCACGGTGCACCGCACGGTCGGTGGCCCGCCCCGGATCGACGCGCGCGGCACCGTCGCGGCGCGGGCCGCGGAGCTCGGGGTGCGTACCTGGCACATCACCATCTCCCACGACGCGGGGATCGCGTCGGCCATGGTGATCGCGGAGGGCTGACCCACCGAGACGGAACGGGGGCGGGACCACGTGGTCCCGCCCCCGTTCTCGCTCGCTGCCGGCAGGGGGCTACTGGAGCTCCGGGATGACCTGCTTCTCGAAGAGCTCGATGCCGCTGGTGTCGTAGGCCGCCTCCTGGAAGTACGTGATCGCGTACTCCAGGCCGCGGCCGTTCATGTCCTGCAGGCGCTCGACGATCTGCTCCGGCGTGCCGACCAGCAGGCCGCTGCGCCAGTTGGCGATCTCCCGCTCCGCCGTGCCGGGTACCGACGTGCGCAGGTGCGCCTCGATCCAGTCCAGCCGCTCGGCGACCTCGGCGTCGTTCTCGCCGATCACCACGTTGTAGTTCGAGGACCGTGTGATCTCGCCGAAGTCGCGGCCCACGTCCTTGCAGTGCGCCTCGAGCACGCCCGACTTGTGGGTGAAGCCCTCGGGCGACCCGTCGAAGTTGGTGTACTGGGCGTGCTGCGCGGCGATGCGCAGCGTCTTCTTCTCGCCGCCGCCCGCGATCCACAGGGGGATGGACGGTACCTCGGCGCCGCCGTCGCCCACGGGGAGCTGCTGCAGCGGCTGCGGGTAGCACAGCGCGCCGTCGACCTGGTAGCGCTTGCCGTCGAACGTGCCCGAGGACCCGGTGCGCCACATGGCCGACATGATCTGCACACCCTCGTCCAGCGCGCGCAGGCGTTCGCCCGCGGACGGGAAGCCGTACCCGTAGGCCCGCCACTCGTGCTCGTACCAGCCGGCGCCGATGCCCATCTCGATGCGCCCGCCGGAGATCGTGTCGATGGTCGAGGCCACCTTGGCCAGGTAGGTCGGCTCCCGGTAGGCCATGCAGGTGCACATCTGACCCAGGCGGATCCGCTGCGTCGCGGCCGCGAACGCGGCCATCAGCGACCACGCCTCGTGGGTGGCCTCGGTCGAGGGCGCGGGCGTGGTGTGGAAGTGGTCGTACACCCAGGCCGACTCCCAGGCGAACTCGCCGCCCGGGACAGCCTCGCCCGCGGCCTGGTTCTCCGCACGGTGCACGAGGGACAGCATGGTCGCCCACTGGTCGGCGGGCGCCACGTCGACGAGGTCGAAGCGCCAGCCCTGTGGGATGAAGAGTCCGAATCGCATGTCCCGACCCTATGCCGACCCGGTTCCGCACGGGAGAGATGGTCCATATTGTCGGTTCTGTTACGCGTGGCGGCGGCCGACCCGGCACTATAGGACCGTGAAAGACGCGTGGACCTCGGACGAGATACGCAAGGCGGAGGAGCCCCTGATCGCCGCCGGTGAGCCGCTCATGGCGCGGGCGGCCTACGGGCTGGCCCAGGTGGTGCTGCGGGAGGTGGCGGGGCGGCGGGCCGCGGGCAGGCCCGGGACGGCGCTGCCCGCCCGGCGCGCCGGCGTCCGGCTGCGCGGCAGCCTCGGTTCCGACGGGCTCCCCGGCACGGCCCGGCTCCGCCCGGCGCGCCGGCTCGGCGAGCGGGTGGCCAGCGCAGCGGTGGCCGGTGCTCCGGCAGGAGACGCGTCCCGGTCCGGCGGCGGGACCGGTCGGGGCGACGTGCGCGGCGCGCGCGCCGTGCTGCTGGTCGGCCCCGGCAACAACGGCGGCGACACCCTGTTCGCGGGCGCGCACCTCGTCCGGCGTGGCCTGCGGGTGACCGCCGTCCTCGCGTCGGTGCGCGCGCACGAGGCGGGGCTCGCCGCGTTCCGCGAGGCCGGCGGAGAGGTGGCGAGCCTGTCCGACGTCCGCGTGCCCGCCGTCGTCGAGTCCGTGCTCGGTTCCGACGTGCTGCTCGACGGTCTGGTCGGCGTCGGTGCGCGGGGTGCCCTGCGCCCGCCCGCGGGCGGCCTGGTCCGCGCGCTCGCCGAGGCCCGCGCGGCGGCGGGCGACCGCTGGCCGTACACGGTCGCCGTCGACATCCCCAGTGGCATCGGCGTGGACGACGGCGTGGTGCCCGGCCCGGTGCTGCGTGCGGACCGGACCGTGACGTTCGGCGCCCTCAAGCCCGGCCTGCTGCTGCCGCCCGCGGCGGGGACGGCCGGCGTGGTCGAGCTGGTCGACGTCGGCTTCCCCGCTGTTCCGGGTGCCCGCGCGCGGCGCGGCGGAGTCGCCCGGCACGCCTGGGGGACCACCGACCCGGCTGCGGGCCGCGTGCTGCGCATGGAGCCGGCCGACGTGGCCGCCCTCTGGCCCGTGCCGGGCCCGGACGACCACAAGTACACGCGCGGTGTGGTCGGCGTGGTCGCCGGGACCAGCACCTACCCGGGGGCCGCCGTGCTCGCGACGTCGGGTGCCGTGCACGCGGGCGCCGGGATGGTGCGCTACCTGGGCCCCGAGGCGGTCGGGACACGGGTGCTGCTCGCGCGGCCCGAGGTGGTCGTGGCGGGCGGACGGGTGCAGTCCTGGGTGCTCGGCCCCGGTGTCCCCGCGCTGGACCCGGACGACGAGGGCCCGGACGACGACGGCCAGGCCCGGCGGATCTTCGGGGCGCTCGCGGCGGTGACCGGGGTGCTGTCCGAGGACGTGACCGGCGGCCGGATGCCTGCCGTCGTCGACGCGGGCGCGCTCACGATGCTGGAGCACCGGCTGCCGGCATCAGCGGTGCTGACCCCGCACGCGGGCGAGCTGGCGGAGCTGCTGCGAGGGCTCGGCCACGACGTCGACCGGGCGGCGGTGGAGGCCCGCCCGCTCCGCTGGGCGCGCACCGCCCACCAGGCGACCGGTGCGACCGTCCTGCTCAAGGGTGCGATCACGGTGGTGGCGGGGCCGGGCGACGTCTACGCGCAGGCCGACGCACCGCCCTGGACCGCCACCGCGGGTGCGGGGGACGTGCTCGCCGGGATCCTCGGGGCGCTGCTCGCCGGCCGTTCGGCGGAGGCGGTCGAGGACCCCGCGCTCCCGGCGCGGCTCGCAGCCGCCGCGGCGCTCGTGCACGGCCGGGCTGCGGCCCGGGCGTCGGCGGGTGGCCCGGTGGCCGCGCTGGAGATCGCCCGGGCGGTGCCCGCGGTCGTCGCGGAGCTGCTGGCGGGTCGCGGGCGATGAGCGAACGCGTCGTCGTTGTGCGCCGCGCTGACCGGCCACCACCGCAGCGAGGACGCCACGCTGTTCGACGTCGTGCTCGACGGCGCCGACCGTCCTGCTGCCGACCTCCAGAAGATGCTTGGACCGCTTGCCTGATGTAATGGAATGGGCATTACGGAATTACTTCCGTACCACAGTCACAATCTGCACGATTCATCTCCTGCCATAGACTCCTGACGCGCTGCTCATCAATATTCATGTAAGTCGCGAATTGGGGTTTGCGTGCCATCAAGCTACGGGCCTTCCGTGGCCGTGCCTCCGGCGGTGCCGGGGTCGACGTCGGGCAAGGAAGGCGGCAGGGGGAGGGACCACGTGGTCCACGGGCGTGATCGAGAGCTGCGGGTCATCGGGCACTTCGCGACCGACCTGGACCCGACGGTCCTCGTCGTGCGCGGGCTGAGCGGGATCGGCAAGACCGCCACGGTGCTCCAGGCGCTGAAGCAGGTCGGTGCGGGGTCGTCGGCGGTCCGGGTGGTCCGGCCGTGCTCCCCGCGCCCCTCGGCGCACGACCTCGACAACAACCGGCGCATCGACCTGTCGGCGTGGTCCGTGCCGGACCACCTGGAGCACGGGACCGACTTCGACGCCGCCGGTTTCCTCCGCGCGGTCTCGGCCTGGGCCGTGCCGGACCACCTGGACGGCGAGTCGGGGCCGCGGGTCCTCTTCATCGACGACGTCGGGGTGCTGACCCCCGACCGCGCCCGCTGGCTCCAGCACCTGGCGGACGAGGCGTACGGGCAGGACTGGCGCGTCATCGCCGCGGTGCGCAGCATCGCGGTCGAGTCCCTCTCCGACGACGTGGAGGTGCTGGAGCTCGGCCCCCTCGACCGGACCGCCCTGCGGCGCGTGCTCGACCTGGAGCTCAGCGGCCCGGTGGCCGCCGACGTCGTCGAGCAGCTGCGCTGGTGGAGCGCGGGCAACCCGCGCCTGGCGCTCGAGCTCGCGGGCTCGCTGACCGGCGCGGAGCTGCGCGGGGACGCCGCCTGGGCCGGGCCCGACGGCGTCGGGTCGGCCGCCCGGCGGGCGTACCGCTCGATGCTGGCCGGGCTCGACCCGGCGACCGCGGCCGCCCTGGCGGCCGCCCCGCTGACGCCGGCCGTGCCGGCCCGCCGGGAGGACCGCGCCGTGCGGCACCCCCTCCTGGCGCTGCTGTGCCGGGAGGTGCGCGGCGTCGACGGTCTCCCCGACGTGCACGAGACCGCGGACCGGGACCTGACCGGGCCCGGCGTCGCCGTCGACGTCCTCGACGGGCTGTACCTCGACGAGCTGCCCGCGCGGGCCTGGGCGGTCGTGGCGGCCTCGCCCGAACCGCGCCTGGCCGCGCGGGCCGTCGGGGTGTCCCTGCTGGCGGGCCGGGCGTGGACCGACCATGCGGACGGGCCGCTGGTGCCGGACGGCGTCGGGCCGGAGTGGACCGACCACCTGTGGTGGCGGGACCCCGAGGGGATCGGTGCGGCCGCGCGGGCCGCCGGCGCACGCGTCGCCGAGGCGCTGCTGCGCCTGGAGGACTCCGGGGACCTGCCCCACCCCGGCCGGCTCCGGGAGGACCTGCGGCTGATCGGGTCGACGCCCGGCCAGGACTGGGTGGGCGTCGAGATCCAGGTGCGCGCCCTCCTCATGCTGGGCGACGTGGTGAGTGCCCGGGCCCTGCTCGCGGACCACTCGGGCGCGGCGACGGGCCGGGCGGTCGCGGAGATCGTGGCGCGCGACCTCGCCGCGGCCCGGGTCGCGGCGTTCGACGGCCGTGCGGTCGACGTCCGCGCGCACCTGGCCCACGCGGCGGAGCTGCGCCCGTCGGTCGACGAGTGGCTGCCCGCGCGCGGCATGCGCGCGTCGGCGGACGCGGTGGTCGACGGGACCGTGCCGGCCAGCAGCATGCCGGCCCAGGCCGGGAGCTGGTCGGCGCGCGTGCTCGGCGAGTACGCCGCGGACCTCGGCGCGGCGCACCTCGTGGTCGGTCAGGCGGAGGGCGCGGTGGCGCTGCTGACCATCGCGCTCGAGCACTGCGCCTGGCCGTACCGCGGCCGGGTGCAGGTGCGGTGCGACCTCGTGGAGGCCGTCATGGCCTCGACCCCGCCGGGTCAGGTGGGCCCGCGGACCCGCCGGCTGATCGAGCCGCCCGTCGCTCCCGAGGAGCGGACGGCGCCCGACGTCGCGGCGGCCTGGTCACGGCTCAACGCGCTCCTCGCCGACGACGGTGCGCCGTCGGCGGCCTTCGAGGCGGCGCTGCACGCGCCGCCCGCGCCGATGTCGCCGTGGCAGCGCGTGCGCATGCTCGTCGCGTACGGCCGGTACGCCGTGACGCGTGGCGGGCGCACCGCGGGCATCGCGATGCTCGACGAGGCCCGGACGCTCGTGCGCCTGGCCGGGATGGCCGGCTGGCTGCGTGGCATCGACACGTTCCTCGCCGAGACGGAGGCCAGCGGCGGCGCCGGGCCCGAGTGGGAGGTCCTCGGCGGGCACGAGCGGGAGATGGTGCGGCTCGCGGTGCACGGCGCGACCAACTCGCAGATCGCGCAGGCGACCTTCGTCTCCGAGCGGACGGTCGTGAACCGGCTGCGCCGCGCGTACGCGACGCTCGGCATCCGCGACCGCAGGGACCTGGTCCGGCTCGCCGAGACCCGCCCGCCGGCCTGGCTCGCCGGTAGCTGATCCGCGACTCAACGCAGATTTTTCACCCGCGGGCGGGTTGATATTTCACCCGGCAATTCGGACTACTTTCGCATCTTTCCGCTGCCCTGCTGGTCAATGCCTTTGTCATGGCTCGGTATGTCTCGAACGCATGCGGATGTGCGTTCTGTTGCGTCAGCGCACGATTACCGCTCTGCCTGGCAGGTCCCTGGGAACCACTGTTCGCTGATGCCCGGGCATCGGTGTGCATGTGCCACCGCCCCGACCGATCCGGACGTGATCACGTACCGATCCGGACGCTTTTCTTGAAGCGTGATTATGGAGGAGTGAGTTCTTTTGAACCGAACGCAAGTACCGTCCCGGCGCCGGAGGGGAAGCGTCACGTGGCGCCGGTCCCTGGCGACGGCCGCGGCATCGGCAGTCGTGGTCACGGCCACTGGACTCCCGGCGGTCGCGGTGGACAACTACCCGGAGGAGCCGTCCGAGGCCGCCGCGAGCGTGCTCGACTCGACGCTCTTCCAGGAGGCCCTGCTCGCAGCGGCCTACTCGGACGCGGGCTCGGAGTCGAACCCCGGTCCGAACGAGGGCAACCTCAACGTCGAGCTGCTCGGCTCGCAGCTCGTGACGCTCGGTGACGTCGAGGTCCCCCTCGACCAGATCCTGGACTTCGGTCAGCTCGGTGCGCTGGCCAGCAAGAGCGAGGCCTCGTCCCCGCTCGACGCGTACGCGGTGTCCGGCCTGGCCGGTGCCGACGGTGGCGTGACGCTCGACGGCGCCACCGAGGACTTCGGCAAGGCGTCCGTGGATGTCCTGTCCGTCGCGCGCCTGCTGGGCGTCGACGGCCTCACCGACCAGATCGTCGACCAGCTCCTGCTCGAGGCGGGCGCCGGCGCGGCCGAGGTCAAGGCCGAGAACGGCGAGATCCTGGACCAGGACGGCGTGGGTGGCCCCGGCCAGTACCGCGTCGCGGACCTGGACCTGTTCCTGCACTCCCCGGTCATCGAGGACGCTGCCTCGTCGATCTACGACATCGGCGGCTCCATCGACACGACCGTCGAGAAGCTCATCAACGAGAACCTCGACGACAGCGCCCTCACCGGCCTGTTCGACGCGGTCCCGGGCGTCCCGACGCCGTCGATCACGGTCGACAGCAACATGCAGGAGAACCTGTTCCAGTCCGTCGTGGGCGAGCCGATCACCTCGGCCAACCAGCTCATCACCATCGACCTGTCGACGGGTCAGCTGGAGATCCACCTGGACAAGCTGGTGGACAACCCTGACGAGACCGAGGGCGGCATCAACGAGCTGCCCGCGAACTACGAGCTCATCGACGACACGACCTACCCGCTGATCGCGGAGACCGTGCACGAGCTGATGCAGGAAGTCACCCGCATCCTCATCGGTGCGATCGAGGACTCGCTCAACTCGGTGACCGTCAACATCGCGTTCTTCGAGGAGGGCCCGCTGGGTACCCTCGACGTGTCGTGGTCGCTGCCGCTGGCCGACGCCGTGAACGGGAACTTCCCCGAGGCCGTCAACAACAGCACGGGCACCCTGGCGCCGGTCGCCACGGTCCTGGTCAACACCATCAACACGCTCGGCCCGGCGCTCGCGCCGATCCTGGCCCCGGTGTACGACCTGCTGATCAGCGACGAGGGTGACAACATCTTCGAGCTGCTCATCAACGACCTCAAGACGGACTCCATCACCGCTCCGATCCGCGAGCTGCTCTCGCCGGTCTTCGAGGTGCTGGCCAAGGTCCTCTCGATCCAGATCAACCGCCAGGTGACCGACGGCGTGACCCCGACGTCGGCGACGGCGGCGGTGGAGACGTCGTTCGAGCTGTCGGCCCTGAGCATCGCGCTCCTGCCGGAGAACGAGGTTGCTCGCATCAACCTGGGCAACGCGGCCGTGCGCATCGGTGGCGACGACGGCGGTTCGGGCGAGGTCGACCCGTCGCTGACCGTGAACCCGGACTCGGTGGCCCCGGGCCAGTCGACCGTGGCGACCGGTGAGGGCTACACGCCGGACTCGACCGCCACCGTCCAGCTCACCGACCCCGAGGGCAACCCCGTGGGCGACCCGATCACGGTCGACACCGACGCCGACGGTGGGTTCACCACCCCGGTGACGGTCCCGGCCGACGCCGAGCTCGGTGACTACACCGTCGTCGGCACCGACGACACCACGGGCGAGGCCGCCGAGGCCCCGCTGGCGGTCGTCGCCGGTTCGGACATCTGCGCCATGGACCCGACCCTGACGGTCGAGCCCAGCTCCGCCTACCCGGGTGACACCGTCACCGTCGTGGGTCAGGGCTTCCCGGCCGGCGTGCCGGTCACGGTGCAGCTGCGTGACGCCGACGGCAACCCGGTCGGCGACGCGGTCACGGTCACCCCGGACGAGGCCTGCGGCTTCATCACCGACCTGACGATCCCCGAGGACGCCGAGCCCGGCGACCACGTGGTCGAGGCCGAGCCCGAGGACGGCAGCGGCGGCGCCGAGGCGCCCATCGAGATCCTCGACCCGGGCACCAACAACCCGGGTGAGTGCACCGACCCGGCCATCACGGCCGACCCGACCGTGGTCGCCGCCGGCGACGAGGTCATGATCACCGGGACGGGCTTCCCGGCCGGTGTGAACGTGGTCGTGCAGCTCTTCGACACCGAGGGCAACAAGATCGGCGAGCCCGTCACCGTGCTGGTCGACGAGGACTGCGGCTTCACCACGCCGATCACGGTTCCCGAGGGCACCGAGCCCGGCGTCATCATCGTCGACGCCCAGCCCGAGGACGGCAGCGAGGGCGCGCAGACGCCGATCGTCGTCTCCGAGAGCCTCGGTGGTGGCGACGGTCGCGACCTGACCGCGCGCTTCGAGAAGGCCGCTGTCGAGCAGGGTGACGAGCAGACCTTCTACGCCTCGGGCTTCAACCCGGGCGAAGAGGTCGTCGGCATGATCAACTCGACGTCGTTCGCGCTGGAGGCCCAGGAGGCCGACGCCGAGGGCAACGTCGAGTGGACCTTCACGGTCGACGAGCGGCTCGACACGGGCCGCCACCAGGGCATCGCCGTCAGCACGGTCGAGGGTGACTCGGCCATGGCGACGTTCGACGTGGTCGACCTGTCCGCGAGCGGCGGCGCCGGTGACGGCGACGGCGACGGTGCGGGTGCCGGCTCCGACGGTCCGCTCGCCAGCACCGGTGCGAACGTGACGGCTCTCATCGCCGCCACCGTGCTGCTGCTCGGTGCGGGTGCCGTGATGATCAAGCGCCGTCGTGAGATCAGCCAGGCCTTCGCCACGGCGATGGGCCGGTTCTCTGACGACTCGCGTTCCGCGTGATCCCGTCGGGCGCCCTGAGTCCTTGACCCGGGGAGCCTGACGCAGCAAGGCCGGCCCGGTGCGACCTCGTCGCACCGGGCCGGTCCCGTCGTAGGGGGCAGGGGCCCGTACGGGCCCCGCAGACTGAAGGGGGAGAGACGTGCCGGAGCTCTCGCCGAGGCGCAAGATGCTGCCCGCGGTCGTCGCGGCCGCGGCCATCGTCGCACTCGTCGTGACCGCCGTCCTGATCGTCGAGCGTGCGATACCCGCGGCACCGGCGCCGCGGGGGGAGGATTCGGCGGTCGCCGGCGCCGCGGACGTGGACTGCGCCGAGAACGACCCGGTCGCACAGGAGCTGGCGGGCGGTTCCACGTGGACCATGTGCTGGCGGGTCGACGCCAGCCGCGGGCTGGTGCTGGAGGACGTGCACTTCACGCCCGTCGGCCGCCGGCCCGTGCAGGTGCTCGCCGAGCTGTCCATCGGCCAGCTCGAGGTGCCGTACGACACCGGGCTGCGCAACACCGAGGACATCACCACCCAGGGCTTCGGCGGCAGCCACATGATGTCCCTGACGGAGACCGAGTGCCTGGGTGACCGCCTGGAGACGTACGTGCCGAAGATCGGCGACGGCTCCGTGGGCGGCGGGGGTGACCGGCGCCCCGTGCTCTGCCGGGAAGAGGTGGACGGCGGCATCGCCTACCGAAGCAGCGACGGCGCGGGCACCGAGGTGGCCCGCCGCAGCGAGCTGCGGCTCGCGACCATCTCGAAGGTCGGCTGGTACGAGTACGTCAGCCAGTACACGTTCGGGAGCGACGGCACCATCCGGTCCGACCTCGGCGCCACGGGTGACCTCTCGCCCGAGGACTACGGGGACGACCCCGCCCACGGCTGGCCCGTCGGGCCGGGGGACACGGACTACGCCACCAGCCACTCGCACAACGCGGTCTGGCGCGTGCACTGGGCGCTCGGCGGACGGGGCGGGCAGGTGGTCGAGCAGTACGACGCGGCGCCGACCGGCGAGGAGGGCCCGCGCGCGCCGCTCGTGGAGGGCAGGATGACCCGGATCCCGCACGAGGGCACCGCCCGGGCCGCCGACCGGCGCTGGTGGCGCGTCGTCAACCCCCAGGTGCTCAACGACGACGGCCACCCCATCTCGTACCAGGTGGACCTGGGGGCGACCACGCCGTTCCAGCTCACGCAGGACCACCACCACGAGGACGGCGGCACGGGCGACGACGGCTACACCATCGCGTTCACCGAGGCGGACGACTGCCAGCTCTTCGCCACGGCCAACAAGGACGGCGCGTGCGGGTCGGGGGTGCTCGACTTCGCCCAGGACGAGGCGGAGCTGTCCGACGTCGTCACCTGGGTCGCCGTCGGCTTCCACCACGTGGCGCGCGACGAGGACCAGAGCCCCATGGAGATGCACTGGCAGGGCTTCACCCTCACGCCGCGTGACCTGACGGCGCAGCGCGTCGACCTGCCGCCCGCCCGCGAGGACGTCAACGGGAAGCCGTCCCCGCTGCGCTGAGGGCGGGTCAGACCTTCTTGTCTGCCTTCCTCGTCGCCTCCACCAGGGTGCGGCGGCTGTGGCAGACGAACGAGCCGTGCTCCGCGATGTGGTCGTACAGGTCGCGGAGGCGGTCGCGGTAGGCGTCCACGGTGAACCCGGGCACCGTCCACAGGACCTTGCGCAGGAAGTGGACCACGGCGGCCAGGTCGAAGAACTCGACCCGTGTCAGCGCGTCCCGGAGCTGCACCAGGTCCAGGCCGACGCCGGCCACCCGCTCCCGCAGCGCGTCGAGGTACTCGGCGTCCCGGTTCTCCTGCGGTCCCAGGAGGTACTCGTACAGCTCGCGGTTGGACCCCGCACCCACCTCCTGGACCAGGAGCGTGCCGCCCGGCGCCAGCACGCGCCCGGCCTCGGAGTACGGGAAGGACACCGGGTGGCGGCCCGTGACCAGGTCGAAGGTGCCGTCCTCGAACGGGAGGGGCGCGTCCCCGTCCACCGGCACCACCACACCCCCGAAGGGTTCCAGCGCGGCCGAGGCGAGCCGGTGGTTGGGCGCCCAGCCTTCCGTGGCCCGGACGACTGCGGGCACGTGCGCCGCCAGCCCCAGCGCCTCGGCGTAGACCTCGCCGCCGCCCGTGTCGACGTCGAGCGCCGCACGGGCGGACCCCAGGCGCTCGCCGCACAGCCGCACGTAGCCCCACCCGGGCCGCTGCTCGGTGGCGCGGCCCGCGAACCACGAGAAGTCCCAGCCGTCGGTGGGGACGGCGGCCCCCTCGGCGAGCTGGTCCTCGAACGTCCCGAACTTCATGGCCTCGACGCTAACGGCCGGGATCCCCCGCCCACCAGCCGATATCCCCCGGCCGGGGGAGGGGCCGCACGCCCCGGCGACGCGACGGTGGAGGCACACCGTACGACCGACCGGAGGGAACGTCATGTCACGCCTCGCCCGCGCCACGCTCGTCGGCGCCACCATCGCCGCCGGCGCCACCGCGCTGCTCGGCCTGTCCTGGGTGCTCGGGCTCTGGCCGAGCGCCTACACTGTGCCGGGATCCGCACTCCTCGCCCAGCTCGCGGGGCCCGACGTGGCGACCGCCGTGCACGTCGGCACCGCGCTCACCGGGGTGGCCGCCGGCATCGCGGCGCTCGCCGGAGCCGTGGGACCGCGCGGTCGTGCCGCCGCCGCGGGGCTCCAGCTCGTCGCGTTCGGCCTGGTGCTGCAGGGCACCGGGCCGCTGTCCACCATGGGTTACCTCGTCGCCATGGCGATGCCTGCCGCCGTCGTGGTCCTGCTCGTCCAGGTGGTGCGGCGGTACCGCGTGGCACGGTGGACCGTGGGTCTGCCGGGCCTGGCCCTGCTGCTCGTGGGCGGCGTCGTGGCCCGCGACGCCCTGGCCGGGATCGTCCGCATGCTCGGGGCCGGGCTCGTCGAGAACCGCACCGGGCTGCTCCTGTCGCTGCTGGTGCTCGTCACGGGGACCCTCTGGGCGGCCGTCGGCGTGCAGGCGCTGGCGGGCACGCCCGTGGCCGAGCGGGCCACCGACTGGGTGGTCCGGCACCGCACGGCCGTCACCGTCGTGGCCGCCACCGGACCGCTGCCGTACGCGCTCGTGCGCCTCACCTGGCTGACGCCGTGGCCGCAGCTCGGCTTCGACATGGACCTGTCCACCCGGATCTGGGGGCTGACACTCTCCAGCGGCGCCTGGCTCGGCGTCGTCCTCACCCTCGGGCTGATCCGCCCCTGGGGCGAGGTGTTCCCCCGGTGGATGCCCGGCCTCGCCGGGCGGCGCGTCCCGATCGCCGCGGCCGCCGTGCCCGGCGGGCTGATCGCCGTGACGCTGATCTTCTCGGTGGTGCCCATGCTCGTGCTGTTCGGCAGCCAGAGCCCGGCCGAGGCGATCGTGGGAGCCGTCGTCTTCCCCTGCTGGTACTGGGGCCCCGCGCTGGCGCTCGCGGTCTGGGGGTACGTGGCGCACCGGCTGCGGGCCGAGCGTCCGGCCGCGCCGGCAGAGGGCCCCGCGCTGGCAGGCACCGTCGAGCCCGCCGGGGTTGCCGGCCTGGCGGGCGGCCCCCGTGACCGGAGAGGATGACGGCATGGCGACGACGCGGCACTCCGCACGAGGCCTCGTGCGGTACCTCGCCCGGCGGTTCGCCTGGCACATGCTGGGCGCCGCGATCGGGCTGGCGCTGGTGCTGCTCGTGTACGGACTGCTGAACATCGCGGCCGGGGGCACGCCCGGAGGGGTGGTGGTGGTCGTCGCCGTGGCGGCGGCCGTCGCCCTCGGCCTGGTCCCGGGCGCGCGGGAGCTGGAGGTGACGGCGGCCCGCGCCCTGCTCGACGTGGACGAGGATCTGGTGGTCCCGGCCCAGCCGCGCCTCGCGCACCGGGCCCGGACCGCGGGCTGGGTGCTGCTGCACCTGGTCACCGGCCTGGTGGTGGCGTTCGGGCTGTTCGCCCTGGTCCCCGGTGCGGTGCTGATCGGTGCCGAGGCGGCGACGGGAAGCTCCATGGGCTCACAGATCCCGCCGCCGGCGGGGCCGGGCGAGGCGGTCGCACGGGTGGCGGCGTGCGTCGTCGTCGGGCTGCTCGCGGTGGTGGCGACGTGGCCCCTGGGTGCCGCCGCGGCCGCGCTCGCCGCCCGGGTGCTCGGCCCCACGCCGCACGACCGGATGGAGACGGCGCTGGCCCGCGCCCGTCGCGAGGCGGAGCACATCCGCCTGGCCCGCGAGCTGCACGACGGCATCGGTCACGCACTGACCGTCGTCGGTGTCCAGGCGGCCGCCGGGCGGCGGGTGGTCGCGCAGGACCCGGCCGCCGCGGCTCAGGCGCTCGCGGCGATCGAGGAGACCGCCCGGACCGCCGTCGCCGAGCTCGACCATCTCCTGGCGGTGCTGCGCGACGACGCCGGGGACGACCCGCCCCTGCCCGCCCTGGGTGACGTGGTGGCGGCGCACCGGCGGGCGGGCCTCGACGTCCGAGACCGGGTCGATCTGCCCCCGGACCTGCCGGGGCTGCTCAGCCGCACGGTCCAGCGCATCGTCACCGAGGCGCTCACCAACGCACACCGGCACGGCGCGCCGGGCCCGGTGGTGCTGGACGTGCGGTGGGCCGGAGACCACGTGCTGATCGAGGTGGCGAACCCGCTCGCCACGGGCCGGGGCCGCCGGCGGTCCGGCGGCCGGGGGCTGGCCGGCGTGCGGGAGCGTGCGGCGCTCTTCGGGGGCACGGTCACGGCGGGGCCCGACGGCGACCGCTGGGTGCTGCGCGCGACGCTGCCCTGGACCTCGTCGCCGGCCGGTGCCCGCCCGGCACCGCACCTCGACACCGGCGCCCCGGGCCCGGCCGAGCCGGCCGTGTCCACCCCGTCCGCCGTGCCCGACGCCGCCACGAGGAGGGACCCCGATGCCTGACACCCCCGTGCGGGTGCTGGTCGCCGACGACGAGCCCCTCGTCCGCAGTGGCCTGCGCCTCATCCTGGACGCCGAACCCGACCTGGAGGTGGTCGGGGAGGCCGGCGACGGTGCCCGGGCGGTCGAGCTGACGCGCGCGTTGCGGCCCGACGTCGTCTGCATGGACGTGCGGATGCCGGGCGTGGACGGCCTGCGGGCGACCGAGCTGGTGCTGCGGCTGCCCGAGCCGCCGCGGGTCCTCGTGGTGACGACGTTCGAGCACGACGGCTACGTGCTCGACGCGCTGACCGCCGGGGCGTCGGGCTTCCTGCTCAAGCGGGCGGGAGCCGACGAGATGGTGCAGGCGGTCCGGACGGTCGCCGTCGGGCAGAGCCTGCTCTACCCGCAGGCGCTGCGGGACCTGGTGCGGACCCGTCCGCGTGCCACGGCGGGGGCGCCCGCACTGACGCCGCGCGAGCGCGAGGTGCTCGCGCTGGTGGCCGAGGGCATGACCAACGCGGAGATCGCGGCGGCACTGGTGGTCGGTGTCGAGACCGTGCGGACGCACGTGGCGTCCGTGCTCGCGAAGCTGGGCGCGCGTGACCGGACCCAGGCCGTGGTGCTCGGGTACCGGGCCGGGCTGGTCGAGCTGTAGCTGTCGAGCTGTAGCCGGGACGTCAGTCCCGCGGCAGCACCATCTCGACCTCGTCGGGGAACGGCGGGTACTCCGCGGCCTGTGTGCGGCCCGTGCGGCGCCAGCCGAGGTGCTCGTAGAACCCGATGGCCTGGTCGTTGTCGGCGAGGCACCAGAGCCGGGGGTCCTGCATCTGGGCGACGGCCGCGTCCATGGCAGCCCGGGCCAGGCCGGTGCCCCAGCGGGACGGGTGCACGGCCAGGTGCCGCAGCAGCCGGCTGTCGTGGGCGACGAAGCAGGCCAGCCGGCCGGGTTCGGCGTCGTCGTCCAGGACGAGCACGCGGACGCCCGGCTCGGTGAGCGCGGCGTTCCACGTGGCCAGCACCTCGTCGGCCGGGAACGGGTACATGCCCGGCGGGAAGATGTGACCCAGTGCCGCGATCCCGGCGGCACGCTCGACGTCGAGGAGCGCGCGGGCGTCCTCGGGCGTGGCCTGCCGGAAGCGGTCGGGGTCCATGCCTCTCAGCGTAGGGGCACGCGTGCCCCGTGGCACGGGGGTGCGCGGAGCGGGCGAAAAGTGATGTGCAACATTCTCGCGAAGTGCTGTGACCTGTGGCCGCCTCGAGCGTCAAGGCTGCATGACAGAGACAGCATTCAGCGCGGTGATGTCCCGCCTGTCGGCGCTCGACACGCTCTCGCTCAGGGTGAGTCAGGACTGGCTCGCGTTCGGCCTGGACCGGGTCGACGTGCTGGTCATCGACGTTCTCACGGTCAGCCAGCGCACGTCCGAGCAGCTCGTGCGCAGGTACCGGCTGGTCGCCCAGGAGGCCGACCCGGGCCAGGGGCTTGGCCTGACCAGGGTGTGGGTCGGCTGGCTCGGCGACGCGTCCGACGTGGCGCCCGTCGCGCTGCGGCTCACGCTCGCGCGGGGCGACGGCTGAGCACGCAGCCCGCCGGGGCACGCGGGCCGTCGCCGGGGCGACGGCCCCGGGCCTCAGCGCGGCAGGTGCGCCTCGATCTCGCTGATGATCGCCGGGTCGTCCGGCAGGGTCCTCGGCGCGTACCGGCGCACGTCCCCACCGGGCAGGACGAGGAACTTCTCGAAGTTCCACCGGATCTTGCCCGAGTGCCCGGTCGCGTCCTCGGTCTTCTTCAGCTCGACGTAGAGCGGGTGCGCGTTGCGCCCGTTCAGCCGGATCTTGTCGAGCACGGGGAACGTGACGCCGTAGGTCATGGAGCAGAACTCGGCGATCTTCTCGTTGGAGCTCAGCTCCTGCAGGAACTGGTTGCTGGGGAAGCCGAGCACGGTGAAGCCACGGTCCTGGTACGTCTTCTGCAGCTTCTCGAGGGTCTCGTACTGCGGTGCCAGGCCGCACCGCGAGGCCACGTTCACCACCAGCACGACGTCGTCCCGGTGGTCTGCCAGAGAGATCTCGGTACCGTCCATCGTGCGGAACGGGATGTCGTAGAGAGTCACCCGCTCATCCTCCCCCCGTCGCCCGGCCCGCGGAACCCTCCCGGCACACCCGGCCGCCCACCGGGGTTACCGTGACCGGGTGACCCGCACTCCCGGCCCGGCCCGGCACCGCCCGCCGCTGCCCGTGCGCGACGGGCTGAACCCCACGCGGATCGTGCTGCCGCACGACGCCGCGACGGTCGTCCGCTTCCCGTACGCGCTCGACTACCTCCTGGACCGCTTCGCCGACGACGCGGACCGCCTGCGTGAGAAGGCCGCCCTGGGCGAGGTCGTCACGGGCCACGGGGAACCGGTCGAGCCCACCACACCGTACGAGCCGCGGGGATTTCTCTACCTGTACCGCGACCCGCCGGCCCACGAGACGCCGATCCCGTTCCAACCCGAGGTGCTCCACCGCGACGACGACCTGCTGGTCGTCGACAAGCCCCACTTCCTCGCCACCATGCCGCGCGGGCGCTGGGTGCGCGAGACCGTCCTGGTCCGGCTCCGGACCGCGCTCGACCTGCCCGAGCTGTCGCCCGCCCACCGGCTCGACCGCGGTACGGCGGGCGTGCTCGTCCTCACCGTGCGGCCCGAGGTGCGCGGCGCCTACCAGGAGGCCTTCGCCCGCCGTGCGGTGCACAAGGTCTACGAGGCGGTCGCCCCGCTCCCGGTCGGCGGCGACGTGGCTCCCGGCCGGCCCCGCACCGTGCGCAGCCGCATCGTCAAGCGGCGCGGTGTCACCCGTGCCGAGGAGGTCCCCGGCGAGCCCAACGCCGAGTCCGTGGTGACCCTCGTCGCGGCCGACGAGGCCCGTGGCCTGGGTCTCTACCGCCTCGAACCCCGCACCGGCAAGACCCACCAGCTCCGGCTGCACATGGCGTCGCTCGGCCTGCCCATCCTGCACGACCCGTTCTGGCCCGAGCTGCGCGCCACCGACCCCGACGACTTCGACCGGCCCCTGCAGCTCCTCGCCCGGTCCCTGGAGCTCACCGACCCGCTGACCGGCCGGGTCCGCCGCTTCGAGTCCCGCAGGACCCTGACCGGATGGACCGGGCGGACTCCGCCGGCGGGTCGGAACGAGCCGCACCCGTCGGACGACCAGGTCAACCGGGCGACCTGAGAGCCTGACACGGACAGGGGGATCTGACAGGTGCGAGAATCGTCGGGATGAGCACCACCCCCACCTACCCCGCCCGCGCGGTCGTCGATCTGGACGCGATCCGCGACAACGTGCGCGCCCTGCGGGCGACCGCCTCGGCCGCGCAGGTCATGGCCGTCGTCAAGGCCGACGCATACGGGCACGGGCTCCCCGCCGCCGCCCGCGCGGCGGTCGCGGGCGGTGCGACCTGGCTGGGTGCGGCGCAGAGCCGCGAGGCGCTCGCGGCCCGTGCCGCCGTCGGCCCCGGTCCCCGGGTGCTGACCTGGCTCTACGCCCCCGGCGCCCCCTTCGCCGACCTGGTGCGTCACGACGTCGACGTCGCCGTCGCCGCCGCGTGGGCCCTCGACGAGGTGGCCGACGGCGCCCGCGCCGCCGGCCGGAGCGCCCGCGTGCACCTCAAGGTGGACACGGGCCTGGGCCGCAACGGCATCATGCCCGGCGACCTGCCCGACGTGCTCGACCGGGCCGCCGCGCTGCAGGCCGAGGGCGCGCTCACCGTGGTGGGCGTCATGTCGCACTTCGCGCTCGCGGACGAACCCGACGACCCGTCGGTCAAGCAGCAGGCCAATGCCTTCGACGACGCGGTCCGTGCCGTCGAGGCGGCCGGGATGCCGCTGGAGGTACGGCACATCGCCAACTCCGCCGCGACGCTCACCAACCCCGCGTCGCACTACGACCTGGTGCGCCCCGGGATCGCCGTCTACGGGCTCTCGCCCGTACCGCACCTGGGCTCGCCGGGCGACTACGGCCTGCGTCCGGCGATGACGCTGGAGGCGCGGCTCGCGACCGTGAAACGCGTCCCCGCGGGCCACGGCGTCTCCTACGGCCACTTCTACACCACCACGCAGGACACGGTGCTCGGCGTGATCCCGCTCGGGTACGGTGACGGCATACCGCGCCACGCGTCCGGTGGCTCGCTCGGCCCGGGCGGCCCGGTGCTGGTGGGCGGCGGCGTGGACGACGTCGCCGCGCCCGACGCCGGCCTCGGTACCGTGCGGGTGCTGCGCGTCGCGGGCCGGGTGTGCATGGACCAGATCGTGCTCGACCTCGGCCCCTACGCGCCCGAGCAGGCCGGCGACGTCGTCACCCTGTTCGGGGCGTCGGACGGCCTCACCCGCGCGGGCGCACCCAACGCCGAGGACTGGGCGCAGGCCGCCGGCACCATCAGCTACGAGATCGTCACGCGCCTCGGGGCGCGCGTCCCCCGCGTGTACGCGGGAACCGCAGGAAAGGAGACCACCGGTGAGTGAACCGGGCAGCACCACGACGTCGGAGGCGGTCACGCTGGAGCTGCCCGACGCCGCCACCACCCGCGCGCTCGGCACGGCCCTCGCCGGGCTGCTGCGCGCGGGTGACCTCGTGATCCTCACGGGCGACCTCGGCGCCGGGAAGACGACCCTCACCCAGGGCATCGGGGCCGCGCTGAACGTGCGCGGCCAGGTGGCCTCGCCCACGTTCATCGTGGCCCGGGAGCATCCGCCGCTGCCGCGCGCGGACGGCACGCGCGGGCCCGGGCTCGTGCACGTGGACGCCTACCGGCTCGGCGGGCTCGGCGAGCTCGACGCGCTCGACCTCGACTCGTCGCTCGACGAGTCCGTGACCGTCGTCGAGTGGGGTCGCGGCCTGGCGGAGGCGCTCGCGGAGGACCGGCTGGAGATCGACCTGGAACGACCGCGCGGTGCGGCGTCGCCCGGCACGGACGAGGACCCGGAGGCCGGTGTGCGGACGGCGACCCTGCGGGCGGTCGGCCCGCGCTGGGCCGGCGTGGACCTGCGGTCGCTGCACGCGTGATCGGTATCCCGTCAGGTGACCGGCACCCCGCGCCGCCGGACGCCGTGCGGGCCGCCGGCCGGTCCGGCGCGGACCGGCCCGGCCGCCGCGGTGCCGGCCGGTCGGCGTAATACCCTGGTGACGTGGCCGTTCTCGCTCTCGATACCTCCGCTGCCGTCGCCGTCTCGCTCGTCGACGAGGACGGCACGCGCCTCGCGTCCCGTGCCTCGGACGAGCGCCGCCGGCACGCCGAGTCGCTCGCGCCCCTGATCACCGAGGTCCTGGCGGACGCGGGGATCGAGCGCGCCGACCTGACCGCCGTCGTCGCGGGCACGGGACCCGCGCCCTACACGGGCCTGCGGGTCGGCCTGGTGACCGCCCGGACGCTCGCGCTCACCCTCGGCATTCCCGTGCTGGGGGTGCCCAGTCTCGACGCGCTGGCCGTGCAGGCGGTCAGCGACCTGGGCCTGCGGCCGGGCACCGAGGTCCTCGCGACGTCCGACGCGCGGCGCAAGGAGGTCTACTGGGCCCGCTACCGGGTGATCGCGCACGAGGGACCGCACGGCGTCCCGGTGGTGGAGCGGCTCGCGGGTCCCGACGTCGACCGGGCCGGGTTCGTGGCGCAGGCCCAGCTCGCCCCGTCGGACGGCGAGCAGTCCGAGCCGCCCGTGGTGGTCGGCGAGGGCGCCATGCTCTACCCCGAGTTCCTGCCGGTGGCGGACGACGCGCCCCTGACGCCCGACGCGACCGTGCTGGCCCGGCTGGCACTCGTGCGGCGGGCCGCGGGCGAGGAGCAGCCGTCGGAGCCCCTCTACCTGCGCCGCCCGGACGTGCACGAGCCGACCGGCCGCACGGCGCCCGCGCTCGGGCAGGCCACCCAGGGAGGTGCCGCGTGATCACCGAGGTGCGGCTGCGGCCGCTGCGGAACGCCGACTTCGACCGCGTGCTGGAGCTGGAACGGCAGCTCTTCGGCCGGGGTGCCTGGACCTACGGGATGCTCGCCGACGAGCTCGCCGGGCTCGGCCGCTGGTACATCGTGGCGGAGCCCGAGCGCCTCGACCGTGCCGGCGACCAGCCCGTGGTCGGCTACGCCGGTCTCTGGTTCGACGGCGACGTCACCCAGATCATGACCATCGGCGTGGACCCGGCGGTGCAGCGGCACGGCGTGGGCCGCCAGCTCATGACAGCGCTCATCGAGCGGTCCCGCCGGCTGAAGGCCGGCGCGGTCCTGCTGGAGGTGCGGGTCGACAACGCGGCGGCCATCGAGATGTACCGCAGCTTCGGGTTCGAGATCCTCGGCGTCCGCAAGCGCTACTACCAGCCCGAGGACAAGGACGCGTACACGATGCGCCTCGACCTGTCGGCCGCCGGGTCCGCACCGGCGGACGCCCCGGTCGACCACCACCGCACCGACGGCCCGCACGACCAGGCGGGGGACGCGGCGTGAGGGAACGAGTCCTGGTCGACGCCGCCACGCTCGCGGCCGACCTCCAGGTCGGTGCGGGCGCGGACCCCGTCGAGGGACGGCCCGTGCTCCTCGACGTGCGCTGGGCGCTCGGCATGACCGACGGGCACGACCAGTACCGCGCCGGGCACGTCCCGGGCGCGGTGTACGTGGACCTGGAGACCGAGCTGGCCGCCCACGGGTCGCCCGCCGAGGGCCGGCACCCGCTCCCGTCGGCGTCCGCGTTCCAGCAGGCCGCACGCCGGTGGGGTGTCTCGGCGGGCGCGCGCGTCGTCGTCTACGACTCCGTCGGCGGCACGTCGGCGGCCCGGGCCTGGTGGCTGCTGCGGTACTTCGGCGTCCCGGACGTGCGCATCCTCGACGGCGGGCTCGCGGCGTGGACCGGGCAGGGCCTCGCCCTCGAACCGGGTGACGTGACCCCCGAGCCGGGCGACGTCGTCGTGCGGCCCGGGGGGATGCCGGTGCTGGACGCGGACGAGGCAGCCGCCCTGGCCGACGGCGACGGCCTGCTCCTGGACGCGCGCGCGGGCGAGCGGTACCGGGGCGAGGTGGAGCCCGTGGACCCGCGGGCCGGGCACGTCCCGGGTGCGGTCAGCGCGCCGACCACCGAGAACCTGCGTGCCGACGGGCGGTTCCTGTCGACCGCCGACCTGCGGCGGCGGTTCGGGGCGCTGGGCGTCCCGGCGTCGACGGGCACCGTCGGGGACGGGGACGCCGGCGGTGCGACGGACGGCGTCGTCGCCCGACCCGCCGTGGGCGTGTACTGCGGGTCGGGCGTGACGGCGGCGCACGAGGTCGCGGCGCTCGCCGTGGCTGGTGTGGACGCCGCGCTGTACCCGGGCTCGTGGTCGCAGTGGTCGAACGACCCGGCGCGCGAGGTGGCCACCGGGGCGTGAGGCCGGGCGCCGTCGGGCGTCAGGTGGCCGAGCGCTCCTCGCCGAGCACGAAGATCTTCTGCCACACCTTGCGCGACATGCCCATGGTGAGCGTCTCGATGGTCGACACGGTGTTGAGCACGACGTCGTCCTGCGACTCCTCGGCGCACAGCGCCGCTGCCTTGCTCACGATGGACAGCAGCTCGGTGCAGTACTCCAGGTAGTACTCGACCTGCTCGGGCGTGAGGTCCGCGTCGGAGTCCTCACGGCCGCCCGCGAACGCGTCCCGGAGGCTCTCGGGCTCCTTGGTGAGCTGGTGCATGTCGATGATGTGCGCCAGGGAGCGCAGCCGGTGCAGCTTGGCCAGGAGGTCCGTGCGCTGGACCCGCTCGGGGAGCGAGTGCAGCACGACGACGGCGATCGCGACGAACACGATGTCGTTCACGGCGCTCTCGATGAGGGGGAGCCAGTCCAGGCCGTTGTCGGGTGCCTCCGTGAACGCGGACTCCACCGCGAAGCCGAACGCGACCAGCGCCACCAGCACCACGACGACGATCGTGCCGCGGGACCCGGCCCGGACGAGGCGGCTGCGCCGGCGGGAACCGGCGGAGGCGTCGGCCACCTGTTCGGTCAGGGCGGCGAGCTCCTGCGCCACCCGGTGGATGCCGCGGTCGGGGAACCGCGCGCCGATGCGCTCGCACAGCCGGCGCGCCGTCTCGATGACGGGGACGGGCTCCAGCTTCTCCAGCGTTCTGACGGACACGGGAGGCAGCGTAGAGCCTCCGGCGGGCCGCCCCGGACGGGGATCCTAGACGGTGATCGTCGTGAGCGGCATCGACGAGTCGACCGGGATGTCCAGGTCGCTCGGCGCCACCCCGGCACGCACGACGGCGGAGCCCAGCGCCGCGATCATGGCGCCGTTGTCCGTGCAGTAGCGGATCGGCGGGATGCGCAGGTCGATGCCCGCCTCGGCGCAGCGCTTGGCCGCCATCTCCCGGAGCTGGCTGTTGGCGGAGAACCCGCCGCCGATCACGAGCGTGTCGACGCCGTGCCGGTGGCAGGCGGCGATGGTCTTGGCGGTCAGCACGTCGGCCACGGCCTCGGCGAACGACGCCGCGACGTCGTGCACCGGGATCTCCTGACCGGCGTCGGTGCGGGCCTCGACCCAGCGGGCGACCGCCGTCTTGAGTCCCGAGAACGAGAAGTCGTAGGCGTGCTTGGCCTGGTCCTTCGCGGCCGTGAGGCCACGGGGGAAGCGGATGGCGGTGGGATCGCCCTCGCGGGCCAGGCGGTCGATGTGCGGGCCGCCCGGGTAGGGCAGGCCGAGCAGGCGGCCGACCTTGTCGAAGGCCTCACCGGCGGCGTCGTCGAGCGTGGAGCCGAGCTCGGTCACGTTCGTGGCGATGTCGTCCACCAGCAGCAGCGAGCTGTGGCCACCGCTGACCACGAGCGCCATGGCACGCTCGGGCAGCGGCCCGTCCACGAGCTGGTCCACGCAGGCGTGCCCGATCACGTGGTTGACGCCGTACAGCGGCTTGTTCAGGCCGATCGACAGGGCCTTGGCGGCCGACGCGCCGATGGTGAGCGGCCCGACGAGGCCCGGTCCGGCGGTCACGGCGACCGCGTCCACCTCGGACAGGTCGACGTCGGCGTCGCCCAGCGCCTTCTGGATCGTGGGGATCATGGCTTCGAGGTGGGCCCGGCTGGCGACCTCGGGGATGATGCCGCCGTAGCGCGCGTGCTCCTCCATCGAGCTGGCGACGACGTCGACCAGCAGCTCGTTTCCGCGGACCAGCGCGACGCCGGTCTCGTCGCAGGAGGTCTCGATGCCGAGGACCAGGGGATCTGCCATGGGCTCCAGCCTAGTTGGTCACCGCGGATCGGCTGGTGTGGTGCCCGCTCTGTGTCGCGGCTCATAGTTGAAGTCGGAACTATCGCCCGGGGCATCATTGTTGTCGTCCGCATGACCGAGACACTTGAGGCCGCCGGCCTCGCCATCGACGACGCCACCGCCGACCGCCTGTTCCGCACCGCGCGCACCGTGACGACGTTCGCGGACACCGAGGTGACGGACGCGCAGCTCGCCGCGGTGTACGACCTCGTCAAGTGGGGTCCGACGATGATGAACACCAGCCCGCTGCGGATGCTCGTCGTCCGGACGCCCGAGGCGCGCCAGCGCCTGGTCGAGCGCATGCCGGAGGGCAACCAGGAGCGCGTGGCCAAGGCCCCCGTCACCCTGGTGCTGGCGTACGACACCGACTTCCACGAGCGGCTCGACGTGCTGGTCCCGCACATGCCCGGCGCGCGCGAGATGTTCGCTGCCGACGCCGACTCCCGCGCGGAGGCGGCACGCACCAGCGCGCTGATCCAGTCCGGCTACCTGGTCGTGGGCCTGCGTGCTGCCGGCCTGGCGGCCGGCCCGATGCACGGGAACTACGACGCGATCGACGCCGAGTTCTTCGCCGGCAGCGGCTGGAAGAGCTTCCTCGTCGTGAACGTCAGCGCGGCCGAGGGCGCCGACACCACCCGCGCCCGCGCCCCGCGCCTGACCTTCGAGGACGCCGCCCAGGTCATCTGACCTCGGTGAGCGGCCGGCCGGCCCGCATCTCCCGGAGCATGGCCCCCACGACGGCGGTGAGATCGCCGTCGTGGGCGGCCGCCACCGCCTGCTGACGCTGGTAGGAGGCACCGGTGCGCAGGATGTCGCGCACGCCGGCCAGCTCCGTGGCGCAGCCGAGGCGCTGCGCCACCGGCTCCAGCTCGACCAGGAGCTTGGCGATCGCGTCCGTGACCGGTCCCTGGTCTCCCTCGGCGTCCAGGATCACCGTGGCGTCGAGCCCGTAGCGTGCGGACCGGAACTTGTTCTCCGCGACGAACCACGGGGGCAGCACCGGCAGGGGGCGCCCCTGGTCCAGCAGCGTGGACAGGTGCTCCACGAGGCAGTGCACGAGCGCGCCCAGCTGGAGCGCCTCGGTGAGGTTGGTGGGACCGTCGCAGACCCGCACCTCGAGCGTGCCGAGCGCGGGCGACGGGCGGACGTCCCAGTGGACCTCGTGGAAGCCCTCGACCGCGCCGACGTGCTGCAGGTCGCCCGCGTACGCCTCGAGCTCCTCCCAGCGCTCGAACGCGACCGGCAGGCCGGAGCTCGGGATCTGCTGGAACAGCAGCGACCGGTTGGAGGCGTACCCGGTGTGCCGGCCCGCCCAGTAGGGCGACCCGGCCGAGAGCGCCTGCAGGTGCGGGAAGTACGTGAGCATCGCCCGCATGAGGGGCAGCGCCTTGTCCCGGTGCTCCACGCCCACGTGCACGTGCAGCCCCCAGATGATCAGCTGCGCGCCCCAGATCCCGGTGCGGTCCATGATCCGGGCGTACCGCTCCTTGTCCCCGACCTGCTGGTCGGCCGCCCGCGCGAACGGGTGGGTGCCGCCGCCCATGAGCTCCAGGCCCAGGGAGTCGGTGACGGTCCGCACACGGCCGAGCAGGTGCTCCAGGTCTGCTCCCGCCTGCCCGACGGTGCGGCAGACGCCGCTGACCAGCTCGACCGTGTTCCTCATGAACTCCCCGGTCACCTGCGGGGCGAACCCCGTCCCGGCGGGCTGCGGCTCGCCGGCGCGGGCCAGCGCCTCCAGCACCTGCGGCGCGGACTGCGCCAGGTCCGCGGTGCCGGGCTCGACGAGCCCGATCTCCCACTCGAGGCCCACGGTGGACCGCGGGGATTCGCCGAAGCCGAGCCGGGCCGGCGAGCTCATACGGCTCCCAGGGGATCGACGACGAGTACCTGTTGGTTGCCTGCCACACGCGTGAGCACGATCGTCGCCTCCTCGGTACCGGTGAGCACGAGCTGCTTGCGAAGCTGTTCGGGCACCACGGCGGTGCCCCGTTTCTTGATCGTGAGCCGCCCGACGTTCCGGTCCCGCAGGTACGACTTGAGCCGCTTCAGACCGAACGGCATGGTGTCGAGCACGCGGTACCCGGTGGCGATCGGTGCGGGTGCCCCGGCCGGCTCCGTGGGCCGGGCCGACGGAAGGTCGGCGGGGTCGTCGGTGGTGACGTACGCGATGGTGGGGTCGACGAGCCGCCCGCCGAGCTCGGCGGCGGCCCGGGCGACCAGGCCCGCTCGGATCACGGCGCCGTCGGGTTCGTAGAGGTACTGACCGACGGCGCCGACGTCCGGCTCGTCGTCGTCGCCCCGGACGGTGCGGCTGAGCGTGTGCTCCTTGCCGTCGTCGTCCGTGAACGTGCGCAGCACGAGCGCCGAGCGGCCGGGGCCGTCGGGCGCGAGCGGGCCGAACCAGAGACCCGCCTCGACCACGTCGCCGTCGACGGAGACCCACTGCGTCTCCGCGTCCTGGGGCAGTCCCTCGTGCGCGATGCCCGGCCCGACCTTCACGCCGACGGCAGGCACGGTCTCGCGCAGCGCCCAGACCGCGTCGAGCGGAGGTTCGTAGGCGCGGGGGTCGAAGATGCGACGGCTGCGCCCGCCCGGGCCGCCGACCCGGCGCGCCGGGTCGGCGTACACGCCCTCGATGCCCTCCGCACGCAGGTCGAGGCCCAGCCCGTCCGCGTGCCGGACGTCCGCCTCGGGGAAGTGGCGCAGGTTCCAGCGGGCGATGGCCGCGGTGCACTCGTCCAGGTCGGTCGCGACCACGCGCAGGCCCGTCCCGGCGAAGGCGAGGGAGTCCGCCCCGATGCCACAGGTCAGGTCGGCGAGCGCGGTGAGCCCGGCGTCGAGGTACCGTCGGGCGTGCAGCGCGGCGACGAGGAGCCGCGTGGCCTGCTCCAGGCCGTCCGCGGTGAAGAGCATCCCGTCCGCGAAGTCGCCGAACTTGGCCCGTGCCCGGGCGCGCAGCCGGGACTGGGTGACGACCGCGGCCGCGAGGTCGGGCGCCACGCCCTGGGCGCGCAGGGTCGTCACCGTCTTCATCGCCTGCCGCTCGTCGTAGGGCGGCAAGGCGCCAAGCAGGGCCCAGCCGTCGGGGCTGAGGAGTTTGCTCAGAATCGCCGCATCCATGGGAAGATCTTTCCACGTTTGTCCTGGTCGTGGCGAGGGACCGGACGAATCCTTTTCGGAGAGATGGCGTGTTTCCGGGATGCGTGGCGCATGCCTGGGGCCCGGAGGGTGAGCAGGCTCACGCGATTGGCACTCGCCTTGACCGAGTGCTAGCGCCGACCTAGATTTGGGGTTGTTCGCCGCCGCGGAGCCCGGTCCACGGGCCCGTGACGGAGGACCCAGACGTTCGTGCCCGCCGGCACCCGCGACGACGGCGGACCGTCGAACGTTCGAGCCCCTTAAGTCCATCACGATGCAGATCTCTCGATCCGCTCACGAAAGAGGAGGTCCGACGTGTCGGTCCCCATCAAGCCGCTCGAGGACCGGATCGTCGTCAAGGCTCTCGAAGCCGAGACCACGACCGCTTCCGGCCTGGTCATCCCGGACACCGCGAAGGAGAAGCCCCAGGAGGGCGAGGTTCTGGCCGTGGGCCAGGGCCGCATCGACGACAACGGCAACCGTGTGCCGCTGGACGTCGCCGTCGGTGACAAGGTGATCTACTCCAAGTACGGCGGCACCGAGGTCAAGTACGCGGGCGAGGACTACCTGGTCCTCTCGGCCCGTGACATCCTCGCCGTGGTCGTGGGCTGATCTCAGCCCCGCACCCTGCTTGAAGCAGAGGGCCCCGCACCGGATCGGTGCGGGGCCCTCTGTCGTTGCGTCGTGCTCTGCTTCGTCGTCAGTGCGCGCCGGACAGCTGTCTGTGGTCAGGCGGAGACCAGGTCAGGAGTGGGTCAGGGGTGGTGCGAGAACTGGTGCGTGAACCTGGTCAGGCCGAGACGGACTTGCCGGCGAGGATCGCGGAGCGCTCGTCCTCGCTGAGGCCGCCCCACACGCCGTACGGCTCGCGCACGCGGAGCGACTGCTCGCGGCACTGCATCATCACGGGGCAGGAGCGGCAGATCGCCTTGGCCGCCTCCGCGCGGCGCCGCCGGGTCGAACCCCGCTCGCCCTCGGGGTGGAAGAACAGGGTGTCGTCCGCGTCGCGGCACGCTCCCTGGTACTGCCATTCCCACAGCTCCATCACCGGACCGGGAAGCCTCGAGATCTCCGTCATGGCGAACAACCTACAAGTTGTGCAGAAGTTGTTCAAGGGGCAATTCCTCTTCATGTGGTTCGAATCGAGTCGGACGGAACCGCGTCATGGCTGACCGGGTTTGTTCGGATGTGAACCGAATTCGACCGAGATCGGCGGCACGCCGGATTTCGCAGTGGCGCGGAGGGGCCCGGGTGGGCAGAATCGAGTCCATGACTTCTTCGCGGCCTGCCCAGAACCCGGGCGGGTCACGTACATCCAGCCCCGGGCTGGCCGTCGCGGCGGTGGCCCGGCGCCTCGGGGTCGCTCCCGCCACCCTGCGCACGTGGGACCGCCGGTACGGGCTCGGCCCGTCGGGCCGCACCGCGGGCTCGCACCGTCGCTACACACCGGACGACGTCGCCCGGCTGCTGGTGATGCGACGGCTCACGCTGGAGGGCGTCGCGCCCGTCGACGCCGCGCGCGCCGCGGTCGAGGCCGGCGACGCCGAGCTGGAGGTCGCCACCCGGACCGCCCCGGCGCTGCCCGCCGTGCAGGTCGAGGGCGCCGGCGACGACATCGAGGACGGCGACGAGCCCGAGTTCGCGGAGACCTTCGTCGGCACGGTGGAAGCACCGGACGAGGAGGACGACCCCGACGACGGCGCCGGTCCGGCGTCGTCCGAGGACGTGGCGCAGGAACCGCGGCGCGCCCGGCTGCGGGCCCTGCCCGGCGGGGCGACGGGGGAGCCCGCCGGCCGCCAGACGGGCGGCGGGCCGGCGCTCGGCCCGCGGTCGGCCACTGCGCCGGCACCGACCTCCGGACGGGTGTCCGCCCTGGTCGACGCCGCCCTGGCCTACAGCCGTACCGCCTGCGACAACCTCCTCGTGCTCGGTCCGGACGGCGACCCCGCCACGTGGTGGACCGACCTCGTGGAACCGGCGTGGCTGCGGCTGTCCGAGCGCACCGTGCTCGCCGGCCCCGGTGAGATGCCGGAGGTGGTGCTCGCGACCTCCGCCCTGCGGGCGCTGCGCAACTACACGGAGGAGTTCGAGCGCGCGATGGTGGAGGCGGGCGGCCCGCCGGCCAACCACCCGAGTCGGATGCGCAAGATCGTCCTGGTGTTCGCCGCCCCCGACGAGGTGGTGCCGCTGTCGGCGCACGCACTGGCGGCGGCGCTGGCCGCGCAGGGCTCGATGGCGCGCATCGTCACGGGCCCCGCCAGCACGCACCGCTCGGTCGAGCTGGTCACGATGGTCCGCCCGACGGCGGTCGTGCTGGCCACCACGCAGAACAAGCCGGACCTCGACGTGGTGCACGCCGTCAACGAGAGCTACCCCGAGCTGCCGATCTTCGTGGGCCTGCGGGCGGACGCCGCCGCGACGGACCTGCCGTTCGGTCCCACGGTGCAGCGCGTGCGCTCGTTCACCGGCCTGCTGCACGAGGTGCTCGCCGTCATCAAGGCGAGGTGACGCACGCCTCGGGTGGCCATCACCACCCGGCCGGGTTCCACGGGCGCACCCGCCGTAGACTTGCTGCATGACGGACCAGACCTCGCCGGGCGACCCGTTCGGTTTCCTCGGGCTCACCTATGACGACGTCCTGCTGCTGCCGGGTTACTCCGACCTGGCGCCGTCGGACATCGACACGACGTCTCGCCTCACGCGCGAGATCTCGCTCAAGATCCCGCTGCTCTCCGCGGCGATGGACACGGTCACCGAGTCGGCCATGGCGATCGCCATGGCGCGTCAGGGCGGCCTGGGGGTGCTGCACCGCAACCTCTCCATCGAGGACCAGGCTTACCAGGTCGACCTCGTGAAGCGGACGCAGACCGGCATCATCACCAACCCGGTCACCATCGGCCCGGACGCCACGCTCGAGGAGCTCGACACCCTCGCGGGCCAGTTCCGGATCTCCGGCTTCCCGGTGGTGGACTCCGACAACAAGCTCATCGGCATGGTCACCAACCGTGACCTGCGCTTCACGCCCGTCGCCGAGTGGGCCACCACCAAGGTGGACGAGGTGATGACGCCGCAGCCGCTGATCACGGGCCCGGCGGGCATCTCGCGGGACGACGCCACGCTGCTGCTGCGCAAGCACAAGCTGGAGCGGCTCCCGCTGATCGACCCCGACGGCCGCATCACGGGGCTCATCACCGTCAAGGACTTCGTCAAGTCGGAGCAGTTCCCGGACTCGTCCAAGGACGGCCAGGGCCGCCTCATGGTCGGCGCCGCGATCGGCTACTTCGGCGACGCGTGGCAGCGCGCCACCGCCCTGATCGAGGCGGGCGTGGACGTGCTCGTGGCCGACACCGCGCACGGCAACGTCCGCATGCTGATCGACATGGTCAAGCGCCTCAAGACCGACCCGGCCACCAAGGACGTCCAGGTGATCGGCGGCAACGTCGCCACCCGCCAGGGCGCGCAGGCGTTCGTCGACGCCGGGGCCGACGCCGTGAAGGTCGGCGTCGGGCCGGGCTCCATCTGCACCACCCGCGTCGTGACCGGCGTGGGCGTCCCGCAGATCACCGCGGTCTACGAGGCGTCGCTCGCGGCCAAGCCCGCGGGTGTCCCCGTGATCGCCGACGGCGGCCTCAAGCACTCTGGCGAGATCGGCAAGGCCCTCGTGGCCGGAGCCGACAGCGTGATGCTCGGCTCGCTGTTCGCGGGCTGCGAGGAGACGCCGGGTGACCTGGTGCTCGTCAACGGCAAGCAGTTCAAGACCTATCGCGGCATGGGTTCGATGGGCGCCATGTCCTCGCGCGGCAAGAAGTCGTACTCGAAGGACCGGTACTTCCAGGCCGAGGTCACCAGCGACGACAAGATCGTGCCCGAGGGCATCGAGGGCCAGGTCGCCTACAAGGGCCCGCTGGCCACCGTGGCGCACCAGCTCATCGGCGGTCTGCACCAGACGATGTTCTACACCGGCGCGCGGACGGTGCCCGAGCTGCAGGCCAACGGCCGGTTCGTGCGCATCACGTCGGCGTCGCTCAAGGAGAGCCACCCGCACGACGTGCAGATGACGGTCGAGGCGCCGAACTACTCGGGCTTCTAGCGGGCGGGTGCCGGCGGAGCGGTAGTCGCTGGCGCGGCTGGCCGGGCTTGGCTTGCACCTAGCCGTGTCGAGGCTCGTCGCGCCGAGTCCAGGCTCGTCGCACCGAGCCGAAGCGGGGCTGGCCGAAGCTTGCCGAGCGGGGCGAGTCGAAGCTAGCCGAAGCGGGGCGAGTCGAGCCGGGCCGGGCCGCAGCGAGCCGAGGCGCGCAGCTTTGCGTCGCACAGCGGGGCGCCGCACAGCGCCGCACCACGAAGTGCGCTTCTACCCAGTCATCGGGCCCAGATTTCGAACTGGATCTGGGCCCGATGACTGGGTAGAAGCGCACTTTTCGTGCTCGTGCCCGTGCCCGTGCCCGTGCCCGTGCCCGTGCCCGTGCCCGTGCTCGTGCCGTCCGTGCCCGTGCCCGTGCCCGGGGCCGACGTCCGAGTTCGGCGGGGCCCGGTCCGGGTCAGCTCGACATGACGCGGGCGTGCAGGGTCTGCACCGCGTAGCGGGCGGACCAGAACGCGCCGTGCTGCCACGCCGAGATCTCGGACATCCAGTCGCCCGCGAAGTACACGTTCCCCGCCCCCTGCTGCAGCAGGCGGAAGCCGGCCGACGTGGTGTTCGGGAACGCCCAGGCCCCTTCGATGTAGGGCACCTTGTGCCAGGCGATCGAGAAGGAGGTGTCCAGCTCGGTGCGGTACTTCTCCCCGTGGATCTTCACGCCCTGCTCGACGGCTCGCAGCTCGCGCTGACGTGGGGTCATGTCGGCGTAGGTGCGTGCGTTCGCGCCGGTGTTGTAGTAGCCGACGATCAGCCCCTTGCGCTCGCCGTACCCGTAGGACGGGTACCAGAGGTGGGCGAGGTCCATGTCGGTCTCGGTGATCCCGCCGAAGATCCGGTGGTCGTCCTCCCAGAACCGGGACCGGTACTGCAGGCCGATCTTGCCGGCCGGGGTGCCCACGGCGAACTCACCGAGCGCCGCGTCGACCTCCGGACCCCAGTTGGTGGTCCAGCGTCGCATCAGGCCGGCCGGTGCCGCGGCGACCACGAAGTCCGCCTCGATCTGGCGCTCCCGGCCGTTCGGTGCGGTGTAGGTGACCCGGGCTCCGCGGCTGGTGTTCTCGACACCCGTGACAGGGGAGTGGAACCGCACGTTGTGCTCGCCGATCGCCCGGACGAAGTACCGGTAGATCGTGTCCATGCCGCCCTTCGGCTGGAACATGAGCATCGACTGCTCCCAGTTGATCTCGAACGGGAAGTACTGGCCCACCTTCGAGGCCAGCACCTCGGCGACGGTCCCGGGGCCCGGCAGCGGTGTGCCGTGCTCGTTCCACGCCGACGGGTAGACCTCGAAGCCACGGTTGCTCCCGCCGGCGTAGGTGCCGTCCGAACCGAGCGAACCCCAGCTGCGCAGGAAGGTGCGCAGGTTCTCCTTGTCCTCCTCGGTCAGGCGCTGGTCCAGGGCGCCCTGGTCGGTGGCGTGGTGCAGCAGCTCGGAGGTGTAGCCGAAGACGTCGGCCTTGGCGGTGCGGTAGCGGACCGGGTTGCCGGGCGTCGCGCCGGATCGTTCGTTGTAGATGTAGGCGTCGGCGTTCGCGTTGGTGAAGACCTCGTACGGCACGCCCAGCTCGCGCAGGTAGTCCATCGTGACCATCCACTGCGCGATGCGGGCCGCGCCGGCGTTGAGGTAGATGCCGTCGGCGAACCGGGCGGTCTGCGTGACACCGTTCAGGTCGGTCTCGGAGTCGCCACCACGGATGGTGAGGGTGCGCCCGCCCGGCCGGTGCCGGGCCTCCAGCACCGTGACCTGGTAGCCGGCCTTCTGCAGCTCGTACGCCGTGGTGAGGCCCGCGGGTCCGGCGCCGACGACGACCACCTTCTTCGCGGAGCGGCCGGTGAGCGTGAAGTCGCTGCCCTGCGGGGGAGTCCAGGACTGCGCCCTCGGCTGGGCGGCAGCGGTCGGGGCCAGGCCCATGGCGCCCATCGTCGCGAACATGACGCCGGCGCTGGACCCCGCGCCGACGGCCTGGAGGAAGTTGCGGCGGGAGACTCCTGGGGTGCTCTTCTCGGTGACCACGGTCCCTACCTCTCGTGTCGACAGGCCTGACGCGCTGCGGAACTCGGCCGGGAAGCCGGGAGCCGCCGTCAGCACCGTGCCGGACGCTAGAGAGCGTCGGTCACCGCCGGGAGTCGCCACCGTTTCTGTGCAGTTGCACGGCGTAACCATGTGGTTTCGGGGTCCCGCCGCAGGTCAGCGTCTGTGCAGGAACGATTCGGGCGCGGCGTCCGAGCCTTTCCCGAGCCGACCCAGGACGGTCATTCGTCGGTAACGCCCGATGGCTAGCGTCACGCGCCACCTGGCGCCGGACGCTGGGTGGCTGTACCGGACGCCGTCCTGGCGCCCGGCCGGAAAGCTGGAGGAGCGTCCATGAGGAACCGCACGAAGCTCGCCGTTGCCGTCGCCGTGACCGCGGCGGTCGCCGTGCCCGGCACCGCCTTCGCCGCCGCGCACGTCTTCCGGCCCGATCCGCACCGGGCCCACTCGTTCGTCACCGGGGACACCCCGCTCATCGCCGACGGCGTGGCCATCGGCAAGCACGTCTCCTGGTACAAGTCCTCGGGGCTCGGGCCCGCCGCGCGCAACACGGCGCCGGGCGCCTCGCCGGAGGAGCGCTACATCCCGACCGACGTCTTCCCGGGCGGCGAGCTGCCCGACGGCGTGACCCTCACCGAGGCCCAGGGCATCAACGCGCTCACCCGCATCGGCGAGAACCTCGAGCGGGCGGGGCTCGGGTACGACGACGTCGTCTCCATGCGGGTCTTCCTGCAGAACCCCGACGGTGAGGAGCAGATGGACTTCGCCGGCTGGAACCGGGCCTACCGGCAGTTCTTCGCCAACACGAACCTGGCCACCGGCGAGGTGCTCGACGTCCAGCTCGGCTCGGCGACGACCGAGCCGATGGTGGTCAACGACGCCCGTCCGTCCCGCTTCGCGCTGGAGGTCGAGAACCTTCCGGTGGACGGATGGCTGGTCGAGGTGGAGGTCGACGCCGTCTACCAGCGCTGAACCCTGTCTCCGGTGCGTCCGGGCCGGCCGGTCAGACGCCTGAGGCGTGCTGCACCGGCCATGCCCCGGACGCGCCAGGGCCCTCCAGCCCCTGCTCGCGGCGCCACTCGTTGAAGCTCACGGCCCACTGCCGGTGCGCGCCGATCTGCTGCCGGTGCAGGTCGGCCAGTGACATGCGGCCCAGCTGGGGGAACCGGCGTGCCAGCGCCTCCAGGACGTCCAGCGTCGCGAGCACGTCGACCTCGGCGGTGTGCAGGTCGCCGTCGGAGACCACGCCGTACCACTGCGAAAGGTCGCCCAGGCGGCGCTTGCCCGGGCGGTAACGGTCGAGCCACCGGTCGATGACCAGCGGGTCCACGACCGGCTCCACCGGGTGTCCCAGGCGCTGGGGGAGGGTCTTGAGCCCGTGGCGCACGAGCTCCGCGTCGAGCAGCGAGAGGTCGAACGCCGCGTTGTAGGCCACGACGGGCACACCGTCGGCCAGGTGCTCGGCGAGCTGGGCGGCGATCTCCTCCAGCGCCTCCAGCGGCCGGACGCCGTGGGCCCGGGCATGCTCCGTCGAGATGCCGTGGATGGCAGCGGCCTCCTGCGGGATCTCGACACCCGGATCGATCAGCCAGGTGCGGACGTCGGTGCCCACCCCGGGCCTGCGCAGCACGAGAGCCGCGGTGACGATCCGGTCGCCCGTGACGTCCACGCCCGTGGTCTCGGTGTCGAAGCCCAGCAGCGGCCTGTCGATCCAGGTCTCGTTCATGGTGTCCTCCCTGCTCGTCCCGGGTTTCCGGGCCACACTCGTCCAGCCGCGCCCGCATCCCTGGTGCGTCCACGGAGAACCTTGCCACCGCTCACTGACACCGCGGCTCACGACACCCGCGCACATCACGGACCACTGCGCGCCGTGTCACCGGCGATAGGTAGGCTTGGCGGGTGAGCAACGAGATCGAGATCGGACGCGGCAAGCGCGGGCGGCGCGCCTATTCCTTCGACGACATCGCGGTGGTGCCGTCCCGGCGCACGCGCGACCCGAAGGACGTCTCGGTCGGCTGGCAGATCGACGCCTACCACTTCGACCTGCCGATCGTGGCGGCGCCGATGGACTCCGTGATGACCCCGGACAGCGCCGTCGCGCTGGGCCGGTTCGGTGGTCTCGGCGTGCTCGACCTGGAGGGTCTGTGGACCCGGTACGAGTCGCCCGAGCCGCTGCTGGCCGAGATCGCCGCCCTGCCGGCCGGCGAGGCGACGCACCGGATGCAGGAGATCTACGCCGAGCCCATCAAGCCCGAGCTGATCACGCAGCGGCTCAAGGAGATCCGGTCCGCCGGCGTCACCGTCGCCGGCGCGCTCACCCCGCAGCGCACGCAGGAGTTCTACAAGACGGTGGTCGACGCCGGCGTCGACCTGTTCGTCATCCGCGGCACCACGGTCTCGGCCGAGCACGTGTCGGGCAACGCCGAGCCGCTCAACCTGAAGCGGTTCATCTACGAGCTGGACGTGCCCGTCGTCGTCGGTGGTGCGTCGACGTACACGGCCGCCCTGCACCTGATGCGCACCGGTGCGGCCGGCGTGCTCGTCGGGTTCGGCGGTGGCGCCGCGCACACGACGCGCGTCAGTCTCGGCATCCACGCGCCCATGGCCACCTCGGTGGCCGACGTGGCCGCGGCGCGCCGCGACTACCTCGACGAGTCGGGCGGCCGGTACGTGCACGTCATCGCCGACGGCGGGGTGGGCCACTCGGGCGACATCGTCAAGGCCGTGGCCTGCGGTGCGGACGCCGTCATGCTCGGTGCCGCGCTCGCCCGCGCCGCGGAGGCGCCGGGCAAGGGCTTCCACTGGGGTCCCGAGGCGCACCACCCGCAGCTCCCGCGCGGTGAGCGCGTCGAGGTGGGCACGGTCGGCACGCTGGAGGAGATCCTCTTCGGGCCGGGCAAGCAGGCCGACGGCACCCTGAACCTGGTCGGCGCCCTGCGCCGGGCCATGGCCACGACCGGCTACTCCGACCTCAAGGAGTTCCAGCGGGTCGAGGTCGTCGTGTCGCCCTACCAGCCACGATGAGCACCGTGTCCGACGGCGAGCGGCTCGCGCCCGTCCTCGCCGCGGCCCCCGCTGCCGACGGCGAGTTCGTCGAGATCACCGATGCCGACGTCGACCAGGTCGTCGAGCTGTGGCAGGCCTGCGGGCTGACCCGGCCCTGGAACGACCCGCACGTCGACATCGCGGAGGCCCGGGCCGGTGCCGCGTCCACCGTCCTGATCGCACGGGCGGGCGGCCGCGTGGTCGCCTCCGCGATGGCGGGGCACGACGGTCACCGGGGCTGGCTGTACTACGTGGCGGTGGCTCCTGACCTGCAGGGATCGGGTCTGGGCCGGGCGGCCGTGGTGGCCGCCGAGGCGTGGCTGGTCGCACGAGGGGCACGCAAGATCCAGCTCATGGTGCGGACCACCAACACCGGTGTGCTGGGCTTCTACGAGCGCCTGGGCTACGCCGACCAGGAGTGCACGGTGCTGGGCCGATGGGTCGAACCCCGCTGATTTCGCAGTGCGGATCGGCGCGCGGTTGCACTCACCGGGATCAACCGCTCTGAAAGTCAGTTTCACACACCTATCAATACGTGGTGCAGGGTTTTGCGCGTAGGGTGGCCGCCATGATCGACGACGCAGCAGCCGAAGCAGCGGCTAGTGGTGCGGTCGGCGGCGTGCTCGACCCGGAGCACCCGCAGGGGACCTTCGTCCTCGAGCCCGGGGTGATGGCCCCCCTCGTGGCTCGGATCGCCACCTCCGAGGGATCCGGCACGCACCGGTCCATGTGCCCGTTCACGGGTGCGCCGCTCGTGACGTTCCCGGTCTCCTCGGCCGAGGACGTCGCGGCGTCCGTCGTCCGGGCGCGCGTCGCGCAGCGGGGCTGGGCACGCCGCCCGGTCCGCGAGCGTGCCGGGGTGCTCCAGCGGCTCGGACGGATCGTCCTGGAGCGCCAGTCCGAGGCCCTCGACCTCGTCCAGCTCGAGACGGGCAAGGCCCGCCGCGCTGCCTTCGAGGAGGTCGCGGACGTCGCCCAGGTCGCCCGGCACTACGCCGTGCGCGGCGAGCGGTACCTGGCCGCACGGCGCGCCGGCGGCATGATCCCCCTGCTCGCGGGCGCCCGCGTGCACCGGAGGCCCGTCGGCGTGGTCGGCGCGATCGCGCCGTGGAACTACCCGCTGGTGCTCGCGCTCGCGGAGGCGCTGCCCGCGCTCCTGGCCGGCAACGCGGTGGTGCTCAAGCCGGATCCCCAGGCCACGCTCACCGCGCTCTGGGCGGCGGAGGCGCTGGACGACGCCGGGCTGCCCGCGGGGCTGTTCCAGGTGGTCGCGGGCGGTCGCGAGGTCGGCGAGGAGCTGATCGAGCACGTCGACCACATCGCGTTCACGGGCTCGACGGCCACGGGGCGCAAGGTCGCGGCGCGGGCGGGCGAGCGCCTCATCGGCGCCACGCTGGAGCTGGGTGGCAAGAACGCCCTGTACGTGGCCGACGACGTCGACATCGACACCGTGGTGCCGGGCATTGTGCGGGCCTGCTTCTCGAACGCGGGTCAGCTGTGCGTGTCCGTCGAACGCCTCGTGGTGCACGAGGCGATCGCCGACGAGTTCGTCGCGAAGTTCGTGCGTGCCGTGCGGAATTTGCGGCTCGGACCGGCCCTCGACTACACCGCGGACGTCGGCTCGCTGACGTCGGCCGCGCAGCTCGACAAGGTGACCGCCCACGTCGACGACGCGCTGGCCCGCGGAGCGCGGGTGCTCGCCGGCGGGGTGCACCGCGCCGACGTCGGCCCCTACTTCTACGCCCCGACCGTGCTCGACGACGTTCCCGCGCAGGCGACGGTCGCGCGGGAGGAGACGTTCGGGCCCGTCGTCACGATCACGCGTGTCGACTGCGACGAGGACGCGGTCACGGTCATGAACGACACCGAGTACGGCCTGCACGCGGCCGTGTGGTCCCGCGACGTCGGCCGGGCGCGTCGTCTGGCGGAGCGCATCGAGTGCGGGTCGGTGGCGGTCAACGACGGGTACACGATGACGTGGGGCTCCGTGGCGGCGCCGATCGGTGGCTGGAAGGCGTCCGGGCTGGGCGGCCGGCACGGGGCGGCGTCGATCGACGGGCTCACGCGGCAGCAGACCGTGGTGACGGCGCGCGGCGTCCGGTTCGGCGCGACGCTCGACGCCCTGTACGGGCTCGGCGGGGACACGCCGAGCCGGGTGCTCACGACGGCCCTGACCGCGATGCGCAAGCTGCGCATGGGGTGAGTGAACGGTCTTCACCGGTACGCTCGTCCGCATGACGACGCAGCTGGCCGCCTTCTGGAAGACCGCGAACTCGCTGCCGCTGGTCGGCGGGCTCCTCGGCAAGCGGATCTTCAGCCTGGCCTACGGTCTCAAGGCCCCGTACTTCGGCACCATCGCCCCGCGCGTGGTGGACATGCGGCCGAACTACGGCGAGGTGGTGGTCCCGAACCGGTGGCGCAACCGCAACCACATCGGCACGGTGCACGCGATCGCGGTCTGCAACGGGCTGGAGATGGCGATGGGCTCGCTCGCCGAGGCCACGGTGCCCGACGACAAGCGGTGGCTGCCCAAGGGTATGGAGGTCTCCTACCTCGCGAAGTCGACCGGCGACGTCACGTGCATCGCCGAGACCGACCAGGCGCAGTGGGACGGCGACGACAAGGACCTGCCGGTGCGGGTACGCGGTGTGCTCGCGGACGGGACGGTCGTGGTCGAGGGCACCATCCACCTGTGGGTCACGCCGAAGAAGCGCTGACCTGTCAGCGGGGGCGGCGTCGGCCCAGGGAGCGGACCGCGGCCTTCCAGCTCGCGGGCAGCTCACGCACGTGCCACCAGGCCCACTGCGCCGGCTGCACGCTCGCGGCGCTCACGCCCACCCCGACGGCGTCCAGCCCGGCCTCGACGCAGGAGTAGAGGGTGCGGCGCAGGTGGTAGTCCTGCGTGACGACGACTGCGGTGCGCACCCCGAACAGGTCGTGCGCCCGTCGGCACGTCGCCGTCGTGTTGAAGCCCTCGCGGTCCAGCACGATCGCGTCGTCGGGCACGCCGAGGTCGTTGTCCAGGAGCCAGGCGCGCATCGAACCGGGCTCGTCGTACCGAGTGCCGTCCGGGTTGTCGTGCGCGTCGCCGCTCAGGATCACGGTGGGTGCCACGCCCGCGCGGTAGAGCTCGGCCCCGCCCTCGACACGACGCCGCAGGTAGGTGGACGGCGTGCCGTCGGAGCGGAGGCCGGCGCCGAGCACGATGACGGCGTCCGCCTTCTCGATCTCGCTCGCGTCGTTGCGCACCCGGGCGTGGCCGGTGGCCTGAACTGCGACGACGGGGACGGTGAAGGCGACGGCCAGCACCCCGGCGACCAGGCCGGCGACCTTGAGTGGACTCACGCCGCGAACGCTACCGCGTCCGGAGCGGGCCCAGAGCGCGCGCCCTGCGGCTGGTCGGCACGATGTCAGGTGATCGGCCGCCCGAGGTGCCGATCACCTGACATCGTGCCGACCACCCTCAGGCGGCCAGCAGGGCCAGCTCGGAGCGCAGGTTGGCCGCGGCGGCGTCCTCCCAGCGGGCGGCGCCCGCAGCGGTGCGGAAGAGGTGGCCGTCCGCCAGGAGGGTGCTGAGCACCTGGGACCGGCCGGCGCGGAACAGCGGGTCGGGTACGTCGCAGTACTCCGCGCGGACCTGGTGGGTGTAGCGCGCGTAGACCGCGGGGCTGCCGCCCAGCACGGCCAGGTCGGCGTCGCTGACCAGGCCTCCGACGGCGTCGTCGGGCGCCGGGTCGTGGTCCGCCGTGACCATGACGAGCCGGGCGACCTCGTCGACGTCGTCGGCCGAGACACCGGTGCCCGCGAGCGGGCCGAGCAGCTCGGCCACCAGGTCCGCGGACCGTTCCTCGTCCTGCCGGGCGATTCCGCCCTCACCCCGCGAGGTGTCCTCGCTGCGCTGCGGTACCTCGCGGGGACCCCGGCCTCCGTCGTGCACCGCGTCGTGGAACCACAGGGCGAGGCGGGCGCGCCAGAGGTCGCGCTCGGCGACGCCGTGGGCGGGCGCGATCTGGTCCAGGGCGTCGAGCGCCACGGCCAGGTGCAGTGTCGAGTGGTAGACACGGTGCGGCTCGCGCCAGCGGTCCACCAGGTTCTCGCCCGCCGCGCGGGCCAGGCTCGGGTCGGCCCACAGCCCGTCCCACCGGGTCAGGAGCGCCGCCCGCTTGGCGCGACCGCGCTCGGCGCCCGAGACCCGCAGGCCCGAGGATGCCAGCCGCCGGGCCAGGTCGCCGCCCTCGACGGGCACCGCACCGGCAGCGACCAGGTCGTCGTACCGCGCCGCCGGGACGTCGTAGTGGTCGAGGTCGAGGGCACGGTCCGGTACCTCGGCCGCCCGCGCGAAGAGGCGGAGCTCACGCAGCGACCCGTCCGAGACCAGGTGGGAGAACAGGGTCCCGTGGGCGGGCCAGGCGGGCGGGTCGATGTAGAGGGTCACGGGGCGAGGCTAACGCTGTTCGTGGCCCAGCCGATCAGCCGGGGCGTCAGCCCTCGACCAGCGCCGCCGCGAACCGCGCGATCGCCAGCTCCTCGTTGGTCGGCACCACCATCACCAGCGGCGCCTCCGCACCCGATCCGGCCGAGATCACCCGCGCCTCGTCCGACGCCGACTCGTTGGCCGCCGGGTCGATCGTCAGCCCCAGGAACTTCAGGTCCCGCACCACCCCCGACCGGACGGTGTGGTCGTTCTCGCCCACGCCGGCGGTGAACGTGAGCACGTCGATCCCGCCGAGCACCGCCGCGTAGGCCCCCACGTACTTGCGCAGCCGGTGGAGGTAGACGTCGCGTGCCAGCCGCGCGTCGAGGTCACCGGCCGCCACGAGCCGGCGCAGCTCACGCATGTCGCTCACGCCGGACAGCCCGAGCACGCCCGACTTCTTGTTGAGCAGGGTGTCCACGTCGTCCCCGGACATGCCGCCACGTACGAGGTGGAAGACGACGCCCGGGTCGATGTCGCCCGAGCGGGTGCCCATGACCAGCCCTTCGAGCGGCGTGAGGCCCATCGAGGTGTCGAGCGGCCGGCCGCCCAGGATGGCCGACGCCGACGCTCCGTTGCCCAGGTGCAGCACCACCTGCCGCAGCGTCTCGGGTCCGCGCCCCTCGGCCGCCAGCTTGGCCGTCACCGCAGGGTGCGACGCCACCGCCGCCGACACGAACTGGTGCGACGTGCCGTGGAAGCCGTACCGCCGCACGCCGTGCTCGGCCGCGACCTTGCGGTCCAGCGCGTACGTCGAGGCGGCGGCCGGGAGCGACGCGAAGAACGCCGTGTCGAACACCGCGACGTGCGGCACGTGCAACAGCTCGCGCGCCACCTCGATCCCGGTCACGTTCGCGGGGTTGTGCAACGGCGCCAGGGGGATCAGGTCGCGGATGCCGGCCACGACGTCGTCGTCTACCAGCGTGGGGGCGGAGAAGATCTCGCCGCCGTGCACCACCCGGTGGCCCACGGCGATGATCCCCGCGTCGGCCAGTGCTGGCCCCACCTCGTCGAACATGCCGGCGACCACCCGCAGTGCCTCGCCGTGGTCCGGCACCGCCAGGTCGCGCACGACCTTCTCGCCGCCCGTCTCGTGCTTGACCGTGCCCGACGACTGGCCGATCCGGTCCACGATGCCGCCTGCCACGGCCTCGCCCGAGTCGGGGTCGACGAGCTGGTACTTGAGCGACGAGGACCCGGAGTTGAGCACCAGGACGGTGCGCCGGTCGGGTGCGGAACTGCTCATGCGGTGGGCTCCTCGGTCTGGGCCTGGATGGCGGTGATCGCCACGGTGTTCACGATGTCCTGCACCAGCGCCCCGCGCGACAGGTCGTTGACCGGCTTGTTCAGGCCCTGCAGCACCGGGCCGACGGCGACGGCGCCCGCCGAGCGCTGCACCGCCTTGTACGTGTTGTTGCCGGTGTTCAGGTCGGGGAAGACGAACACGGTGGCGCGCCCGGCGACGTCGGACCCGGGCAGCTTGGACGCGGCGACCGAGGCGTCCACGGCGGCGTCGTACTGGATGGGGCCCTCGACCTCCAGCTCGGGCGTGCGCTCGCGCACCAGGCCCGTGGCGGTGCGGACCTTGTCCACGTCGGCGCCCGTGCCCGACTCGCCCGTGGAGTAGGACAGCATCGCGATCCGCGGGTCCACGCCGAACTGGCGGGCGGTGGCCGCCGAGGAGATGGCGATGTCGGCGAGCTCCTGCGACGTCGGGTCCGGGATGACGGCGCAGTCGCCGTACACGAGCACGCGGTCCTCCAGGCACATGAAGAACACCGAGGAGACCGACGACGTACCCGGCCTGGTCTTGATGATCTCGAACGACGGCCGGATCGTGTGCGCCGTCGAGTGGGCCGCGCCGGAGACCATGCCGTCGGCGAGCCCGAGGTGCACCATCATCGTGCCGAAGTAGGAGACGTCGGTGACGATCTCGCGCGCCCGCTCGACCGTCATGCCCTTGTGGGCGCGCAGCCGGGCGTACTCCGCGGAGAACTTCTCGACGTGCTCGGGGTCGTGCGGCGACAGCACCCGCGCGGCCTCGATGTCCAGGCCGAGCTCGGCGGCGCGCGCCCGGATCGGCTCCTCGTCGCCGAGGATCGTCAGGTCCGCGATCTGCCGCGCCAGCACCGTGGAGGCCGCGCGCAGGATGCGGTCGTCGGAGCCCTCCGGGAGCACGATGTGCCGCCGGTCGGCACGGGCCCGCTCGATGAGCTGGTACTCGAACATGAGCGGCGTGACCACCTGCGGCCGCGGCAGGTCGAGGCGGGCGGCCAGCGCGGTGGAGTCGACGTTCCGCTCGAACAGCGCCCGGGCGGTCTCCACCTTGCGCACCGACTCCTTGTCCACCCTGCCGCGGGTCGTCGCGGCGGCCCGCGCCGTCCGGTAGGTCCCCAGGTCGGTGGTGATGATCGGCAGCTTGGGACGCATCGCCTCCAGGAGCTGCGCCGGGCGGCCCTCCGGGTAGAACCCGCCGTTCAGCACGATCCCCGCCAGGGACGGGAACGACGGGGTCATGTGCGTCGCGAGCAGGCCGATCAGCAGGTCCGTGCGGTCGCCCGGCGTGATGACGACCGCGCCGTCGATCAGCCGCTCCAGCAGGTGCTCGAAGCTCATGGCCCCCACCTGCACGTCGAGCGCCTCGCGGCCCAGCAGCTCCGGGTCGCCCAGGACGAGCTTGCCGTCCACCGCCTCCAGGAGCTGGCCCACCGTCGGGGCCTGCAGGAACGGCTCCTCGGGGATGGTCCACACCGGAAGGTCCGGCTGCGCCTCGGCGAGCACGGCCCGCACCTCCCGCGCGCTGTGCGTGTCCGCGCGGTTGACCACCAGGCCGACCGCCTGGGCGTGGTGCGCGGCCAGCTCGGCCAGGCTCACGTCCACCAGCGCCCGCACGCCGTCCGGGGTGCGCTCGCGGCCCGCGACGACCAGCAGCACCGGGGCACCCAGATTCGCGGCGATGCGGGCGTTGAACGACAGCTCGGTGGGCCCGGCGACGTCGGTGTAGTCGGTGCCGAGCACCACCACCGAGTCGCAGCGCGCCGCCAGGTCGTGGTACCGGGACACGATGCGGCTCAGCGCCGCCTCGGGGTCGGTGTGCAGGTCGGCGTAGGTCACGCCGACGGCGTCGTCGTAGGGGATGTCGACGCCGTCGTGCTCCAGGAGGAGCTCCAGGACGTGGTCCCGCTCGTCCTCCCGGTCGGAGGTCGCGCGCGAGACGGGCCGGTAGACCCCGACCCGCTGGCCCTTGCGGACCAGCAGGTCGAGCACGCCGAGCGCGACCGTCGACTTTCCGCTCTCGCCCTCCGGGCTCGCGATGACGATGCTGCGGGTTGCGCCGGTCACGTGCTGCTCCGTGTTCACTTCGTGGGATTTGCTGCTACTCGTTGTCTCCACCGGTGCCGAGCGTAGCGTCTACCTGCCCGTTGTCGGACTGGTCCTGCGCGTCCGGCCACACCCAGTCGCGCACCTCCGGGATGTCGTCGCCGTGCTCGCGGGTCCACGCACGCGCACGAAGCCGCGCGTCCTGCATGCGCTGGCGCAGACCGGCGTGGGCGCTGCCGAGCGACGGCACGCGGTCGATGACATCGATCACCAGGTGGTACCGGTCCAGGTCGTTGAGCATGACCATGTCGAACGGCGTGGTCGTGGTGCCCTCCTCCTTGTAGCCGCGCACGTGGATGTTGGGGTGGCCCGTGCGGCGGTACGTGAGGCGGTGGATGAGCCACGGATAGCCGTGGTACGCGAAGATGATCGGCCGGTCGGTGGTGAACAGGCCGTCGAACTCCGAGTCGGTCAGCCCGTGCGGGTGCTCCTTGGCGTCCTGCAGCCGCATGAGGTCCACGACGTTGACCACGCGCACCTTGAGGTCCGGCAGCTCGCGGCGCAGGATGTCGGCCGCGGCGAGCACCTCCAGCGTGGGCACGTCGCCCGCGCAGCCGAGGACGACGTCGGGCTTCTCGCCCTCGACCTCGCTGCCCGCCCACTCCCAGATGCCGAGCCCGCGCGTGCAGTGCTCGACTGCGGTGGGCATGTCCAGGAAGTTGGGTGCGGGCTGCTTGCCCGCCACCACCACGTTGACGTACTGCCGGCTGCGCAGGCAGTGGTCGTAGGTGGACAGCAGCGTGTTGGCGTCCGGCGGGAGGTAGACCCGCACGATCTCCGCCTTCTTGTTCACGACGTGGTCGATGAACCCGGGGTCCTGGTGGCTGAACCCGTTGTGGTCCTGCCGCCACACGTGGCTGGACAGCAGGTAGTTCAGCGAGGCGATGGGCCGCCGCCACGGGATGTCGTTGGTGACCTTGAGCCACTTGGCGTGCTGGTTGAACATCGAGTCGACGATGTGGATGAAGGCCTCGTAGCTGGTCAGGAGCCCGTGCCGGCCGGTCAGCAGGTAGCCCTCCAGCCAGCCCTGCACCTGGTGCTCGCTCAGCATCTCCATGACGCGGCCCGCGCGGGCCATGTGCTCGTCCACCTCGGGGCCGATGTACTCGGCGTTCCACTGCTTGTCCGTCACGTCGTACACGGCCTGGAGCCGGTTCGACGCCGTCTCGTCCGGGCCGAAGATCCGGAAGTTGTCCGGGTTGAGCCGGATGACGTCGGTGAGCCACTGGCCCAGCACGCGCGGCGCCTCGGCCTTCGACCCGCCGGGCGTCGGCACGTCCACGGCGTAGTCGCGGAAGTCCGGCAGCCGGAGGTCCTTGAGCAGCAGGCCGCCGTTCGCGTGCGGGTTGGCGCTCATCCGCAGGATGCCGTCGGGCGCCAGCGCACCGATCTCGGGCAGCACGCGGCCGTCGTCGTCGAACAGCTCCTCGGGCCGGTAGGACCGCAGCCAGGTCTCCAGCACCTGGAGGTGCTCCGGGGTGTCCCGGGCGTTCGCGAGCGGCACCTGGTGCGCGCGCCACGAGCCCGTCGTCTTCTTGCCGTCGATCTCCGCCGGGCCGCTCCAGCCCTTGGGGGTACGGAACACGATCATGGGCCAGGTGGGGCGGCTGACGTCGCCCTGCCGCGCGCGTTCCTTGATCGCGGCGATCTCGTCGAGCACCTCGTCGAGCAGGGTCGCGAACCGGCGGTGCACGTCGAGCGGCGACTCCTCCTGGTCGTAACCGCCGTCGAAGAAGTAGGGCTTGTGCCCGTAGCCGACCATGAGGTCGTGCAGCTCCTCCTGCGGGATGCGCGCCAGGACCGTCGGGTTGGCGATCTTGTAGCCGTTGAGGTGCAGGATCGGCAGCACGACGCCGTCCTGCGCGGGGTTGAGGAACTTGTTCGAGTGCCAGGAGGTGGCCAGCGGGCCCGTCTCGGCCTCGCCGTCGCCCACCACCGCCGCGACCAGGAGGTCCGGGTTGTCGAAGGCCGCACCGTACGCGTGGCTCAGGGCGTAGCCGAGCTCGCCGCCCTCGTGGATCGACCCCGGCGTCTCGGGCGCGACGTGGCTGGGGATGCCGCCCGGGAACGAGAACTGCCGGAACAGGCGTCGGACGCCCTCCGTGTCCTGCGTGATGTCGCTGTAGACCTCGGAGTAGGTGCCGTCCAGGTAGGCCGAGGCCACCAGGCCCGGTCCGCCGTGCCCGGGACCCGTGACGTAGACGGTCTGCTGCTGCCGCTCCTTGATGGCGCGGTTCAGGTGCGCGTACAGGAAGTTCAGGCCCGGCGTGGTGCCCCAGTGGCCGAGCAGGCGCGGCTTGACGTGGTCCGCCGTCAGGGGTTCGCGCAGCAGTGGGTTGTCGAGAAGGTAGATCTGGCCGACCGAGAGATAGTTCGCCGCCCGCCACCAGGCGTCGAGGCGGTTCAGCTCGGCGGGCTCCAGCTCGTGGACACCGGTGGCGCGCCATCCGGTGGCCGTGTCGGGGGCTGCGGTGGTCGTCATCGCTCACGCTCCTACCTACGAGGTGCCTGGGATCTGTACCAGGTGGCTGCCTGTTCAGCGCCTGCCTGTTCATTCGAACGCAGAATGGGCCCACATGCGAGAGGGGCGCCGTGTGACGCTTGAGACGGAGAGGTCAGGGGGCCGATCTGTACCTGGTACGTGCCGGCGGCGGTTACCGTTGAGGGTATGCCTGTCAGTGCCCCCAGCACACCCGAGCCGAGGGTGATCGACGCCGACGTGGTCGCCGAGCGCCGCACCTTCCTCCAGGTGGCCCGGCAGCCCCGCATGATCGGGCTGCTGCTCGTGTTCGTGCTGGCCGCGCTGGTCTGCGGGCGGCTGGGTGCCTGGCAGCTCGACCGCGCGTACGAGCGTGCCGAGCTCGCCGCGCAGCAGGAGGCGGCCGAGGCCGTCGCCGCCGGGCCGGCCTGGCTCGGCGACGTGCTGGCCCCCCAGGAGAGCTTCTCGGGCGAGCTCGTGGGACGCGAGGTGCGGGTGGCGGGCGAGTTCGAGCCGGACGGTTCGCTGCTGGTTCCCGGCCGTGCCCTGGAGGGCCGCACGGGCTACCTCGTGCTGACCCCGTTCCGGGTGACCGACGACGGGACCGGCGGAGCGTCCTGGGCCGACCTGTCCGGCGCCCCGGTGCTCGCCGTGGTCCAGGGCTGGGTCGAGACGCCCGCCGACGCCGCGGCCCTCGTCCTGCCCGAGGGCGAGACCACGCTGACGGGCTGGCTGCAGATGGGCGAGTCGACGGCGGGCAGCGCCGCCGTGGTGGACGGCCGGACCGAGCACATCGCCCTCAGCGCGCTCGTCAACGAGTGGGGCGGGCCCATCTACACGGGCTACCTCGTCGCGACCGAGGGCCCCGGCTCGCCGCAGGACGGGGGCGTCGCCGCGCTCCCGCGCCCGACCATCGACGGCGGCTCGGGCGCGAACCTGCAGAACATCTTCTACGCCCTGCAGTGGTGGCTGTTCGGCGGGTTCGCCGTGCTGCTGTGGATCCGGCTGGTGCGCGACGAGATGGCGGGCGGACGCCGCGGCGGCGAGCCCACCGACGCCGGCACGGGCATCGCGGGGCTGCCGGCGGCGTGACCGCCCGGAGCGTCAGCGGTCCAGCACCGCCCGCATGCGGGTGGCGGCCTCCTCGAGGAGCGGTCGCGGGAGCCCGGCGTTGAACCGCACGAAGCCGCGGCCCGCCGCGCCGCAGTCCGCGCCGTCGACCAGCGTGACGCCGGCCTGCTCCCGGAAGAACGTCGCGGCGCTGCCCGGCCCGCCCGGCAGGTCGAGGTCGCGGCAGTCCAGCCAGGCCAGGTAGGTGCCCTCGGGCGCCCGGTAGCCGATCCCCGACCCCTCGAGCAGCTCGCCCAGCCGGGTCACGTTGCCCTGCACGTAGGCGACCACGTCGTCCAGCCAGTCGCGGCCCTCGGTGTAGGCGACCTGGTTGGCCAGCATGCCCAGCGTGGACGCGCCCTCCTCGATGCGCTCGCCCACCTCGTCCCACAGCTTCACGTCCGCGTCGTTCGACAGCACGACCTGCGCGCACTTGAGGCCGGGCAGGTTCCACGCCTTGGACGCGGAGGTGGCCGTGAGGGTGTGGCCCGCCGTCGTCTCGTCGAGCGACGCGTACGGCACGTGCCGGCGGCCCGGATGGACCAGCGGGGCGTGGATCTCGTCGGAGAACACCCGGCCGCCGTGGCGGTCGACGACCTCGGCGACGGCCAGCATCTCCGCGGGCTCCAGGACCCGGCCGATCGGGTTGTGCGGGTTGCACAGGATCAGCAGGTGCCCGCCCGCGGCGAACGCCCCGTCCAGCGCGTCCAGGTCGTAGGTGTAGCGGCCCGCGGCGTCGCGCGCCATCGGCACCTGGATGATCTCCCGGCCCAGCTCGCGCGGCAGGGTGTGGAACGGCATGTACGACGGCGTCGGCACGATGACCGGCGACCCCGCCCGCGAGAAGTGCCGGATGGTGTGCTCCAGCGCCGTCAGCACGTCGGACGCGGGGCGCACCCGGGCTGGGTCCACCACCCACGAGTAACGGTCGGCCGCGAAGGACGCGTACGCCTCGCGCACGCCGGTGACGAGTGCCGGGGGAAGATAGCCCAGCAGGCCGCGGTCCACGGCGTCGTGCAGCGCGGCGCTGATCGGGGGAGCGACCGGGAAGTCCGCCTCGGCGACCCAGGCCCCGATGGTGCCGGGAAAGGCGGTCCACTTGAGGCTGCCGTTCTCGCGGAGCCGGTCTGCGGTGATGGAGTCGAAGGCGTGCGCGTTCACGCTCGCATTGAACCAGGGGACCGCGGCGCACCGCGGGGGTGCCCGGCCCTCAGGACAGGTAGCGCGCCTCGAGCGCGGCGAGCTTCGCCTCGGCCTCGCCGTGGATCTTCTTCTCCAGCACGAACGACATCACGGGGACGACGCCGGCGATCACCATCGTCACCAGGCGACCGAAGCCCCAGCGCATCTTCGACCACAGGTCGGCGACCGTGACCAGGTACACCACGTAGATCCAGCCGTGCGCGAAGGGCACCCAGGCGATGAACGGCATGACGCCGTCGACGTCGGTCACCGCGCCCAGGCCGTACTTGATGCCCAGCTCGACGCAGAGGATCAGGAGCATGACACCGGTGACCAGCGCCATGAAGCGGTAGCGGGACATGGCGCCGCGGGCCTTGCGGATCGCGGTGGCGGCCGCCTCGGCGGAGATCTCGGGAGCGGTCTGCGGGGTACTCACAGCAATCGAGGATATGCCTTTTCCGGAGCGGTCCGGGACCGTCCCCGGCCGTTCCCGGACCGCGCGGCAGGGCTGTGGATAAAGCGTGGATCAATGTCAGTGGTCGTCCGTACGGTGTTGGTCGTGCGCTCCCTCCCCTTTGCCGATCCCGGCACCCCGCCGCTGCGCGGGCCGATCACCCTGCTCCTGTGGCTCGCGCGCAAGCAGGCGCGGGTGCTGCTCGTCGCCGTGTTCTTCGGCGTGCTCTCGTTCACGTGCAGCGCGTTCCAGCCGTTCCTGCTGGGCCGGATCATCGACAGCGCCACCGGCTCGGGGCTGAGCCGGACCACCTGGACGTGGGCGGCCGTCATGCTCGGCGTCGGTCTCGTCTGGATCGCGTCCAACGCCATCGGGCACCGGTGGGACATCACGGCCTGGATGCACGCCGCCTTCCGCACGTCACAGCTCGTGACCCGCACCGTCGCACGGTCGGGCCACAACATCACCAAGGAGCTGCCGACCGGTGAGGTGGTCTCGTCGGTCGCCAACGACACCATGCGGATCGGCGAGGTGTTCGCCATCGCCGCCCAGACCCTGGGCAGCCTCGCCACCTACGGCATCGTGGTGGTGCTGATGCTCACCCAGTCGCTCACGCTGGGCCTCGTCATCGCGCTCGGCCTGCCGGTGGTCGCGGCCATCCTCGCGCTGCTGGTCAAGCCGCTGCAGAAGCACCAGAAGAACCAGCGCGACGCCCAGGGGCGGCTCACCACGCTCGGCGCGGACACCGTCTCCGGCCTGCGCATCCTGCGCGGCATCGGGGGCGAGAAGGTGTTCACCGGCCGGTACCGCGTGCAGTCGCAGAAGGTCCGGCAGGCGGGCGTCGACGTCGCGGGCACGCAGTCGATCCTCGACGCCCTCCAGATCCTGCTGCCGGGGCTCTTCATCGCCCTCGTGGTGTACCTCGGAGCGGCCGAGGCCATCGCGGGGCGGATCACCACGGGCCAGCTCGTCGCGTTCTACGGGTACGCGTCGTTCCTGTCCTGGCCGGTGCACCTGCTCGTGCAGTCCGTCAACGTCGTCACCAAGGCGCACGTCGCGGCGGGCAAGGTGGTCAAGGTGCTGCAGGTGGTCCCGGCCACCGGTGCCGCCGGCTCGACGGCCGACATGCCGCCGGCCGGGGTCCCCCTGGTGGACGACACGACCGGTGTGACCCTCGAACCGGGCCGGGTCGTGGCGCTCGTCAGCGCCGACCCGGACGAGTCCGCGCGGGTCGCCGTCCGGATGGGCCGGTTCGACGACGAGGCGGAGGCCGAGACCCCCGTGACGCTCGGCGGGGTCCGGCTGGGCGACCTCGACAAGCACGCGCTGCGCGAACGGATCGTGGTGGCGGACGCGACCCCGGCGCTGTTCTCCGGCCGCCTCGCGGGCGAGCTCGACGTGCGCGACGGCGCCGACCGGGAGTCGCTGCTGCGCGCCCTGCACATCGCCGACGCGCACGACGTGCTGGACTCGCTGCCCGACGGCATCGAGGGCGAGATCCCGGAGAAGGGGCGCTCGCTGTCGGGCGGCCAGCGGCAACGGGTGGCCCTGGCGCGGGCGTTGCTCACCGACCCGGAGATCCTGGTGCTCGTCGAGCCCACCTCCGCGGTCGACGCCCACACCGAGGCGCGCATCGCCCAGCGCCTCACCGGCTGGCGCCGCGGCCGCACCACGCTGATCGTCACGGCCAGCCCGCTCGTGCTCGATCACGTGGACGAGGTGATCTTCCTCGACGCCGGCCGCGTCGCCACGCGCGGGACGCACCGCGAGCTGCTCGACCTGCCCACGAACGCTCCCGGTGGGCGCGAGGCCGCCCGCTACCGGCGGGTGGTGGGCCGCTCGCTGGCGGAGGACGACGAGGGTACGGCTCTGGACCAGGAGCTCGACGAGCTGCTGGGCGTGAACGCACAGGAAGGAGGCACGGCATGAGCACGGGAAAGATCCTGCCGATCGCCGACGCCACCGAGACCTGGCAGTACACGCGCCAGCTCCTCGGCCGGCACAAGGGACCGCTGGTGATCATCACCGTGGCGAACACGGTGGCCGCCATGGCCGGGCTGGTCGGCCCGTTCGTGCTGGGCAAGCTCGTCGACGCCGTGACCAGGGGTACCACGCTCGAGGTGGCGCGGAACCTGGTGCTGGTCGCGGTCGGCGCGATCGTGGTGCAGGCCCTGATCACCCGGTTCGCGCAGCGCCGGGCCATGGTGTTCGGCGAGACCGTGTTCGCCGACATGCGCGAGGAGTTCGTCGAGACGGTCACCTCCCTGCCGCTGTCCACGGTGGAGACGGCAGGCACCGGCGACCTCATCGCCCGCACCACCCGCGACGTCAGCCGGATCCAGAACGCGGTGCGCTTCGGCGTGCCCCGCCTGGTGATCGCCGTGGTCACGCTCGTGCTGACGTCCGTGGTCAGCCTGTTCGTGTCGCCGCTGGTGGCGCTGGGCATGTTCGTCGGCGTGCCGGTGCTCGTCGCCGTCGCCCGCTGGTACCTGAAGCGGGCCACGCCCGCCTACCAGCGGGAGTCCGCGGCCTACGCCCGGCTCGACGGCACCGTCACCGAGTCCGTCGAGGGGGCGCGCACCATCGACGCGCTGCGCATCGGCCGGCGACGCACGGCACGTGGCGACGACGACCTCCACGAGGCGTTCCAGGCCGAGCGCGGCACGCTCAACCTGCGCACGGTGCTGTTCCCCGGTGTGGACTTCGCGTTCATGATCGCGCCCGTCTCGGTGCTCGTGTGGGGCGGGTTCCTCGCGTCCGAGGGCACGGTGACCATCGGCATGGTCGCGACCATCGTGATGTACACCTACCAGCTCCAGGGGCCGGTCTGGGAGCTCATCTTCTGGCTGGACGAGATCCAGGTGGCGGCCACGTCGCTGTCCCGCATCATCGGGGTGCGGCTCGTGCCGACGGACCGCAGCGCCGGGACCGCGGTGCCCGTCGACGAGCAGGTCCGCGGCCAGGGTGTGCGCTACGCGTACCGCGAGGGCACCGACGTGCTGCACGGCATCGACCTCGACCTGCGGGTGGGGGAGCGGCTGGCGGTCGTCGGACCGTCGGGTTCCGGCAAGTCCACCCTGGGCCGCATGCTGGCCGGCATCCACCCGCCCACCGGCGGCACGGTGCGGGTCGGCGGCGTCCCGCTCGTGGACCTGCCCCTGGAGGACCTGCGCAAGCACGTGGCGCTCGTGACCCAGGAGCACCACGTGTTCGTGGGGTCGCTGGCGGAGAACCTGCGCCTGGCCAAGATCGACGCCGACGACGAGGAGCTGATGGACGCGCTGCGCGCCGTCGACGCGCACGGCTGGGTGGAGGCGCTCGACGAGGGTCTCGCCACCGAGGTCGGGTCGGGCGGCCACAAGCTCACCCCGGCCCAGGCGCAGCAGATCGCCCTCGCCCGGCTCGTGCTGCTCGACCCGCACACGCTCGTGCTCGACGAGGCGACGTCGCTGCTCGACCCGCGCGCGGCCCGGCACCTGGAGCGCTCGCTCAACGCGGTGCTCGAGGGGCGCACCGTCGTGGCCATCGCGCACCGGCTCCACACGGCGCACGACGCCGACCGCGTCGCGGTGCTCGACGGGGGCCGGATCACCGAGATCGGCCCGCACGACGAGCTGGTCGCGGCGGGCGGCGACTACGCGAGCCTCTGGCACAGCTGGCAGCACGAGTAGCCCGTTGTGAGTGCGGGATGTTCGCCCTCTTGAACGCTTGAGGAGGGCGAACGTCCCGCACTCAACGCGGTTGCTCGGGGTGCCGGCCCAGGGCCGACGAGATGCGGGACGCCGCGTCGCGCACGATCGGGGCCAGGGTCTCCAGGCGTTCCGGCGGCATGTAGGGGCGGGTCGCCGCCACGCTGATCGCGGCGACGATCGAGCCGGAGATGTCCCGCACAGGTGCCGCGACGCAGAGGATGCCCGGCTCGTTCTCCTCCAGGTCGAACGTGACCCCTCGGGCCGCCGAAGCCTCCATGACCTGCACGAATGCCTCGGGAGTCAGGACGTCGCGCGCCGGTTCGTCCCCCGCGCCGGCCGGCCGCTCGGCGACGAACTGGTCGTGCCAGCGCGCGGGGCCGTCCAGGAGCAGGGCCTTGCCGATGCCTGTTCGGGTCAACGGCATCCGGTGCCCGATCTGCGAACGCATCACCGCGCCGCGCGTGCCCGGGATCTTGTCGAGGTACAGCACCTGCCCGCGGTCCTCGATGGCGAGGTGGACGGTGTCGTGCACCCGCTCGGCCAGGGTGCGCAGCACCGGCGCGGCCACCTCCGTGACGGGGTTCTCCTGGAGCGCCTGATAGCCCAGCTCGATGAGGGCCGGACCGAGCGCGTACGCGCCGTCGTCGTGCTGGCGGAGGTAGCCGGTGGCCAGCAGGAGCTGGAGCAGGCGGTGCGTGGTGCTCCGCCCGACCCCGGTGGCCTCGGCGATGTCGCGCAGCCGGCTGCGGCCCCGCGCCACGGCGTTCACGACGGCGATACCTCGGGCGAGCGTCTGCGTGCCCGGGGGAGGCACGACGGCGTCGGCGCGCCCCGGGACGGTGGTCCCTGCGGGAACGGTGCCGCGCCCGGCAGTCCCGGCAGCATGCCCGGCGGCCCCGGCGGCCCCGGCGTCTCCGGGCGGCTCGTGGCGCTGTGGCGTCGCGGTCATGCGGCACACCGTATCCCGATAATAGGGAAACGGTTCCATCAATCGGTCCACCCGCTTACCGTCCAGGCATGGCTGACGACGCAGGGGAGCCCGACGCCGCACTCATCGCCCTCGACTGGGGCACCACCACGTTCCGTGCGTGGCTCCTGGACAGTGCGGGCACGGTCCTCGACCGCGTCCGGTCCGACGACGGCGTGCTGACCGTCTCGGAGCGCGCGGGTACCTCGGCGGCCCGGGCGGTCGCGTTCGCCGACGTCTTCGGCAGGCAGTGCCGTCCCTGGCTCGCGGGGCACCCGGGTGTGCCGGTGCTGTGCGCGGGGATGGCGGGCTCGAACCACGGCTGGGCAGAGGCCGGATACCTCGACGTCCCGGCGGAGCTCGGTGAGCTCGCGGGGCTGCTGACGGTGGTACCGGCCGGTGAGTCGGTCGTGCACATCGTCCCCGGGCTGCGGGCGACCGGCGCCGACCCCGACGTCATGCGCGGTGAGGAGGTGCAGCTCGTGGGCGCCCTCACGGGGCAGGACGGGCCGGCCACCGTGCTGCTGCCCGGCACGCACTCGAAGTGGGTGCGGCTCGACGGCGCCCGCGTCACCGGGTTCACCACCGCGATGACCGGCGAGCTCTACGGGCTGCTGCTGCGGGACAGCATCCTGGCGCGGTTGGCCACCGGCGCGCCGGGGCCAGAGGTGACCGAGGCCTTCCTGCGCGGGCTGGAGACCGAGTCCGCGCTCGGCGACGAGCGCGGACTGCCCGCCCTGCTGTTCACGGCCCGCACGCACGTGCTCGCCGGGCTGCTCGAACCCGGGCACGTCGCCGACTACGTCTCCGGCCTGCTCATCGGGACCGAGGTGCGGCACGGGCTGCGCACGACGCCGGACGGCGTGGTCGCCCTGTGCGGGCCGCCGTCGACCACCGACCGTTATCGCGCCGCGCTCGAACGGGGCGGTGCGTCCGTCCGGGTCGTGCCGGAGGGCGCCGCCGTCCGCGGGCTGTGGCGGGTGGCCGCCGACGCGGGGCTGGTGCCCGCCCGGTCCGCGCCGTCGCCCACACCCGCCCCGCCCGCCACCGAGGAGCCCGCCCCATGACCTATCCCTCCGCCGGCCTCGTGGCCATCCTGCGCGGCGTGACCCCCGCGGAGGCGGTCGACATCGCCGAGGCGGTGTTCCAGGCCGGGTTCGACGCCGTCGAGGTGCCGTACAACTCGCCGGACCCGCTGGAGTCGATCCGCCGCATCCGTGCCGCCGGGCCGTCCGACCGCCGCGTCGGCGCGGGCACCGTGCTCACGCCGGACGACGTCCGCCGGGCCGCCGACGCCGGGGCGTCCCTCATCGTCTCGCCGAACACACGGGCCGACGTCGTCGTCGAGACGGTGCGGCTCGGCCTGGAGAGCTATCCCGGTGCCGCGACCCCCACCGAGGCGTTCGTCGCGCTCGACGCCGGCGCGCGCGCCGTCAAGCTCTTCCCGGGCTCGACGATCGGCGTGAGCGGGATGCGCGCGTGGGCGAGCGTGCTGCCCCCGGGCACGGGTCTCGTGCCCGTGGGCGGCGTCGACGCGGGGAACCTCGCCGAGTGGGCCCGCGCCGGCGCGGCGGGCGCCGGGATCGGCACGGCTCTCTACCGCCCGGGCGACACCCCGGACACCGTGGCCCACCGCGCCGCGACCCTGACCGCCCTCTGGCCGGGACCCCGGTGACGCCCCGAGATCCGGTGCCGGCGGAGGAGCCCACCGACGGGCGGCCCGGATCGGAATCGTTGAACGGAGCAGCAGCATGAAGATCGTCTCGATGACCACGTACGCCGTCCCGCCCCGGTGGCTCTTCCTCCGGATCGAGACCGACACCGGCATCGTCGGCTGGGGCGAGCCCACGCTCGAAGGGCGCGCCGCCAGCGTCGCGGCCGCCGTCGAGGAGCTGTCCGACTACCTGATCGGCAAGGATCCGCGCCGCATCGAGGAGCACTGGACCGTGCTGTACCGCTCCGGGTTCTACCGCGGCGGCGGCATCCACATGAGCGCCCTGGCCGGGATCGACCAGGCGCTCTGGGACATCACGGGCAAGGCCCTCGGGGCGCCGGTGCACGACCTGCTCGGCGGACGGGTGCGCGACCGCATCAAGGTCTACTCCTGGATCGGCGGCGACCGGCCGGCCGAGACCGCGGCGCAGGCCAAGGAGGCCGTCGACCGGGGGTTCTCCGCCGTGAAGATGAACGGACCCGAGGAGCTGCAGTACCTCGACACGCGGGACAAGGTGGAGCGGGTCGTCGCCAACGTGGCCGCCGTCCGCGAGGCGGTCGGGCCCGACGTCGGCATCGGCGTCGACTTCCACGGCCGCGTGCACCGGCCCATGGCCCGGGTGCTGCTCGACGCGCTGGCGCCCTACCACCTGATGTTCGTGGAGGAGCCGGTGCTGTCGGAGCATGTCGACGGCGTGGCCGACGTGCTGCGCGCCTCGGCCACGCCGATCGCGCTCGGCGAGCGGTTGTACTCCCGGTGGGACTTCAAGGACGTCATCACGTCGGGCGTGGTCGACGTGGTCCAGCCCGACCTCTCGCACGCCGGCGGCATCACCGAGGTCCGCAAGATCGCGGCGATGGCCGAGGCGTACGACATCGCCGTCGCGCCGCACTGCCCGCTCGGCCCGATCGCGCTGGCCTCCTGCCTGCAGCTCGACGCCGTCGCCTACAACGCGGTGATCCAGGAGCAGAGCCTGGGCATCCACTACAACACCTCGAACGACCTGCTCGACTACCTCGCCGACCCCACGGTCTTCGACTACGAGGACGGCTACGTGAGCATCCCCCGGGGCCCCGGCCTCGGCATCGAGGTGAACGAGGACTACGTGCGCGAGCGCGCCGCCGAGGGGCACCGCTGGCGCAACCCGGTGTGGCGGCACGCGGACGGCTCGTTCGCGGAGTGGTGAGCATGCCCGGCAGGTGCGGCACGTTACACGGGTGCGGAGCGCCCGAGGGCCGCGGGGCACTTAGACTTGGCCCGTGACGTCACCCGCCACCGCTCCCGAGGCTCAGCCCCAGACCCCCCGCCCGGTCATCGTCGTCGACTTCGGCGCGCAGTACGCCCAGCTCATCGCGCGCCGCGTACGCGAGGCCCGGGTGTACTCGGAGATCGTGCCGCACACGTTCACGGTCGAGCAGATGCTCGCCAAGGACCCGGCGGCCATCATCCTCTCCGGCGGCCCGTCCTCCGTGTACGCGGCCGGCGCCCCGTTCGTGGACCCCAAGCTGTTCGAGGCCGGCGTTCCGGTCATGGGCATCTGCTACGGGTTCCAGGCCATGGCGCAGGCGCTCGGCGGCGAGGTGGCGCAGACCGGGCTGAGCGAGTTCGGCGGCACGGAGGTCGAGGTGTGCTCTGCCGGTGTGCTGCTCGCCGACACCCCCGAGCACCAGACCGCGTGGATGAGCCACGGCGACGCCGTGCACAAGGCGCCCGTCGGCTTCGAGGTGCTCGCCACCTCCGAGGGCTCGCCCGTCGCCGCCTTCGAGGACACCCGCCGCCGCCTGTACGGCGTGCAGTGGCACCCCGAGGTGAAGCACTCCGCGCACGGCCAGACGGTGCTGGAGCACTTCCTCTACGAGGGCGCCGGCCTGGCGCCCGACTGGACCCCGGACAACGTCATCGCCGACCAGGTGGCCGCCATCAAGGCGCAGATCGGCGACGCCCGCGTCATCTGCGCGCTGTCCGGCGGCGTGGACTCCGCGGTCGCGGCCGCGCTCGTGCAGCGCGCCGTGGGCGACCAGCTCACCTGCGTGCACGTCGACCACGGCCTGATGCGGGCCGGCGAGGTCGAGCAGATCGAGAACGACTTCGTCGCCTCCACCGGCGTGAAGCTCGTGGTCCGCGACGAGAAGGAACGGTTCCTGACGGCGCTGGCCGGCGTCAGCGACCCGGAGACCAAGCGCAAGATCATCGGCCGCGAGTTCATCCGCGTGTTCGAGGACGCGCAGCGGGACATCGTCGCCGAGGCCGGTGCGCACGGCGAGGAGGTCAAGTTCCTCGTGCAGGGCACGCTGTACCCGGACGTCGTCGAGTCCGGCGGCGGCGAGGGCGCGGCCAACATCAAGAGCCACCACAACGTGGGCGGCCTGCCGGACGACCTGAACTTCGAGCTGGTCGAGCCGCTGCGCACCCTGTTCAAGGACGAGGTCCGCGCCGTGGGCCGTGAGCTCGGCGTGCCCGAGGAGATCGTGTCCCGCCAGCCGTTCCCCGGCCCCGGCCTGGGCATCCGGATCGTCGGCGAGATCACGGCCGAGCGCCTGGAGATCCTGCGCCGCGCCGACGCGATCGCCCGCGAGGAGCTGACCAAGGCCGGCCTGGACAACGAGATCTGGCAGTGCCCGGTCGTGCTGCTCGCGGACGTCCGCAGCGTCGGTGTCCAGGGCGACGGCCGCACCTACGGCCACCCGATCGTGCTGCGCCCGGTCTCGTCCGAGGACGCGATGACGGCCGACTGGACGCGCCTGCCCTACGACGTGCTGTCGACCATCTCGACCCGCATCACCAACGAGGTGCGTGAGGTCAACCGCGTGGTGCTCGACGTGACGAGCAAGCCGCCGGGCACCATCGAGTGGGAGTGACGTCCCGCGGCCCCGTACCCGGTCCGGGTGCGGGGCCGCGGTCGTCCCGGCATGCCCCCGGCAGCCGTCACCAGCCCACGAGGCGGGCCCAGCTCAGCCCGACGACGGTGCCGATCAGCATGTACGGCCCGAACGCGATGCCCGTCTTCCAGCCGGCTCGCCGGCCGAGCAGGAGCACGACCGCCACCACCCCGGCCAGCACGTGGGCGGCGAAGACGCCGACGACGAGCGTCGTCCACGAGTGCCAGGCCAGGACCGCGCCCAGGCTCATGGTGAGCTTGACGTCGCCGTACCCGATCCCGCCGCGCGGGGCCACGAGGTAGAGCACCTGGTACAGGGCGAAGAAGGCCAGTCCGCCGAGCACCGCCCGGCCCAGCGACCCCCAGGCTCCCGTGCCGGCGGCGGCCACGGCGAGCAGCGCCGCCGTCGCCCACGTGAGCGGGAAGACCAGCGCGTTCGGCAGCCGGTGCGTGCGGGCGTCGATCACGCCGAGCGCGGCGCCCACCACGCCGAGCACCAGGTACGCGGGGGTGAGCCAGCCGTGTCCGCTCGCCCAGACGGCCCACGCGGCCGCCGGCACGACGGCGACGGCGATGCCCCGCGCGAACGGGGCCACCTCGGCCCGGGCACGTTCGTACTGGCGGACGACGAAGGGCTGGGCGGGGCTCGTCGCTGCCGGGTCGCTGGGGGTCACCCGGGGAGGCTATCGGCGCCCCGGGCCCCGTGCACCACGTTCGTGAGCGTGGAGATCGATCGACCGCGGAAAGGCCCGGTCAGGGAGGATTCCGCCGGCCCGTCTCCGGTCGCCGAGGAAGGTGCCCCGCGGAGGCCTGTTGCTCTGGGTAGACGTTGTCTACTGCTAGCAACAGGCCTGCGCGGGGCACCTTCCCCCTGCGCCGCCGGCAGGTCCCGGCGGCGCACACCGACGGACTGCGCGCGGCCTGCCCTCAGCTCCGGGACGGCAGGAGCGCGGCCGCTTCGGCGTAGGTCCGTTCCGTCGCGGCCAGGACCTCCGGCCAGGTCACGCCCGACGGCGGGGTCGCCGCCCGCGCCAGCAGGCCGTCGAGCAGGCCGGGCTCCGCCGCGAGCAGGACGATCGCCGCCGCCAGCGCCTCGTCGTCGGGTACGACGAGCCCGGTGGCGCCGTCCGTCACACGCTCGGCGACCCCCGAACCCGCGCGGGTGACCACCGCGAGCCCCGCCGCCTGGGCCTCCAGGGCGGCGAGGCCGAAGGCCTCGGCGACGGCGGGCGCGGCGAAGACGTCGGCCCGGGCGTAGAGACGTTTGAGCTCGGTGGCGGTGAGGCGTCCGGGCAGGGCGACGATGTCGCGCAGGTCGTGCTCCGCCACGAACCGCAGAGCGGCCGCGCGGTCCGGGCCGTCACCGGCGAGGGTCACGAAGAGGGATCCGTCCGGGAGCCGGGACGCGGCGTCGGCGACCGCGGCGAGCAGCGGCAGCATCCGCTTGCGGGACGCGAACCGGGCGGCGGACACCACGTGCACCGCCGGGCCCTCGGGCCGCCGGTCGCGCTCGGTCCGGGGCACCCTCCAGGCGTCCAGGTCGAGGCCGTTGGGCAGGATCGCGACGTCGGTCCCGGTGACGTCCCGCAGCGGCCGGGCCGTCAGCTCGCTGACCGCCGTCCACCGTACCGGCCACCGTGACCATCGGGTCATGGCGTCGGCGGTGGCGAAGAGCGGGGCCGCCGCGCCCCACACGCTGTGCACGGTCAGCACCGCGGGCAGGTCGAGGCGGGTCACGGATCGCAGCGCGGCCTGCACGGTCGGGGCCAGCACCCCCATGTGCAGGTGCACGACGTCGGGCCGCTCGCCCCGCGTGATCGAGTCCCGGAGGCGTTCGGTCACGTGGGCGGTGGAACGGGGGTGGACCGGCCAGCCGCCCGGCACCCGGGCAGCGATGCGGTGCACCGTCACGCCGTCCTCGACCGTGGTGCCGACCCCGTGGGCGCCGGGGCGGGCGGGGGTCGTCGTGATGACCTCGACGTGGTGCCCCGCGGCCGCCTGCTGCCCGGCCAGGCGGCTCACCTGCGCCTCGATGCCGCCGAGCAGGGGCAGGTAGGTGTCCGACACGTGGGTGATGCGCACGGCGTCATCCTCGCACCGGAGGGCCTACCTGCGCCTGTGGCCTAGCGTCGCCGCACGCTGGACACCACCGAGCCGACCACCAGGATCACGCCCGCCGCACCCAGCAGCACGATCAGGGCGACGCCCAGGTCGAACACCACGCCCGCCGCGACCGCGAGGATCCCCAGGCCGATCGCGATGACGATCAGTCCCCAGACGGCCGTCCCGACGCGCGGACCGCGCCGCACGGCGGGCTGGGCCACGGGCTGCCCGGGCTGACCCGTCTGTGCGGCGCCCGCGTGTGCGGGAGCTGCCTGCCCCGGACCGGCCGGACCAGCGCCTGTCGGTGCGGAGCCCGTCAGGACGGGCTGCCCGCCCACGGGCACGGGACCGGTCTGCGGGCCCGGCCCCTGCGGCTCCGGCTCGCGCAGCGGGGCGAGCGGGTCGGACTCGTCGTGGACCGGGGCGTCCTGGACGGCGCCCGACTCGGCCTGCACCCGGGCCGCGGCGATGCCGTAGGCCGGGTGCACCTCCCCCTCGGGCGCGGTGCCCTCGGGGATCCGGTGGGTCGCCTGCGCGATCTCCTGCGTCGGCGGGGTGGCCGACGCCGGGGTCACCTGGGTCGGTGTCCCGGCCAGGACCGCTGCCGGGGGCAGCACCTCGGTCGGGTCGGCGGGACTCCCGGCGGAACCGGTGGTGCCGCCGGCCGGGGGATTGGTGGTGTCGTGCGTCAGATCGGTCATGATGTCGCTCGCGTCCTGGCCCTCGGGCCGGCCGGTTGTCTGGGACGTGTCGGCCCCGGGTGTCCCCGAGCCTGTCTCGTCGGGGGTCTCGGGAGGCGTCTCGGTCGAGGCCTCGGCCCGGGCCTTGTCGTCGTGTGCGCGGTCGTCGTGCGCGTGCTCGCTCATCGCGTGCTCCTTCCCTCGGTCTCGCTGACGATCACTTCGCCGGCGCCGGCCCGGATGTCGAGGCTGAGCACCGCGCCGTCGTCACCGACCTCGTCGCTCGCGAAGTACGTGTCGGAGCCGACGCCGCTCGCGGCGCGGTCCTGGTCGTCCACGTTCCACCGGACGTTTCCTGCGGCGACGTAGGCGTTCGCCTCGACCGCCACGTCCTGGGGCACCGTCACCACGGTCTGGCCCGCGCCCAGCTCGATCGGCACGACGACGGGGTCGCCCGGCTCGACCCGGGACAGGTCGAGCTCGGACAGGTCGATCTCCGGGTCGCCCCACTGGACGTAGAAGCCGTTCTCGGCCTCGCGCAGGGTCTGCACCACCACGGTGCCCTCGGTGAGGGTGGCCGCATCCGGGTTGGACGGGTTGGTCATGATGTCCTCGACCTCGCGGCCGGTCGAGACCGCCTCGTCGGTCCAGTAGGCGGCCGAGGTGCCGTAGAACATCAGGTACGCGAGACCGAACAGCAGGGCGATGATCGCGAAGAACCCGAGCACGCCGCTCGTGCGGCCGCGCAGCGCGGAGACGAGGATCGCCACGCCCAGCACGACCGTCGAGATGCCCAGCCAGGCGGCGGCGAAGCCCGCGCCGTCGTCCAGGAAGCCCGCGGCACCCACCCGGTCCGCGGCCAGGAGCAGGGCCCCGGCCAGCAGGATCAGGCCGACGGTGATGCCGACGGCGCCACCGCCCGGGCCGCGCCGGACCCGGGCGGGCGGCGGTGCGGTGCGGACGAGCGGCGGCTGCGGCGTGCGGCCGGGCCGGTACTGCGGCTGCGGCCGGGGCGCGGGGCCGGCGCCGGTCGCGTACATGAGGCCCTCGGACCGCCGGTAGTCGACCGGCGGGGCGGGCGTGTACGGGGCCGGGGTGCCGCCCGTCGGCGCCTCCGGGGCGCCCGGTGCCGGGGCGCCCGGTGCTGGTGCGCCCGGCACCGGTGCGCCCGGTGCCGGCGGGACCGGCGCGCCAGGGACGAAGCCCGTGCGGCGGGCGTCGCGGCGCCGCTGCACGCCCTGGACGATCAGCGGCAGCGCGACACCGAAGACCGCCAGCCAGAACATGACGGCCAGCCACTCGAAGCCGCCGTCGTCCCACCAGCCCAGCGGGCCGCCCCACGCGATGCCGACGAGGAACACGGCCACCGAACCGAGCATCGCCACGTCGAAGTTGCCGCGCGTCGCCTCCTGCAGGTGGATGCGGCCGTCCCGCTCGGGCAGAAGCGCCCAGGCGATGCCGTACAGGATGAGGCCGAGGCCGCCGAGGAAGAAGCTGATGATCAGCACGCCGCGCACCACCAGCGGGTCCCAGCCGATCCGCTCCGCGACACCGCCGGCGACACCGCCCACCCAGCGCTGGTCGGAGCGCGGGAACAGGCCGCGGCGGATGGACGCGAAGAAGCCGGTCTCCGGGTAGGGCTGCTGCCCGGGCGCGGGAGGTGCGGCGGGTGCGGCGTCGGCCTTCTGGTCGGACGCCGGTTCGGCGGGGTCGGCAGCCGGGCCGGAGTACGTGGTGCCCGGCCCGGCCGACCCCGCGTCGGCCGGGCCGCCCGGCCCGCTCGTGGCGTCCTCGGGACGCGTCTCGTCGGTGCTCATGGTGTCCATGCTGGTCCCTCGACGCCCCCGGAGGCATCGGGGACCGGCCCTGAACCAACCCTGGTTCCTCCGGCGCGGCACCCTGAGATCCAGGCTCAGGCGTGTTCAGGGGGCCACGGACGTGTGACGATCGGGGGGTGAAGCAACGACTGACCCTCCGCAGGCCGGGCCAGGCCGGGCCGGGATACAGCGGCCGCTGGCTGGCCGGCGTGGCCGCGGGCCTGGCCGCGCACACAGGCCTGCCGGTCTGGCTGGTCCGGGTCGCGTTCCTGGTGCTCACCGGGTTCGCGGGGGCCGGCGTCGTCGCCTACGTCTTCTGGTGGGTGACCGTCCCGGCCGGCGTTCCCGCCCGGCCCGACGACGCCGTGCCCACCGAGCGCCGCCGGCTCGCCCCACGCCTGACCACCGACGCCTCCGCCGACGCCGGCGCGCAGGAGCGCACCACCGCGTCGCTCGCCGACCGGATGCGCCTCTCTGGCCCCGTCTCCCGGCTCGCCGCGCGCGACATCTGGGTCGGCGTGGTGCTGCTCTCCGGCGCCGCGCTGCTCGTCGCGTACCGCGCGGGCTGGGACCCGGTCGCGTCCTGGGTGCTGCCCGCCCTCATCGGGCTCGGCGGCGTGGCCCTCGCGTGGAGCCAGATCGACGCCACCGAGCGCGACAAGTGGGTGGGCGGCTCCGGGTCGCTCCTGCGCTCGCGGACGGCGCTGCTGCGGCTGGCCGGCGGCGTGGTGCTGACCATGCTCGGCGTGCTGATGCTCGTGGGACAGGACACGCCCGTCAGCGTGCTCATGCAGGCCACCGTCGCGTCGGTGGCGATGGTCGCGGGCCTGGTGCTGGTCTCGGTGCCGTGGTGGATCCGGCTGGTGCGGCAGCTCGGCGACGAGCGCGCCGCCCGCGCCCGGGAGGCCGAGCGCGCCGACATCGCCGCCCACCTGCACGACTCCGTGCTGCAGACCCTCGCCCTGATCCGGGCCCAGGCCAAGGACCCCGAGGCCGTGTCCCGCATGGCGCGCGCCCAGGAGCGCGAGCTGCGCGGCTGGCTGTACGACGACCGCCGCGAGCCGGGCACGTCCGTGTCGGCCGAGCTCAAGGAGCTGGTGGCCGAGATCGAGGACGCCGTGGCACCGCTCACCGTGGAGACCGTGGTGGTGGGCGACTGCCCGCCCACCGAGTCCACGGCGGCGATGCTCCAGGCCACCCGCGAGGCGCTGCTCAACGCCTTCAAGCACGGGTCCCCGCCCGTGTCGGTGTACCTGGAGGTGACGGACGAGGTGGCCGAGGTGTTCGTCCGGGACCGCGGCGACGGGTTCGACCTGGACGAGATCGCGCAGGACCGGTTCGGCGTCCGGGAGTCGATCCTCGGGCGCGTGCGTCGGCGCGGCGGCACCGCCGAGGTCGTGAGCAGGCCAGGATGGGGTACCGAGGTGCGGCTGCGGATGCCGCTGGACAAGCCGGCGAACGGCGAGAAGAAGACCGAGAAGAACGGCAGGGCACGGGCGGCGTCGGCCCCCGGTGCCGTGCCGGCCACTGTGGAAGGTGCGACGAGATGACAACCCCCGCGACGCCGTCGGGCAGCACGCAGAGCTCCGTGACCATCCCGGTGCCCGTGGTGCTCGTGGACGACCACCACCTGTTCCGCACCGGCGTGCGCGCCTCGCTGGACGACCGGGTGACGGTGGTGGGCGAGGCGTTCGACGTCGACTCCGCGGTGGCGCAGGTGCACCAGCACCGCCCGCCCGTGGTGCTGCTCGACGTGCACCTGCCCGGCGGCAACGGGGGCGGCGGCGCCGAGGTGGTGCAGCGGTGCGCCGGGCTGCTGACCGAGGGCGTGCGGTTCCTCGCGCTGTCGGTGTCGGACGCGGCCGAGGACGTCGTCTCGGTCATCCGGGCGGGTGCGCGCGGCTACGTCACGAAGAACATCGCGCCGGCCGACCTGTCGTCGGCGGTGGTGCAGGTGGCCGGGGGCGACGCCGTCTTCTCGCCGCGCCTGGCCGGGTTCGTGCTGGACGCGTTCGGGGCGTCCGCGAACGACATCGCCGTGGCCGACGACGAGCTCGACCGCCTCTCGAAGCGCGAGCAGGAGGTCATGCGGCTCATCGCGCGCGGTTACTCCTACCGCGAGGTCGCCGGCGAGCTGTTCATCTCGATCAAGACGGTCGAGACCCACGTGAGCGCGGTGCTGCGCAAGCTCCAGCTCTCGTCGCGGTACGAGCTGACCCGCTGGGCGGTGGCGCGCCGGCTGCTCTGACGCGGCGGGGGTGAAGCACTTTCCTTGCACCCGCTTCACCCCGTGTGTGAGCCTCGCAGGGCGGCCCGACGACGAGCTGAACCCCGACCCACGGGACGCACCGTGCCCGAGCGACCGGGCGCCCGACACGTCGCGCTGCCGGAGGGGATGAAGTACACAACCGTGCGTTCACACTGGTCGGAGGCATTGATACGCTGCGGTGCCCCCGTGGGGCAGGTGCCGCACGGGGCTGTCTCCTGCGGCATCGTGCAGGGTTTCCGCGGCTGCTCGCCGCACGTCCGTCGGAGATGAAGCCAGGTCCAGTGCGCACTCGCCGTCTCGTCAGCCTCATGCTCGCGTTCGTCGCGGGCATCATCTGGGTGCTGAGCACGCTCGCGAACATCTCGAACGCGTGGGACCCGCTGAACTTCGTGCTCCGGGTGGCCGCCGGCGTGGTGACGGTGGCCGCGGCCGCGGAGTGGCTCGTGCTGACCGTCCGCGCCGCTCGGCGGCCGGAGGGGCTGCGGGACGACGAGGAGCTGCCGCTCGACGGCCCGCCGACCGTCGAGGATGGTCCGGGGCCGGACGCCTTCTCCGGCCTGGACCCGTACCGAGACTCGTTCGCCGACGAGGGCCTGCGAACCGAGCCGGCGCGTGCCCCGCATACCGATCCCCGTTCCGACCAGCACGTCGGGCCGGAGCCGGCTCCCGCCCCCTACCTCGAACACGAGTCGTATCCGGGTCCGCTCACCGACGCAGAGCCCGTTCCTCCCGCCCACCCTGAACCGCTTCCGGAGTTCCGCCCCGACGCCGGAGCCGACCGCGAGCCCACCGACGGGGGCAGCGCCGGGGGCAGCGCCGGGCGGGTCAGGCGCGGGCCGGCCGTGCCGCGCAGCGCGGGCTCCGCGGTGCTGGGCGGCGTCCTGTCCCGGTTCGGCCGGCGACGCACACCGGACCAGGACCTCGCCGTCGTCGTGGGCGGGGGTGCCGTCCGCGTCGGGGCGTACCTGATGGAGCGGAAGGTGCGCCGGGTGACGCTGCGGGTCGGGCTGGACCCGGAGTCGCTCGACGCCCTGGCGGAGGTGCTGGGCGATGCCCCGCACCGGGTGTTCGGCACGCAGGCTCCGACCCGCGGCCTCTTCGCCCGCGCGGCCTACACGCAGATCGAGGGCGCGTCCGGCTCGGGTGCCTGGAGCATCGCGGTCCGCTCGGAAGACGTGGAGGTGCTCCGGTACGCCCTGTCCCGAGCGGCCGAGTTCCGTTGAGTGCTGGGTATCCGTCGGGTTGATGGCCTTCGCGCCGACGGATACCCAGCACTCAACGAGCTTGGAGGCCCCAGGAGGGGGACAGGCGGACCACCGCACCGACCACGACGACCGCCGGGGGCAGGACGCCTGCCGCCTCCGCGCGGGCGGCGATCGTGGCCAGCGTGCCGGTGGTGACGCGCTGGCGGGGACCGTAGCCGTCCTCGATCACGGCGACCGGGGTGTCGGCGGGACGGTCCCGCGTGACGAGCGCCGCGGCGGTCTCGGCCAGCCGGGTGACACCCATGAGCAGCACCAGCGTGTGGTCGGGGCCGCCGGGCACGTCGGCGGCGCCGTCGTGCCCGGTCAGGACGCTGAAGCCGCGCGCCACGCCGCGGTGCGTGACCGGGATGCCGGCCGCAGCCGGCACCGAGACCGCCGACGTGACGCCCGGCACCACCTCGACCTCCAGGCCCGCCGCGCGGCACGCCGCCAGCTCTTCGCCGCCGCGGCCCAGCACGTACGGGTCGCCGCCCTTGAGCCGCACGACGTCGCGCCCCGCCTGCGCGTGCTGGATCAGCAGCGCGTTGATCTCGTGCTGCGGCACCGGGTGGTTGCCGCTGGTCTTGCCCACGTCGATCACCTCGACCTCGGGGGCCAGCTCGCGCAGCAGCGCGCGCGGGCCGAGCCGGTCGACGACCACGACGTCAGCCTGGGCCAGGACGGCGCGGCCGCGGGCCGTGACGAGGCCGGGATCGCCGGGCCCGCCGCCGACGAGCCACACCCGGCCGGGCTGGACCGCCGGCGCGCCGGAGGCCGGAGCGTTCGCGTCGTCCGACACCGGGCCGGCCTGGACCGCTGCCGTGCCGCCCCGGTGCGGGCCGGTGGCGCGGGGGCGGTGCCGTCGCAGGGGCAGGGCGCCCGACTGGAGCGCCGCCGCCACCGCGTCCCGGATCGCCCGCGAGCGGCGGGGGTCCCGGCCGGCGGTCACCGCGACGGTCACCTCGGCGTCGTCGGTCAGGGTCGTGCGCGCCACCGCCGGGACCCAGGCGGTCCCCGCGGAGGCGTCGCCCGCCGTGACGCAGAAGACCCGCGCGCGCTCGGCGTCGTCGGCCACCTGCTGGTCCACGGACGGCGAACCGGTGGCCGTGTGCACGAGCCACGCGCCGTCGAGGTCGCCGGTGCGGTAGTCGCGTCGCACCCACTCGACGGCGCCGGGCGCCGGGCCGTCCGTCGGCTCGGGAACCTCGGTGGTGGCCTCGGTGGTGGCAAGGCCGGACTCGGTCAGGACACTGTGCGGTGCGACGACCCGCACCCGGGCGCCGGCCTCGACCAGCGCGCCGACGCGGCGGGCGGCCACGGGCCCGCCGCCGACCACGACGACGAGCCGGCCGGCGATGCGGAGCCCCAGGGGATAGATGTCAGACATGGAGACCGCACTCGTCCTTGTCGAGCCCGGCCCAGCGGCCCGAGCGCGCGTCCTGGCCCGGCAGCGGCCGTGCGGTGCACGGTTCGCAGCCGACCGACGGGTAGCCGTCCGCGAGCAGCGGGTTGACCACGAGGCCGTGCCGCGCGGCGTACTCGGCCACCTCGTCGTCGGTCCACGCGGCGATCGGGTTGATCTTCACCACGCCGTTGCGCTCGTCCCAGCTCACCAGGGGCGCGTTCGCGCGGGCCGCGGTCTCGCTGCGGCGCACGCCCGTGGCCCAGGCCTCGTAACCGGCCAGCGCCTTCTGCATGGGGGCGACCTTACGCATCGCGCAGCACGCCTCGGGGTCGCGGTCGTGCAGCCGGGGGCCGTACCGTGCGTCCTGCTCGGCCACCGTGAGCTCGGGGCGCACGTCGATGACGGTCACGTCGAGCTCGATCTCGACGGCGCCCCGCGTGCCGAGCGTCTCCGCGAAGTGGTAGCCGGTGTCGCCGAACAGCACGTCCACGAACGGGAACTGCTCCGCGACCAGGTGCGACAGCACGGTGTCCTGCATCGAGGACGCCACCGCCATGAACGGACCGAACTCGCGCACCGCCCAGGCGATGACGGCATGGGCGTCCGCCTCCCGGTTGCCGGACGACGCGTGCAGCTGCGCCTGGCCCCGCTCCACGACGGCCCGCAGCTCCTCGGCGGTCCGGCGACGACGGCGGGACCTGGCGATCGGCCGGGCCGCGCGGATGCTCTCCCGGGCGGCCGCGCGGGCACGGACGCGAGCGAGACGCGGGTTCACGCCCGCCCCGAACGCCGACGCCGGCGCGGCGAGCGCGACGGCGGACGCAGGCTCCGTGGTGGTCATCGCAGCGCCTCCTCGTCGGCGCGGTGCGCCCACTCGGCGAAGGTCTCCTCGCCGTCGTGGTCGGCGTCGTACCGGCGCACGACCCGCTCCACGTAGTCCCCGATCCCGTCGGCGGTCACCTTGAGGCCGCGCACGGTGCGCCCGAGGCCGGCGTCGTCCCGATCGAGCGACGTGAGGCCGCCACCGAGGTGCACCTGGAAGCCGGGCACCTGGTTGCCGTCGTCGTCGAGCACGAGCTGGCCCTTGAGGCCGATGTCGGCCGTCTGGATGCGTGCGCACGAGTTGGGGCAGCCGTTGACGTGCAGGCTCAGCGGCTTGAGGTCGGTCAGGTCGCCGAGCCGCTCCTCGAGCTGCGTGATCGCGGCGGCCGACGTCGCCTTGGTCTCGACGATCGCGAGCTTGCAGTACTCGATCCCGGTGCAGGCGATGGTGTTGCGGCGGAAGGGGCTGGGCCGGGCCTGGAGGCCGAGCTCGGCCAGCCCGGCGACCAGCGGCTCGACCTCGTCCTGGGCGACGTCCAGCACCAGGAGCTTCTGCTGCGGCGTCAGGCGGACGCGGCGGCTGCCGTGCGCCTCGGCCAGGTCCGCCAGGCGCGCGAGCGTCTCGCCCGAGACGCGGCCCACCGTGGGGGCGGCGCCGATGTAGAAGCGGCCGTCGTGCTGCTCGTGGACGCCCACGTGGTCGCCGCGCTCGTCCAGGCCGAGGGAGGCGGGCGACGGCGGCTCGATGCCGTCGCGGAGCTTGTAGCCGAGGTACTCGTCCTCCAGGACCTGGCGGAACTTCTCCACGCCCCAGTCCGCGAGCAGGAACTTGAGCCGGGCCTTGTTGCGCAGCCGGCGGTACCCGTAGTCGCGGAAGATGCGGACCACGCCGTGCCAGACCTCGGGCGCCTCCTGCGGGGAGACGAAGGCGTTCAGGCGCTCCGCGAGGCGCGGCGCCGTGGACAGCGCGCCGCCCACCCAGACGTCGTAGCCGATCCCGTGCTCGGGGTGGTCGACGGCGACGAACGAGATGTCGTTGATCTGGTGCACCACGTCGAGGCTGGGGTGGCCGGTGATCGCCGACTTGAACTTGCGCGGCAGGTTGGCCAGGGCCGGGTCGCCGATGAAGCGCTCCTGGATCTCCTCGATCACCGGCGTGGGGTCGATGAGCTCGTCCTTGGCGACGCCCGCGACCGGGCTGCCCAGGATGACGCGCGGCACGTCGCCGCAGGCCTCGGTGGTGCTCAGGCCGACCGCCTCCAGCCGGCGCCAGATCTCGGGCACCGACTCGACCTCGACCCAGTGGAGCTGGATGTTCTGCCGGTCGGTGATGTCGGCGGAGTCGCGCCCGAACTCGGTGCTGATGCCCGCGATGGTGCGGAGCTGCTCGGTGGTCAGGGCGCCGCCGTCGATGCGGACGCGGAGCATGAAGTACTTGTCCTCGAGCTCGTGCGGCTCCAGGGTGGCCGTCTTGCCGCCGTCGATCCCGGGCTTGCGCTGCGTGTACAGGCCCCACCAGCGGAACCGGCCGTGCAGGTCATCACCGGGGATCGAGTCGAAGCCCTCCTGGGCGTAGATCTTCTCGATCCGGTCGCGGACCTCCAGCGGGTCGGACTCCTGCTTGAACTCCTCGTTGTGGTTCAGCGGGGCGGTGCCGTCAACCTTCCACTGGCCGTTGGGCCGGGCGGGGCGCTTGGTGGTGCGGGGCTGTGCGGGCGGGGCGGTGTTCACCATGGGCAGGGTCCTGTTCGTGCGGGGCGCGCGGGCATGAAGCTGGCTGGGGGAGTGGTGCGCGTCGTTACGGGCAGGAGGCCGTTTCCCGGGGATGACCAGGGACTCAGCGCTGCGGGCCGGCGGCGCGCGCTGACCTTGCGGAGGGCGAGGGGCGCGTCAGTGCAGACAGCTGCGACAGCGGTCGCAGGCACAGGTCGGCATGGCGGGCATTCGCATCTCGTGACGGGATGTCACGAGTGCTGTGCGCGCTGCTGCCTTGGTCATGGCGAAGACGTTAACCGGGGGGTTCGGGCGGGGGAAGGGGGCGTCCACATCGTGGATGTCTATCGGGGGTATTGATGGTTCCTATGTGTTTCCCGATCGATCCAGTCGGGAATCGCCTCGAACGGAGGCTGCTCCGACCGGGTGATTTCGCGGGTTAATTGCGTCGGGCAAGTGTGCTCGGCATGCCGGGTGAACTTTCCGTCCCGAGTTGGCGGGATTGTGCGCATTGTGCGCGGTTGGGCGTGTTCGAGTGGGTGATTTCTGCGGCGGCATCCTTGCGGTCCAGGGTGAAAAACGGTGCAGAACTGCGTTGACGGGTCCTTTACCGAGGTGCGAGGGTCAGCGGCGCTGAAGCGAGCAAAACGATGCAAAACGGTGCACGGCACAGGCATGTCGCTCTCATCAGCACAGGTCTTGGTTGTCGGGTGAGGGGTCGTCGATGCGGTACACCATGCGTTCCCGGTCTGCGGTGTCTGTACCGCTGGCGCTTCTGCTGGCCGTGGGAACGGCGGGTCCACCCGTCGCGGCGAACGCCGCCCCAGCGGATCTGAGCCCGGTGTCCTCGACCGTGGCGGAGTGCCCAAAACAGGTCGAGTCGGTCGACGACGCGGTCGAGGCAGCCGTCGAGTGCGGTGCCGAGACCCTGGTCGGTGAGACCCTCTCGGAGTTCGCGACGGGGTACGCCACAGCGACCGGCGATGTTCGCATGGATTACTCGACCTCCGCCGTGCGGCAGGACGGCGATGGCGACGGCACTTGGGCGCCCGTGGACGTCCAGGTCGGCTCCGATCCGGTGACGAGCGGTGAGCTCGCCGGGATGCTTCCCGTCACGGGAGGCGTCGAACCGCTGTGGGTGAACCCCGGCGGTGTCGCCGGGGCCGGGCTGCCGTTGGTGGTGCTCGGCGCAGCCGAGGAGCGGGTGCGGATGTTCTCGGCATCCGTGCTTCCGTCGGAAGCATCGGCCGCGGTGGTCGACGACGGTGGCCGGCGCGTGACCTACTCGTTCGGCGGGGGCGTGGACCTGGTCGTGTCGATCAACGAAGCCGGGACCACGGCGATCCCGGTCGTGCGCGTCGCGGACCAGCAGGCGCTCGCGCACCTTGCCGATGACATCCTGGGCGGTTCCCAGAACCTGGCGTTGGATTTCCCGCTGGAGGCAGCCGCGGGGATGCAGGTACGTGCCGCTTCTTCGGGCGAGGGGTTCGAGGTGGTCGGGTCGGACGGCGAGGTCGCCTGGGAGTCCGGCCCGCCGCTGATGTGGGACTCTGCGGGGCCGACGGACTGGGACGAGGTCGGGGCGGACACTCCCGTCTCCTCACGGGCTTCCGCCACTGATGCGGACACCTCCGAGGGCGCCGCGACCGACGCTGACCACGTTCGCCTGGAGAACCCGCTGGCCGGCGACGCCGTCGCGGTCATGGACGTCGCGGTGCAGCCGACATCGGGTGGCGCCACCGTGACGGTGACGCCGGATGCCGGCATGCTCACGGATCCCGACGTGACCATGCCGCTCCTCCTGGACCCCAAGATCGGCGCGCCGGACCCGGCGGGATGGGCCATGGTGCAGACCTACCCGGCGTGGACGAATACGCCGAACTGGAACTTCTCGGGGTCTGAAGGGGTCGGCCTCTGTGACCCGGCGGCGCACACCGAGTGCACGCAGCGCAACCTGCAGCGGCTCCTCTGGCGATTCAGCGCACTGCGTCAGGGCTCGGACGGCGTGTGGCTGGGCAATCTGAAGGGTTCCGAGATTCTCCATGCGGAGTTCGCCGTCTCCGGGACGCACAGCTTCGACTGCGAAGCACGATCGGTGGACGTGTACGGCGTCTCGACCTATGTGACCTCGTCCACCGTGTGGAGCGACGTGAGCTGGGAAGCGAAACAGGGTCGATGGAGCGGGACGCATCGTGACGGATGCGCGGGACGGACCACACACGCTGAGTTCGATGTCACGGCGCGGGTCAGGACGGCAGCCAACAGTGGCGAATCGTGGATCGCGCTCGGTATGCGAACCGCCGAGGAAGGCTCGATGAACTGGTGGAAGCGGTACAACGGTTCCTCGGCAACGCTGTCGATCCTGTTCGACCGGCCGCCGCTGCCGCCCACCGCGGCCCAGACGGAGATCGTGCCCGAGGCCGGTGGGGACCCTGTCGACTGCCCGGACACGTGGGACGGGCGGCGTCAGGTGCGCGACTCCACGCCGCAGCTGCGGGCACGAGGCGGGAGCGAGCCTGACGGGACGACGCAGGTCACGATCCGGTTCCGCGTCGAGTCACAGGACACACTGAAGCCGATCTGGTGGTCGGAGTGGTCTGAGCCGTCAGCAGCGAGCACCTGGCGTGCGGCGACGGTGCCGGGCAAGGTCGGGCTCGAGTCGGGCAAGTCGTATCGATGGCGGGTCCAGGTGGCATCGACCGATCCGGTGTCGGGCCACATCGCGCGCACGTCCTTCCTGGATTCGCCGCTGTGCTTCTTCACGGTGGACACGTCCAAACCGAACCCGCCGAAGGTGATCAGTTCGAACTACCCGTAGGGACGAGTGGCTGGTGGTGTCGGCACACCGATCTCGGTGGTGTTCTCGGCCAACGGCTCGTCCGATGTAGCCCGGTACTGGTACTCGCTGAACTCCCAGACGTACTCCGAGCGTCGAACGCCGTCGTCCCTCGGGGGCGCCGTCCCTGCGTTCTCGCTCCCGATCACCCGGGCTGGGTTGAACTACATCGCCGTGTACTCCGAGGATGACGCCGGCCTTGTTTCGGATCCCACCATCTATGAGTTCTATGTGGGCTTCGCATTCACCACAGCTCACTGGCATCTGAACGACACCGGGTGGGTCGACGGCACAACTGCAGGTTCGGCTGTGAACGGCGAGAGCACGTCGACCGCTGGCGGCCTGACCGCCACAGGTGGCGTCACCTGGACTGGTGGGACGAATCCGCAAGGCCTGTGGCCCCCGGATCCGAACGGGCAGATTCCCGACCGCGTCTCGGACGGAGCGTGGCTGTTCAACCCTGACCCGGCTACTCAGGACGACATCGCCGTCAGCCAGCGAGCGGTCGTGAACGGTACGGAGTCCTTCACGATCTCTGCATTCCTGCGCGCGGATGACGTCAGCGAATCGGGAGCCGCCATCACCCAGGTTCCCAACGCGTCGGAGTCGGTCGACGGTGACTACCGGTCGTCCTTCCACCTGGGGATCTCGACCAGTCAGGCGTGCCCGACCGACGCCGACCCCGACAACGAGGGGTCGGTCGCACCGTGCTGGGCGTTCTGGAGCGTCCGGGACAACGAGCCCAACTCCACCAACGTGGCCTCCAGGACGCCGGTAGCGGTGGTGCCCGGACAGTGGACCCATGTGGTCGGGGTCTACGACGCGGCGGAGGAGTCGCTGCAGGCGTGGGCATGCCCGATGCTCACGTTTCCTGCCCAGAGTCCGAAGGCCGGCGCCGTCGGAAGGTTCGACCTCGACAGCGATGAGCCCTGGAACCCGTGGAACGTGGCACAGGCCGCTTGCGACTTGGATCGGGGATGAAGAACGGCAGCCCGATCTGGCCGTTCCACGGCGCTGTGGACGAGGTTCGCGTGGCCGCCGGGCACATCTACGACGAGCCGGCGCTCCAGCGAATCTGCGAAGGGATGGATGTGCCGTGAGCGGGTTGGCGAACAGGCGAGATTCACGGTCGAGTCGATGGGGGAGCCACGGGATGAGGAACGGGCGTCGGACGATGCTGAGTACAGGGACGCTGCGCGGGCGAGGCGCTGCTGTTGTTGCCGGGGCTCTGGTGCTGGTCCTGGCAGGTCCCGCGGTGGCGCCGGCGGTCGCGGCTGGGTTTGACGCTGCCGCACGGCAGGAGATGACGCTCGAGGAAGCGCGCGAGTACATCGACACCCTGGGGTTCGAGAACCCGGAGGTCGACCTGGTCGAGGCCACCGAGATAGCTGCTGAGGATGTGACGGCCCGCGATGCGGACCGGGAACCCATGACACCGGCGCAGTCCCGGACCGTGGCACTGCCTGAGGCGGGGTCGGTCACACTCGATCCCTCTGCGGTGGGGAGCGCCGACAAGGCGGGGGGCACCCAGAGCGACGAATCACGAGGCCGTGCGGGTGGACTGCAGGTGGGTCTGCACCCGATCGACTCCGACGTTGCGAAGGCGGCTGGCCCGGTCGCCGTGTCCCATCTGGGCTCCGCAGCCGCTGACCGGCTCGGTGCGGCCGGCCCGGTCGTGACCCTCGGTCCGGCGAACGCGGACCGTACAGCGCCCGTAGCGTCGACCTCCGCAAGGACGTCAGGTGGCCGTGCGGTGATCGACCTCGACGTGTCCTATCTCGCTGGAGCCGGCGGTGATCTGATTCATCGACTGCAGCTCGTCCAGCTTCCCTCCTGCGTGCTCGGCTCGACTGCGGCGTCGTCTGCCGTCTGCGGTGAGGCGACGCCGGTGGCGGACAGTGCGCTGGATCCGGAGACACTGACGCTGAGCGGCACGATCGAGCTACCGGTCGCGGCCGATCAGGCCGAGAGCGCGAAAGCCGGACTGCGATCCGCGGACGCTGCCGAGCGGACCAGTTCCGCTTCATCGGACACCGTCGTGCTCGCGGTGATGGCGGGAACCGCCGGCGCTGCAGGCGACTGGGGCGCCACCTCGCTCGCGCCGTCCGCGTCGTGGAACGTGTCGACGCAGACCGGTGCGTTCACCTGGTCCTATCCCATGCGTACCCCACCTGTGCCGGGTGGCTTGGCGCCTGACCTCTCGTTGTCCTACTCCTCCGCGAGCCTGGACGGCAAGGTGGTGTCTGCCAACAGCCAGGCCTCGCAGGTCGGCGACGGGTGGGAGGCGAACCTCTCGGGATACGTCGAGCGCAAGTACGTCCCGTGCTCGGAGGATCAGGGGGCGGTCGGTGGGCAGACGCCCAACAACGCCTCGCGCGCCACGGGCGACCTGTGCTGGAAGTCGAACAACGCGACCCTCGTGTTCAACGGGTCCGCGACCGACCTCGTTCGTGACGGTGCCACGAGCACATGGCGGCCGGAGAACGATGACAACACGATCGTGTCCCACGTGACCGGCAGTACGAACACCGACAACAACGGCGAGTCCTGGGTCGTCACGACGGACGACGGCACCAAGTACTACTTCGGTCAGGGGCAGCGGTCCGACGGGCTCGGGCTGAACTCCTCGTGGCATGTGCCGGTGTACGGGAACCATCCTGGTGAGCCGTGCTACCAGGCAGGTGACTTCGCCGGGTCGAAGTGCGACCAGGCGTGGCGGTGGATGCTGGACTACGTCGAGGACGTGTCGGGCAACTCCATGACGTACCGGTACACGCGCGAGTACAACCGGTACGGGCACAACAACAACTCCGGGAGCTCACAGTACGTTTCTGGTGGTCGGCTCTGGTACATGGAGTACGGCACCCGCGCGGGTAGCGAGGGCACCACCGAGGCGCCAGGCCGGCTCTCCCTGACGTATGCCGAGCGATGCATCCCGACGGCTGATTTCGACTGTGCCGAGGGCAAGCTGAACGCGGCCAACAGCGCGCACTGGCCCGATGTGCCGCAGGACCTCATCTGTACCTCCACGACATCCTGTACCCAGACCGCGCCGTCCTTCTACGATCGCAAGCGGCTCACCGGCATCACGACCAACATTCGTGACGGCGGGGTCCTGGTGCCCGTGGACACGTGGACGTTCGCGCAGAGCTACCCCGACTCCGGTGACGGTTCCAACCCGGCCCTCTGGCTGAGCTCGATCAAGCACACGGGCAACGGCGGGTCTGCCGCGGACATCGCGCTGCCGTCAGTGGTCTTCCACGGAGCGCAGAAGGACAACCGGGTCGACACCACGGGTGACGTGGGTCCGGCGATGACGCGTTACCGCGTGGACAAGATCACATCGGAGTCGGGCGGAGTGACGACCATCGCTTACTCCGGCAAGGAATGCTCGACGTCCAACCTCCCCTCGTCTCCGCAGAACAACTCGATGCGGTGCCAGCCGGTGTTCTGGACGCCAGAGGGCGCGGACGAACAGGTGATGGAGTACTTCCACCACTACCGCGTGACCTCGGTGACGCAGGACGGGCGCATCTCCGGGACTGTCCCTGTCGACACGACGTACGAGTACACGGGCGGCCCCGAGTGGCACTACACGGACAGCGAGCTCATCAAGCCGAAGTATCGGACGTGGGGGGAGCTGCGTGGCTACGAGCGGGTCGACGTCTACACCGGCGCGTCAGGCGAGGAAGGGTCCCCGAGGCTGCACACGGCGACCCGGTACTTCCGTGGCATGCACGGTGACAGAGACGGAGCGGGTGGGACCACGACCGTCAAGGTGGATGGCATCGAGGATCTGGACCAGTACGCGGGGATGGTCCGCGAGGAGATCACCTACGACGGCGGTGATGTCGTCGAGCGGGTCGTCAGTACTCCGTGGCGATCGGCAGCGACAGCGACGGATCCCGACGACACTTCCCGCAAGGCCTTCCACACAGGTGTCTCCGCCACCGAGACGGTCACGCCGCTCGCAGCGGGCGGTTCGCGAACGACACGGACCGAGACCACGTTCGATTCGTACGGTATGCCGACAAGCGTCTCGGAGAGCGGCGACACCGCTACCACCGGGGACGAGCTGTGTACTCGGACGACGTACAACCGCAACACGGCCACGAACATCCTGAACACCGCGAAGCGGGTCGAGACGGTCGACGTGAGCTGTGACCAGGCTCCGGCCCGGCCTGCCGATGTCGTGTCGGACGTTCGGTACGGGTACGACTCGCGCTCGGTCGACTCTGTTCCGATCCGCGGCCGGGTCACGCTGACGCAGGAGGCCGATCGGTACGAGGCGGGCAACCCGGTCTATGTGGATGCCTCGCGCGCGGGCTACAACAGCTACGGTCAGCCGACAAGCTCCACCGATGCTCTTGGTAACGTCACGACGACGACCTACGACAACGCCGGTGGGCTCACACGCTCGTCGACGGTGACGTCACCGGACCCGGACGGTAGCGGCACGCTCCAGCCACATGTGACGTCGACAGCGGTCGACCCGCTGTGGGGTGTCCCGCTGCGTGCGACCGACCCGAACGGCAAGGTCACCACCGGCCGGTACGACGCCCTGGGGCGCCTCACCCAGGTGTGGGAGCCTGGGCGGGTGCCGAACCAGGACGACCCCACGACGAAGTTCACCTACCAGGTGAGCACTTCGGGGTTGAACTCGGTCCGGACCGAGACACTCAACTGGGACGCGTCGGGCTACGTGGCTTCGTCGGTGATCTATGACGGGTTGCTGCGGGAACGGCAGTCTCAGGCGCCCTCTGCCTCGGCCACGGTGGTCGGCCGGGTCATCTCGGACACCCTGTACGACTCGCGTGGTCTCACCTGGGTCACACGCGATGGATGGCCGACGACCGGTGTGCCTTCGGCATCCCTGGTGGTGTCGCAGAAGGCGGTCGACTCTCGCGTCGTGACCGTGTTCGACGGCGCGGGCAGACCTGTGCGCGAGACCTTCCAGGCCGGCGAGGGCGACCAGGCCGACGACGGGACGTCCTACCTCGACACCTGGACCACGACGACGTCCTACGGCGGTGACCGGGTCAGCGTGAATCCGCCGACCGGCGGGACGCCGACGACCACGATCATCGACGCGCGTGGCCGCACGGACGAGCTCTGGCAGTACGAGGGTGCCTCCCCGTCGGGTACGCACCACGTGACGTCCTACCGGTACGACGGCGCGGACAGGCTGATCGGGGTGTCCGACCCGGCGGGGAACAGGTGGTCGTACGAGTACGACCTGCGTGGCCGCCAGACCAGTGCGTCGGACCCGGACAAGGGCGACAGCTCGATGACGTACGACGCTGCGGGGCAGGTGCTGACCACGACGGACGCCCGGGGCGAGACCCTCGGGTACACCTACGACGCGCTGGGTCGCAAGACGACGATGCGCGCCGGCGGTACCGCGGGCACGGTGCGGGCCTCCTGGACGTACGACCGGCTGGGCGACGGGACGGTCGTGAAGGGACAGCAGACGGCATCGACCCGTCACCAGGGCGCTGCGCAGTACACGACGACGATCGACGGGTTCACGGACCGATACCTGCCGACGGCCACCACGGTCTCTGTCCCGGAGACGTCCACGACGCCCGAGGGGCTCGCGGGTGAGTACACCTATGAATACAGCTACACCGAGGACGGTCGCCTGCGGACTCAGCTCGTGCCAGGCGCTGGGCCGATCGCGCAGGAGGGCCTGACCACGTTCTACTCGGACACGAACGCCGTGGACGGCCTGACGGGCGGGTACGGCTGGGGTTCCTACGTGGTGCAGGCGGACTATCTGCCCACCGGGGAACTGTCCTCCATGAACACGGGCAACACCTACGCCTACCAGGAGAACCTGTACTACGACCGGGGCACGCGGCGTCTGCAGGCCGTGACGACGACCCAGCAGACGGGTGATCCGGGGGACCAGCTGAGGGATCTGCGGCATGCGTCCTACACGTACGACGATGCCGGTAACGTCCTGTCCGTGAAGGACACTCCGGACCCGGCGCTGGGGAACCAGCCGTCCGACCAGCAGTGCTTCACGTACGACTGGGCGCGACGGTTGACGGGTGCGTGGACGCCCGGATCTGGCGACTGCGCTGCGACTCCGACGGTGGCGGGTCTGGGTGGTGCGGATCCGTACTGGAAGTCGTACACCTACGACGCGATCGGTAACCGTGAGACGAGCACGCTGCACCGAGCTGTCGCCGATGGCGGGAACGTCACCTCGACCTACACTCAGCCGGAGTCGGGCGCGTCCTCGACACGACCGCACGCGGTGACAGGTGTGTCGGCGTCTGCTGGTGGGACGACGCTCGGGACGAGCGCGTTCGCCTACGACCAGGCCGGGAACATGACCGGCCGTGAGGTGGCCGGTGAGGCTGCGCAGGAGCTGTCGTGGGATGTCGAGGGTGAGCTGGAGTCCGTCGCCCAGGACGCTGACGGTGATGGCTCGGTCTCCGAGAGCGAGGCGGGGCAGGCCGATGGGTACCTGTACTCAGCTGACGGAGATCGGCTGGTGCGCAAGCAGGGTGGGGACACGACGTTGTACCTGCCCGGGCAGGAGGTCACCCTGGATGGTGAGACCGGGCAGGTGACTGCGAACCGGTACTACTCGTTCGCGGGGCGGACGGTGGCGGTGCGTGACGTGTCGCAGTCATATCAGACGACGTCGGTGTTCTCGGATCACCACAACACCGGCATGATCCAGATCGGGAACACGACCAATCAGGTGGTGCGGCGGTACACGGATCCGTTCGGTGCCGAGAGGGACAGTGCGGCAGGCCTCCCGGACGATTCGGCGGGCGGGACTTCGGGTTGGGCTGGTGATCATGGGTTCTTGGACAAGCCGGCTGATGCTTCGGGTCTGACGGCGGTGGGTGCGCGGTTGTATGACCCGGTGCTGGGGTCGTTCGTCAGCGTGGATCCGGTGATGGATCTGTCTGATCCGCAGCAGTGGAACGCGTATGCGTATGCGAACAACAACCCGGTCACGTGGTCGGATCCGACTGGGCTGCTGTTGGGGCCGTTGATCGATGGGGCGTACACGGCTCCGACGCGCGGGAAGCCTGGTTCGGGTGGGTGGCAGATCGGGCCGAACAAGACGGGCTATACCGGGTCCTGGAACAATGGTGGCTCCTACAACGGTCCGAACTCGATCGGGGATCCTCCGGTCTACAACAACAGCGGTGGGTACCTGCCTGGTGCGAAGGAACGGATCGACGCTGCCGCAGCGGCGCACAAGCGACTCGAACAACGCCGCTTGGAGCAGCGCAAGGCCCACGAGAAGGCCACGGCTGAGGCACGCGAAGCGCAGACTCGCGAGCGCGAACAAGAGAACAGCTGGCTCGAAACGGGAACTTCGCTGCTTGGCAGCATATGGCACGGCATTTCTGACGGGTTCAACCAGTGGCGCTATAAGCCACACAATTGGGCCTGGGGTAATTCTGGATATGTCGTTATGCGCAAAGGTAGGCCGGGAATCCATTGGGGCGGTGCAGGTGGACACCAGAATCGGATCGAATGGGATAAGAGAAACGGTTGGCACTATAACCCGCCGGGCGGGGGACATCTCCGAGTCAGGGATGGATTCTCTGCACTGGGTCGGGATGTAGCGAGAGGTGCTTTGAATGGTGCCCAAAAGGCGGGAAGAACCGTGCTGACTGGCTTGGGTGGCGTCGTTCGAAGTGGAGGTGGCATCCCGATCCTAATTCCGATGCCGCCAGCGGATCAGTTGTGCGCTGGTGGGCCCTGTATACCGGCAACGCCATTGCCTGGATGATGGGATTGATTGTGAGACGAGCTAGATTTAGATGTGTAGTCGACTACGAGCCGAGCGATGTGGATGCCGTCTCCAGGATTCTGGCGGGTCTTATGGGTTTCCTGCCTTTAGACGATATCCAGGTGGAGTGGGTGCCGGACAATGCGCGCTACCGCGTCGGTGTCTGGGAGGCCACGCCTGGGGTCAGGCTGCACTTGGAGTCCGGGCTCGTTGGTCTGGGCAAGAATCGAAGTGAGGCTGATGAGAGATGGGTAGCGAGGTTTGCCCCTTGGTCATTCTCGGCCGAACTATACGACGATAAGCGCCACATTCTCGTTGATATCACCGACGCGGCGTCCTTGACGATTGAACTAAAGAAAGAGGCTCTCGATCTGCGGCCCGCCGTCGCTCGTATCTTGGATGATTCAGGGTTGAAATGCGAGGATTTCTGATATGTGTTTCTGATTTCCGATCCGCACTCCGTGGCACGAACAGGTATTCCAAACGAGGCTCTGCCTGCATTTCCTTTCCTGCGAAGACTCCGACGTCAACGGTGGTCCGATGCCCGCCTCACCGCGTCCGCCCCACCACTGACCTGGATTGGGAAGATTCGGCCGTGGTTATGGCGATTGCAGGAATCCCATCAGTCACAGAAGAGCGCCTTTGAGTCGAGAATGGGGGATGGGTGAAAAGCTGTCACCCTGATCCGGATGGTCGCCGTTTCGATACGGGATTCTGATGAGGCGAGACGTCCTTCGCGCGGCCGGTGATTTCAAGGGATCACGTCCTGCACACAGGGCGGCCGTCCAATTGCAGAACGGTGCTGCTCAAGTAGCGGCCGATATTGATGGCGTCCTAAACTCTTACAACGCCGCATCATTTACCAGTGACACCATCGGCAGGTACGGCAGATGAGATGGCTACTTCGCCCCCCACTGGTACTTGGTTGGTTCGAATCTCTTCCGTATCGCCTTGGAAATGTAGGAGGCGATGTCGAGAAGCGCCGAGCTGAGAGACTCAAGTACTGGGATCCGGATTCCGGCGTTCGTTCACCAAAGGCGCAGCTCTACGGATTTCTGACTGGGTCGATCATTTGGGTCGCCGTGACGTTCGTAGTCGCGGTTCCTCTCCTCGGATGGCTGATAGGTAAGGGGGCGCCTGTCCCCGGATTTGTCTTCGGATTTCTTGCGCTCCTTCCAGTGGCAATGCTCGCATATATAGGCGTTCTACTTTCGTTTGCCCCGATAAAGACGACTTCCACGGCTTGGATAATCGCATTATCGTGGCCGATCGAGGCGATTGCGATGCTGCTCGTAGGGCTGGTTTCGTGGTCGTGGTTTGTCTAGAGATTATTTCGAATTCTTGATCTGTAGACAGGTGGCGCCCCTCGCACGTTCGCACGGTCGCCGTGCGTAGGGGGTCGCGGGCCCCCGGATGTGATGTCGGTGTTCTCGGATCACCACAACACCGGCATGATCCAGATCGGGAACACGACCAATCAGGTGGTGCGGCGGTACGCGGATCCGTTCGGTGCCGAGAGGGACAGTGCGGCAGGCCTCCCGGACGATTCGGCGGGCGGGACTTCGGGTTGGGCTGGTGATCATGGGTTCTTGGACAAGCCGGCTGATGCTTCGGGTCTGACGGCGGTGGGTGCGCGGTTGTATGACCCGGTGCTGGGGTCGTTCGTCAGCGTGGATCCGGTGATGGATCTGTCTGATCCGCAGCAGTGGAACGCGTATGCGTATGCGAACAACAACCCGGTCACGTGGTCGGATCCGACTGGGCTGCTGTTGGGGCCGTTGATCGATGGGGCGTACACGGCTCCGACGCGCGGGAAGCCTGGTTCGGGTGGGTGGCAGGTCGCCCCGAACAACACCGGGTACACGGGCACGTGGAGCAATGGTGGTGCTGGCAAGTGGTCGAAGCCGGGTACGAGCTACACGCTGCCGGTGACGATACGGCACAACAACACCCCCAGTGCTGCCGAGAAGGCACAGGCAGCGAAGGCCGCGCAAGAGCGACGCGAGCAGCGACTCCTCCGGGAACGCAAGGCACAGGAAGCCGCCGCAGCCGAAGCACGCGAAGCGGCACAAGCAGAGCGCGAGAAGAAGAATTCCTGGATTCAGGATGCGGGCTCGGTCCTTGGTGCAGTCTCTGCAATAACTGGGCTGTTAGCTGCAGTCCTTGCTTTCACGCCGCTAGCGCCATTGGCTGGAGCGCTCGGAGCCATTTCGCTCATAACGGGCGCGGTGTCCGCCACGATCTCTTGTGCGAGCGGGGACGCGGTGGGTTGCACCCTAGGGATTGTCGGAACAGCATTCGGTTCTCTAGGTCTCGCGTTCAAGGGTGCTAGGGCGATTGGTGGACTTGGGGATTGCGTTGATGCATCCGGAAAGGTCGGCAATCAAGCAGCTATTGTCCGAGAAGCCGATGCCGTGGGTAATGTGGGATCGGCGGTGGTTGGGTTTGGCGGCATGGGGCTGGCTCACACCGCACAGATGGGGAGAGAGCGATGACGAAGTGGGTTCCGGGTATGACAAGGACGACACTTGCTGGGCGGAGCGGTTATTGGTACAGCAAGTGGATGCTTCGACTTGCTGTAGGCGAATTGGTGCTATGCATAGTCCTGGCCCTCGCCTTCCTCGCACAAAGCGCCGGGATAATCTCTCGTACACCGCTGTTCACCATTATCGCAGTCTTTGCGGTGAACGCTATTGCAGTCTGTGCCCTGTGGGCAGTCGGGGAGGTTCGCCAACGTCGCGAGGTGCGCGCCGGATATACCACCGTATTTGATTCCTGGACGCATGTGGAGCAGGTAGACGATCGGACAGGGGCGGTTATTCGACTTGCCGACGAGTCGGTAAGTGTTGGCGAGGTGAAGGCGCGACAGCGCAAAATTTGGCAACTGGCGGGATTGTCCGGTGGGGGTGCCCGAGACGATAAGCCGTCCGACTGACAGGGGATCTGTCGCAGCCTGCGAGCGCTATCACCGACTCGAGCTGGGTCATGAACTGGCGAGAGCACTATTCAGGCGGTCTGTCGGTAGAACTTGAGGTTGACGCTGATGTGGATCAGGGTTGGTAGTTCGGTCAGACGGGTGGGCCTGTGCGCCAACTACCTAATATTGCCGACCACCAGCATCCCGCAGATCAGAACCGCACCAGCGCATGAACCCGGCCGAGCCTCTGAACAGCGTCTCTAAGGCTGCAGGCGAAGCATATGCGTCTGTCGCTCAAGCAATGGTCATCTGGCGTCGATGGGGAGGATGTCCGTCGTGAGTTGTCGATGGGCCAATCAGGATGCCTTCGGCCCGTATTCGCAGGTTGCGGCCGGTCATGCCACTCTCTCTGCAACTGAGACCGTGAGCGACTGATGCTGATGCGACTGGTTGCATCCCTGAACTACTCCCGCCACGCGGTCCTTATCGGACTGCTATTGCTGAGATTAGTCGCATGGGCTGTTACACGGCGACCGAGTGCCGAGAGTAAGGCGTTGCGCGACTTGCCGCAGGTGTCGAGGTTCGAGGATGCAAGGCAGGGACTGTCTGTCTATTCGGGTGTCTCAATATTTGGATTCACCGTGATGGGTATTTTCGCTGCCGTGATCTTCTTCGGGTCTTCGCGCCCCCTCGGCTTTCCTCAGCCACTGGCCACTGATGGTGGCAGGTTTTGCGATACTTCTTTCGTTGCTGTTTTCCTACATTGCAACCTTCGTCGAGGGGGCTATCAGGTCGGACGGGGAAACTGGTGTTGATATCTATGGCGAACCATTTCTGTACATCTACTCTTCAATATGCGGGGCGTTGGTGGGGTCGTCGTTTGCAATCTTGCTTTCCCTCCTGATTCCACCTTGGAAACTAGTTCTGGGGTAAATTCAGAATTCTGCGATGCAGGGAGGGGGGCAGTGATGTCTTTTCGCACCATTTGAGTGGGTGCGTTCTGGGACAGTGCGGCAGGCCTCCCGGACGATTCGGCGGGCGGGACTTCGGGTTGGGCTGGTGATCGTGGGTTCTTGGACAAGCCGGCTGATGCTTCGGCCCGGTGCTGGGGTCGTTCGTCAGCGTGGATCCGGTGATGGATCTGTCTGATCCGCAGCAGTGGAACGCGTATGCGTATGCGAACAACAATCCGGTGACGTGGTCCGACCCGACAGGGTTGCTGCTGGGGCCGTTGATCGATGGGGCGTACACAGCCCCTACGCGCGGGAAGCCTGGGTCGGGTGGATGGCAGGTCGCCCCGAACAACACCGGGTACACGGGCACGTGGAGCAATGGCGGTGCTGGCAAGTGGTCGAAGCCGGGTACGAGCTACACGCCGCCGGTGACGATACGGCACAACAACACCCCCAGTGCCGCCGAGAAGGCACAGGCAGCGAAGGCCGCGCAAGAGCGACGCGAGCAGCGACTCCTCCGGGAACGCAAGACCCGGGAGGCTGCTGCGGCGGAGGCGCGCGAGGCCGAGACCCAGAAACGTGAACAGAAGAACAGCTGGCTCGATACAGTATGGGAAGCGACCGGCACCGCGGCCGAGTACCTCACCGAGAGCGAGGTCGGCAAGTCCATCGAGTTCGCCCGTGGGTTCGCATTCGGTGCTGTCGGGACACTGTGTGGTGCTGTCTATACGGCCGCCTACGCTCGGCAGGGAAAGTGGGACAAAGCCAAGGTGTCGGCCGTAGGAATGATCGGTGGCGGTGCGGCAGGAAAGGTCGTCGCGAAGAGTGCTGTCAAGCGGTTCGCCGGTGATCTTCCAACCAACCCGGCGCTTAGTGTGGCGCGCTCGGTTGATCCGAGGGGCGACGTCCTTGGTGTCACTGACGTGAAACGCCTCTACGGTGTGAGCTACGCGACGTCGAACTTGGCCGGAACCGCCACCACATATGCAGTCAGTACTGGTGGGAACAGCATGATTGGTCAACAGTAGCGATGTATGTCCTGCGATCCAAGAAATCGGAGCTTTGGCGACCGGCTTACGTCGCTGTAACACTGGCCGCCATAGTATTTCTTGGCCTGCTTATCGTCAGAGAATTTGACCCTTCCGCCACGCTTGATGTCGCGGTTGCGATTGCGGTGTTCGTGCTCCTGGCTGGTTTGGTGCGCGTACTCAATTGGTGGTTCACCGCTGGGCGAACGATGGTTAGTGTGAGTCAAGAAGTGCTGCTTGTTCGTGGACGGTTTCGAACCGTCCGGATTCGGCCCAGTGAAGTCACTTCTGCGTACATACTGCCAGGCGAGTGGAGGGCGGAGTGGTCGCGTTGGGCAGTGCATCCGGCGATAGTCCTCGAACTTCGTGATGGTCGACGAATAACGCGACAGGTACTGCTAAGCTCAAGGGCTGTCTTGCGAGAGGGTCCCAGACTTTACTCGGCAATCGCGACGGCTGCAGGTTCAGGCGGTGAGGAGACCAGCCTCGGGCGCAACCTGCCGGGTTGACTCGCATTCCGAGTGGCTGTCCAGTCAGGTCAAACGGGTTACAGATCTCTTTCAAGGGGCTGAAGATGCCGTTCTGACCGGCCTCGGGACTAAGAGCGTTATTCAGGTGGCCTGGCGGTAGAACTCCAGGTTGGTGACCATGTGGATCACGCTTGGTAGTTCGGTCAGGCGACCGCGGTAGCCGGTCGACAGGATTCTCCACTGCTTCAGCAGCGCGATCGTCCGCTCGATCGGGGCTCGCATCGAGGAGATCCGGTGGTTCCACTGCTTGTCCTGGCTGGTCCGGTGCCCGCCTCGTGGTTTCTTCCGGGGCGTCAGACGGGTGTGCTTGATGTAGGCAGTGTCCGCGATGACCGCGATCAGCGGGCCGGCCCGGCGGGCCTGGGTGATCTGCTCGGCCCAGCCGACTTCTTCGAGAGCTCTGGAGTCATGCCGGGATCCGCGGACCGGGCTCGAGACGTCCGCGAGTCTCCCGTCGCGGAACGCGGCGACCTGGAGACCCAAGGCCTGCTTGTGATGCTTCTTGTTGTAGTTCGTCGTGCCTGTTCCGGTGCGGCCCCGGTCGGCACCGGTGTGCCGTCCAGCAGCACCAGGCCCCGCTGGAGTGCATCGGCCAGACGGGAGCGATCCAGTGCGGTGACTTGACCGATGATCGGCAGCAGGTGCCGCCAGACGCGGGAGACCGTGGCCCGGGAGACGCCGAACAGGTCCCCGGTCAGCTGCTGAGCGAGGTTGTGCCGGGCCATGATCAAGACCATCGACACGGCCTTGCCGAACGGCATCACGAAGGCGTATCGCCCCTGGTCACCTGGCCGGCGGCCGGAGTGGACTTGCCAACAGCGGGCGATCAGCTCGGTCATCTGGGCACGGGTCAGCCCGGCGGTAGAGTGGTAGCGCATCGGCCCTTCGTTCGGCTTGACTGGTGGTCTCGACAACCCCGATCCGACCGGACGCGAGGGCCGTTGCGCTACCTGTCGAACCTTGTCCCGTCTCAGCAACGATGCTGGTCAAGCCGCTACGAGGCCGCTCCCGAGCCACACGCGCTGAATAGCGCTCTCATGGTGATCGGTAGGGATCTCGTGGGTACTTCGCGTCCCCATTTGGGTTGTTGGAGAACTGGTTGATGAGCCCTGTTATATTCGCTGCTTCGATTGTGCTCCTGGTTATCGGCGTGACTGGCGCGATCTTTAATGGGCGGGTTGACTCGTGGATGCGCTCGTCGGGATCCAGGGTCTTTCCGAGTGCTTTTCGTGAGTTGTTTGATTCGGCATTCGGTGATCCTGGTGCAAGACGCACGGCGTTGAAGGTGTCAGTAGGATTCATTCTTGCCGGCCTGCTTATGGCGGCCTTTGGTCCGGTTGTGTCGTGAGCGCTGGCTACTTTGGCGTTTTTGCGCGCCTAAATGATGTCAGCCTATTCGTGCATGCCACAGGAACATTTGCCCCCCGTGTCGCTGCTGCGGCAGCAGCAACCAATGGCATTGCGCTGCTCCGTCGAGTGCTGCCCGCCAGCGCACTCTGACAGGGTTGAAGGCGAGGGCGGTCGCAATGCCTAGGAGTGACGACGGTTTGGCCGAGGGTCTTGTCACGCCTGGGGGTTGGAGACGCTGGCTCCTCCGGATCCTGCAAGTTGTGGCCATGCTGTCATCAGCAGTGGTAGTCGCTCGCTGGCTGGTCAGCGACGCTATATGGATCTCGGCCCTTGTCGTGGACGTCGTCGCCCTTGGGACGATCGCATACCTCTACCGGGCCGCGCGCGATTCCCCGCGGTAGAGGGCTCTCGCCTGGCGGCCGTCGTGGGACATGTCACGTCCTGCGGAACCACCCTCCGTTCGGGCCTCGACAGTCCTTTCCGTGGATAGGCTGCCCACCATGGAGTTCCTCTACAACGTCTTCGTGTTCCTGCACTTCGCGAGCTGGGCCCTCGTGTTCGGCGGCGCGATCGCGTCGCTGCGGACCAAGGCCCTCTACAAGGGTGTCTCGCACGGCGCCATGGGTGCTGTCGTCGCGGGCGTCATCATGGTCGGCATCGCCGAGATGGGCGGCCTCTGGGACGACGGCGGCCCGTCCATGGCGAAGATCGGCGTCAAGCTGATCATCGCGCTCGCCGTCGCCGTGCTCGCCGTGATCGCCGTGCGCAAGGGGGAGAACGTCTCCCAGGGTCTCAAGGGCTCCGTGCTCGGGCTGACGCTGGTCAACATCCTCGTCGCGGTCTTCTGGAACTGAGGTCGCCGAGCGGCCCGCCCGGGGAGCGGGCCGCATCGAGCCACCGGGGCTAGCGCGCCGCCAGCCACTCCCGGTGGGCCGTCAGGCTGCGGTCGAACAGGCCGCGCAGGGCGTCGGCGTCGACGTCCTGCATCCTGATGCCCAGGGTCACCAAGCCGTCCCGCCAGTCGTCGTAGCTGGTCAGCTCCGCTCGCGAAGCGCGTGCGCCCGTCCGGGTGAACTGGCAGCCGCGGATCGTCTCCGCGGCGTCGGGCAGACGGCGCTGGACCACGAGCTTGCGGGCGTAGGCGCCGCTGTCCGGGGTGGTCAGGCGGCGGTGGGCGGCTTCGGCCTGCGCCTGGGTCAGCTGCGCATCGAAGATGTCCACCGCGCCGAAGCTGCCCTGGGCGTCGTGGTGGAACGTCCAGCCGTCGGCGCGCACGTCCAGGCGGTAGGTGAACGGGCCCTGGCGGTACTCGCCCGCCACGAGCGGGAGCGGGGCGTGCAGGCCGTCGCCGCAGCCGACGTCGGGCCACCAGGCACCGCCCGGGTTGTCAGTGGTCGGCAGGCTGCGCACCGACAGCGCGAGGTGGCCGACATGGACGTCGCGGCGCTCGGCGTCGTCGTCCCAGTTGTGGCCCCAGGCCTCCACGACGTCGTAGCCGAGCGCGCGCAGGGCCGCGATGAGGATGCCGTTGTGGTGGAAGCAGTACCCCGCGTTGCCGCCCGACGCCACGCGGCGCAGGGTGGCGGTCGCGTCGATGTCGGGCGGGCTGCCCAGCATGGTGTGCAGGTTCTCGTACGGGATGCGCTCGGCGTGCCGGCGGTGGATCTCGGCGAGGGTCTCGACCGCGGCCTCGGGCGTGGTGGGGCGCCCGGCGGCGAGCGCGGGGTCCAGGCCCAGCCGGGCGAGGTAGCCGACGACCGCGTGGCTCACCGTCGTGTCCCGTGCCGGAGCGGGGTCGTGGCGTCGGGGCGCCGTCGTGCGCATCGTTGACCTGGCCTCATGGTCAGAAGCGTAGACGCGGGCGTTTGATCGAGCGGACGCCGCTCACCCGCTAGGGTTCGGCCGTGAGCGTTCTGGGAGAAGTACTCGTCGGCGTCGCCATCTTCGTGGGACTGATCGGCATCGTGGTCCAGATCCTGCCCGGTGCCGTGCTGGTGCTGGGCGGCATCCTCGTGTGGGCCATCTTCACCGGCGGGGTCGAGGCGTGGGTGGTGTTCGGCATCGCGGCGGCCGCGATCGCCGTCGCCGAGGTGGCGCAGTGGCTGATCGCGGGCAAGCACCTGCGCAAGGCGAACCTGCCCTGGGCGACCCTCGCCGTCGGCGGTATCGCGGGCATCGTCGGCTTCTTCGTGGTGCCGGTGATCGGGCTGTTCCTGTTCTTCGTGGGCGCGATCTTCCTGCTGGAGTGGGCGCGGCACAAGGAGGTGCCGGCGGCCTGGGCGTCCACCAAGGCGGCGGTGCAGGCCACGCTGATCACGATCGGGGTGCAGCTGGTGGGCTCGCTGATCGCCACGGGTGCGTGGGTGGTGGGTCTGTTCCTGACGTGACGCGGGTGGCGCGGGGGTCTCGGCACCCGCACCACCCGCGTCGGCTGGGTCGGTGCACGAAGGTGCGCTTCTACCCAGTCATTGGGCCCGGAAGACGAGCTGGATCTGGGCCTGATGACTGGGTAGAAGCGCACTTCTGCGTTCGGGGAGCCCCGGCCCCGCTTGGAGGCGTCAGCCGTCCGCGCCCCCGGCTACGACGCCGGCACGTCGAACACCAGCAGCGTGCTCGACGCCGTCGCCACCACCGCGCCCGTCGCGTCGCGGACCACGCCCTCCGTGAAGCCCACGCGCGAGCCGGCCTTGACCACGGTGCCCTCCGCGGTGAGCGGGCCGCCGCCCCCGCGCACGGCTTTGACGTAGTTCACCTTGATCTCGACCGACGTGTAGCCCTTGCCGGGCGGCAGCACCGACTGGATCGCGCAGCCGCACACCGTGTCCAGGAGGGTGCACAGCACGCCGCCGTGGATGGTGCCGATCGGGTTGAAGCCCGACTCGTCCGGGGCGCACCGGAACGTCACCCGGCCCTCCTCCACCTCGTCGATGTCGAGGCCGAAGTGCGCGGCGATCGGGGGCGGCGGGATCAGGCCGTCGCGCATGCGGCGCAGGAACTCGACGCCGGGCACCAGCGGCGCCTGTGCCGCGAGCTGCATCGGGTCGTACCAGGTCAGCTCGCGGGTGCGTGGCTCGCCCCAGGAGTCCGGAGCGACGGCGGACGGGGCCTGGCCGGCGGGGATCTCGCCCGCGGCCCCCGTGGCAGGGGCACCCGCCGCCTCCGGGGTGGCCGGGGCGGAGGTCTGCTGTGTGTCGGACATGTTCGCAAGGGTAATGTCCGGCCCATGCAGGCAGCCGATCTTCCCCTCGTCCGCACCGTCTCCCGCCCCGCCGTCCACCCGGACGGCACGTGGGCCGTCGTGTCCGTGACCCGGCCCGACCTCGACGCCGACGCCACCGTGGGCCAGCTCTGGCGGGTACCGCTCGCGGCCGCCACGATGCCGGCCGCCACACCCTCGGGAGACCCGGCGCTCGCGGCCCCGACCGGCCGCACCCCCGCGCCCCGCCGCCTCACCCGCGGCTTCCGTGACACCGAGCCGCGCTTCTCGCCCGACGGCGCCCTGGTCGCCTTCCTGCGCGCCGAACCGCAGGCCGCGCCGCAGCTCTGGGTGCTCCCGGTCGGCGGCGGCGAGGCGGTCCAGATCACCGAGCGCCAGCTCGGCGTGACCGACTTCCGCTGGTCGCCCGACGGCACCCGCCTCGCCTTCCTGAGCCGGGAGCCCGAGCCGGGCCGGTACGGCTCGGTCGAGGGCATCGCCCCCGCCGCCGAGGAGCCGCGCCGCATCACGAGCTGGAGCTGGACGCGCAACGGCCTCGGTTACCACCGCGACCGCCCGCAGCACGCGTACGTCGTGGACGTGCCCGACGTCGCCGCCGAGCCCGTGGTCCAGCCCGTCGCGACGCCGCAGGGCCCGGCCGAGCCGCGACCGGCCGTCCCCGAACCGCGCCGGGTGACCACCCACGACGTCGACCACAGCGCGCTCGCCTTCACGCCCGACGGGGCCGCGCTCGGCGTCGTCGCCGCACGCGAGCAGGGCCCGGGCCAGGTCGGCACCGGGACCGTCCGCGTGCTGCCGCTGACGGGGTCGGGCGGCGGCGGGTCCGACGTCGACCTCGGCACGCTCGGCCCGCAGGCCATCGCGTTCGGGGCGGGCGGCGAGCTGTACGTCGTGGCCCAGGACCTCGGACCCGAGGGCAAGGACTTCGTGGCCCGCAACGCCGCGCTGTACGTGCTGTCGGCCTGGGCCGACCAGCAGCCGCGCCGGCTCACCGACCCGGAGACGCAGACCGTGGGCGGTGAGCCGCTCCCGCTGGACGACGGCGGGGTGCTGCTCGCCCTGGAGACCCGCGGCACCCAGCACGTGGTCCACGTCGCCGATGACGGGGTCACAACCCAGCTGACCAGCGGAGACGTCGTCGTGTCGGGGTTCGGGGTCGGTGGCGGGACGCTGGCGGTGTCCTACGCGGACCCGGGCACCTACGGCGAGGTGGGTGTCGTCGAGGCGGGTGCCACGGCGTCGGCGTCCGCGACCGGGGAGGGCGGTCTGCGGCGCGTCACCGACTTCTCCGCACCGCTGCGCGCCGCCGGCGTCGTCACCCCGAAGGAGCTCGTCGTCACCGGGCGCGACGGCTACCCCGTGCACGGCTGGGTGGCCGTGCCCGAGGGCACCGGCCAGCACCCGACGCTGCTCATGATCCACGGCGGCCCCTACGCGTCCTACACCACCGCCCTGTTCGACGAGACGCAGGTGCTGGTCGACGCGGGGTACGCCGTCGTCTACTGCAACCCGCGCGGGTCGGCGGGCTACGGGCAGGCGCACGGGCGCGCGATCCGGCAGGCGATGGGCACCGTGGACCTGCACGACGTGCTCGACTTCCTGGACGGCGCCGTCGCCGCCGACGGGCGCCTGGACGGCTCCCGCGTCGGCGTGCTCGGCGGCTCGTACGGCGGGTACCTCACCGCCTGGACCATCGCGCACGACCACCGCTTCGCGGGCGCGGTCGTGGAGCGCGGGTTCCTCGACCCGGAGACGTTCTTCGGCACGAGCGACATCGGCTCGTTCTTCGGCCTGGAGTACGTGGGAGAGACCCCCGAGCAGGTGGCGGCGCAGTCGCCGCAGGCCGTCGTCGGCCAGGTGCGGACGCCCACGCTCGTGCTGCACTCCGAGCTCGACCTGCGCTGCCCGCTGTCCCAGGCGGAGCGCTACTACTCCGCGCTCAAGCGGAACGGCGTGGACACGGAGCTGGTGGTGTTCCCCGGCGAGAACCACGAGCTGTCCCGCTCGGGCCGGCCGCGGCACCGCAAGCAGCGTTTCGAGGTGATCCTGGACTGGTGGCAGCGGCACCTGCCGGTCGGATGAGAGCATCGACACCGTGCAGATCATCACCACCCCCCTCGCCCAGCTCGACGTCGCCATCGCCTACGGGGTCTGGAAGCTGCGCCAGGACGTGTTCGTCGTCGAGCAGGACTGCCCGTACGAGGACCTCGACGGGCGTGACCTCGAGCCCGCCACCCGCCAGGTGGTGATGCTCGGCGAGGCGGCTCCTGACTCGGTGTCCGACGGCGGCACGCGCGTGCTCGGCACCGCCCGTGTGCTCGACGACGGCGACGTGTGGCGCATCGGGCGTGTCGCGCTGGTCAAGGGGGCACGCGGCCGCGGCCTGTCCGACGAGGTCATGCGCGCGGCGCTGAAGTACGTCGAGGACTCGGGCGACCGGCGTGACGTGGTGCTGGACGCCCAGTCGCCGCTGACGGGCTGGTACGGCAAGCACGGCTTCGAGCCGGACGGTGACGAGTTCCTGGAGGACGGCATCCCGCACACCCCGATGCGTCTCCGCCGGGCGATGTGAGGCCGCAGGTCCTCGCGAGATCGGTCGGTTGCCTCGAGATCGGTCGATTGATGGACCGATCTCGAGGCACTTGACCGGTCTCGGCTGCCACGGCATCTCAGGAGGTGCCTCGGCCCGGAGCGGCGGCGCGGGGCAGGCTCAGTAGGCCCCGCGGCCCGAGACCACCGCGCGTGCCGTCTGCGCCAGGATCAGGAGGTCGAGGAACGGCGTCCAGTTCTCGGCGTAGTACACGTCGAGGCGCACGGCCTCCTCCCACGAGAGGTCGGAGCGGCCGGTGACCTGCCAGAGCCCGGTCATGCCCGGCTTGACCAGGAGCCGGCGGCGCATGCGCTCCTCGTAGGCGGCGACCTCGTGCGGCAGGGGCGGCCGTGGGCCGACCAGGCTCATGTGCCCGCCGAGCACGTTGAACAGCTGCGGCAGCTCGTCGAGGGAGTAGCGGCGCAGGAACCGGCCGACCGGCGTGACGCGCGGGTCGGACCGCATCTTGAACAGCGGGCCCGCGCCCTCGTTGCTGGCGGCGAGGGCGACGACGTCGGAGTCCGCGCCCACGTGCATGGTGCGGAACTTGACCATCGGGAAGAGCTGGCCGTTCCGGCCCACGCGGTGCGCCACGTAGAACACCGGACCGCGGCTGGTCGCCGCGACGACGACGGCGATGGCGAGGAGCACCGGGGAGGCGAGGGCCGTGATGACGGCGGCCAGCGACCAGTCCATGACCTGCTTCACGGAGAACTTGGGGCCGCCGAACCGGGGCGTGTCCACGTGCAGCAGCGACATGCCGGGTGCGGGGGAGACGGTGATGCGGGGGACGGCTACGTCGGCCAGCTCGGCCGTCAGCATGAGGTCGACGCCGTAGCGCTCGAGCTCCCAGCCGAGCCGGCGCACGTCCTCCGCCGTGATCTCGTGCGAGCTGCTCACCGCGACGGCGTCGGCCCCGAGCCGGTGGGCCACGCGACCGACGTCGCTGAGGTCGCCGAGCACGGGCACGCCGCTGACGTGCTCGCCGGGGCGCACGCCGCCGGACGGCACGCACACGCCCGCCACGAGGAACTCCTGCTCGGGTGTGCCGTTGAGCAGGCGGATCAGGCGCCCGGCCTGGGGGCGGTCGCCGATCGCGAGCAGGATGGTCAGGCCGCCGTCGCCGCGGCGACGCTGGCGCAGCAGGTGCTGCCGCCACGCGTACCGGGCCGCGACGAGGCCGACCATGCCGAGGGGGAACGCGACGAGCAGGGCTCCGCGTGCGTCGGAGTACGCCGTGACCCACGCGAGCAGGACGACGAGGCTGAACGCCTTCCACGTCGCGTCGAGCACGCGCTGGTACTCGGACATGCCGCGGCCGAAGAACCGCACGTCGTAGGCCCGGTTGGTCGCCAGGGCGGCGAGCCAGGCGACGGCGAGCAGCGCGGCGGCCGCCGTGTGCACGGTGAGGTCGGCGGGCGCGCGCAGGGCCCCGCCGTCGACCACGAGCTGGAGCCCGAGGGCGGTGGCGAGCGTCGCGCACACGACGGCGACGTCGGTCAGCCGGATGCGCGCCTGGTACCCCGCCTGCCAGCCCGTGCGCGCCCGCGGCGTGGGGACGGCGTGCAGCGGCCGGCCGTTCGCGTCCGGGGCCAGGGCGCGGGGCTCGTGCAGGGCCGAGCTCGCGGCGCGTACGCCGAGTCCTGCCGACGCGGCGAAGCGGAGCGGCTGCTCGCCGCCAACCGAGTGTGTGGTCACGCTCGATCCCTCCGGGTTCCTGCTCCTGCGTTTCCGGGCACACGCGATCAGACGCTCTGGGTGGCGTCGTCGCACGGGGGGTTGGTGTCGCACTGCCCACGGGGGCGATGGACACCCGTGGCTCACCCAAAGTACGGCTTCGGTTCAGACAACGTGGGCTGAACCAGCAGAAGTCACCCGCTCGACCTCAAAATTCACCTCTCGGGCGGGCCATTTCGGCTTAATAGGGTTCATTTCACCCAGGTGAAAGCGCGGGTGAAGCCCGGTTCACCCTGTCCGGGGTCTCACTGGGTGGGCACGGTCCTGGCAGAGTCGTGCGCCATGACCACCGTCCTCCTCGCCCATGCCTCGGCCGAGCTCTACGGCTCCGACCTCCAGCTCGTCGAGACGGCGGCGGCGTGCGCCGAGGCCGGCGCGACCGTCGTCGTCGCGCTCCCGGACCACGGTCCGCTCGCGGCACGCCTCGCCGCCGTCGGCGCGCGGGTCGAGGTTCTCGACACCCCCGTGCTGCGCAAGGCCCAGCTCTCGCCGCGCGGGCTCGTCGGGCTCGCCGGGCGCACCGTGCGCGCGCTCGGGCCGATGGTGCGGCTGATCCGGCGGCTGCGGCCCGCCGCCGTGCTGGTCAACACCCTCACGATCCCCGCGTGGCTCGTCGCGGCGCGGCTCGCCGGTGTCGCCCCGGTGTGCCACGTGCACGAGGCGGAGGCCGACGTGCCCCGGGTGCTGCGCTGGGGTCTGGCAGCTCCGCTGCTGCTCGCGCGGTGCGTCGTGGTCAACTCCCATTCGGCGCGCGGCGTGGTGGTGGGCGACCTCCCGGCACTCGGGCGGCGCACCCGGGTGGTCTACAACGGGGTGCCCGGGCCGGACGTGCCGCCCGAGGCCCCGCGGCCGCCGCAGGGCCCTGCGCACGTGGTGCTCGTCGGGCGCCTGTCGCCGCGCAAGGGGAACGACGTCGCGCTCGAAGCGGTCGCGCGCCTGCGGCGGGCGGGGCGCGACGTGCGGCTGGCGCTGTGCGGATCGGTGTTCAGCGGCTACGAGTGGTACGAGGAGCAGCTGCGGCAGCGGGCCGCCGAGCCCGACCTGGCCGGCGCCGTCGAGCTGCCCGGGTACGTCGAGCCGTGGGACTGGTTCGCCCGTGCCGACGTCGTCGTCGTGCCCTCGCGGGTCGAGCCGTTCGGCAACGTGGCGGTCCAGGCCCTCCTCGCGCGGCGCGCCGTGGTGGTGAGCCGCACCCAGGGCCTCGCGGAGATCGTGCGCGACGGCGAGACCGGCCTCCTCGTGCCGCCCGGCGACGCCGACGCGCTCGCCGCAGCGGTCGGGGCGCTGCTCGACGCGCCCGACCGGGCGGCGGCGCTCGCGGAGGCGGGCCGGCGGGACGCCGAGGAGCGGTTCGGCGCCGCGCGCTACCGCGCGGACCTGCGCGAGGTCCTGCTCGGGAGCGCGGGCGTGGCGGCGGGCGGACCGGGGAGCGGGCTAAAGGACTCCGCTTCGGCCTGAATTAACCCATAACCGGGTGAAAGTGGCGAGCGGGTTAAATGCCATCTTCACCCACGGATCGGGTGTCCCGTGGCCGTCGGCGCGACCTACGCTCCCTGCCATGCCTCCGGAATCCCTGCGCGTCGCCATGGTCGGAACCCGCGGCGTCCCCGCCCGGTACGGCGGGTTCGAGACCGCGGTCGAGGAGATCGGGGCTCGCCTGGCGGACCGCGGGCACGCCGTGCGCGTCTACTGCCGCGCTGCGCCCCGCGCGCAGGGCTCCGAGGCTGCTGCGACTCCTCCAGCGACTCCTCCCGTGACTCCGTCCACGGCCTACCGCGGCATGGAGCTCGTGACGCTCCCGGCGATGCGTCGCCGCTCGCTGGAGACGCTCAGCCACACCGCGCTCTCGGTGGCCCACCTGGTGCGGCACCGTACCGACGTCGCATTCGTGTTCAACGCCGCCAACGCGCCCCTGCTGCCCGTCGTCCGCGCGGCCCGGATCCCCGTGGCCACGCACGTCGACGGCCTCGAGTGGCGGCGTGCCAAGTGGGGCCCGGTCGGTCAGCGGTACTACCGCGCCGCCGAGACGGCCGCCGTCCGGCTCTCGGACGCGCTGATCGCCGACGCGCAGGGCATCGCCGACTACTACCGCGACGAGTACGCCGCCGAGAGCCGGCTCATCGCGTACGGGGCGCCGGTGCTGACCGCCGCCGGGCACGACCGCCTCGCCGAGCTCGACCTCGAACCCGGCGGGTACCACCTCGTGGTCGCGCGGTTCGAGCCCGAGAACCACGTCGACGTGATCGTCGAGGGATACGTCGGCAGCGACGGGGCGCTCCCGCTCGTCGTCGTCGGCTCGGCGCCGTACGCGCACGAGCACACGCGCCGCATCGAGTCGCTCGCCGCGGGCGACCCGCGCGTGCGCCTGCTCGGCGGCGTCTGGGACCAGGAACTGCTCGACCAGCTCTACGCCGGCGCGCTCACCTACCTGCACGGCCACTCCGTGGGCGGCACCAACCCGTCGCTGCTGCGTGCCATCGGCGGCGGGACGGCGACGATCGCCTACGACGTCGGCTTCAACCGCGAGGTGCTCGGCACCCACGGGCGGTACTTCCGCACGGCCCCCGACGTCGGTGCGCGCGTGCACGAGGCCGAGCAGGACCCCGAGGGCTGCGAGCTGCGGGGCAAGGCCCTCGCCGAGCGCGCCCGGGCCTACGACTGGGACGACGTCGCCGACGGCTACGAGCGGCTCGCCCGTGACCTCGCGGCCGGGAGCACGCCGGGGCCGAAGCGGTTCGCACGCCGCCTGGGTGCGGAGCAGTGGGCCCGATGAGCACCGAGGTCCGGGAGTCCTACGGCGCCGTGCTCGCCCGCCTCGGCACGGCCCAGAAGGGTGCTGCCCGGGGCGCGCCCGCCTACTCGCGGTTCGTCAACCGGCGCATCGGCCGCTACCTCGCCGCCGCCGCGTACCGGGCGGGCCTGACACCGAACGCCGTCACCGGCGTGAGCGCGCTGTTCACGTTCAGCGGCATCGCGCTGCTCGTCGCGCTGCCGCCGTCCTGGGGCCAGGGCGCCGCCGTCGCGGCTCTGCTCGTGCTCGGCTACGCCTGGGACTCGGCCGACGGGCAGGTGGCCCGCCTCACCGGCACGGGCAGCCCCGCCGGGGAGTGGCTCGACCACGTGGTCGACGCCGTCAAGGTCGTCACCCTGCCGCTCGCGCTCGGCGTCGGGTTCGCCCTGCACGACGTCGTCCCGCCCGCCTGGCTGCTCGTGCCCGTCGTGTCCGCGGTGACCAGCAGCGTGCTGTTCTTCGCGATGATCCTCACCGAGCAGCTCCGTCGCGCCCACGGCGTGCAGTCCGTCGCACCCACCGGTGGCCGTGCCCCCTGGCTGCGGTCCGTGCTCGTGCTGCCCACCGACTACGGCGTGCTGTGCTGGACGTTCCTGCTGCTGGGCGCGCCCACGGTGTTCTTCGGCGTGTACACGGCGATCACGGCGGCCACGACCGCGTTCCTCGCGCTCGCGCTCACCAAGTGGTTCCGCGAGGTGCGCACGCTGTGAGCCGGCTCGCCGGCCCGCTCGCCGATGTCGCACTGGTCGTCGTCAGCTACGGGTCGTCGGGTCTGCTCGCGGCGAACCTGCCCCGGACCGTCGGCGACAGCGGCGTGCGCGTGGTCGTGGTCGACAGCTTCAGCGGCACTGCCGAGCGCGCAGCCGTGACCCGGCTCGCGGCCGAGCACGGGTGGGACCTGCTCGCCCCGGACGTCAACACGGGGTTCGGCGGCGGGTCCAACCTCGGCGCCGCCCACGCGCTCGCGAAGGGCGCCCGGGTGCTCGTCCTCCTCAATCCCGACGCGTGGACCGACCCCGACGGCCTCGCGGCGCTCGCGGACGCCGCCCGCGCGCCGGGTCCCGTGCTCGTCGCGCCGCGGGTCCTGCGTCCCGACGGCCGCGTGTACTCGCGCGGGCTGACCTACCTCAGCCTGCGCGACGGCACCATGAGCGGCCGCCGCAGGAGCTCCGACGACGTGCCCTGGCTCAGCGGCGCCTGCCTCGCGCTCGGCGCGGACCTGTGGACGGCGCTCGGCGGGTTCGACGAGGACTACTTCCTGTACTGGGAGGACGTCGATCTCTCGTGGCGCGCGCAGCAGATCGGCGCGCGGCTCGACGTGGTCGAGGACGCGCACGTGGTGCATGACGAGGGCGGCACGCAGGAGTCGCGCGGACGGGCCAAGAGCGAGACGTACTACCGCTACGACATCCGCAACCGGATGCTGTTCGCACGCAAGAACCTCGGGCCGGCCGCCGTGCGGCGGTGGCGCCGGACGCTGCTGAGCGCCGCGCGTGCGGTGGCGCTGCGGGGCGGGCGCAGGCAGTTCGTCGAGGGGGTCGCGCCGTGGCGCGGGGTGGCGCGCGGCGTGGTGGAGGCGCTGGGACGCTGAGGCGCGGTGCGGCGCGCGGTCACTCCGCCGGGGTCGCCCCGGCGCCGGCCGCCGGCGCGGGCCGGCGCAGCCTGCGCCGCACCCACAGCGTGTTCGGCACCACCTGGCAGACGAGCACGGAGGCCGCCGTCGCCCACACCGGCCCGGCGGCGCCGAGGTGCGGGATGAGCCACCAGGTCAGCCCCAGGTTGAGCGGCACCATGAGCACGATGGGCAGCACCTGGGCGCGCAGGCCCGCCGCGTCGGTCATGTACATGCCGACGGGGTACTTGGCCGCCTGCACCACGGTGAACACGACGAACGCCGCGACGAGCGGCAGCCCCAGACCGAACGCGCCGTCCGTGACCAGGGGGACGACCACGGGCAGCAGCGCGGTGAGCACCAGGGCCAGCGCGATCCCCGCGCCGGTGAAGACCAGCGACGCGCGGAACGGCGACGCCTTGACGGACTCGCTCCGGGCGCGCGCGAAGTGCGGCCACAGCGCCAGCCCGGCCGTGGCGACGGCAGCCAGGACGACGCCGAAGAGCTGGGCGGCGAGGTTGTACCGCGCGAGGTCGAGGCCGGTGCCCTGGTGGCTGAGCAGGATGCGCCCGGTCTGCATCGCGACCGGCAGGGAGACCATCTGCACGAGCATGGGCCACGCGAGGTGGAACACCCGCACGCCGGGCACCGCACGGACGCGGGGCACGTCGCGCAGGGCCGCGCCCACCTGGGGCCGGAGCAGCCGGGCGGCCGTCACGAGCAGGACGACGCCGACCACCGCCGAGGCCACGTAGGTGGCCAGCGCGAGGAACGAGGAGTCGCCCAGGGCCAGGACCACGAGAACGCCCGCCATGACGAGCGGGGCGGTGAGCCCGGTGAGCGCGGTCTGCAGCGGGTTGCGGCCCAGGCCGACGAGGATGCGTGCGCCGACGCCGCACGGCAGCGCGATACCGAGCACGACCACGCACACGGTGGCGGTCAGCGCACCACCCTCGAGCAGACCGGGGCCGAGCAGGACGGGCCACCACCCGAGCGCGCCCAGCAGCACCCCGACGGCGACGATCGTCAGGCCCGAGCCCACGAGGATCCGGAAGGCGCTGGTGAGCGTCCTGCGGACGGCGGGGTCGTCGTTCGCGTGCGCCGAGCCGGCCACCGCGTTGACCACCACGGCGGCCATGCCGAGATCCGCGAACGGGACGAGCGACGGCAACGTCGACAGCAAGCCGTACTGCGCGTACTGCGCCACCCCCGCCTGCTCGATGACGAGCCGGGCGGTCACCATGCCGAGCAGGCCCGACAGCCCGGTGACCACCACCTGCACCACGGCGCTGCTGCCGACCGCGCGCCAGGGGGCCCCGCGGCTCGTCGTGGTGCGGGTGTCGGTCATGCGGGGACCTCGGCCCGGCCGGCGGACCGGGAACGAGACAGCGCCGTGCGGTACACGTCGAGGTGGGCCTGGCCGGCGTCGTCCCACTCGCGTGCGCCCAGGTCCGGCGACGGCGCGCGCGGGACGCGTGCCGCGGTGAGTGCCCGCGTCAGGTCCTCGGCCGTCAGCTCGCCCGTGAAGGTGTGGATCCAGCCGGGGCCGACCTCGGCCGCGAGGTCGGCGTTGACCGAGGTGTCCGGCACGAGCACGGGCCGGTCGAGCGAGAGCGCGGCGAGCACCGTCCCGGAGTTGTGCATGAACCGGTAGGGGAGCACCACGAGCTCGGCGGCGGTCACGGCGGCGACCAGCTCGTCGTCGGAGAGGAAGGTGAGGCGCAGGGTGATGCGCGGGTCGCCGGCCGCCAGGCCCGTGACCGTGGCGGCGAGCTCGGGGGTCGACGCGGCGCCCGCGACCTCGAGGGACACGTCCGGGGCCGTGGTGGCACGGAACGCCTCGACCAGGCCCTCGACGCCCTTGTACCGGCGCACCAGGCCGACGTACTGGAACCGGCCCGGCACGGTCGCGGCCCACGGGCCGGTGTACCAGTCGCGGTAGTGGCCGTGCGGGATGGTCGTCACCGGTCCGGGGCACTCGGTGCGGTCGTTGAGCACGATGCGGTGGGTCGTCAGCCGGTCGAACCAGCGCAGGAGGAGCCGCTGGGCCGGGCCCGCGTCGGCGGGCAGACCCACGTTGTGCACGGTGCGGACCACGGGCGTGCGCGTGACCGTCAGCCGGAGCAGCAGCAGCGCGGCGAGCAGCCAGCGCGCGACGCGGCCGGTCAGGCGGCGGCCGCCGAGGCCCGTGACGGTCTCGGGCCAGTGCAGGTGCACCACGTCGTACCGGCCGAGCAGCGCGGCCCGGCCTGTGAAGGTGACCACCTCGACGTCCGGCGTGCGGCGCAGGGCCGCCGTGAGCATCGTGATGTACGGGTTGGTCGTCGCGCGCGGCTCACGGTGCGAGGTGAGGACACGGACGGTGGTCATGCGGGTACCTCCGTCGTCGCACCGAGGGCCGTGCGGTACAGGTCCTCGACCACGCCGGGCAACCGCGCTCGGGACCAGCGGTCCGACGGCGTGCCCGGGCGCTCGGCGACCTCCTCGAGCCGGGCCGCGAGGCTGCCCACGACGTCGCCGGCGAGGTCGGCCGTGCGGGCGTTGGGCCCGGCCAGCAGGGGCACCCCGCCGAGCGGCAGGCAGACCACCGGGCGCCCGAGCGCGCTCGCCTCGGCGGCGACCCAGCCCGCCTGGTCGTGCATCGACGGGAAGAGCATCGCGTCGCTGTCCGCGATCGCCTCCAGCACCTCGGTGCGAGGCCGGTGCCCGTGGAAGACGACCCTGTCCTGCACGCCGCGCCGCCGCGCCAGGCGGCCGAGCGCCGCGCGCTCGTAGCCCGTGCCGTAGACGTGCAGCTCCCAGCCCGTCGTCCGGGCCAGGGCCTCGACGGCCAGCCGCCCGCCCTTCCAGGCCAGGAGCCGGCCGACGAACACGGCACGCCTCGGCCCGGCGCTCGTGCCCGTGTGGCCCGTGCCGGCGGGCCGGGCGCGCGCCGGAAGGTCGTCGTCGAGCGCGGCGTTCGCCTCGACGACCACGTGGCGCGCCCGCCGGAACCGGTGCGCCACGTCAGCGTTCTGCGCCACGACGACGGCCGCCCGGCGGGCCGCTGCGTCGCCCCACAGGGCGCGCAGCGGCGCGGTGAGCAGACCGCGCAGCAGCTCCGTCGCCGTGCCGCGGACGCCGAGCCGGCGCACCAGGCGCAGCGGGACGGTGCTCGCCCCGCCGACGGGGCCCCAGACCACGGGCAGGCCGGGCACGCGGGCCAGGCCGCACGGCAGCCAGTCGTTCGCGAACGTTACGTGGTGGCCCAGGTCGAAGGGCTCGGCCGCGTGCAGGGCGGCGGCCCGCCGCGCGAGCGCGCGCTGCCACAGCACGTAGTACCAGTACACGTCCCAGCCCCGCCGCTTGAGGGCGAGGACCCGGTCCGACAGGTCCAGGTACTCGACCGTCAGGGTCCCTGCGAGCTCCGGCTCGGCCGCCAGCGCCGCGGTGACGGCGGGCTCGAACCGGCGCCGCGTGACGACGTGGACCCGGTGGGTGCGCGCGGCGGCCCGGGCGAACGCCCACCCCGCGGCGGCCTCCGGCTCGTCGCCCGGACCGCACGCGTAGGCGCTGACCAGGACGCGCGGGTGAACCTGCTGCACGGGTCTCGTCTCTCCGGGGGATCTGAGGGCTGGCCACGCTACGGTAACTGCCGGATCCGCCGTCATGGGGCGGTCGGAAGGGTGATTGTCGTGGGCACAGGCGAGCGGGAACGGCTGATGGTCGCCGTGCTGACCTACCGGCGCCCCGACCGCATCGCGGCCCTCGTCCCCGCGCTCGTCGCGCAGGCGGCTGACCTCGAGCGGCGGGGCGGCCCCGACGTCGCGGCGAGCGTGCTCGTCGTCGACAACGACCCGGCGGGTACGGGCGCCCGTGCCGTGGACGACGTCCGGCCCGCCGGGCAGGGCTGGCCCGTCACGACCGTGGTCGAGCCGGAGCCCGGCATCGCCGCCGCCCGCAACCGCGCGCTGCGCGCCGGCGCCGACCACGACCTGCTCGTGTTCGTGGACGACGACGAGGTGCCCGGCGAGGGCTGGCTCGCCGCGCTCTGGACCACCTACCGGGAGACCGGCGCGCAGGCCGTCACGGGACCGGTCACCTCCACCTTCGAGGCCGAGCCGGACCCGTGGGTCCGCGCGGGCGGCTTCTACGACCGGGCGCACCGCGCCGGCCTCGCCACCGGCACCGTCGTGCGCACGGCCGCCACCAACAACCTGCTGCTCGACCTGCGGGCCGTCCGCCGCGCCGGCCTCGCGTTCGACCCCGCCCTCGGCCTGTCCGGCGGCGAGGACACCCACTTCACCAGGGCGCTCACCGCCGCGGGCGGCCGCATCGTCTGGTGCACCGAGGCCGTCGTGGCCGACGTCGTGCCCGCCGACCGGCTGACCCGCGAGTACCTCCTGGCCCGGACGGCGGGGCTGGCGAACTCCTCGGCCCGCGTGGCCCTCCTGCTCGCGCCCGGCGCGCTCGCCCGCGCCCGGGTACGCGCCCGGACCCTGGCCGCCGGGCTGGCCCGCTGCGCCGTCGGGTCGGCGCAGACGCTGCTCGCGGCCGTCCGGTCCGACGTCGCGGGCGACGCCCGGGGGCGCCGCGCGCTCGCGCGGTCGCGGGGCGAGCTGCTCGCCGTCGCCGGGCGGGTGCTGCTGCCGTACGCCCGGCAGGGGTGAACTCCGGCGCCCGGCGGCGTCACCGGCCGCGGGCGGGATTACGCTCCCGGACATGCCCGCAACGTTCCCCCTCACCCGGCGTCGGCTCGTGCTCGGCCTCGCGCTGGTCCTCGTGGTGGTGGCCGCCCTCGTCGCGGTGCTCGCGCTCCGGGGCGGCGACGGTCCCGAGGCGGCGGGGACGACGGCGTCGCCGTCGGCGACCGCATCGCCCGCGGGCGGCGCGCAGGACGACGGAGCCGACGAGGGCGGGGCGGGCGACGAGGGCGGAGCAGGCGACGAGGGCACGGACGAGGGCACGGACGAGGGCGACGCCGAGCCCGGTGGCGACGCCGAGCCCGGCAGCGACGCCGGCACGGACGACGGGAGCGGCGAGCCCGCCACCCGCGAGACCCTCGCCCCGCGACCGTTCGACGCCCCGGCCACGCCGCAGCCCGGCGTCACCGTCGCCGTCGCCGAGGTCGAGGAGGTCGAGGGCGAGGCGAACCTGCCCGGCGAGGTCGGCGGCCCGGCACTCCGGTTCACGATCGACGTCACGAACGACACGGGCGAGACGCTGGACCTGCGCACCATCGTGGTGAACGCCTACTACGGTCCGGACCGCACGCCCGCGAACCAGCTGCTCAAGCCCGGTGGCAAGGCGTTCGAGGCCGAGTCCGCCGACGGGAGGACGGCCCGTGGGGCGTTCGTCTTCACGGTGCCGGCCGACCAGCAGGACCGCGTCGAGCTCGAGGTCGACCCGGGCGTCGGTTCGCCGGTCATCCTCTTCACCGGCGCCTGATATCGCGAGATCACCCGCCATTCACCCCGGTTTGCGAGGGCTGACCGCCGTGTCCGCTATTAGCGTGACGCACAACGGTCTTCGCAGGTTCACACCGCCCCGGCCCCTCGGCCCGGCCGGCCACTCCTCCGCAGCAGCTCTCTTCCCAGTGAGGTCCTCGTGTCTCCTCTCCCCGTGCCCGGTCGGCGGATCTCCGCCGTCCTGGCGAGCATGACGCTCGTCGTCACGTCGCTGGTGACGGCGCCGACGGCGTCTGCCGGCGTCGAACAGGCCCCCGTGGCCACGGCCGAGGTCGCCGACCCGGTCACCGTGTCCGCCGACGCCCTGCCGACCGTCCAGGTCGACGGCGTCGTCTGGAAGCAGGTCATCGTCGGCACCAAGGTCTACGTCGGCGGCGAGTTCCAGAACGCGCGCCCGGCCGGCGCGGCGCCCGGCACCAACCAGGTGCCCCGCACGCACCTCCTGGCCTACGACCTGAACACGGGCGTGCTCGACACGTCGTTCAACCACACGCTCAACGGCAACGTCACCGACCTGGCAGCCTCCCCGGACGGCACGCGGCTGTACGTCGTGGGCGGCTTCACCACGGTCGACGGCGCCACGCGGAACCGCATCGCGGCCTTCAACCTGCCCAGCGGCACCCTGAACACGTCGTTCGCGCCGAGCATGAACGGCAACACGAAGGCCGTCGCCGCCACGAACACGACCGTCTACGCGGGCGGGTACTTCTCCGCGGTGAACGGCAACACGCGCTACCGCGTCGCGGCCATCAACGCCTCGAACGGCGTCGCGCTGACCGGGTTCCGGCCCGTCGTCGACGACCGCCAGGTGCAGTCCATCGTGGTGTCGCCGGACGAGCAGTCGGTGGTCATCTCGGGCACGTTCACCTCGGTGAACTCCGACACCGCGAACGGCTACGGCCTGGCCTGGCTGGACGCCGCGACCGGCGCCACCAAGCCGCTGCCGGTCAACTCCCGCATCCGTAACGCCGGCGACAACTCCAGCATCATGCGTGTCGCCAGCGACGGCGAGGCGGGCTGGTACGGCGTCGGCTGGCACTTCGGCCGGGGCGGCACCACCGAGGGCACGTTCCGGGTGAGCTGGGCCGACGGTCAGCTCGTCTGGCTCGAGGACTGCCACGGCGACACGTACGACGTCGTGCCGCTCGGCGGCGTCGTCTACACCGCCAGCCACAAGCACTACTGCGGCAACAGCGGCGGGTTCCCGCAGACCGAGCCGTGGTCGTTCTACCACTCGACCGCGTGGATCAACGAGGTGCGCGGCACCAACACGCGTGACATCTACGGCTACCCGGACCACCCGGGCACGCCGCGGCCCGAGCTGCTCACCTGGTACCCGCAGACGGACGTCGGCACGTACACGGGCAAGAACCAGGCCGTCTGGACGGTCACGGGCAACGACGACTATGTCATCTACGGCGGCGAGTTCCCCAAGGTGAACGGCGCCGTGCAGCAGGGCATCGTCCGGTACGCCAAGCGCTCGGCCGCACCGAACAAGCAGGGGCCGATCGGCTCGGGCGCCGAGCTGAACCCGGCGGTGCGCTCGGTCTCGGCGGGGACGGTCCGGATCAGCTTCACGACCACGTGGGACCGCGACGACGAAGCGCTGACGTACCGCGTCTACCGCGACTCCGAGGCGCAGGCGCCCGTCCACGAGGACACCGTCGCGACGAAGTTCTGGGCCCCTGTGACCCGCAGCGCCCAGGACACGGGTCTGCAGGCCGGCTCGGAGCACCGCTACCGGCTGACGGTCACCGACCCGTCGGGCAACGTGAAGAAGTCCGACTGGGTCTCCGTGACGGTCTCGGCCGCACCGTCCAGCGCCTACGCCAGCACGGTGCTCCAGGACGGCGCGGTCAACTACTGGCGCCTCGGTGAGCCCCAGGGCTCGGCCACGTCGTTCGACTGGTCGAGCGGGGCGGACCTCGCGGTCCCGTCGGCGGTCCGCCTCGGTGCGGCCGGCGCGATCTCGGGCGACTCCAACGGGGCGGCGACGTTCCAGAACTCCTCGGGCAGCCGGCTGGTGTCCCCGCAGCAGATCCAGGGGCCCGACACGTTCTCGGTCGAGGCGTGGATCAAGGGCAGCAGCACGGGCCGCATCGTCGGGTTCGGCAACAACAACAGCTCGACCGGCACGTCGAACCAGACCGACCGGATCCTGTACGTCGACTCGGGCGGCCGGATCAGCTTCGGCGTCAACGACGGCAGCCGGCGTGCCATCCGCTCCCCGGGCCGGGTCGACGACAACGCGTGGCACCACGTGGTGGGCACGCTCGGGGCGGACGGCATGAAGCTGTACGTCGACGGCGCCCTGGCCGCCGAGCGCGCGGCCACGACCCGCGGCCAGGCCATCACCGGCTACTGGCGCATCGGTGCGGACACGCTCGCCAACTGGCCCAACCGGCCGCTGTTCGGGCTGGGTGACCGGTTCAGCGGCACGATCGACGACGTGGCGATCTACCCGAGCGTCCTCTCCGCCGCCGCGGTGCTCGACCACCGCACGGTGGGGCTCGAGGGGCGGCCGAACCGGCCGCCGGTCGCCGAGGCGACCGCGACCATCGACGACCTCGACCTGCAGGTCGACGGCCGCGGCTCGTCCGACCCGGACGGCCCCCTCGCGTCGTACGCCTGGGACTTCGGGGACGGCGAGACGGCGACCGGCGCCCAGGCGACCCACACCTACGCCGCGCCCGGCACGTACACCGTAACGCTCACCGTCACGGACAGCGAGGGCGTCACGGCGCAGGACACCGTCGAGGTCGAGGCGACGGCACCCGCCGAGTTCGCGGTCGACACCTTCGACCGCACGGTGTCCTCGGGCTGGGGCTCGGCCACGAAGGGCGGGGCCTGGACCCTGTCCGGCGCGGCGTCCGGCTACTCCGTGGCCGGCGGTGAGGGCGTCATGGACCTCTCGGCGCCCGGTGCGAACCGCAAGGCACAGCTCCAGGACGTCGCGGCGGCCGACGTCGAGGTGCGCGGGGTGCTCTCGCTCGACGAGATCTCCGACGGCAGCGGCACCTTCGTCTCGCTGACCGGCCGCACCGGTGGGTTCTCCAGCGAGTACCGCGCCAAGGTCTGGGTCAAGGCGACGGGGGCCGTCCAGCTCCAGCTCGTCGCGCTCCAGTCCGCCGAGACGACGCTCGCCGCCGTGAACGTCGCGGACCTGAGCGTCGGACCGGGCGAGCGGCTGGCGGTCCGGTTCCAGGTGACCGGCACCTCGCCCACCACCGTGCGCGCCAAGGTGTGGAAGGCCGGGACGCCGGAGCCGGCGACGTGGCGGCTCACCGCCACCGACTCGACGCCCGACCTGCAGGACGCCGGCGGCGTGGGCTACGCGCTCAGCCTGTCGGGCAACGTGACGACCGGCGCGAACGTCGTCCGGCTGGACGACCTGTGGGCGGGACCGCCCGCGCCGTGACGTCGCCCCGCACCGCGGTCGCCCCAGCCCTGCCGTCCCTCGAGGGACGGCAGGGCTGGGGCGTTGCCGCGACCGGGCTCGCGGTGCTGTGCCTGGTGCTCACGGGCATCAACCGCAACGTCTTCTTCGGCCTGACCCCTGGCCTGGCCCTCGCCCTCGTCCTGCTGCCGCTGTGGGCCCCGCAGCTGCGCAGCTCCCGGTGGGTCACCTGGACGACCGTCCTCGCCGTCGTCTCGGTGGTCTGGGGTGCGTGGCTCACGATCTGGCACGCCGACTCGCGCGGCGTGTCCACCGCGGGGACGCTCGAGGCGAGCTTCGTCGTGCTGGCGTTCGCCTGCGGCATCGGGGCGGCCCTGTGGGCGCGCGGACGCACCTCGGACGCCGTGGTGGGCGTGGCGTTCGGCGTCGGGCTGGTGCTCGGCATCAACCCGGGGAGCGAGACCTTCGCCGAGAACCCCTGGCGGTTCGGGTTCTCCCTGCCGGTCACGGTCCTCGTCCTCGCTTCCGTCTCGCGCTTCCGCAGGCGATGGCTCGACGTCGTGGCCGCACTCGCGCTCGCGGGCGTCTCCGCGCTCAACGGCGGGCGGTCCAGCAGCGCGATCCTGCTCATGGTCGCGCTCCTGGTGGTGTGGCAGTCGTGGGGCCGTCCGGCCTCGTCGCGCCTCGCGGCCCTGCGTACGCTCGTGCTCTTCGGGCTGCTCGCCCTCGGCACCTACTTCTCCGTCCAGGCGGCGATCCTCGAGGGGGCGCTGGGCGAGAGCGCGCAGATGCGCACGGAGCTGCAGCTCTCGACGTCGGGCACGCTCATCACCGGCGGGCGGCCGGAGATCGGCGCGACGCTCGCGCTCATGGCCGAGGCGCCGGCCGGGTTCGGCGGTGGCAGCGTGCCGTCCATGGCGGACCTGCTCGTCGCCAAGTCCGGCATGGCCGCACTGGGGTACGACCCGAACAACGGGTACGTCGAGAACTACATGTTCGGCAGCGGCTTCGAGCTGCACTCGGTGATCGGCGACCTGTGGGCCTGGTGCGGCATCCCGGGTCTGGTGCTCGCCGTCGTGCTGCTGGTGTTCCTCGTGGCGCGCACCGCCGTCCTCACCACGGGGCGGGTCGCCTCCGGACTGGTCCTGTTCCTCGGGGTCAAGTCGCTGTGGAACCTGCTCTTCGCACCGCTGGAGAGCGCCCTCACCGTGCTGATCCTCGCGGTCGCGCTGATGGCCCCCGTCCTGGGGGCGGCACGGAGAGCGGACGGATGACCGGCGTACCCGCGCGGGCCGGGACGCCCGGCCGCGAGGCGTGGATCGACGCGGGCCGGGGCCTCGCCGTCCTGCTCGTGGTGGTCTACCACGCCGCGCGCTGGTTCGACGTGGCGGCATGGGAGCAGGTCAACGACTACCTGTCGGCCGTGCGCATGCCGTTCTTCTTCATGAGCTCCGGGCTGCTCGCCCACCGGGTCGGCGCGCGGGGCGAGGGCGGGATGCCCTGGCGGACCCTCTGGGACCGGCGGCTGCGGCTCTACCTCTGGGTCTTCGTGGTGTGGGAGTGCATCGGCACCGCGTGCTACCTCGCCGGCTTCGCCCTGCGCGGCACGCCGCTCGGGTTCGGCCCGATGCTGCGCGACCTGCTCCTGTCGCCGGTCCGCCCGCAGTTCGAGCTCTGGTTCATCTGGGCCCTGGCGCTGTTCTGCGTGCTCGCGCGGCTGTTGCGCTCCGTCGACCCGCGGTGGCACCTCCTGGTCGCCGCCGTCCCGTCGGTCGTCGCCCTCACCGAGGGGTTCGACCTCGGCAACGTCGGCTGGAACGGCGCGCTCAGGTACTACGTCTTCTTCGTCTGCGGCATGCAGCTGCGCTCGCTCCTGCTCCGGTTCACGCGCACGCCCTGGCCGGTGCGGGTCGCGGTGGTGGCGGGCTGGGCGGCGCTCGCGACCGTCGTCGAGGTCGCCGGACTGCGTCCCGTCGTCGGTATGTACTTCGTCCTGTGCGTCGCGGGCGTCCTCGCGGGCGCCGCGCTCGGCACCTTCCTCGCACGCAGCGCCGCGCTGGTGCGCACGGGCACCTCGACGCTCCCGGTCTACCTGGGGCACACGCCGGTGATCATCCTGGGGTCGTCCGTGGTGTTCGCCCTGACCGGCTCGACGACGCTGCCGCCCGTGGCCGGCCTGCTCGCGGTGCCGGCCGCGACCGTGGTGGCGACGACCCTGTCGCTGCTGCTGCACCGGTGGACGGCGTCGAGCCTGCTGCGCTACCTCTACGCACCCCCGCCGTGGACGGCGTCCCGGCGTGCCGCGGAGCCCGCTGCGCGCCGTGGGCCGTGACCTCGGCTCCACGCCTCGGATCCACGGGGAGCCGTCTCATCCCCCCGTCGCGACGACCTCGCGGGCGAACAGCCACGCGTCCGCCTCCAGGCGGGAGTCCTGGCTCGGCAGCGACGCACGGACGTCGTCCGGGTCGAGCGGGTGGGCGGCCGCCTGCGTCAGGACGGGGGCGAGCAGCGTGGTCACGGATGCCCCCGGGATGACGCCGTGCCCTGCGTCTCGCAGCCAGTTGGCGATGCCGGTCTCGTCCGTGGTCACCACGGTGCAGCCGTGGGCGAGGCCCTCGACCAGCGGCAGCCCGACCTGCTCGCGCCACGCCCCCTGCCGCCGCGACGGCAGCACGACGACCGACGCCCGCCGCAGCTCCGCGTGCACGACGTCGCGGGGCGGATCGGCGATGACGCGCAGGCGGTCGTCGGCTCGGGCGGCGTCGTACGCCTGGTCGAGAAGTGCGCCGCGGCCCACCACGGTGAGCACGGAGCCGGGCAGACGGCGGCGGACGGCGCCCCAGGCGGCGAGCACCGAGTCGAACCCCTTGCGCGGCGAGAGGTCGCCGAGGAACAGGATGCGGCCGGGCGCCTTGTCCGACGTCGTCGCACCGGCGGGGGCGCAGTCGCAGGGCGCGGGCAGGGCCTCGATCGTGGTCCAGTGCGGCCGGCGGCGTCCGGCCAGGCCGAAGACGCTGCCGTAGAGCTGCCGTGACGTCTCCGTGCCGAAGGCGACCCGGTCGACGCGCCGCCAGACCCAGTGGGCGAGCAGCAGGTCGAGCGTGCGGCCCAGGCGCGGCCACCAGGCCGTCGGACGGGGGAGGGCACTCGGGTCGATGTTGCCGATCGCGTACGTGACCACCCGGGTCCGCCGGCGCCGCAGCACGTCGGCCACGAGCAGGGCGAGCAGGACGGCGGCCGCCCGGCGGACGCAGTCGATCGCCGCGGGCTCGTTGATCTCGACGGTCCGGTAGCCGCGCCGGGCGACGAGCCACGCGCAACGCAGGTCACCGACCTGCTCGGGCCGCACGCGGTCCACCAGGTCCTCGTCGAAGTCGTAGCGGCTCTCCTGGTACAGGATGTCGGCGGGCGGCATGGCCAGGGCCCGCTCGAGGTGCGCGGTGCGGAGCGTCTTGTAGACCCGCGCGTCACGCGGTCGGGCGTCACCCGGCACGTTCATCGGCGGTCCCCAGCTCGATGACGGGTGGGACGGCGGGCGGCATCGCCGCGGGCCTCAGGCGCAGGGTAGGAGCGTTCGGCCCGGTGAGGTCGGCCGCGAAGGCCTGCACCGGCGGCTTCGGCGGGCCGTCCGGACCGCCGGGCGCGGGGGCCTCGGGCGCCGGACTGCCGGGCTCCACCTCCGCCGGCGCCGGTGCGGCGGCGTCGGTGCCGGGGAGCGGCACCGCCCGGATCGCTCCGGTCGGCAGGCTGAGCTGCGCGTGCTGCCGGGACGAGCCGGGCAGCATGCGCGGCCACCGTCGTCGCCGGGTGCTGTAGCCGTAGTAGGTGCCGTCCGGGCCGGACCGCGGGGCGAACGTCAGGATGAAGCCGAGCACGCGCGCCTCGACGCCCGCGAGGGCACGCAGGGCCTGGGCGAGCTGCTGCCGGCGCACGCGCCGGGCGCCCACGACGACGACCACGCCGTCGGCCATGGTGGCCAGCAGGGCGGCGTCGGAGACGGGCAGGAGAGGCGGCGCGTCGATGACCACGACGTCGTACTGCGCGCGTGCCGACGCGATGAGCTCCTGCGTGGCCTGCGACGCGATGAGCTGGTGGGGGTTGGGCGGGATGGGGCCGACCGGGAGCACGTCGAGGCTGCCGGGGCCGTACCGCTGGACGAGGTCGGCCATCGCGGCCCGCCCGACCAGCGCGGTGGTGAGGCCCGCTGCCTCCTCCAGCCCCAGTGACGTGGCGACCGACGGGCGGCGCATGTCGCCGTCGACCAGCAGCACGCTGCTGCCGCTCTCGGCGAAGGTGGAGGCGAGGTTGATCGCCGTCGTCGACTTGCCCTCGCCCGGCACGCTGGACGTCACCACGAGCACGCGAGCAGGTGTCGTGGCGTCGACGAACGAGAGGTTGGTCTGCACGCGCCGGTACGCCTCCGCGCGGGTGCTCAGCGGGTTCTGCGTGGCCGGGACCCGCGCCACCTTGCGTGTGGCGGTCGGGACGGAACCGAGGAGGCCGGCGCCCTCCGAGACGAGCTCGAGGTCGTCGGCCGACCGGATCCGGGTGTCGAGCACGGCCCACAGCAGCACGAGCACCACGCCGAGCGCGAGGCCCGCGCCGCCCCCGGCCGCCGTGAGCAGCCGTGTGCGCGGCGCCGACGGGTACTGCGGTACCTCGGCCGACGACACGACGGTCACCGCGATGGACTGGCCGCCGCCGGGCGTCTCGGGCGACAGGTCGACGACGGTCGAGGAGAGCTGCTCGGCCACGGCGTTCGCGACGAGGGCGGAGCGCTCCGGGTCGCCGTCCTCGACCTTGATCTCGATGATCGAGGTGTTGAGCGGGGAGTCGGCGGTGACGGTCTGCGCGAGCTGGCGCCCGGTGACGTCCCCGAGCTCTGCGGCCACGGGGTCCAGCACGACCGGCATGTCCGTGAGCGCGGCATAGGACTCGATGAGGTTCTTCACGTACGTCGAGCCCTGCAGCAGGTCGCTGGTGGACTCGCCGGTGTTGAGCGAGACGTAGACCTTCGCCGTCGCGGTGTAGGACGGCGGCGTCGTCCAGGCCCAGCCGAAGGCGGCGAGCGCTCCGGCGAGTGCGACGCCGACGATCACCGCCCAGCGGCGGCGCAGCACGTTCGCGTACTCGACCAGTTCCACGTCCTGCCTCCCTCTGTAGTCGTACGGCGTGTCTCGTCCGGGCTCAGAGCCGGCCGAGGCTCGAGGAGTGGCGCGGCTGGGGCTGCACGACGGGCAGCGGGCCGGACCGGGGCGGCTTGCTGCCCAGCAGCCAGGGCTGCCTGCCGGTGCCGAGCACCCCGCAGACCGTGTCGGTGGCCGACACGATCCGCTCGAAGGCTCGGCGGTAGACCTTCTCGCTGCGCCCGTAGGGGTCCTCGATGTCGAGCTCGCGCGCGAGCGCCGGGTGGTGGAGGCGCTCGAGGCTCACGAGCTCGGGGACCTGCGCCCAGCGTGCGGCGTCGTCGGTAGCCGAGCGGGCGCCGGGTGACGTGCTCAGCACGTGCGCGAGCTCGAGGAGCGTGAAGGTGCGCCGCACCGCCTCGGGGACGGCGCGGACGACTGCCGCGCGCTGCGCGCGGGTCATGGTGATGACGACGGTCGCCGAGCGGAGGGCGTCGCCGGTGAGCTGGTGCGCCGTGAACTGCCCGGTGTCGAGACCGCGAGCCTGCAGGAGGCTGGCCATGCGCGGGTCGATCGGCTCTCCCCTGCGAGCGCGGACGCCGGCGCTGCTGATGCGGACGGTGCCGTCGGTCCGGGCGGTGAGCAGGCGCGCGAGAACCGGGGAACGACAGATGTTCCCCGTGCACACCGCAAGGACGGACGTAGACATGGTGAGGCCAAGCATGCCGCGACGCTATGTCCATGAGCGGCCGATCGGTGCGCTTTCACCCGAAAGTCACCCGAGCGGGGTGAAATGTGCGGCTCGGGGGGAGGGGTGAACTGCACGTTCACCCGCTCCGGAGGCCCCTTGGGCGTGTCGTCGGGGCGGGAGCGCTCCTAGCCTTCCTGTCATGACTGTGGTCGGTTACGCGCCAGGTGCCTGGGACCTGTTCCACGTGGGCCACCTCAACGTCCTCCGGCACGCCAGGAGCCGTTGCGACCACCTGGTCGCCGGGGTGGTCGACGACGCCGTGCTCGAGCTGACCAAGGGGCGCCGGCCCGTGGTGCCGGTGATCGAACGGGCTGAGATCGTGCGCCACATCCAGTTCGTCGACGAGGTCTTCGTCGAGACCCAGCCCGACAAGATCGAGACGTGGCGCACGCGGCCGTTCGACGTCTTCTTCAAGGGTGACGACTGGAAGGGCACGGCCAAGGGCCGCGACCTCGAGCGCCGGTTCGCCGAGGTGGGCGTCGAGGTCGTGTACTTCCCCTACACGGTGCACACATCGAGCACCAAGCTGCGGCGCGCGCTCGACCTGATGGACGGCACCTCCGCCGAGACGTCCGCGCGCGGCTGAGGCACGGGATGTCGGTGACCCCGCCTAGGCTTAGGCGCGATGACTTCCCTCTTCGACAGCCTCTCCCTGCCCGGCCTCGACCCCGCGTCGCCGGGTGACGAGGCGCGCCTGCCGAGCACGGCGCCGCGCTGGGACGACGACGCGCCGGACGCCGGGGACCCGGGCGAGGCGGCGCTGCCCGCCGAGCCGGAGTGGCTGGCCGGCCTGCCCCACGAGTCCGAGGCACCGCGCGCCCGGGGCGCCTTCGCGCACCTCGACCCCGAGGAACTGCTCGACGGGCTGAACCCGCAGCAGCGGGCCGCCGTCGTGCACGAGGGCGGACAGCTGCTGATCGTCGCGGGCGCCGGCTCCGGCAAGACGCGCGTGCTGACGCACCGGATCGCGTACCTGCTGGCCACCGGCCGGGCGCGCGCGGGGGAGATCCTCGCGATCACGTTCACCAACAAGGCCGCGGCCGAGATGCGCGAGCGGGTCGAGGGCCTGGTGGGCCCCGCCGCGAACCGCATGTGGGTGTCCACGTTCCACTCGGCGTGCGTGCGCATCCTGCGCCGCGAGGCCACGACGCTCGGGCTGCGCTCCAGCTTCAGCATCTACGACGCCGCGGACAGCCAGCGCCTCATCACCCTGGTCACGCGCGAGCTCAACCTGGACCCGAAGAAGTACCCGGCGCGCGGGCTGTCGAACAAGATCAGCGACCTGAAGAACGAGCTGGTCGACCCCGAGACCTATGCCCGGCAGGCCGGGGCGTACGCCGAGCAGGAGGCGCAGGCCGAGGCCGCCTCGGCGGCGGCCGGCGGCATCCGCCGCCCGTGGGGCGGGCAGTCGGCCGACGAGCGCAACACCGCCGTGCCCGCGTTCGACCAGGTGCTGGCCGACGTCTACACCCGCTACCAGGCGCGCCTGGCCCAGGCCAACGCCCTGGACTTCGACGACATCATCATGACCACGGTGAACCTGCTCCAGGCGTTCCCGAACGTCGCGGAGCACTACCGGCGCCGGTTCCGGCACATCATGGTCGACGAGTACCAGGACACCAACCACGCGCAGTACACGCTGGTGCGGGAGCTGGCGGGCGTGGGCTCCGACGACGATTCCGGTCTGGACCCGGCCGAGCTCACGGTGGTGGGCGACTCCGACCAGTCCATCTACGCGTTCCGTGGCGCCACGATCCGCAACATCCTGGAGTTCGAGAAGGACTACCCGGACGCCACCACGATCCTGCTGGAGCAGAACTACCGCTCCACGCAGAACATCCTGAGCGCCGCCAACGCGGTGATCTCCCGCAATGCCGGCCGCACGCCCAAGCGCCTGTGGACGGACTCGGGGGCCGGGGCCAAGATCGTGGGCTACGTTGCCGACGACGAGCACCAGGAGGCCCGGTTCGTCGCCGACGAGATCGACAAGCTGGGCGACGACGAGGGCGTACGCCCGGGCGACGTTGCGATCTTCTACCGCACCAACGCGCAGTCCCGCGCGCTGGAGGAGGTGCTGGTCCGGGTCGGGCTGCCGTACAAGGTGGTTGGTGGCACGCGGTTCTACGAGCGCCGCGAGGTCAAGGACGCCGTCGCCTACCTGCGCGCCCTGGCCAACGAGGACGACGACGTGAACCTGCGCCGCATCCTCAACGTGCCCAAGCGCGGCCTCGGCGACCGCGCGGAGTCGCTCGTCGCGTCCTACGCGGACCGGGAGCGCATCTCGTTCGGCGCAGCCCTGGAACGGGCCGACGAGATCCCCGGCATGACCACCCGCTCGCTCAAGCCCCTGCTCGCCTTCCGCGACCTGATGCGCGAGCTGCGCGGCCTCGTGGACGACGGCGCGGCGCCAGCCGTGGTGCTCGGCGCGGTGCTCGACAAGACCGGCTACCTCGCGGAGCTGCGCGCGAGCGAGGACCCGCAGGACGAGGGCCGCGTCGAGAACCTGGCCGAGCTGCACGCCGTCGCGGTCGACTTCGGGGAGACCGACCCGGAGGGCTCGCTCGCCGACTTCCTGGAGCGGGTGTCGCTGGTCGCGGACAGCGACCAGATCCCCGACGAGGACGTCGCCGACGGCGCGGCGGAGGAGGCGCCCCGGGAGAACCAGGGGGTCGTCACCCTCATGACCCTGCACACGGCCAAGGGCCTGGAGTTCCCGGTCGTCTTCCTCACGGGCATGGAGGACGGCACGTTCCCCCACATGCGCTCGCTGCACGACGACACCGAGCTCGCCGAGGAGCGCCGCCTCGCCTACGTGGGCATCACCCGCGCCCGTGAGCGGCTGTACATCACGCGGTCGTCGACGCGGGCCGCGTTCGGGATGTCGAACGAGTTCCCCGAAAGCCGGTTCCTGCAGGAGATCCCCGAGGATCTCTGGGACTGGCGGCGGCGGGAGTCGTCGACCGCGGCGATCCGTGGCGGCCGAGGTGGCTGGGGCGGTGGGTACGGCTCTGGCGGGTACGGCTCCGGGGGCTATGGCTCGGGCGGGTACGGGTCGGGCGGCTCGAGCCGTGGTCCTGGTGGCCGGTCCGGTTCGGGCTCGGGTTCGACGTGGTCCTCGGGCCGGTCGGGTGGCGCACGCACGGGTTCGGGCTCGTCCGCGGGCGGCAGTCAGCCGAACGCGTTCTCCCCGCAGCGGAAGACGGGCGCCAAGGGCGGCTTCGGCGGGATCGACGTGCAGAAGAACGTGCCCAGCCTGGAGATCGGCGACCGCGTCACGCACGACTCCTACGGGCTCGGCACCGTCATCGACGTCGAGGCCAACGCGGTGGTCAAGATCGACTTCGGCAGCAACGGCACCAAGCGCATCGCCCTGAAGTACACGGCGATCACGAAGCTCTGAGTGGGCGGGGCTCTGAGCGGTGCGGGGCTCTGTCGGGTGCGGGGCTCCGGCTGGGGCGGGGTTCCGGCTGGGGCGGGATCCTGAGCGGGGCGGGGTTGTGGCCCGCGCGGGGTCCTGACTGTGGTGGCGTTGTGGCCCGCGCGGGGTCCTGACTGTGGTGGCGTTGTGGCCCGCGCGGGGTCCCGACCGTGGCGGGGTTGTGGTCGGCGCGGAGTTCTGATCGTGGCGGGGTCTCGGCCGATGGTCAGATCCCCTCGCGATCCTGCGGCTCGACGAGGTCGCTCCAGCGGAACCACTTGCGGGCCAGCTCGGCCTCGATGTCGATGTCGAACCGTCGCGCGATCACGAGCAGCTGACCGAACACGTCGGCGAACTCGGCCCTGAGGTCGGCGTCGATGTCCTCGGCGGACCGGCCCCGGTCGCGTGACCGCCCCGTCCGGGCGAGGTAGGCCTGTACGAACTCTCCCATCTCCTCCTGGAGCTTGAGGACGAGCCAGTCGTCGGTGCGCGGTACGCCGAACTTGCGTTCGTAGACCCGCGAGATCACCTCGACCTCGTCGGCGAGCGCGGCAAGTCCGGCAGGGGGCAGTCCGGGAACGCCCCCGGGCGGAGTGTTCGCTGTCGTGGGCTCCATGGTGCGCAGCCTGCCATGACGCGGCCGGCTGGCGTGGGCGTCTGGGTGTGCAGCTTGCCATGACGCGGCCGGCTGACGTGCGCGCCCGGATGCGCAGCCTGCCGGTGCTCGCCGTGTGACCCGCCGCGGTCGGCCTGCGGTCGAGCGGGGTGCCGGCACCTCGTGCAGGCGCGTGCGGAGCACCGTCACCCAGCGCGAGCGTGGGGCAGGTCGATACGTCGTCCGAGCCGGCTGGTGAACCGCCAGTGCCCGGGCTGGTCCGGAGTGCTGCCCGGCCGCCAGTCCATCGTGATCCCGGTGGTGTCCACGAGCGTGTGGTGGTGCCAGCAGAGCAGTGCGCTGTTCGCGAGGCTGGTACTCCCGCCGTCCGCCCAGTGCGTGACGGCATGGTGCACCTCGCAGCGCGCCGCCGGCTGGTCGCATCCTGGGTAGACGCAGTGCTGGTCCCGGGCGATCACCGCTCTGCGGAGCTGCCCGCTGACCGTGCGTCGGCTGCGGCCGACGTCGACAGCAGCACTGTCCGGCCCGAAGACCACCCTCGTGACGGCGGCGTCGCAGAGGATCTTGCGCAGGAGCCCGTCGGGGACGACGTTCCCGGTGCTGCTGACTCCGGTGAAGATCGCCGGCTGTGCCGTCAGGGCCGTCAGGTCGTCTGGGCGCAGGCCTTGCGGGTCCGTTCGGGGCGCGGTGGTGCGGTCGGCGGCGCCGGCCTGTGTGCCCGCCGGAGTGCCGGTCGGGGCACCCGTCGGGCTGGCCGTCGGGGTGCCGGTGCCCCGACCTGCACCGGTGTCGGCGGTCTGCGCCGGGTCGGTGCCGGCGGCGTCCGCGCCGTTCCTCGTCAACCGCATGAGCTCGGACAGCGAGACGGTGACGCTGACGTGCGGCCGCACCGCCGCGCCGGTCCCGGTCCGTCCGTGGTCCAGCACGTCGCGGGCCAGGTCGGCCAGAGCCTGAGCGCGCCGTTGCGTGGGTGTGCGGGAGTCGCCTGGGGTGGGTGCGCCCATCATGGAGCCGAGTGCGGTGCTGACCTGCTGCCCGTGCTCGTCGGTGAGGAAGCCGCTGACGTGCCAGCCGTCGAAGGTGGGACTGATCTCCAGGTGCTCTCGTTCCGTGGCCCGCTTGTAGCCGCGTTCGTCGGCGTCGGGGTCGGCCACCACGGCGAACCGCTTGAGCATGCGTCGGTATCGGCCGGGGTCGCAGGTCCCGGCGAGACCTGTCAGGTACTCCTCTCCGGTCGGCACGGCGGGTGCGCGTCCGGGTCGATCGGCATCGAGGTCGGATCCGCCATCGGGAGGTGTTCCCGCCGTCGGTTGCGCGGCCCCGGTGGGTTCCGTCTCCCTGGTGGGCTCCGTCTCCTCGGTGGGTTCCGTCTCCCCGGTGAGCTCCGTCTCCCCGGTGGGCTCCGTCCCCTCGGTGGACCCCCGTTCCTCGACGGGCTGCGCGTCCCTCGACGGTCGGGGCGGCGCGCCGTCCGTGTCGGCGTCGGGGGCCTCTACCGGGGCAGCCAGTGCGTTCTTGCGGGCCTCGCTGGTCGGCGCCACGTCGACGAGGGCACGCACGTGGTCGGCACCCAGCCGTCCTGCGAGTGCCTGTTCTCGTGCGGTCGGCAGGTGGTCGCGCAGCGTGCGCGCGGTGCGGACCTCGCGCCGGGCCGTCGTGGTCGTGACGTTCTCCGTCCGGGCCAGCCAGGTCGCGAAGGTCCGCGCACCGGTGCTCTGCCACGGGTGGTCCTGCTCGATCACCGGCAGCCACGTGAGACGCACTGTCTCGAGGCGGGTGTTCAGCGTGCGCAGCCGTGGTGCGGCGTCGGCCAGGCGAGACGCCACGATGTCGCCGCCGCCGCAGAACCTGCCCGTACCGCGCACGGCATCGGGTCCGGCGACGTCCACGAGCTCGCCTGCCAGGGCCTCAAGGTCGGTGAGCACGTCCTCCATGGCGCGGGTGCGAGCATCAACACCGGGCGCACGACGATCCGGCTCCTCGTTCGTGATCATCCGCACCACCCCCGAGATCGAAACCCATCGAACGGTCTCCAAGGTATCGAACATGCGTACCCGCTGCGCGGCGCTCCGCACATCTGTGGACAACCGGCCGAGGTCGGTCCGGAGTGCGCCCGCACGAGCCGCGGTGAGCTGCCGTCAGCCCTCCGTGAGCTCCCATGAGCCCCCCATGAGCACGCTTGGCGCACTGTGCCCGCTTTAGGCCACTATGTGTCGCCATGAGGATCCTCGTCTCCGCGGCGCGCCTGTTCGCGGCGCACTGGCCCGCACTCCTGACGCTCGGCCTGCTGGGCGTCGCCGTGCGCAACGGTGCGATGTGGGGAGCGGTGGAGCTCAGCCAGTGGAACTCGTTCGTGGCGCAGCTCCTGCTGATCGTCAGCCCGCTCGGCTACCTCCTGCCCGTCGTCGGCATGCTCTGGGTCTGCCGCACGTCGCTGCCGCTGCTCCGACCGGAACCCGTGCCCGCCTACGGCGTGGCCGGCCCGGCCTACGGCGCCGCCACGATCCCCGGGATGCTGCCGGGCACGCGCGCCCCGATGATGCCGTCCGAGAAGCGTGAGCGGCGCCTCGTCGACGTCGCCCTGTCCGTACTGGTCCCGTTCCTGGTGGTCTACGAGGTCGAAGGCCTGATGGACGCCGACCGGGACCAGTTCCTCAACGAGGCCGCCGCCGACGAGCTGTTCAACGACGCCTGGACCACGCAGGGCGTCGACTTCATGTCCCGCCTCGGGGTCTGGTCCGGATGGACGCTCCTCACCATCGTCGCCGTCGCGTTCGTGCTGCGCTGGCTGCTCGGACGGCTGGAGGGGCGGCTGGGCTTCCTCGGCATCGCCGTGTTCGGCGCGGCCCTGGAGATCTACTGGACCAGCCAGGTCGCCGGCCAGATCGAGACCATCCAGCAGGGTCTCTGGTACGTCGCCGAGCAACGCCAGCTCGTGGCGGCGGCCGTCGGCACGGTCGGCGCCGCGCAGGAGTCCATCGGTACGGCCGGCAACGAGACGGTGTCGGTCCTCGCCGACGGCTTCGTCACCGTCCTGGAGTCGCTCGACATCGTCCTCGTCGCGCCGCTGGCCTGGCTCGCGATCGGCGCCGTCGTGCTGGGCCACCGGCTCATGGAACCGCCGTCCACCGAGCACCGCTGGCTGGACCGCGTCACCTGGCTCCCGCGCGGGCTCCGCTCCGTGCTGGAGTCGCTCACCGAGGACCTGCGCGCCCGCTTCTCCGCCCTGTGGGACGGCCTGAAGATGATCGTGCACGGCGGCCTCGGCCCCATGCTGGTCTTCTGCCTGGGCTATCTCGTGGTCATGCGGGTGCCGTACGGCGTCGCGTGGATCGTGCGCGCCGTGACCGGGCCCGTCGACAGCAGCACCTGGCTCGCTTTCAGCCCCATGGAGAGCGCGGCGGGCCTCGCGCTCTCCCTGGCGCTCGTCGCGGTCCTCGTCGCCGCGACCGTCGAACAGCTCGTCGAGCGCGGCCTCGTGATCCGTGACGAGGAAGCAGAGGAGGAAGCGGCCGCGGCCCGCCGGGTCACGGCAGGTCGAACGTCACGTACTCCGGACCACCGAACGCCAGCCGCACCTGCGTGATCGTCGCGTCCGGGTCGGCCAGCACGTACGACGTGACGTCCCACTCCGGCTGCACGGTGAGCGAGCCCTCCGCCTCGGGCGGCGCGCAGCGGTTCAGGTTGCCCAGCAGGTCCGCGTTGGACTCCCCGTACCGCGTGCCGTCCTCGGCGACGAGGATGATCTGGCACAGCGAGATGTCGGTCTGCGGCTCGGCGGCGAAGTGCATCCCCACCGCGTACGCGACGGAACCCTCCGGGATCGGCATCGGGTCGCCGTAGGCGGGCGGCGGCAGCTCCGTCACCCGCTCCACGCCGGTGACCGACGCGTCGACCTCCCGCAGCACGTACGTGTTCGCGCGCTCCGGCACGTCGAACCCGAGGTCGTAGTACTCGCCCGCCAGGTGCGCCGTCGCGCCCGCCGCGGCCCGGTCCACCTCGTGGTGCAGCCCCGTGGGCCACCAGTACGCCCACACCCGGAAGGACGACGCCCCCGCAGCCACCACCACCGCGACCGGCAGCAGCACCAGCCAGACGGCGTTGCGGCGCCACCAGCCCTTGCGGGGTGCCTGCGCCGGCACGTCGGGCGGGACCATGCCCGGCAGCGTGCCCGGGGGGACGCTCGGCGCGGGGCCCGGGTACTGCCCCTCGCCCGGGTACTGCCCTGCGTTCGGGTACTGCCCTGCGTTCGGGTACTGGTCCGGGCCCGGTACGGCCGGGGTCACCAGCGTGGTCATCCCTCGTCCCTTCCCGGGCTCGCCGTGGCGTAGCCCTCCATCTCGGGCGACACGGTCTCGGTCGCCTCCCACAGCTCGTCGGCCTCGCTCCCGGTGATCCCCAGGTCGACGACGGCGACGGCGTCGCGCCGCTGGCCCGCGTGCTCCTCCGCCTGGTCGCCGCGGGCGAGCCGTACGGTCGCCCCCGCCAGCGCGTCGCGCGGCACGTCGAAGCAGTACGTGGCGCGCCAGGCGTAGCCGGGTTGTGCCTTGGGTGCCGTGGTGCAGTCGGCCAGGTTGGCGGGCCAGAACCGGCGGCCCTCGGCGTCGGTGACCTCGGCGCCGACGAAGGTCGTCAGGCCCTGCGTGGCCCGCCAGGTCGCGTCCACCACGACGAAGGTGCCTCCGGCCACGGCGGTCTCGGTGACGCCGCTCAGGGTGTCGGCGACGCGGACGTCGGTCACCGTCAGCTCGGCGTAGGTCAGGTCGAGCGTCTCGCCCACCCCGCCCTCGACGACGAACGGGTCCTCCAGCGCGGTGTCCTGGGGCAGGTAGGTCACGAGCGCGCAGCCCGCCGTCACGGCTCCGACGACCAGTGCCGAGCCCTTCCAGGTGATCCGACGACGTCCGTGCCTCATGGCTGGGCCGTCCCTGACTCGGGCTGCGCGGTGGTGTCTTGTCCTGTGGTGTCTTGTCCTGCGGTGTCCTGTCCGGCCGGATCCTGTCCGGCGGCGTCCTGGCCCGCGCCCGCGGCGGGCTTGGCCGGTTCGACCGCGATGTCCCCGCGAAAGGCCACCTCGTTCGGGGTCCAGTGCCCGTCGTCGAGCCCGAACGGGTCCTCCTCGATCCACTCCAGCTCGACGAGCTCCAGCGGGATGGTGGAGCCCGACCAGTCCCCGCTCTGCTCCCAGATCAGGGCGACACGGTAGGTCACGCCGGGGTTGAGGATGCTGCGGGTCGTCCCGTCCTCGATGTTGACGATCGTCGCGGACGGCAGCTCGGGCTCCGCGGGGGAGGGGCTCGCCGAGGGGTCGGCGTCGGACGCGGCGTCGTCGGAGGGTGCGGTGCCGTCGCCTGCCGTGGCCCCGTCGTCGGATGCAGCGCTGTCGTCGGATGCAGCGCCGTCGTCGGGTGTGGCGCCGTCGCCGAACCCCAGGTCGCCGAGCGGCTCCTCCGGCACGATGCCCACGCCCTCGGGCGCGAGCACGGCGTTGCTCAGGGTGACGCTGTACTCCGGCACCTCGCCGGTGTTGGTGACGTTCGCGACCACGGCGAGCATGTGGTTGCCCGGCGCCGGCACCAGGTAGCCCAGCTCGTCGGCGGTCGCGGCCTTCTCGATCGTCACCTCGAACGGGCCCACCTCGACCGGCGCACCGGTCGTCAGCGGGTCGGTCCGTGCTTCCGCGGCGCTCCAGGCCCCGAACGGGGTGACGGCGAACAGCGCGCCGACGACGCCGACCCCGATGCGCTGGACCGTCGACATGTCATCGACGACGGCCGAGACGACGCGCCGGGCGATCCGGAACGCGAGGTCGGGACCGTCGCTGCGGGCATGCTTCATGGCGCACGATCGTAGCGGTGCACAAGGGACAACCCGGGCGAAAGTCCACGGCCCTCGGTGCTGCACCGCGTTGGTGCGCTTCTACCCAGCGATTGCGCCCAGAATCCTCGTGAATTCCGGGCCTGATCACTGGGTAGAAGCGCACATCCGCGCTGCGCCGCCGCGCCGCACGCGCTGCGCCGCACCGCGCCGCACCGCGCCGGCCGCACGCCGCCGCGCCCCGCGCGTCAGCGCAGCCCGAACGCCCGGGTCAGGGTCTGGGACACCGAGCTGCCGGCGCTGTCCTCGACCGTGGTCCGCAGGGTCGCGAACTGCGCGCCCCGCGGAGCCGCCAGGCGGGCCGACCAGGCACCACGGTCCCGCGTGAGGTCGAGCCGGCGCCAGGTGGCCCCGTCGTCGTACGACACCTCGACCGTGGGCCGGCCCACCGTGGCCTCGATCCCGGGCAGGTGCGACGGCGTCACCGCCAGGCGGGCGGTGCGCGCGGCACGTCCCGCGGTGTCGGTGTCCACGTCGTAGTCGAGCTGGATCAGCGGGAGCGGCTCGGCGGCCTCCGGCCCGCTCGCCCCCGACGTGAAGGTCCACTCGGTGAGCGTGTGCGTCGAGTACGGGCCGGACCAGGCGGCACGGTCGTTGTCGACCACCACGCGGTACGGCAGCTCCTCGGCGGGCAGGCCGCCGTTCACCGGCAGGAACTCCGCGTTGCTCCACAGGAGCTCCGTGTCGCCCTGGTAGAGCGTGGCCCGGTTGCGGACGTCGAAGTTCCCGCCGCCGGTGCTGCCGATGTGCCCGCCGCCCGAGTCACCCCAGCCCGGAACCGGCACGTACATCTGGTCCAGGTAGCGCACCGGCTGCGAGTCGAGGGCCCCCATGCGCGGGCGCAGGACCGGGCCGAACCAGGTCACGTCGCTGGTCGAGCGGGCCGCGTACCGCAGCACCTCGGCCGACGACTGCCCCATCTCGCCCGGCAGGTACGCGCTCTGCGTCCACGGCACGTCGGCGGTGACCCAGTCGGTCCGCTCACCCTGCGCGGGTGCGACGAGCTGGTTGCCCGCCGTCCACCCGTGCCAGACGTCGAACCGGGCCTCCAGCGCCGGACCCTGCCGGTGGTGGCGGAACGACATGTCCACCCGCGCCAGGTCACGCCGCGTCGAGGTCCATGTGGGCCGGGCCGGCACGGCGCCGGTCCAGTGGTGCACGACGTCGTACGTGTAGTCCGTCGTGGGGTGGGACGTGACCGTGACCTCGGGCCGGTGCCGGTCCAGGGACCGGAGCAGCTCGGCTCCCTGCCCGGACGTGAGCGTGGCGACCGTCAGCGGCGCCGGCTCGCCCGGGATCCACGGGGACTCGTCCCACGGGGTCAGGCGCCCGGCACCGTCGTGCACCACGAGCAGCAGCCGCGCCCCGGCGTCGGCCGCGGCCTGGGCGAGCGGTGCGATCTCGTCGGTCCCGGCGGCCCGTACGACGACGGCGGTGCCCCGGAGGCCCGGTCCGGTCCCGCCGTGCCCCGCCTGCCGGGCACGGTCCGCGAGGTCCGCGAGGCCGGTGGCCTCGACCACCCGGAACGTGCGCGTCCCCGCCGGCAGCGGTTCGGCGCCCCGCTTGACCCGCAGGTCGTCGAGGCTGGCGAACCCGGGGCGGGCGCCCCCGACCGTCAGCGCCGGCTGCTCCAGGCGGAACTGGGTCCCGAACTCGAACAGGCCCTCGGTCACCTTCTTGCCCGTCGGCAGCGCCCACAGGCTGTCGTACTCACCCGCGGGGAACATCGAGCTCGCCGTGTAGCCGCCGTTCGGGAACTGCCGCATCACGTCCAGGCGCATCGAGGCCGGGTCGGTCTCCTGCGGCACCTCGGCCCGCACCTGGACCGCCTTGCGTGCGTCCAGCACGACCGAGCGGTCCTGGCTCAGGTCCACGTCCACGAAGCTCAGCAGCGCGGTGCCGAGCGACCCCGGCCCGTTCGCGCCCTCGACGTCGACCGAGAGCCAGCCGCTGTAGCTGTCCACCGGGAGCCGCAGCACGGCCGTGCCCGTCTCGTCCAGGTCGGCACCGGCGAAGATGTCGTCGGACGTCACGAGCAGCTTGCCCGTGGCGGGGCGCCCGTCGTCGCCGAGCACGGTGACGGTCAGCTCCTGGCGCTGGCCCTCGCGGCTCGCGCCCGTGAGCGTCCGCGCGCGGACCGCGCCGCTGCCGTCTGTCGCGACGACCGTCGCGCTGAGGTCCGCCTCCGCGGGCAGCAGCGAGAGGTCGGCCGTGAGCGTCACCGACGCCGTGCCGCCCGCGGGCACCGTCACGGCGGCCGCCGACAGCGTCAGGAACCCCTGCGGGAGGGCGCCGTCCACCCCGCCGTCCACCCCGCCGTCCACCGCGAGGCCGAGCTCGACGGGTGCGTCACCCAGGTTGGTGTACGTGATCGGCTTCGACACCGGCTCGTCCACGTCCGAGCCCCAGGGGTGGAAGCCGAACCCGGCGCTCGCGGTACCGAAGACCTCCGCGGCCACGGCAGCCGGCGCGTCGATCCGTCCGCTGCCGGCCTCGTAGGCGGTGTAGGCGGGGGTCGGCACGGCCGTGCTGACGATCGCCTCCTTGATCTGCTCGGCCGTCCAGTCCGGGTGCGCCGCCGCGACCAGGGCCGCGGTACCCGCTACGTGCGGGGTGGCCATGGAGGTGCCGCTCATCGTCGTGTACATCCCCGACCCGCGCACGAGCTGCGACCGGGCGGCGAGCACGTCGACGCCGGGCGCGGTGACCTCGGGCTTGATCCCGCCGTCGAGCGCCGGGCCGGTGCTGGAGAAGTCCGCCAGCGTGTCGGTCGCGTCCACGGCGCCCACGGCGAGGGCCGAGTCGGCCAGGGCCGGGGTGCTGATGGAGCGCGGACCGTCGTTGCCAGCGGCCGTCACGAACAGGGCGCCCGTCTCGGCGGTGAGCTCGTTCAGGGCTGTCGCCATCGGGTCGTCCGCGCCGGCGGGGGCGCCGCCGAGGCTCATGCTGACGATCCGGGCGTCCTGGTCCCGCGCGGCCCACTCCATGCCGGCGATGATCCAGGACTCCAGACCGCGGCCGTTGCTGTCGAGCACGCGGCCCACGTGCAGCCGCGCGCCCGGGGCGACGCCCCGCTCGAGCCCGTCGGAGGCGGCCCCGGTGCCCGCGATGGTCGACGCGACGTGCGTGCCGTGCCCCTGGTAGTCCTCGACGTAGTCCTCGCTCGTCACGAAGTTGGCGCTCGCGGCGACCTGGTCGGCCAGGTCGGGGTGGGTGGGGTCGATGCCCGTGTCGAGCACGGCCACGTCCACGCCCGCACCGGTGTTGCCCGCGGCCCACAGCTCGGGCGCGCCGATCTGCGCCGTGGACTCCGCGAGGTCGGCCGTGACCGGGCCGTCGAGCCAGATCTTCTCGATACCGCCCGCGAACGCGGGCTCACCGCCCCGACGGGCGGAGTCCCCGTCGCCGGAGTCCCCGTCGCCAGGCACGCCGTCGCCAGACGCCCCGTCGCCGGTCAGGCCGGACCAGAACGCGGCCGCCTCGTCGCGGTCCTGCTCGACGGCGGCGCCGTCCAGGCTCGGCAGCGGCCGCACGACGTCGGCGCCGGCGGGTGGCGTCGTGCCGCGGGACCGGGCCGCGTCGTCGGTGTAGCGGACGATGAGCGGCAGGGAGTCGCTGCTCGCGTCGTCGTAGCCGTTCGCGAGCAGCTCCGTGACGTTGAACAGGCGGTCGTCGAGCACACCGGCCGTGACGTACGACAGTGCGGCGTCCGGGTAGACGTAGGTGCTGCCGTCGCGCTCGGTGCGGTGGTAGGACGACGTCGTCCCGCCGGGTCCGGCGACCGTCGTGACGGTCGTGCCGTCGGCGGCCGTGGCGACGGTGACGGTGTCGCCGGTGATCAGGGTGACGCTGCGCGATCCTGCCGCCGATGGCGGGAGCGCGGTGGCGGTCCGGTCCGGGGGGACCGGACCGCCGGGGCGCGCGGGCGTCGCGGCGGACGCCGACGCGGCCCCGACGGCCAGGGCCGCTGTGACGCCGGCGGCGACCAGGGCCCGGGCACGGGTGGAGAAGGTGAACACGGATGTCCCTTTCGACAGTGGTGTTCCTTTTCCTATCCGCCGGGTGCCGCGCGCTGGGTTTCGCGGGTGTAACGAGGACGCCGGTTCGGTGGCCGACACCGGTCATCTGACACGACCCGGCCACGACGGGCCGTGCCGCACCCCGGGTCAGGCGGCCTGCGCACCACCCTCGGCGCGCTGCCGGACCTGGTCGACGTCGGCGCCGGCGTCGACCAGGACGCGCCGCGCGGGGGAGTCGGCGCGGGTGAGGCCGAGCAGCAGGTGCCCGCCGTGGATCTCCTTCGAGCCCAGCCGGATCGCCTCGCGGAGCGCGAGCTCCAGCGACTTCTTCGCGTCCGGTGTGAAGGGGATGTGCTTGCGCCGCCCGCGCAGCACGCGGCCCGCCCGGGCGAGCGCACCCTCGCCGAAGGTCTCCTCCGTGCGGCGCGTCACCTCGTCCAGGTCGATGCCCACGGCGGCCAGCGCGCCGGGGTCGAGCTCGTCGCCGGCGGCGATGTCCGCGCGGGTGCGGTCGACGAGCCCGCCGACGTCCACGCCGCCGTCGGACAGCGCGGTGCGGGCCGGACCCGGGGCCGAGGCGAGGGCGACGAGCAGGTGACGGGTGTCGATCTGCTCGCTGTGCGCGTCCCGGGCCACCTGCTGGGCGTCGACGACGGCGGCGCGGGCGTCCTTGGTGAACCTCTCGAACATCAGATCCTCCTGTTGTGCTTCTTGTGGACCGCCTGCCGCGAGACGCCGAGGGCCTCGGCGATCTCCTGCCACGACCAGCCGAGCCGCCGCGCCCGCTCCACCTGGAGCGTCTCGAGGCGGTCGGCCAGCTCACGCAGGGCCCGGACGGCGCGCAGCCCCTGGGCGGGGTCGTCCCCGGCGGCGGACGCGACGAGTGCTTGCTGGTTCATGTGTCAACTATGGTTGACAACACTGCACGGTGTCAACCCTGGTTGACGAATCTCCGCGATCGAGACGTGTGCCACACGTCTGTGCCGAAGAGGCCCGGAATACCGCCGCTCTCGTTCGGAAGCACAAGCAATCCAGGGCTACTCTGTACGGGGATGTCTTGACGTCGAGACATCGCTTCAGCCGGGCTCCGGGCGATACGACGTCCGAGCCGCATCCCGATGGAAGGACGCAGCAGGGTGGACCTGTTCGAATACCAGGCGCGCGACATCTTCGAGAAGCACGGCGTGCCCGTGCTGGGCGGGGTTGTCGCGACGACCCCCGAGGAGGCTCGCGAAGGCGCCGAGAAGCTGGGCGGCGGTACTGTCGTCGTGAAGGCCCAGGTCAAGACCGGTGGTCGTGGCAAGGCGGGCGGCGTCAAGCTGGCCCACTCGCCCGAGGAGGCCGCTGAGAAGGCCTCCGAGATCCTCGGCATGGACATCAAGGGCCACACGGTGCACCGCGTGATGATCGCCCAGGGCGCCAAGATCGCCGAGGAGTTCTACTTCTCGGTGCTCCTGGACCGGTCCAACCGCAACTACCTCGCCATGTGCTCCGTCGAGGGCGGCATGGAGATCGAGCAGCTCGCCGTCGAGCGTCCTGAGGCGCTGGCCCGCATCGCCGTCGACCCGGCCGTCGGCATCGACGAGGCCAAGGCCGCCGAGATCGTGGACGCCGCGGGCTTCGCCGAGGAGCTCAAGGGCAAGGTCGCCGCCGTCATCCAGCAGCTCTGGACGGTCTTCAAGGCCGAGGACGCCACGCTGGTCGAGGTGAACCCGCTGGTCCGCACCGAGGACGGCGACATCGTGGCGCTGGACGGCAAGGTCACCCTCGACGAGAACGCGGGCTTCCGGCACCCGGAGCACGCCGAGCTCGAGGACTCCGCCGCGGCCGACCCGCTGGAGGCGAAGGCAAAGGAGAACGACCTCAACTACGTCAAGCTCGACGGCGAGGTCGGCATCATCGGCAACGGCGCCGGTCTGGTCATGTCCACCCTCGACGTCGTCGCCTACGCCGGCGAGAAGCACGGCGGCGTCAAGCCCGCCAACTTCCTCGACATCGGTGGCGGCGCCAACGCCCAGGTCATGGCGAACGGTCTCGATGTGATCCTGAACGACGCGCAGGTCAAGTCGGTCTTCGTGAACGTCTTCGGCGGCATCACCGCCTGCGACGAGGTCGCCAACGGCATCGTGGGCGCGCTGGACATCCTCGGTGACGAGGCGTCCAAGCCGCTGGTCGTCCGCCTCGACGGCAACAACGTCGAGCTCGGCCGCCAGATCCTGAACGAGCGCAACCACCCGCTCGTCACCCTCGCCGACACCATGGACGGCGGCGCCGACCTTGCCGCCGCCAAGGCTGCCGCCGCCTGATCGCCCGCTGAAGACGTCGAAAGCAGAGACAAGAAGACAATGTCGATCTACCTGAACCAGGACTCGAAGATCATCGTCCAGGGCATCACGGGTGGCATGGGTGCCAAGCACACCGCCCTGATGCTGGACTCCGGCGCGCAGATCGTCGGCGGTGTGAACGCCCGCAAGGCCGGCACCACGGTGACGCACAAGGACCAGGCGGGCAACGACGTGACGCTGCCCGTGTTCGGCACCGTCAAGGAGGCCATGGCCGAGACCGGCGCGGACGTCTCCGTCGTCTTCGTGCCGCCGGCCTTCACCAAGGACGCCGCCATCGAGGCCATCGACGCGGGCATCGGCCTGCTCGTGGTCATCACCGAGGGCGTGCCGGTGCAGGACACCGCCGAGGTGTGGTCGTACCTGCAGGGCAAGGAGACCCGGATGATCGGGCCGAACTGCCCCGGCATCATCACCCCGGGCGAGTCGCTCGCCGGCATCACGCCGCACACCATCACGGGCAAGGGCCCGATCGGTCTCGTGTCGAAGTCGGGCACGCTGACCTACCAGATGATGTACGAGCTGAAGGACTTCGGCTTCTCGACCGCCATCGGCATCGGCGGCGACCCGATCGTCGGCACCACGCACATCGACGCGCTCGAGGCCTTCGAGAACGACCCGGAGACCAAGGCGATCGTGATGATCGGCGAGATCGGCGGCGACGCCGAGGAGCGTGCCGCCGCGTACATCAAGGAGCACGTCACCAAGCCGGTCGTCGGCTACGTCGCGGGCTTCACCGCCCCCGAGGGCAAGACGATGGGCCACGCGGGCGCGATCGTGTCCGGCTCGTCCGGCACTGCCGCGGCGAAGAAGGAGGCCCTCGAGGCCGTCGGCGTCAAGGTCGGCAAGACGCCGTCCGAGACCGCCGACCTCATGCGCGAGATCCTGCAGTCGCTCTGACGCCACCCGGCTGAGCACGCCACGTCGAGGCCCCTCGCTCCGGAACCGTCCGGAAGGAGGGGCCTCGGCGCGTTCGGGGCCGCGAACCGGGTCTTTTACCGCAGAACACACCGCCGGCACCATGCTCGGCAGTGATTTTCCGGCAAGTTCACCCGGGCCACGCCGAGCCAGGTCCCCGGTGTGACAGCAACCAGCGGGTGAAGATGGGGCCGTGAGCGCACCACCCCGCACGAGCACGGCATCCCGCACCCCGGGTGCCCGGACGAGCCGTCCGGCGAGCCGGCCGGCCGCCCGACGCAGCCGGCTCGTCGACGAGCCGCCCGCGGCAGCCGCGTCGTCGGGCCTGTCCGACGTCGTCGTCGGCGTCCTCGCCGCGGGGCAGGCGCTCGTCCTCTCCCTCGCCGTCGTGGTGCTCCCGGCGGTGGTCGCCTACCTCGTCGGCACGGCAGCGCAGGCGGCACCCTCCGGTGCGGCCGACGACGCCGTCCACGTGCGCTCCGCCGTCGACGTCGCGATGGGCATCTGGCTGCTGGGCCACGGTGTACCGCTCACCACCGGTGAGGTCACCCTCTCCCTGGCGCCGCTCGGCATCACGGCGCTCGCGCTGTTCGCCGTCTACGTGTCGGCCAAGCGGTTCGCCGCGACCTCCGTCCGCGCGTGGGTCGCCGGTGCCGTGACCTACGCGCTGTGCACCGTGGCGGTCGCGGCGTTCGCCGGGAGCGCGCCCGGCTGGTCGCTCCCCGTGGCCGCGGTGGCCGGCCTGGTCGTGGGCGGGCTCGGTACGGGGCTCGGCATCCTGGCCCGCCCGGACGCTCCCGCCCCGGCCGAGATCGGCGAGCGGACCGAGGCCCTGGCGTTGCGGCTCACCGGCCTCGACCTCGTGCCCCCGACGTTCCGGCTCGGCCTGCGCGCGGGTGCGGTCGTGACCGCTGCGCTCGTGGGGGGCGCCGCGCTGCTCGTGGTGGCCTGGGCGGTGGCGGGGCGCGCGACGTCGTCGGACATCATCACCGCGCTCGAACCCGGCTGGGCCGGGGGCGTGGTGCTCGCCGTGGCGCAGCTCGCCCTGCTGCCGAACCTCGTGCTGTGGGCGGTGTCGTGGCTCGCGGGCCCGGGGTTCGCGATCGGCGCGGGGACGAGCTTCACCCCGTACGGCACGGTCTCCGGCCCGCTGCCGGCGATCCCGCTCCTCGGTGCCCTGCCGGGGGCGGACTGGGCCAACGCGGTGAGCGCCTGGTCGCCGGTGCTGGTGGTCGCGTGCGGCGTCGTGGCGGGGCTGTTCGCCTGGCGGCGGCTGGAGCCGTCCCTGGTCCGCTGGCCCGACGTCGGCTGGGTGCTGGCCGGCACGGTCCTGACCCCGGGCGTGCTCGTGCTGCTGGGGCAGTGGGTCGCGGCGGGGGCCGGCGGTCCGGGCCGGCTCGCCGTCGTCGGTGCGCAGCCCCTCGTGACGGCAGGGTTGGTGTCGGCCGAGGTGGCCGGGGGAGCGGCCGCCGTGCTGCTCGGCGCCAAGCTCGACGTGGTGTCACGGCGCGGTGAGATCGGGGAGGACCTGGTGACGTGGCTGCGCCGCCCGGCCCCCGTGCGGTCCGACGCCGGTGAGGACGGGTCGGACGCCGGCCGGGACGGGCTGGACGTGGCGGGGCTGGGCGCGGCGGGGCTGGACGTGGCGGGGCTGGGCGCGGAGGAGCTGGACGCGGCTGACGCGGCCGGGCCTGGCGGCGGTGAGCGGACGCCGGGACGCCCGGTGCCGGACCTCGCGGCTGAGCTCGGTCTCGAGGCGTCGCCGGACGAGCCCGAGCCCGTCGGCGGCGAGGTCCTCGGCGACCCCGGCCGCGCGTGGGACGTCTCACGCGAGCCGGGTGCGCACGTCGACCTGGGTGCGGCCGAGGACTCCGGCGGAGCCTCCGGAGCCCACCGGGGAAAGTAGGCTGGGGGCGTGCAGACGCCCTCCGGTCACCCCGTCGAGTCCAGTTCCGCCAAGCGCCTGGTGGTGCTCGCCTCCGGCGGCGGGTCCAACCTCGGTGCGCTGCTGGCCGCGCACGGCGACCCCGCCTACGGCGCGCGCGTCGTCGGCGTCGTGTCAGATCGTCCGTCCGCGGGCGCGCTGGACCTGGCCCGGGATGCCGGTGTGGCCTCGGCCGTGGTGGCCATGAAGGACTTCGAGGACCGGACGGCATGGAACACCGGTGTGCTCGAGGCGATCTCCGTGTTCCAGCCCGACTACGTGGTCCTCGCCGGGTTCATGCGCATCCTGGCACCGGACGTCGTGCGCAAGTTCGAGGGGCGCATGCTCAACACGCACCCCGCGCTGCTCCCCAGCTTCCCCGGCGCGCACGGCGTGCGTGACGCGCTCGCGCACGGCGTCAAGATCACCGGCAGCACGGTGCACCTGGTGGACGACGGCGTGGACACCGGCCCGATCATCGCCCAGACCGCCGTGCCCGTGCACGAGGATGACGACGAGCCCACCCTGACCGAGCGCATCAAGACCGCCGAGCGGGCCCTGCTCGTCGAGACCGTGCGCCGCGTGGCCCGCGAGGGCCTGTACGTCACGGGCCGCCGGGCGACGATCGGCCGCTGACCGCCGGGCTCTTGCCTCCGCGGCGGTGGACGCAGCCGATCGAGTGAGCGCGCGTGCGTCCTGTCCGCGCTCTCGGGCCAGCATCGCGGACATTTCACCCGCTCGACACGCGTGACCGCTACGTTGTGCCGCGTGACCGTCGAGACCTCGGCCAATCGCCCACCGACAGATCCTCCGCCGCGGCGCGCGCCCTCCCCGGACGCCGTGTCTCCGGGGGCCGTGTCTCCGGGGGCCGCGCTTCCGGGGGCCGCGTCGTCGGACTCTGCGTCGCCGGCCGCCGGTTCGCCGTCCGCCGGATCCTCGGACGTGCCGCTCCGCCGGAACGCGGCCTACCTGCTGCTCACGACGGGACGGTTCGCGCAGGCGATCGGCGCCGGCGTCGGGACGTTCGCGATCCCGCTGCTCGCCTTCGAGGTCACGGGGTCGGTGGGTCAGGCCGGGCTGATCAGCGGCGTCGGGCAGGTGGGTGCCCTGCTGGCGACGCTGCCGGCCGGCGTGGTGGCCGACCGGGTCAACCGTCGGCTGCTGCTGGTGGTCGCAGCGGCGACGGGTGCTGCCCTGTGGGCAACCGTCCTCGTCGCTGGTGTCGCGGGCACCCTGGGCGCCTGGCACCTGGCGCTGGTGCTGTTCGGCTCCTCGACGGTGAGCGCGTTCGTGAACCCGGCGTCGGGCGGGGCGCTGCGCGCCGTCGTGCCAGCCGCGCAGATGGCGGACGCGATGGCCGTCAACCAGGGGCGGATGGCGGCCGTCGCCCTGTTCGCCGGGCCCGTCGGCGGCTTCCTGTACGGCATGGCGCACGTGCTGCCGTTCACGGCGTCCGTGGTGGGGCACGCGATCGAGCTGGTGGCGGTCTCGTTCGTGCGCCGCCCGCTGGGCGAGGAGCGCACGGGTGCGACGCACCCGCTGGCCGATCTGCGCGAGGGGCTGCGGTTCGTGGGCCGGGTGCCGCTGTTCCGGGCGGTGCTCGCGCTCATCACGCTGCTGAACCTGACCTCGATCGCGCTGGTCGTGGCCGTCAACCTGGAGCTGGTGCGCACCGGCACCGACCCGCGCCTCATCGGTCTGGTCGACGCGTGCGCGGGGATCAGCATGCTGGCAGGCGCCGTCGTCGCGGGCCCGATCGTGCGGCGCGCGCGGGTAGGCCGGCTCGGTGTGCTGACCATCGGGCTGCTCGCCGTCGCGCTCGCCGTCATGGCGCTGGCGCCGACGTACTGGGTGTTCGTCGCGATGCTCGCCGTCGGCGTGTTCCTGTACCCGGCGCTCAACGCGGGCTTCACCGGCTACCTCACGGTGATCATCCCGGACCGCATGATGGGCCGCGCCACGTCGCTGCTCGGGCTGACCGGGCTGATCGCCGCGCCCGCCGCTCCCGTGCTCGGCAGCGCGCTGCTGGAGGGCTGGGGGATCGGCGGCACGCTCTGGGTGATGACGGGCGCCGTGCTGATCGTGCTCGTGGCCCTTGCCCTTACCCGTCCGCTGATGCGGATCGGCACGCCGGACACCTGGGCCGCCGATGCGATCGAATGGCCGGCGGCGCGGACGCCGTCGGCCACCTGACGGCCGCTCCGCTCAGACGGCGGACCAACCGCCGTCCGCCGCGACGATCGCGCCGTTGAGGTTCACGGAGTCCTGCGACAGGAGGAACGTGATCGTCGCCGCGAGCTCCTCGGCCATCGCGAGGCTCAGGATGTTGACCTGGTGCGGGCGCAGCACCGCCGCGCCGAACTCCGCCTGGCCGGGCACGGGGATGCCCGTGGCGACGCCGCCGGGCGCCACGGCGTTGGTGCGGATGCCGTGCTTGGCGTACATCACGGCGTTCGACCTGGTCAGCCCGACCACCGCGTGCTTGGAGGCGGTGTAGGCCGCGCCGGCCGCGGAGCCCCGCAGCCCGGCCTCCGAGGTGACGTTGACGATGCGGCCCTGGCCGGCCGCCAGCATGCCCGGCACGACGGCGCGGGTGAGCCGCATCGTGCCCTCCAGGTTCACGCGCAGCACCCGCTCCCACAGGGCGTCGCTGACCTCGTGGACCGCCGACATGTCGTCCATGATCCCGGCGACGTTGGCCAGCGCGTCCACGCGGCCGTCCGCGGCGGCGACGATCCGGGCGACGTCGCCCTCGTCCGAGATGTCGCCCGCCACGGGCACGACCTGCGCCCCGGAGGGCAGGTCGGTCAGCGTGGACGCGAGGTCGTCGAGCTTCTCCGCGGAGATGTCGGCGGCGATCACGCGGCCGCCCTCGCGGGCCACCCGGGAGGCGACGGCCCGGCCGATGCCGGAGGCCGCGCCCGTGACGACCACGGTCTGCCCGGCGAACCGGCCGGGCGTGATCCGCTCGGACCAGCCCGCGGCCGTGCCGGTGGCGGCGTGCTCGGCGTCCGCGTCCGCGGACCCGCCGGCCTCCTCGGGTGCGGCCTCCCGGTAGGCGGCCATCAGGCCGTCGAGCATCTCGGCGGGGAACGCACCCCCGGACAGGGCGACGAGCTGTTCCAGCGGCAGGCCGCGGGCCGGCGTCAGGGAGTCCGGGGTGGCGCCGCCCTGTGCGAGGAGCCCGGCGAGGATCTGGCCGCCGACAGGGTGGTCGAGCCACTCGCCGACGGTGGAGTGAACGGTCAGTGCCATGGTGTGCTCCTCGAACGTGATCGATACCGGACAACGTTGTCCGGTATCTAGGATAGCGCCATGACCGGTGTGCTTCGCGACCCTCGACGCGGCGCGGTTCCTCGCACGTCCGCGGCGCGCGGTGGCGCGCCCAACCTCGGCCCCCGGGCCGCGGCGGGCAACCGGGCGGCGCTGCTGTCCGCGGCCCGCGAGGTCTTCGGCACCGCCGGGACCGGCGCCCCGCTGAGCGCGGTGGCCAAGCGGGCGGGCGTGGGGCAGGGCAGTCTCTACCGGCACTTCCCGGAGCGCCTGGACCTGGTGGTGGCGGTCTTCGAGGAGCAGGTCGTGCTGGTCGAGGAGCTCGCCGCGACCGGCGTCGCCCTGCCGGACCTCCTCGGGCTGGTCACGCGGCACGCCGTCGACTCGGTCGCGTTCGTGGACCTGGTCCGCTCGGGGGAGCCCGACCGGCGGGTGGTCGCGCTGGGGGACCGGGTCGCCGCCGTGCTGGGTGCCCGGCTCGACGAGGCCGTCGCGTCCGGCGCGGCACCGGCCGGCACGACGCCGGACGACCTGCTGCTCGCCGTCGCGATGGTCGCGGGCGGGCTGTCGGGCTCTGACGGCGACGCCCGGGTGCGCCGGGCGGAGCGCGCCTGGGAGCTGCTGGGGTTCGAGGTACGGATCCCGGCCCCGGACGGCGCGGACCCGTCGCACGGCGGGGCGGGGCGCGGCCACCGGTAGACTGCCCGTGGCCGTGACTGGCGAGGGTGGGTCACCACCGGGGAGCGGCCGAGCGACCCGTGATGCGCGCCGCCCGCCTGGGTGCCAGGGTTTTCCGCGAAGCTACCTTGCGAGGAGAACCGCCATGTCCGGCGCCCCGTCCACCCCTGACGTCCAGCTCACCGACGACTCGCAGCGCCCCGTCCGGCGCGCCCTGCTGAGCGTCTACGACAAGACCGGCCTGATCGAGCTCGCCACCGCGCTCCACGAGGCGGGGGTCGAGCTGGTCTCGACCGGCTCCACCGCGTCGAAGATCGCCGACGCCGGCGTCCCCGTCACCCCGGTCGAGGAGCTCACGGGTTTCCCCGAGTGCCTGGAGGGCCGCGTCAAGACGCTGCACCCGCGCGTGCACGCCGGCATCCTGGCCGACACCCGCAAGCAGGACCACCTCGACCAGCTCGCGCAGCTCGACATCGCGCCGTTCGAGCTCGTCGTCGTGAACCTCTACCCGTTCGCCGCCACCGTCGCCTCGGGCGCCGGGCCGGACGCCGTCGTCGAGCAGATCGACATCGGCGGCCCGTCCATGGTGCGCGCCGCGGCGAAGAACCACCCGTCTGTCGCCGTGGTCGTCGACCCGGCCGCCTACCCGGCCGTCGTCGACGCCGTGCGGGCCGGCGGGTTCACCTACGCGCAGCGCAAGGCGCTCGCGGCCCAGGCCTTCGTGCACACCGCGACGTACGACGTCGCCGTCGCGTCGTGGATGGGCAGCGTCGTGTCCCCCACGGACGAGGTGACGGTCGACGGCGAGCCGCAGCACTCCGGCTTCCCGGCCTGGATCGGCGGCACGTGGGACCGCTCGGACGTGCTCCGGTACGGCGAGAACCCGCACCAGCGTGCCGCCCTGTACACGCGCGGCGACGGCGTGACGGGCCTGGCCCAGGCCGAGCAGCTGCACGGCAAGGCCATGAGCTACAACAACTACGTGGACGCCGACGCCGCGTGGCGCGCCGCCTGGGACCACGAGGGCCCCGCCGTCGCGATCATCAAGCACGCCAACCCGTGCGGCATCGCCGTGGGCGCGGACATCGCACAGGCGCACGCGAAGGCGCACGCGACCGACCCGGTCAGCGCCTACGGCGGCGTGATCGCGGCCAACCGCCCGGTGACCGCGGACGCCGCGCGGCAGATCGCCCCGGTGTTCACCGAGGTCGTCGTCGCCCCCGGCTTCGAGCCGGAGGCGCTGGAGATCCTCCAGGCCAAGAAGAACATCCGGCTGCTCGTCGTCCCGGAGGCACCGGCCGCCGCCGTCGAGACCCGGCCCATCTCGGGCGGGCTGCTCATGCAGGCCACCGACCGGTTCCAGGCCGACGGCGACGCCCCCGAGCACTGGACCCTGGCCACCGGCGAGGCCGCCTCGCCCGAGGTGCTCGCCGACCTCGCCTTCGCGTGGAAGGCGGTGCGGGCCGCCAAGTCGAACGCGATCCTCCTGGCCAAGGACGGCGCGGCCGTCGGCATCGGCATGGGCCAGGTGAACCGCGTGGACTCGTGCCGCCTCTCGGTCGAGCGTGCCAACACCCTGGCCGACGGCGAGTCCGGGCCGGTCGAGCGCGCCCGGGGTGCCGTCGCGGCGTCGGACGCCTTCTTCCCGTTCGCGGACGGCCTCCAGGTGCTGCTCGACGCCGGGGTCACCGCCGTCGTGCAGCCGGGCGGGTCGATCCGGGACGAAGAGGTGGTCAAGGCCGCCGAGGCGGCCGGCATCACGATGTACCTGACGGGCACGCGACACTTCGCGCACTGAGGCCAACAGAGGGTCATCGCGGCGCCCGGCGCGATCGGGGTGCCGGGTCATGGTGCCCCGCGGAGCTCGGTTGCTCTGTGTAGACAACGTCTACGCAGAGCAACCGAAGCTCGCGAGAGTAGGTGTCCCTGGCGACCTACCGGAGCGTCTCGCCGCCGTGCGCGGAGATCCGGCTGCCGGAGCGACCCGCACGGTCAGAGCACGGCGTCCTTGAGCTTCGTGCCCGGGTCCAGAGCGCGGTCCAGGTCGATCTCCAGCGGGACGCTGCGGTTCATCAGCTTGCGTACCTGCCCCACCTCGCGGGGGGAGTCGACGAGCAGCACCGCCCGGACGGTCGCCACGCGGTGGCCGTCCGGGGTGCGGCGGGGGTGCCGGTCCAGCGCGCGCTCCAGGTAGAGCGCGGCCCAGCCGCCCGCGCTGCCGCCCGAGGCGCTGCCCGCCCCCGGCTCGCCGGGCGCCGGCGGCGCCCCGCGCAGCACCACCTCGTCGAACGGGGACGGCGCGCCGAACAGCGCCAGGTCGTGCCCGAGCTGCTGCGAGAAGACGTACGGCGCGTGCGCGGGGACGGGGGCCAGACCCAGCCGGGCGCGTACGTGCTCCGGCTCGGCGGCGCGCTCGTCCAGGCCGAGCAGCGCGCGGACGGTCGGCTCGGGGTCGTGCAGGGCGGCCGACCAGTGCCCGCCCGGCACCGGGCCGAACACCGGGTGCTCCCGGGTGGCGACATCACCCACGGCCCACACCCGCCGCAGCGCGTCGAGGTGCAGGTGCCCGGCGGGGTCCGTGGGGGAGTGCAGCCCCATGAAGCGGCCCGCCCGGTTGACCCGCAGGCCGCCGTTGGACTCGAGCGGCAGCGAACCGGCCAGCCAGCCCGACGCCGGACGCGCGCCCACGGCCGCCAGCACCAGGTCGGCCTCCAGCACGCGGCCGTCGTCGAGGGTCACGCGTGCACCGTCCGGCGCACCCTCCTGCCGCCCGGCCAGCACCTGGTCGACGGCGATGTCGGTGAGCAGGGTGACGCCGGCGTCGTCGTACCAGGGGGTCAGCAGGCCGCCCACCCGGCGGCCGAGCTGGCGCTCCAGCGGGACCGGGCCCGCCTCCACGACCGTGACCCGCGCCCCGGCGCCCGCCGCGACCCCTGCGATCTCGGCACCGATCCAGCCCGCGCCGACCACCACGAGCCGGGCGCCGGGTACGAGTGCGGCGCGCAGCCGGTCGGCGTCGGCCGCGGTGTGCAGGGTGACGGCGGCGTCCCAGCCCGCCGGGCGGACCGGCGCGCTGCCGCAGGCGAGCACCACGGCGTCGGCCTCGACGTCGTCGCCCGACGCCGTCCGCACGACCACGTGCTCGCGGTCCACCCGGAGCCGGACGGCCGGGTCGGCGAGGCGCAGGTCGTCGGCGAGGGCGGGCAGGTCGATGCCGAGGTCGTCGGCCAGCCAGACCGGCTCGGTGCGCTTGAACAGCTCCTTGGACAGGGGCGGCCGGTCGTAGGGCGGCAGGCCCTCGGCGCCGAGTACGGTCAGGTGCCCCTCGAAACCGTGCGTGCGCAGGGCTGCGGCGGTCTGCGCGCCCGCCAGCCCCGCACCCACGACCACGACGCTGCTGGGGACCTGTGCTGAGGGTGACGGCATGGACCTCACGGTAGCTCGCAGGCCGCCAACCTGGGAACGCGCTGGCATTCTGGTTGCAAGCAGGTCACGGCTCTCCTGAATCGCGACGTTTCGGTTGTACTCTCGTGCCGTGGATCTCAGTGAGACGCGGACCGCCCCCGGCGCACCGGGTGGCGCCACGACGCTCCTCGAGCCGGGCCCCGCCGGAACCGCTACGCTCGAACGCGCCGGACAGGCAGGCCTGGCCGGGGCCGCCACGACGACCACCCGGGAGCCTGACCGTAGTGAGCCAGCCAGCGGCGAGGCCGCCGACATGACGCTCCCGGAGCTGCAGCGCAGCAACCTCGCGATCTGGATGGTGCTCGGCGGCGTCGTGCTCTCGGTCCTGCTCGGCATGGTCGCCGGCGCGCGAGCCGGGGCGATCGGCATCGGCGTGGTGCTCGTGGTCTGCGCGATCTTCCGCGCGGTGCTCGACAGCCCGGTCGGCCTCGTGATCCGCACGCGGACCATCGACATCGTGCTCTACGGCTCGACCGCGGTGCTCATCGGCATCCTCGCGGTGGCGACGCCGAGCATCTGAGCCTCGTTCCTCTGGTTCTTCCCCGTCCGGCCCGCCCGGCCTTTCCCGGCTCCCGCCGGACGGGTCAGCGCTCGGCGTCCCGCAGCGTTCCCGTCACCGGCGTCTCCGACTCGACGACGCACAGGATGCGCCGGTCACCCTCGGCCCAGCTCTCCTCCGACGGCGCGATGGGCCAGTACAGCAGCTCCGACCGCGCCCAGCGCAGCCCCACGAACCTCGCGAACTGCGGGTAGCAGTAGGCGTCGGCCGCGTCCCAGAGCGCCTGCTGGGTGGGCGCCTCGCCGTCCTTCGCCAGGCTGTCGTCCGCCGTGGTCTCCGCGTAGATCTCGCCGCCGTGCGCCGTGGTGCAGGACACCACGGGGATCCGGTACAGCGTGGACTGGCCGGACGTCGCACTGGTGTCGAAGCAGTCGCCGACCTCCAGGTCGGGGATCTCCGCGCCGGACGTGGCCGTCGTGTCCGGCCCCGGGTCCGCCGCGCCGCCGTCCTCCGGGGAGGTGCCGGTGTCGGTGCCGTCGGCCGGGTCCTCGCCGTACCCGCCCTCGCCGGCGTCCTCGGCGGACTGGTCGTCCCCGTACGGGTCCTGGGCGTACGGGTCCTGCGCGGAGAGGTCCCCTCCGTACGGATCCTCGGCGTACGGGTCGTCCGCGTACGGGTCGCCGGACGGTGCGGCGGTCGACGTCGGGGCGACGCCGCCGTCGGGCGTCCCGATGCCCAGCGGGCCGGCCAGCGCCGGGGGCACGAACGACCGGGCCGCCGCGACGACGCCCGGCGGGAGCGACGACGCGTAGGTGGGTGCGGCCACGATGCCGATCGCCAGCGCGACCAGGCCGACCACGCCCGTGGTCACAGCACCGAGCGCGAAGTCGAGGGTGTGCACCGACGACTTCCTGGCGCGGCGGAAGCTGCCCGTGCCGTTGGCCTCGGCGGTCCGCATGGAGAGCACGAGCGCGGGGATCGCGAGCGGCCAGAAGAAGAGGAAGGCCGCGACGACCCAGCCGACCCGCGTCGAGGAAGGGCCGGTGGGGGCGTCGTCGTCGGTGCCGATGGTGTCGGTCTCGGCCTCAGTCCCCGCGTGGCCCGTCGTGTCGGCTCGCGCCTCCGCGCCGTCCGCTTCCGCACGCCCCGTCCCGTCTGTCCCCTCCGGCGCCGCTGACGCGGCCGTGACCTGCGGCTCGGGTACGTCGGCGTCGGGGGAGGGCTGCGTGGAGTCGGCCATGATGCGCGATCGTAGCGGTGCGGGGTTTCGCGACGGAAGCCTGCCCGACGTCGTCCCTGCTGGTCAGCCGCCGTTCGCCCGATGGTCGCCGACCGGGCCGACGACGTCGGTCTCGGACTCGGCGAGGCACGCGATCCGGCGGTCCTGCGCACGCCAGTCCCACGCGTCCGGTGCGGTGTGCCAGACGTGCAGGCCCGCGCCGTCGGCCGGGCCGCCGGTCGCCTTCGCGAGCGCGGCACGGCAGGCCTCGTCGGCGTGCTCCGCCATCCACGGGTCGCCGGGATAGTCGGGGTAGGTCGTGCCGAAGTCCTCCCGGAGCGCCCCGCCGGCGATGTACGTGACCTCGTACAGCTCGCCTCCGTGCGGCTCGTCGCACGGCACCACGGCGACGGTCCGCACCACGTCGGTCAGACCGTCGGTGAGATAGCAGTCGCCCTCGCGCAGCTCCCACACGCTGGTCCCGTCGGCCGGGCCCGAACCGGGCTCGTTGTCGGCCACGTAGCTGGTCGCGGACTCCGGAGGGCCGAGCCGGGACTCGCCCCAGAGCACGAGCGCGACGAAGCCGACCAGCATGGCGACCGTCAGCACGAGGCTGACCACGATCGTGCACACGAGGCCGGTGATGCCGGCCCGGCGCGCCTTTGCCGCCTCGGCGGACGCCTGCTCGAGGTCCCCGGTGGCGAGGGCGAGCGTGGCCCGCTGGGTGTGCGGGTAGGCCCAGAGACCGAACGGCCACCACGACAGCAGGGCGACGATCGTCCACCCGATGCCGGACGACGGCGGCGCGGGCGGGCGAGGCACCGGGTGGTAGGGCGCCGGTCCGGCGGCGTCGGGAGCAGGCACGCCGGGAGCAGGCACGCCGGGAGCGAGCGCGTACGGGCCCGGGGTGTGGGCGCCGGAGGGACGCGAGCCCGAGGCGTACGGCGGGGCGGGCTCCGCGAAGAGCGGCCGGGCGGGTCCCGGGCCGTCCGGGGTGGGCGCGGTGCCGTCTGGCGGGACCAGCGGGGGCAGGTCGTGGCCGCTCACGAGGTGGCTCCCTTCACCAGGACCTGCGGGTGCGCCGAGAGCTCGCCCTCCACCGGGTACAGCGCCTCGACGAAGCAGACGCTCGTGCGCCCGCCGGCCCGCCAGTCCTCGGCGTCGGGCTGGAACGTCCAGACGGGCGAGTCCGACGCGGTCGGCATCCCCGTGTAGTCCTCGTACCGCGGCCAGCACTCGTACCACACGTCGTCCTCGATGGCCGTGGTGCCAGGGAACTCGTCGTAGAGGTGCTCGGTCACGTCGATCACCAGGCCGTCGTGTGCGCGGCTGCAGGGGATGACGTCGATCATCGCCCACTCCGAGTCCCAGTCCGGGGCCATGAAGCAGTCGCCCGTCTGCAGCTCCAGCGGCTCGACCTTGATGGCCTCCCGCACCGGGGCGGCGGCCGTGCGGTACGAGTCGGGTGCCGCGGTCGCCGTCGGTGCGTCGGCGAGCCCCAGCAGCTCCGGTCCGTACCGGACGCCGAGCACGGCGAGCGTCACGTAGGTCGCGAGGCCCAGGGCGGCGGCGACCGCACCGACCAGGACGCCGACCCGGGCGAGGCCACGCGCCGTGTCCGCCTCCGCCTCCGCCGTCGTACCGTCGCCAGCGCCGAGCGCGCGGGCGGCCCGGTTCGCGGCCAGCACGGCCGGGATCGCCAGGGGCCAGAAGAAGACCATCGACGCGACGATCCAGCCGCGGTGCACGGGCACCTGGAGAGTGCCGGGCGTGACGTCGGCAGGGGGTGGGGAAGCGGTCACGGCTGATATCTACCAGGTGTCCCGCGCGCTCCCGGGCGGTGTGACCGGATCGTGAGGGGAGTTCACCCGGTGGCACGGGCCGGGCAGGTTCCCGGTGCACGACGACGGGGCCGCACCCCCCGGAGGAGAGCGCGGCCCCGTCGTCGTGCGAGTGCTGCGGGATCAGGCCTTGTCGTCGGTCTTCTTCCCGGGCTCCGCGGACTCCTGCGCGGCCTCCTCGGCAGCGGGGGTCGTGGCGGGCGCCGCAGCGGGCTCGGCGGCGGCCGGCTCGACGACGGACTCGTCGTCATCGTCCTCGTCGTCGTCCTCGTCGAGGTCCTCGAGCTCCTCCTCGGCCTCGGCCGAGCCGAACGCGCGGTAGAAGAGCGCGGCCAGGGCGGCGCCGACGAGCGGCGCGACCCAGAACAGCCAGAGCTGGCGGCCGGAGCCGTCGGCGCCCCAGCTGTTGGCGAAGAGCGCGGCGGCCGTGGAGCGGGCCGGGTTCATGCCCGCGTTGGTGACGAACCACGAGACCAGGGTGAGCGCGGCGATGGCGCTGCCGACGGCGACCGGGGCGTAGCCGACCTTGCTCCGCGGGTCGTTGACGCCGAGGTACACGCCGACGAGCACGGCCGAGATGATGACCTCGACCAGCAGGGCCGGGAGCCAGTCGAACTGCGCCTGGCCCTGGGTCTGCAGGTAGAGCGGAGAGTTCTGCGCGAAGCCGTTGACCGCGGAGTCGAAGGCGTCGGGCGTGCTCTCCTTGCCGAGCAGCGTCAGGAGCGGCTGCGGCACGGTCGCGAACAGCACGGCCGCCGCGAGGATCGCGCCCACGAGCTGCGCACCCCAGTAGCTGAACATGCTGGAGATCGAGATGCGCCCGCCGAGCCAGGCACCCAGCGAGATCGCGGGGTTGAAGTGCGCTCCGGAGACGCGGCCGACGGCCGCGGCACCCGCGATGTAGGCGAACGCCCCACCGAGCGCCACACCGAGCCCGCCGACCGTGTTCAGCGGGCTGTAGACGAGCACACCCACGATCACGAGCGTCAGCAGGAACGTGCCGAAGGTCTCGGCGAGCAGGCGGGAGAGCAGGCTCGGCGTCCGCTCCTCCTCGACCTCGGTGACGCCGCTGGTCGCGGCGAGGTCCTGGGACATGAAGTCAGATCCTTTCAGTGGCGCACCGTCGGGTGCGCGTCGAGGCGGCGTGCGTGCGATGTCGCGCACATCCTGCCATTACCCGCCTGAACAAAACCTGAATCCACGCAGGCGTTTTCTTCATGATGCGCGAGGGCTGGGCGTATGGCCCCCGTCGATGCAAGAGTGGGGCCATGACTGAACCCGTGAATGTCACCGTCACCGGAGCCGCTGGCCAGATCGGGTACGCGCTCCTCTTCCGTATAGCCGCGGGCGAGATGCTCGGCGCGGACACCCCCGTGCGGCTCCGCCTCCTCGAGATCCCGCAGGCCGTGGCGGCCGCCGAGGGCACCGCCATGGAGCTCGACGACTGCGCCTTCCCGACCCTGGCCGGCGTCGACATCTTCGACGACCCGGCCAAGGCCTTCGACGGCGTGAACGTGGCGCTCCTGGTCGGTGCGCGCCCGCGTGGCGCGGGCATGGAGCGCGCCGACCTGCTGGAGGCCAACGGCGGTATCTTCGGCCCGCAGGGCCGCGCGATCAACGACGGCGCCGCCGCCGACGTCCGCGTGCTCGTGGTGGGCAACCCCGCCAACACCAATGCGCTCATCGCGGCGTCCAACGCACCCGACGTGCCCGCGACGCGGTTCACCGCCATGACCCGGCTCGACCACAACCGCGCACTCTCCCAGGTCGCCGCACGGACCGGAACCCCCGTGGCCGACATCCGCAAGCTCACCATCTGGGGCAACCACTCCGCCTCGCAGTACCCCGACCTGTTCCACGCCGAGGTCGGCGGTCGCCCGGGCGCCGAGGTCGCGGCCGACACGGCGTGGCTGACGGACGACTTCATCCCGACCGTCGCCAAGCGCGGTGCGGCGATCATCCAGGCCCGCGGGGCGTCGTCGGCGGCGTCGGCCGCGAACGCGGCCATCGCGCACGTGCGCGACTGGACGCTCGGCACGCCCGACGGCGACTGGACCTCGGCGGGTATCTGGTCCTCCGGCGAGTACGGGGTACCGGAGGGGCTCGTCTCCTCGTTCCCGGTGACCTCGGACGGCAGCGGTGAGTGGAGGATCGTCGAAGGGCTGGAGATCGACGAGTTCTCGCGAGCCCGCATCGACGCGAGCGTCGCCGAGCTCGCGGAGGAGCGCGACGCCGTCCGCTCGCTGGGGCTGATCTGACCTGACGCCCCGGACGCCCGGCCGGAGCGGCCCGGGCGGCCGGGGCGTCGGGCGTGAGGTGCGTCTCGCGATTCCGGGGCGGCGCGCCGCCTCAGGTATCTTGATATCGAGAGATCGGCACATTCCACTAACCCGGGGAGTCAGCCACACCCATGTCCACCATCATCTATACCCACACGGACGAGGCCCCGCTTCTGGCGACGTACTCGTTCCTGCCGATCGTCTCGGCTTACGCGGCCAAGGCCGGTGTGGACGTCGAGACCCGCGACATCTCGCTCGCCGGCCGCATCATCGCGCAGTTCCCGGAGCGCCTCACGGACGAGCAGCGCCAGCCGGACGCGCTCGCCGAGCTGGGTGAGCTGGCGAACGACCCGTCGGCCAACATCATCAAGCTGCCGAACATCTCGGCGTCGGTGCCGCAGCTCAAGGCGGCCATCGCCGAGCTCCAGGCCCTCGGCTACGACCTGCCGGACTTCCCGGAGAGCGTCGAGACCGACGAGCAGAAGGACGCGCGCGAGCGCTACGGCCGCGTCATGGGCTCCGCCGTGAACCCGGTGCTGCGCCAGGGCAACTCCGACCGCCGCGCGCCGGCGTCGGTCAAGAACTACGCGAAGGCGCACCCGCACCGCATGGGTGCGTGGACGGCCGACTCGAAGACCAACGTGGCGACGATGGGCCACGACGACTTCTTCTCGAACGAGAAGTCCGTGATCATCCCGGCCGACGACACCCTGCGCATCGAGCACGTCGCCGCCGACGGCACGGTGACCGTCCTCAAGGACGGGCTGAAGGTCCTGGCGGGCGAGGTCGTGGACGGCACGTTCCTGGACGCCGCCGCGCTGGACGCCTTCCTCGCGGAGTCGATCGAGCGGGCCAAGGCCGAGGGCGTGCTGTTCTCCGTGCACCTCAAGGCCACGATGATGAAGGTCTCGGACCCGATCATCTTCGGTCACGTGGTGCGGGCCTTCTTCAAGCCGGTCTTCGAGAAGTACGGCCAGGACCTGGCCGCCGCCGGGCTGTCGGCGAACGACGGCCTGGGCGGCATCTTCGCCGGCCTGGCGGCGCTGCCGAACGGTGACGAGATCCGCGCCGCGTTCGACGCCGCGCTGGCCGACGGCCCGAAGATGGCCATGGTGAACTCCGACAAGGGGATCACCAACCTGCACGTCCCGTCCGACGTCATCGTCGACGCCTCGATGCCCGCCATGATCCGCATCGGCGGCCACATGTGGGGGCCGGACGGCGAGGAGGCGGACACCCTCGCGGTGATCCCCGACTCCTCGTACGCCGGGATCTACCAGACCGTCATCGACGACTGCCGTGCCAACGGCGCCCTCGACCCGGCCACGATGGGCTCCGTCCCGAACGTGGGCCTCATGGCGCAGGCCGCCGAGGAGTACGGCTCGCACGACAAGACGTTCGAGATCGCCGCCGACGGCACCGTGCGCATCGTGAACGGCGCAGGCGAGGTCGTCATGGAGCACGACGTGCACGCCGGCGACGTCTGGCGCGCCTGCCAGACCAAGGACGCCCCGATCCGCGACTGGGTCAAGCTGGCCGTCACCCGCGCCCGGCTGTCGGACACGCCCGCCGTGTTCTGGCTGAACTCGCGCCGTGCGCACGACGCCAACCTGATCCAGAAGCTGGAGCAGTACCTCCCGGAGCACGACACCGAGGGCCTCGAGATCCACGTCATGGACCCGGCAGAGGCGACGGCGTTCTCGCTGGCCCGCATCCGCCAGGGCCTGGACACCATCTCGGTGACCGGCAACGTGCTGCGCGACTACAACACCGACCTGTTCCCGATCCTCGAGGTCGGTACGTCGGCGAAGATGCTCTCGATCGTGCCGCTGATGAACGGCGGCGGCCTGTTCGAGACGGGTGCCGGCGGCTCCGCGCCCAAGCACGTGCAGCAGCTCGTCGAGGAGGACTACCTGCGCTGGGACTCGCTGGGCGAGTTCTTCGCACTGGCCGCGTCCTTCGAGCACCTCGCGGTGAGCGAGGGCAACGCCCGGGCGCAGGTGCTGGCCGACACCCTCGACCGCGCCACCGGCACGTTCCTCAACGAGGACCGGTCCCCGGGCCGCAAGCTCGGCACGATCGACAACCGCGGCTCGCACTTCTACCTCGCCCTGTACTGGGCCCGCGAGCTCGCGGCGCAGTCCGACGACGCCGAGCTGGCCGCCACGTTCAAGCCGCTCGCCGAGGCGCTGGGCGCGGGCGAGGAGAAGATCGTGGAGGAGCTGCTCGCCGTCCAGGGCAAGGCCGCCGACATCGGTGGCTACTACCGTCCGGACGACGCCAAGGCGACCGCGGTGATGCGCCCGAGCACCACGTTCAACGAGGCGCTCGCGTCCCTCTGACGCCGGCCTCCGCCGACGTGCCAGGCCCTCAGGTCGCTCCGGTGACCTGGGGGCCTGACACGTGAGGGCGGACGGGGAGTGACGTTGGTCGCCCGGTGCGAAAAAGAGGCAGGGACTGTCGGTGTCTCGACGTAGCCTCAGGAAACGATGATCGACGCGCCACAGACTCCCCAGACCTCGCCCGTTCCCGAGGCGTCGCCTCCCCCTGCCCGCGTGCTGACGGACGACCCTGCGCGCCGGCTGGACTGGCGCCGCCTGCGTGGCGTGGCCGCCGTGGTGGCGCTGCTCGCCCTCACCGCGGGCGCCGTCGGGCAGGCCCTGGGCACGGCCGCGGCCGGTCAGCTCGCGGCGCACGCGACCGTCGCGGGGCTGCTGCTCCTCGCCGCGTGCGTGGTCGGCGGCGCGGTGCTCGACGGCGTCGGCCAGGTGGTCTGGGCCGGTGTCGTGGACCGCGCCGAGGGCAAGCTCCGCAGCGACCTGCTCAGCGCCGCCCTGCGTCAGCCGCTGGCGACGCTCTCGGAGCAGGCCGTCGGCGAGGTGCTGGACCGGGTCGACGACGACACGCACGCCGTCGGCACGCTCGTGCGCCGCCAGCTCTGGAGCGCGGGCCGCACCGTCGTGGGCACGGTGCCGATGTGGATCGTCGCGGGCATCACCTGGTGGCCCGCCTGGTTCCTCTTCCCGGTGCTGGGCGTGCTCGTCGCGCTGCTGACCCGGCCGATGCTCGGTGAGATCGCGCGTCGCAAGGTGATCGAGGAGGCCGCGTGGACCGACCACGCCGCCGCCTTCGAGGAGGCCGTGGCAGCTCGGAACGACCTGCGGACCAGCCTGGGGCAGGCGTTCGCGGTGCGGCGGGTCGCTCAGCTCTCGGCGGTCGTGCACCGCAAGTTCAAGGACGTGGTGCGGGTCGAGGAGCGGCTGCTGCGCCGGGCCGGCCTGGTGATGTACGCGCTGCTGGCCGGGACCGCCGTGGCGTGCGCGGTGGTCGCGTCCGGCGGTGGGCTGTCCGTGGACCAGCTCGTGACGCTCTTCCTGGTCACGGCCATGTTCGTGGGGCAGATGGACAACCTGGTGCACCACCTGCCGGACATCCAGGAGGGCCTCGGCGCCGTGCTCCGCATCCGCCAGATGCTCGCGGTGGAGCCGGAGCCCGAGGGCGGACGGGACGTGCCGGAGGGGCCGCTCGAGCTCGAGCTGCGCGACCTGAGCTTCGCCTACGCCGAGGGCACGTTCGCGCTGTCGGACGTCGACCTCACGGTGCCCGCGGGTGAGACCGTGGCCCTCGTGGGCCGCACCGGTTCGGGCAAGTCGACGCTGGCCGCGCTGCTCTCGCGCGCTGTCGAGCCCGAGCCGGGGTCGGTGTTCCTGGGCGGCGTCGACGTCCGCGACCTGGACCTGCAGAAGCTGCGCGGGGCCGTGGGCGTCGTCACGCAGCGCACGGAGATCCTTGCGGGCACTCTCGCGGAGAACATCGCCCTGTTCGCGGATGTGCCGCGCGACGACGTCGAGGGTGCCGTGCGTGAGCTGGGCCTGACCGAGTGGGTCGCGGGCATGCCTGACGGCCTCGACACCCTCCTCGGACCGGGCGGCACCACGCTGTCCGCGGGGGAGGAGCAGCTGGTCGCGTTCGCGCGGCTCCTCGTGCGGAACGTGCAGCTCGTCGTGCTCGACGAGGCCACGGCTCGTATGGACCCCCTCACCGAGGCGCGCGTCGTGGCCGCGTCCGACCGGCTGCTCACGGGGCGCACCGGCGTGCTCATCGCGCACCGGCTGGGCACCATCGAGCGCGCCGGGCTCGTCGCGGTGCTCGATCACGGACGCGTGGTGCAGCAGGGACGGCGCGCCGCCCTCGCGCGCACACCCGGTCCGTTCCGCACGCTTCTGGAGGCAGGCGCGAGCGACGGGTCGCTCGACGGGGCTTCCGGCGACGACGGCGTGGCGGCTGCCGCGACCGGTGACGTCGCTGTCGATGCGGCGGAGGTGCGTGCTCAGGCTGTCACTGCGACCGCCGACGCCACCCCCGCCGGTGCTGACGGGTCCGCTACTGACGGGGCCGCTACCGACGGGGCCGACGCCGTCGGCGGCCGGCGCCGGACCGGGACCCCGCCTGACCTGCCGCAGCCCGGCACCGGCCCGAGTCTCGCGCGGGGCGTGCTGCACGCGCTGTTCGTGCGACCGAAGTGGGGCGTGTTCGGTGCGGTCCTGTTCCTGCTGGCGAGCCTGGTCGCGGCGCAGGGCGCGGTCAGCGGCTACCTGTGGGGCCGCACGGTCGAGGAGGTCGGGTCGGGTGTGCTGCCGGTCGGCCTGCTCGTCGCGCTCGCGCTGCTGCTGATCGTGCAGCCGCTCTTCATCTCCCGTGCGCTGGGCGTGTACCCGCGCTGGTGGATCGAGATCCTGCTGCGTATCCGCATGTCCGTGATGCACGGGCAGACCCGGCAGTACCGGCTGCCGGCCACCCCGCCGGGCGAGGTCGTGGCCCGGTCCATGGACGCCGACCGGTTCGTGCGGTACGCCGACCGCTGGGTCGACTTCGTCAACGGGCTCCTGATCGTGGCGGCCACCGCGCTGATCAGCGGGACGTGGACGGCCGGCGCCGTGCTGCTGGCCGTCATGGTGGTCTCGGCCGCGGCGTCGGCCATCGGGCGGCCCATCGCAGGCCGGTCCGCGGCAGGCTCCTCGGCGGCCCGCGCCCGGTTCGGCCGCGCCCTCGTCTCGGCCCTGGACTCCGCGCGCACGGTGAAGCTCGCGGCCCGCACGCCCGACGTGCGCCGGCACCTGGGCACGGTGGACTCCGGCCGGGTGAAGGCGGCGATCTTCGAGCACCGGGTGCAGGCCGTGCTCGACTCGGTGCCGCTGGTGACGCTGTACCTCGGCGTCGTCGCAGCCTGGGGATTCCTGCTCACGGGCCGGTGGGACCTGGCCACCACGCTGCTGGTCGCCAACGCCGTCACCGGCTTCGCCTGGTTCGGGGTCGTGGCGGGCGCGGTCGTCACGGAGGCCCCGGGCACCCGGGCGTGGCAGGTCGCGACGGCCCGGTTCGCGGGCGGGGTCGACCTGGTGTCGCGGCAGCCGGGGGTGGACCTGGTGACGGGCGTCGCACCGGCGCCGGAGGCACCGCGCCGTGAGCCGCTCGACCGGCTGGACCTGCGCCACGTCACCGCCGTGCACGACGACGGCACCATCGGGGTCTCCGACGTCGACCTGGAGATCCGGCGCGGCGAGCTCGTGCTCCTTCTGGGGCAGGTCGGATCGGGCAAGTCGTCGCTGCTGTCCGCCCTGGCGGGGCTCATGGAGCACACGGGTCAGATCCGGTGGAACGGGACCGAGGTGACTGACGCCCAGGCGTTCCTGCGCCCCGGTCAGGTGGCGCACGTGGCGCAGGTGCCGCGCGTGCTGTCGGGCTCGTTCTCCGACAACGTGCAGCTCGACCACGCGCGCGACCTCGAGGGCCCGATCCGCGGCGCACGCCTTGCCCAGGACATGGCGGACGCCGGCGGCCCGCACGCCCTGGTGGGTCACCGCGGCGTCCGGCTGTCCGGTGGCCAGGTGCAGCGGCTCGCGCTCGCGCGGGCACTCGCCGCGGACACCGAGCTGCTGCTGGCGGACGACGTCTCCAGCGCGCTCGACGCCTCGACCGAGATCGAGCTGTGGGCCGCCCTGCGGGAGCGGGGCACCACGGTGGTGGGCGCGACGTCGAAGCGCGCCGCGCTGGCCCGCGCCGACCGCGTGGTGGTCCTGGTCGACGGCGAGGTGGCCGACGTCGGGCCGTGGTCCGGTCTCGCGCCGAGGTGGGGTCACCTGGCGGGCTGATGCGGGCGGACCCGCCTACGCCGTCGGCGTGGGCGGGTCGACCCGCCGGGGCAGGGCGAAGACCAGCAGGAACGCCACCACCGAGAGTGCGGCGCTGGTGCCCATCGCCATGGTGGCCGCGTGGGCGAACGCGTCAGCGACCACGTCCGGTGTCGGGCGGCCCGGCGGGAACGTGAGCGACCCGAACAGCACGGAGCCGACGACGGCGATGCCCGCCGCCGAGCCGATGCGCTGCATCGTGCCGATCACACCGGACGCTGCGCCGGCCTCGTCGCGGTCCACCGTGGCCACGATGAACTGGGCGTTCGGCGCGATGAAGAGGCCGCTGCCGACGCCGCCGACCAGGAGCGGTGCGGCCAGGTGCCAGTGGTTCAGGTCGCCGGTCGGCACCAGCCAGAGCACCAGCCAGACGGAGACGAGGCCGAGGGCCACCATGCCGGTCCCGATCACGAGCACGCGCCGGCCCAGCCGGTGCGCCAGGCGTTCGCTCTGCGAGGCTCCCACGATCGAGCCGATGGCGAACGGGATGGACACCAGGCCCGAGGCCAGGGCGGAGTGCCCGAGGCCCGTCTGCCAGAAGATCGAGATGGTGAAGAAGATGCTCGTGAACGCCGCGAAGTAGACCAGCGCGAGCACCACGCCACCGGTGAAGGCCGGGTGCGAGAAGAGGTGCGGCGGGACGAGCGGGCTGCGGCCGCGGTCCGCGACCCGGCGCTCCCAGAACGCGAACGCGACCAGCAGCAGGAGGCCCCCTGCCAGGGACGTCCAGGTCCACCACGGCCAGCCGGCGTCCTCGCCCTCGATGAGCGGCACGAGGATCGCGACCAGCGCCACCGTGACCAGCACCAGTCCGAGCGCGTCGACGCCGCGGGCCGTGCCGCCGGCGATGATGCGGGGCAGCAGCACGATCGCGGCGGCGACGGCGACCAGCCCGAAGGGCAGGTTGACGAAGAAGATCGAGCGCCAGCCCTCGTCGTCGCCGAACGCCTCGATGAGCAGCCCGCCGACGATCGGCCCGAGCGCCGTGGAGAACCCGATGGCCGCGCCCATCACCGCGAAAGCCCGGCCGCGCGTGCGGCCCGTGAACATCAGCTGGATCAGCGCGGTCACCGCCGGGAAGAAGATGCCGCCGCACAGACCCTGGACCACGCGCGCCACGATCAGCTCGGTGGCGCCCGACGCGAGTCCGCACCACAGGCTCGCCAGCGTGAACCCGGCCAGTCCCACGACGAACACCCACTTGTGGCCCACCCGGTCGCCGACCCGTCCGGCGGGGATGAGGGCCAGGCCGTAGGCGAGCGCGTACCCGGAGATGATCCAGGACAGCGTGCCCTCCGAGGCGTCGAGCGACGTACGGATCGTCGGCAGGGCGACGTTCACGATGGTCGTGTCGAGCAGGGCCATCGAGACGCCGAGGATGAGCACCGCGAGTGCGATCCAGGAGCTGCGCGGGGCCGCGTCCGGGACGCCGTCGGGCGCCGCGGGCGCGGAGGAGGTGGTCACAGGAGGATCGTAAGCACCCGACCAGCCCCACCTAGGGTTGGCGGCATGGATCTCACCTTCCGCGACGCCGTCCGCGCCGACCTGCGGCGCGTCGTCGAGCTGATCGCCGACGACGCCGTCGCCGCCCGCCGCACCGGAACCTACGGCGAACCGCACGTCCGCGGGTTCGAGGCCATCGTGGCGAGCCCGGACAACGAGCTGGTCGTCGCCGAGTCCGACGGCGAGGTGATCGGCGTCATGCAGCTCACCTACATCCCGGGGATCTCGCGCAACGGTGCGTCGCGCCTGCTGGTCGAGGCGGTGCGGGTCGACAGCGCGCTGCGGGGCCAGGGGATCGGCCGGCTCATGATGGAGCACGCCCACGAGCGCGGCCGGGCGCGGGGCTGTGTGCTGGCCCAGCTCACGTCGGACAAGCAGCGGCCGGAGGCGCACCGGTTCTACCGGAGCCTCGGCTACGAGCAGTCGCACGAGGGCTTCAAGCTCCCGCTCTGACGCGGGCGGCATCGTCGTGACCGGGGGCAGGCCGGGATGCCGGACCTCGCCATCGCGCCTGACGTCCTCGGCGGTCGCGCCCTCGCGACCAGGGTAAGGGAACGTGGCCCGCGGGGGCCTGTCACGGGGAGTAGACAATGCCTACTCTCCGTGACGCAGCCCCGCGGGCCACCCTTGCTCCGGAGCCGCGCATCCGCAGTGCATCTTCCGGGCGAGAGACCTTGCTGCAACGTTCTGCAAGCGTTACAGTCGCGCTCGGTTCACACTCGCGTTCCGGACGACGAAGGGGTCATCCATGTCTCGCACCGAGCGTCGGCGCCGGCCGCACGCCCGCCCGTTCCACACGTCGCGCGCAGCGCTTCGTGCGACGGCGGGGCTCGCCTCCGCCGCCCTGATCGCCTCGTCCGGACTCGCGGTGTCGGCGTCGGCGACGACCCCGGTGCAGGAGACCGGCACGGCCGCGGTGCGGCAGGCGACCGGCACCGCCGCCGCGGACCGTACGGCGGCCCTCGTCGGCAGCCTCCAGGACGAGCTCGGCTGCGCGGCCGACTGGGACCCGGCCTGCGCCGCCACGGAGCTCGTGGCCCAGGGCGACGGCACCTTCGTGGCCGAGTTCGACCTCCCCGCGGGCACCTACGAGTACAAGGTCGCCCTGGACGACGCGTGGGACGAGTCCTACGGCCGCGACGGCGGCACCCAGAACGCCCCGCTCCACCTCGAGGGCTCGGCGCGCGTTCGCGTCACGTACGACGACACGACCCACCGCACCGCCCTGACCCCGCTCGGGCTGGCCGGCGACTACACCGAGGCGGACGACGCCCTCGTCCACGACCCCGTGCGCCAGCCGGGCAGCGACGAGCGCTTCTACTTCGTGATGACCGACCGGTTCGCCAACGGCGACGCGTCGAACGACACCGGCGGGCTGGCCGGTGACCGGCTCACCACCGGCTTCGACCCGACGGACAAGGGCTTCTACCAGGGCGGCGACCTCGCGGGCCTGCGCCAGAACCTCGACTACATCGAGGGCCTGGGCACCACCGCGATCTGGCTCACCCCGAGCTTCCTCAACCGCCCGGTGCAGGGCTCCGGCAGCGACGTCAGCGCCGGGTACCACGGCTACTGGATCACCGACTTCACGCGGATCGACCCGCACCTGGGCACCAACGAGGAGCTGGCGGCGCTGATCGACGACGCCCACGCGCGCGGCCTCAAGGTCTACTTCGACATCATCACCAACCACACGGCCGACGTCGTCGACTACGCCGAGGGCACCTACGACTACGTGGACCAGGCCACCACCCCGTACCAGGACGCCGACGGCAACCCGTTCGACCCCGCCGACTTCGCCGGCACGGGCGACTTCCCCGAGCTCGACGCCGCCACGAGCTTCCCGTACACCCCCGTCGTCGACCCGGCCGACCAGGACGTCAAGGTCCCGGCCTGGCTCAACGACCCCACGCTCTACCACAACCGGGGCAACTCGACGTGGTCCGGGGAGTCGGTGACGTACGGCGACTTCAGCGGCCTGGACGACCTCATGACCGAGCACCCGCGTGTGGTGGACGGCTTCGAGGAGATCTACAAGGCGTGGATCGACCTGGGTATCGACGGCTTCCGCATCGACACGGTCAAGCACGTGAACTTCGAGTTCTGGGAGGAGTGGTCGACCGAGATCGCCGAGTACGCCCGCGCGCAGGGCAAGGACGAGTTCTTCACCTTCGGCGAGGTCTACGACGCCGACGCCGCCAAGACCTCCCCGTACGTGCGCCGTACCGACATGAGCTCGGTGCTCGACTTCTCGTTCCAGTCGGCGGCCACGAGCTACGCCAGCGGCAACAGCGCTCGCCGCCTGGCCGACCTGTACGCCTCCGACGACCTGTACACGACGCCGCACAGCAGCGCCTCGGCCCTGCCCACGTTCCTGGGCAACCACGACATGGGCCGCGTCGGCTACATGCTGTCGGGCGCCGAGAACCCGCTGGAGCGCGACGAGCTGGCGCACGAGCTGATGTACCTCACCCGCGGTCAGCCCGTCGTCTACTACGGCGACGAGCAGGGCTTCGCGGGCACCGGCGGCGACAAGGACGCACGCCAGAGCCTGTTCGCGACCCAGGTCGACGAGTACGCCGACCAGCCGCTGGTCACCGGCGAGCAGGCCGGCAGCACCGACCGCTACGCCACCGACGCGCCGCTCTACGAGCACATCGCCGCCCTCGCGGCCCTGCGCGAGGAGCACCCGGCCCTGGCGTCCGGTGCGCAGATCGAGCGCTACGCCGAGGACGGTGCCGGCGTCTACGCCTTCTCCCGCGTGGACCGCGAGGAGAAGGTCGAGCACCTGGTCGCGGCCAACAACGCCGCGCAGGAGCGCACGGTCACGTTCGACACGCTCACCCCGGGCGCCACGTACGCGCCGCTGTACGGCACCAGCGCCGAGGTCACGGCCGACGCCGACGGCGCGGTGACGCTGACGGTCCCGGCGCGCTCCGCGATCGTGCTCGTCGCCGACCGCACCGTGGGCGCGGACACCGCGGGTACCGTCACCGTGGTCCCGGGCACGAGCGCCCGCCCGGGTGCTGCGCTGAGCGGCGTCGCGCCGGTCGCGGCCGGCATCGACGACGCCTGGGCCGAGACCTCCTTCGCCTGGCGCGCCGTGGGCACCGACGAGTGGCACGACCTCGGCACCGCCGAGGACACCTCGCCGCGCGTCTTCCACGACATCGCCGACGAGGCGGGACTTCCCGAGGGCACCCTGGTCGAGTACCGCGCGGTCACCCGGGATGCCGACGGCGACCGCGCCGCGGCCAGCTCCTACGCGTCGGTCGGCGTGGACGTCAGCGGCGTCGTCGACGACCCCACGGACCCCGACGTCGACCTGGTGACCGTGCCGGGCTCGCACAACAGCGAGATGGGCTGCGCCGGCGACTGGACCCCGGACTGCGAGGCCGCGCGTCTCACCCTCGCCGACGACGGCACCTACACCGGCACGTTCGAGCTGCCCGCCGGGTCCTACGAGTTCAAGGTGGCGCTGAACGGCTCCTGGGCCGAGAACTACGGCGCCGACGGCGTGCGGGACGGCGCCAACATCGCCTACTCGACGGGCGGCGGCCCGGTCACGTTCACGTGGGACCCGGAGACCAAGGTGCCGTCCGTGCAGGCCGGCACCCCGGGCACGCCCGGCGAGGGGCAGCAGGCCGCGCACTGGGCGCGCCAGGGGCTCGTCCTGGTCCCGGCCGCCGGCTTCGGCTCCGGCGACACCTGGGCGCTGGAGACCGATGCGGCGTCGTACCCGCTGAGCCCGGCGGACGGCACGGGCGACGTGCCCGCGGACGTGGCCGAGGACTTCCCGCACCTGGCCGGCCACCTCGCCCTGGAGGCCGAGGGTCTGACCCGGGCCGCGGCGACGTCGGCCCTGCAGGGTGCGCTGCGCCTGACCCGGCACGACGGCGAGACCCTGACCGCCGCCACCGGCGTGCAGATCCCCGGTGTGCTGGACGACCTGTTCGCGACCGACCGCGCGCTGGGCGTGACGTGGCAGGGCGGCAAGCAGGCCTCCTTCGCGCTCTGGGCGCCCACGGCCCGCGTCGTGACGCTGCAGGCCTGGCCCGCCGGCCGGTCGCTCGACGCCGAGCCGCGCGCCTTGGCGCTGACCCGGCAGAAGGACGGCGCCTGGACGCTCGACGGCGGCCGCGCCGACCGCCGGCTCGACTGGCGCGGCACCCGTTACCGCTACGCCGTCGAGGTGTACGTGCCGAGCACCGGCCAGGTCGAGACCAACGTGGTGACCGACCCCTACTCGGTGGGCCTCACGCTGAACTCGACGCACTCGGTCGCGCTCGACCTCGACGACACGGCGTGGCAGCCCAAGGTCTGGCGGAACACGCCCGCGCCACGGGTGGAGCGCGCGGTCGACCAGACGATCTACGAGCTGCACGTGCGCGACTTCTCCAGCTCCGACGAGACCGTGCCCGCGCGCCTGCGGGGCACCTACGGCGCGTTCGGCGTCAAGGGCTCGGACGGCATGAAGCACCTGCGCTCGCTCGCCGACGCCGGGCTCACCACCGTGCACCTGCTGCCCACCTTCGACATCGCGACGATCCCCGAGGACCGCACCGACCAGGCCACGACCGGCGACCTGTCGGGCTTCGCACCCGACGGCACGGAGCAGCAGGCCGCCGTCGGCGAGGTGCAGGGCAGCGACGCCTTCAACTGGGGCTACGACCCGTACCACTTCATGGCGCCGGAGGGCTCCTACGCCGTGCAGGCCGACGGCGGGGCGCGCGTGGCCGAGTTCCGCTCGATGGTCGGCAACCTGCACGGCGCCGGGCTGCAGGTGGTGCTGGACCAGGTGTTCAACCACACCGCGGCCTCGGGCCAGGACCCGAAGTCGGTGCTCGACCGCGTGGTGCCCGGCTACTACCACCGGCTCAACGCGACCACGGGCGCCGTCGAGACCAGCACCTGCTGCCAGAACGTCGCGACCGAGCACGCCATGGCGAGCAAGCTCATGGTCGACTCCGTGGTCACCTGGGCCCGCGACTACCACGTGGACGGGTTCCGGTTCGACCTCATGGGCCACCACTCCCGCGAGAACATGGAGGCCGTCCGGGCGGGGCTCGACGCGCTCACCCTGCGCCGCGACGGCGTCGACGGCAAGAGCGTGTACCTGTACGGCGAGGGCTGGGACTTCGGCGAGGTCGCGGGCAACGCCCGGTTCGAGCAGGCCACGCAGGGTCAGCTCGGCGGCACCGGCATCGGCACCTTCAGCGACCGCCTGCGCGACGCCGTCCACGGTGGCTCGCCGGTCGACGGGTCGTCCCTGTTCACGCAGGGCTTCGGCACCGGCCTGTTCACCGACCCGAACGGGCGGGACGCGCGGCTCGATGACCCGGCGACCGTCAACGACGGCGGCGACGACGAGGCCGCGGACCTGGCCCACCAGACCGACCTGGTCAAGCTCGGGCTGGCCGGCAATCTCCGGTCCTTCGAGGTCACGACCGCGACGGGGGAGCAGGTCCGGGGCGACGAGCTCGACTACCGGGGCGCGCCCGCGGGCTACGCGGACTCGCCGGAGGAGGTCGTCACGTACGTCGACGCCCACGACAACGAGACGCTGTTCGACCTGCTGACGCTCAAGCTGCCGGCAGACACGTCGATGACCGACCGCGTCCGGATGAACACGGTCTCGCTGGCCACGGCCGCGCTGTCGCAGTCGCCGTCGTTCTGGCACGCGGGCACCGACCTGCTGCGCTCCAAGTCCCTGGACCGCAACTCGTTCGACTCCGGCGACTGGTTCAACACCATCGACTGGTCGGGCCAGGACAACGGGTTCGGGCGCGGTCTGCCCATGGCGGCCGACAACGAGGACAAGTGGCCGTACCAGCGGCCCCTGCTCGCCGACGCCGCGCTCAAGCCGGAGGCCGACGACATCGGCTTCGCCTCCGCGCAGGCCCGTGAGCTGCTGGAGCTGCGGCACTCGACCGAGCTGTTCCGGCTGGGCTCCGCCGACCTGATCCGCGAGAAGGTGACGTTCCCCGGGTCCGGGCCGGACGCCGTGCCTGGCGTCATCACGATGTCGATCGACGACCGGGCGGGCCGGACCGACGTCGACCGCACACTGGACGGCGTGCTCGTGGTGTTCAACGCGTCGCCGGACGAGGCGTCCGTCGAGGTGCCCGAGCTGGCGGGGCGGGACTACGCGCTGTCCCGCATCCAGGCACGCGGCGCGGACCCGGTGGTGCGGGGCACCGCCTGGGACGCCGCGACGGGCACCGTCACGGTGCCGCCCCGCACGGTGGCGGTCCTGACGGACCCCCGGGGCCGCTGAGCGGCCTGACCGGCCTGACCGGCCGCTGAGCAGCCGCTCATCAGGCGAGCAGCGACCGTAACCCCGCCCGTTACGGTCGCTGCCCGCCTGATGAGCGGCCACTCACCAGGCGAGCGGGCGGGGGCAGGAAGGGTTGGGAGGGGGCGGGATCGGCGGGCGGGGGTGACAGCGCTGACAATTCCTCGGCGGAGTCCCTTGACTCGGGCCCGCCAGGGGTGAATCGTGTGCGTCAGTTGGTCCGGCGGCGTAGCCGGGCTCGCACGACGCAAGGGAGCTTCATGCGCACGGCACGATTCCTCATCGCACCCGTCACTGCAGCGGCACTCGCCCTCTCGCTCGGTGCCTGCGGCTCCGGTGGAGGCGGCTCCGACTCCTCCACGATCAAGGTGGCCTACCAGAAGTTCGGCAACTTCACGCAGGCCGACGAGCTGTTCAAGGACGTCAAGGCCGACTTCGAGGAGGCCAACCCCGGCATCACCGTGGAGCTGGTGCCCATCGAGGCGCAGCAGAACGACTACTTCACCAAGCTCGCCCTCATGAACCGGTCGCCCAGCACGGCGCCCGACGTCATGTACGAGGACACGTACATGATCAAGTCCGACGTCGAGGCCGGGTACCTGGCGCCGCTCGACGACTACCTGGCCGAGTGGGACGAGTGGGACCAGTTCGTCGACAGCGCCAAGGAGGCCGGCGCGGGCGACGACGGCAAGACCTACGGCGTCTCCATGGGCACCGACACGCGCGGCCTGTGGTTCAACAAGGACGTGCTGGCCAAGGCGGGCCTGCCGGAGGACTGGGCGCCGAAGTCGTGGGACGAGCTCCTGGATGCCGCCCGGGCCATCAAGGAGTCGGACCCGGACGTGGTCCCGTTCAACATGTACTCCGGCAAGCCGCAGGGCGAGGCCGCCGTGATGCAGGGCTTCGAGATGCTCCTGTACGGCACCGGCGACACCCTCTACGAGGACGGCAAGTGGGTGCTGGGCTCGCAGGGCTTCGTCGACAGCCTCGACTTCATCACCACCGTGTTCACCGAGGGCCTGGCGCCGACGCCGCAGCAGGCGCTCGACACCAACATCGGCAACACGGTGCAGGCCGAGTGGCTGCCCGAGGGCAAGGTCGGCATCGCGCTCGACGGCTCCTGGGTGGCGGGCAACTGGCTCGAGTCCGGCGTCGCGCCGTGGCCCGAGTGGTCCGAGAAGATGGGCACCGCGCCCATGCCCACGCAGGACGGCGCCGCCCCGGGTGCCGTGAGCATGTCGGGCGGCTGGACCCTCGCCATGGGCTCCGGCTCCAAGAACCCGGACGCCGCGTTCGAGTTCATCTCGATGGCGCTGAACCGTGAGAACTCCCTCTGGTTCGACGTCGCGAACAGCCAGATCGCGGTCCGCACCGACGTCGCGGAGGACCCGGAGTACACCAAGACGAACCCCACCACGGAGTTCTTCACCGGCCTGGTCGACGTGACCAACTTCCGGCCCGCGACCTCGGACTACCCGAAGGTCTCGAACGAGATCATGGTCGCGATGGAGGCCGTGATGACCGGCCAGCAGACACCGGAGGAGGCCGCGGCCGCCTACGACGAAGCGGTGATCGGCATCGTCGGCGAAGAGAACACGGTCCAGGGCTGACCTGATGGCCGTCACGTCCCGCGGCGTGGCGCGAGTGGTTCCGCTCGCGCCCGCCGTCGTCCTGCTCGCCCTGTTCATGCTCGGCCCCGTGGTGTGGTCGTTCTACGGTTCGTTCACCAACGCCGCCCTGACCGGGCCCGCCGCCCTGAGCCCGGAGTGGATCGGGTTCGACAACTACGCCGCGCTGATCGGTGACCCCGACTTCCCCAAGTCGCTGTGGCTCACCGTCGTGTTCGTGTTCCTGTCCGCCGTGGTGGGGCAGAACGTCATGGGCATCCTGCTGGCCGGCCTGCTCCGCTCGGCGGTCAAGCCGGTGCGCTCGATCGCCTCGACCGTGGTCGTCGCCGCGTGGGTGCTGCCCGAGATCGTCGCGGCGTTCGCGGCGTACGCGTTCTTCCACTCGGAGGGCACGCTCAACACGCTGCTCGGCGGCATCGGCATCACCGGTCCCGACTGGCTCTACTCCACCCCGATGCTCGCGGTGATCCTCGCCAACATCTGGCGCGGCACGGCCTTCTCGATGATGGTCTACTCGGCCGCCCTCGCGGAGGTGCCGCCGGAGCTCACGGAGGCCGCCCAGCTCGACGGCGCCAACGGGCTGCAACGGCTCACCTGGGTGACCCTGCCCGTGATCCGGCGCAGCATCTCGACCAACCTGATGCTGACCACGCTGCAGACGCTCTCGGTGTTCACGCTCATCTACGTGATGACCGGCGGTGGACCGGGCACGGACAGCTCGACCCTGCCGATCCTGGCCTACCAGGAGGCGTTCAAGTTCGCGCAGGTCGGCTACGGCACGGCCATCGCGACCGTGATGATCATCGTGGGCGGGATCTTCTCCGTGATCTACATCCGCGCGCTCCGACCGGAGGTGGACTGATGGCGGACACTCTGACGAAGCCCGCGGCGCCGGCCCGCAGCGGCGGGCTCGGCACGCTGGCCGCACCCCGCGGCACGGCCACCAAGGTGGCCGCCAACGTGGTGCTGCTCGTGATCGCCCTGTGCTTCGTGCTCCCGATGGCCTGGGTGCTCGTGGCGTCCTTCGACGCGGAGGCGACCCTTTCCTTCGGCCTGCCCGACGCCGTGACCACCGCCAACTTCGCGGCGATCATGACGCCGGAGCTCACCTGGCTCCCGCTGTGGAACGCGTTCGTGCTGTCGGCGGGGTCGGGGGCGATCACGGTGGTGGTCGCAGTGCTCGCGGCGTACCCGCTGTCGCGATACAGGATGCGGTTCGGCAAGTACTTCCTGTACTCGGTGCTGTTCGGCACCTGCCTGCCGATCACGGCGATCATGGTCCCGGTGTACGCGCTGTTCGTGCAGCTCAACCTGCTCGACTCGCTGCCCGGAACCATCTTCTTCATGGCGGCGACGTCGCTGCCCATGGCGATCTGGATGACCAAGAACTTCATGGACTCGGTGCCGATCTCGCTGGAGGAGGCCGCCTGGACCGAGGGGGCGTCGGCCATGCAGGCGCTGCGCCGGGTGGTGCTGCCGCTCATGCGGCCCGGCATCGCCGTGGTGTTCATCTTCGTGTTCGTGCAGGCGTGGGGGAACTTCTTCGTCCCGTTCGTGCTGCTGCTCTCCCCGGAGAAGCAGCCGGCGGCCGTGAGCATCTTCGCGTTCTTCGGGCAGTACGGCTCGGTCGCCTACGGGCAGCTCGCGGCGTACTCGCTGTTGTACGCGGCGCCGGTGCTCGGTCTGTACGTGCTGGTCACCCGCATCTCGGGCTCGGCCTTCGCCCTGGCAGGTGCGGTCAAGGGCTGAGGCGCCGGGCCGGGTAGGCCCGGCTGCCGCCGGCCCGCCCGAGTGATCGGCAGAATGTCAGGTGGTCGGTAGTCCGAGCTACCGACCACCTGACATTCTGCCGACCACCCAGCCCAGCCCGGCCAGCCTGCGCTGCCGGCTACCGCGGGGCGGTCAGCGGAAGACCACGGTGCGGGTGCCGTCCAGGAGGACCCGGCGTTCCGCGTGCCAGCGGACGGCGCGGGCCAGGGCGCGGCGTTCGACGTCCTCGCCGATGCCCACCAGGTCCTCGACGCTGCGGGAGTGGTCCACGCGCTCGACGTCCTGCTCGATGATCGGGCCCTCGTCGAGGTCACCGGTCACGTAGTGGGACGTGGCGCCGATGATCTTCACGCCGCGGTCGTGCGCCTGCCGGTAGGGCCCGGCACCCTTGAACGACGGCAGGAACGAGTGGTGGATGTTGATGATCTGCCCGCTCAGGTCGCGGCACAGCTCGTCGGACAGGATCTGCATGTACCGGGCCAGCACCACCAGCTCGGCGTCGGTCTCCTTGACCAGGTCGCGCAGCGTCGCCTCGGCCTCAGCCTTGGTGTCCTTGGTGACGGGCACGTGGTGGAAGGGTTTCCCGTAGAAGGCGGCGATGTCCTCCAGGTCGCGGTGGTTGCCCACCACGCCCACCACGTCGATCGGCATGCGCTGCGACCGCTCCCGGTACAGCAGGTCCACGAGGCAGTGCGCGGCCTTGGACACCATGACGAGGGTCCGGATCCGCCGCCCGACGACGTCGAGCGTCCACGTCATCCGGAACCTGCCCGCCACCGGCGTCATCGCGGCGGTCAGCTCGTCGCGTGACGCCGTCGACTCGACCTGCACGCGCATGAAGAACAGGCCCGACGCCGGGTCACCGAACTGCTGCGACTCCGTGATGTTGCCGCCGTGCTCCGCGAGCATTCCCGCCACCGCGTGCACGATTCCCGGCTGGTCCGGGCAGGACAGGGTCAGGATCCAGTGGGTGGCTGCGGTCGCGTCGTTCACGCGGTCAGGCTAACCCGGCGCGGCCGACGGGACCCCGTCCTGTCCGAGCTCCAGGCGCATGACCCAGCGCCGCCGGCCCCCGCTGACGCCGCTCGTCTCCGTCGCCCGGACGAACCCCGCTTGCTCGAACATGCGCACCGTGCCGACGTACCCGCTGATCACGTCGACGCGGTCGGGGCCCGTGTCCGCCGGGTAGCCCTCGACCGCCTCGGCCCCGTGCGCCCGCGCGTGCTCCACCGCCCCGGCGAGCAGGTGGTGCATGAGCCCGCGCCCGCGGAACCCAGCGCGGACCACGAAGCACACCGCGGCCCAGGCGTCCCGCTCGTCGACGAACGGGATGGTGCGCGAGTTCATGAGCCGCCGGTAGGTGGACCGGGGCGCGATCGAGCACCAGCCGGCCACGACGTCGTCCACGTAGGCCAGCACGCCCGGGCCGGGCTCGGCCGAGCACAGACCGCGCATGTAGCCCGGGGCCTCGTCGGCGGGGACGCGGCTGTCCCGGTAGGCCATGCACCAGCACCCTCGGCCGCCCGGTTTCTTGACGCCGACGACCTCGTAGAAGTCGTCGTACCGGCCGACGGCCGAGCGCACGTCGATCCGTACGTCGGGGTTGTCGGGCCAGCGTGGGCGTGTGCTGCTCATGCGCCGAACCTACGCCGGACCACTGACATCGACGTTCGAGCCACGGTCATCGTCGACCCGGGCGCGTCACCTCTGACACCATGGCCCTATGAGCAACTCCACCACGACGATCGCGCTGGTCGAGGACGACCATGCGGGCGAGCTCCTCACGTTGCGGCGCGCCGCGTTCGTGACCGAGGCCCAGCTGTACGACGACCCGAACATCCCGCCGCTGACCCAGACGCTCGCCGAGCTGCGGGAAGACCTGGCGCGCGACGACGTGGTGACGATCGGGGCGTGGGAGGGCCACCGGATGATCGGCTCGGTGCGCGTGGAGATCGAGGGCGAGAAGGCGACGCTCGGCCGGCTCGCGGTGGCCCCCGACAAGCAGGGGCGCGGGATCGGCACCGAGATGCTCTTCGCGGTGCTGCCGTACCTGCCGGAGCAGACCACGGAGATCTGGGTCTTCACCGGCAAGGACTCCAAGCAGAACCTCGCGATGTACACGAAGCACGGCTACGAGGAGCAGTACGACAAGGCCGCGGGCGACCTCACGTACACCTACCTGCGTCGCGTGCTCGGTGCGGCCGGTGCGCAGAGCGCACCGAGCACGTCGCAGGGCTGACCTACTCGCCGAGGCAGATCGTCTCGTAGCTGCGCGACGGGTCGAAGCCCAGCTCGATCTCGTCGGCGGTCCCCTCGGGGCACTCGACGGCACCGACCAGGAGGCCGGTGACCTTCCGTGCGCCGTCCGCGGAGCACGGCACCTCGCCGCCGTCGCCGTTCACGCAGTCGCCTGCGAGGAGCTGGCCGCCGCCCATCCCGGGGTCGCCGGGGTGGTCGTCCGAGAGGTTGCGGGCGCACACGGCCTGCGTGTCCCCGCCGGCCTGGCCGTCCTTCTGGAAGACGACATCGGTGCCGGCCGGGCAGTGGAGCTGTGCCACGGACACGGCGTCCTGGATGTCGAGGACCGTGACGGTGGCCTCCGCGTCGTCGCAGGTCAGCGGCCGGTAGGCGTCCGTGGGGGCGTCGGTGGCCTGCGCGGCCGGGTCGGGGCCGGCGCACGAGTCGACGGCCCAGGCCACGGTGGGCTCCTCGTCCGCGTCAGGTCCGAAGAAGTGGAACCCGACGGCACCGATGACCACGGCCGCGACCACGAAGGCGACGATCGACCAGATCCAGTCCCGGCGTGTGGTGCCCTTCCTGCCGCGCTCCTCGCCGGCGCCGTCGGGTCCGGGGGAGCGGGGGTCCGGCGTCCGGGGGTCCGACGGCGAGGCCGCGCCGGGCGGGGTCGCGAACGGGCCGGACTGCGGCCTGCCGGCGCCGAACGGGCCGGACTGCGGCTGGTTCCCGGCCGGGAACTGCCGGGACGGTAGCTGCCCGGACGGGAACTGAGCAGACGGGAACTGAGCAGACGGGAACTGGCCCGACGTGGCCTGCCCCGACTGGCCCTGCCCCGCCGGGAACTGCCGGGACGGGAGCTGCCCCGACGTGGCCTGCCCCGACTGGCCCTGCCCCGCCGGGAACTGCCCCGACGCGAACTGCCCCGACGCGAACTGCCCCGACTGCGGCCGGCCGCCGGACGGCGGGGGGCCGTTCGGTTCCTGGCGGTGCGTTCCACCGGTCCGGGGGCGGCGCTGGTCTGGCTGGTGTTCCGGAACGCCTGCGTCCGGTGACACGGGGGAGGGCATGGCGGCACACTAGCGACGTCGCGGTGAATCGCAAAAGGGTCTCAGGTACTTTCGTTGATTTTCCGGGCTTCCCGAGCCCTTCCCGGGAGGCAGCCGGACGCCGCGTACGGGCTCCTTCCGCCGCTGCTACGATCATCGGGTCGCAACTGGCGTCAGGTGGATCACCACCGGGGAGCGACGAGTCATGCCGACGACGGGTCGTTCGCCTGGGCCCTGGGTCACCTGCAGAGGTGTGCACCCGGGCCGTCGTGTCGCGGCGCGTGTGCCCTCCACCGCCGTCCGACATTTCCCCGTCCCGCATGAATCGAGGAGCTATGAGCGCATCGACTCCCGACCCGCTCGCGACCCCGCTCGCCGAGCTCGACCCCGAGATCGCCGCCGTCCTGGACGGAGAGCTGGCCCGCCAGCGCGACACTCTCGAGATGATCGCGTCCGAGAACTTCGTGCCGCGTGCCGTCCTGGAGGCCCAGGGTTCGGTCCTGACCAACAAGTACGCCGAGGGCTACCCGGGCCGCCGCTACTACGGCGGCTGCGAGCAGGTGGACATCGCGGAGAACCTCGCGATCGCCCGCGCCAAGGACCTGTTCGGCGCCGAGCACGCCAACGTCCAGCCGCACTCCGGCGCCCAGGCCAACGCCGCGGTGCTGCACGCCCTGATCAACGCGGGCGACAAGATCCTCGGCCTGGAGCTGGCGCACGGCGGCCACCTCACGCACGGCATGAAGATCAACTTCAGCGGCAAGCTCTACGACGTCGGCGCCTACGGCGTGGACCCGCAGTCCTACCGCATCGAGATGGACGAGGTGCGCAAGAAGGCGCTGGAGCACCGCCCCGACGTCATCATCGCGGGCTGGTCCGCCTACCCGCGGCACCTCGACTTCGCGGCGTTCCGTGAGGTCGCCGACGAGGTCGGCGCCAAGCTGTGGGTCGACATGGCGCACTTCGCCGGGCTCGTCGCGGCCGACCTGCACCCCTCCCCGGTGCCGCACGCCGACGTCGTCTCCTCGACCGTGCACAAGACGATCGGCGGCCCGCGCTCCGGCTTCATCCTCGCCAAGGAGGAGTACGCCAAGAAGATCGACTCCGCCGTGTTCCCGGGGCAGCAGGGTGGCCCGCTCATGCACGTCGTCGCGGCCAAGGCCGTGGCGTTCAAGGTCGCCGGGACCGACGCCTTCAAGGAGCGCCAGGAGCGCACGGTGCGCGGCGCGCAGATCATCGCCGAGCGCCTGTCCCAGCCGGACGTCGCCGAGGCCGGCGTCTCCGTGCTGACCGGTGGCACGGACGTGCACCTGGTGCTGGTGGACCTGCGCAACTCGGACCTCGACGGCCAGCAGGCCGAGGACCTCCTGCACGACGCCGGCATCACGGTCAACCGCAACGCCGTCCCGTTCGACCCGCGTCCGCCGCGCGTCACCTCGGGCCTGCGCATCGGGACGCCGGCCCTGGCCACGCGCGGGTTCGGCGACGCCGAGTTCACCGAGGTCGCCGACATCATCGCGACGGCGCTGAAGGACGGCGCCGCGACCGACGTCGACGCGCTCTCGGCCCGTGTGGCGAAGCTGACGGCCGACTTCCCCCTCTACCCGGGGCTCTGAGCCGATGACCGCACAGATCCTGGACGGCAAGGCCACGGCCGCCGCCATCAAGGCGGAGCTCAAGGACCGCGTCACGGCCCTGCGCGAGCGGGGCGTCGTCCCCGGCCTCGGGACCCTCCTCGTGGGGGACGACCCGGGCTCGCAGTGGTACGTCGCGGGCAAGCACCGCGACTGCGCCGAGGTGGGCATCGCGTCGATCCGGGAGGACCTCCCGGCCACGGCGACGCAGGAGGAGATCGAGGCCGCGGTCCGCCGGCTGAACGAGGACCCGGCCTGCACCGGGTACATCGTGCAGCTCCCGCTGCCCAAGGGCATCGACACCAACCGCGTGCTGGAGCTCGTCGACCCCGACAAGGACGCCGACGGCCTGCACCCCACCAACCTGGGGCGCCTGGTGCTGCGGGTCAACGAGGAGGTCACCTCCTCGCTGCCCTGCACGCCGCGCGGCATCATCGAGCTGGTGGAGCGGCACGGCATCAAGCTCGCCGGCAAGGAGATCGTGGTGCTCGGCCGCGGCGTCACCGTGGGCCGCCCGATCGGGCTGCTGCTCACGCGGCGCGCCGTGAACGCGACGGTCACCCTGACGCACACGGGCACGCAGGACCTGGCGTCGCTCGTCCGGCGGGCCGACGTCGTCGTGGCCGCCGCGGGCGTCAAGGGCATCGTGACCGGCGAGATGGTCAAGCCGGGCGCCGTGCTGATCGACGTCGGCGTCTCGCGCGAGACCGACCCGGCCACGGGCAAGTCGCGCGTCGTCGGCGACGTCTCGCCCGAGGCCGCCGAGATCGCGGGCTGGGTGTCGCCCAACCCGGGCGGCGTCGGCCCGATGACCCGGGCGATGCTCCTGGCGAACGTGGTCGAGTCGGCGGAGCGCTCGCTGGTCCCGTGACCTGTCCCCTGGTCCGCCGCTGAACCGAGGAATGGTCGCTCTCTCAGTACCGAGAGGGCGACCATTCCTCCGTTCGCCGGTGGCCGACGGCGGGTGAACGTGCCCGCGATGAGTTGCGGGGCCGCGCGGCGTCTGAAGAGTTGATGCCGGGGCCGACCAGCGCCCCGGCCGACTCAGGAGGACATCATGGTGAGCGTTCGGACCCATCTCTGGTTCGGGAACAACAAGGCCGGCGAGGCCGCCGCCTTCTACGCCGAGCACATCCCCGGCTCGTCGATCGAGCGCGTCGTCAAGGCTCCGGAGAACGCGCCGGGCGCCGAGGCCGGCACCGACTTCGTGGTCGAGTTCACCGTGGCCGGGCAGCCGGTGATCGGCCTGAACGCCGGACCGCACCGCACGCTCGACGAGGCCTTCTCGTTCTACCTGTCGGTCGAGGGCCAGGAGGAGGTGGACCACTACTGGGACGTCCTGACCGCCGACGGCGGCGAGCCCGGCGCGTGCGGCTGGTGCACGGACAAGTTCGGGGTGTCCTGGCAGGTGATCCCCAAGGAGCTCGAGCGGCTCAGCGGCTCGTACTCGACGCCCGCCGAGATCGCCACGATGAACGCCATGCTGAAGATGGGCAAGATCGACGTCGCGGCCCTGCAGGCGGCGCACGACGGCGCATGATGCCCCACGGCGGCGCCTGACCCGGCCGTGATCGGCCCGTGTCAGAGGCTCCGGTTAGGCTGCCCCGGTGCCTCTGATCGTCGCCACCGCCAATGTCAACGGGATCCGAGCCGCCGTCCGCCGCGGCATGGAGACCTGGATCGCCACCCGAACCCCGGACGTGCTGCTGCTGCAGGAGGTCCGCGCCCCCGACAAGCTGGTGCGCGAGCTGCTCGAGGGCTGGCACGTCGCGCACGCGGAGAGCGAGGTCAAGGGCCGCGCCGGGGTGCTCGTGGCGTCCCGGCTGCCGCTCGGCGAGGTCCGCACCGGCCTCGCGGCCCACGGCCCGGACGGCGCCCTCGAGGAGGGTGCCGACACCGGCCGCTGGATCGAGGCCGACATCAGCCTGCCCGGCGGCGGCACGTTCACCGCGATCTCCGCCTACCTGCACTCCGGGTCGACCAACCCCGGCCAGGAGCACACGATGGTCGCCAAGTACGCCTACCTGGAGAAGGTCACGGCGCGCCTGGCCCAGCTCGCCACGGCGCCGACGCCGGCCGTCGTGGCGGGCGACCTCAACATCGCCCACCAGAACGTGGACATCAAGAACTGGAAGGGCAACCAGAAGAGCGCCGGCTTCCTGCCGGAGGAGCGCGCCTACGTGACGCGCTGGCTGGACGAGCACGGCTGGGCCGACCTCGGGCGGATCCACGCCGGTGACGGCCCCGGCCCCTACACCTGGTGGTCCTGGCGCGGCGCGGCGTTCGACAACGACTCCGGCTGGCGTATCGACTACCAGCTCGCCAACCAGGCACTCGCGGGCGCGTGCCGCAAGATCGAGGTCGACCGTGCGCCCACCTACGCGGAGCGCTGGAGCGACCACGCCCCGGTCGTGGCGACCTACGAGCTGTAGGCCACCACGACCGGATCAGGTCGCCACGACCAACGCCGGTTCAGGCCGCCACGACCGATGGCGGTCGTGGCGGCCGACGGCAGCTCAAGCCGCCGGGCCGACCGCGGTTCAGCCCGCCGGGGCCGACGGCGGGGCCAGCAGGAAGGCCGGCGCGGTGAGGCCGGCCTCGGCGAACGCGTCCGCGACGGCCTGGGCCACGGTGTCGACGTCGGACAGACGGACCAGCGCGATGGCGCTGCCGCCGAACCCGCCGCCGGTCATGCGCGCGCCCAGGGCGCCCGCGGCCATGGCCGAGTCGACCACGAGGTCGAGCTCGCGGCACGAGACCTCGTAGTCGTCGCGCAGGGAGACGTGCGAGGCGACCATGAACGGGCCGACGTCGGCCGCGCGGCCCTCGCGCACCAGGTCGGCGAACCGTGCGGTGCGGTCGATCTCGGAGACCACGTGACGCACCCGGCGGCGCAGCACGCCGTCGGGGTCGTGCGGCTCGAGCTCGGCCAGGGCGCGGTCGATGCCCATGCCGCCCAGGGTCGGCGCGATGTCGCGCAGCGAGCTCAGGCCGAGCAGCTCTGCGGCGCGCTCGCACGAGGCGCGGCGCGCCCCGTACTCGCCGGAGACGTGCGAGTGCTCCGCCTTGGTGTCGACCACCAGGAGCGTGAGCCCGGCGGTGTCGAGGTCGAACGGCACGGGCACGCCCGACTCCAGGGGCTTCAGCCCGGGCCGGAAGTCCAGGAGCAGCGCGTAGCCCTCGCGGCACCGCAGCGAGGCTGACTGGTCCAGCCCGCCGGTCGGGGCGCCCGCGATCTCGTTCTCGGCCCGGCGGGTGGCGTCGACCAGCTCGGCGCGTCCGGCGTCGGACGCCGCCAGGCCGAGACCGGCGACCGCGTCGAGGGCGACGGCGACGGCCGCCTCCAGCGCGGCCGACGAGCTCAGCCCCGCGCCGAACGGGACGCACGAGTCGACGGCGGCGTCGAAGCCGCCCACCTTGTGCCCGGCCTCGGCCAGGGCCCAGGCCACGCCGGCGACGTAGGCGCCCCAGCCCTGCACGGTGCCGGGCGCGATGTCGGCCAGGCTCGCCTCCCACACGCCCTCGGCCTGGGCCGACACGAGCCGGACCTGGTCGTCCTCGCGTGGCCGCAGCGCGATCCAGGTGCGGTGCGGCAGCGCCGTCGGCAGGCAGAGCCCGGCGTTGTAGTCGGTGTGCTCCCCGATGAGGTTGACGCGCCCGGGGGCGGACCAGACGCCCTCGGGGGAGCCGTCGAACGAACGGGTGAAGAGCTCGTCGACCCGGCGCGCGCCGTCCTCGGCGCTCCAGGCCTCGAGCCAGTTGATGGTGGTCACGGAACCGATTATTGCCCCCTCGGCGCGCAGGACCCACAGCCGGTCAGGCAGCGAGACCGCCGGGCAGGCCCGGCGGGCCGGCGTCAGGCGTCCTGGCGCAGCACGCGGACGGCGCCGGCGGGCACGTCCACGTCGCCCGCCACCGGGTTGCCGGTGAGCAGGTCGGTCGCGGGACCGTCCAGGGGCAGGCGTGCGTCGTGGTCCGTGTGGTTGATGGCGACCACGTACTCGGCGTCGCCGTGCCGCCGGACCACCTCCAGCCCCTCCACGGTGCCCGGCGGCGTCAGGCCCGCGCCCGCGTACACGTCGGCCATGACCGTGGCCAGCGTGTCGACGTCGAGGCTCGTCGACACGTACCAGCCGGTGCCCGCGCCGTGCCGGTGCCGGGTGATCGCGGCGCCGCCCGGCTTGGGGCCGTCGGTGTAGGTGCCGACGGGCTCCGCGCCGGCGAGCACCAGGTCGTCCGCCCAGACCGTGCCGGTGAGCCCGGTGGTCTCCGTGGTCGCGGTGCCCGCACCGGCCGCGCCCGCGCGGTAGGCGACCGTCAGCGACTCCTCCTCCCGCAGCGGCAGGAACTCCTCGACCCACACGCCCAGGGCGTCGCGCAGCGGAGCCATGAAACCGCCGGGGTGCACCGCGTCGTGCTCGTCGACGATGCCGCTGAAGTAGCTCACCAGCAGCGAGCCCCCGCCCTCGACGTAGGCCGTGAGGTTCGCCGCGTCGTCCGCCCGGAGCAGGTACGACGCCGGTGCGACGACCAGCTTGTAGCCCGACAGGTCCTGTCCCGGCCGCACCAGGTCCACGGTGTGGCCGTCGCGCCAGAGCCGCTCGTAGTAGGTGTCGATCCGCTCGCGGTGCCGGGCACCGACGCTCGGGCGGAACTCCAGGTCCTGTGCCCAGAACGAGTCGTAGTCCCACACCAGCGCGACGTCGGCGTGCACGCGTGAGCCGCGCAGCTCCGTGAGCCGCCCGAGGTTCGCCCCCAGCTCGGTCACCTCGCGCCACACGCGGGACGCGGTGCCGGCGTGCGGCAGCATCGCGGAGTGGAACTTCTCCGCGCCGGACCGGGAGGCGCGCCACTGGAAGAACATGATCGCGTCCGCGCCTCGGCCGAGGTGGGCGAACGAGTTGCGGGCCAGCTCCCCGGGTCGCTTGGCCACGTTGCGCGGCTGCCAGTTCACGGCCGACGTCGAGTGCTCCAGCAGCAGCCACGGCTTGCCGCCCGCGACCGACCGGGTGAGGTCGGCGGCCAGGGCCAGCCCGACGTACCCCTGCGGGTTCGCGGCCCGGAGGTAGTGGTCGTTCGCGACGACGTCGACCTCCCGTGCCCAGGCGAACAGGTCCGTCGACGGGCAGCTCGCGGCCATGAAGTTGGTGGTCACCGGCGCGGAGGAGTGCTCGCGGACGGCGTCCCGCTCCGCGACGAAGCAGGCGCGCAGCGCGGCGTCGGAGAACCGCGCGAAGTCGAGCTGCTGGGCAGGGTTGACGGGTTCGAGGGCGGCGGCGGGGAGCTGCACGTGCGCCCAGTCGGCGTAGTGCTGGCCCCAGAAGGCCGTGCCCCACGCGGCGTTCAGCGCGTCGAGCGAGCCGTAGCGCTCGCGCAGCCAGTCCCGGAACGCGCGCTCGGCATGGACCGAGTAGTCCAGGGTGACCGGCGCCCCGTACTCGTTGTGCACGTGCCATCCGGCCAGCGCCGGGTGGGTGCCGTAGCGCTCGGCCAGAGCCCGCGTGATGCGCAGGGCGGCCTCGCGGTAGGCGGGGGCGGTCGGCGCCATGAGGCCGCGCCCGCCCGGGCCCATCGGCGTCCCGTCCCGGTCGACCACCCGGGCGTCCGGGTGCGCGGCGTACAGCCAGGCGGGCGGCGCGGCCGTCGGGGTGGCGAGCAGGATGCGGATCCCGCCGTCGTGCAGCAGACCGATGATCCGGTCCAGCCAGCCGAAGTCGAACTCGCCCTCGCGCGGCTCCAGCAGCGCCCAGCTGAAGATCCCGAGGCTGACGAGGTTCACGCCCGCCTCGTTCATGAGCCGGACGTCCTCTGCCCAGACCTCCTCGGGCCACTGCTCGGGGTTGTAGTCGCCGCCGTAGGCGATCTGGTCGACGCCGGTGAGCCAGCCGTCGAACTGCGGTCCGGGGACGAAGTGCTGGCTCGCGGGGCGGGGGTCTTCGGGCAGAGCAGGTGCGGTCACGGGACCACCGTAGGTGCTCGGGCCGCGGTGGGGAATACGCTTCCCGGCTGGTGGGCCTGATCGGCATCGCGACCGGTCAGGCCCGGACCGCGGCCAGCACCTCCTGCTCCTCGTCCCGCGTCAGGCCGGTGACCGTGGCGTCCGGTGCGGCGCGCAGCCACGCGAGGGTGTCCCGTGCGGTCTCGGCGAACGGCCGGATCGTCAGGCCCGCCTCCAGCGACTCCGTGACGTCGTGCGTCATGAACCCACCCTCGACCAGGCCGCCGGCCCAGAACGGGACCGACCGGGGTCCGGACCACGGGGCGACGTCGTGCTCGGCCAGGACGTCGGGCGCGACCGCGACCAGCTCCGGCGTGCTCCCCGTCCCGTCACCGACGCGGGCCAGCAGCTCCGAGCGCGGCACGGGCGGGCAGACCGCGTCGTAGTCTCCGGTGGTGCGCCGCTCGGCGGCGGTGACGATCCAGCCGGCCAGGTCGCGGACGTCGACGAGCTGCACCGGGTCGTCCACGGGCTCGGGCACCAGGACCGGCAGGCCGTCCTCGGCCGCCTGCGCGAACCGGGCCGGCCAGTAGGTGAACCGGCCGCTCGGGTCCCCGGGCCCGACGATCAGGCCCGGCCGGATCACCAGGGCGGCGGCAGCACCGGCCCGGACCAGGTTCTCGCACGCGACCTTCATCGCGCCGTAGGTCTCCGGCCCGGACGCCGGGTCGTCGTCGGTCTCGATCGGGTCGAGCAGGGGCAGCGTGGCGGGTGTGCCGCCCACCGTGGCCGTGTCCGCGTACACGTTGATGGTCGACACGAACGTCCAGTGGGCCTCCGGGAAGGCGGCCACCGCGCGGCGCACGTGCGAGGGGATCCGGGAGACGTCGACGACGGCGTCGAACGGCGTCTCCGTGAGCTCCGCGGGCACCGCCTCGGCACGGTCCCAGCGGACGAGCGCGGCGCCGTCCGGCACGGCGCCGCTCACACCGCGCGCCGCGCACACGACGTCGTGGCCGCGCGCGACGGCGGCCGCCGCGACCGCGCGGGAGAGGAAGACGGTTCCGCCGAGCACCAGGATTCGCATGGTGCCCACCGAACCGCACCGGCCGGGCGAGTGCCAGGGAGATACCGGGATATCTGCTGGTGGCGAATCCGGCCGTGCTCAGACCGGGTTGATGCCGAGCTGCATCCCGGCGAGCCCCCGCCGGCGGCCGGCGAGCGCGGAGGCGACCTCGCGCAGCACCTTGGCCCCGGGTGAGTCCGGGGCGGCGAGGACTACGGGGGTCCCGCCGTCCCCGCCCTCCCGGACGGCGACGTCCAGCGGCACCTGGCCGAGCAGCGGCACGTCCTTGCCGACCAGATCGGTGAGCCGGGCCGAGACCTGTGCGCCGCCGCCCGTGCCGAAGACCTCCAGGCGCGTGCCGTCGGGCTGCTCCAGCCACGACATGTTCTCGACCACGCCCACCACGCCCTGCGACGTCTGGGTCGCCACCGACCCTGCGCGCTCGGCGACCTCGGCGGCGGCGGCCTGCGGCGTCGTCACCACGAGGATTTCCGAGGACGGCAGGAGCTGCGCCACCGAGATCGCGATGTCGCCGGTGCCGGGCGGCAGGTCCAGGAGCAGCACGTCGAGGTCGCCCCAGAACACGTCGGCGAGGAACTGCTCCAGCGCGCGGTGCAGCATCGGCCCGCGCCACACGACGGGCTGGCCCTGCGGCACGAACATGCCGATCGAGACCACCTTGACGCCATGCGCGATGGGCGGCAGCAGCATGTTGTCGACCCGGGTGGGCTGGCGGTCCACGCCCAGCATGCGGGGGATCGAGAAGCCGTAGATGTCCGCGTCGATCACGCCCACCGACAGGCCGTCCGCCGCCAGCGCCACCGCGAGGTTGGCCGTCACGGACGACTTGCCCACGCCGCCCTTGCCGGAGGCCACCGCGAACACCTTGGTCATCGAGCCCGGCTGGGAGAACGGGATGACGGGGTCACCCGCGCCGCCGCGAAGCTTCGAGCGCAGGGACGAGCGCTGCTCGGGGGTCATGACGCCCAGCTCGACGTCGACGCCCGCGACGCCGTCGACCCCGCTCGCCGCGGCGGTCACGTCCTTGACGAGCGTCGACTTCATCGGACACCCGGCGACCGTGAGGTCGACGCCGACGGCGACGTGGCCGCTCGTCGACACCTCGACCGACCGGACCATGCCCAGGTCGGTGATGGGGCGCCGGATCTCGGGGTCGAGCACGCCGGTGAGCGCGTCGCGCACACGGGCCTCGAGGGCGGGGGAGTCGACGGGGGTCATGGTTCGATCCTAGGACGGGGGTCCAGCGGGTCCGGCACGCGCTTTCATGCTTTTGCAATGAAGCTCAGTTGAAACGGTACGCTGCGTCACCACCACCGGTGAGGAGGCCCGATGACCGAGGCACGCGTCCCCGCGCGAGTTCGGCATGTCGCCTCCGAGGGGCAGGCGCGTGAGCTCGCCTCCGCGCTCCAGCGCCCGGGCCGCGACCGGCCGGTGGTCGTCATCTCGACGCCCGCGGGCCACGACACGCCCTTCGTGGACCCGCAGAGGGTGCTCGACGACGTCGCCGGCCTGGCCGAGGTGGTGGTGATCCCCACGGGTGACGTGTCCTGGGCGTTCTCGTCGGGCATGCCCCCGGACACGCAGGTCTACGGCGGCGCCTCCCGCGTCTACGGCACCGACCTGGAGTGGGTGCACCATCCACGCCGTTCGCCGCTGCACTTCGCCTACTCCCCGGACGAGGACGCCCGGGTGCACGACCGGCTCGTGGGCGACGTCATGCGGCTCGCGGTGCGCGCGGGGATCGTGGGTTCGCCGCGGGCCGCGGCGGACGCGGCGGTCACGGGCGGCACGGTGCTCGGCCTGCTCGGGTCGCGCGCCCTGGTCAGCACCGACGACGGCGGCCAGGCGACCGTCGCGGAGGAGCTCGTCCTGCCCGACGTGCCGCTGGGGAGCGTGCTCGCGCCGGGCATGCGGGTCACGGGCGTGCTCGACCCGGCCCGCCGCCTCCTCGACATCCGCGGCATGCTGCCCGACGGCGCCGCGCTGCGCCGCGCCGTGCACGCCGCCTACCGGGTGGGCCAGGTGGTGCTCGGCCGGATCGAGACCGTCGAGGACGACGCCGTCCGCATCGCCCTCGCACCGGGCGTGCTGGTGCGCGTGCGCCGCGCGGAGATCACCGGCAACGACCTGGACCTGCTCGGCGACCTGTTCACGCCGGGGGAGGTGGTGGCGGCCCGCCGGGTCCCCGCGCCGCTCGACGGCCTGGCGCTGCGGCTCGACGACGTCGACGAGTCGCAGGACGAGCCCGTGCCGGCGATCGCCCTGCTGGACGGGGGTCCGCCGTGGCTGGAGCCGGATCATTCGGCCGCCGAGGAGCCGCCGCCGGAGCCACCGGTCCGGCTCGGGCCGGTCCGCGTGCGGCCGGACGGTGCGCCGGACGGGAGCGTCTCGGACGGACGTGGTCTCGACGCGGATGCCCTGGATCAGGCTGTCGTGGACGGCGCGCCCGGCGAGCGCGCCCCGGACGGCGGCGCGCCCACGCCGGCCGACCTGTTCAGTGTGCGACCCACGCCGGCCGGCCCCGGGGCCTCACCCGTGCCCGGGCCCCTACCCGCAGACGGTCCGCGCGCCCCCACGCCGGCCGACGTCGCCGCGTGGCACGCCGGCGAGCAGGACGCCCTGCCCTCGCCGTCGGCTCCGTCCCCCGGTGTGGCCGACAGCCCGGCGGAGCCGCCGGGCAAGGCCGCGCGTGACCTCAGCCTCTCGCTGGACGCCGCGAAGTCCCAGGTCGCGGCCCTCGCGAAGGAGCTGCTGGACGACAAGGTCAAGCGGCACCAGGTCGAGCTGGAGGTCGACCGGCTGCTCGGGCGCGTCGGTGAGCTCACCGAACGGCTCGAGCGTGCCGAGCGGCGCGCCGAGCAGCAGGCGACCGCGCTGCGCAAGGCCCGGCAGGAGGCCGCACGGCTGCGTCGCCGGCTCGGCGACGCGGGGGACGAGCCGCCCGAGGAACGGTTCTTCCCCGACGACGAGGACCAGCTCCGGTTCGAGGTGCTGACCGAGTGGGCCCGGGCGATCCCCGCCGCCGAGAAGGCGGGGCGCCCCCTCGCCCCGTACACGCTCGGCCCGCGGTTCCTCGCCTCCCTGGCTGACGTCGAGGGCGTCAGCCGGGAGCGGGTCGTGTGGACGCTGGTCATGGTGCTGACCGGGCTCGCTCCCGAGATGAACGGGCTCCAGGTGCACCGCCTGCGGACCGGCTCAGGAGGCGACGATCCCGTCCGGCAGCGGGACGACGGCGCGGTGTGCTGGCGGGTCGCCCTCCAGGTCAACACGCCGTCCGCCCGCCGGCTGCACTACTGGCGGCTGCCGGGCGGGTCGTTCGAGCTGTCCCGCGTGGTGCTGCACGACGACGTCGAGCCGTGAGCCTCAGCCCGACTGGTCCTGCTCGCCGGACCGGTCCCGCTCCCGGCCCTTCTCGTCCAGCTCCTCCAGGAGGTTGCGGATCTCGGAGCGCACGAAGTCGCGCGTGGCGACCTCGTTCAGCGCGATGCGCAGCGCCGCCATCTCCCGCGCCAGGTACTCCGTGTCGGCGAGGTTGCGCTCACCGCGCTGCCGGTCCTGCTCGGCCGTGACCCGGTCGCGGTCGTCCTGCCGGTTCTGCGCCAGCAGGATCAGCGGGGCCGCGTAGCTGGCCTGCAGCGACAGCATGAGGGTGAGTGCCGTGAAGCCGTTGGCCGCGCTGTCGAACCGCAGACCCTCCGGGCCCCACGAGTTCCACGCGAGCCACAGCAGGCAGAAGACCGTCAGGTAGATGAGGAACCGCGGCGTGCCCAGGAACCGGGCGATCGCCTCGGTGGCCTTCCCGACGGCGTCCTGGTCCACCCGGAACCGGGGAACCAGACCGCGGCGCTGGGCGAGCGGGGTGTCGAGGCGGTCAGCCACGGTGCGGCCCCCGTCCCGCCGGGCGCTGCGCGGGCCGACGCCGCGCCGCCGGGGCGGCCTGCGCCGACACGGCCTCCATCCGCTCGTCGTCGCTGTCGCGCCAGTCGTCCGGGAGGATGTGGTCCAGCACGTCGTCGACGGTGACGACGCCCAGCAGCCGGCGCTGGGCGTCCAGCACGGGCAGCGCGAGCAGGTCGTAGGCGGCCAGGAGCCGGGTCACCTGCCCCACCGACGCGTCGTGGGTGAGCCACTCGGTCTCGGCGTCGAGCACCGACCCGACCGCCGCGTGCGGCGGCTCGCGCAGCAGCCGCTGGAAGTGCGCGACGCCGAGGAACCGGCCGGTCGGCGTCTCCAGCGGCGGGCGCACCACGAACACCATGGACGCCAGGGCCGGCGGCAGCTCCGAGCGCCGGATGGAGGCCAGGGCGGTCGCGATCGTGTCGTCCGCGCCCAGGATCACCGGTTCGGTGGTCATCAGGCCGCCGGCCGTGTCCTCGGCGTACTCCAGCAGGCGCCGGACGTCCGCGGCCTCCTCCGGCTCCATGAGGTTCAGCAGCTGAGCGGCCTGTTCCTCGGGCAGCTCGTGCAGCAGGTCGGCGGCGTCGTCGGGCTCCATGACCTCCAGCACGTCGGCCGCGCGGTCGACGTCCAGGCCCGACAGGATGGACACCTGCGCGTCCTCCGGCAGCTCCTCCAGCACGTCGGCCAGGCGCTCGTCGTTCAGCGCGGTGGCGATCTCCAGGCGGCGCGCCGTGCCCAGGTCGCGGATCACGTCCGCGAGGTCCGCCGCGCGCATGTCCTCGTACGCCTCCAGCAGGCGCGCTGCACCCTGTTCCGCCGAGCGGGCGGTGAGGTCCGCCACGGCGTCGACCGGCACCGTCAGGGTGGACCCCCGGCGGAACGGCGCCGAACCACGGGCCGACCGCCGCCGCACGAAGAGCTGGTCCACCAGCCAGTCGCCCGTCCGTTGCTGCGCGATCGACACGTCCTCGATGGTCACCTCGCCCGAGCCGTCCTTGAGCTGCACGCGGCGGTCCAGCAGCTCGCCGAGCACCACCGACTCCATGGCCCGCTGCTCGAACCGCCGCATGTTCACCAGGCCCGTGCTGATCACCTGCCCGGGGTCGATGCTCGTCACCCGGGTCAGCGGCAGGAAGACCCGGCGCCGGCCCGGCACCTCGACCACGAGGCCCACCGCCCGCGGCGCCCCTTTCGCCCGGACGAGCACGACGACGTCGCGGACGCGGCCCACCTGGTCCCCGATCGGGTCGAAGACCACGGTGCCTGCCAGACGTGCCACGAAGACCCTGCTGCCGGCGCTCACGCTGGTCAGCCTACGACCCGCCCCACACCCTCGCTCCTCGCCACTTCCGCCCGGGTGGGGGAGACTAGGGGTATGAGCATGTCTCGCCCGGGTGCCGTCCCGAAGGTCCCGACCCTGCCGGCCGGTGACGAGGTCGCCGCGTACTCCACCTACCTGGAGGCGCAGAAAGCAGTCGACTACCTCTCCGACAACAAGTTCCCCGTCGAGAACGTCACGATCGTGGGCACCGACCTGCGCATGGTCGAGCGCGTCACGGGCCGTCTCACCTACGGCCGCGTGGCGCTCGCGGGTGCGCTGTCGGGTGCCTGGTTCGGTTTCTTCGTCGGGCTCCTGCTCACGCTGTTCGCAGGTTCGTCCGGGTTCCAGGTGATGTTCGCGGGCATCGCGCTCGGTGCCGGCTTCGGTCTGCTGTTCTCGATCCTGTCGTACTCGTTCACGGGCGGACGCCGTGACTTCACCTCCTCGTCGCAGATCGTCGCGGCCACGTACGCGATCCTCTGCGGCCACGACCATGCGTCGGACGCACGCGCCCTGCTGGCGCAGTCGCCGAGCGGACTGGGCAAGTCCCGGGGCACGGCCACCGTCGGGGTCCCGGCGCCCACGGCCCCGCCCGCGTACGGTGCGCAGCCGCCGGCCGCCGCGCCGTCCGCGCCCGCCGCTCCGCCGACCCGCCCGGCCGACCCGCGCTGGGTCACGCCGTCGGGCGAGCCGCGGTACGGCGCGATGCGCCCGGGGTCGCAGGCGCCGGCTGCTCCCTCGGCGGACGCGACCCCGGGCGCGCCGGGTGCGGCACCGGCCTCGGGCACGCCGAGTGGCGGGGTCGGGGCTGGGGCTGGGGCTGGGGCTGAGTCCGGGCAGCCGGCTCCTGGCGCCCCGACGGATGCGCCGACGGCACAGGACAGCGGGTCCGACCGGCCCACGGCAGCGGCCGCCGACCAGGACGACGTCCCGACGTCGCGCACCACACCACCGGCCAACCCGTACGCGCCGCCGAGCGACGACCAGAAGTAGGGGTGGCGCTAGCTTCGGAGGTCGGGCTTGTTGCGGAGGAGATGGCGCTAGCTTCGGAGGAGACGGCGCTAGCTTCGGAGGTTGCGCTTGCTGCGGGGGAGGCGGCGCCAGCTTCGGAGGTCGGGCTTGCTGGGGAGCAGGCGGCGCCAGCTTCGGAGGTCGGGCTTGCTTCGGAGGAGACGGTGCCAGCTCGGAGGTCGCGCTCGCTGCCCCGACGGTCGGCATGGTGCTCGCGCACCGTCCGGGGCTGCCCGGGGTGTCCTGTGTTCCCGCTGCATTCAGCCGCGTTCCTGCGGCGTTCGTGATTAGGTGCTCCGGGGTCGCTGGGCATGCTGGGCACGTGTTCGGTCCCTCGCGGTGTGACCCCCGCCGACTTCGGTTCCTTGCACCGAGATCGGTCAACCAGTCGACCGATCTCAGCGCAAGGGACCGAAGCCATGCTGCTGCCGCTGACGGATGACCGAAGTCGCGCTGCTGCCGCTGACGGATGACCGAGTTCACGCTGCTGCCGCTGACGGATGACCGAAGTCACGCCGCTACCGCCGGCAGATGACCGAGCATGTTCTGGGTTCTGGGTTCTGGGTTCTGAGCCGGGACCCTGTCCCAGACCCACGCTCGGCCCGAGCTCGACCACAGCGCGCCGTAATCCGTGCCGGTGCACAGGCGGCTCGGTCCAGGTCTCTTGAGCGGTCAGCCATGGTGGACCGTCGAGGCATGACCACAACGACCACCACCATCACGATCCCCGCCGTCACGCTGACGTTGGAGCATGATCGCAACCGACTTGCCGCATCCGCCCGGGCCGGCGACATCCTCCGGGTCCGGCGCGGAGCCTACTGCCCACCGGACCAGATCCAGGCCGAGGGCCCAGGCCGGGCGTACCAGGAGGCGCGCCGACTGGCGCTCGCGCGGATCAGCGCTCTGCATACCCAGCTCAGGGCCGACCACGTGTTCGGTCACGTCTCGGCGGCCCTGCTCCTGGGTCTCCGCCTCTGGACCATGCCCACCGTCACCCACGTCTACCAGCGCTACCGTGCGTCGGCCCATGCCGCGGCGGACGTCCGTCGCCACGCCTGGACGATCTCCGCGCAGGACGTCGCCGTCGCGTCGGGCATTCCTGTGACGTCGTTGGCGCGCACCGTCGTCGACTGCGCACGGACCCTGCATCCTCTCGAAGCACTCGTGATCACCGACTCCGCACTGGCCATGGGCCTCGTGCGGGAGACGTTGCTCGAGGTGCTCGCCGCCACGCCGGACCGACGCGGCACGCGCCGGGCCCGCCGGGTGATCGAGCTGGCCGACGCCGGTGCCCAGTCCGCCTGGGAGACCTGGGTCAGGTACGAGATCCTCCGTCGCGGACTGCCCCGGCCCGTCACGCAGATGCCGGTCCGCACCGCGGCGGGTGTCTTCCACACCGACCTCGGGTACGACCGGTGGGCTCTCGGTATCGAGTTCGACGGGCGTGTGAAGTACCGTCCCGACGGCGTGCGCCCGGGACACGACCCGGCGCAGGAATACCTGGACGAGAAGGCCCGGGCGGACGCGATCCGGCAGGCCGGCTTCACCATCGAGAGCGTCAGCGCGTCGGACAGGCGCGACGTGCCCGCGATGATTGCGCGATTCGTCCGGCATCTCCCGCGCGACGCCGTGGACGCGGCCCGCCCGGATCCGTTGCTCCGCCCGTCCTGACACGCGAAACCGGCCAGATGCACCTCGGCTGAGGACGGTTTCGGTCAGATGCACGACGGGCAGCATCGGTCAGATGCACGTCGGCCGGGCTCATCGTCGGTCGGATGCACGTTGACCGGGCTCACCTTCGCTCGGATGCACGTCGGTCGGGCTCTCACCTTCGGTCAGATGCACGTCGACCGGACCGATCTTCGGTCAGATGCACGTCGACCGGACCGATCTTCGGTCAGATGCACGTCGACCGGACCGATCTTCGGTCGGTTGCCCTGAGATCGGTCCATCAGACGACCGATCTCAGGGCAACCGACCGACCGCAGCTTTCCACGGTTGGCATGTGACCGAGTTCAGGGCGGGAACAGGCACCGGCGCCGGTGATCCGGCGCGAGCCCCCGCATACCCCGTCAGGCACGCCAGGTCAGCCGTGCCAGGTCAGGCACGCCAGGTCAGGCACGCCAGATCAGCCGTACCAGGTCTGGCACGCCAGGTCTGGCACCCCAGGTCAGCCGCGCCAAGTCCGGCACGCCAGATCAGGCATCCCAGATCAGCCACCCCAAGCCAGCCACCCCAGATCAGCCGCGCAGCGACGCCATCCAGGCCTCGACCGCATCAGGGTCGCGGGGGAGCGCCGCCGAGAGGTTCTCGTTGCCGTCGGCGGTGATCAGCACGTCGTCCTCGATGCGCACGCCGATGCCCCGGAACTCCTCGGGCACCGCCAGGTCGTCGGCCTTGAAGTACAGGCCCGGCTCGATGGTGAACACCATGCCCGGCTCCAGCACGCCGTCGAGGTACAGCTCGCGGCGTGCCTGCGCGCAGTCGTGCACGTCGAGGCCCAGGTGATGCGAGGTGCCGTGCACCATCCAGCGGCGGTGCTGCTGGCCGTCGTCGCCCAGGGCGTCGGCGGCGGTGACGCCGTCGGGCAGGAAGCCCCACTCCTCCAGGCGGGCCGCGATGACCTCCATCGCCGCCGCGTGCACGTCGCGGAACTTCGTGCCCGGCTTCGCGACGGCGAACGCGGCGTCGGCCGCGTCCAGCACGGCCTGGTAGATCTTCCGCTGCACCTCGGTGTACTCGCCGTCGACCGGCAGGGAGCGCGTGATGTCGGCGGTGTAGAGCGAGTCGACCTCCACGCCGCCGTCGAGCAGCAGCACGTCCCCCGAGCGGACCTCGCCGTCGTTCCGGATCCAGTGCAGCGTGGTGGCGTGCTCGCCCGAGGCCGCGATGGTCTCGTAGCCCACCGCGTTCCCCTCCAGGCGGGCGTGCCCGTCGAAGGTGGTCTCGACCACGCGCTCCCCGCGCCGGTGCGCCACCGCGCGCGGCAGGGCGCGGACCACGGCCTCGAACCCCTCGATGGTGCGCGCGACGGCCTCGCGCATCTGCGCGATCTCGTACTCGTCCTTGATCAGGCGCAGCTCGGAGGTGGCCTCCACGAGGGCCTCGTCGGTCAGGGCGTCCTCGTCCTCCCCGGCCTCCAGGCGCAACTCCTCGACGAGCGCCTCGACGGCGTCGTCCGCGCCGGTCACGACGAGCAGCCGCACGCCGCCGTCGCCGACGTCCTTGGCCAGCGCGTCGCCCAGCTCGTCGATGTGCCGGGCCTCGATGCCCGTCAGCGCCTCGACGTCGGCCAGGGAGGGCCGGGCCCCGACCCAGAACTCGCCGTAGCGGGCGTCGGCGTAGAACTCCTCGTTGTCGCGGGGCGCGAGCGGGCGCACGTACAGCACGGCGTGGTGGCCGGACCCGTCGTCCCCCGCGCCGTCCTCGACCGGGTGGAGCACCAGGACGGCGTCCGGCTCCTGGTCGGTGCCCAGGCCCGTGAGGTGCGCGAACGCCGAGTGCGGGCGGAACCGGTAGTCGGTGTCGTTGGAGCGGGTCTTGAGCGAACCCGCGGGGATCACCAGGCGGACGCCCGGCAGCCGCTCCGAGAGAGCGGCGCGGCGCGCGCCGGTGTAGGCCTCGGCGGCCGACGGCGTGAGGCCGAGCTCGGCACGCGGGGCCCACTGCGACATCACGAAGTTCTTGAACGCGGTCGAGGCGGGACGGTGCGAACGGTTGGACCCGCGGTCGGCGGTTCCCTGCTCGTCGGTCTGCGACGTGGTGGTGGGCTCGCTCATACGCCCAGTGTTTCACGCACCCCGCGCGAAGTCGGACAGTGCCCGGGTGAGCACCCGGTTGAACGCCGCCGGAGCCTCGGTGTTGACGTCGTGCCCCGCGCCGGGGATGACGACGAGCGCGCCGTCGCGGGCCGCGGCGAGGTGACGCTGCTCGCCGATGCGCATGGCGTCGCGCGCGCCGTTGACGAACCAGACAGGCACCCGCGCGGCCCGCACGTTGGCGACCGAGGAGAGCCCGGCGAGGTGGGTCAGTGAGTCGGTGACGACGTCCCAGGTGGGGCGGTACATCTCGGCGGTCTGGCGGGGCGCGATCTCGACCTGGCGCAGATCGGCGCCGCCCGGGGCGCTGCGGGGTGCGCGGAACGGCAGGCGGAACGTGGGCACCGACAGCCGCGCCCGGTGCACGCTCGGGTGCACCACGCGACCGGTCAGCCGACGGCCGAGGTAGGCGGCGCCGGCCACGGTCTTCGCGACGTCCCGGTAGAGCCGCACGGGCTTGCCCCGCGGGTCGGAGGTGCAGCCGGCGGCGAGCACGCCCACCAGGCGGTCGGTGGTGTGCGGGCGGGCAGCCCAGGCGAGCGACGTGTAGCCGCCGAGCGACAGCCCCACCACGGCGACGGGACCCGGGAGCGACTCGACGGCGTCGTCCAGCGCCTGGAAGGCGCCGGCCAGGGTGAACCGGTCGTGCCGGCGCGTGCCGTGCGCGGGCAGGTCGACGGCGACGGCCTGGTGACCGGCCTCCTGCAGGTGCTCGACCTGGCTCTCCCAGATCGCGCCGGAGCTGCGCATGCCGTGCACGAAGACGACGCTCGTGGGGGCAGGCTGCGGGTTCTGGATGCTGCTGTTCATCCCTTCGATGATGACCGGCGCTCGCGGGCGCCCGGCGTACGACGGCGGAACAGCCCGTGAACGTGCTGTGTGGGCTTGACGGCGCGCCCCGAGCGGCGTGCGGTACGGCCCGGGGGTGCCGCACCTCACGCCGCTCGGGGCGCTCAGGAGGCCGGGGCATCTCTACCCTGGTGGAGTGATCGACCTCCACACGCACTCCACGGCGTCCGACGGCACCGACTCGCCAGCGCGCCTGGTCGAGGTCGCCGCGCAGGCCGGCATCACGACGCTCGCCATCACGGACCACGACACCACGGCCGGCTGGGCGGAGGCCGCCGAGGCGGCGGGCCGCGTCGGCGTCGGGCTGGTCCGGGGCGCCGAGATCTCCGCGATCGCCGCCACCCGGGGCTGGGGCACGGGCGTGCACCTGCTGGCCTACCTGCACGACCCCACGCACCCCGACCTGCTGGCCGAGACCGAGCGCACCCGGGACGACCGCGAGTCGCGTGCCCGCCGCATGGTGGACCTGCTCGGCGAGGACTACCCGATCACCTGGGAGGACCTGCTGGCCCAGACGCAGCCCGGCACCACGCTCGGCCGCCCGCACATCGCGGACGCCCTGGTGGCGGCCGGTGCGGTCCGCGACCGCGACGAGGCGTTCGCGACCATCCTGCGGCCCGGCACCCGGTACTACGTGGGCCACTACGCGCCCGACGCCGTGGCCGCCGTCCGCGCGGTCCGGGCCGCCGGCGGCGTGCCGGTCTTCGCCCACCCGGGGGCCGACGCCCGGGGCCGCGTCGTGCCCGACTCCACGATCGAGGAGCTGGCCGCGGCGGGTCTCGCGGGGCTGGAGGTGGACCACCGCGACCACACCCCGGACACGCGGCGGCGCCTGCGTGACGTCGCCGAGTCCCTGGGGCTGCTGGTCACGGGGTCGAGCGACTTCCACGGCGCGGGCAAGCAGAACCGCATCGGGGAGAACACGACGGCGCCCGACGTGCTCGACGCGATCGTCGAGCAGGGAGCACTCGAGGTGCTGCGGTGAGCTGGTTCGACGTCGCGCTGTTCACCGAGGTGTTCGTGACGCTGTTCGTCATCATGGACCCGCCGGGCACGGTGCCCGTGTTCCTGGCGCTGACGTCGCGGATGACGGCGCACGACCGGCGCCGCGCGGCGCGTACCGCGATCCTCGTCGCGTTCGGCGTGATCGTGGTGTTCGCGCTGTTCGGGCAGCTTCTCCTGGAGCACATGGGGATCTCGCTGGCGGCGCTCCAGGCATCGGGCGGCCTGCTCCTGCTCCTGGTCGCCCTGGAGCTGCTGATGGGCAAGATGGACGCCGGCGAGTCCGAGCCGGGCGGTCCCGCCCGGAACGTGGCCCTCGTGCCGCTCGCCACGCCGCTGCTGGCCGGGCCGGGCACGATCGTGGCCACCATGGTCTTCGTGCAGCAGGGTGTGCACGCGGGCGAGTCGCGGATCGGGCACTACGCGTCGATCGGTATCGGCATCGTCGCGGTGTGCATCTGCACGTGGGCGGCGATGCGGTTCGCGGGCGTGGTGCACCGGGTGCTCAAGGACTCCGGCGTCACGCTGGTGACCCGCATCGCGGGCGTGCTGCTCGCCGCGATCGCCACGCAGATGATCGCCAACGGCGTCATCGAGTTCGTCCGCACGGTCTGACGGCACGGTCCGACGGCACCGTCTGACGGCGCCGTCGGACGGCACGGGGCTGACCGCGCGCCCGGTCCGGGTCAGACGTCCAGGGTCTCCAGGAAGACCGGGACCGGCTCGGAGGGCGTGAGGCTCTCGGCCTGCCGCACCTTCTTCTTCATCGGCAGCACGTAGCCGCCGTCGCGGTCGCTGGGGAAGACCGACGTGGTCCACGTGGTGCTCCCGACGGTGACGCGCACCCGGATGGAGCCGAACCCGCGCGGCGGCAGGGGCAGGTCGGCCAGCTCGTCGGACTGCTCGGGCGGCACGGTCACGAACCACCAGGCGTCGGTCCTGGCCTGCCACTGCCACAGGGGTGCGGTGAACTCGATCTGCACGTCCCGAGTGTGGCAGACGAGCGGGGAGCACGAGAGCCGGGTCCCCACGTCGGCGACGTGGGCACCCGGCTCTCGTGCGCGCTGGGCTCGGCCGGCCGGTCTCAGGTGACCGGCCTCAGCCGGCCGGTGGCTCAGTCGGTGGTCGCCTGGCCGCCGTCGGTGGCCGGCCGGCCACCGCGGGTGCGGCGGCGCGTCCGGGTCCGACGCCGACGCTGGCCGCCGTCGCCCCCGCCGTCACCCGCGTGCTCGCCGCCGTGTCCGGCGGGAGCACCGCCGGGCTGGGCTCCGCCGTCCGACGCGGCGCCGCCGTCGGACCGGGAGGACGAGCGCGACGCGCCGCCCTGCCGGCCGCCGGAACGGTGCCCTCCGGAGCGTCCGCCACCGGAACGCCCGCCGGAGCGGGACCCGCCGTTGCGCTTCCCGGTCTCGCCGAGATCCTCCAGCTCCTCGGCGTCGAGCCCGGCCAGGTGCTGCGCGGAACGCGGCAGCCGGCCCTTGGTGCCCTCGGGGATGCTGAGGTCGGAGTACAGGTGCGGCGACGTGGAGTAGGTCTCGACCGGCTCCGGGAAGCCGACCTCGAGCGCCTTGTCGATGAGCGACCAGCGCGGCACGTCGTCCCAGTCCACGAAGGTGACCGCGGTGCCGGTGTTGCCTGCGCGGCCAGTGCGGCCCACGCGGTGCAGGTAGGTGCGCTCGTCCTCGGGGCACTGGTAGTTGACCACGTGCGTGACGTCCTCGACGTCGATGCCGCGGGCGGCGACGTCGGTGGCGACGAGCACGTCGATCTTGCTGTTGCGGAAGGCGCGCAGGGCCTGCTCGCGGGCGCCCTGGCCGAGGTCGCCGTGGATGGCGCCGGCCGCGAACCCACGGCTCTGCAGCTCCTCCGCGACCTTCGCGGCGGTGCGCTTGGTGCGCGCGAACACGATGGTGCGGCCGCGGCCCTCGGCCTGCAGCAGGCGGGCCAGCACCTCGACCTTGTCCAGGGCGTGCGCCCGGTACACGACCTGCTTGATGTTCTTGACGGTCGCACCCTCGTCGTCCGGCTCGGCGGCGCGGATGTGCGTGGGCTGCTTCATGTACCGGCGGGCCATCGAGACGACGGCGCCCGGCATGGTGGCGCTGAACAGCATGGTGTGCCGCTGCGCGGGGGTGCGGGCGAGGATCTTCTCGACGTCGGGCAGGAAGCCCAGGTCGAGCATCTCGTCGGCCTCGTCGAGCACGACGGTCGCGGCCCGCAGCAGCGTGAGGTGGCCCTGGTTGAGCAGGTCGATCATGCGGCCCGGGGTGCCCACCACGACGTCGACGCCGGACTTCAGCGCCTCGATCTGCGGCTCGTAGGCGCGGCCGCCGTAGACCTGCACGATGCGCACGTTGCGCCGGGCGGACGCCGTGCCCAGGTCGTTCGCGACCTGCACGGCGAGCTCACGGGTGGGAACCACGACGACGGCCTGCGGCTTGCCGGGGGCCACGAGCTGGTCGTAGCCCTCCTCGCCGGGGGCGACGACGCGGTGCAGCAGCGGTACGCCGAAGCCGAGCGTCTTGCCGGTTCCGGTCTTGGCCTGGCCGATGATGTCGTGCCCGCTCATGGCGACGGGCAGCGTCATGGCCTGGATGGGGAAGGGGTGGGTGATGCCCGAGTCCTTGAGCGCCTCGACGATCTCGGGGCGGACGCCGAAGTCCGCGAACGTCACGTTCTGCGCCTGGATGGCGGACGGGCTGGAGTAGTCGGGACCCGAGCCGATGGTCGGCTCGGGGGTCACGGTGGCCGCGTTCGCGGCCGGGGTGTCTGTGGTAGTCACTGGCGCCTTCATCTCTCGCGGCGCGGTGGGCCCTCATGGCCCGGCGATCGCGCCTTCGTGCGGCAGCCGATCGTGGAAATCATCGCGCGCCAGGGCCCAGGGCCCCGGCTGCGCGTCCTGTCGGGGCGGCCTCGGGTGAGGCCGGAGCACAGGCTCGGGGGTCGGAACGTGACGACCGGGCAACCGATGTACGCCAGTCATGGTACGCGCACCATGTTTCCGCGTGGTTAGCGAAACGCGTCCAGGGACCCGGTTAGTAACGAACGCCACGTGGCGGACGGCGCATTCGGGCGCAATCCGCCACGTGCCGACGGGTCAGACCGCGCCGAAGCCGACCTTGCGCTGCTCCTCGGAGCCGATCTCGACGTAGCCGATGGCGCTGCCGGGGATGATCACGCGGCGGCCGCGGGAGTCGGTGAGCTCGAGCGGGCCACCGGACAGGGCCTTCTTGACCGCGGTCGCGACGGCGTCGGCGGTCTCCTCCGTCTCGACCGTGACCTCGCGCGGGAGGTTCTGCACACCGATGGTGACGTCCACGTTTACTCCAGTTCGGTCGGGGATTGCGCCGTGTGCCCGGGGGTCCGGGGACCCGGCCACACGATCCTAGTCACGGCGGGCGGCCGTCGGCCCGCGGTTTCGCCGTGAGCCGATCGGCCCTGTGCGCGCGGGAGACCTCACGGGCGAGACCTCACGGGCGAGACCTGTGGACGAAGCCATGGGCGGACGGCCCGGTGCGTGGCACCATGGTCGGCGTGAGCGGTCCGACCTCCCCCCGCCGCGCGACGGTGACGCTCGGCCTGTGCCTCGCGCTCGGGCTCGGCGCGGGCGTGGTGGTCACGATGTCCACGGAGCCGGACGCCTCCGCCGCCGCCGTCGCCGGTGCGGTCGAGGACAGCCTCGGTGACGGTGCGGCCGACGTGGTCCGGGACGCCTACGAGGCGGCCCGGTCGGGCGACCGCGTCTCGCCCCCTGCGCCGGCGGCGGAGGCCGCACCGGCGCGGCTCCCGACCCCGGACCCCGTCGAGGTGGCGAGCTCACCCGGGCCCTCCGGCACCGACGCGTCGCCACGGGCCGCGACGTCCGGTCCGGGGCCGGGCAAGCAGGCGCCGCCGTCGCCCGGTCCCGTCCCGAGCCCGACCGCCGACCGGTCCCCGGCGCCGGACCCCGGCTCCGGGCTGGTCGGTACGCGGACCGTCGTCGAGGAGAAGCTCTCGGGCCGGCTGGTCGTGGCGCGCGGGTCCCGCCCCGCGCCCGCCGAGGGCAGGAGCAAGGGCAAGGTCTGGCGCGTCCAGGTCGCCGTGGAGCGGGGCCTGCCGGTGGACCGTGAGGTCTTCGCCGAGGCGGTGCTGGCCACCCTGAACGACCCGCGCGGCTGGAACGGCGCGGACGGCTCGACCTTCGCCCGGACCGACTCCGACCGGTACGACGTGCGCGTGGTGCTCGCGAGCCCGGGCACCACCGACGAGCTGTGCCTCCCGCTGGACACGATCGGCGAGCTCTCCTGCGGCATCGAGGAGACGGCCGTGCTCAACTTCAAGCGCTGGGCCACGGGGTCGAAGGCCTGGGGGAGCATCGTCCGCTACCGGCAGTACCTCGTGAACCACGAGGTCGGGCACGTGATCGGCTACCACCACGACCTGTGCGCGGGCGAGGGGGAGCACGCGACCGTGATGGTGCAGCAGACCACCACGACGAGCGGCTGCCTCCCGGAGCCGTGGCCCGCCCCGGACGCCCGCTGAGCCGTCGGGCACGAGCCCACGTGCGGAACGAATCGGGCATTCCTGACGTGTCCGCGCGGGGGCGCGGGGAGTGTCAGTGGGTCGTGGTTCGATCGTCCGCGTGACACCGACCCCCACCCTCGCACCTCGTCTGGCGCCGCCCGGGACCGTTCCCGGCGGCGCCGGTCCCGTGCGCCTCGACGAGAGCCAGTCGGCCGCCGTCGAGACCGCGCTCGCCCACCGCGCGACGCTGGTGCTGGGGGCGCCCGGCTCGGGCAAGACCACGATCGCCTGCGAGGTCGCCGTGCGTGCCCTCGCCGGTGGCACGAGCCCGGAGCGGGTGCTGGTCCTCGCGGCGTCGCGGCGCGCCGCTGCCCGGCTGCGGGACGAGGTGGCGGCACGGGCCGGGCGCACGGTCGGTGCGCCGATGGTCCGCACGGCGTCGTCGGCGGCGTTCGCCGTGCTCCACAAGCGGTCCGCGGCGCTGGAGCTGCCCGCCCCCACACTGGTGTCGGGCCCGGAGCAGGACCTGGTGCTCGCCGAGCTGCTCGCGGGGCACGTGGCGGGCGAGGGCCGGCCGCTCTCGCTCCCGGCCGGCCTGCCGGAGGAGTCGCTCGGTCTGCGGGGCCTGCGCCAGGAGCTGCGCGACCTGCTCATGCGCGCGGCCGAACGCGGTCTCGGCCCGGTCGAGCTCGACGAGATGGGCCGGGCGAACGAACGCCCCGAGTGGGTCATGGCCGCGCAGCTCTACGAGGAGTACCTCGACACGATGGCGCTGCGGCTCGCGACGCCCGACGCGGGGCCGCGCTACGACCCGGCGGTCGTGATCGACGAGGCCGCGCAGGCCCTGCGCTCCTGGGCGGAGGACGTGCCGGGGGTGGCCCGCCCCGCCTGGGACCTCGTCGTGGTGGACGACTACCAGGAGGCCACGGCCGCGACGGTCCGGCTCCTGCGGGTGCTGAGCGACGACGGCGCGCGTCTCGTGCTGCTGTCCGACCCTGACGCGGCGGTCCAGACCTTCCGTGGCGCCGCACCCGGGCTCACCGGCCGCGCAGCCGCCTCCGCCGGCCCCGGGCGGGCCTTCGGCGCGTTCGACGCCGAGACGGCGGTGCTCGGCACGGTCTGGCGGCAGGACGCCGGACTGCGCGCGGTGACCCGCGCCGTGACCGACCGGATCCCCGTCTCCGCGAGCGCGCTCCACCGGCGGGCCGGCGGCCGCACCGAGACCGAGAGCGAGACCAAGGCCGAGAACGAGAACGCAATCGGCGCCGTCGATCCCGTCCAGGTGGCCGTGCTCGCGAGTGCGGCCCAGGAGGCCGCCTGGATCGCGCGCGAGCTGCGGGCCGAGCACCTGCTGCGCGGCACCCCCTGGGACCGGATGGCGGTGATCGCCCGCAGCGGCACGCGACTGGGGGCGCTCCGGCGGGAGCTCGTGTCGGCGTCGGTGCCGGTCGCGCTGCTCGGGTCGGACCTCCCGCTGCGGGACGAGCCCGCCGTGGCACCGCTCCTGGCGGCCGTGCGGACCTGCGCCGGTGCACCCCGGGGGAGCCTGGAGGCGCTGATCGCCGAAGAGCTCGACGGCTCCGCCCACGAGGTGCTCGACCCGGAGACGGCCGCGCTGCTGCTGGTCTCACCGCTCGGCGGGCTGGACGCGGTGGCACTGCGCCGGCTGCGCCGCGCGCTGCGGGCCGAGGAGCTGTCGGCGGGCGGCGGGCGGACGTCGGACGCGCTGCTCGTCGAGGTGCTCGCGGACCCGGCCCGGGCCGCGCTGCTGCCCACGCAGGTTCGGCGCGGGCCGCTCGCCGTCGCCCGCGTGCTGGCGGCCGGCCGCGAGGCCGCCGCCGAGGCCGGCGCCACCGCGCAGACGGTGCTGTGGGCGGTCTGGGCCGCGTCCGGGCTGGCCGAGCGGTGGAGCGCCGCGGCGCTCGCGGGCGGGCCGGCGGGACTGCGGGCCGACCGCGACCTCGACGCCGTGCTCGCGCTCTTCCGCGCCGCCGAGACGTTCGTGGACCGTATGCCGGGCGCGCCGGTCGCCGCGTTCGTCGACTACCTGGCGTCCCAGGACCTTCCGGCGGACTCGCTGGCGGCCTCGGCCCAGGGAGCGGGTGCCGTGGAGGCGCTCACGCCCGCCGGCGCAGCCGGCCGTGAGTGGGACGTGGTGGTCGTGGCCGGTGTGCAGGACGGCGTGTGGCCGGACCTGCGCCTGCGGGACTCCCTCCTGGGCTCGCAGGCCCTGGTCGAGCTCGTCGCCGGCCGGTCACAGGACGGCCGGGTGGTCGGGTCGGAGGCCCGGCGGCAGGTGCTGACCGACGAGCTGCGCGCCTTCGCGGTGGCGGTGTCCCGGGCTCGGCGCCGGCTCCTGGTCACGGCCGTGGAGGACACGGAGGAGGCACCCAGCGTCTTCTGCGACCTCGTCGCGCCGCGGAACGACGGCGGCGACGGTCCCGACCCGCGCCGGGTACCGGTCGGGCCGCCGCTGGACCTGCGCGGTGTGGTGGCCGCGGCTCGCTCGGAGCTGGTGCGGTCGGCCGGGGGACAGGTGGCACGAGCCACGCCTGCCGTCGCGGCGACGCCGCCTGCCGAGCCCGCACCCGAGCCAGCCGCACCCGAGCCAGCCGCACCCGAGCCAGTCGAGCCCGAGCAGGCACGCGTCGGGCGCACCGCCGTCGAGCACCCTGCCGCGGCGCTCCTCGCGGACCTCGCCGCGGCGGGCGTCGCGGAGGCCGACCCGAGCACCTGGTACGGCGTGGCCGGGGTGTCGAGCGAGGTGCCGTTGTGGGGCGAGCGGGACACGGTGACGGTGTCGCCGTCGAAGGTCGAGACGGTGACCACGTGCGCCCTGCGCTGGGCGTTCGAGGCGGCGGGCGGTACCCGGCCGGACGCCACCCACCAGACCCTCGGCACCCTGCTGCACTCGATCGCCCAGAGCCACCCGAAGGGGTCGCTCACGGATCTGCGCAAGGAGCTGGACCGGCGCTGGCCGGAGCTCGCCCTGCCCGACGGCTGGCCGTCGCTCCAGCTCCGCAAGCGGGCCGAGCGCATGGTGGAGCGCCTGGCGGACTACCTCGCCGACGCCGGCGAGCCGCTCCTGGTCGAGGCGGACTTCGACCTGCGGGTGGGCCGCGCGCGCCTGCGTGGTCAGGTGGACCGCGTCGAGGATGCGGGCGACGGCGCCGTCACGGTGGCCGACCTGAAGACCGGCAAGACCGCGGCCAGCAAGGACAAGGCAGCGGAGAACCCGCAGCTCGGCGCGTACCAGCTCGCGGTCGAGGAGGGTGCGCTCGACCTGCCGGAGGGCACGGTCAGCAAGGGCGCGAGCCTCGTCTACGTGGGGACCGAGACGGTCTCGGCGAGCGTCCGGAACCAGCCGGCCCTGGCGCCGGACGAGGACGGCGGCAGCTGGGCGCGGGACACCGTCGAGGGCGCCGCCGACACCATGGCCGCCGCGCGGTTCGCGGCACGGAACAACGACCTGTGCGAGGTGTGCGTGGTGCGACGCTCCTGCCCGCTGCAGCCCGAGGGACGGAACGTGGTCGAGTGAGCGAGCCCGAGATCCGGCTGTCGGCGCGTGCCATCGCACGCCTGCTCGGCCGCCACGAGCCCACCGACGAGCAGGTCCGTGTCATCGAGTCGCCGCTGGAGCCCGCGCTGGTCGTCGCGGGTGCCGGGTCGGGCAAGACCGAGACCATGGCCGCGCGCGTGGTCTGGCTCATCGCCAACAGGCTGGTCCAGCCCGAGCAGGTGCTCGGCCTGACGTTCACGCGCAAGGCCGCGGGCGAGCTCACCCAGCGGGTGCAGACCCGGCTGGCGCAGCTCAACCGCGCGCTGGGCGAGGAATCGGGCGAGGCGCTCGCCGGCCTGGACCTCGACCGGCCCACCGTCGCGACCTACAACGCCTACGCCGCGTCCCTCGTGGCCGACCACGGCCTCCGCCTCGGTGTCGAGCCCAGCGCCCGCCTGCTGGGCCAGGCGGAGCAGTGGCAGCTCGCCTCCCACGTCGTCGAGTCCTGGGACGAGGACCTCGGCACCGACAAGGCCGTCAGCACGGTCACGGCGGCGGTCGTGGCGCTGTCCGGCGCCCTGGGCGAGCACCTCGTGGACCCGGCCGACGCGCGCGACCGGCTCACCGAGATGGCCGAGCACCTCGAGTCCGTCCCGCTCGGCCCGCGGCAGAAGAAGCGGACCAAGGACGTCGACAAGCTCATCGCGTCGGTGGCGGAGCGGGCCCGGTTCGTGGACCTCGTGGTCGAGTACCGGCGTCGCAAGCGCATCGCCGAGGCCCTCGACTTCGGCGACCAGGTCGCGTTCGCCGCCGAGCTCGCCCGGGACGTGCCCCTCGTGGGCGCCGCGGAGCGGGCCCGGTTCGAGGTGGTGCTGCTCGACGAGTACCAGGACACCTCCTACGCGCAGGTCGAGCTGCTGTCCGGGCTGTTCGGCGGCGGGCACCCCGTGACCGCCGTCGGCGACCCGCACCAGTCCATCTACGGGTGGCGTGGTGCCTCGGCGGCGGGCCTGTCCCGCTTCCCCGACCGCTTCCGGCACCGCGACGGCGCACCCGCCGCCGTGCACTACCTCTCGACGTCGTGGCGGAACGACGCCGCGGTGCTCGCCGCGGCGAACGTCGTGTCCGGCCCGCTGCGCTCGCGTACGGGCGCGGGCGGCAACGTCGAGGTGCCGCCGCTGGACCTTCGTCCCGGTGCGGGCGACGGCGTGGTCTCCGCGCACGTGGCCGCCACGCTCGAGGAGGAGGCCGACGCGGTCGCCGAGTGGGTCGCCGCACGCTGGCGCTCCGGTGCGCACCCGGACGGGCGCTCGACGGCGGCGGTCCTGTGCCGGGCACGGGCCCAGTTCCCCGCCCTGGAGGTGGCTCTGCGCCGGCGCGGCCTCCCGGTGGAGGTCGTGGGCCTGGGCGGCCTGCTGTCCACGCCCGAGGTGGTCGACGTCGTCGCGCTGCTCCAGGCCGCGCACGACCCGTCCCGCGGTGACTCGCTGCTGCGTCTGCTCACGGGTCCGCGCCTGAACCTCGGCGCAGCCGACCTGCATGCCCTGGGCTCCTGGGCGGCCGACCTGGCCCGCCTGGACGACCCGCGCCGAGCGGTCGCGGAGACCAGGCCGGAAGACGTCCCGCCGGCCGCGACCGCCGGGACAGCCACCGCGACCAGCGCCGGGACACCCGCAGAGGCAGCCACCGGCACCACCGACGCCCTGGACGAGGACCCCCGCGTCGTCGAGGGTGACGTGACCGACCATCGCTCGATCGTCGACGCGCTCGACGACCTGCCGCCGGAGGGCACCCCCGCTCGTGACGGCCGGGTGCTGTCCGCCGATGCCCACCGACGCCTGACGGCCCTGGCCCGGCTGCTGCGCGACCTCCGTGGCCTCACCTACCTGTCGCTGCCCGAGCTGGTGGTCCAGGCCGAACGTGCGCTGGGCCTCGACGTCGAGGCGGCCACGGCCCTCGCGCTCGCGGGCGCCGGGGTCGGGGGAGCGGTGAGCGACCGCGGCCGGGAGCACCTCGACGCGTTCCGGGACGTCGCCGCGTCGTTCGCGCAGTCCTCGGACACCGCGACGCTCGGCGCCTTCCTCGCGTGGCTCGGCGTCGCCGGGGAGCGCGAGCGCGGCCTGGACATGCCGGTCCACGAGCCGGACCCGGACGCCGTCCAGGTGATCACCGCGCACGCCGCCAAGGGCCTGGAGTGGGACTCGGTCGCCGTGGCAGGCCTCGCCGACGGCGCCTTCCCCACGTGGGACCGGGGCGCCCGGTCCGGGGAGACGTCGTCGGGCTGGCTGTCCGACCTCGGGGAGCTGCCCTACCACCTGCGCGGCGACGCCGACGACCTGCCGCGCTTCGACTGGGAGCACGCGTCCGACACCAAGGACCTGGTCGCGTTGCGTGACGAGTTCAAGGCCGAGTGCGGTGAGCACCGGCTCGCGGAGGAACGCCGGCTGGCGTACGTCGCGTTCACCCGCGCCCGGCGCGAGCTCTTCCTCACGGCCTCGTGGTGGGGTACGGCGAGCCGGCCGCGCGGCCTCTCCCCGTTCCTCGCCGAGCTGGTCGACGCGGGCCAGGTCACCGCCGACCTGTGGGCACCCATGCCGGAGCCGGACGCCGAGAACCCGCGCAACGCGGAGGAGATCACCGCGCTCTGGCCGGCCCCGGAGCACGCCGGCGCCGCCCCGGCGCAGCCGACGGCCCGCGACGTGCTGCGGGCCACGGCGGCGCTCGTGGACGATGCGGCGGAGGACCGCCTGGTGGCGCTCGCCGCCGCAGGGCTGCCGCCCGACGCGCTCACCGCACCGCGTGGGACCCTGGCGGACGCCGCCGGCCACGACCTGGTCGACCTCACCCGCATGCTGCTCGCCGAGCGCGACCGGCACGCGGACCGGGAGGTCGCGTTCCCCGCGCACGTGTCGGCCTCCGGGCTGGTCCGGCTCGCCGCGGACCGCGACGCCTTCGCGCTGCAGCTCCGCCGCCCGGTGCCGGTGCAGCCCACGGTGCACGCCCGCCGGGGCACCCGGTTCCACGAGTGGGTGGAGCAGTTCTTCACGTCCGCGACCCTGCTCGACGTCGACGACCTGCCGAGCGCCGAGGACGACGACCTGCCCGAGGACACCGACCTCGACAAGCTGCGCGACACGTTCCTGGGGTCGGAGTGGGCGGCCCGCACGCCGGTGGCCGTCGAGGTCGACGTCGAGACCCCGGTGGCCGGCGTCATGCTGCGCTGCCGCATGGACGCCGTCTTCCGGGACCCGGCCGCGGGACCCGACGCCGTGGTCGTCGTGGACTGGAAGACCGGCCGCGAACCGCTCGACGCCGCGGCGCGGGCGGCCCGCGAGGTGCAGCTTGCCGTCTACCGGCTGGCGTGGTCCCGCTGGACCGGGCTGCCGCTGGACCAGGTGAGCGCCGCGTTCTACTACGTGGGGTCGGACGCGACCGTCCGTCCGGACCGGCTGCTCGACGAGGCCGAGCTGGAGGCGCTGATCCGGGGCGCCTGACGTGCGTCGTCGCCCACGGGGGCGTCAGCCGCCCATCGGGCCGCCGAGCCACTCCTCGATGAGGGCACGGCCGATCGAGTTGCGGCCGTGCGGGCTCAGCCGGCCCTCGGCGAGCGCCGCGGTGAGCTCGGCGCGCGTGAACCAGTCGGCCTCGGCGATCTCGTCCTCCTGCCGGACCAGCTCCGTGGTGGTCGCGCGGGCACGGAACCCCAGCATCAGCGACGCGGGGAACGGCCAGGGCTGGCTGCCGCGGTACTCGATCGACCCGGGGTCCACGACGACGCCGACCTCTTCCGCGGTCTCGCGGACCACCGCCTGCTCCAGGCTCTCGCCCGGCTCCACGAACCCGGCCAGCACCGACCGGCGGTCCGTGCCCCACTCGGGCCCGCGCGCGAGGAGGAGCCGGTCGTCGGCGTCGGTGATCGCCATGATCACCGCGGGGTCGGTGCGCGGGAAGTGGTGCGACCCGTCGGCCGGGCAGACCCGCACCCAGCCGGCCTGCGCCACGTCGGTGGGCGTGCCGCACAGCGGGCAGTGGGTGTGCGAGGCGTGCCACCGGGCGAGGGCGAACGCCTCGACCGCCAGGCCCTGCTCCAGGTCGGGCACGTCGAGCGTGCGCATCCCGGCCCAGTCCACGTCGAGCTCCGGCTCCGGGTCGGTCCCGGGCTCGGCCAGGACGGCCGCCAGGTAGGCGACGCCGTCGGCCTCCCCGAGGAACAGGTGGATGTGCGCGGTGAGGTGCGCGACGTCGGCCGAGGGGAACAGCGCGACCCGCGACCCGGTCGTGGCCACCCGGTCGCCGCGCAGCACCAGCACCCGGGTGCCCGGCTCCTTGCGGAGGTCGTCGACGAGCCGGGGTTCCGCGCGCCGGTGGGCGGCGCGGTCGTGGGCGGCGCGGAGGAAAGGGAGATCGAGAGGGAGCACTGCACGACGGTAGCCGCCTGGCGGGGTGAGCCGCCGGGCATCGCGCGATACGGAGCCCCCACGAACCTTGTCTAGCAAGTCTTGTATTGCAAGTCTTGCTATGCAAGGTTACCGTGGGACCCATGACCGAGGAGCGCATCGCCACGAACCTCCGCAAGGGAGTGCTCGAGTACTGCGTGCTCGCGCTGCTCTCCCACGGCGAGAAGTACGGCCTCGAGCTGGCCGACGACCTCACCGGACGTGAGCTCATCGCGAGCGAGGGCAGCCTGTACCCGCTGCTCGCCCGCATGCGGGAGAACGGGCTCGTCGAGCCCCGGTGGGACGCGTCCGGCACCGGCCGGCCCCGCCGCTACTACGCCATCACCGAGCACGGCACCGAACAGCTCGCCACCTTCGCCCGCGTCTGGGCGTCGCTCGGCGCGCAGGTCGACGCACTTCTGGAGGGATCACGATGACGGAGAGGACCATGATGAACGCGAACACCGAAGGCGCCTACCTGCGTGACGTGGGCAGACGCCTGCGCGCGCTCACCCCGGAGCAGCGCGGTGCCGTGCTCGACGACGTCCGCGCGCACTTCGCGGACGCCACGGACGCCGGCAGGTCTCCCGAGCAGGCGGTGGAGAGCCTCGGCGACCCGGCGACGTTCACCGCGCGTGTGCGGGCCGAGCTGGGTCACGACGACGGCCGGGCCGACCGGATCCGCCGCGTGCTGCAGTGGACGGCGGTGGGGACGGCGGCGTTCACCGGGATGTTCGTGTCGTTCCTGTGGCCCGACGACTCCCTCCCCGGCCTCGATGCCCGGTACGACGAGCACGGCTTCGGGATCGTGCTGTGGAACCTGCTCCCGGCGGTGGTGGCCGCGGTCCCGGTCGCCGTCCCCGCGCGTGCCCGCACCGTGGTCACCGCCGTGGTCGCCCTCGTGCTGACGGTCCTGACCGGTACCGCGCAGACGGTCTTCGTCCCCACTGCGATGCTCGCGTGGGCGGCCCTCGTCGTTCCGGTCCTCGCGCGCACGGGCCGGCCTGCCGTCGGCTGGCGCGTCGTCGGCGGCGCCCTCGCGGGTCTGCCGGCGCTCCTCACCCTGGGCGGCGTCGTCGCCGGGAGCTTCGACACCGATGTGTGGACCGTGCTGGCGCTGGTCGCGATGCTGGCCCTCGGCGTGCTGATCGCCCTCGGCAAGGTCTGGGCCGGCGCCGTGCTGGCCGCGCTCGGTGTGGTGGCGATGGTCTGGGCCACCCTGAGCCCGGGCCTCCTCTTCCTCGGTGTGTGGTGGGGCGGTGGCCTGTTCCTCGCTCTCGGCCTGAGCCATGTCCTCGCGCACTCCGCCGCGCGCCCCTCGGCTCGCGGGTAGCCGCACCGGACCCGGTCCGGATCCGCGGCGGATCCGGACCGGATCCGCCGCGGAGCCCGGGGACACGCCCCCGACCTGGTCCCTGGCACCGCGGGCGCTGCAATACGGTGTGCACGTGTCCCGCACGCCCCTCGCCCTCGCCGCCCTCTCGACCGCCGCCGTGCCCGGCCTCGACGCCCGGTCGGTCCGTGTCGGAGACCTCACGGGCGACTACGACGTCGCGGTCGTCACCGGTCAGGACGACCAGGAATGGGTGGTGCGCGCACCGCGCACCACCGTAGCCGGCGCCGCGCTGGAGGCGGAGATCGAGCTGCTCGACGCGCTCCGGCTGTACATCGACACCGGGGTCCTGCCGTTCGTCGTGCCGCAGGTCGCGGGCTACGCGCTCCTGCCGGAGGGCGGCCGGGCGGTGGTGCACCGGCGGATCATCGGCAGCACCCTCGACGTCGAGTCGCTGGAGCCGGGCCCGGGGCTTGCCGCGGACCTGGGCCGGGCCATCGCCGCGATCCACGAGCTGCCGACGTCGGTCGTGGAGACGTGCGGGCTGCCCAGCTACACCGCCTCCGAGTACCGGGAACGCCGGCTGACCGAGGTCGACGAGGCGGCACGGACGGGCCGTGTCCCACCCACGCTGCTGCGGCGCTGGGAGACGGCGCTGGAGGACGTGTCCCTCTGGAAGTTCCGGCCGGTCGTGTCGCACGGCGACCTCGCGCCGGACCAGCTCCTCGTGGACCGGCAGCGGGTCGTGGCCGTGTCGGGCTGGTCGGAGGCGCGTGTCGCGGACCCCGCGGACGACCTGGCCTGGCTCATCGCGGCCGCGCCGATCGAGGCGGTCGACTCGATCATGGAGGCGTACCAGCTGCGCCGCACGGAGCTGAGCGACCCCCGGCTCGCGGAGCGCGCGATGCTCGTGGGCGAGCTCGCGCTCGCGCGCTGGCTGCTGCACGGCGTGCGGCACCGGCTGCCCGAGGTGGTCGAGGACGCGACCTCGATGCTGGAGGACCTGGACGAGGCGACCCTCGACCAGGGCTGAACGGCGCGACCGGATCGGCACCCGGAGGAGCGCGGGGAAGCGCCGGGTACCGGTCCGGCCGGCCGGGTCGTGATCGGCCGGCTCGCGCCGGCCGGGGCCGTGGTCGGCCGGGAGCCGTCAGCAGCCGTCAGCAGCCGTCAGCACGGGGTCAGCAACTGGGTCAGCACGGGGTCGGCACAGCGTCAGCACGGCGTCAGCGGCAGCTCGAACGCCGCCGGGCCCCCGGCGGCACCGCCCGGCAGGACGCCGCGCCAGTACGCCCGCCGTCGTCCGGTGTCCCCGCGGGGGTAGGTGAGGCCCGCCTCGCGGGCCGCCCGTTCGACGTCGCGCATCGTGGACGCGCGGCCCGCCGGGACCGGCACCCGCCGGACCGGTCCGTCGGCCGGGTGCGCGTGCACCTCGCAGCCGGCGAGGTCCGGGCTCGCGCCGTGCCACACGCGCACGACGACGGCGGGGTCCGGCCCGCTGCCCGGCGGGACGTCGCCCGCGACGGTACGGACGGCCGCGGCGAGCTGTGCCGCCAGCGGCGACAGCCCCGGCCGGCGTGCCGCTGCCGGGACGAGCGAGTGCAGCACGGGGACGACGCCCTGCTCCTCGACGGTGCCGGTGATCTCGTCGGCCACGGCGTGGAGGCTGCCGGGCGCGTGGCCCATCGCCACGCCGCGCGCCGCCCAGACGAGCATGGGCAGGTCGTTGACCCCGTCGCCGACCGCCACGGTGCGCTCGGCGGCCACACCGAGGGCGTCGCGCACCCGGCCCAGGCCGAACGCCTTGTCGGTGCCGTGCGCGGTCACGTCGACCCAGTCGGCGCCCGCGGGCGTCACGGTCACGCCGGCCTCGCGCAGGTGCGTGACGTGGTCGGCGATCCGGTCGGCGTGGAGCACCACCCGCGCGCCGTGCTCGACGCGGAGCTGGCTGCCGGGGCTCAGGCTCTGCGGCCCGTTCAGCGCTCCCGGGGCGAACCGGCGGTTGACCCGCCAGCCGCGGCCGACCTCCTCGACGGCGACGAAGACGTCCGGGGCGAGCGCGACCGCCCGGCCGATCACGGGCCCGGTGGCGAACGTGCGCACCTCGACCACGTCGTAGCCCGACGGCGTCGCCGGGTCCAGCCGGACGGTCAGCGCGCCGTTCGAGCAGACCGCCCACCCGCGGGCCAGCCCGAGCCGACGCGCGACGGACAGCATGCCCACGAGCGACCTGCCCGTCGCGAGCACCACGTGGTGCCCGCTCGCGCGGACCAGCTCCAGCGCGGCCACCGTCTCGGCCGGGATCCTGTCGTCCGGGCCGACCAGGGTCCCGTCGACGTCGAGCGCCACCAGGTGCGGCAGGACGCGGACGTCGTCCCGGCCCGGTGCCGGGACCGTCCTCGTGTCGCGCTCAGTTCCCATGCCCCTCGACCCTTCGCCCTGTGGTCCACCTCGTGGCACGACGGCTGCCGTGCGCCACGCACCAGCGTGACGATCGACGAATGCCCGAGTTGACACAGTTTGTGTCACATATTTTCTGAGGGCGGTATGGCCCTGTCGGACGCGCCCGACCTGGCCGTATGGTGTGATTTCGCCCGCTGTCCGGCTAGCAAGGGACGATGCGATGACCGACTACGACTCGATCGGCCCCCGGATCGCGCAGCAGCGCAAGGCGCGCGGCATCACCCAGGTCGCCCTGGCGCACGACGCCGGGGTGAGCGTGTCGCTGCTGCGCAAGCTGGAGCAGGGCTCCCGGATCGCCTCGCAGCCGGTGGTCGCCGCGCTCGCCCGGGCGCTCCACGTCGACGTCACGACCCTCACCGGCCAGCCCTACGACCGCGAGGGGCCGGACCCCGACCGCATCCACTCCGCGATGCCCGACCTGCGCCGCGCGCTGGCGTACTGGGACCTGCCGACGGACCTGGGCGTGGCCCCGCGCGACCCGGCCGGGCTCGTGGACGACGCCGCCCGGATCGCCACCCTCTACCAGCTCGACCGCAACTCCGAGGTCGCGCACCGCCTGCCGGCCCTGCTGACCGAGACGTTCGCCGCACTGCAGGACAGCGAGGGGGAACGGCGCGACCTGCTGTGCGAGGCGTTGCTCGGCATGTTCTACGCCACCCACGCCGTCACCTACCAGTCCGGCTACGAGGACCTCTCCACCATCGTCGAGGACCGCATCGCCGGGATCGCGGCGGACTGGGGCGACCCGGTGGCGCAGGCGTTCGCGAGCTGGGTGCGCACCACGTCCCTGATGCGCCTGGGCGAGTACGACGTCGGCCTGCGCATCCTCGGGCAGGCGCTCGACGACGTCGACCCCGGACGGCGCGAGGATCCGGCAGCGCTGCGCGCGGTGGGGTCGCTCCACCTGCGGTCGGCCATCCTCGCCGCCCGGGCCAACCGGGAGGACGAGGCCGCGGCGCACGTCGCCGAGGCGGAGCAGGCCGCGGCACACACCGGGCCGGACACCGACAACGACTGGCGCAACCTCGCCTTCGGGCGCACCAACGTGGCGATCCATGCGGTGGCGACCGCCGTCGAGTCGGGGGACGGCCCGCGGGCGCTCAAGCTCGCGGACGAGGTGCACTTCTCCGGCGACGTGCTGCGCCGGCTGCCGATCCGGGTCGGGCACCACCACATGGACGTCGCCCGGGCGCAGCTCTGGCAGGGACGGACCGACAGCGCGCTCGCGAGCCTGGAGAAGGCGCGGCGGCTCGCCCCGCAGCAGACACGCCGCCACCCCACCACGCGGGAGGTGACGCGGACGCTCGTGCGGTCGCACCGGCGCGCCAACGAGCCCCTCGCGCGGTTCTCGGCGTGGCTCGGCCGGGACGCGGACCGCTAGCGGCTCAGGCGGCCAGGGCCCGCCTCACGTCGACCAGCGACGGGTTCGTCGCGGCCGAACCGTCGGGGTACACCACCGTCGGGACGGTCTGGTTGCCGCCGTTGACCTGCTCCACGAAGGCGGCCGCCTCGGGGTGCTCCTCGATGTCCACGACGGTGTAGCCGATGCCCGCCGAGTCGAGCTGCGTGCGCAGCCGGCGGCAGTACCCGCACCAGGTGGTGGAGTACATCAGCACGGTGCCGCTCTCGGGAACCTGCGCGGTCAGCTCGGACATCGGTCCTCCTTGCCGGTGGGCATGTCAGTGGTTGCTGCGAGAATCGCAGACGATGCTCACCCAGACCAACTCCGCCGGTACCCCGAACCATCCGGGACCGCTGAGCCCCGACGCGATCCTCACCGCCCTCGACCCCGAGCAGCGCGAGGTGGCGCTCGCGCTCAACGGCCCGGTCGTCGTGCTTGCCGGTGCGGGCACCGGCAAGACGCGCGCCATCACGCACCGCATCGCGTACGGCGTCCGCATCGGCGCCTACAAGCCGACGGGCGTGCTGGCCGTGACCTTCACGGCGCGCGCCGCGGGGGAGATGCGCACGCGCCTGCGCGAGCTCGGCGTCCAGGGCGTGCAGGCCCGCACGTTCCACGCCGCGGCCCTGCGCCAGCTCAGCTACTTCTGGCCGCGCGTCGTGGGCGGCGCGCCCCCGCGCCTGCAGGAGTACAAGGCGCAGCTCGTCGCGGAGGCGGCACGCCGGCTCGGCCTCTCCGTGGACCGGGTGGCCGTGCGCGACCTGAGCAGCGAGGTCGAGTGGGCCAAGGTCTCGCTCGTGCTGGCCGACGACTACGAGAAGGCTGCCCGGGCGGCCGGCCGCGAGGCGCCGTCCGGCTACGACGCCCAGACGGTGTCCCGCCTGATCACCGCATACGAGGACGTCAAGACGGAACGCGGTGTCATCGACTTCGAGGACGTGCTCCTCATGCTCGGCGACATGCTGAACAGCCACAAGGTCGTGGCCGACGAGGTCCGCTCGCAGTACCGGCACTTCGTCGTGGACGAGTACCAGGACGTCTCGCCGCTCCAGCAGTTCGTGCTCGACCAGTGGCTCGGCGGGCGCTCGGAGCTGTGCGTGGTCGGCGACCCGTCGCAGACCATCTACTCCTTCACGGGTGCCACCCCGCGCCACCTCCTGGACTTCCGGCGCACCTACCCGCAGGCCCAGGAGATCCGCCTGGTCCGCGACTACCGCTCCACGCCCCAGGTGGTGCACCTGGCCAACTCCGTGCTCCAGCGCGCCGGCCGCGCGGGCGGTGCGCACCAGGCGCTGGAGCTCGTCGCACAGCGCAAGCCCGGCCCGCCGGTCACCTTCCACGCCTACGACGACGACGAGGCCGAGGCCAAGGGCATCGCCGCGCGCGCCGCGCGGCTCATCGGGTCGGGCCGTGTGCGTCCCAGCGAGATCGCCGTGCTGTACCGCACCAACGCCCAGTCGGAGGCCTTCGAGGCCGCGTTCGCCGACGCCGGCGTGGGCTACCTGGTGCGCGGCGGCGAGCGGTTCTTCCAGCGCAAGGAGGTGCGCGACGCGATCGTGCTGCTGCGCGGCGCGGCGCGGGCCGCCGACCCGGAGCTGCCCATGCCGGACCAGGTGCGCGACATCCTGGCGACCGCCGGGTGGGCCGACCAGGCCCCTGCCGCGCGCGGCGCCGCCCGTGAGCGCTGGGACGCCATGCAGGCGCTCGTCGCGCTCGCGGACGACCTGGCCGCCGCCGCGACCCCCGAGAACCCCGCGACGGTCGCCGGCCTCGTGGCCGAGCTCGACGAGCGCGCCTCCGCCCAGCACGCGCCCACGGTCGAGGGCGTCACCCTCGCCTCGCTGCACGCGGCCAAGGGCCTGGAGTGGGACGCGGTCTTCCTCGCGGGCATGAGCGAGGGCCTCATGCCCATCTCGCTCGCGGAGACCGACGCCGCCGTCCACGAGGAGCGCCGTCTGCTGTACGTGGGCATCACGCGGGCCCGCGAGCACCTCGAGGTCTCCTTCGCCCGCTCGCGGAACCCGGGCGGGCGCCCCACGCGGAAGCGCACGCGGTTCCTCGACGGGCTGTGGCCGGACGAGCCGCGCGCGGCGCGGTCCCGTGCCACGGCCAGGACCCAGCCCCGCGCGCTGCTGACCGGTGAGCACGACACCGCGCTCTTCGACGCCCTGCGCGACTGGCGGCTGGAGGTGGCGCGCGAGACCGACAAGCCCGCCTACACCGTGCTGACGGACGCCACGCTGGCGGCCATCGCCGAGATCCGACCTTCGGGCACGGCCGAACTCGCTCGCGTGAACGGCATCGGTCCGGCGAAGATCGACCGGTACGGCGCCGCGATCCTTGCGATCGTGGCCGGTGCGACAGGTTCCTGACGGTACTCTGAGGGGTCTTTCGTGGTGCGTCCGGCGACCCGCGAAAAACTTCTCGAGAAAAGTTCGAAAAAGAGTTGGCCCGCCACGGCGGCCCGGCATAGTGTTCAGATGTCCCTGACAGCAGTGGGCGAGACCGAGAGGTCTGGCCCGGATTCGAGTGAGGAGGTGGGTGTCTTGGAGATGAACATGATTCCGCAGACGGATCTGCACGTGTGCGGGTATGTGCTCGGTAGCGAGCCTGCCCCGGTCAACGGCGCAGCTCTGTCCTTCCGCGCGCGCACTCACCGCGGAGGCGTCAAGCCGTCCGCGCTCGCACCCGACTCCGCATCTCCAGGAGACTCGCCGGTCTAGACGACCGAAGAGATCCAGGCCGCGGAGTCCATCTGGGACCCGCGGCCTTAGTTTTTGCCCGGAGACCGGCCCACCAGCGGCCGGACCGGCAAAGACCTAGCCCGGGGTCCTGTACCACCCGACGTTCACCGACGACGTTCATCACACAGGACACAGGAGACAACCGTGCGCCTCACTGCGCTCCTCGACACTCTTCCCCAGGGCGGCTCGGGCCCCTGGGACCCGCCTCAACACCCCGCCACGAGCGGGACCGGTTCGGACTCGGCGGAGTTCAACCGGCTCATGGACACACTGCTGCCGTGCCGTACCAACGACCCGGAGCTGTGGTTCGCCGAGCACAGCGCGCAGGTGGAGCAGGCCAAGGCTCTCTGCCGCACCTGCCCCCTCATCGAGGGCTGCCTCGCCGGCGCCCTCGAGCGGAACGAGCCCTGGGGCGTCTGGGGCGGCGAGGTCTTCGTCGACGGCGTCGTCGTGGCCCGCAAGCGTGGCCGTGGCCGGCCCCGCAAGTCGGAGAACGTCGCCGCCTGATCCTTCAGGAGGGAAGGACCACGCACCCGCAGCGCGGGTGCGGGTCCACCTGGTGAGCTCGGGGTAGTCCTGCCGGGAGAGAGATCTCCAGGCACGCACCGACGGCCGCCGGCCGGTGCCCGTCCAGCTGGGCGAGCACCTGGCCGGCGGCCGTCGCCGCTGCCAGGGCAGCGAGCGTGGCCTCGTGCGTCGGCTCCGTGGTCTCACGGAGCTGGGCGGCCAGTGCCGGCCACTCCCGGTCGGCGTCGGCGCGTGCGAGGTCCACGCACGCCACGCACGCCGACCGGCCCGGCCGGACGAGCGGACCGACCACGACGTCGGCCTCCCGCACCACCACGGGCAGGTGCGGCACCCCGAGACCCAGCAGCCGCTGGTAGCGCGCCGGGTGCGCGGCGTGCGGCTCGACCACCACCACGAGGTCCAGCTCCGTGAGGTCGAGCCCGCCGTCGTCCACGTGTGCCCGGGTGCGCGGGGAGCGCCGGGCCAGGAGCGAGCGGACGGCGTCGTGCCGGACCTGGCCGACGTCGGCCGGCCGCAGCCCGCCCAGCCCGAGATCGGTGACCTGCACCGGCAGCGGGTCGTGCAGCACCAGGCGGCCCGTCCCCGCCGTCGCGAGGTGCTGCGCCACGCTGGTGCCCAGCCGGCCCAGGCCCATCAGGCCGACCGTCTGCCGGGCCCGGTCCGCGAGCGTGGCCAGGCCCGCGCCGTCCGGTCGCAGCATGCCGAGCACCGTCGCGTCCGCCGCCCCGTCGGCGGGTGCCGTCACCGCGCCCACCGTCCCCGCGACGGGGACCAGCACGCCCGCGCGGACCAGGACGGACATGATCTCGTCCCGCCGCTCGACCGGCACACCGCAACGCGCGGCCGCCTGCTCGAGCGTGACGTGCCGCCGTTCGGCGACCTCGCCGAGCCACGTCTCCTCGGCCGGGGTGAGCCCCGACAGGACGAACGACCAGCGCGGGTCGGAACCGCACTGGACCTGCCCGCCGCCACGGCTGAGCACGGGCGTGCCGGGCCGCAGCCGGAGCAGGGGAGCGCGGTTCATGCCGACAACCATGCCCGACGGCGGAACCTGCTCCGGACCGCCGTCCACAGGTCCAGAGGTATCTTCAGCGCGTCAGGTGGCCCAGGAGTTCCCGAGTGCGCCCAGAGCCGAAAGCACGGCGCACCACTTGCCCGCCCGGTTACGGTGACCTTATGAGCGACCAGCACCAGCCCGGCGATTCCCCCCAGTCATGGGAGGAGATGCTGCGCTCCATGCTCGGCGACGGCGCAGACGAAGTGATGGCCGAGATGCGGGAGCGGGGCATCGATCCGACCGCCCTCGGTGGCCCGCCCGACCCCGTGATGATGCAGTACGCGCTCGCCCAGGTGCAGAAGATGCTCTCCGCGGAGGGCACCGGACCTGTCAACGCGGACGTCGCGCACGACGTCGCGCGGCAGGTGGCCGTCAGCGAGGGCGACCCGTCGCTGACGGGCAAGCAGGCCAAGGACGCGACCGACGCCCTCGCGGTCGCCGAGCTCTGGCTCGACGCCGTCACCGACCTGCCGCCCGCGGGCGGCACCCGGCGCGCGTGGAACCGGTCCGAGTGGGTCGAGGCCACGCTCCCGGTGTGGAACGAGCTCGCGGCGCCCGTGGCCTCGTCGGTCTCGGAGGCCCTGGCCACGGTGCTGCGCGACCAGCTCCCGGAGGGGGTCGACGACGGCGAGGCGGTGCCGGGCATGCCCGCCGGCGTGCTGCACGGTCTGGGGGGATCGATCGATCCCACCCAGATGATGCGCCGGCTGGGCTCCGCGGTGTTCGGCATGCAGGTCGGCCAGGCCGCCGGCACTCTGTCGCGCGAGGTCTTCGGCGCCACCGACGTCGGCCTGCCGCTGCTCGACAGCCCCGACACCGTGCTGCTGCCCACGAACGTGGCGGCGTTCGCCGACGGCCTGGACGCCCCGCTGGAGGAGGTCCGGCAGTTCCTGGCGGTCCGCGAGGCGGCACACGCGCGGCTGTTCACGCACGTCCCGTGGCTGCGTTCGCACCTGCTGTCCATCGTGGAGCGGTACGCGCGCGGCATCACCATCGACCTCGACGCGCTCGAGGCGCAGGTGCGCGACATCGACCTCGCCGACTCCGACGCGCTGCGCAGCGCGCTGTCGGGGGGCGTCTTCGGCCTGCAGAACACGGACGAGCAGAAGGCCGTGCTGCTCAACCTGGAGACCACGCTCGCGCTGGTGGAGGGCTGGGTGGACGAGGTGACGGCCGTCGCCACGCTGCCGCACCTGCCGCACGCCGTGCCGCTGCGCGAGATGATCCGGCGTCGTCGCGCGGCCGGGGGCCCGGCCGAGCAGACGTTCTCCACCCTCGTCGGCCTGGAGCTGCGGCCGCGCCGGTCGCGCGACGCCGCGACGCTGTTCTCGATCGTGGCCCGGGCGCAGGGCAGCGCGGGCCGTGACGCGGTCTGGGACCACCCCGACCTGCTGCCCGGCACCCAGGACCTGGACGACCCGTCGGGTTACCTGGTGCGCCGCGAGGCGGCCGAGAACGAGCACGCGGACGTCGACGCGGCGCTGCGGGAGATCTTCGGCGACGAGGAGGCGGCCGAGCCCCGCCCGGCCGGCGATGCCCGCCCTGCCGACGACCAGGGGGCCGGCGACCAGGGTGCCCGCGACGACCAGGCGGACGACGGCCCGGCCGACGAACCGCGGGACGACGCGGACGGCGAGACCAGGTAGTCCCGCCCGGCCCGTCCGGCGTTCAGGCGTCGTCGCCGTCGTCGCTGGTGGGTAGCCCCGGTTCGTCCTGTGCGTGCGAGGCACCCTCCAGGAACCCGCGCGCCCGGTCGGTCCGGGGGTAGACCTCCAGGATCTTCCAGAACTCCGGGCCGTGGCCGGCGTGCAGCAGGTGCGCCAGCTCGTGCAGCAGCACGTAGTCGAGCACCCACGACGGCATGCCCTGCACGCGGGTGGAGATCCGGATCGAGCCGTCCAGCAGCGTGCACGACCCCCAGCGCCGGCCCTGGTTCGCCGACCACCGCACGCTGGACGGCCGCGCCCGGCCGTCGAGGTACTTGGTCGACAGCTCGCAGGCCCGGTCCATGAGCTCCTGGTCGGACGGGCGGCGGCGCCGCTCCTTGTCCTCCAGCCGAGCCACCATCTTGGCCACCCACTCCCGTTCCTGCGCCCGAGAGAAGCGCGCGGGAATCGCGACGATGGTCCGTCCACCGTCGCGATATGCGCTCACCGTGGCGGTGCGACGGCGGCTCCGGCGCACCTCCACGGACGTCAGGGCGTCGTGGGCCACGGAACGACCGTAGCGTGTTATCGGCGTCCCGTGGGGTATAACACACCGTTCAAGTGGAAATTCTTTGCCCGGAGGCGTAGTGGTGGCGTCATGGGAACAGGTGCCGGGGGCCGCCGTCGGGCCGGGTTCGCGCCCAGGTTCATGGAACCCTCAGCCAAGTGCGGAATGATGGGGCGGTGACCGACATGCGTGACCGCCAGCCCACCCCGCAGCCCGAGCCGGCACCGTTCGAGGACCTGCCGCCCGAGGTCGCGCCGGTCACCCGTCGCACCGTCACGTTGGGTGTGTCCCTGCTGGCCACCGCGGTCCTGGCCGCGGTGGCGCTCGTGCTGCCCACGCCGTACGCGATGCGGTCGCCCGGCCCCACGGAGGACACGCTCGCCAAGGGCCTGATCGAGATCGAGGGCGCGCGCACCTACGAGTCGTCGGGGGAGCTGCTCCTGACGACCGTGTCCGTGCTGGGCGGTCCGGGCTACCCGGTGATGTCCGGGCAGGTGATCCAGGGCTGGCTCGACCCGCGGCGCTCGGTGCTGCCCGTGGAGGCGATCTTCCCCGAGGCGACCACCAAGGAGGAGCAGCGGGAGGTCAGCCAGGCGGAGATGGTCTCGTCGCAGGAGTCCGCGACGGCTGCGGCCCTGACCGAGCTGGGCTACGACGTGCCCGCGGTGCTGGACGTCGCGGGCACGGAGGAGGGCTCGGGGGCCGCGGGCAAGCTCCAGGAGGGCGACGTCATCACCCGGTTCCAGGGCGAGCCCGTCGGCACCTACGCGGACCTCATCACCGGGCTCGCCGAGACGGAGGCCGGCAGCACGGTCACGCTCGGCGTGCGGCGCGGCGAGCGCACCATGGACGTCGACGTCACGACCTCGGGCAACGGCCAGCGTGCCGTGCTCGGCGTCTACATCGACCCGCGGTACGACTTCCCCGTCGACGTCTCGATCCAGATCGAGGACATCGGCGGCCCGAGCGCCGGCACGATGTTCGCGCTCGGCATCATCGACCGGCTGACGGCCGAGGACGAGGCGAACGGACACATCATCGCGGGCACCGGCACGATGAGCCCCGAGGGCACCGTGGGGCCGATCGGCGGCATCGAGCAGAAGCTGTACGGCGCCGTGCGGGACAAGGCCGACTGGTTCCTCGCCCCCGCGGACAACTGCGACCAGGTGGTCGGCAACGTGCCCGACGGGCTGCACGTGGTCAAGGTCTCGACGCTGGCCGAGGCGCGCGACGCCGTCGAGCAGATCGGGCGCGGTCACGGCGCCGACCTGCCGACGTGCCCCTGACGCCGGCGCGTATGCCGACCTGTTGACCGTGTGTTGTACATCTGGAGGATGTGGGAACCTTGTGCTGGGAACCTTGAGCACCGCCCGGCCGTTCCACCTGGGTACGGCCCAACCATTGATGACGTGAGGTAACGCAGTCGTGTCCTTCGCCGCAGCACCGCGCCGCCCATCCGGCGGCGGCGCCCCTCGAGCCCGACGACGCAGTCCGCTGGGGGTGGCGGTCGTCGCGGTCGCGGTCCTGATCGCGGCCCTGCTCCTCCTGGCCCAGTTCTGGACCGAGGTGATGTGGTTCACGCAGCTCGGGTTCTCCTCGGTGATCTGGACCGAGTGGGGCATGCGCGCGGCGCTGTTCGCCGCGGGCTTCCTGATCATGGGCGGGGCGGTGTTCTGGTCGTTCACCGCGGCGTACCGGTCCCGGCCTATCTACGCCCCGAGCACGCCCGAGCAGGCGACGCTCGACCAGTACCGCGAGGCCGTCGAGCCGCTGCGCCGGGTCGTGATGATCGCCGCGCCGGTCCTGGTCGGCTTCTTCGCGGGCGTCGCGGCGTCGGCGCAGTGGCGCACCGTGCTCCTCGCGTTCAACGGTGAGCCCTTCGGCGAGAACGACCCGCAGTTCGGCATGGACCTCGGGTTCTTCGTCTTCATGCTGCCCGCGCTGCGGTTCACGGTCGGGTTCCTCATCTCGGTGGTGGTCATCGCGGGCATCGCCGGCGTGATCACGCACTACCTGTACGGCGGCCTGCGGGTGGGCCCGGCGGCGGCCGGCGGCCCCCGCACCACCACCGCGGCGCGCGTGCACCTGGCCGTCGTCGGTGCGGTGCTCCTGCTCCTGATCGCCGCCAACTACTGGCTCGACCGGTACTCGATCCTGACCAACGCGGGCGACCGGTTCGACGGCGCCTCGTACTCCGACGTGCACGCGGTGATCCCCGCCAAGGGCATCCTCACCGTCGTCGCCATCTTCGTGGCCGCGCTGTTCGTCGTCACGGCGTTCCGTGGTGACTGGCGCCTGCCGGCGATCGGCGTCGGGCTCATGGTGGTGTCCGCCATCGCGATCGGCGGCATCTACCCGGCCGTCGTGCAGCGGTTCCAGGTGAACCCGAACGCGCAGGAGCTGGAGAGCGAGTACATCCAGCGCAACATCGACGCGACGCTCTCGGCGTTCGGCATCGAGGACATCGAGAAGGAACAGTACGACGCGACGACCCAGGCGGAGGAGGGCGCCCTGCGCGCCGACGCCGACACCGCCGCGTCGATCCGCCTGCTCGACCCGCAGATCGTGTCGCCGTCGTTCCGCCAGCTCCAGCAGAACAAGCAGTACTACAACTTCAACGACTCCCTGTCGGTCGACAAGTACGAGATCGACGGCGAGTCGCGGGACACCGTGATCGCGGTGCGCGAGCTGAACCTCGACGGGCTGGGCCAGGACCAGCGCAACTGGGTCAACGACCACACCGTGTACACGCACGGTTACGGCGTGGTGGCCGCGTACGGCAACCAGCCGGGACCGGACGGCCGCCCGGCGTTCTTCGAGGGCGGCATCCCGTCGCAGGGCGCGATCAGCGACATGGAGGGCGAGTACGAGCCGCGCATCTACTTCAGCCCGAGCACCCAGACGTACTCGATCGTCGGCGCCCCGGAGGGCACCGAGCCGTGGGAGCTCGACTACCAGGCGGACGACGCGGACGACGGCGGCCAGGTCAACACGACCTTCACCGGCGACGCCGGACCGGACGTCGGCTCGTTCGGCAGCAAGCTGCTGTACGCGCTGAAGTTCGGCGAGGAGCAGATCCTGTTCTCGGACCGCGTGACGAGCGAGTCGCAGATCCTCTACGACCGTGACCCGCAGCAGCGCGTCAGCAAGGTCGCGCCGTGGCTCACCCTCGACAACCGGGTCTACCCGGCGGTCGTGGACGGCCGCGTGAAGTGGATCGTCGACGCGTACACCACCAGCGACGCCGTCCCGTACTCGACGTCCACGCCGCTGGACGAGGCCGTCGCGGACACCCTCACGCAGCAGCAGGGCGGCGCCGTCGTGCTGCCCGAGGAGGTCAACTACATCCGCAACTCGGTGAAGGCGACCGTCGACGCCTACGACGGCTCGGTCGACCTCTACGCGTGGGACGACCAGGACCCGATCCTCAAGGCCTGGACCAACATCTTCCCGGCGTCGGTCAAGCCGATGGACGAGATCTCCGGCGACCTGATGAGCCACCTGCGGTACCCGGAGGACCTGTTCAAGGTGCAGCGCACGCTGCTCAGCCAGTACCACGTGACGGACTCGGCCGAGTTCTTCTCGGGTCAGGACTTCTGGAACAACCCGACCGACCCGACGTCGGAGACCACCCCCGCGCCGCTGCAGCCGCCGTACTACCTGACGCTGCAGATGCCGGGCCAGGACGAGTCCACGTTCTCGCTGACCTCGACCTTCATCCCGGGCGGTAACACCGACCGTGAGGTGCTCACCGGGTTCCTCGCGGTGGATGCCGACGCCGGGAACGAGGCGGGCACCAAGTCCGAGGACTACGGCAAGCTACGCCTGCTCGAGCTACCCCGGGACACGACCGTGCCCGGCCCTGGCCAGGTGCAGAACAACTTCGACTCGAACCCGACGATCTCCGAGCAGCTGAACATCCTGCAGATCGGTGCGTCCACGGTGCGGCGCGGCAACCAGCTCACGCTGCCGGTCGGTGGCGGCCTGCTGTACGTGCAGCCCGTCTACATCCAGTCGACCGGTGGCACGCAGTTCCCGCTGCTGCGCAAGGTGCTGGTGTCCTTCGGTGACGACATCGGCTTCGCCGACACGCTCGACGAGGCGCTGGACCAGGTGTTCGGCGGCGACTCGGGTGCGCAGGCCGGGGACGCCGGCACAGCCGAGGACGAGGCACCGGTCGCGCCGCCGGACGGCGAGACGGGTACCGACCCGACGACGGAACCCTCGACGGAGCCGTCCACGGAGCCCACCGACGGCGCCACCGAGGAGCCTGGCACCGCGCCCACCGGTGACCTGGACGCCGCCCTGCAGGAGGCTGCCGACGCCCTGGCGGACTCGGACGCCGCGCAGCGTGCCGGTGACTGGGCCGCGTACGGCGAGGCGCAGGACCGCCTGCAGAAGGCCCTGGAGGACGCGATAGCCGCCGAGGAGGCCCAGCAGCAGGGCTGATCCTTCGCAGCACAACCTGTCAGACCTGCAGGTCACTCCGGTGACCTGCAGGTCTGACTGCTTTACGGGAGCCGCCGGGCCACCACCACGGAGTTGATGACGTCGTCGGTGGGGTGCACGACCTCCAGCACCTCGAAGCCCGGCATCGCTCCGACGTCCACCGGCGGGTACAGGAGGGTGCGCAGCCCGCGCGCGCTGCGCGCCAGGAGCAGGGCACCGGGCCGCATGGCGCCCGCCATCCGCCGCAGGATCCCGGCCTTGGCCGACGGCGTCTCGCCGACCAGCGCCGCGAGCACCACGGCGTCGTAGCCGGTGAGGTCGGCGTCGGCGGCGTCGGCCTGCTCGAACCGGACGCCCGGCGGGCCCACCCGGTCGCCGACCTGCCGGGCCAGGACGACCGCGGCGAGGTCCCGGTCCAGGCCGACGACAGGGCAACCGAGTGCGCCGGCGTACCCGAGCGTGCTGAGGGGGAGGGGGCCGCAGCCGACGACGGCCACGGTCGCCGGGGTGCCGCCCGAGCTCGTGAGCAGCCCGACCTCGAGGGCGGTGAGCCGCTGGTAGTTGTCGAGGTAGGGGAACGACGTCAAGGTGCTTCCGGGATCCGGCGCGGCGACGATGCGTTCCGCCCACGCGTGCTCCAGGGCGGTCTCACCGCGTGCGGACAGGTCGCGGACGGCGGCTCTGCGACGGCTGATCTCCTCGTGCGCCAGGATGTCGCGGGCCTGGCCCTCGGGCGCGGCGAGCACCGTGTGCACGAGGTCGCTGAACAAGGCGTCCGTGCGCGGGTCCGGTCGCAGGTGCGGGAGGGCGGCGAGCTGGTCCGTGAGGTGGGCGATGTGGTCGGCGGTCTGGGTGGTGTCGCTCAGCTCCGTCGTCATGGGGTCGATCGTTCCACGACCGGAACGGTTCGATCGCCTGTGACCTGCGTCTCGACGACCCGGCCCGGTTTGCATACCGGCGCTCGGGGTGCGTAGAGTAGGGATCACCGACGCGGGGTGGAGCAGCTCGGTAGCTCGCTGGGCTCATAACCCAGAGGTCGCAGGTTCAAATCCTGCCCCCGCTACACATGAGATGTCGCTAGGCATCGAGGACAGCCGGACCTACGGATCGTAGGTCCGGCTGTTTTTTGCTGCGGCGGGTCGACGCCGCCCGCTCGGCAGGTGACCAGCAGGTAGCCTGTGAGCCGTGGTCGGCCCGAACGAAGTGCGGTGGCTCTCGCCTGACGAGAACGACGCCTGGATGTCCCTGTGCTGGTTGATGACCAAGCTTCCGGGGGCGATCGACGCGCAGCTGCAGCGGGACAGCGGCATCACCTTCTTCGAGTACGTCGTCCTTGCCTCCCTGTCCATGTCGCCGGGGCGGCGCATGACGATGACCGCCCTCGCGGAGTTCGCCAACGGGTCCCTGTCCAGGCTGTCCAATGTGGCCAAGCGTCTCGAGCAGCGCGGCTTGCTCGTCCGTGAGCCTGCTCCCGAGAACGGCCGCATCACCGAGGCGATGCTCACGGAGGCCGGGATGGCCGTGGTGGAGCAGGCTGCCCCCGGTCATGTCGAGAACGTGCGCCGGTGCGTGTTCGACGCGCTGGGCGCGGACCAGGTGACCCAGCTGCGCGACATCGGCCGCCAGGTCGCCGCTCAGGTGGAGCCCGGGCGCTCCTGGCCGCCCGGTGCCGAGCGCGCCACGCTGTAACCGTCGAGGTCGTCCGGTCGGAGCACAGGTGCGTCCTGACACTTCATGCTTGACTTCAAGTTTGAAGTGAACCTACGATCGACGCCTCTCAGCAGAAAGAGGAAGACCTCGTGAAGCTAGGAATCATGCTGCCCGTCTCGGGGCCGTACGCGTCGCCCGCCACCATCACCGCCATGGCGCAGGCCGCCGAGCGCCTGGGATACGACTCGCTCTGGACCTACGAACGTCTGCTGCGCCCGATGGCGCCGATCTGGCCGGGCCCCGACGGCACGCTCGAGCGGGCGCCCGAGGTCTATCACACCACCTACGAGCCCCTGCAGACCCTGAGCCACGTCGCCGCGCTCACCAGCCGCATCACCCTGGGGACCAGCATCCTCAGCGCGCTGCTGCACACGCCGGTGATGCTGGCCCGCCGCCTGGCGACGCTCGACCAGTTCAGCGGAGGCCGCGTCATCGCCGGGTTCGGGCAGGGCTCGATCCCTCAGGAGTTCGCGACGGCCAACGTGCCCTGGAAGCGTCGCGGGTCCGGTCTCGACGACATGGTGGCGGCGGTCCGCGCCGTCTGGGGCCCTGACCCGGTCGAGTACGACGGCCGCTTCTACTCGATCGAGGCCTCGGAGATCAACCCCAAGCCGGTGCGCGGCAGCATCCCCGTCATCATCGGAGCCTTCACCGATGCCGGGATCGATCGCGCGGCCCGTATCGCGGACGGCATCACGCCCGTGGCCTTGTCCCTGGGCGCCGTGACGGCGCAGGCCGCCAGGTTCCGGCAGGGTGCGGAGCGACTCGACCGGGACCCGTCCGCCCTCATGGTGATCGCCCAGTCGAACACCCCGATGACCGCAGCACCGATGGGCGGGGACCGCCCCTTCCTCGGTGGTGCGCCGAAGCAGCTCGCCGAGGACATCGAGAAGCTCCGGGGCCGGGGGGTCGACGGCGTCACGTTCGCCTTCCCGTCGTCGGAGCCGGTGAACGTCCAGATCGAGATGCTCGACGAGCTGCGCACGCTCGTCCCGACGCACTAGGCGCCTTCGCCCGACGGCGCAGCGTCCTGTGCGAGCGGGCCACCGCGACCATGCGTCGCTGACGCCGGTCGACGGTGGCCCGTGGTCAGGCCGGACGAACCCGGCTCAGAGGGAGTTGACGATCCGCTCGTGGTGGAGCTCGCCCGCACGGGTCTGGATGCCCGCGGCCAGCAGCGCGTGAGCCCGCTGTGTGACCTCCGGCCCGATCGTCGCCGTCAGCCCGTCGTTCTCGACCGCGTACGCCGCACGCGGGATCTCCCCGGCCACCGTGTTCACGGCGGCCTTGACGGCGGAGACGACCTCTGGCCGCAGTCGCGCGATCCGTACCGCGAGGTCGCTGACGAAGGAGTCCAGCTCCGCAGCGGGCAGGGCGCGGTTCACCAGGCCGTAGCGCTCCGCCAGCTCGGCACCGACGAGCTCGCCGCCCAGGATCAGCTCGAGGGCACGGGCGCGCCCGGTCAGGCGGGTCATGTGCACGGTCCCGCCGCCCCCGGGAAGGATGCCCATGATGGCCTCGGTCTGGGACTGACCTGATCTGCCGATCGCGGCGAACCGCATGTCGAGGGACATGAGGAACTCGTTGCCGGCTCCTCGTGCGAAGCCGGACAGCTTGCCGATGGTGACCTGAGGCAGGCTGCGCACCTCTTCGCTCAGGACCTGCAGGATGTTCATGCCGTCCGGGACGGGTGCGCCCGGCGCTGCGGCGATCGCGGCGCGGGTCGCGGCCGGCAGGGCCTCCGGGTCGGTGAGGTAGCCCATGTCTCCGTGGGCGCTGAAGAACTCGGGGTCGGCGCTGTCGAACACGATGACGCGGATGCTCTCGTCGCTCCGGGCCCGGTGCACGAACCCGCGCAGCGACGGCAGCAGGGTGCCGTCCATCAGGTTGAGCGGGGGGTGGTCCAGCGTCACGGTCGCAAGGCCGTCCGAGATCGCGACCCGCAGGCCGGACAGGTCGTCGTAGTTCATGAGAGCTCCCTGGGGTGATGTGAGGTGGTGTGCCGGCGGGCCACGGCGTCCGACGCCATGGCCCGTCCGCGTGATTCGTCACCCTAGGAACCGACCAGGTTCCCGATCGGGAACCTACGCTTGTGCTATGTCAGGGTTGGCTGTCGACATGTTCGACGAAATCTGCCCGTCGCCGATGCAGCCGCTTCGGATGAAGGACAAGTGGGCGCCGATGGTGCTGCGCTGTCTGCAGGACGGTCCGCACCGGTTCTCCGAGCTGCGTGTCCCGCTGTACCGCACCACCGCCAAGGAGCTCACCCGGTCGCTGCGCAACCTGGAGCGCGACGGGTTCGTGAGCCGGACGCCCACGGGACGTGCGGTGACCTACGAGCTCACCTCCCTCGGCCGTGGCCTGCTCGACCTGCTCTCCACGGTCTACGCGTGGAGCGACGAGCACGGGCAGGAGCTCCTCGACGCCTACGACCCGGACGGTGACGCCGGCTAGCCGGCGCTGCGCGGCGTGGTGGCGGCCAGCGCCCGGTCGACGAGGTCGTCGAGCACGGCGGTGGTCGCGGGCCTGCCCTCGAACGTGACCAGAACGAGGACCGCTCCCGTCAGGAGCGCGAGCGTGGGCTCGACGTCACGTCGTGCGACGTGGGCCGCCAGGACCGCACGCATCCCGCTGGTCCCCGTCTCGTACAGGCGTGTGCGCAGGCCCCGGACCACCTCGTTGCCGTGCGCCCGCTCGACGACACCCCCCAGGAGCCGGTCGAGGTGGCCGCGGGTGAGGTCGTCGGCGAAGTCCGCGAGTGCGGCACGGAGGTCGGCCCGCAGGTCGCCGGTGGCCGCCGGGTGGTCCGCGACGTCGCAGATCTGCTCGATCGAGGCGCGGATCAGGTCGAGCCGCGTGGGCCAGTGGGCGTAGACCGTGGCCTTGGAGTAGCCGGCGCGGCGCGCCACCTCGGCGTGCGTGACCGCGTCCCACCCTTCCTCCAGCAGCAACGTGCTGGTCGCGCCGACGACGTCACGCCGGGTCCGTGCGACGCGAGGGTCCAGCACTTCTGCGGGTTCGCTCGGCATGGCCCCGATCCTACGAGCTGCTGAACTCCGTTGACACTGTTGTACAACTCGTTCAATACTGTGCGGCGTGACCAATAGTGGCGTGGATCGTGCGCGCGCCCTCGCGGCCGCGGGCCCGCCGCGGGGCGTGAGGATCTTCCAGCTCCCCACCGGCACGTACGAGACCCCGGCCGCCCTGGCCTTCCAGGGCGGCTCGTTCCGGGACCGGCGTCAGTTCGCCGCCACGGCGGTGCTGGTGCAGCACCCCGCGGGCGACGTGCTCATCGACGCCGGGTTCGGTGCGCAGGCCGAGGAACACATCCGGATGCTGCCCGCGTTCCGGCGTTCGCCGCACAGCCTCGGCCCGACGGTGAGCGAGCAGCTGGACGCCGCCGGCTACGACCGCGCCCGGGTGATCGGGGTGATCCTGACCCACTCCCACTGGGACCACGTCAGCGGGCTGGACTCGCTCGACGTGCCGGTGCTCGTGACCGAGGAGGAGCTGCGGTACGCGGACCGTCAGCGCGGCGACCGCGTGTTCCGGCGGGTCGCCGCAGGCGGTCGCCTCCGGACGTACGACCTCGACGGTCCCGCGCACCTGGGGTTTCCGGCCAGCCACGACCTGCACGGGGACGGCTCGGTCGTCATCCTGCCGGCACCCGGCCACACCACAGGGTCGGTGGTGATCGTCGTGACGGTGCGCCCCGACGAGCGCTACGCCTTCATCGGTGACCTCGCCTGGCAGCTCGACGGGATCACGCGTGGCGTCCGGCGGCCGCTCCTGATGCGCCTGCTCGCCGACAGCGACCCGGCGCAGATCCGCCGGGACCTCGCGCGGGTGACCGCGCTCTCGCGTCACATGCGGATCGTCCCTGCCCACGACGCGCGCGGGTACGACGGGATACCGCTGCTCGTGCCGGGCCACGGCACCGACCTCGACACGAGCGGGACGTGAGCCGGGCCTCATGAGCGGTTCACTATGAGTGGTTCGCTTTGAGCGGTTCGCTTTGAGTGGTTCGCTTTGAGTGGTTCGCTTTGAGTGGTTCGCTTTGAGCAGGTCACGGTGAGCGGGTCACACTGAGCGGGCCATCGTGAGCCGGACGAGCCCGGTTCGCACGCGCCGTCGGAGCCGGCCCGGCCACCGCTCCGTCGCCCGCTCAGCCGACCGACAGCACCGTCTTGCCCGGTCCGCGCCGGGACCCCGGCGCGAACGCCTCGGTCAGCTCGCGCCACGGCCGTACCGCTGACACGACGGGATCGAGCCGTCCCTCGTGGATCTCGGTGGCCAGCCAGGACATGTCCGGGCCGATGCCGGTCTCGGCGCCGAGGAAGAACGTCGTCAGCGTGCGGTCGTGCTGGTTGCTGTCGCCGAACAGTGCGCCGTACCCGAACCGCTCCTCCTCGCCCGCGGCGTGTCCTAGGGCGACGAGCGTCCCGCCCGGCGCCAGGCGTGCGAAGGCCCGCACGAGGTGCGACCCGCCCAGCAGGTCGATCACGCCGGCCACCTCCCCGTCGAGGTCGTCCGGTGCCCGAACGACGTCGCGCGCCCCGAGCCGGAGCAGCAGCTCCCGCGCGCCGGGGTCCCGGGTGGTGGCCACGACGTGCGCGCCGCTGCGGGCCGCGAGCTGGACGGCGAACAGGCCGACCGCGCTGCTGCCGCCCAGGACGAGGACCCGCTTGCCGAGCACGGAGCCGAGCCGCCGCAGCCCGCGCAGGGCGCTCGTGCCCGCGACGGGGACGGCGCTCATGGCGTGGGGGTCGGACCCCTCGGGCGCAAGCCCGGCCGACTCGGCGGTGACGAGGCGCAGCTCGGCCCAGGCGCCGTGGCTGCCCAGCGAGACGACGGTCTGCCCGAGCCGGGGACCGGTGCCGTCGGCCGCCTCCGCCACGACGACACCCGCGGCGTCCCAGCCCGGGACGAACCCGTCGGGCAGGCCGGCCAGGCCCTCCACGTCACCGTGGTTCGGTGCGAAGGCCTGGACCCGGACGACGGCGTCGTGCGGGCCCGGTGCGGGTTCCGGTACCTCGCGCAGGGTGAGCCGGGACGGGGACGAGTGATCGACGGTCCATGCGAGCATGGCGCTACTGTATGCCAACTGCCACTGAGTGCCAGTTTGCTAGGATGGCCACATGGTCGATGGCGGAGGGTCGGACGACAGGCGGGTGAGCGGGACGCTCAGGACCCGGCGCATCGCGCGCAACCGGCAGCGCCTCGTCGAGGTCGCGCTCCCCGCGTTCGCGGAGCTGGGCTACGACGGCGTGACGGTCGACCGGCTGTGCGACGAGGCCGAGGTGTCCAAGCGCACCTTCTTCCGCTACTTCGCGGGCAAGGAGGACCTCGCGCTCACCCCGCTGAACGACGTCTGGCGCACCCTGATCGCCGACCTGGACGGCGTGCTGGACCGGCGTGGGCTCCTCCTCGACGTGGTGGGGGAGGCGCTCGGCGACGTCGTCGAGCGCATGCCCGACGGGTGGGAGCGGCTCGCGGTGCTCAGCACCCGGCTGAGCGCCACCACCCCGGCCATCGATGCCGCGGCGTACCTGACCTGCGAACGCTTCACCCGCCAGGTGCTCGACGCCGTCACCGGCCGGCTGGCCGGACGCCCGGACGCCGACCTGGTGGCGCGGGTCGTCTGCGCGGCCGCCATCGCGGTCCACCGGGCCGCCCTCGACACCTGGGCGTCCCGGCCCGGAGCCGAGCGCACGGCGACCCGGGCGGAGCTCCGTGCCCTGCTGCGCGCCGGGTTCACCGACGCGCGGACGGCGCTCGCCGTCCGGCTCGACTGAGCCGGCGGTCTTCCTCGGGCTTGGGCGCGCTTGGGCCAGCCGAATCGCGCACTTTCCGCTTGGATGGGGTGATAACGACCCATACCGCGACGAGGAGAGCACCCGATGAGCCAGGCAGCCCAGGTCGGCACCGTCTACCGGACCAGTCAGGATCTCCGGGACGCCGACCTGCCGCCCCTCGCCGTGGTCCTCGACGCCAGCGGGTACGCGGTCCAGCGGGACACCGACGGCAACTGGTACAGCGTGGCCTCGGTGAGCGCGTCGGACCTGGTGGGGACGTACACGCTGGTCCACCTGCCCACGGAGCCGCTCCCGGCGGCGTACGGGTCGGTCGTCATCACCGCCAGCGGCACGCCGTTCATGCGGCGCTGGGACGCCGCGACGGACGACCACTTCCAGCCGGAACGCTGGATCGGGCCGGACGGGGTCACCGTGACCGACGTCGACCTGCGCGGCCTGGGCATCGAGCGGGTGTGGGACGCCGGGCGGGCCGGGGCGACGGGCCCGGAGGCGGGGAACGGCCGGTCGCGGCGGAGCCGTGCGGCGTCCGGGGGGCCACGGCACCGCTGAACGGCGAACCGGGCGTGGCACGTCGCGTGCCACGCCCGGTTCGCCGTGCGGTACCGCTCTGTCGCCGGTGCTACCGCCGGTCGCGCGCGGGTGCGTCCTGCGTCTCGTCGGCCCGGGCCTCGTCGCTGCGGCCGCCCTCGGCCTCGGCGCCGTCCTGCGGCAGGTGCTCGACCGCGTGGGCGGAGCCGTCCGCGTGGGCGGAGTCCTCGTCCGCGTTCCGGGTGGCCCAGAGGCTCGTCATGGTGACGACGGCGAGCACACCGACGATCACGCCCAGCGACGCGAGGGTCGGGATCTCCGGGACGCCGGGCCAGACGCCGTGCGCCCAGTGCAGCACCAGCTTGACGCCGATGAACGCGAGGATCGTCGCGAGGCCGTAGCCGAGGTGGACCAGCTTGCTCAGGGCGCCCTGGAGCACGAAGTACAGGGCGCGCAGGCCGAGCAGGGCGAAGGCGTTCGTCGCGAACACCAGGTACGGGTCGCTCGTGATGCCGTACACGGCGGGGACCGAGTCCACGGCGAAGACGATGTCGGTGGCGAAGACGGCCACGACCACCACCGCGAGCGGGGTGAGCATGCGGCGCCCGTTCTCCCGCACGGAGAGGCGGGGGCCGCGGTAGTCGTCGGTGATGGGCATGAAGCGCCGGATCAGGCGGACCGAGCGCATCTGCGAGACGTCGACGTCGTGCCCGTTGCCGCGGACCTGGTCGAGGAGGATCTTGACCGCCGTCGCCAGGAGGATGCCGCCGAAGAGCAGGAACGCCCAGCTCAGGTTCGCCAGGACGGCCGCGCCGAGCGCGATGAAGACGCCGCGCAGGACCAGCGCCCCGACGATGCCCAGCAGGAGGACGCGCTGCTGGAACGCCGGCGGTACCGCGAAGGCGCTGAGCAGCAGCATGAAGACGAACAGGTTGTCGACCGACAGCGACTTCTCGACCAGGTACCCGGTGAGGTACTGCACGCCGGTCGACGACCCGAAGGCGGCCCAGATCCAGCCGCCGAAGGCGAGGGGGAGGGCGATGTAGAAGGCGCTCCACCCGAGGGCCTCGCGCATCGACACCTCGTGCGGGCGCCGGGTGATGAGGAAGTCGACGACCAGCAGGGCGATGACGGCCAGGATGGTCACGGCCCACATCGTGGGGCCGGCGATCGACGTCAGGGCAGGGGCAGCGTTCGATGCTGTCGCGAGCAAGGAGTCTCCAAAGTAGTCGGCTCCGAGGTCTCCTTCGCCTTGGTGGGTGCCAAGGCCGCCGCCCGAGGTCGCTGGTGCGCCGTAATGACCGGACGATGTTGGTGAAGTACTCCCCCCGCGACCACCAGTCTACGGCACGTTCGTGGCGACCGGCATCCGGCGGGCCAGGCGGCCGATCGTGTCGAGCAGGTCGCGCACACCGCGCGGCGGGCGTGCGCCCGCCCAGACCGCCGTCAGCGGGCGGACGGCGCGCACACCCTCGATCCGTACCGGTACCATGCGGCCGGCCCGGACGTCCTCGCGCGCCGCGAGCGAGCTCAGCGCTCCCGGGGCGGTCCCCGCCGTCACCGTGCTGCGTACGCCGAGCGTCGTGGACAGCACCGCCGCCGGCTCCGCGGCCAGCGGGTGGCCCGCCGCCGCCAGGGCATCCTCCAGCGCCTGGCGCGTGCCGCTGCCCGGTTCGCGGAGCACGAGGCTCGTGCGTGCCAGGACCTCCGGCGAGACCGTGCCCCGCCGCGCCCACGGGTGACCGGCCGGCACCACGATCACCACCTCGTCCTGCGCGATGGTGACGGACCCGAGGTCGGCGGGCACCGTCGGCGCCTCGATGAAGCCGAGCTCCACGGTGCCGCCGCGCACGGCGTCGGCCACGCCGATGCTGTTCGCGGTGCTGAGCTGCACGGCCGGGCTCGCGTCGCCCACCGACGCGCGCCACCGTGCGATCCACTCGGGCAGCAGGTGCTCGGCGATGGTGAGGCTCGCCGCGACGCGCAGCGTCCGGCCGCGGCCCGCGCGCAGAGAATCGACCGAGTCGGTGAACTCGCGGGCGGCGGCCAGCAGCGGTTCCGCCCAGGCGACCACGAGCTCGCCGACGGCGGTCAGCGTGGAGCCCCGGGGGGACCGGCTCAGCAGGACGACGTCGAGCCGCGACTCCAGGGACCGGATGCGCAGGGACACGGCCTGCTGCGTGACGCCCAGCCGGCCCGCGGCCGCCGAGAGGCTGCCGGACTCGGCCACGGCGGCGAGCGCCGACAGTGCCTCCAGGTCCGGACCGCGCTCCATCCCGGCTCCCCCCACCGTTCGAGGACACAAGCGTAGCTTGTGCCCTGCGAAGAGATTGCCCCTACCCGAAGCGGCCCCGCGGGCGGACCGTAGGCGGTATGGCCCACGCACTGCTTCCCACCCCGCCGGTACCGACCACCGGAGGTGGCGCGTCGGAGCCTGCCACCGGAAGCGGTACCCCGGGACCACCGCGCCGGCGCCGGGTGCTGTTCCGGGTCCTGGAGTCGCCGTCCGACGCCGTCTCCGCCGTCACGCCCAACTGGTTCGCCGCGGTCATGGGCACCGGCATCGTCGCGAACGCCGCCGTGACCCTGCCCGTGCAGGTGCCGGGCCTGCGCGCGGCCGCGACCGTCGTCTGGGGCGCCGCGACCCTGCTGCTCCTGGTGCTGGCGGGCGCGACCGTCGCGCACTGGGTCCGCTTCCCCGCGGTGGCGCGCGGGCACCTGCTGCACCCCGTCACGGGGCACTTCTACGGGGCGCCCGCGATGGCCCTGCTCACCGTCGGCGCCGGGACCCTGCTGGTCGGCACCGACGTGCTCGGCCCGGCCGCGGCCCTGACCGTGAGCGCCGTCCTGTGGACGCTGGGCACGTGCCTCGGCCTCGTGACCGCGGTGCTCGTGCCCTACCTCACCTTCACGCGGTACGACGTGGCCGACGACGCCGCTTTCGGCGGGTGGCTCATGCCCGTCGTGCCGCCGATGGTCTCCGCGGCGACCGGCGCACTGCTCGTGCCGCACGTCCCGGCGGGGCAGTGGCGGCTCACCCTGCTGCTGGCCTGCGGCGGCATGTTCGGGACGAGCCTGATCGCGTCCCTCGTGATCATCACGCTCGTCTGGTCACGCCTCGCACGGCACAAGACCGGACCCGCCGCGACCGTGCCGACCCTGTGGATCCTGCTGGGCCCGCTCGGGCAGTCGGTCACCGCGGCGAACCTGCTGGGCGGCGTCGCGTACACGGTGCTCGGCCCGCACGGATCACGCGCGGTCGAGCTGGCCGCCGTGCTCTACGGCCTGCCGGTGCTCGGGTTCGCGCTGCTCTGGGCGGCCGTCGCCCTCGCGGTCACGGTGCGGACGGCGCGGGCGGGCCTGCCGTTCGGGCTGACGTGGTGGTCCTTCACCTTCCCGGTCGGCACCTGTGTCACGGGAGCGAGCGCCCTCGCACTGCACACGGGCGCGGTGGCGCTGCAGGTGCTCGCCGTCACGCTCTACGTGGCGCTCCTCGGCGCCTGGGGAACCGTGGCCGCACGCACCTTCCGGGGTGCGGTCCTGGACGGCACGCTCCTCGCACCGCACCGTGCGTGAGGAGCGTGCCGTCCGCTGCCTCAGGAGGCAGGTGCCACGCTCGGCGTGAGGACGCGCGCCATCGCCTGGGCGCGCACGCTCAGCTCCGCCGCCTTGAACGCGTGCTCCTGCGTCATCGCGGTCTCGGTGCGCTCCAGGCAGTCGAGGATGAGCCGGCCGAAGTACGGGTAGCCCACGTTCCCCTTGGCGACCAGGTGGCGCTCGCCCTCGCCGTTCGCCAGGAACACGTGCCCCGGCCCCTCGTCCGTGCCCACGTTCACGTACTTGCGCAGCTCGATGTAGCCGTCGGTGCCGAGGATGAACGTGCGGCCGTCGCCCCAGGTGCTGAGCCCGTCGGGCGTGAACCAGTCGACGCGGCAGTAGCCCGCCGCACCGTTGTCCATGACGATGTTGGCCTCGCCGAAGTCGTCCAGCTCCGGGTGCTCCGGGTGGTTGTAGTTGGCGATGGCGGCGTGCGTGACGGTCGCGTCCTCGGCGCCCGCGTAGTGCAGCATCTGCTCGAAGTTGTGGCTGCCGATGTCGCACAGGATGCCGCCGTACCGCTCCTTCTCGAAGAACCAGTCGGGGCGGCCCGTGCCCAGGCGGTGCGGGCCGAGGCCCATGACCTGGAGCACCCGGCCGATCGCGCCCCGCTCCACGAGCTGGTCGGCCAGCACGGCGGCCTCGACGTGGATGCGCTCCGAGTAGTACACGGCGTACTTGCGCCCGGTCCGCGCCGTCGCCTCCCGGGCGGCGTCGAGCTGCTCCAGCGTGGTCAGCGGGGCCTTGTCCGTGAAGTAGTCCTTGCCCGCCTCGATCGCGCGCAGGCCGAGGGCCGCCCGCTCCGACGTCACGGCGGCACCGGCCACCAGGCGCACCTCGTCGTCGTCGAACACCTCCTGCTCGCTGCGGGCGACGCGGACGTCGGGGAACTTGGCGCGGAACGCCTCCACCTTGGCCGGGTCCGGGTCGTAGACCCACTTCAGGGTGCCGCCCGCCGACCGCAGGCCGTCGCACATGCCGTAGATGTGCCCGTGGTCCAGCCGCACGGCGGCGAAGGGAAAGTCGCCCGCACCCACCACGGGGTCGGGAATCGGCTCGGGGGCGTAGCTCGCGCCGCTGGTCGCGCTCATGTGGTCTGCTCCTGTGGTGTTCTGCTGGTGCTGCCCTGGTCGTCCTGGTCCTGGTGCGGGGCGCGGGTCACGCGGTGCTGCTGCCCACCGTGATGGCGCCGGGCAGGTCGCCCACCGACCCCGTCTTCTCGAAGAAGTGCGGCGCTCGCTCCACGAGCGTGCCCGTGCGGTAGTACGGGTCCTCGGGGCGCAGCGGCAGGTCGACCGTGCGGCGCTCGATGCCCGCCTGGTAGATCGCGGTGACCAGCTCGACGGCCCGGCGTCCGTCGGCGCCGGTCACCGCGGGTGCGCGGCGCTCGCGGACCGCCGCCAGCGTGTCGCCGATCTGGCCCGGGTGCCCGAGGTGGGGCAGCGGCTCCCGGGCCGCGGCCAGCGCCTCGATCTGCGCCACCCGGTCGGGGTCGCCTCCGGGAGCGGGGAAACCGTTCGGCTGGGGCGCGGAGGCCACGACCTTCCAGGGCTGGGCGACGCTCGCGTGCCGGCCCTGGACGACGATCGTCTGCTCCTCTCCGTGGTGCACCACGGAGCTGGTCACCTCGGCCAGGGCGCGGTCGTACTGCAGCACGGCCACGGACAGGTCCTCGACCTCGGCGTTCTCGTGCGCGGCGTTGGTCAGGACGGCGGTGACCGCGCGGGGCGCACCGAGCATCCACAGGGTCAGGTCGAGGTGGTGGATCGCGTGGTTGAGCGTGCACCCGCCGCCCTCCGACTCCCACGTGCCGCGCCACCACAGGTCGTAGTACGCGGTGCTCCGCCACCAGGCGGAGCTCACCTGGACGTGCGAGACGGGCCCGGTCAGCCCCGAGTCCAGCACCTCCTTGAGCGTGGCCATGTCGTCACGGAACCGGTTCTGCGCGACGACGGACAGCACGCGGTCGTGCTCGGCGGCGGCCGCGATCATCGCGTCGCACTCCTCCAGGGAGGGTGCCATCGGCTTCTCCACCAGCACGTCCACGCCGGCGCGCAGGGCGGTGACGGCCAGCTCGGCGTGGGTCGACGGCGGCGTCGTGATGCTCACCAGGTCGAGGTCCTCGGCGGCGAGCAGGTCCTCGATGCTCTCGTAGGCCCGCGCGTCGGGCACCTGGAGCCGTGCGCGCTGCTCGGCGGCCTTGCCGGGGACGATGTCGCACACGGCCACGACCTCGCACTCCTGGGCGAAGCGGCGGTATCCCTCGGCGTGCGCACCGGCGATACCCCCGGTGCCGACGATGCCGATCTTCAGCATGCTTCCTCCGGTTGACGTCGTCATCACCGCTGCATCATACGTATGATGCAGCGGTTCATCATCGTCACGGGCCGGTGCGTGCGTTGTCAAGGCCGGATCGGGCCGGTCGACTCCCGCCAGACCACGTGCTGGAGCGGTCCGGTCGGCTCGGGGGCCTCCTCGCCCCGCACCGCCGCGAGCAGCCGGCGCATGGCACGGCGGCCGGCCTCCCGGAAGTCCACGGGGATCGTGGTGAGCGACGGCGTGGTGTACGCGCTGAACTCGGCGTCGTCCCAGCCCGTCACGACGAGGTCGCCCGGCACCGACCACCCACGGTCCGTCGCGCCCCGCAGCACGCCGAGCGCCACGTTGTCGTTCGCGGCGATCACCGCGAGCGGCGGCGCGTCATCGGGCAGGGCGAGGATCGCCGCACGGCCTGACGCGGGCGACCACGCCCCGCCGACGACGCCGAGCGACTCGACGCCGTGCCGGGCGACCTCGGCCAGGTAGACGTCCCGGCGGGCGCGCGCCGAGGCGAAGTGCTCGGGACCGGCCACGTGCAGGAACCGCCGGTGCCCGGCCTCGACGAGCGCGCCGATCACGGTGCCGAGCAGGCCGGCGTCGGCGAGCTCGCCGGTGGTGCGCATCTGCTCGTCGAACGCCGTGACGGCGACGACGGGCGCGGCGTCGTCGTCGAGGGAGAGGGCCTCCCGGACGACGGGCAGGAAGGTCAGGACGCCCTCGACCTGCCCGCTGCGCGCCAGGTCGGCGACGCGCTCGGTGCGGTCCTCGGCGGTCCCGTCCACGCTGTGCGTGTCCACGGCGTAGCCCGCCTCGGCCGCGACCTCGGCCGCGCCCGTGAACATGCGCAGCCGGTTGTCCACGGTGGCGCCGGTGACGACGGCGAGCCGCCCCGACCGCTGGGTGCGCATCGACCGCGCCGCGAGGTTGGGCCGGTAGCCCATCGAGGCCGCCACCGCCAGCACGTGCTCCCGCGTCCGGGGCGCGATGGTGCCCTTGCCGGACAGGGCGTAGGAGACCGTCGACTGCGAGACTCCCGCGGCGCGCGCGACGTCGTGGCTCGTGGGGTGGCGGGCTGGCACGGTCACAGTGTCCCCTGGGGTGGTGGGCAGGTGCATCAGCGCGCGGCCGTGGCATGCGGGCGGCATGCGGTGCTATGTGATGTATGTCCTTATGGTCATCCGTGACTATTGATTGACTATGCAACTACAAACCGGTCAAATGAGTCATGTCGCGGGATGGTGTCGGCCCGCACGAGCTGCAGTCCGCCCGAAGCTCCCTACGTTTTCCTTGGGGGAAGTCGTGTCATCTGAGAGTGCGAACCGCAACGACCACCGGCATCGAGCCGACGAGGGGACGCGGGGGGCGAACCGGGTCGCGGTGACCGGGTACGGCGCTCTGACCCCGCTCGGCCTCGGGGCCGAGCCGACCTGGTCGGCGCTCCGGGCCGGGCGGTCGGGGATCCGGCACATCGGCGTCGACGTCGCGGACAACGCCCCCGTCCGGATCGCGGGCACGATCGATCCCGCCTACGTGGAGGCGGTGCCGGTCCGGGAACGGCGCAGGCTCGACCGCGCGGAGCAGTACACCCTGCTCGCGGGCCGGGAGGCGTGGGCGATGGCCGGCCGCCCGGAGGTCGACCCGGACCGGCTGGCGACCTCCGTCGGCACCGCGTACGGCGGCATCGGGTCGATCGGGATCCAGGAGCACGTGCGGGTGACGGAGGGCCCGCGGCGGGTGTCGCCCCATCTGGTGACGATGCTGCTGCCGAACGGTCCCGCGGCCTGGCTGTCCATCGAGCTCGGGGCCCGTGCCGGTGCGCACGCGCCGACCACGGCGTGCGCGGCGGGCGCCCAGGGGCTCGCGACCGGTCTGGACCTCATCCGCGCGGGCCGGGCGGACGTCGTCGTCGCCGGGGGCGCGGACGCGGGCGTCACCCCGCTGTCGCTGACCGGGTTCGCCCAGATGCGGGCGCTGTCGACCAACCCGGACCCGGCCGCCGCGTCGCGCCCCTTCGACCAGGACCGGGACGGTTTCGTCCTCGCGGAGGGCGCCGTCGTGCTGGTGCTCGAGCGCGAGGACCACGCCCGGGCCCGCGGCGCGACCGTGTACGGCTACCTCGACGGCGCCTCCGTCACGTCCGACGGCCGGGACATCGTCAACGCCGACCCCGCCAACCAGGCACGGACCATCACCGCGGCGCTGCGCGACGCCGACGCCGGGCCGGCCGACGTCGGCCTGGTCCACGCGCACGCCACCTCGACCCCCGCGGGCGACCGCAACGAGTCCGACGCGCTGACCGGCGCCGGGATCACGGCACCGGTGACCGCCACGAAGTCCATGACGGGGCACATGCTCGGAGCCTCCGGGGCGGCCGGGGCGCTGGCCGCGCTGCTGGCCCTGCGCGACCACGTCATCCCGCCCACCGTGAACACCGAGAAGGTCGACCCGGAGATCCCGCACGACGTCGTCACCGAGGCGCGGCGAACCGACGCGGACCTCGCGCTGGTGAACTCGTTCGGGTTCGGTGGGCACAACGTGGCGCTCGTGGTGCGGAGCCGCTGAGGCGGTGGCCCGGGCCGCGGTCAGCGCCGCCCGGGCGTCCGCGCGTCGTCGTCGTGCGTGTGCCGGGGTACGCGGAGGAGGCCGAGCTCCTGCGCCCGCGCCAGCGCCTCCCTGCGTCGCGAGACCCGGAGCTTGCGGTAGACGGAGCGGATCTGCGTGCGCACGGTGGTCACCGCCACGCCGAACCGTGCGGCGGCCTGCTCGGCGGTGAGGCCGGTGGCGAGCGCGCGCAGCACCTCCCGTTCTCGTGGCGTCAGGTGCACCAGCGGCTCCGGGGGCGGTGGGACGTGCCGGACGGTCACGGTGCCGGTGCGCAGCGGGTCCGGGACCCGGGCGAGCGCCGCCAGCTCGCCGAGCACGTCACGGGGCAACGTGAGGAACGGGAGGACGTGCGCCGGGGTCGACCGCAGCCCGACGGCGGTCCGGAACGAGTCCCCGGCCCGCTCCCGCTGCCCCGACCGCAGGGCGGTGACGGCCTGGACCAGGTGGTGGCCCATCAGGTCGCCGACCGGCAGGTCGCGGTGCTGGAGCGCCTCCGCGGACAGCCGGGCCGCCTCGTGGTGCTCGCCGGCCAGGGCGTGCGCCCAGGCGGCGTGGAGAACCAGGGAGTCGACCTCCGCGTACCGGTCGGCGAGGTGGAGCACGCGGGTGCCGGCGCCGGCCCGTAGCAGCAGCGTGGCCTCGGCGCGGAGCACGAGCTCGCCGGTGAGCGTGGTGGGGTCCGGGTGGAGGGCGCCGTGCTCGTGCCGCGCGCGGTCGAGCAGGCGCAGACCGCGCTGGGGGTCGCCGAAGGACGCCTCGTAGGTGGCGGCCGCGTGGGCCACGAAGGGCCAGAGGTCGAGGTGCTCGGTCGCGGGCCCGATCCGGTGCAGGAGCTGCGCGGCGTGCGTGGCGTCCCCCTCGTGCACGGCCGTGAGCGCCCGGGCGATCTCGGCTCCGGCACCCGTCAGACGCGTGATCCAGGCATCCACCGCCCCGGACTCCTCGGCGGCGGTGAGCCAGGAGCGGGACAGGTCGAGATGGCCGCGGTACGCGGTGAGCAGCGCGAGGTGCGCGGCGGCACCGGGTGCGGCGAAGTGGGCGTGGGGCGGGTCGCCCGCCTCGGCGTGCGCCCTCGTGAGCAGCCGGGTGGCCCGGTCGAACGCTCCGGCCAGCAGCGCCGCGAGCCCGCGCTCCGCCGACAGCCACCCCGGCCGCGCGGCGGCCCCGGTGCCCGACGCGGCCTGGTGCCCGGTGCCCAGCGTGGTCTGCGCGTCGGTCCAGGCCCCCAGCCGCTCGGCCCGCTCGTGGTCGCCCCGGAGGCGTTCGGCGACGACGGCGACCGTGCCCGCCGTGCCGAGGTCGCCGGGCCGGGTCACCGACGCCAGGCGCCTGCCGAACCGCAGGCCCGTGGCGGTGTAGAGCTGGCGTGCCCGGCGCAGCTGCCGGAGGTCGCCGTCGGCCAGGCCGGTGCGGTGGTGGGCGAGCAGGGCCGCGTGCGCCAGCCGTGGCCGGGCCTCGACGGTGGCCGCGGGCAGGCCCTGCACCGCACTCAGCACCTCCGGGGCGAACCTGCCCGGCAGGTCGTACCAGAGGGCGTCGAAGAGCACCTCGAAGCGGTCGGGATCACCGGACGCGAGCCCGGCGCGGACGTCCGCCCCGGTCGGGAGGTCGGACGGTCGCGGCACCTTTCGGATCCTGCCGTGGCGCCCGGGCGCGCGCCTCGGCCGGCCGGGGTGATCCGGGTGGTGAGACCGATGAAGTACCGGAGGAACTTCGGCGCCGTGCCCGGAGCCGGGTCGTCCGGTCGACGTCTGTGGTGGGAGCGGGAAGCACGCGAGCGACGCGTGTGAACAGGAAAGGAAACCCATGCACAGTCCGTCACAAGACCGTCGCACCGGTCGCAGGAGAAGAGGTCGTCACGTCGAGGTGGCTCCGGGGGCGCGGGACTCCCGGCGCAGTCTGCTCAGGCGCTTGATCGGTGGTGCGATGGCCGCCGTGACGGCGTGCAGCGGGCTCGTCGCCACGGCCGCGCCGCCCGCGTCCGCCGAGACCGTCTACGAGATCGACGGGGAGTGGGAGGCGAGCACGCCGGACACCGTGGGCCGCGGTGACGTGGTCAACGCCGTCTGGCGGATCAACGTCAACGACGACGAGGAGGCGCCGGCCAACGACCCCGTCGACGACGTGACGTTCACGGTCACCCTCGACAGGGGGCGGTTCAACGAGATCCCGGACCTGTGCCTCAAGGCCGACGTCGACCCGGTCTCGGCGATCTCCGCCGACGGCCGGACGCTCACCTGCAACCTGGGCACCGTCGAGCAGGGCACGGCGGTGATCGTGCAGACACCCGTGGTGGTCGAGGGCGAGACGGGCGAGGAGCTCACCGCCGTCGGCGAGACCAACGGGCTGGAGATGCCGCTGGACCCGATCGCCATCGAGAACGACTTCGCGATGGACATGCAGTTCGGCGGCAACACCACGTACTACCAGTGGGACGAGAACTACCGGTCGGTCGACCTGGACCTGGAGTGGGCACTGCGACTGGGCAAGGGCTCTGATCCTGGTCCCGACAGCGTGACCTACCGGCTGCGCTTCACCGAGAGCAACGGCCGGCCTGTCACCGTCGGCACCAAGTACAACGGTGACACAGGCTGCACACCCTTCAATGGCTACCGGGCCACCGGAGTCCCCTGGTCCGAGGTGCCGAACCAGCCGGCCGATCAGCAGACGTCCTTCGTGGACAGCTGCACCCTGACGCCGGTCGCGGGCCAGCCGGGCGTGTTCGACCTGCGGCTGACCGGCATCAACTACGACCTCGCCACCGTTCCGAGGTACGACTCGACGGTCGAGCGGAACCCGCTGCCGACGGACTGGAACTACATCGCGAGCGGCAGCCTGTGGCTCCACGTCGCCACGAACCAGGCCGGCTCGCTCACCCTGCAGTCGAACGCCCCGACCTACACCTCGACCACGGGGCTGAGGTCCACCGACCTTCCGGGCAACAACAGCACCAGCAAGACCTATGTGCTGCCCGGTCGCTGGGCGGCCGCGTGGTACCGCCCCTTCACGGGGGCCGGCGGGACCAACTGGGACGACACCTACCGGGTCTCGCCCGGCACGACGGTGATGCAGTACCTCAACAACACCGCCGCCCGCCTGAACGCGCCCCCGACGGCGCAGCACGGCCAGTGCCTGGTGTTCGACACGACGTACGTCACGTACACCCCGCCGCCGGCCGGAACTGCCTTCCCGGCGATCCGCGGCTTCGCCCCCACGGGGGACGGCGGTGCGAGCGAGCTGGACAACCCGCCGGCGATCCAGTACTACGTGGGCAACGTCGCCAACCCGAACACGTTCAACTGTGGCTCCAACCCGGCGGGCTGGACCACGACCCAGCCCGCGGACCTGTCGACCGTGCAGGCCATCCGGATCCTCTACCCGGACTCGCTGCTCACGGCCGAGGGCTTCAACGGCATCCAGTTCGTCGGCTACACGACGATCAAGGACAACGTGCGGCCCGGCCAGGACATCTGGATGTTCGGCTCGGTCTACAACCCGGTCAGCGGTGTCTGGGAGGGTCCGGGCGAGCCCTGGAACTCGTCGGACATCACGGCCACGCCGGGTACGCGGTACCCGTTCACGAACGGGCGCCGTGACATCCTGCGGACCGTCACCGCCACCCCGGCGATCCGGAAGGCTGCGAGCCAGTCGACCGTCAAGCCGGGTGAGCCCGGGACGTTCACGCTGACCTACTCGGCGAACGGCTCGGGCGCGATCCCCGACACGGTGGACGGCTACGTCATCACCGACACGCTCCCGGCGGGCATGACCTACGTCGCGGGGTCCGCGAACCCGGCGCCCGTGGTGACCACCAACGCGGCAGGGCAGCAGATCCTGCGATGGACCCTGAACGATGTGCCGACCAACGAGGAGCACACCCTGACGTACCAGGCCGTGGCCGGTAACTCGGTCCGACCAGGTCAGGTGCTCACCAACACGGCCACCAGCACCTTCGGGGGAACGACCACACCGCCGGCGACCTCCCAGGTCACGATCACCACGAACGGTCAGACCCTGATCGGCAAGAGCACCGACCAGTGGTTCATCGCCAACCCGGACGGTTCCGGCGACGGCACGGGCTCGTGGACGGTGACGCTCAAGTCCGAGGACCCGCTGCCCCAGCGGTTCACGGACACGATCGACATCCTCCCGTACAACGGGGACGGCCGTGGCACGGACTACGCGGGCACCTACCGCGTGACCGGCGTCGACGTCCCGGCGGGTGCCACGGTCTACTACACGGACGCGGACCCGGCCACGCTCTCGGACGACCCGGCGCACGCCTCGAACGGCGCCGCCGGCAACCCCGCGGGCAACACGGTGGGGTGGACCACGACCATGCCCGCCAACCCGACGGCGGTCCGCGTGATCGGCGGTCAGCTCGCCCCGGGCGCGTCGCTCGCCTTCAAGATCACCATCGAGACCGACGGCGCCGACCCGGGCGACGTCTGGGTCAACCGTTCCCAGGCGCGGGCCGAGCACACCCGGCTCGTCATGCGCACGTCCGAGCCGCTGACCATGGGCACGATGTACTCGGCGTCGCTCAAGAAGTACGTCCAGGCCGCCGACGGCACCTGGCACGACGCCAACGACCCGGCCGACTACCCGGTCTTCCGGGAGGGCGAGACCGTCCGGTACCGGATCGTCGTGGAGAACACCGGCCAGGGCACGCTGACGAACGTCGTCGTCTCCGACGACAAGCAGCCCGAGCTCGGGTCGTTCACCGTCGACGAGCTGGCGCCCGGTGACACCGAGACGCACGAGTTCGAGATCACGGCGGACGCCGCCGACGGCGACACCGTGGTCAACAACGCGTGCGCCGAGGCGGACCAGCCGGACGACTCGGAGACGCCGCCGGAGATCAACTGCGACCCGGCCGGGTTCGACATCGACGGCGAGCCGACGCACGAGAAGACCCTGATCTCCGCCACGCCGATCGGCGGCGGTCAGTGGGAGGTCGTGTACGGGATCGAGGTCACCAACGTCTCGCCCGCGGCGACGTCGTACTCCCTGGAGGACACGCTGCACTTCACCGACGAGGCGGACATCGTCTCGGCGCAGGTGACGGTGTCGCCCGACGGGGTGACGCTGACCGATCCCGCCTGGGACGGGCAGGGCAACGTGAGCATCGCGTCCGGCGTCCCGCTCCTGGGCAACGACGACGACGGCTACGCGGCGCACGAGTACGAGCTGACCGTGATCGCGGACGTGCCGCTGCAGGTGCCCGGTGCGGGCAGCGCGGACGACCCGACCGAGTGCGGTCCGGACGGTGACGACTCGGACACCGCGTTCAACAACACGTCGCAGATGACGGACGCCCGGGACGAGACCGAGGAGGACCAGGCCTGCGCCGAGATCCCCTCGATCGACATCACGAAGTCCGTCAGCGAGGGTCCGGTCCCGAACGGGGACGGCACCTGGACGGTCACGTACGACATCGTCGCGAAGAACTCCGGCACGGCCGACGGCGAGTACGACATGACCGACAGGATGACGGCGGACGGTGACCTGGTCATCGACTCCGGCCGGGTCGTCACGACCCCGGACGGCGTCACGGCGTCGCCCGGCTGGACCGGCCTGGGTGCCGACCAGACCTCGCCGGAGAACGTCATCGCCTCGGGCGTGAACCTGCCCGCCGGGGAGAGCCACACCTACCAGGTGGAGGTGGTCCTCTCGATCGACGACGAGGACGGCGCCGTGGTGATCACGCCCTGCTCGGCCGACCCGGGCGAGAACGGCGGCCTGTCGAACACCGCGCAGATCGAGCACAACGACCTGACGGACGACGACGCGGCGTGCGTCACGGTCGCGTACATCACCGTGGACAAGACGGTGGCCGAGGGCCCGACGCCGAACGGCGACGGAACCTGGACGGTCGTCTACGACGTCGTCGCCGAGAACGTCGGGGCGGCCGCCGGTGAGTACGACGTGTACGACCAGCTCCGCCTGGGCGGCGACGTCGACGTGGTGCGCAAGGGCGTGACCGGCCCGGCCGGCGTGTCCCTGGCGAGCGGCTGGACCGGCCTGGGGGACACGCCCGACGCGGCGGAGAACCTGATCGCCACCGGGGTGAGCCTGGACGCGGGCGCGACCCACAGGTACCAGGTCGAGATCGTCGTCTCGCTCGACGAGGAGACGGTCGACCCCGGCACCCTGGTCTGCCCGCCCCCTGGGTCGGGCGAGAGCGGCGGCCTGGCCAACGGCACGCTGCTGGACCACAACGGGATCGTGGGCGAGGACGAGGTCTGCCCGACCCTGCCGCTGATCACCATCGACAAGACGATCAGCGACGGCCCGACGCCGAACGGCGACGGGACGTGGACCATCACCTACGACCTGGTCGCGAGCAACATCGGCCAGGCCGAGGGCGACTACGACCTGACCGACCGGCTGCGGTACGGGGCCGGCATCGAGGTCAAGTCGGCCGAGGTGATGAAGGCCCCGGACGGCGTCACGCCGTCGGCCGGCTGGACCGGCCGGGGTGCGGACGGGTCCGACGAGAACGTCGTCGCGACCGACGTGGCCCTGCCCGCCGGGGACAGCCACACCTACCAGGTGGAGGTGGTCGTCTCGCTCGACGAGGGGGTCGTCACGCCGGACACGCTCCGGTGCCCGGAGCCCGGGTCCGGCGAGGCCGGTGGCGTGGCGAACGTCGGTGAGCTCACGCACAACGGCGAGACCCAGGACGACGATGTGTGCGCGCCGCTGCCTCTGATCGACATCACCAAGTCCCTCGCGGGCGCGGTGACGCCGGTCGACGGCGAGGACGGGGTGTACGACGCGAGCTACGAGATCACGGTCACCAACCGTGGCCCGGGCGCCGGCGTGTACGACCTGGACGACACCCTCGAACCCGGGGCGGGGGTGACGGTGGTGGGCGTCCAGGACGTCACCACCGATGCTCCGGACCCGGCCGGGATCAACCCCGGCTTCGACGGTGCCGACGACCCGCGGATCGTCAGCGACCAGCCCATCGCCGAGGCACCCCGCGCCCCGGTGGTGCACACCTACCGGGTCACGGTGCGGTACGCGGTCGACCTCGGTGCGGTCGACGTGCCCGACACCGCCGAGTGCACGCTCGACGGCGGCACCATCGACGGGGCGCTGAACAACGTCGCCGCCGTCACCTGGAACGGCATCGAGGATGCCGACGACGAGTGCGTGCGCCCCGGCAAGCCGACCCTGGACAAGTCCCTGGTCTCGGCGAAGCCCGTCGGGGACGGCACCTGGAAGGTGGTCTACGACCTGACCGTGGGCAACGTCGGCACCGAGCCGACCACGTACGACCTGGACGACGAGCTCCTCTTCGCCTCGGTCGTCGCCCCGCGGGACGTCAAGGTCACCGGCCCGAAGGGCGTGACCCTGAACCAGGGGTTCGACGGTGACGGCGACCAGCGCATCGCCACCGACGTACGGATCGCCGGCCTGGACGACAAGGGCTACGCCCCGCACGTCTACCGGGTGACCGTGCTCGCGGAGGTCCCGCTGCACTTCGCGGAGGGCGACGTGGACGACGACGGGACGGGCTCGCCGGCCTGCACCGCGCCGCCCGGCCGCAACCTCCTCGAGCAGGGCCTGAACAACGCCGCGACCCTGACCGACGAGACCGGCGGCACGCAGACCGACACGGACTGCGCGCCCGTACCGTCGATCGACATCACCAAGTCCGTGATCGGCGACCCGGTCGCCGGCAAGGACGGGACGTGGACGGTCACGTACGCGATCACGGCGGTCAACACCGGCGCCGCGGCGGGCGAGTACACCCTGACCGACCGGCTGCGGTTCGGTACGGGGATCCGGGTCGCCTCGGCCGAGGTGACGGACACGCCGCAGGGCGTGACCGCCGCCCGGACGTGGACGGGCCGTGGAACCGAGGGAGCTGCCGCGAACGTGGTGGCCACCGACGTGAACCTGCCCGCCGGGGGCAGGCACACCTACCGGGTGCAGGTGCGGGCCACCATCCCGGGTGAGTCGGGCGACCCCACCACGTTCACCTGCCCGGAACCCGGTTCCGGCAGGCCGGGCGGGTTCGCCAACACGGCCGGGATCGGGCACAACGACCTGGCCGACACCGCGGAGGCCTGCGCCACCCCGCCGGGGCACGAGCCCCCGCCGGGCGCCACGCCGCCCGGGAAGACGCCCCCGCCGCTGGCGATGACGGGTGCGGACCTCGGCTGGATCATCGCGGGAGCGGCGCTCCTGATCCTGCTCGGGGCGGCGGCCCTCGTCATCGCGCACCAGCGACGCAACACCCGCTGACGCGACGGCGAGGTCCTGGACCGGGAGCCCCGCCGGCAGCCGCTTCCCTCGGCTGCCGGCGGGGCTCCCGCCGTGTGCGGACGCCGCGCCGGCGTTCGTCACCGACGGGCGGGCCGCCCGTCAGTAGAACCCGTGACCACCCTCACCGACGCACCGGCACGAGTCCAGCGACCGACGTACTACCGGGCGGTCGACGGCCTGCGCGGCGTCGCCGTGCTCTCCGTGCTGATGTACCACACGAACCTCTACGACAACGGCCTGTTCGGCGTGGACCTGTTCATGGTGCTGTCCGGCTTCCTCATCACCGTCACGCTCCTGCGCGAGGCGGAGCGGACCGGCCGGATCAGCCTGCCGGCCTTCTACCGGCGGCGCGCCAAGCGGCTCCTCGTCCCGCTCTCGGTCGTGCTGGGCGCCACGGCGGTCGCCGTGGCCCGGCTCGGGCGCGCCGACGAGGCCGACCGCGTGCTGCAGCAGGGCATCGCCTCGCTGTTCCACGTCGCCAACTGGGAGCAGATCGTCCGCGGCGACTCGTACTGGGACGTCATGGGCGTGCCGGGACCGCTGTCGCACATGTGGTCGCTGTCGCTCACCGAGCAGTTCTACCTGGTGTGGCCGCCGTTGCTGGCACTCGTCTGCGCCGTCGTCACCCGGCGGCGGCACGCGGTGGTCGCGGGGCTGGCGGTGGGCGCGGCCGTGGCGATGACCGCCGTGACCGTGCTGACCTACGACGGCGCCAATGCGGACCTGCTGTACCTGGGCACCCACACGCACGGCGTGGGTCTGATGGTCGGCGCGATCGCCGCCGTCGTGCTCGTGGGGACCCTCCGGCGCCGGGCCGCCGGGGTTCCGCCGCGGGTCGTCCTGTCCGGCCGCGTGGCGGGGCTGGTGACGTGCGCCCTGCTGGCGGCGATCGTGGCGGTGTCCGTGCGGACGAGCACCTACACGGAACCGTGGCTGTACCGGGGCGGCGGCATGACGGTCGTCGCGGTCCTCGGAGCGGGGCTGGTCCTCGCCCTGACGCGCGAGGACACCGCCGTGGCGCGGCTCTTCTCGGCCACCCCGCTGGTCGAGGTCGGCATGCTCTCCTACGCGCTCTACCTGGTCCACATGCCGCTCTTCTGGGTCCTGCAGAAGACGCTGCCGGACCCCCGGCCGGCCGTCGTCGCGCTGGTGGGGATACCGCTGTCGGTCGTGCTGGCCGCCTTCGTGCACCACATCGTGGGCGAGCCCGTGCGGATCCGGCGCTGGAACCGAGCGGGTGGGGTCTCCTTCGCGGTGCTCGGCGTCGCCGTCTGCGGGGCCCTGGTGGTCGCGCCCACCCTGGTCCGGCAGGAGTCGGGTGCGGGTGACGTCCGGGTGCTGGTCCTCGGGGACTCGCTGGGTCACGACTTCGCGACGGCACTGACGACGTCCGCCCCCGAGGAGTTCGCGGTGACGGACGCGGCCTTCAACGGCTGCGGCGTGTTCAGCCCGCAGACCAGCCGGACCACGGCGGTCGAGCAGGGCCCTGCGCCCGGCTGCCTGCCGTGGGAGCGGCGCTGGCGCGATGCGGTCCGTGAGTCCGCGCCCGACGTCGTGGTCGTCAACCTGGCCTGGGACGGCGCCGAGCAGCGGGTCGGCGGACGGTGGATGAACCCCTGCTCGCGCGAGTACGCCGCACGGTACGCCCGGCAGCTCGTGACGGCGCTCGACATCCTCGAGGAGGGCGATCCCGGCCGTCCGGTGCTGCTGGCCACCTCGCGCGAGTTCACGCCCGTCGCGGCCCCGGAGTGGGCGGCCTGCCACACCGCCCAGCTCCGCGCCGTCGCCGCGCGGCGGGACTCCGTCGAGATGCTGGAGCTGCACGACGCCGTCTGCACGGACGACGCGTGCCGGCAGACGACACCCGACGGAGCACCCGCCTACATCGACACGGTGCACTTCACGCGGCCGGGCATGGCCTGGATCGCCCCGTGGCTCGGCGACGCGGTCAGGTCGGCCGCGCGGGCCGGATGAGCACCCGTGCCCGCCCGTCATGGGAGACCCGCGGCGTCGTCTGAGCACCTGTACCGGGTCGCGCCGGCCGGCGCGACCCCTCACCGGAAGGAACGGGACATGTACAACACCCCTGGCATCGCCACAGGCATCGGTACCGGCGCCGTCGGCACGGGAGTCCTCGCGGCGACGGGCTTCGAGTCCCTGTGGTTCGCCGTGGTGACGATCGGGCTCGTGGTGGGCGGGCTCGTCCTGGTCAGGGAGAGCCGGCGGCGCCGTGCGGAACCGGACCAGGACGCCTGAGGAGCAACCTGGGGCGGGCCGCCCGGCTCGCCCCCACGACGTGAGACGCAGGGGGAACGTGTGGGTCTGCTCAGCCTGGTGGCCGCGATGATCGTCGTCAGCTCGACGACGTACTTCGTGCTGCTCATTGCCTCCGGCGTCCGCGGGATCCGGCGGCACGGCAGCCCTCTCGCCGCGCAGGGACGGGCCGAGTACGGCGTGGTGCCCGCGGCGGTGCAGGACGGCTGGAACGTCTACTTCCTGGTGCCGTGCCTCGACGAGGCCGAGGTGGTCCACCGCACCGTGACGGGCCTGGTCATCAACCCGGGCACGACCACCGTCGTCGTCGACGACGGGTCGGACGACGCCACGGGCGCGATCGCCCTCGCCGCCGGTGCCGCGGGAGCTCGCGGCAGCGACGTGCACGTGGTCCGCCGCGAGCCGCCCCATGCCCGGCAGGGCAAGGGTGCGGCGCTGAACGCGGGCATCGCCCGCATCCGCGAGCTCGTGACCGGGCGCGGCCAGGACCCGGCGTCGGTGGTCGTCTGCGTCATGGATGCCGACGGCCGGCTGTCGCCCCGGGCGCTCGACCACGTGCTGCCGCTGTTCGAGCGGCCGCGGGTGGGCGGCGTCCAGCTCCAGGTGCGCATCCGCAACCGGACCTCGTTCCTCACCCGGTTCCAGGACTTCGAGTTCTGGGGGGTGGCGAGCGTGACGCAGGTGGGCCGGGCGGCCACCGGCACCGTCAGCCTCGGGGGCAACGCGCAGTTCACCCGGCTCACGGCGCTCGACCAGGCGGGCGAGCGCCCGTGGTCGGACTCGCTCACCGAGGACCTCGACCTGGCGATCACGCTCGCGCTGCACGGCTGGGAGCTGACCACCACGCCGTCCGCGTCCGTGGACCAGCAGGGTGTGGAGACCGTGCCCCGCCTGCTCCAGCAGCGCACCCGCTGGTACCAGGGGCACCTGATGGCGATCAGGCGGCTGCCCGCCATCTGGGGCTCGGCCCGCCTGTCGCACGCCGCGGCCCTGGAGCTGTCGTTCTACTGCCTGTCGCCCTGGCTGCTGACGCTCCCGTGGTCGGTGCTCTTCCACTACTGCCTGCTCACGGTGCTCCTGGACGGCTCCGCCCTGCTCGGCCGTGCGAGCACCCCCGGTACCGCGGTGGCTGTGGTGCTGGCCTGGTACCTCCTCGCCTTCGCCCCGGCGGTCTTCTCGGGCTGGCTGTACTGGCGGCGCGACCGGCGGGTCGGCATCTGGCAGGGCCTGCTGATGGGCAACTACCTGGTGCTGACGAACTACCTCTCCTACGCGTGCGCGTGGAAGGCGCTGGCGCGGGTGCTCCGCGGCGAGACCGCGTGGGTGAAGACCGCGCGGCACGGCGACGGCCCCGGCGAGCCGCGCTCCCGAGAGGTGATGCGGTCCCTGCAGGAGTCTCGGCAGGAACCCCGAGAGGAGGCGCCGTGGACGACGCCCTGACCGAGGCGCCGGACCCGTCGGTGGAGATCCGGATCGTGGGCGCCCGGACGCCGCCGCCCGCCGTCGGCCCGCGTCTCCTGGCGGCCGTGCCGGTGGCGGTGCTCGGGATCGCCGCGCTGCTCGGTACCGACCGCTTCCGGCACGGCGAGGCCGTGCTCGCCGCCCGGTTGCTCGACCAGGTGTTCTCCCGGCCGGCGATGGTGCCCTCCGCCGGGCCCCTGCTCTCCTACGAGACCACGGCGGGCGGCGTGCCCGTCTGGGCCGCCGTGCTGGTGACCGGGCCCGTATCGGCGTCGTGGTGGGTGGGTGGAGCGCTGCTCGCCGTGGCGCTGATGCTGGCCCTGTGGCGCCGCGCGCCCGCGGCGGGGCTGCTGGTCGCGGGCATGACGACGGTCGCCGTGCTCGGCGTCGTCGGCACGGCCCGCACGGTGCTGGTCGTCGAGGCGACCGCGCGCTGGGGCGACACGGGGTTCGCCTGGATGATGCACACGGTGGGTGGTCCGGCCCTGATGGCCTCCACCCTGTGCCTGTGCGCGCTGCTGTTCACGCCGGCCGGCCTGCTCGGGGTGGCGCGCCCCACGGGCGACGCCTGATCGCTGAGCCCGCGTCGTCCCAGGTCACCGGGGTTCTGCCCGGCGGGTGACATCACAGCGGTGGCCGTCATCGCCCCCGCCCGCCTGCGTCGGTCACGGTGGCTCGCGCCCGCGGGCCGTTCGTCCGAGCAGAGAGAAGCAGCATGCCCCAGACAGCTCGCCGCGAGGTCGCAGTGCTCTACGGGACCCGGCCGGAGGCCGTGAAGCTGGCCCCGGTCGTCAACGAGCTCAAGCGGCGGAACACCCACGTGCCGAGGGTGGTGACCTCCGGACAGCACCGCATGATGCTCGACCAGGTCAACGAGCTCTTCGACATCGTCCCCGACCACGACCTCGGCCTGCTGCGCCGGGGCTACTCGCTCGACGACGTCCTCGTCGGCGCCGTGCGGGGCTTCAGCGAGTACCTCGACGCGCACCCGGTGGACGCGGTGGTGGTGCAGGGCGACACCACGACGGCGTTCGCCGGCGCGCTCACCGCCTACCACCGCCAGGTCCCGGTGGTGCACGTCGAGGCCGGCCTGCGCACCGGCGACGTCTACTCCCCGTTCCCGGAGGAGGGGAACCGCAGGTTCATCACGACCGTCGCCGCCCGGCACTGCGCCCCCACGGACCTGGCCGCGCGCAACCTGCGGCACGAGCACGTACCCGCGCACCACATCACCGTCACCGGCAACACCGTGATCGACGCCCTCATGCACGCCGCGTCGCGGCCGGTGCGCATGAGCGACTCCGTCATCGAGAACGCCGTCCAGGAGGGGCGGCGGGTGATCCTGGTGACGGCGCACCGGCGTGAGTCCTGGGACGACGGGATCGAGCGGGTCGCGCGGGCGCTCGCCGAGGTGGCCCGCCTCTTTCCCGACGTGCTCGTCGTGGTGCCGCTGCACGGCAACCCGATCGTGCGGGAGGCGATCGTGCCGGCCGTCTTCGGCGCCCCCAACGTCGTCCTCACCGACGCCCTGCCCTACGGCGAGCTCACGCGCCTCCTCTCGCGGGCGACCCTCGTGGTCACCGACTCGGGCGGCATCCAGGAGGAGGCGCCGGCGTTCGACGTGCCCGTGGTGATCACCCGCGAGACCACCGAGCGTCCCGAGCTGCTCGACGCCGGCGGCGGCGTGCTGGTCGGCACGCACACGCGGCGCGTGGTCGACGCGATCAGCGCGCTGCTCACCGACGAGACGCTGCACCGGCGCATGGCGTCGGCACCCAGCCCGTTCGGTGACGGCCATGCCGCGAGCCGCGTGGTCGACGTGGTCGAGAACCTGCTCGCTGCGCGGTCGGCCCAGGACGACGTCGCCGGGTGGACCCGGCAGGCACTCGCCCGCTGATCCGTGCGGCTCCCGCCGGTTGCTCGGCCCGTGCCCGGAAGCTGGGGTTCTCGGGCGCGGGCCGAGCTTCCGGCGGGAGCCGCGTCCCGAGAGGAGACGTCCGTGCCCGATCTACCGTCCAGCCCACCGCCGCTCCCGCCCCTGCCCGACGAGGCGGTGCGGCTGGTGCGGCTTTCCCGCACCCTGACGCGGGCCGCCGTGGGCGTGCTCGTCGTCGTGCTCCTGGTCCTGGTGGTCGTGCTCGCCGTGGCGGGCCGGTACCCCGCGGCCGCGCTGGCGGCGTGGGTGCTCGTGCACCTGCTCGTCGTGCCCGTCGTCCGGCGGCGCCCAGAGTGACCGGCGCTTGAGCATGCATTCGCATGTTTTATCCCTCTGGCCAGGCAGATCACCCTCCCGATCACCACTGTGTCTCGCGACACGCCGGTGGTGTCGCGGCGTCTCTCCCAACGCGTACACCGGTACGCCGACGGTCCGGCCGAGCGGTTCGGCCGTCGTGGCGAGGAGGGGATCTGGATGCCGATGACGACGGGGGCCTGGCAGCGCGAGATCGGTCCGGCGGGGCAAGGGGTCCGGGGTCCCGGGGCGGCGGACGATGCGGCCGGTGAGCCGGAGGAGCCCGGCGACGTCGAGCTGTTCGGCCGGGCCCGCGCCGGGGACACGCTCGCGATCGACCTCGTCTGGCGGCGGCACTACCCGTACGCCGTCAAGGTCGCCCGGCGCTACACCCGCAACCCCGCCGATGCGGACGACCTGGCGGCGGAGGCGTTCGTCCGGATCCTGTCGCTGCTGCGCGAGGGGCGCGGCCCGCGGGAGCACGGCAAGACCTACGTGGCGCGCACCGTGCGCAACATCGCCACCGACCGGTCCCGCCGCCGGCAGCCGTCCATGGCGGAGATCGACGAGGCGCGCGACCTGCCCGCCCCGGACGACCCCGCAGCGGCCGCGCTGTCCGCCATGGAGCTCGGTGACGTGCTGGAGGGTCTGGCGGCCTGCCCGCCACGGCAGCGGTACGCGATGCAGATGACGGTGTTCGAGGGCGTCCCGATCTCCCTGGTGGCCGCCGACCTGGGCATCTCCAGCAATGCGGTGGCGGCCCTGCTCGTCCGGGCGCGCGAGTCGATCCGCCGGTTCGTGGCGCGAGGCGTGCACGAGCACGGCGCGGCCCGGGGCGCGCCGCACGGCTGACGCGGACGTCTAGGCGGCGTGGTCGGCGTCGAGGAGACGCCGTAGGGCAGCCAGGTCCGAGGGCAGCGGCCGTACCGTGATCCGGACCGGGGCGCGCAGGATGGTCGGGTTCTTCCGGGCCAGGCCGGCCAGGGTGTCCCGGGCGCGGGCGACGGACGCCAGCATCCGGCCCGCGGGCTCCGGCCGGCCGAGCACGACGGCGACCCCGTCCCGGTAGCCGGACGGCCACTCCTCGCCGAACGAGAGCCGGACCGCCTCGCCGAGCAGCACGTCGCGCTTCCACCGCACCAGCCGCCCGGCGGCGCTGACCCCGCCGACCCGCCCGTCGATGGTCACCAGCACCAGGGACCCGCCCTCCCGCGTGCTCTCGATGCCCGCGAAGACGTCCGCGGCGCGCGCCAGGAACTCGCCGTGCCGGGGCAGCCCGCTCATGCCGCGTGCCGCGAGCCGGGGGTCGGGCCCTGTCTCCGCCGTCTCCCAGCCGGTGGCGAACGCCACCGCCACCGACTGCGGCAGGGCGGTCAGGCACAGGTCGTAGAGCACCCCGACGTCGCGCAGGCCCTCGGCGACCCCCACGTCGGCCAGCGCGCGAGCGGTGCCGAGCGCCCGGGCGGGCGCCTCGGCGGCCAGCCCGTTCATCACGGCGTAGGCGAGCGGGACGACCGCCGGGCTCGACCAGTCCTCGGGCATGCGCCAGCCCTCGGCGACCGTGTGCCTGCGCCAGCGCGCGCACAGCGTGCCGAGTCCGTCGTCTCCTGCCGGTGCCTTGTTCATCGCCGGGCTAGACGGTGGCACAAGAGGGTGATGACGGCGCAACCGGAACGAGCTCCTGGATCGCGGATCACCCCCCGGATCACCCCGCGTGATGCGGGGTCATACCCCACCCGCCAGTAGTATTTTACGCAATCAGGACAACTCCATCGAGGTGCCAGGGAGTACTCCCGGATGGTCGACACGACCAGTTCCACTGCGTCTTCCGCCGTGTCTTCTGCTGCGTCTCCCACCGCGTCGCGGCCGTCGTCGCGCGCGACCCGGGACGCCTCCGACGAGGAGCTGCTCGCAGAGTTCCGCTCCGGGCACGACGCCGCCTTCGCCGAGCTCTACGCGCGGCACCACCGGACGGCGGCGTCCGTCGCCCGGCGCGTGGTGGGCCCGGGACCCGCCGCCGACGACGTGGTCGCCGAGTCGTTCACGGCGCTGCTGGCGGCCGTGCGACGCGGGGGCGGTCCGTCGGGCAACGTCCGGTCCTACCTGCTGACCACGGTGCGCAACACGGCCGTCGGCTTCCTGCGGTCGCAGCAGAAGGCCGTGCCCGCCGAGGCCGAGGTGATCGACCGCCCGCACGAGGACGGCGACGGGCTGGTCGCCGCCGACGACGACCACCGCGTCCGGCGTGCCTTCGCCGAGCTGTCGCCGCGGTGGCGCCGGGTGCTCTGGTACGTCGACGTCCACGACCTCCCGCCGTCCCAGGTGGCACCGCTCCTCGGGGTCTCGCCCAACGCGGTGTCGTCGCTGGCGCGACGGGCACGCGAGCGGTTGCGGCGCGCGTACCTGCAGGCCCATCAGGACCGGGTGGCACCCGGGTGCGAGGACTACGCCCCGCACCTGGCGCGGTACGTGGACGAGACCCTGGCCCTGCCGGTCCACCGCCGGGTCGGCACGCACGTGCTCGCGTGCGTGCACTGCGCGGCCGCCGTCGACCAGATGCGGGACCTGCGGCGCCGGATGCGCGGCCTGCTGCTGCCGCTCGGCCTGCCCGTCGCGGCGGCCGGCGAGCTGCCCGAGGAGCACGGTGCGGAGGGACTGCCCGACGGGTGGGCAGCGGTCCGTGGCGGGCACCGAGGGGTGCGCGCTCTGGGCCGGCGCTGGTGGTGGGCGCGACCCCGGGTCGGACGCCGGGAGATCGTGCTGGTGACGGCGTGCGTCGCCCTGTGCGCGCTGACGCTGTCCGCCGTCGCCGCCTCGGGCGTCGTGGGCGGGTCCGTGCCGGACGTCCCGGGGCTCACCGTCGCCGGATCGGCAGCCGGTGACGACGAGCCGGAGCGCGGCCCCGTGCCCGCGGGCGACAGCCGGCCACCGGGATCCGGGGGCCGGGACGACGCGGACCCGCCGACCGGTGGTGCGGGAGCGTCTCCCGGCCGCCGTGACGCCGCGGGTGACGTCAGGGACCGGGTGGACGGCACGGGCCGCACCGACGACCGGCCCGCGCGGTGGGAGGTGCCGGGCGACGGGCCGGGCGACGGCGGCGGCCCGCCGCTGGTCGACCTGACGCCCCCGGCGCCGGGTCCGGTCCTCGGCGGGCGTCCGCCGTCCTCGCTGCCGCCGGACCCGGCACCCCCGTCGGAACCCGGCCCCCGCCCGACGGCGTCCCCCGTCCCGGAGCCGGACCCCCTGACCCTCGTGATCGAGCACGACGACCTGGGGGACCTGGTGCCCGGCCGGACCGGGGTGCTCGGCGCCACGGTGTCGAACCCGAACGCCGACCCGAGCGGCCGGGTGGTCGTCGAGGTGGTGCTGCCGGACGGTGTCACGCTCGACACCGCCGGCCGGGCACGCGCCGTTACCGCGTGGTCCTGCGACCAGGGCCCGTCCGCGCGGGTGGTCTGCACCGTCGGCACGATCGCGGCGGGTGCCACCTCCACCGTCCTGGTGCCGGTGCTCGTCGCCGCGGACCTCGCCGTGGGCGACGTCGTCCTCCGGCTGGACCTCCACGGGGAGGGCGTCGCCCGCACGAGCGTCAGCGAGCCCGTGCCGGTGCGTGCCGGGTCGCTCGCGGCACGGTACGTCGCCACCGGTGCGGTCGAGATCACCCAGGTGGGCGCACCCGTGCTGCACTGCGCGCCGGCCGCCCCGGGCTGTGCCGCGGTCGCCGCCGGCACCGCCACCGGTCCCACGCAGAACAACAACGCCTGGGCCATGGTGGCCGTGGACGCCCTGGGCACGGGCACCACGTCGTCCGCGGCCGTGCTCGACGTCCCCGTGGGGGCCGAGGTGCTGGCCGCGCGGCTCTACTGGTCGGGCGGGTGCGCGGGCACGATCCCGCCGGCCCGGGTGGCACCGCCCGGCGGGACGCTCACGACCGTCGAGAACGTCACCGTGGACCGCTCCGGGAGCCAGGTCTACCAGGCGAGCGCCGACGTGACCGACCTGGTCCGCGCCGGGGGAGCGGGCACGTGGGGCGTGGCCGACGTGTGCGCCACCGAGGCGGTGGGCGGGTACGCGGGCTGGGCCCTCGTCGTGGTGCACCGGCCGGCCGGGTCGGGCCCGGCGGGCCCCGGGCTGGCCATCGTGTACGACGGGCTGCTGCCCGTCTCGTCCACCGCGGGCGAGGGGCACTTCTCCGTCGCCGGACGGCCGGGCACCACCGCCCGGGTCGGCGCCGTGGTCTGGGACGGCGACCGCAGCGTGCCCGGCGACCAGCTCCTGTTCGACGGCGCGCCGCTGGTACCGCTCCGGTGGATGGGTGCCGGTCCGGGCGGTCCCGGATCGGGCGACAACGCCTTCGACTCCACGGCCTGGGGCTCCGCGTACGCCAACGCGCTCGGCGTCGACGTCAAGCCGTTCGAGCCCGCGTTCCTGACCTCGACGCGTGCGCAGCTCACCGCCGTCGAGACCAACGGCGACGCGTTCGTGGTGGGTGTGGTCACGGTCACGACCGGGAGCTGAGCCGCGCCCGCACCATCGGGTCCAGCAGCCCCAGCTCCCGGGCCCGCCGCAGAGCCTCTGCCCGGTCGTGCGCGCCCAGCCTCCGGTACAGCTCGCGGATCTGCGTCTTGACCGTGTTCCGCGAGACGAACGACACCCTGGCCACCTCGGTCGAGGTCAGGCCGTCGGCCAGATGGTGCAGCACGACGAGCTGCCGGTCGGGCACCACGACGAACTCGACCGGCACGGGTGCGCCGCGCCGGTCCAGCACCTCGTCGGCCCGCTCGCGCACCGCTGCGGGCGTGTCGACCGCGAGGCGGCGCAGCACCGAGGGCGCCGCCCACCAGTAGGGCAGGCCGCCGCCGGCCTGCTGTGCCAGCGCGACCGCCCGGGACAGCTCGCGCCGGGCGCCGTCGGGCACGGCGGGGCCGGCCCCCGCCGTGGAGGTCCCTGCCGCGGCGGTCAGTGCCTCGGCCGCCAGGAGGTGCGCCTGGAGCCGTGCACCCGTCGTCCAGCCCGGGCCGTCGGCGGAGACGGCGGGCAACGCGTCGCGCGGCCGGCCCTGGGCCAGGTGGACGTGGGCGTCGAGCAGCGCGGCGGCCGGTGTCCGGAGGCTCAGCGCGCCGGCGACGACAGCGGCGTGCGTGCCGCGGCCCAGCGCCAGATAGAGCCGGCCGAGGTCGAGCGCGAGCAGCGGCGGAATGCGCACGTCGGCCTCGCTCGGGCCGCCTCCCGGGCCGAAGCGCGCGCTGCCGTCCGCGCCGCCGTCCGACGGGGTCAGGCCGCGCCGCGCGAGCACGTCCCGGAGCCGGTCCACGGCCGGCTCCTCCTGCCCGCGCAGCGCGCAGAGCGTCACCTCGGCGTGCAGCCCGGCGAACCACAGGTCCGTCCCGGCCGCGTCGCGCACGGCGGACAGCAGGGGGTGGGCGAGCTCGTCGTCGAGGTGCTCCAGGCGGACGAGCGCGGCGGTCAGGGCGGCCGGGTCACCCACGGCCTCACGCCACCAGGCCGGTGGCTCGGGCAGCATGTCGGCCTCACCCGACCAGTCGGACGCGGACCGGACCCCGGAGTCCAGCGCGTGGACCAGGGCGGCCAGCTCCGCCGCGGCGGCGGCCAGCGGCAGCGCGCCGGACGCCAGCGCCCCGAGGTAGGCCGCCTCGGCACGTCGGAGGGCCTCGTCGAGCAGCCCGGCCTCGGCGGCGGCGAGCGCGGCCTGCAGCTTCACGAGCACGCGGGCGACGTCGGACCCGGCCACGGTGTCGAGCAGCCCCCGGGCCACCCGCAGGGCGTCCATGGCCCGCCCCGACCGGCGGAGGCCCGCGACCCGGGTGAACGTGGTGAGCGGGCTCTCGGGACCGCCCGGGTCGGACGCGGGACGGCGGCCTTCCGCCTGCCGGAGCAACGGGTGCCGGGGGTCGCCGTGCCGGCCGGGGGTGCCGCGGGTCACGGACAGCAGGGCATGCAGCTCGGCGGGCACGTGCCCGGAGGGGGCGGACGCGACGGCGGCCCAGAGGGCGCCGTGCAGGGTCGCGTCGTGCCCGTCCAGGACGGCGGTCCAGGTGTCGTGCAGCAGATCACGGACGAGGGCCGGGTCGCCGGACTCGAGCGCGACCAGGAGCGCCCCCCGTGCGTCACCTGCCCCGGCTCGCCGGCGGGCCGCCCTGGCGGCGCGCCGGGCCAGCTCGCCGGCGTCGCGGCCCCGCGCGTAGTCGAGCAGCGCGCGGCGCGCGTGCGGGTCGAGGGCCAGGTCGCCGTCCGGGCCGGCAGGGTCGTCGAGCACCAGGCCGGTGGCGACGAGACGGTCCATGAGGGCCGCGGCGCCGGGGACGGCGTCGAGCAGCCCGGTGGCGGCGAGGTCCGCGAGGCGGAACCGCGGGGCCAGGCCGGCCTCGACCAGCAGGCTGACGGCCTCCTGGGGCAGCACCGCGCGCACGTAGGCCCCGCGGTGGGCGGCGGCCGTGGCCGCGACGGTCTCGTCCGTGAGCGGGGTGCCATGGGCGTTCGTGCGGCGCAGCTCCTCCAGGACCGGGTAGACCACCGGTGCCCAGCCCGCCACGGCCGTGACCAGCAGCCGCGCGTGCGACCGGGTCAGGGGCACCCCCGCCGTCGCCGCCGCGGTCCGGGCCTCGTCGGGATGCACGGCGAGGTCCCGCAGGGTCAGCTCGGTGTGCCGGACAGCCGGTGCGTCCCCGTCCGCGGACCCGCCGGCCGGTGCCCAGCCGTCGGAGGTCGGGACCGGTCCGGGCAGGGGTACCGCGGTCAGCGCGACGACGCGGCCGCGGCGCACCATCCGTGACATCCGGTCGAGGAAGGCCAGGGCGGCGCCCGACCCGTGTCCCAGCCGGTCGACGACGAGCACCGCGTCCTGGGCGTCGAGCGCGGCGGCCAGCGCCTCGGCCGACGGGTCCGGCTCCACTCCGGCGACCCCGGAGAGCCGGGCGCTCGCGGCGCGGCCGAGCGCGTCGCCGTCCAGGGACTCGCGCTCCGGCACGTCCACCCAGACGACCAGCCGCCCGCTGCGGAGCAGCCGCCGGGACCACAGCGCGACGGCGGTGCGGCGTCCGGCTCCGCGCGGCGTCCGCAGCAGCACCATCGCCGTCGGACCTGCCCGCAGCGCCTGGTCGAGCGCCAGCTCGACGTACGGCCGCCGGTGCACGCCCGGCGGGAGCGCGGGCAGCAGCTCCCCGGCGCGCTCGAGCGACCCGGGTGGCGCCTCGCGGGACATCAGGCCGGGCCCTGCGGCCGTTGTCCTGCGCAGGGCTCGGTCGGTCGGAGCCACGCCGGGTGCCGGATGGTCCGCCGGGCCGGGCGGCGACGTCTCCACCAGGCCCCTCGACGGGGCGGGTGGTGCCGGGCAGCGCACGCGCGCGGCGGGACCAGAGCTGGGTTCACACTCGGGTAGGACGGCGGGCCCGCGTGATCGTGTCGGGTGACCTGGGTCACACCCTCGCGTGGGACGTCGCCCACGCGACGGCGTGGTCCGCGATCTCCTCCCAGCCCGGCTGGGACACGAGGCGGTGCGTGCGGCCCGCGTACTCCCGGTACTCGACGACGGCGGGGCTGCCGGTCCCGGTGTACTTCGCGACGATCGCCCGGCCGATGGCCGGCGGCACCACGTTGTCGATCTCGCCCGTGATCACGAGGAACGGGGCACGGTCGGCGCGGGCGTAGTCGACGTGGGTGACGCCGCCCCTCTCGTTCGGCACCGACGCGACGCCCTCGAAGAAGACCCGGTTGTACGACGGGACGGCGTACTGCTCCCAGAGCGCGTCCGACTCGGCGCGGGACACGTCGTTGCCGAACGTGAAGTGGAAGTGCGCCTTCGAGATCGGCTTGGCGCCGTTGCGCCCGAACGGGTTGGACAGGATCGGCAGGCCGGTGCGCAGGGTGGACGCCGGCAGCGTGGTGACGCCGGCCGTCTGGCCGGGTGCGACGCCCACGTAGGCGGCGCCGAGGCCACGGTCGGCGAGCATCTGCGTGATGACGCCGCCGAACGAGTGGCCCATGATGATCGGCTTGACCGGCAGCGCCCGGATGATGCGCTCGTAGTGGTCGGCGATCTGCTCCAGGCCGATGCCCTTGAGCGGCTCGGGGTTGGCGCGCACGTCGGCGACGCTGCGGTCGTCGATGCCCGGCCAGCCCGGGACGATCACCTCGTGACCCGCGGCGCGGAACCGCTCGGCCCACGTGTCCCAGCTCCTCGGGGTCATCCACAGCCCGTGGATGAGGACGATCGGGCGCTTTCCGGTGGTGCTGCCGTCGGTGGTCGTCGTGTCGGGTGCGGCGTTCATGGTGGGGCTCCTTGCGGTCGGGGACCGGGTCCCCGGTCCGTCGTCAGGAAGAACGATCGTTCTTTCTCTGTTGTTCCCGACGGTAGCGCCCCCGCCCGGCGGGCGTCAACGCCAAAGAGAAAGATCGTTCTATGCTGAGTCGTATGGCACCCAGGACCACCGCCTCCCGAGCCCCGCGCAAGACAGCCGACGGCGGGTCCGAGGCACGCGAGCGGTTGCTGCGGACGGCGTCCGAGCTCTTCTACGCGGAGGGCATCCACGTGGTGGGCGTCGACCGGATCCTCGCCGAGGCGGGGGTCACGCGCGCCACCTTCTACCGCCACTTCCCCGGCAAGGAGAAGCTCGTGGAGGCGTACCTCGGGGTGGAGGACGCGAACCTGCGTGGCGCGCTGGAGGGCGCACGGTCCGTGACGGACGACCCCGTGGAGCTCGTCGGGCTGATCATCCAGGGCATCGCCGAGGACGTCGCTCGGCACCACACCCGCGGCTGCCCCTTCATCAACGCCGCCGCCGAGTACCCCGACCCGGACAGCGGCGTGCGCCGCGCCGTGGACCAGCACCGCGCATGGTTCCGCGGCGTCCTGGAGGAGGCGCTCACCGCCTCGGGCGCGAAGGACCCCGGGACCGCGGCCGGCCAGCTCGTGCTGCTCCGTGACGCCGCTCTGGTCGGCGGCTACCTCGACGGCTGGGACACCGTGCGCGTGGCGTTCGTCGACGCGGCCCGGCAGGTCGCGGGCCTCGAGCCGGCGGCCTGAGCCGCGGTCCGGCGCCTGAGCCGCATCAGGCCACGTCCACCCGAACGCAGTGCGGCCCACGTGGCACCGCACCGAACGAGGGGCGTCGGTTCGGTTCCTCGACGGGTGCCCGTCGGGCGGAGTTCACCCGTGGGTCAGCACCCGGCGGTTGCATGGGCGAGGCGCCTCGCCGCGCCGCCAGCACGGGGTGAGTCCCCGCCGGGCACCCGTGCGGGCACCCGCCACACCAGGCACGAGGAGACGATCATGCGCGGAAGAACCATCGTCGGAGCGGCCCTGACGGCCGCGACCCTGCTCGCGGGGCTCGCCGCCGTGCCGGCGTCGGCCGCCCCGGGGTCGAGCGGACCGGTGTCGAGCGGACCGGCGTCGGCCGCGGCGCCGCTCCCGGTGACGCGGCCCGGGTGCGGTGCCGAGCTGGGCGAGCCGCACGACGCCGCCCACGCGCACAACGACTACGAGCACGACCGCCCGCTGTACGACGCGCTGGCCAGCGGCTTCACCAGCGTCGAGGCGGACGTCTGGCTGGTCGACGGCGAGCTCCTCGTGGCGCACGACCTGGTCGACGTCGACCCGGACCGTACCCTGGAGAGCCTCTACCTCGACCCGCTCCAGGACCTGGCGCGCGGCCGGGACCGGAGCGTCTACCCCGGCTGGGACGGCAGCTTCCAGCTCCTCGTCGACATCAAGTCCGAGGGCGAGGCCACCTACGCCGCCGTCCACGAGGCGCTCGCGGAGCACCGCTCGATCCTCACGCGCTCGGTGCACGGCCGGGTCCGGACGGGCGCGGTGACCGCCGTCATCAGCGGCAACCGGCCGCTGGAGACCATGCGGGACCAGGACGTGCGGTACGCGTTCTACGACGGCCGGTCCGGCGACCTCGGGTCGGGGCTCCCTGTGTCCCTCATGCCGCTGGTCAGCGACAACTGGACGAAGCTGTTCACCTGGCAGGGCGAGGGCCCGATGCCCGCCGCCGAGCGCGAGCGACTGCGCGCCGTCGTGGACCAGGCGTACTCCGCGGGCTACCGGGTCCGGTTCTGGGCCACGCCGGACCAGCCGGGCGCGGCGCGCGAGGCGGTCTGGACGGAGCTCGCGGACCCGGGCGTGGACCACGTCAACACGGACGACCTGCCGGCCCTGGACGAGTTCCTCACGGCCCGCTGACCGCGGACCCCGTTGAGTGCTGGATATTCGCCCCTGAGGGGCTCCGAAAAGGGCGAATATCCAGCACTCGACGGGTGGTGGTCAGGAGGCGAGTGCGGCCGTCGGCGGGGTGCGGGCCGCGCGGAGGGCCGGGTAGAGGCCCGCGACCGCGCCGATGACGAGCGTCGCGGTGACCGCCACGACGATCGCTGCCGGTGGGAGGGCGAACGGCCAGCCGTTGACCGCGGCCATGATCCCCGTCGCGGCCGTCCCGAAGGCGCTGCCGAAGAGCCCGCCCAGCGCGGAGAGCAGGAGCGCCTCCGCGAGGAACTGCACCAGCACGTGCCGGCGGGTGGCCCCCAGGGAGCGGCGCAGGCCGATCTCGCGGCGCCGCTCGAGCACCGAGATGATCATGGTGTTGGCCACGCCGATCCCACCCACGAGCAGCGCGATCGAGCCGAGGCCGAGCAGCAGGCCGGTGAACGCCTGGTTGGCGGCGGTCCGCGCCGCGAGCGCGTCGGACGGCCGGGACACCTCCACCTCGTTCGCCGCCTGCGGTGCGATCGTCGGGGCCAGCAGGGCGCGGACGTGCTCCACGGCGTCGTCGGCCGAGCGCTCGTAGATCATCGTCGGGCTGCCGTCGAAGCCGAACAGGTCGGCGGCGACGGCGGAGCCGACGAGCGCGGCGGTGTCGAGCTCGGGGGCCAGCGCCACCGGGTCGAGGATCCCCACCACGGTGAACGACGTGCCGCCCAGCCAGACCTGCGTGCCCGGCGACACCACCCCGAGACGTTCGGCGGCGACGCTGCCGAGCACCACCGCGGGAAAGCCCGCGGTGGCCGGGTTGAGCCACACCCCGGACCCGACCGTGCCGGAGACGACGTCGAGCAGGTTCTGATCGGCCGCCATGGTCGCGATGCCGCCGGTGGCGTCGGGGTCGGACAGCGAGCTGCGGTAGACGGGCTGCGGCAGGGTCGCAGTGCTGCTCGCGCTCTCGACCCCCGGCACCCGCCGCACCTTGCCGAGGGTGTCGGGCGGCAGGGTGGCCCGGTCGCCCGTGAGGGTGCGGCCTGCCTGCGCGGTGAGCAGGTTGGTGCCGAGCTGCGCGAGCTGGTCGTTGAGGCGGGCCTGGCTGGACGACGAGACGCCCACCACGGCGACCATCGCCGCGATGCCGATGGCGATCCCCAGTGCGGAGAGCACCGCCCGGGTCGGCCGGGCGCGCAGCCCCGTGGTGCCCAGACGCAGCACGTCCCGGCCGAGCAGCCGTGACCGGTCCGGTCCACGACCCTCCGGCGGCGGGCTCGCCGTGACCGGCGGGGGAGCGGTGACGGTGCTCATGCGCCGGCCTCCGGTCCGGTCGTGTCGCTGACCACGCGCCCGTCCCGGAGGGAGATCCGGCGCGGGAGCCGCTCGGCCAGCTCCGTGTCGTGGGTGATCACCACGACCGTGGTGCCCTGGGCGTTGAGCTCGTGGAGCAGCTCCACGATCGCCGCACCCGAGGTGCTGTCGAGGTTGCCCGTGGGCTCGTCGGCCAGCAGCAGCGGCGGGTCGCCGACGACGGCGCGGGCGATCGCCACCCGCTGCCGTTCGCCGCCCGAGAGCTGGTGGGGGTGGTGGTCGAGCCGTCGGCCGAGCCCCACGCGGTCCAGCGCCTCGGCGGCCCGCCGTCGTCGTTCGGTGCGGGGCACCCCGGTGTACAGGAGGCCGTCGGCCACGTTGTCCAGCGCGGTGACGCCGTCGGCGAGGTGGAACTGCTGGAACACGAACCCGATCCGGTACGCGCGCAGCGCGGACAGGGACCGGTCGTCGAGCTCGGACACGTCGAGCCCGTCGATGCGGGCGACGCCCGCGGTGGGCCGGTCGAGGGTGCCGATGAGGTTCAGCAGCGTGGACTTGCCGGAACCGCTGGGGCCCACGATCGCGACCAGCTCGCCGGGCATGATGCGCAGTGTCACGCCCGCGCAGGCCAGCACCGGCGGCTCCCCGTACGAGCGCCGGACGTCGTCGAGGGCGACCAGCGGGTTCAGCAGGCGCGTGGGCGGCAGGACCGTCGTGGTGGTCATCGCTGCGGCACCACCACTCGCTGGCCGGCCTCGACGTCGTCGCCGGAGATCTCGACCCGGCCGCCGGCGAACAGGCCGGTGGTGACGGGCACCTGGCGGGTGGCGCCGTCCGCTCCCACGACCTCGACGCCGAACTGGTCGGGCGTGATGGCGATCAGGGCGCCCACGGGTACGGACAGCACGTCCTCCCGCCGTTCGCTGGGGATGTCCACGGTCACGGACGCCTCCTGGAAGGCCTTCGCCTCCTTCGCGGAGTCCAGGGCGACGACGACCGGGATGACCGTCTTCCGCTGCCCGGTGGCGTCCTCGGCCTCCGTGGGGGTGCCGGCCGAGGTGATGGTCCCGCTCGTCTCCCGGCCGCCCGGCAGGCGCACCGTGACCGGGTTGCCGATCACGGCGAGCTGCTGGTCGTCCAGGCCCAGGTCCATGCTCACGACCTGACTGGTCCCGGTCGCCTCGAACAGCTCGGCCCCGGGCCCGACCTGGCTGCCGACGCTCGCGGTCAGCGTGCCGACGCGCACGCCACCGGCCGAGAACAGGACCGACCCCAGCGGCAGCTTGCCGGTGCGTTCGAGGTCGTTCGCCTCCTGCCAGTCCATGATCGCCGCGGTGGTGTACCAGTCGAACGTCTCGTCCGGCTCGACGTCGAGGTACCCCAGCGTCCGCAGGTTCTCCTCGAGCTGTCGCACGTCGGGTCCGTCGCTCATGCCCGCGGCGAGGTCGCGCCAGGCCGGCACCGTGCCCCGCAGCAGGAACACGGGCACGTTGTCGACGGCGTAGAGGCGCCCGCCGGGGCGCACCACGGAACCGGCGTCGGGCAGCCCGGTCACCACACCCCCGCGGGCGGACTGGACGGGCCTCGGGTCCGCGTACCGCAGCGTGCCCTGGGCGGTGGTGCTGCCCTCCAGGTCGCCGCGGACCACCTCGTCGGTGTCGCCCCGGAACGCCTGGGCGGACTGCCCCTGCTCGTCCGCGGAGCTCGCGAACGCGTGGATCCCGAGCCCCGCGCCCCCCGCCATCGCCGCCACCGCGGCCAGCCCGACGACGACGCGCCGGCGCCGCCGCCCGTGCACCCGCGCCATCAGCTGCCCAGCCCGGTCGAGCCGCCGACGCCCTGCGGCGCGCACTCGGCGAAGACGTCGTCCGGCACGTCCATGGGGATGGTCAGCGACTCGCCGGGCCCCGGGTCGGCCACGTCGATGCCGTTGTCGCGCAGGCAGGCGGCGATCTCCAGCCACTCGGCGCGCTGCTCCTCGTCCGACATCGACGGTCCGCCGCCGGGCGCGGCCGGTGGCTGGCCCAGCTCGCCCTGGCAGACCTCTGCCGCCTCCATGAACGCGTCGCCGGCCTGCGCCTCGACCGACCCGTCGCTGTTCGGGTCCGCCATGTCGACGCCCTGGTCGCGCATGCACGAGGCGAACGCGAGCTGGTAGTCCTCGAGGGACTCGAACTGCTCGGTGCCGCTGTCCGCGGTGCTCTCCGCGTCGGGTGCGTCGCCGGCGGTGCCGCAGGCGCTCAGCGCCACGAGCAGCAGGGGGACCGCCAGGACGGCGGCCAGGGACGGGGTTCGGCGCTTCGACATGAGGTGCTCCTCCGGTTCGGTGCCACGGTCTGTCCGTGGACGTCGCCCAGTCGAGCACCGGGGGTGTTGCCAGGGTGTTCAGGGTTTCCTTTACGTTCTCCCAACGCTGCGTGTGATTGCCTGGGCGAGGTTCGAGCAGGGTTTCGAGCAGGCCCGGGAGGTTCGTGGTGCGTGTACTGATCGTCGAGGACGAGCCCTACCTGGCCGACGCCGTGCGCGTCGGCCTCCGGCGGGAGACCATCGCCGCCGACGTCGTCCACGACGGGGCCGCGGCCCTCACGTCGGTCGCCGACGCCGCGTACGACGTCGTCGTCCTCGACCGGGACCTGCCCGGCGTCCACGGCGACGAGGTCTGCGCGCGCCTCGCGCGGGACCATCCCGAGGTGCGGGTGCTGATGCTCACGGCCGCCCGCACGCTCGACGACCGCGTCACCGGCTTCGAGCTGGGCGCCGACGACTACCTGCTCAAGCCGTTCGAGTTCCCCGAGCTCGTCGCCCGGCTGCGCGCGCTCGAACGCCGTACCCAGCCCGCCCGGCCTCCGGTGGTCGAGGCCGACGGGGTCCGGCTCGACGCGTTCCGCCGGGAGGTCTACCGCGACGGCCGGCTCGTGCGGCTCAGCCCCAAGGAGTTCGCCGTGCTGCAGGTGCTCATGAATGCCGACGGCGGGGTGCTCAGCGCGGAGGAGCTGCTGGAACGTGCCTGGGACGCCAACACCGACCCGTTCACCAACACGATCCGGGTCACCATCTCCAACCTGCGCCGCCGCCTCGGCGAGCCCTGGGTCATCCGCACGGTGCCCGGCGCCGGCTACCGGTTCGGGGGCTGACGTGCGCAGCGGACGGCTCACGATCCGGGCCCGGCTCACCCTGAGCTACGCCGGCCTCGTCACCGGGTGCGGCGCGGTGCTCATCACCCTCGTCTACCTCTACATGCGGTACGTGCCGAGCTACCGGATCGCCCCGGCGCAGGAGCTCCTCCCGGAGGACTACCAGCCCACGGGCCCGGCCGGGCGGGCACAGCCGGTGGACGCGATCCAGATCACCAGCGCCGAGGACTTCCTGAGCAACCTGCTGACGGCCTCGGCGGTCGCGCTGGTGGTGCTCGCGGTGCTCGGCGGCACGGTCGGCTGGCTGGTGGCCGGGCGCATCATCCGGCCGCTCGCCGCCATCAACGCCGCCGCCAACCGCGCCTCCACCGGCACGCTGGACCACCGCATCGGCCTCGACGGTCCCGCCGACGAGATCCACGACCTCGCCGGCACCTTCGACCGCATGCTCGCGTCGCTGGAGCGTTCCTTCGCGGCGCACCGGCGGTTCGCCGCCAACGCGTCGCACGAGCTGCGCACCCCGCTCGCCACCACCAAGACCATGATCGACGTCGCCCTCGCCGACCCCGACGCGGACCGGGCCGACCTGCGCCGGCTGGCCGAACGGGTCGGCGAGGTCAACCGGGCCAGCGTCGAGACCGTGGACGCGCTCCTCGACCTCGCCGCGGCGGACTCCGGTACGGCGGCCCGGGCCCCGGTGGACCTCACCGACCTGGTGCACGGCGTCGTGATCGCCCTTGCGGACGAGGCGGTCGACGGCGGCGTCGACCTGACCGCCGAGGGTCCGCCGGTCGCGGCCCTGGGCGACCCCGTGCTGCTGCGCCAGGCCGTGACCAACCTGGTGCGCAACGGGATCCGGCACAACGTGCCCGCGGGGCACGTGACGGTCCGGGTCTCGGCCGACGCCGACCGCGCGTGCGTGACCGTGACGAACAGCGGCCCGGTGGTACCCCAGGAGTCGCTCGACGCGCTCACCGAGCCGTTCGTGCGCGGCGCCGGGCGGGCCTCCACGCGCGGCTCGGGTCACGGGCTCGGCCTGGCCATCGTCGCGGCCGTCACCACCGCCCACGAGGGCACGCTCGCGCTGCACCCCAACCCGGAGGGTGGCCTCACGGTGCACCTGGACCTGCCCGGCGCGGGTGACCAGCGGGTGATCAGCGCCGCAGCTCCACCGCGCTGAGGCCCGCCAGGCTGAGGATCACGCGGTCGCCCGCGTCGACGACCGTCGCGAGCACCTGGTCGCACCCCGCGCACCGGGCCACCAGGCCGGGTGCGTCGGTGTAGACCATGGCCTCGGCGAGCGCGGCCATGTGCCCGCAGCCGCCGCAGCGTCCGCGCGCCGTGGTCACGTCGGCTGTGAAGACCTCGGAGAGCGCGCCCGCGAGCACGTTGCCGTCGAGGTGTGTCATCTGAGCCCTCCGAAGCGCTCGGTGTGGATGTCCCCGGGCTGGTGGCCGAGCTCCTGGAGCCAGCCCGCCACGGCCTCGACGAAGCCCGTCGAGCCGCAGACGTAGACACGCGGCCGGTCGGCCGCGGCGATGGTGCGGGCGGCCAGCGTGTCCCGGGTGAGCCGCCCGACGGCGTCGGGCCAGCCGTCCGGCGCCTCCCGCGTGTACACGAGGTCCAGGCCGAGAGCCGGGCCGGTCAGCGCGGCGAGCTCGTCGGCGAAGTACACGTCGGCCGGTGTGCGGACCGAGTACAGCAGCCGGAAGGGCACGTCGTCGTCCGCGGCGCCGTGCGCCGCGGCCATGGCGTACAGCGGCACGACGCCGGAGCCGCCCGCCACGAGCTGCACCGGACGGCTGCTCTCACCGGGCCGCCAGACGAAGAACGCACCCAGCGGGCCGTGCAGCTCGAGCTGGTCGCCCGCCCGGAGCTCGCGGACCAGGAACGGCGAGACCTCGCCGTCGGGCAGCTCGTCCACCGCGAGCACCACCCGGCCGGGGGCCGTGGCCGTCGCCGGGGCGGATGCCGCGACGGAGTAGGAACGGCTCGCCTGGTAGCCGTCGGGGGCGGTCAGGCGCACGTCCACGTGCGCGCCGGCCTCGCTCCCCGGCCAGGTGGGCACGTCGAGCACCAGCCGGGCGGCGGACGGCGTCTCGCGGCGGGTCTCGGCCACGGTCGCCACGTGCCACGCGGGGCGGGTCCGCGGCGGGGCCGAGAGAACGGGCTCGGCGCTCACCAGTACCGCTCCTCCTTCCAGGGGTCCCCGTAGAGGTGGTAGCCGTACTGCTCCCAGAAGCCCGGGTCGTTGTCCGGCATCATCGTCAGGCCGCGCAGCCACTTGGCGCTCTTCCAGAAGTACAGGTGCGGCACGAGCAGCCGGGCCGGGCCGCCGTGCTCGGGGTCGAGCGGAGCGCCGTCGGCCTCCACGGCGATCCAGGCCTTGCCGTCCAGCAGGTCCTCGAGCGGGACGTTCGTGGTGTACCCGCCGTAGGAGTGCGCCATGACGAACTCGTGCTCGGACTCGACGTCCTCGAAGACCTTGTCGAGGCTGACGCCGCGCCAGGACATGTCGAGCCGGGACCAGTGCGTCACGCAGTGGATGTCCACCGTGACGTCCTCGACCCCCAGCGCGAGCAGCTCGTCCCAGGACCACCGGTGGTCGGTGCCCGTCTCGTCACGGATCGTGAGCTCCCAGTCCGCCGTGTCCACGTGCGGTGTGGGCCCGGCGCTGAGCACCGGCCAGTCCTGGACCAGCGTCTGGCCCGGCGGGAGGCGGTCGTCCCGCTCACGTCGGCGGCCGGAGAAACCACGGGTGGCGAAGGACATGCTGACTCCCGTCCGGGTGACCGGGGCCGGGCGGGGTGGCCCGGCACGATGGTGGCACCAGCGTAGGGCCGCCCGTGGCACCGGGGCGCGGGAAAGCGCCCGTCCGTGCGGGCGAACTTGCCCGGGCCGCCCGACGGCGGGCGGCGCGCCGTCTACGCTGTGCCGCATGGAGCACGACAGGCCCGTGATCCTGCTGGTCGCCGGCGAGCACGCCGACGTCGTCGAGCAGGAGTTCCGCGCCCGGTACGACCGGGACTACCGGATCGAGCTGACCGCGGGCGCGGACGCCGCCCTGGACCGTGCGCGGGCGCTCGTCGCCCAGGGCGAGCAGATCGCGATGATCGCCGCCGAGCAGCGCCTGGACGACGGCACCGCGATCGAGCTGCTGCACCAGGTGCCCGCAGTCGTGGCGACCGCGCGGCGGGTCGCGCTGGTCCCGTTCGAGATCTTCGCCGAGAGCCTGGACGACCTGCGGGCCGCGACGATGCGGCGTGAGCTGGACACCTTCGTCATCCTCCCGCGCGGACCCCGCGACGAGGAGTTCCACACCGCGCTGATCGAGCTGCTGTCGGAGTGGAACTGGTCGGTCGGACGCCCCGTGGTGACGGTGACGGACCTGGTGGCGGAGCCCGGCGACCGGGCCGCCGCGGCGATCCGGGACCTGCTGGAGCGGCTCGGCTTCCCGTACCGCTCGCTCACCCCCGCCGACGACGACGCGCACGCCATCCTGGAGGCCGCCGGCCCCGGGGCGGAGCTGCCCGTGGTGAGCACGCACACCGGCCGCACGCTGTCGGGGGCGACGTCGGCGGCGGTCGCCGAGTCGATCTACGGCGGGTTCGACTCGATCCCGGACGGCGTGATCGCGGACGTCGCGATCGTCGGGGCCGGTCCCGCGGGGCTGGCCACCGCCGTCTACGCGGCGTCCGAGGGGCTGGCGACGGTCGTGCTCGAACGGGACGCGATCGGGGGGCAGGCCGGGTCGAGCTCGATGATCCGCAACTACCTCGGGTTCCCGCGCGGGATCTCGGGGATGCGCCTCGCGCAGCGGTCCCGCATCCAGGCGAGCCGGTTCGGTGCGCGCTTCTTCACGGGTCGCCCCGCGATCCGCGTGGAGCCCGGACCACCGAACGAGCCGGAGCACCAGCACGTGCACGTCACGGGCGCGCAGCTCTGCGCGCGCACCGTCGTGCTCGCCACCGGGGTGGCCTACCGGCGCCTTGGCGTGCCGGGGGTCGAGGAGCTCGTGGGTGCCGGCGTGTACTACGGCGCGGCCACGTCGATGGCACGCGAGATGCAGGACCGCGACGTCTACGTGGTCGGTGGCGGCAACTCCGCGGGGCAGGCGGCCGTGCACCTCGCCAAGTTCGCCGGCGGGGTGACGATCCTGGTGCGCCGGGCGAGCCTTGCCGAGACGATGTCGGACTACCTGGTGCGCGAGATCGAGGCCACGCCGACCATCCAGGTGCGCACGCGGACGGTCGTCGCCGACGGCGGCGGCGAGGGCTGGCTCCAGTGGCTGCGCCTGGAGGACCTCGACACCGGCGAGCACACCAAGACCTCCGCCGACGGCCTGTTCTGCCTGCTCGGTGCGGAGCCGGACTGCGCGTGGCTGCCCGAGGGCGTGGCGCTCGACGAGCGCGGCTTCGTGCTGACCGGCCGCGACGTGCCCCGGGAGTCCTGGGTCGACGGGCACCCGCCCGCGAGCCTGGAGACGACGGTGCCGGGCGTCTTCGCCGTCGGCGACGTGCGTGCGGGGTCGATGAAGCGGGTCGCCTCCGCGAGCGGCGAGGGCGCGTCCGTGCTGCCGCTCGTGCACGCCCACCTGGCGCGGCTGCGCGCCCGCGAGTTCGGCGCCTGAAACCAGACATCCGACCGATAACGATGCATTCGCATCGTTCCGCGTGCGGTGCGCGCGGACCGCTCCTACGGTGGCGGCTGTGAAGCGGAGCACAGGGGGCCTGGGTGTACTGGCGGCGGCGGTGCTGGTCGCGCTGAGCGCGATCGCCCCGACGGCCACCTCGGCAGCGACGACGGCGGACTGGGCGGACTGGGAGCCGTTGACCGGCTCGGCCGGCGACTGGTCGACCACCATGCAGGTGCCCGCGGCGGGCTTCCCGGCCGCAGCGGTCACCTCGGACTCCCGCGGTGGCGTGGGCGTGATCTCGGGGGCGTCCTCGTGGCTGAGCGCCGCGACGCCGCCGGGCGAGGTGTTCGGGTCGAGCCGCGGCCAGCAGTACCTCAACCTGCGGCCGCAGGCCGACCGGCCCACGGCGCCGTCGACCACCACGTACACCTTCGAGCGGCCGACGCCGGCCGCCGGCTGGGCGTTCGTGCTCGGCGACATCGACGCGGACCGTGCGGTGGTGACGGCGCTCGACCCCGACGGCCGGGAGCTGTCCGCGGCGGAGCTCGGCTGGCAGGGCGGCTTCAACTACTGCGCTGCCGAGGGGGCGCCGTCGTGCACGGGCGACCCGGCGGACGTGCCCGCCTGGGACCCGGCCACGCGCGAGCTGATCGGCAACGCGGCCGCGAACGACACCTCGGGCGCCGCGGGCTGGTTCCGCCCCACGACGCCGATCTCCAGCCTGACCGTCGAGTTCTTCCAGCGCAGCGGGTTCCCCGTGTACCAGACCTGGTTCGCGTCGCTGGCCCGCGACATCGCCGGCACGGTCGACCTGGTCGACGCGTCCGGTGCCCCGCAGGGTGTGCTGCCCGGCGCCACCCTGACGCTCTTCGGCCCCGACGGCACCGAGCTGGCCACCACCACCTCGGACGACAGCGGGCAGTACGGCTTCCCCGGCTACACCGCGGCGCCGGGCTACCGCGTGGAGCTGACGACGCTGCCGGAGGCGGACGACGCGCACCCGTACGGGCTGGTCCCGTACGGCGAGCGGGTGGTCGCCGACCTCGACCTCACGGACGCCGACGCCACGGGCGTCGACTTCGCGGCCCGCGACATCGTGCCGGTCGCCGTCAGCGGCACCGTCCTGACCGAGGACGGCGAGCCGGTCCCCGGCGCGACGGTCACCCTCACGCCGGTCGGCGGGGGCACGCCCCGGACGGCCGTCACGGACTCCACCGGCGCGTACCTCGTCGACAACGTGGGCTGGGACGCCGAGAACGGGCAGCCCCAGGAGTACACCTTCACGCTGAGCGACCTGCCCGACGGGTTCGTGGTGGGCACGGTGCCGGACTCCGTCACCGTGGAGGTGGACCAGGAGGAGCCCAGCACCGGCAACGACTTCGTGGTGCGGGCACCGGCCTCGGTCTCCGGCACGGTGACGTCGGGCGGTGAGCCCGTCGCGGGCGCCGTCGTGACGCTGGAGGGCCCCGGCGGGACGGTCACCACCACCACGGCCTCCGACGGCACCTACCGCTTCGACGACGTCCTGGCGGGCGACCACGTCGTGAGCGTCGAGGCACCCGACGGCTACCGCGTCGACGGCCCGGCCACGCAGGACGTCACCGTGGGGAGCGAGGACGTGACCGGCGTGGACTTCGCCCTGACGACCCCCGGCACGATCGGCGGCACCGTGACCGACGACGCCGGCGAGCCCGTGGCCGGTGCGACCGTCACCGTGGCCGGGCCGGACGGCCCCGTCGAGCTGGTCACGGACGCCGAGGGCGGGTACTTCGCGGGCGACCTGCCGCCGGGCGACTACACGATCACCCTGACGGTGCCCGAGGGCTACACGGCCGGCACCACCGAGCGCTCGGTCACCGTGACCGACGCGGGGGAGAACTGGCTCACGGAGGACTTCGAGGTCGCCCAGGAGCCCGTCGAGCCGCAGGACCAGCCGGTCGGCGGGACGGTCACGGACACCGACGGCAGCCCCGTGCCGGGCGTCGAGGTGGTCGTGACGGACGGCGACGGACAGACCGTCGCCACCGCGACGACCGACGACGAGGGCGCCTGGGGCGCCGAGCTGCCGACGGGGTCGTACACCGCCGTCGTCCAGCCGGGTGAGGGGCACGTCGTGGAGGGTGACGACTCGATCGCGTTCGAGGTCACGGACGCCGCGGTCAGCGGCCTCGACTTCGTGCTGAGCGCTGCGGGCGAGGCCCCGGGCCCGGGCCCGGGGCCGGACCCCGACCCGTCGTCGGCGCCGTCGGCCGAGCCCGCACCGGGCACGCAGGAGCCGGGCGACCTGGCGGCGACCGGCGCGACGGTCGGTTCGGTGGCGCTGGCGGCCGGCGTGCTGCTCGCCCTGGGGGTCGCCCTGGTCCGCGGCTCCCGCCGCATGTCGGCCGCCCGCACCCGCCACCCGAACCGTTGAGCGCGGGGTTGTTCGTCGGTCAGGACCGGTCCTGGCCGACGAACACCCGGCACTCGACGGGTTAGCGTGGGGGCGTGAGCGTTATCTCCTCGGATGTCGTCGTCGTCGGGCTGGGTGGGTTCGGGAGTGCCGCGTTGTGGCGGCTGGCCGAGCGGGGTGTGTCCGTCGCGGGCATCGACCGCTTCGACGTGGGGCACGACCTCGGGTCGTCGCACGGTGTGACACGGCTGTTCCGGGTCGCCTGCATGGAGCACCCCGGGCTGGCGGCCGTGGCCCGGAAGTCCCTGGACCTGTGGACCGAGCTGGGGGAGCGGTACGGCGAGACGTACGTCGAGCAGACCGGCTGCCTCAGCGTGGGTGGCCCCGCCTCGCGCCCGATCCAGGGCACCACCGCGGCGGCCGCGGCGGCCGGCGTCGAGGTGGTGCACCTGTCGCACGAGGAGCTGGTGCGCCGCTACCCGCAGTACGCGGGACACGACGCGGAGACCGTGGGGGTGTTCGACCCCGAGGGCGGCCTGTGCTTTCCCGAACGGAACGTGCGGGCGCAGGTGCGCGCGGCCGCCGAGGCGGGGGCGCGGGTCTACCCGGGCACGCGCGTGACCTCGATCGAGCTGGTGGACGGCGGCGTGCGCGTCGTGACGCCGACCGCCGTCTTCGAGGCCGGCCAGGCCGTGGTGACGGCCGGTGCCTGGAACGCGAAGCTCCTGCCCGGCCTGCCACTGCGTCCGCGGCGCACCCCGCTGTACTGGTTCGCTCCCCGGATGGAGGCGGCGCAGTCGTTCGACCTCGCGCACTTCCCGTCGTTCATCTACGAGCTGGCCGACGGGCGCAGCGTCTGGGGGCACGGCAGCGGCGACGGCTTCCACATCAAGATCGGGCTCGGCGACCACGGCCACGACGACACGGACCCGGACGAGCTCGACCGCTACATCCACCCGCGCGCCGACGTCGACCGGCTCGCGTCCGCGGTCGCGGCGGCGTTCCCGCAGGTGGATCCGGTCCCGGTGAAGGCCATCCCGTGCATGATCACCAACTCCCCGGACGAGCAGTTCCTCGTGGGCCGGCCGGGCGGCGACCCGCGCCTGGTCATGGCCGGCGGGGACAGCGGCCACGGGTTCAAGCACGCCGCCGGCATCGGCGAGCTGCTCGCCCAGATCGCCGTCGGGGAGCGGCCGTACGGCGAGGTCGGGTTCATGGACCCGGACCGTTTCGCGGCGTAGGCCGTGCGAATCCGCCGGTCCTGCGACCCAGGTCTGGAAAGTGGCGCCGAGCACCCCCTGACATGCGGAAAGATGCGCCCATGAGGTTCGAGTACTTCACCGTCCCTGACGACGAGACCGCAGCGCTGACCGTCGACGGCGGCGACATCGAGGCGAGCGTGGCATCGCACGTCGTCGACCCCGCCTCGGTGCTGGGCCAGCTGGAGCGGCTGCTCGGCGGTCCGGTCGGGGACGACGGGCTGCGCAGCGCGCAGCTCGTCGCCGAGAGCCCGGACGGCGCCCGGCTGGTCATCCGGCTGTCCAACCACCTGGTCACGCTGTTCGGCATGGTGCGGCCGGCGACCCTGGACGACCTCGTCAGGCACTGGTCGCTGTCCCGGCGTTTCCGCCGTGCGGAACCGGAGGACCTGCGCGCCTTCGCCGCCGGCCTGAACGAGCTGTGCCAGGGCAGCGGCAGGCGCGTGTACTGCCGCGCGACGGCCGACGAGGCCGAGCTCACCGTGGCGATGGCACCCGCCGGCGCTGCGCCCGCGGGCGCGTCCGGGTCCGACGAGCCGCGGCCCCTGCCCCGGCGGCGCTGACCGCGCGGGGCTCCCCGTCACGCGGCCGGGACGTCGGGAAGGTCGAGCCGGCTCCGGTCGCCGTCGACGCCGTGGGCCAGCGCGCCGGCGACCTCGTCGTGCGGCACCCCGAGCCGGACCGCGCTCACCTCCGCACGCTGGCGCGCGAGCGGGACCATGCCCGGCTCGTCGCCCAGATCTATGCCGAGGCCGCCGTCTCCCCACCTCTCTCCGCCGTCGTCCGGCGGCAGCTCGCGGAGCTGCGCGACGCCGTCGCCGATCGCCTCCCCGCGCGCCCGCGCGACGAGGCCGAGGCGACTGCGGAGGCGTTCGTGGCGCTCTGCCACGGGTACACCCAGCAGCTCGCCGTGCGCGGCGACGTCGATCCCGAGCCGTTCGCCCGGGCGTTGACAGCGCTCGTCCGCCCGTAGGGGGTTTTACCTACTGACAGGTTAGTAAGTGAATCGGTAGGGTGAGGTGCCGCCGCGACGACGCGGCGCCAGACCCTGCCGGAGGCCGCCATGTCGCGTTACAGGTCACGTGTTCGGAAGGTGGTCGGCGCGCTGGGCGCCGTCCTCCTCGCCGGTCTGCTGGGGGTGGTCGCGTCCCCGGGCGCGGTCGCCGCCTCGACCGGCACGATCGTCGGCGCGGGGAGCGGCAGGTGCCTCGACGTGACCGACGGGTCCACGGCCAACGGCAACCGGCCGCAGATCTGGGACTGCACGTCGGGCAACGCCAACCAGACCTGGACCTTCGCCGACGACGGCTCCGTGCGCGGGCGCGGCAAGTGCCTCGACGTGGCGAACGGTTCGACCGCGGACGGCGCCGTCGTGCACCTGTGGGACTGCTACTCCTCGCTCGCGAGCCAGCGGTGGACCCTGACGGCGGCCGGAGACCTGGTCAACCAGGCCGCGAACAAGTGCCTCGACGTCACGGGCGGGGCCACGGCCAACGGGGCCACGGTGCAGCTCTGGACCTGCACCGGCGCCGCCAACCAGAAGTGGCGGCACAACGGGAGCTCCGTGCCGCAGCCGAACCCCGACCCGGTCCTGCCGGACCCGGCCAACCCCGACCTCGGCCCGAACGTGGCCGTGTTCGACACCTCGATGTCCGACTCGGCGATCCAGGCGAAGCTGAACAGCGTCTTCGACGCGCAGGAGACCAACCAGTTCGGCCCGCAGCGCCAGGCCCTGCTTTTCTACCCGGGCTCCTACGACGTCGACGCGAACGTCGGCTTCTTCACGCAGGTCGCGGGCCTGGGCCTGGTGCCGGACGACGTGAACATCAACGGCCACGTGCACGTCGAGGCCGACTGGTGGCCGGACGGCTCGCAGAACGCCACGCAGAACTTCTGGCGCTCTGCGGAGGGCCTGTCCGTGACGCCCGCCGACGGCAACGACCGGTGGTCCGTCTCCCAGGCGGCGCCCTACCGGCGCATGCACCTGCGCGGGGGTCTCGCCCTGTCCGACGGCGGCTGGTCGTCCGGCGGGTTCATCGCGGACTCGAAGATCGACGGCCAGATCAACTCCGGTACCCAGCAGCAGTTCCTCACCCGGAACTCCGCCATGGGGAGCTGGACCGGGTCCAACTGGAACCAGGTGTTCGTGGGCAGCACGGGGGCGCCGTCCAACAGCTTCCCGAACCCGCCCTACACGACCATCGGGGCCACACCGAAGGTGGCCGAGAAGCCGTACCTCTACGTGGACGACAACGGTTCCTACCGCGTCTTCGTCCCGGCGGTCCGGTCCGGTTCGGTCGGCACCACGTGGGCGAACGGCGACCCGGCCGGCCGGTCCCTGCCGATCGGCGACTTCCACGTGGTGCGGCCCGGGGACTCCGCGGCCAGCATGAACACGGCCCTCGCCGCCGGCAAGCACCTGCTGGTCACGCCGGGCACCTACCCGATCAACCAGACGCTCCAGGTCAGCCGCGCGGACACCGTGGTGCTCGGGCTGGGCCTCGCCACCTTCGTGCCGCAGGGCGGCATCGATGCCATGCGCGTGGCCGACGTCGACGGCGTGCGCCTGGCCGGCATCATGTTCGACGCCGGCACGGGCGGCTCGAACGTGCTGCTGCAGGTGGGCCCGGCCGGCTCGTCGGCCGATCACGCGGCCAACCCGACGGTGCTGTCCGACGTGTTCATCCGGGTGGGCGGCTCGATCGCCGGCAAGGCCGTGGTGAGCATGGAGGTCAACAGCGACGACGTGATCGGCGACCACGCCTGGATCTGGCGCGCCGACCACGGCAACGGCGGCACGGTGGGCTGGACCGTCAACACCGGCCGCAACGGCCTGATCGTGAACGGTGACGACGTCACGATGTACGGGCTGTTCGTCGAGCACTACCAGCAGTACCAGACCATCTGGAACGGCGAGCGCGGGCGCACGTACTTCTACCAGAACGAGATGCCGTACGACCCGCCGAACCAGGCCGCGTACATGAACGGCTCCACCGAGGGCTGGGCGGCGTACAAGGTGGGCGACGCCGTGACCGACCACCAGGCCTGGGGGCTGGGCAGCTACGCGTTCTTCAACGTCAACCCGGCGGTGGCGAACGCCCGCGCCTTCGAGGTGCCGGTGCGCTCCGGCGTGCGGTTCCACAACATGGTGACGGTGTCGTTGGGCGGCGTGGGCACGATCCGCCGGGTCATCAACGACACGGGGGAGACGGTCAGCTCGGCGCGCCAGGTCACGTACCTGACGACGGGGCCGTGACGTGACGGAGGTCCGCTGATCCCTGTCGAGGCCGGGGTCTCTCCGCTCTGAGATCACTCTGAGCGAAGAGACCCCGGCCTCGGTGCGTGCGCCGGGCCACGTCGAAAAATTGGACTTGCCGGTCCAATTTTTGGGGTTCACAGTGGACCACACAGTCCAGTCAAGGAGAGTGGCCCATGTCCACCAGCACCAGCGAGCGCGCGTCGCGCAACGACGCCCTCGTCCGAGAGTTCGTCGACGCCTTCGAGAAGAAGGACGCGGCCCTGCTCGGGTCCTATGTCACCGACGACGTCGTCTTCGAGAACTACGGCGATCCCGTGATCCACGGGCGTGCCGACCTCGTCGCCCTGTGGGCGGGCGTGTTCCGCAGCTTCGCCGAGGTCCGGTTCGAGACCCTGCACCAGGCGGTCGACGGCGACGTCGTGCTCGCCGAGCAGGTGCACGGTCTCGGTCTCGCCGGCCGGCCCCCGGCCCCGGTCCGGAACCTCGCGGTCTACGAGATCCGCGACGGGAAGATCGCCGCCTGGCGCGACTGCACCAACCCGGTGGAGGCCAAGCGCCTCCTGGGCCTGTGACCTGGCACGAGAGAGGCGCGAGCATGAGAGACCTGGAGACCCTGGACGCGATCGAGGACATCCGTCGCGTCGAGGCCCGTTACGCCCGCTACGCGGACCAGAAGCGCTGGCAGGACCTCGCCGGGCTGTTCACGAAGGACGGCTGGTTCCGCTCGCTCGACGTGGACGGCAACGAGGTGGTGCACATGGTCGGCCCGGCCGACATCGCGGCCCAGCTCGGTGCACGCAACGCGGGTGACGTGCAGCCGCTGCACCAGCTGCTCACCCACGAGATCGACGTGGAGTCAGCCGACACCGCGTCGGCGGTCTGGGCGATGTCCGACCTCATCTTCCGCGGGGACAGCGCGATCCCCGAACCGGCGCCCGGCGACACCCTGCCCCCGTTCCGCACGATGCGCGGCTGGGGCCACTACCACGTCACCTATCGCAGGGTCGACGGCCAGTGGCGCATCTCGACCCGTACCCAGACTCGTACCCGCCTGGAGTTCGCGTGACGAGCGCGGACGCCCTGCAACCCCACAGGAGCACCACCATGACCGATCTCGAGCAGCACCGCTTCACCGTCTCGATCCCCCAGGAGAAGATCGACGACCTCAGGGACCGCCTGCGCGCCACGCGCTGGCCGGCCGACATCGACGAGAACGACGGCTACTACGGCACCAGCCAGGCCTTCATGAAGGAGCTCGTGGCGTACTGGCTCGACGAGTTCGACTGGCGGGCCGCCGAGCGCGCGCTCAACGAGGTGGACCAGTACCGGATCACGGTGGACGGCACGCCGATCCACTTCGTGAAGGAGAACGGCAGGGGTCCGGCGCCGATCCCGCTGATCATGAGCCACGGCTGGCCGTGGAGCTACCGTGAGTGGTCCAAGGTCATCGGCCCGCTCACCGATCCCGCGGCGCACGGAGGCGATCCGGCCGACGCCTTCGACGTGATCGTGCCCTCCCTGGCCGGATTCGCGTTCTCCACCCCGGCCGGGCGCCCGGACATGAACTTCTGGAAGATGGCGGAGCTCTGGCACACGCTGATGACCGACGTGCTCGGCCACGAGCGGTACGCCGCCGCCGGTGCCGACTACGGGGCCCTGGTGACGAGCCAGCTCGGGCACAAGTACGCTGACAGGCTGTACGGCATCTGGCTGGGCCACGCCATCCATCTCGACCTGTTCCAGGGTGAGCGCCCGTGGGACCTGACCGGCGGTGCGATGGTGCCGCCGGGCGTGTCCGACGAGGTCCGGGACGGCGTGCTCGCCTTCCAGGACCGGTACGCGTCGCACGTCGCGGTGCACATCCTGGACAACCAGAACCTCGCGTACGGCCTGGCCGACTCGCCGGTGGGGATGCTGTCCTGGATCCTGCGCCGGTGGACCAAGTGGAGCGAGTCGAACGGTGACGTCGAGAGCGTCTTCCCCCGCGACCACCTCCTGACGAACGCGACGATCTGGTGGGTCACGAACTCCATCACGACCTCGATCCGCTCGTACGTCAACGCGAACCGGTACCCGTGGACGCCGTCGCACGACCGCACCCCGATCATCGAGGCGCCCACCGGGCTCACCTTCCTGGGCAACGAGAACCCGCCCGGGGTCAGCACCGAGCAGCGCGTCCAGGCGTTCCTCGACGACCCCGCCGAGAAGCCCTGGTACAACCCGACCTACCTCAACGCGCACGCCCACGGCGGGCACTTCACGCCGTGGGAGAACCCCGAGGCGGTCGTCGAGGACATCCGTGCGACCTTCCGTCCCCTGCGCTGAGCTGCGTGGCCCCCGCGGTCCGTCGCCGAGGCGTGGCGGTGGACCACGGGGTCCACTCCGGGGCGTGGTACGAGCTAGCCTGTCCGGATGAGTGCGCGGATGACGGCCCGAGGCGCCGCCACCAGGCTGCGGCTGGTCTCCGGCGCGGCGCACCTGATGCGCGAGCAGGGTGCGGCGGAGACCAACCTGGACCAGGTGCTGCGGGCCACCTCGACCAGCAAGAGCCAGCTCTTCCACTACTTCCCGGACGGGCGGGCCGGGCTGCTGGTGGCGGTGGCGGGCTACGAGGCCGACCAGGTCATGGCGGCGCAGCGGCCGTACGTCGACGACCTGACCACCCTGGAGAGCTGGCGGGCGTGGCGGGAGGCGGTGCTGCGGCACTACGGGGAGCTCGGCGAGCGGTGCCCGCTGGGCGCGCTCGCCTCGGAGCTGGGCAGCTCCTCACCGCAGGCGCGCCAGATCGTCGACGACCTGTACGACCGCTGGGAGGGCGCCTTGATCGCCGGCGTCCAGGCCCTGGTCGTCAGCGAGACGGTACGGCCCGGCCTCCGCGTGCGCGAGGTGGCGCGCAGCATCCTCACCGCCGTCCAGGGCGGTGCCGTGATGCTGCGCGCCACCGGGCGTCTCTCCTACCTGGAGACCACGCTCGACACGACGCTCGAACCGCTGCTCGGGCCGTCCTGACCGGTCCTGACCGGTCAGCGCTGGGCCGACGGGCGCACGATGATCTCGTTCACGTCCACGTCGGCCGGCTGGTCCAGGGCGAACGAGATCGCGCGGGCGATCGCGTCCGCCGGGATCAGGTTGCGGCGGAACGACTTCATGTAGGTCTGCGCGTCCGCGTCGGAGATGTGGTCGGCCAGCTCGCTCTCGACCGTGCCGGGCGTGATGGTGGTGGCCCGGATGCTCGGGTCGGACTCCATCCGCAGGCCCTCGGTGATCGCCCAGGCCGCGAACTTGGTGGCGGAGTACACGGCCGACGTCGGGTACACCTCGTGCGCGCCGATCGACGCGACCGTGACCACGTGACCGCCGCCCTGCTGCCGGAAGTGCGGCAGCACCGCGGCGATGCCGTGCAGCAGGCCGCGCACGTTGACGTCGATCATGCGGTCCCACTCCTCCACGAGGAGCGCGTCGAGCCGGGACAGCGGCATGACGCCCGCGTTGTTCACGATGACGTCGATGCGGCCGTGCTCCTCGACCACGGCGTCGACGGCCGAGCGGACGGCGTCGGCGTCGGTCACGTCGAGGCGGACGGCGCTCGCCGTGCCGCCGTCCGCCCGGATGCGGTCGACGACCGCGCCGAGGCGGTCGGTGCGGCGCGCGGCGAGCACCACGCGGTGGCCCTCCGCGGCGAGCCGGAGCGCCGTGGCCTCGCCGATGCCGCTGCTGGCGCCGGTGACGAGGACGGTCTTGGGGGTACGGGGTTCTGTGCCGGTGTTCATGGCTCCAGGTTCCGGAGCCGGGGGCCGCCGTGGAAGGACGGCGTCTTCCTGGGTGCACCGCACCCTGGCTCCGCGCCGCCGGGCGGGTACGGTCGAGGTATGACCTCCTCCCCGCTCGGCGACTTCCTCCGTGGCCGGCGTGACCGGCTCACCCCGGAGGCGCTCGGACTGCCCGTCTACGGCCGCCGCCGCGTCGCGGGCCTGCGCCGGGAGGAGGTGGCGATGCTCACCGGCGTGAGCGTGGACTACTACGTGCGCCTGGAACAGGGCCGCGAGGTGAGCCCGTCGCCGCAGGTGCTCGACTCGCTCGGCGAGGTGCTGCGGCTGGACCACGAAGGCCGCCAGCACCTGTACCGCCTGGCCGGGCTCAGCCCCCGGCCGGAGCCCCCGGCCCCGGTCGAGGAGGCGGACGCGTCCCTGGTGGAGCTGATGCTCTCGTGGGCCGGCAGCCCCGCGCTGCTGTTCGGGCGCGCGTTCGACGTGCTCGCGGCCAACCCGCTCGGCGAGGCGCTGTTCGGGGGCTTCGCGTTCTCCCGGAACCTGACCCGTGCCACGTTCCTCGACCCCGCGGCGCGCATGTTCTACCCGGACTGGCACCGCGTCGCCGAGAACACGGTGGCAGGCCTCCGCCTGGCCGACGGGCTCACCCCGGGCCACCCGCGCATCCGGGAGGTCGTCGACGAGCTGCGGGTCAAGAGCCCGGACTTCGTGGCCATGTGGGACCAGCACGACGCGCGGGGCAAGCGGCTCACCGTCAAGCGGTTCCAGCACCCCGAGGTGGGGTACCTGGAGCTCGACGTGCACGCGTTCGAGGTGCGGGGCGCCACCGGGCAGGAGCTCGTGGTGTATCACGCGCGGCCGGGATCGGCGTCGGCCGAGGCGCTGTCGCTGCTGGGGTCCATCGCCGCGACCAGGGCGCTCGGCTGAGCATGGTGCGTGTGGCCGTGCGCACGGGGCCGGCCGCCGCGGCGTCTGTCAGACTTGAGCCGTGACAGACCGGATCCCCACCGGAGTACCTACCCGGCCGGGTCCCCGGCCGCGCGTCGACATCCCGTACCCGCGCCTGTCCCCCGGGCTGCGCAGCTACTTCGCCACCGAGGGCGGCGGAGCGACGCTCCTGCTCGCGGCGTCGGCGATCGCGCTCGTGTGGGCCAACGTCGCGTTCGGCTCGTACCACGCGATGTGGGAGACGCCGGTCAACCTCACGGTCGGCACGTGGGAGCTGCACCTGACGCTGCACCACTGGGTCAACGACTTCCTCATGGCCGTGTTCTTCCTGGTGGTCGGCGTCGAGGTGAACCGCGAGCTCACGGTCGGCGAGCTGCGCAGCTTCCGTGCCGCGTCGGTGCCGCTGTTCGGCGCCATCGGCGGGCTGGCGGTCCCGATCGGCATGTACCTGCTGATCAACCCGTCCGGGCCCGACGCGTCCGGCTGGGGCCTGCCCATGTCCACGGACACGGCGTTCGTGATCGGCGTGCTCGCCCTGGTCGGCCCGCGCTGTCCCGACCAGCTCCGCATCTTCCTGCTGACCCTGGCGATCTTCGACGATATCGGCGCCATCGCCCTGCTCGGCATCTTCTACTCCGACGCGCTCATGGTGGGTGCGCTCGTGCTCGCGGCCGTGCTCACGGTCGTGCTGTTCGCCATGCGCTGGATCGGCATCTGGCAGATCGCGCCCTACCTGATCATCGGGGCGGTGCTCTGGGTGGTCGTGCTGGAGTCGGGCCTGCACCCGACGCTGGCGGGCGTCGTCGTGGGCCTCGCGGTGCCCACGGCCCGCCGCGGGCACGACGACGAGGCGCGCTGGTACTTCCGGATGTACGGCCGCGCCCTGATGGAGGAGCTCGATCCGGCACGCTCCCGCCTGGCCGTCAGCGCGGCCCGGTCGGCCGTCCCGACGAGCGACCGGCTGCTGGACGCGCTGCACCCGCTGAGCTCCTACGTCGTGGTGCCGGTGTTCGGGCTCGCCAACGCGGGCGTCGTGCTGTCGGGGGAGTCGATCAGCGCCGCGCTGGACAGCCCGGTGACCCTCGGCGTGCTGGTCGGCCTCGTGCTCGGCAAGGGCCTCGGCGTCTTCGCCGGGGCGATGGTCGCGCTGGTCACGGGGCTGGGCAGCCTGCCCGGTCAGGTGCGCTACGGGCACCTCGCGGGTGGCGCGTTCCTGTGCGGCATCGGGTTCACCATCGCCCTGTTCGTCAGCGAGCTCGCCTTCGACGACGAGGCGCTGATCAACGAGGCCAAGGTGGGCATCCTCGTCGGCTCCCTGCTCGCGGGCGTCATCGGCACCGTGATCCTGCGGTACTTCGGCGACCGGCTGCCGCTGTGCTCGCCGCACGAGGCCCAGGGGCCGCCGCCGCTGCCGGACGGGGCGTGGCGCGCGCCGGTCTGACGCCCGCCACCCCCGTCGTGGTCACCGGCGCCAACGGGACGTCCGCTTGCGCGTCAGTCCCATCGTGTCCCGCAGGTCGGTGACCGTGACGTCGCCCTTGTAGGGCTCGCCGTTGACGAACAGCGTGGGCGTGCCGTGCACCCCCGCGTCGATGCCGTCCTGGTAGTCGGTGCGCACGGCATCGGAGAACCGCTGCGCGGCGTCGCCCACCAGGGCGTCGGTGTCGAGCCCGAGCTGCTCCCCGTAACGGACCAGCGACGCGTCGTCGAGGCTGTCCTGGTGCTTGAAGAGCAGGCCGGCCATGGGCCAGAACGCGCCCTGGTGCCCGGCGGCCTCGGCGGCCAGGGCCGCCGTCAGCGCGTACGGGTGCGGCTCGAACAGGGGGAAGTGCCGCCACACCAGGCGGACCTGGCCCTCCGAGCCGTTGATCAGCTCGTGCAGCACGGGCTTGGCCGCGCCGCAGTAGGGGCACTCGAAGTCACCGAACTCCACGATCGTGAACGGCGCCTCGGGGTTGCCGAAGGCCCAGCGGAACGCGAAGTCGGGATCGTGCACCCCGCTCGGCAGCGCGAGCGGGGTGGCTTCCCGCGTGCCGTCGGATTCGTCGGTCGTCATGGCGTCATCCTCCCATCGAGCCCGTCGTGGCGGCGTGTGCCGGGGTGCACGGCGGGGTCGGTCGTGGTCGTGGTCAGGCCCGCGCCGTCGCGACGTCGAGCAGCGTCTCCGCCGCCGCGCGCGCCTGACGCGCGGCCTCCGGCGTGCCCGCGATGGCGGCGGTGGTCTGCGCGCCCTCGGCGAGGATCGCGAGCTGCGGCGCGAGCTCGGGCGGTGCGCCGACGTCGGCCACGAGGCGGGCGACGTACTCCTGGAAGGTCCGCTTCTGCTCGCGGACGGCGGCGGTGACCGCCGGTGAGGAGGCGCCGAGCTCGCCGTGGGTGTTGATGAAGGCGCAGCCCCGGAAGTCGGGTTCACGGAACCAGGCGTCCAGGAAGTCGAAGATGGCCAGGATCCGTTCGCGGGCCGACGTCGCGCGCGCGGAGGTGGAGGCGAGCCCGTCGTCCCAGATCGTCGTGCGGTGGCGGAGCACGGCCACGATCAGATCGTCCTTCGAGGCGAAGAGCGAGTAGATCCGCTTGAGCGAGACGCCGGCCGCGGTCCGCACGGCGTCCATGCCCACCGCTTGCACGCCGCGCGCGTAGAAGAGCTCGTCCGCGGCCCGGACGACGGCCTCCCGGGCGGTCTTCTCGTCGATCATCGTGTGCTCACTCCGATTCACCCTCTCCGGTGCCCCGCACGACTTGCGCGGAGAACGTTCGTTCTCTACTGTAGCTGACATCGGCGGAGAACGACCGTTCTCCGCCCGGAACGAAGGATCGAGAGGGCTGGATCATGGGTTTCATCACGGTCGACACCGAGAACAGCACCACCACGGAGCTCTACTACGAGGACCACGGCACGGGGCAGCCGGTCGTGCTCATCCACGGCTACCCGCTGGACGGCAACAGCTGGGAGCGCCAGTCGCGTGAGCTGATCGCCGCCGGCTACCGGGTCATCACCTACGACCGCCGCGGCTTCGGCAAGTCGAGCAAGGTGGGCGCCGGCTACGACTACGACACCTTCGCCGCCGACCTGAACGCGGTGCTGACCACGCTCGACCTGCGCGACGTGATCCTGGTGGGCTTCTCGATGGGCACCGGCGAGCTCGCCCGCTACGTCAAGAACTACGGCCACGAGCGCGTCGCCAAGCTCGCGTTCCTGGCCTCGCTGGAGCCGTTCCTCGTGGCGGCCGACGACAACCCGACCGGCGTGCCGCAGTCCGTGTTCGACGGTATCGAGCAGGCCGCCCGCAGCGACCGCTTCGCCTGGTTCACGCAGTTCTACCAGGACTTCTACAACCTGGACGAGAACCTCGGCAGCCGGATCAGCCAGGAGGCCGTGACGGCCAGCTGGAACACGGCCACGGGCAGCGCCCCGGTCGCGGCGTACGCCGTGGTCTCGGCCTGGATCGAGGACTTCCGGGCCGACGTCGAGGCCGTGCGTGCCGCCGGCAAGCCGTCCCTGATCCTGCACGGGACCAAGGACAACATCCTGCCGATCGACTCCACCGCGCGCCCGTTCCACGCCGCCTTCCCTGAGGCCGAGTACGTCGAGGTCGAGGGTGCGCCCCACGGCCTGCTGTGGACGCACGCGGACGAGGTCAACAAGGCCCTGCTGGCCTTCGTCAAGGCCTGATTCCCGGCGCCTGACCTGGTACCCGGGCGTGCGTGCCCGCGCCGGTGACCCCGCGCGGTGACGGTCGGGAGAAGGTCAGGCAGTCGGTAGAAGGTCAGGTGGTCGGTACCTCGGGGTGCCGACCACCTGACCTCTTGCCGACCGCGCGGGCGGCACCGAGCGCGCCGGCGCCGCGCTGACCGCGCGGGCCGTGCCGCCGCCGCAAGGGGGTCAGCGGGGGAGGGGGCCCGTGTACGTGGCGCGCGAGCGTTCCACGTCGGTCATGTGCGCGTCGCCCCACTCGCCGAGGGCGGCGAACACGGGCTGGAGGCTGCTGCCGAGCTCCGTGATCCGGTACTCCACGCGCGGCGGCACCTCCGCGTAGATCCGGCGCTGGACGAGGCCGTCCCGTTCGAGCTGGCGCAGCCGCTGGGTCAGCACCTTGGGCGTCACGCCGATGCGCCGCTCCAGCTCGACGAAGCGCTGCGTCCCGTGGGCCTGCAGCACCCACAGGATGGGCGTGGTCCACCGGCTGAAGACCAGGTCGACCACGGGGGAGATGGGGCAGGCGGTGGCCGGGTCGTCGTCCGGCTGGGGGCACCACACGCTGCTCGGTCCCGGGGTGGTGCCCGGCGGCGTGCTCGACATGGTGGGCTCCAATACTTTCCTGAGGGAACCTACTGTATCCGCGCTCGTAACGTCGGCGGCACCGCGGCCGCGAGGGCCGCACGGCCCCGGTCGGGGGCCGTCTCGTACGCACGGAGGAGCGCACATGATCGTCGTCACCGGAGCCACCGGAAACGTGGGCCGGCCCCTGGTCGCCGAGCTTGCCCGGCGGGGCCACGAGGTCACCGCCGTGTCCCGGGCGGGTACTGCCCCGCACGCTGAGGCCCGGGTCCGCGGCCTGAGCGCCGACCTGGCCGATCCCGGCAGCCTCCGCGCCGCCGTCACCGGAGCGAGCGCGATGTTCCTGCTGGTGCCGGGCTCGGGCGAGCACCTCGACACCGAACGGATCATCGGCACGGCCGCCCAGGCGGGTGTGCGCCGCCTGGTGCTGCTGTCGTCCCTGGGCGCGGCGACGCGCGCCGACTCCGTCTCGCACGGGCCGCTGGCCCGGCTGGAGAAGCTGGTGCGGGGCTCGGGCCTGGAGTGGACGGTGCTGCGGCCCGGTGACTTCGCCAGCAATGCCCTGGCCTGGGTGCCGTCCGTGCGTGCGGAGCGCACGGTGCACGCACCGTTCGGCGACGTGGCGCTGCCCGCCGTGGACCCGCTCGACATCGCCGAGGTCGCGGCCGCCGCCCTGGTGGACGACGGCCACGCGGGCCGCACCTACGCGCTCACCGGTGCGGCCGCGGTCTCCCCGCGCGACCGCACGAGGGCGCTCGCCGAGGTGCTCGGCACGCCGCTCGTCTTCGCCGAGCAGACCCGGGAGCAGGCGCGTGCCGACATGCTCGCGTACATCCCGGAGCACGTCGTGGACGGCACGCTCGCGATCCTGGGGGAGCCGACGCCGCAGGAGCAGGCCGTCAGCCCCGACGTCGAGACGGTGCTGGGCCGCCCGGCCCGGACCTTCGCGGACTGGGCGCGGCGGAACGCGGCGGCGTTCGCGGGGTGACGTCGCCGCCCGTCACGTCCGCCCCCTGGCGGTCCGCGGCGGGCCGGTACCGGGTGACCGGATCGGTCCGCCCCGCGACCTGATCCGGACTCCCGACGGGGCCGCGGACCGGCTCAGACTGGGGACATGAACAGAGCCTTGATCGTCGTGGACGTCCAGGAGTCCTTCCGTGCCCGGCCCCAGTGGGCCGACACGCTCAACCCAGGGATCGCGGAGCCCGTCAACCGGCTGGTCGACCTCGCCCGCGCGGCCGGCGACCTGGTGGTCTGGGTGCTGCACACCGAACCCGGTTCGGGCACCCCGTTCGACCCCGAGAGCGGCCACGTGCGGCTGTTCGCGGAGCTGCACGAGCCGCGCGCCGGCGAACCGGTGCTGCGCAAGACCTCGCACAACGCCTTCACCACGACCAACCTGCAGCAGGTCCTCACCGCCCACGGCGTCGGCGAGCTGCGGGTGTGCGGCATCCGCGCCGAGCAGTGCGTGGAGACGACGACGCGGATCGGCTCCGACCTCGGGTAAGCCGTGACGTTCGTCAGCGACGCGACGAGCACCGACCCGCTGGGCCGGTTCAGCGCCGCCGACATCCTGGAGCGTACCGAGGCGGTGCTCCGCGACCGGTTCGCGCGTATCGCGACCGTCGCCGAGCTCGAGGCCGAGGACCGGGCCAGCGGCGGGGACGCGGCGGGGACCCGTACCGAGGTGGCAGCATCGGCGGGGTGACCACCGTCCTGTTCGTGCTCCTGCCCGGGGTCCACCTGCTCGACCTGGCGGGACCCGCCCAGGCGTTCTTCTCCGCGGGCGACTTCGGGCACCCGTACGACCTGCGGTACGTCGCGGGCACAGGCAGAGGCACAGGCACAGGCGCAGGCACAGGCACAGGCGCAGGCACAGGCGCGGACGCGGACGCCGGGGCCGGGGCCGACCGCCCCGGTGCCCCCGCCGCCGTGGCACCGGTCCTCTCGGCGCAGGGCCTCCCGCTGCTCGCGGGGGCCGAGTGGCCGGCGCTCGGCGCGGACGACCTCGTCGTCGTGCCCGGGTGGCGCGTGGGGGACGACCGCCAGGCCTGGCCGCTCGTGAGCGACGCGGTCCGCGAACGGCTGGGTGCGCACCACGCGGCGGGCGGCACCGTCGCGAGCGTGTGCGCCGGCTCGGACGCGCTGGGCCAGGCGGGGCTGCTCGACGGCCGGCGCTGCACCACGCACCATGGGCTCCAGGACGAGCTCGCCGTGCGGTACCCCCGTGCGCACGTGGTGCGCGACGTGCTGTTCACCACGGACGACCGCGTCATCACCTCCGCCGGGATCGCCAGCGGCATCGACCTGTCGCTCCACCTGCTCGCGATGCGGCACGGTCCGGCCCTCGCCGCCCGCGTGGCCCGCGAGATGGTGGTGTACGCCCGCCGCAACGGCGCGGAGCCGCAGGCCAGCGCGATGCTGCGGCACCGGGCGCACCTCGACGACACGGTCCACACCGTGCAGAACCACATCGACACGCACTTCACGCACACCCTGCCGCTGGCCGACCTCGCGGCCCGTGCGGGTGTCGCGGAACGCACCCTGACCAGGCTTTTCACTCGGGCCGCAGGGCTGACGCCCCTGCGCTACCAGCAGCTGCTGCGGCTGGAGCGCGCCGAGCACCTGATCGGTCACGGCGCCACCGTCGAGTCCGCGGCGCACGCCGTCGGCTTCCAGGACCCGCGGATGCTGCGCCGGCTCCGGAGCGCCCGCTAGCGTCAGGCGCCCGCCCCGCCGTCCACCTGCAGCACCGCGCCCGTCACGTACGACGCGCGGTCGCTGAGCAGCCACGCGGCGGCCTCGGCGATCTCCTCGGGCTGCGCCGCACGGCGCAGCGGGACCCCGGGCGCGAGCTGCTCCATCAGCCCGGGCGTGTACTCCTCCCAGGTGCGGATCATCTCCGTGAGCGTGCCGCCCGGGGAGACGGCGTTGACCCGGATGCCCTCCGGCCCAAAGGTCACGGCCGCCGACTCGGTCAGGCTGTTCACGCCCCGCTTCATGGCCCCGTAGGCGGGCAGCACCGGGTTGGCCCGCAGGCTGCCGATGCTGGAGTTGTTGACGATCGCGCCGGTGCCCGCCGTGGCACGGATCGCGTTGATCTCGGCCACCATCGACAGCCACGGCCCGCGCAGGTTCACGGCGTAGACGCGGTCGAAGTCGGCCTCGGACACCTCGTCCAGCGGCTGCGGCGGGGTGAACGCCGCGGCGTTGTTGAACGCGACGTCCAGCCGCCCGTGCCGCTCCACGACCCGGTCGACGGCGGCCCGCACGCTGCCGGCGTCCGCCAGGTCGGCCACCGTGTGGTCGGCGGTGCCGCCTGCGGCCCGGACCTCCTCGGTCACCGCGGCGAGCTCGGACTCCGTGCGCGCCGCGAGGAACACGGCGGCGCCCTCCCGGGCGAACAGCCGGGCCGCGGCCGCGCCGATGCCGCGGCCCGCACCGGTGATGAAGGCGACCTTGCCGGCCAGGAGGCCGGTGCCGGTCGCAGGGGTGGTGTGGTGGGTTGTTGTGCTCATGCCGACGAGCCTGCGCCGCCCGCACCGACCGCAGCCAGGCACCGCCGGTACCTGGCTACGGTCGCGGCGGGCGCCGATACTCGGGGGTATGCACAGAGCCCAGCTCGCGACGTTCCTGCGCGGCCGGCGCGAGCGGATCCGTCCCGCCGACGTCGGCCTGCTCGCCGGGCGCCGTCGCCGGACGCCCGGGCTGCGGCGGGAGGAGGTGGCGCAGCTCGCCTTCATCTCCACCGAGTACTACACCCGGCTGGAGCAGGCCCGCGGCCCGCACCCCTCGCGGGAGGTGGTGGGCGGCCTCGCCCGCGCGCTGCGCCTGTCCGACGCCGAACGCGACCACCTGCACCAGCTCGCCGGGCTCCCACCGGGCCCGCCCCCGGGGCCGCCACGCACCGTGCGGCCGAGCGTCCAGCTCATGCTGGACCGGCTGCCGCAGTCCGCCGCGTTCGTGACCTCCGCCATGCTGGAGGTGATCGCCTGGAACGGCCTCGCGGCGGCCCTCATGGACGACTTCTCGGCGCGGTCCCGGCGGGACCGCAACCTGGCGCGCCATGCGTTCCTCGGCTCCGAGGACCGTGCGGACCGGCTGTACGGCGTGTCGGACGGCGACGAGTTCGCCCGCTCGGCCGCCGCCCGGCTGCGCCGTACCGCGGCCCGGTACCCGGACGACCCCGAGGTGGCGGAGCTGGTCGACGACCTGCTCACCGGCAGCCCGGAGTTCGCCGCGCTGTGGGCCGCGGGTGACGTGGACACCGCCCCCATGCTCCGCAAGACCTTCCAGCACCCCGTCGTGGGCCCGGTCACCGTGAACTGCGACGCGCTCGACCTCACCGACCAGGACCAGCACGTGGTGGTCTACACGGCCGACCCGGGGTGGCCGTCGGACGAGGCGCTGCGGCTGCTCGCGGTGATCGGCACCCAGCACATGAGCAGCGCGACCTGAGCGGGGCCGCCGGGCCTGGCCGGCGGCCCCCGGGAAGCCGGTCAGGGCCGGCGGCTCGCCCGGTGCGCGAGCAGGCCGCCGACGGCGGGCACGAGCGCCAGCAGCCAGACCCGGTGCCGCCCGCGGGCCAGCGACGCCGCGGTGACCAGCACCGCGAGGTAGACCATGCCGTGCAGCGGTCCGACGGCGCTCGCGAGGCCCGGGTGGTGCACCGTGGCCAGGTTGCCGAGCAGCACCAGCACGGTGGCGAGCTCCACCGCGCCGAGCACCCGCAGGGCCGCGCCGCCGGTCACAGCCCGGCCCCCGTCGTCGACCCGGGGCGGTAGACCATGAGCACCACCACGACCGCCCAGAGCAGGTTGAACACACCGGCGTGCATGGCGAGGCGGCGCGCCGGGTCGCCGTCGGAGGAAGCCGCGCCGTCCAGTGCCTCCAGCACACGCCGCTGCCCCGGCAGCACGAGCACGATCAGCACGGCGGCCGCCGCCGCGGTCAGCACCATGGACGTGATCAGCCACGCGTCGGACAGGACGCCCAGGCTCGCCCCCGTGGCATACCCGAGCACCGGTACGGCGACACCGACCACCGCGTAGACCCGCGTGACACGGTGCAGGAGGCGGGCCGCGGCGGCGGCGCTCGCGTCGTCGGGTGCGGCCAGCGCGCGCCGGGCGGCACGCGGGAACATGCTCGCGGTGATCGCCACCGGCCCGACGGTGAGGATGGCGGCCAGGACGTGCAGGGAGAGAAGGAGCGCGGTCATGCCGCGCCCGCCAGGGTGGTTCGCATGCGGTCATCGTCTGCGTGCCGGCCCGGGAGCCGACAGTGGCCCGGCGGCCAACGACCTCCGGGATCTGGCCAGGGGCGGGCGCGGGTCGTTCAGGTCAGCAGGCCCACGACCACCGCGAGCACACCCAGGGCGGGGACCAGGCCCTGCTTGAGCGCCGCACCCCGCTTGGCGGGGTCGGAGACCACGAGTACCACCGACGCCGCCACCATCGAGCCGGCACCCGCGAGCACGAGCGCCGTCCCTGCCGCCGTCGACCCGGCCGCCGTCAGGACGACGCCGACCACCGTGACGATCGCGAGGAACAGGTTGTAGTACCCCTGGTTCAGGGCGAGCTGCCTGGTCGCCTCGGCCTCCTCGGCCGTCGTGCCGAACGTCGCCCGGGTGCGGGGGTCGGTCCACGCGAACGACTCCAGGTAGAAGATGTAGACGTGCACGAGGGCCGCGACGGCTGCGAGCACGAGTCCGGCGATCAGCAAGGTTGTCCTCCGGGTTCGGGGGCCGGGCACCGACGGCGGCCGGGTGATCGGCAGTATCTCAGGGCTCCTCCCGCTCGTCCTCGGGAATAGCCGGCGCGTCCCGATGGCTCCGTTGTACATGGAGTGGGAGATGACGGCGCTGAGGCGCGAGCGGCTGCCCGCCGGTGCGGTGCGATCCCGGCCGGGGGCCCTCTGGGCCGTCGTGCTGGCCGGCGCCGCGACGCTGGAGACCGCAGGAGCCCACCACCAGGTCCGGGCCGGTGACGCCGTGCTCGTCGGCGCCCGCACCGCGCACCGCCTCACTGCCGACGACGAGACCGACCTGGTCCACGGCGACCTGCGGCAGGCCGTCCCCTCGGTGACGCTGCCCAGCCCGCTGGTCGTGCGCGGTTTCGACGAGCGGCAGCGCGGCGTCGTCGCGCTGGTGACCGCGTGCCCGCTGGACGCGATCTCCAGCCCGGCACCGTTCGCCGCGAGCTACGCCGGCCTGGTCGGCGCGGCGATGACGGCGCTGTGGCAGGCCGACGCGCACGCCGGGCCGGAGTGCGGCGGCGCGGATGGCGCCGCCGATACCCAGGTGGCCGACGTCGTGGCCGCGCTGGCGGCCGACCCCGGCGAGCCGTGGACCCTCGACCGGATGGCGGCGCTGGTGCACCTGTCGCGCTCCGCCCTGACCGAACGGTTCCGGCGAGCCACCGGGCACAGCCCGATGCGGATGCTGCGCGAGGTGCGCATGCACCGGGCCCGTACCCTCCTGGCCGAGGGCAGCCTGCCCGTCACGCGTGTGGCGTTCGAGGTGGGCTACGGCTCGGTGGCGGCGTTCAGCCGTGCGTTCGCGGCCGACCACGGCGTCTCGCCCCAGGTGTGGCGGGCCGGTCCGCAGCCGGCGGACACCCCGCCGGCCACGACCGCGATCCCCGCGGGTCCCGCGCCCGTCGTGGCCGGTGCGCTGCCGCGGCCGGCGGACCGGGCCGGCCGGCCCTGGGTGCCGTCGGTCCCGTCAGCGGCGCGGCACCCGCAGGACCGCCCAGCCGAGGCCCGCCGCGACCGCCGCTCCCGCACCGACCAGCAGCAGCGACTGGACGCCGTGCCCGTCCAGTAGGGCGCCGCCGAGGGAAGAACCGGCGGTGATCGCCACCTGGAACGCGGTGACCTGCAGGGACATGGCCGACTCGGCACGTTCGGGCTCGACGCGGGTGACCCAGAGCTGCGTGATCACCGGCATCATGCTCATCGAGAGACCCCACAGCACCACCGCGACGGTCAGCACGGGCACCGACGTGGCGGCCGCGGTGAGCAGCAGGGACGCGGACAGTGCCACGGGTGCCAGGGCGGCCAGCGGCCGCAGCCACCGGGCGAGGAATCCCGCCAGCACCGTGCCGGCCACGCCGCCCAGTCCCCAGGCCAGCAGCATCCACGTGGTGGCGCCCGCGTCCACGCGCTCGATCGCGATGCGGATGTACGGGTACGCCGCGAAGTTGCCGAGCGCCACCAGCACCACGCAGGCGATGCCGGCCATCAGCCGCCCGTTGCGCACGGCCTCGCGCAGCATCCGCAGGCCCGCCCCCGGGTGGGGCGGGACGGACGGCAGGGTCAGGCCGAGCGCCACCGCGCCGAGCCCGGTGAGCACGGCCGAGCCGGCGAAGGTGGCTCGCCAGCCGACGGCGTCGCCCACCACCGAGGCGAGCGGGACGCCCACGACCGTCGCGATGCTGGTCCCGAACGCCAGCGCGGAGGACACCACGTGGTCCTTGCCGGGCACGGCGTGCGTGCCGGCACCGAACGCGAACGACCAGTACCCCGCGAGCGCGACGCCGAGCAGCAGCCGGCCCGCCAGCAGCACCGCGAAGCTCGGCGCGAGGGCCACCGCGACGTTCGACAGGGCCGCGGCCACCAGCAGCGACACGAGCACGGTGCGCCGGTCCGTGCGCGGCAGGAGCACCGCGATGCTCGGTGCCGTGAAGGCTCCGGCGATCGCCGTCGCCGCGACGGCCAGCCCCGCACGCCCTTCGCTCACGCCGACGTCGGCGGCGAGGGCGGGCAGCACGCTCGCGGGCAGGAACTCGCTGAGGACCACCATCGCGATGCCGAACGACAGGGCGACGACGGGGGTCCAGGTCGGGAGGCCGGGACGGGTGCCCGGCCGGCCGGGGGCGGTCGCCGTGCCCGGGGTGCCGGACGGCGACGGGGTGCGCACAGAGGTGCTCGAAGTGGGCATGGACCCAGCCTGCGTGCCGCACGCGTCCGGTGGTTGATCGCGCGACGGGGCCGTTTGATCGCCCGGCCGCTACCGGCGAGGAGGCCCGTCGTGCCCGGCAGGGTCCGTCTGCGCCGGGCGCCCCGCACGGTCCTGGCGCCATGCCCGGATGCCCGCCACGACCGACGCCGCGATCACCACCCCCGCCACCACGTACGCGATGGGGCGCACGGACGGGTCGGACGCCGCGAAGTAGCCGAGCACCGTGATGAGCACCCCCCAGCTCAGTGCGCCGAACACGTTCGCCGTGAGGAACCGCAGGTACGGCATCCCCGCGATGCCCGCGATGACCGGCACGAACACCCGCGCCCACGGCATGTAGCGCCCGATCACCACCGACCACCAGCCGAACAGCTCGTAGAACCGCTCCGTGCGCACCACGGTGGCCTGCACCCAGCGGCCCTTGCGCGAGGCGAGGTACGGCCGCCCGTACCGGCGCCCCAGCAGGAACGCGACCTGGTCGCCCGCCACGGCGGCGACGCCCACGCCGACGGCGAGCACCCAGATGTCGATCCGCTCGGTGGACCCCGCGACGATGCCCGCGCCGAACAGCAGGCCGTCGCCGGTGAGGAACGGGATGAACACGCCCACGAAGAACGCGGTCCCGACGAAGACCAGACCCCAGACCACCAGGTAGAACGCGAGCGGCCCGAGCACGTCGAGCCAGCCGGCGACGTCGTCCGACACCGCGGTCCTGATCATCTCGGGTGGCCTCCGGTCGGCTGGGGAGCGGGTTGGTTAGGACAGCCTAATCCGTGCCCGGCCCGGCTCCGGTCACGCGCCCGGCCGGTCCACCACCCGTGACATCACCAGGGCCGTGCGGGTCTTGACCACATGGGTGACGGTGCGGATGCGTTCCACGGTGCGCTCGATCTCCTCCATGCTGGTGGCCATGACGTGCACCATGGCGTCGGCGTCGCCGGTCACGGTGGAGACGCGCACCACCTCCGGGATGGGGGCGAAGTCGCGCTCCAGCACCTTGGGGGACACGATGCCGGAGCAGAAGATCTCGACGTAGCCCTCCAGGATCCAGCCCATCGCCTGCGGGTCCACGCGCACGGTGAAGCCCGCGATCTCCCCGCGGGCCATCATGAGGTCGACCCGCCGCTTGACCGCGGGGGCCGACAGGCCCACGGCGTTGCCCACCTCCTGGTACGTCGCGCGACCGTCCCTCAGCAGCTCCGAGACGATTGCCCGGTTCACGGCATCCATGAACGAATCGTTCAATGAGCCGTGTGATTTTGCAAGATTCAGCGGCTGAGAACGCAACGAATGCTCGCCTGTTGTGAACCGCTCGGGCCGTAGCCTCGCCCCATGACGCAGACCACCGCGCAGCGGACCGCCACGCCGCGGCACTACCTCATGTGCCCGCCCACGTACTTCGACGTCGTCTACGCCATCAACCCGTGGATGGACCCGTCCTCGCCCGTCGACACGGCCAAGGCCCTCGCCCAGTGGGAGGCCCTCCGCGACGCCTACGTGGCGCGCGGCCACAAGGTCGACGTCATCGAGCCCGAGCCGGGCCTGCCCGACATGGTGTACGCGGCCAACGGCGGCATCGTCGTCGGCGGACGGGCGCTCGCCGCCCGGTTCACCTACCCGGAGCGCGCGGCCGAGGGCCCCGCGTACGACCGCTGGTTCGGCACGCCGGCCGCCGAGGGCTACCGCCGGCTCGGCGAGGCGAACGAGGTCATGGAGGGTGAGGGCGACCTGCTGCTCATCGGCAAGCTGCTGCTCGCCGGCACGGGCTTCCGCACCACGCCCGCCGGCCACGCCGAGGTGGCCGAGCGCCTGGAGCTCGCCGAGCAGGGCATCGAGCTGGTCCCGCTCGAGCTGGTCGACCCGCGCTACTACCACCTCGACACCGCCCTCTCCGTGCTGGACGACGGCGCCGTCTCCGGCGAGGTCGTCGTCGCCTACCACCCGGAGGCGTTCAGCCCCGCCGCGCAGGAGACCCTGCGTGAGCGCTTCCCCGACGCGATCCTGGTCGGCGCCGAGGACGCCGCCGTGCTTGGCCTGAACGTCGTCTCCGACGGGCTGCACGTCTTCCTCAGCGACCGCGCCGGTGCCTACGCCGACGCGCTCAAGGAGCGCGGCTTCGTGCCCGTCGGCATCGACCTGTCCGAGATCTTCAAGGGCGGCGGCTCCGTCAAGTGCTGCACGCTCGAGCTGCGCCCCGAGACCACCACGCCGTCCGCCGTGCCCGCGCTGACCGGCACGGCGCTGGCCAGCGCCGTCGTCGCGAGCGCGGTGCTCGCCGACGCAGCCGCCACGACCGCCGCCCCCGCCGCCCCCGAGGAGACCCGATGACCACCGTCCCGTACCTCGACGTCGCCGCCACCGCCCGCTGGGTGGCCCGCCGCGGCCCCGAGGCTGCCATCGCCGCGCTGACCGACGCCCTGGACCGCGACTTCGCGCGCTGGCCCGAGCTCGACAAGCGCCCCCGCATCGCGTCGCACTCGCCGGAGGGCGTCATCGAGCTGATGCCGACGTCGGACGCCGAGACCTACGGCTTCAAGCTGGTCAACGGCCACCCGCTCAACCCGGCCAACGGCTTCCAGACGGTCACCGCGATCGGCATGCTGGCCGACGTCGGCAACGGCTACCCGACGTTCCTCGCCGAGATGACGCTGCTCACGGCCCTGCGCACGGCGGCGACGTCGGCCCTGGCCGCGCGCTACCTGGCCCCGGAGAACTCGCGTACGCTGGCCCTGATCGGCTGCGGCTCGCAGGCCGAGTTCCAGGCCCTCGGCATGCGCGCCGAGCTGGGCATCGAGACGCTGCGCGTCTTCGACGTCGACCGCGACGCGATGGAGAAGCTGGCGAAGCACGCCAAGGCGCTCGGCTTCGACGTCGTCCTGGCTGACGATGCCGCGGACGCGGTGCGCGGCGCCGACGTCATCACCACCTGCACCGCCGACAAGCAGAACGCGACCGTGCTGCACGACGCCGACGTGTCCGGCGGCGTGTTCATCAACGCGATCGGCGGCGACTGCCCCGGCAAGACCGAGCTGGACCCGGCGATCGTGGCCCGCGCCAGCGTGTTCGTGGAGCTGCCGGAGCAGACCCGCATCGAGGGCGAGATCCAGCGCCAGGCCGCGGACTTCCCGGTGACCGAGCTGTGGCAGGTCGTCACGGGGGCCGAGCAGGGCCGCCGGAGCCAGGACGAGCTGATCGTGTGGGACTCCGTCGGGTTCGCCGTGGAGGACTGGACCACGCTGAAGTTCGTGCTGGCGGACGTGACGGCGAACGCGCCGGAGCTTCTCGGCCACCTCGACCTGATCGCCGAGCCGTCGGACCCGAAGGACCTGTTCTCCCTGGTCGCCGAGGCCTGACCGGGGCACGCCACCGGACCGGGCACGCCCCGGGACTGGGCACGTGACCCGACGGGGCACGCGACCCCGACCGGGGCACGCCACCGGACAGGGGCACGCCACCGGACAGGGGCGCGCGACCCGACCGGGCACGCGACCCGACCGGGCACGCCACCGGACCGGGCACGCCACCGGACCGGGCACGCCACCGGACCGAGTGCGCCCAGCCGACGTGGCCGCCGCCCGCGTGCCGCTCCGGCACGGCGGCGCCCGGCGTGTCGGCGTCGGGCGTGTCGCTCCGGGAGAGTGTGGTGCGCGGGGGTGTGTTGCGGTGCGTAGACGTTGTCTACCCACCGCAACACACCCCCGCGCACGTAGGCGCGCCCGGCGCGACACGCCCTGCGACACGCCCAGGGCGGCGTGCCGGAGCGTCGTCGGGCGGAGCGTCGTCGGACGAGCCTGGCCGGACGAGCCTCGCAGGCGTCGTTCAGAGGAGCTCGGCGCGGAGCTTCGGCTCGGTGTCGAACGCGTGGAAGGGGTGGGTCGGTACCGTCAGGCGGTGGTGGCCCAGGCGGAGCAGGTCCTGGTCGACGCCGCCCGGGGTGAGCATGAGCATCCAGTCGGCCGCCATGTCGTACAGCTCGGGCTCCAGGTAGCCGATCTTCACCACGACGACGTCGGTGTTGCGCGGGTCCAGGCCGATCGCCGTGAAGTCGCGCTCCAGGTGGTACGGCTTGCGGCGCTCGGTGAGGATCACGCGCAGCCCGCCCACGCGGACGACGGCGACGATGCCCGCGTCGGGGTCGCCCTCGCTCACGTGTTCCACGACCCCGCGCAGGCGGACGGGGCCGTGCGGCCCGTCGTCGACGCGGGCGCCGGCTTCGACGTCGACCGGGACGTCGACCGGGACGTCGAGCGGGGCGTTGGCCGGGACGTCAACGGGGACGTTGGCCGGGTCGTCGACGGGGACGTCGACCGGGAAGTCGACGGGGACGTTGGCCGGGACGTCAACGGGGAAGTCGACGGGGACGTTGGCCGTGACGGGCCCATTGTCTGCCCCGGCGGTCTCGGTACCGGCCCCGACGCCGCCGACGGCCGGGGTCCCGGCGTTCGCCTCGGTGTCGGCCGGCGCGCGCCGCCCGTGCGCCGCCCAGGCTGCCGCGACGGCGCGTGCGGCCTCGGCGTCGGGCAGGGAGGCGTAGATCGCGGTGCGGCCGCCCTCCTCGAGCGGGCGTGCGAAGGCCGGCTCCGCCAGCAGGCGCGCGAGCGTCCAGGTGACGTCGCCGGCGCCGCCTGCCGTGGGGTTGTCGCCCGAGTCGGACAGGAAGTACGGCCGGGCCTCGCTCGCCAGGGCCGTCGCGACGCACTCCTCGTAGGGGGCGGCCGGCGCGACTAACGCGAAGTCGTCGCGCGCGTCCCAGTACCGCCGGGCGAGCTGCTCGGCCTCGCGCACGATCACCTCCTCGTCGTCGCCGGTCACGACGACGGCGGCCCGGCAGCTCGGCTCGTCCGCCCACGCGTACCCGACCCAGAGCGCCGCGTCGACGACGCCGGGGAGGTCGGCCACGCGGGCGACGTCGGCGTAGATCGATGCCGCCGGCTCGATGCGGGTGCTGGTCTTCTCGCCCGGCAGCAGCACGGGGACCTGGAGCCACGCCTTCTTCGGGGCGCCGCCCGACTCCAGCCGGGCGAGCAGGTTCGCGGCCGCGCGCTCCCGCGTCTCCCAGGCGTCCTCGTGCGGGGCCATCCGGTAGCAGGTGATCAGGTCGCTCACCTGCGTCAGCTCGCGCGGCACGTTGCCGTGCAGGTCCATCGTGGTGCTGATCAGCGTCCCGGGGCCGACGGCGGCGCGCACCGCCGCGGCCAGGTCCGCCTCGGCGTCGTCCCGCCCCACCACGGTCATGGCGCCGTGGATGTCCAGCAGCAGGCCGTCGTACGGGCCGTGCTCGTCCTGCTGCGCGCGCAGGGTCGCCACGATCTCGTCGCGCACCGACTCGTACACGTCGGCCGGCACGGCGCCACCGGGCAACGACCGGGCATGCAGCACGCCGGTCCAGTCCGCGGCGTCGCGCAGCGGGGCGCCGTCGGCGAGGAACGGGTAGTGCGCCACGAGCTCCGCGCCGCGGCGGAGCGTGAAGGCCTCCCACCCGGAGCGGTGCGGGGAGAACGTGCTGGACTCGATCGACATGCCGGCGATCGCGATGCGAGGGCTCATCGGGTTCCTTCCGGTGCGGGGGACAGGGCGTGCGGGACGAGGGCGTCCTCCAGCAGGCGGCCCACGCCCACGAGGTTCGCGTCGGCCCCCAGACCGGACGGCACGATCACGAGGTCGCGGGTCATCAGCGGGTGGGCACCCTCGTAGATCTGGCTCCGGATCGCCGAGACGAACGGCTCCAGCGTCGACAGCGCGCCGCCCAGGTACACGGCGCCGGGGTTGAAGAAGTTGACGACCGTGCACAGTGCCGCGCCCAGGTGGCGCCCGGCGGTCCTGGTGAGCGTGGTCGCCACGGGGTCGGCGTCGCGCACGAGGGCGAGCACGTCGGCGGTCGCCGCGACGTCGTACCCCTGCTCGCGCAGCAGCCGCACCAGGGCCGCGCCCGAGGCCACGGTCTCCAGGCAGCCCCGGTTGCCGCAGGTGCACGGGGTGTCGCCGCCGGCGGGGATCCGCGTGTGCGTGATGTCGCCCGCCGCACCGCCCGCGCCGCGGTACAGCCGGTCGTCGACGAGGATGCCGGCGCCGATCGCCGTGCCCGCCTTGACCGACACCGAGTGCCGCGTGCGCCGGGCGTGCCCGAAGTGCTCGCCCACGGCCATCGCGTTCGCGTCGTTCTCGACCACGGCGGGCACGCCCAGGGCGTCCTCCAGCCAGGAGCCGACGTCGAAACCTGACCACCCGGGCATGCGCGACGGGCTGTCGAGGGCGCGCCGCGTGACGTCGACGGGGCCGGGCAGGGAGATGCCGACGCCGAGCAGGTGGCCGGGGTCGGCGCGGTCGACGGGCGAGCCGCCGGGTGCGGCGACCGTGCCGGCCAGCTCGCGCAGGGCGGCCGTGACCTGCGTGAGGACCTGCTCGGGTCCGTCCGCGATCGCCAGGGCGACCTCCGTCGTCGTGACCAGCTCGCCGCCGTGCCGGAGGATGCCGAGCCGGGCGTGCGCGCCGCCGACGTCGACCACGCCGAGGTGGCCCGTGCTGCCCGGGACCCGGAGGGACCGGGGACGCCGTCCGCCGCTGGACGCGCCCTCGCCCGTCTCCTCCAGCGTGCCCGCGGCGAGCATCGCCTGGACGCGCTGGGACACGGTGGAGGCAGAGATGCCGAGCGACTCGGCGATCTCCTTGCGCGACCGGGCGCGGCCGCTCGACACGAGCACGACGATCTCCCGTTCGAGCCGCGGGGCGGCGACTCGGGGACGCGTGGGCTGGGGCACGGGCCTCCTCCAGGACTTCTTGCACGGACGGGACTTCTCGCGCGGAGTTGCTTCACATGTGGAGCAAGTGACGGAGAGAGTCTGCACCACGCCCCAGCCCGGATTCCGCACCGCAGGCTTTGTGCGGTCCCGAATTAACAGACTTGTTACGGATATCGGATAGATCCAGGAAACTTCATCCGTCTACGGTGCTCGATTATTCGGTTGCCGAAGAAAGTCCCTCCGGGATCGGCGGCCCCGCAGACCAAGGAGACCCAGATGCGCACCACGCAGGCCGGACGGGCCGCACGGCTGGTCGTCGGCGCGGCCGCCGCCGTCGCCCTCCTCGCCGGATGCTCGACGTCCTCCGGTGCGGACGAATCAGCCGCCCGCACCGACGTGAACTACGCCCTGCCCGCCAACGCGACCCCCAACTGGATCGTCCCGCTGGGGATCGCGGGCAAGCTCGCGACCCACAACTCCGCCATCACGCGCACCCTCTGGGAGCCGCTCGTCGCCTACGACGGCTCGGAGGGGGAGGTGGGGCGCGTGGCGCAGGCCGATCTCGCCGACGAGATCACCTTCTCCGACGACGGCCGCACCGCGACCATCACCCTCGACGAGGGCCGCACCTGGAGCGACGGCGAACCCGTCACCTCCGCCGACGTGAAGTTCTGGTTCGACCTGGTCAAGGCCAACACGGACGTCTGGGCCAGCTACTCCGAGGGCCGCATGCCCGACAACGTGACCGAGGTGGCCACCCCCGACGAGACGACCGTCGTGCTGACGTTCGACAAGGTCTACAACCCGGAGTGGCTGCAGGCCTCGCAGCTCACGCTCGTCGTGCCGCTGCCCGCCCACGCCTGGGCCAGGACCGCCGACGACGAGCAGCCGGACCCGGCGCTCGCCGAGACGAAGGAGGGCGCCGAGGCGATCTTCGACTACCTCGTCACGCAGGGCGAGGACCTGGGCACCTACGAGTCGAACCCGCTGTGGCAGACCATCAACGGGCCCTACTCGCTGACCGGGTTCACCGACGCGGGCCAGGTCGAGCTCACGAGGAACGAGAAGTACGACGGCGACGACGCCGCCTCGATCGACACCGTCAACCTGCTGCCGTACACCTCCACCGACGCCGAGGTGAACGCCGTCCGCTCCGGCGCCGTCGACTACGGGTACATCCCGACCACGGGCCTGGACGCGCCGGAGCAGTACGAGTCGCTCGGGTACGCCGTCGAGCCGTGGGCCGGCTGGTCCATCACCTACCTGCCGTACAACTTCAACCACCCCGAGCTGGGCCCGGTCTACCGCCAGCTCTACGTGCGCCAGGCGTTCCAGCACCTCGTGGACCAGGAGCAGATCTCCGACGTCATCTGGAAGGGCGCCGCGCTGCCCGGCTACGGGCCGGTGCCGCAGAACCCCGAGAGCGACTTCCTGTCCGACGAGCAGAAGGCCAACCCGTACCCGTTCGGCCCCGAGGCCGCGGCCGCTCTGCTGTCCGACCACGGCTGGACCGCCGGGTCCGACGGCGTGCTGGAGTGCACCCGTCCGGGCGACGGCGACGACGAGTGCGGCACGGACGTCGAGGAGGGCCAGAAGCTGGCCATCACGATCCTCACGCAGAGCGGCTCGGCCGAGACCGACAACATGTTCGCCGAGATCAAGTCGACCTTCGAGCAGGCCGGCGTCGGCGTGACCATCGAGAGCGCGCCGCTGAACACGGTGCTCTCCTCGATCGCCCCCTGCACCGCCGACCAGCCCGACTGCGACTGGGAGCTGCCGTTCTTCGGCACCGCCGGGAGCTGGTACTTCGGTGGCTACCCGAGCGGCGAGCGCGTGTTCGGCACGGGTGCGGCGTCGAACTTCGGCTCGTACTCCGACGAGGAGTTCGACACCCTCATGCACGACTCCACCGAGAGCACCGACCCGTCGGTCATGCAGGAGTACTCGAAGTTCGGCGCCGAGAACCTGCCGGTCATGTGGCTGCCCAACCCCGTCTACCAGGTCTCCGTGATCAAGGAGGGACTGGAGGGCACCACGCAGGACCCGCTCGCCAGCTTCCACCCGCAGCGCTGGAGCTGGGCCGGCTGACATGACGACAGCCATCCCCGCCCAGAGCGGGGCCGAGGTCGCCGTCGTGCCGCCCACCCGGGCGGCGCGCGGCGGCTTCGGCCGCTTCCTGATCCGGCGCGTGCTCCAGGCCCTCGTCGTGATCCTCGTGGTCAGCGTCATCGTGTTCGCACTGCTGCACGCACTGCCGGGCGGACCCGCCCGCGGCGTGCTCGGGCAGCAGGCCACGCCCGAGCAGATCGCCGCCTTCGAGGCCGCCAACGGCCTGGACCAGCCCGTGGTGCTCCAGTACCTGTCGTTCCTCGGGCGCTCGCTGACGGGCGACCTCGGGGAGTCCTACCTGCTCAACCAGTCGGTGGCCGACGCGATCGCGCTGCGGCTGCCCAAGACGCTGCTGCTCACCGGGCTCTCGCTCGTGGTCGCGGTGCTGATCGCCGTGCCGGCCGGCGTCTACCAGGCCGTGCGCCGCAACCGCGCCGTCGACTACTGGCTCTCGACGCTCGCGATCGTCGCCTACTCGACACCCACCTTCTTCCTGGGCATGCTCCTGATCCTGCTGCTCAGCCAGACCGCCGGGCTGTTCCCGGCGGCGGCGCCGCAGGGCACGGGGGTCGCCGAGGTGCTGGCACAGCCGGCCGCGCTGGTGCTGCCGGTGCTCACGGGCGCCGTGCCGATCGTGGCCACGTTCAGCCGGTACATGCGCTCCGCGACGCTGGACAACCTGGGCGAGGACTACGTGCGCACCGCCCGCGCCAAGGGCACCGTCTACCGCCGCGTGGTGCTGCGGCACGTGCTGCGCAACTCGCTCACCCCGGTGGTCGCGATGCTGGGCTACTACCTGCCCGTCATGTTCGGCGGGGCGCTCGTGGTCGAGCAGCTCTTCAACTACCCGGGCATGGGCCTGCTGTTCTGGAGCGCCGCGCAGAGCAGCGACTTCCCGGTGCTGCTGGGCTGCGTGCTGGTCATCTCGGTGGCCACCGTCGTGGGCTCCCTGCTGGCCGACCTGGTCCAGGCCCTCCTGGACCCGCGCACCCGGGGAGGACTGCGATGACCGCGCTGCGCAGGTTCGCCCGCAACCGGCTGGCCGTGGTGGGCGCCGTCGCGCTCGCCGTGCTGGTGCTTTTCGTGCTGGTCGGCCCGCTCGTGTACCCCACCGAGCAGGTCGCGACCGACCTCGGCGCCGCCAACCTGCCGCCCGGCACCGACGGGCACCCGCTGGGCACCGACGCGCTCGGCTACGACAACCTGGGCCGGCTCATGGTCGCCGGGCGGGTGTCGCTGCTGGTCGGCGTGCTGGCCGGGGCGCTCGCGACGGTGGTGGGCACCCTGTGGGGGGCCGTGGCCGGCTACGTGGGCGGCGTCGTGGACGCCGTCATGATGCGGGTGGTCGACGCCGGCATCGCGATCCCGGCGATCTTCCTGCTGCTGGTGCTCTCCACCATCGTGCGGCCGACGGTCGGCATGATGATCGTCGTCCTCGGCCTGGTCTCCTGGCTGGTCCCGGCACGGCTGATCCGCGCAGAGGCCCTGTCGGTCCGCACCCGCGACTACGTGGTGGCGGCCCGCGCGATGGGCGCCTCGCACGGTCGCACCGTGCTGACGCACGTCATCCCCAACACCGTGGGCACCGTGGTGGTGAACGCGACCTTCCAGGTGGCCGACGCCATCCTGCTCGTGGCCTACATCAGCTTCCTGGGCATGGGCGTGCAGCCGCCCACCACGGACTGGGGCGCGATGCTCAACGACGGCATCAACTACATCTACCAGGGCGCCTGGTGGCTCATCCTGCCGCCCGGCCTCGCGATCGTGGTCGTGGTGTGCGCCCTGAACTTCGTGGGCGACGGGCTGCGCGACGTCGTGGACGTGAAGGGGAGGGCGGCATGAGCGAGGTCGTACTGCGCATCCGGGACCTGGACGTCACGTTCACCACCGACTCCGGGGAGGTGCCCGCCGTGCGGGGCATCGACCTGGAGGTAGGGCGCGGCCGAGTGGTCGCGCTGGTGGGCGAGTCCGGCTCGGGCAAGAGCGTCACGTCGCTGTCCGTCCTGGGCCTGCTGCCCGGTACGGCCCGCGTCGCGGGCTCGGTCGAGCTGGCCGACGACGACGGGCTCCGCGACGTGGTGACCACGCCCGAGGAGCAGCTCGTGGACCTGCGCGGTCGCGTGGCGTCCATGGTGTTCCAGGAGCCGATGACGGCGCTCAACCCGACCATGACCCTCGGCGACCAGATCGCGGAGGCGGTGCTGAACCACGAGCCGGTGTCCCCGGCCGCCGCCCGCGAGCGCGCCGTCGAGCTGCTGCGTTCCGTGGGCATCCCCGAGGCGGAGCGGCGGGCGCGGCAGTACCCGCACGAGCTCTCGGGCGGGCAGCGGCAGCGGGTGGTCATCGCGATCGCGCTGGCCTGCGAGCCGCGCCTCATCGTCGCGGACGAGCCGACGACGGCGCTCGACGTCACCGTGCAGGCCGGGATCCTCGACCTGCTGCGCTCGCTCGTGGCGGAGCGGGGGACCGCGTTGCTGCTGGTCACGCACAACATGGGCGTGGTCGCCGACCTCGCGGACGAGGTGGCCGTGATGCGCGCCGGCCGGATCGTGGAGCACGGGCCGGTGGAGCAGGTGCTCCTCGCACCGGAGCACGAGTACACGCGCACGCTGCTCGACGCGGTGCCGGCGGTGCCGCCGGCCGGGCGGGTCGTGGAGCGGGGTACGGAGCGCGCCGAGGGGCGGGTGGCCGGTGCCGGCTCCGGTCCGGGTGGCGGTCCTGGCACGACGGACGATGCACGTCCCGGGGTCGCTGCCGCGGCATCTGCCGGCTCGGGATCTGTCGGCTCGGCATCTGCCGGCGAGGCGGGCTCCGTCGACGAGCGCGAGGTCGTGCTGGACCTGCGCGGTGTCAGCCTCGACTACCGGGTGGCGGGCCGGCACGTGCGCGCCGTCGAGCGGCTGGACCTGACGGTGCATGCGGGCGAGATGCTGGGTCTGGTCGGCGAGTCCGGCTCGGGCAAGTCGACGGCGGGGCGCGCGTGCCTCGGCCTGCTGTCGCCGTCCGAGGGCGAGGTGCTGCTGCTCGGCACGTCCGTGGGCCGTGCCCGGGGCCGCGCGCGGCGGCGTCTGCTGGCCGACGTCGGCGTCGTGTTCCAGGACCCGGGTGCCTCGCTGGACCCGCGCCGGCTCGTGGGTGAGTCGATCGCGGAACCGCTGGTCATCCACGGCCGCGACGGGCGGCGGCCGTCCGCCACCGAACGCCGCGCGCGGGTCCGCGAGCTGCTCGACGCCGTGCGCCTCCCCGCCGGGGCCGAGCGCCGCTACCCGCACGAGTTCTCCGGCGGGCAGCGGCAGCGCATCGGCCTGGCCCGGGCGCTGGCGTTGCGGCCCCGCCTCCTGGTGGCCGACGAGCCCACGAGCGCCCTCGACGTGTCCGTGCAGGCCGAGGTGCTGGGCCTGCTGCGCGACCTGCACGCGGAGCTGGGCTTCGGCTGCCTGTTCATCAGCCACGACCTCGGCGTCGTGCACGAGCTGACCGACCGCGTGGCCGTGCTGCGCGGCGGACGCCTGGTGGAGAGCGGCCCCACGGCGCAGGTGTTCGCCGCACCGCGCGACGTGTACACGGCCGAGCTGCTGGCCTCGGTGCCGACCCCGGACCCGACGGCGCAGCGCGAGCGGCGCGAGGCCCGGCTGCGGCTCGGTGTCGGGTGACGGGCGCACCGACCGCCGGCGTCGACATCGGCGGCACCAAGATCCGCGCCGCCGTGGTCACACCGGGCGGTGAGGTGCTCGCCTCGGCGACCGCGCCGACGCCGTCGGGCGGTGCGGCGATGCTCGACGTCTCGGCAGACCTGGTGGCGCGTGCCGCGGCGTCGGCCAGGGTGCCGGTGGCGGCGGTCGGCGTCGGCGCGGCGGGCGTCGTGGACCCCGGCACGGGCGAGGTGCTGGCGGCGAGCGACTCGTTCGTCGGATGGGTGGGCACGGACCTGCGTTCCGGGCTCGCGTCCCGGACCGGTCTGCCGGTCACGGTCGCGAACGACGTGGACGCGTTCCTCGTCGGGGAGGCGACCTGGGGTGCGGTCCGCGGCGTCCGGTCGGCGGCGGGCATCGCGCTCGGCACCGGCGTCGGGGGCGCGCTGTGGCTGGACGGCGGGCTGTACCGGGGCGCCGGTGCGGCCGGGGAGATCGGGCACATGCCCGGGTTCGGCGACGCGCCGTGCACCTGCGGGCAGCGGGGGCACCTGGAGACGCTGGCGTCGGGGCGGTCGGTGGAGCGGCGGTATGCCGAGCTGGTGTCGGAGGGGGTTGGGTCTGGGGGTGTGGGGGCCGGGGGTGTGGGGCCTGCGGAGGTGCGGCCTGCGTTGGTGTGGCCTGCGGAGGTGGGGCCTGCGGAGGTGCGGCCTGCGTTGGTGTGGCCTGCGGGGGTCGCGGCCGAGGGGGTGGGGGCCGAGGGGGTGGCGCCTGCCGGGCGGGGTTTGGATGCGCGAGGCCGAGGCTTGGACGAACGGGGCGGGTCCGGGCCCGTCGGTGCGGCTGAGATCGAGGTCCGGGCTCGGGCCGGGGACCCGCTGGCGCTCCGGGTGCACGCGGACGCGGGGCACGCCGTCGGGTCGGCGGTGCTCGTCGTGGCCGCACTGCTCGACGTCGGCCACGTGGTGGTGGGCGGCGGCCTGGCGCGCGCGTGGGACCTGCTGGAACCCGCCCTCCTGGCGCGGCTCCGCGAGGCGCCGCCCGTGTCGGGGCACCCGGTCGAGGTGCGTCGTGCTGCCCTCGGCGGCGATGCGACGGTCGTGGGTGCGGCAGCCCTGGCGCGGCGGCCCGCGAGCTGACGCGACGCGCTGCTGCGGTGCGCTCCTGCTTGGTGCGCTCCTGCTTGGTGCGCTCCTGCTTGGTGCGCTCCTGATCCTGGCGGTCCGACCGCCCGGGTCGGTCGAGTGCCGGCATACCGGTTCTGACCGCCCGGGTCGGTCGAATGTTCGGCATGCCGGCGTCGCCACAGAAAGGTGCGCTTCTACCCAGTCATCAGGCCCAAGATCGTGTCGGTTTCTGGGCCTGATGACTGGGTAGAAGCGCACAATCGGAGGGGTGTCACGCGTGCCACCCCGCTCAGGCTGGCGCGCCCGCCACCCCACGGGTCGGCGCGCTCACCCCGCGGGTCGGCGCGCCCGCCACACCGCGGCTCGGCGCGCCCGCTACCCCACCCCGGTCGGCAAGCCCCTCATCGCGCGGGCCCGGAAACCCGCTAAGGCAGCGTCCAGCGCTGAACAGTGCTCCCGTCGCAGTTGGCGATCTCCGTGCGGGTGCCGTCGTTCTGCACCCGGCCCACGGGCTGGAGGCAGCGCCCGGACTGCGGGTTGCGCAGCGCCTGGGTGCCGCTCACGGCGGTCCACTGCTGCGCCCCCGTGCCGTTGCAGTCCCAGAGCTGGACCGGGGTGCCGGCCGCGGTGCCGCCGCCCGAGACGTCCAGGCACTTGCCCAGCGCCCGGACGGTGCCGTCGGTGCCGACCGTCCACTGCTGGGCGGCGTTGCCGTTGCACCAGGCGAGCTGGATCGGCGTGCCGTTGGCGGTGTTGGCGCCGGCCACGTCGAGGCAGATGCCGTTGGACGCCGTGACGGTGCCGGTGCGGCTGCCCCCGCCGCCGGTGGAGTCGTAGACGCGCACGTAGTCGACCACCATCTGCTGCGGGAACTGGGTGGTCCCGTCCGGGTAGCCGGGCCAGTTGCCGCCGACGGCGACGTTCAGGATGAAGAAGAACGGCTGGTCGTACACCCACGGGTTGCCGCCGGTGTTCGCCGTGGTGAACGTCTGGTAGGCGACGCCGTCCACGAGCCACGTGATGGAGTTGGGGCTCCAGTCGACGGCGAAGGTGTGGAAGTCGTCGGCGAACGACCAGCCCTGCGGGTGCATGTACTGCCCGGTGATGGGGTTGCCGCCCGAGTACCCGGGGCCGTGCAGCGTGCCGTGCACCAGGTGCGGCTCGCGGCCGATGTTCTCCATGATGTCGATCTCGCCCGCGTCGGGCCATCCCGTGTTCGGGAACTGGCCGCCGAGCATCCAGAACGCCGGCCAGATGCCCTGCCCGCGCGGGATCTTGATGCGCGCCTCCAGGCGACCGTACTGCGGCTGGACCTTGCCCTTGGTGGTCAGGCGCGCGGACGTGTAACCCCCGTTGCCGTCCTGCCGGGCCGTGATCACCAGGTTGCCGTTGCCGTCCAGCGCGGAGTTCTGACGCGAGTTCACGTAGTTCTGCAGCTCGTTGTTGCCCCAGCCGCCCGCACCGGTCTCGTGGTTCCAGTTGGCGGCGTTGGGCGCGCTGCCGGCAGCGCCGTCGAACTCGTCCGACCAGGTCAGGGCCGCTGCCAGGTCCTGGGCGGATGCGGCCGGTGCGGCGGCGTCGTCCGCGGTGGGCCCGGCGTCGCCGGTGCGCGGTGCGGCCGCCGAGGCCGCGAGCGAGGCCGACAGGACGAGCGACAGGGCGGCCGTGGCCACCAGTGCGGTGCGGGTGGTGCGGTGTCTGGTGCGACGCATCGAACGCTCCTTCGCGGACATGTCCTCCCGCTGCGCTGGGGCGCGACGGGTGCGGTGCTCAGGAGAAGTATTTGGCGCCGTTTCGCGGCAGACAACGATCTGACCGGCACATACGGGTTTTCCCCGACGGCGTCCACGGCGTGCCGCGCCGGAAGGGGTGAAAAGGCCCCGTACACGACGACGGCGCCCGGCCGCGTGGAGCGGTCGGGCGCCGTCGGTGGAGCGCCTGGGATCAGGCGGCGGTGGTGACCTCGATGCGCTGCGGCGTCGTGCCGGCGAAGACGCCCGGCACGGTGACCGTCAGCACGCCCGCGTCGTAGGACGCGCGGACGGCGTCGCCGTCCACGGCCTTCGGCAGCGTGACGGTGCGGCGGAAGGAGCCGAAGCGGACCTCCGAGATGCGGCGGCCCTCGGACTCCTCCGAGCGCTGGTCCTTGCGCTCGCCGCGGACGACGAGCTTGCGGCCCTCGACCTCGACGGTGATGTCGTCGGCCGGGTTCACACCCGGCAGGTCGAGGCGGGCGACGAGGTCCTCGCCCTCACGGTAGACGTCGGCCGCGGGCACGGGGCCCTCGGCGGCCAGCGTCTGGCTCCACGGGTCGCGGAGCCAGGTGTGGGCGAACGGGGAACGGGTCAGAACGGTGGTCATGATGTCCTCCTCGGGCGGGGTCTGATGACCGGTACAACCTGAGTCGACCCGACTCAATTTCCGGGTTCGCCGACGGCGGACGCCGCCCCGGGACCACGAGGTCAGTGGCGGGTGATCGTCAGCGTCGCCTCGTCCGGGCCGACGGCGACCTCCGCCGTGCCGCCCACCGGGAGGGTGAGCAGCGGGCTGGTGTGCCCGAAGTCCACGCCCGCCAGGACCGGCTTGCCGCGCAGGGCGGGCTGACGCGCGACGATCTCGTCGAGCGCCTCGCGCGTCACGCCGGAGCTCGCCTGGAACCGGCCGATCACCAGGCCGGTGACGCCGTCCGCGCCCGGCTGCTGGAGCAGGGCCGTGAGGTGGCGGGCCACGTGGGCGGCGTCGGACTCGAAGTCGTCCTCCAGGAACAGGAGTGCGCCGTCCAGCGAGGGCAGGTACGGGGTGCCGTGCAGCAGCGCCAGGGTGCTCAGGTTGCCGCCGACGACCCGGCCCGCGGCCCGCCCCGGCCGCAGCGGCCACCAGCCCTCGTTCGGTACGGGCGTGCGGGCGTCCTGGTCGGCGAACCACAGGTCGTCGGTCCAGGCGGCCGAGGGCTTCACGACGATCGGGGCGTCGTCGGTCACGGCCGCGCGGAACCAGTCCCCGGTGGGCTCGAAGTGGTCACGCATGCCCCAGCTCGACCAGTGCGGTCCGGAGTACGTGACCAGACCGGTGCGCGCGAGGATCGCGTTCTGCAGCGCGGTGATGTCCGAGTAGCCGCAGAAGACCTTCGGGTTCGCCGCGATCAGGTCGAAGTCCAGGTACGGCAGCAGCTCATTGCTGTTGAAGCCGCCGATCACGGTCAGGATCCCCGCCACGGACGGGTCGGCGAACGCGGCGTGCAGGTCCGCGACGCGGTGCTCGACGGTGCTGCTGCGGAACTGGTCGTCCTCGTCCACGTGCTCACCGAACGTGAGCGTGAGCCCCATGGCGGCGAACCGCTCGTCGATCCACCGGGTGTTGTCGTGCTCCATGACCATGGTCCGGGACCGCGCGGGAGCGATCACCCGGAGGGTGTCGCCACGGCGGAGCCTGGGCGGGACGACGGTCTCTACGTGCTCTGGCATGGCTGCAGCCTAGGACGGTGGTGGCCGTGCGGGCTGCGAGGTCCGCTGCGCAGGTCGGGCCAGGACCGACAGGTCACCCGTGGATCGGGCCGTGGGTCTCGCGCAGCGGTCTGGCCGAGGCGCCCGAGCGGGTCGCGATCATCTCGGCCGCGATCGAGACCGCCGTCTCGTCCGGGGTGCGGGCGCCCAGGTCGAGGCCGATCGGGCTGCGAAGTCTCGCCAGTGCCTCGGGCGGTACGCCGTCCTCGATCAGCCGCGCCTCGCGGTCCGCGTGCGCACGGCGGGAGCCCATCGCGCCCACGTACGTGCCGGCGGGCAGACCGGTGAGCGCGGTGCGCAGCAGCGGCACGTCGAACTTCGGGTCGTGGGTGAGCACGCAGACGGCGTCGCGCCCGGACACGCGCCCGGCCTCGATCTCGGCGGCGAGGTAGCGGTGCGGCCAGTCCACGACCAGCTCGTCCGCCTCCGGGAAGCGCTGTGCCGTGGTGAAGATGGGGCGCGCGTCACAGACCGTGACGTGGTAGCCCAGCAGCCGTCCGGCGCGGGTCATCGCGGCGGCGAAGTCGATGGCACCGAACACGAGCAGGCGCGGGCGGGGTGCGAACACCTGGAGGAAGACCTGCGTCCCGGTACCCGTGCGCTCGCCGTGCGGTCCGTACTCCCGCAGCGTGGAGAGTCCCGCGGTGATCTGCCCGACGGCGTCCGCGGCGACGGCGGCGTCGAGGTCCGCGTTGCCTAGCCCTGCGTTGCCGAGCTCTGCGTCGCTCAACCTTGCGTCGCCCAGCCCGGGCGCGGGCGCGGGTCCGGGCGGGAACCTCGGACCGGGGCCGGCGCTGGCGCCGGGTTCGGCTGGTGCGGCCTCGAGGACGATCAGGTGCCGACCCACCGTCGTACCGCCCGGTGCGGCCACGACCGTGGCCAGGCAGACGCCGCCGCCGGCTGCCGCGTCGGCGTGGGTGCTCGTCGCGGCGTCGCTACCCGGCGTCGTGCGTCCGATCGCCCGCCGTGCGAACGCATCGAAGTCCGGCCAGGCGTCACGGGAGAGCGGCGCGACGAAGAGCTCGATGGTCCCGCCGCAGGTCAGACCGACGTCGAAAGCCGCCTCGTCGGACACGCCGTAGCGGACCAGTGCGGGGCGGCCGGTCTCGGCGACCTCCAGGCACACGTCGTACACCGCGCCCTCGACGCATCCGCCGGACACGGAGCCGATCACCTCGCCGCCCGGTCCGACGGCCATCGCGGCGCCCGGTTCACGTGGCGCCGACCGGAACGTGCGCACCACCGTGGCGACGGCGGCGCGCTCGCCGGTGCGCCACCAGTCCAGCAGCTGCGGCAGCAGATCCCGCATGCGGCGCACCTCCTTCCGATCACGAGCCCGGCACCCGTGTACGCCTGCCCGGCACGCGTGTCCGTCCGCTCGGCACGCGTGTCCGTCCGCTCGGCACGCGTGTCCGTCCGCTCGGCACTCGCGTCCGTCCGCCCGGCACGCCGAGCCCGTTCCGGCCCACTGTCGGAACCCGCCGGGCACTTCTCCGTCAGCGTCCCACTTCTTCGTCACGGCCGGAAGTCGCCCGCGTGACAGCCGCATCAAACGACCACCTGACGCACCGGCCCGAACGGAGCGATGATGGAAGGACCGCAACGACGCGAGGAGGACCCATGAAGGCAGCAGTGGGCGACCGGATAGTGACGGCCTCGGGAGTGGTCGGCGGCGCGGTGCGTGACGGCGTGGTGACCGAGTGTCCCCACGACGACGGGTCGCCGCCGTACCGGGTCAGGTGGTCCGACACGGGCGAGGAGACGCTCGTCTTCCCAGGCGCGGACACGATCGTCGACCCGGGCGCGCCGACCGGGAGCACGACGGCGGAGCCTGCTCACCCGGGCCGCGCGCTCACCTGGGACGTGCGGATCACCGTGGTCGAGTCCGGGGACAGCACCACGGCGGAGGCGATGGTGATGAACGGCCCGCCGGAGTCGCTGCGCGGCGTCGGGCACGCGCGGAAGGCGCCCCAGGATCCCGAGGTGCCGATGATCGGCGACGAGATCGCGGCGGGCCGGGCGTTGCGGCGGCTCGCGGACCGGCTGCTCGCGGTCGCCGAGAGCGACGTCTCGGCGGCAGTGGGGCACAAGGCGCACCTGCACCGGTAGGTGCGGCCCCGGTGGGCGATGCGGTCGCAGATCCAGGAGCGGGCCGTGCGTCGGGGCGGTTCGGTGTGGTGGCTTCGGTCAGATGCATCTGCGCCGGCTGCGTGTTCGGTCCCTTGCCGCGAGATCGGCCCGGCGGTGGGCCGATCTCGCGGCAAGGGACCGAACATCGCGGTCCGAGCCGGGCAGGTGACCGAAGACGCCCCCTCGGTCGGCCGCACACCAGGCGGTGGTCGCACATCGGCCTGGTCACACATCAGCCCGGTCACACATCAGGCACGCCGCGGGCCACTTATCAGGCCGGTCACGTCAGCGGGGTCCACGTCAGCGGGGTCCACGTCAGCGGGGTCCACGTCCGCCGGGCTCACATCAGCTGGACCGGGCTGACCCACACCAGCCACTCCCACCCCCGCCACCCCGGCGCACCCGCCCCACCAGCCCCAGCCCCTACGGCTGCACCAGGATCCCCGAGGCATCCAGCGCCCCGCGCACGTCGGCGTCGAGCCAGGGCTCGATGCCCTCCCACGTGGTGCGCCAGGAGATCCCCGTGACCTGGCTGCCGTCGGGGAACCGCTCGATGTAGTCCGCCTGGAGCACTCCGAACGCGTCGCACCAGAACGCGTTGGCGGGCACGCCGTCCAGGAGCTGGTCGATGCGCATCGCCGACGTCGAGACGCCGTCCGGCAGCACCAGCGGTTGCGTGTCGGTGCGGACCAGCAGCGCGTGCTGCGCGCGCGTGGGGTCCGCGTCGTCGAGCTGCGTGTACTCGACCCACGCGCCCACCGACGCGAGCTCCAGCACCAGCAGGTACCGGGCGAAGGACGGCACGCCGTCCCCGACGCCGGGCGGCAGCTCCGAGCGCTCGAACGCGACGTCCACGCCCCCGGGTTCGCGCTGCAGCGAGTAGCGCACCCAGTGGCGGATGTCCCCGTCGTACTCCACGCGCTGCCGGGCTCGCAGCACCACGTCGGGCGTGGGCCGCATGGCGAGCACGGAGTCCAGCACCCGCAGCCCGTCGTGGGTCTGCGCGTCGCGGCGCACCAGTGCGCCGTCGGGGGTGGTCCCGTTGTTGCTCAGCGCGTGGATGTGCATGGTCGATTCTTGCGTCACGTCCGGCTCCCGCGCCAGAGCGGGACGTGCCGGTGCGGAGGCTCGCGTGGTGCCGGGATAGGTTGCGGACATGGGTGATCGCGTGGACGTGGAACAGCATCGGGCCGACGTCGCGGAGCTTCTCGCGCCGCTCGCCGAACGTCCCGTCGAGGAGGTGCGGGTCGGTACCGACATGCTGGGGCGTGTCCTGGCGCAGGACGTCACGGCACCCGGCGCGCTGCCCCGCTTCCGCAACTCGCAGATGGACGGGTTCGCGGTGCGCGCCGCGGACGTCGCCCCGGCCGCCCCGGGCACGCCCGTCACCCTGCCCGTGGTGGGCGACGTCGCCGCCGCGCCGGGTGCACCGGAACCGCTGGAACCCGGCACCGCGGTGCGCATCATGACGGGCGCCCCCGTGCCCGACGGTGCCGACGCCGTGGTCCCGGTGGAGGACACCGACCACCACACCTTCAACGGGGCGGCCGGCACCCCCGCGGCGACCGTCGCGGTGACCCGGTCGCGTGCCGTCGGCGAGTTCGTGCGGGAGCCCGGGTCCGACGTCGCGGCCGGCGCCGTCGTGCTGCGCGCGGGCACGGTGCTGGCGCCGCACCACGTGGCCGCGGCGGCCGCGTGCGGCATCACCCGGCTGCCCGTCCTGGTGCCCGTGTCGGTCGCGGTCGTGTCCACGGGGAGCGAGCTGGTCCCGCCGGACGCCGAACCCGGTCCGGGCCAGATCTGGGACGCCAACGGGCCCGCGCTGGAGGCCGCCGTGCGCGCCGCCGGGGCCCGGGTGGGTCTGCGCGTGAGCGTCCCGGACGAGCCGGAGATCGTGCGCGTCGCGCTGGAGCGCGCGGCGGCGTCGTGCGACCTCGTGCTGACGACCGGGGGCGTGAGCCAGGGGGCCTACGAGGTGGTCAAGGACGCCCTGCCCGAGGTGACGTTCCGTTCCGTGGCCATGCAGCCCGGGGGACCGCAGGGCCTCGGCCGGGTCGGCGGCCGTCCGGTGCTCGCCTTCCCCGGCAACCCGGTGAGCGCCCAGGTCTCGTTCGTGGTCTTCCTGCGCGACCTCCTGCGCCGGGCCGGGGGCCTGCCGCCCGTGGACCGGGCGCCCGCGGTGCTCGACGGCGCCGTCGGCTCTTCGGCCGGTCGTCGTCAGCTCCTGCGCGGGCGGTGGGTGCACGAGGCGGGCGCGGCTCCGCGGGTCGCCGTCGTCGGCGGGCCGGGTTCGCACCTGGTGGCCTCGATGGCGGCGGCGGACGTGCTGATCGACGTGCCTGCGGCCGCGACTACGCTCGACCCGGGTGCGGAGGTGACCACGTGGCCGCTGTGACGCCGCACGCCGGCCCCGCCGAGGGCCCGGAGGACGAAGGAGCGCTGGTGGACGAGGTAGTGCGCGTGACCGAGGACGTGCTGGACGAGACCGTCGGGCGGGCCGTCGAGGCCGCCGTGGCGGCGCCCGAGTGCGGGGCCGTGGTCACGTTCCGTGGTGTGGTCCGGGACGAGGACGGCGGCCGGGACGTCACCAGCCTCGACTACGAGGCGCACCCCGACGCGAGCGCCGTGCTGCGCCAGGTGTGCGCCGCGGTGTCCGCCGAGACGGGTCTGCGCGTCGCCGCGGCGCACCGGTACGGGCACCTGGAGATCGGCGACGTCGCGCTCGTGGCGGCGGCGTCCGCCGGTCACCGCAAGGAGGCGTTCGAGGCGTGCTCGCTGCTGGTCGAGCGGATCAAGGCCGAGGTGCCGATCTGGAAGAAGCAGCAGTTCACCGACGGCGAGTCCGAGTGGGTCGGTCTCTAGCGATCCCGCGGACCCGGGTCACGGCGCGGCGGACCGTGCCGGGCACGTCGTCGGGCAGCAGCTCCGGGAGCCGCGCCGGGTGCATGCGCTGACCGAGGTCGCGGGCCGAGCGGAACGTCAGGCTGGGCTTGCGCACCGGCCGCGTCAGGCCGGGCAGGTGGAAGGCCGGCAGGCTCGGCAGGTGCAGGTTCGGCCGGGTCAGGCCGGACCGGGTCAGGCCGGGCAGGGTGATGCTGGGCAGCGTGATGGTGGGCATGGTCAGGCTCGGCATGCTCAGGGACGGCAGGCAGCCGCCCGGCAGCCGCTGGATCCCGCGGACCCAGATGCGCTCCCGCACCGGCGGGGGCGGCACGTCGAGCCGGTCGTGGAACGCCTCGGCGCAGGCCCGCCACGAGTAGAGCTCGGCGTACCGCCGGGCCTGTGCGCGTGAGCACTCCAGCGCGGCGAGGCACGCGGCCCGCAGGTCCTCGTCGACGGCGCCCGCACCCGAACCAGGGACGAGGTCGCGGGGCCCGGGCGCATCGAAGCCGGCCACCGGCGTGCCGGACGCCATCGCCTCCAGGATGACGAGCCCGAACGTGTCGGTGCGGCTCGGGAACACGAGCACGTCGGCGTCGGCGAAGTGCCGGGCGAGGTCGTCGCCCGACCGGCGGCCCCGGAAGTGTGCCTTCGGGTAGGCGGCCTGAAGGGCGGCGCGGGCGGGTCCGTCGCCCACCACCACCTTTGGCCCCGGCAGGTCCAGGTCGAGGAACGCCTCGACGTTCTTCTCCACGGCGAGCCGTCCCACGTAGAGGAAGACGGGTCCGGTCAGGTCCCGGTAGACGCCGGACTCCCGGTCGGCCGCCCGGTGCCGGGGGTGGAACTGCTCGGTGTCCACGCCGAGGCTCCAGGGCGTGACGTTGGGGATGCGCCACCGGGTGAGCTGTTCGCGCATGGTCGCCGTGGTGACCAGCACGGCGCCGGACTTGTCGTGGAACCTGCGCACGTAGCGGTAGCCGGCCCACAGCGGGATCCACGACCAGCGTGCGGTCACGTACTCGGGGAACCGGGTGTGGTAGCTGGTGGTGAACGGGAAGCCGAAGTGGTCGCACACGGCGCGGGCGTACCAGCCGAGCGGACCCTCGGTGGCGATGTGCACGGCGTCGGGCGCGAACTCCAGGAAGCGGCGTTCCACGTCGTCGCGCGCCATGATCGGCACGCGGATCTCGGAGTAGGTGATCAGCGGGAGGGTCCGGTAACCGTCCCAGGGCGTGACCACCTCGACGGCGCAGCCCATCCGGCGCAGCTCGGTGACCGTGCGGGCCAGGGCCGTGGCGACGCCGTTCACCTGCGGCTCCCAGGCGTCGGTCACGATCATGATGCGTCGCGGCCGTGCGGTCGCTGTAGTCACGGGCGAGATTCAACCATGTTCTCGGGGGTGTGCCGCTCACGACGGCGCGGCTCGTGGTCCGTGCCACGAGCCGCGCGCGAAGTGCCGGCCCTGTCAGTCAGGGGTGTCAGTCCGGGGTGTCGGTCCGGGGCGTCAGTCCTGGGCGTCGAGGTAGGGCTCGACGTTCTCGGTGTACGCCGTCTCGATGCGCGGCGTGATCTCCTCGAACGCGGAGGCGGGGTCGGCGCCCTCGATGACGATCTGCTCCAGCGCCTCGTTGAGCAGCGCGTCGGCGCCGGGCACGAAGACGCGCACGTCGTCCTGCACGCGGGCCTTGTCGGCGAGCTGGTCCACGGCGGTGCGGAACTGCGGCGTCGCCTCGTAGGTCGCCTTCATGGTGTCGCTCTCCACCGCGGACGTGCGCACGGGCATGTAGCCGGTGCTCTGCGAGAAGGTGGCGGTGTTCTCGGTGCTCGTGAGGAACTCCAGGAACATCGCGGCCGCGAGCTGCTCCTCCGGCGTCTTGGACGACGGGATGGCCAGGCCGGTACCGCCGGTCGGGGTGCCGCCGCCCTGCGGTCCGTCGGGCAGGTAGGCCGTGCCGACCTCGAACTTCGCGGCGTCGAGCGCGCCCTTCAGTGAGCCGGTCGAGCCGATCGTGGAGGCGATGAGGCCGGACGAGAAGTCGGCCATGGCGTCGTCGGCTGACAGGGTGGCCACGCCGGACTCGTGGAAGAGGTCGTGCACGAACTGGCCGCCCGCGACCGCCTCGGGCGTGTCGAGGGTGAGCTCGAAGCCGTCCGAGTAGGCGCCGCCCTGGCCCCAGATCATGTTCTCGAACCACCAGGCGCCCCACGACGGGCCGGTCGACAGGCCGAACGTCGAGCCCTTCGCGGGCACCTCCTTCTTCAGGGCGGCGTTCCACTCCTCGAGCTCGGCCCAGGTCTCCGGGCCGCGGTCGGGCAGGCCGGCGGCCTCCCACAGGTCCTTGTTGTAGTAGAACAGCGGCGTCGAGCGCGCGTACGGCACGGCCCAGTGCTGGTCGTCGTACTCGTAGTCGGAGTACAGGGCGGGCTGGAAGTCGGCGGCGTCGGCGTCCAGGAACTCCAGGACGTCGTCGACCGGCATGATCTGGTCGTTCAGGTGGTAGCGGAACCACCACACGTCCGAGGCGATGACCAGGTCGGGCAGCTCGTCCGTCTGTGACGCGGCCTGGAAGCGCTGGGCGACCTCGTCGTAGTCGGCGCCCGCGGTCACCAGCTTCACGTGGATGCCGGTCTCGTCCTCGAACTCGTCGATGAACTGCTGCTCGACCTCCTGCGACTCGCCCGGGTGGTTGCTCCACCAGGTGATCTCCTGGGCCGGCTCGACCTGCGACCAGTCGACGGCCTCGGCGGAGGCGTCGGACGATCCGCCGGTCGCGCCGAGGCTCGGGCCGGCGCACCCGGCTGCGGTCAGGGCGGTCAGCGCGGCGAGCGCGGTGACGACGGCAGTACGCGGACGCCGGACGGCGGCGCGGACGGGACGGTGGGACACGGTGTGCTCCTTGGTGTTCGCGCGCCCCGGACCGGGGCGCGTTCGGGAGTGAGACAGGACGGGGGCGCGGGTCAGCCGGTGACGGCGCCCGCGGTGAGGCCGGCGACGAGCCGGCGCTGCAGCACCAGGAAGACGAGCAGGACGGGGAGCGTCGCCAGGACGGTCGCCGCGAGCAGCACGCCCCAGTTGGTCATGCCGTCGCTGTTCTGCAGCAGCGTGAGCCCGACGGGCAGCGTCATCGTCGAGGGGTTGTCGACCACGAGGAACGGCCACAGGTAGTCGTTCCACTCGGTCACCACGGACACCAGCGCCACCGCGGCGAGCGTGGGGGTGCTCATGGGCACCACGAACCGCCACAGCCTGCGCCAGTGGCCGGCGCCGTCGAGCTCCGCCGCCTCCAGGACGGACCGGGGCAGCGTGAGGAAGTGCTGGCGGAACAGGAACGTGCCGAACGCGCTGGCCAGGCCGGGCACGAGGATGCCCTGGTAGGTGTTCAGCCAGCCCAGGCTCGCCACGAGGGTGTAGTTGGGGATGATCGTGATCTGCGGCGGGATCATCAGGGTCACGATCACCAGCCCGAACGCGACGCGCTTGAACGGGAAGTCCAGGAAGACCAGCGCGTACGCGCAGCACAGGCCGAGCGCCACCTTGAGACCCGCGCCGGCGACCGTCAGGCCGATGCTGTTGAGCAGCAGCCGCCCGAGCGGCACGGTCTCCGCGGCCTGCACGTAGCTGTCGAGGTCCGGCCGGGCGGGAAGCCACTGGAGCGGCACCTGGTACAGCTCGTCGGGGGCCTTGAGGCTCGCGAGCGCCAGCCACAGCAGCGGCGCCCCGAGCACCACGGTCGCCAGGACCATCGTGACGTAGCCGCCCACCGGGGGAGCGGGGCGTCGTCGGGCCACCGGGGCGGCGGGGCCCAGGTGCGGCACGGCGGTCATGCGTAGTGCACCTTCCGCTGGACGAACTGCAGCTGCACGGCCGTGACCGCCAGCAGCACGAGGAACAGGATCGTGGCGACGGCGGAGGCGTAGCCCGCGCGGCCGTTGACGAAGCTCTCCACGTAGATCGAGTACATGAGCGTGGTGGTGGAGCCGAGCGGGCCGCCCTGGGTCATCGCCTTGATGATGTCGAAGGACTGGAGCGAGCTGAGCAGCATCGTCACGAGCAGGAAGAACGTGGTGGGGGTGAGCAGCGGCAGCACCACGGAGCGCAGCGTGCGGGCGGCGGACGCGCCGTCGAGCGCCGCGGCGTCCTTGAGGTCCTGCGGCACCGCCTGCAGGCCGGCGAGGTAGATGAGGGCGACGTACCCGAGGTTCTTCCACAGGTAGACGACGATCACCATGACCAGGGGCCACGGCCGGCCGGTGTACCACTGGGGCGAGGCGACGCCGAACCAGCCGAGCAGCTCCTGCACGAGCCCGTAGCGGGGGTCGAACATGAACAGCCAGAGGATGCCGACGGCGAACCCGCTCAGCACGTAGGGCGCGAAGGCGACCGTGCGGGCGAGGCCGCGGCCCCGGAGCCGCCGGTCCAGGAGCAGGGCCAGGCCGAGGCCCAGGACCAGGGCGCCGCCGACGGTCGCGACCGTGAAGACCACGGTGGTGGTGACGATCCGGCCGGTGGTGGGCGCGGTGAACCACTCGACGTAGTTGCCGAGGCCCACGAACCGCGCGGTGGGTGAGCCGAGGTTCCACTGGAGGGTCGAGAGGTAGAGGCTCTCGACCAGCGGCCGGTACACGAAGACGAGCAGGAGGGCGAGGTTCGGGCCGGCGAGCAGCACGGCCCACAGGAGGGCGGTGCGCCGGCGCCGTGCGCCGAGGCGGCCGGGGCGCAGGCTCCGTGGCCCGGCCGCGGAGCCGCGGGTCGGCCGGGTGCCCGGTTCCTCCGGCGCCCGGGGCGTCGCGATGGTGGTCACGGCGGCGAGCCTAGGAAGCCCGCCGGGCGTTATGTTCTGTTTTGTCCCTGGCGGGGGCGAGGCTTCGGGCAACGTACATCCGGCGGTCCCCGAGGGGTCACCTGGGACCGCCGCCCGTCACCTGCGGGACATGTCCGGCGTCAGCCGCCGATGGCTCCCATGCTGCGGCGGGTGTCCGCGAAGGCGTCCGCGGCCAGCTCGACCGCGTCGCTGCCGTGCGCGCGCGGCTTGGCCCACATCGCGGCACGCCAGGCGTCGCCGACCTCCTCGTCGCTCGCGCCCGCCCGGAGCAGCGCCTTGAGGTCGGTCTCCTCGTTGCCGAACAGGCAGGACCGGACCGTGCCCTCGGCGGTCAGCCGGGTGCGGTCGCACGCCCCGCAGAACGACCGGGTCACCGACGCGATGACGCCCACGGTCGCCGGGCCGTCGTCGACCAGCCACTCCTCGGCCGGGGCCGACGGGTCCTCGCGACCCGCCGGGGTCAGCGTGAAGCGCTGCCCCAGCACCTCCAGCAGGTCGGCGGCGCTCACCACGTCGTCGCGCGTCCAGCGCCCGTCGGCGTCCAGCGGCATCTCCTCGATGAACCGCAGCGCGCAGCCGTGCTCCACCGCCCAGGCGAGCAGGTCGGCCGCGCCCGCCAGCGTCTCCGGCAGCAGCACGGCATTGATCTTGACCGGCGCCAGGCCCGCGGCGAGGGCAGCGCGGATGCCCGTGAGCACGTCGTCCAGGCGGTCGCGCCGGGTCAGCGTGGCGAACGCCTGCCGGTCCACGGTGTCGAGGGAGACGTTGACCCGGTCGAGCCCGGCCGCGACCAGGGCGTCGACCCGCTTGTCCAGGCCGAGGGCGTTGGAGGTCATGGCGATGCGGACCCGCTCGGGCGACGTGCCGCCGGTCGCGAGCGCGGCCATGCCCTCGTCCGCCGCCTCGCGTGCGGCGCCGATGATCTGCTCCAGGTCGCGCCGCATCAGCGGCTCGCCGCCCGTGAACCGGATGTCGCGGATACCGAGGTCACGTACCCCGATGCCGACCAGGCGGCCAATCTCGCCGGGCGTCATGAGCTCGTCGCGCGGCACGAGCGGGAGCCCTTCGGCCGGCATGCAGTAGGTGCAGCGCAGGGAGCACGCGGTGGTGATCGAGACGCGTAGGTCGCGCGCCACGCGCCCGTACCGGTCGACCAGCAGCGGGGTGTCGGGTCGCGGCCGGCCGGCCGGCGTGGCGGCTCGCCGGGGCACGCCCCGTACCGACGGGATCCCGAGCGTGACTGCTGTCATGTGCCGAGACTAGTCCAGAGCCCCGGCCGCCTGGCCAGACCGTCATGAGTTCGTCAGGTGACGAGCGCCGCCCGTCGCTCGCCCCCACCTACGATGTGGCCATGACTGACACCCTGATCGCCGTCGTCGGCCCCGGTGCGATCGGCGGCCTGGTGGCCGCGATGCTCCAGCGCGCGGGGCACGACGTCGTCGTGGTCGCCCGGGAGCGGACCGCCCGGCAGGTCACCGAGCACGGCATGGACGTGGTCACGGACGAGTTCGGCTCCTGGCACGCGCCGCTCGCCGCGGTCACCGAGGTGCCGCACGGCGCCCGGGTGGTCGTGGCGGTCAAGGCCGAGGGCGTCGCCGACGCCGCCCGCCTGCTCGCCGGCACCGCGCCCACCGAGGTGCTGTCCCTGCTCAACGGCCTGGACCACCTGGTCGCGCTCCGCGAGGCGCTGCCGGGCGTGCGCGTGGTCGGGGCCACCATCGCGGGCGAGACGCTGCGCACCGGTGCGGGCGGCTTCGGTCCGGCGCTGGTGCGGCACCGCGGCACGCTCCTGCGCACGGTGGTGCCGGACGACGCCGCCGCGCTCGGCGTCGTGACCGCGCTGCGCGACACCCCGATCGAGGTGGTGACCGGTGGCACCGAGGCCGAGGTGCTGTGGAAGAAGCTCCGCTTCCTGGCGCCCCTCGCGCTGCTGACCTCCACGTGGGCGACGGGCATCGGGGAGGCGCTGACCCGCGACCCCGGGCTGACCGCGGGACTGCTCGCCGAGATCGCCGCGACCGCCACCGCCGAAGGGGTGCCCACCACGGGGGAGGACCTGCGCGGCATCCTGGACGGCTTCCCGCCCCCGATGCGCTCCTCGCTCCAGGCGGACGTCGAGGCGGGCCGGGAGGGCGAGCTCGACGCGATCGGCGGTGCGGTGGGCCGCCGGGCGGCTGCGCACGGCATCGCGACGCCGGTGCTCGACGACGTCGTCGGCCGGATCACCGCACGGGCGGCGCAGCCTCAGGCGTAGCCGGACGACGCCTGAGCCTGCGGTTCGCTCCGGGCGGTACGCCTCGTTCCTCGGCGCTCCGCCCACGCTCACCTCCGGGTCAGGCGTAGCTGGCCTTGACCACCAGCACGGGCGCGGGGGAGTCGAGCAGCACCTGCTGCGTGGTCGAGCCCACCAGGAACGTGCCCACGGTGGAGTGCTTGCGCGAGCCGATGACCACGAGGTCCGCGGAGACGGCCTCCGCCTGGTCCACGATCGCGTCGGCCACCTCGGTCTGCTCGGGACGGAACGCGATCGGACCGAGGGTGACGGTGCTGGGCACCGCGTCGAGCAGGTGGGCCAGCGCGGCCGGGACCTGCGTGCCGGCCTGCGGCGTGAGGACGAGCACGGCCAGCTCCTGCCGGCGGCGTGCCGCCTCGCTGACGGCCGCGCGCACGGCGGCCTCACCCTGGGGTGACTCGTTGTACGCCACGAGGACGGTCATCGGCCCTTGCACCTCCGGACAGGTTCGCCGGGTTGTCACCCTGCGGTGAAACTCTCTCACACGTCCGGGGTCGCGGCAGCGGCCGGATGCCAGGTCACGGTCCCGTCACCTTTCGTACCGCCCCGTACCCGGCGCTTGTATCGTCCAGGTGTCCGCGGCGCGCGGACGGACGAGGCGAGGGAGTGCGGCATGGGCCTGCTGGACAAGATCAAGGGCGAGCTCGTCGACATCGTCGAGTGGCTCGACGACACGCGGGACACGATCGTGTGGCGGTTCCCCCGCTACGAGAACGAGATCAAGATGGGCGCGCGGCTCGTGGTCCGCGAGTCCCAGACCGCGGTGTTCGTGAACGAGGGCGTGATCGCCGACGTGTTCGAGCCCGGCACCTACACCCTGGAGACCCGGAACCTCCCGGTGCTGTCCACCCTGAAGGGCTGGAAGCACGGCTTCCACTCGCCGTTCAAGGCCGAGGTGTACTTCGTCAGCACCCGCCAGTTCACCGACCTCAAGTGGGGCACCAAGAACCCCGTCATGATGCGGGACCCGGAGCTCGGCATGGTGCGTGTGCGGGCCTTCGGCGCGTTCGCCGTCCGCGTCTCCGACCCGAAGCTCCTGCTGCGTGAGCTGGTGGGCACCGACCCGCAGTTCCGCACCGACGAGGTGCACGAATACCTGCGCCAGAACGTGGTGAGCCACTTCGCGAGCGTGCTCTCGTCGTCCGGCATCCCCGTCATCGAGGTCGCCGCGCACCATGGCGACCTCGGTGACCAGCTCGCCGCCCGGCTCACCGAGGAGCTGTCGACCGACCTCGGCATCGCCGTGCCGAAGTTCGTCGTCGAGAACGTCTCGCTGCCGCCCGAGGTCGAGGAGGCGCTCGACAAGCGCACCTCGATGGGCATCGTCTCGTCCGGCACCGTGGGCAGCATGGCCGCCTTCCAGCAGTTCCAGGCCGGCCAGGCGATGGAGGCCGCGGCCGACGGCGGTGGTGGCGCGGGCGCCGTCATCGGCATGGGGCTGGGCCAGGCGGTCGGCAACGCGATCGTGCCTCCTGCCCAGCCCGCCGCGCCGTCCGCCCCGGCCGCCGCCGCACCCGCCGGCCCGCCGCCCCTGCCGGGCGGCTGGTTCCTGGGCAACGGCGGCACCCAGACCGGCCCGTTCGACGACGCCGCCCTCGCCGCGCAGGCCGCCGCGGGCACCCTCACGGCGAGCACGCTGATCTGGCGTGCGGGCATGGCGGGCTGGGAGCCGGCGTCGTCCGTGCCCGACGTGGCCAGGCACCTCGGCGCGACGCCGCCCCCGCTGCCGCAGGCCTGACGATGGTCGAGCTGACCGAGGGCGGCCCCGTCGCCCACCGCGCCTACCCGTGCGAGCAGTGCGGGGCCACCGTCGAGTTCTCCGCCGGTACGGGCACGCTCACCTGCCCGTACTGCGGCCACACGCAGCAGGTCGCCGCCGTCGTCCGCGAGGTGCGCGAGCACGACTTCGCGGCGCTCGCGGCGCGGACGCGCCCCGTGGCGCCCGCCACGCAGGACTACCGGTGCGGCACCTGCGGTGCGGTCACCACCAGCGACCACCTGTCGCAGAAGTGCGGGTTCTGCGGGTCGCCCATGGTCGCGGAGGTCGAGGGCCTCGGCCTGGTCGAGCCGGAGGCCGTGCTGCCGTTCGAGGTGGACCGGGACGCCATGCAGGGCGCCTTGCGGACGTGGGTGCGCTCGCGGTGGTTCGCGCCGTCGGCCCTGAAGAAGGTGGTCTCCGCCGAGCAGGCGCACGGCGTCTACCTGCCGCACTGGACGTTCGACGCGCGGACCCGCTCCGACTACACGGGCCAGCGGGGCGAGCACTACTGGGTCACCGAGACCTACACGACCACCGACTCCGAGGGCCGCAGCCAGACGCAGACCCGGCAGGTGCAGAAGACCCGCTGGTACCCGGCCGCGGGCACCGTGGCGCGCGACTTCGACGACGTGCTGGTCGCCGGGACCGGCCGGGTCATGCCCGAGCACCTGGCGAGGCTCAGCCCGTGGCCGCTGGGCCAGGCCCGGCCCTACCAGCCCGACTACCTCGCCGGCTACGAGACGCTGCGGTACGACGTCGAGCCCGAGGCCGAGCTGGAGGTCGCCAAGGGCGAGATGGCGCCCGTCATCGAGAACGACTGCGAGCGCGACATCGGCGGCGACGTGCAGCGCGTGCACCAGGTGCACACCAGCTACTCGGCGGTGACGTACAAGCTCCTGCTGCTGCCGGTGTGGATCGCGACCTACCTGTACGCGGGCAAGCCCTTCCAGGTGCTGGTCAACGCGCGCACGGCGGAGGTCGTGGGCCAGCGTCCCTGGTCGGCCTGGAAGATCACCCTCACGGTCCTGGCGGCGCTCCTCCTGGTGGGCGCGGTCGTGTGGGCCGTCGTGGCCGCGCAGGACGGCGGCGCCGCCATCTCGGCAGCGGCGTCCCTCGGCGGTCCGGGCGTCCGTGAGAGCCTGGGAGCCTGGACCGGCCCGGGCAGGTAGGCAGCGGACGAGGAACCGCCCGGCGGCCCTGTCCGTTGGTTGACGCAGACGACGACCGCGAGGAGACCTTCAGCATGCTGTGCCCCATCGACCAGACCACGCTCGTCATGTCCGAGCGCAAGGGGATCGAGATCGACTACTGCCCCACGTGTCGTGGCGTGTGGCTCGACCGCGGTGAGCTCGACAAGGTCATCGACCGCTCGGTGGAGACCGAGATCGCGGCCGAGAACCGGCCGTCGGCCCCCGCGGCTCCGCCCGCGCCCAACCCCGTCCAGGTGGGCCCGTCGTACGGTTCGCCGCAGCCCGCCTACGACCCGCGGTACGACGACCGGCGCCGCGACGACGACCGTCGTTACGACCGGGACGGCCGCTACGACCGCGACCGCCGGTACGACGACGACCGTCGTTACGACTCGTACGGGGACCGTCGCTACAAGAAGAAGCGCAAGGAGTCCTTCTTGGAGGACCTCTTCGACTTCTGACGTGCCCTGGCGCCCGGACGCCGGACGCGTGGCGCTGCGCCACGTGGTGAGATGGGTGCTGTGAACAGCGAGCCGGGTGACGAGGGCACGCGCCCGCCGTCCGGCAACCGGGTGCTCGTCGTGGACGACGACGTGGCGCTGGTGCGCGCCCTGGCCATCAACCTGCGGGCGCACGGCTGGGACGTGACCACCGCGCCGACGGGCGCGGCGGCGCTGGACGCGGTGGCCTCGGCCCGGCCGGAGGTCGTGCTGCTGGACCTCGGCCTGCCGGACATGCCGGGCCTCGAGGTGATCGCGGGCATCCGTGGCTGGACCCGGGTGCCGATCGTGGTGCTGTCGGCCCGGCAGCTCGGTGACGACAAGGTCGACGCCCTGGACGCGGGTGCCGACGACTACGTGACCAAGCCGTTCGTCATGAACGAGCTGCTGGCGCGGTTGCGGGCGGCGGTGCGCCGGGCGGCCCCGGCGCAGGCGGAGGAGCCGGTGGTCGTGGCGGGTGAGCTGCGGATCGACCTGGCGCGGCGGCAGGTGTTCCGGGCCGGGGCGGAGGTACGCCTGAGCCCTACCGAGTGGGCGCTCCTGGAGGTCCTCGTGCGCAACCGGGGCCGGCTCGTGGACCGCAAGCTGCTGCTGCACGAGGTCTGGGGTCCCGCCTACTCGACCGAGACCAACTACCTGCGGGTCTACACGGCGCAGCTGAGGCGCAAGCTGGAGCGCGACCCGTCGCACCCGCAGCACATCCTCACCCACCCGGGGGCGGGGTACCGGTTCGAGGTCGAGCCGGCGGGGCCGGCCGAGCCGGCGGGGCCGGGACCCGCGCCCGGGAGCTAGGGCGCCGTGGACGGCGCGCGCAACCCCAGCAGAACACCGGCGCCCACGACCGCGACGCCCAGCCACACCACCGGGCCCGGCACGGGCGCACCGAGCAGGACGCCGCCCACGGCGGACGCCACCGGGACCACGCCGGTGAACAGCCCGGCCCGTCCGGGACCGATCCGGCCGACGGCCGTGTACCAGAGCAGGAACGCCACCACCGTGACGCCCAGCGCGAGGTGGAGCACGGCGGAGACCTGCCCGGACCGCAGCGTCAGGACCGCGCCGGGCCCCTCGGTCACGAGGCTGAGGCCCCACAGCGCGAGGGCGGCGAGCCAGACCGCGTGCAGCGACACCCCGTGCGGCCCGAGCCGGTGCAGCACCGGCACCGCGAGCAGGGTGAACCCGGCCTCGCAGAGCAGCGTGAGCAGGGCGTAGCCGAGGCCCGCCGGGTCGGTGCGCCCGCCCCCGGTGACCAGCGCGGCGCCCAGGGTGACCACGACCGCGCCGGCCACCACCACGGGGGCGGGCCGGGCCCCGCCGAGGAGCGGTCCCACGAGCGCGAGCAGCACCGGCACGGCGGCGACCGCCACACCGATCACCGCCGGCTCGGCGTGCGCGACGCCGCGCACCACGCCCACGTTGAACAGCACCAGCCCGCTCAGCGCGACCGCGGCGAGCCAGGCCCACTCCCGGCCGCGCGGCACGGGGACGGTGCGACCGGTGGCCCGCAGGAGCAGCACCAGGACCACGGCGGCGAGCGTGTACCGCAGGGCCTGCACGGCGAACAGCGGGGCGTCGGCGAGCACCCCCGACACGGCCACCTGGCTGCCGACGAGGGTCATGCCGAGCCCGGCGAACACGGGGCCGGACCAGGGCGCAGACGGGCGGGCGGCCGGGGCGTCGCCCGGCGCCGGCGGGTGGATGGAGGTCGTCATGACGGTGAGCGTGCTCCAGACTTGGTCCGTCTGACAGTGCCAAGTTCGTGGCGAACAAGGAGACCAAGATGGCGGGCGCCGACTTTCTCCAGCTCGATCCGGCCCGCGCCCGGCCGCGCGGCCTGGCCACATGGCTCGCCGAGCAGGTGCGGGACGCCGTGTCCGACGGCCGCCTCGCCCCGGGCGACCGGCTGCCCGCGACCCGGGTCCTCGCGGACCAGCTCGGGTGCTCACGGGGCGTGGTGGTGGACGCGTACCGGCGCCTGACGGACGAGGGGCTGCTGACGGGGCGGCACGGCGGCGGCACGACGGTGCGCACCGAGGTCGTGGCTGCGCCGGGCGGGCGTGACGCCGTCGGGCCGCGGCCCGAGCCCGGGTCCGTTCCTGGGCCGCTGCCCGGGCCCGGCTCGCCGCACGTGTCGCCGGGCGCTGCCGACGGGCTCCCCGGCCCGGACGCCGCCGGTGTGCCGGCCGGCCCGGACCTGATCGACCTGTCGCCCGGTCTGCCGGATCTCGCGGCGTTCCCCCGCGCCGCCTGGGCGCGCGCCGAACGGGCGGCGCTGAGCGGCCTCGCGTCGAGCGGGCTCGGCTACGGCGACCCGCGCGGGCTGCCCGCGCTGCGCGAGGCCGTGGCCGGATGGCTCGCCCGCACCCGGGGCCTGCGTGCCCACCCCGACGAGGTCCTCGTCGTCAACGGGGTGTCCCAGGGCCTCGTGCTGCTCGCCCGGGTGCTCGGCGCGCGAGGGACGCACCGCATCGGCTTCGAGGACCCGGGCTCGTACGGTGCACGTGAGCACCTGCGGCGGTGGGGTCTGGACCCGGTCCCGGTCCCGGTGGACCAGGACGGGCTCGACGTGGCCGCGCTCGGCCGCACCGCCGTGGACGCGGTGCTGGTCACCCCCGCGCACCAGTTCCCCACGGGCGTCGTGCTCGCCCCCGGCCGCCGCCGGGAGCTCGTGGCATGGGCGCGCGCGGCCCCGCAGGGTCCGGACGGCATGCCCGGCCGCCTCGTCGTCGAGGACGACTACGACGCCGAGCACCGCTACGACCGGCCACCCGTCCCCGCCCTGCGCGCCCTCGCGCCGGACCACGTGGTGCACCTCGGCAGCGTGTCCAAGACCCTGGCACCCGCGATCCGCCTGGGCTGGCTGCTCGCACCCGCCGCGCTCCGGACGGAGCTGATCGAGGCCCGGTACTGGACCGACCTCGGCAGTCCCGCGCTGCCGCAGCTCGCGCTGGCGCACTTCATCACCTCCGGCGGGTTCGAGCGGCACCTGCGTCAGGTCCGGCGCCGCCATCGCGCCCGCCGGGACGCGCTGCTGGCGGCGCTGACGACGCACCTGCCCGGCGGCACCGCCCACGGCGTGGCCGCCGGCCTGCACCTCCTGGTGACGCTGCCCGGCCTCGACGACGTCGACGTGGCGCGCCGGGCCCGGGCGGACGGGGTGCTGGTGCAGCCGTTGTCGGCGCACCGGAGGGGCGCCGGGCCGCCCGGCCTGGTGATCGGGTATGCCGCGAACACCCCGGACCGGCTGCACGAGGCGGTGCGGCGGATCGCCCGCTGCGTCGGTGTTCCGCCCTGATCCGGGTCAGCGGGAAGTCCCTGGCCGAATGCCTTTTCCGGACAGCAGTGAGGCCCTTTCCCGGGTATCCGGGAAAGGGCCTCACCGGGAGCCCTTTGTCGCCAGCCCCACCGTTCACGAACGGCTGGTGGAAAAGGGGTTCGGTAACCGGCCGTGCTGGCGACGTCCGGCAGGTCGAAAGGGTTGTCCTCAGACCCCGGGAAGGGGGACGGGGACGGGGAGACCACCGAGGAGCGAGCTCAGCAGGTTGCCGAGGGCGCTGAGCAGGCCGTCCAGCAGACCGGTGGTCGGCAGCGGGACAGGCAGCTCCGGCACGGGGAGGTCCGGCACGGGAACGTCGGGGACCGGGGCGTCGATCGGGACGTCCGGCACGGGGTCCGCGACGACGTCGGGCGCCGGCTCCGCCTCCACGCTGATCGTGTGGGCCGCGGGGACGTCCCCGTCGGTCACCACCGCGGCACTCGCACCTGCTGTGGCTGCGCAGACCAGGCCGGCGGAGACCGCCACGGTTGCCACAGCGCGACTGATTGCACGGAATCCTCGGATCATTGTGTTTCCCCTCGAATAGCTCCGTTGAAACAGGTGGTGGAGCACACGTGTGTGTTCACCACGAAGAAGAGTCGGGTGCTCTTTTCACCCTGTCAATCCGTGCTGTGCGGGCGGTGCGGGGAAGGAAACAAGACATTCCAGGACCGAACTCTGCGGCAGAGCGCCAGGAATACCCGTAACCCAGACATCACAGCCGTGATATCCCGCATTTTCTGGACGGGCGTCCAATTCGTGCGCCGATTTCTCCTCGCCAGGGCGCCGCCGCGGCGGGCAGGATCACCGCATGACCCGTGTCCGACCGACCTGGCCCGAGCTGCCCGCCCCGGTGCGCGACGCCGTCGTCGCCGAGCTGGGCGGCCCCGTCACCGGCTGGACGTCGCACGACGGCGGCTACTCGCCCGGCTGGGCACTCACCCTCGAGGCGGCCGGCGAGCGCGTGTTCGTCAAGGTCGCCTCGACCGGCTACGACGTCGCCGCCCGGCTGCACCGTCGCGAGGCGCAGCGCGCGGCGGCCCTGCCCGCGGACGTGCCCGCCCCGGCCTTCCGCTGGGCCAGGGAGGTGCCCCTGCCCGGGTCGGACGAACCCGGATGGGTCGTGGTCGCCTCCGACGCCGTGGACGGCCGCCTGCCGCGCACCGAGCCGTGGGACCTGGCCGACCTCGACCGGCTGCAGCACCTGGCCCGCCGCATCGCCGAGCACGAGGTGCCGGCCGGCGGGGCGTTCCCCGACCTGGCCGACCAGGTCTGGCCCGAGGCCTCGCTCCTGGCCGACGAACGGCCGGCCGGCCTGGCGACCTACGACCCCTGGCTGGGCCGGAACCTCGACCGCGTCGCCGAGACCGCGGCGCCGGCACGGCAGCGCGCGGCACTCGCCGGGCCGCACCTGGTGCACGAGGACCTGCGTGCGGACAACGCGCTCGTGGTCCGCCGGGCGGACGGGGCCGAGGAGGCGGTGGCCGTCGACTGGCCGCACGCCGTGCGGGGCGCGGGCTTCGTGGACCAGACCGCGATGCTGCCGGCGGTGCACGCCACGGGCGGGCCTGCCCCGCAGGAGGTGCTGGACCGCACGCCGCTGGCCCCGGGCACGGACCCCGAGGCGGTCACGGTGTGGGTCGCCGTGCTGACCGCCTACTTCGTGCACCACTCCCTGCTCGACCCGCCGCCCGGCATACCGCACCTGCGCGCGTTCCAGCGCATCCAGGCCGAGGCGTGCGTGCCGTGGCTGCGGGCGCGGCTGGGCGGGTAGCGCCGTCAGGCGTGCGCGGTGCCGACCTGCTCCCGGACCTGGCGCTTGGCGCGGGCGAGCATGCCCGCCATGCCGTTCAGCCGCAGCAGGCTGACCACCTTCGTCAGGCCGAGCTGGAGCGGGTAGTCGTCGGGCACGTCCAGCACCTGCTGCGCCGTGAGCCCGGTCAGCCCCTGCGCGAGGATGGACGCGAAGCCGCGCGTGGTGGGCGCCTCCTCCGGGGCGGTCGCGTGGAAGGCGACCACCCCGGCGTCGTCCACCTCGGCGACGGCGTAGACGGGGGACTGGCACTCCTGGACCCGTTCGAGCTGTTCGGGCGCGTCCGCGTAGCGCGCAGGCAGGGGCGGGAGCTCGCGCGACACCTCCAGCAGGAGCTGGAGGCGATCCCGCTCGGGCGTCTCCAGGAAGGCGTCCCGCAGCTCGGCGAGGGCCTCGGGCAGGTCCGCGTGGTCGGTGCTCATCCGTTCATCCTTTCACCGTCGCGGCGGCCCGGGCGAGTGGCCGGACGGCGTCGTAGCGTGGCCGTATGGCCGAGAACAAGGGGCCGGACGGCGGCCCCGACCGCTGGTCCCAGCGCGTCACCGAGGGCAGTGACGCCCTGGACCTGGAGGAGGGCGTGTTCACCTGGCACGATCCCGCGCGGATCGCCCGGTCCCTCAAGAAGTCCGCGGAGGCGAGCGGCCGGCGCAAGAGCTCCCCGTACCGCTCCGCGATGTCGATGCTGACGTTCTACGTCAACCGCGCGGGCAAGGAGCTGGACGCCGACCAGCGCGACGTGCTCGAACGCGCCAAGGACGAGCTGCGCAAGGCCTTCGGCCGAGGCTGAGCCGCCGCCTGTGCGGAGCCGTCAGACCGTACCGGGCTCGGCGCCGGTCGCGACCGGGACGCGCACGGCGTTGCCCCACTCCGTCCAGGAGCCGTCGTAGTTGCGCACGCCTGCGTAGCCGAGCAGGTACGTCAGGGCGAACCAGGTGTGGCTGGACCGCTCGCCGATGCGGCAGTAGGTGATCACGGCGTCGTCCGGGCTCATGCCCAGGCCCTCCGTGTAGATCGCCTCCAGCTCCTCGCGGGTCTTGTAGGTGCCGTCCTCGGCCACCGCCGTCGCCCAGGGCACGTTGCGCGCCGTCGGGATGTGGCCGCCGCGCAGCACGCCCTCCTCGGGGTAGTCCGGGATGGCGATCCGCTCGCCCGTGTACTCCTGCGGGGAGCGGATGTCGACGAGCGGGCCGTTGCCCAGGTGCGCCAGCACGTCCTCGCGGAAGGCGCGGACCGTGGTGTCGTCGCGCTCGACCGTGGGGTACTCGACCGGTGCGGGGGCGGGGACGTCGGTGGTGAGCTCGCGGCCCTCCGCGCTCCACAGGCCGCGGCCGCCGTCGAGCAGGCGCACGTCCTGGTGCCCGAACAGGGTGAACACCCACGCCGTGTAGGCGGCCCACCAGTTGTTCTTGTCGCCGTACAGCACGATCGTCGTGTCGCGCGTGATGCCCTTGCCGCCCATCAGCGCGGCGAACGCGGCACCGTCCAGGTAGTCGCGGACCTGCGGGTGCTGCAGCTCGGTGTGCCAGTCCACCTTCACCGCGCCGGGGATGTGCCCGGTCTCGTAGAGCAGCACGTCCTCGTCGGACTCCACGACGACGATCCCGGGATCCTTGAGGTGCTCGGCCAGCCACGCGGTGCTCACGAGGCGCTCCGGGTGGGCGTACCGCGAGAACTTCTCGGACGGGTCGACGGGCGTGGCCATGGTTCCTCCTCGGGGAGCGCGTGCGCTGACGACCAGGAGAACACGCGGCGGTCCCGAAACGATCCCGGATCGCCGGGGCCGGCCGGGATCGCCCGCGGGTCAGGTCAGCCGGCGCTCCAGCACGGCCAGGTGGGCCGCCGCCCGGGTGGCCTGCGGACCGCCGGGCTGGGCCAGCCGGGCCAGCCGGGTCCAGGCGGCGTGGTCGTCCGCACCCTCGGCGCGTGCGGTCCACCGCTCGACGGCGACGGCGTCGTCGCAGACGTGCACCGCCGCACGCACCTCCGCCTCCAGCTCCTCGCGCAGCCGCTCGACGCCGGGCGCCACCGACCGGCGCAGCAGCGGCTCCGGGTAGGCAGCCAGCGCGCCCCGCACGTCGCCGCGGCCCAGCCGTTCGCGTACCGCGTCCACGTCGGACAGGAGGGGGCGCGCGAGCCGGTACGGGCGTGAACCGGCGAGCAGCGGACCGTCCAGGGCGCCGTCGGCCACGCGGCGGAGCCGGGAGATCTCCGCCCGCACGGCCACGAGCGACAGGTCGCCCGGGTGCAGCAGCACGGCGAGCTCCTCGGCGCCCAGCCCCCGGGGGTGCTCCGCCAGCAGGAGCAGGATCTCCGCGTGGCGCAGCGAGATCCGCCGGCCGCGCAGCGCGGGCGGCCCGAGCAGCCGGAGGTCGGGCCCGCGGCCCGGACCGGCGGTCGGTCCGAGCGCCGTCGCCACCGCGGCGTCCCGCGGCCAGGCGGCGGCTCGCGCGGCGAGCTCGCGCTCGACCATGGCGACGGTGGCCCGCACGAGGGCGAGGGCGACGTGCGACCCGGCGACGCTGCCGCCGGTGAGGTCGACGGCGCCCACGATCCCGCCGGCCGGGTCGTGCACGGGCGCCGCGGTGCAGCTCAGTCGTTGCACGGGACGCGCGAAGTGCTCGGCGCCGAGCACCTGGACGGGGCGGCGTGTGGCCAGGGCGGTGCCCGGCGCGTTGGTGCCGACGGACTCCTCGCGCCACACGGCGCCCTCGACGAAGCCGACGTGGTCGACCGCGGTGCGGACCGGACCCCGGCCCTCCACCCAGAGCAGCCGGCCGGCGTCGTCCGAGACGGCCACCACGAGGTCGTCCCCCGTCGCGCCGCCCACCATGTCCCGGACCAGGGGCATCGCGACGGCCAGGGGATGGTGGCTCCGGTAGTCCTCCAGGTCGTCCGACGCCGCGACCGCCACCGCGCTCGGGCTGTCCGGGTCGACACCGTTGCGCAGGCTCCGTCGCCACGAGGCCGCGACGACGGGGTCGATGCCGTCAGGCTCCTGCGAGCCGGCGGAACCGACGAAGTTCTCGTAGGCGGCGCGCACCCACTGCGCGTCGCGGTGCGGCACCTGCGTCATGCTGCCCCTGACCTGGTTCGGACGTCGTCGTCGAACCAGGCCAGTGTAGGCACCGGGCCAAGCCCCTCAACAGGTTGTGCCTGCCGATGGCCAAGCCGCCAGCACCCCGGGTGCGTCGTCCACAGATCACGGACGTATTACGGATTCGCCGCGCGAGAGGAAGAAAGTAGTCCTAGCGTCATTCTCACCGGTTGTTGAACGGGCCTTGAGTCCGACAGATAGTTTTCATGGGAACTCTCTTTGGGGGAAGAGTTGAACACCATCGCTTTAGCTAGACCGGAATCCACGATGTCCGATGCTGACGAACCGGCCGGAGACAGTCCGAGCCACCTGCCCGCCTCGCCCGGCCCCACCGGGCTGCCCGCCCTGGCCGAGATCGACCCGGCCGACCTCCCGCCGCTCGACGCGTCGGAGCCCCCGCTCGCCGAGCTCGCCGGAGCCCGTGGGCGCCGCCGCTGGACGTACGGCGCCGCGATCGTCACCGGTGTCGCGGTGGCGATCACCCTCTGGGTCGGGTCGGTCCGCGCCGACGAGGCCAGCCGGCTGCTTGCCCTGACCGACAAGATCGAGCTGCAGGTCAGCGCCACGTCCGACCGTTCGCACGACCTGGCCGCCGTCATGGACATGGCCGAGCGGGTCTACGTGCACTCGGACGGTCGCGTCGCCGACCCGGCCACCCGCGACGTGCTCGCCCAGGCCCTCGCCGACGCCCGCGCCGCCGTCGCGCAGCGGGTGACCGACGCCCCGCCGTCGTCGGTGACGCAGGCTCGCACCCTGCTCGACCAGGCCACCCACATCGAGACGTCGCTCGACTGGGCCACCGAGGACCTGCGCGTCGCCATGGACATGGTGCAGCAGTCGCAGGGTGCCCAGCGCACCCTGGACTCCCGCGACCCGGTCGGCACCCGGACCATCCTCACCTCCCACGACGGTTCGTGACGACCGTTTCCGGCAAGGCCGGAAATTTCGGGTCGCACCCCTGGTGGTAAACAACTTTCTCGACATTCTTGCGGCCATTCTTTCTGGCGGTCATGGAATGTCTCTGCACCCATCGAGGAAAGAGCGGGTCCGGCGTCACCTCGGGTAGGCGTCGACCAGGCTCACGAACTCGGCCCGCAGTCCGTAGGGATCCTCGCCCAGGGCTCCGGCGGCACGCTCCCGGACCGCGTCGAGATCGGCCTCGCCCCGGTACTCCGACTCCGTGGCGATCAGGCCGAGCTCGGCCACGGCGGAGGCGAAGACGAAGTCGGCCGTCGGCGCCGTCGTGAACGCCTCGGCGCCGACGGGGAACTCGACCTCCGTGCTCCGCCCGCCGCCGGGCTGCTTGTACCGCACGTGCACAGTCATGAAGTCGTCACTGGTGCCGGCCTCCCGCTCCGAGTACTTCAGGTCGCCGTCCGATGCGCCGTCGCTGCCTGCTGGGACCAGCTCGTAGAAGGCGGTCACCGCGTGCCCGGCCCCGACGTCGCCCGCGTCCTTGGCGTCGTCGTCGAACTCCACGTCCGCCAGGCGCCGGTTGTCGTACCCGATCAGGCGGTACGAGCCGACCGTCGCCGGGTTGAGCTCCACCTGCAGCTTCAGGTCCTGCGCCACCACGAACATCGTCGAGTCGAACTCGTCGACCAGTACCTTGCGCGCCTCCGCGAGGGTGTCGACGTAGGCGTAGTTGCCGTTCCCGTGGTCGGCGATCGCCTCCATCGTGCTGTCCTTCAGGTTGCCCATGCCGAAGCCCAGCACGGACACGTACACGCCGGACTCGCGTTCCTGCTCGACCAGGTCCGTCAGCTCCTGCGGTGTGGACGGGCCCACGTTGAAGTCGCCGTCCGTGGCCAGGACCACCCGGTTGTTGCCGCCCTCGACGAAGTTCTTCTCGGCCAGCTCGTAGGCCGTGACCAGCCCGTCCGCACCGCCGGTGGATCCGCCCGCACGCAGCGAGCGCAGATGGTCCACGAGCACGCCGTGCTCGGAACCCGGCACGGAGTCGGCGACCACCTGGTTGTCGCCCGCGTACGTCACGATCGACACCCGGTCGTCCTCGTCGAGCTGTTCCACCAGCAGCGCGAAGGACTCGGCCAGCAGCGGCAACTTGTTCGGCTCGTCCATCGAGCCCGACACGTCCAGCAGGAAGACGATGTTGTTGCCCTCCGACGTCGGGACGGCCTCGGTGGCCTGCACGCCGACCATGGCGAGCTGGTGCCCGGGGTTCCACGGGGCGATCGCGACCTCGGTGGTGACGGTGAACGGGTGCTCCGCGTCCGGGGCCGGGGCGGCGTAGTCGTAGTCGAAGTAGTTGACCAGCTCCTCGATCCGTACGCCCTCGGGTGCCACGCCCTGGTTCACCTGGCGGCGCAGGTTCGCGTACGACGCCGTGTCGACGTCGGCCGAGAACGTGGACAGGGGGCTGGTGGCGACGTCCAGGAACGGTGACTCGGGGGAGTCGTCGTACTCCTCCCGGCTCTCGGGCCCGACGAGCTCCGCGTCCGCGCCGGGGGCGACGGGCGCGGCCTCGCCGGTCCCGGGTGCGGGGACCGTGAGGCTCGTGGTGTCGCCCGCCGTCGCCACCTCGTCGTTCTGGGCGGTGCAGCCGGCGAGCGCCAGGACCACGGTCAGTGCGGCGGACAGCGGCACGATCAGGGGAAGGGCGGGCTGCGGCCGGTGGTGCACGGGGAACGGGCCGCCGGCGTGGCGCGGTGCTGCGGGGTGCGGTGCGGGGTTCATCTGGTCCCTCTCCGGATTGGCGTCGTCGCGGACCGTGCCGGCCCGGCGATCTGTCCCTCTGTGGGTCCCTGTGTGCCGGATCCCGCCGGGCTTGCGCCGTGAGGTCACGGTCGGGTTGCAACGCTCCTGCAACGTGCGGCTGCCTAACGTCGCCCCACTCGGGCGCGCCGGTGCGCCCGAGGGTGTCTTCGCCGTCGGACGACCGCGGCAGGCACGTGAACCTGCGAGGAGGCAGACCATGACCGTGTACGCAGCCCCGGGGACCGAGGGGGCCGTCGCCACCTACCGGGCCCGGTACGACCACTGGATCGGCGGCGAGTACGTGCCCCCGGCGAACGGCCAGTACTTCGAGAACCCCAGCCCTGTGAACGGGCGCGTCTTCACCGAGGTGGCGCGCGGCGACGCGGACGACATCGACCGGGCCCTCGACGCCGCGCACGGCGCCGCACCGGCGTGGGGGCGCACCTCGGTCACGGAGCGCGCGATCGTCCTGAACAAGATCGCCGACCGCATGGAGGAGCACCTGGAGGAGCTGGCCGTCGCGGAGACGTGGGAGAACGGCAAGCCCGTCCGGGAGACGCTGGCCGCCGATATCCCGCTCGCCATCGACCACTTCCGCTACTTCGCGGGCGCCATCCGGGCCCAGGAGGGGTCGATCAGCGAGATCGACGGCGACACGATCGCCTACCACTTCCACGAACCGCTGGGCGTGGTGGGGCAGATCATCCCCTGGAACTTCCCGATCCTGATGGCCGTGTGGAAGCTGGCACCGGCGCTCGCGGCGGGCAACGCGGTGGTGCTCAAGCCGGCCGAGCAGACGCCCACATCGATCCTGTACCTCATGGAGCTCATCGCGGACCTGCTGCCGCCGGGCGTCGTCAACGTGGTGAACGGGTTCGGCGCGGAGGCGGGCAAGCCGCTGGCCAGCTCGTCCCGGATCCGCAAGATCGCGTTCACGGGCGAGACCACGACGGGCCGCCTGATCATGCAGTACGCGTCGCAGAACATCATCCCGGTGACGCTGGAGCTGGGCGGCAAGTCGCCGAACATCTTCTTCAGCGACGTCGCGGCGGCCCGGGACGACTTCTACGACAAGGCCCTGGAGGGCTTCACGATGTTCGCCCTCAACCAGGGCGAGGTGTGCACGTGCCCGTCGCGTGCGCTCATCCAGAGCGACATCTACCGCGACTTCCTCGCCGACGCCGTCGCGCGCACCGAGGCGGTCGTGCAGGGCAACCCGCTGGACACCGACACGATGATCGGCGCGCAGGCCAGCAACGACCAGCTCGAGAAGATCCTGAGCTACTTCGACATCGGCCGGGCCGAGGGCGCGAAGGTGCTCACGGGCGGGCACCGGGCCGAGCTGGAGGGCGACCTCGCGGGCGGCTACTACGTGACGCCCACGATCTTCGAGGGCAAGAACGAGATGCGGGTCTTCCAGGAGGAGATCTTCGGCCCGGTGGTCGCGGTGACGGAGTTCGCGGACTTCGACGACGCGATCAAGATCGCCAACGACACCCTGTACGGGCTGGGTGCGGGCGTGTGGAGCCGGTCGGGGTCCGCCGCCTACCGGGCCGGCCGGGCCATCGAGGCCGGCCGGGTGTGGACGAACAACTACCACGCCTACCCGGCCGCGGCGGCGTTCGGCGGCTACAAGGGCTCGGGTGTGGGCCGCGAGAACCACAAGATGATGCTCGACCACTACCAGCAGACCAAGAACCTCCTGGTCAGCTACTCGCCGACCAAGCTGGGCTTCTTCTAGCCCACGGCCCGACGCGTCGGACGTACGGGTCGCCCCGGCGGCCTGTACGTCTGACACGGATGAGGGAGGTTCTTGTGTCCAGTGACGTCGACGGCGGTGCGCCGCCCGCGCGGGTGGGCGTGACCGAGGAGGCGGCCGCCCTGCTCGTGCGGCTGCGCACCCGGCACGGCGAGCTGATGTTCCACCAGTCCGGCGGGTGCTGCGACGGTTCGTCGCCCATGTGCTATCCCGACGGCGACTTCATCACGGGCGACGCCGACGTCCGCCTCGGCGACCTCGCGATCGCGCCGGGCCCGGACGACGGCGGTGCGGGGTTCACCGTGCCGGTCTGGATGAGCCGCAACCAGTTCGAGTACTGGAAGCACACCCATCTGACCATCGACGTGGTGCCCGGCCGTGGCGCCGGGTTCAGCCTGGAGGCACCCGAGGGCGTGCGGTTCCTCATCCGGTCGCGGCTGTTCACCGACGAGGAGTGGGAGCGCCTCCAGGACGTGTGAGAAAAGAGGCTTGAAGTTGACGCGGCGTCAACCTCTACCGTGGACGGCATGTACTGGTCCATCCAGGAGATAGCGCGGCTGACCGGCATCACGAGCCGCACGCTGCGGCACTACGACGCCGTCGGGCTGCTCCCCGCCGTCCGGACGACGGCGAGCGGCCCGCGCCGCTACGACCGCACCGCCCTGGTGCGGTTGCAGCGGATCCTGCTGCTCCGGGACCTCGGTCTCGGCCTCGGCGACATCGCCGGGGTGCTCGACAGCGAACAGGACGAGGCGTCGGCACTGCGCCGGCACCTCGCCTCGCTGCGCGCGGAGCAGGAGCGGCTGACGCGGCAGATCGCGTCGGTCGAGCGCACGGTCGCCGCCCTGGAACAGGACCCCGACGCGAAGGAGGACATCATGGCGCAGGACATGCTCGACGGGTTCGACCACACCCGGTACGAACAGGAGGTGACCGAGCGCTGGGGCCGCGACGCCTACGAGAGGGGCGACACGTGGTGGCGCGGGCTCGGCAAGGAGGGACAGGACGAGTTCAAGGCGCGGGTCGCGGCACTGAACCAGGCCTGGACCGAGGCCGGCGAGGCCGGCATCGACCCCGCCTCCGACCAGGCGCAGGCGCTCGCCGCACGGCACGCCGCCTGGCTCGTGTCCGTCCCCGGCACTCCTGGCCACGAGCAGGGTCGTCCCGACAAGGGCTACCTGCTGGGCCTGGGTGACATGTACGTGGCGGACGACCGGTTCGCCGCGAACTACGGGGGCACCGCGGGCGCCACGTTCGTGCGGGACACCCTCCGTGTCTACGCCGAGCGCGCCTACCCGGACGGCGAGAGCTGACCCTCGTGACCGCCGGTCAATGACACTCGGTTTCACAGGTAATCTCTCCACATGCTCGAAGCAGCCGCCGCAGCCCGCCAAAAACCGCATGTGACCTGCTGGTTTGCTGGCCTGACGACGCTCGATGTGATCCATCGGAGCACGGTCAGACCCGGGCCCAACCAGAAGATCACCGCCGTCCGGCAGGACGTGTCCGCCGGCGGCCCGGCGGCCAACGCGGCGGTGACCGCCGCGACGCTCGGGGCCCGGGCGCTGCTCATCAGCGCCATGGGCTCCGGGCCGGTGGGTGCCGCCGCCCGCGGCGACCTCGAGCACCACGGCGTCGAGGTGCACGACACCGCCGAGGGCCGCGAGATCTCGCTCGCGGTGTCGGCGGTCATGGTCGACGACGAGACCGGTGACCGGTCGGTCGTCTCACCCGACGCGACGCTCGCCGGCGGGTTCGACGTCACGCCCGACGAGCTCGACACCCTGCCCCGGCCGGACGTCGTGCTGCTCGACGGTCACCACCCCGACCTGGCCCGCAGCGTGCTCGCCTACGCGCGGACCCTGGAACCCCGTCCGCTCGTCGTGCTCGACGCCGGCCGGTGGCGGCCCGTCTTCGCCGACCTCCTCGGAGCGGCCGACGTCACGGCGCGCTCCGCCGACTTCCACGCCCCCGCCGACGTCGCACGGTCCCGGGCGTCCGTCGCCACGCACGGCCCGGCCCCCGTGACGTGGCGCGACAAGGACGGCCGCCGCGGGACCACCGACGTGCCCGTCGTCGACGTCCGGGACACCCTCGGCGCCGGGGACGCGTTCCACGGCGCCCTCGTCGTGGCGCTCGCGCGCGGCGCCGGCCTGGAGGAGGCCGTCGAGGAGGCGGTGCGCGTGGCCTCCGTGCGCGTGCAGCACATCGGCCCGCGCACCTGGCTGGAGAGCCTGCGGTGCGGCTGACGACCCGCGAGCTGGCGGACCGCGCGGCGGAGCTCGCCGCCGAGGCCTCCCGCACCGGCCGGGCACGCGTCCTGGGCATCACCGGCCCGCCCGGCGCGGGCAAGTCCACGCTGGCGGTCGCCCTGACCGAAGCCCTCGGCGCGGGTACCGCCGTCGTGGTGGGCATGGACGGCTTCCACCTGTCCAACGCGGTCCTGGAGGCCCGCGGCAGCCGCGACCGCAAGGGCGCCGTCGACACGTTCGACGACGCCGGGTACGCCGCTCTCATCGACCGGATCGCCGACCATGCCCTCGACGCCCCGCCGCTCTACGCCCCGGAGTTCCGCCGTGAGATCGAGGAGCCGGTGGCGGCGGGCACCGTGGTGGGCGCCGAGCCCCTGGTGATCACCGAGGGCAACTACCTGCTCGTCCCGGACGGTGCCTGGCCCGCCGCGCGCTCCCGGATGGCGGAGGTCTGGTACCTCGACCTGCCCGACGCCGAGCGGCTGCGCCGCCTCGTCGCCCGGCACCACGCCTTCGGCAAGCCCCTGCCCGACGCCGAGGCCTGGGCCGGCGGATCCGACCAGCGCAACGCGGAGCTCATCGCCACCACGCGGGGCGCGGCCGACCTGGTCGTCGAGTGGGTCTGACCAGCCGGTACGTCTGACCCGACGGCGGGCGTGGCCGGTGCGCCGCGCCGGGTGTGCCCCGGGCACGCCGCGCTGCGGGCTCAACCGATCTCCAGGACCGCCACGCGCCACACCCCGCGCCGCCCCTCCAGCCGCACGGCGGCCGCGCGTACGCGCCCCTCGTCGTGCAGAATCACCGTGGCCTCCGCCGAGGCGGCACCGAGCCGCACCATGCGCACCCGCCGGACGGTGGCCGCGTGCGCCCTGGGTCGCGGCGGACGCTGCTGGCGAGCCTCCCGCATGAGCCGCCCGCGCTCCAGGAGCTGGGTGTAGACCTCCGGCGTCACCCACCGCACGAGCTGTGCCGCTGGACGCTCGCCCCGGAGCACCTCGACGGCCGCGCGCACCACGCGGCACACCTGCGCCGTCGGGTCGGGCAGCTCGGGTTCTGGCTCCGGTGCCGGGCGTGCGGAGGTCACCGCCAGAGCCGCCACCGCGTCCCGCAGCTCGGGGTGCGGCGTGCCCCCGATCTGCATCCGCCGCAGGCGACTGCCGATGCCCGGCCCGGTGACCGGGCCGATCCGGGGTGTTGCCGGCCTGCGGGGCGGGGCCGGGACGGAGGTGGTGCGCAGGGTCGTGCTGCGGGGGGTCGTGCTGCGCGGGGTGTCGGTGCGTGAGGTGTTGGTGCGTGGGGTGTTGGTGCGAGAGGTCGTGCTGCGTGGTGCCGTGCCGCTCGGACTCGTGCTGCGTGGTGCCGTGCCGCTCGGACTCGTGCTGCGCGGTGCCGTGCCGCTCGGACTCGTGCTGCGTGGTGTCGTGCCGGCTGGGCTTGTGCCGGCAGGCCTCGTGCCGGCCGGGGGTGCGTCATCCGCCGTGGTGGCGCGTGGTGCCGGCGTCGGGGCCTCCGCGGCCTGCGGTGTCGCGGCCCCCGGCGGGGCGCCCTGAGGTACGTCGAGTGCAGTCATGGGTGAGCTCCTGGGGTCAGCGGGCAGTCGTGGTGGGGCGGGGCGGCAGGGCGGAGCCAGGGCTCCCGGTCATGGCACGCGGAGGACCGTCCCGGGGCGGATCAGGTCCGGGTCGGCACCGATCGTCTGCCGGTTGGCCTGGTGCCATCGCTGGACGGCCGCCGCGATCTCACCGGCGGTGGCTCCGGCGGTCGGGTCGGTGCCGGGGTCCCGGTCGGCCGCCGTCGCCTCGTCCGTGAGCCGGGCCGCCGCGATGGACCAGAGGGTGTCGCCCGGCTCGACCACGACCACCGGCCGCCGCTCGCCTCCGATGCCCAGGCCCCGGTCGACCAGCGAGGAGCGTTCGGGCACCGGGTGTGGGGATGCCGTGGGCGGCGTCGTGTGCGGTGATCCGCTCGCGCGGCCGTGCGTCGCACCTCGCCGGGCGGGCTCCTGGTGCTCGGTCGCGCCGGATCGCGCCGCTGTCCCGTCGCCGGCTGTGGCACCGGTGGGCCGCCAGCCCAGATCGAGCACGACGGCGGGGCCGCCGTCGGCCGCCGCCGACGCGAGTGCACCCCGTTCGGGCACTGCCGTGGCGGTCGGTGCGGCGAGGGCGAGCCCGATCCCCGCCCCGACGGCGGCCCGGGCGAGGCGGCGCACGACCGCCGGTGCGTGCTCGGCCACCGCCCGCTCACCGGCGGCCCAGTGCACGCCCCGGCGGCAGGCGAGCACCCAGGCCAGTGCGACGAGCGTGTGCCCGCCGGCCCAGCCTGCCGCCACGGTGCCCGCTGCGACGGCCGCGAGCTCGACGATGCCCTCCACCGGGAAGAGTGCGCTACCGAGCCCGGTACCCACGTGCCAGGTGCGCACACCCAGCACACAGGCGGCTGCGACCAGCGACACGCCGAGGGCCAGGAGCCCGGCCGCCCCACGCCGGGCGATGCGTGCCGCCCCGCCGTGCCGGACGCGGTCGGTGCGCAGGGTCCGCCGGGTGCGCACGGTGCCCGGTGGCACCGGAGCCTGGCTGAGGATGCTGCTCGACATCGTTCCCCCTGTGATCGTCGTCCTCGAAGTCACCGAGCGTCATCAGCATCCGTTGATGGTGGTTGATGATGTCCGGTGCTCGATATTCAACATCCGTGGCGTCGGGGTGTCCACCGGAGAGCGAGATGGCTGTGGATGGCGCAAGGTGGCCTCATGACGTCACTGGACCAGGCGGGTTCTGCTCGGTGGTCGGCACTGTTCGGGGACCTGGAGGCGCAGGCGCGCGCCCGGTCGGCGGCCGAGGCCGATGCGCTCGTTCCCGAGCTGACCCGCGCCGAGCACGCCACGATGACGGTCGCGGACCGGTTTCGGGCGGTGGTGGGCGGTGCGGTCACGGTGGAGCTGCTCGACGGCACCCCGCTGCGCGGTGTGGTGCGGGAGGTGGCGGACGAGTGGGTTCTGCTCCAGGGGGTGCGGCCCGAACCGACGGGGCAGCACCTGGTGCCGCTGGATGCGGTCGTGGGAGTGCTGGGACTGGCGCGGCAGGCGGCGTCGGCGACGTCCCGGCGCGATGCGCTCGGGCTGGGCCCCGCGCTCCGTACGCTTCAGCGCGACCGGGTGCGGGTCACGGTGCGCACGCTCGGTGGCACGGTGAGCGGTCGTGTCGCCCGCGTGGGGCGCGATCATCTGGACGTCGACCTGCTCGATGACCGCGGGGCGCGGCTGGTTCCGTTCTCGGCTCTGCTGGTCGTGAGCGAAGCGCCCTGACCTCGGTCGGAATGCCCGTTAACGGAGATCGGGACCGGTGTCACTCCTGTGGAGTGCTCCGGTCCCGACGGTGTGCTGCGGCAATTCAGGCATCGGTGGTCGCAGAGCCCTTGAGCCGTTCGCGGCTCTTTGCATACATCCGCTCGATGTACGCCTCGAGCTCTGCCGCCTCGACGCGCCAGACCTTCTTGGGGCCCACCTGGATGGCAGGAAGGTCGCCGGTCCGAACCAGGGCGTAACCCTGGGCCATCGAGATGTTCAGGGTCTCGACCACATCGGCCAGTGAGAGAAAGCGCTTTTCCATGGGAACAGTGTGGCACGAGACACCGACATGAGGGGGTTATCCCCAAGAAGTGTTTATCTGATGCCGGATCGGCGGTGTTCGATCACTATGGTTCCGGCGCTCTGCCCAAGCTGCGCCCATTCTGTCCGGATCGACACGTCGCAGTGCGTGAACAGTCAGTCGAAGTTCTACGCGACGGTCTACCCAAAGTCCACCAAAGTGCACGGAAGGACCGAGATGACGTATGCCCCGGCCGCACCAGCCCCCGCCCTCCAGGGGGTGCCCGAGCCGACGGCCGCCCGGCTCCGGCGGCCCCGCTGGCGTGACCCGCGGCTGGTGACCGGTGTCGTGGTCGTCGCGCTCTCGGTGGCGCTCGGCTCATGGGTGGTCTCGGCCGCGAGCCGTACCGTCCCGGTCTACGTCGCCGACGGTGCGCTGACACCCGGTGAGCCGGTCACGTCCGCCTCCGTGCGCGTCGCCGACGTCCGGCTCGGCGCGGGGACGGCCCGCTACCTGCCCGCCGACGAGGCGCTGCCCGCGGACCTGGTCGCGCTCCGCGTCGTGGACGACGGCGAGCTGGTCCCGCTGACCGCGCTCGGTGCCGACGTCGACGTCCGCTCGGTCGCCGTCCCCGTGGCGACCGGCCTCTCCGACCGGATCCGGCCCGGAGCCGTGGTGGACCTGTGGTTCGTGCCGTCCCCGCCCGCCGCGGCCGGCGGGGACGACCGGCCGGAGCCCCGGACGCTGGCGGAGCAGGTCGTCGTCGAGCAGGTCGAGACCGCCGAGGGGGCCATCGTGGTGCAGGGCCAGGTCACCCTGCACGTGCTCGTGCCGGCCGACGCGCTGCCGGCCGTCCTGACGGCGTTGTCGGACACGGGCACCGTCGCCGTGGTCCCCGTGGCGGGTGACGTCCGGTGACCGAGGAACGGACGGTCACGGTCCTGGTCGCGGTGCACGCACCGGGTGAGGAGGCCGCGGTGGTGACGGTGCTCGGTGCGCAGCAGCGGGTCGTCGTCGCCCGGCGGTGCGCCGAGCTGCCCGAGCTCCTGGCGTCCGCCGAGGCAGGTGCCGGGACGGCCGCCGTCGTCTCGGGGGACCTGCCCGGGCTGGACCGTGAGGCGGTCGCCCGCCTGCGTGTCGCGGGCCTGCGGGTCGTGGCCGTCGAGGACGCGGCCACGCCCGCCGACCGCCTCGCCGCCCTCGGCTGCGACGTGGTGGTGGCGGCCGGCGACGCGGAGAACCTGGTCGCTGCCGTGCGGGGCGCCGCGCCGGAGATCGTCGTGCCGCCCCAGCCCGACCCTGTGCCGGGCCTCGGGGGCCGGCGGGGTGCCGTCGTCGCCGTCTGGGGTCCGCAGGGGTCGCCCGGCCGGACCACGACCGCCATCGAGCTCGCCGCCGCCCTGGCGGGCATCGGTGCCGCCCCGGTGCGCCGGTCGGGCCTGCTGCGGCGCCCACGTGCCGCCACCCGGCCGGCGGGCGCGGACACGGCGCTCCTGGCCGACGCCGACACCTACGCGTCGTCGGTCACCTCCCGGCTCGGCCTGCTCGACGACGCGCCTGGTCTGGCGGCCGCGGCCCGCGCCGCCGGCCAGGGTGCGCTCGACGTGGTGACGCTCGCCCGGCACAGCCCCGTGGTGCTGCCGGGCGTGCGCGTGCTCACGGGCATCACACGGGCCTCACGGTGGCCCGAGCTGCCCGCCGCGTCGCTGGAGGTGGTGTTCCAGCGGTGCCGCGAGCTCGTGTCCTGGACGGTGGTCGACTGCGGCCCCGTCCTGGAGAGCGACGAGCTCATCACCTACGACACGCGCGCACCCCAGCGCAACGGTGCGACCCTGAGCGCTCTCCAGGCCGCCGACGTCGTGGTGGTCGTCGGCGGGGCGGACCCGGTCGGGATGCAGCGCCTGGTCCGGGGCCTGGAGGACCTGCGGGACACCGACGTGCCGGTGTCGGGCGCGCGCGTCGTGGTGGTGAACCGGGTGCGCGACGCCGCGGTCGGGCGGCGCGCCGAGACGCAGGTGCGGGACGCACTCGCCCGGTACGCCGGCGTCGACGACGTGCACCTGGTGCCCGACGACCCGGGCGGGCTCGACGCCGCGCTGCTGGCCGGCCGCGTGCTCGCCGAGTGCGCACCCGCCTCGCCGGCCCGCACCGCCTTCCTCGGGCTGGCCGACCGGGTCCGGGAGCTCGTGCCCGCTCTTGTGTGAGGGCGGGGCGCCGGGTCGGCGCCCCGTCCCGGGTAACAATCCGCCCGACCGGCGCGGCTGGGTGACCGAGACCTGCCATCCGACGCTAGGTTGTGCCCGTGGCCGCCATGACGAAGGACAACTACGCCGACGACCTCCGTCTGGCGCACGTGATCGCCGACCAGGTCGACTCCATCACCATGTCACGGTTCCGGGCGCTCGACCTCAAGGTCGAGACCAAGCCCGACCTGACGCCGGTGTCCGACGCCGACCGTGCCGCGGAGGACTTCATCCGCGGCCAGCTCGCCCGCGCACGCACGCGCGACGCGATCGTCGGGGAGGAGTACGGCTCCGCAGGGAACGGCGCACGGCGCTGGATCGTGGACCCGATCGACGGCACCAAGAACTTCGTGCGCGGCGTCCCCGTGTGGGCCACCCTGATCGCCCTGGCCGACGGCGAGGAGGTCGTCGTCGGCCTGGTCAGCGCACCCGCGCTGGGCAGGCGCTGGTGGGCTGCGAAGGGTTCGGGGGCGTGGACGGGCAAGTCGCTGGCCTCCGCGGCGCGAATGTCCGTGTCGGGCGTCTCCCGGATCGCCGACGCCTCGTTCAGCTACGCCTCCATCGGCGGCTGGGAGGAACGCGGATCGCTCGACGGGTTCCTCGACCTGACGCGCGCCTGCGACCGCACCCGGGGGTACGGCGACTTCTGGTCCTACATGCTCGTGGCCGACGGCGCCGTGGACATCGCGGCCGAACCCGAGCTCGAGGTGTACGACATGGCGGCCCTGGTGCCGATCGTCACCGAGGCGGGCGGCACCTTCACCTCGCTCGACGGTGCCCCCGGGCCCTGGGGCGGGAACGCGATCGCGACGAACGGCAGGCTGCACGCCGAGGCGCTCGGCTACCTCGCCTGACGCACCGGCCTGACGCACCGGCCTGACGCACCGGCCTGACGCACCGGCCTGACGCACCGGCCTGACCCGCCGGCCCGACCCGCACGCCGTCAGGGCGCCGGGTCAGGCCGCATCCGTGGTGTCAGGCGCGCGGGACGTTCTTGATCTCGCTCCAGTCGTACCAGAGCAGGTCGCGGTCGGTGACGCGCTGCAGCGCCTCGTCGAGCAGGGTCTCCGACTCCTCGCCGACCTCGGCGACGTCCTCGCTGTCGCTCTCCTCGTCGGCCGCCGCCAGGACCGCCTCGATGTCGGCGGCCGCGTCGGGCTCGTCGACGTGCACGCAGACGATGGCGACGTCCTCGACCGTGCTGGTGACCTCCACCTCGGAGGCGACCGGCTCGTCGTCCTCGTCGTCGTCCGCGGTGCCCGCCGCCGCGGGACCGACCACCGAGTCCGGAACCTCCACGGTGATGATCACGCGCAGGTTCGGGGCGTCGGTCCGGCCGGCGATCAGGGCGAGGGAGTCGTCCGCGGCGTTCAGCGCGGCGACGTACTCGAGGCTCTCCGCGTCCTCGTCCGGCAGTGCGGCCTCGAGCTCCTTCGTGACGGCGTGCGCGCGGCGGGGGGCGACCGTCCAGCGGGCCGCGTCGGACGTGTGGGTGACGGCGTCGAGCTCGTCGAGCGTGGCGGGCACGTAGATGCGCATGTGCCCAGTCTGCCGTGTCCCGGGCCTGGTGGGCGCCACGTACGGGCGGACGGTCTCGTCCGGTGGCGGTGTCGGCGGGTACCCGTACCCTCGTGTGCGGCGTCGGGGCGGGACGCCACGGGAAGAGGAGTCGAGGGCGGGAGAGACGATGGGTGCCAGGACCGCGATGCTGGTGTACGCGGACGGGGACGTGGCGGCGGGCCTGTCGGGGGCCGCGGAGTTCGCCGACGAGGCCGGAGCAGCCGAGCTGCTCGGCCTGCTGTGGCCGCCGGCGCGGATCCGGCCCGACGGCGAGGAGCCGTGGGACCTCGGCGACGCGCTGTTCCCGCCCCAGGGCCGGGCGTGCGCGTTGTCGACGCCGGAGGTGGACGTCCTGTGCGACCAGGCTCTCATGCTCGACCGGCCCTCGCAGCTGCCCGCGCACCTGGTCGACGCGAGCGTCGGCCGCACCCTGTACCTGCACGCGATGCACAACGCGGTCGACTGGTTCGCCTTCGCGGTGTGGCGGGACGGCGTCCTGGTGCGCTCGCTGAGCGTGTCGCCCGACGACGGCGTCCTGGAGGACACCGGGGAGCGGCTCGCGTTCGAGGAGCCGTACTGGGCGGGCGAGCGGCCGGCGTCCGTGGCCGGCTACCCGCTCCCGTTCCATCCGCTGGAGCTCGGCGAGCAGGCGGTCCGTGAGTTCTTCGGCTTCGAGGTGGAGGGAGCCGCCGACGGCGGACCGGCCGCCGGGCGCCTGGACCCCTGGGCGGTGGAGCTGTTCGGCTTCCAGATCGGCTAGCGCTCGACAGATCCTCGAAAGACTCGTACATTTGTTCGAGAAAGAGGAGGTCTGTCATGCCCGCACCCTCAGTGGTCCCCATGCTGTCGTACCAGGACGGCGCCGCCGCCATGGACTGGCTCATCGAGGCCTTCGGCTTCAGGGAGGCGGAACGCCGGCTGGACGACGACGGCCACCTCGCGCACGGTGAGCTCGACGTCGAGGGCGGGCGGGTGATGCTCTCCGAGCTGGCGTCGTACGAGGGCCCCACCGCGCACCGCACGCACTGCACCGCGGCGGACGCCTGGCTGTCGACGCCCTGGGTGATCGACGGCGTGCTGGTCCACGTCGCCGACGTCGAGGCCCACTACGAGCGCGCCCGTGCCGCCGGGGCGGGGCTGCTCTCCGGTATCGAGGACGCTCCGTACGGCAGGCTGTACCGCGCCGAGGACGTGGAGGGCCACCGCTGGATGTTCCTCCAGGCCTGACGCCTGCCGGACGACGAGCTGGCGTCAGGCCGGCGATGCCCCGCGCGCCAGCCGGTCCACGCGCCGCAGAGCGTCCGGCAGCCGCCCCTCACCCGCCATCGTCCGCACCAGCTCCGCGGTCGAGGGGTGCTGCGTGCGACAGGACGTGCTCCAGCGCCGGTAGCTCACGTTCGTAGAACCGGCCCGGCCGGTACTCCGCCACCTGATCGACGAGCACCGTGTGCTCCTCGAGCGGGCCGGCGAACACCAGTCGGTCGGAGACGACGAGCGCCGCCCGCGCCCCGCCGTCGTCGAGGTACTGCACATCGACGGCCCCGAGGCGGGCGGCGCCGTCGGTGCGCTGCCCCACGTCAGGTGTCCGAGCCCGTCCGCGACGCCAGCAGGCGGCGGAACGAGGCGAGACGTGCCTCCCGGGCCGGGCGCTCGTCCTCGGGCGAGGCCGCGATCCAGTCGTCGAGCGCACAGTCCGGCGCGTCGGCCAGGTGGGTGCACCCGCGCGGGCACTCCCGGGCCACCTCGTCGAGATCCTCGAACGCGTGCAGCAGGTGCGCGACCTCGACGTGCGCCAGACCGAACGACCGGACGCCGGGGGTGTCGATCACCCAGCCGTCGAACCCGGCTGACGACCCGGCGGTGGATTCTGCGGAGGACCCTGCGGCCGACCCGGCCGCGGCTCCGTCGTCGTCCGGGCCGCCGGCCGCGACGGGGAGCCGCAGCGCCACCGCCGACGTGGACGTGTGCCGGCCGCGGCCGGTCACGTCGTTCACCACCCCGGTGGCGCGCCGGGCCGCGGGCACCAGGGCGTTGATCAGCGTGGACTTGCCCACCCCGGAGTGCCCCACGAGCACCGAGACCTGGCCCCGCAGCCGGTCCCGGACCTCCTCGACCGACTCGGGCACGAGGGCCACGTGGTCGGTGTCGGGGGAAGCCGCCCGCCGGGTGACCACCACCTCGACCCCGAGGGGCTCGTAGAGGGCACGCAGTGCGTCGGGGGATGCCAGGTCGGCCTTCGTGAGGCAGAGCAGCACGGACATCCCGGCGTCGTACGCGGCCACCACGCAGCGGTCGATCATGCCGGTCCGCGGCTCGGGCTGCGCGAGCGCCGTGACGATCACGAGCTGGTCGGCGTTCGCGACGACGATCCGCTCGTACGGGTCGGTGTCGTCCGCCGTCCGGCGCAGCGTGGAGGTCCGGTCCTGGATGCGCACGATGCGGGCGAGGGAGCCTTCCTCGCCGGAGACGTCCCCCACGACGTCGACCCGGTCGCCCACCACCACGCGCGTGCGGGTGAGCTCCCGTGCCTTCATCGCGGTGACGACGGTGCCGTCCGGGGTCCCGCCCGCGGCCCCGCCGACCAGGAGCGTGTACCGCCCGCGGTCCACGCCGGTGACCAGCCCCGTGACGGCGTCGGAGTGCTCGGGGCGCTGCTTGGTCCGGGGCCGGGAGCCGCGCTTGGACGGGCGCGACCGGAAGTCCGACTCGTCCCGTACGTCGCGGCGGCCCATCAGGCGGCCCTCGTCACGGCTGCTCCATCAGCGGCGGCCCGTCAGGCGGCCGTGCCGAGCATGCCCAGCCACATGCCCGTGAAGTCCGGCAGGGTCTTGGCCGTGGTGGCGACGTTCTCCACCAGCACGCCGGGGACGCGCAGGCCCAGCAGCGCGGCGGACGTCGCCATGCGGTGGTCGGCGTAGGTGCGCACCACGTCGCCGCGCAGGGGGCGAGGAGTGATGACGAGCCCGTCGCGGGTCTCCTCGGCCTGGCCGCCGAGGCGCGTGATCTCCCGGGCGAGCGCCGCCAGGCGGTCCGTCTCGTGCCCCCGCAGGTGCGCGATCCCGCGCAGCCGGGACGGGGAGTCGGCCAGGGCGGCGAGCGCGGCGAACGTCGGCGCGAGCTCGCCACCGGCGTGCAGGTCCACGTCGATCCCGCGGATCTCGCCGGTTCCCGTCACGGCGAGCACGCCGTCGGTGAGGGTGGAGGAAGCGCCCATGCGCTCCAGCAGCTCGGGGACCATGGCGCCGGGCTGGGTGGTCAGGGTCGGCCAGCCGGGCACGCGGACGGTGCCACCGGCCACGAGCGCCGAGGCGAGGAACGGCGCAGCGTTGGACAGGTCGGGCTCGACGCGCACGTCCCGGGCCGCGATCGGGCCGGGGGAGACCTGCCACATGCCGTCGCGCGAGTCGTCGACCTCGACCCCGACGTCGCGCAGCGTGGCCACCGTCATCTCGATGTGCGGCAGGCTCGGCAGGGTGGCGCCGATGTGCCGCAGGGTCAGGCCGCGCTCGAACCGGGCGGCGGCGAGCAGCAGCCCGGACACGAACTGCGAGGACTCCGAGGCGTCGACGTCGACGGCGCCGCCTGGCACGCGTCCGCGGCCCTCCACGGTGAACGGGAGGTGGGCGGGCAGCTCGGCGTGGTCCGCGGCCTGCGGATCGTGCACCGTGATGCCGAGCGCACGCAGTGCGGCGAGCACCGGCAGCATCGGCCGCACGCGGGCCTCGGGGTCGCCGTCGAACCGGACCGGGCCGTCGGCCAGGGCCGCGACGGGCGGCAGGAAGCGCATGACGGTGCCGGCCAGGCCGGTGTCGATCTCGGTACCGCCGGTGACCGGTCCTGGCGTGACGTGCAGCGTGCTCGGGTGCTCACCCTCCTCGATGCCCGCGCCGAGCGTGCGCAGGGCGCGGATCATGAGGTCCGCGTCGCGGCTGCGCAGGGCGCCGCGGAGGGTGCCGGGGGCGTCCGCGAGGGCGGCGAGCACCAGCAGACGGTTGGTGAGCGACTTGCTGCCGGGTACCTCGACCGTCGCGTCCAGCGGCGCGCCGGCGAGCGGCGCCTCCCAGGTCGGTGCGGGCGCGGTGGTCGAAGACGTCATGTGCCGAGATTATCGCGGAGTCAGCCGGCGGCGGCGGCCTTGGCCTCCGCGCGGGCGGCGCGCGCCTGCTGGACGCGCCAGGACAGTCCCGGCCGGCCCTCCAGGTCGGCGCCCGCGATGAGGGCGGCGCCCACCGCGGCGAGGTTGCGCAGGAACCGCTCGGTGCGTACGGGGCGCTCCTCCTTGGGCGCGGTGAAGGGCTGGTTCACGACGGCGAGGGGCAGCGTCAGCAGCGCCAGCGCGACGGCGGACGCGCGCGGCGCCTTGCCGAGCGCGAGCAGCGTCCCTGCGGCGGCGGTCGCGACGCCGTGGGCGCGCACGAGCGTGGCCACCTGCTTCTCGCTGAGCGGTTCGGCACCGAGCGCCTTGGTCGCCAGCGCGGAACCCGTCCTGGCCGCGGCCACGTGCTCACTCGGCTTCCGGGCGGCCTGCACGCCGTCGTAGACGAACGACGAGGCCAGGAGGGGACGCGCGATGTGTCGGAGCAGCATGCACCCACCATGGCAGATGCGGGCGTCCCCCGCAGCAGTGATCGCCCGGTCCGGCCCGGGAATTCGCGGCGCCGGCCAGGGGTTGAAACCCTCGTGGAGCGATGCCTCGAGAAGGATGCGGTGAGGAACAGGGTGATCGACACGGTGACGGGTGCAACGGCTGGCGTGCGGGACGTGCCCCTGGAGTTCGGTGCGGTTCCTGCCCACCTGCTCGGGGACGGCACGGACCCCCTGCGGGCCACGGCCAAGGGCCCGGCGGACGAGCTGTCCGCGGTCCTGGCGAACACGGGCTGGCCGACACGGCTAGGCTCGAGTGCGATGACTGACACTTCCCGCGAGCAGAACGAGGGCCCCGGCGACGCCGGAGCCGATGTCGAGGCGCGCCCCGACACGAGCGCGAACGAGGTCAGCACCGCGGAGCCCGGCGAGGTCCCGGAGGACGAGGGCACCGAGCGCTCGCCGGCCGAGGAGGATGCCGCGGCACGGGCCGTGCGCTTCGAGCGCGACGCGCTGCAGTACCTCGACCAGCTCTACTCCGCGGCGCTGCGCATGACGCGCAACCCCGCGGACGCCGAGGACCTGGTGCAGGAGACGTTCGCCAAGGCCTTCGCGGCGTTCCACCAGTACCGGCCGGGCACCAACCTGAAGGCCTGGCTGTACCGCATCCTCACGAACACGTTCATCAACAGCTACCGCAAGAAGCAGCGCGAGCCGCAGCAGTCCCAGACCGAGGACGTCGAGGACTGGCAGATCGCGCGCGCGGCGTCGCACACGTCGCGCGGCCTGCGCTCGGCCGAGGCCGAGGCGCTGGACCGGCTCCCGGACAGCGATGTGAAGCGGGCGCTCGCCGAGCTCCCGGAGGACCGTCGGATGGTGGTCTACTACGCCGACGTCGAGGGCTTCCCCTACAAGGAGATCGCGGAGATCATGGGTACTCCGATCGGGACGGTCATGTCCCGTCTCCATCGCGGACGCCGGCAGCTGCGTGAGCTCCTCGCCGACTACGCGGCCCAGCGTGGACTCGTCAGCCAGGCGCCCGGAGGTGCGCAGTGAACAACATCGAACCCGTCCCGCACGACACGGCGGGGGAGTCCGAGTGCGAGCATGCACTGACGCACCTGTACGAGTACCTGGACTCCGAGATGACCCCCGACGACGAGCAGCGCATGCGCGCGCACGTCGCCCACTGCTCGCCGTGCCTGGCCGAGCTCAGTGTGGAGGACCTGGTCAAGCAGCTCGTGAAGCGGTCGTGCAGCGAGCGCGCCCCGGACACGCTCCGGGTGCGCATCCACCAGCAGCTGACCGTCATGGCGGTCGTGCGGTAGCGCCGTCCGCTCGTCGAGCGCGGGCATGACGAAGGGCCGGGACCCCGACAGGGGTGCCGGCCCTTTCGTGTGCCGTGCGGCCTGAGGCTGTGCTCAGGCGTTGGGGCGCTTGCCGTGGTTGGCGGCCGAGCCCTTGCGGCTACGGCGCTTGCGACCGCGCTTGCTCATGGGTGTCTCCTGACAGGTGACGGACTGAATGGTGCCCATGATCCCACAGATCGGGGCGTTGTCCGGCATCGAGATCTCGCCGAGAGGGGTTGCCCTGTCCGAGGACGCGATATATCGTGTCTGCACCGGACGCGATATATCGCGTCCCTCCGGAACCACCCCGAGCGAGACCGAGCAGCGGAGGAAGCCATGAGCGCGGACAGCTGGACCGTCACCGGTCCGCAGACCATCGAGCTCGACGGCGTGACGTCCGTCGACGCGCACGTCGTCGACGGACGGCTCGACGTCGTGGCCCACGACGAGCCAGTCGTCCGGATCGAGGTGCACTCGGTCGAGGGCCGGTCCCTCGAGGTACGCCTGGTCGACGGTCGCCTGGTGATCGAGCACGAGAGCGGCCTGTCGGGCTGGGGCTCGTTCGTGAAGCGGTTCGTCGACTTCGGCGGCAAGGCGCGCGCCGACATCCACGTGGCGGTCCCCGCCACGACCGCCGTGCGGCTCGGCACGGTCCGCGGCGAGGGCCTGCTCGCCGGGACGACGGCGGGCGCCTCGGCCTCCACCGTCTCCGGCTCCCTGCTCGTCTCCCGTACGGCCGGCGACCTCAAGCTGAACACGGTGTCCGGCGAGGTGACCGTGCGCGACCACGTCGGCGACGTCACGAGCAACACCGTGTCCGCCGACGTCGTGGTGAGCGGCTCGGCCGACGTCGTCACCTCGACGTCGGTCTCCGGGGACGTGACGTTCGACCTGGTGACCCAGCCGCGGCAGGTCCGCGTGAACACGGTCTCGGGCAACATGCTGCTGCGGGTCCCGGACGAGCGCGCCGTCGAGGTCTCGGTGCAGAGCGTCAGCGGCCGGGTCACGCTCGGCGGGCTCCAGTTCACCGGAGGTGGCGGCGGCAAGGTGACCGGCGGGGTCCGTTCGGCCGCGCCCGGCGTCATGCAGCTGCGGGTGACCGGTGTGTCGGGTGACGTCACGGTGATCGGCGGGCCGCAGGACGCACCGGCGCACGCGCCCGAGGACGCCTCGCCCGCGCCCCTGGAGCTGTAGTGCCGCCCGTCTTCGCCCACGGTGAGCTGCGCCTGTACCTGCTGGTGCTGCTCCTGGACGGGCCGCGGCACGGGTACGAGCTCATCACCGAGCTCACCCGGCGCTTCGGAGGTACCTACCGGCCGAGCGCCGGGACCATCTACCCGCGCCTGGCCCGCCTGGAGGAGGAGGGGCTCGTGCGCCGCACCGTACCCGGCGACCACCCGGGCGCCGCCGGTGCGGGCCGCAAGGCGTCGTACGAGCTGACGCCGGCCGGCCGGGCCGAGGTCGACGCCCGCCTGGACGACGTCCGTCGCCTGGAGCGCAGCGTCGCCGAGACGGTGCGCAGCCTCGCGGACGAGGTCCGGGCGGACATCCGCGACACGATGCGCGGGCTGCGGGCCGAGCTCGCGGCCGCGGCCCAGGAGGCACGTTCCCGTCCGCGGCCCGGACCGGACACCGCACCCGACCCGCAGCGCACCCGGTCCAACTCCCTGCGGCACGACGCCGAGGCGGTGCTGCAGCGGTTCCGCAACGACGTCCTGGCGGACCTGCGCGAGGCCGACGTCGCGGGTACGGTGTCGGCGCTGACCGTCGAGACGCTGCGCACCGTGCTCGACTCGGCGCGCACCGCGATCCGTGGGACGCTGCCGCACACCACCGCCTCCGGCCGGCCGCCCACCGACCGGACGACCGACCTGTGATGCCCACCTGCCCCGGAATCTCCCCACCCGACGTCCCACCGACCTTCCCAGCGAACTTCCGAGCGAACTCCCCATCGAACTTCCCAGCGAACGGAGCACAGTGATGACCACCGAGTCCTGGAGCGTGGCCGCCCCCCAGACCATCGAGGTCGGCGGCGCCTCGACCCTGACCGTCCGACTGACCAACGGCCGCGCCGAGGTCGTGGCCGACCCGAACCGCACCTCCGGCGCCGTCGTGGAGGTCCTGGAGGTCTCGACACGGCCGCTGCAGGTCCTCGCCGAGCACGGCAACCTCCGCGTGGCCTACGACTTCCCGGGCCTGGAGGGCTTCGTCGACCGGTTCCGCGGCCTCAAGGACCAGGACAGCGCCGTCGTGCGGATCACCGTGCCGGCCACGTCCGTGGTCGACGTCGCGACCGTCGGCGCCGAGGTCGTGGTGACCGGGGCGCAGGCCGGCGTCAACGTCAAGACCGCCGGCGGGGCCATCACGGTCACGGGAGCGTCGGGCTCGGTGACCGCGAAGTCCGGCACCGGGTCCGTCACGATCGCGGAGCACTCCGGCGACGCGTCGGCCACCACCGTCTCGGGCGCCGTGTCGCTCGCCGGCGCCCTGGGCCGCGTGTCGGCACAGACCGTGTCCGGGCCGGTCGACGTGACCGCCGTGGGTACCACGCCGCTGGTCAACGCGAAGACCGTCTCGGGCGCCGCGGCGGTCCGGCTGGACGCCGGGTCGCCGGTGAACCTCCGGGCGCGCAGCGTCACGGGCAAGGTCGTCATCGACGGCACGCAGGCGACCTCCAGCGCCCAGCGCACCGTCGTCGTCGACCACGCGGAGCCCGGAGCGGCGGCGTACGTCTCGACCAACACGGTCTCGGGCACGGCCACCGTCACGCGCGGCTGATCCGGTCCGCGAACGCGTCAGGCGCTCAGGTCACTCCGGTGACCTGAGCGCCTGACGCGTCCCGCGACCTACGCGACCTCGTCCTGGGGGAGGCCCAGCCAGGCGTGCCAGCCCGTGTGCAGCACCAGCCACGCCATGAGGCCGTAGCCGGCCTGCCCGGGGTAGGTGCCCCCGCCCTGGGCCATGTCCGCGAGCCACTGCTCGTGCTGGGCCAGCGGCGTGTACGTGTCCACGTACGGCACCCGCCGGCGGCTCGCGACGTCGGCGAAGGCGTCCGACAGCTCGGCGATCCGCTCGCCCTCGGACGGTGCCCCCGGCGGCGGCCCGACCACGAACGCGGCGGTCCGGTTCGCGTCGGCGACGTCGAGGATGTTCGCGAGGTTCAGGCGGGAGCGCGCGACCGTGAGCCCGGTGGCGACGTCGTGCCGTCCCAGGGCCACCACCAGGCGGTTCTCGACCTCGGAGTCCGGGCCGAACCGCGCGGCGGTCTCCGCCTCCCAGCGGGCACCGAGCTGCGTGCTGGTCTCGCCGGGGACGGCGAGGGTGAACAGCATGGCGGGCCGGGAGAAATGGGTGCGCGCGATCACACGACCGGTCCAGCCGAGCGCACGGGCGTCTCCGACACCCGTGGCCAGCTCGTCACCGACGACGCAGATGCGCACCTCGCGATCCTGCAACGGACTCTCCTTGCCTGTTCCCGGCAGCCTGGCGGACGGCCGGTTCCCCATTGTGGTGCACGACCCGTGACCGATCGGTGACAACGCGCCGACGTCACCTGCCCGGGTCGCGCCCGCCGGTCCCGCCCGCGTCGCAGCCGCCCGGCACCGGGCGGTCCGTCAGAGCAGCGTCATGCCCCAGCGGACCGCGTGCCGCGCGCCCGGTGCGAGGTGCACCAGCCGGTCGCCCGTGCGGAAGGCGTCGGCGACGCAGGTCATGGGCTCGGCGGCGAGGCCGAGGCGCCGCCGCTCCGGCTCGATGTGGTCGCCCGTGCAGATCTGCCACACGTCCTGCGAGCCGTCCATCCAGACCGCCGCCGTCCGGCCGTCCGGGCCGGTCAGGTGGGCCCAGGACAGCCCGTCCTCGTCGCGGACGACGTCCACGTACGCGTCGTCGAGGTCCAGGCCGGCCGCCGTGCGCGGCTCCCGCAGGTCGTAGCTGCCCGCGGCCGGCTCGGTGCCCGTCGGGAGCAGTCGCTCGTCGGTGGTGACGCGCGTGGCGGCGTCGAGGCGCACGGTGCACTCGTCGAGGTCCGCGCCGCCCGTCGACAGCCAGGGGTGGAAGCCGCACCCGTAGGGCGCGGTGTCGGCGCCCACGTTGGTGACGTCGAGGGTGATCTCCAGCCCTGCGTCGGACAGCGCGTAGCGGATCTGCGCGACAAGCTGGAACGGGTACCCGGGCCGGGCGACGAGCTCCAGCTCCAGCGTCACGGCGGAGCCGGTGTGCTCGACCACGGACCAGCGCTCCCACGCCGCGAGGCCGTGCAGCGCGGTGTTGCGCGCGGGCTCGGTGATCGGGAGCTGGTGGGTCGCGCCGCCGTACTCGTACGAGCCGTCGGCCAGCCGGTTGGGCCACGGGATGAGGACCGCGCTGTTGAACACGGGGCTGATCTCGTCGACGCCGAACGGGACCACGACGTCGCGCCCGTCCACCGAGTACTCTCTCAGCGCCGCGCCGACCTGGGTGACCGTCGCGCGGTGGCCGCCGTGGCCGATCCGGAACTGGTCCCCGGAAGGATGGGGCCTGGCCGCACCGACGGGAGGAATTTCTGTCGTCACACTCACACCGTAACCGTAGGGCAATTTTCTCCTGCGGCACGTAGCGTGAGACAGCAGACTATGGGGTCGGGTCTGTGGCACGTCCACACGACCCCGCACGAAGACGGCCCGACGACGGGCCTGCGCGGGTGTAGTCCGCCCGCCTCAGCAGCAGGAGGAACGATGGAACAGCAGGTACTCGGACGGACAGGTCGGCTCGTATCGGCTGTGGGCCTGGGCACCTGGCAGCTCGGCGCCGACTGGGGAGAGGTGAGCGAGGACGACGCCCGCGCCGTCCTGGAGGCCTCTCTGGACGCCGGCGTGACCTTCTTCGACACGGCCGACGTGTACGGGGACGGCCGGAGCGAGCAGGTGATCGGTTCCTTCCTCAAGGACCACCCGGACGCCGGGCTGACCGTGGCCACGAAGATGGGGCGCCGCGTGGACCAGGTGCCGGAGAACTACGTGCTGGACAACTTCCGCCAGTGGATCGACCGGTCGCGGCGGAACCTCGGCGTCGAGCGGCTGGACCTGGTCCAGCTGCACTGCCCGCCCACCTCCGTCTACTCCTCGGACGCCGTCTACGACGCGCTCGACCAGCTCGTGTCCGAGGGCGCCATCGCCGCGTACGGCATGAGCGTCGAGAAGACCTCGGAGGCCCTGGAGGCCATCGCGCGTCCGGGCGTCGCCACCGTGCAGATCATCCTGAACGCGTTCCGCCTCAAGCCGCTCGACGAGGTGCTGCCCGCGGCGTCCGCGGCGGGCGTGGGCATCATCGCGCGCGTGCCGCTCGCGTCCGGGTTGCTGTCCGGCAAGTACACCAAGGACACGGTGTTCGCCGAGAACGACCACCGCACCTTCAACCGCGAGGGTGCCGCGTTCGACGTCGGCGAGACGTTCTCCGGCGTGCCGTACGAGGTGGGCCTGGAGGCCGCGGCCCGGTTCACGGAGCTGGCGCGCGACCGCGTGGGCGACGCGCTGACCCCGGCGCAGGCCGCCATCGCCTGGGCCTGGCAGCGTCCGGGCGTCTCCTCGGTGATCCCGGGTGCGCGGAACGTCGAGCAGGCCCGGGCCAACGCGGCCGCCGGCGACGCCGCGACGCTGGGCCCGCTGTTCATGTCGGGTGTGCGCGAGATCTACGACGAGATGATCAAGGAGCACGTCCACGACAAGTGGTGAGCTCACCCCTGCAGGGGCCGGTCCGGGCGGAACACGCAGAACTCGTTTCCCTCCGGGTCGGCCAGCACGTCCCACCAGACGTGCGGGTCGGGTGAGTCCTCGCGGCCGGTGAGCAGCGTCGCTCCCGCCGCGAGGAACGCCTCGGTCTCGCCCCAGACGTCCCAGTGGATGCGGTTCTTGACCGTCTTGGGCTCGGGGACCGGGATGAAGAGCATCAGCCAGGGCAGGCTGCCGCCGGGCTCCAGCCGGTACCACGGTCGGTCGTCGTACCGCAGGGGCTCCAGGCCGAGGCGCTCGCCCCACCAGGCGCTCACGGACGCCGGGTCCGCGGCGTCCACCACCAGGGCGTAGAGCCGGTACCTGCCGACGATCGCGGCGCGCCGCGGGAACGCGCACAGCTCACCGCCCTCGGGATCACGCAGGACGGTCCAGTCGTCGGCTTCGTTGCCCGCGTACTCCGCGGCCGCCGTGGCGCCGAGCCGCGTCAGCTCCTCGACCGTGGCGTGCAGGTCCAGGTGTACCCGCTGTTTCACGGTGCGGGCTTCCGGCACCTGGTTGATCCAGACGGTGTGCTCGGCGACGTCGTCCCGCAGCACGAGGTCCGTGGGTGACTCGCCCGCCGGCTCCGCTCGCAGGCCGAGCGCCGCCGACCAGAAGGCGGCGAGCGCCGGCCCGTGGGTGGCGTCGATGACCAGGTCCTTGAACGCTGCGTCTGCCATCCGGACAGCCTAGGCCGGGCCGGTGACACGCCGGCGCGGGACGCACGAGAGGCGGGCACCCCAGGGGTGCCCGCCTCTCGTGGTGCGTGCGGTCAGCCGCGCGCGAAGGCCTGTTCCAGCAGGGTCTTCTGCTGGGCCTGGTGCAGCTTGGCCGTACCGGCCGCCGTCGAGGCCGACGCCGGGCGGGAGACCACCTTGACGTACGGCACGTCCATCGGCAGTGCCAGGTGGATGAAGCCCCACGCGCCCTGGTTCTGCGGCTCGTCCTGGACCCAGACCACCTCGGCGTCGCCGTACTTGGCGAGCTCCGCGCGGATCTGCTCCTCCGGGAACGGGTAGAGCTGCTCCAGGCGGACGAGCGCCACGCCCTCGTCGCCGCGCTTGGTGCGCTCGGCGAGCAGGTCGTAGTACACGCGGCCGGTGCACAGGATCACGCGGTCCACCTTCGCCGGGTCCGCGGTGGTGTCCGCGAGAACCTCGCGGAACGTGCCCTCGGTGAAGTCCTCCGCTGCGGACGCCGCCGCCTTGAGGCGCAGGAGCTGCTTGGGCGTGAACACCACGAGCGGACGGCGCGGCCGGGCGTAGGCCTGACGGCGCAGCAGGTGGAAGTACGACGCCGGCGTGGACGGCTGCGCGACCGTGATGTTGTTCTCGGCGCACAGCTGCAGGAACCGCTCGATGCGGGCCGACGAGTGGTCAGGCCCCTGGCCCTCGTACCCGTGCGGCAGCAGCATGACCACCGAGGACGACTGGCCCCACTTCTGCTCGGCGGACGAGATGAACTCGTCGATCACCGTCTGGGCGCCGTTGACGAAGTCGCCGAACTGCGCCTCCCACAGCACCAGGGCGTCCGGGCGCTCCACGGAGTAGCCGTACTCGAAGCCGAGCGCCGCGTACTCCGACAGCGAGGAGTCGTAGACCCAGAACTTGGCCTGGTCGCTCGACAGGTACAGCAGCGGGGTCCACTCGGCACCGGTCTCGCGGTCGTGCAGCACCGCGTGGCGCTGCACGAACGTGCCGCGGCGCGAGTCCTGGCCGGCGAGGCGCACCGGGGTGCCCTCCACGAGCAGCGAACCGAAGGCCGCGAGCTCGCCGAAGCCCCAGTCGATGCCGCCTTCCTTCGCCATGAGCTGGCGCTTCTCGAGGAGCTGCGCGAGCTTGGGGTGCACCGTGAAGCCCTCGGGGGGCGTGGTGTGCACGTCGCCGACGCGCTGCAGCAGCTCCTGCGAGATCGCGGTCTGCCAGCCGACCATCGTCCCGGCGTCCTCACGCTGGGACTCGGGCCGCTCCAGGCCGGCGAGGTGCTCGGTCTGCGGCGCGGGCGTGAACCCGGACTTGGTCTCGGTGAACACCCGCTCGAGCTGCGACTGGTAGTCCTGCAGCGCGCCCTCGGCCTCCTCGACGGTGATGTCACCGCGCGCGACCAGGTTCTCGGTGTAGAGCTTGCGCACCGAGCGCTTGGTCTCGATGAGGTTGTACATGAGCGGCTGCGTCATCGACGGGTCGTCGCCCTCGTTGTGCCCGCGGCGGCGGTAGCAGATGAGGTCGATGATGACGTCCTGGCCGAACTGCTCGCGGAACGCGAAGGCCAGCTCGGCGGTGCGCACGACGGCCTCGGGGTCGTCGCCGTTCACGTGCATGACCGGGACCTGGTAGCCCTTGGCCACGTCGGTCGCGTAGGTGGTCGAGCGGGACGCCGTCGGGCCGGTGGTGAAGCCGACCTGGTTGTTGACGACCACGTGGATGGTGCCGCCGGTGCGGTACCCGCGCAGCTGCGACAGGTTCAGCACCTCGGGGACCACGCCCTGGCCCGCGAAGGCGGCGTCGCCGTGCACCAGGATCGGCAGCACGGAGAAGCCGTCGCCACCGAGGTCGATGCGGTCCTGCTTGGCGCGCACGATGCCCTCGAGCACCGGGTCCACGGCCTCCAGGTGCGACGGGTTGGCCGCAAGGTAGACGCGCGTGGTGGCGCCGGACTCCGAGGTGAACGTGCCCTCGGTGCCGAGGTGGTACTTGACGTCACCGGAGCCCTGGACGCTCTTCGGGTCGAGCTGGCCCTCGAACTCCTTGAAGATCTGGCCGTAGCTCTTGCCCGCGATGTTCGCCAGCACGTTGAGGCGGCCGCGGTGGGCCATGCCGATGCCGACCTCGTCGAGGCCACCCTCGGCGGCCTTCGACAGGATCGCGTCGAGCAGCGGGATGAGGGACTCGCCGCCCTCCAGCGAGAAGCGCTTCTGCCCGACGAACTTGGTCTGCAGGAACGTCTCGAACGCCTCGGCGGAGTTCAGGCGGCGCAGGATGCGGAGCTGGTCCTCGCGCGGCGTCTTGGCGTAGCCGGCCTCCAGGCGCTCCTGGAGCCACTTGCGCTGCGCCGGGTCGGCGATGTGCATGTACTCGATGCCGATGGTGCGGCAGTACGAGTCGCGCAGCAGGCCGAGGATCTCGCGCAGCGTGGCCTTCGGCTTGGTGCCGAAGCCTGCCGTCGGGAAGGTCCGGTCCAGGTCCCACAGCGTCAGGCCGTGGTTCTGGATGTCCAGGTCGGGGTGCTTGCGCTGGCGGTAGGCGAGCGGGTCGGTGTCCGCCATGAGGTGACCGCGCGAGCGGTACGCCTGCACGACCTCGGCGATCTTGGCCGGCTTGGCGGCCTCGACGTCGGCGTCGACCGTGTTGTCGCGCACCCAGCGGACGGGCTCGTACGGCACGCGCAGGGCCGCGAAGACGCGGTCGTAGAAGCCGTCCAGTCCGAGCAGCTTCTCCGCGATGATCTTGAGGAACTCGCCGGACTGCGCGCCCTGGATGATGCGGTGGTCGTAGGTCGACGTGAGCGTCATGACCTTCGAGACGCCCATCCGGGCGAGCTGCTCCTCGGACGCACCGGCGAACTCGGCCGGGTAGTCCATGGCTCCGACGCCGACGATGGTGCCCTGACCCTGCATGAGCCGCGGCACGGAGTGCACGGTGCCGATGCCGCCCGGGTTGGTCAGCGAGATCGTGGTGCCCTGGAAGTCCGGGACGCCGAGCTTGCCGCCGCGAGCCTTGCGGACCAGCTCCTCGTAGGCCGCCCAGAACTCGGCGAAGTCGAGCTCCTCGGCCTTCTTGATGCTGGGCACCAGGAGCTGGCGCGAGCCGTCGGGCTTGGCCAGGTCGATCGCGAGGCCGAAGCCGACGTGCGCGGGCTGGTTCACCCCCGGCTTGCCGTCCACCTGCTCGTAGTGGGCGTTCATGACGGGCATGTCCGCCAGCGCCTCGACCAGCGCGAAGCCGATGAGGTGCGTGAACGAGATCTTGCCGCCACGGCCGCGCTTGAGGTGGTTGTTGATGACGATGCGGTTGTCGACCATCAGCTTGGCGGGCACGGCGCGCACCGAGGTGGCGGTGGGGACCTCGAGAGAGGCCTCCATGTTCGTGACCACGCGCGCGGCCGGGCCGCGGAGCTTCTGGACGTCGTCGACGGCGTCCGGGTGCGCCACCGGGCGCTCGAACGTGTCCGCGTAGTGCGTGGTGGGCGGGGTGGCGATGGGGTTCGCCGGGTTGATCTTCGGGTCGGCCGGGAGGACCTTCTCGCGCACGGGCTGGCCGGCCTCCGAGGCGGCGGTGCCGCCCGTGACCGGGGCCTGCTGCGCGGGTGCTGCCGGCGCGGGGGCGGCCTCGGCAGGTGCCGCGGGGGCGGCCTCCGGGGTCGCGGTGGGGGCCGCTGGACCGCCGTCCTTGGCGGACCCGTTCTCCCCCGGGGTGTAGTCGGCGAAGAAGTCCCACCACGCGGGGTCCACCGCGTTCTTGTCCTTCAGGTACTGCTGGTAGAGCTCGTCCACAAGCCACTCGTTGGCTCCGAATGACGAGCTCGCCACGCTGATCGACTCTGAACCAGCCTTAGGGGACACGCGCGGATCGCCCACCTTCACCACAGTTGCGTTCGTAGCGCGCCACGTCTGGTCGCGGCGCGCGCAGCCCGAATGTTTTCGGACCCTCCAAGGGTAGGCCCTTTCAGCCCTCCGGTGGGGTGTGGTCGCACGGGCCCAGCCGTGTGCCACGGCACCAATGAAGGTGGTTCGTCATGCTTCCCGCAGCCAGAGCAAAACGCGGGCAACATTCGCCCTCGAAGAGGCCAACGCCGCGTTACGGGGTTTTGTTGCAGGCTGGACGTTCTTTGCGTGTGTGACGGAAATCACGGGACTCCGTCTCACGCTCCGACCGACAGGACCCCTAGGCTGCTGGGTTTCCTGCGGGCTTCGCCCGGTTCACACCGTGTGCGTGGTTGTGACACCCGGTGCCGGGTGTGCCCGCGCGGGGAGGGTGACGCGCATCGTCGCGCCCCGCTCGGAGTCCACCACCTCGACGTGCCCGCCGTGCAGCTCGACCGCCCAGCGGACGATGGCGAGGCCGATCCCGGTCCCGCCGCTCGACCCGACCGTGCCGCCGGCGGTGCTGCCGACCGTGCTCCCGGCCGTGCCGCCCGCGGCGTCCGGGAACGGCTCGGACGACGAGCCGTTGCGCCCCCTGCCGTCGCCGGACCCCGTGCCGCGGACGAACCGCTGGAAGATCCGCTCCCGGTCCGCCGCCGCGATCCCGGGACCCTCGTCACTCACCTCGAGCACGACGTCGGCCCCCTCGCTCCCGTCCACCGGGTAGGCGTCCAGGCGCACGACGCCGCCGGCCGGCGAGTGCCGGATCGCGTTCTGCAGCAGGTTGGTGACCACCTGGCGCAACCGCTCGGCGTCGCCCTCGATCACCAGGTCCTCCGGGGTGACGTCCACGACGTAGTGCAGGTCCTTCGCCGCGTCGACCATCGACAGGTCCTCGGCGCAGTCCTCCAGGAAGTCGCCCACCGCGATGGTGCCGACGTTGAGCGCCGACGCGCCCGCCTCGATGCGCGACAGGTCCAGCAGGTAGGTGACGAGCCGGGTCAGCCGCTCCGTCTGCGCGTGGGCCTGCTCCAGGGCCGCCGGCGTGGGCGGGACCACGCCGTCCACCATGTTCTCGAGCTGGGCCTGCAGGGCGGCGACCGGCGTGCGCAGCTCGTGCGACACGTTGGCGATCAGGTCCCGGCGGGTCTGCTCCACCGACGCCAGGTCCTCGGCCATCCGGTTGAAGGCGTGCGCGAGCTGACCCACCTCGTCGCTGCTCGTGGCGCGCACCCGGCGCGTGTAGTCGCCGTCCGCCATGGCCTGGACGGCCTCCGTGATCTCGCGCAGCGGCGACGTCATGCCGCGGGCCAGGACCTGCGTGACCAGCAGCGACAGGATGATCGCGAGCGGGAACGTCCGGCTCGGGCCCAGCGACGCCTGCAGGCCCAGCCACGTGATGAGCACGGCGGCGGTCACGGTGGCCGCCACCAGCACGCCGAGCTTGATCTTGAGCGAGCTGAGCGGGTCGAGCGGGCGCACGTCCGGCACGCGGGGACGGGGCACGTGCGGCCGCATCATCGGGACACCTGGTCGTGAGACCCGATCACTGGCCGGCGGGCGGCTCGAACGCGTAGCCCACGCCGTGCACCGTGCGGATCAGGTCGGGGCCGAGCTTGCGGCGCAGCGCCTTGATGTGCGAGTCGACGGTGCGGGTGCCGCTCGCGTCCGCCCAGTCCCACACCTCGGCGAGCAGGCGTTCGCGCGTGAGCACGGTCTTGGGGGACCCGGCGAGCATGACCAGCAGCTCGAACTCCGTGGGGGTCAGGTGCACCTCGTCGCCGGCCCGGTACACGCGCCGCTGGGCGCGGTCCACCGTGACGTCGCCCATGGTCATGGGCGGGTCGGCCGGGGTGGTGGCGGCGGCCTGCGCGGCGCGGTCCACCCGCCGCAGCAGCGCCTTGATGCGGGCCACGAGCTCGCGCATCGAGAACGGCTTGGTCATGTAGTCGTCGGCGCCCACACCGAGGCCGACCAGCATGTCCGTCTCGTCGTCGCGCGCCGTGAGCATGAGGATCGGGGTCGGGTGCTCGGCCTGGATGCGGCGCGTCACCTCGAGGCCGTCGATCCCGGGCAGCATCACGTCGAGCACGACGACGTCGGGGCGCAGCCGCGAGGCCGCGTCGACACCGGACAGCCCGTCGCGGGCCACCTCGACGCGCCAGCCCTCGGCGGACAGGCGCTGAGCGATCGCCGTGGCGATCGTCGGCTCGTCCTCGACCACGAGCACGGTCGCGCTCTGCTGGCCGGTCGAGGCTGCGGCCGACGCCGTACCGGGCTGCTGCGGGGCCCCAGACGGCTGGGGAATACCAGATGACATAGGTCAATCATGCCCGTACTTGCCTGACAAGACACTGAGACGAGCCTGGGAGTCCGCCTCCCGCTACGATCTGTCGCACGATGATCGAGCGATATCCCGACCGGAATTCCTGGAAGATCCTGCACCCCCCGAGTGCCTTCCGGAGCGCGAGATGACCGGCGACTGGATCATGGTCGCCGTCGGCGTCATCCTCACAGCAGGTACTGCTGTCTTCGTGGCAGGGGAGTTCTCCCTCGTCACCATCGACCCCGCCGTGATCGGCGACTCCGACGACTCGGAGGGGGACAGACCCGGCCGGACCGGGTCCGGATCCACCTCCGCGCATGCCGCCCGGCCCGCGCTGGGGCACGGCATGCGGGACCGCAGCGTGCGCACCGCCCTGCGGCACCTCTCCACGGAGCTGAGCTCCGCCCAGGTCGGCATCACGCTGACCACGATCCTGCTCGGGTACACGGCGCAGCCGGCCCTGAACTCCCTGCTGTCGGCGGCCCTCGGCACGGCGTCCGTGCCGACCGCGGTCTCCGCCGGCCTGGCGGGGGTCCTGGCGCTCGTCCTGGTGAACGCCTTCTCGATGGTGTGCGGTGAGCTGATCCCCAAGAACTTCGCGCTCTCGGCCCCGCTCGCCACCGCGCGCCTGGTGGTGCCGGTGCAGCGCGTGTTCACGATCACGTTCAAGCCGCTCATCGCGGTGCTGAACGGGTCCGCCAACGCGCTGCTGCGCCGCCTCGGCGTGGAGCCGCGGGAGGAGCTGTCCGGCGCGCGGTCCGCGTCCGAGCTCGCCTCGCTCGTGCGGCGCTCCGCCGAGGAGGGCACGCTCGAGGAGTCGGTGGCGACCCTGCTGACCAACTCGATCGAGCTGGACACGCTCAGCGCCCGTGACGTCATGACCGACCGGCTGCGCATGTCCGTGCTGGACCGTGGTGCCACGGCGGCCGACGTCGTGGCGCTCGCCCGGCGCACGGGCCACTCGCGGTTCCCCGTGATCGGCGAGGATCGTGACGACGTGGTCGGACTGGTGCACCTGCGGCGTGCCGTCGGGGTGCCGCACGACCGGCGCGACGAGGTCCCCGCGGCCGCGCTCATGGTGGAGGCCCCGCGGGTCCCGGAGACCGTGCGTCTCGGCCCGCTGCTCGTGGAGCTGCGCGAGCTCGGCATGCAGATGGCGGTGGTGGTCGACGAGTACGGCGGCACGTCCGGCGTCGTCACGCTGGAGGACGTGGTCGAGGAGCTGGTGGGCGACGTCGCGGACGAGCACGACCCGCGGCGCGCCGGTGCCGCCCGGGCCGCCGACGGGTCCTGGATCGTCCCGGGCGTGCTGCGCCCCGACGAGCTGATCGAGTACACGGGCATCGAGGTGCCGGAGGGCGCGGCGTACGAGACGCTCGGCGGGCTCGTCATGGCCGAGCTGGGACGGATGCCCGCCGTCGGCGACGAGGTCACCGTACGGAACGCGGCGTCGCGCGTGACCCTCCGGGTCGAGGCGATGGACGGGCGGCGCGTCGAGCGCGTCCGGGTCCGGCCGCTGCCCGGCGACGGCACGGGCGACGACGCGTCGCGCATCGAGAAGGGCACGAACCGATGAGCACGACCACCGCACTCGTCGTCGGGCTCGTGCTGCTCGCGGGCAACGCGTTCTTCGTCGGCGCCGAGTTCGCCGTCATCTCGGCACGGCGCAGCGCCATCGAGCCGCTCGCCGCGGCGGGTGACCGCCGCGCCGCGACCGTGCTGTGGGCGATGGAGCACGTGTCGCTCATGCTGGCGTGCGCGCAGCTCGGCGTGACCGTCTGCTCCACGGGTCTCGGCATCGTGGCGGAGCCGGCGCTCGCCCACCTCCTGGAGGGCCCGCTGCACGCCCTGGGCGTGAGCGACGAGCTCACGCACCCGATTGCGCTGGTCGTCGCGCTGTCGCTGGTCGTGTACCTGCACGTGGTGCTCGGCGAGATGGTGCCGAAGAACCTCGCCGTGGCGGGTCCGGACCGGGCGGTCATGTGGTTCGGGCCGCCGCTGGTGCTGCTCGGACGGGTGCTGCGCCCCGTGATCGGCGCGCTGAACTGGATCGCCAACCACGCGGTGCGCCTCGCCGGCGTGGAGCCGAAGGACGAGGTGGCCTCGGCGTTCACGGCCGAGGAGGTGCAGTCCATCGTGGAGCACTCCCAGGCCGAGGGCGTGCTGCGTGATGAGCAGGGCCTGCTCGCGGGTGCCATCGAGTTCTCCAACCGCACCGCGGGCGACGTGATGGTGCCGGTCGACGGCCTGGTCGCCGTCGACGAGGCCAGCACGCCCGACGACATCGAGCGGCTCGTGTCCAGGCACGGCTTCAGCCGGTTCCCGGTGGTGGCCCGCCGGGACGAGGGGGACGAGCTGGTCGGGTACCTGCACCTCAAGGACGTGCTGTACGCCACCGGCCCGGCACGCTTCGAACCGGTGGCCGCCTGGCGGGTGCGCGCCCTGGCCGCCGTCGCACCGGGCGACGAGGTCGAGGACGCGCTGCGCGTCATGCAGCGCTCCGGGGCGCACCTGGCCCGGGTGGAGGACGCCGAGGGGCAGGTGCTCGGCGTCGTCTTCCTGGAGGACATCCTCGAGGAGCTGGTGGGCGAGGTGCGCGACGCCATGCAGCGTCGTTGATCGCGGGTTGACCGTCCGCCGGCTCCCGGTCGCGCACGGGTAGGGAACGCGTCACGCACGGGTAGCGCACTTCGCCCGTCAGGGCTTGGCAGGGGGCTCGACCAGGGTTAGTGTCGCGTGCGACATGTTCACCGCGAGGGGCCGCGGACACACGATGACGGAGGGCCAGTGGAGTCCACGGCTGTGACCAGCGTGCAGCCCGCGCCCATGACGCGCCGGGCACGGCGTGAGGCGGAGCAGCAGGCCCAGGCGCTCCGCGCCCGCGGAGCACGGAACCACCCGACGCACCCGCCGGTGGCACATCCGCCCGTCACGCACCCTCCCGTGACGCACCCGCCTGTCACGCGCCCGCCCGTGCCGCACCCGCAGGCCTCCGCGCCGTGGTCGGCCGCGGGCAACCGGATCGCCGCGGAGACCCGGGTCGCGTTCGCGCAGCCGCCCGTCCCCGCGTCGCTGATCACCCACCAGACCCTTCCCGTGGCGCCGATGTCGGTGCCGCTCCCGGCCGTGCAGGTCACGCCGCTGCCCGCGGCGGCTCCCGGCCGTCCGTCGGTGCCGACGGCGCGGCCGCCCCGGCTACCGCACCCCTCGGGCGAGATCCCGCTGCTTCCGCGGCCCGTGCCGGCCACGCCCACCGCGCCGCCGGCCGCCCGGGGTACGGCCTCGTTCGACCAGCTCGTCACCGGCGCGATCCCGCGGCCGGTCCGCGCACCCTCGGTACCCGCGGGGCAGCGCCTCATCTCGCGGGCCACGGTCATCGGCACGCTCGCCGCGGCGACCATCGCGGCCCCGTTCGCCCAGGGCCTGGCTCCGTCGGGCGAGTCCCCGTTCGAGGTCGAGGCGCCGCCGACCGGGCCGAACGTGCTCGACCTCGTGACCCAGCCCGTGGAGCGGCCCGAGACGTCCGGCGCGGTGCTGCGCGCGGAGGCGATGACGCGGCCCGAGTCGGCGGCGAGCCGGTCCTTCGACCGCAGCCCGCTGCCGGACTGCGACGTCGACGCGCCCGTCGAGGGCACCAACGGTGCGCTCGCGGACCACTCGCTGTGCGAGCTGTGGCAGGCGGGCGAGTACCTGCGGCCCGACGCCGCGATGTCGCTCAGCGCCCTCAACGAGGCGTTCCGCGCGTCGTTCGGGCGCGAGATGTGCCTCGTGGCGAGCTACCGCGACCTGGACACGCAGTACGAGCTCAAGGCGTCCCGCGGCTGGTACGCCGCGTCGCCCGGCACGTCGATGCACGGCTGGGGCCTCGCGATCGACCTCTGCTCGAAGGAGACCGGCGACAGCGAGGTCTTCTCGTGGCTCTGGGCCAACGCGCCGTCCTACGGGTGGCAGAACCCGTCGTGGGCGCAGCTCGGCGGCAGCAAGTACGAGCCGTGGCACTGGGAGTTCGTGTCCGGCGTCGTCGAGAAGGGTGAGTGGCACGGGTAGAGCCCGGTGCCCGCGCCCGCCCCTGTCAGAGGCGTAGGTGCGTGTTGGGCCCGAAGTCCTGCCGGAACACCGGGCCCTCGCTCGCGAGCTCCGCGGCGAAGGCCGGGGCCCAGCCGCTGTAGGGCTCCATCGCGAGGGACTCGTTCGAGAAGCGGCGGTCGTCGGTGATCTCCGTGACGCAGAAGTCCGGGATCTGCAGGCCCGTGACCGGGCCGGAGCGCTCGCACTCGGCCACGACGAGCGGGTGGTTGGCACCGCCGAACACGTCGATGGACCAGCCGTCCGCGCCCAGCCATGCGGCGTACCGCACCTTGACGATCGGGGCACCACCGCGGCGCACCAGCTCGACGCCGACGTTCGGGTCCAGCTCGCGCTCCGCCTCGTACCGGGTACCGCCCACGGCGGGACCCTTCACGGTGACGGCGGCGAAGTCGATGTCGGCGGTGTGCGCCCGCAGGAGCTCCGCCGGGTCGGTGTCCGCCGTCAGGTCGGCGTCGACGTCGCCGGCCTGGACCCGGACGCGGAGGGCGTAGCCGTCGTCGGCCAGGAAGTAGGACTGCACGATGAGGGCGGGTGCGTCCCGGAGCTCGTCCGGGAGGTCGCGCACGAAGAACCGGCGCTCGAACTCGAAGTCGGCGTAGCCGCGGTCGGGATCGGTCTGGCCGGGTTCGTAGCGGTCGTCGCTCATGAGGCCCCTCGCCCTGCTGGGTGCGCGGTGCTTGTCCGCGGATGATTCAAGAAGTCTACGCAACCGGGGCGGTGTCAGGCGTGCGTCCCGCCACGAACTGGGACAACGTGGCCGAGAGCTCCTCCGGGCGCACGGCGATGCTGCCCGGCTTGAGCACCACGGGCGTGCCCACCAGCGACGCGTGCACGGACGCTGCGACGCGCCGGACGACGGTGCGCTGGCGGGCGACGACAGCCCGCGGGTCGGCGACGTCGACGGCGAGCACCCGGCGGAAGGCCAGCCGCACCTCGCGGACACCCGTGACCTCTGACCAGAGCACCTGCTCGACGCCGAGGTTGGGCAGCCAGTCGACCAGGCCGTCACCGTCCAGCGTGAGCACGGGCCAGGTGGGCAGGAGGAGGCGGCGCAGCACGATGAGACCGAGTCCCGTGAAGACGAGGACGCCGATCGCGCTCACCGACACCACGGCCAGCGCCGCGCGGGAGCCGCTGGTCTGCGCGAGGCCGAAGCCCAGCCAGGCGACGACGGCGCAGAGCGCGACCAGGGCCAGGGCGCCGAGCGCGAGCAGGAGGACGTGGGCGCGGGACGGGTAGAAGTCCACGGACTCGTCGGGCATACCGGGACAGTAGCCGCAGCGTGGGATGTATCGGTAGTTCAGCCGATCAGGAGGCGTGCGCCGGCCACCGCGGTCATCACCAGCACGACGGTGCTGAAGACGGGGCCGGAGACGCGGTGCGCCACCAGGCGGCCGAGCAGGAGGCCCGCGACCAGCCCCGGGAGCAGGACGAGCGAGATCCGGAGGGAGTCGGCCGAGACGAGGCCGAGCCCCGCGCTGAACGGCAGCTTGGCGATGTTCACGGTGAGGAAGAAGAGCGCGACCGTGCCGAGCAGGCCCGCGCGGGAGACGCCGGTGCGGAGCAGGTAGAGGCTCATGGGCGGGCCGCCGGCGTTCGCGATCATGGTCGAGACGCCGGCGATGGCGCCCAGGGTGGCGCGGGTCAGGCGTTCGCGGGCGTTCGGTGTGCTGCTGTGGGCTCCGGTGGCGGTCTCGGCACCCGGGCGGCCGGCCGCGCGTCGTGCGGTGACCTGCCGCACGAGGTCGCCCAGTCCCGCGAGGAGGAGCAGGGCACCGACGATCCGTGCGCTGACGTCGGGCGGGGCCCAGCGCAGGGCGGCGAAGCCCACGACGAGGCCGAGGGTGACGCCGGGGAGCAGGGTACGCAGGATCTGCCACCGCACGTCGCGGCCGTAGGTGGCGACGGCGACGAGGTCACCGACGATGAGCAGGGGCAGCGCGACGCCGGCCGCCGGGACGGGCGGGAGGACCGACGCGATGACGGCGGCGCCCAGTGCGCCCAGGGGCGGCAGGCCGGTCTTGGCCAGGCCCATGAGGAGCGTGGCGAGGGTGCCGCCGATGACGACCGTGGTCGTGAGGTCGAGGGTGGGGGTCATGACGGGGCGGACTCTACGGGGTGCGGCGTCCGTCGGTGCCGTGGGGAGGCCCTTGCGCCGACCTGCTACCGGCAGGGTGGTCTGGGCGTCGCCGGTGTGTTCGTCTGTGTTCCTCGGTGGGTCCGGTTCCTCGGTAGGTCCAGCGGCTTGGTCGTCGACGGGTCCGGCTCCGGGCCGGACGAGGACGACCGGGTGGGCTGCCGGGGCGGAGGTGCGCTTCTACCCAGTCATTGCGCCCAGAATCCCGCTCGGTTCTGGGCGCAATGACTGGGTAGAGGCGCACTTCTCGTGGGCGGCCGCGGGCAGTCGTCCACCCGCCGGGCCCACAGCGAGGGGCTCGCCGGCCGTTTGACCCATGGTGCCGGAGGCACGCCTCGCGATACACGCGCACGCCGCGCACCGTGGGACGTGGTGGGGAATCGCGCCCGGCCCCGGACAGCGAAAGGGCCCCTCATCTGGCGTGATGCCAGGTGAGGGGCCCTTTCCCGGTGTGTGCGCCTGAAGGGATTCGAACCCCCGACCTTCTGCTCCGGAGCCAAGTTGGGTCGGCTATTCGCTGCGTCGACCTGGTTCTTGCTGCCGCTGAGGCGTCCAGATTCGTTCGTGCTCGTGCACGGCTGCACGCGCGCGTGAACCAGCAGATAGTCCAGCAGTACCGCTTGCGGGTGCCCCTACAAGGGCAGGTTGATCGACCCTGTGGCACGCCCGTGGTCGGGAACCGCGACACCATGTAGTTCATCACTGATGAGGCTTGTCATCTGGTTGGCGATGGCGTTGTGGAAGTCGCTGGCGGCTGGGTATGTCGGTTCAGAATCGGCTCCCGACTCCAGGTCTGCGAGGAGCGAGCTAGCGAGGGCCTCCAGCGACCTCGTGAAGAAGCGCGCTGCGTCGTAGACAGCCCCAGATGCATAGGCGGCCAGGCGAACCTGTAGCTCGTTCGGAAGCTCGATTGTCGTGTGCTCACGCCAAGTGGCGACTGCTTCTGGGGGAGGAGCATCAGCCTCGAACATCGTCGCTCGTATCTCCCCTGCCCACCGAAGGAGAGACTCGTAGGTCTCGGCACGTTTGTGCCACAGTCGATCTGCATTCGCGAGTTCCCGCTGCGCTTGAAGCGTGCGCTCTGCAGTCTTGCGAGCGATGCGTGCCGAGAGCAGCGGGGCAAGGATGCCGATGATGAGCGCAATGCCAGCTGCGAAGTACGGAGCCCAGAGCTCAAGCGTGCCAGCAGTTTCAGCCGTAAGAGTCACATCCGAAGTCTTGCTGACTCATGACTTCTCTCACCACGACAGAGTGCACTCGGATTTCAACATCACCCGGCGGCAGCAGAGAACGGTGGTGGTCCCACCCGGCCAGGTCGGACCACCACCGTTCTCAGGGCGTGCACGCATCACGTGACCGTTGCGCGCCGGGCTAGCTCCTGTAGGTCCACAGGAGTCCGGCGACTGATCTGCATGAGGTCACGGATCGCCTGCCGCGCCAACGGATGCGAGCGGATCTGCTCCGGCGCCAGCTCCTCCGCTTCAAGGAGCGCGGCAACGGCCTCGCCCACCTGCCGACGCTGTGTATACGCCCGCGCCTTGTCGAGGAGCAGCCGACTCCGCCGCTCCGCCGAGAGCTCGCTCGTGTCGATCTGCTCGGCCAGGTCGAGTGCCATCCCGGCATCGCCGAGGTCTACCGACGCGGTGACCGCGTGAATCTCCACGTTGGCCGGGCCGAACTCCGTTCCGAAGTCGCTTCGGCCTGGGCCGACGTCCCCCGCAACGGCGCGGGCCTGGTCAAGCCACTTGTGTGTGGCGGTCCTGTCTCCCTCCCGTGAGCTGATGACCGCTCGGACGAGCTGCAGAGCGCCGTAGAGCGACTTGCTCTCCGTGCTCAGCGACCCGTCGTCGAGCTTTGGCTGAAGCGCCCGGATCGCCTCAGACGTTGCATATTCGGCCTGCTCCGGCCGCTGGACCCGCAGGAATGTGTGGGCCAGACGGAACGTACCGGCCACCACCTCCAGGGGCTGTCCAGATGGCCCGGCGGCAGCGATGGCGCGGTCGGACGCCACCCATGCCGCGTCCGCCTCGTCCTGCCGCGCCAGCACGGCGGCGGTGACTTGGAAGACCTGGGCGAGAACCTCGTGCTCCGCATCCGTCGCAGCACTCCGTCGGACACGGCGTTCCAGCATCGGAATGAGCGTGACGAGTTCCTCCCCAATCTCGCTGAACGCCGAGGCGTGAGCCAGCTCCCACAGCCGGTCAACGTGCTGACGTAGCTCGTCGATCGGCCGTTCATCGGCCGGTGCCGAGTCCTCCAGCAAGGTTGCGATCCCGGGGTAGCCGGTCAGTGCCAGTCGGATGCCATCTAGGTCGCTACCGGGTTCGGTCGGGCCGTCCTCGGGTGGCTGGACGGCATCCGAACGCAGGTCCAGCACAGAGACCTCAAGGGCGTCCGCGAGGGTCTGGAGCGTGGACAGCCGGTCTACCGGCAGAACTCCACGCTCAACCTGCGACACCCAGGACTCGGACCGAGCAAGCTCGGCGCCGAGGTCCTTCTGTGAGAGCTTGCGCTCCTTGCGCAGCGTTGCGACGCGCGCTCCGAAGATCTTCTGATCACTCACCCTGTGCGTACCCCTTTCCGCCGACGGCGGTCAGCCAGTCGACCTCGACGTCATCGACCAGAGCCTCGCGTTCGACGAGCACCACGACACCGCCGCCGTCGAGCGCACTGCCCGCAAGATCCTCGCCAAGCTCGACACCGACCCCGTCTCCGCCAACACCATCCGTCGCGCCCTCGGGCCGACCCTGCGGGACTACTTCGAGGCCGCCACCGACGAGCTGATCCGGCGCGGCCTGGTCGACCGGCACGACGACGAATACCGGGGCCAGCCACGCACCCTGCTCCGCCGCCGACCGTGACCCGTAGGCGGTTAGGGGTGACACAACGTCACCCCTAACCGTCACGGCTAAAACCCCAGGTCAGACCCCATTTCTAGGCGTGACATTTAGGGGTGGCACCCGTCACCCCTAACCCCCCTCAGACACCACCCGCACCGCCTGCCGAACGCACCAGGGAGACCCCACCATGGCCACCGCCACACCGCCGGTCTACACCGCGACCGAACCCACCATCACCGCCGTCACACCCCTGCTGTACCGCGTCGAGGAAGCAGCCGAAGCGCTCCGCATCTCCCGCACGCAGGTATACGCTCTGATCCGCTGCGGGGACCTGCGCACCGTCAAGATCGGCGGTAGCCGCCGCGTACCAGTGGCCGCCTGCGCCGAGTACGTCCAGACGCTGGAGGTGGCCGCGTGAGCGAGGGGCAGAAGAAGTCGCGCCGCCCTCGGGGTGAGGGCGGTGCGTACTTCAACGAGAAGCGCGGCCGGTACATCGCCGAGAAGATCGTCGGCTACGACGGTCGCGGAAACCCCATCCGCAAGACAGCCTCGGGGACGAGCGAGACAGCTGCCCTCAAGTCGCTCCGCGAGCGTGTTCGCAAGTACGAAGCGGGCATCGTTCAGGGTGCGGAGCGCTACACCGTTGGCCTCGCTGTCGAAGACTGGCTCAAGTACGGTCGGACGGAGGTTGGTGCGAACACGGAGCGGAACAACCGCGACTTCTACGAGCACCACATCAAGCCTCATCTCGGCGGGCGGCGAATCTAGGACCTGCGAGCCGTCGAGGTCGAGAAGTGGATGCACGAGCTCGCTCCCAAACTGGGCCGCTCCGCGCTCAAGCAAGTGCTGTCGGTTCTCCGCCGGTCGATCGGCCGAGCCATGACTTTGGGCCTCGCAGAGCGGAACGTGACCACCCTGGTTCAGCCGCCCAAGGGTCGGGCTGGCCGCCCGTCCAAGTCGCTCACGCCGGACCAAGTTCGGGCGATTCTTGAGAGCGCGCACGCGCGTGAGCATTGGATGTACCCGTACATCGTCGTCTCGCTCACCACCGGAGTGCGGACTGAGGAAGCGCGTGCACTCCGTTGGGACCACGTCCACCTCAAGCCGGAGGACGGTTCAGCGCCCCACGTATGGGTGTGGCGCTCCGTGCGGCTTGGCAGCGACACCAAGACACCGAAGTCGCGTCGAACGCTCGCGCTGCCCAGCATCGCGGTCCGGGCGTGTCAGCGGCAGTGGGCCTGGCAGGACGACCGGCGCCGCGCCATGGGGGAGGCATGGCCGCTCTCGGGTCTGGTGTTCACCACTGGTGCCGGTACGGCGCTTCGGGCCGACAACGTCCGCCGTGACTTCCGGATCGCGCTCCGTGGCGTGTCCGGCATCGATCCGGAGGATTGGACGCCTCGCGAGCTGCGGCACTCCTTCGTGTCGCTGTTGTCTGCGAGTAACGTACCGATCGAGGAGGTGTCGCGCCTCGTCGGACACAGTGACATCGCGACGACGGAAACCGTTTACAGGCACGAGCTGCGGCCGGTAATGCAAACCGGCGCACGAGCGATGGACGAGGTATTCGGCTAGAGATCGACGGTGCTTCCCACCTCGGCCAACGCCCAGCGAAGGCCCCCACTGCCCAGGCAGCGGGGGCCTTCGTGGTGGCTGCTAGGCCGAGCGACGTGCCCAGCAGGGGTGAACTAGCCGCAGTTTCCCGATCGCCGCTTGGCCAAGCACTCGTTGCATTTCTCGCCCGAATTGCCAGTGCCGTCCACGTAGTTGCTCGTCGGCCACTGTGAGCAGTTCCTGCAGAAGTGCCAGGTGTCGCTGCCGTTCCTTCGCCGCGCCATATCGGCTCCCTTGCCGAGCAGGTCGCCCGTTCGTGCCGGGCCTGACCAATACGACGATAGGCCGCACACGTGCACAATTCAGGGCGTGGCCGGGTGAACTGCAATGTTCACCCGCGCGGGCATGAGCCCGGGCAGCAGGGATTAGGAAGTGGCACCAGAACGCGCTCGGGACTTCCGCAGAGGTTCTGCCCGCGTCGCCCGGTCATCCTCGTAGCCACCAGTCTCGGATCCAGTCCCGGATCCGTCGTACCCATGCCACAAACCGCTGCCACCATCGCTTGCGGAGCCCGACGTGGATGCGCGCGTCGACGGAGACCATGTCGGCAAGTGCGGCGAGGCCTGCGTCAAGGTGTCGCACGAATGCACCATCCTTGTCATCGCTATCAGGTCCAGCATGCGGCGAGGCCCTGTCGGGCATGTACGAGTTCTCCATCTGGCCGATAATGGCGAAGCTCTCCCACACATCAGGATCCGCAGTCGCCCGCGCCACGTGGACTTGTTCGCCGAACCTTCTCGACGTTGCTTCCCAGTCGGACCAACTTTGCTCCTGCTCTGCGCGCAGATCTGGCGGCACCTCGCCCTCGTTCGCAAAGTGTCGTACGGCGGCATTGACCGCGAGCAGTCGGCTCGTCGTCTCGCGGAGCCTGTACGCATGGCGCAGGCATTCGATCCCGGAGTCTCGACGTGTTCGTCGAGCCTCGATGCGATCATCGCGGCGCGTTGCAATCAGCCACACGACGAAGTTGGAGAGCAGCCCGAGCCCAGCACCAATGACGATGCCACCGAGAGTCGATTGCCAGAACATTGACCACCTCCGCCACGCCGGGAGCAGGCTCCTGCTCGCCACCGTGACACGCTACCCGCAGGTCATACTCCAGCAGTTAGTCCAGCAGTACTGCGAGAAGGCTTCGCAGGCGGAAAAGAAAAACAGCCCGTGACCAGCGTTCGCGCTGGTCACGGGCTGTTTTTGTCTGTGCGCCTGAAGGGATTCGAACCCCCGACCTTCTGCTCCGGAGGCAGACGCTCTATCCACTGAGCTACAGGCGCGAGACCGTCGGCAGGGAGATCGTGCTCCCGTAACGGCCGAAGTGAGACTACCAGGTAAGCAGCCCGTCGTGTGCACCCGGGCGCGTGACGTGCACCGTCGTGGCAACCTTCTGCTCGCCGCATGCGTCTGTGTGCCGTGATCCCGCGAAGAGCTCGACCCCAGAGGCGTACGAACCGGTACGCGGACGACGAACGAGGTGGCGCACATGACGAGTGACGATGCGGCGGTCATCGACGACCCTCGCGCCCGGGTGGTGACCACGGGCACGGCGGCCGAACGCTTCACGGCGTTCGCCAGCGACCGCTCACCCGAGCTGTCCCGCATCGCCTACCTGCTGTGCGGGGACGCGCACCGGGCCGCCGACCTCGTGCAGCTCGCGCTGGAACGGACCTACCGGGTCTGGGGCAGGGTGGGCGACGGCGACCCGTTCGCCTACGCCCGCAGGGTGATCGCCACGGCCCGGATCGACACCTGGCGGCGCACCAAGCGGGACGTCCTGGTGGCCCCGGCCGACCTGCGCCCGGGCGCCGCACCCGATGGCACGCAGCACGTCGTCGACCGGGACGAGCTCGTGCGCGCCCTGCGGCAGCTCCCGGCAGCGCAGCGGCGCGTCGTCGTCCTGCGCTACCTGCTGGACCGCACGGAGAAGCAGACCGCCGAAGACCTCGGGATCTCCGTGGGGGCTGTCAAGTCCGGCGCGTCCCGTGGGCTCGACCGGCTGCGGGACGTGCTGGGAGTGGAGCAGTCGGACGACGGCGGATCGCCGGACACCTCACGGAAGGAGGCGCAGTCATGAGGGAGCAGAGCGACACGCTGGTGAGCCTGATCCACGACGCCGCGAGCCACGTGGGGCCCGTGGACGGGATCGACGGCGAGGCGATGGCACGGCGGGCGATCCGCCACGAGCGCACCCGGCGCGGGGTGATCGGCGGCGTCGCGGCGCTCGCGGTCGCGGCCCTCGCCACCGTCGGCGGCCTGGTCGCCGGTGGCAGGCAGGTGCTGCCGGCTGGCTGGCCCTTCGGGGACGGCTGGTACGAGGTGTCCGGGGGCGGGCTGATCTTGTCGGTGCCGTCGGACTTCGAACCGTACGACCAGGGCGAGGGGTACCCGTCCTGGGGTTCGGACGAGCAGGACGGGCCGTTCGATCCCGCGGCGGTGACTTCTGCGGTGACCGTCATGACGCTCGACGACGGCGATTCGTTGTCCGAGTCGGAGGCCGACCTGGTCGACGTCGACGTGCCGGGTGCGGAGTCGGCACAGTATGTGCTGGCGGAGGAGGGCTGGGACGTCGGGCCGCAGGGGGTGCTGCAGGTCGAGCTGGAGTCCGGGCGAGTCGTCCAGGTCGTCGTGGTCCTGCCCGACGCACCGGACTCGCCGGAGCTGTTCGAACGGCTCGTCGAGGGCGTCCGGGTCGATCCCGACGCGACCGAGGCGGACTTCGACGTCCAGGGGAACACGCTCGACGTCGTCGAGGAGCACCCCGCGGACTGGACGGTCCGGGAGCACCAGGGACTGCGGTTCGCGACGCCGGGCGACTGGGTGGAGGACGCGCTGTCCGCGTCCCGGGAGGACAACTGGCCGACCGTCTCGATCGACGACCCGGACGGACGGCTCCGCCTGCAGGTGACCACGCTCGCCACCACGCAGGACCCGGACGGCGAGTTCGGCTACACGTACGCCATGGAGCCGCCGCCCGGCGCGGATCGCGCGGGTGCCGAGCTCGACCCGCAGGACGGGACGCTCCACGCGTGGATAGAGGTCCGCCTGGCCGGGGGCCGGACGTACTCCATCGACGTCTACGCGCCCGACGACACCGGCGGCGACCGCGTGGTGCGGACCATCGCCGGGAGCCTGGAGTTCACCCCGGAGGCGGCCGACCTGCCCTCCTACGGCGACCTGACGGACGCCCGGCCGCTCGTGGACGACGCGCCGGCGATCCCGGAGGACTGGGTGGTCGTTTCGGACGCGCCGGGCCTGCGCCTGCGGGTGCCCTCGGACTGGGTGGACCAGTCCGGGGGCGACGGCACGGTCGTGCGGACCGCGCCGCAGGGCGACCCGGGCGAGGGGCTGAACGCCTGGATCGAGGAGCCAGGGCTTGCCGGCAACGGTGAGATACCGGTCGGCGGGTACCGGCTCGACGTCCCGGGGGCCGAGCGCGCGACCGTCCGGATGACCGACTACACCGCCTACGGTGAGGCCGAGGTCGCGGCGTTCAACGCGCGGGCCGAGGTGCGGCTCCCCGATGGCAGGTTCGTGCAGCTCACCTACGACGGTCCGCCCGACTCGGGCGACCGGTTCTGGCAGATCCTCGACACGCTCGAGGTGGGCACCGACTGATGGCTGTGCCGGACGGCGGTGACGCGCCCCGGGGTGGGGTGCGTCACCGCCGCCCGCCGCCTGTGGACAACCGGGGCGGCCGACCCGGACCGGCCCGTAGAATCGATCCGTGACCCCCACCGAGCTCTCCGAAGCGCTGAGCGCTGCCCTGGCCGCGGCCGTCGCCGACGGCACACTCGCCCTGCCTGCCGACGCCGTCCCGGCGTCGGTCCATGTGGAGCGACCCAGGCAGCGAGAGCACGGGGACTGGGCCACGAACGTGGCCCTCCAGCTCGCGAAGAAGGCGGGCACGACGCCGCGGGCGCTCGCCGAGGACCTGGCGGCCCGCCTCGGGGCGACGCCGGGCATCAAGTCCGTGGGTGTCGCCGGCCCGGGCTTCCTCAACATCACGCTCGACGCCGCGGCGGCGGGCGAGCTGGCGCGCACCATCGTCGAGGCGGGCGCTGCGTACGGTCGGGGCGACGCCCTGACCGGCCAGGTCATCAACCTGGAGTACATCAGCGCCAACCCGACCGGGCCCCTGCACATCGGGCACACCCGCTGGGCCGCGCTGGGCGACTCCCTGGCACGCATCCTGCGCGCGGCGGGCGCCGACGTGACCGCCGAGTACTACATCAACGACGCGGGCGCCCAGATGGACCGCTTCGGCGAGTCCGTGCTGGCGCGCGCCACCGACGGTGAGGTGCCCGAGGGCGGCTACCGCGGCGAGTACGTCAAGGAGCTCGCGACCAAGGTGCTCGCGGACCGCCCCGACCTGCCGGAGCTGCCGCACGACGAGGCCGTCGCGGTCGCCCGTGAGGCGGGCTACGCGCACCAGCTCGCGGAGATCCGCGAGGTGCTGGAGAACTTCGGCGTGCACTTCGACGTCTGGTTCTCCGAGCGTGACCTGCACAGCTCCGGTGCCGTCGAGAAGGCCGTCGCCCGCCTGCGGGAGCAGGGGCACGTCTTCGACCAGGAGGGCGCGGTCTGGCTGCGCACCACGGACTTCACGGACGACAAGGACCGCGTGATGATCCGGGCGAACGGCGAGCCCACCTACTTCGCCGCCGACGCCGCGTACTACCTGTCGAAGAAGGACCGCGGGTTCCCCGGCAAGATCTACCTGCTGGGCGCCGACCACCACGGCTACATCAACCGCCTCAAGGCCATCGCTGCCTGCGCGGGGGACGACCCGGAGACCAACATCGAGGTGCTCATCGGGCAGCTCGTCAACGTCGGGGGCGCCAAGCTGTCCAAGCGCGCCGGCAACATCATCGAGCTGCGCGACCTGGTCGACTGGATCGGCAAGGACGCCGTGCGCTACTCGCTCGCGCGCTACCCCGCGGACACGCCGCTGGAGCTGCAGGGCGAGGACATGCTCAAGCAGACCAACGACAACCCGGTCTTCTACGTGCAGTACGCGCACAGCCGGACCGTGCAGATCGGTACCAAGGCCGAGGAGCGGGGCGTACGCCGCGCGGACGGGTTCGACCCGGCCCAGCTCTCGCACGCCTCGGAGACGGCGCTGATCGGCCGCCTCACCGAGTTCCCGCGGATCGTGGCCCAGGCCGCGGAGCTGCGCGAGCCGCACCGCGTGGCCCGCTACCTGGAGGCGCTCGCCGGCGACTTCCACTCCTGGTACAACGACGACGAGAAGCTGCGCGTCACGCCGTACCCCGACGAGGAGGTCACGGACGCCCACCGGGCCCGCCTGTGGCTGAACGACGCCGTCCGCACGGTGCTGGCCAACGGCCTGGACCTGCTGGGCGTGAGCGCACCGGAGCGGATGTGACCGGCGCGCCCTGGTCCACGGGGGTCGGCCGGCTGCCCGACGGCGCGCTGGCCGTCGCCGGCGTCGACGTCCGCAACCTCGCGGCCGAGCACGGCACGCCGGCCTACGTGCTGGACGAGGCCGACTTCCGGGCGCGCGCCCGCGCCTACCGCACGGCGTTCGAGGCGGCGTTCGGTGCCGTCGGCACCGGCGTGGACGTGTACTACGCCGGCAAGGCGCTGCTCACCGTGGCCGTGGCGCGCTGGGCGCGCGAGGAGGGTCTGCGGGTGGACACCGCCTCGGGTGGCGAGCTCGCCGTCGCGCTGCGGGCCGAGGTGCCGGGTGCGGAGATCGGCCTGCACGGCAACAACAAGTCCGACGCCGAGATCCGGCGTGCGCTCGAGGCCGGCGTGGGCCGCATCATCGTGGACTCGCTGGTCGAGATCGAGCGCGTGGCGCGGCTCGCGGGGGAGCGCGGCGTCGTCGCACCGGTGATGGTCCGCGTGACCACGGGCGTGCACGCGGGCGGGCACGAGTACATCGCGACCGCGCACGAGGACCAGAAGTTCGGGCTGTCGGTCAACGCGGCCGACGGGGCGGAGAGCCCCGCGATGACCGCGCTGCTCGCGGTGCTCAAGCACCCCGAGCTGCGGCTGCTCGGCATCCACTCGCACATCGGCTCGCAGATCCTCGACCCCGACGGCTTCGAGGCGGCGGCGCGGGTGGTGCTGCGGCTGCGGGCCGACCTGGCCGAGCGGTCGGGCGTGCTGGTGGACGAGGTCGACCTCGGTGGCGGGTACGGCATCGCCTACCTGCCGGGCGACGTCGCGCTCGACCCCGAGCGGGTCGCGAAGGACATCGCGCAGTCCGTGGCCGGCGTCTGCCAGGAGCTGGGCACCAACCTGCCGCGGTTCTCGATCGAGCCCGGCCGGGCGATCGTCGGGCCCGCGGGCCTCACGCTCTACACGGTCGGCACGGTCAAGCCGGTCACGGTCTCGGCCGACGGCGGAACCGACTTCACCCGCACCTACGTGTCGGTCGACGGCGGCATGAGCGACAACATCCGGCCCGCCCTGTACGGGGCTGCGTACCACGCGGAGATCGTGGGACGGTCCTCGGACGCCGAGCCGATCCTCGCGCGTGTGGTGGGCAAGCACTGCGAGTCCGGCGACATCGTGGTGCACGAGGTGCAGCTCCCGGCCGACGTGCGCGCGGGCGACCTGCTCGCCGTCGCCGCCACGGGCGCGTACGGGCGCTCCATGGCGTCGAACTACAACATGCTGCCCCGCCCGCCCGTCCTGGCGGTGTCCGACGGCGCCTCCCGGGTGCTGGTGCGGCGCGAGACCGAGGACGACCTGCTGGGGCTCGACCAGGGCTGACCCGCCCGACGGCCTGACGGCACGGCGTCGAGCGGGTGTGGCGGTCCGGCCGCGCATCCGCTCGACGGTGGTGCGCGGTCTCCGGCCGTCATGGTCCCGGTGACCTCCGCCGGGTGGCTGCCGGCACTGCGTCCGCCGTCACCACGCCAAGCCCGACACCGCGCCGGCCTCGCCCCGGGGGTGTTGGGGTGCGGAGAGAGAACGGCGGCCGGTGCGGCGTCGGGCGGATGGAAGGGGCGCCCCGACCGACGGTGGGGCGCCCCGGCTCTGTGACCGGCCAAATGACCGGCCGCTCGACCGGTCGAGGTGCTACGGCCGGTCGACCGCCGAGTCCACCAGGTGACCCTGGTAGGCGGGGCTCGTGAGGAACGGCGGGAAGTCGTCCTGCAGGGCGACCTGGCGGAAGATCGCCGCCGCGTCCTCGAGCCGGTTCCCGTGCTCGTGCGGCAGCGACGCGACGACGTCGAGCAGGATCGCCTCGACGCGCTCGCGGGTCACGGGCTGCTGGTCGTCGTCGGTCACGGTGCCGGACGCGATCCACTGCCACACCTGCGATCGCGAGATCTCCGCCGTGGCGGCGTCCTCCATGAGGCTGTCGAGCGCCGCGGCCCCGGTGCCGCGCAGCCAGGCGTCGAGGTAGCGGACGGCGACCGACACGTTCGACCGCAGGCCGGCCGAGGTGACCGTCGCGCCGGCCCGGCGGGCCGAGGCGATGTCGAGCAGTTCGTGCTGGCCCACCGTGACGTCGTCCCGCAGGCGCGACACCTGGTTCGGCGCGTCGCCCAGGACGGCGTCGAACTCGGCCTGTGCCACCGGGACGAGGTCGGGGTGGGCCACCCAGGTGCCGTCGAACCCGTCGGACGCCTCACGCTTCTTGTCGGCGCTCACCTGGGCGAACGCCCGCTCCGTGACCTCCGGGTCGCGGCGGTCGGGGATGAACGCGCTCATGCCACCGATGGCGTGCGCCCCGCGCTTGTGGCACGTGGCCACGAGCAGCTCGGTGTACGCGCGCATGAACGGCGCGGTCATGGTGACCTGGGCACGGTCCGGCAGCACGTACGACTCGCCGCGGGTGCGGAAGCACTTGATCACCGAGAACAGGTAGTCCCAGCGGCCCGCGTTCAGGCCCGCGCAGTGGTCGCGCAGCTCGTAGAGGATCTCCTCCATCTCGAAGGCCGCGGGCAGGGTCTCGATGAGCACCGTGGCGCGCACGGTGCCGCGCGGGATACCGAGCGCGTCCTGCGCCACCTCGAACACCTCGTTCCACAGCCGTGCCTCCCGGTAGCCCTCCAGCTTGGGCAGGTAGAAGTACGGGCCCCGGCCGCGCGCGACGAGCTCGGCCGCGTTGTGGAAGAAGTAGAGACCGAAGTCCACGAGGCTGCCCAGGGCGTTGCTCGTGATGCCGTGCGCGTCCGTGTACCGCAGGTGGGCCTCGTCGAGGTGCCAGCCGCGCGGCCGGAACACGATGGTCGGCAGGTCGGCGATGTTCGACGACCGCAGCCGGTACTCCTTGCCCGCCTCGTTCGTGAACGCGAGGGTGCCGCGGATGGCGTCGTGCAGCGCGAGCTGTCCCTCCACCACGTTGGGCCACGTGGGGCTGGAGGCGTCCTCGGCGTCGGCGAGCCAGCACCGGGCGCCCGAGTTCAGGGCGTTGATCGTCATCTTCGGGTCGGTGGGGCCGGTGATCTCGACGCGGCGGTCCTCCAGTCCCGGCGCGTTCCGGGAGCCGGCGACCCGCCAGTCCGGGTCGTCGCGCACCGGCCGGGTGGAGGCCCGGAAGTCGGGGTCGGTACCGTCCGCGATGTCCTGCCGGCGCAGCTGGCGCTGGGCGATCAGGTCGTCGCGGGCGGCGTCGAACCGGTCGTGGAGCAGGGCCAGGAACCCGAGGGCCTCTGGCGTGAGGATCTCGTCGTACCGCGGCCCCACGGAGCCGGTCACGGTGATCACGCCGCGGCGGGCACCGGTCCCGGAGGCCCCGACGCCGCCGTTCGGCAGGGTGCTGGGCGCCGAGCTCCGCGGCGCAGGAGCGCCGGCCTCGGGCGTCCGGGCGGGGGCGGGCGACGGCGGGGCCGGCGCGGGGACCGACGCCGTCCGCGACGCCGGAGGTGTGCCGATACCGGCCAGGCCGGCGTCGGCGTCGTACGGGCTGGTGCCCTGGGCGCGGGTGTCGATGGTGGCGGTCATCAGAACTGCGCCTCCTCGGTCGAGCCGGTCAGTGCGGTGGTGGCCGAGTCCGGGTTGAGCGCGGTGGCGACCCGGTCGAAGTAGCCCGTGCCCACCTCGCGCTGGTGCTTGGTGGCGGTGTAGCCGCGCTCCTCGGCGGCGAACTCCAGCTCCTGCAGCTTCACGTAGGCCGACATCTGCTCGCGGGCGTAGCCGTGGGCCAGGTCGAACATCGAGTAGTTCAGGGCGTGGAAGCCGGCCAGGGTGATGAACTGGAACGTGAAGCCCATGGCGCCCAGCTCGCGCTGGAACTTGGCGATCGTGTCGTCGTCGAGGTGCTTCTTCCAGTTGAACGACGGCGAGCAGTTGTAGCTCAGCATCTGGTCGGGGAAGTCGGCCTTGACGGCCTCGGCGAACTTGCGGGCCAGCTCCAGGTCCGGTGTGCCCGTCTCCATCCAGATCAGGTCGGAGTAGGGCGCGTACGCCTTGGCGCGGGCGATGCACGGCTCGATGCCGTTGGTGACCTTGTAGAAGCCCTCGTTGGTGCGCTCGCCGGTGATGAACGGGCGGTCGCGCTCGTCGACGTCCGAGGTGATCAGCGTCGCCGCCTCGGCGTCGGTCCGGGCGATCACGATCGACGGCACGTCGGCGACGTCGGCCGCGAGACGGGCGGCGTTCAGGGTGCGCACGTGCTGCTGCGTCGGGACGAGCACCTTGCCGCCGAGGTGGCCGCACTTCTTCTCCGAGGCGAGCTGGTCCTCCCAGTGCACGCCGGCGGCGCCCGCCTGGATCATCGACTTCATCAGCTCGTACGCGTTCAGCGGGCCGCCGAAGCCGGCCTCGGCGTCGGCCACGATCGGGGCGAGCCAGTCGCGCGTGGGGGCGCCGTTCTCCGCGACGTCGATCTGGTCGGCGCGCAGCAGGGCGTTGTTGATGCGGCGCACGACGGCCGGCACGGAGTTGGCCGGGTAGAGCGACTGGTCGGGGTAGGTCTGGCCGGAGAGGTTGGCATCGCCGGCGACCTGCCAGCCCGAGAGGTAGATGGCCTGGAGCCCGGCCTTGACCTGCTGCACGGCCTGGTTGCCGGTCAGCGCCCCGAGGGCGTTGATGTAGTCCTCCTCGTGCAGCTGCTTCCAGAGGCGTTCGGCGCCGCGGCGGGCCAGCGTGTTCTCCTCGCCGACCGAGCCGCGCAGCGCGACGACGTCCTCGGCGGTGTAGGTGCGCTCGATCCCGGCCCAGCGGGGATCGGACGCCCAGGACCGCCGCAGCTCGTCCGCGGTCTGCACCTGGTCGCCGGCGCGGGGAGTCGCCGGCACCGCGGTCGTCGCGGACGTGGTCGCCTCGGACGTGGGATGGATCGTGGGTGCGCTCATGGCGGGTCTCCTTCTCGGGACGGAACGTTGTCACCGTGTCTGCCGGCGACGTGTTACGACCTTCCGCCCCGCGCAACCCCCTTCTCAAGCAGATCTGAGTAGAAGATCTTGTGTTCTTCTGTTGATCGGAAGGCTTTCCGTATGTCACCCTCGGGCATGGCAGGAACCCCGGGAAATCGCAGAACCGCGCGAAACGTGGCATCCTCGCGTTCTCCGCAGAGCGGTCAAAACGCTTCTAGGGTCACGGCAGCGACCACGGCGGCGACGCCGCCGGACGCCGAGCCGGACGCCCTCACGATCGGTCGCCGCATCCGCCACCTGCGCACCAGCAAGGGCATGACCCTGGAAGACCTCGCGGCGGCCATCGATCGTGCTCCGTCGCAGGTCAGCACGCTGGAGAACGGCAAGCGGGAGCCCAAGTTCTCGCAGCTCCAGGCCATCGCGCGGGCGCTCGACGCCGGCGTGGACGACCTGCTCTCGGCCGAGCCGCCGTCGGAGCGGGACGCGCTGGAGATCGAGCTGGAGCGCGCGCAGCGCGGCCCCCTCTTCGCGTCGCTCGGCATCGACGGCGTGCGCATCGGCAAGTCGCTGCCCCACGACGCACTCTCGACGATCCTGGCGCTGCACCGCGAGCTGGAGCGCCTGCACACCGAGCGTGCGGCCACCCCGGAGGAGGCGCGCCGGGCCAACGGCGAGCTCCGCGACGAGATGCGCGCCAAGGACAACTACCTGCCGGAGCTGGAACAGGTGGCCAAGGGCCTGCTGGCCGACGTCGGGCACACCTCCGGGCCGCTGCCCCAGCGCATGGCCGCCGAGATCGCCGCGCACCTCGGCTTCACGTTGCACTACGTGAGCGACCTGCCGCACTCGACGCGGTCGGTGATCGACACCCGCAACCGGCGCCTCTACCTGCCGTCCAAGGGGTTCCGCGGCCGGTCCAACACCCGCTCCGCGCTGCTGCAGGCACTCGCCTCGCACGTGCTGGAGCACACGGAGCCCGGGCACTACGGCGAGTTCCTGCGGCAGCGGGTCGAGGCCAACTACCTCGCGGCCGCGCTCATGGTGCCCGAGAAGCCGGGCGTGAAGTTCCTGCGCGACGCCAAGGACGAGCGGGCGATCGCGATCGAGGACCTGCGTGACGCGTTCGGGGTGTCGTTCGAGACCGCCGCGCACCGCTTCACCAACCTCGCCACGCGGCACCTCGGCATCCCGGTGCACTTCATGAAGGTGCACGAGTCCGGGATCCTGCACAAGGCCTACGAGAACGACGGCGTGCGGTTCCCGTCCGACGCCCTGGGCGCCGTCGAGGGCCAGCACGTGTGCAAGCAGTGGACGGCGCGCCGGGTGTTCGACGTCGAGGACCGGTTCAACCCGTACGCGCAGTACACCGACACGTCGTCGGGCACGTACTGGTGCACGTCCCGCGTGGAGAACACCTCGGACGGCGCCTTCTCGGTGTCGGTCGGCGTGCCGTTCGCGCACGTCAAGTGGTTCTCCGGGCGGGAGACCACGCAGCGCGCGGCCTCCCGTTGTCCCGACGAGTCGTGCTGCCGGCGTCCGCCCGCGGAGCTGTCGGAGAAGTGGGGCGACTTCGCCTGGCCGTCCGCGCGGCCGCACGCGTCGATGCTCGCCGCGATGCCCTCGGGCGCGTACCCGGGCGTGGAGACGACGGAGGTCTACAAGTTCCTGGAACGGCACGCTCCGGAGGACTGAGCCGCCCGGACCGACGAGCGCGGACCTGGTGGCGGATTCGGGGCTCTTACCGCCACCAGGTCCGCACTCGACGTCAGGGGGACGTGAGGCCCAGCATGTGGTCGCGCTGACGGGCCATCTCGTCGGCCAGCACCTGCACGACGGCTGCCACGGCCGGCCGGCGCCACGACTCGCTGCGGATCACGGCCCAGTAGGGCAGCCGCTCGGTGACCTCGTCGGGCAGGAGCCGCACCAGGTCGTCGTGCCGGTCGGCCATGAAGCAGGGCAGGAAGCCCAGTCCCGCGCCGGCGCGCGTGGCCTCGACGTGCACGAACACGTTGGTCGACGCCAGCGCGTCCGGCATGCCCGGGACCAGGCGCCGGGGCGCGTCGAGGTCGTTGACCTGGAGCATCGAGTCGACGAAGTAGACCAGCCCGTGCCGCGACATCTCCTCGACCGTGGTGGGCGTGCCGTGCCGCGCCAGGTAGTCCCGCGAGCCGTACATCCCGAGCACGTACTCACCCAGGCGCACGGCCTTGGCCCGCTGCACGTTGGGGTCCCCCACCACGACGTCGACGTCGACCCCCGACCGGTGGTGGGTGGCCACGCGGGTGACCGTGACGAGCTCGACGGACAGCTCCGGGTGCTCCCCGCGGAGCCGGGCGATCGCGGGGGAGGCCACGTAGGCGCTGAACCCGTCGGTCGCCGTCATCCGCACGACGCCGGTCACCGGGTCGGCCTCGGTGTCGCCGCCCACCAGCCGGTCCACGGCGTCGGACACGGCCTCCCCGGCGCGGGCCGCGCGCCGGCCGAGCGCCGTCAGCTCCCAGCCGTCGGCGCCCTTGACCAGGAGGCGTCCGCCCAGGGCACGTTCCAGCGCCGTGATGTTGCGGGCGACCGTGGTGTGGTTGACGCCGAGCGCGCGGGCCGCCGTCGTGTACCGGCCGGTGCGGGCCACGGCCAGGAGCACCAGGAGCTGGTCGGCGACCTGGCCGGCCGGCGGGTCGTTGCGGGCTGACATGCGGTGACGTTACCAAGTGTGCATTCCTGCACACGCCGTCTGCCGAGTTCGTCATTGCTGCGCACAGTGCTTCCGGGAAAACTCGGGCGGGTCATCCGTGGCGGTCCGCGCGGACCACACCGGGCCGGCCACGTCCCGTGTCAGAGTCGACACCTAGGAGCAGCAGCATGTCCGCACAGCAGAGCCAGGGCGCACCGGGGGACCGGTCGCTCATCCGGCGCATCGTCGCCGCCTCGATGGCCGGCACCGTCGTCGAGTGGTACGACTTCTTCCTCTACGCGACCGCCGCCGCGCTCGTGTTCAACAAGGTGCTCATGCCCGAGACGGGCAACGCCTACGACGCGATCATCGCCGCGTTCGTCACCTACGCGGTGGGCTTCGTGGCCCGTCCGCTGGGCGGCGTCATCTTCGGCCACCTGGGCGACAAGCTCGGACGCAAGTACACGCTGCAGTTCACGATCGTGCTGATCGGCGTGGCGACCGTGCTCATGGGCTGCCTGCCCACGTTCCAGCAGGTCGGATTCCTCGCCCCGGCGCTCCTGGTGATCCTGCGCTTCGTCCAGGGCGTGGCGCTCGGCGGCGAGTGGGGCGGCGCCGTGCTGCTCGTCGCGGAGCACAGCCGCGACGACGAGCGCGCCCGCTGGACGGCGTGGCCGCAGGCCGGCGTGCCCGCGGGCAACCTGCTCGCGACGGTCGTGCTCTACACGATGTCGGCCACCCTGACCGACGAGGCCTTCCTCGCCTGGGGCTGGCGCGTCGCGTTCTGGCTGTCCGCCGTCGTCATCGTCGTGGGCTACTACGTGCGCACCCGCGTCTCGGACGCGCCCATCTACGAGGAGGCGAAGGCCGAGATCGACGAGGGCGACAAGGGCTACGGCGTGCTCGAGGTGATCAGGCGCTACCCGCGTGGCGTGCTCACCGGCATGGGCCTGCGGTTCGCCGAGAACATCCTGTACTACCTCGTGGTCAGCTTCTCGATCGTCTACCTCGGCACCGCGCTCGGCATGGACACCACGCGCATCCTCGGCGTGGTCGCGGCCGCGCACGCGTTCCACTTCGTGGTGATCCTCGCCGTCGGGCGCCTCGCCGACCGGGTGGGCCGCAAGCCGCTGTACATCACGGGCGCCGTGCTCGGCGCCACCTGGTGCTGGTTCGCCTTCCCGGCCATGGACACCCAGAACGCCTGGGTGATCCTGGCCGTGCTCATGGCAGGCCTGCTGTTCCACGCGCTGATGTACGCCGTGCAGCCCGCGATCATGGCCGAGATGTTCCCCACCCGGATGCGCTACTCCGGCGTCTCGATCAGCTACCAGGTGACCTCCATCGTGGCGGGCTCCCTGGCGCCGATCCTCGCCACCACCTGGCTCAAGAACACCGGCTCCTGGTGGCCCACCGCCGTCTACATGGGCGTCGCCGCCCTCATCACCCTCGTCGCGGCGATCGCGCTGCGCGAGACCAGGGGCGCATCGCTGCACGCCCTGGACGCCGAGGACCAGGCACGCGAGCAGGCGCTCGCGGCGAAGGGACTCGCACGGGACTGAGTCGCGCGGGCTCCCGGTCGTCAGGCGGCCGGGAGCCCGCCGGGCGGCCCGCACGGCCGCGACACGCGGGCGAGAGGACGAGCGGTGGAGGAGCACGTGGTGGAAGGCCGAGGAGAAGGACCGACGATGGAGCTGACGCTGACGGGCCGCCGGGCCCTCGTGACGGGTGGCGCGAGCGGGATCGGCGCCGCGTGCGCTCGCGAGCTCGCCGCACGCGGTGCCCACGTGACGGTGGCGGACGTGGACGGCGACGGCGCCAAGGCCGTCGCCGAGGAGGTGGGCGGCGAGGCCTGGGTGGTCGACCTGTCCGACACCCGCGCCCTGGACGACCTGCGGCTGGACGTGGACGTGCTGGTGAACAACGCGGGCATCCAGCGCGTCAGCCCCATCCAGGACTTCGTGCCGGACGACTTCCGGCTGGTCCAGCGGATCATGCTGGAGGCGCCGTTCCTGCTGGTCCGCGCCGCTCTGCCGGGCATGTACGCCCGGGGCTGGGGGCGCGTGGTCAACATCTCGTCGGTGCACGGGCTGGTGGCCTCGCCGTTCAAGGCGGCGTACGTGGCGGCCAAGCACGGCCTGGAGGGCCTGTCCAAGGTGACGGCCCTGGAGGGTGGCGAGCACGGCGTCACGAGCGTGTGCGTCAACCCCGGCTACGTGCGCACGCCCCTGGTGGAGAAGCAGATCGCCGAGCAGGCTCGGGTGCACGGGATCGGTGAGTCCGAGGTGATGGCGAAGGTCATGCTCGCGGAGTCCGCGGTCAAGCGGCTCGTGGAGCCGCACGAGGTGGCCGCGCTGGTCGGCTGGCTCACGGGCCCGGACGCCGCCATGGTGTCCGGCGCCTCATGGGCCGTCGACGGCGGCTGGAGCGCCCGGTGACCCCCGGGCACCCGGGGTGTGACACTGGCTCATGGCACGACCTGCCGGTACTGACCTGATGAAGGAGTCGACGATGACTGGAGCACGCACCGGGTTCGACAAGGTGGTCGCCAGCGCGGCCGAGGCGGTGGCGGACATCCCGGACGGCGCCTCGCTGGCCGTGGGCGGGTTCGGCCTGTGCGGCAACCCGATCGCCCTGATCGAGGCGCTGCTGGCGCAGGGCACCAGCGGCCTGTCCGTGGTGAGCAACAACTGCGGCGTGGACGACTGGGGTCTCGGAGTGCTGCTGGGCGCGCAGCGCATCGCCAAGATGACCAGCTCCTACGTGGGCGAGAACAAGGAGTTCGAGCGCCAGTTCCTCTCGGGCGAGCTCGAGCTGGAGCTCACCCCGCAGGGCACGCTCGCCGAGAAGCTCCGCGCCGGCGGTGCGGGCATCGCGGCCTTCTTCACGCGGACGGGCGTGGGCACGCAGGTGGCCGACGGCGGCCTGCCGCGCAGGTACGACGGCGCGGGCGGCGTGGCGATCGCGTCGCCGCCCAAGGAGGTGCGCACGTTCGGCGACGACGGCGCCGAGTACGTGCTCGAGGAGGCCATCAGCACCGACTTCGCGCTGGTGCACGCCCTGCGCGGCGACCGGCACGGCAACCTCGTGTTCAACAGGTCGGCGCGCAACTTCTCGCCGCTCGCCGCGATGGCGGGGCGGGTCTGCATCGCCCAGGTCGAGGAGCTCGTCGAGCCGGGGGAGATCGACCCGGACAGCGTGCACCTTCCGGGCGTGTACGTGCACCGGCTGGTGCACGTCGGCACCGACATCGAGAAGCGGATCGAGCGGCGCACGGTGACGGAGCCCGCGCCGTCGGGCACCTCGACGAGCAAGGAGGGCTGAACCATGGCACTGACGCGACAGGAGATGGCCGCGCGCGCCGCGCGCGAGCTGGCCGACGGGATGTACGTGAACCTGGGCATCGGGCTGCCCACGCTCGTGCCGAACTACGTGCCGGCCGACCGGCACCTGGTGCTGCAGTCCGAGAACGGCATCCTCGGGGTGGGCCCGTACCCGACCGAGGACGCCGTGGACGCCGACCTGATCAATGCGGGCAAGGAGACGGTGACCCTGCTCCCGGGGTCGTCGATCTTCGACTCCGCCACGTCGTTCGGGATGATCCGCGGCGGCAAGATCGACGCCGCGATCCTCGGCGGCATGCAGGTCTCGGCCACGGGCGACCTGGCCAACTGGATGATCCCCGGCAAGATGGTCAAGGGCATGGGTGGGGCGATGGACCTCGTGCACGGCGCGGGCCGGGTGATCGTGCTCATGGAGCACGTGGCGCGCGACGGGTCACCGAAGATCCTGCGCGAGTGCTCGCTGCCGCTGACCGGCAAGGGTGTGGTGAACCGGATCATCACCGACCTGGCGGTGCTCGACGTGACGCCGTCCGGGCTGGTGCTCCGGGAGCTCGCGCCGGGCGTGACGGCCGAGGAGGTCGTCGAGAAGACCGAGCCGGAGCTCGCCGTCGAGCTGGTCGGCTTCGCGGGCTGAGCTCGTGCGTGACCGGTGCGCCCTCGACCGCGGGGCTCGCCGGTGAATCCGGGGGATACGCTGGGAAGAACGGCCAAAGGAGGTCTCATGAGTGACGCATTTTCCGCCCCCACGGGTGCCACGAGCACCGGTCCGGGCGCCACCGGTTCGGGCGCGACACACAGCGCCGACGACGTGGTGATCGTCTCCGCGGCACGGACGCCGCAGGGACGGCTGAAGGGTTCGCTGTCCGCGCTGAGCGCCGTGGAGCTCGGCGCCGTCGCGGCACGCAAGGCGCTGGAGGGCGCGGGTGCGCTCGCGGCCGACGTGGACAAGGTGGTCTTCGGCCAGGTGATCCAGGCGGGCGCGGGGCAGAACCCGGCCCGGCAGACGGCCGTGGCCGCCGGGGTGCCCTGGGACGTGCAGGCCGTGACGGTGAACAAGGTCTGCCTGTCCGGGCTGACGTCGATCATCGACGGCGCCCGGCTGCTGCGCACGGGCGAGGCGTCCGTGGTGCTGGTGGGCGGGCAGGAGTCGATGACCAACGCCCCGCACATCCTGGCGGGCGCGCGGTCCGGGTTCGGCTACGGCTCGGCCGAGCTGGCCGACTCCGTGGCGCACGACGCCCTGACCGACGCGTTCGACGACGTCTCCATGGGCATCTCGACCGAGGAGCACAACTCCGGCGACGTGTTCGTGTCCCGCGAGGAGCAGGACGAGATCGCGGCGGCGTCGCACCAGCGGGCGGCTGCCGCGGCGAAGGACGGGTACTTCGAGGCGGAGCTCGCGCCGGTCTCGGTGCCGCAGCGCCGGGGCGACCCCGTCGAGGTGCGCACCGACGAGGGAGTCCGGCCCGATACGACGCCCGAGTCGCTCGCGCGGCTGCGCCCCGCGTTCAAGAGCGACGGGACGCTGACGGCGGGCAACTCGTCGCAGATCTCGGACGGCGCAGCGGCGCTCGTGCTCACCACGCGCGCCCGGGCCGAGGCGGCAGGGGTGCCGGTGCTCGCGACGGTCCGCTCGCACGGCCAGGTGGCCGGGCCGGACAACTCGCTGCACTCCCAGCCGGCCCGGGCGATCGGTCAGGCCCTGGAGCGTGAGGGCTGGTCGGCGTCCGACCTCGACCTCGTGGAGATCAACGAGGCGTTCGCCGTGGTGGTCGGGGTGTCTGCGAAGGAGCTCGGCGTGCCGCTCGACATCGTCAACGTGCACGGCGGCGGCATCGCGCTGGGGCACCCCGTCGGGGCGTCCGGCGCGCGCATCGCGGTGCACGCGGCGCACGAGCTGGCCCGCCGCAGCGGAGGCCGAGCCGCCGTCGGCCTGTGCGGCGGCGGGGGCCAGGGTGAGGCGCTGCTGCTGGAGGTCTGACGCCGCCGTCGGCTCAGCGCCGGGTCAGTGCGCCTCGCGGTCCTCGGCGTCGCCGATGTAGGCGCGGACGTCGTCCGCCCGCCCGTCCAGGTTCATGTCCGAGGTACGGGCGCGGCGGGCGTCCCAGCGCAGCGAGACGCCGCCCAGGATCGCGGCGAGCACCGAGGCGCCGAGGATCGCGATCTTGGCGCCGTCGGTGTGCTCGGAGTCGCCGAAGGACAGCTCGCTGATCAGCAGCGACACGGTGAAGCCGATACCCGCGAGCAGCCCCACGGGCAGCAGGTCGCGCACGCCGATGCCGTCGGGCAGCCGCAGCGGCGTGACCCGGGTGACCAGCGCCGTGGTGCCCAGCACGCCGACGAGCTTGCCCACCACGAGCCCGGCGGCGATCGCGGCGACCACCGGCTGACCGACCACGGCGCCGGGTCCGCCGCCGTCGATCAGCGAGACGCCCGCGGCGAAGAACGCGAACACGGGCAGCGCGATCCCCGAGGAGATCGGCCGGAGCCGGTGCTCGTACCGGGCGGTGCGCGCCGTCGGCTCGCCGTGGCGGGCGATCGCCGGGACGGTGAAGCCCAGCAGCACGCCCGCGATGGTGGCGTGCACGCCGGAGGAGTGCATCAGCGCCCACGCGACGACGGCGAGCGGCAGCAGCACGTACCAGCGCGGCGCGCGCGAGCGCACGTGCCAGGCGTACAGCGCCACGCACACGAGCGTGCCCAGCAGCGGCAGCCAGTGGATCTCGCTCGTGTAGAAGATCGCGATGACGACGATCGCCAGCAGGTCGTCGACCACGGCGAGCGTGAGCAGGAAGGTGCGGATGGCGGCGGGCAGCCCGCGGCCGAAGATCGCGAGGACGCCCACCGCGAACGCGATGTCGGTGGCCGTCGGGATCGCCCAGCCGTGCAGCGCCCCGGGCTCGTCGAGCAGCAGCAGGGCGCCCACGTAGATCAGGGCGGGCATCGCCATGCCCCCGACCGCGGCGATCATCGGGACCCCGGCCTCCTTGGGGTTGCGCAGGCTCCCCGCGACGAACTCCTGCTTGAGCTCGACGCCGACCACGAAGAAGAAGATCGCCAGCAGGCCGTCCGCGGCCCAGGTCGCGAGCGTCAGGTCGAGGTGGACGGGCAGCGGACCGATCGCGGCCGGCCCCACCACGGTGCCCGACAGGGCCTGGTAGGACTCCCGCCACGGCGAGTTGGCCCACACCAGGGCGAGGAACGCCGCACCGATGAGGAGCGCACCGCCCGTCGTCTCACGCGACACCCACTTGCGCAGGCGCTGGATCCGGGTGGGGGCAGGGGCGGTACCGCTCAACGGGCGTCCTCTCGGGCTGCTGCAGGTCGTGTGGTGCGGACCGATCCGACCCGGTCTCCACCGACCAGGCCTCCCGGCACGCCCGGATCTTTACCCTACCTGACCCCTCCTCGACGCTACCTCGACCCCGGATCGGCGCACGCGGCACGCAGCTTGGTGATCGTGTTCCAGTTCCGCGCCGTGGTGGGCACGCCCACGGCCCGGTCGATCACGGTCGCCGTGAGCTTCGACCGGCCGATGCCGTCCACGTAGTGCACGTACAGCACGCCTGCGGCCGTGGCCAGCATCTCGCGCCCGGCGTTGGCCAGGTCGAGCCGCGCCACCCCGGCCGCGTCCACGTCGCCGAACGGGACGTGCACCTGGAGCCGGGCCGGGTCGTCGCGTGCCGCGGCCGGGAACGGGTTGGCCCGCGCGATCTCCTCCAGCCGCGCACCACTCAGTCCGACGGCGGCCACGGGCCGGCCCACGCGTTCGGTCAGCCGCTCCTGCACGCGCCGCACGACGTCGCCCGGATCGGCGCCGTCCGTGGCGACCACGAGGTTGCCGCTGTTCAGGAGGGTGCGGGCGTCGCCGAGGCCGACGTCCTCGGCGGCGCCGCGCAGGTCCGCCGACGAGACGCGCAGACCCGGCCCGATGTTCACGGCGCGCAGCAGGATCGCGAGATGAGGCATGCGTCCATCCTCCCGCTACGGCACGCCTTCCTGCGAGTTTTGCGATTCTTTGACCCACGGGTGAAGCCATTGCCACCATGTGAACAGTTCGTGACAACTTGCGACCCGCCGAGGGATAACTCTGGCCACAGGATGGCAGTGCGCGTAGGTTCCAGTTCAGGGACGGCACCCAGTCGCCCCTTCGGGAGGCCAACCTATGGAGTGCTTGCTCCGTGGAGAAGGGCCGGTCCCGGCTCTGCGCCACGACGCGGCGCGCCGAGCCGGTCGCCCGGCCCATCCACCAGCCCCGGTTCGACCGGGTCGGTTCCGCCGACAGGCGGTGCCCGCCAGGTAGCGACGAGGCTGTCACGGCGTTTCGGCGCCGGAGGGAGAGCCGCAGTGAGCCATTCCGCATCGACCACCCGTCCGACCGACCAGAGTGCCGACGCCGCAGCCGGCGCGGTCGGTGACGACCGCAGGACCTTCGTCATCGACACGTCTGTGCTGTTGAGCGACCCGAAGGCGATGTTGCGGTTCGCGGAGCACGACGTCGTCCTGCCGATCGTCGTGATCACGGAGCTGGAGGCCAAGCGTCACCACGCCGAGCTCGGGTACTTCGCCCGCAGCGCACTGCGGATGCTGGACGGGCTGCGGGTGCAGCACGGCCGGCTCGACTCGCCGGTCCCCGTGGGGGACACGGGCGGCACGCTGCGCGTGGAGCTCAACCACGTGGACCCGACCGTCCTGCCCGCCGGGTTCCGCCTGGGGGACAACGACACCCGGATCCTCGCGGTGGCGGCCAACCTCGCCGCCGAGGGCAACAGCGTGACCGTGGTCTCCAAGGATCTGCCGATGCGGGTCAAGGCGTCGGCGGTCGGTCTGCAGGCCGAGGAGTACCGGGCCGAGCTCGCCGTCGACTCCGGCTGGACCGGCATGCGCGAGATCGACCTCTCCGACGAGCAGATGGGCGCTCTCTGGGAGAACGAGTCCGTGGAGATCGCTGCCCTGGACCCGGCGACGGTCGAGGCGGCGTCCCCGCTCCTGGTGCACACCGGCATGGTGGTGCACTCACCGGGTGGTTCCGCGCTCGGGCGCGTGACGGCCGACAAGCGCGTGCAGCTCGTGCGGGGCGACCAGGAGGTGTTCGGCGTGCACGGCCGCTCGGCCGAGCAGCGTGTGGCGATCGACCTGCTGCTCGACGACGAGATCGGCATCGTCTCGCTCGGCGGCCGGGCCGGCACGGGCAAGTCGGCGCTCGCCCTGTGCGCCGGGCTGGAGGCCGTGCTGGAGCGGCAGCAGCACCGCAAGGTGGTCGTGTTCCGGCCCCTGTACGCGGTGGGCGGTCAGGACCTGGGCTACCTGCCCGGATCCGAGTCCGAGAAGATGAACCCGTGGTCGCAGGCCGTCTACGACACCCTCGGGGCGCTGGTCTCGCCCGCGGTGGTCGAGGAGGTCATCGCCCGCGACATGCTCGAGGTGCTGCCGCTCACGCACATCCGCGGGCGGTCCCTGCACGACTCGTTCGTCATCGTCGACGAGGCGCAGTCGCTGGAGCGGAACGTGCTGCTGACGGTGCTGTCCCGGATCGGTCAGAGCTCCCGCGTGGTGCTCACCCACGACGTCGCCCAGCGCGACAACCTGCGTGTGGGGCGGCACGACGGCGTCGCGGCGGTGATCGAGGCACTCAAGGGGCACCCGCTGTTCGCGCACGTGACCCTGACCCGGTCCGAGCGTTCGCCGGTCGCGGCGCTGGTGACGGACATGCTGGAGCGCCTGGACGTCTGAGGCGACGCCACGCCCCGGCATGTCAGAGGCTCAGGCCACCTCCGGTGGCCTGAGCCTCTGACACGTACGGAACTTCTGACACGCGAGAGGCGCGCCGCCGGACGGAACCCCCCAGCCCCGCAGTCCCGCAGTACGCCTCTCGATGCGTGCACGACCGAGAGTAGCAGACTTAGGTAAGGCTAACCAAAGAGGCGGTGAGCCCGGCGATCGTCTCAATTCGGGGTGTGTCGCCCTTGTCGGATATAGCATCGGGGCATGCTGATAGCCGAAGACTTCCTGCTGCTCGCCGTCGACGACGAGACGGGCAAGACCGCCAACGTCGACAACCTGGGTGTTCGCCTCGCCGGTGCACTCCTGGCCGACCTCTCCGACGCGCGCAAGACCCTGCTGCGGGGTGCTCCGGAGGCCGGTGCCACCAAGGAGGAGCGCGAGAAGGCCGGTGACGCGACGATCATCGTCACCGACAACAGCCCCGCGGGCCACATCGCCCTCGACGCCGCGCTGCAGGCCGTGCTCGCCACGCCGGACGCCCCGGCGCGCAAGGTCGTCGAGGCGATCTCCAAGGACGCCGAGGAGAACCTCCTGGCGGCGCTCGTCGAGCGCGGCATCCTGGAGAAGGAGGAGTCCAAGCTCTTCCGCATGCTCCCCGTGACCCGCTGGCCGGCCGCCGACTCGAGCCACGAGACCGCGCTGCGCGCGAACCTCACCAAGGTGCTCGTCGAGGGCGCCGAGCCCGACGAGCGCACCGCCACCCTGATCTCCCTGCTGCACGGCTCCGGCCTGATCGCCGGCCTGGTCGGCAAGGAGCAGCGCAAGGCCGCCCAGGAGCGCGCCGAGGAGATCGCCGGCAGCGAGTGGGGCGTCGCCACGGTCGCCACGCAGGTCGCCATCGCCGCCTCGGTCGCGGCCGTCGCCACCGTCGGTGCCGCGGTCGCCGCTGCTGTGATCCTGCAGGCCCAGAAGGACGACGCCGAGGGCGCCGCCCCGGCCGAGGCTGCCGCGCCGGTCGAGACGCCGGCGGTCTGACCGGACCTTACGCCGGCCCGGACCTCACGCCGGCCCACCCGGCAGGGTGCCGAACGTAGGTTTCGTCGTGCCAAGACCCGCTCATCGAGCGACGAAGCCTGCGTTCGCGCGGGGTGCTCGGGCGGCGGTGGTCTGCTGGACCCGGCATGGCAGAGCGCCTGTCCCGTTCCTCCCGATCAGCGGGTGGGACGGGACAGGCGCTCTCTGCTGTCCGGGGCCTGCGGCGTCTCAGGCCTGCGGCGGCCGCGTCATCGACAGCACGTCGAGGGCCGTGTCGAGCTGCTCCTCGGTGACCTCGCCGCGCTCGACGAAGCCGAGGTCGAGCACGGCCTGGCGCACCGTGATGCCCTCCTTGACAGCGTGCTTGGCCACCTTGGCGGCGGCCTCGTAGCCGATCGCGCGGTTCAGCGGCGTGACGATCGACGGCGACGACTCGGCCAGCGCGCGGGCGCGGTCGACGTTCGCGGTGATGCCGACGATCGTCTTGTCCGCGAGCACGCGCGACGAGTTCGACAGCAGGCGGATCGACTCCAGCACGCCCTGCGCGATCACCGGGATCTGCACGTTCAGCTCGAACGAGCCGCTCGCGCCGGCCCACGCGACGGTGGCGTCGTTGCCGATCACGCGCGCGCACACCATGAGCACGGCCTCGGGGATCACCGGGTTGACCTTGCCCGGCATGATCGAGGAGCCCGGCTGCAGGTCGGGCAGCGCGATCTCGCCCAGACCGGTGTTGGGGCCGGAGCCCATCCAGCGCAGGTCGTTGCAGATCTTGGTCACGGACACCGCGATGGTGCGCAGCGCGCCGGAGAGCTCGACCAGCCCGTCGCGCGCGGACTGCGCCTCGAAGTGGTCGCGGGCCTCGGTCAGCGGCAGCCCGGTGTCCTGCGCGAGCAGCGCGATGACCCGCTGCGGGAAGCCCGCCGGGGTGTTGATGCCCGTGCCCACGGCGGTGCCGCCCAGCGGCACCTCGGCGGCACGCGGCAGTGCGGCCTGCAGGCGCTCGACGCCGTAGCGGATCGCGGCGGCGTACCCGCCGAACTCCTGGCCGAGGGTGACCGGGGTGGCGTCCATGAGGTGCGTGCGGCCGGACTTCACGACGGTGGCGAACTCGTCGGACTTGGCCTGGAGCGCCTCGGCCAGGTGGTTCAGCGCGGGGATCAGGTCGTTCACGACACCCGACGTCGCCGCGACGTGCACGGACGTGGGGAACACGTCGTTCGACGACTGCGAGGCGTTGACGTGGTCGTTCGGGTGCACGTCCTTGCCGAGCGCGTTCGTGGCGAGGGTCGCGAGCACCTCGTTGGTGTTCATGTTCGACGACGTGCCGGAGCCCGTCTGGTACACGTCGATCGGGAAGTGCCCGTCGTACTTGCCGGAGGCGACCTCGTCCGCGGCGGCGACGATGGCGTCCGCGATGTCCTGGTCGAGCACGCCGAGCTCCGCGTTCGCCGTCGCCGCGGCCTTCTTCACGCGCGCGAGGGCCTCGATGTGGGCCCGCTCGAGCGGGGTGCCGGAGATCGGGAAGTTCTCGACGGCACGCTGTGTCTGCGCGCGGTACAGGGCGTTCGCGGGGACACGAACCTCGCCCATGGTGTCGTGCTCGATGCGGTAGGCGGTCGTGGTGTCGCCGGGCTCGGCGGAGCCCGGCGAGACGACGGTGTCAGCAGTCATGGGTCTATCGTGCCGCAGCCTCGCTCGGGCGACGCACCGCAGGGCGTGACTCCTGTCACCCCGCGAGGGGCTCCTGCGCGGCCGGCGGCACCTCGCCGATGTCACCGATCACGTCGACCATGCGCGCGCTGCCCTCGGCGAGGTCGTACTCCAGACCGACCACCGCGCACCGGCCCTCCTCGACGGCCCGGGCGAGCCCGGCCGAGTACCCGTGCAGCATCCCGACGGTGTGCTTCACGTGCTCCCGGCGCAGCAGGTCCTGGTCGGACAGGAGGGCCATGGTCGCCGCCTGGTCGCCCGAGGTGATGCTGGCGATCGACGGGATGACCCGGTCCACCACGGCACGCACGAACCCGCCGGGCTGCTCGCCCGTGGCGAGCGTGTGCGCCGCCGCGGCCACCGCCCCGCACGAGTCGTGCCCCAGCACCACGACGAGCGACGCACCGAGCACGTCCACGCCGTACTCGATCGAGCCGATCACGGTGGTGTCGACGACGTGGCCCGCGGTACGGACCACGAACACGTCGCCCAGGCCCTGGTCGAAGATGATCTCGGCGGCCACCCGGGAGTCCGAGCAGCCGAAGATCACGGTGTGCGGGTGCTGCGCGGCCTGGAGCTCGCGGCGCCGGTCGGCGCCCTGCGACGGGTGCGCGGGCGCGTCCGCGACGAAACGGTCGTTGCCCGAACGCAGCAGCGCCCAGGCGTCACGCGGCGTGAGCCGCTCCGGCATCGGGACCGAGCTCATGATCCGACCTCCTCACGACGGGGCGGGTTGGCACCCGCCCGGGACACGGTGACGGCCGCGACAGCGACGCAGCCCTCCAGGACCTGCCGCACCGTGGCGGCGTCGACCTCGCCGAGCGCGGCCCGCCGGCCGGCGCCCAGCAGGTCGTGCTCCCACAGGCCGTCGATCAGGGCGCCCATGAACGAGTCGCCCGCGCCCACGGTGTCTACCACGTCGACCTGAGGAGCCACGACCTCGACCTCGCCGGTGTCGGACACGGCGACCGCGCCCTTGCCGCCCAGGGTGACCACGACGAGCGCGGGCGTGCCGGCCTGCCACTCGCGGGCGACGGCCACCGGGTCGGAGCCCGGGTACAGCCAGGCGAGGTCCTCGTCGCTCACCTTGACCACGTCGGACAGGCGCACCAGCGCCTCCACGCGCGGGCGGACCTCGTCGGCCTGGCCCATGATCGCGGGCCGGGCGTTCGGGTCGTACGTGGTGGTCGCCGTCGCCCGGGCGGCCTCCAGGAGCTCGCGCACCTGGGTCGCGCCCGGCTCGAGCATCGCCGCGATGGACCCGGTGTGGACGGCCAGCGCGCCGTCGGCTCCGGCACCGGGACCGCCCGGCAGCGCCGCGGCGGGGACCTGCCAGGTGAGGTCGAAGTCGTAGGTGGCCGAGCCGTCGTCGTCCAGGGTGGCGACCGCGACGCTCGTGCGGGCCGCGCCGTCGCTGCCCTCGACGAGGCGCACGCCCGATTCGGCGAGCCAGCCGCGCACCAGGTCGCCCCGGTCGTCCGCGCCGAGCCACGTCGCCAGCCGCACCTCGCGGCCCAGACGCCCGAGCGTGAGCGCGACGTTGGCGATGCTGCCGCCGGGGTGGTCGGCGGTGGAGCCGTCGGGACGGCGCACCTGGTCCACGAGGGCCTCGCCCACGGCGAGGACGTGCGCGCTCACCGGGCCTCCTCCGGGGAGTCGGCGGAGCCGGCCGAACCTGCCGAACCGCCGGAGGCCTGCTGCGCGGCCGCCAGGCGTTCACGGGCGCCGTCGAGCCACTCCTGGCAGCGGGCGGCCAGGGCCTCGCCGCGCTCCCAGAGCGCGAGCGACGCCTCCAGCGGCTCGCCGCCGGCCTCCAGGCGGCCGACCACCTGCACGAGCTCGTCGCGTGCCTGCTCGTAGCTGAGGGTGGCGACGTCGGGGGCGTCCTTCGTCGGATCGGTACCGGTCACAGCTTCTGTACTCACGGGGACAGTCAACAGCACGTCGCCGACATCCGTGGTCCGTTGTCCACAGGTTCGACGTCACCGTGGAACCAGCGTGGCGGAATCAGCTTGGCCCGGGCGGGTGCGGCGTCGGACCATGTGACGCATGGGCCATCTCGAAGCAGCGCACGTCGAATACCACCTGCCGGACGGCCGCACCCTCCTGGGGGACGTCTCGTTCCGCGTGGGCGAGGGGAGCGCGACGGCGCTGGTCGGGCCCAACGGCGCGGGCAAGACGACGCTGTTGCGGCTGATCACCGGTGAGCTCACGCCGCACGGCGGCTCGGTGACGGTCAGCGGCGGGCTCGGCGTCATGCGGCAGTTCGTGGGGTCGGTGCGGGACGAGACGACGGTGCGCGACCTGCTGGTCTCCGTGTCCGACGCGCGCCTGCAGCAGGCCGCACGCGCCGTCGACGAGGCCGAGCACGCCATGCTGACGGTCGACGACGAGGCTGCACAGATGGCGTACGCGCAGGCGCTGTCCGACTGGGCCGAGGTGCGCGGGTACGAGGCCGAGACGCTGTGGGACGTGTGCACCATGGCGGCGCTCGGCATCCCGTACGACCGGGCGCAGTTCCGCGAGGTGCGCACGATGTCCGGCGGCGAGCAGAAGCGGCTCGTGCTGGAGGCGCTGCTGCGCGGCACCGACGAGGTGCTGCTGCTGGACGAGCCGGACAACTACCTGGACGTGCCCGGCAAGCGCTGGCTGGAGGAGCAGCTCCGGACCACCAAGAAGACCGTCCTGTTCGTCTCGCACGACCGCGAGCTGCTGTCCCGGGCGGCGAACCGGATCGTGTCGCTGGAGCCCGGGCCGGCAGGCGCGGACGCCTGGGTGCACGGCGGCGGGTTCGCCACGTTCCACGAGGCACGGCGCGAACGGTTCGCGCGGTTCGAGGAGCTGCGCCGACGCTGGGACGAGAAGCACGCCCAGCTCAAGAAGCTGGTGCTCACGCTGCGGCAGCAGGCGGCGAACAGCCCCGACATGGCCTCGCGCTACCGGGCCGCCCAGACCCGGCTGCGCAAGTTCGAGGAGGCCGGCCCGCCGCCGGAGCCGCCCCGCGAGCAGGACATCACGATGCGCCTGCGCGGCGGGCGCACGGGCCTGCGGGCCGTGACCTGCGAGGGGCTGGAGCTGACCGGGCTCATGAAGCCGTTCGACCTGGAGGTCTTCTACGGCGAGCGGGTGGCGGTGCTGGGTTCGAACGGGTCCGGCAAGTCGCACTTCCTGCGTCTCCTCGCGGGCGGCGACGTCGCCCACACCGGCTCGTGGAAGCTCGGCGCCCGGGTGGTGCCCGGCCACTTCGCGCAGACGCACGCCCACCCCGAGCTGTTCGGCCGCACGCTGCTCGACATCCTGTGGGAGGAGCACGCGCAGGACAAGGGCAAGGCGATGGCCCGCCTGCGGCGCTACGAGCTCAGCGCCGCGGCCGAACGGCCCTTCGACCGGCTGTCCGGCGGGCAGCAGGCACGCTTCCAGATCCTGCTGCTGGAGCTCGCCGGCTCCACTGCCCTGCTGCTCGACGAGCCCACCGACAACCTCGACCTGGAGTCGGCCGAGGCCCTGCAGGAGGGCCTGGAGTCGTTCGAGGGGACGGTGCTGGCCGTGACGCACGACCGCTGGTTCGCGCGGTCCTTCGACCGGTACCTGGTCTTCGGGTCGGACGGCGTCGTGCGCGAGACCGCCGAACCCGTCTGGGACGAGCGGCGGGTCGAGCGGGAGCGGTAGGCCGTCCGGGGTACGTGCCGTGCGGGGTACGTGCCGTGCGGGGGTGTCACAGATCCGGGGTGCTCCCGGTCGAACGCGTGACGGGCCGGTCGGCCCGTCACGCGCACGGCGCGGAACCCAGAAGGAGCACACCATGAAGATCGTGGTCATCGGCGGTACCGGCCTCGTCGGGAGCCAGGTCGTCCGCAACCTCACCGAGCACGGGCACGAGGCGGTGGCGGCCTCGCCGCAGACCGGCGTGGACACCCTGACCGGCGAGGGCCTGGCCGAGGTGCTGGACGGCGCCCAGGTGGTGGTCGATCTCAGCAACTCGCCGTCGTTCGCCGAGGAGGACGTCACCCGCTTCTTCCGGACGTCCACGACGAATCTGCTGGAGGCCGAGGCGAAGGCCGGGGTGCAGCACCACGTGATCCTGTCGATCGTGGGTGCCGACGGCATCGACGCCGGGTACATGCGTGCCAAGGTGCTGCAGGAGAACCTCGTCAAGGACTCGGGCAACGGCTGGTCGATCGTCCGGTCCACGCAGTTCTTCGAGTTCCTGAACGCGATCGCCGACGAGGCCACCGTCGACGGCGTCACCCATGTCGCGCCCGTACGGTTCCAGCCCATCGCGTCGGCGGACGTCGCGCGCTTCGTGGCCCGGACCGCCGCCGGCACGCCGCTGGACGCCACCATCGAGATCGCCGGCCCCGAGGTGTTCGGCTTCGACGAGATCGTGCGCAAGCACCTGGCGGCCAAGGGCGACGAGCGCGAGGTCCGGACCGACCCCGAGGCCACCTACTTCGGCGCGCGGCTCGAGGACAAGGAGCTCGTGCCGCTGGGCGAGGCCCAGCTCGGCGAGGTCAGCTACGAGCAGTGGCGGGCGGCTCAGGCGTAGCCGGCCCCGCCCCGTCCTCCGGCGCGGCCTGGTCCGCCCAGGCCCGCCGGAGCGGCTCCGTCTTGTCGGGGTTCATCTGCCACATCAGGTCCTGCACGCCCTCGTCGGTCACGGTCACGGCCAGGACGCCGACCAGCTCGCCGTCGCGCTCCATGGCGAAGCCCTCCGTGCCGTTGACCGCGATCGCGCGCGTGGTGACGCCGGCCCAGAAGACCTCCGCGAACGTGGCCAGCAGGCGGGCCACCTTGTTCCGGCCCCTGACCGCCACCCGGGCCACGTGCTCGGCCCGGCCGTTGCTGTCGGCGCGGGTCACGACGTCCTCGGCGAGCAGCCTCTCCAGGCCCTGCACGTCGCCGGCGCGCGCAGCGGCGAGGAACGCCTCCAGCAGCGCGCGGCGCTCCGTGGGGTCCACCGTGTTGCGGCGCTCGGACGCGATGTGCTTGCGCGCCCGGCTCACGAGCTGACGTGCCGCGGCCGGGGTCGTGTCCACGATCCGGGCGATCTCCGGGTACCCGTAGTCGAACGCCTCGCGCAGCACGTAGGCGGCACGCTCCGTGGGCGTGAGTCGTTCCAGCAGCACCAGCAGCGCGACGTCCAGTGCCTCGGCGCGCTCGGCGCCGAGCGTGGGGTCCTGGCTCGTGTCCACGGGTTCCGGCAGCCAGGGCCCGACGTACGTCTCACGGCGCGACCGCGCGCTCTGCAGCACGTTGATGGCCAGCCGCGTCGCCGTCGTCGTCAGGAAGGCCTGCGGGTTGCGCACCACGGAGCGGTCGGTCGTCTGCCACCGCACCCACGTCTCCTGCACCACGTCCTCGGCCTCGGCCGCCGACCCGAGCATGCGGTACGCGATGCCGAACAGGCGGCGCCGGGCAACCCCGAACGCCTCCGCTGCGTCGTCCAGCGTGCCCACATCACTCGTCATCGTGCGCTCCTTAGCCCGGCTCCTCGGCCCGACCCGACGACGGTACGTGACGAAATGGTCTTGGGGTCGGTCCAGCGACGGGTGAACATGGTGGTCATGACCACACCCGACCCGATCTTCGTGGATCCCCGCCTCGCCCGGCTCTACGACGCGTTCGACGACGACCGTGGCGACCTCGACCTCTACGTCGGCCTCGCCGAGCGGCTCGGTGCGCGGACGGTGCTCGACGTCGGCTGCGGCACCGGCGTGCTGGCCCTGCTGCTCGCCGCGCGAGGGCTGGAGGTGACCGGCGTCGACCCGGCCGCGGCGTCCCTGGAGGTGGCCCGGGGCAAGCCGGGCGCCGAGGCGGTCAGGTGGGTCGAGGGCGGTGCCGACACCGTCGGGGCCCTCGGTCTCGCGGCCGACCTCGCCACCATGACCGGGAACGTGGCGCAGGTGTTCACGGGGGACGAGGACTGGGCTCGGGCCCTGACCGCGATCCACGCCGCACTCCGGCCCGGCGGCGTCCTCGTGTTCGAGACGCGGGTGCCGGAACGGCAGGCCTGGCTCGGCTGGACGCGCGAGCACCGGTCGGCCCGCCGGGTCATCCCCGGTGTCGGCGAGGTCGAGACGTGGAACGACCTCCTGGAGGTGGACCTCCCGCTGGTCACCTTCCAGGGCACGTACCGCTTCCCGCCCGGCCTGCTGCCCGACGGCGACGTGGTCACTTCGGTCTCGACCCTGCGGTTCCGCGAGCGGGACGAGATCGAGGAGTCGCTGGCCGCCGCCGGCTTCGTGGTCGAGGAGGTGCTGGACGCCCCGGACCGTCCCGGCCTGGAGTGGGTCTTCGTCGCCCGCCGCTCCTGACCGGAACGCTCACGCGGACGGCAGGCCGCCGAAGAAGCCGCGGATGTCGGCCGCCAGGAGCGCCGGCTCCTCCATCGCCGGGAAGTGGCCGCCCTCGGTGAACTCGCTGAAGTGGCTCATCGCGTTCCACGGGTCCAGCGCGCGGCGCACGAGCGGGTGCGTGTCGAACACGGCCCAGCCGGCGGGCACGTTCGACGGCGCGACCCAGCCGAGCCCCGAGTGCTCGGACTCGTAGTAGAACTGCGCGCTCGACGCCCCGCTGCGCGTGAACCAGTAGAGGCTGACGTTGGTCAGGAGCTGGTCGCGGTCCACCGCCTCGTCCGGGGTGGCGTGGGCGCCGTTGGTCCAGGTCTGGAACTTCTCGGCGATCCAGGAGAGCTGGGCGACGGGGGAGTCGGTGAGCGCGGGCCCGATCGTGTCGGGCCGGTGGTTCTGCATCTCGAAGTAGCCCCGCTCGGCCTGGTCGGTGGCGCGGACCGCCTCGATCTGGGCGATCTCGTCCTGGGTCAGCCCCTCCGGGTAGGGGAACTTGTCGCCGACCATCGCCAGTGCCCGGCCGTCGCTGCCGGTGTGGGTGCCGATCACGCGGTCCGGGTAGAGCGCCGCGAGGCGTCCGGCGGTCCCGGCCCCGATGTCGGTGCCGTGCGCGGCGAACCGCTCGTACCCGAGCCGGGTCATGATCTCGGCGTACGCCGCGGTGGTCCGCGCCAGCTCCCAGCCCGTGCCGGACAGCGGCGTGGAGAACCCGAACCCGGGCAGCGACGGGATGACCACGTGGAACGCGTCGGTCAGCAGCGGGACCAGCCGCTGGTACTCGACGAACGAGCCCGGCCAGCCGTGGTTCAGGATCAGCGGCGTGGCCTGCGGGTTCGCCGAGCGCACGTGCACCACGTGAAACGTCTGCCCGTCGACGACGGTCGTGTACTGCTCCCACTCGTTGAGCCGCGCCTCCTGGGCACGCCAGTCGAAGCCGTCGCGCCAGTACCCGGCGAGGTCCCGCAGGTACGCCTGCGGGATGCCGCGGCTGAAGTCCGTCCGGTCCTCGCGGCCGGGGACGGGGAGCGGCCAGCGGGTGCGCGCGAGCCGGTCGTGCAGGTCGTCGAGGTCGGCCTGCGGCACGTCGATGCGGAAGGGGACGAGGGCGGTGTTCTCGGTCATGACACCTACTGTGTCGCGGGTAGCGGTCAGGTTCTGGCCGTTATCCGGAAAGACTTTCGGGTGCCGTCCCGCAGCCCTAGGGCTTGGCCGTGACCCTCGCGTCCAGTGCTCCCTCCGCCAGGCGTACGTGCAGATCGGCGCCGACCTCGACGTCGTCCGGCCGCCGGACCACGTGGCCGTCCGAGCGCTGGACGACGGCGTAGCCGCGCTCCAGCGTGGAGGCGGGGGAGAGCGCCCTGACCTGGGCGCCGAGCCGGCCGATCTCACCGCTCGCCTGCAGCAGCAGGGAGTTGAGCGCGTGGCGGCTGTGCCGGAGCGCCTGGACCACGTCGCGCTCGCGCGACTCCAGCATGGTCTGCGGTGCGGCCAGCACAGGGCGGGAGCGGACGCCGTCGAGGCCGTGCTGCTCCCGGTCCAGCATCGCCGTGACCGCGCCGCGCATGCGGCTGCGGGCCTGGGTGAGCCGGAGCCGTTCCTCCGAGACGTCGGGCACGATGCGCTTCGCGGCGTCGGTGGGGGTCGAGGCGCGGTAGTCGGCGACCAGGTCGAGCAGCGGGGCGTCCGTCTCGTGCCCGATCGCGCTGACCAGCGGCGTACGGGCCTGCGCGACGGCGCGCACCAGCGACTCGTTGCTGAACGGCAGCAGGTCCTCGACCGAGCCGCCGCCGCGGGCGACGACGATGACGTCCACCGCCGGGTCCTGGTCGAGCTCCGCGATCGCGGCCGACACCTCGCGCACCGCGTTGACGCCCTGCACGGCGACCTCGCGGATCTCGAACCGCACCTGCGGCCAGCGGGCCCGGGCGTTCACCACGACGTCGTGCTCCGCCTTCGACTCGCGACCGCACACCAGCCCCACCACGGCGGGCAGGAACGGCAGGCGGCGCTTGCGGTCGAGGTCGAACAGGCCCTCCGCCGCGAGGACCTTCTTGAGCGCTTCGATCCGGGCGAGCAGCTCACCGACGCCGACGGCCTTGATCTCGCTGGCCTGCATCTGCAGCGTGCCGCGCTTGGTCCAGAACACCGGCTTGGCGTGCACGACGACGTGGTCGCCCTCGGCGGGCGGCTGCGGCAGCATGCCGAGCACACGGGAGAAGATCGTCACCGGCAGGGAGGCGTCCGCATCCGTGTCGCGGAGGGTCAGCCACTGCATGCCGGAGCCCGGACGGTGGTTGAACTGCACCACCTGGCCCTCGACCCAGACGGGCGGCATCTTGTCGATGTAGCCCCTGATCTTCTCCGACAGCACGCGGACCGGCCACGGGCTGGTGGCCGTGGTGTCGAGTGCCTTCACGGGGAGCTCGGTGGGCTGGGGCCGCAGGGTGGGTTCCGTCACGTGTCCAACCCTGCCACCCACCACCGACACAAGCCCTCCGCACACCGCCCCTAGACTGGCGACCGTGAGCGTCACGAGCCCTGAGCGTCCTGCTGAGACCCAGACCAAGCGCGTCCTGCTGGCTGCGCCGCGTGGTTATTGCGCCGGAGTGGACCGCGCGGTCGTCGCCGTCGAGAAGGCCCTGGAGACGTACGGCACGCCGGTGTACGTCCGCAAGGAGATCGTGCACAACAAGCATGTGGTGGAGACGCTGCGCGAGCGCGGCGCCATCTTCGTCAACGAGACCGACGAGGTGCCCGAGGGTGCCCGGCTCGTGTTCTCCGCGCACGGCGTCTCGCCGGCGGTCCGCGCCTCCGCCGAGGCCCGCAGCCTGGAGACGATCGACGCGACCTGCCCCCTGGTCACCAAGGTGCACAAGGAAGCGGTCCGCTTCGCCAAGGACGACTACGACATCCTGCTGATCGGTCACACCGGTCACGAGGAGGTCGAGGGCACCGCCGGCGAGGCACCCGAGCACGTGCAGGTCGTCAACTCGCCCGACGAGGTGGACCAGGTCGTGGTGCGCGACCCGGCGAAGGTCGTGTGGATCTCGCAGACCACGCTCTCGGTGGACGAGACCATGGAGACCGTGCGCCGGCTGCGCGAGAAGTTCCCGTCCCTGCAGGACCCGCCCAGCGACGACATCTGCTATGCCACGCAGAACCGCCAGGTCGCGGTGAAGAAGCTGGCGCCCGAGTGCGACCTGGTGATCGTGGTCGGTTCCGCGAACTCGTCCAACTCGGTGCGGCTCGTCGAGGTCGCGCTCCAGTCGGGCGCCAAGGCGTCCTACCGCGTGGACCGCAAGACCGAGATCAAGGACGAGTGGCTGGAGGGCGTCACGACGGTCGGCGTGACCTCGGGTGCCTCGGTGCCCGAGATCCTCGTGCAGGACGTCATCGCCCACCTCGCCGACCACGGCTTCGGCCACGTGGACGAGGTGCGGACGGCCACCGAGGACCTGATGTTTTCGCTGCCGCGCGAGCTGCGCGCGGGCCTCAAGGCCGCGGGCGAGGAGCCCAAGCGGCCCCGCCGCGAGACCCGCACGGAGCTCCCGCTGGCCTGAGACCGCCCGCCGCTCCCGGGACCGGGTTGGTCTGTGGGGGCCGCGCGTGGCCGGTAGAACGTCAGGAGGTCGGCAACCCGGGTTGCCGACCTCCTGACGTTCTACCGACGGTTCTGGCCGTGGCCGTGGCCGTGGCCGTCGCCGTGTCAGCCAGCCTGGCCGACGGCGGGGGCGGGGCCGGTGTCGGTCGACGCCTTCTCGACCGCCTCCAGCGCGCGCTTGTCGGTCACGGCGAGCTCCGTGACCTCCAGCTCCTGCACCAGGATGCCGTCCGCCTCCTGAGCGCGGTCGATCGCGACGATCCCGCCCTCGTCCGCGGCCAGCAGCTCGGACTTGGTGATGGGACGGGGCACCTCCTCGACCCCCTTGAGCTCCTCCACGCTGTCCCGCTCGTCCACCACGTCGAGCTCGACCATGCGCCGCGCGGAGGTGAGCACGTTGCGCTCCAGCGAGCCGATCATCTGGTTGTAGCTCTTCGTCGCCGTCTCCAGCGCGCGGCCGGTCCGGGTGACGTGGCCCGTCATGGTGACCAGACGCGCGTACAGCTCCTTGCCGACGCTGAGCACCTTCTGCGCGTTCTCCGCGAGCGACTCCTGCCGCCAGGCGTACGCGACCGTGCGCAGCAGCGCGAGCATCGTGGTGGGCGTCGCGATGATGACGTTCTTCTGCGCCGCGTACTCCAGCAGCTCCGGCGACCGCTCCAGCGACGCCGACAGGAACGCCTCGGCGGGCACGAACATGACGACGAACTCGGGCGCCGGCTCGAACTGGTTCCAGTACTTCTTGGCGGCCAGGTCGTCCACGTGCTTGCGCATGTGCCGCACGTGGGCGTCGAGCCGCTGCTCGCGGTAGGCGGCGTCGTCCGACTGCTGGGCCTCCAGGAAGCCGAGGAAGGCCACCTTGGAGTCGACCACCACCCGCTTGCCGCCCGCGAGGTTGATCACCATGTCCGGACGGAGCGTGCCGTCCTCGCTGGTCACCTGGGCCTGCTCGGTGAAGTCGACGCGGTTGATCATGCCCGCGGACTCGACCACCTTGCGGAGCTGGAGCTCGCCCCACGCCCCGCGGGTCTGCGAGGAGCGCAGTGCCGTGACCAGGTCGGCGGTGCCGTTGCGCAGGTCCGCCGACACCTCGGCGACGTTGCGCATCTGCTCCACGAGCGCGCCCTGCCCCTCGATCCGCGCCTTCTCCGCCTGGAGCACCTCGGTGCGTACGAGCTCCACGGCCTTGGTCAGCGGGTCGACCAGCGACTTCACGGCCGCCTCCCGCTGCGCGAGCGCCTGCTCGCCGGCCGACGCCGACCGCTTGAGCCGCTCCTCGGCGAGCTCCAGGAAGCGCTTGCTGTTGGCGTCCAGCGCATCCCCGGCGAGCGCCTGGAACTGCCGCCGGGCGTTCTCCTGCTCGGTGCGCGCCGCGGCGATCTGCTCGGCGGCACGCTCGCGTGCTGCGGCGACCTGTTCCTCGGCCCGCTCGTGCGCGGCGGCGATCTGCGCCGCGGCGGACTCGGCCTGGGCACGCAGGCGCGCGGTCTCCAGGTCGGCCTCGCGCTGGGCGGGCGCGATGCGCTGCGCATGACCGAGCCACCCCAGCAGTGCGCCCACGAGGAGGGCGCCGAGGGCCAGCAGAATCGTTGCGGCGATGTCCATGAGCGACAGGCTGCCACGAGCCACCGACACTCCGGCACGCTGACACCCCGGGCGGCCGGAATCGCCCGGTTTGTGGTTGGCGGCCCGCGGCCGCCGGATACTCCGTCCACAGGTGGACCTGGTTTCTCGCCCGCACTCATCCCCGCGTCGGATCCACGATGTCCGAGGTCCCCGCTACGTTGGGTGCCATGACGATCCCCGCACCTCCGGGCAGCACAGGGACCCAGGGCGCTCCCGAACCTCCCCCGCACGACCCGACCGCGGCGCTCAGCGTGCGCGGCCTCTGGAAGCGGTTCGGCCAGAAGATCGCCGTCTCCGGCGTCGACCTGGACGTGCCCGCGGGGTCGTTCTACGGCCTGGTCGGCCCCAACGGCGCGGGCAAGACCACGATGCTCTCCATGGCGACCGGCCTGCTGCGGCCGGACTTCGGCTCGGCCTGGGTGCACGGCGTGGACCTGTGGGCACGCCCCGACGAGGCCAAGGCCACGCTCGGCATCCTGCCCGACGGCGTGCGCCTGTTCGACCGCCTGACCGGCCGTCAGCTCCTGACCTACGCCGGGATGCTGCGGGGGATGGACAAGGAGACGGTCGTCGAGCGCACCGCCGACCTGCTGCAGGCGTTCGACCTGGCCGGCGACGCGGACACGTTCGTCGTGGACTACTCGGCCGGCATGACCAAGAAGATCGCCCTGGGCAGCGCGATGATCCACGCCCCGCGCACCCTGGTGCTCGACGAGCCGTTTGAGGCGGTCGACCCGGTCAGCGCCGCCAACATCCGCGACATCCTCAAGGGCTACGTGGCGAACGGCGGCACCGTGATCGTCTCCAGCCACGTCATGGACCTGGTGCAGCGCATGTGCGACCACGTCGCCGTGCTGGCCGGCGGGCACGTGCTGGCCGCGGGCACCGTGGACGAGGTGCGCGGCGAGCAGACCCTGGAGGACCGGTTCGTGGACCTCGTCGGCGGCCGGCAGCACTCGGAGGGACTCTCGTGGTTGCGCGGTTCCTGACCCTCAAGCTGACCCTCATGGGCAACACGTTCCGCAAGAGCGTGTGGCAGACGATCGGCCTGATCATCGCGTCGCTGTACGCGCTGGGCGTCGTCGGCACCCTGCTGGCGCTCGTGGGCGGGCTGGCCTTCCTGGAGGACCCGGCCTGGGCCGGTCTGGCCATCACGCTGGGCGGGGCGCTCACGGTGCTGGGCTGGTGGATCATCCCGATCTTCGCCTTCGGTGTGGACGCGACCCTGGACCCCCACCGGTTCACCACCTTCGCCATCCCGCGGCGCACCCTCGTGGCGGGCCTGGCCGTCGCGGGGCTGATCTCGGTGCCGGGGTTCGCCACGGTGCTCCTCGCGCTGGGCACCGCCTTCGCCTGGGTGCTGGAACCGGGCGTGCTCCTGGTCGCACTCGTCGGCGCGGTGCTGGGGGTGGCCACGTGCGTCATCGGGTCCCGGGCCATCACGACGGCGCTCGCACCCGTGCTGGAGTCGCGGCGCTATCGCGAGGTCGTCACGATCGTCGCGCTGGTGCTGGTCGTGATGATCGGCCCGCTCATCTCGTCGCTCTCCAACGGGTTCGAGGTCTCGGTCGACGGCAGCGTCGGCGACCAGCTCCGGCCGATGTTCGAGCAGGCGGCCGGCGTCGTCGGCTGGACGCCGTTCGGCGCGGCGTGGTCGCTGGCGAGCACGGCGCACGACGGCGACTGGCTCGGCCTGGCCGGTCGGCTCGCCGTGGCGCTCGGCACCATCGCCCTGGGCTGGTTGGTCTGGGACCGGGCGCTGGGCCGGGCCCTGGTCAGCCCGCCCGTCGGAGACGGCGGGGGCGGCCGGGCGAAGGGCCTGGGCGCGTTCGGCCTGGTGCGGTTCTCGCCCACCTGGGGCGTCGCCGCGCGCACCGCCACCTACTGGCTGCGCGACCCGCGCTACTCCGGGTCCATCGCCGTCGTGCCGCTGCTGCCGGTCATCATCTACTTCACCACGCAGAGCACCGGCAACTACTTCATGCTGCTGGCCACCGGCCCGTTCGTGGCGTGGATCCTCGGCTTCAGCATCTCGAACGACATCGGCTACGACTACACCGCGTTCGCGCTGCACGTCGCCGCGGGCGTGGACGGCAAGGCGGACCGCTGGGGCCGGGCCATCCCGATGCTGCTGGTGGCCCCGCTGGTCGCGGCGATCACCGTGGTGGCCACCGTCTGGGTGGCCGACTCCTGGCACCTTCTGCTGCCTCTGCTGGGGCTGGCCCTCGGGCTCCTGCTGGTCAGTACCGCGGTGTCGTGCGCGGTCTCGGCGCGGCTCGTGTACCCGGTGGCCAAGCCGGGGGAGAGCCCGCTCAAGTCCCCGCAGGGAGCTGCGGTCGCCACGCTGGTCTCCCAGGGTCTCGGGTTCGTGATCACCCTGGGGCTGTCCGTCCCCGTGCTCGCGGTGGGGATCGCGGCGCTGGTGCTGGGCGGCGCGGTGTGGGGTGTCGCCACGCTGGTGCTGGGCGTGCTCTACGGGGCGCTGATGCTCGTTCTCGGGGTGCGGTTCGGGGCCCGCGTGTACGACAGGCGCCTGCCGGAGCTGCTCCAGCAGGTCCAGTCGTTCCCCTGACGGTCGCTGCCGGGCCACGGTGTGTCAGTGGTCCGGCGTAGCGTCCGTGTCATGAGGCACATCGAGGGCGAGGACCTGCGCGGGGCCCACTTCCGTGACGTCGACATGAGCGGTGCCCAGTTCCGTGAGGCCGTGCTCAACGGCGTCCGGATGCGCGGCGTGGAGCTCGTCGACGCCGACATCGACGGGGCGATCTACGGGCTGCGGGTCAACGGCGTGGAGGTGGCGCCGCTGGTCGAGGCCGAGCTGAACAGACGCCATCCGGAGCGTGCCCTGCTCCAGGACCGCACCGTGGCCGGGCTCCGCGCGGCCCTGGACGCCTATGCCCAGATGTGGGAGTCCACGTACGAGCGGGTCGCGTCGATGCCGGCGGGCACGGTGGACGTGTCGGTCGACGACGAGTGGTCGTTCGCGCAGACCCTGCGTCACCTCGTGTGCTGCACGGACGGCTGGCTGCGCTGGGGTGCGCAGGGCAGGCGGGACGCCGACGTGTTCTGGCCGGCCGGCGTTCCGCACTCGCAGTTCTCGTCGCGGGCGGGTTCGATCGGGATCGACCCTGCCGCTGCGCCGTCGTACGACGAGGTGCTCGAGGTGAGGCGGCAGCGGGTGCAGGAGGTCCGCGACGTCCTCGCCGCGCTCACGCCCGAAGAGGCCGGCAGCCCGGCCGCGCCGCCGCCGTGGATGGACCAGTCGGAGCCGTTCACCGTCGGCAAGTGCATCGGGGTGGTGCTGTCCGAGGAGTGGGAGCACCATTCGTTCGCCACGCGGGACCTGGACCTCATCGACACGGGCGCCGCCCCGTCGCCCGAGTCCACGTAAACTTGCGCGACGTGGCTCTCACTATCGGCATCGTCGGCCTGCCCAACGTCGGCAAGTCCACCCTCTTCAACGCTCTGACCCGCAACCAGGTGCTCGCGGCGAACTACCCGTTCGCCACGATCGAGCCCAACGTGGGGGTGGTCTCGCTGCCCGACGAGCGGCTGGACAAGCTCGCCGAGATCTTCGACAGCCAGCGGATCCTGCCGGCCACGGTGTCGTTCGTGGACATCGCGGGCATCGTCAAGGGCGCGTCCGAGGGTGAGGGCCTGGGCAACAAGTTCCTCGCCAACATCCGCGAGGCCGACGCGATCTGCCAGGTCACGCGTGCCTTCGACGACCCGGACGTGGTGCGTGTCGAGGGCTCGGCCGATGCTCCCGGCGACATCGAGACCATCTCCACCGAGCTGATCCTGGCCGACCTCCAGACCCTCGAGAAGGCGCTGCCGAGGATGGAGAAGGAGGTCAAGATCAAGCGCGGCGACCCCGTCCTGTACGCGGCCGCGAAGAAGGCCCAGGAGATCCTGGACAAGGGCATCACGCTGTACCAGGGCGCTGCCGACGCCGGCCTGGACCTCGCCGAGATCGCGAGCCTGCAGCTCATGACGGCCAAGCCGTTCATCTACGTCTTCAACACCGACGACGCCGGCCTGGCGGACGCCGCCTCGCAGGAGGCGCTGCGCAAGGTGGTCGCCCCCGCGCAGGCGATCTTCCTGGACGCCAAGTTCGAGTCGGAGCTCGTCGAGCTGGAGCCCGAGGAGGCCGCGGAGATGCTGGCCGAGACCGGCCAGGACGAGTCGGGCCTGGACCAGCTCGCGAAGGTCGGCTTCGAGACCCTCGGTCTGCAGACCTACCTCACGGCTGGCCCGAAGGAGGCCCGCGCCTGGACCATCCACAAGGGCTGGACGGCACCGCAGGCGGCCGGCGTGATCCACACCGACTTCGAGCGGGGCTTCATCAAGGCCGAGGTCATCTCGTTCGAGGACCTGGTCGAGGCCGGGTCGGTCGCGGCGGCGAAGGCGGCCGGGAAGGCGCGGATCGAGGGCAAGGACTATGTGATGCAGGACGGGGACGTGGTGGAGTTCCGGTTCAACGTCTGAGCATCACCCGGGTTTCGGCCTGGTCGCCTGACCAGGCCGAATGCCGGTTGACCTTCGGCAACGCTTCTGAGCCCTCGGGCAGGAACAGTCAGCGCGTGGAAAACGGCGCACGCTTGCGCGTGGGCATGGCCCGGCGGCTGGGCTTCCGGACTCCAACCCGTTTGCCACTTCCTGGCGGCCTAAGCGCAAGTACACATCCGTGCGTCGAGGATGACTGGTGAGCGCACGCTCTGCGCACACCAAGATGTCCGCACACCAGGGTGTGCAGACATATCCGTGCAGGTCAGGTGCGCACACCACTTCGACGCTCCGCTAACGGATGTTGCCAGTTCCGGCTGGCTCATGGACCGCGGCTCAGCACCTTAGGGCTTAGGGCATGTCTCTCAAGTCGACCGGTGCCACGGCTGTTCTGTCGCTGGTGCTGCTCAAGCCCACTCGTATCTGTCCGAACGTGGACCAGTAGACGTCGAGGTCGGTCACCTCCAGGTTCGTGATGTCGTCCTCGCCGCCTAGGAAGAGGGGAATGCGGTACCCAATGCACTGGTCAGGCGACGGAGACGGCTGACCTGACTCCAGCCACGTGTCGAAGAAGCCTGCGGCGAGTGCTGCGTTTGGGTAGTCCACCAACTCGATGTCGTGGAAGTCCGAGAACGGCACGGGGATCTCAAGCGCCCCTCCAGTCCCGACCTCGAACATGAGGACGGTCGGTTCGCGCGCTGGCCCGTTTCGTGCATCTAGGGAGAACTGTCGCCCGAGCCAGTCGTGCCCGAAGCACGAGATGGTGGTCGTGAACTCCGGGTAGGCCGCGCGCACCAGGGCGTCGGCTCGTGCCGCCGAGGTAGGTGTATGGATCCGGTAGAGCCCTGAACGGATCGTCGTGCCACCTGACCTGCCCAGGAGTTCAGTAGCGCTGACTGTTGGCACCGGTGGGACTTCGACCTGGAAGCGTTTGGCGAACCTCTCAAGCACTCTGGCTCCCTTCGTGGACCCGAAGCGTCCCACAGGGCGTACCCAGTTGTCGTGGACCAGGACTCAGCTGCGAAGCCAGACCACGATTGCAGCCAGTACCGCGCCGGCGCGGTAGACCATGGCGTGCTTGTCGTAGCGAGTGGCTAGAGCGCGCCGAAGGCGTTGGCGAGTGCCGCGAACTGGGGCCCACGTCGCCTCGTGCCCCGGTCGAGCAGTGCCCACATCGTGGCGGCGCCCAGCGGTTGGCTGGTAGCCCAGTCTGGCGCGAGGCGATGGGCCTGATCGAGGTGGTGGAGAGCCTCGTCGTACCGCCTGGTCTTGAGGGAGGCCGACGCAATGTGTAAGGCGGAGCCGGCCTCCCAGAACGCAGCGAGCTGACCAGGCAATGTTTGCAAGGTCGCGGCCTGGCGGGGCGCCGTTTCGGGGGGTCGTTGCTCCTTGACGAGTGATCGACTTCCTGCAGCCGGCCTCTGGCCCAACTCAGAGACGGCTCTCGATCGTTTTGTCGCTGCGCTGGAGGTCGCCGAGTCGAGGGCGGCCCCAGCGGACAAAGCGAAACCGCAAGCTGTTATCAGGGCAGTTGGCGGGATGGGCCGAGACCTTGAAACTTCGCACTTGCGTGGCGAGCCACTGTCGGCGTCCGCGTGACCGCGTCAGGGGCGCCCCAGACCTTCACCGCGTCAGGTGCGCTATGACCCGCGGCGAGGCTACAAGGATGACTGGCCGTAGATCCTCCTTACCCGGTCCGTCACCTCGCACGCTGATAGCCAATAGTTCCTCGCCTCGGTCGAGCCGAACCGCGATGCGCTTGGCGTTCATCTTGTTGACGTAGCCGCCGCGCGTGGCGGTGCCTGCGGCGTACACCGCCACCGCGTTGCGGTCGTGCTCGTTGTCGGGCTCGCGGACCAGTCGGACGGACTTGCCAAGGCGATAGTCGCCACGCTTGATCGCTGAACCCTGATAGGCGGTTCCGCGGAGGCCGAAGCAGTAGATGCCCATCGAGTAAATTCGCGCGCTCCTCGGATTCACCGTGCCTGCGCCATCGTCGGTCACGATGAGGAGCCGATCGCCGATGCGCTTCAGCCTTCCGCTCGGCATTCCGTCCGGACCGATTACGAAGCTGCGTTCCTCATCCTCGCGGCTTAGGAATTCCGCGCGTCGCGGGGAGCGCTGGGTCGAGGTACCTCGCGGCGGTGAGGAGTGTTGCTTGATCGTCGGTTGTTTTTTCGGCAACTTGATGGTGGTTTCACTCTTGCCGAAGAACCGAGCCCAAAATCCCATGCCATTCCCTCCCAAGAAACCCGATGCGCCGCTCCAGGCACATCGCGCATCCTTGCACCGACAGCGGTGCTTGGGTTCAGCACATGGCGCGAATCACCCGATCTTCACCTCACACCTCGGCGACTAGCGATGGCAGCGGGATCAGGCCTCATCGGCGACGATCGCCAGCCGCTCGCGCGCGGAAGCTCGAGCCTCGGCGTAGTCGCCAGTTGCCACGCCGCCGACGCTCCGATCAAAGCCGACGCCGAGGACGACTGCTTTGGCGTCGAGCCAGGCGTGGGCGTCCTGGCAAGTGATCGTGCCTGTCGGAATGATCCCGGCGTCCGGCAGCTGCGGCAGGAGCTGCCGGAGGAACTTCGAGAAACATTCTCTGACCTGGGGCGGACCCTGTGGAGCGGGTGACGGGAATCGAACCCGCGCTGTCCGTTTCTGGGGCTCACCAGGGCGATCGTGATCGCTTCGTCTACTTGCTCTGCGGACGTCGAAGAGTCTCGCTTCACCGGGAGAAGGCTAGGGGTTCGAGTCTCTCGGCGTAGTGAGTGGGTAGTTCGGCCTGATCGCCTGCTCGGATCTTCATCCTGTCCGGTGAGTTGTCGCTGGTCTACTGTCGGTGGTCGTGATCGCCGATGCCATCGATTCCCGCCTCGCCAACGCCCTCTTCAACGTTCGCGCGGCCGGAGTGGGAAAGCTCGTGGAGCCCGCGGTGGCACTGACACGCGCCATCTACAAAGGGCTGTGGGTCGGAGGGCGGGCAACGCTGACACCCAACGAGTACCACTTCCACCCGAACGACATGAACCGTTCGATGCACGATGGCCCGATTGACTTCGTCATCCCGTTGGTCGACATCACTGAGGTCGCCACCAAGCGGGGGTTCGTGACCAGCCTTGTCGTCGTGCGTGCCAGTGGGTACGAGTTCACGATCCGGTGCTATGGCGCCCGAACGTTCGCTGACCGCATCCGTGTCGCTGTAGCTGCTGCGCGAGGAGAGTCGTCCGATCTGCAGTCATGATTGGCGGCTGGCGGCGCGGGTTCATGGGACCTGACTTTCCGACGGTTCGTCTCAACCTCTGGCGGGCCGATGCCGTCGTGCTCTTTGACTGGCTCATGTCGGTCGATCTCGATGCCGTGCCGATCTCGCATCCGGCGGAGAAACAGGCGCTGGTTGACCTGTTGTCGCGGTTTGAGCAGGACACCGACGTCACCAGTGCGACGCAGGACGAGATCGACACCGCGCGCGAGGAGGTTGCGCGCGACATGGGCTGGTGAGGGGGCGTTGCCGTTAAGTTCCTGGAGGAGCAGACGCCTGCCTGATCGAGGCGAACGGGTAGCCTCAGAGTGGAGCAGGCACAAGTCCGCTCATCGAGAATCACGACAGCCCGTCGCAGTCCCAGCCACAGCCCTCGCGGCAGCGGCACACCCGGCCCGATTCCCCCACAGTTCCCCCAAGGCACCAAGCCAACCGGCGAACCACGAGGTCAGGCCCACATAACACGCTTCAACGTCTGACCCACACGGCTGACCGTCGTCGCGGCGCACCGATGCTCACCGCAGCAGCGGAGCCGTGAGCGCTTCCATCACCGCGATACCAAGAAGCAACGTGATGATCGCCGGATAGAGCCGCACGTTGTCCTTGATGCCTGCGAGGTATCCGTCCCAGGCCGACGACAGGTTGCGTCGCCGGTACCCGAAGGTCGAGCGCCAGAGGATGACGGAGCCCAGCATCGCCAGGACGTAGGCCTGGAACTCGATCAGCAGCACCGGCGACGCGACGAGGACCACTACCAGCTCTTCGAGTGTTGTCGGGGCATACGGCATGCCGATGAATGCTGCGCGCCCGAGCGTCGCGAGCACACCGAAGAAGGGGATGGTGAGCGAGGGCAACGTCGTCGTCGCCAGTGCGGCGAACAGGAGGTTACCGAGAAAGGTCAGCAGCGATGCCTTCACGACGCTGCCGCTGGCATAGGCCTCGACGATCACGGATGACCCGGGCGAGCTCAAGAAGGCTTCGGTATTCGCCATGCCCCATTCGCGGAGCCCGGGAAGATAGACGGTCGCGATCATCGCCATGACGAGAGTGCCGTAGACCACGAGGTTGGAAATCAGGTAGGCATTCCAGTTGTCGCGCAGCACTGTTCGGAAGTTGTCGAAGAGGCGCATGGATACTCCTTGGTGTTGTGGCGAGCAGGTGATCGGGAGAGCCGCGGTCAGTCGTGGAGCGACGGCCTGGGACGCAGGCCTCGTAGAAAGCTCTTCTGCCGGTCGTTCAGCTGGTGCTCGGCCAGGTCGAGGAGGACCTGAAACTGCTCTTCGGTCAGTGGCGGCATCCCGTCGGGGGCCTCGGCGAACTGTGCCTGCGCCTGGGCCATGAGCTGATCGAGCTCGCCATCGGTCGTGCTCTCGTCGATGGCCTCGAAGCGCTCCTGCAAGGACGCCAGGACCGACCGCTTCTGCGGGTCGTGGAGCGCCTCGACGAGAACATCGCTCTGCGGGTGCTCCCGGTAGAGGTGGGCGATCACGATGGCGACCGGGGTGTCGGCGGGTGTCAGGCTCAGTGCGGCTGCCGCCGTCGAGAGCCCCACGTGGTGTCCGGCACGTGCCTGGGCCAGCCGTTCGCGTTGTTCGGTCAGGGCCGTGATCTTCACTCCCAGGGCGCGGTCCGCGTCGTCCAGCACCTCGTCGGCGGAGGAGCCAGAGCTGGCGGCCACGACTCCGGCCTGCGCCAGCGTCAGGCCGGAGTCGGTCAGCTGGTTGATCCTCAGCACCGCCACCAGGTGGTCCGCGGTGTAGTCCCGGTACCCGTTGGGCCGACGCGGAGGCTCCGGCAGCACGCCTGCCTGGTGGTAGTAGCGGATGGTTCGCACCGTTACCCCGGCGAGCTGAGCCAGCTCTGAGATGCGCATCAGGGTGATACCCGGCCCAGCCGGCGGAGGCCGGGACCTGGCAGGGGCAGAGCGGCCGCGCTGATCCACAGGAGGGTGAGAGCCAACGTGGCCGAGTGCGGGGTGCCGGTGTCGACGCCGATCCGTGTCATGCGACAACTTCAAACGATGACGTCGCGTCAGGGTCAAGCCCGGGCCGGCCGTCGGCCTCGGCGGCACGTTCGTTCTCGACGAGGTGGGCGCCGGCGCCCGACCGGATCCAGGACGAGCCCACCCCCAGGACGTCCGGCGTCCGTTGGGCGGCCTCGTTGTGAGCTTGCTCAGCGCCGCAGGTGCGGACGCCTAGCCGCGACCAGCCAGCTGATCGGCAACGCTCCGCGGCGCCCGCCCGAGAAGCCGGACGAGCGTGGGGTCGGACGAAGCAAAGTGACCACTCCGTGTCGCCTGGAACATCGACAGGGTGAAGCGCGCGGCCGCCTCCGGAACGCCGTTCGCCATCTCGTCGGCCACCCACTCCTCGTCGTCGACGACCATGCGACGGACCTCGCGGCCGGTGAGCTCGGACGCCGCCGAGGCGAAGTCCTCGAGGGTGACGGGTGAGGGCAGCGTCAGGTCGACGGGCCCGTCGAACGGGGAGTCGCTGGTCAGGATTGCCGCGGCGGCCTCGGCGGCATCACGCCGATCGACCCAGGAGAACGGACCGTCAGCGGGCTTGGCGATCACCCCCGTCTCCTGCCACGGACCGAGCAGCTGCCGGAGATCTCCGTAGAAGCCGTTGCGCAGCGCCGTCCATGCGACGCCTGACGCTGCGAGGTGCTGCTCTGCGGCGGCATGGATCGCGAGCGGAGGATAGGGAGTGCCGAAGCCGGTTCCGTGGGTGCTGGTGTACAGGATTCGTTGCGCCCCGGCGGCGACGGCGGCATCGATCGCCGTCCGGTGCTGGGTGACGACGTCGGCGGTGATGTCGCTGGAGGAGACGAGCAGCACCTGCCCGGCGCCGGCGAACGAACGACGCAGGGCCGCGGCATCGTCATAGCTTCCCTGCCGCACGCGGACACCTCGGTCTGCCAGGTGCTTCGCGCGGTCGGGGTTGCGGACGCTGACGCCGATGCGCGCCGGAGGAACCCGCTTCAGGAGGTGGTCGACCGTTGCTCCGTTGAGAGCGCCGGTCGCTCCGGTCACGATGATCATGAGGGCGTCCCTTCGTGTGCGGCTCCACGGGCAGTGGTTCGGCTGGCCTGGAACCTCGTGCGGAAGTTGACCTGCTAGGTCAACTTCATGTCCGATAGCATCGTGACCGAAGTTGACCTGACTGGTCAAGTTCTCTCGTCGAGCAAGGAGGTCGGTCGTGGTGACCCTTCGTACCGATGCCCGCCGCAATGCCGACCGGATCCGTGTCGCGGCGGTGCAGGTGTTCCGGGAGCGGGGCCTCTCCGCACCGCTCGAGGAGGTCGCCGCAGCCGCGCAGGTGAGCAAGGCGACCATCTTCAACAGGTTCGGGGGGAGGGTCGGGCTGATCGACGCCGTCCTCGACGACGTCGTCGCTGCCGAGCTGAGGAGAGTGATCGACGATGCGCGGTCCGTCGTGGAGATCCGGTCCCGAATCCGCTCCTACGTCGGCGCGCTTCGCGACATCCAGTACCGGGTGCCGGCGGTCAACGACGTTCTTCTGCAGGAATTTCCTGACTCCGAGCAGCTCATGGCTCTGTGTCACGCCGGTGGCGCCTTTCATGACCACCTGGTCGCGGAAGGACATGCCGCGGGGGTGCTGGTCAGCGAGTTCACGCCGACTGATTTCCAGGCGCTGACGATCGACAACGCACTCGCCCTCAAGTACGGCGTCCGACCGTCCCGGTCGGACTACGATCGCCGGACCACGTTCGTTCTCGGCGGGATCTGCCGATCGGTGCAGCCGTCGGCCTAGGAACGGGCGCTCCGCTGCGGTGACGTGGTCGGGTCCCGCTTCGACGCGAGCCCAGGCGCCGCACATCCCCAGCCAGCAGCTCGACGGCAGTCTCGTCCTGCCCGGCGAGCCGAGCTGGGACGAGGCGCGGCGGGCCTTCCCGCTTGCGGTCGATGCTGACGGGTCGCTCCGGTGCCGGGCTCGTGGCCCGGCACCGCAGCGCTACAGCGAGATCAGCTTGTCGGGCGTGATGGGCACGTTGCGCACCCGCACACCGGTCGCGTTGTAGACGGCGTTGCCGATCGCGGCCGCCGAGCCCACGGTGCCGATCTCGCCCAGGCCCCGGGCGCCCAGGCTCCGGGTCCCGACCTCCTCGCTGCCGTCGCCGAGCGGTCCGGTGAGGACGGGATCGGGGCGGTCGAGCATGACCACGTCGATGTCGGGCACGTCGGCGTTCACGGGCACCAGGTAGTCGGCCAGGGTGCTGTTCGTCAGGCGTCCGGTGGTGAGCTCCAGGTGGTTCTCCTCCAGGAGGGCGTGGCCGATGCCGAAGATGACGCCGCCGACGAGCTGGCTCCGGGCGGCCTTGGCGTTGATCACGCGGCCGACGTCGGCCACCGTCGTGAACCGGGTGACGCGGGTCTCGCCGGTGAAGCGGTTGACGCGGACCTCGCAGAAGTGGGCGCCGAAGCTGTGGTGCACGTACCCCGGGTCGGCGTCGCCGGCCGACTCGGCGAGCGTGGTGATGCCCGGCGAGCCCACGGCCCTGAGCAGGCGACCGAAGGTCATCGAGCGGCCGAGGCCGTGCACGATCCCACGCTCGTAGCGCAGGTCGTCCGGGCTCGCGCCGTGCCAGGGCGATGCCTCGTCGGTGACGGCGAGCCGCTTGAGCTCGGTGATCGCGTCGCGGGCGGCGTTCACGACCAGGGGCACGGTGGCGTGCGTGGCGCTGGAGCCCACGGCGGGCGCGCCCTGAGGCAGCAGGGAGTCGCCGATCTCGGGCGTCACGCGGTCCAGCGGCAGCCCCAGGGCGTCGGCGCCGGAGACCGCGACCATGGTCTGCCCGCCCGTGCCGAAGTCCGAGATCCCGGTCGAGACCACGGCGGTGTCGTCGTCGAGCAGCCGGACCCGCACGCTCGCGGGACGGCGGTGCGCCGGATAGATGGCTGCGGCCATGCCCGTGCCGTACAGCCACTGACCGTCGACGCGTGACCGGGGCGTGGCGCTGCGGGCGGACCAGCCGAAGCGTTCCGCCCCGACGCGGTAGCACTCCTCGAGGTGCTTGCTCGACCAGGGCAGACCGGAGACCGGGTGTGCGGTGGCGTGGTTGCGCAGCCGCAGCTCGACCGGGTCGACGCCGGTGGCGACGGCCAGCTCGTCCATGGCCGTCTCCAGGGCGAAGGACCCGGGAGCCTCGTTGGGCCCGCGCATCGCGCGGCTCCCGGGGATGTCCAGGACGGCCAGCTCCGCGTGGACGTGCAGGTTGGGCGTCCGGTACAGCGCGTCCGTGGTGTTGTGGGCAGGCGTCATGGGAAAGGCGACGGTGGTCGGGCGCTCGGAGACGCTCCGATGGCTGACGGCGTTCAGGACGCCGTCGCGGGAGGCGCCCAGCCGGACGGTCTGCGTGAGCTCGGGACGGTGACCGGTGAGCGTGAACATCTGCTCGCGCGTCAGGACGAGCCGGACGGGGCGGCCGAGCTCGCGGGCCGCGGCGGCGGGGAGCGGGGTGTCGCTCCACAGGATGACGCGGGCGCCGAACGCACCGCCCACGTACTTGCTGATCAGCTGGACGTTCTGGGGCAGCACCCCGAGCCGCTGGGACATCCCGAGCGCGAACGCCGCGGGGATCTGCGCGCCGGCGTGGATCGTGACCCGGTCGCCGTCCCAGACCGCGAGGATCGCGTGGGGCTCCATGGCCACGTGGTGCTGGATGTTCTGGTGGAACTCGGCCTCGACGACGACGTCGCTGGCGGCGAGCGCGTCGTCGATCGACCCGACGCCGGGAGCCAGCACCTCGACGCTGCTCGGCGACCCGCTGAGGGTGGGGCCGGCCGGCACGTGGGGCTCGTCCGCGAGGGAGGTGCGCGGGGGGCGGGTGTCGTAGGTCGTGGTGATCAGCGCTGCGGCGTCGCGTGCCTGCTCGGGGGTCTCGGCGACGACCATCGCGACGGCCTGTCCGTGGAACCGGATCTCCGTGTCCTTCAGGGGGAGGTAGTTCTCCACGAAGCCGGCGAGCGGGCCGGTGATCGGGTACAGGTTGAGGCGAGGCTCCGGTGCGGCGTACACGCGCAGGACACCGGGCGCCGCGAGCGCGGCGGCCGTGTCGATCCCGGTGATGGTGCCTCGTGCGACGGTGCTGGTCACGAGGTGGGCGTGGGCGAGGTCGGTGGCGCGGTAGTCACCCGAGTACTCGGCCGCGCCGGTGACCTTCAGTCTGCCGTCGACGCGGTCGGTCTCGCGTCCGACTGGGGTACGGGGCATCGTGACTCCTTCAGCTGCTGAGGGCGAGTGCGCCGGCCGGCGGGGCACTGCGGTGGATGGGGACGCCGGTGCTCAGGGGTGCCCCTGTACCGCCGTGCCGGTGGGCGACGATCTCCGCGGCGATCGACAGCGCGGTCTCGTGCGGGGTGCGGGCACCGAGGTCGAGGCCGATGGGGGAGTGCAGGCGGTCGAGCTCGCCGCTGGTCAGACCGGCGTCGCGGAGCCGGGCGAGGCGTTCCTCGTGGGTGCGGTGCGAGCCCATGGCGCCGACGTAGGCCACCGGCATGCGCAGGGCGGCGGTCAGGAGCGGGAGGTCGAACCTGGGGTCGTGGGTCAGCACGCACACGACGGTGCGGGCGTCGAGGAGCCCGGCGTCGGCCTGGGCCTGGAGGTAGCGGTGGGGCCAGTCCACGACCACCTCGGCGTCCGGGAACCGTTCCGGGGTGGCGAACGTGGCCCGGGCATCGCAGACGGTCGTCCGGTAGCCCAGGAAGGTGCCGAGCCGGGCGAGGGCCGCGGCGTGGTCGATGGCGCCGAAGACGAGCATCCGCGGGGGCGGGGCGCTGGACTCCACCAGCAGGGTCATGGGTTCACGGCAGTAGCTGTCGGCCACCCCGACCTCGACGGTGCCGGTCTGCCCGGCGTGCAGCAGGTCGGCGGCCCGGGCCTCGGCCACCCGGTCGAGCAGCTCGTCGCCCAGGGAGCCCTGCGGCGGCCGGCCCGGCCGTACGACGATGGTCCGCCCGAGGTGGGCGTCCGGGCCGTGCACGACCGTGGCCACGGCCACCGCCCGGCCGTCCGCGGCGTCGGCGAGGGCCGGTCCGAGCTCCCGCTCCGCGGCAGGTCCGGCGGCCGGGTCGTGGTGGCGCAGGAGCAGCTCGATGGTGCCGCCGCAGGTCAGGCCCACGCCGATCGCGTCGGCGTCGGAGTACCCGAACCGCAGGGTCTGCGGGGCGTGGTCTCCGGCCAGCATCTCTTGGCACGCCTCGTGGACGGCGGCGTCGACGCACCCGCCGGACACGTTGCCCAGCACGGCGCCGTCCGCGTCCACGACGAGCGACGAGCCGGGCTGCCGGGGGGCGCTACCGGCCACGCCGGTCACGGTGGCAGTCACGAACGGGGTGCCGCGCCGGACCCGTCCGAGCAGCTCAGGGGCGAGCTCAAGCATGGCCGTCACCCGCCCTCGCGCCGTCGGGCCGGCCGCTCATCGGCTCTCCACGAGCTCGGTCAGGGCCCGGACCAGGGTGCGGCGCAGCAGCGCGGGCTTGAACGCGTTGTGCTCGCGCGGCCGGGCGCCGTCCGCGGCACGCCGGACGGCTGCCTCGAACGTGGCGGACGTCGCGGGCCGGCCGGCCAGGGCGTGCTCCACCGCCGGCAGCCGCCACGGCCGGGTGCCCACGCCGCCGGCCGCGATCCGGGCCTGCACGATGGTGCTGCCGCGCAGCTGGAGCGCGACGGCGGCGGAGGTGAGCGCGAACTCGTAGGACTGCCGGTCACGGACCTTCACGTACAGGGAGCGCGCGGCCCAGGGGGAGCGGGGCACCGTGATGCCGGTGACGAGCTCGTTCGGCCGCAGCACGTTCTCGACGTCGGGCGTGCTGCCGGGCAGGGCGTAGAAGGTGTCCAGCGGCACGCTGCGGGTGCCGCGCGGGGAGGCGAGGTGCACCGTCGTGCCCAGCGCCACCAGCGGCACGGCGAGGTCGCTGGGGTGGGTGGCGATGCAGGCGTCGCTGGTGCCCAGGACGGCGTGGCCGCGGTTGATGCCCTCCAGCGCCGAGCAGCCGGAGCCCGGTTCGCGCTTGTTGCACGGGGTGGACACGTCCCGGAAGTACCCGCAGCGGGTGCGCTGCAGCAGGTTGCCGCCGATGGTGGCCATGTTGCGCAGCTGACCCGACGCGCTGAGCTCCAGCGCCTGGGCGATGACCGGGTAGTGCTCACGGACCACGGGGTGGGCGGCGACGTCGCTCATCCGCTCCAGCGCGCCGACGTGCAGGCCCTTGCCGTTCAGCGTGATGCCGTCCAGCGGGAGCTGGTTGATGTCCACCACGTGCTCGGGCGTCATCACCTCGAGCTTCATCAGGTCCACCAGCGTGGTGCCACCGGCCAGGAACGCGGTGTCCGGCCCGGCGTCGCGCAGGGCCTGGCGCACCGAGCGCGGCTGGGCGTAGGTGTAGGGCCGCATCAGCGCATCACCTGCTGCGCGTCCCGGATCGCGTCGACGATGCGCGGGTAGGCCGAGCACCGGCAGATGTTGCCCGACATGCGCTCCCGGATCTCCTCGTCCGAGTCCGCGCCGCCCTCGTCCTCGACCAGGGCGACCGCCGACATGATCTGGCCCGGGGTGCAGAAGCCGCACTGCAGGCCGTCGTGCTCGACGAAGGCCTCCTGCATCGGGTGCAGACGGTCGCCGTCGGCCAGGCCCTCGATGGTGGTCACCTCGTGCCCGGTGACCGTGGCGGCCAGGGTGAGGCAGGACAGCACGCGCCGCCCGTCCACGTGCACGGTGCAGGCACCGCACTGGCCCCGGTCGCAGCCCTTCTTGGTGCCCTTGAGGTCCAGCCGCTCACGCAGCGTGTCCAGCAGGGTGGCCCGCGGGTCCACCCGCACCGTGACGGGGCTGCCGTTGACGGCGGCGCGCACGGTCACCTGGTGGACGCCGTCCGCGGTGGTCACCGAGGCGGCTTCGGCCACCTCCGCCTGGCCGGTCAGCAGCGGCGTCACGGCGGCGGCCACGAGGCCGCCGCCCAGGAAGCTTCTCCGGGACACGCCTGAACGGCCGTGTCCCGCATCGTTGTCTGATGTCATCGTGTCTCTCCTGAGGGGCGGCGAGGCAGGGTGGTGGCGCAGCGCCCCCACCGTCCGGGTGGGCTGTCCGGCTCGGGCGCTGCACCCAGACTGGGCGGCGGGACCGGAGACATCCAGGACCTGCCGATCCCAGGCTGCGACCGCGTCAGCGGCTCTCCTCGCGGTCGACCTGCGCGGCGTAGGCGGACAGGTCGTCGGCCATGCGCTGCATGACACCCGGCAGGATGAACGGCATCAGCCAGCCGACGCCCGGCCGGGCGCGCCAGCTGCCGCGCCAGCTGATGGCCGTGCCGCCGTCGGCGTTCGGCTCGAGCTGGATCTCGGCGCGGTAGTCCCTCAGCGCAGGATTGACGACGTCCTCGTACGTCATGCTCCGGTTCTCCACCAGCTCGACGAGCCGTTCGGCCGCGACGGTGCGCCCCGTGCGGAAGGCGCGCACCGCCCCGACGCCGTCCCGGCCCTCCGGGTCGAGCCCGCTGGACCGGGTCTCCACGAGCTCGTCCAGCCCCGATGACCACCGGGGCCAGGAGCGGCCGTCGATCAGCAGGCGCCACACGGTCCCGGGTGCGGCGGAGGTGGTGGTCCCGACGTGATAGCTGGGCATGACAGATGCCTTTCGGTCGTCCGGCGACGGGCAGGCGACGCGCACGTCGTCGCCCTGCCGCGATCCTTGCCGGACGCCGGAGGCCCATCCAGGGCCTGGCGATCACAGGCTGACGAGGCCGGACCTAGTCCTCCCGCAGCAGCTTGTCGAGGGTGATGGGGAGGTCGCGCACCCGTCTGCCGGTGGCGTTGAAGACGGCGTTGCCGACCGCGGCGGCCGATGCGACGGTCCCGATCTCGCCGAGCCCCTTGACGCCGAGCTCGCTGAGCACGGGGTCGGGCCGGTCCAGCCAGTGCACGTCGATGTCGGGGATGTCGGCGTTGACGGGGACCATGTAGTCGGCGAGGTTGCCGGCGGCCAGCCGGCCGGTGGCCGGCTCGACCGGGTCGTGCTCCAGCAGGGCGTGCCCGATGCCCATGATGACGCCACCGACGAGCTGGCTCCGGGCGGCCTTCGCGTTCACGACGCGGCCGGCGTCGACCACGGTGGTGAACCGGCTGACGCGCGGTTCGCCGGTGAAGCGGTGGACCCGCACCTCGCAGAAGTGCGCACCGAAGCTGTGGACCGCGTACCGGGTGGCCTCGTCGCCCGGCTGCTGGGTCCCCTCGCCCCCGGCCGCCGGGACACCGGCGGCGGTGAGCAGCTGGCCGAAGGTCATCGCCCGGTCCGCCGAGCGCAGGCGACCGTGCTCGTAGGTCAGCGCGGCGGGGTCGGCACCGTGCCACGGCGAGCCCGGGCTGGTCACGGCGATCCGCTTCAGCTCGTCGACGGCGGCCCGGGCGGCGGCCTGGACCGCCGGAGCGGTGCTCGCGGTGGCTCCGGACCCCACCGACGAACCGCCCTGCGGCAGCGTCGAGTCCCCGTACTCCAGCTCGATCCGGCGCATCGGGATCCCCAGGGCGTGGGCGCCGACGGTCGAGACCATGGTGGCCGCGCCGGTGCCCGGGTCGACCGTCGCCGTGGACACCACGGCGGTGTTGTCGGCCCGCAGGCGGACCCGGACGGTGGCCGGCTGCCGGTCCGTCGGGTAGACGGCCGACGCCATCCCCATGCCGACCAGCCAGTCCCCGTCGACGCGGGAGCGGGGCGTGGCGGACCGCGCCGACCAGCCGAAGCGGCGGGCGCCCACGCGGTAGCACTCGTCGAGGTGCTTGCTCGTCCAGGGGCGGTCGGTGCCGGGCACGACGGTGGTGTAGTTGCGCAGCCGCAGCTCGACCGGGTCGACGCCGGTGGCCACGGCGAGCTCGTCCATCGCGGTCTCCAGCGCGAACGACCCCGGGGCCTCGTCGGGTGCCCGCATCGCCCAGGTCGGCGACATGTCGAGGGTCACCTGCCGGTCCTCGACATGCAGGTTCGGTGTCCGGTAGGCGAGCGCCGTGGAGGACTCCGCCGCGGTCATCTGCCATCCGCCGACGGCGGGCATCTCGGCGTCGGTCACGTGGCTGACCGCGGTCAGCACACCGTCCCGCCGGGCGCCCAGCCTGACCGTCTGGTTGATCCGGCCCCGCCGGCCGATGACCTGGAAGACCTGCTCCCGGGTCAGGACGAGCCGGACAGGGCGGTCCAGCACCTCGGCCGCGGACGCGGCGAGGGAGGTGTCGTACCAGGACAGGACCCTGCTGCCGAAACCGCCTCCCACGTACCTGCTCATGACCCGCACGCGGTCGGTCGCGATGCCGAGCCGGGCGGCGATCAGCATGACGGCGAAGAGGGGCACCTGCGTGCCGCTGTGCACGGTGAGGATGCCGTCCTGCCACCGGGCGAGAGTGGTGTGGGGTTCCATCGCGACGTGGTGCTGCGAGTCCTGGTGGAAGTCCGCCTGCACGACGACGTCGCTCGCGGCCAGTGCCGCATCGATCGAGGCGACGCCGTCGGCGAGGGTGGTGGACCGGGGCGGGCGCCCGCCGGCCGGCGCGTCGGGCAGCGTGCCGGGCTCGTCGTCGAGCGAGGTGCGGGGCGGCTCGGCGTCGTAGGTCGTGGTGACCATCGCCGCGGCGTCGCGGGCCTGCTCGAAGCTCTCGGCGACGACCATGGCGATGATCTGCCCGTGGAACCGTACGTCCACGTCCTGGAGGGGCGCGTAGCTCTCGCCCAGACCGGGCAGCACGTACTGCCGCAGAGGATGGAACGGGCTGTACACGTCCAGGACACCCGGGGCGGCCAGCGCGGCGGCGGTGTCCATGGCGCGGATGCGGCCGCGCCCGACGGTGCTGGTGATCAGGTAGGCGTGCGCGAGATCGGGGGCCGGGTGGTCACCGGAGTACTCGGCGGCACCGGTGACCTTGCGCCTGCCGTCGATGCGGTCGATCTCGCGTCCCACTGGTGTGAAGGCCATCGTGGCTCCTTGGTCGGTCGCTGGTCACGTGCTCGGGTCCAGGCTGACCACGCCTGCGGACGGCAACCAGGGGGTCGGCGATCCCAGGCTGGGGTGCCAGGCCCGGGTCCCGGGCTCCGGTCCAGGTCGCCGCTACGGGGGTATCGACGATCCGTGGTAAAGCCCTGTGCGCGACTGCTAGAAACGAGAGATGACAGTCGATCGGGCCGGGCTGGCCGACTTCCTGCGCCGTCGGCGGGAGTCGCTCCAGCCGGAGGACGTCGGCCTGCCCCGGGGGCGGCGGCGACGGGCCGCAGGGCTCCGCCGGGAGGAGGTCGCCCTCCTGTGCCACATGTCGACCGACTACTACATGCAGCTCGAACGGGAGCGTGGGCCCCGTCCGTCCGAGCAGATGCTGGCGTCGATCGCGCAAGGGCTCCACCTCTCCCTCGACGAGCGTGACCACCTGTTCCGCCTGGCCGGGCACAACCCACCGCCGCGCGGCCCGGCCGGCGAGCACATCAGTCCCGGCCTGCTGCGCGTCTTCGACCGCTTGACCGACACGTTCGCGGAGATCGTCACGGAGCTGGGCGAGACGCTCCGGCAGACGCCGCTGGGCGTGGCCCTCACCGGTGACCTGACCGCCCACAGCGGCCCGGCCCGGAGCCTCGGCTACCGCTGGTTCACCGACCCCGCCGCACGAGGGCTCTACGCCCCCGAGGAGCACTCCCTCCTCAGCCGCATGATCGCCGCCGACCTGCGCCGGCTCGCGACGCTCCGTGGCCCCGGATCCCGGGCCGCGCAGCTCGCCGGCCGGCTCCTGGAGCGGAGCGAGGAGCTCCGCGCGGTGTGGGACGACCAGGAGATCGGCGTCCACGCCCACGACGTCAAGCACCTCGTGCATCCCGAGGTCGGCGCCCTGGAGCTGCACTGCCAGTCCCTGGTCGACCCCGATCAGGCTCACTACCTGTTCGTCTACACCGCCGTGCCGGGCAGCGAGAGCTACCGGAAGCTGCAGCGGCTGTCCGTCGCCGCGCGGGCGCGCTTCGCCGACGCGGTCGAATGAGCCGTGGGAAGGCCGGGGACCGGGAGGTCCTGGCAGACCGCTGCCGCACGATGCCTCGCGCGTGCTTCGCCGTCGACGGGATCAGCACGGCGCCCCGTTGACCGCAGGGCGTGGTGCTTACAACGTCGGAATGACACTGCGTGCCAGCACACACCTGTGTTCCCGCTGCTCAGCGCGGTTCTGGGCCACCTTCCGGGTGATCCTGGCGAGATCCGTTTACAACGTCGGAATCGATCGCTAACCTGGGCTGGCGAGCCGCCGTGCAGGCGTGCTCGTCCGCCGTTCAAGGAGGAACAGCGATGCCACGTCGTGCACCGGCCCTGTCGTCGACCGCGACCCGGACGCCACCAGCGGGCGGTTCGTCGCCGACGTCCCGCACCACCGGGCGAACCGACGTGCTGGGGCTCCCGCGGCGGACCCGACCCCGGGGCGGACCCCGCCCCTGACCCAACCACCGTGACACCGGTGCCCGCCCGGGTGCCGGCCGTGCGCGAGCTCGGCCTGGGCCGTCCCTCGCGACGTCGATAACGTTTTCCAAACGAGAGGCAGGTCAATGACGATTGAATCTCAGGCAAGACCCCCTCGTCGCGTCCGGCGGGGCCGACAGGCGCTCGCGGCGGCCACCGCGAGCGCCGTGGTGGCGAGCGGCCTGCTCGTCGCGCCGTCCGCTGCCGCGCAAGCGGTGAGCCCCGACCCCTGGGTGGGTGAGGTGCCGAACAACCCGATCTCGGACGTCTACCGCTTCACGGTGCCCCGCGCGGCCGTGACCGAGGCGACCGGGATCGCCGACGGTCCCGTCGCCGTGCAGGGGAACTTCGGCCCCGGCAAGGCATGGACCGACCTCAACATGGGGGCCAGCGGGGCGAACCTGACCGCGACCCTCGGCCCCCTCGAACCCGGCCTCTACTACTACCAGTACGCCGCGCGCCCCGCCGCGGACCAGGACGCGGTCGCGTTCCGTAACCCGGGCGCGCCGCAGGAGGTGACGTCGAAGCCCACCTACAGCACCCTGTTCGTCCCCGGACCGGGCGCGGAGTGGCTCGACGACGTGGCCGACGGCGGCCGGCTCACGACCCTCGAGTACGGCAAGGGACCGAAGCGCGACAAGGAAGCGCTCGTCTGGACGCCGTCCGGCTACGACGCGGACCGCGCCGAGCAGTACCCGGTGCTGTACCTGCTGCAGGGCGAGGGGCAGAGCTACCGCGAGTGGGTGGAGCTGGGCCGGCTCGGCCAGATCATGGACAACCTCACGCTCGACGGCGACGCCGAGCCGATGGTCGTCGTCATGGGTGACGCGAGCGTGCCGGGCCCGGCCGGTGTGACGAAGGAGCTGCTGCCCGCCGTCGAGCGTGCGTTCAACGTCTCCGACAAGGGCTCCGGCCGCGCGATCGCCGGCATCGGCCGTGGTGCGGAGCTGGCCGTGGACGCCGTGGTCGCCAAGCCGCGCGAGTTCGCCGGCGTCGGCTCGTTCTCGGGCGGTTACGACAAGCCGATCTCCCGGGGCAAGGCCAAGCAGATCAACGACGCGACGGACATCGTCCGGCTGTACGCGGGCAACGTGACCGACGCCGCGTACGACGACACGGTCGCGCTGGCCGAACGGCTGACGACGGCGGGCGTCGAGTTCCAGTCCGACGGGTCGGACCCGGAGACGGGCGGCACGTGGGACACGTGGCAGAAGAACCTGCACGACTTCGCGGGGCGCGTCTTCCAGGACGTCGACGACGAGGGCCCGAGCGAGGGGCACCTGCCGTTCGTCGAGCACCGGCTCCCGCCGGCGGGGACGACCCCGACGCCGTGGATCGACGAGAACGGCGTGGTCACCTTCGAGCTCGGCCCCGAGTACGCCGACGCGAACAACGTGACCGTCTGGGGCAACTTCGGCCCGGCCGGAAGCTGGCCGCGCACCCACATGGTCAAGCAGGCCGACGGGTCGTGGCGGCTCTCGCTGGCCGTCGAGGGCGGGTCGTACTACTACAAGTTCGTGGTCGACGGCGTCGACCGCAAGGACGCGAACAACCCCACGACGGTGTTCTCGGAGCCGACGTGGAGCACCTTCACCGTCGAGGGCGACACGCTCCGCGGCCAGTACACGGCCCAGGTGCCCGCCGACGCGCGCGGCGAGGTCAGCGTCATGAGCTACCAGAGCACCGCGGGCGGCGGCACACAGCGCTCGGCGTACGTGTGGACGCCCCCGGACTACGACCCGGACCGTGCCGAGGAGTACCCGGTCTTCTACCTGCAGCACGGTGGCGGGCAGACGTGGACCGACTGGGTCGAGGTGGGGTATGTCCAGCGCATCCTCGACAACCACTACCTGCGCGGCAACATCGTGCCGATGGTGGTGGTCATGGCCAACGGCAACGGCGTGGACTTCCCCACGGAGATCACGACGCGGATCGTGCCGGCCGCCGAGGAGCAGTTCAACATCAGCTCCGAGAGCGACCAGCGCGCGCTGGCGGGCCTGTCCATGGGGTCGGGCCACACGCTCAGCACGCTCTGGGCGCACCCGGGCGAGTTCGGCTACATCGGCGCCATGTCGGCGTTCGGTGCACCGCCGGCCAACGCCGACGTCGAGGCCATCAACGAGGGCACGAAGCTGCTGCGCGTCTACTCCGGTGACGTGCAGGACTTCACCTACGGTGCGACGTTGCAGCTCATCGCGGCCATGGAGAGCCGTGGGGTGAACCACGAGTTCGCGCCCATCGTCCCGGGGCCGCACAGCTGGGACGTCTGGCAGAAGTCGCTCATCGACTTCCTGCCCCGGCTGTTCACCGAGGGTTCCGGCGCCTGACGGCGCACGGCACCGCAGGCGGTGCGGTCGACGGGTTCCTCCCGTCGGCCGCACCGCCGTTCCGGTTGAGGAGGGTCCTGCACCGGGCCGACGCCGCGACGGCCGGTCCTGAGGTTCAGGCCGGCGTCTTGCGCAGCAGGACGTGCGCCTGCGGGAAGCCGCGTGCCGGGTCCTCGCTCGCGGCGATCGTGAGCCGGGCGACCTCGTGGACCCCGGCCCGCCCGAGCAGGCCGGTGACGTGGCCCGGTGCGTACCGCCAGGCGGGGGAGACCTTGTGGTCGAAGGCCTCGGCCGTCCCCTCGGCGTCCGGCAGGGCCTGGAAGGCGACCAGCAGGTGCCCGCCGGGCGCGAGCACGCGGCCGAGCTCGCCGAGCACCGTGGGCAGCCGGTCCGGGGGCGTGTGGATGATCGAGTAGTTCGCCAGCACGCCGGCGAGGCTGCCGGTGGCGACGTCGAGCGCCCCCATGTCGCCGACGTCGAACCGGACACCCGGGTTGGTCTCGCGGGCCGTCGCGACGAGCCGGGGCGAGAGGTCGATGCCGAAGGCGTCCACGCCCCGGTCGCGCAGGTACGCGGTCACGTGCCCGGGCCCGCAGCCGACGTCGGCCACGGCGCCGCCGCCTGCCTGCCGGACCAGGTCCGCGAAGGTCTGGACGAGCGCGTGGTTCAGCGGGCTGCCGGTGAACGCGTCACCGATGAACGCGGTGTAGGCCTCCGCCATGGCGTCGTAGTCGGTACGGGCGGTCGCGAGGTGCTCGGAGGACGTCACGCCGGGCAGCGTAGGGCAGGGCCGGCCGGGTGGCGCCGCGACACGGAGGAGCGGCCCGCCGCCGGCCTCACATCCACGGGTCGTTGACCAGCACCCGGACGTCCTCCGGGAACGAGACGTGCTCCTGCCGGGACAGACGCCGGCCCCACGCCAGCACCTGGTCGAGCTCCGGCAGGCCCGGATCGCCACCCACACCTCCGCCGTCTGGCGTCCACACACCTCGCCACGTGCCAGCAAGCATGAGGACGATGCCGCTCATCGCCTCGACGACGGCCTCGTCGAGGCCCCGGACCAGGTCGTCCGAGCCGTGGTCGCACGCATCGCAGCCGCAGTCGGGGACGAGCTCGAGCTCCGTGTCCGGATCGGCCATGCCGATGCGGACCAGCGGGACGTCGCTGTCCGGTGTCGGACCGCGCTCCAGGAAGAAGAGGGGGAGGGTGCCGGGGCGGCGGGACGTCAGGCGTACCCCGCCGTCGAGGTCGGGTCCGAGCGACTCGGGGGCCACGGGCTCGACGTCGATGTCCGGCACCGTGCCGAGCACCCGGGACCATGCCCGTGCACGGAGCGCGACGACCCGGTACCTGCCCGGGTCGGTCACCCGCGAGTACTCCTCCTCGGTCGCCTCGCGGTCCTCGTGAGGATTCGGCCACCACGGCGGATCGAGGCGCGCGAACTCGGCATCCACGCGTGCGATCAGCCGGGTTGTCTCCACCCGGCGATCCTACTGAGGCCCCGGGCCACCTCATCAAGGGGGTGTGGGGCACCAGCAGGCGGCGCAAGGGCGGTCTGTGGTGAGTTCCTGAACCGGCCGGACGGTGCGCCGCGAGACCAGGCACCATGAGACGGTTCACCGTCCGTCCGGCCACACCACGCGGGAGCGAACCACATGCCAGACCGCACCATCCAGTTCTTCCTGGACCTCGAGTCCCAGGTCTGGGACGCCCTCGCCCGCGGCGACGGCGACGCCGACCGCGAGCTGCTCGCCGAGGACTTCGTCGGGGTCTACCCCTCGGGGTTCGCCACGCGGGCGGAGCACGTGGGCGAGCTCGCGGACGGCCCGACCGTCACGTCGTACGCCCTCAGCGAGGCCCGGCTGATCGACGTCGCCCCGGACTCGGTGCTGCTCTGCTACCGCGCCGACTACCAGCCCTCGACCGGGCCGGAGAAGGAGGCGATGTACATCAGCTCGCTGTGGGTCGAGCGCGACGGGCGCTGGTGGAACACCTTCAGCCAGGACTCGATGGCGAGCGCCTGAGACCGGAGCGCGGTCGGCGCTGACCTGCTCGTGCGGATCCCCGGGTTTGCTGGTCAGGGGCGCCCGCGATCCACGACCATGGCACCCATGACCGACGAGACCACGGGCACGGGCTCCCGGCTGACCCGTGCCCACAACTCCGCCGCCCCGATCACCGCGGGCCTGGCCGGGCTGATCCTGGGGGCCGCGCTCTTCGTGATCGGTACCACCAGCCTCATGACGATCGCCACCCTCGTCGGGATCGCGGCCTTCCTCGCCGGGCTCGTCGTGCTCCTGAGCGGTGTGTACAAGCTGCTCCAGAACCTCGACGGCGCCACCCAGGCGCTCCTCGACGGCGCCGAGCAGCCCGGCCGCGCCGTACCCTGACGGCCGGCCGGGCCCTCGCCACGTGCCTCACGCCACCCGGCGGGTGAGCAGCGGGTCGTGCACCCGCGACTTCCGTTCCGGGGCGACGTCAGCCAGGATCCGGCGGACGTGCTTCGCCGCGGGTGCGCCGAGGCCGGTGCCGGACAGGCCGGCGAGCAGGTGTGCCGCCGTCGTGCGCAGGTCGGTCCCGGCGGCGCTCGCCCGCTCCGTGAGCATGGTCAGCGCCTCCTCCTCGGCCACGCCGTGCACGGCCATCAGGATGCCGCGTGCCTGCTCGATCGTGGCCGCCGAGGCCATCGCGCTGTCCACGGAGCGCCGGGCCTCCCGTGATACCGCCTCCCGCTGCAGGGGCGTCACGTCGGCCACCTGGCCCACCAGGTCCGGCCCGCGCTCGGACCGCACGGCCTGACCGGTCACCAGCAGGGTCCGGATCCGGCCGTGCGCGTCGACGATGCGGTGGGCGCAGGTGAAGGGACGGCCGGCACGGAGGGAGCGGACCGCCTCGTGGACCACCCGGTCCGGGTCGTCCGGGTGCCGGTGGCTGCGCAGCGCCGCCAGGCCCGGCTGGACGTCGTCGGGCTGGTACCCGTACATCCGGTAGACCTCGTCGGACCACCACCAGGTTCCGGTCGTCAGGTCGACCCGGTACTGCCCCGCCAGCACGGGCGTGCCGACTGCCAGGTGCTTGACCAGGTCACCGATCTGGTCGGGAGGTGTGGTGAAGGTCGTCTGTGCCATCGGGGGCCTCCGTCTGTGCGGTGCGGCGCCGTGGCTTGACTCCACCCCACACCGTAGCCCCGTCCCGCCCGGCCGGCCAGTGCGGCCCTCCCCGGGCGACCTGCGAGTGCCCGGCCTGCGTGCCAGCCTGAGACGGTCGACAGGCCGCACACCCGGCACGAGGAGGCACCGTGAGCGACAGCACCCGCGAGACCACCGGCGCACCGGCGGACACCACGGCCCCCGCCGAACCTCCGCGCGGACCGCTGCACGCCGACGTGGTCGTGGTCGGCGCCGGGCTCACCGGCGTCGTCACCGCGCACCTGCTGGCCGACGGCGGCGCCGACGTCGTCGTCCTCGACGCCGGCACCGCGCCCACGACGACCACGACGGCCCGGTCCACCGGCAAGCTCTCGGTGCTCCAGGGGACCCGGCTCACGGAGGTCGCCCGCCACGGTGACGACACGCTGCACCACTACCTGGCGGCCGGCAAGGCCGGCCTCGCGTGGCTGCGCCGCACCCTCGGCGACCTCGGCGTCCCCGTGGAGGACCGCGACGACCTGACCGTCGCCACCACGCCCGAACAGGCGGCCGTGCTCGACGACGTGCTCGCGGCCGGTCTGCGCGGCGGGCTGCCCGTGCACTGGGAGGACCGGCCGCCCTACCCCGGACCGACCCACGGCGCCGTGCGCCTGCCCGACCAGGGGCAGGTGGACCCCCTGCGGGCGCTCGCGGCACTGCGCGCCCGCCTGCGCTCCCGCGGGGTGCGGCTGCACGACGGCGTGCGGGTACGGCAGGTGCGCAGGACGTCGTCCGGCGTGGCGCTGCGCACCACCCGTGGCACGGTCGTCGCGGACCGGGTGGTGCTGGCCACGGGGACGCCGCCCGGCCGGCTGGGCGGCCTGTTCCTGCGGCTGCACGCGGGCCGGAGCCTGCTCACGACGTGGGACGTGGCGCGGCCCGAGGACCTGCCGCCGGGGTTCGGGGCCACCATGTCCATCACGGCAGGCTCCCCGGTCCGCTCGCTGCGCACCGCCGGCGGGCTGCTCATGGTGGGCGGGGAGGGCTACACCGTAGGCCGGGAGCCGGACCCCGCCGCCCGGCTGGCAGCCCTGGACGCGTGGACGCGGGAGCACCTGCCGGTGGGCGGCGCGCGGCACGCGTGGGCCGCCCAGGACTACGGCACCGACACCGGTGTCCCGTTCGTCGGACCGGTCACGCCCGGCGACGACCGCGTGCTCGTGGCCACCGGCTACGCCAAGTGGGGCCTGACGACGGCGGCGGCGGCCGGGCTCGCGCTCGCCGGCCGCCTGCTCGGCGAGCCGGAGGACTGGGGACCGGCCCTCGAACCGTGGGCCCGGCCGGCCCGGCCCACCACCGCGGCGGCGGCCACGTTCGCCGAGCAGAGCAAGGGCTGGGCGTGCGCCGTGACCCGGCCCGCGGGCGAGCGCGCCGGGGCTCGGCGCGTGTCCCGCGTGTGCCCGCACCTGGGCGGGGTGGTGCGGTGGAACGACCAGGAGCAGTCGTGGGACTGCCCCGTGCACGGCTCCCGGTTCGCCGCCGACGGAGCCCTGCTCGAAGGGCCCGCCACCGAGGCGCTCGCACCCCGGTGACCCGGGTCCCCGGTGCGCAGGGTCGCTGCGCCGGCGTGCGAGCGACCCCGCTCCGGAGCACCATCGAGGTCATGACGGTGACGGGGTGGCGGATGGTGGCGCGGGGCGTCGCCGTCGTGGCCGTGCTCGCCGGGACCACCGCGTGCACCGTCGCCAGTCAGCAGCAGCCCGGGCAGGCGAGCGCCGCCGTCGCCGACGCCCTGTCCGAGGCGAGCTCGGCGGCGCAGACCACGCGGATCACCGTCGAGCTCCTGTCCGAGGGGCGCCTGACCGGGCCCGTGGCCGACACCGCCCTGCTCGACCAGCTCCGGGCGCTGGACGACGCGGAGATGGCACTGACCACGCTGGTCCCGCCCGACGCGACCTCGAGCGACCAGCGGGCGACGGGCCTGACCGCGGTGGGTGACGTGACGGACGTCGTCGTGCACGCGCGGGAGTGGGGTGCGGCCCGGTCCGGGGGCGGCCTCGACGGGGCGTCGGCCGTGCCGGCCACCGCCGAGGAGCTGCTCGCGGACCTGGCGACCGCGACCGAGGGCGTCGACGAGGCCCTGGCCGAGGCGGGTGGGCCGTGAAGAAGGTGCTCGGCGCCGCGCTCGGCGTCCTCACGGCCATCGGTGGCTTCGTCGACATCGGTGACCTGGTGACCAACGCCGTCGTCGGGTCCCGGTTCGGGCTCTCGCTCGTCTGGGTCGTGGCGCTCGGCGTGGTCGGCATCTGCCTGTTCGCCAGCATGGCCGGCCGGGTGGCCGCCGTGAGCGGCCGCGCGACGTTCGAGATCATCCGGGAGCGGCTCGGGCCGAGGGCGGCCGGCGCCAACCTCCTCGCGTCCTTCGCCATCAACCTCCTCACGCTGACGGCCGAGATCGGTGGCATCGCCCTCGCGCTCCACCTCGCCAGCAGCGTCGAGCCGCGGCTGTGGATCCCCGTGGCGGGCCTCGCGGTCTGGCTCGTGCTGTGGCGCGTGAAGTTCCAGGTGATGGAGAACGTGGCCGGGCTGATGGGGCTCCTGCTGGTGGGGTTCGCCGTCGCGCTGTTCCTGCTCGGCCCGGACTGGGGGGAGCTGATGCGGCAGGCGGTGCCGCCGTCGCCACCGTCCACGGAGCCCGCGCCGGCCTACTGGTACTACGCCGTCGCGCTGTTCGGCGCCGCGATGACGCCCTACGAGGTGTTCTTCTTCTCCTCGGGTGCCGTCGAGGAGCGCTGGACGGCCAAGGACCTGGCGACCAACCGGGCCAACGTGCTGATCGGCTTCCCGCTCGGCGGGCTCCTGTCGGTGACGATCGCCGCGTGCGCGGCCGTCGTGCTGCTCCCGGCGGGGATCGAGGTGTCGTCGCTGTCCCAGATCGTGCTCCCGGTGGCCCAGGCCGGCGGGGTGATGCTCCTGGCCGTGGTCATCGTCGGCATCGTCGCCGCGTCGTTCGGGGCCGCGCTGGAGACGGCGCTGTCCAGCGGGTACTCCCTGGCCCAGTACCTGGGCTGGTCGTGGGGCAAGTTCCGCAGGCCGGCCCGCGCGGCCCGGTTCCACGTGACGATGATCGTGGCGATCCTGCTGGGCGTGGGCATCCTGATGACCAGCGTGGACCCCGTCGCGGTGACCGAGATGTCGGTCGTGTTCTCCGCCGTCGCGCTGCCGCTCACGTACGTGCCCATCCTGGTGGTGGCCAACGACCCGCAGTACATGGGTCGGCACGTCAACGGGCGCGTGGTCAACGCGCTGGGCACGGTGTACCTGGTGATCGTGGTCGTGGCGGCCGTGGCCGCCATCCCCCTGATGATCGCGACGGGAGCGGGGTCATGACACGCGAACGGATCGTCGACGCCCGGCTGCACCTGCTCAGCCGGCAGGTGCTGGACGCCGACGGCGAGCCGGTGCGCGCCGTCGACGACCTGGAGCTGACGGGGCCCGACGGGCAGGAGGCCCGGGCCGGTGCCGAGGCCTCCGTGGGCGCCATCCTCGTGGGTCCGGTGCTGCTCGTGCGGCTCTTCGGCGGCCGGGTCCCGGACTCGCGGCTGCCCCGCATCGACTGGTCGGACGTCGGGCACGTCGGCACGGCCATCGAGCTCACGGTGCCGTCCGACCGGCTCGACGCCGACTGGGTGGAACGCTGGCTCCGCGAGCACCTCGTGGGCCGGATCCCTGGCGGACGCCACGACCCGGAGGCGGACGGATGAACGTGGGCGACCTGCTCGACGCGCGGGTCCTGGACGCCGACGGCACGGCCCTCGGCGTCGTCGTGGACGCGCGGTTCGCGCTGGAGATCCTCGACGAGCACGACGACGAGGAGGAGCACGAGCAGGACCGGGAGGACCCGGAGCGCCCGCTGAGCGCGCACACCGCGAGCCGGGGCTCGGTCGGTGCCGCCCGCCTGCTCGGGCTGCTGGTGAGCCCGCGCGGCGGGGGGTCGTTCCTCGGGTACGAGCGCACGGAGGTGCGCTCGCCCTGGCCCGTCCCGCAGCTCGTCCGCCGTCGGATGCGCGGCACGTTCCTCGTGGACTGGGACGACGTGGCCGACGTGCGGGCGGACGAGGAGCCCGTCACGGTGCGGCTCCGCGCGGGGTGGACCAAGGAGTCGCCCGACCTGTAGGCGCCGCGCGTACCGTGGCTCAGTCCTGCTGCGGGGGCACCGGGTGCGCGGCCAGGGCCGACGCGACCGCGTGGAGGTTGTGCGCCATGAGCCGCCCCGTGCTGTGGGACCACTCGTGGCCGTGCTCGGTGTCGGGATAGTCGGGACCGGGCCCGGGGCCCTGGTTCCAGTAGGTCCAGGACTGGCCGGGAACGGTGTACCCGATGTCGCCCAGCGCCCCGCTGATCTCGGAGATCACGTGGTGCGCGCCGTCCTCGTTGCCGGTCACCACCACGCCCGCGACCCGGTTGTACGCCACGGGGGTGCCCGCCGGGGAGGTCTCGGAGAGCATCGCGTCCATGCGTTCCAGCATGCGCTGGGCCACGGACGACGGCCGGCCGAGCCAGGTGGGCGTCACGACGACGAGGATCTGCGCGTCGAGCAGACGGTCGTGGACGGACGGCCAGTCGTCGCCGTCCCCGAGGTCGGTCACCACCCCGGGCGGGACGTTCAGGTCGGCCAGCCGGAGCTGGTCCACGGCCACGCCGTGCTCCTGCAGGGCCGACGCCACGACGGCGGCCAGCGCCTCTGTGTTCGACGGTGCGGGGGAGGACTTCAGGGTGCAGCTCAGGAACAGGGCCTTCATGGGGCACCTCGCCAGGACGTCGCGTCGGCCGCTTCTGGACCTCTGCCAACGTAGCCCGGGGTGTGCCCGCTCACACCCGGGACGCCGGCCCGGGTGCCCGGCGGCTCAGCCCACGGCGTCCGACGTGGGCTCCGGGCGGACGACGACGTCGGCCGTGCCGGGAGGTACGGGTGCGGCGAGGAAGTCCGTGATGTCCTCCGCGCGGGGCGCCTCGGCCCACGACGGGTCGGACAGCCAGTCGACCAGCCACGTGGCCAGTTCCCGCACGGGCACGTTGAGCTGGTTGGAGGCCGTGCGCAGACGGTCGAACGCCTCGTCGTCGGTGATGCCGAAGGCGACCATGATGGCGCCCTTGGCCTGCTCGATGGAGGCCCGGTGCTCGGCGGCCGCCCGGATCGAGGCGGTCGCCTCGCGCTGGGCGTCCTCGCGACTGGCCTCCGTGACGTCGATGAAGTAGCCGTACAGCTCCGTCACCACGCCCGACGTCGGGTCACGCCGGGCCTGGCCCGTCACCGCGAGGGTGCGGCTGGCGCCGTGGGCGTCGACGATGCGGTGCACGGAGCTGAAGGGGCGGCCCGTGGCCGCCGCCGCCCGCAGCACGTGGTCCACCCGGTCCCGGTCGTCGGGGTGCTTGTGGGAGAGGATCAGCTCGGTGGTCGGCACGATCTCGCCGGGGCTGAAGCCGTGCATCACGAAGACCTCGTCCGACCAGGACCAGCGCCCGCTGGCCACGTCGAGCCGGTACCGGCCGACCGGGGCGTGATGACCCGGTGCGAGCGCCGCCTCGAGGGCCTGCTCCGTGGGTCGCGAACCGTTCACGTCTCGTCCCGTCGTTCGTGCTGGGTGGGCGGCGTGCCGTACCGGTGCCCGGGTGGGCGGGGTTGCCGGACGTCACCCCTTCACTCTGCACCGAGAACCGGAGAAAGGCGAGAGGCGGGCGCGAGGAAGCGTTCCCGGGTCCGCCGCTGCGAGTGAACCGGCTCGGGTGCACGGTGGATCGTGTGGTCGAGACCAGGCTGCCGGGTCCGGCGAGAGGACGACCGATGGGCAGCCAAGGCGTGCGCGAGAACCCCCGGGAACACGTGACGAGAGCCGTCGTCACCGGCGGTGCCGGGTTCGTGGGCAGCAGGCTCTGCGAGGTGCTGCTGGACTCCGGCGCGGAGGTGGTGTGCCTGGACAGCCTGCTGACGGGACGGACCGAGAACCTCGCGGCCGTACGGACGCACGAGCGGTTCCGGTTCGAGCAGTGCGACATCGCCGAGGGCCTCTCCTCCCGCGGCGTCCGGGCCGCGGTGCGGCCCGGGGTGGACCTGGTGCTGCACCTGGCGTCCCCCGCCTCGCCCGTCGACTACCTCGAGCACCCGCTCGAGACGCTGGACGCCGGGTCCCGGGGCACGCGTGCCGCCCTCGACCTGGCGCAGGACCAGGGCGCGCGCTTCGTGCTCGCCTCGACGTCCGAGGTGTACGGCGACCCGCAGGTCCATCCGCAGGACGAGGGGTACTGGGGCAACGTGAGCAGCGTGGGGCCGCGCAGCGTGTACGACGAGTCCAAGCGGTTCGGCGAGGCGCTCACGGCGGGTTACCGGCGTGCCCTCGGCACCGACACCGGCATCGTGCGGATCTTCAACACCTACGGGCCCCGCATGCGCGAGCGCGACGGCCGGGTGGTGCCCACGTTCATCCGGCAGGCGCTGGCCGGCGAACCGCTGACGGTCGCCGGGGACGGCAGCCAGACCAGGTCGCTGTGCTACGTCGACGACCTCGTGGCCGCACTGCTGGCGTTCGCGCGCAGCGGCCACCCGGGCCCGATGAACCTCGGCAACCCGCACGAGCTGTCGGTCCGCCGGATCGCCGACGACGTGCTCGCCGCCACCGGGTCGGCGTCGCGCATCGAGCACGTCGAGCGGCCGACGGACGACCCGGGCATGCGCTGCCCCGACATCGGCCTGGCGCGGGCGGAGCTGGGCTGGGAGCCGCAGGTCAGCTGGCAGGACGGGCTGGCACGGACGGTGGAGTGGTTCCGCTCCCGTTCGCGCGACGCGGCCTGAGCGCCGCCTCGCACCCGGCGACGACGTCGGCGGCCGTCACGCGGGCGAGCGCCGGGTCGAGGCGGTCGGCGTTCGCGTCGCGCGGCGCGGTGCCGGGGTCGTCGAGCCAGAGGACGACGTGCCTGTCCCGGTCGATCAGCGGCCCCCAGAGGGCCGGCGGCGTGGGGCCGAACAGCGTCACGGACGGCGTGCCGTACGCCGTGGCCAGGTGAGCGACACCGGTGTCGGTGCTGACCAGCAGGCGCGCCGTGGCGACCAGGTCCGCCAGGGCGGGCAGCGCGAGACCCCCGGAGAGGTCGCGGACCGGTGCGTCCGCCGCGGCCGCCACGCGCCGGCAGAGCAGCCGCTCCTGCGGCGAGCCGGTCAGCACGACGTCGTGCCCGCGTGCGGCGAGCGCGGCGACGACCTCGGCCCAGCGCGCCGCCGGCCAGCGCCGGGCCCCGGCGGCCGCGCCCGGGTGCACCACCACGGGGGCGCCGCGCCCGCCCGGCAGGTGAGGCTGCGGGTGGGGCCGGCGCAGGCGCAGGTCGTCCGGACCGCAGGACCCGCCGACGCTCCGGACCAGCCGGCACCAGCGCAGCACCTCGTGCTCGTCGTCGTCCCAGTCGGGGCCGATGTGCCCGGCCTCGGCGTTGTCGAACGCGATGAGCGCGTCCGGCCGCGTCGCCTGCAGGACGCGGTGGCTCTCCGGCCCGCGGCCGTGCAGGTCGACGGCGAGGCAGCCGGGGGCGTCCTGGGCACCGCCCGGCCCGGCCCACGGCCAGGGCAGCCGCGCCAGGCCGTGGGTCGGCAGCACCGCGTCGATCACGCCGAGGCCGCTCAGCCAGTCGCCGATGCCCTGACCGGTCGCGAGCACCACCCGGTGTCCCGGCCAGGCCCGCCGTACCCCGCGGAGCGCGGCCACGCCGGTCAGGGCGTCGCCCAGCCCGAGCGCGCGCAGCACCAGGACGGTCATGCCGTGCTCCCGGTGACCGGTCCGCTCACGGCCAGGACGCCTCGCCCGACGCCATGACGAGCATCTCCCGGATCTCGCTCCCGGGCGGCTGGGTGAGGGCGGTGAGGGCGGCTCCGGCCGTGGCCGCGGGGTCGTTCAGGTCGGCGTCCGGACCGGGCTTGTACTGCTCGGTCCGGCCGTCGAAGAACGGTGTGCGCATGCCGCCCGGGATCAGGCAGGTCACCCCGACCCGGCCCGCGTACTCGGCCGCCAGCGCCTGGCTGAACCCGCGGATGCCCCACTTCGACGCGCAGTAGGCCGTCGCGTCGCCGGCACCCCGCAGCGCGAGGGTGGAGGCCACGGTGACGACCGTGCCGTGCCGTTCCTCCAGGTACGGCAGGGTGGCCCGGACCACCGCCACGGTGCCCAGGAGGTTGACGCGGATCACGCGCTCCCAGTCCCCGGGATCGATCTCCAGCAGGGGTCCGCACGCGTCGATCCCGGCGGCGGTCACCACGGCGTCGGGCGGGCCGACCTCGTCGACCAGAGCGTCGACGGCGCGCTGCGCGGCCCCCGGGTCGGCGAGGTCGGCCGCGGCGAACGGTACGTCGGCCCGGGGTTCGGCCACGTCGAGGACGGCGGGCGTGCCGCCCGCGGCGGCCACCGCGTCGACCAGGGCCGCGCCGAGACCGGACGAGCCGCCCGTGACGAGCACGGTGCCGACGGACCGGGGCGCGAGCGGGGCCGTGGCAGGGGCAGGCGCGGACCCGGTGGTGGGGCGGGTGGCAGGGCTGGTGCTGGTGCTGGTGGTGGTGGGCACGGTCATGATGACCTCCTCATGGTCGGTGGGATGGTGGCGTTCGCGGGGTCGCTCGCCCGGACGTGGCTGACGAGCCCCGTGGTCGAGCGGCCGTCGAGCTGGGGCAGGGTCACGACCTGCCCGCCGTAGGCGTGCACGACGGTCGCCTCGGGCAGGCTCGACCGGGTGTAGTCGCCGCCCTTGGCCCAGATGTCGGGCCGCAGGTCGGCCACCGCGGCCGAGGGCTCGTCGTCGTCCAGCACGACGACGTGGTCGACGCACTCCAGGCCCTCCAGGACGCGCCTGCGGTCGGCCAGGGGTACGACCGGCCGCTCGGGGCCCTTGAGGCGGCGCACGGAGCGGTCGGAGTTGAGCAGCACGACGAGGTGGTCGCCCAGCCGCCGGGCGGCCGTCAGCATGCTGACGTGGCCCGCGTGGAGCAGGTCGAAGCAGCCGCTGGTCGCGACGAGCACGCCGCCCGTCGCGCGCAGCCGCGCCCCCAGCTCCGCAGGTGGCACCGGGTGGTCCGGTTCGGCGACGACGGCGCGGGGGCCGGCGTCGCGCGCCCGGCGGAAACCGTCCGCGCCCCCGGAGGCGACCCAGGCGCTCGCCGCGGCGACGGCCTCGCGGACGGCGTCCGCCGGGGTGTCGCCGCGGGCGAGCCGGTCCACGGCCGTGGCGGCGAAGCGGTCGCCGGCGCCGCAGGGGTCCGCGCCGCGCACGGGCCGGGCGGGCAGGTGCCGGACCACGGCGGGTGCCCCGTCGTCGTCGCCGTCCGGCCGGGTGACGACGAAGGCGCCCCGTTCGCCGGCGGTGACGCCGACGGACCGCGCGGCCCAGGCCCGCCGCAGCACGTCGGCCACGGCGGGCACGTGCCCGTCCTGGCCCGCCGGGGGGTCCGGGAGGTTGCCGGCGGCGCGCTCGGCCTCGGCCGCGTTGGGGGTGATCAGCGCCGCCGCGGGCACGGGCGGCCCGCCCCGGGGGTGCGGGTCCCAGACGAGCGGGACCCGGCCGGCCGTCTCGGCGAGCAGCTCCCGCAGGAGCGGGTCGCGCGTGACGCCGCCGCCGTAGTCCGCCACGAGCACGGCGTCACAGCGGGCGAGGGCCTCCCGCACCGGTTCCGCCGTCTCGGGCGTGACCCCCGCCGGCGTGCCGGGCCCGCCCTCGTCCACGCGGACCAGGCTCTGCCCGGAGCTGCGTACCCGCGTCTTGCGGCGCGTCGGGCCCTCGTGGCCCAGGGGGACGAGCGTGACGTCCGCGAGCTGGCGGCGCAGCTCCTCGCCGTCCGCGTCGTCGGCCAGCGGGGCGACCAGCACCACGTCGGCGCGCGGGGCGCACAGCAGCGCCGCGAGGCCCGCACCGCCGGGGCTCTGCCGCACCTGCGCCACGTCCACGACGGGTACCGGGGCGTCGGGCGCGAGCCGCGTGACGGTGCCGTCCACGTCCCGGTCGAGCAGCACGTCACCGACCACGACGACGAGGGGCCGGGCCGTCGCGACGTGCGGCACAGCACGCGGCCCGGTATGCGGCCCGGTATGCGGCACGGGCGTGGGCCGTGCGGGCGGGACGGCACCTGCGGCGGGGACCGGGCGGCTCATGCGCGCACCTCCGCTGCCCTGGCCGGGCGCCTGCGGGCCGCCTGCTCACGCCGGGCCACCTCGGCGTCGAGCGCCGCGCAGACGGCGTGCACCACGACCAGGTGGGCCTCCTGGACGGCCGCACCGGAGACGGACGGGACGGCGAGCACGTCGTCGCACAGCGCGGCGAGCGGGTTGGGCGCCTGTCCCGTCAGGGCCCAGGTACTGAGCCCGAGCTCGCGGGCCCGGCGTGCGGCGACCAGCACGTTGGCGCTCGCGCCCGACGTGGACAGGCACAGCAGCACGTCGCCGGGGCGGCCGTGCGCGGCGACCTGGCGGGCGAACATCTCGTCCTGGCCGTAGTCGTTGACGATCGCGCTGAGGCTGGAGGTCTCCGCGTGCAGCGCGATGGCGGCGAGCGGCACGCGCTCGCCCTCGAACCGCCCCACGAGCTCCGCGGTCAGGTGCTGGGCCTCGGCGGCGCTGCCGCCGTTGCCCGCCACGAGGAGACGGTGGCCGGACAGGAGCCGTCCGGCGAGGTCCACCCCCCACCGCTCGATCTGGTGGTGCACCGCGGTCAGGTGGTCGAGGCCGGCCAGCAGGTCGGCGCGGTGCTGCCGCAGCCAGCCCTGCCCGCTGTGGTCGTCGGGGGACCAGCCTGCCGGGTTGCCGGGTCGTTCGCTCATCGGATGCCTCCCGTGGGGGTCAGGGACGTGCGGGCCGCGGCCCGTCGCGCGCCGTCCCGGGCGCGGACGGGCGGGAACTCGGCGACCTCGGCGTAGGCCTCGGCCGTCTGCCGGGCCACGGAGACCCAGCCGTACCGGCGTTCGGCGCGCACGCGCGCGGCCGCGCCGAGGCGATGCCGGAACCGGTGGTCGGTGAGGCGGGCCAGCGCGTCGGCCACCGCCTCGGGGTCGCGCGGCGGCACCAGGAGCCCGGTGCGCTCGTGCACCACGGTGTCGAGCATGCCGCCCACCGCGGAGGCGACGACCGGACGCCCGCACGCCGCCGCCTCCAGCGGCACGATCCCGAACGGCTCGTACCAGGGCGTGCAGGCCACGACGTCGACGTCGCGCAGGAGGCCGGGCACCTCCTCGTGCGCCACGGCACCGAGGAACCGCACCCGGTCGCCCACCCCGGCCCGCGCGGCGAGGTCGCGCAGGCGGCGCACCTCGGGGTCACGGTCGATCTCGTCGGCCGGCGGGCCGCCCGCGACGAGCAGCTCGACCGGGGCGGGCCCTCGTCCGGCGAGCACGGCGAGCGCCTCGACGAGGGTCGCGACGCCCTTGCGCTCCACGAGCCGGCCGACGGAGAGCACCCGCAGGGGCGAACCCTCGCCGGGCCGCCGGGGACCGTTCGGTCCCGGCGTGAACACCCCGAGGTCGACGCCGCAGGGGACCACGCGGACGCGGTCGTCCGTGCCGCCCATCTCGTGCAGCTCCCGCACCTCGTCCCGGCAGGTCGCGACCACCAGGTCCACGTCCCGGCACAGGGCCGCCTCCAGGCCGATGCGGGCGGCGGGACTGGTGTCGGCCGCGCCCTGGTAGCGCCGCTTGACGGTGCCGAGGGCGTGGAACGTCTGGACCACGGGGATCTCCGGCACTCCGGGGTGGGCGGACCAGCGGGTGGCGCGCAGCGCGGCGAGCCCCGACATCCAGAAGTGGGCGTGCAGCACGTCGGGCCGGCTCTCCGGGTCGGTGAAGCGAGCCGCGAGGTCGTCCCCGAAGGGGTCCATCCAGGGCAGCAGCTCGTCCTTCGGCAACGGCTCGGCCGGCCCGGCGTCGACGTGCACCACGTCCACGCCGTCCGCGAACGGCACGCGCCCGGGCAGGGCCGGGTCGTCGCGGCGCGTGTAGACGTCGACGTGGTGGCCGTCCGCCGCGAGCCGTGCGGCCAGGGCGGCGACGTGGACGTTCTGCCCGCCCGCGTCGGCCTCGCCCAGCGTGGCGAGGGGGCTGGCGTGCTCGGAGATCATGGCGATCTTCATGCGGACACCTCCTGGTTCAGCAGCGTGGTCCACCGGTCGAGGAAGACGTCGAGGGAGTAGTGGGTCAGGACGTGCTCGCGGGCCGCCTTGCCGTACGTGGCCGCCTCCGCGGGGTCGGCCAGCCACCGGCGGGCCACCGCGACGAGCTCGTCCGGGTCGGCGCTGAGCACGCCGGCCTGCGGCGGTACCGCGGCGTAGGCCGCGGTGACGGGCAGGGCCAGGACGGGCAGGCCCAGGGCCATGGCCTCCAGCAGCGCGAGGCCGAGGCTGGTCCACCGGTAGGGGTGCAGGTAGAGGCGGGCGCCGGCGAGCCGGTCGTGCAGCTCCGCCTGCGGCAGGTCCGCCAGCCGCCCGGCCGCCGCGGCCGCCGTCGGGCCCCGGGCGGTCAGGTGCTCCGCGAGGAGCGGTGTGCCCATGCCGTACACCTCGGCCGGGACCTGGCTCGCGACGTGCAGCAGCACGTCGGTGCCGGCGGCCCGCCACCGGCGCACGGGCTCGTTCACGACGGCGGCCACGTGCTCCCGCTCGCCGGTGTACCGGGGCCCGGGGTCGGGTACGCCGTGGTCGATCACCGTGGTCCGGGCCTGCCCGGTGTCCCACATCAGGGCGTTGAACCCGGTCACGTGCACCAGGGGGAGACGGCCGCGGGCCACGACGTCGACGTCGGCCAGGGGATGCCGGGTGGCCGCGGCGGGGCCGCCGGGGGCGTCGTGCTCCAGGTACACGGCGGGCACGTCGTACCCGGCGCGGCGGCCGGTCCACTCCCGCAGGAGCCGGGCCTCGTGGGGCCGCTGGAGCAGCACCACGTCGACGCCGCCGGCGTCGAAGGAGCGGCGCAGCTCCTCGGGGCCCACCTCGCGGACCGCGGGCGGCCAGTCCCAGGTGCGGGCCCGGCCGCGGCCGTCGGCGGGACGTCCGGGCAGCACGGGCACCAGGTACTCGTGCCCGCCCTGGACGAAGGCGGTGGTCCACGACCCGTGCACGTGCCAGAGCAGGATCCTCATGAGCGCCACCGCCCTGCGCCGGCCGTGGCCGGGGCGGGCCGCCGGGCCAGCCGGGCCACGGCCTGGGACACCTGCCCCGGCGTGACCGAGGAGAGGCAGGGGTGGCCCGGGACCGGGCACGTCCGGGCCCGGGTGGCGCGGCAGTCCGCGCCCTGGTCGCCGAGCACGAGCCGGGGCACCCCGTAGGGCAGCCACCGCTCGACCGGGACCACCGGGGCGAACAGGCTGGCCACGGGGGTGCCGACGGCCGCCGCCAGGTGCGCGGGCCCGGTGTTGCCCACCACGGCGCACACGGCCGTGTCCAGGACGGCGGCGAGCTCGGCGAGGCTGGTGCGCCCGCCCAGGTCGGTGGCGTGGCCGTCCGCGACGTACGCGGTGAGCCCCCGCTCGGCCGGGGACCCGGTGACGAGCACGTCCCAGCCGTCGTCGCTGAGCTGCCGCGCGATGGCCCGGGCCTGCTCCGGCAGCGGGGCCCGTGCCGGCACGGACGCGCCCGGGTGCAGCACGACGGCGTTCCGCGCCGGCGTGCCGTCCTGGCCCGGCGGTCGTGCGGCCGCGGGGACCGGCGGCAGCGGGCGGCGCACGGCGAGGAGCCCGTCGTCGTCCGCGGGCAGCGCGGCCCCCGCGCGGGCGGCGAGGTCCAGCGCCGCCTCGACCTCGTGCAGCCCCGGGCCGCGCCGGTGCCGTACGTCCAGCAGCGATCCGGGGTAGTCCTCGCTGGTGGCCACGACCCGGCGGACACCCGCGAGCCGGGCCAGCAGCGCCATCGGCAGCGGTGACTGGTGGAAGGACGTGAAGATCACCGCGAGCCGGTAGCGGCGCGCCACGAGCCGGGCCACCAGGTCGAGCACCGCCTCGGCGGACACGGGCGGGGGCGCGGTGCCCGACCACGGCGCCTCGAAGCGGAGCGTCTCGGTGACGCCGGGCAGCAGGGCGGCGGCCTGGGCGCCCGCGCCGGAGACCAGCAGGTCCACCTGCTCGTGGGTCGCGGCCAGCGCGCGGACGGCGGGGCCGGTCAGGAGCACGTCGCCGTCGCTGTCGAGCCGCACGGCCAGCACGCGGTCCGGGGGCGTGTGCACGGTGGTCGTCACAGCAGCGTCACCACCTCGTCGAGCGTGGCGGCCACCGCCGGCGCGCGGGTCAGCTCCTCGCCGCGGGTCACCTCGGTGGGCACCAGGACGCCACGTGCGCCGGCGGCGACCGCCGCGCCCACGTCGCTGCCGATGTCGCCCACCACCACGCACTCCGCCGGCAGCACGCCCAGGTCGGCGGCCGCCCGGAGCACCAGGCCGGGCTCCGGCTTGCGGCACGTGCACCCCTCCTCGGGGGTGTGCGGGCAGCGCTGCCAGGTGTCGAACCGGCCCAGCAGCCGGCGCACCCGCCGGTCCACGGCGTCCACCTGCGCGGTGGTCACCAGGCCGCGGCCGATGCCGGACTGGTTGGACACCACGCCGACGAACACGCCGTCGCCCCGGAGCTCGTCCAGCACACGCCGCGCACCGGGCAGCGGCTCGACGGCGTCCGGGTCCGGGTTGTAGGGCACGTCACGGACCAGGGTGCCGTCCCGGTCGAACAGCACGGCCCGGACCGGCAGCGGCCAGGCCGGGACGGAGCGCCCCAGGCCCTGCCGCCACCGCCACGCCCCGCGCACCCGGTGCGCGACGGCGGCGAACGGGATCAGCGCGCTCGTCACGAGCATCCGGGCCAGCTCGGCGCCGTGCCCCTCGTCGCCGCGCCGGGGTCCCGGCGCGATCCGCTCGGCGGAGAACTTCGCGGTCAGCCCCGCCCAGACGGCACCCGCGAGGACGGCGACGGCGCGGGTCGTCTGCGGGTCCCGTCCGCCGAGCGCGGCCGCGGTCACGCCGGCACCGAGCGCCGTCAGGCCGGCGGTGACCGTGGCGGCGTGCCAGGGCAGACGGCCCGGACCCGCCTCGGTCCGGGCGCGCCAGGAGCGGCCGTACAGGGCCCGCAGCAGGGCGTCGTCGGCGTTGCCCGCCTGGGCGCGCACGCTCGCGAGGTGCCCGGCGGGCCGCACCGGGTGGTCGACGGACCGCACGCCCCGCGCGAGCCGCCAGCCCGCGGTCCGCAGGCGCAGGGCCAGGTCGGCGTCCTCGCGGTAGGCGCGCCGGAAGCGTTCGTCGAACCCGTGCACCTCCTGCAGGGCGGCCCGGCGGAAGGCCATGTCGGCCGTGGCCCAGCGTGCCCGCTCCAGGCCGGCGGTGTTGCGCTCCAGGTCGGTCGGAGGCTGGTGGCCCGGCAGGGGTACGTGGATGCGTCCCTGCACGCCGGCGACGTCCGGGTCGGCGGCCGCCAGGTCCTGCGCCAGCGCGTCGGCCCAGAGCGGGGGCACCACGACGTCGTCGTCCAGGAAGGCGACCCACTCCGTGCGCGCGGTGCGCCAGCCGACGTTGCGGGCGGCCGCCGGGCCGCGCCCGCCGCTGCGCAGCACGCGCACGCCGGGCACCGGGTCGGGGCCGAGGTCGAGCGGCGGGTTGGTCCCGTGGGCCGGGAACGGGCGGTCGTCGACCACCAGCACCTCCAGCGGGGCCGGGCCCACCGCGGCCGTGGCGCGGACGGAGGAGAGCAGGGCACCGAGCTGCGGACGGCCCACGGTCGGGACCACGACCGAGTACGACGGCCTCATCGCGCACCTCCGGCGGGGGCGAAGGCGTCGGCGCGCCGGACCAGGTGCGGCCCCAGCACCAGCACGTCCACCGGCGTGGAGCCGAACAGCTCCAGCACGTCGCGCGGGCTGTCGACCATGGGCCGGCCCGCGGTGTTGAGGCTCGTGTTGACCACGACCGGCAGGCCCGTGCGGTCGCGGAACGCGCGGAGGGTCGCCTGCAGCCGCGGCTGCGAGTCGTCGACGGTCTGGACGCGGGCCGTGCCGTCCACGTGGACGGCCGCCGGGATCCGGTCGCGCCACCCGGGGGCGACCTCGTGCACGAACAGCATGTACGGGCTCGGGACCGGGCCGCCCGAGAAGATCTCGGGGGCGTCCTCCAGCAGCACCATCGGTGCCACCGGGCGGAACTGCTCGCGGCCCTTGACCTCGTTGAGCCGCTCCGTGTTGGCCCGGTGACCCGGGTGCGCCAGCAGCGACCGCTGGCCCAGCGCTCGCGGCCCGAACTCCGAGCGGCCGTCGAACCAGGCCACCATGGCGTCGTCGGCCAGCGCGGCCGCCACCTGCCCGGGCAGGTCGGGCGGCGTGGTGAACGGCACCCGCGCCGTGCGCAGCGCCCGGGCCAGCTCGTCGTCCGACCAGGACCGCCCCAGCGCGGCCGACGTCATGGGCCGGGGCACCACGCCCGCCTCCGCCGTGAGCTGCAGGGCGGCGCCCAGGGCGGTGCCCGCGTCACCGGCGGCGGGCTGCACCCACACGTGCTCGAACGGCGTCTCGCGCCACAGCCGCGAGTTGGCCACGCAGTTCAGCGCGGTGCCGCCTGCGAGCGTCAGCGCGGCGTCACCCGTCCGCGCGTGCAGTGCCGTGGCCAGCTCGACGAGCAGCTCCTCCAGGCGCGCCTGGACCGACGCCGCGAGGTCGGCCCGGTCGCGCGCGGGTCCGCCGGCACCCGGTTCGTCGGCAGTCCCCGGCACCGCCGGCTCCGCCCATCGCGACCAGTCGGGCGCCTCGGCCTCGAAGCCGCCGTCCGGCGTGGTGCGCAACAGCTCCCGCAGCTCCGGGAGGAACCGCGGCCGGCCGTAGGACGCGAACGCCATCACCTTGTACTCGTCGCTCGACCGCAGGAACCCGAGGTGCTCGGTCAGCGACTCGTACACGAGGCCGAGGGAGTGGGGCAGGTCCTGGCTCGCCAGCGTCTCCAGCTTGCCGTCCGCGTACCGCCCCGCCAGGAACGACGACCGTTCGCCGCGACCGTCGAGCGACATCACGCTGCACGCCTCGAAGGGCGAGGCCAGCGCCGCCGACGCGGCGTGCGCCACCTCGTGCGGCACGAACCGCACGGCGTCCGGGCTCAGCCCGGGCAGCGCCGTCGCGAGGAACCACGGCGCCCGCTCGGCGTACCGCAGCCGCAGCCAGTCCCACGGGTCGGGCAGGCCCATCTCCTCGGACGGCCTGGCCAGCGCCGGGTCGAACGAGTAGGCCACGGCGTCCAGGTCGCCGGGCTCCAGCCCGCCCACCTCCAGGCACCACCGCGCGGCCTGCTCCGGCAGCTCCCAGGCCGCGAACGGGACCGGGCGCTTGCCGTGCTTGCGCCGGGTGAAGCGTTCCTCCTCGGCCGCCGCGAGGATCTGACCGTCCACCACGAGCGCCGCCGAGGGGTCGTGGAAGAGAGCGTTCACTCCGAGAACTCGCACAGGTGACCTCCACCGAAGGGTCGTCACCGGGCTTCTTCCGGTTCCACCACCGTCGAGCGCCCCGGAACCACTCGCATCTCGAACCGCTTCCCGCCACGTCCGTGCCGGATCCTGTGCCGAGATCCGTGCCGGATCCCGTGCTGATGCGGGTGACCGCGCCCGGGGTGAGGCTGGCAGGACGAGGCCGACGCAGACGACACGGATCGGACGGCGAACATGCGAGCACTCACCTGGCAGGGCAACGAGCGGGTCAGCGTCGAGGACGTGCCGGACCCGACGATCCAGGAACCGCAGGACGCGGTCGTGCGGGTCACCTCGACGGCGATCTGCGGGTCCGACCTGCACCTGTACGGGGTGCTGGGCGCCTTCCTCGACGCCGGCGACGTGCTGGGGCACGAGGCGATGGGGGTGGTCGAGGAGGTCGGGCCCGAGGCCGGTGACCTGAAGCCCGGCGACCGGGTCGTGGTCCCGTTCGGCATCGCCTGCGGCGGGTGCTGGATGTGCCGCCACGGGCTGCAGTCCCAGTGCGAGACCACGCAGGTGACCGACCAGGGCAGCGGAGCCGCCCTGTTCGGGTACACGAAGCTGTACGGGCAGGTGCCGGGCGGGCAGGCCGAGTACCTGCGGGTGCCCCAGGCGCACTACGGCCCGGTCGTGGTGCCCGACGACGGTGAGCCCGACGAGCGCTACCTCTACCTCTCGGACGTGCTGCCCACGGCGTGGCAGGCGGTCGAGTACGCCCAGGTGCCCGAGGGCGGGTCGGTCGTGGTGCTGGGCCTGGGCCCGATCGGCCAGATGGCAGCCCGCGTCGCCGCGCACCGCGGCGCCGGGCTCGTGGTCGGCGTCGACCTGGTGCCCGAACGGCTGGCGATGGCGGCCCGCCACGGCGCCACGGTGATCGACCAGAACCGGACCGACGTCGTCGGCGCCGTGCGCGACCTGACCGAGGGCCGCGGTCCGGACGCGGTGATCGACGCGGTCGGCATGGAGGCGCACGGCTCACCGCTCGCCGAGACGATGCAGAAGGCCTCCGGCCTGCTGCCCGACGTGCTGGCCAAGCCGCTCACCGAGCACGCCGGGACCGACCGGCTGGCCGCCCTCCTGACCGGCATCGAGCTCGTGCGCCGGGGCGGCGTGCTCTCGCTCGCGGGCGTCTACGGCGGCGCCAAGGACCCGCTGCCCATGCTGCGGCTCTTCGACAAGCAGGTGACGATACGGCAGGGGCAGGCCAACGTCCGCCGCTGGACGGACGACCTGCTGCCGCTGGTGGGCGACCCCACCGACCCCCTCGGCGTGCTCGACCTGCGCACCCACCGCTGGCCGCTCGAACGGGCGCCCGAGGCCTACGCGATGTTCCAGAGGAAGGACGACGGATGCGTCAAGGTAGTGCTCGACCCGGCCGCCTGAGGTTCCGCCCGTGCACCGTGCGGGGGCACCGGTCGTGACCGGCGACCGGGCCGGCTCCTCGCCGCCGCCCGGCGTGCCCCGGCTCGGGTCGCTCGCCGAGGCGGCCGAGCTCGCCCAGCTCCTGGCCCCGTTGTACGTCCGCTTCAGCGCGGGCCCCGAGGCCGACCGGTCCACGGTCAGCCGGGACCACGAGAGCGGCTGCCTGATGCCGGGGCTGAGCGCCAACCCGATGACGCCGGAGCCGTGGTGGACCCGCCCCGTGGAGCACTGGGTGGCGCGCCAGCTCAGCCAGTACGCCCACCTCATGGTGGACGACCGCTTCCCGTGGCTGCTGACGGGCACGGTCTCCGCCCGCGGCCCGGACTGCGAGCCGCTGCTCGTCGAGATCACACCGGTGGCCTACCTCGCCCGGCCCGTCGTGGACGAGGCCGTCGCGCTCTACCGGCAGGTCTTCGCGCCGGGTGCCGACGGCACCTGACCCACCCCACCCACGAGCGCACGGCACACCCGAAGGCGAGGCCCCATGACGTCCACACCGGTAGACCTGAACCCCGCGGAGGCCACCCGCGTCCTGGCGGGCGTGCTCGCACCCCTGGTCGCCCAGGGCGCGATCGTCCGCCGTCCCCAGGCCACCGCCTGGGCCGAGCGCCACCAGACCGACCGCGCCGCCCGCGCCGTCCTGACCGGGCTGCGCGCCCGGCACGACGGCGCCCCGCTCGTCCTGCGGCTCGGCCCGCGCCGCATGGTCGTGGTCACCGAGCCCGGTCACGTGCGCCGGCTGCTCGAGGAGTCACCCGAGCCCTTCACTCCCGCGTCGAAGGAGAAGGTCGGCGCCCTGCGCCACTTCCAGCCCGACGGCGTGCTCATCTCGTCCACCGCCGACCGGCGCTACCGCCGCCCCTTCAACGAGACCGCCCTGCGCACGGAGCTGCCCGTGCACGACGACGGAGCCGCCTTCACCGACGCCGTACGGCACGGAACTGCGGAGCTGGCGCGTCGGCTGCGCGGCTCCGGCGGGCTCGACGCCGCGACGTTCACGGACGTGTGGTGGGGCATCGTGCTCCAGGTGGTGCTCGGCGCCGGCGCACGCGCCGACCGGGAGCTCGTGGACCTGCTCGACGCCCTGCGCCGGGACGCGAACTGGTCGTGGTTCCACCCGCGGGACGAGCGCCGCCGCACCGAGCTCGCGAGCCGCATCGAGTCCTACCTGGCCGCCCCGGAGCCGGGCACCCTGGCCGCGGCGGCGCACGCCGCGGGCGCCGCCACGGCCCCGGGTCAGGTACCGCACTGGCTGTTCGCGTTCGACGCCGCCGGGGCGGCGACGCTGCGGGCGCTCGCCGTCGTGTCCGCCCGGCCCGAGGTGCGCGCACGGCTGCTGGCCGAGGTGGCCGCGCCGGGGCCCGGCACCGCCCTCCTTCCCTACGCGCGCGCCTGCGTGCTGGAGTCGCTGCGCCTGTGGCCGACGACGCTCGTGGTGCTGCGGGACTCCACCGCTCCCACCGTGTGGGGCGAGCGCACCCTGCCCGCCGGCACGGGGTTCGCCGTGGTCAGCGCGTTCTTCCACCGCGACCCGGCACGGCTCGGCCACGCCGACGCGTTCGTGCCCGAGGCGTGGCTGGACGGCCGCAACGCCGACGACTGGGGGCTGGTGCCGTTCAGCGGGGGACCGGTGTCGTGCCCGGGCCGGAACGTCGTGCTGCTGGTGACCTCGCACCTGCTGGCGCACCTGGCCGCCCACGACCTCCGGGTGGCCCGCGGCCGCTACCTCGCGGAGGATCCGCTCCCGGCCACCATGGACCACCTGGGTCTGCGGTTCGGTCTCGGCGAGGCTGCCGCCGACCGGCCCTGAGGCGCCGGCCGCTACAGGTTCCGCAGCCGCTCGACCAGCGGCCCGGCGGCCTCGGCCAGGAACCGGTCCTGGTGGTGCTCGCCCACCTGCACGATCGCCAGGTCGGTGAACCCGGCCTCCAGGAAGGGGCGCGCGCTCTCGGCGAGCTTGTCCAGGTCCGGGCCGCACGCGATCGACGACGCGACGTCCTCGGGCCGCACGAACTGCGAGGCCGCGGTGAACCCGGCCGGCGTGGGAAGGTCCGCGTTGACGGACCAGCCGCCGCCGAACCAGCGGAACTCCGCGTGCGCCCGCTCGACCGCGGCCTGCTCGTCCGGGTCCCAGCAGATCGGCACCTGCCCGAACACGCGCGACCCGCCGGGGTGCGCGGCCTGCCACTGCCGCACCACGTCGCCATCGGGCATCGCCTGGACCACGTGGTCGGCCAGGGGCGCGAAGCGCTCGACGCCGCGCTGGCCGGAGACCGCGACCCCGATCTCGACGCCCGTTCCCGGTGTGTCCCAGAGCCGCCCCGAGTCGACGCGGAAGTGCTTGCCCTCCCACGTCACGAGATCGCCGGTGAGCAGCTCGCGGATGACGTTGACCGCCTCCTCGAGCATGTCGTGGCGCACCTCGATGCTGGGCCAGCCCCGGCCCACCACGTGCTCGTTCAGGTTCTCGCCCGCGCCGAGCCCCAGGGTGAACCGGCCGTCGGCCAGGATCTGCAGCGTCGCCGCCTGCTGGGCCACCACGGCCGGGTGGTAGCGCATCGTCGGGCAGGTCACGAAGGTCATCAGCTCGGCCCGGCTCGTGGCCTGGGCCACGGCCCCCAGCAGCACCCACGCGTTCGGCGCGTGGCCCTGCTCCGGGAGCCAGGGGGAGTAGTGGTCGCTCGAGAGCTCGAAGTCGAAGCCGGCCTCCTCGGCCGCCGTCGCGTGCCGGACCAGCTCGCGCGGCCCGCTCTGCTCGGTCATGAGGGTGTACCCGATGCGCATGGAGTGCTCCTTCGCCGTCTGGTCCCCTCCGACGCTGGACCCGTTCGCGCCCACTCGCACGTTCGCGTGCGCGCCCGGTCGCCCGGCGGGCGAGTGACCCGGCACGGTCCGAGGGTGGAAGGACCCGAGAGAAGAGGAGACGCTCATGACGAGCATCACGAAGTCCGTCGACGTCGACGTCCCGGTGCGCACGGCGTACAACCAGTGGACGCAGTTCGAGGAGTTCCCTCGGTTCATGCAGGGCGTGCAGGAGATCCGTCAGCTCGGCCCGACCCGCACGCACTGGACGACGAAGGTGGGCGGGGTCGAGCGCGAGTTCGACGCCGAGATCACCGAGCAGCACCCGGACGAGCGCGTGGCGTGGAAGAGCGTGTCCGGTCCCGAACAGGCCGGGGTGGTCACCTTCCACCGTCTGAACGACGCGCAGTCCCGGGTCACCGTGCAGCTCGACTGGACGCCCGAGGACGCCACGGAGAAGATCGGCAGCGCCCTGAACGCCGACGACCGCCGGGTCCAGGGCGACCTCGACCGGTTCAAGGAGTACATCGAGGCTCGCGGCACCGAGACCGGAGCCTGGCGCGGCGACGTGGACTGACCGCCCGAGCACGCGGGCCCCGCAGCGTCCGGCGCTGCGGGGCCTGCGTGCTCAGCGCACCATGCTGTTGTCGTGCACCGCCGTGAGCCGCGACTTCACGCTCAGCAGGGTCTCGATGATGAGGTCCTCGCGCCCGCCCCCGAGCCGGCTGATCGGCACGGCGACGCTCATGGCGTCCACGGCCCGGTGGCCGAACGGGAGCGCGACGCCGAAGCAGCGCACCCCCAGGCAGGACTCCTCGCTCTCGGTGGCGTAGCCCTGGTCGGCCGCGCGGTCGATGATCTCGAGCACGGCCTCCTTGTCGGTGGTCGTGTGGGACGTGATCGCGGCGATCGACTCCGGCACCAGGTCGCGCCGCGCCTCGGTCGGCAGCTCCGCGAGCAGCGCACGGCCCAGCGAGGTGGCGTAGGCCGGGAGGCGCCGCCCGACGGCGGAGTGCATGCGCAGCGGGTGCACCGACTCGCGCTTGGCCGTGTAGATGACGTCTGCGCCGTCGAGCCGGCCGAGGTGGACCGTCTCCTCGGTGACGGCGGCGACCTCGTCGAGCACCGACGTGGCCCGGGCCAGGACCGGGTCGCCGTCGAGGTAGGCGGAGCTCACGACGAGGGAGTGGATGCCGAGCTGGTAGACGCTCCCGGTGGGGTCGGTCTGCAGCCAGCCGCGGTCGGTCATGGTCCGCAGCAGCGCGTGCAGGCTGCTCTTGGGGATGCCCAGGCGGGTCGAGAGCTGCAGCTGGGTCCCGGGGCCGCGCGCCGCGATGTCGTCCAGCAGGTCCAGGGCGCGCGCGGCGGACTTGACCGGCCCGGCGTCGCCCGCACCGGCCGACTCCCTGCGCAGTTCCTTCTGTAGCGGCATCGATGTTCTCCCCTGGCCCTTCCGCGGTGCACCGGGGAGCCCCCCGGGTGATTCCGACCCTACCGCGAGTTCGCATACATGGACAGGTTTCCGCCCCTTGACCCGTGAGCCAGGTCACGTCTATGGTCGAGCAAGTTCACATAGACGAACGCAGTTCACAAACCGAGAGGCGACCTCGTGATCCAGGTTCGATACTCGACATCTCCGTCCGGCGCGGAGACGGCCACCACCGCGGACCTGCGCGAGAGCTTCCTCGTCGCAGACCTCTTCGTGAGCGGCGAGGTCCGGGGCACGTACACCCACGACGACCGGATGGTGGTGGGCGGGGCGCTCCCCGGCGCGGAGGAGCTCGCCCTGCCGTCCTGGACCGAGGTGCTGGGCACCGAGACCCACCTGGAACGCCGCGAGCTCGGCGTCATCAACGTCGGTTCCGCCGGTCATGTGGTCGTGGACGACGAGAAGTTCGAGCTCGACCACCTCGACGGCCTGTTCGTGGGGCGGGGCAGCGAGGTGTCCTTCGGTGGCGCCGACGCCGCCTTCTACTTCGTGTCCGCCCCGGCCCACGCGACCTACCCGACCCAGGCGCTGCGCCACGGCGAGGTGGAGCCGGTGCCGCTGGGCTCGGCCGAGGCCGCCAACGAGCGCAACCTCTTCCGGTACGCGTGGGGTCAGGAGCTGAAGACCTCGGTGCTCCAGTTCGGCGTCACCGTGATCGCCAGCGGCTCGGTCTGGAACACGTTCCCGCCGCACCTGCACGACCGGCGCACCGAGATCTACTGCTACGTCGACCTCGACGAGGACGACCGCGTCTTCCACTTCCTGGGCAAGCCCGGCGCCACGCGGCACCTCGTGCTGCGCAACCGCGAGGCCGTCATCTCCCCGCCGTGGTCCATCCACGCCGGGGCCGGCACCGGCTCGTACGCCTTCATCTGGGCCATGGCCGGCGAGAACAACCACTACACCGACCTGAGCCCGGTCGCGCTGGAGGACCTGTGACGACCGGCCCCGGCGGCCCGGCGCGCTCGCCCTTCGACCTGCACGGCCGGTGCGCCGCGGTGACCGGCGCGGGACGCGGCCTCGGTCGTGCCGTCGCGCTCGGCCTCGCCCGCGCGGGCGCGGACGTCGTGCTGCTGGGCCGGCCGGGCCGCCAGGAGGAGACCCGCGACCTGGTCGTCGCGCTCGGTGCGCAGGCCGACGTCGTCGACCTCGACGTGAGCGACCTCGACGCGGTCGAGCGGGTCGGTGCCGAGCTGACCGCCGCGCGCCGGATCGACGTGCTGGTCAACAACGCGGGCATCATCGACCGCGAGGACTCCGTGGCCGTGCGCCGGGACGCCTGGCAGCACGTGCTCGACGTCAACCTCAACGGCCTCTTCGCCCTCACCCAGCAGCTCGGCCGCCCGATGGTCGAGCGCGGCCACGGCAAGATCGTCAGCATCGCCAGCCTGCTGTCCTTCCAGGGCGGCCTGCGGGTGGTGTCGTACGCCGCGAGCAAGCACGGCGTCGCCGGGGTCACCAAGGCCCTGGCCAACGAGTGGGGACCGCACGGCGTCCAGGTCAACGCCATCGCCCCCGGCTACATGGTCACCGACAACACCACGGCGCTCCGCGAGGACGCGGACCGCTCGCGCTCCATCCTCGAACGCATCCCGGCCGGCCGCTGGGGTACCGCCGAGGACATCGCCGGAGCGGCCGTCTTCCTCAGCTCCTCCGCCGCCGACTACGTCAACGGCCACGTCCTGGCCGTCGACGGCGGATGGATGGCCCGCTGACCCGTCTCCTTCTCGACCCCCACCGCCGGACACCGGCACCGAACGAAAACGAGGAACGACAATGAAGTTCACCTCACGGCCCACGGCCGCCGTCCTCGGCGTCGCCCTGGCGGCCGCCGCACTCACGGGCTGCACCGAGACCGCTGCCGGGGGCGACGACGCCGCCGCGGCCGGCGGCGCCTGCGACCCTGCCGACGTGACCCTGGTGGGCCAGGTCCGCAACGAGTCCAACCCCTACGAGGCCTCGTGGCTCGACGGCGGCGACGCCTTCGCCGAGCAGGTCGGCCTCACCCAGGAGCGGCTCACCTACGACGGCGACTCGACCCGTCAGCAGGAGCAGATCAGCCAGCTCCTGGCGGGTGACACGGAGTGCCTGGTCATGAACGTGCTGCCCAACGGCGACTCCGACACCCCGCCCATCGTCGAGGGCGCGCAGGACGCGGGCGCCTACCTGGTCACCCAGTGGAACAAGCCGGCCGACCTGGACGTCACCGACTACGACCACTGGCTGTCCCACATCACCTACGACGGCGTCGAGTCCGGCCGGCAGATCGGCGACGCGCTGGCCGAGGCCATCGGCGGCTCGGGCGGCATCGTCGCCCTCCAGGGCATCCTCGACACCGGCGCGGCCAAGGACCGGTTCGCCGGGCTGGAGGAGTCCCTGGCGGCCAACCCCGACGTCGAGCTGCTCGACGACCAGACCGCCAACTTCTCCCGGGCCGAGGCCCTGGAGGTCACCAAGACCCTGCTCACCAAGCACGGCGACGACGTCAAGGGCATCTGGGCCGCCAACGACGACATGGCGCTCGGCGCGCTGGAGGCCCTGGAGCAGGCCGGCCGGGACGACGTCGCGGTGGTCGGTATCGACGCCGTGCCGGACGCGCTCACGGCGATCCAGGACGGCACCATGACGGCCACAGTCTCCAGCGACGGCCCGTGGCAGGGCGGTATCGGCCTGGCCATCGGCTACTGCGTGGCCACCGGGGAGCTCGCCGTCGAGGACATCGCCGACGAGGACCGTGCCTGGTACGCCGAGCAGTTCCTCATCCAGCAGGACAACGTGGCCGACTTCGTCTCGCCGGCCACCAGCGAGGCCGACTTCGCCTGCGACAACCTCTTCAGCCGCTCGCAGGGCGCGATCTCGTGACCATGGCACCCCCCACCGACACCGGAGCCGGCACAGGGGCCGGCTCCGGGGCCCGCACCGGCGTCGTGCCCGCGTCCCGCCCCCGGCCTCGGCGGGGGGTGTCGCTGCGGGACGCCGGTCCGCCGATCGCCCTGGTCGTCGTGTCCGGGATCTTCGCGGTCCTCAGCCCCGACTTCCGCACGCTGTCCAACGTGCAGAACGTCCTCGACGCCGCGGCGGTCCTCGCCGTGGTGACCTGCGGCATCAGCTTCGTGCTGATGATGGGGTCGATCGATCTGTCCGCCCCCGGCATCATGGGCGCGTCCGCGATCACGGTCGCGCTCCTGGTCGCCAACAACCGCAACGACAACGACCTGGGGCTGCTCGGCGTCGGCGTCGCCGTGCTGCTCGCGGCCGCGCTCGGCTGTCTCAGCGGGCTCGCGCTGGTGCTGCTCAAGGTGCCGTCGTTCATGGCCACCCTCGGCGTCTCCGCCGTCGGCCTGGGTGTGGCCACCCTCCTGTTCGCGGGCGTGCAGCCCAACATCACCGACACCACGGTGGGCGGCTGGGCCGTGGAGCGGTTCGCCGGGCTGGCGCTCCTGACGTGGATCGCCCTGGCCTGCGTGCTGGTGGCCTGGCTCGTGCAGCGCTACACGCGGCTGGGCCGGTACGCCTTCGCGATCGGCGGTGCCGAGGAGGTGCTGGCGCTCTCCGGCGTCCGGGTGGCGCCCTACAAGGTCGCGGTCTTCACGATGGCGGGCGCGTTCTACGGGCTCGCCGGCGTGCTGGTCACCAGCCAGCTCAGCGCGGGCCTGGTTCAGGCGGGCCGGGGCTACGACTTCTCCGCCATCACGGCGGCCGTCGTGGGCGGCACCCTGCTCACCGGCGGGCGCGGCGGCATCCTCCAGTCCACGGTCGGGGTGCTGCTGGTGACCGTGCTGACCAACGGGCTCGTCCAGGTCGGGGTGAGCCCCTACTGGCAGGGCGGTGTCCAGGGCCTCATCGTCGTCGCGGCCGTCGCGGCCGCCGTCATCCCGCAGCGTCGTAGGAACCAGGTGACCAAGTGACCGCCACCCCGCACACCGCCACCCCGCACACCGCAGTCCCGCACGCCCTGGAGGTACGCGGCCTGGTCAAGCACTACCCGGGCGTCAAGGCCCTCGACGGCGTCGACCTGGTCGTGCGCCCGGGCGAGGTGCTGGGCCTGGCCGGCGAGAACGGCGCCGGCAAGTCCACGCTGCTCAAGGCGCTCGTCGGGCTGGTGCGGCCCGACGCCGGCGAGATCTGGGTACGTGGCGAGAAGGTGCGCCTGAGGAGCGTGGTCGACGCCGCCGACCACGGCATCGGCATGGTCTTCCAGGAGCAGTCGCTGGTGCCCAACCTCACCGCGGCCGAGAACATCGTGCTGGGCAGCGAGGGTCCGGGCGTGCGCCGCGGCATCTACCGCTGGAGCACGATGCGCCGGCTCGCACAGGAGCAGCTCGACAAGATCGGGTCGCACATCGACCCGCTCGCGCGCACCGACACCCTGTCGTTCGCGGACCGCCAGATGGTCGAGATCGCCAAGGTGCTGCGCATCGAGGAGCGCACCTCGCACCCGCCCGTCATCATCCTCGACGAGCCCACCTCCGTGCTGGAGGCCAAGGAGATCGAGACCCTGTTCACGCACGTGCGCCGGCTGCGCGAGTTCGCGTCCGTCGTCTTCGTCTCGCACCGGCTCGACGAGGTGCTCGACGTCTGCGACCGGGTCGCCGTGCTGCGCGGCGGCCGCTCGGTGGGCGAGCTGCCGGCCGCGGACGCGGCCCCCGCGGAGCTGCACCGGATGATGATCGGGGCCACCGGCTCGGACGACCACTACCACGGGGCGTCCGCCGCGACGTCCGACGAACCCCGTCGCCCACGCCTCGTGGTGCGCGGGCTGACCGGCCGGACCTTCCGGGACGTCGACCTCGACGTCCACGCAGGGGAGATCGTCGGGATCGTCGGCGTGCACGGCTCCGGGCGCGAGGACGTGTGCCGCGCGCTGTTCGGCGCCGAGCCGGTCACGGCCGGCGAGGTGGTGCTCGACGGCGAGCGGCTCGACCTGTCCGGCACCCGCGCGGCGTGCGCGGCCGGCATCGGCTACGTGCCCGCCGAACGCAAGACCGAGGGGATGGTCGGCCCCATGTCGGTGGCCGACAACATGACGCTCACCAAGCAGCACGCCCGCTGCGCCGGGCCCGTGGTGCGGCCGCGCAAGCAGGCGACGCTGGTCGACGGCTGGATCGAGCGGCTCTCGATCCGCACCCCGCACCGGGGCACCGCGATCCAGCGGCTGTCGGGCGGCAACCAGCAGAAGGTGGTGCTGGCCCGCTGGCTCGTGGCCGGCGACGTCCGCCTGCTGCTGCTCGACCACCCGACGCGCGGCCTCGACGTGGGGGCGCGCTCGGAGGTGTACCGCCTGATGCGCGAGCTCGCGGGCACCGGCGTGGCCACGGTGCTGCTCGCCGACAGCCTCGAGGAGGCCATCGGCATGTCCGACCGGATCGTCGTGATGAGCGACGGTCGCGCGACCACGGAGGTCGCCGCCCCCGCGGGCGGCAAGCCGACCCCGCTCGACCTCGTGAAGGAGATGGTCTGAGCATGTCCACGCCCGTCCTCACCCCGCAGGCCCCCGACGCCGCCGTCGCGGCGCGCCCCACCACGGGCCAGCGGCTCACGTCGTTCATGCCGGTCATCGCGCTCGTCGTGCTGCTCGTGGCACTCACGATCGCCGACCCGGGGTTCTTCTCCCTGAGCAGCCTCACGGCCGCGGTCCGCACGTCGGCGCCGCTCGTCGTGCTCGCGGCCGGCGCGACCGTGGTGGTCCTGTGCGGCGGCATCGACCTGTCGATCGCCGCCCTCTGCTCGCTGGCGACGGTGCTCTTCGCGCTGTGGCTGCCCGGCCTCGGCGGGCTCACCACCGTCGCGGTCGTCGCGGTCACCGGCGCGATCGGGGCGTTGCAGGGCACCGCCCACGTGCTGCTGCGCATCCCCTCGTTCATCGTCACGCTCGGCGGCATGAGCATCTTCACGGCGGTCGCCCTGGTGATCTCGGACGCCGGACCCGTCCGGGTGACCGACCGCGACGCCACCCACTGGCTCACCCTCTACGTGGCCGGCGTGGTGCCGATGGCCTTCGTCGTCGCGCTGCTCGTGGTCGTGGCCGTGTCCCTGGTGCTGCGGTTCACGCCGCTCGACAGCTGGGTCCGGGCCACCGGCTACTCCGAGGCGGCGGCCCGGCTGGGCGGCGCGCCGGTCGACCTGGTCAAGGTCGGGGCGTTCACGCTCTCCGGGGCGTGCGCCGGCCTGGCCGCCGTCATGCTCGTCTCCCGGAACTTCAGCGGCAGCCCGACCATGGCGGACAACCTCCTGCTGCCCGCGGTGGCCGCCATCGTGGTGGGCGGTACCGCCATCACCGGCGGGCACGGCTCGCTGTGGCGCAGCCTCGCGGGGGCGCTGGTCGTGACCCTGCTGCGCGTCGGGCTGCCCATCGTCGGCGTCCCGTCCGCCTACGAGCAGATCCTGTACGGCGCGATCATCGTCGCCGCCGTCGCCCTCACCCTCGACCGGTCGAAGGTGCTGGTCATCAAGTAGCCCGTTCTCCCCGAGAACCCCGATCCCACGGAAGGCCCCCATGTCCGAGAATCCCCAGCTCCTGCCCGCCGTCTCCGCATTCCTCTCCTCGCCCAGGCAGCTCCTGATCGACGGCGAGTGGGTGGACGCCAAGGACGGCCAGACCTTCGCCACCGTGAATCCCGCGACCGAGGAGACGCTCGTCCAGGTGGCGCAGGCCTCCGCCGTCGACGCCGACCGCGCGGTCACCGCCGCCCGCAACGCCTTCGAGCACGGTTCGCCGTGGTCGCGGATGTCGCCGCGCGACCGGTCGCACCTCCTGTGGCGCATCGGCGACATGATCGAGGAGCGCACCGAGGAGTTCGCGCAGCTCGAGTCGCTCGACAACGGAAAGAGCCTCGCGTCCGCCCGCGGTGACGTCGGCGTGGCCGCCGAGCTGTTCCGCTACTTCGCGGGCTGGGCCACCAAGATGGAGGGCACGACCATCCCGATGTCGGTGCCCGGCCGCGACTTCCACGCCTACACCCGGCGTGAGGCCATCGGCGTGGTCGCCGGCATCGTGCCGTGGAACTTCCCGCTCACGATGGCGGCCTTCAAGGTGATCCCGTCGATCACCGCGGGCAACACCGTCGTGCTCAAGCCGGCCGAGCAGACGCCGCTCACCGCGCTCCGGCTCGGCGAGCTGCTGCTGGAGGCCGGCGTCCCGGCCGGCGTGGTCAACGTGCTGCCCGGGTTCGGGGACGCGGGCGCCGCGCTGGTCGACCACCCCGGCGTCGACAAGGTCGCCTTCACCGGCAGCACCGAGGTGGGCAAGAAGATCGCCGCCGGCGCCTCGAAGAACCTCAAGAAGGTGTCGCTGGAGCTCGGCGGCAAGGCGCCCAACATCATCTTCGCCGACGCCGACCTGGACGCCGCCATCGCCGGGGCAGCGCTCGCGGGCTACTTCAACGAGGGCCAGTGCTGCGTCAACGGCTCGCGCCTGTACGTGCAGCGTGACGTGTACGACCAGGTCATCGAGGGTGTGGCCGCGGCGGCCCGGGCCATCCGGGTGGGCGACGCGTTCGACCCGGCCACGACGATGGGCCCCCTGGTCTCGCAGGAGCAGCACGAGAAGGTCATGGGCTACGTCCGCGGCGCCGTGGCCGACGGCGCCACGCTCGCGGCGGGCAGCGCCGGACCGGCCGCCGACCGCGGCTACTTCTTCTCGCCCACCCTGATCACCGACGTGACCGAGGACATGGCCGTCCAGACCGACGAGATCTTCGGACCCGTGGTCACGGCCATCCCGTTCGACAGCGAGGACGAGGTGGTCGCCGCGGCCAACAACACCGTCTACGGCCTGGCCGCGGGCGTCTGGTCGCGCGACCTGAGCACGGCCCACCGGGTCGGCAGCAGGCTGCGGGCCGGCACGGTCTGGCTCAACACCTGGCACGCGGACGACGTCACCCTCCCGCGGGGCGGCTTCAAGCAGTCCGGCTGGGGGCGGGAGCTCGGCTCGTTCGGCCTGGACGACTACACGGAGCTGAAGACGGTCATCGCCGAGCTCCGCTGACCCCGTACCCACCACCGAGAGAGCACCCGAAGAAGACAGGCAGTACCCAGCGACACGTCTGGGCGGCCGGCCCCGGGCGGGGGCCGGCCGTCCGGGCTGCTCATGTCCATGAAACATGTCCATGAAGACTGTGCGAAAAGGGATCAACGATGAACCTGCTACGCAGACCTGACCGGCGACACCGTGGTCGCCGACCCCGCCGGACGCCCGTACGTCTGGCGGCCGCACTGACCGCCCTCCTGGTGGCTGTCCCCCTCGGGGCCGGCGCCGCCCAGGCCGCGCCGTCGGGCACCGCGCCCGCGCAGGCCGCGTCCGGCTCCGTCGACGACGGCGTGCTGCGCGTCCTGCTCTTCTACAAGTCGAACTTCCACGCCTCGCACGTCCAGGCCCGCCAGGCGATCCGCGATCTCGTGACCGACCTGGGCGTCGAGTACGACCAGCCGGTCGAGATCCAGGAGACCGACGACCCCGCGGCGTTCACCACGGCGAACCTCGCGACCAAGGACACGATCGCGTTCGCCCAGACCGGCGGCGTGCTGTTCAACGTGGAACAGCGCGCCGCGCTGGAGGCCTACATCCGCGGTGGCGGCGGCTACCTCGGCCTGCACTACGCCGGCTGGTCGGTGGGCCAGAGCGAGCACGACGTCAACCCGTTCTACGCCCGCCTCGTGGGCGCGGCGTCCGAGGGCCACCCGGAGAACCCCGCGGTGCGCCCGGGCCGCGTGGTGGTCAAGGACACCTCGCACCCGCTGACCCAGGGCCTGCCGGCCGAGTTCACCCGCAGCGACGAGTGGTACGACTGGCTGGTCAACCCGGCGCCCCACGTGCGCACGCTGCTGAACGCGGACGAGTCGTCGTACGGCGGGGGCAACAACGGCACCAACCACCCGATCACGTGGTGCCAGGAGATCGACTCCGGCCGGTCGTGGTACTCGGGGATGGGGCACGAGGGCACGGCGTACGCCGAGGCCCCGATCCGCACCCAGATCAAGAACGGCCTGGCCTACACCGCGGGCCTGCTCCCGGCCGACTGCTCGCCGCCGTCCACAGCGGAGAACGGTGCCTGGAGCGGCGTCACGCCCTGGCCGCTGGTGCCGATCAACGCGGCGCTGACGTCCGACGGCAAGGTCCAGTCGTTCGGCAGCGTGTCCTCGGGCTGCACGGACACCACGCCCTACGACTTCTACGGCAACTCGTGCGTGGTGCAGGGCGGCCAGATGGAGATCGACGTCTGGGACCCGGCCGAGGAGCGCACGGCCGCCAACGTGAGCTCGGGCCTCGTCGCGAACTCGACGTACACCGACCTGTTCTGCTCGATGCAGGTCCAGATGCCGCACCGGCGGGCCACCCTGACGGTCGGCGGTGACGACGGCCTGGGCGGCAACGCGCCCAACGACGCCGCGATCGGCGTCACCAGCTACACGACCAACCAGGGCCTGCGCACCGAGGCCCCGATGAACTACCCGCGCTGGTACCCCACGGGCACCACCCTGCCCGACGGCTCCGTCGTGGTGCAGGGCGGCAGCCTCAAGGGCGGCCCGGGCGGCCCCGGCGTGCTCACGCCGGAGATCTACACGCCGGACGAGGGCAGCTCCTGGAAGCTCCTGGAGGGTGCCACGAGCGCGGCGGCGTACGGCGACGGCGGGAACGGCAACGGACCCGACGAGAACCGCTGGTGGTACCCGCGCGCGTTCGTCGCGCCGGGCAACGGCAACGTCTTCAACATCACCGGCACGCAGATGTACGAGCTCGACCCCTCGGGCGACGGTGAGGTGATCCTGCGCGGCACCCTGCCCGCGGACGTCGCCGCCCAGGGCGCGCTCGGCAACCCGGTCGGCGCCACGTCGACGGCCACCATGTACCGCCCCGGCAAGATCCTGCAGGTGGGCGGCGGCTGGTGGGCCAACGGCGGCGGCCCCGACGGCGCCCGCGCGGGCTTCACCGTCGACATCACGGGCGGCACCGACGCACCCGTGGTCGAGGCGACGCAGCCGATGCGCTACCAGCGGCACTGGGCCACCTCGACCGTGCTGCCCGACGGCAACGTCATCGTCACCGGCGGTTCGCGCGACAACAACGGCAACGGCGGCTACGTCACCACCGCCGAGATCTGGAACCCCGACACCGGCGAGTGGACGGTCGTGGACGTGCCCTACGAGCACGCCCGGCTCTACCACTCCACGGCCCTGCTCCTGCCCGACGGCCGCCTGATGGTGGGCGGCGGCGGCACCCCGGGCCCGCGCAACTACACCGACGTCGAGTTCTACTCCCCGGCGTACCTCTTCGACGGCGACGAGCCGGCGGTCCGGCCCCAGGTCACGGGCGTGCCCAAGAAGCTCGGCTACGACGGCACGTTCGACGTGCAGGCCGACGGCGCGGTCTCCCGCGTCACCCTGGTCCGCAACGGCTCCGTGACGCACGGGTTCAACAACGACCAGAACTTCCAGGACCTGGCGTTCGCGCAGGACGGCGGCACGCTGACGATCGAGACCCCGGTCGACGGCACCTACGCCCCGCCCGGCGCGTACATGCTGTTCGTCTTCGACGAGGACGGCACGCCGTCGGTGGCCGACATCGTGCAGATCGACCCCACGGTCGAGATGGACGCCCGGTCCCCGCACCTGGTGGACCAGCTCGAGTACCCGCGCATCCCCGCGGAGTGGCGCTCGGCCAACCCGCCCGCCGTGGTGGACGTCGAGCCCGGCAACGGCCGCATGTCCCCGTGGGAGGTGGACGGCGAGGTGCAGCTCGTCCGCGCGGCGGCGGCCGGCCAGGGCGGTCTCGGCCTGACGGGATACCACCTCGCGGTGGGCAGCTCGGGCGACCTGACGCGTACGGTCAAGGGCCTCGACCCGGGCCGCGAGTACCGCCTCTCGCTGCGGTACGCGCGCGACAGCCGGTCCACGGGCACCGCGCCCGGCACGGCGGACCTCACGGTCGGTGACCTGTCGGCCACGCTGACGGCAGGGAGCGACCTGTCGTCGCAGACCCGGTTCGGCACCTACGTCGGGACCTTCGTCGCGGGGGCACGGTCGCAGGACCTGACCATCAGCGCCGGGGACTCCGGTGCGGGCGTCATGATCGACGACCTGGTGATCGTGGGCTCCGACCCCGGCGCCTCCGACGTCCCCGTGCACTACGAGTTCGAGGAGGGCACAGGGACCCGGGCCGCCAACAGCGGGACCGACCTGGCCGTGGGAGCGGCCACGCTCACCGGCGGGACCGGGTGGAGCGAGAACGGCGTCTTCGGCGACGCCCTCGACCTCACGGGCGGCAGCAACGCCAACGCCGTGGACCTGCCCGACAACCTGCTCCAGGGCGAGGAGAGCTTCACCACCGCGTTCTGGGTGCGGCCGGACACCAAGGCCAGCTGGACCGGTCTGTTCCACATCGGGGACGGGCTCGCGGACGCGGGCAGCTTCTTCCAGATCCAGATGCAGACCAACGCCGCCGGGGCCACCGGGCTCGCGGCGACGTTCAAGGCCAAGGGCGCGGCCCTGCAGGAACGGGTCTACGCCACACCGACCCGGGACGTCGTGGCGGGGGAGTGGAACCACGTCGCGTTCACCCGCCAGGGTGCGACCGGCACGCTCTACCTGAACGGCGAGCCGATCGCGTCGCGGTCGGACCTGACGATCGACATGACCGACGTGGGCCCGACGGCGAACAACTGGCTGGGCCGCAACGGGTTCCCGGACCCGGCCTACGACGGTCTGATGGACGACGTCCGGGTCTACACCTCGGCGCTCGGGGACGCCGACGTCGCGGCCCTGTACGCCGACGGCACGGCGCTGGCCACGACCACCACGGTCACGGTCGAGCCGGGCTCCCCGTCGCCGTTCGGCGAGCCGGTCGACGTCTCGGGCGCTGTCGCGGCCGAGAGCGGCGGGGCCCCTGCGGGCGTCGCCGAGCTCTGGGTCGACGGGGCCCGCGTGGGCGGGCAGGTCGACGTCGCCGACGGCGCGGTGCGGTTCACGGACGTGGCGCTCTCGCCGGGCGACCACGAGGTGCAGGTCCGCTTCCTCGCCGACGACGGGTGGCGCGACTCCGCCCAGACCGTGGAGCACACGGTCGAGCGGCCGCCGCCCGGCGAGGGCACGCCGATCCACTACACCTTCGACGAGGGACAGGGGTCGACGGCGGCCAACACCGGCCTGGACAGCTCGGTCGGGGCGGCCACCCTGACCGGGACGACGGGCTGGAGCACGGCCGGACGGTTCGGCGGGGCGGTCAACTTGCCCGGCGGCGGCTCCGGCACCGGCAACCAGGTCGAGCTGCCCGACGACGTAGAGGCCGGCATGGAGGACCAGTTCAGCGTCTCGATCTGGGCCCGGCCCGACGCCCTGCCCACCTGGGTGCCGCTGCTGCAGATCGGCAGCAGCACCGACACGTTCTTCCTGCTCCAGTCCAACACCCAGGTCAGCGGGGCCACCGGCTTCGCGGCCACGTTCAAGGCGCCCGGCACCCCGGGCAGCGCCCAGGAACGTCTGGTGCTGGGCCAGGGCAACGACCTGCCGCTGAACGAGTGGACGCACGTCGTGTTCACCCAGAGCGGCTCGGTCGGGAAGATCTACTTCGACGGCGAGCTCCAGGCCACGCGCGACGACTTCACCGTCACCATCGGTGACGTCGGGGTGGACGGCCGGACGACGACCAACCTCGTGGGCGGCACGAGCTGGCCGGACGCCCGCTGGGACGGCCTGGTCGACGACTTCCGGATGTTCGGGTACGAGCTGACCGCCGAGCAGGTGGCCGACCTGCACGCCGGGACGGCGTCGAACACGGCGCCCGTGGGTGCCGCCGACGCCTACGGCACCGTCGAGGACGAACCGCTGGAGGTGGCGGCGCCGGGGCTCCTGGCCAACGACACCGATGTGGACGGCGACGACCTGACGGCCACCGGGCTCACCCAGCCGGCGCACGGCGACGTCGTGCTCCGGGCGGACGGGTCCTTCACGTACACGCCCGACAGCGGGTACTCCGGCACGGACACGTTCACCTACAAGGCGTCCGACGGCACGGCGACGTCCGCGGCGACCACGGTGACCGTCACGGTGGAGGAGGGCGAGCAGCCGCCCGTCAACACCGCACCGGCGGCCGCGAACGACGCCTACGCGGCGGTGGGCGGCCAGCCCCTGACGCTCCCGGCGCCGGGCGTCCTGGCCAACGACACCGACGAGGACGGCAACGTGCTCACCGCCACCGCCGTGACGCAGCCGGCCAACGGCCGGGTCACCCTGGAGGCGGACGGCTCGTTCACCTACGTCTCCGACGACGGGTTCTCCGGCAAGGACGTCTTCACCTACCGGGCCGACGACGGGGAGGACCTCTCCGCCGTCGCCACGGTGACCGTCACGGTGAGGTCGCCCGCGGTGACGGCGGTGGCCGGCGTGGCCCTGCCCGTCACCTACGGCACGGCGGGCACCGTCTCGGTGGCGGTGTCCCCGGACACCGCCACGGGCACGGTCGAGCTGAGCGACGGCACCACGCCGCTGGCGAGCGGCACGGTCGCGGACGGACGGGCGACCCTCGTCCTGGCGGCCAGGTCGCTCCAGCCGGGGGTGTACGACCTGACCCTCCGGTACGGGGGCGACGCCGACCACCAGGCGTCGTCGTCCAGGGTGCGGGTCGTGGTGGAGAAGGTGGTACCCACCATGGAGATCGCGGCGACGCGGGCCGCCGGGAACAAGGCCGCCGTCACCGTGTCCCTCACCGCGGCCCACGAGGTGCCGGTGACGGGGCAGGTGCGGGTCGCCGTCAAGGACGGTCCCACGCTGCTGGGCACGGTCCAGGACGGCCGCGTGCGGTTCGAGGTGCCCCGGCCGAAGAAGGGTGACCTGACGCTGACGGTGTCCTACCTCGGCAGCGACCTGGCCCTGCCGGCCGAGACCAGGGTGACGGTCCGGGTGCAGTAGCGCGGGGGTGAGACAGGTGTGGGCCCGGAGGACGAATCCTCCGGGCCCACACCTGCACCGCTGTCGCGGTGCTGTCCGGTCTGCTGTCCGGTGCCTGCGGGCTCAGTCGTCGGCCAGAGCGGCGACCACGCCGGCCCGGCTCTCGTCCTCGCTGGCCAGCACGCCGCCGTTGGCGACGATGTCCGGGGTGATCTCCTGGAAGACCATGCGGACGTCCTGGCGGCGGGCGCCCAGGATCTCGACGGCGCTGTCGGCCACGGCCTGGGCGAACTGGCGACGCTGCTCGATCGTGCGGCCGCGCAGCAGCTCGACGGTGATGTTGGGCATGTCGTCCCTCCGGTGGCGGCCGCCCCGCACCGACGGTGGTTCACGGGTGCGACCTGGATTCAGTGATGTGAACCACGGTACGCGGCGAGAAGGGGTGAGTCCATGGTTTCCGGCGATCAGTTCACACTCTTGACAACAGTTCCGCGGGCTGATGTGGTGTGCGAGCCGCCCGCAGAGTCGCGGGCCACCTCCAGAGCCGGGGAGCCAGCATGAACCGCACGACCGTCGTCCGCCGCGTGGCCCTGTCCGGGCTCGCCGCCGCCGGCCTCGTGGCCCTCGGGGCGACGTCGGCCGCGGCCCACGTGACCGTCACGCCGTCCACCACGGCTGCCGGTGCCACGGCCGTCCTCGCGGTCGAGATCCCGCACGGGTGCGAGGGGTCGGCCACGACCGCGCTCTCCCTGCGGATGCCCGACGAGGTCACGGAGGTGACCGCCACCGACACCGACCGCTGGACGGTCGACCAGGATGCCGACGGCCTGACCTACACGGCGGCGGCGCCGCTCCCCGACGGCGCCCACGACGAGGTGGAGTTCTCGGTGCGCCTCCCGGACGACGCCGGTGCCACCCTCGTCTTCCCGGTGGTCCAGCGGTGCGAGCAGGGGGAGGCGGCGTGGACCGAGGTCGCCGGGCACGGGGAGGACCACGACGCGCTCGACCGGCCCGCACCGGTCGTGGTCGTGACCGCCGGTGAGGGAGGGGCAGCGAGCCCCGGAGTCGATCCGGACGGTGACCCCGAGGAGGCCGGGCCGGCCGCGACGACAGCGCCGGGCACGACCGAGGACCAGAGCGGGACCGCGACCGAGGCCCCGACCGCGAGCGAAGCCCCGACCGCGACCGAGGCCCCGACCGGGGTCGAGGCGATGAGCCCCGTCGCCGGCCCCGAGGAGGCGAGCACGGCCGTGGCCGGCGGCGATCCGGGCGGTCCTGACCCCCTGGTCACCTTCGGCGGGGGCGCCGTCCTGCTCGCCGGTGTCGTGGCGGGCGCGGTGGCCCTGCTGCGCCACCGCCGACGCCCATGACACGCCCCGGCACCCGCCCCGGTGCGGGCACCCGCACCCGCATCCGCCCCGGCGCGGGCACCCGCACCCGCACCGGCGGCTGGCTGCTCCTGCTCGCTCTCGTCTGCGCGCTCGTGCTGGGCCCGGCCGGCAGCGCCGCGGCCCACGCGACCCTCCTGAGCACCGACCCCGCGGAGGGCGCCGTGCTCGACACCGCACCCGAGCGGGTCACGTTCACGTTCGACGAGTCCGTGATCGGCGTGCCCGCGGGGATCCGGGTGTTCGACGCCACCGGGGCGGAGCTCGACTCCACCGCCACGGTCCGCGGGTCGCGGCTCCTCGTCGACCTCGACGCGGAGGTCCCGGACGGCACCCTCGTCGTCCTGTGGCGGCTCGTCTCGGCGGACGGGCACCCCATCGGCGGTTCGCTCAGCTTCTCCGTCGGCGCCCCGAGCGACGTGGTGGACGTCCCGGCCACCGGGGCGGACGCCGGCACCGAGGCGCCCGTCGTGCTGAGCCTCGTCCGGGGTGCGGGCTACGTGGGCCTCCTCGTGGCCGTCGGCGTGGCGGCCTTCTCCGTCCTGTTCCTGCCCCGGGACCGCATCGCCGACTCCGCGCGCGCCCGGCTCCGGGCGGTCGCCCGGGCGGCCGCCGCCCTGGCCGCCGCCGGGTGGTGGGCGGCGGTGCCGCTGGTGGCGCTCTACCAGCTCGGCCTGCCCGCCTCCGCGCTCACCGAGGGCTCGACCTGGTCGGCGCTCGCGACGGCGGAGTACGCCGTCCCCGCCGGGGTGGTCGCCGGGCTCGCGCTGGCGACCGGGTCGCTCCCCGGCGCGGCCCCCGGTCGCATGCGGACCGTCCTGGTGACGGCCGGCTGCCTCGTGGCGGTCGCCGCCCCCGCGTTCACCGGCCACACCCGCGCCGCGACGCCCGAGGCGTTCGTGGTCGCCGTGGACGTGCTGCACCTGGCCGCCGGAGCCCTCTGGCTCGGCGGTCTGGTCGCGATCGCCCTGGTGCTCGGCGACCTCGCGCGGAGCGACGCCGGCGCCGTCGTGCTCGGTCGCTTCTCGACCTGGGCCGCCGTCCTGCTCGCGGTGCTCGTGGTCGCCGGGACGATCCTGGCCTGGCGGGTCGCCGGGAGCTGGGGCGCCCTGACCGGGTCGGGCTACGGCACCCTGCTCCTGGTCAAGGTGCAGGTCGCGGTGGTGGCGATCGGCATCGCCACGTGGAACCGGTTCGCGCTGCTCCCGCGCTTCCGGACGACGCCCCGCCGCCGCGGCCGCGGGCCCACGCCCGTGCCGCTGATCCGCACGGCGCTGGCGGAGGCGGCCGTCCTGGTGGCGGTCCTGGGCGTCACCGGGTTCCTGGTGGACCGGAGCCCCGAGAACCCGGCCACCGTGTCGAGCGAGGCGCGGGGCGTCACGGAGTCCGTGCGGCTGGGCGGCATCACGGCGCGGATCACCCTGGACCCGCCGGAGGTGGGCCCCGCCACCCTCACCATCACGATGACGGACGCGGCCGGCGACCCCGCGGAGGGCTACGAGGCCCCGCGGCTCAGCCTGACGTCCGGCGACGTGGAGCTGGGGGAGGTCGCGGTCAGCTCGCTCGGACCCGGCGTCTACGCCGGCGACGTCGTGCTGCCGACGTCGGGCGACTGGGACGCACAGGTGTCGCTGCGCACCACGGAGTTCGACAACCCGGTGGAGACGGTGACGTTCCGGGTGCCGTGAGACCCGGACCTGCCGTGCGCTCGCTGCGGGGTGCGGAAGGTGCGCTTCTACCCAGCGATCTGGACCAGATCTCGTGGGGGTTCTGGTCCAGATCGCTGGGTAGAAGCGCACTTCATGGCGGAGGTCGGAGGGTGCGGCGGTGGGCCGTCCGCCGCGCTCGCCCGTCCGGGCCGTCGTCAGCCGCCGCTGACCGCGGGGCTCGTCTCGTGTCTCCGCGCCGCCCGGACCTGGTCGCCGTTGAGCAGCAGGTTGAGCAGGATGGCGCTGATGGCCCCGGCGCTGATGCCGGAGTCGAAGATCAGGCGGAACCACTCCGGCAGGTTCGCGTAGATCTCGGGCCGGACCGTCGGCAGCAGCGCGACGCCGAGCGACAGGGCCACGACGAGGATGTTCCTGCTGGTGAACGTGACCTTCGCGAGCGACCGGATGCCCGACGCCGCGACCATCCCGAACAGCGCGATCCCGGCGCCGCCGAGCACGGCGCTCGGCACCCCGCCCACGACGGCGCCCACCTTGGGCACCAGACCGAGCACGACGAGGATGCCGCCCGCCGCCGTCGCGACGAACCGTGAGCTCACGCCGGTCAGGCTGACCAGTCCCACATTCTGCGCGAACGCGGTGTACGGGAAGGTGTTGAACAGGCCGCCCAGCGCGGTCGAGAGCCCGTCGGCCCGCAGACCGTCGGCGAGCCGCCGCGGCGTGACCGGGCGACCGGTGATCTCCCCGACGGCGATCATGTCGCCCGTGGTCTCGGTCATGATCACGAGGCCCACGACGAGCATCGACAGCACCGCGGCGACGGGGAACGTCGGGATGCCGAAGTGCAGCGGGGTGATCAGGGCGAACCAGCCGGCCTCACCCACGCCCGAGAAGTCGGCCTTGCCCATCGGCAGGGCCACGAGCGTGCCCGCGACCAGGCCCAGGAGCACCGAGACGCGCGCGACCGCGGGCGGCGCGAACCGCTCGACGAGGACGATGAACAGCAGCGTGCCCGCGGCCAGCGCGAGGTCCGACGGCGCGGCGCTCGGGCCGTTGTTCGTGATCCACCCGGCCGCGACGTCCATCAGCGAGACGCCGATGACCAGGATCACCGTGCCGGTGACGATCGGCGGGAAGAACCGCAGCAGCACCGAGAAGAACGGCGCCACCAGCAGCATGAACAGCCCGCAGGCGATGGTCGCGCCGAAGACGGCGGTGATGTCGTACGTGGTGCCGATCGAGATCATCGGACCGACGGCGGCGAACGTGACGCCCTGCATGATGGGCAGCCGGACGCCGAACCGCCAGAACCCGACCGACTGGATGATCGAGGCGATGCCCGCGACGAACAGGTCCGCGCTGATGAGGAACGCCAGGTCGGCCGCCGAGTAGCCCAGCGCCCCGCCGACGATCAGCGGGACGGCGACCGCGCCCGCGTACATCGCCAGGACGTGCTGCAGGCCGAGCGGGAACAGCCGCGTGAACCGCGGGACCTCGTCCACCGGGTGGACCGCGGGGGTGCTGCGTGGTGCGTCGGACATCGCCGTTCCCTCCGTCCCTGCGCCGGACCCGCCGGCGCGACTGCCGGTCAGGGTAGGGAGCGCGGGTTTCCCCGGCGATGAAGGCGTGTTTCTGTGCGATGACGTGGACCGGGACCGTCAGGCCACGAGCCCCTCGCGGAGCACGGCCTCGGCCTGCCGGCGCAGCGGGACCGCGACGTCGGGGTGCCGGCCGAGACGGACCAGGCTCAGGTACTTGTCCGCCGCGGCGAGGCGGGCCACCGCCCCGGAGTACGTGGGCGGTACGGGCAGCTCCGCCCGGACCCGGGCCGCGACGTCGGGCCGGAGGACGGCGGAGCAGGCGAGGACGGCGGCGTCGTACCCGGCCGGTGCCCAGCCCCAGGTCTCCCAGTCCAGGATCGTCAGGCCGGGGGCGGTGAGGTTGCCGAAGTGCAGGTCTCCGTGGGCCACCTCCCAGTCGAGGCGGCCCGGGTCGATCTCGACGCCGAACGACGCCAGCAGCGAGGACCGGAGCACGTCGGGACGCAGCACGGCGCGCCGGGTCCCGGTCGCGCGCCGGAGCGGGGCCAGTCCGGCCCGGAGCGCGTCCCACCAAGCGCCGGGCAGGTCGGCGTCGCGCCGGAGCACGAGCCCGCTGCCCACGGCGCGCCGGTCGACGTACGTGACGAGATCGGCGCGCACCACGTAGCCGCCGTCCGCCCACTGGGTGGTGGCCAGGTGCCGGGGCATCGGGATCTCGTCGAAGGGGGAGCCCGTCGCGGAGGCGATACCGTCCCAGAACTCCTCGGTGGTCCACTCGGGGCGCTGCGCGGTCACCCGCAGCCACGCCGGGCCCGAGGTCCGCACGGCGAGGGTGCGGTCGAAGTCCCCGCGCACGAGGTCGCCCTCGGGGCGCACCCCGAACCGTTCGGCGGCGTGGGCGAGGTGCTCGGCGAGCCGGTCCCGGCGTCCTGCGCACATGTGCTCCCCGTTCTGCCGCGGAAGGTCTCGATCCTGGCCGGGCCGGATGGCGCGGGCAAGTCGTGCCGGGTGGAGCACGCCGGTCCGGGCCGCGGGCCGCAGGCCGTGCTCGCCGGATCCCGGGCCTGGTGCGGGGAAGGTGCGTCTCCCGCAGCTCGGTTGCTCTGCGTAGACGATGTCTACGCAGAGCAACCGAGCTGACCGGCGGGGTCCGGGTCGGCGTCGGCCGCGGCGGACGATGGAGCCGGGTCGGCGTCAGCCTCAGCCGCGGCGGGCGTGGGCCGCCGGGCCGGAGCGGTCCGGGCGGAGCCGGCCGCGTGCCACGATCAGCGCCCCGCCCGCCAGGAGCAGCGCGAGCGCCACCCACACCGCCCACAGGCTGGAGAAACCGGTGGCGGCCAGCTCGCCGTCGTCGGTGCCGCCGGCCTGGTCGGCGGGCGGGTCCGTGGGCTGGTCGGCAGGCCGGTCCGGGTCGGGTGCCGGCTCGTCCGGCCGGTCGGTGCCCGGGGCGTCCGGGCCGGGTGTGCCGGCACCACCGTCGGACGGATCGGGCGTCGGCGTCGGCTCCGGAGCCTCCGGCTCGGGCAGGGTGCCGCCGCCGAGCCAGGCCGCCGGCTCCTCGTCGGGTGCGACGTCGCGGTCCGCGACCGCCTCGTGCCGGGCGCTCGTCACGGTGCGGGGCAGCGTCGGGTGCTCGCGCTCGAACCGCGCGGCGGAGACCGGGTCGCGCGGGGTGTCCCGGAACTCGATCCCGCCGGTGACGTCCATGTAGAACGGCTGGTCACCGAACTCGTACTCGTACCGGAACTGCACCGTCTGCCGGGCCTGGAGGAACTCGTCGTACACGTCCTGCGGGTCCCAGCCCTCGCGCACGGGCCACGCCGACACGTCCTTGCTCCCGATGAGCTCGTGGAACGCGCCCGGCCGGACGGCGTCCCGCTGCCGCAACCACTCTGCAGCGATCCGCGCGGTGTAGACGCGGCGCAGGTCGGCGTACTCGGGGGCACCGTTCACGTCCTGCTCGATCAGGGGCACCATGTCGTCGATCAGCCGCTGGAGGTTGCGGTCCATCACGTCCTGCGGCACCACGTCCTCGCAGGTGGGTCCGCCGCCCGGCGGCGCGGACACGTCGAACGGCTCCATCTGCACCCGCAGCGGCGCGTCCAGGATGTAGAGCTGGTCACCGTCCTCGCGCACGGAGGCCGGCAGCGGCTCGACCCACATCCGCCAGGACCCCCAGCACAGGTGGCCCTCGGGCCCGGGCTCGAGCGACTCGAAGAACTCCGCACCCGAGTCGGTCTCGGGGTCCATGTGCCCGTACAGGGTGCTCTTGAGCTCGAAGTCCGACTCCAGCAGCACGCGCCCGGCCTCGGTCCGTGCGAACTGCTCGTCGATGATCGTCTCGGGCTGGTCAGGGTTGAGGTTCACCCAGAACTGGTCGCGGTCCAGCGCGAGCCACGTGAAGAGGGCGTCCGAGGACAGGTCGAGGGTCGCCTCGCCGCCGTAGGACGGGTCCGATCCTTCGGGCATCTGGGCAGCCGAGAAGGCGTAGTCGAAGCCGTCGCTCCCCGGGTTCTCGGAGACGTACCGCAGCTCGAGCGACGTCCAGTCGATGCCGCCCAGCGGGAACGACGTACGGAAGCCGCGTGGGGTGTTGCCCAGGATCTGGTTGCTCGCGGTGCGCATGCTCAGCGCCTCGCGCGCCGTGCTGCCGGACCAGCGCGCCATGTTGTTCACCGCGCCGCCGCGGGGCGAGGGGCAGGTCTGCCGGGTGCGGCAGGGCGGGTTGAACGGGTTGTTCCCGCTCGGCGGCGTCTGGTTGGTCTGTACCCCGCTCGCCCGCTGGACCGACCACGTGGTCCGGGCACCGCGCAGCTGCTCCTGGACGGCCGCGGACGGCTGGCTGCCGAACACGTGGTGCGCCTTGTACCCGGCGCTGGTCAGTGCCCGGTTCGACTCCAGCCGTGCCTCGCTGATCGTGTTCCCCGGCGTCACGTTGATGAACTGGCGCGTGGTCCGGTTCACCGCGCTGGTCGTGCTGCCCTGCTGCAGGCTGAGGTCCCGGCACAGCCAGTCGGCGGTGTCCAGGGGGAAGACCTGGGACAGCGCGTACCGCTCGTAGGCCAGCCCCCGGGACTGGTCGCGGGCGACCGACACGTACTGGCCCGACCACTGGTCCCACGTGAGCGGGTTCGCCGGCTCGCTCGCGAGGTAGGTCTTGTAGTGCCACGCCATGTTGCGCTCGCTGCCGACGGGCTCGTCGGCCCAGCCGTCGGTGACCTGGTCGAGGTACGCGCGGGTGGGTTCCTCGAGGGTGCCGAGGATCTCGTCCACCTCGGCCTCGAACGTGTAGGGCTCCTCGTCGGTGTCGGCCGGCGCGGCGCCCTCCTCGGGGAACTCCTCGTAGATGTACTCCTCGGACTGCTCGACGAGCTGCGAGCACAGCTCGGTGTGCGAGTGGGCGGATGCGCCAGGCGCGTCCAGTACGGGCACGAGCAGGGCACCGCCCACGGCGGCGGCCAGGCAGGCGGCGGCGACACGGCGCGCGGCAGGCCGGCGACGCTCAGGCCGGCGACGCTCGGGCCGACGGCGCTCGCCGGGCACGGTGGCAGGGGTCTCGGACGGGTTCATGGGTGTCTGCTGCTCCGGGTCGGTCGGATCTCGGGCAGACGCAACGTAGGAAGTGCGTGGTCGACCGGGCAACGCATTGCGTCCTGCCGCAAAGCCTTGCCCGGCAGCCGCCGGTCGGTAGCCGGGAACCGGGACCGGGTGACTCAGTGGCCGTGGGCCAGCCCGTCGCCGAGGGTTGTGCGCGCGTGCAGCACGCAGGTGCCGCTGCGCCGGGTGGTCACGAGGCCCGCCCGCCGCAGCACCGCGGTGTGCCGGCTGACGCTCGACAGCGACGTCCCGGTCCGGGCGGCGAGCTCGGTGGTGGTCAGCTCCGTGTCCAGCAGGCGCAGCACCGTGGCGCGGGTCTCGCCCAGCAGCTCGCTCAGTGAGTCCGACCACTGCCCGTCGCCGACGCCGGTGTGCCGCCAGACCGGTTCGCGGCCGACGGGGTAGACGAGCACGGGCCGGAGGTCGGGGTCGGCCAGGGAGATCGGGTGCCGGATGCCGAAGAACGTCGGGACGAGGGACAGGCCGCGTCCATCGAGGTGGAGGTCACGGTGCACGGGGTAGTCCACCTCCAGCACCGGTGCCCGCCACCGGGTCGTGGGCCCGAGCCCGTTCAGCACGGCGTCCACGCCGTGGGCCAGCGTCTGTTGCGCGAAGCCGGTCACCCGGCGTCCGGCCAGGCGCGCCGTCTGGTCGGCGTGGGGTGCCACCACCGTCTGGTGGTAGCGCCGCATGGCGACGCCGAGCCGGTGCAGCGCGGCGGGACGACCGGCCGCGACGTCGCCGAGCCAGGCGCCGTTCCCGGGGCCGGCGTCGAGCCGCGCAACCTCGGCGCGCAGGCGCCGCTTGCCCGTGGACAGCACGGTCTCGACGGCCTCGTCCACCCCGGATGCCCGGGTCGTGGGCGTGAGCAGGTCGGGAAAGTAGCCGCGGGCCGGCGCCAGGGCGGCGAGCAGTCGTGCGTCCCGGAGCAGCCGGGCGTCCGCGAGGCGGCGTCGGGCCTGCCGGCTCCAGGAGGCGAAGTACGGGTCGGGCCGCGCGATCTGGTGCACGCTGAGCACCAGCTCCCACATCGGGTCGAGCCGGGTCCCCACCCTGGTGCGCACGAGGTCGGCGGCGGAGAAGTGAATGCGAAGCACAGATGCCCCCAGGACTGGTCCGTCTCTCAGAGTTCTGCGCGACCCCCCGCGCACCAAGAGGGAGCGCCGGCGCCCCGTCTGCGTACATCGTGCCCGTGGTGGCCGGCAGAAGGTCAGGTGACCGGCAGCCCGGGCCGCCGACCACCTGACCTTCTGCCGGCCACGCGGCGGTTCAGCAGGCCGCCAGCTCCTCCGGGGTCGGGGTGAAGCGGATCCAGTCGAACTGCGCCGTCAGCTCCGGGGTGGCCGCCGGGCCGCGGTAGGCGAACGGGCCGACGTCGGTCGCGGCGAGCTGGTCCGCCGGGGCGGCGCGGCCCAGGTTCACGAAGGTGATGCCGTCGATGCTGTACGACGCCGTCAGCCACTCGCCGTGGTGCGTGATCCGCAGCCACACGGTGTCGCCGGTCTCCGGCGGCGCCAGCGCCGAGTCCTCCGCCGTCCACGCGTTGTTCCGGTCGACGCCGTTGCTGCGCCAGACGAAGTCGAACCGCTTGCCGGCGTCGACGTGGGAGATGTCGATCCGCAGCGAGTTGGCGTCGTCGCGCCGCACGATCAGGCCGGCCTGCTGGAAGTTGACCTGCGGGTCCAGCGTGACCTGCGTGGTCACCTGCCAGGGCGCGTCCGGCACGGGCTGCAGCAGCAGCGGGGCCGACGTCGAGTTCCCGGTGTACGTCGGGATGTGCCACGCACCGTCGGCCACGACGGAGCGGTCCAGGTCGCCGCGCACCGCCGTCGACCAGAGCGAGCGGTCCAGCGCGGTGCCGTCGAGCTCGTCCGAGCCTGCGCCCGTGCACTGCGCGTACAGCGGGTCCTCGGGGTGGGTGTTGAGCGGGTCGCGGACGCCGTCCGGGTCGAGCACCGCGTGCCCGATGGTGGTGTGCGACCGCTCACCGTACTCGTAGATCAGGTGGGTGCGCCCGCGCTCGGTGACGATCTGCGGGGACGTCGCCCGCCCGGCCTCCGGCGGCGCCGGCTGCGGGATGAAAAGTGGCTCGGGGTCGCCGACGTCGGTGAGGGTGCGGTCCACCGGCCGCGCGAAGATCGTGCCGACGGTGGCCCCGTAGACGATGTAGTCCTGCCCCTTCCACCGCCACAGGTCGGCGGCCGCCACGTTGGTGCCCTCGACCGGGCCCGGCGTGACGATCGGCTCCGGCTCCACCTGCCAGTCCCTGCCGTCGCGGGAGTAGGCCAGGTTGATGTGCCGCACGTTCGTGTCGTAGTTCGTCATGAACAGCATCGCCCACCGCTGCGGCGAGGACCGGTCGGGGTTGCGGAACACCCGCGCGTACGACGTCTCGGTGGCGTGCCGGCCCGGCTGGGCGGCGTCGACCATCTCGGTGGTGACGGCCTCGTCGCCGTAGTCGAAGGTGATCCCGTCGGTCGAGGTCGCGTAGCGGGTCACCGTGTTGTCGCCGTGGAAGTAGAGGTACATCTTCCGTTCGGCGGCGTTCCACACGGCGTCGGGGGAGGACACGTGGGGCACGTCGTAGATGCCCTCCCACTGGTTCGACACCACGGGGCTGCCCTCGTACTGGGTCCACGGACCGTCGAGGGAGTCCGCGTACATGAGGTTGATGCCGCCCGGGTCGTCGTGCGGCGCGTAGTAGACGTACCACTCGCCGAGCGGGTCGGACAGGTGCGCCCCGGCGTGGAACACCGACGGGAAGATGAACTCCTGGTTCGGGTTGTGGGGGAGCGTGTCGTCGAGCGGGTCGACGATCGCGCCGGTCGAGGTGAAGACCGGCAGCTCGGACCCGGGTGCCCCGGGGGCGGGCCCGGTCGCCGCCTGGGTCACGCCGGGGACCAGCGCGGCCGCCAGGGCGAGCGTGGCGCCGGCCAGTGCCCGGCGCGCGGTGCGGACAGCCATGGTGCGTACTCCTTCGTCGCGGTGAGACGTCACGTCGTCATGACGGCGTCAGCCTTCGGGCGGACCGGGACGGCGGTCAAGGGAGGTAATGAGACCCACCAACGAGCCCGGTGATAATGCGCCACATCGGGGCCCGGGCGCTGGCCGCAGTCCGTGTCGTGGCCGGGGGAGGCGCCCGGTGGGCAGCTGCTAATAATGCGCATCATCAGATTGACCGCGCGCTCGGCCCCGGTGAGACTCCCGGTGTCAACGATGACCCGACCGGGCGTTCGAGGAGGAGCCGTGCCACGTCGTCGCATCACCCAGACCGACGTCGCCGCGATGGCCGGCGTCAGCCAGGCGACCGTCTCGTTCGTGCTGAACGGCAGCACCCCGGCGGGCGTGCGCATCAGCGAGGAGACGCGCCAGCGCGTGCTCGACGCGATCCGCATCACGGGCTACACGGCCAACCCGGCGGCGCAGCGCCTGGCGGGCGGGCTCGCCCAGATCCTCGGTGTGTTCACGTACGAGGCCACGTTCCCGCGCGCCAGCCGCGACTTCTACGGCCCGTTCCTGACGGGTATCGAGCACGCCGCCGAACGGCTGGGCGTCGACATCCTGCTGTTCACGAGCGCGCCCGTCGAGGATGGCCGCCGCAGGCTCACCCGGGAGGGCTGGCAGCGGCTCGGCGTGGCCGACGGCTGCCTGCTGCTGGGCCAGCACGAGCACCGGGGCGAGCTGCAGCACCTGCTCGATACCAACTACCCCTTCGTCTTCATCGGCAAGCGCGGCAGCGACGGCGGCCGGCTGCCCTACGTGGGTGCCGACTACGTGGGCGGCACCGTGCGGCAGATCGACCGGCTGGTGGCCCAGGGCCACCAGCGCATCGGCTACGTGGGGACCCGCGGCACCGACCAGCCCACGCTGGACCGCGTCGAGGGCTACCGCACCGCCATGAAGGCGCACGGCCTGACCACGCGGTTCGTCGAGCTCGACGACGTCGCCGCCACCGCCGCCGAGATCGCCGACCAGCGGTTCACCGCCGTCGTCGTGGCCCCGGAGAACTACCCCGAGGAGCTCGCCGACGAGCTCGAGCGGCGCGGGATGCGCGTGCCCGACGACGTGTCCGTGCTGCTGCTCGGCCAGCCCCACCACCCGCGGCGCGGCGGCCGGCAGTGGTCCGGCTTCTCCGTGCCCCGCGAGGAGATGGGCGCCCGGGCGCTGTACCTCCTCTCCCGGCTCGTGTCCGACGACGGCCCGCGGCGTGAGCGGGACGCACGGCGCCCGGCCGCCGTGACCGAGGCCGAGCTGCACCAGGTCCTCGTGTGCCCCGACGTCGAGGGCGCCACGGTGGCCCCTGCGCCCGGAGTCTCCCCGTGACCCGGCGCCCCGCGACCTACCCCCGAACCGACACCCACGACAGGACGGACCCCCGCGTGACCCCTCAAGACCTGCAGACCGACGTGCTCGTGGTGGGCGCCGGGCTCGGCGGCATCGCCGCCGCGCTGGCCGCCGCCGACCGGGGCGCGAGCGTCGTCCTCACCGAGGAGCACCCGTGGATCGGGGGCCAGCTCACGTCGCAGGCCGTGCCGCCGGACGAGCACCCCTGGGTGGAGCGGTTCGGCGTGACCGCCCGCTACCGCGCGCTGCGCGACGGCATCCGCGACGTCTACCGCCGCCGCTACCCGCTGACCGACGGCGCACGGGACCGGGCGGAGCTGAACCCGGGCGCCGGCTGGGTGTCCAAGCTGTGCCACGAGCCGCGGGTCGCCGTCGGCGTGCTGGAGGAGATGCTCGCCCCGTACCGTTCCTCGGGCCGCATCCGGCTGCTGGAGCGGGTGCGCCCCGTGGCGGCCACCACCGACGGCGACCGGGTCACCTCGGTGACGCTGCGCTCCGTCGTCGGTGACGAGGACGTGACCGTCGCCGCGGCCTACACGGTGGACGCGACCGAGACCGGCGAGCTGCTGCCGCTGACCGGCACGGAGTACGTGACCGGGTTCGAGTCGCGGCACGAGACGGGGGAGCCCAGCGCCCCGGACGTGGCCCAGCCGGACAACGTGCAGGCCCTGAGCGTGTGCTTCGTCGTCGAGCACACGGACGGTGACCACACGATCGACAAGCCCGAGCGCTACGACTTCTGGCGCACCTACGCACCGGCTGCCTGGGGCGGCGAGCAGCTCCTGTCGTGGACGGCGCCCAACCCGCGCACCCTGGCCCTGGAGAAGCGGTCGTTCACGCCCAACCCGGGCGACGACCCGCTGGCCGTGGACGCCGACCAGTCCAAGAACGCCGGCGACGGCAACCTCTGGCTGTTCCGCCGCATCGCCGCGCGCGACCTGTACGAGCCGGGGTTCTACGAGAGCGACCTGTGCCTCGTGAACTGGCCGAGCATCGACTACTTCCTGGGCCACGTGCTCGACGTGTCCCGCGAGGAGGAGGAGGCCCGGATCGCCGACGCGCGGCAGCTCAGCCTCTCGATGCTCTACTGGATGCAGACCGAGGCGCCGCGGCCCGACGGCGGCACCGGGTTCCCCGGCCTGCGGCTGCGGCCCGACGTCATGGGCAGCGCGGACGGGCTGGCCCAGGCCGTCTACCACCGCGAGTCCCGCCGGATCAAGGCGGTCACGACGATCACCGAGAACGACGTGTCGTACGCCGTGCGCGGCGACCGGGGTGCCACCCGGTACGCGGACTCCGTGGGTGTGGGCATGTACCGCATCGACCTGCACCCCTCCACGGGCGGCGACACGTACATCGACGTGCCGTCCACCCCGTTCGAGATCCCGCTGGGCGCCCTGCTGCCGCGGCGCACGACCAACCTGCTGGCGGGCAACAAGAACATCGGCACCACGCACATCACCAACGGGTGCTACCGGCTGCACCCGGTCGAGTGGAATGTCGGCGAGGCCGCCGGCCACCTGGCCGCGCACTGCCTCGCCACCGGCCGCACCCCGCACTCCGTCCAGTCCCAGCCGGACCAGCTCGCCGACTACCAGGCCGAGCTCGTCGCCGCCGGCGTCGAGCTGCGCTGGCCGGACGAGGCCCACCCCTACTGACGCGGACGGCGTCCGCACGCACCGGCACACGCCGGCGACGCCCCGTCGCCGGATCAGTCCAAAGGAGAACTGATGTCTGTACACCACACCCGGAACCGCAGGACGGCGGGTACCGCCGCCGTCCTCGGGACGGCCCTGGCCCTGTCCGCGTGCGCGGGCGGGAGCGACGCACCGGTCGGCGAGCCCGAGACGCCGTCCGAACCGGTCGACCTGCGCATGACCGTCTGGACGGCGGACGAGGCGCAGCTCGACCTCTTCCAGTCCATCGCCGACGCCTACGTGGCCGAGAACCCGGAGCTGGTCTCGAGCGTGACGTTCGAGACCATCCCGTTCGAGGACTACACCACCGCGCTGACCACCCAGCTCGCGGGCGGCAACGCCCCGGACCTGGCCTGGATCTTCGAGAGCAACGCCCCGGAGTTCGTCTCCAGCGGCGCGCTCGTGGACCTGCGCCCGGTGCTGGAGGGCACCGAGGGCTACGCGTTCGACGACCTCGTGCCGAGCGCGCTCACCCTCTGGGAGGAGGGCGACGGCCTCTACGCCTACCCCTTCTCGAACAGCCCGTTCGCGATGTTCGTCAACACCGACCAGATCGCCGCGGCGGACCAGCCGAACCCGGCCGACCTGGCCGCCGACGGCGGGTGGACCTTCGACGCCGCCCGCGACATCGCCGCCGCCGCCGCGGAGAAGTCCGGCAAGCAGGGTCTGGTGGTGCGCGACTTCGACTACCAGACGTGGGAGAACCTGGCCACGGTGTGGTCCGGGTGGAAGGCCGCCCCGTGGAGCGAGGACGGGACCCAGTGCACCTTCACGGACCCGGCGATGGTCGAGGCCATGACCTGGTTCCACGACGCGGTGTTCACCGACGGCGCCATGCCGGCCCCGGGCACCACCGCCGACTTCTTCGCCGGTGACGCCGCGATGACGATCACCCAGATCAGCCGCGCCTCGTCCCTCGACGACTCCTTCGGCTGGGACGTGGTGCCCCTGCCCGCAGGACCCGAGGGCAAGCAGAACGTCGTGGGCCAGGCCGGGGTCGGGGTCTTCGCCGCCGGGGAGCACCCCGACGTCGCCGCCGACTTCCTCGCGTACTTCACGAACGCGGAGAACGCCGAGCAGCTCGCCGCGTACTTCCCGCCGCCCCGCCAGTCGCTGCTCAACGGCGACAGCCTCGCGGCCGCCAACCCCCGGCTGACGGCCGAGCAGCTGGAGGCCGTCGTGGTCGACGGCGTCGAGGACGCGGTGACCAAGCCGGCGCACAAGAACTTCGCCAAGCTGTCCGAGACCGTGCGTGCCGAGCTCGACTCCCTGTGGGTCGAGGACGCCGACGTCGAGGCCGTGCTGACCGACACCTGCGCGGCGATCACGCCGCTGCTGGAGGACTGATCGTGGCAACAGCGTCAGCGGCGGTGCGCCGCGACTGGCTCGTCGGGTACACCATGGTCGCCCCGGTGGTCCTGGGGTCGCTCGCCTTCGTCGTCCTGCCGCTCGGCATGGTGGTCTGGTACTCCCTGCACGAGTGGAACGTCCTGGCGAACACGTTCACGTTCGTCGGCGCGGAGAACTACCAGCGGATGGCGTCCGACCCGGGCCTGGGCGACGCCCTCGCGGCGACCGTCTGGTTCTCGATTGGGCTCGTCGTGGTGAACATCGCGCTGGCGCTGTTGCTCGCCGTCCTGCTCAACCAGAAGCTGCCCGGCACCACCACGTTCCGGACCTTCTTCTTCTCGCCCGTCGTCGTCTCGCTGGTCGCGTGGACCATCGTCTGGAGCTTCCTGCTCCAGGCCGACGGCGGCATCAACGGGTTCCTGTCGGTGCTCGGCATCGAGGGGCCGAACTGGCTGCGGCACCCCACCACCGCCATGATCGCGGTGATCATCGTGCAGGTCTTCAAGAACGTGGGCCTGAACATGATCCTGTTCCTGGCCGCGCTGCAGGGCGTGCCCGAGGAGCTGCAGGAGGCGGCCCGGCTGGACGGCGCCGGCGCGTGGCGCCGGTTCCGTTCCATCACGCTGCCGCTGATCAGCCCCACCATCCTGCTGGTCTCGATCATCACGATCGTGGGCTCGCTGGAGGTGTTCGCGCAGATCGACGTGCTCACCGGCGGCGGCCCCGGCACCTCGACCACGGTGCTCGTCTACTACCTGTACCAGCAGGCGTTCCGGTTCAACGAGTTCGGCTACGCCAGCGCCCTGGCGGTGCTCCTGTTCCTCATCGTCCTCGTCCTGACGCTGCTCCAGTGGCAGTCGCGCAAGAGGTGGGTCTTCCATGAAGTCTGACGTGATGCCCGTGACGACGCCGGGCCGTGCGCGGCCCGGTACCCCGGCTGTGCCGCCCGGCGCGACCCCGGCCGGGACCACGCCGGCACCTCGCCGGCTCGGCGTCCGGGCCCGCCGTGCCTGGACCCGCTGGCTGCTCGTGCTGGTCCTCGCCGTCCTGAGCGTGCCGTTCGTCTTCCCCACCTGGTGGATGGCGACCTCCAGCCTCAAGCCGATGAGCGAGATCCTGCGCCGCGTGCCGACCGTCTGGCCGCAGGACCCGTCGCTGGAGGCGTACGGCCGGGTGTTCACCCTGCAACCGTTCGCGCAGCAGTACTGGAACTCCCTGTACATCGCTGTGCTGGTCACCCTCGGCACCATGCTCGTGGCGGCGATGGCGGGCTACGCGTTCGCGCGGATCCGCTTCCCCGGGGCCAACGCGCTGTTCGTCCTGGTGCTCGTGGGCCTCCTGGTGCCGTCGGAGGTGACGATCGTCCCGCTGTTCCGCATCGTCAACAGCCTCGGGCTCATCGACACCCACTGGCCGCTCATCGTGATCCCCGTGCTCGGGGCGCCCGCCGTGCTCGCCGTGTTCATCATGCGGCAGTTCTTCCTCGGGCTCCCGGTCGAGCTGGAGGAGGCCGGCCGGATCGACGGGCTCGGCCGCTGGGGCGTCTTCTGGCGCATCGCCGTGCCGCTGTCCCGCTCCGCGCTCGGCGCCGTGGCGATCTTCACGTTCCTCAAGTCCTGGAACCTCTACCTCGAACCCATCGTGTACCTCTCCAGCAAGGAGAACTTCACGCTCCCGCAGGCGCTCACGCAGTACGTCGACGCCTACGGCGGACCCATGTGGAACGTCCAGCTCGCTGCGACGACGCTCACCGTGCTGCCCGTCCTGGCCGTGTTCCTCGTGGCGCAGAAGCAGTTCGTGCAGGGCCTGGCGCACAGCGGGCTCAAGGGCTGACCAGCAGGCCGCTGTGTTCGGTCGGTTGCCTCGAGATCGGTCCGTCGACTGACCGATCTCGAGGCAACCGACCGAACACGTCACGTCAGCCGGGCTTGCTTCTCCGCGTGGCGGGATCATCCTGCCGGGTGAAAAATAGGTGTGGTGTTACGGTGAAGCGTTGGTTAGCAGACCGCTTCACCCGTAAAGGAGTCCTGGCCCTCCCGTGTGACCGCCCGGCAGACCCGGGGCGGAGAGGAGGGCCGTTGTCATGAGTACCTCAGAATCCACCAAGACCCTGCTGGGGCGTATCCAGCGCGGCGCCCGCCGCGTCGAGCGGGCCGCACTCGGACCGCAGGACCAGCGTGTCGGCACCGACCGCGTCGTCTTCGGCGTCGCCGGCATCATCGCCCTCGCGTTCATCGTGTGGGGCTTCGTCAGCTCCGACACCCTCGGCTCCGTGGCGGACAGCGCGCTCGCCGGCGTCCTGCAGAACTTCGGCTGGCTGTTCGTCATCGCGGCCACCATCTTCACGATCTTCGTGCTCGTCGTGGCCCTGGGCCGGTTCGGCAAGATCCCGCTGGGTCAGGACGGCGAGAAGCCGCAGTACTCGACGCCCTCCTGGATCGCGATGATGTTCGCGACCGGTATGGGCATCGGCCTCATGTTCTACGGCGTCGGCGAGCCCCTGTACTTCTACATGGCGCCGCCGCCCGGCACGGTCGACGGGTCCACGCCCGAGGCCGCCGCGACCGCCATGGGGCAGACGCTCTTCCACTGGACCCTGTATCCCTGGGCCATGTACGCCATCGTCGGCCTGGGCATGGCCTACGGCACCTACCGCCTGGGCCGCTCGCAGCTCTTCAGCTCGATGTTCACCTCGCTGTTCGGCCGCAAGGCCGTCAACGGCACCGGCGGCCGGGTCATCAACATCCTGGCGATCCTCGCGACCCTGTTCGGCTCGGCCTGCTCCCTGGGCCTGGGCGCCCTCCAGATCGGGGGCGGCATCCAGCACTCCGGTGTCATGGAGTCCGTGGGCACCGTGACGCTGGTCATCATCATCGCGGTCCTCACCTGCCTGTTCGTGCTCTCCGCTGTCTCGGGCATCGAGCGCGGCATCCAGTGGCTGTCCAACGCCAACATGTGGCTCGCGCTCGTGCTCGCCGTCATCGTCTTCATCGGCGGACCCACGCTCTTCATCCTCAACGTGCTGCCCGCCTCCCTGGGCGCCTTCGTGGGTGACCTGCCGGAGATGGCCTCGCGGACAGCGGCCTCCGGCGACCAGTCCCTGTCCGACTGGATGGGCACCTGGACCATCTTCTACTGGGCCTGGTGGGTCTCCTGGACGCCGTTCGTAGGCCCCTTCATCGCGCGCATCTCGCGCGGCCGCACGGTGCGCCAGTTCGTCACCGGCGTGCTGCTTGTGCCCTCGATCGTCTCCACCGTCTGGTTCGCGATCTTCGGTGGCGGAGCCATCGGCCTGCAGGAGCGTGCCGAGCAGGCGCAGGACACCGGGGCCGCGCTCGCCGCGATCGGGGAGGGCGGGGCCGACATCAACTTCGACCTCATCTTCTTCCAGACCCTCGGCGCACTGCCGGTGCCCGGCTGGGTCGGGATCGGTCTGATGGTCCTCGCGGTCGTGCTGGTCGCGATCTTCTTCGTCACCGGGGCGGACTCCGCGTCCATCATCATGGGTGGGCTGTCCGAGAACGGCGCCGAGCACCCCAGCCGCAAGTCCGTGGTGTTCTGGGGCGTCAGCACGGGTGCCGTCGCGGCCGCCATGCTGCTGGCCGGCGGCGACGATCCGGCCAGCGCGCTCAACGGCCTGAAGAACATCACCATCGTCTCGGCGCTGCCGTTCGTCGTGGTGATGCTGGTGCTGTGTGCCGCTCTCTGGAAGGACCTCTCCAGTGACCCGCTGGTGCTCAAGCGGGAGCTGGCGGTCCAGGTGCTCGCCGAGACGGTGGACACGGGCGTCGAGAAGCACGACGGCGAGCCGTTCGAGCTCTCCACCTCGGCTGCCACGCCCGCGGACCCGGACGACACCCCGACCACCCCCGAGAACGGGGTGCCGGTGGTCGCCGACGGCACGGCGGCCGCGAAGGACTGACCGATATTCCGTTGCCGGGCCCCGGCCCGGCAACGGAACGTTGGCCCATGACAGACACCTCCCGCCTGCTCCGGGCGTACGACGAGCAGCTCCGCACCGACGCCGAGACCCCCAGCGCGGTCTCGGTCACCCGCCTCGGACCCCTGCGGCTGGTGACCTTCCTGGGCGGGCGCGGGTTCGTCACCTACCAGGACCTCGGCGGCGCCGACGAGGCGGGCGTGCGAGCACTCGTCGACGGCGCCGTCGCCCACTTCCGGTCCGACGGCGGCATCACGAACGTCGAGTGGAAGACCCGCGGCCACGACCACGCACCGGGCCTGCACGAGGCCCTGGTCGAGCGGGGGTTCGTCCCGGAGGAGCCGGAGTCGATCATGATCGGCGAGGCGGCGGCCCTCGCCGTCGACGTGCCGCTGCCCGACGGCGTGACGCTGCGCCAGGTCACGCAGGAGAGCGACGTCCGCGCGATGTGCGCCATGCAGGACGAGGTCTTCGGGTCCCCGCCGTCGGACGCGACGGCGAACGCGATCCTGCGCCGGCAGGCGCTGGACGACGGCATGGAGCTCTGGGTGGCCGAGGCCGGGGGCCGGATCGTCACCGCGGGGCGCCTCGAACCCGTGCCGGGCACCGACTTCGCGGGCATCTGGGGCGGCAGCACGCGTGCCGAGTGGCGGGGGCGGGGCATCTACCGGGCGCTCACGGCCGCCCGCGCCCGGTCGGCGCTGGCCCGGGGCAAGACGCTGATCAACAGCGACTCGACCGAGTACTCGCGCCCCATCCTGGAGCGCTACGGGTTCCACCGGGTGTCGACGACGACGCCGTACGTCTGGACCCGCTGACCGGACGCGCTGACCGGCGCGGGCGTCAGCCCGCCCGGCGCCGGCCCATGATGTTCGCCGGCTCGGCGACGCCGGCGTACCGGAAGCCGGGTACCAGGTCCACGAACCCGAGACGCCGGTAGAGCACCTTGGCCCGGTCGCCCGGGTCGGCGGTGGTGGACAGCAGGGTGTGCCGGTGGGCGACCCGGGACAGCAGCTCGCGCAGCAGCGCCGTCCCGTGCCCGCGGCCCTGGTGCTCGGGCAGCACCTCCAGCTCGTTGAGCTCGAACGCGTCGTCGGTCCAGCCGGCGTGCCCGGCGTCCGCCAGCGCGGGGCTCACCTGCTGCGGCCACCAGTGCCCGGGCTGGTAGTCGAACCCGTAGACGAACCCGACGAGGTCCGTGCCGTCGAAGGCGCCGAGGGTCAGGGCGCCGTCGTAGAGCGGGAGGTAGGCGAGCCGGGTGTCCCGGAAGTGGTCGCGCCGCTCGTCCGAGTAGCCGAACGCGCGCTGGTAGATCCGGGCCAGCTCGTCGGCGCGACGCAGCACCTCCGGGGTCTCCAGCGCGCGGACGGTCATGAGGGCACGCTAGCCCCGCCCGGCCGCGCCGTCGTCCTGGGGCGTGACCGCTCCTGCTCGAGGTGGGCATTCCTGGCGCGCCCCGCCGAGCGGAGTTGGACAACCGTCCTACACTCGAACTCGCAGGGATTCTTACGAGGCGGAGTGTGTGTCGTGGTTCAAGGCAAGGTCATCAGGTTCGACGATGTGCGCGGTTACGGTTTCGTCGCTCCGGACACCGGCGGCGACGACGTGTTCATCCACGTCAACGACCTGGAGTTCGACAAGCGCCACCTCGCCGTGGGCGCGGTCGTGGACTTCACCGTGGAGGACGGCGACCGGGGCCTGAAGGCCTCCACCGTCACGCTCGTGACGCCCGCGCCGGTGCTCGCCACGGCAGGCGTGGGCGGCGGCGTGACCGGCGTGCCCACCTTCCTCCCGCCGCTGCCCGACGCCGCCTCGCGGGCGGACGGCGACGCACCGTCCGAGCGGGAGCTCGCGACGGAGGTGACCGAGGTGCTGCTGGCCGGCGTGCCCACGCTGACCGCCGAGCAGGTGCTCGCGGCCCGCGGGGTCTTCGTCGCGGTGGCACGCTCGCACGGCTGGGTCTGACTTTTCACCCGAGGTGTTAACGTCCTGTTTCGGTCCCTGATGCGTAGCGACGATGCCGCTACGGGGCGATATCAGGTCGGTAACGATCAGATCCGCCCGCCGACGAACTTGGGCAAATCCTCCCAACGCGTGAGTAGCGTGAGCGGAAACCATGACGGTGACGGACGTCTCACCCGGTCGCGCGCTGCGGTGCGGCACCGGTGGTCCGGCCCCGGCATTCCCCTGAGGAGGAACATTGAAGATCAGGCGACTGAGCGCCGCCGTCGCAGTGGCCGCCAGTGGCGCGCTGCTGTTCTCGGCGTGCACCAGCCCGGCAGGCAGCGACGACCCGGCCGAGGGTGAGAGCACTGCTACCTCGGCGGCGGCCGACGGCCCGTGCAAGGCAGACCTCGGCGACGTCACCACCGCTGACGGCGAGCTCAAGGTGTCGAACGAGGACGAGTTCCTCGGTTACAACTCGAACACGCCGGAGACCTACTCCACCTACAACACCGCGGTCACCGACCGGCTGTTCAGCGGCTTCTGGTACTGGGGCACCGACGGAACGGTCTGCCCCGACGACGCCTACGGCACCTACGAGGCGGTCTCCGAGGACCCGCTGCAGGTCGAGTACACCCTCAACGACGAGGCGGCGTGGTCGGACGGCACGCCGGTGACCTACGCGGACTACCTGCTCGACTGGGCCGCACAGGCCATCACCGAGGATGGCAAGGTCACCGACGACGCCTCCGAGACGCCGCTGTTCAACCACATCTCCGGCCTGACGCTGGGTGACTACGTGCCCGAGGGCCCGCAGGCCGACTCGGCCGACGCCAAGACGTTCACGTACGACTACGAGCGCGTCAACGCCGACTGGCGGATCCTGGTCAACTCGCCGTTCCCGGCGCACGTCGTGGCCGAGCAGGCCGGCGTGTCCACCGAGGAGCTCGTCACGGCCATCCAGGACCTCGACCTCGACGTGCTGAAGAAGGCCGCGGAGTTCTGGAACAAGGGCTGGCTCTCGGAGCCGGGCCAGGTCCCGGACCCGGCGCTCACGCCCGTCACCGGCCAGTACAACTTCAAGGCCGACGGCTGGGAGGCCGGCCAGTACATCACCCTTGAGGCGAACGACAAGTACTGGGGCACCCCGGCGGCCACCAAGGAGCTGACGTTCCGCGTGGTCGGCGCCGACGCGCAGATCCAGGCGCTGGCCAACGGCGACCTCGACGCGATCAACCCGAACGGCCCCACCGTCGACACGGTGCAGCAGCTCGAGCAGCTCGGCGACGCCGTCACCGTCCAGACCGGTCAGACCCTGACCTGGGAGCACCTCGACTACAACTTCGGCTCCGGCATCTTCGCCGACAGCCTGGAGGCCCGCGAGGCGTTCGCCCTCTGCGTGCCGCGCCAGAAGATCGTGGACGACCTGATCAAGCCGATCGACCCCGAGGCCGTCGTCATGAACGCCCGCGAGGTCTTCCCGTTCCAGGACGAGTACGAGTCGACCGTCTCCGAGTCCTACGACGGCCGTTACGACGAGGTCGACCTGGACGCCGCCAAGGAGAAGTTCGAGGCTGCCGGCCTCGAGGAGGGTGCGAAGGTCCGGATCGGCTACGCCGCGCCGAACCCGCGCCGTGCCGCTGAGGTCGAGGCCATCAAGGCCTCGTGCGACCAGGTCGGCTTCGACGTCGAGGACTCCGCCGCGGAGGACTTCTTCGACAAGGACCTGCCGAACGGTGACTACGAGATCGCGCTCTTCGCGTGGCAGGGCTCCGGCCAGATCACCTCGGGCGAGAACATCTACTCGAGCACCGGTCAGCAGAACTACGGCAAGTACTCGGACGAGACCGTGGACGAGGCGTGGAAGACGCTCTCCTCGACGACGGACGAGACGGTGCACGCCGAGCAGCGCGTGATCATCGAGAAGCAGCTCTGGGACACCCTCTACGGCATCCCGCTGTTCGCCCACCCGGGCGTCATCGCGAGCAGCTCCAGCGTGCAGAACGTGCGCGCCACGGCCGCCCAGGGCGGCGTCGTGTGGAACGCCGAGCAGTGGTCTCGCGCCTCCTGACGCGAGCCTGACGCAGGACCTGCGGGGAAGGGAGCGCCTGTTCCCTTCCCCGCAGGTCTGCCCGCAGCCGCCCGGATATTTTCCGGCCTCGCCCCGGGGCGATGGCGGCACATTTCATCCGTTGTCCTAGAGTGACCCACTGATCGCTTTCCCCAGCAGACGCCGTGCTGCGTCCGCCTCGAAGGGCCAACCCGTGCTCAAGTTCATCCTCCGACGCATCGGCGTCTCGGCGCTCGTCCTGCTCGGCGCCTCATTCCTCATGTTCATCCTGACGATCAACTCAGGAGACCCGCTCAAGGACCTGCGCGAGTCGAACGCGCAGAACCGACAGCAGCTCATGGACCAGCGGTCCGCGCTGCTGCGGCTCGACGACAACCCGTTCGAGCGGTACTGGGACTGGCTCTCGGGCGTGCTGGGGTGCTTCACCGGCAACTGCGACCTCGGCGTGACGATCAACGGCGTCGACGTGCTGGGCCTCACCCAGCAGGCCGCCGCCTCCTCGCTGCGGCTCATCACCGTGGCCACGGTGCTCGCCATCGTCGTCGGCATCGCGCTCGGCATCCTCACGGCCATCCGCCAGTACTCCGGGTTCGACTACGTCGTCACCTTCAGCGCGTTCCTGTTCTTCTCGCTGCCGGTGTTCTGGGCGGCCACGCTGCTCAAGGAGTACGCGGCCATCCAGTACAACAACTGGATCGTCGTGGGCCAGTACGCCCCGTGGACCATCGTCATCGCCGCGCTGGTCGTCGGGTTCGTGCTCCAGGCGGTGCTCGGCGGCTCCGCGCGGCGCCGGCTGATCACGGCGGCCGCGGCGTTCGCCTTCGTCGCCGTCCTCCTGTTCGTGTTCAACGCGCTCGACTGGTGGCGCAACCCGGTGTTCGGCATCGGCGGAGTGCTGGTGGTCTCGGCGGCCGCGGGCGTGCTTGTCACGGCCCTCGTGGCCGGCCTGCGCAACCGGCGGGCCCTGTACGCGGCGCTCACCACCGCCGTCGTGGGCGCGGTCGCCTACCTCGCCTTCGCGCCGCTGCTGGTCAACCAGCCGTCGTGGGGCCTGCTCGCCGGGCTGTTCGTGCTCGCGATCCTCGTCTCGGTCGGCATCGGCGCCGCCTGGGGCGGCGACGCCCGCAAGCAGGTCATGCTCATCACCGGCGTCACGGGCGTCATCACCTCCTTCGCGGTCGTGGCGGACATCCTCATCGCGAACTGGGCCAGCTTCCTGGGCATCAAGTCGCGGCCGATCTCGACGATCGGGTCGCAGACGCCGAACTTCACCGGCGACTTCTGGGAGCAGGTGCTCGACATGGGCACCCAGATCCTGCTGCCCACCGTGCTGCTCACCCTGGTCTCGGTGGCCACGCACTCGCGGTACACGCGCTCCTCCATGCTGGAGACGCTGAACCAGGACTACGTGCGCACCGCCCGGTCGAAGGGCCTGTCCGAGCGTGAGGTCATCGTCAAGCACGCGTTCCGCAACGCGCTCATCCCGATCACGACGATCGTCGCGTTCGACTTCGCGGCGCTCATCGGCGGTGCGGTCATCACCGAGCAGGTCTTCGGCTGGAAGGGCATGGGCGCCCTGTTCCAGGACGGCCTGAACGCGGTGGACCCGGCGCCCGTCATGGCGTTCTTCCTCGTCACCGGCATCGCGGCGGTGCTGATGAACCTCGTGGCGGACCTCGCGTACGCGGCCCTCGACCCCCGGATCCGGCGCTGAGCGCGGGCCACGGCAGGAGACACAGACAATGAGTGACATCAGGAACAGCAACCCGGGCGGCGAGGACTACGAGCCGCAGATCTCGGTGGCGGGCACCGACCCCGTCGGCCTGGCGGCGGGCGGCTCGGCCGCCCCGCTGCCGGGCGAGGACAAGTCCTACAGCCAGGGACAGCTCGTGGCCCGCCGGTTCTTCCGGCACCGCGGCGCCATCGCCTCGATGATCGTGCTCGGCATCGTCATCGTGGTCGCGTTCACGTCCATCGGCATCGGCCCGATCCCGGGCTGGTGGCCCAAGGACTACACGCTCCAGTACGACAAGATCGGCGACGGCGCGCCCACCTGGGAGTACCCGTTCGGCCAGGACACGGGCGGCAAGGACTACTTCGCCCTGGTGATGCGCGGCACGCAGTTCTCGCTCATCATCGCCTTCGCGGTCGGCATCATCTCCACCGTGGTCGGCACCGTGATCGGCGCCCTCGCCGGGTTCTACCGCGGCTGGGTCGAGTCGGTGCTGATGCGCGTGACCGACGTCTTCATCATCATCCCGCTGCTGGCGGTCGCGGCCGTGCTCGGTCGCATGGCGGGAGACTCCGGAATCTGGGGCCTCGCGTTCGTGCTCGGCCTGGTCACCTGGACCAGCCTGGCCCGCCTGGTGCGCGGCGAGGTGCTCTCGCTGCGCGAGCGGGACTTCGTGCTCGCCGCCCGCGCGGTCGGCACGGGCCCGTGGCGCATCATCACCCGGCACGTGCTGCCGAGCGCGGTGGGCGTCATCATCGTGTCCGCGACGCTGTCCATCTCCAGCGCGATCCTGCTGGAGACCTCGCTGAGCTTCCTCGGGTTCGGCGTGCAGCCGCCCGACACCTCGCTCGGCACGCTGATCTCCGAGTACCAGGCCGCGTTCACCACCCGGCCGTGGCTGTTCTGGTGGCCCGGAATCATGATCCTGACCATCGCCCTGTGCGTGAACTTCATCGGCGACGGCCTGCGCGACGCGTTCGACCCCCGCCAGAACCGGACCAAGGACTGAGCATGACCACTCTCGACATCAGCACTCCCGGTGCCGCGTCGGCGGCCGGCGACGCCGTGCTCTCCTTCGAGGGCCTCGACGTCACGTTCAAGACCGAGTTCGGCGAGGTGCACGCCGTCAAGGGCATCGACCTGGAGGTGCGCCCCGGCGAGGTGGTCGCGCTCGTGGGCGAGTCCGGTTCCGGCAAGTCCGTCACCTCGATGACGGCGCTCGGCCTGCTGCCCCGCAACGCCCGCATCGGCGGCACCGTCCGCGTGGGCGACAAGGTGGTGGGCGCCCTGGACGGCAAGGGGCTGCGCACCATGCGCGGCAACGACATCGCCATGGTGTTCCAGGAGCCCATGACGGCCCTCAACCCGGTGCTCACCATCGGCGACCAGCTCACCGAGGGGCTCCAGCTGCACGGCATCGCCTTCGGCAAGCAGGCCCTGGCGCGCGCCGCGGAGCTGCTGGCCATGGTGGGCATCCCGGAGCCGGAGCGGCGCCTCAAGCAGTACCCGCACGAGCTGTCCGGCGGTCAGCGGCAGCGCGTGGTCATCGCCATGGCCATCGCGTGCGACCCCAAGGTGATCGTCGCCGACGAGCCCACCACGGCCCTGGACGTCACGGTGCAGGCCGACATCCTCGACCTGCTGCGCTCGCTCAAGGACAAGCTGAACACCGGCATCCTGCTGATCACCCACAACATGGGCGTGGTGGCCGACATGGCCGACCGCGTCGCCGTCATGCTCAAGGGCGACCTCGTGGAGACGGGCACCGCCGACCAGGTGCTCAACCACCCGCGGCACGAGTACACGAAGCGCCTGCTGGCGGCCGTGCCCCACCTGGGGTCCGGGCCCGGCCAGTTCGGTGACGTCGCGCCCGTGCAGGCGGCGGCCGGCGACCTGCCCGCGCTCGACCTGAGCAACCTGGTCATCGAGTACCGCCGCGTGGGCAAGCCGACCTTCCGGGCCGTGGACGACGTGACGCTGTCCGTGGCGCAGGGCGAGATCGTGGGCCTCGTGGGGGAGTCCGGCTCGGGCAAGTCGACCATCGCGAAGTGCGCGCTCGGGCTCATCCCGGCCGCGTCCGGCTCGGTGTCGATCCTCGGCAGCGACTTCCGCCGGATGAAGGGCAAGGACCTCAAGGCGCTGCGCCGCCGCATCGGCGTCGTCTTCCAGGACCCGGCCTCCTCGCTCAACCCGCGGCTGCCCATCGGCGACGTGATCGCGGAGCCGCTCGTGGTGCACAAGGAGGGTGACGACAAGTCGCGCCGGCGCCGCGTGCTGGAGCTGCTCGACGCCGTCGAGCTGCCCCGCAGCGTCTACAACCGGTACCCGCACGAGCTGTCCGGCGGCCAGCGGCAGCGCGTCAGCATCGCCCGCGCCCTCACGCTCGACCCCGAGCTGCTGGTCGCGGACGAGCCCACGTCGGCCCTCGACGTGTCCGTGCAGGCCAACGTGCTGAAGATGTTCACGACGCTGCAGGAGCGGTACAAGTTCGCCTGCCTGTTCGTGAGCCACGACCTCGCCGTGATCGACCTGCTCGCCCACCGCGTGGTGGTGCTGCAGAACGGCCGGATCGTCGAACAGGGCCCGCGCGAGGAGGTGCTGCACCACCCCCGCGAGGAGTACACGCAGCGGCTCATCGCCGCGGCACCCGTGCCCGAGCCGCTGGAGCAGCGTCGTCGCCGCGAGGCCCGGCACGCGCTGCTGGCCCAGCTCGGCGACGACGTCGCGGAGCTGCACGTGGACGAGGACTACGAGCGCCCGCGGCCCCGCCGCGACGAGGGCGGCAACCCGTCGGGCCTGGCCGGCTTCGGCGGCGACGGCGGCAACTAGCCCCAGGCCTGCCGCGGTGGAACGACAGCGGGACAGAACCGGACCGGTTCTGTCCCGCTGTCGTTCCACCGCGGGGTCGTTCCACCGCGGGGGAGGGCTACTCCGCGGCGTCCACCGTGATGGCGACCTCGCCCGGGGGCAGGCGGGTCTCCGCCGGGAGCCAGTCGGCCTTCTCGCGGAGCCAGACCTGGTCGGCCACCTGCACCTCGATCGCCTGCGTGGCCTGTGCGGTCGCCACGGCCCACTGGCCGGTCGCCCAGGCGCCACGGCCCGGGTCGTCCGGCGTGAGCGGTGTCGCGTCCACGGTCACCGTGGCCGACGCCGGGTCCTGCCGGCTCGGGTCGGTCGCCTCGGTGGCCGGCGCGAGCCCCAGGTCCCGGCCCAGCCGGCCCGCCACCACGTCGCGTGCGGCGTCCGGGGCCCGCTGGTCGCCGTCGGCCACCGGGGCGAGCTCGCAGGACAGGACCCCGCGGGAGTTGCCGGTCAGCGCCGACGCCCAGGCCCGCGACCGCATCTCGTGCTGCGCGTACGCGTCCGGGAAGGCCGAGCGCTGGACCGTCTGGGCGGCGTCGGTCACCGCCATGTCCTCGTAGCCCTCGACCTCCACGAGCATGTCGTAGAACGCGTTGGTCGAGTAGACGGGGTCCATGATCTGCTCCACCGTGCCCCAGCCCTGCGAGGGCCGCTGCTGGAACAGGCCCACCGAGTCGCGGTCACCGTGGTCGATGTTGATGAGCTTGGACTCCTGCAGGGCCGTGGCCAGGCCGATCGTCGTGGCCCGGGCAGGGAGCCCGCGCGCGACCGCGGTGCCCGCCACGAGCGCGGCGTTGTCGGCCTGGGCGGGTGACAGGAACCAGTCCGAGCCGTCCAGCTCGGCGGTGCAGCGTTCGGTCACGGGTCCGCCGCCGGTCAGGCGGTTCAGCCCGACGACGACGCCGACGGTCGCGACGGCGCACACCGACCCGATGGCGACCAGGTACGTGAGGGCGCGCCGGAACGGGCGACGCGGCGCGGGCGGGGCCGGCGGTTCGGCCGCGGCCAGCAGTGCCATTGCGTGCTCCCTGTGGTGCGGGGCGTCGGACGAGGGGGTCAGTTCGCGTGCAGCGCCTCGTTGAGCTCGATCCCCACGCCGGTCCGGTCGAGCACCTCGACGGCGCCGGTGGTCGAGTTCCGGCGGAACAGCAGGTTGCTGCGGCCCGCGAGCTCGCGCGCCTTGACGGGGGCGGTGCCGTCGCCGTACGGGTCGGCAGCGGCCCCGAGCACCGTCACCTTGGTGCCCGCGGTGAGGTACAGGCCGGCCTCGACCACGCAGTCGTCGCCGAGGGGGATGCCCAGGCCCGCGTTGGCGCCCAGGAGGCAGCGCTCGCCGAGCGACACCACCTCCTTGCCGCCACCGGACAGGGTGCCCATGATCGAGGCCCCGCCGCCGACGTCGGACCCGTCGCCCACGGTGACGCCCGCCGAGATGCGGCCCTCGACCATGGAGGCCCCGAGCGTGCCGGCGTTGTAGTTGACGAAGCCCTCGTGCATCACGGTGGTGCCCGGGGCCAGGTGCGCGCCGAGCCGGACGCGGTCGGCGTCGGCGATGCGGATGCCCGACGGGAGCACGTAGTCGACCATGCGCGGGAACTTGTCCACGCCGTAGACGGTGACGAGGCCCCGGGCGCGCAGGCGCACGCGCGTCTCCTCGAAGCCCTCGACGGCGCACGGGCCGGCGCTGGTCCAGACCACGTTGGTCAGCACGCCGAAGATGCCGTCCAGGTTCAGTCCGTGCGGCCGGACGAGCCGGGCGGAGAGCAGGTGCAGGCGCAGGTAGGCGTCCGCGGCGTCCTTCGGCGGGTCGGCGAGGTCGATCGACGTGGTCACGACCTCGAGCCGGACGCGCCGCAGCTCGTCGCTGCCGGTGAGGGCCGTCAGCGACTCGGGCGGCGTGGCGTCGGCCGGGGCGTCGCCGAGGGCCGGCGCGGGGTACCAGGTGTCGAGGGTGGTGCCGTCGTCGGCGATCGTGGCCAGGCCGAAGCCCCATGCGGTCGTCATGCCTCCAGCCTAACGTCCGTGACCAGCGCCTAGGGTTGCCCTGTGGACACCCTGACCGACCCCGCGCCCCTCGACCCGTCGGACCTCGTCGGGCTCACCCGGGCCCTGTGCGACATCCCCTCCGTCAGCGGCGACGAGAAGGCCCTCGCGGACGCGATCGAGGCGACCCTGCGCGCCTGCCCGCACCTGGTGGTGGTGCGCGACGGTGACGCGCTGGTGGCCCGGACGGACCTGGGCCGCGACCGGCGCGTGGTGGTGGCCGGCCACATCGACACCGTCCCGATCGCCGACAACCTGCCGACGCGCCTGGAGGGCACGGGCCAGGACGCCGTGCTCTGGGGCCGGGGCACCGTCGACATGCTCGGCGGCGTGGCCGTCGCCCTCGCGCTCGCCACCGAGCTCGGTGCCCCCGGCACCACGCCCGCGCACGACCTGACGTGGATCTTCTACGACCACGAGGAGGTCGACTCGGCCCTCAACGGCCTGGGTCGCCTCGCGCGCAACCACCCTGACCTGCTGCGGGGCGACTTCGCGATCCTGGGCGAGCCCTCGAACGCGGGCATCGAGGGCGGGTGCAACGGCACGATGCGCGTGGAGGTGCGCACCCGCGGGGTCGCGGCGCACTCGGCGCGCGCGTGGACCGGCGAGAACGCGATCCACGCCGTGGCGCCCGTGCTCACGCGGCTCGCCGCCTACGAACCGCGTGCGGTCGAGGTGGACGGCCTGGTCTACCGGGAGGGCCTCAACGCCGTGCGGATCGAGGGCGGCATCGCGGGCAACGTCATCCCGGACGCCTGCACGGTCGAGGTGAACTACCGGTTCGCGCCGGAGCGTTCCGTCGCGGAGGCGGAGGCGCACCTGCGCGAGGTGTTCGAGGGGTTCGACGTGGTGGTGACCGACGCCGCGGGCGGCGCCCGGCCGGGCCTCGACGACCCGCTGGCCGCGCAGTTCGTGCGGTCGGTCCTGGACACCGCGGGCGGGGAGCCGGCGCCCAAGTACGGGTGGACGGACGTCGCCCGGTTCGCCGAGCTCGGGGTGCCCGCCGTGAACTTCGGCCCCGGGGACCCGCTGCTCGCCCACAAGGACGACGAACGGCTGCCCGTGGCGCAGCTCGCGCAGTGCCGCGACGCGCTGCGGGCCTGGCTGCTGGACGACTAGTTTGGTCGCATGAGCGACGAAGGCATCCCACAGTCCGGCCGCGGGTACCGCCGCGGTCCGGTGCTGCTGCGCGGCAAGCAGATCCCCCGCACCACGACGGACCAGCGGCTCCTGGCGCCCGACCAGGACACGGAGTGGCTGCACTCCGACCCGTGGCGCGTGCTGCGCATCCAGAGCGAGTTCGTGGAGGGGTTCGGGGCGCTCGCCGAGCTCGGCAAGGCGGTGTCGGTGTTCGGCTCGGCACGGACCAAGCCGGACCACCCGGACTACCGGGCGGGCGAGACCGTCGGCCGGCTCCTGGTCGAGGCCGGGTACTCCGTCATCACGGGCGGCGGCCCGGGCGTCATGGAGGCCGCGAACAAGGGCGCCGCGGAGGCGGGCGGCACCTCGGTGGGCCTGGGTATCGAGCTGCCTTTCGAGCAGGGCGTGAACGAGTACGTGAACCTGGGAATCAACTTCCGGTACTTCTTCGCGCGAAAGACGATGTTCCTGAAGTACGCACAGGGATTCATCGTCCTTCCCGGTGGTTTCGGCACCTTTGACGAGCTGTTCGAGGCCGTCACCCTGGTGCAGACGCACAAGGTCACCCAGTTCCCGATCGTCCTGGTGGGCACGGAGTACTGGAGCGGCCTGCTGGAGTGGGTGCGGTCCACCGCGCTCGCGCACGGCACCATCAGCGACGTCGACCTCGACATCGTGCACCTGACCGACGACCCCGCCGAGGCCGTGCGGCACGTGGTACAGCGTGCGCATCAGATCGCCGCGGAGAAGGCGGCGCTCCAGGCGGCCGCGGCCGCCGAGCGGGCCACCGAGGACGCGGCCGAGCCGGTGCTGCCCCGCTCGCTGGGCGGCTCGTAGGTGGACCGTCCGGGCGACGGCGGCAGGGTCGGCGACCCGGACGCCGGCGGTCGGGTCGCAGGTCACGACGCGCGTCAGGAAGCTCGTCGGGAGGCCGGCCAGGGTGAGGTGCAGGGCATGATGCAGGGCGTGGTCCCGCCGCCGTCCGCCCCGCTCGTGCTGCGCGGCCGGGAGCTGGGCCGGGACGGGCACGCCGTGCGCCCCGTGGTGATGGCCGTGCTCAACCGCACCACCGACTCGTTCTACGCCCCGGCCCGCCTGCCCGACGACGCCGCGGCGCTGGCCGCCGCCGAGCGCGCGTACGCGGACGGCGCCGAGATCCTCGACGTCGGCGGCGTGCGGGCCGGGACCGGCGCGCCGGTCGACGAGGCGGAGGAGATCCGGCGCGTGGTGCCGTTCGTGGCGGCGGTCCGGGCGGCCGTGCCGGACCTGCTGGTGTCGGTCGACACCTGGCGCGCGGGGGTGGCCCGCGCCGCGATCGACGCGGGGGCAGACCTCGTCAACGACACCTGGGCGGGTCACGACCCGCGCCTGGTGGAGGTGGCGGGCGCGGCCGGCGTCGGCGTCGTCTGCTCCCACACGGGCGGCGCGCTGCCGCGCACCGACCCCTACCGCGTGGAGTACCCCGCGGCAGCGGAACCGCAGGTCAGCAGGGTTCCGGACGGGGCCGGGGCGGGGGAGGGCGGGCTCCTCGCCGACGTCGTGGAGACGCTGCGGCGCAGCGCGGAGCGCGCCGTGGCGTGCGGTGTGCCGCGCGCGTCCGTGCTCGTGGACCCGACCCACGACTTCGGCAAGAACACCTGGCACTCCCTCGAGCTGCTGCGTCGTACGGGAACCCTGGCGGGGCTGGGGTTCCCGCTGCTCATGGCGCTGTCCCGCAAGGACTTCGTGGGCGAGACGCTGGACCTGCCGCCCCAGGAGCGGCTCGAGGGCACCCTGGCCGCGACGGCCGTGGCGGCCTGGCTCGGCGCACGCGTCTTCCGGGCGCACGACGTGCGGGCGACGCGGCGCGTCCTGGACCTCGTGGCGGCCGTCCGCGACGAGGCCCCGCCGGCCGCCGCGCTGCGCGGTCTCGGCTGACCCGACGGTGGACGGGTCGCACGACGAACAGGCGGTGTTCGCCCGGACCCGCGCGGGACAGGTGGAAAGTAAGGGGCGCCAATTGAACTAGAATGGGTCCGTGCCCTCGGCATTCGCCGGGAACATGAATGCTGCTACACACCGGACAACGGAATGGGAGAGCCACACATGGCTGCGATGAAGCCGCGGACGGGTGACGGACCGCTCGAGGTCACCAAGGAGGGGCGCGGCATCGTGATGCGTGTGCCGCTCGAGGGCGGCGGCCGGCTCGTCGTCGAGCTCAACGCGACCGAGGCGAGCGAGCTCGGCGACGCTCTCCAGACCGTCGTCGCCTGAATCCTTCTCGTCCCGGTCGTCCGCCGCGGGTCAGCGGCGGACGGCCAGCAGCAGTCCGTCCCCGCTCGGCAGCATGGCAGGCAGCACCCGTTCGTCGTTGCGCAGCGTCCGGCCCACCTCACGCACCACGGTGGTGAGCTCGTCGCGGCGTGCGGGGTCGGCCACCCGGTCCCGCAGCAGGGCTCCGTCGACGGCGAGCACACCGCCCGGCCGCAGCAGCCGCAGCGCCTCGTCGACGTACTCCGGGTACGACAGCGGGTCGCTCGCGACGAGCACCAGGTCGTACGCGCCGTCCGCCAGCCGGGGCAGCACGTCCCCCGGCCGCCCGGGGATGATGCGGGTGCGCTGCGGCGCGACGCCGTCCTCCGCGAACGCGACCCGCGCGGCCCGCTGGTGCTCCACCTCGCGGTCGATGGTGGTGAGCTGACCGTCGTGGGGCATGCCCCGCAGCAGCCAGAGCGCGGCGACGCCGGCACCCGTGCCCACCTCGACCACCGCGTGCGCCCCGGTCGCGGCGGCCAGCACGCGCAGCACCGCGCCGACGCCCGGGAGCACAGCCGGCGTACCGAGCTCCGCAGCCCGTTCGCGGGCACGCAGCAGCACCTCGTCCTCGGGGACGAAGGCCTCGCTGTAGACCCAGGCCGCGACCCTGCCGTGGCCGGACGGCTCCGCTGTGCTGATGGCTTCCTCCGCTGGACCTGTCCAGATGTGTGCATCACGTGCGGCGTCAGGGTACAGCCCGTGGGAACGACTGGGCCGACACGTACGTTGAGAGGACGATGACTTCTGTGAGTACTCGCGCAGCAGATCCAGGTGCGTCGACCCCGACCGGGGCCGGCGCCGCCGACATGCCCTGGCAGCCGCCCACGTGGGAGGAGATCGTGCGGGAGCACTCCGCACGCGTCTACCGCCTCGCGTACCGGCTCACGGGCAACAAGCAGGACGCGGAGGACCTCACGCAGGAGACCTTCATCCGGGTGTTCCGGTCGCTGTCCAGCTACACCCCGGGCACGTTCGAGGGCTGGCTGCACCGCATCACCACCAACCTGTTCCTGGACGGCGCGCGCCGCAAGAAGCGCATCCGCATGGAGGCGATGGGTGACGACGACGGGCACGTCGCCGACACCGGTGACTTCGGCCGCCCGGAGCGCGGGTACGAGCACGCGAACCTCGACCAGGACGTGCAGCGAGCGCTCGACGCGCTGCGCCCCGAGTACCGCGCCGCCGTCGTGCTGTGCGACATCGAGGGCCTGAGCTACGAGGAGATCGCCGTGACCCTGGGCGTCAAGCTCGGCACCGTGCGCTCCCGGATCCACCGGGCCCGGGCCCAGCTCCGCGACGCGCTGGAGCACCTCGCGCCGACCCGCGGGGGTGCCTGATGGGGCACCTCGGCGACCTGATCAGCGCGCTGGCCGACGGGCAGCTGTCGCCCGCGGACACCGAGAAGGCGCTCTCCCACGTGACGACGTGCCGCCTGTGCGCCCGCGAGCTGGACACGGCTCGCGCGGCCCGGCGTGCGCTGTCCTCCGCCGCCGACGTCGTGCCGGACCCGGCCCTCACCGCACGTCTCATGGCGCTCCAGGCGAGCATCCCGCCCACCGACGAGGACCCGCTGCGGCGCCCGCTGCTGGGGCCGGACCCGCTCTCGGTCCCGGCCTGGCAGACGGCCTCGTTCACCGGCGGCGGCGGTTTCGACGGCAGCCTCGACCGGCCGGCGCGCCGCCGCCGGACCACCCGGATCGCGGCGCTCGGCGTGGGCGGCGTCGGGGTGCTGGGCCTGGCCCTCTTCACGCTCGGGGACGTCCCCGTGGTGTCCCCGCAGCTCTCCGCGCAGACCAGCATGACGATGCTCGGCCGCACGGGCCCCGACACCGCGGCGGCGGGCCAGGACGTGCTCGCCACGCTGGAGGGCGGTTCCGGCGGACGGACCTCTGCGGCGCTCGACTGGGTGGCGGACAACGGCTGGGTGGCCCCGTCCGACCTGCCCGACGGCTACACGGTCTCGGCCATGCGCCTCGTGGGCGACCAGGGACAGACGCTGGAGATCGACCTGACGGGCCCGTCGGGCCGCGCGGTGGTCCGGGAGCGTCCGGGTCAGCTCGCCCAGGACGGCGCGACGACGGTGGGCGGTGTCCAGGTGCTGGCCACCGAGCCCGCCCATGTGGCGTGGCAGTCCGACGACATGGTGGTGGACGTCGTCGCGGAGGCACCGGAGGAGGTGCTGAGCGAGCTCGTGGCGTCGTTCGGTGAGCATGGCTACGATGCCGGGGTCCTGCCCCGCATCGCCCGCGGGTGGCACACCGTGACAGGAGCCATCGAGAGCCCATGACCGACGAGAACCCGTTCGCGCCGCCCACGCCGCGAGCAGCAGTGCCGCCGCCGAAGGAACCGTCGGCCCCGGCCACCCGGTCCGACGCCGATGTCCCGGCGCCCGGTGCTCCGGTGGCCGGTGCACCGGCGGCGGGCGCCGAGGGCGAGCACGGGCAGGCGCAGGGCACCGCACAGCTCCCGGCGCGGCCGGTCGAGCGACCCACGGAGCAGCTTCTGACCACGGTCCCCCTGCCGTCCCCGGCGGCGCCGGACGAGGCCGGGCCGGCCGACGCGGCCACGTCGTACCCCGAGGGCTCGCATCCCGACGCCCCGCACCCGGCGCCGTCGCCGCGCACCCGTCGCGGGCGGCTCGGTGCCCGCTCCGTCGCGGCCGTCGTGCTGCTGGGCCTCGTCGCGGGGGCCGGCGGCGGGGTGGCCGCCTACGGCCTGCTGGACGCCCAGGACTCCGCCCGCCCGGCGGACGCCGCGCTCCCGGAGCCCGCCGCCGGTGCCACCCACGTGGACCGGCCGGAGGGGTCGGTGGCGGCCATCGCCGCCGCCGCGCTGCCGAGCGTCGTGTCGATCGAGGTGCGTGCCGAGCAGGGCGTCGCCACGGGCTCCGGCATGATCCTCAAGGCCGAGGGCTACATCCTCACCAACAACCACGTGGTGGCCGAGGCGGCGTCGGGGGCGGACGTCACCGTCACGTTCGCCGACGGCCACGAGCAGCCCGCCGAGCTGGTCGGCACCACGCCGGACTACGACCTCGCGGTGATCCGCGTCGACGAGACCGGCCTGACGCCGCTCGTGCTCGGCGACTCGGACGACGTCGTGGTCGGTGACTCCGTGCTCGCCGTCGGCTCGCCCCTCGGGCTGGAGGCGACGGTCACCACGGGGATCGTCAGCGCGCTGCACCGCCCCGTGAAGGCCGGCGAGGCGGCCGAGGCGGCGTTCATCGACGCGATCCAGACCGACGCCGCGATCAACCCCGGCAACTCGGGCGGCCCGCTGGTCAACACGGCGGGCGAGGTGATCGGCATCAACTCCGCCATCGCGCAGGGGCCGGGCACCGCCGCGGCCACGGGCAACATCGGGCTCGGCTTCGCGATCCCGTCCAACCAGGCCCGGCACACCGCCGAGCAGCTCATCGAGACGGGCACGGCGACGTTCCCGGTCATCGGCGTGCTGCTCGACCCCACCTACCAGGGCGAGGGCGTCCAGGTGTCGGAGGAGCCGCAGCAGGGCACGCCCGCGGTCACGCCGGGCGGCCCGGCCGACCAGGCGGGCGTGAAGCCCGGCGACGTGATCCTGGCGATCGACGGGCGTCCCGTGTCGGTGGCGGACGAGCTGATCGTCGCGATCCGTGCGAAGGCGCCGGGCGACCCGGTGACGCTCCAGGTGCGGTCCGGTGGCGACGAGCGCGAGCTGCGCGTCGTCCTCGAAGAGCGGTCGAGCGGCCAGTGAACGGGGTTCACCGGGTGTTCTCCGGCGCTTCCGGCGACACGAGTAGGCTCTGACCGTGTTCGGCATCAACGGCTGGGAATTCGTGATCATCATCGTGGTCGCGATGCTCGTCATCGGCCCGGAGCGACTGCCCGGCTACGCGGAGCAGCTCGGGTCCTTCGTGCGGCGTGGACGCGACATGCTCCAGAACGCGAAGGCCCGCGTGGACGACGAGCTGGGGCCCGAGTTCAGCGACGTCGACTGGTCGAAGCTCGACCCGCGCCAGTACGACCCGCGCAAGATCGTGCGCGACGCCCTGCTGGACGACGGCCCGTCGACCTGGTCGCGCCCGTCTGCGGCGGCGGCCGCGGCCGGCGCGGCGAACGGAACGCCCGCGTCGCCCGCCGAGGCGTTCGCGGAACCCGGGAAGGCGCCGTACGACGACGAGGCGACCTGACGATTCGGTGAGCGCGCATGGACCTGCCAGAATGTTGGCCATGTCCACCGAATCCCCGACCACGGCCGGCACGCCGGCAGGCGCCGACCGCGGTGCCGCGCCGCGCATCTTCTCCGGGATGCAGCCCACCGACGGCTCGCTCCACCTGGGCAACTACATCGGCGCCCTGTCGCAGTGGATCGCGCTGCAGGACTCCTACGACGCGCTGTACTGCGTGGTCGACCTGCACGCGCTTACGGTGAACCCGGACCCCGCACTGCTGCGGGAGCGCACGCGCCGCACGGCCGCGCAGTACCTGGCCGGGGGCATCGACCCCGAGCGGTCCATCCTCTTCGTGCAGTCGCACGTGGCGGCGCACGCGGAGCTCGCCTGGCTGCTCAGCTGCCAGACCGGGTTCGGCGAGGCCGGGCGGATGACGCAGTTCAAGGACAAGTCCGCCAAGCAGGGCAACGACGGGACCACGGTCGGTCTCTTCACCTACCCCGTGCTGATGGCGGCGGACATCATGCTGTACGACGCCGCGCTGGTCCCCGTCGGTGAGGACCAGCGCCAGCACCTGGAGCTCACCCGGGACCTCGCGACGCGGCTGAACGCGCGGTTCGGCGAGGGCACCGCCGTCGTCCCCGAGGCGCACATCGTCAAGGCCGTCGCGAAGATCCAGGACCTGCAGGACCCGAGCGCCAAGATGAGCAAGTCCAGCACGGGCGGCAAGGGCGTCGTCTGGCTGCTGGAGGACCCGAAGAAGGCGGTCAAGGCCATCAAGTCGGCCGTGACGGACGCCGACGAGTCGTACGGCGTGCGGTTCGACCCGGCCGAGAAGCCGGGCATCTCCAACCTGCTGACGATCTTCTCGGCTGTGACCGGCCGCGACGTCGACACCATCGCTAAGGAGTACGACGGCCGCGGCTACGGCTACCTCAAGGTGGACCTGGCCGACGCCGTCGTCGCCTTCCTGGAGCCGTTCCAGGAGCGGGCGAACACCTACCTCGCGGACCCCGCACAGCTCGACAAGGTGCTGGCCGACGGCGCCGACCGGGCCCGCGCGATCGCCCGACCCGTGCTGGACCGGATGTACGAGCGGTTCGGGCTGTTGCCCGCGCGAGGCGAACGGTGAACCTCCCCGAGCGGGGACCAGGCCAGATCCGCATAGGGATCGCCATCGAGATCCCGGAGCCCTACGCCGCGGAGCTGAGCGCGGCGCGGGTGGCCGCGGACGACCCGCTCGCGAGGTTCATCCCTCCGCACATCACGCTGCTGGGTCCCACGGTGCTGGAGGCCGGCCAGCTCGCCGAGGCGCGCGAGCACCTCGCGACCGTGGCGGCCGCCGCCCCGCCCTTCCGGGTGCAGCTGCGCGGTACGGCCACGTTCCGGCCGATCTCGCCCGTGGTGTTCGTGGCCCTGTCCCAGGGCATCGCCGAGTGCGAGCAGCTCGAGTCGAGCGTGCGTTCCGGGATCCTCGACGGTGAGCTCCGGTTCAACTACCACCCGCACGTGACCATCGCCCACGAGGTGCCCGACAGCGCCCTCGACAAGGCGTTCGAGGCGATGGCGGACTACTCCGCCGAGTTCGACGTGGACCGCTTCTTCCAGTACGAGCACGGCGACGACGGGATCTGGCGCCCGCAGGCGGCGTTCCCCCTCGGCTGACGCGAGCCTCGGGAGCACGGCGCGGAAGCCGTGCGCCCGCCGCCCCGCCGCGCCGACGTCGAGGCCGGGGCGGCGGGGCGGGGCGTCAGCGGACCGTCGCCGACGCGGCGTCGAGCACGTGGCGGGTGCCGTGCTCGTCGACCAGCTCGAGCACGGCACCGTGTGCCGTGACCACGCGCAGCGCTCCGGTACCCGGCAGGTCCACGGTCCGGTGCGAGGCGGTCATCAGACCGGTCCCCGTCGTGGCGACCAGCACGCGTCCGAGGGTCCGGTCCTCGCCCGAGCGCCCTGCCCACACCATCAGCGTCCGGCCGCCGGCGTGACCGACCCACCGGTTGCTCCCGAGCAGCTCGGCGCCGCGCACCGGCGCCTCGGCGTCGTCGAAGATGCCGGCCGGCCAGGCCGCGGTCCGTGCCGCCGCCGACGCGACAGCCCCGGTCGCGTCCTGCCCGGCTGCGTCCTGCCCGGCCGCAGCGACCAGGTCCTCCTGCCAGTAGATGCTGGTCGGCGCTCCCGGCGTGGTCGCGGTGCGGCTGTCGCTGTCCACCTGCTCGTCGAGCTGGAGCCACGACGCCGTCGGGGAGTTGTCCGTTCCCTCGCAGCCGCGCTGGTCACAGGCACCACGCTGGGACATCACGCCGGGGAACGTCAGCTTGGCGCCCTTGCCGTAGGCGTAGAGCGACAGGAACTTCCACTGCTTCGCCTGTGACCCGGAGGTGGTGTAGATCTCGGGCAGCGGCTGGGCGGCGCCGCTGGTCGAGACGTACCAGATGGTGTCGGCGGTCAGTCCCGGGTTGCAGGATCCCGCCGAGGGGACCGACGTCGTCGGGCACCCGTCGGCGCTGCCGAAGTTGACCAGCGGGGGACGGCCCGACACCCCGTTGTAGCCGTTGAGCCAGGCGCGGGACTGGGAGTTGAGCCCGGACGTCGAACCCCAGGCCTCGAAGTCGTTCGCGCCCCACGCGGTGGCCTGCGGGTAGCCCGCCAGGTCGGCGGCGGCGTTCTTGGCGGCCGTGGCGAGCGCGGCGCCCGCGGCACCCGTCAGGGCGCTGCCGGGCGTGTTGTTCGTGCCCAGGCCGATGCGCAGGCGGGAGGCGGTGTCCGACCCGGTGCAGTCGTCGTACCCCTTGCCCATCGCGACGACCATCTGCCGGGCGGCGGAGAACTGCCGGTCGGCCCCGCCGAAGTAGGACAGCACGTGCACCCCGTCCGACCCCAGGGTGGTCTTGCCGAAGGCCAGGACGACCACGGTGGTCTGCGTGCCGGCCCGGCTCGCGTCCCGGGTGCCCATCGTGCAGCCCGTGTCGTACGCCCAGCTCGTGTCCTGGACCGAGACGTAGTAGCTCGCGTGCGACGGCGGAGCCGTGACGAACGGGCCGAAGCGGTGCGAGGCGTTGTTGTTCTTCAGGGTGCTGTTGAGGTTCACCTTCGCGCCCGCGGCGACCTCCTGGTAGGTGCCGCCGTACTCCGAGTTGTAGTAGACCCGGACCGGCTTCGCCGAGCGGTTCCAGACCGAGGCGGCGTCATTCTTGAGGCACAGGCCCTGGCCCGCGCCCGCGCCCTTGAAGTCGTAGCACGACGGCTGCTCCGTGCCGTAGTCGCCCACGGAGACGTCGAAGTCCGAGATCGACCCTGCGTGGTCGCTGTTGTAGTAGTAGCAGAACTCCCCGGCGTCGCAGAGGCCGTCGCGGGTCGCCGCCTGGGCTGCGGTTCCCGGTACGACGACTGCTGCGGCCACCGCGGCGGCGGTGGCCACCAGGGCGGCGAGGCGCCTCATGGTGCGTGACATGTTCTCTCCCGGTCGTGGGGTACGGGTCGTGCGTGGCCCGGCAGCACCGGGGGCGCGCCCGAGCGGGCACACCCCCGGCACCGTCTCCGTCAGGTCAGTGGTTGACCTGGAACCAGGGCTGCGCCCAGCCCAGGTAGGTGTAGCCCCACTCGCTCTCGACCTCTGCGATCGTGGCCGTGGAGATCCTGTTGTAGCCGTCGATGTCGTTCGAGACGAAGGTTCCGCCGCCGACCGAGATCATCACGTGGCCGTACTCGCCGCCGCGGAAGAACGCCAGGCCCCCGGCGGGGACGCTCCGGTCACCGGCGTTCCGGTGGGCCGAGGGGATCTGGCCCCAGTGCACGATGGCGCTCACCGAGCCGCTGTTGGCGTGGCCGTAGGCGTTGGCCACGAAGCGGTCGCAGAGACCGCCCCAGCCCGTCGCGCCCACCTTGCTGTTGGCCCAGGACACCGCACCGGCGCAGGTGCGGGGGTTGTCGAAGGAGTTCTTGCAGGTCTCCGTCCGCAGCGGCGTGACGTCGTGGGAGGCGTTGTTGTTCTTGACCGCGGCCGTCAGGTCGCGCTTGGCACCCGCCGCGACGGTGTCCCAGGTGCCGCCGAAGTCGGAGTTGTAGTGCACCCGCACCTGGCCGCCGGTCCGGTTCCAGACCGAGGCCGCGTTGTTCTTGATGCACTGGTTGTACCCGGCCTTGCCCGCGGTGCGGAAGACGTAGCACGTGGCCGGGTCGGTCCCGTAGTCGGCGAGATCGGCCGCCGGGTGGTCGGAGATCGACCCGGCGTTGTCGCTGTTGTAGTAGTAGCAGAACTCGCCCGCGTCGCAGACGCCGTCGCGGGTGGCGGCCTGCGCGGGCGCGGCGGTCAGAGTGCCGACCGCGAGGCTGCTCGCGAGGGTCAGCACCGCCACGAGTCCTGTGGTGAGGCGCTTTCTCAGCTGTTCCATGCTCGTCTCGCTCTCGTCGTCGGGTTCAGGGGGCGGGGTCCAGGAGCCTGGCTCGGGTTCACGAGGAGGGGCAGCTGCTGGTCCGGGCCAGGTTCTTGGTCCCGTAGTAGATGGGGTTGCCGCTGGCGAAGGTGGCCCGGATGACGGAGCCGTCCTTCTTCTGCTCGTAGTGCAGGTGAGGCCCGGTCGAGCCGCCGGTCGAGCCGACGCGCCCGATCCAGGTGGTGGCGCTGACGTCCTGGCCCACCGAGACGTTGAAGCTCTGCAGGTGGGCGTACAGGGTCTGGTAGCCGCCCGCGTGGGTGATCACGATGTACTTGCCGTAGGAGGTGTTGCCGAGGTCGCGCACCGTGGTGACCTCGCCGGCGGCCGACGCGTAGACCTTCCAGCCCTCGTCCGGGTCGTGGTTGAAGTCCACCGCGAGCTGGGGGCTGTGGTTCGTGCGGGTCTGGGCGGACCAGGTCTCGCCGCAGGGGAACGGCACCTGGAACGTCCCGGTGGTGCGCAGCGGCGTGACGTCGTGCGAGGCGTTGTTGTTCTTGACCGCGGCCGTCAGGTCGCGCTTGGCACCCGCCGCCACCGTGTCCCAGGCCCCGCCGAAGCCCGAGTTGTAGTGCACCCGCACCTGCACGCCCGTGCGGTTCCACACCGAGGCGACGTTGTTCTTGATGCACTGGTTGTACCCGGCCTTGCCCGCGGTGCGGAAGACGTAGCACGTGGCGGGGTCGGTGCCGTAGCTGCTGACGTCGGCCTTCCCGTGGTCGGAGATCGACCCGGCGTTGTCGCTGTTGTAGTAGAAGCAGATCTCGCCCTCGTCGCAGACACCGTCGCGGGTGGCGGCCTGCGCCGGGACCGCCGCCACGGTGCCCACCAGGAGGCTGCCCAGCAGCGCCAGCACCACCGCCAGCGCCTTGGCGGCGCGCATCCTTGTCCGTTCCATCACTTGGCTCCTCGCTCGTGAAGGGATCTCTCGTCGCGAGCGTGCGCCCGCGGTCTATGCGACACCTATGCGCGGTCTCACTCCTGGGGCGAAGACGGAGCACAGGGCGGACGTAGGTGGTCGCCGCAGGCTGGGCGTTGCCCCGGCGTGGCCATGGGCCGGTGCGCGACTGGCCCGGCCAGGAGACGTCGGACGAAGAGGCCCGGCGAGGTCCCGGGCACACCCGAGAGAAGAGGAACATCATGCGAATTCGATCGCGACTTGTCGCCGGCGGGGCGTCGGTGCTGCTCCTGACGACGCTGCTCGGTGCCGTCGGCGCAACGTCCGCCGAGGCCCGGTGCAACGGCGCGGGCAACGGGATCACCAGCACCATGTCCTACAACGGTGTCGAGCGGGCGCGGGAGATCCCGAACTCGGGGACGTGCAACAGCGACGGCGAGTACCACGCCACGCTGAAGGACGCCTTCTCGGACGGCAACACCGTGCGGTTCCGGTGGGACGGCAACGGTGACGGCAACTACACGACCGAGGCCTCCACGGGCACCTCCGTCGGGTTCGTCGCGACCGACAACACGAGCGCCGCCTACGAGCAGCTCTGCATGGTGACCGAGACCGGCACGCCGTACTGCGGGTTCGGCAGCAACTCCGCACGGGGCTGGGGCAACGGTGGCCGGGGTCTGAACACGGGCTTCTGACCCCAGGGCGCCGGCTGCCGGGGTCTGCGGGTCCTGGCAGCCGACGCCGTCCGTGCCCGGCCCGACGAAGGGAGAGTCGTCCATGCGTCTGCGAGGTCCCCGGTGGTGCGCCGTCCTCACCTGCCTGATCGTGCTCGGGGTCCCGGCCTGCTCCGCGCCGCCGTGGGCCGAGCCGGTCGACACCCGCCTGCCTGCCGCCGCCCCCGTGTCCTGGACGGGGTTGTCGGGTGCGGACCGCCTGGTGCCCCAGCTCTTCTTCCAGGCCCGGCAGCCCGAGGGCACGACGGCCACGCCCGTACCGCTCTTCGAGGTCCTGCCCGACGACGACGTGCGGCTGCTGCCGACCGGCGAGGTCGAGGGCCTGGTGGTGGACGGCGTGCAGCCGACGTCCGACGGTGTGGTCCTGTACGGAACGGTAGGCGAGGACCCGGACGGGGGACTGCGGCGCGAGCTCGTGGTGCTCGACGACGCCGGGGCCGTGCGCTCACGCGAGGAGGTGTCGCTGGCCGGGCGGGGGACCGGGCTCCTCGGCGCGCCCGATGCCTCGACCACGATCCTGCAGCGGGTGGGGAAGGACGGCGACGGCCTGCCGGCCGGGCCGGTCGAGGTGACGGTGCGCACCGCGACGGACGAGGCGGTGCTGGCGACAAGGCAGGATCCGGTGGCGGCCGGCGCCGTCGCCGGGAACCGGCTCGTGCTGGCCGGTGGTGGCCAGTCGTTCGACGGGGAACGGATGATCCCGTGCTGGGTCGAGGCGCTGCGGACCGATGTCGTGCGCGAGTCGTCCAGGGGCACCCGGACCGTGACCGACGCGCTCCCCGGGTGCGAGATGGTCCACGGACTGAGGATCTCGCCCGACAGCCGGTGGGCGGCCGTCGCGTTCCAGACGCAGGCTCCGCCGCAGATGCAGGTGTCGATCGTCCGCCTCGCTGACCTCGCGGTGGTCGGCACGCGCGAGGTGGGTATCCCGGTCGGGGCGTGCGACAGCTGCCAGTTCCCGGCGCTCGCCGGCTACCTGGGGATGGCGTGGGCCGACGACCGCACGCTGCGCGTGGCCAGGATGACCGACCTGCCGCTGACCATGCGCCAGGACCAGATCGCGGACGAGCTGCGACGTCACCTCGACGTGCTGGCGATCACGGTGCCCGCTGGGTGACCGTGGCCGCGTCGGTCATGGCCCGGGCGTCACGAGGTTCACGGCGCGGGTGGTGCGACCAGCTCGCCGTCGAGGTCGTTCAGCAGCGTGCGGCAGCGGTCCTCCTCGTCCCACAGGCCGGCGAGGTGGAAGAGCCGGGCGGCCTCCGTCAGCGCGGACCCGGCCCCGGCGGCGTCGGCCAGGTCGGCGAGCACCGGCCCCGTCTGCAGCAGCGCCATGGCGGTGCACCGTTCGTCGTGCAGGTCCCGGAACAGCTCGAGGGACCGCTCCAGGTGCGCCGCTGCCTCCCGCGGACGGCCCGACTCGCGTTCGAGCGAGCCGAGGTCGCGCAGCGTGACGGCCTCACGGTGCAGGTCACCGGTCTCCCGGGCGAGCCGGAGCGCGGCGTCGTACCACGGTCGCGCCTCGGCGGGCCGTCCCTTCGCCACGAGGATCCGTCCGATCGAGCCCCGGAGCAGCGACTCCTTGGGCACGTCGCCGGTCTCGACCATCACCGCGAGCGCGGTGCGTGCGCACTTCTCCGCCTCGGTGAGGCGTCCGCGCAGCCGGTGGACGGTGCCCAGCCCGGCGAGCGCCAGCGCGGCGCCCTTCGCGTGCCCGGCGGACTCGTGGGCGGCCGCGGCGTCCCGGAAGTGCCGGGCGGCCTTCTCGAGCCCGCCGGTGTAGAGCAGGGCCTGGCCCAGCCCGCGCAGCAGCTCTCCCCGGTCGGTGGCGTCCAGGCCGGGGCAGGACAGCATGAGCTCGTGGCTGGTGCGCCAGTCGTCGTAGAGCGCCTGCTCGTCGTACAGGGGAGCGAGGGTGCTGACCAGGCGCCGCCCCGGCCGGGCCAGCGCCCATTCGCGGGCCAGCCGGACGGCCGCGAGCAGCGCCTGGCGCTCCGCGGCGAGCCAGGCCGGCGCGTCGGGGTCGACCTGCTCCGCGAGGTGCGCCACCGCCCCCGGGGGGTCCTGCGAGCCGGGTGCGTCGAGCGGGTCGAACAGGCTGGGCGGGCCGCCCTCCCGCTGGTGCCGCGCGAGGTGCTCCCACGTGCCCACGACACGCCGGGCGGCCGCGCGGCACACGTCCTCGCCACGGTCCAGCGCCCGTTCGCGGGCGTGGGCCCGGACGAGGTCGTGCATCCGGTAGCGGGCCTGGCCCACGGCGTCGTGCCGGGCCGGCTGCAGCAGGCCGGCGTCGACCAGCAGGTCCAGGACCCGCTCGTGGTCGGGGTCGTCCGTCAGCGCGCCGAGCACCCAGCCGGGCACGTCGTGGGGGCCGAGCAGACCGAACAGGTCGAACCCGAGCTGCGCGTCCGGCGCCAGGGAGGTGACCGAGAGGTCGAGGCTGGCCCGCAGGTCGAGGTCGCCCAGGCGCATCTCGGCCAGGCGGTGGGACTCGTCCGAGAGCCGCAGCCGGAGCTGGCGCAGCGGCCAGGACGGACGCCCGACCAGCCGCCCGCCGATGATCCGGATCGACAGCGGGAGGTAACCGCACAGCCGGACGATCGCGCGCGCCTCGGCGGGCTCCTGCTCGATCCGCTCCCGGCCGACGATCCGGGCGAGCAGCTGCTCCGCGTCGTCCGGGGGCAGCGCGTCGATGTGCAGGTGGCGCGCGCCCGGCAGGTCGGTGAGCGTGGAACGGCTCGTGACGATCACCGTGGACGTGCCGGTGGGCGGCAGCAGCGGGAGCACCTGGGCGGCGGTGGCCGCGTCGTCCAGCACGAGGAGCGTGCTGCTGTCCGCGAGCATCGAGCGCAGCAGCGCCGAGCGTGCGTCGACGGAGCTCGGCAGGGGGTGCCCGAACCGGCCGAGCGAGTGGAGCATCGTCGCCAGGAGCTCGGCGGGCTCACCCGGGCTCGTCGACGTGCCGGCGAGGTCGAGGTAGAGCTGCGCGTCCGGGTGCCGGTCGCGGATCGACCGGGCCAGGTGCACCGCGAGCGTCGACTTGCCCGTCCCGGGTGCACCGCTCAGCACGACGACCAGCGGTGCGTCGGAGGACTCGTGCTCGCGCACGAACGACTCCAGCTCGGCCACCTCCTGGGTGCGTCCGGCGAAGTCCGCCACGCCGGGCGGGAGCTGCCGGACCGGAGCGGCAGTGGTCCCCGCACCGGTGGCGGGCACGGCCCGGGCCGCCGGGCCGGCGGCGGTGGCGGGCGCACCGGCCCCGGCCGCGGACCCCGCGGCGGCAGGCGGCAGGTTCCGGTCCAGGATCTGCTGGTAGACCGTCTGGGTGGCCTGGCTCGGGTCGGTCCCGAGCTCCTCGGCCAGGGTCTCGCGGAGCCGCCCGTACTCCTGGAGCGCCTCCGCCTCGCGTCCGGAGCGGTACAGGGCGACCAGCAGCTGGCGCCGGAGGTCCTCGCGGAACGGGTGCCGGGCGACCTGCTCGTGCAGCTCGTCGATGACGGCCGCGTGCTCGCCGCACTCGATGCGTGCCTCCAGCCGGTGCTGCTCCGCGGTCGCGCGCAGGTTCTCCAGCCGCAGAGCGAGCGCCGTCGCCACGCCGCCGGGCGGGTACCCGTCGAACGGCGCGCCACGCCACATGGCCAGCGCCTCGTCCAGCGCCTGCCGCGCACCGTCGAGCGCGCCCGTGCGGAACAGGTCGAGCCCGGCCTCGACGCCGGACGCGAACCGGTCCGCATCGACGCCGAGGGGACCGAGCGACAGCAGGTAGCCGTCGGTGGACCGCCGCAGCGCGGCGCCGTCGTCGTCGTGCAGGAGCTGGCGGAGCTTGTGGACGCTGCCGTAGACCTGGGTCGGGGCCGACTTGGGTGCGCGCCCCGCCCAGACGTCGTCGATGATCTGGTCCACGGGGGCGGGCCGCGGCGCCCGCGCGACCAGGCTGCCCAGCACCGCGCGGCCCCGGCCGGTCACGGGGTGCCATGTCCGGCCGTCGCTGATCTCCAAAGGTCCCAGGATCCTGACGCGCATGGCCGAGCTCCGTTCGTCCCCCCATGTGGACCGCCGACGTCGTCGCCGTCCCTCCGGCAAGGCCAGATGCTAGCCCGCGCGGCCGCGGGGGCGCCCCTGAAGTCGGGCGTGGCCGCCGACATGTCACGCCGCGTTCACGCCGCGGCAACCCCGGGGGGCGCATAGGCTCTGACCCGATGAAGCGGCTGATCGAGCTCGGCAGGACGGTCTGGGCACGCTGGGAGGCGACGCGAGCCGCCCGTGCACTGGACCGGTTCAACACGGCGAACGGGTCGGTGCTGAGCGGCGGCATGGCGTACGCGGCCCTGTTCTCGCTGTTCGCGGCCCTCGCCATCGGGTACACGGTGTTCGTGCGCGTGCTCGGCGGCGACGCCGAGCTGCGGGACGCGGTGCTGGCCCAGGTGGACACCTGGGTGCCGGGCCTCGTGGACACGGGTGACGGCGGCGTGCTGTCGCCGTCCGACCTCGTGCTCTCCACCGGCCTGAGCTGGACGTCGGTCGTGGCGGCAGTGGTGCTGCTCTGGTCGGCCACGGGGTTCATGGGCGCGCTGCGCAGCTCGGTCCGCGCCATGTTCGGTGAGACGGACAGTGCGGGCAACCCCGTCACGGAGCGGCTGCGGCAGCTCCTGGGCTTCGTGCTGCTGGGGGCCGGCGTGCTGGTCACCGCTGCCGCGAGCGTGGCGGTCTCGGCGGCGGTGCCGTGGCTGCTGGAGGCGCTGGGGCTCGACGGCGGCGCGGTCTCGTTCGCGGTGCGCGCGGGCGGAGCCCTGGTGACGCTCGTGCTCGACGCGGCGGTCGTGGCCGCGGTGGTGCGCTGGGTGGGTGGCGCGCGCCCGGTGCGCCGGGACCTCGTGGTGGGTGCCCTGGCGGTCGGCGTCGTCGCCGGGGCGCTGCGCTACCTCGGCACCGAGGTGGTCGCGGGGGCGGCGTCCCGCAACGCCCTGCTGGCGTCCTTCGCGGTGGTCGCCACCATCCTGATCCTGGTCAACCTGCTGGCCCGTGTGCTGCTCATGGCCAGCGCCTGGATGGCGGACCCGCCGCAGAAGCAGCAGGACCAGGGCTGAGCGCCCTGGTCCTGCTGCGGTGTCCTGCGCCGGGGTGGGATCAGAACGCGCGGGTGATCATCGCGCGCTTGACCTCCTGGATCGCCTTGGTGACCTCGATGCCGCGGGGGCAGGCCTCGGTGCAGTTGAAGGTCGTGCGGCAGCGCCACACGCCCTCCTTGTCGTTGAGGATCTCCAGGCGCTGCGAGCCACCCTCGTCACGGCTGTCGAAGATGAAGCGGTGCGCGTTCACGATCGCGGCCGGGCCGAAGTACTGGCCGTCCGTCCAGAACACCGGGCAGGACGACGTGCACGCGGCGCACAGGATGCACTTGGTGGTGTCGTCGAACCGCGCGCGGTCCTCGGGGGACTGGTAGCGCTCCTTGGAGGGCTCGTTCCCGGTGGTGATGAGGAACGGCATGATCTCGCGGTAGGAGGCGAAGAACGGCTCCATGTCGACCACGAGGTCCTTGACGACCGGCAGGCCCTTGATGGGCTCGACGGTGATCGGCTTGTCGGGGTTGACGTCCTTCAGGAGCGTCTTGCAGGCCAGACGGTTGCGGCCGTTGATCCGCATCGCGTCCGAGCCGCAGACGCCGTGCGCACAGGAGCGGCGGAACGTGAGCGAGCCGTCCTCGTCCCACTTGATCTTGTGCAGGGCGTCGAGGATACGGTCGGTGCCGTGCGCCTCGACGGTGAAGTCCTGCCAGGTGGCCTCGTCGGACACCTCGGGGTTGAACCGCCGGATCCGCAGCGTGACCGTGAACGAGGGGATCTCGCCCGCGGGGGACGGTGCGGCGGCTTCGAGTGTGGCAGTCATCAGTACTTACGCTCCATCGGCTCGTACCGGGTCTGGATGACGGGCTTGGAGCCCAGGACGACCTTGTAGCCGTCGAACTCCTCGACGTGGTCGAAGTAGCCCTCCACGTGGCCCTCGGCCTGGTCCGACGCCTCGGGCGGACGTCGGTAGGCCATCGTGTGCAGCATGTAGTTCGTGTCGTCGCGGTCGGGGAAGTCCTCGCGGTAGTGACCACCGCGTGACTCCTTGCGGTTGATGGCCGCGACCACCGTGACCTCGGCGATGTCCAGCAGGAAGCCCAGCTCGATGGCCTCCAGCAGGTCGGTGTTGAACAGCTTGCCCTTGTCCTGCACCGACGCGTTGCGGTAGCGCTTCTGCAGCTCGCGGATGTCGGACAGGGCCTGGTTCAGCGACTCGCCGGTACGGAACACCTGGGCGTTGAGGTCCATGGTGTCCTGCAGCGCCTTGCGGATGTCCGCCACGCGCTCGCCCTCGGGCCGGTTGCGCATCTCGTCGAGCTGCGCCACCACCCGGGCCGTCGGGTCCTCGGGCAGGTCGTGGAACGACGCCGTCTTCGCGTACGCGGCGGCGGCCCGGCCGGACCGCTTGCCGAACACGTTGATGTCCAGCAGCGAGTTGGTGCCGAGGCGGTTGGAGCCGTGCACCGACACGCAGGCGACCTCGCCGGCGGCGTACAGGCCCTTGACGACGTTGACGCCGTCGCGCAGCACCTCGCCCTGGACGTTGGTCGGCACGCCGCCCATCGCGTAGTGCGCCGTCGGGTAGACGGGCACGGGCTCGGTGTAGGGCTCGATGCCGAGGTACGTGCGCGCGAACTCGGTGATGTCCGGGAGCTTGGCGTCGATGTGCGCCGGCTCCAGGTGCGTCAGGTCGAGCAGCACGTAGTCCTTGTTCGGGCCGGCGCCGCGGCCCTCGCGCACCTCGTTCGCCATCGACCGGGCCACGATGTCGCGCGGCGCCAGGTCCTTGATGGTGGGGGCGTAGCGCTCCATGAAGCGCTCGCCCTCGGAGTTGCGCAGGATGCCGCCCTCGCCGCGGGCCGCCTCCGACAGGAGGATGCCCAGGCCGGCCAGGCCTGTCGGGTGGAACTGGAAGAACTCCATGTCCTCCAGCGGCAGGCCCCGGCGGTACGCCAGCGCCATGCCGTCACCCGTGAGGGTGTGGGCGTTCGAGGTGGTCTTGAAGATCTTCCCCGCGCCGCCGGTGGCGAAGATGATCGCCTTGGCCTGGAACACGTGGATCTCGCCGGTGGCCAGGTCGTAGGCGACGACGCCGGTGGCGTTGACCTCCTCGCCGTCCGCGATCTCCTCGGTGGTGAGGTCGTGGTCGGTGATGAGGTCCAGCACGTAGAACTCGTTGAAGAACTCGACGTCCTGCTTCACGCAGTTCTGGTAGAGCGTCTGGAGGATCATGTGACCGGTGCGGTCGGCGGCGTAGCACGCGCGGCGCACGGCGGACTGGCCGTGGTCCCGGGTGTGCCCGCCGAACCGGCGCTGGTCGATCTTGCCCTCGGGGGTGCGGTTGAAGGGGAGGCCCATCCGCTCCAGGTCGAGGACCGACTCGATGGCCTCCTTGGCGAGGATCTCGGCGGCGTCCTGGTCGACGAGGTAGTCGCCGCCCTTGACGGTGTCGAAGGTGTGCCATTCCCAGTTGTCGTCCTCGACGTTGGCGAGGGCCGCGGCCATGCCGCCCTGGGCGGCACCCGTGTGGGAGCGGGTGGGGTACAGCTTGGAGATCACCGCGGTGCGGGCCTCCTTCGACGACTCCAGGGCGGCACGCATTCCTGCGCCGCCGGCGCCGACGATCACGACGTCGTACTGATGGGTCTGCATCGGGCTCGATGCCTCCTGCTATGAGGTTCGGAGTGTGGGGCTGGGGGGATGTGCCGGCGGGCGGCGCGGGGTGCTCAGGCCGTGCAGAAGGAGGCGAGCAGCTCCGCGGGAGCGTCCGGCGGGCACGGGTCGAACGTGAAGATCACGAGGGTGCCCAGCACGACCACGACGGTGAACGCCAGGAGGAGCAGGCCCTTGAGGATGCCGCGCGTCAGGTCCCGGGTGGCGTAGTCGTTGATGATGGTGCGCACGCCGTTGGTGCCGTGGATCATCGCGAGCCAGAGCATGAGGAGGTCCCAGACCTGCCACAGCGGGCTGGACCACTTGCCGGCGACGAAGCCGAAGTCGATGGCGTGCACGCCGTCGCCGACCATGAGGTTCACGAACAGGTGGCCGAAGATCAGGACCAGGAGCACGACGCCCGAGGCCCGCATGAAGACCCAGGAGTACAGCTCGTAGTTGCCGCGCGTCGTCTTGCGGCGGGCGTACGGGGAGCGCGGGGAGTCGACCTTCGCGACCGCTGCGGTGCCGTGCGTCATCAGTGACCCCCGGTGAAGACGTTGATGAGGTGACGCGGCAGGAAGCCCGCCATCGTCACGACGAAGAGACCGACGACCACCCAGAGCATGGTCTTCTGGTACCTCGGGCCCTTGGCCCAGAAGTCCACCAGCAGGATGCGGATGCCGTTGAAGGCGTGGAAGACGATCGCCGCGACGAGCCCGGCCTCGCCGAGACCCATGATCGGGGTCTGGTACGTGCCGATCGCTGCGTTGTACGCCTCGGGGGACACGCGGACCAGCGCGGTGTCGAGCACGTGCACGAGCAAGAAGAAGAAGATGAGCACGCCGGTCACGCGGTGCGCGACCCACGACCACATGCCTTCTCGGCCGCGGTACAACGTGCCTGCTGGTGCGGTGGGCACTTCGGGAGCCTCCTATGGCTGTCCGGCTGGGGGGTGGCTGGTCCCCACTGTAATGACAACTGGTCGCCTCGATCGCCGCCCGGCAGCCCTGACGGGCATCAAGACGCGGCCTTTGTGACTGATCCCACAGGGGAGATGTCGCCGCTTCGGGCACCCGTCAGGTTGCTCGTGCGTTCCGCCCGGGCCCGACCCTGGGATCAGCCAGGGTTCGCCCGGAATTCGGCGATCTTTGGCTGCGGGAACGGTGTCCGGCTGACATCCTGCGGGGCATGACTTCGGCCGCCGACCTATCGTCCCCGATCGACGACTTCTTCGCAGTGGTACCGGCCGGTGGGTCCGGTACCCGGCTCTGGCCGCTCTCGCGCGGCGGGGAGCCCAAGTTCCTGCACGACCTGGTGGGTGCGGGCGAGTCCCTGCTGCAGGCCACGGAGCGCCGGCTGCGGCCGCTGGCGGGCCCCGACGGCGTCGTGCTGGTCACCGGCGAGCAGCACGTCGCCGCCTGCCGCGCGCAGCTGCCCGGGCTGTCCGACGCCGCGGTGCTGGCCGAGCCCGCCCCGCGCGAGTCCATGGCGGCGATCGGCCTGGCGGCCGCCGTGCTGGAACGGCGGCACGGCGACGTGGTGATCGGCTCGTTCGCGGCCGACCACGTGATCAACGGGACGCGGGCGTTCCAGCTCGCCGTCCGCGAGGCCGTGGCCGCCGCGCGGGCCGGGTACGTCACCACCGTCGGCATCGCCGCGTCCCGCCCGTCCACGGCGTTCGGCTACGTGCGCTCGGGCGAGCCGCTCGGCGTCGAGGGTGCCCCGCACACGCTGCACGTGCGGGGGTTCACGGAGAAGCCCGACGCCGCCACAGCGCGCGCCTACCTCGCCTCGGGGGAGTACCGGTGGAACGCGGGCATGTTCGTCTCGCGCACCTCCGTGCTGCTGGGCCACCTCGCGCAGCAGCGCCCGGCGCTGCACGACGCGCTGCGCCGCGTCGCCGACGCCTGGGACACGGCGCGGCGGTCCACCGTGCTGGAGCAGGAGTGGCCGGGCCTGGAGAAGATCGCCATCGACCACGCGGTGGCCGAGCCGGTGGCCGCCGCGGGCGGCGTGGCCGTGGTGCCGGGCACCTTCGGGTGGGACGACGTCGGGGACTACAACTCGCTCGCCGTGCTCCTGCCGTCCGACGACGACCGCGGCGCCAAGGTGCTCGGTGACCCCGGCGACGTGCTGCGCATCGAGAGCGCGGGGTCGGTGGTGGTCCCGGCGTCGGGCCGGCTCGTGACGGTGCTGGGGCTGGACGACGTCGTCGTGGTGGACACCCCCGACGCGCTGCTGGTCACCACGCGGGCCCGGGCGCAGCAGGTCAAGGACGTCGTCGCGGCGGTGCGCGAGCGGGGGCGCGAGGACCTGCTCTGAGCCGCCCACCCGGTTCTCGTGCGACGGGCCGGGGGTGCGTATCAGGCTTGTCCGAATGGTGGGACGTATGCGCCCTGGCCGTGTCTCGCGGGGCGGACAGCGCTACCGTGAGATGGTGAACCCGACCCAGCCGCCCGTCAGTCTCGCCGATTTCGATCTGATCGTTTCGAACGACGAGATGCCGGTCGGCGACGTGCCCGGGGGCAACACGACGGACGTCGTCGCCGAGCTGGCCGCCCGGGTGGGCGAGCTGGCCGAGGGCCTCGACGCGGAGCTCGTCGCGTTCCGCCGCGACGTCCACGCGCACCCCGAGCTGTCCCGCAAGGAGACCCGCACCACGCAGGCCGTCGCCGACCGCCTGCGGGCCGCCGGCCTGGAGCCCCGGCTGCTGCCCATCGGCTCGGGCCTGGTCTGCGACATCGGCCCCGACCGCGGCCCCGACGGCGAGGGCCGGGTGGGTCTGCGCGCCGACCTGGACGCCCTCCCGCTGCAGGACACCAGCGGTGTCGAGTTCGCCTCGACGGTGCCGGGCGTCGCCCACGCCTGCGGCCACGACGTGCACACCACCGTGGTGCTGGGTGCGGGCCTCGTGCTCGCCCGGCTGCACGCCGAGGGGCGGCTGCGCCGCGGCGTCCGCCTCTTCTTCCAGCCCGCCGAGGAGGTCTTCCCCGGTGGCGCGGAGGACATCATCAACCGCACCTCCGAGCTCGACGGCGTCGACCGGATGGCCGCGCTGCACTGCGACCCGAAGTTCGACGTCGGGCACGTGGGCACGCGCATCGGGCCCATCACCTCGGCCAGCGACTCCGTCATCGTGACCATCACGTCGGCCGGCGGGCACACCTCGCGCCCGCACCTGACGGGCGACGTCGTGTTCGCGCTCGGCCAGGTCATCACCCAGACCCCGGCGGTGCTGGGCCGGCGCCTCGACCCGCGCTCGGGCGTGAACCTCACCTGGGGCGCCGTGCAGGCGGGCTCGACGCCGAACGCGATCCCCTCGACGGGCGTGGTCAAGGGCACGCTGCGCTGCCTCGACGTGCGCGCCTGGGAGAAGGCGGGCGAGCTGGTCCGCGAGGCCGTGGAGCAGGTCGTGGCCCCGTACGAGGTGGGCGTCTCGGTGACCGTCACGCACGGCGTGCCGCCGGTCGAGAACCAGACCGAGGCCACCTGCGACCTCGAGGACGCGGTGCGCGACGCCGTGGGCCCCGACGCCGTGCAGCTCACCGAGCAGTCGATGGGCGGCGAGGACTTCGCGTGGTACCTGCGCAAGGTCCCGGGCACCATGGCGCGGCTCGGCGTGCGCACCCCCGGCGGCCGCACGTACGACCTGCACCAGGGCGACCTCGTGGTCGACGAGCGGGCGATCGGTGTGGGCGTGCGGGCGCTGGCGCAGTTCGCCGCGCGCTGAGGAAAAGGCTTTCATCGCCGAGTGATCGGCGGGAGCTTACTGTCACGCGGGACGAGGCTCGATCCGTCACGGCTTACCAGCAGTGCAACGGCGCGGTCTGCGATGCCCCGGTGTGGAACCGGTGGATCAAGGAGGAGAGTGCCAGTCGGAGCGCGCTGGTCTCGATGACCTCCCGGTGGGAAGTCGCGGGGGTGTCCAGCGGAACCGCCGAGCTGCGCTTGGTCGTCGGCAAGAACGTCGCCTCCGCGAGGTTGTCCGTCTGAAGGGGCGCTGAACCTGGGGGTGCCCGGCGCCGGGGGCCGCGCCGGGCACCCCAGTCTCGATCTCGCTGCCGGTCGGTTGGGCGAGAACTGTTGCTGTCGATGACGCTTCGGTAACGACTTACTCCGGTTACCGTCTCGAAACGCGAAATGCCAGATGCGCTGGCTACCCTCGGTGCGGTATAGGGCTCCAGATCCGTCTGGGACATCGCCCTCAGGATCATCGAAGGAGCACCAGTGAAGAAGGCTGTCTGGCTCACCGCCCTTGCGGGAGCAACGGCGCTCGCGCTCTCGGCGTGCGGCGCCGCCCCGGAGGAGTCCACTGGAGGCGAAGCCGCCAGTGACTTCAAGCCCTGCATCGTGTCGGACCAGGGTGGTTTCGACGACAAGAGCTTCAACCAGCTCAGTTTCGAGGGCGTGACGGCCGCGGCCGAGGAGCTCGGCACGACCGCCGTCGACGTGCAGTCCGCGTCGGAGAGCGAGTACAAGGGCAACGTCGAGTCTCTCGTCGGCGAGGGCTGCAACGCCATCGTGACGGTGGGTTATGCGTTGTCGGCGACCACCATCGAGTCGGCGACCGCGAACCCTGACATCGACTACATCATCATCGACGACGCTGCCGACGCGGACTTCGACGGCAAGGCCGACGCCGACAACATCAAGCCGATCCTGTACGACACCGCGCAGGCCGCGTTCCTCGCCGGCTACCTCTCTGCGGGCTACTCCGAGGCCGGCAAGGTGGGCACGTACGGTGGCCAGGAGTTCCCGACCGTCACGATCTTCATGGACGGTTTCAAGCAGGGCATCGACTACTACAACGAGACCAACGACGCCGACGTGGAACTGATCGGATGGGACGGCAAGAAGGGCTCGTTCACGGGTAGCTTTGCGGCCGACCCGGCCGCGAAGACCACGGCTCAGAACATCCTTGACCAGGGTGTCGACGTCCTGTTCCCGGTTGGTGGGCCCATCTACCAGGGCGCGATGGACGCGATCGCCGACTCGGGCGACGACGTGGCGATCATCGGCGCGGACGCCGACTTCTTCGAGACCGACCCGACCACACAGGATCTGGTCCTCACCTCGGTGCTGAAGAAGATGGACGTCTCCACCGAGGAAGCGGTCGTCGCCTCGGGCAACGGTGAGTTCGACCCGACCCCGTACGTGGGTACCCTCGAGAACGGCGGCGTGGACATCGCCCCGCTGCACAACTTCGAGGGCAAGGTGGACCCGGCCCTGTGGGACGAGGTCCAGGCGCTCAAGGAGTCCATCATCGCGGGCGACGTCGAGGTGGAGTCCTACCTGGCGAAGTGATCGTCCGGTGAGGGCACGTCAGGGCCCGTCGGTCGAATGACCGAGACTTGACGCAAGATGGTCCCGGGGGGCACGGCACGCGCCGTGTGCCCCGGGACCTGTCATGAGCAGGACCCCATTTCGGGAAGGATTTCTATGCGGCTCGAGCTGCGCGGCATCACCAAGCGCTTCGGCGCGCTCGTCGCGAACGACCACATCGACCTGGTGGTGCAGCCAGGCGAGATCCACTCGCTCCTGGGCGAGAACGGGGCTGGCAAGTCCACCCTCATGAACGTGCTCTACGGCCTGTACCAGGCCGACGAGGGCGAGATCCTCCTGGACGACGTGGTCCAGGACTTCGCCGGGCCGGGCGACGCCATGGGTGCGGGCATCGGCATGGTGCACCAGCACTTCATGCTCGTGCCCGTCTTCACGGTCGCCGAGAACGTCATGCTCGGCCACGAGCAGACCCGCGGTGGCGGGCGGCTCGACCTGGACGCGGCCCGCGCGCAGGTACGGGAGATCTCCGCCCGGTTCGGGTTCCACGTCGACCCCGACGCCGTGGTCGAGGACCTGCCCGTGGGCGTCCAGCAGCGCGTCGAGATCATCAAGGCGCTGTCGCGGAACGCGGACGTGCTGGTCTTCGACGAGCCGACCGCGGTGCTCACGCCGCAGGAGACCGACGAGCTGATGGCGATCATGCGCCAGCTCCGCGACGAGGGCGCGGCCATCGTGTTCATCACCCACAAGCTGCGCGAGGTGCGTGCCGTGGCGGACCGCATCACGGTGATCCGCCACGGCAAGGTGGTGGGCGAGGCGTCACCCACCGCGTCGGACGCCGAGCTGGCCTCGCTCATGGTGGGGCGGTCCGTCGAGCTGACGGTGCACAAGGAGGCGCCCGCGCTGCGCGACAACGGCCTGGAGGTCAGCAACCTCGTGGTCACCAGCGCGTCCGGCACCGTCGTCGTCGACGACGTGAGCTTCGAGATCCGCGGCGGCGAGGTGCTCGTCGTCGCGGGCGTGCAGGGCAACGGCCAGACCGAGCTCACGGAGGCCCTCATCGGTCTCGAGAACGACGTGTCGGGCAGCATCCGGCTCGACGGCAAGGAGCTGGTGGGGCGCTCGGTACGCCGCATCCTCGACGAGGGTGTGGGCTTCGTGCCCGAGGATCGCACGCTCGACGGGCTCATCGGCGAGTTCACCATCGCCGAGAACCTCATGCTCGACCGCTCGGACGGCCCGCCGTTCGTCCGAGGTGGCGCACTGCAGCTCGCCTACCGCGACCGGTTCGCCCAGGAGAAGGTCGCCGAGTTCGACGTCCGCACCCAGGGCATCACCACGCCGGTCGGGCGGCTGTCGGGCGGTAACCAGCAGAAGGTCGTCCTGGCCCGGGAGCTGTCGCGCGACCTGCGGCTGTTCGTCGCCGCACAGCCGACGCGCGGCGTCGACGTGGGCTCCATCGAGTTCATCCACAAGCGGATCGTCGAGACGCGCGACGCCGGGGTGCCGGTGATGGTGGTGTCCACCGAGCTGGACGAGGCCGTGGCCCTGGCCGACCGGATCATGGTGATGTACCGCGGCAAGGTGGTCGGCATCGTGCCCGCGGACACCCCCCGGGACGTGCTCGGACTGATGATGGCGGGGATCTCGCCGCAGGAAGCCCAGGGAGAGGTCGCGTGAACCGGACGAGCAGCGCAGGTTCGCGCGGAGAGGAGACGGCGTGAGCACGCCCGAGCCGGGGACGAACCCCGGACAGCAGCCCGGTCTCGAGCCCGGGGAGGCCGAGGAGCTGGAGCAGGAGCGGGCACGCGTCTCCGGCGCGCCGGCCGCCGACCAGGTCCCTGACACGGCCGGCCGGCTGGCCACGGCGCTGCAGCAGACGATGACGAGCTCCTGGACCGTGTCCGTGGGCGCGGTGCTGCTCGCGGTCCTGGTGGGTTCGATCATGATCGTGTTCACGAACGACGCCGTGCGGGATGCCTCGAGCTACTTCTTCGCCCGACCCGGCGACACCTTCGTCGCGGTCGGCCAGGCGGTCGGCGGTGCCTATGCGGCGCTGTTCCGTGGCTCGGTCGTGAACCTCCAGGCGACGGACTTCGTCACGGCGATCCGCCCGCTGACGGAGACGCTCAGCTATGCGACGCCGCTCATCGCGGCCGGTCTCGGTGTGGCGCTCGCCTTCCGCGCGGGCCTGTTCAACATCGGCGGTCAGGGGCAGATGCTCGTGGCCGCCGCGGCGGCCGGCTGGGTCGGCTTCGGCGTGAGCGGTGTGCCGTTCCCGCTGCACCTGCTGCTCGCGCTCGTCGCGGGCATCGCCGCGGGTGCACTGTGGGCCGGGATCGCGGGCTTCCTCAAGGCCCGGACCGGCGCCCACGAGGTGATCGTCACGATCATGCTCAACTACGTGGCGTTCTACCTGATCTCGTACTTCCTGGCGACGCCCGGCCTGCTCCAGGCGCCCGGGTCGTCCAACCCGAAGACCCCGCCGACGCCTGAGTCGGCGCAGCTGCCCACCCTGCTGGGTGACCGGTTCAACCTGACGTGGGGCTTCGTGCTCGCGCTGCTCGCCGTCGTCGGCATGTGGTGGCTGCTCAACCGCTCGGCGACCGGGTTCGGGTTCCGCGCGGTCGGGGAGAACCCTCGTGCCGCACGCGTGGCCGGCATCGACACGAGCCGGGCCACGGTGAACTCGATGCTCGTCGCCGGTGGTCTCGTGGGCCTGGCGGGCGCCTCGCAGGTGCTGGGCGCGGTCACCACCGGTTTCAGCTCCGACGTCGACGCCGGGATCGGCTTCGACGCGATCACCGTCGCCCTGCTCGGCGGGTCCAGCCCGTGGGGCGTGCTCGCGGCCGGCATCTTGTTCGGTGCCTTCAAGGCGGGCGGGTCCACCATGCAGGCCGCCGAGGGCGTGCCGAGCGACATCGTGCTCGTGGTGCAGTCCCTCATCGTGCTGTTCATCGCGGCGCCGCCGCTGGTCCGCGCCATCTTCCGGCTGCCGGACCCGAACCGGCGTCGTGCCCCCAGGAAGGCCAGGGCCGCCAAGGACCGGAAGGAGGCGGCCGCGTGAGCGCCGACCACAAGACCACCCAGCTGGACGCGCCGCTCTCGGAGACGACGCGCACGGTCACGCTCGTGTCGTGGAAGACGGCGGGCGTGCTGCTCACCGTGACCGTCCTGTACGCGCTGCTGCTCGTGGCCGTGCCGCACTCGGGCGACACCCGGTTCCTGCTGTCCCAGCGCAGCGACTTCTTCCAGATCCCCGTGATCGTGGTGCCCGCGGCGCCCCTGGCCTGGGGGTGCGGCGCCGTCCTCCTCGTGGTGACGGCGGTGGCGGCCGTGCTCACGGTGCGCCGCCGCACCACGCCCGTGTGGCTCGTCGTGGTCTTCGCCGCCGCCGCGCTCATCGGCTTCCTGGCCTGGGCCGGTGCGGGCAGCCCCCGCGACCTGTCGATCGTCGGTCTGCTCGGCGGCGCCGTGCTCTGGTCCGTGCCGTTCGTGTACGGCGCACTGGGCGGCGTCATCGGCGAGCGTGCGGGCGTGGTCAACATCGCCATCGAGGCGCAGCTCCTCGGCGCGGCGTTCACCGCGGCGATCGTCTCGTCGATCACCGACAGCGCCCTGATCGGCCTGGCCGCCGCCGTCCTGGCCGGGGCGCTCGTGTCGCTGGTGCTGGGCCTGTTCGCGATCACGTACCACGTGAACCAGGTGATCGTCGGTGTGGTGCTCAACGTGCTCGTCGTGGGGCTCACGAGCTTCCTGTACTCGCAGGTGCTCGTCCCCGGCGCCGAGACGCTCAACTCCACCACGCGGTTCTCGCCGGTGGCGATCCCGCTCCTGTCGGACATCCCGGTGCTCGGTCCGGTCCTGTTCCGGCAGCCGCTGCTCATCTACCTGATGTTCCTCGCCGTCCCCGCCGTCTGGTACGCGCTCAACCGCACCCGCTGGGGCCTGCGCCTGCGCGCGGTGGGCGAGCACCCCAAGGCCGCCGACACCGTCGGCATCGACGTGGTGCGCACCCGGTACAACGCGGTGCTCGTCGCGGGCGCCGTGGCGGGTCTCGGCGGCGCGTTCTACACCACCGTCCAGCTCAGCCAGTTCGGCGAGAACATGACCGGCGGCGCCGGGTACATCGCGCTGGCCGCCGTGATCTTCGGCAAGTGGGACCCGGTGCGGGCGGCGTTCGCCGGTCTGCTGTTCGGCTTCGCGTCCAACCTGCAGAACGTGCTGTCCGTCGTGGGCTCGCCCGTGCCCAGCCAGTTCATGCTCATGGTGCCGTACGTCGTCACCCTGCTCGCCGTGGCGGGCCTGGTCGGTCGCTCGCGGCCGCCGGCCGCGTCGGGCGAACCGTACGTCAAGGGCTGAGGATAGGGTACGTGTCAGATTCTGTGGACTGGGCGGGACTGCGCGCCGCTGCCCGTGAGGCCGTCGGCAAGGCGTACGCCCCGTACTCCGACTTCCGGGTCGGGGCGGCGGCCTACGCCGCCGACGGGCGCCTGCTGACCGGCGCGAACATCGAGAACGCGGCGTACGGGGTCACCCTGTGCGCCGAGTGCTCGCTGGTCAGCGCCCTGGTGATGTCGGGGGGCGGGCGGCTGGCCTCGTTCACCTGCGTCAATGCGCTCGGCGAGACGATCATGCCGTGCGGCCGGTGCCGTCAGCTCCTGTGGGAGCACGGCGGGCCGGAGCTGCTGGTGGACACCCCGCGCGGCGTGCTGCCGATGACCGAAGTACTGCCCCAGGCCTTCGGGCCGGGCGACCTGGACCACGTGCGGGAGGCAACCTCATGACCGAGCCGTTCGACGCCGTCGACATCATCCGGACCAAGCGCGACAACGCCGAGTCGCTGACCGACGCGCAGATCGACTGGCTCGTCGACGCCTACACGCGCGGTGTGGTGGCCGACGAGCAGATGTCCGCCATGACCATGGCGATCCTGCTGAACGGCATGTCGCGGCCGGAGATCTCGCGGTGGACCCACGCGATGATCGAGTCGGGCGAGCGCATGTCGTTCTCCGGCCTGTCCCGGCCGACCGCGGACAAGCACTCCACCGGCGGCGTGGGCGACAAGATCACGCTGCCGCTCGCACCTCTGGTGGCGACGTTCGACGTGGCCGTGCCGCAGCTCTCCGGCCGCGGCCTGGGCCACACGGGCGGCACGCTCGACAAGCTGGAGTCGATCCCCGGCTGGCGCGCCGACCTGACGAACGAGGAGATGATGGCGCAGCTCGAGTCCGTGGGCGCCGTGATCTGCGCCGCCGGCGCGGGCCTGGCCCCGGCCGACAAGAAGCTCTACGCCCTGCGCGACGTGACCGGCACCGTCGAGGCGATCCCGCTCATCGCGAGCTCGATCATGTCCAAGAAGATCGCCGAGGGCACGGGCGCCCTGGTGCTCGACGTCAAGGTGGGCTCGGGCGCCTTCATGAAGGACCTGGACAGCGCGCGCGAGCTCGCCCGCACCATGGTCGACCTCGGGACCGACGCCGGCGTGCGCACCGTCGCCCTCGTCACGGACATGTCCGTACCCCTGGGCCTGACGGCGGGTAACGCCCTGGAGGTCCGTGAGTCGCTGGAGGTGCTGGCCGGCGGCGGGCCGGCCGACGTCGTGGACCTGACCGTCGCGCTGGCCGTCGAGATGCTCGACGCCGCGGGCCGCCCCACCTCCGAGGCCGACGTGCGCGAGGCCCTGGCCGACGGCCGGGCCATGGACCGCTGGCGCGCCATGATCGCGGCCCAGGGCGGCGACGTCGACGCGCCGCTGCCCGTCGCCAAGGAGACCGAGACGCTCGTGGCGCCGCGGTCCGGCGTGCTGACCTCCCTGGACGCGTACGCCGTGGGCGTGGCCGTCCGGCGCCTGGGCGCCGGGCGGGCGCGCAAGGAGGACGCGGTGCAGGCCGCCGCCGGCATCGAGATCCACGTCAAGCCGGGCGAGCGCGTGGCCGAGGGCCAGCCGGTCCTGACCATGCACACCGACACCCCCGAGCGGTTCGAGCGGGCGCGCGAGGCGCTCGCGGGAGGCTGGGACGTGCAGCACGAGAGCGCGGAGACGGTGCTGGAGGGCATCTTCGCCGGGGCCGCAGGCATGCTGGCGAGCATGGACGGCGGCGCGGGCGCTCTCGCCGGTGCCGGGCTGGTGCACGACCGGCCGGTGGTCCTGGACCGGATCGTCTGACCTGCGGGTTCGCGGTGCGGGGTCACCCGCGCCGCTCAGCGTGGCGCACCGGCGAGTCGGCTCGGCCCGGCATAGCCTGACGAGGTGCCGTCGACATTGCGCCTTTCGTCCCTGCTCGGTGCCGCGCGCGCGTTCGCTGGTCCGGTGCCCGCCCCGCCGCCCCGCGGTCGCTTCGAGCGGCCCGCGGTGCCCGACGACGTCGAGCGTCGCCTGGAGCTCGTGACCACCCGCGCGCGGCGCTCCGTGCTGGACCCGCTGGCGCGCGAGCGGGGCACGGGGACGGTCGGGTTCCCGCGGCGGCTGAACCTGCCGTCGCTCGACGGTGCGACGGCGGCCGCCGTGCAGGTGGACGAGACCACCTGCGGCGCCGCGGTGCTGGCCATGCTCGGGCTGGCCGGCGACCCGCGCGCGGCCCTGCGGCTCGCGAGCGACGACGACCCCGCTGACCGGTTCGCCCGGCTCCAGCACGCCGTGCACGCCGCGACCAACCGGCGTGGGCTGGTGGTGGCGGGCTGGCCGCGCACGTACGGCACGCCCCCGTGGGGCGCCGCGCGGTTCGCCAGCTACGGCGGCGTGCGGTACACGCACCGGGTGGCCGGGCCGCGGGCCCTGGTAGAGGCTGCGGTCGACGCCGCCCGCGCCGGGATCCCGGTGCCGCTGTACACGGGCGGCGACGTCACCGGCGGCTGGGAGTCGGCCGTGCCACGGCACGTGGTGCTGCTCACCCTGGCGGACGGCGAGGGTACCGAGGGCAGCGCGGTCCTGTACGAGCCGTCCGGCGCCGGGCTGCACACGGTGCCGGTGTCGGCGCTCCTGGACCCGCCGCCGGCGACGTCCTCCGCGGTGTCGCCGTCCACGGCGGACCGCACGGCCGCGCGCGTGCGCAAGGCCCTGACCGCCGCGTTCGGCGGCTGGCCGCACGTCGCCTGGGTGCTGCTGCCCGAACGTCCGGGCCGGTGGCGGGCGGGCGCCACCCGGGTGACGATGGAAGCCGACTGACGAGGAGGCCCCCATGAGCACGCTCCCCGGCCCCGACTCCTGGCGTGACGCAGGCCTGGACCCGCCCGCGGACGCCGAGGTCGACAGCACGCACGAGCCCGACGAGTACGTCCCGGACGCCCCGCGCCCGGACAACGACGGTGACGCCGACGAGGCGGACGTGGTGGAGCAGGCGCTCGACGCCTCGGCCGACGAGGACGAGGCGGCCGGACCGGACTGAGCCGGACCGGGTCGAGCCCGACGGGTCCTGACCGGACCGAGCCTGACGGGTCCTGACCGGACCTGCCGTGTCGGTGGCAAACGGTAGGTTGTCAGCATGACCATGCAAGACCCCGGGGCGCGCCCCGGCGAGGCGCTGATCCGCGCCCTGCCCAAGGTGGTGCTCCACGACCACCTCGACGGCGGCCTGCGCCCGCAGACCGTCCTCGAGCTCGCCGACGCCGCGGGGCACCCCCTGCCCGCCTCCGACGCGGACTCGCTCGCCGCCTGGTTCCGGGACGCCGCGGACTCCGGTTCGCTCGTCCGGTACCTCGAGACCTTCACGCACACGATCGCCGTCATGCAGACCGCGGACAACCTGGCGCGCGTCGCCCGGGAGGCCGTGCTCGACCTGGCGGCGGACGGCGTCGTCTACGCCGAGCAGCGCTGGGCGCCCGAGCAGCACCTGGCGGGCGGCCTGTCGCTGGACGAGGCGGTCGAGGCCGTGCAGGCCGGCATCGACGACGGCATCGCGGCCGCCGCGGCCGACGGGCACCTCATCCGGGTGGGCCAGCTCGTGGGCGCGATGCGGCAGGCCGACCGCTGGCAGGAGGTGGCCGACCTCGCTGTGGCGCACCGGGACCGCGGCGTCGTGGGCTTCGACATCGCGGGGCCGGAGGACGGGTTCCTGCCGTCGCGCCACCTCGCGGTCTGGCGTTTCCTGGCCGAGCACGACGTGCCGGTGACCATCCACGCGGGCGAGGCCGCCGGCCTGGACTCCATCGGGCAGGCTGTGCACCTCGGTCAGGCCGACCGGCTCGGCCACGGGGCCCGGATCATCGACGACATCGCGTTCGTGGCAGACGGTGACCCGGCCGAGGCCGGTCTCTCGGGCGACGGCCACGGTGGCGCGGCCGACCTGGGCCGCCTCGCGCACTGGGTCCGCGACCACCAGATCCCGCTCGAGCTGTGCCCGGTGTCGAACCTGCAGACCGGCCTGGCCGAGTCGATCGCCAGGCACCCGATCACGCGGCTCAAGGAGCTCGACTTCGCCGTCACGCTCAACACGGACAACCGCCTGATGTCCCGCACGTCGATGACGCACGAGATGAAGCTCCTCGTCGACGAGGCGGGCTGGACGCTCGACGACCTCGTGGACGTCACCGTCACGGCCGCCTGGGGTGCCTTCATGCACCACGACGAGCGGCGCGACCTCGTGGAGCAGGTCATCCTGCCCGGATTCCAGAAAGTCGAAGGTGCCCTCGTATGACCGCTGACCTGCCCCGCGACAAGGCGGCCCTGGCCGCGTACGTGGACCACACGCTGCTCAAGCCGGAGGCGACCGCCGCCGACGTCGCCACCCTCGTGGAGGAGGGCGCGCGGCTCGGGGTGTTCTCGGTGTGCGTCTCGCCGTCCTTCGTCTCGCTGGCCGTCGAGGTCGCCGCCGGGCGGCTCGCCGTCGCGACGGTGTGCGGCTTCCCGTCGGGCAAGCACATGACCGACGTCAAGGCGTTCGAGGCGGCCCGCTCCGTCGCGGACGACGCCGACGAGGTGGACATGGTGATCGACGTCGGCACCGCGCGGTCCGGCCGGTTCGACGTGGTGCAGGCCGACATCGCGGCCGTCCGGGCGGCCGTCCCGGCCGACCGGGTGCTCAAGGTGATCATCGAGTCGGCGGCGCTGGACGACGAACAGATCGTCGGCGCGTGCAAGGCCGCGGAGGCGGCGGGCGCCGACTTCGTGAAGACCTCCACGGGCTTCCACCCCGCTGGCGGCGCCTCGGTGCACGCCGTGTCGCTCATGGCGCAGACGGTGGGCGCGGCCGGTGGTGGCCGGCTCGGCGTGAAGGCCTCCGGCGGCATCCGCGACCTGGACACGGCGCTCGCGATGATCGAGGCGGGCGCCACCCGCCTGGGCCTGTCCGGCACGGCATCGGTCCTGGCGGGCTTCGACGCGTCCGGGGCCGCCCCCGCCCCGTCCGACACCTACTGAGCCCCGGTGTCGAGTGCTGGATGTTCGCCCTTCTGACCGGCGAGAAAGGGCGAACATCCAGCACTCAACGGGTCACCGGCGGGTGGCCAGCCAGGTCTCCGCGGCCTGCCAGTGCTCCTTGAGGAGCACGTAGCGGTCCTCGTGCCACGGCTTGACCGGCCCCGCCCAGTGGATCAGGCCCGGTTCGGTCACGACCTCCTGCGTCGGCCACGCGTTCCACCGCGGTCCGAGGGGCTGGTAGCGCGACCCGGCGTACGCGTTGAGCACGTCCTGGTCGTTGAGCCCGTACCGCTCGGCGTAGGGCACGAACTCCTCGGTGAACCGGTCGGCCCGCATGACCGCCAGGTCCAGCACCAGGATGCCCGCGTTGAAGCCGTGGTACCCGTACCGGTGGCGCTGCGTCATGGCGCGCACCAGGTCCCGCGCGGCGCCGGCGTCGTGCCCCAGCAGGCGCGTGGAACGGATGACGTTCCCGATGCCGTGCCGGTAGTTGTACGAGATCGAGGGCCGGGCCGCCAGGGGCGCCCCGCGCAGGTCGGTGTCGTACAGCTCCGCCAGGTCGGCCACCGCCAGCGCGTCCAGGTCGTGGTAGACGACCCGGTCGAGGTGCGGCAGCAGCTCGGGCAGCAGCAGCCGGTCCATCGTGGCGACCGTGATGTGCTTGAGCATGCCGAGCACGGCCCCGTAGCCGATCCCGTCGCACGCGTACCACTCGAACGTCACCTCGGGGAACAGCCGGGCCAGCCGGTCGTGGTCCGCGGGCGTGTGGTCGCGGGTGAGCGCCACGACCCGGACCGGCCGGTCCGTGTGCCGCACCACGCCGGCCACGACCACCTCGAGCTGGGTGCGCAGGTTGCCGTCGAGGGCGACGGCGACGTTCACGGCCCCTCGGCCCCGTCCCGTCGCGCCGGCTGTGCGGCCCGGCCGGGGCGCGGACGCCTCCACCACCACCCGCGTCGCCCGCACCGCCGCCACGATCTCGGCCACCGAGCACGTGCCCGACGGCGGCGGCACCGGCGCGTCGTGCACCGCCCTCGCCCGCGCGACCTCGTCGGCCACGGTCTGGCGCCACGTGGCGTACACCTCCTCGCGGGAGGCGCCGGCGAGGATCGCGGCCATGGCCGGCGCGACGACGGAGCGGATCCGCTCCTGCATGGCGCGGCGGCCCGCCTCGTCGGCGTCGAGCAGGCCCGCGAACCGGATGTCGGCGTCGTTCCGTGGCCGGAAGTCCACGTCGGCCCCGACGGCCCACGACGGCAGGAACGCGTGCAGGCGGGAGGTGACCACCCGGGAGTACCGGCCGCGGTAGGCGTCCAGCAGGCCGACGGCGTGCCGCACGTTGCGGTCGAACGGGGCGTGCCGCACCGAGGGGTGCAGGTGGGTGACGAGCTCGGCGCCCGTGTCGTGGTCGGGCACCGGGGTGTCCACGTACACGGCCGGAGCCCCGGCGGCGGGCGGTGGGGCGTCCGGGAACAGGGTGTCGACCGTCGTGGTCAGGCAGCCGCTGAAGAAGGCGGGCACGCCCGCGTTGAGCAGCAGGTGCACCGTGGTCCAGTCCCGGCAGCCGATCGGACCGTGCGCCCGCAGGTACTCGACGGCGGCGGGGGTCAGGATCGCGTGCTTGTTCACGTGGAACGACACGAACAGCGGCAGCAGGTTCTCGTGGAACGGGAAGTCGAAGCGCAGGTCGAACTGGCTGTGCATGTACCAGCCGAACGCGAGCATCCACGTGCCCGGGGGCACGGCGTCCAGGTGGGACATGTCGCGCTGCACCAGCGTGAGGTGCACGTCGGCGCCCGGCCCGGGCAGCGCGTGGTCGGGGCGCACGCGCCCGGCGAGGTAGCGCACCGGCTCGGCGACGGCGTCGTCGCCGTGCAGGCGCAGGCCCTCGTGCCGCAGCAGGTGGCCCAGGCTCGCCACGGTCTGCACCGTGTCCCCGATGTTGCTGGACGACACGTGCTCGTCCGGCGCCTTGTAGTCGAGCACGGCGAACGACACGTGCCCCGCCGGCACCCGCGCCGGGGCGGCGGGCCGCAGGGCCTTCTCGATCCAGGGCGCCAGATGGTCGATCGAGGCCTCGACCTCGTCGGTGCGGCCGGACCCACGGCGTGCCGCGTCGAGGGCCTCGGCGGCCGGTCCGGGCTCGTCGGCCACGAACAGCAGCCGCGCGATCTCCAGCAGGGTCGCGGCGTCGGTCACGGCCCCGTGCCGCACCCAGTCCGCCGCGGTCCGGGAGACGTCCTCGTCCGCCATGGCGATGCCGGCCCGGAGGTACTCCGCCGGGGCGAGCCGGGCGGCGTCGTCGGGGCCGAGCTGCCGCAGCAGGTCCCACGCGAGCTCGCGCAGGCCCGCGCGCTGGGCGACGAGCGCGGCCCCCGCGACGCCGGCCCGGCGCGTCCCGGGGTGCGTCATCAGCGCGTGGCACAGCGACCGCCACTGGGCGGTGTCGAGGCGGCGGGCGCCGCGGATCGACGTCGTGACGGCCTCGTCGACGGGGAGGCCGCGGCGGAGGGCGGCGGTGAGCACCGCATCGCCCGAGGGCGGCTCGGGCCGTTCCTGGAACGGCCGGTCCGCGGCGCGGTCCGGCGCGGACCAGACGCCGCGCGGCTGCCGGTTCGCCTCCTTGGCCGCGGCCCAGGTCTCCTGGTCGGGCGTCGGCAGCGGCCGGGCGTCGGGGAGCGGACCGGGGTGGTCGGGATGGGGGTTGTGCAGGGGGTCCGCGGCGGCCGCGAGCAGCGCCTCGGCGATCATCTCGTCAGCGGCCGGGACCTGGTGCGCAGCCTCACCGGACGCGGCGAGACGGCGGCTTTCAGGGGACATGAAGACTCCTCGGGGGTCGACGGTCAGGGTGGGTACCGTCGCCCCGGTGAGCGGTCCGGCGTGCAACGCCCGGCCGACGGTGGCCAGAGCGTAGTGGTGCCGGGTTACGGCCCGGCGACGTCTCGGTAGGCTGTCGGACATGTCTGCGCAACAACCTGCTGACCAGGGCGTATCGCCGTCGATGCCGTCCGTGCCCGGCACCCTCGTGGGCAGCCGGATGCGCAAGTGGGACGGCGGGGACCACTGGCGGTTCGACGCCAGGTACCTGGGCCGCGACGAGCACGGGACCTGGCTCGGCTACCGGCCCGGCACGTACTTCAGCAGGCCCGGCCTGGCCTACCACGCGAAAAGCCCGGGCCTGGTGGTCTTCGGCCCCGTCGGCTGGGTCGCGGAGCTGCACCGCGGCCACCCGCGCGGCACGCTCCTGTACATCGACCTCACGACCGTGCCCGAGTGGCACGCCGTGCCGGACGCGGACGGCGGGCCGGAGTTCGTGGTGACCGCCGCCGACATGGACCTCGACGTGATCGCCCGGACGCCGGGCAGCCGGGACGCCCGCCGGTACGGCGAGACGTACATCGACGACGAGGACGAGTTCGCCGAGCACAGCGTGCGCTACGAGTACCCGCCGTCCGTGATCGAGCGTGTGCGCAGCGACGCCGACGCCCTCCTCGCCGCCGTGCGGGCCGGTGAGCCGCCCTACGACGGCGCCACGGCGAAGCGCTGGTTCGCGATGCTCGACGGGCTGTGACGCGGGGCGCCGGGCCTACCGCGCGCTGAGGACCAGGTCGTCCTGCTCCACGGCCGCGCGCCACTCGGCCTTCTCGGCGCGCCAGCGCTCGTCGTCCCGGCCGCGGCGCCAGTAGCCCGACGCCGAGAGCAGGTCGCGCGGGACGCCCAGCGTGGCCCGCGCCCAGCGACGCAGGTCACGGACGCAGCCCGCCTCGCCGTGCAGGAACGCGTGCGGTACGCCGTCGGGCAGCTCGGCGGCCTGCACGGCGTCGGCCAGGGCGGCCCCGGCGGACCGGTGCACCCAGGTGACGTGCAGGTCGGCGGCGCTCGCGAGCTCCTGCTCCTCGGTGGCGTCCGAGACCTCGACGAAGACGTGTGCCACGGCGCCGTCGGGCAGGGCCTCGCAGGCGGCCGCGATGGCCGGCAGGGCGGACTCGTCGCCGGCCAGGAGGTGCCACGGGGCGTCGGGGGACGGCGCGTAGTCGCCGCCCGGCCCGACGAAGGCCACCTCGTCGCCGGGCCGCACGCGCTGGGCCCAGGGGCCGCCGTAGCCGACGTCGCCGTGGGTGACGACGTCGATGTCCCAGCCGGCCTCGGTCACGCCGCGGACCGTGTAGGTGCGCAGCACGGGGCGGCCCTCGGGTTCCGTGGGCTCCGCCATGACCAGCTTGACGTAGCGGTCCGCGAACGGCGTCGGGTCGACGGCGGTCAGCGCCGTGCCGCCGATCGTCACCCGGATCATGTGCGGGGTGAGGTGCCGGACCGCCGTCACGGTCGCCGTGGTGCGGACTCCACGGCGGGGCTTCTCGGCGGGTACGGGGCTGGTCTGAGGCGGGGTGGATGGCATGGTGAGGCAAGCCTAACCTCGTGCGCCTCCGGTCGCCGGTGTGGCGTGCGTCACGCGGTCGCCCACGCTCTAGCATGGGGTCCGTCATCGACCTTTCCTGTCAGGAGTCCCGTCGTGAAGATCGCTGTTGCCGGCACGGGGTACGTCGGCCTGTCCAACGCGGTCCTGCTCGCGCAGAACCACGAGGTGTGGGCGCTGGACATCGACCCGGCCAAGGTCGAGCTCGTCAACGCGCGCCGTTCGCCGATCGTCGACGCCGAGCTGGAGGAGTACCTGCGGGACAAGCCGCTGGACCTGACCGCCACGCTGGACCGGGACGAGGCGTTCACGGGCGCCTCGGTCGTGGTCGTGGCGACGCCGACCAACTACGACGAGCAGACCAACTTCTTCGACACGTCGTCCGTGGAGTCGGTGATCGGCGACGTGCTGGCGCGGGCCCCCGAGGCGACGATCGTGGTCAAGTCGACGGTCCCCGTGGGGTTCACCGAGCGTCTGCGCGCGGAGCACCCCGACGCGGCCGTCCTGTTCTCGCCGGAGTTCCTGCGCGAGGGCCGGGCCCTGTACGACAACCTGCACCCGTCGCGGATCGTGGTGGGCGACCGGACCGACCGGGGCAAGCGGTTCGCGGACCTCCTCCTGGAGGGCGCGATCACCAAGGACGTCCCGGTGCTGCTGACCGACCCCACCGAGGCCGAGGCGATCAAGCTGTTCGCCAACACCTACCTCGCGCTGCGGGTGGCGTACTTCAACGAGCTCGACACGTACGCCGTGACCCGTGGGCTGGACACGGCGCAGATCATCGAGGGCGTGGGCCTGGACCCCCGGATCGGCTCGCACTACAACAACCCGTCGTTCGGCTACGGCGGGTACTGCCTGCCCAAGGACACCAAGCAGCTCCTGGCGAACTACGCCGACGTGCCGCAGAACCTGATCAACGCCGTCGTCGACGCGAACACGACGCGCAAGGACTTCGTCGCGGCCGACATCCTGCGCCGCGGGCCGCGGACCGTGGGCGTGTACCGCCTGGTGATGAAGTCGGGGTCGGACAACTTCCGGGCCTCCAGCATCCAGGGCATCATGAAGCGCATCAAGGCCAAGGGTGTCGAGGTCATCGTGTACGAGCCCACGCTGGCCGAGGACGAGTTCTTCCACTCCGAGGTGGTGCGGGACCTGGACGAGCTCAAGTCCCGGGCCGACGTCATCATCGCCAACCGCCGCACCGAGGCGCTGGACGACGTGGCGGACAAGGTCTACACCCGCGACATCTACGGACGGGACTGACGATGCGGGTACTGGTCACCGGCGGCGCCGGCTTCATCGGGGCGAACTTCGTCCGCCAGACCGTCCGCGAGCGGCGGGACGTACGGGTCACGGTGCTGGACGCCCTGACCTACGCCGGCGACCGGACCTCGCTCGACGGCACGGGGGTCGAGCTCGTCGAGGGCTCGATCACCGACGGTCCGCTCGTGGACCGCCTCGTGGGGGAGTCGGACCTCGTGGTGCACTTCGCCGCGGAGTCCCACAACGACAACTCCCTGGACGACCCGACGCCGTTCGTGCAGACCAACCTGGTGGGCACGTTCACGCTGCTGGAGGCGGTGCGGCGGCACGGCGTCCGGTTCCACCACATCTCGACCGACGAGGTGTACGGCGACCTCCCGCTCGACACCCCGGAACGGTTCACCTCCGGGACGCCGTACAACCCCTCGTCGCCCTACTCGTCGACCAAGGCCGGCTCCGACCTGCTGGTCCGCGCCTGGGTGCGCTCGTTCGGCATCCGGGCCACGATCTCGAACTGCTCGAACAACTACGGCCCGTACCAGCACGTCGAGAAGTTCATCCCGCGCCAGATCACCAACCTGATCGACGGTGTGCGGCCCCGGCTGTACGGCGCGGGCCGCAACGTGCGCGACTGGATCCACGTCGAGGACCACAACTCCGCCGTCTGGAGCGTCATCGAGAAGGGCCAGGCCGGGGAGACCTACCTGATCGGGGCCGACGGCGAGACGAGCAACCTCGACGTGGTGCGCACGCTCCTGGAGATCTTCGGGCGTGACGCCGACGACTTCGACCACGTCACCGACCGCCCGGGGCACGACCTGCGGTACGCGATCGACGCGAGCCGCCTGCGCACCGAGCTGGGCTGGTCCCCGCGCTACACGGACTTCCGCGAGGGCCTGGAGGCCACGGTCGACTGGTACCGCGCCCACGAGTCCTGGTGGCGCCCGGCAAAGGCGGCGACGGAGGCCAGGTACGCCCGCACCAACCAGTAGCCGTCTCGTCGAGTGCGGGATCCTCGCCCTCCTGGCACACGAAAAAGGGCGAAGATCCCGCACTCAACGAGGTGGCAGGGACGTGACGTAGGTGCGGACCTCGTCCAGCGTGGGCAGGAGGTTCTCGGCGCGGGCCTCGGCCAGCGTCGGGGCGGCCTCGTCCTTCTCCGACAGGAGCGGGGTCAGGGGAGTGCCGTCACGAGCCGTGTCGGGCCACTCGATGCCGAGCTCCTCGTCCAGCGGGTGGATGCCGTGCTCACGGCCCGGCGCGTACCCGGCCGAGCACAGGTACAGCACGGTCGAGCCGTCCTCCAGCGACATGAACGCGTGGCCCAGCCCCTCCGGCAGGTAGACGGCGCGGCGGTCCACGTCGTCGAGCAGGACGGCGTCCCACACGCCGAAGGTGGGCGAGCCCACCCGGATGTCGACGACGACGTCGAGCACCGCGCCGCTGACGCACATCACGTACTTGGCCTGGCTGGGCGGCACGTCGGCGAAGTGGATGCCGCGCAGCACGCCGGCGGCCGACACCGAGCAGTTGACCTGCTGCAGGTCGAAGGCGTGCCCTACGGCGTCGGCGAAGGCGCCCGCCCGGAACGCCTCCAGGAACAGTCCCCGCGGGTCTCCGTGCTGCTGGGGGGTGATCTCGAACGCGCCGGGCACGGCCAGCTCGCGGTACTTCATGGCTCTCCTCGCGGGGTTCGGATGCGGCTCTAGGATCTTAGGGTGGCTGGAGCCGGAGTGACCAAGGGACCTGGACCGACCGACCCCGCAGGAGCCGCGCAGCGGTGGCTCGTCGTCGGGGCCGCGGGCATGCTCGGGCAGGACGTGCTGGCCGCGGCCACCCGCGCGGGGCACGAGGTGTCCGGCGCCGGGCGGGCCGAGCTGGACGTCACGGACGCGGTGGCGGTCCGCGCGGCGGTGGCCGGCTACGACGTGGTGGTCAACTGCGCGGCGTGGACCGCCGTGGACGCCGCCGAGGAGCACGAGGCCGAGGCGTTCGCCGTCAACGCGACGGCCGCCGCCCACCTCGCGCGCGCCGCAGCCGCCGCGGGTGCCCGGCTGGTGCACGTCTCGACCGACTACGTGTTCGACGGCGTCGCGACCGAGCCCTACCCGGAGGACGCGCCGGTGGCGCCCCGCTCGGCGTACGGCCGCACCAAGGCCGCCGGCGAGTGGGCGGTGCGCGCGGAGGCGCCGGACGCCGTCGTCGTGCGCACGGCGTGGCTGTACGGGGCCGGCGGCAGGTGCTTCCCCCGGACCATCGCGCGCGTCGCGGGCGAGCGGGACCGGCTCAGCGTCGTGGACGACCAGACCGGGCAGCCCACCTGGACCGCCGACGTGGCCGACCTGATCGTCCGGCTCGTCGCCGCCCGGGTGCCCGGCGGGATCTACCACGGCACGTCGTCCGGCCAGGTGACATGGTGGGGCTTCGCGCGGGAGGTGGTCGCGTCGGCCGGGCACGCCACGCCCGTCGACACGACGACGAGCGCCGAGTACCAGCTCCCGGCGCCGCGGCCGGCGTACTCAGTGCTGGGGCACGACCGCCTCCGGGCGGTCGGCGTGGAGCCGATCGGCGACTGGACCGAGCGGTGGAAGGCGGCGGCGCCGGAGGTGCTGGGGGCACCGTAGGGCCGGCGCACCGTAGGCCGGCGCAGCGTAGGGCCGGCGCACCGTAGGCCGGCGCAGCGTAGGGCCTGCGCAGCGTGTGCGGGTCGTGCGCCGTCCACGGCGGCCTCGGGGAGAGGTGCCTCGCGGAGGCGGGTTGCTCTGAGTAGACGTTGTCTACGGTCAGCAACACGACTGCGCGGGGCACCTTTCCCCCGGAGGCCCCCGGCACGAGACAGCGGCACCTGCGGACCGGGCACCGGGTGCCCGCGTCCCGCGTCCCGCGTCGCGTGTCGCGTGTCGCGTGTCGCGTGTCGTGCGACGGTTCGGCGCTACGAGGTCACTGCTGCTCCAGGAGGCTCAGCAGGTAGCTGCCGTAACCCGACTTGGTGAGCTTCTCCGCGCGGACCCGCAGGTCGTCGTCCGACAGGAAGCCCCGGCGCCAGGCGACCTCCTCCGGGGCGCCGATCTTGAGGCCCTGGCGCCGTTCGACGGTGCGGACGTAGTCGGACGCCTCGAGCAGCGAGTCGAACGTGCCGGTGTCCAGCCAGGCCGTGCCGCGCGGCAGCACCTCGACCTGGAGCCGGCCCTGGCGCAGGTACTCGGCGTTGACGTCGGTGATCTCGTACTCGCCGCGCGCCGAGGGCCTGAGCGCCTTGGCGATGGCGACCACGTCGTTGTCGTAGAAGTACAGCCCCGGCACCGCGTACCGGGACCGGGGCCGGGCGGGCTTCTCCTCCAGGGACAGGGCCATGCCCTGGTCGTCGAACTCGACCACCCCGTAGGCGGAGGGGTCGGCCACGCGGTAGGCGAAGACGGCGCCGCCGTCCAGGTCCGCGAAGCGGGTCAGCCGGGTGCCCAGGCCGGGGCCGTAGAAGATGTTGTCGCCGAGCACGAGGGCCACCGAGTCGTCACCGAGGAACTCCTCGCCCAGCACGAAGGCCTGGGCGAGCCCGTCGGGCGACGGCTGAGCCGTGTAGCTGATCGAGATGCCGAACTGCGAGCCGTCGCCGAGCAGCCGCTGGAACTGGTCGGCGTCCTGCGGGGTGGTGATGACCAGGACGTCGCTGATCCCGGCCAGGATCAGGGTGGACAACGGGTAGTAGATCATCGGCTTGTCGTAGACCGGCACGAGCTGCTTGCTGATGCCCTGCGTGATCGGGTGCAGGCGGGTGCCGGAGCCGCCGGCAAGAATGATTCCGCGCATGGGGCGGATCTTGCCATGCGCAGGTGTCCTCGGCCCCGCGGGGAGCGGGGGTGAATCGGGGGTGATGTCTCTTTCGGGGTGATGCGCCCGACCTGCCCGCAGCGGTAAGTACGTGGGTATGCATGCACCCGAGCGGATCGACGACCTGTTGTCCGCGGCCGAGCCGGCCCCCGGCGTCCGCCCGAGCGAGCGCCGCCCCCGGGGCAAGGGCTTCGTCGCGGCGCTCGTCGCGGGCGCGCTCGTGCTCGTCGGCGCCAGCGGGGCCACGGCCTGGTTCGGCTACCGGATCTCGCTCGACGAGAAGATCGAGCGCATCGACGACCCGTTCGCCGGCCTCGACGAGGCCGACCGGCCCGCCCCGGCGCCGCAGGGAGCGCCGGCCCCCGTCAACATCCTCGTGCTCGGGTCCGACAGCCGGATCTCCGCCGGCGACCCGTCCGCGTGGGAGTTCGGCGCCCAGCGCACCGACGCCATCCTGCTGTTCCACCTGTCCGCCGACCGGAAGTCGGCCGCCGCGATCTCCATCCCGCGCGACTCCTGGGTGCCGATCCCCGGCTACGGCGAGGCGAAGATCAACGCGGCGTTCTCCTACGGCGGTCCCGCGCTCATGATCGAGACCGTCGAGGACCTGACGGGCGTCCGCATCGACCACTTCGCGGTCAGCGACTTCGAGTCCTTCACGACGCTGACCGACACCCTCGGCGGCGTCGAGATCACGGTGCCCGACGGCGCGGGCGGCTCCGTGGTCCAGGAGATGACCGGCCAGGAGGCGCTGGAGTTCACCCGCGAGCGGTACTCCCTGCCGAACGGCGACTTCGGGCGCGTGCAGCGGCAGCAGGCCTGGATGCGGGCCATCGTCACCCAGGCCACGGCCGACAAGAACGACCTGCCCAAGCTGTCCCGGTTCCTCGAGGCGGCGCTGCGGTCCGTCGCCGTGGACGAGAACCTGACCATCGACACGATGCTGGAGCTGGCGATCAGCGCCCGCGACCTGTCCACGGGCGACATCACGTTCCTGACCGCCCCCTACGCGGGCACCGGGCGCAGCGCGGACGGCCAGTCGACGGTGGTGCTCGACCGGGAACGGTTCGACCCGCTCATGCAGGCCGTGGCGGAGGACCGGCTGCCCGGGTACCTTGCCCAGTCCCCGGACGGCATCGACATGCTGTCCGACGTCGTGGAGTGACCTGGCGGGTCACAGGCCCAGGGCCGCCCGCACGTCCGCACCCACCCGGGCCAGCCGGTCCCGTGCGGCGACCCGCGCCTCGGACAGCGCGGCCGCCGAGGCATCGGGCTCGACCGGCGCGACCACCTCGATGTAGCACTTGACCTTCGGTTCCGTACCGCTCGGCCGCACGATGACGCGCGTGTCGTCCGCGGTCAGCAGCACCACGCCGTCCGTGGGCGGCAGGCCGTCCATCCCCTCGGCGAGGTCGCTCACCGAGTCCACCGGCGAGCCCGCCAGCGTCGACGGCGGGGAGGTGCGCAACGCCGCCATCGTCGACCCGATCCCGTCCTGGTCGTCGAACCGCGCCGACACCTGTCCCGTCACGTGCAGACCGCAGGCCCGTGCCACGTCGTCGAGCAGGTCGAGGAGGGTGCGGCCCTGCGCGGCCAGCCGGCGCGCGAGCTGTGCGACGGCGACGGCGGCCGACAGCCCGTCCTTGTCCCGGACGTGCTCAGGATCGACGCAGTAGCCCAGCGCCTCCTCGTACCCGAACACGAGGCCGGGCGTCCGGGAGATCCACTTGAAGCCCGTGAGGGTGGTCGCGTGCTCCAGGCCGTGGGCCGCGGCGATGGCCGCCAGCGCCCGCGACGACACGATCGAGCAGGCCAGCGTGCCGCCGGTCCCGGCGCTCACGGCCCGCTCGGCCGCGTCCCAGCCGAGCAGCATGCCCACCTCGTCGCCGTGCAGCATGCGCCAGCCCTGCGACGACGCCGTCTCCGCACCCTGATAGGTGCCGTACTGCGGGTCGAGCACGGCGACGGCGCAGCGGTCCGCGTCCGGGTCGTTGGCGATGACGAGGTCCGCGTGGGAGTCCTGCGCCAGGGCGAGAGCCATGTCGATCGCGCCCGGCTCCTCCGGGTTGGGGAACGCGACGGTGGGGAAGTCCGGGTCGGGCTCGGCCTGCTCCTCCACGGGGACGACGTCGGTGAAGCCCGCCTCGGCGAGCACCCGGGCGACCGCCTCGCCGCCCACCCCGTGCAGCGACGTGGTGACGATGCGCAGCCGGGGGCCCGTGGCGCCGTCGTGCAGACCGGCGACGGCCGCGTGGTAGGCGTCGGTGATCTCCGGCCCGAGCACGGTCCAGCCGGACTCGGCGCGCGGCACGTCCTTCGCGGCTCGGACCAGGGCGATCTCGCCCGCGATGAGAGCGTCGTAGGGCGGCACGATCTGCGCGCCCTGGCCCGCGTCCGTCACGACCCGGCCGCCCAGGTACACCTTGTAGCCGTTGTCGGCGGCGGGGTTGTGGCTCGCGGTGACCATCACGCCGGCGTCGGCCGACAGGTGACGCACGGCGAAGGCCAGCACCGGCGTCGGACCGGGCTCCGGCAGGAGCAGCACCTCGGCCCCGGCCGCGACCAGTACGGCCGCCGTGTCGCGGGCGAAGTCGGCGGAGCGGTGCCGGGCGTCGAAACCGACCACGACGCGCGGGGTGCCCTGCACGTCGGCGGCGAGGAAGTTGCCCAGGCCGGCCGCGGCGGCGATCACCACGGCGCGGTTCATGCGGTTCGGCCCGGCGGCCATCGCGCCCCGCAGGCCGGCCGTGCCGAACTCGAGCGGGCCGGCGAAGCGGTCGGCCAGCTCGGCGAGCGCGACGCGGCCCGAGTGGGGGTCCGACGTCCGCGCGATCAGCGCGTGCAGCTCGCCGACGTCGCCCTGGTCGACGTCGGCCGCCATCCAGGCCTCGGCGCGCGCGACCAGGTCCGGCGCCGAGAGGGTCCCGGTCGCGGTGGGCGGGGTGGCGGGCTCGGTCATCAGAGCTGCTTGACCACTCGGGCGAGCAGGTCGCTGATCCGCGGGCCGGCCTCACGGCCCGCCTCCAGCACCTCTTCGTGGGAGAGCGGGCTGGGGCTGATCCCGGCGGCGAGGTTGGTGGCCAGGGAGATCCCGAGCACGTCCATCCTGCAGTGGCGTGCGGCGACGGCCTCGACCGCCGTCGACATGCCGACCAGGTCGGCGCCCAGCAGGCCCGCCATCTTCACCTCGGCCGGCGTCTCGTACTGCGGCCCGTGGAACTGTGCGTACACGCCCTCGGGCAGGTCCGGGTCCACGCTGCGGGCGAGCTCGCGCAGGCGCGGCGTGTAGATGTTCGTCATGTCGGCGAACTTGGCGCCCTCCAGCGGGGTCTGCCCCGTGAGGTTCAGGTGGTCCTTGATGAGCACGACCTGTCCGGGGCGCCAGCCGATGTGCACGCTGCCGCAGCCGTTGGTCAGGATCACCGTCTCGCAGCCGGCGGCGGCCGCGGTGCGCACGCCGTGGGCCACGCGCCGGATGCCCCGGCCCTCGTAGAGGTGGGTGCGGGAGCCGAGCACGAGCGCGTGCCGGACGGCGCCGTCGGGCCGCTCGATCCGGATCGAGCGCGTGGTGGACCGGTGGCCCTCGACCGCGGGCTTGGTGAACCCGGGGATCTCGGCGGTCGGGATCTCGGCGACGACGTCACCGATCAGCTCGGCCGCCCCGCCCCACCCGGAGCCGAGCACGAGCGCGACGTCGTGCCCCGAGACCCCGGTCTTGGCGGCGATGTACTCCGCGGCGGCCGCGGCCACGTCGAAGGGGTCGGTGGTCGGGTCGTCGAGGTCTGGCTCCGTGCTCATGGTCCGAGGTTATCGCCACTTTCCCTGTGGCACGCGCCCACCGGGCGGGCGACTTCGTGACATCCGGCGACGATGCGAGAATGGGGCCGTGACCCCCCTCGATCCCACAGCAGTCCCGCCCCACGTCGTCGTCGTAGGTGGCGGACCCGGCGGGTACGAGGCGGCCCTCGTGGCCCGCAGCCACGGTGCGCAGGTGACCGTCGTGGAACAGCAGGGCCTGGGCGGCGCGGCAGTCCTGACCGACGTGGTGCCGTCCAAGACCCTCATCGCCACCGCCGAGTGGATGACGATCGCCGACCGCGCCCCCGAGCTCGGCATCCGGATGCCCGACGACGTCGTGGACCCGGCCTCGGACGTCGACGTCTCGCTCGCCACCGGCGGCATCCCCGTGGTGTCGGCCTACGGCGTGCCCGCGCTGGGCGGCTCGGCGGTGCAGGCGGCGGCGTCGGCGGCCGAGAAGCGCAAGCACCTCGTGGACCTGCAGGCCGTGAACAAGCGCGTGCTCGCGCTGGCCCGTGCGCAGAGCGCGGACATCCGGGGCCGGCTGGAGCGCGAGGGCATCCGGATCATCGCGGGGAGGGGCCGGCTGGACGGGCCCTCGCGCGTGGTCGCCGAGCTGCCCGGCGGCGGCACCGAGGTGCTGGAGGCGGACTCGATCCTCCTCGCGCTCGGCGCCACCCCGCGCACCCTGCCCACCGCGGTGCCCGACGGCGAGCGCATCCTCACCTGGACGCAGATGTACAACCTGCGTGAGCTGCCCGAACGCCTGATCGTGGTGGGCTCGGGCGTCACCGGGGCGGAGTTCGCGGGCGCGTACAACGCGCTCGGGTCCGACGTCGTGCTCGTCTCCAGCCGCGACCGCGTGCTGCCGGGCGAGGACGAGGACGCCGCCGAGCTCCTGGAGGGCGTGTTCCGTTCCCGCGGCATGACGGTGCTGTCCCGCTCGCGGGCGGCGGGCGCCGTGCGCACCGACGACGGCGTGGAGGTCACGCTGGCGGACGGTCGCGTGGTGCACGGGTCGCACGTGCTGGTGGCGGTCGGCGGCGTGCCGGCGACGTCCGGCCTGGGCCTGGAGGAGGCCGGGGTGCGGCTGTCGGAGTCCGGGCACGTCGTGGTGGACCGGGTCTCACGGACCTCGGTGCGCGGCATCTACGCCTCGGGGGACTGCACGGGTGTGCTGCCGCTCGCCTCCGTGGCGGCCATGCAGGGCCGCATCGCCGTGGCCCACGCCCTGGGCGACGCCGTCCAGCCGCTCGCGCTGCGCACGGTCGCGTCGAACATCTTCACGGCGCCCGAGATCGCGACGGTCGGGTACAGCGAGGAGAAGCTCCGCGCGCAGAGCTCCAAGTACATCACCACGACGCTGCCGCTGGCCCGCAACCCCCGGGCCAAGATGCTCGGCATCCGCGATGGGTTCGTGAAGCTGTTCGCGCACCCCGAGGCGGGCGTGGTGCTCGGGGGCGTGGTGGTGGCGCCGCGGGCGTCCGAGCTGATCTTCCCGATCACCCTGGCGGTCCAGCACCGGCTCACCGTGGAGGACGTCGCGTCGGCATTCACGATCTACCCGTCGCTCTCGGGGTCGATCGCGGAGGGTGCGCGCGTGCTGGACGCCCGGGTGGGCAGCTAGGGCGTCGCCGGCGGAGCTCTCCGCGTGGCCTCGTGCGGTGGGCGTCGTCCCGTGCGTGCCTGCTCTGCGTGTGCGGGCTCTGCGTGTGCGGGCTCTGCGTGTGCGGGCTCTGCGTGTGCGGGCTCTGCGTGTGCGGGCCCTGCGTGTGCCGGCCCTGCGTGTGCCGGCCCTGCGCGGCCCGGGTGCACCTGCCCCTCGGGGGTGTGTTGCTCTGAGTAGACATGTTCTACGGAGAGCAACACACCTCCGCGGGGCGGTTCCCTGGGGTGCCTCGTGCCTCGTGCCTCGTGCGCTACGTCTCCGACTCTGCCGGTTGCCCGCCCGAGCCCGCGGCTCAGGCCACGGATGCGTCGAGGACGATCTGGCCGCCCTCGACCTTCGCGCCCGAGACGGTGAGGCCTGGGACCTTGACCTCCAGGAGGCGTTCGACGTCGACGGCGATCCGCGCGTCGGGCTGCACGTCGACGACGCCCGGCGGCAGGCCCTGCTTGGCGATCTCCTGCTCGATCGGCGCGGCCGCGAGGCTGAGCAGCCGGTGCGCCGGGAGCCCTGCCGCGTTCACCTCGACCGTCAGCGTGGCGACGCCGCGCTCGAACCCGGACAGGCGCACGTCGGCCCGCACGATCGGGGCGATCTTCACGGCCAGCTTGAGCGGGCCGGGCAGCGTCTCCAGGCGGCGCAGGTCGGCGACCACGCGGATCACGTCCCGGTCGCCGACGACGGAGCTGATGACGGGCGGAGCCTGCCCGGCGATCCGCGCCAGGCCCAGCACCTCTTCGGGAGCGATCCGGATGTGCACGAATCGACCCTATAGCAGCGGGCGGTCCTCGGCCGGGAGGCGGGCGGGCTCAGGGCCGCGAGGCGGGCTCCGCCGGGAAGAGCCAGGGCGCCTCCGCCTGGAGCGCCTCGGTGAGCATCGGCTGCAACGACCGCAGGAACGTGTTCGTGAGGTGGCTGCCGTCCCGGTAGACGAGCACGTTGCCGATCACCGCCGGGCAGCGGTCGTCCGACTCGCGGCAGTACCACCGGGTGAGGTCGACGTGCACCATCGACGCGGGTACCCCCGGCGTGGTCAGCGCGGGTGAGACCTCCGGGTACACCTCGGACCGGGTCAGGTCGCAGAGGCCGCTGCCCACGCCGTGCTCGGCGAGGCAGTCGAGCACCAGGGGGTCGTGGCCGCCGCGCGGGTTGTCGCGGAGGCCGATCAGCCGGACACCGGCCTGGTCCAGGAGCTGCCACGCGGCGACCTGCTCGGGCGGGACGGTCTCCAGCTCGCCGTCGTAGTGGGTGTGGGTGCCGTCGACGACCATCGCGTCCGGCTGCAGCTCCCGCGCCAGCTCGATCACGTTGTCGCCCCACAGCACGCAGCCGTGCTCGGGCTCGGGCACGTGCTTGACCCGGCACTGCCCCTTGCCGGCGAGGACGAGCCGCCAGTCGTGCTCCCGGGCGATCTCCAGGAACGTCTCGGACCACTGGTACAGGTGGGAGCCGCCGGCCAGCAGCACGGTCGCCGTCGGCTGCTCCGGTGCGTACAGGTCGCACCACAGGGCCTCGTCGAGACCCGGTCCGCTGCCGTGCTCCTGGACGCACCGGCCGTCGGTGAAGAACTGTCCCTTGTCCGCCTGGGCGGCCCCGAGCGCCGGCCGCAGGTCCGCGGCGGGCACCACCTCGGCGGAGCCGAGCGCCGACGCGCCGGGGTGCCGCGTGTCGACGACGCCGAACTCCTCGGCGGCCTCCGCCGTCTGCTCCCGCAGGTCGGCCTGCAGACCCAGCACCGGTACGACGACGAGCGCCGTGGCGGCCACCGCGGCCGTGAGCGACACCAGTGCCCGGCCGGCCGGGAGCACGCGGGGGACGGCGCGCGCCGCGGGCCGCGCCACCAGACGCTGGGTGAGCCACGCCAGGACCACCGAGGCCGTGAGCACGAGGGCGGCCTCGCGCCAGCCGACCGCGTGCGCCCCGGTCAGCGCGAGGAGGAAGATCAGCACCGGCCAGTGCCACAGGTACAGCTCGTAGGAGATGTCGGCGAGGAACCGCAGCGGGCGGAAGGCGAGCGTGCCACGCGGCCCCCAGGACGACGGCGCCCCGGCCCCCGCGATGACGAGCAGGGCGCCGGCCACCGGCCAGAGGGTCCACGGGCCGGGGAACAGGGTGCCGCCGTCGAGCACGAAGCCCGAGGCGACCACGAGACCCAGGCCGAGCCAGGCGCCGACGGCGCGCACCCGTCCGGGGGTACCGAGGGGGACGAGCCCGAGCAGGGCTCCGGCACCCAGCTCCCAGAACCGGGTGGCCGTGTGGAAGTAGGCCACGGGCTGCTGCACGGCGCTCAGGTGCACGGCGTAGGCGAAGGAGGCCGCCGTCGCGAGCACCACCAGCGGCAGCAGCACGGTGCGCACCCGCAGCCGGGCACGCCGCACCGCCACGCCGACCAGCAGGACGACCAGCGGCCATACCAGGAGGAACTGTCCCTGGACCGACAGCGACCAGAAGTGCTGCAGGGGGCTCGCGGCCGGGCCCGCCGCGCCGTAGCTGAGCTCGTTCGCGATGAGGTCCCAGTTCTCCACGTACAGGGCGGAGGCCACCACCTGGCGCAGGATGCTCTCCCAGTGCGACTCGGGCAGGAGCAGCCAGGTGGCGGCCGCGACGGCTGCGAGCACCACGAGGGCCGACGGCGCCAGCCGTGCCGCGTTGCGGGCCCAGACGGCACCGAGCCGGAGCGACCCGTCGTCGGCCCGCCGCACGAGCGAGCGCGTCACCAGGAACCCGGAGACCACGAGGAAGACGTCGACGCCGCCCGAGACCCGTCCTGCGCCGAAGAGGTGGAACAGGACGACGAGCACCAGGGCGAGACCGCGGAGCCCGTGGATCTCGGCTAGCCGGACGCCGGGGCGCGAAGCCGTGCCGGCGGGGAGAGGGGGCACGTGTCACATTCTTGTGCCGTCCGGGGTGCCCCGTGGTGCGGGGAGCGGATGAAATCTGGTTGCGGTCCGGTCACGGCGAGATGTCTTGCCGCAGGTCAGCCGGGTCTGGGCCGGCCGGACGGGTCGTCAGCCGAGCAGCGCGAGGAGCCGCGGCAGGGACTCGCCGAACGCCGGCAGCAGGGTCAGGCGGTCCAGGTCGGCGAGGCTCACCCAGCGCACCTCCAGGCTCTCGGGGTCGGCTGCCCGCGGCTCGACGCCGTACCCGGGGGCGACGTCGGCCACCACCGTGGTGTACGACCAGGCCGGGTGCTCCAGCACGTGCGTACCCACGACGTGCACGGCGGCCGGGTCGATCGCGGCCTCCTCGGCGGCCTCGCGCAACGCGCCGGCCGACGGCTCCTCGTCCGGTGCCAGCGCGCCGCCGGGGATGCCCCAGGTGCCGCCCATGTGGGACCACAGGGCCCGGTGCTGGAGCACCAGGTGAGACGGCACCCCGTCGTCGTCCCGGCGGGCGAGCAGCAGGCCCGCCGCCCCGAACAGGCCCCAGTGCCGGTGGTCCCCGCAGGTGACCCACCCGTCGCCGCCGTGCCGGTGCAGGTCGGGCGGGGGCAGGATCGGGTTCGGCACGGCCTCAGTCTGTCAGGTCGGGCCGGGACGTGTCTGCGACCGTCCGGTTCGGCACCTGCTCAGTCGACGATCTCGCAGAGCGCCGCACCCGCGGTCACGCCGGCGCCCGGGGCCGCCGTCAGGGAACGGACGGTGCCGGCACGGTGCGCCAGGATCGGCTGCTCCATCTTCATCGCCTCCAGCACCACGACGAGATCGCCCTCGGCGACCTGGGCGCCCTCCTCGACGGCCACCTTCACGATGGTGCCCTGCATGGGGGAGGCCAGCGTGGTCCCCGCCGAGCCGCTCGACGCCTTGGCCGCGGAACGGCGGGCCGGGCGGCGGGCCGCGTTCGCGGTGCGGGCCCGGCCGGCGGCGACCCCGAGGCCCGCGGGCAGCACGACCTCCAGGCGGCGTCCGCCCACCTCGACGACGACGCGCTCGGCCATGACCTCGTCGGCCTCGGCCTCCGCCTCCGGGGCGGGGGCGGCCGGGGCGAGGGTCTTGAGCTCGTCGGCGAACTCGGTCTCGATCCAGCGGGTGTGCACGCGGAACGGCGAGCCGTCCGCCGGGACGAACGCGTCGGCGTCGAGCACCGCCTTGTGGAACGGGACCACCGTGGGGATGCCCTCGACCACGAGCTCGCGCAGCGCACGGCGCGCCCGCTCGACGGCCTGGGTGCGCGTGGCGCCCGTGACGATCAGCTTGGCGATCATCGAGTCGAAGGCGCCGGAGACCGTGTCGCCCGCGACGACGCCCGTGTCGACGCGCACGCCCGGGCCCGACGGCCACGCGAGGGTGCTCAGGCGGCCCGGCGCCGGGAGGAAGTTCGCGGCCGGGTCCTCGCCGTTGATGCGGAACTCGATCGAGTGCCCGCGGATCGCGGGGGAGTCGTAGCCGAGCGGCTCGCCGGCGGCGATGCGGAGCTGCTCACGCACCAGATCGATGCCCGTGACCTCCTCGGTCACCGGGTGCTCCACCTGCAGCCGCGTGTTCACCTCCAGGAAGGAGATGGTGCCGTCGAGGCCCACCAGGAACTCGCAGGTGCCGGCGCCCACGTAGCCCGCCTCGCGCAGGATCGCCTCCGAGGCGGTGTACAGCGACTTCTCCTGGTCCGGGGTGAGGAACGGCGCGGGCGCCTCCTCGACCAGCTTCTGGTGCCGCCGCTGCAGGGAGCAGTCGCGGGTGGACACCACGACGACGTTGCCGTGCGTGTCCGCCAGGCACTGGGTCTCCACGTGGCGCGGCTTGTCCAGGTAGCGCTCCACGAAGCACTCGCCCCGGCCGAACGCGGCCGTCGCCTCACGGACCGCCGACTCGTACAGCTCCTCGATCTCGTCGAACGTGCGCGCGACCTTGAGGCCGCGACCGCCGCCGCCGAACGCCGCCTTGATGGCGATGGGCAGCCCGTGCTCCTCGGCGAAGGCGCGCACCTCGGCGGCGTCCTTCACCGGGTCGGGGGTGCCGGGCACGAGCGGCGCGCCGGCGCGCTGCGCGATGTGCCGCGCGCTCACCTTGTCGCCCAGCGCCTCGATGGCCGACGGCGGCGGGCCGATCCAGACCAGCCCCGCGTCGATGACCGCCTGCGCGAACTCGGCGTTCTCGGACAGGAAGCCGTAGCCGGGGTGGACGGCGTCGGCCCCGGAGCGGCGCGCGACGTCGATCAGCTTGGCCGGGTCCAGGTAGGTGTCGGCGGCGCGGGCGCCGCTGAGCGCGAACGCCTCGTCGGCGATGCGGACGTGCAGCGCCTCGCGGTCCTGGTCGGCGTAGACGGCGACGGACGTCAGCCCCGCGTCGGCACATCCACGGGCCACGCGGACGGCGATCTCACCACGGTTGGCGATGAGCACCTTCGAGATGGTTCGGGGCAGGCTGGAACTGGGCACGGCTCACCGTAACCCGGGTATCCGGGACCTATGTACCGCCTCCGGGCACCCGGGAGAAAGTCTGGGGAGCAGACCAACCCCGGAGCGACGCGTTTGGAGGATCCACACATGGCGTGGGCACTGTCCAGTCCACTGAGCCGCTCCACCTTGTCGGTATCGGGTAAACGTCGCCTCCGGGGTGGTGAGCGCGGGCGTGGTGGCGGTATGAGTCCGCCGAGTGCAACCATCTCTGCGCTCACCTGGTGGGGACCGCCGCGGGGAGGGTGACCACAGGCCGGTGGGGGCGGGGGTTGTGCACAGGGGGCGGGGTCGGGTGCTTCGGACGGGGACCGGGCCGTGTGGGATGGGCGGCATGCGACCAGAACGGAAGATCCCCGCGCGGCTGCTGGCGGATGCCCGCGCGCAGGAGGGGCTCGTGGACAAGGCCCAGTGCGACGCCGTCGGGCTCGACAAGTACGCGGTCGGGCGGTTGATCCGGACGGGACGCTGGGCCCGGGCGGCCCGCTGCGTCTACGACACCGCCCCCGATCCGGTGGAACGACGGCGGCGGGACGACTACTACGACCACGTCCGCCGTCGCGCGGCATGGACGGGCATGCTCGCGGTGCCCGATGGCATCGCCACCGGTGCGTGCGCGCTCGCCCTGTACCGCGTGGCCGGCCTGCCCGCACGGCTCGTGCCGGAGGTGGCCCGCCCAGGCGGTAAGGACGCGGCGGTGGGACCCGCGGTCGTCCTCCGCAGGTACCGGTCGTTCCCGACGGTGCGGTACCGGGGCCGGAGCATCGCGTCCTTGGCATCGGCCCTGGTCCAGGGACTTCCGGGGCTGACGCGTGGCGAGAGGGTCGCGGTGCTGAGCAGCGTGCTGCACAAGGAGCTTCTCGACACGGCAGCCCTCGACACCGTGGCCGGCATGATGCGACGACGACGGGGTTCGGTACAGGCCCTCACGGCGTTCCCCCTGGTGTCTGCCCTCGACGAGTCGCCTGCGGAGACGGCCGCTCGCCTCTCCTGCCTGGACCACGGCGTGCCGCCGGACGGCCAGCAGGTCACGTTCCTGCTGGGTGATGTGTTCCTGGCCAGGGTTGATCTCGCGTGGCGCCTGCCGGGCGGCCGCTACCTGGTGGTGGAGATCGACGGGCGCGCCTTCCACACCGGCCGGGTGATGCTCGCTGACGACTCGCTGCGGCAGAACGCGCTGACCGGCACGGGCCGGCTGATCGTCCTCCGGTACCCGGCGGCCCAGGCGCTGGTCGGTGGCATCGGCAAGGATGTCGCCGCCCGCCTGGCCGGCCTCTCCTGGACCCGGGGAGCGCCGCTGCCCCCGTCGGTGGACCTAGCCGAATGAACGCGGGAGTAGTGGCGGAATGATGCCTCGGAGTGCCACTAAGCCCGCGCTCATCGTCGCGGTCACGCGTCGCGGAGCGTGCGCCACGGGATGTTCAGGTCCGTCAGGAGCTCGCGGAGGAGGGGGAGGCTGATGCCGACCACGCCGTGGTGGTCGCCCTCGATACGTTCGACGTACGGGCCGCCGAGGCCGTCGATGGTGAAGGCGCCGGCCACGTACAGCGGTTCCTCGGTGGCGACGTAGGCGTCGATCTCGTCGTCGTCGATGTCGGCGAACCAGACGGTGGTGGAGCTCGTCGAGCCGATGGTGCCGCCCGTGCCGCCGGAGGCGTCGTCGCGCAGGTCCACCACCCAGTGGCCCGTGTGCAGCACGCCCTTGGTGCCGCGCATGGCGCGCCAGCGCTCGCGGGCGGTGGCTGCGTCGGCCGGCTTGCCCACGATCGTGCCGCCGATCTCCAGCATGGAGTCGCAGCCCACCACGATGACGTCGCTCAGGTCCTGGGCGAGCGCCGCCACGGACCCGCCGTCGTCGGCGTCCGGCCCGCCGTCGTCGTCGCTGTCCGGCCCGCCGTCCGGCCCCGCGGAGGCGTCGTCCCGGGACTCCTCGAGCCGGGACGCTACCTCCTCGGCCTTGGCCTGCGCCAGGACCAGCACGGCGTCGGCGGGGTCGAGCTCGCCGAAGCGGTCGGCGGCGTCGGCGAGGACCTTGTCCTCGTCCACGCCGGACACCACGACGTCAGGGGTGACTCCGGCGGACCGCAGCGTGGCGAGTCGGGCGGGAGACTGGGAGGCGAGGACCAGGCGTGGCACCGCGCAACAGTAACGAGAACCCCGGCCGGCGAGACAGGGAAATGACGGATCCAGCGGAAGTGACCCCGGTCACTCCCGCCGGATCCGGCGCGCGCGGGACGGGCGTCAGGCCAGCCCCTCCTGCAGCGTGTCCAGCCCCACCGACCCGAGGTTCAGCGCCCGGGCGTGGAACGACTTGGCGTCGAACTGCTCGCCGCGACCGGCGGCGGCCGCGCGGGCCTCGTCCCGCGTCTGCTCCCAGAGGCGCTGACCCACCTTGTACGACGGCGCCTGCCCCGGCCAGCCCAGGTACCGGTTGAACTCGAAGCGCACGAACTGCTCCGGCATGTTCACGTTGGCCAGGAGGAAGGGCCAGCCCTTCTCGGCGGTCCAGGTGCCACCGCCCCACTGCTCGGGGGCGGGCAGGCCGAGGTGCACGCCGATGTCGAAGACGACGCGGGCCGCGCGCAGGCGCTGGGCGTCGAGCATGCCGAGGCGGTCGCCGGGGTCGTCCATGTAGCCGAGGTCGGCCATGAGGCGCTCGGCGTAGAGGGCCCAGCCCTCGCCGTGGCCCGACACCCAGCAGGCGAGCCGGCGCCAGGTGTTGAGCGTCTCGCGGGCGAACACGGCCTGACCGCACTGCAGGTGGTGGCCGGGCACGCCCTCGTGGAAGACGGTGGTCTTCTCCCGCCAGGTGTTGAACTCCGTGACGCCCTCGGGCACGGCCCACCACATGCGGCCCGGTCGGGACCAGTCGTCGCTCGGCGGGGTGTAGTAGATGCCGCCCGACTGCGTCGGCGCGATCATGCACTCCAGGTCCAGCACCGGCTCCGGAACGTCGAAGTGCGTGCCGTTCAGCGCCGTGATCGCGGCGTCGGACGTCTCCTGCATCCAGGACTTGAGGGCGTCGGTGCCCAGCAGCTTGCGGGAGGGGTCCGCGTCGAGCACGGCCACGGCCTCCTCGACCGTCGCACCCGGACCGGCGATCTGCGCGGCGACCTGCTCCTGCTCGGCGACGATGCGGGCGAGCTCCTCGACGCCCCACCGGTAGGTCTCGTCGAGGTCCACCGTCGCGCCCAGGAAGTAGCGCGAGAACAGGGTGTAGCGGTCGCGGCCCACGGCGTCGGCCTCCGGGGCCTGCGGTGCGAGGTCGCGCTCCAGGAAGTCCGCGAGCCTGCCGTACGCCTCCCGGGCGGCGGTGGCGCCGTGCTCCAGCTCCTTGCGGACCAGGCTGCACGCGGCCGAGTCGTCCAGCACGGCGTCGACGGCGGCGCCGCGCGTGAACGACGTGAAGAACGAGTCCGTGCCGGCCAGCTCGCGGGCCTGGTCGACGCACTCGCGCACCTGGCGGATCGCCGCGACGTTGCCCTGCGCGGCGGCCGCGGTGAGCGACTCGATGTAGCCCTCGACCGCCGTCGGCAGGCCGTTCAGGCGGGAGGCGATGTTCTCCCACGCCTCGACCGAGTCGGTGGCCATGATGTCGAAGACGTCGCGGAGCTGCTGTACCGGGGACTCGATGTTGTTGAGGTTGCGCAGGCCCTCGCCCGCCTCGTGCAGCTCCAGGTCGAGGCCCACGCGCTCGCGCATCGCGGAGAGCGTCACGCGGTCGACGTCGTCCGCGGGCTCGAGCCCGTCGAGCTGCGTCAGCACCTCCCGCCCCGCCTGTGCGACGGCGTCGTGGCCGGCCGGCGAGAGGTCACCGATCTCGTGGTCGTGGCCGGGCAGGCCCCACGCCGTCGCGGACAGCGGGGAGAGCTCGGTGAGCCGGGTGACGTAGGCGTCGGCGACGGCATCGATCGCCGTGGGGGTGCGTGTGGGGGAGGTCATGAGGGGGAGCCTACGGCCGGAGCCCTCGGCGGACCCGTGGTTTTCGGGTCAGGACCGCAGGCTCCAGCGCCACGCGTCGGCGTTGTGCCGCCCGGCGCGCCCGCCGAAGTTCTTGGCGGTGGCGGCGCCGTTCCCGCGCAGCACCCGGGCCCGGTTGGTCCACTCGTCCAGCGGCGCGGCGTCCTCGGGCTCCGGGCCGGCGGCCGCCACGGCCGCGAGGCCCGCGACCAGGGCCGCCACCTCGACGTCGTCGGGCTGACCGCGCACCACGCGTACCTGGGGGCTCACTCGTCGTCCTCCTCGTAGAAGCCGAAGCCGGGGGCCTCGCCGCGCGAGGCCGCCCACTCGGCGATCTCGTAGCCGCCGTCGGTCAGGTGCGTCGCCACGGACTCGCCGGCCGCGTCGAGCAGGTCCAGCACGCCGTCCAGGGACGCGTCCCCGCCCCGCGAGCCGACGACGAAGCCCAGGTAGAACGACTCGGCGCCCTCCACCTCGGGCTCCTCGACGTCCACGGCCTCGTCGTCCGGACCCGGCTCCCACACCGAGGACGTGAGGTCCGGGTGCATGCCGAGCGAGCCGTGCAGCACGTCGAAGAGCGCCGCGTTCAGGTGCCCCACCTTCGACTCCAGGGCCAGCACGCGCGGGTCCTCGTCCGCCTCCGCGGCACCGAACTCGGCGCGGACGCCCACGGCCGTCCCCACGTAGTCGTGCAGGGCCGCGGCCAGTGCGTCGACCGCCCGGTGCATCGGCTCCGCGTCGACGCGGCCCATCGGCGCCGGGCCGTGGGTGGCGTCCTCGTGACTCATCTGGTTCCTCTCCGGTGCAAGGTCTTCCCGCCGGTCAGAGCGGGATGTTGCCGTGCTTCTTCGGAGGAAGCGTAGATCGCTTGGTGCGCAGCGCGCGCAGGGCACGCACGACCTGGACCCGCGTCTCGGACGGGCGGATCACCGCGTCGACGTACCCGCGCTCGGCGGCGTCCCACGGGTTGACGATCGCGTCCTCGTACTCGGCGGTGAGCCGCGCCCGCTCGGCCTCGACGTCGCCGCCCGCCTCCTGGACCGCCTTCAGCGCGCCGCGCTGCAGGATGTTCACGGCGCCGGTCGCGCCCATCACGGCGATCTGCGCGGTGGGCCAGGCCAGGTTCACGTCGGCGCCGAGCTGCTTGGAGCCCATGACGATGTACGCGCCGCCGTACGCCTTGCGGGTGATGATCGTGACCAGCGGCACGGTGGCCTCGGCGTACGCGTAGATCAGCTTGGCGCCGCGGCGGATGATGCCCTGGTGCTCCTGGCCCACGCCGGGCAGGAAGCCCGGCACGTCCACGAAGGTCAGCACCGGGATGTTGAACGCGTCGCAGGTGCGCACGAACCGGGCGGCCTTCTCGGCGGCGTCGATGTCGAGCGTCCCTGCCATGGACCGCGGCTGGTTGGCGATGATGCCGACCGACTGGCCCTCCACGTGCCCGAACCCGATCAGCACGTTCGTGGCGAACATCGGCTGGACCTCCAGGAACGACTCCGGGTCCAGCACGGCCTCCACGGCCTCGCGCATGTCGTAGGGCTGGTTGTCGCTGTCCGGGATGAGCTCGTCGAGGGCCTCGTCCTCGGGCGTCACCTCCAGGACCGTGTCGTCCTCGGGCGGGAAGGCCGGGGCGTCCGACAGGTTGTTCTGCGGCAGGTAGCTCACCAGGTGGCGCACGTAGTCGAGCGCGTCGTCCTCGTCCTGGCCCATGTAGTGCGCCACGCCCGACGTCGAGTTGTGCGTGCGGGCGCCGCCCAGGGTCTCGAAGTCGACGTCCTCGCCCGTCACGGTGCGGATCACGTCCGGGCCGGTGATGAACATGTTCGAGGTCTGGTCGGCCATGACGATGAAGTCCGTCAGGGCGGGGGAGTACACCGCGCCGCCCGCGCTCGGGCCGAGGATCAGGGAGATCTGCGGGATCACGCCCGACGCCGCGACGTTGCGCCGGAACATCTCCGCGAACTGCGTCAGGGCCGCGACACCCTCCTGGATGCGCGCGCCGCCGCCGTCACTGATGCCGATGAGCGGCACGCCGGTGCGCAGCGCGAGGTCCTGCACCTTGGTGATCTTCTGGCCGTGCACCTCGCCGAGGCTGCCGCCGAACACCGTGAAGTCCTGCGAGTAGACGCAGACCTGGCGGCCGTCGATCGTGCCGTACCCGGTCACGACGCCGTCGCCCGCGATCCGCTTCTTGTCCAGCCCGAAGTTGCGGCTGCGGTGCTTGGCCAGCGCGTCCAGCTCGGTGAAGCTGCCCTCGTCGAGCAGCGCCTCGATGCGTTCCCGGGCGGTCTTCTTGCCCCGCTTGTGCTGCTTCTCGCGGGCCGTCTCCTCGGGGACGTCGATCGCCGCGGCCCGGCGGGCGTCGAGGTCGTCGAGCTTGGCGCGCGTTCCGGCGAGGGTGGTGATGGCGTCGTTCACACCCCGAGCCTAGTTGTCGGATGCCTCCGGCTCGATGCGTGAGGGTCCAGCGGGTCGCGCACAGCTCTTGTGGGTTTCCTCCAAGGGTCCGGCCGTCCCGGAGGGGAGAGGATGGACAGGTGCACCAGTCCCTGTACCTCGACCGGCTCACCGTTCCCGGCTTCGCCCGGGTCGAGGTGGTCGAGACCTCGCCCTCCACCAACGCCGAGCTCGTCGCCGCGGTCCGCGCCGACCCGGCCGCCTGGCCCGCGCCCTCGGCGCTGATCGCGGAGGAGCAGACCGCGGGCCGCGGCCGAGCGGGTCGCTCCTGGCAGACGCCGCCGCGCGCCGGGCTCACCGTGTCGCTGCTGCTGCGCCCCCGCGTCCCGGCCGAGGCCATGGGCTGGCTCCCGCTCCTGGCGGGCCTCGCGGTGGTCCGCACGGTGTCCGACGGCGGCATCACCGCCGCCGTGAAGTGGCCCAACGACGTGCTGCTGCCGGCCGTGGACACCGTGGCCGGCCTGGGCCTGTACCGGAAGGTCGCGGGGATCCTCGCCGAGGTGGTGCCCGGGACGACGAGCCCCGGGGCACCGGCCGCCGGCGAGACCGGCTCGCCCGGGGCCGGCGAGGCGCCCGCCGTCGTGCTCGGGATCGGGCTCAACGTGTCGCAGTCCGCCGACGAGCTGCCGGTACCGACGGCGACGTCGCTGGCGCTCGCGGGCCACCCGCGGCCCGACCGCACGGACGTGCTGGTGCGGATGCTCGGCGAGGTGCACGCCGTGGTGCGGCGGTGGGAGCAGGCGGACGGTGACGCCGCGGCGGCCGGGCTGCTGGACGAGTACGCGGCGGTGTCCGCCACGCTGGGCACCCGGGTCCGGGCCGAGCTCGCCGGCGGCGCGGGGGTGCTGGAGGGTGAGGCCGTGGGCCTCGACGGCACGGGCGCGCTGGTGCTGCGGCTGGAGTCGGGCGAGGAGCGCGCGGTGACCGCGGGCGACGTCTGGCACCTGCGCTGAACCGGCGGCCGCCCGCCGGGGCGGCGTCCGGCCTGACCCTGCGCGGGCATCGGGTGAACTGCCCGGGATCCCGGGGTGAACTGCGCGCAATTCTCTGCCGAATGCTCGGTGGCCTGCGGTAATGTCCGCCACAGGCACGGCATGAACGGGCGGCGCGCGACGGTCAGGAGATGCCGATGGACGCAGGTCGAGCCACGGTGGGCGTGGCCAAGGCCGTCGTGTGCGCCGCGGCGATCGTCACCGTCTACCTGATCAGCACCGTCCGTCTGGACCGGGGTCTGGTGCAGAGCGAGGGGACGCCGACGGCAGGCCTGATCGCGGCCGTCGTCGCGTGGCTCCTGGTGGTCTGGGTGCTGCTCTACCGGGACGACGGCGTGCGCGGCGTGCACCTGAGCCTGTGGAACGTGGTGGCCGTGGTCGGCATGCTGCTGGTGCTCACGGGCATCCCCCTCGTGCTGACGCTCTGGGGCTGACCGGGCCGGTCCGTGCGGATGCATGCGGTTGCATGCGGTGTCCCCGCCTACAGTGGTGACGTGCTCCACAACTCCGAGACCCCTCCCGCCCACCACGACGCCACGGGCGCCGACACCGCGGCGCGCCTCGACGAGACGCTGCTCGGCGGCGCCCGCCGGTACACGCTGTCGCAGGTGGTGGAGCTCACCGGGCTCGACAAGCAGTTCGTCACCCGGTACTGGCGCTGGATCGGCCTGCCGGTCACGCATCCGACGGAGACCTGGTTCACCGACGCCGACGTGGACGCGCTCAAGGACGCGGCCGCGCTGTTCGAGGCCGAGCAGATGGACGAGCGGGCCCAGATGACCTTCGTCCGGTCCGTCGGCCACACCGCCGACCGGCTGGCGCTGTGGCAGGTCGAGGCGCTGGTGGAGCACCTCGCCCGCCGGTACGACCTGGACGAGACCTCGGCCCGGCTGCTCGCGCTGGACCGGCTGCCCGAGATGACCGAGACGCTGCTGGGCCAGCTCGAGCACGCGTGGCGCCGTCAGCTCGCCGCGCTGACCGGGCGCATGGCCATCGAGTTCGCCGGGTCCCGCAGCGACGCCCGCAACGACAGCCACCAGCTCCCGCTGGTCCGGGCGGTCGGGTTCGCGGACATCGTGTCGTTCACCAAGCGCACGGCGGGCCTCGGCTCCGAGGAGCTCGCGGAGTTCGTGCAGCGGTTCGAGGCGGGCGCGCGCGACGTCATCGTCAACGCGGGCGGGCGCGTGGTGAAGACCATCGGCGACGCGGTGCTCTTCGTGACCGACGACCTGGAGACCGGCGCCGAGGTGGCCCTCGGGCTCGCGGAGACGTCGGGCGAGGCGCTCGGGACGGCGGCGCCCGGGGACCCCGAGATCCCCGTCCGCGTCGGGCTGGTCTGGGGCCGGGTGCTGTCCCGGTTCGGCGACATCTTCGGGCCGACCGTCAACCTCGCCTCGCGCCTCACCGAGCAGGCCGACCCCTCCACGGTGCTGGTCGACAAGGACACCGCGGCCAAGCTCGCCGCGACCTCGCGCTACGCGCTCACGGCGCAGCCGGTCCGCGACGTGCCGGGCATCGGCCCGCTGTCGCCCGTTCGGCTGCAGCGCGCCTACCAGGGCTGACGCCGCGCGGCCGCGCGGTAGCCGGAGGCTGCGGCCGCCGCGGCCCGGCCGTGACGCACCGGTACCCGTATGCCGCGGCCCGGCCCCGACGGGCTATCTCGCGGGCCGGCCGAGCGCCCGCAGCGCGCCCGGGAGCAGCCGGAGCTGCGCCCGTCGCTCGGCCGCGAAGGTCCGCCGGTCGCCCGACGACCACCGCCGGTCGAGCAGGCGCTTGGCGGCCGCCACCGCCTCGGGGCGATGCGCGGCGATCCGGCCGGCCAGCGCGAACGCCTCCTCGCGCGGCGTGTCCGTGACGGTCCCCGCGAGGCCGAGCCGGGCGGCGTCCGCCCCGGTCACCTCCTCGGCGGTGAGGGTCAGCCGCTTGGCGGTCTCGATGCCCACGAGCTGGGTCAGTGCACGGATCCCCGTCATGTCGGGCACCAGGCCGCGCTCCACCTCCTTGACCGACCAGCGGGCGTCGGGCGCGGTCAGGCGCAGGTCGGCGGCCAGGGCGATCTGCACGCCCGCGCCGATCACGTGGCCGTGCACGGCGGCGACCACCGGGACGGGCAGGCGGCGCCAGGCCCAGCAGGCCTCCTGGAACAGGTTGGTGCCGCGCGGCGTCGGCACGAACGCGCGCGCCACCGCCGCCGGGCGGCGGGCGGCGGCCCCGAGGTCGAGGCCCGCGCAGAACGCCCGGCCGTTGCCCGAGAGGACGACGGCGCGCAGCCCGGGCTCCCGCCGCAGCCGGTGGGCCGTCGCCCGCAGCTCACGGAGCATGTCGAGGGACAGCGCGTTGAGCTTGTCGGGGCGGTCCAGGCGCACGTCGGCGATCCCGTCCGAGATGCTGCAGGTGATGCGGCTCCCGGAGGGGATCGCCGACGGCGCGGTGCTGTTCATGGGGCGCAGCCTATGCAGTACGCCCGCGCCGCGGGCCTGCGGCTACTGGTCTTCCTCCGGCACCTCGGTGTCGACCCCCTGGTAGGGCGGCACCTGCACGGTGCGCGCGCCGGGCCGGCCACCCAGCACGACGGTCCGCAGGCTCACGTTGTTGGACCGGGTCCGCTCGTGCAGGGTGCCGTTCGGGTTGGCGGTGATCCGGATGCGGTAGGTGCCGTTGGGCACGCCGGTCAGGTCGAACGCCTGCGTCTGGGTCTGGTTGTACGTGTCGCCCCACCCGACGGGCAGCACCTCGCGCAGCCAGAGGGCGGACCGGTCGCCGCAGGTGCTGTCGAGGCCCGTGGCCTCCGGGCGCCAGGCCGCGCCGGGCACCGAGAGGTCGACGGGGTCGGTGGGCGCCAGGCACCAGGACTGCTTGCCGCTCGTGGTCACCAGCCGGCCGTTCGGCCGCACGAGCTCGTAGCTCGCGAAGTCCAGGAAGTGCCAGTGGTCGTGCGCCGGGGCGTCGTGGTACTTCATCGACCCGGTCCGCGTGCTGCCGACCTCCTTGCCGTCCCGGTAGAAGAACTGGTACGCGTCCATGACCTCGGCCGCACCCCGGCGGTAGCCCTCGACGACCAGGGGAGCGGGGCCCGCGTTCCACTCGTTCGCGTTGAAGGTGAGCCGGTCGGTGCCGGCCTCGTCGACCTCGGTGCCGATCTGCCACGCCGGCGCCGACACGAGGTCCGGGAGCGTGTCCCGCGCGGGCCGCCGCGACGACGGCGCCGTACCCGCCTGGCCGAGCGCCGGGTGGTCCCCGTGCTGCTGGCCGCCCTCGCGGAGCGTGAAGAGGTTGACGCGGTGCCCGGCACCCGGGCCGGCGCCGTGCGTGCCGTGCGCGCCGCCCTGCGCGCGCAGGGCCTGCGCCCGGTCGGTGCGGGCGTCGTCGGCCTGGGTGCTGAAGCCCTCGGCGGGCTCGCCCAGGAGCTGGTCGGCCACCTCACCGCACTCGAAGAGCTCGCACTCGTCCTCCACGGTGACCTTCTGCCGCAGCGTGCGGTTCCCGGCGGGGATGCCGAGGAACTCCGCCACCGGCTTGCTGATGCTCATGGTCAGGACGAGGTCCTTCCGGGTGGTCTGCACCTCGAAGTACCCGTCGATCCGGGCCGCCCACCCCTGCTCGACGCCGGACACCGTGGAGCGCGTGAACCAGTTCCCGCCGCAGAACTCCGGGTAGACCGGCTCGGTGCGGCCGGTCGGCTGGACACGCTGGCGCTCCGAGCCGCCGAGGCACAGGGTGCGCGTCTCCTTGGCCAGCACCGTGCCCTGGGCCGTCGCCACCTGCACGCTGAGCCCCTTGCGGAAGCCGTCGAGGCCGTCGACGATCGAGGCGGGTGCCGTCGTCGTGGTGCGCTTCTTGCCCCGGATCACCGTCTTCGTGAGCGTCACCGGGCCGGACGGCCGGGCCCGCTCGGCCCGGAACTCGTAGCCCTCGTCGTAGGCGGCGAGCCAGGCGGGCGAGTCCAGGTACACGTAACCGTCGTAGGCGTACGCGGTCACGGTCTCGGCGGCGGGCGCGATCCGCAGGCCGCGCGGGGTCGCCGGCCGGGCCGACGTCGCGGTCGTCGTGGCGGTCGCGGACGGCGTCGCCGCGGAGGCAGCGAGGACGTCGGCGGCCGCTCCCTCCCCGAGCAGGCCGAGCGCCAGCGTGGCCGCGACACCCATCGTGAGCAGGCGTGGTGCCGGACGTGTGGTGCGGGTGGTCATGTATCCCCCAGGTGGGTGCGGACGGAGACCTGTCACGTCAAGGGACGGCCGGTACCGCCGGAACGTTGTCGGCTCCGCGCCACTTCACCCGGGACGTCGGCGTTCTCACCCGTCCGTTCAGGGGAACCGGGCCGGGATCGCCTCCGCGAGGTAGGGCTGGAGGGTCTGGGCGAACGTGTCGGTGAGGTGGCCACGGTCGCGGTAGACGAGCACGTTGCCCACCACCTGGTGGCACTTGCGGGCATCGCAGTAGAAGTCGGTGAAGTCGATCACCGTCGCGTGCGGCGCGTGCTCGGCGGCGGTGTCCACGAGCCCCCGGCGGACCATGGCCTTCTGGCGGTCGACCGCGCACCGCTCGGGGTGCTCGTAGTTCTCCGCGACGCAGGCCTGCGACTTCTCCTTGGCCTCGGGCACGTCCTTCACCACGTAGACGCTGGCGCCCAGGTCGTGCAGGTCGTTCCACAGGTCGGCGAGGCCCTTCACGCCGGGAGCCATGCCCGTGCCGGTGTCCCGGAAGGGGTTGCGGCCCAGGAACGAGGTGATCACCGCGTCCGGCTCGACCTCCCGGAGCTGCTCCATCGTCTCGGCGTTCTTCGCGGCGCACGCGTCCGCCTTGTAGGCGCGCTGCTCGTAGGAGAACGGGCACGAGTTGTGGAAGAACCCGAGGAGCCGCCAGCCCCGCTCCTCCGCGAGGTTTGCCAGCGGCGTGCTGAGCATCCGGATGTGCGAGTCACCCACCATGGCGACGACCACGTCCGACGTCGGGTCGCCGTACTCGCAGACCTCGCTGGTCTCCGTGCTCAGGTCGGACTCGCAGGGTGTGGTCTCCGCGATCTCCAGGTCGGTCACCGCCGTGACCGGGTTGGGCCGGATGGCGACCGTGCCGTCCACGAACACGTCGAGGGTGCCGTCGGCGGCGGCGTGCGCGCCGTGGACGCGGCCGGCCTCGGGCGAGACGTCGATCTGCGCGGCGAGGTCGTCCCAGTCGTGCTCGACCGCCGCCGTACGGGTCACCGGGACCAGCGCGAGCGCGCAGACCACGGCCATCGACGTCGCGGCGAGGCCGAGCGAGCGGCCGTCGTGCTCCCGCAGCCACGCGGTGGAACGCAGGGGCTGCTCGACGAACGTGTAGCTGGCGCCGGCCGCGACGAGCATCAGGCCCAGCAGCCCGAGGCTCTCCAGGCGGGTGGGCGTGCCGCCGGCGTACTCGGTGAACCAGACGATCACGGGGAAGTGCCACAGGTAGAGCGAGTACGACACGTTGCCGAGCCACTGCACCGGCCGGCGGTCGACGAACCACGTGAGGGATCCGACGCCCGACGTGCGCCCGGCGGCGATCACCGCCATGGTGCCGAGCACGGGCAGGAGTGCCGCGGTCCCCGGGAAGGGGGTCGCGGCGGTCAGGGTCGCGGCGCCCACGCCGATCGCACCGAAGCCGGCCAGGGCGAGCACCGAGCGCGCCAGCCGGAAGCGCTCCGTCCAGCGCAGCGTCACGGCGAGGAGGCCGCCCGCGCCCAGCTCCCACAGCCGGGTGGCGGTGGAGAAGTAGGCCGCCGGGTCCTCGGCCCCGACCGACACGAGGTTCCAGGCGAACGACGCGGCGACGAGCACGCCGAACGCGACCAGCAGCGCCGTCGTCAGGGCGCGCGGGCCGCGCCCCGCGCGACGGGCCACCACGGCGGCGCCCAGCACGACCAGCGGCCACAGGATGTAGAACTGCTCCTCCACGGCCAGCGACCAGAAGTGCTGGAACGGGGTGGCGGCGGTGTCGGAGGCCAGGTAGTCGACCGCGTTGCCGACCAACGCCCAGTTCTGCACGTAGAGCACCGACGCGAGGCCCTGACGACCCACCTCGGCCAGGTCGGTCACCGGCAGCAGCAGCGGTGCGCTCACCAGCACCACGGCCACCACGAGGAGACTGGCGGGCAGGATGCGCCGCGCCCGGTTGGCCCAGAAGTGGCCCAGCCGGAGCCGGCCCGTCGCGTGGGCCTCGCGGAGCATGTGGCCCGTGATCAGGAAGCCGGAGATGACGAAGAAGACGTCGACGCCGATGTACCCGCCGGGAAGCACGTCCGGCCGCAGGTGGTAGACCACGACCAGGGCGACGGCCAGGGCCCGCAGCGCCTGCACCTCCGGGAGAAAACGCCGGGTGGCCCGGGACTTCTGCGCCGGGGGCTGTCCCGGGGCGGGCTCGGCGGGCGTCGGGGCAGGGGTGAGCGTGGCGGTGGTCATGGCTCCGGAGCGGTGAGGACGGCACCGGCGCACTGCGCCCGGGCCGTGGAGGCAGCGGCTGTCGGCACCGAAACTAGTGCGCGGAAGGCCGCCCACAACCCGGCCCGAGGGTGATAAACGCGAGCGGGCCGAACACCGGGGTGAAGCTCTGACCAGGCGCGGGATGTCACCCGGGTGAATCCCCGGATCCGCCGTCCGGCGTGCCCTGGGCGTTCGCGGCGTCGCGCCAGGTGCGTGTGACACGATGCGGGCGTGCTGAAAGCCGTTCTCTTCGATCTCGACGACACGCTCGTGGACCAGGAGGGCGCCTCGCGGGCGGCGCTCCTGGACTGGTTGCCCGAGCTGGGCCTGGACCTCGACGACCCGGAGGAACAGGTCGCCGCGTGGCATGCCGTGTCGGAGGAGGTCTACGCGCGGTACCAGCGCCGGGAGATCACGTTCCTGGAGCAGCGGCGGTCCCGCGTGCGGGAGTTCCTCGGCGCGGACACCACGGACGACGAGGCCGACGAGCTGTTCTCCGGTTACCTCACCCGGTACGAGCGCGCCTGGAGGGCGTTCGACGACGCCGTCCCCGCTCTGCGGAGGGCGCGGGACGCCGGGCTCGTCGTCGCACTGCTCACCAACGGCGACGCCACCCACCAGCGTCTCAAGCTGGACCGGACCGGGCTGGCGGAGCACCTCGACGTCGTCGTCGCGTCCGACGACCTGCCCGCAGGGAAGCCGGACCCGCGGGCCTACGCCGCGACCTGCGAGATTCTCGGCCTCGCGCCGGGTGACGTGCTGATGGTCGGCAACGACATCGAGAAGGACTTCCAGGGCGCGCTCGATGCGGGGCTGGGCGCGGTGCTGCTCGACCGTGCGGACCGGCACCCGGAGGTGGCGGACCGGATCAGGGGGCTGGGCGAGCTGTCGCTCGGCGGATAGTCCGCTGGGCGCCGTCCTGCCTGCTCGGACGTATCAGGTCGTGGCCCGTTGAGGGGCGGCGGGCCGAGTCGGCTTCTGTGCCTGCATCTCGCTCTCGATGACCGCCTGGAGCTCCTCGGGACTAGGAAGGGCTGCCCGCTCCTCGCGTGTCAGACCCTCATACAGCGCCACGGCGACCGGTGAGGCGGTGCTCGCGAGGGCGTCATGATCTCGAACTCGAGGCTCGCCCGGGACCAGGCGTTCTCAACAGCACGTGCCGCATACCACTCGCGCTCGGTGCGGGTACGAAGCTTGTCGAGAAGGACTGTGACGTGGCGCCAGGGCAGTTGTGCACCAGGCTGGTGCACAAATTCGGATTCGGTGGGCCAGACCTCGGCGACCTTGCGCATGTACAGCAGATTCCGACGGGACCAGCTGCGTTGGCCTGGGAACTCGCGCCGCAGGTCCGCGGAGATCCGGTCCACGACCTTGGCACCCCAGCCTTGGTCGCGCTGCCGGGTGAGGATCTCGTTCCCCACGTTCCAGAAGAGGCGGAGCAGTTCCGTGTTGGCAGCGCGCACCATCCGAAACTGCGTGGAGCGCACTCGGTGCTTCAGGTCTGTGATGAACGCGTCGTAGCCGTCGGGTTCCCGACTGTCCGTGGTCGTGGAGATGGTCACCGGACCAGCCTGTAGAGGAACGGTGTCATCCGCCATTCGAGTTGCATATTCGCAACGATCGGCCCCGGCTTGTGATCAAAGCAGTACCGGCTCCGGGTCCCGCGGTTCAGGATCCGGCTCGATCAGCTCCGGCCCGTCGTTCTGCACCGACCCCACGGCGTCCCTGACCGGGCGTGTCGTGAGTGCCGTGCCGTCGATGCCCAGCAGGTCTGACGCGTCGCCGACGGACGGGTCCAGCCACTCGTCCCAGGCGTTCGGCGGGAGCACGAGCGGCATGCGGTCGTGGATCGCGGACATCGCCTCGGACGCCGGCCGGGTCACCACCGTGGTCGAGACCAGCCAGCGGTCCGGATCGGTCTCGCTCGCGGCCGGGTTGCGCCAGAACTCGTACAGACCCGCGAACGCCGCGACCCCGGGACCGGCCGGGTGGATCCAGTACGGCTGCTTCGGCACCTTCTTCGACCCGGCGGCGGGCAGGCCGAGCTTGCGCCACTCGTAGTACCCGTCGGCCAGCACGAGGCAGCGCCGCGCCTTGAACGGCTTGGCGAAGGCCGGCTTGTCGAGCAGCGTCTCGGAACGGGCGTTGATCATGCGGGCGCCCACGCCCGGGTCCTTGGCCCAGGACGGCACGAGCCCCCAGCGTGCCACGCGCATCGACCGGGTGACCTGGGCCGAGTCGCGGGCCGCACGTTCCACGACGATGCGTGCCGGGTCGGTGGGCGCCACGTTCCACGACGGCGGCAGGAGCCGGGCGTCGTCGGCCAGCTCGGCGATGGCGAGCTCGTCGGCGAGGTCCTGGCTCTGGGTGAAGGAGGCGAAGCGTCCGCACATGGGACCAGCATGCCCCGAGCCACTGACACCCGCGGGCCGCCGGCGCACCCCCGGAGACCGAGATCACGTGCCCCGAGCATGCTTCCGGCGAGATTGCCCTTCTCACTGTCGTATCGATTCGATAGCATCGGACCCATGCCATCCACCGCGCCGTCGGGCGTCTCCCCAGCCGTGCCCGCACGCGGGCCGTCGTCCCGGTCGACCGTCAAGTGGGTCCTCATGCTCGGGGCGCTCTCCGCCCTGCCCGCCTTCACCGTCGACATGTACCTGCCCGCCCTGCCGCAGGTGGCCGTGGACCTCGGTTCGACCGAGGCGCTGGCCCAGCTCACCGTGTCGTGCATGCTGATCGGCGGCGGCGTCGGGCAGCTCGTCATCGGGCCGCTGTCCGACCGGTTCGGGCGCCGCGCCCCGCTCCTGGTGGGCCTCGCGCTGCACGTCGTCATCTCGTTGCTGTGCGCCGTCGTGACCAGCATGCCGCTGCTGATCGGCCTGCGGCTCGCGCAGGGGTTCTTCAACGCGGCCGCCGGTGTGGCCTCCGTGGCCGTGGTGCGGGACCGGTTCGTGGGCGCGGAGGCTGCCCGGATCCTGTCGCGGCTCATGCTCGTGATCGGCGTGGCGCCCATGTTCGCGCCCACGCTCGGGTCCTTCGTGCTGGCGCACGGCACCTGGCGCTGGGTGTTCGTGGTGCTCGCCGCGATGGGTGCCGCGCTCGTCCTCGTGGTGCTCCTGAAGATGCCCGAGACGCATCCGCCGCGCCGGCGGCTGACGGGCGGCGTCCGCTCCGTCGCGGGCGGGTACGGGCGGCTCCTGCGGGACAGGCACTTCCTGGCCCTGGCCGTGATCCCCGGCCTCGGGTTCGGCGTGCTGATGAGCTACGTGGTGGCCTCGCCCATCATCTTCCAGCAGGAGTTCGGGCTCAGCGAGAGCCAGTTCGCGCTGCTGTTCGCCGTCAACGGCGTGGGTCTGGTGCTGTCCGCGCAGGTCAACGCGGCTCTGGTGCGCAAGGTCGCGCCGGTGCGCCTGCTCCGGTTCGGCGTGGTCGCCCAGGCGGTGCTCGTGGTCGTGCTCCTGGTCGTCGTGCTGACCGGCGCTGGCGGACTGATCGGCCTGCTGGTGGCGCTGTGGTGCGTGCTCGCGTTCCAGGGCCTGGTCCCGGCGAACGCGTCCGCCATGGCGCTGTCGCGGCACGGCGAGATCGCCGGCACCGCGGCGGCGATGATCGGCGCCATCCAGTCGCTGGTCGCGGGCACGGTGAGCTCGCTCGGCGGGTTCCTCGGCGGGGACGCCACGGCGATGGCCCTGGTGATGCTCGCGGCCGTGACCCTCGCGATCGGCGTCCTGGCCGTGGCGACGCCGGCCTTCCGGCGCGGCGGCTGGCACATGCCGGTCTGAGAGTTCACCTGGCGGTAGCACCGGATTCACCGGGACTTCCGGTGCTACCACTTGGCTCACCGGCATGAGCACACCCCTGCGTACCCGCGTCACGCGCGCGGTGGCCGCCGCCGCGGCCGCGTCGATGCTGCTTCCGGCGGCCGTCGCCGTCGCCGGCCCGCGGCCCGGTCCCGAGCACCACGGCGGCACCTACCTGGCCGCGAGCCTCGCGGGCCGGGCCACGCTGTCCGCCGACTTCCTGGCCGCCGGCCCGCCCTCGGGCGCCGCCGCCAGCCCCGCCAACGGGCGCCAGGGCCCCTGGGACGGCCAGGTGGTCCCCGGCTTCTCGGCCATGGTCGACAACGAGGACGGCACCTTCTGGGCCCAGCCCGACAACGGCTTCGGCGCCAAGGGCAACTCCGCGGACTTCCTGCTCCGCAGCTACCTCGTGCGCCCGCACTGGGACACCGACCGCCGTGGCTCGGGCGACGGCTCGATCGAGGTGCTGGACCACGTCCAGTACAACGACCGCAACCACGTGCTCGACTTCGAGATCGTCCACGAGGACACCACCGACCGGCCTCTCACGGGTGCCGACTTCGACATCGAGTCCCTCGTGCGCGGCGCCGACGGCACCTTCTGGGTGGGCGAGGAGTTCGGCCCGTTCCTGCTGCACTTCGCCGCCGACGGCACGCTGCTGGAGGCCCCGTACGAGTTCCCCGACGGCAGGTCGCCCGGCAACCCTTACCTGGAGCCCGGCGAGCAGCCCAACGTCGGCAGCAGCCGTGGCTTCGAGGCCATGGCGGGCATCGGCCGCTACCTCTACCCCGTGGTGGAGGGCGCCCTGGCCGACGACGCCGACCCGCGCCGCCGCTGGATCTACCAGTTCGACACCCGCAAGGGCGGGTACACGGGCAAGCGCTGGGCGTACCAGACCGACCAGGTCGCCAACGTCATCGGCGACGCCTTCGCCACGGGCCGCGACTCGATGCTGCTCGTCGAGCGCGACGACTTCGAGGGTGACCAGGCGGTCACCAAGCGGGTCTACGAGATCGACCTGAGCGAACGGGACCGCGACGGGTACGTGCGCAAGGAGCTCGTCGTCGACGCCCTGCGCATCGACAACCCCCGCGGCATCGACGCCGGGGAGGGCTACGGCCTCGGCGACACCTTCAGCCTGCCGGTGCAGTCCTTCGAGACCGTGCTGTTCGTCGACCAGGACACGCTGCTGATCGGCAACGACAACAACTACCCGGGCAACGACGCGCGCGTCACCGGCACCCCGGACGACACCGAGATGGCCCTGGTGGACCTCCGGAAGAAGCGCGCGACCGACGACGGCGTGACCGTCGTCGGGCACCGCGGGGCGTCCGGGTACCGGCCGGAGCACACGCTGGCCGCCTACGAGACGGCCATCAACCAGTGCGCGGACTACATCGAGCCCGACGTCGTCTCCACGAAGGACGGCGTGCTGGTCGCCCGGCACGAGAACGAGATCAGCGGCACGACCGACGTCGCCGCGCACCCCGAGTTCGCCGGCCGCCGCACCACCAAGACCATCGACGGCACCGCGGTCACCGGCTGGTTCACCGAGGACTTCACGCTCGCCGAGCTGCGCACCCTGCGCGCCAAGGAGCGCCTGCCCCAGGCCAGGCCGCAGAACACGGCGTTCGACGGCCTGTACCTCGTCCCGACCCTCGACGAGGTGCTCGACCTGGCCCGCAACAGCCGCACCTGCGACGGCGCGCCCGTGGGCGTCTACCCGGAGACCAAGCACCCGACCTACTTCGACTCGGTGGGCCTGTCCCTGGAGGAGCCGCTGGTGCGCGAGCTGCGCCGCAACGGCTTCGACCGCGCGGACGCCCCGGTGATCGTGCAGTCCTTCGAGGTCGGCAACCTCCAGGAGCTCGACGACCTGACCGACGTCCGCCTCGGCCAGCTCGTGAGCAGCAGCGGCGCGCCCTACGACTTCGTGGCCGACGGCGACCCGCGCACCTATGCGGACCTGGTCACGCGTCAGGGCCTGCGCGAGGTCGCCCGCTACGCGGACGGCATCGGGGCGGAGAAGAACGTGCTGATCCCGCGCGCCGCCGACGGCACCCTGGCCGAGCCGACCAGCGTCATCCGCGACGCGCACCGGGCGGGCCTCGACGTGCACACGTGGACGTTCCGGCGCGAGAACCAGTTCCTGCCGGCGGAGTTCCGCTCGTCGTCCGACCCGAACGGGATCGGCGACCTCGTGGGCGAGATCCGCGTCTTCATGGACGCCGGACTCGACGGGTTCTTCTCGGACAACCCGGACCTGGGCGCCGCCGCCGTCAGGTGATCCCCGGTGACTTAACAGGCCCCGTGCCGGGGTACGTGCCTATGCTCCGCATGTGCCCCGGCACCTCCGTCACCAGCGCAGTCATCGCGTCGCGCGTGCCGCGGCGCTCGTCGTCGTCGGTGCGCTCGCGTTCGTGGTCGCCGGCGGAGCCGCCGCCTACCTCGACTTCAAGCAGCAGATCGGCGTCAGCGACGTCTCCGGTCTGGTCAAGGGCCCCACGCCGTCGGCGGACCCCGACGACCCGTTCACCGGACGCAGCCTCAACATCCTGGTCATGGGCACCGACCTGCGCGGTGGCGAGAACACGGAGATCGCGGGCGAGGGCGACGGCGGTATGCGGTCGGACACCACCATGCTCGTGCACGTGTCGGGCGACCGGTCCCGCATCGAGGTGGTCTCCATCCCGCGCGACTCGCTGGTCGACATCCCCTCCTGCGCCCTGCCCGACGGCACCGAGTCCGGCGCCCGCTACGGCATGTTCAACAGCGCCTTCACGATCGGTGGCGGCGCCACCGAGGACCTCACCTACGCTGCCGCCTGCACCATCTCCACGGTGCAGACCCTGACGGGCGTGCCGGTCACCAACCACATGGTGGTCCAGATGGACGGCGTGGTCGACGTCGTCGACGCCCTCGGCGGGGTGCGCATGTGCCTGCCCGAGCCGCTCGTCCAGGACCCGGCGTACGGCCGGTTCGAGCTGCCCGCCGGTGAGCAGACCCTCGACGGGCGCCAGGCCATCGGGTACCTCCGGGCCCGCCACGGCGAGGGCCTCGGGCTGGAGCAGGGCAGCGACCTCACGCGGATCGAGCGCCAGCAGGCGTTCGTCGACGCGCTGGTGCGCCAGGTGCTGGCGCAGAACGTCGTGACCGACTCGCCGCGGCTGTACCGCACCATCGAGGCGATCCTCGGCGCCGTCTCCGCCGACCCCGGGCTGGCGGACCCCGCGGCGCTCGCCGGCCTGGCCTTCAGCATCCGCGACATCGAGCCGGCCCGGATCGTGTTCACCGAGCTGCCCGTCGTGGCCGCACCGAGCGATGCCAACCGGGTGGTCTGGACGCAGGACGCGGCGGCGATCTGGGAACGCATCGCCGCCGACGACCCGCCGCCGGGACACGAGACGCCGTCGCCGTCGCCGTCCGCGCGCGGGGCCGGGAGCGAACCCTCCGGCGGTGCGGGTCCGGACGGCGGTCCGGCAACTGGCGGGCCGACGCCGTCGCGCACGCCCTCCGCGTCGCCGTCGCCGTCCCTGCTGCCGGGCGTCTGCGCGAGCTGACGGCCGGCAGCGGGGGCGAACCTGAGGCCCCGTGTCCCCGGGCATCGCCTGGACGAGACCTGGGAGCGGCAGGACTTATTTACACGATTGTTGCACCGAGGCTCTAGTCTCCGGTGCGTGGCGAGTGACTTCTGGACGGCGGTCCGACCTGTCGGCGAGGTGCTGCGGGGGGTTCCGCGGCATGCTCGACGGGGCGAACGGCAGCCCCGTCACGTGCGGAGCTGGCGCAAGACGCTCGTGTTCCGCAGCGTCACGATGAGCGTCGTCGGCGTGATGGCCTTCGGCTCGGCGGCGGTCGCGACGGCGTACCACAACGCCATCTCCCAGATCGAGGTCCAGGACCTGGACGGCCTCGTGGCGGAACAGGTCAAGCCCAAGGACCCGTCCGACCCGTTCAAGGGCACCCCGGTCAACCTGCTCCTCATGGGCACCGACATCCGCGACGGGTCGAACGCCGACATCGGCGGCACCGTCAGCGGCATGCGCTCCGACACGACGATGCTCGTGCACATCTCGGCGGACCGGGAGTGGATCGAGATCGTGTCGCTGCCCCGTGACACCTTCGTGGACATCCCGTCCTGCCAGCTACCCGACGGCAGCCAGACCCAGCCCTATCGGGACAAGTTCAACGCGTCGTTCGAGGTGGGCAGCGGCGACACGTCGCTCAAGCACGCCGCGGCGTGCACCATCAACACCGTCAACGCGATCACCGGCGTCACCGTGACCAACCACGCGGTGGTCAAGATGAACGGCGTGATCGACGTGGTCGACGCCATCGGCGGCGTGAAGATGTGCCTGCCCGAGGCGCTGCACGGCGATCCCCGGTCGGCGCGCATCGACCTGCCCGCGGGGGAGAACCGGCTCGACGGCAAGACGGCCATCCAGTTCCTCCGGGTGCGCAAGGGCACGGGGATGGGGCTCGAGCTGGGCAGCGACCTCACGCGCATCGAGCGGCAGCAGTCGTTCATCAACGCGACGCTGCGACAGATCCTGTCGGCCGAGACGCTCGCCGACCCGACGAAGACCTTCCGCCTGATCAACGCGGCGCTCGGCTCACTGAGCGCCGACCCCGACATCGCCGACCCCGGCAAGGTCGCGGGCCTCGCGTGGTCGCTGCGGGAGATCGAGAAGCGCAACATCATCATGACGAAGGTCCCCGTGTACGACACGGAGGAGGGCGGCGTCGGCGGGCTGGGCTGGTCCCCGGAGGCCGCGGAGATCTTCGCGCGCATGGCCGCCGACCAGCCCCCGGAGCAGGTCGTGCTGCCCGACGCCGAACCGTCCGCGGCGCCCAGCGCGAGCGGCGGCGCCGGGGCGGACGCGGGTGCGCAGGCCGGTGGCGACTCCGGGACCGAGGAGGGCGACGCCGGGGCGGAGCCGGAGGCAGACGACCCGGTCGAGTCCACCGACTCCGGCGACACCGGCGAGACCGCCGGGGCCGACGACGCCGGGGCGGGTACCGGCACGGAGCAGCCGGCGACGCCGAAGCCCAGCCCGAGCCCGGAGGTCCTGCTGGACGGCGTCTGCGCCTGACCGGTCAGGCGCCGAGGATCAGCGACGCCGCCACCAGCACCATCGTGACCGCCACGACGCTGTCCAGCACGCGCCATGCGCCCGGCTTCTCCAGGAGCGGGGCGAGGTACCGCGCCCCGTAGCCGAGCGCGACGAACCACAGGGTGCTCGCGACGCAGGCGCCGAGGCCGAACCACCAGCGGTCGTCGCCGTGCGTGGCGGCGATCCCGCCCACGAGCACCACGGTGTCGAGGTACACGTGCGGGTTGAGCCAGGTCAGGGCCAGCGTGGTCGCGGCCGCGGCGCCGACGGTGCGGTTCGTGGCGCTGTGCCGGCCCATCACCACGCGCTGGCCCTTGATCGCGCGGTGGCCCGCCATGGCGCCGTAGACCAGCACGACGACGGCGCCCGCCCACCGCGCGATCTCGACGACGAGGGGCGCGCTTTGGATCAGCGTGCCCAGGCCGCCGACCCCGGCCGAGATGAGCACGAAGTCGCTCACCGCGCAGATGCCGGCGACCAGCCCCACGTGCTCCCGGCGCAGTCCCTGGCGGAGGACGAAGATGTTCTGCGCACCCACTGCGACGATGAGCGACAGGCCGAAGGCCATGCCGGCAAGCGCGGAAAGCATGCCTGAACCGTAGGAAGTCGGACAGCGGATGTCCGGTTCATGATTCGGAAGTGCGCAACGACTGAATCGGGGTTAATGATGGGGGTACGTCCATATTTCACGCAGGGAGTAGTTCTCGGGTTGCTTCTTTTCGCAGCGCGGCGGTCACCCGGTCGAGCACCGTCGAACGCAGCTTCCACTGCTGCAGGTGCAGCGTGATGTCGAGCACGGCGTCGGGCTCCAGGGGTGTGATGCCGCCGTCGCTGCCGTCGTCGGGGAGCCCGCCGAGGACCGGGCGCTCCAGCAGCATGCCCCAGCCCAGACCGAGGCGGATGGTCTCCTCGTACTCGACGGTGCTGGGCACGTGGTGGCGCGGCGGCCGGGCCGACGGCGCCGTGGCGCGCAGGTAGGTGTCCTGCAGGTCGTCGGTCCGGTCGAAGACCACGACAGGCGCGGCGTCGAGGGCCTCCGGCGTCGGGCCCTGGGGGAACCAGCGGCGTGCGAACGCGCGCGTGCACGCCGGGCGGTAGCGCATGACGCCCAGCGGTGTGCTGCGGCAGCCCTGCACCTGGGCGGTCTGCGAGGTGACGGCCGCCATCACCACGCCCTCGCGGAGCAGGTCGGCGGTGCGGCTGTCGTCGGCGCGGTGCAGGTCGAAGGTGACGCCGTCGACCTGGGCCAGCGCGGGCAGCACCCAGGTGGCCAGCGAGTCGGCGCTGACCGCCAGGGGCACCGTGACGAACGCGCCGTCGTGGACCGGGGTCTCGTCGTCGGCTCCCAGCTCCGCGGCCACCTCCGCGCCGAGCAGCTCGGTCTGTCGCGCGAGCCGCAGGAGCGCCTGTCCGGACGCCGTGGCCACCACGGGCCGGGCGCGCCGCACCAGCACGCTGCCCGCCGCGTTCTCCAGGGCGCGGATGCGCTGGCTGACGGCCGACGGCGTGACGTGCAGCGCGCGGGCCGCGGCGTCGAACGAGCCCTCGGCGACCACGGCGGCCAGCGCCTCGAGCTGGCGGGAGTCCCATCGCATGCCCCCAGTGTCGCCCACCTTCAGTTCTGCTCAGGCTGCTGCAGAAACATGAACTGGTCTTCAGTGGCCGGCCCTGCCTAGCGTGGTCGTCATGCTTCCCCTGCTCGCCGGACTCGGGTTCGGACTCTCGCTCATCGTCGCCATCGGTGCCCAGAACGCCTTCGTGCTGCGCCAGGGGCTGCGCCGCGAGCACGTGGGGGTCGTGGCGGCGATCTGCGCGGCCTCCGACGCGGTCCTGTACGCCGCCGGGGGAGCCGGGTTCGGGCCGCTCGTCGAGCGGTGGCCCGACGCCGTGGTGGTGCTGAGCTGGCTGGGCGCCGCCGTCGTGCTCGGCTACGGCGCCCTGGCGGCCCGCCGGGCGATCAAGGGCGACACGACGCTCGCCGCCGCCGAGGACGGCGCCCTGGGCGACAGCCCCGGCCGGCGCCTCAGGCCGGTGGTGCTCACGACGCTCGCGCTGACCTGGCTGAACCCGCACGTGTACCTCGACACGGTGGTGCTGCAGGGGTCGGTGGCGGCGTCGTACGGCGACGACCGGTGGTGGTTCACCGCGGGCGCGATGGTGTCCAGCGTCGCCTGGTTCACGGCGCTCGGCTACGGCGCCCGCCTGCTCGCGCCCGTGCTGCGCAGGCCGGGAGCGTGGCGGGTGCTGGACGGCGTGATCGCGCTGATCATGCTGGCCGTGGCGGTGTCGCTGGTCGTGGGCACGGTCTGACGTGGAGGGTCTGACGGGGACGGCCTGACGGGGCTGGTCCGGCCGGCGCCGGGCCACGTCCGGCCCTGTCCGGCCCGGTCCGGCCGGATCACGCGCCGGGCAGGGACAGGCCGGCCAGGCGCGTCGCGGCCTCACGGAGGACCGCTTCCTGCTTGACGAAGGTAAGTCTCACGTGGGAGGCCAGGGCCTGTGCCGTCGGCGAGCCCGCGTGGCAGAACGCCGTCGCCGGGATGGCCACCACGCCCGCGAGCTCGGGCAGCCGCCGGCACAGGTCCACGCCGTCGCGCAGGCCGAGCCGGGGGAGCAGCCCGGCGGCATCCGCCATGACGAAGTACGTGCCCTCGGGGCGCGTGACGGTGAACCCGGCGGCCTCCAGGCCGGCGCAGAGCAGGTCCCGGCGGTCGGCGAGGGAGGCGGCCAGCTCGCGCGGGGTGTCGTCGTCGTCCAGGGCGCGGGCGACGGCGGGCTGGAACGGCGCGCCGGACGTGTACGTCAGGAACTGCTTGACCGTCCGCACCGCGGTGATCAGGTGGGCCGGCCCGTGCACCCAGCCGATCTTCCAGCCGGTGAACGAGAACGTCTTGCCCGAGGAGGAGATCGTCAGGGTCCGCCCGGCCATCCCGGGGAGGGTGGCCATCGGGACGTGCTCGGCGCCGAACGTGAGGTGCTCGTACACCTCGTCGGTCACCACGATCGCGTCCCGCTCCCGGGCCACGGCGGCGACGGCGGCCAGCTCGTCCCGCGTCAGCACGGCCCCGGTCGGGTTGTGCGGCGAGTTCAGCACGATCATCCGCAGCCTCGGGGACGCCGCGGCCCGCAGCGCGTCCACGTCGAGGCGGAAGCCGTCCGGCCCGGGGATCAGCGGCGCGGTGACGTGCGTGGCACCCGACATGCCGATCGCCGCCGCGTGCGAGTCGTAGAACGGCTCCAGCGTCAGCACCTCGTCCCCCGCGCGCGTGAGCGCGAGGATCGAGGCCGTCAGCGCCTCCGTGGCGCCGGTGGTCACCAGCACCTCGGTGTCCGGGTCGACGTCGAGCCCGTAGTGCCGCTTCTGGTGCTCGGCCACCGCCCGGCGCAGCTCGGGCACGCCGTCGCCCGGCGCGTACTGGTTGCGGCCCTCCTGGATCGCCGCGATCGCCGCCTCCTTGACGTACCCGGGGCCGTCGACGTCGGGGAACCCCTGCCCGAGGTTGATCGCACCGGTACGCACGGCCAGCGCCGACATCTCGGCGAAGATCGTGACGGCGACGCCGCCGCCGTCGGCCAGCAGACCGGCGGCGCTCGCGGTGTCCTGCCAGCGGTCCCGGCCCCGGTCCTGGCCCCGGTCCGGTGATCGGTCTGCTGATCGGCCCGGTGAATGGAGGGTGCTCATGGGGACGACGATAGCCACCACCGATCAACCCGGCGTTCATCTACGGCATCCCGGACAACCCGCCTGACCTGCGTTTTTGTGGACAAGTCTGTGGATGTGGTGGATAACTCCCCCTTCTGGGGAAAGTTATCCACAGGGTGCCCTGCGAAGGTGAACATTTGGCTCTAGCGTTGTCGGCCATGGGCGAAGAGGGGGCGCGCATCCTCGAGAGCGAGGTGCGCGAGCTGGTGCGGCGCAGGGGGTTGGACCCGATCGGTGACCGGGCGGGCTTGTCGAGCCTCGTCACCGACGCGGTGGGTGACTACGCGACCCGGGCGAGCGCGGGGGCCGTACCGCCGTTGGCGGACCCGGAGGCCGCGGCCCGTGTGGTGAGTGACGCCGTCGGCGGCTTCGGCCCGTTGCAGCCCTACCTCGACGACCCGGAGATCGAGGAGATCTGGCTCAACGCCCCGACCCACGTGTACGTCGCGCGGCGTGGTGTCCCGGAGCTGACCAGCACCGTCCTGACCGCCGAGCAGGTGCGCGACCTGGTGGAGCGGATGCTCAAGACGTCCGGGCGCCGGCTCGACCTGTCGAGCCCGTTCGTCGACGCCCGGCTGCCCGGCGGGGAGCGGCTGCACGTGGTGATCCCGGAGATGACCGGCGGCGAGATGGCGGTGAACATCCGCAAGCACGTCGTGCGGGCGCGCTCGCTGGCGGACATGGTGCGGCTCGGGTCGCTGACCGCGCACGCCGCGGCCTTCCTCGACGCGGCGGTGCGGGCCGGACTGAACGTGCTCGTGTCGGGCCAGACGCAGGCCGGGAAGACCACCATGCTGAACGCTCTGGCGGGGTCGATCCCGGGCACCGAGCGCGTGATCTCCGCGGAGGAGGTCTGGGAGCTGCGGCTCCCGGTCCGTGATCACGTGGCGCTCCAGACCCGCCCCGCCGGCCTGGAGGGCACGGGCGAGGTGCCCCTGCGACGCCTGGTCAAGGAGGCGCTGCGGATGCGCCCGGACCGGATGGTCATCGGCGAGGTCCGCGAGGCGGAGGCGTTCGACCTGCTCATCGCCCTGAACAGCGGCGTGCCCGGCATGTGCACGCTGCACGCCAACACGGCGCGCGAGGCGGTGGCGAAGATGACGACGCTGCCGCTGCTGGCGGGCGAGAACGTGTCGGACCGGTTCGTGGTGCCGACCGTCGCCTCCGCCGTCGACCTCGTGGTGCACCTCGGCCTCAGCCGCGCCGCGGACGGCGTGGTGCGGCGCCAGGTGCGCGAGATCGTCGCCGTGACGGGCCGCGTCGAGGAAGGGCGCATCGAGATGGCGGGGCTCTTCGACAGGTCGCCGGAGGGCGAGCTGCGGCGCGGCGACGGGATGCCGCCCGGCGAGGACCGGTTCGAGCGCGCCGGGTTCGACGTGCGGTCACTGCTCGCGGGCCGGGGTCCCGGGGCGGGCAGGTCGTGGCCGGGCGTGGGCGCCGCGGACGGCGGCCCCGATCGGACCCCGCGGACAGGCGGGGAGTGGCTGGCCGGCGCGCGGCCTGGTCGTGCTGTCGCCGCCCCGACGTCGGTGGTCGCCACCGGTGACGGCGCCGCTGCCGGCATGGCCGGCGGCTCCGCCGACCGGGCTGCAGCGAACCCCGTGTCTGCCGTGGGCCCCGCAGCCGCCGCGGGCATCGGGACCTCCGCCGGCCCCTGGGCGGGCATCACCCCGCGTACCGGCGCCGGCCCCTGGGCCGCTCGCTGATGGGCGTCGTGGTGGGCCTGCTCCTGGGGGCCGGGGCGTTCTGCGTCTGGTGGTCCTTCTGGACACCGACACCGCGACCACCCGGGCGCGTCACCTGGCAGGCGCGCACCCGCGACCTGCTGACCCAGGCCGGCGCCCCGTCGGTGACGCCCGCGATGCTCGTGTGGTCCTGCGTGGTGCTCGGGGTCGTGACCCTGCTGCTGGGGCTGGCCGTCACGCGCTCGCCCGCCATCGCGGCCTGCTTCGCGCTGCTCGCGGCACCCGGTCCCGTGGTGCTGGTGCGGGCCCGCGCCCGCGGGCGCCGTCGGGCGCTGCGGGAGGTGTGGCCCGAGGTGGTGGACCATCTCGCGTCCGGGGTGCGCGCCGGGCTGTCGCTGCCCGAGGCCGTGGCGCAGCTCGGGCAGCGCGGTCCGGCCGAGCTGCGCGAGCCGTTCACCCGCTTCGCCCACGACTACCGGACCGGCGGCCGGTTCGGCGACGCCCTCGACGCGCTCAAGGACCGCCTCGCCGACCCCGTGGCCGACCGCATCATCGAGGCGCTACGCCTCACCCGGGACGTCGGCGGCCAGGACCTGGGCAGGCTCCTGCGCACCCTGAGCGGATTCCTCCGCGAGGACGCCGCCACGCGCGGCGAGCTGGAGGCCCGGCAGAGCTGGACCGTCAACGGCGCGCGGATCGCCGTCGCCGGACCCTGGGTGGTGCTCGCGCTCCTGTCCACCCGGCCCGGGACGGCGGCCGCCTACGACTCGCCCGCCGGCATCGCGGTGCTGGTCACCGGCGGGCTGTGCGCCCTGGTCGCCTACCGGGTGATGCTGCGGATCGGCCGCCTGCCCGCCGAGCGCCGGGTGCTGCGGTGACCGGCTGGGCCGCCGGTGCGCTCGCGGGCCTCGGCGTCGGACTCGGTCTGCTGATCGTCCGCGCCCGGCTGCGGGCCCGAGCCGTCACGCTCGACGAGCGGCTCGCCCCCTACCTGCGCCCGCGGGACGCCACCTCGACGCTCCTGCGCGAGGCCGGCCGCACCTCGGCGGTGGTCCGTCTGCTCGGCCTGCACGACGTCGGCGCGCGCCTCGAACGGTTCGGCTCGCCCCGGCACGAGCTCCGGCGCAGGCTCGACCGGGTTGGGTCCGCCGAGACCGTCGACCACTTCCGGGCGCGGCAGGTGGTCTGGACCGTGACGGGACTCGCCGCGGGGCTCGGCCTCGCGCTCCTGCTCGCCGCGACACGCGGTGCCGCCGTCGTTCCCCTGGTCGCCCTCGTCGCCGTCGCCGGTGCCTGCGGGTACGTGGCCTGCGACCAGGCGCTCACGGTCCGGGTCCGCCGGCGCGAGGAGCGGCTCCTCGCCGAGCTGCCGACCGTCGCCGAGCTCCTGGCCCTGGCCGTGGCAGCGGGGGAGAGCCCGCACGCCGCGCTGGAACGTGTCGCGTCCACCGCCCGCGGCGAGCTCGCCGCCGAGATCCGGCGCCTGGTCGCCGAGGTGCGTGCGGGTGCGGCCGTGTCGGCGGCGCTCACCGCGCTCGCTGACCGGACGGGACTGCCGCCGCTCACGCGGTTCGCCGAGGGCATCGTCGTGGCCCTGGAGCGCGGCACGCCGCTCGCCGCGGTCCTCCGTGCCCAGGCAGGCGACGTCCGCGAAGCCGGACGCCGTGCGCTCCTGGAGGCGGGCGGCCGCAAGGAGATCTTGATGATGGTCCCGGTCGTCTTCCTGTGCCTGCCCGTGACCGTCGTCTTCGCAGTGTTCCCCAGCCTGGCCACCCTGCGGATCGGGCTCTGACCCGACCCGGGGACGGGTCGGCCGACGAAAGGACGCGCCATGCGCCACGCCACCGAGCACGACGAGCACGAGCACGACGAGAACGAGCACGAACGGGGGGACGTGCCGGGCTGGGTGCTGGTCACGTTGATGACCGCTGGCCTCGTGGTCGCGCTCTGGGCCGTCGCCGGACCGCTCCTGGAGAACGCGTTCCGGCAGGCGATCAGCAGCGTCACCGGCCAGGGATGAGCCGGCCGCAGCGTCGGCTCCGCTCGGAGGCGGGCTCCGCGGCGGCCGAGTTCGTCCTCGTGTCCGTCCTGGTCCTGGCGATCTTCCTCGGGGTCGTGCAGGTGGCGCTCGCCGTGCACGTCCGTTCCCTCGCGATCGACGCGGCCGCCGAGGGAGCGCGGGTGGCCGCCCGGGCGGACCGGGGCCTGGCGGACGGTGCCGCGCGGACCCGTGCCCTCCTTGCCGACACGCTGACCGGTGCGTACGCCCGTGACGTGACGGCCGGACGTACGACGTCGGGCGGGGTCGCGGTGACGGAGGTGACCGTGCGCGCCCCGCTGCCGGTCGTCGGCCTGCTCGGCCCGGGCGGCGTGCTGACGGTGCGCGGCCATGCGCTGGAGGAGCAGTGACGGGCCGGCCGGCGCACCCGGGGCCGTGGGCGAGGCGCCTCCGGGACCACGCGGACGAGAGCGGCTCCGCGATGGTCGAGTTCCTCGGCGTCACGCTGATCCTGCTGGTCCCGCTGGTCTATCTCGTGATGGCGCTCGGTCGCGTGCAGGCCGGTGCGTTCGCCGCCGAGGGTGCCGCGCGGGAGGCGGTGCGCGCGATGGTCACCGCCGAGTCGTCGGCTGCGGGCACGGCTCGTGCGGACATCGCCGCGGGCATCGCGCTGGCCGACCAGGGTTTCCCGCGCGACGCCGGCGCGCTGACCCTGGAGTGCTCGGACCAGCCCTGTCTGACGCCGGGCGGCACGGTGGGTGCCGTGGTGCGCGTCGAGGTGCCGTTGCCGCTGGTGCCCGAGCTGCTGAGCCCCTGGTTGCCGCTGGCGGTCCCGGTCGAGGCTGCCCGTGCCGCGACGGTGGACGCCTACACGAGCGTGCGCCCGTGACCGGTCGTGCGGGACGCCCGCCCTCCCGCGACCTGCGGAAGGACGGGCGTCCGACGGGATGGACCGACGATCAGGTGGTCGAGCAGGTCGCCGTCGGCAGGGTGGTGGTGCCGTTCTTGTAGAGCGTGATGCCGAACGAGTTCCCGGCGCCGTTCGGTGTGGCGGTCAACGTCCCGCTGGTGCCGGAGACGGTGGCGTTCCAGGAGTTCTGCAGGGTCTGCGCACCCTGCAGCCGGATGGACACGCGCCAGGTCGAGCTGCCCGAGACCGCGAGCGACACGTTGAACCGGTCGGACCACTCCTCGGCGCGGGTCACGGTCACGGTGCACCCGTCACCGGGCTGGGGGTTGCCGGTGCCGCCCGCGTTCAGGGCGTCGAGCGTGTAGTTGTACGCGAGCTTCTTGTTGCCGTTGCCGTCGAACAGCAGCGGGGTGTCGCCGGCCCGCCACGAGTCGGAGTCCCGCACGCCCCACACGCTGATGCCGGTGCAGCGGGACACGGCGAGGCAGGCCTGCACGATGCCGCGGTACTGCTCGGCCTGCGAGGTGCCGGAGCCGGCGATGTCGAGCTCGGTGATCTGGACGTCGACCCCCAGGGCCGCGAAGTTGCCGAGGGTGGTGTGGTAGTTGCTCGGCACCGGGTTGCCGCTGTTGAAGTGGGCCTGGAAGCCCACGCAGTCGATCGGCACCCCGCGGGACTTGAAGTCGCGGACCATGTTGTACACGGCCTGGGTCTTGGCGTGGCTCCAGTTGTCCGTGTTGTAGTCGTTGTAGCAGAGCTTCGCGTTCGGGTCGGCGGCCCGGGCCGCGCGGAACGCGGCCTCGATCCAGTCGTTGCCGGTGCGCTGCAGGTTCGAGTCGCGCCGGGCGCCCGACGAGCCGTCGGCGAACGCCTCGTTCACCACGTCCCAGGAGTGGATCTGGCCGCGGTAGTGCGTCGCGACCTGCGTGACGTGGTTGAGCATCGCCGACCGCAGGGCCGAACCGCTCATGTTCTGCATCCAGCCCGGCTGCTGCGAGTGCCAGGCCAGGGTGTGGCCGCGGACCTGCTTGCCGTTGCTCCGTGCCCAGCTCACGATCCGGTCACCGTTGGTGAAGGTGAACTGGTTCTGGTTCGGCTCGGTCGCGTCGATCTTCATCTCGTTCTCGGCCGTGACCATGTTGAACTCACGGTTCGCGATGGTCGTGTACTGCGTGTCGGAGAGCTTGCCCGCGGCGATGGCGGTGCCGAAGTACCGGCCGGACTCCGCGGCCGCCGCCTGCAGCGTGCTGCCGGCGGCCTGGGCCGAGGTGGCCGCCACCCCGGCCGAGACCGCGGACGTGAGGAGCACAGCGGCCAGGGTGCCGAACGAGATGGTGCGGAGGGAGCGCCTGGAGCGCTGTGAGGTGCGAGTTCGGGTCATCATCGATCCTCTCTCTCGTGACGTGCCATCGTTGGCTCGTCATGCGTCGAAAAGGATTTCGAAGACCCGGGGGCGGTGTCAAGAGATTTCGCTAAACGTTTTCGAAGAAGTTTGTCCACAGGTCGCGGGCCCAGGCCGGGCGGACGCCGGCCGGCCGCACCAGACTGGTGCCCATGAGGTCAAGGGGTCGGGAGAGCACCCAGCAGGCGCGGGAGAGCGGGCGGATCATGCTCCTGACCTCGGCGTTCGTCGCGTTCGCGCTGATGCTGGTCGCCGTCGTCGCCTCGGCGGGCGCCGTGCACCTGGACCGCAAGGCGCTGTACGACGTCGCGGACCTGGCCGCGGCCGACGCCGCGGACGCGATCTCACCGGACTCCTTCTACGCGGGCCTCGGTGCTCCCGCCGAGGGCGCCCTGCTCACGCTGTCCGACGCCGGGGTGCGCGCCGCCGTCGAGCACTACCTCGCCGAGCACCCGCCGGGGGTGCCCGTGGTGGTGGCCGAGGCGTCGTCACCGGACGGCCGGTCGGCCCGTGTGGTCCTCGAGGGGGTGTCGCGGCCGCCGTTGCTGCGCTGGTTCACGGACGAGTACGGCGGAGGCGTCGCGCTCACCGCCACGGCGACGGCCAGGGCCTGGTGACGTCGAGGGCGACCTGACCAGCGGCCCGGCCGGGGCCTGGCTGCCGGAGCTGCCCGGAGCGCTTAGGTTGGGGGCATGAGCGAGAGCGCCGACCAGCAGAGCACGGGCGACGGGGGCGGCACACGCCTGGAGCCGGAGCAGATCTTCGACCTCGCCCGCCAGGGCGCCGACGTGCTCCTGGACCTCGTGGACGCGGGGCTGCCGGCGGACCTGGCCGACGAGGCGGGCAACACCCTGCTGATGCTCGCCGCGTACCACGGCCACGCGGGCCTCACGGCGGGCCTCGCCGAGCGCGGTGCTGACGTGAACCGGCTGAACGGCCGCAACCAGTCGCCGCTGGCGGGTGCCGTCTTCAAGGGGGCCGGGGAGGTGGTCCAGGCGCTGGTCGACCACGGCGCCGACCTCGACGCCGGCACCCCGAGCGCCCGCGCGACCGCCCAGATGTTCGGCCGCGAGCTTCCGGAGCCTCGCCAGGGTTGATCCCGCCGCCGGGCCTGCGGCGGACGCCCGCCACCGGGCCTGCGGCGGACGCCCGCCACCGGGCCCGCGGCGGACGCCCGCCACCGGGCCCGCGGCGTCGCCCGCGTCCGGCCTGCGGCGTCGCCCGCGGGCGTTCCGGCGTCGGGCACCGCGATGCGCGGGTAACCTTGAACATCGTGGCAACCAACGACTTCCCCGCAGAGATCAAGGCGCTCCGCACGACCCTCGAGTCCATCGAGGCCGTGAGCGACCCCACCGCGCTCGAGGCCAAGATCGCCGAGCTGTCGGAGCAGGCGTCGGCGCCCAACCTGTGGGACGACCCGGAGGAGGGCCAGAAGGTCACCTCCGCGCTCTCGGCCGCCCAGGCCGAGCTGAGCCGTGTCGAGAAGCTCGCGGCCCGCATCGACGACGTCGAGACGCTCGTCGAGCTGGGCCAGGAGATGGACGACGCGGACTCGCTCGCCGAGGCCGAGGAGGAGGTCGCCAAGATCCGCAAGGACCTCGCCGCCCTCGAGGTCCGCACCCTGCTGAACGGGGAGTACGACGCCCGCGAGGCCGTCGTGACCATCCGCGCGGGTGCGGGCGGCGTCGACGCCGCCGACTTCGCGGAGATGCTCATGCGCATGTACCTGCGCTGGGCCGAGCGGCACGGCTACCCGACCAAGGTCGGCGACACCTCGTACGCGGAGGAGGCGGGCCTCAAGTCCGCGACCTTCGAGGTCAACGTGCCCTACGCCTTCGGCAACCTGTCGGTCGAGGCGGGCACGCACCGCCTGGTGCGCATCTCGCCGTTCGACAACCAGGGCCGGCGGCAGACGTCCTTCGCCGCGGTCGAGGTGATCCCGCTCATCGAGCAGACCGACCACATCGACATCCCCGAGTCGGAGCTCAAGATCGACGTCTACCGCTCCTCGGGCCCGGGTGGCCAGTCGGTCAACACGACCGACTCCGCCGTGCGCATGACGCACATCCCGACCGGCGTCGTGGTCGCGATGCAGAACGAGAAGTCGCAGATCCAGAACCGCGCCGCCGCCTACCGCGTGCTCCAGTCGCGCCTGCTGCTCCTCCGCAAGGCGGAGGAGGCCGCGAAGAAGAAGGAGATGGCCGGCGACATCAAGGCCAGCTGGGGCGACCAGATGCGGTCCTACGTGCTGCAGCCGTACCAGATGGTCAAGGACCTGCGCACCGAGCACGAGTCGGGCAACCCGCAGGCCGTGTTCGACGGCGCCATCGACGACTTCATCGAGGCCGGCATCCGCTGGCGCCGGGGCGGCTCGGGCAGCTGAGCCCGAGGCGGGCGGCACGACGGCGCGCCGCCCGCGCCGGTCAGGTGTGCGGCACGATGACGGCGCGCCCGGAGAGCTGTCCCGACTCGAGCTTGCGGTACGCCTCGTCGAACTGGTCGAGGCTGTAGCGCTCCACGTCGGGCACGATCTGCCCCGCGCGGTACATCGCCGCCACCTCGTAGAGCTCCTCGACCGTGCCCCAATAGGTGTTCGTGATCTCGGCCTCGTAGGGGTTGGTGAAGAAGCTCCACTCGGTGACGCCCCCGGCGATCCCCACCACGGTGAGCCGGCCCTGCTGGGCCAGGCACGCCTGGGCGGTCTTGATCGTCGGTGCCGCGCCCACCAGGTCGAACGCCGCGTCCACGCCGCGGCCGCCCGTGATCTCGCGGATCGCCGCGACCTGGTCCGGCCCGCCGGGCACCGTGACGGCGCCGGCGGCCGCCGCGCGGTCCATGGCGTCCTGCTTCATGTCCGTGGCGATCACGGTCGCGCCGGTGAGCGCGGTGAGGATCTGCACCGCGATCTGCCCGAGCCCGCCGAGCCCGACCACCAGCGCGAACTTCCCGCCGCCCGCGAGCTTGGGCAGGGACAGCTTAATCGCGTGGTACGGCGTGAGACCCGCGTCGGCCAGGGGAGCGGCGGCCACGGGGTCGGCGTCGCCCAGCGGCACCAGGTTGCGGGCCGGCGTCACCATGTACTCCGCCATGCCGCCGTCCCGCCCGATGCCCGTGGCCGCCCACGGCATGGTCGCGGCGTTCTCGCAGTACGTGTCCTGTCCTCGCGAGCAGGCCTTGCAGTGCCCGCAGCCGTTGGGGCCGTACACGAGGTAGGCGTCGCCCTCGCTGAACCCGGTGACGCCCGGTCCCAGCTCCTCGATCCAGCCGGAGGCCTCGTGCCCCAGCACGAACGGCGGCGCGAACGACCCCGGCTGGCCCTCGGCGAACTCCTTGTACAGCGCCACGTCGGAGTGGCAGGCACCGGAGCCGGCGATCTTCAGCAGCACCTCGCCCGGGCCCGGGCTCGGCCGGTCCACCTCGCGCAGGGTGGGGAAGGTCTGGAACTTCTCGAACACGACAGCACGCATCAGCTCACGCTCCTGTTGCCGGGGGCCGGTTCCCCCATCAGACCCCATCCGGCGGGGTCCGGCACGGGGACAGCCCCGGCGAAATGCCGGTTACACAGGGGTTTGCGCTGATCTGGCGAGGCGGAGCCCGTGACCGGGTGACCTCCGTCGGCGTGTCTCCCCGACACGCCACGGGGCACCCCACTTAGTGTCGGGCTCGTGATCAGGTTCGAGAACGTGTCGAAGGTCTACGCGCGCGGCGCACGGCCTGCCCTCGACCAGGTCTCCGTGGACGTCGAGCGTGGCGAGTTCGTCTTCCTCGTGGGGGCCTCGGGCTCGGGCAAGTCCACCTTCCTGTCGCTGGTGCTGCGCGAGCAGCGACCCACCCGCGGCCGCGTCTACGTGGCGGGGCGCGACGTCGCCAACCTCTCGGGCTGGCGGGTGCCGACGCTGCGTCGCCAGCTCGGCGTGGTGTTCCAGGACTTCCGGCTGCTGCAGAACAAGACGGTCCACGAGAACGTGGCGTTCGCCCTGCAGGTGATCGGAAAGCCCCGGCACGTCATCCGGGACACCGTGCCCGAGGTGCTGGACATGGTCGGCCTGGCGGGCAAGGAGAAGCGGATGCCCACCGAGCTGTCGGGCGGTGAGCAGCAGCGCGCCGCCATCGCGCGCGCCATCGTGAACCGGCCGCAGATCCTCCTGGCGGACGAGCCGACGGGCAACCTCGACCCCACCACCTCGCTGGGCATCATGCGCCTGCTGGACCGCATCAACCGCACCGGCACCACGGTGGTCATGGCCACGCACGACGACGAGATAGTCAACGAGATGCGGCGCCGCGTGGTCGAGCTGTCCGACGGCGTCGTCGTCCGCGACGAGGCACGCGGCGGCTACGGCGAGCGCGAGGCGATCCTGCCCGACGTCGGGGCGTCGCCCGTGCTGGACGCCCCGGGCAACGGGACCCGCCTGCCGGTCCAGACGGTCCGGGGGTCCTGACGTGCGCTTCCAGTTCGTGCTCGGCGAGGTCTTCTCGGGGCTGCGCCGGAACACCACGATGGTCGTGGCCGTCGTGCTCGTCACCTTCGTGTCCCTGACGTTCGTGGGTGCGGGCGCCCTGCTCCAGGCCCAGATCGGCAAGCTCAAGGACGACTGGTACGACCGGGTCGAGGTGTCGGTCTTCCTGTGCCCCCAGGGCAAGTCGGCCGCGCCGTCGTGCGCCGGCGGCGAGGCCACCGACCAGCAGGTCGACGCGCTGCGCCAGGTCATCGACACCGAGCTGTCGGGCCAGGTCAGCCGGGTCTGGTTCGAGTCGAAGCAGCAGGCGTTCGACGCGTTCGAGCAGCGGTACCCGGACGGCTACCAGGGCACGCAGCTCACCGTCGAGGACATGCAGGCCTCGCTCCGCCTCAAGCTGACGGACGCCGAGCAGGTGGCCGTCGTGAGCGACGTGCTGTCCGGGCGGGACGGCGTCGAGATCGTCGAGGACCAGCGGGCCGTCTTCGAGCCGCTCTTCCGCACCCTGAACGTGGCCACCCTGCTCGCGGCGGGACTGGCCGGCGTCATGCTCCTGGCGGCGGTGCTGCTGATCACCACGACCATCCGCCTGAGTGCGGTCTCCCGCCGCAAGGAGACGGAGATCATGCGCCTGGTGGGTGCGTCCAACCTGTTCATCCAGCTCCCCTTCCTGCTGGAGGGCGCACTGGCGGCCGTGCTCGGGTCGCTGCTCGCGGGGGCCGGGCTCTGGGTGGCGGTGCGCTTCATGGTCACCGACTGGCTCGAACGGTCCGTCGACTGGGTGGCCTACGTGTCGGAGGTCGACGTGCTCCAGGTCGCGCCCCTGCTCGTGGTCATCGCCGTCGCCCTGGCTGCTCTCTCGTCCTTCTTCACCCTGAACCGGTACACGAGGATCTGATGACTGCGCTCCGAAACCCCCTGTCCCGGGCGCGCGGCCCGCTGGCCGCGGCGCTCGCCGTGCTGCTGCTCGTGGGCGGCTCGGCCGCCGTGCACGCCGACGACCTCGACGACCGCCGGGCCGCCGCCGAGCGCGAGCAGGCCGCGAAGGAGCAGGAGCGCGAGAGCCTGGAGTCCGAGCTGGAGCACACCGACACCCAGCTCGCCGACGCCGTCCTGGAGCTCAACCAGGTCGAGGGACGCCTGCCCGTGGCGGAGGCCGAGCTGGCCGTCGCCGAGGCCGAGCTGGAGCGTGCCGAGCGCGAGGCGGCGATCCTCGCGCAGCGGCTCGCGGACGCCCAGGTGGAGGAGGCGACGGTCAGCCGCCAGCTCCAGGACGGGTCCGGGAAGGTGGACGGCGCGCGCGAGGACATCGCGCAGATGGCGCGCGAGGAGCTGCGCGGCGCGGGCACCGGGTCGACGATCGGGCTGGTGACCGGGGCCGAGAGCACCGAGGAATTCATCGACGGGTACTCGGTCTCGTCGTCGGCGGCCCGGATCCGGGCGCGCACCCTGGCCGAGCTGCAGGACGCCGAGGCCACCGCGCGGAACCTGCAGGCCCGGTTGACGGCGATCCGCGAGGCCGTCACGGAGCTCAAGCGCCTGGCCGACGAGAACGTGCGCTCCAAGGAGCAGGCCAAGCAGGCCGCGGTGGAGCGCAAGGCGGAGATCGAGCGCCTGATCGAGGAGCAGGAGCGGCTCAAGGCGCGCATCGAGCGCCGCAAGGACGTCGCGCTGGCGAACATGCGCGACACCGAGCAGGAGCTGAGCTCCATTGAGTCCGATCTCAAGGGCATCATCGCCGACCAGCGGGAGCGCGACGAGCGGCTGGCCCGGGAACGGGCGGAGCGGGAGGCGGCAGCGGCCGAGGAGTCGTCGTCCGGCGACACCTCAGGCGGCTCCTCGGGCGGGTCGTCCGGAGGGTCCTCGGGCGGGTCGTCCGGCGGCGGCACCCTGTCGTTCCTCAGCTATCCGACGGCGAACCCGTACATCACCTCCTCCTACGGCATGCGGTTCCACCCGGTGCTGAACTACTCCCGGCTGCACGCCGGCACGGACTTCCGGGCGTACTGCGGCACACCGATCCTGGCGGCCGCCGACGGCACCGTGCTGTACGCGCGTACCCTGGCGGGACTCGGCAACCAGGTGCTGATCGACCACGGCTACACCTCCAGCGGTACGAGCGTCATGTCCAGCTCGAACCACCTCACCTCGTTCGCCGTCTCGTCCGGACAGCACGTCTCGCGGGGTCAGGTGATCGGCTACTCGGGGACCACGGGCACGTCCACGGCCTGCCACCTGCACTTCGAGCTGTACGTGAACGGCTCGACCGTGGACCCGATGACCTGGCTCTGAGCGAACGGGGCGGTTAAAGCCTGGTCCGTCCAGGTCCGGCGCGTAAAATGGGACGTCGCGCTGCCTGCACGGGGCAGGCCGGACCAGCACTGACCCCGGAGGGAGACCATGGCCAAGAAGAACGTGGACGATCCGCGCAAGATCGTGGCGAACAACAAGAAGGCCCGTCATGACTACGTGATCGAGGACGTCTTCGAGGCCGGCCTGGTGCTCTCGGGCACCGAGGTCAAGGCGCTGCGGATGGGGCGTGCGTCGCTCACCGACGGTTACGCCACCATCGATCGTGGCGAGGCGTGGCTCGAGAACGTGCACATCCCCGCGTACTTCCAGGGCACGTGGAACAACCACGCGCCGCGGCGTCGGCGCAAGATGCTGCTGCACCGCGAGGAGATCGCGCGGCTGGAGTCGAAGTCGCGCGAGAAGGGCCACACCCTCGTGCCGCTGCGCCTGTACTTCCTGGACGGCCGGGCCAAGGTCGAGATCGCGCTGGCCCGCGGCAAGAAGGAGTACGACAAGCGCCAGACGCTGCGCGAGCAGCAGGACATGCGCGAGGCACGGCGGGCCATGCGGCACAAGGAGATGCTCGGCTGAGCCGGAGGTGCAGCGCAGGGTGCGGGCCGAGGAACGAGGCACGCGCCCGGAGCGGAACCGCAGGCTCAGCCGATTCCAGCAGAGCTGAGCCGGAAATAACGTTCCCGGTCAGGGTGTTGATCCCCTAGACTGGGATGACTCCGGACGGGCGAAGGGCCCGGCCGGGGGCTGGTTGAAAACACCATAGGGGCTGATCGGTTTCGACGGTGGTCGTGCTTCGAGGAGAAGCGGGCCGAGGATGCAGGCTTATCTCGTTAACGATGCCTGTAAACCAATAGTTGCCGATAACTCGCGCAACGACTTCGCCCTCGCCGCCTGAGCGAGCCCGAAGTCCGTGGGCCCGGAGTCTGCTTCCGCTCCGGTCACCCGCGTCATCTAGGAAGCCACTGCTCGTAGCCCTCGTCATCGGGGCTGCGGGGACTCTCAGGTGACTGGGCCTGTCCGTGAACGTGTCTGCGCGAGCACGGGGGCCGAGAAAATCCACAGCAGACTGCGCCCGGAGAAGTCCTCGAAAACCGATACCGGACCCGGGTTCGATTCCCGGCAGCTCCACCCTTCCACGAAGCGCCGTGCCCCCTCGGGGGCGCGGCGCTTCGTCGTACCCGGTCCTGTCCCCGGGCATGACATCCGTCATGGTCCGGCCCGTGCGAACGGTGGGTGGGCTGGTGATTCGTGGCACTGCCGGGCGCGCGTACGTCGGCGGAGGCTGGGTACATGAACCGAGACGAGCTCAGTCCTCCGTACCCGAACCCGTCCGACACACCGCGCCTCGGCGCCCCTGCCGCCCGACCGTGGCGTGCGCGACGCCGCGCCGTGGCCCTGCTCGCCGTGCTGGGCCTCGCCGGAGCGCTGGCCGGACCCGCCGCTGCCGCCGTGCGGGGTGATGCCGAGGCCGGCGCCGCACAGGCGACTCCTGCACAGGCAGCTCCCGCACAGGCCGAGTGGGGCGAGTGCCCCGCAGAGGTCGCGGCGGAGGCTCTGCCGTACGTGCTGAGCTGCGCGACCGTGTCCGTGCCGCTGGACTACTCCGACCCCGACGGGCAGCAGATCGACCTGGAGATCTCGCGGCTGGCGAGCACCGACCCCGCCGAGCGGCGCGGCATCCTGCTGCTCAACCCCGGCGGCCCGGGTGGCTCGGGGCTCACGCAGCCCACGCTCCTGGCGTCCCAGGGCCTGCCCGACAGCGTGCTGAGCGCCTACGACCTGATCGGCATGGACACCCGCGGCGTCGGTCACTCGACGCGGGTCGACTGCGAGTTCCCCGTCGACGGCGGCTACTACGGCAACATCCCGCCGTACGCGCCGGACGACGCCGCGGTGCTCGAGCGCGCGGAGATCGTCGAGGAGGCCGCCGCGCAGTGCGCGCGCACGAACGAGAACGGCGGGCTCCACCACGTGTCGACGGCGAACATGGCCCGCGACCTGGACAGCATCCGGGCGGCGCTCGGCGAGGAGAAGGCCAGCTTCCTGGGCTACTCGTACGGGACTGCGCTCGGTGCGGCGTACGCGTCGATGTTCCCCGAGACCGCCGACCGGGTGGTGCTCGACAGCAACGTCGGTGACACGCACCTCGACCGGGAGGGGCTGCGCCGGTTCGCGCTGGGCATGGAACAGACGTTCCCGGACTTCGCGAGGTGGGCGGCCGAGCGGCACGCCGCCTACGGCCTGGGCCGCACGCCGGCGCAGGTGCGCGCGACGTACTTCGAGACCGCCGAGCGGCTGGACGAGAGCCCGGTCGACGGGGTGGACGGCGCGCTGTTCCGCCAGGCGATCTTCGTGGGCCTCTACAGCGAGCGGTCCTACGGGCGGACGGCGCAGACCTGGCAGTGGCTCCAGAAGGGTGACGGCACCGCCGTCCGGAACCTGCTGGACACGACCGACCTCGACGGCGTCCTGTCGGGCCTGGGCGCGCTCACCGGCACCGGCACCGCGGTGGACGGCGAGGTGTCGCCGGTCTCCAACGCGCTGTCGGTGTTCCTGGCCACGACCTGCAACGACGTCGAGTGGGACGAGAACGTCGACACCTACCGGAAGGCGGTCGCCGAGGACCGCACGAGGTTCCCGCTGTTCGGCGCCGCATCGGCGAACATCCTGCCGTGCTCCTACTGGCCCGAGCCGGCCGGACCGCCGGTGGCGATCAACGACGAGGGTCCTCGCAACGTGCTGATCCTGCAGAACCGGCGCGATCCGGTCACCCCGCTCGCGGGCGGTCAGCGCCTGCGCGAGAAGTTCGCCGACCGGTCTCGACTGGTGACGGTCGACGGCAGCGGTCACGGTGTCTACGTGCTCGGCGGTAACGCGTGCGCACTGAACATCGGCACGAGCTACCTCGTCGACGGCGAGATGCCCGCCCGCGACACGTCCTGCCGGGCCTCCTGACCCGCCCGGGCCGACACCACACCAGCACACCACACCAGCACACCACGACAGCACACGAGGCAGGAGGACGACATGAGCGAGGACGGTACGTCCGACGGGCGCGGCACGAGCTGGACGATGCGGCGCGCCGCACGACGGGTCAGGCCGGGGGACGGCCGTCCGCTCCAGCCCTTCCGCTGGTGGCAGCACCTGAGCAGGTCGCTGCTCTACCTGACCCTGGCCCGCCCGGACGGCGGGCAGGTGACCTACGCCGTCGAGGTGCGTCACCTGCAGGGGGACGACGGCGAGGGCCGGGCGCACCTCTACGTGGACGGCCGGCAGCAGGCCACGTCGAAGCTCCCCGCGGCGTTCCCCGTCGAGGGCGGCACCATCGAGGTGGTCAAGACGGCCTTCGGGCTCCGGCGGTGCCACTACGTGGCCGACGACGGGTCCGAGTACCAGCTCGTGCCGGACCCGGCGTCGGCGGAGGGGCGTCGCGCCCGCCTCGATCGCGAGAACCCCGGGATCGGCCGGCTGGTCAGCGCCGTGTCCGTCCTGGTGCTGGTCGTCTCCGTGGTCCTGCTGGTGCCGCAGCTCGCCGAGGTGCTCTTCAGGCTGCCGCCGGTGGCCGAGCGGTTCGGCACGTTCACGTCGCCCGTCGTGCTGCCGGCATGGCTCAACATCGGCCTGACGCTGGCCGCGGCGGCCGCCAGCACCGAACGGGCGCTGCGCCTGCGCTACCACTGGCTGCTCGACGGTGTCGGGAACTGACCCGCGGCCGGCCACCTCCCCGGCCCCGCTCCCGGTGGCCAGGACAGCAGGCAGAATGTGGCGCATGGGGGAGCGACGGTTCGCGGGCGCGGGCTCGACGGTCAGCACGCGGCGGTTCGAGGCCTACGTGCGCTGGTCCACGTACGGGGTGGCCGTCACACCGGTCGTCTCCCTGTTCAGCGCCGGTCTCCCGACCGGTCGGGAGGCGGTCTCCGGCCACCTCGGGTGGTTCGCTCTGGCGGCCGCGCTGACCTGCGCCGTCACCGCCGGGAACTTCCTGGTCACCCGCTGGGCGCTCGACGTGCTGGTGGAGCGTCCGCGGGCGGTGGCCCGGGGCGTCGTCGTCGCGTGGCTGGTGGGCCTGGCCGGGCTCGTGGTGGTCTCGCTGACCGGGCCCGTGCCGGAGATGCGGCTCACCTCCGCGGCCGCCGTCGGTTCGGCGGCCGCGGCCGTCGTGCCGGTGCTCGATGCGCGGCCCACGCTCTACCTCAACGGTGCGATCGTGCTCGTCGCCGCCCCGCTGGCCGCCGCCGGCAGCCCGCTGGGCGTCGCGGTGGGCGTGGGGCTGATCACCCTGTGCCTGTGGAGCTCGTGGAGCAGCACGTGGGTACTGCGGGTGCTGCGCGACCTCCAGCGGGCGCACGAGGACCGCGCCGCGCTCGCGCTCGCGAACGAGCGCCTGCGCATCTCCCGCGACCTGCACGACGTGTTCGGGCGCACGCTCACCACGATCGCCGTCAAGAGCGAGTTCGCCGCCGAGCTCGTCCGCCGGGGCGGCGGCGAGCGCGCGGCCGAGCAGATCGCCGCCGTCCGGCAGCTCGCGGACGAGGCCGGGAACGAGGTGCGCCGCGTCGTGCGCGGCGAGACCCGCGTGACCTGGGACGGGGAGGTGGCCGGCGCACGATCCCTGCTCGCCTCGGCCGGCATCCGCTGCACCGTGACCGGCTCGCCCGTGCCGCAGGAGCACGCCGAGGCCCTGGCCTGGGTGGTGCGCGAGGGCGTGACGAACGTGCTGCGGCACTCGTCGGCCACCCAGGTCACGCTCGCCACGACGACCGAGGACGGGCAGGTGCAGCTCACTCTCGCGAACGACGGCGCGGGTCAACCCGGCACCGACGCCGCAGGCCGCGACGGCGGGGGGACCGGCCTGCGAGCCATGGCCGACCGCCTCCGGTCCGTCGGCGGCCGGGTCACCACCCGCCGCGACGGAGACTGGTTCCTGCTCGACGCCCAGATCCCGCTGTCCAGTCCCGGTGCCCAGAGAGGCCTGACATGACCCGCATCCTCGTCGCCGACGACGAGCACCTCATCCGCGACGCCGTCGCCGGACTGCTCGACCTCCAGGACGACCTCGAGGTGGTCGGGCAGGCGGCGTCCGGCCAGGAGGCCGTGGCCACGGCGCTGCGCGTGCGGCCCGACGTCGCCCTGCTCGACCTCCAGATGCCCGAGCCGGACGGGATCGAGGTGACCCGCCGGCTCGCGACCGAGCTGCCCGAGTGCCGCTGCATCATCGTCACGTCGCACGGCCGGCCCGGATACCTGAAGTCGGCGCTCGCCGCGGGCGCGCGCGCCTTCCTGCCCAAGACCGTGTCGGCGCAGGTGCTCGCCGACGTCGTGCGGAAGGTCGCCGCAGGCGGCCGGTACGTCGACCCGGATCTCGCCGCCGAGGCGATCGGCGCCGGAGACTCGCCGCTCACCCCGCGCGAGACCGACGTGCTGGCGCTCGCGCGCGACGGTGCGCCCGTCGACGAGATCGCCCAGCGGGTGTCGCTCTCGCGCGGGACCGTCCGCAACTACCTCGCGGCCGCCATCGCCAAGCTCGGCGCCGCCAACCGGCACGAGGCAGCCCGCATCGCGGCCGAGCACGGCTGGATCTGACGGCGGGGCGTCACGCTATCGTGGCAGCCGTGCACCACCCCGGAGATCCTGGACTCGTCCCCGTGCCTGCGTCGATGCAGGTCCGGGGCACTCTGGCGCGGCTCGGGGACGGTGCGACCGTCCTGGCGGACCCGGCGCTGCGGCCCGCTGCCCGCTGGTGGCGTCAGGCCATGGGCCAGGCCTTCGGGATCGACCTGGTGCCCGTGACCGGCCCGGCGGCCGACGTCGTCGTCGCGCGGGACGCCGGGCTGCCTGCCGGGGCCTACCGCCTCGACGTGGGCCCCGCGGCGCCGGCCCCTGCCACGCCGCGGCCGGCCGCGGACGCGCCGGCTCCGGCCACGGGCGCGGCGCCGCCCGCCGTCGTGCGGATCGAGGCCGCGGACCTCTCCGGTGCGCACGCGGCCGCCCAGGCCCTGCGTCAGCTCGCCGGCCCGGCGGCCTTCCGGAGTGCGTCCGCGCCCTACCGCGACGTCCCGTCGGAGCTGCTGCTGCCCGCCGTGCGGATCGAGGACCACCCGCGCTTCGAGTGGCGCGGCGTCCTGCTCGACGTCGCCCGCCACTTCCTGCCGAAGCACGACGTGCTGCGCTTCGTCGACCTCGCCGCCGCCCACCGGCTCAACGTGCTGCAGCTCCACCTCACCGACGACCAGGGCTGGCGGGTGCAGGTCCACCGCTACCCCGAGCTCACGCGGACGGGCGCGTGGCGCCGTGAGTCCACCGTGGGCACCTGGCGCACCGGCTCCCGCGACGGTCGCCCGCACGGCGGCTTCTACACGCAGGACGACCTGCGCGAGATCGTCGCGTACGCCCGTGACCGCGGCGTCACCGTGGTCCCGGAGATCGACGTGCCCGGCCACGTCGAGGCCGCCGTCGCCGCCTACCCCGAGCTCGGCACCCGCAAGGACCGCCAGGGCGTCCGCACCACCTGGGGCATCAGCCAGGACGTGCTCGACCCGTCCGAGGGTTCGCTCGCGTTCTTCCGCCACGTGCTCGACGAGGTGCTCGACGTCTTCGACACGCCGTTCGTCGCACTGGGCGGTGACGAGGTGCCGACCACGCTCTGGCGGGACGCGCCGCACATCGTCGCCCGCGCCCGCGCGCTCGGCCTGGTGGGGCCCGACGGCGTCCCGGACGTCGCCCAGCTGCACGGCTGGTTCGTGTCCCGCCTCGCGGAGCACGTGTCCGACGCCGGCCGCCGGGCGGTCGTCTGGGACGAGGCCGTGTCGCCGATGCTGCCGCGCGACGTGATCGTCACGTCCTGGCGGGGCTACGCGCAGGGCGCCGCCGCGCTCGCGGCCGGGCACGACGTGGTCATGGCGCCCGAGCAGGTCGTGTACCTGGACCACCGCGCGGGCGACCACCCCGCGGAACCGATCCCGGTGGGCTTCCTCCGCACGGTCGAGGACGTCTACGCCTTCGACCCCTTCCCGGCCGCGCTGGGTGCTGGGGATCCGCGGGCTCCTGGCACCGGGACCCCGCAGACGCCCGGCACCCGACGAGGGGCCGGGCGGTTGCTGGGGGTGCAGGCGCAGGTGTGGAGCGAGCACCTGAACAGCGCGCGGCGGGTCGACTACGCGACGTACCCCCGGCTCGCCGCCTTCGCCGAGGTGGCCTGGTCGCCCGCCGTCGACCGGGAGCCCGGGACGACGGCGTCGAAGGAGTTCCTGGACCGCCTCGAACGCCGCCACCTGCCGCGCCTGGACGCGTACGGCGTCGAGTACCGCCCGCTGGCCGGGCCCCTTCCCTGGCAGACCAGGCCCGGTGTCGAGGGCTACCCGCGGGACCTGGCCGCCGAGACCGCGGCCGGCGGCTGGGCGGGCATGGGCGGCTGGCGGGAGGACGGCGGCGTGGAGAACCTGCCGTCCCCGGCCTCCGGGGAACGACCCTGGCGGGCGACTCGGACGGCGAGAGTGATCGGCGTGTGCGGTCCGCTCCCGTGACAAGGCAGGATGTGGGGGTGTCACGCATCGACGACCCCACGTTCCTCTGGCCCCTGCTGACGCTCGACGAGGCGTCGTTGGAGCACAACATCGCGACGGTGGCGGGGGCGTTCGCCGCCACGGGCGTGGAGCACGCCCCGCACGTCAAGACCCACATGTCGCGCCGGGTCTGGGAGCGCCAGTCCGCGGTCGGGGTGTGGGGTGCCACGGTGGCCACGCCCGGGCAGCTCCGGACCGTGCTCGGCTGGGGCGTCCCGCGCGTCTTCCTCGCGAACGAGATCGTCGACCCGCGCGACGTCGCGTGGCTCCGCGCGGCGCTGGCGAGCGGCGCCGCCGAGGAAGTCTGGGTCTACGTCGACTCACAGCCCGGCCTCGACCTGCTCGCCACCGGGTTCGCGGGCGCGGACCCGCAGGCCGCGGCACGGCTCGGCGTGCTCGTCGAGCTGGGCGTGCCCGGCGGCCGCACCGGTGTGCGCGGCCGGTCCGACGCCGTCGCGCTCGCCGGGCGGGTGCACGACGCGGGACTGCGGCTCGTCGGCGTGGCCGGGTACGAGGGACCGGTGGCGAGCGGCACCAGCGCCGAGGAGCTGGCCGCCGTCGGCCGGTGGTGCGAGGAGCTGCGCGAGACCGGGGCGGAGATGGCCGGCCTGGTGGACGGCCCCGTGGTGCTCAGCGCGGGCGGCAGCGCGTTCGCCGACGTCGTGGCGCAGCACCTGGGTGCTCCGCTGCGGGACGCCTCGGGCGCCGAGGTGCCGGCGCGGACCGTGGTCCGCTCCGGTGCGTACGTGACCCACGACCACGGCCACTACCTGCACGCCGACCCGTGGACCCGGATGGGCGCCGACCGGCTGCGCCCGGCGATCCGGGTCTGGGCCTCGGTGCTGTCCGCGCCGGAGCCCGGGCTCGTCATCGTCGGGATGGGCCGCCGGGACGTGTCGTTCGACATCGACCTGCCGACGCCGCTCGTGGCGCGCACGCCGGACGCCGCTGGCCGGCTGGGCGAGGCCCGTGAGCTGTCCGGGGTGCGGGTGACCGCTCTGAACGACCAGCACGCCTACCTGTCCGTCGAGCCCGCGTCCGACGGCGTGCTCCGGCCCGGAGACGTGGTCGGGTTCGGCATCTCGCACCCGTGCACCGTGCTCGACAAGTACCGGACGGCCCTGGTGACCCGGGGCGACGACGTCGTCGAGCAGGTCACGCTCGACTTCTGACCAGCAGGACCGACCGATCACCGCACGACTCAGCAAGGAGAACCGATGACCACGAAGACCGCCATCTCCACCCCCGACGCCCCCGCGCCCGCGCACACGTTCCACCAGGGTGTGCGCAAGGGCCCGTTCGTGCAGGTGTCGGGTCAGGGGCCGGTCGACCCGGCGTCGGGGGAGTACCTGTACCCCGGCGACGTCGCGGCGCAGACGACCCGCACGCTGGAGAATGTCCGGGCGATCGTCGAGGCGGGCGGCGCCACCTTCGACGACGTGGTGATGCTGCGCGTCTACCTCACCAAGCGGGAGGACTTCGCCGTCATGAACGACGCCTACGGCGAGTTCGTGACGAAGCACTGCCCCGGCGGGGTGCTGCCGAGCCGCACCACCGTCTTCACGGGGCTGCCGCGCGAGGAGATGCTGGTGGAGATCGACGCGCTGGCCGTCACCGACTGACCTGCACGACCAGGCACCCCGGCCCTGGTCCGACGTCACCGGTACGTCGGACCAGGGCCGCGGTGCGTCCGGCTCACTCCGCGGGCGCGGGCTCCGGCTCGGCGGCTGGCGGCGTCGGACCCGCGGCGCGCGTGCGGGCGACCTGACGGCGGACCCCCACCACCACGAGGAGCACGACGCCGGCCAGTGCCAGCCACGGGATGATCGCCCCGAGCACGAGGACGACCACGTTGAAGGTGCTCACCAGGGCGTTCCACCCCGCCGTGAGACCGCCGACGAACCCGCCGGGCCGTGCCTGGGCGGCCGGCGTGCCCTCCGCGACGATCTCGACGTGCAGCGTGGACATCGCGACCTCGTCGGAGAGGCGGTTGCGCTCGGAGACCCGGGAGTCGAGCTCCGCCTGGCGCGTGGACAGCTCCGCCTCGATCTCGATGAGGTCGGACGTCCGGTCGGCGTCGGCCATGAGCTCACGGAGCCGGTCGGTCGACGTGCGCAGCGCCTCGATGCGGGCGTCCAGGTCCTGGGCCGTGCCGGTGACGTCCACGGTCTCGACGTGCCGGTCGCGCACCTCGCCGAGCTCTCCGAGGGCGTCCAGCGTGGCGGACACCCGGTCGGCGGGGATGCGCAGGGTCATCGAGGCGCTGCCGGGCTCGTGGTCCGTCGCGGCCTGCTCGTCGCGGCTCTCGACGCGTCCGCCGGCGCCCTCCACGAGGCCCGCGATGCGCTCGGCGGCGTCGAACGGGTCCTCCACCGCGAGGGTCGCGCTGCCCGTCGTGACGAGCTCGCGGTCCACGGCCTCCTGGGGGGCCTCGGCCAGGCCGACGGCGCCGGTCGCGTCGGCGACGGCGTCCCGCGCCCCGTCGGGGGAGAGGGGTTCGCTCTGCGCGGCACCCTCCTCCACGGCGGCCCCCGAGCCGTCGGAGTCGCTCGCGCCCCCGCCCGAGCAGGCCCCGAGGGCGACGACGAGGATCCCGGTGGTCAGTGCCGCCAGGAGGGTACGGAAGGGCCGCCACGCGGGCGGGCCCGCGTCCCCCATGGCCGGCCGGATGTGCTTCATGGGACGAGCGTAGGAGGCCCGTCAGGCCGGAACGCTCCCCACCTGAGAACTGTGATCCCTTTGTGAACTTGTGGACCCGGTGACCGGATTTTTCTTCGGTTTTGCGCAGTATTTGATCACGGTGCGGTCACGCCGTGCCTGCTCCGTCGGCGTACGGCAGGCTCGGTTTCGTCAGGCACGTGAAGTAATCCGCAAGCGACGGCAGGTCCGGCTCCGCCCTGGGCAAGCGTGACCCACGTAACAGTCTTGTTACGGGTCATACCCGGCGATGGACAGGGACTCTGTTAAGGAGGTCTACTAACAAACATGGCGACGGCGACAGAACGCAACGGCACCGGGCGAGGGCTCGGCGCACGGTTGCGCGCGACGTCCAAGGTGCTCCCCGAGCACGCCAGGGCGCACAACCGGTCCCTGGTGCTGCAGCACCTCTTCCACGAGGGGCCCACCTCCCGGGCCGACCTCGCACGAGCGACCTCGCTCACCCGCGTGACCATCTCCGACCTGGTCTCGGTGCTCATCACCGAGGGACTGGTGGAGGAGCTCGGCACCCGGCCGGGCCAGCGTGTCGGCAAGCCCGCGATCCTCGTGGGGCTGCGGTCGGACGCCTACCAGATCGTCGCGGTGGACCTCACGGAGCACGGCCGGATGCGCGGCGCGGTCCTCAGCCTCACGGGCGAGATCGTGGTGCGCCGGCAGCTCGACATCGACGGCCGCACGGGCGACGAGCTCGTCGACCTGCTCACCCGCTTCGTGCGCCGGCTCGTGGCCGCGGCGAACCACCCGGTGATCGGCGTCGGCGTCGGCTCGCCCGGCATCATCGACCTGGACGGCCGCGTCGTCGAGGCGCCCAACCGCGGGTGGTACGACGTGCCGCTCGCCGGGCTCCTGGGCGAGCGCCTCGGGCTGCCGGTGCACGTCGCGAACGACGCCAACACGGCGGCCCTCGGCGAGTTCACCTACGGCGGCGGCAGCTCCGGGATGCTCGTGGTCACCGTCGGCGCGGGTGTCGGCGCGGGCGTGGTGGTCGACGGCGTCCGCGTGCACGGCCAGGGTGACGCCGCCGGTGAGATCGGCCATGTCACCGTCGTGGACGACGGCGTGCAGTGCGCCTGCGGACGCCGCGGCTGCCTCGAGACGGTCCTGTCCGTCCCGGCGCTGCGGCGCGCGGTCGAGGGCAAAGACACGAAGGATTCCGACGCCGCTCTGGCGTCGGCTGGCCGGGTGCTGGGCGTGACCCTCGCCCCGGTCGTCAGCGCGCTCAACCTCGACCAGGTGCTGCTGAGCGGTCCCCGTGACCTGCTCGACGGCCCCCTGCGCGAGGCAGCGCTGGACACCATCCGTCAGCGCACCATGCCGGCCATCACATCGGGCCTGCAGCTGCGGATGGCCGCACTCGACGAGGACGTGGTGCTGGCGGGTGCCGCCGTCCTCGTGCTTTCCGCCCAGCTGGGGGTCTCGTGAGCATCCGAGCGCACGTGTGGGCGGCAGGCGACCCATCTCACCAGGCACCACCGCGACACATGGTCGTATCCGGGAGGAACACACGTGAACAGAAACCGTCTCGTCGGCGCTGCGGCGTCGGCGATCACCCTGACGCTCGCGCTCAGCGCGTGCGGTAACGCCGGCGGCGCGGCGGCGCCCGAGGAGACCGGTCCCGGCGAGGTCCGGGTCTGGCTCGTCGGCTCGGACACGCCGCAGGAGGCCCGCGACTACCTCAAGGAGACGTTCGAGGAGGAGAACCCGGGTAGCACCCTCACCATCGAGGAGCAGGCCTGGGAGGGCCTCGTCGACAAGTACACGACGGCGCTGTCCGGCTCGGACGCCCCTGACGTGGTCGAGATCGGCAACACGCAGGCCGCGGCGTTCACCGAGGCGGGCTACTTCCGCGAGATCACGGCCGACGAGTTCGAGGGCCTGGGCGGCAGCGACCTGCTGCCGGGCTTCGTCGAGGCCGGCGACTGGGAGGGCAAGCACTACGCCCTGCCCTACTACTCCGGCTCGCGCGTCGTCTTCTACTCCGAGCAGGTGCTGGGCGACGCCGAGGTGCCGACCACGCTGGACGAGTACGTCGCCAGCGCCGTCGACCTGCGCACCGACAAGGTGTCCGGCGTGTACTGGCCGGGCCAGGACTGGTACAACGCGCTCCCCTTCATCTGGGAGAACGGCGGCTTCATCGCCGAGCAGGCCGAGGACGGCACCTGGGAGGCGGGCTTCTCCTCGGAGGGCGGCCTGGCCGGCCTGGAGCAGATCCAGACCATCATGACCGAGGGCAACAACGCCCCGGCCGACACCAACGAGGCAGACCTGCAGGTGCCGTTCTGCGAGGGCAGCGTGGCCTTCCTGTCGGCACCGAGCTGGATCCAGTGGTCCATCAACGCCCCCGAGGAGCCCGAGACCCCGGACGGCGTGCCGGGCTGCGCCTCCACCTACGGCTCCGACCTGCAGGCGTTCGCCCTGCCGGGCAAGGACGGCGGCGCCGCCCAGGTGTTCGCCGGCGGCTCGAACATCGCCATCGCGCAGAAGTCGGCCCGTCCCGACCTGGCGATGAGCGCCTACGAGATCCTGCTGAGCGACGAGTACCAGTCGATCCTCGCCGCCAACGGCCTGTTCCCGGCCAAGACCTCGCTCTTCGAGAAGGTCGACCAGGAGACGTCGATCGGCAAGGCCGCCGCGGAGGCCGCCGCCAACGCCAGGCTCACCCCGGCGTCGCCGAAGTGGGCCGACGTCGAGTCCCAGATGATCCTGCAGACCGCCTTCTCCAAGATCGCCGCCGGCGAGGACGTGAAGACGGTGGCCGAGAAGCTCGACGCGGACATCGAGGGAATCCTCAACAGCTGACGCGAGTCAGCACGACGTCCCGTCCCGCCCGGTGACCTCAGATCCCGGGCGGGACGGGATACCACTGCCCGCCTGCCGTCCGCCGCCGCCCGCCACCGGGAGGGCCTGCCGGCGGCCACCGAGGAAGACAGGACATGACCACCACACTTCTGGACCCACCGGCGCCACCGCGCCAACAGGTCCGGCGCAAGCGCCGGACGCCCTACCTGCCCTGGCTGCTGCTGTCGGCCTCGATGATCCTCCTCGGCGTCCTGACCGGGTACCCCGTGGTGCGCCTGCTCGTGATGTCGTTCCAGGAGTACGAGCGCGCCCAGCTCATGGGCCAGCCCGCCGAGTGGGTCGGGTTCGACAACTACGCGGCCATCCTCACGGACGTCCAGGGCTTCTGGACGGTGCTGGGCCGCAGCTTCCTGCTCATGGTCGTGCTCGTGGTGGTCACGATGGTGCTGGGCATGCTCGTGGCGCTGCTCATGATGCGGGTCGGCAAGGCCCTGCGGATGCTGGTGTCCGTGGGCCTGCTGCTGGCCTGGGCGATGCCGGCGCTGGCCGCCACCACCGTGTGGGGCTGGGTCTTCGACACGCAGTACGGCGTGGTGAACAACCTGCTCACGGCGATCACCGGCGACCGGTGGTTCGGGCACTCCTGGCTCCTCAACCCGTGGTCGTTCTTCCTCATCCTGACCTTCATCGTCGTGTGGGGCGCCGTGCCGTTCGTCGCCTTCACGCTCTACGCGGGTCTCACGCAGATCCCCGAGGAGGTCATCGAGGCGGCCCAGCTCGACGGTGCCAGCGCCTTCCAGCGCTTCCGCCTGATCCAGGTGCCCTACGTGCGCAGCATCATCACCGTGCTCGTGGTGCTCTCGATGATCTGGGACCTGAAGCTCTTCACGCAGGTCTTCGTGCTGCAGGACGTCGGCGGCGACCGGGAGCTGACCAACACGATCGGCGTGTACATCTACCAGATGGGTATGGCCCAGGGGCACTACGGCCTCGCGAGCGCGATCGGCGTCGTCTTCGTCGTCGTCATGCTGGCCATCTCGTTCCCCTATGTGCGGCGCACGCTGCGGGAGGAGGAGTCGTGATCAAGATCCGCAAGCGTCTCGCCGACACCGGGTTCGGCGTCCTGGCCGTGTTCGTCTTCGTGTTCTCGGCGTTCCCGGTGTACTGGATGATCAACACCTCGTTCCTGCCGAACAGCAGCATCCGCGGCGAGAACCTCGCGTTCTTCCCGACGCCGGACGTGTTCACCCTGAACAACTACCGCTCGGCGATGTTCGGCGAGGAGCGCGCGCCGTTCCCGCCCGCCGTGCTCAACTCCATCGGGGTCACGTTCCTCACGCTCGTGATCACCCTGATCATCGGGTTCGCGGCGTCGCTGGCGCTGACCCGGTTCTCGTTCAAGGGCCGGCGTACGTTCATCGTGCTGATCCTGGTGGTCCAGATGATCCCCGGAGAGGCGATGATCATCTCGATGTTCCGGATCATCGACGGCTGGCAGCTGCTCAACACGATCATCGGGCTCACGCTCGTGTACTCGGCCGGTGTGCTGCCGTTCACCATCTGGACCTTGCGCGGTTTCGTCAACGGTGTACCCAAGGAGCTGGAGGAGGCGGCGATGATCGACGGGTGTTCCCGGGCCGGGGCGTTCTGGCGGGTCACGTTCCCGCTGCTCGCGCCGGGGCTGGTGGCGACGGGTGTGTTCGCCTTCATCCAGGCGTGGAACGAGTTCGTGACGGCGCTGGTCATCATGCAGCGGCCGGAGGCCATGACGCTGCCCCTGTGGCTGCGCACGTTCCTGCAGGCCACCCAGGCCACGAACTGGGGTGCGGTCATGGCGGGCGCGGTCCTGATCGCCATCCCCGTGGTGATCTTCTTCCTGATCGTCCAGGGCCGGATGACCGGTGGTCTGGTGTCCGGCGCGGTGAAGGGCTGATGGGCAAGAACGGGATGGGGCGCTACACGGTCGGGCTCGACATCGGAGGGACCAAGATCCTCGGCGCCCTCCTCGACCCGGAGGGTGAGGTGGTGGCCACCGTGCGCCGGTCCACGGTGCACGGGGCCGAAGGGCTGGTCTCGGGTGCGGCTGAGGCCGTGCGCGACGTGGCCGCGTCGGGCGGGGTGGAGGTCACCGCCCTGGCCGGCGTCGGGCTGGGTATCCCCGGCATCGTGGACCACCGGTCCGGCACGGTGAAGCACGCGGTCAACCTCGGCGTGCACGACGACGAGCTGCCGCTCGCCGAGCTGCTGTCCGCCCGGGTGGGCGGGGTGCCCGTGGTGGTCGAGAACGACCTCAACGTGGCCGCCGTCGGTGCTGCGCACGTCCTGGAACGGGCGGCGGACCGGGCGGGGCGGGCTGAGCGGGCGGACCGGGCCGGTGGCGGTGCGGCGGACGGCGCGGCCGACGATGCGGCGGACGGCACCCGCGAGCACGAGGACCTCGCGTTCCTCGCGCTCGGCACCGGCCTCGCCTCGGGCCTGGTGCTCGACGGCGAGCTGCGGCGCGGCGCGAGCGGCGCGGCGGGGGAGATCGGGCACATCCCGGTCGACCCTCTCGGCCCGGAGTGCCCGTGCGGGCAGCGCGGCTGCCTGGAGCGGTTCGCCTCGGGCAAGGCGCTGGAGGCGGCGTGGCCCGCGCGGCACGGCAAGCCGTCGCCCGTGGAGCTCTTCGAGGCCGCCCGCGCGGGCGACCAGGAGGCCGTCGTGGTCCGGGACCGGTTCGCCGACGCCGTGGCCTCGGCCGTCCGGCTGCTGGTGCTCACCACCGACGTGCGGCACGTGGTGCTGGGCGGCGGTGTGGCGCAGCTCGGCACCGAGCTGCTGGACGTGGTGCAGGACGCGCTGCGCGAGCAGGCCAAGGTGTCCGCGTTCCTCGGCTCGCTCCGGCTGGCCGAGCGGGTCAGGCTGGCGCCGACGCACGTTCCGGTCGCGGCGGTGGGCGCCGCGGTCCTCGGGAGGAGAGGCTGATGGAGGTTGTGATCGCTCCCGCGGGCGAGCTCGCGCGGCTGGCGGCGGGCGCCGTCGAGGAGCTGCTGCGGGCCCGGCCCGAGGCCGTCCTGGGGCTGGCCACGGGCTCGTCCCCGCTGGCGGTGTACGACGAGCTGGCCCGCCGGCACAAGGAGGGGCTCTCGTTCGCGCGGGCCCGCGCGTTCATGCTCGACGAGTACGTGGGCCTGCCGGCGGACCACCCCGAGCGGTACCGCAACGTGATCAAGAAGGAGATCGCCTCGCGCGTCGACTTCGCGCCCGGTGCGGTGCAGGGTCCGGACGGGCTCGCCGCCGACCTCCCCGCGGCCTGCGCCGCGTACGAGGCCGCGATCGCGGACGCCGGGGGCGTGGACCTGCAGATCCTGGGGATCGGCACCGACGGGCACATCGCGTTCAACGAGCCGGGCTCCTCGCTCGCGTCCCGCACACGGATCAAGACGCTGACCCGCCAGACCCGCGAGGACAACGCGCGGTTCTTCGGCGGCTCGGTCGACGACGTGCCGCGGCACTGCCTCACGCAGGGCCTCGCCACCATCATGTCGGCGCGGCACCTGGTGCTCCTGGCCTCCGGGCGCGCCAAGGCCGAGGCGGTGCACCAGCTCGTGGAGGGCCCGGTCTCGGCCATGTGGCCCGCCACGATCATGCAGCTCCACCCGCACGCGACCGTGCTGGTCGACGACGCCGCGGCGTCCCGGCTGCAGCTCGCCGACTACTACCGGCAGACCTACGCGGACAAGCCGGACTGGCAGGGCCTGTAGCGCCCTGCCGGACGCTCAGGTCGCTCGGGTGACCTGAGCGTCCGGCCCGTCAGAGGTAGTTGCCGGCGACCGGGGCGGGCTTCCAGCGGCCGGACGTCGCCACGTCGGTGACGCGCTCGGTGGTCAGCTCGTCCGGGCCGTGCTCCAGGATGGAGCGGCGGGCCACCTCGCGCAGGTCGGCGCCCGTGGCACCGTCCAGGTAGGAGGCCACCAGGGCGACGTCGACCGGTGCGGTCGCCGGCAGGAAGAGCCGCAGGATCTCGGTACGGCCCGCCTGGTCCGGCGGCGGCACCTCGACGATGGTGTCGAAGCGTCCGGGACGCTTGACCGCCGGGTCGAGGGCGTCGGGGTCGTTCGTGGTGGCCAGCGTGAGCACGTCGTCCGAGCTGCGGGTGCCGTCCAGGGCGTCGAGGAACTCCGCGAAGGACGTGTCGCCGCGCGAGCCCTTGGCCGCCACCGAGTCGATCTCCTCCAGCACGACGAGGCAGGGACCCAGGCCGCGGATCTCGTCGTACAGCTCCGTCATCCAGGTGCGCAGCACCTCGGCGGTGACGAGCACGACCGTGAGCGGGCCGGCGAGCTCCGTGGCGATGACCCGCGTCAGCTTCGTCTTGCCGACGCCCGGCCTCCCCGCGAGCAGCAGGCCGCGAGACGTGGTGTGCCCGAGGGCCCGCAGCGCGGCACGGCGGGTGGTCACGCTGGAGCAGAACAGGTCGACCTCGCGCCACAGCTCGGCGGGCAGCACGACGTCGTCGCGCGCCTGCACCGTGTGCCTGACCGGGACGAGCTCGACCGACCCGGACGACGACCGCGCCGACAGGACGCCGCCGCGGTAGGGGTGGTCCACCTCCAGCGTGCGGGTCAGGTCGGCGAGCACCCGCTCGGCGAGCGGGAGGCCGCCCGGCAGCGTGAAGGCGGTGATCGTCGGGGTGCCGTACCGGTAGGCCACCTCGACCGCCACCGGCGCGTCGTAGGCGGAGCCGGCGGGGAACAGCACGGTCGCCACGGCCGGGACGCTCACCGAGGTGCCGTTGCCGAGGTCGAGCGCGGCACGCTGCGGGGCACCCCCGGGGCCGAACACCGCCACGACGTCCGGGTGGCGCTCGATCCAGCGCTGCAGCGCGTAGGCGTGCAGCCGCTGGAGCGTGCGCGACATGTCGCGCGAGACGCTGACCAGCGCGCTCTCCTCGACCTCCCACCGGCGGCTGAGCCACTCGGCGGACGAGCGGGGTTCCTTCGGGCGCTCGGGGACGGGGCGGCCGAGCATCGCGGCCACGGCGGCGACGGCGCGGCGGGCGCAGTCGTCGTGGTCGCCGAAGTCGGGCCAGACGGGGTCGGGCAGGCCGCGGGGCAGGTCGCCGGCGAGGTTGTCGGGCAGGTTGTCGGGCAGGTCGTCGGACAGAGCGGTGGACAGGGTGTCGGCCAGGTCGGTGGGGGAGACGGCGTCGTCGGGCAGGATGAGGCTCCTCTCGGGGCGGGGATGTGACATGCCTCAGTTATAGCGGTGCCCACCGACACGCCCGCAAGGAATTCCCGGCCGCCGCTGCCCGGGACGGGTTCCGGACCTGCCCCGGCGTGCGCGCCGACGGCGTGGCTGTCGGTGGTCCCGCGTAGACTTCTCGGCATGACCGAACCACTCTCCAGCCCGCAGGACGACCCCCGTACGCAGGGCGGTACGAGCGTCCTGGAGCGCGAGGAGACCCGGGAGGAGGCACAGCCCGGGGACCACGAGCGTTTTGCGCACTACGTGCGCAAGGAGAAGATCATGGAGTCCGCCCTGAGCGGCAAGCCCGTGATCGCGCTCTGCGGCAAGGTCTGGGTACCGGGCCGGGACCCGGGCAAGTTCCCGGTGTGTCCCCGGTGCAAGGAGATCTACGACGGTCTCCGTGACCCGCAGGACGGCGGCGAGGGCGACTCCACCCAGTGACGAGCCAGCCGCAGCAGCTGCCCCACACACCGTCGTCTGCGGCCGCTTCGTCGCTCAGCCCTGCCTTTCCACGTCGTGCCCCCTGGGGTACGGCGTCGAGCCTGCGCGCCTGGCAGGCCGAGGCGCTGGAGCTGTACCGCGAGAAGAACCCGAAGGACTTCCTGGCCGTCGCCACGCCCGGCGCCGGCAAGACGACGTTCGCGCTCCGCATCGCCACCGAGCTCCTGGAGCAGGGCCTGGTCCGGCGCGTCACCGTGGTGGCGCCCACCGAGCACCTGAAGACCCAGTGGGCCGACGCCGCCGCGCGCGTCGGCATCCGCATCGACCCGCAGTTCAAGAACTCGCAGGGCCGGCACGGTTCCCACTACGACGGTGTCGCGCTCACGTACGCGCAGGTCGCGGCCAAGCCCGCGCTGCACCGCGCCCGTACGGAGGCCGCGCGCACCCTGGTGATCCTGGACGAGGTGCACCACGGTGGCGACGCCCTGAGCTGGGGCGACGCCGTGCGCGAGGCGTTCGAGGGCGCCGAGCGCCGCCTCGCGCTGACCGGTACCCCGTTCCGGAGCGACACGTCGGCCATCCCGTTCGTCGAGTACGAGCCGGACGCCGAGGGGATCCGCCGCTCGAAGGCCGACTACACCTACGGCTACGGCGAGGCCCTGCGCGACCACGTGGTGCGCCCGGTGCTGTTCATGTCCTACGCGGGCGACATGCGCTGGCGCACCAAGGCGGGCGACGAGGTCAGCGCCCGCCTCGGCGAGGCCATGACCAAGGACATGACGGGTCAGGCGTGGCGCACCGCGCTGGACCCCGAGGGGCAGTGGATCCCGTCGGTGCTCTCGGCGGCCGACAAGCGCCTGACCGAGGTGCGCCGCACGGTGCCCGACGCGGGCGGCCTGGTCATCGCCACCGACCAGGACAACGCGCGGGCGTACGCCGCGCACCTGCACGAGATCACGGGCAAGCGGCCCACGGTCGTCCTGTCCGACGACGAGGGCGCCTCGGGGCGCATCGAGGAGTTCGCGCAGGGCGAGGACCGCTGGATGGTGGCGGTGCGCATGGTGTCGGAGGGCGTGGACGTGCCGCGGCTCGCCGTGGGGGTGTACGCCACGAGCGCCTCGACGCCGCTGTTCTTCGCCCAGGCGATCGGCCGGTTCGTGCGCGCCCGCAAGCGCGGCGAGACGGCGTCGATCTTCCTGCCGAGCGTCGCGCCGCTGCTGAACCTGGCGAACTCGATGGAGCAGGAGCGTGACCACGCGCTCGACCGGCCGCGCACGGCCGAGGAGCAGGGCATCGAGTACGACCCGGAGGCCGCGCTGATCGCGGAGGCGAACAAGGAGGAGAAGGCGTCGGGCGAGCTGCTCGGCTCGTTCCAGGCCCTGGACGCCCAGGCCTCGTTCGACCGGGTGCTGTTCGACGGCGGCGAGTTCGGTGCGGGTGCCGACGTCGGCTCGGCGGAGGAGCTCGACTTCCTCGGCCTGCCCGGCCTGCTGGAGCCCGACCAGGTGGCCACGCTGCTGCGGCAGCGTCAGGCCGACCACCTGAAGGCGCGCGGTGGTGCGCCCACGGGGCGCGAGGTGGAGAACGAGCGCTCGGAGCAGGAGCACCGGCGTGCCGCCGAGCTGCGCAAGGAGCTGTCCAAGCTCGTCTCGGCGTGGGCCAAGCGCAGCGGGCAGCCGCACGGCGTGATCCACACCGAGCTGCGCCGCAAGTGCGGGGGCCCGGAGGTGCCGCTGGCGACCGCGGATCAGCTCGACGCGCGGGTGGCTCAGGTGCGCCGCTGGTTCGTCGGACAGAAGTAGTGGCGAGCGCCACGATCCGCATGCTGAGACAAGACCGCGCCACAGCCGTGTTCGCACTACGAGGGCCCGTTCTCTGGCCTACCGTGAGTGCATGACCGACGAGCCTCGGGGCAGCGGCGCCCCGCTCACTGACTCGTGGCCTGCGTTCGACACGGCCGTCGACGAGCCTCGACCCCTGCCCGCAGCGCCCTTGCCGGCGGTGCGTCCGTCGGTCGCACTCCTGACCGACCGCTACGAGCTGACCATGCTCCAGGCGGCCCTCGCGGACGGCACGGCGCACCGCCACTGCGTGTTCGAGGTGTTCACGCGACGGCTGCCACCGGGGCGCCGCTACGGCGTCCTGGCGGGGACCGGTCGCGTCCTGGAAGCGCTGCCACACTTCGTCTTCGAGGACGCCGAGCTCGCCTATCTCGAGCAGAACGGCGTGGTGGACCGCCGGACCCTCGACTACCTGGCGAACTACCGCTTCTCCGGGACCATCCAGGGCTACGCCGAGGGCGAGGTGTTCTTCCCCGGTTCCCCGGTGCTGCAGGTCGAGGGCACCTTCGCGGAGTCGGTGCTGCTGGAGACGCTGATCCTGTCGATCCTGAACTACGACTCGGCGGTGGCGTCGGCCGCGTCCCGCATGACCAGCGCGGCCGGGGGCCGGCCCGTGCTGGAGATGGGTTCGCGCCGGGCCAACGAGCAGGCGTCCGTCGCCGCCGCGCGGGCTGCCGTGATCGGCGGGTTCGCCGGGACGTCCAACCTGGAGGCCGGCATGCGGTACGGCCTGGACACGATCGGTACCGCCGCGCACTCCTTCACGCTGCTGCACGACACCGAGCGGGACGCGTTCGTCTCCCAGGTCGCGGCGCTGGGTCCGGGCACGACGCTGCTGGTGGACACGTACGACGTGCGGCGGGGGGTGGCCACCGCCGTCGAGGTGGCGGGGACCGGGCTGGGTGCGGTGCGCCTCGACTCCGGCGACCTCGGCGGGCTGGCGCAGGAGGTGCGCCGGCAGCTCGACGGCCTCGGCGCTCGCGACACGAAGATCGTGGTCACGTCCGATCTCGACGAGTACGCCATCGCCTCGCTGGCCGCCGCGCCGGTGGACGTGTACGGCGTGGGCACCTCGGTGGTGACCGGATCGGGTGCGCCCACCTGCGGCATGGTCTACAAGCTGGTGGCGCGTGCCGACGCCTCGGGCGTGCTCCAGCCGGTGGCCAAGGCGTCCGCGAACAAGGCCTCCCGGGGCGGGCGCAAGGCTGCCGCCCGCCGCTACGGCCGGGACGGTCACGCGGTCGAGGAGGTCATGGTGACAGGTCCGGACGACGCGGTGGCCGAGTGGACGCCCCAGAGCGACGACCTGCGGCCCCTGCTCGCGCCGATGGTGGTGGACGGCGCCGTCGACTCGCGCTGGGTGGGCCCGTACGGGGTGGCCAACGCGGCGATCAACCACGGCATGGTGCGTGCGGAGCTGCCCCGCGGGGCGCGTCGTCTGTCGGACGGCGACCCGGCGATCCCCACGGTGGACCTCCGGCTGGACGGGTCTCGGTGAACCGCCCGTGACCGACGAAGTACCCCAGGTCACAGCCCGGCGACAACTTCGCGAAAATTCTGGACAAGGGTGTCCAGTCCGGGGACCGAACCGCCTAGAGTGAGACCTGTGACTTCTTCCCCTTCGCCGCTGCTCACGCCCCTGGGGTCAGCCGGGACGGCCGTCGAGGAGGACACCGACGCCGATCTCGCGTCGGGGGTTGCTGATCCGTGGGTGACGATCGTCTGGAACGACCCGGTGAACCTCATGTCGTACGTGACGTACGTGTTCGAGAGCTACTTCGGGTACCCGCGGGTCAAGGCGGAGCGGTTGATGACGCAGGTGCACAAGAACGGTCGCGCAGTCGTGTCCAGCGGGGGGCGCGAGCGCATGGAGGTGGACGTACAGGCGATGCACGGGTTCGGTCTGTGGGCGACGCTGCAGGAGTCGGGCGCACGGGGAGTCGCATGACACCGTTCCGCGCCATGCGGCGGGGTTACGAGGCCAGGTTCGAACCGGTGGAGCGGGTGGTCCTGGCCAGGGTGGCCCGTGACGTCGCGGACATGCTCCGCGAGGAGGCCGGCCTGGACCTGTTCGACGACGGTGACGAGCCGGGCCCGTCGGCTCATCCCGGGCCGGGCAAGGGGCAGGCGTGGGCGAACGGACTGCTCGCGCCCGACGAGCTCACCGACGCGGACCTCGCCCGCCTGACGGGTGTGACCGGGGTGGGCCGCCTGCCGACCGACCCCGCGGCGCAGCGGCTCCTGCCCGACGCGAGCAAGGACGACGCCGACCTCGCCGACGAGTTCCGCCGTCTGACGCAGAACGACGTCGCCCGCGCGAAGGTGGACCGGCTGGAGGCCTTCGCCGCGCTGCTCGACCTGCCCAGCGGGGACGACGCCCCGTCGCCGCTCGGCCGCCACGGCGCGCCCCCGCCCGTGCGGGTGCCCCGCGAGGACGCCGAGCAGTTCGCGGGCGCCCTGACCGACGTGCGCCTGGTGATCGCCGAGCGGCTCGGCCTGAAGACCGACGAGCAGGTCATGCACCTCACCGACGAGATCATGTGGGACCGTCAGGCGGGCCGGGAGATCCCCGTGGCGACCGACGGCCGGGCCGCCCGGCGCTTCTGGTCGGGCGTCTTCGTGGCGGCGGGTTACGCGCAGGAGACGCTGATGGACGTGATGCTCGCGGAGCTGCGCGGGCGCCGTCCGCTCGCCTGAGGGTCAGAGCTCGTAGACGGTGCCCGGCTCCGCGACGTCGACCGGGCCCGCGTAGGAGCCTCGGGCCTCGGCCAGGGAGTCGGCCGGGTCGTTCCAGACGGGCAGGTGCGTGAGCAGCAGGCGGCGTGCACCGGCGTCGGTCGCGACCTGGCCGGCGCGGCGGCCGGTGAGGTGGATGCCGCGCTCGACCACGTCGTCGCGGCCCTCCAGGAAGGCCGCCTCGCTGAGCAGCAGGTCGGCGTCGCGCGCCAGCTCGACCACGGAGGTGCAGGCGTCCGTGTCGCCCGTGTAGGCGAGCGTCGTCGTACCGCCCGACGCCGACGGGCCGGTCACCCGGACCCCGTAGGTCTCGACCGGGTGGAACACCCGGTGCGGCTCGATCGTGAGCGGCCCCACCCGCACCGACGGGTGCTCCGCCCAGGAACGGAAGTCGAAGTCGTTCGCCATGGACTCGCCCTCGCTCAGCCCGTAGGACAGCGCGACGTGCCGCTCGGCGGTCGACGGCCCGTAGACGGGCAGCGGGGTGCCGCGGCCGCCGTCGCGCAGGGAGCCGCGTTCCGGGTGGTAGCGCAGGTAGACGTAGAGCCCTGCGAGGTCGGCGCAGTGGTCGGGGTGCAGGTGCGAGATCGACACGGCGTCGAGCGCCATCGGGTCGAGGTGCCGCTGCAGGGCGCCGAAGGCGCCGTTGCCGAGGTCGAGCAGCACGTTCCAGTCGCGGGCCTCGTGGCCGGCGGCGGCCGCCTCGGCGGCGGTGACCCGCACCAGGTAGGACGACGCGGGAGTGGCGGGGCCCGGGAACGACCCGGAGACCCCCAGGGGGAGCAGGCGCATCAGACGGCCTCCACGAGGGATACCTCGGGGCCGAGGAACCGGCTGGCGAGCTGCCCGAACGGGGCCGGGTCACCGGTGGTCAGGAAGCGGTGCACGGGCGCGCCGGCGTCGGGCGTGCGCTCCAGGTCGTGCTCCACGAGGGTGCGGTACACGTCCTTCGCGGTCTCGTCGGCGCTGGACACGAGCGTGACCTCCTCGCCCATCACGTAGGAGATGGCGCCCGCGAGCAGCGGGTAGTGCGTGCACCCCAGCACGAGCGTGTCGACGCCGGCCGCCTTGACGGGGTCGAGGTACTCGTGCGCGAACTTCTGCACCTCCGGGCCGGACGTGCGGCCCTCCTCGACGAAGCGCACGAACTCGGGGCACGCCTGGGTGGTGATCGTCAGGCCGGGCGTGACGTGGAACGCGTCGTCGTAGGCGCGCGAGCGGATGGTGGTGCTCGTGCCGATCACCCCGATGCGGCCCGACCGCGTGGCGGTCACCGCGGCGCGCGCCGCCGGCAGGATCACCTCGACCACGGGGATGCCGTGGCGCTGCGTGTACCGCTCGCGGGCGTCGCGGTACATCGCCGACGACGCCGTGTTGCACGCGATGACCAGCATCTTCACGCCGTCGGCCACGAGCTGGTCCAGGGCGTCGAGCGCCATGGCCCGCACGGCCGCGAGCGGCTTGGGGCCGTAGGGGCTGTTCACGGTGTCGCCGAGGTACCGGACCTGCTCGTTGGGGAGCTGGTCCAGGATGGCGCGCGCGACCGTGAGGCCGCCGAGGCCGGAGTCGAAGATCCCGATGGGCGCGTCGTTCACGGGGTGAAGCCTAGCGATCACAACGTGTCGTCACCGTTTCGCGTGAGCGGCACCACGCGTGACGCGTGACACGTTTCGGCAGGTCAGCGGGCCGGTCGAGGTGCTAGACGCCCAGGTCACCCGGGTGATCCGCACGTCCGGCGGCCGGGCCGGGTCGTTAGGGTGGGCGCATGACCACCAGCACCAGCGACATCGTGCGCGCCGACGGGCGCGCCACCGACCAGCTCCGCCCCGTGACGATCACCCGGGGATGGCTCGACGAGGCCGAGGGGTCGGTGCTCGTGGAGTTCGGGCGTACGCGCGTGCTGTGCGTCGCCTCGTTCACCGAGGGCGTGCCGCGCTGGCGCAAGGGGTCCGGCGAGGGCTGGGTCACCGCCGAGTACGCGATGCTGCCGCGCGCCACCAACGAGCGCAGCCAGCGCGAGTCCGTCAAGGGCAAGATCGGCGGACGCACCCACGAGATCTCGCGGCTCATCGGCCGGTCGCTGCGCGCCGTCGTCGACATGAGCGCGCTCGGCGAGAACTCCATCGTGCTGGACTGCGACGTGCTCCAGGCCGACGGCGGCACCCGCACCGCCGCGATCACCGGCGCCTACGTGGCCCTCGCCGACGCCATCGCGTGGGGCCGCCGGCACGGGCACGTCAAGGGTGGCAAGCAGGTGCTGTCCGACTCCGTGGCCGCCGTCTCGGTGGGCATCATTGATGGCACCCCCATGCTCGACCTGCCGTACGTCGAGGACGTGCGCGCCGAGACCGACATGAACGTGGTGGTCACCGGCGGCGGGAAGTTCATCGAGGTGCAGGGCACCGCCGAGCACGCGCCGTTCGACCGCGCCGAGCTCGACGCGCTGCTCGACCTCGCGGTGGGCGGCACCGCGGAGCTCACGAAGATCCAGCAGGCGGCCCTCGCGCAGGAGCTCTGAGCGCGGGCTGGCATGATCGGGGCATGACCTCCCTGATCGTGCCGCCGGCCGCCCGGATCGTCCTCGCCACGCACAACGCCAAGAAGGTCCCCGAGCTGCGCGCGATCCTCGGCGAGGCAGGTCTGGACCTGCCCGACGGCGAGCTGGTCACCTCCGGCGAGGTGGGCGCCCCGGAGCCCGTGGAGGGCGGTGTGACGTTCGCCGAGAACGCGCTCATCAAGGCCCGCGCGGTGTGCGCCGCGACCGGCCTGCCCGCCGTCGCCGACGACTCCGGCCTGGCCGTGGACGTGCTGGGCGGGGCGCCCGGCATCTTCTCGGCCCGCTGGGCCGGCAAGCACGGCGACGACCTCGCGAACCTGGAGCTGCTGCTCGGCCAGCTCGGCGACGTGCGTGCCGAGCACCGCCAGGCCGGCTTCGTCTGCGCGGCCGCGCTGGTCACGCCGGAGGGGCGTGAGGAGGTGCGGCTCGGGGAGATGCGGGGCGTGCTGGCCACGGCACCGCGCGGGACCAACGGCTTCGGCTACGACCCGATCCTGGTGGTGGACGAGGACCCGCGCTCCGCGGACGGCGCCGACGGGGCGCGACGGACGGCGGCGGAGCTGTCACCTGAGGAGAAGAACGCGATCTCGCACCGCGGCAAGGCGTTCCGGGCGCTGGCCCCGGTGGTCGTGGCGGCGCTGGGGTCGGCGGCGGTCTGAGGTGAGTTCCGGGGGCTGGAGTGGTCTCGGGGGCTGGGGTGAGTTCGGGGGGGCTGGGGTGGTCTCGGGGGCTGGGATGAGCTTGGCAGGCTGGGGCGGTCTTGGCGGTCTTGGCGGTCTGGGGCGGTCTCGGCAGGCTGAGGTGGCTAGGCCGTGTGGGCCCGCGCCTTGCGCGGTGGATCTGTCCGGTTGCCCAGTCATGGGCCTCGTGAGCTCGGTCTCTTGCTGCTCGCGGCTCGGTGTGTTCGGTCCCTTGCCCTGAGATCGGTCAATCAACCTGCCGATTTCAGGGCAAGGAACCGAACATCGGCTGGGAGGCCGAGCGGTGGACCGATCTCGCGGCTCGGCCCGGCCCCGCCCGGCCCGGCCCCGCCCGGCTCGGCCCCGCCCGGCTCGGCCCCGCCCGGCGCCGCTCGGCTCGGCCCCGCCCGGCGCCGCTCGGCTCGGCGCGGCTCCGCTCGGCTCGGCCTGGCTCGGCTCGGCCTGGCTCGGGCTCGGCCCGGCCCCGCCCGGCTCGGCCCGGCGCCGCTCGGCTCGGCCCCGCTCTGCTCGGCGCGGCTCGGCCCCGCCCGGCCCCGCCCTGCACATCACGCCGATCGCGGGTCGGTGTCTGTCTCGCCCAGGCATGAACCCCGCGCCCAGGTGCGCACCGGTGGCTGGGGACCAGGTGGCTCGGGACTAAGGCATGAATCGCCCGGTGAACAGCACGATCGCCCCGGACCACACCGCGAGCACGATGGCCGCCGCCGAGACCCACGGCCGTCGCCGCGCGATGATCGCCGCGGCCACGGATCCCACCAGGCACAGGCCCGTCCCGGCGCCAGACAGCAACAGGACGACAAGGCTGCCCACGACCGCGAACCACAGTGGCGGGAACGGGCCGCTGGTCCAGGACTGCTCCGTGCTCGTGCCGGGCGTCGCCGGCGTGCTGTCGGTCATGAGGCCCCCGGGGTGGTCTGCGTCGTCGTGCCCGGCCTGATCGGCCGGCGCGCGAACCTATCGTGGCGGCGGGTGGCCGCACCACCCTCGGGAGCGGGTGATTCAGCCCTCCGCCGGGCGGCGTTCCTGACCGCGGCGCAGGGCCGTCACGAGGCCGCGCCAGCCCAGCATCGTGATCGCGAGGAAGGCCGCCGTCACCAGGGCGAACGACCACGCCAGGCCCTGGCCGGACAGGCCGCGCAGGGCCAGGCCGCCGAGCACGGTGACGCCCCAGACCACGACGCCCGCCGGCCAGATGCGGGCGGGGTCGCGCCATGCGCGGGCGACCAGCCAGCCGATGACCGCGGCCAGGGCGAAGGGCCACACGACGCGGCCGAAGGCGCTCGCCAGGTTCCCGTCGTGGGACGCGATGCCGATGCCGGTGAAGGCGAGGACGGCGACGGCGTCGGCCACGGCGGCCGGCCAGACGGGGGCGGTGCGGGCTGCGGGGGCGGTGGTGCTCACACCGCGAGCCTAGTCCGTCGGCACCGGCGGCCCGTGGCATCACCGGCCCCCTGGCGGCGGAGTTCTGGAGGAAATTTACATCCCGGACATATACGCCTCTTGCGGTCGAATCATCCAGGCTCCAGGATCACGCTGGCCGCCAACCCGGCGGCCAGCGTGATCTAGGAGGCAGCATGCGAAGCAACCTCTCCCGCACCCTGCTCGGCGGCCTGGCCGCCCTGGCGCTCGGCGGCAGCGTGGCCGTCGCGCTCGGTGCGCCGTCGCAGGCCAGCGAGAGCACCGCCGTCGCGGTGCACAGCGCGGCGACGACCCTGTCCGCCCAGGACAGGGTGACCGACTACTGGACCCCCCAGCGGATGCGCGACGCCGTGCCCGCCGACGTCCTGGTGGCGGGCAAGGACAAGGCGTCCGCCGGCGATCCGGTAGCCGCCGGCAGGCCGACCGTCGTGCCGCAGGCCGCGGCCAAGCCGGCCCCGTCCGCGGCGTTCGTGGGCGGGTACTACTCGGGCGGCGGCAAGGTCGTGGACACCACCGGCAAGGTGTTCTTCACGCTCGGTGGCGTGAACTACGTCTGCTCGGGCAGCGCCGTCAGCTCCGGCAACAAGGACGTGGTGCTCACCGCCGGCCACTGCGTCAACGAGGGCCCCGGGGCGTTCGCCACGAACTGGGCGTTCGTGCCGGCCTACGACGACGGCGCCCGGCCCTACGGCACCTTCACCGCCCGCCAGCTCACCACCACCACCCAGTGGCAGAACAGCGGTGACTTCGACTACGACGTCGCGTTCGCCGTGCTGAACACGCTGAACGGGGCGCACCTGACCGACGTCGTGGGCGGGCAGGCCATCGGCTTCAACCAGGCGCGCGGCCAGTACATGTACTCGTTCGGCTACCCGGCGGCCAACCCCTACGACGGCTCGGACATCGCGTGGTGCCACGGCACCGTCGTGCAGGACACGTTCGGCGGCAGCTCCGACCAGGGTCTGGACTGCAACCTGACCGGCGGCTCGTCCGGCGGGCCCTGGTTCGTCAACTACACCGAGTCGACCGGCGTGGGCGTGCTCAACTCGGTGAACTCCTTCAAGTACCGGGGCGGCAGCATGCGCAACTACATGTTCGGCCCGTACCTGGGTGACGTCGCGCAGACGCTGTACGGCACGGCGTCGTCGCTCTGACCCACGGGCGCCTGCCGGGCCCTCGCCCCGCGCGGCACGGGCCCGGCAGGCGTCAGTCCGGCAGGTGCCAGTCCGGCAGGTGCCAGTCCGGCAGGTGCCGGTCCGGCAGGCGTCAGCCCGGCAGGTCGGCCAGCAGCCCCAGGTAGCCGCCGAACGCCGCACGGACCTCACCGGTCTCCAGGCCGAACCGGTCGAGGCTGTAGCGGTGCGGCGCACGCCGCCGCGGGGCGTCCCGCTCGGCTGCCAGAGTGGCCTCGTCGGCCTCGCCCCAGTGTGCACCGAGCCGCTCGAACAGCTCCGGCAGCGTCCTGCCGGGATCGCCCGTGAGGCGCTCGTACGACACGTCGACCACCTGGTCGGGACCCAGGGCGGCTCGCTGGTCGAGGGCACGGGCGACGCCGTCCGACATGATCGCGAGCCAGTCGCGGCCGATCTGGTGCAGGTCCACCGCGTCCGGGCGGCGGTGGATCCGCTGCGACGACTCCGCCAGGGAGCACAGCGACGCCAGCGCCACCTCGGGGGTGCGGTGGGTCCAGACGAACCGGGCGTCAGGGAAGACGTCGGCGATCGCCGACAGGTGGAAGAGGTTGGCCGGGTGCTTGAGCACCCAGCGCCGCGGGGGCCGCCCGTAGGACAGGAGCTGGAGCGCGTCGCGCAGGAACCGGTAGTCCGGCCGGTGGTCGAAGGTCGCCAGCAGCTCGAGGTACTCCGGCATGGGTACGGCCGAGGAGTGCAGCTCCGAGTGCGCCCGGATGAACGTGTCTTCCTCCTCCGCCGTCGCGTACATCGGGTGGATCGTGTCCCACGTCGAGCTCAGCATCGACGTCATCGCGAACCGGCGCCGGGTGCGGCGGACCAGCGCCGCCTCCGCCGCGGCGTCGACCGGGAGGCCGGGGTAGGTCATCTCCCAGAGCCGGGGACCGCGGTGGCCGGGGGAGCGGGACAGCAGGTTGTACATGAGGGTCGTCCCCGTGCGGGGCATGCCGACGACGAAGACCGGCGCCTCCACCGGCTCGTCCGCGACGCGCGGGTGCCGGGCCCGCAGGTCGCCCACCACCACCCGGTTGCGCACCCGGCCCTCGACCATCGCCTGGCCCGCCGTCCAGCCGAGCGGGCTCAGCCCGGGGAACCGTGCGAACGCGTGCAGGACCAGGCGCAGGTGGTCCAGGTCCGCGGCATTCTCGTCGGTCAGCGGCGTCCGGCCCCGGGAGGCCCGCGCGATCATCCGGTCGAACACCGCGTCCGGGTTCCGGCGGGTGCGGGCGCCCGGGGCGAGCAGCAGGTTGGTCAGGTGCAGGGCGGGAGCGGTCGGGGGCATGTCACTCTCCAGGGGTGCGGCGGGCGGCAGACCGCATCCTCCCGTGGGCGCCGTCCCCGGTAAAGGAAACTGGCCCCGGCGCGCCCCGTAGGCTTGGGGGATGCACCTCGTCGCCCAGGAACTGGCCTTCGCGTACCCCGGGCGGGACGTGCTGGCCGGCGTGAGCTTCACGGTGAACGACGGCACGCGCCTCGGCGTCGTGGGGGAGAACGGGTCGGGCAAGTCCACCCTGCTGCACCTGCTGGCCGGTGACCTGCTGCCGAAGTCCGGCGAGGTGCGGCGGCACGGCAGCGTCGCGCTCGTCGAGCAGGAGCTGCACCCCGAACCCGGTCAGACCATCGGCGACCTGGTCGCCGCCACGCTCGACGGCCTGCGCACCGCCGCCGCAGAGCTGGAGGCCGCGGCCGCCGCCTTCGACCACGGCTCCGGTGACCTCGCGGTGCTCGAACGCACCCTCTCCCTCGCGGAGCACCTCGCCGTCTGGGACGCCGACCGCCGCGTCGAGGTGGCCCTCACCCGCCTCGGCGCCCCGCGCGACCCCGCGCGCCGCCTCGACGAGCTCAGCGTCGGAGAACGCTTCCGGGTGCGGCTCGCCTGCCGCCTGGCGGAGCGCTCCGACCTGCTCCTGCTCGACGAGCCCACCAACCACCTCGACGACTCCGCCATCGAGTTCCTCACCGGCGAGCTCGTCGCCTGGCGCGGCGGCGTCGTCCTGGTCACGCACGACCGCGAGCTGCTCGACGACGCCGCCACCGCCATCCTCGACCTCGACCCGTCCTGGGACGGCAAGCCGGTGCTCTACGGGCAACCCGGCTACCTGTCCTACCGGTTCGCCAAGAACCAGGCGCTGCACCGCTGGCGCCAGCGGTACCGCGCCGAGCGGAAGCGGGCCGCGGCGCTCGCGGAACGACTCGACGAGTCCTACGAGGGGCTGTCCGACGAGTGGCGCCCCGGCAAGGGCTCGCAGAAGCACCGCCGGGCCACCCGCGCGCGCATCCACGTCAAGGCCGCCGATCGTCTGGTCCAGAAGCTTGAGGCCGAGGCCATCGAGGTGCCCGCCCCGCCGGTCGAGCTCGGCTTTCCCGACCTCCCGGCGATGTCGCCGGGCTGGGACCCCAGCGACCCCGTGGTCGAGGTGCGCTCCCCGCGCGTGGGGGAGGACGGCGCCGCCCGGCTCGACCTGCCGGGCACGCGAGTCGCGGTACCGCCGTCAGGCCGGCTGCTGGTGGTCGGGCCGAACGGGACCGGCAAGTCCACGCTCCTCGCGGCGCTGGCCGGCACGCTGGAGCTGGACCGGGGGAGCCGCTCGGTGGTGCCGGGCGCGCGGATCGGCGTGGTGGGGCAGGAGAGTGCGCCGATCACCGGCAGGGCACGGCTGCGGACCGGGTTCGAGACCTACGCCGACGAGGCGCTGCGCCTGCTCGCCTCGGGCGAGCTGGACCCGGACCACGTGGTACCCGTGGCGGGGCTCGGTCTGCTCAGCGAGGAGGACCTCGACCGCCCGCTCGCCGAGCTCTCGGCGGGTCAGCGCCGCCGGTTCGAGCTGGCGCGGGCGCTGCTGCACGCGCCCCACCTGCTGCTGCTGGACGAGCCGACGAACCACCTGTCGATCGACCTCGTCGACGAGCTGACGCGGGCGCTCCAGGTCACGCCGTGCGCCGTGGTGGTGGCGACGCACGACCGGCGGATGCGCGCCGACCTGGAGGACTGGCCGGTGCTGGACCTGTCCTAGACCGGTCGCGCGCCGGCGCGGGGGTCGCCTAGGGCAGCCGGCCCACGTGCGCCATGGCCTGCTTGAGCAGCATGCCCTGGCCGTTCATCATCTCGGCCTGGACGTCGTCGGCGCAGGCCTCCTCCGGCGTCAGCCAGGCGAGGTCGAGCGCGTTCTGCTGGGGGCGGCAGTCACCCGTCACGGGCACCACGTAGGCGAGCGACACGGCGTGCTGGCGCGGGTCGTGGAACGCGGTGATGCCCGGGGTCGGGAAGTACTCGGCGACGGTGAAGGGCTGCGGCGACGGCGGCACCTGCGGGAGCGCGACGGGGCCGAGGTCCTTCTCGATGTGCCGCAGCAGGGCGTCCCGGAGCCGCTCGTGGTACATGACGCGCCCGGAGACGAGGGCGCGCGTCATGACGCCCTGCGTGTTCACCCGCAGGAGCAGGCCGACGGCGATCACGTCGCCGGAGTCGTCGACCCGGACCGGCACGGCGTCCACGTACACGAGCGGGAGCTGTGCGCGCACGACGGCGAGATCCTCGTCGGTCAGCCACCCCGACGGCTGCGTGGGCTCGGGGTAGAAGTCGTCGGAAGGGTAGTCGGCAGTGTCCGTCACGGGTCCGTTCTACCAGTTCGCGCCTCGTAGCGCCCTACTCCGCGCCGTCGAGTTCGGCGTCGCGCTGTCGAACGGGTCACGGCGAGCGCATTCCTGGAATAGCCCAGGGCAGAACCGTGCTGCACTGGGTGGACGTTTCAACGAGAGGAACCGCGAATGGCCACCGTCGAGATCACCGACGCCACGTTCGAGAAGACCGTCACCGACAACGACATCGTGCTCGTGGACTTCTGGGCCACGTGGTGCCCGCCGTGCAAGATGTTCGGGCCGGTGTTCGAGGCGTCCTCGGACAAGAACACCGACATCGTGCACGCCAAGATCGACACCGACGCGAACCCGGGCATCTCCTCGGCCGCGCAGGTCACCTCGATCCCCACGCTCATGGCGTTCCGGGACGGCGTGCTCGTCTTCCGCCAGGCCGGCGCCCTCCCGGCCAAGGGCCTCGCCGAGGTCGTGGAGGCCGTGCGCGGCCTCGACATGGACCAGGTGCGCAAGGACCTCGAGGCGCAGAAGAACTGACGCGGATCGCAGCGACGGCCGCCCCCTGACGGAGGCGGCCGTCGTCGTACCGGCCGTGTGCGCGAGGGGGGACTCGAACCCCCACGTCCGGAGACACCAGGACCTAAACCTGGCGCGGCTGCCAATTACGCCACTCGCGCGCGGCGCACAGTCTACGTGCAGGTACCCGGGCAGGTCAGCGGAACGCCGCGATCCCGGTGAGGTGCCGGCCGAGCACCAGGGTGTGCACCTCGTCGGTGCCCTCGTAGGTGCGCACCGACTCCAGGTTGCTCGCGTGGCGCATGGGGGAATGGTCCAGCGTGACGCCGTTGCCGCCCAGCACGGTCCGTGCCTCGCGGCACACGTCGATCGCGATGCGGGCGTTGTTCAGCTTGCCCGCCGAGATCATGTGTCCCTCCAGGCGTCCGGCGTCCTTGAGCCGGCCCAGCCGCAGGGCCAGGAGCTGGGCCTTGGTGATCTCCAGCGCCATGTCCACGAGCTTGGCCTGCGTGAGCTGGAAGCCGGCGACCGGCGTGCCGAACTGCTCGCGCCCCTGCGCGTAGGCCAGCGCCGCCTCGAAGGAGTCCCGGGCCGCGCCGACCGCGCCCCACACGATCCCGTAGCGCGCCTCGTCGAGGCAGGCGAACGGCCCCGCCAGCCCGGGATGCTCGGGCAGGACGGCGTCGGCCGGCAGCCGGACGCCGTCCAGCGTGACGTCGCACTGCACGGACGCGCGCATCGACAGCTTGGGCTCGATGGGGACGGCGGTGAACCCCGGGGTCGACGTCGGCACGACGAATCCCCGCACCCGGTCCCGCTCGCTCCCGTCGTCCTGCGGCTCGCGGACCTTGGCCCAGATGATGGCGACGTCGGCGAACGAGGCCATGCCGATCCACCGCTTGGCGCCGTCCAGGACCCACTCGCCGCCGGCGTCGCCGCCCTCCGAGCCGGGCTCGAAGCGGGCGCGCGTGGTCATGCTCGCCGGGTCGGACCCGGCGCCGGGCTCGGTGAGCCCGAAGCAGCCCACGACCTCGCCCGTCGCCATGCGGGGGAGCCACCGCTGCTTCTGGGCCTCGGAGCCGTGCTTGTGGATGGCCGACATGGCCAGCGAGCCCTGCACGGACACGAACGTGCGGATGCCGGAGTCGCCGGCCTCCAGCTCCTGGGCGGCCAGGCCGTACTCGACGGCGGAGCGGCCGGCGCAGCCGTAGCCCTCCAGGTGCATGCCGAGCACGCCCAGCTCGCCCAGCTCGGGCACGAGCTCGCGCGGGAAGTACGCGTCGGCGAACCAGCGCGCGATGCCGGGGCGCACGCGCCGGTCCACGAACTCGCGCACGCGGTCGCGCGTGGCCAGCTCGGTGTCGCTGAGCTCGTCGTCGAGGTTCAGCAGGTCGGCCGGCGAACCCATCAGTCGAGCCCGAGCACCTTGCGGACCCGCGCCACGTGACCCGTCGCGCGGACGTTGTAGAAGGCCTCGGCCACTGTCAGGTCCGGGTTCACCACGACCGTGGACCGGATGACCCCGACGTACGTCTTGCCGTAGTTCTGCTTCTCGCCCCAGGCGCCGTACGCCTCCAGCGTCGCGTGGTCCTCGTCGGACGCCAGCGGGAACGTGAGCGCCTCGGACTCGGCGAACTTGGCCAGCTTGGCCACCTTGTCGGGGGAGATGCCGACGACGGCGTAGCCCGCGCCCAGCAGCGACGCCTCCGAGTCGCGGAAGTCGCACGCCTCCTTGGTGCAGCCGGGTGTGGCGGCGGCCGGGTAGAAGTACACGATGACGCCCTTGTCGGTGCTCTTCGCCAGGTCGGCGAGGCGGACGGAGGTGCCGTCGGCGGTCGGGAGGGTGAAGTCGGGAGCCTTGTCCCCGGGCTCGAGGCGAGTCGTCATGACCGTAACGGTAGCTCTTCGCGGTCGCGTAGCGTTGTCCCGTGAGTACGACGACCGGCACCCTCCCGATCCGCATGCTGCACGACAGGCTCCTGGTCCAGCCCGAGACCGACTCGGCGGAACGGCAGTCGACGGCGGGACTGGTGATCCCCGCGACCGCCGTCGGGCCCAAGCGGCTGGCCTGGGCGACCGTCGTGGCCAAGGGTGAGCACGTGCGTCAGGTCGACGTGGGCGACCGCGTGCTGTTCGACCCCGAGGACCGCGCCGAGGTGGACCTGGGCGGCAAGGACTACGTGCTCCTGCGGGAGCGCGACGTGCACGGCGTGGCCGAGAACGACGAGGCCGACGGCGCCACCGGGCTGTACCTGTAGCCGCCCTGCGGCGTGCCCGGCCTGTCGCGCAGTTCACAGGCCGGGGTCGTTCGTTCGGTTACCGATGACGGCGCTGGTCCTGGTAGTGTTTCTCCCCGTTGCGCGCCATTAGCTCAATAGGCAGAGCAGCTGACTCTTAATCAGCGGGTTCGGGGTTCGAGTCCCTGATGGCGCACCAGCACGGCGGTCCGAGAACCCCCTTCTGCCCTCGTGGCGGAGTGGTCGGCGACGGCTCGTCGTGGGCGGAGTGATCGGTAGCGCAGCGGCCTCCGGGCCCTGGTAATCTTTCCGTCGCAGGCGCCATTAGCTCAATTGGCAGAGCAGCTGACTCTTAATCAGCGGGTTCGGGGTTCGAGTCCCTGATGGCGCACAGCAACGACGAAGGCCCCCACCACGGTGGGGGCCTTCGTCGTTCCCGGGGTGGAGCTTTCACCCGCCCGCCAGCCTGCATGTTCATCCAGGTAGCGCACAGTTTGTCCGGTTGTTGCCTGCCGCACCCGTTCCGTTCACCCGGCCGGTCCAGGTTGACGTCCGGGCGTGCTCAGGGCCGTCCACGACCTCAGGGAGGACGGCCATGCGGCCAGACACGAGGAACCAGCGGGCGAGACGACGGGGCCGGCAGCAGGCCGGCCTGGTCGCGGCGGTCACCGCCGCCACGCTCGCCATGACGGGTTGGGTGGCGACGTCGTCGTCGGCCGCACCCGTCGCATCGGAGGACGCCGGTGGCCCGGCGGCCGCCACGCGCCCCCACGAGCCCGAGGCACCGGCACCGGGCGGCCCGCTCCTGACGCCTGAGGACGGCGCGTTCCTGGAGGGCACCGTCCCCGTCGCGGCCGAGCCGGTCGCGCCCGGCGACGACGTCGAGCGCCTCACCGTCGACGGCGCCGCCGTGCCGGGGGCCGCCGAGACGCTCGGGACCTCGGTGCTCGGCTACACGGTCGGCACCAACTCGACCGAGGCGCGCTACCGCAGCTCCGTGTCGGTCAACGGCGGCGAGCCGATCTACCTGCCCGACGCCGTCAGCGAGCGCGTCGAGCTCGAGGTGCCGAACGAGCAGCTCGTCACCGGGGAGAACACGGTCGAGGTGGTCGTCGGGGCCATCGAGACGAGCTGCGGCTCCAACTACGACGACTTCGTGCTGTCGGACTTCACGCTCGAACCGCTCGGCGAGCTCGCCGACGGCGAGGAGAACGAGTACACCTACTCGTTCGGCGACGGGAGCTGCGGCACCAACACGAGCCTCCTGCGGCGTGCGGAGCTCACCTTCTTCGTGCAGGGTGACCCGCAGGGCACCACCGGGCTGAGCGCCGACCTCGACACCACGACGCTGACCAACGGCGAGCACACGATCGAGGCCCGCACGGCGTCCGGCGACACCACCGCGCACACCGTCCGGGTGAACAACGCGCCGGCCGGCGCCCCGCTGCTGACCCCCGCCGACGGCACGCTGGCGGCCGGCACCGTGGTCGTCACAGGCGCACGCCCGGCGGACGGCGAGGGTGCCACGGCCGCGCTGACGGTCGACGGCGACGCGGTCGAGAGCACCGAGACGCTCGGCTCGGGCGACGCGGCGTTCTCGTTCACCGTCGGCTCGAACGCGGTGGACGGCCAGGCGGCGAACCTGCTGGTGGTCAACGGCATCGAGATGCCGCTGGGCGGTTCGTACGTGAGCCAGCGCGCCGACGTCGCGGTCCCGAACGAGTGGCTGCGGCCCGGCGAGAACACCGTCAAGGTCGTGACCGGCACCTTCGAGGGCGACTGCAACCGCGACGACTTCACGATCTCGAACCTGGCGCTGACCCCCGCGGCGGGCACGGCGGCCGGCGTCGGCCTCAAGCCCTCCTACGCGATGGGTGACGGCACCTGCGGCTCCAGCAGCACGGCGCTGCGCGAGGTGTCGCTGACCTTCACCGTCGACGCGCCCGCCCGCGGCCTGCGTGCCGACCTCGACACGGCCACGCTGGCGGACGGCGAGCACGAGCTCGCCGCGACCTCGACCACCGGGGAGACCGCCACCCGCGCGCTGTTCACCGACAACAACGGTCCCGCGCTCACCGGCGTCACGCCCGCCGACGGCGTCCGTCTCACCACGGCCGTGCCGCTCGCGGTCGTGGTGGAGGACACCTCCGGCGTGGTGCAGGGTCCGGACGTGACGCTCGACGGCGAGGCGATCGCCGTCGGCGACCCGGTCGGTCCCGGTCTGTCCGCCGGCGAGCACACCCTGACGGTGTCCGCGACGGACGGGCTCGGCAACGAGGTGGCCCACGAGGTCACCTTCGTCAGCGCCGGGATCCCGGACGTGCCGGCCGACGTCGCACCGGCGTCGGGCACCGCAGGGGTGGGTCGCACCGCGACCCTGAGGGCGACGGTCGCCGCGCCCGACGGCGGCGACGTCACCGCACGCTTCTCGGCCGCCGAGATCCTCACGCCGAACCGGGCCTGGCAGGGTGAGTCGGCCGACGTGCCGACGACGCTGGACGTGCGCGGTCAGCGCAAGCTCGGTACCAAGGGGCTGGAGCCCGGCGACGGCCGGTCCGTGGACTCGCCGGACTCCGCCGACGTGACCTACCAGCGGTTCGACGTGCCGGTCCGCGGCCGCGTCGAGGCGCCGGTGCTGCGCTGGGAGGGCACGGCCGACCCGGCCCGCCTGGTCAGCCTGCGGGCCTGGAACCCGGAGACGGACGCCTGGGACGTGGTCGCCTCGGCGCGCGGCGCCGTCGAGGGGCAGACGGTGCTGGAGGGCACCGTGACCCGCGACTACGTGGACCGGGGCACGGTGCACGCGATGGTCACCGGCGAGGACCCCTTCGCCGACGACATCGACGCCGGCGACAAGGACCGGTTCGAGGACCCGGACGCCTACGACTTCTCGATGGTGCACTACACGGACACCCAGTACCTGACCGAGGGTGCCGTGGAGCAGGAGACCGCCGAGGAGCGGGCCGTCTGGGCGCAGGGCTACAACGGCGTCATGGACTGGATCGTGGACAACGCGGACGAGCGCAAGATCGCGTATGTGGCCCACACCGGCGACATCATCGAGAACAACATCCGGGCGTTCCCGCCCGAGATGGAGGAGCAGGTCATCGGTGAGTTCGAGTTCGCCTCCCAGGCCCAGGACCGCATCGACGCCGCGGGCATCCCGAACGGCGTGGTCGCGGGCAACCACGACAACCAGTCCGGCACCGACCCGACGCTCTACAACGAGTACTTCGGGCCGGACCGGTACGAGGCGCTGTCCGAGGACTGGGCGGACGCGTCGTACGGCGGCGTCATGGAGCCCGGCTCGAACGAGAACCACTACGACCTGTTCTCGGCCGGCGGCCTGGACTTCGTGGTGGTGGGCCTGTCCTACGGCGTGACGCGCGACGAGGCGGAGTGGGCCGCGTCGATCTTCGACCGGTACTCCGACCGCAACGGCATCCTGCTGACGCACGACTACCTGGAGCCGTCCACGTCGCCCGACGGGCGCGGGGCCAACTTCGGCGGGTCCGACGGGCCGCTGCTGTACAACCTGCTCGTCAAGGACAACCCGAACGTGTTCATGGTGCTGGCCGGGCACCGGCACGGCGTGGGCACCAACGTGCGCCCGCCCGTGGTCGGCGACATCGGCGGCGGTGTGGTCGAGCTCCTCGCGGACTACCAGTTCTACACGGTGTCCGCCGGCCAGCTCGGCCTCACCGAGATCGGCGGGTACGACCCCGCCGACCAGCTCCAGTTCGGTGCGTCGTTCTTCCGCATGCTGCAGTTCGACGTCGACCGCGGCGAGGTGTCCATCGACACCTACTCGCCGCTGCTGGGCGAGTTCGGTGCCACGGAGTACGACACCGAGCACCGGTACGACGGGCGGGAGGACAACATGGTGCTGCCGGTCGACCTGACCTCCCGCACCACGTCGTTCAGCACCGACTCCGTGGTGCTGTACGACCCGGTGGACGAGATCGGCCGGGACACGGTGGCCTCCGGTGAGGTCGCCTCGGTCCGCTGGACCGGCCTCAAGCCGGACCGCACGTACGCCTGGTTCGTCACGGCCCGCACCCCGGGTGGCGGCACGGCGACGGCGTCGCCGGCGTACTTCACCACGGCGCGGCGTTGAGACTGCGCCGCTCGCTGGCCCTGGCGGGGCTGCTCGCAGTCGTGAGCAGCCCCGCCGTGGGGCCGGCCGCCTGGGCGCACGACGCGACCAGCGACGTGTACGCGGAGGTGACCACGGCGTCGTCGTCCTCCGGTGCGGAGGGCGGCGGGCCGGACGTCACGGCCGTGCTGGACCTCGAGTACGACCTGCTCATGAAGTCCGCGTGGCTGCGCGCCGAGGCGTACGAGGCGACCGGGCGGGACGAGCAGCTCGCGCAGCTCGACGAGCACGAGACCGAGGTGGACGGGTACGTCACCGACCGCTTCGCCGTCGCCTACGACGGCGAGCCGTGCGCTCCCGCGCTCGGGTCCGTGGACGTGGTGGAGCGCGGCGAGCGGGCGTACGCCTCGCTGACCTACACGTTCGCGTGCGACGGCGGCCCCGAGGGGGTGCACGAGATCTCGAGCGCCCTGTTCCCGGACGCGGAGTCGTTCGTGCACTCGACCGAGACGATCGTGGCGTACGCGCTCGACGGCGAGGAGGGCTCCGCGGTGCTGACCGCGGCATCGCCTACCCTGACCACGGGGGAGCACCGCCTGCTCAGGCAGGTCGGGGAGTTCTTCGTGCTGGGCGGGGAGCACCTGCTGTTCGGCGTGGACCACGTGCTGTTCCTGCTGGCGCTGCTGATCGGCGCCCGCCGCCTGCGTGACGTCGTCTGGACGGCGACGGCGTTCACCGTGGCGCACTCCGTGACGTTCCTCCTCGCGGCGCTCGGCGTGGTGTCCGTGCCGGCGATCGTGGTGGAGCCGGTGATCGCGGCGTCGATAGCGGTGGTGGCGGTGGTGGACCTGGTGCTGATCCGGCGGGGGCGCGACGGCGGGCTCGGGGTCCCCGCGCTCGCCGTCGCTGCGGGCGCCGTGCCGGGCAGCAGTGCCGGCCGACCGGTGCGTGACGCGCTGCGCTGGCGCGGGCCGGCCGGGACGCGTGAGGCGCCGACCGTCTGGGACCGCTGGCGGCTGCCCGTGGTGTTCGTGTTCGGGCTGGTGCACGGCGTCGGGTTCGCGGGCGCGCTCGGGATCGACGCCGCCTGGTCGTGGACGCTGCTGCTGTCGCTGCTGTCCTTCAACGTGGGCATCGAGGCGGTGCAGCTCGGCCTCATCGCGGTGGTGTTCCCGCTGCTGGTGCTGCTGCGGGTCCGGGCGCCGCGCGCGTCCCGCTGGGTGCTGGGAGCGGGCTGCGCGGCGATCGCGGCGGTGGCGCTGTGGTGGGTCGTGGAGCGCCTGGCCGGGTGAACGCGGGGTTAGTGGCGTTCTGAACGCTCAGAGCGCCACTAACCCCGCGCTCACCTACGGGTGGGCGGCCCAGAAGCGCTCCAGCTCCGCGTCCAGGTCGGTCGCCACCTGCATCGGGAGCGAGTGGGTCGTGTTCGGCCACACCGTGACCTGGGCATCCGGGATCAGCTCCGCCTTCTCGGCCGCCGCGTCGCCGCCGGCCAGCGACGAGTCGCTCGCGATCGCCACGTAGACCGGCATGGGCAGGCCGCGCAGCTCGTCGTCGGTCAGGAGCACCGGGTTGGGCAGCGAACCGGAGCCGAAGTGCCGGGAGCCCTGCGTGATGAGCCGGGCCAGCGGGTCGTCCGGGTCCACCTCGTCCGGCTCGACCCCGCCGATGCGGTTCAGTGCGGCCTCGCGCCACGACTCCGGGACGAACGGCAGCGACGCCGGGATCGACACCAGGATGGTCGACAGCGGCATCATCCCCAGCGTCAGCACCGGCTCCAGCAGCGTGAGGCTCGCGAGCCGGCCGGGGTACCGCACCGCGACGGCCGCGGCCAGCCCGCCGCCCTGCGAGTGCCCGACGAGGTGGGCACGCTCGATACCCAGCTCTGCCATGGCCTCGTCGACCCAGCGGGCCGAGTCGGCGATGCCGTCCAGGGGCACCGTCTGCACGGACATCCCGGTGTCGCCCAGCGTGTCGAAGGCGTAGACGGTGCGGTGCCCGATGTAGTCCGGCAGGTTCTCGCCCCACATGGGTACGGCGGCGGACCGGCCCGGCAGCAGCACCACGGGCGTGGCGTCGGGGTGCTCGGCGCTCGTCCAGGCGTAGGCCCGCACCGTGCCGAAGCTGGTCTCGACGTCGTGCGTCGCGGTGGGGCCGGGCAGGCCCGCCATCGCGGCCGTGTACGCCTCCTCGTAGGCCTGGCGCCCCTCCGGCGTGCGGAAGTGGCCGACGCCGGGGCCGCTCGCCGCGACGAGCAGCACGAGCCCGCCGGTCGAGACCGCCGCGACCACGGCGAGCAGGACGACGGGCCAGCGGCGGCGCGTAGTTCCGGTGTGCATCGGGTCTCCCTCGGACGGTGTTGCAATACGATCGCATCGTAACAGGTTCCGATGCGATCGTATTGCTAAACTCCACGCATGCCCAGAGTCGTCGACCATGAAGAGCGCCGGAGCCAGATCGTCGTCGCGCTCTGGCTGGTGATCGCCGAGCACGGCATCGAGGGCGTCAGCCTGCGCCACGTCGCCGCGGCGGCTGGCGTCTCCATGGGGCGGATCCAGCACTACTTCGGCACCAAGGAGGCCCTCGTCCTGGCCGGCTGCACCGCACTGGTCGACAACGCGTACGGCGGCTACCTCGAGACCGCGGGCGCCACGCCCCGCGAGCGGCTGCTGCACATCGTGAGCCAGCAGATCCCCCGGGACGACGGCGGCCGCGTGGGCGTCAGCGTCTGGTACGCCTACGTGGCCAAGTCCATCAACGACGACGCCGTCCGCCAGGTGCTGGCCGAGGCCCGGCGTGGTGCCGAGGACGAGTGCGCGCGACTGATCGGCGCGCACCGCGGCGTGCACCCCGACGCGGCGCTGACGCAGGCCCGGCGGCTGCTGGCGCTCGCGGACGGGCTGACCCTGCGGGTGCTGGTCCGGGACCTCGAACCGGCCGAGGCCGTCGCGATGCTGGAGGCGGAGGTGGGCGCAGGCTGAGCCCTGCGGGCCGCGTGCTCCCCACGGCCGGCTCGCGCCCGGTGTCAGTCCGTGTGGTCCGGGCCGCCGAGCAGTCCGCGGAAGGCCTCGTCCGCCTGCCGGGCGACGTCGACGTCCCGGGCTCGCCGGGCGCCCCTGTCGGCCTCGACGTCGTGGGCCCGCCGGGCGTGCCTGTCGGCCTCGACGTCCCGGGCCTGCTGGGCGCCCCGGTCGGCCGGCCAGTCCCGGGCCCGGCCGTCCCGTGCCGGGCCGAGGAGCCCGCGCCGGATCCACCCGAGCACGAGCTCGGGCCCGCTGACACCGCTGCGCGCCGCCATCGTCGTGAGCCGGTCGCGGTCGACGTCGGACAGGTCGACGACGACGCGCCGCCCGTCGAGCTCGACGCGCGACCCGGGGGCGTGGTCGGTCATGGTGCTTCCGATCAGAGGTCGTCAGGGAGGAGGGGGCGGAACGCCTTGTCGTCGGTGAGCGGACGAATGACGCGGCTCCTGGCTCTGCGGGGTGAGGTGGCTGTGCCCAGCCTGCCGGGTGTGCGCGCGGGGTCGCGCGGCGGGGCGCGAATCCTTGCGGATGCGCAACGTGTCGGCGGCACCTCGTACGATTTCGCTGTGAGTCAGCCCGTACCCTCCCCGTCCGACGCCGCCCCCCAGCACGGTGACCCGGAGCGGCCCGACGCCGCCCGCCGTGCCGAGCTGGCGGGCTTCCGGACCAAGCCGGTGTCGTTCGTGCGCCGTTCGGGCCGGCTCACGGACCGGCAGAAGCGGCTGTGGGACGACCGGCACGATGCCTACCTGATCGACGTGCCCCGCGCGATCGCACGCACCTCCGTGGACCCGGGATTCGTGCTGGACCCGGCGGCGGTGTTCGGCCGCACGGCCGGGCTGGTCGTGGAGATCGGCTCGGGGATGGGCGACGCCGTCGTCGAGGCTGCCGCCACCGATCCCGAGCGGGACTACCTCGCCGTCGAGGTGTACCAGCCCGGCCTGGCCCACACGATCGCGGCGGCCGAGCGGGCCGGTGCCGCCCAGGGGCGACAGGGGCTGCCCAACCTGCGGCTCGTGCAGGCCAACGCCGCGGAGCTGCTGGCCACGACCGTCGGGGCCGGGGCGGTGGACGAGCTCTGGGTCTTCTTCCCCGACCCGTGGCACAAGTCGCGGCACCACAAGCGCCGCCTGGTCACCGCCGAGTTCGGCGCGCTCGCGGCACGGGTGCTGCGACCAGGCGGGACGCTGCGGCTGGCGACCGACTGGGCGGAGTACGCGGAGCAGATGATCGAGGTGCTCGACGCCGACGAGCACCTGGGCAACGTCCACGGTCCCGGCGGCCGGGCTCCCCGGTTCGAGCGGCGCGTGCTGACCGGGTTCGAGCGCAAGGCGCACCAGGCCGGGCGCGAGATCACGGACCTCACGTACGTGCGGCGCTGACCTGCCCGTTTCCCGGGATGGCCCGTGCTGACCGCTGGGATATAACGAGTTGGTCAAGTCGGTAAACCCACCGTGTGATCTGTTTGCCCCGACCATGTGATGTGCGGCACATTGGGCCACGGGTGCGAAGAGCGCACCGGGCCGCGGGCAGAGCGCGCGCCCCCATGAGCCAATGGAGGCGTCATGAGTGACGTAGAGGCTTCAGGGCCTGTAGAAACCGATTACCAACGCGTCGAGCGATCGGACGAGTTCCAGAGTCTCCGCAGGGCGTTCCGCAACTTCGTCTTCCCCATGACCGCGCTGTTCCTGGTCTGGTACCTGCTGTACGCGCTCATGAGCACGTACGCGCACGAGTTCATGAGCATCCGGGTGGCCGGCACCATCACGGTCGGGCTCGTCTTCGGGCTGCTCCAGTTCGTGTCCACGTTCGTGATCACCACGCTCTACGCGCGGTGGGCCAACAACAAGTTCGACGCCCGGGCGCAGGCCCTGCGCGAGGAGATCGAGGAGGGCCAGCTGTGAACGGGACCGTCATGGCAGCCGCGGCCACGAACGTCGGCAACACCTGGATCAACATCGGCATCTTCGCCGGGTTCGTCGTGGTCACCCTCATCATCGTCTTCCGGGTGTCGCGGCAGAACAAGAGCGCGGCGGACTTCTACGCCGGCGGGCGCAGCTTCACCGGCACGCAGAACGGCACGGCGATCGCGGGCGACTACCTGTCGGCGGCGAGCTTCCTCGGCATCGCCGGCGCCATCGCCGTCAACGGGTACGACGGCTTCCTGTACTCCATCGGCTTCCTCGTGGCGTGGCTCGTCGCCCTGCTGCTCGTGGCCGAGCTGCTGCGCAACACCGGTAAGTTCACGATGGCCGACGTGCTGTCGTTCCGCCTCAAGCAGCGGCCGATCCGGATGGCCGCGGCGTTGTCCACCCTCGCGGTGGTGTTCTTCTACCTGCTGGCTCAGATGGCCGGCGCGGGCGGCCTCGTGGCCCTGCTGCTCGGCATCACGGACAAGGCCGGCCAGGGCGTCGTCATCGCCGTCGTGGGCGCCCTGATGATCCTGTACGTGCTGGTGGGCGGCATGAAGGGCACCACATGGGTGCAGATCATCAAGGCGGCGCTGCTCATCGTGGGCGCCGGCGCCATGACGATCTGGGTGCTCGCGCTCTACGGCTTCAACCTGTCCGCCGTCATGCAGGAGGCCGTGAACATGGCCGGCGAGAACGGTGAGGCGATCCTGGAGCCCGGCCTGCAGTACGGCGCGTCGGCGCTGTCGCAGCTGGACTTCCTGTCCCTCGCCCTGGCCCTGGTGCTCGGCACCGCCGGCCTGCCGCACGTGCTCATGCGCTTCTACACCGTGCCGTCGGCCAAGGAGGCCCGCAAGTCCGTGGTCGTGGCGATCTGGCTGATCGGCATCTTCTACCTGTTCACCCTGGTGCTCGGGTACGGGGCCGGTGCGCTGGTGGGCCCGGAGACGATCCTCGCGGCACCCGGCGGGCAGAACTCCGCCGCGCCGCTGCTCGCGTTCGAGCTCGGCGGGGAGATCCTGCTCGGCATCATCGCGGCGGTCGCGTTCGCGACCATCCTCGCCGTCGTGGCCGGCCTCACCATCACCGCGGCGGCCAGCTTCTCCCACGACATCTACGCCTCCGTCATCAAGAAGGGGCAGGTGTCGGCCGACGGGGAGGTTCGCGTGGCCCGCTGGACGGTGGTCGTGATCGGCATCATCGCGATCCTCGGTGGCATCTTCGCCAACGGCCAGAACATCGCGTTCCTCGTGGCGCTGGCGTTCTGTGTCGCGGCGTCGGCCAACCTGCCGACCATCATCTACTCGCTGTTCTGGAAGCGGTTCAACACGTCCGGCGCCCTGTGGAGCATCTACGGCGGCCTGATCTCGACCGTCGTGCTGATCATCTTCTCCCCGGTGGTCTCCGGGAAGCCCGCCGACCCGGTCACCGGGCTGAGCAAGTCGATGATCAGCAACCCGGACATCGACTTCCACTGGTTCCCGCTCGACAACCCGGGCATCGTGACGATCCCGCTCGCGTTCGTGCTCGGCATCGTCGGCACCTACCTGAGCAAGGAGCGGTCGCACCCGGAGAAGTACGCCGAGATGGAGGTCCGGTCCCTGACGGGCGCGGGCGCGGAGAAGGCGGTCTCGCACTGACTCCCGCCGTGCTGCGTTGAGTGCTGGATATCTGCCCTTTCCGGCGTGTCAAAAGGGCAGATATCCAGCACTCACCTGTCGTCAGGGGGTGATGAGGAGCTCTGCGATGCGGCCGGCGTCCAGGGTGTAGCGGTAGCTCAGGTCGACGACGCCGCCCGGGAAGTCGCCCTCCAGGTGGCGGACGGCGGTCCAGTGCTCCTCGTCGTCCTGGCGGACGGCGGTCAGCTCGCTCGTGAAGGTGTACTCGCTGGCCGCCCGGCCGACCCATGCGCGGATCTCGGCGCGCCCGCGGTACGTGTTCCCGTCGTCGGTGACGACGGCGTCGTCGGCGTAGCACTCCAGCTCGCGCTCGGCGTCGCGGGCCTCGTGCGCGGCGAGGTGCGCGGCCAGGACGGCGGGCAGGTCGGCGGCCAGGTCGGTGGGCAGGTCGGTGGTGTCGGCCGTCGGGCCGGGGGATGTGTCCATGGTGGTTCCTCTCGTGGTGGTGGGTGTCGGACGGCGGCGTCAGCCGACCGTGCGTACGGTGCCGCCGTCGATGGTGTGCTCGGCGCCGGTGATGGCCGCTGCCCGGTCGCTGACGAGGAAGGCGACGAGCTCCGCGACCTCCGCGGGATCGCTCGGGCGGCCGAGCGGGATGCCGCCCAGCGAGTCCATGAGCTGGTCCAGGGCCTCCTCGCGGCTGATCTCCTGCCCCGCCGACAGCCGCTCGACCAGCGCCTGTGCGCTCGACGTGCGGATGAACCCCGGGGAGACCACGTTGACGCGGACCCCGTGCGGGGCCACCTCGGTGGCGAGTCCCTTGCTGTACGTCGTGAGGGCGGCCTTGGCCGCCGCGTAGCCGAGCGTGGCGGCGTGCAGCGGCATCCTGCGCTGGATCGAGGAGACGTGGACCACGGCACCTCCGCCGGCGGCGATCATGCCGGGCAGCAGGGCACGGTCCAGCCGGGTCGCGGACAGCAGGTTCAGGCTCAGCTCGTCCGCCCAGTGCCCGTCCGACAGGGCCGCGAAGCCGCCCGACGGTGACCGGGAACCGCCGAGCGTGTGCACCAGGACGTCCACACCGCCCAGGTGCTCCGCGACGTGGTCCGTGACCAGGGCCGTACCCTCCGGGGTGGTGAGGTCGGCCGCGATGAAGCCGGGGGAGTCCGGCTGCGGCTCGGGTGCGGTGCGGGCGACGGCCAGCACCGTGGCGCCCGCCGCGCGGAGCCGACGGGCGACGGCCGCGCCGGTGCCCCTGCTGCCGCCGGTGACCAGGGCTCGCCGGCCGTCGAGTCGGTCGTCGATGGGTATGGCCGGCCGTTCGGTGTCGTGCGTGGTGTGCATACCGCCAGGCTGGTGTCTCCCGCAGGGAGAGGGTCAAGCGGTCCCTGGTCCCGGTCGACCCTCCCCCCGGGGGAAGGGTGCACAGTGGTGCCGTGACCCGAGGCCTGACCATCGGCGAGTTCGCCGAGCTCACCCACCTGAGCGTGCGCACCCTGCGCCGGTACCACGAGTCCGGTCTGCTGGAGCCGGACCGGGTCGACCCGGTCAGCGGCTACCGCTACTACACGAGCGCGCAGATCCCGCCCGCCCAGGTCATCCACCGCCTGCGTGAGCTGGACGTGCCGCTCGCCGAGGTGCGGCAGATCCTCGCCACGCCCGACGCCGGTGAGCGGGCCGAGCTGGTCTCCGCCCACCTGCGCCGGCTGGAGGCCGAGCTGGACCGCACCCGGTCCGCCGTCGCCTCGCTGCGACAGCTCCTGGCGCCGTCGCCGGCCCCGGAGGTGGTGCTGCGCTCGGAGCCGGCCCGCACGGTCGCGGCGATCTCCGGTGTCGTGGCGCACGACGAGGTGCTGGTCTGGTACGCCAACGCGACGGCCGAGCTGGACGCCGCCGTCGCCGGGCACGAACGGCTCGGACCGGCGGGCGGGCACTACGCCAACGAGCTGTTCAGCGACGGTCGTGGTCCGGTCCTGGTCTACCGTCCCGTCGCGGACCCGCCGGAGCGCGGCCGGGTGCGTCCTGTCGAGCTGCCCGCCGTGGAGCTCGCCGTCGTCGTGCACCACGGACCGCACGACGACATCGACGTCACGTACGGCCGGCTCGGCGCCTGGGTGGTCGAGCACGCCCTCGCGCTGGACGGCCCGGTGCAGGAGACCTACCTCGTCACGCCGTCCGACACCCCGGATCCCGCGGCGTGGCGGACGGAGCTGGCCTGGCCGGTCTTCCACCTCGCGCCGTGACCGTCGAGTGCGGGATATTCGCCCTTTTTCGTGTGCCAGGAAGGCGAATATCCCGCACTCAACGGGCGGGCTCCAGGCGGACGACCACCGACTTCGACGCCGGGGTATTGCTGCCCTCCGCCGTGTGGTCCAGGGGGACCAGCACGTTGGTCTCCGGGAAGTACGCCGCCGCGCAGCCGCGCGCCGTCGGGAACGAGACGGCGCGGAAGCCCTCCGCGCGGCGCTCGTCGATCTGGCCGTCCGCGCCCGGCCACTCGCTGATCAGGTTCACCGTGTCGCCGTCGGCGAACCCGCCGGCGGCCAGGTCGTCCGGGTGGACGAACACGACGCGCCGCCCGTTCTTCACACCGCGGTACCGGTCGTCGAGGCCGTAGACGGTGGTGTTGAACTGGTCGTGCGAGCGCACGGTCTGGAGCAGCAGGCGCCCCTCCGGCACCCGGGCCACCTCGAGCTCGTTGACGGTGAAGTTCGCCTTGCCGGTGACGGTCGGGAACACCCGGGCGTCGCGTGGCGGGTGGGGCAGCACGAACCCGCCCGGCTCGGCCACGCGGCGCTCGAAGTCCTCGAAGCCGGGGATCACGCGGGAGATGGAGTCGCGGATGCGCGCGTAGTCGGCGGCGAACTCCTCCCAGGGCGTCGGGTCGTCCGGCCCGAGCACGCGGCGCGCCAGGTCGCAGAGGATCGCGGGCTCGCTGCGCAGCGCGGCCGACGCCGGCGCGAGCCGGCCCCGCGAGGTGTGCACCACGCTCATCGAGTCCTCGACGGTCACGACCTGCTCCCGCCCGCCCGTGGTGTCCCGCTCGGTGCGCCCGAGGCACGGCAGCACCAGCGACCGCCTGCCGGGCAGCACGTGCGAGCGGTTCAGCTTGGTCGACACGTGCACGGTGAGCGGGACGTCCCGCAGCGCGGCCTCGGTGACGGCACTGTCCGGCGTGGCGGCGGCGAAGTTGCCGCCCACCGCCATGAACACCCGCAGGTGCCCGTCACGCAGCGCCCGGACGGTGTCGACGACGTCGTACCCGTGGGCGCGCGGCGGCTCGAAGCCGAACTCCGTGCCCAGCGCGTCGAGGAACGCTCCGGTGGGCCGCTCCCAGATGCCCATGGTGCGGTCACCCTGCACGTTGCTGTGCCCGCGCACGGGACAGGCGCCCGCGCCCGGCCGGCCGACGTTGCCGCGCAGCAGCAGGAAGCTCACCACCTCGCGGATGGTCGCCACCGACTGCTTGTGCTGGGTCAGGCCCATCGCCCAGCAGACGATGACGTTCTTCGCCTCGAGCACGTCACCGACGAACGCCTCGATCTCGCTGCGGTCCAGGCCGGTGGCGGCGTCGATGTCGGCCCAGTCGAGGGCGCGCCAGGCGGCCGCCGCATGCTCGAAGCCGGAGGTGTGCTCGGCGATGAACTCGTGGTCCAGCACGCCGGGGTGGCCGGCGGTGCGGGCGTCGTCGTCGGCCTCGAGGAGGAGGCGGTTGACGGCCTGGAAGAGGGCGAGGTCGCCGGCCAGGCGCACCTGGAGGAACCGGTCGGCGAGCCGGGTGCCCGGCCCGACGACGCCGCGCACGCGCTGCGGGTTCTTGAAGGTCTGCAGGCCGGCCTCGGGCAGCGGGTTGATCGCGACGATCCGCGCCCCGCGGTCCTTGGCGTGCTCCAGGGCGGTGAGCATGCGCGGGTGGTTGGTCCCGGGATTCTGGCCGACGACGACGATCAGGTCGGCGTGGTCGGTGATGTCCTCCAGCGAGACGCTGCCCTTGCCGATGCCGAGCGTCTCCGTCAGCGCCGTGCCGGACGACTCGTGGCACATGTTGGAGCAGTCGGGCATGTTGTTGGTGCCGAGCTTGCGTGCCAGGAGCTGGTAGACGAACGCGGCCTCGTTGCTGGTGCGGCCCGAGGTGTAGAACGCAGCCTGGTCCGGTGAGTCGAGACCGCGTAGCTCGGTGGCCACGAGGTCGAGCGCCTCGTCCCAGGACACCGGGCGGTAGTGGTCGGAGCCCTCGTCGCGCAGCATCGGCTCCGTGAGCCGGCCCGACTTGCCCAGCCGGTGGTCGGTCCAGGTGGCCAGCTCCGAGATCGGGTGCTCGGCGAAGAACGCGGCGTCGGCGCGCTGCTTGGTGGCCTCCTCGGCGATGGCCTTGGCGCCGTTCTCGCAGAACTCGGCGACGTGCGGCTTGCCCGGTTCGGGCCAGGCGCACCCGGGGCAGTCGAAGCCGCCGTGCTGGTTCAGGATCGGCAGGGTGCGCAGACCGCGCGCGACACCCGCCTCGTCGAGCACGTGGGCCAGGCCGTGCACCACCCCGGGCACCCCGGCGGCGCTGGTCTTGGGCGGACCGATGCGCAAGGTCTTCTCGGGGGTATCGGTGCGGGCCTCGTCGCTCACGTCGGTCACCTGCCCGACCCTACGCCGGTTTCACCCGGGTGTGGAGGGTGGGGGATGTCGGTCTGGTGCGTGGGTTTGGGTGGGGGGGGTTGGTGTGGTGTGTGGGTTTGGGTGGGGGCCGGTGTGCTGCGTGGTTGCGGGTGGGGTGTTTGGTCTGGTGTGTGGGTTTGGGTGGGGGGCGGTGTGCTGCGTGGTTGCGGGCGGCGTGTTCGGTCTGATGCGCGTGTTCGGGTGGCGTGTTCGGTCTGCAGCACGGCTGCGGGCGGGGTGTTCGGTCGTTTGCCTCGAGATCGGTCCATCGATGGACCGATCTCGAGGCAAACGACCGATTTCGTGGGGTTGTGGGGTGCGGGGGACCGATCTCGTGGGGTGCGGGGGTGCGGGGGACCGATCTCGTGGGGTGCGGGGGTGCGGGGGACCGATCTCGTGGGGTGCGGGGGTGCGGGGGACCGATCTCGTCGGGCCGTGGGGCGCAGGGGACCGATCTCGTGAGGTGCGCAGCGCAGGGGGGACCGAGCCCCGGCGGCTGCGCGGCACAGGGGGCCGATCTTGCGGGCTGCACAGTGCAGGGGGCCGAACCCGGCGGGGCGCGGTGGTGGACATATCGGGACCGGTGGATGCGAGACTGGCCGCATGGGAGTCGTCACCGACCGGCGGCGCGTGGTGCGCGTCCGCGAGGGTGTCCGTGCGGAGCGCCCGGACACGCTCGCCGTCGAGGAACCGCTGATGGTGCGGCTGGTCGCTGCGGTGGCGCGGTCACGCGCCCCGGTCGTGCCGGCCGGGGCGGCCGGACGCCCGGCAGGGCCGGTCGGACGCCCGGCAGGGCCGGTCGGACGCCCGGCAGGGCCGGTCGGACGCCCGGCAGGGCCGGTCGGACGCCCGGCCGGGGTGGTCGGTGCCGTGCGGCCGGTGGTGCCCGTAGGGCCGCGGCCGGTGGTGCCCGTGGGCGGGATGCCACCGGGTAGCGGGGCGGACGCCGAGACCCTGACCGTGACCATGCGGACCCCCGGTCACGACTTCGACCTGGTGGCCGGGTGGCTGGTCTCCGAGGGCGCGGTGGCCGCGCGGGAGGACATCGCGGCCATGCGGCTGTGCCCCGACGAGGACAACACGGTGGAGGTGGCGCTCGCGCGCGGCGTCGAGCCCCCGCGGCCCCGGGCCTTCGCGACGACGAGCGCGTGCGGGGTCTGCGGGTCGGACACGGTGGTGGAGGTGCTCGCGGGCCTGCGCTGGCCGGTCGCGGACGACTCCGTCACGGTGCGTCCCGAGGTGATCGCGGACCTGCCCGGCCTGCTGCGCGAGCGCCAGCGCGCCTTCGACCGGACCGGCGGGCTGCACGCCGCGGGTCTGTTCACCGCGGACGGCGAGCCGCTGTACGTGCGGGAGGACGTGGGGCGGCACAACGCCGTCGACAAGGTGGTCGGCGCGGCGCTGCGCGACGGCGCCCTGCCCGCTGCCGGGACGGTGCTCCAGGTCAGCGGGCGGGCGTCGTTCGAGCTGGTGCAGAAGGCCGCGCGGGCCGGCATCCCGGTGCTGTCGGCGATCTCGGCGCCGTCCACGCTGGCGGTGGACCTGGCCGAGGAGGCCGGTGTGACGCTGCTGGGGTTCGTGCGCGGCGACTCGATGAACGTCTACACGCGGGCGGACCGGCTGCGGTGACCGGAGCCATGGCGCGGGCTCCGATCACCGGCTGACACGTCTGCCTCAGCAGTTCCGGATGAAGTACACCGGGTCCCAGCTCTCGGGGTGCCGGCGCTCGAACGCCGTCGACGGGTCGAGGACCTGCGTCGAGCCGTTCGAGCCGTAGAAGCGGGCGACGGTGCCTGTGGTCTGGTTGTTGTCCCACCCACCGTCGCCGACCCAGTTGTAGAGCGTGTAGGTGCGGCAGTTGTACAGGTGGAAGATCTTCCACTTGTTCTGGCTGGTGTCCCAGGCCCAGGCGCACATCGTGCCGTACTCGCAGCCGTACTGCTGGCCGGGGTTGGCGTAGGAGACCGTCACCGACGGGCTGATGGACGGGACCGCCAGGGCTCCGCGGTCACCACGGGCCGAGGTCTCGGTGGGAGCGGGAGGCAGGACCAGGGTGCGGTCCTGCGCAGGGACGTTCGTGACGCGGGTGCCGTTCGTCGTGGCGTCGCCTGCGGCCTGGGCCGCCTGGGCGCCGCCGAGGGCGCACAACAGCGCCATCAGCAGCCCTGACAGCGCGGCGACTGCACGCTTCTGAGGTGTCATCGGTTCGTTCCGTCCTGCCCCGCGACGAGCACCCGACCCCGTGCCGGACGCTGCGCGGAACACCACGAACCCTGGTACGGGTGCCTCGCGCGCGCGACGACGTTCGACGCTCGGCGAAAGTCACCCCACGATGCCCGAAACAGCCCTCTGTGATGTATCAGACCGGATGTCCTCGGCCTCGTCCGCCGCGGACGCGGTGTACACGACGACGCGCAGGTCGCCCGGGCCGAGGGTCAGCACGTCCAGGTCGAGATCGAGGTGGCCGTGGACCGGGCTCGGCACCCGGAGCCGGTCCGCGTGACCGCCCGGGCTGGGTGGAGCGTCCCAGAGCCGGACGAACTCAGGGCTTCGGTCGCGCAGGTCGGCGATCATCGACGACAGCTCGGCGTCGGCCGGGTAGCGGCGTGCCGCGTCACGCAGCTCGGCCACGACCGTGGCACGGAAGCCGGCCAGCTTCTCGGGCACCCGGAACACCGACGGGCCGGTCTCCGTGAAGGCGCGCCAGACCACGTTCCGGTCGCGCCCCGGGGCGTCCGGCACCGTGCAGACGTCCGAGTGCCAGAGCTCGTTCGCGGCCAGCACCGTCCAGGTCGCGTCGCAGACGCAGACCGCCACCTCGGTCAGCCGGTCCAGCATCCGGCGCGCCGTCTCCGTGATCTCGCGCGGCACCCGGCCGTCCGCCTCGGGGGTGGCGGCGAACCCCGCCAGCGCACGCAGCCGGGTGTGCTCCGCCGGCGTGAGCCGCAGTGCCCGGGCGAGCGCGTCGACCACACCCGGCGAGGGCCGACGCCGCCCCTGCTCCAGCCGCTTCACGTGCTCCTCGGAGATGCCGACGAGGCCCGCGAGCTCGTCGCGGCGCAGGCCGGGCACGCGCCGGACGGCGGGCAACGACGCCGGCACCCCGACCTCGTCCGGGGTGACCCGGCGTCGCAGGCCCCGGAGGGCGGTTCCGAAGTCGTCGTCCGTGCGCACGGCCCGATTCTGTCAGTCGCGGGCGAGCCGTGGTCCCCCCGCGACCGGGGCGTCGGCCGCGTCGACCGGCTCCATGTAGAAGCGCGACCGGCGGATCAGGCCGTCACGCACGGTGACGACGATGACGCCGCGCAGGTCCTGCCCGGCAGCCCGGGTGTAGTGCCACTCGCCCCACACCTCGTCACCCACCTCGACCGCGTTCGTCATCGCGATCACGATGTCCGGCGAGGTCGTGAAGATCATCTGCCAGTTCCGGCGCACGAGCTCCGGCCCCTGGAAGTCCCGGCCCGGGTGGGCCGGCCACTCGCTCACGAAGTCCGGACCGAAACAGGCGGTCACCGCGTCGAGGTCGCGGCTGTTCAGGGCGCCGATCAGGCGCTGCACCACGGGGTTGCTCATGCCGGACACGCTAGCCACGTGGTCGCGGCCCTACCTGGTCCAAGATGTACCACGCGCGGCCCGCGCCGCTCAGGCCCGGCCCGAGTGGCGGGCCAGGAACGCCGCCGCGACGTCCATGGCGCGCTCCGCCGTCGGGTCGGTGGCGTGGTGGTGCTGGAACACGTGCGCGCTGCCCGGGTACACCTCCAGCGTCACCTCGACGTCCGCGGCCGCGGCCCGGGCGGCGAGCTGCGTGCTGTCGTCGAGCAGCACCTCGGCGGAGCCCACCTGGAGCAGGAGCGGCGGCAGACCGCGCAGGTCGGCGAGCACCGGGCTGGCCAGGGGGTCGCGGGCGGCGTCGGCGTCGGGCAGGTAGGTGGCCGCGTACCCGCGGATGTCGGCGGCGTCGAAGATCGGGTCGACGCTCTCCTTGCCGGTCAGGCTGGCGCCGGACAGCGTCAGGTCGAACCAGCCGGAGAAGGTGGCGACCGCGGCAGGCAGCGGGAGCCCGGCGTCGCGGGCGGCCAGCACCGTGGCCAGGGCGAGGCCGCCGCCCGCCGAGTCGCCCGCCAGGACGACACGCGCCGGGTCGGCGCCGGCCAGCAGGGCGCGGTACGCCGCCAGGCCGTCGTCGGCGGCGGCGGGGAACGGGTGCTCGGGGGCGAGGCGGTAGTCGACCGACACGGTGCGCAGCCCCGCCCGGGAGGCGAGCGCGGCGGCCAGCGGGACCCCCGTGCGCGCGTCGCCGACGACGTAGCCGCCGCCGTGCAGGTAGAGCAGTACGCCGGCGTCGTCGCCGGGCGTCAGGACGTCCAGCGCCGGGACGGTGCCGAGCGTGGTCTCGGTGACCCGGGTGCCGTCCGGTAGCGGCATCCGGCCGAACGACGTGTAGAAGGTGCGGAGCTCGGCGAGCGACGTCTGGTCCATGGTGTCCCCTCGTGCGTCAGAATAGATTCCATGGAAGCCAAACAAGATTCCACGGAATCTATTCCGCGAGGCGCCGGGCTCGACGGCACGCAGCTGCTCGACGACCTCGTGCGGGTCGAGGTCCGGCTCTACACCCTGCTCGACGCGCGGCTGCGGGCCGCCCACGGCCACGGGCTCGGCCGGCTGGACCTGCTCCGCGCCGTCGACTCGGTGCCGCACTGCCGGGTCTCCGACGTGGTGCGGCGGCTCGGGATCACCGTGGGCGCGGCGAGCAAGGGCGTCGACCGGCAGGTCCGGGACGGCCTGGTGCGCCGGCACGCCAACCCCGGGGACGGCCGCTCCTCGTTCCTCGAGCTCACCCCCGCCGGGCGGCAGGTGCTCGACGAGGCGCTGCCCACGCTCGACCGCGAGGCCGCGCAGGTGCTGCGGGGCACCGGCGTGCCCGACGGCGACCTCGCACACCTCGCGCACCTCCTCGCGGCGGTGCGCGGCGGCCTGGAGGCCGAGAGCGTGCGGTGAGCGGGACGGCGTCGGGCGCCGGGGTCAGGACGTGAAGAGGGGGACGACGCCCTTGATCGTCTCGAACAGGCCGTACGCCAGCGGCACGGTCACCACCAGCCACGTGACGACGAGCCGCGGCACCTGGTTCCCGACCTGCTGCGGAGGCTGCTCCGGCATGATCACACCTTCCCCTCGGCGAGCGCGCCGGCCGGGCCGGCGGGCTCGTGGAACCGCGCCGCGACGGGCCGCACCAGCGCGTTGGCCACGAACCCGACGGCCAGCACGCCCACCATGGTGAACAGTGCGGGCCGGTAGTCGGCGGCGACCAGCTCACCCGGCGTGCCCTGCGCGTCGAGGAAACCGTTGATGATGAGCGGCCCGGCGATGCCCGCCGCGGACCACGCGGTCAGCAGCCGGCCGTGGATGGCACCCACCTGGAACGTGCCGAACAGATCGCGCAGGTAGGCGGGCGCGGTGGCGAAGCCGCCGCCGTAGAACGAGATGATGACCGCTGCCACCAGCACGAAGATCACCGTGGAGAGGTTGCCCACGGTGGCCAGCAGCACGTAGAGGATCATGCCGACGCCCAGGTACATGACGTAGGTCGGCTTGCGGCCGATGAAGTCCGACGTCGACGACCAGACGAACCGGCCGGCCATGTTGAACAGCGACAGGAACGCCACGAAGCCCGCCGCCGTCGCCGGGGCGACCGTGGAGGTGGCGCCGTCGCGGAAGAAGTCCTGGATCATCGGCGCGGCCTGCTCCAGGATGCCGATGCCCGCCGTCACGTTGCAGAACAGCACCGTCCACAGGAACCAGAACTGCGGGGTCCTGATCGCGTTCGCCGCCGAGACGTTCGCCGTCGACACCATGGGCCTGGCCGCCACGGCGCTCGCGTCGAAACCCGCGGGCGTCCAGCCCGGCGCGGGGACCCGGACCGTGAACACGCCGAGCATCATCACCAGGAAGTACGCGATGCCCAGCGTCACGAACAGCGAGGTGACGGCGCCGCCGGAGGCCACGGACGTCGGGTCGGAGGGGTCGTAGCCGCTGTCGTAGACCGCCATGAGCTGCCGGGACAACGGAGAGGCCACCAGCGCGCCGCCGCCGAACCCCATGATCGCCATGCCCGTGGCCAGGCCCGGTCGGTCGGGGAACCACTTGATCAGCGTCGACACGGGCGAGATGTAGCCGATGCCCAGCCCGATGCCGCCGATCACGCCGTACCCGAGGTAGACCAGCCAGAGCTGCGACGTGGCGATGCCGAGCGCGCCGACGAGGAACCCCGAGGCCCAGAAGCACGCCGACGTGAACATCGCCGCCCGCGGCCCGACCCGTTCCACCCAGGTACCCATCACCGCCGCCGAGAGCCCGAGCATGACGATGGCGATCGAGAAGATGACGCCGACCGCCGTCAGGCTCGTGTCGAAGTGGGCGACCAGCGCGTTCTTGTACACGCTGGTGGCATAGGCCTGGCCGATGCACAGGTGGATGGCGAGCGCCGCCGGCGGGATGAGCCACCGGCTGTAACCGGGCCTGGCCACCGTGTGCTCGCGGTCGAGGAACGACAGCGCCACGGAGCACCTCCTCGTGCTGGGGTACCGCGGGAATGCGGTTTCACCCGTTGGGTGGTGCGCACGCTACTGGCGGCGGGTGCCCGGGTCAATGGTCCGGGCCGTGGCCGGTCGGGGTCAGTGCTGCGGGCTGCGCACGGCCGCCAGGAACAGGGGCAGGCCGGTCTCCGTGTGGGCGATCCGGAGCAGGTAGGGCCGGTCGACCAGCATCCGCACGGCCTCCTCGGGCATCGCGCCGCTCGTCTCGACGCCCAGCTCGGTGACCGCGGCGGCGACCGTGCCCTCCTCGTCCAGGCGCAGGTACGCCTGCTGCATCGCCTGGCTCAGCCGCAGCGGCTCCGCGGTGGTGATCCCGGACAGGTCCGCCTCGCCGAACAGCCCGCCGAGGCCCGCCTCCTCCAGCGCCGGCGCCAGGTCCAGGACCGGCGGGCGGAGCTCCAGCGTGGGCATCGTGAGCTCGACGGACCGTGGCGACCCGCCGTCGAGCGCCCGGGCGATGGCATCCAGGGCGTCGGGCGTGACCTCCGCTGGGTCGGTCCCGGCGGGCGGCAGCAGCACGTCCGCGTGGAACGCCTCGGTGTAGGGCAGCCGCACGGCCGCCCAGCCGTCGCGTTCCGCGTAGGCCCAGGCCTCGGTGCCGTGCAGCATGCTGGTCGGTCGCGTCCCCGCCGGCCCCGTGAAGTCCACGTCGCGGGTCAGGTCCTCCTGGAACGGCGTCTCCCAGCGGGCCGCGAGCAGGACGGCGTTCTGCAGCACGAGCCGCAGCGCCGCGTCGGGCTCGATCGCCGACGTCTTGATCAGCCCGCCGGTGTGCTCCCGTACCCACGCGTCCAGCACCGCCTTGCCGGCACCGCTGCCCAGGTCCGTGCGCTGGACACCCGCGTCGAACGACGTCGCCAGCGCGTCCAGGTAGTCCTGCTCCACGGCCAGCCCGTCGTCGAGCACCGCCTGGTTCGCCAGGTGCAGCAGCGGCCGGTCGGGCAGCTCGTCGTCCTGCACGACGGCGGGGTCGCCGTCGTACCGGGTGAGCGCGCCCGTCAGGGCGTTGTAGGCGGTGGTGCGGTCCTCGCCTGCCGCACCCAGTGCCGCGTCGAGCGACGCCGCGGTCTGGCCGCGCGCGCCCTCGGCCAGCAGCGCCAGCGCGAACGACAGCGACGCCGGGGAGACCAGCGCGTTCTCCTCGGGCTCCTGGGTCGCGCGCAGGGCGAGCAGGCCCAGGTGCTCGGTGGCGGTCACGGCGTCGGCGCTCGCGGGCGCGTCGGCCAGGGCGACGACGGCGCGCGCGGCGTCGGAACGCACGAGTCCTTCGTCGGCGGCGGGCCCGCACGCGGTCAGGGCGAGGACGGCGGCGACGCCCGCGGCCGCCGTGGCTCGGGCTGGGCGGTGCGGGGCCGGGTGGTGGGTGGCCGGGTGGTGGGTGGCGGGGTGGTGCGTAGGTGGGCGGACAGGGCTGCTGGTCCTGGGGCGACGCTGCACTGCTTCCTCCTGGGGCCGGGGACCGGGCACGCGCACGGCCTCGCCCCGGATATGTCCCGGCCGGCCCGGCGCTTGCGCCGCTCACGGGTCGGACGCACAGGTCAGCCAGGTGATCCGCGCGTCGGACACGGGCGGACGGATGCGACAGATGTCAGTGGTCCCGGGCACAATCTGTGCGGACCACCCGGCGTGTGCGACGCGACAAGTGAGGTAGGAAACGTTGGCAAGTATCAACCGGCGGATCGCCGAGGAGCTGGGCGTGCGGGAAGGGCAGGTGTCCGCCGCGGTCGACCTGCTCGACGGCGGCGCGACGGTGCCGTTCATCGCCCGCTACCGCAAGGAGGTCACGGGCACGCTCGACGACGCGCAGCTGCGCACGCTGGAGGAGCGGCTGCGGTACCTGCGCGAGCTGGAGGAGCGGCGGGCGGCGATCCTGGCCTCGGTCGAGGAGCAGGGCAAGCTCACGGACGAGCTGCGGGCGCAGATCGTGTCGGCGGAGACCAAGTCGCGGCTGGAGGACATCTACCTCCCGTACAAGCCGAAGCGGCGTACCAAGGCGCAGATCGCGCGCGAGGCCGGCCTGGAGCCGCTCGCCGACGCCCTGCTCGGTGACCCGTCGCTGGACCCGCAGGAGGCAGCCGGGCCCTACGTCGACGCCGACCAGGGCGTGGCCGACGCCGCCGCGGCCCTCGACGGGGCCCGGGCGATCCTCGTGGAGCGCATGGGCGAGGACGCCGACCTGATCGGCACGCTGCGCGAGCGGCTGTGGCAGCGCGGGCGCATGCTCTCGGCCGTCCGCGACGGCGCGCAGGACAAGGGCGCCAAGTTCTCCGACTACTTCGAGTTCTCCGAGGCGCTGTCGACCCTGCCCTCGCACCGCGTGCTCGCCCTGTTCCGGGGCGAGAAGGAGGACGTGCTGGACCTGACCATCGAGCCGGAGGAGGGCATCGAGCCCGGCGTGCCGACGTCGTACGAGGCGACCATCGCGCACCAGTTCGGCATCGCGAACCAGGGCCGTCCGGCCGACCGCTGGCTGACCGACACCGTCCGGTGGGCCTGGCGCACCAAGATCCTCGTGCACCTCGGCATCGACGTGCGGCTGCGGCTGCGCTCGGAGGCGGAGGACGAGGCGGTGCGCGTCTTCGCCGCCAACCTGCGTGACCTGCTGCTGGCCGCTCCGGCCGGCACGCGCGCCACGATGGGCCTCGACCCGGGGCTGCGCACGGGCGTCAAGGTCGCCGTCGTGGACGCGACCGGCAAGGTCGTGGAGCACGCGACGATCTACCCGCACGCACCCGCCAACCGGTGGGACGAGTCGCTGGCCGTGCTCGCCCGGCTGGCCACGAAGCACTCGGTCGACCTGGTGGCGATCGGCAACGGGACGGCGTCGCGCGAGACGGAGCGCCTGGCCGCCGACCTGATGAAGAAGGCGCCGGAGCTCGGCCTGACCAAGGCCGTCGTGTCGGAGGCGGGCGCGTCCGTGTACTCGGCGTCGGCGTATGCGAGCTCCGAGCTGCCGGACCTGGACGTGTCGATCCGCGGTGCCGTCTCCATCGCGCGCCGCCTGCAGGACCCGCTCGCGGAGCTCGTGAAGATCGACCCCAAGTCGATCGGCGTGGGCCAGTACCAGCACGACATCACCGAGACCAAGCTGTCGCGGTCGCTGGACGCCGTGGTCGAGGACTGCGTGAACGGCGTGGGCGTGGACCTCAACACGGCGTCGGTGCCGCTGCTGTCGCGGGTCTCGGGCATCACCTCGACGCTCGCGGAGAACATCGTCTCCTACCGGGACGCCAACGGCCCGTACGCGTCGCGGGCGGCGCTGAAGAACGTGCCGCGCCTGGGTCCCAAGGCGTTCGAGCAGTGCGCGGGCTTCCTCAAGGTCACCGGCGGCGACGAGCCGCTGGACGCGTCGTCGGTGCACCCCGAGGCGTACCCGCTGGCGCGGCGCATCGTGACGGCGTCGGGCGCGGACGTCCGGGCGCTCATCGGCAACGGCGCCGCCCTGCGGACGCTGAAGCCCACCCAGTTCGTGGACGAGACCTTCGGTCTGCCCACCGTGACCGACATCTTCGCCGAGCTGGAGAAGCCGGGCCGCGACCCGCGCCCTGCCTTCACCACGGCGTCCTTCGCCGACGGCGTCGAGACGCTGGGGGACCTGGTGCCGGGCATGGTGCTCGAGGGGCAGGTCACCAACGTGGCGGCGTTCGGCGCGTTCGTGGACGTCGGGGTGCACCAGGACGGTCTGGTGCACGTGTCGGCGATGTCCAAGAACTTCGTCAGCGATCCGCGCGAGGTCGTGAAGTCCGGCGACATCGTCAAGGTGAAGGTCATGGACGTGGACCTGCAGCGCAAGCGCATCTCGCTCTCGCTGCGGCTGGACGACGAGGTCGGCGGCGGGTCGGGTACCGGGCGTTCCGGCGGGGCCGGCGGTCAGGGTGACGGCCGGCGCGGGGGCCGCCCGGGCGGCGAGGGCCGCGGCCGCGACGGTCAGGGCCGCGGGCGGGAGGGTCAGGGTCAGCGGGGTCAGGGCCAGCGCGGCCAGGGCGGCCGCGGCCGCCCCGCCCCCGCGGATACTGCGATGGCGGACGCCCTGCGCCGCGCGGGCCTGGCCTGACCCACCCACCTGCCGGCGGTCGGGTGCCGAACGTAGGGTTGGTCGCGGTGTGCGGCTCCATGAGCCGACCAGCCCTACGTTCGACGGCCCGGCCCGGCCCGGGCCCGGGCCCGGCGCGGGCTGGGGCGGGGTGGTCTGTCGTGCGGACATCTGACGGATCCGTAAGGTCCTCGCGCCTGGCGTCCGGACCGGCGGCAGGACACCATGGCGCCATGAGTGTTTCTGAGGAGTCGTTCGACGTCGTCGTGATCGGCGGCGGGCCGGTGGGCGAGAACGCGGCCGACCGCGCCTCGCGCACGGGCCTGTCCGTCGCGCTGGTCGAGTCCGAGCTGGTGGGCGGCGAGTGCTCGTACTGGGCCTGCATGCCGTCCAAGGTGCTGCTGCGCGCGGGCGCCGTCCGCGCGCTCGCCCGGGACACGCCGGGCCTGAAGGATCCGGGTCCGCTGGACGCTGCGGCGGTCTTCGCCCGCCGCGACGAGATCACCAGCCACTGGGACGACGCCGGGCAGGTCTCGTGGGTCGAGAGCGCCGGCCTGACGCTGGTGCGTGGGCACGGCCGGCTGGCCGGCGAGCGGCTCGTCGAGGTGACGGCGCCCAAGGACAGCCCCGCCGCGGGCTTCGGGGAGGCCACCGACATCGGCGACGCGCCGGTCACCCGGCTCCTGCGGGCGCGGCACGCGGTGATCGTCGCGACGGGCAGCGTGCCCGTGCTGCCGGACGTGCCGGGCCTCGCCGAGGCCTCGCCCTGGTCGAGCCGTGAGGCGACGGCGGCCGACTCCGTGCCGGAGTCGCTCGTCGTGGTCGGCGGCGGTGTGGTGGGCGTCGAGATGGCGAACGCGTACGCGGACCTCGGTGCGCGGGTGACGCTGCTGGCCCGGGGCGGCCTGCTGTCGAACGCCGAGCCGTTCGCCGGCGAGATGGTCGCGGACGCGCTGCGGGCGGCGGGCGTCGACGTCCGGCTGGGTGTCGAGCCGAGCGCGGTGCGGCGTCCGGACGCGGACGGTCCGGTGACCGTCACCCTGTCCGACGGCAGCGAGGTCACGGCGGCCGAGATCCTCGTGGCCACGGGCCGGGTCCCGCGCACGGTGGACCTGAGCCTGGACACGATCGGCCTGGACGACTCGGCGCTGGGTCGCGGCGGCGCGCTCGTCGTCGACGAGTCGATGCAGGTCACCGCGGTGCCCGAGGGCTGGTTGTACGCCTGCGGCGACGTGACGGGCCGCGCGCCGACCACGCACCAGGGCAAGTACCAGGCGCGGGTCGTCGGCGACGTGGTGGCCGCGCGCTTCGGTACGGAGGCGGGCGACCGTGCCCCGACCAGCGGCGTGCCGGCCCCCGGTGTGGGGCAGGAGGCCGAGCCCTGGTCGCGGTACGCCGCGACCGCTGACCGGGCGGCGCGGGTCCAGGTGGTCTTCACGCAGCCGCAGGTCGGCTGGGTGGGCCCGACGGAGCGGGAGGCGCGGTCGGCGGGGATCCCCGTCGAGGCCGTGTCGTACGACCTGGCCTGGGTGGCGGGTGCCAGCGTGGAGTCGCCCGGGTACGCGGGCCGCGCCCAGGTGCTGGTCGACACGCAGCGCCGGGTCCTGGTCGGCGCCACCTTCGTGGGGCCCGACGCCGGCGAGATGCTGCACGCGGCGACCATCGCCGTCGTCGGCGAGGTGCCGCTGGACCGCCTCTGGCACGCGGTCCCGGCCTACCCCACGGTCAGCGAGGTCTGGCTCCGCTTCCTGGAGTCCTACGGCCTGTAGCACACGGTGAGTGCTGGATCTTCGCCCTTCCGACACACGGAACAGGGCGAAGATCCAGCACTCAACGGGTCACGCGTTCGGGGTGAGGGAGCCGTCCGAGCTGAAGACCAGGCCGAGGGTGATCTCGCCCTGCTGGAGCGCCGTCTTGGTCAGCGGACCGCCCGCGTCGAGCGCGGTGAACTCCGCGAACTCCAGGCCGTAGGTCTCCTCCAGGCCCGGCTGGCAGAACGGACGCTCGGTGCACTCCGGCGGGCCGCCGAGCACCAGGCCGCCGCAGGTCTCGGCGAGCTCGCTGAGCGTGCTGACGCCGTGCTCGTCGGCGAAGGCCTTGGTCACGGCGAACGCGTTCTGGTCCTGCGCGGGGGAGGGCTCGCCGAACGTGAGGCCCACCTCCTCGCCCAGGCCGGTGAGTCCCTCGACCGTCGCGTCGAGGTCGCTGCTGGCGACCGGCTCGGCGTCGGCGCCGTTGACGTTCTTGTTGATGAACTCGGTCAGCGTGCCCACGTACTCGGGGATCACCTGGACCTGCTTGCCGTCCTCCAGCGCCGGGAGGTAGGCCTCGCGGTTGCCGATGGTGGTCACCTCGGCCTCGTACCCGGCGGCGTTCAGCACCGTCGCGTAGATGGTGCCGAGCGTGGCGCTCTCCGCGAAGTCGGCGGCGCCGACCACGATCTTGCCGGAGCCGCTCTGCTCGGGGCTGTCCAGCCCGGCGTCGGCGACGAACTCCTCGGCGACCTCCTTGGAGGTGCGCCGGTCCACGTCGACGGCCTTGTTCAGGCCGATGAGGGTGTCGGTGTCGAGCGCTGCGGACACCGAGTCGAGCAGCGGCACCAGGGTGTCGTCGCCCTCGATCGCGGCCGCGTTGACCGCCGGGATGATGTTGTCGACGGTCTGGAGCTGCTGGTCGTCCTCCAGCACCACCAGCTCGTCGCCCGGGACAGCCTCGCAGGCGGCGAGGCTGCTGCCGCCGTCCGTCGGGCTGCTGCCACCCCCGCCCCCGGCGGAGCCCGGTTCGCCGCAGGCGGTCAGGAACGCGAGGGAGACGACGGCTGCCGCGGCGCCGAGGGCGCGGGGCACGGACAGAGATCTACGGGCGAGCTTCATCGAAAGTCTCCGAGTGTGTGTGGCGTACAACTGTTCTACGGCTTCGATCGGTCCCATTCGACCCCGCCCCGCGGTCGATGGCAAGGGATAAACCCGCTCGTGAGAATGTCGTTACATCCTTGGTCCCGCTCAGGCTGCCCCGGCGCGCAGCGGTGCGGGCGTGGCCAGCCGCTGCCCGACGGCGAGCACCCCGTCGATCAGCAGGCACAGCACCGCCACGAGCACGCCGCCGGCGAGCACCTCGCCGTACCGCTGGGTGCCCATGCCGAACGAGATGATCTTGCCCAGCCCGCCACCGCCGGCGAGTGCCGCGAGCGGGATGGTCGCGACCACCTGCACGATGGTGGTGCGCAGCCCGGCGGCCACGAGCGTGGTGGCCAGCGGCAGCTCGACCTGCGTCAGGATGCGGCCGCCGCTCATGCCCATGCCGCGTGCGGCGTCCCGGGCGTCGGGGTCCGCGCCGCGCACGCCCTCGTAGGTGTTGACCAGCAGCACCGGGACGGCGAAGAACGCGGCGGCGATCACGGTCGCGGTGTTGCCGAACAGGCCCGTGGAGGCGAGCAGGAGGATGATGCCGAGGGTCGGCAGCGCGCGGGAGGCGTTGGTGAGCCAGACGACGAGGCCCGCCCCGCGACCGCTGTGCCCCAGCCAGGCACCGAGGGGGATCGAGAACGCGGCGGCGATCGCCACGGCGACGACGGTCATCAGCAGGTGCTCGCCGGCCAGGTCGAGGATGCCGCCGGGCTCGGTCCAGGTCAGGGGGTCGTTGAGCCAGACGAGGGCCTCGCCGACGACACCGGTGGGGGCGCTCATGCGGTCCTCCTGCGCAGCCACGGGGTCAGGGCCCGCCCGGCCGCCCACAGGGCGAGGTCGAGCACGAGGGCGAGCAGGATGGTCGCGAGCGTCGCGGTCATGATCTCGGCGCGGTAGAAGTTGTTCCGGAAGCCCTGGAACATGATCTGCCCCAGCCCGCCATACCCGACGACGACGCCGACCGTCACGAGCGCCACGGACGACACCGTCGCGAGTCGCAGGCCGGCGATGATGCTGGGCAGTGCGCTGGGCATCGCCACCTGCACGAGCAGCCGCCCGGGTCCGTAGCCGAGGCCGCGGGCGGCGTCGACCACCGCGGGGTCCACGGTGGAGAGCCCGGCGACGGTGTTGCGCAGGATGACGAGCAGCGCGTAGACGACGAGCCCGATCAGCACGGGTGTGCGCCCGATGCCGAGCAGTGGCGCGAGGATGCCGAACAGCGCCAGCGAGGGGATGGTGTACAGGACGGCCGCGGTGCCGAGCACAGGCCCGGCCAGCCACCGGGTCCGGTACACCAGCGCACCGAGCGGGATGGCGATGGCCGCGGAGATCACGACCGCCTCGATCGTCACGCCGGCATGCTCGACGGTGCGCTGCCAGAGCGCCGGCGCGTTGTCGACCACGTACGACCAGGAGAACCACGGGTTACCGGGCATGGCTAAGACCGTACCGTGCGAATCACCCGGTAGGTTCGAGGCATGGCTGCCCGCACAGTGATCGAGCTCGACACCGTCCGCAAGGCGTACGCGGACGGCACCGTCGCCGTCGAAGGACTGAGCCTGGCCGTGCGCGAGCACGAGGTGCTCGCCCTGGTCGGTCCCTCCGGCTGCGGCAAGTCGACCACGTTGCGCATGGTGAACCGTCTGGTGGAGCCGACGTCGGGCCGCATCCTGCTCGACGGCGAGGACGTCACCGACGCCGACCCGGTGCAGCTGCGCCGCCGCATCGGCTACGTGATCCAGAACGTCGGGCTGTTCCCGCACCGCACCGTCGAGGCGAACATCGCCACCGTGCCCGGGCTGCTGGGCTGGGACCGTCGCCGGACGCGGGCCCGGGTCTCGGAGCTGCTGGACCTCGTGGGGCTGCCCGCCGCCACCTATGCCAGGCGGTACCCGCACGAGCTCTCCGGCGGCGAGCGGCAGCGCATCGGGGTCGCGCGTGCGCTCGCGACCGACCCGCCCGTGCTGCTCATGGACGAGCCGTTCGGTGCCGTCGACCCCGAGTTCCGGCGGCACCTCCAGACGGAGTTCCAGCGGATCCAGCGGGAGACGGGCACGACGGTGATCCTCGTCACGCACGACATCGACGAGGCGGCGCGGCTCGGCGACCGCATCGCCGTCCTGTCCCGGGGCGGCCACCTGGAACAGGTCGCGAGCCCGCTCGCGGTGCTGGCGCACCCGGCCTCGGACCGCGTGCGGGACTTCATCGGGGACGGCTCGGCGTCGCGCATGCTGGCGCTGGCCCGCGTGCAGACCGCCGATCTGGAGGACGCGGACCGGATCGTGCAGCCCGCGCCCGAACCCGTGCGGCTGGGCGCCCGGCTGACCGACGCCTTCGAGGCCGTCGCGGCACTGCCGGGTTCGGCGATGGGGCGGGTGCCGGTCGTGGGGGAGTCGGGCGACGTCGTCGGCTCGCTGACCGCCGACGGGATCCTCGGCGCGCTGCGCCGTGCCGCGGACGCCGCGGCGTCGGACCCGGGTGTGCACGACGCCGCTGTGGCCGACGCCGCTTCCTGAGCCCGGGACCTGACGGGCGGCCCGGCGATAGTCTCGGGGCGTGACGAACGCACGCGTAGCTCTCGCGACCTGCTCCCAGCTTCCTGACCTCGACAAGGACGACGTCCCGCTCATCGCCGCACTGGGTGCGCGCGGCGTTACGGCCGAACCCGCCGTGTGGGACGACCCGGCCGTCGACTGGCAGGCGTACGACCTCGTGCTCGTCCGCTCCACGTGGGACTACTCGCCGCGCCACGACGAGTTCGTGGCCTGGGCGCGGTCCCTGCCGAAGGTGGCCAACTCCGCCGCCGTGATCGAGTGGAACACCGACAAGCGGTACCTGCGCGACCTGGAGGCCGCCGGGGTGCCCGTCATCCCCACGATCTGGCTCGACCCCGCGCGGCACCTGTCCAAGCGCGCGGTGCACACCCGCATGCCGGCGTTCGGCGACTTCGTGGTCAAGCCCGTGGTCAGCGCCGGGGCCCAGAACACCGGCCGCTACCAGCCGGTGTCGGCCCAGTCGCGCGGCAAGGCCATCGCGCACGCCACCCGGCTGCTCGACGACGGCCGCTGGGTCATGATCCAGCCCTACGTCACCTCGGTCGACACGACGGGCGAGACCTGCCTCGTGTTCGTCGACGGCGAGCTCACGCACGCCGTCCGCAAGAACGCCCTGCTCACGGGGCCCGCTGAGGACTCCGGCGAGCTGTACGCGCAGGAGGAGATGGCGGCGTTCGAGGCCACGCCGGCCCAGATCGAGGTGGCCCGCCGGGCGCTCGACGTCGCCCGGCAGGCCACGGGCGCCGAGCTCACCTATGCCCGGGTCGACCTCGTCTCGGGGGAGGACGACCTGCCCATGGTCATCGAGCTGGAGCTCACCGAGCCGTCGCTGTGGATGAAGTACGGCACGGGTGTCGAGGACAAGCTCGCGGACGCGGTGGTCCGGCTCCTGGGGTGAGCGGCTCCGGGTAGTGAGTCACCGCCCGGTCCTGGGTGAACCTGCCCCGCGGAGGTGGGTTGCGCTGAGTAGACAACGTCTACACGGAGCAACCCACCTCCGCGGGGCACCTTGCGTGGGGCCGGGTCGGCAGCGTCCGCGGGACCACGTGCCGGGGTGAGCTGCGCAGCGCGGCCGGGCGTCCCAGGGCAGAAGAAGGCGCCCCCGGGGCAGAAGAAAAGCGGCAGGTCCGGAGCATTTCTGCTCCGGACCTGCCGTCTCATGGGGTGAGCGACGGGACTTGAACCCGCGGCCCTCGCGACCACAACGCGATGCTCTACCAGCTGAGCTACGCCCACCATGTACGCCGGTCCTGGACCGGGCGACCGTCGAAAAGCATACATGGTCGGAAGCCACGGACCGAACTCAAAACTACGGGGCGAGCTGCTTCGTGACGGAGGTCTCTGCGACGCGGGCCGCGGCGGCGCGTGCGGTGGCCGTGTCCGGGCCCGGCTGGGCCGGGAACAGGACCTCGCGGTAGTAGCGGAGCTCGTCGATCGACTCGAGGATGTCGGCCAGCGCGCGGTGCCCGCCGTCCTTCTTGGGGGAGGCGAAGTACACGCGCGGGTACCAGCGCCGGGAGAGCTCCTTGATCGACGAGACGTCGATGATCCGGTAGTGGAGGTACTCCACGAGCTCCGGCATGTGCAGGTCGAGGAACGACTTGTCCGTGCCCACCGAGTTGCCGGCCAGCGGCGCCTTGCCGGGCTCGGGCACCCACTGGCGGATGTAGGCCAGGATCTGCTCCTGCGCCTCCTGGAGCGTGAGCCCGCCGTCGAGCTCGTCGAGCAGGCCCGACGTCGTGTGCATGGTGCGCACGAAGTCGCCCATCTGGGCCAGGGCCTCGGCCGGGGGCTTGACCAGGACGTCGACACCGGTGCCGAGAACGTTGAGCTCGGAGTCCGTGACGATCGCCGCGACCTCGACGAGCGCGTCGACCCGGAGGTCCAGGCCCGTCATCTCGCAGTCGATCCAGACGATGCGCTCGTTGGGGTTGGGAAGGCTCACGCCCCCACCTTATTCGCTCCCGCGGAACGGCGGTGCCGCGGCTGCGATGCGGCGTCCGCGCGACGGGTCGCTCCGGGGTCCGGGTGCGTGGGGTCACCGGCCCAGGACGCAGGATGGCCCTCCCGCGGGGCCGGAGAGGCCGGCCGAGGAAGGGCCAGGTGCGTCGACGGCGCCCGGGCTGCGGGCGGTGTCGAGGTCGAGGGTCAGATCAGGCGGAAGCGCTTGTGACGCTTGCTGGTGCGGCGCTCGGGGCGCTCGCGCAGGGCGCGCTCCTGCGCGCCGGCGATCTCCGCGCGGCGGGCGACCTCGGCAACCTGTGCACGGCCGATGTAGTAGGCGGAATGGGCATCCATGACTGCGGTCCTTCCAGGGGTGGGGAGAGGTGACGGGCACAGCGGGCGTGCTCCGGCCGGGTCGCGGCCGATGCTCCTCATTGTTTCCGTCGTGTTACATCATCCCTGATGGCGGAAATACCGCGCAACCCGGACAGTGGTGATCTGCGGCACCTTTGCGCAGGTCAGCGGCTGCTCGGAGTCGTCCCGGGCACAAAGAACGAAGCAGAGCGTGTGTCGGACACACGCTCTGCTTCGGGGATGTCGCCGGCGCCGGACGTCGGAGGTGCTCCGACGGGCGCCCTGCGGATCATGCGGACCGCACGCGCAGGGCGGCTGCCGGTGCGCGGGTGTCGATCCGGTGTGCGGCACGGGCCTGGGCCCTGCGTCGCTTCTGCTCCTCACGGAGCCTGCGGTTGCGCCGATGCTCCTCGGCGTCCTGGAGGCGCTCCCGGTGAAGGGTCTGCGCCAGGTCGTACTCGGTGTGCACGTGAGTGCCTTTCGTGACGCTGGATGCCGGTGTCCCGGCATGAGGTCTGGCCGGACCTCGTCCACCGCCCGGTACGGACCGGACGGACGCCACCGCGGTGTGCCCTGAGCCTCCCAGCGCGGGTGGGCGGAGCGCACGTCTTTTTCCCCGCCCCTCGGCCAAAGTGCGCTTCTACCCAGTCATTGCGCCCAAGATCCAGGGGGATTCTGGGCGCAATGACTGGGTAGAAGCGCACTTCTGGGGTGCGGCGGCGGTCAGCCGGTCGGTGGGCCCGCGTGCTCGCCGTCCGACCCGCTTCTCGCCGTCCGACCCGCGTTCCCGCCCGGACCCGCGAGTTCGCCCCGGACCCGCGTTCTCGCAGCCGGACCCGCGGGTTCGCCGTCAGACCTCGCCGGGGAGTGCCTTGCGGATCACCAGGCGGGTCCAGGCGCCGATGTACACGCGGTCGCCCTCCTCGATCTCCTGGCGCACGCCCTGCGTCAGCGGGGTGTCCGGCAGGGGCTCGCCCGCCGCGGCGACGAACGTGCCGTTCGACGAGCCGAGGTCCTCGACCCACCACCGTTGCCCGTCCGTGGTGAGCTGGCAGTGCCGCCGGGAGACGCCGGGGTCGCTGCCGCAGTCGACGTCCGGCCGGATGTTGCGCGACTGCGACGGCCGGCCCACCAGGAGGCTGCGCTGCCGCAGGGTGACCAGGCCAGGCAGCCCCGCCGACGGCAGCGGGTCCTCGGGGCGCTCGTGCGCGTACCAGTCGGGGTCGACCCAGATCTCCGCGACCCAGGCCGTGTCGCCCGGCACGGGCGGAGCGGTGAGCCCACCCGGGCTGCCCGACGGCGTGGCCGTCCCGGCCGGCGGCGTGGCCCCCGGTCGCCCGGCCCGCGTGTCCGGCGCACCCGCCGCGGTCCCGGCCGGCGTACCTCCCGACGGCGCGCCCGCGGCCCCAGCGCCCGGAGGCCCCTCGTGGCCCGGTCCGGGCGCCCCGGCCGACCCGGCTCCCGCGGACGGCGCCCCGGCCGACCCGGCTCCCGCGGACGGCGCCCCGGCCGACCCGGCTCCCGCCGACGGCGCCCCCGCCGACCCGGTCGCTCCGGCCCCCGTCACCCCAGCGCCCGGAGGCCCCCCGTGGCCCGGAACCGCCGCCCCGGCCGACCCGGCTCCCGCCGACCCGGTCGACAGCGCCCCCGCCGCCCCGCCAGCAGCCGACGCGCCCGACCCGCCGAGATCCAGCCCCGACACCGGCGGAGGCGGCGGTGCCGTGGTGCCGGTCGTGAAGTCGTACCCGCAGTTCTCGCAGAACAGGGAGCCCGCGGGGGAGACCTCGCCGCAGTTCGGGCAGGTCACGGGCTCGCCCTCCGGGGCGGCCGGGGCCGGGGGCGCCGCGGGCGTGCCGGACGAGGCGGTGCCGGCGGCCGGGATCGGCGTGCCGCACACGTCGCAGTAGTCCGTGGCCTGACTGACGTGGCCCTCCGGGCAGGTCACGGTCATGCGCGCCGGACCCGGGTCGTCTTGGTGGACGCGGTGTCGAGTGCCATCTCGTCGAGCTTCGCGGTGTTCTGCCTGAGCCGCACGGTGCCTTCCTCCTCGTTCTCCACGTCCACGATCTTGCGCAGGCGGGAGGTGGCCTCGTCGTTGCCGGTCTCGGCGGCGAGCTGCACGGCGCGGCCGAGCTTGACGGTCGCGGTGGCCTCGTCGCCCGCGGCCTTGGCCGCCAGGCCCTCCTGGATGGCCGAGGCGAGCTCCGCCTGGCCGGTGTAGTGCGCCACCTCGGGGCTGATCCGGGCGGTCAGCGTGGAGTCGTCCGACCACTTGGCCTTGACCAGGCCGGAGGCCACCACCTCGTCGTCGACCGCCACCTGGACGCGGGCCGCGAGCTGTTCCGAGCCCACGGGCTTGGCCGGCACCCGGACCGCCACGTGGTACTCCCGGGTCTCGTCGGCCCATGCACCCGTCGGGTACGCGCTGGTCAGCGGGTTCACCTCGGTGCGGCGGCCGCCGAGGTCGTCCACCTCGGGGGCCACCTGCCGGACGAACAGGACCTGCGACCCCTGCGGCGCCCACACGCGCAGGTCCACGGCGGCGACGCCGCGGGCCATCGACTTGCGGACGAGGGCCGCGAAGTCGTCCGCGATGTCCTCCGGCCGCGCGATGAGGTCCACGGTGCCGAGCAGCGCCGTCGAGATCTTGCGCAGCTCCTCGACCACCCACCGGTCCCCGACGCCGCGGGCGTCGCACTGGAAGTGCCCGGTGACGTTCGCGATCACCTGGTCCAGGTGCATGGACGGCTCGGACTCGTTCTTGCCGTCGGTCAGCAGGATCAGGTGCTTCTGGGCCACGGGCGCGGTGGCGAACAGCTCGTCGGCCAGCCGCAGCCAGGTCGAGATCGCGGTGCCGCCGCTGGCCGACATGGTCGCGATGGCGCGCTTGGCCTCGGCCCGCGCGCCCGGCTCCATGGCCACCATGGGCACCCGCGCGTTCGGGTACGGGAAGACGCGGGTGGCCACGTGCGAGCCGCCGATGATCGCGAACAGCGTGCCGTCCGGGATCTGGTCCACGGCCACGGCGGCCGCGTGCTTCGCGGCCTCCATGTTGCGGCCCTGCATGGACCCGGAGGTGTCGACGGCGACGATCTCGGCGACGCCGCCCGGTGCCGCTCCCGGCATGCCGCCCGTGGCACCGGCGGTGGCCCCCGCGCCGGTGCAGGTCACGGACACCACGGCGTGCACGTCGGTGGCGCCGTCGGACAGGAACTCGTTCTGGAAGACCTCGGCGGAGAACTGGGCCACGGTGGCTCCTCTCGGGTAACGGCAGGCTATCGCTGCCCGGTGACAGTGGGGGAGACGCGGGCGAGCGCCGCGGTGATGTTGTCGCGCCCGCCCTGCGCGTTGGCCCAGCGGACCAGGGCGGCGGCCGTGGACCGGGGGTCGTCGGAGGTGGCGTACCGTCGCACCAGCTCGCCCATCTCGTGCGCGCCGGAGCAGTAGTTCCACAGCCCGTCCGAGCACACCAGGAGCCAGCCGGGCCCGGCCGGCACGGTGGCCGCGCAGCGGGCGTCGGTGTCCGGCGCGTCGGGGCCGAGCCACCGGGTGATGGCGTGCGCCTGGGGCGACGTCTCGGCCTGGCCGCGCGGCACGCCGGCCGCGATCATCTCCTGCGCCCAGGAGTCGTCCACGCTGAGCTGCTCCGCCGGGCCGGCGTCGGGCAGCCAGTACACCCGGGAGTCGCCCAGCCACCCGGCCACGATCAGGTCGCCGTCCACGACGGCGGCCACGAAGGTGCATGATGGCGGGTCGTCCGCCACGTCCTTCCCCTTGGTCGCGGCGAGCTGCTCGGCGGCGCCGCGGACGGCCTGCCCGGCGGCGCGCGACGCGGCCACCATGGCGTCGGTCCAGCCGGTGATGCGCCGGCTCGTCGCCCCCTGCACCGTGCTCGGCCCCTGCGGCCCGTACGCCACGAGCACGTCCCGGGCGGCGCGGCTGGCGGCGAGCGAGGCGACGTCGGAGTCGGGCGCGCTGGAGACGCCGTCGCAGACCACGAGGGCCGCGAAGGAACCTCCGGCGGCCAACGCCATCGCGTCCTCGTTGCGGGAGTGGCGCACCCCGCGGTCGCAGACGCCGGCCACCCAGCCGGCGGGACGCTCCTCGAAGTGGTCGCGCTCGGACTGCCCGGGGGCGCCGCAGTCCGCGCAGTAGCCGTCCGGGGCGATGGTGCCGCTGCAGGCGGCGCACGAGCGGTGCGCGGACGCCTCACCGGTGGCCGGGTCGAGGTCCAGCACGGTGGGCGCCAGCTCCAGCGTGACCTCCGAGGGCGCCGCGGGGTCCGGGCCGGGAGCACCCAGCGGGGTGCCGCAGTTCTCGCAGAACCGGGCGCCGTGCGCCGCGTTCTCCCCGCAGCGGGGGCATCGGACGATGCTGCTCTCGTCGGCACTCATGTGTGGGTAGTTCTCCTTGCGTTCGTCAGGGCGCACACCCCGCGACTGTCTCTCGGTGGCCACCGGCCCGGCGGACCGGTCAGCGCAACGTCCACCGCCGTACGGAGTTTGCCCGGTCGACGAGCGCCACGCGCTCCGAGCGGTCGTCCGTCAGGCGGGCCAGGTCGCGCAGGGCGAGCTCCAGCCGGTCCCGCAGCGCCGGCTCGGTGGCCTCGGCGCCGGCGACGTGCACGCCCGGGTCGGGTCCACCGCGGGTGACCAGGCCGAGCGCGCCGGCCAGCGCGTCGACGGTGACCTCCGCCTTCGGCCGGTCCGGCACGTGCGCGCCGTCCAGCCCCGCCACGGCGTCGGACAGGTCGGTCAGGGAGCGGCGGGCGGAGACCAGCAGGCGAGCCCGCTGCAGGCGGGCGTCGGGGAAGGAGCCGCGCGTGGGGCCGACCAGGTCGAGGGCGCCCAGGGCGCCGTCGAGCGCCCCGGCACCGGACCGGACGCGGGCGAGGCCGAACGCCGCGGCGCCGGTGTAGTTCGAGTCCGCGCGGGCGATGGTCGTGTAGAGCTGCTCCGCGACGCCAGGCTCGCCGGAGACCTCGCAGGCGGTGGCGAGCGCGAGCTTCGGCGCGGGCTCGCCGGGCACCTGCCCGTACACGGCGTTGAACGACGCGCGGGCCGAGGCCGGGTCGCCCGCCGAGAGGTGGCCGAGCCCTTCCATCCAGGCCGCCCGCCACTCCCACGGGTCCTCCTGGAGGATCTGCGCCACGGTGGCCCGCAGGCGGGCGCCGTCGCCGGTCTCGATGGCTGCGCGCGCCAGGGCGAGGCGCACCTCCACGGTGGCCTCGGGCGCGCCGCCCAGGGCGACGATGCGCTCGGCGGGGTCGGCCACGTTCACGCCGGCCAGCCAGGACGCCATGGGGTCGCCGGAGTCGACCTTCAGCAGCGGGAGCTGGTGCCAGCCCAGGGCGGCGTCGGCGCCGTCGAGCGGCGGCACGCCGAACAGGAGGGACTCGGCCGACGTCGTGGCCGTGTACCCCGGGCCCTTGTCGGTCGCGACGACCTCGCGGAGCACCCCGAGGAGCTGCACCCGGGCCTCGTCGACCGTGGCGAACCGGTCGGCCGGCGCGGGTGCGCAGGCCTTGGCGAGCCACCGGTAGAACGAGTCGTACCGCTGGAACACGGGCGTCTCGGCCACCGGCGGGAAGGACGCCTGGTACACCGTGGTGTTGCCGCGGAAGTCGAGCACGAGGGACGCGAGCGTGCGGCCGAGCGTGAAGATGTCCGACGCGACGGACGGCCCGATCTCCGGCACCTCCGGCGCCTGGTAGCCGACGGTGCCGTAGATGGCGGACGTCATGTCGTCGGCCCGGCGGACGCCGCCCATGTCGATCAGCTTGACGCCGTCGCCCTGGGCGATGATGTTGTCCGGCTTGAAGTCGCAGTACAGCAGGTCGTGGTCGTGCAGGTAGCTGAAGGCGGGCAGCACCTCGAGGATGTAGGCGATGGCCTGGTCCACGGGCAGCGGCCGGGCCTGCCCGCCGCTCTGGTCGCGGCGCTCCTTGAGCACGTCCTTGAGCGACTTGCCGCCCACGAACTCCATGACGGTGTAGCCGAGGCCCTCGTGCAGCACGAAGTTGAAGATCTCGACGATCAGCGGGTGCTCCACCTCGGCGAGGAACTGGCGCTCCGCGACCGCGGCCTCGTAGGCCTCCTTGTCGCCCGAGTTGAGCAGGCCCTTGAGCACCACCCAGCGGCCGCTGACGTTCCGGTCGCGCGCCAGGTAGATCCAGCCGAGGCCGCCGTGGGCGAGGCAGCCGACCACCTCGTACTGGCCGCCCACCAGATCGCCGGCCTTGAGCGCGGGCGCGAAGTCGTACCGCGCGCCGCAGTGCCCGCAGAACCCGGCGATGCGGCCGGGCACGCCCTCCCGCGAGCGGCCCACCGGCTGCCCGCACGTGGGGCAGTACCGCTTGCTCTCCGCGAGCTCCGGCGTGGCCATGACGGCCTGCAGCGGGTCGGCCACCGGGGTGTGCGGCACGGTGGTCAGGCCCGCGCCGAGGCGGTGGCCGCGCAGCCGCGTCGACCCCGTGCCGACCCGCCGGGTCTGGTACGAGCCGGGCGCCACACGCGCCGAACCGAGCGCGGTGGACGCGAGGCGGGACGAGCTGGTGCGGCCGGTGGCCGGCTGCGCCATCTCCCCGGGCGGGCCGCTCGTGGCCGGCGGCGCGGCGGCGGACGCGCCCCAGGACGCCGCGACCGCGGCGAGCGCGCCCCCGGTGGGGTTGCCGCCGGCGGGCGCCCCGCACACGTCGCAGTAGCCGTCCTGGATGGTGCCGGGGCAGCCCGGCTCCGCGCAGGCCTGTGTGGTCATCGGTGTCCCTCCGGGAGATCGCGCACGAGCGTCTCGAGCTGCTCGGTGAAGTGCCGGGCCAGGGTCAGGTCGCAGGGCGTCGCGTCCAGCGCCTCGCGCACCTCGTCCTCGCCGGCCTTGACGGTGGACGACGCCGCCCGCCCGTTGCCCTGGGCCTTCGTCATCAGGTTCTTGACGCGGTAGCGCAGCTCGGCACGCTCCCGCAGGGGTGCCGTGTAGGCGTCCTCGGCACGCTCCATGGCCCGCTCGACGGCGCCGAGCCGCTGGACGTAGGTCGTCAGCCGGTCGGGCTCGTCCGGGACGTCCCCGAGCCGGGTGACGTCCGGGACCGCGAGCCGGGGCGGGTCGACGATCTCGCGGCGGCAGCGCTCCGCGACCTGGTGCAGCACGGGTGCCCGCTCGGCCAGGGCGCTGCGCAGCGCCACGGCGCGCTCCCGGTCCCGCGCCAGCGACCGGCTCCGGGCCGTCGCCACGATGAGGTCGCGCTCGGCGCGTGCGACGTCGTCCTCCAGCGCGCCGAGCGGGCCCGTGACGTCCCCGCCGCGCGCGGCGTCGGCCTTGAGGCGGGCCAGCCGGTCGCGGAGGCGGGCGACGGCGGCGTCGTCCTCCGTGTCGGCGGTCCCGCGTGCCGCGTCCTCCGCGCGGACGATGCCTGCGGCCAGCGCCCGGAACCGTGCCGTGACGTCGGCGGCGTGCGGGTCGAAGGACAGGCGGGTGGCGAGCTGGTCGGCCTGCGCGTCGCACAGGCGCGCGGCGTCGACCAGGGAGAGCAGCGACGTGGCGGGGTCGCCGCCCAGGCGCCCCCAGATGAGCTGCGACATGCGCTCGCGCGCCACGGCGTCGGCCCGGCCCGAGTCCCAGACGGCGACCAGCTCGTCGGTGCGCGTGCGGACGGCCTGCCAGAGCGTCAGCGCGAGGACGACGTCGGCCGTGACGCCGTCGGTCCCCGACTGCCGGGCCGTCGTGTCGAGCCGGTCCAGGTCGGCACGGCGCGTGTCGAGCCACGACCGGAGGTCCGTCAGGTAGGTCAGGAGCGCGGCGGGTTCCGCGGCCACGCCGAGGGCGCCGGGCGGCGCGGGAGCACGCTGGGTCCGGCTCACGGCGTCCGTCCGTACACCGGCTGCGGCGCGGCCGGGGCGGAGCCCAGGGCGTCGCCGAGCCAGCGGTCGTAGGACTTCGCCCACTGCCCGCCGGAGACCATGTCCTCCAGCACGCCGTTGACGAACCGCACCATGTCCGGCTGGTCGGCGGGGATGCCTACGCCGTACGGCTCGTCGCTCACCGCGTCGCCGACCACCTTGGCGTACGGGTCCTGCGCGGCGAAGCCGGCCAGGACCGTGTCGTCGCCCGTGATGGCGTCCACGGCACCCTGCTGGAACAGCACCAGGCAGGTCGTGTGGGTCGCGGCGGGCACCGCCTCGACGCCCTCCCAGGCCTGCAGGCGCTCCAGCGTGGTGGTGCCGTCGGGCGCGCAGACACGCTGCCCGTCGAGGTCGTCGACCCCGGTGACCTGCGAGGTGGACGGCACCAGCAGCTTCTGGCCCGCGTGGTAGTACTCGGCGGAGAACGCGATGTTCTCCCAGCGCTCGCAGTTGATGGTGAACGCGCGCACCACGATGTCGACCTCGTGCTCGGCCAGGACGGTCTCGCGGTCGCCCGACGTGATCACGCGGAACCGGACCTTGCCGGGGTCGCCCAGGATCGCCGCGGCCACCTGGCGGGCCACGTCGATGTCGAAGCCCTCGATCGTGCCCGAGAACGGGTTGCGCGACCCCATGAGCAGCGTGTCGGCCGAGACGCCGACGACGAGCGTGCCGCGCTCCCGGATGGCCGCCATGGTCGAGCCGGGCGTCACCTGCGGACTGCCGCCCGGTGCCGCCGACGCCACGGCGGGCAGCCCGTCGGCGCACTCCGCCGGCGCCGCCGTGGTGTCCGACGCGGCCGGACCCTGCGCCTGCGGTACTGATTCCTGGGCCGATTCCTGCGCCGACTCCTGCGTCGTCGCGCCGACTCCCGCGGCGCCCGTGAGCAGGTGGGTGGCCGGCTCGGGGGCGCAGGCCGCCGTCGTGCCGACGAGGGCCAGCGCGACCAGGGCGGTCAGGAGCGGTCGGCGGGCGGCGCGGGTTCTCATCGGTACTCCTTCAGACGGACGTTCATCCCGGTGGCCGCGGCGACGGCGCCCGCGACCCCGAGCACGAGGGCGACCCAGGCCGCGACCTGCGCGGTGGTCGCCGCGGAGCCGAGCCGGTCGACGGCTGCCGTGCTCGTCGCCTCGACGTCGGCGTGCGCCGCGTCGGTGAACGCCGTGAAGGCGGCACCCGCCGAGTCGTCGGCCGTGGAGGTCGCGGCGGCGACGGCGCCGTCCCAGTCGTTGCCGTCGTCCAGTGCGCGGATCTCGGCGTGCCGGGTGTCCCACTCCTCCAGGAGGGCCAGCGGGTCGGACCCGGTGTCCGTGGCCTCGGCCGCGCTGGTCAGCAGGTTCTTCGCCTCGGCCAGCGACTCCTGGTAGGACTCCTCGAAGTCCGCGCCGGAGCCCCGCTTGATCAGCGTGAACGACTCCATCGACTTGGCGTCGGTGGCCAGCGCGAGGGCCTGCGACGTCGCGACGGTCGCCGCGTACGGTCCGCCGGCGACGGAGCGGGCCACGCCGTTGCCGCCCAGCACGGCGGCCGCCGCCACGATCCCGCCCACCAGGAGGGCGACGCTCGCCGCGGCGAGGCCGGTGTTCAGCACGCGGTGCGTGCGCCGGGCCAGCCAGAGCTGCACGGCGGCCAGTGCCACCAGGGCGAGCAGCACGAACAGCAGCAGCGCCTGGGCCAGCGAGACCGATCCCATGTCGTCGTCGACCCGCTCGGACGTCGAGACGGCCACGCCGTCCAGCGTGGGCAGCACCTCGTCGCGCAGCGCGGCCGAGGCCTGGTCCAGGTACGCCGCACCGACGGGGAAGCCCTGGCGGTTGTTCGCCCGGGCCGACTCGACGAGGCCCGCGTACCGCTGCACCGAGTCGGACACCGTGGCGAGGTCCGCGGCCTCGCCCTCGCCGCGGGCCGTGGCGGCCAGCGCCGGGACGGCCTCGGCGGCCTCGGACAGGCTGGCCTCGTACCGGGCACGCGCCTCGGCCGGCTCCAGCCCGCCCACCAGGAACGCGTTCGTCGCGGTCGCGTCCGCGGACACGAGGTCGTTGCGCAGCTCCTGGGTGCCGACGAGCTGGGCGGCGTCGCGCTGCGCGTCGTGCAGGGCGGCCGACTGGCCGGTGCCCGCGAGGAACCCGGTGACCGCGAGCAGCAGGCAGGCGGCGACGGCGATGGTCGTGGCCAGCGCGAGCCGGCCCGGCGTGGTCGCCAGGCTCGCGGCGAAGCGGCCGCGGGGGCTGCCTGCCGGGGCGTCCGCCGGGCGGTGGTCCGGGGCGGGGCCCGCCGGCTGCGCGGTCACGGGGTGGCCTCTGCGGCAGTTCCGGGGTCTGTCCCGATGTCCACGACATCCTCCAGGTCTTCCGGGACCAGCGTGCGGAGCTGGTCCAGCGTCGGTCGGTCAACGTCTCGCAGGCGCCAGGCGTGCCGGGCGATCGCGGAGTCCAGCACGTTGCGGGCCCAGCGCCCGTTGCCGAACCCCTCGCCGCGCACCTGCTCGGCCGCGAGCCGGTCGAACCGCTCCAGCGTGGCCGGTCGCGGCTCGAAGTCGGATCCCCGGGCCATGCTCTCGAAGATCTGCCGGAGCTCGGCGCCGGAGTAGTCGTCGAACGTGACGGTCCGGGAGAACCGGCTCTCCAGGCCCGGGTTGGTGGCCACGAACCGGGCCATCGGGCCCGGGTAGCCCGCCACGATCACCACGAGGTCGTCGCGGTGGTCCTCCATGTCCTTGACCAGGGTGTCGACCGCCTCGCGGCCGTACTGGTCCTCGGCCAGGGCGTAGGCCTCGTCGATGAACAGCACGCCGCCCAGGGCGCGCTGCACCACCGCCGTCGTCTTCTCGGCCGTCTGGCCCAGGTAGCCCGCCACCAGCTCGGACCGGTCCACCTCCACCAGGTGGCCCTTGTCCAGCAGCCCGAGCGCGCGGTAGATCCCGGCCACCAGCCGGCCCACCGTCGTCTTGCCCGTGCCCGGGTTGCCCACGAACACCAGGTGCCGGGTCAGCGTGGGGGAGGTGAGCCCGGCCTCGGCGCGCAGGCGCTCGATGCGCAGCAGCTCGGTCTGGCGGTGGATCTCGTCCTTGACGCGGTCCAGGCCGATGAGCTCGTCGAGCTCGGCGAGGAGCTCCTCCAGGGTCCTGGCGGGAGGTTCCGGGGATGCGTCCGGGGCCGGTCCGGGGGCGGTGGCCTCGGCCGGGGCGGCCGGGCCCGTGGCGGCGTGGCCGGAGCCTGCCGACGGGTCGTGCGCCGGCCGGCGGGAGCCGGTGGGCTGCGCGGGGCCAGCCGGCTGCCCGGTGGGCAGGGCTCCGGAGGGCAGGGCTCCGGAGGGCAGGGCTCCGGGCGGAACGGCGCCCCGGTCGCGGCCCGACGCGGCACCGCGGTGCACCGCCTTGGTGCCCTCCGCGGCGGCGATCGCGCTGATGCTGGGGTCGCCCAGGGCTGCCGCGGCGTCGACGACGGCGGCCAGCGCCTCCGCGTACGGCAGGGCGTGCGGCGAACCGCCGGCGACGAGGCCGGCGAGCAGGTCGGTGGGGGCGGAGCGCCAGCGACGGGCACTCACGGCGGCGTCGAAGAACGGTTGCAGGCCGCCTGCGGCCGGGCGCGCGGTCGCCGTCAGCCAGTCGGCCGGGGCGCCGGGGGACGACTCGGCGACGGCGGCGGCCAGGCGCTCGCCCTCGGCGCGCGCGGCGGGGCCGCCCAGACCGGCCGCCGAGCCCGCCGCGGCGAGGACGTCGAGGGCTGCGCCGAGGGCGGTGGCGGTCACGGGGCCTCCAGGGGAGCGGGCCCCGCCGTCGGGCCGCCGGACGAAGCCGATCCGGGCGGGGCGCCCGGGACGGCACCGGGCAGCGTGAGGCCCGAGGAGGTGCCGAACTTCTCCTCCAGGAAGCGACCGTGCGCGACGAGGGCGACGGCGTCCGCGCGGGACACGGCGTCGGAGATCTTCTCGATCGTGGCGCCCAAGAGATCGAGCTGGTCGCACAGGATCATGAGCGACGTCTTGCCGCGGTCCACGACGCGGCGGTCGGCGAAGTCCCGCGGCAGGCGCAGGTAGGCGTCGACGGCCTCGGGCAGGTAGCTCGTCGCGGTCGCGACCACGGTGTGCGCCTGCTGCGAGCCCGCGCCGAGCCGGTCCAGGCGGGGCACCATCTCGTGCACCGTCTCGGCGACCCGCTGCACCCGGGCGGTCACGGCGGCCGGCGCGTTCCCGGAGGCGCGAGCGAGCACGGCGTCGACCGAGGTCACGATCTGCTCGCTCGTGGGCGGGGCCGGGATCGCGAGGGGCTCCTCCTCGGCGGTGCGGCCCCCGCCGAAGATCCGCTGCCACCAGCCCATACCTGCCTCCGAGCGTGCCGTCACAGGGTGTTGAGGTCGAGAGAGCCGCTCGCCACGCCGTCGGTGTTGGTGCGGCGTGCCCGCTCGACGTACTCGGACGCCTTGGCCGTCTCGGTCTGCAGCACGCCGATCGTCTGGGACATCGAGTCGAGCGCCCGGGTCTTGAAGTCGCTGATGGAGTCCATCGTGGCGTAGATGTTCGCGAACGCGGCCTGGAGCTGCTCGATGCCGACGGTCGAGCTCGCCGCCTGCTCCTGGATGGTCGCCGACTGGTCGGCGAGCATCTTGGACGTCGAGGCGATCATGTTCGACGTCGTCGTGTTCAGCGCGCCGATCTGGTCGAGCACCAGCTTCTGGTTCGCCAGGGCCTGCGCCACGATGACGGCGGTGCGCAGTGCGGAGACCGTGGTGGTCGTCGCGCGGTCCACGCCCTTGGTGAGCTCGATGTTGTTCTTGATGATGATGTCGATCGCGAGGTAGCCCTGGATCGACACCGCGAGCTGGGTGAGCAGGTCCTGGTGCTTCTGGCGCACGTAGAACAGGACGTCCTCGGACAGCGCCTTGGCGCGCTCCGGCTCGGCGACCTGCAGCTCGGCGATCTTCGCGGAGAGCTGCGCGTCAAGGCGCTCGGCCACGTAGATGTACTGGTTGAGCCGCGTCATCGTGTCCCAGAGGTTCTGCTTCTCCAGGTTGAGGGCGGCGTTGTCCTTGCGGAGCTCGTCCTGGCCGTTGTAGAGGGCCTGGATGATGGCGTTGAGCTGGCCCTGGGCGGACTCGTAGCGGCGGAAGTAGTCCTGCAGCCTGTCGCCGAACGGGATGATGCCGAGGATCTTGCGCCCGACGCTCGCCTCCGACGGGTCCAGGTCCTCGACGGTGCGGCGCAGCTCCAGCAGGGTCTGGCCCACCTTGGAGCCGTCGGCGAGGCCGCCCTCCTTGAGCGCCCGGACGGGCGTGGCCAGCAGGCGGTTGCTGGAGTCGGCAGCCTGGCGGATGTCCTGGTCGCCCATGGTGCGCACGTCGTCGGCCTTGGCGGCGAACTCGGGGCTGCGGGTGTCGGTGCCCAGCAGACCGTCCAGGTAGGTGGTCACCTTCGCGTCGAGCGCGGGGGCCACCGCGGGGTCCACCTTGGGTGCCATCGCGGGCGCCTGCGTCGCGGCGACGGGCTGGACCGGGTCGGGCGCGCTGAGCACGAGGGGCTCCGCGGGGGCGGGTGGTTGAAGCGGCGTCGGCTCGGTCATCGGTGCTCCTTGCGATAGGGCGTCCGAACCCGGCGAGTATATGCGTGGGGCGGCTCCCGCCGGGAGGAAAACGCCTGGGTGCGGGGTGAGAACGTGGGGGCGGCGGGCGGAGTTCCCGGCGGCCCCCAGTTGGCCCGGTGCACGGTCCGGGTCAGGAGGCTGTGGTGCGTCCCACATCGCCCGCCTGCACGGAATAGGCCCGCCACGAGGGCCGGTTGGGGGACCATGAACGGAGTCGTTCGGACACCCTCCAGACAGGACGTACACGAAGCCATGCCCTCGCGCCGGTTCCTCCGCCCGCAGGCCGCCGCCGTCGTCGCGGCCGCCGCACTCTTCCTCGCCGCCTGCACCCCCGGGGGCGGGACGTCGCCCGGCCAGGAGTCGGCGGAACCGGTCAGCGGCGGCACCCTGACCTACGCCTCCGGCGACGCCGAGCCGTCGTGCCTCGACCCGCACGTGGGCGGCAACTACCCGCAGGCCCTGATCGCCACCCAGTACCTGGAGTCGCTCGTCTCGCTGGACGAGGACGGCGAGGTCATCCCCTGGCTCGCCACGGAGTGGAGCGAGAGCGACGACGGCATGGCGTGGGAGTTCCGGCTGCGTGACGACGTGACCTTCACGGACGGCACCCCGTTCGACGCCGAGGCCGTCGCCGCGAACATCGCGCACGTGCAGGACCCGGCCACGGCGTCGTCGACCGGCTACCTCGCGCTCGCCAAGATCGAGGAGGTCGTGCCCGTCGAGGAGCACCTGGTCCGCCTGGAGCTGAGCGCGCCCGACAGCGCGCTGCTGGAGTCGCTGTCGCAGGTGTGGGTGGCCATGGAGTCGCCCAAGGCCCTGGAGCGCAGCCAGGAGGAGAACTGCGCCGCGCCCGTGGGCACCGGCCCGTTCGTCGTCGACCAGTGGGAGCGGCAGGAGTCGGTGACGCTGGTACGCAACGAGGACTACGTGTCGCCGCCCGCCGACGTCGAGGTGCCCGAGGGCACCGGCCTGCCGTACCTGGACTCGATCGTGTGGCGGTTCATCCCCGACTCCGCGAGCCGGTACGCCGCGCTCCAGTCGGGCGAGGTGCAGGTCATCGACAACGCACAGCCCGACACCATCGTCTCGGCGGCCGACGACCCGGCGATCGAGGAGCTGGACGCCCCGCGCCCCGGTGCGTCCAACCGCATCGAGCTCAACTCCGGCAAGGCCCCGTTCGACGACGAGCGTGTGCGGGAGGCGTTCATCCGGTCGGTCGACGTCGAGGCGGGCGTCGAGAGCCTGTTCTTCGGCACCGCGCAGCGGTCGTACTCGCCGCTGTCCAGCGTGGAGCCGCTCGGCCTGAGCCTGCCCGACCTGTTCGCCGTCGACACCGACGCGGCGGCCGACCTCCTGGACGACGCCGGCTGGAGCGAGCGCGACGCCGACGGCTACCGCGTCAAGGACGGCGAGCGCCTCACGCTCGACTTCCCGGTGAGCACCAACCAGTCGATCCCGGCCGAGCAGTCCCTGTTCGAGCAGATCCAGGCCGACGCGAAGACGGCGGGCTTCGAGGTGCGGCTGCACCCGCTGGACCTGTCGAGCTGGTACGGCGCCCTGGCCGAGAACGACTACGACCTGGTGAGCGCCCCGTACACCAAGGTGGGGCCGGACGTGCTGCGCATCCTGTACCACTCCGACTCGATCACGCCGGCGCCGAGCGGCTACTTCGCCAACCTCGCGCAGGTGGACGACCCGGGGCTGGACGACCTGCTCACCCGTGCCGCGGCTACGAGCCGCGACGACGAGCGGGCCAGCCTCTACGAGCAGGCGCAGCGGACCATCCTCGACGGGTACTACATCCTGCCGCTGTACGACCAGCAGAACCACTTCCTGTACTCGTCGTCCGTGCACGGTCTGCGTGCGATGCCCACCGTGTCGACGCCGACGTTCGCCGGGGCCTGGCTGGCGTCTTGACGCTCCCCGTCCCCACCACCGGGGCTCGCAGGCGGCCGGTGCCGGGCACCCGGCGCTGGCTGCTGCTGCGGGCGGGCGGGGTCGTGTTCGTGCTCTGGGCGGCGGCGACCGTCACGTTCTTCGCGCTGCGCCTGGTGCCCGGGGACCCGGCCGAGGCGATCCTCGGCGGCCCCGGGTCCCAGGCCGGGCCGGAGGCCCTGGAGCAGGTGCGCCGGGAGTACGGCCTCGACCAGCCGCTCGTGGTGCAGTACCTCACCTACCTCGGGCGGCTGCTGGCCGGTGACCTCGGCCAGTCGTACTCGCTGCACAAGCCCGTGGTGACGGCGATCGGCGAGCAGCTCGGCGCCACCCTGACGCTCGCGCTGTGCTCGCTGGTGCTGGCCTGGGTGCTCGCGTGCGGGCTGGCGGCCTGGAGCGTGCGGGGCGGCCGGGTCGCGTGGGCGATCGGCTCGGGCCTGGAGCTCGTCGCGGCGGCCGTGCCGCACTTCTGGCTCGCGACGGTGCTGATCCTGTTCTTCAGCACCACGCTGGGCATCCTGCCGCCGGTCAGCGTGCCGGGGCCGCTCGGCGTCGTGCTGCCCGCGCTGACCATGGCGATCCCGCTCGCGGGGTTCCTGGGCCAGGTGATGCGTGAGTCGCTGCTGACCGCCATGGAGTCGCCGTTCGTGACCACGGCCAGGGCCCGCGGGGAGAGCGAGGCGCGGATCTTCTGGCGGCACACGCTGCGGCACGCGGCGATCCCCGCCGTCGGGCTGTCCGGGTGGGCGTTCGGGTCCCTGATCAGCGGGGCGGTGGTGGTCGAGTCCGTGTTCGCGCGGCAGGGCCTGGGCCGCAGCCTGCTGTCGGCGGTCCAGCTCCGCGACGTGACGCTGGTGACCGGGATCGTGCTCGTGGTGGCGCTCGCGTACACGGTGATGACGCTGGTCACCGACCTCGCCGACCGGGTGATCGACCCGCGCACGCGGGTGGTGGCGCAGTGAGTGCGCCGGGGCGCGGCGTCTTCCGGCCGACCGTCGCCGAGGCGTCGGCCGCGCTGGTGCTGGTGCTGCTGCTCGTCGCCGCCCTCTGGCCCGGCCTGCTGGCGCCGGGCGACCCGCTCGCCGTCTCCCGCACCGAGGCGTTCCAGCCGCCGTCGCTCACGCACCTGTTCGGCACGGACGAGTCCGGCCGCGACATCTACACCCGGGTGGTCCACGGCGCCGCCGAGTCGCTGCGGATCGGGGTGCTGGCCACGGCGATCGGCATCGGCCTCGCGACCGTTCTCGGTCTCGTCGCGGGCCTCGGGCCGCGCTGGCTCGACTTCGGCACCACCCGGGTGGTCGAGGTGCTGTTCGCGTTCCCCGGCCTGCTGCTCGCGCTGCTGTTCATCGTGGTCACGGGACCGGGCGTGCTGAGCTCGACCATCGCCGTCGGCCTGGCCACGGCGCCCGGCTACGCGCGGATCATCAGGTCCCAGGTGCGGCGGACGGCGTCCGCCGAGTTCGTCGAGGCCGCCCGGGTGCTGGGCCGGGGCCGGCTCTGGATCGTCGCCCGGCACATCCTGCCGAACGTGACCGCGGCACTGTTCGTGCTCGCGACGCTCGGGCTCGGGCAGGCCGTCATCTGGGTGTCCTCGCTGAGCTACCTCGGCCTCGGCGCGGTGCCGCCCGCCGCCGAGTGGGGCGCGATGCTGGCGGCCGGGCGCACGTACATCGCCAACTTCTGGTGGATGACGTTCTTCCCCGGGCTCGCGATCGTCGCCAGCGCGGCGGCGGCGACCGTGCTGGGCCGGGGCATCCAGAAGCGGAACAGGAGCGCGGGATGAGCGGGACGGTGCCGGGCGGGGCCGGGTCGAACGGGGTCGGGCCGGGTCAGGTCGGGCCGGGTCAGGTTGGGTCGGGTCAGGCCGGGCCGGTTCAGGCCCGGCCAGGTCGGGTCGGGCCGGGCGGGGCGGCGTCGAGCCACGCAGCCCCGGTGCTGCGCATCCGTGACCTGGCGGTCACCTTCCCCGCCGGGCGGGGCGGCGGCGCTCCGCGGCGTGTCGTCGACGGCATCAGCTTCGACGTCGCGGCGGGCGAGTGCGTGGCCGTCGTCGGCGAGTCGGGTTCGGGCAAGAGCGTGACGGCGCGGAGCGTCGTCGGTCTCGCGGGTGACGGTGCGCGGGTGACCGCCGCGGAGCTGAGCGTCGCGGGCCAGGACGTGCGCTCGGCGTCCGCGCGGGCTCTGCGGCGCCTGCGCGGTGGCACCGTGGGGCTCATCGCGCAGGACGCGCTCGTCTCGCTCGACCCGCTGCGCCCCGTCGGCCGCGAGATCGGTGACACGCTCGCCCTGCACACCCGGCTCGACGCCGCCGCACGGCGGGCACGCACCGTCGAGCTGCTGCGCCGCGTCGGGCTGGACGACCCCGAGCTGCGCGCCCGCCAGCGCCCCGGGCAGCTCTCCGGCGGTCAGCGGCAGCGCGCCCTCATCGCCGCGGGCATCGCGGGCGAGCCCGCCCTGGTCATCGCGGACGAACCCACCACCGCGCTCGACCAGCCCGTCCAGGCCGGCGTGCTGCGCCTCCTGGGCCGGCTGCGCGACGGGGGCACCGCTGTGCTGCTCATCAGCCACGACCTGTCCGTCGTCCGGGGCATCGCCGACCGGGTGCTGGTGATGACCGACGGCACCGTGGTCGAGGAGGGCACACCCGCGGAGGTGTTCGAGCACCCCCGGCACCCGTACACCCGCGCCCTGGTCGCGGCGGTCCCGACCGACCGCCCCCGCGGCACGCGCCTCTCGGCGCCGGCTGCCGCTACCGCGCGGGACCGCCGACCCGCGCCTGGTGCCGGGGCCGATGCCGCGGCAGTTGAACGCGGGGTTGGTGGCGGTACGGCTGCCCAGAACGCAACCAACTCCGCGCTCGACGGCGCGGGGGTCGGTGGGTCGGCCGGCGTTGAGGCGGTCGGGGAGGGGGACGGCGCGGGGGCCGGGCTCATGGAGGCGCGGGGAGTGTCACGGGTGTTCCACGTCGGCGGGCGGGAGATCGTGGCCGCCGACGACGTCTCGCTCACCCTGCGGGCCGGCCGCACCCTCGGGCTGGTGGGCGAGTCGGGCTCCGGCAAGTCGACCACCGCGCGCATCCTGCTCGGCCTGGAGCAGCCCGACGCCGGAGACGTCACTCTGCTCGGCGAACCCTGGAGCCCGCTCCCCGAGGCACGACGGCGGCCCCGTCGTCCGCTCGTCGGTGCGGTCTTCCAGGACGCCCTGAGCTCCTTCGACCCGCGCTGGACCGTCGGCACCGTGCTCGCCGACGCCGTGACCCGCGGCCGGTCGCTCCGGCCCGGCCCCGTGCAGGCCGAGATCGCGGGCCTCCTGGACACCGTGGGCCTCGGCCCGGGCGTGGCCGCGCGCCGTCCCCTGCACCTGTCGGGCGGACAGCGCCAGCGCGTGTCCATCGCGCGGGCGCTCGCGGCGGACCCGCGCGTGCTGATCCTCGACGAACCGGTGTCCGCGCTCGACGTCTCCGTGCAGGCCCAGGTGCTCGACCTGCTGGACCGGCTCCAGCGCGAGCGCGGACTGGCCTACCTGCTCATCACGCACGACCTCGGCGTGGCGCTGCACATGAGCGACGAGCTCGCCGTCATGCAGCAGGGGCGGATCGTCGAGTCGGGCCCGGCGGCGTCCGTGCTCGACTCGACGCGCCACCCGTACGCGCGGCGCCTGCGGGACGCCGTCCGGTTGTAGGAGGCGGCAGGGGGGCCGCCTGTGGTGCTGCCCGCGTGACCTGCCGATGACTTTCCGGTGGCGGGTCGGTCAACGTGACTGGAGTCGGCCCGCACGGGCCGCCGGACACGGAGGACTGGCATGCCGCGTTACCTGATCTCGTTCGACGACGGAGCGATGACGTTCCCCGAGGAGGACCTGCCGGCCGTGGCCGAGGCCTCGCACGCGGTGGTGCGGGCGGCCAAGGACGCCGGCGTGTGGATCTTCGGCGCGGGGCTGGAGCGCCAGCAGGCGAGCATCGTGGCCACCGACGGCACGGTGTCCGACGGCCCCTTCCCGGAGACGAAGGCAGTGATCGGCGGGTTCTCGGTCATCGAGGTGCCCACGCGTGCGGACGCGCTGGAGTGGGCCGCCCGCATCGCCGAGGGCTGCCGGTGCGCCCAGGAGGTCCGAGAGCTCATGTACGACCCGGAGTCCTGACGGCCTGGCCCTGAGGTGTCAGCCGGCGAGCGTGCGCACCGTCTCGATCGTGTCCGCCTCCGCCGCGGACTTGTCGTCGCGGTAGCGCAGCACCCGTGCGAAGCGCAGGGCGAGGCCGCCGGGGTAGCGGGTCGAGCGCTGCAGGCCGTCGAACGCGATCTCGACGACCTGCTCGGGGCGCACGGTCACGACCCAGCCGTCGTCGGAGACCTCCAGCTCCCGGAAGCGCTCCGTCTGCCACCTCAGGGTCTCGTCGGTCATGCCCTTGAACGTCTTGCCCAGCATCACGAACCCACCCTCCGGGTCCCGCGCCCCCAGGTGGATGTTGGACAGCCAGCCCTGCCGGCGCCCCGACCCGCGCTCGACCGCCAGCACCACGAGGTCGAGGGTCTGGCGGGGCTTGACCTTGACCCAGCCCGCGCCCCGGCGCCCGGCGGCGTAGGGGGCGTCGAGGGTCTTGACCACCACGCCCTCCTGCCCCTCGCGGAGCGCACCCGCGAAGAACTCGCCGGCCGCCTCCACGTCGGAGGTCACCAGGCGACGCACGGTGTGCGGGGCGGCGACCTCGTCGAGCACCGCCAGGCGCTCGCGCAGCGGGGCGTCCACCAGGTCGCGCCCGCCCGAGTGCAGCACGTCGAAGAAGAACGGCGTGAGCTCCAGCCGGGACGCCAGCTCGGCCTCCGCGGTCTCGTGGGTCGCGGAGCGGGCCGCCGTCTCCTGGAACGGGCGCGGCACGCCGTCCGCGCCGACGGCGAGCGCCTCGCCGTCGAGCACCAGGCGGTCGGACGGCAGGGCGCGGACCACGCTGACGATCTCGGGGACGCGTTCGGTGATGTCGTCCAGCGAACGGGTCACCACGAGCACGTCGTCGCCGTGCTTGTGCGCCTGGATGCGGATGCCGTCGAGCTTGACGTCCACGCACAGCTCGGCGGCTCCCGGGGACGCCCCGAGCTTCTCGAAGGCCGCGGCGATGTCCGGTGCCGACTGGGCGAGCATGGGCCGCACCGGCCGCCCGACCTCCAGCGTGAAGGACGCCAGCGCGGCGCCGGGGTCGTCGGCGAGCAGGGCGGCGCTCGCCACCGGTCCGGTGGCACCGCGCATCATGACGGCGCGGCGCACGGCGTCGGCCGGGACCCCGGCGGCCTCGGCGACGGCGTCGACCACCACCGAGTCGAGTGCGCCCTGTCGCAGCTCGCCCGCGACCAGGCCGCGCAGGAACGACTGCTCGCGCTCGGTCGCGGCGCCGAAGAGTGCCGTGGCCGCGGTCGCGCGTGCCTGGGCGGAGCCGGGTCCCTCCAGCTCGGCCATCTCGGCGAACGCCGCGTCGACGGCGCGCACCGTGAGGGTCGCCTCGGCCGACGGCGGCGGGAGGGCGCGCAGCGCGGCCCAGCCCAGGCCGGTGCGGCGCTGACGCAGGGAGCCCGCGAGGTAGGCGACGACGATCTCGACGTCGGCGGCGACGTCAGCCGCATCCGGTCCGGGTGCGCCCTCCGCGCCGGCCGCCGTGCGGCGCAGCAGGTCGGCGATGGCCGCACGCTTGGCCAGGCGGGAGCGGGTGGCGGCGACGGCGTCCGACGTGGCGGCGACCTCGGCGAGCAGCATGCTCCATCGTGACGCACCTCGAACCGGCCCGCCCTGGGGCCGGGTCACCGTGCTGCTCCCGGCCCGCGCCGGACGGCACCGGGCCTCAGCCGTGCGGCCATGCCGCCACCGCCTTCTCGATGGCCCGGCGGCTCCGCGCCGGGACGCCGGGTACGAGCTCGACCGGCTCCTCGTCCCGCTTCGGTGCGCGTCGCCAGGTGCCCACCAGACGCCCGTCCAGCAGGACCGCCGGGCGGAAGATCCCGTTGGTGAACGGGACGACGGTGCGCATGGCCTCGGCGTCGGCGACCAGCTCGCGGTCCTGGTAGCCCAGCACGATCTCGTCGAACCCGGGCACCAGCACGACACCCGGCCCCGCGGGGAGGTCGTCCGTCGTGCCGAGCGCGTCCCGGCCGGCGAGCATGGCCCGGCCGTCCACCGTGACCTCGACGAGTGCGTCCGGCTGTTCCTCGCGGAGAGCCGCCACCGCGGCGCGCACCGGCACCTTGGGCAGGCCGAGCCACCACGCGAGGTCCTCGGGGGTGGCCGGTCCGCGGCTGGTGACGTAGGACAGCGCGATGCGTCGCAGGGCGGTGTCGGGCTCCTCCGGGGTGGTGGGCGGGGGAGTTGCGACCATGAGCTGCTGCGCGCCGGCGAACGGGCCCCAGTGCAGCACGCCCTGCAGCGCCAGCGCGACGATCAGGTGGTAGCCGCGCTGGCCCTCGACGGGCACGCCGGCCGCTCGCCAGAGGTCGAGCAGGGCGGCGCGCGAGACTCCCGGCCCCGGGGCGGAGAGCGCCTCGCGGGCCACCGATCCCGCGCGCGCCACGACGGCGTCGTCCAGGCCCTCGGCGGCCTGGGTGCGCGCGCCCGCCCGGGCCATGCGTTCGGCCGTCAGCGAGACGAGGGCGGCCAGGTCGCCGGGCGTCGTGGCGAAGAGGGTGCCGCGCTGGGTCCAGCCACGCACGAGCTCGCCCGCGTCGAACCTCGCGCGCACGTCCTCGACCGTGGTGCCGGGCGCCGACCGGACGGCGATCGCCCGCAGCACGGCCGGCAGGTCCTGGCCCTGGAGGGCGACCATCCGGCGCACGACGTCGACCGGTGAGCGGTCCGCGCCGTCGTCCCCGCCCGGGGTGAGGCCCTGCGCGCGCAGGCGCAGCCGGCGCGCGGCCGGGGCGGGGATCGTGAGCGGTCCGGAGGTCATGCGGGAAGGCTACGGGCAGCCTCTGACACCGGCCGGGCGTACTACCGGCCCGGGACGGCGGACGGGTGGGAGCCCGGGGCCGCCGTCAGGAACTCGCGGACCAGCCGGGTGAGCTCCTCGGGCTGGTCGTAGGGCACGATGTGCCCGGCGTCCGCGACCGTGACCAGGTGTGAGCCGGGTGCCGCCGCGGCCGCCGCGGACAGCTCGGCGGCCCCGACGAGCGGGTCCTGGTCGCCCCGGACCCAGAGGGTCGGGACGGTCAGCCGGTCCAGGTCGGGCAGGAGGTCGAGCCGCATCGAGAACGGGCCGTAGGCGCGGACCTGCCAGTCGTCCAGGGCGGGTTCCCCGTGCCGGTCCTTCGCCCGGGCCTCCTCGACGGCCAGGTGGACGATGCTCTCGAGATCACGGGTGTCCTCGCCGGCCGTGAGGCTCGTGACCATGGACCTGCGGACCACCTCGGGACGGCGGGCGAGGTACCGGGTGGTCAGGCGCAGTGCTCCCGGCGTGCGCAGGAACAGCCAGGTGAGGAGCTGGGCGCGGCGGCGGGCACCGATCCCGCCGGGGCCGACGGCGACCAGGGAGCTGACCCGCTCCGGCCGGTCGAGGGCGTATCCCGTGGCGACGCCGCCGCCCATCGACAGCCCCACGATCGCGACCCGGGGGAGGTCGAGCTCGTCGAGCAGGTCGTCGAGGAAGCGGCGGAAGAACGCGTCGTCGAGCACGCCGCGCCACGGGCGGCTGCCGCCGTGCCGGGGCAGGTCCACGAGATGCACGCGGTGGTCGGCCGCCAGCGCGGGGGCGACGTCCCGCCACACACCGCGTGCGGTGTCCAGCATGGCGCCGTGCAGCAGGAGCACGGGTGGTCCCACGTCGCCCGCCCGGTACAGCCGGACGGGGCCGCCGGAGACGGTCAGGTCGGTGGGTGAGGCGAAGAGGTCGGTCATCAGGGCTCCTTCAGCAGGTCGAGCTGGGTGTCGAGGTGCGCGAGCAGATCGAGCTGGGCCGCGCGGGCGGCCTCCGGATCGACCGGACCGTCGGTGGCCAGGCCCCGCCCGACCAGGCCGGCGAACAGCTCGACCGTGGCTGACAGGTCCTCGGCCCGGGTGGCTCCGAGCACGCCGGGCGCGTGGGCCAGGCCCAGGGTGAACACGCCGAGCACCCGGACGACCGTGCCGGCCGGGACCGCCGGGTCGAGCACGCCCGCGCGCTGGAGGGCGGCGACGTAGTCGGCGAGCCAGTCCATCCGCTGCGTGTAGCGGTCGTCGGCGACGTCGCGGACGTGCCGGCCCAGCACCGCCTCGTCGCCCAGGTAGAGGGCGCGCATCAACGGGTCGCCCAGGAGCGCGTCCACCGCGAACCGGTACACCGCGGGCAGGTCCACGAGGCCGGGCGCGTCGAGCACCCACGCGTGCACCTCGGCCGTGAGGTCCCGGGTCGAGCGGGTCAGGACCGCCGAGAGGATCGCCGCCTTGTCGGGGAACTCCAGGTAGACGGCGCCCTTGCCGATGCCCGCGCGGGCGGCCACGTCCGCGACGGTGACGTCGGCCCATCCGGTGGCCAGGATCAGGTCGCGCGCGGCCGTGAGGATGCGTCCGCGCCGGTCGGGAACGCGGGGACGGGGCATGGGCACCTCGTAGTGACTGAGTGTCGTGTAGTGGTCACTACGACCGTACACGACGCCGGAACCGGCGCCGCCCTGCGTGAACGTGGCCGCCAATTGACACGGTCAAGGCCAGGCCGACCTAGGCTAAACTCGGCTCGCTTGCCTCCGTAGCTCAGCTGGATAGAGCGGGTCACTTCTAATGACTAGGTCGCGGGTTCGAATCCTGCCGGGGGCACTGGTCCGCTGTCGTCGGGCGTCGGGTGCTCATGCCGACAGCCTGCACAAATACGCTGTTTCTGCGTATCTACCAGCCGCTACGGCTTGGCAGAACGATCTTGACCTATCAGGATGAAGCCGTGACTCCAGGAACACGCTCCGCAGTGCTCGGTCGTCGGGGTGGTGTGGACCCGAACGTTGCGGAGCAGCTCGGCTTCACGGTGCACGACGTCGTGCAGGACCTGCGCCGCGACGTCGCCTCGGCGACGCTGCCCCTGCCCATCGACGGTGCCGACGAGGCCGAGGCGTCCCGCGAGCGTCTGCTGGCGCAGCTCGACGAGCACCTGCTGCCGCGCCTGGCCGAGCTGTCCAGCCCCGCCGTCGTCGTGCTCGCGGGGTCGACGGGGGCCGGCAAGTCCACCCTCTTCAACAGCCTGCTGCGCGAGGAGGTGTCCGAGGCGGGCGTGCTGCGGCCCACGACCCGCGAGCCCGTCGTGGGGGTGCACCCGCGCGACGTCGACACGCTCACGCCCGGGCCCGTGACGGAGCTCGCCCGGCTGGTCAAGCACGAGGGCGTACCGCGCGGCACCGCGCTCATGGACGCGCCCGACCTCGACTCCTTCCTCTCGGAGAACCGGTCCACGGCGCACCAGCTCCTGGAGGCGGCCGACCTCTGGCTGTTCGTCACGACGGCCGCCCGCTACGGGGACGCGCTGCCGTGGCAGGCGCTGGACCGCGCGCGGGAGCGCGGTGCGAGCGTCGCGATGGTGCTCAACCGGGTGCCGAAGGAGAACCTGGCGACCATCCGCGGTGACCTCAACACGCGGATGAAGGAGCGCGGTATGAAGGACGTGCCGCTGTTCATCGTGCCCGACGTCGGGCCGCACGAGGGACTGCTCGACCACAAGCTGGTGGAGCCGATCCAGCGCTGGCTCGGCCTGATGGCCGGTCCGGAGCGGTCGCGCACCATCATCCTGCGCACGCTCAAGGGTGCTCTGGGCGCCCTGCCGGAGTGGGTCACGGGCCTGGCCACCGCGGTCGAGCAGCAGGGCACCGCAGCCTTCGACCTGCGCAACGCCGTGGAGTCGGTGGTGCCCGACGCCCAGCTCTCCGCCCGGACCGCCGTCCTGTCGGGGGCCGCGGGCGAGGGCACCGTCGCGGCCCGCTTCGCGGAGCTGGCCAGCATGCACAACATCGCGCGGGTCACGGTGCGGGACGGCGTCGCCCGGACCACCAAGCGGGCCGGCAAGGCCCGCGAGGCCGCGCTGGAGCAGCTGCGCGAGGAGATCGAGGCCACGGCGGCCCGTGCGTTCGTGGCCGCCGGCGTCCGCACCGAGGAGAGCCTGCGGGCCACCCTCGCGGGGCCCGGTGCCCCGCCGGCCGGCGAGCTGCTCCTCCCGTCCGGCTCCGGCCGCGCCGACGCGCGGCTCGCCCGGGGCGAGGAGGCCGCGGCCGGCTGGACGCGGCTGGCGGACGACCTCGTGGGCGGGCTGGACGCCGCGGCCGCCGAGAGCGCCGAACCCGACGCCGGGGCGCGGGTCACCGGTGCGCGCAAGGCGTTCGGTGACCGCGGTCTGGCCACGCTGCTGCTCGGGACGGCGCTCGGCAACGAGGACTGTGCCCGGCTGGTCGACCGTGTGCTCGGCGAGGTCACCGTCGACCAGATCGAGCGGCTCCAGGACGAACTTGCGGACAAGGTGGCCCTAGCGGTTGCGGAAGAGGCCCGTTCTGTCCAGAGTGCCCTTGACGTCCCCGCCTTAGCCGATGACGCGGCCGCTCCGCTCCGCGTGCGGCTGGCCGAGCTCAGGAGGCTGACATGACGAGCCAGGATGCGACGCTCAGCGCGCGCACCGAAGACCTCGGCCGCGCGCTGCAGATCGCGGGATCGCGGCTCGACGACACGGTCTTCGGCAAGGTCGCGAGCTCCGTGGCCGGGGTGCGCGAACGGCTCGCCCTCGGCGTGGACCACACCGTCGTGGCGCTGGCGGGCGGCACCGGGTCGGGCAAGTCCAGCACGTTCAACAAGATCTCCCGGCTCACCTTCGCCGACGTCGGCGTCAAGCGGCCCACCACCGCCAAGGTCACCGCGTGCTCGTGGAGCGACGACGCCACGGCCCTGCTCGACTGGCTCGGCGTGGAGCGCGAACGCCGCATCACGCGGTCGGGCGAGCTGGACGCGGCCGACGAGGCGGGCCTGGCGGGCCTCGTGCTGCTGGACCTGCCCGACCACGACTCGGTGGCCCCGGGCCACCGCGACGTCGTGGACAAGGTGCTGCCGCTGGTGGACCTGCTCGTGTGGGTCGTGGACCCGCAGAAGTACGCGGACGACGCGCTGCACACGGGGTACCTGCGCGACTCCTCGGGCATGCAGGCGTCGACGGTCGTGGTGCTCAACCAGATCGACACCGTGCCCGTGGGACAGCGCGACAACCTGGTCAACGACGTCAAGCGCCTGCTGCGTGACGACGGGCTGGACGAGGTGCCCGTGGTCGCGGCGTCGACCAAGACGGACATCGGCATCGCGGACCTGCGCGGGCTGCTGGAGCAGACCGTCGCGCGCCGGTCGGTCTCGGCCGGCCGCGCGGCCGGGGAGCTGGACGCCGCGGCGGCCCTGCTGCTCGGGCAGACCCCGGCCGAGGTGCCGTGGCACATCGACACGGTGCTCGAGCGCGAGGTGGACGCCCTGTCCCGGGCGGCCGGCCTGGAGTCGGTCGCGGCCCAGGTGGGCGCCGCCGTGCGCAACGGCTACGGCTCACCCGAGTTCCGGGCGCCCGACGCGGACGCGACGGCCCTGTCGCGCTCCCGCTGGCTCATCGGCTCGGGGGAGGCCCTCAAGCCCGGCTGGCAGCGCTCGCTCGCCGCGAGCGTGGCGAGCGCCCAGGACCTCGCGAGCGCGGTGTCGACGGCGCTCCAGGGCATCACCCTGGACACCCGCGGCCCGACGACGCAGCGCCTGACCCGGCGCCTCGCGCTCGGGTCCGTGCTGGTCGCGGTGCTGCTCGGGATCGCGACGGTGCTGGCGTCGATGGGCTTCCTGCCGGTGGGGGAGACCTGGACGACGGTGCTCGGGGTGCTGGCCGTGGCGGCGGCCGTGGCCGCGCTGGTGGTGTTCCTCGTGGCGATGCAGATCCGTCGTGCCCTGGCGGCACGGCGGGAGCAGGGGGTCATCGCGTCGGGCCGCGCCGCGCTGGAACGCGTGCTGCGGCAGACGCTCGGCGAGCCCACCCAGAAGCTGCTCGACGAGCACCGTGCGGTGCGCGAGCTCGCACAGAGTGCGCGCGACGAGGGACCCTCCGCACCGCTGCGACTGGCTCAGAGCGCGACCACAGGCGGCCGTCCGGGGGCTTCGTCCCCAGGCACCGTCCGGCTGACCGACCTGGGTCCCGTGCGCGCCTGATGCTGGGTACGGACCGGCCGCTGGGGCCGGTCCGGGACACCCAGGAGGGCCCCATGAAGGACGTCATGGTGACCGTGTCGGGCTTCGTCGGCAACAACCCGGCGCTGCACGTGAACCCGGTCAAGGAGCGGGAGTGGACCTCGTTCCGCGTGGCCAGCACCCGTCGCTACGTGAACGAGGACGGGGACTGGACCGACGGCAAGACCCTGTGGTTCACCGTCAAGGCGTGGCGGGCGGCCGCGGCGAGCGTGGCCCGCTCGGTGCACAAGGGCGACCCGGTGGTCGTCACCGGACGGCTCGAGGTCGACGAGTGGACCGGCCCGGAGGGCCAGGAACGCATGTCGCTCGTGATCGTCGCGTCGGCGATCGGCCTGGACGCCACGCGCGGCAAGGTCGAGTTCACGCGCGAGGTGCACCCCGTGCCCGCCGGTGAGGCGGACCCGTTCGCGATCCAGGCACCGGCGCCGGCCGGCGCCGGAGTCCCCGACGACGCCCGGGAGCTGGCGGGAGAGGGCGAGGCGCCCGCGCCGGACTCCGGTGCCGCGGCGAGGGCCGACGGCGAGGGGCAGCGGGAGCTGGTGAACGCGTAGGCTTGGGGCAGCCGTGCTCCGCGGCCGGCGGGTGCTGGGATGTCCGAGCGCACGCCCCGGCACCCGCTCCGCGTGAGCGCACCCGTCCCGAGCACGTTTCTCATGTACCTACCCGAACGGTGGAACACAGGCAGTGGCTGAGTACATCTACTCCATGTATAAGGCGCGTAAGGCGCACGGTGACAAGGTCATCCTCGATGACGTGTCGCTGAACTTCCTGCCCGGCGCGAAGATCGGCGTCGTCGGCCCGAACGGTGCCGGTAAGTCGACGATCCTCAAGATCATGGCGGGGCTGGACACGCCGTCCAACGGTGAGGCGCGCCTGTCGCCCGGCTACACCGTGGGCATCCTGCAGCAGGAGCCGCCGCTGAACGAGGAGAAGACGGTCCTCGGGAACGTCCAGGAGGCGGTCGGCGACATCCTCGCCAAGAAGCAGCGGTTCGACGAGATCTCCGCGCTCATGGCCGAGCCCGATGCCGACTTCGACGCGCTGCTGGCCGAGATGGGCACGCTGCAGGAGGAGATCGACGCGGCCGACGCGTGGGACCTCGACTCCCAGCTCGAGCAGGCGATGGACGCCCTGCGCTGCCCGCCGCCGGACGCCGACGTGTCGGTGCTCTCCGGTGGTGAGCGCCGCCGCGTGGCGCTGTGCAAGCTGCTCCTGGAGAAGCCCGACCTGCTGCTGCTGGACGAGCCGACCAACCACCTGGACGCCGAGTCCGTGCTCTGGCTCGAGCAGCACCTCGCCTCCTACCCGGGCGCCGTGCTCGCCGTGACGCACGACCGGTACTTCCTCGACCACGTCGCGGAGTGGATCTGCGAGGTCGACCGCGGCCGGCTCTACCCGTACGAGGGCAACTACTCGACCTACCTCGAGAAGAAGCAGGCCCGCCTGGAGGTCCAGGGCAAGAAGGACGCCAAGCTCGCCAAGCGCCTCAAGGACGAGCTGGACTGGGTGCGGTCCAACGCCAAGGGCCGGCAGACCAAGTCGAAGGCCCGTCTGGCCCGGTACGAGGAGATGGCGGCCGAGGCGGAGCGCACCAGGAAGCTCGACTTCGAGGAGATCCAGATCCCCGCGGGTCCGCGCATGGGTTCGCTGGTGCTGGAGGCCACCGACCTCAAGAAGGGCTTCGACGACCGCGTGCTGATCGACGGCCTGTCGTTCACGCTGCCGCGCAACGGCATCGTCGGCGTCATCGGCCCGAACGGTGTCGGTAAGACCACCCTGTTCAAGACGATCGTCGGCCTGGAGCCGCTCGACGGCGGCGAGCTGAAGGTCGGCGAGACCGTCTCGATCTCGTACGTCGACCAGTCGCGTGGTGGCATCGACCCGAAGAAGACGCTGTGGGAGGTCGTCTCGGACGGCCTCGACTTCATCAAGGTCGGCAACGTCGAGATCCCGTCGCGGGCGTACGTGGCCTCCTTCGGGTTCAAGGGCCCGGACCAGCAGAAGCCCGCGGGCGTGCTGTCCGGTGGTGAGCGCAACCGCCTCAACCTGGCGCTGACGCTCAAGCAGGGCGGCAACCTGCTGCTCCTGGACGAGCCGACCAACGACCTCGACGTCGAGACCCTCGGCTCGCTGGAGAACGCCCTGCTGGAGTTCCCCGGCTGCGCCGTCGTGGTCTCCCACGACCGGTGGTTCCTCGACCGGGTCGCCACGCACATCCTGGCCTACGAGGGCACCGAGGAGAACCCGGCGAACTGGTACTGGTTCGAGGGCAACTTCGAGGCGTACGAGGCCAACAAGGTCGAGCGCCTCGGCGCCGACGCGGCGCGCCCGCACCGGGTCACGTACCGCAAGCTGACCCGCGACTGAGCCGTCCCGGACCGCCGCACCGGAGCGCCCGTCCTGGCGTCTCTCCGACAACGTCGGAGGGGTGCCGGGGCGGGCGCTCTAGCGTGCAGATTCATCCCGGCAAAATGGATGATTACGACATATTATCCTTGCCGGATCGTGACATCTCCGACAAGATGCCGCAGTGAACCCCATGCGACGGTCGGGTTGGAACGACCTTCCACCTGCGTTGAGATCGCGGATCAACCACCTGCTCGGTGCGCGCGTGATCGCGGCGAGCGTCCCCGGCGAATCGGGGATCCTGCCGGGTGCGCAGATCCAGGTGCAGACCAGTCAGGGGAACGCGTTCATCAAGGCGCTCGGCACCGAGAACGCCGGGCACCTGGACCTGCTGCGGCAGGAGATCACCCTCAATCCGCTGCTGCCCGCGGGCGCGCACCGGCCGGAGCTGCTCTGGTCGGTCGACGAAGAGCTGCCCGGCCTGGGCGTCTGGGTGGCCGTCGGGTACCGGATGCGCTCCACGGTGCGGCCGATCGACCTGTCCTGGCCCGAGGGGGACGTCGAGGCGCTCGTCCGGGCGGTGCGCTCGATCGGCGAGATCGACGCGCCCGACGACCCGATGTTCGTGCCGGAGGAGAAGACGTTCCCGGTGGGCGCGTGGGAGGCACTGGCGGACCGGCGACCGGCCGGGCTGGCCAGGCACTCGCCCTGGCTGGCCGGCCGGCTCGAGGGTCTCGCGGAGATCGCCTCGCACGCCCCGGAAGCGATCGCCGGCACGAGCCTGCAGCACGGCAACCTGCGGGTGCAGAACGTGCTGCTGCCGATGGCGCGGGACGAGGCTCCCCTGATCACCGACTGGGTCCGCGGCGGCGCGGGCGCCCCGTTCCTCGACCTGGTCTCGATGCTCCTGCACGTCCGGGTGGGCGGTGGGCCGCCGCCCGAGGCCACCCTGCGCCGGTACGGGCTGCCGCCCGGTATCGACCCGGACGCCGTGACCTGCTGGATCGCCGTGCTGGCCGGGCACTACGTGCGGTCGTCGATGGAACCGCCGCCCCCGGACCGGCCGCAGCTGCGCTCCGCCGAGCACCTGCTCGCCCTGGCCGCCGTGGCCTGGCTGCAGACCCGGCTCGGGTTCTGAGCCGCCGCCCGGGCCACGACGGCGTCTCGCATGCGGTTTGTGGTTTGCGGGTGAAAGCCGAGTTGGGCACACTCCGGCCATGAGCGCAGTCCGGCGACCGGCCTGGTCCGATCTTCCCCCATCTGTCCGTTCCCGCGTGAGCGAGACCATGGGCGGACGGGTGATCGGTTCAGCCCCGCTGACCGGCACCGAGGCGTCCGGCGAGCTCGAGGTGCTGCAGACGGCCACCGGCCGGTCGATCGTCCGGGCCGTCGGCCCGGAGGCCCCGCTGACGCAGGACCGCCTGGCCGCCGAGGCCGCGTCGCTGGCCATGCTGCCGGACGACCTGCCGACCCTGGCGCGCGAGTGGTTCGTCGACGAGGTGCTTCCCGGGGCGGGCCGCTGGGTCGTGGTCGGCTACCGGAACGAGCCCGTCCGCCCGCCGCACGACCCGTGGGACGAGGCCGACCTCGCCGCCGCCGTCGAGCTCGCGATCCAGATCGGCACGACGGAGGCGCCGCCGGGACTGCCCGACGCGCTCGACGTGATCGACGTCGACGCGTGGGCCACCCTCGCCGACACGCGGCCCGCCGGGCTGGCCGCCTTCACCCCCTGGCTGGCCGACAAGGTCGAGCACCTCGCCGACATCGCCCGCTACGCCGGCGAGGCGATGTCGGGCAAGAACCTGGTGCACGGCGCGCTGCGCCGCGAGTCGATCATGGTCACCGACCACGGCTGGGACGCCACCAGCGCCCACGCCGTCGACTGGTTCACGCCGTCCCACGGTGCGCCGTTCCTCGACGTCGTGCTCCTGCTGCCGTACCTGCGGGTCGACGGCGCCCCGCCGCCGGAGGTGGTCCTGGACCGGCACCCGCTGGCCGACGTCGATCCCGAGGCCCTGACCTGCGCCGTGACCGCGACGGCGGGGGCGCTCGTGCTGGAGTCGATGCGTCCGCCGGAGCCGGGCATGCCGCACGGCCGGGCCGTGCAGCGCGAGGTGGCGCACGCCGCGCTGGAGTGGCTGCGCACCCGCCTCGGCAACTGAGCCACGTCGTACGCCCGCGCCTGACCTGGGTCTCTGCGGCAGACTGTGCGCCATGACCGATCAGCCCGACGCCGCTGCGCCCGGCGCCCCGGACCAGGAGTCCGGGGCGGACCACGGACCTGGCCCGGACCCGGCGCCGACGTCGGCCCCGGGAGCCGGCTCCGGGGCGTCCGGCTGGACCCGGGCGGCCGACCGGTACCGGGCCCCGGGCCCGGAAGCGCCCGGCCTGGCCGCGCCCGTACCGGACGTGTCTGGTCCGGACGCACCCGGCCCGGACGCATCTGGTCCGGACGCATCTCGCCCCGACGCGCCCGGCCCGACCCCGCCCACGCCGGAGGGCGACGGTCTCACGGCCGCGCTGGAGGTGCTCCGTGCCCGCCTCGGTGCGCTGCGCCTGCCGCTGGAGACCTCCGGCGCCGCCACGGCCCGCACCGAGCTGCGGCGCGCCACGGACCAGCTCGACGACTACCTGCTGCCGCGCCTGCGCGCGCAGAAGGCTCCGTTGCTGGTCGTGGTCGGCGGTTCCACGGGTGCGGGCAAGTCGACCCTCGTGAACTCGATCCTGGGTGAGCAGGTGACCCAGCCCGGCGTGCTGCGGCCCACCACGAAGGCCCCCGTGCTGGTGCACCACCCGCTGGACGCGCGCTGGTTCTCCACCGACCGGGTGCTGCCCGGTCTGGCCCGGGTCACGGGGAGCGCCCCGGAACCCGGCCGGACGCTCCGGCTGGTGGCCAGCGACGCGCTGCCGAAGGGCCTGGCCCTGCTGGACGCCCCTGACATCGACTCCGTCGACGCGGCGAACCGCGAGCTCGCCGCGCAGCTCCTCGGGGCGGCGGACCTGTGGCTGTTCGTCACCACGTCGGCCCGGTACGCGGACGCGGTGCCCTGGGAGCTGCTGCAGCAGGCCTCGGCCCGCAAGGCCCAGGTGGCGATGGTGCTGGACCGGGTGGACCCGGGCGCCGAGGCCACGGCCGGCGACCTGCGCGACATGATGGCGGAGCAGGGGCTGGCCGACAGCCCGCTGTTCGTGGTGCCCGAGGCCGGGCTGACCGACGGGCTCCTGCCCGAGGAGAGCGTGGGCGAGGTGTCCCGCTGGCTCACCGGCCTGGGCGGGGACGCGGACGCACGCCGTCGCGTCATCTCCGCCACCCGCGACGGGGTGGTCGACTCCCTCGTGGGGCGCGTCGGAGAGCTGGCCGACGCCGCGGACGAGCAGCGCACCGCCGATGCCCGGCTGCGCCACGTCGTGGACCGCGCGTACGCGGACGCGGTGTCCCAGGTGACGGCGGCGACGTCGGACGGGGCGCTGCTGCGCGGCGAGGTGCTGGCACGCTGGCAGGACTTCGTGGGCACCGGTGAGTTCTTCCGCGCGGTCGAGGAGGGCATCGGCCGGTTCCGGGACGCGGTGGCCGGGTTCTTCCGCGGCAGGCCCAAGCAGGCACCGCAGGTCGAGCAGGCGATCGCGCACGGCCTGGAGTCCGTGGTGCTGGACGCCGCGGAGGAGGCCGCCGAACGGTCCTACCAGGCGTGGCGGGGCGACGCCGCGGGTGCCGCCCTGCTGGAGGGGCTGGAGCTGTCCCGGACGCCGTCCGCGCTGCGTGCCGAGGTGGGCGAGCAGATCCGCGCCTGGCAGGGGGACGTGCTGGGGCTCGTGCGCGAGCAGGGCGAGTCCAAGCGGGGCCGGGCCCGCGCGCTGTCGTTCGGCGTGAACGGCCTCGGCGTGGCACTGATGATCTTCGTGTTCGCCTCCACGGGCGGGCTCACGGGTATCGAGGTCGGTATCGCCGGCGGCTCCGCCGTGCTCGCCCAGCGCCTGCTGGAGGCCGTGTTCGGCGAGGACGCCGTCCGGGGGCTGGCCGTGCAGGCACGCGACCGGCTGCGCGAGCGCATCGAGGCCGTGATGGCCGGGCAGGCCGCGCGGTACACGGCACAGCTCGACGCGCTGGGTTCGGCGGAGTCGACCGGTGCCGGACTGCGCTCGGCGGCGGAGGCCGTGGCCGCGGCGGCGGCCGCGGAACGGCGTGCCCGGGCGCTGGACGCCGGGTCCGGGGCCCCGTCGGTGCCGGACCTCGCCGAGAGCCGTGGCCTGCGCGGCGTCGACGCGCGTCCGGCAGGCGACGGGCTCGCACCGGGCCGCTCCGACGCGCCCGGGGAACCCTCCCGGAAGGGCTTCTGGCGGCGGCTGTTCGGGGAGGGCGACCGGTGAGCCGGCTCGACCTCGCGGGGCGTACGGCCGCCCTCGACGACGCGGTCGACGCCGCGGACGGGCGCATCGACGGCGCGCTGCTCGACGAGGCGCGCGCCGTCGTGACCCGCGCCCGGGAGCGGGGTGGGCTGTCCGCGGAGCACACCGTGGTGGCCCTGGCGGGGGCGACGGGCTCGGGCAAGTCGTCGGTGCTGAACGCCGTGGCGGGAGTGGACGTCGCCCAGCCCGGCGTGCGCCGTCCGACCACGTCGCACGCCATGGCCGCGGTCTGGGGCGAGGGCGCCGACCCGCTCCTGGACTGGCTGGAGGTCGGCCGCCGGCACCAGATGGGCCCGGCCGAGGGCGGCGGGGCGACCGGCCTGGTGCTGCTGGACCTGCCCGACCACGACTCGGTGGTGACCGAGCACCGTGTGCGCGCCGAGCGGCTGGTGGCGCGCGCCGACCTGCTCGTCTGGGTCGTCGACCCGCAGAAGTACGCGGACGCGGCCCTGCACGACGGCTTCCTGCGCCCGCTCGCGGGTCGGGCGGAGGTGGTGGTCGTGGCGCTCAACCAGGCCGACCGGCTGACCCCGCAGGAGACGTCGGCGATGGTCGCCGACCTGAAGCGGCTCGTGTCCCAGGACGGCCTGGACGGGGCCCGGGTGCTCGCGGTGTCCGCCCGGACCGGGCAGGGCATGGACGACCTGCGCGGCCTGCTCGCCAAGGCCGCGGCGCGGCGCGAGGCCGCGACGGCCCGGCTGGCGGCGGACGAGCGGGCAGTGGCCCGCCGGATCGTCGGCGAGTGCGGTACGCCCCCGCCGTCGCGGCAGGGCAGCCAGGCCCGGGGCGACCTCGTCGCGGCCCTGGAGGCGGCGGCCGGGGTGCCGACGGTGGTCGACGCCGTCCGGGTGTCCGCGAGCCGGGACGCGCGTGCCGCGACCGGCTGGCCGCTGACCCGCTGGATCGGCCGGCTGCGGAAGGACCCGCTGCGGCGGCTCGGGCTGCGGTCGGCCGACCGGGAGCACCGGGCGCCGTCGGGCCGGGAGGACCTCGTGCGCACGTCGCTGCCGACCGCACAGCCGGCGGTGCGCTCGGCCGCGGCGTCGGCGGTGCGGCGCTACGTCGAGGAGGTGACTCGCGGCGCCGCGGACCCGTGGGTCCTGGCCGCACGGTCGCGCGGGCAGGCGGGCATCGACCAGCTGCCCGACGCGCTCGACCAGGCGGTGGCCGCCACGCGCGTCGAGGTGTCGCGGCGCCCGCTGTGGTGGTCGGTGGTCAACGTGCTGCAGTGGGCGCTGCTGACCGTGCTGGCCGCGGGCCTGCTGTGGCTGCTGGTGCTGTTCGGGTTCTCCTACCTGCAGCTCCCGGCGCCGCCGACGCCCGTGTTCACGCTGCCCACCTGGTCGGGCGACGGCGGCGTGGTCTTCCCCGGGGCGCCCGAGCCCGGCGAGGGTCTCGACGTCGACCCGTTCCGGATCCCGTGGCCCACCCTCATGGTGCTCGGCGGGCTGGCGCTGGGTGTGCTGCTGGCCCTGGTCTGCCGGCTGTTCGCGGCCCTGGGCGCGCGGCGGCGGGCGATGGTGGCCCGTGGGCGCCTGCGGCAGTCGGTGGGCGGCGTGGCGGACCGTCTGGTGCGGACGCCGGTGGGCGAGGAGCTGGACCGGCTCGCGCGGTGCCGTACCGCGGCGACGCTCGCGGCGAGCTGAACCGGGCCGTCCGCAGGCGGGGGAAGATGGGGGCATGACACGCCTGCACGTCCCCGTCACGCTGCGCTGGTCCGACCTGGACGCCTACGCGCACGTCAACAACGTCGCCATGTTCCGCCTGCTGGAGGACGCCCGGATCACCGCCTTCTGGCAGCACCCCGAGGCGCCGGAGGGCGAGGCCTGGCCGACGGCGGTGGTGCCCACCGGGCCCGGCGCGGACTCCCACACCCTGGTGGCCGGCCAGCGCATCGAGTACCTGCGCCCGCTGCTGTTCACCCGTACGCCGGTCCGCGTCGAGATGTGGCTCGGCCGCATCGGCGGGGCCAGCGCCGAGGTCTGCTACGAGGTGCACGACGGCGCGGCGAGCATGACCCGGACCGGCCCCACCTCGGGCGGGGCACCGTACGCCCGCGCCACCACCACGCTCGTCTTCGTCGACGCCGCCACCAACCACCCGCGGCGGCTGACGGAGGCGGAGCGCCTGGCGTGGAAGGAGTTCGAGGAGGACCCGATCACGTTCCGCCACCGCGGCTGACCGTGTCGCGCGCCGTAGGTCACCCGGGTGACCTACGGCGTCCGGCATACGGCCGAGTGGTCCTCAGGGTGTCCGAATTGGTAGTTTCATCCGCCTTGGTTCGGACACGGAGGAATGGTGGAACTGCCCCCGCACTACGTCGACCCGGTCACGCTGCACGAGGTGCTCGACGACGTCCCGGCCGCCCGGGCGTACCTCGCCGACCTCGCGGCCGGGGCGGCGAGCGACGAGCCCACGGTGCTCGCCGTCCGGGTGCCGCTGCTGCGGGTGCTCGCCCCCGAGGCCGACGACCCGGACGCCCAGCTCGCCGAGGCGGAACGCCTGGGCTGGCTCGCCGTCGGCCTGGCCGGCGGCCCCGCCGGCGACGCGGCCGCCGCGCACGCACCCGCCCACGAGGTGCCGCTGGGCGCCGTGGCGCCCCTGCTGCGGCTGGCCCACGTGCTGCAGTGGCGCCACCGGTTCTCGGAGGCGGACCTGCTGTTCGGCCTGGCCCTGGAGGCCACGCGCTACCACGGGGAGCACGCAGCGAGCGTCGAGCACGCGCGCCGCCTCGAGTGCCGCACCCTGTACCACTGGGGTCGCTGCCGGTACGAGCAGGCGCTGGAGGTGCACGTGGAGCAGGCCCGCCCCTACCTCGGCGAGGCACTGGCCCTGTTCGTCCGCGCCCTGGAGCTCCGGGTCGACGTCGCCGCGTCCCCCGAGGAGGTCGCCACCGTGCGGCAGGCGATCCAGGCAGCCCGGGACCGCCTGGCCGAGCTCGGCGCCTGAGACCGGCCGGGGGCTGTCCGGGATCGGCGGGACCCGCCGGGGGCAGGTCTCAGGCCGGCAGGCGGATCATGCCCTCCTGGCCCGCGGTGGCGACCAGGGCGCCGTCCTGCGTGTAGACCGCGGCGGTGCCCAGGGCGCGGCCGCCCTGGGCGGTGGGGGAAGCCTGCACGAACAGCATCCACTCGTCCACCTGGACGTCGCGGTGCCACCACATGCCGTGGTCGAGGCTGGCCATGGGCACCGAGGCGCCGACCTCCTGCCAGGACTTCCCGGCGGCGCGCAACGCCGGTTCGAGCATGAGCTGGTCGCACGCGAACGCCAGCAGGGCGCGGTGCATGGACTGCTCCTTGATGCCCAGCGGCCGGCGCGTGCGCATCCAGACCATCTGGGTGGCGGGCGGCCGCCCGCCCTCGGCTACCGCGACGTCCGGGTGCAGGTACAGCGAGCCGCCCACGTGCCGCAGCTCGAAGGCCGAGTCCGCCCAGAACTGGGCCCGGACGTCGGCGCCCGGGGGCAGCACGGCGAGCTCGTCGAACGCCGAGCCGACCTCCTCGGGCGGGGGCACGTCGCGCGGCATCGGCATGGCGTGCTCGTAGCCGGGCTGGTCCTCCTGGAAGGAGGCGATCATCGACAGGATCGGCTTGCCGAACTGGATGGCGTGCGTGCGCCGCGCGCTGAACGAGCGGCCGTCACGCAGCCGCTCCACCGCGAAGTCGATCGGCTCCTCGACGCGGCCCTCGCGCAGGAAGTAGCCGTGCAGCGAGTGGATCAGCCGGCCCTCGGGCACCGTGCGGTCCGCCGCCAGGATGGCCTGCGCGAGCACCTGTCCGCCGTACGCGCGGTTGGCCGGGCCGGGCACGCTGGTGCCCCGCAGCACGTCCTCCTCGCCGCGAGGGCCCCAGCCCTCGAGGTGGCGCAGCTCCAGCACCTGGAGCAGGCGGTCGAGCGCGTCGGGCTCACGGTCCGGCGAGGGGCCGCCGCTGGTCGGGTCGGGGGTGGCGTCCACGGAGGGCGTCTCCTTCAGTGCTGTGGTCTGACTGCTCAGTCTTCGAACGTGTTGATCATGCTGAACGCGGCGCGCTCCAGGTAGTCCCAGAGCTGGGACTCGTGGATCGGCGCGAGGTCCAGCGTGTCCACGGCCGCGCGCATGTGGGCGAGCCAGCGGTCGCGCGCGTCCGGGTTCACCTTGAACGGCGCGTGCCGCATCCGCAGCCGCGGGTGCCCGCGCTGCTGGGAGTACGTGGTGGGACCGCCCCAGTACTGCTCCAGGAACAGCGTGAGCCGCTCCCTGGCCGGGCCCAGGTCCTCCTCGGGGTACATGGGGCGCAGCACCGGGTCGTCCGCGACGCCGTCGTAGAACGCGTCGACCAGGCGCACGAACGTGTCATGGCCACCGACCGCGTCGTAGAAGGATTCCTCTGTCACGTCCGTCATCCTGCCACCCGCCGGTGACAGGTCCATGACGGCCCCGTGAAACGGGGTCTCGTGTGAGCAACTCGACACCAGCGGGGGCGTAAGGCTTGCCTGCCCCGATAGGCTGGTCACAGACCTGCAGCGACGCACGGTGGGAGTTGAGACATGTCCAAGGCTGACCAGATCCTCGCGGCCCTCGGGGGGACCGCGAACGTCGTCGAGCTGGAGCCCTGCATCACCAGGCTCCGGGTAGAGGTGAGCGATCCCGCCCTCGTGGACGAGCCGGGGTTGAAGTCGTCCGGCGCCTTCGGCGTGGTCCGGTCCGGCCGGGTGGTGCAGGTGATCGTCGGTCCGGAGGCGGACAACCTCGCGGCGGAGCTCGACACGCTCCGCGTCTGAGGGCCGCGACCGCGAGGCGAACGGCCTGTGAAGGTCGCGCGGGAGTCGCTCGTACCTCGCAGGACGCGTCCTGCGTGAGGTGCTGATCCGAGTAGGTTGGGGGCCGTGTTCGAGTCTCTTGCTGCCTCCCTCTTCGACGGTGCCGAGGACTTCTGGTCCTGGTTCCGCGACAAGCCTCTGAAGATCATCCTGATCGTCGTGATCGGCCTGATCGCGATTGGTGTGCTGCGGCGTGTGGTGACGGCTCTGTCCGAGCGGATCGCCACGGGCCAGAAGCCGCGCACGGTGATCGAGACCAAGGCCGACCCGGTGGGTACGACGACCGGCGGTGTGCCGCTCACCGGGAGCGCGGGTGCGGCGAAGCGGCGCCGGAAGAACAACCTGATGTCGCCGCAAGCCCTGGCCGACGTCCTCGTCGCGGCCAACCCGCGCGCCGCCGAGCGCCGCGCCCAGCGTGCCCGGACCGTGGGTTCGGTGCTGAACTCGTCCGTCAACATCGTGATCGGCACGATCATGGTCCTGACGGTTCTTCAGGTGCTCGAGTTCAATATCGCCCCGCTGCTGGCATCGGCCGGCGTGGCCGGCGTCGCGATCGGCTTCGGCGCCCAGAGCCTCGTCAAGGACTTCATCTCCGGTGTCTTCCTGCTCATCGAGGACCAGTTCGGCGTGGGCGACAACGTCGACCTCGGCGCCGGTGTCATCGGCACCGTCGAGGCCATGGGCCTGCGCCTCACCCAGGTGCGCGCCTTCGACGGCACGCTCTGGTACGTCCGCAACGGCGAGATCCTGCGCGCGGGCAACCGCACCCAGGAGTGGAGCCGGGCCGTGGCCGAGGTGCAGGTGCCGCTCGGCACCGACGTCGACGCCGTCCGTGCCGCGCTGGGCCGGGCCGCCGACCGGGTGAAGGAAGACCCCGAGCTGGCCGACAGCCTCCTGGAGACCCCGTCGGTGCGCGGTGTCGACGCCGTCGACGGGGCGGGGCTGACCTTCACGCTGCACGCCCAGGTGCGCCCCGCGCAGCAGTGGGCCGTCGCCCGGTCGCTGCGTGTGGCGGCTCACGCGGAGCTGCTGAACGCGGGGATCGTGGCCCGCTCCGCTCCCGTGTCCCTCGACGGGAACGTCACGGGAGACACCCCCGGGGTGAGCTGAGGATCGACCTGTCAATTCGCCGGACACGCCCGCGTTACGCCCGGTGGGCGCCGGTTGATGGCAGGATCTTTCCTTGTGACCGACGAACCGATGAACGAGCCCGCCCCGGAGGGCTCCACCGTGCCGCCGGAGCTCGCCGAGCTGGCGGCCGCACACGGCGTCCAGTGCGAGTACACGGACCATGACGGGCGCGTCCAGCAGGTCAGCGCCTCGACGATCGTCGCCGTGCTGGAGGCGCTCGACGTCCCCGCGTCGACGCCCGCCGCCGTCGTCGCGAGCCTGGAGCGCAGCCGCGACGACGAGTGGCGCAGCATGCTGCCCCCGGCCGTCGTGCTGCGTGAGGGCACCGAGGTGACGGTACCGGTGCACGTGCCCGACGGCGCCGAGGCGACCGTATGGGTCGAGCTGGAGCTGTCGGAGACGCCGGTCATGCCCGCCAGCGCCACGCCCTGGCGGGTGGCAGCCCCGCAGCAGGGCACGGCGACCGGCTCCTTCGCGACCGTCAAGGGCGCGAAGATCCCGCTGCGCCAGGCGGACGTCTACACGGAGCCGCGCACGGTCGACAGCCGCAAGGTGGGCCGGGCGACGTTCGTGGTCCCCGGCGACCTGCCGCTCGGCTGGCACACCCTGCACGCCGAGTCCGGCGGGCAGACGGCGCAGGCCCAGCTCGTCGTGACGCCGCAGCGCCTGGAGCTGCGCAAGAAGGTCGCCCGCAAGCAGGCCTGGGGCTTCATGGTCCAGCTCTACTCGGTGCGTTCCCGGGACTCCTGGGGCATGGGCGACCTCGCCGACCTGGGCGACCTCGCGTGGCAGACGGCGCACAACGGCGGCGCCGACTTCGTGGGCGTCAACCCGCTGCACGCCACCGAGCCCGTCACACCGATCACCCCGAGCCCGTACCTGCCGACCTCGCGCCGGTTCATGTCGCCGCTGTACATCCGCGTCGAGGACATTCGCGAGACGGCGTACCTCTCGGCCGCGGACCGCTCGCTCGTCGAATGGGCCGCCGAGCCCGTGCGCGAGCTGTCCGAGGACGCCGGCCCCATCGACCGGGACGCCGTCTGGGAGGCCAAGAAGGCCGCCCTGGAGGTCGTGTACACGGCCCCCCGCTCCGCGGCCCGGCAGACGGCGTTCGACGAGTACGTGCTGGCCCAGGGCAAGGGGCTCATCGACTTCGCGACCTGGTGCGCCATCACGGAGCACCTGGACGGCCGGGACTGGCCGCCGGAGCTCGCCGACCCCGGCGCGCCGGGCGTCACCACGCTGCGCAACGCCCGGTCCGACCGCGTGCAGTTCTACTGCTGGCTGCAGTGGGTCGCGGACGAGCAGCTCCGCGCCGCGCACCGCGCCGGCACCGACGCCGGGATGCGGCTGGGCGTGCTCAAGGACCTCGCCGTCGGGTCCTCGCCGGACGGCGCCGACGCCTGGGCCGACGCCGCCGTCCTGGCCCGGGGCGTGTCCGTGGGCGCCCCGCCGGACATGTACAACCAGCAGGGCCAGAACTGGTCCCCGCGGCCGTGGCACCCGCGGGCGCTCGCGAGGGCCGGCTACGCGCCCTACCGCGACCTGCTGCGCACCGCGCTGCGGCACTGCGGCGCGCTGCGCATCGACCACGTGCTCGGCCTGTTCCGGCTGTGGTGGATCCCGGGCGGGGCGCGCGCCTCGGCGGGGACGTACGTGACCTACGACCACGAGGCGCTGGTCGGCATCCTCTGCCTGGAGGCGCACCGCGCCGGGGTGGCGATCGTCGGGGAGGACCTCGGCACGTTCGAGCCGTGGATCCGCGACTACCTCGCCGAGCGCGGCATCCTGGGCACGTCGGTGCTGCTGTTCGAGCGGGACGCCGCCGGGGCGCCGCTCGCGCCGGAGGACTACCGCAGCGCCGCGCTGGCCACCGTGACGACCCACGACCTGCCGCCCACCGCGGGGTACCTCGCGGGCGAGCACGTGGACCTGCGCGAGCGGCTCGGCCTGCTCACCGAGGAGGCGACGGTGCTGCGGGGGCGGGCGCGCGCCGAGCGCGAGTCCCTGGTCGAGGCGCTGTCCCGGCGCGGGCTGACGACGTTCGACCCCTCCGAGCGGGAGCTCGTCGAGGGCCTGCACCGCTACCTGCGCGACACGCCGTCCGCGCTGGTCGGTGTCTACCTCACGGACGCCGTGGGGGAGCGTCGCGCCCAGAACCAGCCGGGCACGGACACGGAGTACCCGAACTGGAAGGTTCCGCTGGCGGACTCGGCGGGCGCCGTCGTGCTGCTGGAGGACCTGTTCAGCAACGCGCGCCTGCGCTCCCTGGTCTCGGTCCTCAACGAGGAGTAGCTGAGTGCTGGATGTTCGCCCTCCCCCGTGTGCCGGGAGGGCGAACATCCAGCACTCAACGGCTGGGCGGGGTGGGTCAGGCCTGGCCGATGCCTGCCCGGGCGATCGTGAAGCCCGTCTGGGTCGAGTCCGAGACGCAGGTCATGCCCGTCTCGGCGCTGCTGCACGTGAAACCGTGCGCCTTCTTGGACTGTCCGTACTTGAGGATCGCCGTGTTGCCCGGCGCCTCCTTGGGCTGGTCCTTCTTGCCCACGCACGGCTGGGTCACGTTGCCGCTCGGGTCGACCTTCGCCACGTAGCCGGACGCGCCGCCGCACGAGGCGTCGGGAGCAGGCTTCTGGTCGAGCTGCGCGATGCCGCACGTGGCGGCGTCCGCGGAGATCGTGCACATGATGTTGAGCGACGGCGCGGCGAACGTCTCGACGCCGGCACCGCCGCCGGTCTCCAGGCCGCCGTCGGCGGACGGCTCGGCCGACTGCTCCGCGGCGGTGGACGCCCCGCCGGACGGGTCCTCGTCGGACGAGCTGAACAGGCTGACGGCGAAGACGATCGCGGCGACCACGAGCACCACGTCCAGGGCGATGAACGCGATCCAGCCCGGGCTGAGCCGACGGCGCTCCTTCTGCTGCTCCGGGGCGGGCGCGTAGCCGCCCTGGTGCGCATACACCGGCTGACCGTACTGGTCGTAGCCCTGCGGCGGCGGGTAGCCCTGCGGCGGGTACTGGCCGCCCTGCGGGGCCTGCTGCGCGTACTGCTGCTGGGCGTACCCCTGCGACGCCTGCTGGGCGTAGGCCTGGGGCTGCTGCGCGTAGGCCTGCGGGTACTGCTGCTGGGCCTGGGCGGGGTAGTACTGCTGCGTCATCCCGGCGTCCGCCCCGCCGTTGTGCACGGACTGGACCACGGGGGCGCCCGGGGCGGCGGGGGCCGGGGTCACGGCCTGGGAGAACTGGTTCGCGGGCGAGATGGCCGGCGGCATGCGGTTCGACGCGGAGACGCGCTGGACCGGCCCCTGCTGGGCAGGGGTGGGCGCGGTGGGCGGGTGCTCCTGGTGGGACGGCGCACCCGGCTCCTCGTCGGGACCCTCGCCGGGCGGCGGGGGCGGCGGCGGCACGGTGCCGGACATCGGGTAACTCCCTCAGGTCAAATCGGTCGGTCTGGGCGACCGCGGTCGATCGTACACAAACGCGTTACTCGCTGTTACTCCTGCGTGGCATGATCGACGGGTCGTCGCAGGTAGTTCACAGACCGGACGACACACCAACCGAAAAGGCGCGTCTTTCGGACGCGCGGGGCGCCGACCGGCGCCCACGAGAAGACAGACGTGGAGGGCCTGTGCCCGGAGAGAACCTGACCCGCGCCGAGGCGGTCGAGCGCGCCGGCGTCGTAGCGGTCGAGTCGTACGAGATCGCGCTGGACCTGACCACCGGTCCCGAGACCTTCGCGTCCGCCACGACTGTGCGCTTCACCGCGACCGAGGGTGCGTCCACCTTCGTCGACCTGGTCGCGCCGGCGGTGCGGTCCGTGGTGCTGAACGGCCGCGAGCTGGACCCGGCGGTCGTGTTCGCGGACTCCCGCATCGCGCTGGACGGGCTGGCGGCCGACAACGAGCTCGTGGTGGTGGCCGACTGCGGCTACACCAACACGGGCGAGGGCCTGCACCGCTTCGTGGACCCCGTGGACGGCGAGGTGTACCTCTACACCCAGTTCGAGGTGCCCGACGCGCGCCGCGTGTTCGCCTGCTTCGAGCAGCCCGACCTCAAGGCCACGTTCCAGTTCACCGTGACCGCGCCCGCCGCGTGGGAGGTCGTGAGCAACGAGCCGACGCCGGAGCCGGTCGCTGCGGGCCCCGACAGCGACGTCGCCACCTGGACGTTCGAGCCCACCGGCCGCATCTCCACCTACATCACGGCGCTCGTGGCGGGCCCGTACGCAGTGGTCCGCTCGTCGCTGACGTCGTCGGACGGCCGTGAGATCCCGCTGGGCGCGTTCTGCCGCAAGTCGCTGTCGGAGCACTTCGACGCCGAGTACATCTTCGAGAAGACGCGCCAGGGCTTCGAGTTCTACGAGTCCACGTTCGGCGTGCCGTACCCGTTCACCAAGTACGACCAGCTCTTCGTGCCCGAGTACAACATGGGCGCCATGGAGAACGCGGGCTGCGTCACGTTCACGGAGTCGTACGTGTTCCGCTCGAAGGTGACCGACGCCGTGCGCGAGCGCCGCGTGGTGACGATCCTGCACGAGCTGGCGCACATGTGGTTCGGCGACCTGGTCACCATGAAGTGGTGGAACGACCTCTGGCTGAACGAGTCGTTCGCCGAGTACGCCTCCACGCTCGCCACCGCCGAGGCCACGGAGTTCGAGGCGGCCTGGACCACGTTCTCCGCGATGGAGAAGTCGTGGGCGTACAAGCAGGACCAGCTCCCCTCCACGCACCCGATCGTCGCCGAGATCAAGGACCTGGAGGACGTCCAGGTCAACTTCGACGGCATCACCTACGCCAAGGGCGCCTCGGTGCTCAAGCAGCTCGTGGCCTGGGTTGGCCGGGACGCGTTCATCGCGGGCGTGTCCGCCTACTTCGGCAAGCACGCGTGGGGCAACACCGAGCTGCCCGACCTGCTCACCGAGCTCGAGGCCACCAGCGGTCGTGACCTCAAGGCCTGGTCCAAGCTCTGGCTCGAGACGGCCGGCGTCAACACGCTGCGCCCGGTCATCGAGACGGACAGCCACGGCCGCATCATGTCGTTCGTCGTGGAGCAGACGGCGCCCGCCGAGTGGCCCACCCTCCGCCCGCACCGTCTCGGCATCGGCTTCTACAGCCTGTCCGACGCCGGCGAGCTGGTGCGCACGCGCTTCGTCGAGGTCGACGTCGACGGGCCGCGCACGGACGTGAAGGAGCTCGTCGAGCTCGACCGCCCGGCGCTGGTGCTGCTCAACGACGAGGACCTCGCGTACGCGAAGATCCGCCTCGACGCCGACTCGCTGGGTGTCGCGCTGGACCACCTGGCCGACATCGCCGACCCGCTGGCGCGCTCCCTGGTGTGGGGCTCGGTCTGGGACGCGGTGCGCGACGGCGAGGTCCCGGCCTCCCGGTACGTGCGCCTCGTGCTCGGGGGCATCGCCCGCGAGACCGAGTCGACCACGCTGCGCACCACGCTCAACCAGATGGTGCTGGCGGCCAAGCAGTACGTGGCGCCGTCGGCGCGTTCGGCCACCCTCGCCGTGGTGGGCGACACGCTCTGGTCCCTGGTGGGCGACGCCGCGGCCGGCTCGGACACCCAGTTCCAGCTCGTGAAGTTCTTCGCGCACGTGGCCTCGACCCCGGCGCACGTGGCCACGCTGTCCGGGCTGCTGGACGGCTCCGTGACGCTCGACGGCCTGACCCTCGACACCGACCTGCGCTGGGAGCTCCTGGAGGGCCTGGTGCTCAACGGAGCCGCGGGCGACCAGGAGATCGACGACATGCTCGCGGCCGACAACACCGCGACGGGCCGCCAGGCGGCCGCCCGCACGCGCGCGGCCAAGCCGACGGTCGAGGGCAAGCTGGCCGCGCTGTCCTCGGTGGTGGACGCCGCCGACGTGCCGAACGCCATCATCCGGAACACCGGGCTCGGCTTCGTGCACGTCAACGACCCGGCCACGCTGGCCGACGTCGTGCGGCCGTACCTGGACGCCGTGCTGAAGGTGTGGGAGGAGCGCAGCTACCACATCGCCGAGGAGATCATCGAGGGCTTCTACCCGGCGCCGCTGGCGTCGGCGGAGCTCCGCGACGCGACGGCGGCCTGGCTCGAGACCAACGCGGACGCCGCCCCGGCGCTGCGCCGCCTGGTCGTGGAGGCCCTGGCGGGCACGGAACGCGCGCTGACGGCCCAGGCCGCGGACGCCTGACCCGGCGCACGGCCGCGACGGACCTTCTGCTCGGTGAGCGAGCGCCCCTCCGGGAAGGTGGTCTCGCGCAGGTGGGTTGCTCCAGGTAGACAATGTCTACTCGGAGCAACCCACCTGCGCGGGGCACCCGCTCACTCGGCCGACCGCGTTCCTGCGGCGTCGGTCACCAGATCCGGACGCGGTCCTCCGGAGCCAGGTAGAGGGCGTCGCCCGGGGTCACGTCGTACGTCGCGTAGAACTCGTCGACGTTGCGCACCACGCCGTTGCAGCGGAACTCGTTGGGGGAGTGCGGGTCCGTCGCGAGGCGGCGGAGCACCTCCTCGTCGCGGCCCTTGGACTGCCAGACCTGCGCCCAGCCGAGGAAGATCCGCTCCAGGGCGGACAGCCCGTCCACGACCGGGGCCTCGTCCAGCGGCTTGCCGAGTGCGATCCGGTAGGCCTTGATCGCGATCGAGAGCCCGCCGAGGTCGCCGATGTTCTCACCGATCGTCAGGCTGCCGTTGACGTGCGCGTCGGCCGCGCCCTCCGCGTCGTCCTGCCCGGCGGCGGACGCCGCGAGCTGGGCGGGCCGGAACTGGTCGTACTGGGCGATGAGCGCGCTCGTGCGCTTCTCGAACTCGGTGCGGTCGGTGTCGGTCCACCAGTCCTCCAGGCGGCCGTCGCCGTCGTACTTGGAGCCCTGGTCGTCGAACCCGTGGCCGATCTCGTGCCCGATGACACCGCCGATGCCGCCGAAGTTCACCGCGTCGTCGGCGTCGGGGTCGAAGAACGGCGGCTGCAGGATCGCCGCCGGGAACACGATCTCGTTCATGCCCGGGTTGTAGTAGGCATTGACCGTCTGCGGCGTCATGAACCACTCGTCACGGTCCAGCGGCCGGCCGATCTTGGCGAGCTCGTAGTCCTGGTCGAACGCGTTGGACCGGCGCACGTTGCCCACGAGGTCGGCCGCGTCCACCTCGAGGCCCGAGTAGTCGCGCCACTTCACGGGGTAGCCCACCTTGGGCGTGAACTTCTCCAGCTTGGCCAGGGCCTTCGCCTTGGTCTCGTCGGTCATCCAGTCGAGGCCCTCGATGGACTCGCGGTAGGCGGCCACCAGGGCCTCCACCAGGCGGTCCATCCGCGCCTTGTGCGACGGCGGGAAGTGCCGCGCCACGTACTCCTCGCCCACGACCTCGCCGAGCGCACCCTCCACGAGGGCCACGCCACGCTTCCAGCGCTCGCGCACCTCCTGCGCGCCCGTGAGCGTGCGGCCGTAGAAGTCGAAGTTGGCCTCGACGATCTCGTCGGTGAGGTACGGGGCGCGGGCGCTGATCACGTGGTACGTCATCCAGAGCTGCCAGTCGAGCGTCGACATCTCCTGCCACAGGGCGGCGAACCCGGTCGCGTAGCTCGGCTCCCGCACCACGAGGTGGTCGAACGCGCCCGCCGGGACGCCCATCGCGTCGGCCCAGGCCGCCCAGTCGAAACCGGGGGCCGAGGCGGCGAGGTCGGCGAGCGTCGTCGGGTTGTAGGTGAGGGTCGCGTCGCGGTCGCGCACCACGTCCCAGTGGTGCGCGGCGAGCCGCTTCTCCAGGTCGACGACCCGCGCCGCGGCGTCGTCGGGCGTGATGCCCCACGTCTGCTCGACGCCGCCGAACCGGAGCATCCGGGCCACGTGCGGCAGGTACTTCGCGCGGATCGGGGCGTACTGCTCCTCGCGGTAGTACGCCTCGTCGGGCAGGCCGAGGCCGGACTGCCGCAGGTAGACGACGTACTTCTCGGGGTCGGTGGCGTCGTTGTCGACCCAGAAGCGCACGCCCGCCGTGCCACCCGTGCGCTGGAGCGTGCCGAGCGCCGTGGTCAGGGCGGCGGTGTCACGCGCCGCCCGGATCAGGGCGAGGTCCTCGTCCAGCGGCGTGGTGCCGAGCTCGGCGATGCGGCCGGTGTCCATGAAGCTCGCGTACAGGTCCCCGATCAGGGAACCGGCGGGAGCGTCCTGGATGATCTCCCGGACGTGCACCTCCGCCTGGTCGTAGAGGGCCCGGAACGCGCCGTCCATGGCGCGGTCGGCGGGGATCTCGTGCGAGTCGATCCACCGCCCGTTGACGTGGCGGTACAGGTCGTCCTGCGGTCGGGTGTCGGGGTCGAGCGCGTCGAGGTCGATGCCCGACGTGAGGCCCGTGGCGTCGGTGGTCATTGCGCCAGCGTACGCAACACCCACGCCCGGGATGGGGGAAGATAGGCGCATGCGCCTGCACATCGCCGCCGACCACGCCGGGTACGACCTCAAGCAGCACCTGGTGCAGCACCTCACCACCGCCGGCCACGAGGTGGTCGACCACGGGGCACACGAGCTCGACCCCCAGGACGACTACCCCTCCTTCTGCATCTCGGCCGGTGAGGCCGTCGTCGCCGAGCCGGGTTCGCTCGGCATCGTGATCGGCGGTTCGGGCAACGGGGAGCAGATCGCGGCCAACAAGGTCACCGGTGTCCGGGCGGTGCTCGCCTGGTCGCTGGAGACCGCGAAGCTGGGCCGGCAGCACAACGACGCGAACGTGATCGCCGTGGGCGGCCGCATGCACACCGTGGAGGAGGCGACGTCGTTCGTCGAGGCCTTCGTGGCCGAGCCGTTCAGCGGCGACGCGCGGCACCAGCGCCGCATCGACCAGCTCGCCGACTACGAGAGCAAGCGTGCCTGAGGGACACACCGTCCACCGCCTCGCGCGGACGTTCACGTCGCTGTTCGCCGGGCAGGTCCTGCACGTGAGCAGCCCGCAGGGCCGGTTCGCCGACGGCGCCGCCGTGCTCGACGGCCGCCGCCTGGTGGCGAGCGAGGCCTGGGGCAAGCAGCTCTTCCTGGGCTTCGTGCCCGCCGACGCGCCGGACGCTCAGGTCACCGGGATGGCCCCGGAGCCCGAGACGGTGTGGCTGCGCACGCATCTCGGGCTGTACGGCGCGTGGACGTTCGCCGGTGCCCCGGACGCGCCGGAGGTGGCGCACGCGATCGGCGCTCCCCGGCGCCGCATCGGCGAACGGGACTCGCTCCCGGCCCCGGGCAGCTCGGACCCGCAGGCCGCCGGGGCGCTCCACGCGTCGGACACCTGGGCGGTGCCCGAGCCGCGGGGGCAGGTGCGCGTGCGCCTGCTCGGCGCGCACGCCGTCGCCGATCTCACGGGACCGACGGCGTGCGAGGTGATCACGGCCGAGGAGAAGCGGGCGGTCGAGGCACGGCTGGGCCCGGACCCGATCCGGGACGACGGCGACGCCGAGGCCTTCGTCGCCGCCGTGGGCCGGTCCCGGGTGACGATCGGCCAGCAGCTCATGGACCAGGCGGTGGTCGCCGGCGTGGGCAACATCTACCGTGCCGAGGCGCTGTTCCGCGCCGGTGTCGACCCGCTGCGCCCCGGCCGCGACGTCCCCGCGACGTCGGTCCGGGCCATCTGGGACGACCTGGTGGTGCTCATGCGTGACGGCGCCGACCACGGCGCCATCGTCACCACACGGCCGGAGGACCGGGGGCTCCCGGAACCCTCCGACGGCGGACGACCCGCCCGGACCCGCCAGAACACCGACGGGGCACCCGGCGCGGTCCCCTCCGACCAGGCGTTCTACGTCTACCACCGCGACGGCCTGCCCTGCCGGGTCTGCGGGTCGCCGGTGCTGGTCAAGGAGCTGGCGGGGCGCAACCTGTTCTGGTGCGGCACCTGTCAGACCTGACCGAGAACGCAGGCATCAGAACACCCACGACGAACCCGGGGCGACCGGCCAGCCGAAGGCCGCGCTCGCCCGCGCCAGCACGCCCGGCCCCTGCCCGGGGCGCGGGTGCACGGTGACCAGCCCGGCAGCGGCCAGCGTCGCGAGCGACGTGCCGCCCAGGTAGGCGGCACCGAGCTCCCGCACGTCCAGCGACAGCTCGGGCGCCTCGAACTCCGGGTCCACGCGCTCCACCGACGCCGGGCCGAACGCCTCCGCCCGCAGCCGGTACACCCCGGCGTTCGCGGGCAGGCGGGCGTCGGTGACGGCGAGCGTGACGTCGACGTCGGCGGCGTACCGACGTCCCGCCAGGGCTGCCGGGACGTCGACCAGCCGGACCCACAGGTTGTCCGGCGTGCGCGGAGCAGCCGCCCGCAGGTTGACCAGGAGCTGTGTCACCACGTCGTCGACCGGCAGCACGAACGGGCTCACCTCGTTCGTCAGGTCGAGGTCGAGCAGAGCACCCCACAGGGCACGGGCCGCCGCGGCGTCGAGGGCCACCACCTCGCCGGTGCTGACCTGACCGCGCGGGCCGGTGGGCTCCCAGGTGAGGGTGCGGCGGAACGTCACGTAGCCGCGCGGCTCGCCGTCGAGCTCGACGACCATGATGCGACGGGACTCCCGGCCACCGCGGTGCACGGGGGCGTCGTCCCAGAGGACGGCCTGCAGCTCCTCGGTCTCGCGCGTGACCCAGCCGGGCCGGTTGAGCCCTGGTTCGCCCGCGGGTGCGGCGCCCGCCGCGCGGTGCAGACGGTCGACGAGCGCACCGTGCCGCTCGCGGGCCGCCACCTCGACCCGGACCGTGTGCCGCTCCGCGCCGGGCACGTCACGCAGGGCGGCCCCGCGCGGGATGTCGAGGCGAAGGTCGTCGGCCGCGTGGCCGTAGCCGAACCGGCCGTAGATCGGGGCCTCGGCGGCGAACAGGGCACTGACCGCCTCGCCGCGTTCGGCGCAGCGTGCCAGGTGCAGGTCGATCATCGCGGTCAGCAGGCCACGGCGCCGGTGCTGCGGATGCACGCCCACCCAGGTGAGGCCTGCCGTGGGCAGCTCCGCACCGGGCACGGGGAACTGCGCGAACGGGTACGACGCGTGCATCGCGACGAGGCCGTCGCTTCCCTCCGCCTCGATCGCGACGGCCCGCTCCCAGGTCAGCGGGGACGGCGTCGCGTCGATGTCGTCGTGGGCGTGGCCCGTCGGGAAGGCCCAGGTGTCCAGCTCGGTCACGAGCCGCTGGTCGTCGGGGGTCAGCGTGCGCCAGCGGTACCCCGCGGGCAGGGCGGTCCGGGGAAGTGCCATGACTCGATCGTCGCACCCGCGGGCAAGCGGAAATCCGGCCGGACGGTGTCGGTGTGCGCGTCTACGATCGCCTCCGTGACCGCATCCCAGCTCACCGACGTCGAGGAGTACGCCGCCGCGGTGCTCGACGTCGTCCGCCGCATCCCGTCCGGCCGCGCGATGACCTACGGGCTGATCGCCGAGATCGTCGGCGAGCGGCTCGGCCGGGGCGGTCCGCGCCAGGTCGGCAGCGTCATGGCCGGCTCGGGGGACCGGTACGCGCACCTGGTGCCGGACGGTCCCGAGGAGGAGGAGGACGGCGACCGCGTGCCCTGGTGGCGGGTCGTCAACGCCGCGGGTTCGCCGCCGCAGCACCACCTGACCGACGCGCTGGACGCGCTCCGGGCGGAGGGCTGCCCCCTGTCCAAGGACGGCCGCCGCGTGAACCTCCGGCGAGCGGTCTGGTTCCCCGAGGACGACGCGCCGGCGGGCGAGGGCGCCTCGTAGGCCTGGCGACGCGGCCGGGCCTGGCGACGCGGCCGAGCCTGGCGACGCGGCCGGGCCTGGCGACGTCGCCGTGCGGCGCGGTGCCTGGCACCCGCTCGACGGGGGGACACCCGCAGTTCACACCCGGGCGCCGCGCTGTTCACGGCTGCGAGCTAGCGTGCCGAGCCGAACGTGTCCGCTCGATCGCCGTCGGAGGTACCACCATGCATCGCTCCCTCGCAGGTGCAGCAGGGCTCGTCAGCGCGCTCGCCCTCACAGCGGGGCTGGTGGGCCCGGGGCTCACCGCCGCCGGCGCGCCCACGCCGCCGGCGTCCGCTCCGCTGTCGTCCGCTCCGGCGGCGTCCGCTTCGCCGGCGTCCGCTTCGCCGGCGCCCGCGGAGCGTGCCGCCGGGCCCACCCGGCCCGCCGCGACCCTGCTCTACTTCCACGACGCGCACGAGATCGGGCCGGTGCTGACCGGCGGCCAGGACCGCGGCGGCGTCGCCCGTCTGGCCACGGCCGTGCGCACGGTCGAGGAGCGGAACCGGGCCACGGCCGTCGTCTTCGGGGGAGACCTGGCCGGGGGCACACTCTTCGGCGGCCTCTACCAGGGCGTACCCATGGTGGAGGCGCTCAACGAGGTGGGCGTGGACCTGGCGAACTTCGGCCAGCACGACTTCGACTTCGGCGTGGACCACGCGCGCGACCTGGTCGCGGCGTCCGACTTCCCCTGGATCACGTCCAACCTGACGACCACCGACGGCACCCCCTTCGTGGAGCACGGCACGTGGGCGGTGCAGCGGGTGGGCGCCGTCCGTGTCGGCTTCATCGGGCTCACCGACGCCATCGAGACGACGACGGCCGCCGCCGATCTCGTGGAGAGGGACCCGGTCGAGGCCGCCCGGGCCGCCGTCGCCGACCTGCGGGCGCACGCCCGGGCCGACGTGATCGTGGCGGTCACGCAGTACCCGATGGACGAGAACCGCGAGCTGGTGCGGGCCGTGCCCGGGCTGGACGCCGTGTTCGGCGAGGAGATGGCCGAGTACGACTCGGTGATCGAGTACGAGGGCGACGTGCCGCTCATGGCGTCCGAGGGCAACATCGGGTCGCTCGTCCGGCTCGACATCAGGCGGGAACGCGGCACGGACCGCCGGCCGGGCTACCAGGTGCGGCCGTCGGTGATCGAGGTGGACCACACGGTCACGCCGGACCCCGCGCTGCGCGAGGTCGAGGAGCGGTACGCGGCCGAGATGGACGAGCGGCTCTCGGAGGTCCTGGCGGACGTCCGTACCCCGCTCCTGGACCCCGAGCAGAAGAGCCGGTCACAGGAGACGGCGCTCGGTGACTTCGTCGCGGACGCGTTCCGCGCGCAGCACGGCGCGGACATCGGCTGGGTCAACGGCGGCGGCCTGCGCGCCGAGGCACCGGGCCCGGACTTCACGCTGCGGGACGCGTACTCGATCGCGCCGTTCGCCAACCGGGTCATGCACGTGCGGGTGACGGGAGCGGGCCTGCTGCGCTCGCTGGAGGACGCGGTGTCCCGGGTGCAGGACGCGGGCGGCGGCTTCCCGCAGGTCTCCGGCATGGCGTACACGTACTCCCCGAGCGCACCGGCAGGTACCCGGGTGAGCGACGTCCGGGTGGGCGGCGCCCCGCTGGACGAGACGGCCACCTACACGGTCGCGGCGACCAACTACGTGGTCGGCGGCGGTGACGGCGTCACGGGCTTCGCGGACGCCGAGATCCTGGTCCCCCTCGCGGACGCCCCGGTGGACGCGGAGACGATCGCCGCCCACGCCCGCACCCTGAGCACGATCGACATCGAACCGGAAGGCCGCATCACCGTCCTCCCGTAGCCGTCGAGTGCTGGACATCCGCCCTTCTGGCACACGGGAAAGGGCGAACGTCCAGCACGCGACGATCAGGCTTTCGAGGGGGCGAGGCGCGACAGGACCGTGCCTGCCGTCGAGCGGGCGCGGCCCGCGAGCGAGCGGTCCTGGGCGGCGGCCAGCAGGGCCAGCATCGAGGCCGGGTCGCCCTGCACGAGCAGGGTCGTGATCGCGGTCGACTCCCACGTCGGCAGCTCGCGGCGGATCTTGTCGATCGGCCCGACCAGCGCGATCTCCTCCACGAGCTGCGTCGGCACGGCCGCGGCGGCCTCCTCCTTGCGCCCGGCCAGGTACAGCTCCTGCACCTTGTCCAGCGGCTCGGCGTACCCGAGCCGGTCGAGCGACTGCTTGTGGAAGTTCGCCTCCTTGGCGCCCATGCCGCCCGCGTACAGGGCGATGTGGGGGCGGATGACGTCGGCGGCCGCCTCGACGTCGTCCCGCACCACGACCGGCACCGTGGCACAGACCTCGAACCTGTCCGACGGCGAACGCTCGGCCGAGCGGGCGTCGAAGCCCTCCGCGAGCAGCGCCCGGAACTCGGCGTCCATGCGGGGTGCGTAGAAGCCGGCCATCCAGCCGTCGGCGATCTCGGCGGCCAGGGCCACGTTCTTGGGGCCCTGGGCGGCCAGCACGATCGGGATCTCGGGCCGGAACGGGTGCACGGTGGGCTTGAGCGCCTTGCCCAGCCCGGTCGCGCCCGGTGCGTCGGCGGACAGCGGAAGCTGGTAGAACGCGCCGTCGTGCGTCACGGGCGCCTCGCGCCGCATGACCTGCCGCACGATGTCGACGTACTCCCGCGTGCGGGCCAGCGGCCGCTTGTAGGGCTGCCCGTACCAGCCCTCGACGACCTGCGGACCGGAGGCTCCGAGCCCGAGCACGAACCGGCCCTTGGACAGGTGGTCCATCGTGAGCGCCTGCATGGCGGTGGCCGTCGGCGTCCGGGCCGAGAGCTGGGCGATGCCCGTGCCCAGCCGCACGTTCCGGGTGCGCGCGCCCCACCAGGCCAGCGGCGAGAAGGCGTCGGACCCGTAGGCCTCAGCGGTCCAGACGGAGTCGAGACCGAGCTTGTCGGCGGCCACGATGAACTGCTGGATGCCCTTCGGGGGCCTGCGGGACCAGTAACCGGTCTGGAATCCGATGCGCATGGGGTTCACCTCGTCGTGGGAACGGCTTACCCGGGACGGCGCGTCCCAGGTACTGCCCACACCCTACCGGTCCCGCACGCCCGTGGTTACGGTGGTCGGGTGACCACCTACGACGACGTCGCCCGGCTCGCCCTCGCGCTGCCCGAGACCGTCGAGGGACTGAGCTACCGCCACCGCGCCTGGTCCGTCGGGCGCAAGGCGTTCGCGTGGGAACGCCCCTTCAGCCAGGCCGACCTCAGGCGGTTCGGCGACGACCCCGTACCCGAGGGGCCGATCCTCGGTGTGCGGGTCGAGGACCTGGGCGAGAAGGAGGCGATCCTCGGCGAGGAGCGGCCGGGGTTCTTCACGATCCAGCACTTCGACGGCTTCGCGGGCCTGTTGATCCAGCTCGACCTCGTCGGCGAGGCCGCGCTGCGCGAGGCCCTGGTCGACGCATGGCTCGCGACGGCCCCGCCGGCGCTCGCGGAACGCCACGCCGAGCGGCTGCGCTGACGGGGTCGACGTGGCCGGGCCGACACGGCCGGGTCGACACGGCCGGGTCGACACGGCCGGGTCGACACGGCCGGGCGCCTAGCGGCCGTCGTCCGGGCCGGTGCCCCGCTCCGCCCGCGCCCGCTCCGCCATCGTGTTCAGCAGCGCGGCCGCCTGGGCGGCGCCGTCCACCGTGACGACGAACCCGCGCCCGGCGGTCCGGTCCACCTGCAGGGCCTCGCCGCGGCGCAGCACCACCCCGGTGCGACCCGAGCCGTCGAGTGCGACGCGCCAGCCCCAGCCGCCGTAGTCGCGCATCGGGCTGACGGTCGTCGCCGAGGCGAGCACGACCTCGTCCGCCGGGATCCGGGTACGTGGCCAGCCGAGGGTCGAGCGCACGGTCAGGCCTGCGCCGTCGACCCGCACGGTGAACGAGAGCATCGCCAGCACGAGCAGGGCGAGCAGCAGCGGCACGACCAGCATCGCCCAGAGCTGCGTCAGCACGGCGGCGGCCGTGGCGGCCAGGGCGATGCCGATCTCGACCGCCAGGGCGCCCCTGGGTGTCGTGGCCCGGCCGATCCAGGCGGCGCGTTCACCGGGGCCGAGGGGTGTCCGCGCGGCCCCGCCGTCGACCGGTCCGGTTGCCGGGGCGGGCGGGTCGCCCGGCACGAGCATCGCCGCGATCACGGCGAGCACGGTGGGCCCGAGCGCCGCGGCTGCGACGAGCCAGCCCGGGCTCCATGCCTCCGCCGCGTCGGACAGGCCACGCTGCACCCACAGGCTGCCCACCAGGATGGTGCCGATGAACCCGCCGATCCACACGTTCATCGCCGCGGACAGGCGCCGGGTGCTCTCGCCCCGTCCCCAGAAGACCCCCATCGCCGAGAACAGGGCCACGCACACCGCGCCCGCCGCGACGAGCACCCCGACGAAGCTGCCGACCGGCATGAAGCCGTCCGGCCCGTCGCCGGACGACCAGTGGGTCGCGACCGGGTCGGGGAGGCTGTCCCGCCAGGACAGGGCCAGGCCCGCCGCCACGCCGAGCAGGGACAGCCCGCACAGCGCGCTGATCGCGACCTGGCCGCGTCGGCTGTGCCCGAGCCGCTGGTGCAGCAGGATTCCGGTGGTCATCTCATCGCCTCCTTGACGAGGGTGGCCGTGGCATCGGGGGAGAGGTGCGCCGCCCGGGCGGCGCGGATCAGCTCGGCCATGGCGCGCTCGACCGCCGACAGGTCGGCCTGTGCGCGACCTGTCACGACGGCACCCCGGCCGCGGCGCAGGTCGATCAGGCCCTCGTCGCGCAGCACCTGGTAGGCCTTCAGGACCGTGTGCACGTTGATGTCGAGCGCCTGCGCGAGCTCACGTGCCGCCGGGAGGCGCTCGCCGTGCACGAGGTCTCCCTTGGCGACGCCGACCCGCACCTGGGCGACGAGCTGCTCGAAGAGCGGCTCGTCGCTCGCGGGATCGATGCGGAACATCATGCGGACTACTCTACTTGATCTACGGCAACTAGAACAAGTAGCGAGAACAAGAGGGCCGGCGACAGCCGGCCCTCCACCCGGTGCGACCCGGGCTCAGATGATGTACTCGATCAGCTCCGACGGATCCTCGTTGCGCGACCGCTCCGCGACCGGCGCCTCCGGCACCCGGATCCGGGCGGGGATCCCGACGGCGACCGCGCCCGCGGGCACGTCCTTCACCACGACGGCGTTGGCGCCGATCTGCGCGTCGTCCCCGACCCAGACCGGGCCCAGCACCTTGGCGCCGGCGCCCACGGTCACGCGGTCGCCGAGGGTCGGGTGGCGCTTGCCCCGGTTGAGCGACCGGCCGCCCAGCGTCACGCCGTGGTACAGCATGACGTCGTCGCCCACGACCGTGGTCTCGCCGATGACGACGCCCATGCCGTGGTCGATGAACAGCCGGCGGCCGATCCGTGCGGCGGGATGGATCTCCACGCCGGTGAGCGCCCGCGCGAGCTGCGAGAGCAGCCGCGCGGGCAGGCGGAGCGCCGGCGCCTGCCACAGCCGGTGCGCCGCCCGGTGCGCCCAGAGGGCGTGCACGCCGGGGTAGGCGAGGGCCACCTCCAGGCGGGACCGGGCGGCCGGGTCGTGGGCGCGCGCGGCGTCCAGGTCCTCGGCGAGAACCTGGAACAGCCCGCGTGCCCCCGTCATCAGTCGACCAGACCCTCGAACAGCGGGGTGGACAGGTAGCGCTCGCCGAAGTCGGGGACGATGACGACGATCGTCTTGCCGGCGTTCTCCGGGCGCTTGGCGACCTCCAGCGCGGCGGACAGCGCGGCGCCCGACGAGATGCCGACCAGCAGGCCCTCCTCCTGGGCGGCCCGGCGGGCGAACTCGATGGCCGTGCCGACGTTCACGTCGATGACCTCGTCGTACACCGTGGTGTCGAGGATCTCGGGCACGAAGTTGGCGCCGATGCCCTGGATCTTGTGCGGGCCCGGGGCGCCGCCGTTCAGGATCGGCGACTCCTCGGGCTCGACCGCGACGACCTTGACCTCGGGCTTCTTCTCCTTGAGCACCTGGCCGACGCCGGTGATGGTGCCGCCGGTACCGATGCCGGACACCACGATGTCGACGGCGCCGTCGGTGTCCGCCCAGATCTCCTCGGCGGTGGTCTCGCGGTGGATCTTCGGGTTGGCCTCGTTGGCGAACTGGCGGGCCAGCACGGCGCCCGGGCGCTCCTGCGCGATCTTCTCGGCCGCCGCCACGGCGCCCTTCATGCCCTCCGAGCCCGGCGTGAGCACCAGCTCGGCGCCGTACGCCCGCAGCAGCGCGCGGCGCTCCTTGGACATGGTCTCCGGCATGGCCAGGACCACCTGGTAGCCGCGGGCCGCGCCCACCCAGGCTAGGGCGATGCCCGTGTTGCCCGAGGTGCCCTCGACGATGGTGCCGCCCTCCTTGAGCTCGCCCGAGGCCTCGGCCGCGTCGATGATCGAGACGCCGATGCGGTCCTTCACCGAGTTGGCCGGGTTGTAGAACTCGAGCTTGGCGAGGACCGTCGCCTCGAGGCCGTCGGTGAGGCGGTTGAGCTTGACGAGGGGCGTGCTGCCGATGAGCTTGGTCGCGTCGTCGTAGATGCGGGCCATTGTTCTTCCTTCGCTGTGTGGCGGGTGGGGCTGGCTTGGGATCGTGCGCCGTCGGCGTCCGGGTCGTGCGGGTGCGTGCCTCGGGGCCGGCGTGGTGCGTCTGGAGCGGGGTGCGGGGCCGGAGCGTCACGCGCGGGACCGGGTCCGCGGCCGAACAGGCCGGGGACGGTCGCGCGGACGCTCTACAGACAGCCTCGGGGGCAGCGGCCGGTCTCGCACGCCCGGCCGGCGGCCGGGGCGACAGTGGGGGCGGCGGTGGGGAGTGCGGAGCGCACGGTGCTCAAGACGTCCTCCCTGCGTGTGGCGGCCCGCTGGCCGCTCGGCTGCATGATCCATGGCGGGCGCCGGGCTCGCCTGAAGCAGGTTACGTGGGCCAGGACTCTGAGACAAGATCTGTCTCAGGTATCGATCATCTCGATATTTCACGCCGCGGCGTAGCCTCGGTCCCGGCGACGCCCCGCACGGTGCGGACGGCGTCGGGAGAGGGAGGTGCGGGTGAGCCGGCCCAGGGTCCGTGAGGCGTCCGCCGTCGACGACGGCGTGGTGCTCGACCTCATGACCGAGTACATGACGGAGGCGCTCGCCGGGTTCGAGCGGGCGTACGGCTTCGCGATGGGCCGCGGCGCGGAGCACTCCGCCGACGCCCTGGAGAAGTTCCGCCGGCCGTCGGGCCTCCTCCTGCTGGCCGAGGTCGACGACGTGCCTGCCGGGGTCGCGGCGCTGCGCGTGCAGGACGACGGCGCGACCGAGATCAAGCGGATGTACGTGCGCCCCGCCCAGCGCGGTACCGGGCTGGGCTCGGAACTGCTCGACCGGCTGCTGGAGCTGTCCCGGGACGACCTGCACGCGCCCGTGGTCCGGCTGGACAGCAACCGGTTCATGCGCGAGGCCCACCGGCTCTACGAGTCGCGCGGCTTCGTCGAGCGCCCGCCCTACGCCGGGTCGGAGATCCCGGCGGAGCTCCAGCACCTCTGGCGGTTCTACGAGCTGGTGCTCGGGCCGACGTCGTAGGTGGCGCGCCACTCTCCCGGGCGAGGGAGGGATCGCCGGTGCCTGGCTGGCCCGCCGGGGGTCTGCCTATGGTCGTACCGACCGAGCGCCCGCCCACGGGTGCCCGCGACCGAGCACACGGAGGTCTCTCATGGCTGTGATCGATCTGCCCGCCGTCGTCCAGGAGTTCGTCGACGCCACCAATGCCGGCGACACCGAGCGGTTCGTCGCGACGTTCACCGACGACGCGTACCTCAACGACTGGGGCCGCGAGTTCCACGGACCGGACGGCGTCCGGAGTTGGAACGAGACCGACAACATCGGCATGAAGAGTCAGTTCGAGCCCGTCGCGGTGGAACCCGGGGCCGAGCCCGGGGACTACACCGTCACGATCACCGTGCAGAGCAACCGGTTCAACGGGACGGGGCCGTTCAAGTTCACGCTGCGCGACGGGAAGATCGCGAGCCTGGTCCTGAGCTGACGCACCCGGAGCGGCTCACCACATCGCCACCTCTGCCGCGAGCTCCAGCCCGTGCTCGGTGGCCCGCGCCGACGAGATCGCCAGCTGGTTCTCGTCCTCCGGGAACGCGACACCCTCGACGAGCCGGTCGAGCTGGGCGCTGCCGAGCTGCTCGGCGACGGCGGCCACGGGCAGGCTCAGCCCGGCGAACCGGACGGTGTCCGCGCGGACCACCGCCTGACCGCCCTCGGCGGACACGTCGAGCAGGAGGTCCACGGTCCGGGTGGTGCCCGAGATCGGCAGCGGCACCTGCGCCACCAGCGCCCCGGACTCGGCCGCGACCCGGAGCTCCGGCAGCTCGGTGGCCGACCGCGCCATGTCCGTGAGGGCCTCGGGCGCGACGTCGACCAGGAGGGTGGCCTGCCCGGTCGCGACCTGCCAGAGGGCGGGGGTGTCGTCCCGCGTCACCGTGACACCCTCCGGCAGGTCGGCGGTCGAGGCCGCGATCCGGTCGTCGATCGTGGCGCGCAGCGCCAGCTCGCCCACGACGCCGAGCACCGCCAGCACGCCCACCACCGAGACGGTGACGATGATCCAGCGACGGCGGGGACGGGCGGGCGCGCTCTGTGTCATGGCCCCTATTCGACCCCATCGATCCGTCGGACACATGACGAATCGCGGGTCATCCCGTGACGGCTCATCGCTCGGACCGGTTGCCGGACCGTCGTGGGGCCGGGCGACGGGAGGTCAGGGCGTAGGCCGCCACCCAGGCCGGAGCGCCGAGATCCCGCGGCAGCGCACCCGGCGCGACGCGGTGCCGCCGGGCCCAGTGCCGCACCTCCTCGCGGCCGAGCCCCTGCCGGACGAGGATCTCGTGCACGCCGCGGCCGGGCCCGTTGAACACGGCCGCGGCGAACCGCTGGTAGTGGCGCTGCCGGGAGGGCGGCAGCAGGGGGTCGGTGCGGCGGTCGAGCACGAGCAGGCCGGCGTCCACGCCCGGCCGGGGACGGAACGCTCCGGCCGGGACACGCTGGTCGAGCCGGGGTGCGAACCACGGCCACCACTGGACGGTCAGGAGCGTGGCGCCGCCCACGGCGGCGCGCTTGCGGGCCACCTCCCACTGCGTGATCAGCACGGCGCGCTGCCAGCCGGTCAGGGTGAACAGGCGCCGGAGCACCGGGGTGGTCAGGTGGAACGGCACGTTGCAGACGAGGTCGTAGGGCTCCGACGGCGGGGCGTGCCGCAGGATGTCGTCCCGCGTCACGGTGACGTTGCCGGGCACGACCCGGGCCAGGCGCGCGGCCGAGCGCGGGTCGATCTCGACCGCCTCGACCGGGCGGCCCAGCCGGGCCAGGGGCAGCGTCATCGCGCCGCGGCCGGCGGCCCACTCGACGACCGGCCGGTCCGCGTCGGGGACGAGGTCGACCACGCGGTCGATGACCCGCGTGTCGATCAGCAGGTTCTGGCCGAGCTCGTGGGCCCCGCCGACCGGCCCCGTCGGCACGGTCGGCACGGCGGGCCCCGCCGGCCCGGTGGGTTCCGCGGTCCGCGGGGGCTCCGGCGGCCGGGCGGCCCGCGGTGCACCGTGGTCGGGAGTACCGCGGTGGGGTGCCCCGCGGGAGGTCGTCCGGGCAGTGGGACGGAAAGGACGCTTGCGCGACATGGTGTGCTCCTGGATTCGTCGGCTGACAGGAATCCGGGCAGCACAGGACGCGCCGCCCGGCGGATGCCGGCGGCGCGGAGCACGCGCTGGGTGTGGTGTGCGTTCCGCGCCGCTAGCGGGCGGAACGCTGCCTGATCATGGCGTTCATATCGGGGCCGACCCTAGGAGCAGGGCCGGTCCGGGTGCCAGGTTTTTTCCGTCCGGGTGGCCGCCCCGGGGGCCGTCACCCGCCGACGACCCGGTGCTCCCAGGCCCAGGCCGCGATCTCCACGCGGTTGCGCAGCCCGAGCTTGGCCTGGATCGCGGCGACGTGGCCCTTGACCGTGCTGAGGGAGATGAACATCTCCGCGCCGATCTCCAGGTTGGTGCGCCCCCGCGCGATGGCGCGCGCCACCTCGGTCTCGCGGTCCGAGAGCGGCCGGGCGGACGGACTGCCGCCCGGCGTCCCGCGCCTGACGGCGACGCCGCCGTCCGCCGCGGTCAGGTGCCGCAGCAGCCGCACGGTGACCGACGGCGAGACCAGTGCGTCGCCGGCGTGCGCGGCCCGGACCGCCTCGACCAGGAGCGCGGGCCCGGCGTCCTTGAGGACGAACCCCACCGCACCGCCGCGCAGCGCACCGTAGACGTACTCGTCGACGTCGAACGTGGTGACCACGACCACCCGGAGCGGGTCGGCGACGTCCGGGCCGGCCAGGGTGCGGGTCACCTCGATGCCGTCCAGCAGCGGCATCCGGATGTCGACGAGGCAGACGTCCGGGCGCAGGTCGCGGGCCAGCGCGACGGCCGCGACGCCGTCGGCGGCCTCGGCCACCACCTCGATGTCCGGCTGGTCCTCGAGGATGAGCCGCAGGCCGCCGCGGACCATCGGCTGGTCGTCGGCGAGGAGCACCCGGATCGTCACGGCTCCTCCTGACCGGTCGCCCGGACCGGACGCGCCGGTCGTGGTCCGGTCGGCAGGGTGGCCACCACGGACCAGCCGCCGTCCGGGCGGGGGCCGGCCGCCAGCGTGCCGTCGAGCGCCTCGACACGCTCCCGCATGCCGACGAGCCCGTACCCCTGACCGGTCCCGGGTCGGTGCCCCCGGTCGGGGTCGGCGCGGCCCCGGGCAGGGGCGTCGTCGGACACCTCGACCCGGACGCCGTCCGCCACCCGCTCCACGGTGACGCTCACCGCACGGGCGTGCGGGGCGTGCCGGGTGACGTTCGTGAGCGACTCCTGCACCACCCGGTAGACGGTCGTGGTGACCTCGGGCGGCCAGCCCGTCGCGTCGTCGGGCAGTCGCAGGTCCACGCGCGGGCCACGGGTCTCGAACCGGTCGACCAGCACGGTGAGCTCCTCGGGACCAGGTGCCACGGGTGACGCGTCGTCTGCGTCACGCAGCAGCCCGACGACGCGGCGCAGCGAGGTGAGGGCCTCCGCCCCGGCGGACTCGATGCCCGCGACGGCGTCGGCCACCGGCTGGGCCGGTGAGCCCGGCGGCGTGCCGCCCCGGGCGAGCAGGAGCTGTGCGGCCTGGGCCTGGACCACGATGCCGGTGATGTGGTGGGCGACGACGTCGTGCAGCTCGCGCGCCACGGCCAGCCGCTCGTCCCGGCGGACCCGGTCGACCGCCGCCTCCCGCCGGGCCACCAGCAGCCGGCCCAGCAGGCCCGCCGCGAGGGCGCAGAGCCAGGCCGCGGTGACCACCGTCGGCACCACCGACACGTCGGACGTGAACGGCGCCGCGGCGAGCCACGACCCCACCACGACGACGAGCCCGCCGCCGGCCACCGTGGTCGCCTGCCCGGCCGGCAGCACGCGGACGGCCGAGGCGACCAGCACGGCCAGGGCGAGCGCCGTCGCAGGCGAGGGTTCCCCGGGCAGCCCGGCGAGCCGTGCCACGACGACCGCCACGGCCGCCACGCCGAGCCCCGCCAGCGCGGTGCCGAACCGGTGCCGGCGGCGCAGCAGGGCCAGGGCGCCCACCACGGTGCCGGTGCACAGGCCGAGCAGCCAGGAGGAGCCGCCCCAGCTCGCGGCCAGTGCGGTGGCAGTGAGCAGGAGGGTGCCGGTCAGGACGAGCCCGAGCGCGACGTCGCCGGAGAGCTGGGCCGCGGCCGCGCCGCGTCCGGTGATGTGCACGTCGCTCAGGCTACGAGGGTCGACGGCGCGCGTCGCGCGTCCGCCTCGCCGGCCACCCGCAGCGGCGGGCGGCGCAGCCAGGTGGCCCATCGCCACGCCCACTCCAGGGGCCCGTACCGGAAGTGGCGCAGCCACAGCGCCGAGCACAGCCACTGCGCGGTGAGCACCGCCCCGGCGATGCCGAGCACCGTGGCCGAGGACCAGCGCCCCGGCTCCCCGTCGACGTGCGCCACCACGAGCACCAGCACGGTGGCGCCGAGGTAGTTGGTCAGCGCCATCCGGCCCAGGGGCGCGAACGCGGCCCGCAGCACCGGGCGCGCAGGGGTGCGCAGCAGCACCAGCACGAGGCAGACGTACACGCCGGCGACCAGCAGCCCGGCCACCGGGAAGGCGATGCGGAAGCCCGTGGTGTCGACCTCTCCCGTCCGCTCGAAGGACGCCTGCGCGGCGAGCACGGGCACGGCGGCGGCCGCCAGGAGCAGGGCCAGGAGCGCGGGCACGCGGGTGGAGTCCTCGATCCGCCGCGTGACGCCGTAGCGGGTCAGGGCCGAGCCCAGCAGGAACAGGCCGGGCACCAGGGCGTACTGCCCGCCGAGCAGCCCGATCGCCGCCACCAGGCAGACGGTGGCCAGACCCGCGACGGCCCATCGTGGCAGCCACGTCGACGGCAGCAGGACGAGCAGCCCCACCACCGCGTAGACGGTCAGGATGTCGCCCGGCCAGAGCAGGAGGAGGTGCGCGAGCCCGAGCGCGAGGAGCACGAGCAGCCGGCGCAGCAGCACGAGCCGCGGCCGGCCGGCCCGGGCGGCCGCGGACTCCACCAGGAGTGAGAAGCCGATGCCGAACAGCAGGGAGAAGATCGGGAAGAAGCGCTGGTCCACCAGCAGGTGCAGCCAGTCCGTGCCCCCGGACCCGGGTGCGCTCAGGGCGGAGGTCACGGGCGCCTCGGACGCGACCGTGGCGCTGATCGGGATCACGTTGGCGACGAGGATCCCGCACAGCGCCACGCCGCGGACGACGTCGAGCGCGACGAGGCGGGACCGGGCAGGGGGCGGTGCTGACGAGTCGAGAGGCATGTCCTCATGCTGGGGCGGCGCGTCGCCGGCCGGTACCGGCCGGAAGTACCGTTCTCCCCGCCCGGCGTCGTACCCACGACGCGGTGCCCGCGTCCGTGCCCGTGCCTGTGTCCGTGTCCGGGCACCGCCGTCGCCGGACGGTAGACTGATCGGTCGTGACCGTCCTGACCTCTGACGCCCGGCCGGTCGCGGCCGAGGCGGCCCGGCGCCGCAGCATCGCCGTCATCTCGCACCCCGACGCCGGTAAGTCGACCCTGACCGAGGCGCTGGCGCTGCACGCCCACGCCATCGAGGAGGCCGGGGCGGTGCACGGCAAGGGCAACCGTGCCGGCGTGGTGTCGGACTGGCTGGAGATGGAGCAGAAGCGCGGCATCTCGATCACGTCCGCGGCGCTCCAGTTCGCGTACGGCGACGTGGTGATCAACCTCCTGGACACGCCCGGCCACGCCGACTTCTCCGAGGACACCTACCGCGTCCTGACCGCCGTGGACGCCGCCGTCATGCTGCTCGACTCCGCCAAGGGCCTGGAGCCGCAGACGCTCAAGCTGTTCGAGGTCTGCCGTCGGCGCGGCGTGCCGGTCATCACGTTCGTCAACAAGTGGGACCGGCCCGGCCGCGAGGCGCTGGAGCTGTGCGACGAGCTGGAGGAGCGCATCAACCTGCGCCCCACGCCGCTGACCTGGCCGGTCGGCGAGGCCGGGCGATTCCTCGGCCTGCTGGACCGGGCCTCCGGCGAGGTCCGCACGTACCGCCGGGCGCCGGGCGGCGCGTCGATCGCGGAGGAGAGCGTGCTCAGCCCGCAGGCCGCCGCCGAGACGCTGGGCGACGACCACACCGAGGCCGTCGAGAGCGTGCAGCTCCTCGACCCGGTGGACCGCGCCTCGTTCCTCGCCGGCACCACGTCGCCGATGCTGTTCGGCGCGGCGCTGGCCAACATCGGCGTGCGCCAGCTCCTGGACGCCGTGGTCGAGCTGGCGCCCGCACCCGGCGCACGGGCCGACGTCGACGGCGCGGCCCGCGCGGTGGACCAGCCGTTCAGCGGGTTCGTGTTCAAGATGCAGGCCGGCATGGACCCGAACCACCGTGACCACGTCGCGTTCATCCGCGTGTGCTCGGGGCGGTTCGAGCGCGGCATGGTCGTCACGCACGAGCGCACCGGACGGCCGTTCGCGACCAAGTACGCCCTGTCGGTGTTCGGTCGCGAGCGCTCGACGGTCGAGGACGCCTACCCCGGCGACGTGGTGGGCCTGGTCAACGCGAGCACGCTCGCCGTGGGCGACACGGTGTTCGACTCCGCGGGACCGAAGGTCGCCTTCCCGCCGATGCCGGTGTTCGCGCCCGAGCACTTCGCGGCCGCGCGCGTGGCCGACCCGGGCCGCTCCAAGCAGTTCCGCAAGGGCATCGCGCAGCTGGAGCAGGAGGGCGTGGTCCAGGTGCTCGTGTCCGAGGTGCGCGGTGACGGCAACCCGATCCTCGCCGCCGTGGGGCCGCTGCAGTTCGAGGTGGCGACCTTCCGCATGGAGCACGAGTTCTCGGCGCCGATCCGGATGGAGACGCTCGGGCTCTCACTGGCCCGCGAGGTGGCCCCCGCCGACCTCGACACCGTGGCCGCCTACCCGGGCGTCGAGGTGGTGCGGCGTGGCGACGGCACGCCGCTGGTGCTGCTGCGCGACATCTGGCACGCGCGGGCGTTCGAGCGCGCGCACCCGGGCGTGCCGCTGATCCCGCTGGTCGCGAGCGGGGTCTGACGCTCCCGGGGTGGGCTTCGGGATCACGGAGACCGCAGGGGCTACGGTCTGGGCATGACGTCGCCCAGTTCGTCAGCGGCCGCTGAACCCGGACAGTCCGGCCCTGGAGGGTCCGAGCCCGGACAGGCCGGCTCTGCCGGGCCCGACTCCGGACGACCCGAGACGGACCAATCCGGACCGCCTCCTGGCGCCCCCGACTCGCCGCGTCCGCCGCGGTGGCTGCCGCGCGCGCTGTTCATGGCCGTGGCCGCGGTGTTCCTCGGCATCTTCACGTGGAACGCCATGGGGGCCCTGGAGGGCCTCTTCGTCAACGTGCTGATCGCCGTCTTCATCGCGCTCGCCCTGGAGCCCGGCACGGTCTGGCTGGTGCGGCGCGGATGGCGCCGCGGTCTGGCGGCCGCGACCACGCTCATCGGGTCGCTCGTGGTCGTGATCGTGCTGCTGACGCTGTTCGGCAACCTGTTCGTGCAGCAGCTCGTCGCCCTGGCGCAGTCCGTGCCCCGCCTCTACACGGGCCTGCGGGCGTTCGTCTCCGACCGGTTCGACATCGTCGTCCCCGACTCCGACAACCTGCTGCGGCAGGCCCTGGACGAGTTCGGCGACGACGTCGCGTCCGGAGCGCTGCTCGTGGGCACCACGCTCGTCGGCGGGCTGCTGGCGACCCTGACCATCCTGCTCGTCGCGTACTACCTGCTGGCCGCGGGGCCGAGGTTCCGGGCCGCGGTCTGCGGGTGGCTGACGCCCGCGCGGCAGCAGGAAATGCTGCACCTGTGGGAGGTCACGCAGGGCAAGGTGTCCGACTACATCGGCTCCCGCGTGGTGCTGGCCGCCGTGTCCACGGTGGTCACGTTCGTCTTCCTCGCGATCCTGCAGACGCCGTACGCCGTGCCGCTCGCCGTCTTCGTAGGCGTGGTGTCGCAGTTCGTGCCGACGATCGGCGCCTACCTCGGTGGCGCGCTGCCCACCATGGTGGCGCTGACCACGCAGGGCTGGCCGCAGGCGGTGGGCGTGCTCGCGTTCGTCATCGCCTACCAGCAGTTCGAGAACCTGTACCTGGCGCCCAAGGTGTCGGCGCGGGCCCTGGAGATGAACGCCGCGGTGAGCCTGCTGGTCGTGCTGGCCTTCGGTGCGGTGTTCGGGGTGCTCGGCGCGTTCCTGGCCCTGCCCGTCGCCGCGACGATCCAGGCGGTCGCGACCACGTACTTCCGGCGGCACGAGCTGGTGGAGTCGCACATGCTCCGCGACCCGGACTCGGTGAGCTGACCCCGGTTCCCGGGCCTACGGGTGGCTCGCCGTGACCTCGATGACCTCGTCGAGCCGGTCCAGGGCCGCCTGCAGGTCGTCGAGCTTGCGTTGGATGCGGTCGCGCTCGGCGTGCAGCATGGCGCGCTGCTCGGCGTCGGTGTGCCCGGACTCCATGCACGGCAGCAGGTCCGCGATGTTCCGGCTGGTCAGGCCGGCGGCGTACATCTGCTGGAAGAAGCGCACGTACGTCACGCTGCTCGACCGGTAGAGACGCTGGCCGGACGGGCTGCGCTCCGGGGTGAGGAGGCCCTGCTGCTCGTAGTAGCGCACCGCGCGCACCGAGACACCTGCGCCGCGGGCGACCTCGCCGATGCGGATCAGCGGCTCGGCCGCAGTCTCTGTGACCGTCATGACACTCCTCGGTTCGATGCTTGACCCTGACGTCAACGTCAGGTTTTAGCGTACCCGGCATGGACATCGAGAACTCAGTAGCACTCGTCACCGGCGCCAACCGCGGGCTCGGCCGTGCCTTCGCCCAGCGCCTCCTCGACCGGGGTGCCCGCAAGGTCTACGCGACGGCCCGCCGTCCCGAGACGATCGATCTGCCCGGCGTGGAGGCGCTCGCCCTCGACGTCACCGACCCGGTAGCCGTGCGGGACGTCGCCCGGGCGGCGTCCGACGTCACCCTGCTCGTCAACAACGCGGGCATCACGACCGGTGCCGACCTGGTCACCGGCTCGCTCGACGCCGTGCGTCACGAGCTGGAGACCAACCTGTTCGGCAGCCTCGCGACGATCCGGGAGCTCGCACCGGCGCTTGCGGCCAACGGCGGGGGAGCCATCGTCAACGTGCTGTCGGCCATGTCATGGTTCGGTGTCAAGGGAGCGAACGCGTACCACCTCTCCAAGGCCGCCGGGTGGGCCATGACGAACGGCGTGCGCCTGGAGCTCGCCGAGCAGGGCACCCTGGTGACGGCCGTGCACCTGGGCCTTGCCGACACCGACATGTCCGCGGGCTGGGCGGTCGACAAGATCTCGCCGACCGCCCTGGCCGACGCCGCACTGGACGGTGTCGAGGCCGGTTCCACCGAGGTGCTGGCCGACCAGTGGAGCCGGGACATCAAGTCCTGGGTCCAGCTCCTGCCGGAGGAACGGGACGCCCAGGTCGTCCGCGGCCTGGCGGCGATGACCGGCGCCTGAGAGGCCGGGCGGGCGGCGGGCCCGCGCGAGGAGTCCGGCGTCCCGGGAGTCCGGGACCAAGGTCCCGGGACACCGCGCCCGCCCGCTCGTAGCGTGGTCGGAGCGGGGCTCTCCCGGCACGGGACGCCCACGGCGCGGGAGGTACGGCCATGATGTGGAACTGGGGTGGGTACGGCTGGATCGCCGGCCTGATCATGATGGCGTCCATGGTGCTGTTCTGGGGCGCCGTCGTCGTGGGCCTGGTGTTCCTCGTGCGGGGCTCCGCGAACCAGCGTCCGCACGACGACCGGGCGGACGCCGAGCAGCTCCTCGCCGGACGCTTCGCGGGCGGGGAGATCGACGAGAACGAGTACCGGGCCCGGCTCGCGGTGCTGAGGTCGGCGCGGTACCAGCACTGAGGCGCCCTGCTCGTCGCGCGGCGTGCGCCGGTGCTGCGCCCGGTCGCCCGGGCTCAGGCGGACGCCGGCTTGCGGGCCGCGAGACGCTCCACGGTCCCGCGGGAGAACCGGTCGTGCCGTTCGACGTGCAGCCCGGCGGCCTGCACGTGGACGAACGGGCGCCGCCGGAAGTGCTCGTTCTCGACCGGCACCGTGTAGAGCTCGGCCAGCGCCTGGAGCATGCGGACCGGCGCGGAGGTGCTCACCACGTGGTCGGCCAGCAGGAGCAGGCCGCCCGGCCGTAGCACACGCACCATCTCGTCGACGGCGCTGCGGTCGTCGGGCACGGAGCACAGGCCGAACGTGCACACGACCGTGTCGAACGAGGCTTCGGCGAACTCCAGCCGCTGGGCGTCGCCCACCGAGAGGTCCACGTCCAGGCCCAGGTCGTCCGCCCGCCGGCGCGCCAGCTCCAGCATGGCCGGGCTCAGGTCCATGCCCGCCAGGGTGGCGGAGGCGGGGTACAGCCCGAGGTTCAGCCCCGTCCCGACGGCGACCTCCAGCACCCGGCCCGTGGCCTGCCCGCACACCCAGGCCCGGGTGTCGCCGAGCAGCCGGTCGGCGCGGCTCATCCTCGTGTCGTAGCCCGCCGCCTGCCGGTCCCAGTGCCTGCGCAGCCGGTCCGGTCGCGATGCTCTCGCCATGGTGCCCCGATCACAGGTCGACGACGTGGATGCCGCCACCGTAACGGCGGACGACGGACGGCGCCGTCATCCCGGGGGCGCGCGGACACCGGACGGCGAGAGGCGGAGTCACGGGTGGCGCCTCGCGTGCTATACATCAGATGTTTCCGGCGAGGACGCCAGAGAGGAGCACCGGTGCCGCACGACGTCGTAGACGCGCACCATCACCTGTGGGTGCGGTCGCGCACCCCGCAGGACTGGATCGACCCCGGCACGATGGCGGCCATCGACGCCGACTTCACCCCAGCGGACCTGCCGGCGGCGGAGCATGGCGTGAGCGCCACCGTCGTGGTCCAGTCCGCGAGCCGGTGGGCCGAGACCGACGAGCTGCTCGCCATCGCGGCCTCCGGCGAGGGACGTGCCGCGCGGATCGCGGGCGTGGTGGGCTGGGCCGACCTGTCCGACCCGGCGGTCGGCGACCGGGTCGCCGCGCTGCGCGCCGGGCCCGGCGGGGGCGCGCTCGTCGGTGTCCGCACGCAGGTGCAGGCCGAGCGGGATCCCGGCTACCTGGACCGCGACGACGTGCGCCGCGGCATCGCCGCGGTCTGCGGGCCCGGCACCGGCAGCCCCGGTCTCGTGTTCGACCTGGTGCTGCGCCAGGACCAGGTCGCGGCGGCCGCCCGGCTCGCGGACGCCCTGCCCGACGTCGCGTTCACGCTCGACCACCTCGGCAAGCCCCGGCTCGACCGCACCAGCGACCTCGTGGAGTGGAAGCGGGACGTGACGGCGCTCGCCGCCCGCCCGAACGTGACGGCCAAGGTGTCGGGCCTGGTCACGGAAGCCCGCTGGGACGACTGGCAGATCGGCGACCTGCGGCCCGCCGTCGACCACGCGCTGGAGACGTTCGGGCCGGATCGGCTCATGTTCGGCTCCGACTGGCCGGTGTGCCTGCTCGCCGGCGGTTACGACGCGTGGCTGGAGGCCGCCCGCGCCCTGCTCGGCGGGCTGGGCCCGCACGACGCCGAGGCCGTGTGGGGTGGCACGGCGCGTCGCGTCTACCGGCTGGAAGGTGGCCCCGCATGACCACGACCGAGGTGCGCGCCACCGGCGTGCGGCTGACAGGGCTGGGCCTGGGCGCCGCACCCGCGGGCAACCTCTACCAGGCCGTCACGGACGAGGAGGCGCACGCGACCTTCGAGGCGGCGTGGGACGCCGGCATCCGGTACTTCGACACCGCGCCGCACTACGGGCTCGGGCTGTCCGAACGCCGCCTCGGGGCCTACCTGCGCACCCGGCCCCGGGACGAGCTCGTCGTGTCCACCAAGGTGGGGCGCCTGCTCGTGCCGACGCCGGAGACCGCGGACCGCCGCGACCCCGACATGTTCGACGTGCCGGCCACCGCCCGCCGGGTGTGGGACTTCTCCCGCGACGGCGTGCTCCGGTCGCTCGAGTCGAGCCTGGGGCGCACGGGGCTGGACCGGATCGACGTCGTCTACCTGCACGACCCGGACGACCACTGGGAGCAGGCGGCGCACGAGGCGCTGCCCGCGCTCGCGGAGCTGCGGGACCAGGGCGTGATCGGCGCGATCGGTGCCGGGATGAACCAGTCGGCGATGCTCGCCCGGTTCGTGGGCGAGACCGACGTCGACGTCGTCATGTGCGCCGGGCGGTTCACGCTCCTGGAGCAGCCCGCGCTGACCGACCTGCTGCCCGCGGCCGTCGAGCGCGGCGTGGCCGTGGTGGCGGCCGCCGTCTACAACTCGGGCATCCTCGCGCGCGACGAGCCACCGGAGAGCGCGACCTACGACTACGGCCCCGCGTCCGCCGACCTGCTCGACCGTGCCCGGCGGATCGCCGCCGTCTGCGCGGAGCACGGCGTCACGCTGCCCCAGGCGGCGCTCGCCTACGTGCGCACCCACCCGGCGGTGGTCTCCGCCGTCGTCGGGCTGGCGACGCCCGAGCAGGCGCGGCAGACCGAGGAGCGCGCGTCCGCGCACGTGCCGGCCGGGTTGTGGCGGGCGCTCGCGGACGCCGGGCTCCTCGCCGAGGCGGCGGTGCCGCGCACCTGGCCGTCCACCGGGAGGGACTGACGGGTCAGGCGTCCTCGTCGAGGTTCTCCGGCTTCGGGAGCCAGTCCTCGACGCCCAGGAGGTGGCTCGCCATCCGGATCCGGGCCGCCTCGGGATCACGCGCGGCGAGCGCGCGCCAGATGGCCTCGTGCTCGCCGTGCGTGCGCGCCGCGATGCCCTCGGCGTGCAGCACGCGCCACAGGCGTGCGCGCACCGTGCGGCCCGCGAACGACTCGACGAGCGCCTCCAGCACGGGGTTGCCGGAGTGCGCCGCGATCAGGCGGTGGAACGCGATGTCCACCTCGATGAACCGGTCGTGGTCCAGCTCGGCGCCGTCCGCCACCCCGGCCACCTGGTCCAGGACCGCCCGCGCCTCCGCGAGGGCCTCGTCGGTCATCCGGGTCGCGGCCAGGCCGGCGGCCTCCGTCTCCAGCAGGCGGCGCACGCTGTGGAAGGCGGGTAGGGCGTCGTCGTCCTGGAGGTCCAGGACGAGGGCCATGGGGGAGAGCAGGCGGCCCGGGTCGAGGCTGGTCACGTAGGTGCCGTCGCCCTGCCGCGTATGCAGAACGCCGAGGATCGACAGCGCCCGCACCCCCTCCCGGAGGGAGCCGCGGGAGACCTGGAGCTCGTCGGCCAGGTCCTTCTCGACCGGCAGGCGGTCGCCGGGACGCAGCCTGCCGTCGAGGATCATCCTGCGGATGCCGTCGACGACCTCGTCAGTGCGGGACATGATCCGCAGTATCGCGTACCCAGTACGTCCCGTGCGGGAACCGGAACCGGTCCAGGGACTCCTCGTGCATCTGCGTGGAGTAGCCCGGCCGCGACGGCAGCACGTACGCGGTGCCCGCACCCCGGTCGGCGACGACGCACGGGTCGGTGAAGTGCTCGTGCAGGTGGTCCACGTACTCGGTCACGCGGCCGGTCAGGTCGCCGCCGATGGCCACGTAGTCCAGCACGGAGACGTGCTGCACCATCTCGCACAGCCCGACGCCGCCCGCGTGCGGGCACACCGGCACGCCGAACTTCGCCGCGAGCAGCAGCACGGCGACGATCTCGTTGATGCTGGCCAGCCGCCCGGTGTCGAGCTGGCAGTAGTCGATCGCCTCGGCCTGCATGAGCTGCTTGAACATCACCCGGTTGTGGCAGTGCTCGCCGGTGGCGACGCCGATGGGCGCGACGGCGCGGCGCACCGCGGCGTGCCCCAGGATGTCGTCGGGCGAGGTGGGCTCCTCGATCCACAGCGGGTCGAAGGGCGCCAGGGCCGTCATCCACTCGATGGCCTGCGGCACGTCCCACACCTGGTTGGCGTCGATCATCAGGTTGCGGTCCGGGCCCAGCACCTCGCGCGCGATGGTCAGCCGGCGCACGTCCTCGGCCAGGTTCGCGCCGACCTTGAGCTTGACGTGCCGGTACCCGGCGTCGACGGCCTCCTGGCACAGTCGCCGCAGCTTGTCGTCGCTGTAGCCGAGCCAGCCGGCCGACGTCGTGTACACGGGGTACCCGGTGCGCTCCAGGTGGTCCAGGCGCTCCTGCCGGGTGCCCGCGCGCTCCCGCAGGATCGCCAGCGCCTCGTCACGGGTCAGGGCGTCCGAGAGGTAGCGCAGGTCGGCGACGTCGACCAGCTCCTCCGGCGTCATGTCCACGAGCAGGCGCCACAGCGGCTTGCCCGCGCGGCGCGCCACCAGGTCCCAGGCCGCGTTGAGCACCGCGGCCAGCGACAGGTGCACCACGCCCTTCTCGGGCCCGAGCCAGCGGAGCTGGCTGTCGGCGGTCAGGTCGCGGTAGACGGCGCCCATGTCCGCGGCGAGCGCGTCGACGTCCCGCCCCACGAGGCCCGCGGCCTGCTGCCGGGCCGCCTCGGCCACGATGTCGTTGCCCCGGCCGATGGTGAACGTCAGCCCGTACCCGCCCAGCGGGGCGCCGTCGGCGTCCTGGGCGTCGGTCTCCAGCACGACGTAGGCCGCCGAGTAGTCGGCGTCCTTGTTCATCGCGTCGGATCCGTCGGCCGTGGCCGACGTCGGGAACCTGACGTCCTCGACGCGGACTCCGGTGATCGTGGCCATGCCTGCCCCTTCGCAAACATCAGATGAAATGCCAGCAATCTACGGATCGCGGCGCGCAGGGTCAAGCCAGCGAAGGCGGCGTGCGGAAATTGGTTCGACCTATCGGGTGCGTCAGCGGGGAACGCCGGGTTCGCGTGCGAGCCAGCCGAGCAGCCGCTCCGTGAACCACGCGGGGCGCTGGAGGGGCAGGCCGTGCCCCGCGCCGGGCACGATCTCCAGCTCGGCGGAGGGGAGCGCCCGGTGCAGCGCCCGCATGCCCCGCACGAGTGCGCGCGGCTCCCGGTCGCCCGCCAGCAGCAGCGCCGGCCCGGGGTAGTCGGACCAGGCTGCGGGGATGCGGAACGCCCCGTTGGCCGAGAGCAGAGCCACCAGGTCCGCGGTGGACACCGACCGCACGGTGCGCAGGTAGTCGTCGAACAGGTCGTCCGGCACGAACATCGACCGGGCCTGCAGCCGCGCGAACCAGCGGTGCCCGCCGAGCGGCGCCGTGAGCCGGACCAGCCCGAGGCTCGGGCCGGTGAGCGGCATCGGCTCGGTGAGCGCGCTGACGACGACCACGCGCGACACGAGGCCGGGATGCCTCGCGGCCAGCGAGACCGCGAGCTGCGCGCCGAGCGAGAACCCGACCACCGTGATCTCCCGACCGTCGGCGACCGGCCGCAGCAGGTCGGCGAGCCCGGTCACGGCGTCGTCCGCGGAGGTGAACGGGACGTCCGCGCCGTGGTCGTGACCCGGCAGGTCGGGCGTGATCACCAGGTACCGGTCGCGCAGGGCGGCAACCTGCTCGCGCCACATCCAGGCGCCCACGCCCCCGCCGTGCACGAGGAGGACGACGGGTGCGTCGTCCGGGCCCGTCCGGGTCGACCACATCGCCGTCACCTGCCGCCTCCACGGGTTCGTCGGATGATTCCCGCGTCGAGCCTAGTGCAGCACGTGGACCGGCCCGGTGCGGCTCAGACCAGCACCTCGCCGTCGCGGGCGACGACCCGGCCGGCCGCCACGACGAGCGCCCGGCGCGGGGCGCGGACCACGGCGTCGGGCACGTTCTCGGCGTCGACGAGCACGACGTCGGCGGGTGCGCCGGCGACGAGGTCGTGGGCGGTGCGGCCCACGAAGCGGGCGGCGTCCGACGAGGCGATCCGGGCCGCCGTGGTCAGGTCGGCGTCGTACCGGAAGCCCGACAGTCGTGCGAGCTGCGTGGTCAGGGCGAGCAGGTCGCCCGTGCCGTACGGCGACCACAGGTCGCGGATCCCGTCCGTGCCCAGGCCGACGGCCACCCCGGCGGCGCGCAGCGCGTGCAGCGGCAGGGGCGCGGCGCCGATCGGGGCGACCGTGGTCATCGTGATCCCGGCCTCGCCCATCGCGGAGACCAGGTCGGCCTGGCGTGCCGCGGCAAGCTGTCCGACGGCGAAGCCGTGCGCCACGTTGACCTTTCCCTGCAGGCCGGTGCGCAGGGTGCGGTCGATCATCAGCTCGATCTGGAACGCACCCAGCTCGCCCCCGTCGTGCAGGTGCACGTCGATGCCCACGCCGTGCCGTTCCGCGATCGCGAACAGGCCGTCGAGCTGGCCCACCGGGTCGCGGTCGATCGAGGCCGGGTCCAGGCCGCCGATGTGCTCGGCGCCCGCGGCCGCCGCCTCGTCGAGCAGGCCCAGCACGCCCGGGCGGCGCAGCACGCCGTCCTGCGGGAACGCGACGATCTCGGCGTGCACCGCGCCGCCCAGTGCCGCCACGGCCTCGCGCACCACCTCGATGCCGCGCAGGCCGACGCCCAGGTCGACGTCCACGTGCGTGCGGACGGCGGTGGTGCCCGTGCGGACCGACTCCCGCAGCACGGCGAGCGTCACGTCCACGCCGGGGATGCCGAGCTCGTCACGGTGCGCGCGCTCGTGCGCGATCCGGCCCTGCGTGCCCGGCTCGCCGCCGTAGCTCACCCACGGCTTGCCCCACCACGACTTGTCGACGTGCGCGTGCGCGTTGACCAGGCCGGGGAGGGCGAGCAGGCCGTGGCCGTCGACGACGTGCGCGGGGTCGGTGCCCGCCGCGGGCGCGCCGGCCGGGTCGTGCGGGACGACGGCGGTGATCACGCCGTCGGCGACGTGCAGGTCGGACCGGGCACCGCCCCAGGGGCGGACGTCGCGCAGGACGGTGACGGGGGAGGTGCTCATGGGGTTCCTTCCGATGGTGACGGCGATGTCGGTGGTGATGTCGGTGGTGATGGCGATGGCGATGGCAGCGTGATCGGGACGATCGCCTGCGGGCGTCCCGGGACCTCGACCTCGTACGACTCGTCGGTACCGTCGAGGGCGGCCGCGAGCGGCAGCACGGTCAGCCCGTCCCAGGCGCCGTCCTGGGTGTAGCCGCCGGCCAGCACACCGAAGGCGGCGCCGCCGTCCTGCCAGACGGCCACCGTCTCGTGGCGGCGGTCCGTGGGCAGCACCACCGAGCGGCCGTCGGGGGCGACGACCTCGATGCTCGCGCCGCTCGCCGCGTTGCCGAACGGCCCGTTCCCGGCGATGACGAGCGTGCCGTCGTCGGTGCGGGCCACGCCGTGCTGGTGGGTGTCCGCCTGGAGGGCGGTGGTCGTGACCCGGCCGGAGGCGGGGTCGACGCGGGCCAGCGCCCGGCCCTGGTACGGCAGGAGCAGGTCGCCGTCCGGGGTGAGCACCGCGTAGTGGGGCTTCTCGAACGACGCGAGCCCGCCCTCGGTGCCGAACGGCGCCACCTCGACCGAGCGCGTCGCGGACGTCGCGGTGTCCACCACGGTGACGGTGAACCCGTCGTGGTCGATCGTGTAGATCTCGCTGCCGTCGTCGCTGATCAGCACGTCGAACGGTCGCCGTCCCACCGGCGTCGAGCGCTCGACCGTGCCGCTGTCCACGTCGATCGTCTCCAGGAACGCCGCGTCCCCGATGCTGACGGCGACGTGCACGGTCGCGCCGTCGGGGGAGACCGCCAGGCCGAGCCCGCCCGGACGGTACTCGCCCCAGGCCACGCGGTCGGGACGATGCCGGTAGGCGAGCAGATGGGTCCGTTCGCGCGTCGCGAGGTCGACGACGGCGACACCCTCCGCCGTCGACACGAACGCGCGCCCGGATCCGGGGTGCACCGCGACGTCCCACGGCGCGGCGCCGACGGTGATCTCGTCGACGACGGCGGAACCGTCTCGGTCGCGCGGGTCGACGAGGGCGATCGAGTCGCCGTCGGCCTGGGTGGCCAGCAGGAGGTGCTGCTCGGGGGCGGGCGTCGTGGCGTCGGTGGCGGATGCGGGCTCGCAGGGGGTGCCGGCGGAGTCGGAGGTCTCGTCCTGGGCGTCCGTCGAGGGGGCGGCGTCCGCGGTGGTCTTCGGGGCGCCGGGTGTGGCGTCGCAGTGGGGTGTGGCCTGCTGGGTTCCGGGCCCGTCGACAGGGGTGTCTTCCGGGTCGGCGCCGGGGGACGTCGTGGCGCACCCCGTCAGGAGGGCGCCGGCCAGCGCCCACGCCGTGACGATCGCGCGGCGGGTGGGTCGCCGGGCCGCTCGGGGGTGCGCGGCCCGCGGCCCGGTGGTTCGGGCACGCACCGGGGGTGTGGCACGGCGGGTGGGGGTGGCGGACATCGCAAAATGGTATCCCATTTGGGAACGGGGCTTGTCTTGCGGAACGGGCGGGTGGTGGTGGGCGTGGTGGTTCGGTCGCCCTGGGTGGGCGGCGGGGACAGGCGTGGGTGGTTCGGTCGCGCTGGGTGGGTGGCCGGTGGTGGGCGTGGTGCCTCGGTCGCTGGCGACCGGATGCGGCGGTGGCGTCCGGCACCGGTACGGCGGTGCGCGGGTGGCAGGATGGCGGGCATGAGCGGGGGAGGAGCGCTGGCCGGGGCGGGGGAGTTCGAGCCCGAGTCGGTGCGGGTCGCGCAGGTGGTCCGGGAGCAGATCGTCGACGGGACGCGCGCGCCCGGCAGCCGGCTCGTCGAGCGTGACCTCGCCGCCGAGCTGGGTGTGAGCCGGATCCCCGTGCGGGACGCCCTGCGTGCGCTCGCCGCGGAGGGGCTCGTGACGCCGCGTCCGCGGAGCTGGGCGGTGGTGCGGGAGTTCAGCGACGCCGACGTCGCGCACCTGCAGGAGGTGCGTGAGGCCACCGACCCGCTGCACTTCCGGCTGGCCGCCCTGCGGCGCACGCCCGAGCAGCTCGCCGCGCTGACCGAGGCCTGGGAGCGGGAGTCCGCCGCGGCCGGCCGAGGGGACGCCGTGGCGGCCCGGCGTGCCGGGGCGGACTTCCACGAGGCGGTGGTGCGCGCCGCCGGCAACCCGGTGCTCGCCGAGCTGCACGCCGTCACCGCGAGCCGGGTGCGGTGGCTGCTGGCCCAGCACACCGACCCTACGCGCATGGCGGACGAGCACCGGGCGCTCCTGGACGCCGTCCGCGACGGCGACGCCGAGGCGGCTGCCCGGCTCGCCGGAGAGCACCTGCGCACGAGCCGCGCGGAGGCGGCCGGGCGGGGTGGGTGAGTGCTGCGGGGTGAGCGTGGCGGGAGAGTGCGGTCGGAGAACGCGGCGAGAGCGTGCGGTCGTGGAGTGCGTGGTCGTGGAGTGCGTGGCTGGAGTGCGTGGCTGGAGTGCGTGGCGGGAGATCGCGACGTCGGCCGGGTAGGCATGTGGAGTCGGGGCGTGGGGTGTCGCCGTCGAGCCGCCCGGGCCGGCTGGTCCGCGCGTCGTGGCGTTGACCCGCGCGGTGGGTGGCTGGTGCAGAGTCACGGTCTGCCCAGTCATCGGGCCCGAAAATCGCACTCGTCCTGGGCCTGATGACTGGGTAGACCGTGACTTTGTGTGGCTTGGGTCCAGAGGCATCCGTCGGGGGCGGCGCCAGGGGGCTGGGCTGACCGGACGGCCGACGGGCGACCTCGCCGAGGTGCGGGTGCTCGGTGAGCGGTACTCCGTTCGGCTCGGCCGCGGCTGATGTGGCCTGGCTGAACTGTTCGGCAGGGCTTGCATGCACGGTCCCGGGCCGAACCAGATCCAGCCCAGCGCGCACCTGGGGGCGGGACCCTTTTCGCCTCAGCTCAGCCCGCCGTGCCTCTCGCTTCCGTGCCTCTCGCTTCCGTGATTCTCGCTTCCGTGGTTCTCTCGTCCGCGGCTCTCCCCGCCGCGGACGTCGAGCGTCCGCCCGATCTGCCGGATGGCGCGCTCGAGCAGGTCGTCCTGGTCGGTGTCCCACATGACGGCCTTCTGTGCCAGCACCCCGTCGAGCGTCAGTACGTGACGTCGCCCGGGCGCACCGGCTGGCCATGGAGCTGCCGGACGCCGCGGGCAACCGGTACATCTGCGCGGGCGACAACCTGTGGTTCGGCGACATCGCGCGGATCCTGGCCGACGAGTTCGGGCCCCAGGGGTACCGCGTCCCGACCCGGCGCATGCCGGTGTGGGCGCTGTGGGTGATCGGGCGGTTCGACCGCGAGGTGCGGCTCGGCCTCGACTTCGTCGGCGAGCCCGAGCAGGTCAGCGCCGAGAAGGCGCGGCGTGAGCTCGGCTGGGAGATGCGGCCGGTGCGGGAGACCGTCGTCGACACCGGGCGCAGCCTCGTGAGGCTCGGGGTGGTGCGGGCGCGGTGATCCGGCGCGGGGGCAGGCCCCCGCGCCGGGCTCACGCGGTGGCGTCGACCAGGTCGGTGTCGTTCGCCGGTGTCGGTCCCGGCGGGGGCACCGGGCGCCGGGGCCCGAGCACCAGCACCGCGACGAACAGCACGGTCATGACGGCGACACCGGCCCACATGGCGCCCTGCCAGCCCTCGACGAACGCCTCCCGCGCGGCGCGGACCAGCTCCTGCGCCGCCGGTCCGGCGTCGTCCGCCGCGCCGAGCGCGTTCGCCACGCCTTGGCGGGCGGCGTCGGCGGCCTCCGGTGGGACGCCGTCGAGCCGGGACTCGACGGCGCCGCGGTAGCCCGCGGTCAGCACTGCGCCGAGAAGGGCGACGCCGAGGGCCGTGCCGAGCTCGCGGGTGACGTCGTTGAGCGCGGACGCGACGCCCTGCCGTTCTTGGGGGAGCGTGCTGGTGATGGCCTCGGTGGAGGGTGTCATCGACAGCCCCATCCCGACGCCCATCGCGAGCATGCCCGGCAGGACGGACGGGTAGCCGCCGTCGACCGAGACGAGGAGGGCCATGAGCGCGAGCCCGGCGCCGGCCAGGAGGGTGCCCGTCGCCATGGTCGCGCGGGGGCCGACGCGTACGGACAGCCGCGGGGCCAGTGCGGAGGCGAGCATCATCAGCACGGCCATCGGCATGAACGCCAGCGTGGACAGCAGTCCTGACCAGCCCAGCACGGCCTGGAAGAACGGGAACAGGACCACGAAGATGCCCGCCTGCACCCCGAAGACCACCAGCAGGGTGACCGAGCCGGCGGCCAGCGGCCGCCTGCCGAAGAGCCGGACGTCGAGCAGTGCGGCGTCCCGGCGGCGTGCCTCCAGGATCACGAAGCCGACGGCGGCGGCGACCCCGGTGGCCAGCGCGGCGAGGGTCGGCGGGGCGGTCCAGCCGCGCTCGGGCCCCTCCTGGAGCGCGAACACGAGGCCGAAGACGGCGACCACGGACGTGAGCGCCCCGGCGGTGTCGAACGGGTGCCGGGTGGTCTCGCGCGAGTCGGGCACCGAGCGCAGCGTCATGACCAGCGCGGCGAGCGCGAGCGTGACCGGCAGCGCGAACAGCCAGCGCCAGCTCACGAGGTCGACGAGGACCGCCGAGAGGAACATGCCGAGGATGCCGCCGCCGCCGGCGACGCCGGTCCACACGCCGATCGCCTGCCCGCGCTCCTCCTCGGGGAAGGTCGAGGTGATGACGGCGAGCGTGACGGGCATGATCATCGCGGCGCCGACCCCGCTCAGCAGGCGGGCAGCCACCATGACCTCGGCCGACGGCGCGAACGCCGCGACCACGCCCGCGACGCCGAACACCACCAGCCCGGCCACGAGCACGGGCTTGCGGCCCAGCCGATCGCCGACCGCCCCGAGGGGCAGCAGGAGCGCGGCAAGGGTGAGCGTGTAGGCGTTGATCATCCACAGCACCGTGCCCTGGGAGACCCCGAAGGTGACCGCGAGGTCGGGTTGGGCGACGTTGAGCCCCGACACCGACGCGATGACGGCCATGAGCGCCGTGCAGACGGTGACGAGGACGGCGCGACGCCGGCGCGCCTCCGGGCCGGTCACGCGAGGGCCGCCTCGGTGTCGGCCGTGACCAGGTCGGCGTTGATGTGTGCGCCGGCCATGGCTCCGGCAGCCGCCGATGCCCCCACCTGGGCGGACGAGTCGCCGACGTTGCCGGCAACCCACACGCCCGGCACCTCGGTGGTGCCGGCCGGGCCGGTGACGACGTGGCGCCCCATGCCGTTCGGCAGGTCCTGCACCGGCAGCCCGAGGCCTTCCAGACCCTCGGTCCGCGGCAGCATCGTGGTCGCGACGGCGAGCACGCGCCGGGCGACGACCTGCCCGTCGGCGAGGCGCACCCCGGCGATGCCGCCGGCGTCGTCCGCCACCACCTCCTCGACGGCGGGCTCGACCACGCGGATGCCGCGCGCGACCAGGCGCGCCCGGGCGTCGTCGTCGAGCCCGGTGCCCCGCTCGAAGTACACCAGGTCGTCGGTGAGCTGCCGGAACAGCAGTGCCTGGTGCACGGACGCGGGACCGGCCGCGATGATGCCGATCGGCTCGTCGCGCACCTCCCAGCCGTGGCAGTACGGGCAGTGCACCACGCCGTGGCCCCAGTGCCGGGCCAGGCCGGGGACGTCGGGCAGCACGTCGCGCAGGCCGGTGGCGACCAGGAGGCGGCGGGCGTGCAGGGTGTCGCCGTCGGCGAGGTCGACGGTGAAGCGAGGGTCGCCGCCGTCGGCCGGCGTGGCCTTGACGACCTCCCCGGTCCGCACCGTGCCGCCGTAGCGTCGCACCTCCGCGCGGCCCCGTTCCAGCAGCTCCGCCGGGGGAGTGCCGTCCAGGGCGAGCAGCCCGTGCACGCCCTCGGCGGGGGCGTTGCGCGGCGTGCCGCTGTCGACGACGACCACCGAGCGGCGGGAGCGGGCCAGCATCAGCGCGCCGTTCAGTCCGGCGGCGCCGCCGCCGATCACCACGACGTCGACCGTGTCGGCCGGCTCGGCGCCGGTCGCCGGGGTGGTAGGAGTGCCAGGCATGTCTGTCCTCTCTGTCGCGGCCCCCGGGTCGGGGCCGGACGGTGACGAACGTAGCCCGGCCTTGCGGAAAGGACATAGGCTCTTGCGTATGACGCAAGAAGATGGCGAGCTGGACAGCCTCGTACGCAAGCGCATCCGGGCGCTGCGGGTGGCGCAGGGCTGGTCCCTGGAAGACCTCGCCACCCGGGCCCGGGTCAGCCAGTCCACGCTCAGCCGCATCGAGAACGGCCGGCAGCGCCTCGCCCTGGACCAGCTCGTCACCCTGGCGCGCGCCCTCGACACGTCGCTGGACCAGCTCGTCGAGACGGCCACGGACGACGTGGTCATCAACCCCACCATCGACGTCGCGCACGGCTGGAAGCGCTGGCCCATCAGGGCGGAGCCCGGGATGAGCGTCGTCCGGCAGCGCCTGACCGACCCCGCGCCGGACAACCCGTCGCGCCTGCGCGCCCACCCCGGCCGCGAGTGGCTCGTCGTCATCTCGGGCACGGTGACCCTGCTCCTGGGCAACCGGCGGTTCCGCCTCGAGACCGACCAGGCCGCCGAGTTCCCCACCATGCTCCCGCACGCCGTCGGCGCGGAGGGCGGGCCGAGCGAGGTGATCGGCATCTTCGACCGGGACGCGCGGCGGGGGCACCAGCGGGGCGACGGCGCCGGGGACCAGGCGGCACGGCCCGGCACGCGCCGGTAGACCGCCGGGCGCCGTTCACACCCGGGCCACGCCCGGTTCGCCTGGCCGTCCCTCGCGGTTCAGCCGCGCCCACGACGCTGCCCGCAGACCCGTGGGCGCACCTGCCACGGGCGTGAGGCACCAGGAGAACCTTCATGACCGAGACAGGTACGAGCCGGCGCGGGTTCCTCCGCGGAGCGGGAGTGGCGTCGGCGGGCATCGTCGGGTCGCTCGCGGCGTCGGCCGCCCCGGCCGAGGCGGCCGGCACGGCGAGCGCCCCGGGCACCCGGGGCCGGCAGAAGAAGCGCGGCTACCACTGGCTGGCGGGCGACCACCACCTGCACACCCTGTACAGCAACGACGCCATGTTCCGGGTCGACGACCAGGCCCGCCGCGCCCTGGCCGGCGGACTGGACTGGATCGTGCTGACCGACCACGGCAACGCGCCCTACCGCGACCACGGCCTCGACCGCGCCCACGCGGACGTCACCGCCGCCCAGCGCGCCCACGGGGACGACCTCCTCGTGTTCTGGGGCCTGGAGTGGAACATCCCCGGCGGCGAGCACACCACGCTCATGCTCGCCCCCGGTGCCGACGACCGCGAGGTCATGCGCCGGCTGGTGTCGCAGTACGACGCCACCGTCGTCGGCGCCCGCGACGGCACCCCCGAGAACGAGGCGCTCGCGGGCGAGGCGCTGCGCTTCCTGGCCGACGCCGTCCGGCGGCGCCGGGTCCGCGACGCGCTCGTGCTGCCCAACCACCCCGCGCGCAAGGGCATCGACTCGCCCCACGAGCTGCGCGACTGGCAGGACGCCGCCCCGGGCATCGTGGTCGGCTTCGAGGGCTCGCCGGGACACCAGGCCGCCGGCCTGCCCGCCCCGGGCATGGCCCGCGGGCGCGGCCTCTACGACGGCGGTGCCGGCACGTGGTCGCACCCGGGCTATCCCGAGGAGTCCTACCGCACGTGGGGCGGGTTCGACTGGATGACGGCGACCGTGGGCGGGGTGTGGGACAGCCTGCTGGCGGAGGGCCGCCGGTGGTGGATCACCACCACCTCCGACGGGCACCAGGGCTGCGGCGACTGGGTGAAGAACCCGGTGGACCCGCTCGACCAGACCGGGTACGACACCATCCCCTACAACGAGGCGGGTGACACGTTCGCGAGCACGGGCCAGTACCCGCCGCCGGTGAACGCGGGCCGGCCCGTCACCGAGTACAGCGCCCTGCCCCCGGGGCACTACAACAAGACATGGGTGGGCGCCGAGGACCGCAGCTACACCGGCGTCATGGAGGCGATGCGCGCCGGGCGCATGTGGGTCTGCTTCGGTGACCTCGTCGCGGGCCTCGACGTGCAGGTCCGGCCCCGGGGCAGGACGCGCTCCGGCGTCACGCTCGGTGACACGCTGTCCGTCCGGCGCGGGAGCGAGGTCGAGGTCGTGGTCACGATCGACCTGGCCGACCAGGTCAACGCCGCGGGCCTGCTGCCCGAGCTCGCCCGCGTGGACCTGATCCTCGGCGCGGTGACCGGGCCCGTCGCCGACCGCGACACGATCGTGGCCCCCGACACCCGCGTCGTGCAGTCCTGGGACACAACCGGCCGTGCGGGGACGATCGAGCTCGTCTACCGGTTCACGGCGGACCGGGCGTCGTACGTGCGGCTGCGGGGCACCGACGGGAAGCGGAGCCAAGTGGGCTACTTGGGGGCCGACGTCGACCCGGCCGGGCCGGCCATCGACGTCCTCGGCGCGGCGGACCCGTGGGAGGACCTCTGGTTCTACACGAACCCGGTCTTCGTGGAGGTCACCGACCGGGGGTGAGGCACCGGTCCGCTGCGAGCAGGCGGTTGTGCATGGTTTCGGCGCCGAACCCGTGCGCAACCGCCTGCGCGAGGCGGGCATCCGGTCGCTGCCCCGCTCGGCGCCGTCGTGCTGAGCTGCGGTATTGCCGTTGGTGGCTGCTCGGCGCGTGAGTAGGGTCGCGGATCGTGATCGTGATCGTGAGCGAGGTGGACGGGCTGCCCGTACGGCTGCGGGCGCCGCACGACCTGTCCTTCGTGGCTCGCTGGGGCACCGTGTTCGCCGTGCTCGACCAGCAGGACTCGGGCAACCTCTGCCTCGGCGTCGAGGGTCCGGCAGGTCGGGTCTTCGTGAAGTACGCGGGCGCGCCGACGGCCCGGTACGACGGCGTCCTCGCCGACGCCGTCGACCGCGCCCGCCGGGCAGGTGCGGTGTACCGGTCGCTCGCGCACCCGTCGCTGGTCCGGCTGCGCGAGGCCGTCGACGTCGGCGCCGGCCACGCGCTGGTGTTCGACTGGACCGACGCGACGCCGGTGGGCCGGCAGTACGAGCGCTCCCACGTCGTGCGCTCGCTCCTGCTGCCCGCCCGGGTGGACGCCGTCCGGCAGATCTACGACTTCCACGTGCATGCGGCGGCGCGCGGCTGGGTCGCCGTCGACCTGTACGACGGCTCGGTGATGCTCGACCCGGCGACGGGCCGCGTCACCCTGTGCGACCTGGACCTCTACGAACGCGCGCCGGTGGTCAACCGCATGGGGCGCATGTGGGGCTCGACCCGGTTCATGTCCGCGGAGGAGCACGAGCTCGGGGCGGTGATCGACGAGGTGACGAACGTCGTGGCGCTCGGGTCCCTCGCGCACACCTTCCTGGGCGACGACGAGACGAAGTCCCGGTCGGTCTGGGCGGGCTCGGACGTGCTGTTCGACGTCGCCGCGCGGGCTCTGCGCCCCGAACGCGGCGCACGCTGGCCGTCGGTTGCGGCGCTCGCGGAGGCGTGGCGGGAAGCGGCGTGAGGAGCGCGCGACCGGATAGGCCCTGGCCGTCGGTGGCTCGCGGTGGGTGCGGCCCCGGGCCTTCGACCGCGCCAGAATGAGCGCATGAGCACGCGCCGCCGGCCCCCGCACCAGGATCCCTCGACGATGAGCGACGACGAACGGGAGGACCTCGCCGAGCGCTTGCGCGAGCGGGTCTACGTCACGTTCGCGTCGCTCGCCGTCATCCTCACGCTGCTGGCCCACGCCCATGGGCTCACCGCCGGGACCGCGGCGGCGTCGCTGACCATCACCGCCGTCGGCACCGTGGCCGCCGCGTGGCTCGCGGAGCTCATCGCCCACCTCGCGGCGCACGGCGGGTTCCCCGACCGCAAGCACCTCGCGGCCATGAGCCGGACCAGCAGCGGCGCGCTCCTCACGCTCGTGGTCCCGCTCCTGGCCCTCGCGGCGGCGGGCCTGGGCTGGTGGGAGGTGACGACGGCGCTGCGCGTCGGCGTCGTCGTGCTCATCGCCACGCTGGTGCTCATCGCCTGGCTCGGCGTGCGGCGCACGAAGCTGCCGTGGCTCGTACAGGTGCTGGCCCTGGGGATGCTGGCGGCGCTCGCGGTCGGGGTGGTGGGGTTGAAGCTGCTGGCGCACGGGTGAATGTTCGGGTCCAGATGCTGTGTTCTGGATCACATTTTTGCACGTATGTCAGGTGGGTGAACTATCCGGTGGCGTTTCGGATTCATCCGGTGCATGCCCTCTTGTGCTGAAGGATGCCTAGATATCAATTTTGCGCAAAACGATTTGGTGAACTGAACCTGGACGTTTGTCCACGTTGACCTGGACATTGCCGTGGAGCAGGCTCGCTCGGCCGGTCCAAGGTGTGGGTCATGCGTGGGGCTATGTGTGTCCTCGGACTGGTCGATCGCTGATGAATGCCAGTCGGGAGGACCGGGTGATGAACGTCCGAGCATGGGCCAGGGATGCTCTGCCCAATATTGGATCGATCCGGCCTGTCCGAGCCGCACGGGCGCGGCGGCTAGCCGGTGGGGCGCTCGTTGTCGCGCTCGCCGGAACGGGCCTGGGTCCAACCGCTCTGCCGGTGCTGGCCGACGAGGTGATCGACTGCTCCGTGACGTCGGCGAGAACCGAGGCAGAGGCTCGTGAAGCCGCGCTGGCGTGCGGCACCGAGATGTTGGTGGACTCAAAGACCGACCCTTGGTCGACAACCAGCATCCTTCCGGACGGCTACGCCAGGCTCTCATCCAGCATCGACGCTGTCCGAGCGCCCGACCCGAGTGACGCGGACGGTGACGGCACTCCCTGGCGACCGGTCGACGCAACTCTGGTCGGCGATCCGGTCGACGGGCGCATCACGATGGCTGCGCCTGCGGCGGACCTGACGTTCTCTGCGGGAGACAGCGATGGCGCGGGTGCTGGGGGTCCGCTGGCGTCGCTGACCACCGCGGAAGGGCACACGGTCACGGTCGACGTGCCATTCGATCTCCCTGCTCCGGTCGTGGACGTTGCGGCCGGCCAGGTGATCTACCCGGTCGCGACCGGTGTCGACGTCGTCGTTACCCCGAACCTGGACGGAACGTCGTTCTCAGAGGTGATCCGCGCTGAATCGGTCGACGCCCTCAACGCGCTACCCGCTCTCGTCCCACTGACGGGCGACGGCCTCGTGTTCCCGGTGACGGTGTCCGACGGGCTCGCCCTGCGCTCGAAGGCGGCAGGTGGCTTCGACGTCACCGAGATCGCTACCGCCGAGGTGGTGGCAGAGCTGCCCGCACCACGAGCTTGGGACTCAGCGGCCGACGCGGTACTGGCTCCGGCACCCGACGACGTGCTGGCCGACGTCGCCGACGGCTCTGCATCCAAAGCAACGGCCGACTCGCAGGTACTGGTCGCGCCGGATGGTGAGCTCATCGACTCGGACGGCGTAGACGAGAGAAGAGCCAGCGCACCCGTCGCAGGAGACGCGATCGAGCCCATGAGGGCAGAGTTGCTGACGGATGGTGAAGTACCGGCAGGTGCGGACGCCGGCGTGGTGGTGACCCTGGATCCCGAGGCGCTGGCAGGCATGGACGGTGTGATCCATATCGACCCGACGACCGGCACGAAGAGGCCCGGTGGCAAGGCGGTGATCCAGTCCGCGTATCCGTCGAGCGTGCACTACAACGACGCATCCAGCTTTCCGATCGGTGCGTGCACAGCGTCGATCGGATGCCCGACGACGAATGTCATCCGTTCGGCTTTCCAATGGACCGGGCTGTCCACGATCGCGGGCCTCAAGGGCAGCGATATCCGCGAGGCGACCTTCACCGTGTACGGCAGCCACACCTACGCGTGCTCCAGCCGCATTACCGAGCTCTACCGAACAGCAGGAATCTCAAGCTCGACGAACTGGAACAACTTCACTGTGTCGGGCAAGTGGCAGTCCAAGGTCGACGAGAAGAACATCCACCACAAGCCGGCCTGCAGCAACGCGCGGGACATCGCGTGGGACGTGAAGTCGGTCGCCCGGTGGGCAGCGGACAACAACTCGGCCCGGATCACACTCGGGCTCAAGGGCACGTCCACCACGGACGTCTACACCTGGAAGCGGTATGAGAACCCGCGTCTGGAGATCATCTACAACCGGGCACCGCTGGCGCCCAGGTCCGGCGAGATGAAGCTCTCGTTCGAGGGCGAGAGTCCCGAAGCCTGCTCGACCACGTCCGCCGACGCGCCATCGTTCTCGTCGACATCGGGGATCACAATGCGGGGCATCGCGCGGGACCCGGACAGTCCTCAGGTGCGGGTCAAGTTCATGGTCCTGACGTCGGGCGGGACGATGAAGTACGAGACCGCTGACTGGTCGACATGGAAAACCCCGGGGTCGACCTTCGAGAAGACTATTCCGTCTTCTGCGTTGTCAGGTGGTGGCTCCTTCCAGTGGCGAATGATCGTTCAGGACGCGCTGGACAATGCCGGGGACCGCAACACGACCTGGGGCCAGTCCCCGAACTGCTACTTCAAGGTGGACCTGACCAACCCCGCCACTCCGACGATCACCTCGACGCAGTACCCGCAAGGTGAGATCTCGGGAGGCGTCGGCATCTCGGCTACCTTCGTCCTCGATTCTGCGTCGTCCGACGTCGTGACCTACCGCTACTCGCTGAACTCGGACGGTCTCGGGTCGTCGAAGTCGCCTTCCTCACCGGGTGGGCCCGTGACAGTTGGTCCCCTGGCGATGAGCCGTGCCGGCTCACACATCTTGTACGCGCAAGCGCTCGATGCCTCAGGACGGACCTCAGGTACACGCACCTATCGATACACCGTCGACTTCCCGACGACCGCCGGGTACTGGCACTTGGACGATTTTGCTCCTATCAGTGGGTCGACCAGCAAGTCCAGCCCAGACGACGGTGCGCTCGGCCACACCTTGAGGCTGTCGTCCGGGGTGGGTACCGCGGAACCGGGGCCGTTCGCCCTGAACGGACGCCGCCTGGAGGACAAGGCGTTGCTCTTCGATGGTTCAGCCACAGACACGGCTTCAACGACCGGGCCGGTCGTGAACACGTTCGGCTGTGCGAGCGACACCACCGGGCCGGATGGCATCAAGGACGGCAAGTCCGAGGATCAAGGGCTCAAGGCGGCGGGCACCTGCGCCAACCGCACGGAGAACGGTGAGGACTTCCACGCGGGCTTCACGGTTTCTGCGTTCGTCCGGGCCGACGAGGCAGGCAACGTGAACAAGGTTGCCGTGTCTCAGGACGGGCAGAGCTCGTCAGGCTTCAAGCTGGGCAAGCTCGCGAGCACGCACTGCCCGGCGAACCAGGCGGGCGTCAAGCCCGTGACGTGCTGGGGGTTCTGGACCTACGACAAGGACGGTGGCGGATCGCTGGGCCTGAGGGCCTACTCGGCACGTCCGATTGCAGTTGGCGAGTGGGTCCATCTGGCTGGCGTCTTCAACGCGACCAGCGGCGACATGACTCTGTCGGTGTGCCCGATCGGGACCAGTGAGGACCCGCGCGACGTTCCGGAAGACGCGTTCATCCCCAAGGTGGACGAAGAGCACGGAACTGTTGAGTACACCGGCAGCTCGTGGACGGCGGCCGGTCCAGTGCAGCTCGGCCGGTCCATGCTCGGTGGGGCGATGACGGACCACTGGGTCGGCGCGATCGACGAGGTCCGTCTCTACAACGCGCCGTTGGGCTTCGGACAGATCACGCGTATCTGCGGTGGAGACATGTCCGGCGGGACCACTTGGACCCCTGGCGCAGAGCTGGAGACCGGCGAGGGCGACGACAGCACGGTCGGGAACCCGGGGGACATCCCGGTTGGTGAGGGCGACGGCGAGCCTGAGGGCGGGGAGTGATCACCATGGCCAGGAGACACGCGATGAGGGCACCCATGGCGGGCCGCCCTTGGGTGAGGCGCCGACTGCTGACCATGCCGATCGCCGTCGCGGCGGTGGTCGGAGTCGTCTTCTCGACGACCGCCGGTCCAGCCGCCGCGGAACTCATACCAGAGCTTGCCGAACGTGAGACCTGGACGCTCGACGAGCGGCGGGAGCATGGTGAGGACCTCTGGGGTGAGGATGCGGTCAAGGACACCCAACCGGTAATCGCCCACGAGCGGGAGACGAGCCAGGTGGAGGCTCCACGGAGGATCGCTGAGGGCCCGACCACGACAGACCAGCCCGCGAGGACGGACGGTGCGTCCGAGGACCGGCCGGCGCTCGACGAGCTTGAGCCGGCAAGCGTAGTTCTCCAGCCCGCCGTGGGTAGGATCGCGCGCGGTGTGGCCGGCGAACTGCCTGTCGCGGCCGCGGCCCCATCGGGTGACGGCCTCAGGCGGACTGCCGACGGCACCGGCTCCCTGGTGCGGGTGCGTGTCCTCGGTGCGGAGGCGGCAGAGCGCATCGGTCTGACCGGAGCGGTTCTGACCGTCGATGGGGAGCCGTCGGCAACCGGATCGGATGTTGTCGCCGATCTGTCCGTGGACATCGGCGAGCTGGACGTGTCACCGGACTGGGCGTCCCGTGCTCGCCTCGTCGAACTGCCGGCCTGTGCCCTGACGACACCGGAGAAGCCGTCGTGCCAGGACACTTCCGAGCTACCCGCTGCTGACGGACCGACTCTGGACCAGTACGGCACGGTTGCTGCGCAGGTGCGCGTGCCGACCAAGGGCGGGGCGGCAACGGATGCCGCTGGTCGCGAGGCCGACGTTACGCAGCCCCTGGTGCTGGCCGTGACGGCGGACGTTGCAGGTGCTCAGGGCGACTGGTCCGCGACTTCTCTGGACCCGTCTGCGTCGTGGGACGTCACGGGTAATACGGGTGCGTTCACCTGGTCCTACCCGATGCGCACCCCGCCGGTACCGGGCAGCCTCACCCCGGATGTGTCACTCAACTATGACTCCGGTTCGCTGGACGGCAAGGTCGCCTCGACCAATTCCCAGGCGGGGGAGATCGGTGACGGCTGGTCGTTGTCGACAGGCGGCTACATCGAGCGTTCCTACGTCCCCTGCTCGGACGACACCTCAGGCAGCGCCAACAACGCCAGCCACAAGACTGGTGACCTGTGCTGGAAGTCGGACAACGCGACGCTCGTGCTCGGTGGCAAGGCCGGTGAACTGATCAAGGACGGGTCGACGAACACCTTTCGGCTCGCGGGGGACGACAACACCAAGGTGCAGCGCTTCCGGGGCCTCAACGCCGATGGCAGCGTCACGAGCACTCCGGCGTGGAACGGGGACAACGACAAGGAGTGGTGGAAGGTCACCACGTCCGACGGCACCGAGTACTACTTCGGGCGGGACAAGACGGCCGCAGACGGCCTGTTGACGTACGCGGCGTGGAAGGTGCGTGTGTTCGGCAACCACCCGGGTGAGCCCTGCTACAAGGCGGCGGCCGACGGGGGCTTCGCTTCCTCGGGTTGTGACCAGGCATGGCGCTGGAACCTTGAGTACGTGGTCGATACCTCCGGGAACACGATGACGTACCAGTACGACCGCGAGTCCAACTCGTACGAGCCGGACAACGGTGCCGCTGCTCCGGTCGACTACGTGCGCGGGGGGACGCTGACCCGCATCCTGTACGGCACCCGCCAGGGCGGTGAGTCCGCGACGTCGCCGGCGCGGGTGGAGTTCACCAAGTCGCAGCGTTGCCTGGCCAGCGAGACGTTCGACTGTGCGGAGGCGAAGCTGAAGGACAACCCCACTCGCTGGCCGGACGTCCCGGCGGACCTCGTCTGCGCGACGGACGCCACCGCGTGCGCGAACCAGTACACGCCCTCGTTCTTCTCGCGGAAGCGAGTCACGGCTGTCACGACGCAGATCTACACGAGCGGGGCCTGGAAGAGCATCGACCGGTGGACCCTGGCGCACACCTTCCCCGATCCCGGTGGGGAGACTGGCAAGCAACTCTGGCTGGCCTCGATCGATCACGACGGCCTGGCGGCCACGGCGGACGCGGACGACGTGACGAGCCTGCCACTGGTGACCTTCACCGGAGCGGGCGCACCGAACCGGGTCGACACGCAGCTCGACGGGCGTCCGTCGATGCATCGGTGGCGTCTCGTCCAGATCCGGTCCGAGTCCGGTGGATCCACCAACGTCTCTTACTCGGAACCTGACTGCACGGCCAGCTCGAAGCCGGCGAACCCGTGGTCCAACACCCGCCTCTGCATGCCGGTTCACTGGACCCCTGCGGGGAGCGAGACCGAGGTTCTGGAGTACTTCCACAAGTACGTCGTCACCGCGACGGTCGAGGACGCGCGCATCGCGGGCTCACGAGACGTCGAGACGTATTACACGTATGACGGGGCCCCTGCATGGCACTACGACGACAACGAGCTGGTACGGCCGAAGCTACGGACGTGGGGCCAGTGGCGCGGGTTCGCCGCCGTGGAGACCAAGGTTGGTGAGGCTGACATCTCCGACCATCCGCGGCTGCGCACACGTACGGAGTACTTCCGTGGCATGTACGGCGATCGGCTGAACGCCGACGGAGGGACCCGCGACAACCAGGTCGACGGCATCAACGACCTGGACCAGTACGCGGGAATGGAACGCGAGACCATTACCTACGACGGCAGCGCCGTGGTCGAGCGGGTCGTCTCCACGCCGTGGCGATCGCCCGCGACCGCTACCGACTCGCGCAACAAGTCGGCCTACCACACAGGAGTCCAGAAGACCGAGACGATCACGACGGCGCCCGACCTGGCGGCGGGTACTCGTACGGCCGTCACCGAGACCGAGTTCGACGACACGTATGGCCTGCCGCAAAAGGTGATCGAGCGAGGCGACACGTCGGCCACCGGGGACGAGACCTGCACGTACACGACCTACGTGCGCAACACGGGTGAGAACATTCTCGAGACCGTGAGACGCACCGACACCACCGTCGGAGTGGACTGCCCTCGCACCGGCGTAGCTCCTGCGGACGTCGTCTCGGACAAGCAGTACGCGTATGACGGCGGTGCGGTGGGCGACGTCCCGACCAAGGGCCTCGTCACCGCTGTTCAGGAGGCCAAGGCCTACAGCTCCGGTAGCCCGTCGTCGTACGTGAACGTCGAGCGCACAACGTATGACACCTACGGTCGCGTCCTCACGGCGACTGACGCATTGGGACGGGTGACCACTACCAGCTACGTCGATACCGGTGGACTGCAGACCGGCACTACCGTCAAGTCGCCCGACCCCGACGGGAGCGGTGCGCTCACCCAGCACAGCACGGTCACGGTCCTCGACCCGGCGTTCGGGGTCCCGACCAAGGTCACCGATCCGAACGGCAATGTCACCAGCGGCAAGTACGACGGTATGGGCCGGCTGGTCTCCGTGTGGGAGCCTGGGCGGGTGCAGGGTACTCACACCGCGAACACGACGTTCGCGTACACGGTGCGCGACACCGGCGTCAACGCGGTGACGACCAAGACGCTGAACCACGACGCCAGCGCCTACCTGACCTCGACCGTGATCCTGGACGGTCTGCTCCGCGACCGGCAGACTCAGTCGCCGTCTGCCGACCGGGACAATCCGGGTCGCGTGATGACCGACACGCTGTATGACACCCGAGGACTGGCACACATCACGTATGACCGCTGGTTCGCGACGGGAGCCCCGGGCACAACCGTCGCCTTCCCGACCACCGGCCCGGATGACGACGACGAGCAGTTCAAGTTCGCGGTCCCTTCGTCCACCGTCACACGGTTCGACGGGGCGGGCCGGCCAACGGCCGTGATCGAACGATCCGGTGCCGACGAGCGGTGGCGCACTACGACCACCTATCGGGGCGACCGAACACTGGTGGACCCGCCCACGGGCGGTACACCGACCATGGAGATCACCGACGCGCGCGGGAACGTGGTCGAGCTGCGCCAGTACCTGGGCGACAGCCCGTCAGGAACGTCTCAGAGCACCAAGTACACGTACGACGGTGCCAACCGGCTCGTCGGGGTGACTGATCCCGCGACCAACAAGTGGTCGTACTCCTACGACATCCGAGGGCGACAGGTCGGCGCTTCCGACCCGGACAAGGGTGCGTCTTCCACCACCTACGACGACGCGGGACAGGTCACCTCGACCACCGACGCGCGCGGAGAGAAGCTGGTGAACGTCTACGACGCCCTGGGCCGAAAGATCGAGACCCGGGATGACTCGACCACAGGTGCGCTTCGTTCCTCGTGGAAGTACGACACGCTTGCCAAGGGGCAGCTCACCTCAAGCACCAGGCACTCGGGCGACGTGACCCTGACGACGAGCGTCACCGAGTACGACGACCACTACCGGCCGCTGGGCCAGACCGTGTCGGTGCCGGCGAACAGTGTGCTGCCTGCCGCGCTCGTGGGCGAGCACACGACGGAGTACACATACACCGAGACTGGTCTGCCAGAGACCACCTATTTCCCACGGTCCGGCGGCTTGCTTGCGGAACTGGTCCGGACGACCTACGACAGTGCGAACCAGGCCGAAGCGATGGTTGGTGGAGCGGACGGCGCCTACGTGGTGGAGTCCGAGTACTCCGAGTACGGCGACCTCCTCTTCGCTGATATCGGGGGAAACTTCTCCGTCGGCGCCCGGTGGACCTACGACATCCACACCCGTCGACTGACCGAGCAGTCGGTGACCCGAGAGGGCGCGGGTGGGGATGACGTCGTGGCGCGATACTCGTACGACGCCGCCGGCAACGTGCTGGGCATCAAGAACAACCCCACGGCCACAGGCGTGCGGGCCGACCGCCAGTGCTTCGACTACGACGGACTTCGGCGGCTGACGAACGCGTGGACCCCGAGCAACGGTGACTGTGCAACCTCGAACCGGACAGAGGCCAATCTGGGGGGTGCGGACCCGTACTGGACCTCGTACACCTACGACGCTGTCGGCAACCGCAAGAGTGCAACTCAGCACGCGCTCGCGGCGGACGGTGGAGACCAGACGAGCACGTACGCCTACCCGGCACCGGGTGGTGCCGCCGGCAGCAAGCCGCATGCGGTGACCGGCGTGACTACGAAGGCTGCCGACGGGACCACCACCGGTACCTCGACGTTCAGCTACGACGCCTCCGGCAACATGACTGGACGTGCTCTCGCTGGGCAGTCCGCCCAGACGCTCGCCTGGGATGCGGAGGGTGAGCTGACGTCGGTGGCGCAGGACGGTAACGGCGACGGCGACACAGCCGACGCGAACGAGACCGACAAGTATCTGTACTCGGCTGACGGGGAACGCCTGGTCCGGACCCAGGACGGTGCGAGCACTCTGTATCTGCCGGGCGGAGCAGAACTGACGGCGTATGCCGACGGGCGCGCGCCCACCGCCAACCGCTACTACGCGTTCGCGGGCAAGACGATCACCGTCCGAGCCGCAGTCGGTGCGTTGGGCCAGACCACGGTGATCCCGGATCATCACGGGACACCGATGCTGCAGGTGAACCAGGCCACGAACACGGCCACACGCCAGTACACCGACCCGTTCGGAGCCACCCGCGGAGCCGTGGCCGGCGACGCGGATGCCGACGGCCGCCTGGACGGGACGAGTCCGGCCTGGGTGGGTGACCACGGGTACCTCGACAAACCGGAGGACACTTCAGGGCTGACGGCGGTCGGAGCACGCATGTACGACCCGGTGCTGGGCAGGTTCGTCAGCGTGGACCCGATCATGGACCTGACCGATCCGCAACAGTGGAACGCGTACTCGTACGCGAACAACATGCCGGTCACCCTGTCCGACCCGACGGGCAAGAATCCGTACGTCCGCGACGGATCATCGGGACCTGCCACGCCGCCGATCCAGGAAGCGTTGCCGAAGGACGACAAGGTCAAATTCGGAGGCGGCGTCGCGCGCAAGGCACCGATAGCTGGCCAGCCCGGAACGTATGTACCGCAGCCTGTGCCCTCAACCAGCTACGGTGGTGGGTACCGCGGAGGCGGAGCGCAGACGCCAGGCAGGTCCGGCACCGGTACGAGTAGTGATGCGGCACGAGCACCGATCGTTCCGGAGCCGCTAAACCTCAAGGCCAGCGCCTTCACGAGTACTGCGGATGTGACAATGACGGCGATGGATTCGACGGACGCAGCTGTGAGCGCCTATGCTGCCCGACCGGGTGGAGTCGCAGGAATACAAACGTCAGGCGATGGGTACCTGCCGAGATTTGCGGGTGTTGGGCGCTACGTACCATATGTCGGCATCGGTATCACAGTGGCGGCCGACGTTCATCAGGGCGGCGGTATCACTGGAAAGACTGGCGCCTACCTGGCGGTTGACGCGGGCGCCATCCTGGCTGGCATGGCCGCTGGTGCGCTCACTGGTGCGGCTATCGGAACCATTGTCCCCGGTGCGGGAAATGTGGTGGGCGGTGTCTTGGGTGCGCTCATCGCTGTTACGCCCATAATCGCGGCGGCGGCGACAACTCTCTGGATATCCGGTCTGGGCCACGGTTACGTCGACAGTCGGCGATGGGATTAAAATGCGTGATTCGAATTCCAGCGATCTTGTTTCGAGCACGTATCCGGCATTTCTTGCGATCTTTGGATTGACGTTCGTCGTTCTCGTATGGTGTGCCGTCGAACTATGGCGAAAGCCTGTCGTGGCTGAACGCATGTCAGATGCCATTCTTCAAATGCGTCTGAGTCTCGGGAATGAGCGCGTGGCTCGATCTCTGACGAGAGCCTTTCTCCCTGGTGTGCTGATGATGGGATCGATATGCTTGACTGCATCAGCGCCGTTATTTGAAGCGCCGATCCAGTCGTCACTAGTTCTCATTGGCCTGGTGAGTGTGGCGTGCTCTCTGGTTCTCCTAGCGTTAGTTGCCCTGTTCAATTTCCCGAGGTTTCTCGCGCCACCACACATGCGTGATGACAAAGGCCTGTTAGCTCGAGGTTAACTGCCTTACGGCTGTCGCCTTGATGTCGCAAGTATTCTTCGCCGGGCCGTGCGTTCGGGATCGCCGGTGCGTGGATCCTCCTTGTTCGACCACTAGACTGGCTCAACATCTTCGTGCCGAGGGAAGTTCGCCACGTCCCGGGTTTGCTTGTCGTTCGAATCTGAAAGTGGCGCGGTGATTGGCATGAGAGCCCGCAAACGGAGCCCAGTCGGATAATAAAAAAGCGCGGGACCAGGGCTCTTGATGGGTGCGAATCTGGAATAAGAGAGACGGGCGGCAGGATCCCTGGTCGAAGTTGATTGATGGCTCCGGGCTGGTGACTCTGGGTAGCAGAGTGAGGTGCTATGAGCGGGGTCGAAGTGGGTTCGCCGGTGGCGATCGTCGCGTTGACCGTGCTTGGCGCCGCGACGCTCTTTGCGATTTATGAAGCCGTACGACTCTGGTTCGACCCTCGGCGGATCCCGGTGCTCGTGGCGCGGATGAGGAACGGCATCGGCCGTGGGGACCTGCTCCGCTCTCGGGCGCACGTCAGAGCGTTGCCGGTGATCTGCGTCATGGGCGGCCTTCTCGTGGTCGACGGTGTGATCCTCAACCGGGCGGCCGGAGCCGACCTGCCTCAGGCGCTCGGTGCGTTCGTGTTCTTCTCGATCCCTGGGAACGGCATACTGCTCGCTCTGTGGGCGGCGATCGTGTGGTTCAACAGGCCCAGGTTCCTGGTTCCGCCGCACATGAGAGCGGACGCGGGGCTCCGGGCGGCACGACGAGCTGCTGAACGCCTGTGAGGAATGGAGTCATGAGAGTGCCGACGGGTCGTGAGGCGGTGGCCGTATGGCATCCCGAGATGAGGGTCGCCCGCATACCAGGACCGTCCGTTCGCATCGTGGTGCTAGTGATGTTGGCGGTCTCGATCGCCCCCTTCCCACTGACCGGATTCCTGATCGCGCTCATAGCCGGTCCGCAGGACGGGCCTCGGCCGACGCCGCTCATGGTGTTTCTGCTCGTCAGCGCAGGAGCGCTCGGCTGCCTGGCAGCCGTCGGCGACACCATGGTCATCCAACCGATACAGAACAGCGAGCTACGCGCCGGGTACACCACGTCCGCCGACGGGCCGGCGAGGGTGCCTCGTGTCGACCCCCGGAGCAACCGCGTGATCCGGCTCGCCGGTGAAGAACGCCTGGACCGCACCGAGCTGCGACGTCGTCTCGCACTGGTGCGCCAGGCAGCATCGCTGGACCGGGTGCGCACCGGCGGACACGGAGACCTGGCCGGCTCCCGGACGGAGGAGACCTGGGCCGCGGTCATCCGGGACGCCGACGGCAGCCCGCTGCGCGACGGTGACACCGTCGTCCTGCTCCGGACCGTCCGCCTCAAGGGGTCGGATGCCGTCCTCCAGGCCGGGACACGCCTGGGCGGGATCCGTCTGGCGCACCATCGGACCGACGATCGGGTCGTGAGCGTCGACGTGCCTGGGGTCGGCCGCCTGGTCCTGCGTCCCGGATCGGTACGTAAGGCGTAGCTCGTCGAAGCGGGCCGGCAGTCCGGCGTGATCGGTGCGACACGGCCCCGGCCGATATCCGCTAGCAGCCGCACCCCGCCGCGAGCGAGGATCGAGCCGTGACATCCTCCCCCCGCTCCGGCGCGCTCGCCTTCTGGTCGGACCTTCCGACTGACGGACGCTGGCTCCTGTCCACCGTGGTCGTGCAGTTCTTCGGCCGCGGTCTGACGCTTCCCTTCACCATCATCTACCTGCACGAGGTGCGCGGGTTCTCGCTCGGTCTGTCGGGCACGCTCATGGGACTCATCGCCGTGGTCGGCCTGCTCGTGACCGGCCCCGCCGGCGCCATGGTCGACCGGTACGGCGCCCGGCGCGTGATGCTCACCGGCCTCGTGTTCGCCGTCGCCGGATACTCGGTGCTGGCGCTGGCCACCACGCCCGTGGTCGCGGCGGTCGGCCTCGCCCTGTTCGGTGTGCAGCTCGGTGTCGGCTGGCCGTCGGTCAACGCGCTCGTGGCCACCGTGGTCGACGGCGACCTGCGCCAGCGGTACTACGGCGTCAACTTCGCGCTGCTCAACCTGGGTGTCGGCGTGGGCGGCGTGGTGGGCGGCCTCGTGGTCGACGTCGAGCGGCCCGGCACGTTCGTCGCCGCCTTCCTCGTGAACGCCGCGACCTTCCTCGCGCCGATCGTCGTGCTGCTCGGCCCGCTGCGTCACCTGCACGGGCGCGCCGAGCGGCCCGACGACGCCGGCGCGGCCGAGGGCTACCTCAGCATCCTGCGCCGGCCCGAGGTGCTGTGGCTCTCGGGGCTCGGGCTGCTCGCCGCCTTCGTGGGCTACGGCCAGATGGAGGGCGGGTTCCCGGCGTTCGCCCGGCAGGTCGCGGAGGTCTCGACGCGGACCATCGGCTTCGCCTTCGTGGTCAACACCGTCGCGATCGTGGCGCTGCAGTTCTGGGTCATGAACCGCGTCAGCGGACGACGCCGCACGCGCGTGCTCGCCCTCATGGCCGGGGTGTGGGCCCTCGCGTGGCTGCTGCTCGGCGTCACCGGCATCTTTCCCGGCGGGACCACCGCCGTCGTCATCGTGCTGGCGTTCCACGGGGTGTTCGGGCTGGGGGAGACGCTGATGCAGTCCACCCTGCCTGCCCTGACCAACGAGATGGCGCCCGCGCACCTGCGCGGCCGGTACAACGCGCTGGGCTCGGGCTCCTTCCAGGCGGGCACGATCGCGGGCCCGGTCGCGGCCGGATTCCTGCTGGAGCACGGCCTGGCGGGCGCGTTCATCGCCGTGGTGGTGGTCGGGTGCGTGGGCATCGCCGGGATGGCGTTCGCGGTCGGACGGCGGGTCAGCCCCGAGGTGAACGGGGTACGACCGGAGCCGTCGGCGACATCGGCCTGAGGCCTGGCGGACGGCCCGTGGCGCTGGGTCTGGGGTTGCTGGGTCTGGGGTTGCTGGGTCTGGGGTGCCGGGTCTGGGGTGCCGGGTCTGGGGTGCCGGGTCTGGGGTGCCGGGTCTGAGGCGCCAGGTCTCAGGCGCCAGGCCCGCGGAGGGAACCCGGATACTGCCCGGCCGGGCGGGGTGCTCCCGCGGAGGTCGGTCACTCCGTGTAGACGTTGTCTACTCTCGGCAACCTGTCTCCGCGAGGGTGGTTCCCCCCCTGCCGACACGCCGGGAAGCAGGACACGCCCGGGCGCGCCGGCCCGCTGGTGCGCCGGCCCGCTGGGCATGCGGGACCCGCTGGGCGTACCGGCGCGCTGGGTGCGCCGGACCCGCTGGGCGTACCGGCGCGCTGGGTGCGCCGGACCCGCCGGGCGCACCGGCCCGCTGGTCGTGCCGGCCCGCCGGGCGCACCGGCGCGTCATGGCCCCGACCCGGCGAGGCGCCGTCCTCCAAGGGCGCGACCGGTCCGCACAACCCGCCCCGCCCCGGGACCACGAAGGTGCGCTTCTACCCAGTCATTGGGCCCACAATCAGCGCGATAGCTGGGCGTGATGACTGGGTAGAAGCGCACTTACCGTGCGCCCGCGGCGGGCAGCGGGACTACCGGCGGCCGGCGATGCCGAACGCCGACGTGATCTCCTGCGTCACGGCGTTGCCCGCGTCGTCCGCGGCCGTCGCGCGCAGCGAGACCAGGGAGGCACTGCGGGACGGGATGCGCAGGTGCGCCTCCCAGCGGCCGTCGTCCTCGCGGAGGCGGACGGCGGACCAGGTGGTGCCGCCGTCGTAGCTGACCTCCAGCGTCGCGTCCGTGACCGTGCCGGCACGGGGTGCGCCCGGCACGGTGTACGGCTCGACCGCGAACGGGACGACGGTGCCCGCGCGGACCGTGCCGTCCAGGGCCGTGTCCACGTCGTAGTCGAGCTGGACCAGCGGCAGCGGGGTGCCGTTCTCGCCGGGGACGGCCTCGTCGGCCTGGTCCGCCACGAACGTCCACGAGGTGCGGGTGCTGGTCGAGTAGCGGTGGGCGTCGTCCGCGGCGTCGGTGTCGATCTCGAACCGGTAGGTCTGCGGACCCTCGGCCGCCGGGACCACGGTCTGGACCGCCTGGCCGATGCCCTCGTCCACCAGGGTCTCACCCTGGTAGAGGCGCGAGGCCACCGGGGTCTCGCCCCACGGGAAGCCGCCCGTGATGCCGTCCTGGCCGCTCGCCGGGGCGACGTTGACGGCGAACCAGTCGCCGCCGTGCCACGGGCCCCAGTAGCCGTCGCCGGTGCGAGGCGCCGTCACGGGAGCCCACCAGTCGCGCACCGTGGTGGTCCGCGGCGCGTACGCCTGCCGCACGCCGCGCTGCTCCCACGTGCTCTCGTGCTGCACGTTCTCGTACCAGGTGACGTCGTCGTAGGTGGAGACGTAGTCGGTCCGCTCGGCGGCCGTGGGCTGCAGCACCCGGACGCTCAGGCACGGCGGCCACTGGTAGTCGCGGCAGTCGGCGCGGTCGTCCACGGCCAGCCGCTCCTCGGTGTCGTTGTAGCGGCTCTGCACCGTGGCGAGCTGGCGCGCCGACGGGGCCAGCGCGAGGTCGGCGGGGATCTCGCCGGGCCAGCTCTTCGAGACGTCGTACAGGTACGAGGGGAACTCGACGGCCTGACCCGTCAGCGTGAGCAGCCCCTTCCTGGCGGCGGCGAGCAGCTTGCGACCCTGTGCGGCCGGTACCGAGACGACGGGCAGGTCGTCTTGCGTGACGTACTCGACCAGGGTGCCCGGGCGGTCGTTCACGACCACGAGCAGCGCGGCACCGGCCGCCTGCGCGGCGGCCTCCCGCTCCTGTGCGGACACGGCGTCGTCGCGGGTGACGAGCACGGCGCGACCCTTCGCGCGGACACCGTCGTACTCGTCCGCCGTGCCGGTGCCGGTCGTGACGGCCCGCAGCGCGACCCGGCCGTCGAGGCGTGCGGACCCGGCCTGGTAGACCGGGTCGAACGCGGCCGGCAGCGGGGTCCAGGCCCGGACGTCGAGCGCCGGCTCCGAGGCGCGCCACCGCACCGCGAAGTCGAAGTCCGCGCTGTCCACCGAGCCGGTGGGCGCGGCGTAGAACGAGTCGACGTCCACGGGAACCTCGTACGTGGCGGCGAACGCCGCGTACAGGCCGCCGATGCCGGAGTCGTTGTAGAACTGGAAGCGCCGGTAGTCCACGGTGCTGTCCCGCGGCGTGTCGAGCGTCAGCTCGGTGGCCTCCCGCGCGTCGAGCACGAGCGAGCGGTCCGCGTCCGAGATCACGACCTGCGGGTCGCCGACCAGCGCGACGCCCGTCGAACCGGGCCCGCCCGACCCTTCGACGTCGAGGAAGGCCGTGGCCGAGTAGATGCCGGGCTCCAGCCGCTGGGTCGGCACCTCGCCCGTGGCCGGGTCGATCGGCAGGCTGCTGACGAACTGGTCGCCGTAGCGGTAGAAGTCGACGTACCCGGTGGCGGGCTCGCCGGACCGGTCCAGCGCCGTGATGTCGAGGCCGTACCGCTCCTCCTCCTTGACCAGTGCCGTCGCGGTGCGGACGGTCACCTCGCCGGAGGAGTCCGTGGCCACGACGGCGCCGCTGTACTTGCCGGCCAGCGGGGCGTCGTCGGCGTCGGCGGTGATCGTGACGTCCGCGCTGCCGCCCGCCGGCACCAGCACCTCGTCGGCGGACAGCGACACCAGGTCGCTCGCTGCGCCGTCCGGCCCGACGACGTCGGTGCTCAGCGCGAGCGTCACGTCGGCGTCCGTCGAGTTCGTGTAGGTGACGGTGCCGGAGGCGGGCTCGTCGCCCTCGTGCGGCCAGCCGTAGAAGCCGAGGAAACCGTCGCCGGAGGCGTCCACGCCGTCGAGCGACGCCGGGACGTCCAGACGGCCGGTGCCCACCTCGTACGCCGGGGCGTCGATGTCGGCCGCCGAGGAGACGAGCGTCGTCTTGAGCTGCTCACCGGTCAGCTCCGGGTGCGCGCCCTTGAGGATCGCCGCCGCGCCCGCGACGTGCGGGGTGGCCATCGACGTGCCGTCCATCGACACGTACCAGCCCTCGCCGCCCGACTGCTGCGAGCGAGCCGCGACGATGCCGACGCCGGGCGCCGTCAGGTCCGGCTTGATGGCGTGGTCGCCCCGGCGCGGGCCGTAGCTGGAGAACTCGGCGCGCACGTCGCCGTCGTCCACCGCGCCGACCGTGAGGGCTGCGTCCGCGGTGCCGGGGCTGCCGAGGGAACCCTCCGTGTAGCTGTTGCCCGCCGCGACGACGAAGAGCGCGCCCGTCTCCTCGCTGATCGCGTTGAGCGCCTGCGCCATGGGGTCCGTGCCGTCGTTGAGGCTGGAGTCGCCCAGGCTCATCGAGACGATGTCCGCGTTCGCGGCGCCCCACTCCATGCCGGCGATGATCCAGGAGTCCTGGCCGTAGCCGTCGTTGCCGAGCACCTTGCCGACCAGGAGGTCCGCGCCCGGGGCCACGCCCCGGTACCGGCCGTCGGCGGCCGCACCCGTGCCCAGCACCGTGGAGGCGACGTGCGTGCCGTGGCCCTGCACGTCGTTCGTGACCTCCTCGCCGGGCACGAACGACCGCGCGTCGTCGATCTGGTCGGCGAGGTCGGGGTGCGTCGCGTCGATGCCGGTGTCGAGCACCGCGACCGTGGCGCCCGCGCCGTCGAACCCGGCGGCCCACGCCTCGGGGGCGCCGATCTGCGCGGTGCTGTGGTCCAGGGTGGCCTCGGCCTTGCCGTCGAGCCAGATCTTCTCGACGCCGCCGCGGAAGGTACCGGCGCCCGTAGCGCTCGATCGGGTCCCCGCAGCGTCCGCCGCGGACGGCGTGGCCACGGCCGACCAGAACGCCGTCGCCTTCTCCTTGTCCGCGGACACCGCGGACGCGTCGATGCTGGGCAGGTCCAGGGTCTGGGTGGCTCCCGGCAGCGCGGCCGCCCGCGACCGGGCGGCGGTGCGCTCCAGGATCAGCGGGGTCGCGTCCATGGTCTCGTCGTCGTACTGCATCTCCAGGAGCGCGGTGACGTCGAACAGGCGCCGGTCGAGCGTCCCGGCGGCCAGGTACGGCAGCGCCGCGTCAGGGATCACGTGCACGTGGCCGCCCACCTGCTGGGTGCGCACGGCACCACCGCCGACCGGCTCGACGCCGAGCGTCAGCACGCCGTCGTCGGTGGTCGTGACGTCGACGACGTCGCCCGTCACCAGGGTGACCGTGGTCCGGCCGTCGGCCAGTGCCGGGGTCTCGGGTGCGGTCACCACCGGGGTGCCGGCACCGGCAGATCCGGACAGGGCGCCGGGGGTGGAGGCGGAGGGGTCGGTCGCGGCGTGCGCGGTGGTGGCCATCGCCGCGACCAGGACGGCCGGCAGGATGGCCGGCACGGTGCGCCGGAGTCTGGGTCTCATGGACGTGGACACTCCCAGCGAGCGCGACACGTCACAAGATCCGGCACGTGGCGGCTTTACGGCATGGCGTGACTCCGCCAGAGTAGGGCCGCGACCGACCTGACGGAGGAGTGCCATGCTCGGCGACGTGCTCGGACTGACCCCTGACGAGACCATCGCGTACAGCGAGCTCGTCGCCATGCCGTCGGCCACCGTCGCGGACCTGGCGGCCGCGCTCAGCTCCTACGGGACGTCGCTGAGCGACACGCACCGGCTGCTGCGCCGGCTGGAGGACCACGGGCTGGCCGCCCGGATCACCGGTGACGAGCGCCGGTTCGCCGCCGCCCCGCCGGCGATCGCGCTCGGCGCCCTGCTCGCCCGGCGGCAGGACGAGGTACGGCACGCCGAGGTCGAGCTCAACCGGCTCGAGGAGGTCTACCGGGTGGCCGCCGCCGGCCGGGGACCCACCGACGTGATCGACGTGGTGCGCGGCGAGGACGCGGTACGCCACCGGTTCGAACAGCTTCAGCTCGGGGCGCGCGAGACCGTCGACGCCTTCGTCCGGCCGCCGGTCATCGTCACCTCCAGCCAGGAGAACTCCGCCGAGGACCAGGCGGTCGCCCGGGGCGTGCAGTACCGCGTCGTCGTCGAGCGGGGGATGCTCGAGACCCAGGACGTGACGGTCGAGGAGACCGTGGAGGCCACGGACGCGGGGGAGGAGGTCCGGTTCGCGCCGAGCGTGCCGCTCAAGCTCATCGTCGTGGACCGGGAGCTCGCGCTCATGCCGCTCACGTCGTCCGGCGACGTCGTGGGGGCCCTGCTGGTCCGGGAGAGCACGCTGCTGGACGCGCTGATGGCGCTCTTCGAGATCGTGTGGGAGCAGGCCACTCCGCTGCTGCTGGGCACGTCCGGCCTGGCCGGCGACCTGGCCCACCAGGTGGACGACGACGACGCGCGCATCCTGGGGCTGATGCTCTCCGGCCTCACCGACCAGGCCGTGGCCAAGCAGCTCGGCACGTCGCTGCGCACGGTCCAGCGACGCGTGCGGGCGCTGATGGACCTCGCCGAGGTGGAGACGCGCGTGCAGCTCGGCTGGCACGCCGCGGTGCACGGCTGGGTCCGGGCCGACGTCCCGCCGGTGGCGGCGGGCGTGTAGCCGCGGGGCTCGCTCAGGCGGTGCCGACGACCAGGTGCCGGGCCTGGAACCCGAGCACCTGCTCGGCGGCCGTGAGGTCGTACGGCACGGCGCGGCCCTCCAGCGGGCGGCGCAGCGGGACGCCGGGGTGGTACCGGCGCAGCAGGTCCGCCGTCGGCTGGGGCACCAGGGTCTCGGGCGCGGCCACGTGCACCACCGTGGCGCCCTCGGCGGGGCAGCCGAGCGCCAGCCAGGCGGCCTCCGCCGCGTCGCGGGTCTCCAGGTAGGCCCACAGGCTGCGCGCGCCGAGCGCCGGGTCCCGCGCAAGGGAGTCTGCGTGCTCGACCAGCCGGTCGTCCAGGCCACCGATGAACGGGTAGCGCAGCGCGACCACCGTCATCCCGTACCGGCGCGCCACCATGTCGGCGGTGAGCTCGTCCGTCCGCTTCGACAGGGCGTACGGGTCGGCGGCCTGGTCGGGTGTGTTCTCGTCGACCGGCAGGTAGGCGGGGTGCAGCTCCTGCGGCGCGAAGGCGGTGCCGGAGGCGGCCTGGCTGCTCGCGATCACCGCCCGGCGCACGCCGGCCCGCCCCGCGGCGTCGAGCACGGTGAACGTGGACAGGGTGTTGGTGCCGAAGACGACCTCCGGCGGGTCGGCGAGCGGGGTCGGGATGGCCGCGAGGTGCACCACGCCGTCAGCGCCGTCGAGGGCGCGCGCCACGACCTGGGGCGAGCGGGCGTCGCCCACGACCACGCGGTCGGCGGCGAGGTCGCCCGGATCGTCCAGGACCAGCGCGGTCGCGGCCACCGACTCGCGCCCGAGGACGTCGAGGACGGCGCGGCCGATGCGTCCGGCCGCGCCGGTCACCAGGACGCGCACGTCAGGCCGACAGGCGGAAGATCGGGAAGACCCGGCCCTCGGCGGTCTTCTCGTACTCGACGAAACCGCTGGAGAGCTGCTTGAAGCGCTCCCACATCTCGTCGCGCTCGGTGCCGGTCAGCTCCTCGACCTTGGCCTGCACGGTCTCGACGGGGTCGCCGGGCACCTCGATGTCGACCTGCTCGGTGCGGCGCAGGCCGTAGACCCACGCCGGGTTCCGGGGCGAGCCGCCGGCCGAGCCGACGACGTGCCACGCGCCGTCGTCCTGGATCGCCGCAAGGGGTGCGATTCGGATCGAGCCGTCCTTGCGCGGTACGTGCACGAGCACGAGGCCCTTGCCGAAGGGGGCGGGGTCGTTGACCTCTCCGCCGTTGGCCCGGAAGGTGTCGATGATCTGCTGGTTGAAGTCCATGCCGGGGGCAACGTCGCACGTCACGTGACGCATTCCACCGGACGGCCGCCGACGGACTTTCGTTGCCCTTTTCGCCCGCTCTCTCCCAGAGTGTGACCGGGCGCACGCTCGTGGGCCCGTGGCTGCGCCTCCTCGCGGAGGCGCTTGCACCCCGGAGGCAAGATGCACAGTCGCATGTCAGCCAGACGTGCGCCGGTCGCCCTCGCGGCGATCGGTGCTCTCGTGGCGACGACCGTGGGCGTGGCGCCCGCGTTCGCCGCCCCGCCGACGCCGGCCGCACCACGGCCGGTCCCCTCCGCCGACGTCCCGCGGCATGCCGCGGACAAGATCACGCCGGCCGTCCAGCAGCGGTTCGAGACCAAGGACTCCGCGGACTTCTGGATCAGGTTCGCCGACGCCCCGGATCTCGCGCCGGCACAGGACATCGCGGACTGGGACGCGCGCGGCCAGTTCGTCTACGACGCCCTGACCAGCACCGCGAAGGCGGCGCAGGCCGGCGTGGTCGCCGAGCTGGAGGCGGCGGGCGTCGACTACGAGTCGTACTGGATCAGCAACGCGATCCTGGTCGAGGACGGCACCGCGGAGCTGGCCGAGCAGGTGGCCGGCAGCCGGGAGGTGAAGCAGGTCCACGAGCGGTTCGCGGCCCAGCAGATCGAGCCGGTCGAGCGGAAGGCACCGACGGCGAGCGCGCCGCTGGCCACCGAGTGGGGCCTGGACGCCATCAACGCCCCCGACGTCTGGGCGCAGGGGTTCACGGGTGAGGGCATCACCGTGGCCAACATCGACTCCGGCGTCGACGTCGAGCACCCGGCGCTGCTGGAGCACTACCGGGGCTACCAGGGCGAGGGCAGCCTGAGCAACGACTACAACTGGTTCGACGCGGGCGGCTTCTGCGACGGCGCGCCCTGCGACGTCGATGCCCACGGCACCCACGTCATGGGCACCATGGTGGGCGACGACGGCGCGGGCAACCAGATCGGCGTCGCCCCGGACGCCGACTGGATCGCGGCCAACGGCTGCGCGAGCTGCTCCGACGCCGACCTGCTGGCCTCCGGCCAGTGGATCCTGGCGCCGACGCGCGCCGACGGCTCCGACCCGGACCCGTCCCAGCGACCCCACGTCGTGAACAACTCGTGGGGCCAGCAGGCGCCGGGCGCCATCGACGACTTCATGTCCGAGGAGATCGCCGCCTGGGAGGCCGCGGGCATCTTCGGGGCGTGGGCCGCCGGCAACGCGGGCGAGGCGGGCTGCCAGTCGACGTCGTCCCCCGGCGCGAACGTGGCCACCTACGCGGCGGGCGCCTTCGGCGAGGACGGCGAGATCGCCGTGTTCTCCTCGCGCGGCCCGGGTGCCGACGGGGAGACGAAGCCGAACCTCTCGGCCCCCGGCGACCTCGTGCGGTCGTCGGTCCCCGGTGGTGACTACGCCGAGTTCAGCGGTACCTCGATGGCGTCGCCGCACCTCGCGGGTGCCGTGGCGCTGCTGTGGAGCGCCGCCCCGGCGCTGGTCGGCGACATCGAGGGCACCAAGCAGCTCCTCGACCAGACCTCCGTCGACGTCGACGACGACTCCTGTGGCGGCACCGCCGAGGACAACAACGTGTGGGGCGAGGGCAAGCTCGACGTGGCGGCGCTGGTGCAGAACGCGCCGATCGACGGCTACGGCTTCCTGACCGGCACGGTCACGGGCCCGGACGGCGAGCCGGTCGCCGGCGCGCGCGTCGTCGCCGGCGAGCGGGCCGACACCACCGACGCTGCCGGCGCGTACCGTCTCGGTCTGGAGGAGGGTTCCTACGAGGTGAGCGTCTCCGCGTTCGGCTTCCTCGACGCGACCGGCACGGCCGACGTCGTGGAGGGCGAGGAGGTCACGCTGGACCTCACCCTGGAGGCCGCGCCCACCAGCACCGTGACCGGTACCGTCACCGACGGTGGCGGGCACGGCTGGCCCCTGGACGCGCGGGTCACGGTGCAGGGTGCGCCGAGCAGCGTCGTGGCGTGGACCGACCCGTTCACGGGCGGGTACTCGATCGAGCTGCCCCAGTCCACGACGCACACGCTCGTGGTGCGGCCGTCCCTGACGGGGTACGCGACCTTCACGCGGGACGTCGAGGTCGGCACCGGTCCGACGACGGCGGACGCCGCGCTGGACGTGCTCGCCGAGTGCACGGCGCCCGGGTACGCCCTGACCGGGGCAGGCGCTGTCGAGGAGTTCGAGTCCGGCGAGGTGCCCGAGGGCTGGACGGTCGAGGACCTGGCCGGCACCGAGCAGGTCTGGACGTTCGACGACCGCTTCGACGCGTCCAACCAGACCGGCGGCGAGGGCCTGTTCGCCGAGGTGAACAGCGACGCCTACGGCGAGGACGGCGCGCAGGACACCACGCTCACGTCGCCGTCCTACGACCTGACCGGGCTGGACGCGCCGCTGCTGACGTTCGACCAGGCGTACGGCGCCTGGGGGGACGACTTCGCCGACGTGGACCTCAGCCTCGACGGCGGCGAGACCTGGGAGACGGTGCTGCACCAGACGTCCGACGCGCTCGGGCACACGGCCGTGGCCCTGCCGGGTGCGGGCGGCCAGTCCGACGTGCGGGTCCGGTTCCACTACGGCGACGCCGTGTGGGCCCTGTTCTGGCAGGTCGACAACGTGGCGATCGGCTCGTGCGAGCCGGTCGACGGCGGCCTCGTGTCCGGGTTCGTCCAGGACCTCAACACCGGTGACGGCGTGGACCGCGCCACGGTGACCGCGGGCGAGGTCAGCACGACGAGTGCCGACCCCGAGAACCCGACGGTCGGCGCCGGGTACTACTCCCTGTTCACGGCACCCGGCGAGCAGCAGGTCGCCTACGCGGCCAAGGACTACGCCGGCCAGGAGGCCGCCGTGACGGTGACCGCCGACGCGGTGACGCGCCAGGACGTGGAGCTCGCCGCCCCGCTCCTGACGGTCTCGCCCGGTGAGCTGAACCGGGAGGTGCGGCTGGGCGGGACCAGGTCCGGCCGGTTCACGGTGACGAACGAGGGCACGGCGCCCGCGGACGTCGAGGTGGCGCCCGGGTCCTCGGACTTCGAGATCCTGGGTTCGGCGAACCGTACCGGCGTGATCCGGGGGGCCACCGCTGGGGTGACGAAGGTGAGCACCGTGGAGTCCGGCACGGCGTCGGGCACGGCGTCCGGCACGGCGTCCGGCCGCTCGACGGCGGCCGCCGCCGCCGACGGGTTCGCCCGGCACGGCAAGCCTGGCCGCGCGGTGACGCCGGCGGCCCCGCCGGCGCTCCTCGCGGAGGGGACCACCCTCACCCACTCCTCGTCGCAGGACGTCACCCCGGGCAACTCCGTGGGGTGCGTGGGTACCCAGACCCAGTGGCTGCGCACGTTCACGCTGGAGGACTTCGACATCCAGGGCGAGTTCGCCGTGACCGACGTGTCCTTCGGCGTGGAGACGGCCGCGGCCGGCTCCACGGTCACGGTCAACCTGTACGAGCTCGACGGGGACTTCACCTACGCGAACATGACCCCGCTGGGCTCGGCCGACGTGACCCTGGAGGCACAGGAGCTCACGATGGTCGACGTGCCGGTCACGGGGACGGCGTCCGCGGGCAGCACGCTCGTGGTCGAGGTGGTCAGCGCCGACGAGTTCTTCATCGGCTCCAACGCCGAGCCGGAGACGGCGCCGTCGTACATCGCCTCGGACGACTGCGGTACGCCCGAGCCGAGCACGGTCGCGGACCTCGGGTTCCCCGACATGCACACGGTGCTCAACGTGACCGGCGAGACCACGGTGGACGTGCCGTGGCTCGACGTCCAGCCGCCGGCGTTCACGCTGGAGCCGGGCGAGTCGGCCACGGTGCTGCTGGACATGGACAGCAGCCGGGTGGACCAGCCGGGCACCTACACCTCCGCGGTGGTCGCCGACGGCGGCACGCCGTACGGGGAGCCGCGGGTGCAGGTGTCGCTGTCGGTCACGCCGCCGCCGAGCTGGGGCAAGATCACCGGCACGGTCACGGGCGCCACCTGTGACGGCGAGACCGTCCCGCTGGAGGGGGCGTTCGTGGTGATCGACGGGTCCGAGTACGACGTCACGCTCGTCACCGGGCCCGACGGCGGCTACGCCCGCTGGATGGGCGTGTCCAACAACCGGCTGAACCTGCTCAGCTCGGCGACGGGCTACCCGCCGGAGTCGAAGTCCGCGCGCATCATCAAGGGCCAGACGGTGGTGCACGACTTCGAGCTGGACGAGTACTGCGGCTGATCCTCGTGCTAGGCGTGCTGCCTGGTCTGGTCACCTCGACCAGACCAGGCAGCACCCGCGATGATCGGGACATGACTGTAGTGAACGTCCAGGAGGCGAAGACACACCTCTCCCGTCTGATCTCCCGTGCTCAGCACGGCGAGGAGGTCGTGGTCGCGCGCTCCGGGCGGCCTGCGGTCCGTCTGGTCCCGGTAGAACCGGTGGCCGAGCGCACGTTCGGCACGGTGCCGCTCTCCGTCCCCGACGGTTTCTTCTTCGACGAGCTCGACGAGGCGGAGCTCGCCACGTGGGAGTGACCTACCTTCTCGACACCCATGCGTTCGTCTGGCTGCTCAGCTCGCCCGAGCGCATGACGGAGACGCTCCGCGCACAGCTCGGGTCGACCGCGAACAGGCTCCTGGTCTCGGCCGTCTCGGCGATGGAGGTCGCCGCCAAGGTGCGCCTCGGCAAGCTCGATGCGGCCGCCACCCTGGTGAGCACCTGGGAACGCCGGGTCGATGATCTCGACGCGGAGACCCTGGACCTCACGACCGCGCACGCGCTGCATGCCGGATCCATGCCGTGGGCTCACCGAGACCCGTTCGACCGGTTGCTCGCTGCTCAGGCGATCGTCGAGAACGTCGTACTCGTCACGACCGACGCCGCGTTCGACACGCTCCCGGACGTTCGCACCGCCTGGTAGAAGCCACGCCGGAGCGGTCCTTCCGAAGGGTTCAGACCGCGTCCCACGGCACCGCAGCGAGACGGTCCACGAGGGGCGTGAGCAGCGGGGACGCGTCGGGAAGCGGGAGGTCGTCGATCGAGGCGACGGCGACCACGCCGATCGAGTTGACCAGGAAGGCGCCCGCGAACCCGCCGACCTCGGCGAGCGGGACGGGCCGGCTGACCGACGGCGTGGTCGCCTCGACCAGGCGCATCGCCGTGCCGTGGAGCTGCGGGGCGTCGGGCCACACGACCGAACCGTCCGGCTCCAGGAACCCGATGTTGGCGATCGACGACTCCGCGACGGCACCGTCCGGGGTGGTGAGCACGGCGTCGTCGTACCCCTGGCGCCGCACGCGGCGGGCCCACTCGATCTGGGCGAACCCGCCCAGGTGCTTGAGGTGCGCGAACGGGCGCACGTAGGGGACCGACCGCAGCCGTTGCGGCTGTGCCGGCGGACGGTTCGGGTCGGCCACGGACACCACCACGTGCTCCGCGTCGCGGAGCGTCACGCGCACGGAGGCGTCGGCGGTCCCGGCCAGGGCGTGGCGCACCAGGTCGCGGACCCGCTCGCCCGGCAGAGGCCGGTCGAACAGCTCCCGGTGCGCGGCATCGAGCCGGCCGAGGTGGTGCTCCAGCCCCTGGACGCCGCCGTCGCGCACCTGCATGGCGGTGAAGTGGCCGTACGTGCTGAACAGGTCGGACGGCGCGGCGGGGTGACCGTCGGTCTCGATACGCACCGTGCGACCTTATCCGGCGGCGCGGTGGCTCAGCCGGCCAGGTCCGCCAGCAGCGTGCGGGGCGGCACGAAGAAGGTGCTGCCGGTCAGCGGCGTCGAGAAGTCGAGGATGCGGTCGTGCAGGCCGGGCGGGTCCCCGACGAACATGCGCTCCAGCATCCGCTCGATCACCCACAGGCGTCGCGAGTACCCGATGAAGTAGGTGCCGAACTCACCGGCGCCGGGGCGGCCGAACGGCATGTTGTCGCGCAGGATCTCGTACTCGCTGCCGTCGTCGGCCGTGATCGTGGTCAGCGTCTTGTGCGACTTCTGCCCCGCGGTCGCGTCGTCCAGCTCGACGCCGTCGGCCTTGGTGCGCCCCACGATCTGCTCCTGCTGCTCGGTGCTCAGCGCCTGCCACGCCGCGAGCGGGTGCACGTACTTCTGCACCACCACGTAGCTGCCGCCCGCGAACTCCGGGTCCTCGTCGCCCACCAGCGTGGCCTCGGGAAGCTCGGCGCCCACGGGGTTGGCCGTGCCGTCCACGAAGCCGAGGAGGTCCCGCGTGTCGAAGTAGCGGAACCCCGACACCTCGTCGGCGGTGGTGACGGCGGTGCCGAGCGCGTCGAGCAGCAGGCGCTCCAGCTCGAAGCAGAGGTCCTGGCGGTCGGACCAGATGTGGAACAGCAGGTCACCGGGGGTGGCGACGGCGGTGTGCGCAGCGCCGGCGAACTCCCGGAACGGGTGGAGCTCCGCCGGGCGCTCGCGTCCGGTCAGCTCCGTCCAGACCCGGCTGCCGATGCCGGCCGTGCACGAGACCGGATGCTGCAGGTCGCGGAAGCCGACGGTCTTGACCAGGTCGTCGAGCCCGGCGAGGACCTCCCGGACGGTGCGCCGAGCCTCGTCGTCGTCGCGAACCTCCAGGACGAGGAAGACGGCGGACCGGGCCAGGGGCGCACCGACGGCCTGGGGTGCGACCGGCGCGCCGTGCGCGGCTGGTCGGTGGGGTGTGCTGTCCGGCATGTGCCGAACATTAACCGAGGATCCCCAGGTGGAGAGCGCGCAGGACGGCGTTGGTCCGGTCGCGCGCCGAGAGCTTGAGCAGGATGGCCGAGACGTGGTTCTTCACGGTGCCCTCGACCACGGACAGCCCTCGGGAGATCTCGCGGTTGGTCCAGCCCTCGGCCATCAGGCGAAGCACCTCCAGCTCCCGCTCGGTCAGCGGCTGAGCCGGTGGGGTGTCCGGACCGGCGACGTCCGGAACCGAGCGGATGCCGCGCAGCATGCGGCTCGTGATCGACGGCGCGACCAGGGTGCCGCCGTCGGCCAGGGTCCGCACCGCCCGCGTGAGCTGCTCCACGGTGACGTCCTTGAGGAGGTACCCGCGTGCGCCCGACCGCAGCGCGTCGAGGACCAGGGTGTCGTCGTCGAACGTCGTGAGCACGAGCACGGGGACCTCGATGCCCTGCTCACGCAGTGTGCGGAGCGTCCAGAGGCCGTCGTACCGGGGCATGCGCAGGTCGAGCAGGACCACGTCCGGTGCGGTGTCCGTGACGACCGCCAGTGCCGCCTGTCCGTCGTCGGCCTCGCCCACCACATCCACGTCGGCGATCTCCAGGAGCGAGCGGATGCCGTGCCGCACCAGGGTGTGGTCGTCGACGATCACCACCCGCGTCACGTGGGCACCCGCGCGGTGACCCGGAAGCCGTCGGCGCCGTCCAGCTCCACGTCGCCGCCCAGGGCCGCGAACCGTTCGGTCATGCCCCGCAGCCCGTTCCCGGGGACGAGCTCGTGGAACCCGCGACCGTCGTCCGCCGCGGTCAGGACGAGGCCCGGCGGCCGGGCGGCCACCTCGATCCGCAGCGCGCGGGCGTCCGCGTGCCGGAGGGTGTTGGTCACGATCTCCTGCACGGCGCGGACCACGGCGGAGGCCTGCTCCTCGTCGACCTGCACCCCGGCCTCCACCTCCACGCTCACCTCCAGGTCGGGCAGATCGCGCACCACGTCCCGCAACGCCTCGCTCAGGTCCGACGAGGCCGTGCGCAGCTCGCTGACCGTGCGCCGGACGTCGGTCAGGAGGTCACGCGCCACCTGGTTCGCCCGGTCCACGTGCTCGCGTGCCTGCTCCCCGTCCCGGTGCCGGGCAGCCTCCAGCTCCAGGGTGAGCACCGTGAGCTGGTGGCCGATCAGGTCGTGCAGATCGCGCGAGATGCGCAGCCGTTCCGCGGCACGGGCCGATTCCGCGAGCAGTACTGACGCTGCCCGCAGGTCGGCGTGTGCCTGGCTCAGCTCCCGCCGCAGCCGCTGCTCCCGGATGAGCGTGACCGAGCTCAGCATCGTCGCCACCTGGATGAGCAGGTAGAAGCCGACGGTGACCAGGATGTCGGCGGTTCCGCGGTCCTGCAGGACCATGGCCGTCGCGATGACCACCGTGTTCAGCGCCGCCAGCACGAAGCCGGCGCGCAGCGGCATGACGTACACGCTCAGCGCCGCGGTGATCACGAGCAGGATCGGCAGCAGGCCCACGCCCCGCGTCGTGAGCAGCACGGCCCAGGACGTCACGACGCCCGACGCGAAGACGACGTACCGCGCCCGGCCCGGCTCGAACACCAAGGCGACCAGCAGCGCGAGGATCAGCGCGGCGAACAGCGCGACCCACCAGCCGCGCGGGATCGCGAGGTCCACCGCGCCGAACAGCGCCGGCGCGCCGACCCCGACCGAGACGGCGAGCATGGCCAGTCCCGACCACTCGTCCGTACCCAGTCGTCGCATACGAACCACCCTACGGTTGGTGGCGGCGCGGCGAAGGTGCCAGAAGTCATGGTCCACAACCCTGACGATCGGCACGCGCGGGTGTGCCTCCGTCGCGCTTAGCGTCGCTGCCATGAGTCCACGACCAGCACCGCACCAGTCCGGGAGCCGCCCTGCCCCGAGCCGGCCGCGGGCCGCGATAGTCGCCGAGCACCTGCACAAGCGGTACCGCAGCACCACTGCCCTCGCCGACGTGAGCCTGCGCGTGGAGCAGGGCGAGGTGGTCGGGGTGCTCGGCGTCAACGGCGCGGGCAAGACCACCACCGTCGAGATGATCGCAGGCCTGCGGCGCCCGGACGGGGGAACCGTCCGGGTGCTGGGCCTGGACCCGCAGCGGGACAGGGGCCGCGTACGCCAGCTCCTGGGCGTGCAGCTCCAGGATGCCTTCCTGCACGGGGCGCTGACCGTCGCCGAGCTGGTCGGGCTCTACCGCAGCTTCTACCCCGACCCTCGGCCGGCCGGCGAGCTGCTGGACCTGGTCGGCCTGGCCGGGCAGCGTGACGTGCGGTTCGAGAGGCTGTCCGGCGGCCAGCAGCAGCGGCTCTCGATCGCCCTGGCGCTCGCCGGACGTCCGCGGGTGGTGGTCCTGGACGAGCTGACGACCGGCCTCGACCCCCGGGCCCGCCGCCGGATGTGGGCCACCGTGGAAGGCCTGCGGGACGACGGCGTCGCCGTCCTGCTGGTCAGCCACACGATGGAGGAGGTCGAACGCCTCTGCGACCGCGTGGTGCTCCTGGACGCAGGGCGGGTGGTCGCGGTCGACACGCCTGCCGGCCTGGTCGCGACTGCGGGCACGGACACGCTCGACGACGCGTTCGTCGCACTCACCGGAAAGCAGCTGGAGGCCGCCGAATGAGCACCCTCGTCGTCCCGGCCGTCCGCCGCCCGGGCGTCCGGTCCTGGCTGGTCCTGGTCGCGTGCGAGGGAAAGATGGTCGTGCGCGACACGGCCGGTCTCGTGGTCCCCATCGTGCTGCCGCTGCTGATCCTGGTGATGAGTGCCGGGTCGGCGGGCGACCAGCCCGTGGGCAACGGGTACACGGCACTGGACGTGTTCGTGCTTCCCCTCGTCCTGACCGTGGTGCTGGGCACGATCGGCGTCATCAACATGCCGAGCTTCCTGGCGTACTACCGGCGCACCGGGATCCTGCGGCGGCTCGCGGCCACCCCCGCATCTCCGGCGATGGTTCTGGTCGCCCAGGTGGTCGTGAGCGTGGCACAGGCCCTGATCGGGCTCACCGGGGCGTTGGCTGTGGCGTTCGGGCTGTTCGATGCCCGGCTCCCCGCCGACCTCGGTGCGGCCGTCGGCGTGTACGCCCTGGCACTGGCGGCCATGTACGCCGTCGGCATGGTGGTCGCCGCCGTCGCTCCCACGCCGAACTCGGCCGTGGCGATCGGCCTGATCGCGTTCTTCGTCCTCGGTGCGCTGGGTGGCATGTTCGGCGGCCTCTCGACGGTGCCCGGCGTGCTCGCGACGGTCGGGGAGTGGCTGCCGTTCGGCGCCGCCGTGGCCGCGATGTCGGCGGCGTGGGTGGGAGCCGCGGTGGACCCGCTGCACCTGCTGGCCCTGGCGGCTGCCGTCATGGTGGGTGCGACCTTGTCGGCACTCTTCTTCCGCTGGACATGACGACGGGGCGTCGCCACGTGACGAGGTGTCGGAACGCTTCCCCCGAGCCGGTGGGAAGTAGGGTCTGGACCCATGGCCCGTCTGCCGCACCGCGTCGCTCGTGCTCGTGCCGTCCGGCAGCGCGGGCCGGTGGTGGGGTTGCCCGCGCAGCCGTTCGGCTACGCGATGCTCGCCACCCTCGGCGTCGGTGCCGGGCTCGGCGTTCTCGGCGCCCTGGCCGCGGTGGCGACGGTGCTCGTGTACGTCGGGCTCGCACTGTTCCTGGCGCTGGCCCTGGAGCCGGCCATCCGGTTCGTCGCGAGCCGTGGGCTGCCCCGCTGGGCCGCGGCGACCGTGGCGATCATCGGGTTCGTGCTGGTCATCGCGCTCTTCGTCGTCGCGGTGCTCCCGCTGGCCGTCCAGCAGGTCGGCATCTTCGTGGACCTGCTCGTGGATGCGCTCCGCGACCTGCCGAACCAGGCCTGGTACACGTGGACCACGCAGAACCTCGTGGCGCTGGACCTCAACGGCCTGCTGTCGTCCCTGACCGAGCTGCTCACCGACCCCCAGCAGCTCACGGCCATCGCGGGCGGCGTGCTGCAGGTCGGTACCGGGCTGGTCAACGGTGTCACGGCTGTCGTCGTCGTGACCGCGCTGACCATCTACTTCGCCGTCACGCTGCCGACGATGATCGCGGCGCTGCTCCGGCTCGTGCCGCGCTCCCGGCGGGCGCTGACGGGATCGCTGCTGACCGAGGTGCTCGACTCCGTGGGCCGGTACGTCTCCGGGCAGCTCGTCCTGGCGACGGTCAACGCCACCTTCACCCTGATCCTGACGTTGTTCGCGGGCAGCCCCGCGCCGATCCTGCTCGCCGTCATGGCCTTCGTCGCCGCCCTCATCCCGGTGGTCGGCACGGTGATCGGCTCGACCCTCGTGGTGCTGGCCACGCTGACGGTCAGCCCGTTCGCCGCCGTGGTCGTGGCGGTGCTCCTGCTCGTCTACATGCAGGTGGAGGCGTACGTGCTGGCGCCGCGGGTGATGAGCCGCGCCGTGGCACTGCCCGGCGCGCTGGTCATCGTGGCCGCCCTGGCCGGGGCGGCGCTCGGCGGGATCCTGGGCGCGCTGGTCGCCGTGCCGGTCGCCGCGGCCGGGCTGCTGATCGTGAACCGGGTGGTGCTCCCGTACCAGGAGGCTCGCTGAGCGAGCCCCCTGGTACGGCACGCCGTCACCCCTCGCCGGGTGCTCGCGCAGGGTCGGCGTCCGGTGCGGGCGGGGTCGCAGTCGGAGCCGACGCCGCAGGTGACCGGGTCGGTGCCGCGGGCGACGGGGACTGACCGGCGGGCGCCGACCGGGACGGAGCCGGCGACGACGGCGACGGGGCTGCCGTGGGTGCCGCAGAGGACGAGGACGGTGCCGGTGCGGACGTCGACGGTGTCGGTGTCGGTGTCGGTGTCGGTGAGGTCGGCGCGGGCGAAGGAGCAGGCAGGCTCGGCGTCGGCGTCGGCGTCGGCGTCGGGGACGGCGTCGGGGACGGCTCGGGCGACGGCGACGGGCCGGCCGCCGGCGGTGTCGGGTCCGGTTCCTCCGGCGTCGGCCTGGGAGTCGGCCTCACTGTGGGGTCGCCCGGCTTCGCCGCCGGGCTGCTCGGCGTGGGCGGAGCCGCGGGATCGCTCGGCCGCGGCCCGGGGGCGGGCCTGGCCGGCTGCGGCGCCCCCGGCGTCTCGCGCGCCTCGTGGGGCGCACCGGTCGCGGGGCGGCGCGCCTCGTGACCGTCCGGTCGGAGCTGTCGTACGGGCTCGGCGCCGCCGTCGGCGGAGACCGGTGCGCCGCCGTCCGCGGGGGACGGCGCCTCGTCCGCCGGGCCGCCCGGGGTCCAGGTGCCCACGTCGGACGGGTCGATCGCCCGCTGCGGGATCGCTCCCGCCGCGAAGAACTCGAAGTGCCACGGCTCCGGCTTCGTACCGTCCGGGCGCGCCCACGACGGGTTGTCCCAGCCGTACCGCGGGCCGTGCACCCGCAGCCACACGTACTCCGGCGAGGCGCCGCCTGAGATGGGCCGGCCCAGGTCGACCGCCAGGCCCCAGCCGTGGTTGGAGGTGCCGGGAACCGCCGCCAGGTGCGGCTTGGCGGCGGCCACGGCGATCTGCGCCGCGAACGACCGGTAGGAGTCCGTGATGGGGATCGGGTAGCCGAACTCCCGCTCGAACTCGTCGCTCAGTGCCATGAGCCGCTCCGCGGCGTCACAGCGCAGCAGGTGGCCGGGCGCGAAGTCCAGGGGGCACAGCACCGAGGCCGGGATCCGCCCGTTGGCGTACTCGACGGTGGACTCCCCGAAGGACGAGACCACGTCGAGCAGACTCTGCCGCAGGGTGAGGCCGGCGCCCGCTGCGTCGGCCCGCAGCAGCGCCGACTGGTCCCGGCTCTGGCCCGGCGCTCGCACCTCGACCGGCGCGCCTCCGAGCGCCAGGTCGAGCAGGCTCGCCAGCCGGACCGTGGCCAGCACGACCTGCCGGTACGTGACGGGCTCGGTGTCGTCCGCCGCTTCGTCCGACCCGAGGTCGTGCGCGACCAGCCTGTTCGGCGCCTCGTCGTCCGCGCCCGACCCGTCCGCGCCCGACCCGTCCGCGACCGACCCGCCCGCGACCGACCCGTCCGCGACCACCTCGGCCCGGCCCTCGCCGTCCCCCGCCCCGCGCGCGACCGGCGCGTCCTCGACCCGCAGCCCGCCGTTCCGCTCGCCGGTCACCAGCCGCTGCGTCCGGTACGTGGTGTACAGCATCCCGAGCTCGGCGGCCGCCTGTGCCACCGCCGGCCGGAGGTCCGGGCCGAGCTCCGGCACCTGCCGCTCGGCGCGGGCCAGTACCGCTGTGACCTGCTCGAACGTCACGTCCCAGGGGGCGGACGACGTCTGTACGACCACCCTGCCACCCGAGGACCCGGCAAGGCTGTCTCCGCCGGACGACCCGGCGCTCCCCACCACGCCGAACGCCCCGCGCGACATCCCCGCGAGCGGTGCCGTCCGGTCTCGTTCGGTACCGGCCAGGTGCATGCCCGGTGCCGCGGTGAACAACAGACCGCCTGCCGTCACCGTGGCGACGGCGCCCGCCCAGGCGGTGCGCAGCAACCTGCGGTTGCCGGGTCGGGTCGGGGGTGTCACGAGCTCGTTCGCCTGGTCCTGCACGCGTCGCTCCTTCTGTCGGTCCTGGTTTCGCGATGTGCGCTGCGGTGATCCGGATCGTTGGTTTGGTCAAGAAGTCCTTCGCGGCAGACAAAGGAGTATCACGAGTCGCTCCCGCCCACGCGCCGAGCGGGGCGTCGCGGGTGCGGTCGCGGGTGTTTCCGGCGGTGCACGCCCCCTTGTCGGGCATCGGCACCTCAGAGGCGCCATGGCCGACCGGCCGCTCACCTCGTCGTTTGGGCGTCGGACTGCTCGGAGGGGGTGAAAAACGTCCGGAAGTTGATGATCTAGTTGGTGATTTCTTGGGTCCTGGCTGGTGATCGGGCGCGAAGTGGATGGCATTGATTACGCCGTACTGGATGCGGACCGTTCGGTTCGCGAGCGAGGGGACAGCAGATGCGCGTACCAAGGCCGACGACGACGAAGACCCGCCGCGGGTTCTCTCTCGGTCGATACAGACGAGGCCCGGCGATCCTGATGACGCTCAGCCTGCTCGGGGCGGGCCTGGTGGCCACGTCGTTGACGTCGGGGACGTCGAGCGCGGTGGCCGCGCCGGGCAACCCGGGGGTGCCGGGTGACCCGCAGGTGCTCTTCGTCGAGGACTTCGAGAACCGGGCTGCCGGCTCGAACGTGCTCCTGACGGACTACACGGGCGCGGACGGCACCACCTACACGGCCGATCCGTTCTGGGTGGACCGCAACGACTGCAACGGCTTCATCATCAACCAGACCAGTACCCGCGTGGCCGGGGACTGCAGCGGGACGCAGCCCGACGCCTTCGGCGCAGCGACGTTCACCTCGCTGACGGCCCTGCCCTACACGCTCGGCGTCATCAACGGCACCGACCCGGCGGGCAACGCCGCGGCGTCGTCGTACACGTCGGGCAGCTCCGCGGACAACCAGGTCCAGTTCCGGACGGCCAGCCCGCTGGCGCTGACGACCGAGGGCCGGTTCGTCACGTTCTCGGTGGACGCGGTCGCGCAGAACTGTCAGGCCACGCACCCCGAGCTGCGGTTCTACCTCGTCGACGGCGAGGGGACGGAGATCCCGGTGTCCAGCACGGCGATCGACCCGTGCACCGATCCGCGGGGCACGCAGTACACCTCCCCGGCCCAGGACGGCACGACCCGCGTGGTCACCGGCGGCCGCTTCCCGGCCGACGGCTCGACGCTCGTCACCGGCGGAGAGTTCGGCATCGTGATGCGCAACGAGAACGGCGACGGGACCGGCAACGACGGCGCATACGACAACATCCGCGTGCTCGACGTGACGCCGCAGCTCGACAAGGCGTTCAGCCCGACCTCGGTCGCCACGGGCGGTGTCTCCACCCTGACGCTGACGATCACCAACACGAGCGACCTGGCCGCCAAGAACGGCTGGTCGTTCACCGACGACCTCCCCGCCGGCCTGGTCGTCGCCGACCCGTCCGCCGTCGCCACCACCTGCCCGGCCGGTGACGTGACCGCCGTGGCCGGGGCCGCGTCGGTCGCCGCCACGGGCAACCTGGACGCGGGCATGGCGTCGTGCACCATCACGGTGGACGTCACCGCCGACGAGGCGGGCAGCTACACCAACGGTCCCGACAACATCTCGGCGATCGGCCTCGACTACCCGGACCCCTCGACCGTCACGTTCGGCGACCCCAGCCTGGCGCTCGTCAAGACCGCGGGCGAGCCCGTGGACGTCAACGAGAACGGCATCACGGACACCGGTGACACCATCGCCTACACCTTCGAGGTGACCAACACGGGCGACGTCGCGATCGACGACCTGGCGATCGACGATCCCACGGTGGGCGCGATCACCTGCGAGGCGACCTCGGTCGAGCCGGGCGACACCGTCACCTGCACCACCGACGATCCCTACGTGGTCACCGACGAGGACGTCGAGGCGGGTTCCGTCGACAACTCGGCGACCGCCACGGGCACCCCGCCCGGCACGCACACCCCGATCAGCTCGCCGCCCTCGGAGACGAGCACGCCCGTCGAGGCGCCGGACCCCGCCCTCACCGTCGTGAAGTCGGCGTCGCCGTCCGGCCCGGAGGCCTTCACGGTGGGGCAGGAGATCACGTACTCCTTCGAGGTGACCAACACCGGCAACCTGTCGCTGAGCGACATCGCGATCGACGAGACGGAGTTCTCGGGCACGGGCGAGGTTCCGGTCGCGACCTGCCCGGCGGACGTCCTCGCCCCGGGTGACTCGCTGACCTGCACGGCCACCTACACGCTCACGCAGGCCGACGTCGACTCGGGCGAGGTGGCCAACACGGCCACGGCCACCGGCACGCCGCCGGGGGACACCCCGCCGCCCACGTCGCCGCCGTCGACCGTCGAGGTCCCCAGCACCCCGGCGCCCGGGCTCGACGTGGTCAAGACCTCGGACACCGAGAAGATCACCGAGGTGGGCCAGGAGATCGTCTACTCGTTCGAGGTGACCAACACCGGCAACGTCACGCTGACCGACGTCGAGGTCGACGACTCCGACTTCTCCGGCTCGGGGGAGCTGTCGCCTGTCGAGTGTCCCCAGGAGGCCGGCAGCCTCGCGCCAGGGGCGACGGTGACCTGCACCGCGAGCTACGTGGTCACGCAGGCCGATCTCGACTCCGGGAAGCTGACCAACACGGCCACGGCCACCGGCACCCCGCCGGGGGACACCCCGCCGCCCACGTCGCCGCCGTCGACCGTCGACATCCCCGGGACCCCGAAGCCTGGCCTCGAGGTGGTCAAGACCTCGGACACCGAGAAGATCACCGAGGTGGGCCAGGAGGTCACCTACAGCTTCGAGGTGACCAACACCGGCAACGTGTCGCTGGCCGACGTCACGGTCGACGACTCCGACTTCTCCGGGACGGGTGAGCTGTCACCGGTGGAGTGCCCGCAGGAGGCGGCCGACCTGGCGCCAGGGGCGTCCGTGACCTGCACGGCGACCTACGAGGTGACCCGGGCCGATCTCGAGACCGGTGAGCTGACCAACACGGCCACGGCCACCGGTACCCCGCCGGGCGGCACGCCGCCGCCCACCTCGCCGCCCTCGACCGCGACGGTCCCGGTCGCCCCGGACGACGCCGGCCCTCCGGCGCCCCCGGCACCCACCCCGGCCGACGGCCCGGCTGACGGCCCGGACGGTGCGCTGGCCTCGACCGGTGCCGACATCGCCGGGGTGACCGGCCTGGCGGTGCTCTTCCTGCTGACCGGCGTGGCGGCCCTCGTGATCGCCCGACGCCGCACGGTGGGCTGACCCGCACCGTCCCCTCGCGCCGCCGTCGTACGTGGCGACGCGAGGGGACGCCGGCGTGGCGCGCGACGGGGCGAAGAAACGGTCAATTGCCATCTGTGCGGCATATCTTGACCGCCGTTTCGAACGTCCTGTGAATCGGTTTATCGAATGTCTTATAGTGCCGTCGAATGGTTCGTCGGAAACGACGGACCACTCCTGCAGCACCCGTGCCGGTGCGCCCCTGAACAGGGAAGACGCCGGAGACGCCGCTCGTTCCGCCCCCGCCCGCGGGTCGTGGGGCCACACGGCGTCCCGGCGCCCGCACCCGGCATCGCGGAAGCGCGCCGACGGCACGGTGGAAAGGGGATGCACCCACTTTGTCCGACGATGTTGCGTGGGCGGAGCCGTCCGCACCGGTGTTCCGGGCAGGGACCGGCCGGACTCTTGACGACGGCGCTCTGCGGGCCTTCTCCGCGGGAGACCTGGACACGCTGGAGGACCTGGCGGACCGCTGGTGGTTCGAGCTGCCCGCCCGCTACGGCACGGAGCTGCTCGGCCTGCTCGAACGGCTGCCCGCCACGGTGACTGCCCGGCGTCCCCGGCTGCTCATGGCCGGCGTGCTGGCCTACCAGCTCGCCGAGGCGGGTGACGACGTCCGGCTCCGGGCCGCGATGCGCCTGTTCGAGCTGCACGGCGTGCGTCTGTCGAAGCGGCTCCGCTCGTTCACGCGCCCCGGCGACGCGGTCGCCGCCGGGGTGCTCGCGATGCACGCGGCGCGGGCCCGCGGCCAGTACCGCACCGCGGAGGGGATCGGCGCCTGGCTCGAGGAGCACCTGCTCCGGACGGATGCCACCGGTGCGCTGCCCTGGAGCGCGGACCGCCGCGTGGGGCGTCCGGGGCTGATCGCCCTGAACCGGGGCGTGACGGAGATGCTCGCGGGACGTCCCGCCGACGCGGTCGGGCACCTTCGGCGCGCCCACGAGCAGGCAGGCCCGCCCCCGTTCCAGCACTTCGCGGGCGCCTCGGCCGCCGCGAACCTCGCGCTGCTGGCCGCCGTGCGCGGGCACCACGGGATGGCCGGGGCCTGGCTGGAGCGCATCCGGCGCAGCGGGCCGGTGCCGGCCTGGCTCGAGGGGCACCTGCTCCTGGGTGCGACCATCGCCCAGGCCCTCCTGGCGATCGACCGGCTGGACCTCTCCACCGCGCGGCAGGCGCTCGACCGGGCGGGTTCCGCCGAGGAGCAGGGTGACCTGTGGCCGTTCCTCGCGGCCGCCCGGGCGGCGTACGCGGTGGCCTCCGGGGAGCCGGTGAGCGGTCTGCTCGGGCTGGACGCGGCCTGCTTCGCGCACGGGATGGCGGCCCGCCCGGGCCCTGGCGCGCACCCCGTGCTGCTGCGCGCGCACGCCGACCTGCTGGCCGCGAGCGGGGAGGGCAACCGGGTGGTGGCACTTGCCGAGAGCGCCGGTGCCGGCGACCTGCTGCCGCCCGTCGCCCGGGTGCGGCTCCTGGCCGGCGACACGGACGGTGCGCTGGCGGTGGCCGGGCGGGCGGCGCGCGACGCCGCGGTGACCCCGCGCGACGCGCTGGAGCTCCAGCTCGTCATCGCCCTGGCGCACCTGCGCACGGGAGATCTCGACGGGGCCCGCACGCGCTTCGACCACGCGGTCGAGGTCGGGCGGCAGGGGCTGTACGCCCCGTTCGCGCTGTTCCCCCGCTCCGAGATGCTGGAGCTGTGCCGGCTGACCGGCACCGACCCCCGCGACGTGGGGGCCATGCGGTCCGCCGACGACGACCGGCACCCCACCTCCGGACCGATCGTGCTGCTCACCCGGCGGGAACGCGCGGTACTGGCCGGGCTGGCCGCCGGTGACAGCGCTGTACGCATGGCGGCGGCCCACGGCGTCTCGGTCAACACCGTGCGTACCCAGGTGCGCAAGGTCTACCGCAAGCTCAACGCATCGAGCCGCACCAGTGCCCTCGCGCGCGCCGGCCAGCTCGGCCTGATCCCGCCGGAGACACCCCGGAGCGCCTGACCGCGCGGGGCCGTGCGGCCCCGCGCGGCCCGGACCGCGTCAGCCCCAGAGCTCGCCCAGCCGCTCGGCGAGGGCCTTGCCCTGGTCCCGGCCGGCCCGGGCGGCGAGCGGCCGCAGGGTCCCGTCCATCGCGTTGACGCCGAACAGGTGCTCCGCGTCGGGGCCCGGGGCCACGGTCTCGACCCGGCTGCCGCCCGCCCGCAACGCCTCGACCTGGGTGGCGAGGTCGAGGCCCCAGGCGGCCGGCGTGAGCGTCCGGCCGCCCAGCGGCGACAGCACGAGCACGCGCGCGTACCCGGCGGCCAGGTCGGCGTTCTCGGCGTTGGTGCGGTAGCCGCCGTCGATGTACCGGCCGTCGCCGATCGCGTAGGCGGCGCCGCTGGAGCAGCTCGCGGCCACGGCGTCGGCCAGGTCCACGCCGCTGGACCGGTCGAACACGACCGGGGCGCCCGTGCGGGCGTCCACGGCGGTGAGCAGCACCGTCCGCCGGGGCCAGGTCTGGACGGGCAGCCGCGCGGCGACGATCGCCCGCCACCGCTCCTGCCGGTGCTCGTCCTGCGTCCCGGCCAGGTCGAGGGCCGCCGCACCCACCCTGCGGCGCAGGTCGGCCGGGTCCGTGGCGGCGTCGATGATCGCGCGCATCCGCGCCAGGTGGTCGGTCACCGGCGCCGCGGGGTCGGTCCTGCCGTGCGCCGCCGGGGCGGTCCGCCCGGTGCTCGCCGGAGCGGTCCGGGGCGGAGGGGCCGTCAGGGCGCCGTCGAGCAGCTCGGCCGGGCTCGCGCCCGCGAGCTGGGCCGCGGCGGTCGAGCCGGCCGACGTGCCGACGGTGAGGTCGGCGGTGGTCACGTCCAGCCCGGCCTCGGCCAGACCGGCGACGACGCCGATCAGCCACGCGTTGCCGGTGGATCCGCCACCGCCCAGGACGAGCGCACGCTCGCCGGCGGGTATGCGCCCGGTGGCGTCGACGGACGGTACGGGGGGCAGGGCTGAGGAAGGTGTGGTGCTCATGGGAGTCGCCTCTCGCGTGGTGCGTGGGCGGGTGCTCCCGGAGGCGGCTAGCGCCGCCGCGCGATCGTGGGCTGCGGGGGAGCACCCGGTACGGTCACTGCGTCCACGGGTCTCACCTCCTCGGCTCGGGTCACGATCTGCGGCGACGCTAGCACACGTCGTCAGGCGCGGGTCTCGTCCGCCACCACCAGGGCGACCTCGCAGAACATCGAGTCGGCCCACGAGAACCACGGGCGGGAGTACGCGGTCGGGTCCGAGGCGTCGAACGACTCGTGCATGCGCCCCGTGCCGCCGTCGGTCCGGGCGAGGACGTCGAGGATCCGGACCCGGTCCTCGGGCGTCCCGGTGAGCGCCTCGACGGCCAGCGCGATGGGCCACACGCGGCCCGGCAGGGTGTGCGGGCTGCCGACGCCGCTCGCCGCCGTGCCCGTCATGTAGTACGGGTTGGCCGGGCTCAGCACGAACTCCCGGGTCGCGCGCCAGACGTGCGCGTCGAGCACGTCGGGGGCGTTCAGCGGCAGCGACAGCAGCGACGGCGTGTTCGCGTCGTCCATCCGCAGCACCCCGCCGAGCCCGTCCACCTCGTAGGCGTACGTGCGGACGCCGGGCGCGTCGCCTGACGGACCGGGCTCCGTGACGATGCCGAACTGCTCGACACCCGTCACGAGCTCGCCCGACAGCGTCCGCGCGTCGTCGGCCAGCCTCTCGTCGCCGAGCACCCCGGCCGCGAGGTCGGCCACGGCGAGCAGGGCCTGTGCCGCGAACAGGTTCGCCGGGACGTTGTAGCCGTAGGTGCAGGCGTCGTCGGACGGGCGGAACCCGCTCCACGTCATGCCCGTGCGCCCGACCGCGGTGCCGCGTCCCTCGCGAGCCAGCGTCTCGGTCGGGATCGTGGTGTCGCGCTGGAACCGGTAGGCCGACGCGTCGTGGTCCTGCTCGGTCCGGAGCTGGTCCACGATCGTGCGCAGCACCCGGTGGGCCCGCTCGTCGAGAAAGTCCGTGCGGCCCGTGGCCCGCCACAGGGTGTGGGCGAGCGTCACGGGGTAGGCGAGGCTGTCGATCTCGTACTTCTGCTCCCAGACGTGCGGGTCGTCGCACACGTCCTCGGGGTCGTAGTGGGCGCCCGTCGGCCCGTCGTTGAACGCGTTCGCGTACGGGTCGTGGTCCAGGCAGGCGAGCTGGCGGCGCACGACGGCGGCCACCAGGTCGGCCAGCGGCGGGCACGAGCCGAGGAACCGCAGGTAGGGCGTGAGCTGGGTCGTCGAGTCACGCAGCCACATCGCGGGGATGTCGCCGGTGATGACGAACGCGCTGCCGTCCTCGCCGAGGGTGATCGTGTCGGTGAGGGTGCGCAGCAGCGCGGCCTCGACCATGTCCCCGACCCGGGCGCCCGAGGTGGCGCGGACCCGGTCGGCGGCGTCCCGCAGCGTCGTCGTGATCGCGGGGTCGAGGTGGGTGGACGTCATCGTTCCCAAGGAGTGGCTCCGTTCTCGTCGGTGACCCGGACCGTGACGGCGTCGGCTGGCGGGTCGGGCTCCGGTGTGCACCAGATGCTGAGCGTGACCGGGTCGGCCACGGGCTCGCCGCCCGCCCACGACCCGAGCTGGTCGAGGCCCAGGTCGAACGGCACCGTGGTGGTGCCGCCCGCGGGGACGACGGTACGCCGCACGGCGAGGAGCTGCCGGCGCCGCGGCCGCACACCCCGCTCGTGCCGGCGGCCGTAGAGCGGCACGGAGAGGGACCGGTCCGTCGCGGCGGTGCTCGTGACCTCGACGGTCAGCCGCACCCCGCCGCCGTCGGCCAGGGCAGCCGCCGTGATCGCCGGCCCGCCCGCGGTCCCGGCCAGACGCGACGTCGTGCCGTCCACGTGCGCGGTGCCGAACGGCAGCGCCCGGAGCACGTCCGTGTCGACGTAGCCCCGTGCGGTCTCGCGCCGCTCGTCGTGCGCCACGGGCAGCACCCCGTCGTCGGCGGGGAACGTCGCGGGCAGCCGGCCGGAGGCCGTCCCGTCGCACAGCGCGGCGGCGACCGCCTCCCCGCCGGCCGGGCCGGGGAACGGCACGACGAGCAGCGCGTCCACCAGGTCCCGGAGGGCGGTCAGCGCGCGGGGCCGTCCGTCGATCACGACGCCGACCACCGGCGCCCCGGACTCGCGCGCGGCGCGGGCCACGGCGAGCTGCGCCTCGGGCAGCGCCACCGACGACAGGTCGACGCCCTCGCCGTTCGTCGTGTCACGGGCGGGGCCCGCGACGGCGCCGTTGTCGGCGAACTCGTCGTCGTAGGTGCGCCGGCTGGTGCCGCCGAGCACGACGACGCAGACGTCGGCGCCCGCGCAGGCGGCCCGCACGGCGTCGAGCGCGCCGGGATCGTCGAGCGGCGCCCGCAGGCGGCTGCCCTCGGCGTGCCGCACGCGCTCGGCGCCGAACCGCGCCGTGAGCGCGGAGCGCACGGTCGAGGCAGCAGGATCGGGCACGGGGCGCGGCGGCGTGTAGTCGCCGAGCTGCGCCTCCAGGTCGTCCGCGTTCGGCCCGACGACGGCCACCGTCGCGCCCGGGCGCAGGGGGAGCAGCCCGCCGTCGTCGACGAGGACCACGGACTGCCGGGCGGCCCGCTCCACGAGCGCCACCACGTCACGGCCGGCGGTCGCGTCGGCCTGCCCTGCGGCATCGCGAGGTGCGTCGCCGAGCAGGCCCAGCCGCCGCTTCAGGCCGAGCACCCGGTCGACCGCGCGGTCCAGCGTCGCCTCGGCGACGAGCCCGCGGTCGATCGCGGTCTCCAGGTGCGTGAACGCCTCGTCCCAGAGGCTCAGGTCGACGCCGGCCCGCAGGGCGAGGGCCGCGGCGGAGGCGGGGTCGGGCGAGCTGTCGCGGAGCCGGTCGACGGCGGTGCCGTCCGCCATGACGACGCCCTCCCAGCCCCACCGCTCACGGAGGGTGCCCGTGAGCAGGTCCTCGTTCGCGCTGCAGGGCACCCCGTCGATGTCGTTGTAGGCAGCCATGAAGCCGGCGACGCCCGCGCGTGCGGCGGCGTGCGCGGGCCGCAGGTGGATCTCGCCGAGCTCGCGCCGGCCGATCGGCGCACCCGAGCCGTTGCGCCCGCCCATGCCGGCGCCCTGGGCGGCGAGGTGCTTGGCCACGACGGCCACGTGCGCGCCGTCGATCGGGTCGCCGGCCGAGGCGGTGCCCTGCATGCCGCGGACCGTGGCCTCGACCAGCAGGGCGGCCAGCGCCGGGTCCTCCGAGAAGCACTCCTCGGCGCGGCCCCAGCGTGGGTCGCGCAGCACGTCCAGCCCGGAGACCAGCGTGACGTGGGTGCCACGGGCCCGGGCCTCGGCGGCGACGGCGGCCGCGAGCTCCTCGGTCAGGTCGGCGTCCATGCCGGCGCCGAGTGCGAGGTTCACGGGCAGCGTGGTGCCGCCCAGCGCCATGAGGCCGTGGGGCGCCTCCTCGACGAATAGCACCGGGATGCCGTCGCCGTAGGTGGTCACGTGCTCCTGCACGGCGGCGTAGGCCTCGGCGCTGCGCTCGGGCGGTACGCCGTTGTCCCAGCGCACCGCGGACCACGGGTCCGCGCGGAGCACGCCGTAGACCGCGCCGAGCCCGCCCCAGCGGTCCACCTCGCGGCGCAGCAGGTCGGTGACGCGGGGTGCGCCGTCGACCCAGCGGACCGCCTCCCAGCCCTTGAGACGCTGGTTGACCTGGCCGATCCGGGTGGCGAGCGGCAGCGACGCCGCGCTCGTGCCGGACGTGCGGGTCACCGGGGTGGCCCGCACGTCCGACAGGTGGGGGTGCGTCATCCCTTGACCGCCCCCGACAGCAGCGCGCGCTGCATCTGGCGCTGGAGCACGGTGTAGACGAGGTACACGGGCAACAGTGTGAACAGGGTGCCGGCCATGAGCACGCCGTAGTCGGTACCGGCGTCGACCTTGAGCGTGGGCAGCGCCACCTGGATGGTGCGCTGCGCGGTGTCGGGGCCGATCAGGATCAGCGGGTACAGGTACGCGTTCCAGAACGACAGGAAGTTCAGCAGCAGCACCGTCGCGATGCCCGGCACGCAGATGGGCAGGTAGACCTGCCGCAGCACCTGGAGCGACGACGCGCCGTCCATCGAGGCCGCCTCCTCCAGCTCGCGCGGGATGGTGCGCATGAACGAGGTGAGGATGACGATCGACAGGGGCAGCGCGGTGGCCGGCAGCAGGAACACCACGAACGTGCGGGTGTGGAACAGGCCGAGCGCGGCGGCGAGCAGGAACGTGGGGAACAGCGCCGCGAACGACGGGATGAGGAACCCGAGCGCGAAGACGCTCTCGACGATCTTGCCGGCCCGCCCGCGCGCCCGCGCCAGCGCGAACGACGCCGGCAGCGCGAGCAGCAGGGTCAGCACGAGCGCGGCGACCGTGGTCAGGGCGGAGTTGGCGACGGCGAGGCCGAGGTCGGCCTGCTGGATCGCCGTCGTGAAGTTGGAGAAGTCGAACGTCGTCGGCAACGCGAGCGGCGACTCGAAGATCTCCTCGTTCGTCTTGAACGAGGAGACGATGAAGTAGTAGAAGGGGATCACCAGCAGTGCGGCGTAGATCCACGCGAGCGTGCCGCTCGTGATCGAGCCGATGCGGTCGCGCAGGGGGAGTCGCCGGGCGACGGTGGCGCGCTGAGCCATGAGGGTCTCCAGGGGAGGTCGGATCGGGGATCAGTGCGTGGCGCGGAGCGTGCGGCGGATCGCCCACATCCCGAGCAGCCCGATCACGAAGAGGACGACGCCGACGGCCTGGCTGTAGCCCAGGTCGGTCTCGACGAACGCCTTGCGGTAGATGAGGTACGCGAGCGTGGTGGTCGCGTTCTCGGGTCCGCCCTGCGTGAGCAGCAGCACGGTCTGCGCCGAGTTGAACAGCATGGACAGGAACTGGAGCATCGCGACCACGCCGATGAAGTCCTGGGCGATGGGCCAGTACATGCGCCAGGCCAGCCGCCAGTCGCCCGCGCCGTCCAGGCGTGCGGCCTGCACGATCTCGCTCTCGACGCCGTCGAGCCGCGACGCGATGAGCACCGCCGAGTAGCCGATGCCGCTCCACAGCTCGACGGCGATGATGGCGCCGAGCGCCGTGGCCGGGTCGGCGAGCCACTCGTTGCCCTCCAGGCCCAGCGGGCGCAGGAACCCGTTGACCAGGCCGTCCGGGTTGAGCATCGCGTAGAAGACCATCGCCGTCGCCGGGGCGGAGATGAGCGCCGGGATGAACAGCAGGTACCGCAGCACGCGGTGGCCGCGCGGCTTCTGCACCACGTAGAAGGCGAGCAGGAACGCGAGGCCGATCATGATCGGCAGGCCGACGACGATCTGGACCGCCGAGTTCGCGGTCGCCGTCCAGAAGGTCTCGTCGGCGAAGACGCGGGCGAAGTTGTCGAGGCCCGCGGGGGTGGGCGTGGTGAGCATGCCCGGCCACGAGAGGAACGCGATGACGAACATCGCGACCACGGGGCCGATCATGAACACCGCGTACCAGATCAGCGCGGGCAGGGCGAGGCCGGGGAACCGGTCGCGGAGGGTTCCGCGGCGGCGGGCGGGCGTGGCGGCGGCGGTGCCGTCACCGGTGGTGTCGGGGCGGCCGGCGTCGAGGAGCGCGGTCATGGGTGGGGTCCTTTCCCAGCTCGAGCGGTCAGACCGCCTGGTACGACTTCTCGAAGGCGTCGATGATGCGGTCGGCGGGGGCGGACCCGTAGGCGAGCGCGGTCGCCTGGATCATCGGCTCGAACACGGCGTCGGGGATGAGCAGGTCGGGCAGCATCACGGGGGTCACGTCGTCGTCGGTGAGCCGTGAGCCCTGGGCGACCAGCGGGAAGTCCTGGCTGACGGTGTCGGTGATGCGGCTCATGTCGCGGCCGGACCCGAGGATGAACTGGTCCGTGACCTCGGGGGTGTACAGGTTCTGCACGAACGGCTTGATCAGGTCGAGCTTCTTGAGGCCGTTCTCGCTGATCCAGATGCCGTGGCCGTTGAAGCTCTTGATGACGCTGGGGCGTTCCAGCACGCCGCCGCTGGACGGCATGGGCCAGCCGCCCACGGTCACCTCGGCCGCGCGCTCGTTCGGCACCAGCGCGAGGGCCGACGACATCGCCGGGACGATGGCGGCCTTGCGGGTGTTGAACTGCGTGAGCTCGGAGTCGGACGTGTAACCCTGGACGTTGTCGACGAAGACGCCGGCGTCGCGCAGCTCGACGAAGTGCTCCACGCCCGCGATCGCGCCCGGGCTCTCGGAGATCTTGCCCGTGGAGAACACGGTGCGCGCCTCGTCCTGGGTGATGAAGCCCTGCAGGATCTGCAGGAACATCTTCTGGCCGCTCCAGTCGGAGCCGCCCACGGTCACGGGGCCGATGCCCTTGGACCGCAGGGCGTCCGCGGCGGCGATCAGCTCGTCCGACGTGGTCGGGATGGCGCCGACGCCCGCCTCCTCCAGCAGCCCGGTGTTGAACGACACCGGCCAGTTGGTGCGGGTGAACGGGAAGGCGCGCAGGCGGCCCTCCTCGTCGGTCCACTCCGCCAGCGCCTCGGGGATGATCAGGTCCCGCAGGCCCCAGTCGTCGAGGTAGTCGTTCACCGGCACGGTGGCGCCCAGGCGGGTCCAGGACAGCGTGCGGCCCATCATGTTCACGATGGCGACGTCCGCCTCCTTGCCCGCCAGGGTGCTCGTCTCGAAGACGATCGGCAGGTCGGAGCCGTTCTTCAGCAGCGCGACCTTGCGCGCGGTGGCGCGCTGGTAGGCGGCGACGACGTCGGAGAACACCTGCGCGCCGGCGACGGCGCCGCTGATCTGGGTGTGCACGGTCAGGGCGTTCGGGCCGCTGGACGCGGGCACGAGCGCCCCGCACCCGGACAGCAGCGGCGCGATGATGCCGCCGCTGAGCGCCGCACCGAGCAGCGTGCGTCTGGTGATGCCCTGTGTCACGGGACCTCCTGGAGCTTCGATCCGGAACTGCGATGTATCGGCCGAGACGGCGGGGCACGTCCGCGTGCCGGGCCTTGTAAAGCGGTACACAATCTGGCTGGCCGCGAATGTATACCGCTTTACTTTGGAGGGTCAACCCCCGTAGTGTCTGGCACGTGACCGAAACACCCCCGAAACGAGCAACGATCGCCGCGGTGGCCCGCCGTGCCGGCGTGTCGCCGTCCGCGGTGTCCCACGTCTTCAACGGGCGGCCCAACGTCTCGGCCGCCACCGCCGAGCGCATCCGGCAGGCCGCCGACGAGCTCAACTGGCGCCCCAACTACGCCAGCCGCAAGGTGTCCGGCCAGGGCGGGCGCAGCCTCGGGCTGGTGATCGCCCGCGCGAGCGACACCTTCGGTCGCGACCCCTTCTTCATGCGCCTGGTCGCCGGGCTCACCCAGCCCCTGGCCGACATCGGCTGGTCGCTCAGCCTCACGCTCGTCGGGGCGGACGACGAGGCGCGCGTCTACCGCGAGTGGTGGGCCGAGCAGCGCGTCGACGCGTTCCTGCTCGTCGACGCCCGCACCGACGACCCGCGGCTCGACCTCGTGGGGCAGCTCGGCGCGCCCGCCGTGGTGCTCGGTGCCCCCGTGGACGCCGCGGTCCCCGCGGTCACGGTGCGCGACGACGCCGCGTTCGCCGACGTGCTCGCCCACCTGACCGGCCTGGGGCACCGTCGCGTCGCGCGGATCAACGACGCGCCCGGCCTGGCGCACACCCAGGCCCGCGACCGGCGGTTTGCGGCCGCTGCCGCCGACCACGGCGTCGAGCCGTCCTACGCGGTCTGGGACGCCGAGGCGGCCGACCCCGTGGCCGACCTGCTCGGCCGCATCGGCGACGTCACGGCGATCATCGTCGACAGTGAGGTGATCGCCGCCGAGATCGTCGCGCACGCCCCCGAGCTCGGGGTGAGCGTGCCGGACCGGCTCTCCGTGGTCGCGTGGGAGGACTCCTGGGTGTCCACCCTCGTGCGGCCCCGCCTGACCGCGCTCGACGCGCCGGTCGAGGAGAGCGCCCGTACCGCCGTCGCCCTCCTGGAACGGCTGGTGCGCGGCGAGGACGTCACGTCGCAGATGGTCGGCGGACGCCGGCTCATGGTGCGCGAGTCGACGTCCGCCGACCCCGGCACCCGCGCCTGAGTTGCCCCGCCCGGGCTGCTTGCGCCCGGGAATCCTGAGTCACCTGAGAGGCAGGCCCTTGACCACCACCCCGCGCTTCGGCGTCAACTACACCCCGTCGAAGGACTGGATGTTCCAGTGGATGGCGATCGACCCGGACGTCGTGCGCGCCGACTTCGAGGCGATCGCGGCGCTCGGCGTCGATCACGTCCGGGTCTTCCCGCTCTGGCCGGTGCTGCAGCCCAACCGCACCCTGATCCGGCAGCGGGCGCTGGACGACATCGCGCTCGTGGCCGACCTCGCCGCCGAGCACGGCCTCGACATCGCGGTGGACGTGATCCAGGGCCACATGTCGGGCTTCGACTTCGTGCCGGCCTGGCTCGTGAACTGGCACGACGGCAACATGTTCACCGACCAGCCGGCCATCGAGGCGCAGGCGGCGCTCGTCGCGGCGGTCTACGACGCCGTCCGCGACAAGCCCAACTTCCTGGGGCTCACGCTCGGCAACGAGCTCAACCAGTTCCAGCGACCCAACCCGGCCGCGATGCCCGCCAAGCGGGACGAGGTGACGCACTGGCTCACCTCGCTGCTCGGCGCCCCGCGCGACCGCGACCCCCGGCACGTGGTGACGCACAGCGAGAACGACCACCTCTGGTACCGCGACGAGCACCCGTTCGTGCCGGTGCACGCCGCGCGCCAGGGCGACATGACCACGGTGCACTCCTGGATCTTCAACGGCACCGCCGCGACCTACGGCGCGCTGTCGCCGCAGTCGGTGCGGCACGCCGAGTGGATGATCGAGATGTCCAAGGCGTTCGCCACGGACCCGCGCCGGCAGGTCTGGCTGCAGGAGGTCGGGGCGCCCTCGATGAACCTCGCCGAGGCGGAGATGCCGGAGTTCTGCGCGCGCACGATCGAGGCGGCGCTGACCACGGACGACCTGTACGCCGTCACCTGGTGGTGCTCGCACGACGTGACCCGTGAGCTGGGCGACTACAAGGACCTCGAGTACTCCCTCGGCCTGCTCGACACCGAGAACCGGGTCAAGCCGCTGGGCCGGCGCTTCGCGGAGCTCGTGGCGGACGCCCGGCGCGCCGGGTCCGCGGCCACGCCCGAGCGCACGGTCGCCGTGGTGGTGGACGTCGACGCCGACGACCTGCCCGTCTCCCGCCCCGCGCTCGGCCCGGGCGGCGCGGTCTTCGAGCGCTGGCACGCGCTGCGCGAGGACGGCGTGGCCGTGGCCGTGGTGACCAGCGCGACGGCTGCGGACGGCGCTGCGCTCGACGCCCGCGGGATCCGGGACCTGGTCCGTGTCGACCCGCGCTGAGATCCCCAGGGTGCGCGCGGCGGCTGCGGCCGCTCCCGGTGCGGGACGTCCCGTGGCGGCGGGGCTGGCCACGGGAGCGGTGAACCGATGACCGGCGACCTGCTCCTGCGCGGCGGCCTGGTCGTCGACGGCAGCGGCGCCCCGCCCGTGACCGGCGACGTGCTGGTGCGCGACGGGCGCATCGCCGCCGTCGGCGGACGGATCGACGCCCCTGGCGCGCGCGTGATCGACGCCGACGGCCTGGCCGTGGCGCCCGGCTTCGTCGACATGCACGCGCACTCCGACCTCGCGGTCCTGGCCGACGGCGCGCACCTGGCGAAGGTGACCCAGGGCGTGACCACGGAGGTGATCGGGCAGGACGGGCTCTCGTACGCACCGGTCACCGACGAGACGATGGCGACCGTGCGCGAGCAGATCGCGGGCTGGAACGGCATCCCGGACGGCGTGGACTTCGCATGGCGCTCCGTGGCGGAGTACCTCGCCGAGGTGGACCGGCGGGGGAGCGCCACGAACGTCGCGTACCTGCTGCCGCAGGGGACCATCCGGATGAACGTGGTGGGCACGGACGACCGGCGCGCCACGCCGTCCGAGATCGCCGCGATGCGCGCGCAGGTGGACCAGGGCATGCGCGAGGGGGCGTTCGGCATGTCGTCGGGGCTCACCTACGTGCCCGGCATCTTCGCCGACACGGACGAGCTGGTCGCGCTGGCCGAGGTGGTCGCGCGGCACGGCGGCTTCTACGCCCCGCACCAGCGCTCCTACGGCGCGGGTGCCCTGAACGCGTACGCCGAGATGGTCGACGTCGCGCACCGGGCCGGGTGCGCGCTGCACCTGACGCACGCCACGATGAACTTCCCGGAGAACCGCGGGCGGGCCGGCGAGCTGCTCGCGCTCGTGGACAGGGCGATCGAGGCGGGCGTCGACGTCACGCTCGACTCCTACCCCTACCTGCCCGGGTCCACCACGCTGTCCGCGCTGCTGCCGAGCCGCGCCGCCGTCGGTGGTCCGGAGCGCACGCTCGCGCGGCTGCGCGACCCCGGCGAGCGGGCGTGGATCGCACACGAGGTCGAGGTCGTGGGCAGCGACGGCTGCCACGGCGTGCCCGTGGACTGGGACAGCATCGAGATCGCGGGCGTGCGCGACGCCGCGCTCGGCGACCGGGTGGGCCGCACCGTGGCCCGCATCGCGCTGGACGAGGGACGCGCGCCCGCCGAGGTGTTCTTCGACCTGCTGCTCGCCGACCGGCTCGGCACGAGCATCCTGCAGCACGTGGGCGACGAGCAGAACGTGCGCGAGATCATGCGGCACCGCCGGCACACCGGGGGCAGCGACGGCATCCTGGTCGGCGCCAAGCCGCACCCGCGCGGTTCGGGCACGTTCCCGCGGTACCTCGGGCGGTACGTGCGGGAGGAGGGTGTGCTGTCGCTCGCGGAGATGGTCGTGCACCTCTCCGCCCGGCCCGCGGCGCGGCTCGGACTGACCGACCGCGGGCGGATCGCGGAGGGGTACGTGGCCGACGTCGTGGTCTTCGACCCGGCCACGGTGTCCGACCGGGCGACGCCGGACGAGCCGCGTCTCACCGCCGCCGGCATCCCGTGGGTCCTGGTGGGTGGTACCCCTGTGGTCGAGGACGGCATCCGCACGACGGCCCGGCCGGGGCGAGCGCTGCGGCATGGTTCGGGTTTGGTGGTCGGGTTGTAGCTGTTCAGCCTGGCGTCCGTGACCCGTCCGGCCCCGGCCCTGACTTCGGTCACTTGTGGGGCGGCAGACCGCGACATCGGTCGCTTGCTCCGAGATCGGTCCATCGGAGGACCGATCTCGCGGCAATTGACCGATTTCACGTGTGAGGTAGGTGCAAGGGACCGAAGTCGTGCGCCGGACCGCGGAGTCAGCCGGTGCCAGGACAGCCGGGCTACCCGGCTCTTGCCAGGGCTGGCGATCTAGTATGCAATATATTGCATGCCCATCCCAGCGAGCGTCCCCGCCATCGGCCGCCGACTCCTGCGCGACGACGTCTACGGCCGCCTGCGCGACGCCATCGTCGACGGCAGCTTCGCCCCGGGGGAGCAGCTGCGCGACGGCGACCTCGCGGCGTGGCTCGGCGTCAGCCGTACCCCGGTGCGGGAGGCGCTGCTCCGCCTGGCCGACGCCGGGCTGGTCGTGGCCCGGCCCGGCAGCTCCACGACGGTCGCCTCGCTGGACCTGCGCGAGGTGCGCGGTGCACGCGACGTCGTCGCCGCGATGCACCAGGTGGCAGTGCGTGACGCCGTGCCCGGCCTCACCGACGGCGACCTCGCCACCATGCGCGACGCCGCCCGCGAGTTCCGCGCGGCGATCGAGCGGGGCGACGTCGACGGGGCGCTGCGTGCTGACGACGCCCTGCACCACGTGCCCGTCGCCGTGGCGGCGAACCGGGCGCTGGCCTCGGTGCTGGACCAGTTCACGCCCGTGCTGCGCCGGGCCGAACGGCTGCGCTTCTCGTCGCTGGGCGGGCGGGCGTCCTTCGCCCGGCACGACGACCTGATCCGGCTGTGCGCCGCCGGCGACGTGGAGGCAGCGGCCGCCGTCGCCTTCGACACCTGGTACACCCTGCCGACCGACGAGGCCGCCGACCCGCCCGGAGCCGTGCCCGCCGCCCCGCCCGCGGCCGCGCCCGCCGACCTGCCCGCGCCCCTGCCTGCCGACCCGCCCGCGGCCGCGCCCGCCGACCTGCCCGCGGCCGTCCCCGCCGATCCGCCCGCGGCCGTCCCCGCCGCCCCGCCCGCCGCCCCGCCCGCCGCCCCACCCGCTGACGAGGAGTAACCCATGCCCCTGTCCGACTTCCCCCGCCACCCCCTCACCTTCGGCCCGAGCCCGGTCCACCCGATGCCGCGCCTCACGGCCCACCTCGGCGGCGCCGAGATCTGGGCCAAGCGCGAGGACTGCAACGCGGGTCTCGCCTACGGCGGTAACAAGACCCGCAAGCTGGAGTACCTGGTGCCGGACGCGCTCGCCCAGGGTGCGGACACCCTGGTGTCGATCGGCGGCTACCAGTCCAACCACACGCGCCAGGTCGCGGCCGTAGCGGCGTCGCTGGGGCTGAAGGCCGTGCTGGTCCAGGAGAACTGGGTGAACTGGCCGGACTCGGTCGCCGACCGCGTCGGCAACATCATGCTCAGCCGGATCATGGGCGCCGAGGTGCGGCTCGACCCGGCCGGGTTCGGCATCGGCTTCAAGGACTCCTGGGCCCGCGCGATCGACGACGTCACCGAGCGCGGCGGCACCCCGTACGCGATCCCGGCCGGAGCCTCCGACCACCGGCTGGGCGGCCTCGGGTTCGCGCGCTGGGCGTACGAGGTGCAGGAGCAGGAGCGTGAGCTGGGCGTCTTCTTCGACACCGTCGTCGTGTGCGCGGTCACCGGGTCCACATTGGCGGGCATGATCGCCGGGTTCGCGGCGCTGGAGGAGGCGGGCGGCCGTCCGCGGCGCGTGATCGGCATCGACGCCAGCGCGAAGCTCGACGAGACCCGCGACCAGGTGGCTCGGATCGCCCGCTCCACGGCGGAGCTCATCGGGGTGGGCCGCCCGCTGCGCGAGGACGAGATCATCGTGCTGCCGGGGTGGGCCGGCGACGAGTACGGGATTCCCGTGGAGTCCACGCTGGAGGCCATCCGGCTGACCGGGCGTCTGGAGGGCGTGATCATCGACTCCGTCTACGAGGGCAAGTCGATGGCCGGCCTGGTCGACCTCGTGACCGGCGGCGACATTCCCGCCGACAGCACCGTGCTCTACGCCCACCTGGGCGGCCAGCCGGCCCTGAACGCGTACGGCGGCCTCTTCGCCGACCACTGAGCGCTCGCCCGCCCCGGCGTCGGTCGGGGCGGGCGGCATGCCGGGGCTCGGGGGATGTGCTGCCACCGTCGAACGAGACGCCGTGGCGGCCTAGAATTCCGGCAGGCGCGCGATGCGGCCGCGCCGGGAGCCCGCCGATCGACGTGAGGACGAGACCATGAGCACCGACTGCACGCACCTGGACCAGGTCGCCGTCCTCGAGCCCGCCGAGCGGGAGGGCTGCCCGGAGTGCCTCGCCCTGGGTGGCACGTGGGTGCACCTGCGCAGCTGCCTCGTGTGCGGGCAGGTCGGCTGCTGCGACTCCTCGCCGGCCAAGCACGCCACCGCACACTTCGAGGCCACGGGGCACCCGCTCATGCGGTCGATCGAGCCGGGCGAGGGCTGGGGCTGGTGCTACGTGGACGAGGCGTCGGTGCCGACTGCGGTCCTGGCCTCGCTGCGCTAGGCAGGGTGCCGGGCAGGGTGCTGGGCGGGGCTTCCGCCCGCCAGGCCGCGCAGCTCGCTCAGCACGGTCCGGGATATCTCCGTGAGCGAGCGGTCCTCGCCCTCGCGGATCCACTGGATGAACGCGATGCCGAACACCGTGCTCGCGGACTCCGCGGCGAGGGTCGCCGCAGGCTCGCCGACGCCGCGGGCCCGTAGCGCGTCGCCGATCGTCGCTGCCAGGTGGGACATCTTGTGCCGTTCCCGTTCCTGCAGGGCGGGGTTCTGCACGATCACGGACTGCCGCAGGCGGGAGTGCGGTCGGCGCTCGTCGGGGAAGATCGCCGTTCCGGAGTCCAGCCCGGCGGCCACGACGTCCATCGGCGTGGCGTCGTCCGGCGCCGCCGTGATGCCCCGGAGGAACGCGTCGGTCAGCTGTTCCTGCCCGCGGAACAACACCTCGCGCTTGTCGGTGAAGTGCCGGAAGAAGGTTCGCTCGGTGAGCCCCACCGCCTGGGCGATCTCGGCGGCCGTCGTCTGCTCGTAGCCGCGGCTGGCGAACAGCTCCAGGGCAGCAGCCTGCAGTCGTCCGCTCGTACCGGGTTGCCATCGGGCCATGCGCGCAGTCTAGATGATGACAGCGACTGACTTCAGGCGTACGGTGATGTCGGTGGCTGACATCAGTCACTGACATCACTGGAAGGACTCCACCATGCAGGTATTCGTCACCGGAGCATCCGGCTGGATCGGTTCTGCCGCCGTCGACGAGCTGCTCGCCGACGGTCACACGGTCACGGCGCTGGCCCGGTCCGACGCGTCGGCGTCCGCCCTGGCCGCCAAGGGCGTCAGCGTGCAGCGCGGCGACCTGGACGATCTCGACGGCATCCGGCGCGGGGCCGCGGCCGCCGACGCCGTGCTGCACCTCGCGAACAAGCACGACTTCGCGAACCCGGCCGTGTCGAACGCGGCCGAGCGTGCCGCCGTCGAGACCATCGGCGAGGCGCTGTCCGGCACGGGCCGGCCGTTCCTGCTCGCGGCGGGCGTCGCGGGGTTGACGGACGGCCGCCCGGCCACCGAGGACGACCCGTCCCCGGCCCACGGCCCGGACTCGCCGCGCGGCGGCGCGGAGAACCTGGCGCTCGGCCTCGTCGACCGCGACGTGCACGCGGTGGCCCTCCGGTTCGCGCCCACGGTCCACGGCGCGGGCGACCACGGGTTCGTCGCCGCGGTCGTCGAGGCGGCCCGACGCCGCGGCGTCTCCGGCTACCCGGGCGACGGCACCAACCGCTGGGCGGCGGTCCACCGGTCCGACGCCGCCCGGCTCGTCGCGCTCGCCCTGGCCAAGGCCCCGGCCGGCGTACGCCTGCACGCGACCGCCGAGGAGGGCGTGTCCACCCGGGAGATCGCCGAGGCGATCGGCCGCGTCCTCGACCTGCCGGTGGCCTCGATCGACCCGGACGACGCCGCCGAGCACTTCGGCTGGATCGGCCGCTGGTTCGGTATGGAGGGCTCGGCGACCAGCACCCGGACGCGGGAGTGGCTCGGCTGGGAGCCGACCGGCCCCACCCTGGTGCAGGACATCGCGGCCGGCGCGTACACGACGCCGGGGGAGTGACCCCCGCGGAGGTGTGTTGCTGAGAGTAGACATTGTCTACGCGGAGCAACACACCTCCGAGAGAGGGCCCGACCACGCGGCGCGGGACCAGGCTCCGCCGCTCTGTGCCGCGCGTCGGCGATGGTGGTCGTAGCCTGACACGGTGGCGCGTAACCCTGACATCCCGGAGGCGTTCGACGTCCTCACCGTCGTCGTGCTGCGCCGTCCGGACCGCGCGCCCGAGCTGCCCGACGACGAGCTCGACGCCCTCCAGGCTCGCCACCTCGCCTACCGTGCCGACCTGGCCCGCCGCGGCCTGATCGTCGCGAACGGTCCGTTCGGCGAGCAGAGCGACCCGGCCTACCGCGGCATGTCCGTCTTCGCCTGCGACCCTGCCGAGGCGGCGCGCCTGTCGGACGGCGACCCGTCCGTCGTCGCCGGGCGCCTCGCGTACGACGTCATGGAGTGGTGGGTCGCGGCGGGCTCCCTCGCCTTCCCAGGCGCGGCGGGCCCGGTCGGCACCCGCCGCTCGATGCCGGACGACTGACCCGCTTGACCTTGCCCCTGCGGCAACCCTGCACGCTGCGGTCATGACCACAGCAGACAGCACCACCGGGACCCCCGCGATCGAGGTCGCCGGGCTCCGCAAGTCGTTCGGCGACCATCGTGTGCTCGACGGCGTGGACCTCGTCGTCGCCGCCGGCTCCGTGTACGTGCTCCTGGGGCCGAACGGCGCCGGCAAGACGACGATGGTCAACATCCTGTCCACGCTCCTGACCGCCGACGCGGGCGTGGTGCGGGTCGGCGGCCACGACGTCCGGCGGTCGGCCGCGCTCGTCCGGGCACGGATCGGCGTCACCGGCCAGTTCTCCGCGATCGACCCGTTCCTCACCGGCCGGGAGAACCTGCGGCTCATGGCTGACCTCGCCCACCTCGGCCGGGTCGACGCCGCACGCGACGTCGCGGCGCTGCTCGACCGGTTCGACCTGGTGGACGCCGCCGACCGCCGCGCCCTGACCTGGTCCGGCGGCATGAAGCGCCGGCTGGACCTGGCGATGACCCTGATCACCCGGCCGCGGCTCATCTTCCTGGACGAGCCCACCACCGGGCTCGACCCGCGCAGCCGCCGGGAGGTCTGGCAGGTGGTCCGGGACCAGGTGGCCGACGGCGTCACCGTGCTCCTGACCACCCAGTACCTGGACGAGGCGGACGCGCTGGCCGACCGGGTCGGCGTCCTGGACGGCGGGCGGCTCGTCGCCGAGGGGACGCCGGCCGAGCTCAAGGCGCAGGTCCCCGGCGAGAGCACGAACCTCGACGACGTCTTCCTCGCGTTGACCGGGCACGCCCCGACGGGCGACGAGGCCGGCGTCCAGGGGGTGACCGCACGATGAGCGCCACGTACGTCGTCCGCGACTCGCTGACCATGCTGCGCCGCAACCTGCGGCACCTGAGCCGGTACCCGTCGCTGGCCCTCATGCTGGTCGCGATCCCGGTCGTGTTCCTGCTGCTGTTCGTCTACGTGTTCGGCGGCACCCTCGGTGCCGGCCTCCCGGTCGACGGCGGCGGCACGCGCGCCGACTACCTGGCCTACCTGGTGCCCGGCATCTGGGTCATGACGGTGTCCAGCGTGGCGAACGGCACCGCCGTCGCCGTCGCGATCGACCGGACCGGAGGGATGTTCGACCGGTTCCGGACCATGGACATCGCCCGGACGTCGGTGCTCGCCGGACACGTCCTGGGCGCGGTGGTCCGCACGCTGCTCGCGCTCTCGGTGATGGTCGGGTTCGCGCTGCTGCTCGGGTTCCGGCCGGACGCCGGGCCGGCCGACTGGCTCGCTGCCGCCGGGCTCGTGCTGCTCCTGGCGTTCTCGTTCACGTGGCTGACCGTCGCGATGGGGCTGGCCGCGGGAAGCGTCGAGACGGCGAGCAACACCCCGCTGGTGCTGATGGTGCTGCCGATCGTCAGCAGCGGGTTCGTCCCCACGGACCAGATGCCCGCGGGGCTGCGCCAGTTCGCCGAGCATCAGCCGTTCACGCCCGTCATCGAGACGCTCCGGGCACTGGTCGCCGGCACCCCGGCCGGGGCGGACGGCTGGCTCGCCGTCGGCTGGTGCGTGGTGATCGGGCTGGGCGGATACCTCTGGGCGCGGCGGCAGTTCGCCGTCGTGCCGGTTCGGTAGTCCGGGCGGCAGGCTCGGGAGAGGAGACTGGGCACATGCTGACGATCAGCCAGCTCGCGTCGTACGCCGGGGTGACGACGCGCGCAGTGCGGCACTACCACGCCAAGGGTCTGCTCCCCGAGCCCGCCCGCGACCACTCGGGATATCGGCGGTACGGTGCGCAGGCCGCCGTCGACCTGATCCGGATCAAGATCCTCGCGGACGCCGGGGTGCCGTTGGCGCGGGTGCAGGAGCTGCTGCGGGCCGACGAGGCCGAGCTCGCGGCAGCCGTCGCCGAGATCGACACGCGGCTCCGCGCGGAGATCGAGGAACGGGAACGGCACCGGGACCGGATCGCCCGGCTCGCGGCGGGGGACAGCCTGGCCCTTCCGCCGGAGGGCGCCGCCTACCTCGACCGGTGGCGTGAGCTCGGTATCCCCGAGCGGGTCGTCGAGATCGAGCGGGACAGCTGGATCCTCTCGCTGGCCGTCCTGACCCCCGAGCAGGTGGCGCAGGCGATGGCGGCCAAGAGCCGGCTGCTCGACGACGAGGAGTTCGTCGCCGTGCTCCGGGCGATCGGGGAAGGGGTCGACTGGGCGCCCGACGACCCCCGGCTGCCCGGTGTGGCGGACAAGGTGGCGGCCCTGCTCGACCGGCACGCGGACTGGGCGGACGAGTCCGCACGCGGGATGGAGCAGGGGCTCGTCGAGCTCTTCGACTCGATCGCGCTCGACTCCGTGCCCGGGGGCCGTCGTCTGGAGGCGCTGCTCGCGGAGCGCGGGTGGTCCGGCTGGACCCGGCAGGAACGGGTGAGCTGAGCGCATCCTGCCGGAGGCGGAGCCGGCCCTACCCTGGTGCCATGGCCATCACGACGCGCACGACGCCGTCCGGCGCGCCGCCCGCCCGCCTGGCGCGGGGCCGCGCGACCGCCGCGCGCGAGGCCGACAACCGGCGCCTGCTGCGCGCGCGTGACGCCATCGACCGTTCCTTCGCGGAGCCGCTCGACGTCGCGGCGCTCGCCGCCGTCGCCCACGTGTCGCCGTCGCACTTCATCCGCGCGTTCAAGGCGGCGTTCGGCGAGACACCGCACCGGTATCTCCAGCGGCGCCGGATCGAGCGGGCGATGGCGCTGCTGCGGGACACCGCGACGCCCGTGACCGAGGTGTCGGTCGCCGTCGGGTTCCAGAGCCTCGGCACGTTCAGCCGCGCGTTCCACGACATCGTCGGCGCGTCCCCGACCACCTACCGGCGGACCGCGGCGCCGCTGCTCGCGCCCGGATGCTTCACGCGGGCGTGGACCCGGCCTGCCGGCGCGCGCTGATCGAGCGATTTCGGAGAAGCGGCCGCGGCGGGGCCGACCCTAGATTGGCGGCATGCTCACATCCATCGCCATCACTGCCGTCCGCGTCCTCGACCAGCAGGAGGCCCTCGACTTCTACGTCGGCACCCTCGGTTTCGAGGTGAGCGCCGACGTCGACATGGGTTTCATGCGCTGGCTCACCGTCGCGCTGCCCGCAGACCCCGACCGGCACCTGCTGCTGGAGGTTCCCGCGCCGCCCGCGCTGAGCGAGGAGTCGGCCGCGCAGGTGCGCGACCTGCTCACGAAGGGCGCGCTCGGCGTGGCCTGCATCCTCAACACCGACGACTGCCAGGCGGAGTACGAGCGGCTCAGCGCCCTCGGCGTCGAGTTCACGGAGCTGCCGACCCAGCAGCCCTACGGCGTCGACGCAGCGTTCCGGGACCCGTTCGGCAACCACATCCGCATGACCCAGCCCGCACGAGGTCCCGTCACCGTGACGGAGGAGGACATCGCGCGCTGGGGCGGCGACGCACCGCACGCCTGAGCCGCGCGCCGGGGCGGCCACGCGGCCGTGTGGACCAGGGTCCCGGGCAGGCGCTCCCGCCCGGCGAGCCGTGTGCTCGCCGGGCGTCGACGCGTTCGTGGCCGGGACCATCAGGTCCGGCCTCAGGCTCCCTCGGCCGCCACGTCGAGGATCCAGGTGACGCCGAACCGGTCCGTCAGCATGCCGAAGGCCGGCGCCCACGGCGACGGCCCGTACGGCTCGACGACGGTGGCGCCGTCGGCCAGCCGCTCCCAGAGGGCGCTGACCTCCTCCGCGGTCTCGCCCCGCACCGACACGAAGAACGGTTCCTCGGTGAGCGTGGTGCCGTTCTCCCGGCGCGTGGTGCCGGCCGCGACCGGCCGGTCCTCGCCGGGCACGTCGTAGGCCATGACCCGGAAGCCGCTGTCGGCCACGACCTGGCCGAACACCACGTTGGCGGCGCCCGGCAGCTCGGCCGGCATCCCGAAGTCGCCGTAGGTGGTGACGGTGATCTGCCCGCCGAACACCGAGTGGTAGAACTCGAGGGCCGCGCGGGCCTGGCCGTGGAAGTTCAGGTGGGTGACAGTGCTGATCGACATGGTGCTCGGTCCTTCACAGAGGGGATCGGTCGCCGGGGATCCCCGGCGGTGCTCCTCAATCTGTCACCGGTTCCGGACAGGGAACGTCCGGTACTCGTGCCAGTCTGGATCTCGTGCCGATCGCATCCTCGACCACCACGTCGTCCCGCCTCCTGGCCCTGCTGTCGCTGCTGCAGGCGCGCCGCGACTGGCCGGGGGAGCGGCTCGCGGAACGGCTGGGCGTCAGTGAACGCACCGTGCGGCGCGACGTCGACCGCCTGCGTGAGCTGGGTTACCCGGTCCAGGCGGTCCGCGGACCTGAGGGTGGCTACCGGCTGGAGGCGGGCAGCGAGCTGCCGCCCCTCCTGTTCGACGACGAGCAGGCCGTGGCGCTCGCCGTCGCCCTGCGCTCCGCGGTGGTGACCGGTGCCGGGATCGAGGAGGCCGCGGCGCGTGCCCTCGCGACGGTGCGGCAGGTGCTGCCCTCCCGGCTGCGGCAGCGGGTCGACGCGCTCGACGTCACGGCGGTGGAGCCCGCCGGGGACGCCCACGTCGGCGCCGACGTGCTGCTGGCGCTGAGCGCCGCCGTCCGGTCCGCCGAGGAGCTGCGGTTCGACTACCGCTCGCCCGGACGCGCGGACGACGACGCCCGTCCGGCCCGCCGCGTGCAGCCGCACCACCTCGTCGTGCGGCACGGGCACTGGTATCTCGTGGGGTGGTCGGCGGAGCACGAGGACTGGCGCGTCCTCCGCGTCGACCGGATGACACTCCGCGTGCCGAACGGTCCGCGGTTCACGCCCCGGCCGGTGCCGGGCGGAGACGTGGCGGCCTTCCTCTCGGCGCGCTTCAAGGGTTCCGAGGGGGCGGACCGGTGGCCCTGCCAGGGTGAGGTGATCCTGGCGTTGCCGGCGGAACGGGTGGCGCCGTTCGTCGCCGACGGTGTGGTCGAGCCGCTCGGCCCCGACCGGACCAGGCTGGTGGCCGGGTCGTGGACCTGGGCCGCACTGGCGGCGACGCTGGCCCGGTTCGACGCCGAGATCGAGGTGGTGGGCCCGGCCGAGCTGCGGCATGCCTTCGCCGACCTGTCGCGTCGCGCGGCCCGCGCGGCGGGGGTGCAACGGCCCGGCGCGAGCTCGCCGGTGGGCTGACGGGCGTCCTGGTATGTGGGGTCGGTCGCTTGCTTGGACCCTGCGCGCGGGGTCGGTCGCTTGCTTGGACCCTGCGCGCGGGGTCGGTCGCTTGCTTGGACCCTGCGCGCGGGGTCGGTCGCTTGCTTGGACCCTGCGCGCGGGGTCGGTCGCTTGCTTGGACCCTGCGCGCGGGGTCGGTCGCTTGCTTGGACCCTGCACGTGGCGTCGGTCGCTTGCTCCGACCTTGCACGCGGGGTCGGTCGCTTGCTCCGACCTTGCACGTGGCGTCGGTCGCTTGCTCCGACCTTGCACGCGGCGTCGGTCCCTTGCCACGAGATCGGCACTTTAATTGACCGATCTCGCGGCAAGGGACCGACCACGTGGTCTGCCGCGGTTCAAGTGACCGAAGCCGGCTCGCTCAGGACAGCAGGGCCTGAGGGTGTGCGAGCAGCGGCCCGAGCCACCGCCACGGGGCGAGGGGTCAGGCGACCGTGGCGTCGATCGTCACGGGGATGTTGCCGCGGGTGGCGTTCGAGTAGGGGCACACCTTGTGCGCGGCCTCGACCAGGCTGTCGGCCGTGGCCTGGTCCACGCCGGCGAGCTCCACGTGCAGGGCGGCGCTCAGCCCGTACGCGCCGTCCTCGGTCGGCTGGATGCCCACCTCGGCGATCACGGCGGAGTCGCTGAACGTGATCTTCTGCGCGGCGGCCACACCCTTGAGGGCGCTGTGGAAGCAGGATGCCCAGCCGGCGGCGAAGAGCTGCTCGGGGTTGGTGCCCCCGCCCGGTCCGCCCATGGCCGTGGGGACGGCGAGGGTGAGGTCGAGCACGCCGTCGTCGGACGCCGCACGGCCTCCGGCGCGGCCGTCGCCGGTGGAGGTCGCGACGGCGGTGTAGATGCTGTCAGCCATGTTCCTGCTCCTTGTCATGGATGGTGCGGTAGTCCGGCCCGGTGGGACCGGCCGCCCGCGTCCGCATGTAGACGAACTAGTACGTCTACCGTAGGTCGGAATCTGCGCACACACAAGTCCGCCGGGGTGAAATATCCAGGTTGCGCGCTGAGTTGGGCTCTGCGTGAGGCGCCGGTCGCCGTGCCCCGGCGCGGCGCGGCGCGGCCGACGACGAGAGGTGACCCGTGCCCGACATCGTGCAGAACCCGTTCGCCATCGAACCCGGGACGGTCCAGCGCGGCCTGACCCGGATCCGCGCCCTGAGCGCCGGCGAGGTGGTCGCCGACGCCGCCGTGCCGCTGCTGGTGTGGGAGTACTCGTACGCCCCGCGGTACTTCTTCTCGCCGGGCCACGTCAGGGCCCAGCTGCGTCCGGCCGGACCGGGCAAGCCCTCGCGGGTGCTGGGGCGCAGCGAGCTGTTCGACGTGGTGCTCGGGGATCGTGTGCTCCCGGGCGCCGCCCAGCGGTACCCCGAGGCGCCGGTCGAGGGCATGCGCGGGTCGTACACGCTGACCTGGTCGGCCATGGACACCTGGCTCGAGGAGGACGAGGTGATCCACTTCCATGCCCGCAGCCCGTACGTCCGGGTCGACACGCTGCACTCCAGCCGGCACGTGCGGGTGGTGGTGCGGGGCGAGGTGGTCGCCGACTCGCACCGGCCCGTCGTCCTGACCGAGACCGGTCTGGCGCCCCGCTACTACCTGCCGCGCGTCGACGTGCGGATGGACCTCCTGAGCCCGACCGACGCCGTGAGCTACTGCCCGTACAAGGGGACGGCGCGGTACTGGGCCCTGGCCGTGGGCGGGGTCCGGGTGCCCGACGTGGTCTGGGGGTACGAGACACCGCTGCGCGAGGCGGCGGGGGTCACGGGTCTGGTCTGCTTCTGGCCGGAGAAGAGCGCGGACGTCGAGGTCTACGTCGACGGGGAGCGGATCGGGCAGCCGTAGCCCGCAGTCGCGCCATGCCCCCGGCCGGGGACGTCAGCCCAGGTCCTCGCCGTCGAGCGCCTTCGCCGCCAGGCGCTCCTCCTCGCTGACCTCCCACACCTCGTGGGCGGCGTGCAGGGCGAGCAGGATGATCACGCAGCCCAGCACGAGGTCGGGCCACCCGGACGCCGTCCACGCGGTGACCAGCCCCATGGCGATGATCGCGACGTTCACCAGCACGTCGTTCCGGGCGGACAGGAACGCCGCGCGACCGAGCGCCCCGCCGTGGTGGTGCGCCCGCGCCAGCAGCCAGGCGCTGGTGCCGTTCACGACGATCGCGCCGAGGGATGCCACCACGAGCGGCACGACGTCGGGCGGCGTCGGCGCGGCGAACCGTTGCACCGCCTCCCAGGCCGCCACCGCGGCCGGACCGAGGATGACCAGGGCCATGACCTTGCCCATGAGAGCGCGCCGGGCCAGCGGCCAGCTCAGCGCCACGAGCACGAGCAGGTTGATGGCCGTGTCCTCCAGGAAGTCGACGCTGTCGGCGAGGAGGGAGACCGAGCCGATGGACAGCGCGACGGAGAACTCGACGAAGAAGTAGGCGAGGTTCAGGAGCGCGACGACCAGGACCGTCCGGCGCAGGCCGGCGGCGCGGGGGTCGGGGGTGCCGGTCACGGCCACCTATTGTGCCGGGCCGGTTGCCGCGCGTCGGCCCGGGAGCCCTCCACCCGTGCTCATGGACGCCGCGCGAGCAGGCTGAACGTGTTCGGCAACCGGCCGTCCCAGGCGGCTGCCGAGAGGCGGTCCGGCTGCCAGAACGGTTCGGGGTGCTCCTTCAGGTGCTCGATCGTGAAGCCGGCCCGCAGGCACGCCATGACCATCTCCGCCAGGGTGCGCTGGTGCTCCACGGCGCCGTTTCCCGGGAACGTGTCGTTGACGTGCGAGGGCGCGAAGTAGCCGCGATCGGTGCGCAGCCGCGCCTCATCGGCGTCCCACGTCCACAGCGGCACCAGCGGGTGCGCCTCGTACACGTAGAACCGGCCGCCCGGTCGCAGCAGGCGGCGGGTCTCCAGCAGGAAGGTGTCGAGGTCGGCCAGCCAGATCAGCGCGCCCTTGCCGGTGTAGACCAGGTCGGCGCACCCGTCGTCGAGGCCGCTGTCCGGCATGGTCGCGCGCGTGTACCGGCAGGGCACGCCCAGCTCGTCGGCTCGGCGCTGCGCGCTCGACACGGCCGCGTCGCTGTAGTCGAGCCCGTGCACCGAGCGAGCCCCCAGGTGCACGAGCGCGACGTCGTCCAGGCCGTGGCCGCTCATGGGGTGCACGACGTCGGCGCCGGGGACGAGGCCGCCCAGCGCCGCGACCTCCGCCGGGAGGAGCTGCGCGGTCCGGGCCCGCTCCAGGTGCTCGGCGTACTCGATCTCGTACTTGCGTGATGCGGCGGCCCAGGCGGCTCGCGTCCCGTCTTCGGTACCCATGGTCCGACTTTCTCAGCCCGTGGGCCGGGCGTCAGGCCCAGGTCCCGAGGTGACGCATGCCGTCCACGCCGTAGACGCCGGGGCCGAGGGTCGCCATACTCGCACCACATTTCACCCGACGACCCCCGGAGGTTCCTGTGGCGGGTACGGCGACACAGCCGCTCAGCGGCACGCAGAAGCGCACCATCGCGGGCGGTGCCATCGGCACGCTCATGGAGTACTACGACTACTACCTCTACGGTCTCGCGTCGGCGGCGGTCTTCCCCGCGGTGTTCTTCACGGGTGAGGACCCGATCGTCGCGCAGCTCTCGTCGTTCGCGACGTTCGCCGTGGGGTTCTTCCTGCGCCCGGTCGGCGGCCTGGTCTTCGGCCACGTCGGTGACCGGGTCGGCCGCAAGGCGACGCTGATGATCACCGTGGTCGGCATGGGCATCGCCACGGCGGGCATCGGGCTCATCCCGCCGGAGGCGTCGATCGGCATCGCCGCGCCGCTGCTGCTGATCTTCTTCCGCATGTGCCAGGGCTTCTTCGTCGGCGGCGAGATGGGCGGCGCGGCGACGATGGTCGTCGAGCACGCCCCCGTGGGCCGGCGCGGCATGTACGGCGCGTTCCTCATCAGCGGCGCGGGGATCGCGAACGTCGCCTCCGCCGGGCTCATGGCGGGTCTCGGCCTCGGCCCGCAGTCCTGGTTCATGACGTGGGGCTGGCGCATCCCGTTCGTGCTCGGGCTCGTGCTGGCCATCGTCGCGATCGTGCTGCGCAGCAGGCTCGAGGAGTCCGACGAGTTCAAGGAGACCAGGAAGGCCCAGGAGGACGCCGGGGTGCGCACCAACCCGGTCGCCGAGGTGTTCCGGCACCCCAGGAACGCGATCATGGGCGTGCTCATCGGCCTGCCGCAGAGCATCGCCGGGTACGTGGTGCTCACGTTCGGTATCGCCTACCTGGTCAACGAGAACGACATCCCGCCCTGGCAGGGGTTCGCCGGGACGATGATCGTCGGCGTCCTGCAGGTCTTCGTGGCGCCCGCGTACGGCGCGCTGTCCGACCGGGTCGGACGGCGGACCGTGTACATCGCGGGCTGCGTCGGGTTCGCCCTGCTGGTCTGGCCGGCGTTCCTGCTGTTCGACACGAGCAACCTGGTGCTGATCTGGGTGGGCATGATCGTCGGCTTCGTGATTCCCGGCGTGGCGATGCAGGCCACCCTGCAGACGATGCTGGCCGAGATGTTCGACCCCGAGGCCCGCACGACCGGTGTGAACATCGGGTACCAGATCTCCAACACGCTGGGCGGTGGCCTCGCCCCGTTCGTCTGCACGGGACTGGTCGCCCTCGTGGGCGGGCAGATCTGGCCCGTCGTCGTGTACTGCGCGGTGATCTGCCTGATCGGTGCGGCCGCTACTGCCACCGCCACCATCAGCACCGACGGTTCGCGCCTGCACGAGCTGCGGGCCGCGCCGGCCGCTGCCGACGCCTGACCTCGACGCGGGCGGGCCTCCCCGCGAGGCCCGCCCGCCCCGGGCGAGCACGTCCGCCGGCTCCCACCGCCCTGCCGTCCGCCTGGCGCACCGCGCGCCGACGTTCACACACCCGCGCCGCACCGGACACGCAGCCGAAACAGGCCACCCCTAGCGTTCTGAATGTTCCTCTGATCAACATTCTGCTCCCGTGAGCGCAGGAGGGGAGGCAGTGTGCAGCACCAGACCGAGCCCGGGTACGTTCCCGTCGGCCTGCCCGACGGCGCCACGCGGCTCGCCGGAACGCGCGTCGCCGCGCTGCGCGGGGTCCGGACACCGGCCGGCACGCTCGTCGACGTCGAGATCGCCGACGGCCGGGTCGTCGCGACATCGGCGACCGGCACCGGCACCAGCACCGGCACCAGCACCGGCGTCGGCACCGGCCCAGCCGGTCCGCCCCGCCCGGGCAGCCCGGCCGGCACCTTCCGGTCCTCCGCGGGCGTCGCCGCGGACGGCGCCGCCGTCCACCTCGACGCCACCGGCTGGCGGGTGCTGCCCGCCGCGTGCGAGCCGCACGCCCACCTCGACAAGGCGCTCACCGCCGACCGCGTGCCGCCGGGTACGGGGGAGGACCTGGTGGGGGCCGTCGCCCGCTGGCGCGAGCTCGCGCCGGGCATCGACGGTGCCGACGTGCTGCGCCGCGCCCGGACCGCCGTCGAACGGTACGCCGCGCGTGGCATCACGACCGTCCGGACCCACGTCGACGCGCCCGCCGAGGGTGACCCGCTGCGCATGCTGGACGCGCTGCTCGGGCTGCGCGAGGAGCTCGCGGGGTCCGTGACGCTCCAGGTGTGCCTGCTCGGCGGGTCGCACACGCCGGACGCCGTCTTCGCCGAGGCCGCCGCGCGCGGCGTGGACGTGCTGGGCGGCTGCCCGCACCTGGCCCCCGATCCGCGGGCGGAGGTCACGCGCGTGCTCGACCTCGCCGAGCGCACCGGGCTCCCGGTGGACCTGCACGCCGACGAGCAGACGGCGCTGCCCGCCGACGGCGCGCTCGACGTGGTCGAGCTGGCCCGGCAGGTGATCGCGCGCGGGCTGACCCAGCGCGTGACGGCGAGCCACGTGGTCCGGCTCGGCTCGCTGCCGCCCGACCGGCTCGCCCCCGTGGTGGACCTGCTGGCGCGTGCCGGCCTCGGCGTGGTGACGCTGCCGATCACCAACCTCTATCTCCAGGGCCGCGACGCCACGCACCTCCCGCCGCGCGGGCTGACCGCCGTGCGGGCCCTGCTCGACGCGGGCGTGCCGCTGGCTGCAGGCGCCGACAACCTCCGCGACCCGTTCAACCCGGCCGGTACGGGCGACCCGTTCGAGACGACGTCGCTGCTCATGACCGCGGGCCACCTGACGGCCGCCGAGGCGCTGGACGCCGTGACGGCCGGGGCGCGCACGGTGCTCGGGCTGCCGCCGGCGGGCGTGTCCGCGGGGGACCGGGCCGATCTGGTCCTCGTGCCCGACGTACCGCTCGGCGACGTGCTGGCCGGCGGGGAGCACGTACGCGTCGTCCTGACGGGCGGTCGCGTGGTGGCGGACACCCGCGTCCACCGCGCCCTCGCCCTCGCCGCGCCCACCCGGTCCGCGGACCGGCCCGCCGCGACCGAGACACCCGATCCCGACCTGCTCGTGAGGTGACACCAGTGAGCACAGTGACCACGACGACCCCACGGCCGAAGTCCATGACGCGCACGCTCGTGCTCGACGACGTGACCAAGGCGTTCCCCACCGGCACCGTCGCGCTGGAGGGGGTGAGCCTGTCCGTCACGGCCGGGGAGTTCGTCTCCGTCGTCGGCCCGTCCGGGTGCGGCAAGTCCACCCTGCTGCGCCTGGCCTCCGGGCTGGACCACGTGACCGGTGGCAGCATCGAGGTGAACGCCACCTCGACGTCCTACGTCTTCCAGGAACCGACGCTCCTGGAGTGGCGCAGCGCGCTGCGCAACGTCGAGCTGGTCGGCGAGCTGCGCGGCGCCGCGAAGCCCGACCGGCGGCGCCGCGCGCAGGAGGCCCTCGACCTCGTGGGGCTGTCCGGCTTCGAGAAGCAGCACCCGCGCCAGCTCTCCGGTGGCATGCGGATGCGGGTGTCGATCGCCCGCGCGCTGGTCGCCGAGCCGGACCTCGCGCTGTTCGACGAGCCGTTCGGCGCCCTCGACGAGATCACCCGGCTGCGCATGCAGACCGAGCTGCAGAGCCTCTTCCAGCTCAAGAGCTTCGCCGGCCTGTTCATCACGCACTCGGTGTCGGAGGCGGTCTACCTGTCCACGCGCGTCGTCGTGATGAGCGGGCGACCCGGCAGGGTGGTGGCCGACATCCCCGTGCCCTGGTCCTACCCCCGCCCACCCGAGCTCCGGTACGACGCCGGCTTCGCCGCGCTCACCGGTGAGGTCTCCGCGGCCCTCGGGGAGCACTCGTGAGCGCCGCGACGGTGCAGGAGCGCACCGCGCGCCCCCGGGACGAGGCCGCACCGCGCCCGGTCGCCCGGACGTCGTCGGCCCGGCGGCGGCTGCTCGCCGCCGGGAGCCGGGTCGGGCCGCTGCTCGCCGCCGTCGGGGGCATCGTCGCCGTCTGGTACGCCGTGACCTACCTGGTGCTCAGCCCCGAGCGCCGGTTCCTGCTGCCCCCGCTGCACCAGGTGCTCGGCACCACGCTCGGCAACCCGAACGTCATGGTGCCCATGCTCGACGCGCTGTGGCAGACCGTCGGCGTGGCGCTGTCCGGGCTCGGGATCGCCGTCGTGCTCGGCATCGGGTACGCCGTCGTCATGGCGCAGGCGGGCTGGGTCGAGAAGGTGCTCTACCCGTACGCGGTGATCCTGCAGACCATCCCCATCCTCGCCCTCACGCCGCTCATCGGGATCTGGATGGGCTACGGGTTCAGCGCCCGCATCGTGGTGTGCGTGATCATCGCCCTGTTCCCGATGATCGCGAACACCCTGTTCGGGCTCCAGTCCGCCTCGGCGGCCGCGCACGACCTGTTCACCCTGAACCGCGCCACCCGTGCGCAGCGGCTCCTCAAGCTCCAGTTCCCGGCGGCGCTGCCGTCGATCTTCACGGGCCTGCGCAACGCGGCGGGCCTGAGCGTGATCGGCGCGATCGTCGGCGACTTCTTCTTCCAGCAGGGCTCGCCCGGCATCGGCGGTCTGCTGCGCACCTACACGCTGCGGCTGAACATGGACGCCCTGTTCATGGCCATCATCCTGACCGCCCTGTTCGGCGTCGTGGTGTTCTCCGTGTTCGCCGCCCTCGACCGGGCCGTCATCGGCCGCTGGTACGGACGCGGGGCCTGACACCGACCCGCGCCCGCCCGTCACGACCCCCGCCCGGTGCGTCCCCCACGCACCGGGTGGTCCCACCGCGCCCCCACGCCCCACCCAACCCAGGAGTCCCCATGTTCCTCGCCAGACCCCGACACCTCGCCCTGGTCGCGCTGTCCGCCGTCCCGCTCCTCGTCCTGACCGCCTGCGGCGGCGGCACCGCCGACCAGGCGGGCGGCGCGGCCCCGATCGACGTGCCCGCCGCCGAGGCCGACGGGCCGCTCGACCTGTCCGGTGTGTGCCCCGAGACCGTCGTGCTGCAGCAGGACTGGCAGCCCGAGGCCGAGCACGGCGCGATGTACTCCCTGGTCGGCCCCGACAGCACCGTGGACACCGAGGCCAAGTCGGTCACCGGCTCCCTCGTCGCCCAGGGCGTCGACACGGGGGTGGACGTCGAGGTGCGCCCCGGCGGACCGAACGTCAACTTCCAGCCCGTGCCGTCGCTCATGTACCTGGACGACTCGATCATGCTCGGCGCCGTCACCACCGACGCCCAGATCACCGCCCTGGCCGACAACCCCGTCGTCACCGTGGCCTCCCAGCTCACCGTGAGCCCGCAGATCGTCATGTGGGACCCGGCCAGCCACGACGGCGCGACCACCATCGAGGAGGCGGCCGCGGGCGGCGACCCGCTCGTGTCGGCGGGCGACGTCTTCCCGCGTCTGCTGGCCTCGCAGGACATCATCGAGGACGCTCAGATCGACCTCAGCTACGAGGGCACGCCGCAGCGGTTCGTCTCCGACCCCGCGATCCTGCAGCAAGGGTTCGCCACGGCGGAGCCCTACATCTACGAGAACGAGATCCCGCAGTGGGGCAAGCCCGTGGGGTACCAGCTCCTGTCCGACGTCGGCTACTCGGTCTACCCCGAGGCGCTCGCCGTGCGCGCCGACAAGGTCGAGGAGAACGCCGACTGCCTCGCCAAGCTGGTGCCGATCATGCAGCAGGCGCAGCTCGACTACCTCGACGACCCGGAGGCCACGAACGAGCTGATCGTCGACCTCGTGGACCAGTACCAGACGGGCTGGACCTACTCGCTCGGGGTGGCGGACTACTCGGTGCAGACGATGAAGGACCTCGACCTCGTCACCGACGACCCGGCCTCCGGCGTGTTCGGCCGCATCGACCCCGACCGCATGGCCGAGATCGTGGACACCTTCGGCCCGATCCTCGTCGACGCCGGCCAGATCGACTCCGCCGACATCGACCCGGAGTCCCTGTACACCAACGAGTTCACCGACGACTCGATCTCGATGGGGAGCTGACCATGACGACCACCACCCCCGCCGGCACTCCGGCCGGCCCCGAGCGGGCGGCGCGCGCCGCGGACGAGATCGCCGCCCGGCTCGGCCCCGACCTCGTCTCCACCGACCCCGAGCTGCTGCTCAAGACGTCCTCCGACTGGTCCCGCATGTCACCCGTGCTCCAGGAGAAGGTGCCGGCCGGGCGGTACCTGCCCGACGCCGTCGTCCGCCCCCGCTCGGCGGCGGAGGTCGCCGAGGTGCTGCGGATCGCCTACGAGCACGACGTCCCGGTGACGCCCCGCGGCTCGGGCACCGGCAACTACGGCCAGGCGACGCCGTTCGACGGCGGCTTCGTGCTGGACCTGCGCGGCCTGGACACCATCCGGGTCAACGACTCGGGCACGGTGACCGCAGGGGCGGGCGCGAAGATCACCGCGATCGACGTCGCGGCGCGCGCGGCCGGCCGCGACATCTGGATCTACCCGTCCACCAAGGGCTCGACCATCGGCGGGTTCGTCGGCGGGGGATCGGCCGGCACCGGCACGATCGAGCACGGGTCCACCTCCGACGGCTTCGTGCTGTCTGTCACGGTGGCGCCCATGGACGGCAGCGGGACCACCTTCACGGTGTCGGGCCCGGACGTGACGCCGTACGTGCACGTCTACGGCGTGACGGGCGTGATCGTGGAGCTGGAGATCGCCACGGACCCGGCCCGCGACTGGGTGGCCGTCTACGCCGCCTTCGACGACTGGGCGTCGATGACGAGCGTGCACCGCTCGCTGCTCGACCTGCCCGTGCTGCCCCGGCTGGCGTCGGCGGACCCGCCGGCCCTCGTGCCGAGCCTGCCCGCGCCCGTGCCGCTCGATGCCGCACGGCACAGCCTGCGCGTGATCGCCGAGGCGTCGACCGTGGCGGAGATCGAGGCGCGCGTGGTCGCCGCCGGCGGCGACGTCGTGGCCACGCTCGCGGACTACGCGGAGACGGACAAGCTCTCCTCGATGTCCTACAACCACCCCGTGTACTACCTGCAGAAGGCGCACCCCGAGCACACGTGGTTCCACATGGAGACCGGCGGCCTCGCTCACTGGGAGCGCCCGGACGACGTCCGCGCGGTCTACGACGGCGACGTGCACCTCCACCTGGAGCTCATGGGCAGGGCGCCCCTGGCGATGGTCGTCGCGGACTACGTCTCCGAGGAGCACACGCTCGCGGGGATCGAGCGGCTGGAGGCGCTGGGTCTCGGCGTGCACTCGCCGCACCAGTGGTACGTGGACCGCAACGTGGACCTCGCCCGCGAGACCGCCCGCACCATGGACCCGAAGGGTCTGCTCAACCCCGGCAAGCTGGTCGACGCCCCGCCCGTGGACACCCGCGTCAACATCGGGGTGCGCTGATGGCCGCCCCGCGGTTCGCCGACCTCACCTGGCGGCAGATCGAGTCCCTGCCCCCCGACACCGTCGCGGTGCTCCCGCTCGGGGCGATCGAGCAGCACGGGCCCCACCTGCCGGTCTCGACCGACCTGGTGACGGCCACCGAGGCGGCGTCGGCCGCCGTCGAGTCGGTCGCTGCCTCCGGCGCGGCGTCCGTCGTGCTGCTGGAGCCGCTCGCGTACACGAAGTCGGACGAGCACGCCGGGTTCCCCGGCACGGTCTGGCTCTCGTGGGACACGCTCATGCGCGTCCTGGTCGACGTCGGCCGCTCGCTCGCCGCGTCGGGCATCACGCGGCTGATGTTCGTCAACGGGCACGGCGGCAACTCCGCGCTCGGCCAGGTCGCCAACCGGGAGCTGCGGCGCCGGTTCGGGCTGCGCACGTTCTTCGCGCACGTCTCGATGCCGCGCGACCAGGGCGGCGTCCCGGCCTCCGGCGACGAGCACGGGCTCGGCGTGCACGGCGGCCACGGCGAGACCTCCCTCATGTTGCACCTGCGCCCCGGACTGGTCCACATGGACCTCGCGGAACGCCGCGTGCCCGAGGGCCTGCTCGCCTACGAGCAGATCGGCTTCGGCCGGCCCACGTCGTTCGGCTGGCTGTCGAGCGACTTCGGTCCCGACGGCCACGTGGGCGACCCGACCACCGCCACCGCCGAGGCCGGCAAGGAGCTGTTCGAGCGTGCGGTCGCGCAGCTCGCGCGGACGCTCGTCGAGGCGTCCCGGTTCACGACGCCGGCCGACGGCGCGAGCGCGCTCGGCGCCCGGGACCGCGAGTGAGCGAGGCCGGTGCGGGGTCGCCGCCGGACGAGAGCGGGGCCGTGTCGCGTCCGGTCACGGACGCGGCCGCCCCGCGCCTGGTCGCGGACCGTGCCGTGCCGCGCCTGGTCGTGCGCGGGGCGCTCGCGGTACGCACGGGTCCGGGTGCCCGGGCGGACGGGTCGGGCACCCCCGCACAGGGGGCGGGTGCCAAGCCCGGCGGCCCGGCCGCCGGGCCGTGGTCCGGTGCGGAGGAGCCCGGGGGCGACATCGTGATCGGCGCGGACGGACGGGTGCTGGAGATCCGCACCGGTGCGGACGGCGCCGGTGCCCCGCAGGCATTCGGCGCCTCGTCCGACACCGGCGTCGAGGTGCTCGACGCGACCGGCTGCGTGGTCACGCCGGGGCTGGTGAACGCGCACCACCACCTGCTCCAGACGGCGTTCCGTACGCTGCCCGGCACCCGCGGCGTCCCCATGCGCGACTGGCTCGCGCTGATGGCCGCCGCCTACCGGCGCGCCGGGGTCGACGCGGGGCTCGTGGGCGCGGCGGCCCGCGCCGGGCTGGCGGAGGCCCTGCTCAGCGGGGTCACGACCGTCGCCGACCACCACCTCACATGGCCGGCGGGGCTCGACCCGGCCGCCACCGCCGACCTCGCGCGCGCGACGGCCGCCGCGGCGGACGACCTCGGGGCGCGCCTCGTCCTGGTGCGGGGCACCGCGGGCGACGACGCCGAGACGGCGGCGCTGAGCGCGGACGCCGTCGCCGACGCGCTGGTGGGTGGCGCGCCGGGCGGCGTGCGCGCCGACGGCCGCGTGCAGGTCGCCGTCGGCCCGGCCGGCGTCCACAGCGACGGCGAGGCGACGTTCCGGCTGCTCGCGGAGGTGGCCCAGCAGCGCGGGCTGCGGCGGCGTACGCAGGCCAACGAGCAGGTCGACGTCGCGGTCGCGCTGGAGCGGTACGGCCGGCGGCCGCTCGACCTGCTGGACGAGTGGGGCTGGCTCGCACCCGACGTGACGGTGGCGCACCTGTGCGACGTCACCGACGAGGAGATCGACCGGGTGGCGGCGTCCGGGGCGTCCGCGACGCACGCCCCCGGGTGCGACGTGCCGATGGGCTGGGGCGTCGCGCCGGTCGCACGGCTGCTGGCGGCCGGGGTCACCGTGGGCCTCGGTACGAGCGGTGGCGGCTCGAACGACGCCGGCCACCTGCTCGCGGACGCCCGCCTGGCGATGCAGGTCTCGGCGCTGGTGGGCCGCCAGCTCGCGGCGCGCGAGGTGCTGGACGCCGCCACGGCGGGCGCGGCGGACGGGCTCGGCAGGCCCGAGCTCGGCCGGATCGCGCCGGGGTCCGCCGGCGACCTGTGCGTGTGGGACGTCTCCGGCGTGGCCGACGCCGGCGTGGCCGACCCGGTCGCGGGCCTGCTCTGGGCCGCGCCCGGCCGTCGGCCGCGGCACGTCGTCGTGGGCGGGCGCGTCGTGGTGCGGGACGGCCGGCTGGTGACCGCCGACGAGCGCGCGGTGGCGCGCGGGCTCAGCCGGCGTCTGGCGCGAGTCGCTGCTTGACCACCAGCAGCCGGTAGGCGCCGCCGTCGGCACTGGCCCAGCGGTGGCGGGTCCCGGCGCGGTAGAAGGCCGAGTCGCCCGGGCCCACCTGCTCCAGCGTGCCGTCGAGGTCGAGCAGCACCTCGCCCTCGACCACGTAGACGAACTCGTCCTCGTCGTGGGCCCAGTACGGCCCCGGTTCGCGTGACGTGCCCGTGTACTCCATGGGGTCGAACGGGCGGTCCCCGGCGGGGGCGAGGGCACGGACCGTGCCCCCGCCCGCCGACGCCGCCGACCCCTCGTCGGTGCGCCGCACGACCGGCGTGCTGCCCGCGGGCGGTGCCGTGCCCTCGGCGAGCAGGAGCTGCTGGGTGGTGCCGAGCGTCGTCGCGACGCGGAACAGGGACGACATGCTCAGCCGTGCCCGCCCCCGCTCCACCTGGCTGAGGAACGAGTGCGAGAGTCCGGTGGCCTCGGCGAGCTGGACGAGCGTCAGACGCTGCGAGTGCCGGAGCGCGCGGATCCGCTGCCCCAGCCGGGCGACCGAGCGGCCGAGCGGATCGGTCTCCTGGTCGGCGCGCGCGTCCGTGCCCTGATGCATGCCTTGATGCTAGGCGATTGCGCCGGTCGGAGGGGGTTTACCGAGGCCGGCGGCAGACGTAACAGAACGCGTCCGCCGGAGTGATCCACGCGAAACATCGAGCACCGACGATGGACGTATGTTGATGTCATCAACATCGCGCGGGGGGTCCGTCGCCGACGGCTTCCGGGACGCGATGGCCGGGCTGGCGAGCGGCGTGTGCGTGGTCACGACGACGGCGGGCGGCGTCCCCGCCGGCCTGACGACCACCGCCGTGATGAGCGTGAGCCTCGACCCGCCGCTGGTCGCCGTCGGGGTGGGCCGGACCAGCCGCACCCTGGCGCCGCTACGTGCGGCGCGGCGGTTCGCGGTGCACGTGCTGGCGCACGACCGCGAGGACGTCGCCGCCGTGTTCGCCTCCAAGGCCCCGGACAAGTTCATCGGCCGGGTCGTGGGCGCGGGCCGGGCCGGCGTCCCCCTGCTGACCGAGGACGCGCGGCACGTGCTGGAGTGCGAGACCTGGACCGAGGTCGAGGCGGGTGACCACGTGCTGCTCGTCGGCCGGGTCGTCGCCGTGCACGCGTCCGCCCGGGACGGCGGACGCGCCCTGGTGCACTTCGACCGTGCGTTCCACCAGGTCGGCGCCGCGGACGGCCGGGCCTGACCCACGCCGGGGCCGTGCGCCCCGGTCGGCCCGGGGTCAGTCCACCGGGTCCGGCGCCGGACGGCGCTCGCGCAGCCACACCTCGCTCTGCGTGACGTGCGCCGCCGCGGCCACCGACGCCGCGACGGGGTCGCGTGCCGTCAGCGCGCGCAGGATCGCGCGGTGGCCCGCGTCGGAGACCCGCTTGGTGTCCGGGGTGAGCACCGGGTAGGCGCGCGACCGGGACCGGAGCACCGACACCAGGGACGCCAGCGACTCGTTGCCGCACAGCCGCACGATTCCCATGTGGAACTCGTGGTCGAGCGCCGACTGCTCGTCGACGTCCTCGCTCGCCTCCAGCCGGTCGAGGAGGTCCGCCAGCCGGGTCAGCGTGGTGTCGTCGCAGCGCGCCGCCGACAGGGCCACGGCATGCGCCTCCAGCACGCGGCGCAGCTCGTAGAGCTCGAGGATCGACTCCAGCGGCAGCAGGCCGACCGTGAGGGTGAGCGTCCGGATCATGTCGGCGGCGCGCAGCTCGCCCACGAACGTCCCGGCCCCGCGGCGCGTCTCGACCACGCCCAGGGCCGAGAGCGTGCGGATCGCCTCGCGGATCGAGCCGCGCGAGACACCGAGCCGCTCGCTCAGCTCGCCCTCGCTGGGCAGCCGGTCACCCGGCTGGAGGGAGCCGTCGGCGATCAGGGTGCGGACCCCGTGCAGTGCCGTCTCGACCGCGCTCACCTCGTGCATCCCTCCAGCATGTCAGGTTCTCCCTGCCGCCGCGGACATTTCGCCCCCGTAAAACCTGTCCTACAGATCTGTGTCATTTGCCAGGAATCTCTGGCCTTGTGCTGCCTGGCCTGCCATGGTTGTCCGACAACTACCCGAGGGAGGGTCGATGGACCAGGTGCACACCACCACCGCACCGGTGCCCGTCCGGCTCGCGTCCGGCCGGCCGGCCCGGGACGCGTGGCCGCTGGACGACACCGTCGTGCACCTCAACCACGGCTCCTACGGCGCCGTCCCCGTCGAGGTGGGGCGCCACCAGGAGGAGCTGCGGCGGCAGGCCGACCTCAGCCCTGTCGCCTGGTTTCCCCGGACGCCCGAGCTCATCGCCGCCGCCCGCCACGAGATCGCGCCGTTCGTGGGTGCCCGGGCCGAGGACACGGCGTTCGTGCCCAACGCCTCGGCGGCCGCGACCGTGGTGCTCAACTCCCTGCGGCTCGCGCCCGGCGACGAGATCCTGGTCACCGACCACGGCTACGGCGCAGTCACCATGGGCGCCCACCGGCTCGCCCGGCGCACCGGTGCCCGCGTCCGCACGGTCGCCGTGCCGCTCGCGGCGACGGAGGACGAGGTCGTCGAGAGGTTCCGGGCCGAGCTCACCGGCACGGTGCGCCTCGTCGTCGTCGACCAGATCACCTCGCCCACCGCCCGTCTGCTCCCGACCGCCCGGATCACGCAGGTCGCCCACGAACGCGGCGCCCGCGTGCTCGTGGACGGCGCGCACGCGCCCGGCCTCGTCCCCGACGCGGCCGCCGCCGCGGGCGGCGACTGGTGGTTCGGCAACCTGCACAAGTGGCCCTGCGCGCCGCGCGGGTCCGCGCTGCTCGTCACCCGGGCCGCCGACCGTGACGACCTCTGGCCGCTCATCGACTCCTGGGGCGCCGAGGAGCCCTACCCGGAGCGGTTCGACTCCCAGGGCACCCTGGACGCGACCGCCTACCTCGCCTCCCCGCACGCCGTCCGGTTCGTCGAGCGGGAGCACGGCTGGGCCCGGGCGCGCGAGACCATGGCGGCGCTCGCCGACCACGGCGTGGACGTCATCGGCGCGGCCCTCCAGCCCCATGTCGACGGACCCGTGGCCACCGACGTCGGCATGCCCGTGCCCGCGATGCGCCTGATCCGGCTCCCGGACGGTCTCGGACGGGACCGGACGGACGCCGACGAGCTGCGCCTGCGCCTGCTCGACCTGGCCGGCGTCGAGTCGGCCTTCACGAGCTTCGGCGGCGTGGGCTACCTGCGCCTCTCGGCGCACCTGTACACCGAGCCGCGCGACTTCGAGGCGTTCGTCGAGCGCGCCGTACCCCAGATCCTGGCGTTCGCCGACGAACGCCGGGGCCAGTGACACCACACCGACCGAGAAGAAGGAGAGGTGCGCCCGTGCACCGCACCCGAGCTGCCGTCACCGCGAGCCTGGCCACGATCGGCCTGCTCGCCCTCACCGCGTGTTCCGGAGGCGGGTCCGCCGCCGACGGGACCGTCCGCCTGCAGATGGTCGAGAGCCTGACCAACCCGGCCCGCACCGCGCTCATCCGCGAGCTGCTGGACGAGTTCGAGGCGGAGAACCCGGGCGTCACCGTCGACCTGGTGTCCCCGCCCACCGACCAGGCCGACCAGAAGCTCCAGCAGATGCTCCAGTCCGGCCGCGGCGTGGACGTGCTGGAGGTCCGCGACAGCACCGTCGGGGCGTTCAGCAACAACGGCTGGCTGCACGACCTGTCCGACGAGGCCCCGCAGTGGGCGGGCTGGGACGACCTGACCGACAACGCGCAGGCCGTGACCGCGCCCGACGGCGCCCGCTACTACGTGCCGTACGGCTTCTACGGGCTGTCGCTGTTCTACCGCACCGACCTCGTCGAGGAGGCGGGCTTCGACGGCCCGCCGGCGTCGTGGGACGACCTGCTGGAGCAGGCCACCGCCATCCAGGACCCGGGACAGAACACCTACGGCTACGCGTTCCGCGGCGGCCAGAACGGGTTCAGCAACGTGGTGGCCGCCGTGGAGGCGTACACGATCGACGACCTCGACGTGGAGAACGCCTACCTGCTGCAGGACGGGGCCACCATCTTCTCGGCGCCCGAGGCGCAGGACGCCGTCGACACCTACTTCGCCCTGTTCGACCAGGCGTCGCCGCCGTCCGCCGTGTCGTGGGGCTACCCCGAGATGGTCGAGGGCTTCACCAACGGCTCCACGGCGTTCCTGCTCCAGGACCCGGAGGTCATCGCCACGGTGTCGCAGTCGACGACCGTCACCGAGGACCAGTGGTCCACCGCGCCGCTGCTGACCGGCCCCACCGGCAAGGCGGCGCAGCCGCTGGCCACCGCGGGCTGGGGCGTCGCGGAGGCGAGCGAGCACCAGGCCGAGGCGGCCGACCTGGTCGAGTTCCTGTCGGGCGCGGAGCCGGCCACCCGGTTCGCGCAGGAGAACAGCCTGGTGCCGATCATCGACGGCGCGGGGGAGGACCCGTTCTACTCCGAGGGCCCGTGGTCGAGCTACGTGACCATGACCGAGGACCCGGAGACGTACGTCAACGTGGTGCAGCCGCGCGGCGTGAGCTGGTGGACCGAGTGGGAGCAGAAGGCCGACCAGGACCTGCAGGCCGTGCTGCTGGGCGACATGACCACGAGCGAGCTGCTCGGGGAGTGGGACACGTTCTGGACCGAGAAGTACGCGTCGGAGAGCTGACGTGACCGCCACCGCCGTCCGTCCGCCGCGTGCCGGTGCGCCACGCGTGCCCCGGCGTCGTACGCCCTTCGGGCTCCGGCACGCGCTGACGATCCTCGGGTTCCTCGCTCCGGCCATCGTCCTCGTCTGCTGGTTCACGTACTTCCCCATGCTCCAGGGCGCGCAGATGGCGTTCCGGGACTGGAACCTGTGGGACCTCACCTCCACGCCCTGGGTGGGGCTGGGCAACTTCCTCACCATCCTGGGGGACCCGGTGTTCCCCGTCGTCGCGGGGAACACCGTGGTGTGGGTCGTGGGCTCGATCGTGCCGCAGCTCGTGATCGGGTTCCTGGTGGCCCTGGCGCTGTGGCGCCGGTTCCGCTTCCGCGGGCTCTACCAGGCGCTGGTGTTCTACCCGTGGGCGGTCTCCGGCTTCCTGGTGGGCATGCTCTTCCGCTGGATGTTCAACGCGGAGTTCGGCGTCGTGAACGACCTGCTGATGAAGGCGGGCCTCGTGGACGCGCCCCTGCCGTGGCTCGCCGACCCGACGCTGGCCATGGTCGCCGTCATCGTCGCCAACGTCTGGTACGGCGTGACGTTCTTCGCGATCATGATCCTCGCCGCGCTCCAGTCGGTGCCCGACGAGGTGCTGGAGGCCGCCGCCATCGACGGCGCCGGGACCGTGCGCCGGCTCTTCTCGATCGTGATCCCGTACATCTGGACCACGCTCGCGCTCACCGTGCTGCTCCGGGCGATCTGGACGTTCAACTCGCCCGAGATCATCTATGCGATGACGGCCGGCGGCCCCGCGGGACGCACGCACATCGTGACCACCTGGATGATCGAGTACACGCAGCAGGGCTCCTACGGCCTGGCGAGCGCGATCGGCCTGGCCGTCATGGTGGTGCTGTTCGTGTTCTGCGCGTTCTACCTCGTGGCCATGAAGCGGGTGAACCAGCGATGACGGGGCGCGTCGTCCGGGTCGCGGGACTCGCGCTGTGGCTGGTCGTCACGCTCTTCCCGCTCTACTGGGTGGTGGTCACGTCCTTCAAGGCGCCCGGGTCCATCAACCGGTGGCCGCTGGAGTACTGGCCGTCCGAACCGTCCACGGCCAACTACACCGACCTGTTCGCCACGTCGAGCTTCGGCACCTTCATCGGCAACTCGCTGACGGTCGCGCTGCTGGCCGGGGGCACGGCGACGCTGATCGCCCTGCTCAGCGCCTACGTGCTGGCGCGGTTCGAGTTCCGCGGCAAGGGTGCGGTGCTCGGGGCGTTCCTGCTCACCCAGATGATCCCGGCGTTCATCGCGCTCGGGCCCCTGTACGCGATGCTGTCCGACCTGGGACTGGTCGACACCCGGCCGGGGCTGGCCCTGGTCTACGTGGCCATGTGCATCCCGTTCTCCACCGTGATGCTGCGGGGGTTCTTCGAGAACATGCCCGACGCGCTGGAGGAGGCAGCGATGATCGACGGGTGCTCGCGCCTGGGCGCGCTGTTCCGCGTGCTCGTGCCGGTGATGGCCCCGGGGATCGCCGCGGCGTTCATCTTCAACTTCGTGAACTGCTGGAACGAGCTGTTCCTGTCCGTCGTCCTGCTGAACTCCGACGCCACCAAGACCATCCCGGCGGCGCTCAACGGGTTCATCTCGACGTTCAACATCGCCTGGGGCCCGATGTCGGCCGCGGCGGTGCTCACGATCCTGCCCACCATGGTGCTGTTCGCGGTGGCGAGCCGCTGGATCGTGGAGGGCCTGACGGCCGGGTCGGTGAAGGAGTAGCGCGGCCCTGGCCTGTGTGATCATGGGCGCATGACGGCCTCGACGCGCGGGCGGCCCGCGACGGTGAAGGACGTCGCCCGGCAGGCCGGGGTGTCGCCCAGCACGGTGTCGAACGTGCTGCACGGCCGGGCGAGCGTCGCCGCCCCGATCCGGGAGCGGGTCGAGGTGGCGGTCGCCGAGGTCGGCTACGTACCGTCGGTGGTGGGCCGCCAGCTCCGCAGCGGTACGTCCGACGTGATCCAGCTCGCCCTGCCGGACATCCGCTCGCCCTACTACTCCGCGCTCGCGCACACGGTCATCCGCCGGGCGCGCGAGCTCGGGCGCACGGTGGTCATCGAGGAGACGGACGGCGCCGTCGAGCAGGAGCAGCGCGTGGCGACCGGGCACCCGCACCGCGGGATCGGGGGCACCCTGATCTGCCCGGTGGCGCTGACCAGCGACGACCTGGCCGACCTGCGGCCCACGACGCCGACGGTCCTGCTGGGCGAGCACACCCGGGGCGACGCGTTCGACCAGGTCTTCATCGACAGCCGGGCCGCGGCCCGCGAGGTCGCCACCCACCTGATCGCCGCCGGTCGCCGCCGGTTCGCCTTCGTGGGTACGGAGCACGGCCCGACGCCGGGGCCCGGGGTGCTTCGACTCCAGGGTGTGCGCGACGTGCTCGCAGACGAGGGCCTGGACCTGCCCGGCTCGGCGGTGCTGGCCACGGCCGACTTCGGCCGGGAGGCGGGCGTGGCGGTGCCCGGACGTACTCGGATGAGCAGTCGCCGTAGCACAAGTCAGAGGCGTCCTGGCGGATGCCACCGATCCATGGATTTTGTCCCGATTGCTCATCGGGGAGCATCGCCCAACTCTGGCGAGTATCGTCGAAGCATGGGATCGGATGCAGAGGAAGCGCTGGGCCGACTAGGTGCTGAGCGTGAGCGCCATGGCGAGCAGATGGACGCCTCCGCGGTCGCGACCACGGGAGCGCTGGTCCGGGAAGCTCACTCGCTCGGCGCCAGCGACGATGAGATCGCGACAGCAGGCGGGCTGTCGATCGGGTGGGTCCGGTCGATCCTGGGCCTGCACGATTCACCGCTGCTTGACCGTCAGGGGCAGGCAATCTGGGTCATCTGACGTCTGTGCCAAGGCACCTTGTGTGCCCCGAGCGCCTGTCGATCACGCGTTGAGGTCACAGGCGACGACCGGTTCCTTGCGGTCAACCACCGGACCGAACTCGACGCCCCTACCTGCGGGCCACACGACTTGGGAGTACTTGCGCTTCCCTGACGACTTGCAGCGCTCGGTATAGGTCACGTTCGCGACTCGTGAGTAGCCCAGACCGTTGTTACTCCGAATCTTGCCGGTCTCGTTGCTGAACCGGATGCAAAGAGGACCCGAGCAGGTGCTGCGCAACTGGAACCTGATCCACTGTGGATATGCGCCCTCCGAGCATGTCTGAGTCGCTCCGCTCTGCAAATAGTTGCGCACCTTGATCACACCACCAAATGATCCCGCACAACCGCTGACCCATGCTGCACCGGTGATTGCGCGGTTCTCGGGGATATCGCCGATGCTCCAGGAGCCATCCTGGTCAAGGACCATCTGCTGATCTCCGATCCTTTGGACGATCGTTCCGTCCTCCTGCACCGTGATATTGCCCGCCGCGTCGTCGATGATGACCTGATACTCCAGTTCCCGCATCATGGCCGCTGTTTGTTCGGCAGCCCTGGAACCCAGCGCCTCCGAACCAGCAGGCACGGCATGTGCCGTCACACTCAGCCCGACCACGAGAATCCCTGATAGCAAGGCCACTACTCCGGACGCCGCTCGTCTGCGTGACCAGTTCATGAGCTCTCCTTTGTCATCCGCCCGTCGGGCAGCAGTACCATGTACCAGTGGCTCTCACATTCGAGCATGAGGCGATGAGAATGGCCACCTGCGGCTGCTGGAAACAAGCCGTTCTCTCTGATGCCGGCCGGCAAGGTCCGGCTGCGGCCGGACACCTTGTGGGCTTCTCGTGGGCTGCGAGGCCATCGCATCGTGGTCCGGGAGTTGTCCAGAGCGCCGTGCTGAACCTACGGGCGGGGTCGACTGCTCCGGCACCACGTCGTACTGTCTGTGTGTTTGCACGGTGCTGAATGCGGGCGCGCCGTTCACGGTCAGGGTACTGACCGACGCCATGTGGAGCCCCGTTGGTCGTGGTGAGGGCAGGGCGGACCTCGGGAGGACCGCAATGGATTCTGGTGCTATCGCTCGGATGAAGGCAGATCTCGGCCTGATGCTGGCTGACCTGCGGGATGCGAAGGGCTGGAGTCAGCAGCAGCTGATCGCTGAGGGGCAGGTCCGTTCGTCGCGCTCGTCGATCGCGAACACCGAGACTGGGCGTCAGTTTCCCGAGGAGAGATTCTGGGCAGAGTGCGATCGGGCGCTCGGTGCCCAAGGTGAGCTTCTTGCTGCCTACCGCAAGGTCAATGGCGCAGTGGTGGCGCAGAGGCAGAGCGATGTGCGGAACGCTCGTTCTCGCCTCTCCGAGCGAAATGGGGCCAGGGCCATCGCGCGTGGCCCTGAGGGGCCAGCGCCGAACTCGACGTCACATGCTCCACTTTCTCAGGCGGAGCCCGCCGACGAGATCCTAGAGGCCACGCGTTTCGCTTCGGCGCTGGCCGGAAGTGCCATAGCTCCAGAAGCCCTGGAGTTCACCGACCTGGAGATCCGACGACTCTCGGAGCGTTTTGGCTCTGTGCCGCCAGAACTGATGAGGCGAGATCTAGCGTTGCTGCAACGTTCGGTCTTCGCCATGATCGAACGCAATCGCTTTCCCGAGCAAACGCGGCACCTACATCTCCAGGCCGCGCAGATCACGGGGCTTGCCGCTCATCTATTGATGGACCACGGAAACTACGCTGGTGCACAAGCGATTGCAAACGTCGCATGGCTGTGCGCGCAAGCCGCCGGGCATCCCAATTTCCTCGGCTGGGTCCGGAGCGTCCAATCACTCGTTGCCTACTGGAACGGCAACTATGCACACGCTGCTGCGCTCGCGGTCGACGGCATGGACCACGCCACGAGTGGCACCATCACCGTTCGCCTCCCAGGGCTGTTGGCGCGCTCCCAGGGCAAGGCAGGAAACCGATCCGCCACCCTGAGCGCGATCAACTCTGCCGAGCAAGCCAGGGCACGGGTCATCGGGAATCCCGGGGACGCAAGCACTGATAGCGGGCTTTTCACCTTTCCCGAACGCAAGCAGGCAGGTTACGCGGGCACGGCGCTGCTCTCTCTCGCCAACCATCAGGACATTCCACAAGCCATCGAGCAGAGCAACCGAGCAGTCGAACTTGAACTCGAACGCTCAGGTGGGCAAGTCGTCGGGCCGGACATCCTGGCCGCCTACCTCGACCTCACCGCTGCACACCTCGCAACGGGCGATCTGGACGGGGCGGTATCCATGGTCCAGCCCGTCCTGGCAGCTCCCGACCACCACCGAACTGCCAGCATCAGAAAGCGCCTCGCTGAGCTGGAGGGGGCATTGGTCGCACGGCGATACCTACGCAGCGCTCTCGCGATCGAGCTACGGCAAGAACTTGTGGAGCTGCACGCTCTCCCTGACCGCAGTCCCATGCAGCTGGGTGGCGGGTCGTGAACAGCGGCGGTCAGCCAACCTCGGACAGGTCGGTCATCGCGAAGAGTGCGTACGCCGACGACCGGTACCTCCAGTCCCGGCAACGGCTCTATGACTTCCAGACACCGACCTACGACCTGCCCGGCATCGTGCTTGAACGTCTCAGTGACGCGGACCCGACGGTGGTCCTGGACGTCGGGTGCGGCAACGGCCGCTACACATCGCGGTTCCGAGGGCAGTTCCCGCGCGCTGCGGTCATCGCAATCGACATCGCACCCGGGATCCTGGGTGCAGTGGGTTCGCCGGCGGTCGTCGCTGACGCCGCACACCTGCCGTTTGCAGCGGCCTCCGCGGAGGTCGTGCTGGCCATGCACATGCTGTATCACGTCGAAGACGTCGAGGCCGGGGTCCGGGAGCTGGCCCGGGTTCTCGATCCGTCGGGAACGGCATTCGTGTCCACCAACGCGATCGAGGACAAGAGCGAACTCGACGACCTCTGGCGCCGTGCCGCGTCCCACGTTCTTGGCACTCCTGACCCGCCCGAACGAATATCGCTGTCCCGCAGATTCTCCTTGAACGCGGCACCGGAGATGCTGGGCAGATACTTCGGCTCCGTCCAGGTCCATGAACTTCCAGGGACGATCCGCGTCACCTCGACCGGGCCGGTCATCAACCATCTGGCGTCCTACGAGTCCTTCGCCAACAAGACCGGCATCCCGTTCCACGACACCGTGAAAGCGGCTGAATCCCTGCTCCGGGAACATCTTGATGAGTACGGGGAATTCACCATCACGTGTCTCGGCGGCATCCTCGAATGCAAGATTCCCGCGACCAGCGGCAATCACTGAGGGCATCGCCCGCCCAGACTTCGTGAGCCTAGGCCCACCCACCAGGAACGTGGGCTGGCCGACTCCAAGATGGGTCGGTGACTTCACGCGTCGATCAGGGACGCACCGTAGACCTCCAAGAACGCCACTCTTCTCTCGGGGTTCCCGCGGCTCCTGTCGGTGGCATGTCGGCATGGTGTTCGGGCGCTTGTCGACAATGCCCGACACCGATGAACTGGCAGCTCAACTTGCCATACGTCCACTTGGACGGACCAAGCACCGGAGTTGCCATGACACCCAACATGATGCCCACGGTCCGAGAGGCTCCGGCGCCGATGGACACTTCCCTGCTCGTAGCGCTCGACGTCGTGGCAGCGGTCCTCACCACGATCGGCCCAGGGCGGGTCGAACTGGTGACCTACACCCGCGATCGCATCAGCCTCCATCCAGTGAACCTTGACGACGGCGAGGAGATCGCCCGCACACTGGGCTGCGACCTTCCGCTGGACCATCGGATGTTCGTACCGGGACACACCCTCTGGACGGGCTTGGTGGACGGCATGGAGGTCCAGGTCCGGTCGGTGCTGCGCCAGGTGGTGGCCCGATGAACGCCGCGACACTGACGTGTGCGCAGACCCTCGTGGCGCTCGATATCGACGGGACTCTGGTGGATGACGGCCGGATTCCGTCCGGGACCGTGGAGGCTCTGGACCTGGCGCGTGCTGCCGGACACGAGATCGTGCCCGCGTCGGGGCGGTCGCTGGTCGGTCTGCTGCCGGTCGCTACCCGGTTGGGTCTGACCGATGGGTGGGCGGTCGGCTCCAACGGCGCCCTGACCGTCCGGCTGGACCGGTCCGCGCCGTCGGGGTACGACGTGGTGGAGGGCCGGACCTTCGACCCCGGTCCTGTGATCCGCCACGCCACCGGCCTCGTCCCAGAGGTGCGGGCCGCGGTGGAAGAGGTCGGGTGGGGCTGGAGGACCAGCGAGCCGTTCGAGCCCGGGGATCTCAACGGGCAGCAGAAGCTGGTCACGATGGACGACCTCACCGCTCAGCCCGTCACCCGGCTCGTGCTCATCGCGCCGGGCATCCGCCGGTACACCGACGCGCTGCACTCCGTCGGCGCAACGGTCACTGCGATGGGGCCTGACTGGCTCGACATCGCGGCCCGCGGCGTGAACAAGGCGGCTGCGCTCGACGGCATACGCCAGCACCTGCGCATCCCCGCTGAGCGCACCGTGGCCGTCGGGGACGGTGTCAACGATCTGACGATGCTGGCGTGGGCCGGGCGCTCGGTCGCGATGGGCCACGCGCCAGCGATCGTGCGCAGCGCCGCCGACGAGACCACCGGCACCATCGACCAGGCAGGGGTACTGCCGGTGCTGGCCTCCCTCGTCCCGGCCATCGACGGTTCGCTCTCGCCGCTGGCCGGACAGATCACGGTCGGCGAGCGCACCGCGCCAGGACCGGCCGTCCTGCGCGTGTGGCACGGCACCGGGACGGATCTGTCCCGATGCGAGGTCTGGACGCTCCAGACAGGTCACTGGGTGAGGCACGCGCCGATCCCGTCCGGCGTCGGCACCACCATGCGCGCGATCGAAACCGCCGCGCTGGAGGCCGGCCTGCCATTCCCTCGCGGGGACGAGGGCCGCCGTCGGGCTCAGTGGCGCAGCGTCATCGGTGACGGACCGGCAGGGTTCGAGCTGCCTCTCACGATCTCCTGACTTCCCGATCTTGCGGCCCGGTGCGCACCCCCGGACCCCTGCACCTCCCCGCAGCAGCGCCCGGCCGCAAGCCCGTCCACCCCTGACGGGCGCCCCTCAGGCGGGCTGGGACCATCGTCCCGGTCCCAGCCCGCACCCCCAGGCACTACCGATACCAACCTGGAGGAACAGATGACCGCAACGACCGAGCCCGCGTCCGGCACCACGCGACAGACGAACCTGAACTTCGTCTGGCTGGAGATCACCGGCAAGTGCCAACTGGAGTGCGTCCACTGCTATGCCGAGTCGGGTCCCGATGGGACTCATGGCGTCATGGAAAGCAGCGACTGGCTGGGAGTGATCGACCAGTGCGCCGACTTGGGCGTGCAGATGGTGCAGTTCATCGACGGCGAACCCACCCTGCACCCTGATCTGGCGCTGCTGGTCGAGTACGCCCTGGACCAGGGCCTGGAGGTGGAGGTCTTCTCCAACCTCGTTCATGTCTCCGATCGCATGTGGGACACGTTCACTCGGCCCGGGGTCCGGCTGGCCTGCTCCTGGTACACCACCGATCCGAAGCAGCACCTGCTCATCACGCGCCGCAACACCCACGCTCGTACGAAGGCGAACATCACCAAGGCGATCGCTCACGGTGTCCCGTTGCGGGCCGGGATCATCGGCATGCTGGACGACCAGAACGTCCAGGCTGCCACAGCCGAGCTGGAAGCCCTCGGCGTCGCGGACGTCGGTGTCGACCACCTACGCCAGGTCGGACGTGGCATCCGCGACCGGGACGCCACGGTCGCCGAGCTGTGCGGCAACTGCGGTGACGGAGTCCTGGCGATCGGACCCAACGGCGCCGTCTGGCCGTGTGTCTTCACCAGGTGGATGCCGGTCGGGAACGTCCAGGACACGGCCCTGGCCGACGTGCTGGCGGGACAGGAGCTCGCGCGCCGCACCGCGGAACTCCAGGACGCGTTCGGTGTGAGCCCGTCGGGGTGCAACCCGAACTGCAACCCCACGTGCGCGCCGCATCGCTGCGAGCCGACGTGCGCGCCCTCGTGCGCTCCGGCGAACTGCAACCCGACGTGCTCACCCAAGTGCGGTCCGAGCTGTTCGCCGTGCGCGCCGGATGGTCGGTGCTGGCCCTACTTCCAGTGACCGGCCCGCGGGTCAGTCGGCCCGGAGGCGGTGCACGAACCGCCCCGGGTCGGCCAGGAACGCGCGCATCGTGACCACCGGGAGCGCGTCGTCGTAGTCGATGCGCGAGTAGCCCGAGTCGTCGAGCTGGTGGATTACCGCGCGGGGGATGGCCAGCAGGATCGGTGAGTGGGTCGCGATGATGAACTGCGACCCCTGCTCGGCCAGTTCGGCGACGCGTGCCAGCAGCGCGAGACAGCCCGTGGCCGACAGCGCCGCCTCTGGCTCATCGAGCAGGTAGAGCCCGCTCGTGCCGAACCGGTGGGTCACCAGGTCGAGGAACGACTCACCGTGCGACCGCTCGTGCGGGGAGATGCCACCGTAGACGGGCAGCAGGGGCGGTGTGTCCGGCTCGTCGTGGAGACGTTCGATCTCGGAGGCAACGTTGAAGTACGACTCGGCACGCAGGAAGAACCCGTCGCGAGGACGCCGGCCTGGGTGCCGGACCAAGCGAAGATGCTCGGCCAGCGGCACCTCTGTGGTGCGGGTGCTGAACTGGAAGTTGCGAGACCCGCCCTCGGCGTTCAGGCCGGCTGCATCAGCGATCGCTTCGAGGATCGTGGACTTGCCACTCCCGTTATCGCCGCACAGCAACGTGACCGGGTGGTCGAGGTCCAGCGCATCACCGTCGGCCAGAGCGCGGACGGCGGGGATCGTGAACGGCCAGCCCTCGTCCGGGAGCTGGTCCGCGCGCGCTTCACGCACGTAGGGTCCACCAGCGGTGCGGGTGCGTGTCATGCCAACATCGTGCCGTACCCACAGCGGGCATCGGACCTCGACACGTGGTTGCGCCAGCAGCACTACAGATCGGCGAACGGAGGGCGCGGGATGGAGCCCGACAGCGACCGGCTCACGAGATATCTGACCCAGGCGGCCGACCGGTTTGGCGTGACCGTCGAAGGCCCTGCAGCCGCAGGTCGCTACAACGGCACGACTGGTGCGCGGACCTCGGGTCCCGCCTGGCTCCGGGTCGCCGCCCAGAGTCTGGAGTGGGCCATGGGCGACATGTGGGACGGCATCGCCACCGCGACAGGTGGACCGTTCGAAGACATCCCGATGCCGCACTTGCTGCGGTCCGTGGAGTGGGCTGACGGCGCCCTGAACGTACGGGCAGACCTGCTCACCTACATCGACCGACCCACGGTGGGGACCGGGCTCGTCCTGGACCACGACGTCGACCTGCCCGACGTCTGGTGGGCCAACCTCCGTGCCGGGTTGGAACCCCTGCGACGTATCGCCACGACGGACCGCATGGCCATCAACCCACGCCGCTTCGAAGCCTCGCTCCGCGCATGGTTCGGCGTTGAGATCGACCGAGACCGGATCCACTGGCAGGTCGCCCACGGCGACCTGCACTTCGGCAACCTCACGGCACCGGATCTGACGATCCTGGACTGGGAGTGCTGGGGCTGGGCCCCGGCCGGGTACGACGCCGCCCACCTCGCCTGCTCGGCGGTCCTGCACCCCGACATCGAGGCACGAGCGCGCACCGAGTTCGCTGGCGTGCTCGACACCTACTCCGGCGGGGTCGCCCAGCTCATCGCCGCGATCAAGTACCTCCGCCTCGTCGAAGACGGTGAACACCCCGAGATCGCTGCACCCATGCGACGTCACGCCGAGACGGTCATCGGGCAGCAACTCTCGCTCTGACGATCGACACCTTGAGGGATTCCTACGTCGACATTCCCCTTCGGCGCGATGATGGCCGCCGGGTCAGGCGGCCGTCAGCCGCCCGCGCTCGGCGCGGGTGAGCGGCGGCACCGAGGCGAGCAGCTCGCGCGTGTACGGGTGCCCGGGCCGGTCGAAGATCTGCTCCACGTCTCCCGTCTCGACCGCGGTGCCGCGATACATCACCAGCACGCGGTGGGCGAGGTTGCGCACCACCGACAGGTCGTGCGAGATGAACAGGATCGACAGGCCGAGCCGGTCCTGGAGGTCGACGAGCAGGCTGGTGACCTGCGCCTGGATGGTCACGTCCAGGGCGGAGACGGGTTCGTCGCAGACCAGCACGTCGGGGTCGCGCATCAGCGCCCGCGCGATCCCGATGCGCTGCCGCTGCCCGCCGGAGAACTGGTGCGGGAACCGGTCCATGACGTCGGGGCGCAGCCCGACGAGCTCCAGCAGCTCCGCGACGCGGTCGCGCCGGGAGGCGGCGGTACCGGTACGGGTCACCACGAGCGGTTCGGCGACGATGTCCCGCACCCGCATGCGCGGGTCGAGCGAGGTGTACGGGTCCTGGAACACCATCTGGGTACCGGTCCGGGGCGCGGGCCGCCGGCCCCGGGCGCGCCGCGTGACGTCCTGCCCGTGGTAGCGGACCGTGCCCTGGTCGGCGCTCTCCAGCCCGACGACCATCCGGGCCAGCGTCGACTTGCCGCTGCCGGACTCCCCGACCACGCCGAGCGTCTCGCCCCGGCGCAGCACGAGGTCCACACCGTCCACGGCGCGGACGGTGCGCCGGGCCAGCGGCGACCCGCCGTGGAAGGTACGGCCCAGGCCGCTCACCTCCAGCACCACGTCGTCGGCACGTGCGGGTGCGTCGTCGGGCTGCGCGGGCGGCGGTTCCAGCACGCGCGCCGTGCCGGCGCGCGGGACCGAGCCCAGCAGCGTCCTGGTGTACGGCGCGCTCGGCGCGGCGAAGACCGCGTCGGCGTCCCCCTGCTCCACCACCACGCCGTCGCGCATCACGGCGAGGCGGTCGGCGACCTCGGTGACGACGCCGATGTCGTGCGTGATGAGCAGCACCCCCATGCCGAGCCGGCCGCGCAGGTCGTGCAGCAGGCGCAGGATCTGCGCCTGCACGGTGACGTCGAGGGCGGTGGTCGGCTCGTCGGCGACCAGCAGGTCCGGCTCCAGCGCGATCGCCATCGCGATGAGGATGCGCTGCCGCATGCCGCCGGAGAACTGGTGCGGGTAGTCGTCCACCCGGGTGCCGGGCGCGGCGATGCCGACCAGGTCGAGCAGCTCGACGGCCCGTTCGCGTGCCTGCCGGCGGCCCAGTCCGCGGTGCACGCGGAAGATCTCGCCGATCTGGTCGCCCACGGTCAGGACGGGGTTGAGGCTGGAGAGCGCGTCCTGGAGCACCATGCTCATGCGTTCGCCCCGCAGCGCGCGCCGCTCCTCCTCGGTGCACGTGAGCAGGTCCGTGCCGCCCACGACGAGCTCGCGGGCCGAGACGGTCGCGGCCGGGTCCTGGATGCCGAGCACGGCGCGTGCGGTCACGGTCTTGCCCGAGCCGGACTCGCCCAGGAGGGCCACGAGCTCACCCGGGCGGACGTCGAGGTCGAGGCCGCTCACCACCGGGGTGACGTGCGCGCCGGACCGGAACCCGATGTCGAGGCCACGGACGCGGAGCACGGGGTCGGGGCCGTCGGAGCTGCGTGTCATGTCACCCATGGTGCCCTGCCCGGCGTCACCGGATGTTTCGCTCACGTGAATTCTTGAGCCGGATTAACCCACCAGGATTGACAGCAGCGCCGGATAGTCGCGACGGTGAGGTCACCCACGCCGGTTTGTTACGAGGAGGCAGCAGTGCTGGAGCCAGCGAAGCAGTACGCGGGATACCGGGCCTACGACTACCTGGAGCCCGACGTCGACTACCGCGCCTTCGAGCTCGCGCAGCAGGTCGGCCGCGTGCCCGCCTATGCCGGGCTCGACCTGACCACGAGCGAGACGGAGCGCACCGCGCGCCTCCTGGAGCAGGAGACCGTCATCTCCCTGCACGACCACCTCCAGGTCTTCCCCCAGGACATGGGCGACCTGCGCGGATACATCCGGCAGGGCCGGGAGAGCACCGGCTACGAGGGGCTGAGCCGCTCCGGCCTGACCGCCGTGTTCGACAACGGGATGGACGGCACCTGCTGCATCTCGAGCGATGCCGGGTGGAAGTACCAGGACGTGCTCTTCGACCTCGGCGTCCGCATGGCCGACCTGGCCCACCAGGACTTCGTGGTCAAGGGCGAGACCCTGCGGGACATCCGCCACGCGCAGGAGACCGGGCGGATCGCCCACGTCTTCTCGCTGGAGGCGGCGACCATGATCGAGAACGAGGTGGACCGGCTGGACGTCCTCTACGGGTTCGGGGTGCGCATGATGGGCATCGCCTACTCCGAGGCGAACACGCTCGGCTCGGGCCTCAAGGAGCGGGGCGACGGCGGCCTGACCTACTTCGGCGAGCGGGCCGTGGCACGCATGAACAAGCTCGGCATCGCCATAGACATCTCGCACTCCGGGGACCGCACCTGCCTGGACACCATCAAGGCGTCCACCAAGCCCGTGTTCATCACGCACGCCGGCGCCCGCGGCCTGTGGCCCACCAACCGGATGAAGACCGACGAGACCATCGTCGAGTGCGCCCGCCGCGGCGGCGTCATCGGCATCGAGGCCGCGCCCCACACCACGCTCTCGCCGAAGCACCCCCGGCACTCGCTGGAGTCGGTGATGGACCACTTCCAGTACTGCGTGGACCTCGTGGGCATCGAGCACGTCACGTTCGGCCCCGACACCCTGTTCGGCGACCACGTGGGCCTGCACGACGCCTTCTCGTCCAACCTCTCCATCTCCCAGGCCCACGGCCACGTGGACTACGACAAGGTCGAGTACGTCGACGGCGTCGAGAACCCGGCCGAGGAGTTCTTCAACATCATCGGCTGGCTGGTCAAGCACGGCTGGTCCGACGACGAGATCCGCGCCGTCGTCGGCGGCAACACCCTGCGTGTCCTCGAGGAGGTCTGGATCTGATGAAGCTGCGAAGACTGAGCCTGGCCGGCGCCGCCGTCGCCGGTGCGCTCGCGCTGGCCGCGTGCGCGCCGCAGGCGCCGTCGTCCGAGGGGGAGGGGAGCGGGGCGCCCGCCGAGGCGGGCGACGACACGCTGACCATCGCCACGACCACCGACGTGGTCAACTACAACCCGCTGATCGGCAACAGCCGCAGCGACTACTGGGTCACCAACCTCATGTACCCCCACCTGCTCTCCATCGCGGACGACGGCAGCAAGGAGGCCGCCCTCGCCACCGACTGGGGCTACGTGGACGAGACCACCGGGTTCTACGAGATCCGGGACGACTTCACCTGGAGCGACGGCGAGCCCCTCACGGCCGACGACGTCGCCTGGACCCTGAACGCGGTCAAGCAGGACGCGCCCGCCGGGACGTTCTACGGCCAGATGGGGCACGTCGAGTCCGCCGAGGCGGTCTCGCCCACGCGTGTCGAGGTCACGCTCACCGAACCTGACACGTCCGTGATCGAGGAGATCGGGTTCTGGGGCAACATCGTGCCGCAGCACGTCTTCGAGCCGGCCGGGTCGGTCGCCGAGTTCGCGAACGACGGCGAGGACGGCTGGGTCAGCGCCGGGCCGTACGTGCTGACCGACGTGCAGGCCGGGCAGAGCTACACCCTGGAGCGCACCGAGCAGGACTACCCGCTGGTCGAGGGCGGCACTCCCGTCCCGGCACGTGTGGTCTACCGCGTCTACCCGGACGTCAACACCGAGATCCTGGCGCTGCAGAGCGGCGAGGTCGACGTCATCGCGAACGCCCTGCCGCCCGCCCAGGTGGAGCAGCTGCGGGGCACCGACGGCATCGAGATCGCCGAGGTGCCCGGGCTCGGCTACGCGCACATGGTCTACAACATGGACCACCCGGACCTGGCGAAGACCGAGGTGCGCCAGGCGCTGGCGCACGCGGCCGACTACGAGACCATCCGCGAGGTGGTGCTCCAGGGGCAGGCCGACTCGACCGGGTCCAGCCCGCTGATGCCCGTGCTGTCCCAGTACCACGACGACTCCCTGACCGAGTACGAGTTCGACCCCGAGCTGTCGCGCTCGCTCCTGGAGGACGCCGGGTACACGGCGGACGCCGACGGCATGTTCCCCGTCTCCTTCCGCCTGCTGTACTCGCTGCAGGACAGCGTGACCAGCCAGTGGGCGCAGCTCGTCAAGGACAGCGCGGCCGAGGCCGGCATCACCATCGAGCTGGAGGGCCTGGAGCGCAACACCTACCTGGCCCGGACCGACGAGGGCGACTACGACATCTACGCCGGGAACTTCGCCATCATGGACGACCCGGTCACCAACTTCACGCTGTCCTACCTGCCCGGCGGTGCCATCAACTACACCCACGTGGACGACCCCGAGCTGAACGAGCTCGTCGCCCGGGCGGCCGTCACGCCGGACACCGACGAGAAGGTGGAGGTCATGCGGGAGGCCGCGGCCCTGGTCCACGAGCAGGTCTACGACAACATCATGTACACGCAGAACCTGTACATGGCCTACAGCTCCGACTGGGACGGCTTCGTGATCAAGCCCAGCGAGCTGCTGTCCGTCGTCCACGCGCAGTCCGTGGCGTCCGCCTACCGGGTCTCCGGCCAGTAGCCGCCGACCGGATCCGACCAGAAAGGCCGCCCGCGTGTCTCTCACCCTGTTCGTCCTGCGTCGTCTCGGCCGGGGAGTGCTGACGATCTGGTTCGCCGTGACCGTGACCTTCCTGCTCCTGCGCCTGCTGCCGGGCGACCCCGCGCTCGCCGTGGCGAGCACGAACATGACCGAGGAGGCGCGGGCGGCCCTGCTCGTCCAGTACGGCCTCGACCAGCCGCTGCCCGTCCAGTACGTGCTGTACCTGGGACAGCTCCTGCAGGGCGACCTCGGTACGTCGTTCACCCAGTCGGTGCCGGTGCTGGACGTGCTCCTGCACCGGCTGCCGTGGACGCTGCTGCTCACGGTCACGGCCCTGGCGCTCACCGTCGTGATCGGCGTGCCGCTCGGTGCGCTCGCCGCGTCGGCCAAGGGCCGCACGTGGGACCGTGTGGTCCAGGTGATCGGTGTCACCGGGCAGTCCCTGTTCGTGCCCAGCGTCGGCATCGTGCTGCTGTTCCTGTTCGGCCTCGGGCTGGGCTGGTTCCCCATCGGGGGTGCCTACGACCAGGACGTGTACGGCTTCCAGTGGTACGGGTCGGTGCTGTCCCATCTCGTGCTGCCCGCCGTCTCGCTCACGCTGGTCCAGCTCGGGCCGTACGTGCTGACCATGCGCGCCGCGCTGGTCGACGCGCTGGGCGACGACTACGTGACCCTCGCGCGTGCCAACGGGCTCTCGCCGCGCCGCATCCTCTGGAAGCACGCGCTGCGCAACGCGCTGCTGCCCACCACCACGCTCATCGGGCTCCAGCTCGGGTTCCTGGTGGGCGGGGCGGTCCTCACCGAGACGGTGTTCGCCTACCCCGGCATCGGCCGAGGCATCTACGAGGCCGTGACCCAGCTCGACTTCCCCGTGCTCCAGGGCGCGTTCCTCCTGCTGGCCGTGACGGTCGTGGCGGCGAACATGCTCACCGACATCGCCTACGGCTTCCTCGACCCGAGAGTGAAGGCATCGTGACCGCACCGATCCCCGGCCCGGCCCTGTCCGGGCCGCCGCTGCCCGAACCCTCCCTCGCCGGCGAACCCCTGGGCGAGCCGATGGCGCCCGCCGCCGCGGGGGAGGACCCGGCCCGTGCCCGCCGCGCCGGCAGTGCCACCTGGCGCGCCTTCCGCCGCCAGCCGCTCGGCATGTTCTCCCTGGTCGTCCTGGCGCTGATCGTGCTGGTCAGCGTGCTGGCGCCGGTCCTGTCCGCGCCGCCGGCCAGCTACGGCCCGGACGTGCTGCGGCCACCGGGCGGCGCGCACCCCTTCGGCACCGACGCGCTGGGCCGGGACGTGCTCGCGGAGGTGGTCTGGGGCACCCGCCAGTCCGTGCTGGTGGCGGTGGCGGCCTCCGCCATCGCCATCGCGTTCGGCACGCTGGTGGCCGTCGTCGGGGCCTACTTCCGCCGGGTCGACGCGGTGGTCGGGGTACTGGTGGACCTGACCCTGTCGCTGCCGGTGCTCCCGCTCATGATCCTCGTGGCCGCGCTCGCCGGGCCCAGCACCACCACGATCATCCTGGTCGTCGCGGCGTTCTCCTGGCCCGAGGTGACCCGGCTGGTGCGCTCCCAGGCCCTGGCCGTGGTGGGCCTGCCCTACGTGGACGCCGCACGGCTCATGACACGCGACGCGGCCTGGATCATCGGCCGGCACGTGGTGCCCGCCGTCACCCCGGTGGTCGTGGTCTCCGTGGTGGTGACCGCCTCACGAGCGGTGCTCTCGGCCGCAGGGCTCGCCTTCCTCGGCCTGGGCGACCCGACCACGTGGTCGTGGGGCCGGATCCTCTACGAGGCCCAGCAGTCGGGCTCGATGGTCAGCGCGTGGTGGCTCACGCTGTTCCCGTCCCTGGCCATCCTCGCGCTCGTGCTCTCCGCCACGCTCCTGTCCATCGCGTACAACGACGCCCGCAACCCGAGGAACCAGGACCGATGACGACGACGACCGGCACCCCGGCCCGCTTCCGGCAGCGCCTCCCGGCCGACGTCCTGGACCGGCTGCAGGACGGCGTCCGCGACCGCCTTCGCGCGCAGGACCTGGACGCGGTGCTCACCGACGACCCGGAGGACGTCGCCTACCTGACCGGCTTCTTCCACCACCCGGGGGAGCGGCCCGTGGCCGTGCTCCTGCGTCCCGAGGGCTCCGCCGTGCTGCTGGTCCCGGAGCTGGAACGACAGCACGCGCAGGAGCAGCACGCCCGGGCGGAGATCGTGTCCTACGCCGAGTACCCCGGCGTGGAGAACCCGTTCGCACCGTTGGCCCGGGCCGCCGGGCACCTCCGGGGGCGCCTGGGTGTGACGACGCTGATCACCCAGCACCGTCTCGCGCTCGCCCAGGGCGCGTTCACGGCGGCGCAGTGGGTACCCACTGAGCTGGTCACCCGCGCCCGGTACCGCAAGCTGCCCGAGGAGCTGGCGCTGCACCGCGAGGCGGCGCGGATCACCGACCTGATGCTGACCGCCGGCGTCGCCCTCGTGACCGAGGCCGTCGCGGCGGGCGGCGACCTGCCGAGCGAGCAGGAGCTCGTGCGGCACGTCACCTCGGTGGGCACGGCCACGATGTACGCCGAGCACGACGACGTCGTGGTGGTCTCACCGCTCGCCGGCGGGCTCGTGTACGCCGGCCCCAACTCGGCCATCCCGCACGGTCTGCCCTCGGGGTACCGGCTGCGTCCGGGGGACACCTTCATGCTCTCGCTCGGCTGTGCCGTCGGCGGCCGGTTCGTGGAGGGGGAGCGCACGTTCGTGCTCGGTGAACCCACCGCCGACCAGCGCCGGTACCACGACACGGTGCGCCGCGCGCAGGCCGAGGGCGGCCGGGCGATCGCTCCGGGCGTCCCCTGCGCGGCCAGCAACGCCCGCTGCCTGGGCGTGATCCGGGACGCCGGGCTGGGCGAGTACCTGCGCCACCGGCAGGGTCACGGGATCGGCCTCGGCATGCACGAGCCGCCGTGGCTGGAGGACGGCGACGAGACGCCCCTCGAGGCGGGCATGGTCGTCTCCAACGAGCCCGGCCTGTACATGCCCGGCCATGCCGGCTACCGCATCAGCGACAGCATGGTCGTCACCGCCACCGGGTCGCAGCCGCTGACCACCTACCCCCGGGCGCTCGACGACTGCGTCATCCCGGTCTGAGCCGGCCCGCACCCTGCCTGCACCCTGCCCGCACCCCGCCCCACGACGAGAGGACCCCACCATGCCCGACGACGTCTCGCCCGAGTTCGCCGCCGCCACCAGCACCGCCCAGCGCGTCGAGATCAACGGCAACGAGCTCGCCGTCGAGGTGCTCGGGCCCGAGGACGCACCCGTGATCCTCACCCATCACGGCGCGCCGGGTCTCGGCTCGCGGGCCGAGCCCCGGGCCAGCTTCGGCCGCCTCGCCGACGAGTACCGCGTGGTCGTGTTCGACGCCCGCGGCAGCGGCGAGTCCGAGGGCTCCGGCACGTTCAGCCACGAGCAGTGGGCCGCCGACCTGGACGCGCTGCGGGAGTGGGCCGGGGCCGAGCGGGTCGCGATCGCCGGCGGTTCCTACGGCGGGTTCATGGCCATGGAGTACGCGATCCGGTACCCCGGGCGGGTGGCGGCCGTGGTGCTGCGCGACACGTCGCCCGACAACGGCAACGCCCACCTGGCGCGGGAGAACGCGCTCGCGTCCGACCGGGTCACCGTCGACATGGAGAAGTTCGACCGCATCGACCAGGGCCGCGTCCGGGACGACGACGACCTGCGCGACTGCTGGCGCGAGATCCTGCCGCTGTACGACTACGTGTACGACCCTGCCGCCGTCGAGCGCAAGGTCCAGGCCACCCCCTACCGCTACCAGGCGCACAACTACGCGTTCTCGGTGAACCTCCCCGCCTACGACCTCAAGCCCCAGCTCCCGGGCATCACCGCCCCGACACTGGTCACCGTGGGCCGGACCGACTGGATCACCCCGGTATCGTGCTCGCAGACCATCGCCGAGCTGATCCCGGACGCCCGCCTCGCGGTCTTCGAGCGGTCCGGTCACTCGCCCCAGATCGAGGAGGCCGAGGAGTGGACCCGGGTGGTGCGCGACTTCCTGCACGAGACGTACCCGCACGCATGAACCTCGCCGCCCTGGAGGACCTCGACGACCTCGACAAGCGCATCGTCGTCGCGCTGCAGCACGACGGGCGGGCGAGCTGGCGAGCCGTCGCCGAGGCCGTCGACGGCTCCGTCACCACCGTCTCCCGCCGGGGGCAGCAGCTCCTGGCCGACGGCGTGGTCCGGGTGGCCGCCGTGCCCGCCCTCGGCGCGGACGGGCCCTCCGACTCGTTCTGGGTGCGGATCAACTGCGCGACCGGCACCCAGGTCCAGGTCGCCGCGGCGCTCGCCGCCAACCCGGACGTCCGGTTCTGCACCATCGTCACCGGCGGGTACGACGTCATCCTCGAGCTGGTGGTGCGCGGCGGTGCGGCGCACCACGCGCGCATCCTGCAGGAGGTGCAGTCGGTGCCCGGCGTGGTGCGCTGGCGCAGCGACCTGATCCTGCACGTGTACAAGGTGAGCTTCGACTGGGGGCGGCAGCTCTACCGCGAGCTGCTCGGCCCGCCCGCCGAGGGCGACGAGGCCGAGGCCGCCGAGCCCGCCGAGTGCACGCCCGAGCACTTCGACGCCGCGGACCGCAAGATCATCGCCGCCCTCCGGGACGACGGGCGGCGCACGTTCCAGAGCATCGCCGACGAGGTCGGCATGAACGAGTCCAGCGTCCGCCGCCGTTTCGAGCGCCTGCGTGCCACCCAGTGCATCAGCCTGCTCACGCTCGTGCCCTCCGCCGCGCTCGGCATGAGCGCCGAGGCCCTCATGACGGTCAAGGTCGCGCCGTCGCGTCTCGACGCCGTGGCCCACGAGCTGGCCAGGTACCCGTTCGTGCGCTACCTGGCGGCGATGCTCGACGAGAACTCGCTGCTCTGCGAGATCATCACGCCCACGGTGGAGGAGCTGTACGCCTTCATCACCGGGTCGCTCGCGCGGCTGGACGGGGTCGAGGGCTGGAACGCGTCGCTGGAGGTGCTGTACCTCAAGCGGGGCTTCGTCGAGACGCCGTGGTGGCGGGCGCAGGCCGCGGAGATCGCCGGCGGCTGAGCTCTGCCGGCGCATCACCCGGCTCCGTCGCCCGGGTTTATCACCCGGGTTTCTCGCCCCGGTGACCCCGCCCGCCCTGCGCGCACCGCCGCGCCGTCGGATCCTGTCGTAGGGGGCGGGACCGGCGCCGCCGTCGGCCCCGAGGAGCCTTGCCGGGCGAGGTGGCGCCTCGCACCGCGAAGGGAGACGGGAACGTGCCCAAGATTGTCACGGACGACGGTGTCGAGATCTTCTACAAGGACTGGGGCAGCGGCCAGCCGATCGTGTTCAGCCACGGCTGGCCCCTGTCGTCGGACGACTGGGACGCCCAGCTGCTGTTCTTCCTCCAGCAGGGCTACCGCGTGATCGCCCACGACCGGCGGGGACACGGCCGGTCGACGCAGGTGGCGGACGGCCACGACATGGACCACTACGCCGCCGACCTCGCCGCGCTGACCACGTACCTCGACCTGCACGACGCCGTGCACGTGGGGCACTCCACCGGCGGCGGCGAGGTGGTGCACTACATCGCCCGGCACGGTGCGGACCGGGTGGCCAAGGCGGCGATCATCGCCGCCGTGCCGCCGCTCATGGTGCAGACCGACGCGAACCCCGACGGGCTGCCGAAGAGCGTGTTCGACGACCTGCGGGCCCAGCTCGCCGCCAGCCGCGCCGAGTTCTACCACGCCCTCCCGGCAGGGCCGTTCTACGGGTTCAACCGGCCCGGCGTCGAGACGCGCGAGCCGCTGGTGCGCAACTGGTGGCGCCAGGGCATGGCGGGCGGCGCGAAGGCGCACTACGACGGCATCGCCGCCTTCTCCGAGACCGACTTCACGGAGGACCTGCGCGCGATCACCGTGCCGGTGCTGGTGATGCACGGCGACGACGACCAGATCGTCCCGTACGCCAACGCGGGCCCGAAGTCGGCCGAGCTGCTCCCGAACGGCACGCTGATGACCTACGAGGGCTTCCCGCACGGCATGCCGACCACGCACGCGGACGTCATCAACGCCGACCTGCTGGACTTCATCCGGTCCTGACCGGGGTCAGGGCAGGGTGATCGGCAGCTTCTGGCCGTCGAGCACCTGGTGGCACGTGCACTCGTCGTCGGGCAGGGCCGCGACCGTGGCCTCCAGGACGCCGGCGAGCTTCGTGACGTTCTGTGCGAACAGCTCCAGCACCGCCGCCTGCGTGACGTGCTCGCCGCCCTCGACGCCGGCGTCCGCGTCCGTGACGAGCGCGAGCGTGGTGCAGCACAGGGCGAGCTCGCGGGCCAGCGCGGTCTCGGGCATCGCGGTCATGTTGACGAGCGTCCCGCCGTCGCGGGCGTTGCGCCTCGACTCCGCGCGCGACGAGAACCGCGGGCCCTGGATGACGACCATCGTGCCGCCGTCCACGGCCGGCAGCGGGCCGGCCTGGGCCGCCGCGACCGCGGCGGCCCGGCCGCGCGGGCAGTACGGGTCGGCGAACGGGACGTGGACCACGGGGCCCTCCACGTCGTAGTAGGTGTGCTCGCGGTCCCAGGTGCGGTCGATCACCTGGTCGGGCACGACGACCGTCCCGGCGGTCAGCTCCGGCACGAGCCCGCCCACCGCGCACGACGTCACGACCTGGCGGACGCCGAGCGCGCGCAGTGCCCAGAGGTTCGCCCGGTAGGGGACGCGGTGGGGCGCGAACCGGTGGTCGGCGCCGTGCCGCGGCAGGAACACCACCTCGCGTCCGCCGAGCACGCCCCGGGCCGGGGCCTCCGACGGAGGGCCGTAGGGGGTGTCGACGTGGACCGGCTCCGTCTCCGTCAGCAGCTCGTACATGCCGGATCCGCCGATGATCCCGATGGGTGCGCTCATGCTGCCCAGGCTAGGCCGGACGTCCCCGCCGGAGGGGCGCCGCGGCCGCGCCGTCAGCAGATGGTCAGGTTCAGGCGCTCGCGCCGGCCGGTCCCCGGCGGTTGACTCGACACCAGGACCGAGACACCACGAACGAGACACCACGAACGGGACGTCGTGCGAGAGGGGACGAGGATGCGGGTGCTGGTGACGGGAGGAGCCGGGTTCATCGGCCGGGAGGTGGTCGCGGAGCTGACCCGGCGCGGCGACGAGGTGGTGGTGCTGGACTCGCTGCGCGAGGACGTCCACGGCCGGGAGCCGGTGGTCGACGGGCGCACCGTCGTGGGCGACGTGCGCGACCCGGAGGTGGTCGGGCGGGTCCTCGCGGGATGCGACGCGGTGGTGCACCTCGCGGCGAAGGTCGGCCTGGGGGTGTCGCTGGCAGACATCGACGACTACGTCTCCTCCAACGACCTCGGTACCGCCGTCCTGCTGCGTGCCGCGCAGGTGCCGCACGTCGTGTACGCGAGCTCGATGGTCGTGTACGGCGAGGGGCGCTACGACTGCCGTGAGCACGGCCAGGTGGCGCCGCCGCCGCGCCGTGCCGAGGACCTGGAGGCGGGGCTGTTCGAACCACGCTGCACGGTGTGCTCGGCGCCGCTGCGGCCCGGCCTGGTCGGCGAGGACGCGCGGCTCGACCCGCGCAACGTGTACGCGGCGACCAAGGCCCACGGCGAGGCGCTGCTCGCGGCGTGGGCACGGCAGACCGGTGGCAGCGCGACCGCGCTGCGCTTCCACAACGTCTACGGGCCGGGCATGCCCCGGGACACCCCCTACGCCGGGGTGGCGGCTCTGTTCCGCGCGGCGGTCGAGCGGGGCGAGGCCCCGACGGTCCTGGAGGACGGGCAGCAGCGCCGGGACTTCGTCCACGTCGGTGACGTGGCCCGCGCGGTGGTCGCGGCGGTCGCCGCACCCCAGACGGCGGGGAACGTGACGCCGCTGAACATCGGCTCCGGGGTGGTGACCACCGTGGGCGAGATGGCCCAGGTCACCTCGAAGCTCCTCGCGGGGCCGGAACCCGTGGTGACCGGCGGCTACCGGCTCGGCGACGTGCGGCACGTCACCGCGTCGAGCGAGGCCGCGGCCGCGGCCCTGGGCTGGCGCGCCCGCGTGGGGCTGGCCGAGGGGCTGGCCACCCTGACCTGACCCGCGCGCCTCGTCCGGTGGCGGGCCCGCGCCTCACTCGGCGGCGGGCAGCCGCACCTCGACGTCGCAGCCCGCGCTGGTGCTGCGCACCGACACCTTGCCGCCGTGCTCGTCGACCACCCGGTCGACGTAGGCGAGGCCCAGGCCCGAGCCGCCCGCCTTGTCACCCTGATAGCCCGCGCGGAACATGTGCGGCACCTCGTCGTCGGGGATGCCGCCGCAGGTGTCGCGCACCGAGAGCCGGGCGAAGCCGTCCTGGCTCGTGACGCCCACCAGCACGCGGCCGCCCGGGCCGCTGGACCGGATCGCGTTGGACACCAGGTTGTCCAGCACCCGGCTCAGCTCGTCCCGGTCGCCCTGCACCCGGACGGCCCCGGCCACCGACTCCGCGAGCTCCACGCCGTGCTCCGCCGCGGCCGGGCGGGCGTGCGCCAGCACGCCCTCGAGCACCGAGCCCATGTCCACGGGCCCGGGGGCGGCCCGGCGGGGCAGCTCGTCCGAGCGGGACAGCTCGCCCAGGTCACTGATCATCCGGGACATCCGGTCCACGGCCGCGGCGATGCCGTCCAGCGCCGTGGTCGGGTCCGGGAACGCGCCGTCCCGCAGCCCGTCCGTCGCCGCGCGGATGCCCGACAACGGCGAGACCAGGTCGTGGCTGACGAAGCCGACCACCTGCCGGCGTGCGTCCTGGGCCGCCCGCTCGGCGGCACGGGACGCGTCCAGCCGGGCGCGCGTCGCCTCCAGCTCGGCCATCACCGCCGCCAGCTCGGCCGTCTCCGGGGCGGGCACCGCCGCGCGGTATGCCGCGGGCGGGGCGTCCTCGCCGGGGAACGGCACCTGACCGAGCCGCCGCGCGCCGTCGGCGACCAGCAGCACCTCCTGGCCCACCATCCGGCCCAGTGCCAGGGCGAGCAGCACCTCCAGCACGGTCGCCGTGCCGAGCACGAGCCAGACCACCGACGCGTCGTGCGGGGAGATGAACATCGCCGACACGTTGACCGCCAGCGCCGCGACCACCGCGGCGACCGGGATCAGCGCGGCCAGGAGCAGGGCGAGCATGAGCGACAGGCGGCGGGCCACCCGGATCGCGACGATGCCCACCACGCCGGACACGACCGAGCACGCGACGGTGACGAGCACCATGAACTGGACGTCGGTCATCGCGCGGCCTCCGTCGAGCCCGGGGCGACGGGCGCACCCGCCTCCGGCATCAGCGCGTACCCGCTGCCGCGCAGGTTCACGATCAGCGCGGGCCGGGCCGGATCGTCCTCGAGCTTCCTGCGCAGCCGCCGCACGTGGACCATCACGGTCGAGTCGTCGCCGAACGACCAGCCCCAGACCCGGCGCAGGAGCTCCCGCCGGCCGAACGGGTGCCCGGGCCGCTGGGCGAGGAAGCTCAGCAGCGCGAACTCCCGCGGCGTCAGCTCCTCCACGCGGCCCCGGTAGCTGACCGTGCGCGAGGCACCGTCGAGCACCAGCCCGCCCACCTCCAGGCGCACGGGCGCGTGCTGCACGTCGAACGGTCCGCGGCGCAGCAGCGCCTCGACGCGCAGCACGAGCTCCCGGGCGTCGAACGGCTTGGTCACGTAGTCGTCGGCCCCGTGCTCCAGGCCGACCACCCGGTCGTCGGCACTCGACAGGCCCGACAGCAGGAGCACCGGTGTCGCGTCGCCGTCCCGCCGGCGCCGGGTCAGCATCTCCAGGCCCGAGCTGCCCGGCAGGCGCACGTCGAGCACCACCGCGTCCGGCTGCCACGTCCGCCACGCACGCTCGCCCTCCACGGCGTCGGTCGCGGTGCGCGGGTCGTGGCCGGCCGCGGTGAGGTAGGCGGCGACGCTGGAGGCCACCAGGGCGTCGTCGTCCACCACGAGAACCTTTGTCATACGGAAACCATAGCCACGGCGTGCCGGGCCGGACCGGCCGCACGACGGGGACAGGCCGCCCCACGGCATCGGACGTCAGGTATCTGTCAGGTCGGTCGGCGTACCTCCGTGCAGGTCCGGCGCCTAACGTCGAGGACATGCTGCCGACACCCGACCCGACCGTGGACCTGGTCCTGCCCTGCCTGGACGAGGCCGAGGGCCTCGCCTGGCTGCTTCCCCGCCTCCCGGACGGGGTGCGTGCGGTGGTGGTGGACAACGGGTCCACCGACGGGTCCGCCGAGGTCGCCCGTGAGCACGGCGCCCTCGTGGTCCGGGCCGAGCAGCGCGGGTACGGCGCCGCGTGCGCCGCCGGGCTGGAGGCCGCGACCGCGGACGTGGTCGCGTTCTGCGACGCCGACGCGAGCCTCGACCCCGCGGACCTGCCCCGCGTCACCGGCCCGGTGCTCGATGGCCAGGCCGACCTCGTGCTCGGCCGCCGCCGCCCGGAGCCGGGCGCCTGGCCCTGGCACCTGCGCCTGGCCAACGCCGAGCTGGCCCGGCGCGTACGCCGCCGTACGGGCGTCGCCGTCCGCGACATCGGGCCCATGCGCGCCGCCCGGCGTGAACCCCTGCTCGCCCTCGGCCTGCGCGACCGGCGCAGCGGCTACCCCCTGGAGACGCTCGTCGCGGCCGCCGAGGCCGGCTGGCTCGTGGCGGAGGTGGACGTGCCCTACCGCATGCGGCGAGGCCGGTCGAAGGTGACCGGCACCCCGCTCGGCGCCTGGCACGCCGTCCAGGACATGTCGAAGGTCCTCGCCTCGTGACCGGCCCCACCCCGCCCCGGGTCGTCGTGGTGCTGGCCAAGGAACCCCTGCCCGGCAAGGTCAAGACCCGCCTGATCGGCCGGCTCACCGCGGCCGAGGCCGCCGGGCTGGCGCGGGCGGCGCTCGCGGACACGCTCGACGCCGTCCGCGCGCTGCCCGGGGTGCGGACCGTGCTCGCGCTGGACGGGCGCCCCGGGCCGTGGGTGCCGCCCGATGTCACGGTGGTCCCGCAGGCCTCCGGCGGGCTGGACCGCCGGATCGCCGCGGCGTTCGGCGACGTGCTCGGACCCGACGGCGAGCAGGGCCCCGCGCTGCTCGTCGGCATGGACACGCCCCAGCTCGGCCCGCTCCTGCCCGCGGTGGACTTCGCCGGCCACGACGCGGTGCTCGGCATGGCGGACGACGGCGGGTACTGGGCCGTCGGCCTGCGCCGACCGGACCCCGCACTGTTCCACGGCGTCCCGATGTCCGAACCCGTCACGGGTCAGGCGCAGCTCGACCGGCTGCGCGGAGCGGGCCTGCGGGTCCGGCTCCTGCCGCCCCTGCGTGACGTCGACACCGTGCCCGACGCCGCGGCCGTGGCCGGCGCCGCACCCGGGACGCAGTTCGCGCGCGCGTGGGCCGCGGTCTCGCACCGGGTGCCGGCCGGCGCGGGGCCGGAGCGCCGCGGATGACCGCCGAGGCCCAGCGCCCGGTGAACCCGCTCGTCCTGTTCGAGGCGGCGCTCGGCGGCTCGCCGGTGACCGCCGTGCACCTGTCCCACGTCGCGCCGGTGGACGTCGCGGCCTGGACCGCCGAGCGGGACGCCGTCGACGAGGCGATCGTGGCCCTGTGCGAGGGGCCGGTGCTCGACGTGGGCTGCGGTCCGGGCAGGTTCGCCGCGGCGCTCGCGGCGCGTGGTGTGCCCGCCCTCGGCATCGACGTGTCGCGGGCCGCCGTGCGTCGCGCCCGCGCGCGCGGTGCCGTGGCCCTGCGCCGGGCCGTCGAGGGGCCGGTGCCCGGCGAGGGCCGGTGGGGGACAGTGCTCCTGGCGGACGGGAACATCGGCATCGGCGGGGATCCGCGCGCCCTGCTGCGGCGGTGTCGCGAGCTCGCCCGGCCGGGCGGCCTCGTGCTGGTGGAGGCCGACCCGGACCCCGACACGGACGTGTCCGGCCCGCTGGTGCTGCACGCCGAGGACGGGCGGCGCTCCCGCCCGATGCCGTGGGCGCGCGCGGGCAGCCGCGTGCTGCGGGCGATCGGCGCGGAGCTGGGGCTCACGACGGCCCAGGAGTGGGAGCTGGCGGGCCGCGTGATGATGTCGTTGCGGACACCGTCGGCCGCCGAGCCGTTCTGAGCCGGACACGTCAAAGGCCGGGCCGGGGAGACCGGCCCGGCCTTCCACGCACCCGTCAGCGCGCCGCGCTCCAGAGGGCCACGAGCCAGACCAGCAGGAGCGTCCCGAGCACCAGGACGGCGCCGCGCAGGACCACGCCGGCCCGGACGCGCCCGGGACCGTCGGCGACGACGCGGCCTCGCGACCGGTCGCGGGCGAGCGCCGGCAGCCGGACGAGCACCAGCCAGCCCAGCGCGATGACGAGCGGGGCGATGATCGCGTCGTTGAGGGCCACCGAACCCGCCAGCCACACACCCCACGGCAGCCACCAGTGGGACGGTACCGACGTGAGGGCCAGCCAGACCCACCAGGCCACGGCTGCGGTGCCGGCGAGGACCAGCACCCGGCGTGTCCACACCGTCGCCGCGCTCATGCCGCGCTCCCCACGACGAGGCGCGAGACCCACTTGGTCTGCAGCACGCCCGGGCGGTTCGGCACGATGATGCGCGCCGGGAAGCCGTGGTCGAGGTGGAGGTCCTCGCCCGCCAGCGTCAGCGCCAGGAGGGTGTCGTCGTGCGCGACGTAGGAGCCCGGCAGGTCGGACGTCGAGTAGGACGTGCCCGCTGGTTGCAGGCTCACCACGTGGACGGGATCGTCGGGCCGCCCGCCGCAGAGCGTGGCCAGGTCACGCAGCCGGACGCCGCTCCACCGCGCCGAGGCGCTCCAGCCCTCGACGCAGGCGATCGGCAGCACCGCCTCGTGCTGCGCCATGGCGAGCAGCTCGGCGCGGCTCAGGCGCGAGGTACCGGCCGGGCCGACCAGCTCGAGCGCCCAGTCCGGGTCCGTGGCCAGCTCCTCGACCCGGGCGCCCCGGGCCGTCTTGTTGACGGTCAGGCCCTGCGGGCCGTCGAACGGGTCACGAGGGGCGAGCAGCGCGATGGCGCGCAGCGGGGTCACGGTCTGGCCCACCGTCAGGGCCGTCAGCGCGAGGGTGGCCACCGCGACCGACCCCAGGAAGCCGCGGCGGGTCGCCCCGGCGCCGGGGGCGGTGTCCGCAGGTACCGGGACCTCGCCTTCCGGCGCGCCCGCACCGCCGGCGGCGTCCGGACCGTCCGCGGCGTCCGGACCGTCCACCGCGGACCGGCCCGTGCCCGCCGCCATGTGCGGGCCGGCACCCGGACCGTCCAGGTCACGCGCGGACGCCGCGAACGCCCGGAGCACGATCGGCAGCTTGATCCCCACGTGCACGAGGGCGGCGCCGAACGCCAGCCACGCCGTGGCGTAGTGCACGCTGGTGAAGCCGAACCCGAAGACGTAGAGCTTGAAGACGTTGAGGATCCCCGTGACCACCTGGAACACGGTCGCCGCGACGAGCACGCCCACGGAGCCTCGCTCCAGCGCGTGCCGCCACCCGGTCAGCGGCGGGCGGACGAAGAGCTGGGGGTAGACGGTGTACAGCTTGGCCAGGACGAGGGGCAGGCTGGCGAAGCCGACCGCCACGTGCAGGCCCTGGTTCAGCCGGTACGCCCAGACGGGCTCCGGGCCGAACGGCAGCCACGACACGGGGTGCTGGTGCAGGTGCGAGACCAGACCCGTGACGAACAGGATCAGGATCGCGGCGCCGAGGAACGCCCCCAGCCGGGCCACGACGCGTTCGTCGTGGACGGGGGAGCGGAAGTCGGCGGGCTCGGGCACCCGCAACCAGGGCGGGCGGGAGGTGGACAGCGGTCGGTTCACCATGGTGACTCCAGGATCGTGTCGAGCAGGATGGTCAGGCCGCCCTGCGCCCACAGCCAGGCGGCGGGCACGGGGCCGTACGCGGTGGTCGTGGCACCCGCGGGGTCGCCGCGGGCCGCCCGGAGGCCGGCTGCCGCGGGGACGACCCAGAACGCCACCGGGAGCCAGATGCGCTCCACCTCGCCGCGCTCGAACCCGAGCAGCGCTCCCGACAGTGCGGCGGCCAGGGCGAGGCCCACCACGACGCGGGTGACGGTGCCGGTCCGCCGCAGGCGGGTGAGCCCGCCCACGGCCGCGGGGCCGGTGATGGCGCCCAGGACCGCGAGGTCCACGAGCAGGAAGTAGAGATAGGGCCGGGCGTTCCCGACGGGCGCCCAGACCGCGTGGGTCGCGGCGATGCCGTCCCACACCCAGAACCCGCCCAGCCCGGCTGCGACCACCATGCCTGCCGCGACCGCACCCGCCCCGACGGTGGGCGCGACCCGGCGGGTCAGCAGCAGCGGCGCGAGAGCGATCAGCCCCATGTGGAGCAGGCCGTACGACAGCAGCGGGCAGGCACCCAGCAGCAGACCGGCCGCGACCGCGTACACCCACCGCGTACCGCCGTTGCCCGGACGGGAGGCGAGCGCCAGGAACGCCACGCCCCACGCGAGCACCCCGGCGAAGAACGCGTCGGCCGACGTCGCCACCCACAGCGCGGCCGGTGCCAGCACCAGGGCGGGCACGACGGCCCGGGCGGTGCCCTCGGCGGCTGCACCCCGGGTCGTCCCGCCTGCGCGGCCCCGCTCGAGCGCCCGCAGGGTGACCGGGACCGCGGGCACGGCCGCCGCCCCGGCCAGGACGAAGAGCGCCGTCGCCCAGCCCGGTCCGCCCAGCCCCGCGCGGTCGAGCACGGCCAGCAGCAGCACGAGCCCGGGCGGATGGCCCCGGACGTGGATCGGGTAGTCGGGCAGGTGGTCGACGAAGCCGGCGAGGAACGCCGCGGGGTCGGCGGCCGCCGACGGGACCACGGGCAGGTACTCGTGCTCCCCGCGGACGGGCGCGGTCAGCTCGTTCCACGAGGTGATCACGGCCAGCGCCACCGCCCAGGCGGCGGTGGCGGCCCAGGAGACGAGCAGCAGGACCCGCCAGGGCAGGCGCGCCACGAGGCCCGGGCCGTACCGGACGACGGCGACCAGGAGCACGACCGCGGCGAGGATTCCCGGCCCTGTCCGGACGACCCAGTGCCCCACGAAGGGTTCGGCCCCGGTGAGCAGCGGCACGTCGCTGCCGTACCGCAGGAGCGCGCCGACGAGCCAGAGCAGGGGGACCGACACCGCCCACGCGGACACTGCCAGGACCGGTCCGCGGCGCTCCCACCAGGTCGCGCGCGGGACCGGGGGCAGGGCGGCGGGGCGCCGTCCGGCCGCCGGTGCGGTCTCGGGCTGCGGGGTGGGGGTCACCGTTCCATCGTGGCGTCCGGCCGTCGCCCACGGGGTCCGGACGACCTGACGAAAGGCTGACGATGGGCGTCGGGCGCGGATCCGCGCCGGCGCGTCTCCGCCGGCGCGGGATCCCGGTACGGTGACCGCGTGATGCAGCACCTGCGTGTGGTCAGTCCCTCCGGCACCACGGCGGACGTCGTGGACCTGTTGCGTTCCGACCCCGCCACCACCAACGTCGTCGTGCTCCCCGACTGCGCCGTGGACCCACCGGGGGACGTGGTCATGGCCGACGTCGCCCGCGAGGGGCTGAGCCCCGTCCTGGACCGCCTGACCGACATGGGCCTGCACCGCGACGGGTCCGTCGCCGTGGAGACCGTCGACACGTCCCTGTCGCACCACGCCACGCGGGCGGAGGCCGTGACACCGGGGCTCTCGGAGGACGCGCTCGTGTGGCCCGAGGTCGTGGACCGCACGGAGTCCGAGTCCCGGGCCTCGCTCGGCTACCTCGCGCTCATGGCCCTGGCCACCACGATCGGCATGATCGGCGTGCTGTTCGACCAGCCGATCCTGATCGTGGGCGCCATGGTGACCGGCCCCGACTTCGGCCCGCTCGCCGCGATCTCCGTGGCCCTCGTCGGCCGGCGCTGGCGGACCGTCGGACGGGCCGTGGCGACGCTCGGCGCGGGGTTCGCGGCCGGGTTCGTGGCGTCCGTCGGCATGGCGCTGCTGCTGCAGGCCTGGGGGCTGGCCGACCAGTCGACGCTCCTGGCCGACCGCCCGCAGACCTCCTTCATCTGGGCGCCCGACGCCCTCAGCTGGGTGGTGGGCGCCCTCGCCGGCGCGGCCGGCATGATCTCGCTGACCACCGGCCGGGCCGGCGTGCTCGTGGGGGTCCTGATCTCGGTGACCACGGTGCCGGCTGTCGGCAACGCGGCCGTGGCCCTCGCCTACGGCGTCGGTGAGGAGGCCACGGGGTCCCTGGCCCAGTTCGCCATCAACGTCGCCATGATCGTGGCGGGCGCGGTGGTGTGCCTCCTGATCCAGCGGACGTGGTGGCACCTGCGGCCACGGTGGCGGGTCGAGCGGCCGGTCACCGCTACCGGTTCTGCCGGCCGGCCTGCACGCGGTCCTGCCTACGGGTGAGGAGCGCACGCAGCGCGGCCACCACCTCGTGCGGTGACTGCTCGGCCATGAAGTGGCCCGCGTCCAGGGTGCGGTGCTCCAGGTCCGTGGCCCACGCCGACCACAGGCCGGCCGCGTCGTACCCGAGCGCGGCGCCCCAGTCCTGCTGGAGCACGGTGACCGGCATGGTCAGCCGCCGTCCGGCGGCCCGGTCGGCCCGGTCGTGCTCGACGTCGATCCCCGCCGACGCCCGGTAGTCCGCCACGATCGAGGGCACCGCCGCACGGGAGGCACGCAGGTACTCGGACCGCACGTCGGCCGGGATCGCGTCGGGCCCGGTGCCCCACGCGTCGAGGAAGAAGCCGAAGAAGTCGTCGGCCGCGGCGGCGATCATCCGCTCGGGCAGGCCGGGCGGCTGCGCCATCAGGTACAGGTGGAACGCGACGGCGGCGTCCGCGCCGTGCAGCACCTCCCACATGTCCAGGGTGGGCAGCACGTCGAGCACGGCCAGGTGGGTGACGCGGCCGGGGTGGTCCAGACCGGCCCGGACCGCGACGAGCGCGCCCCGGTCGTGACCGGCCAGCGCGAACGTCTCGTGCCCGAGCGCTCGCGCCAGGTCCACCACGTCCTGGGCCATCGTGCGCTTCGCGTAGGTGGTCCGGTCGTGCTCGGCGGGCTTGTCGCTCGCGCCGTACCCGCGCAGGTCGGGCACGATCACCCGGTGGTCGCGGGCGAGGTCCGTGGCGACGTGCCGCCACATGAGGTGGGTCTGCGGAAAGCCGTGCAGCAGCACGACCGGGCTGCCGGAGCCGCCGGCGGCTACGTTGAGGACGACGTCGCCCACGGCGACGCGCTGGTAGTCGAACTCAGGGATGCTCGGTGTCATGCCCCGAATCTCCCGGACGTGGATGAGCAGATGATGAGTGACGGTACGGACGTCCGGATCGGCGTGCTCGGCCCGGTGACCGCCTGGGTGGGCGGGGCCGAGGCCGTGCTGGGCGGCCCCCGGCAACGGGCGGTGCTCGCGCGCCTGGTCGTGGCGCGCGGTCGCGTGGTCACGGCCGGCCGGCTGGTCGAGGACCTGTGGCCGGACCCCTCCCCGGGGGCGCTCGCCGCGCTGCGCACCTTCGTGGCCGCACTGCGCCGCGGGATCGAGCCGGACCGGCCGGCGCGCACCCCGGCCCGCCTGCTGGTGACCGACGGCCCGGGGTACGCGCTGCGCGCCGTGGCCGTCGACGCGTGGTCGTTCGAGGCGGCGGTGAGCGGTGCGCGCGACCAGCCGCCCGCGACGGCGCGCGCTGCGCTCGACCAGGCCCTCGACGCCTGGCGCGGCACCGCCTACGCCGGCCTGGACGAGCCCTGGGCCGTGGCCGAGCGCGCGCGGCTGACCGGGCTCCGCCTGGTCGCCGTCGAACGGCGGGCCGAGGCGCGCATCGCCCTGGGGGAGGTGGCCGACGTCGTACCGGGGCTGGATGCGCACGTGTCCGAGCATCCCTGGCGCGAGGAGGGGTGGCGCCTGCTCGCGCTGGCGCTGTACCGGTCGGGGCGGCAGGCGGACGCGCTCGCGGTGCTGCGCCGTGCCCGTGCCCTGCTGGTGGGTGAGCTCGGCGTGGACCCCGGCCCGCGGCTCGCGGCGCTGGAGTCCGCGGTGCTCCGGCACGACGCGGGGGCGGGGCCGCCGGCGGCGGGGGACGACGTCTGGCGGGACACCACCGCGGCCTACGACCGCGTGGTGGCGGCCGGCGCCCGCACGCGGCTGGAGTCCACGGCCACCCTCCTGCGCACCCTCGCCCTGGCCGGTGGTGAGGGTCTGGCCGCGGCTCGCGCGCAGCGGGTCGCGGCGGTCCACGCGGCCGAACAGCTCGGCGACCCCGAGCTCACCGCCCGGGTGATCGGTGCGTTCGACGTCCCCGGCGCCTGGACCCGGTCGGACGACGCCGGCCTCGCCGCCGAGCTGGTCGCCGCGGCGGAGCGTGCCCTCACGGCCCTGCCGCAGGACGCGCCCGACGCCGTCCGCGCACGGCTGCTGGCGACGGTCGCGGTCGAGTCGCGCGGTCTGCCCGGGCCCCGTGGACCCGAGGCCGCCCGCCGCGCGGAGGAGCTGGCGCGGCGGACCGGCGACCCCGGCGTGCTCGCGTTCGCGCTGGCGGGCCGGTACCTGACCCGGTTCGAGCGGACCGGCCTGGCGGCCGAGCGCGACGAGATCGGCGCCGAGCTGGTGTCCCTGGCGGCGCGGCACGGCCTGACCACGTTCGAGATCCTCGGGCACCTGGTCCGGCTCCAGGCGCTGTCGGCGCTCGGGCGGTGGGAGGCGGCCGGGCGCCATGCGGAGGACGTCGCCGCGCTGGGCCGGCGCCACGAGCGGCCGCTGGTCGAGGTGTTCACCCGCTGGTTCGCCGCGCTGCGGACGGCGGCCACCGGGGCACCCGTCGACGTCGCGGACCGGGCCTACCGCGACGCCGCCGCGACCCTCGACGGTTCCGGCATGCCCGGGCTCGCCGACGGCCTGCTGCCGCTCTCGCTGCTCGCGCTGCGGGTGGGCCGCGGCCTGCCGGCCCGAATGCCGACCGGCGCCGGGCCGGGAACGGCCGCGGGGGACGACCCGGGCGGTCGCGCCGCCGGCGACACGTGGGGCCCCTACGCCCCCTGGGCCGAACCCCACCTCCTGCTCGCGCGCGGTGCGGACGCGGCGGTCGCCGTCCGCCGGCTCCCGGACCCGCCGCCCGGGCTGCTCGCCGAGACGCTGTGGGTGCTGGCCGGCCGGGCGGCCGTCGCGGTGGGCGACCGGCGGGTCGCCGAACGCGCCCACGCCGCCCTGCTCCCGGCCGCCGCCGAGGTGGCGGCGGGCAGCGGCGTCCTCACGGCCGGCCCCGTCGGGGACCACCTGGACGCGCTGGCACGGTTCCTCGCCGGGTGACGGCTGGCTTCCGCCCGGGTGACGCCGTCCGGCGTGGCGGACCTGCCGTCACGCACGGGCCGGGGCGTCAGCCGAGCGGCGTCCCGGTCTCGCGGGCCAGCGCCGCCAGGAGCCGGTCCTGGAACGCGACGTCGGGGACCGCCGGGTGCGGCTCCTCGCGCTCCTGGTGGTACCAGTAGCCGCCGGTCGTCAGCGCCTCCGCGTCGTCGCTGGTGGCCAGCCACTCCTGCGTGCGGTGGCCCAGCTCGAGGTCGTCGGGGGCGCCCGCCCCGCCCATCCGCGTGGGTACCCACCCGGGGTCCACGGCGTTGCTCGGCACGCCGGGCCGCAGCCGGGCGACGGCGGCCGCCAGGGCCGTGACGAACAGCTTGCTGTCGCCGTACGAGCCGGGGGTGCGGCCCTGCCAGTCGATGCCGTCGAGCTCAGGGCGCCCGGTGAAGTGCGAGCCGCTGCTCAGGTAGACCAGGCGGCGCGGGCCGGGCAGCAGAGCGGTGAGCAGGTACGGGGCCACGATGTTGACCGGCATGACGGCCCGGCCGCTCCACACCCCGGCGTTGTGGATCACGGCGTCGAGCGGGGCGCCGCCGGCCAGCGTGGCGGCGAGGTCGCGGACGGCGTCGCGCTCGGCGAGGTCGGCCACCACCAGGTCGGCGCCCCGGTCGAGGAGCGGGCGCAGGGCCTCGACCCGGCCGGGGTTCCGCGCGTGCACCACCACCTCGTACCCCTGGTCCAGGAGCGCCTCGGCCGCGAGACGGCCCAGTCCGTCGGCGGACCCTGTGACGAGGATCCGGTGGATCGCATCGGTCATGCTCCTGATCCTAGGCCGCACGGTGAAGCCTGCCCGGGCGAACCGGGCCCGGCCGTCAGGGTGTGCCGGAGGTACCCGCCAGCGCCTCGCCCAGGGGCGTGCGGGTGTGCAGCACGCGGACGCCGCTGCGGCGGCTGTCGATCAGGCCGGCGTCGCGCAGCACGGTGAGGTGGTGGGACGCGGTGGACACCGCGAGGTCGGTCAGGGCGGCGCACTCGGACGTCGACAGCGGCTGCTGGAGCTCCAGCACCAGGCGGGCGCGGGCCGCGCCGAGCAGCGCGGTGAGGGCGGCCTCGGCGTCGGCCTGGCCGCGGTGCCAGGTCTCGGACACCCCGTGGGCGGGGTAGAAGATCGTGGGCTGCGCCGGGCGTTCGGTGAGCACGGCGCAGCCGCGGGCGTTCATCATGACCGAGGGGACCAGCACCAGGCCGGTGCCGCCGCAGTCGACCACTTCCTCGTGCTTGCGCATCTGCACCCGGACGATCTCGTCGGCCCAGGTCACCGTGGAGTGCAGGGTGCTCGCCATGTCGGCGAGCCCGTTCTCGCTGCTGCGCCGGGCCCGTACCGCGATGTCGGCCCGGAGCAGGTGCAGCATCTGCGGCCAGACGGGGGCGAGCAGCGCGTCCCACACCTCCTGCCACGCCTCGACGATCATCGCCCGGGCGCGGGCGGGCGCCGCGATGAGCTCGCGGATCTCCTGCTGACGGGCACCGGTGGAACGGAGCACCATCTTCTCCAGGTCGAACGTGAGCCGTTCGTCGGGCACGTGCCGCAGCCGTTCGGCCTCCTCCTCGGGCGTCATGTCGCCCGACGGCGTGGCGGTGAGGAAGTCGGGCATGTAGCCGTCCACCCCGCAGATCACGGCCATCAGGCGGAACGACTCGCCGGCCGGCTTGACGCGCAGGTCGCGGAACCATCCCCAGTGCAGCGGCGAGCCCTGCGGGCGAAGGATGGTGCGCAGGGCGTGCACCAGCTCGTGCCCGGGGGAGATGCCGAACCGGACGGCCGAGATGTCGCTCGACCCGAGGCGGAACTCCACGAACTTTCGATCCACGTCGAAAGCGTAGCGAGCGGTGCGCGGCACGACGGAGGGTGGGGCACATCAGCGCACCACCGGCTCCGCAGAGAGGACCAGACCATGACCACCACCGCTCCCGTCCCCGCCCCGATCCCCGCCGACGCGATCCGGATCGGGGAGAGCCGCACCCTCCGCTTCGAGGGGGCCGCGCACGGGTCGAACGTGTCGTTCTTCCTCGTCACGTCCGACCCCGGGCAGGGCCCGGCCCTGCACCGCCACCCGTACGACGAGACCTGGTCGGTGCTGGAGGGCGAGGCGACCATCGTGGTCGGCGACCGCACGTTCGTCGCCCGCGCGGGCGACACCGCCGTCGCCCCGGCCGACACGTGGCACCGCTTCACCAACACGGGAACCGGGACGCTCCGGATCGTCTGCATCCACGCGTCGGCGGTGATGATCCAGGAATTCGCCCCCGAGGACTGAGCTGTTTTCCTTGCTCGGTTTGCTCAGGTGACCTAACTTCAGCTCAACCAGACAGAAAGGCACGACCATGGCCCAGTACTTCCTGACCGTCCCGCACGACACGGCCGACGAACCGACGATGGAGTCGATGCAGGAGATGGATCCCGCGGAGCTCGAGGCGGTGATGGCCGCCGTCGAGGGCTTCAACACCGCGCTCAACGAGTCGGGTGCGTTCGTGTCGGCGGGCGGCCTGCTGCCGCCCTCCACGGCGATCACCGTCGACGCCACCGGCGAGGAGACCACGCGCGTCGCCGCCCCGTTCGTGGACGCCACGCAGTACGTCGGCGGGTTCTGGATCATCGACGTGGCGGACGAGGAGGCGGCGGTCGGCTGGGCCGAGCGGGCCTCGGCCGCGCTCCAGTCCCGGATCGAGGTGCGCGGCCTCCAGTAGGCCGCTCACCAGGCAGCGCGGCGGCCCCGGCGGACGACGCCGGGGCCGCCGCGCCCGTGCGTCCCGGTGCTTAGATCTAGTCATGCGCACCGGCCCGTCCTTCACCACCACCGCCCGCCGCGCCCAGATCGTCGAGGCCGCGGTCCGGGTGATCGCGCGCGAGGGACTGTCCAAGGCCTCCTTCGGCCGCATCGCCGCGGAGGCGGGCCTGTCCAGCGCCGGGATGATCAGCTACCACTTCGCGGACAAGGACGAGCTGCTCACGGTGCTCAGCGACGCGGCCCTGGGCGACTGCGTGGCCGCCGTCGAGGGCGCCGTCGCGCAGGCGGACGGGCCCGCCGAGGGGCTGAACGCCTACCTCACCGCGTTCGTGCGCTGGCAGGACACGCACCGCGACGAGGTCGACGCGCTGTGGCGGCTGTCCGCGGGCTGGAAGCGGCCGGGGGAACCGGCCGCCTTCGACGAGGGCCTGCTGCGCGACCCCCTGCTCGGCGTGCTCCGCGCCGGCCGCGAGTCGGGCGCGTTCCGGCCGGTGCCGGTGGAGTGGACCGCGCACACGATCCTCTGCGCGGTGGAGGGCTACCAGCAGGCGATGCACGACGACCCGGACCTCGACGCGGACGCGTACGCGGCGATGCTCGCCGACCTGTTCGGACGCGGGCTCACCGCGCCCTGAGCACGGGCTCAGGTCTTGGTGCGGTAGATCCGCATCGCGATCGGGCCCAGCACCGCCGTCAGCACCACGGACGCGGCCAGCACCCACAGGATCTCCGTGCCGTCCGGGTCGCCGGCCATCAGGCCCCGCTCCGCCGTGACCAGGTGGCTCACCGGGTTGACCTCGACGAACGCTCGCAGGCCGGACGGCATGGTGGCCGGGTCGACGAACACGTTGGAGGCGAACGTCAGCGGCATGAGCACGAGCATCGAGATTCCCATGACCGCGTTGGGCGAGCGCACCAGCAGCCCGAGGATGATGAAGCTCCAGCTCAGCGCGAAGGCGAACACCAGCAGGAGCACGACTTCCAGCACCACGCCCAGCACACCGCCGCCCGGCCGGAAGCCCAGGAGCAGACCGAGCGCGATCGTGATGACCGCGGCGATCGTGTAGCGCACGGTGTCGCCGAGCAGGGCGCCCACCACGGGCGACGGCCGCCAGATCGGCAGCGAGCGGAACCGGTCGAACACACCCTTGGAGATGTCGTTGTTGAGCGTGTAGCCGGTGTAGATGGTCACGAACAGGATGGTCTGCACGAGGATGCCGGGCAGCAGGAACTGCACGTACGCCTGCGTGGAGCCGGCCAGGGCCCCGCCGAACAGGTAGGTGAACATCAGCGTGAAGATGACGGGGGAGACCAGCACGTCGAAGAGCTGCTCGGGCACGTGCTTGATCTTCAGCAGCGCGCGCCAGCCGAACGTCAGCGTGGTCGAGAGCGCCGACGGTCGCGGGGGACGGTCCGTGAGGGCGACGGCGTCGCGCAGGGTCGTGGTCATCGGGGCACCTCGGAGGCCCTGCGGGGGTCGGTGTCGCGTTCCGGTCCTGGCTCCTCGTCGTCGGGCACGGGCTGGCCGGTGAGGGCGAGGAACACCTCGTCGAGGCTCGGCTGGCCCAGGGAGAGCTCGGGCACGCTGATCCCCGCGTCGGTCAGGGCGGGCAGCAGGCCGGACACGGCGACGCCGCCGTCGTCGGGCACCCGGGCGGCCAGGGCGTGCGGGTCGGAGTCGAAGGTGACCTCCGTGCCGAGCACCCGTCCGGTGATCTCCGCGGCATGGGCGCGGTCGGCCACCTCGGCCACGCGCAGGTGCACGGCGCCCTCGCCGACGGACCGTTTGAGCTCGCTCGCGGTGCCCTCGGCGATGGTCCTGCCGTGGTCGACGACGGCGACGCGGTCCGCGAGCTGGTCCGCCTCGTCCAGGTACTGGGTGGTGAGCAGCACGGTGGCGCCGTCGTCCACGAGCACGCGGACGATGTCCCACACCTGGTTGCGGCTGCGTGGGTCCAGGCCGGTGGTCGGTTCGTCCAGGAACAGCACGCGCGGGGCGAGCACGAGCGAGGCGGCGAGATCGATGCGGCGGTGCATGCCGCCGGAGTAGGTCTTGACCTGGCGTGACCCGGCGTCGGCCAGCTCGAACGCCTCCAGGAGGCCCTGCACCCGGCGCCGGGCCGCGGCCGGCGTGAACCCGTACAGGCGCGCCAGCATGATCAGGTTCTCCGTACCGGTCAGGTCCTCGTCCACCGAGGCGTACTGCCCGGTGAGACCGACGGCGGAGCGCACGGCGTCGGCGTCGTGGACGACGTCGTGCCCGAGCACGCGGGCCGTCCCGGCATCGGGCCGCAGGAGGGTGGCGAGCATGCGCACCACCGTCGTCTTGCCTGCGCCGTTGGGCCCGAGCAGGCCGAAGACGCTGCCCTCGGCGATCGACAGGTCGATGCCGTCCACGGCCTTGGTCACGGACCTGCGGCTGGTGAAGTGCTTGACGAGGCCCCGGGCCTCGACGGCGAGCGACTGGGACATGTGATCCTCCCGGGTTCCACTGTGGCACTGCGGGCACAGGGCCTCAATCGGATTCGGCGTCGTTCGAAGCGCCGCCCGGCTTGCCTTCGAGCGCGCTCGAATCCCTAGCGTCCGTGGCATGACGACAGACACCAGCAGGACCTGGCTCATCACCGGCGCGACCTCGGGTCTCGGCCTGGCCCTGGCGGAGGCGGCGCTGCGCGCCGGCGAGCGCGTGGTCGGCACCGCCCGCCGCGCCGACCGGTTCGGCACGCTCCGGGCGCGGTACGGCGACCGGCTGCTCGCCGTGGAGCACGACGTGCGGGACACGGGCGCGGCCGCCGGCGTCGTCGAACGGGCGCTGGCGGCGTTCGGGCGCATCGACGTGCTCGTGAACAACGCCGGTGGCGGACAGGTCGGCGCCGCCGAGGAGATCACCGACGCCCAGCTGCGCGACATGCTCGACCAGCACCTGTTCGGTCCCGCCGCCTACGTCCGCGCGGTGCTGCCGGGCATGCGGGAGCGCGGGGACGGGGCGATCGTGCAGATGAGCAGCCAGGGCGGGCGCCTGTCGTTCCCCGCCGTGGGCAGCTACTCCGCGGGCAAGTTCGCGCTCGAGGGCTGGTCGGAGGCCCTCGCGGGCGAGGTCGCGCCGTTCAGCGTCCGGGTGCTGATCGTGGAGCCCAGCCGCTTCCGCACCGCGTTCAACGCCGAGCTCCGCACGGCGGAGCCCGACGCCTCGTACGACGCCGTGACCGGAGCCGTCCGCGCCGACCTGGCCGGTGCCGACGGCGTCCAGGAGGGCGACCCGGCCCGGGCCGCCGCGGTGGTCCGCGACGTGCTCGGTGCGGCCGACGCCCCGCTGCGCCTGCCGCTGGGCGCCGAGGCCGTGCGCAACCTGCGCCGCACGTACGCCGCGGCGCTCGACGAGGTGGAGACGTGGGCGCACGCGAGCGAGTCCGCCGACTTCCCGGGCCTGCCCCCGGCCGTCCGCGCCTTCCGGGCCGGCGCCTAGGCTTCGGGAATGGCTTCCGGCACGGCTTCGGGGATGACTTCGGGTACGGCTCACGGCACGGCGTCTCGCACGGGCTCCGGCACGGCTGCTCGCCCGGCGTCCGGCATGGCGACGGACGACCTGACGGCGCGGGCGCTCGCCGCCCTGGGCGAGGACGGCGCGCCGTCGGTCGAGGCGATCCACGCCCTGGCCGACGTCGACGAGGCGACCGGACCCATGACGATCGCGGAGGCCGCCGCCCACCTCGACGTCTCGCCGCACACGCTGCGCTACTACGAGGGCGCGGGCCTGGTCGAGGTGGACCGCGACGCCGCCGGCTACCGGGTGTACGACGTCGCGGCGCTGCGCCGTCTCGTGTTCGTCACCCGGATGCGGCTGTCGGGCATGCCGATGCGCGACCTGCAGCACTACGTCGCGCTGGTGGACGCCGGGCGGCAGACCGAGCCCGAGCGTCTGGACCTGCTGGTGGAGCACCGTGACACGATCCGCCGCCGGATCCGGGAGCTGACGCTCGCGCTGGTGGCCACCGAGCACAAGATCGCCACCTACGGCGGGGCGACGGGGCCGGACGTGCTGTCCCCGGGTGTCCGCGACCCCGCGCGCAAGGCCACCGGGTCGTGAGCCGCCGGGGCGCGGCCCCGGCGGCCGGTGTCAGTCCGGGAACCGCACCCCCCGTTCCACCTCCTGATCACGGCACCGTCCGGCCCCCCCGCCGCCGCGCGAGCGGCGGCGGGGGAGGCCGGACGACGCCGCCGACCACGACCCGCTGACGGACCTCGTGCTCGGCGGGCTCCTCGGCCCGCAGTGCGATCAGCGGACGGCGGACCCGAAGGCCGCTCCTGCGGCCGGGAGCCCGCCGGAACCGGGCTGGTAGGTGGTCACCGCCGCGCTCCCGCCCGCGGTGAGGTTGCCCCAGGGCACCGCGTGGACCGCCCCGTAGGTGGCCGGCCCGTCGGGCATGCCCACGTACAGGTGGGTACCGGTGCCGTGCAGGACGCTCCCGAGGTGCTGCTCGGCGCCGGCGGTCCCGGGCAGGCCGCCCGTCCCGGCGACCAGCTGGAACTCGGTGCCGGCGAGCGTGCCCAGCGGGGAGTAGACCTGGACCAGGCCGGAGCGGCTCACGCCGCCGACCGTCTCTCCCGGGACGCCGACTGCCACGTGCACGGTCTCGGCGGTCCCGACGCCTGCCGGGTCCGTGTTCGCCAGCGCGACGGACGCCCCCATCCGGTCGCCGTCCTCCGGGTCGCCGGACACCCCCGGCTGGTTCTGCTCGATGTTGGCGACCTCGCTCCAGGACCCGCCGGGGGTGACCCGGAAGACCACGGCGCGGCCGGCGTCGGGCCGGTTCTGGCCGGTGGCGGCGTTCACGAGGCATTCGCCGGGCGATCCGACGGCCAGCAGCGAGTCGGTCGACGTCGTCCCCGCGGACGGGCGGTACTCGATCAGGTCGAGCGCCGCGCCGAACTCGTCCCCGGACTCCGAGCCGCCGGAGACGGCATCGCTGTCCTGGTTCAGCACCGCCTGGTAGGCCGGGACACCGGTGGTGTCCAGGGTGTGGCTCAGCAGGTGGACCGAGCCGGCAGCGGTCGCGCTCCCGATCGTCTCGTTCGGGGCACCGACAGCCAGGTGGTGGGAGTCGGCCGCGATCGAGGCGCCGAACCGGTCGCCGGGGTCCGCCGCGCCGCCGTAGTTGCTGGAGTCCTGGTTCACCGCCTTCGCGGGCCGGTCGCCCTGGAGGTAGAAGAAGCCTCCGGTGTCGGCCTTGCTGCCGACGTCCTCGCCCGGCGTGCCGATCGCCAGGAACGGCGTGCCGTCACCGGTGTGCCCGGCGGCCAGGGCATAGCCCATCAGGTCTCCCGCCTCGCGCGCTGCGGTGGCCAGCTGGCCGTCGCCGGCGGCTTGCACGTACGTCGTGCCGGCCCGTCCGCTGTTCAGTCCCGCGCGGTCACCGTAGACGACCTGGACCCAGCCGGTGTCGGCCTGCGCGACGCCGGCGGCGTCGTCCAGGTGCTCGTACGGGGTACCGACGGCCAGGTCCGTGCAGCCGTCGAGGTTCCTGTCGTAGGTCGCGAGGCTGAACCCGAACCGGTCGTCGGTCTCCGGGCCGCCCTCGATCCCGTTCAGCCCCTGCCGGATCTCGGTGGTCCCCGCACCACCGCCGTAGACGATGCGCACCAGGCCGGCGCGGGCCGAGCCGTTGACGGTGGCGGCCGGGTCGGCGACGGCGACGTCGCGGATGCCGTCACAGTTGAAGTCGACGATGCGTGCGGTCCTGGTCGTGGCGCCGACCCAGCCGCGGACGTCGTCGACCCGCGATGCCACCGCGTCGGTGCGGGTCTCGGCCGGGTCGGCCCCGAAGCAGCCGCCCTGCCACGAGCGCGTGGCGACGGCGACCAGCGCGGTGCCCGCGCCCGTACCGCTCAGGACCGGTGCGCCGGTGTCACCCGCACAGACCGCCGCGCCGGCCACCCCGGAGATCGGTAGGTCCCCGCCGACGGCCGTGCCGGCCGCGAAGGTGCCCACGTGCCGCTGCACGGGCGACCATTCCGTCGCTGTCCGCCCGTAGCCCGGGACGGTGAGCTGCTCGCCGGCCGCCGGGGCGGCGGTGCCGACCACAGCTGGGACCACCGTCGTCACCGACCCGGCCAGACGCGCCAGAACCAGGTCCCGCGACTCGTGCGGCACCAGCGCGACGACGGCACGCTCCTCGCCCTCCGACGTCGTCAGGTCACCGCGCCCGATCGTCGCGGTGGTGGCCGCCGGAGGCGCACCAGCGGCGACGTCGTGCCCGGCTGCCGGGTCGTCGGCGAAGCAGCTGGCCGCCGTCAGGACCCACTCGGGGGCGACCAGCGCGCCGGAACAGGCGCGGTGGGTCGCCTCGTCGGTGCCGATGTCCAGGCGGACCGCGAAGTCGGCCGCCGACGTCTCGGCAGGGCCGACCACCGCGAGCGCGGCGGGCGCATGGAACGACGCCAGGGTGACGGCGGCCAGCGCCGATGCGGCGACGGCGCGCCGGGATGTGCTGCCTGCCGTCGTGGTGGCCGAACCCGGCGCACGACGCCTCAAGTACCTCACGAATGCCTCCTCTGGGGTGAAGTGTCCGGAGGATGCCACGCGGAGGACGGTCCGGGGTGCAGGATCCTGCAGCGGCGGTCGGGGCTCGCTACCTCACCGAGCCGGCTACGGCCAGGCGGCCCCGGCCGGTGACGGCGAGGGCCCGCTCACCGGGCGTGACGAACACCGACTCGCCCGCGCGCAGTACCGCGGCGTCGTGCTGCCCGGCGACCCTGACCTCGCCCTCCAGCGCCAGCGCGATCGCCGGACCGGCCAGGCCGACCCCGGCGCGGCCGGCGTCGGGCACCGTCACCGTGGCCAGCGAGAAGTCCGGGACACCAGGGTCGAAGAGCTCCGCACCGTCCACCGTCCGCACCGGGGGGAGCCGGGCGTCGCCGGTGGTCCGGTACGTCGCCAGCCGTCGCAGCTCGCGCACGTCGACGTGCTTGTCGGTGAGCCCCGCCCGCACCACGTTGTCCGACGCCGCCATGACCTCGACCGCGACGCCCCGCAGGTAGGCGTGCACGGTGCCCGGTGGGAGGTAGACGGCCTCGCCGGGGCGGAGCGTCACGCGGTTCAGGAGCAGGGCCACCACGATCCCGGCGTCGCCCGGCCGCTCCGCCGCGAGGTCCACGAGGGTGTCGAGCTCCGCGTCGAGGCCGTGCCCGCGGGGCGCCTTCCGGGCAGCCTCCGTCACGACGGTCAGCAGGTGGCCGGCGTCCTCGTCGCCAGCCAGGAGCCGCCCGACCAGGCGACGCAGCACGGGCTCGGGGTCCCCGTCGCCACCGGCGCTGGTTCTCCCACTGCCGGCGTCGTCCAGCGTGCGCAGGAGGCGGGCGAGCCTGTCCGCGCCCGCCAGCCCGTGCTCCTGCGCCGTCCCGGCCAGCTCCGCCACGAGCCGCCGGGTGGCGCCGAGCGGCCGGAAGCCCACCAGCGCGTCGAACGGCCCGTCCAGGGCCAGGGCCAGCTCCGGCTTGTGCCGGGCGTCCCGGTACACGCGGGCGGGGCTCGTCAGGAGCACGCCGCGGCGGTTCTCGTCGTCGTACCCCTGGCGGGCGCGGACGGCGTCGGGGTGCACCTGGATCGACAACGGAGCCTCGGCCGCCACGACCTTGAGCAGGAACGGCAGCTCGTCCGACGCCCGGTCCGCGCCCAGGGCACGGGCCGGGTCGGCGGCGATCCAGGCGTCGAGGGTCGCGTGGCCGCCCGCCCGGTCCGGGTCGACGACGCGGCTGGGGCACAGCGGGTGCGCCCCCAGCCAGAGCTCGGCCTCGGGGCGCCCGCTGGGGGTGCGGCCGGTGAGCCGGGCGATCGCGGTCCGCGACCCCCACGCGTAGTCGCGCGGCGTGTTGGTGACCCGCAGCAGCACCGTTACCTCGTCTCCGTGCCGCGCACGAAGGCCTTGACGGTGGCGTGCCGGGGTTCGTCGCCCAGGGGCCGGACGCGGTAGCGGCCCGCGGCGGCGGGCACGATGAAGGTCTCGGCGTAGTGGACCACGAACGGCTCGAACGCCCCGTCCGGGCTCTCGACGACGGCCTCGGACCCCTCGACCAGGTTGAGCACGTTGACCGTGCCGCCGGTGTCGTGGTCCACCGGGCCCGTGAACCAGTGGCGGCGCACCTCGATGAACTCGAGCTCGTGCAGCCCGGTGCGCTCCTCGCGCCAGCCGTCCCCCTCCGCGACGGTCTCCACCCGGTCCACGAGATGCTCGGCGGTCCACTCGGTGTCCCGGTCCCACTGGACGTTGGCCAGGGCGTGGTCCAGGTGGATGGGCCGGGGCACGCCGTCGAGCCCGACGCGGCCCCAGTCCCACATCTTGAAGGTGAAGATGTAGGGGGTGGCGGAGATCTCCAGCACCATCGAGTCGGCACCCGAGCAGTGGACGGTCCCCGCGGGGATCAGGAAGTGGTCGTGCTTCTTCGCGGGGAACGAGTTGACGTACTTCTCGACGGGGAAGTCCACCTCGCCGGACCGGGCGCTGCGCAGGTCCGCGGCCATCGCCTCGGGGTCGGCCCCCGTCTTCATGCCCAGGTAGACGACGGCGTCGTCGGCGGCGTCCAGCAGGTAGTAGCTCTCGTCCTGCGTGTAGTGCATGCCGAAGGTGCGCTGGATGTAGTCGGTCAGCGGGTGCACCTGGAGGGAGAGGTTGCCGCCCTCCATGGTGTCCAGGAAGTCGAACCGGATGGGGAACTCCGCGCCGAACCGGGCGAAGGTCCGCTCACCCAGCAGCTCCACGGGCCGGGCCAGCACGGCGTCCATGGCGGGGATCTCGACCACCTCGTCGCCCACGGCCAGCAGCAGGCTGTTCTCCTCCGGTACGCAGTCGAAGCACCACGCGTAGTTCTCCTGGGCCGGGTCCAGGTCGCACACGTCCTTCATCCACTGACCGCCCCAGACGCCGGGGTCGAAGAACGGCACCACCCGGAAGGGACCGGCGGTCGCCGCGGCCAGCCCGGCGCGGAAGGCGTCACCGGTGACGAGCTTCGCGTCGGCGACGGAGCCGTTGGCGTCCAGCAGGAAGTCGATGCGGTCGAAGAGCTCTCGCTTGTGCCGGTCGGCGAGCCGCCACTCGACGAAGTACCCCCGCTTGAACTTGCGCAGCGCGTCGTCTGACCCGTTCGCCGCGCGCCAGTTGGGCAGGCCGGACCGGTACCGCTGCTGGATCTCCCAGCGGGCGAGGTCGGCCAGCACGAGGGTGGCCGCAGGCACGGGGACGAGCGAGGCGCCCCAGCCGACCAGCACCACCTGCCCGTCGGCGTCGGCGACCCGGCGGGCCACCTCGTCGAGGCGGGCGGGGTCGTAGAGCGCGTCGAGGGTGCGGTGGGACATGACGCCGAACACGCGGTCGTCCGTCAGGTTGTCGCCGATCAGCGCCTCGATGTCCTCGGGGCTGCGCGCGGCGGCCCGCTCGACGTCGAGCACCGTCGCGGCGGGCAGGGCACGCTCGATCTCCGTGACGTACGCGTCGACGTCGCTCGCGGGATAGGTGTCGACGACGATCGTGCCGCCGGCCGCGTGCTCGGCCAGGGCCGCCCAGACCCCGTCGCCGCGCCAGGCCTGGTGCGTTCCGGGCACCCGGACCACGGGCGCCTTGTCGTAGCGGTGCGGTGCGGCCGATGGGGGAATGCGCATGTGGCCCTCTCTACGGGTCGGACGAACCAGGGCGGCGCGGTCCGGTTCGGAAGCTCGTCCTGGTAACGATACCAAGACTATGTCATCATCGATCCGTGCCGTCCAGGCACGGGCGGGCCGCACCGAGGCGGCCGCCGGGAAGGGAGCTGATGACGTCTCGTGAGCCCACGCCGCGGGCGCCGCTGCGGCCTGAGGCCGTCCCGCCGGACCGGCGGGACGGGGGCGCGGACCTGCTCGGCACGGCCGTGGACGTGGGCGGTACGCACGTCACGGCCGCCACCGTGGACGCCGGCTGGCGGGTCCGCGACGAGCATCGCGTGCCGCTCGACTCGGCCGCCCCCGCAGCCGAGGTGCTCGACGCCGTGGCGGACTGCGTGCGCCGCACGTGGGCGGCCGGTGCGGCGGCGGTGACGGGGCCGGTGGCGGTCGCCATCCCGGGGCCGTTCGACTACGAGCGGGGCATCGGCGACTTCCGTGGCGTCGACAAGTTCGCCGCGCTGCGTGGCGTCGACCTGCGCGGCGAGCTCGCCGCGCGCTGGGGTCGGGCGCCCGCGACCGTGCGCTTCGTCAACGACGCGGAGGCCTTCGGCCTGGGCGAATGGGCTGCCGGGGCCGGGTCGGGCGCCGCCCGCGTCGTGGCCGTGACGCTCGGGACCGGCGTCGGGTCGGCGTTCGTCGACCGGGGCCGCTGTGTCACGACGGGGCCGCAAGTCCCGGCCGACGGCAACATCCACGTGGTGCGGGTGGCCGGCCGGCCCCTGGAGGAGGTGGTCTCGCGGCGGGCGCTGCGGCTCACATACCGGGCGGGCACGGGCCGGGACGTCGACGTGGTGGACATCGCCCGGCACGCGCGGGCGGGCGACGCCGCCGCCGTCCGGGCGCTGGAGGGCGCCATGCGCACCCTGGCCGGCGCGCTGGCGCCCTGGCTGACGGCGTTCGCGCCGGAGCGGCTGGTCGTGGGCGGTTCCATGGCGGCCTCCTCGGACCTGCTGTTCCCGCCGCTGGTCGCGGGCCTCGCCGCGGCGATGGCGCGCCCGCCCGAGGTGCGCGCGGGCGTGCTGCCGCGGGAGAGGGCGAGCCTGCTGGGTGCGATGGTCGCGGCGGGGGGCGCCGCGGAGGGGTCGGCCGGCGGCCTCGTGCGATAGCGATACCAGGGACGCTCGTCAACCGGCGCCGCGTTGTGGGCTCTGGCCTGCGATGACACCGTCCTCCACCAGGGAGTGTCCCCGCCAGCCTTGCTCCGACGGCGTTGGTATCGATACCATTCCGAACATCATGCTCGCCGGCGCCGGAGCCGGCGACGAGACCAGGAGGTCCGAATGCCAGCGAAGACGCTGCCCCGAGCGATGGTCGACAGGCGGACCGTCCTGCGCCTGGGCGCGGGTCTCGGTGCCGCCGCCGTCCTGTCGTCGTGCGCGCGCGGCACCCTGACCCGGGCGGCGTCCGGCACGGACGTGACGCTCACCAACGACAACCCCACCTGGGCGCCCGGCTTCGAGAGCATCGGCAAGGTGCTCCGCTCCCGCACCGGCCACGGCGTCTCCGTGCGGGCGGTGCCGGACGTGAGCGGGTACCAGCAGCTCGTGCGCATGTCGGCCCGCACCGACTCGACCACCGACCTGGTCAAGTGGTGGAACGGCTACCGCCTGCGCGACATCGCCCGGTCCGGCATCTTCGCCGACCTGTCGACGATCTGGGACGACGCCGAGCGCCAGGGCTGGGTCTCCCCGGCGGCCCGCGAGAGCTTCAGCCACGACGGCCGCCCCTACGCCATCCCGCTCTACCAGTCGTACTACGCGGTCTTCTACAGCAAGCCGGCCTTCGAGCGGCTCGGGCTGACCGTTCCCCGCACCTGGGACGAGTTCGTCGCCACGGCGGAGGCCCTGCGCGACGGCGGCGTGGTGCCCATCGGGAGTGGCGGCGCCACCACCTGGGAGTCGCTCATCTGGTTCCAGCAGCTCGTCAACGGCCTGGACCCCGGTTTCTACCGGGCACTCACCGAGGGCGAAGCCTCCTACACCGACGACACCGCGCAGGAGGCCATGGCGCTCTGGGCCGACCTGTACGACCGCGGCCTGTTCTCGCCACCCGACTTCGCGGTGCAGGAGGCGCCGGGCCGGTTCGCGGAGGGCACCGTCGGCATGAACCTCTACGGCACGTGGCAGGCCGCCAGCTACACCCAGGCGGGGCTCGACGAGGAGACGTTCGGGCTGTTCCTGCTGCCGCAGGTCGACCCGGCCGCCCCGGCCGCCGTCATCACGGAGAGCGGGGCCCTGGCCGTGTCGGAGAACGCCCACAAGAGGTCCGAGGCGCTGGCCGTGGCCGGCGACTGGCTCAGCACGGACGCCCAGCAGGTGTGGGTGGACTTCCTCAACGACCTGTCCGCGAACGCTGCGGCGCTGCCGCCGGTCCAGCCCGTGCGTGACCTGGCGCGCCAGGTCGCGCAGGCCGATCCCGTCCTGGCCACGCGCTACTGGGAGGCCTCCCCGCCCGCCCTCATCGAGGGCAACGTCCAGGAGCTCAGCGCGTTCATGGCCGCCCCCTCCGCCGCGAGCGCCCGCACCACCCTGGCGCGCATGCAGGAACGGGCCGACGTCGAGTGGGAGATGTGGTCGCTGTGAGCAACCGTGCCGCCCCGTGGGCCACCCGTGGCCCCGCCGCCCTGTTCATCGCGCCCGCCGTGGCGCTGGTCGGCGCCCTGCTCGTGCTGCCGTTCCTGTTCACCGTGTACCGCAGCTTCTTCAGCGACGACGGCCTGTCGCGCACCTGGGTGGGCCTGGACAACTACGCGACCCTGGTCACCGACGAGTCGTTCCTGCGGTCCCTGCTGAACACCGGCATCTGGACCCTGGGCACCCTGCTGCTGCCGGTGCTGCTGGGCCTGCTCATCGCGGTGGCGACCAACAGCTCGGGCTGGGGCCGGTTCGCGCGGTTCGCCGTGGTGCTGCCCTACGCGCTGTCGGGATCGGTCACCGCGATCCTGTGGAACTTCATGCTCCAGACGGACGGCGGGGTCAACGCGATCCTGGGTCTGCTGGGCCTGTCGGCGCTGGAGCAGCCGTGGCTGCTGGAGTGGCCCACCAACACGGTCGCGATGATCCTGGCCACCACGTGGCAGGCCACCGGCGCGAACATGATCCTGTTCCTGGTGGGTCTGCAGGCCATCCCCGCCGAGACCATCGAGGCGGGCCGGCTCGACGGCGCCGGCGGGTTCCGGCTGCTGCGCGACGTGATCCTGCCGCAGCTCCGGCCGATCAGCATCGTCGTGATCGGCATCTCGCTGGTCGGCAGCCTCAAGACGTTCGACATCGTCTGGCTGCTGACCCGCGGCGGCCCGGGCACCGCCTCGGAGACGCTCGCGCTGACGATGTACCGGCAGACCTTCACCCTGAGCCGGTACGGCTACGGCGCCGCCGTCGCGGTGGTGCTCACCGTGATCGTGCTCGCCGCGTCCTGGATCTACCTGCGGCGCCAGCTGCGCTCCGACGACTGAGAGAAGGCCCGCGATGACCCGACGTCTGCGCAACGCGCTCCTGGTGGCCGTGGCACTGCTGTGGCTGCTGCCCACCTATCTCGTGGTGGTGAACGCCTTCACGGCGGCCGACGAGTACGTGGGACCCCGCTGGTGGTTCACCTCGTTCGCCCTGGCGGACAACATCGCCACGGCATTCCGCACGGCCGACATCGGCCAGGCGATGTGGAACACCCTGCTGTACTCCGCCGGCTCCGCGTTCATCGCCGTGGTGGTGGCCGCCCTGGCCTCGTTCGCCGTGGTGGTCATGCCCGTGCGCCGCCCGGTGCTCTGGTTCTGGCTCATCTACGCCGGCACGCTCCTGCCGCTGCAGGTCTTCCTGTCGCCGCTGTTCAACGCGTACGCCGCCACCTCCCTGTACGACACGCAGTACGGCATGGTGCTGATCTACGCGGCGCTCGCGGTGCCGTTCGCGTTCTTCGTGGTGCGCAACTACCTGACCACGGCGCCGAAGGAGATGCGGGAGGCCGCGCAGCTCGACGGTGCCGGCTGGTTCACGATGTTCCTGCGCATCCACCTTCCGCTGGCGCGCGGCGCGATGGTCGCGGCGTTCCTGTTCCAGTTCCTCGCCACGTGGAACGACCTGCTGTTCGGCATCACGCTGTCCACGAGCCCGAACGTGCGCCCGCTCATGGCGGCGCTGGCCGAGCTCAACGGCCAGTACTCCGGCCTGGGCCCGCCGGTCATCCTCGCGGCCGGCCTCGTGGCCTCGGTGCCCACGGTGGTGCTGTTCCTGTCGTTCCAGCGGTTCTTCGTCAACGCGCTGCGGCTCACGCCGTAGCCCCGCCCGTTCGCCCTGCCCTACCCGACGTGAGATTGGTGTCTTCCCGATGAGCCGTGCACTGGTCAAGGACCACCCCTGGTCGCTCGATCGAGCCCGTTCCGAGATGGTCGACCGCGCCGTCGCCGCCGAGGCCGTGCTCGGCGGACGCCGGGTCCGGGTGATCCCGGAACCGCTGCTGCGCCGGGACACCGGCTCGGGCATGCTGCAGAGCGTCCGGGTCGAGGCCGACGGCGTCGCCCCGGGCCGGGTGGTGCTGCGGACGTCGTCGGGCACCGCGACCGAACCCGGCACGCTGCCCGGGCCGGCGGGGTCGGTGCGCGTGCTGCTGCCCGCGGTGAGCGCGCCGGCCGACGTCACCCTGGAGCTGCCCGACCTGGGTCCCGGCACGCTCACCTTCGAGCAGGTCCCGGTGCGGGAGTGGTCCATCCATTTGGTGCAGCACTCCCACTTCGACATCGGGTACACCGACCCGCAGGGCACGGTGCTGCGCAACCAGCTCGCGTTCCTCGACTCCTGCCTGGACCTGGCCCGCGCCACGCAGGACCGGCCTGAGGAGGCCCGGTTCCGCTGGTCGGCCGAGGCGCTGTGGCCGTTCGAGCAGTGGGCCCGGTCGCGCCCGGCCGCGCACGTCGAGGAGTTCCTCGACCACGTGCGCGGCGGGCAGCTCGAGCTCACCGCCCTGCCGTACAACCTGCACCTGGACACCTGCTCCACCGACGAGCTGCACGAGCTGCTGCGCCTGTCGCGCGACGTGCGCGACCGGTACGGCATCGAGATGCCCGTGGCCATGCAGACCGACGTGCCGGGCCAGCCCGTCGGCCTGCCCGACGCGCTCGCGCAGCAGGGCGTGCGGTATCTGTCCGTGGCGCACAACTGGGCGGGCCGTTCTGTGCCCCACCTCAAGGGCGGGCAGCACCTGCCGCGGCTGTTCCGGTGGAGCGCGCCGTCCGGGCGCAGCGTGCTGGTCTGGATGACCGACACCCCGCACGGGCTCGCCTACATGGAGGGCGCCAACCTCGGGTTCACCACGTCGTACGACCTGGTGGACGAGCTGCTGCCGGCGTACCTGACCGCGCTCGCCACGAACTCCTACCCGTACGCGCCGGGCGCCTTCGGCTGGCACGGGCCCGCCGTGACCGACCGGGAGCCCTACCCGTGGGACGTGCTGCACCTGCGGGTGCTCGGCCGGCACAGCGACAACGCGCCCGCGAGCGTGGTGCACGCCGACATCGTCCAGCGCTGGAACGAGACCTGGGCCTACCCCCGGCTGCGCACCTCCACCAACGCCGACTTCTTCCGCGCCGCCGAGGAACGCCTGGGTGACGACGTGCCCACGCTGACCGGCGACTGGGGCGACTGGTGGGTCGAGGGCGTGGGCAGCGCCGCCCGCCCGCAGGCCATGACCCGGCAGGCGCAGGCCACGCTCGCCGACGCCCAGACCGTCAGCGGCATCGAACGGCTGCTCGGCGGCACGGGGGTGCCCGCCGAGACGGAGCGCTCCGCCGCCGTCTACTCGTCGGTCTCCCTGTTCAACGAGCACACCTGGGGCGCCTCCGACCCGTGGACGCACGCCGACACGGGCCGCGAGTCCGGCAGCGAGCAGTGGCACTGGAAGTACGCCCGCGCCCTGGCGGCCCGGGACGACGCCGACCTGCTCCTGGACCACGCCTCCGCCCGCCTCGGTGCGCTGCTGCGCGAGGAGCCCGACGCCGACAGCACCTACCACGCCGTCAACACCGCCGGCTTCGCGCGGACCACCACGGTCTCGCTGTTCGTCCGGGAGAGCCGCGTGCCGCTCGACGAACCCGTCCTTGTGCGTGACAGCCGCACCGGCGCGACCCTGCCGAGCGAGACCGTGCCGCAGACCACCCCCGAGAACCGCGCCGCGGGGCGCTTCGTCCGCGTGCACGTGCCCGACGTGCCCGCGCTCGGCTCCGTACGGCTGACCGTCCACCGCGCGGCGCCGCCGGCCGCCCTGCCCGACGTCGCCGACCCGCTGGTGCTCGAGAACGAGCACCTGCGCGTCCGCGTCGACCTCGGGCGCAGCTGCGTGGCCTCCGTCCTCGACAAGGCGACGGGCCGCGAGATCGTCGACCAGGACGCCGTCGTCGGCATGAACGGCTACGTCTACGACACGTACACCACCGCGGGCGGGTACAACCACCAGTCCAACAAGACCACGGTCTCCGACGAGCTGGAGCTGCTCGGCAGCCGCACGACGGCGGGACCGAGCCACCTCGTGGAACGCGTCAGCACCCCGGTCGAGGAACGCCTGACCTACCAGTACGCCGCCGACGGCGTGCACCACGTCCGCGTCACGCTCGTGCTGCCCCGGGGCGCCGCCCGCCTGGAGGTGGAGAACCGGCTCGCCAAGCCCGCCACCATGACCAAGGAGAGCGCCTACCTGGCCTTCCCCTTCGCCGTGCCCGAACCTCGCGTGCGCTACGAGATCACCGGTGGCCTCACCGGACCCGGGCTGCCGCAGGTTCCCGGCGCGCCCCAGCACATGCGGGCCGTGCGCGACTGGGTGTCGTTCGACGACGACGAGCTCGCCGTCGCCTGGGTGACCGCCGACGCCCCGCTGGTGCACCCGGAGGTCGTCTCCCTGCCGTACGCCCCGTTCCCCGAGAGCATGGCGCCCCGGCAGCCCGCCACCGTCTACTCCTGGGTGCACAACAACGTCTGGGACACCAACTTCCCCGCGGAGCAGGGCTTCGAGACCTCGTTCCGGTACGCGATCGGGGTGCGCCGCGCCGGGGAGGACATCAGCACCGCCGCCCTCGCGGCACGCACGGCCGCCGAGCTGACCCGCCCCGTGCTGGGGGTGCTGGCCACCGCCCGTCCCGGCACCCCCGCCGTCGACCACGCCGAGCGGTCGCTGCTCCGGCTCGACGACGACCGGGTGCGGCTCGTCGCCGTGACCGCCACGGGCCGGGAGGGCGAGAGCCTCGTGCGGCTCCAGTCCTACGCCGAGGAGCCCCTCGTGGTCCGGCTGCGCCCGGGCGTCGAGGTCGCCTCCGCCGCGACGGCGACCTACCTGGGCGACCGGGTCGCGGACCTCGCGGTGACGCCCGACGGCATCGACGTGCCCATGGACCCGCAGGGAACGGTGGGCGTCGTGCTGACCACAGCCTGAACGGGCCGCCCGGCCTGCGAACCGGTTCACCACCACGAACACGAAGGAGTGCGCTGTGCCTGAACCCCGAACGCCCGTGTCCCGACCGTCCACCTCCCGACCGTCCACGCCCGGCCCGACCACGCCCGGCCCCGGTCCAGCGGGGGCCGCCCGGCCCACGGGGCTCGCCCGCCCGGCCGACCCGTCCCGCTCCCCGGACCTGTCCCGCCGTGCGTTCGCCGTCGGCCTCGGCGGACTGGGGCTCGCGGCGCTCGCGGCTCCGCTGCTGGGCCCGCTGTCCGCCGTGCGGGCGGTGGCGAGCCCGGCCGCGTCGGGGGTGGCGAGCCCGGCCGCGGACCGGTGGCGTCGCCGGGCCCTCGACGGGTACGCCGCCCTCCAGCGGCACCTGTACCTGCCCGGCACGGGGCTCTACTCCGAGGGGCTCGACCCGGCACCGGGCGAGAACCCCTACTCCTTCGTCTGGCCGCTGCGCGAGGCCACGGCGGCCACCGTCGACGTCGACCGGCTCCCCGGGTCCGGGGGACGGTTCACGGGCGACGTCGCCGACCGCTTCGCGGGCCTCGAACGGTACTGGGACACGGGCCGGGGCGCGTACGCCTCCTACCCGCCCGCCCCGCTCGGCGGTGGCGGGGACCCGTTCTTCGACGACAACGCGGTGATCGGGCTGGAGCTGGTGCGCCGGTACCGCATGTCGGGCGACCGGGAGCTGCTGCGGCGGGCGCAGCGGGTCTTCGAGTTCCTGCCGCGGGCCTGGGACACCGATCCCGACGTCGAGCACCCGGGCGGCATGCACTGGGTCGAGGCCGACTGGAACCCGTACCGGGGCGCGGCGAACGTGACGAGCCTGGCGTCGGAGCTGGCCGCGCACCTGTACGAGGAGACCGGCGAGGCGCGGTACCTCGACTGGGGGCGGCGTACGTACGAGTGGGTCCGTGCCGCCCTGCATCGCGGGTACGGACGCTACGCCAACGGCATCCTGCTGGACGGCTCGGTGGAGGAGACGCTCTGGAGCTACAACTCCGGGTCGATGGTCGGAGCCGCCGCGCTGCTCCACCGCGCCACGGGGGAGCGGCGGTACCTCGACCTGGCCACGGCGGACGCCGCCGGCGCCGTCGACCACTGGGTGCGCGGCGACCGGCTCTACGACCAGCCCGTGGTGTTCAACGCGATCCTGTTCGCGAACCTGCTGCTGTTCGAGTCGATCTCCGCTGCGCACGGTGCCGACGTGCTCGACGGCATGGGCCGGTACGCGGAACGAGTCTGGGCGGAGAACCGGGACCCGGCCACCGGCCTGTTCCGGTTCCAGTCCGGCGGCGGGGGAGCGCCCGCCCCGGACGCGCGGCCCCAGACGCTGCACCAGGCCGGGGCGATCCAGCTCTTCGCGCTGCTCGCCTGGCGGCGGCAGGACTACGGCGACGCCGCCTGAGCCGCGTCGCGGGTGTCCTCCGGGCCTCCTCCAGGCTCTGCGGGCTACGCCGGCGTGGCCGGCTCCGCGCCGGGCAGGCGCTCCGGTGACCGACGCCGGGTGCGGATCGACGTCGGCAGCTCGATCGTGCGGGTCGGCCGGTCGGAGCGCTTGCCCTGCAGCCGGACGAGGAGCAGCTCCGCCGCCGTGCGGCCGAGCTCGCGCGCGTCGTGCGTGACCACGGAGAGGTCGCCCGGGACGAGCTCCTCCAGGTCGAAGGTGTCGAAGCTCGCGAGCCGCACGCGGGCGAACAGGTCGGTCCCGCGCGCCGCCGAGGCGGCGTGCAGGGCCTTGATGGCCCCGACCATGTTCCGGTTGTTGGCACCGAAGATCGCGGTGGGCGGCTCGTCCAGGGCGAGCAGCTCCTGGGCGGCGTTCTCGGCGGAGTGGATGTCCTGCTGCCCGCGCCGCACCAGCTCGGGCAGCACGGGCACCCCGGCTGCGCGGTGCGCCCGCTCGAAGCCCTCGTACCGTCGCTGACCCGTGAAGACGGAGACCGCGTTGCCGACGAACGCGATGCGCCGGTGCCCCTCCTCCAGCAGCAGCGCGGTGACCCGCTCCGCGCCGCGCACGTCGTCCACGATGACGGCGTCGACGTCCACGCCGTCCTGCCGCCGTGAGGCGAAGACCAGGGGCACGCCGTGCCGCTGGTCGGGGCGCAGGTGCTCGGAGGGTCCCCCGGCGGGCACCACGATGAGCCCCTCGGTCTGCCGCCCGACGAAGTCCGCGATGAGCCGCGCCTCCTCCTCGGGGTCCTCGTGGGACGTGCCGAAGATGACCCGGCGGTCAGCCTCGCTGAGGATCTCGCCGATGCCCTCCAGCACCTCGGCGTAGTACGGGTTGGCGAGGTTGGTGACCACCACGCCCACGAGCCCGCTGCGGTGCCCGGGCCGCAGGCTCCGCGCGTTCTCGTTGCGGCGGTATCCCAGGGCGCGCACCGACGTCTCCACCTTGCGGCGCATCGGGGCACTGACGTTCTGACCGCCCGAGAGCACCCGGGACACCGTCATGGGGCTGACGCCGGCGTGCCGCGCGACGTCGCTGATGGTGGGGACGGACCGCGGCTGGATCGCCCGTTCCTCGCTGCCCGGCTCAGCCATAGTCAGAACCTAAGGCACGTGCCCGGTTCGGGCGAACTGCCGGGTGGGCGACGCCGGCGTCGCGCCCCCTGCGCCGGTCAGGGCCAGGCCGGTGCCGCGTGGGCCAGCGGGTGGGCGCCGTCCGGTCGCAGGCCGTCGAAGACGACGCCCACGTAGCGCCGCCATAGCTCCGGCGGCGGGTCGGCGACGTAGTCGACGGCGTGCACCGGTGCGCACATCAGCAGGAAGACGTCCGTCCCGGTGATGTCGGGCCGGACGGCGCCCGCCGCACGGGCCTCGTCGGTCAGCAGCACCACCTCGTCGTGCACCTCCTGCTGGAGCCGCGCCAGCTCCGAGCCGGGCGCGGGCACGGTCATCAGGACCGCCACGCGCCGGCGCTGCAGCCGCCCTGCCGCCTCGGTCATGAACTCCAGGAGCGCGGCCCCCGCGTCGGCCGACCCGCGCAACCGCCGGGCGACCGCCGTCAGCTCCTGCGCATGCCGTGCGGCGATGGCCGTGGCGAGCTCCTCCTTGGTCGCGAAGTGCCGGAACACGGTCCCCTTGGCGACGCCGGCGCGCCGGGCGATGTCGGCGATCGAGGCGTCGAGACCCTGCGCGGCGAACTCCTCCTCGGCGGCCGTCAGCAGCGCCTCGCGGTTGCGGGCGGCGTCCGCGCGCAGGGGACGGGAGGCGTCGGTGAGGACGGCGTCGGCGTCGGCGGGCGCGGCATGGCCGGGGGTGGCGAGGGGCATACCGCCGATCCTACCAAGTTGACCGACCGGTCATGTTCTGCCTAGGGTCTCAATCGCCAACATGACCGATCGGTCATCTTACGAGGAGGAAGCATGAACCTGCAGGGCGCCACGGCGCTGGTCACGGGGAGCAACCGGGGCCTGGGTCGTCATTTCGCGGTCGAGCTGCTCAGGCGCGGGGCCAAGGTCTACGCCACCGCCCGCCGTCCGGAGCTGGTCGACGTACCCGGGGCGGAGGTGCTCCGCCTCGACATCACCGACCCGGCGTCCGTCGAAGCGGCTGCTGCGGCCGCCGGGGACGTGGACGTGCTGGTCAACAACGCCGCGTTCATGACCGGCGGCAACCTCGTCACCGGAGACCTCACCTCGATCCGCCTCGCGATGGAGTCGAGCTACTTCGGCACGCTCGCGATGATCCGGGCGTTCGCGCCGGTGCTCGCCCGCAACGGCGGCGGCGCCGTGCTCAACGTCCTGTCCGGCGCGGCCTGGCAGACGGTCGACGGCAACACCGCCTACGCCGCCGCGAAGGCCGCGCAGTGGAGCCTGACCAACGGCGTGCGGCTGGAGCTCGCGGGCCAGGGCACGCTGGTGACCGCCCTGGTGCCCGGGATGATCGACACCGAGCCGATGCGCGAGTTCGCCGCCGCGCACGGCTACGAGCTCCCCGACGGTGCGCTGGACGACCCGGTGAACGTCGTGACCCTCGGACTGGACGGGTTGGAGGCCGGGGAGGCCGAGGTGGTGCACGGGTTCGCCGCGGACGCGAAGGCGGCGCTGTCCGGCCCGCCGCTGGCGCTCGACCCGGACGCGATCAGCGCGGCCTGAGCAGGCGCCCCGTCCCGCGGACGGCGGGGCGGGGCGTCAGTCGTGCCGGTGCGGGCCCTCGTCCGAGTCCGTCCGGCGGGCCATGGACATCGCGAAGGCCGGAACGAGGCCCGCCGCGAGCGCGACGCCGACGGCCAGGCCGGCCCACCCGAGCGACGCGACGAAGACCACGCCGAACACGAGGCCGACACCTGCTCCCAGTGCGATGCCCGCGCCCCAGCTCCACGGACGTCGCCGCGCTCCGCCTCGATCCCCGTTGTCCGCCATCGGCCCAACCTAGGCAGGGTGCGGCGGGCAGGGCCTCCTCTTTCGGGGGTCGCCGAATCCGCGTCCGTGGTGGAGCGGCGCTGCTACGGCAGCGAGCGGGTCTCGTCCCGCACCCACTCCAGGTAGGCCTCGTGCCCGCCGACCACGGGCGTGACGACGACCTCCGGGACGTCGTAGGAGTGCTCGCGCACGATGTGCTCGACGAGCTGTTCGGCGAGCGCGGCGGTGGTCCTGAAGGTCACCCGCCACTCCTGCTCCGTCTGGACGGCGCCGTCCCAGCGGAACACGCTCGTGATCGGGCCGTCGGTCTGCGCGCAGGCGGCGAGCCGCGCCTCGACGACCGAGCGGGACAGTGCCTCGGCCTCCTCGACGGCGTCGAGCGTGGTGGCGATCTGCACGATGTCGGCGTGGTCCGGGGTGTTGGCCATGGGGTCGAGGCTACGGGCCGCGGTCAGGACAGCCGGCGGAGCGCCGTGACCACCTCGTGCCGGAACGACTACTTGGACTCGATCCGGCCCAGCGGGTGGCGGCTGGTGGCCAGCTCCTCCCGGACCGCTGCCCAGCTCTCCTTCTCGATACCCAGCGCGTGCCGCAGGTAGGCCCAGGTGGCTCGCTGGACCAGGGCGACCCGACCGGTGTGTTCGTCGGTCGTCTCCTTGATCTCGTACCCTCCGATGCCGCCCAGGGAGTGCTCGGCGCCGAACAGGGTGAGCAGGCTCTCGCTGCCGGGTGCGAGGGTGTACGGGTCGACGGTCCAGTCCGGCCCGCGGACGCTGAGAGGGAGTTCGTCGTGGTCACCCGTCACCACGAGAGCGGGCGTCGTCAGCTCCGCGAAGCTCGGGCTTCTGAGCCACGGAAAGTTCTCGGCAGCGAACGGCGTCAGGTCGTCTCCGCCCCGGCCGGCCGTGGCGAGCAGGACGCCGGCCGTGATGCGTGGGTCGGACAGGTCCTCGGAGTCGCCTGTCTGGGGGTCCTGTACGCGGAGGCCGAGCAGGATCCCTGCGGTCTGACCGCCGAACGAGTGTCCGGCGGCGGCGATACGGCTCGTGTCGAGGCGTCCGTCGAGACCGGGAACCGCGGCTGCCAGGACGTCGAGGTGGTCGAGTGCGCGCTTCGCGTCCTCGACGCGGGAGCGCCAGAACCGTGGCTTGCGGGGGTCGTCCTGCGCGAGGCCGAGGGTCCTGGAGTCGAGATAGGTGGGTTGGATCACCACGAAGCCGTGCGCCGCCCAGTAGTCGGTCAGTGGGCCGTAGCCGTGCAGTGAGGAACCGAAGCCGTGGGAGAAGATGACGATCGGCAGGTCGGTGCCGGTGGTCGGCGCCGAGATCTTGACCTGCAGGTCCGCGCCGCGGCCCGGTGCGGCCAGCGTCACCGGCTGGACCGAGACGACGGGTTGGGCGGGGGCGACTGGGACGTCAGCGGTCTTCATGGAAAGAGGTCCTCCGGTCTGACATGATGAAACGGGACACTGTCCCGATTGACGCTCTCGACGATACGGGACAGTGTCCCGTTTATGCAACGACCCGGAGGAACATGCAATGAGTCCCGGCGACCGGAGAAGGGCGCCCGCTGTCCGCCCCCAGCGGGCGGACGCCCAGCGCAACCAGGAGGCGTTGCTGGCGGCGGCCGGCGCGGTCTTCGCCACCTCGGGCGTGGAAGCTCCGATCCGTGAGATCGCAGCCGAGGCGGGCGTCGGGACGGCCACGATCTACCGCCATTTCCCGACGCGGGCCGATCTGATCGTCGCCGTGTACCGGCACCAGGTCGAGGCGCTCGCCGAGGCAGGCTCCGCACTCCGGAGCGATGGTGCGACGCCCTACCTCGCGGTAGCTCGGTGGATCGACCGTTTCGTCGACTTCGTGGTGACCAAGCAAGGGCTGGCCGCTGTGCTCCAGTCGGACGACTCGTGCTATGACCCCTTGCACGACTACTTCGTCGACCGCCTCGTGCCGGTGCTCTCCGACCTGCTCGAGGTGGCCACCGAGGCCGGCGAGGTGCGCCCCGGCCTGGACGCCTACGAGCTGATGCGCGGCATCGGCGGCGTCTGCGCCGCAGCCGGCACGCATCGCCGCTACGACGCGCGTCGGCTGGTCGAACTCCTCGTGGCAGGCTTGCGCCAGCCACAATGAGTTCGACGCCGTGCCCCCGGTGCCCGTGCGTTCGAGGGGTATCCGGGCGCTCCTCCTGACGTGTCGGCTCCGACCCGCCACGGTTTGACACGCCTGGCCACGGCTCATGTACTCGTCGCCATGGACGACGCACACAGTACCTGCGCCCGCCGCTCGCGCCGGATCGGGGAGGTGGGCTGCTGATGGACCAGGACACGTGGGTCAACGTCGCGCTCGTCCTGGTGTTCATCCTGGTGGGCGGCGTCTTCGCGGGTACGGAGATCGCCCTGGTCTCGTTGCGGGAGAGCCAGATCGACCGGCTGGAGTCGCGGGGCGGGCGCGGGGCGCGGGTGGCCTCCGTGGCCCGGGACCCCAACCGGTTCCTCGCCGCCGTGCAGATCGGCGTGACCGTCGCGGGGTTCTTCTCCGCCGCCTACGGCGCCTCGACCCTGGCCCCGGACTTCGCACCCGTGCTGGAGGGCGCCGGGCTGCCGGCCCAGGTCGCCTCGACCGCCTCCCTGATCCTGCTGACGCTCGTCATCGCGTACCTCTCGCTCGTGCTCGGCGAGCTGGTCCCCAAGCGGTTCGCCCTCCAGCGCGCGCAGAGCGTGGCGCTCGTCGTGGGCCCGCCGCTGGATCGGTTCGCGAGCCTGATGCGGCCCGTGGTGTGGCTGCTGTCGGTGTCCACCGACGCGGTCGTGCGGCTGCTGGGCGGCGACCCGCGGGCGACGTCCGAGGGCATGACCGAGGAGGAGCTGCGTGACGTCGTGGTGGCCCACGAGGGGCTGCCCGAGGAGGAGCGCCGCATCCTGAGCGACGTCTTCGACGCCGCCGAGCGGTCGGTCAGCGAGGTGATGCGCCCGCGCGGCGAGGTCACGTTCATCGCGGGGGACCTGCTGGTGTCCGAGGTGCTGGAGACCGTCAAGGCCAGCCCGTACTCGCGCTACCCGGTCACCGGCGCCGACTTCGACGACGTGATCGGTGTGCTGCACGTCCGGGACCTGTTCGGCGCCCCGGGCACGACGCCGGTGCGCGAGCTGACCCGTTCGATGCTGTTCCTGCCGACCACCACGCACCTGATCCCCGCGCTGTCCCTGATGCGCCGCGAGCGGCGGCACCTCGCCGTGGTGGTCGACGAGTACGGCGGCACCTACGGGATCGTCACGCTCGAGGACCTGGTGGAGGAGATGATCGGCGACATCCGCGACGAGCACGACGTGCCGGACGGCCCGGAGCCGCCGTCGGCCGACGGCACGACGATCGTGGAGGCGGGCATCACGATCGAGGAGTTCGAGGAGCAGACCGGGGTGGCACTGGCCGACGGCCCCTACGAGACCGTCGCCGGTTACGTGGTGAGCAGGCTGGGCCGGGTGGCCGACGTCGGTGACACCGTGCGCGTCGACGACCTCGACCTGGTGGTCACCGAGGTCCAGGGGCGCCGTCTGACGCAGGTCGAGGTGGTCCGGCGGGCCTGACCTCCGCCTGACCTGCGCCAGGCCCGGCCTTCGCCTGGCGCAGGTCGGGCCTACGCCGGGCAGAGCGCGGCGCGCCGGGCCCAGGCGACCTCGCGGACGTCGATGAACGTGCGGATGCACTCGGCGCAGCCGTCCAGGTGGGCCTCGAAGCGCTCCTGACGCAGTGGCGGCAGGCATCGGTCGAGGTAGTCGTGCATGGCAGCACGGGTGGCACGGCACTCCGGGCTGCCGGCACCGCCGCCGGCACCCTGGAGCGCGCCGGGTAGGTGCCCGTTGTCAGCCCGTTCACTCGCGATCATCGCCGAACCTGCCCCCTGTGCGCACAGCATCCGGTTTCTACCGGCTGGCACCATTCTGTCTGTCCATGAGGATTCATCCAGATTGCTCTGTGATACGACGCCTGTGATATCGGCCCCCGCGCTTGACGCTCTGGTGACGGGTACCGGAACCGGCCGTGATGCCGAGGTGCTCGGCGAGGACGTCGGCCGTGGAGATGCTCCGCGCCGTCCGGCCGATGAAGAACGGCGCCCGGCCCGGCCCCGGGACGGTGTGGCCACCGCCGTGGACCGTCAGCAGGCGGACGGGCGGCCGGCCGTCCTCGCGGTAGTCCGTCTGCTCGATCCAGGTCCGGTCCCGGGCCGACGCCGGCGGGGCGAGCCGGGTGACGACCGGGTCCGTCGTGATCCCGTTGCGGAGGGCCAGGTAGCGCGCTGTCCCGGGAGCCGACAGGCTCACGCCGTCGACCCGGAAGACGCGTCGCGTGAAGGCCGGGAACCGGCCGCCCTGGTAGGGGACGATCGGGTCACGGGTGCCGTGCACCAGGAGCGTGGGCGTCGGGACGGGTTCGAGCTCCGCGGATGGTGCCAGGAAGCTCTCGGGTGCGGGCATGGTGGCGGCCACGACCGCCGCCCCGGCGAGCAGGCCGGGTGCCTCGTGCAGCAGGCGGAGCACCATCTGGCCGCCGTTCGAGTAGCCGACGGCGTGCACCCGGCGGGCGTCGACGTCGTGCGAGGCGACCAGGTCCGCGATCACGCGCCGCACGAAGCCGACGTCGTCGATGCCGGCGAGCCGGGTGGGGAACGCGCTCTCCGCGCGGGCGTCGTTCCAGTTGCCGCGGTAGCCGTCGAGGTAGGCGACGACGGCGCCGTGGTCGCGGGCCAGCGTGTCGAACATGTGGCCGGTGAAGCGGCGGTGCGCGGCGCCGGACTGCCGTGAGCCGTGCAGGACCAGGACGAGGTCCCTCCCCGGTGCGTACGGGCCGTCGACGACGTGGAAGGTACGACGCCGGCCGCCGACGTCGGTGCTCAGGTGGGTGAAGGAGGTCATGCCGGGAGGCTAAACTTTCACATCATGTGAAGGTCAACCGGACGGAGACCCCTGATGATCATCGGCGAGCTCAGCGCACGCAGCGGCGTCAGCCCGCGGCTGCTGCGGTACTACGAGGAACAGGGGCTCGTCACCGCGACGCGGGCGGCCAACGGGTACCGCCAGTACGACGAGAGCGCGGTGACCACCGCCCGGATCGTGCGCATGATGTTCCAGATGGGGTTCCCGCAGGACAAGGTCCGTGCGGTGCTGGCGTGCGCGGGCGACGGGGCCGCCGAGGCCGACCACGACGCGGCACGTGTGAGCGTGGCGCAGATGCGCGACGACATCGACCAGCAGATGCAGCAGCTCGCGACGACGCGCGAGGCGCTGACGGACTTCCTGGAGCGGCGGTGACGGCCGGCGTCAGCCCGGTAGCGGCTCCCGCGCCCAGCCGTTCGGGGTGAGGCGGTAGCGGACGCGGCGGCTGGGTCCGCGCTCCGATCCTTCCCAGAACAGGACGTCGACGGGGCGCAGGGCGTAGCCGACCCACGTCGGCGGAGGGTCGAGCACCGGGTGCTCAGCGTCGAACGCGGCCCACCGCCGTTCCCGTTGGAGCCTGCCGAGGGCAGCCGTCTCGGCCGTGTTGAGCCAGGCGAGAAGCTGCAGGTACCGCGGCAGGCGGCCGAAGGCGGTCGCCTGCTCCTCGGCCGACGTCTCCGCCGTCGTCCCGCGCAGCACGACCTGCCGCGCCTGCTTTTCCCACCGCACGACGAGGGCGGCACGCGGACGTGCCCGCAGCTGCTCCGCCTTCCGGCTGCGGGAGTCGGTGTGGAACGTCACGGCGTCGCTGCCCACCGTGGACAGGAGCACCGTGCGCGCGTCGGGCAGGCCCGCGTCGTCCACGGTCGCCAGGGTCGCGGCCGGCCGGGCGGGGTCGTCGTCCGGCGGGGTCCACGTCCTGAGCAGGGTGAACGGGTCCGGAGGGAAGGGGCCGTCGTCCTGTACCAGTCGGTCCGTCACCCGAGCCAGGGTAGTCAGGCCGCCGTCTCACATCCTCTCGGGCGCCGGGATCCCCAGGAGGTCGAGGCCCGTGGCGAGGGTGCGGCCCGTGAGGTCGCACAGGGCGAGGCGGTTGGTGCGCACGGCGGGGTCGTCTGCCCCCAGGACCGGGCAGGCGTCGTAGAACCGGGTGAACGCCGTGGCCAGGTCGTAGAGGTACCCGCACAGGCGGTGCGGTTCCAGGGTGCCGGCGACGTCGCGCAGGGTCGCCTCGAACCCGTCCAGGGTCAGGGCCAGCGCCTTCTCCGCCTCGTGCAGCGGCAGGGTCGTGTCCACGTGCCCGACGGCGGTCGCCCCGGCCCGGCGCAGGATCGAGCGGACCCGGGCGTGCGCGTACTGCAGGTAGACCCCGGTGTCGCCGGTCGTGGCGACCATCTGCTCCACGTCGAACACGTAGTCCCTCGTGCGCGTGGTGGACAGGTCCGCGTACTTGATCGCCGCGATCGCCGCGGCACGCACGACGGCGTCGAGCTCGGCGTCCGTGAAGCCGTGCGACCGGCCGGCCAGCACCGTCCGGACGGCGGCCTCGGCGTCGTCGAGCAGGTCGGCCAGCCGCACGGTCCGGCCCGAGCGGGTCTTGAACGGGCGCCCGTCGGTGCCCAGCACGGTGCCGAAGGGCACGTGCTCGGCGTCGACGGCCGCGGGGAGCCAGCCGGCGCGACGGGCGGTGTCGAACACCATGCGGAAGTGCAGGGACTGCCGGGCGTCCACGACGTACAGGATGCGATCGGCCCGGTAGTGCTCCACCCGCAGCCGGATCGTGGCCAGGTCGGTGGCCGCGTACCCGAACCCGCCGTCCTTCTTGCGCACGATCAAGGGCACGGGGTCACCGTCCGGTCCCGTGACCCCGTCGGTGAAGGTGACGACGGCGCCGTCGGACTCGGTGGCGACGCCGCTCGCGAGCAGGTCCGCGACGACGCCGGGCAGGGCGTCGTTGTACCGGGACTCGCCGTCGAAGTCGCCTCCGTCGAGCAGCACCCCGAGGCGGCGGTAGACGGTCTCGAACGCCTTCTCGGACTCGGCCACCAGGTCCCGCCACACCGTCAGCGTCGCGTCGTCGCCGGACTGCAGCGCCACGACACGGGCGCGGGACCGGTCCGCGAACGCCGGGTCCGCCTCGAACGCCGCCCGCGCGGCCTTGTACAGGGAGTCCAGGGCCGACATCGTCTCGGCGCCCTGCCCCTTCCACGACACCTCGGGGTGCTCCTCCAGGTACTGGATGAGCATGCCGAACTGGGTTCCCCAGTCGCCGATGTGGTTCTGCCGGGTCACCCTCGCCCCCAGGTGTCCCAGGACGCGGACGAGGGCGTCACCGATCACGCTGGAGCGCAGGTGACCGACGTGCATCTCCTTGGCCACGTTCGGCGCCGAGTAGTCGACCACGACGCGCTCGCCGTCGTGCGGCGCCGCCAGGCCGAGCCTGGGGTCGGCCAGGCGCGCCGCGACGGCGGACCACACCGCCGCGTCGGGCACCGTGACGTTCAGGAAGCCCGGCCCGGAGACCTCCGCGGCGAACCCGTGCAGGCGGACGGCGACGTCGGCCCCGATGTCCCGGGGCGCGCGGCCCGCCTTCCTGGCCACGGCGAGCGTGCCGTTGGCCTGGAAGTCGGCGCGGTCGGATCGTCGGACCACCGGGTCGGCGCCGGCCAGCTCGGCCGGGAGCACCTCGGACAGGGCGGCCCGGACGGCCGCCTCCACCTGGTCCTTGATCGCGACGACGTCGGACACGCGCGAAACCTTCCCGTCGGGGACGTGTGAGCGCCCCGGCCGGGGTCGGGCGAGGCGCTCGCTAGTCTAGGAAGGCAGGCCCGCGCCGTCGGCCTGAATATCGGCCCGAGCCCGGGCCCGAGTCTCAGGCCGGCTCGGCGCCGACCGCAGCGCTCTGCCGCTCGTGGTGCTCGAGGTAGTCGACGGCGCGAGGGACCACGTACGAGCCGGCGGCCGTCACGACGAGCGCCGTCACCAGCACACCACCGATCCAGTTCAGGACCACGCCGTCCAGGGCCCGCTCGCCGTGCGTGCGGCGCTCGCGGTGCAGGGCGACGGTGATGACCCAGGTCAGCACGGGGATCACGAAGAGCCCGATCCCGGCGACGCCGCCGGGTGGTCCTCCGGTGGTGCCGAGATCGCCCAGGCCCCCGCCCACGAGTGGGAAGAACGCGACGACGGGCAGGATCAGGTAGCCGAGGACGGCGATGACCCACACCCACGCTCGCAGGGATCTGCCGTCGTGCATCCGATGTGCCCCTCTCGCTGCGGTGGTCGGTGGCATGTCTACCAGGACTGGGCTCGTGTGCACGCGGACGGGCTGTGATGTGGCCCCGGGCGGGCCTCGACGAGCGTGCGGCAGTGGCCCGGGGGAATCCTGTCGACGGCGATTGAGAAAGGGGTTCATTCACCCGCTCCGGGCCGTTGATCGTATTACCTCAAGATCCTCAAGAATCTCAAGGAAAATCTTGAGGTGCCCTTGATGAAATTCGGCTGGGCGTTGAGTTCTGGATCACACGCTGGACGTGGTCATCCAGATACTCACGAGAGGCATCGCCATGGCGGAGATGCGATCATCCTACAGGCCGGAAGAACGTCAAGAATGTCATGACGAGCCGGGCCGCCAGGTGCATTCCGGTGGTCATTCAGAAAGCCGTTCGAAAAGCCGCGAGCAGTCCGGTGAGCTCACCGCGGCGCGTGGCATGGCCGTCCTCACCGAGGCCCCGGCGACCACGTCGACCGGCAGCCGTCTCGTGGTCCTGATCCCGGCGCACGACGAGGCGGACGGGATCACCGAGACCGTCACGGCGCTGAGCCGTCAGACCCGGCCGCCCGACGAGATCCTGGTCGTCTCGGACAACTCCACCGACGACACCGTCGACCTCGCCGAGCGTGCCGGCGCCTACGTCGCCGAGACGGTCGGGAACACGCACAAGAAGGCCGGAGCCCTCAACCAGGTCCTGTCCGTCGTGCTCCCTCGGCTCCAGGACGACGACCTCGTGCTGGTCCAGGACGCCGACAGCGTCCTGGACCCGGAGTTCATCGAGAGCGCGCTCGCCCGCCTCGCCGCCGACCACCGGCTGGGCGCCGTCGGGGGCGTGTTCCGGGGACAGGACGGCGGCGGATTCGTCGGTCACCTGCAGCGCAACGAGTACGCGCGGTACGCCCGGGACGTCCGGCGGCTCAAGGGGAAGTGCCTGGTCGTCACCGGCACCGCCGCGGTGTTCCGCGTCTCGACGCTGCGGCACGTGCAGTCGGCGCGGCTGTCGGGGGAGATCCCGGCCGGTGACGGGCACGGCGGCGTCTACGACACGACCGTGCTGACGGAGGACAACGAGATCTCGTTCGCCCTGATGCACCTCGGCTACACGATCCTCTCGCCCAAGGGCTGCACGCTGACGACCGAGGTGATGCCCACCTGGCGGGACCTCTGGAACCAGCGCCTGCGCTGGAAGCGTGGCGCCATCGAGAACTGCGTGCAGTACGGGTTCACCCGGGTCACCGCGCCCTACTGGGGCCGGCAGATCGTGACCATGCTCGGGGTCCTGGTCACCGCGGCCTACCTGGCGACTCTGGTCTGGTCCGTCGTGGCGTACGGGGCGTTGAACATCCAGCCGTTCTGGCTGGCGCTGACCGGAGTCTTCGCCCTGGAACGTGTGATCACGCTGCGTGACCGCGGGCCGTTCCGACAAATTCTCGCCGGCACGCTCTACGAGCTGCCGTTCGACATATTCCTTCAGGTGTGCCACGGAAAGGCATATCTCGACTCCGCACTGAACCGAGAAAGGAGATGGTGACAATGTACAACGGAGCAGCACTGACCACGGTCGGCGGCGGTGGCGCGGCAGCCCTGGCCTCCACGGGCCCCGAGAACCTGCTGTGGATCGTCCTGGCGTCCTTCGCGCTGATCGCAGCCGGAGCAGCCGTGCGGCGGATCATCCCGCGCAAAGAGGGGTGACCTCGGGGCGCCGGAGGGGGGCTTGTCGTCGGCCCGGCGGCAAGCACCCCTTCGCCCGACGCCGGAGGAACCCGCAGAGGCGGGCCCCACGAGCCGCCTGCCTGGGACGGCGGCGCCGGGCCCGCGTTGTTACGTTCGGCAGATGGATGAAACCTGGGACCGGGGAGTCGCGGTCGTCGTCGAGGACGACGACGACATCCGCGCGCTCATCGAGTTCACCCTGCGGCAGGCCGGGTTCACCGTTCATGCCGCGGTCACTGGCGCGCAGGGCGTGGCGCTGGTCAAGGCACACAGTCCCGTCGTGACGACCGTCGACGTGTCGCTGCCCGACATCGACGGGTTCGAGGTCGTGCGGCGGCTGCGGACGTTCTCCGACACGGTCGTGGTCATGCTCACCGCCCGGGTCGCCGAGCCGGACACGCTCATGGGCCTGGAGGTGGGCGCCGACGAGTACGTCACCAAGCCGTTCCGCCCCCGGGAGCTGCGGGCGCGGGTCGACGCGCTCCTGCGTCGCGCCGGCCGGGTCACGGTGCCGGTCGCGGACGTGCCCGACCCCACCACGGTCGACGGCCACCTCGAGATCGACCCCGCACGCCGCACGGTGCGCCTGGACGGTGAGCTGGTCCAGCTCACCCGCACCGAGTTCGACCTCCTCGCCGTGCTGCACGGCGCGCACGGCCGCACGGTGGCCAAGGGAGACCTGGCGGCCGAGCTCTGGCCCGACCAGTACCGCTACGGGGGCCAGGTCACGGAGGCGGACCACCGCACGGTCGAGGTGCACGTGGCCAACGTGCGGCGCAAGCTCGGCGACAGCCCCACGAGCCCCCGCTTCATCCACACGGTCCGGGGGCTGGGGTACCGGTTCGAGGGTCCCTGAGGCGGACGTCCGCTCAGGCCAGGGCGCGCAGGTGCTCCCGGCGCACGTCCTCGACGGCGTCGTCGAAGTCGTGGTGCGTGGTGAGCCACTTCTTCACGTAGGGGCAGACGGCCACGATGCGGTGCCCCGCCCGGACGCTGGTGTCCAGCGCCGTGCGGGTCAGGACGGCGGCCAGGCCGCGCCCCTCGAACTGGTCGAAGACCACCGTGTGGTAGAAGATGCGCGGTCCGGCGGACGCCGTGCCGGTGCCCGCCTCCGGGTCCGCCTCTGCCTCCGGGTCCAGGTCCTTGTACATCGAGAACCCGGCGTGGGCGCCGTCGACGAGCACGTCGAAGCGGCTCTTGGCGGGGTTGTCGCGGACGGTGACCTCGGTCTGGCTCTCGTCGGTCATCGGGGTGGGTCCTCTCGGTCGGTGGGCGGCATCGGAACCGCGCCGGTCAGGTCAGGCGGTCGTCTCGGTCGGGTGGTCCGGACTGGGTTCGGTGCTCAGGCGGACGGCGTTGGCCCAGGGGTCCTCGAAGCTGACGGTCCGGCCGTCGTCCCGCACGGCGACCCGGTGGTACCTCAGGCGTTCGGTCAGCTCGCCGACGTCGTCGGCGGAGGGCACCTGGATGTCCACGCGGCCCAGGCCGAGGGTCTGCTGGCGGCGGCCCGCGCCGCGGCTGCGCCACACGTTCATGGCCATGTGGTGGTGGTAGCCGCCGGCGCTGACGAACAGCGCCTGGTCGCCCAGGGTCAGGGTCACGTCGAAGCCGAGCCGCGTGGCGTAGAAGTCGCGCGCCGAGGCGATGTCCCCGACGGACAGGTGCACGTGGCCCACGCGTGCGTCGCCCAGCGCCTCCCCGGCCAGTCCGCGCTCGTCGAGGTGCTCGCGCAGGTAGGCGTTCGGGTCGAGGAAGATGGTGCCCATCTCGACCTGACCGTGGGTCCAGCTCCACTGCGTGCGGTCGCGGTCCCAGTAGAGCTCGACGCCGTTGCCCTCGGGGTCGTCGAAGTAGAACGCCTTGCTCACGAGGTGGTCGCTGGAGCCGGTGAACGACCCGGGGCGCAGGCGGGCGACGGAGTAGACCGCCGCGGCCAGGGCGGCCTCCGAGTCGAAGAGGATCGCGGTGTGGAACAGGCCCGCGTCGTGGGGCGAGGCGTGCCGCAGGGCCGGGGTGTGCACCAGGACGACGACGGCTCGGCCGGGGCGGCCGAGGACCACCCGGGGACCCGTCTGCTCCAGGACGGTCAGGCCGACGCCGTCGCGGTAGTAGGCCGTCATGCCGTCCAGGTCCGCGACGTTGAGGGTGACCGCGCCCATCGAGGTGTCGGCTGCGAGCCGTGCGTCTGTGCTCATGGCCACCGCCAACTCAATTGAAGCATCAACTATTCCGGGCGGTGTCGCGCCGCCGGGCCAGGCCGGTGTCCTCCGGGTCGAGGTGCCGGCGCAGCGCCGTCGTGGCGTCGTCGAGCGCCGCGAGCTGCTCGGAGGAGAGGGCGTCGAGGAAGAGCTCGTGCACGTCCTGCAGGTGGGGCACCGAGCTGTGCCGGAACGACTCGGCGCCCAGATCGGTCAGCCGCACGTCGATGCCGTGCACGTCGTCAGGGCACGGGGCCCGGTGCACCAGCCCGCGCTTCTCCATCCGCCCCAGGTGGTGCGACAGGCGGCTGCGCTGCCAGCCGATCAGCTCGGCCAGCTCGGAGGAGCGCAGGGTCCTGCGGTCCGCCTCGCTCAGCGCCAGCAGCACACGGTAGTCGGCGGACGACAGCGACGACTCGCTCTGCAGGCGCCCCTCCAGGCGCGAGCGCAGCGTCTCGGCGGTCTCGATGTAGCTGCGCCAGATGCGCAGCTGCTCGCGCGTGGGCATCGCGCGGCGCGTGCTCTGTGCCACGGCACCTCCCGGGATTGACACGTCAACTTTGCACGTTACAGGATTGACACGTCAATCCCGACGTGGTCGGAGCCCCTGCAAGGAGAAACATGACCGACAGCCAGACCGTCCAGTTCGGTATCGACAGCTTCGGCGACCTGCCCCGCGACGACCAGGGCCGCGTCGTCTCCCACGCCCAGGCGATCCGCGCGACCGTCCAGGAGGCGGTGCTCGCCGACCAGACCGGGGTGGACGTCGTCGCCCTGGGCGAGCACCACCGTCCCGAGTACTCGATCTCCACGCCCGAGACCGTGCTGGCGGGCATCGCGACCAGCACCGAGCGCATCCACCTGGCCTCCGGTGTGACCGTCCTGTCCTCCGACGACCCGGTGCGCGTCTTCCAGCGGTTCGCCACCCTCGACGCGCTGTCGGACGGGCGCGCCGAGGTGATCCTCGGCCGGGGCTCGTTCACCGAGTCCTTCCCGCTGTTCGGCTACGACCTGGCCGACTACGAGATCCTCTTCGAGGAGAAGATCGACCTGTTCCACAAGCTGCTGGACGAGGGACCCGTCACCTGGGAGGGCACCACGCGTGCGGCGCTCAAGGACGCGGAGGTCTTCCCCAAGACCGACTCCGGCCGGCTGACCACGTGGGTCGGCGTCGGCGGCTCCCCGCAGTCGGTCATCCGCACCGCGCAGTACGGGTTCCGCCTCATGCTCGCGATCATCGGCGGTGCGCCCGACCGGTTCGCCCCCTACGTCGACCTCTACCGGCGTGCCACGCAGCAGCTCGGCACCACCGCCTACCCGGTCGGGATGCACTCCCCGGGCTTCGTCGCCGAGACCGACGAGGAGGCCAAGCGCCTGTTCTACCCCGGCTACAAGGTGATCCGTGACCGGATCGGTGCCCTGCGCGGCTGGCCGCCCCTGCGCCGCGAGGAGTTCGACGCCGACGTGGAGCACGGCTCGCTCTACATCGGCTCGCCCGAGACCGTCGCCCGCAAGATGGCCCACGCCATCCGCGCGCTCGACGTCGGCCGCTTCGACCTGATCTACTCCGCCGCCGGCGCGGTCTCGGCGAGCGCCCGCCTGCGCGCCGTCGAGCTGTACGGCACCCAGGTCATCCCCATGGTGCGCGAGCTGCTCGCGGAGAAGGCCGACACCCTCGAGGTGGCCCGATGACGGCCCGCACCGTCGGCATCCTCGGGGCCGGCAAGGTGGGTACGGTCCTGGCCCGGCTGGCGCTCGCCGCCGGGTACCGGGTCCTGGTCGCGGGGTCGGGGGAGCCGGACAAGATCGCCCTCACGGTCGACGTCCTGACCCCGGGCGCCACCGCGGTGCGGGCCGCCGACGCCGCCCGGGAGGCCGACGTCGTGCTCCTCGCGCTCCCGCTCGGCAAGTACCGTGCGCTGCCCGTCGACGAGCTGCGCGGCAGGCTCGTCGTCGACACGATGAACCACTGGTGGGAGGTCGACGGGCCGCGCGACCGGTTCCTCACGCCGGGCGTCTCGTCGAGCGCGCACGTGCAGAAGTTCCTCGACGGCGCGCGCGTCGTCAAGGCCTTCAACCACATGGGCTACCACGACCTGGAGGACGGGGCTCGGCCCGCCGGGGCGCCGGGCCGCAAGGCGATCGCGGTCGCCGGGGACGCGGAGGCGGACGTCGCCGAGGTCGCGGCCCTGGTCGACGACCTCGGCTTCGACCCCGTGCTGATCGGGCCGCTCGCCGAGGGCGTCCGGCTCGAGCCGGGCACGCCGGCCTTCGGAGCCAACGTCCAGGCCACCGAGCTCCGCCGGCTCACCGGGGTGGCCGTACCGACGCCGTAGGCGAGCACGACCAGAGTCCCATCGACGACACGACAGGAAGTGGCCCACGTGAGCAATCAGGAAGCGGTCTCGGAAGCGGTGCGCTGCGGGGCGGACGCCCGGAGCACGGACAGGGTCGAGGTGCTCTCGGCGCGCGAAGTGCCCCTGGGCGGGACGCGGGCCCTTCAGGTACGGCGCACCATCCCGCAGCGGGCCCGGACGCTGATCGGCGCGTGGTGCTTCGCCGACCACTACGGCCCGGTCGAGGTCACGGCGGGCGGCATGGACATGCCGCCGCACCCGCACACGGGTCTGCAGACGGTGAGCTGGCTGTTCAGCGGCACGATCGAGCACCGGGACAGCCTGGGCACCCACTCGTACATCCGGCCGGGGGAGCTGAACCTCATGACGGGCGGTCGCGGCATCGCCCACTCCGAGGTCTCCACGACGGACACCACGCGCCTGCACGGCGTCCAGCTCTGGGTGGCCCTGCCCGACGCCGACCGGGACGCCGCACGCAACTTCCAGCACCACGCGCCGGAGCCGGTCCGGATCGAGGGGGCCGAGCTGCGGGTCTTCCTCGGGTCGCTGCACGGCGAGACGTCGCCGGTGCGCACGTTCACGCCCCTGCTGGGCGCACAGGTCGACGTCGAGCCGCACGCCACGGTGACGCTGCGCGTCGATCCCGGGTTCGAGCACGGCCTGCTCGTCGACGCCGGTGACGTGCGGCTGGAGGGCACCCCGGTCCCGGCGGCGGAGCTCGGCTACGTGGCGCCCGGCGTCGGCACCCTGACCGTGACGAACCACGCGGACACCCCGGCCCGCACGATCCTTCTCGGCGGTCCGCCGTTCGAGGAGGAGATCGTCATGTGGTGGAACTTCGTCGTGCGGGACCACGCGGAGATCCTGCAGGCCCGCCAGGACTGGGAAGCCGCGTCCGGCCGGTTCGGGAGCGTCGAGGGTTACCACGGGCAGCCCCTGCCCGCACCGCCGGTGCCGGACGTGATCATGACGCCACGACGCAACCCGCCGGTGCGGACCGGGCGCCCGTCCTAGCCGGCCCGCCCGCCCAGGTGCCGGGCGAGGAACCGGTCGAGCGTGCGGTACAGCTCGATGTTGCTGTCCGGGTTGATGAACCAGTGACCCTCGTTCTCGTTGAGCAGGTACTCGACCTCGGCGCCGCGGGCGCGCAGCGCCTCGGCCACGCGGTCGGAGTGGCTGCGGGCCACGCGGACGTCGTTGGCGCCGTGGATCAGCAGCACCGGCGCTGTGATGTCGTCGACCCGGCTGATCGGTGAGCGGGCGAGCATGTCGGCGCGCTGGTCCGGGTCGTCCGGGTCGCCGATGTACCGCAGATAGCTGTTCTCGACGGCGCGGCGGGCGAACGGCACCACGGACTCCACGAGGTCGACGAGGTCCGACATGCCGGTGTAGCTGACCGCCGCGGCGAACCGGTCCGGGGTGAACGCGGCACCCACGAGAGCGGCGTATCCCCCGTAGGAGGAACCGTAGACCGCCACCCGGTCCGGGTCCGCCCAGCCCTGTCCGGCCGCCCAGTCGACGGCGTCGATCAGGTCGTCGTGCATCCGGCCCGCGAACTGGCCGATCGCTGCCTGCATGTGGGCCTTGCCGTACCCGGTGGAGCCCCGGAAGTCGACCTGCAGCACTGCGTAGCCGCGGTTGGCCAGGAGCTGCACCTCCGGGTCGTAGGTCCAGCTGTCGCGGTACCACGGCCCGCCGTGGACCAGCAGCACGGTCGGCAGCCGGTGCGGCTCCACCCCGACCGGCAGGGTGACGTGGCAGGGCAGGTCGATGCCGTCACGGGCGGTGACAGTGACCGGTGCGACCGGGGCGAGCCGCTCGGGGTCGAGGTGGGGAAAGGGGCGGAACAGGCGGCGCGACCGTCCCGTGGCATGGTCGTAGAACCAGGTGACGCCGGGGTCCCGGTCGTGCGTGAAGTCCACCACCCACCGCCGTGCCGTGGCGTCGCAGGACACATGGGCCAGGTCGCCGTCGGACAGCGCGGCCAGCCGGGGCAGGACCTCGGCGAAGTGCTCGTCCAGCGCGTGGATCTCCTGCCGTGCGCCGAGGTAGCGGGCGCCGAGCAGGTCACCGGTGCCCGGGTGCAGGATCAGCGAGGACGGGTAGCGGGGGTCGGCCTCGGGGCGGGGCGTGTCCAGGTCGAAGGTGGGGTGGCCGTCCACGCCGGTCTGCTCCCCGGTGGCCAGGTCGAGCCGGACCAGGCGGGTGCGGTCCGTCCCGCGCGTCGAACCGGTCCACAGACCCGTCCCGTCCGGTGTGGGCACCGCCGGCTGGAACCCGAACGGGTGGTCGACACCGGAGAGCCGCGCGATCGGTCGCCGCTCGTCGCGGTCCCACCACGAGAGCACGTGGTCACCGCCCTCCTCCATGGTGTGGGCCAGCAGCCCGCCGGAGGTGGGCAGCCAGCCGACGACGTCGCCCGGGTTCTCCGCGACGGTGGTGAGCTCCGCGGTCACCAGGTCGAGCGCGAAGACGTCGATCAGGTCGGGGCGGCGCAGGTTGAGCTGCACGAGCGCGGTACCGGGCAGGTCCGGCGGGAGCTGGGCGTGGAGCAGCCGCACGCCCGCGTAGGGGGTCAGGTCGGCGGCGGGCTCGTCGGGACGGTCCGCGTCGGCGCGGTGCAGGTGCCAGTTCTCGTCGCCGTCGGTGTCCTGCAGGAACAGGAGCCAGCGCCCGTCGGCGGACCAGAAGAAGCTGTCGATGTTCCGCCGCGTGTCCGACGTGACCCGGCGCGCGGCGCCGTCGTCCTCGTCGTCGGGGGTGGCCCAGTCGGAGTCCACGTCCCGGAGGAAGACGTTGAGCCGGTCGCGCCACGGCGCGAGGTAGGCGACCCTCGTGCCGTCGGGGGACAGGACCGCCCGGCTGCGGACGGGCAGGCCGAAGAGGTCTTCGACGGGGATCAGGGTCGGCGGTGCGGTCATGGCGGGTCCTCGCTCTCGGTCGGTGCGTGCACGCCCGAGTCCAGACCCCGACGTCGCGTCGGACTCAACCCCCGCACGCGTGACCCCGGTCACACGGCGCCGGTCGGCCGCGCCCTGGTCACGCCTCGTCGAGCCGGGCCAGCCGCCGCTGGATGCGGCGCAGGACTTCGCGCTGCACGGGGCGCAGCGTCTGCTCCGACAGCTCGTCCAGCAGGGCGGCGGACCCCGCGTCGACACCGGGCGGGTCGGTCAGCCGCGCCAGCGCCCGCCCGAGGTGCGTCGTGAGCTCGCCGACGAGCGCCGCGACCTCGTCGTCCGGGGTGGCGTCGTCCAGGGCGTAGAACCGTGCCGTCAGGTCAGCGGGCACGACCGGCTCCCCGGGCGTACCGAGCAGCGCGGCCAGGCCCGCGAGGTCGGCCGTGCCGAGCAGGTGCGCGGCCAGGACGAGCTGTTCGTGCTCGTAGCGCGCCATGTCCGCCGGAAGGCCGTCCGCGGGGGACCGCCAGACGGAGACCTCGGGAGGAAGGTCGGGCGGCACCCCCGCGCGGCGCACCGCGGCGATGTCGGCCCGGCGCGCCGTCAGCCGCTCGATCTCCTCGGCCGCCCGGCGATCCAGCTCGTCCAGCAGCTCCCCGGCGGCCGCCGGGTCGTCCAGCACGGCCGGCAGGTCCGCCAGCGGGACGCCGAGCGCCGCCGTCCTCGTGATGCGCAGGAGCCGGACCAGGTGGCCGACGTCGTAGCGCCGGTAGCCCCCTGCCGTGCGCGGGGGTTCGGGCAGCAGCCCGATCTGGTGGTAGTGGCGCAACGTCCGGACGGTGACGCCGGCCAGGGCAGCCAGCTCGCTGGTGAGCACAGGGACCCTCCTCTCCGTTGTCGGCGGCTCGGCGAGCCGCGGTCCCAGCCGGTCCAGCGTGACGTACGGCCCCCGTACCGGCCTCCCGGCCGAGCACTTGCCTCTGCCCCGAGGGCACAGTGTCCACTCGGGAGTGGATCCATCGATCCGCCACCGAGAAGAGGAAGACCGATCGTGAGTACCTCAGAGTCCGGCGCCCCCTGGGCCCCGGTGACCCGACCCGGCAGCCGTGTCCCGGACGGGACGGACGCACCGCCCCCGGGCCTCGACGGCTCGCGGCCGTTCGGCGCCCACCTGCGCATGAGCTGGTGGAAGCCGCTGGTCGTCATCATCGTGCCCGCCCTGGTCATGGTGGTGCTCCAGGTGGTCTTCTACCAGATCGTCGCCGTCATCGAGGGCTCCGACGACCCGTTGTCGCCCACCTTCACGCCGCTGAAGCTCCTCGCGATCAACCTGAGCGTGGGCCTGTCGGGCCTGCTCGCGATCGTGCTGCTGGCCACGCTCGCGAAGGTGCCGTGGCGCAGCCTGATCAGCTCGCCGCGCGCGTTCGACGGCCGCCGGCTGGGGCAGTACCTGCTCGGCGCGGCCGTGCTGGTGGCCGTGGGCATCGGCGTCGTGGCGCTCGTCGCGCCCGAGTCCCCGGGCTGGGTGGCGTTCGGGTTCACCGGCACGACGATCTTCATGCTGGTGGTCACGCTCGTGAGCACCCCCGTCCAGTCGGTCGGCGAGGAGCTGATGTTCCGCAGCGCCGTGCTGCCCGCCGCGGCCTCCTGGGTGCGCGCGGTCCGCCCGGCGCTCGCCGTCGGGATCGTCGTCTCCGCCGTGGGCTTCGCCGTGCTGCACGGGTCCAGCGACCCCTGGCTGTTCGGCTACTACACCTTCATCGGCCTGGCCACGGGCCTGATGGCGGTCATCAGCCGCGGCATCGAGGCGCCCGCTGCGTTCCACATCGCCAACAACGTGCTGTTCTCGTCCGTCAACACCCTGATGTCCGACGGCAAGGGCTACACCATCGACCGGTCGACCGACACCGGCGACGCGGCCCTGCTCATCCTCGCCGCCGTCAACGTCGCCATGGTCGTGCTGGTGTGGATGCGCGAACGCCGCGCGCGCGTTAGGAAGTAGACCACCGACGAAGCGAGGCACCATGGCGTGGAGCACCCGTGAGATCGCCGAGCTGTCGGGCACGACGGTCAAGACGGTGCGGTACTACCACGCGATCGGCCTGCTCGACGAGCCCGACCGCGCGCCCAACGGCTACAACAAGCGCTACGAGGTACGCCACCTGACCCGGCTGCTGCAGATCAAGCGGCTGACGGGCCTGGGGCTCTCGCTCGCGCAGGTGGCCGAGCTGGGCGCCGTGTCGGGCGGTGACCCGTCCGTGTTCCAGGAGATCGACGCCGAGCTCGCGGCCATGGTCGAGCGGATCCAGGGCATCCGGCAGGAGCTGGCCGCGCTGTCCCGTCCCGGTGCGACGCCCGACGTGCCCGCCACGTTCCACGACGTCGCCCGGCCCCTGCGCGACAACGACCGGGCGCTCCTGACGATCTACGCCCAGCTCTTCACCGAGGAGTCGATGAGCGCGTTGCGCGAGCTGCTCGCGGCCAACCCCCACGAGGCCCTCGACGAGGAGTTCCGCGACCTCCCGACGGATGCGGACGAGGCCACGCGGCAGGCGCTGGCCGAACGGATGGCACCGTTCGTCGGCGCCAACGGTTCGGTGACGATGGAACCCAAGGCCGCGTCGCCTCGTCAGGCCGAGGCGACGCGGCAGGCCGTGGGGCAGGCACTGCAGGCGCTGTACAGCTCGGCGCAGCTGGACGTGCTGCGGCGGGCGCACGCGCTGAGCTCGGCCTCGGGGCCGGTGGGAGAGAAGAGCGCTTGACCCCGGACCTGGCGTTCGGACGGCGGCTCAGACGGCGACCGACCGACGGCGCAGCAGGCCCGCCGCGTCGTCGAACGCCGTCTGGATGCGGCCGTAGACGCGCGGGTTGAGCAGGGCCGTCCCGTCGAAGTCGCCGGAGGACGCGTAGACGGCCACGGGCAGGGTGAGCGCCTGGAAGAACGCGAACAGCGGCCGGAGCGCGTGGTCGAGGACGAGCGCGTGGTGGTCGCCGCCGCCGGTCGCCAGCAGGAGCACCGGCCTGTTGGCCAGGGCGTACTGCTCGACCAGGTCGAAGAAGTGCTTGAACAGGCCCGTGTAGGAGCCACGGAAGACCGGGGTCGCCGCGATGAGCAGGTCGGCGTGCTCGGCGGCGCGCAGTTCGGCCTCGACCTCCGCCGTGACGCTCTCCCGGTCGACGGCGCCGGTGAAGCCGGCGCCGAGCCGGTAGACGTCGACGCGGTGCACCTCGACGGGCGTCATCCGTTCGAGGGTGCGGACGGCGACGTCGGCCAGCGCCGCCGTCCTGGACCTCTCGCTGGGGCTCCCGTTGACGACGACGACGCGCAGCGGCGCGGGCTCAGGCATCGCCGGGCTCCTCGTCCCTCGTGTCCTGCTCGCCGAGTGCCTTGCGGACGGCCGGGGCGACCTCGGTGCCGAGGCGCTCGACGGCGTCCAGGAGCTCGCGCTGTGGCATGCTCCCTGCCCCCATCTGGATGATGATGCGGGTCAGGCCGTACAGCTCCTGGAAGCGGAGGATCTTGTCGGTGACCTCGTCCGGGTCGCCGACGATGTAGCTGCCGCCGTGCGAGGCCCCGGCGTCGAAGGCGTCGCGCGGCAGCAGCATCCCGCGGCCGCGCTGGTGGTTGTGCTCCATCATGAACCGGGCGAAGGAGGGGTACATGGTGTCGCGCGCCTGCCGCGCGCTGCTGCCCACGTAGCCGCCGACGCTCATGCTCACGGGCAGGGCCGACGGGTCGTGGCCGGCCTGCTCGGCGGCCGCGCGGTACAGCTCGACCGACTCGCGGTGCAGGTCCATCGGGCCGAACAGGATGGCGAGGGCGAGCGGGAGGCCGAGCGTGCCCGTGCTCATCGCCGACGCGGGGGAGCCCCCGACGCCGACCCAGACCGGGATGGTGTCCCCGTACGCGCGCGGCCCGATGTCGGCGTTCACGAGGGGCGGCCGCAGTCTCCCGGACCAGGTGACCGGGTTCTCCTGGCGGATGCGGAGCAGCAGGTGGAGCTTCTCGCGGAACAGCTCGGAGTAGTCCGCCAGGTCGTACCCGAACAGCGGGAACGACTCGGTGTAGGAGCCCCTGCCCGCGATGATCTCCGCGCGGCCGGCGGAGATCAGGTCGATGGTGGCGAACTGCTCCCACACCCGCACCGGGTCCTCGGAGCCCAGCACGGTGACGGCGCTGGTGAGCCTGATGCGCCGGGTCGCCTCGGCCGCCGCCGCCAGCACGATGGTGGGGGCGGAGCCGACGAAGTCGGTGCGGTGGTGCTCGCCCATGCCGAAGACGTCCAGGCCCACCTCGTCGGCCACCCGCGCCAGCTCGATGGTCTCCCGGGCTCGCTGGTGCGGGGTGCGGACGGTGCCGCTCACCGGGTCGGGTGTGACCTCGCCGAAGGTCATGATGCCGATCTCGAATGCCATCGCCTACGTCCTCTCCGTGGTGCCACGACCTGTGGCTACCCGGAACAACCTTCCTGCGCAAGCAACTATTCCGTCAACCACGCCGCGTGTGGACTAGGTTTTGTCCATGGCGACCGAACGGCTGACCGAGCTCGAGGACGAGGCGTGGCGCGGCTTCCTGGTCACCCACGAGCGCATCTGGCGCGAGATGGAGGCGGGTCTGGTCCCGCTCGGGGTCAGCATGGCCGAGTACAGCGTGCTGGGGCTGCTGGGGGAGGCCGGACGGGACGGGATGCGGCTGACGGAGCTGGCCGAGCTGCGGATGATGTCGACCGGAGGGTTCTCCCGGCTCGCGGACCGCCTGGAGAAGCGTGGCCTGATCGAGCGCCGCCGCGTCCCCACCGACGGCCGGGGGTACGAGATCGCGCTGACCCGAACGGGACGGTCGTTGCTGCGCGCGGCCTGGAAGCAGCAGCACGCCGACATCCAGCGGCTCTTCCTCGGCAGGCTGAGCGACGAGCAGCTCCGGGCGCTGTCCGGCGTCTGGGCGAGCCTTGCGGACCGGGAGGGCGACCGGCGTCGCTAGCCTGGTGCGGTGCTGATCGAGAACGTTCGTGTTCCCGCAGGGGCGGTCGAGGACCGCGCGACCTGGCCGTGGACGGTGCCGGCGATCGGTGAGCTGCTCACCCGTGGCGTGGCGTTCACCAGCGACATCGTGGTCCTGGTGGGGGCGAACGGATCGGGCAAGTCCACCCTGCTCGAAGCCATCGCCGAGGGGTACGGGCTGGACGTGCGCGGCGGGCACGGCGGCCGGAGGTACGCCAGCGGTCAGGACGTGAGCCCGCTGGGCGAGGTGATCGCCCTGGACCGGTCGGCGGTGGGGGCCCGGATGACGCGTCGTCAGGCGAAGGGGTTCTACCTGCGGGCCGAGACCGCGTTCGGGATGCTCGCCTACATGACCGAGGCCGGGGTGCAGGGGTACGGGGACCGGCTGTCGACGGAGGTCAGCCACGGTGAGTCCTACCTCCAGGCGATCGCCGGCCGGTTCGACGGCCCCGGCCTGTACCTGCTCGACGAGGCCGAGGGGCCGCTGTCCTTCGAGTCGACCCTCCAGCTGCTCTACCGGTTGCAGGACCTCGTGGCCGACCATGCCGCGCAGGTGATCTACGCGACGCACTCGCCGCTGGTCGCGGCGATCCCCGGGGCGCAGATCCTGGAGATGACCGAGCAGGGCATCGCGGAGCGCACGTGGTCCGAGCTGGAGTCGGTGGCGCTGTGGAAGAGGTTCCTGGGGCGGCCGGGGACGTTCTTCGACGGGGCGTGAGCGGTCGGGCGGTCCGGGGAATGTTCCGGCCCGGCCGCCAGGTTCGCCAGAAGGGACCAGCCCCCGAACCGAGAGGACCCGCCGTGCGCATCTCGCTCCTGGACCGCACCCGAACCCGCCTGGGGGAGTCGGACGCCGACGCGGTCACCGGGACCGTCGAGCGCGCCGTCCGGGCCGAACGCCTCGGCCTGCACCGGTTCTGGGTGGCCGAGCACCACTCCGTGCCCGGCATCGCGAGCGCCGCGCCCACCGTGCTGCTGGCCGCGATCGGCGCGCGGACCCGCACGATCCGCCTCGGCACCGGGGGCATCATGCTCCCGAACCACACCCCGCTTGTGGCGGCCGAGCAGGTGCGGCTGCTCGAGGCGCTCCACCCGGGACGGATCGACGTGGGCATCGGGGCGTCGCTGGCGTTCACGTCCGCGATCCGCCGTGCGCTCGGTCGCACCACCCTGGATCCGGAGGAGCACGCGCGCGCCGTCGAGGAGCTTCGCTCCTACCTGCACGGCGGTCCCGACGACGCCGTCGTCGCCCGGCCGCACGTCGCGCCGCCGCCGCTGTTCCTGCTGGCGATCAAGAACGGCCTGGAGCTGGCGGCGCGACTCGGGCTGCCGGCCGTCATCGGCGGGCCGCTGCTGCGGGACACGGACGCGACCAGCGCCTACTTCCGTGACTTCCGCCCCAGCCCGGCGGTGCCCGAGCCGTACCTCGTGGCGAGCGTCGACGTCGCCGTGGCCGGCTCCGAGGAGCGAGCGCGAGACCTGCTGCTGCCCGAGATCTGGGCGCTGGCCAGCTCACGGGAGACCGGCGGGTTCACCGCCCTGCGCCCGCTCGACGACGTCCGCCGCCTCCTCGACACGGCCAGCCCCAAGGTCCGGGCGGCGGTGGACCGGGGGTACGGCGGCGTGATCGCCGGCACCGCGGAGCAGGTGGCGGCGGAACTCGCGGCGCTGACGGCACGGACCGGCGCGGCCGAGGTGCTGGCGACGACCAGCACCTACGACCGGCACGAGCTCGCCGAGGCCGACGAGGCGCTCGCCGCGCTCGGCCGGTGAGCCCTGGCGGGGGTCACCTGCCGAACCCGGCCGTCAGGCCGGACACGAGCTGGCGGCGGCCGATCACGTAGGCGGCCAGGATGGGCAGCACGGACAGCACCACGGCGGCGAGCACGGCGGGCACATTGAGCGAGAACTCGCCCTGGAACGCCCACAGGGACAGCGGCAGCACGCGGGTCTCGGCGCTCTGGGTGAGCACCAGGGGGAAGAGGAACCCGTTCCAGACGTGCAGCGCGTTGTAGACCCCGACCGTGACGATCGCGGGGCGGGTCAGCGGTACCGCCAGGCTCCACAGGGTGCGCCACTCGCCCGCGCCGTCGACCTTCATCGACTCGAACAGCTCGCCCGGCACGTCGCGCAGGAAGTTGGTCAGGATCAGCACCGACAGCGGGATCGCGAAGGCGATCGAGGGCAGGATCAGCGCCCACAACGTGTCGTACAGGCCGAGCTGGACGATCAGGTAGTAGACGGGGACGATCGTCGCCTGGATGGGGATGGCGATCCCCAGCAGGAACACCTGGAAGATCCGTGCCGTCCAGCGGCGTCGCGACCGGACCACGACATAGGACGCCATGAGCGAGACGGCGAGGATCACCGCGACGGAGACGACGGTGACGACCACGGAGTTGCCGAAGTACCGCAGGAAGTCGTTCGCCAGCACCTCGCCGTAGGCGTCCAGCGTGGGGCGGGACGGCCACGACAGCGTGTTCTCGGAGTGGTAGTCCTCCTGCGGTCGCAGGCTCGTGACCAGGATGTAGTAGATCGGCACGATGATGACGGCCAGCCAGAGCCAGCCGGCCAGCCCGCCCAGGACGTTGGGCGTGGTGCGCGCGGCGCGCGCGGTGGGTGCGGACATCAGACGCCCTCCATCTGGGACTCCATGCGGTGGGCGCCCGAGAGCCGGTTCAGCGCCAGCGACACGGCCAGCCCGACGACGACGAGGATGACCGCGATCACGCTGGCCCGCCCCATGTCGTAGCTGCGGAACCCGGTCAGGTACATGTCCAGCGGCAGGATGCGGGTCGCGTTGCCCGGGCCGCCCCCGGTCAGCACGAAGATCAGGTCGAAGTACGTCAGGGAGCCCACGATCATCAGCGTCGAGGACGTGATGATCGTGTACTTGAGCTGCGGCAGCGTGATGTGGAAGAACTGCTGCACCCGCCCGGCGCCGTCCAGGAGCGCCGCCTCGTACAGGGACACGGGGATCTGCCGTACCCCGCCCTGGTAGAGCAGCGAGTGGAACGGCACGAAGCACCAGCCGATGACGAACAGCACGACCCACAGCGCCAGGTCGGGGTTCCCGATCCAGTCCTGCGCCAGCCACGGCACGCCCAGGGCCGGCCCGAGGCCGAAGTTCGGGTCCAGCAGGGCACGGAAGGCGATGGCGACGGCCGCCGCGGAGAACAGCAGCGGCAGGAAGTACAGCACCGACAGCACCGCCCGGTATCGCTGCCGGCCGGCCATGAAGACGCCGAGCAGCAGCGACACCGGGGCCTGGAACAGCCACGACACGATCGTGACGACGGCGGTCAGCCGCATCGCGTTGAGCGTCACCGGGTCCGACAGGGTGCGCCCCCAGTTGTCGGTCCCGGTCCAGGCCGGGTCGCCCAGCCCGTCCCAGCTCATGAAGGACAGCACGAGCACCCCGACGAGCGGGACCACCGCGAAGAGCCCGAACAGCGCGAGGGCCGGCGTGGCCATCCAGACCGACGGGCCCTGCGCGCGGCCCGTTCCCGGGCGGCGGTCCGGACGGGAACGCGTGGGGCTCGCGGAGGGGGCCGCCACCGTCACAGCGTCGCGTCCATGGCGTCGGAGAACTGCTGCGGGTCGATCTGCCCGAGGAAGAGCTGGCTCAGGTTGTCCAGCAGCGCCTGCGACTGGGCGGGCGGCAGCGCCTGGTCCCAGGAGAGCTGGAAGTGCGGCGCGTCGCTGACCAGGCCGTAGACGAACGACAGGTAGTCGGCGTCGTCCTGCTCGGCGATCTTGTCCTCGATGCCGACGATCGGCGGCACGGTGCCGATGGCGAGGAGGTCGTCGACCGCGGCGTCGTTCAGCACCTCGGTCTCGATGAACTTCTTCGCCGTCGCCTGCGCCTCCTCCGAGGCGTCGGCGGACACCGACCAGAAGTTCGACGGGTTGCCCACGATGTTGGCCGGGTCGCCGGCGCCGCCGTCGACGAGCGGGAACGACGTGTAGCCGAGCCCGCCGGACTCGACGAGCTCCGGGGCGCCCGCGGCGAAGTCCGGGTAGACCCAGCTGCCCTGCAGGATGAACGCCGCCTTGCCGGTCTGGACCAGGGCGGTGTCGCCGTTCTGGTCGGCGTTGACCGACCCGAACGTGTCGCCGAACGCGCCGGCGTCGACCAGCTCGCGGATCTTGGTCGTGGCCTCGACGATCGCCGGGTCCGACCACGCGCCCTCCTCGCCGTCGAGGACGGCCTGGAAGACGTCCGGGCCGCCGATGCGGTCGGTCAGGTACTGGATCCACATCAGCTCGGGCCACACGCTCTGGCCCGCCAGCGCGATCGGGATCACGTCGTCGTCCTGGAGCGTGCCCACGGCGTCCAGCAGATCGCCGTAGGTGGTCGGGACCTCGACGCCGGCGGCGTCCAGGACCTCCTGGTTGTAGTACAGGACGACCGGCTGGCTGTGCGTGGTGGGGACGGCGTACGACGTGCCGTCGACCTGGCCGTTGGCGGCGACCGAGGGGATGAGCTCCTCCTCCAGCCGCGCCGTGCTGTCGCCCAGGTCGACGACGTTGCCGTTCGCGACGTAGTCCTCCAGGGTGCCGCCGGCCCACGAGTAGATGAGGGTCGGCGCGTTCCCCGCGCCGACGGCGGTGCGGATCTTCTCCTTGTAGGCGTCGTTGGCGAAGTACTCGACGGCGAACTGCTCGTCCGGGTTCGCCTCGTTCCACGCGTCGAACCGGGCGCCGAGCACGTCGCCGCTCTCTCCGGTCAGAGCCCACGCGCTCGCTCCGCCCTGAGGGGCCCCGCCGGGCTGCCTGCCACCTCCGCACGCCGCCAGCACAGCCGCCGCGGTCACGACCGCCACCACGGCACCCGTGCGTCGTCCGATCCTCAGCCTCATTGTCCGAGTCCTCTCCTGCCGACAGCGTCGTCGACCGTTCTGAAATAGTTTCGACTGTTTCAAAAACGTTCTCGACCGTAGGGAGGCTGATCGGACACTGTCAAGACTTCACCCCGTCGAAGGTCGCTCAGCATGGCGAAACTTTTTCCTTCGCGTACCCTAGGGCGTGCCATCGCCCGAGGAGGCCCCCGTGACCGCTGCACGCCCCACGCTGGAACAGGTCGCCCGCGCAGCCGGCGTCTCGAAGGCGACGGCCTCGAAGGTGCTCAACCGCCGGCCGAACATCTCCACCGAGACGCGCCGCCGGGTGCAGCAGGCGATCGACGAGCTCGGCTACGTCCCCACGACCGGACCCCGTGAGCGCGCACCGCTGCAGAAGGTGAACGTCGTCTTCCACACCCTCGTGAACCTCTACGCGATGCACGTGCTGGAGGGGATCCTCGCGGCGGCGCACGACCAGCGGGTCGAGGTGCTCGTCGACCTCACCGACCCGGAGCTCGGGGACGACGACGGTCCGCTCTCCCCGGCCTGGACCCGTCGCCTGGCGGCGCACGGCAGCACGGGCGTGATCCTCGTGACCCTGGAGCTCACCGCCGACCAGCGGGACCTGATGCGCGCGCTCGGGCTCAGCGTCGTGCTGATCGACCCCATCGACCCGCTCGACGACGAGGTGGTCTCGGTGGGGTCCACGAACTTCACCGGCGGCATGCAGGCGACCCGGCACCTGCTGGACCTCGGGCACCGGCGGATCGCGTTCGCCGGGGGTCATCCGGGCTCGATGGCCTCCCGCGAACGGCTGCAGGGCTACCTCAGCGCAATGAGCGCCGTCGGAGCGCCGGTCGATCCCGCGCTGATCCTCGAGCAGGAGTTCAGCGTTGCGGCCGGCCTCGAGATGGCCGCCCAGCTCCTCGCCGAGCCCGAGCCGCCCACGGCGATCTTCGCGGGGTGCGACGCGTCTGCCCTCGGGGTCTTCGAGGCCGCGCGGCGGCGTGGGCTGCGGGTGCCGGAGGACCTGTCCGTCGTCGGGTTCGACGACACCTACATGGCCGTGTCGTCCGCGCCGCCGCTCACGACGGTGCGCCAGCCCATCAAGGACATGGGGCGGGTCGCGCTCCGGACCGTGCTCCAGCAGGTGCGGGGGGAGCGGGTGGACTCGCACCATGTTCAGCTTGCGACGCAGCTTGTGGTGCGGGGGTCGACGGCGGCGGTGGGTGCGGGTTAGTTCTTGTCGTCTGGCGGCCCGTTCGTTTCGGGTTGCGGATCGTCAGGGCTTCGGCCCGGTCTTGCCTTGCCGGCCCGCCGTCAGGTCGTGGGCGACCACGGTGATGGTGCCGCCGGTGAACGCCAGCTCGCGGCACACGCCGTCGGGGTGGGGGAACAGCTCGCCGACGAGCAGACCCGAACGGGCTCGTCGGTCGCGGTCGACGTCGCCACCGCCCCCACCCGGCCCCGCACGCGAGGCATGGCTGGCCGCCATGCGGCAGGTCCTGGCTCCCGTCCGTCAGTCCGTTCGTTCGTCCGTTCGGTCCGCGGGGAGGCGCGGTCGTCCGCCTCAGCAGCGTACGGTCGTCCGGATCTGAAGCTCACCGCTGCCGCTGGACGGTCCGACCCACCGGTACGCTGCATTGGCCGTCACGGTCGAACCGCACCGTACGGGCTCGGCAACTGTCGCCTCGACGTCGTCCACGGTTTCGAGCCCACCGCTTCCAGGCCTCACCGTCACATACCCATTACCCGAAGGGTCGGTGAATTTCATCGAGACCCAGTAGATCTCGACGCTGTAGTTCGCCGACAACGCCTGGTCGTCCGTGACCGTGGCCCGTGCGTAGACCGTGCCGTTCGAGTTCTGCCGGATCGACAGGCAGCGGTCGACCTGCACGCCCTCGCACTTGCCCGCGAGTCGCGTCCATGCCGATGCCGGTGCGGCGGTGAGCAGCGTCGTTGCGGTCGCGAGCGCGACCACCATCGCCGACACACCAAATGCCCTTTTCCGTGTTCTCATCGCTACCCCCTGATACTCGAACGAGCATGCCTTGGCCCCTGAAGAGTAAACAGCAGGTCCCGCCATCGCATACTGGAGCGCGGCGAGCTGCATCGTGGAGGGCCTGGTCCGCGGGTCGCGTACGACTGGTACGAACCGTCCAGCGTGGTACCGATCGGGAGGACCATCATCCCGTCCCAGCTCCGTGGGACTGCCCCAGGAACGGGTGACATTGACCTGCCCTACGGGTTGGTTTCCAGTCTCAGTGGACCACGGGGTGCCCTCACACGGCCCGAGTGCTCGAGTCTGCCGTCGCCCTGGTCGACCGGGACGGCCTCGGGGCTGGGAGCCACGCATCGGTAGCGATCACCACGGCGTGGACGTCCCGGACGACGGCCCTCATGTCCTCACCGGCTGTCGCTCGACGTTACCGGGACGCGCTGCAGCACGAGGAACTCGGTGACGCCGAGGAGGCGCACGAGAAAGGTGTGCCTCGGGAACAGGTGGGGCGTCGCCTCGGTCAGCCCGATGACACGCGCGGCCGATACCTGGTGCGACTGGCCGTCGACCACCAGTTCCGCAGTGCCCGCCGCGCGGAGGTTGCGCAGCCAGTCCGTCTCCTGCCCGTACGACAGGTTGACGAGATAGCCCTCCTCCAGCGGGTACACCCCGATGGGCGTCTCGTAGGGCTTGCCCGAGCTCCGTCCCACGTGCCGGAGCACGCTGAGCTCCGCGCCGGGCCGGCCGGCCCGGCGCAGTGCCCGGGGGTTGTTCAGCCGCCGGTTGAACCCGCGGACGACGACGAGGGCCCGCGGGTGCTTGGTGCGCATGGTGAGCACGAGCGCGAGGGCCACGCTCAGCACCAGTGCGACCAGGCTGACGATCGTCCAGAGGACCCAGCTCCACATATGTTCCCGCTTCCGTGACGTCGTTTCCCGGAGTGCAGCTGAGGGTCGGACTGACCTCCGGCAAGCGTGATCGACTGAATGGGCCTCGGGTATGCCGGAATGGGTCAGCACCCACCCAACGACAGCAGCGCGGGCGCATCAGGCCTTCCATGCCCGCCTGCCGCCGTTTCGCCCCGCACAGCCGACTTGCCGAACTTAAGGCAGACGCCGCCCGGACGGGCAAATCCTTCAGGATCGTAAGAAATCGGATCGTCCCGATGGGCCAGGGCTGTGGCGTTGACCGGCCAGGCAGTCGTGTGGTCAGGCCCCCAACAGGCCTTCGCGGCGCATCTGGGCCAGCACCGCCTCGTGCAGCGCCGGCCACACCCCGGCCTCGGTCCACTCGGCCAGCCTGCGCCAGCGGGTCACCCCCGAGCCGCCCAGCGAGTCCTTCGGGACCTGCCGCCAGCCGACCCCGTGCCGCAGCACGAACACGATCCCGGCCAGCGCTGCCCGGTCATCGGCCCGCCGCCGCCCGTGATACCGGTACGGACGCGGTCTCGGCACAGGCAGCAACGGAGCGACCTGCTCCCACAGCAGGTCAGGCACCAAATCCTCGATCACGAGCCCGGAGCCTGCCCCAAACCCGCAGGTCAGGCATAGCGGACACACCGACCATTCTGAAACGAGGTCTTAGGGCCCATTAGGGCCCACGCAGCACTGCTTCCAGCCCTCGGAACGCACGAAGCCCAAGCCAGAAACACTCTCTGACCTGGGCTTCCGCGCTCTGAGCGGGCGACGGGAATCGAACCCGCGTAATTAGTTTGGAAGCCTTGTCGGATGGCGATCGGATGATGCGGGCCAACCGGCCGAAAATGGCCGCTGACCTGGTCCTATTGTAATGCTGGAGTGGGTTCGTGTGGGGTCGGGACTGGCCCTTATTGGCCCTAACTAGGGCCAGATTGGCGGAAGTTAGGGCCAATAAGGGCCCGTCCAGCCGGTCGCATCACGAACGGCAGGCCACCTTGAGGAGTCGGATGTGAGCCCGAGCGAACTACATCGGCGAACGTCTGTCGTGGCCAGCGGGAGTCTGGACGCAATGATCGGGTGACTGGCAGCGAGACAGCGTGGCCTCACGTCGGATGGCGACATCGGCTGCCGGATCGAAGGCGAACGGCAGGCCTGTGGAAGGGCGTCGTAAGGACGCTTGATGGACCACTTGCGTGCCCGAAGCGCGGTCGGGCGTTCTGTACCTCAAATTAGGTGCGGATCGATATGGATTCTTGCCTTGCCAGATGTTTTCGCAATTCGGAGAGCAGTTTGCGCCTGGGAAAGAGTTCGGCCCAATCCTCCCGAGAAATCGACGTCATGTCGCGCGCGCATCTTGTCGAGCACCTCAAGAACACTGGGGATGTCTGAGGTGGAGCACTCGGCCAGGACGGAGTCGCCGCCGATCGCGAGGACTGATATCCCAGTGTTAGTTAACTCAGTTCCCATGCGCTCGAAGAACGAAGTCAGTTCGTTTGACCGTCGAACATATTCCGCCGGGTCGTCGAGCCAGATGGCATGCTCCAGCCGCGCTCCGATGTTGTCTCCGTCGACAAGGATGAATACTTGCTGTAGATCATCGTGGGACATAAGGTACCAGTTCTACCGAGTTGGGCAAGAGCGCACCGAGGGCAAATACAATGGCCACCGGCCCATGGACAAAGAGCCGGCCTTGTGCACGGCTGGCGTCGTCTCGAGACTTGACAAACTTCTCCCATTCGTTCACCACGGCGGCGACTATGGCTTGATGAGAAACGGCGGGTTCTGTGTTCAATGATGCTTCGATCAGGATCTCGCCGCCACAGCGATCGCGGTCCTCGACTACGTAGCCCGTCGAGGGGTCTCCGCCGTTGGCGGCACGTCTGGCCTTGGCGATAGAAGCTGGATCACCGAAGAGGTTCACCACGATCGCACATCGGTTCTGAAGTTCTAGCCTGGGCTTCCCTATGGGCTGGTATCCCGTCACTCTGACCCCTTGGGGCGCTGGGGAGGTCGCGGGCTGGAGTACCCAGCGGTGATGAGTCAACTCGATTACGTCGTCCTCGAGCGTCGTAGAGCCGTGGTCGAACTGGTGGATTCGAATGCGGCCCAGGCCGCCGAAGGGCATCGCGTTATCGTCTCCCCGGCCAAGCGTGACCCGCGCTAATTGATACGCACTAGGGAAATCGCACCTTAGGTAGAAATCGATAGAACCGACTTGCCAAGCAGATTCCTCGGAGAGTCGCTCTTGCATGACTCGCTGCGCGAGTGTTATGCGCGCGTCGCGATCGGCCGTAGGTGCGAGGTAGTTGCCGTTGACATAGAACAGTTTGAGATGCTTGTCCCTATGTCGGTCGACGAACCCCTGCATCCTCAGGTTCTGTGCGAGATCGTCCGGTGTCGTGCTAAGGAAGATGACGACGCCAAAACGAGTGCGAACATTTAATGCAGTCCAGGCTATCGTGAGAACGAGGAGTCCCAGAATTGCGATCACGGCGAGGGTGATATTTCCGCCTGGAAAGAGTTTGAGTAGTTCTGGCAGTGTGCCTGCAACCAGTGCAGAGCCACATGCCCCGGCGATAACGAGCCAGACTCCGGGTTCGCGACTCAGCCAAGTTGTGACTCCTCGCAGCCAGCTGCTTATCAGATCGGCGGGTCTCCGTGGCATGCGCACACGCTAGCGCGGGACGGCCGCGCCGTCGCAGGTCATGGCGATGCGGCGATTAGGGGCCGTCCCAGGTATCGCAGTGGTTTTGGGGAGTGTTTGCTCGGTGGCGCGGCCAGCCGACTACCAGTTCGCACCGCATGGCGCTCGTGTCTGTCGGACGAACCCGTCAACCTTGGGGCGGCCGCGCGCCGAGGACTGCGGCTTCGACCAGTCGTGGTCCGGCGTACTCCTCCGGGATGGCGTCCATGATGACTTCGTCGGCGGGCTGGCCGAGCCAGGAGCCGGTGCGCCGTCGGGTGCCGACCGTCCGAAACCCAGCCTTCTCGTACGCGCGGATGGCGGCGGTGTTGTTCGCGAGGACTTCGAGGTAGACGCTGCGCAGCGCGGTGACGTGGAAGGCCCAGTCCAGAACCATCGTGGTAGCGATAGTGCCGGTGCCGTGCCCGCGGTGGTCGGGTTCGCCGATGTAGATGAAGAACTCGGCGGTGCGGTAGCGGTCGTCGATGAGCAGGGATGTCATCCCGACTGGTGCCCAGGTGTTGTCGTGATGGCGGTAGATGGTGAAGCGGGTCTGGTCGGCGCTGCCTTCGAGCTGGGCTTCGAGGCCGGCGGTGCGTTCGGTGAGGGATTCGGGGGTCTGGCGGGCGTAGCCGGCCATGACGGGGAGGGAGTTCTCCCAGCGCCAGTAGGTCTCGGCGAGGTCGGCGCGGAGTGGGCCGATGCCGACGCCGTCGTGGGTCAGCCACAGGTCGGGGATGGCGGTGTCGTTGATGGCGATCTCCACGTGTTCAGGGGATAATGCGTAGGACGGTGTAGCGGCTCGTGGTGGAGGGTTCCGCCACGGGGGAGCCGTCAATCTGGATCCAAGCGTGGAACTGCACCGGGTCGGGCGCAACGCCGTGGCACCACGTCACCGCTCTTCGCCGTGCTGCCAGGACCAGCACGGCGGCGATGGACTCCTCAAGACACGCGACCCGGAACGGTACCCAGTTCGAAGCCCAGCGAACGGCGGACACCACCTGCTCGGCCTCGCTGACCGTCGATGGCGTGGTGGTGAAGCCGGTAGCACCGGTCGCCAAGCGCGTCAGCCGCGCCATCGACCGGTTTCTTGAGCCGATCGATCGGACCGCGAGCGTGGCGGCGAGCGCTGCTACCGCAGTGAGACCGTGGCGGACAGTGGGTCGAGAGGTGTGGCCCGGTTCGAGGTCGGCTTCCTCGATCCCGAACGACAGACCCCAGCGGGTTCCATGGATGGCCCCAGGCGTCTGTGTCCACGCTTCGGCTGCGGCACCGGTCGCAGCGGTGACGCGGCCGGTCGCGTAGTCGAGTCGGATGGACACGCCGTCGAACACACAGACCCGGACGTCTGTGGTGGTGGGTGAGGACCTCATGTCGTCAGCCTCTCCAATCTGGCGTGGTCGTCGACCTTCTCCCAGACAGGGAGCGGGGTGGATCGGTGGGTTCGTAGCCAGGTCTCGCAGACGATCGCGGCGTCCAGGAGCCAGAGCCCGTTGCTGACTCCCGCGGCGGCACGCTGCATGGCGTTGACCAAGCGCGCGGGGTCGATCAGACCGCGCTCAGCGAGATGGCCGTCGGCGATGCTGGCGAGCTCGTTCAGATGGGTGCGCAGCCCGAGGTGGTAGTCGGGCGTGTAGACGCCTTTGGTGGTTCGTGCCAGCAGTGAGGTCGGCAGGATTCCGCTCATCTCCGCTCGGAGTACCGGCTTGTACGCGGCCGGGCTCGGCATCTGTCCTACGACGGCGGACAGGTAGCCATGGATGACACGGGAATCCGCGAACGGGTTGTGCAAGCGGACGCCAGACCCTGCAGCGAGCTGGGTTTCGGCGTGAGCGGTCCGTCCGACCTCGGCCATCTGCTCGACGACGTCCCACACCGCACGCTGGCCCTTCGGCGCGGACGAGGCCGACTCGGCCGCCCGGTCGGCTTGCACGGCAGCCTGCTGTCGGCCTGCGTCGGTGACCCAACCCCGTTCGTCAGGTAGCGGCAGCCATTGAGCGGCGGAGCTGCGGAGTCTGCTCGTTGTCCCTTGTCCGCGCGCGAGACGCGCCCAGGTGGCCAGAGCGTGCGTGGGATCGCTGCTCAAAAGGCCCACTGCGTCACGCAGTATTCGACGTGGTGAGCAGCGGCGAGCACGGGCGAGGCGAAGTACCTCGGCGGACGCCTCCCTGTACCTGTGGGCTGCGATGAGGTCCGCGATCCACGCGTCCGGCGCGCACAGCAACGAGTCCCCGCCGTCACCCGTCAGGTGTGCGTCGGTGCCCACTCGATCAGCCATGGCGGTCAGTTGGTAGGCGAAGCGCGCGTAGGCACGCGTCGACGGTGCTGGTTCGTCGGTAGCCGGTATCGCGTCCAAGCCGCCGTAGGGGAGATGCGTGGCCTTGAGCGGCAGGAGATGGTGTGCGACGCCGGGCCGTTGGGCTGCGTCGAGGGCGTAGCGCAGGTCGCCCGCTGGGTGGTCGTACGGTGCGTGGACGGTGAACGCAGCCACGGACCGATCCGGGCTGAGCCGGTGCGCAGCAAGGAGCGTGAGCGTGCTGGAGTCGAGACCGCCCGACAGGTCCGAGGATGGTGATGTGGCGTCATCCACCCGGACCCTGACCGCCGCATCGAGTTCTGCCCGCAACGACTCCGGAGCATCTTGCGGTGTTGTACTCGGCCACCACACGCGAGCCGCCGCAGTACTGGTCTGCGTGATCCGCATCCGATGACCGGGCGGTACCAGATCGATCCCCTCGAAGTAGGTGGTGTTGCCGGCCAGAAGCGGGCTGCTCGGCGCGAGCAGCTCCACGGCGAGACGTTCGGTGTTCACGGCGGCGCCGGTCAGCCCGGCTAGGCCACGTGCCGTGGTTGCCCAGTACACGGTGCCGTCGAGCGGCGTGGTGTAGACCGGGACGGAGGACGCCAGGTCCGTCCAGATGGTGGTGGCAGTGTCAGTCTGCTCGACGACGGCGTACGCGCCCGGCCACCGCAGGACGATGTCGTTAGGGACACCCGATGAAGCGAGCCGGTTCAGCTCGTCGTTGCTGGCTCCGCACGTCCCGATGACCACGAGACGCCGCGCCGGTGCGTTCGCGGTGCGGACCCACGCTCTGGGTGGGTTACCGACCTGCCAGAGGTTCAGCGCGCCGTCGACGGGCACACCACCCGCCGGACGGCGAATACCTTCGGTGCCGCACGATCCCGCGAGCCAATACATCTGCGTCCCCCTCTGCTCTCTCTGGCCATGCTTGCCGGTAACGAGCCGGTGGTGGCCCGACGGAGTCGCCGGGTCACCACCGCTGGGATCAGCGGTAGGTGTACCGCTTGTCCTCGGTGCCCTTCTTCTTCTTGCTGCCCTCGGTGAGCGTGACGACGTCACCGAGGTCGATCACTTCCTGTGCCGTAGGCTCGGCCGCCATCGCCGCCGTGGTGTTCGCGTTGCTCTCCATCGCTATCTCTCCTCTCATCGAGCCCGGGTAGATCCCGGACAACCGTGGGGCCGCAGGCCAAGGCGGCGCGGCCGGTTCACTCGGCAGACCGACCGGTGGCGATACGCGCCGGGTCAGGGATGCTGGAGGCGGCTGTGGAGTCCGGTGCATCGAGCCGTGGGTAGAGGGGCAGCTCGAATCCGGCCCGGCCTCGGTGGTCGCGCACGCTGCGCCAGTGCGCCCGACGTCGGCCGATGTCGCTGCGTGGGTAGGCGAGACCTGCTTCGCGAGCGGCGAGTTCGGTCGCGCGCATCGTCGCCCCCGTGCCGGAGGGGATCGGGCTGTGCCGCCCCCAGTAGCCGTCACGAAGGGCCCAGGTGTCGCAGCGGGCAATCTCTGAGTGGTGCTCGTGCCAGACCCGCAGGACCAGGGGACCGGGCGTCGTGCGAGCAGCCATGGCGAGTTGTCCGGCGAGCGGTGAGAGCGCGTCTGTCTGGATGTCGTCGGGAAGCAGGGAATTTAGAACCGCGATGGCTCCGTGCTGGTCGATGGTGCCGGTGACCTCGTCCGCCGCCTGTCGCACCTCTTCGGAGGCGTGCCCCATCGCGACACCACGGCGCGCCCAGGCGAGCATGTCGAGGTCGTTGTGCCCGTCGCCGACCGCAACCGTTGCTTCGGACCCGATGCCGAGCTGTGTGCGGAGGTGTTCCAGGGCGGGGGCCTTTCCGGTGCCCGGCGCGGTCAGGTCCAACCAGTCCTGTCCGCCCGGAATCACCGTCACACCTGTAGCGGCCAGGGCCTCGACGTGCTGGCGAATGCCGGGCGCGTGCAGCGCGATCCGTGTCGCCGGCATCACGCACAGGTCCACGACGGGAACGAGTTTCTGCTCGCCGTTCAGCAGCCCGGGCTCGAACGGCTCGGACACGTGCCAGCCCCAGCCGACGTCCTCGACCCCGATCCGGACGCCGGGCGCAAGGCCGAGGGCGCGGTGGATGACGGGTGCAGGGTCGAACCGCCGAGCATGCTGGATCACATAGCCGGAGGCGACCGCCGAGTCCAGGCGCACCGTGAGAGCACCGTTCGAGCACACCGCGAAGCCGTCGATCAAGCCCAGCTGCGTGGCGACGGACCGCAGCCCCACCAGAGACCGGCCCGTCGCCAGCACCACCTCATGCCCCGCCGCACGGACCAGGTCCAGCGCCGCGACCGTCCCGGTCGGCACCCTCCCGTCATGGCCAACGAGGGTTCCGTCGATATCCAGTGCGACCATGTGCCGGGACACGACGGCAGCGGCCTCGTGTGGTGCTACTGGCCTTGTGCGTGGGGGGCTTGCTGGGGTGTGGGCCATCGGAAGTGCTCCCTTGGCGGGCTGCGGAATCGACGCGGGACTGGCGATATCCAGTGCCTTTACGAAACCGCAGGTCAGAGCCTCAAGACACCCCGTAGCCCGGTGAACATGCCTTACCAACTCTCCCCGTTCAACCAGGATGTCTTGCGGTGGGCCGCCGGAGCGTGTTCGGTGGGAGCCACACCTAACGAAAGGGCCCCGCGCATGAGGGTGAGGAGCGTCCGACAGGAGCAGCGAGATCTCGCCACGGCCCTGCGCGCTGAGCACAAGACCTGGGTCCAGGTCGCGACCGTGTTCGGCGAGCGGTATCACGTCAACCTCCGCGCCGGACTGCGGATGGCACGCGACTGGAGCCAGCGGGACGCCGCCGACCGCTGGAACCAGCGCTGGCCCGACGACCCCAAGACGGACAAGAACTTCTCGTACTGGGAACTGTGGCCCAGCCGCACAGGTCACGCACCGTCGCTGGATGTACTGGCACGCCTCGCAGAGCTGTACGAGTGCAGCGTGGCCGACCTGCTCGCTGACGGTGCGGACTTCCGATCACGGGACCAAGCCTTCGGCGATCCGGCGGGGTTGGATGCCTCCCAGGTGGCCGCGCTGTCGAGCGGCGGTGATGCCGGCGACGAGGCCGCTGAAGAATTGGCAGTGCTGCTGGAGCACGCAGACATGGGGGAGATCGCGCGCCTGGCGACCGAGTGGTCACGCCGGCTGGGCGGTCCGGAAGAACGCCGCGCGCTCCTGCTCAAGCTCAGTGCCGGGCTTTCCCTCGCCGTGGCCTCACCCGAGCTGACCGGGCAGGCACCGTCCGAGGCGGCCATAAGCCCGCACCCGCTGCCATCGGCCGACTTCGAAGGCATCTGGCACAGCCGGTACGTGTATCGCAGCGCCAGGGCAGAGACGGATCTGGTCGACGAGCACTACCTTGTGGCACGGCAGAGCGCGAACAAGCTCATCGCGCAGAGCCTGCCGCACTCGACCGGATCCCGCGTCCGGATCGAGCTCGCCTTGGACCCGCCCGTCGCCACGGGAAGCTGGACCGAGACGACTGCGCCCGACGGGTATTACCGGGGTGCGACCTACCACGGGGCTTTGCAGCTCGTGATCGAGCCGAGCCGCCGGCGCATGAGTGGGCGCTGGCTCGGTTTCGGACGCAACTTCACGGTGAACACCGGCGAATGGACGCTCACCTGGGAGGAAGGTTCCACTGCCAAGTCGGTTCAGCGTCGCTATCACGAGCGGGTCTGACCATCGCTTGCCAGGTTAGCCGTCGGTACTGAAGTCCGGTCCAGTGATGACCGCGACGACCGTCGTGCCCGACCGGAACCGGCGCTTCTTGATGAGGTCGAAGAGCCCGTACATCATCTTGGCCACGTATACCCACTCCAGCCGAAGGCCGTGCCTGCTCTCGAAATCGTCGATGAACCCGCGCAGGGTGTCATTCGTCTTCGCGAACCCGCCGAAGTGGTAGTCGGTCTCGATCGACCAGTTTTCCGCCACGCGACCGTATGCGTAGCGTTGGAGGGAAGCGACGTCGTCACGGAGGAAATCGCCACCCCTTAGCACTGAGAACCCGATGGCGGTGCGTGAAGGCGGGAGAGTTGCGCTTATGCCAGCCAGTGTTCCGCCTGTGCCGCTGGCGCAGCAGATGACATCGAAATCCTGGTCGATCTCTTCGACCAACTCGGCACAACCGCGGAGCGCGAGAGCGTTGCTGCCGCCCTCGGGGATCAGATAAAAGTCCCCGAACTGCTGGCGCAGGTGGTCGATTACCGTCGGGTTGGTCTTGGCCCGGTAGGTGGTTCGATCCAGGTAGGTCAATCGCATGCCGCGCTCGACGGCGAAGCGCAGCGACGGGTTCAGGGGGAGGTGCTCCTCCCCGCGGATCACGCCGATCGTGTCGAACCCGAAGATCTTGCCCGCCGCCGCCACGGCGCGGATGTGGTTGGAGTACGCGCCACCGAACGTGAGCAGGCGGTGGGCTCCCTCGTCCCGCGCGGCTGCCAGGTTGTACTTCAGCTTGCGCCACTTGTTTCCTGGCAACTCAGGGTGGATCAGGTCGTCTCGCTTGAGCAGCACCCGCACACCCGCAGCGGACAGGCGATCATCGTCTATCTCCGTCAACGGAGAGGGCAGGTGCAGGCCGGGAGCTTGTACAGCGCTCATGCCGACGACCTCCGTGACACCGATCCGGGCGAGTGCAGTCACAGTAGACGACGGCGGGAGGCGGGCCGCACAGGCAACGCAGGCCCAGGCACGAGCGCGCCGCCCGCGGGCCGTCGCACGCCGAGGTCTGCCAGGGACTGGCTGCGTTGCGCACACCGCGTCGCATCAGGACGAGAAGCCGTCATCACCGCCCGGGCTCGGCAGCGGCGTCAGGATCCAGCGCCGGAGCAGCCTTTCGTAGCCGTCGAGGGTGGAGGGCTTGAGGTCGCGCGTGGCGAGCCAGCGCTGCGCGTACTCCCGCAGCGGCACGTCGCCCGTCTCGGGCTCGCGGTAGGTGCCCTGATAGACGTCGCTGAGCACGCGCGCCAGGGCGGCGTTCGCCGCCTTCTCGGACTCGAACGTGCCGATCGGGCGCCGCACACCGTCGGGTCCGGTGTACCTGGCCTCCCAGCGGCCGGGCGTGCGCTGGCGGACGTTGCCGTAGGAGCATCGACTGTTGCGACGGTTGCGTGGGGACATGCTTCGAGGTGCGCGCCAGGCTCCACGGGCGCGCCCCTGAGGATCGGGTGAAGCGGACATCTTGGCTCCAGGTCCTGACCCCGTCGCGAGCGACCTAGGGTCAATAAGGGCCACTCGGCGCCGCTTCCAGCCCTCCAGAATGCACGAAGCCCAGGCCAGAAACACTCTCTGACCTGGGCTTCCGCACTCTGAGCGGGCGACGGGAATCGAACCCGCGTAATTAGTTTGGAAGCCAAGCTGCATGGAGTTCGGTTGATGTGGGCCAACCGGTCGAAAATGACCGCTGACCTGGTCCTATTGTAATGCCGTAACGGGTGCGCGTGGGGTTATCTGTGGTCCAGATTGGCCTCAAGTGGGGCCAGGTTGGGGTGAGTTAGGGCCCATAAGGGCCCAGCCTGAGGGCCTGCCCGCTACCACGACTGGTGCCGCGGACCATACGGGGAGAGACCTTCCATGAACGGGGCCAGGGCGTCAGGCGTCGGCTTCACTTCTTCCGGCATGGCGATGGCCCCCTGCAACGGGTCGGACGAATCGTGGTGCCGTCTGGCCCACGAGACCCACTCCTCGGCCGCGGCGCGTTCATCGCCCGCCAGCTCTTTCGTGCGCTGCTCCAGTGCGGCGATGTAGTCGCCTTCCAGGCGATGGTGGTGCCATCGGTCGACCTGTGTCGCCAGGGTCTCGGCTCGGTGGTGCTCCTGGAGCCGTACGGCGGCCCGAGCCCGGACGCGTTCCCAGTGCGCTTCTCGTGCCTGTCTCTCGCGTTCGAGACGTCGTTCATGCTCGTCGGCGGCGTCGGCGCGCAGCCCGATCTCCTGGAGCAGGACCGCCAGCTTGGTCTCCACCTGCTGCGTCTTGGTGTCTTGAAAGGTGCCTTGTCGGACGGCGCCGCCGCCTGACAGTTCCAGATGCAGACGTCCGGTCGGTGTGAAGTCGTACCTTGGGGCGTACGACCACGAGTACCGCTCCTTGTCGCGCTGCTCCTTCGCGGTGAGGACATGGTCTGAACGGGTGGAGCGCTCCTTGACGATGATATCGACGCCGTGCCCACGCGCCGCGACCTGGATAGTGCCGGTACGTTGCGCGCGGGTTACCGTCCAGCCGCGCCGTAGAGCCTCTTTGGCGACGGCGTCCAGGATCAGAAGTGCGCGCTGCCGTGCGTCCTTCGAGAACTGAAGCTCATTCTTGTCGGCGCGGAGTTCGGCGACGATCGGGTGCGGGCTCCTGAGCAGCTGGCCGACAGGAACACTGGGCAGCGCTTCGTCCATCCAGGCTGGTCGGTCGACGAGGGAGATCTCCTTCTTCGACCAGTTCCCGCCGTAGCCGATCACGAGCCGTTTGCCGGTCGGCACCAAATTCGACGGCCGCGCGAGAGCCGCAAGCCGTTGATACGCGCCGTCCTCGTCGTCGACGATGAGCGACCCTCCCGCTGCAACCACATCTGCCACGAGCTGTGCGGCAGGATCGACAGCGCTCGTCTGCGGGGGAGTGCTGTCTTGAGCATTCGCAGGGCTTGGGGACGCGTGCTCGACACTGCGCTCCGACTCCGGGGGGACATGCCGTCGAGCGTTGGGTGCGTTGCGCTTCTGGGCCGCGCCCCGTGCCGGCCAGTGCCCGTCCGGGAAGCGACCGTGCTTCAGGTAGTAGCGCCCTGCATCAGTCGGCGAGGCGGACCAGGTGCCGCCCTTGCGGGAGACATTCGCGAGCCGACGTCCCTGCAGTGCAAGAGCAACTGTCTTGTAGGTGTGCCCGTCCATCACACCGGGAGGGCATCCGTCGGCGATCCACTGCAGGACCTCGACCTGGCGGGTGTTTACGTCGCGTAGTCCCACGCGTCGAGCGTAGTTCCCCAGACCGGTTCCACTGGTCAACCGTGGAGCGGCGTTGCGCTCACCTCAGTTCGGTGCAGTGCCGCATCGCATGACGCTTACGCCTCGCAGAGGGGCCCGAGGCCGCGTCTCTCTTGGCATCAGGCAGCAGGGCACGCGATGAACAGCGACGGCGACGCACAGTCGCGTGACAACGCACGTGCGAGCGGCGACGCGGCGCGGCGCACGCGGCTGCGTGGCTGGTGCAGGCGGGCACCGGGACGGCGGGTCCCGCGGACCGCTACGACGAGGGCCACACACCTCTTGCACAAGCCGTGAGCGGAGTCCCGAGTCCACTTCAAGTGGACGCGCTCCGGCCCGACCTGGGAGGGGGTGGGGGACGCGTGATGACGGTCCACGTGCTCAGTGCGGGGAGCGGGTACGCGTACCTGACCCAGCAGGTCGCCTCCGGCGATGTGCTGCGGGGGCGTGGGGTGTCGTTGACGGATTACTACATGCAGCACGGCAACCCGCCCGGCCAGTGGGTCGGCTCCGGTGTGGACCAGCTCGGGGTGTCGGGGCTGGTGTTGGAGAGGCAGATGAAGTCGTTGTTCGGGGTGGGGCGTCACCCGGACGCGGGCCGACTGGAGGTGGAGGCTCTGGCGCGTGGTGCGTCGAGGCGTGAGGCGGTGCGGGCGGGGTGGATCGGGCGGGCGTTCCCGACGTTCGAGGCCCGCCCGGATGACGGGTACCGGCAGGCGTTGGAGGCCGGGTTCGAGCGGTTCGCGCGGGAGAACGACCGGCCGCCGGAGCCGGGGGTGGAGCGGGACGTGATCCGCTGGAACGTCGCCCACGCCTTGGCGCAGCAGGAGAAGCATGCCAAGGGCTGCGGCCCGGTCACGGACACGGAGGTCGCGACGTGGTTGGCCAAGCGGGGTCAGCAGCCTCGCCGGGCGGTGGCGGGGTATGACCTGGTGTTCACGCCCTCGAAGAGCATCTCGGTCTTGTGGGGTCTGGGGGACCCGGGCACGCGGGAGGCGATCACGCAGGCGCACACCGACGCGTGGCGGGACACGTTGGCGTGGATCGAGGCCGAGGGCGGGTTGACGAGGGAGGGTGCGGGCGGTGTGCGGCAGATCGACACCCACGGTCTGGTCGCGGTGGCGTTCGATCACTTGGATTCCCGGGCGGGGGACCCGAACCTGCATACGCATGTTGCGGTCTCGAACAAGGTCCGTGGCGTAGATGGGGACTGGCGGGCGTTGGATGGCCGGGTCCTGCACCACCTGGCTGTGGCGGCCAGCGAGCGGTACAACACGAGGATCGAGCAGCTCCTGGTCGACCGGCTCGGTGTCGTGTTCCATACCGAGTCCCGGGGTCGGGGCAAGCAGGGTGTGCGGGAGATCGCCGGGGTCCCGAAGGTGTTGCGGGATGCGTTCTCGCGGCGGCGGGCGGCGATCGAGGAGTCCTACGAGACCCTCCGCGCCGAGTATCTAGCGAAGCATGGGCATGAGCCGGGGACGAGGACGGCGTTCGGGTTGACGCAGCAGGCCAACCTCGACACCCGGCAGGCCAAGGGCACCCCGGTCGGTCTGCGCGACCGGCTCCCGCAATGGGCCCAGGTCGCCGCCGGTGTCCTGGGCGGCGCGGACGCGGTCGCGCGGATGCTGACCACCGCACTGCACCCGCGCCCCGAGGCGGGCCGGGTCGTGGTCGATGGGCCGGAGGATTTGTGGCGGGCGGTCGCGCAGGACCTGGCCGGGCGAGGGGTGGCCCGGTGGACCGCCCATGACGTCACTGCTGCTGTGGAGCGGCTGGCGGCGCGGTGGCCCCGCGCACAGGTCTTGCGGCCGTTGCGGTACCGCACACCGGCCGCCCGCCAACGGCTGCTCACCGACCTGGCCGGCGGGGTGCTCGCCGGTGGCGACCTGGTCGACGCGTGCCTGCGGAACGTCGCGGACCGGCACGCCACGTGGACGGCGTACACCCTGCAGGCCGAGGCCACCCGTCTGGCCCGGGAGCATGCCCCGACCGGTACCGACCTGCTCGCGTTGGCTGCGACCATCGCCGGGCACGCTGTGACGGGGAGCTTGCAGGTGAGCGCGCCGGAGGTGAACGAGCCACCGGACGTGATGCGCCGCAAGGACGGCGAGAGCGTCTACATGGTGCACGGCTCCACCCGGTACACGTCCCTGGCGGTCCTGGAGGCCGAGGACCAGCTCCTGACCGCAGCCCGCACCCCCGGCGGCCTGATCATCGATCCCGCCGCCGTGGACCGTGCTGTCGAGCAGGTCCGCCTGGACACGGGCCGGGTGCTGAACCCGGGGCAGCGGGACCTGGTCGCATCATTCGCCTCGAGCGTGAGCCTGGTGGCGGGGATCGGCCCGGCCGGTACCGGCAAGACCACCGCCATGCGCGCCTTCGCGACAGCGGTCCGGGCGTCGGGCGGCAAGCTGATCGCACTGGCGCCGTCGGCCGCCGCCGCGGAAGTCCTCGGCGCCGACCTCGGCGAGGGGATCACTGCGGAGACCCTGGACATGTTCCTGCTGGCCGCCCGGGGCGGTGGCGGGGCAGGTCTCCGCGAACGGCTGATGGTGGAGCCGGGGACGGTGGTGCTGGTGGACGAGGCCAGCCTGGCCGGCACCCTCGCCCTGGCCGAGGCCGTGGCCATCACCCAGGCCGCTGGCGGGAGCGTCCGGCTGCTGGGGGACCCGGCCCAGCTCGGCGCCGTCGCCGCCGGCGGCGCGCTGCGCCTGATCTCCGAGCAGGCTGGTGCGGTCGAGCTCACGAAGATACATCGGTTCCGGACACCTGATGAGGCCGACGCATCCCTCCAGATCCGCGAGGGCGACCACCGGGGCCTGGACTTCTACATCACCGAGCGTCGCACCCAGGGCGGGTCCGCCGCGCAGATGGCCGAGGAGATGTTCGCCAACTGGCAGACCGACTCCGACGCAGGGCGCAAGACGATCATGATCGCAGCGACCAACGACCTGGTCACCAATCTGGCCGCCCGCGCCCGCCTGCACCGGGTCGCCCGGGGTGAGGTCGAGGACGAAGGCGTCACCCTGCACGACGACACCCGCGCCGGGGTCGGGGACGTCATCGTGACCCGCCTGAACAACCGCCACCTGCACGCCCAGGACGACGACGGGCACACCGACCGGGGGCAGGGCTGGGTCCGCAACGGCGACCTGTGGCGCGTCGAAGCACGCGGCCGCGATGGTGCTCTGCAGGCGCGGCACCTGGACACCGGCGCCACCGTGGTCCTGCCTGCGGACTACGTCGCCGCGCATGTCGAGCTGGGGTATGCGGCCACGATCCACCGGGTGCAGGGCATGACCGTCGACACCTCCCACGCCATGGTCGGCGTGGGGATGACCCGCAACGAGCTGTACACCGCCATCACGAGGGGTGCGGACTCGAACCGGGTCTACGTCGAGGTCGAGGACGTCCTGGATCTGGACTCGCACCGGCAACCCAGCCTGGAGCGGGCGGTGCTGAACGCGCTCAAGGGCGTCCTGGACCGTGACGGCGAGGAGAAGTCCGCCCACCGGGTCATCGAGGACGACTGGGACTACGCGCACTCCCTGGCCCGCCTGGTCCCCGAGTACGAAGACGCCTACCTCGCCTTCCTCGAGCCCGACCGCACCGCCCGCCTCGCCCACGCTGTCCGCACCGTGCTGCCCGAACGTGTCGCGAACGTGGTGCTGGCGGACGAGGCCTGGCCCGCGCTGGCCAAGCGCCTGTCGATGCACGACGCCACCGGCACCGACCCCGAGACCGTCCTCCGGCGCGCAACCCAGGAGGGCTTCGCGGGCGCGAAGTCGATCGCGAAGGTCCTGCACCACCGCATCGGCCTACCCCGACCCCACACAGCGGACAGGGACGGGCGGGATCTGCCAGTCTGGATCACCACCGCCCCCGACACCACCCAGAACCTCCTCTGGAACCAGGCCACCGGCACGGCACCGACCCAGCAGGCAGGAGGGCGCCAGGAAGCGCCCACGTCGCTGACCCGGGACGCCGCGGTCGTGCGCACCGGCGCCTCCGAGCGCACCGAGCTGCGGGCGCCGGTCGACGTGGGGGAGCGGGCGCTGGTGGTGGAGATCACCGCGCACGCCTGGGCCTGGTGGACGAACCAGAACGCCACCCAGCAGTGGGCCACCCGGTACATGGCCAGCCGCGGCCTGGGCGGTGCGGAGTGGGGTGTCGCGCCATCGTCGTGGACCGGGCTGACCGACCACCTGCTCACCCTCGGCTACACCCCCGACCAGCTCATCACCGCCGGTATCGCGACACGGACCCGCAACGGACGGGTGATCGACAAGTTCCGCAACCGGATCGTCTTCCCCTACCGCGACCAGACCGGGACCGTCGTCGGCGTCACCGGTCGCATCAGCCCCGCCAACACCGCGGGGGAGGGGCGGGCACCGAAGTACCTCAACACCCCCGAGACACCCGCCTACCGCAAGAGCGAGCTCCTGTACGGGCTCGACCCCGACGCAGCCGCACGCCTAGCGGCCGGGGCACGCCCGATCCTGGTGGAAGGACCCACCGACCACGCGGCCCTGCATCTGGCCGCCGCCCGCCTCGCCGAGGAGACCGGCGTAGAGATCGTGGCGGTCGCGGCCGGGGGGACTGGTGTCACGCAGCAGCACCTGCAAGCCCTACGCGAGGCATCGGGACGGGACCTGAGCGACCTGATCGTCGCCCTGGACCCCGACACCGCCGGGCGCACAGCCGCCGCCCGCGTCTGGGAAGCCCTCACTCCCAAGGAGGCCGCTCACGCCCAAGCCCTGGAGCTGCCCGCCGACCCCGCCCAGGCCGCCCACGAGAACCCTGACGCCCTCGCCGCCGCGCTGGGCAGGCCAGTGCCGTTGGTGCGGTTCGCGATGGTACCCAACCTCCAGCACATCCGGTCCATCGACCACCCCGACCGGCAGACCGTGCTCCTGCGCACCCTGGTCGACCACCTCTACGACAAGGTCGAACTGACCCAATGGTGGGACCTGGTCGACCACGTCGCCCGCACCGTTGGTAACCCTCCGGGCGCCGCGACGCATACCCAGCTTGACGAAACCTCGGCGCGGCAGGTCATGCTCGACCACATCGCCAACCAGATCACCGGACCCGGCATCGGCACCGACACGGGGGACGCCGCCCGCCGTGTCGGTCAAGCCCGCAACGCGAACACGGCCGGGCGGGAACCGATGGCAACCGACCTGCTGGTGCAGTCCTGGCTGGGGCGGCACGCCGACCTGATCGCCACACGCCTGGACACCCTCGTCCAGGACACCCTGACCGACCCGAAGCTGTGGATGGAGGTCATCACACCACCACCCCCGCCAGGCCCCGCACGTGACGCGTGGAGAGTGGCGATGCGACAGGTGCTGGCCTACCGCGACCGCTACGAGATCACCGACCCCGTTTACCCACTGGGGCCGAACGTCGGGCAGGGCGAGCGAGGTGAAGCGCGCGCTATCGCAACCAGAGCCCTGGAATCCATCACCACCACCGGCTCCCCCGGCGGGCGGGCAGTATCCCGGTCTGGGCGGCGGCCGATGGAATGCGTCCCGGTGCTCCTGCCCGAGACTCGGGCACTTGCCGGCCGGATGCGGCGCGAGGCCGATGAACGGGTCCGACGCGACCGCGCGGAGCGAGAACGCGAGCACGCGACCAGTCGTGACTGGCAGTAGAGGTGCGCTCAATAACGATGGGACGGTGGCCGTTCCGGGGGTGCCACGAACAACAACCCAGGCGACCTCGGACGGCTCCCGCAAGTGCGACGGGCTGCTCCCATCCGGTTCAGAATCCACGTTGTACCAGGGGCGCTGCCTCCGATAGCCTCGACAGGTGCTCAGCGCAGAGGACCGACACGGCGGCTCGGTGAATCGTGGCGATTGGCTGTTTCTGTGGCCGTACTTCAGGCGCGAGTGGAGACGGTTGACCGTTCTTGCCGTCGTGCTGCTGGGTTCAGCGGCAGCGGCACTTGCAAGCCCATTTGTGGTTCGGGAATTCATCGACGGAATAGTAAATGGGGCTCTTGACGGGGGAGCGTCGATCCGTCTGGTGTTGGTGTTCAGCGCGCTTGGAGTCGCGCGATACGTCTTGTCGGCAGCGGAGGAAGGCATCGCTGAGTCGGTGGCTTGGCGTTCAACCAATCGGCTGCGGGAAGACGTGCTGGGGCATGCGCTCAAACTCCCGTTGCAGGCACACCAATCCGCACCACCGGGGGAGTGGGTGGAACGGGTAGATGGCGATATCGGCTTGCTAAGCAACCTGTTCTCCAGGTTCGTGATCACAATCTTTGGCGAATTGTTGGTAGTCGTTGGAATCGTCTCAGCACTCTTCGTCGTTGATTGGCGAATTGGCGTACTCTTTCTGACTTGCTTTTCGATCGGGATTATCGGAGTTAGAAGGATTGCCGGCTGGGGGCGCGGCGCGCACCGGGCAAGCAGAGACGCAGTCGCACGTTTCATGGGGTATGCGGAAGAGCAGATCCGAAGCGCTGAGGATCAGCAGGCGCTTGGAGTGGTCGCTCATACAATGAACGGTCTAAAGGAACGGCACCGGCGAGTTCTGAAAACCGACCTGCACTCCGCGCTTGTCGGTAGCAGCCTCGTCTGGGGATCAGCTTCGCTGTTCACGGCAATGGTCACGACGTTGGCCATGGCCGTTGCGGGACTCCGGTTCGGGGAAGGTGCGATGACGATTGGCACTGTCTACTTGGTATTCTCTTTTACTCAGCAGCTCCAAGAGCCGCTTATACGTCTATCAAATCAGTTACAGGACTACCAGCGTGCGCTAGCGGGTCTGAGCCGCACTCGGGAAATTCTCGAAAGTCCGACTGAATTGCAGGTCGGATCCGGATCTTTTGCGGTCGACCACAGCACAGACCTGCGAAAAGTATCATTTGAGAATGTTACGTTCGGCTACGTAGCCGGACGGCCGGTAATCTCAAACCTCAGCCTTACGCTCTCACCTGGTCAAACTCTCGGCATTGTGGGACGCACTGGCGCTGGGAAGTCGACGGTTGCCAAACTAATAACCGGACTGGTCCAGCCCGATTCAGGGACGATCCGCATGGGCGATGTGGACATCTCGACAGTGGGTGTCGATCCCCTGCGAGCGGAGGTGGCTCTGGTCACCCAGGACGTGTTTGTGCTGGACGGAACCGTGCGCGACAACGTCACGCTTATGGATCCATCCGTCACCGACGAACAGGTGGATCGTGCCCTCGCCGCTCTCGGTCTAGCTGACTGGGTTCGGCGGCTGCCGAATGGTGTGGACACTCGGGTTGACGAACACACAATGTCGGCCGGGCAAGCGCAACTTCTTGCCCTGACACGCGTGCTGATCCGAGACCCTTCGGTGGTCGTGTTGGACGAGGCGTCAGCTCGACTGGACCCTCAGACCGAGCGCCGACTTGATGCCGCGCTGCGTCCTGTGCTCCAAGGCCGCACCGCGATGGTCATCGCACATCGTCTATCGACCTTGGACCGGATGGACTTGATCGCGGTAATCGACGAAGGCAGGCTGGTCGAATTTGGTCCGCGCAAAAAACTTCTTGCCGATCAGAGGTCTAGGTTTGCGGCCATGCTCCAGCAGGGGGTGAGCGGTGAAGCAGTTTCGTAAGGAACGCAGGGTGAAAGAAATTGGCCGGCTCGGTCTCTTGCGTGGATTGACGGCGCCGCACCTACCGCTCTTTATCGCTGACATGAGTGTCGGAATCGTCTTCTTCCTGTGTGCGGTCATACCCGGCCTCGCTCTGCGTGAATTTCTCAACGAGCTGCCGGATCAGACAACTGGCTGGGTAATACCGCTGGCTCCGCTGCTGGCCTACCTTGGATTCAAGGCGGCAGAGGCGGTCGGCGCGGCCAGCTGGATGGCCGTTGACACGGTGTTTCGCTTCCGGATCTACAACGACGTTCGCATCCGACTCACGGAGCGGCTGTTACGTCGTCCTGGAGCTCTACCACCGCCGGTCGCGACGGGCGACATCCTTTCTAGGTACAGGGAGGATACAGTGGAGGTAGCCGAAGTTCTGGGCAAACGAGGGTTACAGTTGGTCACCTCCTCGGTTGTCACCAGCACCGTCACCCTTGCGTTCCTGTTCTCGATAAGCTTGCACATTACGGTCTTGGCCGTGCTGCCGACACTAGGTATCGCAGTCCTGGCTTTCGGCGTCAGTCGGCGGATCAAGGAGTTGCAGCATCGCACGCGACAGACAGCCGGTGATGTGTCGGCCTTCTTGCGTGACGCATTCGACGGGATTGAGACTGTCAAGGTAAACGGTTCCAGTCACCATTTTGTCGAGCGTGTGCGGGCGATCAACGACCGCCGGCGCCAAGCCGCGGTTCTCAACGGCTTCTTCTCCGGCGTGCTCACGTCCAGCCAGGCAGTTGTCGTTCTTATCGGGACCGCCTTGGTGATGTGGATCTCCGCAGATGAAATCGACCGAGGGGCATTTTATGTCGGGGACTTTGCATATTTTGTATACGCGCTAGGCTCTTTCGGCACACTCGTGAACGCGATCGGCCAGTTTGTCAGCAAATATCAACGATTCAGCGTTACCGGAGAGCGCCTAAGGGAGATACTGCCCAGCAAAATGTTGCGCGATCTAGTCGAGCAGACACCGAAACCGATCGCGCCGGCGCCGACTACGGAGATGCTGGCCATTGGTTCACAGGGAGTTGGCCCCGGGACGGAGAAGGCCGTGCTCGAGGTTCGAGATCTGTGCTATCGCCACCCGAACGGCATGCCCGTGGTTCAGGACTTCAATCTCACAGCGCGTGCTGGCGAACTTGTGGTGATTACCGGACGCGCCGGCGCGGGTAAGACGACTCTGCTCCGGGCAATTCAAGGCACCCTGCCGCGTTCGAGCGGGAGTGTCAGCGTACGTGGTCAAACCCTGCCGGCCGGCGTGGCCATGGCGCCGCCATTCATGTCGCTGACACCTCAAACGCCTCATGTGTTTAGTGATTCGCTTGCAGCAAATGTGCTACTCGGGCGACCGAGCTCAGATTTGGGACATGCATTGGTGGTGAGCACTCTAGATCTGGACGTTGCTCGTATGCCAGGTGGCGCGGACGTCGAGATTGGACCGCGGGGGCACCGCCTCTCTGGCGGCCAACTCCACAGGCTAGCCGCAGCCCGGATGTTAGCCCATCCGGCAGATGTCCTGATAATCGACGATCTATCGGCGTCACTAGACGTGCACACGGAGCATCGCCTGCTCCGGAACCTGCGCTGCGCGGCTCGAGAGAGCGTCCTGATTGTTGTTAGCAACCGGCCGACAGTCATAGCACTGGCAGATCAGATACACGACCTGTCCTCATGAATTCGGGCGATTGAGCGTGTCATGACCAAGTGCGCAAGTGCGGTCGACTAGGGGATGAACAGGCGACATGTTGCTCGGATCAGCAACGTCCGTGGGCGATAGCCGACGCTAGCAAGCTGCGCAGGTTGCGTGAAGATGCTCCACCAAACAATGGGAGACGTGTTGGGATTGGTCAGGAACTGGACGGATGGTGCCGGCTTGAAATATGATTCAGGTGAATCAACCAAGGGACTGAGGATTGCGCCATGAACCTTCGATCAATCGATTGGTCCGCGCTCACTCGCGATGACGCGAAGCGGTACTTCTATGCAATGGACACCCATTTTCGAGAAGGTCTAAGTGAGACGCGTTCCATATTCGGCGATCAGTGGCGGGAGATACTCTTCAGCTCGGCATTGATTCTTGTCAAGCCTGACGGGGTCGCTGCCGGAAAATTCGGCATTATTCGCGAGTACTTCACCTCCCGTGGTGTCCAGATCCTGGATCTGGAACGCCTTAAGTTCAATCGTCACATTCACCGCGAATTATGGCGATACCAGCACACCCTCGCTACCCCCGATCGTCTAGCTGTCGAAGAGTTGGTGCTCCGCTCCGGTCACAGCTTCCTGTTATTGGCGAGAGCCGAGCGGCCCGTGGTGCCAGCTTCTGTACATGTTAGCGAGCTCAAGGGGGCAGCGACGGTCGAGGCAACTGGGCAAGCGACGCTGCGTAGCCTCCTTGACCGTCCCAACCCTCTGTTCAGCATGCTGCACACGTCAGACGAGCCCGCAGATTTGATTCGTGAGCTCGCGATATTGGTTCCACCAACGGGGCGCCATCGTTTGTGGAATACGCTGGCCCGAGGGAAGCCCGCCATTGGCATAGAAGCTGCGCTCGACCGTGTTGAGCGAGACCACAGTGTGGGTGTAGACGTAGCTCTTGATCGTTCAGTCGAACGAGTGATCCGCATAATCGAGTCGTGCCTGTCCGACCCGCAATACAAGGCAGCAGCCAGTGCTGCCTTGCGGTACATCCAGGCCGCTCGTGACGGAATTTACCTACCTTGGCGCGAGTTCGTCAGGTTGATTTCGGGGCTCCCGATCGGAATTGATACATGGGATCTCGCAATAACTGGCAGTTCTTACGTTCGGTTTAACGAGGAGGGTGCGGAGAAGGTGCTTGGAAAAACGACCGCTGCAATGTGGGAGGCTGATGCGCATGGTGATGACTCCTCAGCTCTGCGGTCGATGAGCTAGACGACGTGTAGGTGAACATTCCGGAATCCCTTGGGAGGACAGTTGAGCGATCAAGACACGAGACAGAGTTTCGTAAGGGCTCTGCTGTGGGCGGCAGGCATTGGGCCCGACAATGGGTTTGTCGAGCCGCCCGACGGGGCTCGATTCGCTGAGTGGATGCAATCTCATCGCGTTACAGGGCGTTTCGCGGAGAGGGTTGCAACGACCGGAACGTTAGTTTCGGAGGTCTTGCAGGCCGATGTCCGGAGACACCTTGCGCAGTCGGATGATTCGATTGCGAGGGAGAGGGCAAGGCTGAACCTCGTGGATCGGGTGTTCGCGGGGTACGAAGGCCAGCCGCCGGTCGTCGTCAAGGGAAATTCCGTTGCATACAACCTGGAGCGTCCGGAACTACTGCGTCCTACTGGTGACACGGATCTACTCGTGGCTACTGCGGGAGCGGAGTCGAGTCGATTGCGTATGCATGGCTTCGAGGAACTAGTGGATCATATGCCCCACGAGCTTCCGCCCCTTGTAACTGACAATGGAAGCCATGTGGACCTGCACGCTTACTTCCCGGTATGGCATGCCCCTTCCGATGTGCCCGGCTCTCGTCTCAGTGGACCACATAGGGCCACGGAATGGGTTCGATCGTCGCGTCTGACCTACTCGGCCGTCCGAGCGCATGCCAAGGTCCATCCACTTGCCCCCGGCGGCAACATCCTGTTGGCCTCGAGTGAGGCCTGCGCTTTGATACTTGCCCTACATATCTATCACGATGCAATTGAGCTATTCCCGAACGTACAGCGCCCGCGCGTACGACTCGCGGAGCTGGCTGAACTTAATGACATGCTTTCCGCTGAGGGTTTCGATGCGGAGGTCCTTGCGAGCCTGATCGCCGGGGCCGACGCCGGGGAGGCTTGGGAATCGGTTCGTCAATTGCTATCTCAACTATACGGGCGAGACGGGTACGACGTTGATGCATTTGTCGGTGTGACGGCAGTGCAGCAAGTAGCTTGGGGGACACTTTGGCGGGCAGAGACTACGCTCGCCGACGCCGTCGGTGTATGGGACGGTGTCAAAGAAATGAGTAACCGACTCGGTGCCGATCCAATTCAGCTGACCAGCCCAGGACCGTGGATGACGACCCATGACGGGCTTCCAGGAAGGCAACTGGAACACGTACTGTTCTCGGGTGGGGCTGCCTCAGATTACGGGTTTCGGTTCAAGATTGAGGCCGGGGACGATCTCGTCAGCATAATAGTTGAATCTCTCATGGGCCCCGGCCCATTCCTTGAGGAAGTGATCCTTCGGTTTCCTTCGGGGTCGATCTATTCGGCTTGGGAGACGTCGCGTGGAAGTTTCCGGATGCATGCCCGTGGCAGTTCGGCAACGGCGAAGTGGGGCTCGGCGACCCACGGTACCCAATGTGCTATAGAGATGACGCGGGACGACTTCTTGGCTTTCTTTGAGCGCCCCGAAGCAACTCATCTGGCTCTTTCGGTTGTGAGTTTTAGAGCGCCCGTAGGTGACGACTGGAACGAGTTCTTCCGCGAAGGCGTGTTGTCCGCTACGGCGATCTTGCGGGTGGTAAGTGGCAACGCCGCTTCGGCGACCGGTTAGTCCAGTGGCTGAAGTCCTGTCGAATAGATGTCAGGGAGACCGTGCGCATGGGGGTTTGCATGAGGAGGCTCGTATCGGTTTCCAGGAGTCGGAGTTTGCGCGGTAGAGCGGAGGAATGAAATGGACCAGAGTGGTGTCTATGTGTCGAGTACTGTCGAGAAGCCGTGGGGGAGGGAGTCGATCTTTGCCGCTTTCGAAGGGCTGTATGTTGGTAAAATAATCGAGGTCAGGGGGGGCGAGTCGCTGAGTCTTCAGTATCACGTAAATAAGACCGAGACGATCACGGTGCTTCGTGGCACGGGCAAAGTTGAGTACGGAATGTCCGCGGAACAACTAGCCTCGAGGATCGTCAATCCAGGTGACACCATTCACTTGCCAGCGGGGACACTGCATCGGATCGCATCTTTGGAGGACCTGCTATTCGCGGAGGTGTCGACGGCCGTGCCGGGTTGGGACACTGACGTAGTGCGGCTTGAAGACCGTTATGGGCGAGCTGGGACGACGGAGCCTTAGGCCGGCGAACTGACGATAATGGATCGCTCCCTTGCTAAATCTGGAGGTCGTATCGGTGTACGTTCTTGGTGTCAACGCGGGCCCCGCGACTTTTCACGACTCGAGTGCCTGTGTGATTGACGGCGACGGACGTGTTCTGTCGTTCATCGAAGAGGAGCGGTTAACGCGCGTTCGGCACGCTCCCGGACCACTACCCAGGCGCGCAGTCGAACATTGCTTGAGGATCGCAGGCCTGGCCCCTGACGATATTGATGTCGTCGCGGTGGGTTGGGATGTACCGCGCATGTCTGCGCGGTGGGGCACCGAATGGAAGTACGGCCATGCTGAGGAGTTCTTGACTTCGCTGGGCTTTGATAGCTCGACACGCTTGCCAGATCTGCAGTTCTTTGGGCATCACAGAGCGCATGCCGCGTCCGCGTTCTACGCGAGTGGCTACGAGCGCGCTGGGGTGCTTGTCATGGATGGCAACGGCGAGGACGAGTCGGTCTCGATCTATGCCGCCGAAAGAGGAAAGCCTCTCATCCGTAAACAGCGATGGCCGAGGGTTAGTAGCATCGGGTACATGTACGACGCTGTAAGCAACTGGCTCGGTCTCGGGTTGCTAAACGCCGGCAAGACCATGGGACTGGCTGCTTATGGCCGGAACTCTGGTGCTGCATCTCCGGGCTGGATTAGTGCCGGAGGGGGCCAGCTCAGTAGTGTCCTAGGTGACGACGATTTGCTCGGGTACCGGAAACTGATGCCGATGTGGGATCAGGTAATAGCAGAGTTTGCAGGTCAAGGGACACCCAGTCACGGCGCTGAGACACTCAACGAGGATGCGGTTGCGGTTGCGGTCGCGTGGGCGGCACAATCGAATGTCGAAGCAGTAGTGCCCTGGCTAGTCGAGGAGGCACGCTCCTTATCGGGTTCGGACTCGGTCTGCATCGCCGGTGGAGTGGGCCTGAACTGCGCGGCCAATGGCAGATTGGCTGGTCCCGTCTATGTCCCACCGGTCCCGCACGATGCGGGGGTTGCACTGGGCGCTGCATGGTTGATCGCTCCCCCGACCAGTCGGGAGACCCTCGTGCCGTATACAGGAGGTGATCCCGGCGCGCTCTCATCCGGCGATGCGTCCGGCTTCAGAATTGCGGCACTGGACAGCGAAGCAGTGGCGAATCTACTGGTGGCAGGTATGACAGGCGCGGTATGTCGAGGTGACAGTGAGGTTGGGCCGCGTGCGCTGTGCCACCGATCCATTCTCTCGTCTCCCGTGTCAGCGTCGAGCAAGACGCGCGTCAATAATATTAAGGGGCGCGAGCAGTGGCGCCCATTCGGTCCTGTCACGAATCTTCCACCTTCTGCGAGTTCGCCCTGGTGGAACGATACAGGGGTCTTGGAGCGTTACATGGTTGGCGCTGCTTCGATGACCAGTGTTGGCTTACGCGACATTCCCGGCGTAGCCCACGTAGATGAGACAACTCGCCCACAACGGCTTACCGCGGCGGACGAGCCGTTCGTTGACGAGTTACTGACACAACTCGGGGCATTTGGGCATCCCAGAGTCCTTATCAACACATCATTGAACGGTCGGGGAGAGCCGTTGGTCCAGACTGCAGACGAGGCGCTACGGTGCGCGCTACGGATTGGGCTCGACTTCATCGTCATCAACGACGATCTCATCACACTTTCTACGGAGGCACGTCGGATCAACGCTTAATCCCGACTGCCGATACCCGAGGTGGAGTTCTGCGAGGCCTCGCAACATTTAGTGGTGTGCGGGCGAGCGCCTTACAAAGGAGTGGTGGTTGGACTGTCGTACACCGAGGCGGCCTGGTCCATCAGGGGGTCGTGCTGTCTCGCACAGCGATCGGCAATCTCCAGAGCTGGAGGTTGGCGGCTGCCCTGGGCATAGCTAAGTTGGGTTGCTGGGTGGGGCTCAAGTTGTCGGAGCACGAGCGCATCCGAGCTCGACCACCTGGTACTTGACGATCCTGCGTTGGGAGGGCAGTAGTGCGAACAGTGCGCGAGCGGGTGACGATGGCCTCGCTAGGGGCAGCATCGTCTATCGCTCTACCCACTGCGATGCACTTGCCGGCACTCCCGCTCAGTGGTGCCGACTGTCCCCGATCTTGTGGATTGTTCTTGATCGCCCTGAAGGCCAGTGTAGCGGCGGTGATCGGTCGGTGTGATCGCCGGTATGTTGCCACGATTCGGCGAATGGCGACTCGGTTGCAGGCCAACAACTAGCGGCTCCCGCGCCAGCGTAGCGCCATGCAACCTGAGGCTATGACCCGCCATGACCCGCCCTGCACCGGCCGAGGGGACTCGGGCTGGCGGGACGGTTACAAGTGCGAGCAAAGGTTGGTGAGCAGCACGGCACTGCTGACACACCCCCCGAGGCTATTACAGGGCTTCGAAAACCAGCCCACCGTGACTGTGCGGCGCAAGTCGTTAAGTATCGGCCAATTTCGCTTTGCGGCGATATGGACCACAGAAGGTCTTGGAAGACGCGTCGACAGCGCAGCAAGTAGCCGAAAAGCATAGGAGCATCACCGGCAGACCCGTACATGATGTCTGGACATCCCCGCATTGCCACGTCCTCGGCACGTCTGTCGGGCTTGGCGGACTGGCCCCTGCGGCGTTATCGACAAGTTCTCGAGAACCAGTCGATTGTGCGAAGGAGACCATCCTCGAGGCCAACCTTGGGGCTCCAATTAGAGATCCGACTGATCTTTGTCAGGTCTGGCCGCCTCTGCTGAGGATCGTCATCGAGGACCGGCAGATGCGCGAGAACGGCATTTGGCAGGCCGCCCAGTCGCGCAATTACGGTGGCAATTTCGGTCACCGTTCGTTCGTCAGACGACCCTATGTTTACTGGCGAGCTCAAGGGAGACGCGGCCACTATGCGAATAGCCTCTACAGTGTCGTCGACATAGCACAGGGATCTAGTCTGAGACCCTGTACCGTAGATGGTCATCGGCTCGCTAGACAACATTTGAGTGATCAGGTTGGGAACCAGTCGCCCATCATTGGCTCCCATTCGTGGTCCGTAGGTGTTGAAAAGACGTCCAATCCGGCCGTGGACGCCATGCACACGTGTATATGTGGATACGGCCGCTTCGCCAAATCGTTTTGCTTCATCGTAGACGCTACGCGGTCCTATGGGATTGACGTTGCCCCAGTAATCTTCGTGTTGGGGAGAGACTTCCGGATCTCCATAGACCTCCGACGTCGAGGCGTAGAAGTAGGTGGCCCCGATTTGCCGAGCTAGTTCGAGTGTCTTGAGTACCCCTATGGACCCAGCGCGAAGTGTGTCGACTGGACGGCTCATGTATGCCGATGGCGACGCCGGCGAGGCGAGGTTGTATATAGTTCCTATGTCAGTCGGGAGATTGAGGTCTTCACAAATGTCACCCGCAATGAACCGAAACGTATTCTCGTTCCGCGCCAGAGCTAAGTTATCCATTGAGCCGGTCGAGAGGTTGTCGACCGCGGTCACGTGCTCGCCTGATGCGAGGAGAGCGTCCACTAGATGGCTTCCAACGAAGCCGGCTCCACCAAGCACGAGGCTCGCTCCTACGCCCATCTCTACCTCCATGGTCTGACGGCCCGCGCGGTTACGTGGACTCGGACGTGACTCGCATTGAGTGGCCCCGACCGTCGGGGAACGGGAGCCGTAACGGTCCGCGGCAGAGGCGCCGCGTCCGGTAGGTTGGCATCTGACCCGCCTAGAGGGCGCGTCGCGTTCAGCCCATAGACGGGTATGGGCTTGATCTGCCTGTGGCCACGGCCAGGCGAAGGATCGCGTCAATGATCATCCCTACCCCATAGGTACCTACCACCAGCATCATGAACCTCCCCGCCCAAGGGTAGGCGGCACCGCGGCGCGATACAACGTTGATCCTGTCCGATAAGAGCACTATGGTAGGGCCACCGACGCCGCTGTCGGGACCAGAGCACACGGACGCGACATGGGAGGGCGACTCCGATGAGCACTGATGACGTAACCGACGATGGCGTACTCGCGGCCGAGGATGCCTTGATCGAGAGAGCTGCTCGCGCTGAATGGAGGGCCATCCGTGGCGACGGACCGCCAGTGCGCGCAGATGAGCTCGCCGATGAACTCGAGGACATCGAATTCGAAGAGTTTGAGCGTCGGATTCGTAAGTCTGTGGTGTTTCGCTCGGGGGTTACTGATCCGACGAAGGAGGATCCGCGAAACTCCCCTAACGAACTTATCGTGCCAGGGGACGACCCGCGGCTCGAACGGATGCCCGAGCGACCGACACTGCAGGACTTCTTTGAGAAGAGATTCTCACCGACGAAGGTCCACATGCTTCAGAGCGCGAGGCTGGCGCGGCTCAATGGTCACGATGAGAAAATTGTCCTGGCATGCCTCCTGCATGACATTGGAATGGCTGGATTCATTAGGGGTGACCACGGCTACTGGGGTGCACAACTCGTTGAGCCCTACGTAGACGAGGAGGTGTCATGGGCTATTCGTGCGCATCAAGCTTTGAGGTTCTTTCCAGACGAGTCGGTCGGATATGAGTACCCTGACAGCTACAAGCGCCTATTTGGCGAGGATTATACTCCTCCGGGGTACCTCCAGGAGGAGTATGCGCGAGCCAGGCGGCACCGTTGGTACATGTCAGCCCGGCTAATAACCCTGAACGACCTCTACTCGTTTGATCCTGACGTAGAGGTCGAGTATGAGGATTTCGCCGACATCATCGGCCGCCACTTCAATACACCCGAGGAGGGATTGGGGTTTGACAACAGTCCCGTGGCGCATATGTGGCGAACAATGATCTGGCCGACACGTAGTCTCTAGCCTTCAGCCGACCGCGTTCCGGACTGGTGTTGGTGGTTTGCTGTCGATGTGGACAAAAACTTGCGGAGGGGATTTGGCGCACATACTCTGTTCGGCCGAGAACTTTGCCTACGGGCCCGCCGGGAAATTGCTGACAATCGCAAGTGAGCTCAATGCCCTCGGGCACGACCTGACATTTGTAGGTTACGGAACCTCGTATGATCTTGCGAGCCAGTCGTCCATCTTTCAGGCTGTGCACGAGATAGACACGGAACTCGAGGATCCAGCACCTCTGTTGCTGGACCTTGCATCCAGTGCCGATCTGGTGATCAGTTGCATGGACAAGGGAACAGTCCGTGCGGCAAAGACAGTGGGAGTGCCCAGTGTCTGGATCGACAGCCTGTTCTACTGGTGGGACGATCTGCCTAAGGAAGTACTCGCTGCGGACCTATATGTGAAGCAGGACGTGCTCCCTGACGCTCAGAATATGCAGCGTTACGGCAAATCTATAGAGAATCTCCTGTCGATCGGTCCCCTCGTCGAATCGCGAGGTCGAAACCGAGACTTTGAGATCGTCCAAAATCGTGCGCTCATCTGTTTTGGTGGCATGGACGCGCCAGGCTGGTATGAAGCGGGAAAGAACCATGATTACCCGACCGTTGTTACCAGACTCCTGCATGAAGTTGAGTTCGAGGGATTCGACGAACTAATCGTTACCGGGGCTTCACACATTATGGAGGAGCTTGACCAAGTATACGGTGGCTCGAAGTTCCAGTTCCGATCGCTACCACACCATGTATTCGTCCAGATGCTTGCCGAATCGCGGGTGGCTTTGCTGGCGGGCGGGCTGGAGTCGACGCTTGAGGCGTTCGCCAATCGAGTGCCCGCAATATTCTTGCCCCCTTTGAACGTAACGCACCATCTGCAGGTCCAGTCACTCAGGGAAGCGGGGGCAGCAAATGCGTCAATTAGTTACGACGACTACTATCCCCGTTTCGACTGGGCAACGAAGACGCGTCGTGAAAAGGTTGACGAGTTCCTAGACCGTGCCCGATTGTTCGAGAGAGACTCGTCGGTCCAGGAGGATGTCACGCGGAGAATTCAGGGATGGTTGGTCGATGATGATCTGCTCGATCGTCAGGTACGCGCACAAAGTGCCTTCATGACTGGTCTGAAACCGCGTGGACGCGCGGTTGTGCTCGACGCTGTCGAGTCACTTCTCAACTCGAATGCCAAGGGTAATCCGTCGGCTCGCTCGTCTCACGGAGAGACGGCTCTGCGCTGATGGCACCGGACAATGGTCGGCATCAGTATCACGTCGCATGTGAAGTGGGCGGAACCGTAACAAAGATGGGCCTCTTTAGCAACGCCGGTTCACTAGTGTCGTCGGCTCGATGGGATACACCTGACACGCCAGAGGAGATTGTGAACCTCATCGTCCGCGAAGCACGGGGGGTTTCGGCCGCGCACGACATTCGGGTAAAGGCGCTCATGGGTGTCGGAGTTTCTCTTCCGGCCGCAGTCGATCCGAGCACACTGGCGATTGGTAGGTGTGACAACATCGGGAATCTCGAGGGCTTTCCCCTGGCCTCTGTGCTTGGCGAGGAACTTGGCTGCCGCATCTACTTGGAGAATGACGCGAATTCAGCTCTTCGGGGCGAGATCCGAGCGGGTGCAGCGGCGGGATCGAGGAATGCGGCACTTGTTGTCGTTGGTACCGGCGTTGGCGCGGCGCTCTGCGTGGATGGGAGAATACTTAGCGGTAGTTCAGGGTCGGTCGGAGAAATCGGCTACATGCCGTTCTCTCACCCCGCCACGACGCTTCTGGCAGAGGGTACGCATCAGTTGCACAGCCTCCTCGCCGGGCCCGCCCTCGAGAATCTGGCTCGGTCCCGTCGTAATAGTTATCCAAAGACTACAGCGGGCGCTGATACAAATTTGCGTGAACTGTTTGACCTTGCCGCGAATGACCCACTGGGATCGGCAGTTCTGGTGCACGCCTCGGGCATACTTGCCTCGGTCGTCTCGATGCTCGCATCTGTAGCCGACCCCGATGTGATTGTGCTCACGGGTGGGGTGGGATCTAATCCGGTTCTCGTGAACCGCTGCATGTCACTGTGCGCGCGGGGCGACCGGCCTCCCCGGCGTATTGCAGCAGGTGAGCTTGGCTCCCTTGCCGGACTCTATGGACTTTCGGACATAGTCCGGAGCAATTACGAGAGTGCGCGCTCGACACCGTCGTCAATAATGGAGGAAGAAGCGAATGACACAACCCACTAAGAGTATTCCCGGCCGTTCGGATCCTGTGACCAGCAGCGTCGGCGCAGGCGGCGAGGCATGGAGAGAGTTGGAAGGGCAGGCGGACTGGGAGTTCGCCGCAGGCCGAGTCGGGCTGACGGTGCGCAATCCTGGTGCTGACTGGCGATCTATTCTTTTGCCTGCGACGGTCCAGGAGCTAGTTCTCGCCGGCCGAGAGGTTAGGTTGAGTGCGCTTGTCGCTGGCGCCGCGATTGCTGCCGGCTTTAGCCTTGGTGGGGGGCGTGATTATCTCGTTCCGCTCGACAAAAGAGAATGGCCGCGGAGGCTGACGGTTGAGATCAGCGAGCGTGGGAAGAAGGTCGTATTCCTAGTGGACGGCCGAATCTCTACTGGCTGGACGGGTGCGCCGGACTTGCCAATGGCCGATGGTTTGGCTGGGATTGCACTCCGGACACTTGGCGTAGCGCACGTCGAGTTCTCAGAGATCGAGATTTCGACATTCGATGAACCCTGTGAACTGTCGGTGGTAATCGCTTGCCATCGGTTTGGTCAACGTCTGCGAGTGGCATTGAATTCGTGGGTTCGTCAGGATGCGCCGACTGGTAGCTACGAGATAATCGTGGTGAACCCGGGTAATCCTGATGGGACGTCAGAAATGCTTGCGTCATTCGCTGCGAGTTTTCCTGAGGTTAGGTTGCGCGAGCTGTCGATTGATGGCCCGCCGGATAAGCCTGTTCTCATCAACCGTGCTGTGGAGATGAGCAGGGGACACGTCGTCTGGCTCGCGGATTCGGACTGCCTGTTTCCTACTGGTGCGGTACGAACGGTGCTGGATGTGTTGCACGGCGACGGGGATGAGGAGTTCCTCAATTTCGCGGAACGGCGTCACCTTGGTCGTTCCGCGACGGACGCGCTACTTGGGGGTTCCCTTGACCCTGTGCGTGACTTCTCTGCGCTCCTGAATAGCGCGACTGGTCGCGATCCGCAGCGATATCCCTGGGGCTATTCTCAGATTGTGTCCAGGAGAGTGCTTCTTGAGACCCCCTATAGGGAGGAGGTCTCTCGATTCGCGCATAGTGACGGGATCTTCGTAGACGAGTGCCGCCGACGGGGGATTCCCCCGCGTCTAGTCGACGGATTGATCTGCTTGCATCTGGATCATCCGTTTGCCTGGTATGGGACGAGCTCGTTTCTGTAGCCGTCTCGTTCGAGAAGCTGAAGCGGATCGGATCATAGAAGGGAGTCGCTAGTGAAACTGTCTCACCATAAGAGTGGCTATGTGCCTGGGGAGCTGGTGCCTCGTGACATGTTGTCACTTCATGTCAACGAGTCGCCATTTGATCCGGCTCCGGGTGTTCAGGCCGCGCTGTTATCGGCTGTGCGTGGCCTTCGGGAGTACCCGGATCCTACGGCAATCTCATTGCGCGAGGCCCTTGCTCGGCATCATGATGTGGATCCTTCTTGCATTCTTGTAGGAGCCGGCGGGGATGGGATACTGGATGCAGTATTTCGTACGTTTTCCGGGCCCGATCAGCTCGTTTTGCTCACTGATCCAACCTATGGGGTGTTGGGAGACCTTTGTCTTCACTATGGCGCACCCGTGATTACGACCGCTTGGCCCGACGTGAGCGTGTCCTCCGGGTTGCAGGCGAGCTTGATCTGTATCGTTAATCCCAATAGTCCAACGGGAGAATGGGTTCCACCGAGAGAACTGGAGAGACTCCTCCCTGATGGGGGCGCCATCGTCGTGGTCGACGAAGCGTACGCTCCATTCGCCGGCGAGTCTGTGATTCCTCTGTTGTCGGGGCATCCTCGGTGGGTTGTAGTTCGGTCTTTCTCGAAGGCCTATGCGCTAGCTGGTCTCCGAGTTGGATACATGGTCGCATCGCCAGAGATCGTCAAAGAGGTGCAGCGTGCACAACTTCCCTATCCTGTTAGTTCGGTAGCCCTTGCTGCTGCTGAGGCTGCTCTGGCTGACTCGGAGTACCTGACGCGGTTGGTCGAGCATGTCCGTGTGGAGCGGCGTTACCTCGAGTCTTCTCTTTCGGCCATTGGCTGGGATCCCGGACGTTCGGAGGGTAATTTTGTGTTCGCGCGGCCCCGGGCGGGTGCAGCGGCTGACTGGAAGCGCTTCTTTTGGGACTCTGGTATTGCGGTCCGCTGGTTTCCTGACATTGATCCGGAGCGGCTTCGCATCACAGTGTCGACCCGGGAGAGTTCCGACCGGGTTCTTAACGCCGCGGCCTCGGGTTTTGTCGCCGCGGTTCAGGACGACGGCTGCGTGGCAAGCCACTGCCGCCAGTAGGCGGCGGCGTCCTGGCCGGACTGCATCGCGATGACGTCCGGGGACCGCCATGCGATAAAGGCGCGTGCTTCGGCTTGCTGGAGGTAGGCCTCGATGCCGAGCCGGAGCGCGCCGCTACTGAGGAAGGTCGCGTACTCACGTACAGACTTGACGATCTCGAAGTTGGTCGGGTTGCCATGCACGAGTCCATTGCGCACTCGTCGTCGCCGGGCCTCGAGGACAGCGCCGTCTGCGCTGTACTCCTTGATGAGCTCGCCGTAGACGGCGGCGTCGCTCACGCTTCGCAGCATCCGGGCGATCCACGGGCGTTCGGACTCGATCTGGCACACAGAGAGCAGATCCTGAGCGTGGCCGGCGATAAACAGGGGCCGGGGCTGGGAAAGGCCAACCGAGTACCAGGCGCCGAGCAGGCTCCCTTGCCGGTCACTGCCACCGAAGGTGCACAGGTGGACGGCCAGGTCGAGATCGGATAGCCATCGGGCGTGGGGCCAGCGCTGCCCCAGCAGCTCGAATGCCTCGTCGGGTCCGATCGCAGCGTAAGCGGCGACGTGCTGGACGACCCGGTCGGCGAGCGCCACCACGCTCCTGATGTCTGCATCGGACGGGGGCTGCATTGCCATGTCGCGGCTGAAGGGATGATCGGCAGTGGCCTGGGCCTCGATCGCGGCGGCGAGGAACCGGGGGAGCTCTTCGCGGCTGAGCGCGTCCGCGATTCGCGGGCCGTGGTGGTGCACCGCGTCGAGGGTTATGCGTGCCCCGTAGGTGTCATCGGTGAATCCCGTCGCATCCGGGTTGACCGTGAAGCCCGACGAGACGCGACGGCCGGAGCGCAGGACGGCGTGCTGCGTGAGGAGCGGGCGGATCCCGCCGTGGTTGTGGATCGCGACGCTCAGGATCGTGTCGACGATGTTCGCGGCCCTGGCCGCGGTGTTCGGCACGGTGGTCTCGCCCAGATCCACGCGCACCAGAAAGTCCACATCCCACCTCTGGCCGTCCTTGTCGCGGGCCTGGAAGTCGAAGCCGTGCTGCACGAGTTGCCACAGCTCGGCCTTGTGCTCGAAGTCTTGGCCATCGGGCCCGGCGTTCGGGACGGTCCAGTGCGCGTCCATGAACGTGACCCGTCCGGCGTCGAGTCGCGGAGCCGGGCGACCTCCCCGGTAGCCGAGCCACACGACGACTGGCTCGACCGGAGCGGGAGCACTCACCATGGCGCGTGCTTGAGCGAGCCGGTCGTCGGCCGGTACGTCGACGTGGATGAACGGGTCGTCCTCGGACACCGGACCGAGGCCGATGAGCGAGGCAAGGGTGCTGAACAGGCTGTCCGCGTCCTGGCCGCGGCGTCGTAGCTGGTCGAAGAGCAGATCGGCGATCGGCCGGTGCTGCCTGCCCATCAGGGACCGGTCGCGTGCTGTGGCGACCAGGTCGTCCCAGCTTGCTGCGGTTGCTTCGTCCGAGTCGATCGTGGTGAGGAGTTCTCGGGCAGTCGCGGCGGTGTCCGCCCACGCCGCGTCGGTGCGCGTACCTGGCGGCTGGGCGAGGACGCTCTTCGGGCCGGTGATCAGGCGCGTGAACGCAGCGGTGAACCGGGCCAGTGGCACGGCGACAGCCGCACGGACCGATGAGCCCAGAGCGCCGGTGGACTGGTCGAGATCGAGTCGGAACGAGTTGCGGTTCGGTGCTGGCTTCCATGCGTCTGCTCCGCTTGCCAGGTCGACCCACGTGGCGATCTCGTCCACGACGACCGTCAGCGGCAGCACGCTGGTGGCCCCGTAGTGACGATCGAGTGAGGACGCCAGCGACTTGAGCCAGTCGGGAGTTTCGTCCGCCGAGTGATTGCCATAGGTCGTACGGAGTGTCATCGGCGCTCTCCCCGATCGTTGAGGCGTTACCGCGCGGCGGTGGCTTTCATCAGTCCCTGACACGCTCTTGCTGACCTCGATGCCGTCGTGATGGAGGTACTCGGCTTGGACTGGCAGAGCGTCACACGTGCGCGGGTGGGAGCGGGGGTTCGGCTCCGGATGAAGGCGGAATTTTCCTCGCGTTGGTCCGAGCAGCGACGTTGACGGAGTCAGTCGGCGTCGCCGGACGTGATCCGGTCGCGCAGGATCTGGACGTAGTCCGGGCGTAGCACTCGGGAGGCGCTTGGGCGCTTGCCTGTGTTGATGTCGCGGACGTACTTGGCCAGGTGTGTGGGGTTCTCGCCGGACCAGCCGTGGGCGAGAGCCCAGCCCTGCATCGTGTCGGCGTCCATGGGCAGCCCGGCGTCGTGCAGTGCCAGTAGGGCGCTGACAACGTGGTCCTTCTCGTAGCCGGCCGCGATCGTGTTGTTGTGGTTCACCGTGACGGTCAGCCCTTTCAACGCTTCCAGCACGACCGGGTCGATCCCGGGGGACCGGCGCTGCCAGTCCGAGCCGTCTCCGAGGATCTGCGGGTTCGTGACGGTGACCCATGGGCGGACTCGGTCGGGGACCCAGGTGATCACGCACAGCGCGGTAATACCGTAACCGTGCTGGACCAGCTTGCCGATGTCGTCCATATCTGGCCAGGCCATGAGCACGGGCCCGCGGCCGGTCGGTGTCCCGCCGCCGCGGCCGGTAATGTGCTCGACGTTGCGGTAGCGCTGGACGAACCGATCGAGTTTGGCGCTCTTGGCGAGACTGGACTTCAGCGACGTCCACACCGAGATCGTGTCGCCGTCCTGGCGGTGTTCGATGCACCAGTTCATCGCGGCGTTCACGCCGTTGTCGTCATAGCTAGCTACGGCTGTGGGGTAGTCGACGTTCCGGTCGAACATGGTGCTCCCTTGGTGATCTGCAGCGTTGAGCCCACGCTAGCCGGGGTCACCGACACTCATCAGAGCGGAGGGGTCTCCCGGAAGAGCACGGGCCCCCGCGAGGGCCCCGGTCGGGAACCGGTGACGGCGCACATTCGTCGGCGGGCCGCGGTGTCGCCCGGCTGTCGGGGCCCGGGGTGCGTGCGGTCAGGTCCGCGGTCTGGTTCATGCGTCTCTCCTTTGGTCGGGGCTTCGGTGCGCCGCCACGACGGCTCACGTGCGGCGCCACTTCTGGTGTGCGGAGTGCTCGCTTGAGGGCGGCTGAGGCTCCCGGGGGCGGGAGCCTCAGCCTGGGATCCGCCGTCTGGGGGCGGCTCACGACCGGTCCGGGACAAGGACGGTCGCAAGTTCAGAAAGCGCGGACTGGCTACACGTCACTCAGGGGAAGTTCGAACCCGGCCGGTCCATCACCGGTCACGCTGCGCCACTGCGCCCGGCGACGGCCCTCGTCCCCACGGGGGTAGGGCAGCCCGGCTTCCAGTGAGGCGGCCTCGATCGCGCGCATGGTGGTGCCGACGCCGGACGGGATCGGTGCATGCCGGGTCCAGCGCCCGTCCTTGAGAGTCCAGGCCTCACACCGGGAGAGTTCAGTTCCGGCGCCGTGCCACACTCGCAGCACCACCGGCCCCGGCGCGGTGGCCTCGGCTGTGGCGATCTGCGCGGCCAACGGAGACAGAGAACTGTCCACGGCGGGGACGAGGGAGGCCAGCACCGGCAGCACACCACCATCGGTGATCGTGCCGGTGGTCTCGTCGGCGGCGCTGCGCACGATCGTCGGCGCGTGACCCATCGCCACGGAACGCCCGGCCCAGGCCAACATCGGCAGGTCGTTGACGCCGTCCCCGACAGCGACCGTCCGCTCGGGAGGGATGCGCAGGTGCTGGCGGACACCATCCAGCGCGACCGCCTTGTTCACGCCTCGGCCCGCGATATCGGCCCAGTCCGGTCCCATGGGGGTTACCGTGACCCCGGTCGCGTGCAGCGCGTCGGTGTAGCGCCGGATCTTTGGCGCGGCGAGAACGATCCGGGTGGCAGGCCGTGCGGTCAGGTCATCCAATGTGACGAGTTTCTGCTGCCCGTTGAGCTCTCCCGGCTCGAACGGCTGGCTCGTCCTCCAGCCCCACCCGACCTCCTCGACCGCGACCCGCACTCCGGGGGCGAGGTCCAGAGCAACCTGGATGACCTTCGCCGGGTCGAAGGTCCGGCCCTCCACGACGTCATATCCCGAAGGCGCCGACCGGTCCAACCGCACGGTCAGGGCACCGTTCGAACAGACGCCCCATCCGTCGACCAGCCCCAGACGGGTAGCGATCGGCAAGAGGCCGACCAGGGACCGCCCTGTGGCGAGCACGATCTGGTGACCGGCGGCACGGGCCAGGTCCAAGGTGTCGACCGTTCCAGGCGGGACCCGGCCGTCGTCCACCAAAGTCCCGTCGATGTCGAGTGCTACGAGCGAGCGGGTGTCCGTGACCGTCGCGGCGCTCACCGAGTCACCACCTGACGCAGCACCGAACGGACCTGGACCTCCAGGTCATCGCGCTCTCCGGTCCATACCGTGTTCCCAGGCACGAACATCCGGTGATCCAACGGCACGGTCAGCCCGAGCGTGCGGGCAATTTGCTCGCCCTCCTTCAGGTCGGCCGGCAGGAGACTGACCCGGTTGGCTGTCACGGTCACCAGTTCGATGCGGTCAGGCCCGACGAGATCGAGGAACTGCGATGCCGCCGCGAGACCGTCGTTGATGCCCGGGAGGCGTCGCATCTGACGACTTGTCGTGCTGTGCGGTGTAGTAGGCGATTCAAGGCGCCGCGTCGCTGCTGCTCTGTGGTTCACGGGACTCTCCGAGTTTGCCGGGCCGTCTGGGATCGGTCGTTGGGATGCGTCTGCTCGCTACTCTTGTTGCGATTCACTCGCCAGGGCAGGGCAATCAACGGGACAATCTGGAGAACGCCTGCCTGGGCGGCCCGCTGGTGGGGAGGGGCGAGGGGATGGCCAACGAGTTGCTTCGCGAGCGGCGCGAAGCCCTTCCATCGCGCCTGCGCCCCGGCGAACCGATGTCCCGCGCGGAGCTGGCAGAAGCCGTGAACGCGCACGTCTGGGCCTCGACCGGGCAGCGCATCGCTCTCGATGCTCACGCGATCGCTCGGTACGAGCGCGGTCAGTCGCGCTGGCCCGGGCAGCAGTTCCGCGACGGTCTTCGCGCCGTCCTCGGCGCGTCAACGGACATCGAGATCGGGTTCTACCCGACCAAGCGGGGGAGCGCGGCGCGAGAAGTTGGTCATTCGTCCACGTGGGATCTGGATACGCTTGCCGGGCTGGCCGACCTGGGGAGCAAGTACGTGGACCTCACCCGACGGGGCCTGCTCGGTCTGGCGGCCTACTCGACCGTCGCCACCGCACTACCCAGTGAGTCGTGGTGGACCGAGATGGTCCGCCGATCAACCGAGCGTGCTGCACGTGGTGTGCGCTCGGTCGGACGTGGCGATCTCGAAGCCGTCCGTGAGTCGGTCGCGTTCTTCTCTCGGATGGACCAGCGGCACGGCGGCGGGCACGCACGGGCAGCCGCCATGCAGTACCTGACCGACGACGTCCACCGTCTTCTGAACGGATCGTTCGCGAACGACGCCCTCAGAGGCGAGATGTTCTCTGCCGCTTCTGAACTGGCCTATGTCGCCGGCTGGATGGCGTTCGACAACGGCGAGCACGGCGTCGCCCAGGGATTGTTTACCTCGTCGGTCAAGCTCGCGGCTGAGGCCGCCGACCCCGCGATGGCAGCGCACACACTTCGTGCGATGGCACACCAGGCGATCGATCTCGGCCATCCAACGCAGGCCCAAGAACTCGCAGCGGCGTCGGTCGAGGGGGACCGGTACAAGGCAGCCGCACCCCGCGAACGCGCTCTGCTTGGAGTGGTGCATGCCCGGGCACTGGCCGCGACCGGCCAGGGGAGTGCCGCGTCATCCGCACTGCTCCGGGCCGAGCGCGACCTCTCGGCCGCGATGCCAGGCGGGGACGAGCCTGCGCGAGTGTTCTTCTTCGGGGAAGCGTCCCTGGCGCACGAGACCGGCAACACCTTGCGGGACATCGGAGACCTCGCCGGGGCGGAACAGCAACTGGTTCACTCGGTCGAGACCCGGAAGGCTGCCACGTTCAAGCGGACGCATGCGGTCACGCTGGGGTATCTCGGGGACGTGCAGGCCAGACGCGGCGAGCTTGAGCAAGCAGTAGAGACATGGAACCTGGCTCTCGACGCGATGGACGGCGTGCAGTCGGCACGGGCCCGCCAGACCATCGTGGAGATGCGCTCCGCGCTCGCCGTCTACAAGGTCACCAGCGCGGACGCCGCTATCCTCGATGAGCGAGCCAGCGCCTATCTCGCTGCCACGAACTGACCTGCGGAGGAACGTTGACCGACCCCATCGTCATGACCCCCGTCGCGCACGTCGTCGGTGGTCGCACCGAGCCGACTGACGACTACTGGGGCGGCACCCGCTCGATCATCCGGATCGACCCGGACGCCTACACCGAGGAGTCGGTCGCTGGCCTTGACGAGTTCTCTCACCTGGAGATCGCCTTCTTCTTCCACCTCACCGACCAGACCGACCTCCACCCTGGCGCGCGGCGTCCCCGCAACAACCCGGACTGGCCCGAGGTCGGGATCTTCGGGCACCGGAACATGCGCCGCCAGAACTGGCTCGGCGTCTCGCGGTGCCGATTGGTGTCGATCGACGGCTTGGACCTGTACGTCGAAGACCTCGACGCCGTCGACGGGACTCCAGTGCTTGACATCAAGCCGTGGTTCGCGGAGATGGGACCGCGCGGCGCGACGCACCAGCCCTCCTGGGTCTCCGAGATGCTTGGCGACTACTTCGCGCCGGCCCGGACCGAACTGCCTCAGCCCTGACTCTGTGCAGTCGGCGCCAGGCCGTAAGGGGCTCGGTGACTTATCGGGCTCTGCCGCCGTTGCGGTTGACCGGACTGCGATCCGCGAACTCCCCTCACAGTGCGAGGCGGCGTCATCGTTGCCGCTCACAGCGGTCACTCGTGCGTGCCGTTCCTGCACCAGGGCCGACCAGCCACGATACTGGTCTCGATAACTGGGAGGCTTGATGAGCGGCTTGGAAAGTGCGGCCCTTGTCGGCGGGCGTGTCCTCGGGCCGTTAGCTGCGAAGGCAGCAAGCGCCTTGGCTCGCAAGGTTCTGTTTAAGTACAAGGTCTCTAGGCGCGTTCGCAAGAGGGTTGACTTCGCCTGCTCTTGGGGCACCTATCGGGCTTGGCTCAAGACTCTCACGCTCAAGGAACTCAGCACGCCCGTCGAGGATGTCGCCGCAGCCCTCGCGGTCCGACTCGACAACTTCTTGTCGGGCAAGTCCAAAGAGTGGCCCTCCGCCGATGACCACCTGTCGCGTGCGCTTCGCCTGGTCAAGTTGACGTACCCCGCCATCGCTGCGGAATTAGGCGATGCTGACCGCGCTGAAACGATCGCGGCCTGGGACCAGAAGCGCAGCGCTCAGTTACTCGAGCTCCTATTGCAGTTGGTAGGTCCTGAAGCAGCCTTGAACTCCGAGGACCTCGCTGCTGTGCTCCAGCGGCGTTCTGCGGCACGTCGAACTGTGAGACTGCAGCCCTTCGACTTGGACGAGGCGGCTCTCCGTTCCTACTTCGACCGCATCACCAGTCCTGACGTTCCCGAAGGGCAAGTGGTGGTCCTGCTCGGCGACTACGGTGCCGGCAAAACGGAGATCGCCGAGTCCTGGCACCGTGCCGCGATCAGAGAGCTGGACAAGACCGACACCGCCCCACTGCCAGTGTGGCTGTACGCCCGAGACTTGGCTGGCCTGACGATGGAAGGCGCTGTAGACCGCCAGGTCGGGACCATCTGGCGCCGCGGGCGCGGAGCTTGCATCGTGGTCGACGGGCTGGACGAGGCCGATAGGGCCGCCGCAGCGCAAGCGATCCTTGAGAGCGCTCAAGTCCTCAGCAGATCGCATGCAGGTGTCCGAGTCCTACTCACTGCACGGCCCGGTGTCCTCAGCCCGACAGACCGCGAAAAGGTGGAGGCCCCCCTTCTTTCTGAAGCAGAGGCGCTTGAGCTGGTCGAATTGACTAGCGGTGAGCCGCAGGCCGCATGGCAGTGGACGGCAGGGATGCGGATGACGGTACGCCGACCCTTCTTCGCACTTGCCGCCGGGTCCATGCTCGGAGGCGACCACGCGCCCCGCGGAGAGGCGGACCTGATCCGGACACTGGTGGAGAACTCACTAGAGAAGGCCGCTGAACGCTCTGCGGTGACTTCGGCTGAGACCCGGTTAGTCCTCACGAACCTGGCGATCTCCTTGACTCGCTCGGGCAGGGCTGAACTTTCATTCAGCGACCGGCAGGTGGCTCGCTCAAGTCGGCTTGTCGCCGACGACCCTGGGGGCCAGGTCTCGTTCTCATTGCCGATCTTCCAGCACTGGTTCGCGGCCCAAGCCATCCTCGACGGCACCGTCAGCCCGGCGCACGTGGTCGCCGATGCTGCGAGCTTCAACAGGTGGCGTTGGGCGGCAGCGGTGGCAGCACTGAGTGCATCCACCCCTGATGCTGTCGATGATCTCCTGAGCGCATGGGTGGCAGGTAATGCTGGAGCTTGTGCCTGGATCATCAAGGAAGCTTTCAGTGCTCACCGGACCTGGCGCTCCGAAGACGACGTGCCACTCGATCCGGCGACGAGCAGAACCCGCCTACTGAGATCCCTGCGTGGCTGGGCAGACGGGCTAGGCCCGCTGGCCGAAGGCGTTCTGCCGCATCGTGTTGTCAACGGCCCGGTCGGCCTGGGGGTTGCTGTATCAGGTCATCAACTCGGCGTTGGGTTGGCGTCGGTCCCTCCCGCATCCGACTATGTGACCACTCTCCCGTCGCAGATAGATCCCTCAGCCCGGAACGACGGCACAGGCTGGCGGTTGTGGTTCGCAGGTCCCGCGCCAGAAGGGGGCGCGTGGCCCTGGACCGTCATCCGGGACAGAATCGCGGGAAGGACGATTGATAAACTCTCCGAAGACCGTCAGCTTGGTGCACCAAACGGGATCTGGAGCCAGGAACAGCGCTTCGATGTCGCCCGGCGCGTCGCAGAGCGTCGGTCTCCGTTTGGAGGCGACCTAGCCGCAGACGATGTGCGCTCCGCGTCGGTGAAGCTCCTCGATCGTGTCGCCTGGAATCCCAAGAGCAGGTTCTCGTTTGGCGGAAGCGCGGTTGTGGGCACGGAGTTGCTCGACCTCGTCAGCTGGATCGACTCAACCGGTGCGACCCAGATCAAGTCGCACCTCCCCGAAAGCGACGTTACGCACCCACCGTCGGGCTGGGTATGGGACCTCTACTCTCCAGAACGCCTGATGGCGTTTGAGGTTGAGGTGTATGGACGGGCCTGCGAAGCGTATGACGAAGCACTTGCCCATACGTTCGGCCGACTTGGCTGGTCTATGCCGCGTTCGGCACTCCAACCAGTCGGCGTCATCCTGGAGCTGTCGTATAGGGAAGACAGTAATGATGGCGGGCGGTTCCCCGGCCTTACGGTTGTGCCTGTCCCGATGCCGCTGATAGGGCAGTTGGCTCCTAGCGGAACGGGTGCTGTGTGGTCTACGTCGGGGAGGGCAGTGATCAGCCAGATTGCGCCCGAGCAGATGGACGATTGGGAGCGCCACTCCGGCACACTTGAGACCGTCGCGACGTGGCTGGCTCAACAGGATCGGGAAGCGAGTGCGCTTGGTTGGACCCGCAGTGTCGTTGACGACATGTCCAACGCACGTCCGTCCTCCAACGTGGCCGCGAACTGGCTGGCGAGTGACCTCAGGAGCCTTGGGCTCGGTACAGGAACGCTCCGGTTGCGCTAAGTCCGAGACCAGCATCGCAGTACACATTAGGTACACATGCGAGCCCCATGAGCCCATCTCGCGCCGTCGCAATCAACGCATCGCGACGCGGAGAGATCCCCGAGATTCCGACGTTCTCGCGGTGTCCAACCAACTCGTCGGACACCGTGAGACATACCGCCCCACCCTCCGGGAGAACCTGGCGTACAGGCCGGCTCGTCCGCTTTTCATGCTCTGACCTGCATCGGAGTCTTGTGCCCAGTCGCCCGGTACACATTGGGTACGCGTGGCTCTGCATCAGGTGGGATCAGGTGGCCTGCGGTTCGCCGTCAACCGGGCCCTGTCGGACGACGAGGCGCGATAAATCACAATCACACCGGCTGGTCCCACGTGACCGGCCTGGTCAGCCTTACATACGTGGGTGATGGGAACCGAAGCGCCACATCGCCGTCACCAGGGACAGGTAGGCGGCGCGGCGCGGGATCCTGTACTCGACATCAACGGTAAGCAGCCAGGTGCGCAAGCAGGACTCAGAGATCCCGAAGTCCGTGGCGACCTGAGCGATCGTAACGCCCCGCTCGCGGTTGTGGGCCACGCGCACCACATCCTCGCGGAACCCCTTCGGACGAGGCCTGGGCTCGGGAGACATCAACAGCACCACACAGCGCTAAAGGTCAAGGTGTCACCTACCGGTGCAGCAGGTCCTCGGCTGGTCCTGGCGTGAATCACCCGTTCATTAGCGGCTGGTCTCGTGTTTCCTTGAGGGGCTTATGCCAGGCTCGTCTCATGTCCGACGGTATGCCTGATCTTGCCTCCGACCCCGAGGGATTCCTGCTATGGCTTCGCCGTGGAGCGGCCGAGGGTCGGTTGTTGGCAAGCGCGCGGCCATCCTTGGAAGATGTCGCAGTTGCCCTGTTGACACTTGAAGACAGCCTGACGGAAGCGCTCTGGGGCGGTCGGGAGACCGCACGATTCGACGAGCACCCGCTCAGACCGATGCCTGGCGCTCGTGGAGCCATCGCTGGCACTCGGAACCTCAACCCCCAGGGCCAGCTGACACTCGAGGTGGCTGATGGATACATCACAGCTGTTCGTGACCACCTTAATGGCCTAGCCCTACTCGCCGGAGTCGACGGGCCCCGGCGTTCGGTGTTGGCGCTCGCCCGTACCCTCTTCGAGGCTTCCGTGCACGCTGCGTATCTCCTTGAGCCGGAGCTCGACGATCGCGAACGAACGCTACGCAGTTACAACTTTCTGATGGAAGGTGTACGGCAAGAGATCGCCGACGGTGGTGATGCGAGCGAACTCGTCGAGCAGCAGGCCAGGCTTCGGCGCGCTGCGGCGGCTGACAAGTTCATCTTCGCCACGAAGCGCAACGGTAACGGCAACCTCGTGGATGATCCGAATACGATCGCCCCCCGAGTTTCAGCAGCATCAGTTCGGGCCCATGTACTTGGCAAAGACGCGGAGCATGCTTGGCGCGGATTGTCCTCGGTCACCCACGGACAAGAGCGAACCGATCTCCAGTTCATTCTCGGACTAGCACCGATGGGCGCTGGACCCCACGCTGATTCATACGCAACTCTCTGGCTTGTCATGGCTGTCGAAGGAGCAATCCATGCGGCCTTGTACGCGCAGGAGTTTTACGGGACAGTTGGCGAACCGATCAGTGACCTAGGGATCGCGTTAGTACGACGAACGCTCCAACTAGCCTCAGGCCTCGCCGATGGCGAGATTCGAGAGCAACTCAGCTCAGAACATGCTCCGCCTGCGTCCTAGGTGTGCCCTGGCTGACAGGTTGGTAACAGGCGGCTGGTCGGTGGGAGTCCTCCGAGTGCGCGGTTGTGTCGTCACTCGTATAGACTACCCCTGTGACGCAACTACCCTGGGACTGTGTTGTCCTGGGCGTCCCCGCCTCTGTCCAAGGTAGTTCGGGTGCGCGGACCCGCTGGAAGGCGGCTGTCGCTTCTGCGGCGCAGGCGGCTTGGCCAGCTGGAACGCCACCGCTGGACCACGAGGTGAGTGTGCGACTGACCTACTTTCACGAAGAGGCGCCGCTGGACGTCGACAACATGATAAAGCCGATCCAGGATGCGTTGATCGGAATATCGTTCATAGACGATAGCCAAGTGCGAGACGTTCAGGCGTCGCTGCGAGACTTGAACGGCACATATTTGATGCGCGGCATTGGGCGGGCATTGGCGGAGGGGTTTATGTCGAATGAGCCGTTCGTGCACATCCGAATCGAAACAGCGAAGAATCCGAAGGAACTTCCATGAGTATCCCAAACCTGGAAGAGTGGTCCGGGAGTACACGCGAAGCACTAGCTGAACTTGAGGCCGATGGCTTTTCGGTCATCAGTGAGCCCCACGAATCGGACCTTCCTGAGGATCTGCGGGACCTCCGCCCAGACTTCGTTCTCCGTCGTGGTTCCGAACTGGTGGTCGTAGAAGTGTCGACCCGTGGTCAAGCAAGAAGTGCACAGTTGGATCGTCTTGCCGAGGTTGTAAGCGGCCATACTGGCTGGCGCTTCATATTGCTTTGGGCTGGTGAGGATGCTTCGCCTGTACCGTCTGCGAATATTGTAGAACACTGGCTAAATAACACGAGAGTCGTCGCGGGCGTTGCGCACGACGCGGCAATCCTGTCAGTGTGGGTCGCAGTTGAGGCTGCGCTTGAAATAGTGGCCGCGCGTTTGAAAATTGAAGGTGTTCGTGGCGGTGCCACGCGTCTAATCCCTGAGTTGTTCAGCCTGGGGGTGCTCAGTGAGCGACAGTACCAAGATCTAAATAACGGTCGTGACCTTCGGGATGGAATTGCTCACGGCCGTGAGGCGATAGTTGATGAGCGGATCGTAACCCGATTGGCATCACTGGCCGAGTGGCTTGCGAGCGACCAGTTCGTAGCAGTCGATCGTATGACAGAGGACTTCCTTGCGGCCTACGAGGATCCAGCGCATCATGTGCCGTACGATAGCGCGGAGGGCGGTTACCAATATGTGTCAGGAGGGCCATTCGATGCATTCGATGTGCTCTCAGAAACGTATCCAAATGCGCCGGAAGAGGACCTCCGGGAGGCTGCAGACATACTTTCTTCCGAATCGGATGCCTGGGTGCGGCAGGATCGCTACTAGGGCTGCAGCGCTCCGACGATCTTTGCGGCGATGGGTAAGGGAGTCGACCGAATTCGGTGACGAGGTGTGGCCGCCCGTGGACGCCATGCTGAGGAGTCCATTCGCCATCGCCCCATCGCCTGTGCCTGCCTACGAGTCTGCGCCGGTCTGAATCCATCCGACAAAGAGGGCACGCCGCGCCAGCCTGTCCGCGGAGTGTGCATCTGGTCGTGCTCATTCTGTGTGATCCCATCGGTATCCTCCGGAGCAATGGACGGGACCACGTACAAGACATTCGATGGCTGTTTACCTACACCGAGCGGTGGCACGACACGTGGGCAGTTATCGCCAGCATGGCGACGCTGTGTGCGGTAATCGTCGCGTTAGCCATCGCCCGGGTTGGAAGCCGGGCGCGTTCAAAGGCTCAGGTCGAGATGGAGCGCCTGCGGCCCGAGCGTGACGAAGCCCGCAGAGAGCGCGGAGCCGCTGGGCAGGCAGAACGACAACGTGCCCTTGAAGCCCAGACGCGCGAGGTCGTCATCCGGGCGGCACAGTGCATCGATCCCGACGCGCACACCGATGCCCGGAACGCCAACCGCCAGCAACTCGGTGGTGGTCCGGCTGCCGACCACGTACGTGGCCGAGCACGTTGACTTGGGATACGCGATCACCGCACCTCGTGCCCAGGGCCTCACCGTGGACACAGCCTACTCGGGTGCGATCCCGAGCATGAGCCGGGAGAACCAGCCCGGCACGGACCCGGCTGATCGTTCCGGCGAGGTCGACAGCACGATTGGCCGCTGATGGATGGCATCGTGGGCGAGATTGTGCCCTGGCCGCAGGTGGTCGTGGCGGTGACTTTGATCGTTGCATCCGTGATCCTCCCGCAGGGGTTGAGCTACTTGAAGGACCGACCGGCCGTTCCGAAGGTCGAGGTGACGCGCAGCGAGCCTGCCAAAAGGAGTCATTCTGCGCTCTGTGCATCGGCGCCGATTTGGTCAGGACGATCGTGGGGAAGATCAAGGACGCTCTGTACCGCCGTATCAGCTAGTTATTCGTCGGGAAGGCCCGGCCGGTCGGCACTAGAGCGACTCGGACACGGTTCACCCTAGGAGCCGCCGGGCATGGGCGCGTACATGCGCTTCTAGGTCCTAATAGTCGCCACGGCGGGCGCAGTCGGGGATGCATGCGGCAGCGAGCAACTGAGCTCGTCGTCCGTCGGATGTGTCGAGGAGGTCGGTGAACCGTTCGTGGGCCTGCCGGGCTGTCTCGGGAATCAGGAGGCTTGGCAGTAGAGGGTCGCGGCGTCGTAGCCGGCCGGGGCAAGACCCCAGCCTCCGGGTGGATCCCGAGTTGCTCACCTACCGCCGCAACGCGCCAGGCTTGGTGGCGAGGTCCTTCCGCAGGTCCACCGCCATCCGGATCGCATGTTCCCGAAGCTCCTCGGGGTACTTCCTCGGTGCGGCCATAACTCTATCCTTCCCTGGAATGTGAGTCTCCATCAGACCCGGGGCGAGACAAAGGCGGGCAGGCGATCGAGGAGAACCTCGAGCAGCTCGAGCGGATGACGGGCGGCGGCGCGCTGCGGTACGACATCGTCCGGCAGTTCCAGAAGCCCGACGAGGTGCTCCAGCAGCACGTGCTGCACATCAGCATGCCCGGCGGGTCCGGCATCTGCCCACCGCCGGCAGCGTGATCACCACCGTCTCGGGCGCGGCACGGCTCGGACACCCTGTCCGCGGGCTCAGACCGTGGGAGACGACCCGGCTGGTCGCGCCCGACAGGCCGGCGATCACGATCACCGCGACACCGGCCAGGCACGGCCCGGCCGGCAGCCGGCTCGTCGTGGGCGAGGTCGTCGGCTTCGACCTGGCCTGGGAGGGACAGGAGCACGGCTCGTTGTGGATCTCCGGCGACACGGTCCTGTACGACGGTGTCCGGAGCGTCGCACGACGCCTGGCGATCGGCACCGCCGTCCTGCACCTCGGCCGAGTCGGATTCCCCGTCACCGGCCCGCTCGCCTACACGATGGGGGCCCGGGACGCCGTCGAGCTCGTCCGGCTGCTCCGGCCCGCCTCGGTCGTCCCGGTGCACTACGAAGGGTGGTCCCACTTCCGGCAGGGCCGCGAGGACCTTGTCACGGCGCTCGGTGACGCGCCAGACGTCGACGAGAAGGTCCGGTGGGCAACGCTCGGGGAGCCGCTCGAGCTCACTGTCTAGCGTGTGTGATGCGGTGGTCATGGCCCCGTGCACGCGAGGGCTCTTGAACCCGAAGAACGCCCTGTTTTATTTCAGTCTCGCCGCCATGCTTTCTTCGGCGTCGCCCTGCTGCTGGCGCTGTAGGGGTGTGGATGTTCTCGATCGTGCTGGCGGGGGACCTGTTCGTCGCAATCGCGATGGGATCTGGGCGCACCCGCGCGCTCCTCGCGCGGGTGCTTCCGGGGATCATCAAGGTAGCGGGAATCGTCGTGATGTTGTTCGGGATCGGCGTACTGGCGGCTGCGATGAGGACGCTCATGCGGTGACAGCCGTCCTCGTCTCCGCGTGAGCCTCGACCTCGTTGACGGAGCGTTGAAGTGGTGCGCGCACCTGACCTGCACGGATATGTCTGCACACCCTGGTGTGCGGGCATCTTGGTGTGCGCAGAGCGTGCGCTCGCCGGTCATCCTCGACGCATGGACGTGTACGTGCGCGCAGGTCGCCCGGCGAGGGCTGGCGGGTCTGAGCCAACCGCGGAGCCATGCCCATGCGCGAGCGTGCGCCGATTCCACGTTCAGTCTGTGAGCAATGCCTACGAGTTGGGGGACATGCGTCCACCCTGTTCACCGCCATGTCCCCCACCAGGAACGTGCCTGGGAAAAGCCGCGTGGGGGACGTCAACTTGTACCTCGACGGGGACAGGTGGCGTGCACAATCGTGAGCATGGGGAAGGCAGTTGCAGGCTCATGCGGGCTAACTCGGACATGCACGGTGGTGGCAATTTGCCACGACCGTGCGACCTGCGGGTTCGCTTTGACACGCCGCGCGGTCAGGACTGCGCTCTCGTTGGCCTCAGGGCTAATTCGGACACCTGCGGTGGTGCCAAATTGGCACCACCGCATGACCTGGAGTTCTACCGAACCACCGACGCACCACTGGTCCGTTCCTGCACGGAGAACAAACCGGACAACATTGGTTCTGCCGAATTGGCAGAACCATATGACCTGGGCAGACGCTCTGGGTCCCAGCGCCGGAGCCCTGGTGTCGTGTAGGCGCCGATCACCGGCCACCGCACCCGGACGACCGCCGCCCGAGCCGAGTTCCGAGACAAACCGGAAAGTACGGTCCCGCCGATTTGGCGGGACCGTGCGACCTGGGCCAACGTCCGGCGCCCAGAGCGGAATTTACTGCGTCTGGGCCTCGATGTAGGCCTCCACCGCTGACCGCCGCACCACGACCCTGCGCCCGAGCCGCACGCCCGTGAGCAGCCCACGCCGCACCAGCTGCCCGGCCGTCCACGACGAGACACGGAGACGCGCTGCGATGTCTTCGTACGTCAGGTAGGGATCCTCTGGATCGCCGGCCCGCTCGGTCTGGTACCGGTCCAGCACCGATTGCCGCACCCGCAGCCGACCGCTGATCCGTGCACACGGTCCGACTCTGCCTCGGCGTACGAGTTCGCCGAACCACCAGCGGGACACCCCTAGTACTTCGGCGGCCTCTGTCGACGTGAGCAATGGGTCGTCCCCTGCACTGGCAAGGTTCTCCTGGGTGCACATCTGCCGCTCCTGTCGACCGCGATCCGTGGTCTGACAGGTGTGCATGCGACACCGAGCGCCTTCTGCCGCTCGGAACTGGTCGAGCGGCAGAAGGCATCACACGCTTACGCGGGGAACTGCACGACGTTCCGCGCGCGTCGTGCTGTCTGGATCTCAGCCATGCGTGCGGCGAGGCGCGCGTCGCCGTCGTCGGTGGCGTGCTGGTAGTGCATGGCGGCAGCGACCGTCGAGTGTCCGATACGCCGTTGCAGTTCTGCGAGCGTCGCCCCAGCCTCTGCGGCACGGGTCGCTGCCAGGTGCCGCAGATCGTGCCAACGGATCTCGCTGGGTGCTCCGGCGCGCTTCTTCGCCCGTGTGAACATGCTGGTGCGCTGCCCGCCCCGCACAGGCAGCCCGGTCTTCGTGGCGAATACCAGGGATCGCGGGCCGGGTGCGGTGAAACGGTCCATGTGCGCCAGGAGCTCCCGTGCCGCGTCCGGCGGCAGGTGCACCTTGCGGCGGCCGGCGTCCGACTTCGGTGGCCCGAACGTGACCGGCTTGCCGGTCACCTCCACGAGGGACTGCCGTACGTTCAGCCGCACACCTCCCGCCACGGTCCGTTCGACGTGCTGGCGCTCGAGTGCGAACAACTCGCCGGCTCGAAGGCCGGAGTGCGCCGCGACGATCACCGCCGCGCGGTACCGCTCCGAGCGTCCAGCGAACGATGCTGTGATCGCGTCCACCACCGTGTCGCCCGGGACGACACGCTCAGCGGGTCGGGTCTGACCCGCGCCCCGGATGCGGCACGGGTTGGCATCGATCAGTTGGTCACGCACGGCGTCACCGCAGATGGTCCGCAGCAGCGAGTAGGCGCGCGCCGCCTGGGTCCGCCCGGTCACCGCCTCGTGATGACGTGTTTCTTCGGTCGCTGCGGCTGGTGCTCCGGCGGATCGCCAAGCCTCCCACAGCGCCGCCGGCATGCGGCCGGACTTCTTCACGGACCGGCCGGCCTGCCGGGCCCAGGCGCGAACGTGGGCCGCGTCGCTCGGTGCGGTACCACGGGCCAGCCACGCGGCGGCCGAGGCTGCTGTCGCTTCCCGCAGGGCCGCATACCACTCGCTCACCATGGTGTGCGACAGGGTACGAAGCGGGAGCGAGCCGAGGTCGAGCTTGCGCGGGGCACCGGGGCTGTCCAGCGGCGCCAGGATCCAGTGCTCCAGCAGCCGCTCATAACCGGAGCGTGTGCTGGGCTTCAGATCGCGGGTGGCGAGCCAGCGGCGCGCATACTCGCGCAGCGGCACGTCGCCCGTCTCGGGTTCGCGGTAGGTGCCCTGGTAGACGTCGCTGAGCACGCGAGCCAGGGCGGCATTCGCCGCCTTCTCGGTCTCGAACGTGCCGATCGGGCGCCGCTCCCCGTCAGGCCCGGTGTACCGGGCCTGCCAGCGGTTCGAGGCGCGCTTGCGGACGTTCCCGTACGTACGACGGTTGTTGCGGCTCTTGCGGGTGGACACGCTTTGAGGTGCGGACGGAGCACCGTGGGCGGTCGGCTGCGGATCGGGTGAACCAGACATTGCGGCTCCGATTCCGGGCCCTGTCGCGGACGACTTAGGGCCCATAAGGGCCCACGCAGCCCTGCTTCCAGCCCTCGGAACGCACGAAGCCCAGGTCAGAAACACTCTCTGACCTGGGCTTCCGCACTCTGAGCGGGCGACGGGAATCGAACCCGCGTAATTAGTTTGGAAGACTAAGGCTCTACCATTGAGCTACGCCCGCAAGCCCGTGCCATGCAGCACGGTGCGGGCCATACCTTAGCAAACCTCGCGTGCCCGTCTCTCCGTCACGCGTGTGCGGCCCGTACCGTCCACCGACGTCACGCCCGCGACCGGCCGCCCAGGCGGCATGCTCCCGCTGGCCCATGGCAGCCCTTCCAGGCCACCCGACCAGTTCTCGGGCCTCACGACGAACACGACCAACACGACCCGCCCCCGTGAACAGTTGTGCTCGTTCTTCCCCCACCTGAGCAGTATTGGTCACACCACTCGCCCCACCCCGTGCGAAGATGCTGCCGTGAACGACAGGCCACCCCGATGACGCAGCAGCAGCGACTCAACCTCGTGCTCGAGCTCGTGAGCGAGCGGGGCAGCGTGTCGATCACGGAGATCAGCGAGAAGCTCGACGTGTCGACGGCCACGGTCCGGCGTGACCTCAACACCCTCGCCGAGCAGCGCCTGGTCACCCGCACGCACGGCGGTGCCACGTCGCTCGGTTCGGGGTACGAGCTGCCGTTGCAGTACAAGATCGCGCGCCAGGCGGAGGCCAAGAAGGCCATCGCCCGGGCGGTGGCCGACCTGATCGGCCCGGGGGAGTCGGTGGGGCTCAACGGCGGCACCACCACCACCGAGGTCGCCCGCGAACTGGGGCGCAGCGAGCGGCTGCGCCGCGCGGAGGCGCCTGGGGTCACCATCGTGACCAACGCGCTGAACATCGCCTACGAGCTCTCCGTGCGGGACCACGTGAAGATCGTGGTGACCGGTGGCGTGCCACGTCGCCAGTCGTACGAGCTCGTCGGCCCGCTGGTCGGTGCGTCCCTGCAGGAGTTCAGCCTGGACACCGCGGTGCTTGGCGTCGACGGGCTCAGTGCCGCGTTCGGTGCCACCACCGTGCACGAGGGTGAGGCGGAGGTCAGCCGCCACCTCGGCGCGGTCTCGCGCCGGGTCGTGGTGGCCGCCGACGCGACGAAGCTCGGCCGCTCCACCTTCGCGCGGATCTGTCCGCTCGCCGACATCGACGTGCTGGTGACCGACCAGCCCGTGTCCGAGGAGATCGCGGCCGAGTTCGCGACCGCCGGCGTGCAGATCGTGGTCGCCACCTCGGCCTGAGCGGCCGCTGCGGGTCCTCTCGCCGGGTGCTGCGCCCGGGGGAGGCGGGTCCGGCGCATGTTACGGCGCCGTAAAAGGTCTTGACGCCCCTACTTGCGCGCGCCCGGAACCTCTACTGTCTGAACATGCTCAATTCAGAGTCAAAAGTTGCAAGTTCGAGCACGCACCCTCTGATCGCAGGCACGACGTCGTGCCCGGCCGGATGCGGCTCGGCATGAGCGCGTCAGATCCGGCATCGGCCGAGCAGGGGATCCGTGTCGCCGTCGCCGGCTACGGGGCTCGCTCACCCATCGCCGCGCACGTGCCGAACGCCCGGCCCGGTGCGTACGTCAGCGCCGTCGTCGACACCACTCCGGCAGGCCGCGAACGCGGCCGCGCCGCCCACCCCGACGCCGCCGTGCACGCGAGCGTCGACGAGCTGGTCGCCGCCGGCACCGCCGACGCCGCACTCGTGCTCACCCCGGACGACACGCACGAGGAGATCGCCGTCGCGCTGCTGCGGGCCGGCGTCGCCGTCTACCTGGAGAAGCCGCTCGCGATCACCGTCGAGGGCGCCGACCACGTGCTGGCCACCGCTGCGGAGACCGGGACACCGCTGTACGTGGGGCACAACTTCCGGCACTCCGGGGTCGTGCGCACCATGCGCGGCGTGATCGAGCGCGGCGAGATCGGCGAGGTCCGCGCCGTCTGGGTGCGGCACTTCGTCGGCAACGGCGGCGACTACTACTTCAAGGACTGGCACGCCGACCGCTCCCGGACCAACACCCTGCTGCTGCAGAAGGCCAGCCACGACATCGACGTCGTGCACTACCTCGCCTCCGGGTACACCCGCCGGGTGGTGGGCATGGGCGACCTGATGATGTACGGCGCCATCGAGGACCGCCGCGACCGCACCGGCGAGACCATGCCCGACTGGTTCTCCTTCGACAACTGGCCGCCCGCGTCGCAGACCGGCCTGAACCCCGTGGTCGACGTCGAGGACGTCTCGATGATGCTGATGCGCCTCGACAACGGAGTGCAGGCCAGCTACCAGCAGTGCCACTTCACGCCCGACTACTGGCGCAACTACACGGTCATCGGCACCGAGGGCCGGCTGGAGAACGTCGGCGACACCGGCGGCGGCGTGGTCAAGGTCTGGAACCGCCGCCACGAGTGGCAGGTCGCGGGCGACGTCGAGCACCCCATCGACGGTGTCGCCAGCGGTCACGCCGACGCCGACCTGCTGACCATGACCGAGTTCCTCGACCACGTGCTGGACGGGGCGCCCACCGTGGTCTCGCCCGTCGCCGCACGCGAGGCCGTGGCCGCCGGGGCGCTGGCCGCCGAGTCGCTGCGCGACGGCTCCCGGCCCCGTGACGTCCCCGACCTGCCCGAGCACGTGCTCGCGCACTTCGCCCGCCGAACAGCAGTTCCCGCACCCCCCGCCCCCGGAAGGACCACCCCATGAGAGCGACACCCCGAACCTCACCCGCCACGTCGTCCACTGTGCGCCGCACCGCGGGCGCGGCCGTCGCGGTCGCCGTCGCGACGGCCCTCGCGGCCTGCGGCTCCACCCCGCAGGACGAGGCGGCCGGCGCGTACGCGGCGCCCGACGCCGACCTCGCCGCCTCGATCACCTACGGCGTCTGGGACCAGAACCAGGTGCCCGCGATCGAGGAGAACATCGCGGCGTTCAACGAGATCTACCCGGACATCGACGTGACCGTGAACGTCACGCCGTTCGCCGAGTACTGGACCAAGCTGCAGACCCAGGCCTCCAGCGAGACGCTGCCGGACCTGTTCTGGATGAACGGGCCCAACATCGGCCTGTACGCGTCCAACGGCATGCTCGAACCGATCACGGGCGCCGTCGACGCCGGCGACATCGACCCCGCGAACTACCCGGAGGCGCTCGTCGACCTCTACACGATCGACGACGTGTCCTACGGGGTGCCCAAGGACTTCGACACCATCGGCATCTGGGTCAACACCGCGCTCGTCGAGCAGGCCGGGGTGGAGCTCCCCGAGGACGGCTGGACCTGGGACGAGTTCCAGCAGACCGCCGTCGAGATCTCCGACGCGCTCGCCGACGAGGGCGTCTACGGCGCGGCGGGTGGCATGGACGGCCAGACCACGTACTACAACACCATCTTCCAGGCCGGCGGGACCGTCGTCGAGGACGGCACCTCCGGCTACGCGTCCCCCGAGGCACAGGCCGGTCTGCAGTTCTGGACGGACCTCATCGAGTCCGGCGGCTCGCCGTCCGTCCAGCAGCTCACCGACACCACCGCCGACCAGTGGTTCACCTCGGGCAAGCTGGCGATGTACTGGGGCGGCAGCTGGTTCCGGTCCGCGCTCACCGACACGGACCTGGCCGAGGACGTCACGGTGCTGCCGCTGCCGTCGGGCCAGGAGCAGGCGACGGTCATCCACGGCGTGGCCAACGTGGTGTCGGCGACCTCGAAGGAGAAGCAGGCCGCGCAGGCGCTCCAGGTGTTCCTCGCCGGCGAGGAGGCACAGCAGCAGCAGGGCGATGCCGGCGCCGTGATCCCCGCCTTCACCGGCACGCAGGGCGCCTTCACGGCCTCGATGCCCGACGCCGACCTCCAGGTGTTCCTCGACGCCGTCGACTACTCCCGTCCGCTGCCGGTCAGCCTCAACTCCGCCGAGTGGAACGCGCTGGAGACCGAGCTGCTGCCCCAGGCCTTCTCGGGCGAACGGCCCGTCGCCGACGTCGCCACCGAGCTGGCGGACCAGATGAACGCGGCGCTGGCCGAGGAGTGATCGCATGACCACCACCCAGCAGGCCCCGCCCGCGCCGTCCCTCGTGGGGCGGCCCGGGCGGGGCGGCCGGCCCCCGCGCGGGCCGCGACCCGGCGGGGCACTGTGGCCCTGGCTCTTCGTCGCGCCGCTCGTGGCCGGGATCGCCGTGTTCTACCTGTGGCCGATCGTCCAGACCGCCTGGTACTCGCTGACCGAGACCGGCCCCTTCGGCGGCTCGACGTTCGCGGGCGTCGCGAACTACGCCGCACTGTTCCAGGACACCGAGCTGTACCTGTCGCTCGGCAACACCCTGCTCTACACCGTCGTGGTGCTGCTCGGCATCCCGATCGCGGTGGGCCTGGCCAGCCTGCTGAACCTGCCCGGCCTGCGGCTCGCCGCGCTCTACCGCGTGCTGTTCTTCCTGCCGTACGTGGCGATGCCCACCGCGGTCGCCATGGTCTGGCGGGTCATCTTCAACGGCGACTTCGGCATCCTCAACCGGGCCCTGGCCGTGGTCGGCATCGAGGGGCCGTACTGGATCTCCACGCCCGGGGCCGCGACCGTCGCCGTCGCCGTCGTCGGCCTGTGGTCGTCGCTCGGGTTCAACATGATCGTGCTCGCCGCGGGGCTCAAGAGCATCCCACCGGAGCTCTACGAGGCCGCCGAGCTGGACGGCGCCTCCCGGTGGCGGCAGTTCCGGTCGGTGACCGTACCGCTGCTGACCCCGAGCATCTTCTTCGTGCTGATCATCACGGTCATCGCGAGCTTCCAGGTGTTCGACCTGCTCTACGCGATCCTCGGCAGCAGCAACCCGGTGCTGCCGCGCAGCATGTCGCTCGTCTACTTCTTCTACCGCGAGGGGTTCGTGGCCAACGACAAGGGGTACGCGGCCGCCATCGCGATGGTCATCTTCCTGCTCATCGGTCTGCTGACCGCGCTCCAGTTCCGGCTCCAGAGGCGGTGGGTGCACAGTGACTGACACCGTTGCACGCCAGGCCCTTCCCCGCCGTCCGCGTGGCCGTGGCGGCTCCCACGTCGTCGCGCACGTGGTGCTCGGGCTGGGCAGCCTGGTCATGGCCTTCCCGTTCGTCTGGCAGATCATCATGTCGCTGTCGACCAACGCCGAGGTGCAGAGCGTCACGCCCGTGTTCTGGCCCGCCGAGCTCCGGTGGGACAACTACGCCCAGGTCTTCGACCGGATGCCGTTCCTCCAGCAGCTCGGCAACTCCGTGCTCGTCACCGTGCTGCGCACCCTCGCGCAGATCCTGTTCTGCACGCTCGCGGGCTACGCGTTCGCGCGGATGCGGTTCCGCGGGCGCGGCGTGCTCCTGGCCCTCGTGCTGTCCATCCTCATGGTGCCGTCACAGGTCTACCTGCTGTCGCAGTACCAGATCATCCAGGGGTTCGGCCTGCTCGACAGCGTGGGCGGCCTCGTGCTGCCCGGCCTGTTCAGCGCGTTCGGCACCTTCCTGATGCGGACGGCGTTCCTGGCGATGCCGGACGAGCTGGAGGAGGCCGCGCGCCTCGACGGCGCCAACCCCTTCCAGATCTTCTGGAAGATCATGCTGCCGCTCGCCCGGCCCACCGTCGCCGTGCTGGCGATCACCACGGTGCTGTGGTCGTGGAACGAGCTGCTCTGGCCCCTGGTGGTCACCACCTACAGCGAACGGATGCCGCTCTCGGCGGGGCTCGCCACGCTCATCGGCGACCGCACCACCGACTACCCGGTCGTCATGGCGGCGAGCCTGCTCGCCATGGCCCCCGTGCTCGTCCTGTTCGTGCTGCTGCAGCGCCGGGTCATCGACGGCCTGGCCTCCAGCGGCCTCAAGTGAGACCTCACGTGAGACCCGGTGCGCCGCCCGGCGCACCGGCGCAGGCACCACCAGGCACCACGAGGAGGAACATGCGCACCGTTCACGGCACCGGACAGCACTCGCCGCGCACCGCTCACCCGTCCGCCACCACCCGCAGGGCCGCCGGCATCGTCGCGGCGCTCGCGGCCGCGGCCCTGCTCGGGTCCGCGGCGCTGCCCGCCGCCTACGCCCAGGGGCCCGGGCACGGGCGGCACCACCCCCGGCCGCACCCGCAGGTGAGCACGGCGACGTACACGCCGAGCGACGAGAACATCGCCAACCCGCAGCGCGGCTTCTACCACCACACCGAGACGCACTACCGCGCCGACGGGTCCGGGTACACCCCGCTGGACCAGGCCACGCTGGCCGGCTACCGCGCGGAGGGGATCACCCAGATCCTGCGCGTCTTCTACCTGGAGAAGTTCGCGGGCACGCCGCAGCTCGACCAGGCGTTCCTCGACCTCGTGCAGGCCGACTACGACACTGCCCGCGCCGCCGGGGTCTCGGTCATCACCCGGTTCGCCTACGCCCAGGGCGGGGAGTGGCCCTACAGCCCGCCCTACGGTGACGCGCCGGTGAGCACGGTCCTGGCGCACATCGACCAGCTCGGCCCGCTGCTGCGCGCCAACGCCGACGTCGTCCCCGTGGTGCAGAACGGGTTCGTCGGGCTCTGGGGCGAGGGCTACTACACCGACCACTTCGTGGCCGACCCGGCCGACCCCGGCGTCGTCACCGACGCCGACTGGGCCAACCGGTCGGCCGTGACGCAGGCCCTGCTCGACGAGCTGCCCGAGAGCCGTGCGGTGCAGGTGCGCACGATGCTCTCCAAGCAGCGCCTGCTGGGCGTGCCCTCCGGGGCGGGCAGCGCGGTAGGCCCCGGTGAGGCCTGGACGGGGGAGACGATCGCGCGCGTGGGCCACCACAACGACTGCCTGCTGGCCTCGCCCGACGACTTCGGCACGTTCCTCTCCGACCCGATCACCCTCGACCAGGAGTACCTCGAGGCCGAGAGCCGGTACGTGCCCGTCGGCGGCGAGACCTGCGCCGTCAACGCGCCCCGCTCCGAGTGGGCCAGCGCGTCGGCGGAGCTGGCGCGCTACCACTACAGCTACCTCAACCGCGACTACAACCAGGACGTCCTGAACTCCTGGGGCCAGGAGGGCATCGCGGAGACCGCCCGCCGGCTCGGCTACCGGTTCGTGCTGGAGTCGAGCTCGGTCTCCGCGCGGGGCAGCGCCCCGACCGTGAGCGTGACGGTCCGCAACGACGGCTGGGCCGCGCCCTACACCCCGCGCCCGGCCACGCTGGTGCTGACCCGCGCCGACGGCACGGAGGTAACGGTGCCGTTCGGCTCCGACGCCCGGACGTGGCAGCCGGGCACGACCACGACGCTGACCGCGGCGCTCGCCGACGTCCCGGCCGGGACGTACACGCTCGCGCTCGGGCTGCCGTCCGCCGACGCGGGGACGAGCGGGGACCCGCGCTTCGCGATCCGCACGGCGAACGTCGGCACCTGGGACGCGACGCGCGGCGTGAACGTGCTGGAGGGGACGGTGACGGTCGGGTAAGGCGTTCCCGGCAAGCCGACGGAGCCCGGGTCAGGACCGTCCCTGACCCGGGCTCCGTCAACGGCGCGGCGACGTCGTCACCCCTTCACCGACCCCGAGGCCAGCCCGGCCACGTAGTACCGCTGCAACGCCACGTACAGCAGCACGCAGGGGATCATCGCGATCACCGACCCCGCGGCCAGCAGGCCGAAGTTGACCTGCCCGTACGCCCCCTGCTGCAGGTTCACCAGCGACACCGGCAGCGTGTACAGGGTGGAGTCGGTCAGGAACGTCAGCGCCCCGAGGAACTCGGTCCACGACGCCAGGAACGCGTACAGCGCGGCGGTGGCGGTGCCCGGCACCACCAGGGGCCGCAGCACCGACACGAGGATCCGCATCGTCCCCGCCCCGTCCACGTGCGCGGAGTCCTCCAGCTCCGCGGGCACGGCGGCGAACGTGTTGCGCATGACGAAGATGCCGAACGGCAGGTTCACCGTCGTGTAGAACAGCACGAGCCCGAACAGGCTGTCCGTGAGGCCCATGACGTTCATCTGCAGGTACAGCGGCGTGAGGATGGCCTGGAACGGGATCATCAGCGTGACGAGCACCAGCCCGAACAGGATCCCGCGGCCCCGGAACGGGAACCGGGCGAACCCGTATCCCGCCAGTGTCGCGAGCGCGGCGGTGAGCACCGCCGTCGAGACCGACACGATCGCCGAGTTGAGGATGCCGCGCCACACCTCCGGCTGGTCGATCACCGCCCGGAAGTTGACCCAGGAGAGGTCGAAGAACCGGTCGTCCGGGGCCGCCACGATCACGTCGCCCGGCTGCCCGGCCCGCACGAACGCGACCGCCAGCGGCACCAGGAACACCAGCGCGGCGAGCGTGCCGCCCACCAGGTAGAGCGTCCGCTTGACCCGCGTGTCCCGCTCGGGCCCCGAGGGGCGGGACGCCGCGGCCGAGCCAGCGGAACGTCCCACGGCGGCACCCCGCGGCGCCGAAGTCACAGCAGTCATGTCAGCTCCTCTCCCGCAGCAGCCAGAACTGGGCCGCGGTGACCAGACCGGTGATGACCACCAGCACGAGCGACATCGCCGTGGCCGCCCCGAGCTGGAGCTGCACGAACGCGCGCCGGTAGATGGCCATGACGATCGTCGTGGTGTCCGACCCGGGCCCGCCCTGGGTCAGGATGTAGAACTGCGTGAACGCGAGGAACGAGCCGATCACCGACAGGATCACGGTCATCGCGATGGTCCGGCGCAGCATCGGCACCGTGATCTGCACCTCGCGCTGCCACCACGAGGCGCCGTCGATCTCCGCCGACTCGTAGACCTCGCGCGGGATGCCCTGCATGCCGGACATGAGCAGCACCATCGTCAGCCCCGACACGCCCCAGATCACCATGACGCACAGCAGCCCCGTGGCGAGCGGGCCGTCCACGAGCCACGCCGTCGTCCCGTCCGTGAGGCCCAGGAACCGCAGCGCCACGTTGACCATGCCGCTGTTCGGCTGGGCCTCCAGCAGCATGAGAAAGCTCAGCGTCGTCAGCCCGATGACGAACGGGACGAAGAAGATGGTGCGCAGCAGCGTCGCACCCCGCCGGTTGGACCGCACCAGCACGGCCAGCCCGTACCCGAGCAGCAGGATCGGCAGCGTGACGATCGCCGTGTACAGCAGGGTGTAGCCCAGCGCGCTCCAGAACGTGGGGTCCGTGAGCACCGAGGCGTAGTTGTCGAGCCCGATGAACCGGTACGGCCCGATCAGCGGGAAGTTGGTCAGCGAGATGTACACCGCCACGACCAGCGGCACGAACACGAAGACGACCACCAGCGCCACGGCGGGCGTCACCAGGGCCAGCCCGGTGCGGTGGGGGTGCGTCAGGGTCCCGCTCCGGCGGCGGCGCGGGGGCTGCGGGGCCGACGGCGTCGCCGGGCCCGACGTCGGCGGGCGGCCCGCCACGGTGGGCGCGCTCATGCCTGCGCCTGCCTCAGGATGCGGTCGTACGTGGTCTGGGCCTCGTCCATGGCGGCATCGACCTCCCCGTCGAAGACGGCAGAGCGGAACATGCGCAGCCATGGTCCGTCCTGCTGGTTGTAGATGAGGTTGTAGGCGAGCGTGGTGGGCGCGTAGCCGCGGTCGATCGCCTCCAGCGGCGGCAGCACGAACGGGTTCTCCCGCGCGAACTCCGGCGTGACGACGTCGGACCGGACGGGCGAGTAGAAGCCCTCGGGCATGCGCGACTGCTGCTCCACCGAGACGGCGAACTTCATGAACTCCCACGCCGCCGACGGGTTCCTGGCCCCGTTGGGCATGCACAGGTTGTCGCCGCCGTCGAAGAAGGCACGCCCGCCGTCGGGCCCGGGCAGCATGACGACCCGTGTGCGCTCCAGGAGCGCCGGGTCCGCGTTCGGCACGACGACGCCGTACCCCGCCGGGAACATCCCCAGCCGGCCGGCGGTGTAGTCGGCGGACCAGCGCGACGCGTCGTCGGAGAAGCTGCCGGGCGGCACGAGCTGCTCCGCCCACAGCGTGCGCTCCAGGTCGAGCGTGCGCCGCAGGGCCTCGTTGCCGGCGACGTCGCCGCGCTGGCTGCCCACGTCGCCCGCGATGAGGTCGCGGTCGGTGGCCCACACGTGCGGCTGCACCGTGAACCCCAGCGCGCCCGAGGCGTTGCCGGGGAAGGACCAGCCGTAGACGTCGTCGTCCAGGGCGGTGATGGCGCGCGCCGCCTCGAGGATGCCGTCGAAGTCGCGGGTGTGCTCCTCCACGTCCAGGCCCGCGCGGTCGAACAGTTCCGTGTTGCAGAACAGCACCGAGAAGTCGCCGATGAACGGCAGGCCGTAGTGCCGCCCGTCCTTGGTGCTCAGGGCGAGGTGCCCGGGGCTGAGCGCATCGCCGATGCCCAGGTCCTCGATGAGCGGCGTGAGGTCGGTGAACGCGCCACGGTAGGCGAACAGGGTCGAGTAGATGTCGTCGATGTCGATCACGTCGGGCACCCGCCCGCCGCGGATCGCGGTGGCGAGCTTGGTGACGTACTGCCCGTTCTGGATGGGCGTGACCTGCACCCGGATGCGGTCCTGGGCCCGGTGGAACGCGTCCACCACGGCCTGGGTGCCGTTCACGGTGTCGGATCGGCACCACAGGTTGAGGGTGCCGCTCGCGTTCTCGCCGAAGCCCGGGGCCTCGACGTCCGCCGGCCGCAGCGTGCCGCCGCAGCCGGCCAGCGCGGCGGCGACCGTCGCCGAACCGGCCAGCGTGAGGAGCTGGCGTCTGGTGAGCTCCATTGCTCTCCTTCCGTACGCGTCGTCGCGTGGGGGGTTACGGGCCGGAGCCCGGGGTGCGGGGCCGGCCGGGTGCGGCCGGCCCCGCGTGGGACAGCGGGTGGGTCAACGGGTGGGCACCCAGACCCGCATCGGCTGCGGGCCGCGGTTGGCCCACGCGTAGTAGGGGATGGCGGTCAGGGTCACCTCACGCCCCGGGCCCTCGGCCGACGGCGCGGCCGAGTACGGCGTCGTCGCCTCCGCGTCCGGCCCGGGGACGACGGCGCCGCGTGCGCGCACGACCGTGACGCCGCCCAGCAGGTCGGGCCGGAACTCGTCGGACAGCGTGGCACCGGCGTCGATCCGCAGGTCGTCCACGACGGCGCCGTCCTCCTGGTCGGGCTGCTCCAGGGCGTAGACCAGCGGGCCGCGCTCGACGGCGACGCAGCCGCGGACGGCGTCGACCCGGGGGTCGGCGACCGTAAGGCGCGGCGTGAGCGGCAGGTCGAGCACCACCGTGTCGCCCGCGGCGAACCGGCGCGTCACGCGGACGTACGTCCCCGCAGCGGCGGGGGAGCCGTCCAGCGTGGCGCCGTCGGCCCAGGCGGGGACGCGCAGGGCGAGCGTGGCCTGGCCGTCCGGCGCCTCCTCGACGTGCAGGGCGATGCGGCCCTCGTCGGGGTAGCGGGTCTCGACGCGCAGGCGCAGCGTGCCGCCGTCCAGGGGTGCGGTGACCGTGCCCGGCGCGTACTGGTGGAGCTGCAGGCCGGAGCCGTCCGCCGTGGCGAGGTAGCCGGTCAGGCTGGAGACCGTGCGCATGATGTTGGGCGGGCAGCACGCGCAGCTGAACCAGGAGCGTCGGCCGTGGGCCGGGCTGCGGTCCTCCTCGGCGTGCGCGTCGCTGCGCAGCTGCAGGGGGTTGACGTAGAAGTACTCGGTGCCGCTCAGCGACACCCCGGCAAGGAAGCCGTTGAGCAGCATGCGCTCGATCTGGTCGGCGTACCGGGGCTCGCCCGTGGCCAGGAGCATGCGCCACGCCCACTGGACGCCACCGATCGCCGCGCACGTCTCGGCGTAGCCGCGGTCGGTGGGCAGCTCGTACGGGTCGCCGAACGACTCGCCCTCCCAGCGGGCCCCGAGGCCGCCGGTGACGTACTGCTTGCTGCGCTCCATCGCGCGGTACTGGGTGTCGAGGGCGGCCAGCAGCTGGGCGTCGCCGGTCTCGATGGCCACGTCGGCGGCGCCCGCCCCGAGGTACACCGCGCGGACGGCGTGCCCCTCGACCGTGGTCGCGTCGCGCACCCGCACGCGGTCCGAGAAGTAGGTGGGCGCCTTGCCGTGGCCCTCGATGATGCCGGTGCCGCGCGCCTCCACGAACCAGCTCGCGAGGTCCAGGTAGGCCCGCGTGCCGGTCTCGCGGTACAGCTCCACCAGGCCCATCTCGACCACCGGGTGGCCGTCCACGTCGCGCAGCTGCCCCTCGCCGTCGCCGAACGTGGCCACGAGGTGGTCGGCGAGCCGGACCGCGACGTCGAGCAGCTCGGTGTGGCCCGTGCCGCGCACCTGCGCGACCGCGGCCTGGAACAGGTGGCCCGCGCAGTACAGCTCGTGGCTCCACGGCAGGTCGCTGTACCGGGGCACGTTGCGCAGCGCCGGCACGGAGTCGAGGTAGCCGTCGTCGGCCTGGGCTGCCGCGAGGAGCGCGGTGACGCGGAGCTGGTCGGCCAGGAGCTGCTCGTCGGGTTCGCGGGCGTACTCCCAGGCGGCGGCCTCCAGCCACTTGTGCACGTCCGAGTCGGCGAAGATCGGGCCGATCGCCTCGCCCTCCGCCTGGCCCGCGGCGATCTCCAGGTTGCGCAGGTTGCCGGCCTTGCCGAGCTGGTCGAGGCCCTCGGGGATGGCGGCCGCCCGGTTGACGTCGGCGGTGCGGCGCCACAGACCGCCGTCGATGGTGACGTGCCCGGGGGCAAGGGGCCGGAGCAGCACGCGGGCGTCGGCGGAGGGTTCGGCGGGGCCGCGGGTGGTGCCGCTGGGCGTGAGGGTCGTCATCGGTCGCTCCTTCGGGACGGGAATCTCGGAAACAAGGAATCCGATTTCCTGATCGTAGAGAGTCCGGCTCGTGCACGTCAAAGGTCTGGGGAGGATCTACGATGGCGGTCTCGACGGAAACAGCGGAAACGAGAAGGTGGGTGCGGGATGGAGCGGGGACGGGTGGTGCGGATCACCGACGTGGCCGCCCTGGCGGGCGTGGCGCCAGGCACGGCGTCCAAGGCGCTGAACGGGACGGGGTCGCTGCGCGAGAGCACCCGGGAACGGGTCCGCGAGGCGGCGGAACGCCTGGGCTTCGTCCCGGACGTGACCGCGCGGTCACTCTCGGCGCGGCGCAGCTTCACCGTCGGGCTGCTCAGCACCGACTCGGCCGGCCGGTTCTCGCTGCCCGTGGTGCTCGGCGCGGAGAACGCGCTCGTCGGCGGCGAGCTGTCGGCGCTGCTGGCCACCGCCCGGCACGACCCGGTGCGCGAGCAGCACCACGTGCGTGCCCTGGTGGCCCGGCGGGTCGACGGCATCATCGTCACCGGCCGCACCACCGAACCGCGCGAACCCATCCGGGTGCCGATGCCGGTGGTGTACGCGTTCGCGCCGTCCGCCGACCCGGACGACGTCTCGGTGGTGCCCGACGACGCCCTCGGCATGCGGCTGCTCGTGGAGCACCTGGCGGGGCTCGGCCGACGCCGCATCGCCTACGTCGGAGGACGGGCCGAGCAGGCGGCGTCGGTGGTGCGGCACGACGCCCTGGCCGCCGAGCTGGCGACCCGCGGCCTCGCCCTGGTGGGCCCGCCGCTGTACGGCGACTGGTCGGAGCAGTGGGGCCGACGGGCGGTCGACCTGGTACTGGGCCTCGACGCCGCTGCCGGGGGTGACAGGCCGGCTGTCGATGCCATCGTCTTCGCCTCCGACCAGCTGGCGCGGGGCGGGTGCGACCGGCTCCGGGAGCTCGGGGTGCGGGTGCCCGACGACGTGGCCGTCACCGGGTACGACGACTGGGAAGTCATGTCGCTGGCCAGCCGCCCCCCGCTGACCACCGTGGACATGCAGCTCGAACGGCTCGGCCAGCGCGCGGCGGAGCTGCTGATCGCGGCGATCGAAGGTGATCCGGGGCGAGGGGTGGAACGGCTGGCGCCGCGGTTGGTGGTGCGGGCTTCTACGTTGGGGGATGCGTAGGCGGGGGTGCCCGGGTCGCCCGGGGTGTCGGTGGGTTGCCCGGGGTGTCGGTGGGTTGCGGTGTTCTCGGCCCGGGGCGGGCGTACCGGGGGTGCTGGGTAGTGCTCGCCCGGGGTGCCGGGAAGGGCGTGCTTGCCTGGGTGTTCGGGCAGGTGTGCTTGCCTGGGTGCCAGGGCGGTCGTGCTTGCCAGGGTGTGCTCGGGGCGCGGATGCTGCCGGGGCATGCCGATCGGGGCGGTCTCGGACGGCCGCCGAAAAGTCACGTTCTACCCAGTCATCAGGCCCAGAATCCCGCGTCACTATGGGCCTGATGACTGGGTAGAACGTGACTTCGCGGCGGGCGCCCCGGCTGGGCGGGGACAGGTGGGGCGGTGGTCAGCCAGCCGGGGAGCGGGCACGACGCCGCGCCGCCTCTGCATCGTTGGTCAGCACGGTCAACGGCACCGCTCCAGCGCGGCCACCAGCACGGTCGCCAGCACGGCCACCAGCACGGCCACCAGCACGGCCACCAGCACGGCCACCAGCACGGTCGCTAGCACGGTCGCCAGCACGGCCACCCGGTGTATTCGGCTGGCGTCCCCGCCGTGCCGACCGGATATGATCGGTCCGTCGGCCGGTGCCGTCCGGGCGAAACCTCAGGTGGCGGCCGGTTTCCTCCGCCGACGACGGGCTGTGGCGCAGCTTGGTAGCGCATCTGCTTTGGGAGCAGAGGGTCGCTGGTTCGAATCCAGTCAGCCCGACCCCGTGATGTCGCAGGACATCGGAACGGCCTGAACCTACGGATCGTAGTTTCAGGCCGTTCGTCGTCGACGGACGGCTACGCCGTCCCGGCGGGCGAGTCGGCCCTCTGAACGGGACCGGGCAGCCCGACGCGGGTGTGCGCGGCGGCGATCGTGTCCGGCCGGTGCGCGATGAGCAGGGTGGCCCGGTCGGTGGCCCGCGTCAGGAACTCCATGATGGCCGCGTCGGCGTCGGGGTCCAGGGATGCGGTCGGTTCGTCCAGCACGAGCACTCGGGGGTCCCGGAGCAGCGCGCGGGCGATGGCGACGCGTGCGCGCTGCCCACCCGAGAGCCCGGTGCCGTGCTCGCCGACGGCGGTGTCCAGGCCGAGCGGGAGCCCGCCAGACGGGTCGAGCAGACCGGCCGCCCGCGCCGCGTGGTCGATCATCGTCGCCGTGGCGCCGGGGTCGCCGAGCGTGATGTTGCTCCGGACGGTTCCGCGCAGCAGAGGTGATCCCTGCGGTACGACGGCGACCAGGTGGCGCAGGTCGGTGTCCGGGAGGTCGCGCAGGTCGGTCCCGTCGACGCGGACGGCGCCTCCGTCCGGGTCCCACAGGCGCAGCGCGAGCCGCGCGGCCGTGGTCTTGCCCGCACCGGACGGCCCGGTGAGGGCGACGACCTGCCCGGGGTGCACGTGCAGGCTGAACTTGTCGAGCACCGGACGGCCCGCGCCGTAGCCGAAGGTGACGTGGTCCAGGACCAGGCCCGGCTCGTCCTGGACCGAGGGGGAGCGACCTGCGGGACGGCGGTCGACGGCCGGCGGGGTGGCAAGCACATCGCCGACCCGCTGGGCGGCGGCACGCAGGGTGCCCGCGTTGCGCAGCAGGTCGGCGATCTGCGCGGCGGGACCGAGGCCGGCGACGGCGACGGTGACCGCGAGCGGCACGTCGGCCGGGGCCACGGCGCCACGACCGAGCAGCACGATGCCGATCGCGCCGAGGGCGGCACCCGCGAGGGAGACGTCGGCGATACCGCGCTCCAGACCGAGGCGCCGGGCTTCACGGAGCTGGGTGCGTGCGTGCGCGCGGGTGTCCTCGGTGATCCGCTCGAGCTGGTCGCCGAGGGCGTCCGCCCCGGTCAGCTCCCGGAGACCGCGGACGGTGTCGAGCAGCTCGGAGCGCAGCCCGGCGGCGCCGGCGGCCAGTGCGGCGCCGTCGTGGCGGGCACGGCGTGCGGTGGCCAGGGGGACCGCGACACCGACGAGCAGCAGGGGCACCCACACGAGCAGCAGCAGCGGGCTCAGCGAGAGGGACACGGCGGTGCTGACCGAGAGGACCAGCAGAGCGCTCAGGATCTGCGCCACGGTGTGGGCGTAGAGCCATTCGAGGGTCTCGATGTCGGCGACGACGGTGGTCGTCAGGTCACCGGTGCGCTGCCGGCGGGTGCGGGCCGGCAGCGCGCCGCGCAGGGCGTCGAAGACCCGGCCGCGCAGCACGGCGATCAGCCGGTAGGCCAGGTCGTGCGAGACCCACGACTCGCGCCATGCCGTGGTGGCGGCCAGGACCGCGAGGGTAGCCAGTCCCGCGGTCAGCGCCCTCAGGTCGACGGGCTCGCCCGCCACGACGTGCCCGACGGCGACCGCGAGGCCGAGCGCGATCGCGAGCACGGCGCTCTGGGTGACGACGCTCCACACCACGGTCTCGACGAACAGGCTCCGGTGGGTGGTGATGACCGGGAGGAGCCGGAGCACCGCTCTCACGACGCACTCCCGGCCAGGAGGACCCCCGCCGGGGGCGGCCCGTCGCCGGTCCCGGTCAGGCCGCCGTCCCGCAGGGCGATCCAGCGGTTCGCGTGCACGCAGGCGCTGGCCCGGTGCGCGATGACGAGGACGGTCCGATCCGACGCCGCCCGGGCGACCGCGTCCACGACCCGCTTCTCCGTGGCGGGATCGAGGGCCGAGGTGACCTCGTCGAGCACGAGGACCGGTGCGGGCGAGAGGAGGGCGCGGGCGATGGCGAGGCGTTGCCGCTGGCCGCCGGAGAGCTGCTCGCCGTTCTCGGCCAGCACCGTGTCGTACCCGTCGGGCAGGGCGATGACCACGTCGTGGACGTCGGCGAGGCGGCACACGCGCTCGATCTCGGCGTCCGTCGCCGTCGGCCGGTACAGGCGCAGGTTGTCGCGCACGCTCCAGGCGAACAGCACGGGATCCTGCGGCACGACGACCACGCTGCGGCTGCGCGCACCACGGGTGTAGGCGCGCAGGTCGACGTCGTCGACGCGGACCTGACCGGCGTCCGGGTCGATGTCGCGTTCCAGCAGGCGCGCGAGCGTGCTCTTGCCCGAGCCGGACGGGCCGACGACCGCGAGGGTCTCACCGGGCGCCACCCGCAGGCTCAGATCCCGCACGCCGGTGGTGGTGCCCGGGTAGTGATAGGTGACGTCGTCGACCACCAGGGAGCCGGCGGGGGCGGTCGTGGTGTGGGTGCCGTCCTCGCTCACCGCCGGCCGGCGGGACAGGAGCCGCTCCAGCCCGTCCACGGCGGTGAGGCCGAGATAGCCTGCGTGCCAGCTCGTCCCCAGGTCCTGCACCGGACGGAAGCACTCCCGGGCCAGCAGCAGCGCGGTCATGGCCGCCGTGGCGCGCGCGTCCTCGGAGACCACGGCCGCCAGGGCGGCGAACACCGCCAGGACGGTACCCAGGTGCAGGGCCACCCAGCTGACGAAGGTCTCCACGAGCGAGAGCCGGAGCTGGGCCATGGTGGAGCCGCGCAGCTCGTCGGCCTCCGCCGCGATCCGTGCGGCGACCCTCCCGGTGGCACCGAACGACCGCAGCAGCGGGACGTGCTGCAGGGCCTCGACGTAGTCGGACGACAGCCTGGTGAACCGGCCCCAGCGGCGCCGCCCGGTGCGCAGCAGACGGGCGTCCCAGGCCCGCGGGGCGAGCACCGCGACCGCTGCGGCGAGGGCGAGCACGACGCCGGCCCCCGGTGAGCGTGCCCAGACGAGCGCGACGACGACGGCGGGGACGACCAGCACGACGACGAGCTGCGGCAGGTAGCGGGTGTAGTAGGCGTCCAGGCCGTCGACACCGTCGATCACCGTGGCGGTGGCCTGCCCGGAGTCCCGTTCGGCGGCCGGTACGGCCGAGAGCTGGAGCAGCAGACGTCGCCGCAGCCGGATCCGTACCCCGGCCCCGACGCGTGTGGCGGTGGGTTCCCGGACCCCGATCAGCACGCCCCGGAGCAGGGTGATCACCACCAGCGCCGTCAGGCCGGGCAGGGGGTCGCCGCCGCCGTCCACCAGCGCGGTGACGACCGACCCCGCGGCGAGCGCGAACGCGACGTGCAGCGCGGACAGGACGACGCCGAGGCCGGCCAGGGCGAGGATCGCTCCTGGCACGGCCCCGGCGAGCTGGAGCAGACGGCGGTGGACCACCGGTCAGAACGCGTCCGGGTAGAGCTGCTCGGCGATGTCCCGCACGATCGAGACGTTGCCCAGGGTGCCCGGGAACACGTCGGCGCTGGACACGGCGATCAGCCGGTCCTCGCGCACGGCGGGCATGTCGGGGAACGTGGTGGTCAGGTACTCGCGCGTCGCGGCCTCGTGCTGCTCGTCGTAGGCCGAGAACACCAGCGCCTCCGGCTCCTGCGCGGCCAGCGCCTCCGGGGTGATCGTCGCGGCGAAGAACTCCGCGAACGCCGGGTCGTCGGGCCCGTAGACGTTGTCGGCCCCGGCGCGGCGCAGGATGTCGTGCTCGACGCCCGCGCCGATGGCCTGCAGCGTGCTGCCCTCGACGTAGACCTGTGCGACGCGCAGCTTGTCGACGTCGGCGACGGCGGCGGCCACCTCGTCCAGCTCCGCCTGGCTGACGTCCACGAGGTCCGCCGCCTCGTCCTGGACGCCGAAGATCTCTCCGACGTTCTCCAGGTCCGTGAACAGGTCGGTCACCTCGCCGGACATGCGCCGGTCCGCGCAGCCTCCGGTGGCCACGTAGACCGCCGCCCCGGCCTGCTCGAGCTGCTCGATGCTGGCGAAGCCCTGCTCCGCGGTGAACTCGTAGGTGGTGGGCGAGTACACGAAGTCGGGCTCGACGGCGAGCAGGTCCTCCCGGCTCGGGGGCATCGCCTCGCCGATGACGGGGACGTCGTCGGCGAGCGGCGCGACGTCGTCGGGCAGCTCCTGCGCGGTGGCCTGGGCCTGCCCCGCCAGCCGGTCGGCCAGGCCCAGGCGCAGCAAGAGCTCGGTCTGTGCGGGGTGCATGCCGACGGCGGCCGTCGGGGCGTCGTCGACGACGACCTGGCGGCCGCAGTTCTCCACGGCGACCGGTTCCGCGGAGCCGGACGGCCCGGGGGCGGCCGTGACCGACGACCCGCACCCGGCCAGGAGCAGGGCGCCTGCGGCGAGCGTGGCGGCGGATCGGAAGCGGGCGTGTGCGGTGGGGATCATGTCGGGATGCTGCTTTCTGCTCGGGCTTCGGGGGAGCCGGTGGTGGGGTGGCCGTCGGCCACGGAGAGCGGGCGGAACGAGAGGACGGGCTGTCCGGCGTCCCCGTGCACGCGGACGTCGACGCCGAAGGTGCCGCGGATCAGCTCGGGCACGAGCACCGTGGCGGGCGGCCCGGCGGCGATGATCCGGCCGGCGTCGAGCACGACCACCTCGTCGCAGTACCGGATCGCGAGGTTGAGGTCGTGCAGGGCGGCGATCACGGTGCGGCCCAGGCTGCGCACCGTGGTCATGAGCTCGTGCTGGTGGCTGATGTCGAGATGGTTGCTGGGCTCGTCCAGGACGAGGACGGGGCTCTGCTGGGCGAGGGCCCGCGCGAGCATGACGCGCTGGCGCTGGCCGCCCGACAGGGTGGCGACCATCCGGTCGGCCAGGTCGGCGACGCCGGTGCGCCGCATGGCGTCGGCGACCACGTCGAGGTCGGTCGGGGTGTCCCTGCCGAAGGCGGCGTGGTGCGGGGCGCGGCCGAGCAGCACCGTCTCCTCGACGTTCAGGTCGAAGTCGGTCGGCGCGTCCTGCAGCATGACGGCGACCGCCCGGGCCGCCTGGCGGCCGCTCAGGCGCAGGACGTCCTGCCCGTCGACACGCACGCCGCCCACCCGTGGGCGCACGGCCCGGTAGAGCGTGCGCAGCAGGGACGACTTGCCGCTGCCGTTGGGCCCGACCAGGCCGACCACGGTCCCCGGTTCGATCGCCAGGGACGCCTGCTGGACGACGTCGCGCCTGCCGAGCCGGACCGTGACGTCGTCGAACTCGACCCTCATCGGCTGAACCCCGCCCGTTCGGCGCCGCCACGGCGCATCAGCCACAGGAAGAACGGTGCGCCCACGAAGGCGGTGAGGATCCCCAGCGGGATCTCGGTCGGGGCGGCCACCGTGCGCGCCAGGAGGTCGGCTGCCATGAGGAAGACCGCGCCGCCCAGGATCGTCACGGGCAGCATGCGCCGGTGGTCGGCCCCCACCGCGATGCGTGCGACGTGCGGCACCACCAGGCCGACGAACCCGATGCCGCCCGCCACCGAGACCACGGTGCCGGTCAGCAGCGACGCGACCACCAGCAGCACCCCGCGCAGCCGGGTGGCGTCCACGCCCAGCGACACGGCCGACTCGTCCCCGGTCATGAGCGCGTTGAGCGACCGGGCCAGCAGGAGCGCGGTCACGCTCGCGACCAGGAGGGCGGCCGCGGGTCCGACGAGGCTGGACATGGTCGCTGCCGACACGCTGCCCAGCAGGAAGAACAGCACGCTGACCACGTTCTGGGCGCTCGTGGAGATCGTCAGGTAGCTCGTGACCGCGCTGAACAGCGTGCCCAGCGCCACCCCCGCGAGGATCATCCGCGTGGGGGAGAGGGCGCCGTCCTTGCGGGCCAGCACCGCCACGCAGACGCACGCCCCCAGCGCACCGGCGAACGCCGCGATGTTCAGCGAGAGCCCGCCCAGCGCTGCCGAGCCGAACACGATCACCAGCACCGCGCCCACGCTCGCGCCCGACGACACGCCCAGGACGTACGGTTCCGCCAGCGGGTTGCGGACCGTGACCTGCATGAGGGCCCCGGCCAGCGCGAGGCCGGCTCCGGCCAGGCCGGCGAGCAGCGCGCGCGGCAGGCGGAACTGCCAGACGGCCTGGTCCTGCAATGGCGTCAGCGACCCGTCGGACATCCACGGCATCCCCGGCAGCAGGTGCCCGAGAACGAGCTGGGCCGCCTGCACCGGACCGACGGCCACCGAACCCACCGTGCCCGAGACCACGACGAGCAGGCAGGCGGCGAGCCCCAGTGCGGCGCACAGCAGCCAGGTCCTGCGAACGAGGCGCCGTCGGACCCGACCGCGCGCCGACGCGCCGGGCGCCGCAGCCGCCGGACGAGCGATCGACCTCGTCATGCGTGCGGCCCGACGGCGGTCGCGTCCAGCGTGGTCCGCAGGTAGCCGACCGGAAGACGGAAGGCGCCGTCGGCGGGCTCGCCCGCGTCGCGCACCGTGGCCAGGAGCCGTTCACGTGCCTGCGGCCACGTGGCGCCGAGGCTCGCGGCGCCCAGGACGACAGGCGCGCTGTGCTGTTCGAGCCGGCTGACGAACCACTCGGGGGACGCCACGGTCATGACGAAGGACTCCTCGGTGACCTGCGCGTCCGGGCCCGCCACCGCGTGCACGCCGGCCACCGTCTCGTGCCACGGCTCAGGGACCTCGGGGAAGAACGGGGCCAGCGTCTGCCGGATCCGGCCGAAGAGGCCGGTTGCGGACCAGCTCGTGAGGACGATCCGGCCGCCGGGCCGGGCCAGGCGCCGTGCCTCGGCCAGGGCGGCGCGCGGATCGGCGGCGAAGACGACACCGAAGGTCGAGGTCACCAGGTCCGCGCACCCGCTCGGCAGCGGCACGGCCAGGAAGTCGGCCGTCACCCAGGTGACGTCGACGCGGGCCTGCCTGGCCCTGCGCGCGGCCTCTCGGAGCAGGCCGGGCGTCACGTCCACGCCGACCACGGACCGCGCGCCGTGCGCGGCCGCGGCGATCGCGGTGACGCCGGTGCCGGTGGCCAGGTCGACCACTTCCTGCCCCTGGACGGGCAGGGACGCGACGAGGTCACGGCCGGGCTGCGCCCACAGGTCGCCGACCACGGCGTAGTCGCCCGTCGCCCAGAACTCAGCGGGGTCCATGTGCTCCTCCTGGCTCGCCGTCCCTGGCGCGACGGTCACAGTCGCGAACGATAACCGTTCTCGCCAGTGCGTGGCAAAGGTCGCGGGGTGGTCGCGACGTGCCTGCTCAGCGCTCGGCGGTGCCGCCCGGGCACCGGCCCCTGATGAGAACGATTCTCGGCAACTCGTTGACACCGGTCCTCACGCACCGCTTAGATGATTGCGAGAATCATTCTCATTGTGAGGAATGTTCTGTTGGTTCCGCATGCCCTGGCGAGGCCCGACCTCGCTCTGCCTGCGGTCTCGTTTCCAGCTGAGTCCACCCCCATCGAACCGGCACGAAGGAGAAACGATGTCCATGAACCACATGCGCCACGGCAGCACGGGTGCGCGCACGCAGCGGAGCGCCGCCCGGGCGGGGGCCGCCCTGGCCGGAGCCACGCTGCTCACCCTGGGCGCGGCGCTGCCTGCGCAGGCGGCGACCGACGTGACCGCCGGCCATGCCGACGTCGTGGCGGTCACCAGCGCCCACCAGGTCGGCTCGATCTACGACCAGTTCGGCGGCACCTTCTCTCCCTGGGACACCACCTACGACTACCGGCTCGTGTTCGACGTCGCGGGTACCGGCGTGACCTGCTCGGGCGGCGTGTACACCGTCCCCAACGACTTCAGCATCGAGGACGACGTCCCCTTCATCGGCTTCGACAACGACAGCGCCAGCGACTACGAGATCACCCTCGACCTCGTCAGCGGCCCGGGCGACGTCACCTACACCGCCTCCGCCGGGGGTCTCGACACCGCGACCGGCGAGGTCCTGACCCTCGGCTCCGGCACCCACCAGCACGGTGCGTGGACGTTCGACGCGGGCTCCTGCGGCGGCAGCCACAGCTTCGTCCTCAACTTCGACGTCCTGGAGGCGTCGCCGGGGACGAACGGCGCGGACCGCGACATCGAGTTCGTGATCAACGGCTGATCTTCCTCCGCCGGGGCCGGTCGCGACCGCGACCGGCCCCGACGTGAGTCAGGGCGAGCCACGAGTCGGAGAAGAGGACCAGTGCGGAACAGAAGGACAGCCGGGCGACGGTCCCGGGCGGCCGGGCGGACGAGGTATCCGGCGTGGCTCGTGGTGCTCACCGCGGTCGCCGCCATGCTCGTGCCGGTCGGAGCCGCCACCGCGGACACGCCGGAGGAGTCGAAGCTCGTCAACGTCGCCGCGAGCATCGCGGGCGGAACGGGGACGGTGCGGGGGAGTGCTTCGCCCAACGGTACGGCTCCCGACCTGCAGCTGCGGGTGCCGTCACGGCTGGTCCAGGAGATTCCCGCGGATCCGTCGTTCTCGTGGCTGGGCACGTCGGGGCAGGCGCGCTGGAGCACCGTCTCGCTGCTCGACTACGACCAGACCCAGGATGTCGCCGCACTGCGGCTCAGTACCCGGTCCGTGCGGCCGGCCACCCTCGCGGCCGCGGACCCGAACCTCTACTTCGCGGTCTCGAACGTCGTGGCGCCCGGCTCGTTCGCGCTGTACGGCCTCCCGGAGAGCCGCGAAGCCGGAGCGCCGGGGCCGGACGCGCCGACCGACCTGTTCCGCTGGGGCACGGGCGAACAGCGGGACGGCTCGCCGCAGGGCATGGACGCGACCTACGCCCTCCCGGCACGGGAGATGTTCAACACCGGGGCGTCCTTCGGCGCCTCCGGCATGTACTGCTTCGACCTCGGCTTCACCGCGACGCTCGCCGACGGCAACGCTGTCGCCGCTGGCGGCACGGTCCGGATCGCCGTCGGCGACACGGTCGCGGCCGACGCACCGTGCGGGACGGCGACCGGCGAGATACCCGGCGAGGCGCCCGACCCGGAGCCGAGCCCGGACCCCGAGCCGAGCCCGGACCCCGAGCCGAGGGTGCACGTGGTCACGGAGGGGCACATCGACGCGGTCGCGCCCGAGGTCGTCACCGACGCGTCAGGGGCGCCCTCGCTCGCCCTGCGTGCCCACCACGACACGCTCGGCACGATCGACTGGGACGACCTCGTGCTGCACTCCGACGACACCGCGCGCCTCACCCTGCCCGCCCCGTTCACTCCCGCCGACGACTGGTCCTTCGTGGGAGAGCCCGGGCAGACGATCTGGAACAGTCCCTACTCCCAGGCGGAGGGCTTGCCCTGGGTCGGGATGAGCACCCAGGCACCGACGCTTCGGGCCGCCACGGCGGACGACGCCAGTGTCAGCGTCCGTATCGACGCCGTCACCGGACCCGGCGGGACGCCGGCCCCTGGCCACTTCGCCCTCGACACGGGCCGCGCCCACAACTACGGCTCCGAGAAGAACGGTGCCGGGCTGCTCGCGACCACGCGGAACGGGCTCCCGGCCGGATATCTCCTCCCGGTGGGCACCCACGTGCACTACAACTGGTTCTTCGGCCGGCCGGGCGTGTACTGCATGGCGGTCACCGTCGGCGCCGAGCTGGCGGACGGCACGCTGCACACGGCCTCCGGGCAGCTCACCCACGTGGTCGGTGAGACCGTCGACCCGGCCACCGTGCAGCCGTGCGGTACGACGGCGCGCTATCCGGCGGTCGGCGGGCGGCCGAGCGTCCCGCCCGCCGATCCCACCGACGGCCCTGTCCTGGTCCAGGGCGGGTTCTGGGACGTCTCCCTGGGCCTGGACGGCACCGACCTCGGCGCGGACCTGCTGCGGTCCGGCAGCCACCGCGACACCCTCCCCGAGCGGCTGGACCTGGAGGCGGCGATCTTCCGGGCCTTCCTCGCCGACGACGGCACCTACCGGTTCGGGCACGACGGCGGCAAGCTCTCCTACTACGCCCGCGACGAGGTGCCGTACCTGCGGTGGAACACCCTCGGCGTCCCGCGGGACGAGGTGACGGGCGACGTCACCTGGACGATCGACCGCCTCGACGGGCCCGGCGGCCTGTGGGTCCAGCAGGAGAAGCCCCGGCGCACCGTGCTCGACACGTCGGCAGGTCTCACGACGGCGAGCCTCTGGCCGCAGACCGACACGTCGAACACGACGTGGGCCGTCACGCGGCCCGGGAAGTACTGCGTCGAGATGACGTGGTCGGCGCCCACCCGCGAGCACGGGGCCGTCTCCACCACGCGCACCCTCACCGTCGTGGCCGACGGCGACGGCTTCGAGCACGACGCCGACACCCTGACGAAGACCTGCACCGAGGACGACGCCACCACCCCGCCGGACGGCGAACCGGACCCCGGACCGTCCGACGCCGGACCATCCGACCCTGGCGCTCCCGGGCCCGGCGCCCCGGACCCGAGCCAGGGCCCCGACCCGAGCCCCGGCGTCTCCGTGCCGCCCGGGGAGCTCGGTGGCACCGGCTCCCAGGACCCACCGGGACCTGGTGGCGGAACGCCCGATGCCGGTCCGGGCGGCGGCCTGGCGGCAACCGGTGCCGAACCGCTGGCGGTGGTGGTCGCCGCGGCCGTGCTGCTGGCGGCCGGGTCGGGGCTTCTGCTCGCCCGCCGTCGCTGGACCGCAGCACTCCTACCACGCACGAACTCCCCGGAAAGGTCTCAGCCGTGAGATACCCAGCCCCTGTCCAAGCCCGTCCCCCTGCCCCGACGCTCCCACGCGTGAGCGCAGCCGTCGGTGGCGTGCTCGCGCTCCTGGCGGCGTTCGTCGTGCCCGTGGCCGGGTCCGTGGCGGCGCCCGCGCAGGCGGCCACGGACCGTGAGTTCGTGCTGGACCACGGTCACATCGACGCCTTCGAGACCAGCTACGACGCCGACAGCGGACGGCTGGTGCTGTCCGTCAAGGACGACACCCGCATCTACAGCAGCGAGCCGGTCCACCGGGCGCCGGAGTCGGTGACGCTGGCCTACGAGGACGCGCGGAGCCGGACCACGCTGCCCCCGGCCGAGGGTGGCTGGGCCTTCCTCGGCGAGTACGGCGGGCGGACGGCGTGGCTCGGCTCACAGACCGGCAGCGACCAGGACTACGCGCCGTGGGCCGGCTGGAGCACCGAGCGCCTGCTCGGCTCGCTGGCGGGATCCGGCATCACGCCTGCCGCCGGGCAGCCGGTGTCGCTCGACGTCGTCGTGGACGGGCCTGGTGACGTGTTCACGTTCCAGAACGACGCGTTCGGGCAGCCGATCAACCGCTACGTCGACACCACGACCTCCGCCGGCGGGACCATCCGCGTCGCGGCCAACGCGCACGTCCACACCAACTGGATCTACACCGCCGAGGGCGACTACACGCTGACCGTGACGCCGTCGCTCGCGACCTCGGACGGCGGGACGGTGACCGGCGACCCGGCCACCTACCACGTGCGGGTCGGCGAGCGGCCCGTCACGACGTCGGTCACCGTCTCGGCGGACCGCCCCGACCACACCGAGGGTGACACCGCGGTGCTCACCGCCACCCAGGACCCGGCCACGGAGCTGTCGACCTATCGCTGGGAGGTGGCGCCCGCCGGCTCCGACAGGTTCGCCCCGGTGGCCGGGCAGGCCGCCGCCACCTATGAGCGGAGCCTTGAGCTCGCGGACGACGGCGCCCGGGTGCGCGCCGTGCTGCTCGACGGCGAGCGCGTGGCCGGGACGTCCGAGCCGGTGACCCTCGCGGTCGCGGCCGACCCCGGGCCGACGCCGACCCCCACACCGACTCCGACGCCCACCCCGACGCCGACGCCCACCCCGAGCCCGGACCCCACCCCGAACGATCCCGGCACGCAGGATCCGGACCAGGACCGGGAGCTCGTGCTGGACCACGGGCACATCGACGCGTTCGAGACCACCTATGACGAGCAGACCGAGCGGCTGCGCCTGTCGGTCAAGGACGACACCCGGATCCACGCGGACCGCTCCGTGCTCCGGGCGCCGTCCGACGTGACGATCGCCTACCAGGACCCGCGTGGCCGGGTCGAGCTGCCCGCGGCCACCGGGCCCTGGGCGTTCCTCGGCGAGCACGGCGGCAGGACCGCCTGGCTCGGCTCCCAGACGGGAGCGGACCAGGAGTACCTGCCGTGGGCGGGCTGGAGCACGGAGCGCCTGCTGTCCTCGCTGTCGGGCACGGGCATCACGCCGGCCTCGGGTCAGCCGGTCTCTCTCGTGGTCGACGTCGACGGACCGGGTGACGTGTTCACGTTCCAGAACGACGCGTTCGGGCAGCCGGTCAACCGGTACCTGGACACGACGACGTCGGACGGCGGGACCATCCCGGTGGCCGCCAACGCGCACGTGCACACGAACTGGGTGTTCACCGCGCAGGGCGACTACCACCTGGAGGTGACGCCGCGCCTGCGGACGGCCGACGGGCGCACCATCACCGGCCCGGCCGTCGACTACCACGTACGGGTGGGGGAGCGGCAGGCCGACGGCGACGAGCCCGGGAACACACCCGGTGACGGGCCGGGAGCCGGCGCGGGCGGACCGGACGTGCCTCCGGCGGACGACGGGAACCCCGACGACAAGTCGACCCCGGCCGGCGGCGCCGCACGGGACGAGCCCGAGCAGTGCCTGCCCGAGCCGGTCACGCAGGAGGTGAGCACGCCGGTGGTGGGTGGCGTCACCTCGGGCCACTTCGACTTCGGTGCGATGGTGCGGGACGGCGGCCTTGTCGCTCAGGTGAAGGACGACCGTGAGCAGCCCCCGTCGTGGGTGGCCCCCGACTCGCTGACGTTCCGCCTGGACGACGCGGCCGAGCACGAGGTACCGGCGGGAGAGGCGTTCGCGTTCCTGGGCGAGGCCGGCTCGACGATCTGGTCGATCGGCCAGGCCCAGGAGTCCGGCGTGCCGTGGCTGGGCTGGAACACACAGCACCCCAGCCTGGTCGAGGCGGCGAGCGGCCCCGTCACGTTCACGCTCGACGGGGTCACCGGACCCGGGGAGCTGGGCGTGTACGCCACCGGCACGTTCGGCGGCGTGGGCGCCAAGAGCTTCGGCACCATGGCCGGGTTCCCGAGGTCGATGACCGTGCCGCTCAACCAGCACGTCCACGCCAACTGGGCCTTCACCGAGCCGGGCGTCTACTCGGTGACGATCAGCCAGTCGGTGCGGCTCAAGGGTGCCGGGACCGTCTCGGACAGCGCGACGCTCCGGTTCTCCGTCGGTGACACCTCGGGCACGACGACGAAGACCACCTACGTGGGCCGCACGGCCTCGGGCGCGGAGTGCGACCTGACGGACGACCAGCTCGACGCCCTGGCGAGCACCGGGTCGAGCGTGGCCGCCCCGGTGGCGGTCGCCGTCCTGCTGGTCCTGGTCGGGGCGGCACTCGTTGTGATCGCGCGACGTCGGCAGGCACGGGCGTGACGTCCCGACCGCTGCGGCAGCGTCGACGGCAGGCCGTGGTCGGCGCGGCCGCGGTCACCGCTCTGCTCCTGACCGGGTGCGCGTCGGGAGGGAACGCCGCCTCGGACGACGACCGGCTGCGCGTGGTGACCACGACCGGGATCCTGGCGGACCTGGTGCGCAACGTGGCCGGCGACGGCGTGGAGGTCACCTCGATCGTGCCGCCCACGGGCGACCCGCACTCCTACGACCCGACGCTGCGGGACGTGCGTGACATCGTCTACGCGGACGTGGCCTTCAGCAACTACCTGCTGCTGGAGGCGCACGCCGTGGTCACCACCCTGGACGCGAACCTGCCGGACGGCGCGCCGAACGTCTCGCTGGCGGAGTCCGCCACGAAGTACGCGGCCGAGGTGATCCCGCTGGTGGAGAACGTCAACCTGGACACCGTCTGGCTGGGCCTGCGGGTGCGTGGCGCGGGCACCGAGCTCGGCGCGTCCCGGGCCTCCGAGGTCCGCCTGCGGGCGACCGCCGCGGACGGTCCGGGCCGGATGGCCGGGTACCTCACCGAGACGTTCGGCCGGCCGAGGGTGTACTTCGACTCGGGCGACGGGTTCGACGCGTCCGACGGGTACGCCCGGGACACCGCGACCCTGCCCACCGACGCGCACACGCACATGAGCTGGGCGTTCACCGAGCCGGGCGTCTATCGGGTGGCCATGGACGCGGAGCTGGTGACCGAGCCGGAGGCGAGACCGCAGACCGTGGGGGAGACCACGCTGACCTTCGCCGTCGGGGTGGACCCGTACTCGGTGCCCGGCATGGAGGGCGCAGAGGTACTCGACGCCGGGCACGCCGACGTGGCCGTGGACCTCGACGACGGCGCCGTCGTGCTGCATGCCGACGCCCCGGCCACCGACGCCGCGCCTGCCGAGAGCGGCGACGACGGCACGGGTCACGAGCCGGACACGGGCCACGACCACGCCGACTCCCGCACCCGGACGCTGGACCCCGCCGAGACCGTCGTCTCCGTGCCGAACAAGGCGCTCGCCTCCGTGCCGGCCGGGGCGGGGTTCGGCTTCCTCGGGCGGCCGGGCGACCAGGTCTACCTGCTGCCGCAGGCGGTGCTGGGCAAGCACGTGCACGGGGAGATCGACCCCCACCTGTGGCAGGACGTGCGCAACGCGCAGGCGTACGTCCAGGCGATCCGGGACACCCTGGTCGCGGCCGACCCCGCCCGGGCGGACCAGTTCCGGGCCAACGCGGAGGACTATCTCGCCCTGCTGCGCGAGACGGACGCCTACGTGCACCGCACCATCGCGCGGATCCCACGCTCCGACAGGTACCTCGTCACCACGCACGACGCCTTCGCCTACCTGGGCCGCGCGTACGACGTGGAGGTGGCCGGGTTCGTGACACCGAACCCCGCCACCGAGCCCAGCGTCGCCGACCGCATCAAGCTCACGCGGACCGTGCAGGCGCTGGACGTGCCCGCCGTCTTCCTCGAGCCGAACCTCGCGGCCCGGTCCACCGTGCTCACCGAGGTGGCCCACGAGAACGACCTACGGGTCTGCGACATCTACTCCGACGCGTTCGACGACCACGTCACCACCTACATCGACCTCATGCGCGCCAACGCCGACAGCCTGCGCCGGTGCCTGACATGACCGGACACCCCGTACCTCGACGCCGGACGGCGGACGCACCGCGCCGGCGAGCAGAAGGAGCACCCATGACACCCCGGACCACGCGGAACCCTGCGGCCGCCGCATGCGTGGCAGCGCTGGCCGCAGCCCTGGTCACCGGCGCCGCACCGGTCGCGGTGGCCGACACCGACGACCCCGCGCTCGAGCAGACCGTCGAGTCCGGCGAGGCGGTGGTCGGCGACGAGACCGTGGTGACGGACGGTCACGTCGACATCGGCCCCCGCTTCCTCGACGAGGAGTGGACCATGCTCGCGCGCGACGACCGCGAGGTGCCCTCGGTCTGGCGCGAACCCGCACGGACCGTGCTGCACCTCGGAGACGCGGCCGTCCTGCCGGCACCGGACAGCCCCGACTTCGAGTTCCTCGGCGTCGAGCCCGGGACACCCCTGCACGTCGTGCCGCAGACGCAGGCACCCGACGTCGCCTGGCTGGGCTGGAACACCCAGGACCCCGCGATCGTGGACGCGATCGACCAGGGTGCGACCCTCCGGCTCGACGCGGTGGACGGCCCGGGGGAGGTGTTCGTGTTCCTGCAGGAGGGTGTGACCGGACCGCCGAACGTCCTCTGGGACTCCGGCGAGCCCCTCCCGCAGGAGCTGTGGATGGAGGTGAACACCCACGTCCACGCGAACTGGGTGTTCACCGAGCCCGGTACCTACCTGCTCGACGTGACGATGCTCGCCGACCTGACCGACGGGACGCAGGCCGAGGACCAGAGCACGCTCGTCTTCGCCGTCGGCGCCGACGCCGACCCGGATCAGGCGCTCGCCCTCGCGGCCGAGGGCGCCGACCCCGCGGACGAGCCGTCGGACCAGACCTCGACCGAGGCGGAGAGCGCGCCGGCGACCGCCTCCGCCCCGGCGAGCGCGACGTCGGCACCGAACGGCCCGCAGGCAGACGGGGCGTCGGACGGCGGCAGCACGCTGCTCTGGTGGGCCGTGCCCGCCGGCCTGCTCCTCGTACTGTTCCTCGTCCTGCGTGCCGTACGCGCCCGGCGGGCACGGGCGGTCGCGGACCAGGACGCCGAGGCCGGGCGATGACGGCCACGGCCACGGGTACGTCCGCGGCGCCGGCGCCGTCCGCGGCACCGCCGGTTCTCCAGGTGGACGACCTCTCCGTGGCGCTCGGCGGGCGCCGCGTGCTCGAGAACGTCCGGCTCGGTGTGTCCGAGGGGGAGCTGGTCGGCCTGGTCGGCCCGAACGGTGCCGGCAAGACGACCCTGCTGCGAGCCGTGCTGGGCCTGGTGCCGTCGTCGGGCCGGATCAGCGTCGCGGGGAGTGCCGTGCGGGAGGCTCGTCGGCGGGCCGGGCGAACGCGGCACGCGGCCGCCGGCGACATCGGTTACGTGCCGCAACGGCACGAGTTCGCCTGGGACTTCCCGGCCACGGTCGAGGAGGCGGTGCTGACCGGGCGCGTGGCACGGATCGGCTGGCTGCGCAGTGCCGGCGCCGAGGACTTCCGGAAGGTGCGCCGCGCCCTGGACCGCGTGGAGATGACCGACCTGCGCCGTCGGCCCGTCGGAGAGCTCTCGGGCGGGCAGCGTCAACGGGTGCTCGTCGCCCGTGCCCTGGCGCTCGACCCCCGGGTCCTGCTGCTGGACGAGCCGTTCACCGGCCTGGACGTGCCCACGCAGGAACACCTCACGACCCTGTTCCGTGAGCTGGCGAGCGAGAAGAGAGCCGTCGTCATGACGAACCACGACCTGATCGGCGCGGTGCACGCCACCGACCGGCTGTACCTGCTGAACCGCACCGTCGTGGCCTCCGGCACCCCGGCAGAGCTCGGCAGCCCCGAGCCCTGGATGGCGGCGTTCGGGGTCTCGGCGGGCTCCCCGCTCCTGGCAGCGATCGGCAGGGTCGCACGGTCCCGGTCGGACGACGCACCCGACGCTCCACCGGACGCTCAGCCGGACGCCGGACCGGACGGAGAGGAACGCGCATGATCTCGCCCGTCGACTTCGTCAACGACCTGCTCAACCCCGACCTCGCGTTCCTGCCCAAGGCCCTGCTCATGGCGGTGCTCTCCAGCGTGGTGTGCGGCGTGGTGGGTACGCACGTGGTGCTGCGCGGCATGGCGTTCATCGGCGACGCCGTGGCCCACGCCGTGTTCCCCGGGCTCGCGGTGGCGTTCGTGCTGCAGGGGTCGCTCGTGCTGGGCGGCGCCGTCGCGGGCGTGACGACGGCGCTGCTGGTCGCGCTGTTCGCGCAGAACCGGCGGCTGCGCGAGGACTCCGTGATCGGCGTCTTCTTCGTCGCGGCCTTCGCACTCGGCATCGTGATCATCTCGGCCGCCCCCGGGTACGCGGGGTCGCTCCAGGACTTCCTGTTCGGCTCCATCGTCGGCATTCCCGACGAGAACGTGACCGTCGCCGTCGTCGTCGGGCTGGTGCTCATGGCCGTGCTGTTCCTGTTCCACAAGGAGCTGGTGGCCGTCAGCCTCGACCGCGAGACTGCGCGGGCGCTCGGCCTGCCGGTACTACGGCTCGACCTGCTGCTGTACGTCGTGGTGGCGGCCGCGATCGTGATCTCGGTGCAGACCATCGGCAACGTGCTCGTCCTCGCGCTGCTCGTCACCCCGGCGGCCGCGGCCCGGCTCCTGACGGACCGGCTCGCTCCGATGATGCTGCTCGGCCCGGCGATCGGCGGCGGCTCGGCCCTGGTGGGCCTGTACCTGTCGTGGAGCCTGGACCTCCCGGTGGGCGGCACGATCGTGCTCGTCGCGACCGCCGTCTTCCTCCTGGCCTGGCTCTTCGCACCCCGGCACGGCGCGGTGGCCCGCGCGACGACCCGCACGAGAGAGGTTTCACCATGACCCCCCTGGCACTCCGCCGCCGGTCCGAGGAGGCCGCACGGACGCCACTGCGGCGTGGCACCGGCGCCGGCCGGCGACGGCGCACCGCGGCAGCCCTCGCCGTCGGCGTCGCCGCCGCGCTCGCGGCCCCTGTGGCCGCGGCGCACGCCGCGGAGGGCCCCGCTCCGCGACCGACCGAGTACCGGGTGCTGCAGAAGGTGCACACCGACGCGGTCTCCACGTTCCTCGACGACGGGCGGTTCACGCTGGGCACCCGGGCGGACCTGCCGGAGGGCAACGGCACCCGCCTGGATCCCGCGCAGACGCTGTTCCACGTGGACGACGCGGCCCGGCAGACCATCCCCGCCGGGTACGAGTTCGTCGGCCCCGCGGGGGAGACCGCGTGGATCGCGCCCGAGTCCAACCCGTCCGGCGGCGACGGGTACACGCAGCTCTGGCCCGGGTTCTCGACCGAGTCCGTCCCGTCCGGTGGCGTCGACGACAACGCGACGACCTTCCGCCTCACGTCCGTCGAGGCCCCGGAGGGCGGGCAGGTCGAGGTGTGGCGAGGTGCGGGCGCCGGGCTGACCCGGATGTGGTCGTCGGACGAAGGCATCGCCCAGTTCGCCGTCGGCCGCACCCACCTGCACGCCAACTGGGCCTTCACCCGCCCGGGGACCTACCGGCTGACCGTCGAGGGCACCGCGACGATCGGCGGCGAGCCGGTCACCGACAGCGAGGTCTACACGTTCGTCGTCGGTGGGCTGCCCGAGACGGTCGAGACCACGACCGGGCTGACGGCGTCGGCGACCGAGATCGTCCAGGGCAGCCCGCTGTCCCTGTCCGCGCGGGTGGCTCCTGCCGGGGTGGACGGGTACGTCGAGTTCCGCGACGGCACGAGGGCACTCGGCCACGCCGAGGTGTCCGACACGGGAGAGGCCGAGCTGGAGGTGCCCGACCTCGGTGTCGGGACCCGCTCCCTGACGGCGGTGTTCGTACCCGTGGTCGCTAACTTCACGACCGGCTCGACCTCGGAACCGGTCGAGGTCACGGTGGTGGACGGCTCCGGTGCCGAGTTCGGCATCGTCGGCGTCGCGGACTCCTACCGGCCCGGTGACACGATGACCGCGACTGTGGTGGGCGCCACGCTCCAGGGGGACCAGGTCTTCCGCTGGCGGCTGCGCACCCAGGGCTTCGACTCGACGGTGATACCGCAGGGCTCCACCGCGACGTCCTTCACGCGCGAGCTCGACGCGCTCGCCGACGACACCGAGATCAGCGTCACCGTCTACGATCCCGGCACCCGGACGACCCTCGCGGAGTCCCCGTGGGTGCCGATCGTCGTCGAGAACCAGGGGGCCACGCCCGTCGTCACCGTGACCGAGGGACATCACGACCCGCTGCTGCCCGGAGACGTCATCGAGTACACCCTCAGCGGCCGCGAGCTCGGGCCGGGCGAGTCGATCACCTGGGGCTTCCTGCCGTACGGTGCCTTCTTCGGCGCGGAGATCGGCGAGTGGTCCTGGGAAGCGACCTACCCGGACGAGAACCGGACCACGATCCGCCTCCGCTCCAAGGTCAACCCCGACCAGACGGAGCCGTACTACGGGCCCCTGACCGCGAGCATCGTCAAGGACGGCATCGCCATCGCCCGCTCCGGCTTCCACACCGTCACCACCGGGCACCGCGAGCTCAACGTCACGGGCCACCGCAACCTCTACCGCGAGGGCGGCACCGTCACGATGGACGCCACTGTCTACCCCGAGCGCGCGGGAGACGACTTCACCTACACCTGGCGGTTCACCCAGGGCGAGTCGACCGAGCTCTGGGGCACCGAGCAGCAGCAGACCGGCGCCATGACCGGACCGCCTCTCCGTCTCGCGGAGCACCACGGCGGCACGCTGCGCCTCGACGTCTACAACAACGGCGCGCTCGCCCAGCAGTCACCCGAGTACACGGTGAACGTGACCGACGACCTGACTTCCCAGATCCTCGAGTTCGGCACCCTCTCCGAGCACTACCACCAGGGAGACCGGATCAGCCTCGGGCTGACCGTGGACCCCCAACCCGTGGCGGGCGACGACCTGCAGTGGCAGTGGAAGTGGCCCGGGTCGGACGCGTGGACGCAGATGACCGGAGTCGAGGACAACCGCTACGACGTGGTCGCGGAGCAGGCGCTCGACGGCGTCGAGCTCCGAGCCGTCCTGGACTACGCCGACCCGGTCACACCATCGGTGATCTCTGAGACCCGCACGATCCACGTCGACGACCACGGCTCTCCTGCACGGCAGAAGGTCACCGTCTCGGGCGAGACCACCTACGTCGAGGGCGACGTCGTGACTCTCACGGCGAACGTCGAGCCGACGACCGTGCTGACCGACTACCGCTGGGAGCGCAAGGCACCGGGCCTGGAGGAGTTCACCGTCGTCGAGGGCCGCACGGGACCGGTGCTGACCTTCGAGGCGGGGATCGGCGACGAGGGCGCGCAGTATCGCGCCGCACCGGTGACGCCGGCCGGCGTGGTCGCCTACGGGCCGTCCGAACCGGTTGCGCTGAACGTGACCCAGGCGCCCGACGACGATCCGGGCAGCGAGGACCCGGGCGCCGAGGACCCGGGCACCGAGGAGCCCGGCGCCGATGATCCGTCCGGCGCTCCGGGGACCGAGGGCCCTGAGAACGAAGGGCCTGAGACCGACGAGCCTGGTGGGTCCGGAAGCAAGGGTCCTGATGGCGACCAGCTGGCTGCAGGGACAGGTGACGGCACGGAGGACCCGGAAGCCGATGCTCCGGCGTCGCCGGGTGCCGACCGGCCGGAGGTTGCGGGCGGCGTCCTGGCAGCGACGGGTGCGTCGGGAGTGGGTTCTCTCCTGGCGGTCGCGTTCAGCCTGGGCCTCGGCGGAGCACTGCTGATCGCGCTGCGTCGTGGACACCTGAGACGAACGCGCATATGAGCACTCGCGCTCGATGCCGTGAGCGAGCGTACGACGGTCAGACCCCCGGGTGGCCTTTCGTGATCCTCGCGGGTGCGGGCCGTACTCGACCCCCGACAGAAACCCGACGGATTCAGCCGCTGCTGACCGTCACCAACGGACTACGCTTGCGCTCACGAGGGTGATTTCTCACCCCGCACACATCGCGGGCCAGAGTCACCAGAGACAGACGTGAGTCGCTGCCACCTGCAGAAACGCCGGCCGTGGAAACAGTGAGAGCGGAAGGACGACCACGAACCCGCGGGTTGCCGGTACGGGTTGGCGATGCACCCACCTGGGAGCAGAGGGTCGCTGGTTCGAATCCAGTCAGCCCGACCAGAGAACACGGCGGGGAGCAGTCAGCTCCCCGCCGTTCTCCCGCCAGGTCCTCGCGCTGCCGACCGTCACGCCGTCGGCCCGGACGGGGAGACCTCAGGCGCCGTCGTCCTGGTCGGCCGAGTCACCCGCGAGATGCCGCCGTCTCGCAGAGCGGACCAGAACCGGGCCGAAGGTCCCGTGTGCCGATGGTCCTTGGCCCTGCCGCGAGCGTCGTGGGGGCGTGCAGCCTGGCAGTGCGCCGGCGCGACGCGGCGCAGCGGACAGGAGGGCGGGCGTCATGTCGGGATCCGTGCGTTCCCCGTCCCCGGCCCGGCCGGTGGCTCCTTACGTGGCCCGGCGGATGCTGCGTGCCGGCTGGGTGCTCCTGGCGCTGGCACCCGCGGCGTTCGCGCTCGGGATCTTCCTGCGCGGTGTGCTGCTGACGGCCCAGGGATGGCACCCCGACGGCAACCCGGGCCTCCCCGCCGTGGTCGAGCTCCGGGCCACCGTGCCCGCGCTCCTGGTGCTCGTCGTCCCGTGCTGCGCCGCGGCGTGGTACGGGCGCAGGGCGGAACGGCTCGGGCGTCCGGAGGGTCGCGACGTGTGTCGCGTCGCCGGCGTCGTGGCGGCCGTCTCGGTCGTCCTGAGCCTGGCGCAGGTCCTGGCCTTCTGGGGTCTCCGGGCCTGAGCGCAGCCGTTTCCCGGCACACCTGCCGGTGACGCACGCGACCCCTGCACCCGCCTCACACGTTGGTCAGCCGCCGCCACGCCCGCACCACTGCGCCCACCGCGAGCGGCACCACGGCGGCCGCCACGAGCAGGTGCGGCAGCCCGACGGCGGCCGCGGCGTCGGGCCCGCCCATCCCCGTCCAGAGGGACGGCGCGGCGTACGGGAACCAGGAGCCGCCGCCCAGCAGCACCACGATCTGGGTGAGGGCGACGACGCCGACCAGCGCCCCGACCGTCGCGAGCTGGCTGCGCGTCACGGTGGCGACCCACGCGAACGGCAGGGCCAGGCCGCCGCCCAGCAGTCCGGCGACCACTGCGACGCCGGCCTCCCGCCAGGCGCCGAACGAGGCGCCCGAGGCCGCCGTCACCACCGCCGACGCGGCCACCGACAGGCCCACGGTCAGCACCACGGACGCCGTGGTCCAGGCGAGCGTGACCAGGCACTTCGCCAGGGCGATCGTGCTGCGCGGGACGGCGAGCCCGAACAGCGCGCCGGCCGTGCCGCTCTCGAGCTCGCGCCCGAAGGACGACGCGACGAAGAACCCGCCCGCGGCCAGCGCCGCGACGGACAGCACCTGGGCGCAGACCGTCAGGTGGGTCGTGGCCAGGTCGCCGGTGGCGTAGTCGGTGAGCTTGGCCGCCGTGGGGCCGCCCGCCTGCGGCGACCTGGCCAGCGCGACCATGCCGACGGCGGCCGCCGGGACGAGCACCGCCAGGAGCGCGGTGGCCAGCCGGGCCACGACCGAGCGGCCGAGCTTGAGGGTTTCGATGGCGAGGGCCGCGGGCAGCGGGGACGCAGGCCGAGTAGGGGCGGGCCCGGCTGACGTCGGCACGGTTGGTGTGGTCATGCGGGGCTCCCGGTCCTGGTCGCGTGGGCGGTCCCGCCGGCCGGGGCCCCGGTGTCGTGGCTGGTCCCGGCGCGCGTGTCCGCGTCGAGCACCATGGCGAAGAAGCGCTGCTCCAGGTCGGCACCGCCCGGCTCCAGCCGGCCCACGTCCCGCCCGGCGTGCAGCACCACGATCTCGTCCGCGACGCGCGACACCTCGTCCAGGTGGTGGCTCGACACCAGCACGGCCGCGCCGTCGCGGGCCAGGTCCCGGATCAGGCCGCGCACCAGGACGACGCCCTGCGGGTCCAGCGCGCTGGTCGGCTCGTCGAGCACGAGGGCGGCCGGGCGGTGCAGCGTCGCGCACCCGATGCCGAGCCGCTGGAGGTTTCCGGCCGAGAGCGCGCGGGCCCGTGCGTCCCGCCAGGGCGCGAGCCCCAGCCGGTCGACCGCCTCGCGTGCCGTGCCGGCGGCGTCGGTGCGGCCCAGCCCGTGCAGGCGCGCAGCGCAGCGCAGGTTCTCGGTGACGGTCAGCTCCGGGTACACCAGGGGTGCGCCGACGACGTGCCCGAACCGCGCCGCGGCGTCCGCGGGCAGCATGGCCGGGTCGTGGCCCAGCACCCGGGCCGTACCGTGACCTGGGTGCAGGCGGCCGACCAGCGTGCGCAGCGCCGTCGTCTTGCCCGCGCCGTTGAGGCCGATCAGGGCCGTGACGCGGCCGCCGTCGACCCGCAGGGTGAGGTCGTCGAGGGCGACCTGGCCGCCGAAGGTGCGCGAGACGCCGTCGAGCACGAGGGCCGGCGCGGTCATCGCGCGGCTCCCGCCGGGGCGAGCTGGGCCAGCGCGTGCCGGACCAGGTGGGCGAGCGTGACGTCGTCGGGCTCGGTGGCCCAGGCCAGCAGGGCGGCGGTGGTGGCGGCCAGGCACGCGGAGGCCGCGATGCTCGCGTCCAGTCGCGTGACGCCGTCGGCCACGAGGCGTTGGACGATCGCCTCCTGCGTGGCCTCGGTGCCGATGACGACGGCGGCGCGCAGCGCGGGCGACGCCGCGACCAGGGCCACGCGCCGGCGGGCGGTCGCGTCCTCGGTAGGGGTGATGTCGCCGAGCGCGGCGAGCAGGCCGAGCCGGGTGCGCTCCAGCGGGGGCAGGTGCACCGGCTGGGCGCCCACTGCCTCGGCGATGAGCGGGTCATAGGGGTCGGTGACCAGCACCGCGTCCTTGGTGGGGAAGTGCCGGAAGAAGGTCATGGGGGTGACCCCGGCGGCGTCCGCGATCTGGTTCACCGTGGTGGCGGCGTAGCCCTGACGCTCGAAGAGGTCGAGCGCCGCGTCGAGGATGCGAGCCCGGGTGCGCAGGGACCGAGGGGTGACCACGCCACAATGTTAGTCACTAACATTGTGGCGTGGCAACGGTCTGCTCAGTGGCTCTCGCGGTCCTCGGCGTCGCCGATGTAACCGCCCACGGGGTCGGGCCGGCCGTCGAGGTTCATGTCCGACGAGCGGGCCCGCCGCGCGTCCCAGCGCAGGGCGACGGCGCCGAGCAGGGCCGCGACGACCGACCCGCACAGCACGGCGATCTTCGCGCCGTCGGCGTGCTCCGAGTCGGTGAAGGACAGTTCGCTGATCAGCAGCGACACGGTGAAGCCGATGCCGGCCAGGAAGCCGACGGGCAGCAGGTCGCGCACCCCGATGCCGTCGGGCAGGCGCAGCGGGGTGAGCCGCGTGATCGCGGCGGTGGCGCCGAGGATCCCGGCCAGCTTGCCCAGCACGAGCCCGGCCGTGATGGCCAGCACCACCGGCTGGCCGATCAGGGCACCCGCACCGTCGCCGTCCACCAGGGTGACGCCTGCCGCGAAGAACGCGAACAGCGGCAGCGCGAGACCCTGGGAGAACGGCCGGACCGTGTGCTCGAACGAGTGTGTGCGCGACGTCGTCTCGCCGTGGCGGGCGATCGCGGGCACGGTGAAGCCGAGCAGCACGCCCGCGATCGTCGCGTGCACGCCGGAGGAGTGCATGAGCGTCCAGGCGACCAGCGCCAGAGGCAGCAGCACGAACCAGCGCGGCGTGCGCGAGCGCACGTGCCAGGCGAACAGCGTCACGCAGACCAGCGCGCCGGCCAGGGCCCACCAGTGGATCTGCTCGGTGTAGAAGACGGCGATCACGACGATGGCCAGCAGGTCGTCCACCACGGCCAGGGTCAGCAGGAAGGTGCGGATGGCCACGGGCAGGCCCCGGCCGAAGATCGCGAGCACGCCGACCGCGAAGGCGATGTCGGTCGCCGTGGGGATGGCCCAGCCGCGCAGGGCGCCGGTGTCGCCGAAGGCGAGCAGCACCGCCACGTAGATCGCGGCGGGCACCACCATGCCGCCCACCGCGGCCACCATGGGCACCCCGGCCTCCTTGGGGTTGCGCAGGCTCCCGGCGACGAACTCGTGCTTGAGCTCCACGCCCACCACGAAGAAGAAGATCGCCAGCAGGCCGTCGGCGGCCCACGCCGCGAGCGAGAGGTCGAGGTGGACGTGCAGGGGCCCGATCCAGGCGGGGCCCACGACGGTCTCGGAGAGCGCGGTGTACGCCTCGCGCCAGGGGGAGTTGGCCCACAGCAGGGCCAGCAGCGCGGCTCCGATGAGCAGCGCGCCTCCAGTGGTCTCGCGGGAGACCCAGGTGCGTACGCGCTGGGGCAGGGTGGTGGTGTGGGGCACGGGGCTCCTCGAGGGTCGGCGCAGCGGACCAGCCGTCGACCGGTCCACGCCGACCAGACTTCCCGGCACACCCTGGGTAAGACCCTACCTGGTCGGCACGCGGGGGTCAGTGACGCCCGCCACCGGCCTCAGCGCGGCCCGGCGGTGAGCCCCGCGGTGAGCGACTCGATGGTGAGGTCCAGGACGTCGGCGTACCGGTCGCCGAACTCGGCCGCGTGCAGGGGCAGCAGCAGCACCGCGCGCAGCGCGCCGACGACGACGGCCGGGTCGGTGCCCCGGATCGTGCCCGCCGCCTGCTGTTCCGCGACGTAGTCGGCGAGCTCGTTGACGAACTCCACCGGGGCGGGCTCGTCACCCGGCATCCGTGCGTCCTCGGGCCGGACCCTGCCGACGACCAGCGCCATCTCGTCGGGGTGGGTCACGAGCCTGCGGTAGAGCGGGTCGTCCTCCAGGATCGTGACCGAGGCGCGCAGGAAGCGGCGCAGGGCGTCCCGCGCGTCGGTGCCGCGGTGCAGGCCCTCCTCGATGGTGCGACGGCGGGTCTGCCCGGCCTGTTCGAGCAGGAGGTCGAGGTAGAGGGCCTCCTTGGAGTCGAAGAACGTGTAGAACGTGGACTTCACGATCCCGGCGTCGGCCACCAGTGCCGCCAGGGACGTCTTGCGCAGGCCCTCGGTGGCGAACAGCCGCCGCCCGGACTCCCGGAGCGAGGCGGTGATCCGCGCGCGCTCGGCCTCGCTGAACGCCACCGGCATCGTCGTCACCCCTTGAAAACGCGTGTGATTCCTGTTTCCAGACTCTACCGGCCGGACGGACCGCGCGTTGACGCGCCGTGCCCGGAGCGCTAGCGTCGTGAAAACAAACATGGTCACGTGTTTTCATATGTGCTGAACGGGGAGGCGACCCGATGAAGGTCCTGGTGATGACCCTGGGTACCCGTGGCGACGTGCAGCCGTTCGTCGCCCTGGCCCAGGGTCTGGTGGCGGCGGGGCACGAGCCGCTCGTGGTGGCGCCCCACCGGTTCGAGCAGTTCGTCAGCGACCACGGCGTGCCGTTCGCCGGCGTCGACGACGGTCCGATGCGCCTCCTCGACGGTGACGGGGCCGGGGCGGTGCTCGAGGGCGGGATCCGTGCCCGGCTGGCGCTCATGCCGCGCATGGCGGCGATGTTCACCAGGGTGCTGGAGGACTCCTGGGCGGTGGCGCGGGCATCCGGCGCGGACCTCGTGGTGCACAACGGGCAGATCGTGGCCGGGCAGCACGTCGCCGAGGCCCTCGGCGTCCCGGCCGTGCTCGGTCTGCCGATCCCGATGTACGTGCCGACCCGGGAGTTCGCCTGGCCGGGGGTCGAGGTCGCGGGGCGCCTGCCCCGGGCGCTGAACCGGGCCACGTTCCTCGGCATGCGCAGCACCACCACCATGTTCGGCTACGTCGTGGACCGTTGGCGGCGGGACGAGCTGCACCTGTCGCGCCGGCCCGGCCGGCACGACCCCACCCGGGCGGCCGACGGCGGCCGCGCCCGCGTGCTGCACGCGATCAGCCCGGCGGTGCTGCCGCGGCCGGCCGACTGGCCCGGCGAGGCGGAGCTCACCGGGTACTGGACCCTGGCCGGGCCGCCGGCTCCGCTGCGCGCCGGCACCGAGGCGTTCCTGGCCGCGGGGGAGAAGCCCGTGTTCGTGGGATTCGGGTCGATGGCGGGTGCCGATCCGGCGGCCACCACGGCCACCGTCCTGGAGGCGGTGCGGCGCACCGGCCGTCGCCTGGTGGTCGGTGCGGGCTGGGGCGGCCTGGACACCAGGGACCTGCCGGAGCACGTCCACGCCGTCACAGACGTGGACTACCGGGCACTGTTTCCCCGGGTCGCCGCTGTCGTCCACCACGGCGGGGCGGGCACCACGGGCGTTGCGTTCGCGGCGGGGACCCCGCAGGTCGTCTGCCCCTTCGTCGCGGACCAGCCGTTCTGGGGCGGGCGGGTCGAACGGCTCGGGGTCGGCCCGGCCCCGGTACCCCAGAAGCGGCTCACGGCCGACCGGCTCGCCGCTGCGCTGGAGCACGCCCTGAGCGACCGGGCCCGGGCGGAGGCCGGGCGCGTGGCGGCGGCGATGCGCGAGGAGGACGGCGTCGCCACGGCCGTCCGGAGCCTCGAGGGGGCCGGCGAGCGGGTGCGCTGAGGTGCTGCGGCCGGGGTGGTGCCCGCTGCTGCGGGTCGGCCCGTCGCGGTGGGCAGCGCGCGTTCCCGCTGGTCGTCACGTCGGGCAGGGTCCGTCTCGTCGAGGGGGTCGACGGCGCCGGACACGGCCGGCGCCCGGTCCGACCAAGGAGAGAAGCCTCGTGAACCTGACCCTCTGGATCGCCACCGGGCTGCTGGCGGCGGTGGCGCTGCTGGGCGGCACCAGCAAGACGTTCTTCCCCAAGGCCAGGCTGGACGCGCACCCCGCGAGCTGGACGTCCCGCGCGAGCACCGGCTTCGTCAAGGCGCTCGGCGTGCTCGAGCTGCTGGCGGCCGTGGGCCTGGTCCTGCCCGCGGTGCTCGACGTCGCGCCCGTCTTGGTGCCGGTGACCGCCTTGTGCTGGGTGGTGCTCATGGTCGGTGCGATGATCACCCACGGTCGGCTCGGTCAGCCCCGGCTCGTGCTTCTGACGGCGGGTTACCTGGCGCTCGCGGCGTTCGTCGCCTGGGGGAGGTTCTTCGTGGTGCCGCTGTGACCGGTCGGTGCCCGTCGTTACCTTCGCCGGGTGCCGTCCGTCGTACGGGGTGACGTCACCCACCCGAGAGAGGTGCTCGCATGACCGGATCCCGTGCCCAGGACGCCGTGGCCGCGGCGTTCCAGGAGGAGAGAGGACGGCTCGTCGCCGCGGCGCGCCGCATTCTGGGCTCGCCCGCCGACGCCGAGGACGCGGTGCAGGAGGCGTGGCTGCGTCTGTCCGGCCAGGACCCGGCCACGATCGACAACCTCGCCGCATGGCTGACCACGGTGGTGAGCCGGGTGTGCCTGGACATGCTCCGTGCGCGCCGGGCCCGGCCTGCCGTGCCGCACGACGAGCCGCTGTCGCAGCTCGTGGTGACCGAGGACGACGCCGGCACGCCCGAGCAGGACGCCCTGCTGGCCGACTCGGTCGGACTGGCGCTGCTCGTAGTGCTCGACAGCCTCGGCCCCGACGAGCGGCTGGCCTTCGTGCTGCACGACGTCTTCGGGCTGCCGTTCGACGAGGTCGGCTCGATCCTGGGCAAGTCCACGGACGCGGCGAAGATGACCGCGAGCCGTGCACGCCGCAAGGTGCGCGGTGTCGAGCGGTCCCGCGGCGCACGGGAACGGCAGCGCGCCGCGGTCGACGCGTTCCTGGCCGCAGCGCGCGACGGCGACTTCGCCGGGCTGCTGCGTGTGCTCGACCCCGACGTGGTCTGGCGTGCGCACACGCCGCACGGTGTGGTGGTCCGGATCGGGGCGACCGAGGTGGCCGCCAAGGCGCAGCAGGCCGTGCACGCGCGGGCGACCGCACGCCGCGTCCTGGTCAACGGCGAGCCGGGCATCGTGGTCTGGGGCGCGAACGGCACGGCGCAGGCCGTGATGTCGTGCACCGTCGAGCAGGGGCGGATCGTGGAGATGGTGTCGGTGCTCGACCCGCACGGGCTGGCCGTCGACCTCCCGGCCACGCCCGCGTGACGCCCGCTGTTACCTTCTCGCCCGCCCCGCCGTCGTCTGGGTGTACGGAGCATCCACCGCAGGACGGGAGCACATCATGACCAAGACCTGGTTCGTCACCGGTACGTCGCGCGGCCTGGGCCGCGCCTTCGTGGAGGCCGCGCTCGCCCGGGGCGACAGGGTGGCCGCCGCAGCCCGGGACACGTCGACCCTGGACGACCTGGTCGCGGCCCACGGCGACGCGCTGCTGCCGCTCGGGCTCGACGTGACCGACCGGGACGCCGTCCACGCCGGCGTACGGCGGGCGCACGAGCGCTTCGGCCGCCTCGACGTCGTGGTGAACAACGCGGGGTACGCGCAGGTCGGCGCCGTCGAGGAGCTGACGGAGCAGGAGGTGCGCGACCAGCTCGAGACCAACGTGTTCGGGGCGCTCTGGGTGGTCCAGGCGGCGCTGCCGTACCTGCGGGAGCAGCGCGGCGGGCACATCGTCCAGATGTCGTCGGCGGCCGGTCTCCTGGCCATGCCGCTGGGGGCCGCCTACCACGTGTCCAAGTGGTCGCTGGAGGCCCTGAACGAGTCGCTCGCGCAGGAGGTCGCCGAGTTCGGGATCAAGGTGACCATCGTCGAGCCCGGTGGGTACGCCACACGGGGCGGCAAGAACCCGGACCCGCTCGACAACGGGCACGTCTCCGCGCCGGACCCGGCCTACGACGGGCTGCGCCGTCGCCTGGCCGAGTTCACCCGGGACCAGCCCGCGGGCGACCCCGCCGCCGCCGCGCAGGCACTCCTCACCCTCGTCGACGCCGAGAACCCGCCCCTGCGGGTGCTGTTCGGCCAGGGCTTCCACGGGCTGCTGCAGAAGGTCTACGCGGACCGGCTCCGGACGTGGGCGGACTGGCAGGACCTGTCGGCACGGGCGCAGGGGTTGCCTGTGCCCGCGCCGGGGTCCGAGCCCGTGGCCGGAGGCGTCACGACCCGCGGATGATGCGGTCGGCGACGTCGGCCGCGCGGTCGATGGGCACGGCGAACCCGATGCCGATGCTGCCCGAGCCGCCCATCGTGGCGATGGCCGTGTTGATGCCCACCACACGACCGCGCAGGTCGACCAGCGGGCCGCCGGAGTTGCCCTGGTTGATGGAGGCGTCGGTCTGCACCATCGGCCCGGGGAAGCCGCCCGCACTACGGTCGACGGCGCTCACCACGCCCGCCGTCACGCTGCCCGTCAGCCCGAGCGGGGAGCCGACGGCGATCACCGGGTCGCCGATGCGCAGCGCGGCGCTGCTGCCGAGCGCCGCGGCGGGCGTGGGCCCGAGGTCGGCCTCGACGACGGCGATGTCGTTGCGCTCGTCGGCCCCGAGCACCCGCCCGGCGACCGTGCGGCCGTCGTCGAGCATCAGCTCGACGCTGGTGCTGCCGACCACCACGTGGCCGTTGGTCACCACGTGGCTGTCGTCGAGGACCACGCCGGAACCGCCACGCGACCCTGCCCGGACCTGCACCACGCTGGGCAGCACGCGCTGGGCGGCGCTTGTCGTGGTCAGGCCGGTGCCCTGGTCCGCGGCGGGCGGCGGCGCCTCGTCCGGGCCGACGGCGAGGCCCGTCACCACGCCGGTCGTCGCGGACCCGAACAGGGCGCCCAGGGCCAGGGCCGTGGCCAGTGCCAGCAGGGGACGCTGACGGCGGGGCGCGTTCGAGGCCGGCCGGTCCGGCGGCGGGCCGGTGGTCACGGCGGGCGCGGCGGGTGCGGACGGTGCGGACGCCGTGGGCGACCGCCGGGCCGGGACGTCGTCCGGCGCCGGACGTGGTGCCGCCGGGGCGCCGAGCACGAAGTGGCGTGGTCCGGCCGGGCGGCCCAGGCCGGCGGGCGGGACGGGGGCGGGGGAATCGGGGTGCGGCACGGGAGCGCTCCTTCGAACGGGATCAGGTCGAACGGGTCAGACCAGCCGGGAGAAAACGGCTCAGACCAGCCGGGAGAACCAGCGCAGGGACAGCGCCGTGGCGACGACCGCGAGGCCGAGGCCGAGCAGGATCAGCGGTGTGGTGACGAGCGTGGTCTCGGTGCGCCAGCCGATCGACGAGCCGATGTCCTCGTAGACCTGGTCCAGCTCGGCCCCGCTCTCGGCGCTGTAGAAGTGCCCGCCGGTCTCCTCGGCGAGGCGGCGCAGCGAGTCGGCGTCGGCGGGCGCCGACTGGGTGCGCACCCCGTTCCCGATCACCCCGCCGGGCGTGCCGTACGCGATCGTGGAGACGGGCATCTGCGCCTCCAGGGCCGCCCGCACGGAGTCGGCAGGGCTGCGGCCGGCGGTGTTGAACCCGTCGGAGAGCAGGACGAGCCGGGCCGGGATCGGGTCGGCCGGCACCGCGCCGACGTCGTCGGCCGGGTCGCCGCCCGTAGCGCCGCGCGTCGTGTCGCCAGGGGTGCCGCCCGCCGGGTCGGCCGGGGCGCTGGCCGCCGCCTGCCGGAGCACCTCGCCGGCTGCGGTGAACACCGCCTCGCCGATGGCCGTGGCGCCGTCGGCCTCCAGGGAGCCGATGGCGTTCTCCACCAGGGCGCGGTCGTCCGTGACGGGGGCGACCAGGGTGGCGTCGCCGGCGAACGCGACGGCACCCACCTGGACGGTCTCCGGAAGGTCGCGGACGAACTCGACGGCGGCCGCCTTCGCCGCGGTCAGCCGGTCGGGCGGCACGTCCTGCGCCTCCATGGACCCGGACACGTCGAGGGCCACGATCACCGTCGCCTGCTCGTACGGCACCCGGAGGCGCATCTGCGGTCCGGCGGCCGCCGTGGCGAAGGCGGCCAGCGCGAGCAGCACCAGGGCGGTGGCCAGGTGACGGCGCCAGCGGGGCCGGACGGGCGCGACCCGGTCGAGCATCGGCAGCGTCGCGAACCGCACCGCGTAGCGCGTGCGCCGTCGGCGCAGCACCATGTACGCGACGGCCAGGGCGGCCACCGGCACGAGGGCCAGCAGGAACAGGGGGCTGGTGAAGGTCATCGGGTCCTCCGGGTGCGTCGTCGGTGGGTGCGGCCGCGGTCCCGGACGAACCGGGCCAGCGCCACCGTCCAGTCCTGGTCGGTGGCAACCCGCACGTGCTCGGCCCGGCAGGCGCGCACGGCCGCGGCGGTCTGGTCCCGGTGCCGGGCCGCGACCATGGCGTAGGCGAGCCGCAGCTCCGGGTCGGAGGTGGAGACCTCGCGCTGCGCGCCGGTCTCGGGGTCCACGAGGACGGCCTCGCCCACGTCCGGCAGCTCCCGCTCGCGCGGGTCGTCGACCTCGACCACGAGGACGTCGTGCCGCGCGGTCAGCCGGCGCAGCGGCCCCTCCCACTCGAACGGGCGCTCGATGCGCCCGTCCGGCACCACCAGGTCGGTGACCACGACGCACAGCCCGCGGCGCCGGGCCCGCGCCCCGAGCCCGCGCAGGGCGTCCGCGAGCGGCACCGGGACGCCGCCCTCGCGCGGGGCGGCGGCGAGCCGGGTCAGCGCGGCCGCGGCGGCGTGCCCGGGCCGCGGCGCCAGCCAGTGCAGCCCGGCGGCGTCGAGCAGGCCGACGCCGACACGGTTGCCGACGCCCGCGGTGAGGAGGCCGACGGCAGCCGCCACCTCCTCGGCCACGTCGGCCTTCTCGGTGAGCGCGGTGCCGAACGCCATGCTGGGGCTGCGGTCCAGCAGCAGCCACGTCTCCAGCTCGTGCTGGGCACGGGTCCGCCACAGGTGCGGTGCACCGGTACGGGCCGTGACGTTCCAGTCGATCCGCCGCACGTCCCCGCCGGGCCGGTAGAGCGTGAGCTCCTCGGGGTCGGTGCCGGGCCCCAGGGCGTCGCCGTCGACGTCGCCCTGCAGCAGGCCGTCGACCCGGCGCCGTACGGTCAGGTCCAGGCGGCGGAACCGGCGCGCGGCGTCGGTCATCGCACGATCACCTCCTCCTCGGCGGGCGCCACGCGCGGCTGGGGCACGGCCGCCAGGACGGCGTCCACCACCGTGCGCGGGTCCACGCCGTCGGCCGCGGCGTCGAACGTCAGCACCAGCCGGTGGGCCAGCACGTCGCGCGCCAGGTCGGCCAGGTCGGACGGCAGCACGTAGTCCCGCCCGCGGACGAGGGCCAGCGCCCGGCCCGCCGCGATCAGGCCGAGGGTGCCGCGCGCGCTGACCCCGTACTCCAGCACCCCGTCGAGGTGGTGCAGGCCGTACCGGTGCGGGTGACGGGTGGCGAGCACGACCGTCACGGCGTACTGCGCGACCGCGTGGTGCACGAAGACCTGGTCGGCCTCCTGCTGGAGCTGGCGCACCGTGGGAGCGTCGAGGAGCAGTTCCGGGCGCGGGGGAGCCGTGCTCATGCGCTGCACGATCGTGAGCTCCTCCAACTCGTCGGCGTGGTCGACGTCGACCTTGAGGAGGAACCGGTCGCGCTGCGCCTCCGGCAGGGCGTAGACGCCGTCGCTCTCGATCGGGTTCTGCGTGGCCAGCACCAGGAACGGGTCGGGCAGGGCATACGTGCGGCCGCCGATGCTGACCTGTCGCTCGGCCATGGCCTCCAGCAGGGCCGACTGCACCTTCGCCGGCGCGCGGTTGATCTCGTCGGCGAGTACCAGGTTGGCGAACACGGGGCCGAGCTCGACGTCGAAGTCCTCCCGCGACGGCTTCCAGACCCGGGTGCCGACGATGTCCGACGGCATGAGGTCGGGGGTGAACTGGAGCCGGGCGAACGATCCGCCGACCACGGTCGCCAGGGTGCGCACCGCGAGCGTCTTGGCGACGCCGGGCACGCCCTCCAGCAGCACGTGCCCGCGCGAGAGCAGGCCGATCATGATCCGCTCGACCATGTGGTCCTGGCCCACGATCACCCGTTTGACCTCGAACAGCGCGCGTTCGAGCAGAGCGGCGGGCGGGCGCAGCGGCGGATGCTTGGCGACGGCGGGGATGTCCTGGGTGGCGGGTCTGTGGTCGTCCATGGCACCCACTCCACCCGAGGCCGGGGAAAACTGCGGGAAACCCGAGCGAAAGCCGACCGAAAGGGTGGACCGGCAGGGCCTGTCAGACGCGGCGCCGGGCGGTTACGGTGCTGCTGTGCGGCTGCTGATCGTGGAGGACGAGGCGGGCCTGGTGAGCGCCCTGGAGGTGGCGCTGCGCCGGGAGGGCTACGCCGTCGACCACGCGCGCACGGTCGCGGAGGCACGGGACAAGCTCGCCCTCAACCCGTACGACCTCGTGCTCCTGGACGTCACGCTGCCCGACGGCACCGGCTTCGACCTGACCCGCGCCGTCCGCGCCGGCCAGGTGCCGCTCGCCGAGGGCGACCCGCCGCGCATCCTCATGCTCACCGCCCGCGGTCGGCTGACCGACCGCGTCACGGGGCTCGACGTCGGCGCCGACGACTACCTGGTCAAGCCCTTCGCGATCATCGAGCTCTCCGCCCGGATCCGCGCGCTGCTGCGCCGCGAGGCACGCGAGGTCGCCGCGGTGCTCACGCACGGCCCCATCCGGCTCGACGCCGCCCGGCAGCTCGCCTGGCGCGGCACCCGCGAGCTCGCGCTCACCCGCAAGGAGTTCGCGGTGCTGCGCTACCTGATGAGCCGCCCCGCGTACGTGGTGCCGGCCGAGGAGCTGCTGGAGCACGTCTGGGACGAGAACGCCGACCCGTTCACCCAGACGGTGCGCGTCACCGTCGGCACGCTGCGCCGCAAGCTGACCCTCGACGGCGAGGAGCCCGCGCTGGAGACCCTCATCGGACGCGGGTACCGGCTGCGCGAGCTGCCCGCGTCCGTCGAGGGCGTCCCGGCATGAGGCACGACGACGACGACGGCGGGGCCGGGCCCGGCACGGCGCCGTCCGCCCGCCGCGTACGGCCGCGGCTGCCCGGATGGGCGCGGACCGTGCGGATGCGGCTCGCCGTGACCTACTCCGCGACGCTCTTCGGCATCACCGCGCTCATCCTCGCGGGCGTCTACCTCGCCCTGTCCCGGACCATGGTGGCCGCGCCGCTGGACCCGGTCACCGTCAAGCGGTTCGAGAAGAAGCCCGACGGCAGCATCGCCTACCGGCCCGGCGAGCAGTTCCAGGCCGCCGACCTCGACACCGTGCAGCACGCCGTCAACTACACGGCGCTGCAGACCCTGCGCGACTACTCGGCCGTGGCGCTCGCGGTGATGTTCCTGCTCAGCGTCGTCGTGGGCTGGTGGGTGGCCGGTCGTGCGCTGCGGCCGGTGGAGGCGATCACGCGCACCGCGCAGGAGATCGGCGCCACCGACCTGTCCCGCCGGATCGGCGCGACCGGGCCGCACGACGAGCTGCGCACCCTGGCCGACACCATCGACGGGATGCTCGACCGCCTCGACCGGGCCTTCAGCGCGGAACGCCGGCTGATCGAAGACGTCTCCCACGAGCTGCGCAACCCCGTGACGGTGGTGCAGGCCAACGTCGAGGCCGTGCTCGCCGACGACCAGGCCGACCGGGCGCAGCGGGCCGAGGCGTCCGCCGTCGTGCTCGCGGCGACCGGCCGGATGTCCCGGCTGCTGGAGGACCTGCTCGCGACCGCACGGCTGCGGTCGGAGGCCTTCACCGACCAGGAGGTGGACCTGGCGGCGCTCGCCGTGGGCGCCGTCCGCGAGAACCGCGCGGTGGCCGGCCGGCGCGGGGTGACCATCGCGGAGCGCACCCATCCCGGGCCGGTCGCCTACGGCGACGCGAACGCGCTGGCCCGGGCCGTGGACAACCTCCTGTCCAACGCGGTGCGGCTGGCCCCCGGCGGGAGCGTGATCACGGTCGGCGTGGGCAGCCGCCAGGGCTGGGCGTGGGTCGCCGTCGCCGACGAGGGCCCGGGCGTCCCGCCCGAGGCCCGGGACCGGATCTTCGACCGGTTCTACCGGGGCGCGAACGGTTCCGACGACGCCTCGGGGGAGCGGCCGGACGGCTCCGGGCTCGGCCTGGCCATCGCGCGCCAGGTCGCCGAGAGCCACGACGGCCACCTGCGGCACAGCGACCACGGACCCGGGGGCAGCACGTTCACCATCTGGCTCCCGGACCGCACCCTGGACCGCGCGACGAACCGCGCGAACACGCCGCCGGGCGGGGACCCGCTGGAGGCGTGAGCCTCGCAAGGACGAGGCGCGGAGCCGGCAGAAGGCGGACGAGCGGTTCCACGCCCGCGAGCCTCCCTGGCCTCCCTGGCCTGCCTGGCCTGCCTGGCCTGCCTGGCCTGCCTGGCCCGCGCCTGGCCCGCGCCTGGCCCGCGAGGCGCTGTCACTCTGCGTAGACAACGTCTACGCAGAGTGACACGTCTCCGCGGGGGACCGTTCCTCGGAGCACATCGGGCCGTTCCGCGGTCGGGCGAACGAACGGACGGACTCAGGCCGGCAGCTCCTCCGAGAACACCCGGAAGTCGCCCCGCCCGGTGTGCATGCCCCACAGGGTGCCCGCCAGCGTGGCCGGGTCGTTGGTCGCGTGCCCCGGCGTGATCGCGCCCGGGATGATGAGCTGGGCGACGTGGATGCCCTCCGGTGCCAGCACGTCGTGCAGCATCGAGGCGTAGGCGCTCTCGCCGGCGAAGGCGATCGAGGTCCCGCCGACCCGCGGGTTCGGCCGGGCTCCCGAGCCGCCGTTGACGAACAGCACGGTGCCCCGCCCGAGCGCGCGCATGCCCGGCAGCACCTGCCGGACGGCGGTGACCGGGCCGAGCACGGAGAACTCCACCGCGGCCGTCAGGTCGTCGGTGGTCGTCTCCAGGACGGGCCGCAGGAACTCCCGCTGCGGGATCGGGCTGTACTCCAGCACCTCGATCGGGCCCAGGTCCTGTGCGGCCTGGTCGAGGGCCGCGGCCAGGGACCGCGGGTCGCGGACGTCGGCCGCGTACCCGCGGGCGGTGGCGCCGCCGTCCCGCAGGCCGGCGGCCAGGGCGTGGAGCCGCTCCTGGTTCCGGGCGACGAGTGCGACGTCGAAGCCCTCGGCGCCGAACCTCCGCGCGACGGCGGCGCCCAGGCCCGGGCCCGCGCCGACGATGGCGATGGTGGTCATGATGGTCCTCCAGAAGGATGAGAGGTCAGAGGGTGAGCAGCACCTTGGTGGCGCGCCGCTCGTCCATCGCCTGGTAGCCCTTGGCGGCGTCCTCCAGGGGGAGGGTGAGGTCGAAGACCTTGCCCGGGTCGATCTTCCGGTCCCAGATGAGCTGGATCAGCTCGGGCAGGAACCGGCGCACGGGCGCGGGGCCGCCGTGCAGGTGCACGCCGGTGAAGAAGAGCTTCAGGCCGTCGAGCTTGACGCCGTGCGTGACGCCGACGTACCCGACGTACCCGCCGGGCCGGGCCGACCGGATGGCCTGCCACATCGACTCCTCGGTGCCCACGGCCTCGACGACGCCGTGCGCGCCGTACCCACCGGTGAGCTCCTTGACTCGCGCGGCGCCCTCGCGGCCGCGCTCCTCGACGACGTCGGTGGCCCCGAACTCACGGGCCAGCGCCTGCCGGTCGGGGTGGCGGCTGAACACGATGATCCGCTCCGCGCCGAGCTGCTTGGCGGCGAGGACGGCGGACAGGCCGACGGCGCCGTCGCCGACCACCGCGATGGTCCTGCCTGGTCCGGCCTCGGCGGCCACGGCGGCGAACCAGCCGGTGCCGAGCACGTCGGAGGCGGCCAGCAACGAGGGCACGAGGTCGGCGTCGGGGACGCCGGGCGTGGGCACCAGGGTGCCGTCGGCCAGCGGGATACGGGCGTACTGGGCCTGGGTGCCCACCGAGCCCATCATCACGTGGTGGATGCAGCGGGACTGGTAGCCCGCCTGGCAGATCTCGCAGGTGTTGTCGGAGGCGACGAACGAGCCGACGACGAAGTCGCCGACCTTGATGTCCCGCACCTCGTCCCCGATCTGCTCGACGACGCCGATGTACTCGTGTCCCATGGGCGTCGGACCGTCCAGGGCCTCGACCCCGCGGTAGGGCCACAGGTCCGACCCGCAGATGCAGGCCGCGGTGACCCGGATGACCGCGTCGGTGGGCTCGACGATCGTCGCGTCCGCGCGGTCCTCGACGCGAACGTCGCCGGGGGCGTGCATGACTACTCCACGCATGGTGGTACTCCTTGCTCCGGAGACCTGCTCCGATGATCTGCTCCGGTGATCGCACCGGGACGGCAGGCCGCCTGGTGGGCGGCACCTCCTCAGTGTTCGTCCCGGTCGCCGGGACAGGGAGTCCCTGGCGTGGGGTGTACCGACAGGGCACCCCCGGGCCGGGGCATCCGACCTAGCCTGGGGGCATGGACAACCGAGCAGAGGTGCGCGAGTTCCTCATGACCCGCCGCGCCCGGCTCACGCCGGAGGCGGCAGGGCTGCCCGCGGGCACGCACCGCCGGGTCGCGGGCCTGCGCCGCAGCGAGGTGGCCGCGCTCGCCGGCGTCAGCGTGGAGTACTACGCGAAGCTGGAACGTGGCGCACTCGGCGGTGCCTCGGCGGCCGTCCTGGACGCGCTGTCCCGCGCCCTGCACCTCGACGACGCCGAGCACGCCCACCTGCTCGACCTGGCGCGCGCCGCCGACGGCATCCCGTCGTCGGGGCGCAGCCGCCGCCGGGCCGCCCGTCCGGGACCGCCGCGGTCCAGCCTGCAGTGGGCGCTCGACTCCATGACGGACTCCGTGGCCGTGGTACGCGACCAGCGCCAGGACCTCGTGGCGGCCAATGCGCTGGGGCGCGCCTTCTACTCACCGCTGATCGGCGACGGCGGCCGCACGCCGAACTTCGCCCGCTTCCAGTTCCTGGACCCCGCGGCCCGCGAGTTCTACCCGGAGTGGGACCGGTTCGCCCAGATGTGCGTGGCCATCATCCGGGCCGAGGCCGGGCGCGACCCGCACGACAAGGGCATCCAGGACCTCGTGGGCGAGCTGTCGACGCGCAGCGAGCTGTTCCGCAGGCTCTGGGCCGCGCACGACGTCCGCACCCACGGCAGCGGCACCAAGCGGTTCCGGCACCCGGTGGTGGGCGAGCTGACCCTCGTCTTCGAGGAGTTCGCGCTGACCGCCGAGCCGGGCCAGGTCATGCTCGTCTACACGGCCGAGCCAGGCTCGCCGTCGGCGGAGGGGCTGCGCCTGCTCGCGTCCTGGTCGGCGGAGCACGCCCCGGCCTGAGCCCCGGGCGTGCCACGGGCCGCGTTCGCGGTGTGTGGTCGGTCGGTTGTCCTGCCGGGCTGGTGCGTGATCGGTCCGCTGCCTCGAGATCGGTCGCTCAACCGACCGATCTCGAGGCAAGCGACCGAGTTCTCACGCGAGGTCCGGGCAGGTGACCGAATGCCACGGTCCCGCGGTCGGCCCGGCACCGTTCAGGGCTCGCGCGGCGCCGCGCTCGAACGTCGCACGTGCAGCACGGCGGGTGCCTCGTACCGCACGGGTTCGGTGCGCCCCGCCAGCCGTTCTAGCAGCAGCCGCACCGCCTCGCGGCCCAGGGTGGTGCCGCTCTGGTCCACGCTGGTCAGCGAGACGAGGGGGTGCCGGGCGATCGGGACGTCGTCGTAGCCCACCACCGACACGTCGCGCGCGTCGAGGCCCGCCTCCGCGACGGCGCTGAGCACACCGATCGCCAGGGTGTCGTTGCCCGCGAAGATCGCGGTGGGCGGCTCGGGGGAGGCGAGCAGCGCACGGGTCGCGGCGTGCGCCTCGGAGCCGTCGAACAGGGTGTGCACCACCGACGGTCCGAGGCCTGCGGCGAGCATCCGCTCCCGGTAGACGGTGGTGCGCGCGACGTGGGGCTCGTCGCCCGCCTGACCCGCCCACGGCGGCTCCGGCCGGGACGGGTGGATGGTCAGGTGGGTGATCCGGCGGTGGCCGAGCTCCAGCAGGTGCGTCATCACCTGGTCGGCGCCCGAGCGGTCGTCGCCCGTGATGGTGTCGTAGCGGTCGGACCGGTCGTGCCGGCCGATCATCACCAACGGGGTGTGCTCGGCGATCTGGTCGAGCCAGGCGGGGTCGACGCGAGGAGAGATGGCCACGATGCCGTCCACCTGCCGGTCCGCGAGGCTGTTGATCGCCACGTCGCTCTTCTGGTCCCGGCCGAGCGGGGCGATGATCATCTCGTACGGGGTGGCGGCCAGGGCCTCGGTGGCGCCGTCGACGATCATGGTGAGGAAGTCGTTGCCGACCTGGGGCACCTCGAAACCGAGCGTGAAGCTCGCCCCGCGCATCGCCCGCGCGGCGACCCGGGGCCGGTACCCCAGGCGCTCGATCGCCGCCTCGACCTGCGTGCGCATGTGGTCGCTGACGCCGTACGCGTTGCGGATCACCTTGGACACGGCAGCGCGGGAGACGCCGGCCTCGCGGGCGACGTCCTGGATCGTCGAGGGGCGCAGCCCCGGTCCGGCGGGCGCCGGAGGTGTGCGGGGGGCCGGCGGTCGTGCGGCCCGGGGCTCTGAGGTCACGGCTCTGTTCCCGATTCTGTAGATCGGTTGACACCCTATAGGGCGCTCGCTAGCGTGAGCGCACTGAAAGGATTCATTCCGCAGAGTGTAGATCGCTCTACGATCCTTTCGCTCTACAAGGAGGTAGAGAGATGCACCGCGCACTTCGTCGTCGGGCGGTCGTGGCCGCCGCGGCGCTCCCGCTCGCCGTCCTCGCCGGCTGCTCGTCCGGCGGATCGGGTGACGGCACCACCGAGATCACCTTCCTCACCTCGAACGACGCCCCGAACCCGGAGACCGCCGAGGCTCTGGCCGCAGCGTTCGAGGAGGAGCACCCCGACGTCTCCGTCACCGTCGAGATCCGGCCCGGCGGCACCGAGGGCGACAACCTGGTCAAGACCCGCCTGTCCACGGGCGAGATGGCCGACGTCTTCTACTACAACTCCGGCTCCCTGCTCCAGGCGCTCAACCCGGACTCCACGCTCGTGGACCTGAGCGACCAGGAGTGGGTGGGCACGCTCACCGAGGAGTTCCTCCCGACGGTGAGCACCGACGCCGGCACCTACGGTGCGCCGCTGGGCGCCTCGTTCGCGGGCGGCATCGTCTACAACAAGCCGCTCTACGAGGAGCTCGGTCTGGAGATCCCGGAGACCTGGGACGAGTTCATGGCGAACAACGAGACCATCGCCGCCGAGGGCGACGGCGTGGCCCCGGTCATCCAGACCTACGGCGAGACCTGGACCAGCCAGCTCTTCGTGCTGGGCGACTTCGCCAACGTGCTCGCCGTCGACCCCGAGTGGGCCGACCAGTACACGGCACACGAGCGCTCCTACGCCGAGGAGCCCGCACTGCTGGGCTTCGAGCACCAGCAGGAGGTCGCCGAGGCCGGGTACTTCAACGAGGACTTCCCGTCCGCCACGTTCCCCGACGGCGCCCGCATGGTCGCCGAGGGCGAGGGCGCGCACTACCCGATGCTCTCCAGCGTGATCCAGACGATCCTGCAGAACACCCCCGACGCCGTGGACGACATCGGCTTCTTCGCGCTGCCCGCGCAGGACGCCGAGCACACGCAGGCGACCATCTGGCAGCCCAACGCGCTCTACGTCCCGCGGTCCACCGAGGGCGCCGAGCTGGAGGCGGCCAAGGAGCTCGTCGCGTTCGCGAACAGCGAGGCCGGGTGCGAGATCCAGAACGAGCTGCTGCCGCCCGCCGGGCCGTACGCGGGCACGTGCGAGGTGCTCGACTCCGCCCCGCCGCTCCTGGACGACATCCAGGCCTACTTCGACGCCGGCAAGGCCGCCAACGCCCTGGAGTTCAGCTCCCCGGTCAAGGGCCCGAACCTGGAGAAGGTGACGGTCGAGGTGGGTTCCGGCATCAAGACGGCGCAGGAGGCCGCCGAGTTCTACGACCAGGACGTCGAGAACCAGGCCCGTCAGCTCGGCCTCGAGGGATGGTAGCGGCGGCCACCGCCGAGGTGCGGACCGGCAGGCGCCGCCGGACGGCGGGGTCCACCTCGGCCACCCAGCGCAGCATCTACCCGTCGTGGTTCTACCTGCCGGCCGCGGCGCTCTACCTCGTGTTCTTCGCGGTGCCGACGTTCGCGTCGTTCTGGTTCAGCCTCACCCGCTGGACCCTGTTCGACACCGAGTTCATCGGCCTGGAGAACTTCGTCCAGTTCTTCAGCGAACCGCAGCTCTCCCGCGGCTTCGTGAACACGCTGAGCTACGGGTTCGTGACCTCGGGCGCCAAGGTGGTGCTGGGGCTGGCGCTCGCGGTGCTGCTCACCTCGCAGCTCGTGGGCCGCGGCTACCTGCGGTCGGTGGTGTTCTTCCCGGTGCTGGTCTCCACCATCGGCGTCGGCATCACGTTCAAGGCGTTGCTCGACCCGTTCGACGGCGTCGTGAACACCATGCTCGCCGCGTTCGGGATCGAGGGGCCGGGGTGGTTCACCGACCCGAACCAGGCGCTGCTGACCATCGCGGCGGTCGACGTCTGGAAGGGTCTCGGCATCGCGACGCTCATCTACATCGCGGGCATCGTCGCGATCCCGCAGGAGTACTACGAGGCCGCCCGGGTCGACGGCGCGGGCCGGTGGCAGCAGTTCCGCTCCATCACGCTGCCGCTGGTCCAGCCCGCCACCGCCACGGTGATCATCCTGTCGCTGATCGGCGGCCTGCGGTCGTTCGACCTGATCTGGGCCACCACGGGCGGCGGGCCGGGGTTCACCAGCGACGTGATCGGGTCCGTCATCTACAAGCAGTACCAGGCCGGCTTCTACGGCCTGTCCACCGCGGGCAACGTGATCCTCTTCCTGGTGGTCACCGCGGTGATGGTGCCGGTCTCGATGCTGCTCAACCGCAAGGAGGTCGACCGATGAGGCGCACCGGTTCCTGGGTGGTCGGCATCGTGGCCATCGCGCTCTCCGTGGTGGTCTTCCTCGTCCCGTTCGCCTTCATCTTCCTGACGGCGTCGAAGGACGCGTCGTCGGCGTCGCGGCTGGAGTTCTCCTGGCCGCAGGAGTGGGCGTTCTTCGACAACCTCACCGAGGTGCTCACCACGCGGGACGGCATCGTGGTGCGGGCGTTCGTCAACAGCACGGTGCTGACCGTGGTGAGCGTCGCGGTCATGGTGGTGCTCGCGGCGATGGTCGGCTACCTGCTGCAACGGCGCCGCACCCGGCTCAACCCGGTCGTCAACTTCCTCGTGCTGGCGGGCCTCATCGTGCCGCCCGCCGTGGTGCCGACCATCTGGGTGCTGCAGCAGACCGGCCTGTTCAAGACCATGCCCGGCCTCATCCTCGTCGAGGCCACGTTCGGTCTGTCGTTCTGCATCCTGCTGTTCCGTGCGTTCGTGGCCACCATCCCGCGCGAGCTGGACGAGGCGGCGATCATCGACGGCGCCGGGCCGCTGCGGCTCTTCTTCACCGTGGTGCTGCCGCTGCTGCGGCCCGTGATCATCACGATCGTCGTGGTGCAGGCCGTCAACGTGTTCAACGACTTCACCAACCCGCTGTACTTCCTGCCCGGCGACGAGAACGCGACCGTCCAGCTCACGCTCTACAACTTCCAGAGCCAGATGGTCAGCCAGTTCAACCTGCTGTTCATGGACATCCTGCTGATCACGGTGCCGCCGCTGGTCATGTACATCTTCTTCAACCGCCAGATCGTGGCCGGCATGACGTCCGGCGCCGTCAAGGGCTGAGAGGTTCGCATCGCATGAGCAACTACACCCACGTCCGCGAGCTGCGTGTCGAGCGCCGCACCGACGGCGCGTACGCCGACACCCCCACGCCCCGGCTGAGCTGGACCGTCGAGAGCGACGTGCCCGGCTGGTGGCAGGCCGGCGCCGAGGTGCGGCTCGACGGCGAGCACGTCGCCCGCCTCGACACCGACGAGTCGCACTTCGTGCCCTGGCCGTTCGACGCCCTGGCCCCGCACGCCCGGCACACCCTGGAGGTGCGCGTCACGGGCACCGACGGCGGCACCTCGCCCTGGAGCGCCCCCGTCGCCCTGCGCAGCACCTTCCTGGCCGACGGCGAGTGGACCGCTCCGTTCGTGGGGCTCGCCGAACCACCCGCGCCCGCGACCCCGGGCCTGCTGCGCACCGAGCTCGACCTGGGCGGCGAGGTCGCGAGCGCGACCCTGTACGCGTCGGCCCACGGCGTCTACCAGGTGGAGATCAACGGGCAGGACGTCGACGACGCCGTGCTCAAGCCCGGCTGGACCGCCTACCAGCACCGCCTGGTGCACGAGGCGACCGACGTGACGGCCCTGCTGCGCCCCGGCGCGAACGCCGTCGGCGTGCGGCTGGCCGGCGGCTGGTGGACCGAGAGCTACGGGTTCCACGGCGAGGCCCGCCCCTTCTACGGCGAGCAGCCGGCCGTGGCCCTGCAGCTCCACGTCGTGCTCACCGACGGCACCACCCGCGTGCTGACCACGGGCCCGGACTGGCGCGGCGCGGTCGCGGGCCCGGTCACGGCCAGCGGCATCTACGCCGGCGAACGGATCGACGCCCGCCGCGCGCTGCCCGGCTGGAGCCTGCCCGGGTTCGACGACTCGGCCTGGTCGCCCGTCCGCACCGACGACGACGCCGTCGTGCCCGAGCCCGCCCTGGCCGAACCCGTGCGCCGCGTCGACGAGCTCGGCGTCCAGGACGTCATCACCACGCCGTCGGGGCGCACCGTGCTGGACTTCGGCCAGAACCTCGTCGGCCGGCTCCGGGTGCGCGTGTCGGGCGAGGCCGGCCAGGTGATCACCCTGCGGCACGCCGAGGTGCTGGAGCACGGCGAGCTCGGCGTCCGCCCGCTGCGGCACGCCGAGGCCACCGACCGCCTCGTGCTGTCCGGCGGGCAGGACGTGTTCGAGCCCGAGTTCACGTTCCACGGGTTCCGGTACGCCGAGGTGGACGGCTGGCCCGGACGGCTCGACCCCGCGACGGCCCGGGAGGCCGTCACGGCCGTGGTGATCAGCAGCGACATGCGCCGCACCGGGTGGTTCGAGTGCTCCGACGAGCGCGTCAACCGGCTGCACGAGAACGTCGTGTGGGGCATGCGCGGCAACTTCGTCTCCCTGCCCACCGACTGCCCCCAGCGCGACGAGCGCCTCGGCTGGACGGGCGACATCCAGGTCTTCGGCCCCACCGCGAGCTACCTCTACGACAGCGACGCCTTCCTGGCGTCCTGGCTGCGCGACGTCGCCGCCGAGCAGGCCGCACGCGACGGCGTCTGCCCCATCGTGGTGCCGTTCGTGCTGCCCTTCGGCTCCCAGCCCGCGGCCGCCTGGGGCGACGCCGCGACCGTGGTACCCACCACCCTCCTGGAGCGCTTCGCCGACCGGCGGGCGCTCGCGGAGCAGTACCCGAGCATGCGGGCCTGGGCCGACGTGCTGGTCGGCCTGTCGGGCGAGCGGCTGCTGTGGGAGGGGATGTTCCAGTTCGGCGACTGGCTCGACCCCGACGCGCCGCCGGACGACCCCGCCGGCGCCAAGACCGACCCCGACATCGTCGCGAGCGCGTACGTGGTGCGGTCGCTGCAGCTCGTCACCGCGGCCGCGCACGAGCTCGGGGACACCGCGGCCGCCGCCCGGTACGCCGACCTCACCGAGCGCGCCCGGCAGGCCTGGGTCCGCGAGTACACGACGCCGTCCGGCCGCGTCGTGTCGGACGCCCAGACCGCCTACGCGCTCGCCATCGCCTTCGACCTGGTCGACGACGCGACGCGCGCCGTCATGGGCGACCGGCTCGCGTGGCTCGTGCGCCGCGCCGGCTACCGGATCGGCACCGGCTTCGTGGGCACCCCGATCGTCCAGGACGCCCTGACCTCGACGGGTCACACCGACGTCGCCGCCCGCCTGCTCCTGCAGACCGGCGTCCCCTCCTGGCTGTACGCCGTGACCATGGGCGCCACCACGGTCTGGGAGCGCTGGGACAGCATGCTGCCCGACGGCAGCATCAACCCCGGCGAGATGACGTCGTTCAACCACTACGCGTTCGGCGCCGTCGCGGACTGGCTGCACCGCACGGTGGCCGGGCTGGCGCCCGGCACGCACGGGTACCGGCGGCTGCGGGTCGCGCCCGTGCCGATCGCCGGGCTCGACCACGCGGCGACCCGGTTCGAGAGCCCGTACGGGACGGCGGAGGCCGGATGGACGGCCCGCGACGGGCAGGTCGTGGTCCGTGCGGTGGTGCCGCCGAACACCCGCGCGGAGGTGCTGCTGCCCGGGGGAGACCGCCTGGAGGTGGGGGCCGGCCGGCACGAGTGGACCGTCGCCGACCCCCGCACGCGGCCCGCGCCCGCCCCCGTCACGCTGGGCTCGACGCTCGGCGAGGTCGCCGACGACGCCGAGGCCTACGCGCTGGTCCAGGCCACCGTCGAGGAGCTCGCGGGCCGGCGGACCAGCGCCCTGCGCTCGCTGCGCGAGTGGACCGACCAGCGCACCCTCGAGGAGGAGCTGACACGGCTGGCCCCGGCGGCACGCGAGCGCGTGGGCGCGGCGCTGGAGGTGCTCAGCTCTCGGCGGGGTAGTCGGTCGTGACGGCGAGCGCCCGCGACGCCGCGACGTCGTCGGCCAGGGCCTGGAGGCGGCCGTCGGCGAGGGCGAGGGAGTCCGAGCCCAGGAGCTGGTGAAGGGGCGCGTCCCCGCCGGTCGCCACGGTGATGATCGCCGTGGCGGCCCGGGCGGGGTCGCCCGGCTGGGTGCCGGGGATCTGGTGCAGGTGCTGGTCGACCATCTCGCGGATCGCGGGGTAGGCGTCGCTGGTGGCGGCGGGCAGGCCGACCGAGACCGGGCGCAGGAAGTCGGTGCGCATGTAGCCGGGCTCCACGCTGTTCACCCGGATGCCGTGGTCGGCGACCTCGGCGGCCAGGGACTCGGTGATCGCCTCCAGCGCGAACTTGCCGGCGGTGTAGAGGCTCCAGCCCGGGAAGGAGAGCAGCCCGAGCACGGAGGAGACGTTGATGACGTGGCCGCTGCGGTGCGCCCGGAAGTGGGGCAGCACGGCGCGCAGCACGTTCCAGACGCCGAAGACCTGCACGTCGAACATGGCGCGCGCGTCGGCGTCCGAGACCTCCTCGACCGCGGCGAGGTAGCCGTAGCCCGCGTTGTTGACCACGACGTCGAGGGTGCCGAAGCGGTCGATCGTCTCCGTGACGGCCCGGGTGACCTGCTCCTGGTCGGCCAGGTCGACGGCCAGGGGCAGCAGGCGCGTGGTGTCGCTCCCGGCCAGGGCCGTCGTGAGGCGTTCGGTCGAGCGGGTGGTGGCGGCGACCTGGTCGCCGCGGTCGAGGAGCTGGCGCACCAGCTCGAGGCCGAGGCCGCGGGAGGCGCCGGTGACGAACCAGGTGGCGGGGCGGTCGGTGGGGTAGGTCATGGGAGTTCTCCTTCGTGGTGCGGTGGATGCCGGCACTGCCTGCCGACGTCCACCAGCCTTCCGCCGGAACAGGCGCTCCGGGGGCGCATACCGGGCCCGGCGGAACCTCGGTCGCGCCTGACCAGGACGCGGAGGTCCACCCAGACGGCTGCGCCGCACGGACCCGGCCGCGCAGAATGAGGACATGCCCGAGAAGAACACCGAGCTGGCCGACTTCCTGCGGCGCGCCCGCAGCCAGTGCGACGCCTCGCGGGCCGGCCTGCCGGCCGACGGCCGGGTGCGCCGCGTGCCCGGCCTGCGCCGGGAGGAGGTCGCCTTCCTGGCGGGCGTGTCCACCGACTACTACGCGCGTCTGGAGCAGGGGCGGCGGATCGTGCCGTCGCCGTCGGTCGTGGACGCCATCGGCCGCGCGCTCGACCTCGATGCGGCGGGGCGGGCCCACCTCGCCGACCTGATCGGCCTGGGCACCACGAGGCCGCAGCAGCGGTCCCGTCCCGTCCAGCGCGTGCGCCCCGGCCTGTACCAGCTCCTCGACGCGCTGGACGACGTGCCGGTGCTGGTGCTCGGCCGCCGGTCGGACGTGCTGGCACAGAACCGCATGGGCCGGGCGCTGTTCACCGACTTCGAGCGGTTCCCCGCCCCGCGGCGCAACTACGCGCGGTGGATGCTGCTCGACGACGAGGCGCGGTCGCTGTTCGTCGACTGGGAGGAGCAGGCGCGCGTGGCCGTCGAGAGCCTCCGGCTGGAGGCGGGCAACGATCCCGAGGACCGGGCGACGGCCGAGCTGGTCGCGGAGCTGCGCCAGTCCGCGCCCGAGTTCGGCAGGTGGTGGGACGAGCACCGCGTCAACCGGCGCACGTACGGCGCCAAGCGCCTGCGGCACCCGGTGGTCGGGGACCTCACGGTCGGGTACGAGACGCTCACCCTGCCCGGCGACGCCGACACCACGCTGTACGTCTACTCGACGGAGCCGGGCTCGCCGTCGGCCCGGGCGCTGGACCTGCTGGCGAGCTGGTCGCTCACCGGAGATCCCGCCGCGCACTGACCCATCCGATCCGGGCGTGGTTCCGAACCCCTGCTGAGCCCCGCCGGCCGTCCGGTACGACGGCCGAGGGGTGCGCACGGACACCCACCCAGGATGGAGATCAGCGATGACGCAGTACACGCCCTCGACACGTACCAGGGCACCGCACCAGTGGCTCGCCGTGACGATCGGCGCGGTCTACCTCGTGGTCGGCATCGCGGGGTTTTTCGTGACCGGCTTCAGCGGTTTCGCCGAGCACGACCACGGCCAGACGCTGCTCGGTTTCGCCGTGAACCCGCTGCACAACATCGTGCACATCGTGATCGGCCTGCTCGGCCTCGCGCTGTGGTCCACGCCGGGCCGGGCCCGGACCTTCGGCTGGCTGCTCGCCGTCGGGTACGGCGCGACGTTCGTGTTCGGCCTGTTCGCGGTGAACAACCCCGGCATCAACATCATCAACATCAATGCTGCGGACAACGTGCTGCACGTCCTGAGCGCGCTGGCCGGCCTGGCCATCGCCCTGTGGCCGGCCCGCTCGACCACGACGGCGGCGTCGCACGCCTGACGCCACGACCTCTCCGGGTGCCCCCGGAGGTGGACGGTTGTTCACCAGGCCGCTGGGGGCCGTCATGCCATGCATGACGGTCCCCAGCGGCCTGATGAACGAGGGTCAGGCGGCCGTGATCGCCGTGATGAAGCCGGCAGCAGCCAGGGTCAGGACGGTGGTCCAGGCGACGATGGCGATGACCTGCCAGAGGATGACCCAGTTCTTGCTCACGCCGGAGGCGACCAGGGTCGCGGCCGTCAGGTGGGTGGGCAGCGCCAGCGGGCCGAGCAGGCTCGCCCCGGGGACGCCGAACCGCACCAGCCAGCGGCGCAGACGCTTCTGGCCCTTGGCCTTGCGGGTGGTGGGCTCGGCGTCGCCGTCGGGCTGAGGCTCGGCCCCCGGGCCTGCCGTGGCGTCCGGCTCCGCCTCGGGGCGTGGCCCCGCGCCCGTACCAGGGCCGGCCGCGACGGTGGTGCCGGCGCCTGCCGGGACCGCCCGGGCCGCCACGGGTGCACCGGCGTCAGCCGCGACCTTCCGGGCGCGGCGGGCCTGGACCGCGCCTCGGGCCCGCGAGCTGAGCAGCACCACCAGCACGACGGCGATGATGTTGCCCGCCGCGCCGGAGACGCCGGCGACCACCGGGTTGATGCCCGCGAGGACGCCCAGCGCCGCCGATCCCTCGCCCTCGATGTACGGGATCGCGCCGGCGAACGCGACGATCAGGGGCTGCACCAGCTCAGGCACCTGCGCCACCAGGTCCTGAAGGTCCTCGTAGGGGTTGAAGCCTGCCATGGGCGTCTCTTCCGACAGGGCGCCCGAGACGGGCGCCGGGTTTCTACGGCCGGCTGTCGGCCGGCGTAAGCCAGTAGAAACCGTGTCCCAGGAACAGGGTCAACGGATGCGTCCTGGGGTGCGCGTCACACGGGACGGCGCGACCGGCCCGCCGTCCGCTCCTCGCGGAGCGCGACCTCCAGCGCCAGGAACGCCAGCACGTCCAGCAGCAGTCCGAAGGCCGCCGTCCACCGCACCGCACGGAACACCAGGACCTGCGTGAACAGCAGGCTGACCAGCACGGCCCGGCGCACCCAGGCGGCACCGTGCAGGCGGTCCCGGCGGCCGACCACGACGCCCACGGCGAGGAGCACCACCGACGCCGTGACCGCCACGAGGATCGCGACACCGGTCCACGTGGGCAGCCCGGGCACCAGACCCTGGACGATGCGCACGCCGACCGTGGCCTCTGCGGCGCTCGTGACCAGGAGCAGCGAGATCACCAGCCACGCCACCCAGGCGCGGTCCACGAGCGCGTCCAGGCCGCGCACCACCCGGTCCACGCCGGAACGGACCAGGTCGGGCACGTCGGCGTCGTCGTCGGGGACGGCCTCGACGAGGCGGGTGACCAGGTCGGCGCCCGGCTCGCCGGCGCCGCGCCGCGCGAGGGTGCGCGCCTCCTCGCGGGCGTCCGGGGTGAACCCGCCGGCCAGGCCGGTGGCGAGCCGGTCGGCGGCGACCGCCAGGTACTCCGCCGGGTGGTGCGGCCGGCGGCCGTGCAGCCCCTCGACGACGAGCACGAGCAGCACCGTGACGACGTAGATGATCGCCGCGGTGGGCGCGTAGAAGTAGTCGTTGTCGGAGGTGACGAACTTGCCCACCTCGTCGATGAACAGCCCGAAGCCGACACCGCCGAGGATCGCGCCGAGCGAGCGGGGCACCGGGCCCACGTACGAGAGCAGCAGCATGATCGCCAGGGCCATGAGGAGGCCGCCCCACAGCACGTGGGCGACGTGCAGGCCACCGCCGCCGATCTGCGGGTAGCCCGTCGCGGCGAGGTAGGCCCGGGTGGCGAGCACCGTCACCACGCTCGCGACGAGGAACGTCACCAGGTGCCGGACCGCGGAGGTGTCGCGTGGTGCCCCGAGCCGCAGCAGGCGCCCCCGGCCCGCGAGGCTCACCGGTCCGGTGCGTGGTTCGTCGGTCATACGGCCCCCGTCGTCGCCCTGTCGCCGGCGCGCGGGCCGGCGTCGTCCCAGGCCATCCTCTCGCAGGGGGTGCTCCGGGTTCCACCGGCACGGGTCGGGGGCGGCACCGTCCCGGGCGATCGTGCCGGCGGCGGCCGCCGTCCGTGGGGCCGGACGACGGCCGCCGTCCGTGAGGCCCGGACGACGGCCGCCGGCGGTCAGGCAGTCCGCGCGATGGCGATGTTGGTGTTGCTGCGCGCCCCGGCCTCGTAGAACATGTACAGCCGCCCGCCCTCCTCGGCGAAGCTCGGTGCCGCGGCCCGGGTCGCGACCGGCTCCGTGTAGAGCACGCCCAGGTGGTTCTCCCGGTCGAAGCTCGTGCCGACGTCGGCCACGTGGATGGTGCCGGACCCGCTGTGGTAGACCACGTGGCCACCGCCGTTGCGCGACCAGTAGTGCGCTCCCGAGAGCTGGCCGCCCTCGCCCGAGCGCGGCGAGATCAGGGGCTGGTGCTTGAACTGCCAGCCCGAGGCGAGCCGGTCGGACCAGCCGATGAAGATCTTGCGCGTCCCGGCCTGGGCGCCCATGAAGAGCATGATGTGCGTGCCGGACTGCGTCGGGTGCGGGAACACCCGGGCGTACGACGTCTCGGTGACGTCGGAGGGCAGCATCCCCGTGTGCAGCACGGTGGCGCCGTAGGTGAAGTTCACGCCGTCGTCCGACGTCGCGACCCGGGTGGTCGTGTTCTCCCCGTGGAAGAAGAGGTAGATGCGGCCGTCGTCGGCGTTCCAGACCGCGTGCGGGCTGGAGACGTGGCTCACCGAGTAGTGCGGTGACCAGGTGCGGGAGATGATCGGGTTGTTCGGGTACTCGCGCCACGGGCCGGCCAGCGAGTCGGCGTACGCCAGGCAGATCCCGCCCGGGGCGTCGTGCGGCGCGTAGTACATGTACCAGGCGCCGAGCGGGTTGCGGACCTTGCCCGCCACGTGGCGCACCGAGGGAAAGATGATCTCCTTGCGCGCCGGGGCGTAGGCGAGCTGGGACCTGTCCATGGCGGCGCCCAGCCGGGTGAAGGTGGGAAAGCCCGGCACCGCGGCGGCGGCGGCCGGGGCACCGGCCGTCGCGCCGACGCCGAGGGCGGCGGCCGAGCCGAGCACCGCGGCGCCGACCAGCAGGCTCCGCCGGCCGAGCAGCGGTGGTGTGCCGGTGGCGGGACCGGCGCCCGGTGTGCCGGTGGCGTCGGAACCGGCGCCCGGTGTGCCGGCGGTGGATCCCGGGCCGAACCTGTCGTCGAACGTCATGGCGACTCCGCTCCGGCCCGTGCGGCTGCCGCGCTCCGGTGCGCGACGGCGGATCACGCCGGGCCACTAGGTGTCGAATGTCGGGCCAGGGCGGTGACCCGGTCAACCGGATGATAAGAACCATCACCCGGCGGCCCGGCCGCTGCCTGCGTCCGACCCGTCGACCGGGGAGCGGGGCGCGCACCGCCGGGGCCTTGCTCAGTCCGTGACGTGGGCCTGCCGCGCGTGCACCGGCAGGAGGTCGACGACGAACGTGGCGGGCACCGCGGTCCCGTCGAGGGTCCGCGCGGAACCGTTGCCCCGGCCGTTGCCGTTGCCCTGACCGCCACCGTTGCCGTGCCCGGGTCCCTTGCCTGGTCCGGTGCCGGGCCCCTTGCCTGGTCCGGCGCCGTTGCCGTTGCCCGGGCCCTGGTCGTTGTCCTTGGTCGGGCCCTTGCCGTTCGGGTTGCCGGGGTTGCCGGGAGGCCCGCCCGCCGGCGGCTCGGGCTCGGCCGGCGGCTCGGGTGCGGGCGGGGGTTCCGGCGCGGTGGGTGGCTCGGGTGCGGGCGGTGCCTCGGGTTCCGGTGCGGGTGCCGCGGGCTCCTCCGGGGCGGGCTCGACCGGGGGAGCGGCGGACCCGGGCGCGTCGGTGCCGGCGTCCGGCGCGGCGTCGGCGGGCGGCGGGTCGGACAGCGGCTCCGCCGCCTCCGGCTCGGGCTCGGGTCCGGCCGGCGGCTCGGGCGCCGCGACCTGCTCGATCACCGGTTCGGCCGGCTCGGGGGCGTCCTCGGGGCGTGGGGCCGCCGCGGAGGTCGGCTCCGCGTCGTCCGGTGCGGGGGTGGCCGGCGCGGGGCGCCCGGGCGGCGGAGCCTCCGGCGCCGTCGGGCGGGCCGGTGCGGTGCCGGTGTCCGGCCCCGCGATGGTCTGGGCGGGTGGCTGGTCACCCTGGCCGCCGAGCGAGGCCCAGGCGATCCCGCCCAGGACGAGCACGGCCGCGACACCTGCCGCCACCGCACCCTGCTGTGCCCGGGGCAGGCGTGGTCCGGTCGCGGCGCCCCCCACGGTGCCGACCCCTGCGGTGGCGAGCGCGGCGCCCAGCGTGCCCGTGGCCACCGCGCCCGCGACCAGGTGTTGTCCGAGGTCGCGGAGCATCCAGGAGACTTCGCGGACGTCGATGAAGGCGCGGGTGCAGTCGGCGCAGCCGTCCATGTGGACCTCGAGGCGGTGCTGGCGGCGGGGCAGCATGCGGCCTTTGAGGTAGTCGTGCATGCCGGCGCGGGTGGTGCGGCACTCGGGTTCGGTCACGGCCTGGGCGTGGGCGGCGGCGAACGCTCCGGCGAGGCGTTCCTCGGCGCGGCGTAGCCGCATGGTCACCGCGTGCGGGCGGACGCCCAGGCCGGTGGCGATGTCGGTGACGGCTTTGTCGTGCACGTGGCGGTCGAACAGGATCTGGCGGTCGTCGTCGGCCAGGTCGGCCAGGGCGGTGCGGAGCATGCCGGCGTCGGCCTGGCGTTCGGCGTCGAGCTCGGCGCCGTGGGCGGGTGGGGTCAGGCCGTCGAGGGTGTCGTCCTCCACGAGGGTGGTGCGGCCTTGCTCGCGGGTCATGGAGATGGCTTCGTTGACCGCGGCGCGTCGCCAGTAGGGGGCGGGGTCGGTGATGGTGCCGCCGGTGGAGACGATGCGGATCATCTTCTCCAGGGCGCGGCTGGTGGCCTCCTCGGCATCGATCCCGGGTACCCGGGCTGCTACCGAACGCACGACGTTACGACGATGCACGACCCAGTCGTGCACGCCCGGCCCCAGCACGGTCACGCCTCCTCCTCCCCGCACGGCGATTTATGCCCCTTTAAAGAATGATGGGATTTATGTCCAAAATGGATGCCCTGAAATGCGTCAGGGGTCGATGACACAGCATACGGAATGGGGCCCGGCGGGCCGGCTCCGTGAAGAGTGCGCGGGCCGAGAATCACCCTCGGGAGGCGTGTGCGGTGAATTGTCAGTGGTCGTACGAGCGCAGGACATCGTGCGTCCTTCTCTGTTCCTGCCGGTGTTACGGCCCGGGCCCTGGCCTGGGCCTGTGGGCCCACCGGGCCTGGGTGCACGACTGGGTCGGAGGGCCGTCGTGCTCATGTTCTGTTGTCCGTAGTTTCGGGGAATGTCCCGTGATCGAGAGTCCTTACGGCGCTTCGTGGCGCGTCACAGCGAACGTCGTCGTGCCGCAGATGAGGCCGGCCAGGCGACCGGGGAGTACGTGGGACTCGTGGCCCTGGTCCTCGTCGTGGTGCTGGCCGTGATCGCCGGGGTCACTCCGGTGGGGTCGGCGGTGGCGGGCGAGCTGGTCTGCGCGGTACAGCAGGTCGGCGACCCGGCTGCGCCCCAGGCGTGCGTGAGCGAGTCCCGCGACCAGGACCCCGGTGACGGCGGCGGTGACGGCGGTGACGACAGGTACAGCCCGCCGACGGGCGACTGCGAGGAGGACGTCACGTTCGGCAAGGTCAACCTCGACGAGGAGTACCAGAGCCACGTGGTCCAGATCGACTGCGTCTGGTACCCCGTCAAGACCATCTGTGCCTCGGCGGAGATACCGGAGGGCTGGTTCGATCGGGACGACGAGGATCGTGTCTACCTCGAGGACGAGATCGTCGAGTTCGTCGACTGCGTGACCGACGGCCACGGTTCGCCGAAGGACGACCCGGAGGACAAGAGCTGCGTCAACGCCCTGCCCACGAGCGGGGAGCTCGACGAGGACGGCCCGCCGAAGGTGCAGGTGGGATGCAAGGAGCTTCCGGTGCCGAAGGGGTGCGAGGCCCAGTGGGAGGCGTACAAGGACGCACCGGCGGGCAAGGAGCGCGCAGGGAAGTCGGGAGACCTGGCCAACTGCATCACGGAGGTGTACGGAGCGATCGAGCCGGAGTGCGTCGTCTCCTCCAGCTCCCACGTCGACAGCGAGAACATCTCGTTCCTCTTCGTTCGCTGGGGCTCCAGCAACGGGATGCTGATCGAGCAGCTCGGCGACGGCCGGATCCGGGTCCATGTCCTCAAGGGGGGTGAACAGGGCGGCGGGGTCACGTTCGACTCGACCATCAGCTTCGACGTCGCAGGCATGACCGGGTACTCGATGGACAAGACGTACGAGTTCACCGACATGGAGAAGGCCCAGGAGTGGATCGACTGGTACAAGGAGTACAACAAGGTCGCGGGCAAGATGAACAGCGACTGCACGCCGTCCAGCGAGCACTGGGGCAAGATGTGCACCCCGAGCGGCGAGGGCGACGAGCTCGCGGAGGAAGAGCCTGAGCACCATGAGCTCAGCGAGGGCGAAGGCTCCTCCAAGAAGGTCGAGTTCACGGGCGGGCTGAGTGCATCAACGGATTTCGGGCCGGCTGAGATCGAGGGCAGCGTCGAGGGCGGCTACGAGGGTGAGGTATCGGTCGACGAGACGCTCTACGCGGACGGGGCGACCACGGTCTCCTACACCTCGACGGACATCGGCGGCTTCCTGATCGGCGCGTCGATCGGCGGCGGCAAGCCGTTCGCCGAAGACAAGAAGGAATGCAAGAAGAAGGACTCCGACGAGTCGGAGTGCGGCCTCAACGGGGCCGGCGCCGGCTCGGGCGGGATGGAGTGGACGGGCACCACGCAGATCGAGGTGAACCGGAACCCGGACGGGTCGCTGCTCAACGTCATCCTCCGCATGGACGACCAGGTGCTGACGACGCTCGCCAACGCCGGGATCGACGTCGAGGCGACGCTTCCTCGTGGCTTCTCCGTGGGTGGCGGCTGGGAGCGGACCAACCAGGACGGCAAGGCCTCCGTGCGGGAGATGATCCTCGACTTCGGCCAGTTCCCCGAGCTGGAGGACCAGCTCGGGCCCAAGATCGACGAGCTGTTCCCACTGGACGACGAGGGTCGCCTCAAGAAGGGCGACGTCGACATCAACGGGGGCGAGTACACCGAGGGTGGTTCCCTCTACGAGGAGATCGACGACCACGCCAACGTGCGCGAGCTCAAGTACGACATGGAACGGGACTCCGAGGACGGGCACCTCGGTGTGGACCTGATGGGTTTGAACCTGTTCGAGGCCGAGTGGACGTCGGTCGACGAGAAGCGTGACCTCAAGGATTCCACGTTCGAGGTGACCGACGTGAACGGCAAGAAGCAGAAGGTGTCGCCCGCGCCCGCATGCAAGGCGGTCGATTTCGAGCCGGACGAAGGCTATTACGCCGACGACTTCTCGGACCCGCCGACGAGGAACAAGAACCCCGAGCACGATCTGGGTGCGGAGTACTTCGACAACGAGTCGCCCAGGTACACCGAGGACGGTCCCTACCCGGGTACCGACTATGACGGCGACGTGCCGGGCGACAAGGACGACCTGGTGCACTCCCTGGTCGACGAGTACTCCGAAGCGTTCCCCGACGTGAACATCCTCGTCGTCAAGGACTTCGAGAACTTCTCGTTCGAGTACGTCGAAGGCCTCGAGCACCTTGCCACCGTCGACGGGGTGGACGTGATCGCCATCGACAAGGGCACGGTCAAGAACAAGGGCGACGGTGGCTGGACGAACTGGGGGTTCACCGGCGAGTTCGAGCGCGAGGGCGACAAGACGGTGCACTTCAGCCCGCAACCGGGTGGTGGCGGCATCTGTACTGTCGAAGAGTCCAAGTCCGAGCTGTTCGACGCCGACCGGCTGGGTAACCCGCCGCTGGTCGTGGCCGCCGCCGCGGCCCCCGGCGGGGGCCGGGGATCGAAGAACGGCAACTGCTGAGGTTGCTCACCGAGATGACCTGGGCCTGCCCCGCCGGTTGACGCCGGTCGGGCGGGCCCGGGTCCGTAGGCCCAGGCCGATCAGGCACATCACTGGGTCTCCGGGCCGTCGTGACGATTTGCTTTGGTGCGTAGTTTCGGGTAATGGTCCATGACCACCGAGAGTCCAGACAGCGCTATCCGATGCGACACGATGCGCGTCGTGCTGCCGGGAGCGAAGTGGGCCAGGCGGCCATGGAGTACGTGGGGGCCGTCGCCCTGGTTCTGGTCCTGGTGTCGGCAGTGGCGCTCGCGGCCACGCCGGTGGGGGCCACTGTCGCCGAGGACCTGGCCTGCGCGGTCCGGCAGGTCGGCGACACCGGTACCCCTGGGGAGTGCGGGGACGAGCCGGAGCCCGGAGTAAGGGTTCTCGGCCGGGACAGCGACAACGGACTCATCGACGAGCTCAACATCAGGACCGTCTTCGGTGCCGACGACGAGGCGCCTGACGAGGAGTACGACGCGCCGACGGGCGACTGCCAGGACGACGTCACGTTCGACAGCTCGAGCGCGGCCGACGAGAGCTTCCGGCAGGTGGTCCAGATCGACTGCATCTGGTACCCGGTCACGATGACCTGCATGTTCATGGGGCTGCCGGGGGACTGGTTCGACCGCGAGGAAGCCGACCGGGAGTACCTGGAGGACCAGGTCCAGGAGTTCGTGGCTTGTGTGACCGATGGCTCCGGACCGCCCAAGGACGAAGAGCCGAATGACGAGGGCTGTGTCGATACCCTGCCCACGAGCCAGGCGTTCGACGAGGACGCACCGCCGGTCGTGCAGGTGGGGTGCAAGAGCCTGCCCGTGCCCACGGGGTGCGAGACGGAGTGGGAGGCCTACAAGGACGCGGCACCGGGCAGGGAGCGTGCCGGCGTGTCGGGCGACCTGTCGGTCTGCATGTCCGAGGCCTACGACTCGATGGAGCCGGAGTGCTTCACTCAAGTCACGGGCCATGTCGACCAGACCGCCGTGAAGTTCCTGTTCTTCCGGTTTGGCGACAGCGAGGGGACGCTGATCGAGCAGCTAGGTGACGGCCGGGTCCGCATCCACATCCTCGAGGGCGTCGAGATAGGCGGCGGGGTCAGCGGCGAGACCGGGCCGGTTAGCTTCAACGTGGCGGGCATCACCGGTTACAGCCACGACACGACCTACGAGTTTACCAGCATGGAGGATGCACAGGAGTGGGTCGAGTGGTACGGGGAGTACGACGAGGTCTCCGGCAGCACCGGTCAGGAGAGCTGCACGGGATACTCCTACGGGCCGCAGTACTGCCCAGGGCTGGACCGCCGTGAGGAGCGACTGGAGGAGCTGGCCGGGGAGGAAGCCGAGCACCACGTGGTCGGTGCGGCGGACGTGGAGACCAAGAAGGTGACGCTCAGCGGTGGCCTGACCCTGGAGGCGGAGGCCGGACCGGTCGCGCTGGAGGGCAGTGTCGAGGGCGGGTACGAGGGAGAGGTCCAGGTCGAGAGCCGCGACTGGTCCGACGGAAGCTACGAGGTCTCCTACCAGTCCGCCGGCATCGGGTCCTTCCTGATCGGCGCGGGTCTCGGCGGAAAAGCCCCGTTCACGAAGGACAAGAGCAAGAAGGAAGAGGTGGCCGGCAGCGCCGGCGGCGCGCTGAGCGTCGAGTGGAAGGGCACCACGAAGACCAACGTGATCTGGGACGAGCAGGGCCGGCTGAAGCAGATGGCCATCACGATGGACGACCAGGTCCTGACGACGCTCAAGGACGCCGGGGTCGACGTCGAGGCGGTCCTGCCTTACGGGTTCACCGCGGGCGGCGGGTACACGAACACCGAGCAGGAGGGGACGGCGTCGGTCACGGAGATGATCATCGACTTCAACCAGTACCCCGAGCTGCGCGAGACCCTCGGTCCCGCCATCGACGAGGTCTTCCCCGGAGGCAAGGACGGTGCGCTCGAGGTGGACGACGTCGAGATCGACGGCAACGACACTGCTGGTGTTGAGATCTACGACGTGGTCGAGGAGTTCGCCAACGTCCGCGGGCTCGAGTACGACGCGACCAAGACCACCGAGGGTGGGCACACCGGGATCACGTGGCAGGAGCTCGACCTGCTCGACGTCGAGTGGACGTCGGTCGACGAGGAACGCATCTTGAGCTCGTCCTCGCTCGAGGTCACCGACGTGAACGGTGACACGCAGGTCGTCGAGCCGGCGCCGCAGTGCGCGCACACCGAGTTCGAGCCGGACGAGGGCTACTACACCGAGGAGTTCTCTGCGCCGGGGTCCGACTTCAGCCTCGTCGACAACGACACCCCGAAGTACACGGACGGCACCTACCCCGGCACGGACTACGACGGCGACGTGCCGGGCGACCGGGCCGAGCGGGTGCAGTCGCTGATCACCGAGTACTCGGAGGACTTCCCCGACAAGAACATCCTCGTGGTCAAGGACTTCGAGAACTTCGACCTCACCTTCGTCGCCGGGTACGAGCACCTCGCGACCGTGGACGGGATGGACGTGATCGCCCTCGACAGCGGGGTCGTCAAGAACAACGGCGACGGCGGCTGGATCAACTGGGGGTTCAACGGCAGGTACGAGTACGACCGGGACGCGAAGATCGTGAGGTTCGAGCACCGATGAGCGAGATCTCAGTCGATGTGGACCTCGTAGATGGTGGACGACGGGTCGAAGTACGCGATCTCGCCCTCCTCGAAGTAGTGCTTGTACTCGTACCCGTCGGCGCCCAGGTAGACGAACCACCCGGAGTGGTCGCCGGCGTCGAACTGCTCGACACCCTTCTGAGCGATGTTGATCGTGCCGGACCCGTCGACGCACACGCTGGGGTTGGCCCCGCCGGTGCCGGTGATGGTGTTGACCGCCCAGGAGAACCTGACGTGGCCGTGCGGGTACCAGCCGAGAACGTTGAAGTTGCACTTGAGCCATGCGACCTGCTCGATGTCGCCCTCGGCCTCGTCGGGCTCCATGGCGCCCTCCCACACGTCCTCGCAGCTGTCGTCCGTGGTGCAGTCGTCCTGGGGGTCGTAGGGGGGAAGTTCGTCCTCGCTGATCTCCTCAAGGCCGCAACCGAGCGTCCCCATGGGGAAGACGCAGACGGGCACCGTGCCGTCCTCGGGCTCCTCGGGCTGGCAGAAGTCCCATTCGGGGAGGCAGCGCAGACCGACGGAAGGGCCGCCGCCGGGCCGGTGGACCACCGGATCGTCCTCGTCCCTGCCCGAGCTGTCGTCGTCGGCATCGGCCTCGACCGGGTCGCAGGCGGGATCGGCGGCCGTGGTGGAACCGACGCCCTGGACGGCGCACGTCATGCTGGTCCTGATCGTGCCGCCCACCGGGGTCGCCATCGCGACCACGACGGCCACGACCAGGACGACCACGGCGACGACTCCGACGTACTCGATGGTGCCCTGACCGCGCTGGTCCCGTACCGCCGTGCTGCGTGCCCTCGAGAGTGTCCTGGAGAGGTGCTCGGACAAATAGGTTATTTGGATCATATTAGTCGACCAGTACGATCCGGCTGGCGTAACCGTCCACCTCGGGTGCCTCCCAGGCCGGCGCATCCTCGTTCTCGTCTCCCTCGTCATCCTCTGGGGCCTCGTCCTCGTCGGGTTTCGTGACGCACTCGCCGTCGATCATCCAGCCGAGGCCGCCGTCGTTCTGGCACAGGCCGCCGTTCAGCCGGATCTGCGCGGTGGCCTGCGCCGTCGAGCGGAGCTCCGCGACGGGGACCTCGTCCTGGTGCCGCACCTCGACGAACACCTCAAGGGTGTCGGTGTCGAAGTCGAGGTCGACCAGCTCGGCGCCGTTGGTCTCCGCGTACGCCTCGGCCGCCGTGCGCATCTCGTCCAGGACGACGACGTCGAGCAGCACCTCCTCGATGATTCCCCAGAAGTCCGCGAAGCCGCCGGGCAGGAGGTGCAGCCCGTGCAGTGCGCCCAGGCGCTCGTCCCACTTCTGGGCGGCGGCCAGCGCCGCGGCGTCAGCCGCCGTGCCGGCCTCGCGTCGGTCGTCCGTCGCCGAGCCCACCATCGTGATCACCAGGATCGCGGCGCTCAGCAGGCCGACGGTGATCGGGATGGTCATGACGTGCATGGACCCGCGCTCGCGGTCGTCGTGCTGCCTCCGGGTCAGGAGCGCGCGCCACGCTCCTCGGTGCGGCCGGATGCGAACCATGGCTCAGTCTCCTGTCGGGGCGTCAGTGACGGGCACATCAGTGATCCGGAACCTGTCCGGGGCGTCGACGGTCACCGTGTCCTGGCCGGTGTCGGGCCACACGACAGTGATCAGCGTCGACTGGCCCGCGCCCAGAGGCTCGACCTCCTCGTCGCCGAGGATCCGCCGCACCGTGAACCCGGCCGAGTTCTTCCCGGCCACGTAGTCGAACGGCAGGACCCGCTCCCGCGAGCCGAGCAGCGAGAGGTTGTGCGCGCCGGACAGCTCGCCCAGCGCCCCGAACTGCCGGTCGCCGATCTGCTCCAGGAAGGCCGGCAGGAACCAGGCGGGGTCGATGGTGTCACCGCCGGTCCGTTCCGCCACGAGCGTGCCCACGATCGCTCCGGGGCGGCGCACCATCGACTCCACCTCGACCGTGTACCTGCCGCCCTCCGTGGTGATGGTCACCGGGCCGTTCTCGGACGTCGGTGCCTCGGTCCCGGGGATGTCGCTCCCCGGGTCGGCCTCGACGACCAGGCGGCCCTGGAAGTGGATCTCGACGCGCCGGTTCGCGGCCCGTGCCTCCGGGCTCGTGCCCTCGGCTATCGGCTCGCTCTCACCGCGCCCGTCCTCGGACACCGTGAAGCCGTCGCCGATGCCGGCGCGCAGCCGGTCGGCGACGGACCGGGCGCGGCGCTCGGACAGCGCCTGGTTGTAGGAGTCGGTGTCGACGTCGTCGGTGTGCCCCACCACCTGCACGTCGCCGGAGTCCGCCTGCTTCCTGATCGACGCCGCCGCCCGGTCCACCACGCCGAGTGCCTTCTTCGACAGGGCGTGCTCGTCGGATGCGAAGAGGACGTCCGAGGCCAGCGTCACCGTGACGTCGTCGTCCTCGGCGGACGTCACGGAGTCGGCGTCGTAGCCGCGGGTGAAGGCGCGGAGCCTCGTCGTCTCCGCGTGGTCGACGCCACCCACCCGGGCGACCGCGTCCTCGAAGTCGTCGGCAGCCGCGACAACCGGTACGGTGACGGCGCCGAAGCCAGGTAGCAGCACGTCCACCGAGTCGTTCCTGGGTGCGGCGAAGACGGCGACCGCCGAGCCCTGCAGCACGTCGTCCGCCGTCCAGTCGATCGCCGCGGCGGGCGCCTCGCCGGGGGCCTGCGCCACGGGGTGGACAAGGCCTTCCGCCGTGTCGAAGAGCCGGACGCCGCGGCCGTCGGTGACGGCGTTGCCGAGCCCGCCGAGGCTCAGGACGACGGTCGACAGCTCCGTCGGATTCGTCGAGGTCGCGTCGAAGTCGTACCGCAGCACCGCCAGGTCACCGTCGACCTCGACGGGACGCATGTCGAAACGCACCTGTGCGCCGTGCCAGGCCCGGTCCACGGACACGACCTCGCCCGGAGGTGGTGAGCCTCCGGGCGAGGTCGGGGATGCCGGTGCGTCGGGCGGGGGCTCCGCCGTCGGGCCGGGCCCATCGGGTCGGACGAGACCGCAGCCCGCCGACATGGTCACCAGACCGACGACGAGAGCGGTGAGTACGGCCCGACGCATCGGCACCTCCGTTGTTCGTTATTGGGTTGGTCAGCCGTTGCCGCCACCGGCGGCAGGCTCGCCGATCCTGCCCACGGCTTCCTCGAGCTCGTTCAGGATCGCGGTGCCCACGGGCGTGGCGCCGGCGACGACGGCGGCGACGATCGCCACGACGACCAGGATGATTCCGACGTACTCGACGGAGCCCTGTCCGCGCTCGTCGTCGTGGAACCGGCTCGTTGCTCGCCCGGCGTAGTGCTTCAGTGCCACCTGCGCGGTCACTGCCTTCTCGATCAGTGCGTTCATGAGGTCCTCCACGAGTTGTCGTCCGGTTGCCGGCCACGGGCTTCAGGGCGCCGTGGCCATACGGTCAACCTATGGATGGCCGCGCCGGCCGCCCAGGGTGTCCGGTCCCACCGGCGGGCCCATCTCCGCTGGGCCCCTGGCACTACCGCGTGTCGGGTCCCGCTGGATCCAGCGCACGATGGCCTGGCTCCGGGTCGTGACACCGAGCTTGGCGAACAGGCTGTTCACGTGGTTCTTCACCGTCTTCTCGGAGACGAACAGGTGCGCCGCCACCTCACGGTTCGAGAGGCCGTCGGCGACCAGGTCCATCACCTCGGCCTCCCGCGGCGACAGCAGGCGCCGTACAGCCGGCGGAGCCGCGGGAGCGGCGGCGGGCGCCGGCACCGTCGAGACCCCGGAGACCACCTGGCTCCCGTTCCGGCACAACCGGATCGCGTCCAGCATCGCCGCCGGTTCCAGTGCGCCGTGCACGAGATAACCCGCGGCCCCGGCCGCTATCGCCTCGGCGACCGCGGCCGGGTCGTCGGTGTGCGTGAGCATCACCACCGTCGCCCCGGAGAGCCGGGGCAGGAGCTCCAGCCCTGTCACGCGAGGCATCTGCACGTCCAGCAGCACGACGTCGACCTGCCCGGCGGCCACGCGGGCCACCGCCTCCTCGGGGTCGCCGGTGTCGTGCACCGAGGTCACGCCGTCGGTTCCCTCCAGGAGGGCGCGCAGACCCAGCCGGATGATCGGGTTGTCGTCCACGGTGAGGATTCGCATCAGGCCACCTTCGGGGCCGCTGCGCGGGAGACGGCCGTATGGTCCGGCACGGGACGGCTCGTGCCGTCCCGTCCGGCTTCCGGCTCGGGCGCCGGCTGGTCGGGGGGCTCGTGCGGCAGCACGACCCGCACGATCGTCCCGCCCTCTGGTCCAGGGGTCCATGAGGCGGCACCGCCGCACAGCGCGGCCCGCTCCCGCACGCCGCGGACCCCGTACCCATCGGGCCGGTACCCATCGGGCCGACCCGGCGGGAACCCGGTGCCGTCGTCGGTCAGCAGCACCTGGACCGTCCCGCCGGACACGGACACGGTGACCTCGACGCGGGACGCGTGCGCGTGCTTGCGGACATTCTCCAGCAGCTCGGTCACCAGCGCACGGACGTGGTGGGCACGTCCGGTTCCCACCACGTCGTCGAGCTCCTGGCTCGTGGTCACCTGGACGGGGATCCCGGTGCGTTCCGCCCAGCGCCGGGCGAGGTCGGTGACCGGGCCGACCACGCCCGAGGCGTCGTCACGCAGCTCACCCAGTGTCGCCCTGGTGTGCTGGTGTGCCGTCCCCACGGCATCGCTGAGCTCCCGCGCGAGCTGGACGGTGCCGGACGGCGAACCCTCCCGCTCCAGGCGGTCCGCCAGCCCGCGGGACGCCAGGGTGAGGCCCGCGAGGTCGCCCGCCACGGTGTCGTGCAGGTCCCGGGCGAGCCGCAGCCGTTCCGCCAGGGCGGCCTCGTGCTCACGCGTGGTGACCAGCGCCATCGACATGAGCTCTTGCCCTCGCAGCCGCCGGCCCAGCACCGTTCCCGTCCACGTCATCACCACGACGAGGGCCGAACCGGCTATCCCGGTGACCACACCACGCAGACCCTCCCCGTAGACCGCGAGCTGGTGGAGGGCCAGCGGCACCGTCATGATCAGGCCGAGTCGTGGACCGGCCAGCAGCCCCCACAGCGCCGCGGTCGCCGCGGCGTAGATGGCCATCAGCGGGGACCCGGCGATCGGCAGGAGCGTCACGACGGTGACGACGACGTCCCCGGCCAGCAGGATGCCGTTGCGGGCGTAGGCCCGGCCGCGGGTGTCCCAGTTCAGCGCGGGCACGAAGGAGAACGGCGCGGCCAGCATCACGATGAGCAGGCCGAGCCAGCCCTCGCGGTCGAGCAGGGCGATCACCAGGGCGAACGCCAGGACCACCAGCCGCACCTGGCACAGCATGCGCACCGTGGAGCCGATCGCCCGCTGGGTCGTCGGGTCCATGGCGTGCCCGGGAGCCAGTCGCTCAGAAAATCCCACCGAGCACCCCCGCGTTGGCGATGAGCACCGAGGACACGATGAGGATCAGGGCCCCGGGCAGGATCGTGAGGGTCACGACGAGCGACACCAGCGGTGCCGCGCGCGACGCGTTCCGGCGTACGTTCTCGGCGTGCTCACGGCGCACGTCCGACGCGATGTCCGTGAGTGCCTGCGCCAGCGGCACGCCCAGCTCCTCGGCCTGGAGCAGGGCGGTCACGAAGGTGCCCACGGCCGCGGACCGGTTGCGCTCGCGCAGGGCCACGAACGCCTGACGCCGGGACGTGCCCACGTTCATCTCCTGCAGCGCGGTACGCATCTCGGCGGCCAGCGCGCCGTCGTGGAGCTCGCACACCCGCTCCAGCGCCTGCCGGAAGCCCAGTCCGGCCGTCACGGTCACGCTGAGCACGTCCAGGAAGTCGGGCAGCTCGCTGTCGATCTGCTGCTGCCGTGCGTTCCCCGCGAGGAAGAGCCACAGCCGCATCCAGGCGATCAGCACCACCGCCAGGGGCACGCCGAACATCCACAGTCCCTGGAGCGTGAGCAGGAGCCCGAACAGCACCCCGATCAGCAGGAAGGCGGCCTCCCGGCGCACGAACATCGTCAGCGTCACGCCGTCCGGCCGGCCGGCCCGGCGGATCATGGTGTCCAGCCGCTGCAGCCGGGCCCGCCCGTGCAGCCGGACCGCGAGGGGGAGCAGCGGCGCCCCGACCAGGTCCAGCAGGGCGACGAACCCGCGGGGCCGGGGCTCCGCGCTCGGCAGGTACTCGGCCTCGACGTCCTCCAGGCCGGTGCTGGTCACGAGCCGGTACCCGGCCATGCCCAGCACGACGAGCCCGGCCGCGCAGGCTGCGATCAACAGGTCGAGCACGTCACACCTCCACCTTCGCGACGCGGCGCACCACCACGTACCCGACGGCGAACAGGCCGGTCGCCACCACGAGCACCGCCTGGCCGGCGAGGTTCGTGATCATCACGTCCAGCACGCCGGGGCTGAACGCGTTCATCAGGAGCACCGCGGCGAAGCCGAGAAAGATCACCGTGTACCCGGAGAACTGCGCCCCGACCGTCGCGGTCACCACCTCGCGCCGCAGCCTGCGCCGCTCCTCCAGCGTGGCGCCGATCCCGGACAGCGCGGTGACGAGGGCCCCGCCGGTCCGGCCCTGGATGGTCAGGGTCTGCACCAGTACCGAGAGCTCGCGCGACGGGAGCCGCTCGCTCAGCGCCGACAGGGCGTCGCGCAGGGACCTGCCGAGCGCCATCTCGGCGGTGACCTGTGCCATCTCCGACGCCGCGGGCTCCGCGATCTCGTCGGCCGCGAGCTCCAGCGACCGGTGCACCGCGAGCCCGGCCGACGCACCGTTCGCCAGGAGCCGGGCCAGCTCCGGGAGCTGTGCCACGAACCGTTCCACGCGCTGCTTGCGCCGCCGGTCCAGCCAGCTGCGCACCCCGACGACGACGAGCACGGTCGCGAGCACCGCGGTGGCCCAGCCGTAGAGCGGCAGGACGATCACGCCCATGGCGAGCGCCCCGGCCGCCGACCCGGCCAGGAGCATCGACGGCGACCAGGTGGGCAGACCGGACCCGGCGAGCAGGGCGATCAGGCGCTGCCCCCGGCGGGTGTTCTGCAGACGTTCGTCGAGACGGTCGAACAGGCGGGTGCCGGACGAGGTGTCGAGGTCGGCGGACTCCACCATCCGCCGTTCGACCTCGGCATTGTCCACGAGCGTCGCCACCGTCGCTGCGGCCAGCAGCAGGGTCACGAACAGGCCGCCTGCGATGAGCAGGACGATCATGCGCGCTCACCGCCCCGGGCGTTCGCGGGTTCGAGCACAGGCACCGGCTCCCCGACGCTTTCCAGGCGTTCCCTCAGCTCGTCCGTCACTGGTGACGGAACGAACCGACCGGTCACGGTCCGGTCCGGTCCGATCGGGTCCTTGGCGAAGCGCACGAGCGGCGTCAGCGCGAACTCCTCGCGGCGGTGCGACGTCACCGCCTGCACCTCGACCACCCGGCGGGACCCATCCTGCGCCCGTTCCAGGTGCACCACCAGGTCGATCGCCGAGTTGATCTGGTCCCGCAGGGTCGCGGCAGGCAGCTCGATCTCGCTCATCGAGGCCAGGGTCTCCAGCCGGCCCAGCGCGTCCCGCGCGGTGTTCGCGTGCACGGTTGCTATCGACCCGTCGTGCCCGGTGTTCATCGCCTGGAGCATGTCGAGGGTCTCGCCGCCGCGCACCTCACCCACGATGATCCGGTCGGGCCGCATCCGGAGCGCGTTGCGCACGAGGTCCCGGATCGCCACGGCACCCCGTCCCTCTACGTTCGCCGGGCGGGACTCCAACCGCACCACGTGGCCCTGCTGGAGCGAGAGCTCCGCGGCGTCCTCAATGGTGACGATCCGCTCGTGCTCCGGGATCATGCCGGACAGCGCGTTCAGGAACGTGGTCTTGCCCGAGCCGGTACCCCCCGATACCACGATGTTCAGCCGCGCCCGTACGCACGCACCCAGCAGGCTCGCGGTTCCCGGGTCCAGCGTCCCCCTGGCCACGAGCTCACCCATCCGGAACGGCGTGGGGAACCGCCGGATGGTCAGGGTCGGGCCGTCGAGCGCCAGGGGCGGGATGATCACGTTCACGCGCTCGCCGCTGGGCAGCCGCGCGTCCACCATGGGGGAGGACTCGTCCACCCGGCGGTTGACCTGCGAGACGATGCGGTCGATCGTCTGGTAGAGCTGCTCCATCGACGCGAACCGGGTCGGCACCCGCTCCACCCGGCCGTACCGCTCCACGAACACGTCGCTCGGCCCGTTCACCATGATCTCGGTGATGGACTCGTCCGCCAGCAGCGGCTCCAGCACACCCAGACCGAGCGCCTCGTCGGCGATCCGCTGCACCAGCGCGCCGCGCTCGCGCGCGGACAGCACGGGGCCGTCGGCCGACAGGATGCGGGACAGCACCCGCTCCAGCCGGATCCGTCGCTGGGACGGCGAGAGCCGGGCGAGCTCGTCGACGTCGACCTCCTCGAGAAGCCGCTCGCGGTAGGTCTTGGCAAGGTCGCTGTCGTCGTCGTGCCGCTCGTCGACGGCGAGCCGGTCGCGCAGGCCCATGTCAGTCCTCGGTCCCTCGTGGTTGCGGTACAGGAAAGGTGGCTGTCCGGGTGACCGAGACGTCGGTGATCTCCAGGCCGGCCAGCCCGAGCGGCGCCGAGACGGTCACCCGTACCTGGGCGTCGCCGCGCTCGACGTCCCCCCGCATCCGCTTCATCTCGAGCCCGTCGGGCACGTGCCGCTGCACGACCGCCCGCCAGTCCTGGCCCTGGCTCAGGGCGCGGGCCCCGTTGCGGGCTGCCTCCTGCGTGATGGACGCCGTCTGCGCCACGGTGATGCCCTGGACCGCCAGGAGGGACACCAGGACGACGACGAACACGACGCCGACGAGCTCGATGGCCGCCTGGCCCCGCTCGCCCGGATCCCGCTGCCTGCGCATCTCAGCGCTCCTCGTAGACGGGGGCCGACGACGACGCCGACAGGTCCACGCCGGGCACGAGGGTCGAGACGGTGACCCGGACGCTCACCCGGTCGGCGAGCACCTCGATGTCCGCGTCGTCGATCGGGTCCATCCAGCCCGGCAGCCGGTCGCGGACGTCGTCCCGGGCCTGCTCGATCACGTCGTCGCGGGGGTTGCCGTACAGGTCGTAGTACCCGGCGACGCCGACCGTCCGCGCGCCCTCCTGGGCGGCGGCCCGGGCCGTCAGCAGGCTCGTCGCCCACCCGATGGCCTGTGCGCACAGCAGGACCACCATCAGGGTGATCAGGATGACGACCGGCAGCTCGACCGTGGACTGCCCGGCCTCCGGGTCGGACCGTCTCTCGCGCGGGGCCCGGCGGGCAGGGCGACCGTTCCGGTGTGCAGCCCCTGCGACCAGCGCCGCGACCTCGGCCGGTTCCTCGCCTGCCTGCGCCGGAGCGGCCAGTGCGCTGATCGCGGCGATGCCGACCTCGGCCACTGCGGTGTGCACGGGCGTGGGCGTCTCCAGCAGGGTCGCGGTGTTGACGGCACCGGCGAACGCGGTACCGCCGTCGGGCACCGTGAACGCGATCGGCCGCTCGACGATGCGCTCGGCGAGCTGGGGCGTCACCTCGTCCCGCGAGCTGCGCCGGTTGAGCACGAGCTCCACCGCCGCCGGGCGCCGGATCGCCAGCCTGTCCCACTGCGCGATCACCCGCCGGGCGCCGCGCAGGGCAGGCAGGTCCGGTGTGGTGACGAGCAGTACCCGGTCGGCGAACTCGATGACGGTGGCACGCGGCTCGTCCAGGTGGGTGCCCACGTCGAGCACCGCGAGGTTCGACTCGAACCGGAGGGCACTCACGATGGACCGGGCCGCCGCGGGCGTCATGTCCTCGCTGCGTTCACCGTCGTTGGGTGCGGTCAGCAACCGCAGTCCACCGCCCACCTCGTAAGTGGTCTCGCGGAGCATGCGCGCCGTCACCTCACCGTCGATGCCCGCGAGGTCGACCACTGAACGCCGCGTGCGCACGCCCGCGTACGCGGCGAGGTCGCCCGCACCAAGGTCGAAGTCCACGAGCGTGGTGTCACCGCTACGGCCAGCGCGCGCGAGCAGCAGAGCGAGGACCGACGCGCCGACGCCGCCCTTCGCGCCGGCCACTGCCACCACCTGGCCACCACGACCACCCGTTCGTTCCGCTGCGATCGCGGCCCGCGCCACCGTGGACCACGAGGCCACAGCCTCGAACCGCGTCAGCACCTCCTCGAGACCGGCGTTCCGGGCGATCACCGAGCGGGCACCGACCTCCATCGCCGCGGCCATCGCGGTGTTCATCTCGGCCGGGTTGCGGGCGTCCACGACCATCACGATGCCGATGAGCGGCGCGGCCAGGCCCACGGTGCGGGCCAGCGCGTGACCGTGGCCGTCGTCGGCGGCCTCGTCGATGACCACGATCCCGATGTCGGGGTGCCGGTCGAGGGCGGTGAGCGCTCCGGCGCCGTCGGGTACGGACGCGGCCAGCTCGAACTGGTCGGACTCGGCGAACACGTGTCCCAGATGGTCCCGGACCTCGTGGGACGCCGTCGCGAGCAGCACCTTGGTCACCATCGTCAGCCCTGCGCCTTCGGAGCCGTGCCGTCGTAGACGCGCTCCTCGGTCGGCAGCTGCTCCTCGTCGCCTGCGCCGCGCAGGGCGAGGCGCATCTTGACCGAGAACGACTCGACGTAGGCGAGCGTCAGCGCGTCGTCGGTGGTCAGCGCGAACGTCACCGGGAGGCCCTGTGTGGTCTCCGAGAGGTCGTCGGGGTTCTCGAGCGTCTGGGGAAGGCCGACCTCCAGGACCAGAACGTTGGAGACCCACACCCGGGACACGGACTTCGTGGTCTCGGTGCCCGCCATGGTCGCGATGATGTCCACGTGGTCACCGGGCTCCACCTTGCCCGCCACGCCGGTCTCGGCGTCCACGAGGATGGCGACCTCGCGGAACCCGGGCTGCACACCCGGCCGTTCGATCAGCATCCCGGACTGCAGCAGCGTGCCCTCGTCGTAGTCGGTGGCGGCGACCAGGTTCCGCACGGCTCGCGGGTCCTGCACGGCGGTGGCCGACGCCCAGCGCTCCGGGATCTGCACCTCCTCCAGCATGTCCGGCTCGATCGGCTCCAGAGCCGTGACCGAGCGGTTGAGCTGGAGCACGGTGGTCATGGGCCCCACCTGGGTGCTCACCGTGCGAACGTAGTAGAGGACACCGACGAAGACAGCGACGGCGAGGACCGAGGTGACGACGAGCAGGAAGACTCCTCGGCGTTGGCGCGGGTTCAACTGATGACTCCCTGGTGCTCTGGCTGATCGGGAAGCTCCGCACGTGGGGGGACCCTCGTGTGGGCGGGACGTGCTGCGATGTCGCAGAAGATGCAGGTCTCGGTGGCAGCCCGCCCGCAGACCTCGCACGCCGACCAGCGATGGGACGCGGAGGCCGCGCTCGCGACGGCCCAGCTCAGCGGTCCGTCGATGGTCGATACCTCGAACCAGCGCGCGGCGGGCCATTCGGCTCTCGTGCCGACGAGCTCGGCGTCGGCGGGACGGGGTAGCAGGTCCGTGACGTCGGGGACCACTGGTTTGGGGGAGCGGGCGACAACGAGCATGTCGCCCCCGGTCGGCACGCCCAGGCGCTCCTGGAACCGTCCGACGGTGCCCCGGCCGGGATCGACCACGAACGCCGTGCGGGGCAGCAGGCTGCCTGCGTGCTGCCGGAACGTCGGCGCGGGGCTCTCGAGCGAGGCCACGCTGGACACGAGCGCTCTGGTGGTGACGCGAGCCAGGACGACGTCGGCCACGGCGCGGGCGGACGAGGCGGTCAGTCCGCCGGTCACGAGACCCGCGAGCATCACCGCCCAGGCTGTGACCGGCGTCTCGACGTGGAGCAGACCGAGCCGTTCCGGGCCGAGTACCAGGCGAGCCGACCGTGCGACCTTGCGGCCGGGCTCGTCACGAGTGGCGAGCACCACATCGTCGGCGGGCAGGTCCGCCAGGGCGGCGACCACCGAGTCCAACGTTGCATTCGCCCGGCGGACGGCCGGGTGTATGCCGTCCGGCGCGCCGATCGCTACGACCAGCATGGCATCCCCCTTGTCCCCGTTCCGACACAACAGCATCGATCTGCCCGCTTACGCGACCACCCCCGGCATATCAGCGCAACACGCTCTTGCCGACGCCCTTTGTATAGGTTTAGGGGCATTCGTTACACGGACTCTACAGACCCCGCCCCGGAACGTACATAGTTATCGGTCATCGGATCGACTTCTGAGCGGAACTGGGCACCTAGGGCGCTCAGATGAGCGGCACCCGCACGGGCTCGGCAAGGAACGCCCTGACGGTGGCGAGGCCGATGCCCCTGCCCGCTCCGGTCACCAGGACGTGCTTGCCGGCGAGATCGGGCTCCATGCTGTGTTGTCCCTTTCGCGGGTCGGATCTTTCTGCGCGTCACGAAGGGTGCGCCCCTGTGGCACTGATCGTCCGCCGATGGCACAGGCCTATCCAGGTACTACTGATCCCAGGCTGGGCCAGATCACGCCCCAGCTGCGGAAAGAAGGATCGTCAGGCCGTGGCTACCTCCTCCCGCACGCGATAGAAACGACGCAGTGCTCCAGCAGTTGTGGCCGTCATCAGGCCACGACGGTGATCGTGGAAACAGCCTGAGGAGAAACATGAGGCGAAGGCTCTCGACCACGGCGGCGTCGCCGACCGGGACGTTCGAGCAGATCGGGCAGGAGCTCGAGCAAGCCCACGACGGCGTTCAGGTCGAGCCCAGCTTCGCCGGGTCCTCGGATCTGGTCGCGCAGATCCAGGAGGGCGCACCGGCCGACGTGTTCGCCTCCGCCGACGAGGCCAACATGGAGAAGCTGACCGCTGACGCGTTGGAGGGTGCCGAGCCGGTCACGTTCGCGTCCAACACCCTGGAGATCGAGGTGCCTCCGGGTAACCCCGCCGGGATCCAGGACTTCGACGACCTGGCCGGTGACGGGTTCAATCTGGTTGTCTGCGCCGCGGAGGTGCCATGCGGCGCGGCCACGCGGAACGTCGCCGAGGTGGCCGGCGGTGGAGCATGACCCGTGGAAGTTTCGTCGAGAGGAACGCAACATGGCGCAGGTCCGACTCCTGGTCGACGGGAGGGCGGTCGCCGAGGCCGTCGTCGCCGACACCGTCCTGACCCGGGCGCGTGGGCTGCTGTTCCGGCAGGTCCTGCCCGAAGCGCTCCTGCTGCGGCCGTGCTCGTCGGTGCACGGCGCCTGGATGCGTGTGCCGCTGGACGTCGCGCTGGTCTCCCGGGACATGCGTGTGCTCGCGGTCCGCGCGCTGCGACCCTGGGGCATGACGGCACCGCTCCGCGGGGTCACGCAGGTGCTGGAGGCGCCGGTCGGGAGCTTCGAACGGTGGGGCCTCGAGGTGGGCAGTGAGCTGGGTCTCGGTCCGATGGAGCGGGCCGGATAGGCGGGACCCGACACTCGGCGCGCTGTCGTAGGTCCCCGGGCCCAAATTTGGTGCCAAAGGCGCAAAAGACGCCTGGGTGTTGCCTCCGGTTCATCGCTTGAACCTAGCTTCGCGACGTGACCAGACAAGAGCGCGAGGCGGGCCAGGCACTGACGGAGTACGTCGCAGTGACCGGCGTGGTCCTGCTCGTGGTCGCGCTCGTGATCGGCGCGGCGACACCCGTCGGGGTGGCCGTGCAGCAGAAGCTGCTCTGCGCGGTCAGCTCCGTGGGCGACGCGGCCGGGGTCGAGACGTGCGCCGACGTCGCCACTGGCCCCGGCGACGAGGGCGGGGCCGGGGAGGGCGACGGCGAGGGCGGCCCGGGCGACGACTACAGCCCGCCGACGGGACGGTGCGAGGACGACGTCACCTTCGACTTCGTGGACAAGCCCGAGTCGCAGTGGGACACGGCGGTGGTCCAGATCGACTGCGTCTGGTACCCGGGCCCGACCATCTGCTTCTCGGCGAACATGCCCGAGGGGCACCTGGACCGGGCGCGCGAGGACCGGGTGTACCAGGAGGGCGAGATCCAGGACTTCGTGGACTGCGTGCTCGACGGCAGGGGTGGCCCGAAGGACGACCCCAACGACAAGAGCTGCGCCAACGCGATGCCCACCAGCGGCGACATCGACGAGGACGCACCCCCGAAGGTGCAGGTGGGCTGCCGCGAGCTGCCGGTGCCGAAGGGCTGCGAGGCCGAGTGGGCCGCCTACGAGGACGCCGTGGCCGGCAAGGAACGCGCCGCCCGGTCGGGGGAACTCGCCAACTGCATCTCCGAGAAGTACGCGTCGATGGAACTGCCGTGCGTGGTGGAGGCCACGGGGCACGTGGACAGCACGAACATCCAGTTCCTGTTCTTCCGCTGGGGTGACAGCAACGGCACGCTCATCGAGAAGCTCGGCGACGGGCGCATCCGCATCCACATCCTCAAGGGCGTGGAGTTCGGCGTGGGCGCCAGCGGCAGCGACGTGGGCGGTACACCCATCGCCTTCGACATCGCGGGCATCACCGGATACGCCGAGGACTACACCTACGAGTTCACGGACATGCGCAAGGCCCAGGACTGGATCGACTGGTACAAGAAGTACTCTCTGTCGGCGGAGATCGTGAGCTCCCCGCCGACGCACTGCCCGCCACCCCACCTGAGCACCTACTGCCCGCCGCCGCCGGACCACATGCCCGACGTCGGCGACGTGATGGACCTGCAGGACGAGGAGCCCGACCACCACCTCGTCGCGACGTCCACGAGCGACATCAAGAAGGTCAAGCTCAAGGGTGGTCTCAAGTGGGGTGCCGGGGTGGGCCCCGTCGAGCTCAAGGGCATGGTCGACGGCGGCTACGAGGGCGAGATCCAGGTCGAGGACCGGCAGTGGTCGGACGGCTCGACGACCGCCACGTACACGTCCTCCGACATCGGCGGCTTCCTCATCGGGGCGGAGCTGTCCGGCAAGCAGCCCTTCACCAAGAAGAACGACAAGGAGACGAGCTCCGGGAAGGGCAAGGGCAAGGGGCAGGTCGGCATGGAGTGGAAGGGCACCACGAGCACGTCGGTGATCTGGGACAAGGACGGCAAGCTGTCCAAGCTCACGATCGCGATGGACGACCAGGTGATGAAGACGCTCTACAAGGCCGGCATCGACATCGACGTGGTGCTGCCCTACGGCTTCAAGGCGACCGGTGGCTACAGCAAGCAGGAGGAGGAGGGCACTCTCTCGAAGACCGAGCTGATCATCGATTTCAACCAGTACCCGGAGCTGCGCGAGAAGCTCGGCCCGAAGATCGACGAGATCTTCCCCCGCAACGACGACGGCACCCTGAAGAAGGGTGATGTCGAGATCAACGGCGAGGACTCCGAGGGCGGCGAGCTGTACGAGGCCGCCCAGGACTACGCCAACGTGCGCGAGCTCAAGTACGACATGGACAAGGTGACCGAGGGCGGCGGGTACGGCCTCAAGTGGGAGGGCCTGGACCTGTTCAAGGTCGACTTCACCTCGGTCGACGAGAACCGCACCCTCTCGGAGTCGTCCTTCGAGGTGACCGACGTGGACGGCAACAAGCAGACGACGTCACCGGCGCCCCAGTGCCGGGCCAAGGACTTCGAGGCGCCCGACGACTACTACACGACCGAGTTCTCGGCTCCGCCGACCCCGACCTTCCGCGGTGGTTCGAGCTTCGACAACCCGTGACCGAGCTCCCGGCCGGCGTGCCGCGCACTCCCCGCACCCGCCTGCTCCCCGCCGCGGCACCGTTCCCCGGAAGCGTCCGCCCACCCAGAAAGTGCGCTTCTACCCAGCGATTGCGCCCAGATGGCACCTCGAATCTGGGCGCAATCGCTGGGTAGAAGCGCACCTTGTGGACCGGGGGGCCAAAACAGCGGGCTCGTCGTGGTGGGCGGTGTCTACCATCTGGCGCATGTCGAACTCGTCGCCCCGTCATCCCGCCGTCGAGAAGGTCACCGCTGCGCTCGCGGAGGCCGGCGCCACCGGCCAGGTCCGCTGGCTCGACGACGCCGCCACCACCGCCGCGCTCGCTGCCGCGCACCTCGGCATCGAGGTGGGGCAGATCGCGAACTCCCTCGTGTTCCTGTTCGACGGGACGCCGACGCTCGTGCTCACCTCCGGCGCCCACCGCGTGGACACGGCGTGGTTGGGCGAGCAGGTCGGAGCGACCATCACCCGCGCCTCGAAGGACCAGGTCAAGGAAGCAACGGGCCAGGTCATCGGTGGCGTCGCGCCGGTGGGCCACCCGGCACCGGTGCCGACGTACGTGGACACGGCGCTCTCCGAGCACGCCGAGGTGTGGGCTGCCGCGGGCCACGCCAAGACCGTCTTCCCGACGACGTTCGCCGAGCTCGTCCGCATCACGGGCGGCACGCCGACACCGGTCACACCCGGGAACTGAGCTCCCGAGCTGTCGAGCGTGGAAGCCGGCTGAGCACGTTGGAGCATTGAGTGTGGAGGCGGGCTTGGTGTGCCGGAGCATTGAGCGTGGAGCGGGCTTGGCGTGCCGGAGCGTCGAGCGTGGAGGTGGTCTGAGTGTGCTCGAGCACCGATCTGGGACTGCCGGAGGGCGGGGCGGGCAAGCGGACCTGGACCGTGGCCCGTGCGGTGTCCGTGGTGCGTGCCGTTGCCGCCCGGGGAAGGTGCCCCGCGAAGGTCGGTCACTCCGTGTAGACAATGTCGACGCAGAGTGACCGACCTTCGCGGGGCACCTTCCCCGGCCGCTCGGCATTGGTGCTCGACGTCCGGCGGCGTCCGGCACGGCCTCGGCGCGCTCGCGTGCTCGCGTGCTCGCGCGGTCGTCCGGTCGCGTGCTCGTCCGGCCGCCCGGTCGAGCGCCTCAGCGGATCCCGGTCGCCGTCACCCGGATCGAGAGCAGCAGGTTCGTCGCCGTCACGAACAGCACGTTGCGCTTGGCGCCGCCGAAGGTCAGGTTCGAGCAGACCTCGGGCAGCAGCAGCTTGCCGAGCAGGGTGCCGTCCGGGTCGATGCAGTGCAGGCCGTCGTGCGCGGCCGCCCAGATCCGCCCGGCGTCGTCCACCCGGATGCCGTCGAACGTGCCCGCGTCGCACGTGGCCAGCATGTCGCCGCCGGAGAGCGTGAGGTCGGGGGCGACGTCGAAGCGCCGCAGGTGCTTGCGCTCGCTGTCGGTGACGTAGAGGGTGCGTTCGTCGGCGGAGAAGGCGAGGCCGTTGGGCCCCGTGAAGTCGTCGGCGACCTGGGTGACGGTGCCGTCAGGGTCGCGGCGGTAGACGTGGCAGCCGTCGATCTCGGGTGGTGCCGCGAAACCCTCGTAGTCGCTCTGGATGCCGTAGGACGGGTCGGTGAACCACACGCTCCCGTCGCTGCGTTCGACCAGGTCGTTGGGGCTGTTGAACCGCTTGCCCTGCCATCGGTCGGCGAGCGTGGTCACCGTCCCGTCCGGCTCGGTGCGCGTGACCGAGCGGCTGCCGTGCTCGCACTGGAGCATGCGGCCGGCCCGGTCGACGGTGCGGCCGTTCGCGTACCCACCCGGGCTCCGCCAGACACCGACGGCGCCCGTCGCCTCGTCCCAGGAGAGCACCCGGTCGTTCGGGATGTCGCTGAACAGCACCGTCCGCCAGGCGGCCGACCAGGCGGGGCCCTCCAGCCAGCTGCCCTCGTCGTAGTGCACCGTCGCGTACGTGTCGCCGTGGACGGGCGAGAACCGCTCGTCGTGACGTTCCCACCGGGCACGGATCCTGTTGCCGGTCACACCTACCTCCTTCGTGCATGGTGACCATGCGGTTGCTGTCGGTACGGACCCGATCCTGGCAGCAACCGCATGGTCAAGGGTGGGTTGTCGCCAGGACGGCCTCGGTGGTCGTCACCTCGATCAGCGGGGCGTACAGGCGCATGATCGCCAGGGCGCGCTCGTGGTTCTCCGGCGTCGAGCCCGCGCAGGCGTCCTCGACGACGAGCACGTGGCGGCCGGCGTCGGCGGCGGCGAGCGCCGTGGAGATCACGCAGCAGTCGGTGGCCACGCCCGCCAGCACCAGCTCGCCGGCGTCGCGGGTGGCGGCCGCCAGGTCGGGGCCCCACTTGCCGAACGTGGTGGCGGTGACCACGGGCGCACCCGCCGCTGCGACGTCGCCCAGGTCGGTGATCTCGTACAGCGGGTCGTCGGGTGCGACCAGCGCGAACGGCCACTGGTCGAAGTAGGCGCGCCAGGCGCCGTCGGGTACGGCGGGGGCGACGTACCGCGTGAGCACCGTGCGGCCCGCGAACGCAGGGAGCAGACGGCGGGTGCCGGCGAGCGCGCGCGGGTAGTCGGGGGAGGCCCAGGGGCTGGGCGGCCGGGCGAACACGTCCTGCATGTCGATCACGACCAGCGCGGCATCCGGCCCGCCCGCACCGGCCCCGGCACCACCGGCCCCGGCACCACCGGGCCCGACGTCGAGCGCCCCGCCCGCCCGGGCCCCGCTCGTCATCGCCCCTCCTGACGCCGCACGCGGCGGGCGCTCAGCACGAGCGTCCCGGCGAACCCGATCACGAGGGCGACGAGCACGCCCAGGTTGGCGAACGCCCAGCTTCCCTCGATGCCGCCGAGGGGGCCCAGGAGGTAGCCCTGCCAGGCGAGCCACGGCGCGTAGGTGTTGGTCACCAGGCCCCAGCCGACGACGGTGCCGCCCACGACCAGCAGCACGGCGGCCCAGTTCACGGAGCCGTAGCGGCCGGCCGGGTCGTACAGGTCGGCGTCGGCGTAGTCGCGGCGGCGCAGCAGGATGTCGGCGAGCAGCACGCCGCACCAGGCGGCGACGGGCACGCCGAGCGTGATGAGGAAGCCCTGGAAGGGGCCGATGAAGGAGTCGGCGACGAACACGACGTAGACGGCGCCGAGCACCATGAGGGCGCCGTCGATGGCGGCGGCGACCCAGCGCGGCGCGGGCAGCCCGAGGGACAGCAGGGCCAGCCCGGAGGAGTAGATGTCCAGGGCGGCGCCGCCGATCAGCCCCGCCAGGGCCACCACGGCGAACGGGACGAGGAACCAGGTGGGCAGGAGGGTCGACAGGGCGCCGATGGGGTCGGCGCCGATCGCCTCGTCGAGCACGGGGTCGGATCCGGCGAGCAGCAGGCCGAACACGAGCAGGGCGACGGGGGCGAGCGAGGCGCCGAACGTGGTCCAGCCGACGATGCCCGGGCCGGACGCGGAGCGGGGGAGGTAGCGCGAGTAGTCGGCGGCCATGTTGACCCAGCCCAGGCCGAAGCCCGTCATCATGAACACGAGCCCGCCGATCACCTGCGGGCTGCCGCCCGCGGGGATCGCGGCGACCGTGGCCCAGTCGACGTGGTCGAGCACCAGGACGACGTAGACGACGGTGAGCACGGCGGTCAGCACGGTGATCACGACCTGCAGCCGCATGACGAGGTCGAAGCCGAAGACGCCGGCCACCACGACGATGCCCGCCACCACCACGAGGGCCACGACCTTGGTGACGGTGCCGCCGCCCCAGCCCAGGGCGCCGAGCACGGTGGAGGTCGCGAGCGTGGCCAGGGCGACCAGGACCGTCTCCCAGCCGACGGTGAGGATCCAGGACAGGAGCGACGGCAGCGCGTTGCCACGGACACCGAACGCCGCCCGGGACAGCACCATGGTGGGCGCCGACCCGCGCCGTCCGGCCAGCGAGATGAACCCGCAGAACAGGAACGACACCACGATGCCGACCACGCCCACCACCACGGCCTGCCAGAACGACACGGCGAACCCGAGCAGGTAGGAGCCGTACCCGAGGCCCAGCACGGAGACGTTGGCGCCGAACCACGGCCAGAACAGGTTCCGCGGCGACCCGCGCCGCTCGGACTCGTCGATGGTGTTCAGGGCGTTGGTCTCGACGCTCGTGGGTGAGCTCATGCCGGTGATCCTGCCACCGCCACCGCCCCCGCGGCGAGCGTGCGGCCACCCCGTGGGACGCCGAAGGGCCCGCACCACGTGGTGCGGGCCCTTCGGGGTACCTCGGTCGGACGACGGCGGTCAGCCGACGTGGATGAAGACCGGGGCGTCCTGCCAGATCGACGTGTAGCGGACGGTCTCGCCGGGCACCGGGGCCTCGATCTGCATGCCGTCGCCCGCGTAGATGGCGATGTGGCCGGGGGACCAGATCAGGTCACCGGGCTGTGCGGCGTCCGCGGAGACCGCGGTGCCGGCGTAGCGCTGCTCCGAGGACGTGCGCGGCAGGTCGATGCCGACCTGCGCGTACACGTACGAGGTGAAGCCGGAGCAGTCGAACCCGGCGGGGGTGGAGCCCGCCCACAGGTACGGCACGCCGAGGTACTGCATGGCGATGTCGACGATGGCGGACCCCGAGGCGGACACCGGGGCGGCCTCCTCGACGGGCTCCTGGACGGTCTCCGCGACCGGCTCCGCCTCGGCGACGGCCTCCTCCACGACGGGCTCCGGCTCGGGCTCGACGACGGGCTCGGGCTCCGGCTCCGGCTCGGGGGCCGGGGTGACCTTGATGGTGCCGGTCTCGAGCGTGAACTCGCTGTCGGCGGCGACCCGGACCGCGGGAGCGGTGTCGGCCTGCGCCGTCGTGAGCGCGGCGGTGGTCACCTCGGCGGCGGCCGCCTCCGTGCGGGCGGCGTCCTTGCGGGCGGCGTCCTTGACGGCGTCCTTCACGGTCTTGAGCTCGGCCGTGCTGGTGCCCGGGTCGCTCGCGGGGGCGGCGTGGGCGGGGGCGCCGAGCAGGGAGACGAGGAGTCCCGAGCCGGCGGCGACGACCGCGCCACGGCGGGCGGTCGCGGACAGGCCGCGTGCGGCGGCACGTGAGAACGGTGTCAGCGGTGTGATGGGCGGGTGGGCAGCACGATGCCGCCCGGGCGTGCGTGTGTTCACAACGATTTCTCCCGGCGCCTGCGAGGTGAGCTGTCGGATTCGGATCGGAGAATGACCCGGCCGCGTCGTGCTGGTGCGGCTTCACCCCAAGGGCACCGTCGGTGCCCGTCTTCGTGGTTCCCCCGTCCCTGTCATCTGTTCTCGAGCAGATCTCGCGGCGGTGACAGGGCTCGGCGTCCACCACGAGTGCCCACGGAATTCCCCGCGAGCGGGACCGACCGTAACCCGGGTCGGCCAGAAAGTCACAATCGCGTTACGGCCGAGGGGTCAGTCCTGGTAGCGCTTGACGGTTATATCCGACATGAGATACGTCACTCCGGCCTGTGGTGCGCCCCGGTTCCGGGGCGCACCGCGCGTCCTACGCCGGCCGTACGTTGAGGTTGTGCGCGAACAGGTTGGCGGGGTCGTACCGGCGCTTGACCGCCGCGAGCCGGTCGTAGGTCCCGGCCGGGTAGACGTCCGCCACGTCCTGCTCCGTGGCCGACGTCAGGAAGTTCGCGTAGGCCCCGCGCAGGTGCGGCGCGAGCTTGTCCCAGATCGCCTCCACGCCCGGACGCGCGGCCTCGACGACCGCCTCCGGCCCGCCCGTGACCGTGGCCACCATCAGCTCCGCCTGCCGGTGCGCGTACGCGGTGGCATCGCCCGCCACCCGCGCCACCGCGCCCCCGACGGTGCGGATCGCGATCGACGGCGATCCCGCCGACGTGCCGACCTCCGCCAGGATCTGCAGCACCTCCGGCACCTGGTCCCGCTCCACGAACCCGTCGTGGGCGAGCACCCGGATGCCCGGCGGCGGCGTGGCCCCCTCGACCAGCACGTCCGGGTAGGCGGTCAGGGCGACGTCGTCGACCAGGACGGTGCCCAGCCGACGGACCGGGTCGAGCGCGCGGTCCGCGGCCTCCTGATCGTCCCCGTCGAACGCGACGTGGATCTCCAGCGGTGCCTCCGGGCCGCCCGCGAACGGGTTGGCGAGGTTCGCGATCGACGTGAGCTCCTCCGGCGCCGTGCGCAGGTACTCCGCCCAGCCCTGGAGCACCTCGGCGGCCTCGGCGGCGGGGAACGTGATCCTGCCGAAGAACAGGTCGGTGGTCGGGTGCGCCTCGAACACGAACGTGGTCACGACGCCGAGGTTGCCGCCGCCCCCGCGCAGCGCCCAGAACAGCTCCGTGTTCTCGTCCGCGCTCGCGGTCGCGACCGTGCCGTCGGCGAGCACCACCTCCGCGGCGACCAGGGCGTCCAGGGCCAGCCCGTACCGGCGCACCTTCCACCCGATGCCGCCGCTCAGCGTCAGCCCGCCCACGCCCACGCTCTTCGTGTCGCCGGACGAGATCGCCAGGCCGTGCGGGGCCAGGGCCGCGGCCACGTCGCCCCAGTGGGCGCCGCCCCCGACCCGCACGGTGTTCCTCGTGTCGCCCAGGACCTCCACGGCCGCCAGGCCGCCCAGATCGACGACGACGCCGTCCCCGGTGCCGAAGCCCGCGAAGCTGTGCCCGCCGCCGCGTACCGACAGGGCGAGCCCGGAGCCGGCCGCGAACCGGACCGCCGCCTGCACGTCCTGAACGGTCCGGGGTCGCAGGACGACGGCCGGGTGCGCTGCCGCCAGCGCGGTGCGGGCGGCGTCGTCGTAGCCGTCGTCGCCCGGTTCGATGATGGTGCCGCCGAAGTCACGGCGAAGGGTCTCGTGCACTGAACTCATGACGTTCCTTCCCTGGACCCGGCCGCGTGCCGGCCGGACCCAGGGAAGACTCCGCAGCCCGTGCGGATGTGACAGGGCCCGTCCGTGACGCGGGTCACGGGGACGCCGACGCGTGCCGTGGGCACGCCCCCGGCTCACCCCGCGCCCGCGAGCACCGCCTCGGCCACGACCAGGTCCTCCCAGGACATGCCCGTGGTCTTGACGACGAGCGGCCGGGCGGGGTCGGGGCGCACGGCGCCCGTGACGACGTCACGCATCGGCACCAGGTCCTCGGCGGCCAGCGCGCCGTCCGCGATCGCCAGCACCACGTCACCCGCCTCGCGCAGGGCGGCCCCGACGTCCTCGACCACCACGGTGGCGCGGCCGAGCAGGTCCGCGGGCAGCTCCCGCGCGTCCGGCTCGTGCGAGCCCACCGCGAGCACGACCGCGGTCTCCGCGACCAGGTCGGCCTCGAACAGCGGCGCACGGGCCGACGTCGCACAGACCACGACGTCGGCGGCGCGCAGCGCGGCGTCCGACTCCGTGGTGCCGAGCCGGACCAGGCGGGCCCCGCGCACGGGCACCGACCGCGCGGGGTCGCGCACGAGCTGGGTGACGGCGACCTGCCGGCCGGGCAGCGCGCCCGCGAGCGTGGCGGCGTGCCCGTGCGCCTGCGGGCCGGCCCCGATCACCGCCACGGACAGCGGCCCCGACCCGGCCGCCAGCCGGTCCAGCACGGCCGCCACCGACACGGCGGGGGTGCGCAGCGTCGTCAGGGCGATGCCGTCGAGCACCGCGACCACGCCCAGCGTGGCGGCGTCGAGCAGCAGGTAGGAGCCCTGGACCCGGGGCATGCCCCGGCCAGGGTTGGCGGGGGCCACGGTGGCGACCTTGATGCCGACGTGCGCCCGGCCGCCGCCGTCCGAGGGCATGAGCAGGAGCTCGCCGGCCGCCACGGGAACGGCCTGGCGGGGCAGGTCGGCGGCAGGGTCGAGCCCGCCGCGCAGGGCGGCCACGATCGCGGCGACGGCGCCGGCGGGCGGGCACGCGGCAGCCACGGCCGCGGCGTCCAGCACGAGGGGCGCGCTCATCGCAGCACGAACCCGGGTACGAGGGGGTCGGCCGGGTCCACCACGAAGCGGTGCTCGCCCGTCCGGTAGGCCGTCCCGCTGACCTGGGGGACCACGGCGGCGCGGTCCCCGACGCGCGTCGTGCCGACGACGGCGCCCGTGAACGCCGACCCGACGATCGACTCGTGGTGCAGCACCGGGCCGCCGACGCCGACCCGGCCGTCCTCGGCGAGGACGGCGAGCCGGGCGGCCGTGCCGGAGCCGCAGGGGGAGCGGTCGACCTGCCCGTCCGCGAAGACCGTCACGTTGCGCTGGTGCACGTCGGGCGCACGACCGGCGCCGAGGTCCTCGTGGAGGATCGTCCCGTACACGCCGCTCAGCCGCGGGTCGCCGGGGTGGACGGCCACGCCGTCGGCGTCGAGCGCCTGCTTGATCTCGCGTCCCACGGCGATCAGGTCGGCATAGCGGGCCGGTTCGACCGTGAGGCCCAGGCTCGTCGCGTCGACGCTCGCGTAGATCGCGCCCCCGTACGCCAGGGTGACCGACGCGGCACCGCGCGTCGTGGGCACCAGCAGGTCGCGGGCGAGCACGTAGCCGGGCACGTTCACGAAGTCGACGCTCACGGTGCGCCCGCCCGCCCGGTGCACGCGGGCGGTCACCCGCCCGGAGGGCACGTCGACGACGACGTCGGCCGTACCGTCGTCGGGAGCCGCCACCAGACCCGTGTCGACGGCCCACGCGCCCAGGGCGATCGTGCCGTGCCCGCAGGCCGTGGAGAACCCGTCCTTGTGCCAGAACAGGACGCCGAGGTGCGCGCCGTCGTCGTCGGGCGGCACGACGAACCCGCCGTACATGTCGGCGTGCCCGCGCGGTTCGGAGCACAGCAGCCGGCGCAGCCCCTGGGCCGCGGGGTCGGCCAGCGCCCGGGCCCGCCGGTCGGCGACGGAGCCGCCCGGCAGCGGCACGGGTGGCTCGGCGACGATCCGGAACGGCTCGCCCGCCGTGTGGTAGTCGGTGGTGGCGATGCCTGGCGTGCTCACCGGTCCGTCCCCGGGGTGGAGGCAGCGGTGCCGGGGTCCGCCTCGGTCTCCGCGGGCTCCGCCGTCCCCCGGCGCGGTGCCGCGTCGTCGTCCTTGAAGACGTTGTCGAGCGTCACGACGAACGTCGTGAACACGGTCACCAGGGCGGCCACGACCCACAGCGTCCACTGCAGGAAGGCCCAGGGTGCCAGCGTCCCGAGCCACCAGAAGAACCAGGCCAGGCCCCCGCCCACGAGGACCACGATGACGACCATGGTCACCTTGGCCCCGTCCACCCGGCGGCGCGGGCGCTGCGGCCTGCGGTCCACCCGGCCCGACACCGCGCGGCGGGCCGTGCGCACCGCCAGCTCGTTGAGCGCGTCCTCCAGGGCCGCCTTGCCGTGGCCGTCGGGCATGTCCCGGTGGATGGCCACCAGGCGGTGCAGCCGGCGCTCCGTGCCGGGCAGGACACCGAGGAACGAGACGAGCGCCGACACCAGCGCACCCACCGCCGGCAGCCCCACCGACAGGATCGACACCATCTCCGAGGTGATCACGCGCCGAGCCTACTCACGCACGCCCTCCACGGGGAGGAGATCGTCTCCACCAAAGGTCGCAGGTCAGGTGGGTACCCGTGCCCGATGTGGTGCGGGCGACCGGCCGACAGGGTGGTGGTGTCCGGAAGAACCAGTCCGGAGACCCGCCGAACCCGAGGAGCACGACGATGTCCCCGTCCCACCCCCACACCCCCGCAGAGCTGCCCGACGGCGGCCCGCCCCGGCCCGGGCCGCACGGCGTGGTCCCGCGCCCGGCGGCGTCCGCCCGCGGACCGCGCGTCGCCCACCGGGTCGCCGCCGCGCTGGTCGGGCTCGGCCTGGCGGTCGGCCTCGCGGCCGCACCGGCGGCCGGCGCCACGCCCGCCGCAGCCGCCGCCGAGCCGACACCGCCACCGCCCGTGGTGGCCCCGGCCGAGGCCCACACCCTGGACCGGCCCGACGTCGAGGCCTGGCTCGACGGCCTGCTGCCGGCCGCGCTGGAGAACGCGGGCATCGCGGGCGGCGTCGTCACGGTGGTGCACGACGGCGAGATCGTCACCACCCGCGGGTACGGGTACGCGGACACCGGGACGACGGGCGGCGACCCCGTACCGGTCGACCCCGAGCGGACGCTGTTCCGCCCCGGTTCGGTGTCCAAGCTGTTCACGGCCACCGCGGCGATGCAGCTCGTCGAGCGCGGCGACCTCGACCTGGACACGGACGTCGCCGAGTACCTCGACTTCGACGTGCCGCGGAACTTCGACGAGCCGATGACCCTGCGCCACCTGCTCACCCACACCGCGGGCTTCGAGGAGCGCATCGACGGGCTGATCGGCACGGGCGACGAGTCGCCCGTGCTGCGCGACGCGCTGGCCACCGAGCCGCCCGAGCAGGTCTTCGAGCCGGGCACGGTGCCCGCGTACTCGAACTACGGCAACGCCCTGGCGGGCTACATCGTCGAGCGGGTCAGCGGCGTGCCGTTCGAGGAGTACGTCCGCCGCAACGTCCTGGAGCCGGCGGGGATGACGTCGTCGACGTTCGAGCAGCCGCTGCCCGCCGGGCTGCGCGACCAGATGTCGAACGGGTACCCGTCCGCCGCCGACGCGCCGGGTGGGTTCGAGATCGTCGGGACGTCCCCGGCCGGCGCCCTGAGCGCGACGGCGCCCGACATGGCCCGGTTCATGCTCGCCCAGCTCGGCGAACCCGGCGCCGGCACCCTGCTCACCCCGGCCACCCGTGAGCTCATGCAGAGCCCGGCGCTCGACGAGAGCACCCTGGGCACGCTCGCGGGCGCCCCGGGCATGGCGCTCGGCTGGTTCGACGAGAGCCGCAACGGGCACCGGATCGTCGGCCACGGCGGCGACACCAACTACTTCCACTCCCACCTGCAGATCTACCCCGAGGAGCGCACCGGCATCTTCGTCTCGCTGAACAGCACGGGCGCCTCCCCGTACGCGACCCTCACCCTGCGGGAGTCCGTGCTGCACGGCTTCACCGACCGCTACTTTCCCGCCGACGCCGCCCCCGCGGCCGGCACCGTCGACAAGGCCACCGCCGCCGAGCACGCGGCCCTGGTCGAGGGCAGCTACGTCGCCTCACGCGGCATGCACAGCACCTTCCTCGCGATGCTCGACGCCTTCAGCGTCACGCAGGTCACGGCCCGGCAGGACGGGCGGCTGCTGTTCACCCCCGGCCCCGCGAGCGCCGAGCCCGCCGTCTACGAGGAGGTCTCGCCCTGGGTCTACCGCGAGGTCGGCGGGCAGCGCACCGTCGCCGTACGGGTCGAGGACGGGAAGGTCGACGCGATCGGTTTCGAGGGCGCCTTCGCGATGCTGCCCGCCCAGCCCGAGCGCAACCCCGCCGTCGCGCTCCCGGTGCTCGGCGTGTCGCTGCTGATCCTGCTGGTGACGGTCGTCGCGTGGCCGGTCGGCGCGATCCGGCGCCGGGTGCGCCGGCGGGCACTGCCCCAGGGCGCGCCGTCCCTGCCGGAGCGCACCGGACGGGTGTCCCGGCTCCTGACCAGGATCGCGGCCGTCGCCGTGCTGCTCGCCGCCGGCGGCTGGACCGCCACGGTCCTGACGGTGATGAGCCTCCAGGACGTCACCGAGCTCTCGCTGCGCCAGCTCCAGGCGGTCCAGGCGGTCGGTGTGCTCGGGCTCGTCCCCGCGGTGCTCCAGGTCGTGGACGCCGTCCGGCACCGCCACGGCTGGCGGCGCGTGCTCGGCACGCTCCTCGTGCTGCTCGCCCTGGCCGGCGTCGCGTGGTTCGCCGTCGAGTTCCGCCTGCTGGCGCCGTCGGTATCGTACTGACGATGCCCACGACGGACGGCCCCACGGCGAGCGACGACCCGGTGCTGCCCCTGCCCCGCCGCGGCTGGCTCGACACGCTGCTCACCCGGGCGGGCATCACCGGGGTGCTCGCCCGGGACGCCCTGCTTGCCGCGGCCGTCCTGGCCGTCACCGCCGCCCTCCTGGCCGGGCTGTTCGGGCAGGTGCTCGGGCAGGAGGGCCTCGTGCTCGGCCCGGTGCAGGGCGTGGTGCTCGCGGTGGCCGTGTGCGCGCAGGCGGTGCCGCTGGTGCTGCGCCGGGTCCGGCCGGTCCTGTGCCTCGGCCTGGTCGTGGCGTGCCAGGTCGTCATCATCATGGCCTCGCCGGACGACCTGTCGATCGGCGGCATCGCGCAGGTCGTCGCCGGCTACACCGTGGGCCTGCTGCTGCCCGCCCGCCGGGCTCTGACCGTCACGGGTGCCGCGGCCCTGGTCGCGGCGCTCGCGGCGGCGGGGACGGTCGTCGTCACCGGGAACGGGCTGATGGTCCCGGTGCTCAACCACCTCGTGTCCGGCGTGCTCACCTACCTGGTGTGCGCCCTGATCGGCAACGCGGTCGCCACGCGCCGCGGCTACACCGAGCTGCTCCGTCTCCGGGCCGCCGAGGCCGTGCGCACCCAGCGGGCCACCACCCAGGCTGCGATCGTCGCGGAGCGGTCGCGCATGGCCCGCGAGCTGCACGACGTCGCCGCGCACCACCTCTCGGGGCTGGTGGTGCAGGCGGCCGCGGTCGAGCGGCAGATCGACGGCGACCCCGAGGCCGCGAAGCAGGGCGCCGCCTGGATCCGCAGGCAGGGCAAGGAGACGCTCGAGAGCCTGCGGCTCATCGTCGGGGTGCTTCGTGAGCGTCCCGGTACCGAGGACGCCTACGACGCGCCGCCGCCGGGCCTCGGCGCCCTCGACGGCCTGGTGCGGACGGCGCGGACGCTCGGCGCGGACGTGGAGCTGGTCCGCGAGGGGACGCCGCGGCCGCTCGCCCCGATCGCGGACGCGGCGTTCTACCGGGTCGCGCAGGAGTCGCTGTCCAACGCGCGCCAGCACGCACCCGGTGCGCCGGTGCGGCTCACCGTCCGGTTCGGGGCGCGGGAGGTCGCCCTGGAGGTGGTGAACGGTCCCGCCCCGGGCACGACGCCGGGCCGCGACGAGAACCGCCGGGGGATGGGCCTGATCGGCATGCAGGAGCGGGCGCAGCTCGTCGGGGCGACGCTCTCCACCGGCGCCACGCCGTCCGGCGGATGGCGGGTGCTGCTCACGCTCCCGCTGCACCACGAGAGCACGGGTACGGTGCCCGTGGCGGCGCCCGCGGCGCCCGGCGAAGGGGGACAGGGATGATCAGGGTCGTGCTCGTCGACGACCAGGCGGTGGTCCGTGCGGGATTCCGGTTCCTGCTGGAACAGGCCGACGACATCGAGGTGGTGGCCGAGGCCTCGGACGGGCCGACGGCGGTGGAGCTCGTGCGGCGGCACCGCCCCGACGTCGTCTGCATGGACGTGCGCATGCCGGGCGGCGACGGGCTCGCCGCGACGCGCGAGATCACGGCCCGCCCGGACGACGGAGGGACGACGCCGGCCGTGCTGGTCGTGACGACGTTCGACCTCGACGAGTACGTCTTCGGTGCACTGGAGGCCGGCGCCGGCGGGTTCATCCTCAAGGACTGCGAGCCCGAGGAGCTGATCGACGCCGTCCGGCGCCTCGCCGACGGCCACGGGCTCATCGACCAGGCGGTGACCCGCCGCGTCATCACGGAGTTCGCGCGGCGCAAGGCCCCGCCCGCTCCGGCGTCGGACGCCGCGGCGCAGCTCACGGCGCGGGAGGCGGAGATCGTGCGGCAGCTCGCACGGGGGCTGTCGAACGCGGAGATCGCGGAGGCGCTCGTGGTCGAGACGAGCACGGTGAAGTCCCACCTGGGGCGCGCGATGGCCAAGATCGGCACGCGCGACCGCCTCCAGACGGTGGTCTGGGCCTACCAGAACGGGCTCGCCGCGTACTGAGGGGTGGCGCCGGCCGGGAGTGTGGGAATCCCCGATATTCACCCGGGCCGGTGCTTGCTAGCGTCGCTGCGACCAGCAGGCCGGCACCGCCGCCGGCGTCGCCCTGACCCGAACCGAGGTGGTCTCCCATGGCCCTCCGTCGCGCCCCGATCGTCGTCGCCGTCGCCACGGCCGCGCTGCTGTTGACAGGAGCCGCGCTCGCGCCGGGCCTGTCGGCCCCGGCGGTCGCCGTCCACGCCGGGCCTGCCGCCGAGGCCCCGGCCGGGACCGGGGCCGAGTCCGACGGGCCGGACGCCGCACCGGCGGCGGTGACACCGGTCGAGGCCAACGGGCAGCTCAGCGTCTGCGGCGTCCGCCTGTGCAACGAGCACGGCAAGCAGATCCAGCTGCGCGGCATGAGCACGCACGGCACCCAGTGGTACGCGCAGTGCGTGGACGGTGCGTCGCTCGACACCCTCGCGTACGACTGGAACGCCGACGTCGTGCGCATCTCGACGTACGTGCAGGAGGACGGCTACGAGACCGACCCGGCGCGGTTCACCGCCCTGGTCAACCAGTACATCGACATGCTCAGCGAGCGCGGCTTGTACGCCATAGTCGACTGGCACATGCTCGACCCGGGCGACCCCAACTTCAACCTCGAACGCGCCAAGACGTTCTTCACGGCCGTCGCCGAGCGGAACAACGGCAGGAACAACATCATCTACGAGGTCGCGAACGAGCCCAACGGGGTGTCGTGGCAGACCATCAAGAGCTACCACGAGCAGATCGTCCCGGTGGTCCGCGCGAAGGACCCGGACGCCGTCATCCTGCTCGGCACGCGTGCCTGGTCCTCGCTGGGCGTCTCCGACGGGGCGAGCGAGTCCGAGGTCGTGAACAACCCGGTCGACGCCTCCAACGTCATGTACACGTTCCACTTCTACGCGGCGTCGCAAGGCCAGGAGTACCTGGACGCGCTGTCCCGCGCCGCGGACCGCATCCCGATGTTCATCACGGAGTTCGGCACGCAGGACTACGCGGGGGAGGGCGCCAACGACTTCGCCATGGCGCAGCGCTACCTCGACCTGGCGGCGTCGAAGAAGATCAGCTGGGTCAACTGGAACTACTCCGACGACCACCGTTCCGGCGCGGTCTTCACCGAGGGCACCTGCGGCAGCGGCTCGTACGGCACGGACCGCCTCAAGGAGGCCGGCACCTGGATCCGCGACCAGATCCGCACGCCGGACGACTTCTAGGCGACCCGCCGGCGGCCGCCCGGTGCGGCGGCCGCCCGGCGCGGTGGCGTCCTGCGTGATGGCGGCGCTGCGCCTGACGGGAACGAACTCCAACCCGCCCGGCACCTGCTCTGCGGCCATGACGAACCCAGGGACCCGCGAGAAGATCGTCCGGTGCGGATCATCCAGCTCCCGGCGCGAGAGACCTCCCGGTTCGGCAGTGCAGGCGTCGACATGGACTTCCTGCCGCAGGTGCTCGACGCCGAGCGCACCACCGTGAACGTCGCCCGGATCGTCGCCGGCGGCGTGCTGGGCGAGCACCCGGCCACGTCCCTCCAGATCTTCGCCGTCCTGGCCGGCGAGGGCGTCGTCACGTCGCGGGGCGCGAACGGCGACGCCGACGAGCGCTGGGACATCGAGCCCGGCCAGGCCGCGGTCTGGGAGCCCGGCGAGATCCACCGGACGACCGCGACCACGGACCTGCTCGCGGTGATCGTCGAGACCTCGGCAGACACCCTGGCCCTCCGTGACCACGACCTCCTCGCGGGCCCGCCCCTCGACTGAGCGGCCGCCGTCCGCCGGGCACTACGCTCCCTCCATGGTTCTCACCGTGTCCGTCATCGGCGCCGGACCCGCAGGCCTCGCCGCCGCAGCCACCCTGCAGCACAGGGGCGCCGACGTCACCGTGCTCGAGAAGTCGGAGCACGTCGGCAACGCCTGGCGGCACCACTACGACCGCCTGCACCTGCACACCACGCGCGGCCTCTCCAAGCTGCCCGGCCTGGCGATCCCGCGGGAGTACGGCCGCTGGGTCGCCCGCGACGACGTCGTCCGCTACCTGGAGGCGTACGCCGCCCACCACGGCCTGCACGTCGAGCACGGCGTCGAGGTCACCCGGCTGGACCGCTCCGCCGCCGACGGCGATGCCGCCCGCCGCTGGACGATCACCACCACCGACGGCACCCGCACCGCGGACGTCGTCGTCGTCGCGACCGGCTACAACCACACCCCGCACCTGCCGGACTGGCCCGGCCAGGACGGCTTCCCCGGCGACGTCGTGCACGCGAGCCGCTACCGCAACCCGGCCCCCTACGCGGGCAAGCACGTGCTGGTCGCGGGCGTGGGCAACACGGGCGCCGAGATCGCGCAGGACCTCGCCGAGAACGGCGCGGCGAGCGTGCACCTCGCCGTGCGGACGCCTCCGCACATCGTGCGGCGCAACCAGGGGCCGTGGGCCGCGCAGTACACCGGCCTGCTCATCCGGCACCTGCCGACTGCCCTCGTCGACGCTCTCTGCGTCCCCGTCCGCCGGGCCAGCCTTCCCGACCTGGCTCACCTCGGCCTGCCGATCCCGGAGGTGGGCCTGGCCACGCGCGTGGCCCAGGGCGCCATCCCCGTGCAGGACATCGGCCTGGTCGCCGCCGTCGAGGCCGGCACGGTGCGCGTGGTCGGGGCGGTCGAGCGGTTCGACGGCGCCGAGGTGGTCCTGGCCGACGGCGCCCGGCTGGCCCCCGACGTCGTGCTCGCCGCCACCGGCTACCGGCGCTCGCTCGAACCCGTCGTCGGCCACCTCGGTGTGCTCGGTGAGCGGGGCAAGCCCGTGGCGACCAACGGCCGTCCGGCCGCGCCCGGGCTCTACTTCACCGGATTCACCAACCCCATCAGCGGCATGTTCCTGGAGATGGCGGCGGACGCACGGCGGATCGCGCGCCACGCGACCCGCGGCAGGTAGCCGATCCCGACACGACGTATCGATTCGGTCGAAATGCTTGACACCTCGACCTCCGACCGGCAGCGTCCGCCGCATGAGCCGCAGAAAGACCCTCGCCACCGCCGCCGCTGCCCTCGTGGCGCTGACCCTCGGCGCCTGCGCGCCGTCCGCGGACAGCCCCGAGCCCGGCGCGGTCGCGGGGGAGGGGTGCGACGGTGACGCCGTCGCGCTCGACGTCTGGTCGTGGCGCACCGAGGACGTGAAGACCTACGAGCAGATCTTCGACGTCTTCGAGAAGGCCAACCCCTGTGTCACGGTGACCTTCCAGGCCCACCTCAACACCGAGTACGACCAGATCCTGCGCACCGGCCTGACCGGCTCGGACGGCCCGGACATCGCCCAGGTGCGGTCCTACGGCCTGCTCCAGCCGCTCGTCGACGGCGGCAACCTGGAGCCGCTCGACGACTTGGTCCCGGCGCTCGCGGACTTCGACGAGGCCGCCCTCGACGGCGCCCGCGGCCGCCAGGACGGTGCGGTCTACGGCGTGCCCCTGGCCACCCAGACCATCCAGGTCTACTACAACACCCGGATCTTCGAGGAGAACGGCCTCGAGGAGCCGGAGACGTGGGACGACTTCATCGCCCTGAACGACACCCTCCTGGAGAAGGACGTGACGCCGCTGGCGGTCGGCGCCCGCGACGGCTGGTTCGTGCCCACGGTGCACGACGCCCTGACGGCCGCCCAGTACGGCGGCGCGGACTTCCAGCAGGCCCTGCGGGACGGCGCGACGGACTTCACCGACCCGGCCTACGTCGACTCGATCCAGACGCTCGCGGACCTCCAGCAGTACATGCCCGACGACGTGACCGGGGTGCCCTACACGGACGCGCAGGTGCTGTTCACCTCCGAGCAGGCGGCGATGTTCGCCGGCGGTTCGTACGAGCAGGCGTTCTTCCAGGACGCCAACCCGGACCTCGACCTCGGCGTGTTCCAGGTGCCGCCGCCGCCCGGCTCGGCGCTGGACCACCCGGTCACCCCGGGGTATGCCGACGGCAACTGGGGCCTGTCCGCCACCACGGACCACCCCGAGGAGGCCCAGGCGCTGCTGAGCTGGCTCGCGAGCCCCGAGTTCGGGCAGCTCGTGGCCGACGAGCTCAAGCAGTTCTCGCCCATCCCGGGCGTCGAGTACTCCGACCCCCTCCAGCAGGAGATGTGGGACCTGTACCAGGAGAACCCCGCGCCGTACCTGCTGCTCGTCGACTACCGCTACGGCGACCCGGTCGGCACCGACCTGATGGGCGAGGCGGGCCAGAAGCTGTTCCTCGGTGACACCGACGCGGCCGGTGCGGCGGACATCATCCAGGACGGCCTGTCGGCCTGGTGGACGCCGGGCGAGTGAGCCGCCGTCGCACAGCGGCGCTGCCCACGTCCGTCGCACTGCTCTTCCTCCTGCCCGCCGCGGCGCTGTTCGCCGTCTTCGTGCTCTACCCGATGGCCACCGCGCTGACCTACTCGCTGTTCTCCTGGCGCGGCACAGCGCAGGGGGCCTTCGCCGGGGTGGACAACTTCGTCGCGCTGTTCACCACCGAGCCGTACCGCAGCCAGCTCCCGCGCGCGTTCGGGCACAACGCGCTGCTGTTCGCCGGGGCGATGCTGGCCCAGAACACCGTCGGCCTCCTGCTCGCGTACGTGCTGCACCAGCGCGAGCGGTTCCGTCGCCTGTTCCAGGTGCTGTTCACCATGCCGTACCTCGTCTCGCCGCTCGTGGTCGGCTACCTGTGGTCCCTGCTGCTCTCGCCGCTCTTCGGCCCGGTCAACGCCCTGCTGCGTGCCGTCGGCCTGGACGCCGTGGCCCAGCCCTGGCTGGGCGACCCCGACACGGCCCTGTGGGTGGTCGTGCTCGTCACGGCGTGGCAGTGGGTCGGCTTCCCCCTGCTCGTCTACGGCGCCGCCCTCGGCGCGCTCGACCCGAGCACCCAGGAGGCCGCGATGCTCGACGGCGCGACGTCGGCCCAGCGGTTCTGGCACGTCACCCTGCCGATGCTCACGCCCGTGATCGGCACCGTGAGCGTGCTGACCTTCATCTTCTCCATGGAGGCGTTCCCCATCCCGTACGCCCTGGGCGGCTCCAGCGGCAGCCCGGCGGGCGCCACCGACGTCATGTCGCTGCTCTTCTACCGCACGGCGTTCCACTCGGGGGCGTCCAACGCGATCGGCATCTCGTCGGCCGTGGCGATCGTGCTGTTCGTCGTGATCGTGGGCGTCTCCGTGGCGTTCACCCGGTGGTTCCGCGGCGTCGAGCGGAGGCTGACGTGAGGCGGCCCGGCCCGGTGCTGAACCGGGTGGTGGTGAACGTGGTGCTGTGGGGCTACGCCGTCGTCGCGCTGGTGCCGCTGCTGACCATGGTCTGGAACTCGTTCCGGTCCGACCAGGAGCTGGTGGCCGAACCACTGGGCCTGCCGCACGCCCCGTCGTTCGACGCCTACCGCGAGGCCTGGGTGGAGGCCTCCTTCTCCACCTACTTCCTCAACTCGGTGCTGGTCACCACGGCGTCCGTGGCCCTGTCGACCGCCGTGTCGCTGCTCGCGGCCTACGCGCTGGCCCGGTCGCGCTCGCGGCTCATGGCCGTGATCGAGCAGGTGTTCGTCTCCGGCCTGATGATGCCCGTGTTCCTGATGATCGTGCCGATCTTCTACCTGCTCGACACCATCGGACTCGCCTCGACCCGCACCGGCCTGATCCTGGTCTACGCGGCCGTCTCCATCCCGTTCTCGGTGTTCGTGCTGGCCACGTTCCTGCGCCAGCTCCCCGACGAGCTGGAGGACGCCGCCCGGATCGACGGCGCCGGACCCCTGCGCACCTTCTGGTCGGTGCTGCTGCCGCTCGTGAAGCCCGCCGTCGCCACGGTGGTGGTCTTCCGCTTCGTGCCCATCTGGAACGACTTCTTCTACCCGCTGATCCTGGTGCGTGACCGCGCGCAGTACACGCTGCCCGTCGGCCTGACCACCTTCTTCGGGGAGTACCAGACGTCGTGGTCCACGCTGTTCGCGGGCCTCGTGATCGCGACGCTGCCGCTCGTGGTCCTCTTCCTCGTGGCGACCCGGCAGATCGTGGCGGGGCTCACCGCAGGGATCGGGCGCTGAGCTCCGGCGCGCTTGCGCTCTGGGCTGACAACCGTGGCGTATGCGCCCGGCTGTGGGAGGCTGGTGGGTGTGCGGCATGCCACCGGCCTGCATTCGGCGCCCGTGGCCGCGAGGCGTACCATTGACGGGTTGCCCGTGCGCCTGCCGCACAGCGCTGTCAGCGAGCAGCGGCAACTGAGTTGAGCATCCCCGCGCCACCCGGGAGGCAGTACGCCGGCGTGCGCGCACCCCCGACATTCTGGAGACCATCGAAGTGAAGAGCGCCGTCGAGACCTTGGAGCCCACCAAGGTCAAGCTGACCGTCGAGGTGGACTACGACGAGCTCAAGCCGAGCATCGATCACGCCTACGAGCACATCGCGGAGCAGGTGAACGTCCCCGGCTTCCGCAAGGGCAAGGTGCCCCCGCGCATCATCGACCAGCGGGTCGGCTGGGCCGCCGTGATCGAGCACGCCGTGAACGACGGGCTCTCCGGCTTCTACCAGCAGGCGCTCGGCGAGACCGAGCTCCGCCCGCTGGCCCAGCCCCAGGTGGACGTGGCCGAGATCCCGGCCAAGGCCGGCGAGGGCCAGCTCAAGTTCACCGCCGAGGTCGAGGTCCGTCCCGAGATCGAGCTCCCCGAGCTGGCCGACGTGGACCTGACCGTCGACTCCACGACCGTCACGGACGAGGACGTGGCCGAGCGCCTGGAGGCCCTGCGCGAGCGCTTCGGCACCCTGGTGGGCGTCGACCGCCCCGCCGCCGAGGGCGACTACGTCGTCATCGACCTCAAGGCCGTCATCGGTGACGAGGAGGTCGACTCCGTGTCGGGCGTCTCGTACCAGATCGGCTCCGGCAACATGCTCGAGGGCCTGGACGAGGCCCTCACCGGCCTGTCCGCCGACGAGACCACCACGTTCAAGGCGCCGCTGGCCGGCGGCGACCACGAGGGCCAGGAGGCGGACGTGACCGTCACCGCCACCTCGGTCAAGCAGCGCGACCTGCCCGAGGTGGACGACGACTTCGCCCAGCTCGCCTCCGAGTTCGACACGATCGAGGAGCTCAAGGAGGACCTGAAGACCCAGGTCGCCGGCATCAAGACCTCGAACCAGGCCGTCACCGCGCGTGACGCCCTCATGGAGAAGCTCCTGGAGACCGTCGAGGTCCCCGTCCCCACGGGCGTGGTCGAGGCCGAGGTGCACCGTCACCTCGAGTCCGAGAACCGCCTCGAGGACGACACGCACCGCGAGGAGGTCCGCGAGGACGCCACCAAGGCGATCAAGAACCAGATCCTGCTCGACACCCTCGCCGAGAAGCTCAAGGTCCAGGTCAGCCAGGGCGAGCTCGTCGAGTACCTGGTGAGCGCCTCCCAGCAGTACGGCATGGAGCCGGGCGAGTTCATCAAGACGCTCGAGCAGGGTGGCCAGATCCCCGCCATGGTCGGCGAGGTGGCACGCTCCAAGGCGCTCGCCGTCGCGCTGCGCCAGATCGAGGTCAAGGACTCCGAGGGCAACGTGGTCGACCTGAGCGAGTACATCGGCTCGGACGAGGCCGACGAGGCCCAGGCCGCGCTCGCCGACGCCGTCGCCCAGGCGCAGGACGCCGACGCTCCCGAGGGCGCCGACCCCGACGCCGCGGAGCCCGCGAAGGCCTGACGTCCGCGCCGGCCTCGGGCAGGCCGGGCACGACGTCCCGACGGCGGTCCGCACCCTCTGCGAGAGGGTGCGGACCGCCGTCCGCGTTACCCCTGACTTCGCCGTGGGCAGCACCGGTGCGCTGTAGGCGAAACGGCTGCCGGATCGGGAGTTCCGGCGGCCGGAGGCACGTTAGGGTCGAGCGACACTACGTCGTAGGACGTGGTCCACAGACGAGAGTCAGAACCGAGGAGATGGACGTGAACGATCTGCTGCGGATGGATGCTGGGCCGGTGGCGCGGACGGAGGGTGCTGGCTTCGGGCTCAACGACTCCATCTACAACCGGCTGCTCAAGGAGCGCATCATCTGGCTGGGGTCGGAGGTGCGCGACGAGAACGCGAACGCGATCAGCGCACAGATGATGCTTCTCGCGGCCGAGGACCCTGACAAGGACATCTGGCTGTACATCAACTCGCCCGGCGGCTCGATCACGGCCGGCATGGCGATCTACGACACGATGCAGTTCATCAAGCCGGACGTGGCGACGGTCGCGATGGGAATGGCGGCGTCGATGGGGCAGTTCCTGCTGTCCTCCGGCACCAAGGGCAAGCGGTACATCACGCCGCACGCCCGCGTGCTGATGCACCAGCCGTCGGGCGGTGTCGGCGGCACGGCCACGGACGTGCGGATCGGCGCGCAGCTCATCATGCACATGAAGAAGGTGCTCGCCGAGCTGACGGCCGAGCAGACCGGCCAGCCGGTCGAGAAGATCATCAAGGACAACGACCGGGACAACTGGTTCACGGCCTCCGAGGCACTGGAGTACGGCTTCGTCGACCACGTCGTCGAGACCGCCGCGCTGGCCGGTGGCGGCGGCATGACGAGCTGACCGACCGCACCCACGCACCCAGACCTGATCCACAGAGGAGAACTACCGTGAGCCCTGAAGCCCAGTTCGTCGCAGCCGCGGAGCGCCTTGCCGGCGTCCGTTCGGGTGCGGGGATGCCCTTTGCCACCGCCGGCGCCATGCCGTCCTCCCGCTACGTGCTCCCGCAGTTCGAGGAGCGCACCGCGTACGGCTTCAAGCGCCAGGACCCGTACACCAAGCTGTTCGAGGACCGCATCATCTTCCTGGGCGTCCAGGTCGACGACGCGTCCGCGGACGACGTCATGGCCCAGCTGCTGGTCCTGGAGACCCAGGACCCGGACCGCGACGTGATGATGTACATCAACTCGCCGGGTGGCTCGTTCACGGCCATGACGGCGCTGTACGACACCATGCAGTTCATCAAGCCGCAGATCCAGACCGTGTGCCTGGGCCAGGCGGCCTCCGCCGCGGCGGTCCTGCTGGCCGCCGGCCAGCCGGGCAAGCGCCTCGCGCTGCCGAACTCCCGCGTGCTGATCCACCAGCCCGCGATGGAGGGTGGCGGCTACGCGCAGGCCTCGGACATCGAGATCCACGCCAACGAGCTCATCCGCATGCGCGAGTGGCTCGAGCTGACGCTGGCGACGCACAGCGGCAAGTCGGTCGAGGAGGTGCGCGACGACATCGAGCGCGACAAGATCCTTACGGCCGAGCAGGCGAAGGACTACGGGCTGGTCGACGAGGTGCTCCAGTCGCGCAAGCCCGTCGCGGTCGTCACGAACTGATCGATCACGTCGACGCGGCCGGTCCCGCACCGGCCGACGCCGGGGCAGCTCCACCGATACTGGTTGGACGCGAGCCCCGGCGTCGGGCATTGTGGGACCTGCTGCACACTTCATGACAAAATTGTCATGAAGTGGTGAAAGTCGCCTCAGCGACCCGCCGGGCCGCCGGGCTGACAACGGGCCACTGGTGGTGTGGAATGGATCTGAGACCGCTTGACGTTGCGGATCTGCTGGGTCAGCCGGCCTGTGCGGGACTCCGTGAGGATGCACAAGGCGAGGAGACAGGTAGTGGTGCGAATCGGTGACGGCGCGGAACTGCTGAAGTGCAACTTCTGCGGCAAGTCGCAGAAGCAGGTGAAGAAGCTGATCGCCGGACCTGGCGTCTACATCTGCGACGAGTGCATCGAGCTGTGCAACGAGATCATCGAGGAAGAGCTCGGTGAGGCGGCTGAGCTCGGCCTGACGGAGCTGCCCAAGCCGCGCGAGATCTTCGACTTCCTCGAGCAGTACATCATCGGCCAGGACCCGGCCAAGCGTGCCCTGGCCGTCGCGGTCTACAACCACTACAAGCGGATCCAGGCGGGCGAGGCCGGTCGCTCCATCGGGCCGGACGACCAGGACCCGGTCGAGATCGCCAAGTCCAACATCCTGCTCATCGGCCCCACGGGCACGGGCAAGACGTACCTGGCGCAGACGCTCGCCAAGATGCTGAACGTGCCGTTCGCCATCGCCGACGCCACAGCCCTCACCGAGGCGGGCTACGTGGGCGAGGACGTCGAGAACATCCTGCTGAAGCTCATCCAGGCGGCGGACTACGACGTCAAGAAGGCCGAGACCGGCATCATCTACATCGACGAGGTCGACAAGGTGGCCCGCAAGGCCGAGAACCCGTCGATCACGCGGGACGTGTCCGGCGAGGGGGTGCAGCAGGCGCTCCTGAAGATCATCGAGGGCACCACGGCCTCCGTGCCCCCGCAGGGCGGGCGCAAGCACCCGCACCAGGAGTTCATCCAGATCGACACGACGAACGTGCTGTTCATCGTGGCCGGCGCGTTCGCCGGGCTGGACGACATCGTCGCCGCCCGCTCCCGCAAGCGGGGCATCGGGTTCAGCGCCCCGATGGAGTCCATCGCCCGCGACGAGGACCTGTTCGCCGAGGTCCGGCCCGAGGACCTGCAGAAGTACGGCCTGATCCCCGAGTTCATCGGCCGCCTGCCCGTCATCGCCTCCGTCTCGCCGCTGGACCGTGACGCGCTGGTGCGGATCCTCACCGAGCCCAAGAACGCGCTGGTGAAGCAGTACAAGCGCATGTTCGAGATCGACGGCGTGGAGCTCGAGTTCGACGAGCCCGCCGTCGAGGCCATCGCGGAGCAGGCGCTGCTGCGGGGCACCGGGGCGCGCGGCCTGCGGGCCATCATGGAAGAGGTGCTCCAGCAGGTCATGTTCGACGTGCCGAGCCGCGACGACGTCGAGCGCGTGGTCATCACCCGCGACGTGGTGCTGGACAACGTCAACCCGACCGTCGTCCCCCGCAAGACCGCGGTCCGCTCCCGCCATCCCCGCGAGAAGAGCGCCTGACAGCCCTCCCGCAGCCGTGGGGGAGCGCGCAGCAGAAGTGCGCTTCTAGCCAGTCATGGGGCCCAGAACTCACACGAGTTCTGGGCCCCATGACTGGGTAGAAGCGCACCTTTCGGTGCCGCGGGCAGCACGGCCCCACGGCACCGGCGGGTCAGCGGCTGGTCGCCGGCTCGGTCCGGGCCAGCGGGGCGCCGTACAGGGCGTCGATCGTGTCCGCGAAGTCGGCGACGACCTTGCCGCGCTTCACCTTGATGGACGGCGTGAGATAGCCGTTCGCCTCGGTGAAGTCGAGGTCCAGCACCGTGATCTTGCGGATCGACTCGGCCTTGGACACGGCCTCGTTCGCCTGGGCGACCACCTTGTCCAGCTCCGCCAGCACCTTCGGGTGCACGCGGGCCTCGGCCACGGTCAGCGCGGGCAGCCCGTTCGCCGCGCACCAGCCCGGCAGCATCTCGGCGTCGAGCGTGACCAGGGCGCCGATGAACGGGCGCTGGTCGCCCACCACGACGACCTGGCTCACGATCGGGTGAGCACGCATGCGGTCCTCGAGGACGGCGGGGGCGACGTTCTTGCCGCCGGCCGTCACGATGATCTCCTTCTTGCGGCCCGTGATGTGCAGGTGACCGTGCTCGTCCAGGCGGCCGAGGTCGCCGGTGCGGAACCAGCCGTCGACGAGCGCCTCGGCGGTCAGCCCCGGCTGGTTGCGGTACCCCCGGAAGATGTGCGGGCCGCGCAGCAGCACCTCGCCGTCGTCGGCGATGGCGATGTCCGTGCCGAAGAACGCCGGGCCCACCGAACCGACGACGATCTTGCCCGGCAGGTTGACCGAGGTGGGCGCCGTGGTCTCCGTGAGGCCGTAGCCTTCCAGGATGGTGACGCACGCGCCGCGGAAGAAGTGGCCCAGGCGCTCGCCCAGCGGCGCGCCGCCCGAGACGGCCCAGCTGAGCTGCCCGCCCATGGTCGCCTTCAGCTTGCTGAACACCAGCCGGTCGGCGATGGCGTGCTTCGCCTTGAGCAGGGCGTCGGGGCCCGACGGCGTGTCGAGGGCGCGGGAGTAGTCCTCGGCCACACGGGCCGACCAGGCGAAGATCTTCGCCTTGAGGCCGGACGACGCCTTCTGCTCCGCGCTGTTGTAGACCTTCTCGAACACGCGGGGCACGGCCAGCAGGTAGGTCGGGCGGAACGAGCCCAGGTCGCCGACGAGGTTCTTGATGTCCGGGGCGTGGCCCAGCACGGCCTGGCCGGCGATGGTCGCGACCTCGACGAAGCGGGCGAAGACGTGCGCCAGCGGCAGGAACAGCAGCGTGCGGGCGTTCTCGGCCTGGAGCAGCTCCGGGATGCCGACGGCGGCGTTCATGGTCAGGTGGGCGAAGTTGCCGTGCGTCAGCTCGACGCCCTTGGGGCGGCCGGTGGACCCGGAGGTGTAGATGACGGTGGCGAGGTCGTCCCGGCGGACGGCCGAGCGCCGCTCGGCGACGATGCCGGCCGAGAGGTTCGTGCCCGCGCGGCGCAGGTCGAGCACGGCGCCGTGGTCCAGCACCAGGATGTCCTCGAGGCCCGGCAGGGCGGTGCGCACCTGCTGGACGGTCTCGGCGTGCGCGTGGGACTCGACGACGATCAGGCGGACGTCGGCGTCCGAGAGGATCCACCGGACCTGCTCGGCCGACGAGGTCTCGTAGACCGGCACCGCGACGGCACCCGCGGCCCAGATCGCGAAGTCGAGCAGCGTCCACTCGTAGCGGGTGCGCGACATGATCGCCACGCGGTCGCCCGCCTCGATGCCGCGCGCCACGAGGCCGCGGGCGACGGCCAGGACCTCGTCCTCGAACTGGCTCGCGGTCACGGGGATCCACGGCCCGGCCGGGGTCTCCCGCCGCTCGATGAGCGTCTCGTCTCCGGAGCGGGCCACACGGTCCGTGAGGATGGTGTTGATGCTGGTGCCTTCAGGCACCTTCACCAAGGCCGGCGACGAGACGAGTGTCATCTGCTGCTCTCCGTTGAAGTCTGGAAGGGGTGAGGGGCCTTCACCAAGTTGCGTGCCTGCTCGGCAGACTGTAGCTGATCGACGTCTCACGTCGGAACAGGCTTCGCCCGCCGGGGGTCAGGCCGGTTAGCCTCTTCCTGTGTCTGACAACGAACCGACCGGCGCTTCGGTGCCCGCCGAGATGCCGTCCGAGATCATCCGGCTCCGCGGGAGCATCGACAACATCGACGCGGCGTTGGTCTACCTGCTGGCCGAACGGTTCAGGGTCACGCGCCGGGTCGGTGAGCTCAAGGCGGTCGGCGGCCTGCCCCCGGCGGACCCGGCTCGTGAGCAGGAGCAGATCGCCCGCCTGACGAGCATCGCCGAGGAGTCGGGCCTGGACCCCGAGTTCGCCGAGCAGTTCCGCCAGTTCATCGTGAGCGAGGTGATCCGCCACCACGAGCTGATCGCCGCGCAGCACAAGGGCGACAACCTCCCTGAGGTGGACACCTACGCTTGAAGGTGAATCCTCCTTGAGGCAACTTTGCCCGGCCTTGACGAGTGATCGACGTCGAGTAGTGGATATTTGGTGACCGGGTCACAACCAATTCCGGCACGGGGGTGGCGCGCACCCGCGATCCGTCGTTTCCTGGAGGGAACGCCGGGGCGAGGGGTGCGGTAGGGCGCCACCTCGACCTCGGCGGGAGACGCGGAGGTTCGAATGAAGATCGACTGGCTCAAGCCCCTCCTCGGCCACCAGGGTCCCTTTGCGACCCTGCACCTCGACGCGACGCCGTCCGAGCAGGCCGCCGAACGCGACGTCGAGGGCCGATGGAACGCGGCCCGCAAGGATCTGGCGCAGCAGGGGGCCACCCCGCAGGTGCTGGACGCGATCGCCGAGGTGGTGCTGCGACCGACGAGGGTCCCGGGGCCCCACGGCAGGGTCGTCATCGCCGACGACTCGGGCGTGCTGGTGGACCGCGTGGTGAGCAACCCACCCACCTCGACGACCTGCTCGTGGGCGCCGGTGCCCGCCCTGCTGCAGGCCGCGCTGGCGGCCGACGAGTCCGTGGAGCTGCTCAAGGTCGCCGTGGACCGCGCGGGTGCGGACTTCGCCCGGGTGGGTCCCGAGGGAAAGGTGCACAGCACCTTCCAGGCGCCGCACGACGAGATCGAGAAGACGGCGTCCACCGGCACGAAGCGGTCGCGCATCGAGTCCCGGGCCGAGGACTCGTGGGCGCGCAACGCCGCGGCGGTCGCGGCCGAGATCGAGCGCCACGTGGCCGAGACCAGGCCCGAGCTGGTGCTGCTGACGGGGGACGTGCGCGCGGTCTCGCTGACCCGGGACGCGCTGACGGCGCCGACGTCCGAGATGGTCGTCGAGGTGCCGGGCGGCGGACGCACCAGCGGTGTCAACGAGAGCGCGTTCGCGGAGCGCGTGGCCGAGGCGCTCGACTCCTACCGGGAACGACGGCGGGAGCGGGTGCTGGCCGAGCTGCGGCAGGAGCTCGGACGCGAGTCCAACGCCGTCACGTCGGTGGACGACGTCGTCGCGGTGCTGGCCCGCGGGCAGGTCAAGGACCTCGTGCTGGCCGAGGAGTACGGCACGGGCGGGTCGGCCGTGAACGGGCGGATGCTCTGGATCGGCCCCGACCCGATGCACATCGCGGCGACCCGGTCCGACCTGGAGGACATCGGCGTGACGGAGCGGCTGGAGGAGCTCCCGGCGTCGGTGGCACTCGTGCGCGCCGCCGTCGGCCAGGATGCCGGGCTGACGTTCGCGCCCGAGGGGTCCGTGGGGCTCATCGACGGCGTCGCGGCGACCCTGCGGTGGCGCGATGACGGCACGCCGACCGAGGTGCTCGCGAGCATGTCCGGCGACGACCGCCGGCTGCAGTGACGCCCCGCGTGAATTCGGTGTGAATTCTCGGCCAGGTCCAGGAGGCTAAAAACCCCAGAACGGACACGCGCTCGGATGGAATTTCCGTTTTACCGCGTATGAGACATTGTTGCATCGGAATGTGTCCGGTTTGCCCATACACACGGAAACGCATTATCGGTACGGTCTCGGGCCATGGGGATGATTCATTGTGAGTACGCGCGGCTGGCCGCCGACGACTTCGACAAGGCACGGACCGACCTGACCTGGGCGCTGGAGCACATCGACGAGCTCGCGGGCGAGTGGGTACAGAAGGACCTCCCGGCGCAGGAGGCCCGGTACTTCAGCATCGGCACCGTGTGGGGTCCGCTCCACACGGTGCTGCGGGTGCACGGCGGTATGCCCGTCGACCCGGTGCAGGGTGGCGCGGAGCTCGGTCCCGCCGACGGGATCACGCCGGTGCGCTACCTGGCTCCGGAGGACGTGGCGAAGGCCGCCGCGTTCCTCGTGGGCACGTCGTTCGACGCCCTGGCGCCGCTCGCCGACGCCGCCCACGTCTGCGACGAGGACGTCTGCCCGGACCCGGCCGAGCACGCGGCGGAGACGGACGCCGAACGCCTCGGGGTGGCGTACGGCGAGCTTGCGGCGTTCTACGGTGCGGCGGCCGAGGCGGGCGACGCGGTGGTCCTGATGCTGAACTGACGGCGCCCGTGCCAGAGGTGCCGAGAGAAGACTGTGGCGAGACAGAACGGGGCCGGGACGCCGATCGGCGTCCCGGCCCCCGTTCTGCCTCGCCACAGTTCTCCTTCGGCACCGTCTGGTGCCGCGTGGGGATCAGCCCTTGTTGCGGGGCGGAGCCTCGCCCAGCTCGCTGGAGGTCACGACCATGCCACCCTGGACGGCCGGGTCGCCCTGGCCCTCCGTCGCGGTCACCAGCTCGAGCGGGCCGGTGACGCGTCCCGCAGCCTTGACGTCCTCGACCGCCGTCTCGACGGCGGCCAGCGACGCGGCCGGCACGGCCAGCGACGCGGCCACGATCGGCGTGCGCATGGATGCCTTGGCCTCGGACTTCACCTTGCGCAGCGCCGCGAGGGCGTGCCCTGCGGCGGCGAGGTCGGCCGGGTCGGCGTCGCCGCCTGCCGCGCGCAGCGGCTCGGCCACGGGCCACGGGGCGCGGTGCACCGAACCCTCGCGCCACCAGGACCAGACCTCCTCCGTGGCGAACGGGAGGTAGGGCGCCAGCAGACGCAGCATGGTGTCGAGCGCGATCGCCAGCGCCGTGCGGGCCGACGTCGTCTCCGCGGAGACGTCCGCCGCGTCCGCGCCCGCGCCGTACGCGCGGTCCTTGACGAGCTCGAGGTAGTCGTCGCAGAACGTCCAGAAGAACGTCTCCGTGAGCTCCAGCGCCCGGGTGTGGTCGTAGGTCTCGAGCGCGGCCGTGGCCTGCTCGACCACGCCGGCCAGACCCGCGAGCATCGAGCGGTCCAGGGAGACCGTGACCGCTGCCGGGTCGAGCGTGATCTCGCTGCCCGCGCCGCCGCCGAACGACAGCGCGAACTTCGAGGCGTTGAGGACCTTGATCGCCAGGCGGCGGCCGATCTTCATCTGGCCGATCTCGAACGCCGCGTCGGTGCCCAGGCGCGCCGAGGCCGCCCAGTACCGCACCGCGTCGGAGCCGTGCTCCACGAGCAGGTCCATGGGCGTGACCACGTTGCCCTTGGACTTCGACATCTTCTTGCGGTCCGGGTCGAGGATCCAACCGCTGATGGTCGCGTTCTTCCAGGGCAGCACCTTGTTCTCCAGGTGCGAGCGCACCACGGTGGAGAACAGCCAGGTGCGGATGATGTCCTGCCCCTGCGGGCGCAGGTCCATCGGGTAGACGCGCTCGAAGAGGTCGTTGTCGCGCTCCCAGCCCGACACGATCTGCGGCGTCAGGGAGGACGTGGCCCAGGTGTCCATGACGTCGGCGTCGCCGACGAATCCCCCGGCCTGGCCGCGCTGCTCCTCGGTGTACCCGGCAGGCGCCTGCGACGTCGGGTCGACCGGGAGGGTCTCCTCGGCGGGCACGATCGGGTGGTCGTAGTCGACCTCACCGTTCGCGGTCACCGGGTACCACAGCGGGATCGCGACGCCGAAGAACCGCTGGCGGCTGACCAGCCAGTCGCCGTTGAGGCCGTTGACCCAGTTCTCGTACCGCACCCGCATGAAGTCGGGGTGGAAGTCGAGCTCCTTGCCACGGCCCAGCAGCTCCTCGCGGAGCGCCTCGTCGCGGCCGCCGTTGCGGATGTACCACTGGCGCGAGGTCACGATCTCGAGGGGCTTGTCGCCCTTCTCGAAGAAGTTGGCCTTGCGCTGCGTGGCGACCGGCTCCGTCGGCATGTCGCCCGAGGCGGCAAGGGCCTCGACGATCGCCTTGCGGGCGCTGAACGTGGTCTTGCCGGCCACCTCGGTCTCGAAGAGCTCGACGCCGGGACCCTCGGGGAGCCACTCCGGCACCTCGCGCGTGATGCGGCCGTCGCGGTTGATGATCGACCGCGTCGGGAGCTGCAGCTCGCGCCACCACTGGACGTCGGTCAGGTCGCCGAAGGTGCAGCACATCGCGATGCCGGCGCCCTTGTCGGGCTCGGCCAGGTGGTGTGCGAGCACCGGGACCTCGACGCCGAACAGCGGTGAGGTCACCGTGGTGCCGAACAGGTGCTGGTAGCGCTCGTCGTCCGGGTGGGCGATGAGGGCGACGGCCGCGGGGATGAGCTCCGGCCGCGTGGTCTCGATGTAGACGGGCTCGCCGTCGGCCTTGTGGAACGCGACCTTGTGGAAGTGGCCCGGGTAGTCGCGTGCCTCCAGCTCGGCCTGCGCCACCGCGGTCTGGAACGTGACGTCCCACAGGCCGGGGGCCTCGGCCTGGTAGGCCTCGCCGCGCTGGAGGTTGCGCACGAACGCCCGCTGCGCGGTGGCACGGGAGGAGTCACCGATGGTCTGGTACGTCTGGGCCCAGTCCACCGAGATGCCGAGGCGCCGCCACAGCTCCTCGAACTGCTTCTCGTCCTCGGCCGTCAGGCGCTCGCACAGCTCGACGAAGTTGCGCCGGCTCACCGGCACCTGGTCCGCGGCCTTGACGTTCTTGTCCGTGCCCTCGAACGGCGGCGTGAAGTCCGGGTCGTACGGCAGCGACAGGTCCACGCGCACGCCGTAGTAGTTCTGCACGCGGCGCTCGGTCGGCAGGCCGTTGTCGTCCCAGCCCATGGGGTAGAAGACCTCGAGCCCGCGCATGCGCTTGTAGCGCGCCACGATGTCGGTGTGCGTGTAGCTGAACACGTGTCCCACGTGCAGGGAGCCGGACGCCGTGGGCGGCGGGGTGTCGATCGAGTAGATCTCGTCGCGGGTCCTGGTGCGGTCGAACGCGAAGGTGCGCTCGGCGCTCCACCGCTCGTCGAACTTCGTCTCCAGGCCGTCCGTGCTGACCTTGTCCGGTACCGCCTTGACCACCGCGCGTACGACGTCGCTGCCCGGTACCGCGGTGGCGGCGTGGGTCGGTGTCGTGTCAGGTGCGGGTGTGGTCGCAGCCGGGTCCGTCGGCCCGGAGGAGGCGGGAATGCTCATGCGCACCAGTGTCCCAGATCCGAGCAAGCCGAGCGGCACGTCGTCCACAGGTCAGGCGGGGGCAGACGAGGGCTCGCGCAGGCCTCCTCGACCGGGCTCGGTCGCTCGCTCAGCCGGCCAGGTGCGACCACCGCGGGGCCAGGTCGGCCCAGGGCCCGACGGCGACCATCCGGCCGCCGTCGACCACCACGACCCGGTCGGCCGCGGCGAGGGTCGCCGTGCGTGACGTCGTGCCCAGCACCGTGGCGCCGGCCCGGCGCAGGCCCGCCCACACCTCGGCCTCGGTGACGGCGTCGAGGGCCGAGGAGACGTCGTCCACGAGCAGCAGGTCGGAGCCGGTGGCCAGCGCCCGCGCGAGGCCGAGGCGCTGGACCTGACCGCCCGAGAGCCGCAGGCCGCGGTGCCCCACGACGGTCCCGGTGCCGCCCGCCTCGGCGACGTCCCGGTCGAGTCCCGCCGACCGGAGCGGGCCGTCGAGGGGCCGGTCGTGGTCGAGCCGCACGTTGTCCGCCAGCGTGCCGGAGACGACGTGCGGCACCTGCGCGATGTGCGCCACTCGCGGCGGGCGCAGGAACGTCTCCGGGTCGTCCACGACGGTGCCGTTCCAGGTCACCCGTCCGTCGACGTCGACCAGACCGGACAGCGCCCCCAGCAGCGACGACTTGCCCGCGCCGACGCGTCCGACCACCAGCACCAGCTCGCCGCGGCGCACGGTCAGGTCCACGCCGCGCACGCCCACCGTGCCGTCGTCGTGGACGGCGCTCACGTCGTGGAGGCGCAGCTCGTGCAGGGGAGCGGCGCGGTCCGGCACGGGGGCGGGGTGCGTGCCGCCCGGCACGACGGTGCCGGTGAACAGGTCGACGTCGCCGGGTACGTCCGCGAGGCGTGCCGTGCCGGCGTACCGGGCCGTGACGTCCACCCAGCGGCGTGCGGCCGCACCGCTCGTGACGAGCTGACCCAGCCCGTACCCGATCCAGCTGAACGTTCCGATCGACGTGCTGACCAGGAGCGTCGTGGCCAGGGACCACGTACCGCCCAGGTGCAGCGTCCACGCCAGGACGGTGGCGGCCCGGCTCAGCACGGACGGGGCCAGCCCGACGAGGAATCCGGTGCGTTCCTCGCGCAGCGACGACTCCACGCGCCGGCCGTCCACGCGGGCCACCTGACCGAGCACGCCGTCCGTGGCCGCCGTGAGCTTGACGGTGCGCACGGCGTCCAGGGCTGATCCCAGCAGCCGGCCGAGCTCGGCGGCCGCGTCGCCCGCCTGCCGGGCCGCGGCCGCGACGTAGCGGCTGCCCAGGACCTGGGCGGCGAACATCACCGTCGCCATCGCCAGCCCGATCGCCCCGGCCAGCAGGCTGTCGCTGAGCACGACGAGCAGGGCCAGCGTGAACGGCGCCGTGAGCAGCTCCCGCCAGGCCTGGGTGTGTCCCGTCAGGCGGTACTCCTCCTGGGCGCGCGCGGCGATCTCGCCGGGAGCGTCGCGGACGGTGCGCCGCTGGGCCGTCTGCCCCCGCAACAGGGACAGCCGCAGCCTCAGCCGCGAGTCGGCCCACCACCGGGCGCTCGTCAGCCGGACGGTCCAGGGCAGCAGGGTGTTGGCCAGGACCGCCGCGAGGACGGCGCACGCCAGCAGCCAGGGCGCGGAGCCCTGCTCGAGGTCGACCACGAGGGCCGCCCACAGCCACCCGACGACCAGGCCGGTCGAGGTGAGGTAGTCCGTCAGCTCCCACACCACGGCAGGGAGCAGCAGGCCGGACGGCCGCGCGCGCAACGTGCTCCACACGGCGCGGCCCAGCGGACGGCGGGGGAGGTGCGACCGCTCCCGGGGCGTGCGGGACGGTGCACGGTCGGCGGCCGCTGGCGCCGCTCCCTCCGGCGGCATGTCCTGCACCGAGCGCAGGGGCACGGCGAGTGCCCGACCCGTGCCCCTCGCCGCCGTGTTCGCCGTTGTGTCGTCCGTCGCCGTGTCGTCCGCTGCTCCGCCCCCGCCGGTCCCCGCCGCCGTCAGCAACCGTGCGAAGGCGCCGCCGGAGGCCGCCAGCGTGTCCCAGGGTCCGTGCTCCACGAGCCGGCCGGCGTCGAGCACCGCCACGGCGTCGGCGTGCCGTGCGGTGGTCAGCCGGTGCGCCACGACGATCGCCGTGCGCCCGGACAGGAGCGCCCGTGACGCCAGGGTGACCCGTTCCGCCGTCGCCGGGTCCATGCGTGCGGTGGCCTCGTCGAGCACGACCACCTCGACGTCGCGCACCAGGAGCCGGGCGAAGGCGACGAGCTGTTCCTCGCCGGCGGATAGGGTGACGCCGTCAGGCCCCAGGCGGGTGTCCAGGCCGTCGGGGAGCGACGCCACCCATGCGGCCAGCCCGAGCGCCTGCATCGCCCGCTCGACCCGTTCCGGCGGGACGGGGCCCCAGAGCGTGATGTTGTCGGAGAGCGTCGCGGCCAGTATCTCGGTGCGCTGCCCGACGACCCCCACACGGGTACGCAGCTCGCCCAGGTCGAGGCCCGTGACGTCCTGACCGTGCAGCAGCACTGTCCCGGCGGGCGGCTCGACAGCGCGGCTCAGCGTCTTGGTCAGCGTGGTCTTGCCCGACCCCGTGCGGCCGACCAGGGCGCAGGTGGTGCCAGCCGGGACGGTCAGGTTCAACGGACCGAGCGTGAAGCCCTCGCCGTACGCGAAGGTCAGGTCGCGCAGCTCCACGTCGACCCCGCCCTCCCGGACGGGGAACCCCGCACCACCCGAGGGCTCCTGCGGTGCGGCCAGGAGGTCGCGGACCCGCTGGAAGGTGCCGATCGCCTCCTCGACGCGCGGCAGGAGCCGGCCCAGGACGTCCACCCGGCCCACGAACCCCGTGACCAGCAGCCACAGCGTGACCAGGCGGGCGATGTCGAGCGCACCCCCGGAGACCGCCCACACCCCGCCCACGAGCACCGCTCCCACCAGGGCGTCGAGCGGCAGCTCCGTGCGCAGCCGCACCCGGGAGAACGTGACCGACCACTCCTCCCGCAACCTGATCTGGCGGGCGGCCAGCTCGGCGTACCGGCGCAGCACGTACCGCTGGCCGTGGGCCGTGCGCAGGTCGTCCCGCGCGGCCACCGCCTCCTCGAACTGCGCCATGTGGTCGGAGCCGGCCTCCGAGCTGCGGCGGCTCAGCTCTCGCAGAGGCCGTGCCGAACGCCGGGCGAGCAGCAGCACCAGTGCCGCGACCAGAGGGAACGCGATCCACGCCGGCCACCAGACGAGGCCCGCGGTGACCCAGCCGACCACGAGGCTGATGCCTGCCTGGCCGAGCGTGATGCCGATCCCGCTGATCGCTCGGGTCAGCCGCTCGGGATCGCCGTTGACCCGGTCCAGGAGCTCGCCCACCGCCTGCTCCTCCAGCGCGGGCAGGGGCTGTCCCAGGACAGCCGCGGCGAGGTCGGTGCGCAGCGTGGCCTCGGCGCGGGCCGCGGCCCGCTGCACCACCAGCCACGTCACCGCGTCCAGCACGACGACGACCGCGCTGACCACCGCGAGGGCGATCAGGGTGTCCCGCGCAGGGTCCGCCGCCATGCGCCCCGTGACCACCGCCGCGTACGCCGAGGCCCCGGCCGCCAGCAGCGCGGCCGGGACCGCGACGGCGGCGACCCGCAGCGCACGCCGGCGCCACGGTGCGTGGCGCCGGTCGCGAGGCAGGCGGGTTCGGCGGCTCGGACGAGCCGGGAGGCGGGGCATGGCACGACCTTGCCACCCGCCACTGACATTCACCCCGGCCCGCAGGATCCGTACCTCGCCGCCGGGCACCACCCGGGGTGTCGGTGGTCCCGCGTAGCGTGGTTGCCATGACCGCATACCGTGAGCTCGCGCCGCCGGCCGGCCTCCTGCCGGTCGTGGCCTGCCTCTGGGAGCACGACGTGCCGCCGGGCCACGAGCAGCGCGTCATCCCGGACGGCTGCGTGGACCTGGTCCGGCTCGACGGCGAGCTGGTGGTCGTCGGCGCCGACACCGGTCCCGTCGTCGTCGCCGCGGCCGCCGACCCGGCGGCGTCGCGCACCAGTGGCATCCGGCTCCGGCCCGGAGCGGCAGGCGCCGTCCTCGGCATCCCGGCGTCGGAGGTGCGTGACCAGCGCGTCCCGCTCGCCCAGGTCTGGCCCGGCGCCGGTGCGGCACTCGCCGAGGCGCTCGACGCGGCGGACCCCGCCGGCCGGCTCGACCTGCTCGCACGCGCGGTGCTGCGGCGCAGGGCGGAACGGGACGGCCTGGTCGCGGCCGCCGCACGCCGGCTCGGGCTGCCCGGCGCGCGCATCTCCGGCGTCGCCGCCGACCTCGGGGTCAGCGAGCGGCACCTGCACCGCCGCACCGTGGACGCCGTCGGGTACGGACCCAAGACGCTCGGGCGGGTGGCCCGCCTGCGCCGGCTGATCGGCGGCGGGCCGGCGCCCCTGGCGGAGCGGGCGCTCGCGGCCGGATACGCCAGTCAGGCGCACATGAGCGACGAGGTGCGTCGTCTGACAGGCTTCACGGCGGTCCGATTCCTGGAAGACGCCGTGCTGACCGCCGCCTAGCGTCGGCACCATGAGCACACCGACGACGATCGACATCGACGCGGCCCGGCGGTTCGTCTACGCGGACGCCCGGCTCCTGGAGCGGCACCGTCTCGCCACGCTGTTCGACGGCGCGCCGGCCGCCCCCGTCCTGGACGCGCTGCGCCCCTACCGGAACGACGACGGCGGCTGGGGCCACGCCCTCGAACCCGATCTGCGGGGGCCCGACAGCCAGGTCTCCGGCGCGATGTCCGCGCTTGCGGTGCTGGCCGAGCTGGGCGTCGCCGCCGACCCCGAGGTGGCACGCCTGGCCACCGAGACCGCGGACTGGCTGGCCGGCGTCGCGCTCGCGGACGGCCGCGTGCCGCACGTGCTGCCGACTGCCGCCGCCTATCCCGCGGCGCCGTGGATGCAACCGAACGACGGCGGCATGCTGACGTTCGCCGTCGCCGCGCACCTCTGGGAGCTGGGGGTGGAGCACGAGTGGCTCGACGCGGCCACGGCGTGGTGCTGGGGGCAGCTCGACGGCGACGCACCGGTGGGCGGCTACACGGTCAAGTTCGCCGTCGACTTCCTCGACGCCGTGCCCGAGCCGGACCGGGCCGCGGCCGCCGTCGAGCGGCTGCGCCCGGCCCTGCGCGAGGACGGGACGATCCGCGTGGAGGGCGGGCAGGACGACGAGCAGCTCACGCCGCTGATCATCTCGCCCCGCCCCGGCACACCCAGCCGTGCCCTGTTCACCGAGGCGCAGATCGCCGGGGAGCTGGAGCGGATCGAGGGGGAACAGCTCGCCGACGGCGGCTGGGACTTCGACTTCCTGCACTGGTCACCGGGGCAGTCCGTGGAGTGGCGCGGCATCGTCACGCTCGGTGCCCTGCAGACGCTCCGGCTGCACGGCCGGCTGTGACCCCGTGCCGGACGCCCAGGTCACGGGCGTGACCTGGGCGCCCGACACGGCGGTGTCCGGTGCGCAGCCCGAGGCCGGGGCGCCCGGGGTGCCGCATAGGCTGGGCGCGTGGTGAACATCGGGTATGCCGCGATGCTGGAGCAGTTCGCGCCGCGCGAGGCGGTCGAGCTGGCGGCGTTCGCGGAGGCGCACGGCTTCTCCGGCGTCATGGCCGCCGACCACTTCCAGCCCTGGACCCCGCAGCAGGGCCAGGCGGGCTTCGTGTGGAACGTGCTGGCCGCGGCGGCCGAGCACACGACGGGCGACCTCGGGCCCGTGACGGCGCCGACGTTCCGCTGGCACCCCGCCGTGGTGGCCCAGGCGTCGGCGACGCTGGCGGCGATGAACCCGGGCCGGCACTGGCTCGGAGTGGGCTCGGGGGAGGCCCTCAACGAGCACGTCGTGGGCGGCTACTGGCCCGAGGCAGCGGAACGCATCAACCGCATGTTCGAGGCCGTCGAGATCATCCGGAAGCTGTTCACCGGCTCGCTGGCCGGGCGGGACGTGAAGCACGCGGGCACCTACTTCAAGCTGGAGTCGACGCGCCTGTGGACCATGCCGGACGCCGCCCCCGAGATCCTCGTCGCCACGGCGGGCCCGGTCACGGCCCGTCGCGCCGGGCGGACGGCGGACGGGCTGATCACGCAGGCCGCGCCGCTGGAACGGATGTCCACCCTGCTCAGCCGGTTCGCCGACGGTGCCCGCGAGGCGGGCCGTGACCCGGCGCGGATGCCCAAGGCGCTCCAGCTCCACCTGTCCTGGGCACCCACGCAGGAGGAGGCCGTCGCCAACGCGCTGACGGAGTGGCCGGTGGGCGGCATGCGGTTCCCGCGGTCCGACATCCGGTCGCCGCACGACTTCGCGCAGCTCGCCCGCATGGTGCGCCCTGAGGACTTCGAGGGGCGGGTGCTGGTGTCGGCCGACCCGGACGAGCACCGGGCCTCGCTCCAGCGCTACGTGGACCTGGGCTTCGACCGCATCTACCTGCACAACGTGGGGCGCAACCAGCGCGAGTGGATCGAGACGTTCGGCCGCGAGGTGCTGCCCAAGCTGGTGCGGTGAGCTCGCCTCGCCACACGGTCACACCGTGGCGGACCAGTACCCGCCGTAGCCGTCCTCGTGCCGCAGCTCGACGGCGGCGAGCGGCCCGACGTCGGGCAGCGTGACGGTGACCGCGACGGCCGACCGGTCCGCCAGCGGACCGCGCGTCCAGAACGTGTCCCGGGCCGTCGCGTTCCCGGCGACGGCCTCCGCGACGGTCCCGTCCTGCCCGACCGCGGCGACGCGCAACCACTCGTGCGGCACCGGGTGGCCCCACCTGTCCGAGCCGGTCCGGTCGCACGCGATCGAGAGCGTGACCTGCCGCCCTCGCACCCCGGCCACGCCCGCGACCCAGCACGAGCCGTCGCCGAGCCGCAGGGTGTGACCCGGCGGCCACGGGTGGTCCAGGCTCCCGTCGGCGATCGCCACGCTCTGGCTGCCCGGCACGGGCGGCTGCGACGGCAGGGGCGACGTGCTCTGCGGTGGCGCGGTGTCGTCGGTCACGGTCGTGCCCGGGCCGTCGCGCACGTCGTCGGCCAGCGAGTACCAGACGCCGGCCACCGTCCCGCCCAGGAGCACCGTCGTCACGGCCCCGGCGGTCAGTGCGACGCGCGACCACCGGGGACGGCGCAGCGGGCCGTCCCGTCGCGTGGACGGCAGGAGGCCCGGTCCCAGCACGGGCAGGGTGGCCAGGGCCGACTGGTCGGGCACCCCGAGCGAGCGCAGGATCGCGTCCAGCGACGGCCGGCGCTCCGGCTCGCGGACCAGGCACGCGTCGAGGAACGGGCGGAGGTACCCGGGCGCGTCGTCGTACGACGGGTCCTGCGCCGAGACGCGGTACAGGACCACGGCGGGGTGGTCACCCTCGTAGAGGTGGTGGCCCGTCGCCGCGTAGTACGCCAGCGCGCCCAGCGCCCAGACGTCGGCGGCCGACGTCGCGCGGTTGCCCGCCGCCTGCTCGGGGGCCATGTACATGGGGGTGCCGACGGGTTGCCCGGTCATCGTCACCCGCGTCGCGTCGGTCGTGGCGACCACGCCCAGGTCGATCAGCCGCGGCCCGTCGGGGCCGAGGATCACGTTGCCCGGCTTGACGTCACGATGCACCAGGTTCGCGCGGTGGATCGCCAGCAGCGCCTCGGCCACGCCGCGGACCAGCTCCAGGACCGCGGCCTCGGCGAGGGGACCGTCCGCGGCGAGCGACTGGGAGAGCGTCGGCCCGGGGACGTACTCGGTGGCGAGCCACGGCAGCTCGGCGTCGGGATCGGCGTCCACCAGGTTGGCGATGTGCCGGCTGCGGACCGTGCCGACAGCGCGTACCTCGCGCCGGAATCGGGCACGGAACTCGTCGTCGTGCAGGGCGGCGCCCCGGATCAGCTTGATGGCGACCTGCCGGCCGCGCCGGCCGGTGCCGAGGTAGACGTCGCCCATGCCGCCGCTGCCCAGGCGGGCCCGGACACGGAACGGGCCGATCGTGCGTGGCTCGCCGGACCGGAGCGCTGCGGGCTCGGGCATCGACGAGGTCCGCAAGGGCGGATCCTGCACCACGAACGTTCCCCCTGTCGGTCACGGTCGACGCGAGAGATCTCGCGAACCGGACAAATTCGGCTTTTGCCCCGGGAACGATATCGCACCGGTCCCCGCCGTCGCTGGTGTGAGGATGGTCCCGTGGAACGACTCAGTGTCTGGGCCCCCGACGGCCTGCCCGAGATCCGGCCCGGCGACGACCTCGGCGCGCTCGTCGCCGGCCTCCTCGCCGGCCTCGACGACCAGGACCGGCCACGCGACGGCGACGTCGTCGTCGTGACCTCCAAGATCGTGTCCAAGGCGGAAGGCCGGGTGGTCGCCGCCGACGACCGGGAGGCGGCCATCACCGCCGAGACCGTGCGGGTGGTGGCCCGGCGCGAACGGCCCGGGCAGGCCCCGCTGCGGATCGTGGAGAACAAGCTCGGCCTCGTGATGGCCGCGGCAGGGGTGGACGCGAGCAACACCCCGGAGGGCACGGTGCTGCTGCTCCCCGTGGACCCGGACGCCTCGGCCCGGACCATCCGGGCGGCCCTCGTCCAGCGGCTCGGCCTGCGGCGCCTCGGCGTGGTCGTCACCGACACGGCCGGGCGCCCCTGGCGCGACGCGCTGGTGGACATCGCCATCGGCTGCGCGGGGATCGCGCCCACCGACGACCTGCGCGGCAGCACCGACAGCCACGGTCGCCCGCTGAACGTGACCGTCACCGCCGTCGTCGACGAGATCGCCGCCGCGTCGGAGCTGGTCCGCGGCAAGGCGAGCGGGCGCGCGGTCGCCGTCGTGCGCGGCATGACGCACCACGTGACCGACGACGACGGCCCCGGCGCGCGCGTGCTGGTGCGCGGCAGCGCCGACGACCTGTTCCGCGAGGGGTCGGCGGAGGCCTACGCCCGCGGGGTGGCGGACGGGCGGGCCGGCCGGACCGACGACCACCGGGCCGGCGGCTGACGTCCCGGCAGTCTTGCGGTCCGGTGGTCTTGTGGTCCGGGTGGTCTGGCGCGTCCGGCGGCGTGCGAGCTGCCCGGTCCGGCCAGCCGTCCGACTCGGCTCGCCGGTGGGGCGAGCCGGACGGCTGGTGCGTGGACCCGGCGTTGCGTCAGAGGGTCGGGCGGCGCGACATCATGCGGGGTGCGGGCGGGCCGTCCGGGTCCGACGGCGTGACCGTGACGGACCAGTCGGGTTCCGGCTCACCGCCGGCCCCGGTCTCCGTCACCGGCGCGGGGTTCGCGTCGGTGACGGACGCCGACGCCGGGTCAGCCGACGCTGGGTCAGCCGGCGCGGGGGTGGCCGACCCGGTGGTGGCCGGCGCGGGCCCGGCGGGCGCGGGGTCGGCGGGCGTGGGCCCGGCCGGCGGAGCCGACGGCGCGGAGACCGACGTCGGGCCGACCGGTCCGGGTGCCGAGACCGGGGTGGCCGGCCCGGGCGCCGGTGCCGCACCGGGTGCGGCCGCTGCCGACCCCGGGTTGGCCGGAGCCCGTCGTGGTGCCGGTACGGACAGCGGTTCCGGCCGTGGCACGGACGTGCCGTCAGGCCCGGGCGCCGGCGGGGGTGGGGGAGGCGGGGGTGGGACGGCCGGTAGCCCGCGCGCCGGGGTGGCCGCTGCGGCCTCCGCGGACGCCGGCACCGCTCTGGAAGCCTCCGGCCCGACGCCGGACCCCGAACCGGTCCCGGCCCCCGCGACACCGGCCCCCGCGACACCGGCCCCCGCGACACCGGCTGCCGGGACACCGGCTGCCGGGGCGCCACCGCCGGCCACACCACCGCCCGCGACACCACCGCCCGCGACACCAGACCCCCCGCCCGACCCGCCCCGGGTCGCCGAGGGGACCGGCTCGACGTCCGGCAGCGGCGTCTCCAGCAGCACCACGTCCACGCGCGACTCGCGCATCTCACGGCACGTGGCCAGGCCGATGCCGCCCACGTGGTCCTCCAGGGTCTGGAGCAGCTTGAGCGGCGTGGCCAGGATCATGTGGAACCCGAACGCCGCGAACGTGTCCATGGCGGTGCGGGTGAACGCCGTGTCGGCCTTGTCGAACGCCTCGTCCAGCAGGATCGAGCCGTAGGCGGGCGCGGCCGAGTCGGATGCCCCGGCGAGCTGGTAGCGCAGCGCCGCGGCCAGGCAGAACACCACGAGCTTCTGGCGCTGCCCGCCCGACAGGCCGGCGGACGAGTCGTGCACCGCCAGGGCGATGCCGCCGGCCGTGACCTCGACGCCCGTGAAGTGCACGTGCCGGCGGGTGTCGAGGCACAGCGCGCGCCAGGCGCGGTCGGCGGGGTCGCTCGACCCGAGCCGCCGGACCAGGCGCTCCAGCACCTCGTACTCGGGCTCGGCCTCCGCGGTGAGCGTGTCGAGGGTGGCCAGGAACTCCTCCACGGCCGCGGGTCGGCGCTCCTTGACCCGGATCTCCAGGTACCGGTCCGTGTCGAACGGGGAGCGGCGCAGCGAGGCGTTGACGCCGACGATCCGCTCGCGGATGGTGGCGGGCGCCTGCCGGATCTCCGCCGCGAGCTTGCGCAGCGCGCGGCGGGCCTGGTCGGTGAGCAGGTCGGCGAACCGCGCCTCCTGCTCGGGCAGCCGGGAGGTGCGGATGCGTTCGAGCACCTCGAGGTACCGCGAACGGTCACCCACCTGCGCGGTGAGGTCGCGGGTGATGGCGGGCCAGCGGCGGCGGAACTCCGACAGCAGCCCGACGATCTCCCGCTCGGCCGCGGCCGACGAGCGCAGCCCGGCCTCCCGCTCCGCGTCCAGCGTGCGGGACACCGACAGGGAGACGTCGTCGATCACCTCGTGCGTCACCGTCTGGCGCACGGCCGCGTAGCGCTTCTCGAGCTCCTCGCGGTGCGCGAGCGGGATCGCGGTGGTCGGGGCGTCCCCGAGCTCCGCCACCACGCGCTCCAGGGACCGGCGGTGGGCGCGGGCCTCGGCGAGGGCGTCGGCGGCCTCGGCGGCTGCCGCCCGCGCCTGGTCCAGCCGGGTCTCCGCCGCCGCGACGTCCTGCGAGGCCTGGAGCAGGTCCATCGTGCCGTCGAGCAGCCGGTCGAACGACGCCTGCGCGTCGGTCAGGTCGGCCTCGGCGGTCTCGATGTCCACCTCGCGCCACTCGCGCCGGGCCACGTGCCGCAGCGTGAGCTGACGCCGCACGGCCTCCCGCTGCTCGGCGACGGCGTCGGCCACCGCGGCGTCGGCCTGCGCGAGGCGCGCCTGGGTCTCGCGGGCGAGCTCCAGGAGCTGGTCGAGCCGGTCGTCGGCGTCCCAGCCGAGCGCCCAGTCCTCCACCCCGGGCAGCTCCGGCTGCTCGATCTCCTCGGGTCCGTGCTTGACCAGGCCGTCCCGGGTCACGGCACGTTCGTGCAGGTCGAGCCCCGAGGGATCGTCGACGCACAGGTAGTCGTACTGCTCGGACAGGCGCCGGTGCAGCCAGCCCGCCATCGGGCCGTCGGCCACCTCGACCTTGTGCACCAGCGAGGCGTCGTCGGCGGACCGGGGTGCGTCGTTGCGCACACCGACCACGCGGTAGCGCAGGCCGGGACCCGCCGCGACGGCGCCGGCCACGGCGGCCCGGTGGGCCGGGGCCACCAGGACGAGCGTGGCCAACGGCCGCAGCACGGCCTCGATCACGGGGCGCCACTGCTCGTCCTCCTCCCGCACGCGCAGCAGCTCGGCCGCGAACGGCAGCGCGGAGACGTCGAGGCCCGCCTGCTCGGCCACGGCCCGGCGCGCGGCGGCCAGCTCCGCCGGCACGTTCGTCTGGGTCTGCCGCACCGCCTGGATCCGCTGCGCCACGGCCTCGTGCCGCAGCCCGACGGCGGAGCGCGCGGCCAGCGCCTCGCGGATGCCCGCGTCGAGCGCCTCGGGCGCCCGCTGCCGGCTCACGGTGGCGACGGCTCCCGTCACCGCCGGGGTGGCGCCGGTACCGACCGTGGGCGTGGCCCCCGTGGCCACCGCAGGGGTCGCGCCCGTCGTGACGGCGGGCACCGCGCCCGTCAGCGTCGGCACCGCCCCCGTGGCCGGCGGGCGCGTGCCGCCCAGCTCCCACCGGGCCTTCTCCTTGAGCGCCGCGAACTCGGCGAACGTCTCGGGCATGGTCATGCCGACGGACTCCAGGTCCGTGGCCAGCTCCCCGCGCCGCGTGCGGACCAGCGCCGCGATCTCGCCCGCCCGCTGCAGCCGGTCGGCCTGCGTGGCCAGCGCCTGCCCGCCGCGGGCGCCCAGCACGTTCACCGCCTGCTGGTGCGTGTTGGCGGCCACCTCGACCTCGGTGTCCGCGGCCTTGCGGTGGTGCTGCGCGCGCTCCTCGGCCGCCTTCGCCTCGGCCAGCGCGCCGTGGGCCAGGTCCAGCTTCCAGGCGTCCTTGAACGTCTCCAGCGACCCGCGCAGCGTCGCGGCGCGCACCCCGGCCGCCGACCCCTCGTCGTACGCCTTGGTGAGGGCCGCCAGGCGGCTCAGGTGCTCGATCTGGCGGCGCGACGTCTCGATGTCGGCGTACGCGCGCGCCACGTCCGCGAACTGCTCCACGGCCTCGGCCGCCAGGCCGAACGTGCCGGGCTCGTCCAGCATGTGCCCCCGGAACAGGTCGTCCAGGCTGCCCAGGTTCTTCGCCGACTGCGTCCGGTGCAGCAGCACCAGCGCCTGTTCGGAGCCGATGCCCAGCGCCTGCGTGAACGCCGCTGCGAACGGTCCGTGCCGTTCGCTCACCGTCGCCTCCGGCCATGCCGCGGTCACCCCGGCGACGTCGGGGCCGGAGCGGACGTACCGCTCGAAGTCCAGCAGGCCGGCCTCGCCCGGCACGACCACGTGCAGCGTGGACGGCGTCGACGAGCCGCGCGTCAGGTGGAACAGGCGCACCAGCGTCACCACGGAGCCGGGCGCGCCCGTCCCCGAGGAGTAGCGCAGCAGCACACCCGACCACGTGGCTCCCGGGCGCAGGTGGTCGGGTACCACCTCGCCGGTGCTCTCGTCCGTCCGGTGCCGCCACGCGCCGCGCACGTACGAGACGACGTCGCGGTCGCCCGCCTCGCGCTCCGTGGCGCCGGTGCCCGCCGCGGCGGCGTTGAACCGCAGGTGCTCCGGCGGCGTCAGGACGGCGGCCACGGCATCGACCACCGACGACTTGCCCGAGCCCGAGTGGCCCGTCAGGAGAAAGCCCTCGCGCGGCACCGGCACCACGTGGTGCCCGGAGAACGTGCCCCAGTTCACCAGCTCGATGCGCGCCAGGCGCCACTGTCCAGGATGCGGCGACGTCATCAGCTCTCCTTCGCCAGTCGGGCGTACTCGGTGCTCAGGGCTGCCACCTGGTCCGCGCCGAACACGGTCCGCAGCACCGGCGAGACGGCGGCGCGGTCGCCGCCGAGCGGCTCCAGCATGCCCGACTCGACCAGCCGCGCCCACGTCGCGTCAAGCTGCCGGGAGAAGTCCATCGGGGAGGCACCCCCACGCCGCCGGTACGCGCCCAGGTGGTCGGCGGCCTCGTCCCGGCTGATCGCGACCCGGCCGTCCGGCGAGTCCAGCAGCAGACCGCGCAGGTGCAGCAGGAGCGCCGTGTCCAGGAACGTGAGGGCCACCTCGCGCACCACGCGCGGGGCGTCCGGCGCCGGCACGTCGCGCACGAACGCGACCTGCGCGTCGGCGTCCACCACCAGGTCGAGGTACTGGTCGGCGAGGCGCTCGCGGACCACGTCCTCGTTGGTCAGCAGCGCGCGCCACGTGTCGGGGTCGTTCTCGGCCGCGAGGTAGGGACCGCGCACGAGCCGCGCCAGCGCGCGGCGGGCAGGAGCGGGCAGGGTGCCGTGGTCGTCGGGCCACAGGCGGCCCGCCGTCCCCGCGTCGTCGGGCTCCCGGCCGGTGCGACCGGCCGGCGGCGCGGACGATGTCGTGCCGGCCGGCCGGCCCGGGCGTGCCGCGCGGAGGTCGGCCCGGGCGGGTCCGGGCAGGTCGGGTTCTGTCACGGGACACGCTCCTCGAACTGGTGCTGGGGAAGGACGGTCCGGCGGGTGACGCCGCGCGCGGACCGCCAGCTCACGTCCTCGGTGCCGCCCGTGGTCGTGCCGTGCTCCTCGGCGATCGTGAGCAGCCCGACCACGCTCGCCGCGCCCTGGGTGGCCGGGTGCGCGGCCAGCACCGAGGCGACGGTGGCGCGCTCCGCCCGGTCGATCACGTCGTTCACGTGCCCGCGCAGCTCGTCGACGTCGATCTCGGAGTCGCGGGCCATGGCGCGCAGCGCGGTGAGCGAGACGGCACGGGGTGGTGGCGCGGGCGCGGCCTGTGGTGCCTCGGCGTCCTCGACGCCCGGGTTGTGCGGGGCGAGCCCGCCCACGGACCGCGGCGCGACGCTGCCCAGCGGCAGCGTGAGGCGCATCTCGGTGCCGGGTGCGACGTCGGCCGCGGCGGCGAGGGCGGCGTCCTGCGCCTCGCCGAGCAGGCGCCGCAGCGCGCGTTCCGCCGGGAGCTCGCCGGAGCGCACCATCCGCTGGAGCGCGCGGCGCAGGTTCGCCATGGTGTCGGTGAGCTCGTCGGCGGCGTCCTGGAGCGTGGGCAGCAGCCGGCGCAGGGCCGACGCCTCGGCGGGTGCCAGGTGGACCGTGTCGAGCACGCGCCCGACGTCGTCCTGCGCCGTGTGCTCGGCCTGGCGCAGCAGGTCGCGGAAGGCGACCAGGCCGCGGCCCGCCTCGGACTCGGCGAGGTGGTCGACGCCGCGGTAGATGTCGTCCAGGAACGCGTCCCGCGAGCCGTCGGACTCCAGCAGCCGGCGGCGCAGCTCGCGGTCGGTGCGTTCCAGCTCGGTGCGGACCCGGGCCAGGTCGGCGGGGATGTCACCGGCGAGCGCGAGCAGCTCACGGGCGCGCTCGGCGGCGTCGGCCGGCGGCAGGGGCGCCGAGTCGCCGCGGCGGGCGCGCTCGATCCGTGCGTCGAGCTCGGCGCGCTGCTCCAGCAGGGAGGCGAGGCGTGCCTCGGGGTCGGGGTCGGCCTCGTCGGCCAGGGCGTGCAGGCCGCCCAGCACCGCGCCGAGCCGGGAGGGGGTGACGGCGGGATGGGGCCTGCTCAGCCGGGAGACGAAGCGGATGGCGAGCAGGGCGCCGTCGGACAGCTCGACGGTCTCGGTGCCGGCGTCGCCCGGGCCCTGCGGGCCGCGGCGGCGTACCAGCACACCCTCGTCGATCCACTCGGACACGTAGAACCAGCCGGAGTAGGGCAGCTCGAACCCGGCACGCCGGAGCTCGGGCAGGTCGTCGTCGACACGGTCGGCGAGCTGCTCCACGGGCAGCCGGCGGCGGGTGGCGCCGAGGTTGCGGTCCAGCAGGACGACGGCTGCCGCGGCGTTCCTGGACCGCAGCAGCACCCACGCGGGGTGCTCCTGGAGGAGGGCGCGGACGGCGCGTGCCGCCTGGCCGCGGCGCCCCGTCCCGTGCGCGGCGGCCTGCCGGGGCGCGGGGTCGTCGCCCGGTGAGCTCGCAGTACCCATGGGCGCTGAGAGTAGTAGGCGAACGTGTCGGTACGGCACCCCCGCACGAAACATGCGACACGGGCCGCTGTCGATGAGCCGCGACGGGAATAGACGTATAGAGTCGGACGCACAGGGCTTGCCGGAAAACAGATCTTCACTTTCCGGCGAGCCCTGTCGTGCGTCATGGCACGTTCTTGATGTCCGAGCGTCGACGGGAGGGCGCCTTGCTCACGACCGCAGCCCAGATCGTTGTCAGGATCCGTGCCGAGCGAAAGCTCAGCATGAGTTCCCTGGCGGTGCTGGCGGGCGTCCCCACGTCCACGATCAGCCGTATCGAGTCCGGGCAGGTCGAGCCCACGCTGGGGATGATCCGCCGCATCGCCCTCGGCGCCGGGTACCACCTGCACGTGCAGTACTACGACCTCTTCACGGGCAAGCTCGAGGACCACGCGGTCGCTGCCGGGAAGGACGAGGAGGCGGCTGCGGACGAATCCGGCCGGTAGGGGCGGTTTCGTCCAGGTCCGCTACCTTGTCTCCGTAGGGGAGGTCTCGTCGTGCCCGTCGTTCCACCGAGCAATATGGTCGTCATATGCCGAACGTCATGATCCCCGCCGCGGTGCGGGAGGACGTAGAGACGCTGTGGGCGTTCCACGACCTGCGGCACGAGCCGCGCGCCGTCGACGTCTGCATCGGCCTGGGCGGTCACGACCTGGGGGTCGCCGACTACACCGCCGACCTCTACCTCGAGGGTCTGTTCCAGCAGATCGTCTTCACCGGGGCGAACGCGCCCACCACGGTCGACGCCTTCCCGGAGGGGGAGGCCTTCGGCTACCGCGACCACGCGGTGGCCCGTGGCGTGCCCGCCGGCGCGGTGCTCGTGGAGCCGGCGGCCACGAACACCAGCGAGAACCTGGAGTACAGCCGCAAGGTGCTCGCGGAGCACGACATCGAGCCGTCCTCCGTGCTCCTCGTCTCCCACCCGTACCAGCAGCGGCGTGCGTTCGCGACGTGCCGGGTGGTCTGGCCGGAGGTCGACGTGCTGTGCGTCTCGCGGCCCCTCGGGCTCGACGCGTACGTCGAGACCATCGGTGACGCCGACCGCGTGGTCGACATGCTCGTCGGCGAGACGCAGCGGCTCACCCTCTACGCCGAGCTCGGCTTCATCGCGCACGAGGAGGACGTGCCGGACGAGGTGCTGGGGTCGTTCGACCGGCTGGTGGGCGCGGGGTACACGTCGCGTCTCGTGGAGGACAGGCGCCCGATCGACGTCTGAGTCGGACGTCACGAACCGGATGATTCGTACATCCCTGGCGAGTCGCCCCGTTCTCCGTTACGTTCCGGGGCATGGGCGAGGAAAACAAGCGGGGCAAGGATCCCAGGAAGTTCACCTGGCAGGAGATCCTCACGTTCATCGCGGGCGCGGGGTACGTGGCGAGCCCGATCGACCTGCTGTCGGAGGGTGTGCTGGGGCCGCTCGGCCTGGGTGACGACGCGATCGCGATCGTCATCGCCGGGGTCACGCTCTTCAAGGCGGTGCAGCGCTTCCGCAGGCACCGCACGGACCCGGGCGCGACCGGCACGGCCCCCCAGGGCGGCAACGCCCCGGCGGACGGCGCGGCGCCGGGCAGCACGTCGTCGGACGCCCGGCGCCCGGGCCCCGCGCCGTCGGGAAAGACGATCCCGGGGACGGCCGAGGACGTCACCGACCGCAGGTCACGGCGCTGAGCCGGCCCGCCGAGCTGCCGGTCGCCCGGCCGGCCGGCACCGTGCCCGCCCTGGCCCGGCGGCGGGCGCGGGACTAGGGTCGACGGCGTGGTCGGCGACAACGCACCCCGGATCCTGGTCGTGGGCGGTGGTCCCACCGGGGCCGCGACCGCGGTGGCCCTGCGGCGCGAGCTGCCCGGCGCGCACGTCACGGTGATCGACAAGGCGACGTTCCCGCGCGACAAGACCTGCGGCGACGGCCTCGGCCCGGGTGCGCGGCGCGTGCTCGACGGGCTGGGCCTGTCGGGCCTGCTGGACCGCTTCCACATGCCGATGTCCGTGGCCATCAGCGGTCCGGGCGGTGTGGAGGCGTTCGCGCGCGGCCCGTTCATGGACGGTCACGACCTGGCCGGGTACGTCACGCCGCGGCTGGTGCTGGACGACCTGCTGCTGGGCGCGGCCCGCGACGCGGGCGCGGAGGTCCGCGAGGGTGTCGCGTTCCCGGGCATGACGCCGGTGGCGGGCGCGGAGCAGGTCCCGCTGCCCGACGGCGACACGACGTTCGACCTGGTGATCGGGGCGGACGGCGCCTACTCCGCGGTGCGGCGGACCCTCGGCGTCGAGCGTCCCCCGATGCGGCACACGCACGTCGCGATGCGCGCCTACGGCACGGTGACGCACCCGGAGAAGCCGGTGAGCGACACGCTGCGGTTCGACTTCCTCGAGTCCCTCCTGCCGGTCTACGGCTGGGTCTTCCCGCTGCCCGGCGACGGTGCCAACATCGGCGTCGGCCTCCCGGTGGAGCACCTGCGGCGGCAGACCGAGCGGCACGGCCGCACCCTGCGCGACCTGTTCGACCTGTACGTCGAGGACCTGCGCCGGCGCGGGTTCGAGGTGTCCGGGCTGGAGCGGATCGCGACGCACCAGCTGCCGCACGCCGCGGCCCGCACCCCGATGACGGCGCCGGGGCGCGCCGCGGTGCTGCTCGGTGACGCCGCCGCGACCATCAACCCGCTGAGCGGCGAGGGCATCTTCTATGGCATGGCGGCGGGTGTGCAGCTCGCGGAGCACCTCGGGGCGCTCGACCGCGCGGGCCAGGACTGGCGCGGGGAGCGGCTGCCGGCTGCGCTGGCCGGTTTCGAGCGGGCGCACCAGCGCCGGTTCGCCCGGCACTACCGGGAGTGCTACCTGGCGCAGCGGCTCATGAGCTCCCGGCTCTGGGCGGGCATCGCGACCCGTGCGGTGGCGGCGTCGGACGAGGCGATGGCGCACGTGGCGCTCATGCTGTTCGACGAGCAGTCGGCCGGCTCGCGCGGGCTGCTGCGCCTGGCCGGGAGCAGTCTGCGGCCCCTGCTGCGGGGCCGGGAACGGGTGGCGCGGGCGGGTCGTTGACCTCTCGCAGGGTCTGTCAGAATTGAGATTCTGCCTGTTTTCCGCAGGTCTCCACCGATCCACCCCCGACTCGAGGACGACGATGTCACGCACCATCCGCCGGGCCGTCGCGCGACTGATCTGGGCCGTCACCGGCTACCGGATGCGCTCCGAACCGGCCCCGACCCGGCCCACGGTCTTCATCGGCGCCCCGCACACGTCGAACACCGACTTCTTCCTCATGCTGGCCATCGCGTTCGACATGGACCTCAGGATCCGGTTCCTCATCAAGGACTCCTGGTTCAAGGGGCCGATGGGCGCTGTCATGCGCTCGCTCGGCGGCATCCCGGTCGACCGGAAGGACCCGGCGAGCATCGTGGACGAGATCCTCGACGCCGTGGCGCGCGGCGAGGAGTTCCATCTCGTCGTGACGCCGGAGGGCACGCGCGGCGCCGGGTCCGGGTACTGGAAGTCGGGCTTCTACCGGATCGCGCTCAAGGCGGGCCTTCCCGTGACCCTCGGTTACGTCGACGGCGTCGCCAAGGTCGCGGGCCTCGGGCCGAGCATCGAGCTCACGGGCGACGTCCGTTCCGACATGGACACGATCCGCGCCTTCTATGCCGACAAGTCAGGCGTCAAGCCGAAGAACCGCACGGAGCCGCGCCTGCGCAACGAGGACCCCCACCAGCCCTGACGTGCTCTGGGCGGGGTGGACGCTCAGGCGTCCGGCTCCTCCAGGGCGCCCAGGGCGTCGAGCACGCGGGCCAGGCCGAACTCCCACGCGTGGGCGGGGCTGGACGGCGCGTTCATCGCCTCGCCCGCGGCGCTGCCCACCCGCTGCGCGAGCGGGTGCGCGTCCCCGAGGTACTCCGCGAGCCGGCCCGCCCACCGGGCCCACGCCTGCGGCATCTCGTCGGCCTGCGGCGCCCGGCGTCTGGCCCGCGCGGCGCCGCGCACGAAGTCGAGCACGAAGGTGAGCGCCGCGTCGCGGGCCACGTCGTCCAGGCCGAGCGGGTCCAGCGCGTGCAGCTCGTGGTCGTACCTGGCGATGGTGCCCGGGCCGAACGCCGTGCGCTCGTCGTCGATCTCCAGGAGCCACGGGTGCTCCAGCAGCAGGGCGAGGTTCGCCCCGGCCACCCGGCGCACCCGGTCCCGCCAGCCGGCGGCGCCGTGGTCGGGCCGCGCCATGCGCGCGTACGTGGTGTCGGCCATCAGCACCAGCAGGTCGTCGCGGCCGTTGACGTGCGTGTAGACCGACATCGTCGAGATGCCCAGCGCCTCGCCCAGGCGGCGTACCGAGACGGCGGCGAGGCCCTCGGCGTCGGCCAGGGTGCAGGCGGCGTCGACCACCGCGCTCGTGGTGACGCGGGACCGCGGGCCGCGTGCGCCGCCCTGCGGCGCGGCCGGGTGGTCGCGCCAGAGCAGGTCGATCAGCTCGCGAGGCATGGGTCTCCAGAAATCGGGTGACGGGCCGGGAACATTCTGCAACCATCTTACGTTGTACGCCGTACAAGGTTCTGATCGATGCCCTGACCTGCAAGGAGCCCGCGTGAACATCACCGCCACCGCCCTGTCCCTCAACGTGCCCGACGTCGCGGCGTCCGCCGAGTTCGCCCGGCGGCACCTCGGGTTCACCGAGGCCATGTCCGACGACGGCTTCGTCTCGCTCACCCACCCGACCGCCGGCGTCAACATCGTGTTCCTGCGGGTCGGGCTCGGCACCTTCAAGCCCGAGCGCATCGCCGGCCCGGCGGGTCAGGGCCTGCTGATCGCGTTCGTCGTGGACGACCTGGACGCGGAGTTCGCGCGCATCTCCGCGGCGGGGGCCGAGGTCGTCACGCCACCGGAGACCGAGCCGTGGGGCGAGCGCTACTGCCAGTTCGCGGACCCGAACGGGATCGTCTGGCAGCTCGTCCAGTGGGTCTGACCTGACCGGCTCCGCCCGTCGAGGCCCCTCGGCGGACGGATCAGCCGTGGGCCCAGCCGGACCACCGGGTCACCCGGACCCGGAGCACCGGGCCGTCCGGCCGGTGCGCGCGGTACTGCGGGTACCGCGCGGCGAGCGCGTCCAGCGCCGCCGCGCGCGCCTCGCCGTCGTGCTCGACGGCGGCGAGGCCGTCCGCCCGCACCCACCACAGCTGCGCCCAGTCGTCGTCGTACCGGTCGGCGAGGAGGCCGGCATGCGGGTTCTCCGCGACGTTGCGCAGGCGCCGCAGGTCCCGCGTCGTCTTCGGCTTGTGGTCGACGGCGATGACCACGGCGTCGCGCGGCCCGTCAGCGCCCGGCTCGCTGATCAGCGCGAACGTCACCGGCACGAGGTGCGGCACGCCGTCGTCGCCGGCCGTGGCGAGGTAGGCGTGCCGGGCCGCCCCGAACCGGGCGCGGCAGGTGTCGACGTCGAGGCGCACGTGGTCCATTCTGCGCCGGGGGCTGCGGCGGTACGTCACGGCACTCGGCGGCATGCTGCACCTGGTCGCGGACTTCGGCGACGAGCAGCTCACGGTGAGCTGACCGGCGTCGTCGTCGGCGATCCTGGTGTCATGACCGACGACGAGCTCACCGCCCGACGTGCCCGCGACCTCGGGATCGTCGTGGGCGCCCTGCCCACCGGGGTGCACAACGCCCTGACCGACGTGCCCGGGGTGCGGGTGGGGCACACCACCATCGTGGATCCGCCGCGGCTGCACACCGGCGTGACCGCGATCGTCCCCGACGCCCTTGGCCCCGACCGCCGCAGCCTGCCGTGCGGGCTGTTCGTCGGGAACGGGTTCGGCAAGCTGATCGGGGCCACGCAGGTCGCGGAGCTCGGCGCCCTCGAGACGCCGATCCTGCTCACCGCGACCCTCAGCGCGTTCCGGGCCGCGGACGCCCTGGTCACCTACGTGCTCGCGAGCCCCGGTCACGAGACCACCCGCACGCTCAACCCCGTGGTGGGCGAGACCAACGACGGGCGGCTCAGTGACATCCGCGCGCGTCCCGTCACGGAGGCGCACGTGCTCGCCGCGCTCGACGGCGCGACCCCGGGCGCGGTGGCCGAGGGATGCGTCGGTGCCGGGACCGGCACCATGGCGCTCGCGTTCAAGGGCGGCATCGGCACGTCGTCGCGCCTGGTGGGCGACTGGACGGTGGGTGCGCTGGTCCAGTCCAACTTCTCGGGGACGCTCACCGTGCGCGGCGTGCCGATCCCGGCCGACGACGGCGCTGTGCCGGCCGGGACGGACCGGCCGGGCACCGGAGGGCCGGAGCCGGAGGGCAACTCCTGCATGATCGTCGTCGCGACCGACGCGCCCCTCGACGCCCGGCAGCTCGGGCGCGTCGCGCGCCGGGCCGTCTTCGCCATGGGGCGGGTGGGTTCCGACTTCACCGGCGGCAGCGGCGACTACGCCCTCGCGTTCAGCACCCCGGGCGCGGCGTCGGCCGAGGGGGTGCCGCGTGCGGCCGAGGTGGCCGACGGCGACCTGGACCCGCTGTTCGCCGCCACGATGGACGCCGTGGAGGAGGCGCTGCTGAACTCGGTGCTCACGGCCACCACGACCGTGGGGCACCGGGGTACGGCGACCGCGGTGCCCCACGAGCTGGTGCTGCGCCGGCTGCGCGACGCGGGCGTGCTCGCCGCCGGTCGGCCGGGTCAGCCCTGGGCGGCGGGGCCTGCCTCGTAGTCCGCGGACAGCGTGACCGCCACGTCGATGTCCTGCGGCTGGAGCTCGACGTGCGCGCCGCCCCCGGGCTCGGCCATGGCGCCCGCCCGCATGGCGTACATGGGCACGTGGCCGCCGCCGTCACCGCCGCCGCGCAGGCCCGCCTCGTAGATCGCGACGGGTGCGACGGGGCCGAGGCCCAGCGCGTCCGCGTACGCCTGCGCGCGCAGCGCCGTCTCCTCGGCCGCCTCGATGCGGGCCTCGGCGAGCAGGGCCTTGCGCGTCTCGTCGGTCAGCGTCCAGCTGAGCCGGTCGATCTCGACGCCGTCGACGTCCATGATGTCGGCGAGCCAGGTGGACAGGATCTCGAAGTCGCGGAACGTGACGGACAGGCGGGCCGACGCGCGGAACCGGCGGACCCGCTGCTTGCCGCCCGACTGCGAGCTGCGCACCCGGTCGTCGTAGACGTAGGAGTGCACCGACTCCGAGTCCCACCGCTCCGCGACGCCGTCGGCGACGTGCGCCTTGGCCTGGTCCACGAGCACGGTGTGGGTGCGGGCCACCTGCTCGACCACGTCGTTGCGGAGGGTCCCGGAGAACGCGACGTGCAGGTGGACGGTGCCACGTTCGGCGGCGTGCGTGCGCGTGGCCTGGCCTTCGACGGCGATGCGAGTCATGTGGGGAGTCTGCCGACTGCGCCCGGCCCCGCGCCACCCGGCACGCCCGGGGACGGCCGGGTAGTGGTCAGCCGATCGTGCCCTTGCCCACCGCACCGCGGCGCAGCACGGGTTCCAGCTCGCAGAACGCGCCGTAGCGTGCGGCCTCCGCCTCCAGGGACGCCCACACCGCCGCGGTCGGCTCGTCCGTGAGCTCGACCGTGATCTCCACGCTGCGGGTCCTGAGCACCCGGGCCCAGCCGCCCGCGATCATCCCGTCCACCACCACCAGGCCCGTGTAGAGCCACCGGCTCGGCATCGCGAGGCGGGTCAGTGCGGGCCAGCCCTTGAAGTCGTGGCAGAAGAGCTCGTCGTACACCGACAGCAGCCGGACGGTGCCCGGCGGCGCGGGGTCGGGCAGGTCGCCGTCGGCCCAGAGCGTCAGGCCGGCGACCTCGTGCCGGGTGAGCCCGGCGTCCGCCACCGCGGCGCGCGCCGCGCCCTTGGTCAGGGTGCCCCACCAGGCCACGTCCTCGGCGCGGCACGGGCCGTGCCCCCGCACGTACGCGCGGGCCAGGTGCACGCGGGCAGCCTCCTCGTCCCAGGTCTTCTGCTTGGGCAGCAGCCGGTAGGTGGGCTGCTTGCCCCGCATCGGACCGCTCGCGACGAGGAGGTCGAGCTCCGCGTGCATCATGACCTGGCCCAGGTGCCACGCGTCCAGGGGCTCGCCCTCCGCCTCGGCCAGCACGGCGCCGATCTCCTTGCGGGTGAGCGGCCCGCCCGCCAGCGCGTCGGCGATCACGCCGTGCCGGCGGGGGAGCAGTGCGTGGTCGAAGCCCCGGGGCCGCTCCGCCGAGAGCATCGCCCGGCGCACCCGGGGCGCCGTCGCCGTCATGAGCGGGGCCAGGTCCTCGGGCGTGACGTAGTGCCAGGTGGGTCGCAGCACGTGCGTGCGCAGCACCGTCCCCTCGGCCAGGGCGGCCTGCACCCCGGCGAGCGTGACCGGGGCGGTCAGCCGCTGCGCGAGGCCCCAGGCGGAGGAGTGCGGCTCCTGCGCCTGCACGGCGCCGAGCCCGCGGACGACCGCGGGCAGGTCGGCGCCGTCGCCCTCCCGCAGCGCGCCGAGGCCCACCGCGGTGAGCCGGGTGCGCTGGAGGGCGCGGACCTCAGACGTAGTAGGCATCCTCGCCGCCGTGTCCCGCCGCGCGGGCGCGGCGATGCTTGATCAGACTCCTGATCAGCAGGATCGCACCGATCACGAACAGGATCATCACGGGGACGATCGCGAGCGGGGCGAGCACGGACAGGAAGCCGAGGCCGACGCTGGTGACGTCCTCCGCGGCGCTGACCACGGGCGCCGCCGTGCCGCCCGAGACCGTGTTCGCCACCACGCGCCCGCCCGCCTTGGCGGCGTGCGTGCCCAGGGCCAGGACGATGCCCGCGACGATCGGGATCCACTGCCCGGACTGCACGAAGGCGCTCGGGTCGGTGACCGTCGCGGTCTCCGACATGGAGCCCGCCCCGAAGGCGATGCCGCCCGCGGTGGGGCGCACGACGGTCTGGACCACGTCGTTCACCGAGTCCAGCACGGGGATCTTGTCCGCGGCGAACTCGAGCACCAGGAGCACCGACAGGATCGCCAGCACCCAGCCGTTCTCCAGCCACGCCCACGTGCCGGGCAGCTCCACGAGGTCCGTGAAGCGCGAGAGCACGCCGAGGAAGATGAGCGGGATCCATGCGTTGAGGCCCGCCGACAGCGCGAGCCCGGTTCCGGTGGCAAGTTCGAGCATGACCCGAAGTGTTCCACGGCACACTGACACTCCGTGTGGTGAAAGTGTCCGGTGTGCCCGATCTGTTACCGGACCGTCGCGCACCGTGCCCGGCTCGCCCCGGACGGTCCGACATGGACGCCGTCTCACGACCGGCACCCAGGTTGGACCATCCAGGCCCGTTCTGCGAGAGTTGCTGCCGTTCACCGCACTGGTGCGCCGACCGGGAGGCTTCGATGCTCTGGACGATCTTCGCCGTGGCCTCGGTGGTACTGCTGGGGCTGTCCGCGGGCGTGTTCTTCGGGTTCTCGTCGTTCGTCATGAGCGGCCTCGCGCGGGCCTCCGACGACGCCGCGGGCGCCGCGATGAACGGCATCAACGAGACCGCGGTGCTGCCCGCGTTCATGAGCGTCTTCTTCGGCGCCCTGCTGGTCCCCGGCGTCACCGGCATCTGGGGCCTGGTCGACGGGCACGACGGCGGCGGATGGGTCCTCGCGGCGGCCGCCGTCTACCTCGTCGGCACCTTCGGCGTGACCATGGCCGGGAACGTGCCCCTCAACAACCGCCTCCTCGCGGCCCCCGACAAGGCCGCCGGCTGGCGTGCCACGTGGCGGCCGTGGACGCGCTGGAACCACGTGCGCACGGCCTGCGGGGTGGCGGCGACGGCGCTCGCGGCGGTCGCCCTGGTCTGACCGGTCGGCCGGGGTCGCGCCGGTCGGGGACAATCGAGCACGTGCCCGCCATCGACTTCCACCGCACCCTGCCCGGATACGCGCCGACGCCGCTGCGCGACCTGCCCCGGCTCGCCACCGAGCTGGGCGTCGGGCGGGTGCTCGTCAAGGAGGAGGCCGGGCGGTTCGGGCTGCCGTCGTTCAAGGTGCTCGGTGCGTCGTACGCGACGGTGCGCGCCCTGGCCCGGCGGTTCGGCGCGGCGGCGCTCACGCTGGACGCGGTGCGCGCCGCCGTCCGCGGCCGGGACGTGCGGCTGTACGCCGCCACGGACGGCAACCACGGCCGCGCCGTCGCGCACGTCGCGTCCCTCGTGGGCGCCGCCGCCACCGTCTACCACCCGCCGGGGGTCACGCAGGAGGCCCGCACGGCGATCGCCGGCGAGGGCGCCCGGACCGTGGTGGTCGACGGCGACTACGACGCCGCCGTGGCCCGAGCCGCCGCCGACGCGGACGCCGACCCGGCGGCCGTGCTGGTGCAGGACACCGCCTGGGCCGGATACACGGAGATCCCGCGCTGGATCGTCGACGGCTACGCGACCCTCTGCCACGAGACCGACGACCAGCTCGCCGCGCTCGGCCTCGGGGCGCCCGACCTGGTGGTGGTGCCGGTCGGCGTCGGATCGCTCGCCCAGGCGGTGGTGGGCCACTACCGCGCCGCGGGCACCGGGGGCACGCTGCTGGCCGTCGAACCCGACCGTGCGGCCCCGCTGGTGGCGTCGCTGCGCGCCGGCGAGCCGGTGACCGTGCCGGCCGGCGAGACGATCATGACCGGCCTGGCGTGCGGCACCGTCTCCGCGCTCGCGTGGCCGGTGCTGCGCGACGGCCTGGACGGCGCCGTCACCGTCTCCGACGACCAGGCGGCCGGCGCCGTGGACGACCTCGCGCGGCTCGGCGTCGACTCCGGGCCGTGCGGCGCGGCGAGCCTCGCCGCCGCGCGCCTCGTGCTGGGCCAGGCCGGGTGGCGCCGGGCCATCGGCCTGCGGTCCGACGCCGTCGTGCTGCTCCTGTCGACCGAGGGGCGGGCGGCCAACCCGGTGCCCGAGGACCGCGTCTGATCCGCCCCGCCCGTCCCGCCGTAGCCCGCTGCCTGCCAGGAGCCCCTACAGTGTCCGTCCCCCTGCCGCCCGCCCTCGACCTGATCCTGCCGGTGCTGCGCTGCCCCGCCTGCGGTGCCGGCCTGTCGCCCGGTGACGGCGCGCTGCGCTGCCCGCGGCGGCACAGCTTCGACGTGGCCCGGCACGGGTACGCCGGCCTGCTGACCGGCGCACGGGCGACCAGCGGGGACGACGGCCCCATGGCGCGGGCGCGGCGCGACTTCCTGGCTGCGGGCCGGTACGCGCCGGTGCGCGACGCCGTGGCCGGCCTGGCCGGCGATGCCGGCCCGGGCGACCGGCCCGCGACCGTGCTCGACGTCGGGTGCGGCACCGGCTACTACCTCGCCGGTGTGCTGGACGCCCTCCCGGGCTCCGTCGGCCTCGGGCTGGACACGTCCGCGCACGCGCTGCGCGTGGCGGCGAAGGCCCACGCCCGGGCCGCCGCGGCGACCTGGGACGTGTTCCGGCCGTTCCCGGTCGCGACGGAGCAGGTCGACGTGGTGCTGGACGTGTTCGCCCCGCGCAACCCGGCCGAGTTCCACCGGGTGCTGCGCCCGGGTGGCGTGCTCGTGGTGGTACGGCCGTTCGGCGGGCACCTGGCCGAGCTGCGCCGCCAGGTCGCGCGGATGGTGGCCGTCGACCCCGACAAGGAGCGGCGCCTGCACGACGCGCTCGACCCGTGGTTCGAGGCGGTGCGCACGCACGAGGTCGAGTACGTGACCCCGCTGACTCGCCAGGAGGCGCTCGACCTGGTGCTCATGACACCCAGCGCACGTCACGTGACGGCGGCCGAGCTGTCCGACGACGACCTGCCCGGGCAGGTCACCGTCTCGGTGCTGGCCACCGCCTACCGGCGGCGCTGAGCCGGGCGCCGTCAGCCGCCGGGCGCCGTCAGCCGCCGGGCGCCGTCAGCCGGCGGGCGACGGGAGCGGGGCGGGGTCCGTGGGGCAGCTCTCCGACGGCCGGGGCTGGCCGGTGGGCCGTGTGGAGCCCGCCGGGGTGGGCACGGCCGTCCCCGGCGGCAGGCATTCGCCCGGCCCGGACGTCGATCCCGTCCCGGGAGTCCCGGGCAGGTCGGGTGCGGGTGCAGGCGAGACCGTCCCGCCGGGTACGGCCCGCTCCGGCTCCGGCCACGACGCGACGACGCCGGTCGCGGCGCCGCCGAGCAGTGCCAGCGCGGCCGCCAGGGCCCAGACCCGCGTGCGCACGCGCGGGAGCGTGGGGCGCTGACCGTGCCGGAGGATCTCGACCTCCGTCACGGGCGCTCCGCCGTCGTCGGGGAGCACGCCGGGGCCGGACCGTGCCCGCGCGAGCGCGTCGGCCCGCGTACGGGCCAGGTCCAGCTCGCCGTCGACCTCGCTCAGGGCCCGCCGGGCGCGGGTCAGGGCATCGTCCCTTCGTCCCATCTCAGTTCTCCTGCCCTTCGGTCACGGTGCGGTAGGCGGCACGCAGGCGGCGTCGGGCCCGGTACACGCGGGTGGCGGCGGACGGCGTGGAGCAGCCCAGCACGCGTGCGATCTCGGCGGTGCTCAGCTCCGCGGCCGCCAGCAGCTCGACCACCTCGCGGTCCGCGGGCCGCAGGAGGTCCAGGGCCCGGTGCAGGACGTCGAGCTCGTCGACCAGCCGCGCGTCGTCCCCGCCGGGGGCCGCAGGGTGCCGCCCGGCCCGTTCGGCGAGCGCGGTCCGCCGCCGTTCGGCCCGCACCTGGTTGGCCAGCACCCGCCGGGCCACCGCGAGCAACCAGGCGCGCGGCTCGTCGGGGACCGCCCCCTTGCGCCAGGCGATGGCGAACACCTCGGCCACGACGTCCTCCGCCTCGGCGGCCCCGAGCCGCGTCCGGGCGTACCGGTGCACGGCGTGCGCGTGCTCGGCGAAGAGCGACTCGGTCTGCTCCGGGGTGAGCGGGGCCGGGGCGGGTTCGCGCGGCTCGGTGTCGGTGGTCAGCGTGGTCTCCAGGTGGGGCGGCGTCGGTCGGCGTCGGTCGGCGTCGGTCGGCGTCGGTCAGGCGTCGGGTCGGTGGGCGCGGGTCTGCACAGGGGTCGGTGTCCGGCAGCGTCTCGTCCATGACAGCCGGCCCGGTGTGGACCACGTCACACGGCCGGGCCGTCATGGGGAGCGTTCCGGCGCACACTGACCACCACGTGACTCTCAACGCATCCAACACTCCTGTCCCGTCCACCACCAGCGCGTCCCGGCGTCGGCGTGCCCTGCGGGGTCCGGTGGCCCGCGGGGTCGCCGCCGCGGGCGGCGCGCTCGCCGTGGCGCTGCTGGCCACGGCCTGCACGCAGGCCGCCGCGGCCGAGGACGCTGCGCCCGCGCCGACCGTCCCCGCCGAGGCGGCGCAGCACCCGAAGGCTCCCGTGCCCGCCGAGGCCGGACCCCGCGACACCGGGGCCGACGCCGCGTCCGAGGCGTCGCCGGTCCCGGTCGCGCCGGACGAGGCGGCTCCGGGTGAGGCCGCACCGGCCGACCCGGCCGAGCCGTCGCCCGTGCCCACGGTGCCCGGGGAGCCCGCGACCTCCGGACGGGGCGAGCCGTCGCCCGCGCCGGCCGCTCCCCGGACTGCTCCCTCGGACCAGGGCGAGCCGAGGCCCGTCCCGACGGTCCCCGGTCAGCCGGCCGAGGGCCTCGTCGTCACCGGCTGAGCCACGGGTCGCCGCCCGGTGCCGGCTCGTCCGGCGCGGGGCGGCGACCGCCGTCGGACGGGCCGGGTGGCGAGCTCAGTGCGCCGCCCGTGCCCCCGTCGTGCGCAGGTACTGCGTGAACAGCTCGGCCGTCCGCCCGGCGCCGTCCTCCTGCCGCAGGCGTTCGCCCAGGTCGGCGGCGCGCTCGCGCATCGCCTCGTCGGTGGTCGCCCGGGTGATCGCCGCGGTGAGGCGGTCGGCGTCGAGCTGCTTCACCGGGAGCGGGTCGGGACCGACGCCGAGCTCGGCCACCCGGCGGCCCCAGCTGAACTGGTCCACGGCCACCGGCGTGAGGATCGTCGGGATGCCGGCGCGCAGCCCGGCCGCCGTCGTCCCGGCGCCGCCGTGGTGCACGGCCGCGGCGAGGCGGGGGAACAGCCAGTCGTACGGCGCGGAGTCGATGCGCAGCACATGCTCCGGGAGCTCGCGGTCGCGGCCGAGGTCCGCCCAGCCGCTGATCAGGACGCCGCGGCGCCCGGTGCGGTCCAGGGCTTCCAGGAACGTGTCGACGAGCCGCCCGGGGTGCGCCGTCGGCACGCTGCCCAGGCCGAACGAGACGGGTGGCTCGCCCGCGTCGAGGAACCGCGCCAGCTCGGCGGGCGGCTCCCACCCGGCGGGCCTGCTGGTCGGTAGGTAGCCCGTGACCTGGATGCGGGGGTGCCAGTCGGCGGGACGGGGCAGCACCAGCGGGCTGTACGCGTAGTACAGCGGCATGCCCTGCCGGTCCTGGAGCACACGCGCGTTCGTCCGCAGCGGCGGCAGCCCGAGGACCTCCCGGCGCTGGCGGTTCACCCCCGGCTGCTGCATCGTGCGCCAGGTCATCTGGTCCGCGGCCCACCAAGCGGCCCGGTCGCGCAGGGCGCCGTGCCGGCGCCCGTCACCGAGGAGGAACGGCGGGAACTCGCGGGTGGGCGTGACGGGAAAGAACTGGAGGTCGGCGCACGGGATACCGAGCTTCTCGGCCACGCTGTAGCCGTAGAGCGCGGTGGGGCCCTTGTAGAGCATCGCCTCGCTGTTCTTCGTGACGCGCCAGATGTCGCTGATGACCTGCGGCAGCATCTGCTTGCGGTTCCTGGCGCCGTAGGCCATGAACCGCAGCATGTTGCCCGACTCGACCAGCTCCACGAGCTCCGGGTTGTCGGCGTACCGGGGCAGGGTCGGGCCGAACGCGTCGAAGTCCACGCCGTACGACGCGGCCAGGCCGGCGAAGTCCGGTGAACCGACCACCGTCGGGTCGTGGCCCTGGTCGCGGAGCGCCAGGGCCAGGCTGAACAGCGGCTCGACGTCGCCGCGCGAGCCGGCCGTGAGGAGGGTGATCTGCATGGGAATCCTTCCGACGTGTGCGGGTCAGGCCTGGGCCGGTGTCCCGGCGCCCGCATCGAGGACACCGTCGAGCAGCGCCAGGGCCGCCTCGGTGTCCACGTCCGGTGGCGTCAGCATCCGGTCGATCATCTCGGTGACGGTGTCGATCAGGGCGTCGGGCGAGGGGCTGCCGGGGCGGCCCTGGTGCTCCTGGACGGCGCGCATGATCGCGGCCGTGAGGGCCTCCAGGACGGCGGCCACCGACGCGATGTCGACGCCCGGCCGGACGACGCCCGCCTCCTGCTGACGGCGCAGGAACAGGCCGAGGAACTCTGGTCCGGCGGGGCCGGGCATGGTCGCCTCCGGGTCGCGCAGGTAGCGCCCGAACACCTGCGGGTCGCGGGTGGCGATCGCCGTGAGCAGCGGGTCGGCCGCCACCACCCGGAAGCCGGCGCGGTAGATGCTGCCCGGCGTGCCCGGCCGGGGCTCCTCGGACAGGGCGGTGCGCCAGCGGACGGCGTAGCCGCGGAGGGCGCGGGCGGCGACGGCGTCGACCAGCTCGCGCTTCGAGGCGAAGTGCCGGTAGACGATCGTGCGGCTCAGGCCCGCCGCCTCGGCGACGTCCACCATGGTCAGCTTGTCGTAGCCGCGGCTCAGCAGCACGCCGGTGGCGGCGTCGAGCAGGGCGTCCCGGCGCTGTTCGCCGTCGACCATGGTTCCCCCTTGTGACACTGTGACAATATCTGTCACAGTGTTGCGCCGCGCGAAGGCGCATGTCAAGGACGGGGTTGTGCCGACGTCGGCGGGCTCGTAACCTACCGAGCGCGACAGTGATCGATCACTCTGAGGGACCGGGCCGGGGACGGGGGAGCATGGCACGACGACGTGCCGCACGCGGCGACTGGCTGTTCCTCTGGCCGTACTTCCGGCGGGAGGACAGGCGCCTGGCCGCTCTCGGCGTGGTCCTGCTGGGAGCCACCGCGGCCGCGTTGGCCAGCCCCTTCGTGGTTCGGGAGTTCATCGACGGCGTGGTCACCGGAACGACCACGGCATTCGAGACGACCCGGCTGGTCGTGGTGTTCGGCGTGCTCGGCGTCGCACGGTACGCCCTGTCCGCGGCCGAGGCGGGGCTCGCGGAGTCGGTGGCGTGGCGCTCGACCAACAGGCTGCGCGAGGACGTGCTGCGGCATGCGCTCGACCTCCCCCTGGAACGGCACCGCTCCGCCACCCCGGGGGAGTGGGTCGAGCGGGTCGACGGCGACATCAGCCTGCTCAGCAACCTGTTCTCCCGGTTCGTCATCACCGTCGTGGGTGAGGTGCTGGTGGTGGTCGGCGTGGTGGCGGCGCTGTTCACCGTCGACCGGCGGATCGGTCTGCTCTTCCTGGTCTGCCTGACGGCGGGGCTGCTCGGCCTGCGGTGGATCGCCGGCTGGGGGCGCGACGCCTACCGGGACAGCCGCGCCGCCGTGGGCCGGTTCATGGGATACGTCGAGGAACGCCTGCGTGGCGTCGAGGACCTGCAGGCGCTCGGCGCTGTCGGACACGCCCTGGCGGGGCTCGCGGAGCGCCACCGGCACGTCCTGCGCACCGACCTGCGGTCGGCACTCGTGGGCAGCAGCCTGGTGTGGGCGTCCGCCTCGGTGTTCACCGCCGTCGTCACGGCGCTCGCCCTCGGCCTGGCCGGGTTGCGGTTCGGGCAGGGCGCGCTGACGATCGGCACCGTCTACCTCGTCTTCTCGTTCACCCAGCAGATCCAGGAGCCCCTGATCCGGCTGTCGCACCAGCTCCAGGACTACCAGCGCGCGATGGCGGGCCTCAGCCGCACGCGGGAGATCCTGGAGCTGCCGGCGGAACGTCGCACGGGTCCGGTGTCGCTCGCCGGCGACCGGGGAGCCGTGACCTTCGACGACGTGACGTTCGGCTACGTCCCCGGGCACCCGGTCGTCTCCGGGCTGAGCTTCGAGCTGCGGCCCGGTCAGACCCTCGGCGTGGTCGGCCGCACGGGCGCGGGGAAGTCCACGGTCGCCCGGCTGCTGGCCGGTCTCGTCCGCCCGGAGTCGGGACAGGTGCGCCTCGGCGGGGTGGACACGGCCGACGTCGGTACCGCCGAGCTGCGCGACGCCGTCGCCCTGGTCACCCAGGACGTCTTCCTGTTCGACGCGAGCGTGCGGGACAACGTCACGCTCATGGACCCGGACGTCACCGACGAACGGCTGACGGAGGCGCTGACCGCACTGGGCCTGACCGACTGGGTCCGGCGCCTGCCCCACGGCCTGGACACGCGCGTCAGCGACCACGTCGTGTCGGCCGGCGAGGCGCAGCTCCTCGCCCTGACCCGGGTGATGGTCCGCGACCCGGCGGTCGTCGTCCTGGACGAGGCGTCGGCCCGCCTGGACCCCGAGACCGAACGACGGCTCGACACCGCGCTGCGGCCCGTGCTGGCCGGCCGCACCGCCGTCGTCGTCGCCCACCGGCTCTCGACCCTGGACCGGGTGGACCTGATCGCCGTCGTCGACGACGGGCGGCTCACCGAGCTCGGCCCCCGGGAGGAGCTCATGGCCGACCAGCGCTCGCGGTTCGCGGCCATGCTGCGGCAGGGGGGTGCACGATGAGACGACGCCGCGGGGACGTGGGCCGCATCGGACTCCTGGGCCGTGCGGTGCGACCCCACCTGCCGCTGTTCGTCGCGGACGTGCTGACCGGCATGGCGTTCTTCCTGTGCGCCGTGATCCCCGGCCTGGCGCTGCGCGACTTCCTCAACGACCTGCCCGACGACGCGACCGCGTGGGCGCTGCCGCTCGCACCCCTGCTGGCCTACCTCGGCTTCAAGACGGCGGAGGCGGTCGGCGCGGCGGCCTGGATGGCCGTCGACACCGTGTTCCGCTACCGCGTCTACCACGACGTCCGGGTCCGCCTCACCGAACGGCTGCTGCGCCGGCCCGGCGCCCTGCCCCCACCCGTACCGACCGGCGACGTCCTGTCCCGGTACCGGGAGGACACCGTCGAGGTGGCCGAGATGCTCGGCAAGCGCGGGGTCCAGCTCGTCACCTCGTCGGTGGTGACCAGCGCCGTCACCGTCGGCTTCCTGTTCGGCATCAGCCTGCGGACCACGCTGCTCGCCGTGCTGCCGACCTTCGGGATCGCGGTGATCGCCTTCGTCGCCAGCCGGCGGATCAAGGAGCTCCAGCAGCACGCGCGGCAGACGGCGGGCGACGTGTCGGCGTTCCTGCGCGACTGCTTCGCCGGGATCGAGACGATCAAGGTCAACGACGCGGGGGAGCACGTCGTCGGGCGCGTGCGGCAGATCAACGACCGGAGACGGCACGCGGCGGTGCGCAGCGGCGTCTTCGGGGGCATCCTCGCGTCCAGCCAGAGCATCGTCATCGTGCTCGGCACAGCCCTGGTCATGTGGGTGTCGGCCGCCGAGATCCGGGACGGACGCTTCCAGGTGGGTGACTTCGCGTACTTCGTCTACGCGCTCGGCACCTTCGGCACGCTCGTCGACGCCGTGGGCAAGCTCGTCAGCCGGTTCCAGCGCTTCTCGGTGACCGGCGAGCGGCTGCGGGAGGTGCTGCCGACGGGGCGGCTGCGCGACCTCGGGGAGCCGACACCCGAGCTCCCCGCGCCCGTCGCCGTCCGGGACGATCACGCGGCGGGACAGGCCGGCGTGCGCGCACCGGGAGCCGCCCGGGACGAACCGGAGCCGCGGGCGGCGGACGACCACCCGTTGCTGGAGGTCCAGGGCCTGCGCTACGACCATCCGGGCGGACGGCGGGGCGTCCACGACCTCGACCTCACGGCCGGTGCGGGCGAGCTGGTGGTCGTCACCGGACCGGTCGGTTCGGGCAAGACGACGTTGCTGCGCGTGCTGCAGGGAACGCTCCCGCGGGACGACGGCAGCGTCGCCGTGCGCGGGCTGACGCTGCCGCCCGGCGTGGCCATGGCCCCTCCGCTCATGTCGCTGACGCCGCAGGCACCCCACGTCTTCAGCGACACGCTGGCGACCAACGTGCTGCTGGGTCGTCCGCGGCCGGCGCTCGCGGACGTGCTGGCGGCCAGCACCCTGGACCGTGACCTCCGGCGCGTGCCCGACGGCGCGGACGCGCAGATCGGACCCCAGGGTCACCGGCTGTCCGGCGGTCAGCTGCACCGTCTCGCGGCCGCGCGGATGCTGGCCCACCCCGCGGACGTGCTGCTGATCGACGACCTCTCGGCGTCGCTCGACGTCGAGACCGAGCGGCTGCTGCTGGACAACCTGCTGTCCCGGTCGCGCGGCAGCGTGCTGGTGGTGGTGAGCAACCGGGCGTCGGTGCTGGACCGGGCGGACCAGGTGCACCGGCTGGTCCCCGGCCCCTGACACGTGGGGAGCCGTCAGCGGATCAGAGCACCCGCGTCAGCCCGTGGCCTTGGCCGCCGCCTTCTGCGCCTTCTTGAACGCCCGGACCTCCTGCAGCGTCTCGGTGCTGGTCACGTCCGCGATCGAGCGGCGCGAGCCCTCCTCGCCGAACTCGCCCGCCGCCTCCCGCCAGCCCTCCGGCCGCACGCCGCGCTGCTTGCCGAGCAGCGCCAGGAAGATCTTGGCCTTGCGCTCCCCGTGCCCGGGCAGCGCGTTGAGCCGTCGGAGCACCTCGCGGCCGGTGGGAGCGTCGCCGTCGGCGCCGGGGTCGGTCCAGATCCGGGAGGCGTCGCCGTCGTACTCGTCCACCACGGTGTGCGCGAGCTCCAGGACGCGGCCCGCCATGGACCGGCCGTAGCGGTGGATGGCCGGGGGCGTCGTCGCCAGCGCCACGAACTCGTCGGGGTCCGCCTCCGCGATGGCGCGCACGTCGAAGGAGCCCATGCGGTCACGGATCTTGCCGGGGCCGGCGAAGGCATGTTCCATCGGGAACTGTTGGTCCAACAACATGCCCACGAGCAGCGCGAAGGGATCGTCGCTCAGCAGCCGGTCCGTGTCGGGGTCGCCGGTGATCCAGAGCTCGGTAGCCATGAGCCCATTGTGACCCACCGGCCCGGCCCCGCACTCAGGGGATCAGCCGGTCCGCGATCTCCAGCGTGTCCGTCGTGAAGTGCCCGTCGTCGCGCACCACGAGCGTGCCGCCCAGGCGGTCGAACATGGCGCGGCCCTGCTCGGCGTCGCAGCCGAACTCGTCGGTCACCGAGTTGAGGAAGACGAGGTCGCGGGCGTGTGCCCGGATGGCGTCCCAGTCGTAGGACTCCTGGAGAACCGGTTCCGGCCCGGGGTTCGGGTTGGTCGAGTAGCCGCCCACCAGCACCGCCTGCGCCACGGTGACGTCCAGGTGCTCCAGGAGCGCGAGCAGCAGCGCCGCCCCGCCCGAGTGCCCCACGAGCACCGTGTCCTCGTCGAACGTGTGCGCGTCCAGCACCGTGGGCAGGAACGTGACGATCGGCTCGACGTTGGTGCCGGGGTGGTGCGGCGTCTCGACGTCGTACCCGCGCGCCCGCAGCCGGTCCGCGAGCCACGGGTACCAGATCCACGCCGGGTCGGCGTTCGTCCCGTGGAAGATGATCGCCCTGCGTCCCATCAGCTCTCCTTCGCTCGTCCCGGCACGGCGGCCGGTGCGGGGTCGATCGCCAGGTTGACCTGGTCGAGCACCGGCTCGAAGCCGATCGCGGCGTACGTCCGGTTCGACACGGGGTTGTCCCGGTCGGTGTAGAGGCAGACCCGGTCGCCGGCGTCGAGCACCCGCTGGGCGACGTCGGCGACGAGCGCCCGGGCGTACCCGCGCCCGCGGTGCGCCGCGGGCGTGTAGACCGGCCCGATCCGCACCACGCCGAACGACGGCGGCCGCGCGGCCGTGAGCTGCACGCTCTCGCCGCCGACGTCCCACAGCCAGATGTCGCCGTCCAGGATCCGGCCTCGGGCGCCGCCGATCCGCAGCGGTTCGGCCTCGGGGGCGCGTCCGGCCTGGGCGTCCGCGTCGGCGTGGAAGACGGCGAACCACTCCTCGACCAGGGCGAGGTCGGCGAGCGTGGCCCGGCGTGCGCGGCCCGGCGGCGCGGGCTCGGGGCGCGTGACCGCCCGGGCCTCCCAGAGGCGGTCCGGCCGGCCCTCGTGCACGGTGCCGCCCGTGGCCCGCAGCACCTCGTCCGTGTACGCGCGGACGGCGGACCGGGCGCCGTTCGCCGAGGTCAGCGCCGGTTCGCCGGCCCGGGCGGTGTGGTCCAGGGCGGTGCGGGCCAGCAGACGCGCCGCGTCGTCCGGCAGGGCGGGCACCCAGACCGTGTGCGGTGCGTGCGGCATGGTCCGCATCGCCACGCCGACGACGCCGCCGCGCGCGTCCCGGACGACCGCCCACCACATCGGAGAGGTGGGCCGACCGCCGGCCGGGAGCGTCCGCGCGGCGTGGTGCGTCACCGAGGCGACGACGCTCCACACCACCGGGTCGGCGGCCAGCAGATCGCCGGCGACGGCCAGCACCGTCGCCGGGTCGTCGTGCAGCTCGACGTGGTACCCGCTGCTCACCTCGCTGCTCATGCGCCAGATCCTGACACGCCGCCCGCGCCGGATCGAGCCCGTTGTGCAACCGCCGCCCCGCACTGCCGCCGCGCTCCGGCGTCAGCGGATCAGCCGTACCTCCAGCACGTCCGTGTCCGGGTCGGTCGCCGTGACGCCGTCGGGCAGGAAGCCCGCGCGCTGGAAGAACTTGCGGGCGCGGGGGTTGGACGCGAACGTCCAGATCTGGGCCGCGGTGCCGGGCGGGAGGGCGTTCTCCAGCAGGGCGTGGCCCACGTTGGTGCCGTGGTAGCTCGGGTCGACGTACAGCTCGTGGAGCTCGACCGCCCGGACGGGCGGGTGGCCCAGGTGGGGGCCGGACGGGTTCTTCATCGCGAAGCCGACGATCTTGTCGCCCACCTCGGCGACCAGTGCCTTGTTGCCGGCGGCGAGGATGCGCATCCAGCCCTCGGTGCGGGTGCCGAGCGTCTCGGTCTCCCAGTGCGCGGGCGGCAGCAGGTCGCCGAAGACCGCCCGCCGCGTGGTCCAGTGCACCGCGGCGATGCCGACGGCGTCGTCCGGGGTCGAGGCGCGGACGTGGAAATCTGACATGGGTGGAACGGTAACCCGACTACCTGACCATCCGGACCTCCGCCAGGTCGGCGGCGTTCGTGTCGAGCACGCGCGCGCCCTCCACGGCGAAGCCGTTGCGCTCGTAGAAGCGCCGGGCGCGCGGGTTGTCCTCGGCGACCCAGAGCTGGGCGGCGGTCCCGGGCGGCAGGACGGTGTCCAGCAGCGCCTGCCCGACGCCGGTCCCGTGGTGGGCCGCCAGGACGTACAGGAGGTAGAGCTGCTGGTCGCGCACGGGCAGCACGTCGTCCTGCTCCACGGACTCGCCGGCCATCGCGATGCCGACCACCTCGCCGGCGACCTCCGCGACCACCGGGGCAGCACCGTTGCCCAGCCATCGTTCCCACGTCGCCACGCGGCGCTCCAGGGTGGCGGTGACCCAGAACTCGGGCGGCAGGACGGACCCGTAGGTGGTGACCCAGGTGGTGTGGTGCACCCGGGCGACCGCGGCGGCGTCGGACAGCGTGGCTGTACGCAAGTTCACGACGCGCAACATACTCCCGCGCCAGGGGGCCGGGGGACAGCCGGCCCCGGGCAGGTGTCAGGCGCGGTGCAGCGTGCCGACCAGGCACTCCTTGACGCCGACCGTCGACAGGGCACGCGCCGGCACGGGGGCGAGCCAGCCGACCGCCTCCGCGGCGGGCACCAGGCGCACGTCGCGCACCTCGAACTCGTCGCCGCCGCGCGTCAGCCGCACCGTGCCGGAGCTCATCGTGTTGCGGGCCCAGTCGGTGCCCGGACCCCACGGGAGCGGCAGCACGGCCACGACCTGTTCCTGCGGCTGGGCCGCGAACGCGACCAGCGGGGTGGCGTACTCCTTGCCGGACCTGCGCCCCACGTGGTGCAGCACGACCCACGGCGGGACGTGACCGGCGATGCGGAGCATCCACGGGTTGAGGACCTTGCCTGCCTGGACGACGATCTCGGGTGCGGCCATGGCCCCCATCATGGTTCAGGAGCGGCGATCCGTCAGCCCGAGCCGGACCCGGTCCCCGGCCGTCGCTCGAAGGACAGCACGGGACGGCCCGTCCGCGGATGGGTCAGCACGTCGACCCGCACCCCGTAGACGGGTTCCAGCACCGCCGGCACCAGCACCTCGCCGACCGGCCCCGCCGCCACGACCCGGCCGCGTGCCAGCAGCACCACGTGGTCGCAGGTCGCTGCCGCGAGGTTGAGGTCGTGCAGGGCGGTCACGACGGTCACGCCGTCCGCCGCGAGGTCGCGCAGCACCCGCATGGCGTCGAGCTGTGCGGCGATGTCCAGGTGGTTGGTCGGTTCGTCGAGCAGCAGCAGCCGCGGCTGCTGGGCCAGCGCCCGGGCCATGTGCACGCGCTGGCGCTCGCCGCCCGACAGCGTGGCGATCTCCCGGCCGGCCAGGCCCTCGGCCCCGGCCGTGGCCAGGGCGGCACGTGCGGCGGCGCGGTCGGCGTCGGAGTCGCCGGCGAGCAGGGCGCGGTGCGGGATGCGGCCCAGCAGCACGGCGTCCAGCACCGACAGGGGCAGGTCGGTGGTGGCGTCCTGTTCCACGAGGGCGAGCACGCGGGCGCGCTCGCGCCGGGAGAGCGCGGCCAGGTCCGTGCCGCCGAACGTCGCGGGCACAGCGTCCGACGGCGCCCCGCCCGACGGCGCCCCGCTCCGTCCCGCCTGCTGCACCCCGGCCACGACCCGCAGCAGCGTCGACTTGCCGGACCCGTTGGGGCCCAGCAGCCCCGTGACGGCGCCGGGCGGGGCCAGGACGCCCACGTCGTCCAGGATCAGCCGGCCGTCGATCTGCCAGGTGACGGCGGCGGCCGCGAGGCCCGCGCCGGTCGCCTCCTGCGTCGCCGGCCGGGGGTCCACCGAGGGTCCCGCGCTCATCGCCGGGCTCCCTTCCAGAGCAGGAACGCGAAGACGGGGGCACCGATCGCCGCGGTGACGATGCCGACCGGCAGCTCCCGGGGCTCGAACACGGTGCGGGCCAGCGTGTCCGCCCAGACCAGGAACGAGGCCCCGGCCAGCGCCGACAGGGGCAGCAGCAGGCGGTGCCGCGCGCCGGTCAGCAGCCGCACCGCGTGCGGAAGGATCAGCCCGACGAACCCGATGGACCCGCTCTGCGACACGAGCGCGCCCGTCAGCAGGGCGACGCCGACCAGCAGCACCCAGCGCGTCCGCTGCACGGACACCCCCAGGGCAGCCGCGGCCGTGTCCCCGAACGTGAACGCGTCGAGCACCGAGCCGCTCAGCGCGAGCGGCACGCCGACCAGGAGCACGGCGCCGCCCGCGACGGCCACCGACGTCCACGTCGCCGACGCGACGGAGCCCATCAGCCACGACAGCACCTCCCGGAAGGCGTCGCCCGTGGCCGACCAGAAGATCACGAACGAGACCGCCGCCGCGCAGAGCTGGCTGATCGCGAGCCCCGCGAGCACCGTGCGGGTGGGCGTGATCGTCCCGAGCGCACCGGCCAGCGTCAGCGCGAGGGCCAGAGCGCCGACCGCGCCGGCGAACGCCGCCACCGGCAGCAGGAGCGGCACGCCCACGAGCAGCACCAGCACGGCGCCGAGCGACGCGCCCGACGACAGGCCCAGCAGGTACGGGTCGGCGAGCGGGTTGCGGGTGAGCGACTGCATCACGGCGCCGCACAGCGCGAGGCCCGCGCCCACGGCCGCCGCCGTGAGGATCCGCGGCATGCGCAGCTGCCACACCATGCCGTCGCGCAGCGCGGTGAGCGGCTCCAGGCCGAGCGGTCCGCCCAGCCCGAGGTGGCCGGCCACCGACCGCCACACCTCGGACAGCGCCAGGTCCGCGGGACCGATCGTGACCGCCACGCCCACGCTCAGCACGAGCACCACGGCCGCGCCGGGCAGGGCGAGCCCGGCTCTGCCCGGGCCCACCCTGCCCGCAGTACCGCGTGCGCTCACCGGTCGAGGTCCGCCAGCTGGTCCACCACCGAGGCCACGGCGTCGACGTTGCGCACGCCCGCCTCGGTCGCCGGGAACGGCACCACCACGTACCGCTCCTCCTTGACCGCCGTCATCTCCCGCGTAGCCGGGTTCGACTCCAGGGCCTCGATCTTCGCGTCCGCGGGGTTCCAGGCGGCGTCCACCAGCACGACGACGTCGGGGTCCGCCTCCACGATGCTCTCCCAGCCCAGGGAGGTCCAGGTGTCGTGGACGTCGGCCGCGACGTTCGTGAGCCCCGCGGCCTCCATGATCATCTGCGGGGCGCCGATGCCCGCCCCCACGTACGGGGTGTCGTCACCCGAGGACCACCACAGGGCCGTCAGCCCCCGGTCGTCCGGCTCGATCGCGTCCAGCGCCGCGCGCTGCTCCTCGACCAGGGCCGCGGCGGCCTCCTCGGCGTCGAACAGGGTGCCCACCTCCGCGATCTCGTCGAAGACCGTGTCGAACGTCAGCGGGTCCGGCATGTAGCCCTCCGCCTTGCAGGCGGCGGGGGAGACGTACGTGGCGACGCCGAGACCCGCGAGCGTCGTGCGGTCGCCCGCCGTCTCGGCCGTGAGGTTGGACTCCCAGCCCGCGTAGACCAGGTCCGGCTCCAGGGCCAGCGTCGCCTCGGAACCCGGCGCCTCGTCCGCGAACGGCTCCTCGACGGCGGGCACTGTCTCCAGGGAGTCCGGCACGGGCCCGTCGAGGAACGCCGACCCGACGATCCGGTCGCCCAGCCCCAGGGCCAGCAGCATCTCCGTCGTCGACGACTTGATCGTCACCACGCGCTCCGGTGGCGCCTCGACGGTGGTCTCGAACCCGCAGTTGTCGAGGGTCACGGGAAAGGCGCCCGACGCTGACGCCGCGGCGTCGGGCTCGTCGGCGGCCGTGGCCGAGCAGGCGGCCAGGGCGAGAGCCGCGGCCGCGGTCACGGCGGGCAGGACGTACCGCCGGCGCGAGCGGACGGCGGACAGGGCGCGGCGGGTACCGTCCGCGCCGCTGGGCAGGGACGGACGGTCAGGTCGGACACGGTGGGGGTGCACGGATGGCTCCAGGGGTCGGCGAACGGCCCACGACCGCAGGACCGTGGGCGAGCAGCGACGCGCCATCTCGCGTCCGGGGTGGGAAGCGGCTCACAGCGAGAGCCGCGTCGGCGGGCCAGAAGAGGGCCCGCGACCCGCCGCCACGATACACCGGGGGAGGGATACGGCCGGTGCGGTTTTCGCTGTGGGCGTCGGGTGCCGGGTGCCGGCCCCGCGGGGGCGGCGTCGCCGTCCGCCCGGCCGCGGCGCCGTCCGCGAGCGACCGGACCACGCCCGTGCCTACGGTGGGCTCGAACCCCGACGGCACGGAGGTCCCCATGACGAACGAGCCGGAGAACCAGCCCGCGCACAACCCCGACCCGGAGCCGGACGGCCGCACCATGCCCACCAGCGGCAACCTGCAGCCCGGCGAGACCCCGCCCGAGTCCGACCAGGTGAGCGCACCGCAGGGCCACGAGGAGCACGGCCCGCCCGCCTGGGTGCCCCGCGCCTGGATCGTCGCCATCCTGGTCGTGGCGGGACTGGTGGTCGCCCTCTTCGCGGGCTACGCCGCCGGGCTGCTCCGCTGAGCCGGCGGCTACAGTGCGGCCATGAGCGACAGCACCGCCCCCGAGACCGCCACCCCCGAGACCACCCCGACCCGCCGCGCCCTGGTGACCGGGGCGTCGTCGGGCATCGGCGCCGCGACCGTGCGCCGCCTGCGCGCCGACGGCTGGACCGTCGTGGCCGCCGCCCGCCGCGCGGACCGGTTGGAGGTACTCGCCGCGGAGACGGGCTGCGAGGTCTACGCCGTCGACCTGACCGACGGCGACGCCGTGGCCGCGCTCGCCGGCCAGCTCGGCGCCACCGGCGGCCTCGACGCCGTGGTCAACAACGCCGGCGGGGCCTTCGGCCTGGACCGCGTCGAGGACGCCGACATCGACGGCTGGCGCCGCATGTACGAGATCAACGTGCTCGGCACGCTCCGCGTCACCCAGGCCGTGCTGCCCCTGCTGCGGGCCGCGGGCGCGGCCAAGGGCGTGGCCGACGTCGTGAACGTGACCTCCACCGCCGCCCAGGGCGCCTACGAGGGCGGCGCCGGCTACACCGGCGCCAAGCACGCCGAGCACATGCTGTCCCAGACGCTGCGCTGGGAGACCGCGGGCGAACCCCTGCGCGTCATCGAGATCGCGCCGGGCGCCGTCGCCACGGAGGAGTTCTCGCTGGTGCGCTTCGGCGGGGACGCCGAGAAGGCCGCCGCCGTCTACGAGGGCTACACGCCCCTGGTCGCCGACGACGTCGCCGACACCATCGCCTGGACCCTGTCCCGCCCGCACCACGTCAACATCGACCTCGTGACGATCCGCCCCCGGGCCCAGGCCCACAACTCGAAGATCGTCCGCGGCACGGGCGTCTGACGGGCGGGCCTTACGGAGTCGTGACGGTCCGCCCTCGTCCCCGCGCAAGCGTGGATCGGCGTGCCAGGCTGGGCACATGACCCAGGCAACCGACACCCCGGCGACCTCGCGGACCGACCGTTCGCCGCACGACGGGTGGTGGGCGGCCCTCGCCGGCGTCGTCGCCGGGGGCGCGGGGCTGGCCGTCGCGGAGCTCGTGGCTGCGCTCGTCGCGCCCGGCTCCAGCACGCTGTTCGCGGGCGGCGCCGCCGTGGTCGATGCCGTGCCCGGCTGGCTCAAGGACCTCGCGGTGCAGTGGTTCGGCACCGCCGACAAGGCGGTGCTGCTCGGCACGATGGGAGTGGTGCTCGCCGCCGGCGCGGCGCTCGCGGGCTGGGCCGAGCTGCGCCGTCCGCCCCTGGGGTCCCAGCTCATCGGCGGCGTGGGCGTCATCGGCGCGATCGTCGCGGTGCTGCGCCCGGAGGCGACGCCGCTGTGGGCGCTGCCCAGCCTGATCGGGATCGGCGGCGCCGTGCTCGCGCTGCGCGCGGCCGTGGCACGCCTGCGGCCGGAGCCGGACCTGCGGTCCCCGGGGGCCGGCGTGCTGGACCGGCGCGGTTTCCTCGCCGCCACCGGGATCGCCGCGGGCGTCGCGGTGCTGGCGCTGGCGGGCTCGCGGGCGCTGTCGGCGGGGTCGGCCGCGGTGAGCGTGGTGCGGGACAAGATCCGGCTGCCGGCCGCGCGCCGGGCGGCCGCCCCGGTCCCTGCGGGCGCCGACCTGGAGCTCGACGGCCTGACCCCCTACGTCACCCCGAACCCGGACTTCTACCGGATCGACACGGCCCTGCGGGTGCCGCAGCTCGACCCGGCGGACTGGTCCCTGGAGGTGCGCGGCATGGTGGAGGAGCCGTTCACGATCACGTGGGACGAGCTGCTCGCGCTGCCGCTGGAGGAGCACCACGTGACGCTCGCCTGCGTCAGCAACACCGTGGGCGGCGACCTGATCGGCAACGCCCTGTGGCTGGGCTACCCGGTCCGCGCCCTGCTGGAGCGGGCCAGGCCGCGCGCCGGTGCCGACATGGTGCTCTCCCGGAGCGACGACGGGTTCACCGCCGGCACCCCGCTCGAGGTGCTGCTGGACCCGGACCGGGACAGCCTCCTCGCGATCGGCATGAACGGCGAGCCGCTGCCGGTGGAGCACGGCTTCCCGGCGCGGCTGGTGGTGCCGGGCCTGTACGGCTACGTCTCGGCCACCAAGTGGGTGACGTCGCTGGAGGTCACCACCTTCGAGGCCGACCAGGGCTACTGGACGCCGCGCGGCTGGTCCGCGCTGGGGCCGGTCAAGGTGCAGTCCCGCATCGACGTGCCGCGGGGTTCCGCGGCACCGGGCGCCGTCACCGTGGCCGGGGTCGCATGGGCGCAGCACACCGGCATCGGCGCGGTCGAGGTCAGGGCCGACGACGGCGAGTGGGTCACGGCCGAGCTCGCCGAGACCGTGGGGCCCGACACCTGGCGCCAGTGGCACGCCTCGCTCGACCTCGCCGAGGGCGACCACACGCTGACGGTCCGGGCCACGGACGCCGACGGCCTGGTCCAGACCGAGGCCGAGGCCCCGCCCGCGCCCGACGGCGCCACGGGCTGGCACACGGTGCAGGTCTCGGTGGGCTGACGCCGCCCGCCGGCAGCCCTTAGCAGAAGGGGGCGGACGCCGACGACGTGGCCGCGACGAGCAGCTCGTGGAGCTGTTCGCGCTGCGGACGGTCCAGCGCGGCGAAGACCTCGTCCTCCACGACCGACAGCGCGAGCTCCGCCTGACAGAGCAGCGCCACGCCGTCGTCGGTCAGGGACACGACGTGCCGGCGCCTGTCCTGGGCCGAGCGGCGCCGCTCGGCCAGGCCGCGCCGCTCCAGCTCGTTGAGCAGGCCCACGACGTTGGTGCTGTCGAGCACGAGGGCCGCCGCGAGGTCCTGCTGGGTGATCTCGCCCCGCTCCCGCAGCACGGTCAGAGCGACGAGGTGCCGGGTGCGCAGACCGAGCGGGGTGAGCGCGGACTCGGACCGGCGGCGCAGGTGCCGCGCCAGGTAGTCGATCAGCGCGCCGGACCGGTTCAGGGACTGCTCCATGACCTGCTGCTCGTCCACGGCATCTCCCTCGTCGTCGCGCCCCCGCGCCACCACTCTACGGCGGTGCGGGGGCGTGACGTGCGCAATTATGCGGCGAGCGTCGCCGGATCAGGCCGTGGTGGCGGCCGGTGCCCAGAGGCTGTCGATCTCGGCCTCGGCCTGCCGGCGGCTCTCCTCGGCGAGCGGCACCAGGCCGGACATCGCGGGGGTCGACGCCGCCAGCGTGAGCTCCGCGGTGATGAACCGCGGCTCGATCCCCACCAGCGACAGGCCGTGCGGCAGCCAGGCGGAGGCGTGGTCCCAGCCGTGCCGCGGGGTGCCCTCGGCGTACCCGCCGCCGCGCGAGACCACCACGACGAAGTTGCAGCGGCCCAGCAGCCCCTCCCGGGTCTCGGGGTCGAAGCCCAGACCCGGCGCGACGAGGTGGTCCAGCCACGCCTTGACGGTGCTCGGCGGTCCGAAGTTGTAGATGGGCAGCCCGAGCAGCACGGTGTCCGCAGCCGCGATCTCGCCCGTGAGCTGCTCCATGCGGGACCAGGAGCGGGCCTGGTCCGGCGTGTGCTGGTCCTGGGGCACGCCGCGGCTGGTGTTGGCCGCCGCGTCGAAGTGGGGTACCGGGTCGGCAGCGAGGTCACGGTACGTGACCGTCCCGTCCGGGTGCGCAGCGCGCCAGGCGTCGGCAGCACGGGCGCTCAGCTGCCTGCTGACGGAGCTGTCACCCTGGATGCTCGCGTCGATGTGCAGCAGTGTTGCCATGGTGGAGGTCCTCCTGGAGATCGGTCGATCGGCCGATGCGGCCTCCAGCATCAATGATTTGCACAGAACCAACTATTTCCGATCAGCATGTGATCTGGCTCACTCGGCTCGTCGACGGGGCATGCGACCATGCGGTTGCTGCCAGGAACGGGCCGGTCCTGGCAGCAACCGCATGGTCACCGCCTTCGTGCTGTGGGTCGTCGTCTCGTCGGGCGGGGTGGCAACTCCTGGTCGGGCCGCCAGCCCTCGCGGTCGAGGATGCGGGCCACGTCGCCGGCGAAGTCGCCGCCCGTGACCTGACCCGGGAAGAACCGCATGACCAGGTTCCGCCCCTCGCCCACCAGATCGTTCTGGCGGAGCGCATCCCGGCGTACCTGACGCTCGGCCCCGTGGAACGCCTGGGAGTCGATCTCGACGACGAGCCACCTGTCGCCACCGAGGTGCCAGGCTAGGTCGGCTCGGCCGAGAAAGCGGCCCCTGACGTCGAAGAAGTCGCGCTGGACGTCGTCGGGGGCCAACCCTGCGTCCTCGGCCCGCAGCCGGGCGTGGCTCTCGGGAGGGGACTCGGCGCGCCCGTCGGCCCGGTCCAGCCACGGGATGCCCCGCGCCGAACCCCTCCGGCGCAAGAGATCACGTCGGATGGTCCGCAGGTCCCCCGGCGTGATCAGGCCCTGATGGAGTGCGCTGTCCAGGCATGCGACCGCCTCGTCGCGGCTGAGCGTGGGCAGTGCGTGCACCAGCGCCCGGCGTACGGTGACGACCGTCCTGCCCTCGATCTCGACGGTCTCTTGTTCGGTGGCGTACTGCCGGAAGGCGATCCCGTCCCTGGCCTTGCGTGCGGTGCCTCGGGGGAGTGCCGCCTCCGGGACGATCCGGCGAGGGAGCCCCGCGACGCCGTGCAGAGCCAGCGCGCAGCACCCGACGGCGATCGCCCGCGGGTTGGCGAGCAGGGCCGTCCATGCGGCTCGCCGCCGTTCGATGTCGTAGGCGTGCAGCCCCTCGGGTGTCGCGCCCGTGTCGAGCACGCAGCGGGTCACGTGTCGCCACCCGCCTCGCGCGACCAGGTTGCGCCTCCGGGACGGCCCGACTCCGGCCGCGTCGCACTGCTGGGAGGACAGCAGCCCGCACTGCTGCCGTGCGAGGTGCAGGAGGCTGGTCGGGACTGGTTCCTTGGCGGGCACACCACGATTAGATCGAAGGGCGCTGCGTGACGTCCGTCGTCATCCACAGGACACCATGCGGTTGCTGCCAGGAACGGGCCGGTCCTGGCAGCAACCGCATGGTCGTCGGAGCTGGCGTCGGAGCCGGCGCCGCCGCGGCCGGCGGTGTGCGGCGGCCCGCCCCGGTTGCCCGGTCCCGCTACGATAGGTCCACAGGCATCGACCCGGCTATCACCGGTGAGCCTCCGGAAGAACAGGTGCCCAGCGGGCCGCCTCAGTAGAACCGGACGGGTAGGCCCGTCACAGCCGTCAACGAGCGGTCGCGTGCGCAAGCGGGCGGCAAGCGGGGTGGTACCGCGGCGCACCCAGGTGCGGCGTCCTCGCAGCAGAGCACCACCGAAGTCCACCTGCTGCCGAACCGCTGAACCCGCCAGGAGCCAGAAGAACCATGGCCTATCCGCTGCACCGTCCCAGCGACGCCGAGGGCGCCGTCCCCGCGTCCCCCAGCCTGCCCGACCTCGAGCGCGACGTCCTCGCCTACTGGGAGAAGGACGACACCTTCCGTGCGTCCGTCGAGGCCCGTCCGGCCGGCGAGAACGGCAGCAACGAGTTCGTCTTCTACGACGGCCCGCCGTTCGCCAACGGCCTGCCGCACTACGGCCACCTGCTGACCGGGTACGCGAAGGACGTGGTGCCGCGCTACCGGACCATGAAGGGCCAGCGCGTCGAGCGCCGCTTCGGCTGGGACACCCACGGCCTGCCGGCGGAGCTGGAGGCGATGAGCCAGCTCGGCATCAAGACCAAGGAAGAGATCGTCGAGCTGGGCATCGACAAGTTCAACGCCGCGTGCCGGTCCAGCGTGCTCAAGTACACCGACGAGTGGCGCACCTACGTGACGCGCCAGGCCCGCTGGGTGGACTTCGAGGGCGACTACAAGACGCTGGACCCGACCTTCATGGAGAGCGTGGTCTGGGCCTTCAAGTCGCTGTTCGACAAGGGCCTGATCTACGAGGGCTTCCGCGTGCTGCCCTACTGCTGGAACGACCAGACCCCCCTGAGCAACCACGAGCTGCGCATGGACGACGACGTCTACCAGCAGCGTCAGGACCCGGCGGTGACGGTCGGCTTCCGGATCACCGAGGTGCCCGACGGCGCCGACGTGCTCCGCGCCGGCGACCACCTGCTCATCTGGACGACGACGCCGTGGACCCTGCCCTCCAACCTGCTGGTCATGGTGGGCCCCGACGTCGACTACGTGATCGTCGAGTCGTCCTTCACGGGCACCCCCCAGCGCTACGTGCTGGCCGAGGCGCGCGTGGCGGCGTACGCCCGCGAGCTGACGGACGAGGGCAACGAGGAGCCGACCGTCGTCGGGCGCCTGACGGGGAGCGACCTGCTGGGCGCGGCCTACGAGCCGCCGTTCGACTACTTCGAGGGGCACCCGGGTGCGCACCGCGTGGTCGAGGCCGACTTCGTCACCACGACCGACGGCACCGGCCTGGTGCACAACGCCGGCGCGTTCGGTGAGGAGGACAAGCAGGTCACCGACCGCGAGGGCGTGGACCCGGTGATCCCGGTGGGCGCCGACGGCCGCTTCACCTTTCCGGTCGAGGAGTACGTGGGCCTGCAGGTCTTCGACGCGAACGTGCCGATCATGGACCACCTCAAGGCCCGCACGCGCGGTCCGGCCGACGGCGAGGCGGGGCGGACGACGTCGGGCACCGTGCTGCTGCGCCGCGAGCAGTACGCGCACTCCTACCCGCACTGCTGGCGCTGCCGCAACCCGCTGATCTACATGGGCGTGTCCTCGTGGTTCGTCGAGGTGACGAAGTTCAAGGACCGCATGGGCGAGCTCAACCAGGAGATCACCTGGGTGCCGGAGCACATCAAGGACGGCCAGTTCGGCAAGTGGCTGGAGAACGCCCGCGACTGGTCCATCACGCGCAACCGGTTCTGGGGCTCGCCCGTGCCGGTCTGGAAGTCGGACGACCCGCAGTACCCGCGCGTCGACGTGTACGGCTCGTTCGCGGAGCTGGAGCGCGACTTCGGGCGGCTGCCCCTCGACCACGAGGGCAAGCCGAACCTGCACCGGCCGTTCGTCGACGACCTGACCCGGCCCAACCCGGACGACCCGACCGGGAAGTCCACGATGCGCCGTGTCGAGGACGTGCTGGACGTGTGGTTCGACTCCGGCTCGATGCCCTACGGCCAGGTGCACTACCCGTTCGAGAACAGCGACTGGTTCGAGCACCACTTCCCGGGCGACTTCATCGTGGAGTACATCGGGCAGACGCGCGGCTGGTTCTACATGATGCACGTGCTGTCCACGGCGCTGTTCGACCGGCCCGCGTTCAAGACGGCGGTCTCGCACGGCATCGTGCTGGGCTCCGACGGCCGCAAGATGAGCAAGTCGCTGAAGAACTACCCGGACGTCAACGAGGTCTTCGACCGTGACGGGTCCGACGCGATGCGCTGGTTCCTCATGGCCTCGCCGATCCTGCGCGGCGGCAACCTCATCGTCACGGAGGACGGCATCCGTGACGCCGTCCGCCAGGTGCTGCTGCCGCTGTGGAGCACCTACTACTTCTTCACGCTGTACGCCAACGCCGCGAACGACGGCGCGGGCTACTCCGCGCAGCCGCTCACGCCCGAGCGGGTGTCCGGGCTGCCCGTCATGGACCGCTACCTGCTGGCCCGCACGCGCGGCCTGCTGGCCGACGTGACCGAGCAGCTCGACGTCTACGACATCGCCGGTGCCTGCGACTCGGTGCGCCAGTACCTGGACGCGCTGACCAACTGGTACGTGCGCACGCAGCGCGACCGTTTCTGGGCCGAGGACGCCGACGCGTTCGACACCCTGCACACCGCGCTGGAGACGCTCACCCGGGTCATGGCGCCGCTCGCGCCGCTGCTCACGGAGGAGGTCTGGCGGGGCCTGACGGGCGGCCGCTCGGTGCACCTGACCGACTGGCCGTCGCTCGACTCGGCCGAGGGCTCCGTGCTCGTGGCCGACGACGCGCTCGTCGCCGCCGTCGAGTCCGCGCGGGCCGTGGTGTCGCAGACGCTGGCCCTGCGCAAGGCGAACAAGCTGCGCGTGCGGCAGCCGCTGCGGTCACTCGTCGTGGCGGTCGCGGACCCGGACGGCGTCGCGCCGTTCACCGGCCTGCTGGAGACCGAGCTGAACGTCAAGGAGGTGCGCCTGGTGGAGTTCTCGCCCGAGGTGGCGGCATCCTTCGGCGTCACCGAACGGCTCGCGGTCAACGCACGTGCCGCCGGTCCGCGCCTCGGGCGCGGCGTGCAGGCCGTGATCAAGGGCGCGAAGGCGGGCGACTGGTCCGTGGCCCCCTCGGGTGCCGTGGTGGTCACGACGGCGGACGGCGACGTCGAGCTGCTCGCGAGCGAGTACGAGCTGACCACCGTGGTGGCCGGTGACGCGGACTCGGCGGACGTCGCGGCCGCGGTGCTCACCGGCGGCGGTTTCGTGGTGCTCGACCTGGCGCTCGACGACGCGCTGCGTGCCGAGGGGTACGCCCGCGACGTCGTCCGCGACGTGCAGGACGCCCGCAAGGCCGCCGGCCTGCAGGTGGCCGACCGGATCGCGCTGGACCTGACGGTCCCGGCCGAGTGGGTGGCGGCCGTGGAGCAGCACCGCGAGCTGGTGACGCGGGAGACGCTGGCGACGGCGCTCACGGTCACGGCTGGCGCCGAGCGCGCGGTGTCGGTGGCCAAGGCCTGAGAGCCTGAGGACGGAGGGGCGAGGCCGGTGCCGCCGGCCTCGCCCCTCCCGTCGTGTCCGCGCCCTGGATCAGGTGTCGATGCGAGCGTCCCAGTGCTCCAGGATGTCGACCATCGGGATGCCGTAGACGTACGAGAAGCACTGCGTCGGCAGGGACGTGCGGCCGCAGCTGCGGCGGTTCGAGCCGCCGTCGATCATCCCGCGGGCGTAGGCCTCACCGCCGATGACGATGTACATGGGCCCGCCGCTGTCGCCCCCGCCGACCGTGACGCCGCCGTCCTCCCGGCTCGCGCGGAACCCGTGGCACGTCTCGTCGCCGCAGGTCCAGGCGATGTCGGTGGCCTGGATGGTGGCGCAGTGCTCCCCGGTGACCGCACCCGAGCTGCAGATGTTCTGCCCGACGGCGGGCCGCTGCACCTTCGTCACCGGGAACGAGTAGCTCTTGTCCCCGGGAGCCGCGTCCCACGGGCCGCCGAACACGGCCGCGGCCGTCTTGGGGCCGCCGACCGGGTCGATGAGCTGCGCGTCGAGGTGCAGCGCGCGGTCGGTGACCGTACCGAGGCGCTGGCCCGTGCCGTCGCGCACGACGTCGCCGACCCGCTCGTTGCAGTGCGCCGCGGTGACCAGGCGGTGCCCCTCGGGCGTGACGATGGAGAAGCCGGTCGAGCAGTAGTCGGTCCCGTCCGCGGTCGCGATCGCGCCACCCGCGTGCCACGGAGCCTGGTCGTCACGGCGGCTCCCGGCAGTGGACTGGACGCCGCCGTCGACCAGGGTGGCCCGCACGGGTACGCCGGCCGCGCGCTCCAGGTGCTCGGTCAGGTCGGGCCGGGTCGCGACGGCGGAGTCCCGGCTGACCTCGGCCACCAGCCCCGCGTAGTCGGCGGCGGGGAGCACGGCGAGCACGGCGTCCGGCCCGTGCGCCGCGCGCTGACCGTCGAGCAGCCGCGTGCTCGCGGCACGCAGCTCGGCCTCGCTGAACACGGTGCGCCGCACCTCGACGTTCACCGGGGCCTGCTGCAGGAGTCTGCTGACCTGGGCCGGGGCGTGACCCTTCCACGAGACGGTCACCGTGGCGGCGTCGTAGTCGACGGCCACCCCGGCGTAGCCGGGCACCCCGGCGAGCGCCGTGGCGGTGGCGGCGGTGCGGTCGACGGCGGCCTCGCGGGCGTCGGTGGCCCGCGCGTGGGTGCCGGCGGTGTCGTCCGCCGGGAGCGTCCGGGCAGTCCCGGCCGCCTCCACCGGGCCGACGACGCCGCCGCGCACCGGTGTGCCGGTCATGGCCGCCGCCGGGGCGGCAAGGACCGCTGCCAGTGCCATGGCCCCGACGATCATCGTCCGCCGGACAGAGCTGTGTCGTCTCATCGTCGTCCCCCCGAACCGACTCGAGCAGCGCCGACCCGGCGTTGCGGGTGTCATCGTTCTTCACGGGGTGAAAAGCCGCAACATGTCGTTGTGGTGGACGTGCCGGAGTCCGGGCAGCGCTCTTGACTGGCGCGATATCATCACCTTGATATCGTCTGGAGGTGGCACTCGTGGAACAGATCCTCATCCGCAATCTCCCGGTCGGCACCAAGGCCGTCCTGAGCGAACGTGCGGCTCGGCATCACCGGTCGATGGAGGCGGAGGCCCGCGCCATCATGGAAGAAGCCCTCGTGGGCGAACCGGCGAGCATCGTGGACTACCTCGCCATGCCCGACAGCGACGACATCGACTTCGAGCCTGGCCACCTGGGGCTGACGGCCCGCAGCGCCGAGCTCTGATGTACGTCCTCGACACCAATGTGGTCTCGGCGCTGCGCCGCCCGGACCGTGAACCCGCCGTTGCCGACTGGGCGCGTGCCGTGCCGCTCGTCGACCAGTACGTCACGGCGCTGACCATCGCGGAGATCGAACGCGGGGTCGTCCGCAAGGAGCAGGCCGACCCCGTCCAGGGCGCGGTGCTGCGGCGGTGGCTCGCGGAGCACGTCCTGCCCGGATTCGCAGACCGCGTCCTCCCGTTCGACCTGTCCGCGGCGCGGATCCTCGCTCGCTACCCCGTCCCCGAGCACGCCCCGTACGACGACGCCCTGATCGCGGCGGTCGCCGAGGCCCACGGGATGACCGTGGTCACCCGCAACCTCCGCCACTTCGCCCCCCTCGGTGTGCGGGTGCTCTGCCCGTGGGAACAACAGCCGGGGCGTACGGGCTGACGCCGGGCCCCGGGCGGCCTGCCGCTCCCGAGCCCGGAGGAACCTATCCTCTGAGAGTGGACGACACCCAGAAGAACTCGCGGAAGAACCGCCGCGGCACCAGCCGCGGCGCCGAGAACGCGGACCCCGCCATCCAAGAGGCGCTGAACACGGTCTACAAGGAGATCCTGTCCCGGCAGCCCGAGCACGACATCGACCCCACCATGGCCCGAGTGCAGCGCGTCCTCGAGCTCCTCGGCGACCCCCACCGCGCCTACCGCACCGTCCACATCACCGGCACCAACGGCAAGTCCTCGACGGCTCGCATGGTCGAGCGCCTCGTGCGGGAGCACGGCCTGCGCACCGGACGGTTCACCTCTCCGCACCTGACCAGCGTCACCGAGCGCATCTCCGTCGACGGCGAGCCCCTCAGTCAGGAACGGTTCGTCGAGGTGTTCGAGGACGTCGCGCCCTACATCGGCGTCGTCGACCGCGAGTCGCAGGAGCAGGGCGGGCCCCGTCTCAGCTTCTTCGAGGTGCTCACCGTCATGGCGTTCGCCGCGTTCGCGGACGCGCCCGTCGACGTCGCCGTCGTCGAGGTCGGCATGGGCGGCACGTGGGACTCCACCAACGTGGTGGACGGCGAGGTCGCCGTCATCACGCCCGTCGCCCTGGACCACGAGCGCTGGCTCGGCTCCACCGTCGAGGAGATCGCCACCGAGAAGGCCGGCATCATCAAGGACGGCGCGACCGCCGTCATCGCCGAGCAGACCGACGCCGCGCTCGGCCCCATCCTCGAGCGCGCCGAGAAGGTGGGCGCCCACCTGGTCCGTGAGGGCATCGACCTCGAGGTCGTGGACCGGCGCATCGCCGTCGGCGGGCAGCTCGTCGACCTGCGCACGCCCGCCGGCGTGTACACGGAGATCTTCGTGCCGCTGCACGGCGCCCACCAGGCGCACAACGCGCTCCTGGCGCTCGCGGCCACCGAGGCCCTGATCACCGGCGGGCGCGCCCTGGGGGCGGAGATCGTCGAGGCGGGCTTCGCGGACGTCGAGGTGCCCGGCCGCCTGGAGCTCGTGCGGACCAGCCCGACGGTGCTGGTCGACGTCGCGCACAACCCCGCTGGCGCCGAGGCCCTGGTGGACGCGCTGGAGGAGTCGTTCAACCTGGAGCGCGTCGTCGCCGTCGTCGCGGTCATGGCGGACAAGGACGCCGAGGGTCTCCTGTCCGTCCTGGAGCCGGCCGTCGCGGAGATCGTGGTTACGCGGAACTCGTCGGAACGGTCCGCCGACCCGGAGGACCTGGCCGAGGTGGCGCGCGAGGTCTTCGGCGAGGAGCGCGTGCACGTGGCGGCGCGGCTGGACGAGGCGCTGCAGGTGGCGACGGACCTCGCCGAGGCGGACAACACGAGCAGCACCGGGCTGGGCTCCGGCGTGCTCGTCACCGGCTCCGTGGTGACCGTGGCCGACACGCGGATCCTGGTCGGCCGCGGCTGACCGCGCCGTTCGCCGCGGCCGACCGGGCCGTCCGCCGCGCCTGACCGGGCCGTCCGCCGCGCCCGACCGGGCCGTCCGCCACGGCCCTGTCGGACGGACAGGTCACCCGGGTGACCTGTCCGTCCGGCACCCGGTGTCCTGTACGACCCGGGCCGGTGTGGTGTTACATGAGAACCATGGGACGCGTCCGCCGGCCCGGCGCCGTCGCCGGGTCGCGCAGCCCACGAGGAGGTCGCCGTGAAGAAGCTGCTGAACGATCCTGCTGACGCCGTCGCCGACTCCCTGGCCGGCTTCGCGCTCGCGCATGCCGACCTGGTCCAGGTGAGCACGTCACCCGTGTTCGTCAGCCGTGCCGGGGGCGCGGTGACCGGCAAGGTGGGCCTGGTCAGCGGTGGGGGCTCGGGGCACGAGCCCCTGCACGCGGGGTTCGTGGGCGCCGGCATGCTCGACGCCGCCGTGCCGGGCGCCGTGTTCACCTCGCCGACGCCCGACCAGATCCTGCCCGCGATCCAGGCCGCGGACGGCGGCGCCGGGGTGCTCACGATCGTCAAGAACTACACGGGCGACGTGCTCAACTTCGAGACCGCCGTGGAGCTCGCCGAGGCGGAGGACGTCGAGGTGGCCTCGGTGCTGGTCAACGACGACGTCGCCGTCGAGGACTCCCTGTACACCGCCGGCCGCCGCGGCGTGGCCGGCACGCTCGCCGTCGAGAAGATCGCGGGGGCGGCCGCCGACCGGGGCGCCGACCTGGCGACCGTGAAGGCCGTCGCCGAGCGCGTCGTGGCGAACGTGCGCTCCATGGGCGTGGCCCTGGCCGCGCCCGTCGTGCCGCACGTGGGTCGGCCCAGCTTCGACCTGGGGGACGACGAGATCGAGGTGGGCATCGGCATCCACGGCGAGCCGGGACGGCACCGGGTGCCCGCGGCGAGCGCCGACGAGGTCACCGAGATGCTCCTCACGCCCGTGGCCGACGACCTGGGCCTGACGGGCGGCGAGCGAGTGTTGCTGTTCGTCAACGGTATGGGCGGCACCCCGCTCTCGGAGCTGTACGTGGTCTATGGTCGAGCGCGGCGCCTTCTCGAGGAGCGCGGCGTGACGGTCGCCCGGTCGCTCGTGGGCAACTACGTGACGTCGCTCGAGATGCAGGGGGCGTCGGTCACGGTGCTCCGGCTGGACGACGAGCTGGAGGCTCTCTGGGACGCGCCGGTGAACACTGCGGCACTTCGGTGGTGAGACAGGAAAGGGCTGGCGGACATGGCGTTGGACGCGGACTGGGCGGAGCGATGGGTCCGCCGCACGGCGGATGCCGTGGCGGACGCGAAGGACGAGCTCACCGAGCTCGACCGGCAGATCGGCGACGGCGACCACGGCGAGAACATGCACCGCGGCTTCCAGGCGGTGGTGGCGCGTCTGGACGACGCCGCGGCCGACCAGGGCGCCGGTGACGAGCGGACGGTCGGCGACGTGCTCAAGCTCGTGGCGACCACGCTGATGTCCACCGTGGGCGGTGCGTCAGGCCCGCTGTACGGGACGGCGTACCTGCGCGCGGCGAAGGTGTCGGGCCGGCCGCGGATCGACCCGCCCGTGGTCGTCGCGGTGCTGGAGGCCGCGCTGGAGGGCGTGACCTCGCGCGGCAAGGCGACGGTGGGGGAGAAGACGATGGTGGACGCGTGGCACGCGGCCGTCGAGGCGGCCGAGGCCGCGGCGGGCGGCGGCGGTTCCGAGGTGGACGTGCTGCGGGCGGCGGCGGAGGCCGCCGACTCGGCGGCGACCGGCACCATCCCCATGATCGCGACCAAGGGCCGTGCCTCCTACCTGGGTGAGCGCAGCGCGGGGCACGAGGACCCCGGTGCCCGGTCCACCGCGCTGGTGCTGGGCGCCGCGATGGCCGCGGCCCTGTCCGCCCCGGATGCCGCGCCCGCCGACCCCCACGACGTCGCATGACGGCGCGCGTGGCCCTGCTGCTCGTCTCCCACTCCGCGGACCTGGCCCGCGGCGCCGCGGAGCTCGCCGGGCAGATGGCGCCCGACGTGCTGGTGCGTGGCGTGGGCGGCGGCCCCGACGGCGGCCTGGGCACCTCGCTCGACGCGGTGCAGAAGGCGCTGGCGGAGATCCTGACGGCCCTGGACGACGCCGCGGCGCCGGGCGGGGGCGGCGTCGTCGTGCTCGGGGACCTCGGGTCGTCGGTGCTCACGGTGGAGGCGGCCCTGGAGCTGGACGACGCCCTGGCCGAGCACGTGGTGCTGGCGCGGGCCCCGTTCGTGGAGGGCGCGGTCGCGGCAGCGGTGACGGCGCACGGCGGTGCGGACCGGGCCGCCGTGCTGGAGTCGGCCACCGCGTCGGCGTCGATGTTCGCTGCGATCGAGGCGGCGCAGGCGCCGCAGCCGGCCGGTGCGCCGGACGCGGAGAGCGCCACGTCGCGCACCGTGACGGTGCGCAACCCGCTGGGCCTGCACGCGCGGCCGGCGGCGCTCGTGTCGCGCAAGGTGGCCGAGCTCGGTGCGGCCGTGACCATCGACGGCGTGGACGCCTCCAGCGTGCTGCAGCTCATGGCGCTCGGCGCCACGCAGGGGCGCGAGCTGTGGGTGGAGGCCACGGGGGAGCGCGCTGCCGAGGCGGTAGCCACGGTGGTCGAGATGATCGACGGAGGCTTCGGCGAGGTGTGACGCCCGTCTCATCTTTTTGCAGTTGATGAATTTTTGCGCGGGGTGCAAGAATTGAGGCATGGTTTCCACCTCCTCGCGCGAGTCCGTCGCGCCCGCGGACACGTCAGGCCCCGGCCTGCGCGAGCTCGCCGGGGCGCTCGAGGGGTCGCCGGCCGAACAGGGGCTGCGTGAGCGCAAGAAGCGCGCGCGCCGCCTGGCCCTGATCGACGCCGCGCAGCAGCTCGTCGCGGAGCACGGCTTCGACGCGGTCACCGTCGAGATGATCAGCGCCGAGGCAGGCGTCTCGCCCCGCACCTTCTTCAACTACTTCGAGTCGAAGGACGACGCCGTGATCGGCGCGGAGGACGCCGGGCTGCCGGAGGCCGTCGTCCGGACGTTCGTGGAAGGCGGTCCCACGGGACGCCTGCTGTCCGACCTGGAGGCACTGGTCGCCGCCCTGCTCGCCACGGCCGACGAGGCCCACGACCGGGTGAAGCGGGCCATGGACCTGATGCAGCACGAGCCGCGTCTCCTGCGCCGCCACGTGGTCTGGATGGACCGGCACAAGAACCAGCTCGTCGAGCTCTTCGAGGCCCGGCGGGCGCACACCCCGTTCAGCACCGACACCGAGCTGCTGACGATGCTCGTCCTGCTCCTCCTGCGCACCTCGCTCGTCGCCTGGGAGCACGCCGGCTACACCGGCAGCCCGGCCGACCACCTGCCCGGCACCGTCGCGCAGCTCGTCGACGTCGTCGCACGCGACCTCGACTGAACCTCCTCCTCGTCCCGCACCTCGCACGACCTGATCCCCAGAAAGGCGTCACCCATGAGCCACGCCGTCGCCACGGCGCCGGACAAGCCGCTGGTCGTCCTCAACCAGCGCACGATCTGGCTGATCTTCGGGGCCCTGATGGCCTCCATGTTCCTGTCCTCCCTGGACCAGACCATCGTCGGCACCGCGATGCCCACCATCGTGGGCGAGCTGAACGGCGTGGAGCACCAGGGCTGGGTCATCACCGCCTACATCCTGGCGATCGCGATCGCCATGCCGCTCTACGGGAAGTTCGGTGACCTCTACGGGCGGCGCTGGCCGTTCCTCGTGGCGGTCGGCCTGTTCGTGGTCGCCTCGCTCGGCGGCGGCATGGCGCAGTCGTTCGAGGCCCTCGTGGCCTGGCGCGCCGTGCAGGGCCTCGGCGGCGGTGGCCTGATGATCCTGTCGCAGGCGATCATCGCCGACATCATCCCGGCGTCCGACCGCGGCAAGTACATGGGCCCGATGGGCGCCCTGTTCGGCATCTCCGCCGTCGCCGGCCCGCTGCTCGGCGGCTGGCTCACGGACGGTCCCGGCTGGCGCTGGACCTTCTGGATCAACGTGCCGATCGGCATCGCCGCCTGGTTCATCGCCTACTTCGCGCTCAAGCTGCCCTCGCACCGCTCGGGCCGGCCCACCGACTGGGGCGGCATCCTCACCATGGCGCTCGGCACCACCGGCATCGTGCTGCTGACGAGCTGGGAGTCGCTCGGCCACGACGGCTACGACTGGTCCGACCCGACGCTGCTGGGCGTGCTGCTGGGCACCGCCGTCATGGTCGGCCTGTTCATCCTCATCGAGAACCGGGTGGCGGAGCCGCTCATCCCGCTGCGGCTGTTCAAGAACCGCACCTTCACCATCACCACGCTCATCGGCCTGGTGCTCGGCATGGGCATGTTCTCCGCCATGGCGATGCTGCCGACGTTCCTGCAGATGTCCGCCGGCGCCGGCGTCACGGAGTCCGGCCTGCTGATGCTCCCGATGATGGCCGGCGTGATGCTGACCTCGATCGTCTCCGGCTTCGCGATCTCCAAGACGGGCCGCTACAAGATGTACCCCGTGGTCGGCCTCGCCGTCACGATCCTCGGCATGATCTGGCTGACCCGTCTCGAGGGTGGCATGTCGCTGTGGCTCTTCGGCGCGATGATCTTCGTGCTCGGCGCCGGCATGGGTCTGATCATGCAGACCATCGTGCTCGCGGTGCAGAACTCGGTGGACCCGCACGAGCTGGGCACGGCGACGTCGTCGAACAACTTCTTCCGCGAGATCGGTGCCGCCGTCGGTACGGCGGCGTTCACCACGGTGTTCACCTCGCGCCTGGCGGACAACCTGGGTGAGGTCTTCGCGGGGCTGCCCGAGGGGGCGGTGCCCGCGGGTGGTGGGTCCAGCCTGACCCCGCAGATCGTGGAGCAGCTCCCCGAGCCCCTGCGCAGCGGCGTCGTCGACGCGTTCGCCGACTCGCTCGCCCCGGCGTTCTGGTACCTGGTGCCGCTGGTCGTCGTGGGCCTGGTGCTCGCGCTGTTCCTCAAGGAGGTCAAGCTCTCCAACGAGGCCGGGATGGTCGCTCGCGGCGAGGCGGTCGTGGAGGGTGCGGGCACGCCCGCGGCGGCCCCTGTGCCGGACGCCGACGCCGTCCCCGCCGCCGAGCCCGGGACGGACCCGGTCCCCGGTCGCAAGGAGACGGATATCCTGGACCGGTGAGCAAGGACCGACCCGCCCCCGGCGACCGCATCAGGCCCAAGAAGTCCGCACTGGTGCAGTTCACGTCCACCACGCTGCTGCTCGAGGTGTTCCTCGTGCTGTTCGCGACGCTCGCGGTGTGGGGCCTGCGCGACTCGGACTTCGGGCGCGGGCCCCTGCGTATCGAGTCGAGCGCGGTGATCTGGGTGCTGGGCGGCGTCCTGGTCCTGGTGCTGCTCGTGCTGTCCCGGGCCCAGGGCACGCCGGCCGGCCGGGCGGCAGGGACGGTCGCCCAGGTGCCCGTGCTCGCCATGGGCCTGCTGGTGCCGATGATGTTCCTCGTCGGCGGCATCTTCGTGGTGCTGTGGGTCTACGCGCTGCGCCTGGGCGCGCGCGTGGACCGCGAACGGGCGGAGTACGACGCCGCCCACCCGGAGACGGCGCCGAACGCCTCCTGAGGCGCAGGTGCGGACGCTCGGGTCACCCCGGTGACCTGAGCGTCCGCACCTCTGGAGCCCGATAAGGTGGGCGTCATGACCGACGTCGCAGAGAAGACCCTGCCCACGGAGGCCTCGACGCAGCCCGTGGCCGAGCGCACCCTCGTCCTCGTCAAGCCGGACGGCGTGCGCCGTGGCCTGTCGGGGGAGATCCTGCGCCGCATCGAGGCCAAGGGCTACACGCTGCGCGCCGTGCAGCTCAAGGACGCCACCGCCGAGCTGCTGGCCGCGCACTACGCCGAGCACGAGGGCAAGCCGTTCTACGGCCCCCTGGTCGAGTTCATGATGTCGGGCCCGGTCCTGGCCGTCGTGGCCGAGGGCGAGGGCGTGATCCCGGGCTTCCGTTCCCTGGCCGGCGCCACCAACCCGACCGACGCCCTCCCCGGCACGATCCGCGGCGACCTGGGCCGCGACTGGGGCACGAAGGTGCAGCAGAACCTGGTGCACGGTTCGGACTCGGCCGAGTCCGCCGCCCGCGAGATCGCCCTCTGGTTCCCCGAGCTGGGCTGAGGCCCCGCAGGACGGCGCGGCCGCTGACCTGTCGGACCGTAGGAGCAGAGCGTCCGTCCGGGACGTGCGTGGCGTCGTCCGCGCGTCCCGGACGGACGCTCTGCTTCGGCGTACATCCGCCGTATGTCCGACGTTCAACCCGTATCCACAGTTAGGCTCACCCAGTGCACCTCAAGACGCTCACGCTCCGGGGATTCAAGTCCTTCGCGTCGGCGACCACCCTTGAGCTGGAGCCGGGCATCACCTGCGTGGTGGGCCCCAACGGCTCCGGCAAGTCGAACGTGGTCGACGCCCTGGCCTGGGTCATGGGTGAGCAGGGCGCCAAGTCGCTGCGCGGCGGCAAGATGGACGACGTCATCTTCGCCGGCACGTCCGGCCGCGCGCCCCTGGGCCGTGCCGAGGTCTCCCTCACGATCGACAACACCGACGGGGCGCTGCCGATCGACTACACCGAGGTGACGATCTCGCGCACGCTGTTCCGCAGCGGCGGTTCCGAGTACGCGATCAACGGCAACAGCTGCCGCCTGCTGGACATCCAGGAGCTGCTGAGCGACTCCGGCATCGGCCGCGAGATGCACGTCGTGGTGGGGCAGGGACAGCTCGACGCCGTCCTGCGTGCCACCCCCGAGGAACGGCGCGGCTTCATCGAGGAGGCCGCCGGGGTCCTCAAGCACCGCAAGCGCAAGGAGAAGGCGCTGCGCAAGCTCGACGCGATGCAGGGCAACCTCGCGCGCCTGGGCGACCTGACCGCCGAGCTGCGGCGGCAGCTCGGACCGCTCGGCCGGCAGGCCGAGGCCGCGCGCAAGGCCCAGACCGTGCAGCGGGACCTGCGCGACGCCAAGGCCCGCCTGCTCGCCGACGACCTGGCCCAGCTCACCGCCCAGCTCGAGCAGGAGCTCGCCGACGAGCGGTCGCTCAAGCAGCGGCAGGCCGAGACGGAGGCCGCGCTCACCGAGGCCCGTGGCACCCTGGCCCGGCTGGAGGCCGCGATGTCGGCCGAGTCGCAGCAGGTCAGCCAGGCCGGGGACACGGTCTTCGCACTGTCCCAGACGCGTGAGCGGCTGCGCAGCCTGCAGTCCCTGGCCGGGGAGCGCGCCCGCCTGCTCGGCACCGCCGAGCCCGCGCACCAGGGCCAGGACCCGGACGACCTCGAGGCCCAGGCGGCCCGTGCCCGCGCCAGCGAGGAGGAGCTGGTCACCGAGGTCGAGATGGCCCGCGAGGTCGTGGAGACCGCCGTCGACGCCCGCGCGGAGGCCGAAGCGGCCGCGCAGGCCGCCGAGCGGTCGCACGCGGCGCTGCTGCGCGCCGCCGCGGACCGGCGCGAGGGCCTGGCGCGCCTGGCCGGCCAGGTCGCCGCGCGCCGCAGCCGCGTCGAGGCCGCGCAGTCGGAGCTGGACCGCCTGCGGGAGGCGCTGCTGGAGGCCGAGCAGCGGGTCGAGGAGACCTCGCGCGAGCTCGGCGCCCTGGAGGCCGAGGTCGGCGGGGGCGGCGAGGACGGCGTGGAGGGGCTCGACGTCGCGCACGAGGCGGCGTCCGAGGTGCTGGAGCTCGCCAAGGCCGAGGTGCGCCACCTCCAGGAGCAGGTCACCACGGCGGAGCGGGACCGCAGCGCGGCGGCCGCCAAGGTCGAGGCACTGGAGCTGAGCCTGGACCGCAAGGACGGCGCGGGCACCCTGCTGGCCGCCGACCACGCAGGCGTGCTCGGCTCGGTCGCGGCGCTCCTGGGCATCGAGGCCGGTTTCGAGGACGCGGTGGCCGCCGCGCTCGGCCCGGTGGCGGACGCCGTGGCCGTGGCGGGCGTCGACGAGGCCGTGGACGCGCTGCGGCTGCTCCGGGACCAGGACGCCGGCCGCGCCAGCCTGGTCGTGGGCGGCGCCGCCGCGGAGGCCGGCCGCCCCGACGTCGAGCTGCCCGCGGGCGCCCGCTGGGCCACGGACGTGGTGCAGGTCGCGGGCCCGGCGTCGGCCGCGCTGCGGACGATCCTGCGCGACGTCGTCGTGGTGGACGACCTGGCGCGTGCCCGTGTGCTCGTGCGTGACCAGCCCGTGGTCGCGGTGACCCGGGCCGGCGACCTGCTGGGTGCCACGCGCGCCTGGGGCGGGTCGGCGGCCGCGCCCAGCGTGCTGCACCTGCAGTCGGCGCTCGACGAGGCGAAGGCGGCGCGCGACGAGGCGGCGGCCCGGGAGGCCGACGGCTCGGCGCACCTGGAGCGCGCCCGCGCCGAGCGCGCCGCGGCCCAGGAACGCTACGACGAGACGCTGGCCCGCCTCGGGGAGGCCGACGCCGCGCGTGCCGCTGCCGCCGAGCAGCTCGGGTCCCTGGGCGCCGCCGCCCGGGCCGCCCGGGCCGAGGCCGACCGGCATCGCGCCGCGCTGGAGCAGGCGCAGACGCGCCGCGCGGAGGACGAGCTCGAGCTGGAGGCGCTCGTCGAGCGCATGACGATCGCCGAGGAGGAGCCCGACGACGGCGAGGGCTCCGTCGACGAGCTGCAGGCCCAGCGGGACGCCGCCGCCGAGGCCGCGACCGCCGCGCGCGGGCGTGAGACCGAGGCACGGCTGGCCCTGCGCACGGCGGAGGAGCGGGCCCGCGCGGTGTCCGGCCGCGCGCAGGCGCTGGTCGCGGCGGCCGAGCAGGAACGAGAGGCCCGTGCCCGCGCCGCCGAGCGCGAGGAGGCCCGACAGCGCGACGCGGCGCGGGCGCTGGAGGTTCAGCAGGGCGTCGCCGTGGCGCTGGAGGCCATCGCGCGGTCGCTCGACCGGGCGACGGCCGAGAAGGCCGCCGCCGAGGAGGCCCGTGCCGCCGGGTCGGAGCAGCTCCTGGCCGTGCGCGGGAGCGTCGAGTCGCTCACCGCCGAGCTGCGTGAGCTGACCGACGTGGCGCACCGCGACGAGGTGGCCCGCGCGCAGCAGATGCTGCGCCTGGAGCAGCTCCAGACCCGCGCGACCGAGGAGCTGGGCACCGACCCCGACGTGCTCGTGGAGGAGTTCGGCCCGCACCAGATGGTCCCCGTCTACGAGGGGGACGTCGCGGTCCGGGGCCGCAAGCGACGCGCCGTCGTCGAGCGGGACGAGGAGGGCAACCCCATCCGGTACGCGGGTGACCCGCCGCTGCCGCGCGGCGCCGCCGCGCGCGAGGACGCGCTCATCGCGCGGACGCGTGCCCTGCACGAGGCGGGCCTGCGGCCCGACGACCCGGCGGCGACCGCGGTGGTCGTCGCGGCGGCCGGGGCGGAACCCGCCGAGGAGCCGGCGCCGGACGGCGAGGCGGGGGCCGAGGAGGCCGCACCGGCCGAGCCGAAGCCCGACCGGATGGTCCCGTACGTCCGCGAGGAGCAGGAGGCGCGGCTGGCCAAGGCCGAGAAGGCGCTGTCGCGGATCGGCGCCGTGAACCCGCTCGCGCTGGAGGAGTTCGCGGCCCTGGAGGAGCGGCACCAGTTCCTCACCGACCAGCTCGCGGACCTGAAGAAGTCGCGGGAGGACCTGCTCCAGATCGTCGACGACATCGACGAGCGCGTGCAGCAGGTGTTCGCCGAGGCGTTCCAGGACACGGCCGCCAAGTTCCTGGAGATCTTCCCGCGGCTGTTCCCGGGCGGCGAGGGCAGGCTCACGCTCACGGAGCCGGAGAGCCTGCTGACCACCGGCATCGAGGTCGAGGCGCGGCCCGCCGGCAAGAAGGTCAAGCGGCTCTCGCTGCTGTCGGGCGGCGAGCGCTCGCTCGCGGCGGTCGCGTTCCTCGTGTCGATCTTCAAGGCCCGGCCCAGCCCGTTCTACATCATGGACGAGGTCGAGGCGGCGCTCGACGACGTGAACCTCGGGCGTCTCATCGAGATCTTCAAGGAGCTGCAGAAGGACAGCCAGCTCATCGTGATCACGCACCAGAAACGCACCATGGAGGTCGCGGACGCCCTGTACGGCGTGACCATGCGGGGCGACGGCGTCACGACGCTCATCAGCCAGCGCATGGGCGACCGGGAGACGGTGACCGCCTGAGCCCGAGCGGGTGAATTTCTCGCGTCCCCGGCCAGGAACGTTCGGGTGTGAGCGAATTCTCCCGGCACGTTCGTGCGTGTCGTCCGGCGTGTCGCGGCGGTCCGCACGGCGCGACCGGACAAGACACGACACAATAGGGCTATGTGGTGGTCGGTCATTCTGCTCGTGGTGTGCCTGGTCCTGGCGGTCGGCGTGTTCGTCGTCGCCAGCCAGATGGACGCGCCCTCGAACAAGGCCGAGGACTTCTCGTTCCTCCAGTGGTTCCGGTCGGGTCTCGCGCGTCTGCGGGGTGATCACTCGCGTCGCCGGGACGGTCGCCGGCACGGCGCGTCCGCCGTGGCGACGCACGCGGTGGGTGCCCCGTCCGTCTGGGTCGGCAAGCCGCCCGTGCTCAAGCCCGACACGTCCCCGGTCGACATGGGGATGTCCGAGTTCTTCGCCGCGACCATCGAGTCCAAGCCGGGGTACGTCGACGCGGAGGAGCTCACCGACGTGCTGAACCGCGCGCGGGACCAGGCGCAGAAGACGCTCCACGTGCCGCTGGGCACGGTGCCGCTCAAGCCGGCCAACCTCGTGCCCGGCCAGCTCCGTGCGGTGCGCCCGGTGCGCAGCGTGCAGAAGATCCCGCAGGAGCCGCCGGCGGACCAGGGCCCGGCCCAGGCCGCCAGCTAGCCGGCCGCGGGGCGCTCGCCCCACATCGTTCCGTTCCGCGGCGTGACAGCCGGGGTTCGACGACGTGCGCCCGGTCGGCGGCCGGTGCGTGCAGCGACTTCGGTCAACAGCGTGACGTCCGGCTCGATGTTCGGTCCGGTGCCCTGACTTCGGTCCATCGATCGACCGGTCTCGGGGCAAGGGACCGAGCTCGCGGGGACCGGGCGGGCAACGGACCGAACGAGTCGGCGGTGCCGGGCCGTGGGTGCGGGTGCGGGTGCGGGCCAGCCTGCCCGCGAGAGTGCTTCCGCACCGCCCCGCGCGGGATGAAAGAATCTGGGGCGTGAACGAGCTTCCCTGGATCGAGATCATCTCCGCCGTCGTCGTCCTCGCGGGCGGCGGTGGCGTCGCCGGCCTGCTGGTGGCGCGCCGTCGTCGGCACGACCAGGAGCGGGGCGGCGGCACGACCACCCTGGAGCGTGAGCCCGGGACGTTGGCCCAGGCCACCGCGGAGCCTGCGGCGGGCGGCACGGCCACCGCCACCCGGCCGGAGCCCGACGTCGCGCCCGAGCCGGCGGCCCCGGCGGTGGAGACGCCCGCCCCGACCGCCGGCCGCCTCGTGCGCCTGCGCGACCGGCTCGCCCGCTCCGGGTCGCCGCTCGGGGCCCGGTTGCTGTCGGTCCTGTCCCGGGACGCGCTGACCGAGGACGACTGGGACGAGATCGAGGAGGAGCTGCTCCTCGCGGACGTCGGCGCGGGCCCCACCACGGAGCTCCTGGACGCGCTGCGCACCAAGGTGCGGGTGCTCGGCGTCCGCGAGCCCGGGGCCGTGCGCGAGCTGCTGCGGTCCGAGCTCGTCACGCTGCTCGACCCGAGCCTGGACCGGACGCTGCGCACCGAGCCGACCACGGCGGACGACGGCACGCACCTGCCCGCCGTGACCCTCGTGGTGGGCGTCAACGGCACGGGCAAGACCACCACGGTGGGCAAGCTCGCCCGGGTGCTGGTGGCCGACGGCCGCAGCGTGGTGCTCGGCGCCGCCGACACGTTCCGGGCGGCGGCCGCCGACCAGCTCACCACGTGGGGCAACCGCGTGGGCGTGCCGACCGTGCGGTCGGACCGCGAGGGCGCCGACCCGGCGTCGGTCGCCTTCGAGGCGGTGGCGCGCGGGCGTGACGAGAAGATGGACGTGGTGCTTGTGGACACCGCCGGGCGCCTGCAGAACAAGGCGGGGCTCATGGACGAGCTCGGCAAGATCGTGCGCGTCTCGAGCAAGGTGGTGCCGCCGAGCGAGGTGCTGCTGGTGCTCGACGCGACCACCGGTCAGAACGGGCTGTCGCAGGCCCGGGTCTTCGCGGAGGTCGCCGGCGTGACGGGCATCGTGCTGACCAAGCTGGACGGCACGGCCAAGGGCGGCATCGTGGTGCAGGTGCAGCGGGAGCTCGGCGTGCCGGTCAAGCTGATCGGCCTGGGTGAGGGGCCGGACGACCTGGCGCCGTTCGACGTCGAGGAGTTCGTGGACGGCATTCTCGGCTGAATGCGGCCCGCCTACTGAATGCAGCGCGAATTGTCGTCGGATTGTCTTGTGTCCACCATGCGAGAACGGTGTGTTTCCGGCGGATAGCGCAGGAATCACGATCCCATCACGGTCGATTGAATAATTTCGCCCATTTCGCTCGCGAAATGAGACGTTTACATGCCTCGGCCCTGCGTCACGCATCCGTAACCTCGATGCGGGCCGCGTGTAACGCCTTCCCGGGACGGTAGTCCGCGGTGGGCCGAGTCACCAAGGACCGGTCCGGGGAGAGAGGCAACCGATGGAATTCGAACTGGACAGTGGCAACACTGCCTGGCTGATTACCGCCTCCTCGCTCGTGCTGCTGATGACGCCGGGCCTGGCGTTCTTCTACGGCGGCATGGTGCGTGGCAAGAGCGTTCTGAACATGATGATGATGAGCTTCGCGTCGATCGGCGTCGCGGGACTCGTGTGGGTCGTCTACGGCTACGGGCTCGCGTTCGGCCCGGACCTCGGCGGCTTCATCGGCAACCCGGCCGGCCTGATCGGCCTGACGGTGGACAACGCCGCCAGCCCCACGACGGCCATGGGCATCCCGGCTCTCGTCTTCGCGGGCTTCCAGGCGACCTTCGCCATCATCACCGTGGCGCTCATCTCGGGTGCCATCGCGGATCGCGCCAAGTTCGGCACCTGGGTCGTCTTCACGGCGATCTGGGTCACGATCGTCTACACGCCGCTGGCTCACTGGGTCTGGGGCGGCGGCATGTTCGGCGCCGACGGCTGGCTCGCCTCGGCGCTCTCGCTGCCCATCGACTTCGCCGGTGGCACCGTGGTGCACATCAACGCCGGTGCCGCCGCGCTCGCCCTGGCGCTCATCCTCGGCAAGCGCAAGGGCTTCGGCACGGAGGCCATGCGCCCCCACAACCTGCCGTTCGTCATGCTCGGTGCCGCGCTCCTGTGGTTCGGCTGGTTCGGCTTCAACGCGGGCTCGGAGCTCGCCGCCGACGGCACCGCGGGCCGCGCCTGGGTCAACACCCTCGTGGCGACCGGTGTCGCCATGCTCGGCTGGATGGTCACGGAGAAGTTCCGCGACGGTGCGGCCACCTCGCTCGGTGCCGCGTCCGGTGTCGTCGCCGGTCTGGTCGCGATCACCCCGGCCGCCGGCACGGTGGACAGCTGGGGCGCCATCGTCATCGGCCTGGTCGCCGGTGTCCTGTGCTCCCTCGCGGTGGGCCTCAAGTACAAGTTCGGCTACGACGACTCGCTCGACGTCGTGGGCGTCCACCTGGTCGGTGGCCTCGTCGGTACGGTCCTGATCGGCTTCTTCGCCACCAACGGCCGCTACGACTCGTTCTACTTCGAGGGCTCGCTCAACGGCCTCTTCTACGGTGGTGGCGTCACGCAGCTGATCACGCAGATCGTCGCCGCGCTGATCGCCGTCGTCTACAGCTTCGTGGTCACCGCGGTCATCGCCTACGCCCTCAAGGCGACGATGGGCTGGCGGATCTCCGAGGAGGCCGAGGTCAGCGGTATCGACCTCGCCGTCCACGGCGAGACGGCGTACGAGAACTCCGGTTCCACCATCACCGAGGTGCGCTGACCGTACTACGGTGCAGCGACCAGACTGCTTAGGAGGCAGCGCATGAAGCTTGTCACGGCGGTCCTCCAGCCGCACCGGCTGGATGACGTGAAGACGGCGTTGGAAGGTGTCGGGGTTCGCGGCATGACCGTGAGCGAGGCCAGCGGCTACGGCCGGCAGAAGGGCCACACCGAGGTGTACCGCGGTGCCGAGTACACCGTCGACCTGGTGCCCAAGGTCCGCATCGAGGTCCTCGTCACCGACGCGGACGTCGCGGCGGTCACGGACGCGGTGGTCGGCGCGGCCCAGACCGGCAAGATCGGTGACGGCAAGGTGTGGGTCGTGCCCGTCGAGGACGTGGCTCGCGTCCGCACCGGCGAGCACGGCGACGCCGCCCTCTGACGGGGAGTGTCCGACGTCGCATGACCACTGACCCGGCGTCCGAGGGCGCCCGGGAGCAGGCGGAGGCCCCGCACCCCACCGCAGGGGTGCGGGGCCTCCGTGACGAGCTCCTCACCATCGCCACCGACCTGACCGGTCCGGGTCGCTCCGGCCTGGCCCGGCGCTCCGCCGTCGGCCAGCGGGCGACCGAACGCCTCGGCGCGCTGTTCGCGGAGGCGACGGACGGCGTCGACCCGTCGGGCATCGCCCTGGCGGCCGTCGGCAGCCTCGGGCGCGGGGAGCTCGGCCCTCTCAGCGACCTCGACCTCGTGCTGGTGCACGACGGCCGCACCCACGGCGCCGACGAGCTGAAGCAGGTCGCCGAACGGCTCTGGTACCCGCTGTGGGACTCGGGCGTGGACATCGACCACGCCGTGCGGTCCCTGAGCCAGTCCCGCCAGGTGGCCGCGAGCGACCTGCCCGCCGTGATCGGCTGGCTGAGCGTGCGGCCCGTGGCGGGGGACGCCGTCGTCGTGCACCGGGCGGCGTCGGCGGTGCTGACCGACTGGCGCGCCGCCGCGCGACGGCGCCTGCCCGAGCTCATCTCGTCGACGCGCGACCGCGCGCAGCGTGCGGGGGAGCTCGCCTACCTCATCGAGCCCGACCTCAAGGAGGCCCGGGGCGGCATGCGGGACGCCGTGCTGCTCTCCGCGCTGGCCGCGACCTGGCTCACCGACCGCCCGCACGGCGCGGTCGACGCCGCGTACACGCAGCTGCTCGACGTGCGCGACACACTCCAGGTGGTCACCCGGCGGCGTACCAGCCGCCTGCTGCTGGCGGACCTCGAGGAGGTCGCCGAGCGGACCGGTCACGACGACGGCGACGAGCTCCTGGCGGCCCTGGCCGAGTCGGGGCGCGTCATCTCCTACGCGCTGGACATGACCATCCGGCGGGCACGCCAGGCGCTGGCCCGTCCGGTAGGCGTGGGCAAGCCGCTCATGGTGCGCGGGCGGCGCACGCCGCCGCGCCTGCGCTCGGTGGGCGACGGCCTGGTGGAGCACGACGGCGAGCTGGTGCTCGGTGTCGGCACCCGCCCGGCCTCGGACCCGCTGCTGCCCCTGCGAGCCGCCGCGACGGCTGCCCGGACGGGCCTCGTGCTGTCCCCGGTGACGATCCGCAGCCTGGAGCAGTGCCCGCCCCTGCCGCAGCCGTGGCCGCCCGCCGCACGGGAGAGCCTGCTGGCGCTCCTGGGTGCCGGGCCCGCGCAGGTGCCCGTCTGGGAGGCCCTCGACCTCGCGGGCGTGGTCACCTCCTGGTTCCCGGAGTGGGCGGACGTGCGCAACCGGCCGCAGCGCGCGGCGATCCACCGGCACACCGTGGACCGGCACCTCGTGGAGACCGCGGCGGTGGCGGCGAAGCTCCGGCGGCGGCTGCCGGAGGTGGGGTCCCACGGTGGTGCGACCTCGGGCGACCTGCTGCTGCTCGCCGCCCTGCTGCACGACATCGGCAAGGTGCGGGGCGCCGCCGACCACTCCGTGGAGGGTGCCGCGCGGGTGCCGGCCATCCTGACCCGGGCGGGCTTCGCGCCCGAGGTGGTCGACGACGTCACGCGGCTCGTGCGGCACCACCTCACGCTCGCCGACCTGGCCACGCGGGCCGACCCCGACGACCCGGCGACGGTGACCGCGCTCCTGGACGCCGTCGGCCACCGGCGCGACCTGCTGGACGTGCTGCGCGCGCTCACCGAGGCGGACACCACGTCCCTGGGGCCGAAGGCCTGGACGGACTGGCGAGCGCAGCTCGTGGACGGGCTGACGGAGCGGGCGCGGGCGCGGCTGCGCGGCTGAGGTGTGCTCGCCCCAGGTGCGTTCTATTAGGCTGTGTCTGTGTTCAACTCCCTGTCCGACCGGCTCACCTCGACGTTCAAGAACCTGCGCACGCGCGGCCGTCTCTCCGAGGCGGACATCGACGCGACCGTGCGGGAGATCCGCCGCGCCCTCCTGGACGCGGACGTCGCGGTGCCCGTGGTGCGGGAGTTCACCGCCGCGGTGCGCGAGCGGGCGCTCTCCTCGGAGGTCTCGGGTGCGCTGAACCCGGCGCAGCAGGTCGTCAAGATCGTCAACGAGGAGCTCGTCGACATCCTCGGCGGCGCCACCCGGCCGCTGACGCTCGCCAAGGCGCCGCCCACCGTGATCATGCTCGCAGGTCTGCAGGGTGCCGGTAAGACCACCCTGGCCGGCAAGCTCGCGCACGCGCTCAAGGGGCAGGGGCACACGCCGCTGCTGGTCGCCGCCGACCTCCAGCGCCCGAACGCCGTGACCCAGCTCTCCGTGGTGGCCGAGCGGGCGGGCGTGCCCGTCTTCGCGCCGCACCCCGGCAACACCTCGGACGCCGACGACCCGGCCGCCGACGCGCCCCTGATCGGCGACCCGGTCGGCGTGGCCCGCGACGGTGTCGCGTTCGCCAAGGAGCGCCAGCACGACGTCGTGATCGTGGACACCGCCGGCCGCCTCGGCATCGACCAGGTGCTCATGCAGCAGGCCGCGGACATCCGTGCCGCGGTGAACCCGGACGAGGTCCTGTTCGTCATCGACGCGATGATCGGTCAGGACGCGGTGAACACCGCCAAGGCGTTCGCCGACGGCGTCGACTTCACCGGCGTCGTCCTGTCCAAGCTGGACGGCGACGCGCGCGGTGGTGCCGCGCTGTCGGTCGCGAAGGTGACCGGCCGGCCCATCATGTTCGCGTCCACCGGCGAGAAGCTGACGGACTTCGAGGTCTTCCACCCCGACCGCATGGCGAGCCGCATCCTCGACATGGGTGACGTGCTCACCCTGATCGAGCAGGCCGAGAAGGCGTTCGACGCCGAGCAGGCCGAGAAGATGGCCGGCAAGCTCGCCAGCGGCCAGGACTTCACGCTCGCGGACTTCCTGGTGCAGATGCAGCAGCTGAAGAACATGGGCTCGATGAAGAAGATGCTCGGCATGCTGCCGGGCATGGCCCAGATGCGGGACCAGCTCGACCAGTTCGACGAGCGCGAGGTGGGCCGCATCGAGGCGATCATCCACTCGATGACGCCCGCCGAGCGCGACAACCCGAAGATCATCAACGGTTCGCGCCGCGCGCGCATCGCCAAGGGTTCCGGCACCACCACGACGGCCATCAACCAGCTCCTGGAGCGGTTCGAGAACGCGCAGAAGATGATGCGCCAGATGTCCAAGGGCGGCGGCCTCGGCCCGGGCGGGATGCCCGCCATGCCGGGTGGCCCCGGCATGGGCATGGGCATGGGCAAGAAGTCGCGTGGCAAGACCCAGCCGCCCAAGAAGGCCAAGAAGGGCAAGTCCGGGAACCCGGCCAAGCGCGCCCAGCAGGAGAAGGAAGCGATGCAGCGTGCGCTCGGCGGCGGGCCGGCCACGTCCGTCTCGTCCGCGCCGGCGGGTTCGGCCTTCGGCGTCGCCCCGAAGAAGGACGAGACGCCCGACCTGAGCAACCTCGAGCTGCCGCCGGGCCTGGAGAAGTTCCTGGGTCGGTGAGGTCGGCGGCGCGCGCCGTCCGCCGGGTGGTTCCGGCGGGCGGGCCGACGGTGGTGCGGTGCGGGGCGTGTCCACAGGGTGAATCGGGGAGAGCGAAGGAGCCGCATGTCTGCGCTGGAAGGTCCGACCGCGGCGATCCGTGGGCACATCCTGCTCGGTGACGACCGCGAGGCCGAGGAGATCTGGGTCCGCTCGGGCCGGGTGAGCCTCACGCGGCCGTCGGCGCAGGGCACCAACATGCGGGTGCTGGAGGGCTGGGCCCTGCCCGGTCTGGTGGACGTGCACTGCCACATCGGGCTGGCCGCCGACGGCGCCGTGCCGGTCGAGGAGGCGGAGAAGCAGGCGGTCGCGGACCGTGACTCGGGCGTGCTCCTGGTCCGGGACGCGGGCTCGCCGCTGGACACCGCCTGGGTGCACGACCGTCCCGACCTGCCGCACCTGCTCCGCGCGGGCACGCACCTCGCACGCCCCAAGCGGTACCTGCGCAACTACGGGCTGGAGCTGGAGTCCCCGGACCTGCTCCCCGACGCTGTCCGCACGCAGGCGCGCCGCGGCGACGGCTGGGTCAAGCTCGTGGGCGACTGGATCGACCGCACCCTGGGGGCCGACGGCGACCTGCGGCCGCTCTGGTCGGACGAGCTGCTGGCCGAGGCCGTCGCGGTGGCGCACGCCGAGGCCGCGCGGGTGACCGTGCACGCCTTCGCCACCGAGACGATCGACGGGCTGCTGGCGGCCGGCGTCGACTGCATCGAGCACGGCACGGGCATGACGGCCGAGCACATGGCCGTCGCCGCCGAGCGCGGTGTCGCCGTGACGCCCACGATGCTGCAGATCGGGCAGTTCGAGAACATCGCCGCGCAGGCGGACGGCAAGTACCCCGTGTACGCGGAGCGGATGCGCGCCATGTACGCCCGGCGGTACGAGCACGTGCGGAACCTGTACGACGCCGGGGTACGGCTCCTGGTCGGCACGGACGCGGGCGGCACGATCTCGCACGGCCGGATCGCCGACGAGTGCGCGGAGCTGGTGGCGGCGGGGATCCCGCCGGCCGAGGTCGTGGCGATGGCCTCGTGGCGGGCCCGCGAGTACCTGGGGTTCGGGGCGGTGGTGGAGGGCTCCAGCGCGGACCTCGTGGTGTACCCGGCCGACCCGCGCGAGGACATCGAGGTGCTGCGGCACCCCACGGCGGTGGTGCTGCGCGGCGTCGTCTACCCGGCCGCAGGCTGACGGGTCGCGCGGGCGTGTCGCGACCGCGCGGTGTGAGGCACGCCTGGTTGGTGAGGCCCTCCGCGGTCTGGCACAATGTGCAGGTACTCGGCGTGCCCGGACCCCTCTCACCCGGTCAGGTCGTGTCCCGGTCCCACCCACTGCGTCACCCCACGTCGCGGTGCACGGGCCATCCCATTCAGAACCAGGAGTGACCACTTCGTGGCCGTCAAGATTCGTCTCAAGCGCCTCGGCAAGATCCGGGCCCCGTACTACCGTGTCGTCGTCGCCGACTCGCGCACCAAGCGCGACGGTCGCGTGATCGAGGAGATCGGCAAGTACCACCCGACCGAGGAGCCGTCGCTCATCGAGATCAAGTCGGAGCGCGCGCAGTACTGGCTCGGCGTCGGCGCGCAGCCGACCGAGCAGGTCGCCGCTCTGCTCAAGGTGACCGGTGACTGGCAGAAGTTCAAGGGCCTGCCGGGTGCCGAGGGCACCCTGAAGGTCAAGGGCGAGAAGGCCGACGCCGCCGCCGCGATCGAGGCCGTGCACGCCGACGCCGAGAAGGCCAAGGCCAAGGCTGCCGAGAAGGCCGCCGCTGCCGCCGCCGAGGCTCCGGCCGAGCCGGCCGAGGGCGACGAGGCCTGATGCTCTCGGAGGCCCTCGAGCACCTGGTGCGCGGCATCGTGGACAACCCGGACGACGTACGCGTCTCCGCGAAGACGCTGCGCCGTGGTGACCTGCTCGAGGTCCGTGTGCACCCCGACGACCTGGGCCGTGTCATCGGCCGGGGTGGTCGCACGGCGCGCGCCCTGCGCACCGTGATCGGTGCGCTCGCCACCGACGGCCCGGTGCGGGTCGACGTCGTGGACGTCGACCGGCGCTGACCGCTCGGTACCCAGCACGACGACGAGGCCCGGTCCGGACGTGGACCGGGCCTCGCTCATCTTCGAGGAGAGACATGCAGCTCACCGTGGCCCGCGTCACCAAGGCGCACGGGCTCAAGGGCGAGGTGGCCCTGGACCTGCGCACGGACGAGCCGGAGGTCCGGCTCGCCGTCGGCGAGCGGCTGGAGACGGTGCCCGCCGACGCGGGACCGCTCACGGTGACGCACGCCCGGCAGCACCAGGGACGGTGGCTGGTGACGTTCGCCGAGGTGCCCGACCGGAACGCGGCCGAGGAGCTGCGGGGCGTCGAGCTCGTCGTCGAGGCGGACGCCTCCGACGAGGAGGACGCCTGGTACCCGCACGAGCTGGCGGGCCTGCGCGCCGAGCTGGAGGACGGCACCGTGGTGGGCACCGTCGTCACGCTGGAGTACCTGCCGGCCCACGAGGCCCTGCTCGTCGAGGAGACGCTGCCCGACGGCGGCACGGCCCGCACCCTGGTGCCGTTCGTGATGGCGATCGTGCCCGTGGTCGACGTCGCCGGCGGTCGCGTGGTGCTCACGCCGCCCGGCGGCCTTCTCGCGCGGGACGCGGACGCCGCGATCGTGGACCGGGCCGACGACGTCGACGGCGAGGACGGCTGACGTGCGGGTCGACGTCGTCTCGATCTTCCCCGACTACCTGTCGGTCCTCGACCTGTCGCTGGTCGGCAAGGCGCGGCAGCGCGGCCTGCTGGACCTGCGGGTGCACGACCTGCGGGACTGGACCACCGACCGGCACCGCACCGTGGACGACACACCGTTCGGCGGGGGAGCGGGCATGGTCATGCGGCCCGACGTGTGGGGCGTCGCCCTGGACGACGTACTGACGCCGGGTGCCCAGCTCATCGTCCCCACGCCGTCGGGCGAGGTGTTCACCCAGCGGCACGCCGAGGAGCTGGCGACGGCCGAGCAGCTCGTGTTCGCGTGCGGGCGCTACGAGGGCATCGACGCCCGCGTCGCCGAGCACTACCGCGCGGCCGGGGTCACCGTGCGGGAGCTCTCGATCGGCGACTACGTGCTCAACGGCGGCGAGGTCGCCTCGCTCGTGATGATCGAGGCCGTCGCGCGGCTGGTGCCCGGCATGGTCGGCAACCCGGAGTCCCTGGTCGAGGAGTCGCACGGCGCCGCGGGCCTGCTCGAGTACCCCGTGTACACGAAGCCGCCGGCGTGGGCGGACCTGGAGATCCCGGAGGTGCTGCTGTCGGGGCACCACGCACGGATCGAGCGCTGGCGCCGGGACCGGGCCCTGGAGCGGACCGCCGCGCGCCGACCGGACATGATCGCGGCCCTGGACCCGGCGGGTCTGGACAAGCACGACCTGGCGCTGCTCGCGGAGCTCGGGTGGGTGCCCGGGGCCGACGGGAACGCGCTGGTGCGGGCCTGACATCACACGCGTAGGTGTCGGTGCGCACCCGCATGTGTGGCAGAATGAGCCGTTGGTGCGTCGCCGGTCAGGTCTCTGCCACAGGGGACGACCGGGGCGGGCAACCGTCCCTGACCGGGTCAAGCCGCACCATCATCCTCACCCTTCCGGGACCCTGGCGGCCGTACGGCCGCGGCGGGGCCCACGATATTCGCGCCTGACCTGTGGCAGGCCCGGAGAGAACGATGCAGAAGCTCGACATGATCGACGCCGCCTCGCTGCGGTCCGACATCCCGGCGTTCCGCGCCGGTGACACCGTCAAGGTCAACGTCAAGGTCGTCGAGGGCAACCGCTCTCGCGTCCAGGCGTTCCAGGGCGTCGTCATCTCCCGCCACGGCGGTGGGATCGGCGAGACGTTCGCGGTCCGCAAGGTCAGCTTCGGTGTGGGCGTGGAGCGCAAGTTCCCGCTGCACGCGCCGACCATCGAGTCGATCGAGGTCGTCACCCGTGGTGACGTGCGTCGCGCGAAGCTGTACTACCTGCGCGAGCTGCGCGGCAAGAAGGCGAAGATCCGCGAGAAGCGCGAGGTCTGACGCTTCCGAGCGTTCCCGTGTCGGCCGTCACCCTCTGTCGGAGGGTGGCGGCCGATGCCGCGCGTGCCCCGTTCTGTGGTGATATCAGACGGGGTCGGTGTGGGCTCGCGAGGCCGTTTCGCCGCGGGCACCGAGAGGTGACAGAGTTACCCTCGTGACGAGTTTCGACCGGGTGGCACCGCCCACCCCTACCGATGGGACGCCGTTGAGCGCAGCAGATCCGTGGGGCAACAGCGGGGCGCATCGTCGGGACGGGGCCGCGCACGGTCGTGCACCGAAGCAGCAGTCGGGCGTTCTCGCGATGCTGCGGGAGATCGGCATCATCGTGGTCAGCGCGCTGGTGCTGTCGTGGCTGATCAAGACCTTCCTGGTGCAGCCGTTCTACATCCCGAGCGCCTCCATGGAGGACACGCTGACGCAGGGCGACCGCGTCATGGCGTCGCGGCTGACACCCGGCCCGTTCGACCTGGAGCACGGGGACATCGTCGTCTTCGTGGACCCGGGTGACTGGCTCCCGCCGTACGTGCCGCCGGAGCGCGGGCCGATCGGCGACGCCGCGGTGTCGTTCCTGACCACGGTGGGTCTGCTGCCGCAGGACACCGGTGACCACCTCATCAAGCGCCTGATCGGCCTGCCCGGCGACACGGTGGAGTGCTGCGACGCCGAGGGTCGCGTCTCGGTGAACGGCACGCCGATCGACGAGACGTACATCAAGCCGGGGTCGATCCCGAGCCAGGACTCGTTCGAGGTCACGGTGCCCGACGGCATGCTGTGGGTCATGGGCGACAACCGGCAGAACTCGCAGGACTCGCGGTACAACCGCGGCAAGCCGGGCGGCGGGTTCGTCCCCGTCGAGAACGTCGTGGGCACGGCGTTCGCCACCGTGTGGCCGCTGGACCGGCTGAACTGGCACAGCACCCCGTCCGACGTCTTCGCGAACGTTCCCGACGAGCCACCCGCGGGGGAGTAGGCCGTGGTCACGGTGCCGACCCTGCGGCAGGAGCGCGCGCTCCTCGCCTCGGGCGCCCGCCTCGTGGCGGGCATGGACGAGGTGGGGCGCGGGGCCCTGGCGGGCCCGGTCAGCGTGGGTGTCGTGGTGGTGGACGCCACCACCCGCACCGGGCCGAAGGGCGTGGCGGACTCGAAGCTCCTGACGCCCGCCGCGCGCGAGGCCATCGCTCCCGCCGTGCGGCGCTGGGCTGTGGCCTGGGGCGTCGGACACGCAGGACCGGCCGAGATCGACGAGGTCGGGATCATCGCGGCGCTCCGGCTCGCGGGCCGGCGAGCGCTCGCGCAGGTGCGGCTGGTCTGCGGAGACGTCGACGTGGTGGTGCTGGACGGCAAGCACGACTGGCTGTCCAGGCCGGCGCTCGACCTGTTCGCGGCGTCGGAGATCCCGGACGACGACGTGCCCGAGCCCGCGGTGCGCACCCTGGTCAAGGCCGACATGACGTGCACCTCGGTCGCCGCCGCCAGCGTGCTGGCCAAGGTCGAGCGCGACGCGATCCTCGTCGAGCTGGCCCAGCGGCACCCCGAGTACGCGTGGGACCAGAACAAGGGCTACAGCGCCAAGGCGCACATGGACGCCCTGGGCCTGCACGGGCCGACGCCGCAGCACCGCAGGTCCTGGAACCTGCCCGGAACCGCGGCGTCGGTGGGATGATGTCGTCGTGAGCGCCGAAGACCTCGAGAACTACGAGACGGAGATGGAGCTAGCGCTCTATCGCGAGTACCGCGACGTGGTGGGCCTGTTCTCCTACGTGGTGGAGACCGAACGCCGTTTCTACCTGGCCAACCAGGTGGACCTGCAGGTGCGGTCGGCGGCGGGTGAGGTGTACTTCGAGCTGCGGCTCGGGGACGCCTGGGTGTGGGACGTCTACCGTTCCGCCCGCTTCGTGAAGTCGGTGCGCGTCGTGACGTTCAAGGACGTGAACGTCGAGGAGCTGGCGAAGGCCGAGCTGGCCCTCTGAAACTCGTCCCGGGCCGGTAGGGACCCTCCTGCCGCCGTTCCAGGGCTGCGAGCGTTACGCCGAGCCTGTGGATCGTCGGTCTGTGCACATGTGAGCCCGCCGTCGCCGCCGTCGCCCCCTGTCGTGACCAAGGCTGGTCACGGAGGTGGACGCGATGGCGAAGAAGGACGGCGTGGGCCGGTACGGCGAGCGGGTGGCGCGGCGGTACCTGGAGGAGCGCGGCTGGGCGGTGCTCGACACCAACTGGCGCGGCAAGGACGGTGAGCTCGACATCGTCGCGGTCGACGGCGACGTGCTGGTGGTGGTCGAGGTCAAGACACGGACCGGTCTCGGCTACGGTCATCCGGCCGAGGCGGTCACGGCGCGCAAGCTGGCGCGGGTCAAGCGGCTGACCGGGCAGTGGCTCACCGCGTTCCGGGAACGGACGGTGGCGGCGCAGTTCGCCGAGGAGGCGGCGTCGGTCCCGATGCCGGTCGGGGCTCCCGGCGGGGCGTCTGCCGGCGCGGCGCCGGTCCTCTCGGACACGCGGACGAGCTTCGGCTCGATCCGGATCGACGTCGTTGCCGTGACCCTGCCCCGGCGTGGCCGGGCCGTGGTCGAGCACCTCGAGGCGGTGGCCTGATGGGGGTGGCGACCACGCGGGCGGTGTCGCTCGTCGGGATGCAGGGGCACGTCGTGGAGGTGCAGGCGCACCTGGCGGCGTCCGTGCCGGGCTTCACCCTGGTGGGGCTTCCGGACACCGCGCTGAGCGAGTCGCGGGACCGGGTGCGTGCGGCGGTGACCTCCTCCGGGGTCCCGTGGCCGGTCAGGAAGATCACGGTGAACCTGTCGCCCGCGTCGCTGCGCAAGCGCGGCAGCGCCTACGACCTGGCGATCGCCGTGGCGGTCCTGGCCGGCGCCGACGGCCCGGCGTCGCCGGGGCTGCGCCAGGAGAGCCTGGCCCGGACGGTGCACCTGGGCGAGCTCGGGCTCGACGGGCGGCTGCGGCCCGTGCGGGGAGTGCTGCCGTCGGTCGCGGCCGCGGTCGACGCCGGCTTCCCGGACGTGGTCGTGGCCGCGGGGGACCTCGACGAGGCGCGCCTGGTGCCTGGTGCGCGGGTGGTCGGTGCCGCCAGCCTCGCCGAGGTGCTGGTGCTGCACGGTGGCCCGCCCGAGCTGGTGCGCGAGGTGGTGACGGTCCGGCCGGAACGCTCCGCGCCGCCCGCCCGGCTGCCCGGTGACCTCGCCGACGTGCTCGGCCAGGACCGGCCGCGGTTCGCCCTGGAGGTGGCCGCCGCCGGCGGGCACCACCTGTTCCTGGTCGGGCCGCCGGGTGCGGGCAAGACGATGCTGGCGTCCCGCCTGCCGGGGATCCTGCCCGACCTGACGGACCAGGAGGCGGTCGAGGTCACGGCCGTGCACTCCGTAGCGGGCACGTTCGACCCGGGCGGCGGGCTGATCCGCCGGCCCCCGTTCGAGGACCCGCACCACACGGCGACGCCGGCGGCCGTGGTGGGCGGCGGGTCTGGCGTGCCGCGTCCCGGTGCGGTGTCGCGGGCACACCGGGGCATCCTGTTCATGGACGAGGCCCCGGAGTTCCGGTCCGACGTGCTGGAGACGCTCCGCCAGCCGCTGGAGCAGGGCGAGCTCGTGATCCATCGGTCGGGCGGTGCGGCCCGCTACCCGGCCCGCTTCCAGCTCGTCCTGGCGGCCAACCCCTGCCCGTGCGGGATGGCGGTCGGCAAGGGGCTGGACTGCAGCTGCTCGCCGACCGTGCGCCGCCGGTACCTCGCGCGTCTGTCCGGCCCGCTCCTGGACCGCGTCGACGTCCAGGTCGAGGTGCGGCGCGTGGACCGGGTCGAGCGGCTCGAGGGCTCCTCCGAGCCGACGGCGGCGGTGGCGGCCCGGGTGCTCGGCGCCCGCGAGGCGGCGCGCGCCCGGCTGGCCCAGACACCCTGGTCGACCAACGTCGAGATGCCCGGGCGGTTCCTGCGCGAGCTGCTCCGGCCGCGCCCGGGGCTGCTGGGCCCGATCGACCGCGCGATGACGGCCGGGACGTTGAGCCTGCGCGGGGTGGACCGGGTGCTGCGGATCGCCTGGACCGTCGCGGACCTCGCGGGCCGTGCGGCGCCGACCGTGGCCGACGTCGGCAACGCGCTGCTGCTGCGCACGGGAGGCGACCATGCCTGACGCGCTCTTCGGACGGCCCGGACCCGGCCTCCGGTTCGACGCCGACGACCCGGTCCTGGCCCGGGCCGCGTGGAGCCGCCTCGCCGAGCCGGGCGATCCCGTGGCGGGCGCCCTGGTGGACAGCCTCGGCCCGGTGGACGCGCTCCGCTGGCTGGTGGACGCGGCCGGTGCGCCGGAACAGGCGCAGGCAGTGCTCCATCGGATCGCGGGTGGCCGGGCGCTGTTCGGCGGGGCCGCGGACGCACCCGGGCGGTTGCTCGGACCGGTCGCGGAAGGACCGGCGCAAGGACTGGCGGCGGAAGGACCGGCCACGGAGAAGTCGGCGACGGAGGGGCCGGCGGCCTCAGGGGCGCGGGCGGTGGAGCTCGTCGTGGCGGCCGTCCGGCGCTGGGCACCTCGGCTCGAGCGGCTCGATCCCGCCGGTGAGCTCGCGGTGCTCGACCGGTACGGCGGCACTTTCCTGACCCCGGAGGACCCGCGCTGGCCGGTATCGCTGGGTGCCCTGCGTGCCATCGCGCCGTTGTCGCTCTGGGTACGCGGGGAACCGGAGCTCGGCAGGCTCGCGGAGCGCTCGGTGTCGCTCGTCGGGTCGCGCGCATGCACCGACTACGGCATCCGGGTGACACGATCCCTCGCGTGCGGCCTGGCCGACCGCGGGTTCACCGTGGTCTCCGGGGGCGCCGCGGGCATCGACGCGGAGGCCCACCGGGGCGCGCTGGTCTCCGGTGCGCCGACCGTGGCCTTTCTGGCCGGCGGCGTCGACCGGTTGTACCCGGCGAGCAGCACCGACCTGCTGCGTCGGGCCGCCGACCAGGGTGGCGCCGTGGTGAGCGAGGTGCCACCGGGCTCGGTGCCGGGCAAGCAGCGCTTCCTCAAGCGGAACCGGCTGATCGCGGCGCTCACGTCCGGCACGGTGGTGATCGAGGCGTCCGTGCGCTCCGGCGCGCTGTCCACCGCCAACCACGCCGTGCGACTGCTGCGGCCGCTCGGCGCGGTCCCCGGGCCGGTCACCTCGATGGCGTCGGCGGGCTGCCACGAGCTGCTCCGCCGCGGCGCCGCGGTGTGTGTCACGGACGCCGCCGAGGCCGCCGAGCTGGTCGGGGACGCAGGGGAGACCGCGCCGCCACGCCGGGGTGAGACGCGTCCCGAGGACGACCTCGACGCCGCCGGCAAGGCCGTGCTCGACGCGCTGCCCGTGCGTAGACCGGCCCACGAGCGATCGGTGGCCCGCGCGGCGGGCCTGGCACTGGGCGAGACGACGGGTGCGCTGGGACTGCTGGAGCTGATGGGACTGGCCGAGCAGAAGGACGGTGGCTGGCGGCGGCGATGACCAGGGCGGTCGCACGGCGTCCGTGGCTCGTGTCCGAGCGTGAGATCGGCCGGGGCCGACCGGCGTCCCTGGGCCGGCGGATGCGGGCGGGTGCGGGGCGGTGCGGGGCACCGCGTACGGACGGCGCGCCTTCGTCGCCCGGCGGCAGGCGAGGCGCACACTGGAAAACGTGGACCTTACCGACCTGTCCGGCTTGCCTCGGCTGCCCGAGCAGATGTCCGACGCCGTGTCCCGGTTCGCCAGCTATCTCGACGCGCAGCGCGGGCACTCCGCCCACACGCGGCGCGCCTACGTGGCGGACGTGACCGACCTCCTGCGCTACGCGATGCGCCACGGCACCACGCGTCTCGACGCGATCGATCTCACCCTGCTGCGCGGCTGGCTGGCCTCCCAGTCCGACCGTGGGCTCGCCCGCTCGACGCTCGCGCGCCGGGGGGCCTCCGCACGTGCGTTCCTGCGCTGGGCGCACCGCGCCGGGCTCGTGCCCGTGGACCCGTCGTCGCGCCTGGCCAGTCCCAAGGTCCCGCGCACGCTGCCGACCGTGCTGGACGTGGACGCCGCCGGCCGCCTGCTCGACGGCGCCCGGGCGGTCGCCGACGAGGCCGACGAGGCGACACGTCCTGCTGCACTGCGGTCGTGGGTCGCCGCCGAGCTGCTGTACGGCGCGGGGATCCGGGTGGGCGAGCTGGTGTCCGTCGACGTCGGGCACGTCGATGCCCGGGACCGCCTCGTGCGGGTGCTCGGCAAGGGCGGCAAGGAACGCGTGGTGCCGTTCGGCATCCCGGCGGCGCGCGCGGTCGAGGCCTGGCTGTCCGACGGGCGACCCGCGCTCGTGACCGCCACGACGGGCGACGCGCTGCTCGTGGGGGAGCGCGGCGGACGCTGGGGGCAGCGGCAGGTGCGTGAGGCGATCCACCGCCTCGCGGCCCAGGCCGGGGTCGACGACGTGGCACCCCACGCGCTGCGGCACTCGGCGGCGACGCACCTGCTGCAGGGCGGCTCGGACCTGCGCGCCGTGCAGGAGGTGCTGGGGCACGCCAACCTCGCGACGACCCAGCGCTACACCCACGTCGACGCCGAGCGCCTGCGCAGCGTCTACGCCCAGGCATTCCCACGCGCCTGACCGGGTCGCCGATCACCTCGACGTCCACCCGGCCGCACGAAGCCGGCCGCACGAAGCCGGCCGCACGAAGCCGGCCGCACGAAGCCGGCCGCACGAAGCCGGCCACACGGAGATGGCCGGGTCCCCACTGCTCACCGTCACCGGTCCGGGAGGAGCACGATGGGCGGACGGTCCAGGAGCGTGAGCGGATCGATGTACCGCTCGCCGCGCCGGACGCCCCAGTGCACGCACGACCGCGGCGCACAGTGGTTCGCCGACACGTTGTCGCCCGCGCCGTCGCCCTCCACCGTGCCGATGACGGTCCCCGCCGCCACGGCGGTCCCGACCGCTACCGACGCCGTGACCGGTTCCAGGCTGCTGCGCAGGCCGTCGGGGTGCGTGACCACGACGACGCCGCGGCGCGCCACCGGCCCCGCGAACGTGACGACGCCCGGGCCAGGGGACACCACGTCGGCGCTGACCGCCGCCGTGAGATCCACGCCCCGGTGGCCGGGACCCCACTCGTGCTCGGGCGGGTCGAACGACCGCTCCACGCCGGACGGTGGATCGACACCGGAGACGGGTGCTACGTACCCGGTCGGAGAGCTGCCGGGTACCGAGCGCACCGTCATGTCGGGTCCCGCGCGCAGCGCCGCGGCGGGCGCGCCCACCGTCGACCCGACGAGCAGGACGGCGATCAGGACGGTCCGCGCGAGGGCGGCCAAGCCTGACCGCACTCCGATCGTCCTCTCGGCTCGGGCAGGCGTGCCGCGGCCGAGCACGGCCGAGCCGACAGGACGAGGTGCACGGGACGGGGCACCGGGGCCAGGGGGGAATGTCGTCATGCGGTGAGCATCGCCCGCCGTCGGCCACCGTGCGCAGCCCTCTCCCCGCGCCTGTGCACAGTGCGGCTCGAACCGCTCCTGTGGTCACGCTCGGTGCCCGTCGGCGCCACCACCGGTGCCTGTGCGCGCCGGCGGGCGATGTCACAGTCGCGACCCGTCCGCCGGGTCCTCGTCGCAAGGGCTGGTCGGGTAGACTTCCTCCCGCGACCGGCATGAACTTCCGTCCGGTGGACCCACGGCCTTCGGCCGGCGGCCCACCTGGGCGAGGGGCACCCGGTCGACACCGCGCGTCACATCGAGTCGCGTCCGGCAGCGGTCCGGCCCAGAGGGTCGGCGTCGGGCACGTCGTGACGCCAGGGGCACCGGAGCAGCAGTGGTGCCGATTCAACCCGACCGCGGCCTGGGGCATCGCCCCGCGCCGCCTGAAATGCGTGCGGAATCACCGGGGCGATCCCGGCCGCACCGAAAGGACGTGTCATGGCCGTCGTGTCCATGCGCCAGCTCCTCGAGAGCGGTGTCCACTTCGGACACCAGACCCGCCGTTGGAACCCGAAGATGAAGCGCTTCATCTTCACGGAGCGCAACGGCATCTACATCGTCGACCTGCAGCAGTCGCTGCACTTCATCGACAGCGCCTACGACTTCGTCAAGGAGACGGTCGCCCACGGCGGCTCGATCCTGTTCGTCGGCACCAAGAAGCAGGCCCAGGAGCCGGTGGCCGAGCAGGCCGCCCGCGTCGGGATGCCCTACGTGAACCACCGCTGGCTCGGTGGCATGCTCACGAACTTCACCACCGTGCACAAGCGTCTCCAGCGCCTCAAGGAGCTCGAGGAGATCGACTTCGACGACGTGGCCGCCTCGGGCCTCACGAAGAAGGAGCTCCTGGTCCTGCGTCGCGAGAAGGACAAGCTCTCGCGCACGCTGGGCGGCATCCGTGACATGGCCAAGGTCCCCTCGGCCGTGTGGATCGTCGACACCAACAAGGAGCACCTCGCGGTGGACGAGGCCCGCAAGCTGGGCATCCCCGTCGTGGCGATCCTCGACACCAACTGCGACCCCGACATGGTCGACTACGCGATCCCGGGCAACGACGACGCGATCCGCTCCGTCACGCTGCTCACCCGCGTGATCGCGGACGCCGCCGCCGAGGGCCTCATGCAGCGCCACTCGGGCGGTGCCAAGACCGGTGCCGAGGCCGAGGCCGCCGCCGAGCCGCTGGCCGAGTGGGAGCGCGAGCTCCTGGCCGGCTCCGAGGCTCCGGCCGAGGCTGCCGCCCCGGCTGAGGCCGCGCCCGCCGAGGCCGCCGCCCCCGAGGCCGAGGCCGCCCCCGCCGCCGAGGCGACCGAGGCCGCTCCGGCTGCCGAGGCTGCTCCGGCCGAGGCTGAGGCCGAGACCGAGAAGTGACCTGTCGCGTCGCCCGGGCCCCCGCGGGGGCACGGGCGACGCACCGGCCCTCAGGTCGCACGACCTCCCACGAACAACACGACTGCACGGAGGACCAGAACAATGGCGAACTACACCGCCGCTGACATCAAGGCGCTGCGCGAGCGCACCGGCGCCGGCATGCTCGACGTCAAGAAGGCCCTGGACGCTGCCGACGGCGACGCCGACAAGGCCATCGAGATCATCCGCACCAAGGGCCTGGCGCGCGCCGCCAAGCGCGAGGGCAACGCCACGTCCGAGGGCCTCGTGGCCGTCAAGGTCGAGGACACCGCCGCCGGCCAGGTCGCCACCATGATCGAGCTGAACGCCGAGACGGACTTCGTCGTCAAGAACGAGAAGTTCATCGCGCTGGCCGACGCCGTCCTGGAGGCCGCTGCCGCCGCCGGTGCCGCGGACGAGGTCGCGGCCGCCGCCGCGCCCGCCCCCGAGGGCACCGTCGCGGAGTTCATCGCCGCGCAGGGCGCCACGCTGGGCGAGAAGCTCGCCCTGCGCCGCGTCGCGCGCGTCGAGGGCCCGAAGGTCACGACGTACCTGCACCGCACGGCCAAGGACCTGCCGCCGTCGATCGGCGTGCTCGTCGTCACCGACGAGGCCGGTGCGGCCGTGGCCAAGGACGTCGCGCAGCACATCGCGGCGATGGCCCCGAAGTACCTCACGCGCGAGGACGTCCCGGCGGACGTCGTCGAGAAGGAGCGCGAGATCGCTCTGGAGACCTCGAAGAACGAGGGCAAGCCGGAGGCGGCGCTGCCCAAGATCGTCGAGGGTCGCCTGAACGGCTTCTTCAAGGAGGTCGTGCTCGTGGACCAGCCGCTGGCCAAGGACCCCAAGGTCACGGTGGGCAAGCACGTCGCCTCCGTGAACGGCTCGCTGAACTCGTTCGTGCGTTTCCGCGTCGGTTCCTGACGCATCCCGGTCGGCCCGGTCCGCGCTTCGGCGCGGGCCGGGCCGACCTGTACGCGGGCCGGTCGTGACCGGCCCGGACGCCTGTGCCCCTGCGCAGAGGTGGGTTGCCCGTCAGTCGGGCAGTATTCCGGGAGGGGCAGCGTCCCGGCAGTGTCGAACGAAGGGTGACGGACCAGTGAGTGACGAGGCGACCCAGGGCGTGGCGGTGGACGCGGCAGGCAACCCTGCCCGGCGTGTGCTGCTGAAGCTGTCGGGCGAGGCGTTCGGCGGGGGCAGCGTGGGGCTGGACGCCGACGTCGTCCGCCGCATCGCGAAGGAGATCGGCGTGGCCGTGCGCGACGGCGTGCAGGTCGCGATCGTCGTCGGCGGCGGGAACTTCTTCCGTGGCGCCGAGCTGAGCGTGGCCGGCATGGACCGCGCCCGCGCGGACTACATGGGCATGCTCGGCACGGTCATGAACTGCCTCGCGCTGCAGGACTTCCTGGAGCAGGCCGGCGTCAAGACGCGCGTGCAGACCGCCATCACGATGGGCCAGGTCGCCGAGCCGTACATCCCGCTGCGCGCGATCCGGCACCTGGAGAAGGGGCGCGTCGTCATCTTCGGCGCGGGTGCCGGCATGCCGTACTTCTCGACCGACACCGTGGCGGTGCAGCGCGCCCTGGAGACGGGCTGCGAGCAGGTGGTCATGGGCAAGAACGGGGTCGACGGCGTCTACGACTCCGACCCGCGCCGCAACCCGGACGCGAAGAAGCTCGACCACCTGACCTACACGGACGCCCTGGTGAACCGGCTCGGCGTCATGGACGACACGGCGCTGGCGATGTGCCGCGACAACGACGTCCAGATGCGGGTCTTCGGCATGGAGGGCGAGGGGAACGTCACCCGTGCGCTCGCCGGCGAGCGGATCGGCACGCTGATCACCGCGCGCTGACCCGCGCGGCACCGTGCGCCCCGGCCGGGCCGGACGCGCGAAGCTTTCGGTAGCCGGGCAAAGTGTCCGTAGAGTGGCCCAGGCACCACCCGTAGACGAATGAAGGAGCAGTGGTGATCGACGAGACCCTCCTCGAGGCCGAGGAAAAGATGGAGAAGGCGATCGAGGTCGCCAAGGAGGACTTCGCGGGTATCCGCACCGGTCGTGCCAACGCTGGGATGTTCAGCAAGATCACCGTGGACTACTACGGTGCCCCGACGCCGCTGCAGCAGCTCGCGTCGTTCAACATCCCGGACGCCCGCACGGTGATGGTCGCCCCGTTCGACAAGGGTTCGCTGCCCGCCGTCGAGAAGGCGCTGCGCGACTCCGACCTGGGCGTCAACCCGGCGACCGACGGCAACGTCGTGCGCATCGTGCTGCCCTCGCTCACGGAGGAGCGGCGGCGCGACTACGTCAAGCTCGCCAAGGCCAAGGCAGAGGAGTCGCGCGTCTCGGTGCGCAACATCCGCCGCAAGGCCAAGGAGGAGCTGGACCGCATCGTCAAGGACGGCGAGGCCGGCGAGGACGAGGTCACGCGCGCCGAGAAGGAGCTGGACAAGCTCACCAAGAGCCACGTCGAGCAGATCGACCAGCTGCTCGCCAGCAAGGAGAGCGAGCTGCTCGAGGTCTGATGTCCGCACCGCCCCGAGAGAGAACCGAGCGAGACGACGCGCACCCCCACGTGACCTCAGATCCCGAGCCCGCACCGGCCCCCAAGCAGTCGCGGGCGGGCCGTAACCTGCCCGCCGCGATCCTCGTCGGCGTGGGCCTGCTCGGCGGCGTCGGCGCGTCGCTGTACTGGCGGCCCGAGCCGTTCGTCCTCCTCGTGATCGTCCTGCTCTGCGCGGGGCTCTGGGAGCTGCGACAGGCCTTCGCGCGCCGTGCGCTGCGGCTGCCCATGGTGCCCCTGTTCGTGGGCGCCGCGGGCATGATCGTGTCCGCCTACCGCGGCGGCGCGGAGGCGCTGTTCGTCGCCTTCGTGCTGACGGTCGCGGCGACGGTGGTGTGGCGTGCGCTGGACGGCTCCGGACTGGCCGCGGTCCGCGACTCGGCGGCGGCGATCTTCGCGGCGGCCTACCTTCCGTTCCTCGCGGGCTTCGTGGTGCTCATGCTCGCGCAGCCGGACGGCGAGATCCGCGTGGCGCTGTTCATCCTCCTGGCGGTCGCCAACGACACCGGCGGGTACGTCGCGGGCGTCCTGCTCGGCCGGCACCCGCTGGCCCCGACCGTCAGCCCCAAGAAGTCCTGGGAGGGCCTGGCCGGCTCGATCGTGCTGGCCACGGCGGTGGGGGTGATCGGCGCGGTGTACGGGCTGGGCCAGAGCCCGGTGCTCGGCGTCGCGCTCGGCGTGATGACCGCGATCACAGCGACGGTGGGCGATCTCGCCGAGTCGCTCCTCAAGCGTGACCTAGAATTGAAGGACATGGGCTCATTGCTCCCGGGGCACGGGGGCGTGCTGGACCGCCTCGACTCGCTGGTCATCACAGCGCCCTTCGTCTACCTCGTGCTCTCGGTGGTTGCCTGATGAAAACTCCCCTTGCCCAGCCGACCGTCCGCCCCTCGGACGAGACCCCGGCGATCCCCCTGCAGATGGCCCCGCGCCGTCGCGGCAAGCCGCCGCGGCACTTCGCCGACCTCACGCCCGAGGAGCGTGTCGCCTCCGTGGTCGAGGCGGGTGAGCCGGCATTCCGCGCCAAGCAGCTCATGACGCACTACTTCACGCACTACACGAGCGACGCGGCGAAGATGACGGACCTCCCGGCGCGGACCCGCGAGGACCTGGCGACGACGATGTTCCCGTCCCTGATCCGTCCCACGCGCACGCTCGAGGCCGACGGCGGCACCACGGTCAAGACCCTCTGGCACCTGTTCGACGACGCCAAGGTCGAGTCGGTGCTCATGCGCTACCCGCAGCGCACCACGCTGTGCGTGTCCAGCCAGGCCGGCTGCGGCATGGCCTGCCCGTTCTGCGCCACCGGGCAGCTCGGCCTCACGCGCAACCTGTCCACCGCAGAGATCCTGGAGCAGGTCCGCGCGGCCTTCCGCACCCTGGCCGACGGCGAGATCCCGGGTGGCGCGACCCGCCTGAACAACCTGGTGTTCATGGGGATGGGCGAGCCCCTGGCGAACTACAAGGCCGTGATCGAGACGGTGCGCGCGCTGGTCGCGCCGCAGCCGGAGGGCTTCGGCATGTCGGCCCGCAACATCACGGTCTCGACCGTGGGCCTGGTCCCGGCGATGCAGAAGCTGACCAAGGAGGGCATCCCCGTGACGCTCGCCCTCTCGCTGCACGCGCCGGACGACGACCTCCGCTCCGAGCTGGTCCCCATCAACACGCGCTGGAGCGTCGACGAGGCCCTGGACGCCGCGCGGAACTACTTCGAGGTCACCGGGCGCCGCGTCTCGATCGAGTACGCGCTGATCAAGGACATGAACGACCACGGCTGGCGCGCCGACCTCCTGGGCGAGAAGCTCAACGCCCGCGGCCGCGGCTGGGTGCACGTGAACCCGATCCCGCTCAACCCGACGCCCGGCTCGATCTGGACCGCGAGCGACCGTGAGGTCGAGGACGAGTTTGTGGCACGATTGCGCGGTCACGGCATTCCGACCACGATCCGTGATACCCGCGGGAGCGATATCGACGGCGCCTGCGGGCAGCTTGCGGCGGAGGAGGACGACGAGTGAGTGGGATGTTCAACACCGTTCCCCGGATGCGCACGGGGTACGACAAGGACGAGGTCGACGAGTTCTTCGAGCACGCCCGGCAGGCCTACGAGGGGCGCACCGCGGACAGGCTGACGAGCGCGGACATCCAGGCGTCCACGTTCGACCTGACCCGGGGCGGCTACAACACGCACGAGGTCGACGCGGCGCTCGACCGGCTCGAGGCGGCGTTCATCGCCCGGCAGCGTGCCGAGTACGCGGCGGCGCACGGTCAGCAGGCGTGGATGAACGCCCTCGCGGAGCGGGCACGTTCGCTCTACGGGCGGCTGGGCCGGCCCGACGGCGAGAAGTTCGCGCCCGCCGACCGCGGTTCGCAGGGGTACGACAAGGACGACGTCGACGACATGTGCGACCGTCTCATCGGCTACTTCGACCGTCAGGAGCCGCTGACGGCCGGTGACATCCGGTCGGCCACGTTCGGCCGCGCCCGGGGTGCGGACGCCTACGACGAGGCCTCGGTGGACGCGTTCCTGAGCCGCGCGGTGGAGGTCCTGCTCGGCGTCGAGTAGGCCGCGCCGGGAAGACAGGGGCCGGAGCGCTGATTAGCGCTCCGGCTCTTCTCTGTCTCGGCCCCAGGTCTCGGCCCCAGGTCTTGGCCCCAGGTCTGCTGCGGCACGGGTGGGTCAGGCCGGTACCGCCGCCTCCTGCGCCTCGCGCAGCAGCACCTCGTGCCGGGTGGCCGTCAGGAATCCGCGGATCGCGTCCCGGCTCCTGGTCAGGCAGTCGATGCGCGCCTCGACCCCCACCAGCTCCGTCGCGAGCTGCTCGGCGACCTCGCGCGGGCAGGTCGGGTCCTGGCGGTCGGCGGCGGCCTCGGCGTCGAGCAGCACCTTGACGAGCCGGGTCGGGATGCCGGCCTGGACGAGCCCGGCCACCCGTGACACCCGCTCCACGTGGGCCTCCGTGTAGGTGCGGTAACCGTTGGGCGCACGGTCGGCCGCCAGGAGGTCCTGCTGCTCGTAGTACCTGATGAGACGGGTCGTGACGCCCGTCCGGGCAGCGAGCTCACCGATCTTCATGGCCTGCCTCCGCACTGGATGGACACCGGGGTTGACATTGACACCAGTGTCAAACTTTAGCGTGGCGGGCATGGACACGACAGGCCGTACTGCAGCCACCACCACCAGCATCGACACCCTTCCGGCGGACCCCGCACCGCCCGCCGCCGGTCTGCCCTGGCCCTCGCTCCTCGTGCTCGGCACAGGGACGCTCCTCATGGTCACCGCGGAGATGCTGCCCACGGCAGTGCTCGCGCAGATGAGCGCGGGACTGGGCGTCGCGGAGTCGAGCACCGGCCTGCTCGTCTCGATGTGGGCGGCCGTCGTCGTGGTGCTGAGCTTTCCGCTGGTGCGGCTCACGCGCGGGTGGGACCGGCGCACCGTGATCGCCGGGGGCCTGGCCGTCCTCGCGGCGTCGTCCGTGCTCACGGCGCTCGCGCCGACCTATCCGGTCGCGGTGGGCGCCCGGGTCGTGGGGGCGGCCGCCGTCGGGCTGCTGTGGGCGACCACCAACGCCCACGTGGCCGACCTGGTCCCGGACCGCCTGCTCGGACGCGCGATCGCGGTGGTGCTCGGCGGAGCGACCCTGGGCATGGTGGTGGGCACGCCGCTGGCGCGGCTCGTGGCCGACGCCGCGGGGTGGCGTGCCGCCTTCTGGGCCCTGGCCGTCCTGAGCCTGGTGGCCGCGGCGGCGGTGCGGCTCGCGGTCGCGGGGACGCCCGGCCGGGTCGCCGGGACTCCCGACCAGGCCGCGGAGCCTGCCGCGCACGGTGCAGGGACGCCTGGACGCGGCCCCGCGACGGCGGGGCACGGGACCACGAGCGACGGGACGACGCCCGGCCGCGGCGCCGGGGACGACGGCGTCGGGGACATCGGCGCCGCCGGCCGCGCCGTCGGCGGCACGCGGAGCGGGTCCGGGCCCCTGCTGGCGGTGACCGCGCTCGTGGCGGTGGTGCTGGTGGGTCACTACGGCGCGTACACCTACGTCACCCGGTTGACGGAGGGGCCGGCCCAGGCGCTGCCGGGCGGGATGAGCACCCTCCTGCTGGTCTTCGGGATCGCGTCGGCGGTCGGTGTCGCCCTGGCAGGCCGGCTCGGCGACCGCAGCGGGCCCGCCCTCGTGATGAGCGTGGGGGCCACGGCACTGACCCTGCTGGGCCTGGGGCCGTGGACGTGCACCCCGCGGTCGGCGTCGCGGTGGTCGTGGCGTGGGGTGTGGCGTCGGGCGGGATGCCGCCGTTCGCACAGACGCTGATCCTGCGGCTGGCCGGACCGGAGCGTCGCTCCTTCGCCGGGGCCCTGATCCCGGTGCTGTTCAACGGCGGGATCGCCGTCGGCGCCGCGCTGGCCTCCGCCGTCGTCGCCGCGAGCGGTGTGGCGGCGCTCCCGCCGCTCGCCGCGGCGGTGGTCGCGGTGGCGACCCTCGCCCTCACCCTCCCGCCCGCGGCCCTGCTCCGGCGTGCCTCGCGCTGAGGCGCCGGCGGAACGAGGTCGTACCCCGGCGGGTACGACCTCGTTCCCCGCGTCAGCAGCTCGGGGCGACCGGGGCCGACGAGCCGGTGTTGACGTAGGCGTCCGAGACCCAGTTGCCCGGGCCGATGCGGTTCCACACGTTGGTGGTGCCGTAGGTGCCGGTCACGGTGGTGCCCGTCGCAGTGCACTCGATCACCACGTTCGCGTGGTTGCCCGCCAGCCCCACCGCGGAGGTCCCGGTGCCGGGACCGGAACGGACGGTGAGGGGGCCGCCGCTGGTGCGGACGATCCCGCGCGGGCCGCTGCCCGTCCAGAGATAGGTCACGGTGGTCCACGCGTTGTCGGTCAGGCCGAGGCCGTCCCAGAAGGTGCCGTCGCCCAGGTCGATGCCGGCCGGGTTGGCGACCCGGCGGCCGAACCCGTCGAGACCGCCGTTGTAACCGTCCTCGTACGCGGCCTGCGACTGAGGGCGGCCCTGCGGAAGGTCCGTCCAGGACTGGCGGGTGCTCGCCGGGTTCCAGTAGTCGTCGGTGGTGTTCCACGGGCCGACGTCCCACACGGGGGCGTACGCGCACCGGCCGGTGCTGGCCGCGCACACCCGCACCGAGTAGCTGCCCGAGCTGTTCGCCGACAGCCCGCGCCGCGACGGCAGTGCCACGAAGTGGTCGCGCTGGGTGATGACGTGCCCGTTCGCCGTGGTCCCGCCCACGAGGCCCTCGCGGGTGGCGAAGACGCGGTACACGTCGGCGGCGGACGTCGTCGCGGACTCCGCCTCGACGTCCTGGAGGGACCGCGACCGGGGAGCCGCGGGCGTGAGCGTCACCTCGCGGACCGTCGGCCCCACGGCCTGCGCGCCGACGAGCGTGACCCGTGCCTGCACCGTGCCGGACGCCGCGGGCAGCGTCGAGCCCGCCGGGACCCACTCGGTCCAGGCGTCGGGGCCCTGCTCGGTGAGGCGGGCGCGCACGTCGACCAGGACCGACGTGCCGTGCGGGGTCGTGGCGTCGACCTCGGCCGTGACGCTCCCGGCGGGCTCGTCGAGGGTCACCGGCGGGGCGACGAGCTGTCCGGAGCGCTCCTGGTCCGCCGTGGCGGACGGTGCGGCGGCGGGCTCGGTGGGCCCCGTGGGCCCGGTGGCCTGCGTGCCGGCGTCCGGCGTCGTGGCTTGCGTGCCGGCGTCCGGCACCGGGGCGGGGGCCTCGGCGGTGGGCGTGGCGGCGCCGTCCTCGGCAGGGGCAGCGGCGCCGTCGTCCGCGGGGGAGGAGAGGCGGAGGGCACCGCCGGAGTGGCGCACCCCGGTGTCGTCGGCGGTGAGGGTGGCGAGGTCGACGGACCAGGCCTGCGCGGCCGGGTCGGAACCGGTGCCCGGGGTGACGGCCGCGACGGCACTGCCCGAGGCCACCAGGAGCGCGCAGGTGGTGGCGGCCAGGAGGGCGCCACGGCGACGGGTCTTGCGTACCTGGATCAGCATGGGGTGAATCTATGCGTCCTGGTATTTCACCCGCGAGGGGAAGAGGGTGAAATTCTCGATACGTCTGCCGGTCGCCCGGCCCGGGCCGCGCGTGGTGCATGATCGGGGGAGCGGCCACGACCACGTGGACGGCACGACGAGCAAGCACAGCGCAAGGAGAAGCACGTGTCCGAGTTCCTGGCCGACAAGCCCGGCAAGTTCGACCTCGACGGGGACGGCGTGACCGACGTCGAGGTCGCCGACACCGACGGCGACGGCGTGGTGGACGCCCAGTTCGAGGACTACGACGGCGACGGCGTGCCCGACGTCGAGCTGTACGACACCGACGGCGACGGGCGCCCCGACGTCGTCATGGAGACCGCCGGTGGCACGCGCACCATCTCGGTGGACACGGACGGCGACGGCGAGGACGAGCCGGTCGACTCGTTCCCGGTCTGACCTGATCCGGGGGGCTCCATCCTGCCCGATCCGGCTTGACGCCGTCCGGCTCGTCACCCCCGGCTCGCCGCCGCCCGACCAGTCGCCGTCCGGCCCGTCGCCGCCCGGTCCGGCTCCGCCATCGGCGTCTCGCCCCGAAGTGCGCTTCTACCCAGTCATTGCGCCCATGCCAGGCGTGGTTTCCGGGCGCAATGACTGGGTAGAAGCGCACCTCACGTGGTCGCGGCACTCACGTGGTCGCGGCACCTCACGTCGCCGTGCACCTCACGTCGGCGCGGCCCTCACGTCGTCGGGACACCCGGGCGGCCGTACAGCAGGCGGCGGAGGGCCACCTCGGCCGGGCCGCGCCGGCCGGTGCGTTCCTGCCAGACGGCGAAGAGCACGGTCAGCCCCCACACGAGCACGGCGTAGACCAGCATGGTCCACGACGTGAGGTGCTGGCCCAGCCCGAGCCCCCAGGCGGCGAGCACCGGGGCGCACAGCACGGACTGGAGCAGGTAGGAGGTCAGCGACCGCTTGCCGACCGCCTGGACGGCGCCCGCGAACGGCCCGTCGGTGAGGAGCAGGTTGCCGGACGGCGTGCCGGTACGCCGCTGCGCCACGCGGTGGCCGATCAGGCCGAACAGCGCCACGTAGCCCAGCCCGCCGAAGAAGCCCGTGAGGATCTGCACGGGCATGAAGACCCAGGCGGCGTGGTCCGGGACGCCGATGGCACCGATGTGGTCGAGGGCTGCGGGCAGCGGCCCGAGCCAGCCGATGGTGAGGCCTACGACGGCCACGCGGCGCAGCAGCGGCAGGTGCTCGCCGGGGTTCTCCAGGATGCGGCGGCGGCCGGCCCAGAAGGCGAGCAGCAGCATCACCGGGACCACGAGCGTGAGCACGCCCTGCCCGACCGTGCCGAAGGTCCAGTACGCCAGCCGCCAGCCGATCGAGGCGAGGTACGACGTGGTGGACACCGACTCGCTGTCGGAGGGCAGGAAGTCGGCCGCCATCTGTCGTGCCGTGGGGTCGTCGGCCGGGAGCTGTGCGATGAACCCCGCGGCGACGGCCGAGAGCACCACGAGCAGCGCCGCCGGTGCGCCGAGCACCCACGTCCACACGATCAGCGTGCGGTCCCTCACCCGGAAGAAGAACGCCACCATCAGCAGGCCCGCGAGGCCGTAGGCGCCCAGCACGTCACCCATCCAGAGCAGTGCGGCGTGCACGAACCCGAAGGCGAGGAGCAGCCCGTTGCGCTTCTGCAGGAGGCCGCGGGCGGTGGCGTCCGGGGTCCCTGAGGCGACCTGGCGGTGGTAGAGCTGCATCATGCCGTAGCCGAACAGGAACGCGAACATGGGGTAGGTCCGCATGTCGACGAGCGTGATGGTCAGGAAGTCGGCCACCTTGTCGACCGACGAGCCGTCCCGGGGGTGTGACGTCCCGGGATTCATCTCCGAGCCCCACAGGTAGTACGTCGTGTTGGCGATCGCGATCAGCAGCAGCATGAAGCCGCGGGCCAGGTCCGGCGCGGGCGATCGTTCGGCGGCCTGGACGGGTCCCCTGATCAGGACGGTTGTTGACATGGGGACATCACACCAGGTCAGCGCGGGGGTCGCGACGAAAAAGGGTGAAAATCTCAGGCGGCAGGCTCGTCCAGCCGGGTGCGTGTCACGCCGCGGGTGCCTGCACGGGCCTGCCGTACACCAGCCGGCGCAGCGCCACCTCGGCCGGGCCGCGCCGGCCGGTGCGTTCCTGCCAGACGGCGAACGCCACGGTCAGGGTCCACACGAGGACGGCGTACAGCAGCATGCTCGCCGAGCCGAGGTGCTGGCCCAGCCCCAGGCCCCACGCGGCGAGCACCGGGGCGCACAGCACCGACTGGAGCAGGTAGGAGGTCAGCGACCGCTTGCCGACCGCCTGGACGGCGCCCGCGAACGGCCCGTCGGTGAGGAACAGGTTGCCGGACGGCGTGCCGGTACGCCGCTGCGCCACGCGGTGGCCGATCAGGCCGAACAGTGCGACGTAGCCCAGCCCGCCGAAGAAGCCCGTCAGCACCTGGACGGGGAGGAACACCCAGGCCGCGTGGTCCGGCACGCCGAAGGCGCCGACGTGGTCGAGCGCAGACGGCAGCGGCCCGAGCCAGCCGATGGTGAGGCCCACCACGGCCACGCTGCGCAGCAGCGGCAGGTGGTCACCGGGGTTCTCCAGGATGCGGCGGCGGCCGGCCCAGAAGGCGAGCAGCAGCATCATCGGGACCACGAGCATGAGCACGCCCTGGCCCACCGTCCCGAGGACCCAGAACGCCAGGCGTTCGCTGATGGAGGCGAGGTACGACGTGGTGGTCATCGACTCGCCCGTGGAGGTCGCGAAACCGGCCGCCAGCTCGCGCGCGACCGGGTCGTCCGCGGGGAGCTGCGCCGTGAACCAGGCCCCGACCACCGCGAACGCCGTGCCGATCGTCAGCAGCCCGCCGAGCACCCACGTCCACACGAGCAGGGTGCGGTCCTTGACCTGGAAGAAGAGCCACACCATGAGCAGCCCGGCCAGGCCGTAGGCGCCGAGCACGTCGCCCATCCACAGCAGGGCCGCGTGCACGAACCCGAACGCGAGCAGCAGCCCGTTGCGCTTCTGCAGGAGCCGCCGCGCCGTGTCCGGCGAGGTGCCGGAGGCCGTCTGGCGGTTGTAGAGCTGCATCATGCCGTAGCCGAACAGGAACGCGAACATGGGGTAGGTCCGCAGGTCCACGAGCACGATGATGAGGAAGTCGGCCACCTTGTCGATCGCCGAGCCGTCGCTGGGGTGGGACGCGCCGGCGCTCATCTCGCTGGCCCACAGGTAGTAGGGCGTGTTGGCGATCGCGATGAGCAGCAGCATGAAGCCGCGCGCCAGGTCGGGTGCGGGCGAGCGCTCGGCGGCGCGGACGGGACCCCGGGTGAAAGTGGTGGCCGGCATGCCCCTATCTCAGCAGGTGGCGAGCCGGTCCGCGAGGAAAGAGCGGTCGGTCAGGCCGCCGGTTCCTCGCCCAGCCGTGCCCGCTCCTGCTCGACGATCCGCCGGGCGATCTCGGTGTCGGCGACGTCGGTGGCGCCCGGGGCCACCGCCACCGTCGACCGCCCCGCGTACTCGGCGAACAGCTCGGCCTTGGTGCCCAGGATCTCCAGGAGCCGTTCGTCCACGCTCTTCTCGACCAGCAGCCGGTGCACCTGCACCGTGCGGACCTGACCCATCCGGTGCGCCCGGGCGATCGCCTGTGCCTCGACGGTCGGCTTGACCTGGGGCTCGCACAGGATCACCACGGACGCGGCCTGGATGTTGAGGCCCACGCCGCCCGCCTCGATCTGGCTCACCAGCACCTTGGGCTCGGGCGAGCGCGTGAACTCGTCCACCAGCTCCTGCCGCCGCCGCGCGGGCACGGAGCCCGTGATGGGGCCGACGGCGAGCGGGCCGAGCTCGGCCAGCACCCGCTCGATGACGTCCCGGAAGAACGAGAAGACGACGACCTTGCGGTTGTTGTCCATCGCCTCGGCGACGATCTCGCGCAGGCGCACCAGCTTCGCGGTCGGCTCGGGGGCCTCGACGAACGCCGCCCGGCGCATGTCCGCGAACGAGCGCTTCAGGACCGCCCGCCGGTAGGCGGCGCCGTCGTGCCTGCCGAACCGTTCCCACTCGTCCACCTGCACCAGCTCGGGCAGCTCCGTGAGCACGTCCTCCTGGTTGCGCCGCAGGTACACGGTGGCGACCGACCGCCGGAACGCCGCGGCGCCCGCCAGGCCGGCCGCCGGGTCGATCGACTCCGCGACCTCGGGCTTGAGGTATCGCACGAGGCTGCGGAACTCGTCCACCGTGTTCTCCATGGGCGTGCCCGTCATGAACAGCACCCGTTCGGCGGTCCGGCACCAGGCCGCGACCCGTTCCGAGCGCTGGGCCCGCGGGTTCTTGACGTAGTGCGCCTCGTCCACGACGAGCAGCGCCGGCCGGGGCATCCCGTCGGCGCGCACGTGCCCGAGCTGGGGAAAGGTCACGATGCCGACGCCGCCGTCGGCCACCCACGCACGGATGCCGTCGTCCCGGTCCTCGCCGTGCAGCACGCGCACGGGCAGGCGGGAGTGCGCCGCGACCTCACGGCCCCAGCTCGACGCGACGCTCGCGGGGCAGACGACGAGGAAGTGCCGGCGGCGGTGGGCGGCGAGGTGCGCCATGGTCGCGATGGCCTGGACGGTCTTGCCGAGCCCCATCTCGTCGCCGAGGATCGTGCGGCGCTGCACCAGCGCGTAGCGGGCGCCGAACGCCTGGTACCCGCGCAGCGAGACGGTCAGCAGGGACGTGTCCAGATCCTGGTTCGTGACCTGGTCGACGACCTCCTCGGGCAGGTAGCCCTCCGCGGCCTCGACGTCGACGCCGAGGTCGACCAGGTCGCCGAGCGCTGTGTAGTAGGCGGCGGCGCGGAGCTCGTAGTCGCGCCACACCTCCTCGTCCGGCGTCCCGGTCAGCGCCTGGTCCAGGCGGCGCAGGGCGTCGGTGACACCGGAGCGGTCGAGGCCCTCGACGGTCCGGTCCAGGTCGGTCAGGGCGGCGTCGGCCGTCGCGGTGCGGTCGCGGCCGGCGAACAGACGCCGGACCAGGGTGCCGCGCACGGCGCCGGCCTGCTCGAGGTCGGCCAGCCGGGGCACGTCGACGTCGAGCCGTTCGCCCCAGGCGTCGAAGAACCGGGCGACCTGCTCGTGGGCGTGCAGGGCGCGCACCAGGCCGGTGGCGAGCGGGTCGGCGGGGGCGTGGGCGATGCGGAACGTGAGCGCGGCGTCGACGGCGTCGAAGATCTGCCGCGCGGCGTCCTGGAGCAGCCTGGCGGTGCGCGGGCCGACGCCGGCCACGGCCTCGAGCTCCGGCGCGGTCGCCTCCAGCACCTGGGCGACGGTGCGGAACCCGGCGGCCTCCACGGGTCCGACCCGCAGGCGCCCGGTGCTGACCTCACGGATCCGGTCGGTGGGTACCTCGGCGAGCTCCGCGAGCACCGTGGCGTCACGGGCGGCGCGGTAGGCGGCTCGTACCCGTTCGGGTGCCGCGGCGCGTTCCGTCAGTGCGTCCGAGCCCAGGGCGTGCCGGGCGCGGGCGCGCCCGAGGAGGTCGCGGGCCGCGCTGCGGGACCAGGTCCGGATGGTGGTCTCCATGGCCGCCGACGGTACCGGGTGGACGCCGTGGCGGGCGTGCGCGCGCGCCGTCTACGGGCGCGTCGCGGTGCATACCGGACTGAACGCCCGTTCTGGTAGTTTCGTCGCACCGTGGACAGGAGGAACGAGTGAGCACGGACGCACTGCCTCAGGAGGCACAGGCGGCGCAGGTCACCGCAGCAGGGGAGACGGCGCCCGAGGTGGCGCCGCAGCCGGCACCGGCCGTCGAGACGGCGGCACCGGTCGCCGAGCAGGAGGCCGGCACGACGCCGGCCGCGAGCCCGGCCCCGGCGGAGGGCCAGGCCCCGGAGCGTGAGGACAACCTCGAGACGCGCACCGCCGCCCGGCTGCACCAGCTGGTGGCCTCGGGCGCGGAGAAGCTGCCCGGCGAGACCGGCAGCACGGTGTCACGTCTGGCCGTGGCGCTGCTGTCGTTCGGCAGCCAGGCCGCTGCGAAGGACCAGGACAAGCCGACCACCAAGCTGATGGGCGAGGCCGTCCAGCTCTACAAGAGCCTGGACGACGACGACCCGAACAAGCAGCGTGAGGTGCTCGAGCACGCGCTGGAGACGTTCACGACGTCGACGCTCGGCGGCAAGGAGCGGTCGCAGGTGCTGGAGGTCGCCGAGGAGGCGATGAGCCTGTGGGGCAAGCTGCGGGGCACCACGTCGGACCTCGTCAAGAGCGACGCGGTGACCTCGATGCGCTCGCTGTCCGGCGTCCTGCGCAAGGAGGGCCGCGACGACGAGGCGGACGAGACGGACAAGGAAGCCACCCGCCTGGAATCCTGACCCGCCCCACCGTGAGTGCTGGGCATTCGCCCTTCTAGGTGTGCCAGGAGGGCGAATACCCAGCACTCAGCGGGCTGCGGGGCAGGTGGGGGTGCTCGACAGGGGCACGCCGTCCGGCATGTCCGCCGCCGTGGGTTCACGGCCCGCCATGGCGCACGCGCGGGCCATCATCTGGTCGTCCGAGAACGTCCAGCCGGTCGTGACCCCGTGGTCCTGGACCACCAGGAGCTGGCCGTCGGCGGCGTGCACGTCGTTCGCCGCCACGGTGCCGCCGGGGGAGTAGAGCCGGGTCGCGAGCTCCCCGACCTTCTGCCCGGTCTCGATGTCGAAGAACGCGAGCGCCGGGCCCTGGTTCCGCGCCACGAGGTTCGGTCCCGGCAGCACCGCCAGGACGTCGCCGGAGGTGCCGGCGAGGTCCAGGCTCCGTGGGTCGGAGCCGTCGTCGACGCCGCGCAGCCGCACCGCCGAGTCCAGGCCCAGGGTGACGAGCTGGTCCGGCAGCGTGCCGGAGCCGTCGCGCCTGCCGATCAGGCGTACCTGCGCCACGCTGCTGCCGCGCACCGTCCAGACGTCGCGCTCGCCGCGGGCGACCGCGTCCAGGTCGGCGACCCGCAGGGAGAAGTCGCGGGGTGCGACGGCGACCCGCAGGCCGTCGTCGGTGACGGCGACGCGGCCGGGCTGTGCCCACTCGGTCTCCAGCCGCGGCGTGCTGCCCAGCGGCCCCGGAACGTGCACCGCCCGTTCCTCCAGGTCCGCGTCGAGCAGGTGCAGCCCGGAGCAGGCGTCGACCAGCAGCACGTCGTCGCGCGTGCGCTGGGCGCTGACGACGGTCGCGCAGGCGGGGTCGCCGCCGTCGAGGCCCGGCGCGACGAGGTCGCGGAACCCGGCCTCGTACCCGGCGACGGTCCCGCCCTGGGTCCGGTAGGCGGTGCCGTCGGGCGCGATCAGCAGGAGCCGGTCGCCGTCGAGCCAGACCGGCAGCAGCGGGCTGCCGGTGTCGGGGCTGCCGGCGGGGAGGGTCACCGTGCCGAGGCCGTGGATGGTGACGGTGCCGTCGGACCAGGCGGCGGCGGTGCTCACCTGCCGGGTCTCCGGGTCGCGGTAGGTCGCCAGCACCGCCGTGGGCCCGTCGGCGGCATGGTCCGGCGCCGACGTCGCGACCTTTCCGGCCGCGGGCGGCAGCGGCAGGTCCCCGTCGGTGCCGGCGGTGCTCCACAGTGCGATCCGCCCGTCCGTCGCCACGGCCACGCGGTCGGTCCCCACGAGGACGGGCGGCCCGGTCCGCCGGACGCCGGACAGGTGCCAGGTGCGGTGCACGTCGGTGCCGGCGGAGATCTCGCAGACGACGAGCCCGTCGTCGGTGGCGACCAGGGCGCGGGTGGCGCCGTCGTCGATCGCGACCATCTGCGGGTGTCGCCAGGCGCGCGGGACCGGGCAGTCGGCCGTCCGCGCCGTGCCGTCCGCCCAGTGGTGCACGGTGACGCCGGAGCCGTCGGGAGTCAGCGCCGCCCAGTCGCGCAGCGAGGGCGACGGGACGGCGTCCGCGGGCAGGTCGACGGGTGCGTCGGCGGCCGGTTCCAGGGTGTCGAGGCCGCGGACCTCGAGCGTGCCCGCGGCGGCGTCCGCCACGGCCACGGTGCGGCTGGAGCCGACCGCCAGCGACGTGACCGACAGGTTCGTGCCGACCTTGCTGCGGAACGCGAGGTGCTGCTCGTGGGGGCGCAGCGAGCCGTCGTCCGACTCCAGGACCGCCAGGTCCCGGCCGGTGAGGTTGATGCTGCCGATCCGGTCCCGGTCGGTGGCGGCGTCGTGCCACGCGATGAGCAGGGTGTCGCCGGCGGGGGTCACGGCGACCGCCGTCGCGCCGGGCAGGTCGAGGTGGGTCTGGCGGCTGGTGCTGCCCTCGGGCAGCGGGCCGAACCGGCCCACCGTCACGCCGAGGTCGTCGACGGCCGCGACCACCGTCCCGTCCGCGCTGCCCGCCACGGCGGGCCCCGTGCGCCCGGGGCCGGTGACGGTGCCGAACGGGGTGCGGTCGCCGCGCAGCACCTCGGGGGCGCCGTCGTCGGGGTTCCAGCGCACGAGGTCGCCCGTGCCGGTGCGGCCGACCACGCCGGTGCTCGTCGGCGCGACGTCGGCCAGCTCGGTCTCCTCGGGCACGTCGACGGTGCGCAGCAGGTAGGGGTCGGCCGGCTCGTTCGCCGTGACAGCGTTGAACAGCGCGGTACGGGTCTGCCCGTCGCGCAGGCGCCGTACCGCCTCGACGGCCAGGAGCTGTGCGGTGGCCGGGTCGTCCTGGTGCACCACGTGCGACGTCGCCCCGAGCAGGTGGGCCGCGTTGGCGTTGACCGCCTCGTTCGCCCGGGTCGCCTCCCGGACCGCCACGCCGGTCGCGCCGACGGCTAGCACCAGGGCGGCCCCGAGGGCCGTGCTCACCAGGCGGTTGCGCAGCCCGACGGAGCTCTGCCGGGCGATGTGCGCGCTGAGGATCTCCTCGGTGCTGACGTCGGGGCCGCGCAGCGGGGCCACCAGCTCGGCCAGCGCCGTGGGGCGGTCCGGGTGGTGCCGCCAGAACCGGCGCTGGCGCAGCCGCGTCAGGTCGGTCCACTTGGGCTCGTGGTCGATCCGGTGCGCCAGCGGCGCGGGCAGCGCGGTGGTGCTGATCGTGTCGATCTCGCCGCTGGTCTGGTCCCAGACGATCTTGCCGCTGGTCAGCGCCACCAGCAGGGTCTCGGGCTCGCGGTGGTCGAGCCACCAGGCGACCTCCTTGGCCACGTAGTGCGAGCTCGCGGCGCCCTCGGACGCGAACAGGATGAGGTAGTCCGAGCGCTCCAGCTTGCGCTGGATGGAGTCCCAGAGGCTCGGGTTGTTGGCCAGCCCGGTCCGGTCCAGGAACACGTTCAGGTCCGGCACGCCCTCGCGGCGGTCGAAGTCGAGGAGCTGTGCGTGGAACGCGGGCGCGAACTCGCCGTCGGAGTCACGGCTGTAGGAGAGAAAGGCGTCGTACCGGTCGGTGCGCGGTGCCGCGTGCGCCCGGTGGGCGGGAAACAGGGAGCGAGCTCGCCGTTCGGACATCCTCGACCCCGCGGCCCTTCCACGGCGAAGGTCGTGGACCGGTGGAAAGACCTCCCCGGTGTGTAGTGTCGCCGCAGGTCGTGACCGTAGCCACTTTCGTGGTGAAATGCACGGTCGGCTGAGGGAGGCGGGAGATGGCGGCACCTGAGCTCGTCCGTCCGAGCGGCGGTACCCGGCGGCTGCGGATGCGCCGCTCCTGGGTGCGCGCGGGCTTCACAGGGCTGTTCGGCGTCGCGTTCGGCCTGGGGCTGTGGGGCTTCGCGGTCTACCGGACCGACCCCGGCTTCGCCTGGGGCACCACGGGCTGGGACGTCGTCTACTACTCCGTCCAGCTCTTCGTGCTCGGCGCCGAGGCCACCAACGACGGCGGCGACCTGCCCTGGCAGCTCCAGGCCGCCCGCTTCCTGGCCCCGGTCGCCACCGGCTACGCCGTGTTCGAGGCCGTGCGCTCGCTGTTCGCCGACCAGTTCGCGCTGATGCGGACGCGCCGGATGCGCGGGCACGCGATCGTGGTGGGCCGCACGCCCGCCGCCGACCTCATCGCCGAGGCCCTCGCGGCCCGGGGCGCCCTGGTGGTGCGGACCGCGACGGGCGACGCCGACTCCCTGCGCGACGCGGGGGTGGCCGGCGCCGCGGTCCTGTACGCCTGCGAGGCCGAGGACGACGAGCCCGGCGTCAACGTGCTCACCGTGGCCGTCGCCAACCGCGTGGACCGGAACGCCGACCTGCCCGGCCTGCGGCTCAACGCGCACGTCAGCGACCCCGAGCTCGCCCTGGCCCTCCAGGCGCGGCACCTGAGCCACCCCCAGCCCGGCGTCGACTTCTTCACGCTCGGCGAGCTGGTCGCCCGCTCCCTGGCCCGCCGCGACCGGCTCGTGGTGCGCGGGGACGCGCCGCACGTCTCGGTGGTCGGGCACGGCACGTTCGGCCGTGCGCTCGTGGTCGCGTTCGCGCGGCTGCGGAGCGTCGAGATCGCCTCGGGCGGCGAACCGCTCACGGTCACCCTGGTGGGGCCCGGCGCGCACGACGCCGCCCGCGCGCTGCACGCCCGCTGGCCCGCCGTCCGCGCGGCCTGCCGGCTGGTCCCGGTCGAGACGTTCGCCGACGTGCGTGCGATCGGCGTCCCGGCGCGGATCTACGTCTGCCACGACGACGACGGCGACGCCCTGCGCGAGGCACTGCGGGACAGCGACCTGTGGCGGGCGAGCGAGGGCGCCGTCGTGCTGCGCCTCAACCGCCTCGCCGGGCTGGGCGGCCTGTTCGGCACGCACGACGGCGCCATCCTCGACGACCTCGGGGGACGGCTCGACGTGGTCGAACCGGGCACGCTGCTGCGCCGCGCGACGGCACCCGGCGCGCTGGTGCACGACGACGTCTACGACCTCATGGCAGTCTCGGCGCACCTGACCTACCTGCGCAACCAGCGCGCGGCCGGCGTGGCCTGGGAGAGCACGCCGGCCATGGTCTCCTGGGCCGAGCTGTCCGACGACCTGCGCGCCGCCAACCGCGCCCAGGTGCGGGCCATCCCGGACCGGCTGCGCCAGATGGGCTGCACGGTCGCGCCCGCCCGCGGCACCGAGCACGGTCGCATCCCGGAACCCGTCGTGGACGCGCGGGCCGTGGACGAGCACGACCGCTGGACGGCCGAGAAGGTGGCCGCGGGCTGGACCTACGGGCCGCAGCGGGACGACGCCCGCCGCCTGCACCCCGACCTGCGCCCCTGGGACGAGCTGTCCGAGGCGGACCGGGAGAAGGACCGCGCGGCGATCCGTGCCATCCCGGTGATCCTCGCGGACTTCGGGCTCCACGTGGTGCCGCTCGACGGCGACGCCGGCTGGGAGGCCGACGGCGACCCCGTCCCCGACCCGCGCGGCGTCGTCCGCGGGTGGCGCATGTTCGGCCGCGGGCGGGCGGGGCAGCCCGGGGAGGGCTGAGACCCGCCCGCCGGGCCTGACAGGATGGCCCCATGCGAAGCGTCACCCTCCTCGGCTCCACCGGCTCCATCGGCACCCAGGCCGTCGACGTCATCGGGCGCAACCCCGACCGGTTCCGCGTGGACGCGCTGTCCGCCGGCGGCACGGACCTGCCGCTCCTCGCGCGCCAGGCGGCCGCCCTCGGCGTCCGCGCCGTCGCCGTGGCCGACGACGCCGCCCGCCCCGCGCTGACCGCCCTGCTCGCCGAGGCGGGGGCCGACGGCGTCGAGGTGCTCGCCGGGCCCGGCGCCGCCACCGAGCTGGCCGGCCGCGGCAGCGACGTCGTGCTCAACGGCATCACGGGCTCGGTCGGACTGCGCCCCACGCTCGCCGCGCTGGAGGCCGGATCGACGCTGGCGCTCGCGAACAAGGAGTCGCTGGTGGTGGGCGGCGCGCTGGTCACGGCGGCCGTGCGGCACGAGGGCCAGATCGTGCCCGTGGACTCGGAGCACTCGGCCATCGCCCAGGCACTGCGCTCGGGGTCGGCGTCCGAGGTGCGCAAGCTCGTGGTGACCGCGAGCGGCGGGCCCTTCCGGGGACGCACCCGCGACGAGCTGCGCGAGGTCACGCCCGCGCAGGCCCTGCGGCACCCCAACTTCGCGATGGGGCGCGTGGTCACCACCAACTCCGCGACCCTGGTGAACAAGGGCCTGGAGGTCATCGAGGCGCACCTGCTGTTCGACCTCCCGTTCAGCGCGATCGACGTGGTGGTGCACCCGCAGCAGATGATCCACTCCATGGTCGAGTTCGTGGACGGGTCCACCATCGCGCAGGCCGGCCCGCCGCGGATGCTCGTGCCCATCGCCCTCGGCCTGTCCTGGCCCGACCGCCTGCCCGACGTCGACGTGGGGATCGACTGGACGCAGGCCGCCACCTGGGAGTTCGCGCCGCTGGACGACGACGCCTTCCCCGCCGTCCGCCTGGCACGACAGGTCGGTGAGGCCGGCGCGACGTTCCCCGCGGTCTACAACGCGGCGAACGAGGTCTGCGTGGACGCCTTCCACGACGGCACCATCGGCTTCCTCGACATCGTCGACACGGTGGCCGCCGTCGTCGAGGCGCACGCGGCGACGGGCGCGGGCGATCCGGGGTCGGTCGAGGGCGTGCTGGAGGCCGACGCCTGGGCCCGGGCGCGGGCCGCGGAGATCCTCAAGACGGCGTAGGCGACAAGGCGGTGGCAAAGCCGTGGTGGACGGGGCCGTGGCCGCGCCACGGCCCGGCCGCCGTCCCGGTGCCCCCCACCACGAGGTCGTCCGCCGCGCGCAGCGCCTCCGTGAGGTAGGTCTTCGCCGCGCGCACCGCGGGCTCCCAGCCGTCGTGCACGGGCCGTAGCACGGCGCACGCCGAGCTCAGCGTGCAGCCCGTGCCGTGGGTGTTGCGCGTCGCGACCCGGGGCGCGGCGAGCGCCACGACGCCGCCGGCTCCCGCCCCGAGCCCCGGGCCCGCGAGGTGGTCCACCGCCTCCGCGGACGTGAGGTGCCCGCCCTTGACCAGGGCGAACCGTGCGCCGAGGCCCAGCAGCGCGCGGGCCTGGTCCGCGGCCTCGGCGGCGTCCCGGGCGGGGTCGGTGCCGAGCAGCACGGCCGCCTCGGGCAGGTTCGGCGTCACGAGGTCGGACAGGGGCAGCAGCTCCTCGCGGAGCACCGTCTCGGCCTCGCGCGCCAGCAGCCGGTCGCCCGACGTCGCGACCATGACCGGGTCGAGCACCACGAACGGCGGCCGCGCACCGGCCCGTAGGTCGCGCAGGGCGGCGGCGATCGCGCGGGCGACCTCGGCGTCCGTCGTCATGCCGATCTTCACCGTGTCCACGGCGACGTCGGCGAACAGGGTGGCGAGCTGTGCGGTGACCATGTCGGCCGGGACGGGCAGCACCCGGGTCACGCCCGTCGTGGACTGCGCGGTCAGGCCCGTGAGCACCGCGCAGCCGTAGCCGCCCAGGGCGGCGAACGTCTTCAGGTCGGCCTGGATCCCGGCACCGCCCGACGGGTCGGAGCCGGCGATCGTCAGCGCCACCACGGGGTGGCCGGCCGGGCGGGTGCGCGCGGCGGCGTCGAGCAGGGGGTCGGGGGGCAGGACGGAGCCCATGAGGCGTTCCCTTCGCTAGCACTACCTAGATCAGGTTCCACGGGTACGTCTCAGCCGGGCTGTGCCCCGGCGCCCCGCGCCATGTGGGCCCACCCTAGACCGGATCGAGGGGTCAGTGGCCGCGCGTCCAGTTGAAGACCGCCAGGCCCGTCACCAGCGCGCCCACGGTGACCAGGGCCGTGGCCGCGACCGCCTGGACGCCGTCGATCAGCGCCGCGTCCAGGGCCACCTGGACCGTCCCGATCAGCGCGTAGACGCCGGCGAACACCGTGATGGCCGACAGGGTGCCGTCCATGAGCCGGCGCCTGCTGCGCTCCCGCCTCGCCTCCTCGGCGCGCTCGCGGTCGCCGTGCAGGCGCTCGAGGGCGGCGAGCCGCGTGGCGATGGGTTCCTGGAGCAGCTCGCGCAGCCGTTCGGTGACCACCGCGGCCTGCTGCTCGAAGTGCGAGGCGTGCAGGAGCTGGTTGAGCATCCGGGACTCCAGGGCGGAGGCCAGGAACGTGGGTGAGGTGATGGTGGTCAGCGTGGTGCGCACCTCCGAGGCGAACTCGTGCAGGCGCAGCTGCTCGCGGGTCAGCCGTTCCTTGCGCTCGGCCAGGTCGGCGCCGTTGTTCACGTCGTGGTCGGCGAGCATGGCCGCGACGATCCGCAGGTGGTCGGCCAGCGTGGCGTTCCAGGCGCTGAACAGCCCGTTGAGGCTCGCGACGAACTCGGCCAGCGAGCCGTACTGGGAGATCTTGAAGTGCGCCGCGCCGACCAGCGCGACCGTCGTGGAGTTGGTGGTCACCGCCACGACGTCACCCAGGTGCCGCACGCCTTCCAGCAGCACCGGGTTGCGCTGGCGCAGGGTCCAGTCGCACAGCGTCGCGGTGCCGTACGAGACCGGCTGGAGCAGCACCTGCGAGCCGAACGCGGCGAGCAGCTCGTCACCCATCGCGACCGGCGTGCGGGCCGCCCGGGGTGCCGCGGGGCCGGTGCCGCGGCTGGCCTCGTAGACGGTGGTGACCACGTGCGCCCGTCCCTGGGCGATCTCGGTCCCCGTGCGGACCAGGTCCGCCGTGGCGCGCTGGAGCAGGTCGGCGAGGTCGAACAGGCGCTCGGGCGGCAGGGCGTCGCCGTGGTCGACGTCGAGCGGCGAGCCGTCCGGCGCGATCCACCGCACCCGGATGTCGGCGTGCAGGTTGGACAGCCGGAACCGGGCGTCGCGCACCTGCTGCGGCGACTGGTCGTGCGCCGAGTACCGGAACCGCACGTAGTGGTTGCCGAACTCGGTGAACCGCACGTCGCAGGTCAGCTCGGCGATGAGCGTGCCGTCGGGCTGCTCCAGCCGCACGTCGGGCATGGACAGCGAGGCCCCGCCGTACGGGCGGGCGGCACGGTCGACGCTCGCCCAGACGTCGTCCATCTTGAGGCGGGCGCGTGTCGCGACGGTCCGGACGCCCAGCAGCCAGGGGCGTTCGTCGCGGTCGGCGATGCCGCGGATCGCCGCGACGGCGGCGGCCGGGCTCACGTCCCGCAGCCCGAACGGGTAGATGTAGACGGTCTTGAGCCGGTCCAGCGTGAGCCACCGCGCGCCGAGGTTGCGGTGCAGCTCCGTCAGGTGCATCCGGTAGGAGCGCAGCTCGCTGGCCAGGATGTAGTTGAGGTGCCGGTCGGTCTCGGCGGCGCGCAGCCCGTCGAGCGCGGGGCCGAGGCGGTCGGGCCGGCCCGCCATCGCCTCGTCCGCGGCCACCGACGCCTCGGCGAGCGCGCGGAAGTAGCGGATCCGCGTCACGGCCTGCGGTACGAGCTCCCGGCGGAACGGGGACGCCGGGTCGGGGATGGCCCGGGCGGCGCGCAGCAGGTCCGCGCACCTCTGACCCGCCCGCGCGGCGGCCCCGGCGAGCCGGGGCAGGCTGCCCGCGCTGCGGGCGGCCGACGTGTGCATCTGCGTGATGAGCGTGCGCAGCAGCACGGCCACGGCGTCGCCCTCGGCCCGGCACACGGCGTCGGGGGCCTCGTCGCGGCACGTCTCCCAGGTCTCGACGAACGCGCGCAGCGGCACGATGATCCGGCCGTGCCGGAACGTGTACTGCAGCGCGTCGCTGGCCTGCGACCACAGGTAGAGGCCGAGGAGCGCGGCACCGCGCGGCAGGCCGGCGACGGCCCGCAGGGCGGCGGCGGTCTGCGGGCCGCGCGGGTCGCCGGGCAGCGGGTGGCGCCGGTTGGGCGCCTCGCCGTCCTCGCCCATGTTCCAGCGGGACGCCGCCCAGATCGCGCTGACGTCGACCCCGGCCTCGCGCAGGTGCCGGGCCACCCGGGAGTCGCCGTCCGGACCCGACCACGCCTCGGTCTGGAAGACGGCGGCGAGGCTGTCGGCGAGCGCCGCGGGACCGTGGGTGTGCTCGACCTCGGGTACGGACGAAACAGACATGCCGTCAGGTTAATGATCGGTAACCGAAGTTTCAAGGAATTGTCATGGAACGGGAGCGGCGTGAACGTCGCGTGGCCGAGCCGAGGGGAGCCGTGCGCTGCCTTCCGGGCTGTCGGACAGGTGCCGTAGTCTCGGTGCCGTGAGCATCGTTCCGCACATCGTTGGTGTGCTCGTCCTCCTGCTCGGCGTCGTCGTCTCGGTGGGGCTGCACGAGCTGGGGCACATGGTCCCGGCCAAGAAGTTCGGCGTCCGGGTGAGCCAGTACTTCGTGGGCTTCGGGCCCACGCTCTGGTCGCGGACCAAGGGGGAGACGGAGTACGGGATCAAGGCGATCCCGCTCGGCGGGTTCGTGCGGCTGGTCGGCATGATGCCCCCGGCCCCGGAGGGTGCGCGGCGCGGCAAGGGCTTCTGGAGCGACCTGGTGGCGGACGCGCGGGACGCCTCGGTGGCCGAGGTGCGGCCCGGTGAGGAGCACCGCGCCTTCTACAACCTGTCGACGCCCAAGAAGCTCGTGGTGATGTTCGGCGGGCCGTTCATGAACCTCGTGATCGCGACGGTGCTGATGGCCGTCATCCTCATCGGGTACGGACTGCCCGCCGTCTCCACCACGGTCGCCCAGCTCTCGGAGTGCGTGCCGGCCTCCGTCACCTCCACCGCCTCGGGCGACGACTGCGAGGGGCAGCCCGCCGCACCCGCCGCGGCCGCGGGGCTGGAGCCCGGGGACGAGGTGGTCTCGTTCGGCGGCACCGAGGTGCACGGCTGGCAGCAGCTCGTCGGCCTCATCAACGACTCCGCCGGGCGCGAGTCCGAGATCGTGGTGCTGCGCGACGGCGAACGCGTCGCCCTGGAGGTCACCCCGGCCCGTACCGACCGCCCCGTCGTGGACGAGGAGGGCGCCCCCGTCCTGGATGCTGCGGGGGAGCCCGTCGTCCGCCCCGGCGGTTTCGTGGGCTTCTCACCGCTCCAGGTGCGCGAGCCCCAGCCCGTGTCGAGCGTGCTGCCGGCCGTCGCGGACCAGACCTGGCAGACGGCCACCATGGTCGCCACGCTGCCCGTCCGCGTGGCCGACGCTGCCACGCAGGCCTTCAGCGCCGAGGAACGCTCGCAGGACTCGGTGCAGTCGGTCGTCGGCGTCGCGCGGATCAGCGGCCAGATCATGGCCCTGGACGAGGCGATCCTCGACCGCGTGATGATCTACCTGAGCCTGCTCGCCAGCCTGAACATCGCGCTGTTCGTCTTCAACATGATCCCGCTGCTGCCGCTGGACGGCGGGCATCTGGTCAACGCCCTCTACGAGGGCGGCAAGCGCACGGTCGCCCGGGTGCGCGGCGCCGCCGTCCTGCCCGGCCCGGCCGACGTCGCCCGCATGACTCCCGTGGCCTACGTGGTCTTCCTCGTGCTGCTCGGGGTGGGCGGCATCCTCATCGTGGCCGACCTGGTGGATCCGGTGCGGATCACGTGACGCCGAGCACGATGTGCGTTTTGACCCTTCCGAAGAGTGGATACTGAGTCCGTGACCGCAATCAGCCTCGGCATGCCAGCAGCACCCCCGCCGGTCCTCGCCCCCCGCCGCAAGACCCGCAAGATCAAGGTGGGCAAGGTCGAGGTGGGTGGTGACGCACCCATCAGCGTGCAGTCCATGACCACCACGCCCACCACCGACATCAACGCGACCCTCCAGCAGATCGCGGAGCTCACGACGGCCGGCTGCGACATCGTCCGCGTCGCCGTCCCGAGCGCCGACGACGCGGAGGCGCTGCCGATCATCGCCAAGAAGTCGCAGATCCCCGTGATCGCGGACATCCACTTCCAGCCCAAGTACGTGTACGCCGCGATCGACGCCGGCTGCGCCGCCGTCCGCGTGAACCCGGGCAACATCCGCAAGTTCGACGACCAGGTCAAGCAGATCGCGCAGGCCGCCAAGGACGCGGGCGTGTCGCTCCGCATCGGCGTCAACGCGGGCTCGCTCGACAAGCGCCTCCTGGAGAAGTACGGCAAGCCCACCCCCGAGGCCCTGGTGGAGTCGGCCGTGTGGGAGGCCAGCCTCTTCGAGGAGCACGACTTCCACGACTTCAAGATCTCGGTCAAGCACAACGACCCCGTGGTCATGGTCCGCGCCTACGAGCTGCTCTCCGAGCGCGGCGACTGGCCCCTGCACCTCGGCGTCACCGAGGCGGGCCCCGCGTTCCAGGGCACCATCAAGTCGGCCACCGCGTTCGGCGCCCTGCTCAGCAAGGGCATCGGCGACACGATCCGCGTCTCCCTCTCGGCCCCGCCGGTCGAGGAGGTCAAGGTCGGCAACCAGATCCTGCAGGCGCTGAACCTGCGCCCGCGCAAGCTCGAGATCGTCTCCTGCCCGTCCTGCGGCCGGGCCCAGGTGGACGTCTACACGCTGGCCGAGAAGGTCACCGCCGGCCTGGAGGGCATGACCGTCCCGCTGCGCGTCGCCGTCATGGGCTGCGTCGTCAACGGCCCGGGCGAGGCCCGCGAGGCCGACCTCGGTGTGGCCTCCGGCAACGGCAAGGGGCAGATCTTCGTCAAGGGCGAGGTCATCAAGACCGTCCCCGAGGCGATGATCGTCGAGACGCTCATCGAAGAGGCGATGCGGATCGCGGATGAGATGCCGACGCCGGAGAATGAAGCACAGGCCGGTTCGCCGGTCGTCTCGGTCGGCTGATCGCCACCCGGGAACCTGAGTCGAACGGAGCAGGACATGGCCCGCTGGCGCACCCCGGTTCCGGCCGGGGCGCGCCCGGACGGGCCCGCTCGCCCCGGTGACCTCGCCCGGCGCGAGCGGCGGGACACCGCGCGCTCGCTGACGCGTGAGGACCTGACGCAGGCGCTCGCCGTCTGCGCCGTCGACCCCGTTGCGTCGGTGCTCGCCGCCGCCCGGCTGGAGATCGCGCTCCGCTCGGGGTTCGGCGCGGCGGCGGGCCAGGCGTGGGGCTTTCCCGACGCCGGCCCGCTGGAGGCCGTCTGCTGGGCCGGCGCCAACCTGGTGCCGGTGGTCCCGATCACCGATCCCGAGCGGCGCGCCCAGGCGGTGGCCGCGTTCGCCGACGTCGCGCGCGTGCACGGGCGCCGCTCCTCGTCGATCGTGGGGGAGCAGTGGGCCGCGCTCACGCTCTGGGAGCACCTGTCGCCGCACTGGCCGCCGGCGCGTGACGTGCGGGCCGACCAGCCGTCCATGGCCATCGGCACGGCGCCCGCGCTGCCGCCCGAGCCCACCGTCCGCCGGTCGGTGCCCACGGAGCTGGGCCTCGTGCTGCCGGCCTGCGTCCGTATGTTCACCGAGGAGGTCGGCTACTCGCCGGTCGCCTCGGGCGGCTCCGCCTACGCGGAGCGCGTGCGGTCGCTCATCACGGAGGGCCGCTCGTTCGTCCGCATGGTGCCCGACGTCGGCGGCCGCCCCGCCATCGCCTTCAAGGCCGAGCTCGGCGCGGTGGCCGGCGGCGTCGCGCAGGTGCAGGGGGTGTGGGTCGAGCCGGCGTTCCGCGGCCGGGGCTGGTCGGAGTCGGGCATGGCCGCCGTGGTCGAGGCCACCCGCGCCACCGTGGCCCCGGTGGTGTCGCTGTACGTGAACGCCTACAACGAGCGGGCCGTGGCGGCTTACCGGCGCGTGGGCTTCGAGCAGGTGGGCACGTTCGCCACGGTCCTGTTCTGACCCGTCAGGCCTGCGGCTCCACCCGCTCGAACAGGTGCTCGTAACGCACCACCAGCCCGGCGTCGTCCACCGTCAGGTCCGCCTCGGACCCCCGGGACAGGCCGAGGTCCACGTACCGCACCCGGCCCGGCCCCGCGGCGTCGTAGCGCTGCCTGGAGCGGGTGACGGTCAGCGCCGGCCCGTCGATGTACGCGGTGTCCAGGACCAGGCTCGGAGCGGCACCCATCCGCCGGACCGGCAGTGTGTTGCAGAAGGGCGTGACCGACAGGTCGGGCTCCTCGGCACCGTCCAGGTCGGGGCGGGGCTCGCCGTCGACCAGCCAGCCGGACCCCGCCCGCTCCAGCACGAGCGCGGCCCGGGTCCCTCGTGCCCAGACCTCGGTCTCGACGCGTCGCGCGCTCCAGCCGGGGTCGAGCCACCAGCGGTGGTCGAGCCGGAACCCGCCGTCCTCCACGCAGATGACGGACCCTGACGCGGTCACGCCGCCGGGGCCGGCGGTGAGCTCCAGGCGCTCCAGCCCCACGACGTCGGTCCGGCGCCAGTAGACGACGGTCACCGCAGCAGCTTCGACATCCGCCGGTCGGCCAGCGGCTTGCCGCCCGTCTGGCACGTGGGGCAGTACTGCATCGACCGGTCCGCGAACGACACCTCGTGCACCGTGTCGCCGCACGGCACACCGTTCCACCCGGGGCACGGCTGGCCGGTACGGCCGTGCACGCGCATCCCGGCCCGCTTCGCGTCCTTGAGCTCCTTGGCCGGCTTGCCCGACGCCGCCGCGATCGCCTCCCGGAGCACGTCGCCGACGGCCTGGTGCAGCCGGGCAGTCTCCTCCGGGGTGAACGACCCGGTGAGCTTGTAGGGGCTGAACCGGCTCACGAGCAGGATCTCGTCGCTGTAGGCGTTGCCGATGCCCGCGATGGCCCGCTGATCGCGCAGCAAGCCCTTGACCTGCTGGTTCCTCGCGGCGAGCAGCCCTGCCAGCACCTCGGTCGTGAAGGCGGGGTCCAGCGGTTCGGCACCGAGGGAGGCGACCATCTCGATCTCGGCCGGGTCGTGCACCACGTGCACGGCCAGGCGCTTGCGGGTGCCCGCCTCGGTGAGGTCGAACCCCGACCCGTCGTCGAGCCGTACCCGCAGCGCGAGCACGGCGCCCCGGCTGGAACCGCCCAGCGAGGGCCGCACGGGCTTGTCCGGCAGGGCGTCCGACCAGCGCACCCACCCGCCCCGCGAGAGGTGGAAGACCAGGTGCAGCGGCTCGCCGTCGGGCAGCGTGGTGACGACGACGTCGAGCCACTTGCCGTGCCGGGCCACACCGCTCACCGTGCCGCCCGCGAGCGCGTCGGGCGACGGGCTGAACGTCTTGAGCGCCGCGATCGAGCCCACCTCGACCGAGCGGACCGTGTGCCCGGAGGTGCGCTCGCGCAGGAAGTCCGCGAGCGCGGCGACCTCGGGCAGCTCAGGCATGCGCCCATCCTCCGAGAGTTCGGCGGATGCGGCAAGGGAGGAGCTGGGGTGGGGAGGGGCGGGGGTGTGAGGTGGCAGGGGGAGGTGGGAGTGGGGGCAGGTGTGAGGTGGCGGGGGGAGGTGGGAGTGGGGGCAGGTGGGAGAGGGGCGGGTGGGAGGTGGGTGAGGGGAGAGTGGCGGTGGGCGGGTGGGCGGTGGGCGGTGGGTGAGGGGAGAGGGGCAGGCGGCAGGTGGGTGAGGGGCAGGCAGCGGTGGGAGGTGGCGGGGCGGTGGGTGGGAGGTGACAGGGGGAAGTGGCAGGTGGGCAGAGGAGGGGCGGCGGTCCTGGGTTCGGTCTCTTGCAGGTCGCACGGCTTTGTCTTCGGTCGGTTGCCCCGAGATCGGTCACTCGATCGACCGATCTCGGCGCAACCGACCGAACTCTCGTCCCGTTCGGGTGCGGCTGACCGAACTCTCGTCCCGTTCGGGTGCGGCTGACCGAACTCTCGTCCCGTTCGGGTGCGGCTGGCCGAACTCTCGTCCTGTCCGGCTGCAGCTGGCCGAACTCTCGTCCTGTCCGGGTGCAGCTGGCCGAACTCTCGTCCTGTCCGGCTGCAGCTGACCGCCCACTCGTCCCGTCCGGCCGCATCCGACCGCCCACTCGCCCCGACCGGCCACATCCGACCGACCACCCGCCCCTCCCGGCTGCAGCTGACCGAACACCCACCCCCCGCCCTCCCGCCGGACACCGCCGGCGCCACGTATTCCAGGAGAACCGCAAGCCTCCGCGCGGATAGGCTGTGCCCCATGTCTTCCGCACGCCTCACTCAGGGCGACGTGCTGCGCATGTCGTCCCTCTTCGTCCGTACCCTGCGCGAGGACCCGGCCGAGGCCGAGGTCGCCAGCCACAAGCTCCTCGTGCGGGCCGGGTACATCCGCCGGGCCGCCCCGGGCATCTACTCGTGGCTGCCGCTGGGCCTGCGGGTGCTGGCCAAGATCGAGGCGATCGTCCGCGAGGAGATGGTCGCGATCGGCGGCCAGGAGGTGCACTTCCCGGCGCTGCTGCCGCGGGAGCCCTACGAGGCCACGGGTCGCTGGGAGGAGTACGGCGCCGGCCTGTTCCGGCTCAAGGACCGCAAGGACGCCGACTACCTGCTCGCGCCCACGCACGAGGAGATGTTCGCGCTCCTGGTCAAGGACCTGTACTCGTCGTACAAGGACTTGCCGGTCACGCTGTTCCAGATCCAGACCAAGTACCGCGACGAGGCGCGTCCCCGCGCGGGCCTGATCCGCGGGCGCGAGTTCATCATGAAGGACTCGTACTCGTTCGACGTCAAGGACGAGGGCCTCGAGGTCAGCTACCAGAAGCACCGCGAGGCGTACGAGAAGATCTTCACGCGCCTCGGCCTGGACTACGTGATCGTGTCCGCGATGTCGGGTGCCATGGGCGGCTCCCGCTCCGAGGAGTTCCTCTCGCCCTCGCCCATCGGCGAGGACACGTTCGTGCGCTCGCCCGGCGGGTACGCCGCCAACGTGGAGGCCGTGGTCACCCCGGTCCCCGAGGCGGTCCCGTACGACGACGCCCCCGCGGCCCACGTCGAGGACACCCCGGACACCCCGACCATCGCCACGCTGGTCGAGGTCGCCAACGCGAAGTTCCCGCGCCCCGACCGGCCCTGGACCGCCGCCGACACGCTCAAGAACGTGGTGCTGGCGCTCAACCAGCCCGACGGCACCCGTGAGCTGGTCGTCGTCGGCCTGCCCGGTGACCGCGAGGTCGACCTCAAGCGCATCGAGGCGGCGCTGACGCCGGCCGAGCCCGAGGCCGCCACCGAGGAGGACTTCAAGAAGTTCCCGCAGCTCGTCAAGGGCTACATCGGCCCGCAGGTGCTCGGACCCCAGGGCGAGCAGGTCGAGGGAGCCGACGGCGAGAAGATCCCCGCGATCCGGTACCTGCTCGACCCCCGCGTGGTGTCCGGCACCCGCTGGATCACCGGCGCCAACGAGCCCGGCAAGCACGTGTTCGACCTCGTGGCCGGCCGTGACTTCACCGCGGACGGCACCGTCGAGGCCGCCGAGGTGCGCCCCGGCGACCCGGCCCCCGACGGCTCCGGCCCGCTGGAGCTCGCGCGCGGCATCGAGATGGGCCACATCTTCCAGCTCGGCCGCAAGTACGCCGAGGCCCTGGGCCTCGTGGTGCTCGACGAGAACGGCAAGCAGGCCGTCGTGACCATGGGCTCCTACGGGGTGGGCGTCACGCGGGCGCTCGCGGCGCTCGCCGAGGCGAACCACGACGACAAGGGCCTGGCCTGGCCGGCTCACGTGGCGCCGGTGCACGTGCACCTGGTGGCGGCGGGCAAGGACGCCGAGGTGTTCGACGCTGCCGCGACGCTCGCCGACGACCTGGCCGCACGCGGCGTCGAGGTGCTCTACGACGACCGGACCGGCAAGGTGTCGCCGGGCGTGAAGTTCAAGGACGCCGAGCTGCTCGGCGCCCCGCTCGTGGTCACGGTGGGCAAGGGCCTGGCCGACGGCGTGGTCGAGGTGCGGCCGCGCGCCGGCGAGGCGGAGCAGCTTCCCGTGGGCGAGGCCGCGGACGCGGTGGCGGCCCGGGTGGCGGCGCTCCTGGCGTGACCACCGGCGCCAGGCCACCGGCCTCGGCCTGACCGGGCCATCGCCTCGGCCAGGCCGCCGACCTGGCCGGGCCATCGCCTCGGCACCGCCTGGCCGTGCGCGGGCAACCGCCCACGGCCAGGCGCCGTCAGGCCTGCTCCGGAAGCCCCGGGAAGGGCACCGCCGCGGCGCCCCACCGGCCGGCGGCCAGGGCGGCGTCCGTGAGGAGCGAGACCAGCACGGTGCGTGTGCCGGGCTCGGCGAGGCCCACCAGGGACGCGTAGTTCTGGGCCAGGTCGTTCTCGAGGTCGCGGGCGAGGTCCTGCGTCGGGGTGTCGCCCCGGGGAACCGTGTAGGCGACCCGGCGCGGGTCCTGGTCCGTGCCGTCGACGCCGGCCACCAGGGCCCAGGCCTGCGCCCGCGCACGGTGCGCCCGGGCGCGGTCGGCGGCCCGGGTCCGCACGTCGCCCTCGGCCTGCGCGGCTCGCACCTCCAGGGCGTAGCCGGCGGTGTCCTCGGCGAGCACCAGGGCGCTCAGGTCCTCGGCGGACAGCCCGGTCGGCACCACGGGCGCGTCCTGGACGGATGCGGCGGCGGGGGTGGCCGCGGTCTCGTCACCCTCGCTGGGGTCGGCGCTGGGCGCGGTGGGTTCGGGGATCGTCGTCGGCGGAAGGTCGGGGGCCTGCGCTCCCGTCAGCCGCGCGAGGTCCGTCGCGTACCGCGTCTGCGCCGCGGAGACCGATCCGAGCAGCCGGCCGAGCGGCCCGAGCTGGACCTGGTTCGCCGCGGCGCGCGTGCGGGTCGCGGCGTCGACCAGGGAGGTGAGGACGGCGGCGGGGGTGTGGTCCGGCGTGGTCGCCGACGGGGAGGAGGCGGACCGGTCGGTCACGATGTCGTCCAGGCCCGAGTCGTACTCGCCGCCGAGCTGCTCCGCCTGTTCGGTGGTGGCCGTCGCGATCCGCTCCAGCTCGGCCGCGACGTCGGCGTCGACCCCCTGGGTGCCGGCGGCAGCCTCGGCCTGCTCCGCCACGAGCAGGGCGTCGGCCACGGCGGTGCGGCGGACCACCTCGGCCGCGTCGGGCACCGGCTCGGTCGGCGGGGGCGTCTCCAGACGCACCCCGCAACCTGAGAGAATGATCGCGCAGGTCAGGACCAGCGCGGTCAGGCCTGACCGGCGTCGCGTACGGGACCTGGGGCCGTTGGGGTTCATCGTGGCCGATGATGCCACGTTCCCCAGGCCGGTTCGTGCGCTGACCCGGGCCGTGCCGGTTGCGGTCGGGTCACGGACGTCACGTCCCGCGCGAGGTGCCGTGCCCCGGCGCTTCGTTAGGCTGGACACAGGCAGCAAGCACAGACGACAACAGCACATCGGTCGAACCGTTCCGGCTCGAACCGTGCCCCCGCACGGGGGAGCCGACGGGAGGCAGGCGATGACACAGCAGGCGGAAGCGGTCCGCGAGGTGGTGCGGCCGGCGGTCGAGGCCGCGGGTCTGTACCTGGAAGAGGTGACCACCACACGGGCGGGCAGCAGGTCGGTCGTGCGGATCACCGTGGACCTGCCGGAGGACGCGGTGGGCAGCCTCGACTCCGACGCCCTCGGCGACGTGTCGCGGGCCGTGTCGGCGGCCCTGGACGTGGACGACGTCGTCGCCGGTGCGTACACGCTTGAGATCTCGACGCCGGGTACCAGCCGGCCCCTGACCGAGCTGCGGCACTTCAAGCGGGCCCGCACCCGGCTGGTGACGCTCAAGCTGGCGGACGGCGGCCGCGCCGAGGGCCGGCTGACCGACGTGCTCGCCGACGGCGCCACGGCGGTCCTCGTGCTCGACGACGACCGGCGGATCGACCTCGCCGACGTGGTCCGCGGCAAGGTCGAGGTCGAGCTCAAGCGGCTCGACGACGTCCAGGATGCCGAGGGCACCGAACTGGGCGAGAGTGCAGGTGAAGACACCGACGACGACGTCGACGGTGCTGGTTTCGACGACGCGACCGCGGGGTACCCCGGCCGCAACGAGGAAGGCTGACATGGACATCGACATGACCACCCTGCGGATGCTGGAGCGCGAGAGGGATCTCAGCCTGGACGTCCTCGTCGCGGCCATCGAGCAGGCACTCCTCTCGGCCTACCACCGCACCCCTGACGCCTACAGCCGGGCCCGGGTCGAGCTGGACCGCTCGTCCGGCCACGTCACGGTCTGGGCGCGCGAGGAGCTGCCCGTCGAGCCCGACCCCGACGACCCCGACGCGCGCCCCACCGTGGAGTTCGGCCCCGAGTTCGACCACACCCCGCAGGACTTCGGCCGGATCGCCACGGCCACGGCCCGCCAGGTCATCGTGCAGCGTCTGCGCGACGCCGAGGACGACCAGGTGCTCGGCACCTTCCGCGGCAAGGAGGGCGAGGTGCTGGCCGGCGTCATCCAGCAGGGCCGTGACCCGCGCGTCGTGCTCGTGGACGTCGGTGGTACCGAGGCCGTGCTCCCGCCGCACGAGCAGGTGCCGACCGAGGAGTACGTGCACGGCGAGCGCCTGCGCGCCTACGTGGTCGAGGTCAGCCGCGGAATGAAGGGCGCCCAGATCACGTTGAGCCGTACGCACCCGAACCTGGTGCGCAAGCTCTTCGAGCTCGAGGTCCCGGAGATCGCGGACGGCTCGGTGGAGATCACGGCCATCGCCCGCGAGGCGGGCCACCGCACCAAGATGGCGGTCCGGTCCCGGGTGGCCGGGCTGAACGCCAAGGGTGCCTGCATCGGTCCGATGGGTGCTCGCGTGCGCGCCGTGATGGCGGAGCTGCACGGCGAGAAGATCGACATCGTCGACCACAGCGACGACCCGGCCGCGTTCGTGGCCAGCGCCCTGTCGCCGGCCCGTGTGTCGTCGGTCACAGTCGTCGACGCGGACGCCCGCGCCGCGCGGGCCGTGGTGCCGGACTACCAGCTCTCCCTCGCCATCGGCAAGGAGGGGCAGAACGCGCGCCTCGCCGCGAAGCTGACGGGCTGGCGCATCGACATCCGGTCGGACGAGGCGACCGACTCCGGCGCAGGTGGGGCCCCCGCCGACACGCAGAGGGGTCGGTAACGCCAGGTGGGACGGCGCGGTAGACTGTCCGAGTCTGGGCCACGCGCCCGTCTTTCGACCTCCCCCGTGCCTGATCCGGGACCACCCGTCCAGGGTCCGGTGCGAACGTGTGTCGGATGCCGGGGGCGCGACCAGCGGTCTGCACTCCTGCGTCTGGTGCCGGACCCTTCGATGCACGGTGATGCGGTGGCAGGTCCACGGCACGTCGTCGTCGATGTCCGGGCCTGCCTGCCGGGTCGCGGCGCCTGGGTTCACCCGGAGCCGCGGTGCCTGGAGCTCGCCGAGCGTCGTAGGGCCGTGTCCCGCGCACTGCGCGTCGACGGCCCCGTCGATCTGGCCGAGGTACGAGCACACCTCGGCCGGTGAGTGCGCCGGCCGCAAGACCGTCCCGACCGGGCGCCCCTGCGCGTCCGGCCGAACCTAGCGAATCGTCGACAAGGAAGCGGGTCAGAAGCCGATGGGCACCCGATGAGTCCCCAGCGATGAGTACCTGGTACTAATGGCGGTCCTCCCTGTCCCGGGATGGACCGAGACAGGAGAGATGTGGCTAAGATCCGCGTTCACGAGCTTGCAAAGCAGCTCGGAGTGGAGAGCAAGACCCTGATGGCCGAGCTGAAGGCCGCAGGCGAGTTCGTCCGTTCGGCCTCCTCGACCCTCGAGGCGCCGGTCGAGCGTGCGATGCGTGACAAGTTCCCGGCCGGTGGCGCTGCCGGCCCGTCCGACAAGGGCGCAGCGGCGAAGCCCGCACCCAGCGCACCCAAGCCCGCCGCGAAGCCCGCGGCGCAGAAGCCCGCCGCGCCTGCTCCGGCACCCGTGGCACCCCCGAAGGCCGAGGCCGCTCCGGCTCCGGCTCCCGCCAGCCCTGCGCCGGCCACCCCGGCCCCGGCTCCGGCTCCCGCCGCCGACGAGGCCCCGGCCGCGCCCGCGGCGTCGGCCAAGCCGTCGGCCGCACCCAAGCCGGGTGCGCCGAAGCCGGCCGCGGCCCCGCGGCCCGGTGCCCCGAAGCCGGGTGCCGCGCCCTCGGGCGCGCGTCCCGCGCGTGACGGTGGTCGTGGTCCGCGTCCGGGCGGCGACCGTCCGGGTGGCGGCACGCCGCGTCCGGGCAACAACCCGTTCGCGACGAGCCAGGGCATGCCCCGTCCCGGTGGCGGCCGCGGCCGTCCGGGCGCAGGTTCCGGTGACCGGCCTGCCGGTGGCAACCCGCGTCCGGGCAACAACCCGTTCGCGACGAGCCAGGGCATGCCCCGCCCGGGGCAGCGCCCCGAGCGTGCGGACGCGAGCGGCGAGCGCTCGGGCGGCCCCCGCCCCGGTGGTCCCCGTCCGTCGGCCCCTCGTCCCGGTGGTGGCGGCGGTCCGCGTCCGAACCCCGGCATGATGCCGGGCAAGACCTCGATGCCGCGTCCGGGTGACCGCCCGGCGCCGGGTGGCGGCCGTGGTCGCCCCGGTGGCGGCGGTCGTCCGGGTGGTGCCGGTGGTGGCGCCGGTGCCGGTGCCCCGGGTCGTCCCGGTGGCGGTGGCGGCTTCGGCGGCCCGCGTCGTGGTGCCGGTGGTCGCGGTGCGACCCAGGGTGCCTTCGGGCGCGCCGGCGGCAAGCCGGTCCGCGGACGCAAGTCGCGCCGGGCGAAGCGCCAGGAGTTCGAGGCGATGCAGGCCCCGTCGCTCGGCGGCGTGCAGGTTCCTCGCGGCAACGGCAGCACGGTCGTGCGCCTGCGCCACGGCGCCTCGCTGAACGACTTCGCGGACAAGATCGACGCGAACCCCGCGTCGCTCGTGACCGTCCTGTTCCACCTGGGCGAGATGGCCACGGCCACGCAGTCCCTGGACGAGGACACCTTCGGCACGCTGGCCGCCGAGCTCGGCTACGTGATCGAGATGGTCTCGGCCGAGGAGGAGGACCGCGAGCTGCTCGGCACCTTCGACATCGACCTGGAGGCCGAGGAGGCCGGGGAGTCCGACGACGACCTGGTCGCCCGTCCGCCGGTCGTGACCGTCATGGGTCACGTCGACCACGGTAAGACCAAGCTGCTGGACGCCATCCGCAAGTCGGACGTGGTGGCCGGCGAGCACGGCGGCATCACCCAGCACATCGGTGCCTACCAGATCACGCACGAGCACGAGGGCGTCGAGCGCGCCATCACGTTCATCGACACCCCGGGTCACGAGGCGTTCACCGCCATGCGTGCCCGTGGTGCGCAGGTCACGGACATCGCGATCCTCGTGGTCGCGGCCGACGACGGCGTGATGCCGCAGACGGTCGAGGCCGTGAACCACGCGCAGGCCGCCGGCGTGCCGATCGTGGTCGCCGTCAACAAGATCGACGTCGAGGGTGCCAACCCGGCGAAGGTCCGTCAGCAGCTCACCGAGTACAACCTGGTGGCCGAGGAGTACGGCGGCGACACCATGTTCGTCGACGTCGCGGCGAAGCCGGGCATCGGTATCGACGACCTCATCGAGGCCGTCCTGCTCACGGCGGACGCCTCGCTGGACCTGCGCGCCAACCCGACCAAGGACGCGCGCGGCGTCGCCATCGAGGCCAACCTCGACAAGGGCCGCGGTTCCGTGGCCACGGTGCTGGTCCAGTCCGGCACGCTGCACGTCGGTGACGCGATCGTCGCCGGTACGGCCCACGGCCGTGTCCGCGCGATGTTCGACGAGCACGGCAACTCGGTCGAGGCCGCGCTGCCGGCCCGTCCGGTGCAGGTGCTGGGCCTGACGAGCGTCCCGAGCGCCGGCGACACGTTCCTCGTGGCGCCGGACGACCGGACCGCTCGGCAGATCGCCGAGAAGCGCGAGGCGGCCGAGCGCGCCGCGACGCTGGCCAAGCGTCGCAAGCGGATCAGCCTCGAGGACTTCGACACCGAGCTCAAGAAGGGCAAGGTCGAGAGCCTCAACCTCATCCTCAAGGGCGACGTGTCCGGTGCCGTCGAGGCGCTGGAGGACGCGCTGCTCAAGATCGACGTGGGCGACGAGGTCGAGCTGCGTGTCATCCACCGCGGTGTCGGTGCGATCACGCAGAACGACGTCAACCTGGCCACCGTCGACAGCGCCGTGATCATCGGCTTCAACGTGAAGTACGGCGAGCGCGTCGAGGAGCTGGCGGAGCGCGAGGGCGTGGACGTCAAGTTCTACTCGGTCATCTACCAGGCGATCGAGGACGTCGAGGCGGCCCTCAAGGGCATGCTCAAGCCGGAGTACGAGGAGGTCCAGCTCGGGACCGCGGAGATCCGTCAGGTCTTCCGCTCCTCGAAGTTCGGCAACATCGCCGGTTCGGTGGTCCGCTCGGGCACCATCCGCCGCAACGCCAAGGCGCGTGTGCTGCGGAACGGCACGGTGGTGGGGGACAACCTCACGATCGAGTCGCTGCGCCGCGAGAAGGACGACGTCACGGAGGTCCGCGAGGGCTTCGAGTGCGGTATCGGTCTCGGGTCGTTCAACGACGTGGTCGAGGGCGACACCATCGAGACGTTCGAGATGCGCGAGAAGCCGCGCGCCTGACGTTGATGGTTCATTGAGTGCGGGGTGTCTGCCCGGCCGGCTGGTCCGGTCCGTGCGGATACCCCGCACTCACGCTGAAAGGGAACAGACTCATGGTCGACAACCCGCGGGCACGCAAGCTCGCCGACCGCATCAAGGTGATCGTCGCGCAGATGATCGACACGCGGATCAAGGACCCGCGCCTCGGTTTCGTGACGGTCACGGACGTCCGGGTCACCGGAGACCTGCAGAACGCCTCGGTGTTCTACACGGTGTACGGCTCGGACGAGGACCGGGCGGGCACGGCCGCGGCGCTGAAGAGCGCCACGGGCCTGATCCGCTCGGAGGTGGGCAAGCAGACGGGGATCCGCCTGACGCCCACCATCGAGTTCCACCTCGACTCGGTGCCCGAGACCGCCGCCACGCTCGACGCGGCGCTGATCGAGGCCCGCAAGCGGGACGCCGAGCTCGAGGCGCTGCGCGCCGGCGCCCAGTACGCCGGCGAGGCCGACCCGTACAAGAAGCCGCGCGAGGACGACGACGCGGAGTGACCCCGGGCCCCGCGCCCGCGGGTGACCCCGATGCCGTGCGCCACCCCTGAGCCGCGAGATACTGGTACCCATGATTTCTCCCACCCCGCAGGCGCAGACCCGTCGTCCGACGGCGGCCGACGGGTTCGTCGTCGTCGACAAGCCGCAGGGCTGGACCAGCCACGACGTCGTCGGGCGCATGCGGCGGCTCGCCGGGACGCGGAAGATCGGGCACGCGGGGACGCTGGACCCGATGGCGACCGGCGTGCTCGTGCTCGGTGTCGGCAAGGCGACCCGCCTGCTCACCTACGTGGTGGGCGCGGACAAGGACTACGACGCGACGATCCGGCTCGGCGTGGCCACGACGACGGACGACGCCGAGGGCACGGTCGCGGCCGTCGCCGGGCCGGAGGCGGTCGGGCGCGTGGAGCGGGCGGCGCTGGACGCCGCGGTCGCCGGGCTCACGGGCGACATCCTGCAGGTGCCGACGTCCGTGTCCGCGATCAAGGTGGACGGCAGGCGCGCCTACGCGCGCGTCCGGGCCGGGGAGGAGGTCACGCTTCAGGCGCGGCCGGTCACGGTGTCCCGGTTCGAGGTGCTGGACGTCCGCACGGCCACGACGGCGGTGCCCGACGGCGACCTCGCCGAAGTCTACGTGGACCCGGACGACGTTCCCCCGGGCGACGCCGCGCAGCCGGGCCGCGCGCCGACCGCCGCGGACCCCGGCGGCGTCCCGACGCGTGAGGTGCCCGTGATCGACGTGGACGTGCGTGTCACCGTCTCGTCGGGCACCTACGTGCGTGCCCTGGCCCGTGACCTCGGGGCCGCGCTCGGCACCGGCGGGCACCTGACCGCGCTGCGCCGCACCCGCGTGGGGGGCTACGACCTCACCGGTGCCCGCACGCTGGAGGAACTGGAGGCGCAGGCCGACGCCGACGGCACCCTGGCCACCCTCCCGCTGGCCGACGCCGCCCGCGGCACCTTCCCGGTCCGCCGGCTCGACGAGGTCGAGGTGCGGGCGCTGGGCTACGGGCAGTGGGTGGAGCCGTCCGGCCGGCCCGAGGTGGTGGCCGCGCTGTCGCCGTCGGGCACGCTGGTGGCGCTGCTGGAGGACACGCGCCGGCGCGGCGAGAACCTGGCCCGGCCCGTGCTGGTGCTCGCACCGGCCGACTGAGGCGACCGGGCGCCGCCGGGTGGTCCCGCGCACGGGGCACCGCCGGGCTCGGGCTACGCTTTTGACGTTCGGTGCGGGACGGCGCGATGCGACGCCCGCACCCCGCGCCACCTGATTCATGAGGAGCAACCCGCGTGCAGCTGTGGACGGACCTGGAGCAGGTTCCCCCGGGATTCGGGCCATCCGTGGTGACGATCGGCAACTTCGACGGCGTCCACCGCGGCCACCAGGCGGTGCTCGACCGCATCCTCCGGCTCGCCCGGGGTGACGGCGCGAGCGCCGTCGCCGTGACGTTCGAGCCGCACCCGTCGGCGGTGCACCGGCCCGAGTCGGCGCCCGAGCTCATCACGGGCCTGGAGGACCGCCTGGCGCTCATGGAGCGCACCGGCCTGGACGCCACGCTGCTGGTGCACTACACCCTCGACTTCGCCGCCCAGACGCCGGAGGAGTTCGTCTCCCGGTACCTCGTCGACGGCCTGCGGGCGCGGACGGTGGTGGTGGGGCACGACGTGCGCTTCGGCAAGCAGAACGCCGGCACGCTGGCCACCATGGTCGAGCTCGGCGGGCAGCACGGTTTCGAGGTGGTCGCCATCGAGGACGTGGGCGACTCGGCGGGCGACGGGCACCAGCGCTGGTCGTCGACGGCGGTGCGCGCGCTCCTCGCGGAGGGCGACGTCGGCCAGGCCGCCGACGTGCTCGGCCGCCCCCACCTCGTGCGCGGCACCGTGGTGCACGGCGACGCCCGGGGCCGGGAGCTGGGCTTCCCGACCGCGAACCTCGGCGACATCACGGGCCTCGTCCCCGCCGACGGCGTCTACGCCGGCTGGCTGCGTCGCGGCACGTCGGCGACGTGCGCGAGCCTGGCGACGCGCGCGGACGAGGGCGCCCGGGGGCAGGAGGAGATCCTGCCCGCCGCGATCTCCGTGGGCACCAACCCGACCTTCGACGGCGTCGAGCGCCGCGTGGAGGCGTACGTGCTCGACCGCACCGACCTGGACCTGTACGACCAGACCGTGGTGCTGGAGTTCGTGGCCCACCTGCGCCCCACGCTGCGGTTCGACGGCATCGAGCCGCTGATCGCCCAGATGAACGACGACGTGGCACGCTCCCGTGAGATCCTCCGGACCTGAGGTCGCGGAGACGTTTGCGGCGCTCGTACGTTGAGCCGGGCATGACGCTCCTCGAACTGTCCGACCTGGTGGTCGGGTACGGCGGCAACGCCGTCTGCCCGCCGGTCACGCTCACGGTGGCACCCGGCGACGTGGTCGCGGTGATCGGCACCAACGGCACCGGCAAGTCCACGCTCCTGCGCACCGTGCTCGGACTGCAGGAGCCCCTGAGCGGCACCGTCCGCGCCTTCGGGCGGGTCGTGGACGAGCGCGAGCGCGGCTTCCGGGCCCGGGTCGCGGGCGTGCTGGACGACGACGCGTTCTTCCCCGGCGTCACCGTCCGCGAGCACCTCGTGCTCACCGCACGCGGGCACGGCGTGCCGGACGCGGGGGCCGTCACCGACCAGGTGCTCGACCACGTCGGCATCGCCGCGCACGGCGGGGCCATGCCGCACACCCTCTCCTCGGGGCAGCGCCGCCGGTTCCTGCTGGCGAGCGCCCTGGTGCGCCCCCGCGACCTGCTGGTCCTGGACGAGCCCGAGCAGCGCCTCGACACCGCCATGCGCGCGCGCCTGGGCGACACGCTGCGCGCCGAGGCCGACGCCGGGACGGCGGTGCTGTACGCCACGCACGACGACCGGCTGCTGGCGGCCACGGGCGCCCGCGCGCTCCACCTGTCCGACGACGGCGCCGAGCTGCTCGACCCGGCCGAGGCGCCGGGCGTGCTGGCGGGCTTCCGGTGACGGGCGGGACGCCGGAGGCGGGCGGGGCACCGGACGCGGCGGCGGAGCCGGGCCCGGGTGAGGCGGTGGAGCCGGGCCCGGCCGGGGCGCCGGGGGCCGTCGGGCCGCTTCCGCGCCTCGCCGGCGACGACGCCGAACGACTGACCGGCGCCGAGCTGCGCCGTCTCACGGCGCGCGTGCGAGCCCACAACCTGCCGCCCGAGACCGGCCAGGTGGTGACGGACGTGGGCGAGGTGACCATCCTGCTCACGCTCGTCGCCCTGTACGTGTGGGGTTTCGGGGCACCCGTGCGCGAGCTGCTCGGCTCGGACGCGACGGGGTTCGGGCTCGGTCCCGGGCTGATCCAGGCGCTCGTCCTCGCGCTCGCCGTCGCCGCGGGGGCCGTGCTCGCGACGCGGCTCGGCCCGGCAGGGCTGCCGGCCGCGGGGGTGCGGTGGTGGCTGCCCACGCCCGCCGGGCGGACCGGCCTGGCATCGCCGTCGCTCGTCCGGACCGTGCTGGCCGGCACGGGTGCCGGCGTCGTGGCGGGCGGGCTGCCTGCGGCGTTCGTCGGCGTGAGCCCGGTGGGGATCCTGCTCGACGCCGCCTTCGGTGGCGGGCTCGGTCTCGTCGTCGTGACCGGCGCGGGCCTGCTCCAGGTGGCCGGGACCACGTCCGGCACGCGGCTCGGGCAGGTGCTGACCCTGCTGCTCGCCGCCGTGCCGGTGGCGGGGCTGGCCGGGGCCCTGTGGGTGCCCGGCTGGGCGGCCTGGACCGTGCCGTGGCCCGTGCCCGCGGCGCTGGCGCTCGTGGGCGGGGCGGCCCTCGCGGCCTGGCCGGCGGGGCTCGACCGGCTCCGCGCCGGTGACCTGCGGGCGCGGGCCTCGGCGGCCATGCAGGCCTCGGCGGCGCTGCTGTCGCTCGACAGCGGGGGCGTGAGCCGCGCGCTGCTGAGCTCCGGCCCGACGGCGTCGCGCGTCCTGGCCGGGGTGCCCCGGCTGGCGCGCGGACCCGTCAGCGCGGTGCTCGCCGCCGACGTCACGTTCCTGGCCCGTTCGTCCGCGGCGCTGGCGGGGCTGGTGGCTCTCGCGGCGACGGGCGCCGTCGCCGTCCAGGTGCCGTTGCTGGCCGACGGGATCGGGTTGTGGGCGGTCCTGGCAGTGCTGGGTTACGCGGGGGCCGTAGCGAGCGCCGTCGGCCCGCGGGCGGCGGGGGAGAACCCGCGCCTGGACGCGCTGGTCCCGCTCGGCGCCCGGGGCACCCGGGCGGTCCGCACGGTCTGGCCGACGGCGGGCGCCGCCGTGGTGCTGCTGGCGGTCGCCGTGGCGACCGGTGGCGGGGCGTGGGTCGCCACCGCGGTCCCGGCCGCCGTCGTGCTCGGCGCCGCCGCCGTGCGGACCGCCTACCGCGGGCCGGTGCCGTGGGACGTGCCGATGATCGCGACGCCGGCGGGCGCCCTGCCCACGGGGCTGGTGCTGCACCAGCTCAGGGGCCTGGACCTGACGGTGCTCGGTACCGTGCCGCTCGCCTGGGCGGCGGTTGCCGGGGCCGCCGCGCCGGCGGTGGTCGCGGCACAGGTGGTGTGCGCCGTCGGCGCGGTGCTGTGGGCCGCGCACGTCAAGCGCACGTCGTGACGCCTGCGCCGGGTGATTCGGCCCTGGCCGAACCCGGCACGCAGGCCGCGGCGTCCCGCTCTCCCCTGGTGGAAGGCCTTCACACCAGCCAAGGAGAGGATCATGGCCCAGACCACCCAGGCGCCGCCCCAGGGCGACCCCAACCACACCCCGCACGAGGCGGTCGACCTGGCGCAGACACCGGCCGGCCGGACGGTGCGCCGCATCGGGCACGGTGGCGTGTTCGTACCGGCCGACGCGGACGCGCAGGCCGCGCCGCAGGACAGCACGGCGACGCTCATGCCGCGCACCGAGGCCGCCGTGCGGCGCGACCTGCGCGAGCACCGGTTCGACGCCACGACGTCGTTCGACTACCTGCTGCGCGACCTCGCCCGGCAGTTCCCGGAGGCCCACCTGCCCGTGGGCGACCGGGTGGCGCAGACCCGGGACGCCCTGCTGCGGCTCGGTGCCGGCATGATCGAGGCCCCCGCGGGGCCGCCGCCCGCGCCGTCCCCGGGCGCGCCCCCGGCGACGCCGGCACCGCCGCGCGACTCGACGGTCCCCGCGATCTACACCTACTGGGGCCAGTTCATCGACCACGACATCACGCTCAACACGAACGGCCCCGACGACGGCTCCGGCCCGGGCGGGGACCAGGCGCTGGGTGACGTGGTCAGCGACCCGTTCCGCGTCTTCGCGCCCGACGTCGTCCGGCGCAGCCTGCACAACGGCCGCATCCCGCTCCTGGACCTCGACAGCCTGTACGGGTCGGGGCCCCGGTTCGAGGGGGAGAAGGACCGGGGCACCACCCGCAGCGAGGCGGCGTACGTGCCGGGCTCGGCCAAGCTGCGCCTCGGCCGGGTCTCGACGCAGCCGATCGGCGGGTTCCAGCTCGTGGCGCCCGGCGACGACCCGCAGCGCGACCTGCCCCGCAGCACCGCGCCGGGCAGCGAGCGCATGCCGCTGATCCCCGACAGCCGCAACGACGAGAACCTCGTGGTGGCGCAGTTCCACGTGGCGATGATCCGGTTCCACAACGCGGTGGTGGACTGGGTGTCGCGGCACGAGCCGTGGTTCGCGGTGACGCAGCGTTCGCTGTTCGACCGCGCGCAGCAGCTCGTCCGGTTCCACTACCAGTGGCTGGTCGTGCACGACTACCTGCGCACCCTGACCAAGGCCGGCGTCCTGGACTCGGTCCTGGCGACGGGGCCGTCGCTGTTCCGGCCCGCCCGCCGGGTCGCGATGCCGCTGGAGTTCGCGGTGGCGGCGTTCCGGTTCGGGCACTCGATGGTGCGCGGCGCCTACGACTTCAACGTCAACTTCACGGGCGGCGGGCCCGGCGGGGTGGCGACGCTGGACCAGCTCTTCCGGTTCACCGGCAACGGCGGGCTGTCGCCCGACCCAGCGAACCCGCTCCCCGCCCTGCCGTCGAACTGGCCCGTCGAGTGGACCCGGCTGACCGACAAGGGAGACCCCCTGACGTTCCGCATGGCCCGCAAGATCGACCCGTTCCTGGCCGACGGCCTCGGAGACCTGCTCAACGAGGGCAACGCGGCCTCGGGTCCGGTCCGGGCGCTGCTGAAGCAGCTCGCGCAGCGCAACCTGCTGCGCGGGTACATGCTGGCGATCCCGACGGGGGAGGCCGTGGCGCGGGCGCTGCGCGTGCGTCCGCTCACGCCGGAGCAGCTCCGCCGGAACGCGTCGCCCGAGGTGGTGGCGGCGCTCGACGACCTGGACGGCACACCCTTGTGGTACTACGTGCTCAAGGAGGCCGAGGTCCAGGGCAACGGCAGCTTCCTGGGCGAGGTGGGCAGCCGCATCCTGGTCGAGACGTTCCTCTACCTGCTGCGCCTGGATCCCGACTCGTTCATGCGCCGGCCCGGCGGCGACTGGAACCCGGCGTACGGGGTGCGGTTCGAGGACGGGCGCCTGGTCACGACGATCACGGACCTGCTGGCGTTCGCCGGGGTGTTCCCGGTCGGTCAGGACGAGGCGGGCCTGCCGCAGTTCCGCCGGGACACCACGGGCACGGGCTACGCAGGCCACGACGGCGCGTGACGTCCACAGCGCCGCACGTGCCAGACGCTCAGGTCGCTCGGGTGACCTGAGCGTCCGACACGTGCGGGAGGTCTCATCCGGGCAGTCGGACGTACTGGCTCAGCACTGGTAATGTTGTACCGCCGTCTGAACGGCCGCGGATCCAGAGCGCCCGGTGAACGAGTCCCGGAGCACCGCGCAACGACACTGAAGGAGAGCCATGCCGCTCGACACTGCCACGAAGCAGCAGATCATTTCCGAGTACGGGACCAAGCCGGGCGACACCGGCTCGCCCGAGGTGCAGATCGCGCTCCTCACGCAGCGCATCAAGGACCTGACCGAGCACCTCAAGGAGCACAAGCACGACCACCACAGCCGTCGTGGTCTGCTGCTCCTGGTGGGCCAGCGTCGTCGTCTCCAGGGCTACCTGCGGGGCATCGACATCGAGCGCTACCGCGCCCTGGTCGACAAGCTCGGCCTGCGCCGCTGAACCTGACGCCTACCAGCCCGGCCCCCGCTGCGGGGGCCGGGCTGGTCTGGTGAGATGCTGTAGTACAACAACCACAGCGCCGCCCGTGACCTCGTCCGGTCCTCGGTAGTGGCCTCCCGAGAACGTCGCACCAGCGACGGCTCGGTGGGCCTCGATCGATGACCGTCGGGCACGGGGGCGTACGAGAGAACAAGGAGGGCACCCGTGGAGGGTCCCGAGATCCAGTTCGCCGAGGCCGTCATCGACAACGGCCGCTTCGGCACCCGTACCGTCCGGTTCGAGACCGGGCGCCTCGCCAAGCAGGCCGCCGGCTCCGTCGCCGCCTACCTCGACGGCGAGACCATGCTGCTGTCGACCACGGCCGCCGGCAAGCACCCCAAGGACCAGTTCGACTTCTTCCCGCTGACGGTGGACGTCGAGGAGCGGATGTACGCCGCGGGCCGCATCCCCGGCTCGTTCTTCCGCCGCGAGGGCCGCCCCTCGACCGAGGCGATCCTGGCCTGCCGCCTGATCGACCGCCCGCTGCGCCCGCTGTTCGTCAAGGGCCTGCGCAACGAGGTCCAGGTGGTCATCACCGTCATGGCGATCCACCCGGACGACGCGTACGACACCCTGGCGATCAACGCCGCGTCGGCGTCGACCCAGATCTCCGGCCTGCCGTTCGACGGCCCGGTCGGCGCGGTGCGCATCGCGCTGGTCGACGGCCAGTGGGTCGCGTTCCCGAAGTACTCCGACAAGGAGCGCGCGGTCTTCGACATGGTCGTGGCGGGCCGTGTCGTGGGTGACGACGTCGCGATCGCCATGATCGAGGCCGAGGCCACCGACGACGCGTGGAACCTCATCAAGAACGACGGCGTCGCGGCCCCCACCGAGGAGGTCGTCGCCGAGGGCATCGAGGCGGCCAAGCCGTTCATCAAGGCCCTGTGCGACGCGCAGGCCGCGCTCGCCGCGCAGTCCGCCAAGGAGACGCAGGAGTTCCCGCTCTTCCCGGACTACCAGCCCGACGCGTACGCCGCCGTCGAGGGTGCCGTGACCGCCGCCACGCGCGACGCGCTCACCATCGCCGACAAGCAGCAGCGCGAGAACACCCTCGACGAGATCAAGGCCGGGCTGCACGAGCAGCTCGACGCCCAGTTCGAGGGCCGCGAGAAGGAGCTGTCGGCCGCCTTCCGCTCGCTGCAGAAGCAGCTCGTGCGCCAGCGCGTGCTCACCGACGGCGTGCGCATCGACGGTCGTGGCCTCGCGGACATCCGCACCCTCTCGGCCGAGGTCGAGGTGCTGCCCCGCGTGCACGGCTCCGCGATCTTCGAGCGCGGCGAGACCCAGATCCTGGGTGTCACCACGCTGAACATGCTCCGCATGGAGCAGCAGATCGACTCGCTCGGTCCGGAGACGCGCAAGCGCTACATGCACAACTACAACTTCCCGCCGTACTCGACCGGTGAGACCGGCCGCGTGGGCAGCCCGAAGCGCCGCGAGATCGGCCACGGCGCGCTCGCCGAGCGTGCCCTGGTGCCGGTGCTGCCGAGCCGCGAGGAGTTCCCCTACGCGATCCGTCAGGTGTCCGAGGCCCTCGGCTCCAACGGCTCGACCTCGATGGGCTCCGTGTGCGCCAGCACGCTGTCGCTGCTCAACGCCGGTGTGCCGCTGCGCGCCCCGGTCGCCGGCATCGCGATGGGCCTCGTGTCCGACACCGTGGAGGGCGAGACCCGCTACGCCGCGATGACGGACATCCTGGGTGCCGAGGACGCCTTCGGCGACATGGACTTCAAGGTCGCCGGCACCAAGGAGTTCGTCACCGCCATCCAGCTCGACACGAAGCTCGACGGCATCCCGGCGTCGGTCCTCGCGGCCGCCCTGGGCCAGGCGCGCGACGCCCGCCTGACGATCCTCGAGGTGCTCGCCGAGGCGATCGACGTCCCGGACGAGATGTCCCCGAACGCCCCGCGCGTCATCACGGTGAAGGTCCCGACCGACAAGATCGGCGAGGTCATCGGACCGAAGGGCAAGATGATCAACCAGATCCAGGAGGAGACGGGCGCGGACATCTCCATCGAGGACGACGGCACCGTGTACATCGGTGCCACCGACGGCCCCTCGGCCGAGGCCGCCCGCGCGGCGATCAACGCGATCGCCAACCCGCACGTCCCCGAGGTGGGCGAGCGGTTCGTCGGCACCGTCGTCAAGACGACGTCGTTCGGCGCGTTCATCTCGCTGTCCCCGGGCAAGGACGGTCTGCTGCACATCAGCCAGATCCGCAAGCTCGTGGGCGGCAAGCGCGTCGAGAACGTCGACGACGTGCTGTCCATCGGCCAGAAGGTCCAGGTCGAGATCGGTGAGATCGACCCGCGCGGCAAGCTGTCGCTGGTCGCCGTCACCGACGAGGAGGAGTCGGCCCCGGCCGAGGCCGCCGAGACCCCCGCACCCGCGGACGCCTGACATGGCATGGCACCTGCCGCTCGTCCCCGCGGGCGAGCCCGGTGCCGAGCTCACCGCCGGGCAGGACGGCGCGACGATCCGTCGCTCCGTCCTGCCCGGCGGTGTCCGTGTCCTCACCGAGCACATGCCGGGCCAGCGCTCGGCGACGGTGGGCGCGTGGATCGGCGTCGGCTCGCGGGACGAGACCGACGGCCACTTCGGCTCGACGCACTTCCTGGAGCACCTGCTCTTCAAGGGCACCACCCGGCGGACCGCGATGGACATCGCCGAGGCGTTCGACGCCGTCGGCGGGGAGGCCAACGCCGCCACGGGCAAGGAGCACACCTGCTACTACGCGCGGGTGCTCGACTCGGACCTGCCGATGGCGGTCGACGTCATCTCCGACATGGTCACCTCCGCCCGCCTGGACTCCGACGAGCTGGAGACCGAGCGCGGCGTCATCCTCGAAGAGCTCGCGATGAACGACGACGACCCGACCGACGTCGTGCACGAGCAGTTCTCGGCCGCCGTCCTGGGCGACCACGCGCTGGGCCGGCCCATCGGCGGCACCCCCGAGACCATCAACGCGGTGCCGCGCGACGCCGTCTGGGACCACTACCGCTGGAACTACCGCCCGGAGACGCTGGTCGTCACCGCGGCGGGCGGGATCGACCACGACAAGCTCGTGCAGCAGGTGACCCAGGCCCTGTCCGACGGCGGCTGGGACCTCGATGCCGCCGTCGCCCCCCGCGACCGCCGGCCGGTCGCGGAGGACCGCGTGGGCGTGCCGGACGCCGGCACCGAGCGCCTGGTCGAGCGGCCGGTCGAGCAGACCAACATCATCGTCGGCTCCACGGGCATCTCCGCGACGGACGACCGGCGGTTCGCCCTGTCGGTGCTCAACGCCGTGCTGGGCGGCGGCATGTCGTCCCGGCTGTTCCAGGAGATCCGCGAGAAGCGGGGTCTGGCGTACTCGACCTACTCGTTCGCCTCCGCGCACGGCGGGCTCGGCACCTTCGGCCTGTACGCGGGCTGCGCGTCCGCGAAGGCGGACCAGGTCACCGAGCTGCTCGTGGCGGAGCTGGAGAAGCTCGCGCACGACGGCATCACCGAGGCCGAGCTGAAGCGGTCCGTCGGGCAGCTCTCCGGCGGTACGGTGCTCGGCCTGGAGGACTCCGGCTCGCGCATGAGCCGCCTCGGCAAGGCCGAGCTCGTCTACGGCGAGCTCCTGTCCCTGGCCGAGTCGTTGGACCGCATCCAGTCGGTCACGGCGTCGGACGTCCAGTCGCTGGCGCAGGACCTGGCGTCCCGCCCCCGCTCGATAGTCCGCGTGGGCCCTTCCAACAACTGACTGACCCGTTGAGTGCGGGACATTCGCCCTTTCGGCGCACCAGAACGGGCGAATGTCCCGCACTCGACGACTACGTAGGGTGGTAGATCGTGAGTGAGATCAAGGTGGCCGTGCTCGGTGCGGGCGGGCGCATGGGCAGCCAGGCGTGCGCGGCGGTCGAGGGCGCCGACGGCCTCCGGCTCGTCGCGCGCCTGGGCCGCGGCGACACCGTCTCCGCGGAGAGCCTCGCGGGGGCCGACGTCGTCGTCGACTTCACCGTGCCGGCCGTCACCGAGGCGAACGTGCACGCCGTGCTCGACGCCGGCGCCCACGCCGTGGTCGGCACCACGGGCTGGGACGACGACTCCCGGGCCCGTGTCGCGGCGCACCTCGCCGAGCTGTCCCCCGGGGGCCAGGGCAGCCCGGGAGCGCTCGGCGTGCTCATCGCCCCGAACTTCGGCCTGTCGGCGGTGCTGGCCATGACGTTCGCCGCCAAGGCCGCGCGCTACTTCGAGTCGGCCGAGGTGGTCGAGCTGCACCACCCGAACAAGGTCGATGCTCCGTCGGGCACCGCCCGGCACACCGCCGCGGCCATCGCGGCGGCCCGCGCCGAGGCGGGACGCGGGCCCTCGCCGGACGCCACCGAGTCCGGCTGGGAGGCGCGCGGCGCCGACGTGGACGGGGTACGCGTGCACGCCGTGCGGTTGCGCGGCCTGGTGGCGCACGAGGAGATCCTGTTCGGCAACGAGGGGGAGCAGCTCGTGATCCGGCAGGACTCCTTCGACCGCGCGTCCTTCATGCCGGGCGTGCTGCTCGCCGTCCGCTCCGTGGTGTCCCGTCCCGGGCTCACCGTGGGCCTCGAGAACGTGCTGGACCTGTCGTGAGCGACGAGGGCCGCGAGCGCTCCGACGGCCCGGCGGAGGTGCCGGGGCCGCCGACGCCGGACGCGTCGCCGGGCCGCCGGGGCCTGCCCCGAGGGCTGGCGGGCGCCCTGGCCGTGACGGCGCTGCTCGCACTGTACGTCTGGCAGATCGCGGGGCGCGGCGTCGCGATGATCGGCACGGGCGAGCCGGTGCTGGTCGCGATCGGCCTCGGTGTGTTGGTCATCCCGCTGCTGGTCATCGGGCTCATCGCCCGGGAGTACTGGCTCGCCGCGACGGTGCAGCGGATGGCGGACACGCTGTTCGCGGAGGGTGACCTGCCGGTGGACGACCTGCCGCGCTCGCCGGGCGGGCGCATCGACCGGGCCGCGGCCGACGCGGCGTTCGAGCCCCGGCGCGCCGCCGTCGAGGCGGCCCCCGAGGACTGGCGCGCCTGGTACCACCTGGCCTTCGCCTACGACGCCGCGGGTGACCGCCGGCGGGCCCGCGAGGCGCTGCGCAGGGCCGCAGGCCTCTACCGCGCCGGGACCACGAAGGCCTCCTGAGGCAGGGCCCGACGCACGGAACCTGAGGCGCCGGGTCTGCGGCGCAGGGCCTGAGGTGCAGGGCCGGGCGGGGTCCTCTGCGACCTTGCTCACGAACGGGCCCAGAGGGTGGAGCGCACCGGGAAGCGGTTGTTTCAATGGTCGGCGCCGCGCCCGGCGACACCGGCCGGGCGGCGTCTCCTCCCTGACGGAAAGTTGCCGTGCCCACCCCTGCCTTCCTCCGGGCGCGCCCGCGCGCGCCGAAGACGAACACCCTGCCTGGCACCGATTCCGGCCGGTCCCCGTGGCGGGCCCTGCGGCATCCTGCGATGCGCTGGTGGACCGGCGCCAACCTGGTCTCCAGCGCCGGTACCTGGATGCAGATGACCGTCCAGAACCTGCTGGTCCTCCAGATCACGGGTTCCCCGGCCGCGACCGGCCTCTCGCTGGCGGTCCAGGCCGCGCCCGGCCTGCTCTTCGGCGTCGCCGGTGGCGCCGTGGTGGACCGGTGGCCGCGCAGGACCGTGGTCGCCGGGAGCCAGGCGGCGCTGGGCGTCATCGCTCTCGCGACCGCGGGGCTGGTCGGCCTCGACCTGCTCAGCACGCCGGTGCTGCTCGCCCTGTCGGCGATCACCGGACTGGTGGCGGCCGTGGACGGCCCGGCCACGTCGCTGCTGGGCAACGATCTCGTGGCACCCGGCGACGTGCCCTCCGCGATCGGCCTCGGCTCCGTGACCCACAGCGTCGGCCGGCTGGCGGGCGTCGGCCTCGCGGGTGGCCTCGTCGCGCTCACGGGGCCGGCCGCGGCGTACCTGGCCAACGGCGTCTCGTTCCTGGCGGTCGCCGCGCTCGTGCCGTTCCTGCGGCCGTACCGGCGGCCTCCCGGGGCGACCGAGCCGCTGGCGGCGGTGGAGCCCGTCCCCGCGGCGCTCCCGCCCCGCCCCGTCGAGCCCGCCCCGGCACGGGGTGGGTCGCTCGACGGCATCCGGTACTTCTGGAGCCGTCCCCGCCTGGTCGCGCTCCTGGGCGTGACCGCGGTGAGCGCCGTCCTCGGACGCAACTACTCCCTCACCCTGGCCGTGCTCGTCACGGGTGCCCTCGCCGGGACCACGCAGGACTTCGCGACCGTGGCCACCGTGCTGGCCGTGGGCGGCATCGTCGGCGCGTTCCTGGCGGGGCGGCTCCGCCGTCCGACCGTGCGGCTCGTGGCGGTGCTGGCCGCGGCCGGGGCGCTGCTCCAGGTCGGGGCCGGGCTGTCGCCGAGCCTGGCCGTGCTGCTGGTCGCCGTGGCGCCGATGGCCGTGGTCGAGTCGCTGGCGGACACCGCGGGGGCCACCGTGCTGCAGACCGATCCGCCGGCCGCCATGCGGGGCCGTGTCCTGGGTGTCTGGCGCAGCGCGAGCACGGTGTGGGGTCTGGCAGGCCCGCCGCTGCTCGGCCTCCTGATGGAGCTGCTGGGCGTGCGCGGTGCCCTGGTCGCCGGCGGGGTGGTGGTGCTGCTCGCGACCGCCGCCGGAGCGGTCCTGGCGGCGTACCGGTCGCCGGCGGTGCCGGGCTCACCGCGCCGGGCGCCCGGGCACGTGCTCCTGCGGGGAGGGCCTGGCGAGCACCACCCCAGGCCCCGCCGCGTCAGGCCGGTTCGGGCGACGGGTCGGCGTCCGGGTGCGTCGGCACCCACCGCACCGCCACCAGCACGAGCCCGACGACGAGCAGCGCGGACGTGAGCACGAACGGGTAGGTGCGGTCGATGCCGGACAGCCACCCGGAGATCCAGCCGAAGGGCGCCGCGGCGAGCATGATGCACGTGCGCTGGATGGCCATCACGCGGGACCGCTCGCCGGCGTCCACGTGCAGCGCGACGAGGGACTCCGAGAGCATGAACAGCATGCCCGCGCCGAAGCTGTCCAGCAGCAGGCACAGGCCCAGGAACGCGTACGTCGACGCCGTCGCGGCGCCGTCGGCGGCCGGGATCGCGACCAGCACGACCTGCCCGGCCAGATGCACGCCGAACCCCCACAGGGCGGCGCGCCGCAGGTCGACGGCGGTGGTCAGGAGCGGGATCAGCGTGAAGAAGAAGGTCACCGACAGCACCGAGCGGACCATCGGGAAGAAGGGCAGCAGCGCGTCCGGCACGTGCAGGTGCTGGCTCGCCACCACCTGCCAGAACGTGCCGTTGACGAGCGTGACGGCCGCGGTCAGCGCGGCGATGCCGAGCGCCAGCAGCGACCCGCGCGAGCGCAGCAGCAGCCCGAGCGCCCCGCGGTACCCGGCCAGGAGCCGCCACGTGCTCTGCCCGCGGGTGGCGTCCATGCGGATCCGGCCCTGGCGGGTCTCCCGCGACCACAGGTAGAGCCAGACGATCTTCACGGTCATCACGACCGCCGCGTTGAGGTACAGGATGCGGACGGCGGGCTCCAGGCCGAGCTGGGCCACCAGGACGGCGGCCAGCGGCGCGAACAGCGCGGAGCAGTCGGCAGCGACCTTGACCAGCGAGTAGATCCGGGTGATCTGGCCGCGCTCGGCGTCCTCGACCATGAGGCAGTCCCAGGAGTTCTGCGTGACCTGCAGGGCGCCGTTGACCAGTGAGGCCGCGAGGAAGAACCAGAAGTCCTGGGCGAACGCCCACAGCACGCACGGGATCACCCAGGCGATCACGTCGAACCACGCCGTCGTGGCGCGCCGGCCGAGCCGGTCGGTGATGATCCCGCCGGCCAGCCCGAAGCCGACCTGGGAGATCATGCCGACGGTCGCGAGGAACCCGATCTGGTAGTCGTGCAGGCCCAGCGCCAGCATGAACACCGACGCGTACGGGAGCACCAGAGCCATCGACAGGCCCCACAGCGGTTCCGTCCACACGCAGGCGCGGGGGTTGCCGCGCAGCTCGACGAGGGTCCGCCACAGCGGGTTGGGGGAGCGGGTCACGGGGCTAGTGAAGCACCTCCGCGCCGGTGGCCGTGCACCCGCCTCGTCCCTCGGCCGGCCCGGGCTACAGGGGCCGTTCCATGCAGACCAGACCCTCCCGCTCGTCCCACGGGTCGACGACGGTGAAGCCCAGCCTCACGTACAGCCCGATCGCACCCGTCCGCCACGCCCAGACGGACAGCGCGGCCGTGCGCACGCCGGCTGCGGCCGCCCGGGTCAGCGCTGCGCCGATCAGCAGGGACGCCACGCCCTGACCGCGCAGCGCGGGGTCCGTCCAGAGCCGTTTGAGCTCGGTGCGGCCGGCGACGGGCGCCGTGCCGACCAGGCAGCCGACCGACGCCGGACCGCACCCCGCCAGCAGCACCGTGTCGTCCGCGAACGCGGCCCGCGGGTCGGTGATCTCCGCCCGGTAGCGGTCGGGCAGGGCGTCGACGTGCCCGGCCGGGATGCCCTTCTCGGCCTCCGTCTGCAGGTGGTACGCGGTCAGCAGGGCGGCGAGGCCCTCCGTGGGGGAGCCCGGTCCGAACGGGTGGACGACGACGGGTGGGGTGCCGGTGGCGCGCATGATGCTGCTCTCTCAGTCCGTCAGGCTCGTCCAGCAGTACACGCTCTGCCGCTCGTCGGCGGCGCGCGCGGCGAGCGCCCCGAGGGAGAGCAGCGCGGCCACGAGCACCTGGGGCGCCACGACGCGCGTCGCCGTGCCGGACCACTCCCGCGCGGCCTCGGCCAGCCGGGCGGGTCCGGCCGAGGCGAGGTCGTCGACGAGCGGCTGCTGGACGGACACCACCCACGGCCCCTCCTCGCCCCCGCTGCCGACCAGGGCGCCGTGCCGCGGGTGCGCGGTGACCTCGGCGTACGACCGACCGGACAGCACGCCGGCGAGGCCGCCGAGCATCACGAACGGGTCCACGGACGGTACGGCGACGGCGTCGAACCGGGGCTGGTCGGTGCGCAGGTCCGGCTCGGAGGGCCCGCCGGGCGCGAGGAGCACCGTCGCCGCCGCCTCGTCGGTCGGCGCTGCGAAGTACTCGGTGCGGATCCCCATGCCGGCGATCGTCGCAAGGCCGTGTCACGGGACTGTCACACGGGCGTGAAACCTGGGGTTCGCGTGGCGAACACGCGGGCACCCGCCGGCGTCAGATCTGCGCGGACCAGCGGTGCTCGACGACCTCGCGGACCCCCGTCGCCAGGGTGCGGCTGCGACCGTCCTCGCCCAGCCCGCTGGCGTCCAGGAAGGCGGCGCGCGCCGTATCGTCGGCGAGCGCCCACGTGGTGACCGTGTCCGACCCGTCCGCACGGAGGCGGTCCACGGCGGCCGCCAGCAGCCGCGACCCGTGGCCGGCGCGCTGCGCCTCCGGCAGCACCTCCAGCGACAGCACCTGGCCCGGGGAGACGGCGGCGAACCCGACGACGTCCGGCCCGTCGAGCGCGACGAGGACGGCGAACCCGGGGCCGGGCGGCGAGGTGATGGCAGAGGCCCAGCGCTCGCGCATCGCGGGGACGTCCAGGGCCTCCATGACGCCTTCTCCCAGCACGCCGGTCGCCCGCCAGGAGGCCACCTGCACGGCGGTCACGGCGGATTCGTCGCCGGGGACGGCGGGCCGCACGGACACGTCGGCGATCTCACGAAACAGTGCCATCGGCCCACCCTAGCGTCGCCCGCCGGACGGCGTTCACCACGGCTGCCGCTGCCAGGACGGGCCGGTCGTGGCGGCAGCAGCCGGGCCCGGCGTCGGGTGCGGTCAGCCCCAGCCGAGGGCGCGGAGGCCCGCTGCCGTGGCCGCCGCCAGGAGGACCACGAGGATGAACGGGGCGCGCAGGGCGAGGGCGAGGGCCGCGACAGCGAGGGCGGGCACCCGGGCGTCGACCACGAGCGAGCGGCCGTCGGCGAAGCCCTGGACCACGACGAGCGACACGAGGAGCGCGACCGTGACGAGCGTGGTGACCCGGGAGACGCGCTCCGAGGCGAGCCAGGAGCGGGGGACGAGGTGTCCGCCGAGCTTGAGCGCGAAGCACGCGAGCGACGCCACCAGCACGGTGGTCCAGAGCGCTGCGGTGGTCATCGGACGGCCTCCCGGTCGGTGTCACGGTCGGTGTCGTGGCCGGTGTGGCGGGCGGGCTCGCCTGCGGGGCCGCCCGCCGCGGCGTCGCCCGGTCCGGTGCTCCGGGTGCCGGCGTCCTCCGGTGGCGCGCCGTCCGTGGCAGCGCCGCCGCGTTCCGGGTCTGCCGCGCGGCCGTTCGGCGCCACCAGCCCCACGACGATCGCGACCGCGGCCGCCGCGAGCACCGGGATGCCGGCCGGCACGAACGGGATCAGGGCCGCGGTGGCCACGACCGCGAGCCCCGCCACGACCTGGGCCCGCCGCGGGGCGAGCCGAGGCCAGACCAGGGCGAGGAACGCGGCGGCGGCCGCGGCGTCGAGCCCCCACGCGCGCGGGTCGCCGAGCGCGTCTCCGGCGAGCGCCCCGAGCAGCACGAACGTGTTCCAGAGCACGAACACGCCGGCGCCCGTCACCCAGAAGCCCACGCGCGCCGCCGCCGGCCCGGGCTGGGCGACGGCGACCGCCGTCGACTCGTCGATGGTGAGCTGGGCCGCGGCCACGCGGCGCCAGCCGCGCACCTGGAGCAGCGGTGAGACCACGGCGCCGTACAGGGTGTTGCGCAGGCCGAGCAGGGCGGCGGTGGCGACGGCGGCGACCGGGGTGCCCGCCGCGCCGATCACGCCGACCAGCGCGAACTGGGAGCCGCCCGAGAACATGAGCAGGCTCAGCGCCATCGTCGGGCCGAGGCCGACGCCCGCGGCCACCGACAGGGCGCCGAACGAGACGCCGTACAGCCCCGTGGCCACCGAGACGCTCACGCCCTGGCGGACCGCCGCACGGGCCGCGGGGTCGCTGGGGAGAAGCTTCACGCGGCGAGGTTACGTCGTCGCGGGTGCGCGGCGGCGCGGCTGCCCGCCGACCGGACGGCAGCGCGACCGGGCGCTACAACGCCACGTACACCGTCTCCTGGTACTCGTCGATGCCCGTGTCCCCGCCCTCGCGGCCCAGCCCGGAGGACTTCACGCCACCGAACGGGGCGCTCGCGTCCGACACGAGCCCGCGGTTGATGCCGATCATCCCGGCCTCGATCTCGTCCATCGCCCGCTGGGCGCGGGCCAGCGACGTCGTGTACGCGTAGGCGGCGAGCCCGAAGGGGGTGCCGTTGGCCAGCTCGTACGCCTCGTCGTCGGACCCGAAGGCCACGATCGGGGCGACCGGGCCGAAGATCTCCTCGGTGACGATCCGCGCGTCGCCGTCCACACCGGTGAGCACGGTCGGCTCGAAGAAGTGGCCGGGGCGCTCCAGCCGGGAGCCCCCGGTGAGCACCTGCGCGCCGTGCGCGACGGCGTCGTCCACCAGGTCGGTCACCTTCTCGACGGCTGCCTCGTTGATGAGCGGGCCGACCTCGGCCCCGGGCTGGGTGCCCGGGGCGGTCACCTTGGCGCCCACCGCGGCGGCGAACTTCTCCGCGAACGTGTGGGCGACGGCGTCGTGCACCAGGAACCGGTTGGCCGCCACGCAGGACTGCCCGGAGTTGCGGAGCTTGGCGATGAGCGCGCCCTGCACCGCGGCGTCGACGTCGGCGTCCTCGAACACGACGAACGGGGCGTTGCCGCCCAGCTCCATCGAGCTGCGCAGCACGTTCTTCGAGGCCTGGGCGAGCAGGGTGCGCCCCACGCCCGTCGAGCCGGTGAACGAGACCTTGCGGAGGCGGGGATCCTCGAACAGGGGCCCGGTGACCGCGGCGGCGTGCGTGGTGGGCACGACGTTGACGATGCCCGTCGGCAGGCCGCGGGACTCCGCCTCGGAGCGGATGATCTCGGCCACCAGCAGCGTCGTCATCGGTGTGAGCTCCGACGGCTTGACCACGACGGTGCAGCCGGCGGCCAGGGCGGGGGCGATCTTGCGGGTCGCCATCGCGATGGGAAAGTTCCAGGGGGTGATGAGCAGCGAGGGGCCCACGGGCCGGCGGCTCACGTACTGCGTGTTCCCGCCCGACGGCGCCCTGCGCACCAGGCCGTCGGCACGTACGGCCTCCTCGGCGAACCAGCGCAGGAACTCGGCGCCGTAGACCACCTCGGCGCGGGCCTCGGCCAGGGGCTTGCCGGCCTCGGCGGTGATCAGGGCCGCGATGTCGTCGGCGCGTGCGACCAGGCGGGCGAACACGGCGCGCAGCAGCTCGGAGCGCTCGCGCGGCGGCACCGCCCGCCAGGCGGGGGCGGCCGCGTGGGCGGCGTCGAGGGCGCGGACGGCGTCCGCGGGCGTGGCGTCGGAGACGTCGAAGACCGTCTGACCCGTCGCGGGGTCGGCCACCTCGAACGTGGCCCGGTCCGCGGCGGGCCCCCAGTGCCCGTCGACGAGCAGACCGGTCGGCAGGTGCGCCACGAGGGCGGGGGAGAGCGTCGTCGCCGTCATGTTTCGAGTATCCACGCCCGCGCAAGCCGCCGGTGATCGCGGGGGCCGCCCGGCTCCCCGGTATCGTCCGGCCTACGCCCACGAGACGGAGGACCACGATGACTGTGACTGCCGACCTGTACGACGAGCACGGCGAGGCCCTGGCCTCGCTCGCCGTCCAGCTCCGGGACTTCGGCGGGGTCCGGGCCTTCTCCGGCCGGGTCCGCACCGTGCGGTGCCACGAGGACAACGGCATCGTCAAGGCGGTGACGCAGACCCCGGGCGACGGCGCGGTCCTGGTGGTCGACGGCGGCGGCTCGCTGCGCAGCGCCCTGATGGGCGACCTCATCGCGGGCGCCGCCGTCGAGAACGGCTGGGCCGGGGCGATCGTCTACGGCGCGATCCGCGACTCGGTGGCGATCGGCGGGCTGGACCTGGGCGTGAAGGCGCTCGGCACCAACCCCCGCAAGTCGTCGAAGACCGGTGCCGGGGTCCTGGACGAGCCCGTCGAGATCGGCGGCGTCGTCTTCCGGCCGGGCGCGATGGTCTACGCCGACGAGGACGGGGTGCTGGTCGAGCGCTGAGCGCGGCGGGAGCACGGCCCGCGGCGCCGCGCGACCCGGGCGTCCGTCGCCCGGTGCAGCGGCTCCGCACGCCCGTCACCGGGCGGTGAACGGTGCCGTAAACGGTACGGTAGTGCCATGGTTCTTCCCACTGACCCCGCGCGCCCGTTCGGCGCGGTCCTGACCGCCATGGTCACCCCGATGACGCCCGACGGCGCCGTGGACCTGAAGGCGGCGGTCAAGCTGGCGAAGAAGCTGGTCGACGACGGGAACGACGGTCTCGTCCTGTCCGGCACCACCGGCGAGTCGCCGGTCACGCACACCCCCGAGAAGGAAGAGCTCGTCGCCGCGGTCGTGGAGGCCGTGGGCGACCGCGCCGCCGTCGTGGCGGGCGCCGGCTCGAACGACACCGTGCACGCGATCCGCATGGCCGAGCAGGCGGCGGAGTCCGGCGCGGACGGCCTGCTCGTCGTCTCCCCCTACTACTCCCGGCCCAGCCAGGAGGGCCTGTACCAGCACTTCGTGGCCGTCGCCGACGCGACCGACCTGCCCGTGATGCTGTACGACGTCCCTGGCCGCACCGTGGTGCGCATCGCCCCCGACACCTACCGCCGCCTGGCACAGCACCCCCGGATCGTCGCGAACAAGGACGCCACCGGCGACGTCTACGCGGCCACCAAGCTCATCGGCGAGACGGGCCTGGCCTGGTACTCCGGCGACGACGGGCTGCTCCTGCCGTTCCTGAGCGTCGGCGGCGCGGGTATCGTGTCCGTGTCGGCCCACGTGGTCGGCGCCCGCTTCGCGGAGACCGTCCGCCGGTTCGACGCCGGGGACCTGGCCGGAGCGGCCGAGGTCTTCCGCACCACCACCGGCGTGATCGACGCGCTCAACGGTGCCGGTGCGCAGGCCGTCATGGCCAAGGCCGCGGTCGAGCTGCTCGGCATCACCGACAACCGCTTCCTGCGGCTGCCGAACGTCGCCGCGACCGACGACGAGGTCGCCGTCCTGCGCGCGGTGCTGGCCGAGGCCGGCCTGCTGCGCGACGGCGCACCCCGGCCCGAGGCGAACGAGCTCGCGGAGGCGAGCGCCGCCGTCGGGCACTGAAACTTTTCTGTTGGAACGAGGCCTTGGAGGCCACGTGAGTCATCCTCACCCTGAACTGTCCCTGCCCCCTGCGCTGCCCGAAGGCGGCCTGCGCGTGGTCGCCCTCGGCGGCCTGGGCGAGGTGGGACGCAACATGGCTGTCCTGGAACATGCCGGAAAGCTGCTCGTCATCGACTGCGGCGTGCTGTTCCCCGAGGACAACCAGCCCGGCGTGGACCTGATCCTGCCGGACTTCGACTACATCAAGGACCGCCTCGACGACATCGAGGCCATCGTGCTGACGCACGGGCACGAGGACCACATCGGCGCCGTGCCCTACCTGCTGCGCCTGCGCAAGGACATCCCGCTGGTCGGCTCCCGGCTGACGCTCGCCTTCATCGAGGCGAAGCTCAAGGAGCACCGCATCAAGCCCTACACCCTCGAGGTGCGGGAGGGGCAGCGGGAGAAGCTCGGCGTCTTCGACTGCGAGTTCGTCGCGGTCAACCACTCCATCCCGGACGCGCTGGCCGTGGCGGTCACCACCGCCGCCGGCACCGTGCTGCACACCGGTGACTTCAAGATGGACCAGCTGCCGCTCGACGGCCGCATCACCGACCTGCGCGCCTTCGCCCGCCTCGGCGAGAAGGGCGTCGACCTGTTCATGGTCGACTCCACCAACGCCGAGGTGCCGGGCTTCGTGACGCCGGAGGCCGAGATCGGCCCCGTGCTGGACAACGTGTTCGCCCACGCGGACAAGCGCATCATCGTCGCGTCGTTCTCCTCCCACGTGCACCGCGTGCAGCAGGTGCTGCGCGCCGCGCACGCCCACGGCCGCCGCGTCGCCCTCGTGGGGCGCTCCATGGTGCGCAACATGGGCATCGCCGCCGACCTCGGCTACCTCGACGTGCCGCCGGGCGTGCTGATCGACCTGAAGAAGGCCGACTCGGTGCCGGACGACCAGATCGTCTACATGTCCACCGGCTCCCAGGGTGAGCCCATGGCCGCGCTGAGCCGCATGGCCAACGGCGACCACAAGGTGCAGGTCGAGTACGGCGACACCGTGATCCTGGCCTCGTCGCTCATCCCGGGCAACGAGAACGCCGTCTTCCGCATCATCAACGGGCTCACCCGCCTCGGTGCGCGCGTGGTGCACGGCGGCAACGCCAAGGTGCACGTCTCCGGGCACGCCTCGGCCGGCGAGCTCATGTACTGCTACAACATCCTCAAGCCGAAGAACGTCATGCCGGTGCACGGCGAGGTCCGTCACCTCGTGGCCAACGGGGCGCTCGCGGTCCGCACGGGCGTTCCGGCCGACCGCGTGGTGCTCGCCGAGGACGGCGTCGTGGTCGACCTCGTGGACGGCAAGGCCTCCGTGGTCGGCGCCGTGCCGTGCGGCTACGTGTACGTGGACGGATCGTCGGTGGGCGAGATCACCGACGCCGAGCTCAAGGACCGCGTGATCCTGGGCGAGGAAGGTTTCGTCTCGGTCTTCGCCGTGATCGACACGGCGACGGGTAAGGTGCTGGCACCCCCGCAGGTGCTCGCGCGGGGTATGGCCGAGGACGCCTCGGTGTTCGACAAGGTGATGCCGGAGGTCACCGCGGCGCTGGAGAACGCGATCGCGGGCGGGGCCACGGACACGCACCAGCTTCAGCAGATCATGCGGCGGACCATCGGTCGCTACGTGGCCACCCGGCTGCGGCGCAAGCCGATGATCGTGCCGGTGGTCGTCGAGGCGTAACGGCCGGCACCCGGGGGACGGGGCCGTGTGCCTGATCAGCCAGATCGGGGGCACGGCCCCGTTCTCTTTCGCCCACGAGTTCACCCTTTTTCGGGCTTGGGTGGTGGTTTGGTCGGGCTAGCGTTCCGGTGTTCCTGAGAACGTCCGGAAAGGCACCTTGATGACGCAGCCCGACAATCCCTTCACAGCGCCCGGCGGCCCGACGCCGCCCGTGCCTGGGAACCTGCCCGCGGCAGCGCCCGTTCCGCAGTACACCTACGGGGCGCCTCTGTACGACCTGCCGCCCCTGCGTAGCGCCTCCGGCCTGGGCATGGCCTCGCTCGTGCTGGCGTGCGTGTGGACAGCGGTCCAGGTGATGCATCTCGCCCTGGCGCCCCAGTCCGCCGAGGCGCTGCGTGCGGCGGGGGAGGCCGGGCTGTCGGCGTTCAACAGTCAGTTCACCGGGTATGACGGCGTCAGCATCGTGCTCTTCGCCCTGCAGGTCGCGTGCTATGTCGTCAGTTGTGTCTGGCTCTACCGCAGCCGGTCGACCGCCAGGGCCGCCAACCCGTCGTTCGTCCACGAGCGCAGCGCTGCCTGGACCTGGCTGGGCTGGTGGGTGCCGATCGTCTCGTACTGGTTCCCGTATCAGGTGGTGCGGGACATCCGGCGCGCGACGGCGACCGCGACCGCGCCCGTGTCCGGGATCGGCGGATGGTGGGCGGCCTGGCTCGTCTTCTTCTTCGCCTACAACGTGGCGGGCCGGATGGGCAGCAGCACCACACCGACGGTGACGCAGGCCGCGGCCGACCTGCTGGTGCCGGTCGAGGCGGTCGCCACGGTCGCGATGATCGTGGCGCTCGTCCTGTGGATCCGGATCGTCCGTGACATCACCCGTGCCCAGGCCGAGCGCATCGCGGCCACCTCGGCCACGCAGTACTGACCGGCTGAACCGGGTGCCCGGTGGCGATGGACCCGGTTCGGTCAGTTGCCCCTCGCCCCGCTTCCGGGTGTTCGGTCAGTTGCCCCCGACGTTTCCGGGTGTTCGGTCAGCTGCGTGTGCTGACACCGAGTGTTCGGTCGGTTGCCTTGAGATCGGTAGTTCAATGGACCGATCTCGGGGCAATCGACCGAACCCACCAGCTCTGACGGTGCATGTGACCGAGCTCAGCCCCTGGTGACATAGCCATGCCCCCGTGGCCGAACCGGCGAATCGACCGGCCCACCAGCCCTGACGGTGCATGTGACCGAACTCGGGCCCCCGGCGACGTACCCTGCCCCCATGGCCGAACCGTCGAACCGTCCGCCCCGCGCCGAGCTGCACGTGCACCTGGAGGGCACGCTGGAGCCGGACCTCGCGTTCGAGCTGGCCGCCAGGAACGGTGTCCGGCTGCCGTACGCGGACCCGGACGCCCTGCGTGCCGCGTACGACTTCGCGGACCTCCAGTCGTTCCTCGACCTCTACACCGCCAACATGGCCGTGCTGCGCACCGCCGCCGACTTCGCCGACCTCACCCGCGCCTACCTGGAGCGCGCGGCCCGCGCCGGGGTGCGGCACGCCGAGATCACCTTCGACCCGCAGGCCCACCTGACGCGGGGCGTGCCGCTGGACGACGTCGTGGCCGGCATCGCCGGGGTCCTGGCGCGCAGTGAGGCCGACCTGGGCGTCTCCACCCTGCTGATCGCCGCGTTCCACCGGGACAAGGCCGCCGCCGACGCCCTGGACGTCCTGGAGCAGCTCCTGGCGATGGGTGCCCCCGTTGCCGGCATCGGCCTCGACAACGCGGAGATCGGCCACCCGCCGGGCCTGTTCGCCGGCGTCTACGCGCGCGCTGAGGCCGCAGGACTGCGCCGCACCGCGCACGCCGGGGAGGAAGGTCCCGCGGCGAACATCCGGGACGCGCTCGACCTGCTGCATGCCGAACGCATCGACCACGGCATCGCCGTCGTGCAGGACCCGGAGCTCCTCGCGCGCGTGGCGGCCGAGCAGGTCCCGTTCACCGTGTGCCCCGTGTCCAACGTGCGGCTGCGTGCCGTCCCCTCGCTGGCCGAGCACCCGCTGCCCGCCATGATGGCCGCGGGCGTGCCGGTGAGCGTCAACTCCGACGACCCGCCCTACTTCGGCGCCTACGTGGACGACGTCGACGACGCCGTCACCGCCGCCTTCGGCCACACCCGCGACCAGCGGGCGGCGCTCGCGGCCGCGTCGTTCCGCGGGTCGTTCCTGCCGCCCGAGCGGGTGGCCGCCTACCTGGCCGACGTCGAGTCCTGGCGCCGCGCTGCCTGACCCGGGAACCGGCCGCCGCCGGTCGTGGCGGACGCCACGAGCTCTCCAGGGGGCTCGCGCGATGATCCGCACCGTGCGGCGTCAGCCGGCCAGCAGTGCCTCGGCGACCGTCCGCCCGGCCTGGGCGTAGGTGGCCTCGCGCGTGGCCTCGTCCCCGGGCAGCAGACCCGCCAGCTCCAGCGAGACCAGGCCGTGCACCAGGCCCCACAGCCCGACGGCGGCGCTCAGCACGCGCTCGGGCGGCGCGTCGCCCAGCACCCGGGCCACGGCGTCGTGCAGCACCCGGAAGGTGGGCTGCTCGACGGCGGTGGCCCGGGTGCCGTCCGCGGGGGCGACGCCCCGGTAGAACATGACCCGGTAGAAGTGCGGGTCGGACAGGGCGAACCGTCGGTAGGCGCGCCCGAGGTCGCGCAGGTCGTCGAGTGCGTCGCCGTCCCTGCCCGCGGCGGCGAGGTGATCGGCGAAGCGCCGGAACCCCTCCGCGCCGACCGCCTCGACCAGCGCCTCCCGCGAGCCGAACAGCGCGTAGACCGCCGAGGCGCTGGTCCCGGCGTCGGCGGCGACCTTGCGGACGGTGACGGCGCCCTCGCCGTCGGCGGAGATCACCTGCGACGCGATGTCGAGGAGCCGGGTGCGCAGGGCGTCGTCGTGCAGTCGTGGGCGGGCCATGCCGTGAGTCTAGAAGCCTTGACGAGAGTTTGCGAACGTTGTTTGATAACGCTGTTACAAAACAACGGACCAGTCCCAGGAGGACGTCGTGCTCGAGCTCTCGGACCCCGCCCGCATCACCGCGGGCATCGTGCTGCTGACCGTCGTCGGCATCGAGTCGGGCGGGTTCTTCCTGCTCAAGGTCTTCGGCGGGCGGATGGTGACGACCGACCTGCAGAAGAGCTTCTTCCGGGCCGGCCACGCGCACGCCGGCGTGCTGGTGATCCTCGGCCTGCTCTGCCTCCTGCTCGCGGAGGCGACCGACCTGACCGGCTTCTGGCGCTGGCTCGGCGCCACGGGCGTGCTGTGCGCGGCGGTCCTCCTGCCCGCCGGGTTCTTCTTCTCGGCCATGGGGGAGGGGCGCACGACGCCCAACCGCGCCGTCGTGCTGCTCCCGGCGGGGGCCGTGGTGCTCGCGGCCGGCGTCGTCACGCTCGCGGCCGGGCTGCTCCTGGCCTGACGTCACACGAGGGGATCACCACATACCGGACAGCGGCCCGGTCCAGGACACACCGCGAGGGGTTCCTGGGCCGGGCCGCCGTCCGCGGTTACGGTGGCGACATCATGGCGACCCGCACGTCGGCCCGGCGAAGCTCCGGGAAGGGAACCGGGCAGGGCGCGAAGAGCGCCAGGCCCAAGGCTGCCGCGTCGAAGCGGTCGACGCAGCGCCGGGGGGCTGCCCGCCCGGCCGCGAAGGCCGCGTCCGCGCCGTCCCGCCCGCCGTGGCCGGTCCGCGCGGTGCGCGGCCTGTGGATGGGGATGGCCCACGCGGTCGGTGGCGCCACCCGCGCCGCGGGGCCGCGGACGGCGCAGGACCCGGCCGACGAGACCGCGCGGGCCGCAGGACAGCAGGGAGGACAGGAACTGGAAGCGGACCACCGGCGCGACGGCGTCGGCTTCGCGCTGCTCGCCGTGGCGGTGATCGTCGCCGCCCGGGAGTGGTGGGGCATCGACGGACCCTTCGGCGACGGCGTGCACGCCGTGGTCGCGGGCACGTTCGGCGTGGCCGGCGTGGCCCTGCCCGTGCTGCTCGTCTGGCTCGCCTTCCGGGTGATGCGTCATCCCGAGCGCACCCAGCAGAACGGCCGGGTGGCCATCGGGCTCAGCTTCCTCGTGGTGGCCACGTGCTCCCTGGTGCACATCAGCGCGGACCTGCCGTCCCCGGCCGACGGCTTCACCCCGGTGCAGGACGCCGGCGGCGTGATCGGCTTCCTCTTCGCGACCCCCGTGGTCACCGGCCTGACGCAGTGGTTCGCGATCCCGCTGTATGTCCTGGCCGGGTTCTTCGGCGTGCTCATCGTGACGGCCACGCCCGTGCACCGGATCCCCGCGCGCCTGCGCGGCCTGTACGACCGGCTGACCGGCAACCACCGCGACCACGAGGCGGCGGGCGAGGACGGGCTCGCCCTGGCCGACGGCGTCTCGGCGCACGACGGCAAGCCGGAGACCAAGCGGCGCAAGCGCCGGACCAAGCAGGAGATCGCCGCCGAGAAGGAGCGCCTGGCGGGCTTCGTGGGCGACGAGGCGTTCGAGAAGGCCGCCGAGGTCGAGGCCGCCGAGCGCGCCGCGAAGGCAGGCAAGCTCACCACCCAGCGCATCCCGACCAGCGAGTCCGCGGGCAAGGTCACGGGCGCCCCCGCCATCGGCCCCGGCGTCCTGGGTCCCGACGGCGAGCGGGCGAAGCCCGCGGACGGGCCCCGGCCGCCGCAGGAGAGCCAGCCGATACCGCGCGGCGTCCAGCCCATGCTCGAGGGCGACACCGTCTACCTGCTCCCCGACGAGGACCTGCTCGTGCAGGGCCCGCCGCACAAGGCGCGCTCCGCCGCCAACGACCGGGTCGTGGAGTCGCTGACCGGCGTGTTCGAGCAGTTCGGCGTTGACGCGAAGGTCACCGGCTTCAGCCGCGGCCCGACCGTCACGCGCTACGAGGTCGAGGTGGGGCCCAAGACCAAGGTCGAGCGGATCACCTCGCTGTCCAACAACATCGCCTACGCGGTGGCGAGCGCCGACGTGCGCATCCTGTCGCCCATCCCGGGCAAGTCGGCGATCGGTATCGAGATCCCGAACTCCGACCGCGAGACCGTCGTGCTGGGCGACGTGCTGCGCTCGGGCGCCGCGCGCCGCACCGAGCACCCGATGGTGATGGGTGTGGGCAAGGACGTCGAGGGCGGCTACGTGGTGGCCAACCTGGCCAAGATGCCGCACATCCTGGTGGCCGGTGCCACGGGCGCCGGTAAGTCGAGCTTCATCAACTCGATGATCACCTCGATCCTGATGCGCTCCACGCCCGAGCAGGTGCGCCTGATCCTGGTGGACCCCAAGCGCGTGGAGCTCACGATCTACGAGGGCATCCCGCACCTCATCACGCCCATCATCACCAGCCCCAAGAAGGCCGCGGAGGCCCTGGAGTGGGTGGTGCGCGAGATGGACGCGCGCTACGACGACCTGGCCACCTTCGGCTACAAGCACGTCGACGACTTCAACGTCGCCGTCCGGGCCGGCAAGGTCAAGCCGCTGCCGGGTTCGGAGCGCAAGATCGCGCCGTACCCGTACCTGCTCGTGGTGGTCGACGAGCTCGCGGACCTCATGATGGTCGCCCCGCGCGACGTCGAGGCCTCGATCCAGCGCATCACGCAGCTCGCCCGTGCCGCGGGCATCCACCTCGTGCTGGCCACGCAGCGGCCGTCCGTCGACGTCGTGACCGGCCTGATCAAGGCGAACGTGCCCTCCCGGCTGGCGTTCGCCACCTCCTCGCTCGCGGACTCCCGCGTGGTCCTGGACCAGCCCGGCGCCGAGAAGCTCATCGGCCAGGGTGACGCCCTGTTCCTGCCGATGGGTGCGGCCAAGCCGATGCGCGTGCAGGGCGCCTGGGTCACCGAGTCCGAGGTGCACGAGGTCGTCGAGCACGTCAAGGGGCAGCTCAAGCCCGTCTACCGGGAGGACGTCGCCGCGCCGGCGGCCGCCAAGAAGCAGGTCGACGAGGACATCGGCGACGACCTCGACCTCCTGCTGCAGGCCACCGAGCTCGTGGTCACCACGCAGTTCGGGTCCACGTCCATGCTGCAGCGCAAGCTCCGCGTCGGTTTCGCCAAGGCGGGGCGGCTCATGGACCTCCTGGAGTCGCGGGAGATCGTCGGCCCGTCCGAGGGCTCCAAGGCGCGCGACGTGCTCGTCACGGCCGAGGAGCTGCCCGCGGCGCTCGCCCTCATCCGCGGCGAGCAGCCGCCGCAGGTGTTCGACCAGGCCGAGCCGGACGGCGACGGGGGCTACCCGCCGCAGGACCAGTACGCCGAGGGCACGGACGGCCACATGCCGCCCGTCGCCACGGAGTACCACGACGACGCCGAGGCGCTGCGCTGACCTCTCGGGTGACCTGAGCCGCTGGCCGGCCGTCGCCGCTGGCCGGTCGTCGTGGGTCAGCGGCCGCGGGGGACGACGCGCGGGGGCTCGCCCGTCGGGCGCGGCGGCTTCTTCTGCTCGCGCGCGGCGTGACCGGCCGCATCCTGGGCGATGGTGAGCCGCTGCTGCAGGTCGGCGGTGGAGAGCTGTCCCTGGTCCGCGTGCGCGAGCGCGTCGCGGGTCACCCGCAGCCGGTGGCCCGCGGCCAGGTCGACGGTGGTGCCCGCCCACCGCACGCCGGTCACGCGCGCGGGCCGGCCGGGTCGCTGCACGACGTCGGCCACCATCATCAGGCCGACGTTCGATGCCAGCACGCAGCAGTCCGGCCCCTGGTTGGACAGGAGGTTGCCGAGGCCGTACGCCACCCACATCCCGTCGCCGCCCGGGCCGCCGCGCAGGTGCGCCACGGGCTGCGGTACGTGCGCGTGGTGGCCGATCACGAGGTCCACCTGACCGGAACGCGCCAGCGCCTTGACCGTCTCCTTCTGGTGGTCGGTGGGCTCGGTGACGTACTCGGTGCCGTCGTGCAGGCTGACGACCACCAGGTCCGCGCCCGCGCCCCGCGCCTGCTCGGCCTGCCGGACGATCCGTGTGGAGTCGATGAGGTCCACCGACCAGTCGCCGCGCGGCGGGGTGTACCCGTTCAGCCCGTAGGCCGCCGCCAGGTGGGCGACCGTGACGGTCCGGCCCTCCCGGTTCAGCTCGTAGTACTGCGGCTCCAGCGACTCCTGCCGGTCGCGTGCGGTCCCGACGTGCCCCATGCCGGCGCGGTCGAACGCGTCCAGGGCGGCCGCGAGCCCGTCGTAGCCGGCGTCGGCCGAATGGTTGGACGCCGTCGAGCAGCCGTCCCAGCCCTGCTCTCCCAGGTCGCGGACGATCTCCTGCGGCGCCCGGAACACCGGGTAGCCCGACGGCGCCACGCCGTCGGGCGCCACGGGCACCTCGAGATGGCACAGGGCGAGGTCCGCCCCGGCGACCCAGGGGTCGATGCCCGACAGCAGCGGCGAGTAGTCGATGCCGCCCGTGCCGGTCGCCGAGTCGTTCACCGGGTCGTGCGTCAGCACGTCGCCCGCCGCGAGCAGCGTGAACCGGACGTCGCGCGGCGTCGGGGTGGGCGAGGGGGAGGGGGCCGCACTCGGGGCGGCGGGCCGGGAGGGCGTCGACGCCGGTGCCGGTCCGGCGACGGGCGTGCAGCCCGCCGCGCCGGCCACGAGGGCGCCGGACAGGGCCGCGGACGCGAGGAGCCGCAGGGCGCGGGCTGTGGTCACCTCCGGATGCTATGGCAGGTCGCACGCCGCGGCGACCAAAGGAACCGCCGGTCCGGGCGGGGCGCCCGGCGCCGTTACGCTTGGGCAATGGTCAACGACGCTCCGTCGCCCTGGAACATTGCGAACATCGTCACGATGATTCGCATCGCCATGGTCCCGTTCTTCGCCTGGGCACTTCTCGTCGAAGGCGGGGACGACACGACGTGGCGGCTCGTGGCCACGGCGATCTTCGTGGTGGCGGCGGTGTCGGACAAGATCGACGGCTACCTTGCCCGGTCGCGGGGCCTCATCACCGACCTGGGCAAGCTGCTCGACCCGATCGCGGACAAGCTCCTCGTGGGCGCGGCGCTGATCCTGCTCTGGATCCCCCTCGGCGAGCTGCCCTGGTGGATCCCCGTGGTGATCCTGGTGCGCGAGCTCGGCATCACGTTCATGCGCCTCGGCATGGTCAAGTACGAGGTGATGCCCGCGTCACGGGGCGGCAAGCTCAAGACGGTGCTGCAGACCGTGGCCATCTCGCTGTTCCTGCTGCCGCGCGAGGGCCTCGGCTGGCTCACCGTGATCGCCTGGGTCGTGCTGATGGCGGCGTTCGTGGTCACCGTCGTGACCGGCGTCGAGTACGTCTACCAGGGGTGGCGGATCCGCCGGGAGGCGCGGGCGAAGGCGCCGCGGGCATGACCGTTGCCGAGCTGCTGGCCGCGGCGGCCGCCCGGGGCTGGACGATCGGCGTGGCGGAGTCCCTGACGGGCGGCCTCGTGACGGGGACGCTGGTCTCGGTCCCTGGCGCGTCGCGCGTCGTCCGCGGCGGCGTGGTGGCCTACGCGACGGACCTCAAGGCCGGGCTGCTTGGCGTGGACGAGGACCTGCTCGCCGAACGGGGCGCCGTGGACGAGGCAGTCGCCGCGCAGATGGCGGCCGGGGTCCGTGCGCTGACGCGCTCCGACGTGGGCCTGGCGACCACGGGCGTCGCGGGCCCGGACCCTCAGGACGGTCAGCCGCCCGGCGTGGTGTTCGTCGCAGTGAGCACGCCCGTGGCGACGGAGGTGCACCGGCTCGACCTCGCGGGTGACCGTTCCACGGTGATCTCGGGTGCGGTGCGCGGGGTCCTGGACCTCGCGTCGACGCTCGTCAGCGAGGCGCCGGGTGAAAACCACGACACGCCCGCGATCGAGTCGCGTGAAGTTACAGACAAGTGAAACTTCTTGGTTTAATCTTGCACAGGGCTTGACGGAGGGGGCCTTCGGGAACAAGGCTCATATCCACGACGTTGGTCCCGGTGTGATCACGAACAGGCCGACCACCCGGAGCCGGCGCAAGAACTCCACGAGCGCGGGGTACGGTAGAACGACCTCCGCTCTTGGAGGACGCACCACACGCAAGGCACGTCCGGTCCAGTCAGGACAGGGCGTGAGTACAGGGACAGGCACCGAGAGGGGGCGCGAGATGGTCGTACTACGGCGAGAGATCGGAGACGTGCTGCGTGACACGCGGCAGCGTCAGGGGCGCACCCTGCGGGAGGTCTCCTCGGCGGCACGAGTGTCGCTGGGCTACCTCAGCGAGGTGGAGCGAGGACAGAAGGAGGCGTCGTCCGAGCTGCTCGGTTCCATCTGCGAGGCGCTCGACGTGCCGCTGTCCTTGGTGCTGCGTGAGGTGAGCGACCGCGTAGCGGTAGCCGAAGGTTTCCAGATCCCCGACACCATCCCGGCGGACTTCGTCGCCGGGCTCCTGGCTCGGGGAGGCGACCGGACCGCAGGGCGGCGGGAGGTCGCACAGTCGGACCTGGCACCGGTCGGCTGAGCCGGCAGTACCAGGAACGGCAGTACCGCAGACACAGAGCCGGGGCCGGGGTACCGATCACCTGATCGGTACCCCGGCCCCGGCTCTGTGTCGTGCGTGCGTCACGCCGCGCCGGAGGCCCGGTCGGGGGCCTGGCACCCCGGACACCAGAACACCGGGCGCTCGAAGGGCTTCTCGTTCGCCGTCCCCACCTCGATCGGGGTGCCGCAGCGGTGGCAGGGCCGTCCCGCACGGCCGTGGGCGTGCATCTCGACCGCGCCCAGGCCCCGTGCGCGGCCCACGGCGACGCTGCGCTCCATGAGCCGGCGGGCGGTCCGCAGCAGGTCGTACCGCTCCCGCTCCGACAGCGTCCCCGCCGGGGTCCAGGGCCACAGGCGTCGGGCGAAGAGGGACTCGGCCATCCAGATGGTGCCGATCCCGGCCGCGGTCCGCTGGTCCAGCAGGACGGCGCATAGTGGCCGGTCCGGATCGCGCACCAGCCGTGCGGCGGCGTCGGGCAGCCCGACGGTGGGGAAGTCGGCACCGAGCACGTCGGGGCCGAGCCCGGCCAGCACGCGGTGCTCGTCGTGCGTGCGGAGCAGGTCGAGCATGCCGAGGTGCCATCCGGTGGCGGTCCAGGCGTCGGTCGCGAGCACGGCGCGGATGGCGGGGTGGCGTGCCGTGGCGTCCCGCGAACCGGTGCGATGGATCTTCCAGAGCCCTTCCATCCGCAGGTGCGTGTGCAGGGTGCGGCCGTCGTCGAGCCGGGTGAGCAGGTGCTTGCCGTACGCGACGGTCTCCAGGGCGGTCGCCCCGGTCAGGTGAGCGGCGGCCGCGCTGGGCCAGCGCAGCTCGGCGCGCACGAGCGGCAGCCCGCGCAGCGCGGCGGTGAGCCGTTCGGCGGTCAGACGCAGGACATCGCCCTCGGGCACGAGTGCTCCCCTCGTCGTGGGGCCTTCAGCGTAGTGGGCGTCCTCCGCCCGGTGATGGCGTGCGACCGGCATATCACCCCGGCCGGACCGGGCACACCGGACAGCGGGCGCGGGTGACCAGGGGGATGACCCCCGCAGATGTCAGGGTGTGATCGGGGGGAAACCCGATGGATTCCGTGCCGCCGGTCGGTCAGGCTATGTCCCATGACCGTCGAAGCCGTTGACCTGGGACGACATCCCGAGCAGCCCGCTACGCCCGTAGACGCCCGCAGCACCCGTGCGGTCGGCTGGTTCGGTGCCACCGCGTTGCTTCCCATGGTCGCCGCGCACGTGGTGGGCGCGTCGGTCGTCGACCCGGTGCTCGACCCGATCAGCTGGTACGCCTTCGTTCCCGGTGGTGGCGAGCTCATCCTCGCCGGCGGCGTGACGCTGGCGGTGCTCGGCCTGCTCCTCACCGTCCGGATGTACCGTGCCGGGCTCGCCGTCGGGCCCGTGCCCGCTGCCGCGATGATCGTCTTCGCCGTGGCCATGGTGCTCGTCGGGGCCTTCCCGACGGACCCGCCGGGCACGGCCGCCACTCTCTCGGCCACGATCCATCGCGTGAGCGCGGCGACCGCGTTCTGCGTGCTCCCGCTCGTCGGCCTGAGCCTGGAGCGCTCGATCGAGCGGCCGCGGTCCGCGCTCCCGCAGGGCCTGCGGGCGGCGGCGAGCACACTGGGCATCGTGGTGGCGGTGTTCCTGGCGGTGCATCTCTCGCTCGTGTTCTTCGCCGACTCGGGGATCATCGCCTTCGGCCTCATCGAGCGGATCGGGTTCGTCATCATGATCGGCTACCTGTTCCTGCTCGCGGCCACGATCGACCGGGAGGGCCCGGTCGAGGAGCCCGGCACCGAGCCGGTTCCGGCGCTCAGCGCACCGAGATCCGCAGACCTCGCGGGGTGATCGCGAACCCGGCCTCCAGGAGCGCGCGCGCCGCCGGCTGACGGCGGGCGGCGTCCAGGGCGGGCTCCCCGTCGACGCGCTGGACCACCAGCCGCCCCAGCCGTCCCTCGCGGACGGCGCGGGCGAGGGCGGCGGCGGCCGCCGTCAGCCGGGCGGTGTTCTCGGTGAAGGACAGGACCGTGCGCCCGCCCCGTTCCACGAACAGCGTGAGGTCACCGTGGGTGAGCACCACGACGGCACCGGCCTTGCGACCGGGGCGGTGGGCGGTGACGGCCCTGGTGCCGCTGGTGCCAGGTGCCGGAGCGCCGTTCTCGGACGGTGTGTCGCCCCCGGCGTGGTCGTCCGGCGCCGGGCCCGGGGGCCAGGCGAGCGCCGCGCCGTAGGGGTTGGCGGGGTCCATCGCGGCGAGCACCACGGCACCGCCCGTGCCCGAGGACGCCGGGGCGGACGTGCGCTCCACCGCCTCCAGCTCGGCCTCGACGACCCGGGCGCGGTCCTGCGCGTCGACCCGCAGCCGGTCCACGGCCCCGGGCAGCGCGAACTGCGAGCCGCCCAGGTGCTCGACGAAGTACCCGCGCCGCACCGCGCCCCGCTCCTCCAGCCCGGACAGCACGCGGTACACGTCGCGGTATCCCGCGCCCACGCCCTCCGCCGCGGCACCCGGCCGGGTGAGCACACCGTGCCGCTCGAGCAGCACCTGGGTCAGGGCATGCGCGCGCACGGTCGGATCGGTCTCGCGTGCCGGCAGCGCGGCCCAGCGGCCGCCCCCGCCCGGAACGGACGTGCTCGCTCGCAGCGCGGAGGCCGGGCGCCCCGGGGAGAGCGCGAACCTCGACCGCCGTACCGGGCGCGCCCGCGCCGCCGTACGCGGCGCCCGGTGGGCGCCCGCGCCGCTGACACGCTCGCGCAGGGCGCCCAGCCCGTCGTTGGTGACCTCGCCGGCCCAGACGAGGTCCCAGAGGGCGTCGAGCACCGCGTCCGTCTCGGCACCCGTGAGCTCCGTGATCCGGGGCAGGAAGAAGCCGCCGGACCCTGTCAGCAGGTCCAGCACGGCGCGGTGCAGGTCGGAGTCCAGCGGGCCGTCCTCCTCGACCGGTGCCGGGTCGGCGAGGGTGAGCGGGGCGCCGTCGGCCAGGTGGAGCGACACCAGGCCGTCCCCGCTGCCGGAGCCGGGCAGGCGGGCGTGCCCGGACCACAGCACCTCGCCCGCGACCGTCAGCTCGTCGAGGAGCGCGGGGGAGTAGTCGGCCACCCGGGCGGGCAGCACGAGCGTCTCCAGCGCCGATGCCGGCACCGCCGCCCCCGCGAGCTGCTCGATCGCCTGCACCAGACCGTCCGCACCGCGCAGGAGGCCCGTGGAGACGTTCTGCCAGCGGGGCAGGAAGGTGCCGAGCGCCTCCTGCTCGACCGGTTCCACCTCGGCCCTCAGCACCGCCAGCGAGCGGCGCCGGAGCAGGCGCAGCACGCCGGGGTCGCACCACTCGTCGCCGGTGCCGCCGAGGGAGGCCGGTCGCAGGCTGCCGCGGGCCAGCACCCCGTCGGCCTCCAGCCGCGCCAGGGCGTGCGTCACGACGGCGACGCCGAGCCCGAAGCGCTGAGCCACGGAGGTTGCGCCGAAGGGACCGTGCGTACGGGCGTGCCGGCGCAGCAGATCGCCGAGCGGGTCCGGTACGGGCTCGGTGAACGTCTCCGGCACGCCGACAGGCAGCGCCACGCCGAGTGCGTCGCGCAGCCGGCCTGCGTCCTCCGCGACCGCCCACTGCTCCTCGCCGGCGAACCGGACGCGGATCACACGCCGGGAGGCCTCCAGCTCCTCGAGCCAGCTCCCCACGGCGTGCCGCGCGTCCTCCTGGGTACGGGCCGCCAGGGCGTCCACCGGGTGCGGTCCGGTGCGGCGCAGGAGGTCCCAGAGCCCCTCGGCGTCGCGGGCCTGCCGGTCGGGTGCGAGCCCGGCCAGCTCCGCCTCGGTGCGCTCGACGGCGCCCGGGTCCAGCAGGTCCGCCAGGTCGGCGGTGCCCTGCTCGCCCAGCAGCTCGGCCAGGAGCTCCGGGTCCAGGGACAGCGCGGCCGCGCGGCGCTCCGCCAGCGGCGCGTCGCCGTCGTACAGGAACTGGGCGGTGTAGCCGAACAGGAGCGACTGCGCGAAGGGCGACGGTGTGGCCGTGGTGACCTCGACGACCCGGACACTGCCGGAGGCGATGTCGCGCATCAGGCCGGCCAGGGCGGCGACGTCGAAGTCGTCCTGGAGGCACTCGCGGGCCGCCTCCAGCACGATCGGGAAGTCGGGGAACTGGCTCGCCACCTCCAGGAGCTGTGCCGACCGCTGCCGCTGCTGCCACAGCGGCTGCCGCCGGTCCGGGCGGCGCCGGGGCAGGAGCAGCGCGCGGGCAGCCGCCTCACGGAACCGCGCGGCGAACATCACCGACGACCCGAGCTCGTCGCGCACGGCGCCGAGCACCTCGTCCGGGTCCAGGAGCAGGTCCTCGAGCGTGATCCGGCCGGACACGTGCCGCGCGTGCGGTGCGCCGTCCGGGTAGCCGTCGTCGTCCGGGGCGGCCGGTGCACCGCCCGTGTCCCACGGGTCGCCGTCCGGCCCGCCGTCCCAGTCGCCGCCCGTGTCGGGCAGCCGGAGCACGATGCCGTCGTCGGAGTGCATGGCTGCCACGTCCAGGCCGAAGCGCGCCCGCAGGCGGGCGGAGATCACCAGCGCCCAGGGTGCGTGCACGCGCGCGCCCAGCGGCGAGTGGATCACCACGCGCCAGTCGCCGAGCTCGTCACGGAACCGTTCCACCACCACGGTCCGGTCGTCGGGTACGCGACCCGTGCCGAGCCGCTGCTCGGCCAGGTACGCGGCGAGGTTGTCGGCGGCCCAGTCGTCCAGCCCGGCGGCGCGCAGATGGGCGCGACCGGCGGCCGGGTCGGCGGCGAGGGCGGCGTCGGCCTCCCGGACGAAGGCGCCGACCGCGCGCCCGAGCTCCGCGGGCCGGCCGGGCGCGTCGCCCTTCCAGAACGGCAGCCTGCCTGGTAGGCCGGGCGCGGGGGTGACCAGCACGCGGTCGGTGGTGATCTCCTCGATGCGCCACGTGCTGGACCCGAGCGTGAACGTGTCGCCCACGCGGGACTCGTAGACCATCTCCTCGTCCAGCTCGCCGACCCGCTTGCCGCCCCGCGCACGGGCGGCGCCGCCGGTCACGCTGTCGGCGAGCACGTCGTCGGGAGTGCCGCCGGTGGGGCCCTCGGTGGCCAGGAACACGCCGTAGGCGCCCTTGTCGGGGATGGTGCCGCCGCTCGTCGCCGCCAGGCGCAGCGCGCCAGGACGGCCGCGCAGCATGCCGGTGGCGCGGTCCCACGTGATCCGCGCACGCAGCTCCGCGAAGTCCTCGCTCGGATAACGCCCCGCGAGCATGTCGAGCACGGCACGCCACGTGGCGTCGCCGAGGTGCGTGAACGGTGCGGCACGGCGCACGAGCGCGAGCAGGTCGGCCTCGGCCCAGTCGTCGACGGCGAGCGCGGCGACCACCTGCTGTGCCAGCACGTCGAGCGGGTTGGCGGGCACGTGCAGGTGCTCGATCTCGCCCGCGCGCATCCGCTCCGCGATGACGGTGGCGGGCACCAGGTCGCCCCGGAACATCGGGAAGACCACACCCCGGGAGACCGCGCCGACCTGGTGCCCGGCGCGCCCGATCCGCTGCAGGCCGCTCGCCACCGACGGCGGGGCACCGACCTGGACCACGAGGTCGACCGCGCCCATGTCGATGCCGAGCTCCAGGGACGACGTCGCGACGACGGCGGGCAGCCGGCCCTCCTTGAGCTCCGTCTCGGTACGTGTGCGCTCCGCACGGCTCATCGAGCCGTGGTGGGCACGGGCCAGGACGGTGCGGTCCTGGTCCTGGTCCTGGCTGTCCTGACCCTGCGCACCCAGACCCGGTCCGCCCTGTCCAGGGACCGCCTCGGGCAGGCCGCGCCGACCGGGGGTGGGCCGGGGGAGCCCGGCCGCCGTGCCGGACTGACCCGGGACGAGCGCGGCCCAGGTGCTGGCCGGGTCCGCGACCTCCAGGCCCTGCCGCTGCGCCCACACCTCGTTCATGCGGGCCGTGAGCCGTTCGGCGCCCCGGCGGTTGTTCGTGAAGACGATGGTGGAGGTGTGGTCCGCGACGAGGTCGACCACCCGCTCCTCGACGTGCGGCCAGACGGAGGCCCGACGCAGCGGGCGGGTGGCCTCGCCCGAGAGGTCGATCTCGTCGTCGCCGGAGCCCGGGTGCCCGTCGTCCCGGGCGCCGGCCGGCTCGGGCGCGGGGGCGCTGTCGAGGTCGGCGAGGTCCGGCACGGGCACGACGACGTCGATGGCCCACTCCTTGCGCGACGGTGGCTGCACGACGACCACCTCGCGGGCGCCGTCGCCGTTCCGTCCGCCCGCGAGGAACCGGGCGACCGCGTCCACCGGCCGCACCGTGGCCGACAGGCCGATGCGCTGGGCCGGCCGGTCCAGCAGCGCGTCGAGACGCTCCAGGCTGAGGGCGAGGTGCGCCCCTCGCTTGGTACCGGCGACGGCGTGGATCTCGTCGAGCACCACCGTCTCGACGCCGGCGAGCCCGGCGCGGGCCGACGACGTCAGCACGAGGAAGAGCGACTCCGGGGTGGTGACGAGGATGTCCGGCGGGCGGGTCGCGAACGCACGCCGCTCGTTCGCGGGCGTGTCTCCCGTGCGCATGCCCACGGTGACGTCGGGCACCTCGATGCCCTCGCGGGCCGCGGCCTGGCGGATCCCGGTGAGCGGGGAGCGGAGGTTGCGCTGCACGTCGGCGGCCAGGGCCTTCAGGGGCGACACGTACAGCACGCGGCAGCGGCGGGTGCGCTCGGCCGGCGGGGGCGCGGACATGATCCGGTCGATCGACCAGAGGAACGCCGCGAGCGTCTTGCCCGAACCGGTCGGCGCGACCACGAGGGCGTGCCGGTCGGCCGCGACGGCGTCCCACGCACCGGCCTGGGCTGCGGTGGGCTGCGCGAACGCGCCCGTGAACCAGGTACGGGTGGCGGGGCCGAAACGGGAGAGCGGGTCGTCGGGCGTGGACATGGACCCATTCTGTCCCCGACCACCGACACACACCCTGACCTGGTGCCCGGCCGTGGAGGAGGCCGGTTGCCGTGGTGCGCCCCCGGGGACGTAGGGTTGACGGGTGCGCGAACGGGATTTCTGGCAGCTGGTCGACGAGGTCTTCGGTCCCGCGTACGGGCGCGCCCTGGCGCGCGAGCAGGTCCTGCCCGCGCTGGACGGCCGGACCCCGGTGGCGGCCCTGGAGGACGGGGACGAGCCCCGTGACGTGTGGCACGCCCTGTGCGACGCGCTCGACGTGCCCGACGCCGAGCGCTGGGGCACCGACAAGTTCCGCCAGGCTCCGCCGCCCCGGCGCTGACCTGACGCGGGCGGTGACGACTGCGGTCCTCGTGCAGGACCGCGCCGTGACGGGCCGCGCGACACGCCCGCGTGTCGCGCCTTGCCTCGAACACGCGTTCGGCTAGACTTCGACCACAGGCACGGATTTCGGAACGTCGTCCACAGGCGGCGGCCGGAGCAGGCGTCCGTGTCAGTGGTTCCGCGTACGGTCGGCAACGACGTACCGAGCCATCCACGCCGGCGCACAGAGCGCCCTGAAGACGAAGGTGTTGCACATGCCCGCACCAGCAGATCGCGAGAAGGCCCTCGAAGCGGCCCTCGCCCAGATCGACCGCAACTTTGGCAAGGGTTCGGTCATGCGCCTCGGCGACGAGACGCGCGCCCCGATCGAGGTGATCCCGACCGGCTCGATCGCCCTCGACGTGGCGCTCGGTATCGGAGGACTGCCCCGTGGGCGCATCGTCGAGGTGTACGGTCCGGAGTCCTCCGGCAAGACGACCATCGCGCTGCACGCGGTGGCCAACGCCCAGCGTCAGGGCGGCATCGCCGCGTTCATCGACGCCGAGCACGCGCTGGACCCCGAGTACGCCAAGAAGCTCGGCGTCGACACCGACGCCCTCCTGGTCTCGCAGCCGGACACCGGTGAGCAGGCGCTGGAGATCACGGACATGCTGATCCGCTCCGGTGCCCTCGACATCATCGTGGTCGACTCGGTGGCCGCACTGACGCCCAAGGCCGAGATCGAGGGCGAGATGGGTGACAGCCACGTGGGTCTCCAGGCCCGCCTGATGTCCCAGGCCCTGCGCAAGATCACCGGTGCGCTCAGCGCGTCCGGCACCACGGCGATCTTCATCAACCAGCTCCGCGAGAAGATCGGTGTGTTCTTCGGCTCGCCCGAGACCACGACCGGTGGCAAGGCGCTCAAGTTCTACGCCTCGGTGCGACTCGACATCCGCCGCATCGAGACCCTCAAGGAGGGTACGGACGCGGTCGGTAACCGCACCCGTGTGAAGGTCGTCAAGAACAAGATGGCCCCGCCGTTCAAGCAGGCCGAGTTCGACATCCTGTACGGCGTGGGCATCTCCCGCGAGGGCGGCCTCATCGACATGGGTGTGGAGCACGGCTTCGTGCGCAAGTCGGGCTCGTGGTTCACCTACGAGGGCGACCAGCTCGGGCAGGGCAAGGAGAACGCGCGGTCCTTCCTGCGCGACAACCCGGACCTCGCCAACGACATCGAGAAGCGCGTCAAGGAGAAGCTGGGCGTGGGCCCGAAGGTCGACGCCCCGGCGGACGCGAGCCCGGCGGCCCCGGCCACGGACACGACGTCGGTCACGGGCACCGTCGCCGCGGCGAGCTCGTCCACCCGAACGACCGCCACGGCCAAGGCCACGAAGTCGACCGCGACGCGTGCGAAGGCCACCAAGCCGGCTGCGACGAAGACCGCGGCCAAGGCGGAGGCGGCCGCCGAGAAGGCACCGTTCTGACGTGCAGTACGGTGATCCAGCGGACGGTCCCGGCGTGGGGAAGCGTCGGGGCCGTCCCGCTGCCCGGGACGGGGACCGTCCGGGCGGTCGAGCAGGCGGTCGCGACCGTCGCGGCGGCGCCGACCGGGCGCCCCGGCGGACCGTCGCGGAACGCCTGGAGGCCGGCGAGATCAGCCGGGACGACGTCGTCGAGAAGGCCCGTGAGGTCGTCCTCCGGATCCTGACGGCGGCGCAGAAGTCCCGCCGCGAGCTCGAGCAGTCCCTGGCCCGCAAGGGCTACCCGGAGGACGTCGTGGCCCAGGTGCTCGACCGGCTCGGCGAGGTGGGCCTGGTGGACGACGCGACCTACGCCGAGACGATCGTCCGCACCCGGCATGCCGAACGCGGTCTGGCCCGGCGCGGTATCGCCGCCGAGCTGCGGCGGCGGGGGATCGACGAGGACACGGCGACCGTGGCCCTGGACCAGCTCGACCCGGACGACGAGCGCGCCGCGGGTGCACGAGCAGCCGCCAAGCTCGTCACTCGCACACGCGGCCTGGACCGACAGGTTCGGGTGCGCCGGGCCGTCGGCTCGCTGGCCCGCAAGGGGTACCCGCCCGGCCTGGCGTTCGAGCTGGTCCGTGACGCGCTGGCCGCGGAGGGCGAGGAGACGGACGACCTCGGCTACGCCGAGGACTGACGACGGCCGAGGACTGACGGCCGGGACGTACGAGGGGGCCGGGCGGGCCGGCAGCCGAAGGCTGCGGACCCGCCCGGCCCCCTCGTCGCCTACCCGAGGTGTTCCGGGACCTGTCAGATGTTCCCGTGCCCGCCGGCGGCATCCGCCACCGCGGTCGGGTTGCCGATACCCGGCCCGGCATCCGTGGACCCGGACGTGCGGCTCGACAGCAGGCCGGACAGCTTGTGGGCCACGACGGTCAGCAGCCAGTTCACGAGGATGAACACCACGGCCACGAGGGCGAGCACCTGCAGCGGGTTGCCGTCGCCGGAGGAGACGATCTGACCGCTCCGGAGCAGCTCGCTGAAGCCGATGATCGACCCGAGCGCGGAGTCCTTCAGGACGACCACGACCTGCGAGACCATGGCCGGAAGCATCGCCACGAGGGCCTGCGGGAGCTGGATCGAGCGCAGGGTCTGTCCCCGCGTGAGACCGATCGCGAGCCCGGCCTCGCCCTGGCCGTTCGGCAGGTTCCCCACACCGGACCGCACCAGCTCGGCGATGACGGAGCCGTTGTAGAGGATGAGCGCCACGACGACGGCGACGAACGCCTTGTCGGCCACGCCGGGCAGCAGCTGACCGAAGAGCCCGTAGAAGAACACCATCATGAGCAGCACGGGCACGGCGCGCAGGAACTCCACGACCACCCCGCTCACCCAGCGCACGGCGGTGATGTGCGACAGGCGGCCCATGCCGAAGACGAGGCCGAACACGACGGCGCCGACGATCGCGTAGGCCGCCGCGCGCAGCGTGTTCATCAGCCCGGGGAGCAGGTAGAACTCCCACGTGCGGGCCGAGAAGGCCGGCCCCCACAGGTCCCAGGACAGCTGCCCCTTGGCGGCGAGCTCGCTCAGCAACCACGCGATCAGCCCGATCGCGGCGAGGACGCCGAGCACGTTCCCGCCGAGGATCCAGGTCCGGGCGCGGGGTCCCGGTGCGTCGAAGAGGACCGAGGAGCTCATCGCTTCACCGCCAGACGGTTGGACAGCCAGGTGGTCAGCAGACCGATGGGGATCACCAGGATCACGTAGCCGATGGCGAACAACCCGAAGATCTCCCAGCGGTAGTTGGCGTTGAACTCGATCATCGTCTTCATCGTGGAGGCGGTCTCCCAGGAGACCGAGGCCGCGGCGGCGACCGTCGAGTTCTTCAGCAGCGCGATGAGCGTGTTGCCCAGCGGCGCGATGGCGCCGCGGAACGCCTGCGGCAGGATGATGAGGCGCGCGGCCGGCAGGAACGACAGCCCGATCGCCCGGGCGGCCTCGGCCTGCCCGAGCGGCACCGTGTTCACCCCGGAGCGGATCGCCTCGCACACGAACGCGGCGTGGTAGACCGACAGGCCGACCACGGCGAACCGGAAGAAGTTCGCGTTGAAGTCGTCGGCCAGGCTGACCTGGAGCTGCGTCCACACCGCCAGGACCAGGAAGGTCATGATGATGGTCAGCGGCGTGTTGCGGAAGATGTTCACGTACGCGGTGCCGAACCACTGCAGCGAGGCGATCGGCGAGATCCGCATCAGTGCGAGCACGGTGCCGATCACCAGGGCGAACAGAGCGCCCCAGAACGTCAGCTGGATGTTGGTCCAGAACGCCCCCAGGACGTCGTACCGCTCCAGGAGCGAGCCGAGCCCGGACAGATAGTCGTTCACGGGTCACCTTTCGGGTGAGGCGCTGCCCTGACGGGCCCGCCCCGGTCGGACAGGTCGTGGGCGGCGGAGGTGCCGCCGCCCGCAGCGAACGGGATCGCGTCCGACAGCTCAGACGCGATCCCGGTCACCGCTGGAGGGACGTCAGGCGCAGGCGTCCGGCGTCGGCGGGTTGAGGTCCGCGTTCGGGGTGTAGTCGGCACCCTCGGTGTTCGCGGCCACGGCATCCTCCCAGGCACCCTCCTCGATCATCTTGGTGATCGCGGCGTTGATGTCCTCGCACCGGTCCGAGCCCTTGGGCAGGCCCACGCCGTAGCGCTCCTCGGAGAACGGGTTGCCGACTACCTTGAGGTTGCCGTCGCCGTTCGCCGCGGCGAGGCCCGCGAGGATGATGTCGTCGGTGGTGACGGCGTCGACCTGGCCGGCGGACAGGGCGGTGACGCACTCGGCGTAGCCCGGACGCTCCAGAAGCTGCACGCCCTCGGCGTAGTCGGTCTTGATCTTCTCGGCCGAGGTCGAGCCGGTGACCGAGCAGAGGTTCTTGCCCTCCAGGTCCTCCGGACCGGTGATGTCCGTGTTGTCGGCGGCGACCAGCAGGTCCTGGCCGGCGACGAAGTACGGGCCGGCGAAGTCGATGACTTCCTTGCGCTCGTCCGTGATCGAGTAGGTGGCGAAGATCATGTCGACGTCGCCGTTCTGCAGCATGCTCTCGCGGTTGGCCGACGGCGTCTCGCGGAACGTGATCTGGTCCTCGCTGTAGCCCAGCTCGTTCGCGACGTACCGGGCGACGTCGACGTCGAACCCGGTGTAGTCGGCGCCGTCCTGCAGACCGAGGCCCGGCTGGTCGTACTTGATGCCGATGGTGATGCCGTCGCCGCCCTCGGACGAGCCGCCTTCCGGCTCGCCGACCTGGCTGCTGCCGCACGCGGACAGCGCGAGGGTCGAGGCTGCCGCCATCGCCAGGAGGCCCATGGTGTGCTTACGCATGATTGCCCTTCGGTAGTCCGGGGCCTGATGGGCCCCGAGGGGTGGGATCGGGTGTGAGATCAGTGGGTCAGGATCTTGGACAGGAAGTCGCGCGCCCGCTCGCTCTTGGGCGCTGTGAAGAACTCCTCGGGGTGAGCCTCCTCGACGATCTGCCCGTCCGCCATGAAGACCACGCGGTCCGCGGCCTTGCGGGCGAAGCCCATCTCGTGGGTCACGACGATCATCGTCATGCCCTCCTGGGCGAGCGCGACCATGGCGTCCAGCACCTCGTTGACCATCTCGGGGTCGAGGGCCGACGTCGGCTCGTCGAACAGCATCACCTTCGGCTGCATCGCCAGGGCGCGCGCGATCGCGACGCGCTGCTGCTGGCCGCCGGAGAGCTGGGCGGGCATCTTGCCCGCCTGGTTGCCGACGCCCACGCGGTCGAGCAGCTTGCGGGCCTGCTCCTCCGCGTCCTTCTTGCTCAGGCCGCGGACCTTGCGCGGGCCCAGGGTCACGTTGTCGAGCACGGTCTTGTGCGCGAACAGGTTGAACGACTGGAAGACCATGCCGACCTCGGCGCGCAGCCTGGCCAGGGCCTTGCCCTCCTCGGGCAGCTCCTTGCCGTCGACCGTGATCGTGCCGTCGTCGATGGTCTCCAGGCGGTTGATCGCCCGGCACAGCGTGGACTTGCCGGAGCCGGACGGGCCGATCACGACCAGCACCTCGCCCTTGCGGACGGTGAGGTCGATGTCCTGCAAGACGTGCAGCGCGCCGAAGTGCTTGTTCACGTGCTTCAGCTCTACGAGGGGTGCTCCGAGGGCGCGATCCGACGTCGGAGCGTCCGCGGTCTCGTCGGCCGCCGGTTGGCCGGTGGTCGAGGTGCTCTGGTCCATCCCTTGAACCTAACGATCCGATGTTTCAGGGACCAAGTCGACGGGTCATCCGAGCACAACGTTTCGGTAACAGATGACCGCATTGCCCCTGATTCTCGCGCGAATTCGTTCCTCCGGCACGGTTCGGCGGCACGCCGCGAGGGTCGTAAAATCGACCCCGATGTCCACGACCGCCCTCACCCCAGCCCTGCCCGACGCCGCCTCCGCCGGCGCCGCGGACGACCGCCCCCGCACCTACCTGGTGCGCACGCTCGGCTGCCAGATGAACGTGCACGACTCCGAGCACATGGCCGGCATGCTCGAACAGGCGGGCTACCAGCGCGCGACCAGCGAGGACGAGGCGGCGAACACGGCAGACGTCGTGGTGATCAACACCTGCGCCGTCCGCGAGAACGCCGCGACCCGGCTGTACGGCAACCTCGGCCAGCTCGCGAGCATCAAGGCGGCGCGTCCGGGCATGCAGATCGCCGTCGGCGGCTGCCTGGCGCAGAAGGACCGCGGCGACATCGTCGCCAAGGCCCCGTGGGTCGACGTCGTGTTCGGCACCCACAACCTCGACGCCCTGCCGGTGCTGCTGGAGCGCGCCCGGCACAACGAGGCGGCGCAGGTCGAGATCGCGGAGTCCCTGCAGGTATTCCCGTCCACCCTGCCGACCCGGCGCGAGTCGGTCTATGCCGGCTGGGTCAGCATCTCGGTGGGCTGCAACAACACCTGCACCTTCTGCATCGTGCCGCACCTGCGCGGCAAGGAGCGCGACCGCCGTCCGGGCGAGGTCCTGGCCGAGGTGGAGGCGCTCGTGGCCGCCGGGGCCATCGAGGTCACGCTGCTGGGCCAGAACGTCAACAGCTACGGCGTCGAGTTCGGCGACCGGGGCGCGTTCGCCAAGCTGCTGCGCGCGTGCGGGCAGATCGAGGGCCTGGAGCGCGTGCGGTTCACGTCCCCGCACCCGGCCGCCTTCACCGACGACGTCATCGCCGCGATGGCCGAGACACCGAACGTGATGCCGCAGCTGCACATGCCGTTGCAGTCCGGCTCCGACCGGATCCTGCGCGCGATGCGCCGCTCCTACCGTTCGGAGAAGTTCCTCGGCATCCTCGACCGTGTCCGTGCCGCCATGCCGGACGCCGCGATCACCACCGACATCATCGTCGGCTTCCCGGGCGAGACCGAGGAGGACTTCGCCGAGACCATGCGCGTGGTCGAGGCGTCCCGGTTCAGCTCGGCGTTCATGTTCCAGTACTCGCCCCGCCCCGGCACGCCCGCCGCCACCATGGAGGACCAGCTCCCCAAGGAGGTCGTGCAGGAGCGGTTCGAGCGCCTGCTCGCCCTCCAGGAGCGCATCGGCGCCCAGGAGGCCGAGCGGCAGGTCGGGCGCACGCTGGAGGTGCTCGTCGCCGAGGACTCGGGCCGCAAGGACGGCGCGCGCCGCCGGCTGTCCGGCCGGGCCGCCGACAACCGCCTCGTGCACTTCGGCCTGCCGTCGGACGCCGAGAACCTCCCCGGCGCACCGACGAGCCTGGACGACCCGCGCCTGGCCGACGTCGTGCCCCAGGGGCTGCCGCGGCCGGGCGACATGGTGACGGTGACCGTGACGAAGGCCGCCCCGCACCACCTGATCGCCGACCCGGTCACGCCGGGACCGCTCGCGGTGCGCCGCACCCGATCCGGCGACGCGTGGGCCGAGCGGGAGAAGATCCGCCTCGGCGGTGGTGAGGACACGCACTCGCACGGCACGCCAGCGCCGTCGGGCCCCGTCTCCCTGGGCCTGCCCACCCTCCGCGCGAAGTAGAACGAGGGACAGAACCGGGGCGAGGTAGGACCGCAGGCCTTGCTGCGGTTCTACCTCGCCCAGGTTCCTCGCCCCGGTTCTACTTCGGGTCGGTGTCCGCGTCGGTGTCCGGCGGCGGGGCCAGCGACGCCACCGTGGAGAAGAACTGGCTCGCCGTCACCAGGCCGCAGGACACGGTCTGGGCGAGCTGCTCCTCCGTGGCGCCGTGCTCGAAGTCGACCGACACCTCGGCGTACAGCGCGAGCCCGCCGCCCTCCTCACGGGTGTAGACCTTGGGCCAGATGCGCTCGCGGTTCCAGTCGTTCGCCGCCTGCAGCACGGCCAGCCGCGCGGCGGGCGGCAGGGCGCCGGCCCAGCGGCCGCGCACCTGCAGGATCTCGTCGTGCTCGCCCAGCAGTAGGAACCAGAACCGGTTGCCGTCCCAGGTCCCGGTCACGTCGCCGTCGTCGTCGATGCGGAACCGGTAGCCGCGGCGCGAGAGGTCGTCGCCGACGCGCTGCGTGGTCAGCGGGCGCGGCTTGTCCACCGGGACGCCCGCGAGGGTACGGGTCTGCACGCCCTGGCCGCGCCGGGCGGCCGGGGGACGGGGGTTCAGCAGGCGGGCGAGCCAGCGAGCGGCGCCACCACTGTTGCGGGCCGGGCTCATGGCGCCGACCTGAGCGGGTCGGGGAACGTCTCGTCGAGGTGCTCGAAGAACATCGAACCCGTCGTCAGCCCGCACTGCAGGAGCTGGTCGAGCTGGTCCTCGGTGACACCGTGCTCCAGGTCGACGGTGACCTCGGTGTAGACCAGCACGGCCCCGTTGTCCCGGACCCGCACGTACGTCTTGGGCCAGATGCGCTCGGCGTTCCACTCGTTGCACAGCTCGAGGATCTCCTCGAGCCGCTCGATGGTCAGGTCCCGGTGCCACTGCCCGCGGACCTGGAGCACCTCGGAGCTCTCGCCCACCATCAGGAAGTAGAAGAGCCAGCCGTGCCAGAGCCCGCCGACGTCACCCTCCGAGTCCACGAAGTAGCTGAACCCGTTGTCGCCCAGCCACTCCACGACACGGTCGCGCGTCAGGGGGCGGGGGATGGCGGACGGGTCGTCCAACCCTCCCGTCAGCTCGCGCAGCAGCACGCCTTCCACCTGCGCCCGCAGCTCGTCGTCGTCAAGTTCCCTGGGCTCGGGCTGGTGCGGGCCGGTGGCCGCGCGGTCGCCGTCGCCCGCCGTGTTCCGGCGTCGTGACCCGAAGAACCTCACCTGACCACAGTACCCGCCAGAGGCCTCCTCCCGCTGCGGGGTTCGTGGGGAAAGGGGGTGGAATCGGCCGGACCACGTCGCGCACCCGTCCCGCACGGCCGTGGAGGCGGCCCGGTGCTACGTTCACAGGTCGTGCACGCCGTCATCCTGCCTGCGACCCCGCTGCTCGTCGCCGGCCTCGTCCCGGGCCTGAGCCCCGACCCGCTCGCGGCGGTACGCGCCGCTGTGGCCGGGGCACTGGCCGAGCTCACCTCGGGCGGCCTGCTGCCGCTCGTCGTGGCGCACGGTCCAGCGCTCCGGCGGGGGCGGATGCAGCCCTCCCTGGCGGGTTCCGGCATCGGCGACCGCTGGCTGCCGCCGGGTCCGGGCGGCACCTTCCGGGCCGACGACGCGCTCCCGCCGGCGGGTACCGGAGCCTCGGTGGCGCTGCTCGCGCTGCGCGACGTGCTGGGCGCCGACGTCGCCGTGGAGACGCTGGAGGTGCCCGCGGCGGCCGACGCGCCGGACGGCGGGACCGCCGAGGCCCTGCGCACGGCCCCCGGCCTGGTCGTCGCGGGAGGGACGGTGCCCGGCGGCACGGCGGGCCGCGCGGCGCCCGGTGGGGGAGCGCCGGGCGACCCGGCGGCGCTCACCCCCGGGCTGCGTACCGCCCTGCGCCTGGCCGGCGCCGACACGTGGACGCCGGCCGTCCGACGCTTCCCGCAGGCGCACGACCACCTGCCGTCCGCGTACGTGCTGACCACCTTCTCGTGACCGCCGTGTCGACCAGCCTCGCGTGAGCACCCTCGCGTGAGCACCGCCTCGCGACCTCGCTGTCGTGACCGGCCGCTGCCGACCGTAGGGTGGCGCCGTGATAGTCGTCGCCGTCGTGGGTCCCACCGCCACCGGGAAGTCGGACCTCGCCCTCGACCTCGCCGAGGCCCTGAGCACCGACCGGGTACCCGCCGAGATCGTCAACGCGGACGCCTACCAGCTCTACCGCGGCATGGACGTCGGCACGGCAAAGGTGCCCCCGGAACAGCGGCGCGGGATCGCCCACCACCAGCTCGACGTGCTGGACCCGGCGCAGGACGCCTCCGTCGCCCGGTACCAGGAGGCGGCACGCGCCGACCTGGACGCGATCGCCGGACGGGGCGCGCGCGCCGTCGTGGTCGGCGGATCGGGGCTGTACGTGCGGGCGCTGCTCGACACGATGGACTTCCCAGGCACCGACGCCGAGGTGCGGGCGCGCCTGGAGGCGCGCGCGGAGGCGGAGGGCCGCCGCACCCTGCATGCCGAGCTGGCGCGGCTGGACCCGCAGGCCGCCGAGAGCATCGGGCCGCACAACACCCGCCGCATCGTGCGGGCGCTGGAGGTCATCGAGATCACCGGCCGCCCCTACACCGCGAACCTGCCGCGGCAGGAGTACGTGCGACCCGCGGTGCAGATCGGGCTGGACTGCTCGCGCGAGGTCCTCGACGCCCGGGTCGCGAGCCGTGTGGAGCGCATGTGGGACGCCGGCCTGGTGGACGAGGTACGCGCCCTGGCCGGCCCGGAGCAGGGCGGCACCGGGCCCGGCCTCGGCGTCACGGCCGCACGCGCCGTCGGGTACGCCGAGGTCCTGGCCTGGTGGCGCGGCGAGTCCACCGAGGCCGAGGCCCGCGAGGCGGTCACCGCCAACACCCGGCGGCTGGCCCGCAAGCAGATGGGCTGGTTCGGGCGCGACCCGCGCGTGCACTGGCTGGACGCCGCCTCGCCCCGCCTCCTGGACGAGGCGCTCGCGATCGTGGCCGCCGCCGACGCCGGCACCCTGCCGGGGCCGGTTACGGGCAGCGAGCCCGTGCGCCGTAGCCTGGGCTCATGACGCAGCCCGCGACCAGCCCCGCGCCCTCTGCCCCGACGCCCGGCACGCTCGCCTTCACCAAGGGTCACGGCACCCGGAACGACTTCGTGCTGATCGCGGACGTCGAGGGATCGACCGACCTGAGCCCGGACGACGTCCGGCGCCTGGCCGACCGGCGCGGCGGCATCGGCGGCGACGGCGTCATCCGCCTGGCCCCGACGTCGGCCCTGGCCCGCGCGGGCGAGGAGGCCGCCCAGGCCGCCCTCGCGCAGGACCCGACGGCCGAGTGGTTCATGGACTACCGCAACGCCGACGGCTCCGTGGCCGAGATGTGCGGCAACGGCGTGCGCGTCTTCGCGGCGTTCGCCGAGCAGCAGGGCGTCGCGGACCTGACGGCCGGCCCCCTCAGCGTCGGGACGCGCGCGGGAGTCAAGCGCGTGACCAAGGAGGCGAACGGCTGGTACGCCGTCGACATGGGCCCCTGGTTCCTGCCCGGCGGCGAGTCCGCGGCGGCCGACGGGTACGACGCCGCCGTGGCGGTGCGCGGCTGGAGCGCCCCGCGCCCCGCCCTGAGCGTCGACCTCGGCAACCCGCACACCGTGGTCGCCCTCGCGAGCGTGGACGAGCTCGCCGCGCTCGAGCTCTTCCTCGCGCCCGAGGTGGCGCCCGTGCCGCCGCACGGCACCAACGTCGAGCTCGTGGTGCCGCTCGGCGAGGAGGAGGGGCCGGACGGCGTCGTCGGGCGCCTGCGCATGCGGGTGCATGAGCGCGGGGTGGGCGAGACGCCGTCGTGCGGCACGGGTGCCTGCGCCGCGGCGCTCGCGGTGCGGACCTGGCAGGGCGGGTCCTCGGGTGCCGGTGCGCCCGACACGTGGATCGTCGAGGTGCCGGGCGGTGAGGTGCGGGTGCGGCTGCTGCCGGGGGGCAACGTCGAGCTCGCGGGGCCCGCCGAGCTGGTCTACTCGGGGCGGGTCTCGCTCTGACGTCGGGCGCTGGTGGATAGCTGAGAGGGCTGCTTCACCAGTACGGTCACCCTCCGAGCAGCCTCAGCCCGTCACTCGCAGCACCCGGAAGCCCTTGGACGACGCCGTCCGCTCCACCGGGAGCCCCAGCGTCTCCGTGATCCAGCGGGCCAGGGAGTCCGAGCCCAGGTTCTTCTGCACCACGAGCCACGCCGCCGCGCCCGGGCCGAGCCGGGGCAGCCAGCGCGTCATGAGCTCGTGCAGCACCTGCTTGCCCACGCGGATCGGCGGGTTGGACCAGCAGGCGGCGAACCGCACGTCGTCGGGGACGTCGTCGGGCAGGACGGCCCGCACGTTGGTCAGCCCGAGCCGCTGTGCGTTGCGCCGCACCAGGTCGAGCGCGCGCTCGTTGACGTCGACGGCCCACACCGTGGCCCCAGGTGCCTCCAGCGCCAGCGTGATCGTGATCGGGCCCCAGCCGCAGCCGAGGTCGAGCAGGTCGCCTGCGGCCGGGGGCGCGGGCACATGGTCCAGCAGCACGGCCGTGCCCTTGTCCACGCCGCCGGGGGAGAAGACGCCGGACGCCACCTCGACCTCCAGCTCGCGCCCGGCGAGGCGGACGGTGCGGGTGCGGCGCTCGTCGTCCGAGGCGGGCTGTGCGGTGAAGTAGTGGTCGCTGGACACCGCGCAATCGTAGGCGCTTGCCGGTGGGCGCGAGCGGTGCCAGCCTGCGGGCATGGAGATCACCGAGGCCACCGTCGACCGGTGGGACGACGTGCAGGCGGTGTTCGGCACGCGCGGCGGGGCGCACCACTGCCAGTGCCAGCGCATCCGGCTGGGCGACCGCGCCTGGTGGTACATGCCCGTCGAGGAACGCACCCACCAGCTCCGCGAGCAGCTCGACGGAGGCCCGGACGCCCCGACGTCCGGCGCCCTGCTCGGGTACGTCGACGGCGAGCCGGCGGGCTGGGTCGCGGGTGGCGCCCCGCACCCAGTTCGTCCGCTACCGCGGCAGCCAGGTCCCGTGGGCGGGACGGCGCGAGGACAAGGACGACGCCGGGGTCTGGGCGGTCACGTGCTTCGCCGTCCGCGCCGGTATGCGCGGGCGGGGCCTGATGTACCCGCTGGCGGCCGCCGCCGTCGAGCACGCGCGCGAGCGCGGCGCCCGGGCCGTGGAGGGGTACCCGATCGTGCCGCAGCCCGGGCAGCAGGTCTCCTGGGGTGAGGTCAACGTCGGGACGCCGGGTCCGTTCGCGAGGGCCGGGCTGGCCGAGGTGAGCCGGCCGACGAAGCGCCGCCGGGTGATGCGGCTCGACCTCTGACCGGCCCTGTTCGCGCAGAGCGGTGCACGAGGCCCGGAAAGACATGGCCGCGGGACTTTCGGGCGTGGGATCCTTGTTGTACGAGTGCAAGAACCATCGAGAGTTAGGTAGTACATGACCCACACCCCGACAGAGCCCGAGCTCCCCGCAGAGGAGACGCCCGAACTCCGCGAGTCCCAGGCAGACGCCCAGGCGATCGCGAACGATGTCGTGGCACGGGTTCTCGCTCGGGCGGGGACCGCACGTGCCGACGGCGACACGGTGCACACCGTGGCCGACGGTGACCAGCTGGACCTCGAGGAGCGCACCGCGCTGCGCCGCGTGGCCGGCCTGTCGACCGAGCTCGAGGACGTCACCGAGGTCGAGTACCGGCAGCTGCGCCTGGAGAAGGTGGTGCTCGTCGGCCTGTTCTCGGGTGGCGAGCACGCGGCCCGAGACGCGGAGATCTCGCTGCGCGAGCTCGCGGCGCTGGCCGAGACGGCCGGCTCCCAGGTGCTGGACGGCCTGCTGCAGCGCCGGCAGAAGCCCGACCCCGGCACGTACCTCGGTTCCGGCAAGGCCCTGGAGCTGGCGCAGGTCGTCCTCGCGACCGGCGCGGACACCGTGATCGTCGACAGCGAGCTCGCCCCGTCCCAGCGCCGTGCGCTGGAGGACGTGGTCAAGGTCAAGGTCGTCGACCGCACCGCGCTGATCCTGGACATCTTCGCCCAGCACGCCAAGTCCCGAGAGGGCAAGGCCCAGGTCGAGCTCGCGCAGCTCGAGTACCTCCTGCCGCGCCTGCGCGGCTGGGGCGAGTCGATGTCGCGCCAGGCCGGTGGCCAGGTGGGCGGCGCGGGCGCCGGCATGGGCTCGCGTGGTCCCGGTGAGACCAAGATCGAGCTGGACCGGCGGCGCATCCGTGACCGGATGGCCAAGCTGCGGCGCGAGATCGCCGCGATGAAGCCGGCCCGCGAGACCAAGCGGCTGAGCCGCAAGCGCAACGCGATCCCCGCGGTGGCGATCGCCGGCTACACCAACGCCGGCAAGTCGTCCCTGCTGAACGCGCTGACCGGTGCCGGTGTGCTGGTGCAGAACGCGCTGTTCGCGACGCTGGACCCGACGGTCCGGCGCACCCGGACCGAGGACGGCCGCGTCTACACGTTCACCGACACCGTCGGGTTCGTGCGGCACCTGCCGCACCAGCTGGTGGAGGCGTTCCGGTCCACGCTGGAGGAGGTCGGCGACGCCGACATCCTGCTGCACGTGGTCGACGCGTCCCACCCGGACCCCGAGGGGCAGATCGCGGCCGTCCGCGAGGTGCTGTCCGAGATCCCGGCGTTCGAGGACGTCCACGAGATCGTGGTGCTGAACAAGGCCGACGTCGCCGACCCGACGGTCGTCGGCCGCATCCAGCGCCGCGAGCGGCACACCGCCGTCGTCTCCGCGCACTCCGGTGAGGGCATCGCCGAGCTGCGCGCGCGGATCGCGGCCGAGCTGCCGCGCCCGGGCGTCCAGGTCGACCTGGTGGTCCCGTACGACCGGGGCGACCTGGTGCACCGCGTGCACGAGCACGGTGACATCGAGCTCACCGAGCACGTGGCGGCGGGGACGCACCTGCGCGGCCGTGTGGACGAGCAGCTCGCCACGGAGCTGCGGCAGGTCGCCGTCCTGTCCTGACCCGCCCCACGTCTCGGACGCCCAGGTCGCCCACGGTGACCTGGGCGTCCGACGTCTTCGGCGACATGGTCACGCAAGTCGCTTGCGCAGTTCTGCAAGTCACGCAAGCGGTTTGCGTTGATCGCAGCTAGGATCGACGCATGTCGAGACGGTTGTCGGATGTGGCGAAGAAGGTCGGCGTGAGCGAGGCGACGGTCAGTCGCGTGCTCAACGGCAAGCCCGGGGTGTCCCAGGGCACCCGGGACGCCGTGCTCACGGCGCTGGACGTGCTGGGGTACGAACGGCCCACCAAGCTGCGGGGGAGCCGCGGCAAGCTGGTGGGGCTGGTGCTGCCCGAGCTCGTGAACCCGATCTTCCCCGCGTTCGCCGAGGTGATCGGCGGTGCGCTGGCCCAGCAGGGGTACACCCCCGTGCTGTGCACCCGTACCGCGGGCGGCATCACGGAGGCCGAGTACATCGACCTGCTCCTGGCGCAGCAGGTCTCGGGCGTCATCTTCGCGGGCGGGTTCTACGCCGAGCGGCAGGCCGACCACGCCCACTACCGCCGCCTGGAGGAGCTCGGCCTGCCCGTGGTGCTCATCAACGCGGCCATCGAGGACCTCGCGTTCCCGAGCGTGGCGTGCGACGACCTGGTCGCCGTCGAGCAGGCGCTGGGCCACGTGGTCTCGCTGGGGCACGAGCGGATCGCGCTGCTCCTGGGCCCGGCGGACCACGTGCCGTCGGAGCGCAAGCTGGCGGCGGCCCGGCGGTTCGCGCAGCGCCACGGCCTGGAGCTGGACCCGGACCTGGTGGCCCACTCGCAGTATTCCCTGGAGAGCGGCCAGGCCGCGGCGAACCGGCTCGTGGAGCGGGGCGCCACCGCCATCGTCTGCGCGAGCGACCCGCTGGCGCTGGGTGCCATCCGGGCGGTGCGCCGCGTGGGGCTGTCCTGCCCGGCGGACGTCTCCGTGGTCGGCTTCGACGACTCCGCGCTGATGAACTCCACCGACCCTGCGCTGACCACGGTGCGGCAGCCGATCGAGCCCATGGGCCGGGCCGCCGTCGACCTGCTGGCAGCGTTGGTGGACGGCAGCGACGTGCCGCGGGACGAGCTGCTCTTCGAGCCGGAGCTCGTCGTCCGGGCGTCGACGGCGGCCGCGCACGAGCGGGCGAAGTCTGTCGCAAAACGATAAACCTTCTGTCGAGTTCTTGCGCGGTCGTTGTCGCGTGATTTACGGTTCACGGCATGACGACGACGTCCGGCGCGCCCGAACCGCGCGCAGCAGCAGGCGACTGGTGGCGCAGCGCCGTGATCTACCAGATCTACCCCCGCAGCTTCGCCGACGGGAACGGTGACGGCACCGGGGACCTCGCCGGTGTCCGCTCCCGGCTCGGGTACCTGCGCGACCTGGGCGTGGACGCCGTCTGGTACACGCCCTGGTACGCCTCCCCGCTGGCCGACGGCGGGTACGACGTGCGCGACTACCGGACGATCGACCCGGCCTTCGGCACGCTCCAGGACGCCGAGGCGCTGATCGCCGAGGCCCGCGAGCTGGGCATCCGGACCATCGTCGACGTGGTGCCCAACCACGTCTCCGCCGAGCACGAGTGGTTCCGTGCGGCGCTCGCGGCGGCCCCCGGCTCGCCGGAGCGCGAGAGGTTCTGGTTCCACGACGGCAAGGGACCCGGCGGGGACCAGATGCCGACCCGCTGGGTCTCGAGCTTCCAGGGTGACACCTGGACCCGCACGACCAACCCCGACGGCACGCCCGGCCAGTGGTACCTGCACCTGTTCACCCCCGAGCAGCCCGACGTGAACTGGAACCACCCCGACGTGCGGCAGGAGCACGAGGACGTGCTGCGGTTCTGGTTCGACCGCGGCGCGGCCGGCATCCGCATCGACTCGGCGGCGCTCATCGTCAAGGACCCGGCACTGCCCGAGGTGCCCGCCACGCCCGGCCCGGGGGAGCACCCGCACCTGGACCGCGACGAGATCCACGACGTCTACCGCGGCTGGCGCCGCGTCGCCGACGAGTACGCGGAGCCCCGCGTGCTGGTGGGCGAGGTGTGGCTCGCGGACCACGAGCGCTTCGCGCAGTACCTGCGCCCGGACGAGATGCACACGGCGTTCAACTTCGACTTCATGGCCCGCCCCTGGGACGCGAAGGAGCTGCGGGAGTCGATCCGGACCACCCTGGAGGCGCACGCGCCCGTCGGGGCGCCCGCCACGTGGGTGCTGTCTAACCACGACGTCACCCGGCCCGTGACCCGGTACGGCCGCGAGGACTCGTCCTTCGACTTCGCCGCCAAGCGCTTCGGCACGCCGTCCGACCTGGACCTCGGTACCCGCCGGGCACGGGCGGCCGCGCTGCTGGTCGCCGCGCTGCCGGGCGCCCTGTACGTCTACCAGGGCGACGAGCTCGGGCTGCCCGAGGCGGACGTGCCGCGCGAGCTGATCCAGGACCCGATGCACTTCCGGTCCGAGGGCGTGGACCCGGGCCGGGACGGCTGCCGCGTACCGCTGCCGTGGACCCGCACGGGCCCCAGCCTCGGGTTCGGCCCCGACGGCGGGGCCGCGCCGTGGCTGCCCCAGCCCGGCGACTGGGCCGGCCGGTCCGTCGAGGCGCAGGCCGGCGACCCCGGCTCGATGCTCACCCTCTACCGCCGGGCGTTGCACCTGCGGCGCGACCTCCCGGCGCTGCACACCGAGCCGCTCGCCTGGCTCGACCTCGGCGACGACGTGCTCGCCTTCACGCGCGGCGCCGGCTTCGCCTGCGTCGTCAACCTCGGGGCGGATCCCGTCCCGCTGCCCGACGGTGCGACGGTGCTGCTGTCGAGCGGCCCGGCGGACGGCGTCGTCGGGCCGGACGTCGCCGTCTGGCTGCGCCCGGCGCCCTGAACCCGTTCCTTCCCCAGACCCCCCTTCCCCGACGTGCCGCGTCCCCTGCGGCACCAGACCAAGGAGTGACAATGAAGTCAGCACGAAAGCGCGCGGCGTTCGCCCTCGGCGTCCTGTCCGTGGCCGGCACCCTCACGGCCTGCGGGTCGCAGTCCGAGGCCTCGGACGACCCGACGGGCCCGGTGACCATCGAGGTCTCCATCGACGCCGGCCTGGAGCAGGCGGCCATCGACGCGTTCGACGAGCGCATCGCCCAGTTCGAGGAGGCCAACCCGGACATCCAGGTGGAGACCAAGGAGTTCACCTGGTCGGGCACCACGTTCGCGGCCGAGCTCGCGGGCGGCACCCTGCCGGACGTCTTCCCGATCCCGTTCACCGACGGTCGAGCCCTCATCGAGGCGGGTCAGATCGCCGACGTCAGCGACCTGGTGGCCGAGCTGCCGTACGCGGACCAGTTCAACCCCACCATCGCCGCGGCCGGCCAGGACGCCGACGGCGGCATGTGGGCGGTGCCGATCGCCGCCTACAACCAGGGCCTGCACTACAACCGCCGGCTCTTCGAGGAGGCCGGGCTCGACCCCGACAACCCGCCCACCACGTGGGACGAGGTGCGGGAGGCCGCCAAGAAGATCGCGGACGAGACCGGCCAGGCCGGCTACGCCCACATGACGCAGAGCAACACCGGCGGCTGGATCCTCACCACCGAGACGTACGCGCTCGGCGGCCGCGTGGTCGAGGGGGAGGGCGACGAGGCCACGGCGACCGTGGACAACGACGCCACCGTCGCGGCCCTGGAGATGCTGCGGGACATGCGCTGGGAGGACAACTCCATGGGGTCGTCGTTCCTGTACGACTGGAGCACCATCAACCAGGACTTCGCCGCGGGCAAGATCGGCATGTACGTCTCGGGCGGCGCCAACTACCCCAACCTGTTCACGCAGAACCAGATGGACCCCGAGGAGTACGGCGTCACCGTGCTGCCCCTGGAGGGCGACGATGCCGGCACGCTCGGCGGCGGCACGCTCGCCGCGGTGAGCTCCGCGGCGTCCGAGGCCGAGCAGGCCGCGGCCGTGAAGTGGATCGACTTCTACTACATCTCCAAGCTGACCGACCAGGACGCCGCCGTGGCCGAGGCCGCGGTGGCCGCCGAGACCGACCAGCCCGTCGGTGCCCCCGCCCTGCCGATCTTCGACCGCGAGACCTACGAGGAGCAGCAGAGCTGGATCAAGGACCTGGTCAACGTGCCCCTGGAGAACTTCGCGCCCATGACGGAGCAGATGTTCGACCAGCCGGTCATCCCGGAGCCCGCCGTCGCGACCCAGGAGGTCTACGCGGCGCTCGACTCGGTGGTCCAGGCGGTGCTCACCGACGAGAACGCGGACATCGACGCGCTGCTCGCCGACGCCCAGGTGCAGGTCCAGAACCTGCTCGACCGCGCCTGAGACTGCGACGACCCAGATGACCACCCTGTCCAGCCCTCTGCGGGCGACGACGGCGGACACCCCGCCGTCGTCGCCCCGGCCCGGCCGGCGCGTCCGCCGCACGCCCCGGGACTGGCTGCGCGACGGCGGCCTGAGCACCCTGGTCATCGCCCTGCCGATGATCCTCGTGTTCGGCGTCTTCTCCTGGTTCCCGATCGGCCGCGCGCTGGTCATGAGCTTCCAGCAGACCAACCTCGTCACCGCGCCCGAGTTCGTGGGCCTGGAGAACTTCGTGTTCGTGCTCTCCGACCCGCTGCTGGGCAAGGCCGTGGCCAACACGCTCTGGTTCGCGCTGCTCGCGCTCGTGTTCGGCTACCCGGTGCCCCTGGCCGCCGCGGTGCTGATGAGCGAGGTCCGGCGGATGCGCGGCCTGTACTCGGCGCTGGCCTACCTGCCCGTGGTGGTGCCGCCCGTGGTGGCCGTGCTGCTGTGGAAGTTCTTCTACGACGCCTCACCCACCGGCGTGTTCAACACCGTCACGGGCTGGTTCGGCCTCGGGCCCTACCCGTGGCTGCAGGACGCCGGGACGGCCATGCCGTCGCTGGTCCTGGAGGCCACCTGGGCGGCCGCCGGAGGCACCGTCATCATCTACCTCGCCGCGCTGGTCGGCGTGCGCACCGAGCTCTACGAGGCGGCCGAGGTGGACGGCGCCGGCGTGTGGCGCAAGGTCTGGCACGTCACGCTGCCGCAGCTGCGCGGCGTCCTGTTCATCACGCTGATCCTCCAGGTGATCGGCACGTCCCAGGTGTTCCTGGAGCCGTTCCTGTTCACCGGCGGCGGTCCCAACAACGCCACCCTCACCGTCCTCATGCTGATCTACGACTACGCGTTCGGCAGCAGCCTCGGCGGCAACTACGGCGCCGCGACCGCCCTGAGCCTCATGCTCGCGGCCGTCCTGGCCGTGCTGTCGGCGGTCTACTTCCGCGTGACCCGACCCTGGAGCTCCTGAGATGGCAGTCGAGACCGAACGCGGCATCATCTCCGCCCACGACCGGCGACGGCCGAGCGTGCGGGCCACCCTCGGCGTGCTGCAGGGCGGCCTGCTGGCAGCGCTGCTGGTCGTGGGGCTCGGACCCATCCTGTGGCTCGCCAAGGCTGCCGTCACCCCCACGCAGGACACGCTGCGCGACCCGCTCGGGCTCTTCCCGAACGGGATCGACTGGGCCAACCTCGCCACCGCGTGGACCCGGGCCGAGATCGACCACTACTTCGCCAACACGCTGATCCTGGCGGTGGGGGCCTGGTTCTTCCAGCTCCTGGTGGCCACCACGGGTGGCTACGTCCTGTCGGTGCTGCGCCCGCGCTACGGCAACGTCATCCTGGGGCTCGTCCTGGCCACCCTGTTCGTGCCGTCCGTGGTGCTGCTCGTGCCGCTGTACCTGACCATCCTCGACGTGCCGCTCGTGCACGTCAGCCTGCTCAACACGTTCTGGGCGGTCTGGCTGCCCATGGGGGCCAGCGCGTTCAACGTGCTGCTGGTCAAACGGTTCTTCGACGGCCTGCCGCGTGAGGTCTTCGAGGCCGCCCGCGTGGACGGCGCCGGGCCGTTCCGGCTGCTGTGGAGCATCGTGCTGCCGATGTCGCGGCCCATCCTCGGCGTGGTCTCGGTGTTCGCCGTCATCGCGGCGTGGAAGGACTACCTCTGGCCCCTGCTCGTGCTGCCCGACCCGGGCAACCAGCCGCTGTCCGTGCGGCTGCCCGCCATCGCGCCCTACCTGGAGCTCGACGTGTTCCTGGCGGCGCTCGCGATCTCGACGGTGCTGCCCGTCGCGCTGTTCCTGGCGTTCCAGCGGCTGTTCCTCAGCGGTGCCGGGCTGGGGGGCGCCGTGAAGGGGTGAGCCTGTGGACGAGGCGGGGTGGATGTCACCGCCCCCGCCTAGGATCGAGTGCGTGACCAGCCTTCCCGACGCACCCGCCGACAGTACCGCCACGCAGGACGTGCCCGACGTCGAGGAGCTCCTCGATCTCGCGGTCGGGGAGCTCGGCGGCGGGCGCAGAGAAGGGCAGCACCGCATGGCGGTCGCGGTCGGCGAGGCGATCGAGAAGGGCGAGCACCTGCTGGTCCAGGCGGGTACCGGAACGGGCAAGTCGCTCGGCTACCTGGTGCCCGCCGTACGGCACGCCGTGGCGGCGCAGAGCAAGGTCATCGTCTCCACGGCCACCCTCGCGCTCCAGCGGCAGGTCATCACGCGTGACCTGCCGCTCGTGGCGAAAGCGGTGGCGCCGCTGCTGCCGCGCGAGCCGCGCATCGCGCTGCTCAAGGGGTGGCACAACTACCTGTGCGTGCACAAGGTGGGCGGCGGCTACCCCGCCGACGAGCCGACGCTGTTCGACCTGCCGGGCGGGGAGGAGCATCCCCGGGCGGAGGACGCACCGGGCGGTCAGGCACCCCGTGGCCGGCGCCGGGACGACGGCGCCACGCTCGCCGACCACGTGCGGCGCCTGCACGAGTGGGCGGGCGAGACCGACACCGGCGACCGCGGCGACCTCGTGCCCGGCGTGCCGGACCGGGCCTGGCGCCAGGTGTCCGTCACGGCCATGGAGTGCCTGGGCGGCAAGTGCCCCATGCTCGCCGAGTGCTTTCCCGACAAGGCGCGCGCCGCGGCCCGGGAGGCGGACGTGGTGGTCACCAACCACGCGATGCTCGGCATCGCGGCCACCGGCAGCCCGGGCGTGCTCCCGGAGCACGACGTGGTCGTGGTCGACGAGGCGCACGAGCTCACCGACCGCGTCACCTCGTCCGCCACGGTGGACCTGTCCATGGCGTCGGTCGAGAACGCGGCGCGGCTCGCCCGCCGCAACGCCGGGACCAGCACCGAGGCCCTGGACAAGGCCGCACAGGATCTCGGCACGCTCCTGGTGACGGCACCCGCCGAACGCTTCCCCCAGGGTCTGCCGGACGACCTGCGCACGGCGGTGGCCGCGGTGCGCGACGCCGCGCGCGAGGTGCTGAGCGCCCTCAAACCGGACGCCGCGGGCGCCAAGGGCAAGGACGCCGGCCAGCCCGATCCCGGCCTGAAGATGGCGCAGGGCGCCATGCTCCAGCTGTTCGAGACGGCCGAGCGGATGGCCGCCCAGGACACGACGTCCGACGTCCTGTGGTGCTCGCGCCCGGACAACGGCTGGGGCGGCTTCGGCGACAACGTGACCCGCCTGCACGCTGCCCCGCTGCACGTGGCGGGCCTGATCCGTACCCACCTGCTGGGGGAGTCGACCGGCGTGTTCACGTCGGCCACCCTGGCCCTGGGCGGCACGTTCGACGCGGTGGCCGGCACGCTCGGGCTCAAGGGCGAGGACGCGCCGCCGTGGCACGGGTTCGATGCGGGCAGCCCGTTCGACTACCCGCGGCAGGGCATCCTGTACATCGCCCGGCACCTGCCGGCGCCGGGCCGGGAACCCACCACGGAGGCGCAGCTCGACGAGATCGCGGAGCTCATCACGGCGGCGGGGGGTCGCACGCTCGGTCTGTTCTCGTCGCGGCGCGCGGCGAACGCGGCGGCGGAGGCGATGCGGGAGCGGCTCGACGTGCCGATCCTGGCGCAGGGGGACGACCAGCTGCCCACGCTGGTGCGCGAGTTCGCGCAGGACCCGGCGACGTGCCTGTTCGGCACGCTGTCCCTGTGGCAGGGCGTCGACGTGCCGGGCCCGTCGTGCCAGCTCGTGCTCATCGACCGCATCCCGTTCCCGCGCCCCGACGACCCGGTCAAGGCGGCCCGCGCCCGCGCCGTGGAGCAGGCGGGCGGCAACGGGTTCATGGCGGTCTCGGCCCAGCACGCGGCGCTGCTGCTCGCGCAGGGTGCGGGGCGCCTCGTACGGAGCACGGAGGACCGGGGCGTGGTGGCGGTGCTCGACCCGCGGCTCGCCACCGCGCGCTACGCGTCGTTCCTCACCCGGTCGATGCCCGGGTTCTGGCCCACGACCGATCCGGCGCTCGTCCGCGCCGCGCTGGCCAGGCTGGACACCTAACCTAGGCGCATGGCAGCCATCTCGGACGTCCCGGCCGACCGAACCCCCGCAGCCCGGACCACGAAGCTCGCGATCGTCGGGGCGGGGGCGGTCGGCTCCACGCTGGCCTTCGCCGCGCTCACCCGTGGCTCGGCGCGCACCATCGCGCTGCACGACGTGAACCGGGCCAAGGTCGAGGCCGAGGTGCTCGACCTGCGGCACGGGCTCATGTTCACCTCCCAGGCCCACGTGATCGGCTCGGACGACGTGGCCGTCTGCGCGGACGCGGACGTCGTGGTCGTCACGGCCGGGGCGAAGCAGAAGCCGGGGCAGACCCGGCTCGACCTCGCCGAGGGAACGATCGGCCTGATGCGCCAGATCCTGCCGCCCCTGGTGGAGGTCGCGCCGGACGCGACCTATCTGATGGTGACCAATCCCGTGGACGTGGTCACGTACGCGGCACTCCAGATCTCGGGACTGCCCCGCGAGCAGATGTTCGGCAGCGGCACCGTGCTCGACTCGTCGCGGCTGCGGGCGGGGCTCGCCGAACGCTGCGGGGTGGCGGTCGCCAACGTGCACGCGTACATCGCGGGGGAGCACGGAGACTCGGAGATCGCGCTGTGGAGCTCCGCCTCGATCGGCGGGGTACCGCTGCTGGAGTGGGAGCCCCTGGCCGGCCACCCGCCGCTGGACGCCGCGGTGCGGGCCGAGGTGCACCGCGAGGTCGTGGACTCGGCCTACCGGATCATCGCGGGCAAGGGTGCCACCAACTACGCCGTCGGCCTCGCAGCCACCCGGATCATCGAGGCGGTGCTCAAGGACGAGGGCCGGATCATGCCAGTGTCGTCCCTGCTGGACGACTACCACGGGATCGGCGACGTGTGCCTGTCGGTTCCCTCGCTCGTGGACCGCCGCGGGGTCGCGGGCACGGTGCGCGTGCCGCTGTCGGACGAGGAGCTGACGGGACTGCGGGCGTCCGCCGAGAGCGTGCGCGGGGTGCTGCGGCGCTTCGGGTTCTGAGCCTGGCCGCGCACCGCCGGTGATGGCGGAGCGCCCGCCCGCGACCCGGTGGCTTCGACCGCGGGGGTCGAACCGGTCGGATCGCGGACGGGCGCTCTGCGCTCCGCCGCGGGCGCCTAGAGGCTGCGCAGCACCGCGACGACGCGGCCCAGGATCTGCGCCTCGTCACCCGGGATGGGCTCGTAGGCCGGGTTCTGCGGCAGCAGGAACACGTGACCGCCGGCCTGCTTGAACGTCTTGACCGTGGCCTCACCGTCGATCATGGCGGCGACGATCTCGCCCTGCTCGGCCACGTTCTGCCGACGCACCACGACCCAGTCCCCGTCGCAGATCGCGGCGTCGACCATCGAGTCGCCCGCGACCTTGAGGAGGAACAGCTCACCGTCGCCCACGAGCTGGCGGGGGAGCGGGAAGACGTCCTCGACGACCTGCTCGGCGAGGATCGGGCCACCGGCCGCGATGCGGCCGACGAGCGGCACGTACGACGGCGGCGGGGTGCCGGCGTCGTCCGGCACCGAGCTGCCCCAGTGGATCTGGCCGCTGCGCCGCGGCTCGGGCCAGTGGATCTCCCCGCGCGAGGGCTTGTCCACCTGCTCGGCGAGCGGCTCGACGAGCTCCATGGCGCGCGGCCGGTTGGGGTCGCGGCGCAGGAAGCCCTTCTTCTCCAGCATCTGGAGCTGGTGCTTGACGCTGGACGGGCTCGCGAGGCCGACGGCCTCACCGATCTCACGCATCGACGGCGGGTAGCCGCGCGTCTCGAAGGACTGCCGGATCGTGTCGAGCACGAGGCGCTGGCGCTCGGTGAGGCGGTCTGCCGGCGAGATCGCGTGCACGTCGGCGACCGCCTCGTCGCCCGGCGCGTCCAGCGTGGCGACGCCGGAGAGCGCCGTGTCGACGGCTCTCGTGTCGCTGGTCTCGTCCCGTCCCGTCATACCCGTGCCCCTCCCGTTCCGACAAATGTTCTCCTCTGCGGGACCCACTCTAGGTCACAAAGCGGCTCGGCTCAAACGAATGTTCGAGCGTGTCTCGACACGGCCGGTGTCTCGTGCTACACAATGGTACGTGCGTTCGACGAACGCGTGTATGACGGACAGAGGTTCGACTCGCTCTTCGAGGAGGGGCCATGGGGGACGTGATCCCGTTGCGGCAGTACACCCCGGCGTACACCGAGACCTACGCGCCGGTGCGGCCGATCGGGCCGGTCATGGTCCGGCCGCACGCGCAGGCGCCGTCGCGCACGGTCGCGGAGCGGCTCGGCCTGGCCGGGCTGCGGATCACGCGGCGCGGCCGCGTGGTGCTCGTGCTGCTGGCCATGCTGCTCGTGGCGCCGATGGCCACCTGGGGTGCCACGGCGGTGGCCAGCGCGCCGGGTGAACCCGTCGAGGTGCGGGTGCACGCGGTCCAGCCGGGGGAGACCCTCTGGGGATACGCGCAGGAGGTGGTCCGGCCGGGCGAGGACGTCCGGGACGCGGTGGCTCGGCTCCAGGAGCTGAACGAGATGTCGTCCGGTAGCGTCCGGGTGGGTCAGCTCCTTCTTCTTCCCGAGGAGTGACCCGGGGACACGGTTCGCCGTCAAATGTTGCGGCGATGTTGCATGGCGGTGGTTTGCCCGCTTACGGTCGGGGCGCGACCGGAGGCCTCCGGTCCGTGGTCGACCACGCAGGAGTGAGCATGCACTGCCCGTTCTGTCGCCACGCTGACTCGCGCGTGGTGGACTCACGGACCGCCGACGACGGCCTGTCGATCAGGCGCCGGCGGCAGTGCCCGAACTGCAACCGGCGGTTCACGACGGTCGAGACCGCCAGCCTGTCGGTGGTGAAGCGGTCGGGGGCCACCGAGCCCTTCAGCCGCGACAAGGTGGCGGCGGGCGTGCGCAAGGCCTGCCAGGGCCGTCCCGTCAGCGACGACGACCTCGCGATCCTGGCCCAGCGCGTCGAGGAGACCCTCCGGAGCAACGGCAGCGCGGAGATCGACGCCTACGAGGTGGGTCTCGCCATCCTCGGGCCGCTGCGCGAGCTCGACGAGGTGGCCTACCTCCGGTTCGCGAGCGTCTACCAGTCCTTCGACTCGCTGGAGGACTTCGAGAGCGCCATCACGTCGCTGCGCGCCGAGCGCGCGGAACGGACGGCCGCGCAGGCCTGAGCCGGCTGCGGCCCGGGTCGGAGAAATGCGCTGGCACCTGGGCTGGGTGTGGTGCAGGCTGGGGCCGGACGACGGACCCGATCGAGGGACCCCCGAAACTCAAGGAGGTGATCGGTGTGACGGACGAGAAGCCCACTGCCGACCAGGCACAGGAGCCCACGACCCCGACCGCGCCGAGCGCGGACGCGAAGGCGCGCTTCAAGGAAGCGCTCGACCGCAAGAACGCGGCCCGGCAGCGTACGTCGGCGGGTGACGTGAACACAGGCGCGGTGCACGGGTCGGAGACGACCGGTCCCGTGCAGAAGATGTTCCGGCGCAAGAGCGGCTGAGACCTGGTGGCAGAGGCCGCCGATCTGGTGAACGACCAGGTCGGCGGCCTTTGTCGTACCCGGGCAGGACCGCGCGGACGACGGTGCAACGGAGACGTCACGGAAGCCGTCGCGTGGGGGCTGACGGCTGTCCACGAGTGCCGGCCGAGGCGTGGTCGGTGCCGCCGCCGGACCCGGCCGCCGACGTGCCGGGCGCGCGTCGGTCGCCAGGCTCTCGCTCGGCTTCCCGGGCAGCCTCGTGCGTCGTGCCGGGAACGAAGAGCGACCCTGCGACGCCCGCGGTGAGCGACGCGAAGGTGACGGCCATCAGCACCCCGGCCAGCACGTAGAGGGCAGCGACCACGGCGACCGGGCTGTGTTCGTCGATGAACGGAGACGGGGCAAAGGTCCAGAGGACCGCGACCGACCATGCGCCGGCATTCACGGGAACCCAGCGGAGTGTGCCTGGTCGTGCCAGCACCAGCCACTGCGCGGCAGGGATGGCGACGAGCAGCACGACCCCGCCGAACCCGAGAGCGATCAGCGCGACCGGTTCGCCGAGGTCGACGCCGACCGTGCTCGGCGTCATCCCGAGCAACCATGCGAGTGCCGCCGCAAGTGCCGTGGCGCCGATCCATCGCCCTGCGGCAGGGCGCCGCGCGCGCATCCCGAGGTACTGCCCGGTCGCGAGCGCTGCACCCTCCAGGGCCCCACCGACCATCGCGAGAGCCAGCCTGCCCGCACCGTCGATCCCGGCGACGGTGCCGAGGATCGCCAGGGATGCGGCGAGCGTGAAACCGACGCCTTCGCCCACGGAGACCGCCAGGATCCACCGGTGGCGATCGTGTCGATCCGGCCGACGTCGGTTCGCGCCGACGGCATTGCGCGCGCTGCCGTGCATGACCACCCTCCTCCTGCCCGGCACCAGCACACCAGCCGGCCGGCCCCGGGTGGCAGAGCCGATCGTCCGGCCGATCCACTGCCTTGGTCCGTCCTGTTCGGGACGAAGGTCGGGCGAGCCAGGGTCGCCCACCCTGCCCGCACGGGCCGGCCTGGCCGAGAGGCTGCGGAACGTACGCAGCCCGACCCTACGGCCGCCGGGCGTGACGACGGTCGAGCTGCCCGCGCCGGCGCTCGCTACCCTCCTGTCGGTGGCACCCGTGCCGCTGATCTTCCTGTTCCCACGACGATTCCCGGTGGCGGGCATGACCGCCGCCGGGACGAAGGAGTGACCGCCGAGATGGCTGTGGAGAGACACGGGCTCGTCGTCGACGTCGTCCCGGAGAAGCGCGAGGAGTACCTGCGCCTGCACGCCGCCGTGTGGCCGCAGGTCGAGGCGACGCTCCAGGCCTGCAACGTGCACAACTACACGATCTTCGTGCTGGAGAACACGCTGTTCGCCTACTACGAGTACACCGGTGAGGACTACGAGGCGGACATGGCCCGGATCGCGCAGGACCCGGTGACCCAGGAGTGGTGGACGCACACCGACCCGTGCCAGACGCCGTTCGGCACCGGTGCGGCCCCCGGCGACCGGTGGCGGGACATGCAGGAGGTGTGGCACCTGCCATGACGCGCCACCTCGTCGGTGCCACCTGCACCTGTGGCCCTCTGGCGGGACCTGGCGGCGCGGGGTCTCGTCGACGAGCGGGCCCTCGGCGCCTGAGCCGGGGGCGCGCCGGCCGGGAGCTCAGCCCGTCAGGCCGTGCCGGTGGGCGTAGGCGACGGCGTGCACCCGGTCGCGCAGGCCGAGCTTGGTCAGGATGCGTGAGACGTGCGTCTTGACGGTCTCCTCGCCGACGTAGAGCCGGGCAGCGATCTCCGCGTTGCTGTGCGCGGCGGCCACCAGGTGCAGCACCTCGCGCTCGCGCGGCGTCAGCCGTGCCACCTCGGGCGGCACCTGCGCCGGAGCGATGCCGGCGGCAAACCGGGCGATGAGGCGCTGGGTGACGGACGGGTCGATCAGGGCGTCCCCGCGGGAGGCGACACGGATCGCGGAGATCAGCTCCTCCGGCGGGAGGCTCTTGAGCAGGAAGCCGCTCGCGCCGGCGGTCAGCGCCCGGTACACGTACTCGTCGCTGTCATGAGTGGTCAGCACCAGCACCTTGGTGCGGTTCGCGGGGTCGGCCACGATCAGCCTCGTGGCGTCCAGCCCGTCCAGCTTCGGCATCCGGATGTCCAGCACGGCGACGTCGGGCCGGATGCGGGCGATCTCGGCGACCGCCGCCCGGCCGTCAGCGGCCTCGCCCACGCACTCCAGGTCGGGCTGGGTCTCGATGATGGCCCGCATGCCCGAGCGCAGCATGGCGTGGTCGTCGGCGAGGAACACTCGCAGGGCGGCGGCAGTCACGTCCGTCCCACCTCCAGGCCGGCGCCGGCCCGGGGCTGCGGCCCCGGGTCCTCGGTCAGGGGGAAGACCGCCGTGGTGCGCCAGGTCTTGCCGTCGGGCCGCAGCCCGTGCTCGGCGCGGCCGCCGAACACGCCGACGCGCTGGCGGATCCCGGCCAGGCCCCGTCTGGAACCGGAGCCCGCAGGGCGGGCGTCGGCCCCCACCCGGTTGTCGGCGACGACCGCGAGCCCGGCGTCACCATAGGTCAGGGTCACCTCGACCCCGGAGGCGTCGCCGTGCCGGAGCGCGTTCGTCAGCATCTCCTGCACCACCCGGTACAGGGCCACGTCGAGCGACTGCGGGATCTCGCGGGGCGACCCCAGGACGTGCAGCGCGGCCGGCATCCCGGCCTTGCGGACCCCGTCGAACAGCTCCTCCAGGTTGTCCAGGCCCGGCTGGCGGGCGCCGTCGGGCAGCGTGCCGTGCAGCACGTCCAGCAGGTGGCGCAGGTCGACCATCGCCGCCCTGCTCGAGGTCTCCACGGACCGCAGCCCCTCCAGCGCCGTCGGGACCGCGCCCGACACGCCGGCCGTCGCCGCGCTCAACCGCAGACGTACCGCCCCGGCGTGCATCGAGATCGCGGACACGTGGTGCACGATCACGTCGTGCAGGTCGCGGGCGATCGCGCTGCGCTCCTCCGCGACCGCCGCCCGCACCGCCTCCTGGGCGTCCCGACGCTCGCGCTCCTCCTGCTGCTCCAGCGTGGCCAGGTAGGCACGCCGGGCCGAGGTGTAGCGGCCGACGAGCCACGGCAGCACGGCCACCTTGATCAGCTCGACGACGGACGCCGCGTCCACGGAGCTCCCGGTGAGCAGCCCCGTGGCGACGGTGCAGGAGGCCAGCGCCAGCAGCGCCCCGACGGCGGGCAGGCCACGCAGCCAGGCACCGGCCCGGTAGCCGGCGACCAGCATGCCGCCGTCGTCCCCGGGGTTCACGCCCGAGGCCATGGTCGCGACCACCCAGAACACCGAGTGCAGGGCCGCGACCCACCCCGAGTACCGGGCGGGCGTCGCGAGGGTCGCGTCCACGAGGAGCACGGCGACGATCAGCACGACGCCACCGCCGCCGCCCAGGCCGCCGTTCAGCAGCGTGTCCGCGCCGTCGACGACCATGCACAGGCCCGCGACGACCCAGGTCTGCCACTGCAGCGACTCACGTGTGGTGCGCATGGTCCTCCCTCCCCGGCAGCGATCATCCCCCATGGCGGCGCGCGTGACGTCCCCCCGTCCGGTGGCCCCGGGTCCCTCCTGCGGGGGACGAGAACTACCGGCCGGGGGACGAACGGGCGCCCCGGTGATCCCTAGGTTCCACCTCGTGAAGAAGACCGCGAAGAAGGCTCTGCGGACGCTCGCCAGGATGTTGTCGGCGGCCCTGCCGGTGACGGTGCTCGCGACCGTCCTCGTGACGGGGACCGGTACCGCCCCGGCACAGGCGGACGGCGGGAACGTCGGGTCCGACCTCCAGGTCGCCCAGTCCCTGGGCGAGCGCGACCTGACGGTGATCGTCCGGCGTGCGGCGGCCCCGCCGGCTCCGCTGCGCGTCGACGTCGTCACCCACGCAGGTTCGCCCGCGGGCGTGCTGGACCTCGCCGTGACCATCGCGGGCGAGACCCCGAGCACGGCACGGGTCGAGCTGGGCCCGGAACCAGGGGTGTACGGCGGGACGCTGCGCGTCGACAGGGCAGGGCCGTGGGAGCTGAGCATCGACGACGGTGAGCAGGTCGCCACCATCCCGTTCGTGGTCCCGGCAGTGGTCGCGCCACCGTGGGAGGACGCCGTCTACGGCGGCTTCATCGCGGCCGGCGCCCTGCTCGTCGCGGCGCTCGTGCTGGCGCTGGCCGGTCGCCCTGGTGCCGCCCTGGTCCCGGCCGGCGGCATGGTGGCGGCGCTCGCGGTCGGCGTCACCGGCGCGCTGCTCGCGCCGACGATTCCCCTGCCGCCTGCGGTGGGCACCCACCTGGACCCGACCGCCGAGAACGTCGCCGACCCGTACGCACCGGTACGTGTCACGGACTTCTCCCGCCCACCGGTGAACGTGGTGCCCGGCATCGACGGGGACGACCTGGTGCTCCACGTGACCGACGGGTCCACCGGCCGCCCCGTGGACGACCTGCTGGTGCACGACAGCGCGTTCATCCACCTCGTGCTGGTCTCGCCGTCTGGCGACCTGCGGCACGTGCACCCGGTCCGGGTCGCACCCGGGGAGTACCGCGTCAGGTACGACGACGCCGAGGCGGGGGTGCACGCGGTCGCCGCGGAGCTGGCCCGGCGCGGCGGGGGAGTACAGCTCGCCCGCGGGTCGGTCATCGTCGAGGGCGACGGGCCGGTCACGGAGGCACCGGTCCGGCACCGTGGCGACGGGCGTACCGGACCGGCTGCCGGCCTCGCGCAGGACGTCGCGGCGGCCGGTGAACCGAGCACGTTCACCGCGGACTTCGGCACGGCGACGCTCCAGCCGTGGCTGGGGATGGTCGGGCACATGATCGTCGTGGGCCCGCTCGGCGACGGACCCGCCGGTACGAACCCCGCGGTCGCCGCCCCGGTCTGGGCGCACGTGCACGCGATGGTCCCGCCCACGCCCGGGGTCCCGGTCATGCCGGACGAGAGCGTGGCCGCCTACGGCCCCGAGGTCCGGTTCACCTATACCTTCCCGCAGCCCGGCCGCTACCGGGTGTGGGTCCAGGCCGAGCAGGACTACTCGGTCCTCACCGTCCCGGCGGTCGTCGACGTGCCGGCAACGAACGGAGCGCAGCGATGAGAAGAGCAGCCGTCTGGACCGCGCTGGTGGCCGTCGTGGCAGGAACCGCGCTGCTGCTGTGGCCGCACGCGCCACGGGTGGAGACCTACTCCGTGAGCACCGGCCGGCACACCGTCGAGCTGACGGTGGACGACCCCCGCACCGGGACGAACACGCTCGAGCTGACCGCAGCCCGCAGCGACGGCAGCCCCGTCACCGCCGACAGCCTCACGGTCGACCTGGTCATGCCCACCATGGGCCACGCCGCACCGCCGGTGACCGCGTCCAGTACCGGACCCGGCCGCTTCAGCGCGTCGGACGCGACCTTCTCCATGGGCGGCAGCTGGGAGATCACGGTCCGCCTGCCCGGCCAGGACCGCGCCGTCTTCTCCGTCCCCGTGCGCTGAACCCGTCCCGCCCGGGTCGCCGGGCGGGCCTGAAATCGCTCGACCAACCCCTACGACCAAGCCCTACGACCAACGGAAAGGCTGATCACGATGGACCTGACAGCACCCTCGGCGGTGGCCCCCCGCGCGGGGACCGTCCCACGCGGCCTCGCCCCCGCCGGCGTCGTCCTGACCGGGACGCTGCTCTCCCTGTTCGGCGCGAGCTGGGACCTGGAGTGGCACAACGACGTCGGACCCGACACCTTCTTCACCCTGTCCCACCTGCTCATGTACGCCGGCAGCGCCGTGGCCGGCCTCGGCAGCCTGGTCGTGGTGCTGCGCACCACGGCGCGGCAGCGCGCCGGCCTGCCCATCGACCCGGTCGTCGGCGGTGGCGCGGTCGGCGTGTTCGGCAGGACGTTCTCCGCACCGGCCGGATACCTGGTCGCCGGCTGCGGCGCGGCCTCGTTCCTGCTGTACGGGCTGTGGGACCAGTGGTGGCACGGCATCTACGGGTTCGACGCCGAGATCGGCTCCCCGCCGCACGTCGGCCTCCTGCTGTCCATCAGCGTGACCCTCACCGGGGCGCTGATGATCTTCGCCTCCGCCCGCCGGCAGACCTGGGGCGTGGTGGGGACGATCCTGGCCGCGGGCGCGCTGTTCGCGTTCAGCATGATCACCGCCTACGCCACCAAGGAGCTGCCGACCGGTGCGGTCAACGCGTTCGACGTGGTCACCGCGTTCCTGGCCGTGGTGGTCGTCATGACCGGCTCGTTCGTCCTGGACCGCCGGGGCGCCGCGTTCGCCGTCACGGCGGTGGTCGCCGTCCTCCAGGCGATCCTGTGGCCGTACTCCGAGTCGGCCACCGTCTGGTACGCCCGGGTCGAGGGCCTGCCGATGCGCGACTACCTCGACCCCTCGCCCCTGCACGCGTCGATGATCCCGTTCGTGCTGCTCGCCGTGGGCGCGATCATCGAGGCCGCGCTCGGACGTGCACCGGCCTGGCTCGCCGGCCTGGTGGGCGGGGCGATCATCGGGGCCTGCGCCCCCGTGCAGAGCGCCTGGCTGGCTCACCAGCCCCTGCCCGGTCTCACCGTGGTCGCGGCGACAGCCGTGGCCGCGGCCGCCGCGGGCGCCGTCGGCGGCTTTCTGAGCCTCCGCTTCGGCACGATGCTGTCGCGCCTGGCCCCCGGTGCCGGGCACCCCGTGAGCGGATCGGCGAACGGCTCCACCACCCCGGAGGTCAACCATGCGTAAGGTCACCGCGACACTGCTGAGCGCGCTCGCGATGCTGCCGGCCCTGGCCGTGCCGGCCGCGGCCTACCCGCCCGTCGACATCGTCCACACCGAGCAGGTGGAGGCCGGACCGTACGACCTCACGGTCGGCTTCAGCACCTGGCCCCTGCGTGCCATGCAGTCCCTGGACTTCTCCTTCGCGCCCGCCGGCGGCCTGCAGGGCATGTCCGGTGAGCTCACCGTGATCGACCCGGACGGTGCGGCCGAGACCGAGCCGCTCGCCCGGCACCCGCGCGACCAGGACCTGTGGGGACTGGACGTCGAGTCCCTGAACGCGCCGGGCGACTGGACCTTCCGGTTCACCGTGGACGGCCCGCAGGGGCCGGCCACGGGCGAGCTCACCGGCCTGGAGGTGCTGGAACAGCCCGGCCCGCCGCTCGGCCTGAGCTGGTCGGTCAGCACGCTCCCGCTGCTCGGGCTCGTCGCGCTGGTCGTGGTCGCCTGGCGCCGGACCCGGCCGGGCGCACGGCAGGGGGACACCCCGGCGACGGAGGCGGCGTCCGCGAGGGACGCGCAGCCGTAGGACCGGTTCGACGGGGCCGGTGGTGCAGGACGCCGCACCACCGGCCCCCGTCCGTCGACGAGGGCCGCGGGCCGGACCGCCTCAGACCCGCGGAGCGAGTCCCCGCACGGCCAGCGTGAACAACCGCCCGGCGGCCGCTTCCTGGTCGGCACGGTGCTCCGTGGCCAGGACCACGCCCACGGCCAACGTGATCAGGTCCGCGACGTGGACCCCGGCGTCGACCGCGCCGTCGCGCACCGCACGCTGCAGCAGAGGGCCGCCCGCGCTCTCCAGTGCCGCGGCGCAGCTGTTCTCGGTGAGCGAGCGGGGCTCGTCCTCCTCGTAGGTCAGCGCGGCCGCCAGGCCACGGGCGGACACGCAGTAGGCCACGACGTCGGCCAGCCAGTCCAGCAGGGCCTGCCCGCCGTCCTCCCGGTCGGCGAGGTCGTGCGCACGGGCCACCAGAGCCTCGACGCGCTCCCGGGAGACGGCCTCCACGAGTGCCCGGCGGGTCGGGAAGTGCCGACGCACGGTGGCCGAGCCCACGCCTGCGACGCGCGCGATCTGCTCCAGCGAGGCACCGGCACCATGGGCCGCGACCTCCTGCTCGGCCACGGCCAGGATCCGTGCGTGGTTACGCCGCGCATCGGCGCGCCGGCGCTCGGGCATCGGGGCATCTCCTTGCTCAAGTGGCGGGGGACGCCATATCGTAGCGCCGAATAAGTGGCGGGCCCCGCCACTTACGAGCGAGCACACGAGGAGCACCCATGCCCACGACACCCCGGCCCACCGTCCCCACGCCCCAGGACGCCGCACCGGTCCTGGTCACCGGTGCCACCGGCAAGCAGGGCGGCGCGACCGCTCGCGCGCTCCTGTCCGCCGGGGTCCCGGTGCGTGCCCTGGTCCGGGACGCCACCACGGACCGGGCCAGGGCCGTCCAGGCCCTGGGGGCGGAGCTGGTCACCGGCGACCTGGCCGACCGTGATTCCGTGGTCCGTGCCGCCACGGGCGCCCGCGCCGTCTTCTCCGTGCAGATGCCCCCCTCCACCCCGGACGGGTTCGACTTCGCCGCCGAGGTCGCCCAGGGCGCCCACCTCGTCGAGGGCGCGCTGGCCGCCGGGGTGCAGCAGTTCGTGCACACCTCCGTCGCCGGCGCGGGCGTGCACACGCAGGTTCCCGGCTGGGCGCCCGGCCGCTGGGCGGTGGAACCCTCCCTGAACGCCAAGGCCGCGGTCCAGGACCGGGTGCGCTCGGCCGGTTTCGCGCACTGGACCCTGCTCAAGCCAGGCACCTTCATGGACAACTTCCACCCCTCGGCCGCCTACATGTTCCCGCGCGGCATCGACGGCGGTCTGATCGGTGTCCTGAAGCCGGCCACCCGGCTCTCCCTGGTCGCCGTCCAGGACATCGGAGCGGCCGCAGCGGCGGCCGTCCTCGCACCGGACCGGTTCGACGGCGTGGAGCTGGAGCTGGCCAGCGACTACCTGTCCATGACGCAGGTCGCCGAGACGCTCTCGCGCGTGCTGGGCACACCGCTGTCCGCCCCGGACATGACGGAGGAGGAGGCCCTCGCGGCGGGGATGCCCGCCATGGGCGCGTCGCTGGAGTGGCTGAACGTGGCCGGGCAGCCGGGCCGCCCCGAGTACGCGCGCGACCTCGGCATCCCGCTCACCAGCTTCGAGCAGTGGGCGCACGAGCACCTGCGTGGCTGACCTGGCCGTCGCTCGGGCGTGCGGCCAGGCGTCCGCGACGGCCGGCACGCTCGAGGCCCTTGACCGTGTCCCTGGCACATGGTCTGTACTGCCGCCATGGTGATCGACTGGCCGGCCTTCCTGCCGGTCTCGCTGAGCATCTCCGTGATCCCCGGAGCCAACCGTCATGACCGCGCTCACCCGTGCTCACCCGCGGTCACCCCGAGGGTGACAAGGAGTGCATGGTGACGAGCACAGAACGGGCCGACGGCGACGGATCTCTGGCGGGAGCCTCGCGGCGTTCCCCCTGGTTCTGGGTTCCCCTCGTGCTCCTGGTCGTGGCGGCGGTGGTGCTCGGCTGGTTGAACAAGACGCCGTGGTGGGGCTGGGGTCTGGTCGCGATGCTTCTGACCGCCCTGGTGCTGACCGCCGCCTGGTGGTTGCGGCGTGGCGCTCTGCTGCGGGTAGGGGCGTGGTTGGTGGCGGCCGCTCTGGTGTGCGGCACGGCCGTGCTCGCGCACCCCGGGCCGCAGTACCGGGCTGCCGGTGGCGCGGAGCGCGAGGCGACGGGGCCTGTTGCGACGCGTGAGGGTCCGGTGACGGGTGTGCGCAACGACGTCGGCTCGGTCGAGATCTTCGCGGGCGTGCCGTACGCGCGGCCTCCGGTCGGGGAGCTGCGGTGGCGGGCGCCGCAGCCGGCCGAGCCGCGGACGGGCGTGCTGGTCGCCGACCGGTTCCCGGCGGCGCCGGTCCAGGCCACCACGACGTTCGCCTCCAGGGCGCTGTCCCAGGTCCTCGACATCCCCCTGGAGGACACGTTCCTCAACCCGTTCCCGGTCAGCGAGGACAGTCTCTACCTGAACGTCTGGCGTCCCACGCGGCCGGCCTCGGCCGAGCTGCCCGTGCTCGTCTACGTCCCGGGCGGGGGCTTCGCCACCGGGTCGGGTGCCCTGCCCCTGTACGACGGCGAGGCGCTGGCCTCCAGCGGCGAGGCGATCGTGATCACGATCAACTACCGCCTGGGCGTCCTCGGCTTCCTCTCGCACCCGGACCTGGCCGCCGAGTCGGGCTACGGGGCGTCGGGCAACTACGGCATCCTGGACCAGGTCGCCGCCCTGGACTGGGTGCGGCAGAACATCGCGGCCTTCGGTGGTGACCCGGACCGGGTCACGGTCGCCGGGGAGTCGGCGGGCGGGGAGAGCGTGTGCATCCTCGGGGCCACGCCCCTGGCCGAGGGCCTCGTCGACGGCATCATCGGCAGCAGCGGTGCGTGCATGGGCACCGAGGGTGACACCGAGGACGGCGACCAGAGCGACTCCCGGGCGGTCGCGGAGGACGCTGGTGAGCAGCTGCTCCAGGAGCTCGGCGTGGAGACGGTCGGTGAGCTGCGCGACCTGCCCGTCGACCGGGTCGTCGAGGCCGCCGCGGCCGTGGGCCCGCACTGGCGGCCGTCGGTCGACGGGCACGTGCTCGACCGCAGCCCCGCGGAGATCTATGCGGCAGGGGACCAGCTCGACGTGCCGACCATGGTGGGCAGCAACGCCGACGAGGACTCGTTGATCGGGGCCTTCCCTCCGGAACCCATGACTCCCGGGGAGTACCGGGCGTCGGCACGGGAGGACCACGGCGAGGAGGCGGAGGCCTTCCTGGACCTGTATCCCGGGCAGACCGAGGAGCAGGTGCTCGACTCGCTGCTGCAGGCTCAGGCCGACCGGGTCTTCACCCGTGCGATGTACCGCTGGGCGCGGTTGCAGACCCTGACGGGTCGGGCGCCCGCCTACCTGTACTTCTTCACGCACACCCCGCCGGACGAGGGCCTCCAGGAGTATGGGGCCTACCACGGCGCGGAGGTGATGTACGCCTTCGACAACCTGGGTGCGGACGGTGACGCCGACTACGGCACGGCCGACCGCGTGCTGCGCGACCAGCTCAGCGGCTACTGGCTCAACTTCGTCCGGACCGGGGATCCCAACGGGCCGGGCCTGCCCGCGTGGTCCACGGTCGGCCAGAGGCCGGGACAGGTCATGGAGATCGGCGTGCCCACCGGTATGACCGCTCGCCCACGGCCCGAGGCGGTCGACTACTGGATGCGCTACGAAGGGCCGATCGCATGACCAGCACGCACGTGCCTCCCGCCCTGAAGCCGGCCGTCTTCGAGCGGGTGGTGGTCTACTCGGTCTTCGCCGCCTGCGGCGTCACCGGCGCGGCCTTGCCGACCGGCTCCCGCGACCGCACGGGCACCCCGGCGCCGGGCCTCCGAGGGCCTTCCCGGCGGCGTCGGTCCGCGGTGACCTCCCGGGCTGCCGGCGTCGGTAGTCGGTAGCCGGCGGACGAGACCTACGTAGCCGGATCGGTGGCAGCACGGATGTGCGCCCGGGCGTGCCCCGGCAGGATCCCGTGAGCGTGCTGGTCCCGGAGCCCGGCGGCGTACGTGCTTCTCCGGGTTCCGCTACGGACATCGCGCGCTGGCGGGCTTCGAGCCGGACGGTGACCCGTCCGTCCGGGTCGTGGCCTCCTCGGGCAAGCGGTCCTACGAGATCCAGCTCTGGGCGGACGGCCCGTACGACGACGTCGCGGTCACCTACGGCCCCGACGGCACGGTCATCGACATGAGCGGCGGTGCGAAGGGGTCCCAGGCGGCCGCCTGGGAGACCACGCACGGCTGACCGGCCCCTGAGCCCCCTCGAACCCGGCTCCGGCCCGCCCCGGCGGTCCGGAGCCGACGCATGCCTGTTGACAGACGACGACGCACCCGCGTAGAACTGATAAATCGATTGTTCACTGGCAATGTCGCCTCGAGGCGACCAGAACGGCTGGCCCATGACCTCTTTTCCCTCCGGGTTCTTCGACCCGCTCCCGCGGGTCCTCGTGGCCGACGACTTCGACCACGGCATGAGCGGGTGGCTCGACCTGCGCCCGAACTTCGTGGCCCCCGGGTTCCGCGAGCACTCCTCCGACATCGACCTGATCCACTGGGGCCCGACGATGCTCAGCTCCGCCACCTTCGCCTTCGGCGGCACGCACGGCTCCGCGAGCGGCACCTACTCCCTGAAGATCTCCAGCCGCGCCGCCGCAGCCCCGGCCGACCAGCCCCCGGTCGCCGGGTCGATGGGCCTGGCGATCAAGCGCCTCGCCGTCCCCGGTGACGCCCGCAGGCTCCGGATCGAGGCCCTGCTCGCGTACAAGGTGGAGCAGGACCGTCCCGGCCTGGGCGTGAACGACCTGCGCGCGTTCGGCATGTTCGTGGACCTGCAGGACGACGAGCACCGCTACATGCCCGGCGTCCGCTACGTGAACGCCGTCGGCGGCCAGCCCGTGCGCCGCTGGCAGTTCTACAGCCCCACCGACGTCACCGACGAGGAGTGGAGCTACGGCGCCGACGGCTGGCACAAGGCGGGCGTCGACCCGCAGTGGTTCGGGGAGCGCGGTCCTGACGGGTCCACGGTCGCCACGACCTGGTTCGAGGACGGTGAGCAGTACCTCATCTACAACGAGTCGGACGACAAGCTGAACTGGACCCCGTTCTCCCTGACCGTCGACCTCGTCAACCGCTCCTACGAGGAGTTCCGCGTGGGCGGCCGCAGCTTCCGCTTCCCGGCGGGCGCCCACCCCACGCTGGCCCCCGCGTACAACGACATCGAGGGCCTGCTCAACCCGGTGTTCTTCGTCGAGGCCGACACCGACCGGCGCGTCTCGCTGTTCCTCGACTCCGTGCTCGTCTCGGTCGAGCGGGGGGAGTCGGCGTGAAGACCTTCTACACCTCCGTGGTCGAGCTGCGGCAGCCCTTCGACCAGGCGATCGAGACCCACCCGTACGAGTGCGGCTGGGCCGACGAGGCCATCTTCTTCGTCGAGCTGCACGACCCCGAGCCGGGAACCTCCGTCGAGCTGCGCGTGCAGATCAGCCCCGACGGCATCCGCTGGGTCGACGAGGGCACCGTCCTCGCGACCACCAGCACCACGTTCGCCCGCGTCAGCCACTTCGGAGGGTTCCTCCGCCTGGCCGGGACCGCGCGGCAGGCCGACGGCGGGGCGGCGTCCGCCACCGTGTCGGTGCGCCTCGCCCTGAAAGGTTAGAAAGGAAACGATGACGTTCCGGATCAACAAGGCCACCGTCGGTGCCACCGTGGGCACCGCACTGGAGTGGTACGACTTCTCCCTCTACGGCACCGCCAGCGCGTTGGTGTTCCCCGCCGTGTTCTTCCCGTCCCAGGACCCGGTGCTCGCGACGCTCGCGTCGTTCGCCACGTTCGCGGTCGGGTTCTTCGCCCGGCCCGTGGGCGGGCTCATCATCGGCCACCTCGGCGACCGGTACGGCCGTCGGCAGATGCTCTTCCTCACCCTCGTGCTCATGGGCGTCTCCTCGACCCTGATCGGCCTGGTCCCCAGCCACGCGAGCATCGGCGTGGCCGCGCCCGTGCTGCTCGTCGTGCTCCGGGTGGTGCAGGGCTTCGGTGCGGGCGGCGAGTACGCCGGCGCGACGCTGCTCGCCGCCGAGCACTCCCACGACGGCGCCCGCGGGCTCAACGCCGCGATCCCCGGCGCGGGCAACGCCGTCGGCGCGCTGCTGGCGACCGGCGTGCTGACGCTGCTGAGCACCACGCTCTCCGAGGCCGCCTTCCTGTCCTGGGGGTGGCGGGTCGCGTTCCTGCTCAGCATCGCCGTGAGCGTCACCGGCGTCGTCATCCGGCTGCGGGTCGCCGAGAGCCCGGAGTACGTGCGCACCAAGGAGCAGGGCCACGTGCCCCGGGTGGCCCTCGGCGAGCTGTTCCGCACGGCCGGGCGCAGGATCCCGTTCGCGATGCTCGCGAGCATCGGCCCCAACGTCGCCAGCTACCTGCCCTCGGTCTACGCGCTGACCTACCTGACCGGTACGGTGGGCGCGCCCGCGTGGATCGGCCTGACGGGCATCCTGATCGGCAACCTGCTCAAGCTCGTGACCATCCCGTTGGCCGGGTGGATCTCCGACCGGGTCGGCCGGCGACCGGTGTTCCTCGCCGGCGCGCTCGGCGCGGTGGTGCTCATCTACCCGTTCTTCTTCCTGCTCGACACGGGCACCCCGGTGCTGGTCTGGATCGCCCTGGTGCTGCTCTTCACGTTCTGCAACGACGCGATGCTGGCGGCTCAGTCCGGATTCATGTCGGAGCTGTTCGACGTGCGGCACCGCTACACCGGCGTGACGTTCAGCCGTGAGATCACCGGTGCGCTCGTGGGCGGCACCCTGCCGTTCGTCGCCGCGTGGCTCACAGCGGCGGCCGGGGGCGGCTCGTGGCTGGTGGCGCTGTACTGCGCCGTGCTGTGCGCGCTCGCGGCGCTCGGCATGTTCCTGCTGCCCGAGACGCGCGTCGCCGCGGGCCGGGGCGACGGCGCGCGGTCCGTGCGCGCCTGATCACGCCTGACCGGCGGGGGAGCGGCGGCCGGTTGGCCGCCGCTCCGTCCCGCCCGGCACACTGGGCACATGGACACCCCGGTGCAGCGGACGACGGCAGGACCACGCAGCGGCCCCGTCCGGCTGGCCGACGTCGCCGAGGCCGCGCGGGTGTCCCGCGCGCTGGCGTCGCGCGTGCTCAACGGCGACCCTGCCGCGCGGGCCGCCCCCGAGACCAAGGCCCGCATCGTCGAGGCCGCGGCGCGTCTGGGCTACGTCCCCAACGTGGCGGCGAGGAGCCTGCGCGGCAACCGCACCGGGCTCCTCGGCCTGGTCGTCCACGACCTGTCCAGCCCCATCTACCTGGAGCTGATGCGCGGGGCACGCGAGGAGGCCGCCCGCCACAGCTACTTCCTGGTGCTGGGCGACGTCGACGAGCTCCTCGCGGACGACGACGCCTACCGCATCCTCATCAGCGGACGCCGCGTCGACGGCATCGTCATGCAGGGCGGCCACGGCGAGCTCGACCGGCGGGTCGGGGACATCGCGCGGGCGCTGCCCACCGTCGTCGTCAACGCCCCGACGGACGTCGAGCACGAGGGTGCGACGCAGGTCTACCCCGACGAGGTGGCCGCCACCCGCCTGCTCACCGAGCACCTCGTCGGGCTGGGCCACCGGCGCATCGGCCTGGTCTCGGGCCCCCGGCAGTCCATGACCAACCGGCTGCGCGAGGAGGGCATCGTCACGGCGCTGGCCGCGGCGGGCCTGGAGCTCCGCGAGGAGGACCGGGCCCACGGCGAGTGGTCGGCCGACGGTGGCCGCGCCGGCGTCGACGAGCTCGTGGCGCGCTGGGGCACGGCGGCCGACCGGCCGTCGGCCCTGATCGCCGGGAACTCGCTGGTGGGCATCGGCATGCTCGGCGCGCTCGCCGGGCACGGCCTGGTGGTGCCCCGCGACCTGTCGGTCGCGGCCGTGCACGACACGTGGATCAACGAGCACCTCGCACCGTCGCTCACCGCCGTCAGCCTGCCCCTGCACGAGGTGGGTACCGTCGCGGTGCGGACCCTGCTCGCCGGGTCGCACGGCGGCCGGCACGTCCTGTCGGACCCGCCGCCCGTGCTGCACACGCGTGCGTCGACGGGGCCGCCGGGGTGACGCCGGCCGGGCGCCGACCTGGTCGTCAGCGCCGGCCGTCGAGCTGCGGCACGTCGACGCCGCGTGCCGCGCGGGCCACGTGCGACCGCGCGTGCGTGACGGCCGCCTCGAGGGTGGCGAACGCGTGGCTCTCGTGCCGGAGCCGGTCCGGCACGCCGACGCTCGCCATGAGCCGGCGGTGCCGGTCCTGCACGCCCTTGACCAGCACGGTGACGCCCCGCTGCTCCAGCGTCCCGACCAGCTCGGCGAGGGCCCGGGCGCCGGTCGCGTCGACCATGCGCAGCTGCGACAGGCGCAGGACGACGACGAGCACGTCGTCGCGCACCGAGGCGTCGGTGACCTCGCCGAGGATGCGGTCGGACGCGCCGAAGAACATCGCGCCGTCGAGCCGGAACAGGGCGATGCGCTCGTCGCCCTCGTGCGCGGCGCCGGGCAACGGCTCGCGGTGCACGGAGGAGGCGCTCGCCACGCGGCGCAGCGCGAAGAAGGCCGCGACGACCAGCCCGATCTGGACCGCCTCGATGAGGTCGAACGCCACGGTGATGACCGCGGTGGCCACGAAGGTGACGGCGTCGGACCGCGTGGAGCCCAGCACCGCGCGCACGGTGCCGGCGCCGATCATCCGGAAGGCAGTCACCATGAGCACGCCGGACAGGGCGGCCAGCGGGATGCGGCCCACGGGCCCGGTGGCCAGGTAGATCACCGCGAGGATCACCAGGGCGTGCACGACAGCGGCGAGCCGGGTGCGGGCCCCGGAGCGCACGTTGACCGCGGTCCGGGCGATCGCGCCCGTCGCCGGCATGCCGCCGAACAGACCCGACGCGAGCGACGCCAGGCCCTGGCCGACGAGCTCCCGGTCCGGTGCGTAGACGGAGCCGCCGGGCGCCATGGAGGCCGCGACACGTGCGGACAGGAGGGACTCGATCGCGGCCAGGGCCGCGACCGCCACCGCCGCGCCCACCAGGTCCGCGGCCACCGCCAGGTCGAGGTCGGGCAGCACGGGCACCGGCAGCGTGGCGGGCAGGGTCCCGATGCGGTCGACCGGCGCGCCGGTGGCCTCGGCGAGCACGGTGGCCGCGACCACCGCGACCAGCGACGCGGGCACGGCGCGGTGCAGGCGCGGGAGCACGACCATGACACCGGCGACCAGGGCCACGGTCCCGAGAGCCCAGAGCATGGCGCGGTCCGGGTCGAGCAGGTCGAACGAGGACACCGCCGCGGCGACCGACCGGGCGGCGGAGACCAGGGTGTCCTGGCCCGCGGCCGGGGTCTGCCCGACGGCCGCGGGCACCTGCTGCAGGAAGATGATCGCCGCGATGCCGAGCGTGAACCCCTCGACCACCGGCCACGGGATGTAGGTGACCACCCGACCCAGCCGCAGCATCCCGGCCAGCAGGACGACGGCGCCGCCGAGCAGCGTGACCAGGGCGACGGAGGCGAGCCCGTGCTGCGCGACGATCGGGGCGAGGACGACGGCCATCGCGCCGGTGGGCCCCGAGACCTGGAACCGGGACCCGCCGAACACCGCGGCGACCACGCCCGCGACGACGGCGGTGACCAGGCCCGCCGCGGGACCGGTGCCGGAGCTCACGCCGAACGCCAGCGCGAGCGGCAGCGCGACGACGCCGACGGTGAGGCCTGCCAGGAGGTCCGCCCCGAGGGACCGGGGGCGCAGGTCGTAGTCGTCGCGGCGGGGGAGCAGGTCGCGCAGGTCCAGCCGGGCGAGCACGTCGCGGACCGTCACGGTTCCTGCGTCCCCTCGGCGGCGTCCTCGTGCCGGGCGGTCTCGCCGGCGGGTGCCGTCCCCGCGGTGGCAGTCAGGGCGGTGGCGGTCAGGGCCGCCTCCAGCACCGCGCGGGCGCTCGCCCCGGGCAGCGCGGGCAGGCGGCGGGCACCGGCCAGCCGGTCGGCGTCGGCGTCCCGCCCGGCGAGGCGGTGGAGCAGGAAGGCGCGGGCGACCACGAGCAGCTCGGCGACGAGGGGTTCGGCGAGCCGGTAGTGCACGGCGTTGCCCGAGCGGCTCGACTCGACGACGCCTGCGCGCTTGAGGACCGCCAGGTGCTGGGAGAGCGCGGACGGCTCCGAACCGGTGACGGCCTGGAGGCGGGAGACCGGTGCGGTCAGGTCCGGGTCGGCCGCGAGCACCTCGAGCACCTGGATGCGTGCCGGGTGGGCCAGGCTCTTGAAGAGCTCCGCCTTGATCGCGTAGAGGGGCTGGGTGTCCACGCCTCTGAATTTAGCAGTTGCTGAATCCGCGCGCCTGCGCGGAGGGGACCGGTCACCCGGCCCGCGACCGCCCTGCGGTCAGCGCCAGTCCTCGTCGATCGACAGGACGCTGAAGATGTCGCGGCTCGGCTCGCGCCGGATGGGCGGGGCGCCGTCGAGCCAGCGCCGGACCGCTGCCTGGGCGATCGTCTCGTCGGTCGTGATGCCCGTCTCGCCGAAGTGGCCGTCGACCCAGGGCGTCCAGGACCAGAGCTGGACCAGGTCGTCACCGAGGTCCTCCATCATGAGGCGGTGGCTGTCGTCGGCGACGAGCATGGCGCCGACGAACCGGTCGAAGTTGTCGACCGTGACCAGGTCGACCAGGCCGGAGTCGATCTGCTCGGCCGCGGCGGTGCGCAGGATCTCCTTGGCGGATGGCATGGGCACTCCTTGGTTCTGGTAGGTGCGTGATACCGGTGGCGGGAGCGTCATACGGCGATCCCGCGGGAGACGTAGCCGTCGATGAAGGTGCGTTGCATCATCAGGAAGAGCACGACGACGGGCAGCGCCATGAGCAGCCCTGCCGCGCTGACCAGGGACCAGTCGGTGGTGAATCCCTGCTGGAACGAGTAGAGGGACAGCGCGACCGGCTGGAGGTCGCGGTCCTGGATGAACGTCACGGCGAGCATGAACTCGTTGTAGGCCTGCAGTCCTGCCACGAGAGCCGCGGTCAGCACCGCGGGCCGGATCGTCGGCAGCACGATGCGGGCGAAGACGCCCACCTCCCCGGCGCCGTCCAGCCGCGCCGCCTCCTCGTACTCGCGGGGCATGCCCACGAGGAACGCCCGCACCAGGAGGGTGGCGAACGGGCTGTACACGGCCCAGTAGATGATGATCAGGCCGATGGGCTGGTTGTAGAGCCCCAGCATGGACCACCAGCTCACCAGGGGGACCAGGAAGAGCTGGATGGGCAGCGACGAGGACACCAGCAGCCAGAGGATCCAGGCCCCGCCGCCGGGCAGGTCCAGCCGGGTCATCGCGTAGGCCGCGGTGGTGGCGATGACCGCGACGCCGGCCGCGGTGGCCACCGCGATGACCAGGCTGTTCAGGAGCGCGCCGCCCATGTGCGCCTGCTCCCAGGCGACGGCGAAGTTGCTCCAGCTCCAGGTCTGCGGCGGTCCGAGCGGGTTGCTGTCGATCTCGCGCGAGGACTTGAGCGCGTTGGACGCCAGCACGAGCAGCGGGCCCAGCGCGTACACGCCGAGCAGGCCCAGGATGAGCCAGGTGACCGGCTGGGCAGGGCGCCGCCGGGCCGCCGGGACGCGGCCGTCGAGGGTGGGAGCGGTGTGCACTAGATGTCCCATCGCAGTCGTCGGCGCAGGGCGAGGTAGCCCAGCACGGTCGCGGCGCTGATGACCGACAGCAGCATGGCGACGGCGGAGGCGTACCCGTGGCGCTGGTTCTCGAAGGCCTCGCGGTACAGCACCGTGCTGAGCACGTCCGTCGAGCCGGCGGGGCCGCCCTGGGTCAGGACGTAGACGTAGTCGAAGACCAGGAACGACCAGATGATCGTCATGAGGCCGAGGAAGACCAGGGTGGGGCGGATCATGGGCAGCGTGATGTGCCAGAACTCGCGCACCGGCCCGGCGCCGTCGAGCCGCACGGCCTCGTAGAGGGCCGGGTCCACGGACTGCATCGAGGCCAGGAAGATCACCAGCAGGAAGCCCCACCACTGCCAGGTGTTGACGAACGCGACCGAGCCGAGCGCGAGCGACGGGTTGCCCAGGAAGTTCACGTCGGCCAGCAGGTCGGAGACGAACGGGATGCCCAGCGTCGACAGGGCCGCACCGACGCCGCCGTCCGGGTCCAGGAGCTGGCGCCAGACGGCCGCGGAGACCACCGTCGCCAGCACGTAGGGGATGAAGTACAGGACCCGGAAGAAGGCCTGGTTGCGCCGCAGCCGCGACAGCAGGAACGCGCCGACCAGGCCCATCGACATCGGGACCACGAGGAAGAAGAGGGTCCACAGGAGGTTGTGCACCAGCGCGTCACGGACGGCTCCGGAGCCGAGCATCTCGGCGTAGTTGGCCAGGCCCACGAACCCGGGGGTGCTCAGCCCGTCCCAGTCGGTGAACGAGTAGTAGACCGACGCCAGTCCCGGTCCGGTGATGACCAGGAGGTTGACGATCAGCAGCGGTGCGACGAACACCCAGGCCAGGAGCCGGCGCTGCCGCCTGGCCCCGAGCGGCCGGCCCCGGAGGGCCGGCCGCGCACCACGACGCACCGGGTCCGCCGCCAGCGCGGTCCCGGTGGTCGCGGTCCTGGGGGTCACCGGTCAGCCTCGGCTCTGGGGGGTGAAGGGCACGAGGGTGGTACCGGCGTCGAACTCCTGGTCGAAGACGTCCTGCATGCCGGCCAGGTACTCTTGGGCCGTGCTGTCCCCGGTCACCACCTTGTCGAACTCGGTGATGAGGTAGGAGTCGGTCTTGGGCGGGAAGAAGGTCCAGGTGGCGTAGCCGACGTTCGTCGACTCGGGGATCTGGCTGTAGAGGTCCACGGTCCGCTCGTCGACCTCGTCGGGGAACTGGTCGGCGGTCATCGCCAGCGGCGGCGGGTTCTCGCCCGTGCGTGCCGTGTACTCCAGCGCCCGGTCGACGTCGCCCGCCACGTAGTCGAGGAAGGCGGCCGCGGCGTCGGGGTCGGCCGCGTCGGCGCTGACCGAGAGCTGCGTGCCGATCGCCAGCGGGAACACGCCCGGCTCGACGTCGTCGCTCAGCGACGGCAGCGGGGCCCAGGCCCACTGCGACGGGTCCTCGAACACCTCGGTCAGCGAGTTGAACGACCACGTGCCGCTCAGGTACATGGCGGTGGTGCCGTTGGCCAGCCCGGTCACGTTCGCCGTGTCGTCGGTCGTGAAGTAGGACTCCGCGCCGCCGGCGAGCCAGCCCTTGTCGATCCACTCCTGGATCAGCTCGATCGCCGCGACGAACTCCGGGTCGGTGAACGAGGCCTCACCGGTGAGCACGTCGTGGATCTTCTCGGGGCCGACGGCGGCGTTGAGGACGGCCGTGACCAGCCACTCGCTCATGCCCTGGTAGCCGGCGTTGCCGCCGCCGAGCGGCACCATCCCCGCCTCGTCGGCCTCCTGGGCGATCTGCTCGAACTCGGCCAGGGTGGTCGGCGGGGTCCAGCCGTGCTCCTCGAACACGGCCGCGTTGTAGTACAGCACCATGGAGCCGTAGCTGGCCGGGACCGACGTCACCGCGTCGTCGACCGTGCTGAGCTCGTACGCCCAGGGCAGGAACGCGTCCTGCCAGCCGTACTCCTGCGCGTACTCGTCGAGGTCGATGGTCCGGTCCGCCCGGGCGAAGTCCGAGGCGGCCGACGGGCCGTCCGCGTAGACGATGTCGGGCGCCTCGCCGGCCGCCACGGCGGTGTCGGTGAGCTTGCCGAGGGTGGTCAGCTCCTTGACCTCCATGTCGACCTGGGCGTCGCCCTCGGCGTTGAACCCGTCGACGAAGATCTCCTGGAAGGCCTCCTCCGTGCTGGGCGCGTAGAACGCGCCCCAGTAGGAGACCGTTCCGCCGGCGGCGTCACCGCCGCCGCTCACGCAGCCGGCCAGGGCGACCGAGACCGCGGCGGCGAGGCCGACGGGAACCAGTGCGTGCTTCGTGATTCTCACAGTGATGTTCTCTCTCGCGAGGAGGGATGGTGCCGGGCGGGAGGTGCGGGGCGTCAGGTCGAGTCGCGGACGACGAGGCGGTTGGACAGGGCCACGGCGCGCGTCACGTCCGTGACGTCGCCGTCGAGCCGCTCCAGCAGCAGGCGCGCGCAGGCGCGCCCGATCTCCCGGGCGGGGTTCTCGATCGTGGTCAGGGGCGGGTCGACCAGGGACGCCGCCTCGATGTCGTCGTACCCGGTCAGGGCGAGGTCCTCGGGGACCCGGAGCTTCATGGAGCGGGTCACGTCCAGGACCCCGAGCGCGATCAGGTCGTTGGCCGCCACGATCGCGTCCGGGCGGTCCGCGCGGTCTGCGCGGTCAAGGAGCGCCGTGGCGCCGTCGCGGCCGCCCTGGCGCGTGTAACGGGTGCACACCACGTCGGCGCCCAGCACCGGGAAGCCGGCCGCGCGCAGCGCCTCCTGGTATCCCTGGAGGCGCTGCCGGGTCGGGGTCACGCCCTCGTCACCGCCGAGGAAGGCGATCCGGGTGCGGCCCCGGGAGATGAGGTGCTCGGTGACCTTCCGGGCGCCCTCGACGTCGTCGGTGTGCACGTAGTCGCCGCCGCCCGGAGGGGCCTGGCCGAGGGTGACGAACGGGATGCCGGCGTCGTGCACCTCGGCCAGCCCGGCCGAGGGCAGGCCGAACGGCGCGGCGACCATCGCGTCCACGCGGCGGGTCAGGAGCCGGTGGATGGTCGTGGCCGAGCGGTCCAGGCCGCTGGCGTCGGTGATGGTCAGCAGGAGGTCGCGGGGCACGAGCACGTCCTGCATGCCGGCCGCGACCAGGGGGTAGAACGGGTTCTCCAGGGTCGGCACGATCAGCGCGACCGTCCCGGTGCGCCCGCCGCGCAGCTGCGCGGCGCCGGGGTGGGCGCGGTAGCCGAGGCGCGTGATCGCCGCCTCCACCCGGGCCCTCGTCGCCGCGGAGACCGGGCGGTTGCCGGTGACGACCTGCGAGACCGTGGACATGCTGACGCCCGCGGCCTCCGCCACCTCACGTATCCCGACCATGCCCGCTCCTCGCCCGCCTCTCGTTCTCCCGAGAACGCAAAAGGTTTTGGAGTAGCATGCTCCAGGTTCACCCTGTGAGGCAAGACACAAGCGCAAAAAGATGCGCAAACATAGCGATGCCACGCATGCTCTGCGTGCTGGTTCCACGCAAAACGTTACGTTTCCAGGCGTCGCAGCCGGGAGCGGGAGCCGAAAGACGGAGGAGCATGAACGACGATCGTGCGCGCGGAGCGCTGCTCGGCCTGGCGATCGGCGACGCGATGGGCGCGCCGACCGAGGGCATGACCCTCACCGCGATCCGCGAGCGGTGGGGACGGGTGCGCGGCTTCGTCGACCCCGAGGCCGCCGGGACCGACGACACGGAGTACGCCGTGCTGTGCGCCCGCGGCGTGCTGCGGGCGGGCGCCGGGCTGACCTCCCGGGACGTGGCCGACACCTGGCTGGAGGCCCTGCGCGAGCAGCGCACCGGGTTCAACCGGGCGGGCTTCAGCGAGATGATCGCCCTCGCCAACCTCCACGCGGGCATGGAGCCGCCCGCCAGCGGGCAGCGCAACGCCGAGACCTGGAGCGACGGCGCCGCCATGCGGGTCGCCCCGATCGGCGTCTTCGCCGCGGGCGATCCCGTGCTCGCCGCACGCATGGCGCGGGCCGACGCCGAGGTCAGCCACTCGCGTGACGGCGTCTACTGCGCGCAGGCGATCGCCGCGGGCGTCGCCGTGGCGATGGTCGCGGACAGCGTGGACCCCGTGCTGGACGCCATGCTCGCCGCGCTGCCCGCCGACTCCTGGTCGGCCCGCACGGCCCGCCGCGCCCTAGACATCGCCGGGCGGGCCGGCACGCCGGAGCAGGCCGAGGAGGACCTGTTCGAGGCGATCCCCCTGCGGCACTACATGTGGGCCGACGTCGCGCCCGAGGCCGTCGCGCTGTGCATCGGCCTGCTGCGGGCCACCGACGGGACGCCGGCCGTCATCGAGTCCGGCGTCAACATCGGCCGCGACTCGGACACCATCGCCGCGATGGCCGGCGCGGTGGCCGGCGCCCTGCACGGGGCGAGCGCGTTCGACCCCGGGCACGTCGCCCAGGTGCGGACCGTGACCGGCCAGTGCATCCAGGCCACGGCCGGCACCGACCTCGTCGACCTCGCGGACGCGCTCGTCGCCCGCGCGACCACGGAGGAGCGAGCATGACCGACCGCCTCGACCGCGCCGTCGGCGCCGTGCACGGCCTCGCGCTGGGCGACGCCCTCGGCGCGCCCGCCGGCGAGCACCGCACCGTCCGCGACCCCTGGGTGCGGCAGATGCTGCGCAAGGGCGCCCTGGAGCTGGACGAGTCCCGCGTGCTGCGCCCCGTGGTGCCGTTCGTGCTCTCCGCGATCGGGGCGCCCGCCCTCGTGGCCACCGACGACGCCGAGACGTTCGCGGTGGCCGCCCGGGTGCTCCTGGAGGCGCCCGGCCGGGACGTGGGCAGCCTCTTCGACACGTGGCGCGGCCTGCTCGACACGCCGGACACGTGGACGTCCGCCGCGCAGCGCTCGGCCCTGATCAACGCCGCCACCGGGCTGCGCCCGCCGCACACCGGCTCCGACAACCCGGCCTTCTACGACGACAGCGCCCTGCCCGGCGCGCTGGCCGTGGCGATCGCGGCACCAGACCCCGCCGCCGCGGCGGAGCTCGCGCGCACCTACGCCACCATCACCCACGACGGCACGGGCGTGCACGCCGCCGCCGCGTACGCCCGGATCCTCGGGCACCTGCTCGACGGAACGCCGCTGCGCCCGGCCCTGGAGGCCGGCACCGAGGACCTCGCGGCCGACGGCTGGCTGGCCGACGGCGTGCGCGACGCGCTGCGGATCGCCGACGAGGCGCGCTCGCCGTTCGCGGCCGTACCCGTCCTGGTGGCCCGGTTCGCGCCGCGCACCTACAGCCACCCCGGAACGGTCGCGGAGACGCTGCCGCTGGCCCTGGCCGTCACCGTGCTGGCCGCGGGCGACCACGAGACGGCGCTGCCGCTGGCCCTGTCGGTCACGCGGCACCAGGACAGCCTGCCCGCCCTGGTCGGCGCGCTGTGCGGGGCCGCGGGCAGCGCACCGGCCGCGGACGACGTCGACGTGCTGCAGGGCGTCACCGTGCCCGCCGTCGCCGGTCGGTCCCTGGCGGAGCTGGCGGGGGCCCTGGTCGCGAGCCGGGCGTAGCGGGGCGGGGCCGGGCGTTGCAGGGCCGGGCGTAGCGGGGCCGGGCGTAGCGGGGCCCGGGTGGCGAACGCGTCGCCACCCGGGCCCGCACCGCTCAGCGGGCGGCCGTCCCGTGCGCGTGCACCACCAGCACCGGGCAGGGCGCGGCCCGGAGCACGGCGTCCGGCACGCTGCGCAGCACGCGGCCCAGGAAGGGCTGGTGCCGCCGGCCGCCGACGACCACCAGGTCGTCGGGTGCCATGTCGTGGAGCAGCGCGTCCACGACGTCCCCGCGCCGGACGACGATCGAGCACGAGACCCGCGGGTACTTCTGCGACCAGGTGTCCACACGGTCGGCCAGGTCGGCCTGCGCGGCCTCGTGCCACGAGGCCGCCACGGGGTCCATGTCGAGCAGCGCCGAGCCGAGCGGGTCGGTGCCCGTCACGTGCAGCACCTCGAGCGGGCAGCCGCGGGCGTCGGCCTCGGCGAACGCGGTGCCCAGGACGTCGGGCTCGTCGTCGCGTGCCACGCCCACACGGATCCGCCGCGGGGTGTCCGCCGTCGCGCCGGCGGGCACCACGGCGACCACGCCGGGCGCCGTCGCCGCCAGCGCGGAGGACGTGGAACCCAGCAGCACCCGGTCGAACGTACCGAGCCCGCGGCGTCCCACCACGACGAGGTCGCAGGTCTCGGACCGCTCGCTCAGCACACCGGCGGCGTTGCCGGGCAGGACGACCAGCTCGACGTCCCGGCCGCCGGGGCGGCGGTCGCCGAGCCGCGCACGGGCGGCCTCGGCGGCCCGGTGGGCCTCGTCGCGGATCTCGCCGATCAGGTCGCCGATCCCCGGGTCGGGCGTGATCGGCAGGGAGTAGGTGGCCACGACGGTCAGCCGGGCGGCGTGCAGGTCGGCGGCGCGGGCCGCCCAGTCCAGGGCCGTCAGGCCCTCCTTCGACCCGTCCACCCCGACGACGACACCCCGGTACCAGGTGGTGCTCATGATCGTCCTCCTTCGCTCCTCACCAGGACACCAGCACGCCGGTGGCGCTCGGCAGAGCCGCGCGACCCGGGACGGCGGGACGAAGGTCCTCCGTACACGCCGGCACCCCTGACGCGCCGGGGCGTGCCAGGGGTGCCGGGGGTGCCCGGGGTACCGCGCCTCACGGCTGCCGGTGGTGCTCCTGCTCGAGCTGGGTGGCGAGGACGGCGGCCTGCGCCCGCCGTTCCAGGCCCAGCTTGGCGAAGATGCTGGAGACGTAGTTCTTGATCGTCTTCTCGGCGAGGAAGAGCTCGGCACCGATCTGCCGGTTGGTCAGCCCGCGCCCGATCAGGGTCAGGATGCGCCGCTCCTGCTCGGTCAGGCCGGCGAGCGGGTCCGGCTCGTGCCGGGCGTCCGTGCGGATCCGCTCCATGACCTGCGCCGCGGCGCGCGGGTCCAGCGTCGACCCGCCCGCGGCGACCGTGCGGATCGCGTCCACCAGCTCGGTACCGCGCACCTGCTTGAGCACGTACCCGGCCGCGCCGGCGAGGATCGCGTCGTAGAGCGCCTCGTCGTCCGAGAACGACGTGAGCATGAGGCAGGCCAGCGACGGCATCCGCGCCCGCAGCTCGCGGCACACGGTGACGCCGTCGCCGTCGGGCAGCCGCACGTCCAGGACCACGACGTCGGGGTCGAGCGCGGGGACGCGGGCGAGCGCCTCGCGGGCGGTCCCGGCCTCGCCGACCACCGTCAGCCCCGGCTCGGCCTCCAGGAGGTCGGCCACGCCGCGGCGCACCACCTCGTGGTCGTCGACGAGGAACACCCGAACGTCCATGCGTCCCACCGTAGCCGTGGTGCCCGTCCGGGTCACGACCGGGACGGGCACCACGGGGTGCGACGTCATCGCAGGGCGGGGAATCGCTTGACCAGCGACCGCTCGGACCACCAGCGGCCGAGGCCTGCGGTGTCGCCGGCCAGGAACGCGGCCAGCCCGATGAGCAGCACCGCGTCGAGCAGGTGGTAGTCCACGAAGGGGTTGACGTCGATCGGCAGCGACGCCATCCACATCAGCAGCATGAGCACCGCGCCGGCGCCGGCGGCGATCCGCATGCCGATGCCGAGGGCGAGAGCCAGGCCGATGCCCAGCAGCCCCAGCATGAACAGCCAGTCGACGACCGGGTTGCCGGCCATCGGGTTGAAGAAGCCGGCGAACGTCCCCTCGATGCTGCCGAGGAAGCCCTCGGTGGGGGAGCCGCCGTTGATCCAGGCCCGGTCGGTCGGGGTCGACAGACCCCAGCCGAAGAGCTTGTCGCCGAAAGCCCAGAGGAACTCGAACGCGAGCAGCAGCCGGACGCCCGCGAAGGCGTACCGGGCGACCGACTCGCCGGTGACGTGCGTGGCGGCGGCCCGCTCGTGTGCGACCGGTCCGTGCGCCGACGATGCGGGATGGCTGATGGAGCTCATGACATCCTCCTGGAGGGTGCGCCGGACCTGTTCCGGCGTCCTGGCACCACGATCCCGCCGCGGCGAGCCCGCCCGGCAGGGTCCCCTGCCCCCGGCGTGCGGGACCTTGGTCCCGAGGTGGTGATGCCCTCTGACCTGGGGTGGGGGCCCTGCCCGCGGCGTGCGGGGTGCCGGGTCAGCCCGCCGGGGCGGCCGGCGCCGGGCCCGCTGGGACGGGCTCCTCGAACACCAGCAGCGTGTGGGTGTTCAGGATGCCGTCCATGCCCTGGATCTGGTCGAGGATCAGGTGCCGCAGGTCGGCGTTGTCGCGGGCGCGCACGAGCAGGATGAGGTCGAACTCGCCACCGACCAGGCCGATGTGCTCGATGCCGCGCAGGGCCCGCAACCCCTCGCGGACCGAGCGCCACTCGGCCTGCTTGAGGTTGACCGTCACGTACGCCGAGGTGCCCAGCCCGGACAGCACCGGGTCGATGTCCGCGCGGTACCCGCGGATCACCCCGGTGGTCTCCAGCCGCTGCACGCGGGCATAGGCGTTGGCGCGCGAGATGTGCAGGCGCTCGGCCAGCGCGCGCATCGACATGCGGCCGTCCTGGCGCAGCTCGTCCACGATGCGCCGGTCGACGTCGTCGAGGCCCGTTGCCACTTGTCTCGTGGTCACGCTCCACGTCCTTCCTGTGCTGGACGTTTGGATCGCATTACCGGCTGGACGCCGGACACTCTCTCGGATCTCCGCCGTTGGTAGATTCCAGATAGAGGCTTGACCAGTATATCTACATGACGAGTGACGTAGATCGCATGCTGCCGTCGACGGTGCCGGTCATGCTCATCGACCCGGACGGCCGGCCGACGTCGGCCGGGCCGCTGCCGCCCGCCGAGGACCTGCTGCGCGGGTACGCGAGCATGGTCACCGCCCGCCGCTTCAACGAGCAGGCCTCGGCGCTCGTGCGCCAGGGGCGGCTGGCCGTCTACCCCTCCTCCTTCGGGCAGGAGGCCTGCCAGGTCGCCGCGGCCCAGGTGCTCACCGACGCCGACTGGCTCTTCCCCACCTACCGGGACACCGCGGCCGTCACCGTCCGCGGCGTCGACCCCGTCGAGGCGCTGGTGCTGCTCAAGGGGGACTGGCACTCGGGGTACGACCCGTACGAGCGCCACGTCGCCCCGCTCACGACGCCCCTGGCCACCCAGCTCCCGCACGCCGTGGGCGTGGCGCACGCCGCGCGGCTGCGCGGGGAGCCGACGGTCGTCCTGGCGCTGTGCGGCGACGGCGCGACCAGCGAGGGCGACTTCCACGAGGCGCTGAACTTCGCCGCGGTGTTCCGCGCCCCCGTCGTCTTCCTGGTGCAGAACAACCGGTACGCGATCTCAGTGCCGCTGTCCCGGCAGACGGCCGCGCCGTCGCTCGCGCACAAGGGCGTGGGCTACGGCGTGCCGGGCGAGCAGGTGGACGGCAACGACCTGGCCGCCCTCCTGGACGTGCTGTCCGGTGCGGTGGCGCGGGCGCGCTCCGGCGGCGGCCCGCAGCTCGTCGAGGCGCACACCTACCGCATGCAGGCCCACACCAACGCCGACGACGCGACGCGCTACCGCAGCGACGACGAGGTCGCCGGCTGGGTGGCCAGGGACCCGCTCACGAGGCTGGAGGCCTACCTGCGTGCCCAGGGCGTGCTGGACGACGGTCGCGCCGCCGGGATCGCCGCGGACGCCGAGGAGGTCGCCCGCCGCACGCGGGACGGGATCAACCAGGACGTCGAGCCCGACCCTGAGGACCTGTTCCGCCACGTCTACTCCCGGCCCACCCCGCAGCTCGTCGAGCAGCTCGCGATGGTCCGGGACGAGCTGGCGCGCGACGAGCCCGCCGGCACCCCGGACCGGCAGGAGGCAGCCCGATGACCACCACGACCGTGGCGCCCGGGACGCTCAGCACGGCGCAGGCGATCAACCGCGCCCTGCACGACGCCCTGGCCGAGGACCCGGCGGTGCTCGTGCTCGGCGAGGACGTCGGCCCGCTCGGCGGCGTCTTCCGCGTGACCGACGGGCTCACCGCCGCGTTCGGCGAGGACCGGTGCTTCGACACCCCGCTGGCCGAGGCGGGGATCGCGGGGTTCGCCGTCGGCCTCGCGATGAACGGCATGCGCCCCGTGATCGAGATGCAGTTCGACGCGTTCGCCTACCCGGCCTTCGAGCAGGTCGTCAGCCACATCGCGAAGATGCGGAACCGGACCCGGGGCCGGGTCGAGCTGCCGCTCGTGATGCGGGTCCCGTACGCGGGCGGCATCGGCGGCGTCGAGCACCACTGCGACTCCTCGGAGGCCTACTACGCGCACACGCCAGGGCTGCACGTGGTCGCGCCGTCGACCCCGGGCGACGCCTACGCGCTGCTGCGCGAGGCGATCGCCTCGCCCGACCCGGTGGTCTTCCTCGAACCGAAGAAGCTCTACTGGGCCAAGGGTGAGGTGGGCGGGGAGCAGGTGCCGGGCATCGGCACGGCGGTGGTGCGGCGCGCGGGCACGGACGCCACGCTCATCGCCTACGGGCCGTCGGTACCCGTCGCGCTCGCGGCCGCCGAGGCGGCCGCGCAGGACGGCCGCAGCCTCCAGGTCGTCGACCTGCGCTCCCTCGTCCCGTACGACGACGCGACCGTGTGCGCCGCCGTGGAGTCGACCGGGCGTGCGGTCGTCGTCGCCGAGGCCGCCGGGTTCGCCGGGTTCGCCGCCGAGGTGGCCGCCCGGGTGAGCGAGCGCTGCTTCCACTCGCTGGCCGCGCCGGTGCGCCGCGTCACCGGTCTGGACATCCCGTTCCCGCCGCCGAAGCTGGAGCACCTCCAGCTCCCGTCGGTCGACCGGGTCCTGGACGCCGTGGACGACCTCCAGTGGGAGGACGCATGACCACCGCCCCGACGGAGCAGACGTTCCTGCTGCCCGACCTCGGCGAGGGGCTGACCGAGGCGTCGGTGGTGCAGTGGCTCGTGGCCGAGGGCGACGACGTCGCCGTCGACCAGCCCGTGGCCGAGGTCGAGACCGCGAAGTCCGTGGTCGAGGTGCCCAGCCCGTACGCCGGGCGGGTGGGCCGGCTGCACGCTGCGGAGGGCGAGACGGTGGACGTGGGGCGGCCGCTGATCACGATCGTGGCGGGCGGCGGGTCCGGGGCCCGGGCAGGGGCGGCCGGCGAGCGGGAGGGGGAGGCGTACCGCGAGGAGGAGCGGGCCGGGTCCGGCAACGTGCTCATCGGGTACGGCACCTCGGCCCCCGCCGGGCCGGGGCGGCGGCGCCGTCCGCGTGGTGCTGCGCCGTCCGTCGCCGAGCGCCCCGTGAAGGTGATCTCGCCGATCGTCCGGCGCCTCGCCCGGGAGGCGGGCCTGGACCTGAGGAGCGTCCGGCCCACGGGGGCGGGCGGTGTGGTCACCCGGTCCGACGTGCGCACCGCGGTCGCCGGTGCGCAGCCGGCGTCTGCTGTGGCCTCGGGTGTGGCCTCGGGCGCGACCACGGGCAGTGCGGTCGTGGTGGGTGCGGGTGCGGCCTCGGGTGTGGTCGGTGTCGGTGTCGGTGTCGGTGCGGGTGCGGGTGCGGATGCGAGTGGGGGCACGGGTCTGGTCGGTGCGAGTGCGAGCGCGGGTGCGGGCACGGGTGGCGCGCGGCGGGTCCCGCTCAGCGGGTTCCAGAAGGCGGCGTCGGCGGTGCTGTCACGCAGTCGGGCGGAGATCCCGGAGGCGACCGTCTGGGTCGACGTCGACGCCACCGCGCTCTGCGAGCTGCGCGAGGATGCCCGCACGCCCGACGACCCGGGGCCGGGGCTGCTCGCCTACCTCGCGCGGTTCGTCGTCGCCGGGCTCCAGGAGTACCCCGTGCTCAACGCGCGGCTCGACGTCGAACGCGCCGAGCTGGTGGTCCCGGACACGGTCAACCTCGGTATCGCCGTCCAGGGTGAGCACGGGCTCGTGGCCCCGGCGGTGCTCGGCGCCGACCGGATGACGACCGCCGGGCTGGATGCGGCCGTCCGCGACCTGGTGGAACGTGCCCGCGCGGGGCGGGCGACGGCCGATGAGCTGACGGCCGGCACGTTCACGCTGAACAACTACGGGAGTCTCGGCGTCGACGGCAGCGCGGCGATCATCAACCACCCCCAGGTGGCGATCCTCGGCTTCGGGCGGGTCATGGACCGGCCGTGGGTGGTCGACGGACAGGTCGTGCCGCGCAAGATCACCCAGATGTCCTTCGTCTTCGACCACCGCGTGTGCGACGGCGCGACGGCGGCGGGCTTCATGCGATCCGTCGCCGGGGCGATCGAGAACCCGGTGCCCGCGATCGTGCGGCTCTGAGAGCGGGCCCGGCGGCGTCTCCGACGGGACGAGGGAGGTTGTCCACAGATCTTCGGGTGCCCGAGCGGATCGCACGAACGTTCCATAGAATGGCACGTGTAGGAGACCATAGAGGCGGAGCGGTGGGGTGGGGTGACGGTCCATGGGGCAGGCGGCGAACGGCATGGCTTCTGGTGACCTGCCGCCCGTGCGGTCGATCGAGGAGGCGCTGACCCGGATCGAAGCGGTGGTGGATGACCTGGCCGAGCTGGTCGGCCCGGACCACCTGGACGGGTGGAACGCTCCGGGTGTCGCCCGGCTGGTGGAGGCGCACGCCCGGATCCGTCGCGCGGCGGGCCGTCTGGACGGTGTGCGATACATCCTGCTGCCGCGGATCGAGGACGAGGGGTCGTGGCGCTCCGGCGGGACGGCCCGGACGTTCACGTCCTGGTTGCGGGTGCGGGAGGGGGTCTCCGCGTCCACGGCGGGCAAGGACATGACGATGGCGCGCCGGCTGGCGACCGCGCTGCCTGCGACGCGCGAGCGGCTGGTCGCCGGGGCCCTGGGGGCCGACCATGCCCGGGTGATGGCCGAGGTCGCACCGACGAGCGAGTCCCGCACGGACGCGCTCGGCTGGCTGGTCGACACCCGGACCGGCCGGACCACGACACCCGAGCAGTTCGTGCAGACGGTGCCCGTGGACTTCCCTGACCCGGCCCAGGACCCGGACGGGACCCGGACCCGCGACCTGGTCACGGCGGTGCTGGAGCGCGCGGTCGCGGAGGGGACGCTGGTGACCGGCGAGGGGCTGGTGCTCCGGGAGGCGGCAGCGCTCAACGCTGACCAGTTCCGGGTCGTGGCGCGCCGGTTCGCCACGGTGACGGACCCGGATACCGACGACGCCGATGACGACAAGGCGGCGCAGGGCGAGTTCCTGGACCTGTCCAAGACCTTCGGCGGGTACCACGTGGCGGGGTTCCTGACGGACGAGCACGGCCTGCTCGTCTCGACCGTGGTGAACGCGATGATCGGGGCGCCCGCCGCGGAGGACTCTCGTACGCCCTCGCAGCGGCGTGCGCAGGGGCTGGCGGACGCGGCTCGACTCGTGCTGGACGCCGACCAGGCGTCGCCCGGGGCCGCGATCCCACCGCACCTGAACGTCACGGTCTCCTGGACCGAGCTGCTCACCCAGGTCGGCCGGACCCGTGACGGGCTGTGCCTGACCTGCGGGCAGGGCATCCCCGCACGCGGAACCCGAGCAGGCACGATGCCGACCGTGCCCGGGCTGCTGTCGGCGGGCGGTGCGGTGTTCACCGAGACCGGCGGTCGTGCGCCACGGGCGCTGTTGCGGCGGCTGGCCTGCGACAGCGCGATCACCAGGATCGTGTTCGGGCCGGACGGGGCGGTGCTGGACGTCGGGCGTGCCCGGCGCACCGTGACCGGGCAGATGCGGCGCGCCGTCATCGCCAGGGACCGGCACTGCGTGTATCCGGGATGCGATCAACCGCCGTCGCGGTGCGAGGTCCACCATGCGGTGCGGCACTGGGCAGACGGCGGCGACACCGCCGTGGCCAACAGCGCCTTGCTGTGCTGGTTCCACCATCAGCTCGTCGACGCACGGGGCATCACGATGCACTGGACGGGCAGACCTGCTGCGGATGCCGGAGCTGGAGGCCTGGTCGAGACCGGATGGGACTTCGTCGACGCCCGCGGGCACCGCATCCGTCTGCCCGAAGCGGTCGAAGCCTTCCCACCACCGCGGGTCGACTCGACCGCTGACCCGCCGACCGCGGAAGCCGCGTGATCGACGGGTGACGGCGGGCCGGTCACGGAAACCTGCTCGATGTGCTGCTGCGTGGTGTGCTGCTGCGTGGTGTGCTGCTGCGTGGTGTGGTGTCGTGCGGCGCCTCGTCGTGGGGTGCCTCGTCGTGGGGTGCCTCGTCGTGCGGTGCCTCGTCGTGCAGGCGCGGCCCGAGGCCGTCGAAGAGCACGCTGGAGACCGTGGCGGCGAGGGCGCTCGCGGGCAGCGGGCCGTCGGGGCGGTACCAGTCGACGAGGGAGTTGACCGTGCCGAAGACGAGCCGGCTGATCACCTCGGGTTCGACGTCGGCGCGCAGGTCGCCCTCGGCGGCTGCCTGCCGGACGAGCGCGGCGAGGCGCTCGTCGATGTGCCGGCGCCTCGCGATCGCCGACCGCTCCAGGTCGCTGTTGCCCCGCACGCGCAGCAGCAGCGTCACGGCGGGCAGGTGGTCGGCGAGGATGCGGACGGCCGCCTCGACGGTGGCCCGCAGGCGTACGGAGCTGCGTTCGCCGTCGGTCGCGGTCGCTGCTGCCTCGACGGCGGCGGCGAGCTCCTCCAGTGCCTCGTCCAGGGCCGCCGCGAGCAGCGCCTCCTTGCTCGCGTAGTGGTGGTACACGGCCGACTTGGTGACGCCGAGCTCGGCGGCCAGGTCGCTGATCGAGGTGGCGTCGTACCCGCGCTGGTTGAAGAGCTCGATCGCCGTGCGCAGCACCGTCGCCCGGTCGTGGCCCGGGCGTCCTCGCGGGCGGCGGGCGGGGGCGTCCGTCGGCGTGGCGTCCGTCGTCATCGGGTCATCGTCCCAGACGGAGCGGATCGTCGGCCCGGCGTCCCTGTCCCCGCCACACCCACGTGGGGAGGAACGACGGGACGGCCGGGCGAACGGTCCGATCAGGCGCCGGTCGTGTCCTGGCCTGTCGTGTTCTTGCCCGTCGTGTTCTGGCCGGTCTTCGCGACGAGCGTCAGCACGTCGTACGCTGCGACCTGCTCGCCGTCCTGGTTGGTCACGTCGGCCTCCCAGCGCACCTCGCCGTAGTCGGCCGACGTGCGGGGGGTGATCTGCTTGACCGTGAGGGCCACCCGGATGGTGTCGCCCACGTGCACCGGCGTGAGGAAGCGCAGGTTGTCGACGCCGAAGTTGGCCAGCACCGGCCCCGGGGCCGGGTCCACGAAGAGACCCGCGGCCAGCGACACCACGAGGTAGCCGTGCGCGACGATGCCGCCGAAGAACGGGTTTGCGGCGGCGGCCGCGGGGTCGGTGTGCGCGTAGAAGGTGTCGCCCGTGAACTCCGCGAAGTGGTCGATGTCGTCCTGCGTGACCGTCCGGGTCGCCGTCTCGATCGTGTCGCCGACGCGCAGCTCGGCCAGGGACTTGCGGAACGGGTGCACGCTGCCGACCACCCGCCGGGAGCCGGTGGTCCAGCGGCCGGTGACCGCGGTGAGCATGTCGGGGGAGCCCTGCACGGCCGTGCGTTGCATGTGGTGCAGCACGCCGCGCACCCCGCCCAGCTCCTCGCCGCCGCCGGCGCGTCCGGGGCCGCCGTGCACGAGCATCGGCAGCGGGCTGCCGTGGCCGGTCGACTCGGCGGCGTCGTCCCGGTCCAGGAGCAGCAGGCGGCCGTGCCAGGGCGCGAGCCCGCGGGTCACGTCCCGGGCCACCTGCGGGTCGTGCGTGACCAGCGACGCCACCAGGCTGCCCCGGCCGCGCGCCGCCAGGGCCACCGCCTCGTCCACCGAGCCGTAGGTGAGCACCGTGGCCACCGGGCCGAAGGGCTCCACCTCGTGGGGCTCGGCCGCGCCCGGCCGGGCGCGCAGCAGGACGGGGGAGAGGAACGCGCCGCGCTCGGCGTCGGCGCCCACCACCTCGACGTGGTCGGGGTCGCCGTGCACGATGTCGGCGGAGGTGCGCAGCGCCTCGATCGCCTTGCGCACCTCGTCGCGCTGCCGGAGGCTGGCCAGGGCACCCATCCGGACGCCGTCGTCGGCCGGGTTGCCGACCGTGATCCGGGCCAGGCGGGCGCTGATCGCGCCGATCACGGCGTCCGCCATCGCCTCCGGGACCAGGACGCGCCGGATCGCCGTGCACTTCTGGCCCGCCTTGACGGTCATCTCGGTGACGACGCCCTTGAAGAACAGGTCGAGCTCCGGGTCCTCCGGGCGCACGTCCGGACCCAGGATCGAGCAGTTCAGCGAGTCGGCCTCGACGCCGAGGCGGACCCCGCGGTGCAGCACCGACGGGTGCGAACGCAGGATCTCGGCGGTGTGCGCCGAGCCGGTGAAGGCCACCGAGTCCTGCTCGCCGAGCTCGTCCAGCAGCGTGCCGGCGCTGCCGCAGACGAGCTGGAGGCTGCCCTCGGGCAGGATCCCGGAGGCGATGATGTGCCGCACCACCGCGGCGGTGAGGTACGCGGTCTGGCTGCCGGGCTTGACGATGCCGGGCAGACCCGCGAGGAACGCGGGCGCGAGCTTCTCGAGCATGCCCCAGACGGGAAAGTTGAAGGCGTTGATCTGCACCGCGACCCCGGGTCGCGAGGTGTACAGGTGCTGGCCCACGAAGGTGCCGCCCTTGCCGAGGGGTTCGAGGGCGCCGTCCAGCACGACGGTGTCGTCCGGGAGCTCCCGCTTGCCCTTGCTCGCGTAGCTGAACAGGGTGCCGATGCCGCCGTCGATGTCGACCGCGGAGTCGCGCCGGGTGGCGCCCGTGCGCAGCGACAGGGCGTAGAACTCGTCCTTGGCCCCGCCCAGGTGCAGCGCGAGCTCCTTGAGCAGGGTCGCCCGCTCGTGGAACGTGAGCCGGGCCACGGCCGGGCCGCCCACCTCACGGGCGTGCGCGACCACGGCGGCGAAGTCGATCCCGTGGCTCGACACCCGCGTGATCTCCTCGCCGGTCACCGCGTCGAGGACGGGTTCGCCGTCGTCCGTGCCGGCCTGCCAGCGCCCCGCGACGTAGCTCTCCAGTGTGCTCACTCTGCGCTCCTTTGCGATCGGTGTGCCCAGGCCGTTGTGCAACCCCTCGTGGCTGTGCCAATCTATTACAGAACGTTCGGTCAGTAAATAGGTTCAGAAGTGCGTCCAGCGGACGGGCGACGTCGCCCACGGAGGTGGTCATGCCGGCAGACACCGAGCCCGATGCCCTGCCCGACGCCCTGCCCGAGACCCTGCTCGAAGCGCGGTTCGAGGCCACGATCGCCCGCAAGGACCGCATCGAGCCGCGCGACTGGATGCCCGAGGCCTACCGCAGGACCCTGGTGCGCCAGGTCGCGCAGCACGCCCACTCCGAGATCATCGGCATGCAGCCGGAGGGGGCCTGGATCGGCCGCGCGCCGTCGCTGCGGCGCAAGGCGATCCTGCTCGCCAAGGTCCAGGACGAGGCGGGCCACGGCCTCTACCTCTACTCGGCCGCGGAGACCCTCGGCGTCTCGCGGCAGGAGCTCACCGAGATGCTGATCAGCGGCCGGCAGAAGTACTCCTCGATCTTCAACTACCCCACGCTCTCGTACGCCGACACGGGCACCATCGGCTGGCTGGTCGACGGCGCCGCCATCTGCAACCAGGTGCCCCTGTGCCGCACCTCTTTCGGCCCCTACGGCAGGGCCATGATCCGCATCTGCAAGGAGGAGTCCTTCCACCAGCGGCAGGGCTTCGAGCTGCTGGCGACGATGATGCGCGGCACCGACGAGCAGCGAGCCATGGTCCAGGAGTCCGTGGACCGGTTCTGGTGGCCGTCGCTGATGATGTTCGGCCCGCCGGACGACGCGTCGCCCAACACGGCGCGCTCCATGGCCTGGGGGGTCAAGACGCACACCAACGACGAGCTGCGCCAGCGCTTCGTCGACATGACCGTGCCCCAGGCCGACGCGCTGGGCGTCACCCTGCCCGACCCGGAGCTCGCCTGGAACGAGGAGCGCGGGTCCTACGACTTCGGGCAGCCCGACTGGGACGAGCTCTGGGCCGTCGTCGCGGGGAACGGCCCCTGCAACGCCCAGCGCGTGGCGCACCGCGCGCAGGCCTGGGACGACGGCGCCTGGGTCCGCGAGGCGGCGCTCGCGTTCGCGAACCGTCACGACCACGGGGACGGCGGCAGCCACGGGGATGACGGCAGCCACGAGGGCCACGAGGGCGACGAGGAGGTGGCATGACCGGCCAGGTCAGCGGCGAGTGGCCGCTCTACGAGGTGTTCGTCCGCGGCAAGCGGGGCCTCAACCACGTGCACGTCGGGTCACTGCACGCCCCCGACGACCAGATGGCCGTGCGGCACGCCCGTGACGTCTACACGCGGCGCAACGAGGGCGTCAGCATCTGGGTGGTCCGGTCATCCGCGATCACGGCCTCCAGCCCGGACGAGAAGGACCCGCTCTTCGCGCCCAGCGGGGACAAGGTCTACCGGCACCCCACGTTCTACGACATCCCCGCCGACGTCCCGCACATGTAGGACGTCCCGCACCTGGAGGAGGCCGCATGCCCGACGTCCGCACCCACGAGCCCGGCGAGCACGACAGCGCCTACGCGGGCCTGCTCGTCAACGACGACCGCTGGGCCTTCGGGACCGACTTCGAGGACCCGCTGGCCGGCGTCGAGGCCACCGTGCCCGACGGCGTGGACCCCGCCGCGCTGGCGACCTACTGCCTGATGCTCGGCGACGACGCGCTCGTGCTCTCCCAGCGGCTCGCCGAGTGGTGCAGCCGCGCCCCCGACCTGGAGGAGGACATCGCGCTGTCGAACATCGCCCTCGACCTGCTCGGTCAGGCGCGGCTGCTGCTCGCCCGGGCGGCCGCCGCCGACCCCGCGCAGGTGCCCGCCCTGCCGGACGGCTCACCCGTGCCCGACGAGGACCGGCTCGCCTTCTTCCGCGACGGCCTCCGGTTCCGCAACGTGCGCCTCGCGGAGGTGCCGAACGGCGATTTCGGCCACACCGTCGCCCGGATCCTGCTGTTCTCGGCCTGGCGGCTGGCCCTGTTCGAGGAGCTGTGCCGCAGCCGGGACGCCGTGCTCGCCGCCGTGGCCGCCAAGGGCGTCAAGGAGCTCACCTACCACCGGGACTTCGCCGCCCGCTGGTTCCTGACCCTGGCCCGAGGCACCGCCGAGTCCCGCCGGCGGCTGGTCGGCGGGCTCGACGCCCTCTGGCCGTACCGGGCCGAGCTGTTCGCGACGCACGACGTCGAGCGCGCGGTTGCCCGGGCAGGCGTCGGCGTCGACCCGGCGGGCCTCACCGCGCGCGTCGACGCGGTGCTCAGCCAGGTGCTGGCCGCCAGCGGCGTCGACCGGCCCGACGTGCCCGCGCTCGCGGGCGTGCTCGGTCGGACGGGCCGCGACGGCCGGCACACCGAGGCGCTCAGCCTGCTGCTCGCCGAGATGCAGTCGGTCGCCCGCGCGCACCCCGGAGGCCGGTGGTGACCGCCGCACCCGCGCGGCAGCGGCCGGCCGCCCCGCACCCGCCGGGGACCCCGCCGGTGGACCAGCCGCTGCACGGTCCGGCGCACAATCCGGCAGACCCCGGCGCGCTGACCCGCGCCCGCGCGGTCGCCGCCGCCGTCGTGGACCCGGAGCTGCCGATGCTCACCCTGCACGACCTCGGCGTCCTGCGGGACGTCGCGCTCGGCGACGACGGCGCCGTCGTCGCCGCGATCACCCCCACCTACTCGGGCTGCCCCGCCATGGCGACCATGCGCGACGACCTCCTGCACGAGCTGCACGCCGCGGGATTCGCCGACGCGCGGGTACGCGTCGTCCTCGAACCCGCCTGGACCACCGACTGGATCACCCCGGCCGGCCGGGCGGCCCTCGCGGACGCCGGGATCTCCCCGCCGGGCCGCGCACCCCGGCACGCCGGGCCGGTGCCGCTGCGCCTGGGCCCGCCTCGCCGCGCGGTGCGCTGCCCGCGCTGCGGGGCGGACGACGTCGAGGTCACCTCCGAGTTCGGCGCCACGGCGTGCCGGGCCCTGTACCGCTGCCGGTCGTGCCTGGAGCCGTTCGACCACGTGAAGGAGATCTGACGTGACCGCCACCCTGAGCCGCGCCGCCGCCGGGCGCACGGCCTTCCACACGCTCACCGTGCGCGACGTCGAACGGCTCACCGACGACGCGGCCGCGGTGACGTTCGACCTGCCCGCCGGCCTGCGGCACGTGTTCGACTTCGCGGCCGGCCAGTCCCTGACGCTGCGCCGGGTGGTCGACGGCGTCGAGCACCGCCGCACCTACTCGATCTGCGCGCCCGTCGGCAGCCCGCCGCGGATCGGCGTCCGCGAGGTGCCCGACGGACTGTTCTCGGCCTGGCTCGTGCACGACGTGCGGCCCGGGGACCGGGTGGAGGTGCAGGCGCCGAGCGGCAGGTTCCGGGTCGACCCGGCCGCGGGCGGGCGGCACCTGTGCATCGCGGCGGGCTCGGGTATCACGCCGGTGCTCTCGATCACGGCCACGCTGCTGCGCAACCCGGACGCCCGCGTGACCCTGCTCTACGGCAACCGCACGACCGCCTCGGTGATGTTCGCCGAGGAGCTGGCGGACCTCAAGGACGCCCACCACGACCGGCTCGACCTGGTCCACGTGCTGTCCCGGGAGCCGCGGGACGTCGACCTGTTCTCGGGCAGGCTCGACGCCGACCGGCTGCGTGCCCTGCTCACCCTCGTGGTGCCGGTCGGCGACGTGGACCACGTGTGGCTCTGCGGGCCGCTCGGCATGCAGGACGGGGCCCGGGCGGTGCTGGCCGAGCTCGGCGTCCCGGCCGACCGGGTGCACGTCGAGCTGTTCTGGGTCGACGAGCCGCCGCCGCAGCTACGGCACGCCGACCGCGTGGCCGACGGCGCCACGAGCCAGGTGACCGTGGTGCTCGACGGCCGGTCCACGACCAGCGCGATGCCGCGGGACACCCGGCTCCTCGACGCCGCGCAGGAGGTCCGTGCCGACCTGCCGTTCGCGTGCAAGGGCGGGGTCTGCGGCACCTGCCGGGCGCGCGTGCGCGAGGGCGAGGTGGACATGGTGCGCAACTACGCGCTGGAGGAGTCCGAGGTGGCCGCCGGGTTCGTGCTCACCTGCCAGTCGTTCCCGGTGAGCGACGAGGTCGTCGTGGACTTCGACGCATGAGCGCGCCCCTGCTGGTCGAAGAGCACGACGACCGGGTGGTGCTGCGCCTGAACCGGCCCGAGGTCCGCAACGCCATCGACCGCGCCACGGTCGAGGCCCTGCACGCCGCCTGCGCCCTGCTGGAGGCCACGCCGCGGGTGGCGCTCGTGGTGGGCTCCGGTGGCACCTTCGCCGCGGGCGCCGACATCGCGGAGCTGCGCGAACGACGCCGGGAGGATGCCCTGGCGGGGATCAACTCCGGGGTCTTCGAGCGGGTCCGCCGGCTGCCGATGCCCGTGGTCGCCCTCGTCGACGGGTACGCCCTCGGCGGCGGCGCGGAGCTCGCCTACGCGTGCGACTTCCGGATCGGCACCTCGGCGACCAGGATCGGCAACCCCGAGCCGGGCCTCGGCATCCTCGCCGCCGCCGGGGCCGCCTGGCGGCTCGCGGAGCTCGTCGGGGAGCCGCTCGCCAAGGAGGTGCTGCTGGCGGGGCGCGTGCTCGACGCGCAGGAGGCCCTCGCCGTCCGGCTCCTCAACGAGGTGGTGGACGCCGACGACCTGGAACCGGCCGGGCACCGGCTCGCCGACCGGATCACCGCGCAGGCACCGCTCGCCGTGCGGCTGACCAAGTCCGTGCTGGACGCGCCCCGCGCCGCCCACCCCCTGATCGACGACGTCGCCCAGGCAGTGCTGTTCGAGACCCAGGACAAGGCGGACCGGATGACGGCGTTCCTCGACCGGCGCAGGGGGCGGCCATGACCGGGGTCCCGGAGGGAGCGGCGCCCGGTCCGGCGGCTGCGGCCGTGCCGTCTGCCCCGCAGCCGGCCTCGGTGGTGGCCGTCCCGGACGCCGTCGGCGTGTACGGCGGCGGGCGCATGGGCGGCGGCATCGCCCATGCGTTCGCGGTGGCGGGCGCCACCGTGACGGTCGTCGAGAGCGACGACGCCGCGGCGCGGTCGGCGCGCGAGCGCATCGAGCGGAGCCTCGCCCGGGCGGTCGCCGAGGGCGCGACGGTCGCGGGCGGGTTCGGCGTCGTGGTGGACGAGGCCGCACTGGCCTGCTGCGCGCTGGTGGTCGAGGCCGTGCCCGAGGTGGCCGGCCTCAAGCGCGACGTGCTGGCGCGGGCGGCCGCGGCGGCCCCCGGCGCGGCGTTCGCCACCAACACGAGCTCGCTGTCGATCGACGCGCTGGCCGACGCCCTGCCGGACCCCTCCCGCCTGGTGGGCCTGCACTTCTTCAACCCCGTCCCGGTCAGCTCCCTGGTCGAGGTGGTGGTCGGACGGCGCACCGCGCCCGGCCTCGTCGCCCGGGCCCGGGACTGGGTCGCGGGCCTGGGCCGGACGGCGATCACCGTCCAGGACTCACCGGGCTTCGCGAGCAGCCGGCTCGGGGTGGCGCTCGCCCTGGAGGCGATGCGCATGCTGGAGGAGGGCGTGGCCGACGCCGCCGACATCGACACCGCGATGACCCTGGGCTACCGGCACCCGGTGGGTCCGCTGCGCACCACCGACCTCGTGGGGCTCGACGTGCGGCTGCACATCGCCGAGCACCTCGAACGCGAGCTGGGGCCCCGGTTCGCGCCGCCCCGGGTGCTCCGCGAGAAGGTCGCCGCGGGGGAGCTGGGCCGCAAGACCGGGCAGGGGTTCTACCCGTGGTGACACCCGGCACCGATCGTGAAGGAGGAACGATGAGCGACGCTTCCGTCGTCGTCGACCGCGTGGACGCGGTGGCGACGATCACGCTGGACGACCCCGCGCACCGCAACGCCCTGACCGTCGCGGCCAAGGAGGCCCTGCGCGCCGCCGTCGCGGACGTCGCCGCCGACGACGCGGTGCGCGCCGTCGTGCTCGCCGGGACCACGCGGGCGTTCTGCCTGGGCCAGGACCTGGGCGAGCACGCCGCTGCCCTGGCCGACGGGGCGGAGGCGGCCTTCTCCACGGTCCGCGAGCACTACTCGCCCGTCGTGCGCGACCTGCTGACCATGCCCAAGCCGGTGCTGGCCGCCGTGGCCGGAACCTGCGTGGGGGCCGGACTGGGCCTCGCGCTCGCGTGCGACCACCGGGTCTTCGCGACCGGCGTGCGGCTGGCGACCGCGTTCACGGGGATCGGGCTGACCTTCGACACCGGCCTGTCGGTCACGCTGCCGCGCGCCGTCGGGGACGCCCGGGCCAAGGAGCTCGTCCTGTTCGGCCGCACGTTCACCGCCGAGGAGGCCGTCGCCTGGGGTATCGCCGGCGAGATCGTCGAGCCGGACGAGGTGCTGCCCCGGGCCACCGCGCTGGCCCGGCAGCTCGCCGAAGGACCGACCACGGCGTTCGCGCAGACCAAGCGCCTGCTCGCCCGGGCCCCGGGCCTGAGCCTGGACGACGCCCTCGAGGCCGAGGCGGTGGCCCAGACCCGGTGCGGCGCCACGTCCGACCACACGGGTGCGGTCGCATCGTTCCTGACCCGCGAGCCCCCCACCTTCACGGGCCGCTGACCCTCTCGCGGCGCCCGCCCGACACCCTCCCTGCCTGGCCGAACGTAGGGATGGTCGGCCCATGGGCCCTCATCGACCGACGATCCCTACGATCGCCGGGGCTGGAGGGTGCCGGGCCGACGCCGGGCCGACGCCGGGTCATCGCCGGGCCGTCGCCGGGCCGTCGCCGGTCATCGCCGGGCCGGCGTCGTGGAGTGTTGAGTGCGGGAGTAGGTGCGTTCTGAGCGCTCGGAGTGCTACCAGGTCCGCGTTCGCCGTCGGCGGCTGGGTGGGGCCGATGGGTGGGGCCCGTCGGTGGGGCCGGTGGGTGGGGCCGGTGGGTGAGGCCCGTCGGTGAGGCCCGTGGGTGGGGTCGGTGGGCCGGTCAGGTCGGGAGGGTGCGGGCGATGTGGGCGCGGGTCGCGGCGAACGCCGCCGCCTGCTCCCGGGACTGGCCGGGGTACTCGGCATGGCCCGCCGTGTGGATCGCCAGCTCCAAGTTCGCCCCCGCGGCCCGGCCGACCCCGTTCGCCACCGCGAACTGTCCCGGCGGCGGCACGTGCGTGTCCCACGCCGCGCACTCGACGCGGGTGGGCACGCGCAGGTGCGTGGCGGCCACCGACGCGTCGTGGAACGCCAGCACCTCGCGTGCCTCCGGGTGGTCCGCGACGTGGTGGCGCACGGCCTCGCCGCTGCCCGTGCACGGCATCGTCAGGCGCAGGTCGTGCTGGCCGAACGTCGGCACCTCGAGCGTGGCGCCCACGAACCGGTCGTCCCACGGCACGGCCAGCGCCCCGATGCCGCCGCCGAAGCTCGTGCCGACGAAGTACAGCGGCAGGTTGCCCAGGGTCTCGTCCCGCCGGGCCAGCAGGTCCAGCAGGGCGGTCCCCGCGTGCCAGAGGTCCACGGCGGACCGCCCGACGGCGTACGTCTCCACCGCCTCGATGCCGTGCAGCACGTGCCGCGAGCTGGTGTCGGGCGCCCCGACACCGGCGTTCAGAGCACCGAGCCCGCGCGCGACCGGGAAGATGACGGCGGCGTCGTGCGGCACCCGTTCGAAGGTCGGGGCGTCCCGCCCGCCGTACCCGTGGCTGTGCACCACGCCCACGCGGGGGCGTAGGCCCACCGGCACCGCGACCCAGGCCCGCAGGCGCAGCCCGCCGTCGGCGGTGTAGGTCACCACGGAGACGTCGTGCGTGGGCCGGCGAGCCCCACCCGCCGCCTCGACCACCACGTCGGACGGCACCTCCCGCGCCCGGGCGTACCAGGACCGCCACAGCTCGGCGAACCCGTCCGGCTCGGCGGCGGGCACCACGGCGAGCAGCGCGTCGCGGTCGTACCCGTAGGTGCCGTCGAGGGGGCTGCCCGGGAACCACCGGTCGTAGGGGCTCGGCGGGACCGGGGGTGCGGCAGGGGTCACGTCGGGTTTCCTTCGGCGGGTACGGCGGTGGCCGACGGCGCGGCTCGTGTCACACTGAGCCGGTCGTCGAAAGGGGTAGGTGTGCTGGTCGCTGAGCGCAGGGCGCGGATCGTCGACGAGGTGGCCCGCCGGGGCGCCGCGAGCATCGCGGAGCTCGCCGACGAGCTCGGCGTGAGCGCGATGACGGTCCGCCGCGACATCGAGGTGCTCGCGGACCACGGGAAGCTGGACCGGGTGCGTGGAGGTGCCACGGCGCGGCCGGACGAGACGGTGCGCCAGGACCGCGGGTTCGTGGCCCGCGTGCACCAGCAGGTCGCCCAGAAGCGGGCGATCGCGCGGCACGCGGCGGCCCTGGTGGAGCCGGGTATGGCGGTCGGCCTCTCCGGCGGCACGACGGCGTGGGTGCTCGCGCAGGAGCTCCGCGACGTCGCGGAGCTGACCGTGGTGACCAACTCGCTGCCGGTCGCCGAGGTGTTCCGGCGTCCTGACCGGTCCGACGAGCCGTACACGCAGTCCGTGGTGCTGACCGGCGGCGTCCGGACGCCGTCCGACTCCCTGGTGGGCCCGGTGGCCGTGCGGTCGCTGGAGCACCTGCACCTGGACATCGCGTTCCTCGGCGCGCACGGCATCGACCTGCACGCCGGCCTGACCACGCCGAACCTCCTGGAGGCCGAGACCGACCGCGCGCTGCTCGCGGCGGGTGCCGCCGCCGTCGTGCTGGCCGACCACTCCAAGTGGGGCGTCGTGGGGCTGACCACCGTGGTGGACCTGCGCGACGTGCGCCACCTCGTGGTCGACGACGGGCTGGACGAGGCGGCCCGCGCGACGCTCGCCGAGCAGGTGGGCGAGCTCCAGGTCGTGCCGGTGGACTGAGCCCGGGCGTGCCCGGGAGGCCGGCCGTGCGGCACGGCCCGCCGGGGCCTCACCGGGCCGTGCTGGCCCGGGGCACCACGCGCGCCCCGACCACCACGTGCTCCACGGGCAGGTTGCCGCCGGGCGGGGTGGCGATCTGCCGTTCGAGCTCGCTCAGCGCGCGCTCGACCAGCGCCTCCTTGTCGGGGGCGACCGACGTCAGGGCGGGCACCGTGAACCGCGCGCCGCGCACGTCGTCGATGCCGACCACGGCCACGTCGCCGGGCACCGACCGCCCGCCGGCCTCCAGCGCGACCAGCGCGCCGAAGGCCACGGAGTCGTTCGCGCAGACCAGGCCGTCGAACGCGACCCCTCGGCGCAGCAGGTCGGCGACCGCCCGCAGGCCCTCGTCCGGCGTGAACGCGTCGAGCTGCGCCACCAGGTCCGGGTCCTGCGCCAGCCCCAGGGCCGCGACGGCGTCCCGGTAGCCCGTGTACCGCCGGTCGGCGGCGTCGGACGGGCGCGCGTCCCGGGTGCCCACGTACGCGACCCGGGCGCAGCCGACCTGGGCCAGGTGCTCGGCCGCGGCGTAGGACGCCGCGCGGTTGTCGATGGTGACGTGCGTGAACGGGCTGACCAGGATGTGCTCGCCCAGCAGCACGAGGGGTCCGGGCGTGGCGCGGCGGGTCAGGTCGGCCACCGACAGCGCGCGGGGGATGTGGATCAGCCCGTCCGTCGCGGGCAGGCCGATGCCGTTGGCGACGTTGACCTCGCGCTCGTGGTCGCCGGCGGTCTGCTGGATGAGCACCGACAGGCCGCGCTGGTCCGCGCGCCGCACCAGCAGCGCCGTCAGCTCGGCGAAGTACGGCTCCTCCAGGTCCGGCACGGCGAGCGCCACGATCCCGGTGCGCTCTTTCCTGTGCACGACCGACAGCGTAGTGGTGCCCGCCCGGCGGCGGGGGACCGGCGACACCGCGGGCGCGGTGCGCAGGGTCCGGTCGTTCCCGGTCGGCATCACCGCTCCTGGACCCGGAACGCGACCACGCGGGCCTGCTCGGCACCGTTGGTGGCGCCGACCACGAGGCGGGCGGAGCGGACGGCACCGAGGTCGTCCGGCAGGGGGTGCACGCGCAGCCGCTGCCGGTTGCCGGTCACGGCCGCGACGGTGACCCAGTCCGGCCCGTCGTGCGGCAGCACCTCGACGCGGTAGTCCTTCACCAGCGTGGGCAGGATCTCGTGGGGGGTGCGGTGGTGGTGCAGCGTGTTGAGCTCGACGTCGAGGTCGTCGTCGAGCACGACCCGCACCTCGCCCGGGGTCACGGGCTCGTCCCAGTCCAGGCGCAGCCACTCCTCGCGGCCGGGGGACAGGGGCGCCGAGGCCCACATGTTCGGCCCGCCGTGGTTGCGGTGGTAGCCCGACGTCGCCCGCTCGGGCGCGAGCGCGTGCGTCTCGGGGGCGGTCCGGAAGACGATGGACCGGCCGCGCAGCGGCTTGGTGGGCCACTGCACGAGCAGCTCGTCGGTGCTGATCTGCACGTTCTGGTCGTCGCTGTCGACGCGGTGCACCAGGGTGAGCACCCCGGGCGGCAGCGCGGCCGTGGTGTGCACGGCCAGGTCGGGGTTGGCGCGGAGCACCACCACGGCGTTCTGCGGCACCTCCGGGGCGAACGGCACGTGGGCCGTGACCCAGCGGTGGTCACCGGCGGGCACGACGACGTCGGTCGCCGACTCCAGGTGCGCGGGCACCACGTTCTGCTTCTTGCCGGTGGAGTACACCTCCACCCGGAGCGTCGTGTCGTTCCGGGCCGAGACGAGCAGGTCCACGCTGTCCAGGCGCGGGTGCACGGGCAGCGCGATGCCCAGGTCGACGTCGAGGTCGTGCACGTCGAAGTCGTCGTACGGGTCGCCGGTCGTGGCGGCCACCGGGGCGGCGACGGTCGTGGTGGTGCTCGACGCCGTCACGCGGGCGCGCCGGGCCAGGTCCCGCTCGTCGGCGTTCGCGACGCCGACCAGGGGAGCGTCCCAGGCCAGCAGCGTCTGGCGCAGCTTGTCCAGGTGGTCGGTGTACACGCCGCGCGGCGTGGTGCCGTGCTCGACGCACAGGGCCGCCGCGGTGCCCGCGGCCTGGCCCATGGCGCCGCAGGTGGCCATGACGCGCGCGGCGCCGAACGCGATGTGCGTGGCCGAGACGTCACGGCCCGCGAACAGCATGTTCTCCACGTTCACGGAGTACAGGGACCGGTAGGGGATCTCGAAGACGCCGTCGGAGAAGCGCTGCAGGGCCCCTGCCCCGGTGGCGTACATGCCCTGCGCGGGGTGCAGGTCGATGGACCAGCCGCCGAACGCGACGCCGTCGGCGAACTCGGTCTGGCCCACGATGTCGCCCTGGTGCAGCGTGTAGTCGCCCACGAACCGGCGGTACTCGCGCTTGCCGGGCACGTTGCCGATCCACTCGAGGGTCAGGTTGTCGGCGTCGAACTTCCCGGAGTTCTTGATGTGGTCCCAGATGCCGAGGATGACGCCGCGCAACTCGTCGCGGATCCGCTCGTTGTCGTCGACCGTGTCGAGCTCGCCGCCCCACTCGATCCACCAGTAGTGCGCGCCGGAGTCGCCGCTGCGGATGATGCGGTGCTCGGGGATGGGGGTGCCCGAGATGTCGATGGCGCTCTCCGGCGCCACGTACTTCACCGGGTGCCCCAGGTCCTTCGTGTAGAAGAGGAGCGTGGACCCCAGGAACTCGCGCACGGGCTCCGGGGGTGCCCACTCCTCGCCGAACTCGTCGTGGCTCTCCTTGCCCAGCCGGTACCGGGCGCCCGCGAGGTGCCCCACGAGCCCGTCGCCGGTGCAGTCCAGGAAGACCGGTGCGGTGAAGGTGGTCAGGATCTCCGACGCCATGGTCCAGCCGGTCACGGACTCGATGCGCCGGGCGTCGTCGGGCCCGGTGGCGCGCACCTCGCGGACGTCGGTGTTCAGGAACAGCCGGATGTTCTGCTCGCGACGCACGGTGTCCAGCACGACGTCGTCCCAGTAGACCGGGTTCCCCTCGGGGTTGCGGTACTGGTTCTCGACGTACATCTCGCCGATGATCCCGGTCTCCCGGGCCCATCGCTGGTTGCCGTGCGCGGTCGCCCCGCACACCCACACCCGCACCTCGGACGACGAGTTGCCGCCGAGCACCGGCCGGTTGTTGATCAGCACGACCTGCCGGCCCATCCGGGCGGCCGCGACGGCGGCACAGACGCCGGCGAGGCCCCCTCCGACGACGACGATGTCGGCTTCTACCGTCTGGGTGCGCATGTTCTCCTTGTTTCCTCAGTGCTGGTCAAGAGTGCTGGTGGGTGTGCCGGGCGGGCGTGCGGGGTGGAGCGGGCTAGTCGTCGGCGGCGAGGGCCTCGACCTCGTAGACCCGCGCGACGTCGGTGGCCGACGCCGACGGGTCGGTGACCAGCAGCCGCACCTGGTCGGCCGTGGCGGCGGGGAACGTGAGGGTGACCGTGCCCTGCGTGCTGCCGCTGACCTGGCCCACCGGGACCCAGCCGTCGGCCGTGTGCAGCTCGACGGAGAAGGCGCGCAGCACGTCGGCCGTGCCGGTGGCCTTGCTGTAGCCGCTGCGCACGCGGACCGTGTCGACGGCCGTGGGCGTGCCCCAGTCGGCGGTCAGCACCGGCTGGGTGTCCTCCAGGGCGGAGATCCAGCGGCTGGCGTCCGTGCAGGAGCCGTCCACCGCGAGCTCGCCGCCGGTGTCGGCGCGCAGCGTCGAGGACACGGTCACGTCCGCGCCCCGGGCCACGTTGACCCGGGTGGCCTCCCCGCGCAGGTCCGCCACGACGTCGGCGGCGGTGCCGCCCTCGGGCGTGCCGGCCGTGCGGGGCAGCGCGGCGTGGAACAGCAGCCCGGCGCTGGGGACCGTCAGGTACATCGTGTCCGTGCCGGTCGGCCCGGTGACGGCGCTCAGCCGCTGGGCACCCGTCTGCGGCTCGCCGACCGTGCCGAACCGCCAGGTGCTCTCGCCCCGCACCTGCTCGGCGCGCACGACGGCGCTGCGCTGGCCCGTCACGCAGGAGGTGGTCTCCACCACCGCGTACACCCGCGTGGTGGCGCCCGCCGACGTCGTCTCGATGGCCGCCGACGTCTCGACGCCCGGCCCGAGCCCGGCCAGGTCGAGCACGGTCTCGCGCTGCCAGGCGGCGCCGTCCCAGCGGGCGTACCGGACGTCGTAGCCGTCGAACGCGGTGACGCCCTCGGTGCGGAACCGGTAGGCGATGCCGTCCAGCTCGTCACCGTGCACGGCGAGCTTCGCGGTCTGCAGGGCCGGCCAGTACGAGCCGATGTCCTCGCCCGCGGTGTACGGCTGGTAGATCACGGCGCCCGGCGTCGACGGCGTGATCGGGGTGGCGAGAGCGGCGCCCGTGACGTCGCGGAACGAGCCGTCGGCCGGGTCGTACACGGCGTACGAGCCCAGGTGCCGTGACGGGTCGGCGGGCCAGGGCCCCCACTCCCACAGCACGTGCACGCGGCCGTCCGTGCCCACCTTGAGGTCGTCCGGGTAGAACGAGTGGCCCTGCGCGTCGGCGACCACCGCGACGCGCGACCACGTGCCGGCCGAGGTGTCGAAGCGGTACAGGTTGCCCGTCCGGGCCTGCCGCTGGTCCGCACCCGCCCGGGCCATGACGTAGACGTCGCCGTCCGCGCCGCGGGCGGTCACCGGGTAGGTGATGGCGAGGTCCTGGTCCGGCATCTGCGCCGAGACGTCCACCAGCGAGGTGACGTCGCCCGGCGTCGTGGTGCGGAAGTAGTTCCACTGCTCGTGGTGCATGGAGACGAACGCGTGCACGTGTCCGTCGCCGTCCACCACGATCGAGGGCTGGTTGTGGCCGTTGTCGTCCGCGAACGTGGCGCAGCTGCCGTCGGCCGTCCGCAGGCAGCCGTCGGTCCAGTCGCCGTCCGCACCGCGCGCGGCCACGTGCACCTCGTGCGTGGCGGCCGTGGGACCGGGCGCGTTGTAGGCGACGTAGGTGACGCCGCCGACCACGTCGAGCGGCTTCCACCAGCCCGCCTGGTTGGACGAGTCGACCGTGAAGGGCAGCTGGTCGACCTGCGCCGCGTGCCGGGCCGCGGCCGCCGGGGCGGGCGCGGCGGCGGCCGGCACGGGCAGGGCGGCGCCGAGGGTCACGGCCGCCGCGAGGGCGGCCGTGACGGCACGGGGACCGGGGTGGTGCTGTCGTCGCATGGTTCCTCCTTGAACCGTGGGGATGACTGCGGGAACGAACACGTGTCGCGGCGCCGTCAGCCGACGAGCTTCTGAGCGGCCTCGCCGGCCTTCGCCATCGCGGCCTTCGGCTCCGCGCTGCCCACCAGCACCGCCTGGACCTGCTCGGCGATGACCGTCTCGATCTGGGCGTACTGCGGGTAGACCCAGAACGGGTTGGTGGTGGCGGTGGCGGTGATCCGCTCGGCGAACTGCGCGCCGAACGCGTCGTCCGCCACCTCCGGCAGCGCCAGCGCCGACTCGGTGGCCGGCGGCAGACCGCGCGCCGCGAAGTACTGCTTCGCGACCTCGACGTCCGACGTCATCCACTTCGCGAAGTCGGCTGCGGTCTCCGCGCCGTCCCCCTGGACGACGGCGACGGCGCCGCCCCAGACCAGCGCGCGCGGGGTGTCGCCCGCGGCGAGCACGGGACGCGACCAGGCCGTGAGCTTGTCCGCGAGCTTCTTGTCGGGCGACTCGGTGACCACCGCGTCCCGGCCGACGATCGCGTCGTCGTAGATCGCGGCGCGGCCCTGGGCGAACAGCGACCGCGCGTCGAACCGGTCGACGTCGGGCGCGATGAGGCCCTGGTCGTAGAGCGACTTGTACCAGGTGACGGCCTCGACGCTCGCGTCGTCGCCGATCGTCACCGTGTCGCCGTCGAGCAGCGGGCTGCCGAACGTCTCCATCCAGATCAGCACGTCCTTGAGCTGTGCCGCCTTCGTGGACGCCGCGTAGGGGACCACGCCGCCGCCGAGCTTCTTGAGGTCCTTGAGCGCGGTCTCGAACTCGTCGATCGTCGCGGGCGCGTCGCCGATCCCGGCCTGCTCCAGCAGGCCCGAGTTGGCGATGAGGCCGATCGCGCCGATGTTCCACGGCAGCCCGTACTGCACGCCGTCGAACCGCGACGCCGTGAGCCCCGCCTGCGTGTAGTCGGTGCCCTGGGCGAGTGGGCCCAGGTCCTGCAGCTTGCCGAGCGCGGCCAGCGAGCCGAGCCACGCGACGTCCACGTGCACGGCGCCCGTGACCTGGCCGCCCTTGACCTGCAGCGTGAGCTGGCTGATGTACTCGTTGTACGGGTAGGAGACCTCGCGGACAGTGACGTCGTTCGCCTCGGAGTACTGGCCCAGCAGCTCGCGGATCGCCGGGGCGGCCGTCTCCTCGGTCAGCGACCAGGAGGCGAAGCTGAAGTCGGTCTTCGCCCCGGCGGCCGCGGTGCTCGCGGCCTGGGGCGCGGCGGGGCCGGCCTCGGGCACGCAGGCGGCCAGCGTGAGCGTGCCCGCGCCGAGGCCGAGCAGCTGCAGCAGGCGACGGCGGGACAGGGTGGTCGTGTCGAGGGCGGGGTGTGCGGGCATGGGAATCCTCCACGATGAGGGGTCGGGCATACGGGGACTACGGGCCGGGACGCCGGCGGTGGTGCCGCCGGGCGCCGTCAGCCCTTGACTGCGCCGGCGGTGAGGCCGCCGACCAGGTACTTCTGCAGGGCGATGAAGGCGATGGCCACCGGCAGCGAGACCACCAGGGACGCGGCCATGAGCTCGGGCCAGGCGGTGGACGCCTCGCCCACGAACGTGTTCACGAGGCCCGGCGGCAGGGTCTGCTTCTCGGGGCCGGCGAGTGTGAGGGCGAAGATGAAGTCGTTCCAGCCGCGCACGAAGGCGAACAGCCCGGCGGCGATGAGGCCCGGGGCCGACAGCGGCAGCACGATCGAGTGGATGATCCGCAGCCGCGAGGCGCCGTCCACGCGGGCCGCCTCGATGAGCTCGTCGGGGACGGTGTCGAAGAACCCCTTGAGCATCCACACGCACAGCGGCAGCGTGAACGTGGTGAAGCTCAGCACCAGGGCGGTGTAGGTGTTGAGCAGGCCGTACGCGCTGAACAGCGAGTAGAGCGTCACCAGCAGCAGCGCCTGGGGGAACATCTGCGAGGCGAGCACGAAGTACATGAGCGACCGGCGCCCGCGGTAGCGGAACTTGGAGAACGAGTAGCCCATGTACGCCGAGACCAGCACCGAGAGCACGGCGGTGAGCACCGACACCAGCAGGCTGTTGCGCAGGTAGACGAACAGCTGCTCGTTGCCGGCCAGCGCGGCGAAGGCGTCGAGCGTCGGCGCCGCGGGGAACAGCCGGGGCGGGTAGGCGAAGACCTGGTCGCGCGGGGTGAGCGCGGTGGCGAGCAGCCAGTACACCGGCAGCAGGGCGAACCCGCCGAAGACCACCACGGTGGACCACGCGGCGATGCGCACGCCGCGCCGCTCGGAACGCAGGGGGCTGCGCCGCACCGGGCGGGGCGGGGGCGTGGTGGCGTCCTGGCCGGCCGGCGCAGGGGCGGGGGTGCGGGTCGGCGTCAGCGCGCTCACTTCGCCTCTCCCTTCTCCGAGAAGCGGATGTACACGACGACGAGGCCCATCAGCAGGACCATCCAGAGCAGCCCGAGCGCGCCGGCGTGCCCGAGGTCGAACCCGTGGAAGGCGGTCTCGTAGACGGCGGTCGCGAACGTCTGCGTGGCGCCGGCGGGCCCGCCGCCGGTGAGCACGTAGATGATGTCGAAGTGCTGGAAGTTCCAGATGAGCTCCAGCAGCAGCACCAGGCCGACGATGCCCTTGACCTGGGGCAGCGTGATCGAGAAGAAGCGGCGCACGGTGCCGGCGCCGTCCATCTCCGCGGCCTCGTGCAGCTCGCGCGGCACCGTCTGCAGGCCGGCCAGCAGCATGACCATCATCCAGGGGAAGGACTGCCAGGTCTTGGCCACCACCACGGCCGTCATCGCGGTACCGGGCTGGGCGAGCCAGGGCACGGCGCCGTCGATGAGGCCGACCGCCTCCAGGAGCGCGTTCAGCACGCCGTAGTTGGCGTTGAAGATCCACATCCACAGGAACGACACGACGACGCCGGGCACCAGCCAGGGGATGAGCATGAGGCCGCGCAGCACCTTGGCGCCGCGGATGCGGGTGTTCAGGGCCAGCGCCAGCGCGAAGCCGATGACGAACGGGAAGACCGTCGTGCCGACCGTGAAGACCAGGGTCTGCCACAGCAAGCGGGGGAAGTCGCCGGTCAGGACGTCGACGATGTTCGCCAGGCCGACGAACGTGCGGCCAGGGACGACCAGGCTCTGCTCGAAGAACGCCGTCACCAGTGCCGCGACGAGCGGGTACAGCACCACGCCGAGCAGCAGGGCGCCGCCGGGCAGGAGCAGGAGCAGGGCGAACTGGCCGTCGCTGAGCCGCCGTGGTGGCGAATGTGAAGTAGTGTGCTGAAGAGTTTCAAACTGTGAAGCTGACATCGCTGATGTTCCTCGTCGTCGAGGGCGGACTGCCGGGTGCGAGCGCAACAATGGCCGACTCTGTGCGGTTCTGTCAATCGGCGCGCCAGATCTCACCGAGGTGCGAGCCGCGAAAGATCACAACTAATAACAGAAGTGATCACAGAATGGTGGCGCGGAACAACCCGGCAGTCGGCGCTCAGCCGGCAGATGTCCTGGTCAGCGTGGTGCGGCGTCAGCGACCGAGCGGGGAGCCCACCGGGTCGTCGTCCTCGGCGTCGGCGCCCCAGCTCCCGTACGGGGGCTGCTGCCGCGGGGAGGGGAACGTCACGGGCAGGCGCGCCGGGAAGCGCATCCACGGGCTGGTGGCCCACTCGACCCGGTCGGGGTCGCCGACCAGCGTCAGCTGCAGGCGCTGCAGCAGCTCGGCCACCGCGATGCGGGCGACGACCCGGCCCAGGCGCGGGGCGGGGCAGCGGTGCGCACCCGCACCGAACGACAGGTAGGCCCGGTTGCCCACGGTCTCCCACGGGTCGTCGGACTGCACCAGCGGGTCGTGGTTGGCCGCGTGCACGGCCACGACCACCGGGTCGCCGCGCTCGATGAGCTTGCCGTCGACCACCACGTCGCGCACCGCGAACCGGGGCATGAGGTTCGGGTTGGTCGTCGAGCGCCACAGCACCTCGTCGAGGGCGTCGTCGATGTGCAGCCGGCCTCCCGAGACCCGGTGGGAGAAGCGCGGGTCGCTCAGGATCAGCACCAGGGTCTGTGCCACCCAGGCCATGAGCGACTCCGTCGCCGCCGCCGTGATGGCCGTCAGCGTCTGCGCGCGCTCGAGGTCGTTCTCGAAGTTCTCGTGCACCGACAGCACGCCGGCGATGTCCCGCGTGCCGCGCTCGCGGCTGTACGCGATGTGCCCCGTGACGATCTCGCGCAGCTCGTCGGTCAGCGCGCGGGCATCGGCTCCGGCCTCGAAGATCGCCCGGGTGATCTCCTGCAGCCGCTGCGCCTGACCCGGTTCCAGGCCGTCCAGCTCGGACAGCACCAGGAACGGGACGACGGCGGCGTACTCGGCCACCAGGTCGGCGCGGCCGCGGTCCTCGAACCGGTCGATGAGCATGCCGCACAGCCGGCGGGTGATGGCGCCGGCCCGGGCCTCGTCGACCTGCTCCAGCGCGTCGTCCACGGGTGGGCGCAGCCGGGCGTGCTTGGCGCCGTCGGCGTCCGCGAGGGTGGGCTTCGGCGCCTGGGCGAGCACCAGGTGCAGGCCCGACCCCGGCCCGAGCAGGCCCTTGCCGTGACCGTTCCAGATCGACGGGTCCTTGATGAAGGTGTGGTCGTCGCGCAGCATCCCGACCGCCGCCGCGTGCCCCAGCACCAGCCAGCCCGGCACGCCGGGCTCCAGGTCGATCGGGGCGATCGATCCCCAGCGCTCACGGAGCTGCTCGTACACCGCGTTCGCGTCGGGCGACGACGTCGTCGCCACGAGCGGGGTGCGTTCGGCGACGTCGCTCAGCCGCACGGGCCGCGGTACCGATGATGCTGGGGTCACGGTTCTCCTCTCGGCGGCGGCCGCGCCCGGCGCATGTGACGCCGGGTACGAGCCTCCGCTCGGGATGCTAACGGACGATCGCTCCGCGGTGACCGACGGCCCAGGTCACGATCCGGAATGACCCTCCTGGCGGCTTGTCGGCACCGGGCGGTATGGGCAGGATGAGCGCCATGCCCCAGGCCACACCCCTGCTCAGACTGCTCAACCTGCTGCTCACCCCCGGGATGCGCACCCGCAAGGACCCCGACGCCGTCTTCGACGGCATCCTGGCCGAGGTGCAGCGCGGACGCGTCCCGCTGACCGAGGCCGACCTCGCGGCCGTCGACGGCCTGCGCCTGCTGCTGGCCGACCACGCGGCCAACCCCGACCTCAGCGGCCTCGGCTGGATGAGCACCCAGGACCAGATCCGGGACCGGCTCCGCAACCGTGCGGTGGTCCGCGACGCCCAGGCGCAGCGCCCCGAGGTGCTCCAGGAGCCGGTGACGGCGCCCGTGTTCGTCGTGGGCCTGCCACGCACCGGCACCACGCTCACGTACAACCTGATCGCCCGGCACCCCGGCAACCGGGGCCCGAAGCTGTGGGAGATGACCAACCTGGGCCTCCCGCTGCCCGAGGCCGAGCGCGCGAAGGTGATCGAGAAGACCCGCAAGCGGTTCGCGACCGTCGGCAAGGTCAGTCCCGCCTGGGCGCACCTGCACCCCCTGGTCGCCGAGAGCGAGGAGGAGGACTTCATGCTGCGCGCGCACACCGAGATGTACGCGACGTGGGGTCCCGCGCCCCGGTACCTGGAGTGGGTGGCGCAGGCCGACCTCACCGAGGACTACCGGTTCCTGCGGGACGCCCTGCAGGTCATCGCTGCCGGCGAGGCGCCGGACCGGTGGGTGCTCAAGCACCCGATGAACCTGTGGCGCATGCCCGAGATCCTCCGGGCCTTCCCGGACGCGCGGTTCGTGTGGACCCACCGTGCGCCCGGTGCGGCCGTCGCCTCCGGGTGCTCGATGGCCGAGGCGACCCACACGATGTACGTCAAGCCCGGCCGCATCGACCTGGAGCGCATCGGCCAGGAGTGGCTGGACATCTCCGCCGGCGGCGTGGAACGGGCGCTGGCGCTGCGCGAGCAGCTCCCGGCGGACGCGGTGATCGACGTCGTGTACGACGACCTGGTGGCCCGGCCCGAGGCCGTGCTGCGCGGGGTGTTCGACCGGCTGGACCTGACGTGGACGCCGGCCGACGCCGCCAACCTCGCCGCCGCGACCGACCGGACGGGCCACCGCCCGCACGCGTACACGCTGGACCGCTACGGCCTGACCGAGTCGCAGGTGGCCGAGGCGTTCGCGGCGTACGACCTCCCGACCGCGTCTCGCTCCTGAACCTCGTCGAGTGCGGGATGCTCGCCCTTCTTCGTGTGCCAGAAGGGCGAACATCCCGCACTCGACGGGCAGGCAGGGTGGGTTGGATCAGCGGGCCGCCGGGCCCGGCGGGAACTCCGGCCGGTCGAACGCGTCGCGGATGCGCAGGCGGATGGTCGTGTCCAGGGCCTGGAGCTTCTTGGAGGCGCCGCGCTCGGTCACGTCCGAGATGTCGGTGACCACGTAGCCGATGTCGCCGCGCGTGGCGAGCATCTGGCCCTCGATGTTCGCGCCGTGGTCGGCGAAGATCTGGTTCACCGTGGCCAGCACGCCCGGCACGTTGCGGTGCAGCAGCTTGATGCGGCCCACGCCCGTGTGCTCGAGCTGGAGGTTGGGCAGGTTGACGCTGAGCATCGTCGAGCCGGTGGTCACGTAGTCGCTGAGCTTCTTGGCGACGAACTGCCCGATCGCCTCCTGCGCCTCCTCGGTGGAACCGCCCACGTGCGGCGTGAGGATCACGTTCGGCAGCCCGCGCAGCACCGACTCGAACGAGTCGCCGCGCTTCTTGGGCTCGGTCGGGAAGACGTCCACCGCGGCGCCGGACAGGTGCCCGGAGGTGATGTGCTCGGCCAGCGAGTCGACGTCCACCACGAACCCGCGGCACAGGTTGAGGAAGATCGCGCCCTGCTTCATGCGCGCGAACTGCTTGGCACCGAACAGCCCCGCGTTGCCGGACCGCCCGTCCACGTGCAGCGTCACGACGTCGGCGGCCTCCAGGAGCTCGTCGAGCGTCTCGGCGCGGCGCGCGTTGCCGAGCGCCAGCTTCTCCGCCGTGTCGTAGAAGATCACCGACATGCCGAGGTTCTCGGCGAGCACGGAGAGCTGCGAGCCGATGTTGCCGTAGCCGACGATGCCCAGGGTGCGGCCGCGCACCTCGTGCGAACCCTCGGCGGACTTGTCCCAGACACCGTCGTGCAGCGCGCGGTCGCGCTCCGTCATGCGGCGCGTCAGCGAGATGATCTCGGCGATCGCCAGCTCCACCACCGACCGGGTGTTGGAGAACGGCGCGTTGAACACGGCGACGCCGCGGTTGGCGGCCGCCGTGAGGTTGATCTGGTTGGTGCCGATGCTGAAGGCGCCCACACCGACGAGGTCGGTCGCCTCCGTCAGCACCCGCGCGGTCACCTCGGTCTTGGACCGGATGCCGAGGAGCTGGACGCCGTCGAGCGCGGAGATCAGCTCGTCCTCGTCCAGGGCTCCCTTGCGGTAGTCGACCTCGTAACCGGCCGACTCGAGGATCGGCACGGAGGTCGGGTGGACGTTCTCGAGGAGGAGGGCTCGCTGCACGGACCCATGGTGCGCCAGGGGGGCCGGATGCACCAAGCGGACCCCGCCGACGTCCCGCCTGCTGGGACGAGGACGGGGCGGCGGGCGGGCGGTCGCCCACCCGCCGCCGTCAGAACCCCTCGGGCAGCGCCCGGGAGTGCACCACGACCAGGCGCTGGGTGGGCCGCGTCATCGCCACGTAGAGGTCGCTCGTCCCGCCCGGGCCCTCCGCGATCGCCGCGGGCTCCACCAGCACCACGGCGTCGAACTCCAGGCCCTTCGTCTCGCGCGGCGTCAGCACCGTGACCTGGGCGTCCTCCGGCCGCTGCGCGGCCAGCCGGGCCGCCTCCTGCGCGCCGACGACGGCGGGCAGCGCCTCGGTCAGCGCCGCCGCCAGCCGTGCCGCGCCGTCCGACGGCACGACGACGGCGACGCGGCCGGCGTCGGGCCCCACGAACTCCTTGGCGAGGCGGACGGCCTCGGCGACCACCGCGTCGTCGTCCGGCAGCGCGCCGGGGCCCGCGGGCGTGCGGACGGTCGTGAGCGAACCCTCGACGTCGCGCGCCGCGCGCAGGTCGGAGACGGGCAGGCTCGCGGCGCGCGCCACCCGCTGTGCGGTGTCGGCGACGGTCGCCGGCGTGCGGTAGGACACGGTGAGCTCGGCCAGCCGCCACCCGTCGCGCAGCAGCGGCGTGAGCATCCGGTCCCAGCTCCGCGCGCCCGCGGCGGACGAGGTCTGCGCCACGTCGCCCACGACGGTCATCGACCGGGTCGGCACCCGGCGCACCAGCGCGCGCCAGGCCATGGGGGAGAGCTCCTGGGCCTCGTCGACCACCACGTGCCCGTACGTCCAGCTGCGGTCCGCGGCGGCGCGCTCGGCCGTCGTGAGCGACGGCCCGCCCGCCGCGAACCGGGCCGCGAGCGTCTCGGCGTCCACCAGGCCCGCGTAGTCCCCGAGCATGGACCGGGTGGCGTCCAGGGACTGCTGCGCGTACTGGCGGGCCTGCTCGTCGGCGGCGTCCCGCGCGCGGGCCTCCGCCCGCGCCACGGAGTCGTCCTCGCCCAGCAGCTCGTACGCCTCGTCGAGGATCGGCACGTCGGACTCGGTCCACGGCGCGCCCGGCTCGCGCAGCAGCAGGCGCCGCTCGCGGGCGGTCAGCTCGGGCGCGGCCTCGGCCAGCCGGTGCGGCTTGGCGTACAGGTCGGTGACCAGCTTCTCCGGCGAGATCGGCAGCCAGGCGATGTTCAGCGCCACGCGGACGGCGCGGTCCGAGCGCAGGTCCTCCAGCACGGCCGCCCGGTCCTCGCCGGCGATCGGGTCGCCCGAGAAGTCGCGGTACTGGTCGGCCAGGCGCTCCAGCATGTCGCGCACGAACGTGGCGCGCGCCAGGTTGTGCGGCTTGTGCGTGCGGCGCGCCTTGGCGATGGCGTCGCTGACGTCGCGGGGCCGGATCACGAAGTCGTGCCCCTCGACCCGGACGGCGACCTCCTGCTGCGGCACGCGCTCGCGGGCGCGCACCGCCCGCCGGATCACCTTGCGCCACAGGAGCAGGCCCTTGAGCCGGGCCACCTGCCCCTCGTCGACGGCGGTCGCCCGGATGCCGGGGATCAGGTCGCCGATCGTCGTGGACACCACGCCGGTCTCGCCCAGCGACGGCAGCACCTGGTCGATGTAGCGTAGGAACGCGCTGGACGGGCCCACCACCAGCACGCCCGACCGCTCCAGCAGGCGCCGGTGGGCGTACAGGAGGTAGGCGGCGCGGTGCAGCGCCACCGCCGTCTTGCCGGTGCCCGGCCCGCCCTGCACCACCAGGGCGCCGGTCAGGTCGGACCGGATGATGCGGTCCTGCTCCGCCTGGATGGTCGCGACGATGTCCGTCATGCGGCCCGTTCGGCCCTGGGCCATGGCCGCCAGCAGGGCGCCCTCGCCGGACAGCGCGTCGGCGTCGATCTCGGCGTCGAGGTCCAGCACCTCGTCCTCCAGGCCCGTCACCGACCGGCCCTTGGTCACCAGGTGCCGTCGCCGGCGCACGTCGCCCGGGTGCAGCGCGGTGGCCCGGTAGAACGCCTCCGCGGCCGGCGCGCGCCAGTCGGTCAGCATCGAGCGGTGCTCGGCGTCGGTCAGGCCGATGCGCCCCACGTACCGGGTCACCGTGCCGTCCTCGGACCCCTCCACGAGGTCGAGGCGCCCGAACACCAGGCGGTCCTCGACGGCGTCGAGCTGGGCCGCGCGGTCCTCGTAGAGCGTGGCGAAGGCGTCGCGCTCGCTGCGGTTCTGGTGCGTGCCGACCGCACCGGCCAGCCGGACGTCCCGCAGACGGTCGGCGGTGGTGCCGCGCAGGGTGTCCAGCCGGGCGTACATCGTGTCGACGACCTCTTGCTCGTGGGCGAGCTCGCCCGCGATTCCCGTCACGCCCTACCTCCGTGCCTCACCAGCGAAAATGCGTCGGTCGCGATCAACCGGCCAACCATTATCGCGCACCGCTCGGCGGCCCGCGCTGACACGGCGTCATCTCGCTGGATAGGATCGCCGCCATGGCACTGGGCGGGGTGGGATCTGCGGGGCCCACGAGGGGCTCCGCCTCCCCGGCGCGCCTGTCCCGGATCGACGGCCCCATCTCCGTCCTCCTGGTGGAGGACGACGACGCGGACGCGTTCCTCGTGGCCGAGCTGCTGGCCGACGCCGACGTCGAGGCCGACCTGCGCGCGGACCTGCACCGCGCCCGCTCGATCGACGAGGCCCTGAACATCCTGTCCATGGTCGCGGTGGACTGCCTGCTGCTCGACCTGGGCCTGCCCGACGGCGACGGGCTGGATGCCCTCCGCCGCGTCATCGAGGGCATCGAGGTGCTGCCGGAGCAGCCTGCCGTCGTGGTGCTGACGGGCAACACCGCGCACGACCTGGGCGCGGCGGCGGTCGCCAACGGCGCCGACGACTACCTGGTCAAGGCCGACGTCGACGGCGACGCGCTGGCCCGCTGCCTGCGGTACGCGACGCTGCGGCGCCGGTCGGCCGCGCAGCAGATCGCACTGTTCCGCAGCGAGGTGCGCGCGGCGGAGACCACGCGGCTGGAGCGCGCGCTGCTGCCCAAGGAGCTGGTCACCGACGAGCGGGTCTCCGTCATGGTGGGCTACCTGCCCGGCGGCAACGGCCTGCTCGGGGGCGACTTCTTCGACACGGTCGAGCGCCCGGACGGCACGCTCGTGACGGTGATCGGCGACGTCGCCGGCCACGGCCCGGACGAGGCGGCGCTCGGCGCCGCGATGCGGACCGCGTGGCGCACCCTCGTGCTCGCGGACACCGCGCCCCCCGACGTGCTGCCGCTGCTGGAGCGGGTGCTGCTGGCGGAGCGCGGCCGGCCCGAGGTGTTCGTGACCATCTGCCAGATGGTGATCTCGCCGGACCGCCGGCGCATGGACGTCTACCTCGCCGGGCACCCGCCGCCCCTGCTCGTGGTGCCCCGGGTGGCCGACGGCGCGGCCGTGCTCGTCTCCCACCGGTGCGAGGAGCTGCCGGCGGCCCAGCGCGGCCGCGCCCTGGGCATCCCCGTGGACGGCGGCTGGGTGCCGCACACCGTCGAGCTGCCCGAGGTGTGGACGGCGGTGCTGTACACGGACGGCCTCGTCGAGGCGGCGGTCGGCGCCGACCCGAAGGGCACCCCGGTGCTCCCGCCCAGCGCGCAGGGGCGGATGCCGCGCCTGGGGGCGCACGGGCTGCGCTCCGTCGTGGAGCGGGAGATGGACAAGGGCACGGACGAGGTCGTGACCCGCGTACTGCGCCGGGTGCGCGAGCTGCACGGCGGCCCGCTCGTCGACGACGCGGCGCTGCTCTTCGTCGGCTGGGCCGGCGCGGGCGCCACGGAGCCCGGCGAGCGCACCTCGACGCTCGCCGACTCGGTGGAGTGGTCGCGCGCATGACCCTGGTGCCCGACGAACACCGGTTCACCGGTGTGTCCATGCGCCGCCGGCTCGCCCGGCTCCTGGGGGCGGTGGCGGCCATGCTCATGATCGCGCTCGCGGTGGCCGTGCTCGCCCTGGTCCAGTCCCGCGGCCTGGACGCCCGCGCGGACGGCCCCTACTACCGGGCCCTGGTCGACGGCGAGCGCGCGTCGCTCGCGCTGGCGGACGCCGACGCGTCGCTGCGCGCCTACCGGGCCACCTGCGACGACGCCGCGCTCGAACCGTGGACCCGGGCGGTCGGCGCGAGCGGCCGCATCATGCTCCTGGCCGACGTCGAGCGGCGCGAGCTGGCGGGCGACGCCGAGGTGATCCGCGCCTACGAGGAGGCCGCGCGCCGCACGGACCAGTGGTTCACGCAGTACGCCGAGCCGGTGGTCGCGGCCGTCGCCGCGGCGCCGGCCGGGCAGGTGGACTGCCGGATGGAGCTGATCGGCACGGCGCCGCCGTCGGCCGAGGGCGAGGCGCTCTACGAGAGCGCCCGGACCGCCCTCGTCCACTACCTGGCCGAGCTGGGCGCGCAGCGCGACGAGATCGTGGCGACCCGGGCGGTCTGGGAGCACCTGCTGCTGGGCGCGGTGGCGACCCTCGTGCTCGTCGTGGTGCTCATGGGCACGATGATGTGGCTCGCCCTGGAGGGCTGGGTGATCCGGCCGCTGACCGAGCTCACGGCGGCCGTGCGCGTGGTGAGCAGCGGCGGCATCCGGCGCGAGATCCGGCCCGCCGGCACGGGCGAGGTGGCCCTGCTGGCCATGCACGTGGAGACCATGCGCCGCGACCTGGTGCACCAGGTGGAGGAGATCCGGCTCTCGCACCAGGAGGTCGAGAACGCGCACACCCTGCTCAGCGAGAAGACGCGCGAGCTGGAGCGGTCCAACCGCGACCTGGAGCAGTTCGCGTACGTGGCCTCGCACGACCTGCAGGAGCCGCTGCGCAAGGTGGCGAGCTTCACGCAGCTCCTGCAGAAGCGGTACGGCGGCGCGCTCGACGAGCGCGCCGACCAGTACATCGAGTTCGCCGTCGACGGCGCCAAGCGCATGCAGGGGCTCATCAAGGACCTGCTGAGCTTCTCCCGGGTGGGCCGCACCGGCGTGCCGCGCGAGGACGTGGACCTGGAGGGCGTGCTGGTGGCCGCGCTGGCCGAGCTCTCCGACCGGATCGCGGAGACGGGTGCCGAGATCGACCACGACCCGATGCCGGAGGTGCACGGCGAGCGGGCCCTGCTCCAGCAGCTCTTCGTGAACCTGGTCGGCAACTCGCTGAAGTTCCGCGACCCGCAGCGCCCGCCCGTCGTGCGGATCGAGGTGCGCAGCATGCGCGCGCACTGGGAGATCTCGGTGGTGGACAACGGCATCGGCATCGACGCGCAGCACGCGGAGAAGGTGTTCGTGATCTTCCAGCGGCTGCACTCGCGCGAGCAGTACGCGGGCAGCGGCATCGGCCTGTCGCTCGTGAAGCGGATCGTGGAGTACCACAAGGGCCGCATCTGGATCGAGCCGGCGGCCGGCGGCGGCACCATCGTGCGGTTCACGCTGGCCCGCCGGCAGGGCCAGCCCGGCCCGGGGCGCCTTTCGACCGAACGCGCGCAGTCGACTACGCTCGGCTGAGACGGCCTGATCAGGGCCGACGGCGGGCCGCGACGACGGTGCCCGGCGCTGCCGAGACAGAAGAAGACAGGTACGTGCGTGAGCGGCAACAAGGTGATGGAGATCCTCCTCGTGGAGGATGATCCGGGCGACGTCCTCATGACCCGGGAAGCGTTCGAGGACCACCGCGTCCCGAACAACGTCTCGGTGGTCGGCGACGGCGTGAGCGCGCTCGAGTTCCTCCGCAAGCAAGGACCGTACGCCCAGGCCCCGACGCCGGACCTGGTGCTGCTCGACCTCAACCTGCCGAAGATGGACGGCATGGAGGTGCTCGCGGTCGCGAAGGGCGACCCGATGCTGCGGCACATCCCCGTGGTGGTGCTGACCACGTCGGACGCGCAGGAGGACGTGGTGGGCTCGTACTCGCTGCACGCCAACGCGTACGTGACCAAGCCCGTCGACTTCGAGCAGTTCATCGCCGCGGTCCGGCAGATCGACGACTTCTTCGTCTCCGTCGTGCGGCTGCCCGGCCGATAAGGTTCCCCGCGACGCCGAGGGCGTAACGGGAAGAGAGCGGACGCTCCCGGCGTTGGACGTAGACGGGCACCTGGTCGTACCTGAACCGGCCGTACCTGGTGTCCGCCGAACACTCCGACGAGCGAGGGAGCGCACGTGCTTGACCCCCAGGGCATCTACGACGTCGACGAGGCAGCGGTCGGGCGCACGCTGGGTCGCAGCGTGCCCGGCAGCACCGACGGGCCAGTCCTCCTGCACGCCGTCCGCGGGTTCGTGGACGCGGGCAGCGCGGGCGACATCGCCGTCGAGCACCTCATCGACGAGTTCCGTGTCGAGCGCCTGGTGACGTTCGACGTCGACCAGCTGCTCGACTACCGCTCCAAGCGAGCGACCATGATCTTCGACTCCGACCGCTGGGCGGACTACCAGGCGCCCTACCTGGCGATCGACCACCTGACCGACGCCGAGGGCACGGGCTTCCTGCTGCTGCACGGTGCGGAGCCCGACCTGCAGTGGGAGCGCGTCGTCGCGGCGGTGATCCAGCTCGTCGAGCGGTTCGGCGTGAGCCTCGTGGTGGGCATCCAGGGCATCCCCATGGGGCTGCCGCACACCCGCCCGCTGTCGCTGACCGCGCACGCCACGCGCCCCGCGCTGGTGGCCGACTACACGTCGTGGTTCGGCAGCGTGAAGGTGCCGGGCTCGCTGGCCGCGCTGCTGGAGTACCGGCTGGGGGAGGCCGGCCGCGATGCGCTGGGCTTCACGGTCCACGTACCGCACTACCTCGCGCAGTCGCAGTACCCGCCGGCGACGGTGGTCGCGCTCCAGCACACGGAGCGGGCCACAGGCCTCGACCTGGCGATCCCGGCGCTGGAGGAAGCCGCGACCGACGCGAAGATCGAGGTCGAGAAGCAGGTCGCCGAGTCGGCCGAGGTCGCGGCCGTGGTGAAGGCGCTGGAGGAGCAGTACGACGCGTTCGCCCGGTCGGTGGGCCGTCCGAGCCTGCTCGCCGAGACGACGCCCATCCCCAGCGCGGACGAGCTGGGGGCCGAGTTCGAGCGATTCCTCGCTCAGCAGAACGGCGACTGAGCCGGAGGCGCAGCGCAGGGTGCGGGCCGAGGGACGAGGCACGCGCCCGGAGCGGAACCGCAGGCTCAGGCGCCAGACAGTAGGGACTGAGCCTGCAGCGCAACCGCAGGCCGAGCCGCCGGAAGCGGGGGCTGAGCCCGCGGGACCGGGCGTCTGGGGCGGACCGGTGTGTCATAGCTGCGGCAGAAATGTGCGTGTTCCGTGGCACATTTGAGTGGTCCGTGCCACACTGGCGCACGTTGCAGTGACGTACCAAGGCCACGTCCGCCGTGTCGTGAGCAAGTCGGGAAAGCATTGCGGCGCGGGGGCGGGCAACGGGCCCGCCGTCGGATCCCGGACGGAAGGTCGAAGGACAGCATGGCGCAGGGTTCTGTGAAGTGGTTCAACGCGGAGAAGGGGTACGGGTTCATCGCCCAGGACGGCGGCGGCGCCGACGTCTTCGTGCACTACTCCGCGATCCAGTCCAACGGTTACCGGTCGCTCGAGGAGGCCCAGCGGGTCGAGTTCGAGATCACGCAGGGCCCCAAGGGTCCGCAGGCGGAAGCTGTCGTTCCGCTCTGAGGTAGCTGACGAGAAGGGCCGTGCTCCGCGTGGGGCACGGCCCTTCTTCACGTCCGGGCTGCACGTCCGGACGACCGCCCGACGGTGGCTGTTCGGCTGGTGCGCCCGTGCGGGCCGTCCGTGTGCGCACCGGCCGCTCAGCCGGTGGCAGGCGTGTCCAGGGGTGCCGCGGTGCCCGCGAAGGCAGCGGCGTCCTCGCCCGCCAGGAGGGTCGCCGGGACGGCCAGGGAGCGCAGCGCGCGCGCCAGCCGGGGGTCGTGCAGGTCCGGGGTGGCCGGGCCGTCCTGCGAGTCGTCGCGGGCGGTGTCCTCGGGTATCGCGCGGACGGCCGCGAGGACCAGGTTGCCGTACCGGCGGCCCTTGAGGATCGCGGGCTCGGCGACGGCGGCGAGCCGGCCCTGCGCCGCGGCACCGGGGCCGAAGGCCGCGGCGAGGCTCGCCACCTCGCGCCGGGCGGTGGTCAGCGGCGGCCGGTCCGCGCAGTTGAGGAGCAGCATCCCGCCCGGCCGGAGCACCCGGTGCGCCTGCGCGGCGAAGCCCGTGCCCACGAGGTGCGCGGGTGTGCGGTCGTCCGCGAAGACGTCCCGGACCACCACGTCGTAGGACGCGTCGTGCGCCGAGGCGAGGGCGACCCCGGCGTCCTCGGCGCGCAGCCGCAGCAGGGGCGAGCGGGGCAGCGCGAACCACTCGCGGACGAGCTCCAGGAGGCGGGCGTCGAGGTCGACGCCGAGCTGGCGGGAACCAGGTCGCTCGTGCTCCACGTGCCGGGCGAAGGCGCTCCCGGCCGCCCCGAGGTGCAGCACGCGGAGCGGTCCGGGCGGCAGGAGCGCCACGAAGGCGGCCATCTGCTGCATGTACTCGAAGTCGAGAAAACCGGGGTCGGCGAGGTCGAGGCTGGAGCTCGGCACGCCGTTGACGTGCAGCGTCACGCGCTGAGGGAAGTCCGGGTCGCGCACCACCTCGGCCGTGCCGGTGCTGATCGGCACCTCCCCGTCGGGCAGCTCGCCGGGGAGTGTCAGTGGTGCGGAGGAGGATGGGCGGCGTCGGGTGGAGCGGCGGGCCATGAGGACAGTGTCTCCCGGGCCGGCGGGTCGCTTGACAGGATAGAACGTATGTTCGATAGTGTCGTTCAAGGGGTTCGATCGGAGGTTCGAGATGGGCACCATGCACTCTCAGGGCGCGCGCAACGTGGTCTCCGCGCGGATGCTCGCGCCGCGTGCGGTCCCGCCGGGGGTCAGCGCGCTGCTGCGCAAGGCGGACGCGGAGCTGGCCGAGGCCGCGCGCTCGACCGACCCGGGGGACCGGTTCGTGCACGCGCACCTCTCTGCGATCCGCTCGGCCGCCGCGGTGGTCGCGCTGCGTGGCCGCCCGTCGGCGCGTTCCGGCGCCCGCACGGTCTGGGACATGCTCGCGCACGCCGAGCCGGAGCTCGCGGCGTGGTCCGGGTATTTCGCGTCCGGGGCGCCCCTGCGCGCTGCGGTCGACGCCGGCCGGCCCGAACGGGTGGCGCCTGCGCGCGCCGACGAGCTGCTCGCGTGCGCGGAGGACTTCCGGGACGAGGTGGCGATGCTCGTGGACCCGGACGCGGGGTTCTCGACGCAGCGCCTGACCCTGGTGCCCGAGGCGTCGTGACGCGCGCCGCGTCCTGGCGCCGGGGCTGTCCCGTGCCGGGACGTGCGGCAGTGAGTACGTTCAGCAGTGGGTGCTCGGCAAGGGGTACCAGGAACCGAGCGCCGGATGACGGCAAGGACGGAGCACGTCGGTGAGCAAGGGGCCGCGTTCGGCGGCGGCGAGACGCGACTGGGGGTCGGACGAGTCCGGCTGTTCGGTGCTGCACCTGGACATGGATGCGTTCTTCGCGTCCTGCGAGCTGGCGCGGCGGCCCGAGCTGCGGGGCCTGCCGGTCATCGTCGGCGGGCAGGAGCGGGGCGTGGTCCTGGCCGCGACGTACGAGGCGCGGGCGTTCGGCGTGCGCTCCGCGATGCCGATGACCAGGGCGCGCCTGCTGTGCCCGCAGGCCACGATCGTGCAGCCCGACCACGCCCTGTACCGCGACGTGTCGAGGTCGGTCATGGGGATGCTCCAGGAGGTCACGCCCCTGGTCGAGCAGATCAGCGTGGACGAGGCCTTCCTGGATGTCAGCGGCGCCCGGCGGCGGCTGGGTGCGCCCACGGTGATCGGGGCCGAGCTGCGCCGCCGGATCCAGGCCGAGCACGGCGTCACGGCCTCGGTCGGCATCGCGCGGAACAAGTTCGTGGCGAAGCTGGCCTCGACGCACGCCAAGCCCGACGGTCTGATGCTCGTGCCCGCGGAGGCCACCGTCGACTTCCTGCACACGCTGCCGGTCGGTGCCCTGTGGGGCGTGGGGGAGAAGACGGAGAAGGCCCTGGCGGCCTGGGGCGTCACCACGGTGCGGGAGCTCGCGCACACCGACCTGCCGAGCTTGCAGGCCGCCGTGGGGCGGGTCAGCGGGGCGCACCTGTACGACCTCGCGTGGGGCCGGGACCCGCGTCCCGTGGTGCCCGAGCAGCGCGAGCACAGCATCGGCGCCGAGACGACGTTCGGCACGGACCAGGACGACGCCGCGGCGGTCAGCCGGCGCGTGCTGGAGCTGTCCGACAGGGTCGCGGCCCGGCTGCGCCACCAGGGCGTGCTGGCGCGCACGGTGTCGGTGAAGGTCCGGTCCAGCGACTTCGCGACGTTCAGCCGATCGCGAACGCTGGACGGTCCCACGGACGTCGCCCGGGAGATCTACCTCGTCGCGCGCGAGCTCGTCGCCGGGGTGGACCTGGGTGGGCTTCCGGTCCGGCTCGTGGGCGTCCGGGGCGAGAACTTGTTGCGGCGTGACGGTTCCGCGCGCCAGCCGACGCTGGAGGAAGCGGTCGATCCGCGCTCCGGAGCACAGCGTGACGCGGAGGTCGCGCTCGACGCGGTGCGGGAGAAGTTCGGGCGAACGGCGATTGACCTGGGTGTACATCACAAGAACAGCACGCATCGATACTGATCTGCCCCTATAGTCGCTGGTATGCCCGGGATGTCGACTACCAACGACGGCCGGGTCGTCCTATCCTGGAAGGGACACTGTTCCTTTGCGAGATCCGGGGGTCTCGATGCCTCTGTCCGAGTACGAGCAGCGGGTGCTGGAGCAGATGGAGCGTGCTCTGACGTCAGACGACCCGCGGCTGGCGAACACGCTCCAGTCCACGGGCCGCGGTAACGCGCTGCGTTATGTGCTGTCCGGGGCCGGCGTCGTCGTCGGCCTGCTCCTTCTGGTCGTCGGTGCGGCGACGTCGCGGACCTGGCTCGGGGCCATCGGCTTCGTGCTGATGTTCGCGGGTGTGGTCTTCGCGTTCCTCGGACCGCGCAAGAAGCCGCAGGAGGGCCCGGTCGGTGTCGTCGGCGAAGACGGCACGGTCCAGCCGCCACCGGGGAGGGCCGGTCGGCCCCGTAAGCGGCAGGGCGGGGGCGGGCGTTCCGGCGGCTTCCTCGCCCGTCTGGAGGAGCGCTGGGAGAACCGGCGCAACGAGGGCGGCCGCTAGGCGGCCGTCGCCGGCGGTCCCGTGGGACTGCCGGTACACGATCCGCGACGGTACGACCGGCGTCGTGGAGACACCACAGGAGCCGGGCCCCGAGGGGCCCGGCTCCTGTCGTGTGCCCGTGCTCCCGTCCCGGCGGTGCGCCTCCAGGGCGCCCCGGTCCAGGGGAGCCCCGGGGCCATGGGCGCCCCCGGCCCGGAGACGCCCCCGAGGACCGTCAGCGGGCCGGCGTGAGCACGGCCGCCAGGGCCGCCGTGAGGGCCGTGGTCAGCTCCTCCAGCTCCGCCGCGGTCGGCGGGGTGGAGTGCCGGGCGTAGCGCTCCTGCTCGGCGGCGTCGGCCAGGGCGGTGAGCCGCTCGGTGACGTCGTCGGGCAGAGGGGTGCCCGTGCGCGCGCGCACCTCGTCCGCGATGGACGCCGGTGCCTGGCGCAGGGTGACGGACGGGCCGAGCCGTACGTCCTGCTCGGCGAGCAGGGCCAGGACGCGGGACCAGGCGAGCTCCGGGTCGAGCACCTCCGGCTCGGTGCGCCGGCGCAGCAGCAGCCACGCGGCGCCGCCGAGCACGCCGAGGGCGAGCACACCGGCCACCACCCAGGTCCAGCCGGGCAGCGTCCGGTCGGACACGGCGTCGCCCGTCGAGGTGCCGGCCGTGGCGGCGGGGTCCGACTCCTCGGGAGCCTGAGTCGGCTGCTGCGACGGCACCTCGGGGGCCCGGCTGGCCGACGGTGCGGTGCTGGGCAGGCTGCCGGCGTCCGGGTTCGCGTACGCGGGCAGCGGGCCGGTCTGCACCTGCGGCGTCGGCTCGAAGCGCACCCAGCCCACGGACGGGAAGTAGATCTCCGGCCAGGCGTGCGAGTCCTGGCCGGTGACCCGGTACCCGCCCTGGCCGTCGGGCCGCCCGGGCAGCCAGCCGACACCGATCCGCGCCGGGATGTCGAGCGTGCGCGCCATGATCATCATCGACAGGGCGTACTGCGTGCAGTAGCCCTCCTTGTCCTGCAGGAAGTCCCAGACGGTGTCGGACGATCCCCGGTAGTCGGCGTCCGGGTCGTAGACGAAGCCCGCCCCCGAGCGCAGGTGGTTCTGCAGTGCGACCACGGCGTCGAAGCGGGTGGGCGCGTCGCCGGCGATCTGCTCCGCGTACCGGGCGATGTCCGCGCGGTGCTCGGTGTCCGGCACCTCCGTGTAGCCCGCGGAGCGCGGGTCCCCGGACGTCGGGACGGACCGCAGCAGGTCCGGGGTGAGCTGCCGGTCGACGATGTCGACGCGGTAGGCGGAGCCGGGCTGGGTGCCCTCGGAGCCCCGCACCTCGTCGCGGATCGCGTCGTAGGCCCAGTCGCCGTCGGCGTCGACCGACCGGGGTTCGAGCGGCAGCGGCAGCTCGACGCCGGTGAGCTGCCCGATCTCGATGGCGATCCGACGGCTCTCACCGCTCGCACCCTCGCCGGGCGGGGCGAGCAGGGTCGACCGGTCGAACTCCGCCAGGCCGCCCGTCGGCGCGTTCCGGTGGGTCTGCACGCCGTCGAACGCCGTGAGCGTCATGACCCGCAGGGGGCCGACCGAGGTGTCCTCGGGCGCCGTGTACCGCAGGACGGTGCTGTCGGAGCGTGCGCTCAGGGGCTGGCGCATGTCGAGCTCGGAGGACAGCTCGACCGTGTCGGACGGCGTGGAGATGAGCTGGCTCCAGGAGCCCGCCAGGGCGGGCAGGGCGGCCGTGCCCGTCGCGACGCCGAGCGACGCGGCGGCGACCGCCGCGGCGGTCGCCGCCGTGATCCACGACCGGAATCGCTGCGCGCGCCGCACGGCCGCCGAGTCGGAGCCGGCGTGCCGGCCCGGCGTGACGCCCGTCGGGTCGACCGTCAGGAGCAGGAGCATCGCGGTGACGCTGACCGCGAAGACGCCCCACGGCACCTCGCCGATGAGCGTGAGGGGCGGCGTCCACAGGAGCAGCAGCGGGATGCCGGCGAAGCCCGGCATCCGGGCACCGGCGAGCGAGTCGACCACGAGCAGCACCAGGAGCGTGCCGCCCACGGCGACCATGCTGATGGCCTCGTCCGGGCCGACCGGTGCGACCTGCGTGCTCATCGTCTCGGTGGCCTGGCGGAACCGTTCGAGGACCCGGTCCAGGGCGTCGGGGCCCACGAACGGCTCGAACCGCTGGCCCGGCCCGCCGTAGCGGGCCAGGAGGAACCAGAAGGCGACGACGGCGCCCGCCGCCGTCGCGACGAACGAGGCGCTGCCCGACGCGCGGTCGGCGGCCCGGTCGGCGCTCGGCCCCTGGCCGGCGGCGCGGCGGACGGCCGCGCGGTCCACGGCGTTGCGGATCAGGAAGTACCGCACGAGGGCGCTGGTCGCCGACACGAGGACGACGCCGGTCGTGCCGACGGTGAGCCACGGCCCGGGGTCGATGACGAGGGTCAGCGCGTGCATGGACGCGATGACGGCGATCGCGACGAGCACCGTGGAGGCGACGGTACGGACCAGGGGTCCGCGGTGGGCCGGGATCACAGGGCACGCTCCGCGAGCAGGGCCCAGGCACGCTCCGGGTCGGTGCGGGACTGGGTGGTGCTGACGTGCCAGCCCGAGGTGCGCAGCTCGGCGGAGGTCTCGTCCAGCTCGTGCTGGAACCCCGCTCCCCGGGGCTCCACCAGGAGCGCCCAGCAGGTGCCCTCGGCGCCGAGGGCGGCGAGGCTGTGCCGGGCCTCGGGGTCGTGCGGGCCGAGCACCGCGATGACGATCTCCCCGGCGGTACGCGCCAGCCGGAGTGCCCGGGCGGTGGTGCCGGTCGCGTGGTGGCCCTCGGCACTGCCGCGGTGCCCGCGGATGTCGACGCAGGTGTCCAGCAGGGCCGCCCGGCTCGCCCGGGTGCTCGCGAACCGCGCGCTCTCCAGCGTCGGGGCCACGGACGTCGTGACCAGGCGGGTTGGGTGCCCGGCGTCGAGGAAGGACGTGGCGATCGAGGCCGCGAGCTCCACGGCCCACTCGCCGTCGTCGGTGGCGACGGCGCGGCGCGACCCGCCGGCCTCCTGCCAGTGGGGCAGCAGCGAACGGTCGAGCAGGACGGTGACCGGCCGCACGCCGGCGCTCTCGTCGGCCCGGACCATGAGCTGACCCCGCCGGGCGGCGCTCGCCCAGTGCACGCGGCGCGGGTCGTCGCCGGCGACGTACTCGCGCAGCACGGAGTCGTCCGTCGACTGCAGGCGCGCGCCCGTGGCCGAGTGGTCGACGTCGCCCACCGAGCGGGTGCGCACGGCCAGCTCGACGGTGCGCGGCCACACCGGGACGTGGGTGGCGCTGCCCAGGGGCTGGGTGGCGCGGACCAGTCCGAAGACGTCCGTGCGGGTGGTCAGGAGCGGGCCGAGCGACCAGCGTCCGCGCCGCGTCGGGGTGAGCGAGTAGTGCACCGAGATGCGGTCGGCCCGCGCCGAGACCCGGGCACGGATGCCCTGGTGCCCGGCGAGCTCGTGCGCCGCCTGCTCGGAGAGCCGCAGCCGGGACAGGCGCTCGTACGCGGCGCCGCTGGCCTGGTGGGCGGCGACCAGCAGGCTGACGTCCGCCGTCCGGTCCCGGACCACGGGGTTGGGGGTCACGACGCGGGTCACGCGCAGCGCGCCGCGCCCGGACTCCAGCCGCTGGGTACCGATGGCCACCCCGGCCACCCCGACGGCGAGCAGCGCCGCCGCCCCCAGCCCGACGAGGTCGGGCAGGGCGAGCACCAGCCCGAGGGGGACCAGGCCGGCGCCCAGGGCGGTGGCCCCGATGCCGCGGGGAGTCAGCCGGACCCGGCTGATCCGGACGAGCGTGTCGCGCCACGCCGTGCGAGAGGTCATGCGATCGCCGCCCGGCCGCTCAGAACTGACGCCGGTCGGCAGGCTCGAGGGCCGGGACCGGGGTGCGCTGCACGATCTCGTCCACGACGGACTCCGGCGTCACCCCGCCGAGCCGGGCCTCGGTGGTGAGGATGAGGCGGTGGGCCAGCACGGGGCGGGCGAGGCGCTGGACGTCGTCGGGCAGCACGTGGTCGCGGCCGGCCATCGCGGCGATCGCCTTCGCCGCCCGCAGGAGCTGGAGCGAGGCGCGCGGTGAGGCGCCCAGGCGCAGGCCGGGGTGCTCACGTGTCGCGCCGACCAGGCCCACCACGTAGCGCTTGACCGACGGCGACGCGTACAGGGACCGCACGAGCTGCGCGAAGCGCACCATCGACTGGCCGTCGGTGACGGCCTGGAGGTGCGCCAGCGGCGTGGTGGCCTCCTGGCGGTCGAGCATCAGGATCTCGGCCGCGGGGTCGGGGTAGCCGACGGTGATGCGGGCCATGAAGCGGTCGCGCTGCGCCTCGGGCAGGGGGTAGGTGCCCTCCATCTCGACCGGGTTCTGCGTGGCGACCACGAGGAACGGCCGGGGGAGCTGGTGGGTGGTGCCGTCGACGGTGGTCTGGCCCTCCTCCATGCACTCCAGCAGGGCCGACTGGGTCTTGGGCGAGGCGCGGTTGATCTCGTCGCCGATGACGATGTTGCTGAACACCGGGCCGGGCCGGAACTCGAACTCGTGGCTGCCGGTGCGGAAGATGTTGACGCCCGTGAGGTCGCTGGGGAGCAGGTCGGGCGTGAACTGGATGCGGCCCACGTGGCAGTCGATGCTGCGGGCGATCGCCTTGGCGAGCGTGGTCTTGCCGACGCCGGGGACGTCCTCGACGAGGAGGTGGCCCTCGGCCAGGAGGACGGCGAGCGTGATGTCGGCCAGCCCGGGCCGGCCCGTCACGACCGACTCGACGGCTCCGCGGACGCGGGCCATGGTTTCGACCAGCTCGTCCAGCGCGCCCGGTCCGGGCGCTGCCTGGGTGCCTGGCCCGCCGCCGAACTGTGGTTCCGCGAGGCCGGGCGTGGCGGGTTCCGTGTGCACAGGGAGAGACCTCCATCGGGCCGGGTAGTCAGGCCGTGTCTGGCGCGCGAGCGCGCTGTCTGGGGACGCGGGCGGCTGACGTTCGCCCGGCTGGTCCAGCGTAGTAGAGATGTAAAGCACTCTGTTGTCTGCGTCACGCGGTCTTCACAGTTCCTGGAACGGCTTTTGGCCCGGTGCCGCAGTGCCGCTGCCAGGGCCGGGGAGGCCCGGGGGAGTGCGGCTCCCGACCGGGGGACTCCGACATTCCACGCCACGCCGGACATCAATTCCCTCCACTTGCTCTTTACCTCTTTGACCTGCGCATTGAGGGCTGGTGGGTAGTTCTCCCCACGGTTTTTCCGAGTGTGGTGGTGGAAAGTGGAGTAGCGTGGAGCATGCGGGAGCGAAAGGAGGTGCTGGCCCATGACTGCGATGGCCGAAGGTTTCGCGGGTCTGGGTCTGCTCCTCGGGACGTACACCCCGAAGCTGGACGAGAAGGGCCGACTGATCCTTCCCGCCAAGTTCCGGGGGCGTCTGTCCAGCGGTCTGGTCATGACCAAAGGGCAGGAGCGGTGCCTCTTTCTTCTCCCGATGGACGAGTTCCAGCAGATCTACACCCAGATCCGGCAGGCGCCGGTGACGAGCAAGGCTGCACGGGACTACACGCGAAACTTCCTGGCGGGAGCGAGCGACGAAGTACCGGACAAGCAGGGCCGGGTCTCCATCCCGACACACCTGCGCGAGTACGCCGGCCTGGACCGCGAGGTGGTCGTGATCGGGGTCGGCACCCGCGTGGAGGTGTGGGACGCGCAGGCCTGGGCCACCTACCAGGAGCAGACCGAACCCGACTACATCGACCAGGCCGAGGAGATCTTCCCCGGGCTGAGCTTCTAGACAGGCTTCCAGACAGGCGTGCAGGGCGAGGCGGACGGCCGTACGGCCAGGCCTCCTCCCGCAGGATCCGGCGCACTTCCCCGCCGCCGGAACCGTGCGGAGGGAGACCCGGCCGGACGGCCCGGCCGGACCCGGCGGCCGCAGGACAGGACGTACGGCAGGACGCCACGCAGCAGGGCAGAGCAGGAGAGGAGGCACCGATGAACGCGACCGACGACCGTCCCGGACCCGTCGGCGGCGATGCCGCCGACCGTCACCTCCCGGTGCTGCTCCAGCGCTGCGTCGACCTGCTCGCCCCCGCGCTCACCGAGCCCGGCTCGGTCCTCGTGGACTGCACGCTCGGTATGGGCGGCCACACGGAGGCCGTGCTCGACCAGGTCCCGACCGCGCGCGTCATCGGCATCGACCGCGACCCGCAGGCCCTCGCGCTCGCGGGTGCCCGGCTGGCCCGGTTCGGCGACCGGTTCACGCCGGTGCACGCGGTGTACGACGAGATCACCGAGGTGGTCGACGAGCACGCCGGCGGCGCCGTCCAGGGCGTGCTCATGGACCTCGGGGTGTCCTCGTTGCAGCTCGACGAGACCGAACGCGGCTTCGCCTACGCCCAGGACGCCCCGCTCGACATGCGCATGGACCCCACCCGGGGCCTGACGGCGGCGGACGTGCTCAACACCTACGACGAGCGCGACCTGGCACGGATCCTGCGCGAGTACGGCGAGGAGCGGTTCGCGGGCAAGATCGCCCGGGCCGTCGTCCGACGCCGGGCCGAGCGGGAGTGGGACCGCAGCGGCGAGCTCGTGGACCTGCTGCGGGCCACGATCCCGGCTGCGACCCGCAAGACCGGCGGTCACCCGGCCAAGCGCACCTTCCAGGCGCTGCGGATCGAGGTGAACGGCGAGCTCGAGGTGCTGGAACGCGCCGTGCCCGCCGCGATCGAGGCGCTCGCCGTGGACGGCCGGATCGTCGTCGAGTCGTACCAGTCGCTGGAGGACAGGATCGTCAAGCGCGCCATCGCGCGGGGCACCACGTCGTCCGCACCGTCAGGGCTGCCCGTCGAACCCGAGACGCACAAGCCCTATCTCGAGGCGCTCACCCGGGGCGCGGAGGAGGCCGACGCGCAGGAGCTGGAGCGCAACCCGCGCTCCGCCTCCGTGCGCCTGCGCGCCGCACGGCGCCTGCGCCCCACGCCCGAGCACCTGATGGACCGCACCACCCAGCACCACACCGCGAAGGAGGACCGCCGATGAGCGCCGTGAACGCTGCGACGGCCCGCGCCGCCCGTCCCGTCGAGCAGCCCCGCACCCGCCGGGCCCCGTTGACCGCGATCTCCGGGGGTGCCGCGCAGCGCGGCCGCCGCCTGGACATCGTCCGGGCCCCGTTGCACGCCAAGAGCCGCGTGCCGTTCTTCGTGCTGTGCGCCACCCTGATGATCGTGTCGCTGGTGGCGGTGCTCGTGCTGAACACCACTCTCGCGCGGGGTTCGTACGAGATGGCGCAGCTCCAGAGCGACGTCGCGCAGACCGCCCAGGACGTGCAGGGCCTCCAGGAGGACCTGCGGGCCGCCGAGACCGGCCTGCCGGACAAGGCCCGCAGCCTGGGGATGGTCCCGGCCGAGAACCCCACCATGGTCAGTATCCGTACCGGCAAGGTGGTGAAGGGCGCGAACCAGTGACGCGGCCGACGTCGGACCCGGGCCGGCAGCGCACCCCGACGGGGCGCGCTGCCGGCTCCCGTTCCGCGCAGCCGCGTGCCGGGCAGCAGCGTGCGGGTCAGCCGCGGACCGCGCAGCCGCGCGGGCAGGGCGCGCCCCGCCAGGGCGCGGCGTCGCCGCGCAAGCCGGCCAAGAACCAGCCACGCACGACTCAGCCACGCACGACTCAGCAACGCAAGCCCGAGCCCCGCAAGCCCGAGCCCCGCAAGGCCCAGCCCCGTGCGACCAGCACACGGCTGGGCTTTCAGGCGCCCGGCGGCACCAGGCCGACCACCAAGGCGCCCGCCACCCAGACCCGCCCCGCCCGCTCCCGGGTGGCCCGCCCGCTGCCGCCGAGCCCGGGGCGACCGGAGCTGCGGCAACGCTGGCTGGTGGGCATCGCCGCGGTGGTGGTGCTCGTGTTCCTGGTGCGGCTGGTCCACGTGCAGATCATCGAGGGGCCGAGCCTCGCGGCGGACGCCGAGCAGCGCCGGACGGCGACGGCCGTCACGCCTGCCCACCGTGGCGACATCACGGACGCGAACGGTGTCGTGCTCGCGACGTCGGTGGACCGGTACACGGTGATCGGCGACCCCAAGGCGATCAAGGACTTCCGCGGTTCCGGCCGCCCGACCGTGGACGGCAAGGAGGTGGAGGACGGCGCCCTGGGCATCGCCCAGCTCCTGGCGCCGATCCTCGACGTGCCCAAGAACGAGCTCGCGGCCCGGCTGGTGGGCGAGTCCCGGTACGAGGTGCTGGCCAAGAACGTGGTGCCCGAGGTGCAGCGCGCGATCGCCGACCTGGGGATCAGGGCCTACGTGCGGACCGACCTGACCTCCCGGCGCACCTACCCGTCGGGCACGGTGGCGGGGTCGCTCGTGGGTTTCGTGAACGACGAGCAGGTCGGTCAGGGCGGTATCGAGGCGGCGTACGACGACCTCCTGGCCGGCACCGCCGGATCGGACACGTACGAGCGCAGCCTCGACGGCCTGCGCATCCCGACGGCGGGCCAGGAGTCGGTCCCGGCGGTGCCGGGCGACGACGTCCAGCTCTCCCTGGTGCACGACATCCAGTGGAAGGCGCAGGACGCCGTCGACGAGGCGCAGCGCGCCACGGGCGCGGAGTACGGCATCGCGATCGTGCAGGACGTGCGCACGGGCGAGCTCGTCGCGCTCGCCGACTCGGGCTCCGTGAACCCGAACGACCGCTCGACGGCCGCGGTCGCCCAGGGCTCGCGCGCCGTGAAGGACGTCTTCGACCCGGGCTCCACCGGCAAGGTGATCACCATGGCGGCGGCGCTGGAGGCGGGCCACTGGACGCCCGACAGCCAGTTCGTGGTGCCGTACAGCTTCACGACGCCGAACGGCCAGACCTTCCACGACTCGCACCAGCACCCCACGCAGCGGCTCACGCTCACGGGCGTGCTGGCGCAGTCGTCGAACACCGGCACCGTGCAGGTCGGTGAGAAGATCCCGCTGCAGGAGCGGCAGGACTACCTGGAGAAGTTCGGCTTCGGGCAGCCGACCGGCCTGGGCCTGCCGGGCGAGTCGGTGGGCCTCATGCCGCCCGACGACGTCGCGGACTGGGACGGCCGCACCCAGTACACCGTGCTGTTCGGCCAGGGCCTGTCCGTGAACGCGATGCAGGCCACCAGCGTGTTCTCGACGGTGGCCAACGGCGGCGTGCGGATGACGCCGACGCTCTTCGAGGGGTCGACCAGCCCCGACGGCACCACGACGCCGGCCGAGCGCGCGCCGGGGGAGCGGGTGATCTCCGAGGAGACCGCCGACACGCTCCTGCAGATGATGGAGACCGTCACGGAGGAGGGCGGTACGGGCGTGAACGCGGCCGTGCCGGGGTACCGCGTCGCGGGCAAGACGGGTACGGCCCAGATGCCCGCGGGGAACGGCTGGACCTACATGGCGTCGTTCATCGGCGTGGCCCCGGCCGACGACCCGCGGTACACGGTCGCCGTGTTCCTCAAGAGCCCGCACAGCTCGATCTTCGGCGGTGACGTCGCGGCCCCGGTGTTCAGCGACATCATGGGGTTCACGCTGCAGAAGATGGACGTGCCGCCGAGCACCACGCAGGGCAAGCGGCTCAAGACCGAGTGGTGACGACCGGGCGGTGACGGCTGAGTGGTGACGACCGGGCGGTGACGCGGGTCAGGCGCCCGTGATCCGCACGGGGCCGCCCAGCGTGGCCGTGAGGATCGACTCGATGGCGAAGCCGGTGGCGGACGCGAGGTCCACGGCCTCCGGGTCGAGCAGCCACTGGAGCTGAAGGCCGTCCATGACGGCGATCACCGCGGCGGCGGCGCGCTCGGGCTCGCCCTCGGGCAGGGTCACGGAGCGCTCCTCCGCCACGGCGCGGACGGCCTGCGCGATCTCGCCGCGCAGCACCGTGAACCGCTCCGCGACCCAGGTGGAGGCGGGGTGCCCGTCGGTCACCGACTCCCCGGTGAGCACCGCGTACGCCTGCACGATGCCGCGCCGGTCGGCGTTCAGGCGCGCGGTGGTCACCAGGTGCCGGAACAGGTCCATGCCGCCGGGGATGTGCTTGCCCTCCAGGTGCTGCACGTCCACGCGGTCGCGGTACTCCAGCACTGCCCACAGCAGCTTGTCCTTGCTGCCGAAGTGGTGCAGCACGCCGGCGTGGGTGATCCCGACCTGGGCGGCGACGTCGCCGAGGGAGCCCTGGTGATAGCCCTTCGAGCCGAACACCCGCGTGGCCGCGGCGAGGATCTCCTCGCGGCGGTGGGCCCGGTTCGGTCGCTTGCCCTGTGCCGCAGCCTGCCCGGCAGCCTGCTCCGTCGCGTCTGACATGCCCTCACGATACGGGGTGAACGGGCTTACTAACCAGTAAGTAAGTGTGATTGAATGCGGGCAGCCGTCCACCGCCGAACGGAGTCGCACGTGTCATCGCAGGCTGCAACCGCGCAAGCCGTCGCCCCCGAGCCCGAGCTGCTCGACCTCCTCCAGGAGCTGTCCGCCGAGGAGAAGGTGTCGCTCGTCGTGGGCGCGTCCATGTGGGCGACGACGGCGGTGCCCCGCCTCGGGCTCGAGCCCGTGGTGATGTCCGACGGCCCCGTGGGCGTGCGCGGACCGGACGGCGGCACCTCGGCGATGTTTCCCGCGCCGTCGGCGCTCGCGGCCACGTGGGACCTCGGCCTGGCCGCGCGGGCGGGGGCGCTGTTCGCCGCCGAGGCGCGCCGGCACGGCGTCGACGTCGTGCTCGCCCCGCAGGTCAACCTGCAGCGCACCCCCGTGGGCGGCCGGCACTTCGAGTGCTACTCCGAGGACCCGCACCTGACGGCCGAGATCGCGGTGGCCCTCGTCGGTGCCGCGCAGGCGCACGGCGTCGGCATGTGCGTCAAGCACTACGTGGCCAACGACTCGGAGACCGAGCGCACCCGCTACCTCGCGCGCCTCGACGAGCGGACCCTCCGCGAGGTCTACCTGGCACCGTTCGAGCGGCTCGTGCGGGACGTCAACCCGTGGTCGGTGATGGGCGCCTACAACGGCGCCGACACGCAGGGCGTCGCGGCGCCGCTCCTGGAGCACCGCCCGCTCGTGGTCGACCTCCTCAAGGAGGAGTGGGGCTACGACGGCCTGTTCGTCAGCGACTGGGTGGCCACGCAGTCCGTGGCGCCCGCGGTGCGCGGCGGCCTGGACCTGCAGATGCCCGGGCCCGACGGCGCCTGGGGCGACGGCCTGCTGGACGCCGTCCGCTCCGGCGAGGTGGCCGAGTCCGAGCTCGACGACAAGGTGCTGCGCCTGCTGCGCCTGGCCCGGCGCACGGGGCGGCTCACGCTCCCCGACCCGGGGGCCACGCCGCACGCGACCATCGCGGCCGCCGTCGCCCAGGGGGCGGGCCTCGCCGCGCAGGGTCCGGGGCCCGGTGCACCGGAGGGTGCGCCCGCGGCGTCGGCGGTGCTGCTGCGCGAGCTCGCGGCCCGCTCCGTGGTGGTGCTCAAGGACGACGCCGGCCTGGTGCCGCTGGTGCAGGACGCGGCCCGGCCGCTGCGCGTCGCGCTGCTGGGCCCCGCGGCCGTCGAGCCGTTCTTCCAGGGCGGCGGCTCCTCGTTCGTGCGCCCCGACCGGCTCACCTACCCCGCCGACGAGCTGCGCGCCGCGCTGCCGCCCGGCTCGCAGGTGACGCTGCTGGCCGGCGCGCGTGCCCTGCGCAACCCGCCGGAGCTCGACATCGACCGCTGCACGGACCCGGTCACCGGCGAACCCGGCCTGCGCGTGACGCTCCTGGCCGCCGACGGCAGCGTCCTGACGGAGCACACCACCACGACGTGGACCGGCTGGCTCCAGGACGTGCGGCCCGACGCCGACGCCGTCCGCCTGCGCGCCACCGTGCGGCTCGACGAGCCCGGCGGGCACGAGCTCGGCGTGGGCACCGTCGGCATCCACCGGGTGCTGGTGGACGGGGCCGAGGTCGCGGCCGGCGCCACCCGGGTGGACGAGGACGTCGTGCTCTCCTCCGGGCACAACCACCCGATCGCGGCGCTCGCGCCGGTGAGCGGCGCCGCCGACCTCGACGCGACCCTCCAGGTGGTGCACGCCGTGGGCTACGGGCACTTCGTCCGCGCCGCGCTGGTGCACCGGCTGCCCGGCCCCTCGGCCGAGGACGACCTCGCCGCCGCCGTCGAGGCCGCTGCGGCGGCCGACGTCGCCGTCGTGCTGGTCGGTACCACCGCCGAGGTCGAGTCCGAGGGCTACGACCGGCCCGACCTGGACCTGCCGGGGAACCAGGACGAGCTCGTGCGTCGCGTGGCGGCCGTCAACCCGCGCACCGTCGTGGTGGTCAACGCGGGCGCGCCCGTGCTGCTCCCGTGGCTGGCCGACGTGCCCACCGTGCTGTGGGGCTGGCTCCCGGGCCAGGAGGCCGGCACCGCGCTCGCCGACGTCCTGACCGGCCTCACCGAGCCGTCCGGCCGCCTGCCGTGGACGCTGCCCGCCTGCCACGAGGACGTCCCCGTGCCGCACGCCCGGCCCGTGGCCGGCGTCGTCGAGTACGCCGAGGGCACCGACGTGGGCTACCGGGCCTGGGAGCGCCGGCTGGACGCCGGGCCGGACGCCCCCGCCCCGGCCGCGCCCTTCGGGCACGGCCTCGGCTGGACCACCTGGGAGTACGAGGACGCCGTGCTCGCCCGGGGCGAGGCCCACGACGCCCCCGCGACCCTCACCGTCTACGCGACGGTCCGGAACACGGGCCGGCGCGCGGGCCGCGAGGTGGTCCAGGTGTACGTCGAGGCGCCCGACGGCGGTCCCCGCCGCCCCGTGCGCTGGCTCGGCGGCTTCGCGGTCGCCGACGTCCCGGCCATGAGCAGCGTCACCGTGCCCGTCCCGGTCTCGCCCCGCGCGCTGCAGGTGTGGGACCCGCAGGCCCGGGGCTGGACCACGCCGCCGGGCACCTACCGGCTGCGCACCGGCAGGTCCGTGGCCGACCTGCGCCTGACCAACGACCTGACCGTCCGGCCCGGGGACGCCCCCGGAACCGGAGCCCAGTAACGACAACCACCCATCCGTCCCGCGCACTGCGGGAGGAGTGCAAGGAGGCACACCGTGAGTTTTCGCGTGAGGAATCGCAGGCCCGTCGCAGCGGCGGCAGCCGCGGCGGCCATCGCGCTGCTGGTCACCGCCTGCGGCGGCGGTGGCGGCGGCGGTACCACCACCGCGGGCGGCGGGGGACAGACCCTGACCGTCGGCATGCCGAACGGCGTCCAGACCGAGAACCACAGCCCGTTCGCCACCGGCTCGTCGGCGCTCTCGCTCGGCTACGCGTTCACGATCTACGAGCCGCTGATGATGCGTAACCAGGCCCGCCCCTCCGAGGAGCCGGAGCCCTGGCTCGCGCAGAGCGTGGAGTGGAACGAGGACTTCACGCAGGCCGTCATCACGCCCCGCGAGGGCGTCACCTGGTCGGACGGCGAGGAGTTCACCGCCGAGGACGTCGCGTTCTCCATCCAGCTGCGCAAGGACTTCGAGGCGCTCAATGCCGCGGCCCTGCCCTACGACACGATCGAGACCGACGGCAGCACCGTCACCGTCACGTTCACCGCCGGGCAGTTCGTCAACCAGTCCAAGCTGTACGACCTCGTGATGGTGCCCGAGCACATCTGGGCCGACGTCGAGGACCCGACCACCGACACCAACCTTGACCCGGTGGGCACCGGCCCGTACACGCTGGAGTCCTGGACGCCGCAGGCCGCCACCGTCGTGGCCCGCGACGACTACTGGGGCGGCGAGCCGGCCGTCCCCGAGATCCGGTACTCGTCGTACAACGACAACAACGCCCTGACCACCGCCCTGACCACCGGTGAGGCGCAGTGGGGCTGGACGTTCATCGCCGACTTCGAGAACGTCTACATCGCCCAGGACCCGGAGCACTACCACCAGTACGCCGCCGGTGGCCTCGGCATCGACGTGCTCTACCTGAACAACGAGACCAAGCCGTTCGACGACAAGGCGTTCCGGCAGGCCCTCAACATGGTGATCGACCGCCAGGAGCTCGTCGACGTCGCCACCTCGGGCGTCAACCCCGCCCTGACCAGCGTCACCGGCCTGCCGCTGCCCGCCGGCGAGGAGTTCCTCTCCGACGAGTACGCCGGCCAGGAGTACGCCGTCGACGTCGAGGGCGCCCGCGCCCTCCTCGAGGACGCCGGCTACACCTGGGAGGGCGAGCAGCTCGTGGACCCCGACGGCGAGGACGTCACCTTCGAGCTCGTCAACCCGGCCGGCTGGAACGACTACCTGACCGCGCTGGACCTCATCAAGAACTCGGCGGCCGAGCTCGGTGCCACCGCCACCGTCAACCCCGTCAACCAGGACGGCTGGTTCGCCGACGTCATCCCCGGCGGCGACTTCCAGGCCACCCTGCACTGGACCGACGGCGGCGCCACCCCCTGGGACATGTACTCCGACATCATGGACGGCGCCCACTACGAGAAGCTCGGCGACCCGGCCACCTGGAACTTCGGCCGCTTCCAGAACGACGAGGCCACCGAGGCGCTCGCTGCCTACGCCGCGGCCCCCGACGACGCCACGCGCGCCGAGGCACTCGCCACCATCCAGAAGGTGTTCGTCGAGGAGGTGCCGGGCATCGCGATCTGGACCCGCCCGGCCACCGCGCAGTACTCGACGCAGAACTACGTGGGCTGGCCCTCCGAGGAGGACCCCTACAACCAGCCCCAGCCCACGGGGGTGCAGGCCGCCCAGATCCTGATGAACCTCGAGCCTGCGGACGGCTGATGAGCGAGAGCACACCGGTGCTGGCCGCGCACGGCCTCACCAAGCACTTCCGGGCGGGCGGACGTCGCGTCAGCGGCCGTTCGCCCGCCCGGGCGATCCACGCCGTGGACGGCGTGGACCTCGAGCTCCACCGCGGCCAGGTCCTGGCCGTGGTGGGGGAGTCGGGGTCCGGCAAGTCCACGGTCGCCCGCCTCCTGGCCGGGCTGATCCCCATCACCGCCGGTCGCGTGCTGCTGGAGGGCACCGACGTCCGGCTGCGGGGGCGGCGGGCCTTTCGCGCGTACGTGCGACGCGTGCAGATGATCTTCCAGGACCCGTTCGCCTCCCTGAACCCGGTCCACCCCGTGCGTTACACGCTCACCCGCGCGCTGCGGCTGCACCGCAGCCAGTCCACGGGCGGGCGTCTCCGGGGCGCCGAGCTGGAGGCGGCCCTGACCGAGCTGCTGGAGCGCGTGCACCTCACGCCCGCGGCGCGGTACGTCGACAAGTTCCCGCACGAGCTGTCCGGCGGGCAGCGGCAGCGCATCGCCATCGCGCGGGCGCTGGCCGCGGAGCCCGAGGTGCTGCTCGCCGACGAGCCCGTCTCGATGCTGGACGTCTCCATCCGGCTCGGCATCCTCAACCTGCTGGCCGACCTGCGCGACCGGCTCGGCATCGCCGTCCTGTACATCACGCACGACATCGCCTCGGCGCGCTACTTCGCCGACCGCACCACCGTGCTGTATGCGGGGCAGGTCATGGAGACCGGCGACAGCGAGTCGGTCACCCAGGAGCCGCTGCACCCCTACACGCGGCTCCTGATCGCCTCGGCGCCCGACCCCGACGACCTCGCCGGGACCGGCGCCGCCGCCGTGCGCGAGCAGGGCACAGGCGGCGAGCCGCCGAGCCTCGTGGACCCGCCGCCCGGCTGCCGGTTCGCTCCGCGCTGCCCGTACGCGACCGACCTGTGCCGCACCGAGACACCCGAGCTGATCGAGGTCGCCCCCGGGCGGTCCGCCGCGTGCTGGGGGTACTCCGAGCGGGAGGGACGGCCCGACGTCGGGCCCGCCGTCGGCCACGCTGCCGGCAACCTTGCCGGGGACGGGGAGGCGGCCGCATGAGGTTCCTGCTGCGCCGCGTCGCCTTCTACGCGCTGACCGCGTGGGCCGCGATCACCATCAACTTCTTCATCCCGCGCATGCTGCCGGGTGACCCCGTCACGGCCCTGCTGGGCCGCATGCAGGGCCGGATCGACAGCAACGCCGAGCACTCGCTCCGGGTCCTGTTCGGGCTCGACCAGGACACCAGCCTGTGGCAGCAGTACGTCGACTACTGGGGCCTGCTGCTGCGCGGCGACCTGGGGCTGTCCTTCACGCACTTCCCGACCCCGGTGTCCGAGATCGTGAACCAGTCGCTGCCGTGGACCGTGGGCCTGGTCGGGGTCGCGACGATCATCGCGTTCGTCATCGGCTCGCTCATCGGCACGTTCCTCGGCTGGCGCCGCGGCACCTGGGCCGACGGGCTGCTGCCCGTGGCCACGTTCTTCCAGGCCGTGCCGTACTTCTGGCTGGGCCTGATCACGATCGCCGTGCTGTCGGTCAACCTGGGCTGGTTCCCGTCCAGCGGCAGCTACGACCGCGGGCTGGTGCCCGCGTTCACCGGCGAGTTCATCGGCTCGGTCGTCTACTACGGGTTCCTGCCCGCGCTGACCGTCGTGCTGTCCTCCGTGGCGGGCTGGGTGCTCGGCATGCGCAACATGATGGTGACCGTCTCGTCGGAGGACTACGTCACCGTCGCGCACGCCAAGGGCCTGGCCGAGCGGCAGGTCATGCTCGGCTACGCCGCCCGCAACGCCGTGCTGCCGCAGGTCTCCAGCTTCGCGCTGTCCCTCGGCTTCGTCGTGGGCGGCACGCTCATCATGGAGATGGTCTTCTCCTACCAGGGCATCGGCTACACGCTCTACCAGGCCGTCTCCACCCACGACTACCCGCTGATGCAGGGCTGCTTCCTGGTCATCACCCTGTCCGTCCTCGTGGCGAACATGGTGGCCGACCTCGCCTACACCCTGCTCGACCCCCGCACCCGGACGGAGGACCGATGAGGAACCAGCTGCTGTTCCTGCGCAACGGCAAGGTCGTCACCGGCCTGGCCATCCTCGGGTTCTTCACGCTGCTGGCCCTGCTGGGCCCGTGGATCAGCCCGTACGACCCCAACCAGGTCAGCGACGCGCTGCTCAGCCCGCCCTCGGGCGCGCACTGGCTCGGCACCGACCACACGGGGCGCGACATCCTGTCCCAGATCATCGTCGGCGCCCGCGGGGTGCTCGTCGTCGGCCTGGTCGCCGGGGTGAGCGCCACCGTCGTGGGCGTGCTCGTGGGCGTGACCGCCGGGTTCGTCGGCGGGGTGGGCGACGAGTCGCTGTCCGCGCTGTCGAACATGTTCCTGGTCATCCCGCAGCTGCCGCTGATCATCCTGATCGCCGCGCAGCTCCCGTCCGCGGGCGGGCTCACCGTCGCGCTGGTCATCGGGGCGACCGGCTGGGCGTGGGGCGCCCGGGTCATGCGCGCCCAGACGCTGTCCCTGCGCAAGCGGGACTTCGTCGAGGCGGCCCGGGCCAACGGGGAGCGCACCTGGCGCCTCGTCCTGGCCGAGGTGCTGCCCAACCTGACCGCCGTGATCGCCTCCGGGTTCGTGGGCACCGTGACGTTCGCGGTGCTGTCCCAGGTCACCCTGTCGTTCATCGGCATCACGCCGGTGAGCGAGTGGAACTGGGGCACCATCCTGTTCTGGGCGCAGAACAACCTGGCGCTGCAGCGCGGCGCCTGGTGGTGGTTCGTGCCGGCCGGGGCGTGCATCGCGCTGCTCGGCATGGCGCTGACCCTGGTCAACTTCGGTATCGACGAGATCGTCAACCCCCGCCTGCGGTCCACCGGCCTGCACGCGCGCTCGCTGCGCCGCCGGGGCATCCGGCCGCGCGTGGGGTTCACCCCGGTGGTGCGGGAGGCACGGACATGAGCACCCAGACAGGTACGACGCCGGCGGCCGCCGCGCCCGTGGCGCCGTCCGAGCCGGTCCTGGAGGTCCGCGACCTCAGCGTCGACTACGGGTTCGGCGGCGACCCCACCCACGTGCTGCGCGAGGTCTCCCTCACGCTGCACCGCGGCGAGGTGCTGGGCCTGGCGGGCGAGTCGGGCTGCGGCAAGTCGACCCTCGCGTACGCGGCCACGCGGCTGCTGCCGCCACCCGGCCTCATCACGGGTGGCGAGGTGTGGCTCACGAACCGCGACGGCGAGCGCGCGGACCTGCTGGCCCTGTCCGACGCCGAGCTGCGCGCCGCCCGCTGGCGCGACATCGCCATCGTGTTCCAGGGCGCCATGAGCTCGCTGAACCCGGTGTTCCGCATCGAGAAGCAGATCGTCGACGGCATCCTCGCGCACCGGCCCCGGCTGCGGCGCGAGGAGGCCCGGGAGCGGGCCGCGGAGCTGCTGCGCCTGGTCGGCATCTCCGTCGACCGGCTGCGGGCCTACCCGCACCAGCTCTCCGGCGGCATGCGGCAGCGCGTCATGATCGCCATGGCGCTCGCCCTGGAACCCCAGGTGCTGATCATGGACGAGCCCACCACGGCCCTCGACGTGGTCATGCAGCGCCAGATCCTGGAACAGGTGATGGAGCTGCGCGAGCGGCTCGGCTTCTCCGTGGTGCTCATCACGCACGACGTCTCCCTGCTCGTGGAGGTCGCCGACCGGATCGCCGTCATGTACGCGGGCGAGATCGTGGAGACCGCGGCCGCGCGGGACGTGTACACCCGCCCGCGGCACCCGTACTCGGCGGGTCTGCTGGGCTCGTTCCCGCCCCTGCACGGGCCGCGGCGCGAGCTGACCGGCATCCCGGGCGCCCCGCCGGACCTGTCGCGGCGCGAGCCCGGCTGCCCGTTCGCCCCGCGCTGCCCGCACGCCATGGACGTGTGCCGCACCGAGCTGCCCGTGCTGGGCCGCACGGCACAGGGCGAGGACGGCCGTCTGGTGGCCTGCCACCTGCACGCGTCCGCGCAGGAGGGCACGGTCCTGCCGCCGCTGCTGGCGCGGTGACCTCCGTCTCGCCGTGAGACCGGGACGGGTCCGCGCGCGGGTAGGCCGCGGGGAAAGCGCTGGTGCCGAGAGCGTGTTGCTGTGCGTCGACAACGTCTACGCGCAGCAACACCTCTGCGCGGGAGACCTTCGCCCGGCCACCGCCCCGCTCCGCACGGCCCACGTGACCCGGACCATCACACAACCACCACCCGGCCCCGGCATCGCGGACGAGACCCCGGCCCTGGAAGCGGTAGGTTCTTCTCCGTGACATCCCCGTTCGACCGGATCCGCCCGGCCGCCACGACAGCGCGCCAGGTCGCGGACCTCGCCGTCGCCTTCGGCCTCACCATCGCCCCAGGTCAACCCGCAGATGCCGCGGTGACCTGCGTGGCCTCGGACAACCGGGTGGTCCGGCCGGGAGACCTGTTCGTGGCGCTCCCCGGAGCCCGCGCGCACGGCGCCCAGTTCGCCGCCGACGCCGTCGCCCGGGGTGCGGCCGCGATCCTCACCGACGCGCGCGGGGCGGAGCAGGCAGCAGACCTCGGCGTCCCGGTCGTCGTCGCGGACGACCCCCGCGCGATCCTCGGCCAGGTCGCCGCCTGGGTGCTCGGCAACCCCGCCGAGGACCTGATGACCTTCGGCGTCACGGGCACCAACGGCAAGACCACCACCACCTACCAGCTCGACCACCTGCTGCGGGCCCTGGGCTGGACGGGCGGCCTCATCGGCACCGTCGAGACCCGCTCCGGCGACCGCGTCATCCCGAGCACCCTCACCACCCCCGAGGCCGCCGACCTGCAGGCCCTGCTCGCCGCCATGCGCGAGGACCACGTGCGCACGCTCGCCATGGAGGTCTCGTCCCACGCCCTGGCCCAGCACCGCGTCGACGGCGTCGTGTTCGGCGTCGCCGGGTTCACCAACCTGACCCAGGACCACCTCGACTTCCACGGCGACTTCGAGACGTACTTCGCCGCCAAGGCCGAGCTGTTCACCCCGGCCCACGCGCGCCGCGGCGTCGTCACCGTCGACGACACCTGGGGCGAGCGCATGGCCGCCGAGGCGCGGATCCCCGTCGCCACCCTGACCACCCGGCCGGGCAAGGCGGCCGACTGGACGGTCACCGACGTCGCGCCGTCCGGCACCGGCTCCGCCTTCACCCTGACCCACCGCGACGGCCGCACCCTGCGCACCTCGACCTCCCTGCCCGGCGGGTACAACGTCGCCAACGCGGCGCTCGCCGTCGCGATGGTGCTGGAGGGCGGCTCGGACGTCCGCGACGTCGCCGAGGCGCTCGCCGCCGCCGACGGCCTGAGCGCCACGGTGCCGGGCCGCATGGAGGTGCTCGCCACCGCGCCGCGCGTCGTCGTCGACTTCGCGCACAACACGGAGGCCCTGGAGCTCGCCCTGGCCGCCCTGCGCCCGACGACGGCGGGCCGGCTCGCCGTCGTCTTCGGCGCCACGGGCGACCGCGACCCCGGCAAGCGGCCGTTCATGGGCGCGGCGGCGGTGCGCGGCGCCGACGTCGTCTACGTGACGGACGACGACCCGCACGACGAGGACCCCGCGAAGGTCCGGGCCGAGGTGCTCGCGGGCGCGCGCCCGCACGGCGCGCCGGGCGGGGACGCCGCCGCGGCGGACCCGGCCTCGCGTACCGTGGAGGTCCACGAGGTCGCCCCGCGCGCGGACGCCGTCCGTGCGGCGATCCTCGCGGCCGGCGTGGACGACACGGTGCTGGTCGCGGGTCGCGGGCACGAGACGATCCAGGAGATCGCCGGCGTGGACCACGTGCTCGACGACCGCGTCGAGGCGCGCGCGGCGCTGGCGGCCAGGAACCCGTAGCACCCCGCGGTACATGTGTGACCCCAGCAGGACCCCCAGGCACGAGAGGACGACACAGGCATGATCGAGCTGACTGCGGCGCAGGTCGCCGCAGCCACCGGCGGGAGGCTGCACGCCGACCCGGACGTGACGGTCACGGGGGCGGTGATCATCGACTCGCGCGCCGCGGGACCCGGTGCGCTCTTCGTGGCGCTGCCGGGCGAGCGGGTGGACGGGCACGACTTCGCGGCCGCCGCGGTGGCCGCGGGCGCCGTCCTGGTGCTGGCCTCCCGTGCGCTGGACGGCGTGCCGACCGTCGTGGTGGACGACCCCCGGGCCGCCCTCGGCGACCTCGCGCGGCACGTCCTGGCGACCGTCCGGGAGACGGCCGCCGACCTGCGCGTGGTGGCGGTGACCGGTTCGGTCGGCAAGACCACCACCAAGGACCTGCTGGGCCAGCTCCTGACCCCCGAGGCGGGCGACGCACCCGACGCGATCATCGTGCCCTCCGGCTCCTTCAACAACGAGATAGGCCTGCCGCTCACCGTCCTGCGGGTCACCCCCGCCACGCGGTACCTCGTGCTGGAGATGGGCGCCGACGGCGTGGGCAACATCGCCTACCTCACGGGCATCGCGCCGCCCGACGTCGGCATCGTGCTCCGGGTCGGCGTCGCGCACATCGGCCCCTTCGGTGGCGTCGAGGCCATCGCGAAGACCAAGGGCGAGATGGTCGAGGGCGTCGTCGAGGGCGGCACCGTCGTCCTCAACGCCGACGACCAGCGCGTCGCGGCCATGGCCGACCGGGCCGCACCCGGCACCGTGCTGCGGACGTTCGGCACCATCCCGTCCGCCGACGTCCGCGCCGAGGACGTCACCGTCGACGAGGCGGGCCGGGCCCGCTTCACGCTCCGCGTCGCGGGCGGTGGCGACGTCGGCGAGCAGCACGCCCAGGTCGCCCTGAGCCTCGTGGGCCCGCACCACGTGACCAACGCGCTCGCGGCGGCGACGGTCGCCCTGCGCCTCGGCGTGGCGATCGGCGACGTGGCGGAGCGGCTCTCGGCGGCCACGCCCCGCAGCCCGCACCGCATGGCGGTCACCGAGCGGCCCGACGGCGTCACCGTCGTCGACGACGCCTACAACGCCAACCCCGACTCGATGAAGGCCGGCCTGCGCACGCTCGCGGTGCTCGCGGGCCGCACCCGCCGCTCCGTGGCGGTCCTGGGGGAGATGCGTGAGCTCGGTGACGGCGCGCGCGCCGCCCACGACGAGATCGGCCGCCTCGTGGTACGGCTGAACATCAAGCAGCTCGTCGTCGTCGGCCAGGGTGCGTACCACATCCACGAGGGCGCCATGCAGGAGGGGTCCTGGGGGTCGGAGTCGGTCTTCGTGCCCGACCTGGACGCCGCCAAGGCCCTGCTGGACGAGCTGCTGGAGCCCGGCGACGTCGTGCTCGTGAAGTCGTCGCTCGGCTCCGGGCTCTGGGAGCTCGGCGACCACCTGTCGATGGTCAACACCGCTAAGGACAACAACAAGTGATCGCGATCCTGGTCAGCGCCGCGGTGGCGCTGCTCGTGGCCCTGCTGGGCACACCGGTCTTCATCCGGTTCCTGGTCCACAAGAACTACGGCCAGTTCGTGCGCGAGGACGGTCCCACGGGCCACTTCACCAAGCGCGGTACGCCGACCATGGGCGGCGTCGTCATGATCGGGGCCACCCTGATCGGCGTCGCGGCCTCGATGCTCGTGTCGCAGCGCCTGCCGAGCGTCTCGGCGCTGCTGGCGCTGTACCTCATGGCGGGCCTGGGCCTGGTCGGGTTCCTCGACGACTTCACCAAGATCCGCAAGCAGCGCTCGCTCGGCCTGACGGCGCGCGCCAAGCTGATCGGCCAGGGCGTGGTCGGCATCTCGTTCGCGGTGCTCGCGCTGCAGTTCCCCAATGAGAACTCGCGCACCCCGGCGTCCACCAAGATCTCGTTCCTGCGCGACACCGAGTTCGACCTCGCGTTCGCGGGGGCCACCGTGGGACTGATCCTGTTCGTGATCTGGGCCAACCTGCTGGTCTCCGCGTGGTCCAACGCGGTGAACCTCACCGACGGCCTGGACGGGCTGGCCACCGGCGTCTCGATCATCACGTTCGGCGCCTACGTGCTGGTCGGCATCTGGCAGCTCAACCAGTCGTGCCAGTACCTGGCCACGGCCGGGCCGCGCTGCTACGAGGTGCGCGACCCGCAGGACCTCGCCATCGTCGCCGCCGCCGTCACGGGCGCGTGCGTCGGCTTCCTGTGGTGGAACGCCAACCCCGCCAAGATCTTCATGGGTGACACGGGCTCGCTCGCCCTGGGCGGCGCGCTGGCCGGCCTGTCGATCCTGAGCCGCACCGAGTTGCTGGCCGTGCTGCTCGGCGGCATGTTCGTGCTCATCGTCTCGTCCGTGGTGATCCAGGTCAGCTTCTTCAAGATGACCGGCCGGCGCGTGTTCAAGATGGCGCCGCTCCAGCACCACTTCGAGCTGTCGGGCTGGGGAGAGGTCACCATCGTGATCCGGTTCTGGCTCATCGCCGGCCTGCTCGCCGGCCTGGGCATGGGCATCTTCTACGCCGAGTGGGTCGCGTCGTGACCGAGGTGCCCGGCACGGCCCCGCAGGCCCGGTCGGACCAGGACACCTACGGCGTGGTCGAGCCGCGCGTCCCGCTCGCCGAGGCCCGCGTGGTCCTCGCCGGCCTGGGCGTCACCGGCCGCGCGCTGCGCGGGGTGCTGGAGTCCCGGGTCGCCTCCCTGGTCACCGTGGACGACCGCGCGTCCGACGCCGACCACGGGGCGCTCGACGCCGACGCCGCCGCCGCGGTGCTGGCCGCCGCCGACCTGCTGGTCGCCTCCCCGGGCTTCCCGCCCCACCACCCCGTGGTCGCCGCGGCGCTGGCGGCGGGCGTGCCCGTGTGGAGCGAGGTCGAGCTCGCGTGGCGCCTGCGCGTCCACCGTCTGGGCACCGACCAGCCGGCGCCGTGGCTGGGCGTCACGGGATCCAACGGCAAGACGACCACCGTCGAGATGCTCGCCGCGATCCTGCGGGCCGCGGGCCTGCGCACCGCCGCCGTCGGGAACGTGGGCCGGTCCCTCGTCGAGGCCGCCCTGGACCCCGCGCTCGACGTGCTCGCCGTGGAGCTGTCGAGCTTCCAGCTCCACTTCACGCACACGATGTCGCTGCAGGCGGGCGCCGTGCTCAACGTCGCCGCCGACCACCTGGACTGGCACGGCTCGCTCGACGCGTACGCCCGGGACAAGGGGCGGATCTACGAGCGGGCGCAGGTGGCCTGCGTCTACAACGTGGCCGACCCGCGCACCGAGGAGCTGGTGCGCGAGGCCGACGTGGTCGAGGGCGCCCGCGCCGTGGGCTTCGCGGTCGGCAGCCCGAGCCCCGGCGACCTCGGCCTGGTCGACGACGTGCTCGTGGACCGCGCCTTCCACGCCGCCGCCGACGACCCCGACCGGCGCCGGAGCGCCGCCGAGCTCGGCACCCTGGCCGACCTCGCCCAGCTCGGCGACCAGGCCGGCGTCGTGCCCACGCACGTCGTGGCGGACGCGCTGGCCGCGGCCGCACTGGCCCGTGCGCACGGCGTGCCTGCCGCGGCCGTCCGGGACGGCCTGCGGTCCTTCGGCCCGAGCGAGCACCGCATCCAGCGCATCGCCCAGGCCGACGGCGTCACGTACGTCAACGACTCGAAGGCCACCAACGCGCACTCCGCCGCAGCCTCGCTCGCGGGCTTCGCCCACGGCACCGTGGTGTGGATCGCGGGCGGCCTGGCCAAGGGCGCCACGTTCGACGAGCTCGTGTCCTCGCGCGCGGACCGCATGCGGGCCGCCGTCGTGATCGGCGCGGACCCCGGCCCGCTGGCCGACACGCTGGCCCGACACGCGCCGAAGGTCCCGGTCGTCGTGATAGATCCCGGTGACACTGAGACCGTGATGCGCCGGGCGGTGACCGCCGCACGGGACCTGGCAGAGCCGGGCGACACCGTGCTGCTGGCCCCGGCGGGCGCCTCGCAGGACCAGTTCGTCTCGTACGCCCACCGCGGTCAGGAGTTCGCCCGGGTGGTGCGGGAGCTCACAGGAGGGACCACCGATGGCCACGACGGGAACGAGCCGCCGCGCTCCTGAGCGTTCGTGGCTGGGCCAGTGGAACTCCAACGTCTCCAGCTACTACCTGCTGGTGGGCGCCACGGGCCTGCTGACCGTGATCGGCCTGATCATGGTGCTGTCCAGCTCCACCGTGACCTCCATCGCCGAGGGTGACTCGCCCTACGCCGCCTTCCTGGTGCAGGCGCAGTACGCGCTGATGGGCCTGCCCGTGCTGCTGGTGGCCGCCCACCTGCCGGTGCGCTGGTACAAGCGGCTGGCGGCCCCGGCGCTCCTGGTCGCCCTCGGGCTCCTCGTCGCGGTGATCTTCCTGGGCTCCATCCGCAACGGCCAGCAGAACTGGCTGGTGCTCGGACCGCTGTCCTTCCAGCCCTCGGAGCTGGCCAAGCTGGCGCTCGCCGTCTGGCTGGGCACCGTGCTCGGCCGCAAGCAGGCGCTCCTGGGGAGCTGGTCGCACGCGATCATGCCCGCCGTCCCCGGCGCCGTGACGGTGATGGGCCTGGTGCTCGCCGGCGGCGACCTGGGCACGGCCCTCGTGATGGGCCTCCTGGTGGCGGGCGCGTTCCTCGTGGCCGGCGTGCCCTGGTCCCTGCTGGGGCTCGGCAGCGCGATCGCGGCGTTCGTGGTCGGGTACGTGTTCATCCTGCAGCAGGGCTCCGGGGACCGGCTGGAGCGCATCATCGCGACCTACGGCGCCGAGTGCGACGAGGCCTCGGAGTGCTACCAGTCGCTGCACGGCCTGTTCGGGCTGGGCACCGGCGGCCTGTGGGGCGTGGGCCTGGGTGGCAGCCGCGAGAAGTGGAGCTACCTGCCCGAGGCGCACAACGACTTCATCTTCGCCGTGATCGGGGAGGAGCTGGGGCTGTTCGGCACGGTGCTGGTGCTGGCCCTGTTCGCGGTGCTCGGGCTCGCGATGAGCCGGGTGATCCGGCGGCACACCGACCCGTTCGTCAAGGTGGCCACGGCCGCGGTGGCGTGCTGGATCGTGGGTCAGGCGTTCGTGAACATCGGCGTGGTGATCGGCCTGCTGCCGGTGATCGGCGTGCCGCTGCCGCTGGTGTCGGCCGGCGGTTCGGCCCTGATCACCACGATGGCCGCCCTGGGCATGGTGATCTCGTTCGCCCGGACGGAGCCGGGGGCTGCCAAGGCGCTCGCGGCACGCGGTAGCGTCGTCCGCAAGTCACTGGCTGTGCTGGGCGGCGCGGTCCGGAGACGGTAGAAATGTGCACGGTGGCTTGTTCCGTGGCGAGATTCTGCCCGGCGGCCGCCGCCGAACCGCCCGGACGGTACGTCCGGGCGACGACGAGAAGGTGATGATGAGCTCAGCAGTGGTGTCGGTGGTACTCGCTGGCGGCGGTACCGCAGGACACGTGAACCCCCTGCTCGCGGTGGCCGACGAGGTGCGGCGCCGGGAGCCCGGCGCGCGCGTGCTCGCGCTCGGGACCACGACCGGCCTGGAGGCCGACCTCGTGCCCGCGCGTGGTTACGAGCTGCGGCCGATCCCGCGCGTGCCCATGCCCCGCCGCCCCAGCGCGGACCTGCTGCGGCTGCCGGGCCGGCTGGCCTCCGCGGTGCGGGCGGCCGAGGACGCGATCGACGAGATCGGCGCCCAGGCCGTCATCGGGTTCGGCGGGTACGTCGCCACCCCGGCCTATCTCGCCGCGCGGCGCAAGGACGTGCCGATCGTGATCCACGAGCAGAACGCCCGGCCGGGCCTGGCCAACAAGCTCGGTGCGCGGTGGGCGGCCCGCGTCGGCCTCACCTTCCCCGGTACGCCGCTGCGCGGCGGCGTCCTGACGGGCCTGCCGCTGCGTCAGGCCATCGCGGCCCTCGTGCAGGAGCGCGAGGCCGACGCCGCGGGCGTGCGCACCCGGGCGGCCGCCGAGCTGGGCCTCGACCCGGCGCTGCCCACCCTCGTCGTCACCGGGGGCTCGTCGGGCGCGCTGAACGTGAACCGTGCCGTCTCGGGTGCCGCGGCCGAGGTGCTGGCCACCGGCGCGCAGGTGCTGCACCTCACCGGCCGCGGCAAGGCCGACGAGGTGCGCGAGACGCTGGCGGCCGCCGGCATCGGGCCCGAGCGCTACCAGGTCCGCGAGTACCTCGAGCAGATGGAGCTCGCCTACGCCGTGGCCGACCTGGTGGTCTGCCGCTCGGGCGCGGGCTCCGTGGCCGAGCACGCCGCGCTCGGCATCCCCGCCGTCTACGTGCCGCTGCCCATCGGCAACGGCGAGCAGCGGCTCAACGCGCTCCCGCTGGTGGAGGCGGGCGGCGGCGTGCTGGTGGACGACGCGGACCTGACGCCCGCCTGGGTGTCCCGGAACGTTCCCACGCTGCTCGCGGACCGCGAGCGGCTCGGTGTCATGGCCAAGGCCGCCCGGTCGGCCGGCACCACCGACGGCGCCGCTCGTGTCGTCGATCTCGTCGAGCAAGCCGTACGGTCAGCAGGTACCGACACCACGGAGGTCAGGTCATGAGCACCACGGTCACGGATCAGACGACGGATCAGGTCGCCCGGCTCGGACGCGTCCACATGATCGGCATCGGCGGGGCGGGCATGTCCGTCGTGGCCCGCCTGCTCGCCGGACGCGGGGTGCCCGTGCAGGGCTCCGACGCCGCCGAGTCGGACACGCTGGAGGCCCTGCGCGCCGAGGGCGTCCAGGTCTGGGTAGGCCACGACCCGGCGCACCTGGCGGGCGTCGACTCCGTGGTGATCTCCAGCGCCGTGCACGAGGACAACCCGGAGCTCGCCGCGGCCCGCGCCCGGCGGCTGAACGTGCTGCACCGCTCCCAGGCCCTGGCGGCCCTCATGGAGGGGTCGCGCGGCGTGGCCGTGGCCGGCGCGCACGGCAAGACGACGACGTCGGCCATGATCGCCACCATCCTGCGCGAGGTGGGGCTGGACCCCTCGTACGCCATCGGCAGCACCGTGCGTACCGCGGACGGCGCGACGCCGGGCGGTCACCTGGGTTCCTCCGACGTGCTCGTGGCCGAGGCCGACGAGTCGGACGGCTCGTTCCTGAACTACACGCCCACCATCGCGGTGGTGACCAACGTCGAGGCCGACCACCTGGACCACTACGGCACCCCGGAGGCGTTCAACGGCGCGTTCATCCGGTTCGCGCGCCGCCTGGTCCCCGAGGGCTGGCTCATCGCCTGCGCCGACGACGAGGGTTCGCTCTCGGTGGGCGCCACCATCTGCGCCACCGGCGGGCACGTCATCACGTACGGCACGAACGCCACGGCCCGCGTCCGCGTCACGGACATCTCGACCACGTCCGAGGGCACGACGGCGGTGCTGCGCGGCGACGTGCTCGGCACCAACGAGCAGGTGGCCGACGGCGCGGGCGTGTCGGGCGACGTGCCCGGCATCCCCATGCGGCTGTCGGTGCCCGGCAAGCACAACGTGCTCAACGCGACCGCCGCCGTGATCGCCGCGGTGAAGCTGGGCGTGGATCCGGCCCGCGCCGTCGCGGGCGTCGAGGCGTTCGCCGGCACCGGCCGGCGCTTCGAGGAGAAGGGCACGGCCGACGGCGTGCGCGTCATCGACGACTACGCCCACCACCCCACGGAGATCCGGGCGGTCCTGACGGCGGCCCGCGAGATCGCCGACGGCGGTCGCGTGCTGGTCCTGTTCCAGCCGCACCTGTACTCCCGCACCCGGATCTTCGCCGAGAGCTTCGCCCACGAGCTGGCCGCGGCCGACGAGGTGGTGGTCACGGACATCTACGGGGCCCGCGAGGAGCGCGACCCGTCGGTGACGCCGGGCACGATCGTGGACCTCATGACCGAGCACGGCTCCGCCTACGCGGTGCCGGACCGCCTCGACGCCGCGCACGCCGTCGCTGACCTCGCCCGGCCGGGCGACGTGGTGCTCACGGTCGGCGCCGGTGACGTGACCCAGCTCGGCCCCGCCGTCCTGGCCCGGCTGAACGGCCGGGTGGCCACGGGTTCGGCCACGGGGCTGGGCGAGGACTGATGCGACCGCCCGCGCGCCCTCGCGCGTCGGGCACGGCACGGCCGCGCCCGGGAGCCGAGGCCTCAGCAGCACAGGGCCCGGCGGCCCGGGTCGCGGCGGCCCGGGGCCCGGCAGGCGCGGGTCCCGCGGAACGGGGCACGGACGAGGAGCACCCGGCGGAGCGCGGTCCCGAGCCGCGCCGGACCGGCAGGGGGCGGGCGGACGAGCGCCGCCCGTCCCCGGAGCTCCCGGTGCAGGAGGCACCCGGGCGCGCCGCCGGGTCGCGACGTGGTGAGGCCGGCACCCTCCGGTTCCCGGGCCGGCCCGGGAACGACCTGCCCGCGGAGCCGGCGGACGGCGCGGTCCGGCCCGCCGCCTTCCCGGGCGGGCGGGACGACGTGGTCTCCGACCGGCTCGCCGACCGGCTCGCCGAACGCACGGCGATGGCCCGGCACCGGTTCCTGCGCAGGCTCGGGTGGAGCATCGCGTCGGTCGCGGCGCTGGCCGGGCTGGTGTGGGCCGCCTTCTTCTCGCCGCTGCTCGCCCTCGACCCGGAGCAGGTGCGGGTGACGGGCCAGGGCACCACGATCGACGTCGGGCAGGTGCGCGACGCCGTGACCGGGCGGGCGGGCGTACCGCTGCCGCGGATCGACACGGTGGGCCTGCGCGAGGAGATCCTCGCGATGAACGCCGTCAAGAACGTGCAGATCGAGCGGGTCTGGCCGGACGGGCTGGCGGTGACCCTCACGTCCCGCGAGCCGGTGGCGGCCGTGCCCCAGCAGGGTGGCCTCCACGCCCTGATGGACGCCGAGGGCGTGCAGGTGGCGACGGTGAAGGAGGTCCCGGACGGGCTGCCGTCCATCGCCGTCTCCCTGTCGGACGGCGAGGCCGGCCACCGGGCCATGGACGCCGCCCTGGCGGTCCTCGGTGCCCTGCCGCCGAAGCTGGCCGCGGACATCAGCACGGTGAGCGCCGCGACGCAGGACGACGTGCGGACCACGCTGTCCGACGGCCGGGTGATCCGGTGGGGGAGCGGCGACCAGGTCGAGCTCAAGATACGGGTGGCGCAGGCGCTGCTGCGCGCCGAGCCGTCGGCGACCACGATCGACGTGTCGTCCCCGGCGCTGCCGGTCACGAACTGACCGCGGGCGCCCGACTGATCGCGACAGATCCCGACCGATCCCGACAGATCGCGTTCTGATCCCGTCCGATCCCGTCCGATCCAGATCGTCGCAGGTCGGAGCGGTGCCGTCGCGGGCCGCGTCGCCGGCAGCAGAAATGACACGCATGTGATTTGCTGCGTGCATCGGTGCGCGACACGCGCGACGATGTCTTCGACACACCTCGACGGCACACCTACCGTCGAACTCAGCAGCAACCTGACATAACTCTAACCCTCTACCTCAACCTGAGACTTTGGGAGGGACGAGAGTCGGGACTCGGGACCCGAATCGAAAGGCGACGACGTGGCAACTCCGCAGAACTACCTGGCAGTGATCAAGGTGGTCGGCATCGGCGGCGGTGGTGTGAACGCCGTCAACCGCATGATCGAGGTCGGCCTCAAGGGCGTCGAGTTCATCGCGATCAACACCGACGCACAGGCCCTCCTGATGTCCGACGCCGACGTCAAGCTCGACGTCGGCCGGGAGCTCACGCGCGGCCTCGGCGCCGGCGCGGACCCCGAGGTCGGCAAGAAGGCAGCCGAGGACCACGCCGAGGAGATCGAGGACGTCCTGCGCGGCGCCGACATGGTCTTCGTCACCGCGGGCGAGGGCGGTGGCACCGGTACGGGCGGCGCCCCGGTCGTGGCGCGGATCGCGCGCTCGCTCGGCGCGCTGACCGTCGGGGTGGTCACCCGCCCGTTCACGTTCGAGGGCCGGCGCCGCGCGGTGCAGGCCGAGAGCGGCATCGAGAACCTCCGCGACGAGGTCGACACGCTGATCGTGATCCCGAACGACCGGCTCCTGTCGATGTCGGACCGGAACGTGTCCGCGATCGCGGCCTTCCACTCGGCGGACCAGGTGCTGCACTCCGGTGTGCAGGGCATCACCGACCTCATCACCACGCCCGGCCTGATCAACCTGGACTTCGCGGACGTGAAGTCGGTCATGCAGGGCGCGGGCTCCGCGCTCATGGGCATCGGCTCGGCCCGCGGCGAGGACCGCGCGGTGCAGGCCGCCGAGCTGGCGATCTCCTCGCCGCTCCTGGAGGCGTCGATCGACGGCGCCCACGGCGTGCTGCTCTCGATCCAGGGCGGCAGCGACCTCGGCCTGTTCGAGGTGCACGAGGCCGCGCGCCTGGTGCAGGAGGCCGCGCACCCGGAGGCGAACATCATCTTCGGTACGGTCATCGACGACGCCCTGGGCGACGAGGTGCGGGTCACCGTCATCGCCGCGGGCTTCGACGGCGGCCTGCCCAAGGAGCGCAAGGACAGCCGTGCGCTCGGCCAGGTGACGGGTGCGGGCACGCGCAGCCCGGCCACCGCGCCGGTGCCGCTGCCCGACGTGTCGGACGCGGCCCGCCGTGCCCCCGAGCAGCCGGGCGTCAACGGCATGCCGCCGTCGGTCCCGCCCACCCACCAGCCGTCGCCCGTCTCGACGCTGCCGCGCGTGATCGACGACGAGGGGACGGACGACGTGCCGCGCACGCTGGACGAGCCGGCCGTCGTGGTGCAGGGCTCGTTCAACCGTCAGGAGGTCGGGCGCGAGCAGGGCGACCGCGTGGAGGTGCCGCCGCTGTACGACGAGAACCCGCGCCGGACGCCCGAGGACCTGGACGTCCCCGACTTCCTCAAGTGACCGGCCTCAGGTGATCGGCCCGGTACGCTCGCACCCGTGAGCGACACCCGGACCCTCGAAGGCGTGCACCCCGTCGACCTCGGCGACGGGGTGCACGCCTTCTTCACGTCGGGGGCGGGCGGCGTGTCGCCGTCCCCGTGGTCGACGTCGGACGGCGGCGGCCTCAACCTGGGCCTGAACGTGTCCGACGACGCCGCGCGGGTCGCTGCCAACCGGTCGCGGGTCGCCGCGCGGCTCGGCGCGCCGGTGGCGTTCGCGACGCAGGTGCACGGCGACGTGGTGCTCGCGCTCGGTGCCGCCGAGCGCGAGCAGTGGGCGGCGCCCGTCCCGCCGTCGACGGCGGGGGAGGGCGACGCCCTGGTCACCGCCGAACCCGGGCTGGGGCTCGGCGTCCTGGTCGCGGACTGCGTGCCCGTGCTGCTGGCGGACCCGGAGGCGCGGGTGGTCGGGGTGGCGCACGCGGGGCGCCAGGGCGTGCTGGCCGGAGTGGTGCACCGGGCCCTCGACGCGCTCGTCGCGCGCGGCGCCGACCCCGCGCGCGTGCGCGCCGCCGTCGGGCCGGCGGTGTGCGGGCGGTGCTACGAGGTGCCCGAGGCGATGCGCGACGAGGTGGCGGCGGCGGTCCCGGCGACGTTCGCCACGACGAGCGCCGGCACGCCTGGTCTGGACCTGCCCGCCGGGGTGGTCGCGCAGCTCGCGGCGCGGGGCGTCGTGGCCACACAGGTGCCCCGCTGCACGCTGGAGGACCAGGCCCTGTTCTCGCACCGGAGAGCGTCCGCGACCGCTACCACAACAGGCCGCCAGGCTGGCATCATCGCGCTCATTTGACGGCCTTCCCGCCGCTTCCGGCACCCCGCGACACGCCGACGGCACGCTCCTGACCTGCGAAATCACACTGATGTCGTTTTTAGCGCGCAATCGCTGAACAACTTTGGCAAAGTTGTTCGTGGCACGGCGTGTCGCACTTCCGGGTCGGATTGCGCCGGGCTACTTTTGTCAAGGCAACCCCGACGAGGGGTCAAGGCCGGACCTGTTGGACGGGCCAGCTGGACCGACAGAAGGACGCACAGCAGGCGACGAACGGAGAAAGAGCGATGGCCGGAGCGCTTCGCAAGACCATGCTGTATCTGGGCCTCGCCGACGATCAGGGCGAGCCGGAGTACCTCGACGAGTACGACGAGGGCCTGGAGGAGAACGTGGAGGACCACCGGCACGCACAGGTCACACCGCTGCACCGCGACGGTGTGCCGCGTGAGGCCCTGTCCTCCTCCGAGCTGCGCCGCATCACGACGGTGCACCCCCGGTCGTACAACGACGCACGGAGCATCGGCGAGGCCTTCCGCGCCGGGACTCCCGTCATCATGAACCTCTCCGACATGGACGACGCCGACGCGAAGCGCCTGGTCGACTTCTCCGCCGGGCTCATCTTCGGTCTGCACGGCTCGATCGAGCGGGTGACCAACAAGGTCTTCCTGCTCTCGCCCGAGCACGTGGAGATCGCGGCCGAGGAGCAGGTGGCGCCGGACAAGCCGAACGGGCGCGGCGGGTTCTACAACCAGAGCTGATCCCCGTCACCACGAGACCTGGGCGGAGGGCGGTCGCTGCGGCGGACGCCCTCCGCTCACGTCTGTCCGGACCTCGTTCGTGATGGCTCATGTGATCCGGGGTCCGGACACGTTAGGTTGTGCCTTGTGACTCTGATCCTGCAGTTCATCGGTTTCCTGCTGTGGCTGTTCATCCTGTTCCTCATCGGCCGGCTCATCTTCGACTGGGTCCAGTTCTTTGCCCGGGACTGGCGGCCGCGTGGTGTTCTGCTCGTGGTCGCGGAGGCGGTCTACACGGTGACCGACCCGCCGCTGCGGTTCCTGCGGCGGCTGATCCCGCCGCTCCGGCTGGGGCAGGTGCAGCTCGACCTGGCCTTCATCGTCCTGTTCTTCGGCGCGTCGCTGCTCTCGTCGCTGGTCGGGTCATGGGCCAGAATGGTCTGACGCCTGCTACGACACCGCCGGAAAAGTGGTGGAGATGTGCCGGTTCCCGGCGGGCCGGTTCACGCGTGTGCGGGGCAGGCCGCGAGAACATTGACCGATGCATGGATCTGGCCTGGGGTGAGGCGGCACACTCTGTGAGGAAATCGTGCCTGGGGGTGCTCCCGGTGTGCGGCGCCCCTACCGTCCGCTACCGTGGGTTGCGGCGGAGGGCGCGCGGCTGGGCAGCGCCGACGTCCGAGTCCTGCGTTCCTACGTTCTAACTTTCGAGGTGACACGATGGCACTGCTGACTGCAGAGGACATCCTCAACAAGAAGTTCTCGGCGACGAAGTTCCGCGAGGGCTACGACGTCGAGGAGGTCGACGACTTCCTGGACGAGGTCGTGCGGACCCTGACCAACGTCCAGGAGGAGAACGAGGGCCTCCGGCAGAAGGTCGCCGCCGCCGAGCGCCGCATCGCGGAGCTGTCGCGCAACGAGGCCGCCGCGCCGGCCCGTGCGCAGGCTGCGCCCGTTGCCGCTCCCGTGATGCAGCCCGGCCCCGCCGGTGGCAAGCCGGGTGGCCCCGAGCCGGAGTCCGCCACGGGCATGCTCCAGCTCGCGCAGAAGCTGCACGACGACTACGTGCGCTCCGGCCAGGAGGAGGGCGACCGGCTCATCTCCGAGGCGAAGACCGAGGGCGCCCGCATCGTGCGCGACGCCGAGGAGACCTCGCACCGCACGCTCTCCCAGCTCGAGCAGGAGCGCTCGCTGCTGGAGCGCAAGATCGACGAGCTGCGTCTGTTCGAGCGGGACTACCGCACGCGTCTGAAGAGCTTCCTGCAGAACCTGCTCGGCGATCTCGACGCCCGTGGTTCGGCCCTGCCGCCGCGCAACAACCAGCAGTCGGGCCGCCCGGCCGAGATGGCTCAGGGCATCTGACGGCGCGCGCGGCGGCCGGCGTCCCCACCTCGCCGTCCGGTCGCCGCGCGCGACACGCCGGACACACCCATGATGGGGGCACGCCACATCGGCGTGCCCCGTTGTGCGTCCGGCCGCTTGTGCTTACGCTTCGTGGACTTGACCACCGGGGGCGACCGCGAAGGGGAACCCATGACCAAGATCTCGACTGCGACGCGAGCGGCGATCAAGCAGGAGTTCCCGAACCTGGCGCGCGACGTGAAGAAGTTTCCCGTCCGCGACGGTGAAGAACCCTGGACCTTGCGCGAGGCCGAGGAGCTGGCCGCACTGCTCCTGGAGGACAAGGAGCGGCTCGAGCGCGAGCTGCACGTGGCCGACCGCGAGCTGTCGGACCTCCTGCGCAACTCCGGCGACGGCGCCGGTGACGACCAGGCCGACTACGGCTCCAGCGCGCTGGAGCGCGAGCAGGAGCTCACGCTGGTGAACAACATGCGTGACCTGCTGGCGCAGACGAACCACGCCCTGGACCGCATCCGCAAGGGCACCTACGCGACGTGCGAGCTCACCGACCTGCCGATCGGCAAGGCGCGGCTCCAGGCGTTCCCCCGGGCCACGCTGTCGGTCGAGGCGAAGGCTCGCGAGGAGCGCCGGGGCGCCTGACGGACCTCGCGGGCACCGAATTCCGAACTCGATATCAACGCTGTGATGTCTGGGTTACGGGTATTCCTGGTGCATTGCCGTGGGAATCGGTCCTGGAATGTCGCTTTTCGGGTTGTGTGCCCGCCGTCACGTTCCGATTGACAGGGTGAATTTCTCACCGGATGCTCGTCGAGGTGAATCACACGCGTGTGTTTCATCGCTTTTCCGACGGAGCTATTCGAGGGGGAAACACAATGATCCGAGGAATCCGTGCAACCTGCCGTGCAGGGGCAGCCGTGGTCATGTCGGCCGGTCTGGTCGTCGCCGCGGCAACGGGTGCGAGCGCGATGGTGCAGGGCGACGCGCCCGAGCTGATCAGCGCACCCGCCACCGGCAGCGCGACGGACGCGGCCGCCCAGGCGGCGGACGTGCTCGGCACCACGAACCCGCTGGGCGTGGTCGGCGTCGACGGCGCCCTCGACGTGCTCGAGGGCTACGGCACCACCGAGGCCCCGGTGGGCGTCGACGGTGCGATGGTCCCCGAGGAGGTCGCCACGGTGGGCGACGTCGTCGAGATCGAGAGCGACGGCAGCTTCAACGCGCTGAACGACGTGTGCGTCGCTCCCTGGTACTGGGAGGGTCCGGGCAACGTCGGCAGCACCGCCAACGTGACCGACTACCAGGCCTGCAACGACGGTGAGACGGAGCTCGGTGGCGACGGTTCGGTCAACGTGCTGAACAACTGGTGCGTCGCGCCGTGGCACTGGGACGGCCCGCTGAACCTGTTCAACACGGGTAACCTCACCAGCTACGCGGCCTGCAACTGATTGACAGGCCCATTCGCTCCCGTCGTGCGGTGACGCGACGGTAGTACTGCACCACGCGAGGCCCTTTCCCGGATATCCGGGGAAGGGCCTCGTTGCTTTCCCGGCTGCCATTCCCGGTGCGTCAATTCCGTCATGGACGGCATATCGGTTGTCTGCCACTCGTGGCGGTGCCAGCCGTCCGCCGGCCCGTGCCGGACTCCTCTCGTGCCGTGTCCGGCGACGGACGTGCGGCGTGGGAGACTTTGGGGGATGTCTACTCCCGCTGAACACTCCGCCGTCGCCGGCGACGCGACCCGGCCCACGGCACCCTCGTCGTCGGGCAGCCGCGCGCTCGTGGTCTGGACCGTCGTGCTGGCGGCCTTCGTCCTGGCCGCGGACCAGCTCACCAAGTGGTGGGCCGAGTCGGCCCTGGTCCCCAACGCGCCCACCATCCCGGTGGTGGGCGACCTGCTCGGCATCCGGCTGATCTACAACCCCGGCGCCGCGCTGTCGATCGCCTCCGGCTACACCTGGATCCTGACCATCGTCGTGACGGTCGTCGTGGTGTTCATCGTGCGGGCGATCGGGCGCCTCGGGTCGCGCGGCTGGGCCGCGGCACTCGGGCTGCTGCTCGGCGGGGCCGTCGGCAACCTGGTGGACCGCCTGGCCCGGGAGCCCGGGTTCGCGCGCGGTCACGTGGTGGACTTCATCGACTACGCGGGCTTCTTCGTGGGGAACGTGGCCGACATCGCCGTCGTCACGGCCGCGGTGCTGATCGCGCTGCTCTCGCTGCGCGGGATCGGCCTGGACGGCCGGCGGCACACGGACGAGCGTCCGGACGGCGCGGCGGCGGCGGACGGTGCTGCGCCGGACGCTGCGGTGTCCGGTGGTGTGGTGTCTGGCGCTGCGGTGTCCGGCGGTGCGGCGCCGGGCGGTGGCGCGGTGCCGGACGCGGGCGAACCGGAGAGCCGGCCCCTGACGGGCGGCACGCCGGCGTCGCAGGACACCCAGGGCGACCCCGCCTGATGGCGGTGCGGACCCTGCCCGTCCCGGACGGGCTCGCCGGCGACCGCGTCGACGCGGCGCTGGCCCGGATGCTCGGCTTCTCCCGGACGCGGGCGGCGGAGCTCGCCGAGTCCGGAGCGGTGCGTCTCGACGGGCGTCAGGTCGGCAAGTCCGACCGGGTGGTACCCGGCGGCTGGCTCGAGGTGGACGTGCCGGAGGAACGGCCGGCCGTCGAGGTGGTGGCCGAGCCCGTGCCCGGCATGGGCATCGTGTACGACGACGACGACCTGGTCGTGATCGACAAGCCGGTCGGCGTGGCGGCGCACCCGTCGCCGGGCTGGACGGGTCCCACCGTGGTGGGGGCGCTGATCGCCGCGGGCTACCGCGTCTCCACGTCGGGCGCGGCGGAGCGGCAGGGGATCGTGCACCGGCTGGACGTCGGCACGTCCGGACTCATGGTCGTGGCGAAGTCGGAGACCGCCTACACGGGGCTCAAGCGGGCCTTCAAGGAGCGCACGGTCGACAAGGTCTACCACGCGCTGGCCCAGGGCCATCCTGACCCGACGACGGGCACCATCGACGCGCCGATCGGGCGGCACCCCAGCTCGGACTGGAAGTTCGCGGTGACCGCGGACGGCAAGCCGTCGGTGACGCACTACGAGACCCTGGAGATGCTGCCGGCCGCGTCGCTGCTGGAGGTGCACCTGGAGACGGGACGCACCCACCAGATCCGCGTGCATTTCGCCGCGCTGCGGCACCCGCTCGTGGGCGATCTGACGTACGGCGCCGACCCTGTGCTGGCCTCCAAGGTGGGGCTGACGCGGCAGTGGCTGCACGCGCACCGGCTGGGTTTCGAGCACCCGGTGACCGGGCGCCGGGTCGAGGTGGAGTCGGCCTATCCGGCCGATCTGGAGGCGGCGCTCGAGGTCGTGCGGGGCGCGTACCGGTAGGTCCCCGACGGTGTGTGCGATCCGTCTCAGGGCGAATCGCGGAACGCCGTGCGAGGAGACCCGGGCGTGTGGGTGAGCCGTCCTAAGATCATGGACATGCCCACCGCCACCGCTTCCACGAGCGACGACTTCGTCCATCTCCACGTCCACACCGAGTTCTCGATGCTGGACGGCGCGGCCCGGATCGGCGATCTCATGGAGGAGGTCGCGCGGCAGGGTCAGCACGCCATCGCGACCACCGACCACGGGTACCTGTTCGGGGCGCACGAGTTCTGGGCGCAGGCGCAGAAGGCGGGCATCAAGCCGATCATCGGCGTCGAGGCATATGTCACGCCGGGTACCAGCCGGTTCGACCAGACGCGCGTGCGCTACGGCGAGGCGGGGCAGGAGTCGGACGACGTGTCGGCGCGCGGTGCGTACACGCACATGACGCTGCTGAGCAAGAACAACACGGGCATGCACAACCTGTTCCGGGCGTCGTCGCTGGCCTCGCTCGAGGGCCAGATGGGCAAGTGGCCCCGGATGGACCGTGAGCTGCTGGAGCGGTACTCCGAGGGGCTCATCGCGACCACCGGGTGCCCGTCGGGCGAGATCCAGACGCGCCTGCGGCTGGGGCAGTGGGACGAGGCGGTCCGGCAGGCGGGTGAGCTGCAGGACATCTTCGGCAAGGAGAACTACTTCGTCGAGCTGATGGACCACGGGCTCGACATCGAGACCCGGGTCACCAAGGAGCTCCTGGAGCTGGCCAAGACCATCGGCGCCCGGCTGGTGGCCACCAACGACCTGCACTACGTGCGCGAGGAGGACGCGACCAGCCAGGAGGCGCTGCTCGCGATCAACTCCGGCTCCACGCTGGACGACCCGAACCGCTTCAAGTTCGACGGCACGGGCTACTACGTGAAGTCGGCCGCCGAGATGCGCAGGATCTTCAAGGAGCTCCCCGAGGCGTGCGACAGCACGCTGCTCATCGCCGAGCAGTGCGAGGTCTCCTTCGACACGTCGGCCAACTACATGCCGCGCTTCCCGGTGCCGGACGGCGAGGACGAGATCTCGTGGTTCGTCAAGGAGGTCGAGGCGGGCCTGCAGCGCCGGTACCCGAACGGCTACTCGGACGCGGTGCGCAAGCAGGCCGACAAAGAAGTCGAGATCATCATCCAGATGGGCTTCCCGGGGTACTTCCTCGTGGTCGCCGACTTCATCAACTGGTCCAAGGCCCAGGGCATCCGGGTCGGACCGGGCCGAGGCTCCGCGGCCGGGTCGATGGTCTCCTATCTCATGGGCATCACCGAGCTCGACCCGCTGGAGCACGGGCTCATCTTCGAGCGGTTCCTCAACCCGGAGCGCGTCTCCATGCCGGACGTCGACGTCGACTTCGACGAACGTCGTCGCGGCGAGGCCATCAGGTACGTCACCGAGAAGTACGGCGACGACCGCGTGGCGCAGATCGTCACCTACGGCACCATCAAGGCCAAGCAGGCCATCAAGGACTCCTCGCGGCTGCTGGGCTTCCCCTTCGCCATGGGGGAGAAGCTCACCAAGGCGATGCCGCCCGCGGTGATGGGCAAGGACATCCCGCTGACGGGCATCTTCGACCCGAAGCACCCCCGGTACCCGGAGGCCGCTGAGTTCCGTCAGGTGCACGACACCGACCCCGAGGCGCAGCGCGTGGTCGAGCTGGCACTCGGTATCGAAGGGCTGAAGCGACAGTGGGGCGTGCACGCCGCCGGCGTGATCATGTCCAGCGAGCCGCTGATCGACATCATCCCGATCATGAAGCGCCCGCAGGACGGCGCAGTGATCACGCAGTTCGACTACCCGACGTCCGAGGGCCTCGGCCTGATCAAGATGGACTTCCTGGGTCTGCGCAACCTCACGATCCTCGACGACGCGCTCGAGAACATCGTGATGAACGGCAAGGACCCGGTCGACATCGAGAACGTGGCGCTCGACGACAAGGCCACCTACGACCTGCTCGCGAGCGGCAACACGCTCGGCGTGTTCCAGCTCGACGGCGGTGCGATGCGAGCCCTGCTGCGGCAGATGCGGCCCGACAACTTCGAGGACGTCTCCGCCGTCATCGCCCTGTACCGGCCCGGCCCGATGGGCATGAACTCGCACATCAACTACGCGATGCGCAAGAACGGCCAGCAGCAGATCGACGCGATCCACCCGGAGGTGGTCGAGCCCTTCGCGGAGATCCTGGACGAGACCTACGGCCTGATCGTCTACCAGGAGCAGGTGCAGCGCGCCGCGCAGATCATGGCCGGCTACTCGCTCGGCCAGGCCGACCTGCTGCGCCGCGCCATGGGCAAGAAGAAGCCCGAGGTGCTGGCCAAGGAGTTCGTCAACTTCGAGAAGGGCGCCCGCGAGAAGGGGTACAGCGACGCCGCGATCAAGGCGGTGTGGGACACCCTGGTCCCGTTCGCCGGCTACGCCTTCAACAAGGCCCACTCCGCGGGCTACGGCCTCGTCGCGTACTGGACCGCCTACCTCAAGGCCAACTACCCGGCCGAGTACATGGCGGGCCTGCTGCAGTCGGTGGGCGACAACAAGGACAAGATGGCGCTCTACCTCAACGAGTGCCGCCGCATGGGCATCACGGTGCTGCCGCCGGACGTCAACGACTCCTCGGCCAAGTTCACCGCTGTGGGGAACGACATCCGCTTCGGGCTCACTGGCGTGCGGAACGTGGGGCGCAACGTCGTGGACGCCATCGTGGAGGCCCGTGAGGCGAAGGGCTCCTTCACCTCGTTCCAGGACTTCCTGGACAAGGTGCCCGCGCCGGTCTGCAACAAGCGCACCATCGAGTCGCTCATCAAGTCCGGCGCCTTCGACTCGCTCGGTCACACCCGGCGGTCGCTGCTGGTGGTGCACGAGCAGGCCGTCGACTCCGTGATCAGCGTGAAGCGCAAGGAGGCCGAGGGACAGTTCGACCTGTTCGCCGACTTTGGCGGCGGGGACGACGAGGCGGGCATGGGCTTCTCCGTCGAGGTGCCGGACCTGCCGGACTGGGAGAAGAAGCAGAAGCTCCAGTTCGAGCGCGAGATGCTCGGCCTGTACGTGAGCGACCACCCGCTGTCCGGCCTGGAGCACGTTCTGCAGCGCGCCGCGGACACGTCGATCGCCTCGCTGCTGGCCGACGAGCACCGGCCGGACAACTCCGTGGTGACCGTGGCGGGCCTGCTCACGTCGGTGCAGCGCAAGATGAGCAAGAACGGCAACCCGTGGGCCGCCGTGACCGTCGAGGACCTGGAGGGTGCCGTCGAGGTCATGTTCTTCGGCGAGACCTACCTCGCGTACTCCACGATGCTCGCCGAGGACCAGGTGGTCGTGCTGCGCGGCAAGGTGCGCCGCCGCGACGAGTCGATGTCGTTGCAGGCCATGGAGGTGGCGCTGCCCGACATCACCGTCGGGTCGGACTCGCCGCTGGCCGTCACGGTGCCGCACAGCCGAGCGGTGGAGCCGGTGATGGTGCGCCTGCGCGAGGTGCTCGCCACGCACCCCGGGTCCGCGGAGGTGCACGTGGCCGTGGCCGAGCCCGGCAAGAAGACGATCGTGCGCGCCGCCGACACACTGCGGGTCGAGAAGTCGCCGGCGTTGTTCGGCGACCTCAAGGCCCTGCTCGGCCAGGGCTGCCTGTCGTGACGGACGCTCCGCCCGGACGGGCCGCCGCCGGGGCCGAACCTGCGGTTGCCGCCGGACCGCCGGATCCTGTCGGGCCGGCCGAAGGGCTGCCCGCCGCGACCGACCGCTATCGTGCGGGCGACCACGAGCGATTCTCGCTGGTGCCGGCGGCCTACCTCTTCCTGCGGCGCGAGGGGCAGGTGCTGCTCCAGCTCCGCCAGGGCACCGGGTATCGCGACGGGTACTGGGCGTGTGCCGCGGCCGGCCACGTCGAGGAGGGCGAGTCTGCGGTCGACGCCGCCGTCCGCGAGGCGTCGGAGGAGCTCGGCGTGATCGTCGCGCCTGAGGACGTCCGGCCGCTGACGGTGCTGCACCGCGGCGAGCCGGGCGGCCCCGCCATCGAGCAGCGCGTCGACTTCATGTTCGAGGCCACACGCTGGACGGGGACGCCCACGATCCAGGAGCCGGAGAAGGCCGCCGACCTGGCGTGGTTCCCGTTCGTCGCGCTGCCCGAGCCGCTGGTGCCCCACGAGGCGGCGGTGCTGCGCGCGATGCACGACGCGGGGCGTCACGGTACCCAGGTGCCGAGATTGCTGACGTTCGGCTTCTGATGGGACGTGTCAGGCCCTCAGGTCACCCGGGTGGCCTGAGGGCCTGACACGTCAGGCGGTTCTACCTCAGCAGACGCCCAGGTCCCGCCACGGGCCCCACGGCGTGGCGCCCGGCTCCTGGTTGCGGGTCCACCACTTGGCCTGCCAGAGGTGGCCGTCGTGCGCCACCGTCTCGCCGCCCGTGTAGACCCAGGTGCTCGTCCAGGCCTGGTACGTCTCGTCGCCGCAGACGACGTCCGCCCCGACCTCGGCCCACGGGCCGTAGGGCTTGCCCGGCTTGTCGCCGCGGGTCCACCACAGGGCCACGTACACGGCGCCGTCGTACGACACCTCGTCACCGGCCCGGTAGACGGTCTTGCGGTCCCACGCCGGGGCCGCGGCCCCGGTCACCTCGACGTCCGCCGACGCCACGGCGGGCTCGTCGAACGGGTTCGACGTGACGTGCTCCGCCGAGTTGGTGTACGTGCCACTCAGCGCGTCGGCGTCCACCGTGGTCTCGTACGAGAGCGTGACCGCGTCGGCCTCCGGCCCCACGTAGTCGAGGCAGATGGTGCTGCCGTCGGTGATGGTGTCGGCCGGGTCACCGGAGTTCACCAGGGCGGTACCCAGCGTGCCCGCCAGGTTCTCGACCCCGATGGTGGCGGAGTCCGGAAGGGCGCCGATGTCCCCATACTCGAAGCGGATCTCCGGGCGCGAGTCACTGACGTTCTTGTGGACCCAGGCCTGGAAGGTGCCAACCGAGTTGGAAAGGTCGGTGGGGTCCGCGCCGTACGGGAAGGGATCGTCCCACTGGACGACGGCTGTCTCCTGGTCACGCGTATTGGCGATCCGCACGCCGCGGTCGTTCGTCAAGGAGAGCTCCAGGTCCGACCAGAGCGGTGCGATCACGCCGTTCGGTGCTGCCGCGCTGGGCAGTTCCTGTGGTGTCCACGGCTCGCCGGCATAGCCGCCGGTGACCGTGATCAGCCCGTCGTCGGAGACGACCAGGCCGGGAGACTGCTCGCCGTAGTGGGTGAACGGGCCGATGTCCGAGAACGCGTTGACGGCCACGCTGTCGCCGTCGAGCGTGCTGAACCCGACACCGGCCGCGCCCAGGTCCTGGAACCCGGACACGCACTGCGGGTCGTCCGCCGGCGTCGACGCCTCGTAGGATCCCACGGCCCCCACCTGCGTCGGCACGTCGACCTCCCACGTGATGGTCTGCCCGTCGACCACGCCGCCCCCGGTCACCGACGCCGGGTCGACGGTCAGGCCGTCCGGCACGGTGTCGGTGATCGTGTACGTCAGGTCCTCGGGCGTCACGTTGGGCTGGACGGTGATGTCGTACCCGACGGTGTCACCGACGCCGGCCGCGTCGACCGACGCCGTCTTGGTCACGTCGTCCGCCACGCGGGAGAGCCGGACCGGGATCGAGCCGATGTCACCGGGGCTGTCCGGCGAGGTGCCGAGCACCGCGGTGCCGAAGTACAGGTCGCCCTCGGCGGCCTCGGGCAGGTCCCAGTGCACGCGCACGTCGTACGGCTCGCCCACGGGCACCTCGCCCTCGGGTCCGGCCACCCCGGCGTGGCCGAGGTCCTCGCCCGGCACCACGGCGGTCGCCAGCGTGTGGGCGTCGGGCTGGTACTCGGTGCCGTTCCAGTTCTGCACCACCACCCACCAGGTGCCGGCCTCGGGGTCGGGCACCTCGCACAGCTCCGCGGCGGACGACGTCGTGGACGCGCACACCTGGGTCGCCGCGCTCGGCGTGTCCCCGGTGCCCACGAACATGTCGAGGTCCGGCGCCTCGGCCGCGGTGATCTGAGCCACCAGCCGTGACGCGCCCTCGGGCACCTCCAGCGTGGTGACCTCGACCTGGCTCAGGTCGTCGAACGCGTCCGTGTTGGTCGGGTCCTGGCTGAGCGAGCCCTCGTGCTGGTCTGCCTTCACCAGGCCCTGCACGGAGCCGGTGAAGTCGCTGATCGCGACGGACTTCAGGCCGGTCACGGCCTGCGAGCCGGTGTCGCGGCGCGTGGTGATGTCGATCTCGTCGGGCAGGATCGCGCCGGACGGGACGACGGCGACCGGCAGCGTGACCGCCGGGACGTCCTCGGTGCTCGGGGTGAGCGTGATGCGGCCGAACAGGGTCTCGCCCTCCGGCGCGCCGGTCACGTCGGCGGTGACGGAGATGCCGAGCGAGTCGCCCGGCGAGACGGTCTCGGTCGAGAGGGTCACGTCCAGGGACAGCCCGTCGTCGGACACCGCGGACGGCGTCCACGTGACGTCGGCCGGGGCCGACGCCGGCGCGACGGCCGTGCGGTCCCAGGAACAGGTGGCCAGGCACTGGGTGTCGGCGAAGGACGGCAGGTTGAGCGTGCTCGGGTCGCCGCCCGCCTCCGGGTCGGCCGCCAGGTAGTCGGCAGCCGTCTCGTCGAACAGCAGGCCCGCCTGCACGGCGGCCCCGATGTCGATGTGCCCGCTGCCCTGCTCGTACGGCGTGGCGGGCGAGCCGTCGAAGTCCTTGACGGTCGTGCGCGCCGTGGTCATGAGGGCCGACTGCTGCTGCGCCGGGGTCCAGTCCGGGCGGGCCTGCGTGAGCAGGGCGCCGGCACCGGCGACGTGCGGGCTCGACATCGACGTGCCGGAGATGACGCCGTACTCGACGTGGTCGTAGGCGCCGTCGGCCACGCCGAGGGCGGCGAGGATGTCGACGCCGGGCGCCGTGATGGACGGGACGATCGTGTCGACGGCGCGGTTCGGGCCGCGCGACGAGAAGCTGGCCATGGTGTCGCCGCGCTCGTCGTCGATGACGAAGTCCGTGCCGGAGACCGTGCCGGTGTGCCCGGTGCCCTCGGCGAGCCAGGCCCGGAGGGTCTGACCGTCCGCGTACGAGATGGCCAGGCCGGGCACGGCGAACGCGTCACCGAGCAGCGAGCCGCCGTTCGGCTCGTCGTTGGTGAGCACGAAGCCCGCCGCGCCCTGGGCCGCGACGTTCGACGACTTCTCCACACGGCCGTTGCCGCCGCGGGCGCAGACCACGATCTTGTCGGTGAACTCGGCCTCGTGGCCCGTCGTCGCCGTGCACTGCGGGTCGCCCACCGTGGCCGCGTCGACGATCTCGGTCGCGGGCAGCGGCCCGGTCAGCGACTTGCCGGCCAGGTCGGGCAGGGTGCCCGCGCTGCTGGTCAGGTCACCCAGGGTGTTGACCATGTGCCGGTTGTGCGTCGAGGCGCCCACGGAGGTGATCCACGGTGCGTCGGCGGGGGAGCCGGTGGTCGCGAACCCGGGGCCGTCGTTGCCGTTGGAGGTGGCCACGAAGATGCCCGCGGCGCGCGCGTTGAGGAACCCGATCGCGTCGAAGTCGTTCCACAGGTCCGACGGCGAGGAGGAGCCGATCGAGTAGTTGATGACGTCCACGCCGTCGGCGATGGCCTGGTCGATCGACGCCGTCAGGCCCGCGGTGGTGCAGCAGCCGCGGTAGCTGATGACGTTCGCGTGCGGGGCGACGCCGGAGACGTCGAACGTCGGCGGGTCGGTGCCCTCCGGCGCCGTCGGCGTCACGTCGTTCACGACGTTGCCGCCCGACGTGGAGGCCGTGTGCGAGCCGTGCCCGTCCTCGTCCAGCGCGCTGCGGTCGGTGGCGCTGAGGAACCCGTAGGCGCCGATCAGCTTGCCGTTGCAGGGGAAGTCGGGGTCGTACTGGTCGGTGTTGGCCGGGTCGCACACGCCCAGGTAGTTGCCCGCGCCCAGCGGGTTGGTGTGCGTGTACCCGTCGGCGCCGGTCTCGGCGAACGAGGGGCTGCCCGGGTGGATGCCCGTGTCGATGGTGCCGATCACGACACCCTCGCCCTTGTAGTCCTCCGGCAGGCCCAGCTCCTCGACGGCGTTCCACAGCGCGTCCGCGTTGCTCCAGGCGGGGCCTGCGTCGGTGTGCAGCTCACGCTCCTCGTCGAGCGCGATGTGCGCGACGGCGGGGTCCTTGGCGACCTGCGCGGCCTCGGCCGGGGTCAGGACGGCGGAGATGCCGTTGACGGCGTACTGGTAGGTGAACGGCACCTCGACGTCGTGCCCGACGGTGCGCTCCATGCGGGTGACGAAGTCGTCCTGCTCGGCCTCGAGGAACTCGGTGTACTCGCGGACGCGGGCCGACGAGGCATCGAGCGTGCGGCCCGCCCGCGGGGTCGTGGCCTCCAGGCCGGCGACGCCGCCGTCGTAGCTCGGCACTGCGGCGTCGGCCAGGCGGATCAGGTAGGTGCGCTCGGCGGTGCCGCGCCCGAGCGCGAGCTTCTGGATGCCGGCGTCCCGCTCGACGCCGGGCTGCGGCGTGGTCTCGGCCGGCACCAGGTCCTGGGCCAGGGCGTCGCGGGGATCGGTCTTGTCCGCGCCCGGCGGGGCCTGGGGGACGGCGACGGCCGCCGGCGCTACTGCCGCCGCCAGCGCCGTGACGGCCGCTAGGACGAGCATGGACGTTCTGGACCGGTGTGACATGTACGGCTCCCTCTGGTACGGCAGCGATGGGGTCGAGCACGTGCAGGTGTGCGACATTCCTCGCGTACCGGGGAACTGGTGTCAATGCTTCTGCACGCGTTTCACCCGGGTTGTCACAGGTGCCGGGGGTACGTGGTCAACCGTGCGACATCGACGAAAGGTGCAGCACGATGACAGTGTCAGAGAACCACGCGGCGCACGGGCACGGGACCGGCGGCCATGACGGCGGCGGACAGGGGGCGGCGTCGGGCGGCTGGACGACGGCGGCCCGGATGCTCCAGGACGCCTCACCGATCACCGTTCCCGAGGGCGCCTCGGCGATGACGATCCACGTGGCGTGGGAGCCGGGGGACCCGGGCACGCCGCCGCACCGGCACTCGGGGCCGGCGTTCGGGTACGTGATCCAGGGGGCGGTCCGGTTCGAGCTGGAGGGTGAGCCGGAGCGCGTCGTCGAGGCCGGCGGCACCTTCTGGGAGCCGGGCGGCGACGTGATCCACTACCAGGACGGCAATGCGCTCGGCGACGCCCGGACGGAGTTCGTGGTGACCATGATGTGCGCGCCGGGCAAGCCGATGCTGGAGCTGGTGGACGAGGCGGAGCTGGCCCGGCGAGCCCACCTCCGCGCCCCGCGGCCCACGTCCGCGCCGAGCTAGGACGGCCGCGACGTAGGACGGCGGCGGAGCGGAACGGCGGCGGGGGCGGAACGGCAGCATGGCTGCGGTTCCGTCCCCGCCGCCGTCCTACCTCGGCAGGGCGGGCCGGCGGGTCAGTGGAAGCGGCCCCGGACCGCCTCGCCGTGGGCCGGCAGGTCCTCGTCGTTGGCCACGGCGACGATGCGGTCGGCGAGCTCGCCCAGCGCGTCGCGGTCGTACTCCACCTGCTGCACCGACTTGAGGAAGCTGTGCACGCCCAGGCCGCTCGCGAAGTGCGCGGTGCCGCCCGTGGGCAGCACGTGGTTCGAGCCGGCCATGTAGTCGCCCAGCGACACCGGCGACCAGGGGCCCACGAAGATCGCGCCCGCGCTGTGCACCCGGGAGGCCACCGCGGCGGCGTCCGCCGTCTGGATCTCCAGGTGCTCCGCGCCGTAGGCGTTGACGACGGCCAGCCCGGCCTCGACGTCGTCCACCAGGACGACGGCGGACTGCGGACCGTCCAGCGCCTGTGCCACGCGGACGGCGTGCTTGGTGGCCGAGGCGAGGTCCTGGACCCGGGCTTCGACCGCGGCCGCCAGCTCGACGGAGTCGGTGACCAGCACGGAGGCGGCCATCGGGTCGTGCTCGGCCTGGCTGATGAGGTCGAGGGCCACGTGCCCGGCGTCGGCGGTGGCGTCGGCGAGGACGGCGATCTCGGTGGGGCCGGCCTCCGCGTCGATGCCGACGACGCCGCGCACCAGGCGCTTGGCCGCCGCGACGTACACGTTGCCCGGGCCGGTGATGACGTCGACGGGCTCGCAGAGGGTCTCGCCGTCCTGCGGCTCGCTGCCCGCGGCGCCGTAGGCGAACATCGCCACGGCCTGCGCACCGCCCACGGCGTACACCTCGTCGACCCCGAGCAGGGCGCAGGCCGCGAGGATGGTCGGGTGCGGCAGGCCGCCGTTGTCCTTCTGCGGCGGGGACGCCACGGCGAGACCGGGCACGCCGGCCTCCTGCGCCGCGACCACGTTCATCACCACCGACGACGGGTACACCGCGAGCCCGCCCGGCGCGTACAGGCCGACGCGCTGCACCGGGATCCACCGCTGCCGCACGACGGCGCCCGGCGCGAGCTCGGTCACGTGGTCGGTAGGCACCTGGTCGGCGTGCACCCGGCGGACCCGGCGGATGGCCTCCTCCAGCCCCTCGCGCACGAGCGGCGTCAGGCTCTCGACGGCGGCCGTGAGCGCCTCCGCGGGCACGCGCAGGTGCTCGGGGGACACGCCGTCGAACCGCAGCGCGATCTCGCGCAGCGCGGCCGCGCCGCCCTCGCGGACCTGGCGGAGCAGGGGCTCCACCGCATGGACCGCCTCGTCCACCCCGACCTCGGCTCGGGGCAGGACGGCGAGGAGCTCGCGCCGGCCGAGGGACCGGCCGCGCAGGTCGATGCGTTGGATCACCCGGCCAGTCTATGGCGGCCGGCGGGGGACAATGCTGTGGTGTCCAACTCTCGCGCTCACTCCAGCCCCGACTCCGCAGTGCCCGAGGTCCCCATCCGTGACGACGTCATCCGGCTGGGCCAGTTCCTCAAGCTCGCCGACCTCGCCGAGGACGGCGCGCAGGCCCGCGACCTGATCGCCGACGGGGAGGTGCGGGTCAACGGCGAGGCCGAGACCCGCCGAGGCCGGCAGCTCGTGCGCGGTGACGTGGTGAGCGTGCAGATGCCCGCGGGCGAGCAGTCGGCGAAGGTCGGCTGACCGGCGCGGGCCGGCCCACCGGGCTCGGGGCGCTCAGGAGGCCATGTAGGTCGAGGCCATGGCCTTGTCGACCGTGATCCGCAGGACGATCCGGTCCGGGTTGGGCGTCTGCGTGCGGTAGCGGCGGGCGTAGCGGGCCTCGGCCTCCGCGATCTCGGCGGGGTCGTCGCTGAGGGTGATGGTGCCCTCCAGGGTGAGCCAGCGCGCGCGGTCGAACTGGCACAGGGCGGCCCGCTGCTCGCCGCCGTCGGGCAGCGGGCGGATGTTGCGCGCCTTGAACGACGTGCGGTTCGCGGTGACGCGCGCGACCCCTTCCTCGGCGTCCCAGGTGAAGCCGACCGGCACCACGTGCGGTGTCCCGTCGGGGCGCAGGGTGGTGAGGGTCGCGAGGTGGCGCTCGGTGACGAAGACGAGCTGCTCGGGGTTGAGTCGGAACACGTCGCGAGTCTAGGTGGCGGGTGTGGGTTCCCCGTATATGCCGCCGGAGCGGATATGGCTAGTGTCCTGACAAATATCCGGCGTCGAAGGGGAGCCCCATGAAGCCGCGTACCTCGTTCCTGGCGGCGGGCATCGCCGCCCTGCTGAGCATCGGGCTGGCCGTGCCGGCCGTCGTCGCGCAGGCGGGCCCGACGACGGCCGCCGCCGACTGCACCGCGGCCGCGTGGACGGAGGGCAGCACCTACGCCGCGGGCGACCACGTGACCCACCGGGGCCGCGGGTACACCGCCCTGGTGACGCATACCGCGCACGTCGGGGCGGGCTGGAGTCCCGACGCGACACCCACCCTCTGGACCGACGACGGCGCGTGCGCCACGCAACCCGACCCCGACCCCACCGACCCGACGCCCGACCCCACGGATCCGACCCCGGACCCGGAGCCCACCCCGGCGGACTGCAGCCAGCGCCCCAAGCCGTCCGGCAAGGTGCTGCAGGGCTACTGGGAGAACTGGGACGGCGCGAGCAACGGCGTGCACCCGGGCCTCGGCTGGATCCCGGTCACGGACTCGCGCATCACCCAGCACGGCTACAACGTGGCGACGCTCGCGTTCCCGGTGATCCGCTCGGACGGCACGGTGCTGTGGGAGGACGGCATGGACTCCGGCGTCCGCGTGCCCACCCCCGAGGAGATGTGTGCCGCCAAGGAGGCGGGCCTGACGATCCTGATGTCGATCGGCGGCGCGACCGCCGGGATCGACCTGTCCTCGCAGGCCGTGGCGGACCGGTTCGTCGAGACCATCGTGCCGATCCTGCGCGAGTACAACTTCGACGGCATCGACATCGACATCGAGACCGGCCTGACCGGCAGCGGGTCGATCACGCAGCTGTCCACGTCGCAGGCCAACCTGATCCGGATCATCGACGGGGTGCTGGCCGGCATGCCGGCCGGGTTCGGCCTGACCATGGCGCCCGAGACCGCGTACGTGACCGGCGGCAGCGTGACCTACGGCTCGATCTGGGGCTCCTACCTGCCGATCATCAAGAAGTACGCCGACAACGGTCGCCTGTGGTGGCTCAACATGCAGTACTACAACGGCTCGATGTACGACTGCTCCGGCAACTCCTACGCCGCCGGGACCGTGGCCGGCTTCCAGGCGCAGACCGACTGCCTCGACGACGGCCTCGTCATCCAGGGCACCACGATCCGCGTGCCCTACGACAAGCAGGTGCCCGGCCTGCCCGCCCAGCAGGGTGCCGGCGGCGGGTACATGGCGCCGTCGCTGGTCTCGCAGGCCTACGGCTCGTACGACGGGGCGCTCAAGGGCCTGATGACCTGGTCCATCAACTGGGACGGGTCGCGCGGCTGGACCTTCGGCGACAACGTGAAGGCGCTCCAGGGCCGCTAGTCCCGGGAGCGGGCCCGACGACGAGCGGCTGGGCGCTCGACGTCGGGCCTCCTGTTGTCAGGCCTCGGGAGGACTGCCGGGGCTGACCACCGGGAGGCCCAGGTGCCGCGCGGCGTGGAGCATCTGCTTGTCATAGGTCACCACAGCCACGAGGTCTTCGCCGAGCGCCGCTGCCGTGGCCACGTGTATCGCGTCGAGCGACCTGATGTGGATGTCGATCGCTGCTGCCGCGGCCACGACGCGCCGACTCACCTGACGTCGGGCGATCGGGGCGAGCACCGGACCGATGTGCGTCTCGTGGTCGAGCGCCTCACGGACGGCGAACCGCGCGAGCTCGACGTCGAGCAGAGCGGAGGAGGTGATGACGACGCCCTCTCCCGTCACTCGCACCAGGTAGTCGACGAGGGCGTCCGAGTGCTCCTCACGGCGGACCTGCTTGAGCGCGGCGGACGTGTCGAGGTAGATCGCCCTCACAGGCGGTCTTCGCGGAGCTCGTCGAGCACCTCGGCCGTCGGGCGGTGCGGCTCCGGCGTGGCCGGGGGTACGTGGATCCGGGTGGTCCGGGGCAGGTCGTACTCGCCCTCGGCGACCAAGCGGTCGAACGGTGACGTCTGGATGGGAACCAGCCGCGCGATGGGGCGGCCGTGGTCCGTGATCATCACGGTCTCACCACCTCGGACCACGTCCAGGACGCGGCGCGTGTGCTGGTTCAGCTCGCGCACGCCGACGGCCGGAGGATCGGGCGGCGAGATGGGTTGGCTGGACATGCAACTCACATTACGCCGTGTTGCCAGACGGTGCACTACATGTCTGACAACACGGCGTCCTCGGTCACGAGCCGATCGAGTTCAGCACCGCCAGCTCGTCCTCGGGCAGCACGAGGCTCGCGGCCGCGACGTTCTCGCGCAGGTGAGCCACCGTCGACGTGCCCGGGATGAGCAGCACGTTCGGCGAGCGCTGCAGCAGCCAGGCCTGCGCCACCGCGGCCGGGGTGCTCCCCAGGCGGGCGGCAACGGCGTCCAGCTCCGCCGACTGCAGGGGCGAGAAGCCACCCAGCGGGAAGTAGGGCACGTAGGCGATGCCCTGCTCGGCCAGGGAGTCGATCAGCGGGTCGTCGGCGCGGTTGGCGATGTTGTAGAAGTTCTGCACGCACACGACCGGGGCGATCGACTGCGCCTCGGCGACCTGCTCGGGCAGCACGGTGCTCACGCCCAGGTGCGCGATCAGGCCCTCCGCCTGCATCTCGGCCAGCGCGGTGAACTGCCGCGCGAGCGAGCCCGGCTCCGGCCGGTCCACACCGCCCACGCGCAGGTTCACGACGTCGAGCCGGTCCAGGCCGAGGTGCTCGAGGTTCTGCTCGACGGCACGGCGGAGCTGGTCGGGCTCCTGGGCGGGCGGCCAGCCACCCTGCGCGTCGCGGACCGCGCCCACCTTCGTGACGATGTGCAGGCCCGCCGGGTAGGGGTGCAGGGCCTCGCGGATGATCTCGTTGGTGACGTACGGGCCGTAGAAGTCGGCGGTGTCGATGTGGGTCACGCCGAGCGCGACCGCCTCCCGCAGGACGGCGACCGCCGCCGCGCGGTCGGCGGGCGGGCCGAAGACGCCGGGACCGGCGAGCTGCATGGCGCCGTAGCCGACGCGGGAGACGGTGATGTCGTCGGCGAGCGTGTACGTGCCGCCGGGGATCGTGTTCGTGGTCATGACGTCCACGGTCCGCCGGTCCGGCGCGGACAGGCAGTACCCGGCGCTTCCTGGGAGTGCGGGGACCAGGCACCGTCGGGCGCCGCGTCCTACGGTGGGTGCATGGCCGACAACCAGCTGGGCGAGTACCTGCGGGCGCGCCGTGAGCTCGTGCGGCCCGGCGACGTGGGGCTGCCGGCCGGGGGCGTGCGCCGGGTCGCCGGCCTGCGCCGCGAGGAGGTGGCCCTGCTGGCCGGGATCAGCGCCGACTACTACCTGCGGCTCGAGCAGGGCCGCGACCGGCACCCGTCCGTGCAGGTGGTCGAGTCGCTCGCCCGGGTGCTGCTGCTGGACGAGCCCGCGACGCGGCACCTGCTCAGGCTCGCGGCGCCGGCCCCGCGCCGCCGTCGGCGCAGCCGCCGGGAGGTGGTGCCCGCCGGGACGTTGCGGCTGCTGGACCGGGTGGGCGTCCCGGCGTACGTCGAGGGGCGGTACTTCGACGTGCTCGCGGCGAACGCGCTGGCCGGTGCGCTGTCGCCGAACCTCCGGCGCGGCGGCAACCGGCTGCGCGACCTGTTCCTCGACCCCGCCGAGCAGGCGCTGCACGGGGACTGGCCCGACGTGGCGCCGAAGATCGTCGCCCGGTTCCGCGAGGCGGTCGGCACGGAGACCGACGACGAGCGGGTGGAGCGCCTCGTGGGGGAGCTCTCGCTCGCCTCGGAGCGGTTCCGCACGCTGTGGGCGCGCCACGACGTGAACCTCGGCACGCCGCACACCACGCGCATGCTGCACCCGCAGGTCGGGGAGCTGGACCTGGACATGGAGAAGCTCTCGATCGTGGGCACCGACCGGCAGATGCTCGTGCTGCTGCACGCGGACGCCGGTTCGCCCACCGGGGAGCGGCTGGCGCTGCTCGCCTCGCTCGCGGCGTCGTCCGGCGTGGGACCGCACCCCGCCGCGAGCGAACCCGCCGACGTCACCTAGGGCTGTGGACGACCGGGTCGCGGTGTCGGTGGCCTCTCCTAGGATCGGTGGCGTGACCAAGGACCCCTTCGCAGACCTGCCCTTCGCCATGGAGGAGCCGCCCGACGACGCCCTCCTGACCGAGGTCGGTGATCCGGCGCTGCCGCCGTCGGCGCGGAACACCCCCGAGGCGCAGGCGGCCAAGCTGCAGATGCTGCGGGGCCTGCTGGACGACGGCGGGGTGGCGCCTGCGGCGCCGGTCCGCCGGCCGGTCCGGACCGAGGTCGCGGATGGTGGCGCGGCCGGGGACGCGGACGTGGACCAGGCGGCGGCCCCGGACGTCGCGGGCGAGGAGTCCCTGGAGGAGGCGGAGGCGCCTGCCTCGCGGGCCACGGCGGCGACGCCCGGCGCCTCGCTGCGCGAGGAGGCCGAGGCAGCGCTCCGCGAGCTCGTCGGCCGCGACGACGCGCGGCTGCGCGACGACCAGTGGACGGCCATCGAGGCGCTCGCCGCCTTCCGTCGCCGGGCCCTGGTGGTGCAGCGCACCGGGTGGGGCAAGTCGGCGGTGTACTTCGTGGCGACCCGGCTGCTGCGGGCCCGGGGCGCCGGGCCCACGGTGATCGTGTCACCCCTGCTGGCGCTCATGCGCGACCAGATCGCCGCCGCCGCCCGTGCGGGGATCCGCGCGGTCACCATCAACTCGGCGAACATGACGGAGTGGGACGAGGTGCACGCGTCGATCGCCCGCGGCGAGGTGGACGTGCTGCTGTGCTCGCCGGAGCGGCTGAACAACCCGGGCTTCCGCGACGAGGTGCTGCCGCGGCTGGCGGCCGACGCCGGCCTGGTGGTCATCGACGAGGCCCACTGCATCTCGGACTGGGGCCACGACTTCCGGCCCGACTACCGGCGCATCCGTACCCTCCTGGCCGACCTGCCCACGGGTATCCCCGTGCTGGCCACCACCGCCACGGCGAACGAGCGCGTCACGCAGGACGTGGCGGAGCAGCTCGCCGTGCACGCCGACGGCACGGCCGCCGAGGACGTGCTGGTGCTGCGCGGCGCGCTCGACCGGGAGTCCCTGCATCTGGCGGTGCTGGAGCTCGGTGACCAGCCCACCCGGGTGGCCTGGCTGGCCGAGGCGCTGCAGGACATCGAGGGGTCCGGCATCGTGTACTGCCTCACCGTGTCGGCGGCGGAGCAGGTCGCCGAGCAGCTGCGCGGCTACGGCCTCGCCGTCGCCGCGTACACGGGCCGGACCGAGCCGGCCCAGCGGGAGCAGCTCGAGGCCGAGCTCAAGAACAACGAGGTCAAGGCCCTGGTGGCCACCTCGGCGCTGGGCATGGGCTTCGACAAGCCGGACCTCGCCTTCGTGGTGCACCTGGGCGCGCCGTCCTCGCCGATCGCGTACTACCAGCAGGTCGGCCGTGCGGGCCGCGGCGTCGACCAGGCGCTGGTGGTGCTGCTCCCCGGTACCGAGGACAAGGCGATCTGGGACTGGTTCGGCGAGCAGGCGTTCCCCGCCGAGGGGCAGGTGCGCGTCACCCTGGACGCCCTGCGGTCCGGCGGCACCCTGTCGACCGCCGCGCTGGAGACGCAGGTGGACCTGCGGCGGTCCCGGTTGGAGACCATGCTCAAGGTGCTCGACGTGGACGGCGCGGTCCGGCGCGTGCGCGGCGGCTGGGAGTCCACCGGCCGGGAGTGGTCGTACGACGCCGAGCGGTACGCCCGGGTCGCCGCGACCCGGGCCGCCGAGCAGCAGGCGATGGTCGACTACGTCGCCACCCCCGGGTGCCGCATGGCCTACCTGCGGGCCCAGCTCGACGACCCCGACCTGGCTCCGGGCTGGTCGTGCGGCCGCTGCGACCGGTGCGGCGCGATGGACCTGCCCGAGGCGCCGGACGCCGAGGCGGTGGCCGCCGCGCGCGCCGAGATGGACCGGCCCGGCGTGGAGGTCGAGGCCCGCAAGATGTGGCCCACCGGCCTGGCGGCGATCGGCCTGGACCTCAAGGGGAAGATCCCGCCCGGCGAGCTGGCCGAGCCCGGGCGCGCCGTGGCGCGCCTCGACGGCCTGGGCTGGTCGGGTCCGCTGCGTGACCTGCTCGCCCCGAACGCGCCCGACGGCGAGCTCCCGGTCCACCTGCGCCGGGCCGCGGCCCGGGTGCTGGACGAGTGGGAAGCGCTGCGCCCGCCGGCCGAGACCGCGCAGGACGAGCAGGACGAGCACGACGCGAGCGGCCAGGAGGGCGCCGTCGTGCCCGAGCCCGGTCCGCTGGTGGTGGAGGCCGTCGTGGCGGTCCGTTCCGTCAAGCGGCCGCAGCTGTCCTACCACCTGGCCACGGGGCTCGCGAAGTACCTGGGCGTGCCGATGATCGGCGCGATCGGCCCCGTCGCCGGCCAGGAGGAGCCGGGCCGGCACGACGTGAACTCGGCGATGCGGCTGGCCGGTGTCGTCAGGCGCCTGCAGCCGCAGCTCGGGGAGGCCGCGCTGCGCGGGCTGCCGGGCCGGGCGGTGCTGCTGGTGGACGACTACACCGACTCGGGCTGGACGCTCACGGTCGCGGCCCGGCTGCTGCGCCAGGCGGGCGCGTCCGCCGTCTACCCGTTCGTCCTGGCGATCCGGTGACCGCCCGGCGTCCCGTGACGTGTCCCACGCGCCCGGTGGGCGGACTCGTACCGGGCCGGTGCCGCACGCTTCGTAGACTGGTGCGGTGATGACCCACGCCGTCGACCAGCACAGCGCCTCCGCGCCCGCGGTGCGGCTGCCGCTGCGTCCGGAGCTCGCGGACGAGCAGCCGTACGGCGCGCCGCAGCTCGACGTCCCCGTGCTGCTGAACGTCAACGAGAACCCGTACCCGCCCGGCGAGGACGTGGTGGCGACCATCGCCGAGGACGTCGCGCGCGCGGCACGCGGCATGAACCGGTACCCGGACCGGGACGCCACGGCGCTGCGGCGGGACCTGGCCGACTACCTCGCCCTGGAGACCGGCGTCAGCCTCGACCGCTGCGACGTGTGGGCGGCGAACGGGTCCAACGAGGTCATGCTGCACGTGCTGCAGGCGTTCGGCGGCCCCGGCCGTACCGCGCTGTCGTTCGCGCCCACCTACTCCATGTACCCGGAGTACGCGCGCGACACCCACACCACGTGGGTGGTGGGCCGCCGCGCGGAGGACTTCACGCTGGACCCGGCGTACGCCGCGCAGAAGATCCGCGAGGTGCGCCCGTCGGTGATCCTGCTGGCCAGCCCGAACAACCCGACGGGCACGGCGCTGCCCGCGGCCACGGTCGAGGCGATCTGCGAGGCGGCCCTGGAGGTCGACCTCGACGGGGCGCGCCCCGTCGTCGTCGTGGACGAGGCGTACGCGGAGTTCCGCCGTCCGGGCACGCCGTCCGCGGTCGCGCTGCTGGAGCGGTACCCCCACCTCGCGGTCACCCGCACCATGTCCAAGGCGTTCGCCGCGGCCGGGGCGCGTCTCGGCTACCTGGTCGGCTCCGCCGACTTCGTCGACGCGCTGCGGATCGTGCGCCTGCCGTACCACCTGAGCGCCATCACGCAGGCCGCCGCGGGCGCCGCGCTGCGGCACCGGGAGTCGCTCATGGCGCAGGTGGCGACGCTGCGTGCCGAGCGTGACGCGACGGTGGCCTGGCTGCGCAAGCAGCACCTGCCCGACGGGCGGCCGTTCGAGGTCGCGGACACGGACGCCAACTTCGTGCTGTTCGGCACGTTCGCCGACCGGCACGCCGTCTGGCAGGGTCTGCTGGACCGCGGTGTCCTGATCCGCGAGACCGGCCCGGACGGCTGGCTGCGGGTGTCGATCGGCACGTCCGGCGAGATGGCCGCGTTCCGCGCGGCGCTCGTCGAGGTGCTGCAGGAGCAACCAGGAGGAGAGCAGGCATGAGCCGGACAGCACGCGTGGAACGCGCCACCTCCGAGTCGAAGGTGCTGGTCGAGCTCGACCTCGACGGCACGGGCCGCACCGAGATCAGCACGAGCGTGCCCTTCTACGACCACATGCTCACGGCGCTGGGCAAGCACTCCCTGATCGACCTCACCGTGCAGGCGACCGGTGACACGCACATCGACGCCCACCACACGGTCGAGGACGTCGCGATCAGCCTCGGCGAGGCACTGCGCCAGGCGCTCGGCGACAAGGCCGGCATCTCCCGGTTCGGCGACGCGCTCGTGCCGCTCGACGAGGCGCTCGCCCAGGCCGTCGTGGACGTGTCGGGCCGGCCGTACCTGGTGCACGAGGGTGAGCCCGCGGGCCAGGAGTACCACCTCATCGGGGGGCACTTCACGGGTTCGCTCACCCGGCACGTGCTGGAGTCGATCGCCCACCACGCCGGCATCTGCCTGCACGTGCGGGTGCTCGCGGGACGCGACCCCCACCACATCGTCGAAGCACAGTTCAAGGCGCTGGCGCGTGCGCTGCGCGCCGCCGTCGCCCTCGACCCGCGGGTCGAGGGCATCCCGTCCACGAAGGGTGCGCTCTAGCAGCATGTCCGACAGCACCAGGCCCGACAGCAACAGGCCCGACAGCAGCACGCCCGGGAACGACGGGCACGAGGTGGGCGACGACCTGCCCGAGCTCGACCTCGGCGACCTCGAGATCCCGGACGACCTGTCCTCCCTGACCGGCAGCGGCGAGCCCGAGTTCGCCGCGATCATCACGCAGATCGCCGGTGCCGAGCCGCTGGCCGCGGCCAGCTCGCTGGCGCAGCTCGACCTGGACGCGGTGCCGACCTCGATCGGCGCCGTCGGCGTGCTGCGCGACCGCTCGGGCGACGCACCCGAGCAGGCGGCCGCCGCGATCTCCCAGCTCGTCCGGGGCGTCCCGCTCGTCCTGGTGACCCGGACGGGTGAGCAGATGACGGCGGTGCGGTTCGCCGACGGCGTCCGCGGCGACGAGCTCGCGCCCGGCCTCGTGCTGGGCGGCGCGCCCGAGAGCGTCGTCGACCTGCTGACCGGCGCCACGAGCGTGGCCGACGCCGAGGGCGTGGTCGGCTCGACGTCGATCAGCAAGTTCAAGGCGGTGCGGATGCTGACCTCGGCGGCCCGCAAGGCTCGCAAGGGGCTCGGCAAGGGCGAGCCGGGCGCGAGCAGCACGGGCGGGGCCTGAGCATGGGCGCCCGCGTCGTCGTCCTCGACTACGGCTTCGGCAACGTCCGTTCCGCGGTCCGTGCCCTCGAACGCGTGGGCGCGGACGTCACGCTGACCGCCGACCGCGCTGCCGCCCAGGACGCGGACGGCCTGGTCGTGCCGGGCGTGGGCGCGTTCGCCGCCTGCATGGCGGGCCTGACCGCGGTCCGCGGGCACGAGGTCGTGGGCCGCCGCCTGGCCGGCAACCGGCCGGTGCTCGGCATCTGCGTGGGCATGCAGGTCATGTTCGACGCGGGGGTGGAGCACGGCGAGCGCGCCGAGGGCATCGGCGAGTGGCCGGGCGTCGTCGAGCGGCTCCAGGCACCCGTCGTCCCGCACATGGGCTGGTCGCCGGTCGAGGTGCCGGAGGGCTCGGTCCTGTTCGACGGCATCGCCGACGAACGCTTCTACTTCGTGCACTCCTACGCCGCCCAGACCTTCACCAAGGGCCACGACGAGAACGCCGTGAGCCGGTTCCGCCCGCCGCGGGTGACCTGGGCGGACCACGGCGGCCGCTTCGTCGCCGCGGTGGAGGACGGCCCCTTGTCGGCCACCCAGTTCCACCCGGAGAAGTCGGGCGACGCGGGCTCGGAGCTCCTGAAGAACTGGCTGACCACCCTGGCCTGACCGTTGAGTGCTGGACATTCGCCCTTCTGGCACACGAAAGAGGGCGAATGTCCAGCACTCAACAATCCAACCTGAGAGATTGTGGAGAGAGATGACCGAGCGACTTGTGCTGCTGCCCGCCGTCGACGTGGCCGACGGCCAGGCCGTGCGCCTCGTCCAGGGGGAGGCCGGGTCGGAGACGTCGTACGGCGACCCGCTGACGGCCGCGCTGGACTGGCAGGCCGGTGGCGCCGAGTGGGTGCACCTCGTGGACCTCGACGCCGCGTTCGGCCGCGGCTCCAACGCCGAGCTCCTGGCCCGCGTGGTCGGCGAGCTCGACGTGCAGGTCGAGCTGTCCGGCGGCATCCGTGACGACGAGTCGCTGGAGCGGGCCCTGGCCACCGGCGCGCGCCGCGTCAACCTCGGCACCGCCGCACTGGAGGACCCGGCCTGGACCGCGAAGGCCATCGCGGAGCACGGCGACCGCGTCGCCGTGGGCCTCGACGTGCGCGGCACCACGCTCGCCGCACGCGGCTGGACCAAGGAGGGCGGCGACCTCTGGGAGGTGCTCGCCCGCCTCGACGAGGCCGGCTGCGCCCGCTACGTGGTCACCGACGTGACCAAGGACGGCACCCTGCGCGGCCCCAACCTCGACCTGCTGTCCGACGTCGCCGCGCGCACCACCGCGCACGTCGTCGCCTCGGGTGGCATCTCCTCGCTCGACGACCTGCGCGCCCTGCGCGAGCTCGGCACCATCGAGGGCGCCGTGGTCGGCAAGGCCCTGTACGCGGGCGCGTTCACCCTGCCGCAGGCGCTCGACGTGGCGGGCCGCCCGGGCACCGCCGGGGACGCCGCGTGAAGTCGATCCAGCCCTCCAGCCAGTTCGCGGGCGACGACGGCTCGGCGGACGCCGAGCTGACCCGGCTGCTCGCCGGTCACACGACGGGGACGGTGCCGCTGCGCGACGTCGTCGCCCGGCTGGCCGAGACCCGGGTGCTGGTGCCGGTGCTGGCCGAGCTCGGCGTCGCGGAGCAGAACCCCGACGGGCTCACGGTCGACAAGGAGGCGTCCTCCGGTGTCGTCGCGCTGGAGGCCCCGGACGGGCGGCGGGCCCTGCCGGTGTTCACGTCCGTCGAGACCATGCGGGCCTGGCGCGCGGACGCCCGGCCGGTGCCCGTCGAGGCGACGCGTGCCGCGCTGTCCGCGGTGAACGAGAACTGGGCCCTGATCGTGGTGGACCCCGCCGGGCCCGCCACGGCGCTGGTGCCGCGCCCCGCCGTCTGGGCCCTGGCGCAGGGTCAGTCCTGGCAGCCCGCCCTGGTGCCGCACGAGGACGGGATCGTCGTGGACCCGGAGGTCGCCTCCGAGGTGGCCGTCGCCGCCGGGCCGGTGCAGCACGTGGTGCGCGCGCACGCCGAGCCGGGCCGCACGGCGGAGGTCGCGGTCGTGCTCGCCCTCGACCCCGGCCTGGACCGCGCAGGGCTCGACGCCGTGCTGGGCCAGGTCAACGCCCGGCTGGCGGCGTCCGAGGTGATCTCGTCGCGCGTGGACTCCCTGGAGCTCCGCATCGGCGCGGCCCGCTGAGCCGCGGGCGGTGCGGCAGCGACCGGTACCGCAAGCGATCGGCACAGGACCGGCACAGCCGCGACCATGCACCTGCTGCCAGGACGAGCCTCGTCCTGGCAGCAGGTGCATGCTCGTCCCAGCCGGGCCCTAACAGCCCTTCGCCGGGGTGAACGCCGTGTCGTCGGCCAGCATCTCCTGGAGCGTCGACAGGGGCACCAGCAGGCTGTTGTCGTCGGCCGTCTTGGCGTAGACCACGCCGATCACGCGGCCCTTGGCGTCCAGCGCGGCCGATCCGGACGAGCCCGGCTCGACCGGGGCGTCGGTGAGCAGCACCTCGCCCAGGTTCGCGTTCAGCGGGTCGCGGGTGGTGCCCATCACCGCGCCCTCCGTCACCGTGAGCTCGCCGCCGGCGGGGTAGCCCACGACCGTGACCGGGTCGCCCGGCTCGGGGTCGGCCTCGGCCAGCTTCGGGTACGAGGGCAGGGGGTCGGTGGTGCGGACCACGGCGAGGTCGGCCAGGCCCGCCGTCGACGTCGCGCCCACGGTGATGTCGTGCCCGTCGTAGGTGCTGACCTCCAGGTCCCGCGAGTCCGCGACCACGTGCTTGTTGGTGATCAGCGTGTGGTCGTCGATGGCGAAGCCCGAGCCCGTCGACAGCTCCTCGCAGCCCACGTTGCGGATGCGCACGGCCATGCGCTCCACGGCGTCGAACCCGTCGGGACTGAGGGCGTCGCCGCCCGCGGCGGGGGACAGGCCGACCGGTGCCGAGGGCACGATGTCGCTCGGCACCGGGTCCGGCAGGGGCGGCAGCACACCGCAGCCGGCCAGCGATCCGGACAGCAGGGACCCGCCCAGCGCGGCGGCGGCGACCGCCCGCCCCACCCGGGACGCCCGGCCCGCCCCCGAGCGGACCGTCCCCCTCACGGGCGCAGCTCCTGCTGCAGCGTCTGGTTCGCCTGCTCGGCCTCGTCGCACAGCGCGTTGACCTGGCGCTCGTACCGGCGCAGGTCCTCGGCCTGGTACTGGTCGGCCTCCTTGAGGTAGCCGACGAGCTGCTCCTGACCGGACACGCACTGCCCCAGGGCGGACGCCACGGTGCCCGCGGCCGCGCTCACCTGCGTCTGGTAGTCCAGGTACTGCTGGGAGGCGACGTTCTCGTCACCGAGCTGCGCCTTCTCGTTGGCCAGGTCCGTGATGCGCGCCGTCGCCGTGGAGAGCTGGTCCCGGGCGGCCTGCAGCTCGGACCCGGCGGCGTCGAGCTGCATGCGCAGCGTGGCCACCTCCTCGGCGTACTCGTGAGCCTTCTCCTCCCACTCGGCGGCGTTGCGCTGCCAGCGGACCGTCGTCACCCACAGGTACGCGCCGACGGCGATCGTGGCCACCAGGAGCACGGCGAGCCAGCGCGAGCCACGACGTGGCCCGGGGGCGGGCACGGGCCCGGGGGCCGTCACGACGGGAGCCTCGGTCATCAGACGACGGAACCCGTGTACTTCTCGCCCGGCCCCTCGCCCGGCGCGTCGGGGATGACCGACGCCTCGCGGAACGCGAGCTGGAGGCTGCGCAGCCCGTCCCGCAGCGAGCGGGCGTGCTGGTTGCCGATGTCCGGTGCGCTCGCGACCACCAGCGCGGCCAGGGCGGTGATCAGCTTGCGGGCCTCGTCGAGGTCCTTGAGCTCTTCGGCGTCGTCACCCTCGGCCAGGCCGCACTTGACCGCCGCGGCGCTCATCAGGTGCACGGCGGCGGTGGTGATGACCTCGACCGCCGCAACCTCCGCGATATCGCGTGTTGCCTGGTCAGCGCCCATGCCGGCGCCTGTGCCCGTGCCTTCACCGGGGACGGTGCCGGTGGGTGTCTCGTCGGTGCTGCTCATGGGGACCATCCTTTCATCCCCTCGGGGGTGCGGACGCCCCGCGAGCGAGCCTGCCGGTGTGGGTTAGCCTGCGTGCGTTCAACGGCGACACAGGGGGAGGCCCTCTTCGATGCACGACGACATCACTCTGACCACCGGGCGCGCGACGCGCGTCCTCACAGAGCGCATCTGGCCGGCGGTCCACGGGACGTCCGTCCCGCTGGAGGTCGAGTGGCACGCCCTGCCCGGGGAGCCGATCCCCCCGGCGGACGGGCTCGCCCTCGCGATGGAGCCCTACGAGGTCGGCACCCCGTGGGGTCCGGCCTGGGGCACGACCTGGTTCCGGCTCACGGGCACGGTGCCCCCGGAGTGGGCCGGCCGCACGGTCGAGGCGGTGCTCGACCTCGGCTTCGACAGCAGCATGCCCGGCTTCCAGGCCGAGGCGCTCGTCTACCGGCCCGACGGCACCACGGTGAAGTCCATCAATCCCCGCAACCAGCACGTTCCCGTGGTGGACGCGGCGGTGGGCGGCGAACGGGTCGAGCTGTTCCTGGAGGCGGCCTCCAACCCGGTGCTGCTCGGGCACGACATGTTCCGCCAGACCCAGGAGGGCGACGTCCGCACGTCGTCCCGGCGCCCGCTGTACGCCACGCGGCGCCTGGACCTCGCGGTCTTCGACGCCGAGGTGCACGAGCTCGCCCTCGACGTCGAGGTGCTCCTGGAGCTCCAGGCGGAGCTGCCCGCGGGCCCGCGCCGCATGCGCGTGCTCCAAGCGCTCGACGACGCCCTGGACGTGCTCGACCTGCAGCGCATCGGTGAGACGGCAGCGGCGGGCCGTGCGGCGCTCGCGGACGTGCTGGCCAGCCCTGCGGAGGCCAGCGCCCACGAGATCTCCGCCGTCGGGCACGCGCACATCGACTCGGCCTGGCTGTGGCCGGTGCGCGAGACGATCCGCAAGGTCGCGCGCACGACGTCGTCCATGGCCGACCTGATCGACCGCACGGACGACTTCGTGTACGGCATGTCGTCGGCGCAGCAGTACGCCTGGGTCAAGGAGCACCGCCCCGAGGTGTGGGCGCGGGTCAAGGAGGCCGTGGCCAAGGGCCGGTTCCTGCCGCTGGGCGGCATGTGGGTCGAGTCCGACACCGTGATGCCCTCGGGCGAGGCGCTGGTGCGCCAGTTCTCGCAGGGGCAGCGGTTCTTCGAGCGGGAGTTCGGCGTGCGGTCCCACGGCGTGTGGCTGCCGGACTCGTTCGGCTACTCGCCGGCCCTGCCGCAGCTCGTCCGCCGTGCCGGGTTCGACTGGTTCTTCACGCAGAAGATCTCCTGGAACCAGGTCAACGTCTTTCCGCACCACACGTTCTGGTGGGAGGGCATCGACGGCTCGCGCGTGCTCACGCACTTCCCGCCCATGGACACCTACAACTCGCGGCTCTCGGGCGAGGAGCTCAGCAAGGCGACCCGCCAGTTCCGCGAGGCGCGGCGCGCCACGGGCTCGATCGCACCCGTCGGCTACGGCGACGGCGGCGGCGGCACCACCCGCGAGATGACGGGCAAGGCGCAGCGCCTGGCCGATCTCGAGGGCAGCGCGAAGGTCCGCTGGGAGCACCCCGACGCGTTCTTCGAGCGGGCGCGCACGGAGCTCGACGCTGCCAGGCACGGTGACAGCGCTGTCTGGGTGGGCGAGCTCTACCTGGAGCTGCACCGCGCGACGCTCACCTCGCAGCACAAGACCAAGCAGGGCAACCGCCGCAACGAGCAGCTCCTGGTCGAGGCCGAGGCGTGGGCGGCGACGGCGTCGGCCCGGACGGGGGCCGACTACCCCTACGAGGAGCTGGACGCGCTGTGGCAGCAGGTGCTGCTCATGCAGTTCCACGACATCCTGCCGGGCACGTCCGTGGCCTGGGTGCACCGCGAGGCCGTGGAGCGGCACGCGGCGGTCACCGCCGGCGCCCAGGACATCATCGAGCGTTCCCTGCGGGCCCTGGTCGGTGAGGGGGACGTGGCCCTGCGGGCCAACCCGGCCGCGTTCGCGCAGGCGGGCGTACCCGCCCTCGGCGTGGGCCCCGCACAGGCGCCGACGGCGGCGGCGAGCACCCTGGCGGAGCTCGACGGCGGCGGGTACGTGCTCGCCAACGACCTGGTCCGGATCACGCTGGACGCCGCCGGTCACGTGACCTCGGCGGTGGACCTGGCCACGGGGCGCGACGCCGTGGCACCCGGCCGGGACGCCAACGTGCTGCAGCTCCACCAGGACTTCCCCAACAAGTGGGACGCCTGGGACGTGGACCGGTTCTACCGCAACTCGGTGACCGACCTGCGCGAGGCCGAGAAGGTCTCGGCCGCCGTGGAGGACGGCGTGGCCGTGGTCCGGGTGCACCGGGTGTTCTCGGCGTCCAGCCTGGACCAGGTGCTGACGCTGGCGCCGGGCTCCCGGACGCTGGAGGTCACGATGGCCACCGACTGGCACGAGACCGAGAAGTTCCTCAAGGTCGCGTTCCCGCTCGACGTGCGCGCCGAGCACGTGGCGGCCGAGACCCAGTTCGGCTTCCACCAGCGGGCCACGCACACCAACACGAGCTGGGAGGCCGCCAAGTTCGAGACCTCCATGCACCGGTGGGTGCTGGCACAGGAGCCGGGCTTCGGCGTCGGCCTGGTCAACGACTCCGTGTACGGCTACGACGTGACCCGCGAGGTGTCCGACGACGGCGTGGCCCCGGCCCCGGGCGCACCGGACGTGACGACCACCGTGCGTCTGTCGCTGCTGCGCGCCCCGCGGTTCCCCGACCCGGAGACGGACCAGGGCGTGCAGACCCACCGGTACGGCCTGGTGGTGGGCGTCGACACGGCGGCCGCGACCGAGGCGGGCGCGACGTTCGGCGCGCGGCCGCGTGAGCTGCGCGGCGGGTCCGCCGTCGAACCGCTGGTCGCCGTGGCCGGTGGCGTGACGCTGTCTGCGGTCAAGCTCGCCGACGACCGCTCGGGCGACCTCGTGGTGCGCGTCTACGAGGCGCTCGGCCGCCGCGCGTCGGGCACCGTGACGGTCGCGGCCCCCGTGGCCGGGGCGCGGGCGGTCAGCCTCATCGAGGACGACCTGGCCGACGCCGTGGTGCCGGTGACCGACGGCGCCGTCACCGTCGACCTGGGCCCGTTCGAGGTGCGCACCCTTCGCTTCACGCGGGCGTAGGGCGGGCCCGCCCCGCACACCCGCGCGCCGTGCCGGACGCACAGGTCACCCGTGTGACCCGTGCGTCCGGCACGGTGCCGGGGCAGGCGCCCGCCCGTCTTGACACCGGTCCGGCCCGGCGGGACTCTGGGCGCGCTGAAGCGCACTCGTCGCGGTGGCGACGGCATCCCTCAGGACGCGACGGGGCTTCTGCTGGAAGGAACTGCGATGAACTCAGCCAGGACCGGGGCCGCGGGCCTCGCCCTGACCGTGCTGGTCGCCGTCGGCGGCTGCACCCTCGGCGGAGCGGACGCCCCGCAGGACGCCACCGGGCGGGACGACGCCGTCGTGGACGTCCCGGGCGACGTGACGGGTGCGGTCACGCTCCAGACGTGGTCGCTCACGCCGAAGTACACCGCGTACGTCGAAGGCGTGATCGCCGACTTCGAGGCGACGTACCCCGGCACCGAGGTGACGTGGCTCGACCAGCCGGGCGACGGCTACTCGGAGAAGGTGCTCGCCCAGGCCGCGGCCGGTGAGCTGCCGGACGTGACGAACCTGCCGCCCGACTTCGCGCTGCCGCTGGCGCGCGAGGGCCTGATCGAGGACCTCTCGGCCCTGGACGACACCCTCGCGGACACCTATGTGCCCGGCGCGGTGGACGCGTACCGGTACCGGGGCGTGGAGGGCGTCTTCGGCTACCCCTGGTACCTGACCACCGACGTGAACTACTGGAACACCGAGATGTTCGAGGCGGCCGGCCTCGACCCCGCGGCGCCGCCCACGTCGCTCGAGGAGCTCGTGGCCCAGGCCCGGACCATGAAGGAGGCGACCGGCGCCTACCTGATGAGCCGCAAGCCCGGCCTGGGCGACTTCGCCGCCGCGGGCGTGCAGGTGCTCTCCGCGGACGGCACCGAGCTCACGTTCAACACCCCTGAGGCGGCCGCCGTCCTGGACGTCTACCGCGACGCGTACGCCGAGGGCCTGCTGCCCGACGACGTGCTCACCGACGCCTACCTCGGCAACAGCCGGCTCTTCGCCGAGGGCAGGGTGGCCTGGTCCACGGGCGGCGGCAACTTCATCGACAGCGTGCTGGCGGACAACCCCGCGCTGGAGGGCAAGATCACCGCGTCGCCGTCCATCGGGGCCACTCCGCTGTACGTTCAGGGCGTGTCGGTCTCCAGCCAGTCGCGCAACCAGCCGACGGCGCTCGCGCTGGCCCGGTTCCTGACCAGCGCGGCCAACCAGGAGGCGTTCGCCCAGCAGGTGCCCGGCGTCTTCCCGTCCACCGCCTCCTCGCAGGAGGACGCCGCACCGGCCGCGGGCGGCGACACCCCGCAGGACGTCGCGAAGCAGATCGCGTTCAGCCACCTCGCCACCGCGCAGGTGCTGCAGCCGGTCGAGGTCGACGAGGCGATGACCACCATCATCAACCAGCAGCTCGCGGCGGCCATCGCGGGCGACAGGTCCTCGCAGGAGGCCCTCGACGCAGCGGTCGAGGAGTGCAACAGGCTGCTCGCCGACCAGTGAGCTCTCCGATCGTGTCCCGGGGCGGCTGCCGGCCGGCCTCGTGACGCCGCGCGCTCACCCCCACGACACCCGCACGACAGTGCCGGCGGATCTCGCGCAGGACGAGGCCGCGGCAGCAACCAGGGCGCTGGTCGCCCACGACGAAAGGCCCACCGCCATCGTGTACGACTCCGACGTGACCGCGCTCGCGGCCGTCACCGTGCCAGCCGAGCCCGCCCAGACCCTGGGGGTGGTGGCATGACCGGGCCCGCACACGTCCCCGCGGGCCGCCCCGGCGCCGGGCTGACCAGCGAGCACGCGCGGCTGGTCAGCCACGAGGGCCCCGGCCGCACGGTCGTGGTCGACGACCTCGACGTGCCCCTCGCACCGGGCCTGCTCCTGCGCTGGGCGGTCCTGCCCGTGCTCGACGACGAGCTCACCTACCGTTCCACCCACGTGGCCGTCGACCTCCAGCTCGACGACGGCACCTGGCTCGGGGCGACCGACGCCGGGCGTGGCCTGACCGACCAGCACGGCATGCCGGCGTCCGCCACGGGACAGGGGGAGGCCCGGATCCTGGTGCCCGACCACTGGAACGCGGTGCGCGTCGACCTGGACGCCGCGGCGGAACACCTGGCCGGTCGCCGCGTGCGCGCCGCGGCCCTGGTCACCGCACCGCCGGACGGCGGGCGCACCGAGGTGTGGCTGGACGAGGTGAGCGTCGGACCGCGGCCCGAGCGCACCGTCACCGGTCGTACCGACCTGGTGGACACCCGCCGGGGCACGCACTCCTCGGGCGCCTACTCGCGCGGCAACAACGTGCCGGCGGCCGCGGTGCCCAACGGCTTCACGATGTGGGTGCCGCTCACGGATGCCGCCACGGAACGGTGGCTGTACTCCTGGGCCGCGCACAACGGCCCGGACAACCGGCCCCGCCTGCAGGGCATCGGCATCTCGCACGAGCCGAGCCCGTGGATGGGTGACCGGGACCAGCTCGCGTTCCACCTGGTCCCGGCCCGGACGGACGACGACGGCACGACCGACGTGCCCGACGCCGGCCTCGCCGCCCGCGCCCTCGCCTTCTCCCACGACGCCGAGACCGCCCGCCCCCACCGGTACGCCGTCGACCTGGACGGCGGCGCCCGCGTGGCCGTCGCGGCGTCCGACCACGGCGGCCTGCTGCGGTTCACGTTCCCGCCCGGCGCCGCCACCGGCCACCTCGTGGTCGACGCCGTCAGCGACGCGGGAGCCGACGGCGCCCCCGTCGAGATCACCGTGCACGACGACGGCACGTTCACCGGCTGGAGCGACCACGGCAGCACGCTGTCCGTGGGGCGCTCCCGGATGTACGTCGTGGGGCGGATCTCGCGGCCGGTGCTGCGCAGCGGCCCGGCGCGCGGGCGCCCGTACGCCACCTACGCGACCGTCGCGCTGGACCCCGCGACCCGGCCGGGCGACGAGGCGGGCCGGACCGTCGACGTGCGTGTGGCGACGTCGTACATCAGCGAGGAGCTCGCCTGGCTGGCGCTGGAGCGCGAGGTGTCCGGCACCTTCGACGAGGTCGCCGAGGCGACCAGGGCCCTGTGGGAGGAGCGGCTCGGCGTGCTCGACGTCGAGGGCGCCACCGAGGAGCAGCAGGTCACGCTCTGCTCGAACCTCTACCGCCTGAACCTCTACCCGTCCTCCTACACGGAGGTGGGGGCGGACGGCGAGCCCGTGCACGCCTCGCCCGTGCTCGACGGTGCGCCCGTGCGCCCCGGCGAGATGTTCGTCAACCACGGCTTCTGGGACACCTACCGCACCTGCTGGCCCGCCTACGCCCTGCTCTACCCGGAGATCGCCGCGCGGCTCGCGGACGGTTTCGTGCAGCAGTACCGCGAGGGTGGCTGGGTGGCCCGGTGGTCGTCCCCGGGCTACGCCGACCTCATGACCGGCACGTCGTCCGACGTCGCGTTCGCCGACCTGCACCTGCGCGGCGTCGACCTGCCCGACCCGCTGGACACCTACGACGCCGGGCTGCGCAACGCGACCGCCCTGCCGACCCTGCCGGGGGTGGGCCGCAAGGGCCAGGCCTTCGCGCTCACCCGCGGCTGGGTGCCCCGGGACGTGGACGAGTCGGTCTCCTGGGGGCTGGAGGGCTACATCAACGACGCGGGCCTGGCGCGGATGGCACGGGCGCTCGCGGACGCCCCCGGCACCCCGGACGAGCGCCGCCGCGCGCTGCGCGACGAGGCCGCCTACCTGCACCAGAGCTCCCTGGGGTACGTGCACCTGTTCGACCCGGACACGGGCTTCTTCCGGGGCCGCGGCCGGGACGGGGCGTTCGCGCCGGGCCCGTTCGACCCCGACGAGTGGGGCGGCGACTACACCGAGTCCGACGCCTGGAACTTCCTGTTCCACCCGGTGCACGACGGTCCGGGGCTGGCCGCCCTGCACGGCGGCCCCGCCGGGCTGGAGGCTCTGCTGGAGCGCTTCTTCGCCACGCCGGAGCGGGCGGACAAGCCCGGCTCCTACGGGTCGGTGATCCACGAGATGGTCGAGGCGCGTGACGTGCGGCTGGGCCAGCTCGGCCAGTCCAACCAGGTCTCCCACCACATCCCGTACGTGTGGCTCTTCGCGGGCCGCCCGGACCGCACCCAGGAGACCGTGCGGGAGATCCTGGCGCGGCTGTGGACGGGCAGCGAGATCGGCCAGGGCTACCACGGCGACGAGGACAACGGGGAGATGTCGGCCTGGTACGTCCTGTCCGCCCTGGGGCTGTACCCGCTGGAGATCGGCTCGTCGCGCTGGGCCGTGGGCTCGCCGCTCTTCGAGCGGGCGGTGGTGCACCGGCCCGACGGCGACCTCGTGGTCGAGGCACCGGGCGCGGCCGGCCGCTGGTACGTGGCCGGCCTGGACCTGTCCGACGGCGCAGGTACGACCCGGGAGGTCACCGCGCCGTCGGTGGAGCACGCCGACCTGACCGGGGGAGCGACGCTGCGGTTCAGCCTGTCCGGGACGCCGGCCCGCTGGGGTGCGCAGGTGGCGCCGGCGGCCGCCGACCGGCCCTGGGAGCGCGCCGAGGGCGGGTGGTCGTCCGCCGGCCGCCCGCTCCCGGGGCTGACCGACGGGGACCTCACGACGGCCGTCGACGTGGCGGGGGCGCTCGTGTGGCAGCCGTCCGGGGACCTGCCCCAGGGTGCTGTGCTGCGGGGGTACACGGTGACGTCCGGGCCCGGGGACGCGGGGGCGCCGCCGTCGGGCTGGCGTCTGGTGGCCGAGGACGGGCGCGTGCTGGACGAGCGCTCGGGGGAGCGGTGGCGGTGGCCGGGCCAGCTGCGCCCGTTCGTGCTCGACGAGCCCGTGCCGCTGACGGGACTCCGGCTGGAACCGGCCGACGGCGGCCTGGTCACCCAGATCGAGCTGCTGACGAGCTGACGCTCCGGGGGCGCCGGAGGCGGCGGCGGGCGGAGGCGGGCGCAAAAGTGCGCTTCTACCCAGTCATCAGGCCCGGAAACCCATCGGTTTCCGGGCCTGATGACTGGGTAGAAGCGCACTCTGCGTGGCGTGGGCGCATCGGGGAGGTCCCGGCATGTGAGATCCGGGAAAGGATCGTTGACTTCTATGGGTTCCATTCGTATCTTCTAGGCATCGAGATCTACCGTACTTATCCGACCGGAAAGGTATAGAAAACCTCGACAGGTCATGAGTTCCGACGCGAAGCCCCGGCTGGTCGGACGGCAACCCCCCGCGCGGGTGGGTGCCCCGGGTGAGGACCAGGTCCACCGCCGCCGGCGGTGACAACACGCGTCGCTCGCCGATGGGCGAGCAGGTGAGGAGAACGACGATGACCCGGAGCGCTGCCCCCGCCGTCCACGTGTCCCTGCCGTCCCGGAACGTCTGCACGCGGGCTGGTGCCGCCCCGCGCGAGGGCATGTGTTGCCGCTGTTCCTGTCGCTGAACCCGACAGTGACGGCCTGATCGCGACGTCCCTGTCGCGACAGTGCCCGACGTGCTGACCGGCCGCCACCGGTCCGCCGCCCGCTCTCGGCGCCGAATGCCGAGCCCCGGCCGCACCAGGCCCTCACGTTCCTGACCGGACGTCTCACTCCTGCCTCCCGGCAGCCACGCTCCCGGGCGACCCCAGGCACCGTCGTGCACCTGGCACGACGGCGGGGGCCTGCCCGGGTGCCGTCGCGCCGCAGCCCGAACGGAGCCCCGCCGTGCCGTACCCGCCGCAGCCCACGTCCCTGTCCACCGCCCTCTCGCCCCGTCCCGTCGTGCTCGGCGTGGACCTCACCTCCGCCGGCGCCCGCCCCGGTGCGCACCGGGCACGTGGCCCGGTCGCGCCGCGCCCGTTCGACGGCGAGCGGTTCCTGCACCTGGTGCGGACCGCCGACCGCGGCCTGCTCGACTTCGTCAGCCTCGACGAGGGCTTCCTGCTCCACCCGGGGCGCAGCCAGGTCACCGGCCGTCTCGACACGGCCGTCGCCGCGGCCCGCGCCGCGCGGGTCACCGACGGCATCGGCCTGATCGCCGCCGTCGACACGGTGCACGTGGAGGCGGCCCACGCCGCCGTCGCCCTGAGCAGCATCGACCGCGCCAGCGGCGGCCGGGCCGGCTGGCAGGCCGTACGCCAGGTCACGCTCCCCGAGCCCGACGAGGCCTGGGCCACGCGGGTCGAGCTCGGCATCCAGGCCGTGACCCAGGTGTGGACCGGCCGTCCCGGCAGCGGTGCGGGAGCGGTCGAGCTCGACGCCGAGGGCCGGTTCCGCGTGGACCACGACGGCATCCGGTTCGCCGTCCGCGGCCGTCCCGCCGACGGCGGCACCCCGCCGCCCCGGACGCCCCCGCCCGTCGTGGTGCGCGTGCGCTCCGAGGCGAGCGCGGCGCTGGCCGGCCGCACCGCCGACGTCGCCCGGATCGCGGTGACGGACGCCGGGCACGCGGTGCGGCTGCGCCGCCTCGTGCGCGACTCGGCCCTGTCCGCCGGACGCGACCCCGAGGACGTGCGGGTGCTCGCCGAGGTGTACGTCGTGCTCTCCACGGAGCGGGCCGGAGCCCGCGCGCGGCTGGAGCTCGTGGAGGCGCTGGAGGGCACCGCCCCCATGGGCGACGGGCTCGTGGTCGCCGACACCCCGGACGAGCTGGCCACCCTGATCGCCGACTGGGCGACGGTCGGCGCCGTCGACGGGTTCCTGCTGCGGCCCTCCTCGCTCAGCTCGGACCTCGACACCATCACCGACCACCTGGTGCCCGCGCTCCAGCACGCGGGCCTGTTCCGCACCGAGCGGACCGGGACGACACTGCGCGGCGCGCTCCGGCTGCCCGACGCGGCGACGGTCGCCCGTGAGCTGCGCACCGGGCGGCTGCTGAGCGCCTGAGCACCTGGCAAACCGCCCACCGCACCGTACGAACTGCCCACCGCACCGTACGAACGACCTGAGGAGACCACCATGACCACGTCTGAGCCGACCACGTCCGAGCCGACCATCTCCGCGCCGACCACGTCCGCGTCGATCGAGAAGGCCACCCCCGAGCTTCAGGCCCCCGACGTCGCGGGCGCCAAGGTTGCCCGCGGCGCCCTGCTGATCGACGTGCGCTCGGCCGCCGGCCGGGCGTCGGCGGGCGAGATCCCGGGGGCGACGCTCGCGGACCGGAACAACCTCGACGCCCTGTTCGGCCCGTCGGACAACCCGGCCATCACCCTCGACACGCCCGTCGTGATCGTGTGCGGCTCGGTGGACGGCTCCGGCCCGGTCGCCGAGGCGCTGGCCGCGCGCGGATACACCGACGTCTCGCACGTCGACGGCGGCTTTCCCGCCTGGAAGAAGGCGGGCCTGCCCGCGACCGACGCCGCCGAACCGAGCGCGGCACCATGACGGGCTTCGCCACCCGGCAGGTGCACGCCCGCAGCACCGGGCGGGACGACGCGGGGCACGCCACCGGCACGTCCGGTACGGCACCGTCCGGTACGACACCGTCCGGTCGCGGAATGCCGTCCCGCGTGGTGCCCCGCGCCACACCCGTGTACCTGACCGCCGGGTTCGAGTTCGAGGAGTGGGAGCAGGCCGCCGGGCACTTCGGCGCGGGCGAGGGCTTCGCCTACACGCGCACCGGCAACCCGACCACGGCCGCGGTCGAGCAGCGGATCGCCGCGCTGGAGGGCGGCGCCGACGCGCTGTTCCTGGCCAGCGGGCAGGCGGCCGTCACGGTCGCGCTGCTCGGCCTGGTCGCGGCCGGGCAGCGGGTGCTCGCCGCGTCCAGCATCTACGAGGGCACGCGCGGGCTGCTCCTGGAGAACCTGCCGCGCCTCGGCATCGAGGCCGACTTCGTGGACGACGCCGCCGACCCCGCCGCCTGGGCGCGCGCCATCCGGCCCGAGACGCGCGTGCTGTTCCTGGAGTCGATCCCGAACGCCCGCAACGACCTGCCCGACCTCGCCGCCGTGGCCGACGTCGCGCACGCCCACGGGCTGGCGCTGGTCGTGGACAACACGCTGGCCACGCCCTACCTGCTGCGCCCGATCGAGCACGGCGCCGACGTCGTGGTGCACTCCGCCAGCAAGTTCCTGGCGGGGCACGGCTCGGTGCTGGGCGGCGTCGTCGTCGACGCCGGGACGTTCGACGCACGCACCGCGGGCGCGCTGTACCCGCACCTGGTCGCGCCGTCGCGCACGGGCGGACCCGGCGTGGCCGACCGGCACGGCGGGCTGGCCCGCCTGGCCTACCTCCGCGAGACCGTGGCACCCCGGTTCGGGCCCACGCCGTCGCCGCTGAACGCGTTCCTCGTGGGCCAGGGCATCGAGACGCTGTCGCTGCGGGTGGCGCGGCAGAGCGCGTCGGCCCTGGAGGTGGCGCGCTGGCTGGCGTTCCGGCCCGAGGTGGCGTCGGTGGACTACTCGGGGCTCGACTCCAGCCCGTCGCACGCGCTGGCCAAGCGGTACCTGCCGGACGGCCAGGGCTCCGTGTTCACCTTCACGCTGCACGGCGGCGCCCCCGCGGCGCGCGCCCTCGTGGAGGCCGTCGAGGTGTTCACGCACATGACCCACATCGGCGACGTCCGCTCGCTCGTGCTGCACCCCGAGAGCACCAGCCACGTGCTGCGCACCCCCGCCGAGCGGGCCGCCTCCGGCATCCACCCGGGCACGCTGCGCCTGTCGGTGGGTATCGAGGACCTGCCCGACCTGATCGCCGACCTCGAGCGGGGTCTCGCGGCCGCACGTCGCGCCGCCGGCCCCGGCGCCGCCGGCGCGAGCACCACACGCAAGGAGACACCATGACCCGCCAGCAGCACCTCGGCTGGTTCCTGGCCCGCGGCTTCGGGCCGCACGGCTGGGGCCACGACTACCTGGACTGGAACTACGACTGGACCCGGCCCGACCTCTACGTCGAGTCCGCCCGCGCCCTGGAGCAGGCGGGCGTGGACCTGCTGATCATCGAGGACGCCCCGTCGCTCGGCAGCCCCGAGACCATCGACCTGCGGGTGCGACACGCGTTCGGCGGCCCCAAGCACGACCCGCTGCTGCTGGCCCCGTACCTGTTCGCCGCGACCCAGCACCTCGGCATCGTGCCGACGGTCAACCCCGCCGCCGTGCTGCCCTACACCGGGGCGAGGCAGCTCGCGACGCTCCAGCATCTCTCGGGCGGCCGGTTCGGCCTCAACCTCGTGACCGACACCGGCAGCGCTCGCCACTTCTCCGCCGCCCCGCCGCTGGGCCACGACGCCGCGTACGACCGCGCCGAGGAGTGGCTCGACGGCGTCCGTTCGCTGTGGCGCTCCTGGGACGACGGCGCGCTGCTGGCCGACCCGGGCACCGTCGGACCGGACGGGGCGCGGGCCGGCGGGCGGTATGCCGACGGCGGCCTGCTGCGACCCGTGCGGCACCGCGGCGAGCACTACGCCTTCGACGGCCCGCTCAACGCGCTCCCGTTCGACGGCGGGGCCGACGGCGAGCCCGTGATCGTCTCGCCCGGCGGCTCGGGCCGCGGGCTGGCGTTCGCCGGTGCGAACAGCGACGTCCAGCTCGCGCTCGCGCCGCTCACCGAGTCGAGCGTGCGCGACTACCGGGCCCGCATCCACGCCTCCGCCCGGGCGGCAGGCCGCGCGCTGGAGCACGTCAAGGTGCTGTTCGCGATCAAGCCGGTGCTCGTGTCCAGCTCGGAAGAGGCCGACCGGCTGGTGGCGGCGTCGGCGGACCCGGACGACGCGACACTGCTGCGTATCGCCGAGCAGCAGTCCAGCGACCTGGAGACCGACCTGACGGCACTCGACCTCGACAAGCCGCTGCCCACGGGCCTGTTCGGCGACCACGTCTCGCACGGGTCCATCAAGCGGCTGGTGGGCGGGCACGACCTGGCCACCACGCCGCTGCGCGTGCTGCTCGGCGGGCTCGCCCGGCTGGGCCGCATCGCCGACCGCACGGGCTGGGTGGGCACCGCCGGCGAGCTCGCCGACCTCATCGAGGAGCTGGGGGAGTGGGGCAACGACGGCGTGCTGCTGTGGGGCGACCTGCACCCCGTCACCGTGCACCGCACGCTCGACGAGCTGGTCCCGATCCTGCGTCGGCGCGGGATCCTGCGCACCGAGTGGGCGGACGGCGGCCTGCGCGCCAACCTGCGGGCGTTCTGAGCGGAGCCCGCCCCTGCCCGCAGAAGTGCGCTTCAACCCAGTCATTCGGCCCGAAAACAGCTCTGTTTCGGGCCGAATCGCTGGGTAGAAGCGCACCGGCGGAACGGCTGCGGCAGAACGGTTACGCCGCGCCCACCGCTGCCGCCCGGCGCGTGAGCGGGGCGCGCAGGCCCAGGTGCTCGCGCAGCGTGGTACCCGTGTACGACGCCGGGTAGGCGCCCCGCTCCTGCAGCTCGGGCACCACCCGGTCGACGATGTCGTCCAGGCCCGACGGCACGATCCACGGGCTGATGTTGAACCCGTCGACGGCGCCGGTACGCACCCACCGGATCAGGTCCTCGGCCACGGCGGACGGCGTCCCCTGGAACCCGCGCTCTGCGCTGTTGCGCACCACGAGCTCCCGGATCGACAGGTGCTCCGCCTCCGCCAGGGCCCGCCACCGCGCCGCGATCTCGCGGGTCCGCGCGCCCGTGGTGGCCGAGCCACGCTCGCCGCCCAGCTCCTCGACGACCGGGTCGTGCGCGGGCAGCGGGCCGTCCGGGTCGTAGCCCGACAGGTCCTCGCCCCAGACGTTGCCGACGATCGAGAGCGCCGTGGCCGGGGTGACCTGGTTCCAGCGCACCCAGCGAGCCTTCTCCTCGGCGTCGGCGGGGGTGTCGCCCACGATGACGCCGGTGCCCGGGAAGATCTTGACGTCGTCCTTGGGGCGGCCGGCGGCCACGGTCCGTCGGCGGACGTCGGCGGCGAACTCCAGCGCCTCGGCCAGCACCGAGCCGTGGCGGGAGAAGATGACGTCCGCGTTGGCCGCCGCGAAGTCCCGGCCCTGCGGGGAGTCGCCCGCCTGGAAGATGATCGGGTGCCCCTGCGGGCTGCGCGGCGTGGTGGGGTCGAGCTCGACGTCGAACAGGGCGCTGTGCTCCGAGACGTGGGCCACCACCCCGCTGAACGCGTCGCTGCCCCCCGTCTCCGGGAAGGCGTCCCAGATCTGCCGCGCGACGTCGAGCTGCCCCTGCGCCCGCTCGTACCGCAGCGCGTGGTCGAGGTAGCCGCCGCGCCGGAAGTTGGCCCCGGTCCAGGCGTTGTCCGTGGTCACGACGTTCCAGGCGGCGCGGCCACCCGAGAGCACGTCGAGGCTCTGCAGGCGCCGGGCCAGGTCGGCCGGGTCGTTGTACGTCGTGTTCTGGGTGGCGACCAGGCCGATGTGCGTGGTGATCGCGGCCAGGGCGGCGAGCTGCGTGATCGCGTCCGGGCGACCCACGACGTCGAGGTCGTGCAGGGCGCCGCGCGACTCGCGCAGCCGCAGGCCCTCGCCCAGGAAGAACGCGTCGAACAGCCCGCGCTCGGCCGTGCGGATCACGCGCTCGAACGTCGCGAAGTCCGTCTGCGAGCCCGATTCCGGGTCCGACCAGATGGTGGTGTGGTTGACGCCCTGGAAGAAGACGCCGAAGTGCACCTGGGCGTCGGGGCGGGTGACGGGGAGATCGGGACGGTGGTCGGGCAGGGTCATGGCGGGCCTCCTCAGGCGCTCGGCGCGTGGGCCAGGACGCGCGTGTCGTAGCGGTTGGCGGGACGCGGCAGCCCGAGAGACTCGCGCAGTGTGGCCCCCGGGCGAGGAGCGGCGACGAGCCGGGCGGCGCGCAGGGCGGGCAGCACGTCGCGCGCCAGCACCGGCAGGTCGACGTCGAGCACCGCGGGCAGCAGCCGCACGCCGTCGACCGGGCGGCGGCCGTCCGGGCCGGGCGTGGCGAGCTCGGTGAGCAGGGCGACCAGCCCGGCCGCGCTGCCCACGTGTCGCAGGGCGCGCGTGTCCCACGGCGACCGGACACCGGCGGGGGTGCTGCCGTCCAGCACGGCCAGGCGGTCCGCGCCGGTGCGCCCGCCGGCGTCGAGGACGACCTCGATGTCCACCCCGGCGCGCGGCGAGCGCTCGCGGGCGGCGGTCACGTTGCCCCTGGCCGCGCCGACGCCGGCGCCGCCGACGAGCGTGACGTCCACGAGCGCCTCGGCGCCGTCGAGCAGAGGCGGCACGTCGCCGTCGGCCGCCAGCACCACGAGCTGCCCCTGGGGCGGCCGGGGCGTGATGAGCGGGCCCTTCACGGAGAAGGTCTCGCCCACGAAGTCCACGTGGTGCACGCGGCCGCGGTCGATGTACCGGCCGGTGGGGACGTCGCGGATCACGGCGTCGTCCTCCCACGAGTCCCACAGGTCCCGGACCACCCGCACGACGTCGCGCGCCTCGCGCGGCAGGTCGCCGACGACGGGGCGGCCGTAGGCGTCGGCCGTCGCCGCGTCGCGGGTGACCGCGGCGAGCCAGCCGGCGCGCCCGCCCGCCGCGATGTCCAGCGACGCGAGCTGGGCCGCGACGTGGAACGGCTCGGGGTAGGTGGTCGGCACCTGCGGCACCAGGCCGATCGCCGACGTCGTCCGGGAGACGAACGCCGCGCGCGTGACGGCCTCCAGGCGGGCCGACGCCGGCGAGCCCGCGACCGCCGGGAGCAGGGCGTCCGTGAAGGAGACGAAGGTGAGGCCGGCGTTCTCGGCCTGCCGGACCGTGCGCGCCAGCCGGGTGCCGGACACGAGGTCCGGCCCGGCCAGGCCGGACACGGCGGCGGCCGCGGGGTGCGCGCCGGCGCCGTCGGCGTCGAGGCCGACGAAAAAGGGCGAAGGGGGCTGTGGAGCGGACAAGAGAACCTCCGATGTCGTCGCGGCGCACCCCCGCGGACCTGCCGCGGACGCCGACCGCGCGCAACATAGCCCCGCCCCCGCCGAGCGCAATGCCCCTGCGGGATCGTCTCGGCATCCGGTCGCCGACACCCACCGCACGTGTCAGACGTACAGGTCACCCGAGGGACCCGTACGTCTGACACGTCGGGGGAGGGTCAGCCGACGCGGCCCGGGCCGCCCGTGAGGGTGCCCGGCAGCAGGGCGCGGAGCTCCTGCTCCTCCTCCGGCGTGGGGACCCAGCGGGTGGCCAGGAGGTTCTCGTCGAGCTGCTCCGGCACCGTGATGCCCGTGATCACGCTGGTCACCGTCGGCTGGGCCAGGAGCCAGCCCAGGGCGAGCGCGCTCGGCGTGACGCCCCGGTCGGCGGCGAACCGCTCGAACTTCTCCAGCGCGTCCCACGGGGCCTCGCCCAGCAGGTACGTCTTGAGGTTGGTGATCTTGGCGCCCTCGGGTGCGCGGTCGCGGGCGTACTTGCCGGTCAGCAGCCCGTTCTGGAGCGGGAAGTACGGCAGGAACCCGAGGCCGAAGTGGTCCAGCGCCCCGATCAGCTCCTCCTCGGGCTTGCGCCACAGCAGGCTGTACTCGTCGGTGGTCGACACGAAACGGCTGTAGCCGTGCGCGGCGGCGACGTGGTCGGCGTCGGCGAGCTGCCAGGCCTTGAAGTTGGAGGCGCCCACGTACCGCACCTTGCCGTCGCGCACCAGGGTGTCGAGCGCGGAGAGGGTCTCCTCGATCGGCGTGAAGGGGTCCGGGAAGTGGATCTGGTACAGGTCGATGTAGTCCGTGCCGAGCCGGCGCAGGCTGTCCTCGACGGCGGCCAGCACGTACTTGCGCGCCCCGGTCCGACCGTACGAGGGCCCGCGGTCGGCCGCGAGCGACCGGCCGAACTTGGTGCCGATCACCACCTGGTCGCGCCGCCCGGCCAGCGCCGTGCCGAACAGCTCCTCGGACAGGCCTGTGCGGTCGCCGTAGCCCTCCGCGATGTCGAAGTACGTGACGCCCAGGTCGATGGCGCGGTCCACGATCCGGTTGACCTGCTCCTGCCCGACGGCGCGCATGCCGCTGCGGCCGAACGTGCTGGCGCCCACGCCGAGCTCGGACAGGACCAGGCCGGAGCGGCCGAGCGTGCGGTACCCGGCGGGGAGGCCGGTGGTGGCGGGCACGGTCACTCCTCCGTCCCCGACACCGACGGGCCGGACGGAGCCGACAGGCCGGACGGCGCCGACGCCGCCGCGAACTGGTTGGGCGGCACGGGCAGCCCGAAGTGCCCGCGGAACGTGTCGGCCTCGTACTCGGTGCGGAACACGCCCTTGTCCTGCAGGATCGGCACCACCTGCCCGGTGAACCGCTCGAGCTGGTCGAGCATGGCCGGCGACTGGATGTTGAAGCCGTCGGCGGCGCCCTGCTCGAACCACTCGATCAGGGTGCCCGCGACGTCGTCGGCCGTGCCGATGGCCAGCGGGAAACCACCCCCGATCGAGTTGTGCAGCAGGTCGCGGCCGCGCACGGTGCCGGCCTCGACGGTGCGGCCGGTGCGCTGCGCGATGGTGCGCAGCAGCTTCTGCCCGACGTCGTTCAGCTCAGCCGCCAGCGAGGGCGTCAGCACGCCGTCGAGCCCCAGCGGCCGCAGGTCGGCGCCGGTGCGCTCGCCGATGGACCGCAGGCTGCGCGCGCCCTTCGGCAGTGGCGCGCGTCCGCGCTGCGCGGCCTGGAACGCCTCGCTGGTGTAGTAGTCCTCGGGCTGGTCGCCGGCGACGGGGTCGTCGTCGACCGGGAGCCCCGCGTTGAGCCGGTCGAAGAGGTCGATCGCCTCCTCGCGGGTGTCGCCGATGACGGGCGTGATGCCCGGCAGGAAGAAGACGGGCTCCTCCCGGCCGCGCAGGCGCAGCGCCCGCGCGCGGACGTCGGCGTTGAACTCCGCCGAGGCCTCCAGGGTGGGCGGGCCGGTGAAGTTGATGTCGCAGTACTGCGCCGTGAGCTCGCGGGAGAGCTCGGAGCCGCCCGCGTACAGCAGCGGCACGTGGCCCTGCGGCGGGCGCAGCATGGGCAGGGTCCCGGCCACGGAGAAGAACTCGCCCTGGTGCTCCAGGCGGTGGATCTTGCTCGGGTCGAGGTACTGCCCGGACTCCTTGTCCTGGAGGTAGGCGCCGTCCTCGACGCTGTCCCAGAGCTTGCGGATCACGTCGATGAACTCGGCCGCGCGGCGGTAGCGGCTCTCGCCGCCCAGGTCCGGAAGGCTGAAGTTCTTGGCCGCGAGGTCGTTCGCGCCGAGCACCACGTTCCAGGCCAGCCGCCCGCCGCTGAGGTGGTCGAGCGACGCGGTCAGCCGGGCCAGGATGTACGGCTCGTAGAAGGTGGGGTGGGCCGTCACGGCCAGGCCGATCTTCGACGACTGCAGCGCGAGCTGGGAGGCCAGCGTGAACGGCTCCAGCCGCCCCGCGTTGTGCGTGGTGCCGTAGTGCTCGCGGTAGACGTCGCCGGGCAGGGTGTCCCCGAGGAAGAAGAAGTCGAACTTGGCGTCCTCGACCAGCTTGAGCACCTGGGCGGGGTAGGCGAGGCCGAACGGGTCGGGCGTGGCCGACTCCGGCAGGCGCCAGCCGCCCCAGTGGGTGCCGTTCAGCCAGTACATGTATCCGAGGTGCAGCTGCCGCTGTGCCGGCTCGCCCATGTCGGGGTCCTTTCGTTCGGTGCGGTCGTTCGTGGTGCGGTCGTCGGTCATGCGGGTGTCGTCCGGACGTCGGCGGCAGCCCCCGGGATGGAGGCCAGCAGCCGCCGCACGTAGTCGGTCCGGGGGCTGGAGATGACGTCGGCCGCGGGGCCGTGCTCGACGACGTCGCCGTGCCGGAGCACGAGGACCTCGTCGGAGAGCTCCGCGACCACGCCCAGGTCGTGGGACACGAACAGGTACGTCAGGGAGAGCCGGTCCTGGAGGTCGAGCAGCAGGTCGAGGATCTGCCGGCGCACGGTGACGTCGAGCGCGGACACCGGCTCGTCGAGCACCAGCACCTCCGGGTGCGGCGCGAGCGCGCGGGCGATGGCCACGCGCTGCCGCTGGCCGCCGGAGAGCTCCGCGGTGTAGCGGTCGGCGACCGACGCCGGGAGCCCGGTGACCTCCAGCAGCTCGGCGACCCGCCGGGCCCGCTCGGTGCCGCCTCGCCGGCCCGGCCCGCCGATGCGGTGGCCGGTGAGCGGCTCCTCCAGGATGGAGCGCACGGTGGTGCGCGGGTTCAGCGAGGCGAACGGGTCCTGGTAGACCATCTGGACCTTGCGGTACAGCCTCGCCTGGCCGGCGCCCCGGCGGTGGTGGACCACGGGCTCGCCGTCGACCGTCACCGTGCCGGAGGTCGGTGGCGTCAGGCCCGCCAGGAGCCGGACCAGCGTGGTCTTGCCGGAGCCGGACTCGCCGACGATGCCCAGCGTGGTGCCCCGCCGCACCTCGAAGCTCGCCCCGGCGACGGCGGTGACCGCCGTCCGCCCGCGGTGGGCGGGGAACGTCCTGGTGACGTCGCGGGCGCGGACCACCACGGGGGCGTCGGGGGCGACCCGGCCGGCGGTGTGCTCCTGCCGCGCAGCGGCGGCGTCGGCCCCGGAGAAACCGAGCGAGGACGAGCGCAGCAGCTTCTCGGTGTAGGGGTCGCCGGGGTCGGCCACGACCTCGCGCGTGCGGCCCGAGCGCACCAGGGCGCCGTCCTTCAGCACGGCGATCTCGTCGGCCCGCTCCGCGGCGACGCCGAGGTCGTGCGTGACGAGCAGGACGGCGAGGTCGTGCTCCGCGACGAGGGTGCCCAGCAGGTCCAGGATCGTCTTCTGCACGGTCACGTCCAGTGCCGTGGTCGGCTCGTCGGCCACCAGGAGCCGGGGACCCGTGGACATCGCCGCGGCGATCAGCACCCGCTGGCACATGCCGCCGGACAGCTCGTGCGGATAGGCGCCGTAGACCTTCTCGGGGTCGCGCAGCCCGACCTTGCCGAACAGGTCGATCACGCGCTCGCGGCGCTCGGCCTTGCCGGCCAGGCCGTGGGCGCGCAGCGGCTCGCCCGCCTGGACCCCGACGGGCAGCAGCGGGTTGAGGCCGAGCAGGGCGTCCTGCGGGATGTACCCGATGTCCTTGCCGCGCAGGGCACGGTGCTCGCGCTCCGTCAGGTGGGTCAGGTCGCGGCCGGCGAAGATCACGCGGCCGGCGGTCACGCGGCCGTTCTCGGGCAGGGTGCCGGTGACCGTGCGGCCCAGCGTGGACTTGCCGGAGCCGGACTCGCCGACCAGGGCCAGCACCTGGCCGGGGCGCAGCGACAGGCTGACGTCGTCGAGCACCCGGACGGGGGCCCGGCCCGGCAGCGTGAACCGGGCGCCGACGCCGTCCAGGACGAGCAGGGGTTCAGGCGACGACACGGGTTCTCCCTCGGTCGATGGAGCGGCCGATGCGGTAGACGGCCAGCACGGAGAGGACGATCACCAGGCCGGGCAGGAGGCTGAGCCACCACTGCCCGGCGATGAAGGTGCGGCCCTCGGCCACGAGCAGGCCCCACTCGGGGGTGGGCGGCGGAGCGCCCAGGCCGAGGAAGCTCAGCGAGGCGACGGTGAGGATGGCGCTGCCGATCTCCATCGTGGCGTAGGCCAGCACCGACCGGGAGGCGTTCGGCACGACGTGCCTCAGCAGCCGGTAGGCGTAGCCGTGGCCGGCGAAGACCGACGCCTCGACGTACCGGGAGCCGCTGACCTTGAGCACCTCCGACCGCATGAGGCGGGCGAACGTGGCGGTGCTGTTGATCCCGATGGCGACGGCGATGTTGATGGTGCCGTGGCCCAGCGCCGAGATGATCGCCAGCGACACGATGAGGCTCGGCACGGCGAGCATGACGTCGACGACGCGCATCAGCACGCTGTCGAGCCAGCCGCGCAGCGCACCGGCCACCAGCCCGATCAACGAGCCGCTGACCAGCCCGATCAGCACCGCCACGACCGCGGCCTGCAGCGAGAGCCGGGTGCCGTGGACGGTGCGCGTGAACTGGTCGCGGCCCAGGTCGTCGGTGCCGAACAGGTGCTCGGGACCGGGCGGGAGCAGCATGGCGTCGCCGCTCTGCGCGAGCGGGTCGCCGGGCGCGAACAGGCCGGGGGCGAGCGCCGCCGTGACGATCAGCACCAGCCACACCCAGGACACCAGCAGGCTCGGCGTGCGGGCGACGTCCAGCAGCGCGCCGAGCCACCTGCGCCGTCGGCCCGCGCCGGGCCGCGGCGGGACCGGCGCGGCCGGTCCCGCCGCGACCGCGGTCCCTGTCTGCGTGACGGTCATCAGCCCTCCAGCCGGATGCGCTTGTCGACCACGGGGTGGACGAGGTCGACGACGAAGTTGACGGTCACGAAGATCAGCGCGCTCACGGTCACCGCGACCAGGACGACGGGCATGTCGCGGCCGTTGACGGAGTCGACCACGAGCCGGCCGATGCCGGGCCGCGAGAAGACGGTCTCCGTGAGCACGGTGCCGCCCACCATCACGCCGATGAGTGTGCCGAGCGCCGTGATGACCGGCAGCGCCGCGTTGCGCAGCGCGTGCCGCACCACGACGTCGAACCTGCTCAGCCCCCAGCTGCGTGCCGTCTCGATGTACGGCGAGGTCAGGGCGCCGCGCAGGTTCGCCGTCAGGAGCTGCGAGATGGTCCCGCCGCCCGCCACCGCGATCGACAGGGACGCCACGAGCAGGCCCAGGAAGGTGTCGTCCCCGAAGGCGTCGATCCAGCCGACCCGGAACGCGACCACCTGCACCAGCACGAGCGCCACCAGGAACGGCGGCAGCGAGACGGCGACCGGCGGCAGCGACACGAGGAGCTCGCGCAGCCACCGCCAGTCCGTGAGCTCGATGACCACCGACAGCGTGACGCCGAGCACGACCGCCAGCGCCAGGCCGACGAACGCGAGCTGCAGGGTTGCGGGGAACGCCTCGAAGAACACCTCGACGGCCGGACGCCGCTGGTAGAGGCTGTCGCCGAAGTCCCCGAGGACCGCGCCCGACAGCGCGTCCCCGTACTGCACCAGGACCGGGCGGTCCAGGCCGAGCAGCTCGCGCTGCTCGGCCAGGAGCTGCTCGACGTCGCCGCCGGACGCGCCCATCGTGAGGCCGCCGGCCGCGTCGCCCGGCACGATGTAGAGCAGGAAGAACGCCCCGGTGAACGCGCCCCACACCACGATCGCCGCGTAGCCGAGGCGTCGTAGGCCGTATCTCAGCAGACCGGAACGCACCTCACTGCTCCGAGAGCCAGGCGTTGTAGAGGTACTGGTCCAGGCCCACCGGAGTGATGTCGTGCACCGAGGGCTGGAACGCCCAGATGTCCGTGTCGTTCACGATCGGCAGCACGTAGGCGTCCTCGACCAGCAGCCGGGCGGCCTGGTCGACGATCTTCTGCCGCTCGCCGGCCTCGATCACGGTGTTCTGCTTCTGGAGCAGGTCGTCCAGCTCCTGACCCCGGGCGTCGTCGTCCGCGATGAACGAGCGGTTCGAGCCCGTCGCGACGCCGTAGTTGGCCCGCAGCACGTCCGGGTCGGGCGTGGAGTGGTACCAGTAGGCGATGTCGTACTCGCCCGACAGCAGCTTCTCGTTCGCCTCGGCGTCCAGCGGCGGGTCGAGGACCAGCTCGATGCCGAGCTCCTTCCACTGCGCCTGCACCACCTGCTCGGCGGCGCCGTCGCGCGGGAAGCGGAAGGAGAGGCGGTCGCCGTCGGCGTTCACCCGGATGCCGTCTTCACCCGTCTCGGACCAGCCGGCCTCGTCCAGGAGCCGCGCCGACAGCTCCGGGTCGTACGTGAGGAACTCGCTCTGGTCGGAGTAGAAGGGGTTGGCCCTGCTGAGCGGGCCCGTCGCGGCCTCGTCGTAACCACCCGAGACCAGCTGGGTGAACTCCGCGCGGTCGATGCCGTGCTGCAGGGCCTGGCGCACGCGGACGTCCTTGAGGATCTCCGACGAGGTGTTGACCGGCCACTCCGTGCCCGTCGCGGGGTTGGTGGTCTCGGTGATGGTCAGGCCCGCGGCCTCGAGCTGGTCCACGTACTTGGCGTTGACCCAGTAGACGAACTGCAGCTCCTCACCGCCGATGACGGCGCCGTTGCGCACCGAGTCCTCGGGGATGATCTTGTAGACCACCTCGTCGAGGTAGGCCGGGCCGGTGCGTTCGAAGTACTCGGGTGCCCAGTCGTAGTCCTCGCGCTTCTTCAGCACGATGCGCTGGTTGGGCGTGTACTCCTCCAGGTAGAACGGGCCGGAACCGTCCAGGAACGTCTGCCGCTCCTCGACCGGGAGCGCGGCCGTCTTCGCCGAGACGATGCCGGCGTGGGCCCGCGACAGGCTCACCAGGAACGCCGCGTTCGGCTCGGCGAACTCCACCTCGACCACGTGCTCGGACGGCGTCCGGATCTCCTTGATGCCCTCGACGATCGTCTTGGCGCTGGAGTGGATGCCGGGACGGTCCAGGCTCTCGAAGTTCTGCTTGACCACCTCGGACGTCAGCGCGGTGCCGTCGTGGAACGTCACGTCGTCGCGCAGCGTGAACGTGTAGACACGAGCGTCCTCGACGGTCCACTCCGTGGCCAGCCAGGGCTCGATCTCCTTGGTCTCCGGGTTGAAGAAGACCAGCGAGTCCGTCAGCGCGCGGGCCGCGGTGCGCCACACCTGGTTCACGACGGCGGCGTCGACCCCGTTGGGCTCGGCGGCCAGGCCGATGTTCAGCGTGCCCCCGAACCGGTCCTCCTGCGGGACGGTCGCGGACGAGGCCTCGGATCCGGCGCCGCAGCCCGCGAGCACCAGGGACACCAGCACGGCGGCCGCGGTGGCGGCCGGCCCCCGGCGTCCGCGCCTTCTCGTGGCGGGCCTTCTCGTCGTGGTCACGTGTCTTCCTCCTCGGATCGGGAACGTCGGTGACACCGCCCCGTGCAGTGCGGCGGGAATGAGACGGGAAAAAATCCGACGAGTCAACCAATCCGGCAAAGAGTCCATATAGTGGGCGGTCGGCGGAGCCAGCCCCGTCATCAGGCGCGACAGCGGTCCCCCGTCGCCCGACCGGCATGTGAGACGCCGAACTGGGGCATTGACGAAGGGCCCGCGGCATGAGTGTCTGGCCTTCCGTCCACCCCACGGAGCACTCATGACAGCCATCGACGCCTTTCAGGTCACCACCCCGACCGAGACAGCTCCCGTACCGCCGGCCCGCGTGCCGGCCCGGATCACCCGAGCACCCCGGGCGCACCAGCCCGACCCCGCGACCCAGGCCGTGCGCGACGAGGCGCACGACCCCCAGTCGTCCGAGCGGGCCGGCCGGCTCGCAGCCGCCCGAGCCCAGGTGGCCGCGCGCTACGGCGTACCCGCCCGGCGGGCCGACACCGCCGCACCCCAGGTCGCCGCAGCCGTCGCCGCCGCGGCCGACCTGCCACGGTCCGTGCTGGACGTCCAGCTCGGGCACCGCTCGGTCCGGCGGTTCCTGCCCGGACCGCTGCCACCCTCGGTGCTGCCCACGCTGGTGGCCGCCGCCCAGTCCGCTCCCACGTCGTGCGACCTGCAGCTCTGGAGCGTCGTGGCCGTCACCGACCCGGCCCGCCTGGCTCGCGTGGCCGACCTGGCGGGCAGGCAGGGGCACGTACGCGACGCCCCGCTCCTGCTCGTCTGGGTCGCCGACGTGGCCCGCGTGCGCACCCTCGCCGAACGGCGCAACACGGCCGTGCACGCGACCGGGTACCTGGAGACCACGGTCACCGCGTTCGTCGACACGGCGCTCGCGGCCCAGAACGCCGCAGTCGCCGCCGAGTCGCTGGGCCTGGGCACCGTCTACCTCGACGGCGTCCGGGACCGGCCCGAGGCGCTCGCGGCCGAGCTGCGGCTGCCCCGGGGCACCGCGCCCGTCGTGGGGCTGCTCGTCGGCAGACCCGATCCGGCCTTCGCCGGCCGGGTCACACCGCGCCTGCCGCAGACCGTCGTGCTGCACCACGAGACCTACGACACGACGCGGCAGCTCCGCCCCCTGGCCGCCTACGAGCGGCGCATGACGGAGTTCTACCGCGCCCAAGGGCTCGACGGCGGGTGGGCCGGCCGCGTGCTGTCCCGGCTGCGCGGGCACGGTTCGCTGCGGGGGCGGGAGCGGCTGCGCTCGGCCCTGGCGGCGCTGGGGCTGCCGTCCTGGTGACCTTCCCGCCGTCTCGCCATCCGAGAGCCTGACGCCGCACCTTGCCGACGGCGGGCGCCGGTGGTGCGCTGCGGGCATGACCACAGCCAGCAGCCCCACCGCGCCCGTCCCCGCCCGCACCCTGGGTTCCGGCCCGCACGCCCTGACCGTCTCCGCGGTCGGGTTCGGCGGCATGTCCGTCGCCGACTCCTACGGCCCCGCCGACGCCGCCGAGGCCGAGGCGGTGCTGCTGCGCGCCCTCGACCTGGGCGTGACCCTGATCGACACCGCCGACGTCTACGGTCACGGCCGCAACGAGGAGCTGATCGGCCGGGTGCTCGGCCCGCAGCGCGACCGGATCGTGCTGGCGAGCAAGCTCGGACTGCCGCCCGCGGGCGGCCACCCGGACGGGCGTCCCGTCGACGGCCGCCCGGAGTACGTGCGCCGCGCCGTCGACCGGTCGCTCGGCCGCCTCGGCACCGACCACCTGGACCTCTACTACCTGCACCGGGTGGACCCGCAGGTGCCGGTCGAGGAGACGGTCGGCGCCCTGGGTGAGCTGGTCGCGGCGGGCAAGGTGCGTGCGATCGGGCTGTCCGAGGCGGGCGCCGAGACCGTGCGGCGCGCGCACGCCGTGCACCCGGTCACCGCGGTGCAGAGCGAGTACTCGCTGTGGACCCGGGACCCGGAGGACGCCGTGCTGCCCGCGCTGCGCGAGCTCGGCATCGGGTTCGTGCCGTTCTCCCCGCTGGGCCGCGGCATCCTCACCGGCACCGTGGACTCGACCGACTCCCTCGCGGCCGACGACGTGCGCTGCAGCCACGCCCGGTACGCCGGCGAGGCGTTCGAGCACAACCGGGCGCTGGTGCGCGCCCTCGAGACCCTGGCGGCCGACCGCGGCGTGACCACCGCGCAGCTCGCGCTCGCGTGGCTGCTGGCGCAGGGCGACGACGTGGTGCCCATCCCGGGGACCAAGCGGCTGCGCTACCTGGAGCAGAACGTCGCGGCGGCGTCGCTGGTGCTGACGGCCGAGGAGGTGGCGGTGATCGGCGCCGTCATCCCGCGCGACGCCGTCCAGGGGGTGCGGCACCCGCGCCCGGACCTGCTGGAGGCGTGAGCGGACCCGGTCCGAGACCGGCGTCGTGGCCTACCCGGTGACCGGGCCCGGAACCAGCCGGTTCTGGGCCCGATCACCGGGCGCGCGACGGGTCCGGACGCGCGATCCCTCAGATCGCGGTGTCGTCGCCGATGCGGTGGTAGGCGCGGTTCTTGTAGACCAGCGGTGAGGCGTCGGGCTCGCTGCCACCGTTGGTCAGGCTCGACGCGAGGGCGCGCAGCGAGACCAGGTAGCTGTCGCCGATCGGGGTGCGCTGCACCACGCGCGCGCGGAACCAGGACACGGCACCGTCGATCACGGGCTCGCCCGTGGGCAGGGGGGTCCAGCCGCCGTCCGCGAAGCGGTCGATGCCGCTGGTGGCGAAGCGGGCCGAGACGTCGTCCTGATGGTCGGCGAGGAAGCTGACCGCAAGGGTGCTCGCCTCGGAGATCGCGGGCCAGGACGAGGAGGTGGAGGCGAGGGAGAAGGCGAGCAGCGGGGGAGCGGCCGACACCGAGATCACCGACGTGGCGGTGAAGCCGACGGGCCGGCCCTCGTGCAGCAGCGCCACGACGGCGACGCCCGCGGGGTGGTTGCGGAAGACCGTCTTGAACTCCTCGGGGCTGAGCTGGGGCTCGTCCTGCTGGGCCAAGAGCTCCTCCAGGGCGGACAGGTCGATGTTCTCGGCGGTCATCGCACGACCTCCTGCGTGCTGCCCACTCCTGCGCCCACCCGGACGGGCGCACCGTCCGGGTCGACGGCGAACCCGGCCGCCCGACGCAGCGGCTCGCCCGCGCCCGCCAGCCACGTGCCGACGACGCCGTCCAGGTCGGCGAGCTGCGCCTCGGTGACGGTCAGTGAGCGGGTCGGTACCACGGCGCCCAGCTCGACGAGCACGGGCCGCAGGTGCACCTCGCCGGCCAGCGCGTGTGCGGGGCTGCCCGAGACCACGAGCGGCACGGCCACCACGCCGGCCAGGCCGTCGTTGCCGTACAGGTCGAGGAACGCCTTGAGCAGGCCGGTGTACGCCGCCTTGTAGACGGGGGTGGCGATCACGGCGACGGTGGCGTCCGCGAGGCGCTCCTTGGCCGCGTCGGCCGTCGGGTGCTCGGGGGCCAGGATCTCGGTGGCGAACGTGGCCAGGTCGATCGTGGTGACGTCGTCGATACCGAGGTGGGTGGCGATGCCGTGGGCCGCCACCTCGGCGGCGTGCAGCGTGCGCGACCCGGGACGGGGGTTCCCGGAGAGGACCACGACCGTGGCTGCGGGCGGGACGGAGATCGGAGAGGTCGGTGAGGTCATGCGTGGGCTCCTCGCAACGTGTTGAGCTCGGTGGTCGCGCGGTGGGCGGTTGGTCGTGGCGAGGTATAGGCGGCAGATCCGGAGTTGACCAGGAGGAGGCCCGGACTTCTCACCATGCGGACCGGGACGTGCCAGCGGACGGCGCGCACCGGCCGAGTACCCTCCCCGGAGAACCCGCGCTGCCGCCCGCCGATTCCCGAAGGCGCCTCCCCCGGGGGCGTCCCGAGCCGCCGTCCCGGGGCGCCGCCGCCCGCGGCACCCTCGTGCTGGTCGGCAAAAGGTCAGGTGGTCGGCAGCCCGGGCTGCCGACCACCTGACCTCTTGCCGACCAGCTGACGTCCTACCGACCAGCTGACGTCCTACCGACCAGCCACCACGTCCGCGGCGTGCGAGAACCAGGTCTCCCGGGCGCCGCCGTCGTACCCGACGGAGTTGAAGTACTCCCAGCCGAAGACGCCGCCGAAGTCCGCGTGCTGCGCCACGAGCGAGCCGACCGTCGCGTCGAAGGTGGGCCAGTCCACGTACCCGCTGCAGTTGCCCGGGTTGGTGACGGTGCCGGCGACCACGCGGTCCGGCGTGAAGCCGTTGGCGAGGATTTGGTCGTAGACCGTCGTGGTGCGCAGGTCGCCCCAGCCGCAGTAGAACTGCGTGTTGTACCAGTCGATCCGGTCGCCCGCCTGGCGCTCCAGCTCGGCGTAGGAGAAGCCACCGGAGAAGCTCGTCCGTCCGGCCATGTCGGTCGCCACGGGCGTCAGGGTCACGATGAAGTCCGCGCCGAAGTCGGCGCGCAGCGCGTCGATCAGGTGCACCGTGTCCGCCAGGGAGAACGTCTCCTCGATGTCGAGGTCGACGCCGTCCAGGCCGTACGTGCGCAGGAAGTCGCGCAGCACGGGGTAGAACCGGTCGAAGTCCTCGCGCAGGTAACGGTAGGTGCCCGGCGCGGCCCCGCCGAGGAACGCGCTGACCGTGACGCCCTGGTCCTGCATCGTGGCCAGGTCGTCCCACATGACATCGAGCTCGTCGTGGTCGGCGGGGATGTCGTTGACCGTGAGCGACGCGTCGGAGTTGAGGTGGATCGCGCCGACGTTCATGTCGGTGACCGAGCCGAGCAGCGGCGTGGGGTCGACGTACCGGCGCACGCCGTCCGACCCGGTCTCGTAGATCGTCTGGTAGAACGCCAGCACCCGGTGGGAGGCGGTGGCCGGGGCCTGCTCCAGTTCCTCGGCGGGTGCCGGTGCGGGGCCGGACGCCGGTGCGGGGCCGGGCGCCGGTGCGGAGGCGGCGGGGCCGGCCGCGGTGGTCAGGGCCAGCAGGCCGGCCGCGAGGGCGGCGCCGATTCGGGCGAGCGAGCGGTGCATCGTGGGCTCCCTTGATCTGCGTGCGGTGGGCATCTCGGACGGCGGCGAAGCGCTGTGGAGCACCCCGGGACGCTATCCGGGGTCGGACTCCCCGGACAAGCACCGGCCGTCACCCCGGTGGAAATCCCTCATACCGCGAGCTGAGCCGCATTCAGCAGGCCGCAGACGGCCGCGACGTGCCATGTTCCGGTCGCGTCCGGCCTGCTACGCCGCTCAATGCCGCTCAATGCCGCTGCTGCCGGAGAACGGCCGAGGCCGGGCCTCCCCTCGTGGGGAGCCCGGCCTCGGTGTCGTGCAACCGCGACTGCGTCAGGCGGCGACGGCGGCGCGCAGCTTGGCGCCCAGCTCGGCGTCGACGTTCGTCCAGTACTGGAAGAAGCGCTCGCGGATCTCGTCGACCGTGATCGACTGGCCCTGGCCGGTCAGGGTCTCCAGCAGACGGGCCTTGGCGCCGTCGTCGTAGACCTCGCGGTAGAGCATGCCCGGCTGGACGAAGTCGCCGTCCTCGCTGTGCAGCGTGGCGGCGGTGCGGACCAGCTCGCCGTCCGACTCCCAGGCGCCGTCGTGCCCGCGGGCCGGGTCGGCGACGGGGCCGCCGAACGAGTTCGGCGCGTAGTTGGGCGTGCCCACCTCGTTGAAGTGGTGGCGCTGCGAGCCGTCCTGCGAGTAGTTGTACACGGGGGCGGCGTGCGGCTGGTTCACCGGCACCGACTGGTAGTTGGTGCCCACGCGGTAGCGCTGCGCGTCCGGGTAGGAGAACACGCGGGCCATCAGCATCTTGTCGGGCGAGATGTCCGTGCCCGGGACCTGGTTGGCCGGCGACAGGGCGATCTGCTCGATCTCCGCGAAGTGGTTCTTCGGGTTCCGGTTCAGCGTGAAGTGGCCGAAGTGGATCAGCGGGTAGTCGGCGTGCGGCCAGACCTTGGTCAGGTCGAACGGGTTGAACCGGTACGTCTTCGCGTCCTCGTACGGCATGACCTGGACCTTGATGTCCCAGACCGGGTTGTCGCCGCGCTCGATGGCCTCGTACAGGTCGCGGCGGTAGTAGTCCGCGTCCGCGCCGGCGATCTTCTCCGCCTCCTCGTTGCTGAGGAACTTCACGCCCTGACGGGAGATGAAGTGGTACTTGACCCAGAACTTCTCGCCGGCGGCGTTGGTCCACAGGTAGGTGTGCGAGCCGTAGCCGTTCAGCTCGCGCCACGAGGCCGGCAGGCCACGGTCGCCCATGAGGTAGGTGACCTGGTGCGCCGACTCCGGCGACAGGGTCCAGAAGTCCCACTGCATGTCGGCGTCGCGCAGACCCGACCACGGCAGGCGCTTCTGCGAGTGGATGAAGTCCGGGAACTTGATCGCGTCGCGGATGAAGAACACCGGCGTGTTGTTGCCGACGATGTCGAGGTTGCCCTCGGTCGTGTAGAAGCGCAGGGCGAAACCGCGCACGTCGCGCCAGGTGTCGGGGGAGCCCATCTCGCCGGCCACGGACGAGAAGCGCAGCGCCACCTCGCCCTTTGCGCCGGGCTGGAAGGCGGCGGCGCGCGTGTACTGCGACACGTCACCCGTGATCTCCCACTCACCGAAGGCGCCGCCGCCCTTGGCGTGCACGATGCGCTCCGGGATGCGCTCGCGGTTGAACTGGGCGAGCTTCTCGACCAGGTAGCGGTCGTGCAGGACCGTGGCGCCGTCGGCGCCGACCGTCAGCGAGTGCGCGTCGCTGGCGACCGGGGTGCCGGTCTGCGTGGTGGTGTAGGGAGTAGTCATTCAGACGTGCCTTCCTGTGCTGCTTGCGGGGGTTCTTGCGGGGTCCGGCGGGTCATGACGTCTCAGCGGCAGTCGGGGCACAGGCCCCAGTAGGTGACCTCGGCGGTCTCGACCACGAACCCGTGGTCGTTGCTCGGGGCCAGGCACGGGGCGTGGCCGACCGAGCAGTCCACGTCGCCGATGGCGCCGCACGAGCGGCACACGACGTGGTGGTGGTTGTCCCCGGTGCGACGCTCGTAGCGCGCCGGGTGCCCGGCAGGCTCGATCCGGCGCAGGAGACCGGCGTCGGTCAGTGCGTGCAGCACGTCGTAGACCGCCTGGACGGACACGGTGCCGATCTCGGAGCGGACGGAGCCGAGGACGTCGTCGGCCGTGGCGTGCTGCCGGTCGCCCACCGCGTGCAGCGCCGCCACGCGGGCAGCGGTGACGCGCAGGCCGGCACCGCGGAGGAGGTCCTCGGGCGTCGCTGCGGCGGGGGTGGTCGACGTCATGACCACGACCCTAGACCCTAAACTGGAATGATTCCAGTTGAGCGGTGGCACCGGTTTCGCCCGGTGAAAACCGGAGCGGCCGACCTCACACCGGTCCGTCTGGCGATCGGTCTCGTGCTGCTGGTACCGTGTACCCACGACCGACCCGGTGCGAGCCGGGTGCGCAAAGTGGATCCCATCCCACCCGAGTCACGACAGAGCGCCGCAAGGTGCCGACAGAGGCCGGGTCCTTGGTCGGGTGTCGAGGCTTGGATAACAAGCCGACGCATCCTTTCCTCGTGATGGCCTCCACCTGTGTTCAGGGCGGGGGCCATTTCCCGTTCCTGGTGGTCAATCAACGACTTCTGAGGAGCATCACCATCACCGAGCCTCGCATCAACGACCGGATCCGTGTCCCCGAGGTCCGTCTCATCGGCCCTGGCGGGGAGCAGGTCGGCGTGGTTGCCACGGCGGTCGCCCTGAAGCTCGCCCAGGACGCTGACCTCGACCTCGTCGAGGTCGCGCCGGACGCCCGCCCGCCCGTCGCCAAGCTCATGGACTTCGGTAAGTTCAAGTACGAGTCCGACATGAAGGCGCGAGAGGCGCGGCGCAACCAGGCGAACACGGTTCTCAAGGAGATCCGGTTCCGCCTCAAGATCGACCCGCACGACTACGGCACCAAGAAGGGCCACGTCGAGCGCTTCCTCTCGGCCGGGGACAAGGTCAAGGTCATGATCATGTTCCGTGGTCGTGAGCAGTCACGCCCGGAGATGGGCCGTCGTCTGCTCGAGCGCCTCGCGGAGGACGTGTCGGAGCTCGGCTTCGTCGAGTCGATGCCGAAGCAGGACGGCCGCAACATGACCATGGTCCTCGGGCCGGTCAAGAAGAAGGCGGACGCCAAGGTCGAGCAGCGCAAGCGCGCTACGGAGATCAACGCGGGCCGCATGACCAAGTCCGAGGCCAAGGCCCAGGCCCGTGCGGCGGAGTCGCCCGAGGCCGAGGAGCTCGCCGAGGACCAGGTCACCGAGACGGTCGAGGCCCCCGTCGAGGAGCCGGTCGCGGTCGCCGCACCGGAGCCTGTCGAGGAGCCCGCTGCGCCCGTCGCACCGGAGCCCGTCGAGGAGCCGGCCGCGGACGAGGCGCCCGTCGCCGAGGAGGCCGCTCCGGTGGCACCGAAGCCGGCCGCCAAGGCAGCGCCCAAGCCGGCCGCGAAGCCTGCGGCCAAGGCGGCGCCCAAGCCTGCTCCGACCCCCAAGCCGGTGCCGAAGCCCGCGGCCCCCAAGCCGCGCGCCCCGCGCAAGGCCGGCTGAGGTCGCCCAGACCACAACGACACCGGGCCGGCTTACCGGCCTCGGTACACGTCGCCGCTCCAGCAGCGGTCGACCGACATGAGGAGAGACGGCAGTCATGCCGAAGAACAAGACGCACTCCGGCTCCAAGAAGCGGTTCCGGGTCACGGGTAGCGGCAAGGTCATGCGCGAGCAGACCAACGCCCGCCACTACCTCGAGCACAAGTCCAGCCGTCGTACGCGTCGTCTGGCCATGGACCAGGTCGTCGCCCCGGCCGACGTCAAGAAGATCAAGAAGCTGCTCGGTAAGTGACCTCGGCGTGCGCCTGACCGGCGCCGCCCGGAACCCTTCCAGCCCCGAAGTACAAGGAGTCTCACGTGGCACGCGTGAAGCGGGCAGTCAATGCCCAGAAGAAGCGCCGTACAACCCTTGAGCGCGCCGCCGGTTACCGCGGCCAGCGTTCGCGCCTCTACCGGAAGGCGAAGGAGCAGGTCACCCACTCGCTCGTCTACGCCTACCGGGACCGGAAGGCGCGCAAGGGCGACTTCCGCAAGCTGTGGATCCAGCGCATCAACGCTGCGTCCCGCGCGCAGGGTCTGACCTACAACCGCCTCATCCAGGGCCTCAAGGCCGCTGGTGTCGAGGTCGACCGTCGCATGCTCGCCGAACTCGCGGTCAACGACGTGGCGGCGTTCAACGCCCTCGTCCAGGTCGCCAAGGACGCGCTGCCGGCGGATGTCAACGCGCCGGCCGCTGCCTGAGGTTGAGCAACATCCCGGACGCCCGGACGGTGCCGGTGCCTGACGTGACGCTCGCGAACCCGCGAGCAGACCGGGTCAGGCAGGTGCGAGCACTGTCCGGGCGTTCGGCGCGCTCCCGGCACGGGCAGTTCCTCGTCGAGGGCCCCCAGGGGGTTCGCGAGGCGGTGCGTCACGTGCCCGGCTCGGTCCGTGACGTGTACCTGACGCCTGCGGCCGCGTCGCGGTACGCCGAGATCGTGGCCGACGTGCGCGCGGCGGGCCTGTTCCTGCACATCGGCACAGCCGAGGTGCTGGACGCGATGAGCCCCGACGCCCAGGGCGTCCTCGCCGTCGTGCGGCCGGCCGGCCTGACCGTGGACGAGGCGCTGGCCGCGCGGGATTCCGCGCGCGCCGGACGGCCGCTGCTCGTGGCCGTCCTGGCCGCGGTCCGTGACCCCGGGAACGCGGGCACCGTGATCCGCGCCGCCGACGCCGCGGGTGCGGACCTCGTGGTCCTCGCCGGCGAGAGCGTCGACGTGCACAACCCCAAGGTGGTCCGGTCCACGGCCGGGTCACTGTTCCACCTCCCCGTCGTCACCGGCGTCACGCTGGAGGACGCGCTCGCTGCGCTGCGCGCCGCGGGGTGCCACGTCCTGGCCGCGGACGGCGCCGGGCCGCTCGACCTCGACGAGCTGCTCGACGACGCCGGGAGCGGCGCCGCGCCGGACCTTGCCGGGCCCACCGCCTGGGTGTTCGGCAACGAGGCCTGGGGCCTGCCCGAGGCGGGCCGGGCGCTGGCGGACGCCGTCGTCCGGGTGCCCATCCGGGGCCGTGCCGAGTCGCTCAACCTGGCGACCGCCGCGACGGTCTGCCTGTACGCGAGCAGCCGCGCCCAGCGCTGACGCCCGGACGCCCACGCACCGGGTGAGGTTTGCGCGGCCCGTGTCGCGCCGGGCGGCCCTCGCCTACCGTGGTCGGATGAGGTACATCCCTGATCTGAGCCGCATCAGCGAGGCCGTGGCCGAGTCGTTCGGCGTACGCCAGGTGTACGGCGAGCCGGTCGAGCGCGACGGCGTGCTCGTCGTCCCGGCCGCTCGGGTGTCCTCCGGCGGTGGCGCCGGAGGAGGCGGCGGGAGCGAGCCCGGGGGCGACCCGGAGCGCCGCGAGGAGGAGGCCGAGGATCGAGCCGAGACCGAGGCCGGTGCGACCGGGGACAGCGTCGCCGCGGCCGAGGGCGGCGGTGGCGGCCTCGGCTTCGGCCGGCACGCCGAGCCCGCGGGCGCCTTCGCCGTCGACGACCAGGGGGTGCGCTGGGTCCCGGCCGTGGACGTGAACCGGATCGTGCTCGGGGGTCAGGTGGCCCTCGTGCTCGTGGCCGCCGCGGTCGCCTGGGCGGTGTCCCGCCGCCGGAGGAGGTAGGCCCGCGCGATATCCGCTACCGGGGGATCAGGACGGGCGCCTAGGATCGTCGTGTGCGGTTGTTCACGGCGGTGGTCCCGCCCCAGAGCGTCCTTGACCACCTCGGGCTCGCGCTCGACGGCGTGCCGGCCTCCCCGCGCTGGGTGCCCCGCGAGAACCTGCACATCACGCTCGCGTTCTACGCGGACCTGCCCGAGGGGACGGTGCCCGAGCTGCGCGAGGACCTGGCCGTCGTGGCCCGCAAGCACGCACCCATCGACCTCCGGCTCCGCGGCGCCGGCTCCTTCGGGGCACGGGTCCTGTGGATCGGCGTCGACGGCGCGACGGACGTGCTGAAGGAGCTGGCCACCGACTGCCTGGCTGCCTCACCCCGCGAGGTGCCCGACGACGTCAAGCCGCACCGCGCGCAGGTCACGGTCGCGCGGGCGCGTGCCGGTCAGGTCAGGCCGCCGCGAGGCCGGGACCGCTGGGGCAAGCGGGCCGGCGGCGAGCCGCGGTCGGTGCTGGAGCCCGCCGCCCAGACCCTGTCGGTCTACGCGGGACCGGGGTGGACGGCGGACTCCTTCGCGCTCGTCGAGTCGCACCCGGGAGAAGGCCCCCAGGGCGGTCCGCGCTACGACGTCGTGGAGACCTGGCCGCTCGAGGGCTGAGCGCCGGTCCTCGGCCGGCGCCGGGTCACCGGCCGGTCACTGGTCGTCGGTCGCCCCCGTGACGAGCACGATCTTTCCCTTGACGCCGCCGCGTTCGAGTCGTGACTGGGCGGCTGCCGCCTGCTCGAGAGGGAACGTCTCGTCGACGTACGGCCGGACGGCGCCCGACTCGGTGTACCGGGTCAGCTCCTCGATCTGTGCCCGGGTCGGGTCGTTGCTGAACGCCAGGACCTGGCCCGGGTTCCGCTCCTGTGCGGCCAGCACCGCGGCGGCCGAGGCCGCGGGATCGGTGCGCCCGAGTGCGAGGGGCAGGAACCGGCCACCGGGGCCGACCAGCGCGCCGTAGGTCTCGAGGTCCGTGCCCACCAGGTCCAGCACGACGTCGAACCGGCCCAGGTCGGCGGGGCGCGTGGTGCGGTAGTCGTGGGTCTCGTCGGCGCCCAGCCCGCCGACCCAGGCGAGGCTGGACGCCCCGGCGAGCGCGGTGACGTGTGCGCCGAGCGCTGCACCCAGCTGCACCGCCACGCTCCCTGCCCCGCCGCTGGCGCCCCGGACGAGCAGTCGCTCGCCGGGCCGCAGCGCGGCCCGGTCGACCAGCGCGGTGAGCACCGTGGTACCGGACGACGGGAGCGCGGCCGCCTCGATCAGGCTCGTCCCGGCGGGCGCCGGCGCGAGCCGGTCCTCGGGGACGGCCACGTAGTCGGCGGCGCTGCCGAACGTGAAGTGCGGCATCACGCCCCATACCGCCTGCCCCACCTGCGTCCGGGACACATCGGTGCCGACGGCGGCCACCCGACCCGTGAACTCGCCGCCGATACCCTGCGGGAGGGTGGTCGGGAGCAGGTCACCCATCGTGCCGGCCCGGATGGGCAGCTCCCCGCCGCCGAGGCCGGCCGCGTGGACGCGGACGAGCACCTCGCCGGCGCCGGGGACGGGCACGGGCACCCGGTCGAGCCGGAGCACGTCGGGGGAGCCGTACTCGTGGAACCGGACGGCGCGCATCGAAGTCATCTGTCTCTTCCTCCTGTCGGTCGTGACGCCGCCGGGATGGGATCGAGCACCGTCGGGGTTGGTCCGGTCAGGTGGCTCGGGGCGACGTCAGCTCCCGCGGCAACGTCGAGGTCCGGGGACGGGAGTCCGTGGCGGACCGGAAACGAGAGGCATTGACATGAGCTCCTATCGGATCGGCCCTGCGCCAGGCGTGGCGCCGGCGGCCGGAGCGGTCGGCGGTCCGGCCGGTGGACCGGCCGGTGGACCGGCCGGTGGGCGCGGCGGCCGGCCGCGGCGCGACGCCGGGCGCAACCGCCGTCGCATCGTCGACGTGGCGCACTCGTCGTTCCGGGCAAGCGGGCTCGACGTGCCGATGGCTGTCGTCGCGCGCCGGTCGGGCGTGGGTACGGCCACGCTCTACCGGCACTTCCCGACCAAGCACGACCTGATCAAGGCGCTCACGTCCGAGGCGGCCGCCGAGTACGAGCGGGTCCTGGACGCGGCGCTCGGCGATCCGGACCCGTGGCACGGTCTGTCCGGCGGGCTCCGGCGGCTGGCTGCGCTCCGGGTGGCGAGCCGGAGCTGCGCCGCCCCCTTCGCGGAGGCGTACCCGGACGAGGTGGCGCGGCACGTCGCGACCACCGAGGCGCGGCTCGGTGAGCTGCTGGACCGTGCGCGGAGCGGCCCGCTCAGGGACGACGTGGGCATCGACGACGTGCGGATCCTGCTGGACGCGGTGGACGGCGTGGCGGCCACCCGGACGGACCCGTGGGTTCCCGCTCAGCGTGTGGTGGGACATTTTCTCCGCTCCTTCGCACGGGGGTAGCTCGGCGTGCCGTCGCCACGACCGGGACCAGGGCCGCCCCGGCCGTGGCGACATCGCAGACGCTACGCCGAGCCGCTGACACTCGAAAAAGTGTGCCAAGCGCTGCGCGACCGCACCACGGGAACCACGTTGCCGGCCGCCGAGGGGGCATGGAATGATGACGGCATGCAGCCGTTGACCCGCCGATTTACGCAGCCCGCCACGGGCTGCGCGGCCACCGCTGCGCGCGGGCACTGAGCTGCCCTGTGGACAACGCGTCCTGAGCCCTGGCGGGCACCTAGACTTCAGATGCCGGTACGGGTCCCCGGGCAGGGGGCGGCGCCGGCTCCCGAATCCGCCAGGAAGGCAAGCATGTCCACGCCCGAAGAGAAGGCACCCATCGATCCGCTGGACGAGGCGGCGCTCGACGCCGCGGTCAAGGCGGCCCTCGACGACATCGCCCAGGCGGGCGACCTCGACGCCCTGAAGTCCGTCCGCACCCAGCACACCGGGGACCGCAGCGCCCTGGCCCTCGCCAACCGGGGCATCGGCGCGCTGCCCGGCCCTGACAAGGCGAAGGCCGGCAAGCTGGTCGGCCCGCGGCGCGGCAGGATCAACCAGGCGATCGCGTCGCGGCAGGCGGAGCTCGAGGCCGAGCGTGACGCCCGCGTCCTCGTGGAGGAGACGGTCGACGTCACCCTCCCGGTCCGGCGTACGACGGCGGGCGCGCGGCACCCGATCGAGCTGGTCCAGGAGCGCATCGCGGACTTCTTCGTGGGCCTCGGCTGGGAGATCGCCGACGGGCCCGAGGTCGAGGCCGAGTGGTTCAACTTCGACGCGCTGAACTTCGGGCCCGACCACCCGGCACGGCAGATGCAGGACACGTTCTACGTCGCCGGCCAGGACGGCGCCGAGTCGAACCTCGTGCTGCGCACCCACACGTCCCCCGTCCAGGCGCGTTCGCTCCTGGAGCGTGGCGTGCCCCTGTACGTCGCCTGCCCCGGGCGGACGTTCCGCACGGACGCGCTGGACCAGACCCACACCCCGGTGTTCCACCAGGTCGAGGGCCTCGCGGTGGACAAGGGGCTGACCATGGCGAACCTCGTGGGCACCCTGGACGCGTTCGCGCGGGCGATGTTCGGCCCGGAGGCCAGGACGCGCCTGCGTCCGGCGTTCTTCCCGTTCACCGAGCCGTCCGCCGAGATGGACCTGTGGTTCCCCCAGAAGAAGGGTGGCGCCGGCTGGATCGAGTGGGGTGGCTGCGGCATGGTCAACCCGAACGTGCTGCGAGCCGCGGGCGTCGACCCGGAGGAGTACACGGGGTTCGCGTTCGGCATGGGCATCGAGCGCACGCTCATGCTGCGCCACTCGATCGCGGACATGCACGACATCGTGGAGGGCGACGTGCGCTTCTCCACCCAGTTCGGGACGGAGATCTGAAGTGCCCCTCATCGTGAAGGACTGGCTCGCGGACCACGTCGAGCTGCCCGCTGACCTGACCGCCGAGCAGCTCGCCGCGGACCTCGTGAAGGTGGGGCTGGAGGAGGAGGCGATCCACGGGGCGGCCGTGACCGGCCCCCTCGTGGTGGGCCGCGTGCTCGAGATGACCCCCGAGCCGCAGAAGAACGGCAAGACGATCAACTGGTGCCGGGTCGACGTCGGGCCGGAGCACAACGACGAGCAGGGTGCGCGGGGCATCGTCTGCGGCGCGCACAACTTCGCCGTGGGCGACCATGTCGTGGTCGCGCTGCCCGGGACGGTGCTGCCCGGCCCGTTCCCGATCGCCGCGCGCAAGACGTACGGGCACGTGTCCGACGGCATGATCTGCTCGGTGCGCGAGCTCGGCATCGGGGAGGACCACGACGGCATCCTCGTCCTGACCCGCAACGGCTTCGACGCCGCGGACCTCACTCCGGGGCAGGACGCGATCGCGCTCCTCGGCCTCGGCGACGAGGTCCTGGAGATCAACGTGACCCCCGACCGCGGCTACGCGTTCAGCTACCGCGGCGTGGCACGCGAGTACGCCCACTCCACGGGTGCGAAGTTCACCGACCGCGGCCTGCCCACGGGCACCGAGCCAGCCGCGACCCCGGACGGGTTCGAGGTGCGGGTGCAGGACGACGCGCCGATCAACGGCGTCGTGGGCTGCGACCGGTTCGTGACGCGCATCGTGCGCGGCATCGACCCCGCCGCGCCCACGCCCGCGTGGATGAAGCACCGCCTCGAGGGCTCCGGCATGCGCTCCATCTCGCTGGCGGTCGACGTCACGAACTACGTGATGCTCGACCTCGGGCAGCCGCTGCACGCCTACGACCTGGCCAAGGTCGCGGCACCGATCCTGGTCCGCCGGGCCGCGCCGGGCGAGCGCCTCACCACGCTGGACGACGTCGACCGCGCCCTGGACGCCGAGGACCTGCTGATCACCGACTCGCCCGACGGTGCGGGCAGCCGGGTGCTGGGCCTCGCAGGCGTGATGGGCGGGGCCTCCTCGGAGGTCAGCGACACCACGACGGACGTGCTCGTCGAGGCGGCCCACTTCGACCAGATCACGGTCGCCCGCACCTCGCGCCGGCACAAGCTGTCCAGCGAGGCGGCCAAGCGGTTCGAGCGCGGCGTCGACCCGCTCCTGCCGCCGGTCGCGGCGCAGCGCGTGGTCGACCTCCTGGTCGAGCTGGGCGGCGGAACCGCCGACCCGGCCGTGAGCGACCTCGACGAGACCGCAGCGTCCCGGCCGCAGCCCATCGAGCTCAAGGTCTCCGAGCCCACGCGGCTCTCGGGCGTGTCGTACACGCCCGAGCAGGTACGCAGCACGCTCGAGGAGATCGGCGCGACGGTCGAGCCCGCCGGCGAGAGCGTGCTCACGGTCACCCCGCCCACGTGGCGGCCCGACCTGGCCGGCCCGGCAGACCTGGTCGAGGAGGTCGTGCGCATCCAGGGCTACGACCAGGTGCCGTCGGTGCTCCCGTCCGCCCCGGGCGGCCGCGGGCTCACCGCCGAGCAGCGCATCCGCCGCTCGGTCGCCCGCTCGCTCGCCGAGGCGGGCTTCGTCGAGACGCTCAGCTACCCGTTCGTCGGCACGCCCGAGTACGACGCCCTGGGGCTGGCGGCCGACGACGAGCGGCGCGCCTCGCTCCGGCTCGCCAACCCGATGGCCGACGACAAGCCGCTCATGCGGACGAACCTGCTGGTCACCCTGCTCGACACGGTGCGCCGCAACGTGTCGCGCGGTCTGACCGACCTCGCCGTGTACGAGATCGGCCTGGTCACGCGTCCGACGCCCGGCGCCCCCGCGGCGCCGGCGCTGCCCGGGGGCGTCCGGCCCACCGACGAGCAGCTCGCGGCCCTCGCGGCCGCAGTCCCGGACCAGCCGCGGCAGGTCGCGGGCGTCCTGACCGGCCGGCGCGAGCTCGCCGGCTGGTGGGGCGCGGGTCGCGCCGCGGGCTGGGAGGACGCCCTCGCGGCCGCTCGCCTGGTGGCCGAGCGGGCCGGGGCCGAGGTCGTCGTGGTCCCGGACACGGACCGGATGCCGTGGCACCCGGGACGCTGCGCGCGGCTGGAGCTGACGGACGGCACGGTGGTCGGTCACGCCGGTGAGCTGCACCCCAAGGTCGTCGAGGCGCTCGGGCTACCGGCCCGCGCGGCGGCGTTCGAGGTGGACCTGACCGTCCTGGTCGGCGCGGCGTCGGGGGAGCCCGTCGCGGCGACACCCGTCTCGGCGTTCCCGGCCGCCAAGGAGGACTTCGCGTTCGTGGTCGACGGTGCCGTCCCGGCCGAGGCCGTGCGGGCGGCCATCGTGGCCGGCGCCGGCGACCTGCTGGAAGAGGTGGCGTTGTTCGACGTCTTCACGGGCGAGCAGGTGGGCGCGGGGCAGAAGTCCCTCGCCTACTCGCTCCGGCTGCGGGCCGCGGACCGGACCCTGTCCGCCCAGGAGGTCCGCGCGGTGCGCGACGCCGTCGTGGCGTCGGCCGCGGAGCGGGTCGGAGCGGTGCTGCGTGGCTGAGCCGGACCGCACTGCCGACACCCCGGTGCCGCCGGCGCGGACAGCGCTCGTCACCGGCGCCTCGCGCGGGATCGGCCGGGAGATCGCACTGGGTCTCGCGCGGGCAGGGCTGGACGTCGCCCTGCTCGCGCGGGACGCGGACCGGCTGCGGTCCGTCGCGGCCGAGGTGCGTGCGCTCGGCGTGACGGCGGTCGAGGCGACCGCCGACGTCGCCGACGCCGCGGCGGTGCGCGCCGCGGTCGACCAGGTGGAGAGCGCGCTCGGGTCGATCGACCTGCTGGTCAACAACGCGGGCGCGCTCGAGTCCGAGCACCCGCTGTGGGAGGCCGACCCGGACGAGTGGTGGTCGGTGTTCGAGACCAACGTCCGCGGGCCGTTCCTCTTCGACCGCTGCGTGGTGCCCGGCATGATCGCCCGCGGCGGCGGGCGCGTCGTCGACCTGGCCTCGGGTGCGAGCTCCCACGAGATGCGCGGCGGCAGCTCGGCGTACAACGCGAGCAAGACCGCCCTGCTCCGCCTGGGGGCGAACCTCCACGACGACGGGTTCCGGCACGGCCTGCGGGTCTTCGAGCTCGCTCCCGGCGTGGTGCGGACCGACATGTCGACGGGCATGACCCTGCACCAGGGGCGCACCGACTGGACCCCGGTCGAGCGCGTGACGGACGTCGTGAACGCCATCGCGGCCGGTGAGCTCGACGCGTGCTCCGGGTGGTTCCTGCGGGTGTCGGACGACACCCCGGCGTCGCTCAGGGAACGGGCCGCGCAGGTGGCGGCCGAGGGGACGGCGGCGACGGCGCGACGGCTCCGGGTGCTGCCGGCGGGCAGCGACGACCCGCTGACGCAGGCCCTCACGGGACGCTGACCGGCCGCACCGGACGTCGGTAGGTGAGGGGCTGGCGCCCTTCCCGGCACGAGGGGCCGTCGCCCTTCCCAGCACGGGAAGGGCGACGGCCCCTCGGCCGTCAGCGGCCGGCGAGCATCGCGCGCCAGAGGCGACCGAGCGGCACCGACCGGGCGATCGCGGTCTGCCCGGCGATGTTCGCGTGGACCCCGTCGCCCGTGTCGTACGGCGGGTAGATGGAGTTCGGGTTCTGCGGGTCCCGCAGCACGGCGTCGAAGTCGAAGACCCCGTCGCACGTGCCCGAGCAGTTGCCGCCGGCCCGGACGAACTCGTTCACGACGGCGCGCCGCGCGTTCTGCTCGGCCGTGTAGCCGGGCCGCGGCGTGATCGGCGTGACGAACACCTTGATCCCGGCCGCGCGCAGACGGGCGAACGTGTCCCGGTAGGCCGCGAGGATCGTCTCGGCGCTGCAGTTGTTCGCGATGTCGTTGGTCCCGTAGTAGTAGATGACCGCCCGCACGTCGTGCAGCGCCAGCACGTCGCGGTCCAGGCGCGAGACACCGTCCAGCCCGCCGCTGCCGCACGCCGGGGCCGCCGTCGTCCCGGAGATGCCCTCGTTGACGACGGCCACCTGACGGTCGGGCGGGAGCTCGTCCACCACCCGCTGCGCGAGCGTGTCGGTCCAGCGCTGGAAGACGGGCGGCGGCGGGCAGCCGACGCCGCAGTTGTCCGCGCCCACGCCGTCCACCACCGAGCTGCCGTAGGCGACCACCGTGCCGGCCACGTCGGGGCCGAGCACGTCCACGGCACTGACCAGGTAGGTCCAGCCGTGCGACTCGGGAAAGGCACCGCCCGACGTGTCGGCGGTCGTGTTCCCGCCGCCCGGCGCCGAGAAGTAGTTGGTGCGCCCGGCCAGGTCGTGCAGCATCATCCGGGTCGGGTTCGCCAGGTAGAAGCTCACGGCCAGGTCGTCCATGGCCGACGTCGCCAGCTGCACCGGATCGCTCCAGACCTCGCCGCCGGCCGGGATCGACACCGAGGCCGAACCGCCGAAGGTGACCGTCCGGATGCTCTCGGGACGGACGGCGGCACCCCCGGCGCTCAGTCCTGCGGTCGTGGCGTCCACGACCAGGGGCTCGCTGCCGAACTGGTTCTGCAGCCGCACGCGCAGGGCCGGACCGCCCTGCGTCAGCCGGGTCACGACCCGGACTGATCTGTTCTGGAACGTCTCCGGGCTCAGCCCCGAGGCGCGCTGCTGCGACTGCGTCCACGCGGTCGACCACTCGTCGGCGTCGTGCGCGGACGCACCCGCCGTGACACTGCCACCGACGGCGACCCCGGTCGCCGTCAGGAGCGTGATCAAGGTTCGTGCAAGGTCTCGGAACACCATCGGTCCACCCGCTTCGCTGCTCGAGTCGTCATTGATCGAGAACACGGCGTGGTGGCTGTACGCGCCCCCCCGCCAGACGGAACCTAGGACCCGGGCAACCGACTGTCAACGCTGTCATGCCTTTCCGGGTGACTTTTTGCTGGCCTGCGAGCATGTCCGCTTCATACGGTGTGCGGGCAACCGTCCCTTCGTGCAAGGAGACCAGCATGCGCCGTCACCGTCGATCCGCACTCATCGCCGCGAGCCTCGGGCTGGCCGTCGTGCTCGCCACCGCGGGCCAGGCCACCGCACGTCAGTCCACCCCGCAGGCCGAGACCGCAGCCGAGACCGCAGCCGAGACCGCCGTCGCGGCCGCCGCGACGCCGCTCACCGCGGGCAACTTCCGCTACACGCTGTCGCAGACGTCGTCGGCCCTGGTCGGCGCGCTCGACGCGGCGCTGCCCAACGTGACCATGGGTGCGGTGGCCGCCGACGCCAACCGCACGCCGAGCTGCGACAGCGCCCCGTCGGTGACGAACCGCACCGCCTACTACTGCTGGAACGCGGGCGACCAGGACACCAGCGACTGGTACCCGCAGGGCATCACCACCAGCTCCGACGCCTACGGCGAGGGCACGTACGACGGCAAGCGCCTCAACCTCGTGAGCTGGTACGACCACGCCGAGGACGGGATCGACAAGGGCGTCCGCATCAGCGTGTCGGACCTGTCGGCGAGCACGTCGGCGCCGCCCTACCGGCACGTCCTGCTGGTCGAGCCGAGCGGTACCACGAGCGCGCCGTCGTACAAGCCGGTGAACGTCCACGCGGGCGGGATCATGTGGTACGGCAACCTGCTCTACGTCGCGGACACGAGCGGTGGCTTCCGCGTGTTCGACCTCGACCACCTCTGGCAGGTCTCCACGGGGCGGTCGTCGGCGGTGGGCCGGCAGTCCGACGGCACCTACCACGCGTTCGACTACAAGTACGTGCTGCCGCAGACCGCGAAGTTCACCGACTCGACGGTGGGCGGGTACGCGCAGCTGCAGCACTCGTCCGTCTCGCTCGACCGGACCAGCTCGCCCGACTCGGTGGTCGTCAGCGAGTACCGCAGCGCGGACGACATCGCCGCGGGGGCCCAGGTGCGCACCATCCGGGTGCCGATCGACTACACGAACCGGTACCTCAAGCCCGCCTCGGACGGCATCATCAAGGCCACCGAGGCCTACCGGACGGACCTGGAGAGCGTGCAGGGCTCCACCGCGATCAACGGTGAGTTCTTCTTCTCGCAGAGCGACGGCTCGAACCACTCGGACCCGAACTCCGACGGTGACCTGCACACCTTCGTGGCGCCGTCGGGCGCGATCGTCCGGCACGGGAACGCCCTGACCGTGGGTGCCGAGGACCTGTCGTACGACCCGACGCGCGACTACCTCTGGTCGCTCGGCGAGTATCCCGGCTACCGGTGGGTGTACGCGATGGACGCCTCGTCGTTCTGACCCGCACCGGCCCGGCGTCCCGTGGTGGGGGCGCCGGGCCGAACCTAACCTGGTACCGATGACGCTCCGAATCGAAGATTACGGAATTGTCGGCGATCTCCAGACCGCGGCGCTGGTCGGCAGGGACGGGTCCATCGACTGGATGTGCCTGCCCCGGTTCGACTCGCCGGCGTGCTTCGCCGCGCTGCTCGGCGACGAGACCCACGGTTCGTGGCGGCTCGGCCCGGAGCAGGGCGGCGAGTGCACGCGCCGTGGCTACCGGGACGGCACCCTGGTGCTGGAGACCGAGTGGGACCTGCCGGAGGGCCGGGTCCGGGTGATCGACCTCATGCCGCCACGCGGCGAGCAGGCCGACCTCGTGCGCATCGTCGAGGGCGTCCACGGGACGGTCACGGTGACCACGGAGCTGCGCCTCCGGTTCGACTACGGGCACGTGGTGCCCTGGGTCACCGAGGAGGGCGCCGCGCTGCGCGCCGTGGCCGGACCGGACTCGGTCCGCCTCGACACCCCGGTCCGCATGGTGCACGACGGCGTCGCCGACGGCTCCGTCCTGCGGGCGCGGTTCACGGTGGGGCCGGGGGAGCGGGTGCCGTTCGTGCTGACCCACCACGCGTCGCACCTGCCCACCAAGGAACCGGTGGACGCCGACGAGGCGCTGACCGAGACGGAGGACTTCTGGCGGTCGTGGGTCGCCGGGTCCACGTACTCCGGACCGTGGGCCGACGCCGTGCACCGGTCTCTGATCACCCTGAAGGCGCTCACCTACGCCCCGACGGGCGCCATCACGGCCGCGGTGACGACGTCGCTGCCCGAGGACATCGGCGGCAGCCGCAACTGGGACTACCGGTACTGCTGGCTCCGTGACGCCGCGTTCACCCTGCAGGCGCTGGTCGGGACCGGGTTCCTCGACGAGGCACGCGCGTGGCGCGCGTGGCTGCTGCGCGCGGTCGCGGGGGACCCCGCCGACCTGCAGATCATGTACGGGCTCGACGGCCGGCGGCGTCTGCCCGAGTACACGATCGGCTGGCTGCCCGGGTACGAGGGCTCGGCACCGGTCCGGATCGGCAACGACGCCGTGGGCCAGCTCCAGCTCGACGTGTGGGGCGAGACGCTGGAGGCTCTCCACCTCGCCCGCGAGGCCGGGCTGGAGACCGACTCGGAGGCCTGGCAGCTGCAGCGCGCGCTGCTCGACCACCTGGAGGAGCACTGGGGCGACCTGGACAACGGCCTCTGGGAGGTGCGCGGACCACAGCGCGCGTTCGTGCACTCGCGGGTCCTGGCGTGGGTCGGGTTCGACCGCGCGGTTCGCGCCGTCGAGGAGGGTGGTCTGACGGGCGAACCGGTCGAGCGGTGGCGGGCGGCGCGGGACCGGATCCATGCGGAGGTGTGCACCCACGGGTTCGACCCGGTGCGCAACACCTTCACGCAGTTCTACGGTTCCGACGGGCTCGACGCGGCGCTGCTGCTCATCGGGCAGGTCGGGTTCCTGCCCTGGGACGACCCGCGCGTGATCGGCACCGTCGAGGCGGTGCAGCGCGAGCTGGGTCAGGACGGGCTCCTGCGCCGGTACGACACGGACGCCGACGACCGGGTGGACGGGCTGCCGGGCGACGAGTCGACGTTTCTCGTGTGCAACTTCTGGCTGGTCGACGCGCTGCACGGGATCGGACGGCGTGACGAGGCCGTGGCGCTGTTCGAGCGCCTGCTCACGCTGCGCAACGACCTGGGCCTCCTCAGTGAGGAGTACGACGTGACTGCCGGCCGTCAGCTCGGCAACGTGCCGCAGGCGTTCAGCCATCTCGGCCTGGTCAACAGCGCCCTGCGGCTCAGCCAGGGCGTGACGGTGCGGGACGAGGAGGCGGGCGTGGCCGCCGGCGCGCCGCTGACCGGCCGGGCGGTGGCGGAGGCCGCGGCTCAGCCGCGCGTCGCGACGGCGAACACCCGGCGGAACGCGAGCGGCGTGCCGTAGGGGTGCTCGGGGTAGGCCGCGCGCAGCGCCGCGCCGAACTCCTCCTCGAACCGGGCGCGCAGCGCCGGGTCCGCGGCCTCCAGGGCGTGGAGGGTGGGCTGCGCGCCGGTCGCCGAGATCCAGCGGAGCACCGGGTCCGGTCCCTGCAGCACGTGCGTGTACGTGGTCTCCCACGTGTCCACGGTCCAGCCCGGCCGGGCCAGGATCTCCAGGTACCCGGCCGGGTCGGCGGTGGCCCGCCGCTCGACCGGCCCGACGACGTCGGCGTACGGCGCACGGGCGGCGACCTCCCGCAGCAGCACGTGGCTCGGCGCGTCGTGGTTGCCCGGCACCTGGAAGGCGAACGTCTGCGCGGCCCGGTCGGCGAGCGCCGGCAGCAGCTCGCGGTGGCCGGGTACCCACTGGAGCGCGGCGTTGCTGATGACGAGGTCGGCGGTGTGCGTGTCCGTGCTGAGATCGGCGAGCACGTACTCGGTGGCCGGGTCGGCGGCGCGTGCCCGCTCGATCATGGCCGGGGAGGCGTCCACGCCCGTCACCCGGGCTCGTGGCCAGCGTGCGCGCAGGACGGCGGTGAGGTGCCCGGGACCGCAGCCCAGGTCGACGACGGTGGCGGGGGAGCCGGGCACCCGGGCGACCAGTTCCGTGAACGGCCGGGACCGCTCGTCCGTGTACTGCAGGTAGGCGCCGGGGTTCCAGTCGGGCATCACAACTCCTCGTCGTCGAGTATCTTGACATCAAGATACCTCATGCCCGGCGCGAACGGCACGGGCCCCGGGGGAGCGTCCCCGGGGCCCGTGTCACGGTGTCATGTCAGGCGGGGCTAGGCCACCTCGATGTAGTCGAGCTCCGTGAAGGCGGTGCCCCTGCCCAGGCGGATCGTGTTCCAGCCCGCCTGGAGCGTGATGTCCTTCGAGACCTGGCGCCAGGTGTCCCAGCCGGTCACCGGGTAGCTGATCGACCCGGCCGCGGCGCCGTTCACGGTGACCGTGTGCGACGCCGTCACGGCCGACCCGTTCGCGTACCCGACGTGCAGCGTGTAGCTGCCGCTGGTGGGCACGTAGATCGCGCCGACGTCGACCCAGCTGTCGGCGTGGTCGATGTACGCCACGACCTTGCCGTCCGAGGCGCCCGCCGCGTTCTCGCGCACCGAGCAGCTGTTCAGGGTGCCGCGCTCGGCCTCGTAGCGCACCCGGCTGCCCCGCACCACCGGGTACTCGCCCGCCCAGCCCAGGTCCGCGACGTACATGCCGCGTCCGCCCGCGTCCCGGTGCCCGTGGAAGATCAGCTTGTCGCCGCCGGCGTCGCGCAGCACGTCGGCCCCGCCGGGCCCGCTGACCGCGCCGTCGAGCGACTCGGTGGTCATGAGGAACCGGTACGCCTTGGTGTACGGGCCGGTGATCGAGCTCGCGACGGCGTAGTTCGTGCCGTAGCTGTTGGTCGAGTAGGGCCCGGCGGAGTAGAACAGCACGTACTTGCCGTTGACCTTCGTGATGACAGGCGCCTCGATGATGCCCGCCTCGTCGGCCCGGTCGTTGCGCAGCACCTGGGTGGCGCCGCCCTGGAAGGTGATGCCGTCCGCTGCGACACGCTGCACGTGGATCCAGGTGGTGGCGCCGATGGCGTTGCCGTCGTTCTTCCAGACCAGGTACCGGGTGCCGTCCGTGTCGGTGAAGCTGGACGCGTCGATGGCGCCGCCCGCGTCCAGCGGGCAGATCAGCGGCTCGGTGCCGACGGGTGCGAACGGTCCGCCGGGGGAGTCGGCCAGCGCGGCGCCGATGCACTGCCGGCCGGACGCCGCGTGCCAGGCCGTGTAGTACAGCAGGTAGCGGCCGTCGGCGCGGCGGGAGACGTCCGGCGCCCAGGTGCGGCCCGTCTGGGCCCAGGCGCCGAGCGTCGGCAGGGCGTCCGTGGACTGGAAGGTCCACGGGCCGTCCGGGTCGGACGCCGTGGCCCAGGGCAGGTTCTTGCCCTGGTTGGTCGCGTAGGCGTAGTAGGTGTCCCCGAACTTCGACACGTCGGGGTCGGGGAAGTCCCGGTCGAGCACGAGGCTCGGGCTCACGGTCGCCTGCGCGGAGACGTCGTCGGCCGGCGACGCGCCCGCCGGCGTGCTCGCCGGTCCGGCCGCGGGTGCTGTGGCGGGTGCTGTGGCGGGTGCTGTGGTGAGTGCTGTGGTGAGTGCTGTGGGAGGTACGGCGCCAGGTGTGACGGTGGGTGCTGCGGCGGCCGAGCCGGTCGTGAGGCCGGTGAGCGCCAGCGCGGCGACGGCGGCCCCGGCGGCGAGGGCACGGGAGAAGCGGGGAAGTACCACGTTGAACCTCCGAGCTGGAACGGATGGACGGGTGAATTGTCGCCATCGCGCGGATCCCTGTAAAGCCCTGTGGGTGTGTCGGGGGTCCTGAGGTCCAACGTTGGATCGGTTCGAGCCCTCGTGCTGCGGCAGATCCGTGCGGGTCGCTTCCCGGTGCCGTCCGGCGACTGTCCGGTGGCGGGGTGGCGACCGGGCGGCGGCTGGGTGGCGTGGCGACTGGGTGGCGACCGCCCGGCGGCGGTCCGGTCGCCGGGCGGTGACCGGGTGGCGACTGGGTGGCGGCCTTGCCCGCGGTCGGCAGTTTGCAGCGCGGAGTCGGCAGTTTGCCTCGAGGTCGGCACAGGCCTGTACCGACCTCGAGGCAAACTGCCGTCCTCGAGGCAAGCTGCCGACCTCGACGCGAGTCGCCGGCCTCAACCCGGCCGCCGCCCCGGCAGTGCTGCCGGCGCCGATCGCGCCGACGCAAGCTGCCGACCTCGACCCGGCTGCCGCCCCGGCAGTGCCGGCGACGCCGATCGCGCCGACGCAAGCTGCCGACCTCGACCCGGCTGCCGCCCCGGCACTGCCGGCGCCGATCGCGCCGACCCAATCTGCCGACCTCAACCCGGCCGCCGCCCCGGCACTGCCGGCGCCGATCACGCCGACCCAATCTGCCGACCTCGACCCGGCCGCCGCCCCGGCACTGCCGCCGACGCCGATCGCGCCGACCCAATCTGCCGACTTCAGCGCAAGCCGCCGACCCCCGCACTACTGCCGACACCGACCCTAGCTCCGAACCGCAGCCCACATGCCCGCCCCACACGGTCCGGGCGCGCCGGGCTCAGGGCACCAGCAGCACCTTGCCCGTCGTCGCCCGTCCCTCCAGTGCCGTGTGTGCCTCGGCCGCGTCGGACAGCGCGTAGGTCGCCCCCACGCGCACGTCCAGGTCACCCGACGCCGCCGCTCCCAGCACCTCGGACGTGCGCCACTCGAGCTCGGCGCGCGTGAGGGCGTAGTGCGCGATCGTCGGTCGCGTGAGGTAGAGGGAGCCGCCCTTGTTGAGGCGCTGCGGGTCGAACGGCGGCACCTGGCCGGACGAGCCGCCGAACAGCACGAGCATCCCGCGCGGGCGCAGGGACGCCAGGGACGCCTCGAAGGTGGAGGCGCCCACGCCGTCGTACACGACGTGCACGCCCTGGCCGTCGGTCAGCTCGCGCACCACCGCGGGCAGCTCGGCGGTGATGTCGGACATCGCGGCGTAGTCGATGGTGTGCGCGGCGCCGGCGGCCGACGACAGCGACGCCTTCTCCGGGGTGGAGACCGTGGTCAGGACCCGCCCGCCGCGCGCGACGGCGAGCTGGGTGGCCAGCAGGCCCACGCCGCCCGCGCCCGCGTGCAGCAGCACGTCGTGCCCGGGCTGCACCTCGAACGTGGACCGCACCAGGTAGTGCGCCGTGATGCCCTGCAGGGGCAGCGCGGCGGCGAGGGTCAGGTCCAGGCCCTCGGGCACGTGCACCACGCCCGCGGCGTCGACGGCGACGAGCTCCGCGTACGAGCCGGGGCCTTCGTGCCAGGCCACGCGGTCGCCGACGGCGAAGCCCGTGACGCCGTCGCCCAGCGCCTCCACGGTGCCCGCGCCCTCGGCGCCCACCACGTGGGGGTACTGCATCGGGTACACGCCGGCGCGGCGGTAGGTGTCGATGAAGTTCACCCCTGCGGCGGCGACGCGGACCAGGAGCTGCCCGGGACCCGGCGTCGGGTCGGGGAGCTCGGTGTACGACAGGACCTCGGGGCCGCCCGCCTCACGGGCTACGACTGCGTGCATGCACCGAGCCTAACCAGCGCCCCGCCCGCGGGTAGGTTGTGCCGGGTGAGCCGAGACATCCGCCCCTTCATCGAGTCCGACTGGCCCGCCGTGTGGCCGATCATCGAGGCCGTGTGCCGCGCGGGCGAGACCTACACCTACCCCGTCGACATCGACGAGGAGACCGCCCGTTCCTACTGGATCGAGCGCCCGCCGGGCGCCACCGTGGTGCTCGAGGAGGACGGCGAGGTGTTCGGCACCGCCAAGATGGGCCCCAACCGGCCGGGCAACGGCGCCCACGTGGGCACGGCGTCGTTCATGGTGGCCGACGCCGCGCGCGGGCGCGGGGTGGGCCGCGCCCTGGGCGAGCACGTGATCGCCTGGCACCGGGAGCAGGGCTTCCGTGGCATCCAGTTCAACGCCGTCGTCGAGTCGAACGCGGCGGCGGTGCACCTGTGGCAGGACCTCGGGTTCGGCATCGTGGGGACGGTCCCCGGGGCGTTCCGGTCGCCCGCGCACGGGTACACGGGTCTGCACGTGATGTACCTGCCGCTCGCGGAGGCATGACCCGACCCGGAACCAGGTTTCGCCCGGCTGCATAACTATGTATAGTTCCGAATATGTCCAGCAACCAGCTCATCCGAGTCGCCGTCGCGGGCGCATCCGGCTACGCGGGCGGGGAGACCTTGCGCCTCCTGGCGGCCCACCCCTTCGTCGAGGTCGGCACGCTCACGGCGCACGCGAGCGCCGGGTCGAGCCTCGGTGAGGTCCAGCCGCACCTGCGTGGCCTCGCGCACCGCATCCTGGAGCCCACCACGCCGGAGACGCTCGCGGGGCACGACGTGGTGGTGCTCGCGCTGCCGCACGGCGCGTCCGGCCAGGTGGCGGCGCAGCTCCCGGACGACGTCCTGGTCATCGACCTGGGCGCCGACCACCGGCTGGAGTCCGCGAGCGAGTGGGAGCAGTTCTACGGCTCCACGCACGCGGGGACCTGGCCGTACGGCATGCCGGAGCTGATCCGTGCCGAGGCCCCCGGTGCCGACCTGGCCACCGTGGCGCGGCAGCGGGACAAGCTGGCCGGTGCGCGCCGGATCGCCGTGCCGGGCTGCAACGTCACCGCGGTGACCCTGGGCCTGCAGCCGGGCGTCGCGGCGGGCGTGGCCGAGCCCACCGACATCGTCGCGGTGCTGGCCAACGGCTACTCGGGTGCGGGCAAGGCGCTCAAGCCGCACCTCCTGGCGAGCGAGGCGCTCGGCTCCGCGCAGCCGTACGCCGTGGGCGGTACGCACCGGCACATCCCGGAGATCCGGCAGAACCTGCTGACCGCCGGCGCCCCCGAGGTGAGCATCAGCTTCACGCCCACCCTCGTGCCGATGGCGCGCGGCATCCTCGCCACCACCACCGCGCCGCTGGCGAAGGGCGCCGACCCGGAGCAGGTCCGGGCCGTGTGGGAGGCCGCGTACGCCGACGAGCCGTTCGTGCACCTGCTGCCCGAGGGCCAGTGGCCGTCCACCGCGATGACGCTCGGCGCCAACACCGCCCTGGTGCAGGTCGCCGTCGACGCGGCCGCCCGCCGGGTGGTCACCGTCACGGCGATCGACAACCTGGTCAAGGGGACCGCGGGTGCCGCCGTCCAGTCCATGAACCTCGCCCTCGGCCTGCGGGAGACCGCCGGCCTCATCACCGAAGGAGTCGCGCCGTGACCGATGGAGCCGTGACCGATGAAGCGACCCCGGCCGGGGGAGTCACCGCGGCGCGCGGCTTCCGTGCCGCCGGCGTCACGGCGGGTCTCAAGGAGTCCGGCAACCCGGACCTTGCCCTCGTGGTCAACGACGGCCCCGAGTTCACGGCGGCCGCGGTGTTCACGAGCAACCGCGTGGTCGGCGCGCCGGTCATGTGGTCGCGTCAGGCGGTGAAGGACGGCGTCGCCCGCGCCGTCGTGCTCAACTCGGGCGGTGCCAACGTGTGCACCGGCCCGGGCGGGTTCCAGGACGCGCACGCCACCGCGGAGAAGGTCGCGAGCGAGCTCGGGATCGGGGCCATCGACGTGCTGGTCGGCTCGACCGGCCTGATCGGCGTGCGGCTCGCCGCGGACAAGCTGCTGGCCGGCATCCCGGTCGCCGTCGGTGCCCTCACGGCCGATGCGGCAGGCGCGCAGGCCGCCGCCACCGCCATCATGACCACCGACACCGTCGCCAAGACGGCGGTGCGCACCGTCGAGACGCCGGCGGGCACCTTCACCGTGGGCGGCATGGCCAAGGGCGCCGGCATGCTGGCCCCCGCCCTGGCGACCATGCTGTGCGTGGTGACCACGGACGCCGTCGTCCCGGCCGACGAGGCGGACGCCGCCCTGCGGGCCGCCACGCGCGTCACCTTCGACCGCGTCGACTCCGACGGTGCCATGTCGACCTCCGACACCGTGGTGCTCATGGCGTCGGGCGCCTCCGGCGTCGCACCGGATCTCGACGTGCTCACCGAGGCCGTCACGGCCGTCTGCGCGGACCTGGCCCGCCAGCTCGTCGCGGACGCCGAGGGTGCCTCCCACGACATCGCCATCACCGTCACGAACGCCACCACGGAGGACGCCGCGCTCGCCGTGGCCCGCGCCGTGAGCCGGTCCAACCTGGTCAAGGCCGCGATCTTCGGCAACGACCCGAACTGGGGCCGCATCCTGTCGCAGGTCGGCACCGTGCCCGAGGAGATCGCCCCCTACGACCCGACCGAGCTCGACGTGAGCGTCAACGGCGTCATGGTCTGCAAGGCCGGCGGGGCGTACGAGCCGCGCGAGAAGGTGGACATGGCCGCCTCCCGGGACGTGACCATCACCGTGGACCTGCACGCCGGGGCCGCCGAGGTCACGCTCTGGACCAACGACCTCACGCACGACTACGTCCACGAGAACAGCGCGTACAGCTCATGAGCAGCGACGTCGTCAACGGGCTGCGGCCCGACCAGAAGGCCGAGGTGCTCATCGAGGCCCTGCCGTGGCTGCAGGAGTTCTCCGGTGCGCTCGTCGTGGTCAAGTACGGCGGCAACGCCATGGTCGACGCCGAGCTCAAGGCCGCCTTCGCGCAGGACATGGTGTTCCTGCGGCAGGTGGGCCTGCGGCCCGTCGTGGTGCACGGCGGGGGACCGCAGATCAACGCCATGCTGGACCGGCTCGGCATCGCCTCGGAGTTCAAGGGCGGCCTGCGCGTCACCACGCCGGAGGCCATGGAGGTGGTCCGCATGGTGCTGACCGGGCAGGTCAGCCGGGAGCTCGTGGGCCTGATCAACGCCCACGGACCCGTCGCCGTCGGACTGTCGGGGGAGGACGGCGGCCTGCTCGGGGCCGAGCGCCGGCACGCGGTCGTGCAGGGCGAGCCCGTGGACGTGGGCCTCGTGGGCGACGTCGTCCAGGTGGACCCGCGCGCCGTGGAGGACCTGCTGGAGGCCGGGCGCATCCCCGTCGTCTCCACGATCGCCCCCGACAAGGACGACCCGACCCAGGTGCTCAACGTCAACGCGGACACCGCGGCCTCGGCGCTCGCGGTGGCCCTGGGCGCCAAGAAGCTCATCGTCCTGACCGACGTCGAGGGCCTCTACACGGCGTGGCCCGACAAGGGGTCGCTGGTGCAGCGCATCGCGGCGCCCGAGCTGTCGGCCCTCCTGCCGAGCCTGGAGGCCGGCATGGTGCCCAAGATGGAGGCCTGCCTGCGGGCGGTCGAGGGCGGCGTCCCCGCCGCGACGGTCATCGACGGGCGGCAGCCGCACAGCGTGCTGCTGGAGGTCTTCACCACGCGGGGCAACGGCACGATGGTCGTGCCGGCCCCGGCCGCAGAGGAAGGTGTCACGGCATGAGCACGCTCGTCCCCACCGAGGGTTCGGCACTGGCGGCAGAGGGCTCCGTCGCCGCGTGGACCGAGCGCTACACCGGCGCCGTCATGGACACGTTCGGCCCGCCGCAGCGCGTGCTCGTGCGCGGCGAGGGCGCCTACGTGTGGGACGCCGACGGCAAGCGCTACCTCGACCTGCTCGCGGGCATCGCGGTCAACGCGCTCGGCCACGCGCACCCGACGCTGACGGCGGCGATCAGCGCGCAGCTCGGCACGCTGGGCCACGTCTCCAACTTCTTCGGCACGCCCGCCCAGATCGCGCTGGCGGAGACCCTGCTGCGGATCGCCGAGGCGCCGGACGGCTCCCGCGTGTTCCTCACCAACTCCGGCACCGAGGCCGTCGAGGCGGCGTTCAAGATGACGCGGCGGGTGGCGGCGTCGTCCGGCGTGGGCACGCGCACGCGCGTGCTCGCCCTGGAGGGCGGCTTCCACGGCCGGTCCATGGGCGCCCTGGCGCTGACGGCCAAGGCCGCCTACCGCGAGCCGTTCGAGCCGCTGCCCGGCGGTGTCGAGCACCTGCCGTTCGGGGACCTGAGCGCCCTGGACGCGGCGTTCACGCCGCAGGCGATCGCCGAGCGCGGCGAGGTCGCGGCACTGGTGGTCGAGCCCGTGCAGGGCGAGGCCGGCGTACGGCCGCTGCCGCCGGGCTACCTCGCGGCCGCACGCCGCCTGACCAGGACGCACGGCGCGCTGCTCGTGCTGGACGAGGTGCAGACCGGCGTGGGCCGGTGCGGCTCGTGGTTCGCCTACCAGCAGCCGGAGATCGGCGGCGGCATCGTGCCGGACGTCGTCACGGTCGCCAAGGGTCTCGGCGGCGGCTTCCCCGTGGGCGCCGTGATCGCCTACGGCGACGCCGCCCGCCTGCTCGGCCGCGGTCAGCACGGCAGCACCTTCGGCGGCAACCCCGTGGCCGCGGCCGCGGCGCTCGCGACGCTCGGCGTGATCGAGCGGGACGGCCTGCTGACCAACGTGCGCGAGGTCGGTGCGCTGCTGCGCCAGGAGATCGAGATGGCCGGCGGCCCGCTGGTCAAGGAGGTCCGCGGGCGTGGGCTGCTGCTCGCCGTCGTGCTCAACGAGCCGGTCGCGCCGCAGGTGGCCGCGGCCGCGCTGGAGGCCGGGCTCATCGTCAACGCGGTGGCGCCCGACGCGATCCGCCTCGCCCCGCCGCTGATCCTCACCCCGGAGCAGGCCACGGAGGCCGCGCGCTTCTTCGCCTCGCTCGCGCCCGTCACGTCCACGGAGGACCTCGCATGACCCGCCACTTCCTGCGCGACGACGACCTGACGCCCGCAGAGCAGAAGGCCGTCCTGGAGCTGGGCCTCGCCCTGCGCGCCGACCGGTACGCCCGCCGGCCGCTGGAGGGCCCGCGCGCCGTCGCGTTCATCACCGACAAGCCCACGCTGCGCACCCAGGTGTCGTTCGCGGCGGGGATCGCCGAGCTCGGCGGCTTCCCGCTGGTGGTGGACGGCAACCTCGCGCAGATCGGGGTGCGCGAGTCGGTCGCCGACACCACCCGGGTGCTGGACCGCCAGGTCTCCGCGATCGCCTGGCGCACGTTCGGTCAGGACCGCATCGAGGAGATGGCGTCCGTCTCGCGCGTGCCGGTGGTCAATGCCCTCACCGACCAGTTCCACCCGTGCCAGATCCTCGCGGACCTGCTCACGATCGCGCAGCACCGCGGGCTGGACGCCCTGCCGGGCACCACCTTCGCCTACGTGGGCGACGCCGCCAACAACATGGGCAGCTCGTACCTGCTCGGGGGCGTCACGGCGGGCCTGCACGTGCGCATCGCGGGGCCCGAGGGCTACCTGCCCGACGCCGCGGTGGTCGCCCGGGCGCACGAGATCGCCGCGACGACGGGCGGCTCGGTGACCGTGACGACGTCGGCCAAGGAGGCCGTGGCCGGGGCCGACGTCGTGGCCACCGACACCTGGGTGTCGATGGGTGACGAGGCGCAGGCCGAGGAGCGGGCCAAGCCGTTCTGGGACTACCAGGTGAACGCCGAGCTGCTCGCCCTGGCCGCCCCGGACGCGCTGGTGCTGCACTGCCTGCCGGCCTACCGCGGCAAGGAGATCACCGCCGAGGTGATCGACGGCCCGCAGTCCGTGGTCTTCGACGAGGCCGAGAACCGCCTGCACGCGCAGAAGGCGCTGCTGACCTGGCTGCTGGAGCAGGACTGATGGCCGTGCGGCAGACGGCGACGACCGCCACCACCAAGGCGGCCCGGCACGCCCGGATCAAGGAGGTGGTCAGCCGCAGCGCGATCCACTCCCAGGCCGAGCTCGCCGACGCCCTGGCGGCCGACGGCGTGAGCGTCACCCAGGGCACGCTGTCGCGCGACCTCATCGAGCTCCAGGCCGAGAAGGTGCGCGGCTCGGACGGTTCGCTCGTCTACGCCGTGCCGGGCGAGGGCGGCGACCGCAGCGCCCAGTCGGACGCGAGCGAGGAGTACCTGTCCGCCCGGCTGGCCCGGCTCGCCAAGGAGCTGCTGGTCTCGGCCGAGTCGTCGGGCAACCTCGTCGTGCTCCGCACGCCGCCGGGGGCCGCCAACCTGCTGGCCTCGGCCATCGACCACTCCGTGTTCCCCGGGATGCTCGGGACCATCGCGGGGGACGACACCATCCTCGTCATCGCGCGCGATGCCGACGGGTCCGCGCTGGCGGAGCGCTTCCTCGCGCTCAGCGCCTGACGACACACCACAATCGCACCTGAACACCACCACCGGAAAGAGAACGTCAATCATGACTGAACGCGTCGTGCTCGCCTACTCGGGCGGCCTGGACACCTCCGTCGCCATCGGCTGGATCGCCGAGGCCACCGGGGCCGAGGTGGTCGCCGTGGCCGTCGACGTCGGCCAGGGTGGCGAGGACATGAACGTCATCCGCAAGCGTGCCCTGGACTGCGGCGCCGTCGAGGCGTACGTCGCCGACGCGCGGGACGAGTTCGCCGCCGAGTACTGCATGCCCGCGCTGCGGGCCAACGGCATGTACCTCGACCGCTACCCGCTGGTCTCGGCTATCTCGCGGCCCGTGATCGTCAAGCACCTGGTGCGCGCGGCCCGCCAGTTCGGTGCCACCACCGTGGCGCACGGCTGCACCGGCAAGGGCAACGACCAGGTGCGGTTCGAGGTGGCCACCACCTCGCTGGCCCCGGACCTCAAGTCGATCGCGCCCGTGCGCGACCTGGCCCTGACCCGCGAGAAGGCCATCGACTACGCCGAGAAGCACGACCTGCCCATCGCGACCACGAAGAAGAACCCGTTCTCGATCGACCAGAACGTGTGGGGCCGCGCCGTGGAGACGGGCTTCCTCGAGGACATCTGGAACGAGCCCACCAAGGACGTCTACTCCTACACCGACGACCCGACGTTCCCGCCGGTGGCGGACGAGGTCATCATCACGTTCGAGCAGGGCGTCCCGGTGGCGATCGACGGCGTGGCCGTCACCCCGCTGCAGGCCATCCAGGAGATGAACCGCCGCGCCGGTGCGCAGGGCGTGGGCCGGATCGACATCGTCGAGGACCGCCTGGTGGGCATCAAGTCCCGCGAGATCTACGAGGCCCCCGGTGCCATCGCGCTGATCGCGGCGCACCAGGAGCTGGAGAACGTGACGATCGAGCGGGAGCAGGCCCGGTTCAAGCGCCAGGTCGAGCAGCGCTGGAGCGAGCTGGTCTACGACGGCATGTGGTTCTCGCCGCTGAAGAAGTCGCTCGACGTGTTCATCGACGACACCCAGAAGTACGTCTCGGGCGACATCCGCATGGTGCTGCACGGCGGCAGGGCGACGGTCACCGGCCGCCGGTCGGAGCAGTCGCTGTACGACTTCAACCTCGCCACCTACGACGAGGGCGACTCGTTCGACCAGTCGCAGGCCCGCGGCTTCATCGAGATCTACGGCCTGACGGCGAAGCTCGCCGCCGCGCGCGACGAGAAGTTCGGCAACGGCGTGGACCTGGGCGCCCCGGCGAACCTGAGCACGGGCGCGCTGTGAGCGACGACGGCAAGGACGTCGCCGCGCACGGGTCCGGCACCGTGGAGGGCCGCAGCGGCGAGAAGGTGGCCCTCTGGGGCGGCCGGTTCGCCGGCGGCCCCTCGCCGGAGCTCGCGGCGCTGTCCCAGTCCACCCACTTCGACTGGCGGCTCGCGCCCTACGACATCGCCGGGTCGCGGGCGCACGCCCGCGTCCTGGCGGGCGCGGGCCTGCTCACCGAGCCGGAGCTCGCCCGGATGATCGACGCGCTGGACGTGCTGGAGCAGGATGTCGCCTCGGGCGCGTTCCTGCCGGTGCTGGACGACGAGGACGTGCACACCGCCCTGGAGCGCGGCCTGCTGGAGCGCGCCGGGGACGAGCTGGGCGGCAAGCTGCGCGCCGGCCGGTCCCGCAACGACCAGATCGCCACGCTGGTGCGGCTCTACCTGCGCGACCAGGCCCGCACCATCGGGGCGCAGGTGCTCGACCTCGTGGACGAGCTCATCACGCAGGCCGTCGCCGCGGGCGACGCCCCCATGCCGGGGCGCACCCACCTGCAGCACGCCCAGCCCGTGCTGCTGGCGCACCACCTGCTGGCGCACGCCTGGCCGCTGCTGCGCGACGTCGACCGGTTCCTGGACTGGGACGTGCGTGCCTCGACGTCGCCCTACGGCTCGGGTGCGCTGGCGGGCTCGTCGCTCGGCCTGGACCCGGCGGCCGTGGCCGCCGACCTGGGCCTGGAGGGCGGACCGGTCGAGAACTCGATCGACGGCACGGCCTCGCGGGACGTGGCGGCGGAGTTCGCGTTCGTGGCGGCGATGATCGCCGTGGACCTGTCGCGCATCGCGGAGGAGATCATCCTCTGGAACACCAAGGAGTTCGGGTTCGTCCGCCTGGACGACGCCTGGTCCACGGGCTCCTCGATCATGCCGCAGAAGAAGAACCCGGACATCGCCGAGCTCGCGCGCGGCAAGGCCGGACGCGTGATCGGTGACCTCACCGGCCTGCTCACCACGCTCAAGGGCCTCCCGCTCGCGTACAACCGCGACCTGCAGGAGGACAAGGAGCCGGTGTTCGACCAGGTGGCGACGCTGACGACGGTGCTCCCGGCGTTCTCGGGGATGGTGCGCACCATGGTGTTCGACACCGACCGCATGGCCGAGCTCGCCCCGCAGGGCTTCTCGCTCGCCACCGATATCGCCGAGTGGCTCGTGCGCCAGGGTGTGCCCTTCCGCGTGGCGCACGAGGTGGCCGGGGCCTGCGTGCAGGAGTGCGAGGCGCGTGGCATCGAGCTGTGGGACCTGTCCGACGAGGACCTCGCCAAGATCTCGGAGCACCTCACCCCCGAGGTGCGCACGGTGCTCTCGGTCGAGGGCTCGCTCGCCTCGCGTGACGGCGTGGGCGGTACCGCCCCGGTGCGGGTCGCGGAGCAGATCGAGGCGGCGAAGGAACGCTCGACGGAGTTCCGCTTCTGGGCGGAGCCGAAGTAGCCCGTCCGCCGGCGGTTCGTGCCGGTGGTGCACCGATGTCAGGAGGGTGGATGACCGTATCGCCTGGTGTGCTGGGGGACCTGCTCGAGCAGGTGCGGGACGCTGACGCGCGGCTCGTCGTCGTCGACGGTCCGGCCGGGTCCGGCAAGACGACCCTGGCCGCGCAGCTCGGCGACGCGCTGGAGGCCCCGGTGATCCACATGGACGACCTCTACGAGGGCTGGGCCGCCGGCCCCGACGGCGGCGCAGCGAACCTCCGCCGCTGGGTGCTGGACCCGCTGGCCGCGGGGGAGCGGGTCCGGTACCGGCGCTACGACTGGGTGGCGGACGCCTGGGCCGAGTGGCACGACGTGCCGCCGTCGGCCCACCTCGTGGTGGAGGGCTGTGGCGCGGGCGCGCGCCAGGTGGACGCGCTGGGCGCGTTCCGCGTCTGGGTCGAGGCGGACGACGCCGAGCGGCTGCGCCGCGGGCTGGAGCGCGACGGCGCCGCCGCGCGCGAGCACTGGCTGCGCTGGATGGCGGACGAGGCGGAGCACTACGCGCGGGAGGGCACGCGGGAGCGGGCAGACCTGCGGCTGGACGGTTTCGGCCGGCCGGTGTGAGCAGGAGGCGTCCGATCGTGCGGTGAGAGAAGGTGGCCCGCGGGGGTGGGTTGCTGACAGTAGACAATGTCTACCGCCAGCAACCCACCCCCGCGGGCCACCTTGATCCGACAGCCCAGGAGCCACCCGAGTGATCACCCCATGACCGTCCCGTCCCGCGAGTTCTTCGTCCGCCCCGTGGTCGATGTCGCCCGCGACCTGCTGGGCGCCACCCTGAGCCGGCGCACGGCCGAGGGCACGGTGACGCTGCGCATCACCGAGGTGGAGGCCTACGACGGCCCCACCGATCCCGGCTCGCACGCCTTCCGCGGCCCGACCAGGCGCAACGCCACGATGTTCGGCGAGCCCGGCCGCCTGTACATGTACCGGCACCTGGGCCTGCACCACTGCGCCAACGTCGTCTGCGGGCCGGCGGGCACGGCGTCCGCGGTGCTGTTGCGCGCGGGGGAGGTCACGGGACCCGGGCCCGACGGCGTCGCGCTCGCCCGAGCGCGCCGGCTCGCCGGCGGCGTGGCCCGGACCGATCGCGACCTGGCCCGCGGCCCCGCACGCCTCGCGGTGGCACTGGCGCTCGACCTGGCCGACGACGGCGCCGATGTCACCGACCCGGAGGGCGCGGTCGTGCTCTCGGTACCGGTGCCGGGCACCGAGGGCTCGGGCGCGGTGCCGACCCGCACGGTGCTGTCCGGGCCCCGGGTGGGGGTGAGCGGCGACGGCGGCCGTGCGGACCTGTACCCGTGGCGCTACTGGCTCGACGACGAGCCGACGGTGTCGCCCTACCGGGCCGCGGCACCACGGCGCCGGGCGGCACCCCGACGATAGGGCCTAGGACTCCTATGCCTAGTGCTGCTAGGGTAAGCATCCCTAGCAGCACTAGGCATAGGAGTGCAGGTGCACATCGACAAGGACCTGGTCGCGGCGTCGGCCACGCCGCTCGTCCTCGGCATCCTGGCCGACGGCGAGTCGTACGGCTACGCGATCCTCAAACGCGTCAACGAGCTCTCCGGCGGCCGCATGGAGTGGACCGACGGCATGCTCTACCCCCTGCTCCACCGGCTCGAGCGCCTGGAGTACGTCAAGGCGACGTGGGGCACCTCCGACGTCGGGCGGCGGCGCAAGCACTACGCGATCACCCCGTCGGGGCGCGAGGCGCTCGCGGAGCGGCGGCAGCAGTGGGCCGTCGTCTCCGACGCGCTCAAGCAGGTCTGGCAGGACGCCCAGCCCGGTCCCGCCGTCGCGGAGGGATGGGCCTGATGAGCGAGCAGAACCCGGCCGCCCCCGAACGCGCGGGACACGCCGCCCTGGAGGACCAGATCGACCAGTGGCGCGGCTACGTCCGGCGACGGCGCGCCATCTCGGCGTCCGACGTCGACGAGATGGAGGACCACCTGCGCGGCCAGGTCGCCGACCTCACCGCCGGCGGGCTCGACGACGACGAGGCGTTCCTCGTCGCCGTCAAGCGCATGGGCAACCTCGACGACGTGTCGCGTGAGTTCGCCCGCGAGCACTCCGACCGGCTCTGGAAGCAGCTCGTCCTGGTCCCCGAGGAGCCCGGCGACACGAGCCGCTGGCGTGAGCTCGGCGTGGTCCTGGCGCTCGCGGTCGCCTCGGGCATCTGGGTCAAGATCCTGCTCGACGCCGCCGCGGGCGACGACCTGGTGCTGGTCCGCAACGCGGTCTTCGCCGTCCTGCCGTTCCTCGCGGGCTACTTCGTGTGGAAGCGGCGCGTGCCGTGGCGCGTGAGCGCCACCCTGCTCGCCGCGACCGCCGCGCTCGCCCTGGTGGTCAACCTCTACCCGTTCGAGCAGGGCCCTCACGACGAGCCCGGCATGACGCTCTTCCTCGCGATCAGCCACACCCCCGTGGTGCTCTGGCTGCTCATGGGCGCGCTGTACGCCGGCGGTGCCTGGCGCTCGGGCGCCCGGCGCATGGACTACGTGCGGTTCACGGGCGAGCTGATCATCTACCTCGCGCTCATCCAGCTCGGCGGGGGCCTGCTCATCGGGCTCACGTTCGGCACCCTGAGCCTGGTCGGCGTGGACTTCGAACCGTTCCTCGCCGACTGGCTCCTGCCGTTCGCCGTACCGGGCGCCCTGCTGGTGGGGGCGTGGCTCGTCGAGGCGAAGAAGAACGTCGTCGAGAACATCGCGCCGGTGCTCACCCGGGTCTTCACGCCGCTGACGATCGTCATGCTGGTCGCACTGTTCGTCGCGCTGCTCGTCAACGGACCGCTCACGGCGGTGGACCGCGAGCTGCTCATCCTGATGGACGCGATCCTCGTGCTGGTCCTGTTCCTGCTGCTGTACTCGATCTCGGCGCGCGACCCGCTGGCGCCGCCCGGGATCTTCGACTGGCTGCAGCTCGTGCTGGTCGGCGCGGCGCTCGCGGTGGACGCCGTGGCGCTGACCGCCATGCTCACCCGCATCGCCGAGTTCGGGTTCACCGCCAACAAGGTCGCGGCGCTGGGGCTCAACCTCGTGCTGCTGGTGCACCTGGGCTGGGCGGCCTGGCTCGCCCTCGGGTTCGTGCGCGGCCACCGCACGTTCGGCGCGATCGAGCGCTGGCAGACGGGATACCTCCCGGTCTACGGGATCTGGGCGGCGATCGTGGTGGTCGCCTTCGGCCCGCTCTTCGCCTTCGCCTGACCCACCGACCTCGCCCGTCCTGCCGCTCCGCCGAAGTGCGCTTCTACCCAGTCGTTGCGCCCGAGAACACACTGCTTTCGGGGCGCAACGACTGGGTGGAAGCGCACCGTCGGTCGCGCCCGCGCCGTCAGGCCGGGTGCGTCTCCTTGAGCACCCGGGCCAGGTGGCGGACGATCTCGCGCGGGCCCGACTTCGCCGTGCCCCGCTCGACGTCGCTGTTGTAGTTCGTGTTGGTGTTCACGTCGTACGTCAGCACCCGGCCGTCGGCCGTGCGGATGTTCTCGATGCCGGCCACCTCGATGCCGTGCCGCTCCATGAAGGCGAGGTACCGCTCCACGACCGGGTCGTCGTAGCCCTCGCGCTCGGAGAACAGGCCCCACTCGTCGTCGGGCGCCATCGAGACGGTGGCGCCGACCGGCGGGATGGGCCGGCCCGTGACCGGGTCGACGGCGCACGCGTCGGCCGGGCAGAGCTGGAACCCGCCGCGCTCGGTGTCGCCGCGGACGGCGTAGACCAGCTCACCGCCGACGAGCTCCACCCGGGTGATGCCGCCGTCCGCCGCCACCACGTACTCCTGGATCAGCGTGATGCCGTCCACGGGCTCCTCGTAGTCGTCGGACGCGAGGTGCTCGGCGAGGTCCTCGAACGAGTCGAACTTGCGCACGCCCAGGCCCTTGCCGCCCTGGTTGTGCTTGGTGACGAACGGGGTGGGGAAGCCCTGTGCGGCCTTGAGCACCTGGTCCCGTCCGACGGCGGCCACCGTGCGCGGCGTGTCGATCCCCGCGGCCCGCAGCGCCGTGAGCTGGTCCACCTTGCTCATCTCGAGCTCCAGCACCCGGCGGCCGTTGACCGTGCGGCGGCCGTACGCCTCCAGCCAGGACAGCACGGCACGCGAGTAGTCCTTGGTCAGGCCGTGATCGCGCGTGTGGCTGCTGGCGGAGATGCGCGACCAGAAGACGCCCTCCGGCGGCGCCTCGTCCAGGTCCAGGACACCGTCGGTCAGCACCCACTCCTCGTACTCGACACCCTCGGCCGCGAAGGCCTCGGCGAACGGCGGGAACCACTCGGGGTTCTCGTGCAGGGCATAGATCTTCGGAGCGCTCACAGGAACCTTCCGCACGGTCGGGTGACGGTCAGAGGACCCGTCCATCCTGTCACGGCATCAGTGCAGGTCCGCTGTGTCCTGGGGCACAGCGGCCGCTGCCCGGCCCTCGTCCCCGGCGGGCTCGGGCGCCCGGTCGATCTCGGCGAGCGACCGGCGCGCCGCCGGCACCACGAGGATCGCGCCCAGCACCACGACCAGCAGCACGCCGGCCAGGACGAGCAGCGACTCCACGGAGAACTGGTCGGCCAGCGGACCGAACACGACCATCGAGAGCGGCATGGCGACCGTGATCACGATCCCCACGAAGCCGAACACCCGCCCCTGCATCTCCGGCTCCACGCGCTCCTGGATGATCGTGAACGCCGGTGTGTTCAGCGCGGCGAACATGATGCCGATCAGCAGGCCGAGCGCGAAGAACACCCACATGTTGGTGGACAGGCCCAGGCCGGCCACCAGCACGCCCGTGAGGATCACCGAGCCGACCATCAGCCGCACCCGGCGGGTGATCCGGGGTCCGACGGTCGCCATGATGATGCCGCCCAGCAGCATGCCGCCGCCCCAGAACAGCTCGTTGGCGGTCAGCTTCCACACCTCGTCGCCGAACGTGCGGGTGACCATCAGCGGCGTGAGGTAGCTCGGCGCACCGACCAGGAACATGACCAGCGCGAACAGCGCGACCAGCCACTTCACGGGGGCGTTCGCGCCGATGTAGCGGACGCCGGCCGCGAGGTCGCCGAAGTAGCTGACCGGTCCGTCCGCGCCGTCGGCCCGGACCAGGCGCGGCACGGTGACCAGGGCGAGCAGCCCGACGCCGATGAGCGCGGTGGCCGCGTCCACGAAGAACACCGCGACGATGTCGAAGGACGCGTAGATCGCGGCGGCCAGGGCCGGGGCGAGCAGCATCATGCCCGACTGGATCGACTGGAACATCCCGTTGACCCGCATGAGCTGGTCGGCCGGCACGATCTGGGGGATCATCGCGCTCACCGCGGGCGTCTGGATGCCCGCGAACACCGAGCGCACGGCCAGCGCCACGTAGATGACCCACAGGTCGTTCACGCCGCTGAGCATGAGCAGGGCCAGGCCCAGCGTGACCACGGCGATGGTGGTGTCCGCGCCGATGATCAGGAGCTTGCGGGAGTGCCGGTCGGCCCAGACGCCGCCGAAGATCGACATGAACGCCTGCGGCAGCATGCCGAACACGATGCTCAGCATGAGCACCGAACCCGACCGGGTCTCGATGGTCAGGTGCCACATGACGGCGAACTGGACCAGCATCGAACCGAGCAACGAGATGGTCTGACCGGTGAGGAACAGCCCGACGTTCCGCTTCCAGTGGGGCATGTCCGTGGCGCTCATGCTCCGATCCTCCCTGACGGTCCGGCGGGGCGCAGGGCTTTTTTCGTGTCCATGCCCGTTCGACGACGGCGCCGGCCGGAACTCATCGGACCGGCCGGCGACCGGCTCAGAGGAACAGCTCGACCACCGGTACGGCGACGTCGGGCCGCGCCGTCGGCAGGTGCAGCGTCAGGGTGCCCGGCGGCTGCCCGCCGGGCGTCGTGTTCCACGCCTTCTGGCCGGGGTCGGTGCGGGTGGCCCGCAGCTCCGAACCGTCGTGCAGGAGCTGCACGTACCGCACCCGGTCGGCGAGCCCGCGCAGGTGCACGTGCGCGAACGGCCACGCGAACAGATGCAGGTACAGCCGGTCGGCGCGCTGCGTGAGCACCACGCCGGGCGGCAGGCCCGGCGCCAGTGCCTCGACCAGGGCGGGGTCGGCGGGCCCCGCCCCGTGCACCGCCCGCCCGTGCAGCCGGGTCCACGCGCCGAGCGCCGCGAGCGTGGTGGTGTCGCGCGCCGGGATGGCCCCGCGCCCGTCCGGGCCGATGTTCAGCAGCAGGTTGCCGCCCTTGGCCACGGTGTCCACCAGCATGCGCACCAGCAGGTCCGGGTCCTTGAACCGGGTGTTGTCCCGGTCGTAGCCCCAGCTGCCGTTCAGCGTCTGGCACGCCTCCCACGTCAGCAGCGCGCCGTCGTCGTCCCGCATGGGCCCGTCCGGCTGGTACTGCTCCGGGGTGACCAGGTCGCCCGGGATGCCGAGGCGGTCGTTGACCACGGCCTGCGGCTGCAGCTCGCGGACCAGGGCGAGCAGCCCCTCCGCGTCCCAGTCCTCGGGGTGCTTGCCGCGCCAGCCGTCCCGGTCGTGCGCGTAGGTGTAGTCGAAGAACACGTAGTCGACGGCGCCGTACCCGCTGAGCAGCTCGCGCACCTGGGCGTGCAGGTAGGTGCGGTAGCGCGCCATGTCGCGCCCCGCGTTGAGGGAGTGGGCGTCCGGGTCGTCCCGGCGCGGGTGCAGGTAGTCGACCGTGAAGTCCGGGTGGTGCCAGTCGATGAGCGAGTGGTACAGGCCCAGGCGCAGCCCCTCGGCCCGGACCGCCTCGGCCAGCTCCGCGACCAGGTCGCGCCCGCGCGTGCGCGCGACGGAGTAGTCGCTGACGGCGGAGTCCCACAGGGCGAAGCCGTCGTGGTGCTTGGTGGTCAGCACCACGTACCGCATGCCGGCGTCCTTGGCGGCCCGCGCGATCGCGCGGGCGTCGAACAGGTCGGGGTCGAACACCTCCGCGTACCGCTCGTACTCCTCGGTGGTCCGGCGTTCGTTGCTCATCACCCATTCGTGCCGGGCGGCGGTGGAGTAGAGCCCGAAGTGCACGAACAGGCCGAACCTGGCCTCCGTGAACCAGGTCCGGTCCGGGTGGGGCAGCGGCTGGGACATGTGCGGATCACTCCTCGTCGAGCGCGTGTCCCCGGAGCCAGGGCAGAGGTATGACGTATCGCTCCGGGTGGGTCGAGCCTATCGGGTCCAGAAGGTGATCGAACCCTACGATCCGACCCAGATCGGTGCTATAGATTGGATGAATCGTCAACGTAGCCGTTTTCCTGAAGGAGTTCCCGTGACCACACCCCTTGAGTTCGACGGCGTCCGCGCCATCGTCACGGGAGGGGCGTCCGGCATCGGCGCCTCCGTCGTGACCGCTCTGCTGGCACGCGGCGCCCAGGTCGTCGCGATCGACCGCTCGTCCGACGGCGTGCCCGCGGGCGCGTCCGGCGAGGTCGCCGACGTGACCGACGACGCTGCCGTCCGCCGCGCGGTCGAGGCCGCCGCCCAGCGTCTGGGCGGCATCGACGTCGTGGTCAACAACGCCGGCATCGGCGCCCAGGGCACCGTCGCCGACAACGACGACGCCGAGTGGCTCCGCGTGCTGGACGTCAACGTGCTCGGCATCGTGCGCGTCACCCGCGCCGCCCTGCCGTACCTGCGCGAGTCCGCGCACGCCGCGGTGGTCAACACGGCGTCGATCGCCTCGTGGACGGGCCTGCCGCAGCGCGCCCTGTACTCCGCCAGCAAGGGCGCCGTCCAGGCGCTCACGCTCGCGATGGCCGCCGACCACGTGCGCGAGGGTATCCGCGTGACCTGCGTCAACCCCGGTACCGTCGACACGCCCTGGGTGGGCCGGCTGCTCGACGCCGCCGCCGACCCGGCCGCCGAGCGCGCCGCCCTGGAGGCCCGCCAGCCCACGGGCCGGCTGGTCAGCCCCGAGGCCGTCGCGCACGCCGTCTGCTACCTCGCCAGCCCGCTCGCCACCGCCACCACGGGCACGGCGCTCGCGGTCGACGGCGGCATGCACGAGCTGCGCGTGCGCCCGCCCGAGCAGTCCTGACCCCACCTGCCCACCCGTACCGAGAACGAGGACACGATGCACCTGCTCCGCCTGGGCCCCCTCCGCCAGGAGATCCCCGCCGTCACCTCCGACGGCGCCACCTACGACCTGCGCCCCCTGACCGCCGACGTCGACGGCGCGTTCCTCGCCGCCGACGGCGTGGCCCGCGCCCGGGCCGCCCTGGCAGCGGGGGAGCTGCCCGTGCTCGACGGCGCCGGCGAGCTCCGCCGCGGGGCGCCGATCGCGCGCCCGGCCGCCGTCGTCTGCATCGGGCAGAACTACGCCGCGCACGCACGCGAGTCCGGCGCCGAGCCGCCGCGTCTGCCGATCATCTTCTTCAAGCACCCCAACACGGTGGCCGGACCGGACGACGCCGTGCCGCTGCCTCCCGGTGCCGAGAAGGTGGACTGGGAGGTGGAGCTGGCGGTCGTGATCGGCCGGCGCGCGAGCTACCTGCCGTCGCCCGAGGCGGCGCTCGAGCACATCGCCGGGTACACCGTGGTGGACGACGTCAGCGAGCGCGCGTGGCAGCTCGACGACTCGCTCGGCCAGTGGTCCAAGGGCAAGTGCGGGCCCGGCTTCCTGCCGACGGGCCCGGCGCTGGTGCCCGCCGACGAGGTGGACCCGGGCGGCCTGCGGTTGCGCTCCTTCGTCAACGGGGAGCCGCGGCAGGACTCGTCGACGGCAGACATGATCTTCGACGTCGCCGCGATCGTCCACCACCTGTCGCAGTACATGGCCCTGGAGCCGGGCGACCTGATCTGCACGGGCACGCCCGAGGGCGTCGCCCTGTCGGGCCGCTTCCCGTACCTGACCGACGGCGACGAGGTCACCGTGGAGATCGAGAACCTGGGCCGGCAGACCCACACCTTCACCTCCTAGTACGACGACGTGTCAGACGCCCAGGTCACCGGAGTGACCTGGGCGTCTGACACGTGGGGATCAGCTCGCCGGGGAGATGCTCATCTCGCCCGCCGGGCCCTGGCGGTAGACCGTGAAGTAGCCCGGCGCCGCCAGCGGGTTGTCCGGGGTGTCGTCGAGGTAGCTCCACACCGGCTCGCCGTCCACGCGCAGCACCACGCGGGTGCCGCCCTCGACGGCCACGGTGCCGAACGTGATCTCGTGCGTCGAGTTCGGGTCGATCACGGTGTTCGGGAACACGTCGATCATGAAGACGTCCGGCTTCCAGCGCTGCATCTCGATGACGTCCTCCTTGATGACCACGAGGTAGCCCGAGTTGCTGTTGGTCCACACCGGGAGGCCCGCGGCCTTCGAGCGGACCGAGAACCCGAACCAGCCGCCGTTGAAGTCGCCGAACGACGAGTCGAAGCGCAGCAGCTCGTCGCCGAACGTCGTCGGGGCGAACCCGGAGGCGCTGCGGGGTGCCAGGTGCGCCGCGCCGTCCGCGACGGTCACCCCGCCGGACGGCGCCCACGCCGCCGCGTCGAGGATCTCGGCCCCCAGGTCGGTCACCGGGTGGTCGGCCGCCTGCACCGTCACCGTGGACGACGCCGACAGCCCGGGCACCGCCGTCGAGGTGGCCGTGATGGTGGCGGTTCCGGCCGCGACGCCGCGGACGGTCCCGCCGGCGTCGACGGTGGCGACCGCGGCGTCGCTGGAGGCCCACTCCAGGCCGGTGCGGGTCGCGTCCGCCGGGGTGAACGTGACGCCCGGCTCCCACGTCTCGCCCGGCTCGATCGTGGCGGCCGACGGCGCGAGCGTCACGCTCGTGGGGTCCACCCCGACCAGCGAGAACGTGACGTCGTCGAAGTCCAGCGCCGTGAAGCCCTGGACGTAGAAGCCCACCTTGCCGGCCGCGGACGGCGCCGGGTTGGCCCCCGACACGACCTCCTCGCCGTCGAGCAGCACCCGGACGCCGTCCGCCGTGACGACCACGCGCACGTCGTACTGGGTGCCCGGCGCCAGCCCCTCGCCCGCGGGCAGGGTCACCTGCTTCACCGTGCCCCACGCCGCGTCGAAGATCGTCCACGTGGACCCGGCCGCCGCGTGCCGGTACCGGACGTACCCGCCCGGCGTCGCACCGGTGCGGTCGTAGACGAGCATCTGCCCGCCCTCGGGCACCTCGGCCGGCGTCGTGACGGTGAAGTCCAGCGCGTACTGCGAGAACTGCCGGTCGAGCTGGGTGTTGGCGCCGTTCTTGATGCGCAGGACGTGGTCGCCCGTGCCGTCGTCGACGATGGCACGGTTGGCGTCCGTGGGCCAGCCGTTGGCACCCGACTCGAAGTCGGTCGAGTGCAGCACGCCGTCGCCGGCCGCCACGGTGACCGTCATCTCGTCGCGGATGCCCGGGTCGGCCGTCGACTCGACGGTCACGACCAGCTCGCCCGGCCCGATCGCGGTGAGCACGCCGGTGGCGCTCACCGTCGCGACCTCCGGGTCGCTGGAGGTGTAGGTGACGGCCTGGTTGGTCGCGTTCCACGGCACGGCCTGCGCCGCCACCGAGAGCTCGTCGCCCAGGGTGACCGTGAGCTGATTGGCGGGCAGTGCCAGCGACTCCAGCGCCACCTCGTCCGGCGTCTGGGAGTGGCCCACGTGCCCGTCGGTGCCGATCTCGTCGAACGGGATCGCCTCGAAGCCGGGGATCTGGTCGAACACGGCGGCGTCGGGCCGGAAGGAGTAGTCACCGCCCGCCGCGTCCACGAACCCGGGGTCGGTGTCGGTCACCCAGTTGTCGCCGTAGTTGAGCAGGTTGTTGGTGTCGAGCGCGCCCTCGGCGTTGACGTCGGGGTTGCGCGTGCGGTTCGGGTTCCAGATCACGTTCCGGCCGAACGAGCTCTTGTTCGGGTAGTAGTGGTTGTCCTCGAAGAAGTGCCCCAGCTCGGGGTACCTGGTCAGGTACGGCGTGCCGACGAAGTCGTTGTTGTCGGCGAACACCTTCTCCCACTTGGGCATGTACACGCGGTCGACGGTGTTGCCCTCGCCGTCGCCCATCCACTGCGTGTAGTTGTCGTACGGCACGGTGGTGTCCACGAACACGTTGTTCACGGCGTCGATGTAGTCGGCCGAGCCGGACTTGATCGCGTCGTTGCCCATGTTCACGAACACGTTCTGCTCGATGTTCAGGTCCCACGTGAAGTTGTCCGCGTAGATGCCCTCCACGCCGTGCTTCGTGAGGCCCACGTCGTGGAAGTAGTTCTGCCGGAACACGTGGCCGCGCTGCTGCGGCGTCTCGCCCGAGTTCATGTAGATCGCGCCGAGGTCCTGGAACGTCTTGCAGACGTCGTAGACCTCGTTCTGCTCGAACAGGTGGTCGTTGCCGTGCACGATGATGCCGGGGTGCGGGGCGTCGTTGATCTCGTTCCCGCGCGCCACGTTGCCCACGCCGTCGAACATGACGCCCGGGTTGTAGGCCTTGTGGTAGTAGGCGAAGTCGTGGATGTGGGAGTCCTCGACCCGGTTGTTGCCGGGCGCCAGGGTGGTCTTGTTCCCGCCCTGCAGCACCACGCCGACGCCGCCCACGTGGCGGATGTCGCTGGACACCACCGCGTGGTCGGTGCCGCCCCGGTTCACGGGGATGCCGTCGTAGGTGTACCGGCCGGGGGAGTTGAACAGCACGCCGCCGTCGGTGAAGTTCTGGATGTCGCTGTTCGAGATCGTCACGTGGCTGCCGCCGAGGATGACGGCTGCGTTGGCCCGCCCGTAGTCGAGCACCAGGTCGTCGAACGTGACGTACGAGGTGCCGTCCGTGCGGATCATCGGCTCGTCGAGCGTGGTGACCACGGGCGCGCCCCGCTCCGCCAGGAACGACGCGTTGGGCACCAGGTACAGCACGCCCGTGGCCCGGTCGATGAAGTACTCGCCGGGGGCGTCGAGCTCCTCCAGCAGGTTCTGCGCGAAGTGGAAGTCGGGGTACCAGGTCTTCATCAGGCCCGACATCTCGCCGTAGCGCAGCGTGATGGTGCGCGCGTCGGTGTCGATCGACTCGATCTTGTTGTACGACCACTCCCAGCTCTGGCCGAAGATGCCGTCCAGCCAGATGTCGTCGGCCTGGCCCCAGTGCTGCGGCCGGTCGTAGGAGTAGCTGAACGTGCCGCCGCGGTCCTGCAGGTCGGCGTCGTCCTTGGTGGGGCCCGGGTCGATGATCTTGTTCATCTGCACGGTGTCCTGCACCGCGCCGGCGTTGGGCCAGCGGGCGAGCGTCATGTCCTCGCCGTCCACGTACAGCTCCATGGGCGGGGTGGTGCTGACGTCGTTGGCCTTCCAGTACCCGTGCCGGCTGAGCTGGCCGTAGTCGTCGATCCCGAGCTCGCCCAGGTCGATCTGGAGGATGTCGTCGCGCGCCGACGTCTCGATGACCCGGTCCAGCACGGCCTGGTCGGTGACGGGGGAGAAGCCGTCGTACGGGAGCTCCGTGCCGCCGGAGATCGTGGCGGTCTCGCCCGGGTAGGAGCGGTAGGTGATCGGTGCGTCGGCGGTTCCCGAGTCCTCGGCGCCGAGCGTGAACGACGCCGACCGCTCGTACGTGCCCTCCCGGAGGTAGACGGTCACGCCGTCGTCCGGGAGGTTGCCGGCCGTGCGGAGCGCCCTGATGGCGTCGCGGGCGGCCTCCAGCGTGGCGAGCGGGGCGGCCTCGGTCCCGGCGGCGGCGTCGTCGCCGTCCGGGGCGAGGTAGATCGTGCCCTGCGCGCCAGGGGCGTGCGGGCCCTTGCCGGGCTTGCCCGGCTTCCCGGGCCGGTTGGCCGGCCCGGCGTCGAGGGTGGCGCCCGCGGCGCTCGCCGCGGGCGTGGTGACGGACGTGTGCTGTGCCCCGGTCCGCGGGGCCGCCGTGGCGGCCGCGCTGGTGGCCGTCGCGCCGACGACGCACGTGGCGACGGCGGCGGCGAGCAGGGCTGACAGATGTCGCTTCATTGCGAGTGCTCCGACCTCTTCGGTGATGGTCATGACTGCGGGTCGGCATCGACCCACGACTGGCAGCGGGAGCGATGCTACATTAATCGATAATCGCTGACAATGGTGCGGAGTTGGCGTGCACCGCTACCGTCGGACCCGTCCGACACCTCGAAGGAGAGCCATATGACCAGCACCGACAGCGCCGAACGCCTCGTCTTCGTCGGGGACTCGATCACCGACGCCGGCCGCGACCGGGGCGACGACACGTCGCTCGGCGACGGCTACGTCAGCCTCGTCGCCCGCGACCTGCCCGCGGCCCAGGTGATCAACCGCGGCATCGGCGGCGACCGCGCCGTGGACCTGGAGGCCCGGTGGGAGCGGGACGTCGCACCGACCGCCCCCGACGTGCTCACCCTGTACGTCGGGGTCAACGACATGTGGCGCCGCTTCGACAGTGCCGACCCCACGAGCGCGGAGGCCTTCGAGATCACCTACCGCCGGCTCCTGGACCGGGTTCCCGGCAGCCCGCGCCTCGTGCTCGTGGAACCGTTCCTGCTGCCCGTCCGCGAGGAGCAGCACGGCTGGCTCGACGACCTCGCCGGCAAGCGTGCGGTCGTCACCCGCCTCGCGGCCGAGCGGGGTGCCGCGCTCGTCCCGCTGCACGGCCTGCTCACGGCCGCCGCCGCGGCGCACGCCGGGGGATCTGCCGCCCTCGCGCCCGACGGGGTGCACCCGGCACCCGCGGCGTCGCGCGCGATCGCGGACGCCTGGCTCGCGGCCTACCGGTCCGGTGCACAAACGATTGTCGATAATGGGGCTAGGCTGCGAGGATGACTGATGCGCTGAGCGGTATCCCGGGTCTCGAACGCGGGCTGCTGTCCGACCAGATCTACGACCTCGTCAAGTCGATGATCAAGTCGTCGCAGCTCGCCCCGGGCGAGCAGCTCGTCGAGTCCCAGCTCGCCCGCCGGCTGCGGGTGAGCCAGGCCCCGGTACGGGACGCGCTCAAGCGGCTCGCCCACGAAGGCCTGGTCACGCACGTGCGCCACCAGGGCAACTTCGTGACCAAGCACTCCGACGAGGAGGCGCAGCAGGCCAAGGAGGCTCGCGTGGCGCTGGAGGCGCTCGCGGGCCGGCTCGCCTGCGGGCGCCTCACGCCGGAGACCCGGTCGAGCCTGGAGCAGGTCATCGCCGCCATGCACGACACGGTCGACGCCCAGGACCTGCCCGCGTTCCGCGAGCTCGACTTCGGGTTCCACCGCGCGGTCATCGAGGCGAGCGGCAACACCTACCTGCCGCGCATGTGGGACATCATCGAGCCGAGCCTGCGTTCCATGCACCTGCTCGGTGACCCCGAGTTCACCGGTGACTGGCACGAGGTGGCCGACTGGCACCGCAGCCTGCTGGACGTGCTCGACGGCGGCGACGCCGACGCCGCCTCGGCGCTCTTCGAGGCCCACGCGGCAGGCACGCTGCTGGACGACGAGCAGGCCTGAGCGGCGCCGCGCCGGACACGGTTCAGCCCACCTGGCACCTGCTCGCCGCGGATTCGTCGACGCGGTAGAGACGGGCCGCGGTGCCCGACCACAGGGCCGCCGCGGCGGCGTCGTCGAGCCGGGGCAGCGCCCGGGCGGTGCGCTCCAGCACCTCGGCGTAGGGCGCCACCCGCTCGGACATGGGCCAGTCGCTGCCGAACATCAGGCGCTCGGCGCCCAGCAGGTCCACGGCGGCGCGGCCGATCGCCGCGACCCGGCCGGCGTCGTCCGGTCCCCTCGTGTGGAGGCCGGAGACCTTGCCGTGCACGCGCGGGCGTGCGGCGAGCGCCGCGAGCGCCGCGTGCCACGCGCGGTCCGGGGCGGCCGCCCCGAGGCCGAGGTGGCAGACGACGACGTCGAGCGCCGGGTGGCGGCCGGCCAGCGCAGCGACGGCGGGCAGCTGTGCGGGGCGTACGAGCGTCTCCAGGACGCGGCCCGTCGCGGCCAGCCCCGCGCACAGGGCATCGAGGCCGGCGACGTCGGACAGGTCCGTGGCGCCGCCGGGAACGGCGAGGCGGATGCCCGCGACGGGCACGCCCTCGTCGAGCAGCGGCTGTGCCATGCCGGCCCAGGCGGACCGGTCGCCGGGCCGGGCGTCGTACTGCAGCACGACCGGACCGGGCAGCGGTCCGTGCGCCGCCGCCTGGGCGGTGAGCCAGCGGGCCTCGCGCGCGGTGTCCGCGGCCTGGACGGCGACGGCGGCCCGCACGGGCCGGGGAGCCGCCGCGACGGCGGAGGCCAGGTCGTCCGGGGCGACCCGGTGCGGCAGCCCCAGGTCCTGGGTGAACCAGGAGATCCGCATCGCGCTCGTGTCCCAGAGGTGCACGTGCGCGTCCACGATCCCGCCCCCGGCCGCCGCGCCGGTCGCACGGTCCGCCCCTCCCGCGCCGTCCGTCCCGTCTGCGCGGCCCGGCCCGACCACCTCAGTCATGCGGCCCCGGTGCGATCCCCGCGGCCGCCGACGCCCTCGCGACGTGGTCGAGCGCGGCCCAGAGAGTCTCGGGGATCTCCGCGTCGGCGGCGTCGGCGAAGGCGTCGACCTCGGCCGGCGTTCGCGCCCCCACGACCACGGCCTCCACGCCCGCGACGCGCAGCGGGTACCGCACGGCGGCGGTCGGCAGCGCGACGCCCGCGGCGGTGCAGGCCGCCGCCATGCGCAGAGCACGGTCCACCTGGTCGGGGGTCGCGGGGCGGTAGTCGAAGTACGGGGCACCCACCGGGTCGGCGAGCACCCCGGAGTTGTACACGCCCGCCCCGATCACGCCCACGCCCCGGGCGCGCGCGGCGGGGAGCAGGTCGTCCTCGGCGGTGCGGTCCAGCAGGGTGAGCCGGCCCGCGGGCATGACCACGTCGAGGGCGGCCCCGGCCTCCCGCACCAGGCGGGCGACCGGCACGGTGCGCCCCATGCCGACGCCCACGGCCCGTACCACGCCCTGGTCGCGCAGCTCCAGGAGCGCGGGCAGGGCGCCCCGCAGCGCGGCGTCGACGTCGGCGGGGTCGTGCAGGTAGAGCAGGTCCACGCGGTCGGTGCGCAGGCGGGCGAGGCTGCCCTCCAGCGACCGCAGCACGCCGTCGCGGCTGAGGTCGCCGACGGTGCTCGTGCCGGTGCCGCCCACCGGGACGGGGTCGCCCGCGGCGTCCACGATCGTGCGCCCCACCTTGGTGGCGATCACCACGGTGTCGCGGTCGACGCCCGCCAGGGCGGCGCCGAGCCGCTGCTCGCTGATGCCCTCGCCGTAGTGGGGTGCGGTGTCGAAGAACCGCACCCCACGCTCCAGGGCACGGCCGACGGTCGCCTCGGCGGCGGTCGCCGCCACGGGCGTGAACAGGTTGCCGATGGGCGCGCAGCCCAGCCCGTACGCGGCCGCGACCTCGGGTCGCGCCGCCGGGGCGGGGCTCAGCGGCCGGAGCTCTGCGCGGAACGCCATGCCTCGAACTCCCCTCGGGTGTCGGGGGTCAGGGGGTAGTAGTCGCTCAGCCGGGCACCCTCGTCGAGCCGCTGCCGGCTGAACACCTCCCACTCCTCGTGGTCCCGGGCGGACTCGATCACCTGGTCGGCCATCGCGCGCGGCACGATGACGGGGCCGTCGTCGTCGGCGACCACGAGGTCGCCGGGCATGCACAGCACGCCGCCCACGGCGACGGGCACGTCGAAGGCCCAGGGGAAGAGCTCCGACTGGGAGGCGTAGTGCGGCGTGACGCCCGTGGACCACACCGGCAGCCCGAGGTCGCGGATCTTGCCCGAGTCACGGATGCGGCCGTCGACGACCATGCCCGCGCCGCCCTTGCGCTGGAAGTAGCGGGCCAGGATGTCGCCCACGCAGCCGGAGAACCGGCTGCCGAACGCCTGGACCACGAGCACGTCGCCGGGCCGCACCGTCTCCAGGACGTGCCACAGGGCGGTGTGCCGTTCGACGTACTCCTGCTCGTCGCCCGCGGCCAGGTCCTCGCGCTGCGGCATGAACTGCAGAGTGAGGGCCGAGCCGACCACCCGGTACCCGGGCGAGAGGGGGCGCGGGCCCTCGACGAACGACCGGCGGATGCCCAGCCCGTGCAGCTTGGCGCAGGCGGTGGCGGCGGAGACGTCGCCGAGCCGGGCGACGGTGCCGGCGTCGGCCCGCTCGAACGCGCCGCCCCGCACGGGCAGCGTGACGTCCGGGCGGACGAGTCCGGCGGCGGGATCGTCCGCCGGCAGGCCGGCCGCGCCGGGACGCGTGAGGGCTTCGGTCATGGTGAGGCTCCTTCTCGGAACGGGTGGGGTGCTGGGGTGGGTGTGAACGGCGGCTCAGGACCGGGGGCGGCCCGCCGTGGCATGGTGCGGCGGGGTCAGGGCGGGCCCGGTGAGCAGCACGAGGTCCGCGCGGTGCGACGGCGGCAGCTCGACCAGCAGGTCGGCGGCATCCAGCGGGACGGTTACCGACGTGGGGCTGCCGGGCCGCCCGGCGGACGCCGTCGACGGCCCCGGGTAGACGCCGCCCGCCTCGCCCCGGGTCACGACGCCGGTCAGGCGCTGCTCCCCGAACCGGCCGGGCCGCACGCGCACCCGCCGCGTGCGGGTCGCCGACAGGTTGACGAGGGACAGCTCGACGCGCCCCTCCTGCGGGTCGCCGTCCAGCCGTGTGACCAGGGCGGCGACGTCGGGTGGCAGACCGGGGCGGCCCTGGTCGGCGTCGGTGTAGGCGACCGCCGCGAACGGCAGGCCACCGTTGTAGAGCGTCTGCGGCGTGCCCGTGACGAGCTGCCCGAGCACCTCGGTGACCACGGGGTTGACCCGCTGCCAGAAGTGCAGGTGCACCGTCGCGGGGTCCACGGGCTCGGCCTCCATCACCGCGACCCGGCGGGCGAGCTGCCCCAGCGCCATCGACAGCGCCCGCTCCGGGTACTCCGGGAACGTGCCGTCGAGGAACGTGAGCCACGGGCCCTCGTGTCCCGCCTCGACCTTGTCGCGGAACGGCCGCACCTCGCGCGATCCCGGGGTGCCGTCCAGCACGCGGTCCAGGCGCTCGCGGTCGGCGGGGTCGCGGGTCCACCACCACAGCCAGGCGGGCAGGTCGGCCTGCAGCGGCCCGAAGTCGAACCAGCCGTCGGCGCCGTACCGGTAGGGCACCAGGAGGGCTGGCTCGGCGGCGTGCGGGCCGAGTCGTTCGAGCCAGCTCCCGCGCAGGCTGAAGGGCGTCTGCGTGACGGGCGCGGTGACCGCCCGGTCCAGCACCGTGTCGAGCATCGTGCGCACCAGGTCGAGGGGTCCGTCGTCGCGGGGCCCGGCGCCGCCCGTGAGGAACGACGCGTTGAGCGCGCCGATCAGCGTGCTCATGCCCACCGAGTGCAGGCCGTGGGGCCAGGTCCAGCCGTAGTGGCCGCCGTACCAGGCGCCGTCGTGCAACCCGCCGACGGCGCCGTCGGGCGCCACGTTGTCCGGCATGAGGCCACCGGCGGCCTCGGCTCGTGACCGCCAGCCGTCGACGTACCGGGCCACCCACGCGGCCGAGGCGGCGTCGCCGTCGTACAGCCAGCGGTTGGTCACCAGGGACGTGGCCGCCAGGTTGACCGCGGTGTCGCCGGCGGCGCGGCGCTGCATCTCGTCGCCCATGAGCTGGGCCTTGGCGGGGTCCTCCAGGTCGGACCAGCGCGTGATGCCCGGCAAGCCGTGCAGCGGGAGGCCGTAGGCCGCCATGTAGTCGAGCGAGGCCGGGTAGGTGAGCCACTCGGGGCCCAGCCCGGGCAGCGGGCCGCGGGCCCCGTTGTGCGGCGCCGTGATGATGTTGCGTGCCGGGTCGTAGTTGCCGTGCGCCGGGTCGGTGTAGAGCTCGGCGAAGCGCCGGGCGCGCTCGGCGAACCGCTCGTCGCCCGGGTCGGCGGCGCACAGGCCGTAGAAGAACAGCAGCGACTCGCCCTGGTGGAACCAGTCGTACCCGTTCTCGTACTCGCCGCTCAGCATGCCGGCCTCGGTGAGCTGCGCCGTCACGCCCTCGAAGTGGTGCTTGGCGGCGTCCAGCACGTCGTCGCTGCCGCCCAGGGCGTAGAAGGCGGGCCAGTTGAAGAACGGCTCGTAGAGGTCGTCCACGCCGTCGCGGTGCTCGAACCCGCCCGCGTGCAGGATGCGGCCGTCGGGCCCGCAGTACCGCTCGGCGAACAGCCGCCAGGCCTCCTCGGTCGCGTCGAACAGGCGGCGTTCGAGCACGGCCCAGGCGGGGACCTCGTGCAGGGGGATGGTAGGGATCCGCATCGCCTCAGCCCTTCGTCGCCCCGGCGACCAGGCCGCCGATGATGTGCCGCTGCATGACGACGAAGAACACGATCGCGGGCGTCACCGCGAGCAGCAGCGTGGGGAAGACGGTCGTGTAGTCCGTCGAGAACTCACCGACGGCCGCGTACACGCCCGTGGTCACGGTGTAGATGCCGGAGCTGGGGCCCAGGATGATCTGCGGGCTGACGAAGTCGTTCCAGACGCTGATCGAGTTCAGCACCACGATGGTGGCCACCACGGGCCGCATGATCGGGAAGATGCAGGCCCAGAACGCCCGGATCTTGCCCGCGCCGTCCAGCGCGGCGGCCTCGTCGATGTCCCGCGGCACGGTGCGCAGGTACGCGGCGAACAGGAAGATCGTGACCGGCAGCGTGGCCGCCGTCTCGAAGAGGACGAAGCCGGGGATCGTGTTGATCAGCCCCAGCACCCGCAGCACGAACACGACGGGGATGAGCGTCACCTGGCCCGGGATGAACAACCCGGACACGAACAGCAGCAGCAGCCCCAGGTGCCACTTCGAGCGACCACGTGCGATCACGTACGCCACGGGCGCGGCCAGCGCGATGCCGAACACGTTGACCAGCGCCACGAACAGCAGCGTGACGCCGTAGGCGCGCACCACGTTGAACTTCTCGCTGGTCAGCGCCGCCTGCAGGTACTCCAGGCTGAACGTGTCCGGGCCGATCGCCAGCGGGGAGGCGATGATCGCCTCCTGCGGCTTGAAGGCGTTGATCACCATGATGTACAGCGGCACCAGCATGACCAGGGCGCCGGCGCCGAGCAGCGCCCACTTGAGCACGGTGCCCACGCCGGGTGCACGCAGCGTCCGTCGGGGGGTCGGGTACCTGCTCATCAGTCCGTCACCTTCTTCTCCGCGCCGCGCCGGGCGAACGTCACACCGAGACCGAGCACGGCCGTGGCGAGCAGCAGGATCACCGACTGTGCGGCGCCGAACCCGAGCTCGGACTGCGCGAACGAGTCCCGCAGCACCTGGTAGACGATCGTCTGGGTGGATCCCGCGGGACCGCCGTCGGTCAGCGCCAGGACGATGTCGTAGACCTTGAGCAGCCCCACGAGGGTGAGCACCAGGTTCACGGTGAACACGGGGGCGATCAGCGGCAGCGTCACGTTGCGGAACTGCTGCCACCTCGAGGCGCCGTCCACGGTGGCGGCCTCGTAGTACTCGGGTGGCACCGACTTGATGCCGGCCAGGAACAGGATCATGTTGAAGCCGAAGTGCGACCACACGATCGTCAGGATCACGCTCGCCTTGGCGAACCCCACCTCCGTGAGGAACGGGACCGGCGGCACACCGAGGTGCCCGAGCAGGCCGTTGACGGCGCCCTCCGGCGCCAGCATGGCCGACCACAGGAACCCGATGATCAGCGCGCTGATGATGTACGGGTAGAAGAAGATCGTGCGCATCAGCGTGTTCGCCCGGCCCGAGCCGGAGATGAGGGCCGCGATCGCGAGCCCGACGCCGTTGCACAGCACCGTGCCGAAGAACGCCACGACCGCGGTGAAGATCGCGGCGTCGACCGTGCGGGGGTTGCGGAACGCCTCGGCGTAGTTGTCGAGCCCGATGAACGTGAAGTTCAGGCTGTAGCCGTTCCAGTCGGTCAGGCTCAGCACGAACGCGAGGATCATCGGGACGATGAACATCGCCAGGAACACCAGGACGGCGGGGCCGCCCATGACGATCCCGGGGAGGCGGTCGCGCCACACCCGCGCCGCCGGGCGGCGGCGCGGGCGGGGCACGACGGTGAGCGTGTCTGCCATGTCGGTCACCTGTCTGCTGGCGGGGTTCAGCCGATGGTCGAGGCGAACCAGTCGTCCATGGCCGCCTCGACGTCGGCGGCCGCGGTGCCGCCGATCAGGGCCTGGGTCTGGGCGTTGATCTCGTCGGAGTAGCCCACGGGCAGGGTGCGTTCGCCGTAGCCCTGGCCGGTCGGGGTGTAGGCCTCGGCGGGCGTGTCGGCCACGATCTGCTGCAGCTCCTGGCCCAGCTCGTCCATGTCGTACTCGTAGCCGTCGCGGAAGTTGCCGTCCACCTCGAGCTGGTCGGCCACGGCCGTCTGGTCGGTCACCAGGAACTCGACGAGCTCGGCGGCCGCGTCCTGGTCCTCGCTGGTCTTGAGGATGGAGTAGGGGCTGGCGATGTTGGCACCCATCGCCGGCGTACCGACGCCCTGTGCGGCGGGGGCCGCGAAGACGCCGATCTCGGCCTTCTCCTCGGCCTTGGCCTCGGTGCCGGCGAACCAGCTGCCCATGGGGTAGATCGCGCTCTTGCCGGACAGGAACGCCTGCTCCGCGTCGGGGTACTTGATGCCCAGGGCGTCCTTGGGCACGTAGCCCTTCGCCACCCACTCGGCGTACGTCTCGACCGTCGCGCCGTAGGTGTCGGCGAACGTCACCTCGCCCGAGCTCATCCGGGCGAACCACTCCGGGTCCTGACCCACGATGGTCGGCAGGCCCAGCGTCTGCAGCGAGTGGCTGGTCATCCAGTCGCCACCGGTCTGGATCGGGGTCCAGCCGGCGTCCTTGAGCTTGCCGAGCGCCGTGGTGAGCTCCTCGACGGTGGTGGGCGTCCCGGTGATGCCCGCCTCCTCGAATGCCGTCTTGTTGTAGAACCACAGGCTCTGCAGCTGGAAGCCGATGCCGGCCATGTAGTACTTGCCGTCGATCGAGTACTGGTCGGCCAGCGGCCCGCCGGAGGCCCACTCGTACTGCGACAGGTCCACGAGCTCGGGCGCCAGGTCGACCGTCGGCGGCAGCGACTGCACCACGTCGGGAGCGTCACCGGCGGTCAGGAGCCGGGGGAGGGCGGCGGCGACGCCCTCGGCTCCCGGGTTCTGCACGACGACGTCGATGTCCGGGTGCGCCTCCTCGAACGGGGCGACGAGCTCGTTCCAGAACTCCTCGGTCAGGTTGGGGGTCACGTTGACGAGCAGGCTCAGCTCGGTGGTGCCGCCGGCCGCGGCGTCGCCGTCGGGACCGGCACAGCCGGTGAGGGCGAGGGCGGACACCGTGAGCGTGCCCACGCTCACGAGGGTGCGGTGCTTGATCATCGTTGATCCTTTCGGGGGATGCCGCGGCACGCTGCTGTGCGTGGCGCGCGACGTGGCGCGAACGACTCTGGAGTGACGTCTCAGGGAGAGTAATCGATAATCGTTGGATTGGGAAGAACGTCGCCGTCGGGCCCGCGTAGGCTCGCCGGGTGAACCGGACCGACCGCCTGTACGCGATCGTCGAGGAGCTGCGGGCCGTGTCCCCGCGCCCGCGGAGCGCGTCCTGGCTGGCCGACCGGTTCGAGGTCAGCCGCCGGACCGTCGAGCGCGACATCGGCGCGCTGCAGCAGGCCGGGGTGCCCGTCTGGGCCGAGCCGGGCCGTACCGGTGGTTACTGCCTCGACCGGTCCAGGACCCTCCCGCCGGTCAACTTCAGCCCCGACGAGGCGGTCGCCGTCGCCGTCGCACTGGGCGGCCTGGCCGGGACGCCGTTCGCCCCCGCGGGCTCGACGGCGCTCCGCAAGATCCTCGCGGCCATGCGGGACGACGACGCGACCGCCGCCCACGACCTCGCCGCCCGCGTGCACCTGCTCGGGGCGCCGCCCGAGGTGCCGCCCGTCCCCGCCGTGCTCACCGACGCGATCACCGCACGCCGGGTCCTGCGCCTGCGGTACACCGACCGGGCGGGCGCCGCGACGACGCGCGACGTCGAGCCGCTCGGCTTCGTCGGCTCGTCCACGGCGTGGTACCTGCTGGCCTGGTGCCGCCTGCGCGACGGCGTCCGGGCCTTCCGTCTCGACCGCGTCGACCGGGTCACGGCGACCAGCGAGCGCGCGCCGCGGCGGGTGGTCCGGCCGGAGGACGTCCAGGTGCCCGAGGGCGACCTGCGCACCCTGACCCTCCTGGGCTGACCGGGCGACCCGCGCTCGCCGCGGAAACACCGACACCGGGGTGTCGTCGAGCAGGCCGAGGCTGGGGGCACGAGCCACGGACGGACCGTGGCAGTGACCAGGAGGACCATCCCATGCGCCCTGCGACCCTCGCCTCCGTGCGCCTCATCACCGACGACGTCGACCGCCTGGCGGCCTTCTACGAGCGGGTCACCGGTGCGACCGCGGACCGGCCGTCCCCCGAGTTCGCCGAGCTGCGCACGGAGAGGGGCACCCTCGCCATCGGCAGCACCCGGACCGTCCAGCTCTTCGGCCCCGGCGCCGCGGGCCCGTCGGACAACCGGACGGCCATCGTGGAGTTCCTCGTCGACGACGTCGACGCGCTGTTCGCCGGCCTCGACGACACGGTGCCGACCGTGACCCCGCCGACCACCATGCCCTGGGGCAACCGGTCGCTGCTCGTGCGCGACCCCGACGGCACCCTGGTGAACCTGTTCACGCCCGTGAGCGCCGAGGCGCGTGAGCGGGCCGGCGTCGAACAGGCCGGGACGGAATGAGGGCGAGTCCCGCGCCGCCGTCGGGCAGACTATGACGTGCGGGCCGGCAGGCCCGCCGAGCGACACCTGACCGACAACGACCGGTCGACCCCATCAGAAGGAGCATCCACGGTGACCCACATCTTCGACGAGCTGCAATGGCGAGGCCTGGTGGCGCAGTCCACCGACGAGGCCGCGCTGCGTTCTGCACTGTCGGAGGGCACCGTGGACTATTACGTGGGCTTCGACCCCACGGCGCCGTCGCTGCACATCGGCAACCTCGTCCAGATCCTCACCGCCCGCCGCCTGCAGGACGCCGGCCACCGGCCCTACCTGCTGGTCGGCGGCGCGACGGGCCTGATCGGCGACCCGCGCGACTCGGGGGAGCGCACCCTCAACTCACCCGAGATCGTCGCCGGATGGGTGGAGCGCATCCGCGCCCAGATCGAGCCGCACCTCTCCTTCGAGGGCGACAACGCCGCGCGCATGGTGAACAACCTCGACTGGACCGGCCCCCTGTCGGCGATCGAGTTCCTGCGCGACATCGGCAAGCACTTCCGGCTGGGCACCATGCTGTCCAAGGACATCGTGGCCCGGCGGCTCGCCTCGGACGAGGGCATCAGCTTCACCGAGTTCAGCTACCAGGTGCTGCAGGGCATGGACTTCCGCGAGCTGTACCGGCGCCACGGCATCACGCTGCAGCTGGGCGGCAACGACCAGTGGGGCAACCTGCTGGCCGGCGTCGAGCTGATCCGCAAGGCGGAGGGCGTCAGCGCCCATGCGCTGACCACGCCGCTGATCACCAAGGCCGACGGCACCAAGTTCGGCAAGTCCGAGGGCGGCTCCATCTGGCTCGACCCGGAGATGACCAGCCCCTACGCCTTCTACCAGTTCTGGCTCAACCAGGCCGACGCCGACGTCGTGAACTACCTCAAGGTGTTCACGTTCCGCTCCCGCGAGGAGATCGCGGAGCTCGAGCGCGAGGTGGCCGAGCGGCCCTTCGCGCGCGAGGCGCAGAAGGCGCTCGCGGGCGACGTCACCACGCTGGTGCACGGCGCGGGGGCCACGGAGGCGGTCATCGCGGCGAGCCAGGCGCTGTTCGGCCGCGGATCGCTCGACGGGCTCGACGCCCGGACGCTCGACGGTGCGGTCGCGGAGCTGCCGCGCGTCACCGCCAAGGCGGGTGACCTCGTCGCCGACCTCATGGTGGGCTCCGGCCTCGTCGCGTCCAAGGGTGCCGCGCGCCGCGCGATCGCCGAGGGCGGTGCGTACGTCAACAACGTGAAGGTCACGTCCGACGACGCCGCGCTCGCCGCCGAGGACCTGCTGCACGGCAGGCACGCGGTGCTGCGCCGGGGGAAGAAGACCCTGGCGGTGGCGACGTCGGAGTGACGCTGGCCTGACCGCACCGAGCGTGCCGGCGGCCACCCGCTGACCAGCGGGTGGCCGCCGTTCGCATGTCCGGCCGGGCATGTCCTGATACTTGCCCGAAATCGGGCAAGAAATTGCTGTTCGCGATCGAGTGCGTCAGTCTCTCGGATATGAGGACGTCTTCCGACCTCGTCGCCCACGTGGCGGCGACCACCGGTCTCACCCCCGCCGAGGCGGCGCGCGTGATCGGCGACGTCGTGGCGTACTACGCCACGCCGGTGGAGGAGGTCGTCCGACGGCGGCACGCCGAGCTGAAGGTCCACGGGGCGCGCAACCCGGAGATCTTCGAGCGCATCGCCACCGAGCTCGAGCACCGGGTCGTCGCGGCCCCACGGCTCACCGAGCGACAGCTGCGCCGGATGATCTACGGCTGATCCCCAGCACCACACGAAGGAGCACCACCATGTGCGGAATCGTCGGTTACGTCGGCGGCCAGAACGCCGCCCCTCTGCTCGTCGAGGCCCTCGGCCGGCTCGAGCATCGCGGGTACGACTCGGCGGGCGTCGCCGTCGTCGGCTCCCAGGTCCGCGTCGCCAAGCGCGCCGGCCGCGTGCGCGACCTCGCCGAGGTCCTGCCCAAGCGGATGCCCGGCCGCGTGGGCATCGGCCACACCCGCTGGGCCACGCACGGCCCCGCCACCGACGTCAACGCCCACCCGCACACGGACGCGAGCGGCGCCGTCGCCGTGGTGCACAACGGCATCATCGACAACGCCGCCGCGCTGCGCGCCCGGCTCACCGACCAGGGGGTGCCGCTCGCGAGCGACACCGACACCGAGGTCTTCGCCCATCTCGTCGCCCTGTCCGACGCCGAAACCCTCGAGGGCAAGGTCGTCGAGGCGCTGGACGCCGTCGAGGGCACCTACGGGCTGGCCGTGGTGCACGCCGCCTTCCCGGACCGGGTGGTGGTGGCCCGCAACGGCAGTCCGCTGCTCGTGGGCGTCGGGGACAAGGAGATGTTCGTCGCCTCCGACCTGGCGGCCCTGGTCCGGCACACCACCACGGTGGCCCACCTGGCCGACGGCGAGCTGGCGACCGTCACGGCATCGGGCTTCACGACCTTCCGGCGGGACCTCACCCGTACGCAGACCACGGCGCGCGAGGTCGACGTCGATCCGAGCGCCTACGAGCACGGCACCGTCGACGGCCGGCCTCGGATGTACACCGAGATGCTGGAGCAGCCGGCCAGCGTGGAACGGGCGCTCCGCGGCCGGCTCGACGAGCGGTTCGCGACCGCGCACCTCGGCGGGCTCGAGATGGACGCACGCGAGCTGCGCGCGATCCGGCGGGTCAAGATCCTCGGCTGCGGCTCCGCCTACTACGTGGGACAGATGGGCGCATCGCTCGTCGAGGAGCTCGCACGCATCCCCGCCGACGCCGAACCCGCCAGCGAGTTCCGCTACCGCAGCCCCGTGATCGAGCCCGACACGCTGTACGTCGCGGTGAGCCAGTCGGGCGAGACCATCGACACGCTGCTCGCGGTCGAGGAGATCCGGCGCAAGGGCGGCCGGGTCATCGGGCTGGTCAACGTGGTCGGCTCCGCGATCGCGCGGGCCTGCGACGGCGGGATCTACCTGCACGCGGGACCCGAGATCGCCGTCGCGTCCACCAAGGCACTGACCACGATGTTCGTGGGCTTCGCCCTGCTCGCCCTCCAGCTCGGGCGGGTGCGCGACCTGTCCGTCGCCGACGGCCGCCGCCTGGTCGCGGGCCTGCAGGCCCTGCCCGCCCAGATCGAGCAGGTGCTCGACGGCGAGGAGACGGTCGCGCGAGCGGCGAAGGCGCTCGCGGCGGCCGAGAGCCTGTTCTTCGTGGGCCGGGTCCGGGGCTATCCGGTCGCCCGGGAGGGTGCGCAGAAGTTCAAGGAGATCAGCTACCGGCACGCCGAGGCCTACCAGATGTCGGAGCTCAAGCACGGCCCGCTGGCCCTGGTCTCGCCCGAGGTGCCCACGGTCGCCGTCGTGCCCGACGACGAGCTGACCGACCGCAACGTGGCCGCCCTCCATGAGATCGCGGCGCGGGGTGGCCCCCTCGTGGTCGTGACGCACGCGGGCGTCGACCTCGGGGAGCTGCACGCCGAGCGGATCGACGTGCCGAAGAACGAGCGGGAGCTCGACCCCCTGCTCCTGACCGTGCCGCTGCAGCTCCTCGCGTACCACGCGGCGCTCACGCTCGGGCACGACGTCGACAAGCCGCGGAACCTCGCGAAGTCGGTCACCGTGGAGTGATCCGGCCTGATGCCCTGGGCCCGCCGTTCCCTGGTGACTGCCGATTTGGCGTGCGGGCCCAGGTCTGTGTACTGTTCCTGTCGTTCGCCCGGCAGGGAGGCACGGACAGGAAGCGCGTCGAGCGCGACTGGCCGGTCCCGGGGTGGAAACCAACCCAGTTCTCGTAGTAGCCTAGTGCGCCCCGGAACTGGGTGGGGGCTTGTCAGATCGCCTCCCACGACCATGGATCCTCACGAGGGTCCTTGCGCCGGGGAACGTGATAGGGTAAGTTACAGAGGTTGCCTCCGATCGAGGAGGCCCCCTACCTCGCGGAACATCGAAGCTCAGCTTCTGGGACGCGAAAATGGGTACCAGAATTCATTCGGACGCTCGAATAATTCGCTCACGGTCTCGGCCGGAGGGGATTTGGAAAAGTCCGAAAGGTCCTGGTAAGTTAGAGGAACTGCCCCGGGCAGGGAAACGGTCGGAAGATTGTGGCTCTGACGGTGTGCGTCGGTTGTTTGAGAACTCAACAGTGTGCTTGATAGTCAATGCCAATTATTTGACTCTCTTGTTTCGGATCGTGCTGCTGGATGGTGGTGTGGTTCGGGGTGATGGGGGTTGTTTTTGGATCGGATCATTGAAACCAGTTTGGTTTTGATCTGGCCGGTATCATTGTTCGCGCTCACGTGAGTGGGTGTGGATGTTTCTCTTTTACGGAGAGTTTGATCCTGGCTCAGGACGAACGCTGGTGGCGTGCTTAACACATGCAAGTCGAACGGTGAAGCTCCTGCTTGCAGGGGTGGATCAGTGGCGAACGGGTGAGTAACACGTGAGCAACCTGCCCTCCACTTCGGGATAAGCCTTGGAAACGGGGTCTAATACCGGATATGAGCACTCACTGCATGGTGGGTGTTGGAAAGTTTTTCGGTGGGGGATGGGCTCGCGGCCTATCAGCTTGTTGGTGGGGTAATGGCCTACCAAGGCGTCGACGGGTAGCCGGCCTGAGAGGGCGACCGGCCACACTGGGACTGAGACACGGCCCAGACTCCTACGGGAGGCAGCAGTGGGGAATATTGCACAATGGGCGAAAGCCTGATGCAGCGACGCCACGTGAGGGATGACGGCCTTCGGGTTGTAAACCTCTTTCAGCAGGGAAGAAGCGCAAGTGACGGTACCTGCAGAAGAAGCGCCGGCTAACTACGTGCCAGCAGCCGCGGTAATACGTAGGGCGCAAGCGTTGTCCGGAATTATTGGGCGTAAAGAGCTCGTAGGCGGTCTGTCGCGTCTGGTGTGAAATCTCATGGCTCAACTGTGAGCTTGCATCGGGTACGGGCAGACTGGAGTGCTGTAGGGGAGACTGGAATTCCTGGTGTAGCGGTGGAATGCGCAGATATCAGGAGGAACACCGATGGCGAAGGCAGGTCTCTGGGCAGTTACTGACGCTGAGGAGCGAAAGCATGGGGAGCGAACAGGATTAGATACCCTGGTAGTCCATGCCGTAAACGTTGGGCACTAGGTGTGGGGCCAGTTCCACTGGTTCTGTGCCGTAGCTAACGCATTAAGTGCCCCGCCTGGGGAGTACGGCCGCAAGGCTAAAACTCAAAGGAATTGACGGGGGCCCGCACAAGCGGCGGAGCATGCGGATTAATTCGATGCAACGCGAAGAACCTTACCAAGGCTTGACATGTACGAGAAAGCCCCAGAGATGGGGTTCTCTTTGGACACTCGTACACAGGTGGTGCATGGTTGTCGTCAGCTCGTGTCGTGAGATGTTGGGTTAAGTCCCGCAACGAGCGCAACCCTTGTCTCATGTTGCCAGCGGGTTATGCCGGGGACTCATGGGAGACTGCCGGGGTCAACTCGGAGGAAGGTGGGGATGACGTCAAATCATCATGCCCCTTATGTCTTGGGCTTCACGCATGCTACAATGGCCGGTACAGAGGGCTGCGATACCGTGAGGTGGAGCGAATCCCAAAAAGCCGGTCTCAGTTCGGATCGGGGTCTGCAACTCGACCCCGTGAAGTCGGAGTCGCTAGTAATCGCAGATCAGCAACGCTGCGGTGAATACGTTCCCGGGCCTTGTACACACCGCCCGTCAAGTCACGAAAGTTGGTAACACCCGAAGCTCACGGCCCAACCCCTTGTGGGAGGGAGTGGTCGAAGGTGGGACTGGCGATTGGGACTAAGTCGTAACAAGGTAGCCGTACCGGAAGGTGCGGCTGGATCACCTCCTTTCTAAGGAGCTCATCTCCATCAGGCCCCGGGAAGCCGGGGATGCCGTGCCGGCTCGTGGGTTCGTCCCTGGGCTGGTGGGTGCTGGTGGCAGAGGCCAGGCCCAGGCCGTACGCGTCTGGGGTGGTTGCTCATGGGTGGAACATTGACGAAGAGTCACCGTGCTGGTGGCTGCTGCTAGTACGCCTGGTTGGTGGGGGGCTTGTCTCCTTGCTGGGTGGGTTGGAACGTGGTGGTCGCAGGTGGTGGTGGCTTGCCGAGCACACTGTTGGGTCCTGAGGCAACCGGCTGCCTCATGCGCCACGAGCTTGTCCCTTCGGGGGTCTTGTCCCTTCGGGGTGGGTGAGTGGGGTGTGTGGGGGACGGGTTGTTTCTGACTGGACACGGGTCACTGAGTGGCACTTCAGACCAGCCGGCGTGCCGGTGGTGGTGGGTGCGGGTCGCTCTGGTGGGTTCGTCCGTTGCTTGAGAACTGCATAGTGGACGCGAGCATCTTTGAATGTTTCCAAGACTGCTTGGCGATGGTCTGGCTGGCAGGGCCTTTTGGGTCGTGTGGGTCGGGGTGTTGTCGGGTGTGTTGTCTTGGTTTCTGTGATTGTAGTGTTGCCGAAAGTTTTTAAGGGCACATTGGTGGATGCCTTGGCACTAGGAGCCGAAGAAGGACGTTGTAGCCTGCGATAATCCTCGGGGAGTTGGCAGACGAGCTGTGATCCGAGGGTCTCCGAATGGGGGAACCCAGCCGAAGTCATGTTCGGTTACCCGCGCTTGAATGTATAGGGCGTGTGGAGGGAACGTCGGGAAGTGAAACATCTCAGTACCGACAGGAAGAGATATTCCGTGAGTAGTGGCGAGCGAAAGCGGATGAGGCCAAACCGTATGCGTGTCAAGCTGTCAGGCGTTGCGTGTGCGGGGTTGTGGGACCTTCCGGGAAGATCTGACAGTCTTCCGGCCAGTGAGAAAGTCGTGTCATAGTCGAACCGGGTTGAATACCGGACCGTAGTGGGTGGGAGTCCCGTAGACGAAATGGTGCGGCCTGGTGGAGGGGATCCCAAGTAGCACGGGGCCCGTGAAATCTCGTGTGAATCTGGCAAGACCACTTGCTAAGCCTAAATACTACCTAGTGACCGATAGCGGACAAGTACCGTGAGGGAAAGGTGAAAAGTACCCCGGGAGGGGAGTGAAATAGTACCTGAAACCATGTGCCTACAATCCGTCGGAGCCTCCTTGGTAGGGGTGACGGCGTGCCTTTTGAAGAATGAGCCTGCGAGTTAGTGCTCGGTGGCGAGGTTAACCCGTGTGGGGTATCCGTAGCGAAAGCGAGTCCGAAGAGGGCGTTTGAGTCGCCGGGTCTAGACCCGAAGCGAAGTGATCTAGCCATGGGCAGGTTGAAGCGCCGGTAAGACGGCGTGGAGGACCGAACCCACCAGGGTTGAAAACCTGGGGGATGACCTGTGGTTAGGGGTGAAAGGCCAATCAAACTTCGTGATAGCTGGTTCTCCCCGAAATGCATTTAGGTGCAGCGTCGCGTGTTTCTTGCCGGAGGTAGAGCTACTGGATGGCTAATGGGCCTCACCAGGTTACTGACGTCAGCCAAACTCCGAATGCCGGTAAGTTTAAGCGTGGCAGTGAGACTGCGGGGGATAAGCTCCGTGGTCGAGAGGGAAACAGCCCAGATCACCGGCTAAGGCCCCTAAGCGTGTGCTCAGTGGGAAAGGATGTGGAGTTGCACAGACAACCAGGAGGTTGGCTTAGAAGCAGCCACCCTTGAAAGAGTGCGTAATAGCTCACTGGTCAAGTGATTCCGCGCCGACAATGTAGCGGGGCTCAAGCACACCGCCGAAGCCGTGGCACTCACATTGCGTTTGATCGCAAGCCCAGCATGCGCCCTTGTGGTGTGTGTTCAGGTGTGTGGGTGGGTAGGGGAGCGTCGTGTGGGCAGTGAAGTCGCAGGGTGACCTAGCGGTGGAGCCTACACGAGTGAGAATGCAGGCATGAGTAGCGAATGACGGGTGTGAATCCCGTCCGCCGAATGACCAAGGGTTCCAGGGCCAGGTTCATCCGCCCTGGGTAAGTCGGGACCTAAGGCGAGGCCGACAGGCGTAGTCGATGGACAAGGAGTTGATATTCTCCTACCGGCGAAGTACCGCCCATACCGAGCCCGGTGATACTAACCACCCCAAGCCACCGCCGAGACCTTCGGGTCTCACTGGTGGGGCGGCGTGGGACCTGATCCGGTAGTAGGTAAGCGTGTTAACAGGGGTGACGCAGGAAGGTAGCCAGGCGTGGCGATGGTTGTCCATGTCCAAGGTCGTAGCCCGACACCTAGGCAAATCCGGGTGTCGTTGAGGGTGAGAGCTGATAGAGACCGTGTATGCGGGAATCTGGTGATCCTATGCTGCCTAGAAAAGCCTCGACGCGAGGGACTAGCCGCCCGTACCCTAAACCGACTCAGGTGGTCAGGTAGAGAATACTAAGGCGATCGAGTGAATCGTGGTTAAGGAACTCGGCAAAATGCCCCCGTAACTTCGGGAGAAGGGGGGCCTGAACCGTTAACCCACTTGCTGGGGGATGCGGGGAGGGCCGCAGAGACCAGGGAGAAGCGACTGTTTACTAAAAACACAGGTCCGTGCGAAGTCGCAAGACGATGTATACGGACTGACGCCTGCCCGGTGCTGGAAGGTTAAGAGGACGGGTCAGCTTCGGCGAAGCCCAGAATTTAAGCCCCAGTAAACGGCGGTGGTAACTATAACCATCCTAAGGTAGCGAAATTCCTTGTCGGGTAAGTTCCGACCTGCACGAATGGCGTAACGACTTCTCCGCTGTCTCAACCGCGAACTCGGCGAAATTGCAGTACGAGTAAAGATGCTCGTTACGCGCAGCAGGACGGAAAGACCCCGGGACCTTTACTATAGCTTGGTATTGGTGTTCGGTGCGGTTTGTGTAGGATAGGTGGGAGACTGTGAAGCTCGGGCGCCAGCTCGGGTGGAGTCATTGTTGAAATACCACTCTGATCGCTTCGGATGTCTAACCTCGGTCCGTGATCCGGATCAGGGACAGTGCCTGGTGGGTAGTTTAACTGGGGCGGTTGCCTCCTAAAATGTAACGGAGGCGCTCAAAGGTTCCCTCAGCCTGGTTGGTAATCAGGTGTCGAGTGCAAGTGCACAAGGGAGCTTGACTGTGAGACTGACAGGTCGAGCAGGGACGAAAGTCGGAACTAGTGATCCGGCGGTGGCTTGTGGAAGCGCCGTCGCTCAACGGATAAAAGGTACCCCGGGGATAACAGGCTGATCTTGCCCAAGAGTCCATATCGACGGCATGGTTTGGCACCTCGATGTCGGCTCGTCGCATCCTGGGGCTGGAGTAGGTCCCAAGGGTTGGGCTGTTCGCCCATTAAAGCGGTACGCGAGCTGGGTTTAGAACGTCGTGAGACAGTTCGGTCCCTATCCGCTGCGCGCGTAGGAAACTTGAGAAGGGCTGTCCCTAGTACGAGAGGACCGGGACGGACGAACCTCTGGTGTGCCAGTTGTTCCGCCAGGAGCATGGCTGGTTGGCTACGTTCGGAAGGGATAACCGCTGAAAGCATCTAAGCGGGAAGCCTGCTTCGAGATGAGGTTTCCATACACCTTGTGTGTGGGAGGCGCCCAGCAGACTACTGGGTTGATAGGCCGGATGTGGAAGCAAGGACTGAAGACTTGTGGAGCTGACCGGTACTAACTTGCCGATAACTTTCTCAACACTCAAATTCTTTCAAGCCAGTTTACTGGTGTGTGTGTTCGCGTCCACTGTGCGGTTCCCGAGTCACGGGCACCAACCCCCCTCTTGTTTGTGGTGTGGGGTTGCCTGGTCTCGATAGTGTTTCGGTGGTCATAGCGTGGGGGAAACGCCCGGTCCCATTCCGAACCCGGAAGCTTAGCCTCATAGCGCCGATGGTACTGCCCTGGAGACGGGGTGGGAGAGTAGGACGCCGCCGGACAACCATTCAGCGTCAGGGGATGAACCCCCGGACCACCCCCTGCTGGGGGTGGCCGGGAGCGGTTCATCCCCTGACGCATTTCTGTGCCCTGAACAAGGCCGCATCTTCGTCTTCCGTCGTGTGGAATGCTGGTTCCGGCGGCCTGCCGGCCGCCGGTTCGGCGGGGAGGACGACATGGCAGAGGCTGGCGTGCAGTCGGTCGAGCGAGCGCTCGACCTGCTGGAGATCCTGGCGGAGCTCGGCGACGACGCCGGCTTGAGCGAGCTCTCGGAGCGTTCCGGTCTGCCCCTGCCGACGATCCATCGGCTGATGCGCACCCTCGTGTCCCGTGGTTACGCGCGCCGTCTGCCGTCCCGCCGGTACGCGCTCGGTGCGCGGGCCATGGGCCTGGGGGAGGCGGCCGGTCGTCAGCTCGGCGCCGGGGCACGGCGTCATCTGGCGCGGCTCGCCCGGGAGCTGGGGGAGACCGCGAACCTCGCGATGCTCGACGGTGAGATGGCCGTGTACGTGGCGCAGGCGGCGTCGTCGCACTCGATGCGGATGTTCACCGAGGTGGGGCGGCGCGTGCACCTGCACAGCACCGGCGTCGGCAAGGCGCTCCTGGGTGAGCTCTCGGACGACGCGGTCCGGGGCATCGCGGTCCGTGCCGGTCTGGAGCCTGCGACCGACCGGACGATCACCGACGTCGACGCGTTGCTTGCCGCGATGGGCGAGATCCGGGACCGCGGCTACGCCGTCGACGACGGGGAGCAGGAGGTGGGCGTGCGGTGCTTTGCCGTGGTCGTGCCTGGCGTACCCGTACCGACGGCACTGTCCGTGTCGGGGCCGTCGGCCCGGGTGTCGTTCGAGTTCGGCGAGCGGGCGGTGCCGCTGCTGCGGGACGTCGCCCAGGATGTGGCGCGCGAGCTGTCCGGGAGCTGAGCGATGCGTTGACCCCGGGGACCGCGCCGCTTAGAGTTTCCACTAGGAAGTATTTGGATTCCGCATTATGGAAGAAGGTCGCGGGATCCGACGCACAGCCGCTCGACCAAGGGACTGACAGTGGACACTCCGGACGGCCTGACCCTCACCGCTGACATCGCACCGCGTGCCGAGGAGGTGCTGACCCCGCAGGCGCTCGGACTGGTCGCTGCACTGCACCGCGCGCTCGACGACCGGCGGCTCGAGCTGCTGGAGGCACGACGCCGGCGGGTCGAGCGCCTCGCCGCCGGTGGCACGCTCGACTTCCTGCCCGAGACGCGGCACATCCGCGAGGACCCCACGTGGCGCGTGGCGCCGCCCGCGCCGGGCATCGAGGACCGGCGCTGCGAGATCACCGGCCCCACCGACCGCAAGATGACCATCAATGCGCTGAACTCCGGTGCGAAGGCGTGGCTCGCGGACCACGAGGACGCCAACACCCCGCAGTGGAGCGCGGTCGTGGGCGGACAGCTCAACCTGCTCGACGCGATCAACCGGACCATCGACTTCACGGGCGACAACGGCAAGCACTACGCGCTCAAACCCGACGCGGAGCTGGCGACGATCATCGTCCGTCCCCGCGGCTGGCACCTGCCGGAGAAGCACGTCCTGGTCGACGGCCGCCCGACCTCGGGCAGCCTGGTGGACTTCGCGCTGTACCTTGCCACGGCGGGGCTCCGGCAGATCGAGAAGGGGCAGGGGCCGTACTTCTACCTGCCCAAGATGGAGTCGCACCTGGAGGCGCGTCTCTGGAACGACGCGTTCGTGCTGGCCCAGGACTATCTCGGCATCCCGCAGGGCACCATCCGCGCCACGGTGCTCATCGAGACCTACCCGGCGGCGTTCGAGATGGAGGAGATCCTCTACGAGCTGCGGGAGCACAGCTCGGGCCTGAACGCCGGGCGCTGGGACTTCATGTTCTCGGTGATCAAGTCGTTCCGGACGCGCGGCAAGGAGTTCATGCTCCCGGACCGGAACGCCGTCACCATGATGGTGCCGTTCATGCGCGCCTACACCGAGCTGCTGGTCAAGACGTGCCACACCCGGGGCGCGCACGCGATCGGCGGTATGGCCGCGTTCATCCCGAGCCGCGACGAGGAGGTCAACGCCGCCGCGTTCGCCAAGGTGCGCGATGACAAGACACGCGAGGCGAACGACGGGTTCGACGGTTCGTGGGTGGCGCACCCCGGCATGGTGGACCTCTGCACGGAGGTCTTCACCTCGGTGCTGGGCGACAAGCCGAACCAGATCGACCGCACCCGCGAAGACGTGCAGGTCACCGCGGCGCAGCTGCTCGACGTCGCTGCCACGCCCGGCGACGTCACCGAGGCCGGGCTGCGCAACAACATCTCCGTGGGCATCCAGTACCTCAAGGCCTGGCTCGGCGGGCTCGGCGCCGTCGCCATCTTCAACCTCATGGAGGACGCCGCCACGGCGGAGATCTCCCGGTCGCAGGTGTGGCAGTGGCTGCACAACGACGTGACCCTCGCCGACACCGGGCACCGGGTCACGCGCGAGCTGATCGACCAGATCGTCGAGGAGGAGATCGCCAAGCTGCCGGGTGACGCGGCAGACTACGAGGAGGCGAAGCAGACGTTCCTGGAGGTGGCGGTGGCGGACGACTACGCGGACTTCCTGACCCTGCCGGCATACGACAGCATGCCCTGACCCTTCCCGTTGAGCGCGGGATCTTCGCCCTCGAGACGCGGTTTCGAGGGCGAAGATCCCGCGCTCAACGGAGTACCGCGCGCAACGAGGAGGTTGCCGGATGGGATCTAGCACTTCGGGCGGGCTGGCGGCCGTCATCGCCGAGCTGTCGGCCGAGCTCGGCGAGGGACGGGTGGTCACCGACCGGCAGCGCCGTCGCACCTACGAGTCCGACGGGCTGGCGGCCTACCGCGTGGTGCCGGGCGTGGTGGTGCTCGCACGCAGCGCGGACGACGTGGCTGCGACGGTACGGGTCTGTGCGCGGCACGCGGTGCCGTTCGTCGCGCGTGGTTCCGGTACGGGTCTGTCGGGCGGTGCACTGCCGCACCCCGAGGGGGCGCTGGTGGTGCTGTCCCAGATGCGGGAGGTGCGGGAGGCTGACGTCGCCAACCAGCGTGCCGTGGTCGAACCCGGGGTGATCAACCTGCAGCTCACCGCCGCGACCAGTCATGACGGGTACTACTTCGCGCCCGACCCGTCCAGTCAGTCGGTGTGCTCCATCGGCGGGAACGTCGCCGAGAACTCGGGTGGCGCGCACTGCCTCAAGTACGGCTTCACGACCAACCACGTCACGGGCGTGGACCTGGTGACCCCCGCAGGCGAGCAGGTCGAGATCGGCGGCAAGGCGCCCGACCCGCCCGGGTACGACCTGCTCGGTGCCGTGGTCGGCAGCGAGGGCACGCTCGGCGTCGTCACCGCCGTGACGGTGCGGCTGACACGGCTGCCGCAGGAGGTGCGCACGCTCCTGGCCGCCTTCCGCACCATGGACGACGCCGGGGCCGCCACCTCCGCGATCATCGCCGCCGGTGTGATCCCCGCTGCGATCGAGATGATGGACGCCCTCTCCATCGAGGCCGCCGAGAAGGCCGTGCACTGCGGTTACCCCGAGGGCGCCGGCGCGGTGCTGGTCGTGGAGCTGGACGGTCCCGCGCCGGACGTCGCCGGAGAGTTCGACGACGTGGTGCGGCTGTGCGAGGCGGCCGGCGCGTTCGAGGTGCGGGTCGCGGCCGACGACGCCGAGCGCGCCCTGATCTGGAAGGGCCGCAAGTCCGCGTTCGCGGCGGTCGGACGGATCAGCCCCGACTACATCGTGCAGGACGGCGTGATCCCGCGCACGGCCCTGCCCCAGGTGCTGCGGCGGATCGCCGAGCTCGGCGACGGCGCCGGGGTACGCGTCGCCAACGTCTTCCACGCCGGTGACGGCAACCTGCACCCGCTCGTGCTGTTCGACGGCGCGGTCGAGGGCGCCGTGGAGCGCGCCGAGGCGGTGGCCGGCGGCATCCTCGACCTGTGCCTGGAGCACGGCGGGTCCATCACGGGCGAGCACGGCGTGGGCGCCGACAAGGCCAAGCACATGCCCCGCATGTTCACGCCCGCCGACCTGGACACCATGCAGGCCGTGCGCTGCGCGTTCGACCCGGAGGGCATCGCCAACCCGGGCAAGGTGTTCCCCACGCCGCGGCTGTGCGGTGAGCAGCCCGGGCGGCGTCGTGGCACGCATCCGCTCGTGGAGTCCGGCGCGGCGGAGCTCTTCTGATGGCCGACCTGGAGCGGCTCGAGGCTGCGGTGCGCCCGCACGGCGGCGAGGTCAGGGAGGCAGGGCCGGGCGACGTCGTCGACGGGGTGGCGGCGTCGGCGGTGGCACGGCCGGCGTCGGCGGAGGGGGTGGCTGCCGTGCTGCGCGAGGCGACCGCGCAGGGGCTGGCCACCGTGGCGCGCGGGGGAGCGACGGCGCTCGACTGGGGAGCGCCGCCCGAGCGTGCCGACCTGATTCTCGACACCACGGGCCTGGACCGGCTCGTCGAGCACGAGGCGGGTGACCTGGTGGTCGTGGCCGAGGCCGGGCTGCCGGTGGCGGCGCTCCTGGACCACGTCGGTCGTGCGGCGCAGGAGCTCGTGGTGGACCTCCCGCCCGACCGGCTCGCACGCGGGTCGACGGTGGGCGGTGCACTGTCGACGGGGATGTCGGGGCCGCGGCGCCTGCAGCGCGGCGGGATCCGTGACCTCGTCCTGGGGGCCACCGTGGTGCTCGCCGACGGCACCGTCGCCTCCTCCGGCGGCAAGGTGGTCAAGAACGTGGCCGGGTACGACCTCGCCAAGCTCCTGACGGGTGCGTACGGCACGCTCGGTGTCGTCGTGCGGGCCGCGTTCCGGCTGCATCCGGCGCGGCCGGAGCGGGCGTACGTGGTCGCCTCCGGACCGCTGGCCGACGTCGCGGCACGGGCCCGGGCGGTCGTCGCGTCCCAGCTCGCCCCCGCCGCGGTCGAGATCGACCGGCCCGCCGGGAGCGACGTCGCGACCGTGGCGGTGCTGCTGGAGGGGGCGGAGACCGCCGTCGGGCAGCGGGCCGCCGCCGCGGCGGAGCTGGCGGGCGGACAGGTCCAGGAGGAGCCGCCCGGGTGGTGGGCGGCACTGCCGGGCGGCAGCGGCGCGCTCCCGTCGGTCCCGGCGGGAGCGGCGCCCCGGACGCTCGTCAAGGCGACCGCCACGCTCACCGGGGTGGCCGGCCTGCTCGCGGCGGCGCGCGACGCCGAGCAGCGGTACGGGGTGGGCGCCGCGCTGCGCGGGACCGCGGCGGGGGTGCTGTACGGCGCGGTCACGGGTACACCCGAGGCGACCGCGTCCGCCGTCGGGCACCTGCGGGCAGCTGCGGCCACGCCGCGGGAAGGGACCGTGACCGTGCTGCGCGCGTCGCACGAGGTGCGGGCCGCGCTGGACGTGTGGGGCCCGGTGGGCGGGCTCGACCTGATGCGCGCCGTCAAACGGCAGCTCGACCCCGGGCGGAACCTCGCACCCGGCCGATTCGTGGGAGGCATCTGATGACCGAGGCCAAGCCGGACCTGCTGGGCTCGTTCGACGGGTCGGGGGCGTTCGACGCGCACCACCCGCCGCGACGCGAGCTCGTGGACGACTGCGTGCACTGCGGGTTCTGCCTGCCCGCCTGTCCCACGTACTCGCTCTGGGGCGAGGAGATGGACTCCCCGCGCGGCCGGATCTACCTCATGAAGGAGGGGCTGGAGGGCGAGCCGATGTCGCCCGCCCTGGTGGAGCACGTCGACGCCTGCCTCGGGTGCATGGCCTGTGTGACCGCCTGCCCGTCGGGCGTGCAGTACGACAAGCTGGTGGAGGCGACGCGGCAGCAGGTCGAACGGCGCGGCGCGGAGCACCGCACGCGCGGTCAGCGGCTGCTGCGGTCGGCGATCTTCGCGCTGTTCCCGCGGCCGGAGCGGCTGCGGCTGATCCGGCCGCTGCTCGCGCTGTACCAGCGCACGGGCCTGTCGAGGCTGGTGCGGCCGGTGCTCGCCCGGATCTCCCCGACGCTGGCGACGATGGAGGCGATCGCGCCGCCGGTCGGGCCGCGTATCCCGGTGCCCGCGCTCGTGCCCGCCGCGGGCACGAAGCGGATGACCGTCGGGATGCTGCTGGGCTGCGTGCAGCGCGAGTTCTATCCAGGCGTCAACGCGGCCACGGCGCGGGTGCTGGCGGCGGAGGGCTGCGACGTCGTCGTGCCGCCTGACCAGGGATGCTGCGGCGCGCTGTCCGTGCATGCGGGGCGGGAGGCCGAGGGGCTCGACTACGCACGGGCGCTCATCGACACGTTCTCGGGCGCGGGCGTGGAACGGATAGTGGCCAACTCGGCCGGGTGCGGGTCGACGATGAAGGACTACGCGGACCTGCTGGCGGACGACCCCGAGTACGCGGAGCGGGCGGCGTCGTTCGCCACGAAGACCCGCGACATCTCGGAGGTGCTGGCGGAGCTGGAGCCCGTCGCGCCCCGGCATCCGCTGCCGATGACCGTGGCCTACCACGACGCGTGCCACCTGCGGCACGCGCAGGGCGTGCGGGCGCAGCCACGGGCAGTGCTCGCGACGATCCCGGGGCTGGTGGTCAAGGAGATCGCCGAGGGCGACATGTGCTGCGGGTCGGCCGGAATCTACAACCTGACCAACCCCGAGCCTGCGCGGGAGCTGGGGGACCGGAAGGCCGCGAACGTGGCGGCTACCGGCGCCGAGCTGCTGGTCACGTCCAACCCGGGGTGCCTGCTGCAGATCACGGACGCACTGCGGCGGCGCGGGCGGGACCTGCCGACGGCGCACATGGTGCTCGTGCTGGACGCGTCGCTGCGCGGCGTCGGGCCGGAGGAGCTGGTGCGGTGACGGCTCGCGCCCGGCACCGGGGGAGCCGGTGCCGGGCGCGAGGGGGTTCTAGCGGGAGATGTAGAACTCTCGGAGGTCGACGAAGTCGCCCGCGTTCGCCACGAAGCGGACCTTGCCGTCGAGGGTGCCGCCGGGGCTGAGCCAGACCCATTTGCTGCCGGTCTCGGTCGCGTGAGCGTTGACCGTGCCGAGGAACCGCGATCCCATGTAGACCTTCATGCTTCCGTAGCGGGGTCCGGTGTTGACCTTGGCGTAGATCGCGACGCCGCTGTAGCCGCGGGTGGTGACGAGGTCGCCGGTACCGGGCCAGACCCGGTGGTGGTACGGGCCGAACGACATACCGTCGAGCTTCGCCGAGCTGACCGGCATGGTGGAGCACCGCCAGCCCGACCAGGCACTCAGGTGCCCGGCCAGGTCCTTGGCCCGGACCCGGAAGCAGTGCTGGCCGGCTTCGGTCAGGGGGCGGGTGTACGAGGTGCTCGTCGTCCAGAACGGCCGCTCGGCACCGACCTCGGTGCGGGACAGGCTGCGCTGCACCAGGTAGCCCTCGATACCGAAGTTCTCGTAGAAGGCCCAGGTGAACACCGGGTCCGCGGTGCGCACGCCGTCGACCACGCGGGTCTGGCTGGGCTTGATCCACCGGGGGTAGGCCAGGCTCCTGATCCGGGGCTCGGACGCGTCGGAGAACGTGCACTCCTCGGGCGTCCAGTCCCCGGCGGTCCCGTTCAGGTCGTATCCGCGCGCCTGGAAACAGACGAAGCTGCCGTTCGGCACATCGGCGCCGTAGAGGCGGCTCCAGCCGCCACCGTTGCCCTCCACGAGGGTCCAGTCAGGTGGCGTCTCACCTCGCTGGTAGACGCGGTATCGCACGTCGGACTCGGCGAAGTACAGATCGTCCGTGCCCTTGTAGTAGAAGAAGATGCTGCCCTGATTCGCGTCCGTCGCCGGGGGCAGTGGCTCAGCAACCAGCTGGTTGGTGACGTCGGGTACGACCTCGCACTTCTCGCCCTGCCAGCCGCTGTCGTTGCCGGCGTTGTCCACCGCCCGGCCCTCCCAGCAGACCGTCGCGCCCACCGGGTACTCGACCGGCTCGCCCTCGGGCACGGGCACCGGGTTGCCGAAGTCCGTCTCGCCTGCAAGTTTGATGCGGGCGCGCAGGTCGGTCTCGGTCTCCGCGACGCCCGACTCCTCGAACGGCGGAGTCGCCACGTCGCGGGCCTGGACGTAGGTCTCGTACCTGCCGGTTTCCGGCGTGGCGGGCTCGAGAGGCGTGGGAAAGACCTGCACGGACGGCGCCGCGTGGTCCACGATCTCCGTTGCGGGCGTTGACGACCACGGTGTCAGGTCGCGGGCGATTCGTACGTCCCCGGTGTCGTCCACGAGGACGACGTTGGTGCCGGCGTCGTTCAGGTCGAAGGCCGTGGCCCGGCCGAGCGTGCCGGGCTTGCCGCCGAGGGCGGGCGCGGCGAGCAGGTCGCCGCGCGTGGTGGAGACGCCGAGCACGAAGCCGTCGCCGAGCTGCGGGTGCCTGGTGGTGCGTTCCATCGGGACGGCGAGCATGACGTCGCGGTACACCTCGGCGCTGTCTCCCGTGAGCCCGACGACGCCGTCCTGGCAGCTGGCGAGCGCGAAGCGGCCGTGGGCGTCCTCGATGCGGAGGTCGTCCAGGTCACGTGGCTGGTCGCACGGGTCGCCGCCGACGGCCGGCCACGGGTTCCCGGTGGCGGCGTCCCAGGCCGAGGCTGCCGGCCACTCGAAGACGTCCACCCCGTACAACGTGCTGCCGGCGATGGCGAAGCCGCTGGTGATGTCGGGAAGCGAGCCGTCCGACGGGTTCGCCGGCTTGACGGGGATCTGGTCACCACCGGTCACGAGCTGCGTGACCGGGCCGGGTGCTTCGTAGTAGCCGTCGCCGGTGAAGGCCACGTACTGCGCGCCCTGGCCGAGCACGGCGTCGTCCGGCAGGGTGCGACTGCCGCCGCCGTCGCGCGACCAGGCCAGCACGCGGGTGCTGCCGACGTCGAGCAGGAGGGCGTCGTTCTCGGCGGCCAGCAGGTCTCCGGTCAGGGTGCGGTTGCCCCAGGTACCCGACCACGCGGCCGTGTCGTCGTCGAACGGTCGCCAGTAGACGCGGCGCCCCTGCGGGGTGCTGACCTCGACGAACACGGTGTCGCCGGCCAGGTGCGCGTCGACGGCGGTGCCCAGGGCGGCGAGGTCGCCGGCCGAGGCGAGCACCTCGGTGGGCACGGGGTCCACGAGCAGGATGCCGGGGTCGGTCGCGGCCGTCGCTGCCGGTACGACCGCGACGCCCGCCGCGAGCAGGCTCGTCGCACAGGCCGCCGCCGCCCAGGCGGCGGCGGATCTCCTGGTGGGGGTCATGATCTGCGTCCGTTCTCCTCGTCGAGCTGACTACCCGCGGTATGTCTGTCGGCGGGCCCAGTTCGACGCTGGCACGGCTGGATGCCCGGCTCAACGAAAGGAGGGTTCTGGGTGGGGTGATTCGGGGGCAGTCGAAGATATGCGTCGCGACTTCGTGGCGGGCATTCCCCATGACCCGAGGTAACTGCTACGTTTGTCAGTACGTGGAGTGATAGTTCCGACATGCGAAATATCCGCTGAACCCTACCCGGCAGCGTGGCCGGTCTGGAGTCACCATGGACAACCTCGGCGTCCTCGCCCTGCTCGCTCTCCTCCCGATTCTCGTGGTCGGCACCCTGCTCCTCGGGTTCCGCTGGCCCGCCCGCACCGCCATGCCCGTCGGGCTCGCCGTCGTCGTGGTGATCGCTCTGTTCGCCTGGCGGATGTCACCGGTGGCCGTCGGCGCGTCCGTGGTGCAGGGGCTGCTCATCGCGGTGGGCCTGCTCTGGATCATCTTCGGCGCGCTGCTCATGCTGGAGACCCTGACCAAGAGCGGCGCGCTGCACACGATCCGGGCCGGGTTCACCACCATCAGCCCCGACCGGCGGGTCCAGGTGATCATCGTCGCCTGGCTGTTCGGGTCGTTCATCGAGGGTGCGGCCGGGTTCGGCACGCCGGCGGCCGTCGTCGCGCCGCTCCTCCTGGCGCTCGGGTTCCCCGCCGCGGCCGCCGTGATGGCGGGCCTCATCATCCAGTCCACGCCGGTGAGCTTCGGCGCCGTCGGGACGCCCATGCTGACCGGGCTCGGGACTGGGCTGGCCGACACGTCCGGCGCCCTGGCGCCCGAGGTACAGGCGCGCGCCGACGCGCTCGGGCTGGACCACCTGGGCTTCGTCGCCCACACCGCCACGCAGGTGGCGACCGTCCACGCCATCGTCGGCATCCTGGTGCCGCTCATCCTCGTCACGCTCATGTGCGGGTTCTACGGCGAGAAGCGGTCGTTCCGGGCCGGGCTCGCCGTCGCGCCGTTCGCCGTCTACGCGGCCCTCGCGATGATCGTGCCGTACGTGACCGTGGCCTACGTGCTGGGGCCGGAGTTCCCGTCGCTGCTCGGCGGGTTCCTCGGGCTGGTGCTGGTGATGTTCACGTCGTCCAAGGGCTTCCTCATGCCCAAGGACGTGTGGGACTTCCCACCGCGGGAACGCTGGAGCGACCGCTGGATGGGCACCGTGGACCCCACGCAGGAGGCGGCCACGCTGACCCGCAGCATGTCGATGGTGCGTGCCTGGTCCCCGTACGTGATCGTGGCGGCGCTGCTGCTCCTGACCCGGAACGTCCCCGCGATCAAGGAGTTCCTCACCGGCCCCGCCGTCATCGAGGTACCCGACATCTTCGGCACCGGGATCAGCCAGAACATGGACCTCCTCTACTCCCCGGGGGCGATCTTCCTGCTCGCGTGCCTGGTCACCTACGTGCTGCACGGCATGCGGCGGTCGCAGATCGCCGCCTCGTGGCGGGTCGCGGGCGCCCAGCTCGGCGGGGCGGCGTTCGCGCTGCTGTGCGCGGTGCCCCTGGTGCGCATCTTCATCAACTCCGGGCCCGACTTCAACGGGGCCGGGCTCGACTCGATGCCCGTCACGGTGGCCCAGGCGGCTGCCGACCTCGCCGGCCAGGGCTGGCCGATCGTGTCGCCGTTCATCGGTGCCCTGGGTGCGTTCGTAGCGGGGTCCAACACGGTGTCCAACATGATGTTCTCGCTGTTCCAGTTCAACACCGGCCTCGGCATCGGTGCGGCGTCGCCCGAGACCGTCGCCGCCCTGCAGGCCGTGGGCGGTGCGGCGGGCAACATGGTGGCCGTGCACAACGTCGTCGCGGCCGCCGCGACCGTGGGCCTGCTCGGCCGCGAGGGCGACCTCATCCGCAGGACGATCCTGCCGATGACCTACTACTGTCTCGCGGCGGGCGGGATCGGGTACCTGTGGATCTTCGGGCTCGGGTTCAACGCCGGACTGGTGGTGCTGCTGCTCGTCGTGGCGGCGCTGGTGGTGATCGGGGTGCGGATCGTGCGGACCCCGGACGCCTACAACCCGGAGGTGGTCCCGGCACGCGTGTGAGGCCGCCGGCAGCGCACGTCACAGCGTTCTGACCCTCGGAGACGGCTGCGCGCATGGGAGAATGTGCGGGCATCTGTCATCGAAGGGAACACCGTGAACGAAACGCCCCGTGACCAGGGGAACGACCGCGAGGGCGACCGCCGCGGCGAACGCAGGAGCGGCAGCCGGGCCGAGGGCCGGGGGCCCCGCCGCGACGAGCGCGGTGGAGACCGGGGCGGCCGGTACGACGGCGCTCGCGGCGGCTCGCGACGGTACGACGACGACCGTCCGCGGCGGACCTTCGACCGCGACGACCGTCCGCGTCGGGACGACCGTCCGGGCCGGGACGACCGCGGGGGCGACAGGTCCTTCGGGCGCGGTGACGACCGTCCGCGCCGCACCTCCGGCGAGCGGGGCGACGGCGACAGGGGCTACCGGGGCGGACGCGACGACCGCGGCGCCCGCGGTGACCGCCCGTACCGGGGCGGCGACGATCGTTCGGGCCGCTCCTACCAGGACCGGGACGGTCGTGGTGCGGGCCGTCCGGCACGCCGCGACGACGACCGGCCGCGTCGGTCGTTCGAGGATCGCGGTGGGGACCGTCCGCGTCGTGACGACCGGGTCGGTGACCGTCCCTTCCGTCGTGGGGACGACCGCCCGCGGCGTCTGTACGGCGACAGCGACGACCGTCCTCGCCGGTCGTACGGGGACGACCGTCCGCGTCGGTCGTTCGAGGACCGTGGTGGGGACCGTCCGCGTCGTGACGACCGGGTGGGTGACCGTCCGTTCCGCCGTGACGAGGATCGGCCGCGTCGCAGCTTCGACCGGGACGACCGTCCGCGTCGGTCGTTCGAGGACCGTGGTGGGGACCGTCCGCGTCGTGACGACCGGGTCGGTGACCGCCCGTTCCGCCGTCACGACGACCGCCCGCAGCGCTCGTACGGGGACCGGGACGACCGTCCGCGGCGCAGCTTCGAGCGCGACGACCGGCCGAGCCGCTCCTACGGGGACCGGGACGACCGCGGGCGGGACAACCGCGGGCGGGACGACCGTCCGCGCCGTTCGTTCGACGACCGGGGCGACCGGCCGCGTCGGGACAGTGGTGCGGGCGACCGTCCGTTCCGGCGTGACGATCGTCGTGACGACCGCCGGGGTGACGATCGTCGTGACGACCGCCGGGGTGACGACCGCCGGGGTGACGACCGCCGGGGTGACGATCGCCGGGGTGGCGACCGTCGTTTCGACCGGGGCAGTGACCGTCCCGCGCGCGGTCGTGACGACCGCGGCCGCGACGACCGCGACCGCCGGGACCATGACCGTCGGGACCATGACCGTCGGGACCAGGACCGCCGAGACCACGACGACCGTGCTCCGCGCGTCCCGGAACCGGAGATCGCCGACGACGTCTCGTTCGGTCAGCTCGACCGGGAGGCGCGCTCTCGCCTGCGTGGGCTGAGCAAGGAGCACGCCGAGCACGTCGGGCTGCACCTGGTGATGGCGGGCCGGCTGCTCGACGTCGACCCGGAGCGTGCGTACGAGCACGCACAGGTCGCGCTGCGGCACGCGGGCCGGATCGACATCGTCCGCGAGGCCGCAGGCCTGGCTGCCTACCGCACCAACCGGTTCGCGGAGGCGCTGCGCGAGCTGCGCACCGTCCGTCGGCTGAACGGCTCGTCCGAGCACCTGCCGATCATGGCCGACGCCGAACGCGGACTCGGCCGGCCCGAGCGTGCGCTCGCGCTCGCGGCGTCGGAGGAGGCCGCGTCGCTCGACGCGACCGGCCGGGTCGAGCTCGCCATCGTGGCGAGCGGCGCCCGGTCCGACCTGGGCGAGCACGACGCCGCCCTGGCCGTGCTCGACAAGATCGCTCCCGCGGACGCCCCGGGCGACCTCGGCCTGCGGGTGCTCCAGGCCCGTGCCGTGGCGCTGGAGGCCGCGGGCCGGGACGACGAGGCTGCGGCCCTGCTCGCGACGGTCGACAGCGAGGCGCTCGAACGCGCCATCGGTGCGACCGTCCCCGAGGAGGACATCACGGTGTTCGACGTCGAGGAGGACGCGGCGCTCGCCGAGGAGGAGTACGCCGCCGACCACCCGGAGGAGTTCGCGGCGGACGAGCCCGAGGATGCTGCCGAGGACGAGGACGAGGACGAGGACGAGGACGAGGACGAGGACGAGGGCTCGGCCGGTTCGCCGGGCTCCGCGGACTCGGCTGACTCCGCTGACTCCGCGGACTCGCCGGGTTCTGCGGACTCCGCTGACTCTGCGGACTCCGCCGATTCCGCGGACTCCGCCGATTCGCCGGACGATCAGGAGGACGACGAGGACGACGAGGACGACCTCGACGAGCCGCAGGCGGACGCCGTCGACGAACCGAGCGACCCCGAGTCTGACTTCGAGTCCGACCCTGAACCGAAGACGGACACGGAGCCGATCGCCGCGGAGCCCACCACGGACGTGAGTGCGGACGCCGCCTCGGGCGACCGGTCCGACGTCGGGCAGGAGAAGGCATGACGGGCGCGGGCGGACTGCTCGCGAGCGACGTCCCGCTCGCGACGGCGTACGACCTCGCGCTCGTCGATCTCGACGGCGTGGCCTACAAGGGGCATCTGCCCGTCGAGCACGCCTCGGCAAGCCTGACCGCCGCGCGGTCGGGCGGGATGCGCCTGGTGTTCGTGACGAACAACGCCTCGCGTGAGCCGGAGGACGTCGCGAGCCAGCTCACCGGCCTCGACATCCCGACCGAGCCGGCCGAGGTGATGACGGCGGCGCAGGCGTGCGCCGCGCTGCTGACCACCCGGCTGGATCCGGGGGCGAAGGTGCTGGTGGTGGGCGGCAAGGGGCTGGTGACCGCCGTCCGCGCGGCGGGCTTCACCGTGGTGGGGTCGGCGGACGACGATCCGGACGCCGTCGCGCAGGGCTATGCCCCCGAGGTCGGCTGGACCCAGCTCGCCGAGGCCGCGTACGCCGTGGGCCGCGGGGCGTGGCACGTGGCGAGCAACCTGGACCTCTCGCTGCCGACCGCGCGTGGTTTCGCGCCCGGGAACGGGGCGCTGGTCGCGGCTGTGCGGTCGGCGACGGGTGTCGTGCCCGACAGCGCGGGCAAGCCGTCGCCCACCATGTACCGGCTCGCGGTCGAGCGCGCCGAGGCCAGCCGTCCGCTGGTGATCGGCGACCGCCTCGACACCGACCTGGCCGGAGCCCGCGGCGGTGGGTACCCGGGACTGCACGTGCTGACCGGCGTCTCCACGGCGCGTGACGCGGTGCTGGCCGTGCCGGGGGAACGCCCGTCGTACCTGGCTGCGGACCTGCGGGCGCTCCTGGAGCCGCACGCGGCCCCGGCCCTGGTGGACGGCTGGCACGTCTGCGGTACGTCGGCCGCGCAGGTGGCCGACGGCGCTTTGCGGCTGGACGGCAGCGGGATCGACCTGGCCCGTGCCGCGTGCGCCGCGGCCTGGGCGGCCGTCGACGCGGGGGAGAAGCTGGACCCCTCGACGGTGCCCGAGCTCCCGGTCTGACGCGTACGGGCCGATACGTACGGGCCGACGGCGGCCCGGCGAGCCGGGTCGCCGGGCAGGTGGCCTCGCGGGCACTGGTCACTCGGTGTAGACGTTGTCGACGCAGAGTGACCTCGCCTCGCGGGGCAGGTGCGGTCCGGAGGTACGGGGCAGGTGTTCCGTGCTCCCGGGTTCTGTCGGGGGCGGCGGGTACCGTGTCAGGCAGGATGGTCAGGCAGGACGCAGGACCAGCCGTGCGCGGAGGCGGTGGGTCGACGGGCACGACGAGCACAGTTGGGCACGACGAGCACAGTGGAGCGTTGACGCACGATGGACGAGTTCTACGAGATCGAGGAACCCCTGGACCCGGCCGGTGCCCCGGCGGATGCCCAGGAGGGGGTCCGCGGCGCCCTCGACGCGCTCGACGGGCTCGACGAGCTGCCCCCGGCCGACCATGTCGCCCGGTTCGAGGCGGTCCACGACGCCCTGCGGGCGCACCTGAGCGGTGACGCCTGACGGTGGTGACGATGACAGCGAGCACACGGGTGGACGCGGAGCTGGTGCGCCGCGGGCTGGCCCGGTCCCGGCGGCATGCCGCGGAGCTCGTCGCCGCCGGGCGGGTGCGGGTCGCGGGACGCGCGGTGGTCAAGCCGTCGTCGGCGGTGGCGGACGGCGCCGACGTGGTGGTGGTGCCCGGCGCCGACCCCGAGCACGAGTTCGCCTCCCGGGCGGCGCTCAAGCTGGCCGGTGCCCTGGACGCGCTGGCCCGTGTGCCGGGCGGGCCGCAGGTCGAGGGTGCGTACTGCGCCGACCTCGGTGCGTCCACGGGCGGTTTCACCGACGTGCTGCTGCGGCGGGGGGCGGCGCACGTGGTCGCCGTCGACGTGGGGCACGACCAGCTCGTCCCCGCGCTGCGTCATGACGACCGCGTGACGGTGGTCGAGGGTCTCAACGTGCGTGACCTGACGCCGGACGACCTGGCCCGGTCCCCGGACCTCGTGGTCGCCGACCTCTCCTTCATCTCGCTCACCGTGGTGCTGCCGGCCGTCGCGGGCGTGCTGGAACCCGGCGCCCAGGCGCTGCTGATGGTCAAGCCGCAGTTCGAGGTCGGGCGCGAGCGGCTGGGCAGCGGTGGCGTGGTGCGTGACCCCGCGCTGCACGCCGACGCGGTGCGGACCGTGTCCCGGGCCGCTGCCGGATCGGGCCTGCGGACCCGTGCGGTCGTGCCGAGCCCCCTGCCCGGACCGAGCGGCAACCGTGAGTTCTTCCTGTGGCTGACACCCGGCCGGTCGGCGGACGCGGACCACGGAGCTGACGGAGACACGGACGGCGCGGTGGCCGACGCCGTCGCCGCGGCCGTGGCGTGGGATCCTGCCCAGGGTGGGCCCGCGGCGGTACCCGGTCACCCGCCGGAGCCGCCGGCCGTCGTCGTCGGGGAACGGGTGGACGAGCGAGAGGAGCGGGAGCCGTGACCAGGCGTGTGCTGATCGTGACCCATGGCGGGCGTCCCCAGGCGGTCGCGGCGCTGGCCGAGGCCCTGCGCGAGCTGAAGTCGGCGGGCTTCGAGTACACGCTGCACGACGACGCGCTGGCCGAGGAGTTCGGCGACCACATGGCCGCCAAGCGGGTCGCGGAGGGCGTGCACAACGCCGAGGTCGTCATGGTGCTGGGCGGTGACGGCACCATCCTGCGTGCCGCAGAGCTGACGCGGGGCACGGACGTGCCGCTGCTCGGCGTGAACCTGGGCCACGTGGGCTTTCTCGCGGAGTCCGAGCGGGAGGACCTGCGGGCCGCCGTGCAGCGCCTGGCCGCGCGGGACTACGAGGTCGAGGAGCGCGCGACGGTCGACGTGACCGTGCACCTGCCCGGCACGGCGGAGCCCGTGGTGGGCTGGGCCCTCAACGAGGCCACCGTGGAGAAGGCGACGCGCGACCGCATGCTGGAGGTGGCGATCGGGGTGGACGGCCGCCCGCTGCTGTCCTTCGGCTGCGACGGGGTCGTGATGGCCACGGCGACCGGCTCCACGGCGCACGCCTTCTCGGGCGGTGGCCCGGTGATCTGGCCCGACGTCGACGCCGTGCTCATGGTGCCGCTGTCCGCGCACGCGCTGTTCGCGCGGCCGCTCGTGATCGGCCCGAAGTCGCGGTACACGGTCGACGTGCTGCCGCAGTCGACGGTCGAGGGCGTGCTGACCTGTGACGGGCGCCGGGAGATCCGGCTGCCCCGCGGGTCTCGCGTCGTGGTGCGCCAGGGCGGTACCGTGCGCCTCGCACGCCTGTCCAACGCCCCGTTCACGGACCGGCTCGTGTCGAAGTTCAACCTGCCCGTGTCGGGCTGGCGGGACCGTGTCGGGTCGGGGCACGCGCAGGCGCAGGATGTACCTTCTGACCCAGCCGACACCACACCAGAGAACTAAGGAGTCAGGTGCTCGAGGAGATCGCTATCGAGAACCTGGGCGTCATCCGCTCGGCCCGGGTACCCCTGTCCGACGGCCTGACCGTCATCACGGGCGAGACGGGTGCCGGCAAGACGATGGTGCTCACGGGCCTCAACCTGCTCATGGGCGCCAAGGCGGACCCGCAGTCGGTGCGCCCGGGCGCGTCGTCGGCGGCGGTCGAGGGCCGCGTCCGCGTCTCGGGCCGGGACGCCGTGCTGGAACGCGTCGACGAGGCGGGCGGCGAGGTGGAGGACGACGGCACGGTCGTGATCCTGCGCACCATCGCCGACGGCCGGTCGCGTGCCCACCTGGGCGGGCGTGCCGTGCCCCAGGGCGTGCTCGCGGAGATCGCCGAGGACCTGTTCACCGTGCACGGCCAGGCCGACCAGCTCCGGCTGCGCACGGCGGCCAAGCAGCGGGACGCCCTGGACACCTTCGTGGGCCCGGCCCATCAGCGCGTCCTGGCGTCGTACCGCGCCGCGTGGACCGAACGCGGGGGGCTGCTCGCCGAGATCGCGGACCTGGAGGCGCGCGGCGCCGAGCGGGCACGCGAGGTCGAGCTGCTGCGGATCGGCCTGGAGGAGATCGAGCGGGTGGACCCCCAGTCGGGGGAGGACGCCGAGCTGCAGGCCCTGATCGAGCGGCTGTCCAACGCCGAGGGCCTGCGCACCGCGGCCACCGAGGCGCACGAGGCGGTGGCGGGCGAGGACGCCGAGGGAGCGCGCGAGAACGCGATCGCCCTGGTGGAGCGGGCGCGGCGTGCCCTGGAGTCCGCGGCGCACTCGGACGCGGCGCTCGGTGCGCTGGCCACCCGGTTCGCCGAGGTGGGCTACCTCCTGTCGGACGTGGCGACCGACGTGGCCGCCTACGTCGACGACCTGCAGGCGGACCCGGCGGGCCTGGAGACGGCGCACAACCGCATGGCGGAGCTGAACGCCCTGACCCGCTCCTACGGCGAGAGCATCGACGAGGTGCTGCAGTGGGCCAGCGACGCGGGCCTGCGCCTGCTCGACCTGGACGACGGCGGCGACCGGCTCGCCTCGATGCGGGACCGCGTGGCCGAGCTGGACGGCGAGCTGGCCCGGCTGGCAGAGATCCTCACCGCCGAGCGCACGCGGGGCGCGTCCGAGCTGGCCACGGCCGTCACGAACGAGCTGCACGGTCTGGCCATGGGCGGCGCCCACCTCGTGGTCTCGGTGCAGCCGCTGGAGGAACCGGGGCCGTTCGGCGCCGACCAGGTGACGTTCCTCCTGGTGCCGCACCCCGGGGCGCCCGAGCGGCCGCTCGGCAAGGGGGCCTCGGGCGGTGAGCTCTCCCGGGTGATGCTCGCGCTGGAGGTGGCGCTGGCGACGTCCGGCGGTGCCGCGGCCGAGCGCACGGCGGACACGCCGCGCAGCACGTTCGTCTTCGACGAGGTCGACGCCGGCGTCGGCGGCCGTGCCGCCGTCGAGGTGGGCCGCCGCCTGGCGCAGCTCGGCCGCAGCACCCAGGTGGTCGTCGTGACCCACCTGGCGCAGGTCGCGGCGTTCGCGGACGCGCACCTGGTGGTCACCAAGAGCTCCGACGAGGACGCCGCAGATGACGGGATGATCACGGTCACCGGGGTGCGTGAGGTGACCGCGGACGCCCGGGTCCGCGAGCTGGCGCGGATGCTGTCCGGCCAGGACGACTCGGAGACGGCGCGTACCCACGCGCTGGAGCTCCTGGAGTCCTCGGTCGTGGGACGATAGAGCGGATGAAGCTGATCTCCCGACCCGACAAGCGCGCCGACAAGGGCCCGTCGAAGAGCGCCGACGCCGACGAGGCGACCGTCCCCGGAGCTGCCGTGCACGGGCCCGCCCGGATCGGGGCCCGCACGAAGGAGCTGACCGCCCGGCTCAACCCGGGCGACGTCGCCGTGATCGACCACGTGGACATCGACCGTGTCGCCGCGGACGCGCTGGTCTCCGCGGCACCCGTGGCCGTCCTGAACGCTGCCCCGTCGACCTCGGGCCGGTACCCCAACACGGGCCCGAACATCCTGGTCGAGGCCGGGATCGTCCTGGTGGACGACCTGGGCCCCTCGATCATGGGGATCGACGAGCACGCGGACGTCGCGATCGTGGGCGGCGAGGTCGTCGTGGGCGGCGAGGTCGTGGCGCAGGGGACCTACCAGACGCCCCGGACCGTCGCCGAGAGCATGACGGCCGCGCGCGAGGGCCTGTCGGCCGAGATCGAGCGGTTCGCCGAGAACACCATGACGTACCTGCGCCGCGAGCGGGACCTCCTGCTGGACGGAGTCGGCGTGCCCGACATCCGGACCCCGATCGCGGGCCGGCAGGTGCTGATCGTGGTGCGCGGCTACCACTACCGGGAGGACCTCGCCCTGCTGCGGTCCTACATCCGGGAGAACTCGCCGGTGCTCATCGGCGTCGACGGCGGTGCGGACGCGATCATCGACGCGGGCTGGCAGCCCGACATGATCGTGGGCGACATGGACTCCGTCTCCGATCGGGCGCTGGCCTGCGGTGCCGAGATCGTGGTGCACGCCTACCGCGACGGCAAGGCCCCGGGGCTGGAGCGCGTGAAGGCGCTGGGTGTGGACCCGGTCGTCTTCCCGGCGACCGGCACCAGCGAGGACATCACGATGCTGCTCGCCGACGACAAGGGTGCCGAGCTCATCGTCGCCGTCGGCACGCACGCGACGCTCGTCGAGTTCCTCGACAAGGGTCGTGCCGGCATGGCCTCGACGTTCCTCACCCGCCTGCGCGTCGGGGGCAAGCTCGTGGACGCCAAGGGCGTCTCGCAGCTGTACCGGACGCGGATCTCGAACACCCAGCTCACGCTGCTGTCGGCGGCGGGAGTCGCCGCCGTGCTCGCGGCCCTGGCCTCGACCTCGGCGGGGCAGACCTTCTTCGGACTGATCGGGGCGCGCTTCGACGACGTCGTCTCCTGGATCAGTCACCTCTTCGGCGGCTGACCCGTCCGGAGCCCGCTCCAGGACACCCTGCCGCCCCGACCTCTGCCGGGCGCCGACCGCCCGGACCATGCCTAAGGACCTCTCCGTACCGTGATCGACTTCCGATACCACCTCGTCTCGCTCATCTCCGTCTTCCTCGCCCTCGCGGTCGGCATCATCCTCGGTGCCGGACCCCTCCAGGGGGCGATCGGGGAGACCCTGACGGAACAGGTGGACGCGCTGCGCGCCGAGCGCACCGACCTGCGCACCGAGCTGGACTCCACGCAGACCGCGCTGGACGGCGACGAGCGCTTCATCGAGGCGGTGGGTACCCAGATCGTCCCCGGCTCCCTGGAGGGGGACCGGGTGGCCGTCGTGCAGCTCGCGGACGTCTCCGAGGACACCCAGGAGGGCGTGCTCGCCCAGCTCGAGACCGCGGGCGCCAGCGTCGTGTCCACGACGGTGCTGACGGACGCCTGGACCGACACGGCTGACGAGTCGTCCCGCGAGACCGTCGCCGACGGCCTGCGTGCGAACCTCGGCGACGACGCCCCCGAGGACGACGACGCCGGCACGACGCTCGGCACCGCCCTGGCCCTCGCCCTCACGGGCAGCGAGGGCGGCGGCCCCGGGCGCAGCGCACAGGCGACGGACCTGGAGGCGCAGCTCGAGCGGTTCGGCTTCGTGGAGCCGGGCGACGACCAGACCGAGGCCGCGCAGGCCGTGCTGCTCCTCGTGGGCGCGGCCGGGCAACCCCAGGAGACGGCCGACGGCGCCACCGAGGAGGCGGAGCCGGCCCCGGACACCTGGACCGCCGTGACGCGCGCGGTGCAGCAGGTCTCGGGCGCGGCGGTGCTCGCCGGGCCGACGGAGGACCCGGGCGACGTCGTCCAGGCCGTGCGCGAGGACGAGGAGATCGCCGCCGAGGTCACCACCGTGAGCGGCATCGGCCGGCTCACGGGCCGGATCACCGTGCCGCTCGCGATCGCCGCACGCCTCGACGGCACCGTGGGCCAGTACGGTCTGGAGGAGGACGCGACGGCGGTCCTGCCGCCCGCCCCGGCCGGCGCCGGGCCCGAGTAGCACCACCGCACGGACAGCACGACAACCGACAGACAACCGAGACCGACCGAGGGGTAGTCATGGGGGCAGGCAGGTTCATCCTGGCCGGCGTCGTCGCGGGAGCCGCGACGGTGCTCGCGCGCCGCAAGCTCGACGAGAAGGTGGCCGCCGGAGGGCTCGGCGGCCCCTCGACGTGGACGCGGACCAACCATCGCGGCGAGCCCATCAGCCTGCTGGAGGGCCCCGCGGTCGCCGCGGGCCTCGTCGCGGGCGCGGCCGTCGGGGGCGGAAACGCACCCGGGGCGACCGCGCTGGCCACGGCGGCGGCCGGCGGCTTCGGCCTGGTCGACGACTTCGCCGAGGACACGTCCGAGCGCACCAAGGGCCTGCGGGGCCACCTCGGCGCCCTCGCACAGGGCCGCCTGACCACCGGCGGGCTCAAGGTGCTCGGCATCTCCGGCTCGGCGCTCGTCGCCGCGGCCGTGGGCACGCGACGCACGGGCGGCGCCTTCGGCCACCTGGTCGACGTCGGCCTCAACGGCGCGCTCATCGGCGGCACCGCGAACCTCGTCAACCTCTTCGACCTGCGACCCGGCCGCGCCCTGAAGGTCGGTGCGGCGGCGAGCCTGGCGCTCGCGCCCACCGGCGCGGGTGCCACCGGCGCCGTCCTGGGAGCCGCGGCCGCGGCCGCCCCCGGCGACCTGGGGGAGCGGGACATGCTGGGCGACGGCGGCGCCAACGCCCTGGGTGCGCTGGTCGGCAGCCAGATCGCCTTCGGTGCGCCCCGCGCCGTCCGGTGGGCGGCGCTCGCGGGCGTCGTCGGTCTCATGCTGGCGTCGGAGAAGGTCAGCTTCTCCAAGGTCATCGCCGGGAACGAGTGGCTGAACCGGATCGACATGCTCGGCCGGCGGCCGGCCGCGGCGCCGGCCGACGAGCCGCTCGCGGCGAGCCCGGACACCGAGCCCGCCGCTGAGCCCGCCATCGAGAGCGGCGTCCGCTCGACCTCCGCCTCCGACCCCATGGCCTCCCCGGGCGCGTGAGCAGGTTCTCCAGCCTGGCGAGCGCCGCGCTGCTCGTCACGGTCGTCACCCTCGCCAGCCGCATCGTCGGCTTCGGCCGCTGGCTCGCGCAGGGCGCATGGCTCGGGTCCGACGGCGTCGGGACGGTCTTCAACTCCGCCAACCAGCTCCCCAACCTGCTGTTCGAGGTCGCGGCGGGCGGTGCGCTCGCGGGCGCCGTCGTGCCGTTGCTGGCCGGGCCGCTGAGCCGGGCCCTGCTGCCCGCGGACGGCGAGCAGGACTCCGCCGCCGCGAAGGAGCAGGCCTCGCGGACCGCGTCCGCGCTGCTGGGCTGGACGCTGGTCGTGCTGATCCCGCTCGCCGGGCTCATGGCGCTCCTGGCGCGCCCGATCATCGGCCTGACCGGTCTGGACGACCCGGTGCACGCCGACGTCGCCACGAGCTTCCTGCGGGTGTTCGCGGTGCAGGTTCCCCTCTACGGGCTGGCCGTCGTGCTGGGCGGCATCCTGCAGGCGCACAAGCGGTTCTTCTGGCCCACGTTCGCACCGCTGGTCTCCAGCCTCGTGGTGATCGTGGTCTACGCGGTCTTCGGCGCCCTGGCGCACGGCGACCAGCAGGACGTCGCGGCGCTGTCCGGCCGGGCGCTGGACTGGCTGGCATGGGGTACCACCGTGGGCGTGCTGTTCCTCGCGCTGCCGCTCGCGGTGCCCGTCTGGCGCACCGGGCTGCGGCTGCGGCCCACGCTGCGCTTCCCGGGCGGCGAGGGTCCCCGCGCCGCGCGCCTGGCCTTCGCGGGCGTGGGCGCGCTGGTGGCGCAGCAGGTCTCGATCTTCCTCACGCTGCGCGCGGCCAACGCGGCCGGCGGGGACGGCACGCTGTCGGTCTACCTGTACGCCCAGCAGGTCTACCTGCTGCCCTACGCGGTCCTTGCGTTCCCGATCGCGACCAGCGCCTTCCCGCACTTCGCGGAGCACGCGTCGGCCGGGCGCCTCCCGGAGCTGCGCGCGCTCGTCGCGCGCACCACGCGCACCCTGCTGCTGGTCACGTCGCTCGGTGTGGCGGCGCTCGTCGCGGCCGCCCCGTACGTCGAGCGGGTCTTCGACCTCATCGTCCGGGGCGACGCGCCCGGCATGGCGGCGGGGCTCATGGCGATGGCACCGGGCCTGGTGGGATTCGCCCTGATCCTGCACCTGTCGCGGGCGCTGTACGCCGTCGACCACGGCCGGGCGGCGGTGGTCGCGACGGCGAGCGGCTGGGGCGTGGCCGCCCTCGGGGCGGCCGTGGTGCCGCTGCTGTTCGCCGCGCGGGACCCGGGTGAGCTGCTGCGCATCGAGGTCATGGCCGCCCTCGGCGCGGTCAGCACGGTGGCCATGGTGGTGGCCGGCCTCGGGCTGCTCCTGGCCGTCCGCCGGCACCTCGGCCCGGAGGCGCTGGACGGCGTCTGGCGGGCGCTGGGCGCGCTGGTCGTGGCCACGGCGCTGGGAGCCGCTGCCGGTCTCCTGGCGGCCTGGTGGCAGGCCGGGCGGCCGTCGGGATGGTTGACGACCGTGCCCGCGGCCGAGACGGAGTTCGACGGCCCCGCGTTCGCCGCCGACCTGGGCCTCGGGCTCGCCGTCGGCCTGCTGGCGGCCCTGGTCGCACTGCTGGTCGCGGTGCTGCTGGACCGCGACCTGCGCACCGCCGTGGGGCCGGTCGTGCGCACGATGTGGAGGAAGTTCTCCCGAAGGGCCTGACTTAGCGAGCGCGCCGGGCTCGACAGGAGCACACTCGACGGAACCGCACCGAAGATCCCCACGTGGTGGGCGCGTGTGCCGGTCGTTACACCACCGGCACGCCATACCTCGTTTAGGATGGAGTTCCGTGGTCGAACACCGAAGCAGTCTCCAGTCCCGTCATCGGTCCGGCGCCTCGACGCCGACCAAGCACATCTTCGTCACCGGTGGTGTGGCGTCCTCTCTCGGCAAGGGACTGACGGCGTCATCGCTCGGTCGCCTGCTCCGCTCCCGTGGCCTGAGCGTCACGATGCAGAAGCTGGATCCCTACCTGAACGTGGATCCCGGCACCATGAACCCGTTCCAGCACGGTGAGGTCTTCGTCACCGAGGACGGCGCGGAGACCGACCTCGACATCGGGCACTACGAACGGTTCCTCGACGTCGAGCTGCCCGCGTCCTCGAACGTGACGACCGGCCAGGTGTACTCCCGCGTCATCGCGAAGGAGCGCCGCGGTGAGTACCTGGGCGACACCGTGCAGGTCATCCCGCACATCACCGACGAGATCAAGTTCCGGATGCGCGAGCAGGCCTCCGACGACGTCGACGTGATCATCACCGAGATCGGCGGCACCGTCGGCGACATCGAGTCGCAGCCCTTCCTGGAGTCGGCCCGCCAGGTGCGGCACGAGCTCGGCCGCGACAACGTGTTCTTCCTGCACGTGTCGCTGGTGCCGTACATCGGGCCGTCGGGCGAGCTGAAGACCAAGCCGACCCAGCACTCCGTGGCCGCGCTGCGCTCCATCGGCATCCAGCCCGACGCGATCGTGCTGCGCTCCGACCGCGTGGTGCCCGAGGGCATCAAGAACAAGATCGCGCTCATGTGCGATGTCGACAACGAGGCCGTCATCAACTGCGCCGACGCGCCCTCGATCTACGACATCCCGCGCGTCATCCACGCCGAGGGTCTGGACGCGTACGTGGTGCGCCGCCTGGGCATGCCGTTCCACGACGTCGACTGGGACGGCTGGAGCCGCCTCCTGGAGCGCGTGCACGAGCCCGAGCACACCGTCGAGGTCGCGCTGGTGGGCAAGTACATCGACCTGCCGGACGCGTACCTGTCGGTGACCGAGGCGCTGCGTGCCGGCGGCTTCGCGAACGACGCCAAGGTGCGGATCCGCTGGGTCGCCGCCGACGACTGCCAGACTCCCCAGGGCGCGCAGGCGTCGCTGCGGGGCGTCGACGCGGTGCTGGTGCCGGGCGGCTTCGGCGTGCGCGGCATCGACGGCAAGGTCGGGGCGCTGCGCTGGTCGCGCGAGAACCTGGTGCCGACTCTCGGCATCTGCCTGGGTCTGCAGTCGATGGTCATCGAGTACGCCCGCAACGTGCTGGGCTGGGAGGACGCCTCGTCCACCGAGTTCCACCCCGCGAGCAGCCACCCCGTCGTGGCCACGATGGCCGAGCAGAAGGCGATCGTGGAGGGCGAGGGTGACATGGGCGGCACCATGCGCCTGGGTGCGTACGAGGCGTCGCTGGCGGCCGGGTCGGTGGTCGCGAAGGCCTACGGCAGCGAGAAGGTCTCCGAGCGGCACCGGCACCGCTACGAGGTGAACAACGCCTACCGCGGCGACCTGGAGGAGGCCGGCCTGCTGATCTCGGGGACGTCGCCCGACTCGTCGCTCGTGGAGTTCGTGGAGCTCCCGGCGGAGACCCACCCGTACTTCGTGGCCACCCAGGCGCACCCCGAGTTCAAGTCGCGCCCCACGCGGGCGCACCCGCTGTTCGCGGGCCTGATCGCGGCCGCGCTCGAGAAGCGGTCGTCATGAGCACCGAAACCGGCTCGGACGTCAGCTCGGACATCAGCTCGGACGAGGTCACCGACGTCATCGACCCGCGTCCCGCGCGGCGGCTCGACGTGCCGTTCCAGGGCTTCGTGGTGGACATGGTCTCCGACGAGGTCGACCTGGGCGAGGCGGGCGGCATCGTCCGCCGCGAGTACGTCGACCACCCGGGTGCGGTGGTCGTCGTGGCGCTCACCGACGACGGCGACGTGCTGCTGCTGCGCCAGTACCGGCACCCGGTCGGCGCCTTCCTCTGGGAGGCGCCCGCCGGCCTGCTCGACCTCGACGGGGAGGACCCGCACGTCGCCGCCGCCCGGGAGCTGGCCGAGGAGGCGGACATGAACGCCGCCACCTGGGACGTGCTTCTGGACCTGCTGCCCACCCCGGGCGGCAGCAACGAGGCCGTGCGCGTCTACCTGGCCCGCGGCCTCACCCCGGTGCCCGACGAGGACCGGCACGTCCGTGAGGCCGAGGAGGCCGACATGGTCGTGGTGCCGGTGCCGCTGGAGGAGGCCGCGGCGCTCGCGCTCGCGGGCAGGCTGCACAACGCCGCGACGATCGCGGGCGTGCTCGCGGCCGCGATCGGGCGGGCCTCGGACTGGGAGACGCTGCGCCCGGTCGACGCTCCCTGGGAGTACCGCAAGAACTGAGCGCCTGGGGCCTGGGGTGCCGGGTGCTGTCGTGAGCTCGGTCAGATGCGGGCGCGGATTCCGCGGGTTCGGTCGGTTGCTCCGAGTTCGGTCCATCCACGGACCGAACTCGCGGCAACTGACCGAACGTGCCTGGTGGGCTGCGGCAACTGACCGAACGTGCCTGGTGGGCTGCGGCAACTGACCGAACGTGCCTGGTGGGCTGCGGCAACTGACCGAACGTGCCTGGTGGGCCGGGGCAACTGACCGAACGTGTCTGTCGGGCCGGGGGCAACCGACCGAACGTGTCTGGCCGGCCCCAGCAACCGACCGAACGTGCCTGGCCCGCCGGACGCGAGCCGGGGGCTCCGGTCAGCCGCGCGGGTCGCGTACCAGACGTGTCATAACGACGTCACCGCGCTGCGCTATTCTCCCCGCGTGACCAGCGAACCCGACATGCTTCCCAACGTCTCGTCCCTCCCGGCGTGGCTCGTCCCGTCCGTCTACCTCAACTGGTCCGAGGACTGGCTGGGCGAGGCGGTGGCGATCGCGAGCCGCAGCCACGAGCACCGCCTGCCCGGTGGCGCGGACGGCCCGCAGCGCGGCGACGTCGTCGTCACCGTCGTGGGCTCCGAACCGGGCATCGTCGCCGCGGTGGAGCTCATGGGCGCCAGCCAGGGTGAGGACTGGGTCAGCGACGAGGTCTTCGGCCCCGACAAGCCCGTGGTGTGGGACGACCTCTTCAACGGCGCCGCCGCCTACGCGCGCTCGTCCGGCTGGCTGCCGCAGGAGCACGCGCGCCTGGTGCTCGACGGCATCGCCCACCAGTACAAGCACGGCGCCACCGGCACGCTCGACGCCGGCAACTGCGAGACCGGCGAGCTCTCGCCCAACCTGCACGTGCTGCGCCTGCTGGGGCACAAGCAGGTCTCGGGTGCCGACCTGCGCCGCGAGGAGCGCTGCGCGTCGTGCGAGCGGTTCGTCGACGTCATGCAGCTGCACCCCCACGACGACGGCGCCCACACCGGCCAGACCGGCGAGCGCCCGCTGGCGGAGCTGATCGAGCAGACGTTCCTCGTGTGCGCCCCGTGCCACGCTCTGCTGCACCCGCACCCCGTGCTGTCGCAGCGTGCGCAGATGCGCCCCGCCTGCCCGTCGTGCGGCCAGCGCGGCGCCACCAAGCGGATCGTGTGGGGCCAGTCGGCCGACGCGGCGCGGCTCGAGCCGGACGTCGTCTACGGCGGGTTCGACACCCCGGTCCCGACGCCGGACTGGTACTGCCCGGAGTGCTACGCGAACTTCTCGTCGGGCGCCGTGGCGCAGCGTGCGCTGGGCGACCTGCCCGAGCCGGTGCCGGCGGGCGTGGGCGCCGTCGGCACGCCCGCGAACGGCGAGGACCTCTGGACGCCCGAGGTCTGAGCCCTTGGCGCGCGGGTCAGACCCTCGGCCGCTCCGGCGGGCCGGGGGTCTGACCCGTGCGCGACCCCGTTGTCGCGGGGGCATGGACGGAACCGCAGGGGTGACCCGTTCCTTGGTCGAGGAGGCCTCATGAGCAGGAGCGCGATCGTCGTCGGGGCCGGGATCGCGGGGCTGACCGCGGCCAACGCTCTGCTGCGGTGCGGGTGGGACGTGCGGGTGCTGGAACGTTCGCCGCAGCCGCGCACCACGGGCGCCGGAATCGTGCTGCTCGCCAACGCCCTGCGTGGGCTGGACGCCGCCGGGGTGGGCGACGCCGTCCGTGCGGTGGGTCAGCGGGCGTACCCCGGCACGCTGCGGGACGGCGCGGGCCGGGCGCTCGTGCAGGTCTCGGCCGAGGAGATCGCGGCGCGTCTGGGCACCGTGGCGGTGGCCCTCCACCGTCCGCGCCTCCAGCAGGCGCTGCTCGACGGCCTGGGCGACGTGTCCGTCACCTATGGCGCGGTGGCGGTGGACGTCGACCCGGGCGACATGGCCCGGCCCGCCGTCGTGACGCTGGCGGACGGCGCAACGCTGAGCGCCGATCTCGTGGTCGCCGCCGACGGCGTCCGCTCGCGCCTGCGGGCCGCCGTCGCTCCGGACGCCGCGCAACCTGTCTACGTCGGGTCGACCACGTGGCTCGCCGTGCTCGACAACCCCGGCGTCACCGAGATGTCGCAGACATGGGGACCCGGTGGCGAGGTCGGCCTGATCCCGCTCGGCGACGGACGGCTGTACTGGTACGCGACCCAGGTCGGACCCGCGGGCCGGGCCACCGGCGCTGCCGCCGCGGACCTGGCGTCGGCCCGGGACGCGTTCGCACGCTGGCACGACCCGATCCCTCAGGTGCTGGCGGTGACGGCGCCGGAACAGGTGCAGCAGCTCGACCTGTACGGCTTGCCCCGGCCTCTTCCGCGCATGGTCCGCGGTCGGGTCGCCCTCGCGGGCGACGCCGCGCACGCCATGCCGCCCAACGTGGGCCAGGGCGGCTGCCAGGGTATCGAGGACGGCGTGGTGCTGGCGGCCTCGGTGTCCCGCACAGGCTCCGTGGTCGACGGTCTCGCGGAGTACGAACGCGTCCGGCGCCCCCGGACCTCCGATGTGCTGCGGGCGGCCTGGGCCAGCGCCCGGATCGGGGAGCAGCTGAGCAACCGTGCCCTGGTGGGGCTGCGGAACACCGTGCTGAAGGCGCTGCCCGCCCGGGTCATGCTCGACGGCATGTCGCGGTTCGCGAGCTGGACGCCGCCCGCCCTGCCCTGACGGCCGGCACCGCGCCGACGGCCTAGAGTGGCGCCCATGGAGCCCGTCGACCCCGCCCCCGGGCTCGGGGCACACCCGGAACGGCACGTGGCGGCGGTCCTCGGCCCCGTCACCGTCCTGTCGGACACCGGGCCCGTCGCCCCGCGCGGACCCCGTGCCGCGGCACTCGTGGCGGCGCTGGCGCTGGCCGCACCACGTGCCGTGCCGGTGCCGGCACTGATCGACACGCTGTGGGCCGAGGACCTGCCGGCCAACCCTCGTGCGGCACTGCAGAACCTGGTGTCGCGGCTGCGGTCGCTGAGCCCCGGCGCCGTACGCTCCACCTCCGCGGGGTACGTGCTCGGCGGCCCGAGCGACCTGGGCCGGGCGCACGAGATCGCGGCCGAGGCGCGCGAGCTGCTGGCGACCCTGCCGTCGGCCCCCGCCGCTGCGCGGCCCGCTGACGCACCGCCGGACGGCGCTCTGCCGGACGGCGCTCTGCCGGACGGCGCCCTGTCGGACGGCGCCCTGCCCGACGTGGCCCCGCCCGACGGCGCCACCACGGACGTGCCCGGCGCCCCGGGCGCCGCCGTCGACGCCGCCGCCCTGCTGGACGCCGCCCTCGCGTCCTGGCGCGGTGACCCCGGCGCCGAGCTGGCCGAGGCGACGCCGGACCTCGCGGCCGAGCTGCGCCACACCGCCGGCCGGCTCCGTGCCGAGCTGACCGCGCTGCGCCGCCAGGCCGCCGTCGCCGCCCGGGACCACGCGACGGCCGCAGCCCTGGCCGCCGACGCCCTCGCCACCGACCCCCTCGACGGGGACGCGGCGCGCGACGCCATGACGGCACTCGCGGCGTCGGGCCGCCCGCAGGAGGCGGAGCGCGTCTTCGGTCGGCTGCGCCACGCCCTGGTCGCCGAGCTCGGCACCGAACCCGCACCCGACCTGGTGGCCCTGCACGCGCGCATCGCGGCCCGGGCGGAGACCGGGCCGGCCACCGCACGCCCCGCCCGGGGCCTGCGTGCCGCGGCCACGCCGCTGCTCGGCCGCGACGACGACGTCCGCGCCGTCCTCGACGAGCTGACCCGGCACCGGGTGGTGACCGTGCTCGGTGCGGGCGGCCTCGGCAAGACCCGGCTGGCGCAGGAGGTCGCGCGCACCGTCGCCGAGGACGAGGTCGCCGCCGGCCCGCTCGGCGGGCTGTCGGCCGCGGTCGCGGAGCTCGCCGGTGTCCGCAGCGACGACGACGTGATCCTCGCGGTCGCGAACGCCCTGGGTGTGTCGTCCGTAGCGGGCTCGACCCGGCTGGGGGACCGGCTGCTGGCGGGCGACCTGCACGACCGCATCGTCGAACGGGTCCGGACCGCGCGGACCCTCCTGGTGCTGGACAACTGCGAGCACGTCCCGGTCGGCGCCGCCCGCTGGGCGGACCTCCTGCTGTCGGCGGCACCCGGTCTCCGGATCCTGGCCACGAGCCGCGCACCCCTCCAGGTCGCGGCGGAGCAGGTGTACCCGCTCGCGCCGCTCGCCGCGGCGTCGGGCGCAGGCGTCCGGGGCCCGGCCGTCGAGCTGTTCCGTCAGCGGGCGCTCGCTGCCCGCCCCGGCGCCCGGCTGCCCGACGACGTCGTGGCCCGCCTGTGCGACCGGCTCGACGGGCTGCCGCTGGCCATCGAGCTGGCTGCCGCCCGTGTGCGCACGCTCTCGGTGGAGGAGATCGAGCGGCACCTCGGCGCCCGGTTCGAGCTGCTGCGTGGCGGCGACCGGACCGCGCCCGACCGGCACCGCACCCTCGAGGCGGTCATCGAGTGGAGCTGGAACCTGCTGGAACCCTCGCAGCGCGCGCTGTGGCGGCGGGTCGCGGTGCTGCCCGACGGCCTGTCCGCGCAGGCGGCCGCGATGCTCGGACGTCTCGGCGCGGGCACGGACCCGACGGGTGACGTGCCGTTCGACGTCCTGGACGACATCGACGGGCTGGTGCTCCAGTCGCTGCTCGCGGTCGAGGAGGACGGGTCCGCACCCGTGCGCTACCGCATGCTGGAGACCGTGCGGGAGTTCGGCCTGCTCCGCCTCGCGGAGGCGGGGGAGGACGACGACGTCCGCGACGCGCTGCTGGCTTGGGGCAGGGCCGTGGCCGCCTTCTGCACCTCCCGGCTGCTCGGGCCGGAACAGGTGGCGGCCGTCGACCTGCTGCGACGCGAGCACGAGAACCTGCTGTTCGTGATCCGGGTGGCCGTGCGTGCGGGACGGCCGGACGTGGTGGTCCACGGGTTCGTCGCGCTCGGCGGGGCGTGGACGCTGCGCGGTGCGGAGGACCGCGCGGCGGACCTGGCACCCGCCGTCGTCGAGGCGGTCACCGGATGGCCCGTCCCCGCCGCGGAGGCGGACGTCACGGCGCTCGCCCTCGCCTACGCGGCGGCCACCACCGCGTTCTCCCGCACGGGCGCGAACCTGCGCGCCCTGGCCCGCCTGCGCCGGGTGCTGCGGGACCACGGTGACGCGGTCGGGCCACGCACCCGTGCCGTGGCGAGCATGCTGCTCGCCCGCGAACCAGGGGCGGTGCTCGCCCTGCGCGACTCGCCCGACACGCTCATCGCCTTCCTCGCCCACCTCGTCGCCTCCCAGGAGGCCGAGAACGGCGGCCGCCTCGACGAGGCGCTGGCCGGGGCGGAACGGGCCTACCACCTGTCCGAGGGCATCGGCGACGTGGCCAGCCGCGCCGGGGCCGCGCTGTTCATGGCCACCACAGCGTTCGGCGCGGGGGACACGGCGACCGCGGAACGCTGGTCACCCGTGGCCCGCGCGGGGCTGACGACGATCGGGGCCGACGACGCACTGCGCCAGCTCGACTGGGTGGACCTGGGTACCGCCATCGCCGCCGGGGACCTGGCGGAGGCCGAGCGGATCTGCAGGCGGGTCGAGCGCGCCGGGGACGGTGACCGGACCGGGCGCGGGGGAGACGAGTCGCGCGCGGTGGTCCTGGCGGGTCGCGCGGAGATCCTCTGGGCCCGGGGCGACGTCGCCGGCTGTCTCGACCTGTACGAGCAGGCGACGGGCATGTTCGCGGACCTGTCCGGGACGTCGCACGCCGCGGCCGGAAGCGGCGACGAACCGTCGCCGACCGCACCCTGGGCCGTGATCGTGGGGGCCGCGTGGGTGGTGCGGCTCGCCGACGCCGGGCAGCTCGCCCGGGCGGGACAGGTGGCCGACCTCGTGCGCCGTCGCGCCATGGTGCTGTACCGGGAGTGGATGCGGCAGACCCCGGACCACCCCGTGCTCGGCACCGCCTGCCTGGCCGTGGGGGCGGTGCTCGTGGCGGACGGGTCGGGCGGCGACGCCGCCGCGGGGCTGGAGCTGCTCGCCCTGGCGGAGCGGATGGGTTCGCGACAGGACTTCAAGGCGCTGTGGCGCGAGCCGCTCGCCGCCGCCGCGGCCGACCGCCACGGCGAGGCCGCGCTGGCCGCGGCACGGGCCAGGGTCGCCGCGGTGCCGCGCGAGGATCTCGCGGAGCACGCGCTGACGACCCTGGAGGCCGTTCCGGTGCCGCTGCCGGACCGTCAGGCCTTGCGGAGGTAGGCGCGGACGGCGATCGGTGCGAAGACCACCGCGACGACGCCCGCGCTCAGCAGCGTCCAGCCCACGTCGCCGGTGACCGCGCCGTCGTTCGCGAGCGCTCGTACCGAGGACACGAGGTGCGACACCGGGTTGACCTCGACGAGCGCCTGCATCCAGCCGGGCAGGGTGCTGACCTCGACGAAGGCGTTGGACAGGAAGGTCAGCGGGAACAGCACCATGAACGACACGCCCTGCACGAACGTGGCCGACCGCGCGATCACCCCGATGTAGGCGAAGATCCAGCTCAGGGCCCAGGCGCAGACGATGACGAGCAGCCCGGCCAGCACCACGCCACCGAACCCGCCGCCGGGGCGCCAGCCCATGACCAGCCCGGTCAGGAACGTGATGGTGGTCGCCACGACGTACCGGACCGTGTCGGCGAGCAGCGCGCCGGCGAGCGGTGCGATGCGGGCGATCGGCAGGGAACGGAACCGGTCGAACACGCCCTTGTCCATGTCCTCGCGGAGCTGCACGCCGGTCACCACGGACGCCGTGATGACGGTCTGCGCCAGGATCCCGGGGATGATCAGCGGCAGATAGGCAGCCACGCTGCCCGAGACGGCGCCGCCGAACAGGTAGGTGAACATCAGCGTGAAGATGATGGGCTGGATCGTCACGTCGATGAGCTGCTCGGGCGTGTGCCGGACCTTGAGCAGCCCGCGGTAGGCCATGGTGACCGACTGCGAGAGGGTGGTGGCGAGGCTGATCCGGCCCGGCCGGGTCAGCATCGGCGCAGGGGCGACGGTGGCGGTGGTCATGCGGTCACCTTCTCGGTGTGGTTCGGGGTGTCGGCGGGGCTCCCGGGCGTGACGGCGTCGCCGTCGGCCGCGTGGCCCGTGAGGGTGAGGAAGACCTCGTCCAGGCTCGGCTTGTCGAGGCTGACGGAGGCGATGGGCACACCCGCCTCGCGGAACCGGACGAGCAGGTCGGTGACGGCCTCGGCGTGGGGGACCGGGACCGTGATCCGCTGCCCCTCGGGCGTCACCGACCCGGCGGTGCCGAACACCTGCTGCACCAGGCCGAGCGCGGTGCCCAGGTCGCCGTGCTCGGCGAGCCCGACCTGGAGCGACTGGGCGCCGACGGTGGCCTTGAGCTCGTCGGCGGTCCCCTCGGCCACGACCGTGCCGCGGTCGATGACGGCGATCCGGTCGGCGAGCTGGTCCGCCTCGTCGAGGTACTGGGTGGTCAGCAGCACGGTGGAACCGTCCGCGACCAGCCGGCGGATGGTGTCCCACATCTGGTTGCGGGTGCGGGGGTCGAGGCCGGTGGTGGGTTCGTCGAGGAAGATGAGCGGGGGCCTGGCGATCAGGCTCGCCGCCAGGTCGAGCCTGCGCCGCATGCCGCCCGAGTACTCGCGCAGGGGCCGTCTCGCAGCCTCCGTCAGGGAGAACTCCTCCAGCAGCTCGGCGGCCTTGGCCCTGGCGGCCCGCGCCGACAGGCCCAGCAGGCGTCCGAAGACCACCAGGTTCTCGGTGGCGCTCAGCGTCTCGTCGACGGAGGCATACTGCCCCGTCACGCCGATGAGGGAGCGCACGGCGGCGGCGTCGCGGACCACGTCGTACCCGAGCACGCGCGCCTCGCCACCGTCAGGTCGCAGCAGGGTGGCGAGCATGCGGATGGTCGTGGTCTTGCCCGCACCGTTGGGTCCGAGCACCCCGTAGACCGTCCCGGTGCGGACGGTGAGGTCGACGCCGTCCACGGCGCGGTTGTCGCCGAAGACCTTGACGAGGCCCTGTGCCTCGATCGCGTTCGTGTTCATGGTCCCCAGCGTGCGCGGGGCCGCTCGCACGGCACTGTCAGACCGCTGTCACGCCCGGCCACCGGTCTGTCACGGGTCACGCCTTGCTCACGGGTCACGTCGGACGAACCGCACGGCGGCCCCACCGACGAGCACGACGATCCACGCGAGCGCGACCAGGCCGCCGGTCAGCTCCGTGAGCACCGTGTCGGTGGGCTGGTAGAGCTGCGCGGCCGCACGGTCCGGCAGCCAGCGGGCGTGCCGGGTGAGCCCGCCGAGCAGGGGCGACATGATCAGCACGAGCCCGAGCACCGCCACGAGCGCAGGAACGAGGTGACGGACCAGCAGCGCCGTGCCATGGGCGAGCAGACCGATCAGCACCAGGTAGGCGCCGGCGCCGGCGAGCGACACGGATTCCCCACCCGCACCGGCCGACGCCGCCCCGATCGCGACGGCAGGCTCGCCGACCAACCGGGCCGTGACCAGGGCGGCGATCGTCATCGCACCCACGGCCACGGCTGCGGTGAATGCCAGCACCGCGAGCGCCGCCACCGTCTTTGCCGTCAGGAGCACACCCCGGTGCGGGACGGCCGCGAGCGTGGTCCCGAGCTGCCGGCCCGTGTACTCCTGGGCGACCGGCAGCACCCCGAGGAGGAGCAGGCCTGCCTGGACGTACGGGAGACCCGCCGACACGGTGGCGACGGGCGGGGTCACCGGCCCCGCACCCTGTGCGGACACCGCGGTGAGGGCGACGGCGAGCACGACCCCGGCCGCCACCGTGCCGGCCACCGTGAGGATGACCACGGGCAGGCTCCGGAGCTTGTCGAGCTCTGCCGCGGTGACACGGGCGAGGCGCACCGCGATCACGCGTCCCGCCGCGAGAGCACGACGCCCGCCACGGCCAGGAGCCCGAACGCCCAGGCGGCCATCACGAGCGCACCGGGACCGGCGTCGAGACCGCCCTCGACCGTGGACAGGCCGCCGAGGAGCCGGCGCCCGGCCAGGTCCGGCAGCCAGTGGGCGAGCGGAGTGACGGTGGTCAGCAGCAGCGAGACCGACACGAGGGAGCTGTTCGCCACGAGGACCACCAGCGGAACCAGCCCGCTGCGAGCCAGCACCGTGACGGCGAGCGCGATGAGGCCCGTCAATATCCAGTACAGGGCCGCACCGAGCATGCGGGCCAGGGCGACGCCGAGCGGGAGCGCATCACCCGCGTCCCCGATCACGAGCGCGGCGACCCCGGCGCTCACCGGCACCGTCACCACCGCCGTCGCCGCGACGAGCAGGGCGACCGCCAGTGCCTTCGCGGTGAGCACGTGGCCACGGCGGGGCACGGCGGCGAGCGAGGCGGTGATCTGCCGACCGGCGCCGGCGTCGGAGCTGTTCGCCGCGTACTCGCTGCTCATCGCGATCACGCCGACGACCACGGCACCCACCGTGCCCAGCGGGACGGCCGCGTACCCGACCTCGAACGCGGAGGTGAACGTCGTGGGGCCTGCCGAACCGGCCTCCAGGCCGGCGCGGGTGGAGACGGCGTTGAGCAGCGTGATGCCCACCGAGCCGAGCACGGTGCCCGCTACCGCGATCTGCCCGGCCGGCAACGTCGACAGCTTCCGCAACTCCGCGGCGAACGCGCCCGGAAGGCTCATCGGTCCACCTCCTGCGTGCTGCCCGTGAGCGCGAAGAACGCGTCCTCCAGGCTCGGGTGGCCCGCAGTGACCTCGGCCAGGGTCCCGGTGGCCACGACGCGCCCGGCGGCGATCACCACCAGGTCGTCTGCGACGCCGGCCACCTCGCTCATCAGGTGGCTCGAGAGCAGCACGGTGCCCCCGCCGTCGGCATGGCGGCGCAGCAGGCCACGGATCCAGCGGATGCCCTCCGGGTCGAGCCCGTTGACCGGCTCGTCCAGCACGAGTGCCTCCGGCGAGCCGAGCAGCGCCGCCGCCAGACCGAGACGCTGCCCCATGCCGAGCGAGTACCGGCCGACCCGGACCCGGCCCGACCCGGCGAGCCCGACCTGCTCCAGCACCTCGTCGACCCGTCGCCGCGGGATGCCGTTACTCCGCGCGACCCACGACAGGTGGTCCCGCGCTCTGCGGGAGCGGTGCGCGCCCGAGCCGTCGAGCATCGACCCGACCGTACGCAACGGGTCGCGGAGGTCGCGGTAGGGGCGCCCGCCGACCAGGGCCCGGCCGCCGTCGGGCCGGTCGAGGCCGAGCAGGACGCGCAGCGTCGACGACTTGCCGGCGCCGTTGGGGCCGAGGAACGCTGTGACCCGCCCGGGCCGGGCCCGCAGGCTGACCCGGTCGAGGACGGTGCGCGGTCCGTGCCGCTTGACGACTTCTTCGATGAGGAGCATGCCCCCATCCCAGCTCTCGCGCACTGCCGCGTCATCGGACCCAGGGCAGGACTTCGCGCGGCCGATCGGACCATGGTCTGTCGGACCTGGGTCCGATGTGCCGCACCCCGGGGAAACCTAGACTCGGCCGGGTGGAAACGACTGCTCGACCCGTGCTGCGCTCGCGGGTGTGGCTCACCGCGGCCCTCGCCCTCGCGGTGCTCGGCGTCGTGCTCGCGACCACCGGCGTCGAGCGGCCCGTCGCCGTCGCGGTCACCGCGCTCGTCGGCGCCGTGGTCACGTTCTTCGTGCTCGTCTGGGCACTGTCCACGTCGGGCCGGCAGCGCCGGGCCTACGAGGAGGACCTCACGGCATGGGCGGCCGAACGTGCCGCGCAGGCCGAGCGGCTGCGCATCGCCCGCGACCTGCACGACCTCGCCTCTCACGGGCTGGGGCTGATCACGGTGCGTGCTGCCGCCGCGCGCACGCTGGAGGGCCCCGCGGGCGACGTGGAACGTGTGCGAGCCTTGGCGGACATCGAACGGACCGGACGGGCGGCGACCACCGAGCTGCGCCGCATGCTCACGGTGCTCCGGGCTCCCGGCGGTGAGGCGCCGCCCCTGCGGCCCGCGGAACGCCTGGCGGACCTGCCACAGATCGTCGAGGACGCACGGGCCGGCGGCGTCCGGGCCGTCCTGACCGCCGCAGACCTGGCCGACGTGTCGGCCGGCGTCCAGCTCACCGTGTGCGCGATCGTCCGGGAGAGCCTCGCCAACACGGCCCGGCATGCGGGGCCGACCGTCGCCCGCGTCACGGTCGGTCGCGAATCCGGCACGCTGGTGGTCGTCGCGGAGGACGACGGTCCGGTGGCCGGCTGGCAGCCGCACCGAGGAGCGGGCCAGGGTCTGCCTGGCCTGCGCGAGAGGGCGGCGGCCCTGGGTGGCAGCGTCGAGGCAGGCCAGGTCGGCCCGGGCTTCCGTGTCACGGCCCGCCTGCCCGACGGCACGGACGACGTACCGGCCGCGCGCCCCGAGCGACCATGAGCGACCGGACCAGGGTGCTCGTGGTGGACGACCAGCCCCTCATCCGGCACAGCCTGCGGCTCGTCATCGACGGGGCGCCCGACCTCACGGTCGTGGGCGAGGCCCACACGGGTGCCACCGCCGTGGCGCAGGCGGCCCGGCTGCGGCCCGACGTCGTGCTCATGGACATCCGGATGCCCGACGGTGACGGCATCGACGCGACCCGCGGCATCGTCGCCGACCCGGCCCTGGCGGGGACACGTGTGCTGGTGCTCAGCATGTTCGAGCTCGACGAGCACGTGCACGCCGCCCTGCGGGCGGGAGCCAGCGGGTTTCTCCTCAAGGACGCGGAACCCGAGCGGCTGGTGGACGCCGTCCGGCGTACGCGCGCGGGCGAGTCACTCTTCGCGCCGAGCATCCTGCAGCGCCTGGTGGCCCACTACCTGGACCGGCCCGGACCGGCGCGGCCGGCGCGCGGTCCGGACGTGCTGACCGAGCGCGAGACCGAGGTGCTGACGCAGGTCGGCCGCGGCCTGTCCAACGACGAGATCGGCACGGCGCTCACGATCTCGAGGGGCACGGTCAAGTCGCACATCGGCAGTCTGCTGGCCAAGCTGCACGCCCGTGACCGCGCGCAGCTCGTCATCGCGGCGTACGAGCACGGCCTGGTCGGGTCCGCGGGTGACGCGCTCAGCGCACCCGGGTCGTGAGCCACACCCGGGTGGTGCCCGCGATGAGTGCGGCGGCGCCGATCATGTGCAGCCCGACCAGCAGCTCCGGCAGGTCGGTGAAGTACTGGACGTATCCGATGGCGCCCTGCGCCAGCGTGATCACCAGCAGGAGCACGGCCGCACGCCGCACGGCGGCGGGCCCGCGGCGCACCGCCGCGAGGAACCCCACCAGCACGATCGTGAACGCCCACACCGCAGCGGCGTGCCACCTGGTCAGGAGCGCCGGGTCGATGGCGAACCGGTAGCCCACCTCGGAGTCACCGCTGTGCGGGCCGGCCCCGGTGGTCAGCACGCCGAGCACCACGACGACGGCGGTCAGCCCTGCCAGCGCCCAGGCCAGGTTGCGCACGCGCGGGGAGACCACGAGCCGCGGGGCGCCGTCGCCCTCGCCGTGCCGGTGCAACAGGTAGAGGGAGAACGCGACCAGCGCGCCCGAGACGCCGAAGTGCAGGGACACCCAGCCGGGGTGCAGGTGGAGGAGCACCACGATGCCGCCGATCAGGGCCTGCATCATCACCAGCACGATCGGCGCCAGGCCGAGCATCCGGTACGACGCGGACCGCTTCAGGTCGGTGCACACCAACACCGCGAGCAGCACCGCGATGACCCCCAGCACACCGGTCAGCGTGCGGTTGCCGAACTCGATGTACGGGTGCAGCGTCGTCGCCTCGTGGAACTGCGGCGTGAAGCTGCCCGGCTCGCACTGCGGCCAGGTGGAGCAGCCCAGGCCCGAGTCGGTCAGGCGCACGGCGCCACCGGTGCCGATGATGCCGATCTGGCCGATCAGGTTCGCGATCAGGACGGCGCGGGTCCAGTGGCGAATGCGGTCCACACGCGCGGGGAGCGCGTGGAGCCAGGAGGTGGGGGCTGCGGGTGCGGTCACGGGTCCACGCTAGTGCCCGTGGGCGCCGTCGCCTTCCGTGCCGGTGCCGCACCGGGTGTGATTCTTTGCCGACGAGCTGTCAGGACGCGTCGGACGCTCAGGTCACCTGGGTGACCTGAGCGTCCGACAGGGGTCCTGGGGTCAGAGACCGCTGACGTTCAGCAGCAGGTTCGGCGAGCCCGTGCCCGGGTCGGTCACGACGTCCTGCAGCGCGGAGCCCGTCAGCGCGTCGCCGACCTCGGCCGGCGTCGCGGCCGGGTTGCCGCCGAGGACGAGCGCTGCGGCGCCCGCGACGTGCGGCGTGGCCATCGAGGTACCGCTGATGGTGTTGGTGGCGGTGTCCCCGGTGTACCAGGCCGACGTGATGTCGCTGCCCGGCGCGAAGATGTCCACGCAGCTGCCGATGTTCGAGTACTCGGCACGGGCGTCCGTGTCCTCGGTGGCACCGACCGTGAGGGCCTCCGGGGTGGAGCCCGGCGAGCCGTCGCACGCGTCGGCCGCGTAGTCGTTGCCCGCCGCCAGGGCGAACGTGACACCGTCGGCGACGGCGGCGGACACGGCGTCGTTCACGGCCTGCGAGAAGCCGCCGCCGAGCGACATGTTGGCCACGGCCGGCTCGCCGGCCTCGTGGTCGGCGGTCACCCAGTCGATGCCGGCGATGACGCCGTCGTAGGTGCCCGAACCGCTGCAGTCCAGCACGCGGACCGCGACGAGCGAGACCTCCTTGGCCACGCCGTGCGCCGCCCCGCCGACCGTGCCCGCGACGTGCGTGCCGTGGCCCGCGCAGTCGGTGGCGTCGTCGTCGTTGTCCACGGTGTCGGTACCGCTGACCGCACGGCCGCCGAAGTCCTCGTGGGTGGTGAGGATGCCCGTGTCGACGATGTAGGCGGTGACGCCGCTGCCGGAGTTCCCGTACGTGTACGAGTCGTCCAGCGGCAGGCTCTCCTGGTCGATCCGGTCCAGGCCCCAGGAAGGCACCGGTGACTGCGTGTCGGTGGCCGTCATGACGCGGTTCTGCTCGACGTACGCGACCGACGGGTCGGCCTCGAGCCGCTCGGCCTGTGCCGCCGACATCGACGCGGAGAAGCCGCGCACCGCGTTCGTGTACGAGTGGCGCACCTGGCCGCCGTACTCCTGCACCAGGCTGCTGGCGGTGCTGCGGACCTGGCTCTCGCTGACATCGCTGTCCTTGAGGACCACGATGTACGAGTCCTCGACCAGCGCGCCCGCGACGGGTGCCGGCGCCTCGTCCGGCGTCGCCGAGGCCACGGCCGCTGCGGCCGGGGCCGCCGCGAGGGCGAGGGCGATACCGGCACCGACGATCAGCCGACGGCGGTTGCTGTGAGTGGAAGTCACGCTGCCTCCCTGGGGAATGTAGGTGAAGTGAACCCTAAATGGGCGAATTTCACCCGCCAACCCCACGAAAAGGTCATACCTCCCGCGTATGAGGTGAGGTACGCGTTTCCCCCGACGAGCCCCGGGCGCGGTGCCCCGCAGGGCCCGGACGCCGGCTCAGTGCCAGCGGAACAACCGAGCGGCCCCGGCTCCCAGCGCCGCCGTCCAGGCCAGCAGCACCACTACCGAGAACGGGGGTACGGCGCCGTGCAGCAGCGCGCCGCGCATCGCCTCGCCCAGCGCGCCGGACGGCAGCAGCACCGCCGCGTGCGCGAGCGGTCCTGCGAGCTGCTGCGCGGGCAGCAGCACCCCGCCGCCCACCGTGAGCAGCACGAGCACGAGGTTGGCCACGGCGAGCACACCCTCCGCGCGCAAGGTCCCCGCCAGCAGCAGGGCCAGGGCCGTGAACGCGGCGGTGCCCAGCAGCCCCGCGCCGAGCACGGCGGGCAGTGCCCCCAGCTCGGGCTGCCACCCGAGGGCCAGGGCGACGCCGGCGATGACGACCACCTGCACCACCTCGACGGCGAGCACGCCGAGCACCTTGCCGGCCAGCAGCCCGGTGCGGCCGAGCGGCGTCGTGGCCATGAGCCGCAGCACGCCGTTGCGCCGGTCGAACGCGGTGGCGATGGCCTGGGACGTGAACGCCGTGGACATCACGGCCAGCGCGAGCACGCCGGGCGTCACGAAGTCGACGCGCGAGAGCCCGTGCGTGTCCAGGTCGATGAACGACGTGCGCACGAGGGCCACCAGGACCAGCACCGGCAGCACGATCGTCACCAGGAGCTGCTCGCCGTTGCGCAGGATCGCCCGGGTCTCGAAGGACGCCTGGGCCGCGATCCGGCGCACCACGGGAGCGGCGGCGGCGCGTGCTGCGGGTACGGCAGCGGGCGTGGCGGGCGCCGTGTCGGTGCTCATCGCAGGTTCCTCCCGGTGAGGTCGAGGAACACGTCCTCGAGCGTCCGGCTGCCCGTGGTGACCGACCGGGCGAGCACGCCCTGTCCGGCGAGCCACCCGGTCACGGCGGCGAGCGCCGCCGGGTCGACGGGCCCGGTCACGGTGTACACCCCGGGCTCGCCCTCGCCGACCACCCACTCGCCCGGGCGGAGGGTGGTGCGGAGCGGGGTGAGGTCCAGGCCGGGCGTGGCCTCCACGCGGATCGAGGCCGGGCCGGCGCCGCCGTCCGTCAGCTCGCGGACCGTGCCCGACGCGATCACCCGGCCGTGGTCGACGACATGCACGTGGTCGGCCAGGTCGGCGGCCTCGTCCATCAGGTGGGTGGTGAGCACGATGGCGACGCCGTCGGCCCGCAGCTCGCGCACGAGGTCCCAGACGGCGCGCCGGCTCTGCGGGTCCATGCCGGCGCTGGGCTCGTCGAGGAACACGACCTCGGGCCGGCCGATCACCGCGGCGGCGAGCGCCACACGCTGCCGCTGCCCGCCGGACAGGCGGCGCACCGTGGTGCGGGCGAAGGCGTGCAGGCCGAGGCGGTCGGCGAGCTCGCCGACGGCGCGCGGTGCGGCGTACATGGCGGAGACGTGGCGCAGCAGCTCCAGCGCGCGCACCCCGGTGGGCAGGCCGCCGTCCTGCAGCATGACGCCGACGCGCGGCCGCAGGGCACGGGCGTCGGCGACGGGGTCGAGGCCGAGCACGCGCACGGTGCCGGCGTCGGGGGAGCGCAGGCCCTCGCAGCACTCGATCGTGGTGGTCTTGCCCGCGCCGTTGGGGCCCAGCACGGCGGTGACGGCGCCCGGTCGTGCGACGAGGTCGAGGCCGTCCACGACGGCGCGGCCGTCGTAGCGCTTGACGAGGCCGCGCACCTGGACGGCGGGGCCGGCGGGGCTGGTGGTGGCGTCCGCGGTGGCCGCCTGGGCGGGGTCGATCGCGGGCGCGTCGGGCAAGGGCACCGCACAATCGTAGGCGGCGGCCGGAGGCGTCGTCGTCGCGGTGGGTGCGCCGGGTGTGTGCCGTCCGTGTGAGATGTGTCGCGATCGGCGGTAACTGAGGCTCGCCTTCCTTGCGCATCTCGAATTAGGGAACAAGGATGTTCTCAAAAGCACAGGCGCTCGCGAGGGCGTACGTACGCGGGGTGAGGTCTGCCCCGGGACCGACGGGGAGGTGACCAGCATGAGCGCACCGACGCAGGTGGCGGCCGGCCACGTGGCGAGCCACGAGACCGACGGCACCACCCGCCGGCGGGTGCTCGAGCTCGTGGCGTCTCGCGGCCCGGTCACGGCCGGCGCGCTCGCCGCGGTCCTGGAGCTGACGGCCCCGGCCGTGCGCCGGCACCTCACCCTCCTGGAGGAGGACGGCAAGATCACGGTCCACGAGGCCTTGCCGTCGGGTGCGCCGCGCCGCGGTCGCCCGGCCCGCCGGTACGTCGTCACGAGCGGCGGCCAGTCCGAGCTCGCGGGCGGCTACCAGGAGATCGCCCGGCAGGTCCTGCGGTTCCTGCGGGACACGGGCGGCAGCGATGCCGTGGCCGGCTTCGCCCGGCAGCGGTTCGACGCCGTCGCCCGCAGCTACGCCCCGCACCTCACGGCCGACACCGCCGAGGGGCGGGCGGCCCAGCTCGTCCAGCTCCTGTCTGCGGACGGTTACGCCGCCTCCGTGCGTCCGGTCCCGGCGCCGCTGACCGGCCCCACGGCCGGTGTCGTGGCCCCGGCCGTCCAGCTCTGCCAGGGGCACTGCCCGGTCCAGCACGTGGCCGAGGAGTTCCCGGAGCTGTGCGAGCAGGAGGCCCGCGCGTTCAGCGAGCTGCTCGGCTCGCACGTGCAACGGCTCGCGACCATCGCGGGCGGCGCGCACGCCTGCACCACGAACATCCCCGTGCACCTGACCACTCCCGCCACGACCCCCACCGAAGGAAAGTGATGAGCGCAGAAACGCAAGCGCCAGAGCAGCGCTCCGACGACGAGATCATCGCCAGCATCGGCGCCTACGAGTACGGCTGGCACGACAGCGACGAAGCCGGCGCGATCGCCCAGCGTGGCCTGAACGAGGACGTGGTCCGCAACATCTCGGCCCTGAAGAAGGAGCCCGAGTGGATGCTGAACCAGCGTCTCAAGGCGCTGCGCCTGTTCGGCAAGAAGCCGATGCCGAGCTGGGGCTCCGACCTGTCGGGCATCGACTTCGACAAGATCAAGTACTTCGTGCGGTCCACGGAGAAGCAGGCCACCTCCTGGGAGGAGCTGCCCGAGGACATCAAGGCCACCTACGACAAGCTCGGCATCCCGGAGGCGGAGAAGCAGCGCCTCGTCGCGGGTGTCGCGGCCCAGTACGAGTCCGAGGTCGTCTACCACCAGATCCGTGAGGACCTGGAGGAGCAGGGCGTCATCTTCGTCGACACCGACACGGGCCTGCGCGACTACCCGGAGCTCTTCCAGGAGTACTTCGGCACGGTCATCCCGGCGGGCGACAACAAGTTCGCCGCGCTGAACTCGGCCGTGTGGTCCGGCGGGTCGTTCGTCTACGTGCCGCCGGGCGTGCACGTGGAGATCCCGCTGCAGGCCTACTTCCGGATCAACACCGAGAACATGGGCCAGTTCGAGCGCACGCTGATCATCGCGGACGAGGGCTCGTACGTGCACTACGTCGAGGGCTGCACCGCCCCGATCTACACGTCCGACTCGCTGCACTCCGCGGTGGTCGAGATCGTCGTCAAGAAGAACGCGCGCGTTCGCTACACGACGATCCAGAACTGGTCGAACAACGTGTACAACCTGGTCACCAAGCGGGCCACCGCTGCCGAGGGCGCCACCATGGAGTGGGTCGACGGCAACATCGGCTCGAAGGTCACCATGAAGTACCCGGCGATCTACCTGCTGGGCGAGCACGCCCGCGGCGAGACGCTGTCCATCGCCTTCGCGGGCGAGGGCCAGCACCAGGACGCCGGCGCCAAGATGGTCCACGCGGCGCCGAACACGTCCTCGTCGATCGTCAGCAAGTCCGTGGCGCGCGGCGGCGGCCGCACGTCGTACCGCGGTCTGGTGCAGGTGCTCGAGGGCGCCTCCCACTCCGCGTCCAACGTCCTCTGCGACGCGCTGCTGGTGGACCAGATCTCCCGCAGCGACACCTACCCGTACGTGGACGTCCGCGAGGACGACGTGTCCATGGGGCACGAGGCCACGGTCTCGCGGGTGAGCGAGGACCAGCTGTTCTACCTCATGTCCCGGGGTATGGAGGAGACCGAGGCCATGGCCATGATCGTGCGCGGGTTCGTCGAGCCCATCGCGCGCGAGCTGCCCATGGAGTACGCGCTCGAGCTCAACCGCCTCATCGAGCTGCAGATGGAAGGGTCCGTCGGCTGACATGACTCTCACGACCGATCACTCGCGCGCTGTTGCCGACGGCGCCCACTCCCACGGCGCCGTCAAGCCCCAGGGCTCGCGAGCAGAGCGCCTCACGTCGTTCTCCCTGGAGGACATCCCTGTCCCGCACGGCCGCGAGGAGGAGTGGCGCTTCTCCCCGGCGGACCGCCTCCAGCCGCTGTTCCAGGCGGACCTGGGCACCTCGGGTGTCACCGTCGAGGTGGCCCCGGCCCCCGAGGTGACGGTGGAGACCGTCGCCCGTGACGACGCCCGCCTGGGCACCGCCGGCAAGCCCGGCGACCGCACCGCCGTCACGGCGTGGAACGCGTTCGAGCAGGCCACGATCGTGACGATCCCGAAGGAGGCCGTGGCCTCCGAGGTGACGTCCGTGCGCCTGGAGGGCGTCTCGTCCGACGCGACCGCGGCCCACGTGCTGGTCCGCGCCGAGCAGCACTCGGAGGCCGTGGTGGTCATCGACCACAACGGCGTCGGCTCGCTCGCCGAGACCGTCGAGATCGTGGTCGAGGACGGCGCGCACCTGACCGTCGTCAGCGTCCAGGACTGGGCCGACGGCGCCGTGCACGCCTCCTCGCACCGGGCCCGCCTGGGCCGCGACGCGAAGCTCAAGCACGTCGTGGTGACGTTCGGCGGCGACGTCGTGCGCATCACGCCGGACGCCGAGTTCACCGCCACGGGCGGTGAGGTCGAGATGGTGGGCCTCTACTTCGCGGACACCGACCAGCACCAGGAGCACCGCCTCTTCGTGGACCACGCGGTGCCGGACTGCAAGTCCCGCGTGACCTACAAGGGCGCCCTGCAGGGCTCCGGCGCGCACACCGTGTGGGTGGGCGACGTGCTGATCCGCGCGAACGCCGAGAACACCGACACCTACGAGCTCAACCGCAACCTGGTCCTCACGGACGGCGCGCGTGCGGACTCGGTGCCGAACCTCGAGATCGAGACCGGCGAGATCGCCGGCGCGGGCCACGCCAGCGCCACCGGCCGGTTCGACGACGAGCAGCTCTTCTACCTCCAGGCCCGGGGCATCCCCGAGATCGAGGCCCGTCGCCTGGTCGTGCGCGGCTTCTTCGCCGAGCTCATCCACGAGATCGGCGTCCCGTCCGTCGAGGAGCGCCTGCTGGCCTCCATCGAGGCCGAGCTGGAGAAGTCGATGAGCGTGATCACCGGGGCACCGGCCGCATGACCGCGCAGCTGGCGTGCATGACCGACGACCTGGGACCGGAGGAGGCGATGCTCGTGGAGCTCGACGGCGCCGACGGCGCCCCGGTCCCGGTCGCGGTCGCCCGTGACGCGGACGGCGTCTTCCACGCCGTCTCGGACATCTGCTCCCACGGCGCCGTCTCGCTGTCCGACGGCGAGGTGGAGGGCTGCCTGGTGGAGTGCTGGCTGCACGGGTCGCAGTTCGACCTGCGGACCGGCATGCCCGTCCAGCTCCCCGCGATGCGCCCCGTGCCGGTCTACCCGGTGACCATCGACGGCGACAAGGTGCTCGTCGACATCGACGTCACCGTGCCCGTCTCCTGACCCCTGACTTTCCCGCAACCCTGGAGTAAACCGATATGCCCACCCTCGAGATCCGCGACCTGCACGTCAGCGTCGAGACCAAGGAAGGCCCCAAGCCGATCCTGCGCGGTGTCGACCTGACCATCGCCAGCGGTGAGACCCACGCGATCATGGGCCCCAACGGCTCCGGCAAGTCCACGCTCGCCTCGGCCCTGGCCGGCCACCCCAAGTACACGGTCACCTCGGGCACCGTCACGCTCGACGGCGAGGACCTGCTGGCCATGACCGTCGACGAGCGCGCCCGCGCCGGCCTCTTCCTCGCCATGCAGTACCCGGTCGAGGTCTCCGGCGTCTCCGTCGCGAACTTCCTGCGGACCGCCAAGACCGCCATCGACGGCACCGCCCCCGCCCTGCGCACCTGGGGCAAGGAGGTCAAGGGCGCGATGGAGAACCTGCGCATGGACCCGGCCTTCGCCGAGCGCTCCGTGAACGAGGGCTTCTCCGGTGGTGAGAAGAAGCGCCACGAGATCCTGCAGATGGAGCTCTTCAAGCCGCGCTTCGCCATCCTCGACGAGACCGACTCCGGCCTCGACGTCGACGCGCTGCGCATCGTGTCCGAGGGCGTGAACCGCGCCAAGGAGAACACCGAGGTCGGTGTCCTGCTCATCACGCACTACACGCGCATCCTGCGCTACATCAAGCCTGACTTCGTGCACGTCTTCGTGGACGGCAAGATCGCCGAGGAGGGCGGCCCCGAGCTGGCCGACCGCCTCGAGGAAGAGGGCTACGACAAGTACGTCGGCGCGGGCGCCACGGCTTCGGCCTGACCCGCCACCGCCCGATCTTCCAGGTTCTGCGAGGGGACAACATGACCACCACCACCGTGCGTCCGGGTGACGCACCCGCCGGGCTCTCCACGGCCGAGCTGGCCGCCGTCCGCGCGGACTTCCCGCTGCTCGAGCGCACGGTGCGGGGTGGCCGGCCCCTCGTGTACCTGGACTCCGCCGCCACCTCCCAGAAACCCCAGGTGGTGCTGGACACCGAGGTGGACTTCTACGAGCAGCGCAACGCCGCGGTCCACCGCGGCGCGCACTTCCTCGCCGAGGAGGCCACCGAGGCGTTCGAGCAGGCGCGCGCGGCTGTGGCCGCGTTCGTCGGCGCGGACGAGGGCGAGATCGTCTGGCAGCCGGGCGCCACCGCCGCGATCAACGTCGTGGCCTACGCCTTCTCCAACGCGACCCTGGGTCGCGGGGGAGAGGCCGCGGCGCGGTTCCGGCTCGCGCCGGGCGACGAGATCGTGGTCACCGAGGCGGAGCACCACGCCAACCTCGTGCCGTGGCAGGAGCTGGCCGCCCGCACGGGCGCCGTCCTGCGCTGGATCCCGGTGGCGGACGACGGCCGGCTCGACCTCACGGACCTCGACTCGATCGTCACGCAGCGGACCAAGGTCCTGGCGTTCGGGCACGTGTCGAACGTGACCGGCGCGATCGCGCCCGTGGACACGCTCGTCGCGGCGGCCCGGCGCGTCGGGGCCCTCACGGTGCTGGACGCGTGCCAGTCCGTGCCGAACCTGCCGGTGGACCTCCACGCGCTCGGCGTCGACTTCGCCGCGTTCAGCGGGCACAAGATGCTCGGCCCCACCGGTGTCGGTGCCCTGTACGGGCGGCGCGAGCTGCTGGAGGCCATGCCGCCGACCGTGACCGGCGGGTCCATGGTCGAGGTGGTCACCATGGAGACCACCACCTACGCGCCGCCGCCGCAGCGGTTCGAGGCCGGCACCCAGATGGTGGCGCAGGCCGTGGGCATGGGCTGCGCGGCGCAGTACCTCGGCGAGCTCGGCATGGCGGGCGTGGCCCGGCACGAGTCCGAGCTCGCGGCCGAGATGCTCAAGATCGCCGACATCCCGGGCGTCCGGGTGATCGGCCCGCTCGACACCGCGGACCGCCTCGCCGTGGTCTCGTTCGTGGTGGACGGCGTGCACGCGCACGACGTCGGGCAGGTGCTGGACGACAAGGGCATCGCCGTGCGGGTGGGCCACCACTGCGCGCAGCCGCTGCACCGCCGGTTCGGCGTGGCCGCCACGGCGCGCGCGTCGGCGTCGGTCTACACGACGGTCGAAGAAGTTGTCGCGTTCCGGGAAGCGTTGGCGGGGGTCCGCGCGTTCTTCGGAGCAGAGTGATCTCTTCGAGGAGATCTGGTTCGGTGAGATCGAGAGAGGCAGCGTCGTGAGCACGCTCGAGCAGATGTACCAGCAGGTGATCCTGGACCACGCGAAGCACCCGGTGGGCCGCGGGCTCGTCGACGTCGCCTCCGTGGCGGGACACCTCGCGGGGGAGTCGCACCAGGTGAACCCCACGTGCGGTGACGAGGTGACCCTCCGGGTCGACGTCACGCCGGAGGGCTCCGTGGCAGGCGTCTCCTGGGAGGGGCAGGGATGCTCCATCTCGCAGGCGTCCGTGTCCGTCATGACCTCGCTCGTCGAAGGCGCGGACCTCGCCGAGGTGGCGCGGCTGGACGGCCTGTTCCACGACCTGATGTCGTCCCGCGGCAAGGGCCTGGACGACGACGCCGCCGAGGACGCCCTCGGCGACGCGACCGCCTTCACGGGCGTGTCCCAGTACCCCGCCCGGATCAAGTGCGCGCTGCTCGGCTGGGCGGCGCTCAAGGACTCGCTGGCGCGCAGCGGCGCGCTGGCCACGAGCTGAGGAGAGATGCGATGACCGAGGCGAGCACCGACGTCGGGCAGGGAGCGGCGGCTGCCGCGTCGCCGACCACCGTGGTGGACGTCGAAGAGGCCATGCGCGACGTGATCGACCCCGAGCTGGGCATCAACGTCGTGGACCTGGGCCTGATCTACGGCATCCAGGTGGACCAGAACAACCACGCGACCATCGACATGACGCTGACGTCCGCGGCGTGCCCGCTGACCGACGTGATCGAGGACCAGAGCGCCCAGGCGCTCGAGGGCATCGTGGACGGGTTCCGGGTCAACTGGGTCTGGATGCCGCCGTGGGGTCCGGAGAAGATCACGGACGACGGCAAGGAGCAGCTGCGGATGCTGGGGTTCAACGTCTGAGGATCGACGAGGTCAGGCGGCAGGCCCCTGAACGCGGGGAATGCCGCCTGACCTGGTGATTCTCTTCGAGGCTCGTGAGACGGACGTGGACAGAAGTGGCCTCGTGGGGCCACCCGAAGTCCCACTGAAGTCCCACTGAAGTCCCACGCCCTCGAGGGTGAGTCCGCAGGTGGCGGGCCTTGCTCAGGCTGTGCGTGGGGGTGCCGAAGTCCCACCGGGGATGACTGGCGTGGTGGGTACACCTGGTGGGCGAGAGGACCCACCCATGGCACGCAAACCTTCCCGTCGTACATTCGGCCTCATCGAGGAGCGCAAGAGCCCGGTGACCGGTGCGGTCACAAGCATCCGTGCTCGGTACACCGGCCCGGACACGGAGAAGCACCACCGATCGTTCGGCGACAAGATGGCGGCCGAGGCGTGGCTCAACGCAGAGCGCATTCTCATCGACCGTGGTGAATGGACGCCTCCGAAGGCACGTGAGTTGGCGGCGCGCATCGCGGAGCAACGCTCTATCACGTTGCGTGAGTGGGCGCGACGGTCGATCGAGGGCAAGCGCCTGCGCGGGGGTACTCGCCGTCGGTACGACACGGCGCTGGAGAAGCGCATTCTTCCGGAACTGGGCGACATCCCTCTGAAGGACCTGACCCGGCTCGATGTGACCAATTGGTACACCAAGTTGGACGCAACGCTTGCCGAGGAAGCGCGGATGCGGAAGTGGCATGGCCAAGGGAAGTCGGACGGGCGCGGCGCACTGTACTCGGCCTATCAGACACTGTCCTCGATCCTGAACGATGCTGTTGAGCATGAGCTGCTCGATGCTTCGCCGGCGAAGGTCAAGGGTGCCCTTCGCTACAAGGCCCTGCATTCGCCCATTGTGGTGACGCCAGACCAGATGTGGCAGATGACCGAGCTGATGCCGGACTACCTTCAGGCGATCGTGCCTCTGGCCATCGCCACGGGACTTCGCAACGGAGAGCTGCGAGCACTGCAGCGGCAGCATCTTGATATTGAGGACCCGGCGCGGGCGAAGGTAACGGTGCGAGGAACCGCAGCGAACCAGAAGATCCCGGGCCAGTACAACCAGATCGGCCCACCAAAGACGGACGCCTCCTACCGGGACGTGGCAATACCGTCGTTCGTTGTGCCAATCCTCAAAGAGCACCTGGCGACTTTCTCGCAACCTGGACGCAATGGCCTGGTCTTCCCTGCAAAGCGCGGGAAGGTGCTGCATGTGAGTTTCGGGCAAGGGGAGGATGGCCAGTCGGAGGCTCAGTAGCCCCTGCCTTCGCCAGCAGGCCTCCTAATCCACGTGGACGTGCCGTTGGCTGCGTTTCGGGCGATCTTGCAGCCCCCGCGGCTCCGAGCCGCCTTGGCGGAGAGTCTGACTGCCTTCCGACGACGTCTCACGGCAGTCCGCGGGTCTGCGCCTGCTCGACGGCCCTGACGGACCGTCCGGACGTCACGGCGGTGGCCGCCTTAGCCTGTGGGGAGCCAGGCGGCGGGAGACCTACGCCCTGCATGCCTTGTGGCATCCATCAACAAGATCACCCAGGAACCTGGGGCACGCGCTGGGGCCTGAGGGCGAGGGCTGTTCAGGGCAACTAGACGACCAGTGCTCCTGCGCAAAAGAGGACTCTCCGCCAGCCGGTAAGGATCGCGGTCGCCGCGCAGTCTCGTCCGTCGATGTCAGACACCCTTGCTAGCGTGCGCGAGCAGGCGATAGTCGGCGAGCGCCGAGGTGGGGGAGTCGAGTGGGGGCGCGTACAGCACGTGTGGGCCGTGGGCAGCGTCAGCGGGACGTCAAGCAGCTGCTGCAGCTCGGGTTCACCGAGGACGACCTCGTGCGCCTCTTTGTCCTCGAGCAGCGGCGGCTGGCGAAGTGGACCGCGTCGACCTATGAGTTCGGCTTCATGCTCTTCGGGCTCGGCTACGGGGTGGTGCTCGGAGCCATCGTGTTCCTTAGTCGGTGGTCCACCGCCGGGGTCCTCGACGCAGCCTTGGTGTCTCTCGTCTGCGTGGGCATAGGGGTGTGGGTGGGTGGGCTCGGCGGTGCTCGGGCGGCGTACTGGGTGATGTGCTTGCTCGACCGCTATCAGTCCTTCGGGGACGCCGCTGCTCGGATCCTGCGATGGATCCGTCCCCCGGTCACTCAGCGGCTGGCGGTCAAGGAGAGGTGCCTGCGGTTGACGCGGCGCTGGGCGGCGCAAGGCCGCCGCAACGGTCTGGAACTGTCCGGGCAGGAGCAGCGGATCGTGGACATCCTGGCCGACGAGCTCACGCCGACTGCGATCGAGGAGATCCACGACATCGTCCGGGGTTCGTTGCTCGATGCAGCCACCAGCAGTGGCTTCAACCCGAACACGTACGAGGTCGGGAAACTTCGAACGCTGCGGCAAATCCTGCGGCTCGTGGGCGAGGTCGCCGGTGTCATCACCGTCACATCGGCCGTGATCGCGTCAGTCCTTGGGGGCCTGGCGTACATCCTGCCCGGACGCAGCTGATCTGCGCCACCAGTCGGGTGCCGCCCATCCGTGCCGCAGTCCAGGGGTTTCAGAGGGCGTTTGGCTAGTGTTGCTGTCGGCGGACTATCTCCTCAAGCATGAACGCGCGGTAGATCTCCTCGGTGATGATGAGATCCCCGAAGTCGCGGCGCGCTGCTGACAAGATCTCGGGGCCAGGAATACGGTGACATCCCGCCAGTGTGACGGAACTACCGCTGCCCCACGGCCTGCGCCACACCCACCGCTTCGGCGGCCTTGCGCGGCAGCTTCCCTGTGGCGGCCTCGTCCCAGAACGCGCGCTCCTTCGTGCGACGATCTCCTGGATGCCCCGGTGACCGCATCGGCCCACGCTTGGCCACCTCGGTCTCCCACCTTTGACGGTCGTCTCATGACACCCCCTTGACCTCTTGTGTTGCGGCCACCGGTTGAGCCCACCCAGGCAGGGCGTCGGCATCTGCTGCACCGAGCACCTGGCCCAGGCGGGGATCACCGCATCGGTCGGTTCACGCGGCGGTTCGTATGACAACGCGGCGGCCGAGGTCGTCAACTGCCTCTACAAGGCCGAGCTGATCTACGCCCGCCCGGCCTGGCCCTCGGGGACCGAGGGCGAGCTCGCGATCATGAACTGAGCCCACCGGTGGACAACCGGCACCTGTAGCTGAGAGGGGCGCGCCCCGTGAGGCCAAGTGAAGTGGACGTGTGGTTGAACCTGAACCTCCGATGAACACGAGGTTACGAAAATGCTTGCCAGGGTGATCGATCACCCGCTACCTTGGACTAAGTGATCGATCACCCGGCGGCAGCGTAGGCGTTTGAGGAGAGCCTGAATTGTGGTGGGACTAGGTTGCTGGCCGAGGTCGGCGAATGCCCGGTGCGAGCCTGCCTCGGGAACGCGAAGTGGCAGGCTTGATCGGCAATCTCGGCGGTAGTGCAGCGCGAACCGAGGTTAGGGAGATTTGTTTGTTTGCTCTATTACGATTCGCATTCCTGGTATCGCGCAAGTGGGGAATAGTTCTTCTGGCAAGCGCTATGGGCGGGGCGCTCTTCGCGCTACTCCTCGTGCTTCTTATTGGCGACGCTGCAGGTGAGTTGACACGCCAACTAGTCGGACCGGATCAAGAGTTAGTGCCGGGAGTCTATTTGCTCGTTGGTGGCCTTGCGCTCGCCTTCACACTCGATGGAGTGCTCGGAGTCGTCGCGCGTCTGGCCGCGTCACGTCTCGTATTCGATTCGGACATATACATTTACAAATCAATTACGACAGTGATGGTTAGCGGCCCTCACATTGCACACTTGAGCTCAGAGCAAGTCCTTGACGATTCACGTCGTGCGCAACGAGTCGGGAATCGAGCCGTTTGGGTCGGCTGGCAGCCGCTAGGTGAACTAATTAGGTCACGAACTTTGGCGCTCGGGGCCGCTGCAATAGTGGGGGACACGCTCTCATGGTTTGCATCCGCGCTGCTACTAAGCGCGGTAGCTCTTGTTGAGTGGTGGTCGATCCGAGCATCGGCTCGCCAGGGTCAGGCGTGGGTTACTGCGACACGGTCCGCGCGAGAGGCGGAGTACACGTACGAGCTCGGTCTGGGCGGAGCGGCAAAGGAACTGCGGGTCTTCGGATTCGGTGAGTGGTTGCGGGCTCGATTCGATAACGAGTGGTGGCGATCAACATCGACGTTGTGGCGGGCCGGAGCCTCGTCAACTGTCCGGACCCTTGTGATCTATATTCCGCTCATCGCCGCACTTGCTGGCGCACTGTGGTTTCTTCTCATGCAGGCCATGTCCGGCGCGCTAGCAGTCGCAGGCGCTGCCACTGCAGCCACCGCGCTTCTGAGACTGGCCACGGCAGGGAGCCCAGAATCAGCGGCCGCAGTTGAGCGGGCGCATTCTGCTTTGAAAGCGCTAGAACGGCTACCCAAAACCGCTACTGACGCCGGAGGAAAAGCGGAAGGGAGCTCAAGCTCTCAGGGAAGCGAAACTAAACGGAACACTCCGAATCAAAGTGGTATCCGGATCAATCAGCGGCCGGTCGAATATTCTCTACCGGAGGACCCGTCGCGACCCGTAGCGGGTGAGCCATCCGTGCGACTCGACGGCGTATGTTTCCGGTACCCCGGCACTAATAGGGATGTGCTCAAACAGTTAGATCTTGAAATCCGGGCGGGTGAGTTCCTTGGCCTCGTCGGTATCAATGGAGCTGGAAAGTCCACATTGGTAAACCTGCTTGGCGGAGCCTATCGGCCGACAGAGGGTCGCGTCATCGTTGATGGGGTCGATCTAGCCTCCCTTGACGACCGTCAAATAGCTGCGTGGCAGCGACGGCTGGCTATCGTCACCCAAGACCATCTTCATTTGCCGCTTACGGCGGCAGAAAACGTAATGCTCGCCGCTCCAAAAGACCAAGAACTCTTGGAGGAGGTGACCCGCCAGGCTGGCTTGGATTCTGCAGTGCGCAGGCTTCCCCGAGGGTGGGACACAGTGATGGACAGAACGGTTGCCGCCGGGGGAGAGCTGTCCGGTGGCCAGTGGCAGCGACTTGCGCTGGCTCGAGCGCTCTACGCAGTTCGCAGCGGTGCAATGTTCATGGTCTTGGACGAGCCCGCCTCGGCGCTGGATGTCCATGCAGAAAAGGAACTCGTGGACAAATACATGGAGCTTACCCGTGACACGACGTCAGTCGCGATCTCCCACCGGTTCTCTGTAGTCCGAGGTGCCGACCGAATCTGCGTGCTCGATTCGGGATCGATTCGGGAGTCCGGGACACATACTGAACTACTTGAAAAAGGTGGCTGGTATGCGCAGATGTTCGCTATCCAGGCTGCCCGATTCGGTCAAGAAGTGACCACGGTGGAGGCAGGGGAATGATGCTAGCTAAGCGACGTAGCCTCTTGGTGGACTTATTCAGGCTGTTGGCCGCATCGCCGTGGCTTGCAGTTATTGAACTGTCCGTGGTGACGATTGTTGCTGTGGCAGGGCCCCTGCAGTCGAAATCAGTCGCGAACGTAATCGACGCGGCAACACAGGGTGACCCGATCCTTACAGGAATCACGTTGCTCTTTATAACCGTGACGGTGACGTTGGTCGGAAACGTTGTTTCGGATTTCGTGCGCCACCGATTGCAGGACGTGATCGAATATGAACTGCAACGAGACCTAATGCGACTCGCTACGACGCCGTCTGGGATCGCGCACCACGAGCACCCCGATGCTGCGGACCGTCTTGGAGCCGTACGCGACGACTTTCGCCGACTGAGCGGGACAGTCGGGACCATCGGTGGTGGGCTGATGGTCGTCGTCGGGACTGCAGCAACGTTGGTGATGCTGGGTGGAATCCACCCTCTCCTGCTGGTCCTGCCCTTGATCGGCCTTCTGAGAATGTGGGCTTCTGCTGTCGGCGCGAGAGAGTCGCGACACGCTATCAAAGACACAATGGTTCACGCAAGGCGATACAAACGCCTGATGGAAGTCGCTCGGGAACCGCGTCATGGCTTGGAGATTCGCGCAGCGGGAGCCCGACGATTCTTTGCCGACCACGTCACGCGAATCAGCCGATTACAGAACGAACCCCGGTGGAAGGCCTCTCGATATGGGGCTCTCCTCGAGATCGGGTCGCGTCTCACATTTGGGCTTGGATATGGCGGGGCGATCGCCTTCGTCGTATTCCTGGTCCTAGCCGGACGAGCGAGCGTTGGAGACGTAGTGCTCGTGGCGTTGCTTGCTGGTCAAACCGATCAGGCTGCTCAGCGTCTCGCGCAATCTGTGGCTTCGCTTGTGGCGATGCTGGACGTCGTCGGCCATTTGCGCTGGCTGCGGGTGAACCTTAGAGAATCGCACACCCCGACGGTGGTCCAGCCAGCGACAGTGCCCACCGCACTCGAGGGGGGAATCCAGCTGCACGGAGTGTCATTCACATATCCCGGGAGCGCTGAACCGACTGTCTCGAATCTCAGTATCTCTCTTCCGGCTGGTAGCACGATTGCATTAGTGGGCGGTAATGGCGCTGGAAAGTCAACGCTTGTGAAGCTGCTCGCTGGTCTCTATGTGCCTAGTTCCGGCACAATCAAGGTCGATCAAACCGATCTCGGCTCGATCGAACCCAGTGCGTGGCGCGCAAGGGTATCCATCGGATTCCAGGACTTCGTCCGCTATGAGTATCTCGCGAGCGAGGCCATCGCGCTTGGGGAGCCCAGCCGACTCCACGACCTGAACAGCGCTGAGACAACGGACCGTCTATCGGTAGCGATTAACGCGGGTGATGCTCGAAACGTGATTGACATGCTACCGGAAGGGATTCATACCCGTCTCGGTAGTCAGTTTGGTGGCTCCGACCTATCAGGTGGTCAATGGCAGCGAATCGCTTTGTCGCGCGCATTCTTTCGAGAACAGCCGGTGTTAACAATACTCGATGAGCCGGGTTCGGCCCTGGATCCGGCATCGGAGCACGATCTGCTCGAGAGATACAAATCGGCATCACTTGATGCGCGTAATAGCGGAGGAATCACCTTGCTTGTGTCTCACCGACTCTCGACTGTTCGGCTCGCGGACCTGATTCTTGTGCTAGCAAATGGACAGATAGTCGAGAGCGGTACCCACGACGGGCTCATGGCGAAGCGCGGCCGGTATGCCGGACTCTATTCAACGCAATCGGCCGCCTACAGCAATCAGACATAGCCGTCTGCCCATGATCTTGATCGCGCAGGAGCATGTCCATTCGACGCGCTCGAAATCCACCGCAGCCCTGACTTCCTCCTCTTTAGAAAGCGAGCACACACAATGAGAATCCTTTACATTGCGCGCAACTTCGCTCCGGCACCTGCCGGCTCGCATATAAGTGCGTTTCATCTGGTGCGTTCCTTGGCGGAAAGAGGTAACGAAGTCCACGTTCTCGCGAGCGAGACCAGACGAGCCGGTATAGAAACCGGACTTCCTCAGGTGCCACGCCTGCAATACTCTTATACCGGTGCGAAGAGCATTGACCTTTCTGCGGAAGAAGCAGGGCAGCTGGATCAATCGGTTAGTGCGCGGATTGCCACATTTCGGCCCGACGTGGTGCTGATCGGTATCTCGGTATGGATCGAGCGGCTTAAGCCGCTACTGACTCAGGCAGGTATCCCGTCCGTTTGGCTGGCGCGAACGATGGACCAACCCGACCTTGGGGTCACCCATGACTTCCCAACGTCGGTTGTGGCCAACTCTGATGCGTGCGCTCGATACCTCGAGACGACATACGGACGCAACGACGGAGTTCTTTACCCACTCATCGATGCGAAAGACTTCGTAGGGGCTGTATCCGATCATACGGCAAGCCCATACATAACAATGGTGAATCCAGTACCGATCAAGGGTGGAGCACTGTTCAGATCAATTGCTGAATCAATGCCACAGCTGAAGTTTCGAGCGATCAGAGGCTGGCGCCCTGACGCTCCTGATGGCAACCGAGCACCTTATTCCGATCTCACAGGACTCGAGAACGTCACCGTGGACGGACCGTTCGAGGATATGCGTTCCGTCTATGACTCGACGCGGCTTCTGTTGGTCCCCTCGGTCTGGCTTGAAGCATTCGGCCGTGTGGCGCTTGAGGCAATGATGAACGGAATCCCGGTCGTGGCCAGCAACAGCGGGGGACTAGCTGATCTGGTGGACGGAGCTGGGACGGTGGTGTCGGGAGGGCTCCGGGAATGGCTTGAAGCAATCGAGGAGATTCTTGAGCCGGCCGCTTACCGCAAGGCAGTTCTAGCGGGTCTAGGCCGGGCGCGCGAGTTCGATGCCGAGGCACTGGTTGATCGTTTTGAAACACGGATCCTCAACCCGCTCATAGTTTCCCACTCAAAGTAAGGGGCCGGCGCTTGAAGTTTTCCCCGCGATCATCGGACGTCTCGGGGAGTCTTCGGAGTTGGGGTTCCCGGTTAGATACCCAATGATTGGGGAGAAATGCCGTCCGCCGGGCGAGAGCACTAGAACTGGAGTAGAAGAATGAGGACGTTCTTGAATGCTGTGGTTTTCGGCAGATACTCGATTGTAACCCCAGGTCATCTGGCCCAAGTCCGTAAAGCTCAGGAACTTGCGGAGACTGTGACAGTTGGGGTGCTTGACCTTAGCCATCAGCAGGGTCTGGGAAATGAGCTGCGCACTGTAGGTGATGAGTTCATCGAGATGTGCGATGCGAATTGCTCACCGGCACGGAACCCGTTCACGATCGAAGAGAAGCTCCAAATGTGGGCGCCCGCCGTGAAGCAAGCTTTTCCCGATGGAACGGTGCAAGTTGAGAGTGTACGTCGCCCGGAACTTTACCCTGATGAGTTCAACCACCGATTTCCGGCAGAGACGGTCCAGTTGTTAATGACGGCGCCAGGGCCCACTTGCTCAGAGTTTGATCGACTACGTCGTGGCGAGTTCGTCCGACGTCTCGAGCGCTCGGTGGTGGAGATCGAGCCGGAACTGGTGGTGCATACAACCGACTTGATTCGAACTGCCAGCGAGCGGGGCGAATGGGCAAGTCTTCTTGCGCCGGGGGTGTTAGATGTGTTCCTGAGTCTCAATGGGCCGCAAAGACTGCAAGCACGGAATGAGGCGACGTGAGCGGGATGTCAGGTATGAGATCGCCACGATTAATCTTGCTGATAGTCGACGGTCTTGGGGTGGGCTCATTGGGTCCGGACGGAGCGATGGGCCGTCCCGGCGCCGCAAATACGTTCGCGCGTATAAGCAAAGAGGCAGGTAGAGGCGGGCTAGGTACGCTCAGGCGGATGGGTTTAGAGAATCTGACAGAGAAGCCTCCCATGTCTGCGAAAGCAGCGGTCGAGACGGCGTGGATTACCACCAACTATCCTGGCGCCGACACTTTTCTAGGGCACTCAGAACTCATGGGAATTTCTTCAAGATCCGAACTTGGGACCGTCGCAAGTCAGTGGCGGCGAATTACATCTGCGCTAGCACGTGCCGGTTTCTCTTCTGAGTACCGTGACGGACACATCGTCGTGGCGGGGCGTGCTTTTGTGCTCGACAATCTTGAGTGCGATCCTGCGACAAACATTAATGTCGTGGCTGCCCAGGAGGACATGGACGAGGTGTCATTTCAGGCAATATCCGAGGTCGTGCGTGAAGCGGTCCGGAACCCGCGTGTTATTGCAATTCACGGGTCCCCGTTATCGGCGGCGAGAATTGCTGCCGAGGTGAAGGCGTTACGGCGGGGCGGTTGGGAGATATCTGGAGCGAGCATTCCAGCGCTTGGGGTTTATAACGAGTACTATCGGGTCCGACACCTTGCTCTCGGATTGCCCGAAGACAATCTGGTCTCACGCTTGAGGGCTGGCGGTGCGACGGTTGCGCTGATCGGGAAGGCTCCGGATGTGATCCCGGTCGAAGCTGATCTGACGGCGCTCTCGGTAGATCCGAATGAGACGCTAGAGGACCTTATGAAGATCTCAGGAGACGCTAGGTACGATTACGTAATATGCAATTTTCAGCAGATCGATCTGGCTGGTCATGGAATGGACCTGACCGCGGCCGCAGAGCACCTGCGAGCAGTTGATCGAACGGTGGATAGTATTCTCGCGCGAGTTGAGCCTGGCGTCAGCTTTGCGCTCACTGCAGATCACGGGAATGATCCGTGTGTGAACGGAGGAATGCACACCCGGGAGAACCTGCCATTTGTGATGGTTGATCCAACTCGGTCGGCCGAATGGGTGAATTGGGGACATAGGCACTCCCTCGGTTGGATTGCGGATCTCATCTGGGAGAGGCGGAGCGTGGTGAACATGAGTGCGTCGGTTTGAGGGTGAGTGGATTAGCCAAGGGCGCGTTGTCGTGCTGTCGTTCTGAGATGGAGCGTCGTGCTGTTCTGGGGGTTCCTGTTCTTGACCCGACCTGATAATGGTATCCTGTGCCCGGGGAACTAATCAGGATCACTTTTTTCGAGACCTGTCTCACCGTTAGGAGTTGTCGTCTTGCGTAGTGACTACATTCGGTGGATCCGCAAGCGGGTTGGGCACGATACGATCATTCTGAATTTCGCTGGCTGTGTGATTGTGAACAACGACGGGAAAGTCCTTCTTCAAGAGCGTGGAGACCGGGAAGGTGGTGTCTGGGGGTTTCCGGGTGGCGCCGTAGAGGTTGGGGAGACTCTCGCGGAGGCGGCGGTACGGGAGGTGAGGGAAGAAACTGGACTTGAGGTGAATCTGAATTCTCTGCTTGGTGTCTACAGTAAGGGCTTCGATCGGTATCCAAACGGAGACTCGGCGCAAGCGGTTACTGTGTTCTTCGTGGCGGATGTCAGTTCGGGCGAACTCCTGGCTGACGGTGTCGAGACTCGCGCGCTGGCTTACTTCTCGGAGCAGTCATTGCCGACTCTGCTCAATAGTCAGCATGAGCGAGTAGCACGAGACTTCTTCGCCGGAGTCAGGGGCGGCTGGGATTAGGGCATTTTCGGAGTGGCGGTCATGGCCTGGTCCTTCGGCATGATGGGGAATCGTGGTCGAGGCAGGACGGCACGATCTGGACGATGAAGCGTGAACAGCACTAGGGCCGTGGCGGCTAAGGCGTGTCCGGCGATTCGCGGAGCCAGAGGGCGATCGCGGCGAGGGTGAGTTCGGTGCGGTAGTAGGCGACGCGTTTGATGTAGCGGGTGGCCAGGGCCCGGAACTGCTTGAGCCGGTTGGAGCACCGTTCCACGACGTTGCGGCCCTTGTAGACGTCCGGGTCGAACACCGGTGGGTGTCCGCCGCGATGGCCTTTGCGGAGCCGGTTGGCGGCGTGGTCCTTCTTCTCCGGGCTGGTGAACGCGATCCCGCGGGCTCGCATGTCGCGGCGTGTGGCGGGGCTGGAGTAGGCCTTGTCCGCCAGCACCCGATCAGGTCGTTTCCAGGGCCGGCCGCCGCGGGGCCCTGTCTCGCCCCGGGTTTAGTGGAGGCTCGGAACTGACGCTCCGACGGTAGTCGGCGCGGGGTTGTGACGGTAATACGCCTCTTCGAACTCGGTCGGTGGGACCAGGCCGATCTCGCCGTGCAGGCGATGGTGGTTGAACCAGTCGATGTACTCGGCGATAGCGAGCTCGTGGTCGTCGATGTTCTTCCACGGTCCCTTGTTGCGCACCAGCTCGGCCTTGAACAAGGAGTTGAACGACTCGGCCAGGGCGTTGTCGTAGGAGTCGCCGGTCGAGCCGACCGAGGCGACCGTGCCGGCCTCGGCCAACCGCTGGGTATAGCGAACAGCGACGTATTGCACGCCTTTGTCGCTGTGATGGGTCAGCCCGGTCACGTCCTGACCGGACCGGGTGCGGTTCCACAGGCCCATCTCCAGGGCGTCCAACGCGAGGTCGGTGCGCAGCGACGTGGAGACCTGCCAGCCGACGACCCGGCGGGAGAACACGTCGATCACGAACGAGGCATACGCCCAGCCGGAGAACGTGCGGCAGTAGGTGATGTCCGCGACCCACAACCGGTTCGGGCCGGTGGCTGTGAAGTCGCGCTCGACCAGGTCCGGGCGGGTCTCCGGACCGGCGGGGGCCACCGTGGTGCGAGGCCCTTTGGCCCGGGTGATGCCCCGCAACCCCGCGGATCGCATCAGTCGTTCGACGGTGCAGCGCGCGATCTGGTGCCCTTGCCGGCGCAGCTCGGCGTGCATCTTGCGGGCGCCGTAGACACCGTAGTTGGCTCGGTGGACCTGCTCGATCACCTCGGTCCTGGCCGCGTCGGCGACCGACCGCGCCGAGGGCGGGCGGGACGTGGCCGCGTAGTACGTCGACGGGGCGACCTGCAACACCGCGCAGATCGGCTCGACCCCGAACTGGTGCCGGTGGGCCTGGATGTAGTCGACGATCACCTTTGTGGGCGGTCGAGCTCCGCCGCGAAGAAAGCCGACGCACTACGCAAGATCGCGTTCGCCCGCCGCAGCTCGCGCACCTCGCGTTCCAGGTCCGCCAACCGCTGGGCATCGTCGGTGCTCGTTCCCGGACGGTCACCGGCATCAATCTCAGCCTGGGCGACCCAGTTGCGCAGCGTCTCCGGGTGGATCCCGAGCTGCTCACCCACCCGCCGCAACGCGCCGGGCTTGGTGGCTGGGTCCTTACGCAGGTCCACCGCCATCCGGATCGCTCGCTCCCGAAGCTCCTCGGGGTACTTCCTCGGTGCAGCCACAACTCTCATCCTTCCCTGGAATGAGAGCCTCCATCAGACCCGGGGCGAGACAACCGTAGGAACCGTGGCCGGTCGCACGTCGAATTCTCGGGCCAACCAGTGCGGCCCCGACACCACCGGTATCGTGAACGAGTGCACGACAGCCGTCGTGCGCGCAGGCGAGCACTCCCATCAGGGTGCCTACCGTGTCGGCCATCCTCGGTCGGCGACGTCGAAGCCCTAACCGGTCCCAAGTCCCAGGGAAGTCCCAGTCGATCGCGGTCAGCGATAAAACCCCAGGTCAGGACCTGTATGCACAGTTCAACGTCTGCGATGCGGCCGGATTCTGGCTTGGCCTTCTGACCAGGCCAGATGCCGGTTGACCTGCGGTAACGTCTCCGGTTCCTCGGGACGGTGGTGGACAGGAGTGCCCTTCAAGGGCCAGCCATTCCCCCACAGGATCGGAGACGTTCCTGCAGGCCAACGTTCGGTTCGAAGAGCATGCAAGGGGCGCCGTTGCCCCACGAGGAGGCTACGGCTCACCTGGCGGGTGGAGAAGACCACCCATGGCAGGCAACCCCGGCAAGCGCGTCTTCGGCGAGCTGGAGATGCGGAAGAACACGAAGACCGGTGCCATGACCGGTTGGCGGGCCCGGTACACAGGCCGGACCTGGAGCGGCGCAAGCTGCGCCGCCGGCAGGCACTGCGCGTCCGGCCCGCCCCAGCACCGGGCTCACCCACCGCAGGCGCCCACCAAGGGCCGTGAGACCCGCGGTCGGTGCGGGTCTCCTTCGCAGCGCGGCGACGACCCTGGCCGGGAACAGGGGCCACCGGCGCCCCGGGGCTCGTGGCCCGGGGCGCCGGCGTGGGAGATCAGCCGTTGTAGAAGTTGATGAACGTGACGTTGTCGTTGAAGCCCAGCGGCATGGTGTCGCGGTGCGAGGCGATGCCGTTGGCGCGGTTGCCGCTGGAGTTCTGGATGTTCATCCGGTCGCAGCCGTTCTCGTAGCTCGAGGACGAGAGTCGGATCTGCCACCATCCGGACGGGGTGAACGAATATCCGGCGTTATCACAGGCGGCGCCACCTCTCACCCAGTAGTACTCGCCGCCCCAGCCGCTGTGCTCAGCCATCATGAACAGGTCGATGTCTGCGGCGGAGGCATCGGCTGTTGATGCCTCCAGCGCCATCGCCTTGGTCTCGCCGCAGGTCTCGCTGAGCACCTTGGAGTGGGTCTCGCCCTTCTCGAGCGGCGCGAGGACCAGCACACAGTGCCGGGCTGACTCGGGTGCGGCGTCTGTACTCGCGGCCATGGCGGGGCTCGCAGCCAGTAGACCGACGCCCAGCGTGAACGCCGCTCCGATCGCGACAGAGAGAGTGCCGCGTGATCTGTTGATCATTTCTGTCTCCTCCGTTGGTGTTGGGTGTTCACAAGGTAGGAGGGATGAAATGCCAGGCGCGATGTGCTTCGGGGGAGCCCGAATAGTGGTCGGATGGTGCGTGTGGATCATCGATTCGCTCGCCAGTTGGCCTTGACGACCAGCCACCGGGTGAGCCTGGCTCACGCGGACAGGCAACCGTGTTGTCGCTCAGGGCTTCTCGTTCATGTCCCCCCCCGATCCTCGTGGTCCGGTTCTCGGGGCACTGCAGCGGCCGGTCGCGAGGGCAGGCGGTACGACGACCTGGACCTGGCCGACTGCAGGTACGTCGGTACCCCGGATCGCGTCGGCCCCGAGCCTGGCCGGACTCACGGTCGATGGCACGCGAGATCATTCCGTGGTCGAGGCCGTGGGCGGGAGCTCGGGTGCGCCGGCTTCCGTCGACAGTTGTCGAGAGCTGACTAGCGGCCCGATGGGTGCGACGAGTTCGTGCACGCGGTTCAGGTGCCTCGGTCGCGGCATCGCTACGTTCGCCGACCTGGACGAGGTCGCCCGGCTGAAGGCGCTGTACGGCAGCATGTCCGGGCTGCGCACGGCGGGCAGCCGTGTGGCGGCGTGACAGCGTGCAGCGATGGGGGTGACCGAGCCGCGGGTTGATGAGCGACCCGTGGCTCAGTCCCGTCGAAAGGACCGCGGGTACGCGTGACGCACGCCACATATCGCGGTCAGTTGCGTCAAGACGATTGACGCTTCTAGCGTCCCATCAATCGTTTGACGTCAATCGTTCGACGGAGGGACGCGTCAGTGCTGACGATGAAGGACATCGCCGACGAGCTCGGTGTGTCGGTGTCGACCGTCTCGCTCGTGCTCAACGACCGGGACCGCGGCCGGGTGCGGCGCGACGTCGCCGACCGGGTCCGGGCCCGGGCGTCCGAGCTGGGCTACGTCCCCAACCTGCTTGCCCGTGGCCTCAAGACCCGCAGGTCGCACACCATCGGCCTGGTGGCGGACCGGGTCGCGACCGTTCCCTTCGCCGGTCACATGCTGGCCGGGGCGCAGAGCGCGGCCTGGGAAGAGGGCTACCTGCTCATGGTGATCGACACCGGGGGCAACCGCGAGCTGGACCTCCCGGCGGCCCAGTCGCTCCTGCAGCGCGACATCGAGGCGCTCGTCGTGGCCGCGGACTTCCACCGGGAGGTGGTGGTACCGCCGGTGCCGCGCAGCGTGCCGGCGGTGGTGCTCGACGGGTGGCCGAGCGACCCCGGGCACGCGGACGCCGTCGTCCCGGACGAGGTCTCCGGGGCACACGCCGCCACCGCCCACCTGATCGCAGCCGGGCACCGCCGGATCGGCCTGGTGAACGTGTCAGGGGAGACCTACGTGGCCAGCCGGCTGCGCCAGCGCGGCTACGAGACCGCGCACGCCGACGCAGGCATGGAGGTCGATCCGGGTCTGACCTTCACGGTGCCGGATCCGTCCACCCATGCCGCGATCCCGGTGGCCTTCGACGTCCTGCGCTCGGCGCGCAGGCCGACTGCGATCTTCTGCTTCTCGGACCAGATCGCGCTCGCGTTCGCGCAGGTGGCCGCCATCCTCGGCGTGCGTATCCCGGACGATCTCTCGCTCGTCGGCTTCGACAACCAGCAGTTCGTGGCCGACGCGATGATGCCGGGCCTGACGACCGTGCAGCTCCCGCACTTCGAGATGGGCGAATGGGCCGCGCGACGGGCCGTCGCCCGCATCAAGGGCACCGAGACCGGCCCGACCGCCGTCGAGCGCATCGCGTGCGGCCTCGTCGAACGTGACTCGGTCGCCCCACCAGCCTGAACCAGTCAACAGCACCATTCGGCATTGAACAGCATGACCCAGCAAGGAGGCTGACATGACCAGAAAGACCCTGCGCACGTACGCCGCGGCGGCCGCTGCCGCGAGCGTCGCGGCGATCGCCCTGAGCGCCTGCGCCGGCCCGGGCGGCGGTGAGAACTCGGGTGAGACCTTTACGATCCTGCAGTACGAGAACCCGGACACCGCCCAGGGGCAGGGCTGGCAGCGGGCCCTGGAGCTGTTCCAGGAGAAGCATCCGGACGTCGAGGTCGACTTCCAGACCACGAGCTTCGACGCGATGCGGCAGAACGCGAAGATCCTGCTGTCGGGCAACGACGTGCCCGACGTGCTCGAGTTCAACAAGGGCAACGCCGACGGCGGGCAGCTCGCAGCGCAGGGGCTGCTCGACCCGCTCACCGAGCAGGTGGAGCAGTTCGGCTGGGACGAGAAGGTGACCGGCTCGATGGCGTCGTTCGCGCGCTACGACGAGAACGGGAACGCCGGGTCGGGCGACTGGTACGGCATCCCGAACATCGGTGAGTACGTGATGTTCTACTACAACAAGGAGATCTTCGAGGACGCCGGGATCACCGAGCTGCCCACGACGCTCGACGAGTTCGAAGTCGTCATGGACAAGCTGCTGGCGGCCGGACACACCCCCATCTCCAGCTCGGCCTCCTCCAGCCAGGGCTTCAACCAGATGTGGGTCTGGTACTCGCTCGTCTCGGCCATGTCCGACCGTCAGCAGATCGACGACTTCATGTTCCTCACCGGCGAGACCGACTTCACGGCCGGGCCCTGGGCGGCGGGCACCGAGAAGTTCCAGGAGTGGATCGACAAGGGGTACGTCGGCGAGAACCTCGCGGGCCTCTCGTTCGAGCAGGCGACCGTCAACTTCCTCCAGGGTGACGCCGCGATGCTCATCTGGAACAACGGCGAGTTCGCGCGCATCAGCCAGGACGCGCAGTTCGAGTGGGACTACTTCACGATGCCCGGCGCCAACCTGACGATGGGGTCCTCCGGGCACCTGTGGGGTGTCCCGGCCAAGGCGGACAACAAGGACCTGGCTTACGACTGGATCGAGATCACCCTCAGCCCCGAGGTGCAGAACCTGATCGGGAACAAGGGCGGGCTGCCGATCGCCGGCGACCCCGCGACGATCGAGGACGAGCGCATCCAGGCCTTTACCGAGCGGTTCGTCGAGCTCTCCGAGGCGGACGAGATGTCGTTCTACCCGGACTACCCGGTCCCGGGATTCCTTGACTTCATCCAGGGCCAGATGCAGGCCATGTCCAACGGCAACCAGGACGCCGCCGGCTACCTCGACGAGCTGCAGACCTTCTACGACGACGGCAAGGCCGCGCAGGTCGGCGACTGAGCCCGACCCGGCCCCGGACCGGAAGGAAGACCATGACACCAACCGACGTGGCCCCGGCGCGCCCTGACGCGCCGGCGTCCGCCACCCGACGCAGGCCCGCCCGTCCCGGCAGGAGAGGCTACTGGTGGTATCTGCTCCCGATCGGGGTCGGGTTCGCCGCCGTGGTCGCGGCGCCGTTCCTCGCGAACGTGCTCATCAGCCTGCACAGCTGGCGTGGCGGCATGGCGCCACTGCGCTGGGTGGGGCTGGACAACTACACCGAGCTGCTCGGTGACGGCGTCTTCTGGGCGTCACTGGGCAACTCGCTCTACATGATCGTCGCGATCGTCGTGGTGCCGACGGCGGCCGGCGTCCTGCTCGCCGCCGTACTGTTCGACTACCTGGGTAAACGGTTCGGGGCCCGGACCGCCGCGGTCCTGCGGGCGACGTTCTACCTGCCGCAGATCGTCCCGATCGCGGTGGCCGGCTTCATCTGGGCGTGGGTGCTCGACTCCCAGGAGGGCGTCGTGACCAGCATCCTGCGTGAGCTCGGCGCCGGGGCGACACCCGACTGGCTCGGCGACCCCGACGTGGCCCTGTTCTCGGTGATGGTCATGCTGATCTGGCTCCAGATCGGCTACCCGGTGGTCATCTTCATGGCCGCCCTGCAACGCGTCGACCCGGAGCTGTACGAGGCTGCCGAGCTCGACGGCGCCGGGTGGTTCCGCCGGTTCGGCGCCATCACCGTCCCCCAGATCCGCCCGGAGGTCTTCGTCGTGGTGCTCACCGCCACGGTGGCAGCCCTCAAGGTCTTCGCGCCCATCCTCATCCTCACAGGGGGAGGGCCCGAGGGCTCCACGGTGGTGCCGTCCTACTACGCCTACCGCAACTTCTTCGAGCTCTCCCAGGTCGGGTACGGGTCGGCGATCGCGACGGTCATGTCCCTGGTGATCTTCCTCGCGGCGAGCGTGCTGCTCGTGTGGCAGCGCCGCGCGGACCGAGAGGAGCAGAACCGATGAGCACACCGGTCCTCCACGCAGCACCGGCTGCCGGACTCACGGCCCGCCGCCGCAAGCACGGCCCCCTGCGGTGGGTGATCCTGATCGCGGTCTGTCTCCTGGCCCTCGTCACCGCGGCGCCGTTCCTGCTGCTGGTGCTCAACGCGTTCAAGTCCAGCGCGGACTACAGCGCGAACGGGCCGCTGGCCTGGCCGACGTCGTTCACGCTCGACGCGTTCACCGGATACCTCTCCCGGGTGGACTTTCCGGTCGCCCTGACCAACTCGGTGGTGATCAGCGTCCTGGTGGCGTTCCTCGGCGTGGCGATCGGCCTGCTGGCGGCGTACGCGATCGGTGTGGGCCGGGTGCGGGGGAGCACCGCGATCGTCTCGGTGCTGCTGCTGGCCACGATGCTGCCGCACGAGGCCCTGATCTACCCGCTGTTCTACGGCGCCCAGGCACTCGGCCTGCTGAACACCATCTGGTCGGTGGTGATCGTGTTCACCGTGCTGCAGGCCGCGTTCGCCACCTACCTGCTGTCCAGCGTCATGTCCACGGTGCCACGCGAGCTCCTGGAGGCCGCGGCACTGGACGGCGCGAGCCGGTGGCAGGTGCTGTGGCGCGTGGTCATGCCCGTACTGCGGCCGACGCTCGCCGTGCTGGTCGTCTTCTTCTTCATCTGGACCTGGAACGAGTTCTACGTACCGCTGGTCCTGCTGGCCGACCCGGCGTCCCAGACCGTCCCGATCGCGCTGTCGACGCTGCGCGGCCAGCACTCGATCGACATCACAGTCCTCAACGCCGGCTCCCTGCTGTCCCTGATACCCACCCTGGCGTTCTTCCTCATCTTCCAGCGCACGCTCAGCCGGGGCGTGACCGCCGGCGCGATCAAGTGACCCCGGGCCGAGCGAACCCGCCGGCCGCACCGACGAAAGGCGCACGATGACCTACCTGTGGAACCGACCATCGACCAAGCTCGTCAGCCGGTCCATCAACGCGGAGAACCCCGACGGCCGACCCGGGGCGGCTGCGGCGGCGGCCTCACCCCTCGGCCCCGGCCGCAAGGGCTCCGCCTTCCTGCCCATGGACACCGGGCAGGCACTGACCCTCGCCGACATCGAAGGACCGGGCGTGATCCGCCATCTGTGGATCACCGTGCCGGACCGCACCGCGGACGGGCCGTTCGTCCTGCGCAACCTCGTGCTGCGGGCCTACTGGGACGGAGCGCCGACCCCGTCGGTCGAGGTGCCTCTCGGCGATTTCTTCTGCAACGGCTTCGGCGAACGCGCGCTGGTCACCTCCGACCAGATCGTCGTCGCGCCCACCGGGGGCATGAACAGCTACATCCAGATGCCCTTCCGGCGCGGGGCTCGGATCACCCTGGAGAACCAGCACCACGGCCCCATCCCGCACGTCTTCTACCAGGTCGACTACACCCTCGGGGACAAGATCGACGACGACGCCCCCTACTTCCACGCCCAGTGGCGCCGGTCCAACGGCACCACCGCACCCGGCGAGGACCACGTCATCCTCGACGGCATCCAGGGACGCGGAACCTACCTCGGCACCTTCGTCGCACTCGCCTCCCTGCACCGCTACTGGTGGGGCGAGGGCGAGGTGAAGTTCTACATCGACGACGACACCGACCTGCCGACCCTGTGCTCCACCGGCCTGGAGGACTACGCCGGGGGAGCCTGGGCCTTCCAGGACGAGCTACGCAGTGCGCCCGACCCCGAGGTCATCACCTTCAGCGCCCCCTACTGCGGCTACCCCCAGTACGTCCGTCGCGACACCAGCATTGCCTCACCGTTCGTCCAGGACGCCCCACCCATGCACGGCCTGTACCGCTGGCACGTGCCCGACCCGATCTACTTCGACACCAGCCTCCGGGTCACCCTCCAGCAGATCGGTGCGTGGGACCGCGGGCTGTTCGAACGCAGCGATGACGTCGCCACCGTCGCCTACTGGTACCAGCACGGCACCACCGACGGTTTTCCCCCGCTGCCACCGGCGCACGCACGAGCACCTCGCTGACGTCCGCTCTCTATACGACATCCAAGTTGGCCATCGCCCGCTGGGTACGACGCACTGCCCCGACCTCGCCCTGGGCAGGCCCGGGAGTCGCGCTGAACGCCATCGCGCCCGGCGTGATAGAGACACCGATGACGAGGTCCACGCTCGAGAGTGAGGAGGACCGCAAGGCACTTTTCGCAAGAGGCCCCGCCCCGTTCAACGGGCCAACCGCAAAGCCGAGCGCCACGGCGGCGCTCCTCGACTGGCTCACGAGCACGGACAACTCATACGTGACCGGCCAGGTCATCTTCATCGACGGAGGAGCGGAGAGTACCCTCCGACCCGACCTCGTCTGAGAGCCCGTCCGCTTCCGCTCCACGAACCCACAGCGATCCGGTAGGTCAGGTGGCATTCCCTGGTTCAGGGGCCTGCCACCTGACCTCCTCGATCCTCAGACGGGACGGGACTGCTGCGTGGAGCTCACTCGGCCGGGGCGGACAGATGCTGCCGTTGACCCGTCTCGGCGGCCCGTGTGATCGCCTCGAGTACCCGGTGGCGATCGAGTGCCACCGCGAAATCCGGCGCATCGGCGGTTCCGTCGCGGAGGTCGGCGGCGAACTGGGCGTAGAGGCGGGCGACCCCCGCCGCGGGTGCGTCGAGGTGCAGGTCGGGGCCCGCATGCTCGGGGGGTACCTGGAGCACTTGGACAGGCTCGCTGCCGCGGCGCAGCGTGATGGTGAAATCGGTGAAGTGGATGTAGCCCGACACCGACTCCACACGCAGACTGCCCTCGGTGCCCTGGATCTCCCATACCGTCGCCGTGCCGGCGGGGTGCCCGGCACTGTAGTGCAGCGAAGTGACGATCCCGCCGTCGAGAACGCCGGCGACGACGATCTCGTCCGGCGAGTCCTTCGGCAGCGACGAGCCATCGGAGAGGCGGACGCCGTCACCGCGCTGATTGGCGACGACGGCGGACAGACTCTCGAACGTGCCCAGCACGCGCGCAAGCGGTTCGAGCCCGTGGCCGAGCATGATGCTCAGAAGCGTGGCGCCATGCTCTGCGTGAGCCATGTACTCGACCGGCGGGTCATATCGGCCGACCCACATGTCGTCGGCCACATGCGCTCGGATGCTCGTGCTGAGCGGCTTGCCGATCACGCCTTGCGCGATGAGGTCGCGAAGGAAGAGGACCGGCGGGTGCAGGCCACCCTGCAACCCGACAACCGTCCGCAGCCGCCGCTCGCGGGCAAACCCCTCCAGTGCTTCTGCCTCCGACAGGTTTCTTGCGAGCGGCCATTCGCAGTAGACCATCTTGCCCGCGGCCAGCGCGTCGGAAACGATCTGCTTGTGCTCCGGCACCTTGACCGCAACCACCACCAGGTCGACCTCCGGTCGCGCGACCAGAGCCTCATGTGTGTCGAAGGCGAGATCGGCGCCCAGCCGACGAGCGGTCGCGTTCGCGCTCTCCATACGAGTCGTACTGACGGCGCGGATCTGGAACGCGTCGAGCGCCTGCAGCGCCGGGACGTGAGCGATTCCGCCCCAACCTCGATCGGCACTGGCTCCGATCAGGCCGACGCCGATCCGGGCACTTGCTGAATTCGTCACTAGGATTCTCCTGCCTCGCGCAGCCCTGGCAACGCTCTCCGGGCCGCGTCACGTTGATTCGTTTCCGGACACATGCGTGGGCGCTCGGGCTCACCATGGCGAGCGAGCAGCTGTTGCCGTTCGCCATGGTGAGCCCGAGTGAATCAAGCGCAGGTCTTACCCGTGAGCCCAGTGGGCCTCGAGCTCGCGCGCGACATCGGCCGGACGCTCGATCATCGGCCAGTGCGAGCTGCGCAGCTTGAAGACGGCACGCGCGCGTGTGGCATTACCGAGCTCGTCGGCGAACCGGTGAGGAAGGAACGGGTCGTCCAGGCCCCAGATCACGAGCGATGGTGCGGTCACGCTGCTCAAACCTGGCTTCCACTCCGCCCCGACCTCGATCGCCGAACGGTAGAGGGCGAGAATGCTTGCCCTCATCGTGGCATCGAGATGCCGGACCGATTCGTCTGCCGCGTCGCGCGGCATCTGCGCCTCGTTGAGGCTTGCTGCGAACGCCTCGAGATCGAGGTCCGCCATCCATTGCTCGCCCTCGCCGGGCGTCTGCCAGATCTTGGCAAGGTAGTGCCACGGGTACTCCGGATCGATCGGCCCGCTGATGCCTGTCCATGTCCGCACCAGATCGGGGCGGAGAGATGCGAGACGGCCCGTCAGCAGAGATCCCCAGTCATGACCGACCAGGTCGACGGGTTCGCCGATTTCTTCGATCTTCGTGATGAGCCAGTCGAGATACTCCTCTTTCGTCGACGTGAATCCCGCTGGTAGGGGTGTGCCAAACCCGGGGAGATCGATCGTCACAACATCTTCGCGTCGAAGATAGGGACGGACGGTGTCCCAGATCCGGTGGGTATCAGGTACACCGTGGATGAGGACTGCAGGCATTTCGGACTCTCCCAGTGATTGTTGTCGTGGTGGAACGGCCGGTCGGCCGAGTCAGGGAAGAAGGATGACTTTGCCGTGGGTGTGGCCCGTGGCGACGAGGCGATGGGCGTCCGCGGCCTCGTCGAGCGGGAAGCTCCGGCCGACGCGTGCGGTCCATGTGCCGGCGGCGATCAGATCCAGGGCTTCCTGGACGGGGCCGTGGTCGCGATTCCCGCTGCCGCCCGGGCTGAACTCGACGCCGTATCGTGCGGCATCGCGGTCGGCGAGCGTGACGATCCGGCCCGGGCCGCCCAGGAGATCGACGAGGGCGGGAAGAAGTCCCTTGCCGGCGGTGTCGAGCGCGGCATCGACGCCGTCGGGAGCGGCTTCGCGGATGCGGTCGACCAGGCCGGGGCCGTGGGCGACAGGGATCGCACCGAGACTCCTGACGAAGTCTGCGTTGGCGGTCCCGGCGACGCCGATCACCGTCACACCGCGCTGTCGCGCGAACTGCACGGCGGCGCCGCCCAGAGCACCGCTCGCGCCGGTGACCACGAGCGTCTCACCCGGGCGAAGGTTCAGGAGCGCGAGCCCCCTCGCCGCGTTGTCGGCGCCGATGACGGTAGCCGCGGCCTCCTCGAACGAAACGCCGTCGGGGATCGTCGCGAAGTTGCTGCTGACCGTGTACTCGGCGTAGGAGCCCTGGGCGGCCGAGTCCGGCCACCCGGCGACGCGGCCGCCGACCAGGTCCTCGTCGACGCCCGGTCCGACCGCCTCGACGACGCCGGCGAACTCGAATCCGATGATGGCGGGAGCGCGGAGGCCGAACGCTCCGGCGCGTGCCTGGATCTCCGCCGGGTTCACCCCGGCGGCGTGAACCCGCGCCAGTACCTGACCCCGACCCGGTACCGGTCGTGGAGCCTCCGCAACCTGCAACACGGAGGGTTCGCCGAACGCGGTGATGACGGCGGCTTTCATGATGATTCTTCGTCTCCTCACATCGAGCCGGCAGCACTTCCGCTGCGGCGTGCTCGCTCACGGGGGCCCGGTAGCGAGGTCGTCCGAAGGTCCAGCACATCACTTCAGGACCGATCGGTACAGATGTAACGTAGACGAGCGGAGATCTCTTGGCAAGGCCCCGACCGTGCAGGCAGGCGTCACGGCTCAGGGCGTCAGGGCGGGGTGTTCGCGCCGTGCTCGGCCCGTGCGAGATCGATGGTCGTGCTCACCGTCGACGGTGGCCCGACGCCCGGTCCTCCGCGTTATCTGGACTGCCTGGTCCGTAAGGGGGCATAATGGTTGCCATGCCCGTATCGCAGACCAAGCTGGGGCGGCCCCGCGAGTTCGACCCCGACCACGCCCTCGAACAAGCCATGAGAGTGTTCTGGGCCAAGGGATACGAAGGGGCGAGCCTGTCGGACCTGACCGAGGCGATGGGCATCACTCGCAGCAGCATGTATGCGGCGTTCGGGAACAAGGACGAGCTGTTCCGCCGAGTGGTCGAGCGGTACACGGAAGGCCCGGCCTCGTACGGAATCCGTGCGCTGTCCGAGCCGACCGCACGCGAAGTCGCCGAGTCCATTCTTCGCGGTGCGGCCGCTGCCAGCACGAGTCGCGAGGCGCCCCACGGATGCCTCGGCGTCCAGGCTGCGCTGTCCGCCGGCGACAACGGGCTCACCGCCCAGAAGGTGCTCGTCGACTGGCGCCAAGATGGCGCTGCGCGCCTCGAGTCCCGGTTCCTGCGTGCGCGGGCCGAGGGCGATCTGCCGGAGACCGAGGATCCGCGCACGCTGGCGACCTACATCACGACGGTCGCGTACGGCATCGCCGTTCAAGCGGCGACGGGCAGGAGCGAGGCGGAGCTGCGCCGGGTCGCTGATGTGGCGATGAACGCGGTGTCCTGGTCCCGCGACTGAGATGGCGAAACCTGCGATCGGGTTCATCGTCGCCTGAGGTGCCACCGCCGAGTCCGCTCGACCGCAGGGTGCGGGCCGCCGCCGTGCCCGCCCGCACCCTCCTGAGGTGCGGGTGGGACGTCCCACCCGCTCGCGCCGGAGAGCGAACTGCCTGGTCAGGGCCGGTTCGCCGGCTGGGTGTGGGTCACGCCGCCGGGTAGTAGGCGTCGAACGCCTGCGACTCGAGCTGCCAGCCGAAGGAGCGGCTGATCTTGCCGTCGGTGATCTCGTAGACGTAGAGCCGTGGCACCACCAGCTCGGGCCTGCCGATCCGTGCGTGCTTCTCGTGGACGACAAGGGCGACGACGGCGTCGCCCGCGACCAGGATGGTCGGCGGTGCCGCGAACGTGATGTTCCCGCCGCTGAGCTCCTGGAGTCGTCGCATCACCCGCAGCGACTCCTCCGGGCTGTTGGTCTCTCCGGAGAGCTCCGAGCGGCCCGCCGTGTAGGACGGCTTGCTCTCGGTGTAGAAGCTCGCCATGCGGGCCAGGCCCTCGGGGCCGCCATCGCCGTAGGCGGCGTAGTAGTCGGTGAGGAGCTGGTGGTTCTCGGATGCGGTTGCCATGTTCACTCTTCCGTCCAATGGGCAACTCTCATTAGCCGTGTGGCTAATGGAATTAGCTGAGGCGTCGATGATATTCGCCGAGGCGGTGATGGGTCAACGCGGCACCGCCGACGAGGGCAGGGACAGCGAGCAATGCGCCGCAGAACACCAGCACGACAGCGAGGAATGCCGAGGCCACGACGGCGTTGCCGCGCGCGCCTCCGCGGAGGAGCCTGGCACCGGCGAGGGTTCCGGTGAGGGTCACCGCCGCGAGCAGCGCGGACGTGGCGCGGACCAGCCCGTCGAGGGTGACGAGACCACCGAGGACCGGGCCGGCCACGACCAGGCAGCAGGCGGCGAGGAACGCCAGGCCGCGGCGTGGCTCACGCCCCGGCATCGTCCTGCCCACGAGCCAGGGCGGCAGCGCGCGGTCCCGTCCGAGCGCCGCGCCCAGCCGGGCGCCGCTGGCCAGGTAGGCGTTGATGGCTCCGAAGGTCAGCAGCAGAGCGGCGGTGGTGGCCAGCGCGGTGCCGGTGGTGCCGAACGCCCGGTGCAGGAGGGTGAGCAGCGGCGCCGGATCACGTCCGGCGGCAGGGCCCAGGACGCCGAGCGTGACGACCGCGAGCCCGAGGTAGAGCACGCTCACGAGGGCAAGTGTGAGCGTCGTCGCGCGCCGCAGGCCGCGACGAGGGTCCGCGAAGTCCGCCGAGAGATGGGTGGCCGCCTCCCAGCCGGCGAACGCGAAGAACAGGGTGGTGGCCGCGGTGCCGACGCTCGTCCACCCGTGAGGGGCGAACGGGGCGAACGCCTCGGAGCGCACGCTGCCGAGCGAGACCGTGACGGCCACGACCAGGAGGATCACCATGACGGCGGCGCTCAGGACCTGGATCCGCCCCGTCGCGCGGAGTCCGACGGCGTTCAGGACGAACGACGCCACGAGCAGCCCGAGGCCGACACCCGTGGCAAACCCGGGACCTGCACCGACGGCGGCCGCGACGTAGTGCCCGCCCATCAGCGCGGCGGCCGTGACGCCGAGCGGCACTGCCGCCAGGAACCACCAGCCGACCGCCGCGGCGATCCGTCCGTCGAAGGCGACCGCCGCGAAGTGCGCCACGCCTCCGCCGTCGGGATAGGCGCCACCGAGCGCCGCGAACGTCGCCGCGACCGGGATGCCGGCGACGAGCAGCAGTGCCCACGCCAGCAAGGACGCGGGTCCGGCGGCCTCGGCCGCCAGCGCGGGCAGAGCCAGCGCCCCCGGTCCGAGCACCGCGCCGAGCAGCATGACCGCACCTGTCACGACACCGAGCCCGGGGGCGCGGCGTGCGCCCGGGCGAACCTTCTCTCCCATGTACCGTCCTCTGCCCGATGGCCATCCTGTGCCGGATGGCCAGGAAATCGGCGTGAGCGTAAGCACAGGAACGCGCACCTGGGGCCGAGGCCGAACGTCGTTCGGAACGATCGATACGATCCTGATCGTGGACGAACTTGATTCGGCGATCGTGCAACAGCTCCAGTGCGATGCACGGCAGACCAACCGCGACCTGGCCCGGCACCTCGGCATCGCACCCTCCACCTGCCTGGAACGGGTACGGCACCTGCGTGCTCGCGGCGTCATCCGCGGGTATCACGCCGACATCGACCCGGCGGCGCTCGACCGCAGGGTCGAGGCGTTCGTCTCCATCCGGCTGCGCCCGCTCAACCGCGATGTGATCGACTCGTTCAAGGCCGCCCTGATCAAGCTGCCCGAGGTCATGGCCGTCTACGTCCTCGCCGGGGACGAGGACCTGCTCGCTCATGTGACCGCCCGCGACCTCGACCACCTGCACGCGTTCCTCATCGACCGCCTCAGCCAGCCACGGGAGGTCGTCACCTTCCGGAGCCAGATCGTCTTCCAGAGCGCGCAGAAGCGGGTGCACCAGCGGTTGTCCGGGGAATGATCCGCCCAGGGCGTCGCAGCCGCCCGGCGCAGGATGCAGTTTTCCTTACCGCGGCCGACCGGCTGGCACCATGGTGGGCCGACCGCCCGCCTTCGTAGCGTCATGTCGTGCCCGCGCAACCCGGCGCGGCACGGGGGAACGGTGCGAGGAATGCTCACAGGCACAGGTACAGCCACCGATGCGGTCCGGCTGACCGCTGTCCGCAAGGTCTACGGCAGGCGCGGGACCGAGGTCGTCGCGCTCGACGACGTGTCGACGCAGTTCGGGCGGGGCACGTTCACGGCGATCATGGGTCCGTCCGGCTCCGGCAAGAGCACGCTGCTGCAGTGCGCCGCGGGGCTCGACCAGCCGACGTCGGGTTCGGTCGTCCTGGAGGACAGCGAGCTGAGCACGATGAGCGAGACCGAGCTCACGGAGCTGCGGCGCGACCGGGTCGGGTTCATCTTCCAGGCGTTCAACCTGCTCCCGGTCCTGACGGTGGAGCAGAACGTGACGCTGCCGCTGCGGCTCGCGGGCCGGAGCCCGGCCAAGGGCCGGGTGGCGAGCGTGCTCGAACAGGTAGGCCTGCGCGAACGGCGCAGGCACCGCCCGGCGGAGCTGTCCGGCGGGCAGCAGCAGCGGGTCGCCATCGCGCGGGCACTGATCACCGAGCCGGCCGTCATCTTCGCCGACGAGCCGACCGGCGCGCTGGACACGAGGACCGCACGGGACGTGCTCGGTCTGCTGCGACGTTCGGTGCACGAGAACGGCCAGACGATCGTGATGGTCACGCACGACCCGGTCGCGGCGTCCTACGCCGATCGCGTGCTGTTCCTCGCCGACGGGCGCGTGGTGGGCGAGCTCCGGTCCCCGACGGCGGACGCCGTCGCCGAGCGGATGACCCACCTGGGCGCCTCCGCGGACGCGCGGCCCCTGGCGCCGTCGACGGCCGTGGGAGGGCAGCGCTGATGCTGCAGCTCGCACTCCGCACCCTGCGCTTCCGCACGGGCACGTTCGTCGCCGCCTTCCTCGCCATGTTCTTCGCCGCGATCGTCCTGATGGCCTGCGGCGGACTGATCGAGACGGGCATCCGAGCAGCGGCCCCTCCCCAGCAGCTGAGCACCGCCGACGTCGTCGTCGCCGGCGACCAGACGCACCGTGCGCCCGGCGGCGACGAGGACGAGCCGGCGATCCTGCCCGAGCGCGTCCGCGTCGACGCCGGGCTGGAGAGCGTCATCTCGGCGCTGCCCGGCGTGCAGGAGACCAGGACCTACGTCTTCGAGGGCTCCCCGCCGGCGGGGACCGTCGACGCCATCGGCGTGGTCGCCGAACGGGACGCGGACGTCGACGACCTGCGCGAGCGGATCGACGCCGAGCTGGACGGCGAGACCGTGACCCTCGTCGGTGACGAACGAGGCCGGGCGGAGCTGCGTGACGCCACGGCGACCAGCGTGAACGTGGTCTCTCTCGCGGGCGTCTTCAGCGCCTTCGCACTGCTGGTGTCCATCTTCGGGGTGGCATCGATGCTCGGGTTGTCGATCGCTCAGCGGCAGAAGGAGCTGGCCCTGCTGCGGGCCATCGGGGCGACGCCTCGTCAGGTGCGCCGGCTCGTCCTCCGCGAGACGCTGGTGCTCGCGCTGGTCGCCACCGCCGCGTCCTACGTCCCGGGCCAGCTCCTGGGCAAGCTCGTGTTCGACTTCCTGGCCGGACAGGGCATCGCCACGGCGGGTGTGGCCTTCCACCAGGGCTGGATACCGTCCGTGGCGGCGATGGCGGTGGCGATCCTCGCGGCTCTCGGGGGCGCTCTGGGCGCGGGACGACGGGCGGCACGGACCAAGCCGAGCCAGGCGCTCGCGGAGGCCTCGCTCGACGACAGGGCGATCGGCGGATGGCGGGTCCTGGCCGGGCTGCTCTTCGTCGCGGCCGGGATCGCGCTGACCATCGTTACCGTCGCGGTGCTGAGCGGCCCGGCTGCCCCGGCGACGGCCGCCCCCGCGGCCATCGTGTTCACCGTCGGGCTCGCGCTGCTGGCCCCCGCACTGGCGAAGGTCATGATCGTCGCGGTCCAGTGGCCGGTGCGCGCTCTCGGCGGGCTCACGGGCGACCTCGCGGTGCTCAACGCACGCGGCCGGAGCAGTCGGCTCGCTGCCGTCATGGGCCCCGTCATCCTGCTGACCGGGGTGTCGACCGGAATGCTGTACCTGCAGACGACGAACGACGCCGCCGACAGGGCGGCCTTCGCCGACGGCATCGTCGCCGACGCCGTGGTGACGGCGCCGGACCGTGTCGACCCGCGGCTCGTCGAGGAGATCGGCCGGCTGCCCGGTGTTGCCGGAGCGTCCGAGCACGTCAGCAGCGTCGGTTTCATCGAGAGCCCGCACGACGTGTCACCGATGGGCGAGGGCTGGACCCTCCAGGGAGTCACCGCCCGGAGCGCCGCCGCGAGCACACCGGTCGACGTCACTGCGGGGACGCTCGCGGACCTGCACGGCGCGACGGTCGCGATCGAGGACGAGCACGCCGGCACCCTCGGCGTCGGCGTGGGCGACCCGATCACGCTCCGGATGGGGGACAACACCCTCCTCGACGTGCGGGTGGCCGCGCTGTTCTCCGCCGCGGACGACTACGACACGCTCCTGCTCCCGGCCGACACGCTGGCCGCGCGCACCACCGCCGGGTTCCCGACACGCATCCTGGTCAGCGCGCAGGACGGCACCGATCCGGAGCAGCTGGTGGCGGACCTGACCCGGCTGACCACGGCCATGGACGGGGTGACCGTCGCCGACCGGGAGATCCTGTTCGACGAGTACGAGGACCAGAAGAAGACGGCGTCCTACGCGATCTACATCATGGTGCTCCTGCTCGTCGGATACTCGGCGATCACCGTGATCAACACCCTGGTGTCCAGCACGGCGGCGCGGCAGCGCGAGTTCGGGCTCCAGCGGCTCGTGGGCTCGACCCGCCGCCAGGTGATGCAGATGGTCGGGCTGGAGGCGGCGATCGTCGCGGTCACGGGCCTCGCGCTGGGCAGCATCGCGGCGCTGGGCATCCTGGTCCCGGTGAGCCTCAAGCGGCTCGGATCCGTGATACCTGCCGGGTCCCCGCTGGTCTACGCGGCGATCGTCGCGCTGGTCGTCCTGCTGACCCTCGGGGCGACGCTGCTGCCCGCGTGGCGGGCCACGCGGGGGCGGGCGGCGGAGGCGGCCGCCTCGGTCGAGTAGCAGCGAACCAGGTAGCTGCCCCCATCGCGGGTGCGGTGGGGGCAGCTACCTGTGCCCGCGGCCGGGGTGTGCGATCCCGGCAGGGCGGAGGAAATCTCCCGGGTGCACGGCGGTTCCCACCATGTCAGGGCACAGGGCCCGAACCCTAGGTTCGAGGACATGGAGATCAGACCGACCTCGTTCGTGCTCCCGCCCGTGACCAGCCCGGAAAGGGACTGAGATGACTATCGCTCCTGCTTCTCCGGCCCCCGTCGAGAGGCCGGCCCCTGCCCGTATCGGAGGCCCCGCGATCGGGGCGCTCGGCGCTCTCGCCCTCGCCCTCGGCACCCTGCAGACGGTGGTGGACCCTGCCCGCCCGCTGCTGGAGCGCGAGCTGGGTGTCGACACGGCGGCGGCCGCGCTCATCGCCAGCACCCTGCTGATCACCGGCGCGATCGTCGCGCCCATCGCGGGCAAGCTCGGCGACCGCTTCGGCGGCAAGCGGGTGCTGCTCGTGCTGATGGCGCTGGTCTCGGTAGGTGGCGTGGTGTCGAGCCTCGCGCCGAACCTGCCGGTACTGCTGGTCGGTCAGACGCTGCAGGGCGCGATGGTGGGCGCACTGCCCCTCTCGTTCATCCTGGTGCGCAAGAACTTCCCGGAGGGGCAGACGCAGGTGGCCGTCGGGGTGGTCAGCGCGCTGTTCACCGCCGGGGGCATCGTCGGGACGCTCGTCGCCGGGCCGCTGGCGGAGGGCCTGTCCTGGCACTGGATCTTCGCGGCTCCGACGATCGTGATCGTCGGAGCGACGGCGGCCGTCCTCCGGCTCATGCCGAACGACCCGCCAGGTGACCAGGGCGCCACCATCGACTGGGCCGGAGTGGCCCTGCTGAGCGCCACGCTGGTCGCGCTCATGCTGGGGCTGCTGGTGGTGACGGGCGGCGGCCTTCCGCCGCTGGCGGTCGGCGGCGTGGTGCTCGTCGTCGCCGCCCTCGCCGCGGCCTGGGTGGCCGTCGAGCGCCGGGCGATCTCCCCGATGGTCGAGCTGCGCATGCTGGCAGCGCCCGCCCTGTGGAGCGCGGCCGTGCTCACCGTCGCCGTCGCGGCGATCTCCGCGATGCTGCAGACGTTCGTCCCCAAGCTGTTCCAGGTGTCGGGGGAGGGCTACGGCCTGGGGCTTGGCACCACCGACATCGGGCTGTTCATGATGCCCGCCTCCATCGCCGGCGTGCTGGCCGGATCGGTCGGCGGGCTCGCCGTGCAGCGGTTCGGTGCACGCACCGTGGCCACCACGGGCGCCGTGGCCACCGCCGGCATCCTCGTCGCCGTCGCGGCGCTGCACGACACGGTGTGGCAGCTCGTCGTCGCGCGGGCGCTCGCCGCCTTCGTCGGTGGCCTGATCACCACGGCGCTGCTCGCCAGCACCGCGACCTCCGTCGCAGCGAAGGACACGGGGATCGCCACCAGCCTCCTGGTCGTGATCCGCCTGATCGGTGCCGTCGCGGGGGGCCAGGCCGCCGGTTCGATCCTCGACGCCGGGAACGACCCGGTGACCGGGGTGCCCGCCGAGTCGGCCTTCGTCACCGGCTTTCTCGTGGCGGCCCTCGTGGCCGCACTGTCCCTGCTCGTCGTCCGTCACATGAAGAAGGAAGTCCGGTCATGACATCTCGTTCCGACACCGCTGCGCACACCGTCCTGATCACCGGAGCCAGCCTCGCCGGCCCCACCCTGGCGTACTGGCTGCACCGGTACGGGTTCGCCGTCACGGTCGTCGAGAAGGCGCACGCACCCCGTGGGGGCGGCTACCCGATCGACGTCCGCGGCACCGCGATCGAGGTGGTCCGGCGCATGGGCATCCTGCCGACGCTGCAAGCCGCGCACATCGACACCGGACGGTTCACCTTCCTCGACGCCGACGGCGCCGAGGTGGCCGTCCTGCGCCCCTCCGCAGTCGCCGGAAGCGTCGAGGGCCAGGACCTTGAGGTGGGACGTGGCAACCTGACCGCCGCGCTCTACGAGACGGTCCGGGACGACGTCGAGTTCGTGTTCGACGACTCCGTCGACACCCTCGACCAGCACGAGCGCGGGGTCGACGTCACCTTCCGCAGCGGCAGACAGCGCACGTTCGACGTGGTGGTCGGCGCCGACGGTATGCACTCGGGTACCCGCAGAGCACTCCTCGGGCCCGAGGAGCAGTTCCATCGGTACCTCGGCTACAGCTTCGCCGTGTTCACCATGCCCAACACCCTCGGGCTGTCGCGCGAGCTGCTCATGTGGAACACCCCGGGCCGGGCGGCCGCGCTCTACGCCACCGGAGGCGCCGACGACGACCTGCACGCCTTCCTCAACTTCCACCAGCCGGAACAGCCGCTCCACCTCCGGCGGGACCCGGACGCGCAGCGGGACCTGGTCGCCCGGACGTACGCGGACGCCGGATGGGAGGTCGGCACCATCGTCAAGGCCATGCACCAGGCGGACGACCTGTTCTTCGACACGGCCGGGCAGATCCGCATGCCCCGCTGGTCGAGCGGCCGGGTGGCGCTCGTCGGGGACTCCGCCTACGCGCCGTCGTTCCTGACCGGACAGGGGTCCAGCCTGGCACTGGTGGGTGCCTACATGCTCGCCAGGTCGTTGGCCACGCACGGTGACCACGTCGATGCCTTCGCCGCCTACGAGCGTGACACCCGCGAGTTCGTCACGCTGAACCAGGCACTGGTCGACAAGGGTGGCGCCCGGCTGTTCCCCACCACCGCCGAGGCGCTCGAGCGGCGCAACGCCATGCTTCGTGGCCTGGTCGCCATGCCCGCGACGACGCCGCAGCCCGCCCACTCGGCCCTCGTGCTGCCGGAGCCCGCGCCGACGTCCTGAGCCCGGTCCGGAGCGCTCGGTCAGATCCGCCGGCCGAGCGCTCCGACACGGAGGAAATCCCTACCACCTCCGGGGGAACGCACCCTGTTCCGACAGCGCGGCCCCACGCCAGGCTGGCACTATGAAGACCATGACCCTCGACCCGCAGGCGCTGAGGTCTGCGCTGCGACCAGGCGCGTCGCGCCTGCTGAGCGCGCCGTACTCCGCCGGCACGTGGCGCGCGTACGGCTACCTGTGGTGCATGCTGCTCCTGGGACCGTTCGCGCTCTTCTACACGCTGGCCACCGTGGCGGTCACGGTCGGGGCCGCCGTGACGGTCGTCGGGCTGTTCGTCGCAGGCGGGCTCGTGGTGGGCGGGCGATGGTGGGGCGCCACGTACCGCCGCCTGGCGGCCGACCTGCTGGACACGCACGTCGCGGCGCCCGTGCCCGGCCGGAGGCGGGAAGGCTTCTGGCCGCGGCTCGGGGGAGCGCTCGGCGACACGGCGGGCTGGCGAGCCCTGCTGTTCATGGTCGCGGCACTGCCGGTGACGCTCCTCGGGTTCATCGTGAGCACCGCCTGTCTCGTGCTCGGGTTCGGCGGCGTGACCTACTGGACCTGGTTCTGGTCGCTGCCCCCCGAGCTGGCCATGGACAGCTCGTGGCACAACCCGGCGGGCCTGGCGCTCGTGGCCCTGGGCGGTCTGGTGGTGCTGGTCCTGTGGCCGTTGGCCCAGTCGGGCTTCGTCGCCCTGCTGACGCTGCTGACCAGGGTGCTGCTCGGCCCCACGGCCGCCAGCCTGCGGGTCGCCGAGCTGGAGCGCTCCCGCGCGGGCACGGTGCAGGACGCCGACGCCCGCCTGCGCCGCATCGAGCGAGACCTGCACGACGGGACCCAGGCGCGCCTGGTCGCCGTCGGCATGCAGCTCGGCGAGGCGCGCGAGCAGCTGGTCGCCGGAGAGACGGACACCCTGGGTGAGCTCCTCGAGGTGGCGCACGCGTCGACCAAGGACGCCCTGGCCGAGCTCCGCGAGCTGGCCCGGGGCATTCACCCGCCGGCCCTGGACAGCGGCCTCGCGGTGGCCCTCGAGACGCTCGCCGCACGCGCGCCGCTGCCGGTCACGGCGGACATCGACCCCGCGGTCGAGGCGGGCGGCCGCCTGGCCCCGGCGATCGAGTCGATCGTCTACTTCTCGATCGCCGAGCTGGTCACCAACGCGGCCAAGCACGCGCACGCGTCGCGGGTCCACGTGCGGGTCGAGGGCAGCAGCGGCGTCCTGCACATCCAGGTGCGCGACGACGGCAGCGGGGGCGCGACCGTCGTCGCTCCCGACGGGTCCGGGCTGCGGTCAGGTCTCGCGGGGCTCGCCGAGCGCGTCGGTTCGGTCGACGGCACGTTCGACCTGTCCAGCCCGGTCGGCGGGCCGACGGTCGTGACCATGACGCTCCCCGCGGTGCGCGCCGGCACCGCGGGTGCGCACCGCACGGGCACCGGGCGCCCCGCATGACCGGGCCGGACACGACGCCGTCGGGTGGACTGCGGGTGGTGCTCGCCGAGGACTCCGGGATCCTGCGCGACGGGCTCGTCGCGCTGCTGACACGGCGGGGGCACGAGGTGACGGCGGTGCCCGACGGCGAGAGCCTGGAGCGCGAGGTCCTGCGCCTCGCGCAGGAGTCGGCGCTGCCGGACGTCGTGGTCGCGGACATCCGGATGCCGCCCACGTTCACCGACGAGGGCCTGCGCACCGTGGTCGCGTTGCGGGAGCAGTTCCCCGGGCTGCCCGTGCTGCTCTTCTCGCAGTACGTGGAGACGCGGTATGCCGGCACCCTGCTCCGGGGCGACGCGCGCGCCGTGGGGTACCTCCTGAAGGACCGCGTGGTCGACGTGGGGGAGTTCACGCAGGCGCTCGCGCGCGTCGCCCGGGGTGAGACGGTGCTCGACCCGGAGGTGGTCTCCCAGCTCATGGGCGCCTCGGAGCGAGACGTCGCCCAGGTGCGGCTGACCGGCAGGGAGCGCGAGGTGCTCGAGCTCATCGCGCAGGGCCGGTCGAACGGCGGCATCGCGGAACGGCTGTTCCTCTCCCAGGGCGCCGTGGAGAAGAACGTCGCGGCGATCTTCCAGAAGCTCGACCTGCCGTACGACGCCGCCGACAACCGCCGGGTGCTCGCCGTGCTGCGTTACCTAGGCACCTGACGGGTCGGCACCGAGGTGCCGTTCGAATCGTGCGTCGCCGTCGTCGCGCAGGTGGGCTGCGGTGGCCGGGAATGATCGCTCGAATATCGGTAGAAATCCATTGACAATCGATCGATACGCGACGATGCTCGCTGCATGAGTCGCATCGTCTTCGGCATGCTCGCACTGTTGATCCTCGGCGGGATCGCCCTCGGCCTGTTCGCCCAGGTCGTGATCCTGCCCGGGATCGCGGCCGACGAGGTCAGGCACTTTCCACCGTACGAGCCCTACCGCGTGCCCCTCCTGGCCGCCGGGATCGCGTTCATCGCCTGCGCGCAGGTGTCGCTCGCCGCCCTCGGGGCCCTCGTCTTCCGTGCCCAGGCGGGCACCTTCTTCCGGCCGGGCACGCAGCCCTGGGTGATCGCGATCGGCGCGGCGGTCGGCGTCGCGACGCTGCTCACCGGCGGCTTCTTCCTGTACCTGACGTTCGTGGGGATCCCGATGCCCGACGAGGACATGGGGGAGCTGGGGCTGTGGATGGCGAGCGGCCTGGGATCCTTGGCCGGCGTCGCCCTGCTCGGTGTCGTCTTCGTGACCCATCGGCTCGTCGAACGCGGGACGGACGCCCAGACCGAGCTGGACGGCGTGCTCTGATGGCGATCGTCGTCGAGATCGACGTGCTCCTGGCGAGACGGAAGATGTCCGTCGGCGACTTCGCCGATGCGATCGGCCTGAGTCCGGCCAACGTGTCGGTGCTGAAGAACGGCCGTGCGAAGGCGGTTCGGTTCTCGACCCTCAATGCGATCTGCGAGGTTCTCGGCTGTCAGCCGGGAGATGTGCTGCGGTGGGTCGACGAGGGCGACGAACCCGGCTGAGATGAGCCTGGTCCCGGACCTGCCCGCAGGGTGCGGTCAGCGCACGCTCGACCCGTTGAGCATGATCTGCTGACGTACCCGCTCGGCGTCGGCGGCCGGCGGGCGGCCGTGCAGTGCGTGGTAGTCCCGGGAGAAGTGAGAGGCGCTGCGGTACCCCACCGCGGCGGCCGCCTGGGCCGCGCTGTCACCCAGCACGACCATGCGGTGCCTGGCCTCGCCGAGCCGGAGCCGCCGGAGGTACTGCACGGGCGTCATCCCGGTGACCTGGCGGAACCGCGCGAACAGGGTGGACTCGCTCGTCCTGACTGCGGCGGCAAGGTCCGGCACCGACCAGGGCTCGGCCATCCGTCGGGTGAGCAGGGCGGTGGCCTCGGCGACGACGTCACCCTCGCGGTTCCCGACGGCGGCGAGGATCCGTGGCGCCTGGTCGGTCTGCAGCAGCCGCAGGACGACCTCTCGCGACACGAGCGGTGCGAGCACCGGGATGTCCTCGGGCGCGTCGAGGAGCCCGATCAGCCGAGCGAACGCGTCGGCAAGACCAGGCGTCCAGGTGCCGAGCCGGGCCGTGGGGACGTCGTCCCGGTGCGGCCGGGGCATCGCCGCGGCGACCTCCGTCACGATCCGGGTGTCCAGCTGCCACATCGCGGACACGAAGCCGGCGTCCGGGTCTGCCGAGACGACACCGGCGATCACGGGCAGGTCCACCGGCGTGATGATGAACCGCTCCCGGCCCCAGGTGTCGTCGTCGTCCCCGACGATCGACCGCTTGCGACCCGCGAGCACCACCGAGAGAGAAGGCGTGTAACGCTGGTACCCGAGCTCGGTCGGCCGGGACACCTGCGACACCCGTAGGCCGATCCGGGTCGCGCGCTCCGCGTTGCCCATGGTGCGGAGCGCACTGGTCAGCGCACGGTCCAACCGGTCCGAGATGACGTGGTCCACACGCCCATTCTGCCCGGCCACGACGAGCAGGGCCGCCCTGCGGCAGGCGGCAGGGGATCCGGCAAGGAGTCCGGAGTTCCGGGCAATCCCTGACCCTCAGGGCCGGGCGACGATCCATTCATGCAGACGAACGAAGCTCTCCTCGGCTCCCTCACCACCGACGACCGGCTGGCGGGTCGGACAGCGCTGGTCACCGGAGCCTCCAGCGGTATCGGTGAGGCGATCGCCAGGGTCCTTGCCGCATCCGGCGCGCGCGTCGCCGTCGCCGGGCGGGACACCGACCGGACGCAGGCCGTCGTGGACGCGATCACCGCGGCGGGCGGCTCCGCCGTCGCCGTGCTCGGGGACCTCGGTGCGGCACCGGACGACGTGCGCACCCTCGCCGCGCGAGCCACCGAGGCGCTCGGCGGCAGGGTGGACATCCTGGTGAACAACGCCGGCGTCTACCCGAACGCGCCGACACCGGCGATCACCGACGACCAGATGGAGTCGCTCTGGGCCACGAACATCCGGGCGCCGCACGTGCTCGTCGCCGCGCTCGCTCCGGCGATGGTCGCCCGCGGCTCGGGCGTGATCGTGAACGTCGGCTCGTGGATGGCCCGCGTCGGCGTGCCGATCATGGGCCTCTACCCGGCGACGAAGGCCGCTGTCGAACAGCTGACGCGTGCGTGGGCGGCCGAGTTCGGGCCCCGCGGTGTACGGGTGTCGACCGTCGCACCGGGCGCGACGGCCACCCCCGGGAACGCCGGCTCGAGCGAGACGCTCGCGATGATGACCGCCGGGACGCCCGCCGGTGTGCCGGTGCGGCCGGTCGACATAGCGTTCGCGGTCCGTTGGCTTGCGTCCGACGAGGCAGCCTTCGTCCACGGCGGGACGATCGACGTGGACGGCGGCCTGTCCACCACCCGGTTGCGTGGCTGAGGGGGCTCGCCGCCTCGCTGCCGCCCCGGCGGCAAGCTCGTCCTCGTGCTGTGAGCCGTGGCCCACGTCGGTCCGCGCGTTCGCCCGCCGGACACCTGGCGGCCACCGCCGCATCATCGTGCCGGGCTTCACTACCGCGGTGACACAGGGGCGTACCAGATCCGGCATCGCGCTGCTCGTGGCCCTGGGCGCCGTGTCGTCCGGGTGCTCGGCCGGCGGGGGAGACATGACACCCGGCCCGACGGGCACCGCCTACGAGGTCGTGCCCGAGCCGGGGCGGACGATCGAGGTGACGCCGCCCGCGTCGGTGCCGGGCCTGGACGGGTACCGGATCGCCGCGATCACGCCCGACGACTCGGATGCCTCCGCGACCCTGCTGTCCGCCACCCGGGCGGTGGCCTCGGCGAACGGTGCGGACCTGCGTGAGTTCCCCGTCGAGGCGGAGGGCACGGATCCGGTCGGCGAGGCCCTGGACCGCGCGCTCGGCGTCGAGCCGGACCTGATCGTCGGGCTGGGGGACGGTGTCGTGGACGTGTTCGGCTTCGAGAGCGCGCAGCGCCTCGACCAGCAGTTCCTCGTCGTCGGTGCGCAGCTCGCCGAGCCGACCGGGAACGTCACCGCCGTGATCTGGGACGGTGCGACCTCGCGCGGTTCCGCGGAGGACCGCGGCCAGGACGCGCTCGAGGCGGGGCTGGCGAGCATCCAGGACGGCGTCACCGGTGTCGTGCTGCACCTCGGCCGGGCGGCGGAGCGGCCGCGCTGACATCGCGTGCGACGGCCTCCGGTGATCCTTCCCCTGCGCGGCACCTGGTGTTCATCGGAACGTCCTGACCAGGTCATCTGGGGTGAGCAGGGTGGCGGTCGGCGCCATGGACGCGCTCCCATCCCGCTGCACGGAACTCAAGATTGGCGTGTGACCTCTTGCTGAAGACCACGGTGTCGCCGACTCCTGTCGGCCACTCGCGCAAGCACAGGAGCGGACGGCGCCGGCTCGCGGGCCTCGCCCTCCTCTCGGTCGTGGCGGGAGGTCTCGCCGCCTCGCTCCCCGCCACCGCGGCCGGCGTCCAGCCGGTCCGTGCCGAGGCGGAGGCCGCCGCGGGCGAGGCGTTCCTCACGACCGCCGACGCCTGGAAGTACTCGGACGACGGCACGGACCCGTCGGGCGACGGATCGCTGTCGTGGACCACTGCCGGCTTCGACGACTCCGCGTGGGACGAGGCCGTCGGGCCGTTCGGGTCGAAGCGCGGCGCTGCGGACCTCGGGGGCGGCTTCGTCGCGAACACGTTGCTCCAGTACCGGCTGGACGGTTCGGAGAACACCGTGCCGACCTACCACCTCCGCACCGGGTTCGAGGTCTCGGAGGCGCAGCTCGCCCAGCTCGACTCGCTGACGGGGACGATCACGTACGACGACGCCGTGCGCGTCTACGTCAACGGGACGAAGGTCGCCGGATTCGTGGACGGCCGCGTGGAGCAGGCCGCGAACCAGAACGTCACCTACGCCGGAGCCAGCAACGGCGACCCGCTGACCAGCACGTTCACGGTCCCGGCGGACGTGCTCGAGCCCGGTGCGAACACCATCGCCGTCGCGCTCTACCAGGACCGCGAGACCAGCAGCGACATCTACCTCGACCTGGCGTCGCTGGCCCCGGCGGAGCCGGCCGCCGAACCGGAGATCGCGGACATCGCCCTCCACGTGGGCGCCACCCAGGCCGAACGCAACCTGACCTGGTACTCGACCGCCGACGTGCCGCAGGTCGCCCAGCTCGCGAGGGCGGCGGACGTCGTCGACGGTGCCTTTCCCGTTTCGGCCCGCACGATCGAGCCGACGCGGGGCGGTGAGACCACGAGCGGCGAGTTCTTCCGCGACGTGACCTTCGACGGCCTGGAGGAGAACACCGAGTACGCCTACCGCGTCGGCAGCGCGGAGACCGGCTGGTCCGACGCCCACACCTTCCGCACGCAGGACTTCTCGGGCGACTTCTCCTTCCTGTTCTTCGGCGATCCCCAGGTGGGCGCGTCCGGGAACCTGGCTGCCGACGAAGCCGGCTGGATCGACACGCTGAACGTCGCGACGCAGACCTACCCGGACGCCGAGCTGCTGTTCTCGGCGGGCGACCAGGTCAACACCGCCTCGAGCGAGGCCGAGTACGACACCTTCCTGAAGCCCGAGCAGGTCCGCAGCGTCCCGCTGGTGGTGACCAACGGCAACCACGACGTCGGGTCGAAGGCGTACGAGCAGCACTTCAACGTGCCGAACGAGGACCTGGCGTCCGGTGCGGCGTCGAACGGGACGTCGTCGGGAGGCGACTACTGGTTCCTCTACAAGGACGTGCTGTTCGTCAACATCAACTCCAACAGCCGCGACTACGGCTCCCACAACGCCTTCCTGGAGAAGGTCGTGGCGGAGCAGGGCGACCGGGCGAGGTGGAAGGTGCTCGCCTTCCACCACTCGATCTACTCGGTGGCCGCGCACACGAACGACAGCGACATCATCGACCGGCGTGCCAGCATGCCGGCGAAGATCTCCGAGCTGGGCTTCGACATGGTGCTGATGGGGCACGACCACAACTACACGCGCAGCTACCTGATCAAGGACGGCGAGCTCGCCGACCCGGCCGAGGTCGCCGGCCAGGAGCGTGTCGAGGCCGAGGACGGCGAGGCCCTGTACGTCACGGCGAACTCGGCCAGCGGTTCGAAGTACTACGACACCCGGGCGCCCGAGGCGTGGTTCGCCTCGGTGATCAACCAGGAGAAGGTGCGCAACTACTCGGCGATCGAGGTCACCGACGAGACGCTCACGGTGCGCACCCTGCGCAGCCAGGCCAACGGCGTCGCCCTCCCGGTGAACAGCGTCGTGGACGAGGTCGTGCTCGCCAGGGCGGACGACGCCACCGAGCTGGACGTGTCGGTGGACGTCTCGACGCGGGTGCTGGCGGGCACGCAGTACGTGTCGACGGTCGTGACGAACGGCGAGGACGCCCCGGTGGACGTCGTGGTGGAGACGGCCTACGGGACCAAGTCGTTCGCCGCCGTGCAGCCCGGGCGGTCGGCGAGCGTGTCGATGAGCTCGCGTGCGACGTCCGTCCCGGCCGGCGAGGTGACGGTCACCGTCACGGGGCGGATCGGCGGCGAGACGGTGACGACGACGAGGACCGCCTCCTACCCGGCCGCCGGCTGAGCCGCAGCGCCCGGACCAGCACGCCCGAACGCCCGAACCCTCACGCGACGCCGTGCGGCCTCGCGACGACAGGACCCGGAACCAGGAGAGAACGAACGTGGACAAGAACACCCTCGTGCTGCGCGGCAGCGTGATCGCCTTCGGCGCCGCGCTGCTCGCGTCGGCGGGCTCGGCCGCCATGGCCGACGACGACCAGAACACCCGGAGCATCGACGTCGGCGTGGAGATCGAGCCGCTCACCGGCCCGGGATCCCTCGCGATGACGGTCGAGAGCGACTCGACCGTCCTCACCGAGGGCCCATCGACGGGGCTGGAGCGCGTCTTCACCGGCACCCTGCCGAAGGTCACGGTGACCGACACCCGTGCGCCCGGCGACATCCCGGACGGCGCCTTCTGGTACGTGATGGGCACCGCGAGCGACTTCCACGACGAGGAGGGCCAGAACACGATCGAGGCGAGCCACCTCGGCTGGTCGCCCCGGCTCGTCGCGGGCGAGGGCGAGGGGGAGCCCTTCGTCGAGGTCGGCGGCGACGTGGCTCCGTCGGACCCGGGTCTGGGTGACCAGGAGCTGCTGTACCTCGCGGAGTCGGCCGACGCCAACGCCGCGGGCGGCAGGTTCAGCGCGGTCGCCGACCTGGACCTCGTGGTCCCGGCGGACGTGACGGCCGGAAGCTACTCCTCGACGATCACCCTGTCGTTGTTCGAGTGAACGCGCTCGCCACGCTCGCCGGCCTGACGCTCGTCGCCGCCTCGGCACTCGTGGCCGCGCCTGCCGCCGCCGAGGGCGACGCCGTGACGTGGTCGGTGCGTCCCGGCGACGAGAACGGCGAGGACGGTCGTGCCTGGGTCGAGTGGGAGGCGGACCCCGGTCAGTCGCGCACCGAGCACATGGTCGTCACCAACCACGGCGACGAGACGGTGGAGTTCCGGCTGTCCTCCGCGGACGGGTACTTCACCGAGACCGGCCGCTTCAACATGCTGCCCTCCGACCAGGAGTCGGTCGCTGCCGGCCGCTGGATCGAGCTGCCGGAGAGCGTGACCGTCCCCGGGGGCGCGGCCGAGGTGGTGCCGTTCACCGTCACCGTCCCGGACGACGCCGAGCCGGGCGACCACGCCGCCGGTGTCGCCGCGAGCGTGCACTCGACGGGCGGGGGCGAGGTCGGGGTCGAGTCGCGGGTCGGGTTCCGGGTGATGACACGGGTCACGGGCGAGCTCGACCCGTCGCTCGGCCTGGCGGCGTCGGCCTCCTACACAGGCCGTCCGAATCCCTTCGAGGCGGGCGTGGTCGAGGTCGCGTATGCGCTCCGGAACACGGGGAACATGCGCCTGAACGCCCGGCCCGAGATCACCCTGTCCGGCCCGTTCGGCCTCCGAGATCGCACCGTGCAGGGGGCGGAGATCGTCGAGATCGCGCCCGGGCAGACGCGGCACGGGACCGTCCGCCTCACGGAGGCCTGGCCGCTCGGCGCCTACGACGTGACCGTGGTGGCGCAGCCCGTGCCCGTCTCCGACGAGCTCTCGTTCGGCGGCGTCGAGCCGGCGAGCGCGCGGACGACCGTGCTCGCGATGCCGTGGCCGCAGCTGCTCGTCCTGCTCCTGGCGGCGCTCCTGGCGACCTGGTCCGCCCTGCACCGTCGTCGCGGCCGGCGGCGGACCGAGGAGCTGGTCGCACGGGCGCGCGCGGAGGCGCTCGCCGAGGCCGGCGTCCCCCACCCCTGACACCCCACCGAGCCGGAGAAACCCTGGTCATGTCCCACGCATCTCGTCCTGCCCGTCTGCTCGCCGCGCTCGCGGCGCTCGCCCTGACCGGAGCCGGTCTCGCCGGCGTCTCCGCCGGCACCGGACCGGCCGCCGCCGCGGCGGTGGTGGACGAGACCGACTACGCCGGTCTCGTCAACTCCTTCGTCTCGACCGAGGACGACTTCGGCCAGGACCTCGTCGGCGCCGAGGCACCGAACTCGATCGTCAAGATCAACCCGATGACGGCTCCGGGCCGCTCGCACTCGGGCTACGACCACGCCGAGGACCAGATCGCGGGCTTCACGCACACCAACCTCAACGGCGTGGGCGGCTCGGGCGCCGGTGGCGACCTCCTCGTCGTGCCGACCTACCAGGAGTACACGAGCCGCCCGGGGACCGGCACCTACGCGAAGGACTACAGCCACGCGGACGAGGAGGCCGAGCCGGGGTACTACGCCGTCGACCTCGCGACCGACGCCGGCGCGATCCGCGCCGAGGCCACCACGGACGTGCGCACGGGGCAGGACCGCTTCACGTTCTCGACGGCCGGGACCGCCTCCCTCGTGCTCGACCTGCGCAACAACTTCACGAGCCGCAAGGGCGCCTCGCTCGGGTACGAGACGCTGGACGACGGGCGCGTCGCGCTCTCCGGCGACTTCACGGGCCACTTCAACGGCTACGACTACCGGATGTACTACTACGTCGAGACGACGGCCCCGGCCACGGCCGTGCGCACCTGGGCCGGATCCGGTGACCTCACCACGCAACCGCAGCGCGAGGGCACCGACGTCGGCGCGGTCGTCGACTTCGAGGTCGAGGCGGGGCAGCAGGTGGGGCTCACGGTGGCCGTGTCGCCGATCAGCGTCGAGCAGGCGAGGACCGACCTGGCCGCCGAGATGGGGGACCGCTCCTTCGAGCAGGTGCGCGAGGAGACGCGGGCCGCGTGGAACGAGATCCTCGGCAGGCTCGCCGTGACGGCGTCCGCCACGAGCGATCCGGACGGCGAGCTGCGGACGCTGTTCTACACGCACCTGTACCGCATGTTCGGGACCCCGGTGAACGCGACGAGCACGAGCGGCACGTACCGCGGCCTCGACGGCGAGGTGCACCAGGCCGACGGTTACACGCACTACGACGGCTGGGGGTTCTGGGACGACTTCCGCAAGTACGAGATCCTCGCGGTCGGGTACCCCGAGGTGTTCCGCGACATGGCCCAGTCGGTGGTCGACCTCTACGGATCGTTCGCGAGCACCGGAAAGGGCTCCTTGTCGAACGTCACCCACTCGGTGCCCACCGTACGGTTCGAGCGCGCGGCCGTCGTCGTGGCGGACGCGATCGCCAAGGGCGCTCAGCTGCGCGGCCTCGCCCAGGCCTGGCCCGCCCTCGTCTCGCAGTCGCAGGGCGGGTACGCCGACGAGGGGAACGCACGCCGCGGCTACATCGCGAACGAGGTGGACGACACGCTGGGCACCGCCTACGACGACCGCGCCATGGCGACCATCGCCGACGCGCTCGGGAAGACGGACGAGGCGCAGCGGTACCGTCTGCGCGCCGCCAACTGGACGAACCTGTTCAAGCCGGATGCCGTCACCCTGGCCGACGGCACCACGACCGGACTGATCTTCCCCAAGGACGCGAACGGTGTCTGGGTCGACGCGGACCCCGAGCGGTTCGAGGCCGCGAACCTCTACCAGGGCACGCTGTGGCAGTACCACTGGTACACCGCGGCCGACATGGGCGGGCTCATCGGCAAGATGGGCGGCGAGGAGACCGCGCGGAAGGCGCTCGGCTTCATGTTCGGCGAGCACGCGCCCGAGGACGGCAGGCGCATGCTGCACGCCAACGCGAACGAGATCGACCTGCAGGCGCCGTACCTGTTCAACTACGTCGGCGCCCCGGCCAGGACCCAGCACTGGGTGCGGAGCATCTACACGAAGGAGACGTGGAACCGCTACATCGCGACCGGCAGCACGCACGAGGCGCCGTCGAGCGGTGGTGAGCTCACCCCGCCGGTGCGGACGAAGGTGTTCCGGAACGATCCGCAGGGCTTCCTGCCCACGATGGACAACGACACCGGAACCATGTCGTCCACGTTCGTCGCGGCCGCGCTGGGCCTGTTCCCCGTGGCCGCCGGATCCGACGAGTACCAGATCGGCACGCCGTTCTTCGAGAACGTACGGATCAGCTATCCCTCCGGCCGGACCTTCGAGATCTCCGCGGACGGGGTGTCGCCCGAGGCCTACTACATCCAGTCGGCACGCCTGGACGGTGCGTCGTTCGAACGCACCTGGGTGACGTACGACCAGCTCACCACCGGGGGCGAGCTGAGCTTCCGGATGGGGGAGGAGCCCTCCGGCTGGGCCGCCGACGGGGTGGCGGCACCGTCGCTGAGCGACGAGCTGCCGAGCTCGGTCTACGACCCGATCAGCGCCGTCTCGGTGTCGTCGCGGACGTTCACCGAGGCGCAGGCCGGTGACGGGTCGATCGGCAACAGCATCGACCTGACGCTCGCGAACGGCACGTTCGCCGACGGCGACAGCCTCGCCGCCGCCGTCGCCGCCGACAACGTGCCCGCGGGGCTGACCCTCGTCACCGAGCGGACGGGCGACCGCCGCGTGCGGCTGTCGCTCGAGGGCTCGGCGGAGCGCTCCGGGGAGCTCGACGGCATCGACGACCTCACGGTCGCGATCTCCGAGGAGGCCTTCTCGCGCCCGCCCTCGACCGGTAGCCGTGAGTTCGTGTTCCGGGTGGACTTCGACGGCCCGAGGCTGACGATGGACCGGACCCGGCTCACGGCGGCCGCCGACGGTGCGGTCGACGTCTCCGCGACGCTCACGCTGACGGGCGCCCGCTTCGCGGGGGCGGCCGGGCGTGACCTCGTCGCGGACGGCGCGCTGGCGCTCCCCGGTCTCCCCGCGGGCGTGGCGGCGACCGCGATCCTGGACGACGCGCACCGGGTGACGCTGCGGCTGACCGGTTCGCTCGGCGACGCGCAGCGCGCCGCCTTCGGCCTGGACCTCGCCGACACGGCCTTCGACGCGACGCCGGCGGCGAGCGTCCGGGGCGACGGCATCTCCGGCCTGGCGACCGTCACCGTCGAGCGGGACCAGCGGTGGCGCGAGCGGCTCGGCGCACTGCTGACCGAGGCCGGGCTCGTCGTCCGCGGGGCGTACTCCTCGGCGTCCTTCTCCGCGTTCACGGCGGCCCGGGACGGCGCGGCGCAGGTGCTCGCGACCGAGTCGGCGTCGGACGACGACCTGCGGTCGGCGCTCGACCGGCTCACGCGGGCGGCGGACGCCCTGCGGATCACGCCGACGCCCTACCGGGTGCTCGAGGCGGAGGAGTTCGACGAGTCCTCGGGCGGACGGCTGAGCCCGGAGAACGGCAACATCGGCGGCGTCCAGGTCGGTTCCTGGATCGCGTTCGACGGCCTCGACTTCGGCGCGAAGCTCCCCGAGCGGGTCAGGGTGCGCTACGCCAACCACCCCGACGACAGCGCCACGGACGAGCGTGTCGAGGTGCGCGTCGGTGCCGTGGACGGTCCCGTCGCCGCCACGGTCGACCTGGACGTCACCGGCGGGTGGGACGACTACGTCACCGCCGAGGCGGCGGTCGACCGTCCCGAGGTGCTCGACGGATCGAACCGCGTCTACTTCGTCTTCGCCGGCACGCCCGACCCGGCCCAGCCGAACTCGTGGGTCGCGAACGTCGACCTGGTGCAGTTCCTCGCGACGGCCGAGGACGGCCCGGTGACGGCCGAACCCGTGCGGATCGAGGCCGAGACCTATGACGCCGACAACGGCAACGGCCTGAAGAAGGAGGGCGGTGAGCCGCCCGCCGGCAACGTCGGTGGCACCTGGGACGGGGGCCGGCTGACCTACGACAGCCGGGACCTCGGCCCGGACCCCCTCACCCGGGTCACGGTCAGCGCATCCACCCGCGACGAGCGCGTGGGCGACAACCGCCGGCTCGAGCTCTATCTCGACGAGGTGAGCGAGGCGACGCGCGTCGGGACGGTCGAGCTGCCGAAGACCGGTGGGTGGGCCAGCTACATGGAGACGACGGCGGAGCTGGACGAGCCGGTCTCCGGCACGCACACGCTGTTCGTCGTCATGCGGGCGGACGCCGTCCCGGGGCAGGAGTTCAACTACGTCGCGAACCTGCAGTGGTACGAGTTCGGCCCGGATCCCCAGGAGGTCCCGGAGGTCGACCTCACGGGCCTGAACGAGGCCATCGCTGCCGCCGGACCGCTGCTCGCCCGCGAGGACCGGTACGTCTCCATCGACTTCGCCGTCTTCCGCGCCGCGCTCGACGAGGCCAGGCGGGTCGCCGCGGCCGATCGGCCGACGCAGGACGAGGCCGACGAGGCGCAGCGCGTGCTCGACGCCGCAGCGGGCCAGCTGACGTGGAGGGCCGCCCGGCAGGTGTCGGTGTCCGCCACGACGCGCACCCTGGTGGGCAAGCAGTACGTGTCCGTCGCGGTGACGAACGGCGCGGACATCGCCCTCGACCTCGAGGTCGAGACGCCCTACGGCTCGCGGTCGTTCACCGCGGTGCAGCCGGGAGCGTCGGCGAACGTGTCGATGAGCTCGCGCCAGGCGTCGATCCCGGCCGGCGAGGTGAGGGTCACCGTCACCGGGCAGGTCGGCGACGAGACGGTCACGGCCGACAGGACGGCGTCCTATGCGGCTGCGGGCTAGGCAACCGGCTCACGGTCGGCGCCTCGCCTGGCGGCCCAGGCGCTGACCGGTGCCGCGGTCACGGTGAAGACCAGAGCGAGCGCGGCGACGCCCAGCAGAGCCCCGCGCAGGTCGCTCTTCTCGGCCAGCAGGCCCACGTACGCCGGGCCGAGCAGGAAGCCCAGGTAGGCCGTGGTCGCGACCCGGGAGGTGGCCCGGCCGTGCCGGGCGGGGTCGGTGCGGCGCAGGCTGCGGCTGAGCAGCGTGGGGAAGAGCGTCGCGGTGCCCAGGGCGGCCAGCACCAGCCCGGCCAGGGCCACCGCGACCGAGGGTGCGACGGCCAGCATCGCGGTGCCCGCGGTGGCCAGCACGCCGCCGCCGAGCAGCACCGCGGTGGGGTGGCTGCGGGACAGGGGGGCCAGGCTCAGGCGCGCGAGCGCGGCGGTGGCGGCAAAGGCTGCCGGGGCGGCGGCCGCCACCTGGGGTGGTGCGGCGAAGGTGTCGGTGAGCATCACCGCACCCCAGCTCTGGTGGGCGTTCTCGATGGCGTACGCCAGGGCCGCCACCAGCCCCACGACCAGCAGGGGCGAGGCCGGGCCGATCCGGCGCAGCGCGTGCCGGAGCCCGGTACCGCCCTCGTCGGCATCGGTGGGGGTGCCGGTGTCGCTCGGCGGAGCCGGCACGTGCAGCGACGTGCTGGTCCGCCACGCGGCTGCCGCCAGGGCGAGCATCACCACCGCGACCACGGTGAACGTCGCGGTCGGCGTCAGTCCCGCGCCCAGCAGCGCACCCGTGGACAGGCTGGCGACGACCACGCCCACGGAGAACAGCCCGTGGGACCGGGTGAGCAGGGGTCTGGCGGTCGCGTGCTCGGCGCGCCCGGCGAGGGTGTTGATGGCCACGTCCGCGGCGCCGGAGGCAGCGCCGACCACGAGCATGCCGATGACCAGCGGCACCATCCCGTGGGCACCGGCGGTGATGAGCAGGCCGGTACCCGCCAGCGCCGCCAGCAGCCACGCCGCGACGCGGAGCCCGAAGCGGTCCACCGCCCGCCCGGTGAAGGCCATGGACGGCAACGCCCCCAGGCCGACGAAGAGCAGGGCGGTGCCGAACTGGCCGTCGCTGACCCCTGCCTGGGTGCGCAGCACCGGCAGAGCGGCCCCCCACGCACCCCAGAAGATGCCGAACGCGGCGAACGCCGCGTAGGGCGCGTAGGTGGCACGAGCGTCGAGGAGGAGTGGTCCCTGCTCGGGGCGGACCGGGTCGCGACTCATGGATCGTAACGATACACAGGTATGCTGTGGCCGTGTCCACACCTGCCCGCCGTCGCCCCACCGTGAAGGACGTGGCCGCGCGGGCGGGCGTCGCGCCGATGACGGTCTCCTACGCCTTCAACCACCCCGCGCGCGTGGCCGAGGCCACCCGGAACCGGGTGCTGGAGGCCGCCGCGCAGCTGGGCTACCGCCCCGACAGCACCGCGCGCGCCCTGCGCTCGGGGCGCACCCGGCAGCTGGGCGTGGTGGTCGGCGAGCACCTGTCCTACCTCTTCGACGACCCGCAGGCGGCGCAGTTCCTGGCCGGGATCTCCGACGTCTGCGTGGGCGAGGACACAGGACTGGTGCTGATCCCCACCCGAGGGGACGCCTCGGACGTCGACCGGGTGCTGGCCGCGGCCGTGGACGGTTACGTGCTGTGGACCACGGTGGCCGACGACCCGGTGCTCGCCGCCGTCGCGGGCAGCGGTCGGCCCGCCGCCATCCAGGGTGGTCCCGCCCACCCGGGGGTCGCGTGCATCGGGCCGGACGACCGCGCGGCGGCCGCAGCGGTCGCGGCGGCGACGCCGCTGGCCGAGGCCACCCCTGTCGTCATCGGCTTCCCGCTGGACCGGCGTCGTACGAGCGGCATCCTGCGCGGCCGCGACCTGCCGGCCGACCTGACGGACCCGCAGGCGGTCCCGTTCCCCGTGACCGGGGCTCGGCTGGCCGGCTACCGCGATGCGGTGACGCAGGCCGGGCACGACTGGGACGACGTGCGCGTGGCCGTGGTGGAGCGCAACCAGCGCGCACGGGGTGAGGATGCCGCCGCGGCGCTGTTCGAGACGCTGGACGGTTCCGGGCCGGTGGTGGTGCTGGCGATGAGCGACGAGCTGGCGCTGGGGGCCCGTCTCGCCGTGAGCCGCGTGCCGCGCGAGGTGGTGCTCACCGGGTGGGACGCCTCACGCGAGGCCGCCACGGCAGGAGTCTGGTCGGTGGCGGCCTCGCTGCGCGAGCAGGGTCGTGCGTGTGCACGAGCGGCCCTGTCGGGCGAGACCACGGGCCAGGCGGTGCCGTGGACCGTGGTCGGGCCCGGCCGCGGATAGTCGCAGTGCCTCAGTGGCAGTGCGGTGCCACGGGCGGGTGGTCGGGGCCGACGGGCCCCAGATCGTCGTCGTGCCCGGCGGCCAGGCGGGGCCACTGGCCGATCGGGCGGCCCGACCAGTCGGGCGCGGGCGTCCACTCCGGCGCGCCGGCGGTGGTGCGCCCGCTGACACAGCCCTGCGGCCAGCCGGCAGGTGAGTCCTCCCAGGACTCCTGGCGGCCCCAGACGGTGAGGTCCATGAGCGCGTAGCTGTGGTCCATGGCCTGCACGCCCCGCCGGCTCGTCCAGTAGGTCTCGAAGACCCGGTCGCCGTCGCGGACGTAGCCCACCAGGTAGAACATGCCGGGCTCGCGACCACCCAGCAGCGTCTCGAGGGACGGCTGGGCGGAGTACCAGGGCATGGTCCAGCCCATGAAGTCGCGGTAGCGCCGGCTCGCGTCGTACGACCGGTGAGCGTCCTGGGGGCCGTACGTCACGTTCCGGCCCTGGAGGAGGACCGCGAAGGTGATGTCGCGCGTGTGCAGGCCCGAGAGGTCGGACACCTGGTTCGTGAAGAAGGTGCAGCCTTCGCACTGGTCGGCCGCCGGATGGCCCGGCCACCACATGAAGTAGTAGGCCAGCAGCTGGCGGCGCCCTTCGAACGCGTCGAGGAGCGTCACGGGCCCGTCGGGGCCGAGCAGCTCGGAGCCGCCGTCCACCTCGACCATCGGCAGCCGGCGACGGGCCGCGGCGATCGCGTCCGCCTCGCGCGTGTGGGCCTTCTCCCGTTGCCGCAGCACCTCGATCTCGTGCTCGTAGGCCGCCCGGTCGGCGGGCCGCGGCAGGCCCGCGCCAGCGAGGGCCGCGCTTCGGGCGGCCATCAGAGGTCCTCCGCGATCGCCTTGATGTCCCCGAGACGCCGCTCCCAGGCGGTGCCGATGGCATCCAGGCGCCGGGCGGTGGCGCTGAGCTCGGCGCCCAGCACCCGGTACCGCACCTCGCGGCCGACCGGGACCTGCTCGACCAGCCCGACCCCCTGGAGGATCTTGAGGTGCTTGGCGATCGCCTGGCGGCTGATCGGCAAGGTGGCGGCCAGCGTGGACGCAGAGGCCGGGGCCTCACCCAGGCTGGTCAGGATGTTCCAGCGGTTCTCGTCACCGAGCGCAGCGCACATCGGAACCAGTGCTTCCTTCATCGCAGTGCCTCCATCGCCGCGACCAGCCGGTCCAGCTGCTCGTCCCAGCCGAGGCGGTGGCTCTCCAGGTTGCCCGCAGGGTCGGTGGTCGTCTCGAACCCCGTCTCGACCACGGTGAGCCGGGTGCCGTCGGCCACCGGCTCGAGCGTGAAGGTGAAGACCGTCGAGTGCGCGGGGTCCATCTCGCTCGGGACGCTCTCGGCGGCGTCGTCGTTGCACCACCGGTAGGAGACGGCCCGCGGTGGGTCGATCGCCTCGACGCGGATCGGGATGCCGGGCTCGTCCGGCCATGTGACGGTGCCGTGGGCGCCGCGGCCGTCGCCGACGAGCACGGTGCGCCCGAACCAGCGGGAGATGTGCTCCGGCTCGGTGACGGCGATCCACACCTTCTCCACGGGGGCGGCGATCCGAATCGTCCGGCGCACGGTGAACGTGTCCTGCTCGGCGACGGACAGCGGGTTCTCGGTCATGTCGTTCATCCTCTCCTCAGGCGGACTGGCTGTGCGCGGCGATCGGTTCGACCGCCTGCGGGAAGTCCTGGGTGGCGGGGGTGTGCGGGCGGAGCCGGCCGGTCGCGACGGCCACGACCACCGCGGCCGCCGCGACCACGGCTCCGGCGAGGACGGCGGCCTCCAGGCCGGCCCGTCCGATCGCCGCACCCCCGAGCAGGGCGCCGACGGCGTCCCCGGCATTGCTGGCGGACGCCGGCAGCGAGGCCGCCAGGGCGGCGCCGGGCCCCGCCAGGCTCATCACCTGGCTCTGCATCGCGGGTGCCATCCCCATCGCGAACAGGCCCACGCCGACGATGCCCAGCACGGCGAACGCGACCTGCCCGCCGAGCAGGAACATGACCAGCAGCGAGACCGTCAGCCCGACCGTCCCGCACTGCAGGGCGAGCCGGGCGTGCGCGTCGGCGAAGCGCGACCCCACCGCGGAGCCCGCGGTCGTGGCCACCCCGAACGCGAACAGCACCCCCACGACCAGCGGGCCGGTGACGCCGGTGACCTCGCCCAGATACGGCACCAGGTACGTCAGGGCCGACTGGACGCCGGCGAAGACCAGGCAGCACAGCGCCAGCACGGCGAGCACCCGCGGTGCGAACGCGTGGCGCAGCTGGGCACCGGCCGTCCGGCTCGCGCGCGCCACCGGGACCGGGGGCAGGACCACCAGGGCGGCCAGCATGATCCCGGCCCCGATCACCGCGAGCCCCACGAACGACGTCCGCCACCCGAGCTCCCGTCCCAGCAGCGACGCGAGCGGCATGCCCACGGCGCTCGCGGCGGCGAAGCCGGTGATCACCACGCCCATCGCGCGGCCGGCACGCTCGCGGGGCACGACGCTCTCCAGCGCGGTGAGCGCGGCGGCGACGAACAGGCCCTCGGTCGCTCCGACCCCGGCCCGTGCGACGAGGAACAGCGTGTAGTCGGCCACCAGCACCGGCATCAGGTTGAGCAGCGCGAACGCTGCCACGGCGCCGACCAGCACCGCCCGGCGGTCGAGGTGCGCGGTGGCGAGCGCGAGCAGCGGGCCGCCCACCGCCATCCCCAGCGCGAAGGCGGTCACGAGCGTGCCGGTCACGGGGATCGAGACGGCCAGGTCGGCCGAGATCAGGTCGAGCATGCCCATGACAAGCAGCTCCGCGCTGCCCATCGCGAACGCTCCCACGAACAGCACGACCAGGACCGCTGGGGTCCCGCCGCGGGGTCTGCCGATCGGTGCCATGACGTCCTCCCTGGGATATGTGTGCAACCTCAGAGTTGCACATCGATCTCAGGGTTGCAACCTCATGGTTGCAGATCGGCGACGGGGTGTGGTGCGGGGGAGTCCGACCCGGGAGGCTATCTTGTGTCGCAAGGAACTGCTATCTTGTGTCGCATGGTACCGACACCGGACATCGTCCTGACGCAGCTCCGCAAGGGAGTCGTGGAGTACTGCGTCCTGGCGTGCCTGCGCTCCGGACCGGCCTACGGGCTGGAGCTGGCCGAACGACTCGGCACGGACAGATCCCTGCTGGCCAGCGAGGGGACGCTGTACCCGCTGCTGTCCCGGCTGCGCCAGCAGAGCTGGGTCACCACCACCCAGGTCCCCTCCGCGGTGGGCCCGCCGCGCCGCTACTACGAGATCACCGACGAGGGCCGGGCCGCCCTCGAGACCTTCACCGCCACCTGGTCCCGTTTCACGACCGATGTCCGCGCGACCCTGGAGTCCTGATGACCACCACCCCTGACCTTCCTACGACGGTCGAGGCCTACCTCGCCGACCTCGACCGCGCCCTGGCGTCCGCCGATCCGCGTGAACGTGCGGAGACGGTGGCGGCGGTGCGTGAGCACGCCGCCGAGTCGCTCGCCCGGCACGGCAGCGGTGACGAGTCGGCCCGCCGCGTGCTCGACGAGCTGGGTCCCGTGGAGGCCATCGCCGCCGAGGTGACACCCGCACCGAGGCCTGCGGCCCCGGCCACGAGGGTCGAGGCCGTCGACGTGGTGCTCCCTCTCCTCGCCGTCGTCGTCTGGCCGCTGGCGCCGGTCACCCTTGTGTGGGGCATCGTCCGGATGCGGGCGGGCGTGGGAAACCGGGCGCTGCAGTGGCTGACCATCCTGCTCAGCGCGATCCCCACCCTGGGTGGCCTCCTGCTCCTCCTGCTGCACCGCCTGAGCTCGGTGTCGGCGGAGGGCTGGTTCCAGGCGATGGCCACCGTGGCCGGGTGACCGCACAGGCCGGTCACCCCGCACCGCCCTACGGGCAGCGGCTCGGTTCCGGCACCGGCACGGCCTGGAGGAACGGGAGGACATGGGCGACCACGTGCGCCCGGTCGCTGAGCGTCGTCGCGTGGTCGGCGCCCTCCAGCGTCACGGCCCGGGCGTCGCTCATCACGTGCGCCGCCTCCGCAGCGGCCTCCCACCGTGCCCGGTCCCGGTCGCCCGCCAGCAGCAGCGTGGGGGTGGTGATGTCGCGGAGGCGGGCCGTCGGCACCCCAGGCTCCTGCTCGATCGCGGCGAGGATCGCGCGCAGGGCGTCCGGGTCGTTCGCCATGAACGCCAGTGCGGTCTGCGGGTCCAGCGGCGCACCCCGGTGGCGTCCCCACCGTTCCACGAACTCGGTCATGCCCCCGAGCCGGAGTGCCTCGTCGAAGTCCGGGAAGAAGACCTCCGCGGGGCCTCCGGCGGTGGCGCGGTGGGTGCCGCCGAGCGAGACGAACGAGCTGATCCTGTCCGGGTGGGTGTCGAGGAGCGTGAAGCCGGTCCGCGCCCCGAGCGAGTACCCGAGGTAGTGCGCACGGGGGATCGCCAGCGCGTCGAGCACGGACACGACGTCGGAGGCGAACCGGGTCGAGGTGTAGTCGGCGGGCGACGTCGGGCGGCCGCTGCGTCCGTGCCCCCGGAGATCGAGCGTGACGACCTGGTACCCGGCGAGGGCGTCGACGTACCCGAGGCCGCGCCACACCACCTGCGAGAGCCCGGTGCCGTGCACCAGCACGACCGGTGCGCCGTCGCCGTGGGTGCGGTAGGCGATGGTGGTGCCGTCCGGGGCCTGCGCTTCATCGCGACGCGTCGTGCTCACCCGCGCAGCCTAGCGCCGGCCGCCGGCGGTGCCGGGACGCGGCCGAACGGGCCGCCCGACGTCGGGAAGAGCAGCGTGAAGGAGGCCCCGTGCCCGGGAGCGCCGTCGATCGTCAGCTCGCCGCCGTGCGCGGTGACGATCTCGTTGACCAGCGCGAGGCCCAGGCCGAGGCGCACGGCGCCCACCCTGTCCTGGGACCCGCGCCGGAAGCGCTGGGTCAGCTCCCGGGCCTGTGCCGGGTCGAGGCCCTCGCCGTCGTCGGTCACTGTCAGGGCCGTCCCGAGGCCGCGCGGGCGCAGCGAGATCACGACGCGGCCGCCGTGGGACACGTGGGCCAGGGCGTTGTCGACGAGGGACGACACCGCGCGGCGCAGGGCGCTCGCGGTACCGACGACGACGTGCTCGGTGCCGGGTTGGGTGTCGACGGCGAGCACGACTCCCGCCAGCTCCGCGCGTGCCGCGAACGACGCGCGGACCTCATGGACGAGGGCGCCGAGGTCGACCGGTAGCCGGGGGAGCGGCCGGTGCTGGATCTCGGCAGCGAGGAGCAGGTCGTCCACGACCTCCGCGGCGACCTTCGCGTCCATGGTCAGCTGCTGCAGCTCCCGGCGCTGGTCCTCGTCGTGGGTGGGGCCGCGCAGCAGGAGCTGGGCGCGCGTGAGCACGATGGCCAGAGGAGTGCGCAGCTCGTGGCCGGCGTCGGCGACGAAGCGGCGCTGCAGGGCCAGGGCCTCGCCCAGCGAGCGGACGGCGCGGCGGCCGAACGCCCAGCCGATCAGCGCGGACGCCAGGACGCCGAGGGCGCCGGCCGCGAGGGACAGCCGGGTGAGGCGCTCCGTCTCCTCCTGCTGCTCGACGAAGTTCATGATCGCGGTGACGCGGGTGCCGTCGGGCGCCTGGCCGACGTAGGCGAGGAACGGGCTGCCGCAGACGTCGATGCGCGACTGGCCGTCGGACAGCCGTGCCGCGGTCTCGCGGACATGGCGTTCGGGGCAGTTCGCGGGCATGCCGTCCAGGACCACGGTGTCGGTGCCGTCCAGCATGACGTGGTGGTTGCCCGTCTCGGCCACCTTGGCCTGCAGCTTGCTCTCCGACGCGTCGCGCCGGGCCTCGAGCCCGACCACGTACACCAGGGCGATCACCGCGGAGACGACGACCGCGACGGCCGCCCCGGTCTGGAGCGCGACGGCCAGGGACGCCTTGCGCAGCAGCCGGCGGTCGCTGATGGCAGTGGTCACGATGTCCCGAGCTGGTAGCCGAGCCCGCGCACGGTACGGATCGTCTGGTGGCCGAGCTTGCGCCTCAGGTAGTAGACGTAGGTGTCCACGGCGTTCGGGCTGTCCGCGTTCTGGAAGACGCGCCGGCGCAGCTCCTCCCGGCTGCGGACCCGGCCCGGGTTGGCCGCGATCACGCTCAGCAGCGCGCACTCCTGGGCGGACAGCTCGACCGGGTCGGCGTCGGGGGAGAGCACCCTGCGCGTGCCGACGTCGAGCCGCCGCCTGCCGAGGTCGATGACGGCCGACGTGTCGGAGTGGCGGCGCAGGAGAGCGCGCAGCCGCGCCAGCAGCTCGTCGCTGTCGAACGGCTTGACCACGTAGTCCTCGGCGCCGGAGTCGAGCCCCTCCACCCGGTCCTCGGTGGTGCCGCGCGCGGTGAGCAGCATCGTCGGCGTCGTCACCCCGCGGGAGCGCAGGCGGCGGACCAGGTCGACCCCCTCCATCACGGGGAGCGTGCGGTCGATGATCAGCGCGTCCCACGTGCCGGTCAGCCCGTGGTGCAGCCCGGCCTGGCCGTCGAAGACGGGGACCACGCTGTAGCCCTCCGCCGTGAGCAGGCGAACGAGCAGGTCAGAGAGTCGCACGTCGTCCTCGACCAACAACACACGGCGCGCGTCCTGGTCCATGGGCAGATTGTTTCACCCCCTCTCTGATGTTGCTCTGAGATTCGGTGGCAAGACTTGTGTACAGCCGAGAGCGGCCGAATCCCGGCTGCGACCCGTCCAGGGTTCGCCGTGCACCTCACCTACCCGACGTTCTCCACCACCGTTGACGACCGATGCGCCCACGGGGCGCACCAGGGGGTATCTGATGCAGCATCTTCTCGACCACGCCCGGTCCTTCCCCGACCACGTCGCGCGGCAGCGCGAGCACTTCGACGAGCTGGCTCACGGCCAGTCCCCGCAGGTCCTGTTCCTGACCTGTTCCGACTCCCGGGTCATTCCCTCGCTGATCACCGGCGCCCGCCCGGGGGAGCTCTTCGAGCTCCGGACCGCGGGGAACATCGTGCCCCGCCACGACCGCCGGCTGCGCCTCCACGGCTGGTTCTACGAGGTGGACACAGGAACCGTGCTCGCGCACAGCGCGCACGCCGACCAGTTCCTGCCGCTGTGAGCGCCGTACGGGGTGCGGCGGCGGGCGTGCCGACGTCGAGGCGAGGCATCTTCCTGGCCGACCTGACCGCATCGTTCGTGGTGTTCCTGGTCGCCGTGCCGCTGTGCGTGGGCGTCGCCGTCGCCTCCGGTGTGCCGGCGGAGCTGGGACTGGTCACCGGGATCGTCGGCGGACTGGTCACCGGCCTGCTCCCCGGCAGCAGCCTGCAGGTCAGCGGCCCGGCGGCCGGGTTGACGGTGCTGGTGTACCAGGCCGTGCAGCAGTTCGGCATCTCCGTCCTGGGGGTCCTGGTGCTCGCCACCGGCCTGCTTCAGCTCCTCATGGGCGCGCTGCGGCTGGGCCGCTGGTTCCGGGCGATCTCGGTCTCGGTGGTCGAGGGGATGCTCGCCGGCATCGGTCTCGTGCTCATCGCCGGGCAGCTCTACTCCATGGCGGGGCTCGACGCACCCGGCGCGAGCCTGGCCAAGATCGCCGGCCTGCCCGGCCTGCTCGCCGACGTCTGGCGCTCGCCGACGGCGCTGACGTCGTTCGCTCTCGGCCTGGGCACGATCGCCGTGCTCGTCCTGTGGAAGAAGGTGCCGCAGCGGCTGCGGGTCGTTCCCGCGCCGCTCGCGGCGGTCGGCCTGGCGATCGGCGCGGGTGCGCTCCTCGGCCCGTCGGTGGCCATGGTCGAGGTGCACGGCCTGCTCGACTCGATCCAGCCGCCCGGTCCGGGCGACTTCGCCCGGCTCGCCGAGGTCGGCGTCATCGGCACGATCCTGGCCTTCACGCTGATCGCCTCGGCCGAGAGCCTGTTCAGCGCGGCTGCGGTGGACCGGCTGCACGACGGGCCCCGGACCCGGTACAACCAGGAGCTCATGGCACAGGGCGCGGGCAACGCCGTGTGCGGCGTGCTGGGCGCCCTGCCGCTCACCGCGGTCATCGTCCGCAGCGCCGCGAACGTCCAGGCGGGAGCCCGCACGCGGGCGTCCCGGGTGCTGCACGGCGTCTGGCTGCTGCTGTTCGCCGCGCTGGTTCCCGCGGCGCTCGGCCTCATCCCCGTCGCCGCGCTCGCCGGCGTGCTGGTCCACGCCGGGTTCAAGCTGATCCCGTTGGCGGAGGTCCGCCGGCTGTGGCACGGGCACCGGGGTGAGGCTCTCGTCCTGATGGCGACCGCGGTGGCGATCGTCTCGGTCGGCATGTTCGAGGGGGTGCTCGTGGGGCTGGCCCTCTCGGTGGTCAAGACCGCGTGGGACACCTCGCGCGTGCACCTCGAGGTGATCGACCCGGGCACCGGTCCGCTCACCGCACGCCTACGGGGCAGCGCGACGTTCCTGCGGCTGCCCAGGCTGCTCGACCAGCTGGAGGCGCTCCCGCGGGACCGCCCCGTCGAGGTGGACCTGTCCGGGCTGCACCACATCGACCACGCCTGCCGCACGTCGCTGGAGAACTGGGCCGCCCGGCACGGCAGCGAGAGCGTCGAGCCGGTGCGGTTCGCCCAGAAGCTCTGAGCCCGGCCCGGCGGCTTGCTAGCGTCGAGCTACCTGCCGTCCATGTCGAGGAGCGTCGCCGATGTCCATCCCTGCAGTCACGTCGCCGTCCGGCTACACGCTTCCGGCCGTCGGTTTCGGCACCTATCGGCTGCGCGGCGAGGCGGGTGCGGCAGCGGTGGGTGATGCGCTCGCGGCCGGGTACCGGCTGCTGGACTCGGCCGCGAGCTACCAGAACGAGGGTGCCGTCGGCGCCGCCGTCCGGCGCTCCGCGGTGCCGCGCGAGGAGATCGTGGTGACCTCCAAGCTCCCGGGGCGCTACCACGCGTTCGACGACGCGATCGCGACGGTCGAGGAGAGCGTGCTGCGCACGGGCCTGGACGCGATCGACCTGTACCTCATCCACTGGCCCAACCCGTCCGTGGGCAGGTACGTCGAGGCGTGGCGCGCCCTCGTCGAGGCGCGGGAGCGGGGGCTGGTGCGGCAGATCGGTGTGTGCAACTTCCTGCCGGAGCACCTCGACCGCCTCGCGCAGGAGACGGGCGTGCTGCCGGTGGTGAACCAGATCGAGCTGCACCCGTACTTTCCGCAGACCGAGGCCCTGGCGTTCCACCACGAGCGCGGCGTCCTGACCGAGTCGTGGACCCCGATCGGGCGCGGCAACGACCTGCTGAGCCATCCGGTGGTCGCCGAGCTCGCGACCCGGCACGAGGTCAGCCCGGCGCAGGTGGTGCTCGCCTGGCACGTGGCCCGGGGCGCGATCCCCCTGCCCAAGGCCGCCGGACGTGCCCGGCAGCGGGAGAACCTCGCGATCTTCGACGTGGTGCTCACGGACGAGGACGTCGCCCGGCTCACCGCCCTGGGCCGGCCGGACGGTCGCACCGCGAACCAGGACCCGGCCACGTACGAGGAGCTGTGACCGGGTAGGACCCCCGCCGACCAGTTGGTCCGCATAGGATCCGAACCTGGGAGGCAACGAGGAATGTCGGTACGTGAGCGGCTGCTGCGGCCCGCACCCGGGTCGGTCGCGACGGAGAACCGTGCACTGCTCCTCGCGCTCGCCGCGCTGGCGGTGAGCCTGGTGGCGGGTGTCGTGGTGTTCGGGGGCGAGGCCGTCCCGTTGTTCGGCGGGGGATCGGTCGGCATGGTCGCGGCGGTCGCGTCGGGGGCGTCCGGGGCCGTGGCGTTCTGCACCGGCTACGTCCGCTCCGCGCGCGTGCCCCGCGTGGGGATGACGGCCGGCAGGTGGCGGCGCGCCTTCGACGCCTTCGTGCTCACCGTGACGGCGGCCGGCATCGTCGTGCTGCTGACCGGCTCGGCCTTCGCGGTCTTCGACCTGGCGTTCCGGGAGCTGCGCCTGGACGCGGTGATGGCCGCCGTCCTCGTCGGGGTGTCGGCCGCCGTGGCGGCCTACGTGCTCACGCTGGTGGCCGCGGCCCTGACGTCGGTTGCGATCGCGAACCTGCTCGCCCTGTTCCTCGTCAGCGGCGCACTGGCGAGCATGCTCTCGGCCAACGACAAGCACTGGTGGCAGGTCAACTTCAGCGCCCTGGGCGTCGGCGGCGGCTTCTCGGCGTACGCGTTCAACATGACCCTGGTCTTCGCGGGCCTCGCGATGACGACGCTGTCGCACTACGTGATCGGTGACCTGCGTACCGGTGCGGCCGCCGGGGAGCTGCGGCGGCTCGAGGTGCTCCGGGCATGGCTCGTCGGGGTGGCCGTCCTGCTCGTGGCGCTGGGCTGGGTGACCGTGGAGATCGCCAAGGTGCTGCACACGGTCATCGCGTCGGTGATGACCGTGCTGTTCGCGGGGCTCATCGTCGCCACGCCGTTCCTCGTGCCCCGCCTGCCGCGGACCTTCCTCGTCACGTCGTCCTTCTTCGTGGGCGCGTTCGCGTTCGTGGTCCTGCTGATGTGGCCGGTGGGCTACTTCAACCTGACCGCCGTCGAGTTCGTCGGGTTCTCCCTGCTGCTCACCTGGCTCTTCCTGTTCGTGCGCACCGTGGCGGCGCGGCTCCAGGACGACCGGGCGGTCGACGGCACGTGACTAACGCACCGGGTCCGTCGGCTGCGGGGCCGGCACGCCGAGGCGCTCGCGCAGCCGCAGGCCGGCGACGAAGCGCGTGGGCGCGTCCAGCAGGCTGAGGACGGCGGCGATGTCCGCCCGCACGGTCCGGACGCTCACGCCGAGCTTGCGGGCGATCTCCTCGTCCGAGGAGCTGGTGAGCATGAGCGTCACGATGCGGCGCTGCCGCGGCGACAGCTCCACCAGGGCCGCCGTCTCCGCGTCGCACGGGTACCTGGTCGCCGACACGGCGTCCCAGTAGCCGCGGGCAGCGGCCAGGCACGCGGCGTCGGTGACCTCCATGACGGTCAGGTCGCCCCGGAGGCTGGGGCCGTCCAGCAGCACGCTGGTGCCGTCGATGATCTTCATCTGCATCGGGGCGAACACGAAGAAGTAGACCGAGGGGTCCTCGCCGGACAGGACGAGGCGAGCTTCGGGTTCGAGGCCCGAGTAGCTCCACAGGCTGACCATCCGCAGGCCGCGCTCGATGAGGAACGCGTTGTTCGGGAGGCTGGTCATGAGCTGGCCGACCGTGCCGGTGTGGCGTACGGACTCGACGCTCCGCCAGGACTTCGCGGCATCCGCGAGGGCGCGGTTGATGCCTACCGGGCCCCGGCCGATGATGCGCCCGGAGACCCGCCGGTTGTGCTCCAGCGCGCTCGCCACCCGGTACCGCTCGACCTGCAGACGTGCCATGGCCTCGAACACGCGCTGACGCCGCTGCCACGGGAGTCCGCCGGTCTCGAGGTACGCCGAGAAGTCGACGTTGGGGAGCGCCTGCTTCCCCGCATCGACTCCGTCAGGAGCCTTGACCTTCATGCGATCACCCCGCCCGCCCGCCGACCGAGACACAGGCCCGCGCGCTCGCCGGGCCGGTGCGGTCCGCGGACGCGAGGGTGCATCGACAATACCCGGCCTGTGGCCCGAGCACCTCCAATGTGACGCTCAGCGGACGGTCGGCCCCTCCACGGGCACCGGTCCGGGCGCCCCCGGGTGGGAGATCTCCAGGTTGAGGGTGCTGCGCGACGTCGGGATCACGACGAGCTGGGCCTCGCCACCGCTGGTGTCGATGGCACGGACGTGCAGGTGCCCGTCCTTGAGACGGACGGCGAACTGGTCGGCCCCGGCGACGAGGCGTACCTCGCTGTCGTCGGTGATCACCGTGGGGCTCGTGGGCAGGGTCTTCGGCATGGGTACAGCATGCCTCACCGCAGCTCCAGCACGACCCCGCTCGCCGCCTCCCGGCCGCCGGGCCCGTGCTCACGCATGATCGCGACGATCTCGTCGAACAGGGTCGGCCCCTCGCCACGACGCGCGGCGGCGAGCCGGGCCTCGACCGCCGCCCGGTTCGACGGGTCGACGGACGGCAGGAGCTGCTCCAGGCGGCGGGCCGTGGCGGCGTGGCCGAGCGCCGCCCGGGAGGCCTCCGAGCCGAGCCACCTCAGGACCCAGCCGCCCGCGGGGGTCCCGTACCCGCCGCGGAGCACGTCGTTGAGGGCGTCGAGGTTCCCGCTCCAGGTGTACCCGGTCAGCAGCCGGGAGAACTCGCGGGCGAAGCCGTCGAGGTCGCTGAACCGCGTCCCGTCGACGACGAGCACGGGCAGGTCGTGCGTCATGGTTCGAGGTTATCCGTCCCGGTCGGCCGGGCCCGTGCGCCGCGACCGGTCGGGACGCGGCGCACGGGGGCGGGTCACATGCGGTAGAAGTCGCCGTAGTGGTTGGGCGAGAAGTAGACCACGCCGGTGGTGCGGTCCAGGACGAGCCGGTAGGACTGCCGCGCGGCGCCGCAGGCGCGCGGCGTGACGTCGAACTCGAGGTAGGAGTGGCCGGCGGGGAGCTCACCCTCGTAGTTGTTGTACGTGCCGCCGGCAAAGTTGCACTGGCCGTCCGGCCAGCTCACCCAGCCGCGCGTGCTCGGGTATCCCTTGGAGCTCCAGATCGCCCGCGAGTCGTACGCCTCGGCGCAGCCGCTGTGGGTGCAGGAGCTGTAGACGGTCGCCTCCGCCGCGGGCGCGACGGAGACGGTGGCGGCGGCGAAGCCGACCATCGTGGACAGGACGACGAGCAGACTCACCAGGCTGGACGCGATGCTCTTCTTCTCGGACACGCTGACCTCCCTCTCGGTTGGGACTACCGGGGGAGAGTCTGGTGCGCCCCGCCGACGCGGACCCGACGACGCACCGTCCTGCGGGTGAATTTAATCTGTCTGAATTGTCGGGTGGTGGCGCGGCCGGAACGGGACGCCGGATCAGCCCGCCGGGTAGACGATCCGTGTCTGCCAGCGCTCCGGGTCCGCCTCGGTGTCGGGGCCGACGACGTACTCCTCCCACACCACCGTCGGCACGACCATGCCGTTCTCCTGGAACCATGCCGCGAGCTCGCCGTGCGTGCCCGGCAGGCCGTCGTAGGACCCGTGGTGCACCACCTCCACGGTCGCCCCGCCGGGCAGCATCGCGGCAACCACCTCGTCGGACGGCGCAGCCCCCGCCGGCACGGGGAACCCGGCGGTGACGTCCCACGACTCGTCGCTCATCCCCGTGTAGAGGGCCACCGGCGGCCCCGCCGGCTCCATCCCGCGGGCCGCCAGGGCCTCGCTCGCCGTGCGCATCGCGCGGGCGAAGAAGTCGCTGAGCGCGTCCATGCGCACCGTCTCGCGCAGGCCCACGATCTCCTGCGCCGCCCGTTCGCCTCGAACGATCTCCATGTCGTCCGCCTCCCGTCGGTACCGGGCCCGGACGTCCCGGTACCTCCAGGATCCGCCCGCAGTGGCGCCCCGCGCACCTCGACGCGGCAGGGCGCCGGACGGGCTCAGCGCCGGGCCGCGGCCATCCACTCCCAGAGGCGCACGCCGTCGTGCCGCGGGTCGTTGCGCGCGACGTAGATCCACGACCAGTGCCCGGGATAGGAGTTCCCGTCCCACGTCACGGTGTCGTACAGGCTCATGATCGAGCCGGCGATGCGCTCGTGGGCGTGGACCGTGTTGTCCTCGGGGTCCAGGGTGGTGTCGTCGGCCGAGGCCACGAGCCACGTCGGCGTCGTCATCGCCGTGAGCTCGCCGTCGGAGATGAAGTAGGTGCCGGAGCCGTCGCGCGGACCGATGCCGCAGCAGACCGGCACCGAGCTGGCGAACCTGTCCGGGTGCTCGGCGACCATCTTCAGCGACATGTACCCGCCGTTGGAGCAACCCGCGACGTGGATCCGGCGCCGGTCGATCCGGTGCGCCGCCACGACCTCCTCGATCGCCTCCAGGACGAGGGGCGCGAAACCGTCGCCGTCGAGCATCCAGGCCGACGTCGACTGCGGCGCGAGCACATACGCACCGCCGAACAGGCGCTGGGCCTCCGGCGTGGCGAAGCCGAGGGCACCCCGGTTGGCCCGCAGCGGCGTCTCGTTGTCGTAGTAGTCGTACCCGTCCGTCAGCAGCCCGCCCTCGCCGCCGCCGTGCAGCCAGACCACCAGCGCCGCGCCGTGCCGGCCACCCCCGCCGGGCGGGGAGAACAACCGGTAGTTGAGCCCCGACGCCGTCACGTGCCGGGAGAACGCGTCCACCTCCGGGTCGGACAGGCGACCCTGCCGGAACGGGCCGAGCACGACAGAGCCGCCGCCGTGGCTCCGCAACGGCTCGGCCTGCGTCACCGCGTGGTCGAGGTCCAGGACCACGTTGCGTCCGAACGCGCCCAGGTACTGCAGGGTGTCGCCACCGCTCACACCCCAGCCGTGCGCCAGCTCCAGCAGGATCTCGCCGCGCCTCGTCCAGCCCGCCGCCGTGACCACCCGGTCCTGCTCGTAGGCGACCAGGCCGGTCAGCGGGTTGGTGGCCGTCACGTGCACCGTGAACGTCGACGTCGTCAGCGACGCCCGCTCCACGCGGCCCAGCACGCGCGAGGACACCCGCAGCGCGGTCACCTGCTCACCGCTGTCGAGCACCTCGGCGACCGGCGTCACCACCGCGTCGTCCGGGTCGCGGCCGGCGGCGCTCGCGGCCGGCACGCCCAGCAGGGTCGAGGCGCCCACGGCGGCGCCGGAGACGAGCAGGGAGCGGCGGGAGATCGAGGTGCTCATGGCGGAACTCCTTCGTTCGGGGCCAGGGTCGGCGGGCTCCGGCGCGCACCGACCACCCGGAGGCTAGTGAGGGGCGTCGGCGCACGTCAACGGACGGTCGTGGCACGGCCGCCACGCCACACGGTTGCCCCCGCTGACGCGCTGCCGGGAGAATGCGGGGCATGACAGCCCCGGTCCCGCCATCCTCGCCGGCACGATCGACACGCATCGCCCTCGCGGCGCTCGCCCTCCTGGGACTCGCGCTGCTGGGGGTCGCGGTGTGGGTCGCGACCCGCCCGGTGACCTTCGGCTGGTTCGCCTACGCGCCGCTGTCGGAGACGACGTACGTCCCGGGCGGCGCGTTCCCGCCCGGCACCGCCGCGCTGTTCGCCGGCGCGGGCGCCCTGCTGCTGGGCGGCGTGGCCGGCTACGTCGTCGGACGGCGCGGCCGGGCTCACCCGCCGTTGCCGCCGAAGCCGAGCTCGTTGCCCTCCGGGTCGCGGTAGATCACCTTGCGCACGTCGCCGTAGGTCTCGTGGTCGCTCGGCTCGATGCCGCGCGCGGAGATCGCCGCGACACGGGCGTCGAGGTCTTGCACGAACAGCGTGTGCGTCGCGTTTCCGGCGCGTTCGGGCCGCTGCTCGAGCACGATCCAGCGGTGCGGCGCCACCTCCCACACCGACTCCGTCGGGGTGGCGTCGAACGACGGCTTCGCGCCGAGCACCGCCTCCCACCACGGGTAGGCGGCCGCGTAGTCGGCCACGCAGCTCGTCGCGAACAGCTCGGCACCGTCGGAGAGAAAGTCGTCCATGCGGGGGTTGACGACGCCGCCGGGCGGAAATGATCGGTCGGGCGGCGATCACCTCGTGCTGGGGGTGTCGTGCCGCCGTGACGGGGGCATGATCGCAGGGTGGCCACCCCGCAGCAGCCCACCCCGCCCCTGTCCGCCGCACCGCCTGCGCCGGACCCGTCGCTGCGGGACGCCGAGGAGGTGGCCCGCGGTCTCGGCGTCGACCCCGCCGTCGGGCTGAGCGACGCCGAGGCCGCGCGCCGGCTGGCGGCCCACGGCCCCAACGAGCTGCGGTCCCGCCCGCCCGTCCCGGTGTGGCGCAAGGTGCTGGACCAGTTCCGGGACCCGCTCGTGACGCTGCTGCTGGTGGCCGTGGGCATCTCCCTGGCGGTCTGGTGGGTCGAGGGGGCGCACGGCGTCCCGGTGGACGCCGTCGTCATCGCCGCGATCGTCGTGCTCAACGCGGTGCTCGGCCTGGTCCAGGAGAGCCGGGCGGAGAGCGCGGTCGCGGCCCTGCGGTCCATGACCGAGGCCATGTCGACCGTGCTGCGCGACGGCCGGCGCCGCACGGTGCGGTCCGCCGAGCTGGTGCCCGGCGACGTGCTCGTGCTGGCCGAGGGGGACGCCGTCGGCGCGGACGCGCGGCTGATGAGCGCGACGGCGCTGCGCGTGCAGGAGTCGTCGCTGACGGGGGAGAGCGAGGCGGTGCTCAAGGACACGGCGGTGCTGGCGCAGCCCGCGCCCCTGGGCGACCGGTTCGACATGGTCTACAAGGGCACCGCCGTGGCCCAGGGCGTCGGCCGCGCCGTCGTGGTGGCCACCGGCATGGACACGCAGATGGGTGCCATCGCGCGCCTGCTCGACTCCACCCAGGAGGAGGACACCCCGCTGCAGCGCGAGATCGCGCACGTCAGCAAGGTGCTCGGCCTCACCGTCATCGGCATCGCCGTGGTCGTGATGGTCCTGGCGGCGCTCGTCAACGACGTACGCACGCCCGCCGACCTCGTCACCGTCCTGCTCCTCGGCGTCTCGCTCGCCGTGGCCGCCGTGCCCGAGGGGCTGCCCGCCATCCTCTCGGTGGTCCTGGCGGTCGGGGTCCAGGCCATGGCCCGCCGCAACGCCGTGGTCAAGAAGCTGCACTCCGCGGAGACGCTCGGCTCGGCATCCGTGGTCGCGTCGGACAAGACCGGCACCCTGACCAAGAACGAGATGACGATCCAGCGCGTCGTCACCGCCTCCGGTGAGGTCACGCTCACCGGCGTGGGGTACCGGCCCGACGGCGAGGTCCGGGCCGGCTCCGGGCCCCTGACCGACGAGCGGCTCACCCGCGAGGTCCTGATGGTGCTGGGCGGTGGCTCCCTGGCCAACGACGCCCAGCTCGTCGAGCACGACGGGGAGTGGACCGTCCAGGGCGACCCGACCGAGGCCGCGTTCCTCGTCGCGGCGCACAAGCTCGCCGGCACCACGGACGGCGTCGCCGGGTTCGAGCGGCGCGGCGAGGTGCCGTTCACGTCCGAGCGCAAGCTCATGTCCGCGCTCGTGGACCCGCCCGGCGACGGCGCCTGGGCGCTCGTCACCAAGGGTGCCCCCGACGTGCTCCTGCCGCGCTGCACCGGCCTCCAGGTCGGCGAGGAGACCGTCCCGCTCGACGGAGCGCGGCGGGCCGCGGCGCTCGCCGACGTCGAGCGTCTGTCCGGCCAGGCGTACCGCACGCTGGGGGTGGCGTACCGCCGGGTGGAGGAGGGCACCGGTCCGGACGGCCTGGAGGAGCACGAGTCCGACCTGGTCTACCTGGGCGTGGTCGGCATCATCGACCCGCCGCGCCCGGAGGTCGCGGCGGCGGTGGCCGAGGCCCACCGCGCCGGCGTCCGCGTCATGATGATCACGGGCGACCACCCCGTCACGGCCGGCCGGATCGCGAGCGACCTCGGCATCGTGGAACCCGGTGCCCGCGCCGTCACGGGGACCGAGCTGGACCACCTGGACGCGGAGGGCCTGCGCGAGACCACCCGCACCGTCTCCGTGTACGCCCGCGTGGCCCCGCAGAACAAGCTGCAGATCGTGGACGCGCTCCAGGCCGACGGGCACGTCGTGGCGATGACCGGCGACGGCGTGAACGACGCCCCCGCCCTCAAGACCGCCGACATCGGCGTGGCCATGGGCGTCACGGGCACGGAGGTGACCAAGGAGTCGGCCACGATGATCCTCGGCGACGACAACTTCGCCACCATCGTCGCCGCCGTGCGCCAGGGCCGGATCATCTTCGACAACATCAAGAAGTTCCTGCGCTACCTGCTCTCCTCGAACATGGGCGAGGTCTGCACGGTGCTGCTCGGCGTGCTGCTCGCCGGCGTCGTCGGGCTGGACGGGGCCGCGGGCGGCGAGACCGTCGTCGTCCCCCTGCTGGCCACGCAGATCCTCTGGATCAACCTCGTCACCGACTCCGGCCCCGCGCTCGCCATGGGCGTGGACCCCGAGACCGACGACGTGATGGCCCGGCCCCCGCGCAGCCCGCACGAGCGCATCATCGACGCCCGCATGTGGACCGGCGTGCTCGGCATCGGGCTCGTCATGGGTGTCGCCACCCTGCTGACCATCGACATCTTCCTGCCCGGCGGCCTCGTCGAGGGCACCGACGACCTCACCGTGGCGCGCACCGCAGGGTTCACCACGCTCGTGCTGGCCCAGCTCTTCAACGTGCTCAACTCCCGTTCCGAGACCACCAGCGCGTTCCACCGGATGTTCCGGGGACCCTGGCTCTGGGGTGCCGTCGGGCTCGGCGTCGTGCTCCAGGTCGCCGTCGTGCACGTGCCCGTCCTGCAGGTGGCGTTCGGCACCGCAGCGCTCGACGCCGCCCACTGGGCCGTGGCGCTCGGCGCGGCCTCCTCCGTGCTCTGGTTCGACGAGCTGCGCAAGCTGCTCTGGCGGGCGCGGCACCCGCAGGGGTGAGAGATCTGGAGTTACCGTACGGAGGCCTGCCCGGCAGACGTCGACGTCGATCCGAACGGAGTCCCTGTGCCCCTCGGCAAGTTCAGCTCTCACCGGCGCGCCCGCGTGGCGCTCGCCGTGACCGGCGTCGCGGCGGCCGCCCTGGCCGGGTGCGCCACCGCGCCCGACGCCGGCCTGGCCGCGGGGGCCGCGCTGTCCCCGGAAGCGGTGACCAGCGCGCTGGAGGAGGGCGGCGACCTGCTGGTCTGGGCGTGGGAGCCCACGCTGGACGAGGTCGTCGAGGGCTTCGAGGCCGAGTACCCGAACGTGGACGTCGAGCTGGCGAACGTCGGCACGGGCAACGACCACTACGTGGTGCTGCAGAACGCGATCAGCGCCGGGTCGGGTGTGCCCGACGTCGCGCAGGTCGAGTACTACGCCCTGCCGCAGTTCTCGATCTCCGGGTCGCTCGCGGACCTGACGCCCTTCGGTGCGGGCGACCTGGACGGCGCGTACTCGCCCGGGACCTGGGGTGCGGTGACGGACGGCGACGCCGTGTACGGCCTGCCGATGGACTCCGGCCCGATGGCCCTGTTCTACAACGCGAAGACGTTCTACGAGGCGGGCGTCGAGGTGCCGGCCACGTGGGACGAGTTCGTCGAGGCGGCCCGGAAGATCCACGCGTACGACGCCGGCACCCACATCATCGCGGACGACGGCAACGCCGGGTTCGCCACGTCGATGATCTGGCAGGCGGGCGGCAGGCCGTTCACCGTGGACGGCACGACGGTGACCGTGAACCTCGCCGACGAGGGCTCGGCGAAGTTCGCCGAGATGTGGCAGCGGCTCCTGGACGAGGACCTGGTGGCGAACGTGCCCGAGTGGTCCGACGAGTGGTTCCAGCGGCTCGGCGACGGGACCATCGCGGCGCTGGTGACCGGTGCGTGGATGCCGGCGAACCTGGAGTCGGGCGCCGCCCCGGCGTCGGGTGACTGGCGTGTGGCCCCGATGCCGCAGTGGACCGAGGGTGCGAACGAGACCGCGGAGAACGGCGGTTCGGCGTTGTCGGTGACCGAGGCCAGCGAGAAGAAGGCCCTGGCCTACGGCTTCCTGCAGTACGCGAACGCCGGCGACGGTGTGCAGGTCCGGCTGGACCACGGCAACTTCCCGGCCACGACGGCCGACCTCACCAGCCCCGAGTTCCTCGCCAAGGAACCCGCGTACTTCGGCGGGCAGCGCATCAACGAGGTGCTCTCGGCGTCGGCCACCGGTGTGGTGGAGGGCTGGCAGTACCTGCCGTACCAGGTCTACGCCAACAGCGTCTTCCCCGACACTGTCGGCCAGGCGTACACCGGGTCGGCGTCGCTGGCGGACGGGCTCGTGGCCTGGGAGGAGTCGATGGTGACGTACGGCAGGAACCAGGGCTTCACGGTGCGGGAGTGACGGCGAGCAGGCGGTCGTCCTCGGGTCCCGGACTGCCTCGGCCGTCGGTGTTGCTGGTGAGGAACCACACGTCGCCGTCGGGGGAGAGGGCGACGTCGCGGAGCCGGCCGTACTCGCCGGCGTAGTGCTCGGTGGCGGTCGTGGGGTCGGCGACCGGCACGGACCGCAGTACCTCGCCGCGGAGGTTGGCCACGAGGATCGCGCCGTCGACGACGGCGATGCCGCTGGGGCTGGCCTCGGCCGGGCTCCACTGCTGGACCGGGTCGGCGAACCGGTCGTCGTCCGCGATGCCCTCGACCACGGGCCAGCCGTAGTTGGCGCCCGGGGTGATCACGTTCAGCTCGTCCCAGGTGTCCTGGCCGAACTCGGCGGCGAACATCGTGCCGTCGTCGGCCCAGGCGATGCCCTGCGGGTTGCGGTGCCCGTAGCTGTACACGGGAGACCCGGGGAACGGGTTGTCGCCGGGCACCTCGCCGTCGGGCGTCAGGCGCAGGATCTTCCCGGCGAGCACCGTGCGGTCCTGGGCGTCGTCGGGGTTCCCGGCGTCGCCCACGGTGGCGTACAGCATGCCGTCCGGGCCGAACGCGATGCGGCCGCCGTCGTGGTTGGCCGCGGCCGGGAGACCGTCGATCAGGGTCTCGGCGTCGCCGAGGTGCAGGGCCCCGGGCTCGCCCGTCACGTCGAACCGCTGCACGCGGTTGCCGTCCGGGCCGGTCGAGTAGGCGTACAGGCGGTCCTGGTCGTCGACGGCCAGGCCGAGCAGCCCGCTCTCGCCGACGGCGCGGACGCCCTCGACCGTGCCGATCGCGCGGGTGGTGCCGTCGTCGAGCAGCTCCAGGATCTCCCCGGTGCCGCGCTGGCTGATGAGCGGGGTGCCGTCGCGGAAGGCGATCGACCACGGGACGTCCAGCCCGGTCGCGAGCGCCCGGGGTGCGGGGCCGGACACGGTGGTCGACGGTGTGGGCGCCGAGGTGGGCGCCGAGGTGGGTGCGGTGGGCCCGGCGGCCCCGCACCCGGTGACGAGGGTGGCGACGACCAGCGCAGGGACCAGCCTGGAGAGCGAGCGCATGACGCTAATATGACAGGATCTCGGGCAGGCCGGGGGGACGGAGGACGCGTGACGAGCGGACGCGACGACCACGCCAGGCGCGTGCGTGCGTTGCGCGGTGGTCTGGCGGCCTCGTCTGCGACCTTCGTTGCGCTGGCGTCCCACCTCGCCGCCGGTGGTGCGATGCCGGGCCCCTTGGGTGTGCTGGTCCCGCTGGCGCTCTCGCTGCCGATCTGCATCGCCTGGGCCGGGCGGCGCCTGTCGCTCGTGGGCCTGTCCGCCTCCGTCGTCGCGAGCCAGCTCTTCTTCCACGTCCTGTTCCTGCTCGGCACACCCGCCTCGGGCGGACCCGCACCGACCCCAGGGCACCACCACGGGGCGGTCGTCCCGCCGGTGCCGGCCGCGGGCGCCGCGGCGGACCACGCGGCGGGCATGGCGCACGCCGACGTCACGATGTGGGTCTGGCACGCCCTGGCGGCGGCGGTCACCGTCGTCGTCCTGTACCGCGGCGAGCTGCTCCTGCTCCGGCTGCGCCAGCTCGCCGTCCGCGCCGCGGCCTGGCTCCTGGGCGGGCGCGCCGTCGTGGAGGGCGCACGCCTCGTCGTGCGCCCCGCGCTCCCGGCCGTGGTCGCGGCCACCTTCCGGCCCCTGCACCCGGGGCCCCAGCTCTCACCCCTGCTCCGCAGGGGACCTCCCGCACCGCACGCGATCTGATCCCAGTTCCCTGTGCGTGCCGACGTCGCCCGGCGACGTCGGAGGAGAGGTCTTTGCCATGCCCCGAACCCGTCCCCTCGTGGCCGGGCTGACGGGGGCTGTCGTCGCGCTGCTCGCGACGGCCGCCCCGGCGTCCGCCCACGACAAGCTGGTCTCCAGCGATCCGGCGTCCGACCAGGTCCTGGACCGGGCACCCGACACGGTGTCGCTGACGTTCTCGGCCGACGTGCTGGACATGGGTGCCGCCGTCGTCGTGTCCGACGGCGACGGCACCGACTGGGTGTCGGCGGCCCCCACGATCGACGGCCCCACGGTCTCGGCGGTGCTCGACGAGGGCATGCCGGAGGCCGGCTACGAGATCCGGTGGCGGGTCGTGTCCTCGGACGGGCACCCCATCTCGGGCGTCGTGCCGTTCTCGGTGGGCGACGGCGAGCCGCTGGCCGGCTCGTCGCCCGCGGCCGACCCGTCGGCCGGCCCGGGGAGCGACGCGCAGGGCAGTACGCAGGATCAGGTCGCGCAGGACGACGAGGGGCCCTGGCGGGTCGTCCTCGTCGGCGCGGGCGGTGCCGCCGTCGCGGTGGCGCTGCTCGCACTCGTCCAGTTTCTCCGCCGCCGCGGTCACGCGGCCGGCGCCGACGACGCCGGGGACGAACCCGACGCGTCGGGAACAGCGTGAGAGGTACTCCTGTGCACAACCTTCTGATCAACCGGCCGACCATCCGCCGGAGCACGACCAGCGCCCGGATGGGTGCGCTCCTCGTGGCGGCGACGCTCGCCCTCGCGGGCTGCGGAACCGCTGCCGACGCCGCGCCCGAGGACGTCGCGGCGCCCGCCGGGCAGAGCGTGACCCTCGCCGACGGCTGGGTCAAGGCCGCCGGTTCCGGCATGTCCGCGGCCTTCGGGCAGCTCAGCAACAACGGCTCCCAGGACGTCACGGTGGTCTCGGCGACCACCGAGGCGTCGTCCGCCCTGGAGCTCCACGAGACCGTGGAGGGCGAGGCCGGGGAGATGGTCATGCGCGAGGTCGAGGGCGGCTTCGTGATCCCCGCGGGCGGCACGCTCGACCTGGCGCCGGGCGGGAGCCACATCATGCTGATGGACCTCGCGGGCCCGCTGCGGGCCGGCGACGAGGTGGCGTTCACGCTGGCCTTCTCCGACGACTCCACCTACGAGTTCACGGCACCCGTCAAGGACTACTCGGGTGCGAACGAGAACTACGTGGGCGGGGAAGACGGCGGCACGGACAGCGGCACGGACGGCAGCATGGACATGGACGGCTGATGCCGCGGCCCGGAACGGGCGCGCGCACCGGCCGGACCGGGTCGACCCGGCGGCAGTTCCTCCTCGGAGGAGCTGTCGCCGGCGTCGGCGCGGCCACGGCCATCGGTGCGGACCTCGCCCTGAACAGCACGACCGAGGGGCCCGCCGAGGCGGCCGGCCTGAACGGCGACCGGACCGTCCCCTTCCACGGGACGCACCAGGCGGGCATCGGCACCGACGCCCAGGCGCACGGCCTCTTCCTCGCCCTCGACCTCCTGGACGACACCGGCCGTGACGACCTGACGCGCCTGATGCGGATCCTCTCCGACGACGCCGCCCGGCTGACCCGGGGCGAACCCGCCCTGGCCGACTCCGAGCCGGAGCTGGCCGTGGCCCCTGCACGGCTGACGGTGACGTTCGGGTTCGGGCCACGGTTCGTGGCTCGCGCCCGAGGACGCTCCCCGGAGTGGCTGCGGGCGCTGCCGCCGTTCGCCGTCGACCGGCTGCTGCCGGAGTTCAGCGACGGCGACCTGCTGCTCCAGATCGCCGCGGACGACGCGCTCACCGTGGCGCACGCGGCCCGCATGCTGCTCAAGGACGCCCGGAGCTTCGCGTCGGTGCGCTGGAGCCAGCAGGGGTTCCGGCGCGCCTACGGCAGCGTCCGGCCCGGCACCACGATGCGGAACCTGTTCGGCCAGGTCGACGGGACGTCCAACCCGGTTCCGGGGACGGCGGACTTCGACCAGATCGTGTGGAGCACCGACGGGTGGCTGTCGGGCGGGACGAGCATGGTCGTCCGCCGGATCGGGATGGACCTCGACACGTGGGACCGGCTCGACCGGGGCGGCCGCGAGCAGTCCGTGGGGCGGTACCTGTCCAACGGCGCGCCGCTGACGGGTACCGACGAGCTCGACGAACCCGACCTCGAGGCGACCACCGCCATCGGGTTCCCGGTCATCGCGGAGTTCTCCCACCTGCGGCGGGCACGGAGCGAGGACCCGGCCGAGCGGATCTTCCGGCGCGCCTACAACTACGACGAGCGCCCGGCGGGTGGCTCGGTCTCCCGGTCCGGGCTGATCTTCGTGTCCTTCCAGGCGGACGTCGACCGGCAGTTCACGCCGATCCAGCGGCGTCTGGACCAGCTCGACCTGCTCAACGAGTGGACCGTCCCGATCGGTTCGGCGGTCTTCGCCGTACCGCCGGGGTGTGCCGAGGGGGGCTTCGTCGGTGACACTCTCCTCACGTGAGTCCGTGGGCGAGGGGTGGGGGAGCGGATGACGGCAGAGCCGGTGGCGCAGTGGGCGATGACCGCGGTGTTCGGCGGGCTCGGCGTCCGCTCCCTGTGGTGGCTGGCCGCCGCCCGGCTGCCGCTCGCCGTCGCGGAGCACCTGCTCCACCTGGGCATGAGCCTCGTCATGGTGGCCATGATGTGGCCGTGGTGGGTCGCGCTCCCGGTGCTCCCGCAGGTCGCCTTCTTCGCGCTGGGGGCGGGGTTCTTCGCGGCGCTCGCCGCGTGGCGCGCCCTCGAACCCGGCCGCGGGGCCGACGCGGGGGCGCTGGCGGTGCACGCCGTGATGATGCTGGCGATGGTGTGGGCCGTGGCGGTGATGGGCCGTGGGCCCGCGGCGCACCACGCGGCGCACGGTCCGCACCCCACCGTCACGGACGGGGCCGCGGCCTGGGGCGCTGCCCTGGTCGTTGCCCTCGTGGTCGGCACCGTCGTGCTCCTGGTCCATGGTGCCGGACGGGAGCGCGGCGGTGCCGACCACCTTGCGGGTGCCCTGATGAGCGGCGGGACGGTGGTGATGTGCGTGCTCATGCTCACCGGGTGACGGGTTCCGGCCGTGGGTTTCCGGCGCCGGTCAGGCGGGCTGGAGGGCCGCGGCGTCCAGGGCGCCGCTGCGGGCCTGCTCCACGAGGTCGGCGAGCTGGTCGTGGCTCATCTGGATGCGCTGGCCGAAGTCGTCGGTGATCACGATCTGCTTCAGGGGGTCGGCCGTCGGGTCGACGAAGAGCTCCGGGCAGCCGCAGTCGCACTTGCCGCAGAAGGTCGCCACGTGGACGAGCTCGGGGTTGTCGCTCATTGCCATCTCCTTTGCGTGGAACGGGAACGGGCTGGACGGGGCAGGTGCCCCGTCTCCTTCGAGGGTCCGGCATCGCTCTATGGAACGTCAAGATCTGCCATGACTCCGACCACACTGAGTGCTGATTGCCCGTTTTCTGGGTCACGTGACCCAGACTGCTAGGGTCGGCTCATGGTGGAGCGGATCGTGCGGCGTCTGACGCCGAAGGGCGAGGCGACCCGCACTCGGATCCTGGATGCCGCGACGGGCCTGATCGCGGCGCACGGTGTCGCCGGGACGAGCACCGATCAGGTGCGCCATGCCGCCGGCGTCAGCGGGTCGCAGCTCTACCACTACTTCGCCACCAAGCAGGCGCTGATCGGGGCGGTCATCGCACGCCAGGCCGCCGTCGGACCTGGTGCACCAGGTGTGCTCGACAGCATGGAGGCGCTCGAGGCCTGGGCCGACGCCGCGGTGGCCCGGCAGGGAGTGGTCGGCGGTCGCTGCGATCTCAGCACGCTGGCGGCCGAGCTGTGTGCCGGGGACGCGGCGTCGCGCGCCGAGATCCGCGCGGGGTACGAGCGCTGGCGGGTGGCCCTGCTCGATGCACTGCGCGCCATGCGCGACCGTGGCACGCTCCGGCCTGACGCCGACCTGGACGACCTGGCCCTCGCGCTCCTCGCGGCGCTGCAGGGCGGCTCCCTGCTGGCGCAGGTTCTCGGCACCGCCGAGCCGATGCGGGCGGCGATGGGCGCTGCGCTGGACCGGGTCCGTTCCTGTGTCGTGGAGCCGGAGGGCTGAGGGGCTGCGGGTGCGGGTGGTGGCTTGCTCGGGTGGGTGGGGTGCTGCCCTGTCGTTGCGCTCTTGGTGTGGCGCCGAGGGGTGGTGAGTGGTCGTTCGTGGCTTGTCCACAGGCGGGCATCTTCGTCGAGCGCATCGAACAGGTGTGCCATAGGATGATGGTATGACGCGATCGGGTGAGGTGCGGGGACTGGCGGGCGGGCAGCCTGTCGGGTCGGTGCTGCCCGAGGATGTGCTGCCTGATGGTGGTGCGGGGGGACCCGGAGAGCGCGTGCTTGGTGGCGTCGGCACTGTGGCTGATGTGCGGGTGGTGCGGGAGGCGCTGGCGGGGATGATTCTGCCCGGTGCTGCTGACATGTCCGGGTCGGGTCTGGTCTCGCGGGAGGTCCAGGCGCAGTGGGTGGATCTACTGGGTGAGTTGGAGGCGGTGAAGGCTGCGGTGACCGCGACGCAGGCCCGCCTGGTGGTCGCCCTGGACGAGGCCACCAGGGCTGAGGAGGCCGCACAGGGTGTTCGGGTGGAGCGTCAGGGTCGTGGTGTGCCGTGCCAGGTGGGTGCCGCGCTACGGGTGTCCCCGCACGCCGGTGCCGGGTTCCTTGGCACCTCGCGGGTGTGGGTGACGCAGATGCCGTACACGTTCGCGGCGTTGCAGACGGGGGTGCTCTCGCAGTGGCGGGCCACGTTGTTGGTGCGGGAGACGTCGCACCTGTCGGTGGAGCATCGTGCTCTGATCGACGAGCAGGTCTGCGGCCCCGCGCACCTGGATGCTTTGGTACGGATGGGGACGCGGCGGTTGGTGGCCCGGGTCAAGGAGCTTGCCGCGAGCCTGGATGTGCACGCGTGCGTGAACCGCAACGCGAGGGCCGTCTCGCAGCGGCGGGTCTCGATCCGTCCTGCCCCGGACCTGATGGTGTACCTGACCGCCCTGGTGCCGATGGGGCAGGGAGTACAGGCCTACGCCCAGCTCAAGCACCACGCCGAGGCCACGAAGGCGGGTGGGGACGAGAGGGGGACCGGTCAGATCATGGCCGACACTCTGATCGAGCGTGTCACCGGGCGTGAGCCCGGGCAGGCCGCGGATGTGCCGGTGGCGATCAACCTCCTGGTCTCCGATGAGACCCTGCTGGCTGGTGGTACTCAGCCTGGTGTGGTGGTCGAGGGTGTTCCGGTGGGTGGGGGTGTGGTCCCGGCGCCGGTGGCCCGGAACCTGGTCGCGCACGCGATCGACACCGACGCCGCGTGGTTGCGGAGCATCTACGTCGACCCGCCCGGTCGTCTGCTGGCTGCGACGTCCACCTCCCGGTTCCACCCACCAGGCCTGGCGGGCTTGCTACGCGCCCGGGGGCAGGGGATCTGTGCCACGGCGTGGTGTGACGCACCGATCCGGCACCTGGACCACATCACCCCCCACGCCCAGGGCGGCCCTACCAGCCTGGACAACGGGCAAGGCCTGTGCGCCCGGTGCAATCATGCCAAGCAGGCACCCGGCTGGGTACAGAAGACCACCCAGCACGAGGGACGCCACGCGGTAGAGACCAGGACCCCGACCGGACACACGCACCTCTCGGTAGCACCCATGCCACCGACACCCCTGCGCGCCGACCGGGGCGGGATGCCGGCCAGGATCCACGACACCGAACGAGACCGCGAACGGAACACAGGTCGGACGCGTGACTCTGGCGCGCCCGCAGACAGCGACGCGTCGCGATCCACCGGGACCGACCAGCCACAGACCGACCCGAGGCAGGCCGACCCGAGGCAGGCCGACCAGAGGCAGGCCGACCCGAGGCAGACCGGCCACGCCCAGAACCCGCCCAAAGCCGGGTCGACCGGCCACGCCCAGAACCCCGCCATGGCTCGCGATCGCACCCCTGCCCCGAAATGGACACCAGCGGTCGGCATGACCGGCCCACCCCCCGGACGCACCCCACGCAGCCGCTACACCATCGGCTGCCACACCACCCACCACCACGACGCGATTCCCTACCGACCCGCCACGAGCCGGGGTCCGGATTCAAGCTCGCGACAGCGCTCCGCCCGGCGGCGGCGAGCGCGTGGCCGCCTGCCGGACGTCTTCTGGGCACACCGGTACAGCTAGCGCTCGCTCCCATGGGTGCGTGTCGTCGGACACTGATTCACGAGGGCCCGACGACGACACAGCCGTCACCTAGTTCCGCGGAGCCATCCGGCGAAGAGTCTCGTCATCATCGGCATGACCACGAAGGTCATCAGGCATACCAGCGTGACGGAGAGCACCAGCGTCGTCACGAAAATCGGGACACGCTGGATCAGCGGGGCGCCGACCGACAGGAGGAGCGTGATCAGCGGATAGGCCGCGAGCCAGTTGATCACTGCCATCTTGTAGCGCTGAGGCTGCGCCGCCCGGCCGGGCAGGGACGGTTCGCGCCCGCGATCCGCAGTCGTCGTCACTTTCCCGCCTCGTAGTTCACCCATGCCACGCGATACGGGTGGCTCGTCTTCCACGTATGGATGACGTCGACGGCGCCCGGTGCGGCGAACAGTGCCGCGAGCCCGTCCCGGTCGTCGACGCCGAAGTGCAGGACCGCGGTCGCCACGAACGCCGGGATCGCATCCTCGCCCGCGACCGGAACGTGCCGGTGTGCGGAGAAGCTGCGGACCGCGCCCGTGTCTCGCATCGAGATCTCGATATCTCCGAGGAACTGATCCAGGTCGATGTCGGAGATCGGGTCGTCGAAGGATACGAGCATGGTGTGTGTGATCATGCGTCCAGTGAAGCCATCGAGAGGCAGCGCCGTCCAATACCTGATGGATCCAACTGATAACGTCAAGGAATGGATCTCTTGGAGGTGCGCGAGCTCAGGTACTTCGTCGCCGTTGCCGAGGAGCTCCACTTCGGCCGCGCCGCCGAGCGGCTCCGCATCGCCCAGCCGGCCTTGTCGAAGGCCGTTCGGCGCGTGGAGGAACGCCTCGGCGTTCAGCTCTTCGCCCGCACCAGCAGGAGCGTCGCGCTCACCGCGGCGGGAGAGGCGCTGCTCGATCATGGTCGGCCCGCGCTGAACGCCGTCGCGGCCGCCGCTCGTGCCGCGCGACAGGCAGAGGAGTCCAGCCCGCTGCGCCTGGCGCTCAAGCCCGGCGGCGATGCGGGCCTGCTCTCCGTCCTGCTCGGGGCCTACGCCGACTACCCGAAGGCGCGGCAGGTCGACGTCATGTTCCATCCCGGACCGGAGCGGGCGGCACTCGTGCGCGACGGGATCGTGGATGCCGCACTGCTGTACGCACCTTTCGAGGACACCCTCGGCCTCACGACCATCGAGCTCCACGTCGAGGGCCGTGTGGCGGTGCTCCCGGCCGACCATCCGCTGGCGGCGTCGTCGAGCATCAGCCGTGCGGACCTGGAGGGCGAGACCTTCCCGCGCTGGCGTGGGCAGCCCGGCCAACGCGCGCACGGCCCTGAGATCGCGGACGTCGCGGAGCTGGTCCCGCTGGTGCGGCTCGGCCGCGCGGTCGCGGTTCTCCCTCGGTCGCTCGTGACGCTGGTTCCCCAGGGCACGGCCTGCGTCCCGGTCCCCGACGCAGGACCGAGCTCGATCGTCATCGGAACGAGGCCGGGGGACCGTCGCGAGGCCGTTCGTGCCCTCATGGAGGCCGCGAGAAGCATCGGGCGGCCACCTGCGACCCCGTGAGCGGAGGCCCCCGCCGGACCAGTCTTCAGCCCGCGATCTCCGGGGCCACCGCATACGCGATCACCGTGATCGAGTTGTTGAGCGCGTGCACCACGACGCCCGGCCACACCGAGCCGCTGCGACGGCGGAGCTCGGCGGTGATGATCCCGACGACGAGCGCCGCGGGCAGGACGACGTTGATGCCGTGCAGCAGCGCGAAGATCACGGCGCTGCCGACCGTCGCGATGACGGGCCCGTACCGGAGCAGGCCTGTGGTGACGACGCCGCGGAAGAGGAACTCCTCACCGATCGGCGTGAGCACCACCAGGCCGATCGCGGTCACCACCAGGAGCCAGATTCCGCTGCTGGCCCCGGCGGCGTAGCCGGACTGGGTGTCGGTCGGCACGTCGACCAGCCATGTGAACAGAGGTACCAGCAGCCCCTTGGCGAGCAGGGCGACGACCCCGCCCGCCGCTCCGAGCCACAGCCAGCGGGCGGACGTCGGGCGCACGCCGAACGCGCTCCAGGACAGGCGTCGCGGCGCGGCGGCCACCGCGAACCCGGCCAGGCCCGCGATTCCCGACAGGCACGCCAGGAAGGCGCCGCCCGCGGCGCTGTTCAGGTCGAACCAGTCGCCGAGCAGCATGGGGAGCCCGAAACCGACCGCCGCCATCGCCACGATGCCGACCACGATCTCGAGCCAGCCGGGCCGGCTGCTCCGCACGTTCGTCTCCGTCATGGATTCCATGCGGCCCAGTAGAAACCGTGTGCCAGGAACAGGGTCAAGCGATCCTCGTCCGCGTGGCGGAACGGACGAGAAGCACCGCCAGCGCCGTCGGCACGGCCAGCGCGACCGCGAGCCCGGGGCTCCCGGCCACCGCGAGCCCCGCGCCGCCGAGCGCCGCCCCCGCGAAGACGCCGAGACTCATCCCCGCGGCCTGCAGGCCGAACGTGGCCGGCGTGAGCCGTCCGGCCCGCTGGGCGATCAGGCTCGTGGCCGTGGCGCCCACGACGGCGTGGCCGAACCCCATCACGGTCGTCGCCGCCAGGGCGCCCGGCAGCCACGGCACCAGGAAGACCGTCAGGACCGCCACGAGACCTCCGCCGAGGCCGACGAGCAGCAGCAGCCGGGGCCGGGCGGGGCCGGCTGCGCCGTCGTCCCGGGCCCAGCGTCCCGCGAGGTAGCCGCCCACCACGAACGACGCCCCGCTGAGCGTCCAGACCAGGGTGAACGTACCCGCGTCGGTGCCGAAGCGGTCGTGGTAGGTCACCGCGAGAAAGGAGAGGTAACCCATGAACGAGGTGGTCCGCAGCCCCGCGACGGCGACGACGGCCAGCAGGTCCGGCCGCGACCGCAGGCGCCGCAGCGACTCGCGGTAGCCGGGTGCGGCGGCCTGCTCCGCGCCTGGGTCGGCGGACCGCAGGAAGGCCAGTCCGGTCAGCACCGCCAGTGCCGCCGTGACCCACAGCGCGCCCGCCCAGCCGCGCCAGGCCGCCAGCCCGCCGACCACGGGGCCGGCCAGCACCGCCGCCAGGGTGGTCGACGTGCTGACGAGCGTCGCGGCGCGGCCGCCGTCGGCGGGGTCGGTGAACCGGGACGTGGCCAGGGCGAGCAGAGCCGGCGTCAGGACGGCGGTCGCGACGCCGCTGCCGAGGCAGAACGCGACCAGTGCCGCGTAGCTGCCCGTGGTGGCGGTCAGGCAGCACAGGGCCAGCAGGGTGAGCGCGCCGGCTACCGCGCGGTGGCGTGGCCAGCGGCCCAGCAGCGGCGCGATAGCCACTCCGGTGAGCAGGGCCGCGACACCACCCAGCCCGCGCAGGGCGCCCACGGCCGCGGCGTCGGCCCGGACCGTCTCGGAGATCGGCACCAGGAAGGTGGAGTAGACGGTGAACGGGAGCAGGCTCACCGTCCCGGCCAGCATCGCCGGCCAGATCGCGCGGACGATCCGGTGGTCCGGCGTGGGGCGGCGCGCCGGCGGGCGGGAGGCGGCCGGGGCCGTCACGGGTTCTGCGCCGCGTGCTCGCGCAGGTAGGCGCCGAACTTCTCCACGCCGTCGATGTTCCGGGGCCCGGAGATGCCCTCGTTGTAGTCGAGCACGAAGAAGGCGTCGTCGCGCACGGCGGGCAGGTCGGCCGTGACGGGGTTCTCCTGCAGGAACCGGATCTTGTCCTGCGCGGGCTGGTCGCCGTAGTCCAGGATGACGACGACCTCGGGCTGTGACTCCACCACCGCCTCCCAGGTGACCTCGGTCCAGCGCTCGTCGAGGCCGCCGAAGACGTTCTCGCCGCCCGCGGCCCGGATGATGTCGTTCGGCGGTACCTGGGCGCCCGCGGTGAACGGCTTGTCGGTGCCGGAGTCGTAGAGGAACACCGGCACGGGGTCGCCCGCGGGCGCCTGCTCCTCGACGGCGGCGACGCGTGCGCGGTAGTCGGCCACGAGGTCGGTGGCGCGCTCCTCGACGCCGAAGATCTGCCCCAGCCGTTCCAGGTCCGTGTACAGGCCCTCGAACGGCGTGTGCCGCTCCGGGAACCCCGGGTAGCCGTAGCAGGACTCCGCGTGCATGAAGCTCTGGATGCCCAGCCCGTCGAGGATCTCCGGGGTGATGCCCCGCTCGTCGGAGAACCCGGAGCCCCAGCCGGCCACCACGAGGTCGGCCTCGGCGTCCACCACGAGCTCGCGGTTGAGCAGGTCCTGCGACAGGAGCTCGACCTGCTCGTACTCGGCGGCCCACGGCGACTCGCTCACCGGCGGGTTGGCGGGCGGCATGACGTAGCCGAGCACATGGTCGGTGAGGCCGAGCGCGAACAGCTTGTCCGCGCTGCCGCCCTCGTAGGCGACGACGCGCTGGGGCACCGTGTACTCGACCGGCTCGCCGCAGCGCTGCACGGTGGTGGACGGTCCGGCGTCGGCGGACTGCTCGACCTGGGCGCCGCAGGCGGCCAGGAGCGCGACGGCGGCCAGGGCCGGCAGCGGGGCCAGTCGGCGGGCCGGGGCGGGGATCCTCATCGGTGGTTTCCTTCCAGGGCGGGATCGACGGTTCGGGCGGGGGAGGGCCCGAGGGAGTACAGGACCTGCGGGTCGCCGGTCAGCGGGTGCGCGGTGACGGTGACCTCCACGCCGTAGACCTGGGCGATGCGCTCGCCGGTCAGCACCTGCGCCGGGGTGCCGGCGGCGACCAGCCGGCCGCCGGCGAGCAGCCCGAGCCGGTCGCACGCGGCGGCGGCCAGGTTCAGGTCGTGCAGCACCACCACGACGGTGAGATCGGTGTCGCGCAGGTGACCCAGCAGGTCGATCTGGTGGCGCAGGTCCAGGTGGTTGGTGGGTTCGTCCAGCACCAGCACGTCGGGCTCCTGCACGAGCGCGCGGGCGAGCAGCACGCGCTGCCGCTCACCACCGGACAGGCTCAGGATGCCGCGCCCGGCCAGGTGCGCCACGTCGGTCCGCTCCATCGCCGAGCGGCACAGCTCCTCTTCCCGCGCGGTGAGCCGTCGGTTGCCCCGCTGGTACGGCACGCGGCCCAGCGCGACGACGTCGGCGACGGTGAGGTCCAGGTCCGCCGAGCCGTCCTGGGTGAGCGCCGCGACGCGCTGCGCGGACGCGCGCGGGGTCAGGCGGGCGACGTCGTCGCCGTCGACCCGCACCACGCCGGCGGAGGGACGCAGCGCGCGGTAGACGCAGCGCAGTGCCGTGGACTTGCCGGACCCGTTGGGGCCGACCAGGCCGAACACCTGACCCGAACCCACGTGGAGGTCGAGGGCGTGCACGATCTCGACGCCGGCGAGCGTCGCGGACAGGCCGTCGAGCCGCAGGTCGCTCATGCCGCACCCCCGAACACGTACTGGCGCCGGCGCATGAGCACCAGGAACACCGGCACCCCGAGCAGCGCGGTGAGCACGCCGATCGGCAGCTCGCGGGGTGCGGCGACCGTGCGGGCCAGCAGGTCGACCCACACCATGAGAGTGGCCCCGGCCAGTGGGGCGACGACGAGCACGCGGGCGTGCCGGGCACCGACGAGCATGCGGGTCACGTGGGGCACGACGAGCCCGGCGAACCCGATGGCCCCGCTCACCGCCACCATCGCGCCCGTCATCACCGCGGTGACCGCGAAGAGCACGTGCCGGTGGCGGGCCGGGTCGATGCCCATCGCGGTGGCGGCCTCGTCGCCGAGGCTCATCGCGTCCAGCGTGCGGGAGAAGCGGTGCAGCGCGACGGTGCCGGCGAGGACCGCGACGGCGACCGCCGGCAGGGCGCCCCACGTGGCGGCGCCGAACGAGCCCATGGACCAGAACAGCAGCGTGCTGGTGGCCTCGTTGCCCGGCACCAGGTAGATGAGCACGCTGGTGACCGCCTGGAAGCCGAACGACAGGGCGACACCGGTCAGCACGAGGCGCAGCGGGGTGGTGCCCGTCCGGGCGTACGCGACCGCGAAGACGAGGACCGTGGCCGCCATCGCACCCGCGAACGCCCCGGCGGACGTGGCGTAGATGCCGAAGCCGGTCAGCGCGCCCGTCGTCGACACCGCTACCGCGCCGACCGCGCCGCCCGAGGAGATGCCGAGCACGAACGGGTCGGCCAGCGCGTTGCGGACCAGGGACTGCACGGCCACGCCGACGGTCCCGAGCCCGGCCCCGACCAGGGCGGCGAGCAGCACCCGCGGGGTCCGGATCTGCCAGACGATCTGGTACCGGGTGACCTCGTCGGCCGAGATGGTGCCGCCGGTCAGGGCAGCGCCGAGGTACCGCACCGTGTCGGACGGGGGGATGACGGCGGACCCGAGACCCACGGCGAGCAGCGCCGAGACGACGAGCAGGACGCACAGCCCGGTGGTCAGGGCGAGGTGCCGGAGGTGGCTCCGGGCGGGGGGCATCGAGACCTCCGGACAGGGGGCAGCGTCGTGAGAATCGTTCTCACGCGGGCCTCACTGTACCCGGTTGTCGGGAATGATTATCAATTGCCCAGAATGGCGAGCCTCTCGGCGTCGGCCGACCCTGCGTCCGGGTGGAGCACGACGAGCATCTGACCGTCCGCGCCGTTGATGTCGAACCGCTCGCGGTTGAGCACCAGGTCGCCCGCGCGCGGGTGGGCGAGCCGGACCGGCGAACCCCACTGACCGCGCACCTCGTGGCGCGCCCAGAGCCGGCGGAACAGCGGGCTGGCCTGCGACAGCTCGTCCACGAGCGCGGCGAGCCGGGGATCGTCGAGGTCGTTGCCCACGGACTGCCGCAGGTTGGCCACGAGGCACTCCGTGTAGTCCCGCCAGTCCGGGAACAGGGCCTGCTCGGCCGGGTCGAGGAACAGGTCCCGGAGCTGGTTGCCGCCCGCGGCGAGCCGCGGTGACAGCGCCCGGGCCAGGTCGTTCGACGCCAGGACGTCGAAGTACCGGTCCTCGATGAACGCGGGCTGGGGCAAGGTGGCCAGGAGCTTCAGCGCACCGGCCGGAGGCGTCCCGGCACGGGGCCGGGCGGCCCGCGGAGCGTCCTCCACCAGGGTCCGCAGGTATGCCGTGTGGGCCTCGTCGAGCCGCAGCACGCGGGCGAGGGCGTCGAGCACCTGCGGCGACGGGTTGCGGTCGCGGCCCCGCTCCAGCCGCAGGTAGTAGTCGGCGCTGATGCCGGCGAGCAACGCCACCTCCTCGCGGCGCAGCCCCGGCACCCGCCGCACCCCGCCGTCGGGGAGGCCCGCCTCCCGCGGGGTCACCTGCTCGCGCCGGGCCCGCAGGTAGCTGCCGAGCGCGTTCGTGCCGGCCCGCCCCCGCGCCGGGGCCACCGCGAGAGGGGGTCCTGTCACACCCTGGTCCGGGCGGGGCTCTGTCTCGGTCTGCCTGCGCTGCATAGCGTCCTCAACGGTCCCTCAGGACCGGGTATTTCGAAGCGAGCCAGGGAGGCAGACGTATGACCGTCACACTGATCACCGGGGCCAACAAGGGCATCGGGTTCGAGACGGCGAAGCAGCTCGTGGAGCTGGGGCACGACGTGTACGTCGGTGCGCGGTACGCGGAGCGGGGCGAACGGGCCGCGGCCGCGCTCGGCGCGCGGTTCGTGCAGCTCGACGTCACCGACGACGCCTCGGTGCGCGCGGCGCTCGCGACGATCGACGCCGCCGAGGGCCGGCTCGACGTCCTGGTGCACAACGCCGGTCTGCTGGGCGACGGCGACGTCGACGGGCCCACCGCGCTGCGCGTCTTCGATACCAACGCCGTGGGCATCGTGCGTGTCACCGAGGCGGCGCTGCCCCTGCTCCGACGGTCCGCCGGCGCGAACGTGGTCACCGTCTCGAGCAGCGCGGGGTCGTTCTGGGCCGTGACCAACCCCGACCGCCCCGAGCACCACCTGCCCGTGCTGCTCTACTCGGCGTCGAAGGCGGCCGCCACCATGCTGACGGTCCGCTACGCGCAGGCCGAGCCCGGCATCCGGTTCAACGCGCTGGAACCCGGCACCACCGCCACCGACATGACCGCCGCCTACGGGATCGGCCGGTCGCCCGAGGAGACCGCGCGGTTCGTCGTGCGCTGGGCGACGCTCGGCCCGGACGGACCGACCGGCACGTTCCAGGACGAGAACGGGGAGCTGCCCTGGTAGCGCTCAGCTGCCGTACTCCTCGGCGAGCCCGGCCACGTCGTGGGCGTACGACACCGAGCGGTTGTAGGCCGCCAGCGCGTCCGTCCACCCGTCGTCGGTGGTGACGTCGCCGCCCCTGTCGCAGAGGTAGGCGGCGGCGGTCAGCGCGGCGTCGTCGATCTGGTGCGGGTCCGCCCGCCCGTCGAGGTTCCCGTCCTGCGCGTGCTCGTCCCACGTGGTGGGGATGAACTGCATCGGGCCGACGGCGCGGTCCCACTCGGCGTCGCCGTCGAGCTCTCCCTGGTCGGTGTCGAGGATCTCCATGACACCCTCGCTGCCGTCCAGCGGGATGCCGATGATGGGCGGGCGTACCGTGCCGTCGGCGTCGGCGCGTGCCCCGAGATAGCTGCCGTGCACCGACTCCACGGCGCCGATCCCCGCCAGGGTGTTCCACCCGAGGCCGCACTCCGGGTCGATCCGTGCCAGCCGGAGCGACGCGCCGGCGTAGGCGGCCAGCGCGCGCCGCGGGATCCCGGTGCGCTCGGCCGTCTCGCGCAGCCAGCCCGGGTCGGTCAGGTCGGCCAGCGGTGTTTCGTCGGCGCTCCCGGCGGCCGGGCCGGCCTCCGGCAGGAGCTGCTGCGGGGCGGGCGGGTAGTCGAGCTCCAGCGGGGACGGCCAGCCTCGTTCGCCGACGCCGCAGCCCGCGAGGAGAAGCACTGTCGTGAGGGCGGCGGCCCGGGATGTTGCTGTCACGGTCACTCCGAGGTCGAGGGATGGCGTCGGACGAGCCACCGGCCCCCGTCGGTGCACGCCGTCCTGGTGCAGAGACTACGGTCGGGCGCGGGCCCGACCGGACGCCGTCGGGCGGACGCCGACAAGACCTCCCGGAAATATCCGCGAACGCGCCCGGGCGCCGCCGTGGTGGTCCACGGCGCCGCCCGGGCGCGTTCGGTGATGGATCGGGGTGGTTGATCAGTCGGTGGCCGGGGGCTGGTCCGACGCCGGCGCCTGGCCCGCGAGGGTCAGGTAGACCTCGCGGCGGGCCTTGTCGAGCAGCGCCGTGACGGACGCGACCTGCTCGGGCGAGCCCGTGCGGGCCACCTGCTCGACCGCGTCGGCCAGAGCGCGCAGCTCGTGCCGCAGCTCGCGGCCGTGGCCCCGGCCGACCTGTTCCCACGGCGTGCCGAGCTCGTCCTTGTGCTGCTCGACGTAGGCGGTGCCCTCGTCGGTCAGCGTGGCGAGCTTGCGGCCGCCGTCCTCGGTGAGGAGCACGAGGCCCTCGTCCGCGAGCAGGGAGAGCGCGGGGTAGACCGCTCCGGCGCTCGGGCGCCAGCGGCCGTCGGTCCGCTCGGCCAGCTCGCGGATGATCTGGTAGCCGTGCATGGGCTGCTCGGCCAGGAGCAGCAGGATCGCGGCGCGGATCTCGCCGCGCCCGGCGCGGCGGGGACCACGGGGGCCGCGCGGGCCGTGGGGCCCGAAGCCGCCGTGCGGGCCGAAGCCGCCGTGACCGCCGCGCGGGCCGAAGTCGCCGCGACCCTCGCGCGGGCCGAAGTCGCCGCGGTCGTCGCCGCGGGTGAACCAGCCGCGGTCCTCGCGGCGGCGGCCGTCACGCCGGCCCTCGCGCCGCCCGGGACGGTCGGGTCGGCCGAAGCCGTCCCGGTCGTCCGGCAGCCCGGGACCGTAGGCGGTCACGAGCGCGGGGCGCAGGCCCGGGACGAAGACGGGGATGTCGAGGCCGAAGCGGCCGCGGCCGCCCCGTCGACCGGGGTTCTGGGTGGTGTCGTCGTGGGTACGCATGAGAGGTCTCCTTGATGCTGTCGCGGCGGGGTGGGGCGGTGCGCTGTGTGCGCACTGCGGCGTCCCGGCGTCCCGCCGGTCGGGAGCGACGTGCTCGACCGACGTCCTCAAAGATAGATCAAAGATATATCGTTACGCAACCCCTGGGTCCTGAAGATTTCGTCCCTGTCCGAAAGTCGTGGTGAAAGTGCTGTGACATCCCCGCATGCCGCGCGTCTGAGGGGCATGACGGATACGACAGGTACGGTGACATCGCCCACGACCGACGACGCTCAGGCAGCCGCACGCCGTATCCGCGGGACAGAGCCCGCGGTCGGCGCCATGGTCGCGCTCGACATCGACGGCACGTTGCTCAAGGCCCGCGCGACCGTGCCGGAGGTGACCGTCGCGGCGGTCACCCGCGCGCGGCGCTCCGGGCACCACGTGGTGCTCGCCTCCGGCCGTTCACTGGTGGGCGTGCTCCCCGTCGCCCGTCAGCTCGGCATCCACGCGGGCTGGGCGGTCGCGTCGAACGGGGCCGTCGTGGCGCGCCTCGACATCGGCCGGCCCGGTGGCTACGAGCTCGACACGGTGCACACGTTCGACGTGGAGCCGGTGATCCGCCGGGCCCGCGAGCTCGTCCCCACGGTGCAGGTGGGGGTGGAGGAGATCGGGTGGGGGTACCGGGTCACCAGCCCCTTCGAGCCCTGCTCCGTGAACGGCGAGCAACGGCAGGTGCCCGACGCCGAGCTGTGGGACGTGCCGGCCACCCGCGTGATCCTGCGCGGCGACGGCGTGGCGCGGCTGGTCGAGCCCCTGCGCTCGCTGGGTGTCACGCCGGTCCCGGCAGCGGCCGACTGGATCGACGTCACGCCGCGCGACCTCAGCAAGGCGACCGCGCTGGAACGGGTCCGCGAGCAGGTCGGCGTGGACTCGGCCCGCACCGTGGCGGTGGGCGACGGCGTCAACGACCTGGAGATGGTGGCGTGGGCGGCGCGGGGTGTGGCGATGGGACACGCTCCGGCCGTCCTGCGCGAGGCGGCGGACGAGGTCACCGGAACGATCGACGAGCACGGCGTCGTCACGGTGCTGCAGTCGCTCGGCTCGCCGCTCGGGTGACGGGTCGGGAACGTTGACCCGGCCCTGGGCGGCCGTGTGTTCGGTCGCCTGCACCGGCTCCAGCCCCGTGTTCGGTCGGTTGCCTCGAGATCGGTCCATCGGCCGACCGATCTCGAGGCATCCGACCGAGCTGACCGGTTGGGCCGGTGCAACCGACCGAGTTGACCGGCTGGGTCGGTGCATCCGACCGAGCTCACAGGTCAACGCGCGCCGCCGGTGGTGCTTGCCAGCGGTAGCGCAGCGAGACCATGCGCAGCCCGAACACGAGCACCGCGACCACCCAGCCCGTGACCAGGCCGAACCAGCCGGCCCAGGAGGCGAGCGCGGTGAGCCCGGCCCCGAGCAGTGCGGGGATGGCGTACAGGCCGCGGGAACGGAAGATCTGGGGCACGTCGTTGGCCACGACGTCCCGGATGACGCCGCCCCCGACCGCCGTCACGACCCCGAGGATCGACGCCGCCGCGTGGTTCATGCCGGCATCCAGCGCCAGGAGGGTGCCGGTGACCGAGAAGAGGGCCATGCCGGCGGCGTCGAAGGTGAGCAGCACGTCATGGAACCGGTGCACGACGTGCGCGAAGAAGTACACGACCAGCGCGGCGACGAGGGGAGGGACGAGATAGACGGGCGAGTCGAAGGCCCGCGGCACGCCGTCGTCGAGGATCACGTCGCGCAGGATCCCGCCGCCGAGCCCGACGCAGGTGCCCAGCAGCAGCGACCCGACGATGTCGAACCGGCGCCGCACCGCGAGCAGGGAGCCGGACACGGCGAAGAAGAACACGCCCAGGAGGTCCGGGACGACATGCGTCCACGCCACGGTGAGCTCCTTTCGACAGGGGAGGCCGCCCGGCGCGCACGCACCGGGCGGCTCCACTGTTACAGAAGCCGTGCGTCGCGGCGAAACGCGGGCAGGCGCAGCCAGGTGGCGGCCCGCCACACCCACTCGACCGGGCCGTAGACGAACCGGCGCAGCCACAGCCGGCTCAGCACGGACTGCGCGGCGATGATGCCCAGCGCGAGCAGCACCACGGGCAGCACGCTCGTCATGTGGCCGTAGTCCACGAAGAGCGTGGTCAGCGCCACCACCAGGGCCGCGGTGACGTAGTTCGTCAGGGCCATGCGGCCCAGCGGCTCGAAGACGGCGGCGATCACGCGACGCGCGGGAGTGCGCCAGAGCATGGCCAGACCGGTGGTGTACAGCACGGCCATGACGAGGCCGGCGATGCCGCCGGCGTTCGAGAACCGCGGGTCGCCGGGCATGCCGAGCTGCCAGAGCAGGGCGGGCACCGTCAGCACGGCCGCACCGGCGAGGACGACGGCGACGGTCCGTCCCGCGGACTCCAGGGCACGGGGCAGGCCGTAGGCGGCGGCACCTGCGCCCAGCAGGACGAGGCCCGGCGTGGCGGCCAGGCCGCCGCCGAGGAACGCGTACGCCACGACCGTGAGCGCGGCCCCTGCGCCGAGGACCACCCAGCGCGGCGCGAGGCAGACCACGGGCAGCACGAGCAGACCGACGACGCCGTACTCGACCAGCACGTTCCCGGGGTACACGAGCATCAGGAGCCCGCCGATGAGCGCGAGCGCGACCAGGCGCCGGGTCAGCACGAGCCACGGGCGCGGCGAGCGCGCGCGGGCGCCGTCGAGCACGATCCACAGGCTCATGCCGAACAGGAACACGAAGATCGGCACGAAGCGCGTCTGGACGGTGAGGTACAGCGCGTCGAGCACCGGGTCGGGCACCCGGGACCCGCCCTCCAGCATGCGGTCCATCCCGACGCGTGCAATGTCCACGGCGTTGACCAGCAGGATGCCGAGCACCGCGAAACCGCGCAGCGAGTCGATGAACCGCCACCGCTGCCGGGTTCCGGTCCGAGGGTCTGTCGTCGGTGCAGTCATGGTCATGCCCGCCATCCAACCGCCCGGCCCGGCGGCCCGTCGTCCGCCCACGGAACCAGGTTTCGCGCTGCCCGGTCGGGGTGAACCCTGGGCCGCCCGGCCGGGGGCGTCAGGGTCGCCCCGCGACGTGCGCGGCGTACCGGGCCACGAGCCCGCGGATCTCGGACGGTTCGTAGACCTGCCGGCCCAGGAGGAGCGCCGCCTCGGGACGGCCGTGCTCGGCGCAGTGCGCCCGGACCTCAGCGGCCTCGTAGAGGTCGAGCGACGGCAGGTTGGATGCGCGCCCGGAGTCGACGAACGTCGCGGCCGGAGCAAGGTCGTCGAAGAACACCCACCGGTCGTCCAGCTCCACGGCGGCGCCGCGGCAGACGAGCACGTCGACGGTCTCCACCGCGCCGGGCAGGGCGGGATGGTCGACGACGGCGGTGTACTCGCCCCGCTCCTCGTCCGGTCGGGCGTCCCAGCCGTCGGTGTCCTGGCCGTAGGCGCGGCAGACCGACGTCACGAGGCCGCCGTCGAGCGGGAGGCGGGGCGAGGAGTCGGGTGAAATCGCTGTGCGGGGCGACATATCGATCCTTCACGTAGTATTGCCCGGTCCTGTTCGCGGGCTTTTGGGCGGTATTTCCATGCTTTTACATGGAATTCCCGTCGGTTCTCACCCTGTGTGCGGAGCGATGTGCGGGGGGTGCTTCGCCGGGGTATGTCGAGCGGGTGGTGCTGGCGGAGGAGAAAGAGGGGCCGGGCTAGCCGGCGGCGGCCGCGGCCACCGGCAGGAGCCGGTTCCAGTCGACCGAGGAATGCAGCATCTGGGTGAGCCCAATTCGCTCGACCGGGATTTTCACATCGTGAATTGAGTCCTCGAGCTCTTTGTGCCACGTATCGGTGGTGGCGAGCACGATGCGGGCCGTGAAAGGCGCTTTGTTCGACGCCGCGAGAAATGGCGCGACATCCGCCGGGGACAAAGGCTGCGCCGGGTCGTGGAACTTGCACCGGACGGCGACGAGCCGCTCGGTGTCCTGCTCGCGTGCGACCAGGTCGATCTCGTCGCCCAGTCCCTGGTGGCCGGGCCATTCGTCCCACGACCAGACCGCGTCGAACGCGGCCGTGCACTCTGCGTCCGTGCGCAGGAATGCCTTCATCAGCTCCTCGAACTTCTCGTCCCGGTCGGTCTCGGACTCGGACCGGAACATGTAGTCGTCGAGGAGGTCCTCCAGTGCGGCCATATCGGCATTCTGTCAAGAAATGCCGGGGACCGCTCTCCGGGCCGGAAAGTTCACCGTTCAATTACCGGCCCGGTGGTGATGCGTGGCCGGATCAGCCGAGGTTCAGCACGCGCCGGGCGTTGTTCGCGTACAGGGCGGGCAGCAGGTGCGCGGGGAGCGCGGCCCCGGAGATCTGCCAGCGGCCCTGCGGCGGCACCTCCACGCCGGGCGCGTAGTCGAAGGCCTCGTCGTCCGTCTCCAGGAAGCGGAAGTGGACCTCGAGGTCTGCGGGCGACAGCGGGAAGGCGTCGGTGCCGAACAGCACACGGTCCGGGAAGCTCTCCACGAGGCGCCGGAACCGCCGGGGCTGGCGGCCGAGCTCGCCGAGGCGGCCGGCGATGTCCACCACGAGGTTGGGCGCGGCGCGCAGGAGCCGTTCCACGCGGTCGAGGTCCTCGGCGACGCAGCCGACGTGCGCACCGATGTACCGGGTGCCGGGCGTGGCCACCAGCAGCCGCTCGAACGCGTCCAGGAGCTGGTCGAAGGACGGGTAGCGCTCCCGGTCGGCGAAGGACCAGTCGGGCTGGCCGGCCAGCTCGTCGAACCGCTCGTTGTGCTCGTCCAGCGGTTCGAAGAAGGCCTTCGGGTCGGCCACGTGCACCAGGGCCGGCAGACCGAGCTCACCGGCCAGGGCGAGCACGCCGGCCACGCGCGGGTCGTCGGGGCGCACGAGCTCGCCGTCGGGCCCGCGGACCGTGAGGCCCACGTTCTTCCACACCTTGACGCCGCGGGCGCCGCGCGCGGCGCTGTCGCGGAGCTGCTCGTGGATCTCGCGCTCGCCGTCCGGGCGGGCCAGGAGCGTCCAGTCGATCTGGCAGAACGTGACGAACCGGCCCGGGTGCGCGCGGTCGTACCGGTCGAGGTTGGCGTCCAGCTCCTCGCCCCACAGCCCGTCCAGGTTGACGACGGTCTCGATGCCGGCGTCGTCCATCATCCGCAGGAGCGCGGCGACGTCGGGTGCGCACCAGTCCTCGGTGAGCCAGCGGCCGAGGTGGTTGTGCACGTCGACGGCACCGACCGCCGCCCGGCGCACGCGCGTGACGGGCACGGAGACCTGCGGGCGGGGCGCCCAGTCGACGAGCCGGAGGTCCGGTACTGCGGTCCCGGCGGGCCCACCCGCCCCCAGCGGGTCGTGAACGTGGCTCATGACTGCCTCCTCGGCTTCCCAGGAAAGTGCTCGACGTGATCGTGTCGCCCCCAGAGGATCGGGCATGCGTGCGCAGATTGCCGAGTTGTTACGCGATTCAATCACTCGGAATGATCGAATCCGCCAGTCTTGGTGACTCCCGCGCAACAGTCGAGCACCATGGGCGACGACGGCGCCCGGTAGGCGGTGCCGGGACGACGACAGGAAGCGGCACCGTGAGCATCAGCACCATCACCGAGCGTGAGATCCGTAGCCAGCCCGAGGTGTGGACCCGTGCCGCCGCCGCGGCGGCCGACGGCGCGCGGGTGCTCGGCGCCCCTGGCGAGCGTGTCCTGGTGCTCGGCTGCGGCACCAGCGCGTTCGTCGCCGAGTCCCTCGCGGTCCTGCGCGAGCGCGCCGGGCTCGGCGAGACCGACGCCGCCTACGCGTCCGAGTGGACGCCGGGCCGCACCTACGACCGCGTGGTCGTGATCAGCCGCTCGGGAACCACGAGCGAGGTGCTCGATGCGCTCGCCCGCGTGCCCGCCGGCACTCGCACGGCCGCCGTCGTCGGCGTGGCCGGGACGCCCGTGGCGCAGGCCGCGGACGAGGTGCTCGTGCTGGACTTCGCGGACGAGGAGTCGGTGGTCCAGACGCGCTTCCCGACCGCGGTGCTCGTGCTGGCGCGCACCGGGTTCGGCGAGGACCTGACCGCCGTCGTCGAGCAGGCCCGCGCCGCGCTCGACGCCCCGCTGCCGGTCGACGTGACGGCGTTCGAGCACTTCGTGTTCCTCGGCCGGTCGTGGACCTACGGCCTGGCCCAGGAGGCGGCGCTCAAGATCCGCGAGGCCGCGCAGGCGTGGTCGGAGTCCTACCCCGCCCTGGACTACCGCCACGGCCCCGTGGCGGTGGCGGGACAGCGGAGCCTCGTGACCCTCTTCGGCGACGCCGACCCCGTGCTCGCCGCGGACGTGGAGCGCACCGGCGCGACCGTCCGGCACGACGACCTCGACCCCCTGGTCCAGCTCGTGCAGGCACAGCGGCTCGCGGTCGAGGTCGCGCGGTCGCGCGGGCTGGACGCGGACACCCCGCGCCACCTGACGCGGTCCGTCGTGCTCGGCTGACAGAACAACCACCCAGAACGCAGAAGAGACGAGGACGATCATGCTGCGTCACCCCCTCCGAACCACCCGCGGACGCGGCGCCCTGGGCGCCGCCTCCCTCCTCGTGGCCACGGCCCTGCTCACCTCGTGCTCGTCGGGCACGCAGGGCGCGACCACGCTCGACAAGGACGCCGACGTCACCCTCACCTGGTGGACGGGTCAGGCCGACCAGGCCCAGACCATCCTCACGGGGCTCGCCGAGGAGTTCGAGCAGGAGCACCCCAACGTCACCATCGAGGTCTCCTCGGGGGCGCCGTCGACCGAGGACCTGCTGCAGAAGCTGTCGTCGTCGTTCGCCGGCGGTACCTACCCCGACATCTCCTACGCGTTCGGCTCGTGGGCGAGCGAGCTCGCCGAGTCGGAGCGCACGCTCGACATCACCGAGCAGGTCTCCGACCCCGCGGTCGGCTGGGAGGAGTTCTCCGGCGCGGCGCGGGCGACGGCCCAGCCGACGGGCGAGGCGACCATCGGGTTCCCCGCCGTGGTGGACAACATCTCGCTGATCTACAACAAGACCGTCTTCGACGAGGCCGGCGTCGAGTACCCCACCGAGGACTGGACGTGGGACGACTTCCGCACCGCGGCCCGTGAGCTGACCGACCCGGAGACCACGACCTACGGGTACGGGTACTCCGTCTCGGGCTCCGAGGAGACGACCTGGCAGTTCTGGCCGCACCTGTGGCAGAACGGCGGTGAGATCCTGGACGAGTCCGGCACGGAGGCGACCTTCGACTCGGAGGCCGGCGTCGAGGCGCTCACCCTGCTGCGCGACATGGCCGTCGAGGACGAGTCCGTGTACCTGGACCAGACCGACACGAAGTTCGGGCAGATCTTCGCCAGCGACCAGATCGGCATGATCACCTCCGGCCCCTGGTCGCTGTACGACCTGCAGGTGGCCGGCACGGACTACGGCGTGGTGCCCCTGCCCGGGACCGACGGCGACCACACCACGATCTCCGGCGCGGACCTGTGGGTGCTCTTCGACCACCAGGACGCCAACCGCGAGTACTGGTCCTACGAGTTCACCAAGTGGCTCACCGACCCGGAGCAGGACGTGCGCTGGAACGTCGTCTACGGCAACCTGCCGCTGCGCGAGAGCGAGATCGACTCGCCGGAGTTCGCGGCGCAGGTCAAGGAGATGCCCGGCCTGGACGTCATGGCCGCGAACAGCGCCAACGCGACCATCCCGCGGCCCACCGTGCCCGGCTACGTGAACCTCTCCGAGGCGATCGGCACCGCCATCTCGCAGGTGCTGCAGGGCCAGGGCGAGCCCGCCGAGGCGCTGGAGAAGGCCGCCGACGAGGCGACGGCCGCGCTGGCGGACAAGTGACCGCGACCGCCGTCCAGACCCGGCGGCCGGGCTCGGCCCGCCGGGTCCGGGAGGGGCTCACCGGCTGGGGGTTCGTCGCCCCGGCGACCGTCATCGTGCTGGGCCTGTCGATCTTCCCCGCGGTCTGGGCGTTCGTGCTGTCCCTCCAGGACTGGAACGGGTTCTCCACGCCCGAGCCCGTCGGGTTCGACAACTACCGCGAGATGGCCGGCGACGCCGACCTCGCCGCGGCCGCCGGCCACACGCTGCTGTACACGGCGTTGTTCGTGCCGGCCTCGGTGCTGCTGGGGCTCGGCCTGGCGGTGGCGCTGAACCGCCGGATCGTCCTGGTCGGCGTGTACCGCACGCTGATCTTCCTGCCGTTCGTCGTGTCCGCCGCGGCGACGGGCATCCTCACCACCTACCTGTTCAACCCGCAGTTCGGGCTGGTCAACAACGTGCTGCGCGTGCTCGGCCTGCCGCAGCAGGGCTGGCTGGAGGACCCCCACCAGGCGATGGTGGTCATCGCGCTCATGTCCCTGTGGGGGCAGGCCGCGTTCACCACGGTCATCTACCTGGCCGCGCTCCAGGACATCCCGGCCGAGCTCACGGAGGCGGCCCGGGTCGACGGTGCCAACCGGTGGCAGTCGTTCTGGCACGTGACGTTCCCGCAGCTCGCGCCCGTGACGGTGTTCGTGGCGATCTGGCAGACCATCCAGTCGATCCAGCTCTTCGACCTCGTCTACACCACGACGCGGGGCGGGCCCCTGAAGTCCACCGAGACGATCGTCTACTACCTGTGGACCTCAGCGTTCAAGGACCTGGAGTTCGGGTACGCGTCGGCGGTGGCCTACGGGCTGTTCGCCGTGACCCTCGCGATCACCATCGGCGTGACGATCTACTCGCGCCGCAGCACCGTAGGAGGACTGGGATGACCCTGCTCGCCTCGCCCCGGGCCGACGTCTACGGGCAGCCGGAGCCGGAGGCCGCGCCGCGCCGCAGGCGGCGCACCGGCTGGTGGCACCTCGTCCTGGTGCCGGTCGCGCTGCTGTTCGCCACGCCGTTCGTGCAGATGTTCCTCACGTCGCTGACGCCCGAGTCGGAGATCAACCGGTTCCCACCGAGGTTCTTCCCCTCGTCGCTGACCCTCGACGGGTACGCGAAGCTGTTCCGCGACTCCGACGTGCTGCTGTGGACCGGCAACACGATCCTCGTGTCGGTGGTCGCCGTGGTGTCGCACCTCGTGCTGTGCTCGCTGGCCGGGTACGGGTTCGCCCGCTTGAAGTTCCCCGGACGGCAGGTCGGGTTCCTCCTGATCGTCGCCACGATCATGATCCCCACGCAGCTGCTGATGGTGCCCACCTACGTCATGTTCGCCCGCGTGGGGCTCATCGACACGCTCGCCGCGGCGATGGTCCCGTGGCTGGCGTCAGTGTTCGGCATCTTCCTGATGCGGCAGTTCTTCCTGTCGCTGCCGGCGGAGCTCGAGGAGGCCGCCGAGCTCGACGGCTGCTCGCGCTTCACCACCTTCTGGCGCATCATCCTGCCGCTGGCCCGGCCGGCGCTCGCCACCCTGGCGATCTTCACGCTGCTGAGCTCGTGGAACGACCTCGTGTGGCCGCTCATCGCCATCAACGACCCCGGCGCGTTCACCCTGCAGCTCGGCATCACAAACTTCCAGGGCGCACGCCGCACCGACTGGTCGCTGCTCATGGCGAGCAACGTCGTGGCTACGCTGCCCCTGATCGCGTTCTTCGTGTTCGCCCAGAAGCAGTTCATCGCCACCATGACCTTCACGGGAGTCAAGGGATGACCCACCAGACCGCTGGACCCGCCTCGCGGCCCGTCGTGGTGGCCGGGGACGCGAACGTCGACCTCGTCCTGCGCGGCGACGTCGTGCCCCGGTTCGGCCAGGCCGAGCAGCTCGCCGACTCGGGCGACCTGGTGCTCGGCGGCTCGGCGAGCATCGCGGCGTCCGGCGTCGCGCGGCTGGGCGTACCGACGTCGCTGGTCGCACGCGTCGGGGCCGACACGTTCGGCACGTTCACGCTGGACGCGCTGCGGGCCTGCGGGGTCGACGTCGGCGCCGTCGAGACGTCGTCCGACGAGCCCACCGGGCTGTCCGTGATCCTGTCCACTCCGGGGGACCGGGCCATCCTCACCGTGCCGGGGACCATCCCGACGCTGACGGGGGAGCGGCTCACGCAGGTGCTCGACGGGCGCCGGCCCGGGCTGCTGCACGTCGCGTCCTACTTTCTCCAGCCCGGGCTGGCCGCGGCGCTGCCCGGTGTGCTCGCCCGCGCCCGGGAGCAGGGCTGGACCACGAGCCTCGACACCAACTGGGACCCGGCCGAGAAGTGGGCCGGGCTGGCCGACGTGCTGGGCCACCTGGACCTCCTGCTGCCCAACCGCAACGAGCTGCGCGCCATCGCGGGCGCCCTCGGGGAGCCGGCCGACCTGGACGACGTCGAGCTCGCCACCCGGCTCGCCCGCCGCGGCCCGCGGGTCGTGGTCAAGGACGGAGCCGACGGCGGCTGGTCGGTAGGGCCCGACGGCGCCGTGGTGCGCGCGCCGGGCGTGGCCGTCGACGTGGTCGACACCACCGGTGCGGGTGACAGCTTCGACGCGGGGTACCTCGCGGCGCTCGCGTACGGGGTGGGCAACGAGCAGGAACGGGTGCGCTGGGCGACCGTCGCCGGGTCGCTCTCCACGCTCGGCTCCGGCGGCACCGGGCGGCAGGCCACGCGCGCCGACCTGGAGCGGGAGCTGACGCGGTGATCTCCGCGCTCGCCCTCAGCCCGTCGCTCGACGTCACCTACGTGGTCGAGGCGCTGGAGGGGATCCAGCGGCCGCTCTCGACCCACCGGGTGGCGGGCGGCAAGGCGCTCAACGCGGCCCGGGCCGCTTCCGCGCTCGGCGCGCGCGTGTCCGCGGTGGCGGTGCTCGGCGGCGGCGCGGGGCAGGACGTCGCGGCCGGCGCCCGGGCCGACGGCGTGGACCTGCACGTGGTGCCGGGGGAGCCGACGCGGAGCTGCGTGTCGGTCTTCGCCCAGGACACGGGCCGGCTCACCGAGATCTACGAGCGGGCCGTACCGGTCTCGGTGAGCGCGGCGGCCGCGGCGGTGGACGCCGCGGTCCGGCTCGCGGCCTCCCGGCCGGGCTGGTGGCTCGTCTCGGGCGGCCTGCCGGCGTCGGCGCCCGCGGGCCTGCTCGCCGACGTCGTCGGCCGGTTGCGTGACGCCGGGGCGCGCGTCGCCGTCGACAGCCACGGTGCGGCGCTGCGCGGCGCCGTCGAGGCCCGGCCCGACCTGGTGAAGGTGAACCGCGCGGAGGCGCTGGAGCTGGTGGGCGGCGGCGAGGAACAGGCGGCGCCGGAGCTGCTCGCCGCCGTGCACGAGCGCACCGGGGGGCTGGTCGTGATCACCGACGGCGCGGCCGGGGCCTGGGGCACCGACGGCGAGCGGGTGCTGCGCGCGACCCTGACCGGGCACACCGGCGGCTTCCCGGTGGGCAGCGGCGACTCGTTCCTGGGCGGCCTGCTGGTCGCGCTCGACGGCGGCTCCGACCTGGCCGGGGCGCTGTCCCTGGCCACGGCGGCCGGCACGGCGAACGCCCAGGTCCCGGGCGCGGCGATCCTGGACCCGGCCCTGACCCGCACCCTGACCTCGCAGGTCGAGATCACCGCGTCCCCGGGCAGCCCGCGACGAACGTAGAGATCGTCGCTCCGTGAGCCGTCATGGAGCGACGATCTCTCCGTTCGGCGGACCTCCCTCAGTCCGGGACCACCTGGATCTCCACACCCTCCGCCTCGATCGCGGCCAGGGCCTCAGGGTCCGCGGACGAGTCCGTGACCAGCACGTCGATCTCTGCCAGGTCGGCCACCTTGGCCAGGGTCACGCGGCCCACCTTCGACCCGTCGGCCACGACCACCACGTGCTCGGCGTGCGCCAGCATCGCGTGGTTGGTGCGGGCCTCGGTCTCGTCGTGGGTCGTGGCGCCGCCGCGCACGCTGATGCCGTCGGTGCCCAGGAAGGCCGTGCCGACGTTGATCGCGTTGAACGTGTTCTCGGCCAGCGCCCCGACCGCCTCGAACGAGCTGGACCGGACGAACCCGCCCGTCATGATCACCTTGAGGTTGCTGCGCGAGGCGAGCTCCGTGGCGGTGGTCAGCGCGTTGGTGACGATCGCCAGGTCGGGCCGGGTGGCGAGCGCCCGGGCGACGGCGGCCGCCGTCGTGCCGCCGCTGATCGCCACCGAGTAGCGGCCCGGTGGGAGCAGGCCCGCCGCGTGCTCCGCGATGCGCACCTTGGCGTCCCGGAACCGGTTGTCCCGCAGCAGCACCGGCACCTCGGTGGTGGGGTCGAGCGCCCGGACGCCGCCGTGCGTGCGCACGAGCAGGCCCTGCTCCTCCATGGCGGCCAGGTCGCGCCGCATCGTCGCCGAGGAGACGTCGAGCTCCCGGACCAGGTCGGTGAGCCGCGTGGTGCCCTGCTCGTTCACGTAGGTCAGGGTCCGCATCATGCGTTCGGTGCGCTTGTGCGAGATGGCGCGGGGGGTCTCCGCGGTGGCCGCCATACCGTTCCCTTCTCGAATCGCTCACTCGGATTGATCGTTTATCGCGAATTCTGATCGTATTCTTGCACATCTCGCGCGAGCCCACGGATGATCGACGCCATGGTCAGCATCGCGTTCATCGGCGCCGGGAGCGTCGTCTTCACCCGGCAGCTCGTCGCCGACATCCTGCGTTTCCCCGAGCTTGCGGACGCCCGCCTCGTGCTCCACGACATCGACCCCGAACGGCTGGGGATCGCCGAGGCGACGGCCCGGCAGGTGGACCGGCAGCTCGGCGGGCGGGCGACCGTCGTGGCGAGCGCGGACCGGCGGACGGCGCTGGAGGGCGCCGACTTCGTGATCAACATGATCCAGGTGGGTGGCGTGGAGGCCACGTACAAGGACCTTCAGATCCCCGAGCGGTACGGGCTGCGCCAGACCATCGGTGACACGACCGGCGTGGGCGGCATCTTCCGCGCCCTGCGGACCTTCCCCGTGCTGACGGCGCTCGCGGCGGACATGCGCGAGCTGTGCCCGGACGCGTGGCTGCTGAACTACACCAACCCGATGGCGATGAACGTCTGGTGGCTGTCCGTGGTGGCCCCGGAGCTCAAGGTTGCCGGTCTGTGCCACAGCGTCTACTGGACGGCGCACGACCTCGCGGAGCTCGTGGGCGTGCCGGTGGAGAAGACCCGCTACCGTGCGGCGGGCGTCAACCACCAGGCGTGGCTGCTGGAGTGGGAGCACCAGGGGCGGGACCTGTACCCGCTGCTGCGCGAGCGCATCGCGGCCGACCCGGAGCTGGAGCGCCGCGTGCGCGTCGAGATCTTCCGCCGCATCGGCTACTACCCGACGGAGACGAGCGAGCACTCCTCGGAGTACCTGTCGTGGTTCCTGCGCTCGGACGCGCAGATCGAGCGCTACCGGCTCCAGCCGCTGGAGTACGTGGGCATCAGCCGGGAGAACCTCGCCGAGCTGGAGCGGGCGCGGCAGACGCTCGCCGCGGGCGGCGACCTGGAGCTGGAGGAGGGCGCGAGCGAGTACGCGCCGCAGATCATCCACTCGCTGGTGACCGGCACGCGCCGGGAGATCCACGTCAACGTGCCCAACCGCGGGCTCATCGACAACCTGGGCCAGGACGCCGTCGTCGAGGTGCCCGCCGTGGTGGACGCCGACGGCGTGGCGCCGGTCGCGATGGGCGCGCTGCCGATCCAGTGCGCAGCCGTGAACCAGGCGTACGTCTCGGTGGGCCGGCTCACGGTGGAGGCGGCTCGCACGGGAAACCCGCTCCTGGTGCGCCAGGCCGCGCTGATGGACCCGAACACGGCCTCCACGCTGACCCCGGAGCAGATCTGGGCCCTGTGCGACGAGCTGACCACCGCGCACGGCGACCTGCTGCCCGAGGCGCTGCGGGCTCCCGTCCCGGCGGGCGTCCTGTGACGCCGGCGCGCACGGGCGACCTCGTGGCGGACGCCGCCCGCGCGGGCGGCGCCGTGCTCGCGTTCAACGTGATCACGCTCGAGCACGCCGAGGGCATCGCCGAAGGGCTGGAGGCGGCGAGTGCGCCCGGCATCCTCCAGGTGAGCGAGAACGCGGTGCGGTTCCACGGCGGGCGGATGGCGGCCCTGGTCGCGGCGTGCCGGGAGGTCGCGGCCTCGGCCGGCGTGCCGCTGGCGGTGCACCTGGACCACGTGCAGGACGACGCGCTCGCCCGGTCGGTGGTCGCCCAGGCGGGGCGGCTCGGCATCTCGTCGCTCATGGTCGACGCCGCCCACCTCGACTACGAGGACAACGTCGCCACGACGGCGGACCTCACCGGGGCCGGTCACGGCCAGGGACTGTGGATCGAGGCCGAGCTCGGCGAGATCGGCGGCAAGGACGGCGCCCATGCGCCGGGCGTGCGCACCGACCCCGAGGAGGCGGCGTCGTTCGTGGAGCGAACCGGGGTGGACGGCCTCGCGGTCGCCGTGGGCAGCTCGCACGCGATGACGACGGCGACCGCCGAGCTCGACCTCGACCTGGTCGCGCGCCTCGCGGAGCGCCTGCCGGTGCCGCTGGTGCTGCACGGCTCCTCGGGCGTGCCGGTGCCGGCGCTGCGGGCGGCGATCGCCGCGGGGATCCGCAAGATCAACGTGGGCACGGCGCTCAACGTGGGCTACACGGCCCAGGTGCGGCAGTACCTGGCGGGCGACCAGAACGTCACCGACCCGCGCAAGTACCTGAGCCCGGCGCGCGCGGCGATCCGCGACACGGTCGCGGACCTGGTCGCAGCCCTGTCCTAGCGAGGAGATCTCATGTCTGTCGGGCACCTGGCGATACCGCTACCGGATCGGCTCCCGCCCGGTGGACTTCACGCCCGCGATCGACGCCGGGGCGGCGTCGTACCCGATCTAGCCGTCGCCCGCCCGGCCCGCCGAGCAGGCGGGTTCAGGCGTCCCAGGCCTGCGTGAACTCGGCGAGGTCGATGCGGCCGTCCTGGTCGTGGTCGGCCTTGCCGAAGATCTGCTCCAGGTCCTTGTCGCTCGTCTCCTCGCCGCGGGTCGCCATGGCCTGACGGAACTCGTCGGCGGTGATGCGGCCGTCGCCGTCGCCGTCGAACTCGACGAAGGTCCGGGTGAGTTCGTCATCGGCAGTCATGGGGTCGTACCTTCCGCACGGGGGACATCGGTCGCGGACATGCAACCACAGATCCATCCAGATGTGCCCCGAATGTCGGGTACGGTGCGGCGTGCCGCCCGTCGTCGTCCGGAGGAGCAGACATGAGGCTGTACGCGGCCGCGCCCGCGCGGTGCGCCCGGCAGGTGCTGGGTGACCTGCTCCTGCTCGCGTGGGTCGCGGGCTGGGGGTGGGCCGGGCTCCAGGCCCGGGACGCGATCGAGGTGCTGGGCCGGCCGGGCCGCGAGACGGCGTCGGCGGCCGACGAGATGGCCGGCCGGTTCCACGACGTCGAGGGCCGCATCGACGGCATCCCCGGCGTGGGTGACGACCTGGCCGCCCCCTTCCGCGGGGCCGCGGACGCGGCCGAGAGCCTGGCAGCCGCCGGCCGCGCCCAGGCCGAGACGGTGGCCGACGTGGCGCTGCTCGCCGGCCTGGCGGTGTTCCTCGTGCCCGTGCTGCTGGTGGCCGTGCTGTACGTGCCGCTGCGGGTGCGGTTCGTGCGTCGCGCGAGCGCGGGGCGGCGGCTGCTCGCGGTGGACCCGGCCCTACTGGCCCTGCGTGCCCTGACCAACCAGCCGCCGCGCGCCCTGGCCCGCGTCTCGCCGGACCCCCTGACGGCCTGGCGCGACGGCGACGCCGACGTCGTGCGCAGGCTGGCCGACCTGGAGCTCCGGTCCCTCGGCGTCAGGCGCTGACGCTCGCCTCCGACAGGAGACGGGCCAGCTCCGCCGGGCGGGTGAACATCGGCCAGTGCCCCGAGTCCAGGTCGACCAGGTCGAGGTGCTTGGCCCGGGCCAGCTCCGGCACGTCGCCCGCGTCGATCCACTCGCGTGCCTGCGCCGGCGAGAACTCCGGGCACACGACGGTGACCGGCACGTCGAACCGGCGCTCGTCGCGCAGGCGCACCACGCCCCGGGCCACCCCCGCCGGCACGGGGACCGCGGCGGCCGCCAGGGTGGCGCGCGTCGCCTCGTCGAGGTCCGCCGAGTCCGGCCCCTCGAACGGGCCCCAGCCCGGGAACGGCATGACGCCGTCCGTGATCTCGAACAGGTCGGCGTACGGCTTGCCGTCGTCCCACGGGAAGCCGCCGACCAGCACCACTCCCGCCACCGCCTCCGGCCGGGCGTCCGCGGCGAGCCAGGCCAGCGTGCAGGCGGCCGAGTGCCCCACGACCAGCGGCCGCCCGGGCGCTGCGTCGACGGCGGCCAGCACCGCGGCGACCTGGTCGTCCAGCGTGGCCGACGTGGTCCCGTCGCCCTGGCCCGGCAGCGCGACCGCTACCGGCCGGTGCCCGAGGCTCTCGAGCTCGGGGACCACACGGTCCCAGGCCGAGGCGTCGAGCCAGAGGCCGCCGATGAGCAGGATGTCCATGGTTCTCTCCCGTCGTGAGTCGCGGCCCGGCGGGCCGCCTGAGCTCCACGGTAGAACCAGTTCCGGACGTTCTACTTCCGGATCATGACGCCGATGAGTTTTGTGGTCCCGCTCGTCTGATCCTGGGAGAACCGCACCACGCGGACCCCCGGCTCCAGGCCGGCCCCGGACAAGGAGATCCCCCATGCGCACCATCGTCGCCACGCACTTCGTCTCGCTCGACGGCAAGGTCGACCCGACCGGCGGCGACCCCGAGCTGCACGACACCGCGTGGACCTTCAAGGTCGTCGCGCCCGCCCCCGAGGCCTACGAGCTCAAGGCCACGGAGCAGGAGGAGGCCGCCGGGCTGCTGCTCGGGCGTGCCAGCTACCAGATGTTCGCGCCCGTCTGGCCGGACATGGAGGAGTTCCCGCGCTACAACGTGCTGCCCAAGTACGTGGTGTCGACGACGCTGACCGAGGACGACCTCGTCGGCAACTGGGGCGAGACCACGATCCTGCGCTCGCTGGACGACGTCGCCCGGCTCAAGGAGAGCGGCGACGGCGAGCTCCAGGTGCACGGCAGCGTGTCGCTGACCCGCGCGCTGGCCGACGCCGGCCTGATCGACGCCTACCACCTGCTGGTCTTCCCCGTGCTGCTGGGCCAGGGCAAGCCGCTGTTCAGCGACGCCGACAAGCCGGCCCAGAAGCTCGACCTGGTGGAGCACGAGGTCTACAAGAACGGCGTGCAGAAGCAGATCCTCGAGGTGGTGCGCCCCTAGCCTGCTCCTAGGGTGGTGACGTGCCGTCCGAGACCAGTCCCACCGCCCGCGCGCTGCGCGCCCTGGAGGTTCTCCAGACCCGCCCCGGCACGACGGCGAACGAGCTCGCCGACCGGCTGGGCGTCACCGAGCGTGCCGCCCGCCGGTACGTCGAGATCCTGCGCGAGGCCGGGGTGCCGGTCACGTCGGCCCGCGGCCCGCACGGCGGGTACCGGCTCGGCCGGGGCACCCGGCTGCCGCCGGTCATGTTCACCCAGACCGAGGCGCTCGGACTGGTCATGGCCGTGCTGCACGCCCACCCGGAGGCCGACGACCTGGTCGGCACCGCGCTGGGCAAGGTGATCCGCGCCCTGCCCGAGGACGTGGGCCGGCAGGCGGCCACGCTGCGCGAGCACGCCTCGGCCGCACCGGACCGGTACGCGGCGCGCCCGGACACCGCCGTCACCAGCGACCTGGTCGCGGCCGTGGCCGCCCGCCGGCGGGTGCTGGTCACCTACCGTGGCGAGTCTGGCAGCGAGTGGGTGGCCGAGGTGGACCCGTGGGCCGTGGTGGTCCGGTACGGGCGGTGGTACCTGCTGTGCCACTCCCACCGGGCCGGCGCGGTCCGCACCTACCGGGTGGACCGGGTGCGCGCCGTCGAGCGCACCACGACCGCCTTCACACCGCCCGACGGGCTCGACCCCGTCGCCGCGCTGGAGGAGCACCTGGGCACCGGGTGGCAGTTCGCCACGCGCGTCGTCTTCGACGCGCCCCTCGCCGACGTCGCGCCCTGGGTCGGGGCCCAGATGGGCCGGCTGGAGGCCGTGGGCGACCGGTGCGTCCTGGTGGGCAGCACCCGGAACCCCGCGATGTACGCCCAGGAGTGGCTGGCGAGCGTGCCGTTCGCGTTCCGCGTCGAGGGTGGCCCCGAGCTGCGGGCGGCCGTCGGGGCGCTGGCTGAGCGGCTGGCGGCCGCCGTCGCGGAGGCCGCCGACGGGCCGCAGGCCCCGGGTCGTTGACCGGGAGCTGCTGTGCGAGCATGCCGTCATGACCCCGCGACGTGTCGGCATCATCTGGAACCCGGCCAAGACGAGCCGGGCGGACCTCGCCTCCGCCCTGGACGACGCCGTGCAGGCCGTCGGGGCCGAGCCCGAGGTCCGGTGGTTCGAGACCAGCGAGGACGACGCCGGCCAGGGCGTGGCCGCCGAGGCGGTCGAGGCCGGGGCGGACGTGCTCGTGGTGGCCGGCGGCGACGGGACGGTCCGGGCGGTCGCCGAGCACCTCGGGCAGAGTGGCGCCGACGTGGAGCTGGGCATCGTGCCGCTCGGCACCGGGAACCTCCTGGCCCGCAACCTGGGCGTGCCCCTGGGTGACGTGACCGGGGCCTTCCTGCGCGCGCTCACCGGCGACGCGCGCACCCTGGACCTGGGCTGGCTGGAGGTCGAGCTCGCCGGTGGCACCGCACGGCACGCGTTCGCGGTCATGGCCGGGTTCGGGCTCGACGCGCACATGATCACCGAGACCGACGACGACCTCAAGGACAAGGTGGGCTGGCTGGCCTACGTGGAGTCCCTGGGGCGTGCGGTGACGGCGAGCGAGCCCCTGGAGGTCCACCTCACGGCCGACGACGAGCCGCGCGGCCAGGACGACGTGCACACGCTCCTGGTGGGCAACTGCGGCACCCTCCAGGGCGGCCTCAACCTCCTGCCCGACGCCGACCCCGGCGACGGCGAGCTCGACCTGCTGCTGCTGAGCGCCGACGGCGCGGCAGGGTGGGCCGACACGCTGCGCAACCTGGTCTGGGACAACGGGATCAAGCGCCTCGCCACGGGTGGCGGGAGCGCCGAGAGCAGCCAGAGCACGACCCACCGGCGCGTCCGGACCCTGCGGGTGGAGCTCGCGGAGCCGCGCGTGTTCGAGATCGACGGCGAGGACCTCGGCGAGGCCCGCCGGGCGGACGTCACCGTCCAGGCGGGAGCGGTGCGGGTGCGCTGACCGGCGCGCTCACCGGGTGCGCCGCCCGCCGATGGCCCAAGATGGGTCGCAGGGGGCCGACGACGAGCGACCGAGAGCACGGAGGGCCACGATGGGACGCACCAGCAGCACCGAGCACACGAAGCACCGCGGCGGGGGACTGCGCCGGCTGATCACGCTGGCGGCGATCGCGCTGACCGCCGCAGCCGTGGTCAAGGAGCTGCGCACGCCCGAGGAGGAGCGCACCTGGCACGGCAAGGTCGCGTCCGTGGTGCCCTACGAGTTCCGCTTCCCCACCCTCGAACGGGCCCGCGAGCGACTCTGGAACCCCGAGGCGGAGCACGTCGTGGGGCCGCGCGTGTTCGGCGTGGGATGGAGCCTGAACGTGGGCAAGGTCGTGGCGATGGCGCGGGCGAAGCTCGGCGCCTAGCGGGTGCGGTTCGCCCGCAGGATCTCCTCCTGGTACGGCGCGACGACCGAGCCGGACACCCGGCAGTCCAGCAGCAGGAAGGGCCGCTCGGCGACCGGTTCGGCGGTCCACTCGGCCAGGCGGTCCAGGTCGGCCAGGGTGCGCACCACCACGCCCCGGGCGCCGACGGCGGCCGCGAGCGCGGCAAAGTCCGTCTCGGGGATGAGCATCGGGTCCTCGGCCAGCCCCTGGCGCCCGTACACGTGGACCTCGGCGCCGTAGGCGGCGTCGTTCCAGACGACGGCCAGGCCGCGGCCGCCCGCGGTGCGCACCGCGGTCTCCAGGTCGGCGAGCGCCATGAGGCCGCCGCCGTCGCCGGTGGTGAGCACGACGGTGGCGTCGGGGCGGGCTGCGGCGGAGCCGGGCACGCTCGGGAAGCCGAGGCCGATCGACTGGAAGGCGGTGCCCACCATCATCATCCGGTCGGGCGAGGCGACGGGCCAGTACATGTTGGCCCAGCCGATGAAGTGCCCGCCGTCCGAGACGACGACGCGGTCGGCGGGCAGCAGCCCGGCGAGCCGGTGGGCGACGGTGCGGGGGTCGAGGCGTCCGTCGGGGGCGAGGCCGTCGGCGGGGCCGGTGTCGTAACGGCGCGCCGCGGCGACGTCCACGGTCTCGCGCCAGCCGGACGGCTTGGCGTTCTGCGCGTGCAGCTCGTCCACCAGGGCGCGGGCGACGAGGGCGGCGTCGCCCCGGACGAAACCGCCCACGTGGCGGTGGGTGGCGGCGGGCGCGATGTCGACCTGGACCACGCGGGTGCCGGGCGCGAACAGCTCGCCGAACCGCATCGTGAACTGGTTGAGGGACGCGCCGAGCACGACGACGACGTCCGCCGCGCGCACGAGCTCCATCGCCCCGGCCGCGCCGAACCCGCCCGCCACGCCGAGGTCGTAGCGGCCGTCGGGGAAGACCCCGCGCCCGAGGGCGGTCGTGGTGGTGAGGGCACCCGTGGTCTCGGCGAGCTCCCCGAGCACGTCGCCGGCGCTCGCGAGCCAGGCGCCGCGGCCGGCCAGCAGCAGGGGACGCTCGGCGTCGGCGAGGTGCCGGGCCAGGTCGGTGATGGCGGCGGCGTCGAAGGGCCCGGCGGGGGCCAGCGGGCGAGGCAGCACCGGTTCGGGCGCGTCGGGGACGGGCCCGGCCTCCAGGGCCGCGACGTCGTAGGGGATGGCCAGCACCACGGGCACCCGGTAGGTCAGGGAGTGCTCGATGGCGATGACGCTGGTGGCGGCGGCGTCGGCACGGCCCACCGTGTAGGTGCGTGCGCCCACGGCGGCGGCCAGGGCGATCTGGTCCACGTCCCACGGCCGCGGGCCGGACGTCGGCTCGTCGCCCGTGAGCAGCACGAGCGGGACGCGCGCCTGGGCCGCCTCCGCGAGCGCGGTCAGGGCGTTGGTGAAGCCCGCGCCGTAGGTGGCGGTGGCGGCGGCGATGCGGCCCGACGCGCGGAAGTAGGCGTCGGCGGCCACCACGCCGCCGGCCTCGTGGCGCACGGCGGTGAACCGCGCGGTCGTGGACCGGGTGAGGTCGTCGAGGAACCAGGCGTTGCCGTTGCCCATGACGCCGAAGACGTGGTCGACGTGACGGGCGACGGTACGGGCGACGTGTGCGGACACGGTGGGCACGGGGCCTCCAGGGGAACAGTGACGGATGAGTGGTGCAGTCCGTATGTGTCCCGGGCGGGTCCGGTTCGGGGCCCGTCGCGCGCCCCTTTTTCGAGCGCAGGCGGGAGATGATCCGCCTCGACGCGCCGAGTATAACCACGGGCCGGGCCGTCGAGAGGGCGGTCCGGGCGGCTCGGGAGAAGGTGCCCCGCGGGGGTGGGTTGCGTGGTGTAGACAATGTCTACGCAGCGCAACCCACCCCCGGCGCACCACCCTTCCCGGAGGCCGACACGCCGGCTGCGACACGCCCGGGCCGTGGCCCTTCGTGCGGGTCCGGGTGGGCAGGGTCAGGCGGGCTGGGTCCGGGCGGGCAGGGTCCGGGTGGGCAGGGTCAGGCGGGCAGGAGGGCGCCCGCGAGGAAGGTGGCCAGCTCGTCCCGGGCGGTCAACGGGAGCACGGCGGCCACGTACTGGTCGGGGCGGACGACGACGACGGCGCCGCCGCGGTCGATGCCGCGCAGCTCGAAGATGTCGTGGGCAGGGTCGGCGGCGTACACCTTCTCGTAGTCGACCAGGTCGAAGGGACCGACCCGCGGCCGGAACACCTCGGGGGCGGCGGTGTGCTCGATCGTGCCGTGCCCCTGCTGGTAGACGACCTTGACGTCGAGCACGGCGTCGGGGTCGCCGTCCGCCGGGGTGTGCCGCAGCAGCGGGGAGTCCGGCGCGGTGCCGAGCCACTGCGCCCAGTCGCCCAGCGCCGACGGCTCGCCGGGCGCGGCGGCGTCGGCGAACGCGTAGACGCGCCACCTCCCGTCGGCGCGGGCGTGGTGTCCCAAATGTGCCGGGTTGCCGTCGGCCACGCGCTCGACCGGCGCCGACTTGAACCGCTTGCCCACGGGGAACCCGGTCGCCAGGTGCTGGTGGCCGGTGCCGGACACGATCATCGACGGCTGGTACCGCGTCATGAACCCGCAGGGGAACTCCGCGGTCTTGACGTAGAAGTCCTCGAGATAGGTGGGGTCGGGCAGGTCCTCGGGCGGCGTGGCCATGAGCCGCGACCACTCGCGGTCGAAGTCGATGAGGTCCTGGGCCACGACGTGCCGTTCGGCCGAGTAGGTCGCCAGCAGCGACTCGGGCGCCCGCCCCGTGAGCACGTGCGCCAGCTTCCAGGCGATGTTCCAGCCGTCCTGCATCGACACGTTCATGCCCTGGCCGGCCTTGGCGCTGTGCGTGTGGCACGCGTCGCCGGCCAGGAAGACCCGGGGCGTGCGGGTGCCGGCGAGGTCGGCGGGGACGTCGTCGAACCCGTCGGTCACCCGGTGGCCCACCTCGTAGACGCTGTGCCAGGGCACGTCCTTCACGTCGAGCGTGTAGGGGTGGATGATCCGGTTGGCGCGGGCGACGATCTCCTCGACCGTCGTGGCCCGGACCTGTCCGGCGTCGCCGGCCGGTACCTCGCCGAGGTCGACGTACCAGCGCGCGAGGAAGCCGCCCTCGCGGGGGATGAGCAGGATGGACCCGCCGTCGTGCGACTGGATGGCGCACTTGGTGCGCACGTCCGGGAAGTCGGTGACCGCGAGCACGTCCATCACGCCCCAGGCGTGGTTGGCCTTGTCGCCCACGGCCCTGCGGCCGATGGCCTGCCGGACGGCGGAGTGGGCGCCGTCGGCCCCGATGACGTAGCGGGCGCGCACCGTGCGCTCGGTGCCCTCCTGGGGGCCGGCCGTGTGGCGGAGGGTCACGGTGACCGGGTAGGCGCCCGGTCCGGGGTCGTCCGCGACGGTGAGCCGCACGAGCTCCAGGCCGTAGTCGGGGCGTACACGGGCGGGGGCGTTCGCCGCTACCTCGGCGAAGTAGTCGAGCACCCGCGCCTGGTTGACGATCAGGTGCGGGAACTCGCTGATCCCGCCCGGGTCGTCGGGCGGGACGGCGCCCCGCACGATGTGCTCCGGACGGTCCGGGTCGGGCTTCCAGAACGCCATCTCGGTGATCCGGTACGCCTCCGCCGTGATCCGCTCCGCGAACCCGAACGCCTGGAAGGTCTCGACGCTGCGGGCCTGGATGCCGTCGGCCTGGCCCATCTCCAGGCGCCCGGCGCGGCGCTCGACCACGTGCGTGCGGATGTCCGGGAACTGCGCGAGCTGCGCGGCGGCGATCATGCCCGCCGGGCCGCTGCCCACGACGAGCACGTCGACCTCGTCCGGCAGCTCGGCAGGCCGGTCGACGCCGTACCCGGCGGCCGGGCGCACGTACGGGTCGCCGGTGACGTAGCCGTGGTGGTGGAACTGCATCGTGGGTCCGTTCTGCTGGGTCCTGCCGGGGGGGTGGGCGGGGGCGAGGCTCAGGCGCGGGCCAGGCCGTGCACCGGGCTGGCGGCCTGGAGCTCCTCGTGGTCCGGGCCCAGCGGGATGCCGGTCCGGTCGCGCAGCAGCAGCGTCGCCGCAAGCCCCAGCACCGTCATGCCCGCCAGGTACAGGGTCACCGAGGCGGCGCTGCCTGTCGCCTGCACGAGCGCCGTCGCGATGGTGGGTGCGAACGCCCCGCCCAGGATCGACCCGATCGCGTACGAGATCGAGACGCCCGAGAACCGGATGGACGCCGGGAAGAGCTCGGCGTACAGCGCGGCCTGCGGGCCGTAGGTGAGCCCCAGGCCCACCGACAGGAAGGACAGCGCGAGCAGCACCGAGCCGAACGTCCCGCCGTGCACCAGCGGGAACAGGGTCAGCACGCCCGCGAGCTGCACCACGAAGCCGATCGCGTAGGTGGTGCGGCGGCCGATCCGGTCGGACAGGGCGCCCGCGCCCCACGTCGCGACCAGCCAGACGACGGCCGACGCCGTCACCGCCCACAGCACCGGCCCCTGGTCCATCCCGACCGGCCCCGCCGGGTCGGACGCGTAGCGCTGGATGTAGCCGCCGGTGGTCATGTAGCCCACGGCGTTGTTCCCCGCGAACACGAGCGCCGCCACGATCACCAGCGGCGTGTGCCGGCGGAACAGTCGCAGGAGCGGCTGGCGGGTCGTCTCGGCCCGCTGGGCGATCTCGACGAAGACCGGGCTCTCCTCGACGCTGCGCCGCACCCAGTACCCGATGCCGATGAGCACCACGCTCAGCAGGAACGGGACGCGCCAGCCCCACGCGAGGAACGCGTCGCCCGGCGCCACGGCCGTCATGACGCCCAGCACCCCCGACGCGAGCAGCAGACCCAGCGGCACGCCGATCTGCGGCGCCGCACCGAACAGACCCCGGCGGCGCACCGGCGCGTGCTCGCACGACATGAGCACCGCCCCGCCCCACTCGCCGCCCGCCGAGATGCCCTGCAGGATGCGCAGCGTCACCAGCAGCACCGGCGCGGCGACACCGATCTGCGCGTACGTGGGCAGCAGGCCGATCAGCGCGGTGGCCGTGCCCATGAGCACCAGCGTGAGCACCAGCACCACGCGTCGCCCGTACCGGTCGCCGAGGTGGCCCGCGACGAACGCGCCGAGCGGGCGGAACAGGAAGCTGACGCCCACGGAGCCGAACGCGAGCAACGTGCCCAGGCCCGAGCCCGCGGGCTCGAAGAAGAGCTGCCCGAAGACCAGGCCCGCCGCCGAGGCGTAGACGAAGAAGTCGTACCACTCGACGGTCGTGCCGACGATCGTCGCCAGGACGACGCGGCGGCGTTCGCGGGGGGAGGCGGTGCCGTCGGCGGGCTCGGACCGGTCCGGGGTGGGGCTCATCGCATGACTCCCTCGTCATCCGGGCCCGCCGTCGTCGGCGGGCGCATGGTGACCCGGTGCCGTTGCCGGGTCCTGATCGACCATATACGATCTGTGATACGAAGCACCAGAGGCGTCAGCCGACGAGTCGGAGCAAGGGAGCTCATGGGTACCGAAGCGCACGGGACCGGCGGGATCGGTCCGCTGGCACAGCGGCCGGGCAAGGTCGTCGCGGTCCACGTGGCGTACGCCTCGCGCGCCGAGCAGCGCGGGCGGCGGCCCGAGGCGCCGTCGTACTTCCTCAAGCCCAGCAGCTCGCTGGCGGCATCGGGCGGGACGGTCGAGCGGCCGGCGGGCACGGAGCTGCTGGCGTTCGAGGGGGAGGTCGCGCTGGTCGTCGGCGAGCCCGCGCGACACGTCGCGGTCGAGGACGCGTGGGACCACATCGCCGCCGTCACCGCGGCCAACGACCTCGGCGTGTACGACCTGCGCTGGGCCGACAAGGGGTCGAACGTGCGCTCCAAGGGCCGCGACGGCTACACGCCGATCGGCCCGGCGCTCGTGGACGCCCGGACGGTGGACCCGGCAGGGCTGCGGCTGCGCACCTGGGTGAACGGTGCGCTCGTGCAGCAGGACACCACGGGGCCGGACGCGCTCCTGTTCCCGTTCGCGCAGATCGTGGCCGACCTCTCCCAGCACCTCACGCTGGAGCGGGGCGACGTGATCCTCACGGGAACGCCCGCCGGGTCGAGCGTGGTGGCGCCCGGCGACGTGGTCGAGGTCGAGGTGGACGCCCCCTCGGCGCCGGGTGCGCCGTCGTCGGGCCGTCTGGTGACCACGGTGGTGCAGGGCGGGGTGCCGTTCGGCGACGTGGGCGCGGGACCGCGCGTCGACGACACGCAGCGGGCCGAGGCGTGGGGGAGCCGCGAGGCCGCGGGGCTGGCGCCCGAGCCGGAGCCGTTCGTGCTGACCGACGAGCTGCGGGACGTGCTGCGGCGGACGCCGGTGGCCGGGCTGTCCGCCCAGCTCCGCCGCCGGGGGCTGGACAACGTCGTGGTGGAGGGCGTGCGGCCCCTCGCGCCGGGTGCCGCGCTCGTGGGACGCGCCCGGACCCTGCGCCTCGTGCCGAACCGTGAGGACCTCTTCGCCGCCCACGGTGGCGGGTACAACGCGCAGAAGCGCGCCTTCGACACGGTCGGTGAGGGCGAGGTGCTCGTGATCGAGGCCCGGGGCGAGACCGGGTCGGCCACGCTCGGCGACATCCTGGCGCTGCGGGCCAGGGTCCGCGGGGCCGCCGGCGTGGTGACCGACGGCGGCGTGCGGGACGTCGAGGCCGTGGTCGCCACGGGCCTGCCGGTCTTCAGCAACGGCGCCCACCCCGCCGTGCTCGGCCGCCGGCACGTGCCGTGGGACACGGACGTCGCCGTCGCCTGCGGGGGCACCACCGTGCTGCCGGGCGACGTCGTGGTGGGCGACGCGGACGGCGTCGTGGTGATCCCGCCGCACCTGGTGCGGGAGGTGGCCGAGGCGGCCCTCGCGCAGGAGGAGCAGGACGCGTGGGTGGCACGGCAGGTCGCCGACGGGCACCCGGTCGAGGGGCTGTTCCCGCCCGACGCGCGGTGGCGGGCGCGCTACGAGGCGTCGCGGGAGGCGACGTGAGCGGCGTGTCGGCCGTCGAGGACGCGTTCGCGGCCGTCAGCAAGTCCCAGGTCGCCTACGGATTCCTGCGGGAGCGCATCGCGCGGCGCGAGCTGAGCCCCGGCTACCGGCTCGTGCTGCAGGGCATCGCCGACGAGCTCGGCATGAGCGTGGTGCCGGTCCGCGAGGCGATCCGGCGGCTGGAGGCCGAGGGGCTGGTGACCTACGAGCGCAACGTCGGCGCGCGCGTGGCGATGATCGACGAGCACGGCTACGTCGACGCCATGCAGGCGCTCGGGGTGGTCGAGGGCGCGGCGACCGGGCTCTCGGCGCCCGGCGTCTCCGCGGCCGACCTCGCGCGGGCCCGCGGCGTGAACGACCAGCTCCGCGCGCTGCTGGACCACTTCGACCCGCACGCCTTCACGGCGCTGAACCAGCGGTTCCACTCGGTGCTGTTCGAGTCGTGCCCCAACGGGCTGCTGCTCGACATGGTGCACCGCGGCTGGGCCCAGCTCTCCGGGCTGCGCGACTCGACGTTCGCGTTCGTCCCCGGCCGGGCCCACGACTCCGTGGCCGAGCACGACCACATCCTCGACCTGATCGCCCGCGGGGCCGACCCGCTGGAGATCGAGATCGCGGCGCGCGACCACCGCTGGGCCACCATGCAGGCCCTCCTCGACTCGCGCGGCGACGGCGCCGCGCACCGCACGTCCCGACCCCCGGAGGCACCGTGACCGACCAGCCCGCCCGCCCCGCCGACCTGCCCGACCGCATCCACCACTACATCGGCGGCGTGTCCGTCGACTCGGTCGACGGCAGCACGTTCGACGTGCTCGACCCGGTGAGCAACGAGGTCTACGCGCGGGCCGCCGCCGGCCGGGCCGCGGACGTCGGGCGCGCGGTGGACGCCGCGCGCGTCGCGTTCACGGACGGGCCGTGGCCCCGCATGCTGCCGCGCGAGCGGTCGCGGATCCTGCACCGGATCGCCGACCTCGTCGAGTCCCGCGACGCGCGCCTGGCGGAGCTGGAGAGCTTCGACTCGGGCCTGCCCATCACGCAGGCCCTGGGCCAGGCGCGACGGGCCGCGGAGAACTTCCGGTTCTTCGCCGATCTCGTGGTGGCGCAGGCCGACGACACGTTCAAGGTGCCGGGCCGCCAGATCAACTACGTCAACCGCAAGCCCATCGGCGTCGCGGGCCTCATCACGCCCTGGAACACGCCGTTCATGCTGGAGTCCTGGAAGCTGGCCCCGGCACTGGCCACGGGCAACACCGTGGTGCTCAAGCCGGCCGAGTTCACGCCGCTGTCGGCCTCGCTGTGGGCCGGCATCTTCGAGGAGGCCGGGCTGCCGCGGGGTGTCTTCAACCTCGTCAACGGCCTGGGCGAGGAGGCGGGCGACGCGCTGGTGAAGCATCCCGGCGTGCCGCTGATCTCGTTCACGGGGGAGAGCAGCACGGGGCAGGTCATCTTCGCCAATGCCGCCCCGCACCTCAAGGGCCTGTCGATGGAGCTGGGCGGTAAGTCGCCGGCGGTCGTGTTCGCCGACGCCGACCTGGACGCGGCGATCGACGCGACGATCTTCGGCGTGTTCTCGCTCAACGGCGAGCGCTGCACCGCGGGCAGCCGCATCCTCGTCGAGCGGGCCGTGTACGACGAGTTCGTCGAGCGGTACGCGGCCCAGGCCGCGCGGGTGCGCGTGGGCTACCCGCACGACCCGGCCACCGAGGTCGGTGCGCTGGTGCACCCCGAGCACTTCGCGAAGGTCATGAGCTACGTGGAGATCGGCAAGACCGAGGGGCGCCTCGTGGCCGGCGGGGGCCGGCCGGAGGGCTTCGAGACCGGCAACTTCGTGGCGCCCACCGTGTTCGCGGACGTGCCGCCGTCGGCCCGGATCTTCCAGGAGGAGATCTTCGGCCCCGTCGTGGCGATCACGCCGTTCGACACCGAGGAGGAGGCGCTCGCCCTGGCCAACGGTGTGAAGTACGGGCTGGCCGCCTACGTGTGGACCAACGACCTCAAGCGCGCGCACACCTTCTCCCAGGCGATCGAGGCGGGCATGGTCTGGCTCAACTCGAACAACGTGCGCGACCTGCGCACGCCGTTCGGCGGCGTCAAGGCCTCCGGCCTGGGCCACGAGGGCGGGTACCGCTCGATCGACTTCTACACGGACCAGCAGGCGGTGCACATCACGCTCGGCAAGGTCCACAACCCCACGTTCGGCAAGGGAGCCTGACGCATGACCGACACCACGATCCCCACGCCCCAGGCGCCGCCGCCCGACATCGTGCGGTGCGCGTCCATGGAGCTGGTCGTCACCGACCTGGCCGCCTCCCGGGACTTCTACGTGGACGTGCTGGGCCTGGTGGTCACCGAGGAGGACGAGCAGGCGGTCTACCTGCGCACGCTGGAGGAGTTCATCCATCACAACCTGGTGCTGCGCCAGGGACCGACGGCGGCCGTGGCCGCCTTCTCCTACCGGGTGCGCACACCGGAGGACCTCGACCGGGCGGTCGCGTTCTACACCGAGCTCGGCTGCCGCGTGGAGCGGCGTGCGCACGGCTTCGTGCGCGGCGTCGGCGACTCGGTCCGCGTGACGGACCCGCTGGGCTTCCCGCAGGAGTTCTTCCACGCGGTCGAGCACGTCGAGCGGCTGGCCTGGCGGTACGACCTGCACACCCCCGGCGCCCTGGTGCGGCTGGACCACTTCAACCAGGTGACCCCGGACGTGCCGCGGGCCGTGCGGCACATGGAGGACCTCGGCTTCCGCGTCACCGAGGACATCCAGGACGGCGAGGGCACCACCTACGCCGCGTGGATGCGGCGCAAGCCCACCGTGCACGACACCGCGATGACCGGTGGTGACGGCCCCCGGATGCACCATGTCGCGTTCGCCACCCACGAGAAGCACAACATCATCGCCATCTGCGACAAGCTCGGCGCGCTGCGGCTGAGCGACCGCATCGAGCGCGGGCCGGGCCGGCACGGCGTGTCCAACGCCTTCTACCTGTACCTGCGCGACCCGGACGGGCACCGGGTCGAGATCTACACGCAGGACTACTGGACGGGCGACCCCGACAACCCCGTGGTGACCTGGGACGTGCACGACAACCAGCGCCGCGACTGGTGGGGCAACCCGGTGGTGCCGTCCTGGTACACCGAGGCGTCGCCCGTGCTGGACCTCGACGGCGTCCCGCAGCCGGTCGTCGCCCGCACGGACACCTCGGAGATGGCGGTGACCATCGGGGCCGACGGGTTCTCCTACACGCGCCCCGAGGACGCGGCCCGCGCCGCCGCCCACCCCGAGGACGACGTGCTGCCGTCCTGGAAGCAGGGCGAGTACAAGCTGGGGCACCAGCTGTGACGGGGGAGCGCACGCTGGACGACGACGCGGTGGCCACGATCGCCGACGAGCTGGCCGGGGCCGAGTCGGGGCGCACGATGGTGCCGCTCCTGACCGCCCGCCACCCGGGCATGACGGTCGAGGACGCCTATGCCGTGCAGAACACCTGGCGCCGCCGCGGCATCGAGGCCGGGCGGCGTCCCGTGGGCCGCAAGATCGGGCTCACCTCCAAGGTCATGCAGGCCGCGACCGGCATCACGGAACCCGACTACGGCGCGATCTTCGCCGACATGGTGCACGACAACGGGTCGGTCATCGAGCACGGCCGGTTCTCCAACGTGCGGATCGAGGTAGAGCTCGCCTTCGTGCTGCGCGAGCGCCTGAGCGGACCGCACGCCACCGTGTTCGACGTGCTGCGCGCCACCGAGTACGTGGTGCCCGCCCTGGAGATCCTGTCGTCGCGGATCGAGATGACCGGGCGCACCATCGTCGACACGATCAGCGACAACGCCGCCATGGGCGGCATGGTGCACGGCGGCAGCCCGGTGGAGCCCGGCGCGGTGGACCTGCGCTGGGTGTCCGCGCTCCTGTACCGCAACGAGGCCGTCGAGGAGTCCGGCGTGGCCGCCGCCGTGCTGGGCCACCCGGCCGCGGGCGTCGCGTGGCTCGCGAACAAGCTCGCCCGGCACGGTGACGTGCTGGAGGCGGGGGAGATCGTGCTGGCCGGCTCCTTCACCCGCCCGGTGTGGGTGGAGCCCGGCGACACCGTGCTGGCCGACTACCGAGAGCTGGGGACCGTCTCGTGCCGCTTCGTGTGACCCTCCCGCCCACCTTCCGTGACCGCCTCGCTTCCGCCGGCCGGCCGCAGGCCGGCATGTGGGTCTGCTCGGGCAGCCCCGCCGTGGCGGAGATCTGCGCGGGCGCCGGCCTGGACTGGCTGCTGATCGACGGCGAGCACTCGCCGGTCGGCCTGGAGACCGTCACGGCCCTGCTCCGCGCGGTCGCGCCGTACCCCGTCACGCCGGTGGTGCGGGCGCCGTCGGGCGATGCCGTGGTGCTCAAGCAGTTCCTCGACCTGGGCGCCCAGAACGTGCTGGTGCCCATGGTGGACACGGCCGACCAGGCACGCGCGGTCGTCCGGGCGGTGCGCTACCCGCCCCGCGGCGTGCGCGGGGTGGGCAGCGCCCTGTCCCGCGGGGCGCGCTGGAACCGCGTCGAGGGCTACATGCGCGACGCCGACCGGTACGTGTCGCTGTTCGTGCAGGTCGAGTCGGCCGCGGCCGTCGAGAGCGCGGGGGAGATCGCCGCCGTCGACGGCGTGGACGGCGTGTTCGTGGGACCGTCCGACCTGGCGGCCTCGATGGGGTTGCTGGGGCAGCAGGAGCACCCGGACGTGGTCGCCGCGGTGCACCGGGCGTTCGAGGCCGTGCGGTCGGCGGGCAAGCCCGTCGGCGTCAACGCCTTCGACCCCGCGCTCGCGCAGGCCTACCTGGACGCCGGGGCGTCGTTCGTGCTGGTCGGCGCCGACGTCGCGCTGCTCGCCCGCGGGTCGGAGGCCCTGGCGGACCGCTGGGCGGCACGGTGACCGGCTACCCCTCGGCGTAGGTCAGCGCGACCAGCCGGTCCCGGAGCCGCTCCAGCTCCCGCGGCGCCGGCTCCATGCCCCACACGGGCTGGGCGCTCACGCCGTCCGCGGCCGCCAGCACGAGCGCCAGCACGTCCTGCGGCAGGCCGTCCGCGCGGAGGTCCTCCTGCCAGCGCAGAGCGTCGGCGCGCGCCAGGTCGGTGATCGCCTCGACGCTGGACAGGTGCGCGAGCAGCACGAGCGCGTCGCGCGTCGCCGCCGCGTCCAGGGCCTCGTGGACCGAGACGCGCACGTACGCGCGCACCAGGCGCCCGGGCGCGTCGTCCGCCGGGTCGACGGCGGCCAGCACCGCCACCCGGAACCGTTCGAGCCACTCGCGGGCCAGCGCGAGGAGGAGCTCGTGCTTGCTGGCGAAGTGGTAGAGCAGCCCGCCCTTGGACACGCCGGCGCGGCGTGCGACGTCGTCGAGGGTCGCCGAGATGCCGCGCTCGCGGACCACCTCCGCCGCGGCGTCCAGCAGCGCGGCACGCGTCTGCTCGGGGTCCCTGCCTGCCGTCCTGCCCACGGGGGCACCACCTCACCTTCGGCACGAACTATAGGGGCCGGGGTTTCAAACTGTACCGGCTGGACGGTACAGTTGTCGTGTGACCGTCTCCCCTCCCGCCCTCTCCGCCCGTCGCCGGTGGTCCGCGCTGGCCGTCCTCGTGCTGGCGGTCGGCCTCCTCGCCATCGACGGGACCGTGCTCTACCTCGCCGTCCCGTCCCTGACCCGTGACCTCGAACCCACCGCCACGCAGGTGCTCTGGATCGGGGACATCTACTCCCTGGCCATCGCCGGCCTGCTCGTGGCCATGGGCACGCTGGCCGACCGGATCGGGCGCAAGCGCCTGCTGCTGATCGGCGCGACGGCGTTCGGTGCGGCGTCGGCGCTGGCCGCCTTCGCGCCCGACGCGGAGACCCTCATCGTCGCCCGGCTGCTGCTCGGCGTGGCGGGGGCCACGATCATGCCCTCGACGCTCTCCCTCATCCGCACGCTGTTCCCCGACGCCCGCGAGCGCAGCCGCGCCATCGCCGTGTGGTCGGCCGCCGCGGGCGGTGGTGCCGCCGTCGGCCCGCTGGTCGGCGGGGTGCTGCTCGAGCACTTCTGGTGGGGTTCGGTCTTCCTCGTCAACGTGCCCGTGGTGCTGGTGCTCGTCGTGGCCGGGGCGGTGCTGCTGCCCGAGGCCAAGGATCCCGACCCGGGTCGCCTGGACCTCCTGTCGGTGCTGCTGTCGTTCGCCGCCGTGATGCCGCTCGTGTGGTCCATCAAGCACGCGGCGTCCGACGGCGCGGACCTGCTCGCCGCCGGGGCGCTGGGCGTCGCGGTGGTCGCGGGCGTCTGGTTCGTGCGGCGGCAGGGCCGGCTCGCGGCGGACGGCCGCGGGCCGCTGCTCGACATCGGGCTGTTCCGGGTCCCGGCGTTCAGCGGTGCCGTGGCGGCCAACCTCATCGCGATCTTCGCGCTGACCGGCATGCTGTTCTTCTTCTCGCAGTACCTCCAGCTCGTGCGAGGTTTCTCGCCGCTGGTGGCGGGCGTGGCCGAGCTGCCCGCGACGATCGCGTCCATCGCGGTGGTGGCGATCGTGGGCTGGTCCGTGGCGCGCTTCGGCCGGGGCAACGCGATCGCCGTGGGCCTGGCCGTGACGGCCCTCGGGATGGTCGCCATCGCGGTGGCCGAGGGCGCCGACCACTACGCGTGGCTCGCGCTGGCCCTGGTGCCCGCGGGCCTGGGCGTCGGCCTGGCGATGACGCTGACCACGGACGCCGTGGTCAGCGCCGTGCCGCCCGCGAAGGCCGGGGGCGCGTCCGCGATCTCGGAGACGGCCTACGAGCTCGGGGTGGCCCTGGGCGTGGCCGTGCTCGGCTCGCTGGTCACGCTCGGGTACCAGGCGCGCGTCACGCTCCCGGCGGGCCTGCCCGCGGACATCGCCTCCGGGGCGTCGGACTCGCTCGCCTCCGCCGTGGCGCTCGCGGGGGACCGGGCGGACGTGCTGGAGGCTGCCCGGGAGGCGTTCGTGGCCTCGCTCCAGACGGCGTGCGTGGTGGCCGCGGTGCTCACGGCCCTCGCCGCCGTCGTGGCGTGGCGCCTGATCCCGAACGAGCGGTGAGCGGGCGGGTCAGAACCGGCCGGGCGCCGTGCGCCGGTGCCGCCCGCCCTGGTGGTCGTGCGCCGCGAGGCGCCGGCCCAGCCCGCGCAGCGCCCAGGACTCCTCGCGCACGTCGGCGAAGGCGCGCGTGCACCGGCCGCAGCCGTCCAGGTGTGCCTCGACGCGGCGCTGGCGGCTCGGTACCAGGCTGCCCTTGACGTAGTCGTACATCGCCGCACGGGTGGTGCGGCACGCGGGAGGCGGTACGGACCGGGTGCGGACCGGGCCGGGACCGGCCGGGTCGTCCCGCCGACCGTCGGCGAGGGTCGAGAGCGCGGCGCGGAGGGCGGCGACGGCGGCCAGGCGTGCGGGGTCCGGGTGCGGGCCGCCGATCCACGAGCTGCTCGTGATCGTCACCCCGGTCCCGCCCCTCTCCGTGCGCGGTCGTTCAGGTCGCGGGGCAAGATTTCCACAGGCAACAGGGATCGTGTAGCAGCCGTGTGATATCTGCGAGGGGGATCAGAGGGTCCCGCCGGCGGCCCGCGGGGCGGAGGCGGACTCACCGGCATCGCCGATGGTCTCGCGGGCCACGTAGTTCTCCAGGTCGAACAGGTTGTCGCCGGCGCGCCGGGCGACCGTGAGCAGCGTGGTCGCCGCGGCGACCTCCTCCACCTGCTCCTCGAGGAACCACAGGAGGAACTGCTCGCCCAGGGCGTCGCCCTCCTCGCGGGCCGCCCGGAAGATCGCCTCGATCTGCCGCGTGACCTGCTGCTCCTGGTCCAGGGCGAGCTGGAGCGGCTCCACCACGTCCGCGAAGTCGTTGCGCACCGCGGGGGTGCCCGGGATCTGCACGGGCAGCGACCGGTCCAGGTGGTACTGGACGATCATCATGGCGTGGTTGCGCTCCTCGAGCGCCTGCCGGTAGAAGTGCGCCGCGAGCTGCGGCAGGTCGTGGCTGTCGAACCACACCGCGATCGCCACGTACTGGAGGTGGGCCGCGAGCTCGTGCCCCACCTGCTCGCCCAGCAGCCGCAGGTACTGCGAGTCCTGAGAGGTCGTCGTCATGCGACAACGCTACCCGGCGCACTGCCCCGTGGACACGGCGTCGTCCAGGGCGGCGGCGCGGTCGGCCACGGGTCGCAGCTCGGCGGTCGTCATGGCGTAGCCGACGTTCGGGTTGGTCTCGGCCCGCGCGAAGATGACGCCCGCCACCTCGCCGTCCGTGGTCAGCAGCGGCCCGCCCGAGTTGCCGGGCCGCACGACGGCGGCCAGCGAGTAGACCTCGCGCTCCGCACCGCCGCGGCCGTACGAGTCCGGCACGACCGTGGTGCTGACGTCGAGCACCCCGGCGCTGCCGGAGGTGAACGGTCCGCCGTAGGGATAGCCCTGCACGACGGCGCGGTCGCCGACCGCGAGGGTGGGCGCCACGGCGAGCGGGTCCGCGGCCAGGCCGTCGACGGCGATCACCGCGAGGTCGTCGACCGGGTCGTAGTAGACCACGCTGCCCTCCCGTACCTCGCCGCCGGGCAGCTCCACGACCGGCCGGTCCACCCCGGCCACGACGTGCGCGTTCGTCACCAGCCGGTCGTCCGCCACCACGAACCCCGACCCGGTCGAGCTCGTCCCGCACGCGTAGGCGATGCCCGAGATCCGGGCGACCGACTGTGCCGCCGTCTCCAGGCGCGGGTCGTCGAGCGCGACGGCGGGCACCTCGGCGTCCTGCCGCGGCACCGCCAGGATGTTCAGGCGCGGCAGGCCGTCGTCGAGCACGAACGCGCGGGCCTCGGCCAGCGGCCGGCCGATGGCGGGCGGCGTCAGCTCGTCGATGGTGCGCAGGACGGCGGACGACGACACCGCGGGCGCCACGCCGGGCACGCCGGTCGCGCCGACGGCGTGGCCGACGAACGAGAGGGCCAGGGCGACGACCCCTACGTTGGCCACCCCGCCCAGCAGCCGTTCGAGCGGGCGCAGCGCCGTGCGGTCCACGCCTCGGCGCAGGTCCCGGCCCAGCCCGGCGCCGACGGAGGCGCCGAGCATCGGCAGCAGCACGGCGACGGCGATGGACACCGGCCCCCGCCACTGCGCCGACGGCAGCGCGTCGTTGACGGCGGGGACCGCCCAGAAGGCCGCGACGCCTCCGATGACGAGGCCGGCCAGGCCGCCGAGCGTGGCCAGGAGGCCCCGGCTGAGGCCGGTCATCAGCGCGATGAAGAGCACCGCGAGAAGCACCAGGTCGACGAACGTCATGGGGGCTCCTTGGTCGGGGCAGGCGAGCGCCGGCCGGGTGGACGAGACGACCGTAGACGCTGAACCTGGGCCGCGCGCCCGGCGACCCACGTCCATCACGCGATCCGCAGATTCCCGGCCGGACGTTCACAGGTGCGCTCGCCGGTCTGTCGCGCGGAAAAAGGCTGGGGTGCGTGCGGGCAGCGCTGCTACGGTCCCGGTCATCATGATCGAGGTCGACAGACTGTAGCCACCGGGCGGCCGGTGGCCGGCACTCCCTGGGACGCGTGCTCGCCGTCCCGGCGCTGCAGTCCCCTTCCGTGGGCCCTGGCCCCGGCACGCCCGCGACGCACCGACCATCGGTCTGGTCCCTGCGCCTGCCGCGCACGGTCGACGGTCCGCGTCGTGGTCTCCCCGTGACGACCCTCTCCGGCTCCCCGGCGGTTCGCGCACGTCCCCGTGCCCCGCCGCGCCTCGACGACGCCCCGTGCCTCCCGGGCCACGCCCGTGGTCGGTTGCTCCCCGCTGATCAGCAACCGTTCACGAAAGGCACTCCCATGCAGCACCGCACCTCCCGCTCGCGTACCCGGCACCGTCGTGCCCACTGGAAGGCGAGCCCGCCCGTCCTCGCCCGCTGCGCCAACCCGCGGTGCGCGAAGCTCGTACCGCCGCACCGCGCGTGCCCGTACTGCGGTCTCTACCGGGGCCGCGAGGTGCTGCCCGCGACGGACGGTGACACATGAACGCGCTCACCGTCCGGAGCCGGTGGATGCGCCTGCGCGAGCACCTGTCCGCGACCGGCGTGCCGGACTACCGGTTCCGGCAGGTCGTCGCCGCGTGGCGGGGGTCGACGGCGGAGACGTTCGCGGACATCCGTGCCCTCCCGCCGGACCTGCGCTCCGACCTGGCCGACCGGTTCGGGTCCCGCCTCCATCCCCTGGACGAGGTCGCGGTACAGCACGACGAGCACGTCGAGAAGGTGCTGTTCGCGGCGGAGTCCGGCGCGCGCATCGAGACGGTGGTGTCGCACTACCGGGCCGGCTGGGACTCGATGTGCGTGTCCTCGCAGGCCGGCTGCGGGCTGGGCTGCACGTTCTGCGCCACGGGCGCGGTCGGGCTGGTCCGCAACCTCACGGCCGACGAGATCACGGCGCAGGTGATGCACCCCCGGTGGACGCGCGACGGCCTGCCCCGGCCGGCGAGCGTGGCCTTCATGGGCATGGGGGAGGCGCTGGCCAACCCGCACGTGTTCGACGCGCTGACCCTGCTCACGGACCCGGCGTTCGCCGGTCTGGCGGCCCGGCGCGTCACGGTCTCGACGGTCGGGTTCGCGCCGAACCTGGCGCGGCTGGTGACCGAGCACCCCCAGGTGACGGTCACGCTCTCGGTGCACTCACCGTTCCCGGAGCAGCGGGCCGCCCTCATCCCGCTCGAACGGCGCTACCCGCTGGCCGAGAACCTCACCGTCCTCGACCGGCACGTCGCCACCAGCCGGCGCAAGGTCTACCTCGCCTACCTGCTCATCGCAGGTGTGAACGACGGCGAGGCCGACCTGGCGGCGCTGGCGGGGCTGGTGCGGCAGCGCTCGCGGCCCGAGCTGTTCCACGTGAGCGTGATCCGGTACAACGAGGCGGCAGGGGCGGACCCGTCCTACCGCGCGCCGACCACCCGGCACGTCGACGGTTTCGTGCACGGGCTGCGTGCCCGGGGCGTGCACGCGACCCGGCGGCGTCAGCTCGGCACGGGCATCGACGCGGCGTGCGGGCAGCTCCACGCCCGCTACCTGCAGCCCGGGTGACCTGCCGGACGGACAGGTCGTCGCGGTGACCTGTCCGTCCGGCCGACGGGTCAGGCGAGCGGCGCGCGGAGCACCTCGACGCCGAGGGCCTCGATCCGGGCGGCGTCGGGCTCCTCCAGGCCCGGATCGCTGATCACGGTGTCGAGCTCGTCCAGGGACAGCACGCGGTACTTGGCGTAGCGCCCGAACTTGCCGCTGTCGGCGAGCAGCACCGTCGTCGTCGCCGAGGCCATGGCCGCGCGCTTGGCCTCGATCTTCGCCTCGACCGGGGTCGTGACGCCGTGGCGCGCGTCCCAGGAGCTGGAGGACAGGAACGCGACGTCGAGCGACAGCTCGGCGAGCGTCAGGGCGGCGAGCCGGCCGATCGTGGACTGGTTGTCCGGGTCGACCCGCCCGCCCACGCTGATCAGGTCCACGCTCGGGTGGTCGAGGAACGCGAGCACCGTGCTGAGGTCGTTGGAGACCACGGTCAGCCCCGTGCGCTGCTCCAGGAACGGGCGCATGGCCTGCACGGTGGTGCCGGCATCGAGGTAGACGGTCATCGAGTCGGTGACCAGCTCGGCCGCCGCGCGGGCGATCGCCGTCTTCTCGGGCAGCCCGGTGACCGCCTTCTCGGCCCGGCGGGGCTCGTCGAGCAGCCGGGTCGCCAGCGTCGCGCCGCCCTGGGTCGCCCGGACGCGCCCCTGCTCGGCGAGCACGGCCACGTCGCGCCGAGCGGTCATCTGGCTGATGCCGAGCAGCTCGGTGATCTGCCGGTAGCTGAGCACCTGCTCGGTGCGCAGGTGGCGCAGGATCTGCTGCCTGCGCTGCTCCGGGATCAACCCCGTCGTCTTCGCCATCATCGCCTCCCGCGCGTCAGTCTAGGGTTCCGGCGTCCAGGGGCTGTCCCAGCGTCGCGCCAGCTCAGCGATCTGGTCGGGCGTGAGCTCGCGGCGCGGGGACCCGGCGGTGAGCAGGGCGATCCGGCACGCCTCCTCCAGCTCGGTGGCCCGGTCGACGGCCTCGTCCAGGTCGGCCCCCGCCACCACGGCGCCGTGGCTGGCGAGCAGCGCGGCGCGCAGCGGCCACGGGGCGGCCAGCAGGTCGTCGCCCAGGGCCGGGTCGCCGGGGTGGCGGTAGGGGAGCAGGGGCGCCTGCCCCACCCGCATCACGAAGTACGGGGTGAGCGGAGGGACGGCGTTGTGCACGGCCCACGGCTCCAGGCACGCCAGGGCGACGGCGTGCGGCGAGTGCAGGTGCACCACGGCCCGGAACGCGGCGTCGCGCCGGTAGAACGCGACGTGCAGCGGGGTCTCCTTGGAGGCGCGTGCGCCGCCCAGGTGGGTGCCGTCGAGCCCGACGCGCGCCAGGTCCGCCTCGGACAGCCGGCCCAGCGACGAGCCGGTGCCGCTGATCAGGATGCGGTCGCCGTCCAGCACGCTGACGTTGCCGCTGCTGCCCGGGCTCAGGCCCGCCGCGACGAGGCGGCGGCCGGCGTCCGCGAGCGCGTCGGCGGGGCTCATCGCAGCACCTCCCACGCCGCGGTGAACAGGTCGGCGCCGCCGAAGTTGCCGCTCTTGAGGGCGAGTGCGACCGTCCGGTCGCCGGCGCTGCCCGTGGCCCAGCACACGCCGGGCCCGAGCTCGGGCCCGATGCGCAGCGCGTCCACGCCCAGGGCGCGCACCACCGCACCGCTGCTCTCACCTCCCGCGACGACGAGCGCCGTCACCGTGCCCCGCTCGACCAGCCGCCGCGCCACCTCGGCGAGCACCCGCTCGACCACGGGCGCGACCGCCACGCCGTCCACCTCGGGCCGCACGTCGGCACGCTCGCGCGCCGCGCACACCACCGGGTACGACGCCGCGTCCTGCCGCTCGACCCAGTCGACCAGGTCCGCCGCGGTGGCCTGCTCGTCGGCCACGGCCGCGGCCAGGTCGACGGTCCGCACCGGCTGGGTGCGGGCGGCGTCGGCCACCTGGCCGAGCGTCGCCGTCGACACGCTGCCGCACAGGACGACGCCCCGACCGGTGCGGGGCGGGGACCACCGCTCGTCGGGCAGGCCCGGGCCGGCGATGCCGAGGGCGAGGCCGGAGCCCCCGGAGACGAGCCGGTCGCCGGCGGTGGCGGCCCCGATCGTGACGAGGTCGTCGTCCGAGACGGCGTCCACGACGACGTAGCGCGCCCCGGCCGCGTCCAGGGAGTCCCGCACGGCGCCCGCGCCCTCGTGCACGGTCGCCAGCGGCACCTCCGCGACGTCGTGGGCGGTCTGGGGCCGTAGCAGGTCTGCCACCCGGGAGCGGGTCATGGGCGTGAGCGGGTGGTGCCGCATCGAGGAGTTCTCCAGCAGGTCCGGGCCCACGAACAGGTGCCCCTGGTAGACCGTGCGGCCGTTGGCGGGCAGGGCGGGTACGACGACGGCGCGCCCGGCCCCGACGGCGTCCGACACCGCGTCCAGGACGGGGCCGATGTTGCCCTCGTCCGTCGAGTCGAAGGTGGAGCAGTACTTCACGTAGAAGCGCGTGGCCCCCCAGGAGCGCAGCCGCGCCAGCGCGTCGAGCGACGCCTCGACCGCCTCGGCGCGCGGCGCCGTGCGCGTCTTGAGCGCGACGACGACGGCGTCGGCCGCGCGGAGCTGGTCGGGGCTGAGCGTGCCGTTCTCGATGACGACACTGACGCGGTGGCCGGACCTGCGCAGCATCGTGGCGAGGTCGGTGGCGCCGGTGAAGTCGTCGGCGATGGATCCGAGCATGATCAGATCTTCTCACACGCTGTGACGATCTGATGCGAAGTTGGACGATTCTAGAAACTGTGGCACAGTGGCCGCCAGCCCGCTCGAACGCCGAGCAGGTGCACGACGATCGGAACAACGGTGATCCTTCATCACGTCTCCCGGACGCGCGCCCCGGTGCGCGTCGCCCTGACGGGGGCCAACGGCGGCTACGGCCGCACGTTCCTCGCCCAGCTCGCCCTGACCCCCGAGATCCGCCCGGCGGTCCTGGTGGACCCCGACGTCGCGGGCGTGCGCCGCATGCTCGACGACCTCGGCTACCCGGCCGAGCGTGTCGGCGAGTCCGCCGACCCCGAGACCACCGCCCGCCTGGTGCGCGAGGGGCGCACCGCCCTGCTCGCCTCCGCGGACGCCCTGGACTGGGCGAGCCTCGACGTGCTCGTCGAGGCCTGCGGCCGGGTCGCGGCCGGGTACGGGTACGCCTCGGCGGCCCTCGCGCACGGCACGCACGTGGTCATGGTGAGCAAGGAGGTCGACACCGTCGTGGGCGTCGCGCTCGGTGAGCTCGCCGCCGCGAACGGCCTCAGCTACCTCCCGGGTGACGGAGACCAGCCCGCCAACCTGCTGCGCCTGGTCGACTGGGTCAGCGCCGTCGGCCTCGACATCGTCGCGATCGGCAAGGCGGGGGAGTACGACCTGGAGCTCGACCCCGTTACCGGCCGCGTCACGCAGGCCGGCGTGACCGTCGACGCCCCCGCGCTGGCCGGCCTGCTGGAGCTCGGCGACGACGTGCCCGGCACGCTCGCCCGCCGCGCCGAGGCCGTGCGGGACCTCAAGCGGGCCGCCGCCGCGGACCACTGCGAGATGACGGTCGTCGCGACCCGGACCGGCGCCCGCGCCGACGTCGAGGCCATGCACTACCCCGTGGCCCGCATCGCCGAGCTCGCCGACATCTACGCGGCGCGCGAGGACGGCGGCATCCTCGCGCACGACGGCGTGGTGGACGTCTTCTCGGCGCTGCGCCTGCCCGGCGAGGCGAGCTTCGCGGGCGGCGTCTTCGCCGTCGTGTGCACGGGCGACCCCGCGACCTGGGAGCTGCTGCACGGCAAGGGGCACGTGGTCAGCCGGGACGGCCGCTACGCGTGCGTGTACTGGCCGTACCACTACATGGGCGTCGAGACGCCGCTGACCGTGCACGCCGCCGTCGACCGCGCGCCCGCACCCCGGGCGCGCTGGACCACCCTGCTCGCCGCGCGCGCGACGGACGGCCTCGCGGCCGGCACCGAGCTGCGCGTCCAGGGCCACCACCACGAGATCGACGGCGTCGCCCCGGTGCTGCTGGACCCCGCGGCGCTCGACGACCCCGAGGGCGTCGCCCCCTACTACCTGCTCGACGGCGCGCGCCTGACGCGCCCCGTCGAGCCCGGCGGCCTCATCGGCCTGGACGACGTCGAGGGCGTCGACGAGCCGGCGCTGGCCGCCTACCGCCAGGGCATCGCCGGCACCACCACGAACGGAGACGATCGATGACGATTCTCGCCCTGTCCGCGCACGCCGTGCCGCCCCGAAGGGAGCGTGCGGCATGACCGCCGAGATCATCGCCCTCATCGGGCTCGCCGCCGTCTTCGGCATCTCGGCGGTGCGCAACATCCACATGGGCGCGCTCGCCCTGGTCGCCTCGTTCATCGTGGGCATCGGCGTGGTGGGGGAGGGCCTGGACGACGTGCTGGGCGGGTTCCCCGTCGACGCCCTCATCATCCTGCTGGGCATCACCTACCTGTTCGGGATCGCGCGCGAGACCGGCACCATCGACTGGCTCGTGGACCGCTCGCTCGGGCTCATCGGCGACCGCGTGGCACTGCTGCCCTGGGGCCTGTGGCTGATCGCCACCGGCGTGGCCTGCCTCGGTACCTCGCACGCGGCGTTCGCCGTGGTCCCGATCGCGATGAGCCTCGCCGCGACCCACCGGATCAACTCGACCATGATGGCCATCGCGATGAGCTCCGCCATCGTCGGTGGCGCGCTCGCGCCCACCAGCATCGTGGGCATCACCGTGCAGACCGTGGCCTCCTCCGCGGACCTGCGGTACGACGCCGGCCTGATGTTCGGGCTGTCGGTCGGGATCAACGCGCTGGTCGTGCTCGTGGCGTTCTTCATGTTCGGCGGGCGGGAGCTCATCCAGCGGTCGCGCGGGGCCGGTTCGGGTTCCGGGGTCTCGCCGGAGGGCGGGGCCGGTGGGGGTGCGGGTGCCGGTTCTGGCTCCGGTGCCGGTGCCGGTGGTGCCGGTGGCGGTGGTGGCGGTGGTGGCGGTGGGACCGCGACGGCGACGCTCACGCGGGCCGAGGCGCCGGCGACGCCGGCCAGGGCGACGGGCATGCAGGTGCTCGTCATGGCCTCGATCGTGGTGCTGATCGGCGGGTTCTTCCTGCTCACGCAGCTCGACGTGGACATCAACCTGGGCGTGGTCGCGCTGACCATCGCGGTGATCCTCGCGCTGGTGGACCCCGGCGTCGGACGACGCGCCATGACCAAGGTCGACTGGAGCACCATCCTGCTGCTGGGCGGCATCATCACGTACGTCGAGGTGCTGACCCGGCTCGGCGCCATCGACCAGCTCGGCGAGGCCGCCCGCTCCGTGAGCGACCCGCTCGTGGCCGCGTTCGTCATCTGCGTGGTGGCCGGCCTGGTGTCGGCGTTCGCCTCCACGATCGGCATCATCGGGGCGCTCGTCCCGCTGGCCGTCCCGCTGCTCGTGCCCGGCGGCGGCCTGGAGATGACCGGGTTCATCTACGCGCTGGCGATCTCGGCCTCGCTCGTGGACTGCGCCCCGTTCGGCACCACCGGCGCGACCATCGTGGCGTCCACGGTGGAGGCGGACCGGCCACGGGTGAACCGGAACCTGACCGTCTGGGGCCTGTCGATGGTGATCATCACCCCGGTGGTGACGCTGCTGACGATGGTGGTGCCGTTCCTCTGGGCTTGACGCCGGGGCGGCCGGGGGCTGGGGTGCCTCGGGGGAGTGGGTTCGGGCTGGCGTGAGCTGGGCTGGGCTGGGCTTGGCTGGGTTGGGTTGGGTTGGGCTTGGCTGGGTTGGGTTGGGCTTGGCCGGGTCGGGCTGGGCTGGGCCGGGTCGGGCTGGGCTGGGCTGGGCTGGGCCGGGTCGGGCTGGGCTGGGTTGGTTGGGGGTGCCGGGCCGGGCTGGGGGCGTCGGCTGGCCTGGGCTGGCGGCGTTGGGCCGGTCTGGTTCGGTCCCTTGCACCCGCTGGGCTGTGGTGTTCGGTCGGTTGCCTCGAGATCGGTCCATCGATGGACCGATCTCGAGGCAACCGACCGAACGCGTTGCCGGAGGGGCGGCTAGAGACCGAAGTGGGGAGGACGTGGTGCCCCGCTACTTGGTCTCCGAGCGGGTCCAGCGCTCCCAGAGCCAGAGAATGAAGACGATCAGCAGGAACGCAGGCACGCCCGCGACGCCGAGCCGGGCGAACCAGCTCCTCAGCTCCGCGCCGATGCCGGGGGTGGTGCCCTCGGCGGACGCGGGGCCGTCGCCGTTGGTGGTGGGGTCGGCGCTGGTCTGGTCGCGGTTGCCGGTCGTGGGGTCGGCTCCGGAGGTGCCTGCGGAATTGTCGCCGTCCGCCGAGTCGGTGCCGTTCGCGGAGTCTTCGCTGTCCGCGGAGTCGCTGCCGGAGGCGCTTTGGTCGCCGTTGTCGTCCGCGGGGTCGCTGCCGGTGCGGCCGGATGCCGTGTCCGCATCGCCGGTGCCATCGGACGAGCCGTCGCCCAGGCCGAGCCCGGCCAGCCAGTCCGAAACGGTTGCCCCGAGGTCAGGGCTGCCGCCGTCGGAGCCGTCGGCCGGGGTAGTGCCGGAGCCGCCAGGGGCACCCTCCGGGTTGTCGGTTCCTGTTCCGCCGCTTCCCGTGCCGGACTGGGCCCCGTCGTCGGACTGGGCCCCGTTGTTGGACGGGGTCCCGTTGTTGGACGGGGTCCCGTTGTTGGACTCGGCCCCGTTGTCGGTGGGGGACTCGGGTTCGTCGGTGGTGCCGGCGTCCGTACCCGCAGCGTCAGGGTCGTTCTCGCCGGGAGCGTCCGGACCGTCGCCGGAGTCGCGGCCGTCCCCGGTCGGATCGGTTCCGGTTCCCGTCTCGCCGTCGCCCGATCCCTCCGGCGCACCGCTGCCCGGTGCAGCGCCCGCGCCGGGACCTGCTGCACCGTCGGCGTCACCGGCACCCGTCTCGCCGCCGGCTGTGCCGGCTCCGCCATCAGCTGTGCCAGCTCCACCGTCCGTCCCGCCGTCTCCGCCGCCAGGGTCGCCCTCGCCCGCACCCCCGCCCGAGCCGCCATCCGAACCCGCACCCGCACCCGCACCCGCACCCCCACCAGGAGCCTCGACGGACTCCGCCGCGGGCGGGTCGTCCGGCTGGTTCGCCACGAGCGCCGCCGCACCTGCCCCGACCGCCAGAGCGGCGACCACCCCCGCGGCGACCGCGGCCTCCTTCTTGCCGAACGAGCGCGGTGCCCCGGCACCGGCGGCCCCGCCTCCGGCCGCGCTGCCGCCCGCGGCGCCGGCCACCCCGGCGCCGACCGCCGCACCGAGCGCACCGGTCGCCAGCGCCCCGGCCACGACGTGCTGCCCCAGGTCGCGCAGCATCCAGGACACCTCCCGCACGTCCAGGAAGGCGCGCGTGCAGTCGGCGCAGCCGTCCATGTGGGTCTCCACCCGGGCGCGGCGCCGGGGGAGCAGCCGGTCCTTCAGGTAGTCGTGCATGGCGGCGCGGGTGGCGCGGCACTCGGGCTCGTTCACGGTGCGGGCGTGGGCGGCGGCGAACGCCCCGGCGAGGCGTTCCTCGGCGCGCCGCAGCCGCATGGTCACCGCGTGCGGGCGTACGCCCAGGCCGGTGGCGATGTCGCTCACGGCCTTGTCGTGCACGTGTCGTTCGAGCAGGATCTGGCGGTCGTCGTCGGGCAGGTCGGCCAGGGCCGTGCGGAGCATCGAGACGTCCGCCTGGCGTTCGACGTCGAGCTCCGCGCCCTCGGCGGGTGGGGTCAGGCCGTCGAGCGTGTCGTCCTCGACGAGGGTGGTGCGTCCGGCCTCCCGCGTCATCGAGATGGCCTCGTTCATGGCCGCACGGCGCCAGTAGGGCGCGGGGTCGGTGATGGTGCCGCCGGTGGAGACGATGCGGATCATCTTCTCCAGGGCGCGGCTGGTGGCCTCCTCGGCGTCGATGCCGGGCACCCGGGCCATGACCGAACGCACGACATTGGGCCGATGCACGACCCAGTCGTCGATCTGCAGCGCGCGTGCGGCAGTCATACCGGCTGATCCCCTCCCGTTCGGGGACCATTCCACCGAGGTCGGGCACGGGCCGCGCGACGAACCGCAGAATGTGCGTCAACGCACGATCGGCTTGACGAGCGGCGCGCGGGCACCTACTTTGAGTGAAACTTCACGTAAATCTGGAGGGGTGCCATGTCGGAGCCGGGGCTCGAGAAGCTGATGCGCGCCAACCTGCTGGAGGTCTTCGGGGAGCGGGACGCCGCCCGCCGGGCGGAGGCGATCCGCCGGACGTACACGAAGGACGTGGTCTTCGCCGATGCGGAGGGCCAGGTCGAGGGGCACGAGGCGCTGGACGCCAAGGTGCGGGAGATCCTGGACGGGGCACCGGGCTTCGTGTTCCGGCCGGACGGGGACTTCTACCAGGTGCAGGACATGGGCTACCTCGCGTGGGCGCTCGGGCCCGAGGGCGCGCCGCCGGTGGTCCGCGGCACGGACATGGGCTTCGTCCGCGACGGGCTCCTGGCGAAGGTCTACACCGTCCTGTTCCGCTGAACCGCATGGGCCGGTACGACGTCCCTCCCGAGTCGCCCTTCGCCTTCCTCGACGACGACCAGGTGCGTGCCTGGTACGCCTACATGAAGGTGCACCTGCGCCTGCGGTACGAGATGAACCACCAGCTCCAGGCCGACGCCGGGGTCTCCCTGGCGGACTACGACGTCCTGGTCGCGCTCACCAGCGACCAGGACGGCAGCATGACCGTCTCCGACCTGGCCACGCGCATCGGCGCCGAACGGAGCCGGGTGTCCCACCAGGTGCTGCGCATGGCCCGCCGCGCCCTGGTGGAGGTCACGCCGAGCGCACGGGACCGCAGGGCGACGGACGTGACCCTCACCGACGAGGGGCGCGCCCTGCTCCGACGTGCCTCGCCGGCGCACACCGACTTCGTGCGCACCGTCTTCCTCGACGCGCTGTCGGGGGCGCAGACCCGGCAGCTGGCGAGCGCGTTCGAGGACATCTACGACCGCCTGGTCGAGCACGGCACGCTCCCGCGCCCCGCCGACCACCCCTGAACGACGGCGTGGCCGGCCGTGCGTCGCCGGGGGAGCGGGTTCAGCGACGGCGCAGCACGAGCCCGCGCACGTACGCCGCCTGCCCGGCGTGCTGCATGTCGTCGTTGACGACGCTGACCAGCCGGACGCCGAGCGTCACCGGCGGGTCCCACCGGGTGTCGACCACGCGGTCCAGGTCGTCGTCGGACAGCCGCTCCAGGTAGCGCACCGTCTGGTCGTGCACGGCGTCGTGGTACCCGGTGAGCAGGTCGCCGGACGAGACGCGGACGGCGGCCACCTCGTCGGCGTCGTGCCGGTAGCCCGTCTCCTCGGCCGGGAACGGCAGGCCGAACCGGCGGTCCCAGCCGTCGTCGGACCAGATCTGGCTGGTGCCGGCCGCGTCGGCGACGTGGTCGTCCTGGACCCGGGTCAGGTGCCAGACGAGCCAGGCGACCGAGTTGGAGCCCTCGTCGGGCCGGAAGGCCAGCTCGTCGGGGTCGAGGCCCCGGACCGCGGCGTGCACCGTCTCCCGGATCCTGCCGAACGCGTCGACCAGCAGCTGAGTACCTCGCATCGTTCCCCCTCGGACCTCGACGTCGCGTGCGGTGCCACGATGCCACAGCAGATGCGGCAGCACCGCACGCGACGACTGGTCAGCCCTGCGCCAGGCGGATCAGCACCTTGCTGCTCTCCGGCCCGGCGGCGGCCGCCAGCGCGGCGCCGGCGTCCTCGATGCCGAACCGGTGCGTGACGACGCCCGAGACGTCGAGCCCGTCACGCAGCGCGTCGAGCGCGTCGCTGATCTCCTCGACGAACCGGTAGGCCCCGACCCAGGTGATCTCGCGGGTCACGAGGTCGCCGAGCGCGGCGGGGGCCGCGGCGCCGGGCAGGTTGCCGACCTGGACGAGCGTGCCGCCGCGGGCCGTGGCGCGCAGCACGCCGCCCAGCGCGGCGGGTGCGCCGGAGGCCTCGAACACGAGTTCGCTGTCCTGCGGCAGCGTGTCGCCGGCGGCGACGTTCAGGGTGCGGTCGGCGCCGAGCTCCTTGGCCACGGCCAGGGACGTGCCGGACACGTCGGCGGCGGTGACCGTCGCGGCTCCGGCGTGCTTCGCGGCGGCCACGACGAGGCAGCCGATCGGTCCCGCCCCGTTGACCACGACGTCCCGCCCGCGGACGACGCCGGCGCGGCGCACCGCGTGCATCGCCACGGCCAGCGGCTCGGCCAGCGCCCCCTGCTCGGTGCTCACGCCGTCGGGCAGGCGCCTCAGCTGGGCGGCGGGGACGGCCCGCAGCTCGCTGAACCCGCCGTCGGTGTGCGGGTGGAAGGCCGCCGAGCCGAAGTACCGCACGTGCGAGTGCAGGTTGGTGCGCCCGGCCAGGCGGTCGGGCAGCACGGACTCCGCCGTCGCGGTCGCGGGGTGCACGGTCACCGGGGTCCCCGGCGTCCAGCCGCTGACGCCCGGACCGAGGGCGGCCACGCGGCCGGCCACCTCGTGACCGAGGACGAGCGGGTCGCGCAGCACGGCCGTGCCCGAGGACCCGTTGCGCCAGTAGGCCACGTCCGACCCGCAGACACCGCCCCACTCCATCGCGACGAGCACCTCGCCGGGTCCGGCCACGGGGTCGGGGCGCTCCTCGACCCGCAGGTCCCCGGCCCCGTGCACGACGACGGCCCTCATACGGCGTCCTCCAGCTGGACCAGGTCGCGACCCCGGGTCTCGGGCGCGAGGCGCGCGGCGACCAGGGTGATGACCGAGTAGACGACGAGCATCGCGGCGATGGGCCACCAGCTGCCGGTGGCCGCGGTGAGCGAGGCGGCGACGACCGGGCCGATCGCGGTGGCGAGGATGCCGCCGATCTCCTTGGTCAGGGCGAGCTGCGTGAACCGGGTGCGGGCGCCGAACAGCTCGGCCATGGTCACGCTCTCCAGGGCGAACAGGCCCAGCACGCCGATGTTGAGCCCCGCGATCATGCCGAGCAGCAGCGCGGCGGTGCTGCCGCTGGTGACCAGCAGCATCATCGGGAACGCGAACGCGATGGTGAGCAGCGACAGCGTGGTGTACATCGCGCGCCGTCCGAAGCGGTCGCCGAGCATGCCCACCAGGGGCACCGTGGCGAAGCCGGCGATCGAGCCCCACATGATGGCCTCGGTGGGCAGGGCGCGGTCCATGGCCAGGTTGGTGGCGATGTAGCCCACCAGGAACGTCTGGATCAGGCCGGAGTTGCCGGCCTGGCCGAACCGCAGGGCCAGCGCGAGGAAGAACGCCTTGCCCTTGCGCTGCGCCAGCGCCGCCTCCAGCACGGGCGCGGCGGGCGCCTCCTTGACCTCCGAGCGGCTCAGGGCGACGCCGTCGACCACGTCGGCCCGCGCCTCGAACACGGGGCTCTCCTTGACGTTCCGGCGGATCCAGACCGCGAGGATCATGAGCACGAAGCTGAGCAGGAACGGCACGCGCCAGCCCCAGGACAGGAGCTGCTCCTCGCTGAGCACCACCAGCAGCAGCGCCCACAGGGCGGAGGCCGCCAGCGTGCCGGAGTTGGTGCCGAGCGAGACCAGCGACGCCACCAGGCCGCGCCGCTTGACCGGCGCGTACTCGGCGAGCATCACGGTGGCCCCGGCGATCTCCGCGCCGGCGCCGAAGCCCTGCACCAGGCGCAGCACCACCAGGAGGATCGGCGCCGTGATGCCGATCATCTGGTACGTCGGCAGCACGCCGATCAGCGTCGTCGACACGCCCATGAGGGCGATGGTCAGGAACAGCACCTTGCGCCGGCCGATCCGGTCGCCCATGCGGCCGAAGTAGATCGCGCCCGCGAGGCGGGCCACGTAGCCGACGCCGTAGGTCGCCATCGCCGCGATGAGCGCGATGGCGGGGCTGACCCCGGGGAAGAAGATCTGGTTGAACACGATCGCCGCCGCCAGCGAGTAGAGCTGGAAGTCCATGAACTCCATGGCGGTGCCGAGCCAGCCGGAGACGGCTGCCTTGGTGAGGTCCTTGGTCGACCGGGTGACCACGTTCCCCGGTGGGGTCATAGCGGTGTCCGCCATGGGAGGTGCTCCTTGACTTCGTGACTGACGTCGTTGTCGGGACATGCCCACGACCTATGTGTGGCAGGACTTGTATGGAAGCAGTGTCGACAAGTTGGTGTCAACTGCCGTGCCCGCCCGGAGCCTCGTCTAGACTCCCTGGCATGGGGCAAGGCTCGCGATCCAACCGGAGCGTCGTGTACGAGACGCTGCGCCGCAAGGTGCTCACCCTCGAGCTGCCGCCGGGCGCCTCGCTCTCGGAGAACGAGCTGGCGGCGTCGCTCGGCGTGAGCCGCACACCGGTGCGCGAGAGCCTGATCCTCCTCGGCGAGGAGGGGCTGGTCCGGGTGTTCCCCAAGGTCGGGTCGTTCGTCTCCCGGGTCGACGCCGAGCGGGTCGCGGACGCACAGTTCCTGCGCGAGGCGGTCGAGCTCGCCGCGTTCGACGACATCCCCGACGTGCTCGACCCGGACCTCCTGGCCGAGCTGCGCGCCAACCTGGAGCAGCAGCGGGAGCCCGGACTCGGCATCGAGCGCTTCTTCGAGCTCGACGAGGCGTTCCACCACGGGCTGCTGCGGCTCAGCGGGCACGGCCGCGCGTGGTCCACGGTCGTGGCGGCCAAGGGGCACCTCGACCGGGCGAGGCGCCTGGGCCTGCACGAGTCCGACGGCGTGGGCCGGTTCGTCGACGAGCACCATGCCATCCTCGACGCCGTGGTCGCGGGAGACATCTCCAGCGCACGCGACTGCCTGCGCGGGCACCTGCGCGCGGTGTTCGACGACATCGAGAAGACCCGGCAGCGCTCGCCGGAGCTGTTTGCCGCCGACGACGGGTCGGTGCCGGTGCGACGCAGCGTCGCGGTCTGGGAGTAGCCGCGGGGGTGGGGCCCGGGGGAGTGCGGGCCGAGCGGTGCGGTCTGGGCGGTGCGGTCCGCACGGTGCGGTCCGGTCCGGGGGAGCGCGGGCCGGGCGGTGCGGTCCGGTCCGGGGGAGCGCGACTCGCGAGTGTGCACGAAGCAGTGCCACGGTGCGCCGTCGTCCAACTGCCAGGCCCGCGCACGCAAAGTGCGCTTCTACCCAGTCATTGGGCCCAGAATCAGACGGGATTCTGGGCCCAAGGACTGGGTAGAAGCGCACCTTCGGGCGGGGACGAGCCGGGACCGGACCAGGCTGGATCGGACCGGCCCCGCCCGCACCGGACGGGCCCCGCCCTCGCCGGACCGGACCGGACCGGACCGGACCGGCCTGGCCTGGCTCAGCCCCGTCGGCCCCGCCCCGTCCTCAGCTGATGCGGCGGCGGTAGGCCGACGTCGCGAACGCGAACGCCACCACCAGGATGCCGACGCACCAGGCCAGCGCGACCCAGATGTCCGTGCCGACCGGCTGCTCGGCCAGGAGGTTGCGGATCGCGTCGACGATCGAGGTCACGGGCTGGTTCTCGGCGAACCAGCGCACCGGGCCAGGCATGGTGTCGGTGGGCACGAACGCCGAGCTGATGAACGGCAGGAAGATGAGCGGGTAGGAGAACGCGCTCGCGCCGTCCACGGTCTTGGCGGACAGGCCCGCGATCACGGCGAGCCAGGTCAGCGCCAGCGTGAACAGGGTGATGATGCCGGCCACGCCGAGCCAGGCCAGTACGCCGGCCCCCGAGCGGAAGCCCATGGCCAGGGCCACCAGCACGACCACCGCCACCGAGATCAGGTTGGCGACCAGCGAGGTCAGCACGTGTGCCCAGAGCACCGACGAGCGGGCGATGGGCATGGACTGGAACCGCTCGAGGATGCCGCCCTGCATGTCGAGGAACAGCCGGTAGGCCGTGTAGGCGATGCCCGAGGCCACGGTGATCAGCAGGATGCCGGGCAGCAGGTAGTTGACGTAGTTCTCGGTGCCGGTCTGGATCGCGCCGCCGAAGACGTACACGAACAGCAGCATGAGGGCGATCGGGGTGACCGCGGTGGTGATGATGGTGTCGGGGCTGCGGCTGATGTGGGTCAGGGACCGGCCCGTCAGCACGGCGGTGTCGCCGAAGAAGTTCTTGCTCATCGCTCTTCCTTCGTGGTCGCAGGAGTGGTGCCGTTCCCGCCGACGAGCGAGAGGAAGACGTCCTCCAGGGACGGCTGCTTCTCGACGTACTCGACCTTGGCGGGCGGGAGGAGGGCCTTGAGCTCGGCCAGCGTGCCGTCGACGATGATGCGGCCCTCGTGGAGGATCGCGATGCGGTCGGCGAGCTGCTCGGCCTCGTCCAGGTACTGGGTGGTGAGCAGCACGGTGGTGCCGTTCTCGGCGAGGGCCTTCACCGTCTGCCACACCTCGATGCGCGCCTGGGGGTCCAGGCCCGTGGTGGGCTCGTCGAGGAAGATGATCGGCGGGTCGCCGATCAGGCTCATCGCGATGTCCAGGCGACGCCGCATGCCACCGGAGTAGGTGCCGGCCTTGCGGCCGCCGGCCTCGGTCAGGGAGAACCGGGCCAGGAGGTCGTCGGCGACCTGGCCCGGGTTCGCCAGGTGTCGCAGCCGGGCCACCAGCACCAGGTTCTCCCGGCCGGTGAGGATCTCGTCGACGGCCGCGAACTGGCCGGTGAGGCTGATCGACTCCCGGACGTCGGCGGCCTGGCCGGCGACGTCGAACCCGTTGACGCTCGCCGTGCCGGCGTCGGCGGTGAGCAGCGTCGACAGGATCCGCACCATGGTGGTCTTGCCGGCGCCGTTGGAGCCGAGGAGGGCGAAGATGCTGCCGCGGGCGACCTCGAGGTCGACACCCCTCAGCACGTGCAGGTCCTTGTAGGACTTTTCGATGTTCCGTACCCGGATCGCGATGTCGCGTCCCTGTTCGGTGGGCTGGCTCATGTCACTTCCATTCTCTGGGGCTGATCCTGGGGAGGAGTGGTGCGAACGGTCACGGGCGGCGGACGATGATGTCGCCCCACCCGGTGCTGGCGTGGATCTCAGCGGTGGCCTCGTTCTCGACGGGGCCCTCGGCGGGCGTGAGGTCGTTGCGGACGCTGCCGTGCTCCGAGCTCACGTCGAGCCAGGCGGCGGTGCCCTCGGGCACGTTGATCTCGATGGACCCGTACGACGTCGTGGCGGTGACGCTGCCCGAGTCGACGCGCTCGACGCGGATGCCGGCGTGCGCCGACCGCACCGCGAGCGTGCCGTGCACGCGGTCCACGACGATCTCGGCGTGCGCTCCGATGACCTCGAGCGTGCCGGTCATCGAGCCGACGATCGTGGCGCCGTTGCTGGCGCGGACGGTGCCCTCACCGGAGAACTCGCTGATCCGCACGCCGCCGGCGCCCGCCTTGACGTGGGTGGGCCCGGTGGCGCGGCGGGCGACGACGGACCCGGCCGAGACGTTGAGGTCGAGGCGGTCGGCCTCGTCGACCCGGGCGTCGCCACCGTTCAGGGTGAGGTCGACGGCGCCGAGGCGGCCCTCCGCGTACAGCGACCCCGCCTTGCCGCGCAGGTCGGATCCGGTGGGCACCTCGATCGTGACGATCGCCCCGCCGGCGGAGAACGGCAGCACGTACTGCTTCCAGGAGTTGGGGTAGACGATCGAGACGGCGTCGCCGTCCCGGGTGACCCGGGTCTCCTCGGCGGCGCGCACCGACCCGGACTTGGCGGGGTCGGCGGGCAGCACGGTGACGACGACGTCGTCCCGGTCGCTCGCGGTGACGCGCAGGTTGCCGAAGGGGACGTCGATGACGACCGGGACGGGCGTGGGCGCGGGGAAGGTGGGCATGACGACTCCAGGTGGTGAGGCTGTGGGATGATGTGGTGTCGCCGTGGTGTCACGGCGGGCGGGTTGGTGTCAGCGCACCCAGCCGGTGAGGCGGGTGCTGCCGGGCTTGCCGGGCGGGCCCTGCTGCTCCGGGCGGCCGGTGGGCTGCTCCAGGGCGGCGGCGACCGCGCGGACGAGCCACGTGTTGACCGAGACGCCCTCGCGCGCGGCGGCGAGCTCGGCGCGGGTCTTGAGGTGGTCGGGCAGGCGCAGCGTGGTGCGGGTGGTGGCGCCCGCCTCGGTCTCGACCGCCGCTGGCGAGACCGCAGGTGCCGGCGCCGCAGGCGCGGTGGCCGGGACGGCGGCCGGTGCGGCGGTCTCCGGGACGGCGACCACGAACTCCGGGTCGCCGCCGCGCAGCCGCACGTCGACCGAGCCGGGGGCGAGCTCCGCCGAGATCTCGCCCGCCGCCGCGGAGAGCGCCTCCAGCAGGACGAGCCGGGCGGCGGCGTCGAGCGGGGCGGTCAGGCGGCCGGCGAGCTCCCGGGCCTCGTCCCCGCCCGCGGCGGCCGCGGCGGAGAGCTGGCGCTGCAGCTCGTCGACATATCTCGTCAGGTCCATGACGCCACTATGACACCACTCGTGGTGTCAGCGCAAGAGGTATGACGTCATCAGTGGTGTCGCGTGGTGTCGTCCCAGGTGGGCGGGCGGCGGGGAGTGCTACCAGCGGGGTACACGAGAGTCATCGCCAGGCTGATCCGCGTGGGCCCGCGCACGCGCAGGGTGGGACCCGTCCGACGAACCAGCACCAGAGAGAGGCCGTGACGTGGCATCCCCACTGCTCTCCGTGAGCAACCTGCACAAGACCTACGGGTCCGGGCCGAGCGCGTTCGAGGCGCTCAAGGGCCTGGACCTGGACATCGCCGAGGGTGAGTCCGTGGCGATCACCGGCAAGAGCGGCTCGGGCAAGTCGACCCTGATGCACCTGCTCGCCCTGCTGGACCGGCCCACCTCGGGCACCATCACGCTGGACGGGACAGACACCTCCCGCCTCTCGGCCAAGCAGCTCAACCAGACCCGCAACCGCACGTTCGGGTTCGTGTTCCAGCAGTTCTTCCTCAACGCCCAGGCCAGCGTGCTGGACAACGTGACCCTGCCGCTGAAGATCGCCGGGGTGCCCCGCCGCGAGCGTCACGCCCGCGGGCTGGCGGCCCTGGCGCAGCTCGAGCTGGACGACAAGGCCGGCAACAAGGCCAACGACCTGTCCGGCGGGCAGAAGCAGCGCGTGGTCATCGCCCGCGCGCTGATCAACCGGCCGCGCGTGATCTTCGCCGACGAGCCGACCGGCAACCTGGACACCACCACCGGCGGCGTCGTGGAGGACATCCTGTTCGGCCTCAACCGCAGCCACGGGATCAGCCTGGTGGTCGTCACGCACGACGACGACCTGGCCGCCCGGTGCGACCGCAGCATCCAGATGCGCGACGGACTGGTCGCCGCGCACGAGGAGGTGGCGGCATGAGGACCGTCGACGTGGTCGCCACCGCGTTCCGCAACGCCTTCCGGTCGCGGCTGCGCACCAGCCTGACCGTCCTGGCCATCTTCATCGGGGCCTTCACGCTGTCCCTGACCAACGGTCTGGGTACGGGCATCAACCGGTACATCGACGACACGGTGGCGTCCGTCGGCGTCGAGGACGTGCTCACCGTGACCAAGACCGACGACTCGGTGCCTACCGAAGGCCCCGCCGAGTACGACCCCGACCAGATCGCCGCCGACGGCGCGCCCGGCACCACGACGACGGCCCTGACCGACGACGACATCGACACCCTCGCCGGGATCGACGGAGTGCTGGGCGTCGAGCCGGTCAAGGCGGTCACCACCGACTACGTCCAGCACGACGACGGCGCCCGGTACCAGCTCGCCGTCTCCCAGTTCGTGCCCGGGATGAAGGCGGAGCTCGCCTCCGGCCGGCAGGTCGACCTCGACGCCCCCGACCCCGAGCTGGTGCTCCCGGAGGATCACGTGGAGCCCCTGGGCCTCGGGACGGCGTCCGACGCCGTGGGACAGACCGTCACCCTCGCGGTCACCGACGGCACCGGGAAGCAGGCGACGACCGAGGCGACAGTGGTCGGGGTGGCCGAGCCCGGCGTGATCAGCATGGGCGGCGCCATCCCGAACGACGTGCTCACGCAGGAGCTCTACGACCTGCAGACCACCGGGGTGCCCGCGGCACAGGCCTCCCGTTACGCGCAGGCCTCGGTGACCTTCGACGCCGACGCCGGACCGGAGGCCCAGCAGGCGCTCGTGGACCGCCTGGCCGACGCCGGGTACACCGCCAGCACCCTGGAGGACCAGCTCGGCACGCTGACATCGGTCATCGACGCGATCGTGCTGGTGCTGAACGGGTTCGCGGTGATCGCGCTGATCGCGGCGGGCATCGGGATCGTCAACACGCTCTTCATGGCGGTCCAGGAACGCACCCGCGAGGTGGGCCTCATGAAGGCCATGGGACTGTCCAGCCCACGCGTCTTCTCCCTGTTCAGCATCGAGGCGGTGGTGATCGGCCTGGTCGGCAGCGCGCTGGGGGTGCTGGCCGCGATCGGCGTCGGGCAGCTCGTGGGCAGCGTCTCGGGCGACCTCCTGGCGAACCTGCCGGGGCTGACGCTCGTCGCCTTCGACCCGGTCACCGTGGCGGCCGTGGTGCTGGGCGTCATGGCCATCGCGTTCCTCGCCGGCACCCTGCCGGCGCTGCGGGCGGCCCGGCAGGACCCGATCTCGTCGCTGCGGTACGAGTAGCGGGAAGTACCGGGAAGTACCGGGAAGTACCGGGAAGTACGGGGAGCGGGCAAGGAGAGCGGGGCGTTCACCCGTTTCCCACGAGGCGGTGGCAGGACGCCGCGCCTACCGTGGAGCTCTCGGCTCGTGCCGGGGAAAGACCCCATGGAGGAACGTCGAGAGCGGAGACGGTCATGGACTTCTGGGACTTCTTCTGGCTGATGGTCTACAGCTTCTTCTTCGTGGCCTACCTGATGGTGCTGTTCCAGGTGGTCGCCGACCTGTTCCGGGACAAGGAGCTCTCCGGGTGGTGGAAGGCGGTGTGGATCATCTTCCTGATCTTCCTGCCCGTCCTGACCGCACTGGTCTACCTGATCGCGCGCGGCCGGGGCATGGCACAGCGGCAGGCCGCCGTGGTCACCCAGGCACGCCAGGACACCGAGAGCTACATCCGCGACGTGGCCGCGGTGGCGCCCGCCGACCAGATCGCGAGCGCCAAGAACCTGCTGGACTCCGGCACCATCACGCCCACGGAGTTCGAGCGGCTCAAGGCCAAGGCGCTGGCCTGACGGGCCCGGCGCGTGCTGGCAGCCTTCGGGTGGGGTGCGCTCGGGGCGGCCGCCCTGGTCGCGGGGGCGCTCGTGGCGTACGCGGGGCGGCCGAGCCGCCGGTTCATCGCGGTGGTGATGGCGCTCGGTGCCGGCCTGCTCATCGGGTCGGTCGCCTTCGAGCTGGTGGACGAGGCCGTCGAGACGGCGTCGGTCGGCCAGGTCGGGCTGCTCACCCTGCTGGGCGCGGCCACCTTCACCGCCGGTGACTGGTGGCTGGGCCGGCGCGGCGCGGCGGCACGCAAGGACGCGGGCGGGGCCCAGGCCGACGGGGCCCCGCTCGCGATCGTGTTCGGGTCGGTGCTCGACGGCATCCCGGAGTCCTTCGTGCTCGGCCTGACCGTGCTGGAGGGGAACGTCAGCGTGGCGCTGCTGGCGGGCGTGATCCTCAGCAACTTCCCGGAGGGGCTGTCGTCCTCCAGCGGGCTGCGCACGGCCGGGTGGACTCGGTCGCGGGTGCTGTGGATGTGGTCCGTCGTGGTGCTCGTGGCCGGGGTGAGCGCGGCTCTCGGGTACCTGCTGCTCGACCCGGCCAGCGGCCGCACCGGGGCGCTCGCCCAGGGTTTCGCGGCCGGTGCGCTCCTCGCGATGGTCTCCAACACGCTGCTGCCGGAGTCCTACCGCGTGGAGGGCGTGGCCACCGGTTCCCTGGTGGCGATCGGGTTCGCCGTCTCGCTGATGCTGTCGGCCGTCTGACGGCGCGGCTCACCCGTTCCGGGGGAGGCTCTGGCCTGCGGGTCCGCCCAGCATGGGTGGGGGCGGCGCGCGACCTCGCGTGCGGAGCACGCCCCGGGCACGGAGGGGCGGATGAACGACGACGCGGCCGCAGCACGGGAGGACGGCGCGCGCCTCGCCGCGCTGGAGCGCGAGAACGCGGAGCTGCGCGGCCGCCTCGATGCCCTGGCCGCGTCCGGGCGGACGGCCGGCGTGCCGCGGCCCGTACGCCACCGGGGGCGCAGCACGGCCGCCGTGGTCCTGATCGTGCTCGGTGCCCTGCTGGCCCCCGTCGGCGTGGTCGCGGCGTGGGCAGAACGCACCCTGACCGACACCGACCGGTACGTCGCCACGGTGGCGCCCCTGGCCGAGGACCCGGCGGTCCGGTCCGCCGTGTCGGCCCGGATGACGTCGGCGCTGATGGAGCAGATCGACGTCGGCGCGCTGCTCGACGGGGTCGCCGAGGGACTGGACGAGCAGGGGCTCGCGCCGCGGGTGGCGGGCGCCCTGCCGATGCTGGAAGCGCCGCTGACGGGCGGGGTCGAGTCGTTCGTCCGTGACGCCGCGGACCGCGTGGTCGCGAGCGACCAGTTCCGGGACGCCTGGACCCAGGCCAACCGGGTCGCCCACCAGCAGCTCGTGGCCGTCATGCGGGGCGAAGGCGGGCTCGCGGTGCTGCTCGGCGCGGTCAACCCCAAGAACCTGCTCCTGGTCGTGTCCGGCGGCGCGGCGATTGCGGCGGCGGCACCCGGGGACACGTCCGCGACCGTGGTCGCGGCGCTCGTGTTCGCCGTGGTGGCCAGCGTGGGCGTCGTGACGCCCGTGGTCATCTACGTCGCGCTCGGGTCCCGGGCCGGTCCGGTGCTCGACGAGCTGAGGTCGTGGATGGTCCGCAACAACGCGGCGATCATGGCCGTCCTGCTGCTCGTGCTGGGCGCCAAGATGCTCGGGGACGGGATTTCCGTCCTCTGAAATCCGCCGGGACCCCGGTGGTCGGCCGATCACCCCGTTCGTAGCGTCGAACGCGTCCAGCACCCGAGACGAGCGGGAGGAACCTGTGCCGGGTCGGAACAACGAGGCGGACGCCGCGTGACGGGCGCCCGCCGGCTCGTGGCGGCGCTCGCGGCCACCACCCTGGTGACCGCCGTCCTGGCCCCGGTCCTGCTGCCGGTCCGTGCCGCGGCCGCGACCCTGGAACCGTCCGGCCTGCAGACCGGGATGGCCTTGGACGGCACCACGGACCCGGCCGCGCCACCCGAGACGTTCAACTGGGGCGACTTCATCACGGACGTGCAGCCGGACAGCAGCTTCACGTTCACGCCGACCGGCCCGTACGTGACAGCCCAGGGAAACAGCTCCACGGGCGTGGTCCAGGGCAGCTTCGACTGGGACAACAGCTCCGCGGGCGCCGCCTGCAACGCCAACCCCGATCCCACCGGCGCGCCGCCGAGCCAGAGCCCGGGCACCAACCCGTGGCGGCCCGGGCCGTCCAACCCGAACGCCAAGGGCGACCTGTGCTCCACGGGCTACGGCGTCGAGGTCGTCACCACCCCGGCCGGTGCGCAGCACCCGATCCTCTACGGGTACTGGACGCGGTACGTCGGCAACGGTGAGGTCAGCGTGTTCCAGCACCTGGAGGGTCCGGGGCCGGGCCGGTGCGACGACGTGCTGCTGGAGTTCAACTACGCCTCGTCGGGTACGACAGTGGAGGTCGAGCGGTGGGTGCCGGCGGCGGGTGACGGCTGCGCGGACCCCCTCGGCGCGGGCACCTGGGTGGTGCAGCCCGGCACCGCCGACTTCGACTGGTCGGTCGGCGTGCGCAGCGAGGGCCCGCCATTGACCAACCAGTTCCAGGAGACGTTCGGTGAGTTCGCCATCGATCTCAGCTCGGCCGGGCTGTTCTCCCCGCAGGTGTGCTCCACGTTCCAGGTCTCGGAGATGTTCACCCGGACGGGGAACTCCGAGACCGCGAACATCCAGGACTTCGCCGACCACACGCCAGACCGCCTGAACATCTCCAACTGCGGCGCCCTCAGCGTCACCAAGGAGACCGTGCCGGACGTGGCCGGCACGGGGGACGAGTTCGGGTACACGGTGGACAGCGACACGGGGCCGGTCCAGCCGGGCCCGCCGGTGGTGGAGACACTGGACGGCACCCTCGCCGCGGGCGAGACCGTCACGTACCAGGACGTGCTGGCCGGTGACGGGTACTCGCTCACGGAGACCGACGTGCCACCGCCCTGGACCCAGGAGTCGGTCGTGTGCACCGCGGTGCCACCCGCGGGCGGCCCGCCGCAGCAGTACGTGCTCGACGACCCGTCCGACCGCTTCCCCGTCAGCCCGCAGAGCACCACCGACTGCGTGGTCACGAACTCGGCGGCCGTCGTCACCGTCACCAAGCAGACGGTCCCGGACGGGGCCGAGGGCGACTTCACGTTCGACGTCACCGGCCAGGACCCGGTCACCCTGGCCGACGGCGAGAGCGCGTCGTTCCCGGTGCCCGCGGGCGCCCCCGTCACGCTGACCGAGGGTGCGGCGGACGGCTGGCTGCCCCCGGAGATCGCGTGCACGGCGGACGCGGACCTGGCGGAGCGCTCGGCCACGGTGGTGCCCGTGGCCGGGCAGGAGATCGAGTGCACCTTCACGAACACCCGGCTCGGCACCGTCGTCGTCTCCAAGGAGGCGCACGGCGTGGACGGGCGCACGTTCGACTTCACGAGCGACATCCCGGGCGGCGAGGAGTTCTCGATCGAGGTGGAGCAGGGCGACGGCACCCTGTACGAGGAGGTGATCACCGACGTCCCGGCCGGCACCTACACGATCGAGGAGCTGACCGACGACGGCGACCCGGTGACCGTGCTGGCCGACCTCGCCTGCACCTACGGCGGCGCCGACCACTCGGGGGACCCGGCCACGCGCGCGATCGACCTCACGGTGCTGCCGGGGGAGACGGTGCGGTGCTTCTTCACCAACACGCTGCCCGGCTCCATCACGGTCATCAAGCGGACCGTGCCCGTGGAGTACGACCAGGAGTTCGACTTCGTCCACACGCCGCCCGGCGGCGACCCGGAGCCGTTCACGCTCAACGGGAACTCGGTGCCGCCGAACGTCGCGCTCCGGACGTTCCTCGACCTCGACGCCGGGGTGCACACCATCACCGAGCCGGCCGACGAGCCGGGCTGGTCGCTCACCGACCTCGACTGCACCGAGGACTTCTGGGCGCCCACGGCGGACGGGCGGGGCGTCGCGGTGGACCTGCCCGCGGGCGGCGTCGTCGTCTGCTTCTTCACGAACGCGGCCGACGCCGCCACGGCGTCGGTCACCAAGACCGTGGCGGGCGGCGGGCCCGACCTGTCGTGGACGTTCGACTTCGAGCTGGTGGACCCGGGCGGCACCGTCGTGTCCCGGGCCGCGACCTCGGGATCGCCGACCGTCGAGTGGGACGGTCTGGTCCCGGGGGTCGAGTACACGCTGCGCGAGGGCGGCACGACGCCGGCCGGCTGGGCCCGGGGCGAGATCACCTGCACCGGCCTGGACGACCTGAGCCCGGCACCGGGGTTCCAGCTCGTGCTCACGCCGGGCCAGGTGCTGGACTGCGGGGCGGAGAACGCCGTGACGTCGTCGTCGATCAGCGTGGCCAAGGTGGCCACCGGGATCGGCGTGGACCAGCCGTGGGCGTTCGACCTGAGCATCGACCCCGTGCCGGCGGGCGGGACATCCCCGCAGACCGTCGCCGGTACCGGGCAGTCCGGCCGCACGGTGACCTGGACGGGGCTGGTCCCCGGGCAGGCGTACTCGATCACCGAGGAGCAGGTGCCCGGCTGGACGGGCGACGTGGAGTGCGACGGCGTCGAGGACATCGACCCGGGCAGCCCGGGGCTGCAGTTCGTCGCGCCGGTGGGCGCGCCGGCGTCGTGCGAGCTCGTGAACACGGCCGTGCAGGGCAGCGGCACCCTGACCAAGACCTCGGCGGGCGGCGACGGGGAGTTCGAGTACGTCCTGACCGACCTGGACGGCGCGGTCGACCCGGTGGTGGTGCCCGTGACGACGGTGGACGGCACGGCGACGGTCGACCTGCCGCAGATCGTTCCCGGGGTGCGCTACTCGTTCGTCGAGTCGGCCGCCGAGGGCTGGGTCCAGAGCGGGCTGACGTGCACCGTCACGCCTGCCGACGGCGGTGAGCCGTTCGTGATCGACGATCTGGGCGACTTCTCGGTGAACCCCGGCGACGTGGGCGACTGCACGGCCCAGAACCTCCGGACCGGCACGATCGTGATCGAGAAGAACGTCACCGAGGGCGACGGCGAGTTCGGCTTCACGGGCGACTGGCTGGACCCGCCGGAGTTCACGATCGCCACCGAGTCGGGCACGGGGACGCGGACGTCCGCCGACGTGGTCCCCGGCTCGTACACGGTGACGGAGACCCCGTCGCCCGGCTTCCAGGGCACCGGCCTGACCTGCGTCGACAGCGACCCGGACGGCGAGCCGTCGAGCGCCGACGGGCTGGAGGGGTCGATCGAGCTGGACCCCGGCGAGACCGTGACCTGCACGTACACCAACGCGCCGTGGGGCAGCCTCAGCGTCACGAAGACCGTGGCCGGCTGGGCCGACGGCGTGCCGTGGTCGTTCGACCTCGTGCTCACCGGGCCGGGCGGACCGGTGCCGCTCACGGTGACGGACCAGGAGCCGGTGGTGACGTGGCCCGACCTGGAGCCCGGCGCGGCCTACAGCCTGACCGAGCCCGACCCGGGCGCGGGCTGGTCGGCCGGCCTGACGTGCACCGGCACGCAGGACGAGGACCCGGCCGCCGACGGGTTCCAGTTCACCGCGACGGCAGCCACGGTGGTCTCGTGCCAGGCGGTCAACACGGCGGCGCCCGCGGAGCTGTCCCTGACCAAGACGGTGGTCGGCGCGGACCCGGGCCAGGAGTGGTCCTTCGACCTCGTGCTCGCGCCCGACGACGCGACCGAGCCGGGCACGCAGACGGTCACCGGCACCGGCCCGGGCTCCGCGACGGGGTCGTGGACCGGGCTCGTGGCGGGGGGCGGGTACACGGTCGCGGAGACGAACCCGGGCGACGGATGGACGGTTGGCGAGGTCACCTGTGCCGGGCTGGCCGACGCCGACCCCGGGGCGGCCGGGTTCCAGCTCGTGGCGGAGGCCGGGGCGTCGGTGGAGTGCGCGGTGGTCAACACGGCGGGGCAGGGGCCTTCGCCGTCGCCCACGCCGTCCCCGACGCCGACTCCTACGCCGTCACCCACGCCGACGCCGTCCGTGCCGTCTTGGCCGTCGCCGTCGCCCGCGCCGCCGGACGGACCGGGTGGGCCCGGCGGGGCGCCCGGGGGCGGGACGGGGGTGGACGGCGGGCCAGGTCCGGGTGAGGCACCCGGTGCCGGCGGGGACCTGCCCCTGACCGGAGCCGGTCTGGGCGGGATCGTCTCGGCGATGGTGGTGTTCCTCGTGCTGGGTTCGGCCCTGATGCTGGGATCGCGGGCCCGGCGGAGGTCGTGACCGGCCGTGCTCGGTGATGGCAGGCACCGGCGGGGCCGGTGTCAGCGGGCGGCGTCCGCGGCGGTCCGCAGGTCGGCGGCGAGGGCGTCGAGCTGCTCGGCGCGGTCGGCACGCTCCCGCAGCCGCAGCAACGCCGAGGGGTGCGTCGTGACGACGACGTCGTAGGCCTCGCCGTCGAGCACCTGGCCGCGCTCGGTGCCGATCCGCACCGCCCGGCCCAGCACGGCGCGGGCCGCCGTCGCCCCGAGCGCGACCACCACCCGGGGCCGGACGGCGGCCAGCTCGGCCTCCAGCCACGGCAGGCAGGCGCGCACGTGCGCGACGTCGGGCGTGCGGTGCAGGCGGCGCTTGCCCCGTTCCGTGAAACGGAAGTGCTTGACGGCGTTGGTGAGGTACACCTGATCCGGGTCGAGGTGCGCCGCATGGAGGGCCTCGGCCAGGACCCGTCCGGCGGGGCCGACGAACGGCTCGCCCTCGCGGTCCTCACGGTCGCCCGGCTGCTCACCGACCAGCGCCACGGCGGCGTCGGCGGGACCGGACGAGAAGACGGCCTGGGTCGCGGGCTGCCAGAGCTCGCAGCCGCGGCAGTCGTGCACGGCGGACGCGAGCGCGTCGACGTCGGCGTCCGCGGGGACCCACTCCTGGGCGCCGGGGCGGTCGGTCCGGGCCTGCGGCATGATCCACCTCCTCGCTGCTCCCGCACCCAGCCTGCCCCGGCGCTCGTCTGCTCGCGACGTGAACCCGCAGCCAGGCCGTGGTGGAGCGTCCTGCGGCGTATGACAGGTGACGGGTGCGGTATCTCGCGTTCCGGGTGAATATGACCCGGTGCCGATAGCGACTGGTCAGCAGGGTGGGGCGGGGGAGCCCGGAGCGGGTGTCGGGGTAGCCGGCGTGGACATCGGGGGCACCGGCTCGCGCCTGCGGGTCGGCGGCGCCCCGGGCGGCCGGTCGTACGAGGTCACGGGGCCGCCGGCCACGGTCGTGAACGGACGCTCGACGGTACCCGAGGTGGTGCGCGACCTGTGCCGCGGCTTCGCGGCGGAGTTCGGTGGGCGGCCGCGGGTGAGCGCCGCCGCGGTGGGGATGCGCGGGTTCCGGTCCCAGACGCAGGCCGGCAGCCTCGACCCGAACCGCGTGCACGACATCCTCGCGGAGGAGCTGCGCACCACCGCGACCGCCGTGGCGAGCGACGCCGTCACCGCCCACCTGGGCGCGCTGGGCTCGGGGCCGGGCGCGACGCTCGCCGTCGGTACGGGTGCGGTCGCGGTGGCCTGCGACGACGTGGGCCGGTGGCACCTCGCGGACGGGATGGGCCCGCACGTGGGCGACAACGGCGGCGGCGCGTGGATCGGACGGCGCGGGCTGGACGCGGCCGCACGGTCGATGGACGGACGCCGCGTGGGGGCGTCGCCCGGGCTGGTCGAATCGGCCGAGCGGCACTTCGGGCGGCGGGAGCGCTGGACGTCGGTCACGGACGTGTCGCTGTTCGCCGGGTTCGCGCCGCGGGTCATCCAGGCCGCGAGCAACGGCGACCTCGCCTGCCGCGAGATCCTGGACGAGGCGGCCCGGTCGCTGGCGGACGGCCTGTGCGCCGTGCTGAGCCACCCGGGCGTCGAGCCGGTGGCGGTCACCACCGGCAAGCTGATGACGCACGCGCCGGTGTTCCGCTCCATGGTGCTCCAGCACCTCCTGGAGAAGCGCGACGACGTCCGCGTGCAGCCCAGCGCCGGCATGCCGCTCGACGGAGCGCTGCACCTGGCGCGGATGCTCGCCGCGCACCCGGCGGTGGTCCAGGAGCACGTGCCGCTGCTCGCGGTACGCATCGGCGCGGCGCTCCGCCCCGACGACTCCATCACCATGCCCAAGGTGGTGCTGCCCGCCGTCAAGCCGCTCGTGCGTGACGCCGCCCCCACGGCCTGGGCGCTGGAGGTCCGCTCGGACTTCGAGTGGTCGGCCGACCAGGTGCCGCAGGACGGGCTGGTGCCGCCCGCGACGGCCGACACCGTCGTGCCCCTGACCGGTGAGCGACTGGTGGTCGGCCGTGCGTCGCGCAGCCGCGGCGTCGTGCCGGACATCGTCTGCGAGGACACCGGCGTCTCACGGCGGCACTGCGAGATCGCCTGGGTGGAGGGCGGCTGGAGCGTCATCGACCTCGGCTCGGCCAACGGCACGTACGTGGCCGCGCGCGGCGACGAACTGCCCACGACGCCGCTGCGGCCGGGCGAGCGCCGGTGGCTGTCGGACGGCGACCGGGTCTACGTGGGCGGCTGGACCTGCCTGACGGCGCGGGCGGTCACGGCGAGCGTGCGCTGAGCCGGCTCAGGCGGGCTGTCCGGGGCGGGGCCTGGCGTGTGGCCCCTGTTCTGTTCGGTCAGTTGTCCCGCGCAGGGCTCCGTGTTCGGTCGGTTGCCTCGAGATCGGTCCATCGAGGGACCGATCTGGGGGCAAGGGGCCGAACATGGCGGCTGTGCTGGGGCAAGGGGCCGAACATGGCGGCTGCGCTGGGGCAAGGGGCCGAACTCGCCGGCGTGGCAGCGCACCGCCTTGGCCTAGGTTGGCGTCATGTCCGGTATCGAGATCGCCCGTGGCTACTGGGCCGACGTCGTCCGTCCGCTGCTGGACCGGGAGCTGCCCGGGATGCCCCGCGCGGCCGGGCGGCTCGGTACCGGGTCGGACGTGCTCGGGCTCGACGACGACACGTCCCGTGACCACGACTGGGGGCTGCGGCTGACGCTGCTGGTCCCGGCGGAGCGCGTCGGCGAGGTGGACGCGCTCCTGGCGGCATCGCTCCCGCCGTCGTACCAGGGGTGGCCGACGGCGTTCGCCGTCACCTGGGACCCCGTGGTCCGGCACCGCGTCGAGGTGTCGGCGGCGGCGGACTTCGTCCGGTCGCGCACCGGGGTCGACGTCGGTGACCGCTCGGCCGCCGGCTGGCTCGCCCTGACCGGCCAGTCCGTCCTGGAGGTCACCGCCGGGCCGGTGTTCGAGGACACCTCCGGCGAGATCACCGCGCTGCGGGAACGCCTCGCCTGGTACCCGCACGACGTGTGGCTGCACGTGCTGGCCGCCGAGTGGGCGCGTCTCGGGCAGGAGCTGCCGTTCGTGGGCCGCACCGGGCAGCTCGGTGACGAGCTCGGGTCCCGGCTGATCGCCGCGCGGCTCGCCACGGGAATGGTCCGGCTGGCCTTCCTGCTGGAGCGGCGCTGGCCGCCGTACCCCAAGTGGGCCGGGACGTCGTTCGCCCGGCTGCCGGTGGCGCCGTCGGTCACCGGGCACCTGGACGACGCGCTCGCCGCCGCGACCTGGCAGGAGCGCGACGCCGCGCTGCGCGGCGCGTGCGACGCGCTGCACGAGCGGCAGCGTGCCGTCGGGCTGCCCGTGCTCGACGGCGCCGCGTGCGAGCCGTTCTTCGACCGGCCGTTCACGGGTGTGCGCGACGTGGCCGGCGTGCTGCGCTCCGCCGTCGCCGACCCGGAGGTGCGGGCGCTGGGCCACCGGGGTGGTGTCGAGCAGTGGGTGGACGACGTGGGCACGCTCACCGACGCGGACCTGCGCCACCGGCTGGCGCAGGTCCGCGCCGGGCGCCCGGGCCCGGTGGCGGCCGGGGATCAGGGGTAGACCTGCACCTCGCCGCCGTCCACGAAGAGCTGGCTGCCCGTCATGAAGCTCGACTGGTCGGAGGCCAGGAAGAGCACGGCGTTCGCGATCTCGGCGGGGTCGGCGAGCCGGTTCAGCGGCGTGCTGGCGGCCATGCCGTCGAGCATGGCGGAGACCTCGGCCGGGTCCGCCGCCAGGCCCCGCAGCCCGGGGGTGTCCGTGGGTCCGGGCACCACCGTGTTGACCCGCAGGCCGCGGGGCGCGAGCTCGGCCGCCCAGACGCGGGCGAACTGGCTCAGGGCGGCCTTCGTGGCGGAGTAGACGCCGAACCCGGCCACGCCGCGGCTCGCCGAGCTGGAACCGGTCAGCACGATGCTGCCGCCGTCGTTGAGCAACGGCAGCGCCTTCTGGACCGTGAAGACGGTGCCGCGCACGTTGATCCCGAAGGTGTGGTCGAAGCTCTCCGGGGTGAGGGTGTCCAGGGGCTGGAGCGCCTCGCCTCCGCCGGCGTTCGCGAAGAGGACGTCGAGCCGGCTCCCGTCGTCGGCGATGCGCTGGAACAGCCGGTCGAGGTCGCCCAGGTCGGAGACGTCGCTCTGGACGGCGACGGCGCGGTCGCCCAGCCGTTCGGCCGCGGCGTCGAGCTCCGGCTTGCGGCGGCCGGTGAGGTAGACCCGGGCGCCCTCGTCGACGAACCGCTGTGCGGCCGCGAGGCCGATGCCCGAGTTCCCGCCGGTCACCAGAGCGGTCTTGTTGGTCAGCTGACCCATGACGATGTGTCCTTCGTGGTGGTGGCTGCGTCGAGGTGGATGTCCGTCCGGCCGCGGACGCCTCGTGCTGGATTGTTGACCGGCCGGTCCAGATTAGGAGTGTTGGACCGATCGGTCAAGAATCTTCTATCCTGGGCGCATGGCCAGGCCGAGACAGTTCGACGAGGACGCGGTGCTGCATGCTGTCTGCGACCAGTTCTGGGACGCGGGCTACGCCGCCACGTCGCTCCAGGACCTCATGCGGGTGAGCGGGCTGGGCAAGGGCAGCCTCTACGCCGCCTTCGGGGACAAGCACGAGCTCTTCCTGCGGGTGCTGCGCCGCTACGTGGAGTCGCTCGAACAGGGGCTGCGACGGTCGGTCGACGCCGCGCCGCGCGCGATCGACGCCCTGCGCAACTTCCTGGTGGCGACGGCAGGCGACCCCGACGGCGCGTCCGCCCGCCGGGGCTGCCTGCTCGCGAACAGCACCACGGAGCTCGCGGCCGCGGATCCCGTGGTCGCGACCGAGGCCCGGCAGGCGTACGAGGCGACGACGGCGGTCCTGGCCGAGGCCGTGCGCCGTGCGCAGGCCGAGGGCGACCTGCCGGACACCTCCGACCCCGTCCGGACCGCCCGGGCGCTGCTCGCCGCGCAGCAGGGCCTGACCTTCATGGGGCGCACCGGGATGGACGTCGGCACGCTGGCGGAGACGGCTCGCTCGCTCGCTGCGCAGCTGCTGCCGCCCGCTTCCGGGGAACCCGTCACGCCCCCGGCGGTCTGATCGGCCCGCGAGCCGGGGCCTGTGGACGACGGGAGCGTGGATGTCCGTGGTCCCACGTACTCTGAGCGGCGATGATTACTCGTGCAGAGGGTGCTTACCTCGGCGCGCTCCGCGCCTTCCAGGAGCCGATGCTCGACCTGCTGCACCGCAGGTACGCGCCGCTGGTGGTGTCGCTGCTGTCGCTCGTGTTCACACCCGAGCGGCCCACCGTGCCCGTGGCGGAGGCGCACACCGAGATCGGTGACGCGCTCGACCAGCTCCGGGCGCAGGGCTACGAGCTGCACGCCGACGGCACCCGGGCGATCCCGCTGGGCAGCGCGCGTGAGCTGTGCCGCCAGTGGGCCGACGTCGGCTGGCTGAAACGGCAGATCGTCGACGGAGACGTGGAGGTGTACCAGCTGTCGGCGCACGCGGTCGGCGCGCTGGAGGTCGCAGGGCGGGCCGGGGGCGCGCGGGCGCGGGTCTCGCAGTCGCGCGTGCGCACGCTCCTGGACGCCGTCGAGCGGCTGGCGCAGGACGCCGACCCCGACGTGCTGGTGCGGATGTCGCGCCTGGACGCGCAGATCAGGCGGCTCCAGGACGAGCTGGCGCGGATCCAGCGGACCGGTGAGGTCGACGAGGTGGGTGAGGACGAGCTGCTGGAGGAGGCGGAGAACGTGCTGCACCTCGTGCGCGAGCTGCCTGCCGACTTCGCGCGCGTCGCCGAGTCGCTCCGGGCCATGCAGCGTGACGTGGTGGCGGCCCTGCGGCAGGACGAGCGCCCGTCGGGCGACGTGCTGCGCGAGTACCTGGAGCGCGGCGAGCAGGTGATGACCGCGACGCCGGAGGGGCGCGCCTTCGCCGGCGCGCTGCGCCTGATCGGTGACCCGGAACGGATCGACGAGCTGTCCGTCCAGCTCGACACGGTGCTGCGGCACCGGTTCACGGGCCGTCTGCCGGCGCAGCAGCGGGCCGAGCTGCGCGACATCGGGCGGCGGATCGAGCAGGGTGTCGCGGAGGTGATCAAGGCCCAGCGGCAGGCGTCCCACGTCATCACCACGCAGGTGCGCAACCACGACCCGCTGCGCGACCGGCAGGTCGACGAGCTGCTGCGCGAGGTCATGATCGGCCTCCAGGGCTGGATCCCGGGCACCCGGCGCAGCCAGGAGGTGGCCCCGCTGCGCCGCCTGCCGGTGGCCGGCGTGGCGCACCTGCGCCAGTCGACGAGCGACCTGCGGCCGCCGCAGCCGCCCGCCCCGCTGCGGGCGTGGGACGACGCGGAAGCCGACCTGGAGGACGGCGCCCGCGAGTGGGGCGGCCCGCACTACGCCGAGCTGCGCGAGCACCTCGCCGGTTTCACGGCCGGGTTCGCGGGCCAGTCCGGCGAGGCCGATCTCGCGGCGGCGTTCGGCGCCGCACCCGAACGGATCAGACGGCCGGTCGACCTGCTGGGGCTGCTGGAGATCGCCCACCAGGACGGCATGACCGAGACGGACCAGGTGGCCGTCGTCGAGGCCGTGCGCCCCGACGGTTCCCGCCGGCGGTTCGCGTTCGGCGGCGTGACGGTACGGACCACGCAAGACGCCAGGGAAGACAAGGACACGAACGATGAGTGACACCGCCGTCGAGGACGCCCCCGCCGAGGAGCTCACGGGCGAGCAGCCGCCTGCCGAGGCGTTCGTCGACCCGGTCCCGATGGAGGAGGACGACGCCGGCCAGTTCGCCGGCGACACCGGCACGCTGGACGCCCCCGTGCGCCGCGTGCTGGTGCGCCTGCTGCAGCGCAGGTTCCTGGTGGCCGACCGCGACCGGGCGCAGTGGCGCACCCTGCTGGAGAACCAGCAGGTGATCGAGTCCCGGCTGCACGACCTGTACGTGCACCTCGTCGTGGACCACGACCGCGGCGTGGCGTACAAGCAGCAGGTGCGCTCCGCCGAGACCGAGGTGCCGATCCTGCTCAAGGACGACCCCTACACGCGCGCCGAGACCCTCGTCCTGGTGCACCTGCGCACCGTGTTCCAGCGCGAGCGCGGTGCGGGCGAGTCGTCCGCCCGCGTCGACGTCGAGGAGGTCGAGCAGACCGTGCTGACCTACTTCGACCCGGACGACAGGAACCTGGCCACCCGGCAGACCGAGATCCGCAACGCCGTCCGACGGCTGGAGAAGGAGGGGCTCGTCGAGGAGGAGTCCGAGGGCCGGTACCGCGTCACCCCGCTGGTCGAGATCGTGCTGAGCAACGAGCGGCTCGTGGAGCTGCGCGCCTGGCTGCGGGAGCAGAACGGCGTCCGCGACGAGGACACCGCCGCCACGGCGGCGGGCGAGGAGGACGCACGATGACGATGATCGACACCCTGTTCGGGATGATCCCGGCGGCCTCCACGGGGCAGCAGTGGGTCGCGCGCGACCTCCAGCTCGTCAACTGGGGCGGGTACGACGGCCACCACCGCGTGCGCCTGGCGCCCACCGCGACCCTGCTGTCCGGCGGGTCCGGCTCGGGCAAGTCGACCCTGATGGACGCCTACATCGCGCTGCTCATGCCGCACACCACCCCGTTCAACGGGGCGTCCAACGGCAGCGTCGTGGGGCGGCCGCGCGGCAAGGACCAGCGCAACATCCTGTCCTACGCGCGCGGCAAGATCGACGAGTCGCGCACCGACGACGGCACCCGGCAGCGCGTGCTGCGCGGCGACGGGCGCGACACCTGGTCGGCCATCGCCATGACGTGGGCCGACCAGTCCGGCACCGAGTTCACCGCCGTCCGCGCCTGGTACGTGCCCGCCGCCGCGCGCACGCTGGAGGAGGTCGTGGCGCTGCGCGCCACCTGCGACGGCCCGTTCGACCTGCGCGGCCTGGAGCGGGCCGCCGCCCAGCGGTTCGCCCGCGCGGCCGTGACCGACGCCGGGCTCGTGTCCTTCGACACCGACCGGGAGCTCACGGCCCGGCTGCACTCGACGCTCGGCATCGGCGCGTCCGGCGACGGCAACAAGGCCGTCGCCCTGCTCGGCCGCATCCAGGCCGGCCAGCAGATCACCACCGTCGACGCCCTGTACAAGGCGATGGTCCTGGAGGAGCCCGAGACGCTCGCGAAGGCCGACGAGGTCGTGGAGCACTTCGACGAGCTCGCCGGCACCCGCGAGCAGATGATCACCGCCCGCCAGCAGGTGGGCGCACTGTCGCCCATCCGGGAGCACCACGCCGCCGTCGGCCGTTCCGGCGAGCGCCTGCGCGTCATCGACCAGATCGGCTCCTTCACCGACGACGCCGCGCCGGCCGCGCTGTGGCGCAACGAGCGGCGGCTCGGGCTGCTGCGCGCCGTCGAGCACGAGCTGCAGGCGGGCCACCGCGACGCGCACGCGCTCGCCGCGGAGACCGAGTCCCGGATCGCCGCCGCCAAGGCGGAGCTGGACGGCGTGCAGGAGACGCTGCGTGCGTCCGGCGGCGACCGCCTGGCCACGGCGCAGCGCGAGCTGAAGGGCGTCCGCGCACGGCTGGCCGATGTCGCGCGCGCCCGCGGGCGCCTGGACGACGCCCTCGGCGTGCTGGACGCGACGGTCACCACCGAGGCGGAGTTCTCGGCGGTGGCTGCCCGTGCGCGAGCAGCCCTGGACGACGCCGGTGCGAGGAAGGCGGCCCGGGACGGGTTCGGCGAGGCGATGGCGCTGCGCAGCACCGCGCGCGCCGAGCTGGCCGACCTGGAGGCCGAACGGGCGGCGGCCGCGGACCGGCGCGGCAACATCCCCGACCACCTGCACCGGGCCCGCGCCGTGCTGGCCGAGGCGGCGGGGCTGACACCCGAGGACCTGCCCTTCGTGGGCGAGCTGCTGGAGGTGCGCACCGAGTTCGAGCCCTGGCGCGGCGCGTTCAACCTGGCGCTCGGCGGCTTCGCGACCAAGATGCTCATCGACACCGCGCGCATCCAGTCCTTCCGCAAGGCCATCGACAGCGTGCCCACCACCACCCGCATCCGCTTCGAGGGCGTCCCCACCGGCCTGCGCGACGACGTGCGGCTCGACTCGCGCACCCTGCCCGGCCGCCTGGACGTGCGCGGCGGGCCGTTCGCGGGCTGGCTCAAGCACGAGCTGGCGCAGCGTTTCGCGTACGTCTGCGTGGACACGCCCGGGCAGCTCGGGCAGCACACGATGGCCCTGACCCGGTTGGGGCAGCAGTCCGAGGGGCACCGGGGCGCGCACGGCGGCAACCTGCGCGGCAACGTGCTGGGCTTCACCAACGGCCGCGCGCTGGCCGAGCTCGACGAACGGATCGCGCGGGCCCGAGGCCGGCTCGCTGAGGTGGAGCAGCACGTCCAGGACGCCGAGGACCTGCTGAACCGGCACGACGACGAGCTCGACGCGTACCGCACCGTCAGCGGGCTCGTCTGGGACCAGGTCGACGTGGCCGCGGTGGAGGCCGAGCGCGACCGGTGGGCCGCCGTGATCGACGAGGTCACCGCGGGCAACCCCGAGATCACCCGACTGCGCGAGCAGGCCGGCACGCTCGAGCGGCAGATCGACGAGCTCAACCAGAACCTCGGCAAGACGCGCGCCGCGGCCGAGGCCCTCGAACAGCGCTGGACCGCCGTCACCGACGAGGTCGACGCGGCCCAGCAGGCGCTCGACGCCGCCGAGGACGCCGGCACCACCGTCGCACCCGACCAGCGTGAGTACCTCGACGGGCTGTTCGACGCCGCCGGGCCCGACACCGGGCACGGCGACGCTGCGGAGGCGCTCGCGGCGTTCGACAGTGCGCTGCGCCAGGCCACCGAACGGCTCCGGGCGGACCGGGAGGCCGCGCAGACCGCGCTCGGCACGGCCCGGGAGGCGCTGCGGCGCACGTTCGAGACGTTCAAGGAACGCTGGCACGACCCCAACCTGGGCACCGACCCCGACGAGTCGTTCGCCGACTACGAGCGGATCCTCACCGACCTGGAGACCAACGGCCTGCACGAGCTGGAGGCCGAGTGGCGCAACAGCCTGCTGCGGCTGTCGGGGAACGACCTCACCGACCTGCACAGCGCGCTGGCCGGGGCGGTGCGCGAGATCAAGGAACGGATCGGGCCGGTCAACGAGATCCTGGCGAACCTGCCGTTCGCGGACGACGACCACCGGCTCCGGATCGACGCGCGCGACAACCAGTCCGCCGTCGTCGGCGCGTTCCGCAAGGAGCTGCGCTCCCTGCGCGAGGCGCTGACCCGTGAGGCCACCGACGCCGAGCGTGAGCGGCGCTACCTGCGGATGGCCCGGGTGGTGGACCGCATCCGTCGCGGCTCGCCCGACTTCGCGGACCTGGTGGACGTGCGGCGGCACGTGCGGCTCAGCGCCGAGAAGGTGGACCTGGACGGCAACCACGTGGCGCACTACGACGGCATCGGCGAGAAGTCCGGTGGCGAGTCGCAGGAGCTGGTCGCGTTCATCGTCGGCGCGGCCCTGCGCTACCAGCTCGGCGACGCCGGGGCGGAACGGCCGCGCTACGCGCCGGTGTTCCTGGACGAGGCCCTGATCAAGGCCGACGCCCGGTTCACGGGCCGGGCCGTGGGCGCCTGGCGCGGCCTGGGCTTCCAGCTCGTGATCGGCGCGCCGAACGACAAGTACAGCGCCCTGGAGCCGCACGTGGACCTCAAGTACGTGGTGCTCAAGGACGGTTCGGGGCGCTCGCGCACCAAGGCGGTGGCGGGGGTGGCGGAGGCCTGACTGCCCGCTCCCCGGCCCGGCGGGCGATGTGCCGCGGGTCCTGGGCACGCCCGGAGGCGCGACGTCCTGACGCCTGCGGCAGCAACGCCGCCGCAAGCGCCAGGACGGGCGGGCCTCAGGAAGCCGCTGCCTGGAGCTGCGGGTAGAGCGCCGACAGCGGGCCGGACAGCGCCTGCTTGACCCGGCGGCTGGTGTCGTCGGCGAGCACCTCCGGCTCGCCCGCCTCCAGACCGTCGAAGATGGCCGCAACGATGTCGCGCGGGTCCTCCTTGGGCACGTCCAGGCGGGCGATCATCGGGGTGTCGGTGTAGCCCAGGTGGGCCCCGAGCACATGCGTGCCCTGGCCCAGCAGCTCCACGCGCAGCGCGTTGCTGAACGACCAGAAGGCCGCCTTGGTCGCCGAGTAGGTGCCCAGGGCGAGCCAGCTCAGCGCCGAGTGCAGGTTGACGATGGCGCCGCCGCCGTTCCCGGCCAGCACGGGCGCGAAGGCCTGCGTGACGGCGACCTGCGCGAACACGTTGGTCTCGAACACCGCGCGCACGGTGTCGATCGGCGTGGTCAGCACGGGCTGCCCGCCGTCGGAGATCCCGGCGTTGTTGATCAGGACCGTCGTGTCGCCGGCCTGCTCGGCCGCCGCGGCGACCGACTCGGGGGAGTTGATGTCCAGCGGCAGCGGCACCACGCGGGGGTCGGTCCATTCCCGTGGGGTCCGGGCGCTGGCGTAGACCTTGGCGGCGCCCCGCTGGAGGGCCTCGGCGACGAACGCGCGGCCGAGGCCGCCGTTCGCGCCGGTGACCAGGACCACGGCATTCTTCAGGGCAGTCATCACGAGCTCGCTCTCATCAGGTGGTAGGACGGGGAATCGGTGGGGGTGGACGGCGCGGCGGGGGTGACCGTCGCGGGTCTGACCGCGTCGGGCACGACTGTCCGGCCACGGGCGGTGAGGACGGCAGCCAGGGCGAGCGCGGCGACGGTCGCGCTGCCTGCGGCGAGTGCGACCTGCAGGCCGAGCCCGGTGGCCAGGCGGCCGACGCTCACGGCCACGACGGCCTGGACGAGGTAGGCGACCAGATAGGCCGACGACGTGGTCGCGGCCCGGTGCGCGGGGCTCGCGCTGCGGGTGACCAGGGTGACGCCGCCGGAGAACAGGAGGCTGTAGCCGGCGCCGCCCACGAGGGAGTAGGCGATCAGCAGCGGCATCGAGTGGGTGGTGCCCGCGACGAGCATCAGCCCCTGGGCGGCGAGCGCGGCTCCGGCGCCGAGGCGCACCGCGGTGGACGCCCGCAGCCGGCCGGTCAGCAGGGCGGTCACCCCGATGGCGGCCGCGGACAGGGCCAGCACCGCGCCGTTGACGAAGGCGTCGTCGGACCGCACGGTGTCGCGGGCGAACTGGGCGCCGATGCCGAGGAAGATCGCGCCGAGCGCGTAGGCGGCCGAGACGCCGAGCGCGCCCGCGACGAACGGCAGGCGGTGCCGCGGCGCCGCGAGCGGACGGGGGCGCCAGCGTGCCGGAGCTCTCCGGGCGCGGCGCGGCAGGTACCAGGCCGCCACCATGGCGACGACCACGCCGGCGAGCAGCACCCCGTAGCCCGCGTGCAGCGGGTTGGCGGTGAACTGCACGGTGGCGCCGCCGACGAGCAGCGCGGTGATCAGGCCCACCGCCGACGCCCCCGCGGTGACGGCGCCGGTGCGGTCCCGGCCGTCGTCCGGCCCGGAGGCGGCGATCACGCTGGTGGCCGGGCCGAGGCTGAGCCCCACGCCGACGCCCATGAGCGCGCGCCCCACGAGCAGCAGCGCGAGGTTCGGTGCCAGCAGGAACGTGAGGGCGCCGAGGCCCAGGACGCCGAGACCGGCGAGGATCGCGCCGCGGTTGCCCACGCTCTCCGCGAGCCCGCCGAGCAGCAGGAGCGTCGCGATCAGGGCGACGGGGTAGGCGGCGAACACCGTGGTGGTGACCGCCGTCGTCAGGTGCCACTGCGCGGCGTACACGGGGTACACCAGCGTCGGCGCCGCAGACGCCCAGAGCGCGAGGGCCACGGCGGACGCTGCCGCCCAGCGGCTGCCGCGTGCTGCCCAGGTGAAAGCCATCGGGAGGACTCCTGTCTGAGTTGGGATTCACAACTTAGCATCTAGGTTGGAATCCACAACTCAGATAGGATGTGGTCATGAGCACAACGCCCCGTGAACGCAACGCCCGCTGCTCCGTGGCCCGCAGCCTGGAGATCCTGGGGGAGAAGTGGACGTTGCTCGTGGTCCGCGAGGCCTTCTTCGGCGTCACCCGGTTCGCCGACTTCCGGGCGCGGCTGGGCATCGCCCCGGACGTGCTCACCGCACGCCTGGAGACCCTGGTCGAGGGCGGCGTGCTGGAACGTCAGCCGTACCGCGACGCGGGTCAGCGGCAGCGCGACGAGTACGTGCTCACCCCGGCGGGAGCCGAGCTCAAGACCGTCATGGCGGCCTTCGTCGCGTGGGGTGATGTGCACCGGCCCTCCGGCTTCGGGCCCTCGGTCGCCTACGTCGACCGGGACACGGAGGCGCCCGTGCGCCTCTCCTTCATAGCCGAGGACGGCCGGGAGCTCGCGCCTCAGGAGGTCGCCGTCGTCCCCGGGCCGGGCGCGCTGGAATCCTGACCTGGTCCGGGTCAGGGCCGGCGCCCTGACCCGGCCGGCCGAGGGGCACAGGCACGCGGCTCAGCCCGCCGTGGCGTCCTCCAGCAGCGGGGGACAGGTGCCGCCCGGCGTGGTCAGGAGCTCGAAGTGCCAGATCTCGTTCGCGTACACCTGGCACAGCCCGTAGCCCGGGCCGTGCTCGATGAGCCAGTAGTCCGCCTCGGTCGGCCCGATGTCGACAGCCTTGCCCGTGACGTGGGCGGACGTCTCGGGCGTGGCGACCAGGTGCCGGGCGGCCTCGAGGCTGCCGTGCTCGCGGACCGCCTCGTCGAGCAGGCTCTGCTGGAACGCGGGGCTGCGCCAGCCGCTCGTGATCCAGAGCTCGACACCGTCGGTGGCAGCGTCGGCGGCGGCCTGGCGCACGGCGTCGGCGAGCGCCGGGTCCAGCCGGGTGATCCCGGGAAGGTCGTCGTCGACCGTGGCCGCGCCGCCGGGGATCTCGCCGCCTCCGATGCCGGTCGACCCGGACGGGGCCGATCCGGGGTCGAGGACCTTGTCGACGGCCTGGACCACGGGTGAGCCGGCACGGTCGAGCAGGGGATAGGCACCGAGGACGACGAGCAGCAGGACGGCTGCGGCGGCCAGCGGTGCCGCCGTCGGGCGACCGCGGGTGCGCCTGGTGCGAGCGGTGGCGTGCGCCGGGGGTACCGAGAGGTTCTGTCGGGTCATGCCCCCAGCCCAGCGGGGACGATGTTGCCAGGACGTCTCGGTTTTTCGATACGTCGCCGATAGGTGCCTACGGGCTCTGCGTGGCAGGCAGCTCCACGGTGACGCGGAGTCCGCCGTCGGGCCGTGGCGCGAGCGTGAGGGTCCCGTCGTGCGCCTGGGTGATGCTCCTGACGATCGCCAGGCCGAGACCGACGCCCGCGTGATCGCTGCGGATCCGGGCGGCGCCGCGCCGGAACGGCTCGGTGAGGGTCGACACGAGCATCGGGGTGAGGGCCGGCCCGGTGTTCTCGACGGTGAGCTGCGCGCCACGCGGCGAGGTCCGGGTGCTGACCCACACGGTCCCGTGGTCGGGCAGGTTGTGCACGATGGCGTTGTGCACGAGGTTCGTCGTGAGCTGCAGCAGGAGAGCCGGCGATCCGCCGGCCAGGGTGATGTCGCCGGAGGTCTCGAGGGTGATGCCGCGTTCCTCGGCGAGGGGGAGCAGCGTCTCGGTGGCCTCCTCGGCGACCAGGGACAGGTCGACCGGTTCGCGGGCGAAGGACCGCTGGTCGGCGCGGCTGAGCAGCAGCAGGGCCTCCGTGAGGTCGATCGCCCGGGCGTTGACGGCATGGAGCCGTCTGACGAGCTCGCGGGCGTCGGTGTCGGGGTCGCTGCGCGCGACGTCGAGGAGCGTCTGGGTGATCGCCAATGGGGTGCGCAGCTCGTGCGAGGCGTTGGCGGCGAACCGCTGCTGTTCGGTGACGTGGGCCTCGAGCTGCGCGAGCATGGTGTCGAACGCGTCGGCGAGCTCGCGGAACTCGTCACGCCGGCCGGGGAGCCGGATCCGGTGGGTGAGCGACCCCTGCGCCACGCTCCGGGTGACCTCGGTGATGCGGCTCAACGGGCTCAGCATGCGGCCGGCGAGGAGCCAGCCGCCGAGCAGCCCGAACGCGAGCAGGAGCCCCAGCGCGACCAGGGCACGCGGGAAGAAGGCGCGCGTCAGGTCGCCCTGGTCGGGGATGAACGAGGGCCCGGGGAATCCGGGCGGCGAGCTCGACTCGGGCGTGTGGATCACCTCGGGTACGTAGCGCAGCAGGAAGAGCCACACCACCGCGAGCAGCAGGACGCCGGCCACCATGAGGAAGCCGGCGTAGCTGAGGGTGAGCTTGAGGCGGACGCTCATCCCGGGCCGCCTAGCCATGGTCCGCGACCTCCTGCCCGGCGCCGGACCCTGCACCCGGGTCGACAGGCGACCCCGTGTCGATGCGGTAGCCCACCCCGGGCACGGTGGCGATGACCCAGGGTTCGCCGAGTCGCTTGCGCAGCGCGGAGACGGTGATGCGCACGGCGTTGGTGAACGGGTCCGCGTTCCCGTCCCATGCCCGCTCCAGGAGCTCCTCGGCGCTGACGACGCCGCCCTCGGCCGCGACGAGCACCTCGAGCACCGCGAACTGCTTCCTGGTCAGCGCGACGTAGCGGCCGTCCCGGTAGACCTCCCGGCGGAACGGGTCCACCCGCAGGCCTGCGACCTCCCGCACGGGCGGTCTGCTGACCGCGCGCCTGCGGTCGAGCGCCCGCAGGCGCATGACGAGCTCACGGAGCTCGAACGGTTTGGTGAGGTAGTCGTCGGCGCCGAGCTCGAACCCGGAGACCTTGTCGTCGATCCGGTCGGCCGCCGTGAGCATGAGGATCGGGAGGCCGCTGCCGGAGGCGACGATCCGCCGGGCGACCTCGTCGCCGGACGGGCCGGGGATGTCCCGGTCGAGCACCACGAGGTCGTAGGAGTTGATGCCGAGCAGCTCCAGGGCGGTGTCGCCGTGCCCGGCGATGTCAGCGGCGATCGCCTCCAGCCGGAGTCCGTCCCGGACGGCCTCGGCCAGGTAGGGCTCGTCCTCCACGATCAGCACGCGCATGTCGGCAGCCTAGGTCGTGCGGGCCGGCGATGTGCCGCGGCCGAGGTTCCTGGGCTCCCTCGAACCGGTCGGTCGGGCGAGGCGCTCATGGTGCTCAGCGGCTCGCCCGACCGGCCTGTTCTCGGCGGTTCATCAGGTGCGCCTGCCTGTCCTGGCGACGGAGAGGCTCGGTTGGCGCGGGCAACTATGTAAGGTGCAGGTATCCCCCTCGTGCCCCGGGCGGTGCTCGTGCTGCGAGCACACCGAGCGTGCCGAGGTCCGTCCGCTCGTCGAAGGGTCGTCCGCCGCGCATGAAGTTCCGATTTCCTCCCGGTGGTCAGGACCGTTCCCGTCTCACGCGGATGCCGCGCCCGGGCCTGGTGATCGCCGTCCTCGCGTTCGCCGGCATGGGGGCGTCGTTCATGCAGACGATCCTGCTGCCGATCCAGGCGGAGCTGCCGGTGCTGCTGGGGGTGTCCCGCGACGTGACCGCCTGGGTCATCACCGTCACGCTGCTCGTGGCGGCGATCTGCACGCCCATCTCGGGGCGCCTCGGCGACATGTACGGCAAGAAGACCGTCGCGCTCGCGCTGCTCGGGCTGCTGGCGCTGGGCTCGGTGGTCGCGGCGCTGTCGCCGTCGGTGGTGCTGCTCATCGTCGGGCGGGCGCTGCAGGGCATGGGCATGGGTGTGGTCCCGCTCGGCATCTCGATCCTGCGCGACGTGCTGCACCGCGACCGGCTCGGTTCCGGCATCGCCCTGGTCAGCGCGACCCTCGGCGTCGGGGGTGCGCTCGGGCTGCCGATCAGCGCGTTCGTGACCGAGCGCTACGACTGGCACGTCGTGTTCTGGGTCGCGGCCGGGATCGGTCTGCTCGCGCTGGCGCTGGTCGCGTGGGTGGTACCCGTGAGCACCCTGCGCACGGGCGGCCGGCTCGACGTCGTCGGGGTGGCCGGGCTCGCACTCGGCCTGACCGGGGTGCTGCTGGCGGTCTCGCGCGGGAACGACTGGGGCTGGGGCTCGTCCCGCACGCTCGGGCTGCTGCTCGGCGGGCTCGCGGTGCTGCTGGTGTGGGGCTGGTACGAGCTGCGGGTCGAGGAGCCGCTGGTGGACCTCCGGGTGACGGCGCGCGGCACGGTGCTGTTCACCAACCTCGCCTCGATCGCGATGGGCTTCGCGCTGTTCGCCTCGAACGTCGTGTTCCCGCAGCTCCTCGAGCTGCCGACGGCGGCCGGCGGCCTGGGCCTCAGCCTCATGCACGCCAGTCTGGTCCTCATGCCGTCCGGCCTCGTGATGCTCGCCATGTCGCCCGTGGCGGGCCGTCTCGAGCACCGGATCGGACCCAAGCCGCTGCTCGCCGCGGGGTCGGCCGTGATCGCGGCGTCCTACGTGATCGCCGTCGTGGTCGACCTGGACGTGTGGTCCGTGCTGGTGGTCAACCTCGTGGTGGGTGTCGGGATCGGCCTGGGGTTCGCGGCGATGCCCGCCCTCATCATGCGGGTGGTGCCGTCGCACGAGACGGGCGCCGCCAACGGGCTGAACACCCTCATGCGGTCCTTGGGCACGACGTCGGCCGCCGCCGTCGTGGGCGGGGTGCTCGCGGCGGGCGGCGCCGAGTACGAGGGCATCCCGGTGCCCTCCGACGACGCGTTCCGCACGGCCCTCCTGCTCGGCCTGCTCGCCTCGCTCGTGTGCACGGTCCTGGCGCTGCTCATCCCACGCCCGAAGCCCTCGGCGGACGAACACCCGTCGCTCCCGGACGGGGTGCTGTAGCAGTCGGGTCGGGACCCGATCCTGGCGCGACAGGTGGCCTGAGGGGCCGTAGCCTGGGGGCTAGAGAAGGCGAAGTTCGCGAGTGCGGACTTCGCCTTCGTGCTTCCCCTCGCAGCCACCAAGGATCTCAGTGCACACTCCTCGCCGCCCCGACCCCGTCGTGCCTCTCGTGCGCGAGAGCCATGTGTTCGTCGACGAGGAGCCTCTCCTCTGGGCGGCCGACGCCATCGCGTGGTGCTGGCAGCGTGGTGGAGTCTGGAAGGACAAGGTTCGCGGGCTCGTGGTGCGGACGGAAGACTTGTCGGCCTAGACAGCGCGAAGCCCGGGTTACCCACCTGACGGGTAGGCTCCCGGGCTCACTACTCGGGGCTACTGCCCCTCGCGCTGTCCATGATACGCGTCCCGCATGCCGTGACAACCGGGGTGCCTGTCCACCGCCTGGTCCTCGCACGCCCCCGACCTGGTTTTCCACAGGTCGCGGACGGACGGCGAGAACGGCCGGCGGATCCGTGGCAGGCTGTGCGGCATGTTGAGAACGACTCCCGTTAGCGCCTGCCCCGGCGAGGTGTGCTGACGTGGCGAACCTGCTCATGATCGAGAGCTGGCTGCAGTCCACCGGCCTCATGCTCCCGCCCCTGCTGCGCGCCGCCGGTCACGAGTACGTGCTGGTCACGCGCGACCCGGACCTGTACCGGCTGCCCGACGGCACCGCCCATCCCGTGCTGGCGCTCGCCGCGGAGGTCGTGGTCGCCGAGACCAACGACGACGCCGCGCTCGCCACCGCCGCCCGGGACGTCGCCACGCGACACCCCGTCGACGGCGTGCTCACCACCTGCGACTACTACCTGCCCGCCGTGGCCGTGGTCGCCCAGGAGCTGGGTCTGCCCGGTGCGCCGGCCGAGGCGCTGCGCACGGCCACGCGCAAGCACCTGGTCCGCGGGGCGCTCGCCGCGGCGGGCGTGCCGGACGTACCGTTCGCGGTGGCGGCCACGTGGGAGCAGGCGCACAAGGCCGCCGCCGACCTCGGGTACCCGCTGGTGGTCAAGCCGGTGGACATGAACTCCGGGACCGCCGTGCGCAAGGTGACCGACGAGTCCGGTCTCGCGATCGCCTTCGCGGAGGTCACCGGTCCCGAGCGCAACACCCGCGACCAGCCGCTGGAGCGCCTCGCCCTGCTCGAACGGGTGCTGGAGGGGCCGGAGTACAGCGTCGAGGCCGTGACCCGCGACGGCGTCACGCGGGTGCTGGGCATCACCGCGAAGTCGGTCGCCGAACCGGACGTCGAGGCCGGAACCGGCTTCGTCGAGTCGGGGCACCTGTTCCCGGCCCCGCTCGACCCTGCCGACCGCGCGGCGATCGAGGAGCACGTCGTCGCGGTGCTCGACGCCGTCGGGCTGACTCACGGGATCAGCCACACCGAGGTGCGCCTCACGGCGGCCGGGCCCCGGCTGGTCGAGGTGAACCCGCGGCAGGGTGGTGGCTACATCTTCGAGCTGGTGCGGCTGGTCACGGGCTTCAACCCGCTGCGGGTGCTCGTGGACCTGGCACTCGGCCGCGAGCCCGCCCCGGGCCCCGCGGCGGCGGCCAGCGCGGCGGTCACGTTCCTCCTGGCGCCGTCGGACGGCGTCGTGCGCGGTGTGCGGGGTGCGGAACGCCTGGCCGAGGACGAGCGCGTGGCCGGCCACGAGCTGCCCGCGCCCGGCCGGGCCGTGCGGCCGGGCGACAACAACGAGCGGATCGGCCACGTGCTGGTGGCCGACCCCTCGGGCAAGCGCGCGAAGGCCTGGGCGGACGAGATCGTGGCCGGCCTGGAGGTCGTGGTCGACGCGCCCGCGACGGTCTGACGCACGACGAACGCCCGCCCGGTCTCCCTCGGGAGGCCGGGCGGGCGTTCGTGCGGACGGGCTCAGTCGGGGACGACCAGGCCCCGGCGGACCGCCGGGACCAGGCGCGCCGGGACCCGGACCTGCCGCCCGTCCGGGGTGGTCACCGGGACGAGCTCAGGGATCTGGGCCGTCCACTGCGCACGCCGCGACCGGGTGCGGGACCGGGACATCTTCCTCTTGGGGACCGCCACGGCGGCCTCCTCTCAGTCGGCGCTCGGGGAGCGCTGGGTCAGCGCTCCTCGCGGAAGTCGACGTGCCTGCGGGCCACGGGGTCGAACTTGCGCAGCACCATCCGGTCGGGGTCGTTGCGCCGGTTCTTGCGGGTCACGTAGGTGAACCCGGTGCCCGCCGTCGAGCGCAGCTTGATGACGGGACGGAGGTCGGTGCGCGAGGCCATCACTTACCACCCTTGCTGTTGTCGTTACCGCGGTTGGCGTAGCGCTGCCGGAACTTCTCGACGCGTCCAGCGGTGTCCACCACGCGGGCCGAACCGGTCCAGAACGGGTGGCTGGCGCTGCTGATCTCGACGTCGACCACCGGGTAGGTGTTGCCGTCGGACCACTCGATGGTCGCCGTGGGGCGGCCGGGGCCGGAGTCCGTGTCGCCCGCGAGCGTGGAGCGGGTCAGGAACGTGAAGCCGGCGCTCGCGTCCCGGAAGACGACCGGGCCGTAGGTGGGGTGGATGTTCTTCATGGCTTGCTCCTTCCGCTCAGCCCTGGCGCGCCTTCCAGCGCGGGTTGAGCTTGTTGATCACGAACGTCTTGCCGTGGCGGCGCACGACCTTCGCGCCGGGCTTGTCCTTCAGGGAACGCAGGGATGCGCGAACCTTCATGGGGCGCTCCTCCTTCTCGGTTCGGGGGTCAGGTCACCAGCTGGACTTGGTCACGCCGGGCAGCTCGCCGCGGTGGGCCATGTCGCGCAACCGGATGCGGGAGAGGCCGAACTTGCGCGAGTAGGCGCGGGGCCGGCCGTCCACCACGTCCCGGTTGCGCACGCGGGTGGGGCTCGCGTCGCGCGGCTGGCGGGCCAGCTCGCGGACGGCGGCCGTGCGCTCGGCGTCGGGCAGGTCCAGGTTCCGCAGGGTGCGTCGCAGCTCCGCGCGGCGCTCGGCGTACCGGGCGACCAGCTCGCGGCGCCGGGCGTCGGCGGCGATCTTCGACTTCTTGGCCATCAGACCTTCTCCCCTCGGGCCAGGATCTGGGCGACGACGACGTCGATGCCCCGGCGGTCGATCGTCTTGATGCCGCGGGCGCTCACGCGCAGCGTGACGTGACGGCCGAGCGACGGGACCCAGTAGCGCTTCTTCTGGATGTTCGGGTCGAACCGGCGCTTGGTCCGCACGTGGGAGTGCGAGACCGAGTGGCCGAAACCCGGCACGGTGCCGAGCACCTGGCATCTGGCTGACACTTGACCTCCTGTCGCGGCGGGCTCGCCGCGTGTTCCGCCGGCCTCGCGGCCGCCGTGGATGAGAACCGTTCTCATGACGCGCTACAGTGAACCAGAACTGAGAACGGTTATCAATTATTCCGGGCCGGTCGTGGCTGCCACCGCGGCCGGCCCCGGGCGAGGAGGCAGCATGTTCCCCACCGGAGACCGAACCAGCCGGCGCCACGGAATCATCCCGGTCAGCGTCCTGGCGTGCACCGACCCCGTGCTGCGCGACTCCGCGCTGTTCGGCCTGCTGATGGACGCACCCGGCGTCGTCGCCGTACGCCACGACATCCACACCGACCACCTCCGCCGCGTGGTCCAGGACGCCACCGGCGTGCTCGAGGACGTGCTCGTCCCCCTGGAGCACGCCTGCCTCTCCTGCGCCGTACGGGAGGACGCCGTCCCCACCATCGCCCGCCTCGCCCACGACGGCCGCTGGTCCCACGTGCTGCTCGCCCTGCCGGTCAGCGCGGAGCCTCTGCCGGCCGCGCGGGCGCTCGCCGCCGAGACCGCGCCCGGCGGCCAGCTCGCGCACACCCGCATCGCGACGTCGCTCGCCGTGGTCGACCTGGACACCTTCGAGGACGACCTGCTCGGCGAGGACACCCTCACCGAACGCGGCCTGGAGCTCACGGCCGACGACGAGCGCTCGGTGGGGGAGGCGCTCGCGGCGCAGGTGGAGCAGGCGGACCTCGTGGTGGCGTGCCGGGGCGAGGCCTCAGGTTCGACCTCAGGTTCAGGTTTGGGTGCCGATGTCGTGCGTGCGACGGCGTCGGGCCTGCTGGACCGGCTGCGCGGCGCCGGGACGCGGCGCGTGGACGGCCTGCATGCCGTGACGGCGGCCGGCCTGGCCGCCGGACGCCACTCGCCGTCGCGCGCCGAACGGCGGGCTCACCCGCTGGGCGCGGTGGTGGTCAGCGGCGCCGCTCCCGGCGACGGGAGCTGGACGCTGGAGCTGCGCTCGTCCCTGCCGTTCCACCCGGAACGGCTGCTGGACCGCATCGAGGACCTCAGCGCCGGCCGGCTGCGTGCGCGGGGTGTGTTCCACGTGGCCGACCGGCCCGGCCTCGCCTGCCTGTGGGACGGCGCGGGCGGCCAGCTCGCGGTCGCGGACCTGGGGCCGTGGCCGGAGGTGTGCGCCGGGACGGTGCCGCACACCCGGATCGTGGTGGTGGGGGCCGCCGACGGCTCCGGCGCCGAGCGGCAGCGGCTGCTGGAGGCGTTCGAGGCCGCCCTGTGCACACCCGAGGAGGTGTCGGACGGCGTGGCGTGGCTCTGGCGCGAGGACCACCTGGCGCCGTGGCTGGGGGCACGGACGGTCTAGACCACGCCGGCGTCCGCAGGCCCCGGCAGCGTCGCGCGGACCTCGAGGCCGCCCTCCGGCCGGGCGACGGCGCGGAGGGTGCCGTGGTGGGCGTCGGTCACGGCCTTGACGATGGCGAGGCCGAGGCCGAACCCGGTGCGTGCGGCGCCGGTCTGGACGCTCTGCGTGCGGTCGGCGCGGTGCCGCCGGAACGGCTCGAACAGGCCGTCCACCTCGTGCGGCAGCACACGCGGGCCGGTGTTGCTCACGCATACCACCGTCGCGTCGCCCTCGGTGTCCGTGGACACCGCCGCCCAGCCGCCGTCGACGTTGTGGACGAGTGCGTTCTCGACCAGGTTCCGGACGAGCTGTTCCAGCAGCACGGGGTCGCCGGTGGCCGGGGCCGGGCGAAGGTCGGTGCGTATCTCGATACCGTGCTGCTGCGCCCCGGTCACGGCCGCCACCGCGGCGCCGGCGAGGTCGGCGAGGTCGACACGGACCGGGTGCTCGACCGGGTTCGCGCTGTCGGCGAGCACCAGGAGGCGGTCGACGAGGGCGGAGCTCTTCTCGTTGAGCTCCAGCAGGGTCCGCCCGAGGTGGGCGGTCTCGCCGGGTACCGCGGGCTTCGTGATCTCCAGCTCGATCAGCGTGCGCTCCAGGGCCAGGGGAGTACGCAGCTCGTGAGAGGCGTTGGCGACGAACCGCCGCTGGGCGTCGAACGCGGCGTCGAGGGACGTGAGCATCGCGTCGAACGAGTCCGCCAGACGCCTGATGTCGTCCCGCGGCCCGGTCAGGGCCAGCCGTTCGGACAGGTCACGCTCCGGTCCGCGCGCGTTCGCGATCCGCTCCGCCGTCCTCGTGATGGCGTGCAGGGGCCGCAGGCCCCGGCCGGCCACCACCCACCCGGTCGCGCCCGCGGCCAGACCGACGGCGAGCACGACCAGGGAGCCCTGGACGAGCAGGGAGTCCAGCGCGGCGTCCTTGATGTCCTCACGGCCCTGCTGGATCTGGGCGGCGATCTCCTCGACGGGCACGGTGGAGCCGTCGGGCAGCGTGACGGTGTCCCGCCCGGACGCCGCGGCCTCCTGGCGCACCAGCGCCAGCCGGTCGTCCGCGGCCTCGCTGCCGAGCTCCGCCTCCAGCCGGTCCTGCACCACGAGGTACAGCAGACCCAGGATCGCAGCCCCGGCGACGAGGAACAGGGTGCCGTACAGGACGGTGAGCCGGCCGCGCAGCCCGAGGCCCGTCATGGGATCCGGTACCCCGCGCCCGGGACGGTGCGGATCACGTCCGGGTCACCGAGCTTGCGGCGCAGCTTCATCAGCGTCACGCGCACCGTGTTGGTGAACGGGTCGGTGTGCTCGTCCCAGACCCGCTCCAGCAGCTCCTCGGCCGACACGATCGCGCCGTCGGCGCGGAGCAGCTCCACCAGCACCGCGTACTCCTTGTTCGCGAGCGCGACCTCGACCCCGCCCCGGGTGACCTCCCGCGTGGCCTGGACGACCCGCACGTCCCCCCGCTCCAGCACCGGGCGCACCGCCGGGACCGCGCGGCGGGCCAGCGCGTGCACCCGGGCCGACAGCTCGGCGAGGGCGAACGGCTTGGTGAGGTAGTCGTCCGCGCCGATCGCCAGCCCCTCGACCCGGGCACGCACCGCCGAGGCGGCGGTGAGCATGAGCACCCGCGACCGGCCGGGCCCGGCGACGATCCGGCGGCACACCTCGTCGCCGTGCACCACGGGCAGGTCGCGGTCGAGCACCACGACGTCGTAGTCCGTGACCGCGACCTTCTCCAGCGCCCGCCCGCCGTCCAGCGCCGTGTCGACGGCGAACGCCTCCCGGCCCAGGCCCTCCGCGATCGCGGCCGCCAGACGCGGCTCGTCCTCGACCACCAGCACCCGCATCGCCGGCCTCCCTCGTTCCTCGGCACCCGTGATCCAGTGTCGCCGATCGCGGATAACGCCGGGATAACCAGGCTCACCCGTGGTTACCGCGGCGTTACGGGCGGCCCCGTGGACTGGTCGCACCGGCGGCGGACCACGCCGCCCCAGCCTGGAGGACGATGTGAGAACACGACGGAGCCTCGCCGCGGCGGCGGACACGCTCATGGCAGCGCTGCTGCTGACCGGGTGCACCGCACCCGGGACGACGCCGGACGCCGGGCCGGGCACCACCGCCGGGACCGGCGACCCCGCGCAGCCGACACCCGACGCGCAGGCCTACGCCCAGTGCATGCGGGACCACGGTGTCGAGGTGTCCGACCCCGACCCGGAGACCGGCCTGCCGCAGTTCGCCGACTCGGTGGACCCGAGCAGCGCCGCCGTGCAGGACGCCATGGAGCAGTGCCAGGACCTGCTGCCCGCCGGCATCCGGGGCGAGACCAGCGGCCAGGACATGGACGTCTACCTCGCCTTCGCCGCGTGCATGCGCGACAACGGGCTGCCCGACTTCCCGGACCCGCAGCCCGGGCCCGAGGGGCTGTTCGGCGACACCGGCATCGACCGCGCCGACCCCACCTACCAGCAGGCCGCCGAGGCCTGTGGCGACATCCTGAGCGGGGAGTGACCGTGACATCCCGCACCAGGACACCCCGGACCGCCGTCCGACGGCGCCTGCTGGTCGGGGCGGGCATCGTCGCGGCCGCCGGGGCGGCGCTCGCGGCGGCGCACGGCTTCGGCGGCAGCCCGCCACCGCCCCCGGACGCCGACGGCCTGCCGCCCGCCACGGCCGAGGTCACCCGCGGCACCCTCACCCAGACCCAGCAGGTCGGCGGGCTGATCTCCTACGGCGAGCCGGTCGGGCTCGTCGCGCAGCAGGACTCCGGCGTGGTGACCTGGGTCGCCGGTGCGGGCACGACCGTGGGCCTCGGGGAGCCGGTCTACGCCGTCGACGACGAGCCCGTGCTGCTGCTGCACGGCACCGTCCAGCCGTACCGGGTGCTCGGCGTCGGCTCCGTGGGCACCGACGTCGAGCAGCTCGAGCAGAGCCTGCACGACCTGGGCCACACCGACCTCGACGTGGACGACACCTACGACGCCGCGACGGCCACCGCCGTCTCCACCTGGCAGGCGGACGTCGGCTGGCCGCAGACCGGCACCGTCGCCCCCGGCCAGGTCTTCGTGCACGACGGCGACATCCGGATCGCGCTCGGCGGCCTCGTCCCCGGCAGCCACCTCGGCGCCGAACCGAACCAGCAGGTCGTCACCTACACCGGCACCACTCCCGTGACGACCATCCCGCTGGACGTCGAGCTGCAGCACCTGGTGGCCGAGGGCGACCCGGCGACGATCACGCTGCCGGACGGGACCACCGTGGACGGCAAGGTCAGCAGCGTGGGCAAGGTCGCCCAGGAGATCGAGGAGGAGACGTTCGTGACCGTCGTCGTCCAGATCAAGAAGCCGGAGGCGCTGGCCGGGGGGTTCGACTCCGCGCCGGTCACGCTGCGCATCGTCACCGGCGAGCGGGAGGACGTGCTGATGGTGCCGGTCACCGCCCTGGTGGCGGCACCCGACGGCGGGTACACGGTCGAGGTCGTCGAGGACGGCACCACCACGTTCGTCCCCGTCGAGACCGGCGTGTTCGCGCAGAGCATGGTCGAGGTCAGCGGCCCCGGCATCGCCGAGGGCGTCACGGTCGGGGTCGCGGAATGAGCGCGCCACCGCCGATCGCCGTCCTCGACGACGCCTCCAAGGAGTACCCGGGCGGCGTCACGGCCCTGCGCCAGGTCTCGCTCCGCATCACGCGCGGGGAGCTTGTCGGCATCGTCGGCCCGTCCGGCTCGGGCAAGTCGACCCTGCTCAACATCCTCGGCACCCTCGACCGGCCCACCACCGGCAGCGTCGCGATCGACGGCCACGCCGTCCGATCGCTCGCGGACGCCGAGCTCTCCGCCCTGCGCGCCCGGACGATCGGCTTCGTCTTCCAGCAGTTCCATCTCGCGCCCGGCGTGCCCGTGCTGGAGGCCGTGGCCGACGGCCTGCTGTACTCCGGGACCCGGCGCTCCGAACGGCTCGTCCGCGCACGGCGGGCCCTCGACCGGGTGGGCCTGTCGCACCGGACCGGGCACCGTCCGCACGAGCTGTCGGGCGGCGAGCGGCAACGGGTCGCGGTGGCGCGCGCCGTCGTCGGCGACCCGCTCCTGCTGCTCGCCGACGAACCCACCGGAAACCTCGACTCGGCCTCCGGGAGCGGTGTCATGGACCTGCTGCGCGAGCTCAACGGCGTGGGCACCACGGTGGTGGTCATCACCCACGACCGGGACATCGCCGCCTCCCTGCCCCGGCAGGTGGAGGTGCGCGACGGCGTGAAGGTCGCCGACAGCAGCCCGGCCGGAGCCCTCTCGTGACCGCCCGACCCGCCCGGCTCCGGCCGGCCCGCCTGTCCGGCGCGGACCTGCTCCGTGCCGGCGGCTCCGGGCTGCGCTCACGCCCGGTCCGCATCGTCCTGTCGGCGCTCGGGATCGCGATCGGTATCGCGGCGATGGTCTCGGTGGTGGGCATCTCGTCGTCGAGCCGCGAGGACCTCGACCGGCAGATGGCGGCGCTCGGCACCAACCTGCTCACCGTCAGCCCGGGCCAGAGCCTGCTCGGCGAGGAGGCGCACCTACCTCCGGAGTCGGTCCCCATGGTCGAGAACCTGGACCTGGTCGAGACGGTGAGCGCCACCGGCGTGGTCGGCGGGGCCCGGGTGTACCGGAACGACCACGTGCCCGCCGCGGAGTCGGGCAGCATCGCGGTGACGGCTGCCCAGCTCGACCTGCTGGACACCGTGGGCGGTGCGGTGCTCTCCGGCACCTTCCTGAACGACGCCACGGCGCACTACCCGGCCGTCGTGCTGGGCGCCGACGCCGCCGCGGGGCTCGGCGTCGGGTCGGTCGGCCCCGACCAGCAGGTGTACCTGGGCGGACAGTGGTTCACCGTGGTCGGCATCCTGGGTCCGGTGGTGCTGGCGCCCGAACTGGACACGGCGGCGCTGATCGGCTGGCCGGCGGCCACCGGGCTGCTCGGGTTCGACGGGTACCCGACCACGGTCTACGCCCGGGCCGACCCGGCCGCGGTGGGCACCGTGCAGGGCATGCTGGCCCGGGCCGCGAACCCGGCTGCGCCGAACGAGGCCGACGTGTCGCGTCCGTCCGACGCGCTGGCCGCGCAGCACGCCGCGGACAGCACGCTGAGCGCCCTGCTCCTGGGCCTGGGTGCCGTGTCGCTCCTGGTCGGGGGGATCGGCGTGGCCAACACCATGGTGGTCTCGGTGCTGGAGCGGCGGGGTGAGATCGGGTTGCGCCGCGCGCTGGGTGCCACCCGGGGCGACATCCGCAACCAGTTCCTCGTCGAGGCGGTGCTGCTGTCCGCGCTCGGGGGCGCGGGCGGCGTGCTGCTCGGTGTCGCGGTCACCGCCCTGTACTCGGCGCTCCAGGGGTGGCCCACCGTCGTCCCGCCGTGGGCGACCGGATTGGCGGTCGGTGCGACGGTCGTGATCGGCGGGCTCGCCGGCCTCTACCCGGCGACGCGTGCGTCGCGGCTGTCGCCGACGGAGGCGCTGACGGCCGCGTGACCGTCGTCCTTGCCCGCCCCTGGTCGAGCGCCGGAGCGCCCGGACGGGCCGGCGCTCGCCAGGGGTGGCCCCCTCGAGGAGATGCTCGGGCCCGGACCGGCTGACGGGCGGTGGCCTCAGCGGGGGCAGAGGTAGGCGGCCGACGTCGGGCGGGTGCCCGACGGGGTGGTCCAGGTGGCCGGGCCCTGGGTCACGCGGGTCCAGCCCAGGCGTTCGTAGAGGCGGACGGCGGGGCCGTCGTCATCGACGACGTCGAGCGCGAGACGGCGGCCGCGCCGGGTGGGCGTGTCCTCGACACGTTCCAGGAGCGCCGAGGCGATGCCCATGCCGCGTGCCGCCGGGGCGACGAACAGACGGCTGACCCCGGCGAGCCCGACCAGGGGGACACCCGCGGCCTCGGCGAGCTGGTCGGCGTGCTCGACGGCGCCCCCCTCCACGAGCATCACGTGCCCGACGACGACCCCGTCCGACAGAGCGACCCAGGCGCCGAGCGTGCTGGCCGGGGTGAGCCAGGCCTTCGGGTCGTCGGGCCAGACCAGGGGGTAACGGTCCTTCTCGTGGACCAGTCGCAGTGCCTCGACGGTGCGATCCAGGTGGGCCGGATGGCGCGGGGCGATGAGGAGGTCGGGCACGCGGACAACGTAGCGGATGGTGGTGGGGTTTGCGTCCAGGCGGGAGCTCGTTGCCAGACCTGCGCTCTGGTCGGCCTCGTGTGCTCGGTCAGCCGCAGGGATCCCCGCCCGAGTAGCACGGTTCGTAGTCCAGGTTCTGTTCCACGGGCGGCGGATCGTTGAGAGAGCGCCAGTCCACCTGGGGCACGGCCAGCAGTCCGATCGCTCCGACTGCCACGACCGCCACGAGCGTGTGCCAGACGTACGTGAGGACGCGCGCACCCCGTCGCCGGGCCGACACGAACGTCCACACGACCCCGGACAGCATGATGGCCGCCACGACGGCATAGACCACGGTGTGCTTCGGCCCCGGGGTGGCGTCGGTCAGAAAGCCGTAGGCGTTCCAGGTGTTGAACAGGAGCACCCACGGTCCGGCGAGCGCGGCGAGCGACCCGAGGACTTCGCCCGCCACGCCAGGACCGGCGCCGGTGCTCTCGCCCGGGTCGCTCATCCCGGCTGCCCCTGCTGCCCGCCTCGGCCCGAACGTGTCATAGCGCGGATCGTACGGCTCGGGGATGTCGGGGCGGAAGGAAACTGAAGGGGCGCTGACGGCGCGACCGAAGCCGGTCGCGCCGTCGTCCGCGGATCAGTACCGGAAGCAGTCCAGGTAGTCGAACGACCGCGCCGAGGACTCGAACGACGGTGCCCAGTCCCACTCGTACGTGTAGTACCGCACGTCGCCGCGGGCCGCCCCGAGGATCCCGGTCAGGTCCATCTCGCCGTCACCCAGGCCCACCTGTGTGAGCCCCTCCTCGGAGCCGATGTTCACGGCGTCCTTGACGTGCAGCAGCTCGATCCGGTCGCCGTGCTCCTCGATGAGGTCCACGACGTCGATGCCGGCCTCCGCGGCCCAGCCGACGTCCAGCTCGAAGGTGACGTAGCGCGGGTTCGTGTTCTCCACGAGGGCCTCCCACGCGGTGACCGTCTCGCCGGTGTCCGGGTGCGTGAACGTCCGCTCGAAGACGTCGGTGTGGTTGTGCACCAGCATCTTGCCCGCGCCGTGGTCGCGGGAGTACTCACCGAGCCGGTCGAGGTAGGCCGCCGTCTCGACGGCGTCCTCGTAGGTGGCGGTGCTGCCCGGGATGCTGCCGGAGCCCACGTAGCGCTGGCCGAGCGCCTTCGCGTAGGCCACGGTCTGCGGCCAGGTCTCCCAGTCCGTGCTGCCGTGGCTCGACGCCGCGCGCAGGCCGTGCTCGCGCAGCAGCGCCTTGAGCTCCCCCACGGGCATGTCGTAGGGCTGGTCGTACAGCTCGACGTTGCGGAACCCGGCGTCGGCGACCTCGCCGAGCACCCGGTCCAGCGTGTCGGCCGACGGTGTTCCCGAGCCCAGCTCCCCGACGTGCGTGTAGAGCTGGATGGAGATCTGGGAGTCCGGGATGCCGGGGCCTGGCCCGCAGCCTGGTTCCGCGTGCCCCGGCGCCGCGGCCGTGGCTGCCGGGGTGCCCGCGAGGGTGCCCAGGGCGAGCGCCGCGACCAGCGCGGTGCCGTGCAGTCGTCGACGGTGGTGTCGTGAGCGCTGTCGTGTACCCCGCATCGTGCTCCTGACGTCGTTGTCGTGATCACCGCACGCCGGACTTTTGACGCGCGACGCACAAAAGAGTCTTGTCGGGTGAAATATGTCTGTCAAGGGGTGACTGGGCCGGCCGGGAAATCACGTCGACCCGTCGCTCCGGTCATGTCATGGTCGTCCCATGCTGATCCCCCTCGAGCAGCGTCTCGTGGACGCGGCGGACGACGTCGTCTCGCGCCTCCCGGCCGACGGCACGTACCTGAACACCGTCGGCTCCGCGGTGATGGACGTCCACGGCGACGTCCACACCGGGGCGAACGTCGGTCACTTCACCGGTGGGCCGTGCGCGGAGCTGGTGGCGCTCGGCACCGCCGCAGGTGCGGGTGCGGGCCCGATCTCGCTGATCGTGGCGGTCGGCGACGAGGGGCGCGGCGTCATGCCCCCGTGCGGACGGTGCCGGCAGGTGCTGCTGGACCAGCAGCCGGACTGCCGGGTCATTGTGCCCGACGTCGACGGGCCGCGGTCCGTCCCTCTGCGCGACCTGCTCCCGTTCCCGTCCCAGCACCCGGACGCCGAGCCGCCGCGCCTGCTGCGGTTCAGCCCTCAGCACTGGTCGAGCGTGGTCGACGGGACGAAGACTGCCACGACGCGCTTCGCCGACCCTTCGTCGCTCGGACCGGTGACGCTCCTGTTCGAGTTCGACGACACCTGTCGGAGCCTTCCGGGTGTCGTCGAATCCGTGGAGCACGTGCGGTTCGCCGACATCTCCGACCCTCAGGCCGCACTGGAGGGCTGCACGGCCGACGAGCTGCGCACGGCCCTGCGAACTCACTACTACCCCGGGATCGACGACGCCGACGTCGTGGAGTTCGTGCGCTTCAGGGTGGTCGGCCGGGGCTGAGCGACGTCAGGTCCGCCGCGTGATCCGGGAGATCTCCTCCTCCGGGTACGGCGTCGTGCGGCTCTCTCGCTGGAACCGGCGGTAGAAGCTCCCCATCGCTGCGGCGACGGGCGCGTCACGGGTCAGGAGCGCGGCGACGGCCGCGGGCACACCCTCCGGCGTCTCGCCCTGGGCCCAGGAGCGCACGGCCGCCCGCCGTTCCTCCGGTCCGTGTCCGTACAGGGCGACGGCCAGCCAGTTCACCAGGTGCGTGGCGGCGTAATGGTGGTCGTAGCCACGGTGGTCGTCGAGGAATCCGGCCTCGTCCGGCGTGAGCTCGAAGCGGGAGGAGATCGCGAGGCCGTAGTCAGCGAGGTACAGACGCTCGCCGTCGGTCAGGATGTTCTGGAAGTGGGCGTCGAAGTGCAGCAGGCCGCGGTCGTTCATGAACGAGATCCCGGCTCGCAGCTCCTGGTCCACCATGGCGCAAGCCTCCGTAGCAGCCGCGCCACCGGCGCGGACCTGACCGTCCAGCCAGTCGTGGAGGTTCTGCGGGATGTACTCCAGGAACAGCAGGATGCTGGCCGAGGAGTCGCGCAGCGCCTCGATCCGGCGGCGGATCGCCGCACCGCCGCCCCAGTAAGTGACGGCTCGGTCAACGTCGGCCAGCTCCTCCGGAAGCGGCTGCCCCGCGTCCGGCAGCACCCGCCAGTGGTGCATCAGCGGGAAGCCGTCGTGGTCACCGGCGATCACCCAGCCCGTGGTCATGGCGTGTACGGCCAGCTCACGCCAGGCACCGAACCCGGGGCCGCCGATGGTGCCCACGCCGTAGTGGCAGAAGAGCGGCAGGTCGAACAGGTTGGCCGTGGAGCGGACGTTCTCCGCCTGTCGCTCCAGGTCGGTGAGGCGCACCTGCTTGACGAAGACCGGGGTTCCGTCGACGTCCACGACCACGGTCTGCCCGCCGATGCCGCTGCCGGCCGGCGTGCCGGCGTCCACGAGCTCGCGAAGTCTGTGGTCGCTGTGGAGTGCCAGCGCCGTGGAGACGACGCCATGGCGGGCCAGGCGCGCGTCACGGGAGCGACCTGCGGTCCGCGCACGCGGGCGCTCGCGCGGTGTCGTCCACTGCCCGTGCGTCAGCGACCCGCGCGAGTCCGTACCGCTCGGCTCACCGCGCCCGACACTCACGACCTGGACCGTACCAATCGTGTGACCAGGCCGCCCGGACGTGACGGCATGCGGAGGCTGTCGTCGGTGACGGAGCGCCGTGACCCTGAGGCGGCCCAGGGTCGGATCCGGGTGGATCTCGGGAGATCACCGGAAGCCGCCCCATCGGCCTGCGCCCTACGTTCGATGGCATGAGCGATGTTGGTGCCCCGGTTCAGGTGCGTGCCGTGACGAAGCACCATGGTGCCGGTACCGCACGTGTCCTGGGGCTGTGGGAGGTCTCGGTGGAGTTCGCGCCGGCGACGTTCACCGCGATCATGGGCCCGTCCGGGTCGGGCAAGACCACGCTCATGCACTGCGCGGCGGGGCTGGACGAGCCCGACGAGGGCAGCGTGGTGCTGGCCGGCCACGACGTGGCGGGCCTCGGCGACCGGGCACGTTCGCGTCTGCGCCGTGAGCAGGTGGCGTTCGTGTTCCAGGACTACAACCTGGTGCCGACACTCCCGGTCTGGATGAACGTGGCCCTCCCGCGACTGGTCGGCGGTCGGCGGGCTGATCGGCGTGCGGTGGCGGCCGCCCTGGATCGTGTGGGGTTGTCGGGCGTCGAGCATCGCCTGCCCGGCGCGCTGTCAGGTGGTCAGCAGCAGCGGGTCGCGATGGCGCGCGCCGTCGCGCTGCGGCCGCGTGTGCTGTTCGCGGACGAGCCGACGGGGGCGCTCGACACCGGCTCGCGCGCGCAGGTGCTGGACCTGTTGCGGGGCCTGGTCGACGAGGCCGGTACGACGGTCGTGATGGTGACGCACGACCCGGTCGCCGCGGCCGCCGCTGACCGGGTCGTGTACCTGCGTGACGGGCGCATCGTGGGGGAATCGGCCTCACGCGACGCGGTCGAGCTCGGTGGCCGTCTCGCCCGGCTGGGGCAGGCGGCATGATCGGCATCGCGGCGCGGAGCGTGCGCGCGCACCCTGCCGGGTTCGCGGGTGCGTTCGTGTCGGTCGCGCTGGCCGCGGCGCTGCTGACCGTGACGACCAGCGCCGTCGTCGCCGTGCGCCGTCCCGAGGTGGTCGGGCCCGCCCCGGACCTGGCCACGCTGGCGACGACCCTGCTGGCCAACGCCACCGCTGTGGCGGTGCTTGCGGCGACCTTCGTGACCTCCTCGACCCTGTCGTACTCCGCGGTGCAGCGGCAACGCGAGCTCGCACTCCTTCGGCTGGCCGGTGCGAGCGGAGCGCGGACGGGTGCGCTCCTGCTCGTGGAGGCGTTCGTCGTGGGTCTGGTCGCCGCGGTCGGGGGAGCGTTGTGCGGTCTGCCGCTCGCGCCCCTGGCCGCCCGTGGCCTGTCCGACGCCGGCCTCGCCCCCGCGGCGCTGGAGACCGCCCTGCCGGTGTGGCCGGCCGCGCTGTCCGCCGGGGTCGCCCTCGTCGTGGCGTTGGCGGCGGCCGTCCCGGTGGCGCTGACCAGCAGTCGTGTGCCTGCGGCCGCCGCGCTGCGCGACGCCGGTGTACCGGTGGTCCGCACGGGGGCCGTCCGGCTCGTCGGCGTCGTGCTGCTGGCCGCCGGAGCGGTGCTGGAGATCGCGCTGATCGGTGAGGCCGACACGCCGTCGGCCACCGCCTACCTGGTGCTGCTGACGCTCACCCTGACCGCGCTGGCCGCCCTGTGCGGCCCGGTGCTGGCACGGGTGATCCTGGGCGCGACCGGGCTCCTGGCGCGCGGCGGGCCCCTGCTGCTCGCGCTGGCGGCGGCGCGGACCGACCTGCGCCGGACGGTGGCGACCGTCACGCCGGTCCTGGTCACGGTCGCCCTGGCGTCCGGAGTCCTTGCCGGGACCTCGACCATCGCCGGCGCGGGCCGGGAGGGGTTGACGACGGCCGACTACGTGGCCGTGGGCAGCGTGATCGGGCTCGCGCTCGTGTACACCGCGATCTCGGTGGCCGTCGTGTTCGCGATGTCCACCGAGCGGCGCCGGCGCGAGCTGGCCGCGCTCCGGCTGGCGGGCGCCGCACGGGCGGACGTCCTGCGGGTCGTCGCGGCGGACGTGGTCCTGGTCCTGCTGGTCGCGGTGGTGCAGGCGGTGCTGGTCACCGTGGTGGTCGTGCTCACCGCGGCCGGGCACGCGTCGGCGCACGGGGCGGATCCCGGCCGGCCGGACTGGTGGCCCGTGCTCGCCGTCGCCGTGGCCTGTGCGGTCCTGGCTGCCGGCTCCGCTCTCCCCGTCGCCCGCTGGGCGACGGGCGGGGCCGCCGTCCGTCAGTCGCAGGGGTCCTGAGCCGCCGTATCCGTCAGCTCACCACGTGCAGCCAGGGCCAGGCCCTAGGCCCGGACCCGGCCCTCCAGTGCGAGCCCCGCGCCGAGCCCGACCATCGCGAGCCCGCCGGCCACGCTCAGGTGGTCCAGCCGCCTCGGCTCGCGGGAGAACCACGTGCGCGCCTGCGACGCGACCAGCGCGAGGATCGAGTCCTGGCACAGGGCCAGCACGCCGAACAGCAGGCCGAGGAACAGCAGCTGGGGTGCGGCGGGAGCGGCGTCGTTCATGAACTGCGGCAGGAAGGCCGCGAAGAAGACGATGGTCTTCGGGTTGGTGGCGCCGACGACGAACCCGGTCCAGACCGCTCGCCGCGCGCTCGTGGGGCGAGCGCCCTCGGGCGCGGCGAGGGCGAGGCGGGCGTCCGCGCGGTGCCGGATCGCCTGGATGCCGAGATAGATGACGTACCCCGCGCCCACGAGCTTGAGCACGGTGTAGGCGGTGGCCGACGCCTCGACGAGCGCACCCAGCCCCACCGCCAGGAAGCCCACCTGGACGAGCAGGCCCAGCGCGTTGCCGCTCACGGAGAGGAGGGCGTCGCGGCGGCCGACGGTCAGGGCGCGGCCGATCGCGAACAGGACGCTGGGTCCCGGCAGTGCGATGAAGACGACGGACGCCGCCAGGAAGGCGACGAGCTGGGTGGTCTCGGGCATGAGGCGATGGTAGCGACCGGGTCGCGGGGCCCGTCAGGTGTTTTCGAGGTGACCCCGTGCGACGGCCAGTGAGGGTGTTACCGGCCGTTCGGGCCGAGGTCGATGGTCGAACGAGCGGCACGCTGGGGTCGGTGAACTCGCGCAGAGTCGTAATTTGGCCGCTGGGGTGGCGGCCGGATGGCGCGGGGGAGACGAGGGCTGTCGGTCCCTTCAGCCGAAATGACCTCGCTCGACCGCCTGATGGATCGCCTTCTTGTAGTCCTCGGGCATGTGGAGACCGCGGACCTCCTCGGGCCTGACCAGGACGAGCTCCTTGTGCTCGTGACTGTAGACAGGCGCGGCATCACCGTCGTAGGTGGCGAGGTAGGTCAGCACGAACACGTGCCTGTGAGGGAAGATTTCATACACCCAGGCGTAGTAGGGCTCCCCGACCTCGGCATTCCAGGAGAGCTCCTCGCTGATCTCCCGGGCGAGGCACGTGGCGGGTTCCTCACCGAGGTCGAGCTTGCCGCCGGGAAGTTCCCACTCGTCGCGCTCGTTGCGCAGCAGGGGAAGCTGACCCTTCCAGTTGATCACCGCCTTCACCGAGATGGGGAGCTGGTACTCGAAGTAGCCGGGATTGCGCTCGATGAGGTACGGCTCTTCGGCGGATCGTGTGGTGAGCATGGGTTCCCTCTCAAGTGATCTGGACAAGGGACACGCAGACGTCGTCCGACTTCTTGAACAGCGCAGCCTGCGTGTCCGCGGTCGATTCGTGCTCCCGGATCATGTCGATGACGCTGGACGCAGAGCGTTCTCGCACGAGCTCGACGAGCTCATGCCATGATGCGGCGATCTTGTAGTCGGTGACTGCCCGCGCAAATCCGTCGGTTGCGAGAAGGACGATGTCGCCGCGCACTGCCGGCCAGGCGATCGTTCGCGCACCGGCGGCGACGTACGGGTTGTCGCCGAGCACCCAGGCGCCGTCGCTGCCGGCGAGATAGCGACGTCGGCGCTCGGCGATGCCCTCTGCGGCCTGCTGGGGCGAGGTCTGAGCGCGTACGGCCCGTCGCTCGTTGGCGCCGAACGCGGGGTAGTCAAGCAGGTCGTCTCGGCCGTCGTGGTAGACGAAGATGTCCCCGACGATAGCGGCCGCGACCTCGTCGGCGGAGCGCCTGACGATGCCTGCCGAGCATGCCGGAGGAAGCGCTTCCCTTGGCATTCCCGCGTCGCGGAGTGACGCCTTCACGTGTGCAGCGAGCTCGGTGATGGTCTCTGCGGGGCGCTGGGTGAGGTCATGGCGCCGTAGCCACTCGTCGCACGTGCGAGATATCCAGTAGGCGCCGGTCGTGCGAGGGTCCGGTCGGAAGGTGCCGATCGTGTCAGTTGCGCCGTCGAACATCCACGCGCACGTGTCGTTGTTTCCTGCCAGGTCCTCGTTGAACTCGCCCACACCCTGCCGCGTGGCGGTGTCGAGTACGGTCAGGCCGCTGGTGCTGTTCGCCATTCGTCGCTTCCTGGTGTGTCGGTGGGTGGCTCCGGGCAGCGTCACCACGGTGTCAGGTCCGCCAGGCCCACGATGTGAACGGAAGCGAGGCACATGAGTAGCCCGAGGATGATCGCTGGTATGAGTCGTCGCACGGAACGAACCCCGCCGGCCCACATGAGGCAGGAGAAGGCGATGGTGATGGCTCCTGCGGAGGCGAGGACGAGCGGGACGCCGTCCGCCACCTCGATACGCGTCGCGATCGTCACGGCAGTGGTGATGAGAGCGATCACGGCGGCGAGCACGCCCAGAAGCTGGACCTGGTCGCCGCGAGAAGCATCCAAGGCCGACTTGGTCTCAGCGATCTGCCCGAGCAGGTCACTGCTCTGGCGGTCGATGAGTAGGCGTGACCGCAGCGCCTCGTAGCGAGCAAGGCGTCGGACGCCGCCCGGAGTGCGAGCCTCCTGATGATGGATGGCCACTTGTGCTTCGGTCAGGGCTTCTGCGATGCGTCCGGCGTGCCGGAGAAGTCGTGCTCGGGTGAAGTGAAAGTTCGGGTTGTCACGGGTCGTCGTGCGAAGGGCGTTATCGACGGCCTCGAGCGCGAAGTCGAGCTCGGCTGGCGTGACCAGCTCCGGAGCCAGATCGCCCAGGTCGGCGTAGAGCGCGGCGTACTGGTGCCAGACCCCAGGCCTGTCGCCCAGTACGCTGATCGCTTGCCTGGAATGGCGGAGAGCCTGGCGGAACTGGCCCACGGAGGTTCCATCGCCGACCGCTGAGATCGCGCGGAACGTGTCGTAGTAAGGGTTCGCACCGAACTCCGCTTCGTACGTGCTGACGAGGCGCTGGTACTCGGCCTCCCGTTCCTCCCGGTGGAGATCTTGGAGCAGTGCGTAGAGACAGGTGAACCGATCGTCGGCTGGCTGTGACGTGTCTTCGAGGACCGACATCAGCTGGTCCTCGGTCAGTCCCCCGGCGACGTGCGCGCGTACATCCTCCGCGAATGTGGGCGACGTCCAGTACGGGAGGGTGACGCTCACGAATTCATCGCTCCTGTTTGTTCGGGTGAGTAGGCCAGGATCCTTATGCCGATCCGGTCCGGACTGACGATCTGGGTGCGTCCGTGCGCGATCCGATGGTTGTCAATGATGTACGCATCACCGCAGCGCAGCCAGTCAACGACCTGGGTGACCTGTTGCATCCGGCGGCGGATCTCTGCCACGAGAGCGGCCGGCCCGGACAGACGGTAGTGGGCGTCGTCGCGGTACCTCAGCCCGCTCGGCCCTGCGAGCCGGAGAGGCAGTCTCCGACCGCCCGTGGTCGATTCGATCGACAAGCTCAGGAGCGAATCGGGCGGCAGCCCGGTCGTAGCGAGGTCGAGGTCGGCGAACAGCGGCGCTCCACCCATGTCGGCGTCGTAGCCGACCAGGTGCATCCCGAGATAGCGAGGCGGATCGGGTAGTGACGAGCGGTCGGTATGCAGGGGCAGAGCCTGCATGGTGAAGCCGGGTCCGGGTTCACCTCGGCGACCTGAAGGGCTGATCAGAGTACGTCCGACGGCGTCGCCGTCAGGGTGGTGGTAGATCGGACCCAGTTCGGCCATGGCCGCGCGAAACTCGGCCGGGGTGAGCTGCGGCAGAACGACGATGCCGCGGTTCTGCACCCTCCCTGAGAGGTCACGCATACGGGAACTCCTTGTGCGTCCGAGGTTCGCGACGTGACCGGTAGAAGTGCCAGAGAATCATAGCAAAGCGGACAGGGTGGCCGACTATGACTGGGCCGTGTGCAGGAGCCGGCCCGTATCGCCTACTGCTTGGCCCAGGTCCCGCACCCGGAGGTCGTGAATACCTGCCCGTTCTGACACGTCCACGACCACGGGGCTGCCGCCGAGCCCTTCGATCGCACCGGCACGCGAGGCCGAACGAGTGGTGCCCGTGACCTCGTGACCGGCCGCGCCGAGCAGCGGCAGCAGACGGGACCCGATCACGCCGGTCGCTCCGGCGAGGAAGATGCGCACCGGATCACCCTAGGGCGCCTCACCTGCGGCGCCGATTGCGGCTCGACAGACGGCCCGGCGGTGTCCCGCAGCAGCCGGTACGGCTTCCCGCAGTCCGGGGGGATCGGGCCGATTCCTAGGTTGAGGGTCATGTCCGCACCGTCCACCGCTCGCCGCGCGATCGGCGCCGTCCTCGTCACCACCCTGGCTCTCGGTACCGGGGCCGCACTCACCGTGAGCCTGGCCCGCCCGCAGGTGCTGGGCGCCGTCGCCGCGAGCACCTCGACGTCCACCTCCGCCACCCTCCTCTCGGTCACCGCCCCTGGTCCGTCCGGCACCTGGACGTCCGGCCGTGCCAGGCCCGGCCTCACCAAGCCACCCGCCGGCGACGAGCGCTTCCGCATCGGCAGCGTCACCAAGACCTTCGTCGCGACGACGATCCTCCAGCTCGTCGACGAGGGACGCGTGGACCTCGACGCCCCCGTCGAGACCTACCTGCCCGGCACCGTCCCGGGTGGCGCGGCCATCACCGTCCGCCAGGTCCTCAACCACACCAGCGGTCTGTACGACTACATGAAGGGCGAGGGCTGGTCCACCAACCGCTGGCGCGGCGCCGCCCGCCTCACCGCCTACACCCCGGACGAGCTGCTCGCCGAGGCGTTCCGCCACGCGCCCTACTTCCCGCCGGGCACGGACTTCCGCTACTCCAACACCAACTACGTCGTGGCGGGCAGGCTGGTCGGGGCGGTCACCGGCCGGCCGTACGCGGACGTCGTCCGGCACCGGATCCTGGAACCGCTGGCCCTGCACGGCACCACGTTCCCCGGCGACGACCCCGGCCTGCTGGAGCCCGCCGTCCACGCCACCACGACCCTCGACGACGGAGAGACCGTCGACGTCACCGAGCAGAACGTCTCCCTCGACTGGGCGGCCGGCGAGATGGTCTCGACGGCGGGCGACCTCCAGACCTTCTTCGACGCGCTGCTCGGCGGGGACCTCATCAGTGACGAGTCCCTGGCCGAGATGCGCACGACCGTGCCGATGGGCATGGGCTTCCACTACGGGCTCGGCCTGGAGCGCTTCGACCTGCCGTGCGGCGGCAGCCTCTGGGGCCACGGCGGGCAGCTGCTCGGCTACGTCACCTACGCCTACCGGCGCGACGACGGCCGCGGCCTCACCCTGCTGCTCGCCTCGGGCACGGGCGACGGCTTCGTCCCGTTCGCGGCGGCCGCGACGGCGGCGTACTGCCTGACGTGAGCCTCACGCCTCCAGGTACCGCAGGATCGCCAGCACCCGCCGGTTGTACCCGTCCCCGGCGCGCAGCCCGAGCTTGTCGAAGATCGCATTGGCGAACTTTTCCACCGCCGACACGGACACGTACAGCGCCGCCGCGATCCCGGCGTTCGTCCGGCCCTCGGCCATCAGCCCGAGCACCTCCAGCTCCCGCGACGTCAGCCCGCCCAGCGCGTGCGTGGTCGACCGGAACAGCTGCCCCACCACCTCCGGGTCCAGCACGAGCCCGCCGGCGGCCACCCGGGACAACGCGTCCAGGAAGTCGTCCACCCGCATCACCCGGTCCTTGAGCAGGTACCCGACGCCGCGCGCCTCGTCGCTGAGCAGCACCCCGGTGAACTCCCGCTCCACGTACTGCGACAGCACCAGGATCCCGACGTCGGGCCACCGCTCCCGGATCTCCGCCGCCGCCCGCACGCCCTCGTCGGTGTGGGTGGGCGGCATCCGCACGTCGAGCACGACGACGTCGGGCCGCTCCGCCGCCAGCCGCGCCAGCAGGGGCTCGGCGGAGCCGTACGTCGCGACGACGTCGTGCCCCTCGTCCGTCAGCAGGCTGCGGATGCCCTCCCGGAGCAGCGCGGAGTCCTCCGCCAGCATCACGCGCACGGCAGCGTCACCTCGATCCTCGTCGGCCCGCCGGCCGGGCTGACCACGCCCAGCGTGCCGCCCGCGGCGGCCACCCGCCCGGCCAGGCCGGCCAGCCCGTGGCCGGGTCGCGGTCGCGCGCCGCCGACGCCGTCGTCGCTGACTACCACGTGGACGACGGCGTCCGCAGGGCCGGTGACCAGCGACACGGCGACCCCTGCCGCCTGCGCCCCGGAGTGCTTCGCCACGTTGGTCAACGCCTCCGCCACCACGTAGTACACCGTCACCTCGACCCCGCCGGGCAGCCGGCCGGCCACCGCCCATTCCAGCACCGTCGGCACGGCCGCCCGGCCCACGAGCTCCCGCAGCACCGGCTCCAGCCCGTGCGTGTCCAGCGTGGTCGGGCGCACCCGCCACGCCACCTCCCGCAGGTCACCCACCAGCAGCTCCACCTCCCGGGCCGCCTGCTCCAGCAGCCTGACCGCGGCGGTCCCGGCCGTGCCCCCGCCGCCGCCCGCGGTCCCGGCGGACGCCCGCCGCGCCCGGTCCACCAGCAGACCCACCGCCACGGCCCGCTGCTGTACCCCGTCGTGCAGGTCGCGCTCGATCCGCCCCCGCTCCGCGTCGAGCGCCGCCAGCAGCTCCGCCCGGCTCACCGTCAGCGACTCGACCTGCGCCGCCAGCCGCTCGCTGCGGCTCGGCGCCAGCCACCGCGCGGCGGCCGCCCGGTCCAGCACGCCGACGCCGAACAGCCCCATCAGGTCGAGGTACAGCAGGACGGCGCCGAGGGGCACCATCGTGAGCAGCTCGGCCGTCGTCATGCCGGGCTCCTCGCCCTGGAGCGGCGGCTCGACGGTGAACCGCACGTCGAACAGCCACGACGCCAGCCCCGCCACCACCGCGAACAGCCCGTAGGCCAGCAGCCCGAGCACCAGCGTGCCCAGCACACCGACACCGGCCCGGGCGAGCAGGTAGGCGGCCGCCCGCGCGGGAGTGGGCGGAGCGCCGTCGTCGGCCCACCCGAGCAAGCGTGCGGTGCGCCGGCGGTGCCAGGCGACAAGCAGCCCGACCGGCCCGGGCGGCGTCGGACGGCGCGCCACGGCCGCCACCAGGGCGGCACCGAGGTCCACGGGCCAGGTCAGCGCCCCGAGGGCGGAGCCCCCCAGCATGCGGGCAGGGGTGCTGCGCCAGGCAGCGGGGGCGGAGTCCACGTCGCCAGGATAATGACGGTGCCGGCGGCGCGGACTGCGGCAAACCGCACCCCTTCCTCCGGCCTACCGCCCTGACCTGGGGGAGCACCGCAGTCCGCCGACCCCCTCGCGGTCACATAGCGTTGGGGCATGACGACACAAAGCTTCGCCACGACCGTCGCCGACTGGGCCATCGGGCTCATGGAGACTCTCGGCGCACCCGGCGCTGGCGTAGCGATCGCCCTGGAGAACCTCTTCCCGCCCCTGCCCAGCGAGGTGATCCTGCCCCTGGCCGGGTTCACGGCCTCGCAGGGCAGCCTCGTCCTGTGGCAGGTCCTCGTCTGGACGACGGCAGGCTCCGTGGTCGGTGCGATCATCCTGTACGGGCTCGGCGCCTGGCTGGGGCGCGACCGCCTGCGCAGCATCGTGGACCGTATGCCCCTGGTGAAGCTGGAGGACGTCGACAAGGCCGAGGCCTGGTTCAACCGGCACGGCGACTGGGCGGTGCTGATCGGCCGGGTGATCCCGATCGTGCGCAGTCTCATCTCCATCCCCGCAGGGGTGGAGCGCATGCCGGTCTGGCGGTTCCTCGCGTTCACGACCCTGGGGTCCGGCGTCTGGAACACCCTCCTGGTCGGAGCCGGGTACCTGCTGGGCGACCAGTGGCACATCGTCGAGGAGAGCGTCGGCGTGTTCCAGAAGGTCGTCATCGTGGTCGTGGTCCTGCTCGTGGTGTGGTGGCTGGTCAAGACGCTGCGCGGCCGCCAGGGCCAGGACACCCCGCGGCACGCCCGCCAGCGCTGACCGGGCATGATGCTGCTGTGACTGATGACCTGACTGACGACCGCACCGCCCGGACCCTCCGCACCATCGCCCCCTACCTGGCCGACTGGGCCTCCTTCCAGGCCGCCTACCACGGCATGCCCGGCCTGCAGCTCGCCGTCGGCCGCCGCGGTGAGGTCTTCGTCGACCTCGCCTGGGGCAAGGCCGACCTGGAGACCGGCGAGGACCTCACCAGCGACCACCTCTTCCGCGTCGCGTCCCACTCCAAGACGTTCACCGGCGTCATGGTCATGCAGCTCGTCGAGCGCCGCGAGCTGCGCCTGGACGACGCCGTGGGCACCCTCGTGCCCGAGCTCGACGGCACGCGCGCCGCCGACGTCACCGTCCGGGAGCTGCTCGGTCACCAGGGCGGCATCGTCCGCGACTCGTCCGACGGGGACTTCTGGCAGCACCACAAGCCCTTCCTCGACCGGGAGCAGGTGCTGGACGTGGTGCGCGCCGAGGGGATCGTCTTCGAGCCGAACGAGCACTTCAAGTACACGAACATCGGCTACAGCCTGCTCGGCATCATCATCGAGCGGGTCACCGGCAAGACGTACGACGAGGTGGCGCGCGCCGCCGTCGTCGCGCCGCTCGGGCTGACCCGGACCGGGTCCGAGCTCGACCCCGCCCGCGCCGCCGAGTACGCCGCCGGGCACACCGGCCGCATCACGCACGGCGACGTCCGCCAGGTCGTCCCGCACGTCGACACCCGCGCCATGGCCGCCGCCACCGGCTGGTACTCCACGGCACGGGAGATGGTCCGCTACGGCTCGGCCCACGTGCTCGGCGACACCACGCTGATCAGCGACGCCAGCAAGCGGATCATGCAGCGTGAGGAGTCCCGCGTCACCGTGCGCGGCAAGGAGCTCGGCCGGTACGGCGTCGGCATCGAGGTGGGCAAGGTCGGCGACCGCGAGCTCGTCGGCCACTCCGGGGGCTACCCCGGGCACATCACGCGCACCTGGATCGACCCGGTCGACGGGCTCGTCGTCTCCGCCCTCACCAACGCCGTCGACGGCATCGCCGGCCAGATCGCCAACGGCGTGGTCCAGCTGATCGACCTGGCGCTCGCGGCCGCGGACGAGGTCGCGGCGTCTGCCGCACCGGGGAAGGGGGCCGACGGCGACCGTGTGGCGCCCGTCCCGGCCGACGCGCCCGTGGGACGGTTCGCCAACCTGTGGGGCGTGGCCGACGTCGTCGACCTCGGCGGCATCCTGCACGCGATCAACCCGCGCTCCCCGCAGCCGGCCGAGGTGGCGCAGCGGCTGGTGGTCTCGGGCGGGAGCCTGCTCCACGAGCCCGTGGCCGGGTTCGGCACGGTGGGGGAGGCGGTCCAGGTGGAGCGTGACGCCGACGGCGCGATCGTCTCCGTGCGCATCGGCGCGATGACGGCGTGGCCGGTCGAGGCGTACCGGAGCCGCACGGGCCGCTAAAGAGGGTCCGGCGCGGGTGAAGATACGGTCCTGGGGCGGTTTTCGGCCTGCGCCGAACGCCCTGGGAACCGCTCACGGCGCGTCCTACGCTCGCCACGGCCTGAGAGGCAGGCCGTCTGGTGACACGGGGAGAGCCGAGACATGAGCATTTCCAGCACTGGTGCGGGCACGAAACTGGGGAGACGGCTGGTCGCCGTCGTCGTCGCGCTGCTGTCGGTCCTCGCGGTGGGCGTGGCGGCGCCGGCCGTCGCGAGCACTGCGGGGGGAACGGCCGCCGCCGAGGCACGGCTCGACGGCGGCGGCACGGGCGGTGGGGGAGGTGGTGGCGGAGGCGGGAGCTGGTCGGCCGGCGACGACGGGGCGGCGTACGCGCCGGCCAAGGGCGACCCGTCGATCTGGCCGAAGCCGGAGGACGTCCGGGCCAACCTCACCGAGCAGGACTCGCGGTACATGGTCGAGGACTGCCCCCTGTACCGCCTGTGCGTGCGCAACCAGGAGGCCGACGGCCAGTGGACCGCCTACGCGCTCTACCACTGCCTGCAGCCTGGTCAGTACTACGAGCTGACCAACTTCACGGGCACCGTATACGCCCAGAACAGCCAGGACGTGACGGCGCGGTTCCTGCGGGCCGACAACTCGGTGGCCGACACCATCGGCCCGAACACCGGCAAGGACATCTACTGGAACCCGATCTGGAAGATCGATCCCTGCTGAACCGCCTGAGCCGGGGCGCGGCCGTACGGTCCGCGCCCCGCGCCCTACGCGTCCATCCGGGCGCGGACCAGCAGCTCCAGGACCCGCATGAAACGCTGCGCGCCGGCCCGGCCCAGGACGAACGGGTTGTCCCGGCCGGCGGACCCGTCCCGGAGCGCGCGCAGGCGTTCCAGCCCGTGGTCGGTCTGGGCGTGGTTGTTCAGCTCGACGTCGACCCCGGCACGGCGCATCAGCGCGGCGTACCGGATCACGGACCGCAGGTAGTCGCGCTTGCCCGACGCCGCCTCCGGCAGGCCGGTCCCGCCCCACAGCATTGCGGTGTGACGGCGTCCGTGCCATCGCACGGGGAACACCGGCGAGACGGTACCGGGGGTGTGGCCCGGCGTGAGCCAGAGACGCACGGCGGTGCCGCCCAGCGTGAGCCGCTGACCGTCGGTGATCACCAGGTCCCGCTCGGGGACGTCGGGCGAGCCGTCGGCGGCGGCCACGTCCCAGTCGGCGGCGCTCATCAGCACGCGGGCACCGTACCGGTCGGCGAGGTACTGGGCGCCGCCGAAGTGGTCGGCGTGCCCGTGCGCCGCTACCACGTACCGGATCCGGGCCGGGTCGACGCCGAGCCGGCGCAGCCCCGGCACCAGGATGTCCGCCGCCTGGTCCCGGGACTCGAGCGCGTCGACCAGGATCACGCCGTCGGACGTCTCCAGGGCCGTGGCCGACACGAAGTCGGTGCCGACCACCGCGACGTCGTCGAAGATCCGCGTCGGCTCCGGGTCCGGGGCCGACGGCGGCAGCCAGCCCGGCGTCATCGCGGCGACCAGCGCGTGCAGCACGGGGTCGTCGCCCGCGAGCCGCGCGGCCTCCTCGGCGGGATCGCCGTGGACCGGCGTGCCGGCCGTCGCCTGGGTGGGTACCGCCGTCGGCGTGGCGTCTTCGGGCGTTCCGGGCGAGGGGGTGCGCGGGTGGGGGGACGTGGCCTGCGGGGATGCGGCGGGCGGCGGCGCGGTGGTCGAGGTGGTGGTCGCCTTGCCGGGATCCCGTGCGCAGCCGACGAGGGGGAGGAGCCCCGCGGCGAGGAGGGCGCGACGGGACAGCTCTGCGTGACGCAACAGGTGCACCGACTGATCGTACGAAGAGGGCGGTCCATCGGCGCGACGGTGCCCCGGGGATTGCCCCGGGGATGTGCCCCGCGGGGGTGCGTTGCTGTGTGTAGACGATGTCTACGTGGAGTGACACATGCCCGGCCGAGGGAGTGTCTCCGCCTCGGCCGGCTCGCCCTCGGCCGGCTCGCCCTCGGCCGGCTCGCCCCCGGCTGGCTCGCCCCCGGCTGGCTCGGCACGTTCCGCCCCCCCGGCTGGCTCGGCACGTCCCGGCTCGTCCTGCCCCGGCTGGCTGGGGCTCGTCCCGGCCTGGCCCGCCGCGGCTCGTCCCGCCCCGCCGCGGCTCGCTTCGCCCGCCGGGACCCTCCCCGGCTCCCGGGTGACCTGACCCGGGCCGCGGTAGCGTTGGCAGGTGACGTTCAACGAGGGCGGGCAGTTCGAGGGCGGTCGCGTCCGCAAGGGCGGCGGTCGGCGCGGCGCGGTCGGCGCGGGGGTCGGCGGCGGTGGCGTGCTCATCGTCGCCCTCCTCTACATGGTGCTCACCGGCAACAGCCCCGCCGACATCCTCGGCGGCACCACCTCCGACGCCGGGGGCGGCGGCGAGCAGGGCTACATCGCCGGCTGCACGGCGGAGCAGGCGAACGCGGATCCCGAGTGCCGGCTCAACGCCGCGGTCCAGTCCCTCGACGCGTACTGGGAGACGACCCTCCCGCAGCAGGGCGGCGTCGAGTACCAGCTCCCCGAGGTCGTGAGCTTCACCGACGCCGTGAACACGGGCTGCGGGTCCGCGACGTCGGCGACCGGTCCGTTCTACTGCCCGGCCGACACCACCGTGTACGAGGACCTCACGTTCTACGACCAGCTCTCCAGCCAGTTCGGCGCCGAGGGCGGTCCGCTGGCAGAGATGTACGTGACCGCGCACGAGTTCGGCCACCACATCGAGAACCAGCTCGGGCTGTTCGAGCGGGCCGACCGGCGGGGGACCGGCCCCGAGTCGGACTCCGTGCGCATCGAGCTCATGGCCGACTGCCTCGCCGGCATGTGGGCGGGCAACGCCGCCACGACCGTGGACCCGGACACCGGCGTGACCTTCCTCGAACCGATCTCCCAGGACGAGCTGGAGCAGGCGCTGTCCGCCGCCGCGGCCGTGGGCGACGACAACATCCAGCGGCGCTCCGGTGGTGGCGTCAACCCGGAGGCGTTCTCGCACGGCTCCAGCGAGCAGCGCGTCCGGTGGTTCAGCATCGGCTACGAGGGCGGCACCATCCAGGACTGCAACGCGCTGGACGCCGCCACCCTGTGACGTTACCGTGAGCAGCATGCACCTCAGCGCACGCACGACGACGCCGGACCCCTCCGGCGCGCGCTGACCTGCACCCAGCAACCAGGCCCCGGAGCTCGCTCCGGGGCCTTCGTCGTGCACGACGGCGGTGACCGGGGCTGCTCCCTCCCGAAGGAGCACCGTGAACACTTCTGAACGCCCTGCCGACCATCCCGTCGACCACCGCGAGCTCGGCCGCGACATGCGGATCTTCGACACCAGCCCGCTCGTCGGCCCCGGGCTGCCGCTGTGGCTGCCGGCCGGGGCCGCCGTCCGGTACGAGCTGGAGCAGTACGCGCGCGAGGTGGCCCTGCGCACCGGCTGCGAACCCGTGTACTCGCCCGTGCTGGGCAAGCGCTCGTTGTACGAGCGGTCGGGACACTGGGCCAAGTTCGCCGACGACATGTTCCCGCCGCTGGCCGACGCCGACCGGGACGCCGACCCGGACGCCGACCCGGACGCCGACCCGCTCGTGCTGCGGCCCGCGAACTGTCCGCACCACGCGCAGATCTACGCCTCGGAACCGCGCTCGTACCGGGACCTGCCCGTGCGGTACTCCGAGCTCGCGGCGATGTTCCGGGCGGAGCGGTCCGGCGTCCTGTCCGGGCTGAGCCGGGTGCGGCAGATCAACCTCGACGACACCCACGTCTTCTGCCGGCCCGACCAGGTCGAGGCAGAGGTCAGCACCGCGCTGACCGCCGTGCTGGAGGTGCTCGACACCCTCGGCATCGAGGTGTCCTACCTGCGGCTGTCCGGGCGTGACGGTTCGGACCGGTGGCTGGGCGAGCCCGGGCAGTGGGCCGCGGCCGAGGCGGCGCTGCGCGCTGTGCTCGACGACGTCGCGGGCACCCTGGACTGGCGGGCCGAGCCGGGAGAGGCCGCGTTCTACGGACCCAAGGTCGACGTCCAGGTGCTCGACGCCCGCGGCCACGAGGAGACCCTCGCGACCGTGCAGCTCGACTTCAACCAGCCCGAACGGTTCGACCTCACCTACGTGGCGGCCTCGGGGGAGCGGGAGCGCGTGGTGATGATCCACCGCGGCACCGTCGGGGCGATGGAGCGGATGGTCGCCTTCCTGCTGGAGCGGCACGGCGGACGCCTCCCGTTCTGGCTGGCACCCGTGCAGCTCTGCCTGCTCCCCGTCGGGGGCGCCGGCTCACCCGAGGCCGGTTCGCCCGGTTCCGGTGCCGACGGCTCCCCCGCCGAGACCGCAGTCGACGCCCTGGTCGCGGACCTGCGTGCCCGCGGCCTGCGCGTCCGGGTCGAGCGGCACGGCTCGCTCGGCAACCGGATCCGCCTGGCCCGACGGCGCCGCGACGCCCTCCTCGGAGTGCTGGGCCCGAGGGAGATGGAGGCGGGTGTGCTCGCGGTGACCGACCCGTCGTCGGGCACCCGCGTCGACGTCCCGCTCGCCGCGCTCGCCGCCCGCCTGGACACCGCGGCCCGCACCCGCTCCCACCGCCCCACTCTCGAACGTTGAGTGCCGGATATTCGCCCCTTTCAGTGTGTCAGGAGGGCGAATATCCAGCACTCAACGGCGGGGCAGGCAGGTCAGGAGGTCCAGGTGCGGCGGTCACGGGCGGCGAGGTGGACGATCTCCAGCTCGCGGTCCGTCAGCATCGGGCGGCGGGACTCCAGCCAGGGGACCAGCTCGTCCTCGGTCAGCACCTCCACGTCGTCGCGCGGGCCGACGACGCGGGGCTGGTCGGTGCGCACGAACACGATGAGCGCCCGCACCGTGACCGGCACCCGCGTCGCCCGGTTCAGGATCTCCTGGGTGCGCCGGGCGGCCTCGCGCGCGGCGTCGGCCGTCACGTCCTCGACCGGCCGGTACACGGCCTGGACGACGAACACGCCCGCGGGGCCGAGCACGAGCTCGTCGAGCTCCAGGGGGCCGACCCGCTGCCCGGTCCGCGTGGAGACGTCGGTGCGGATCGAGTGGAGCACCCGCCAGGCCGGGTGCTTGGCCACCAGCTCCCACAGCTCGTTCGCGACGCCCCGCACCCCGGCGATGCGGCGGCTCAGCGCGCGGTGCCTCGGGTCGTACCGCCCCCGCAGCCGTCCGCGCACCAGGCTGGCGAGGTGCTGACGCCGGTAGACCCGACGCTGGGCCACCAGGTGCATGGCGGGCCGGTGGTTGGTCAGGTCGTCCGCCCGGGCCAGCCGTCCGGGACGAAGGTTCGGTAGCGCGTCGGAGACGGTGACGGGAACGCTCGGCGACTCGGTGCCCATGAGCGGACGGTACGTCCGGCACGCCGGCATCGCGCGCCCAGCCGGTGAACCCGCGGGATCGAGGCCGGAACAGGCATTCAGGTGGGTGGGCAAGCCGCAACAAAGGCTGTGATACCCGGGCAGGGGAGGCGTCTCGGACCAATTTCTCAAAGTGCTGTGACATCCCGGCGGCGCGAGCGTCTCAGGGGCATGAGGCACATCGAACCGGTCCGCGGCCCGGCGATCCCCGGGTGCGACCCCGCGCACGACGCCACGCGCGACGTCGAGTGCGCCGCGACGCGTGCGGCGCTCGCCGACTACCTGAGGTATCGCCTGCTGCCCGGTCGTGGTCGTCGGCTCGAGGACCACCTGGTGGGCTGCGTGGCGTGCATGCGCGTGTTCGTGGACGTGCGCGAGTCGGCGTGGACGTCCACGGCGGCCGCGACGACCACCCGACGTGCCGCCCTCGCCCGTGCGTCCTGACCGGTGCGGGCCGCCGACCACGCCGACCGGGCGCACGTGACGTGGGTCCCTGTGCGTCGCGTGCGCTGCCGTGACCACCTACGCCTCCGGGCTGTCGCTGCCCGCCGGGAAGGCCCGCCGCCCGAGCAGCACCACCAGCAGCGCCACGCCGACGAGCGCCGCCCCGGTGTACGGCACCGCGGCCAGCCCCGCGCCGTCGAGCACGAGCGCCCCGAGCGCCGCGCCGCCGCCGATGCCGATGTTCGCCGTGGCGTTCACGAGCGCACCCACGACGTCGGGCGACGCGCCCCGTGTGCGGATCGCGGCGGTCTGGAAGACGGCGGCGACCGCGCCGAACCCGATGCTCCAGACGGCGGCCGCCGCGAGCGTGCCGACGGTGCCCGGGAACGCGAGGCCGAGCGCCAGCACACCGGCGCCGACCACCAGCAGGGTGACCACCGTGGTCTGGCGCGGGTGCGCGTCGAGGCGCGCGGCGGCGTACGCGGCGCCGATGAGGCCGAGGCCGCCGATCAGCAGCAGCGCCGGGCCGATCGCCGGGGCCGTGAGACCGGCGGCCAGCAGCAGCACCGACACGTAGGTGTAGACGGTGTAGTGGCCGAGGTAGGCCAGTGCGTTCGCCGTCGTCACGCCGGCCAGCGCGGTGCGGCGGGCGCCGCGGGCGGCGTCGTCCGGGGGAGCGCCGCCGCCGGGCACCGACGGCAGGAGCAGGGCCGTGAGCAGCCCGGCCAGCGCGCAGGCGCCCGCCAGGACGAGGAACGCCGCGCGCCACCCGACGGCCGTGCCCAGCGACGTCGACAGCGGCACGCCCAGCACGAACCCCGCCGAGGCGCCCAGGGTGACCAGCGCGAGCGCACGCCCGGCGAGGTGCGGGCGCACCAGGCGCGACGCGTACCCGATGCTCACCGAGAAGAACACCGCGTGCGACGCGCCGCCCAGGGCCCGCGCCACGGCGACGACGGCGAAGGTCGGGGCGAGCGCCACCAGCACGTTGCTGAGGGTGTACACCGTGAGCGCGCCGAGCAGCACCGCCTTGCGCGGCAGCCGGCGGGTGGCCGACGTCAGGGGCACGGCGAGCGCCGCGACCATGAACGCGTACGCCGTGACCAGCAGCCCCGCGACGCCCTCGGTGACCGACAGGTCGGCGCTGATCAGGGGCAGCAGGCCCACGGGGACCAGCTCGGTGGTGATCGCGACGAAGGTCGCCAGGCCCAGGGCGAACAGGCCGCCCGCCGCCTCTCGCACGTCGCCGGGCTGCCAGGGTGCGGGCCGGTGGCCGGGAGGGGTCATGGGTCCATCCCAGACCACCTCCCGGCGCACCGGCAAGGGGGCGACGCCGGCGGGTCAGCGGATCTCGCGGATCAGCACCTCCTCGAACACCGCCGACGTGGCGGGCGACGCCCCGCCGCCCGCGTAGACGCCGACCTGCGGGTCGGTGCCCGCCGGGAGGGTCCACGTGGCGCCGAACCGCCAGCTCTTCCCGTCGCGGGACGACGCCGCCCGGTACCGGTGCTCACCCGTGTCCGGGTCGAGCGTGTGGAACAGGCGCAGGTGCATCGTGTCCGCGACGGGCCCCGAGACGTGGCCGCCCCACCAGCGCCCGCCGTCGGCCGTGAGCTCCTTGCCGAACTCGACCTGCCGCGTCTGCCAGATCGACACGGGGGCCAGGCGCAGGAAGTCGTCGTCGCCCGCGTGCACGAGCAGGCCCGCCTGCTGGTAGTTGCGCACCGTGCCCTCGCCCAGCGGCAGGGTCACCGTGGTCTCCAGCACGTAGTCGCCGTCGGGGGCGTCGCGCAGCAGGACCGGTGCGTCGTTGGCGCCGCCGACCAGGTCGTGGCCCGTGAGCGGCCACGACAGGGCACCGTCCGCCACCGTGACGTCGGCGGGCGCGTGCAGCCAGCGCCAGCCCGCGTCCAGCTCGCCGTCGAACCGCTCGGCGAACGTGACGGCCCCCGCGCGGGGCTCGGCCACGCGGCGCGTGACCGGTTCGTGGGCCGCCACGACGGTGAGGTTGTCGACGTGCGCCTCGGCGCCGTCGGCCGTCAGGCGCACCGGCGCCCGCCCGGGGAGCGGTGCGCGCAGGGTGAGGCGGACCTCGGCGTCGAGGTCGCCCAGGCCGCTGGACGACAGCCGGGCGGTGACCGCGGCGTCGGCAGCCTCGACGGTGAGCACGTGCCAGGACGTCAGGTCGGTGTTCGCGGGCAGGGCCGCACGGCGCTCCTGGCGGCCCTGCGTGACGACCAGCTCCCGTGCCCCGGCGTCCACCCGGACCGTGACGGCCGACCGGTCGTGGCCCAGGCCGACGGTGAAGGCGCCGGCGTCGGCGGGCAGCCGCACGTCGGTCTCGACCCGCAGGTCCCGCGGGGCGGGTGCCGTGCGCACCACCGCCGGGTCCCGGCGGCCGGGAACCAGCCGGGCGATCGCTCCGGCGTCACCCGCGTCGTCGGAACCGCGGGCCAGCGTGCCCGACACGCGGCGCAGGCCGGACCCGGACGCCGGGTCGGCGCTCGCGATGCCCAGGTCGCTCGCGGCCACCGGCGCGGGCTGCGGCCCCTCGCTCGGCCCGGCGCCCGCGTTGACCACGGGCCAGCCGTCGATCCAGTCCATGCGGTCCAGCAGCGTGGGTCGCCGGTTGATGCCGCCGGGCTCGTTCAGCCAGGCGTCGTCCCGGTCGATGGCGTGGTAGAGCATCCAGTCCTGCCCCGAGACGTCGGTGAGCACCGCGTGGTGCCCGACGCCGATCCACCGGTTCCCGTTCTGTGCCACGACCTGGGTGCCGCCCACCCGCGACTCGTTCAGGCCCACGCCCTCGTGGTCCACGAACGGGCCGAGCGGCGAGCGGGACCGGCCCGTGTAGACGCTGTACCCCGTCACGGGGCCGGCACAGCAGTTCGCGGACGAGCCCATGAGGTAGTACCAGCCGTCCCGCTCGACCACGAACGCGCCCTCGTACCGGTCGGCGACCGTCACCCGGGTGGGCGAGCCGACGGCGCGCGTCCCGGTCTCGTCCAGGCGCGTGACCCAGATGCCGCCGTTGAAACCGCCGAAGTAGAGGTAGTGCGACCCGTCGTCGTCGGTGAACAGCGCGGGGTCGATGGTGTTCAGGTACCCGCCGCCGGACGCCGGGCGGGGGTCGAGCACCGGACCGCCGGAGTCGCTCCACGGCCCGGTGGGCGTGGGCGCGGTGGCCACGCCGATCGTGTAGTCCCACGGGTCGGGGTTCGCGGCGGTGTCCGTGACCGTGTAGTACATGACGTACCGGCCGTCCACGTAGCGGATGTCGGGCGCCCAGAAGAACGAGGCGTCGGCGGTCCAGGCGGGCCGGTTCTCCTCGTCGAAGATCGTGCTCACGTACTCCCACGTGGCCAGGTCCCGCGAACGGGCCACGTGCATGTTCCCGAACGGGCCGCCCTCCACCAGCGGGTCGCTGGTGGCGTACAGGTACCACCAGCCGTCCTTGCCCCGGATCACGGCGGGGTCGGCGTAGGTGTCGGCGAACGGCTCCGTGATCGGGTTGGTGTAGGTGGTGGCGGGCGGCGGGGGAGCGGCCGCGGCGGGCGTGCTGCCCCCGCCGTCGGACAGGAGGGCCGTCCCCACGCCCAGCGTGAGCGTGGCGAGGACGGCGACGAACCGTGTCTGCATGGGCTCTCATCCCTTCGGGCGGCGCGCCGCGTCGTCGATGACGCGGCCCGTCGCCTCCTTGTCGACGGTCACTGGTACAACGTAGTACCAGGCGTGAAGGTACCGTCGCCGGGCCGTCCCGTCCAGGAGGAGGCCGAGCGGTGAGACACGCCACCGCTGGTCCGGGCCGGTACGCACTAGACTGGACCGGCCCCCGCCGCCGTGGGCCTGCCCGCACCACCACCCCCCTGACCGTGAGGAACCCCTGCGTGATCACTGCCCATGGCGTCGAGCTGCGCGTCGGCGCGCGCGTGCTGCTGAGCGAGGCCACCTTCCGGGTCGCCTCGGGCGACCGGATCGGCCTGGTGGGTCGCAACGGCGCCGGCAAGACCACGCTCACCAAGACCCTCGCGGGCGAGACCCAGCCCACGGGCGGGCAGATCGTGCGCGGCACCGACATCGGCTACCTGCCGCAGGACCCGCGCACGGGCGACCTCGAGGTGCTCGCGATGGACCGTGTGCTGTCGGCGCGGGCCCTCGACCACGTGATCACGCAGATGCGCGCGACCGAGGCCGACATGGCGTCCGACGACGCGGCCACCCAGGCCGCCGCCATGGAGCGCTACCCCAAGCTTGAGGCGCGCTTCCTGGCCGCCGGCGGGTACGCGGCGGAGTCCGAGGCGCAGATCATCACCGCCAACCTCGGCCTGGACGAGCGTGTGCTGGGCCAGCCCCTGAGCACCCTGTCCGGCGGTCAGCGCCGCCGCATCGAGCTGGCGCGCATCCTGTTCAGCGGCGTCGAGACGCTGCTGCTGGACGAGCCCACCAACCACCTCGACGCCGACTCGATCATCTGGCTGCGCGACTACCTCAAGGCGTACAACGGCGGCTTCATCGTGATCAGCCACGACGTCGAGCTGCTGCGCGCCACCGTGAACAAGGTGTTCCACCTGGACGCCAACCGGGGCGAGCTCGACCAGTACAACATGGGCTGGGACGCCTACCTGGAGCAGCGCGAGACCGACGAGCGGCGTCGCCGGCGCGAGCGGGCCAACGCCGAGAAGAAGGCGGGCACGCTGCTCGCCCAGGCCGAGAAGATGCGCGCCAAGGCGACCAAGGCCACCGCCGCGCAGAACATGATCAAGCGCGCCGAGAAGATGCTCGGCGGCCTGGAGACCGAGCGCGCCGCGGACCGCGTGGCCAAGCTGCGCTTCCCGACGCCGGCGCCCTGCGGACGCACGCCGCTCACCGCCGCCGGGCTGTCCAAGGCCTACGGGTCGCAGGAGGTGTTCGCCGGGGTGGACCTGGCGATCGACCGCGGCTCCCGCGTGGTGGTGCTCGGCTTCAACGGTGCCGGCAAGACGACGCTGCTGCGCATCCTGGCGGGCGTCGAGTCGCCGGACACGGGCGAGGTCGTGCCCGGTCACGGCCTCAAGCTGGGCTACTACGCCCAGGAGCACGACACGCTCGACATGGACGCGACCGTCGTGGAGAACCTGCGGCACGCCGCACCCGACCTCACCGACACCCAGGTGCGCTCCGTGCTCGGCTCGTTCCTCTTCAGCGGGGACGACGCCGAGAAGCCCGCGCACGTGCTGTCCGGCGGCGAGAAGACCCGCCTGGCGCTGGCCACCATCGTGGTCTCGGGCGCGAACGTGCTGCTCCTGGACGAGCCCACCAACAACCTCGACCCCGCCTCGCGCGCCGAGATCCTGGGCGCGCTCAAGACGTACGAGGGTGCGGTCGTGATGGTCACGCACGACGACGGTGCGGTGGAGGCCCTGGAGCCCGAGCGCGTGCTCCTGCTGCCGGACGGCGACGAGGACCTCTGGAACGACAGCTACCAGGAGCTGGTCTCGCTGGCCTGAGTGGTTCGGCGGCCCGGGTGCGGGGCGCCGGTCCCGTAATCGCCGGGCCGTCGGGCGCGGCCTGTCCGCTGTGGCGGTGCCTGCGACGGACGGAGGGCGTTGCCTGCCATGGCGACGGAGAGTGGCGCGTGCCGCAGCGGTGGAGGGCGTTGCCTGTCATGGCAGCGGACGGTGCCGGGTGCGGGTGCCCCGCGCAGATGCGTTGCACTGCGTAGACATTGTCTACTCACAGCAACCCACCCCCGCGGGGCAGGCTTACCGGAGTCGCGGGGCAGGCCCACCGGAGAGCAGGTGCGTTGCACTGCGTAGACATTGTCTACTCACAGCAACCCACCCCCGCGGGGCAGGCTTACCGGAGTCGCGGGGCAGGCCCACCGGAGAGCAGGTGCGTTGCACTGCGTAGACATTGTCTACTCACAGCAACCCACCCCCGCGGGGCAGGCTCACTGGAGACGCGGGGCAGGCCCACCGGAGGCCCGGGCCCGGCCGTGCGCCCGGCAGCTCAGCGCAGTTGCGCCTCGATGAGGGCGTCCTCCTCGTCCTCAGCGGTCGGACGGCGGTCCCGGGGAGCCTTGCGCGCCCGCACGCCCGCGCCGTCGGCGGCCTCGCCCGAGGCCAGCAGCAGGTCGCCCGCCGAGACCGTCTCACCGCGCAGGGCGCCGCGCTCGCGACGCCACAGCAGCACGTACCCGCCGATCGCGCCGATCGCGAAGATGCCCCACTGGAACGCGTAGGACAGGTGCGAGCCCGGGTCGGTGTCCGGCTTGGGCAGCGGGGCGAGCGCCGTGGCCGGCGCCGGGTCCTCGGCGCGCAGCGCGCCGTACGCCCCGACCGTACGCCCCTGCGCCCACGCGGCGCCCTGCGGCCCCGCGGCGAGCACCTGGGCGGTCGAGATCGCCTGCACCTGACCGGGTGGTGCGCCGCGGTCCGACGGCGGCTCGTCCGCGCGCAGCGACGTCACCACGGTCACCTCGCCCGACGGCGGCGCAGGCACCGTGTCGGGCGCGGACCCGTCGGACCCGAGCGGCACGAACCCACGGTCGACCACGATCACGACCTCCTGGCCGTCGGCCAGCCGGGCCTCGAACGGGACCAGCACGTGGTACCCGCCGCGGCCGCCGACGGGCCGGTTGCGCAGCAGCACCGTGGCGTCGGTCGCGTACTCGCCGGTCAGCTCGACCCGCTGCCACACCTCGTCGTCCGGCACGACGCTGCCCGGCCCGGGCAGGATCTCGTCGACCGGGACCACGGGGGCCGACCAGTTGGCGTTGACCAGGTCGATCTCGGCGTTGCGCGACTCCGCCCGGTTCCACTGCCAGCGCCCGGCGACCAGGCACAGCGCGGCGAGCACCACGGCCGCCACCGCCAGGATCACCCACTGCCGGGTGGTGCGGGGGCCGCGGGACTCCTCGCCGCCGCCGTCGTGCAGCACCCCGCCGTGGTGGGGCACCGGACCGGCGCCGCTCACGACGCGCGGTCCAGCTCGGCCACGGGCACGGTCTGCTTCCAGAACGAGCGCGCCCCGAGGAACTGCTCGAGGTGCTCGCGGTGCTCGTCGCACGCGAGCCACACCTTGCGCCGCTCGGGCGTGTGCAGCTTGGGGTTGTTCCACAGGAGCCCCCAGGAAGCCGTCGCGCGGCAGCCCTTTGCGCTACAGATCAGCTCGCCGTCGGGCACGGCGTCGGGCGTCGGGCGGGGATCGGGGGAGGCGCCCAGGGATCCGAGGAGGTCCATCGGTCGTTCTCCTCAGTCGTCCACGTGGTCGATGACGCGTGCAGGGCCGGGCGTGGTGTACGTCGTCGCGGGCGAGGAGCCCGGGTCGGCGGGCGTCGTGGGCGGAGCGGCCGGGTCCGGGACGGGCAGCTCCGTGAGGGCCGGGGCCGCGGCGGGGGTCACCGGCGAGGTCTCGTGGGTGTTGCGCTCCCGGCCGGCGTTGGCGACCAGCACGGCGGAGTACGGCAGCACGACCGCTGCGGCGACCAGGGCCCAGCGCAGCCAGCCGTCGACCAGCACCGCCCCGATGATGCAGACGACGCGGATGGACATCTGGATGAGGTAGCTGCGCGTACGACGTGCCTGGTCCACCGCCAGCGGCTCGGGGGCCGACGTGATGGACGGGACCGGCTCGCTCATCCCGCCAGTCTACGTCCGCGGCAGGCCCGCCGGGCACGTCCCGCGGGCTGCCGGACAGCCAGGTTCGTCACCCCGGGCAGGCGCCGGATTGGAGGAAACCGACAAGAACCGCGGGATCCCTGTGGCCCGGCGCGCGCGGCGGGCCGCCGACGCGCGGGGTAGCGTCGCAGCGGACCTGGATCGACCCAGGCCCCGGCCGCGGCCCCCAGCCTCGCGCGGCCTCTCCGTGCGACAAGCCATCACCACCGAGGAGCTTCAGGTGACCACCATGCCCGCCTCCCAGAGCATCGCCGCAGGTCCGACCGGGCGCGTAGTCGTCGTGACGGGGGCTGCCCGCGGCATCGGCCGCGCCATCGCGGAGCGCTTCGTGGCCGACGGCGACCGTGTCGCCACGATCTACCGCGGCGGGGAGCTGCCCAAGGGCGTCGCGCCCTACGTGGCGGACGTCACGGACACCGAGGCCGTCGACGCCGCGTTCACCGCCATCGAGAAGGACCTGGGCCCGGTCGAGGTGCTCGTGGCCAACGCGGGCGTGACCAAGGACCAGCTCCTCATGCGCATGAGCGACGACGAGTTCGAGTCGGTCGTCGACGTCAACCTCACGGGCACGTTCCGCTGCGTCCGCCGCGCCTCCAAGGGCATGATCCGCGCCCGCAAGGGCCGCATCGTGCTGGTCGGTTCCGTCGTGGGGCTGACCGGCGGCCCGGGCCAGGTCAACTACTCGTCGTCGAAGGCCGCCCTGGTGGGCATGGCGCGCTCGATCACCCGGGAGCTCGGCACCCGCGGCATCACGGCCAACGTCGTCGCGCCGGGCTACGTCGAGACCGACATGACGGCCGCGCTGTCGGAGGACGTGCGGGCCGGCTACCTCAAGTCGATCCCGGCCGGCCGGTTCGCCTCGGCGGACGAGGTGGCGCACGTCGTGTCGTTCGTGGCCTCGGACGCCGCCGGCTACGTGTCCGGCGCCGTCATCCCGGTCGACGGCGGGCTGGGCATGGGTCACTGACCCGTACTCTGAGGCCGCTACCTGCGGTTACGTCCGTACATATCCAACATTCTGGACATCACTCACGGCGCGGAGTTTCGTTCCGAGCCGCGATCCGCATTACGCTCGCACCCAGCGCAGGGGTTGTCTTGGCACGCCTGCGCTCGAACGGAAGGACATCATGGGTCTCCTCGAAGGTAAGAAGCTGCTCGTCACGGGCGTGCTGACCGATTCGTCGATCGCGTTCCACGCCGCCCGCCTCGCGCAGGAGGAGGGCGCCGAGGTCGTTCTCTCGTCCTTCGGGCGGCAGATGAAGCTCACGCAGGCTTTCGCCAAGCGCCTGCCGGTCGAGGCGCCCGTGGTCGAGCTCGACGCCACCAGCCAGGAGAACCTCGACGGCCTGGCCGACGCCGTGCGCGCCGAGGGTTTCGACCGGCTCGACGGCGTGGTGCACTCGATCGGGTTCGCCCCGCAGTCCGTCATGGGCGGCAACTTCCTCTCGGGCACCTGGGAGGACGTCGCCACGGCGCTGCACGTGTCCACGTTCTCGTACAAGTCGATCGCCGTGGCGGCCCAGCCGCTGATGACCGACGGCGGCGCCGTCGTCGGCCTCACGTTCGACGCGCAGTTCGCCTGGCCGGTCTACGACTGGATGGGCGTGGCCAAGGCCGGGCTGGAGTCCGCGAACCGCTACCTGGCGCGCGACCTCGGGCCCGAAGGAATTCGCTGCAACCTTGTCTCGGCCGGGCCGATCCGGACCACCGCCGCCAAGTCCATCCCGGGCTTCGCGACGATGGAGGACGCCTGGCCCAACCGAGCTCCCCTCGGCTGGGACCAGACCACGGCGGAGCCGGCGGCACGCGCCGTGTGCGCGCTGCTGTCGGACTGGTTCCCGGCGACCACGGGCGAGATCGTGCACGTCGACGGCGGCGTGCACGCCATGGGTCAATAGACGCCACGGGCACTGGACGGGCAGGAGGCTTTGATGGGTAGAGGGCCGGGCACGGAGCCCAGCACGTCGCCGGTGCGGCGGCTGGTGCTGCTCCGGCACGCGAAGGCGGAGCCGCCGTCGGAACTTCCCGACGAGAAGCGGCCCCTCGCCCTGCGCGGCCGGGACCAGGCAGTGAAGGTCGGCGCGGCGCTGGTCGCGGCCGGCCTCGTGCCCGACGCCGTCGTCGTCTCCGGGGCGGTCCGCACCCGCCAGACGTGGGACCTCGCGCGCAAGCACCTGGGTGAGCCGCCGGTGGACTACACCGACGAGCTGCTGGGTGCGATGCCGCGCGGTGTCCTCGCGCTGGTGCGCGAGCTGGATCCCGCGGCGCGGACCGTGCTGGTGATCGGCCACGAGCCCGCGATGGCGGGTACGGCCGAGCTCCTGGCCGGTCCGGGCTCGGAGGACGGCGCGCTCGCCCAGGTGCGGGTCGGCGTCCCGACGGCGACCTACTCGGTCCTGGAGTCGGACTTGGACTGGCCGGCGTGGGACCGCAGGCTGGCCCGCCTGACCCTGGTCACGCGCCCCGGCTGACCTGTCAGACCTCCCGACGGACGTGCCGGACGCCCGGTCGCTCCGGTGACCCGGGCGCCCGGCACGTCCGTCGTCGTCTGACCAGGGCGTCCGGACCGTGGGTCAGAGAAGGTCGAGAACCCTGTCCAGGCGGCCCTCGACCGAGTACGGCGCCTGGGCGCGCACGACCGGCTTGGCGTCGAACGCCACGCCCACGCCGGCGATGCCGATCATGCCGAGGTCGTTCGCCCCGTCGCCGACGGCGACCGTGTGCTCCAGCGGGATCTCCAGCGCGGCGGCCCACTCCCGGAGGGTCGCGGCCTTGGCCGCACGGTCGATCACGGGCCCCACGGTGCGCCCGGTCAGCACGCCGTCGGCCACCTCCAGGCGGTTGGCACGCACCAGCTCGATGCCCAGCTCGGCCGCGACAGGCTCGACGATCTCCGCGAACCCGCCCGACACCAGCCCGAACGCCCAGCCGCGCTCCTGACATGCGGCGACGAGCTCGCGCGCCCCCGGGGTCAGCTCGACGGCGGCGCGCACCTTGTCCAGCGCCGCCACAGGGACGCCGGCCAGCGTCGCGACCCGTTCGTGCAGCGACTGCGTGAAGTCGAGCTCGCCCCGCATCGCCCGCTCGGTCACCGCGGCCACCTCGTCGCGGGTGCCGGCATGCTCGGCGATGAGCTCGATGACCTCCTGGCGAAAGAAGGTCGAGTCCACGTCGGTCACGATGAGTCGCTTCACGGGCACCAGTGTGCCGGAGCACCGCCCCGCCGCGCGTTCCCGTCCACGTGCTGCGCACCGAACACGCGCAGACGGGTCGAACGCAGGAGTAGTTGCACTCCGAGCGCTCAGAGTGCAACTACTCCTGCGTTCGACGCCGGGCGACCGTCGCCACCCCCGCGGCGGCGTCAGTCGACGACCGTGCCCTTCGGGACCACCACCAGGCCGCTCTCCGTCACCGTGAACCCCCGCGCGCGGTCCTCGTCGTGGTCCACGCCGATGCGCGCCCGCTCGTTGACCACCACGTTCTTGTCCACGATGGCGCGGTGCACGTGCGCGTACCGGTGCACCTGGACGTCGTCCATCAGCACCGAGTTGGACACGTTCGACCACGAGTGCAGGTGCACCCCGGGGGAGAGCACCGACCCGGCCGCCTGCGCGCCGGAGATGAGCACGCCCGGCGACACGATCGACTCGACGGCGTGCCCCATGCGCCCCGGCCCCACGTGCACGAACTTGGCCGGCGGCAGCCCCGTGTACCCCGTGAACAGCGGCCACTCGTTGTTGTAGAGGTTGAACACCGGCGTCACGGAGATCAGGTCCATGTTGGCGTCGTAGAACGAGTCGATCGTCCCGACGTCGCGCCAGTACCCGCGGTCGCGCTCGGTGGAGCCGGGTACGTCGTTGCGGATGAAGTCGTAGACGCCGGCCTCGCCCTGGGCCACGAACGCCGGGATGATGTCGCCGCCCATGTCGTGCCGCGAGTCGGGGTTGGCCGCGTCCTTCGTGACGGCCTCGACCAGGGCGTCGGCGTCGAACACGTAGTTGCCCATCGAGGCGAGGATCTCGCCGGGGGAGTCGGGCAGGCCGACCGGGTCGGTCGGCTTCTCCAGGAACTCCCGGATCTTCGTCGGGTCGGCCGGGTCCACGTCGATGACGCCGAACTGGTCGGCCATGCCGATCGGCTGACGGATCGCCGCGACGGTCGCGCGCGCCCCGGACTCGATGTGCGCGTCCACCATCTGCGAGAAGTCCATGCGGTACACGTGGTCGGCACCGACCACGACCACGATGTCGGGCCGCTCGTCGTCGATGATGTTGAGGCACTGGTAGATCGCGTCGGCGCTGCCGAGGTACCAGTGCTTGCCCACCCGCTGCTGCGCCGGCACCGGGGCCACGAAGTTGCCCAGCAGCGGCGACATGCGCCACGTCTTGGAGATGTGCCGGTCCAGGGAGTGGGACTTGTACTGCGTCAGCACGACGACGTGCAGGTACCGCGAGTTGACGATGTTGGACAGGGCGAAGTCGACCAGGCGGTAGATGCCGCCGAACGGCACCGCCGGCTTGGCGCGGGCGGCGGTCAGCGGCATGAGCCGCTTCCCCTCGCCACCGGCGAGGACGATCGCGAGGACGCGGGGAGCGGAAGCCATACGCCGAGATTAGGGCCTTTCGGCCCGGTACGTCAGGTGGCGCGCTGACCCGCCGTGCGCGCTAGGTTGACGGTGTGTCCGACGCCGCAGCCGTTTCCCGTCCCGATCCCGCCGCCACGCTCCGTGTCGACCTGCTGACCCGTGAGTTCCCGCCGCACGTCTACGGCGGCGCGGGGGTGCACGTCGCGGAGCTCGCCACGGTCCTTGCCCACCACGCCGACGTGCGCGTGCGCTGCTTCGACGGCCCGCGCGACGCCGCCACGGAGGCGGCCGGCGTCACCGGGTACACCACCCCGGCCGCCCTCTCGGGCGCCAACGCCGCCCTGGCCACCCTGGGCACCGACCTCGTCATGGCCGACGACGTCGCCGGCGCCGACCTGGTCCACTCCCACACCTGGTACGCCAACATGGCCGGGCACCTGGGCGGGCTGCTGCACGGCGTGCCGCACGTCGTCACCGCGCACTCGCTGGAGCCCTTGCGCCCCTGGAAGGCCGAACAGCTGGGCGGCGGCTATGCGCTCTCGTCGTGGGCCGAGCGCACCGCCTACCTGGGGGCGGCCGGCGTCATCGCCGTCTCGGCGGGCATGCGTGCCGACATCCTGCGCGTCTACCCGGAGCTCGACCCGGAGCGCGTGCACGTGGTGCACAACGGCATCGACCTGTCGGGCTGGCAGCGCCCCGCGGCCGACGACGCCGACGCGCGCGCCACCGTGCACCGGCACGGGATCGACCCCGGCCGGCCCGCCGTGGTGTTCGTCGGCCGGATCACCCGCCAGAAGGGCCTGCCGTACCTGCTGCGCGCCGCCGCCGAGCTGCCGCCCGAGGTGCAGCTCGTGCTGTGCGCCGGGGCGCCCGACACCCCGGAGATCATGGCGGAGGTCCGGGGCCTGGTCGACCGCCTGCGCGAGACCCGGACCGGCGTGGTCTGGATCGAGGAGATGCTCCCGCGGCCCGACCTCACCGCCGTCCTGGCGGCCTGCACCGTCTTCGTCTGCCCGAGCGTCTACGAGCCGCTCGGCATCGTGAACCTGGAGGCGATGGCCGTGGGCCTGCCCGTGGTGGGCACGGCCACGGGCGGCATCCCCGAGGTGGTCGACGACGGCGTCACGGGCCTGCTGGTGCCGATCGAGCAGGCCGACGACGGCACCGGCACCCCGCTGGACCCCGACCGCTTCGTGGCCGACCTCGCGGCGGCGCTGACCCGCGTGGCGACCGACCCGGAGGGTGCGGCGGCCATGGGCGCGGCGGGTCGACGGCGGGCCGAGGAGCACTTCACGTGGACGGCGATCGCCGACCGCACGATGGACGTCTACCGAGCGGTCCTGGCCCGGTCCTGAGCGGTCAGCGGACGGCGCCGTAGGTGGCCGCGCTCAAGGCGTGTCGGGCCGTGCGGTCCACCTCGCGCAGCGCCGTGGAGCGCTGGTCCACCTGGAAGACGTTCACGGCGCCGCCGTCGTCGACCGTGCCCAGCGCGACGATCGCGCGCAGGCGGCTGGCGAGGTCCAGGACGCGGGCACGCCGGCCGTCCAGGTGCGGCACCGGCCAGGACGCCGTGCTGGTCGAGCGGATGCGTTCGATCGCGTCGGCCGCGTCGTCGCGCCAGCGGGCCACGTCGAGCTGGTCCAGGGCCTCCGTGGCCCGCATGAGGCTCGTGCGCAGCTCGCGCTCGGCGTCGGCGACCGAGCCGATCGTGCCCAGCACCAGGGTGGTCCACGCCGGGACCTCCAGCACGCGCCACGTCACCAGGTGGCCCGGCTCGATGTGGCTGCCGAACGCCCGGACCTCCGGCACGGCCGCCCAGCTCCCCGCCGGCGTGGTGACCACCACGCACTCGCCGGCCTGGGTCGCGTCGTGGTTCGCCGCTGCGGGGACGCCCGCGGGGTCGCCGGGCGCGGGCAGCAGCGCGCAGACCTCGCGCGGTCCCGTGGTCCAGGCCGTGAAGAGGGTGCCGAGGTCGGTGCCGTCGGCGAACCCGGGCAGCCCCTCGACGGTGTGCGGCTCGTCGTCGCCCACCACGGACTTCACGGCGTCCGAGGTGTCGCCCACACCCTGCAGCCACAGGGCGAGCAGCACGCTCCGGGGGAGGTCCTGATCGGTGTCCACCGCAGCACTGTAGATGACGTGGCGCGCCGGAACACCACAGTTCAGAGCCGTGCGGTCAGGTAGGGTCGATGCCCATGAGCTCGGTTCTCCACCTTGCGGGCGTCACCGTCCGGCGCGGCACCTCGACCATCCTCGATTCCGTGGACTGGCAGGTGAACGAGGGAGAGCGCTGGATCGTTCTCGGCCCCAACGGCGCGGGCAAGACGACCCTCCTCCAGATCGTGGCCGCGCGCCTCCACCCGACGTCGGGCACGGCCACGGTGCTCGGGTCGACCCTCGGCCAGGTGGACGTGTTCGAGCTGCGCCCCCGCATCGGTCTGTCCAGCGCGTCGCTCGCCGAGCGCCTGCCCACGGCGGAGACCGTCCGGGACGTGGTGCTGACGGCGGCCTACGGCGTGACCGGGCGCTGGCGCGAGAGCTACGACGAGCTCGACGAGCAGCGCGCCAAGGACCTGCTGTCGGCGTTCGACGTCGACCATCTGGCCGACCGGACCTACGGCACCCTCTCGGAGGGCGAGCGCAAGCGCGTGCAGATCGCCCGCGCGCTCATGACCGACCCGGAGCTCCTGCTGCTCGACGAGCCCGGGGCCGGGCTGGACCTGGGCGGCCGCGAGGAGCTGGTGGCCACGCTGTCCCAGCTCGCCAACGACCCCGCCTCGCCCGTGCTGGTGCACGTGACCCACCACGTCGAGGAGATCCCGCCGGGCTTCACGCACCTGCTGCTGATGAAGAAGAGCGGTATCCAGGCGGCCGGCCCGCTCGAGGAGGTGCTGACCGCGGACAACCTGTCGGCGGCCTTCGGCCTGCCCCTCGTGGTGGCCCACGGCGGCGGGCGCTGGCTCGCGCGTTCGGCGCGCTGACGGAGGCGGTTCGGTACCAGTTCGGACACGTTCCGAACCCGGCCCCCTGAAACGGCGATTTTGCTACCGCCGTGTCAGTGGACCTTGGTAAAGTCCGGGCAAAGGTCCGAGGTGGCGGTAGATTCACCGCGAGGACCCGCCGACGGAGTGGTTCCGTGGGCGACCGGTCGCCAGCCGGAGCGGACGCTCGGAGGGAGCACCCCATGGCCTGGTTGTGGTGGGTAGGTGCGGCACTGATCTTCGCCTTGATCGAGCTGCTGTCGCTCGACTTCGTCTTCATCATGTTCGCGGGCGGCGCGCTGGCCGCGTCCGTGGCGAACGCGGCGGGCACCCCGCTGTGGGTACAGGCGGTCGTCTTCGTGGTCGCCTCGGTGGTGCTGCTCGTGACGCTGCGGCCCACGCTGATCCGGCACCTGCGCAACAACACGCCGAAGGCGCCCACCAACGCCGAGGCGAACGTGGGCCGCTCGGCATCGGTCGTGCAGGACGTCACCACGGCGTCCGGGCTGATCAAGCTCAGCGGTGAGGTGTGGAGCGCGCGGTCGGTACCCGGGTCGCCCCTGCTGCCCGCCGGCACTAGCGTTCGTGTGGTCCAGATCGACGGCGCCACCGCCGTCGTCGAGCCGGAGGCGTAGCCGCATGCCGCCTGGGCGCGGCCACGGAGCAGTTCCCAGCAGCACAAGAAGTCCCAGGCAGTCCAAGTCAGAAGCTTGAAACCGTCCGTGCGGGCCTAGGTGCCCGCGTAAGGAGACGTCGTGGAGTCATTCGGGCAAGTCCTGCTCTACCTGATCATTGCCCTGGTCGTCATCGTCGGCATCGTCGCGGTGATCCGCGCCGTGCGGATCGTCCCGCAGTCGGTCGCGCTCGTGGTCGAGCGCCTGGGTCGTTACTCGAAGACGCTCGACCCGGGTCTGCACGTGCTGGTGCCGTTCGTGGACCGCGTCCGGGCCGGCGTGGACCTGCGTGAGCAGGTCGTGTCGTTCCCGCCCCAGCCGGTGATCACCAGCGACAACCTGGTGGTCGAGATCGACACCGTCATCTACTTCCAGGTGACCGACGCCAAGTCGGCGGTGTACGAGATCGCGAACTACATCACGGCCATCGAGCAGCTCACCGTCACCACGCTGCGTAACGTGATCGGTTCGATGGACCTGGAGCAGACGCTGACCAGCCGCGACCAGATCAACGGGCAGCTGCGTGGCGTGCTCGACGAGGCGACCGGGCGCTGGGGCATCCGCGTCAACCGCGTGGAGCTCAAGTCGATCGACCCGCCGCCGTCGGTGCAGGGCTCCATGGAGCAGCAGATGCGCGCCGAGCGTGACCGGCGTGCCGCGATCCTCACCGCGGAGGGTGTCAAGCAGTCCGCCATCCTCACGGCCGAGGGTCAGAAGCAGTCCGAGATCCTCAAGGCCGAGGGTGACGCGCAGGCGCAGATCCTGCGCGCCGAGGGTGAGTCCCGCGCCATCCTCCAGGTCTTCGAGGCCATCCACCGCGGCGACGCGGACCCCAAGCTGCTGGCCTACCAGTACCTCCAGACGCTGCCGCAGATCGCCAACGGCACGTCCAACACCACCTGGGTCATCCCGACCGAGTTCACCGCGGCCCTGGGCAACATCGCCTCCGGCTTCGGCGGCGGTGGCCCGGCCGGTCCGGGTGGACCGGGTGTCCCGCCGGTGCCGTCCACCGACGGTCCCACGGGTCCGCGCGAGCCCGCCGACTCGGTGCTCGACGAGCCCCTGCTGCCGCCGCCAGCGGAGGCGCTGGCCGAGGCGCAGCGCCAGGCGGAGGCCGCCGTGGCCGACGCGACGAGCGCGGGCACCCGCTCGGGCGAGCCGTTCGACCCGAGCCAGGAGCGCGGTCAGCGCCCGGGTGGCGGCACGCCGCCCCCGCCGCCCGCCCCGCCGGCAGGCTGACCCACAGCCTGACCCCGGCGGCAGGCTGACCCACAGCCTGACCCCGGCGGCAGGCTGACCCACAGCCTGACCCCGGCAGCAGGCTGACCCACAGCCCGGCGAGGTCGTGACTTTGCCTCGAGATCGGCACAGGCCTGTGCCGATCTCGAGGCAAAGTCACGACCTCGCAGTCTTTCCAGAGCCCCTGCTGCCTCGTGCTGCAGGGGCTCTCGGCATGTCTGATCTGCTCAGAGGCGAACCAGTTGCGGAGTGAGTGCTCACTCATTTACTGTTCCTGCTATGCAGAGCGCGCGCCCCCGGGCATCCCGCATGTCTCCCGACGACCGCAAGGCGGCCATCGTCGACGCGGTGCTGCCGCTGGTCGCCGAGCGGGGGCACGATGTCACCTCCCGCGAGCTGGCGCAGGCTGCCGGGGTCGCGGAGGGCACCCTGTTCCGGGCGTTCGGCGACAAGACGGCGCTGGTCGGTGCCGTCGCGATCGAGGGCCTGTCCCGGGCGGGCAAGCCCGAGCAGACCCTCGCCGAGCTCACCGGCATCGACCCGGGGCTACCCCTCGAGCGGCGCCTGGAGCTCGTCATCGAGCTCGGCCGGCACCGTGTGGCGGAGGTGCTGCGGTGGATGTCCGTCCTGCGCAGCATGGCACCGACGCCCGGGGCGCCGCCGGGCCCGCCGGGCTCCCCGCCCGGTGCGGCGGTGACGCCGGGTGTGCCTGGTTCGACCGACGGCCCGCCGTTCATCCCGGGCGCGGTGCCGGGCCGGCCGCTCGTCCCCGGTGTGCCGGGCTCGGACGACGGGCCGCCGATCGTGCCGGGTCCGCCGCCGGGTCAGCCCGTGCCGCCGGGCTCTCCGCCCGGCCGGCCCGGCGCGCCGGGGCCGCCGTACACGGGCGCCGGCACCGCCGCCGACCAGCACGAGCGGATGCTCAGCTACCGCAAGACGCTGCTGGAACAGCGCACCCGGCAGCGGGCGGCTACCGTCGAGGGCATCACCGCCGTCCTCGCCCCGGACGCGCACCGCCTGCGGGTCCCCGTCGAGGTGGCGGTCTCGCTGATCGAGTCGGCCATCGCCGGCGCACACCTGCGGATCGACCACCTGCAGCCGGCGGTGCCGGCCGACGTCCTGGCCGACGCCCTCGTCAACGGGCTCGCCGGCCCCGCGAAAAAGTCTGGCCCGCGCTCCGTTGACGGTGCAGCCTCCACTGCGGGACCGGATGCACCAGGTTCTCCAACCCCCAGCCCTGAAGGGAACTCTTGATGCTAGTCACGCTCGCCCGGAGATATCTGGGCCCGTACCGCTGGGCGGTGGTCGCGGTGCTCGTGCTGCAGCTGGTGCAGACGCTCGCGGCCCTGTACCTGCCCAGCCTCAACGCGGACATCATCGACCAGGGTGTCGTGCTCGGCGACATCGGCCACATCTGGAGCATCGGCGGCTGGATGCTGCTGGTGTCGCTGGGCCAGGTGGCCGCCTCGGTGGTCGCCGTCTACTTCGGCGCGCAGGTGGCCACGGCGTTCGGTCGTGACCTGCGGCGCGACCTGTTCCACACCGTGCAGACCTACTCCGCGCGGGAGATGGCCAAGTTCGGTGCGCCCACGCTCATCACGCGCGGCACCAACGACGTGCAGCAGGTGCAGATGACGGTGCTCATGACGTTCACCATCATGGTGATGGCGCCGATCATGCTGGTCGGCGGCGTGATCCTGGCGCTGTCCGAGGACGTCACGATGTCGGGGCTCCTGCTGGTCATCGTGCCGGTGCTGGCGGCCACGGCCGGCGTCATCGTGTGGCGCATGGTGCCGCACTTCCGCCGCATGCAGAAGCGCATCGACGCCATCAACAGCGTGCTGCGCGAGCAGATCACGGGGCTTCGGGTGGTGCGTGCCTTCGTGCGCGAGCGCCGCGAGACCGAGCGGTTCGGCGTGGTGAACGAGGAGCTGTTCGACACCTCGCTGCGCGCGGGCCGGCTCATGGCGCTGACGTTCCCGGTGGTCATGCTCATCATGAATATGTCCTCGGTGGCGGTGCTGTGGTTCGGTGCGCACGAGATCGAGGCCGGGGGCATGCAGATCGGCTCCCTGACGGCGTTCCTCAGCTACCTCATGTACATCCTCATGGCCGTGATGATGTCCACGATGATCTTCATGATGATCCCGCGCGCCGCCGTCGCGGCGGACCGGATCGGGGAGGTGCTGGAGACCAGCTCGTCCGTAATCGACCCGGACGCCCCCGTCGCGCTCTTCCCCACGGAGGACGACGACGCCGTTCCCGCCCCGCGCGGGCAGGTCACCTTCGAGAACGTCGAGTTCCGGTACCCGGGCGCCGAGGAGCCGGTGCTGCACGACCTGTCCTTCACCGCGGAGCCGGGCCGGACCACGGCGATCATCGGTTCGACGGGGTCCGGCAAGTCGACCCTGCTGAACCTGGTACCGCGCCTGTTCGACGCGACGGACGGCGCCGTGCGGGTCGACGGCATCGACGTGCGCGACGTGACCCAGCGCGACCTGGGCTCGCTCATGGGGCTGGTGCCGCAGAAGGCGTTCCTGTTCAGCGGCACGGTGGCGGACAACCTGCGGTACGGCAAGCCGGACGCCACCGAGGAGGAGATGTGGGCCGCGCTGGAGGTGGCGCAGGCGCGCGACTTCATCGAGGCCCTGCCGGACGGGCTGGAGTCGGTCGTGGCGCAGGGCGGTGCCACCTTCTCGGGCGGGCAGCGGCAGCGCCTGGCCATCGCGCGGGCGGTGATCCGCCAGCCGCGGATCTATCTGTTCGACGACAGCTTCTCCGCGCTCGACTACGCGACCGACGCCCGGCTCCGCGCCGCGCTGCGGCCGCAGACCCGCGAGGCGACGGTGATCGTCGTCGCGCAGCGCGTGGCGACCATCCGCGACGCCGAGCAGATCCTGGTGCTCGACCACGGCCGCATCGTCGGCCGGGGCACGCACGCGGAGCTGCTGGCCGAGAACGAGACGTACCAGGAGATCGTGACGTCCCAGATGAGCTTGGAGGAGGCCGCGTGATCGAGCATGGCGAAGCCCCGATCGCGCGGGCCGACCGGGTGCGGGTGTCCCGCATGACACGAGGAGGCCGCGTGATCGAGCATGGCGAAGCCCCGATCGTGCGGGCCGACCGGGTGCGGGTGTCCCGCAAGGTAGAGGAGGAGGCCGCGTGAGCGCGGAAGAGAAGCCTCAGGGCAGCACCACCACGGCCGCTCCGGCGGCACCCGGGCGTGGTCCCGCCGGCGGGCGCGGCCCGGGTGGCGGCGGCCCGATGGGCATGGGGATGGGCATGCCCGTCCAGAAGCCGATGAACTTCAAGGGTTCGCTGCGCCGGTTCGCCGGGGCGCTGCGCCCGGAGCGCCTCAACATCGTGGTGCTCATGATCCTGGGTATCGGGTCGGTGGCGCTGACCGTGCTGGGGCCCAAGCTGCTGGGTAACGCGACGAACGTGATCTTCGCGGGTTTCGTGGGCGGTGGGTTGCCCGCGGGGCAGACCACGGAGCAGGCGATCGAGGCCCTCCGCGCTGCGGGCCAGGATCAACAGGCCGACTTCCTTGCAGGTGTGCCCGGCGTCGTCCCCGGCCAGGGCATCGACTTCACCCTCCTGATGCAGACGCTCGGCTGGGTCGTCGCCGCCTACCTCGGGGCCTTCCTGTTCGGGTGGCTCCAGGCCCGGATCACCACCGGCGTCGTGCAGCGGACCATGCGGACGCTGCGTGACCAGGTCGAGGCCAAGCTGCACCGCATCCCGCTGTCCTACGTGGACAAGCAGCAGCGCGGCGAGATCCTGTCGCGCGTCACCAACGACATCGACAACGTGGCGCAGACGACCACGCAGACGCTCGCGCAGCTCGTGACCGCCGTGCTGACGGTGATCGGCGTGCTGTTCATGATGTTCTGGATCTCGCCGATCCTCGCCCTGGTCGCGCTGGTGACGGTGCCGCTGTCGGTGATCCTGACGGCGCAGATCGCCAAGCGCAGCCAGCCGCAGTTCGTGGAGCAGTGGGCGGCCACCGGGCGGCTGAACGCGCACATCGAGGAGTCGTTCACGGGTCACGCGCTGGTGAAGGTGTACGGGCACCAGGAGAGCACCGCCGAGGCGTTCGCCAAGGAGAACGGTGCGCTGTACACCTCCAGCTTCAAGGCGCAGTTCATCTCGGGCACCATCCAGCCCGCGATGGGGTTCCTCGCGAACCTGAACTACGTGATCGTGGCGGTCATCGGTGGCCTGCGGGTCGCGTCGGGCACCCTGTCGCTGGGTGACGTGCAGGCGTTCATCCAGTACTCGCGCCAGTTCACGCAGCCGCTCACGCAGGTGGCCTCGATGATGAACCTGCTGCAGTCCGGCGTGGCCTCGGCGGAGCGGGTGTTCGACCTGCTGGACGCGCCGGAGCAGTCGGCGGACCCGGCCGAGTCGCAGAAGGTCGAGCCGGTGCGCGGCCGGGTCGCGTTCGAGGACGTCCAGTTCTCGTACACGCCCGACCAGCCGCTCATCACCGGGCTCAACCTGGTGGCCGAGCCGGGGCAGACGATCGCCATCGTCGGCCCCACGGGCGCCGGCAAGACCACGCTGGTCAACCTGCTCATGCGGTTCTACGAGGTGGACGGCGGCCGCATCACGCTCGACGGCGTCGACACGCGCGACATGTCGCGCGACGACCTGCGCTCGTCGATCGGGATGGTGCTCCAGGACACCTGGCTGTTCAAGGGCACCATCGAGGAGAACCTCCGGTACGGCGTGCCCGACGGCGCCTCGGTCGACGAGGAGACGTTCCTCGCCGCCACGCAGGCCACCCACGTGGACCCGTTCGTGCGGACGCTGCCCGACGGGTACGACACCGTCGTGGACGAGGAGGGTTCGTCGGTGTCGGCGGGCGAGAAGCAGCTCCTCACCCTCGCCCGCGCGTTCCTGGCCGATCCGGCGATCCTCGTGCTCGACGAGGCGACGTCGTCGGTGGACACCCGCACCGAGGTGCTGGTGCAGGAGGCGATGAACCGGCTGCGCAAGGACCGCACGTCGTTCGTCATCGCGCACCGGCTGTCCACCATCCGCGACGCCGACGTGATCCTGGTGATGGAGCACGGCGACATCGTGGAGCAGGGTTCGCACGACGACCTGCTCGCCGCGAACGGCGCCTACGCACGGCTGTACGCGAGCCAGTTCGCGGCCCCGGTGGTGGAGGAGCCGGCGGCCACGTAGGCGGGTGGCGCAGTCGTGGTGACCATGCGGTTGCTGCCAGGACGAGCCCCGTCCTGGCAGCAACCGCATGGTCGTTGGCGGCCTGGCACTAGGGTCGCCGCGTGAGCTCTCTCTTCAGCGCGCCCGACGGCGGGCGCACCCCCGACCCGGCCCTGGCGCACCGGCGCGCCGACGTCACGGTGACCCTGCACGGGCCGGACGGCGTCCCGCTGGCCCATCACGACGTCGTCGTGCGGCAGACGCGGCACGCGTTCCTGTTCGGCTGCATCGGGTTCGACCTGGTGGACCTGGCGAACGGCACCTCACCGGACCCGGAGTACGACGGCCGCCTGGCCGACGCCTGGTTCGACGTCTTCAACCAGGCCACCCTCCCGTTCTACTGGGGCACGTTCGAGCCCCAGCGCGGGGCGCCTCGGACCGAGCAGCTGCTCCGTGCGGCCCGGTGGTTCGCGGCGCGGGGCGTCGTCGTCAAGGGGCACCCGCTGGTGTGGCACACGGTCCAGCCGGACTGGCTGCTCGGGCTGCCCGACGCCGAGGTCGAGCGGCTCCAGCGGGAGCGCATCCGGCGCGACGTCGCGGCCTTCCGCGGCGTGATCGACACCTGGGACGCGATCAACGAGGTGGTGATCATGCCCGTGTTCACCGCGCAGGAGAACGCGATCACGCCGCTGGCGCGCCGCCGCGGCCGCGTCGAGATGATCCGGATGGCGTTCGAGGAGGCTCGCGCGGAGAACCCGGGCGCGACCCTGCTGCTCAACGACTTCGACATGTCGACGGCGTACGAGTGCCTGATCGAGGCCGTGCTGGAGGCCGGGATCCGGATCGACCGGCTCGGGCTGCAGAGCCACATGCACCAGGGCTACTGGGGCGAGGAGAAGACCCTGGAGATCCTCGACCGCTTCGCCCGGTACAACATCCCGATCCACCTCACCGAGACGACGCTGCTCTCGGGCGACGTCATGCCCGCGCACATCGAGGACCTCAACGACTGGCAGGTCGAGTCCTGGCCCTCGACGCCCGAGGGGGAGGAGCGGCAGGCCGACGAGGTCGAGCGGCACTACCGCACGCTGCTGTCCCACCCGGCGGTCGAGGCGACCACCTACTGGGGGCTGTCCGACCGGGGGATGTGGCTCAACGCGCCCGGCGGCCTGCTGCGTGCCGACGGTTCGCCCAAGCCGGCCTTCGCGCGGCTGCGCGAGCTGGTCAAGGGGGAGTGGTGGCTTGCGCCCACCACGCTGCGCACCGACGCCGAGGGTCGGATCCGCGTCGAGGGCTTTCTCGGCGACTACGAGGTGGAGGCACCGGACGCCGGCACGGCAGTCCTCACGCTGGCGACCCCGGGCCGGTCCGCGGCGGCCGTCACCCTGCCGCCCCGCTGACGTCGGCGTCCGCCACCGTCGAGACCTGGTGGGGGCGCCGAGACCCTGATGGTGCGCGGCCAGATCTTGGCGCCACCACCAGGTCTCGACGGGTTCAGGCGGAGGCCGCCGCGTGCGGGTCCGTCGCGTTCAGCGCCGAGACGACCTCGTCGTAGTCGCCGCGGACCTCGCCGTAGCGGAGGAACTTGACCCGCTCGACCTGGATCTCGTGGGCATCCGGGTGCGCCTCCAGGAGCGCGGTCGTCTCGTCGATGTACTCGTCCAGCGGCATCGCGTGCGGGTTGGTCTCCTGCCCCGGCATGAGCTCGGTCTGGACCGACGGCGGCACCAGCTCCACCACGGACACGCTGGTCCCGGCGAGCTGGAGTCGAAGCGACTCCGACAGCATGTGCACCGCCGCCTTGGTCGCGTTGTACGTCGGGGTCACGCGCAGCGGGGCGTGCGCCAGTCCTGAGGACACGGTGAGGATGGTCGCCTCGGGGCGGCTCTGCAGGTGCTCGGTGAACGCGGCGATCAGCCGGATCGGGCCCAGCAGGTTGGTGACGACCGTGGCCTCGGCGTCCGCGAGGAAGCCCGGGGTGCGCCAGTCCTCCGCGCGCATGATGCCGGCCATCGGCACCAGCACGTTGACGTCGGGGAACCGCTCGATCACCTCGGCCGACGCCGCCGCGATCGACGCGGCGTCCGTCGTGTCGATCCGCACGGTGGCGAAGCCGTGCTCGGCGGCCAGGGCGTCCAGCGCCGAGACGCTGCGCCCGCCGACGATCACGGTGTTGCCCCGGTCCCGGAGCCGGACGGCGAGAGCCAGCCCGATGCCGCGCGTGCCGCCGGGGACGAAGATGGTGTTTCCGGTGATGTTCATGTCACCACCGTGCTCCGGCCCGCCCGGCGGCGGGAGAGACCCGGTGAACCAGGGACCGGCGGTCCCTGGCTCGTGCGGCCCGCCTGGCGCACGATAGGGACATGAACCGCTCCGCCCTCGCCGACTTCCTCCGCCGTCGCCGGGAGGCCCTGCGCCCGTCCGACGTCGGCCTGGTGCCCGGGCCGCGCCGTCGTGCACCCGGGCTGCGCCGCGAGGAGGTCGCGGCCCTGACCGGGATGTCCGTGGACTACTACGCGCGGCTGGAGCAGCAGCGCGGGCCGCAGCCGTCCGAGCAGATGCTCGCCGCGCTGGCCCGTGCCCTGCGCCTGACCGCCGAGGAGCGCGACTACATGTTCCGGCTCGCTGGTCACGGTGTGCCCCGGCGCGTGCCGCTCGAGTCCCACGTGGCACCCCCGCTGCTGCGCGTCCTGGACCGGCTGGAGGACTCGCCTGCCCTGATCCTGTCCGGCCTGGGCGAGGTGCTGGTGCAGAACCGGCTCGCGGAGGCGGTCTTCGGCGAGCCGCCCGCCAGCGGCCTGGCCCGGGCCTCGGCGTACCGGTGGTTCATGGAACCGGAGTCTCGGAACGTGTACGCGCCCGAGCACCACGAGCAGCAGGGGCGCAGCCAGGTCTCCTCCCTGCGGGCGGCGCACGCCGCCGCGGGTCCGGGCTCGTTCGCCGACGAGGTGCTGCAGGCGCTCCTGCGGGAGAGCGAGGAGTTCGTCCGCATCTGGGAGCGGCACGAGGTGGCGCGCCGGTTCGAGGACCACAAGACGCTGGTGCACCCCGAGCTCGGCCGGATCGACGTGGACTGCCAGGCGCTGTTCACCGAGGACCAGTCCCAGGCGCTCCTCGTGCTGACCCCGGCGCCGGGCACCGAGGCGGAGGAGAAGCTGCGGCTGCTGGCGGTGCTGGGGCACGAGACGTTCGCGTGACCGGTGCGCCGGGGTGCGAGGATCGTCCCGTGCACGACGACGACCGCTGCCCCTGCCTCTCCGGCGACACCTACGGCGCCTGCTGCGGGCGTTACCACTCCGGTGCCGCGACCGCCCCGACCGCCGAGGCGTTGATGCGTTCCCGCTACTCCGCCTTCGCGGTGGGGGACGAGGCCTACCTGCTGGCCACCTGGGCACCCGGGACCCGGCCGGACAGTGCCGGGCTGGGGGCCGAGGAGTGGCGCCGCCTCGACATCCACCGCACGGAGCGGGGCGGTCCCTTCGACACGGCCGGCGTGGTCGAGTTCACCGCCCACTACCGCGACCCGGCCACCGGCACCCGGGGCCGCCTGCACGAGACCAGCCGCTTCGTCCGCACCGGCGGGCGCTGGTTCTACGTCGACGGCGCACGCGAGGCCCGCTGAGACCGCTCAGATCCAGCCCTCCTCCCACGCGCGGTGGGCGGCCGCGTGCCGGGTCGCGACGCCCAGCTTGGCCATCGCGGAGGACAGGTAGTTGCGCACCGTGCCGGGCGCGAGGTGTATCGCGGCCGCGATCTCGGAGACCTGCGCCCCGGCGCGGGCCGCACGCAGCACCTCCAGCTCGCGGTCGGTCAGCGGGCACTCGTTCTCGGTGAGCGCGGACGCCGCGATCTCCGGGTCCACGTACCGGTGCCCGGCGGCGACGTCGCGCACGATCTGCGCGAGGCGCGCCGCGGGCGTGGACTTGGGCACGAACCCGCTCACCCCGGCGGCCAGCGCCCGGCGCAGGACGGCGGGGCGGGCGTGCCGCGTGACGACGACGATGCGCGGCGGCGTGCCGTCGGCGGCCGCCAGGATCTGCCCGGCCGCGTGCAGGCCGTCCGTGGGTGGCATCTCCAGGTCCAGCACGGCGACGTCGGGCCGATGCCGGGCGGCGAGGCGCACGGCATCCGTCGTGGTGGCGGCCTCGGCCACGACCTGCAGGTCGTCCTCCAGGTCGAGCAGCGCGCCCAGGGCCCCGCGCAGGAGCTCCTCGTCGTCGGCGAGCAGGAGGCGGATCATGCGGTCACCGTCGCGGTGACCACGAACCGGCCGTCCTCGCCCGCCCAGGACAGCCGCCCGCCCACCGCGGCGAGGCGTTCCGCGAGCGAGACGAGGCCTGTGCCGTCGCCGGTGGCCGGCCCGCCGGGCGACGCGCCGTCGTTGTCGATGACGAGGCGCGCCCCGGTGTCCTCGGGGAGCAGGACGAACGCCGCGCGCGTGGCGCGGCTGTGCCGCAGCAGGTTGGTCGTGGCCTCACGCACCACCAGGCCGAGCAGCCCGCGCGGAGCCTCGGGCAGGGCGGCCGCGAGGTCGGCGTCGACGTCGGTCCGGACCGTCACGCCCGCGGCGGTCAGCACCCTGGACGCGTTGCTGATCTCGGCCGACAGCGTGGTGCGCCGGTAGCCCTGGACCAGGGCGCGGGTCTCGCGCAGGGCGTCCCCGGCGAGCTGCTGGACCTCGCGCATCTGCTCGGCGGCCCGGGCGGGGTCGGCCTCGGCGAGCCGTGCGGCCAGCTCGCTCTTCAGGGCGATGACCTGGAGGTGGTGGCCCTGGATGTCGTGCAGGTCGGCGGCGAACCGGAGGCGCTCGTCGGCCACGGCGAGCCGGCCGGCCATGCGCCGGGCGTCGTCGAGCTGGGCCGCGACCTGCCAGCCACGCAGCATGCCGAGCATCGCCGGGCCGAACGCCACCACCATCAGCGCGGGCATCCACGCGGCGTGCCCCACGTGCGGCTCGCCCGTGGCCAGGGCCACGGCCACGCCGACCGCCGGCAGCGCGACCAGCGCCGCGGCCAGCGCCTGCCACGCCCGCCGCGGCGGCAGGAACATCACCAGGACGGCGATCGTCGCGGCCGGCGCGATCGACCAGATGCCGAAGTTCCCGGCCGCGAGCGGCACCGCGCCGGCGAGCACCGCGGCGCCGCACGCGGTCACCAGCCAGCCGGCCGACGCCGGCTCGTCCCGCATGCGCCGGCCGAGCAGCACGGCGCACGCCACGATCGTGGCCGCCGTCGCCAGGCCGGTGACGGCGCGCAGGCCCGGGTGGACGCCGGGATCGAGCACCCAGTCGCCGACGGCGAAGCCGAGCACGCACGCCACGGTGCCCGCCAGCGCCCACCAGACGTTGCGGCGGAAACCGGCGAGCCCGCCGGCGCCGTCGTCCGCGGGTGCCCTGACCGTGCTCATGGCGCCATCCTGCCAGCGCCCGGGCCCGGCCGGGGCGGCGGCGCGGGTCTCGATGACATCTGTCATGCGAGGTCGTGACAGATGCCCGTCCGCGGGTGCCGTCCGGCACTACTGGGCGCCCGCGTGGTCGGACAGCGTGGAGACCGGCGCGGCGAACGACGCCGCCCCGGACGACGAGGAGACGACGATGACGCAGACGACGGCCCGGCAGACGGACCAGACGACGATCTCGCCGGTGCCCGGCACGGTGCACGGGCGACCCCCGGCGCAGACCCACGCCGGACCGCACGGCACGCACCACGGTGCGCGACCCGACACCCGGACGCGCAGGACCCTGCGGTTCCTCGCGCACCTGGCCGAGATGGTCGTGGTCATGGTGCTCGGGATGATGCTGCTCGCCCCGGCCTGGGACGTGGCGGGAGCGGCCCTGGGCGTCGCGGCCCTGCTCGCCCGGCCCGACGTCGCCGCGGTGGTGATGGTGGCGGACATGGTGGTGGCGATGACCGTGTGGATGCGGGTCCGGCGGCACGGCTGGGCGGCGGTCGGGGAGATGAACGCGGCGATGGCGGCGCCGTTCGTGGTGCTGCTGGTGCTGTTCTGGACGGGCGCCGTCGGCGCGGGCGGCCTGATGCTCTGGGGCCACGTGCTGATGGTGCCGGCGATGGCGGCGGCGATGCTGCTGCGGCCGGCCGAGTACACCGAGCACGCGCACGGCGTCGACCTCGGGTGGCTCGCCCGGCGGTGGCCGGTGCTCCTGGCGCTGCTGCTGCTCGCGGGCACGGTCGCGGGCGGCGTGGGTGACGTGCCGGCCTGGCTCGTCGTGGCGATGGCTCTCGTGTACCCCGTCGTGGGCGTCCTGCGGAACCAGGTCCGCGGCCGGTCGATGGTGGTGCTCCAGGCGGCGGGGCTCGCGGTGTTCGCGGGCGTCAGCCTGCTGGCCGGCGCGCTCGCGGGACAGGACGCCGGGGCCTGGGTGCTCGCGGCCGGGCTCGTGGGGCACGGCGTCTGGGACGTCCTGCACCACCGGGCCGGCGCCGTGGTGTGGCGCTGGTACGCCGAGGCCTGCGTGGTCTACGACGTGCTCCTGGCGGCGGCCGTGCTGGCGACGACGTTCGGTTCCTGACAGCGTCACGGCCCGGGTGTGTGCGGGATTCCCGCAGGATGCGGGCGGCGCGCGCGTGGCGGCACGCGTGGCGCCGTTCGCCCGCTCTACGTTGGTGCGCTATGGACAGCGCGCCGCCCGGCACTCCGACCAGCCCCGGACCCGACCCCCGACGTGACCCCGGACGTGACCCCGAGGAACGCCCGGCACCTGCTCCCGGTGCCTCCGGGTCGACCGTCCTCGAGCTGCGCATCCACGGCATCGCGAACGCCGTACCGCACAGCTCGCTCGACCTGCCGCGCGGCGAGGTCACCCAGTCCGACGGCGACAGCCTCGGCAGCTTCTGGACGCCGCGGCCCGAGGCCGAGGCCCGCGACAAGGCGCTCCCGGCGGGGCACGTGCACGCGATCCGCCCGGACGTGCGCCGCGAGGCCTACTCCTGGGGTGCGATGGCGCGCCTCGGCGGGCTCCCGTTCGGCGGCGTGCTGGGCCTGGTGGGAACCGTCGCGGTGCGGCTCATGTGGGCCGCGATGGTCCCGTTCGGCCTGGCGAACGCGGGGTACTGGGCGCGGCGCATCCCGGCGCCGGACACCGGTTCCGGCGCTGCCGGCGGCACGGCGGCCACGCCACCCGCCGACGCCGGCCGTCCGCCGTCGGGCAGGCTGGTCCCCGAGGCGACCGCCGCGCTGACGCGGCTCTTCGCGCTCGGGCTCACCCTCCTGTTCGTGTCGGCGGTGGCCACCGTCGCGCTGTCCGTGGTCGGCACGCGCTGCATGGGCCTGGCGACGCCGGGCCCCGACTCGGTGGTCCCCGTCTGCGCCCGCATCCCGGGCGTCCTGTACGGGCTGGCGCGGATGGACGTCGGCGACCGCCTCGCCCTGCTGTCGCTCGTCCCGGTGCTCCTGGTCGCGGTGCTGGTGCTGGTGGCCCACGGCGGGCAGGTCCGGTTCGAGTCGAAGTTCTCGGTGATGCGCGCCGGGGGAGTCGTCCCGCCGTCCGGCCCGCCGCTGCACCGGGCCGGCTTCTGGTCGCAGCGCACCGGCTCCGGCCTGCTCTGGGCGCACCTGGGCGCGGCGCTCGCGCTCACCGGCCAGTTCCTCACCTGGACCCGGTACGCCGACGTCGGCCTGCCGATGCCCGGTCTGCCCGTGGCCGCCCTGGTCGTGATCCTCGGGGCGTGCGCGCTGGTGGCCCTGCGCACCGACGACGACGGGGTCCAGGCGCACGCACCCCGCTGGAAGGGCCGGGCTGCGCTCGCGGTGTTCGCGGCCGGCCTGCTCGTCTGGGTGCTGGCCTGCTGGGCGGCCTTCGCCGGGCCGCAGCCGGCGCGCATGCCCGCCCTGATCGGCGTGGACCTCGTGCCAGCGCTGCTGGGCGTCGGCCTGTTCGGCATCGCGGCCACCGGCCTGGCCTGGCGCACGGCGCGCCACGTCCGCGTCGTCGCCGCGTGGACCCTGGTCCCGGTCGTGGCCACCCTCTGCGTGGCGGTGGTGCTGGTCACCGAGCCGGGCGCCCCGCTGCGGCACCTTCTCGTGGGCCTCGCCATGCTCGCCGTGCTGAGCCCGGCCGTCGTGGTCCTGGTCGCGATGCTCCTGCGCCGCCGCGTCCACGAGGGCTGGAACGGCGCGGGCCCGGGCGTCTTCCTGCTCGTCTCGGCGGCCGCTGCCGCCGTGTACTCCAGCCTGCTGGTGCTCGGCGTGCAGTGGTTCCTGCGCACCGGCGAGCCCGCCGCGCCCGAGCCGCTCGGGGAGGGTCTGGTCGGTGTGGTCCGCCGGGTGCCCGACCCCGACCTCGTCCGGGTGCCGCCCGTCTACACCGAGTTCGGCACCGCGTCCGTGGTGATCGCGCTCGTGTTCCTGGTGCTGCTGGTCGTGGCGCTCGCCGGACCGTACGTGATGGACGTGCTGCGCTCGCGGCCCCTGTGGATCCCCGCCGCGCCGCGCACGTCCGGGCCGCCGTACGGTCCGGCGGCGCCCGCGTGGCGCGCCGTGGCCGACGCCCCCGACCCCGACGGCGGCCCCAGCCCCGTGCTGGAGCGGGTGCTGCGCGGCCGGCAGGTCGCGGCCATGTCGCACCGGGCGGAGCTCGCCGTGGGCGCGCTGGCGGCGGCCGCCTACGTGGCGGCCGTCGTGGCGCACATCCCGCTGATCGCCCAGCACGACGACACGGGCAGCGTCCAGGTCCCGCTCTGGCTGTCCGGCCTGGCGGTGCCGGCCCTGGGGGTGCTCGCCGCGACGCTGGTGGTCAGCGCGATGGCGGGTGCCGCGGGCGGCGGGCCGTCCCGTCCCTGGGGCCTGCTGTGGGACCTGCTGTGCTTCCTGCCCCGCAGTGCGCACCCGTTCGGACCGCCGAGCTACGCCGAGCGGGTCGTGCCCGAGGTGCGCTCGCGCGTCGACGCCTGGCTCGCGGGCGCCGACCTCACCGACGACGTCGAGCGCGCCCGCGTGGCCCCGACGCGGCGCGTGGTGCTGTCGGCGCACTCGATGGGCGCCGTGCTGGCCGCGGCGGTCGTGCTGATCCGTGCGGGCAACCCGGTGCCGGGTCTCGTGGACGGCCGGATCGGTCTGCTCACCTACGGCACGCAGCTGCGCCCCTTCTTCGGCCGGTTCTTCCCGGACCTCCTGGGTCCGACGACGACCGGCACGCCGCCGTGCACCGGTCCGGCCTGGTCGGCGGACCCGTGGGGCGGTCAGGTACTGGGTTCCGGACCCGGGGCGGACCCGGCGGCGCCGTTGACGCCGGGACGCCCCGAGCCCGGCTCGGGGGAACAGGTCACGCTGATGTCCCTGCTGACCTGCGGTGCGAAGCCCGCGTGGGTGAACCTGTGGCGGCGCACCGACTTCCTGGGCTTCCCGGTGGTGGGGTACGGGGAGAACGAGACGGACCGCGGGGCCGAGGAGATGGACCGGTCGGCCTATCTCTTCGCCGTGGCCGCCCATTCGGGCTACCAGTCGTCGTGGGCGTACCACGAGGCGCTGGACGAGGTGATCTCTCGCCTGGGCCGGAGCTGAACCGCACGCTCAGGCGACACGCGAAGGCTGACGCCGGCTGGGCCGTCGGGAGCCCAGCCGGCGGTCACGCGGCGAGCGGTGCGGGGGTGACGACGTCGCGCAGGCGGGCCAGGGCCCGCTCGAGGATCTGTGCCACGTGCTCCTTGGTCACACCGAGGCGGCGGCCGATCTCGTCGAGGGTGCGCGTGGTGCCGTCCAGGAGCCCGAAGCGCATCTCCAGCACACGGGCCTCGACGCTGTCGAGGTGGGCGACGGCCTGCCGGATGCGGCGGCGCAGCATGGTCTGCTCGGGGGTGGGGCCGGCCTGGCTCGCGGGAGAGGCCTGCTCGGCCGCGGCGACCGCGCGGACGATCGAGCGGCGTACCCAGCGGTGGGCGTAGGCGGCGAACGTGCCGTGCGCGGGGTCGTAGGAGTCGGCGGCGCGGACCAGGCCGACGTTGCCCTCCTGGACCAGGTCCATGAACGGCATGCGGCCCGAGTACGAGCTCGCGATCGCCGGTACGAGGCGGAGGTGGGCGAGGACGAGACGCTCCTTTGCGTATTGCCCGTCCTTGACCCGCGCTTCGAGCTGTGTGCGGAGGCTGGGGGAGACCGCGGTGGACTCGAGGGTGCGTGCGGCGTCGGCGCCGGCGACCGCCCGCTCGAGGAGGGACTCGAGCTGCGCCTCGTCCAGCGACGGCGTGCGCTCGATCATCGCAGCGTAGGACGGAGGTAGCGCGGGATGCGGAACGGTGTCCTTGCTGCGGCGTGCGCGGGACGACCGGGGAGTCCGGGTAGTTCTCATCGCAACTCTCCTCTTGAGTGAGACGAACTTTCCTTGCCCGGAGCATATGGAATCTTGGGCCGTTGTGGGAAGCCGAGAGGATTTCGCTGTGAGAGATAACGGGACGATAACGGCGTCCCGGTGCGGCGCGCCGTGGAACCCGAGTTCCAGGACGGGCCCCGGTGCAGGGAGAATGGGCCGGTGACCACCCCCGACGTCGTCCACGTGGACGACCCCGCCGACGAGCGGCTCGCCGACTACAACCGCCTCACGGACGTCGTCCTGCGCTCCCGGCACGAGCCGGCCAAGGGCCTGTACATCGCGGAGAGCTCGACGGTGATCCGTCGGGCGGTGGCCGCCGGCCACCGGCCCCGCTCCTACCTCATGGCGCCGAAGTGGCTGGACTCGATGGCCGACGTGATCGCTCCCGGTGTGCCCGTCTACGTCGCGGAGGAGCCCGTGCTGAAGGAGATCACGGGCTTCCACCTGCACCGTGGCGCGCTGGCCGCGATGCACCGGCCGACGCTGCCGGACGTGCGGGACCTGCTGGCGGGGGCACGGCGGGTGGTGATCCTGGAGGACATCGTGGACCACACGAACGTCGGCGCGGCCATGCGCGCCTGCGCGGCGCTCGGCGTGGACGCGGTGCTGTTCACCCCGAGCTGCGCGGACCCCCTCTACCGCCGCGCGGTGCGCGTCTCCATGGGCACCGTGTTCCAGGTGCCCTGGACGCGGATCGACCCGTGGCCGGGCGGGATCGACGTGCTGCACGAGCACGGCTTCACCGTGGCCGCCCTGGCCCTCGAGGACGACTCCGTCTCGCTGGACGACCTGGTGGCGGACCCGCCCGCGAAGCTGGCCATGGTGCTCGGCACCGAGGGGGACGGGCTGAAGCCCAGCACGATCGCCGGCTGCGACCTGACGGTCCGGATCCCGATGTCCGGAGGAGTGGACTCGCTGAACGTGGCCTCCGCGGTGGCGGTGGCCGCCTGGGCGACGCGGGTACCGGGCCACGCCGCCGAGTAGGCGGCGCGGCGCGCGGGGTCAGTTCTCGGCGCGGCCCTTGCGCCAGTAGCCCATGAACGCGACCGACTTGCGGTCCACCTGGCACTCGTTGACCAGGTAGCGGCGCAGCGACTTGATGACGCCCGCCTCGCCGGCGAGCCACGCGTACAGCACGGTCTCCTGCACCAGGGGCTGGCCGGTGCCGTCGACGGGCACCTCCCAGAGGATCCCGGCGTCGATGTCGACGTCGTCCGCCTCGCCCGAGAGGTCGAGCCCGGCGGCGGTGAGGGCCGGCGTCGTGTCGGACGCCGACGGGCGCACGCCCATCGCGAGCAGGCGGTCGGCGGCGTCCTGCACGGCCGGGACCAGCACGTCGCCGTGCTCCTGTCCGTCGCGGGCCAGCCAGTGCACGCGCACGCCCTCGGGTGCGGCGAGGTCCCAGCCGTCCTCGGGGTGCGGCACCTCCAGGAAGACCTCGCCCACGGCGTCGGCGGGCAGGGACTCGCAGATGGCGGCGATGGCGGGCACGGCGGTCTCGTCGCCGGCCAGGAGCAGCGCGTGGCTGGTCGACGGCGGGGCGAACTCGACGCCGCCGTGGATGCCGTCGTACTCGGCGTTGGGGCCCATGATGACCAGCGGGTCACCGGCGGTCGCGTTCAGCGCCCAGCGCGAGGCGGGGCCGGTGTCACCGTGCATCACGACGTCGACGTCGACCTCGCGCAGGTTCTGCCGCACCGTGCGCACCGTGTAGGTACGCATCGGGTTGCGCTCCTCGTCCGGGAGCGAGCGCCAGGCGGCGTACCAGTCGGGGTCGTCGCGGCGCAGGCCGTCCCAGCCGCCCCGCGGCGACGGGAGCAGGAGCTTGATGCGCTGGTCGCGGCCGTTGTCCGCGAACTTGTCGAGGTCCTGGCCGCGGAAGGTGATCCGGACGAAGGACGGGCACAGGCGCGTCACACGCGCGACCTCGACGTCGAACATGCGCGAGGGCCTGGTGTCGAGCCCCCCGGTCTTGGTGGTCACGACGGTGAGCCTAACCTAAGTTCGCTACCCCTTCGCAACGGTTCGAGAATGCGACACGGGTCACATCCCCGGTCAGCGCAGGAGCGCACGTCGAGCGCCGGAAGATCACCCGCTCACTCAGGAAGTTCACCCAGTACAAAGGGTGCATTGCGTCTTATTCGGCCTATTTACTGTGCATGGTCTCTGCCCGGGTGACGTTCCGGCAGGGCCTCTGACGCCGGGACGGCTCCGTCCGGCGCGCTCTGCCTTGTCCCCACTCGCTGGAGAGCCCCACATGATCGACCACTTCGCGCTGGGCTGGGTCACACCGGTCCTGTCGTTCCTGCTGTCGTGCGCCGGGTGCGCCGTCGGTCTGACCTGCACGGCCCGCGCCCGGGTCTCCCGGGGTGCCGCCAGCACGGGCTGGCTCGCCCTCGGTGCCGTCTCCATCGGCGGCACGGGCATCTGGGTCATGCACTTCGTCGCGATGCTCGGGTTCCACATCCGCGGTACCGAGACGCGGTTCGACGTGCCCCTGACGATCGCCAGCGGCGTGCTGGCCGTCGCCGTCGTGGGGCTCGGCCTGTTCATCGTCCGCGCGGCGGGCGTCGGCATCGGCGCGCTCCTCGCGGGTGGCACCGTCACCGGCCTGGGGATCTCCGCCATGCACTACCTCGGCATGCGCGCCCTGCACGTCGGCGTCGAGGTGACCTACGACCTCGTGACCGTCGCCGTGTCGGTGCTGGTCGGCATCGTCGCGGCCACCGCAGGGCTGTGGCTGTCGGCCAAGGTGCACACGATGGCCGCGGGCATCGGGGCCACGCTCATCATGGGGATCGCCGTCTCCGGCATGCACTACACGGGCATGGCGGCCATGCGCGCCGAGGTGGTCCGGGGCGGCATGGTCGTGGCCGACGGCGGCGTGTCCGTCTCCGCGCTGCTCGGGCCGCTCATCATCGGCGTCACCATCAGCACGATCCTGCTGCTCCTGGTGATCGGCGTCGCGCCCAGCGCCTCGGAGCTGGAGGCGCAGGAGAAGTTCAAGGGCTGGCAGGACCGGCAGGAGCAGCTCCGGCGTGAGGTGACCGACCCGCGCCGCCGGTCGCTGCTGCGGTGACGCCCCGCCCGCTGACACCGTGCTGCCCCGGGTGGCGTCCCAGGGCAGCACGCCGGGCGTGCGGGGGTCTGCCGGGTCCGTGCGGTCAGCGCAGCACGCCCAGGTCCTCGGTCACCTCCGCGCCGGGCATGGCGCACAGCAGCGGCCCCGGCATGAGGAGCTTGGACCGGCGCACGCCCGAGCCCATCAGGGCCATGGTGCCGTCCTGCGCGAAGCGTGCGTCGACGAGCACGCGGTAGCTCCCGGGCAGGCCGACGGGCGTGATGCCGCCGTACTCCATGCCGGAGTCGGCCACGGCGCGGTCCGTCGGCAGGAACGACGCCTTGCGCACGTCCAGCAGCTTGCGCACGCGCTTGTTGACGTCGGCGAACGTGCTGGCGGGCACCACGCACGCCGCGATCCGCTCCTCCTCGCCGCGCTTGCCGGCCACGAGCACGCAGTTGGCCGACGCCTCCGGCGGCAGGCCGTGCAGCTCGTTGAGGGTGGCCGTGTCGGCGTGCTCGGGGTCGATCTCCGTGACGGCGACCTGGCCCGCGACGCGCGGGTCGGCGGCGGCCCAGGCGGTCAGCGCCGCGCGCACCGGGTCGGCGAGCAGCTCCGGGTGGTCGAGCGCGGGCGCCCAGGCGAGGTCGCCCAGGGTGGGCAGGGTGGCGTGCCGGCTCATCGGCTGTACGTCGCCGTCAGCGTGGCGCGGCCCAGCAGGTGGAAGTACACGTTGAACGCCACCTGCGCGTTGCTGTTGTCCGGGCCCAGGCCCAGCTCGCCGGGTGCGACGTCCAGGGCGTGCACGGCGAAGATGTACCGGTGCGGGTGGTCCCCGGGCGGCGGGCCGGCCCCCTCGAAACCGGGGGTGTGACCGTCGCTGTGCGTGTGGAACGCGCCCGCGGGCAGGCCCGAGCCGTCGGGTGCGCCGGCGCCGGTGGGCAGTGACGTCACGTCCGCCGGGAGGTCCACGACCGTCCAGTGCTGGTAGCCCATCGGCGTCGGGGCGTCCGGGTCGTAGCAGGTGACCACGAACGACCGGGTGCCCTCGGGGAACCCGCTCCACTCCAGCGCGGGCGAGACGTTCTGGTCGTGCGCCGCGTGCGCGTCCGGCATGCGCTCGCCGTCGGTGAGGTCGGTGCTCGTCAGCGTGAAGGTCGCGGGTGCGGGCAGGAGCGTGTACGGGTCCGGGGGATAGGGGCGAGTGAAGTCCATGCCCTCACTCTGCCGAATCCCCTGCTCACCTGCCAACGACGCCTCACCCCACCGGCTCCTGGCCTGCTGAACCGGTCTCAGGAGGTCTGGGCCACCCGCAGGAGGTGGCGGAACGCCGTGCGGGCGCGGGCCGGGCTCGGTTCGTCGCCGGTGATGAGGTCTGCGTAGGTCAGGGACTCCGACACGCGTACCAGCAGGTAAGCCAGCTCCTCGGGCGTGATGGTGCCGTCGAACGGCGCCTCGCCCAGGTCGCGCACCACGAGCCACTCGACCGTGGCGACGAAGCGCCGCTGGATGGGGCTGTCGGCGGTGGTGAGCAGGCGCAGGGAGCGGGCCGGCTCGCGGCGCAGGAAGGCGCGGAAGTAGTCCGCCTCGATGAGGTCTCGGGCGAACGTGGTCAGCAGGTCCGCGAGCCGTTCCGCACCGGTGAGGTGCTCGGTGGCGCGGTCGGCCTGCACGAGCGTGGGCACCGCGAGCGACCACAGCACCTCGCTCAGCAGCGCGTCCCGGTTGCCGACCCAGCGGAACACCGACGTGCGGTCGACGCCGAGGCGCGCGGCCAGCGGGGCCATGTCGATGCGATAGCCCTCGATGAAGGTGTCGCGGGCGATGTCGAGCACCCGCTGCGCCTCGGGGCGCGTGCCCAGGCGGGCCGACAACCGGCTCGGCGCGGCGTCCAGCCCGACGGTCGCGACGCTCGGCGTCGTTGTCGTCATCCACTCATCCAACCGCGACGGAGGGGGCCGTGCAACAAAATGCAGAACGATGCATTCGGGACACTCGACCTGATGCGTCGCACTCTATCGCCGGGCGCGGGGGCATGCTACGGTCCTCGCACAAACCGACCGGCCGGTATGGAGGGCGCTGTGGCAGACGACGACGTCGCCGAGGACGGCACGTTCAGGGGCAGGTTCGACGGCAGGTTCGACGGCAGGTTCGACGGCAGGGTCGTGCTCGTCACGGGCGCGAGCCGTGGGATCGGCCTCGCGGTCGCCCGCCGTGTGGTGGCCGAGGGCGGCCGCGTGGTGATCACCGGCCGGACCGCCGGCGCCCTGGCGGAGGCGGTGACCGGGCTCGGCGCGGACCGCGCGCTCGGCGTGCCCGGCAAGGCGGACGACGCCGCCCACCGCGCCGACGTCGTCGCGCGGACCATCGAACGCTTCGGGCGGCTGGACCACCTCGTGAACAACGCCGGGACCAATCCCGCCTGGGGGCCGCTGGCCGGCCTGGACGCGGGTGTGGCCCGCAAGATCCTGGAGGTGAACGTGATCGCCGCGCTGGAGTGGACGCGCGCGGCGGTCGCGGCGGCCGGCCCTGCGGGCGGGCTCCGCTCCGTGGTCAACATGGCGTCGCTCGCGGGGACGGTGTCGGCGCCGAACATCGGCTTCTACGGTGTCTCGAAGGCCGCACTGATCAACCTGACGGTCCAGCTCGCCGACGAGCTCGCTCCCGCGACCCGGGTCAACGCGCTCGCACCGGCGGTGGTCCGGACCCGGCTGGCGCGCGCCCTGTACGAGGGTCGCGAGGAGGAGGCCGCCCGCGGCTACCCGCTGGGCCGGCTCGGCGAGCCCGACGACGTGGCCGGCCCCGCCGCCTTCCTCCTGTCCGACGACGCCGCGTGGATCACGGGTCAGACCCTCCTGGTCGACGGCGGCGCGAGCGTGCGGGCGGCCTGGTGAGCCGCGCGGCCGTGGCGGCGGGGACGGTGAAGGATGTGGCCATGCGCACCACGAACGTCCGCGAGCAGGTGCTGCGGGCCGCCCTCGACCTCTTCTCCAGCCAGGGGTACGCCACCACGAGCGTCCAGCAGGTGGTCGCCGCGGCCGGCGTCACCAAGGGCGCGATGTACCACTACTTCACCTCCAAGGACGACCTGCTCTTCGCGATCTACGAGCGGATGCTGTCGCTGCAGAAGGCGCGCCTCGGCGAGCTCGTGGCGGCGGGAGCCGAGCGGGGCGACGGCGTCGAGCAGGTGCTGCGGGCCGTGTGCGAGGACGTGGTGACCACCTCGATCGAGCTGATGGCCGAGGGCACCGTGTTCACCCGCAGCCAGCACATGCTCGCGACCGAGCGCCAGGCGGAGGTCAAGCGCCGGCGCCGGGCCTACCACGACGGCTTCGCCGCGCTCCTCGAGCGCGGCATCCGGGAAGGGGTGTTCCGTGGCGACGTGCCCACCGCGGTGCTCATCGCGCACTTCTTCTCCGACGTGCACTACCTGCCCCAGTGGTACTCGCTGACGGGCCCCGAGACCACCGCCGAGGTCGCGGCGCAGCTCACCGAGCTGTTCCTGCGCAGCATCCGCACCGGCGACGCGAGCACACGGAAGGAATGACGCGTGAACCCACCCACGGCGACGAAGGCGTGGCGCGTGGTCTCCCACGGGGAGCCCGAGCAGGTGCTGGAGCTGCACGACGTCCCGGTGCCGGAACCCGGTCCGGGCGAGGTGCTGGTCCGGGTGCGGGCCGTCGCGGTGAACTTTCCCGACGTGCTGCTGGCCCGCGGCGAGTACCAGGAGCGGCCGGAGCTGCCGTTCGTGCCCGGCATCGAGCTGTGCGGCGACGTCGTCGCACTCGGCCCCGGCGTGGCCGAGGGGGAGCGCGTGCGGGTGGGCGACCGCGTGGTCGGCTCGAAGATCGGGGTGCTGGCGCAGTACGCGACGGTGCCGGTGCAGGCGGTGCACCCGGCGCCGTCGGCCCTGGACGACGCGCAGGCCGCCGCGCTGACGATCGCGTACCAGACGGCGTGGTTCGGGCTGCACCGGCGGGCCGGGCTGCGGGCGGGCGAGACGCTGCTGGTGCACGCCGCCGCGGGCGGCGTGGGCACGGCCGCGTGCCAGCTCGGCAAGGCCGCGGGGGCGCGCGTGGTCGGGGTGGTGGGCAGCGACCGGAAGGTGGCGGCGGCCCGCGCCGCGGGCGCGGACGAGGTGTTCCTGCGCGACGACGACTGGGTGGGTGCGCTGCGCCGCCCGGGCGTGGACGTGGTGTTCGACCCGGTGGGCGGCGACTCGTTCGAGCGCTCCACCCGGTGCATCGGGTTCGAGGGCCGGCTCGTGGTGGTCGGGTTCGCCGGCGGGCGGACGCCGACGGTGCGCCCCGACCTCGTGCTGGTGAAGAACTACGCGGTGCTCGGCCTGCACTGGGCCCTCTACCAGCAGCGTCGCCCCGACCTGGTGGACGCGGCGCACGCCGAGCTGGAGCGGCTCGCCGCCGACGGCGTGCTGCGGCCGGTGCTGGGCGACGTGGTCGGGTTCGACCAGGCGCCCGCCGCCGTGGCGCGGCTCGCGGGCGGCGCGACGACAGGGCGGCTCGTGGTCAGGGTGGCCGACGACGCCGTGGTCGGCCCCGGCACCGGCGCGGACGAGGGGGCGGGCGCATGACCGGCGAGCAGGCGGCGCGCCTGCACGACCTGAGCGGCCGCGTGGCCCTGGTGACCGGCGGGGCCCGGGGGATCGGCGCGGCGTACGTGCGGACCCTGCACGACGCCGGGGCGCACGTCGTGATCACCGACGTGCTGGAGGCCGAGGGCCGGGCGCTGGCCGACGAGCTGGGGGAGCGGGCCCGGTTCGCGCAGCTGGACGTGACCGACGAGGACGACTGGGAACGCGTCGTGGGCGGGGTGGCGGGCGAGCTCGGCGGCGTGGACGTGCTGGTCAACAACGCGGGCATCGCGAACGCTGCCCCGATCGAGCACTTCACGCTCGCCAAGTGGAACGCCGTGCTGGCGGTCAACGCCACGGGCGTGTTCCTGGGCTGCCGGGCCGTGGTGCCCGCGATGAAGGCCGCCGGGCGCGGCTCGATCATCAACGTCTCCTCGGTCGAGGGCCTGCGCGGCAGCCGCAGCCTGCACGGCTACACCGCCTCGAAGTTCGCGGTGCGGGGTCTGACCAAGTCGCTCGCCGTCGAGCTCGGCCCCGCCGGGATCCGGGTCAACTCGGTGCACCCCGGCCTGGTGCTGACCGAGATGAGCACGCGGATCGACCCGGAGGCGCTGATCATCCCGCTCGGCCGCCCGGGCGTGCCCGCCGACCTGGCCGGGACCGTCCTCTTCCTGGCGAGCGAGGCGTCGGCCTGGATCACCGGCCAGGAGATCGTGGTCGACGGCGGCATGACCAGCGGGGTCCCGCACCGGTAGACCCGCCCGGCTCCACCCAGCACGACGAGGTGCCACGAGAGGGGAACCATGACGCACGAACTTCCCGGCCTGGACGTCGCCGGCCTGGCCGCCTGGCTGGCCCGGGAGCACCCGGAGCTCGCCGGACCGGACTCCGGCTCGGGCTCCGGGGAGGCTCCGGGCCTGACCGCGACCCTGATCACCGGCGGGCGCAGCAACCTCACCTACCGGGTGGACGGCGCCGCCGGCCCGCTGGTGCTGCGGCGCCCGCCGCTGGGGCACGTGCTGTCCAGCGCGCACGACATGCGCCGCGAGCACCGCGTCATCACCGCCCTGGCGGGGACGGTCCCGGTGCCGCCCACCGTGGCGGTGGTGGACGACACCGGCCCGGGAGAGGTGACGGGCACGGTGTTCTTCGTCATGGAGCACGTCGACGGCGCCGTCCTGGCCCGGCCCGAGCACAACGCCGCCTGGACCCCCGCGGGCCTGCGCGCGCTGTCCGTCGAGCTGGCCGAGGTGCTGGCCGACCTGCACGCCACCGACCCCGCGGCCGTCGGGCTGGCCGACTTCGGCCGGCCCACCGGGTACCTGGCCCGCCAGCTCACGACCTGGCGGCGTCAGTACGACGCCTCCCGGTCGCGGCCACAGCCGCTCCTGGACACCCTCCAGGAGCGGCTGGGCGCCACGGCGCCCGACGACGAGGCGCGCACCGGGATCGTGCACGGCGACTACCGGCTCGACAACCTGCTGGTGTCCGGGCCGCCCGACGCGCCGCACGTCGCGGCGGTGCTGGACTGGGAGATGGCCACGCTCGGGGACCCGCTCGTGGACCTCGGCATGCTCGGCATGTACTGGGACATCCACGAGCTGACACGGGCGGCGGGCGTGGTCGGCGTCGCCGGGGCGATCGTGCCCGGTGCGGGCTACCCGGACTTCGCCGAGGTCGTCGACGCGTACGCCGCCCGCGCCGGCACCACCGTGCCGGACCTCGCCTGGTACCGCGCGTTCGCCTGCTACAAGCTCGCGGTCATCCTCGAGGGCATCCACTACCGGTACACCGGCGGCCAGACCGTCGGCGCCGGGTTCGACACGATCGGCGCCCTCGTGGAGCCACTGGCCCGCGAGGGGCTGGCCCGGCTCGGCGCCTCGCCCGGCGACCGCGCCGGAACGACAGGAGGAGCCTGATGGACCTCGCCCCCGACGCGACCACGCGGGAGATCACCGCCCGGGTCCGGGACCTCCTGGTGGACGAGGTGCTGCCGGCTGAGCCCGTGCTCGGCGCGCAGGTCGCGGCCACGCCCGAGGACTGGTCGTTCCGGCCCGTCGTCCGGCAGCTCCAGGCCACCGCGAAGGAGCGAGGGCTGTGGAACCTGTTCCTGCCGCCCGGGGGTCCGGCTGCGGAGCGCGGCGGCGGCCTGACCACCCTGCAGTACGCCCCCGTGGCCGAGCTGACCGGGTACAGCCCGCGGCTCGCGCCCGTCGCCATGAACTGCGCAGCGCCCGACACCGGCAACATGGAGCTGCTCGCGCACTTCGCCACGCCCGAGCAGCGCGAACGCTGGCTCGACCCGCTGCTCGACGGCGCCCAGCGGTCCGCGTTCTGCATGACCGAGCCCGCCGTCGCGTCGTCGGACGCCACCAACATCGCCACGCGGATCGCGCGCGACGGCGACGAGTACGTGATCACCGGCCGCAAGTGGTTCGCCACCGGCGCCATGAACCCGGACTGCGGGCTGCTGGTGGTCATGGGCAAGACCGACCCGGACGCGCCACGGCACCGGCAGCAGTCCATGGTGCTCGTACCCCGAGAGACCCCCGGCGTCACCGTGCTGCGTGGCCTGACCGTGCTGGGCTACGACGACCGCGACCACGGCGGCCACGCCGAGATCGTGTTCGACGACGTCCGCGTGCCCGCGTCCGCCCTGCTCGGCGGCCAGGGCGAGGGGTTCGCCATGGCCCAGGCGCGGCTCGGGCCCGGCCGCATCCACCACTGCATGCGCGCGCTCGGCACGGCCGAGCGTGCCCTCGACCTGGTGCGCGAGCGCGCCGCCGAGCGGGTCGCGTTCGGCTCGCCGCTCGCCGACCAGGGTGTGGTCCGCGAGTGGGCGGCGACCGCGCGTACCGAGGTCGAGGCGTTGCGCCTGCTCGTGCTCAAGACCGCCTGGCTCATGGACACCGTCGGCAACAGGGCCGCCATGACCGAGATCCAGGCGATCAAGGTGGCGGTGCCCCGCGCCGTCGGCCAGATCCTGGACCGCGCCGTCCAGGTGTTCGGCGCCGCCGGCGTGTCCGGCGACCACCCCCTGGCCGAGCTGCTCGCCGGCGTGCGCACCCTGCGCCTGGCCGACGGGCCCGACGAGGTGCACCTCGCCTCCCTCGGCCGGGCCGAGCTGCGCCGTACGCCCTACCTCGCGCGACCGGCGGGCGGTCCGGCCACCTGATCCTCGCCCCGGTCCGCTGCTCGGTCCCTCAGCCCGTCCCCTCGCCCGGCCCCTTGTTCAGCCCGTCGCCCCGTTCGTCGACCGTCGAAGGAGACCTCAGATGACGCACGCACCCGACACCATGCCGCCCGCCGCGCCGGATCCCGCCGTCGACGGACCCGGGTACGGCACCCTGTCCATCGCGAGCATGCTGGCCGAGACCGCCCGCCGGTTCCCCGAGCGGCCCGCGCTGTACTTCGCGGGGCAGACCACCACCTACGGCGACCTCTGGGACCAGACCCGGGCCTACGCCGGGGCGCTCGCGGCCCGGGGCATCGCGCCGGGCTCGCGCGTGGCGATGATCGTGCCGAACGTGCCCGACTTCGCGCGCGTCTACTACGCCACGCTCGCGCTCGGCGCCGTCGTCGTACCCGTGCACCTGCTGTTCCGCGCCGACGAGATCGAGTTCGTCCTGCGGGACGCCGGGGCCGACGTCGTCGTGGTCGCCGCCCCCATGCTGGCGGAGGCCGCGCCCGCGGCCGCCCGGGCCGGTGTGCCGCTGCTGACCGTGCTGCTGCCGTCCGACGCCGCCGCCGGGCCCGCCGAGCGGGGCACCCCGGTGGCGCGGCTGGAGGACGAGGCCGCCGTCGCGACGCCGATCGAGCGGCACGCGGGCGTGAACCCGCTGGCCGCGGCCACGATCCTGTACACGAGCGGCACCACGGGCACCCCCAAGGGCGCCGTCGGCTCGCACCTGGCGATGGTCGAGCAGGTGCACTGCTCGCTGATCGACTCGTTCGACCTGCAACCCGACGACGTCGTGTACGGCGGCCTGCCGTTCTTCCACTCGTTCGGGCAGATGGCGGTGCTGAACATGGCGTTCCGGCGCGGCGCGTCGATCGTGCTGCTGCCGAGGTTCGACCCGGACGAGGCCCTGGAGCTGCTGGTGGCGCACGGCGCGACCGTGTTCACCGCCGTGCCCACCAACTTCGCGGGCATGGTCGAGGCGGCCCGGCGCACGGCGGCGCGGCCCCCGCTGCGGTTCGCGGTCTCCGGCGGCGCGGCCCTGCCGGTGGCGCTGCTGGAGGCGTTCGAGGAGGCGTTCGGCGCGCAGGTGCACGAGGGCTACGGGCTGACCGAGACGTCGCCGTCGTGCACCTTCAACGTGACGTCCGAGCCCATCCGGCCCGGCACCGTGGGCCGCCCCATGTGGGGCGTCGACGTGGCGGTGGCCGTGGCCGAGGTGGAGGACCGGGTCGAGCTGCTGCCGGTCCCGGCGCGGGGTTCGGCGCCCGGGGAGCAGAGCGGCCTGGGCGAGATCGTGGTGCGCGGGCACAACCTGATGAAGGGGTACCTGGGGCGGCCCGACGCGTCGGCGGCCGCCGTCGTGGACGGCTGGTTCCGTACCGGCGACCTGGGCACCGTGGACGCCGACGGCATCGTGACGATCGTGGACCGCAAGAAGGACATGATCATCCGCAGCGGCTACAACGTGTATCCCACGGAGGTCGAGGCCGTGCTGGCCCGCTACCCGGGCGTTGCGCTGGCCGCGGTGTTCGGCGTGCCCGACGCGACGCGCGGGCAGGAGGTGCACGCGGCCGTGGTGCCGTCCGATGGAGTGGCGGTGGATCCGGACGCCGTTGTCGCCTACATGCGCGAGCACGTGGCGGCGTACAAGTACCCGCGGGTGGTGCACGTGTCTGCCGACCTGCCGCTGGGCCCGAGCGGCAAGGTGCTCAAGCGCGAGCTCACGGCCCGGTACTCGGCGCAGGGCTGACGTCCGATGCGTCAAAGGTGCGCTTCTACCCAGTCATCAGGCCCAGAAACGGCGGTCTTCTGGGCGCGATGGCTGGGTAGAAGCGCACATCGTGCGCCCCCGAGCCCACCTCCTGGACCGGGTTCAGGCCGGGGGCAGGCCCAGGTGGTGCTCCACCGCCGTGCGGATCATGTCGGGCACGGGGACCGGTCGCCGCGCCACCTGGTCCACGAAGACGTGCGTGAAGGCGCCCGTCGCGTACGCCGCGCTCCGGTCGGGGGCGCCCGCGCGCAGGATCGCCAGGTCCCAGGTGAGCGAGGTGCGCCCCAGCCGCCCGACGGCGACGTCGACCTCCAGCTCGTCCGGGAACGACGCCGGGGCCAGGAACTCGCACGAGGACGCCCGGGCGAGCCCGATCACGTCGCCCGCGGGGTCCAGAGCGGCGTGCCTGATGAGCCAGGTGTTCACCGCGGTGTCCATGGCCTCGTAGTAGACGGTGTTGTTCATGTGCCCGTACTGGTCGTTGTCGTTCCAGCGCAGGGGAAAGGGGTGCCGGTAACCCATGGAGGCATCTCCTTCGAGGTCGGGGTTCGTCGCAGCGTAGCCCCGCACCGGAGGGGGTGTGCAACGTATTCGCAGATGATGCATACTGGACATGCAGATCGACGACGATCGGAGGACCGATGACGCTCTCACCCGAACCGCCCGGCGGCACCCTGCTGGAGGCGGACTTCTACGCGTTCCAGGACCTGCTCACCCCGGCCGAGCAGAAGAAGGCCCTGGCCGTCCGGGAGTTCATGGAGCGCGAGGTGCGTCCCATCGCGGACGACTACTGGGAGCGCGCCGAGTGCCCCGTGCACCTGTTCAAGCCCTACGCGCAGCTCGGCACCATCGGGTCGGGCTGGGCCGAGACGCAGGGGGAGGAGACCTCGGCCGTGTTCCGCGGCTGGGTGGGCATGGAGACGGCGCGCGTCGACTCCTCGTTCTGCACCTTCATCGGTGTCTCGGGCGGCCTGGCGATGACCTCGATCGGCGTCGGGGGCAGCGCCGAGCAGCGCCGGAAGTGGCTGCCGCCCATGGCGGCCGGCGACCTGATCGGAGCGTTCGGGCTCACCGAGCCCCTGGCCGGCTCCGACACCGCCAAGGGGCTGCGCACCACGGCCACCCGCACGGGTGACACCTGGGTGATCAACGGCGCCAAGCGCTGGATCGGCAACGCGACGTTCGCCGACGTCGTCGTCATCTGGGCCAAGGACACCGCCGACGACCAGGTCAAGGGCTTCCTGGTGCGCAAGGGCACGCCCGGCTTCACGGCCACCAAGATCGAGCGCAAGCAGTCCCTGCGGATCGTGCAGAACGCCGACATCGTGCTCGAGGACGTCCGCGTGGACGAGGGCGACCGGCTGCAGGGCATCGACAGCTTCCGGGACGTCGCCAAGGTGCTCCGCATCACGCGCGACGGCGTGTCCTGGCAGGCGCTGGGCACCATGATCGGCGCCTACGAGGCGGCCGTGGCCTACACCAGGCAGCGCGAGCAGTTCGGCAACCCGATCGCGAGCTACCAGCTCATTCAGGACAAGCTCGCCACGGCGTACGCGAACGTCACGGCGAGCTTCGCCATGTGCGTGCGCGTGGCCCAGCTCCAGGACCTCGGCACCCAGAAGGATGCCCACGCCGCGATGGCCAAGGCGTTCGTCACCACCCGCATGCGCGAGACCGTCGCGCTGTGCCGAGAGGCGTGCGGCGGCAACGGGATCACACTGGACCATGGCGTGGCCCGGTTCTTCGCCGACGCCGAGGCCGTGTACACGTTCGAGGGCACCAAGGACATGAACCAGCTCATCGTGGGCCGGGCGATCACCGGCCACGCGGCGTTCGTCTGACCGGCTCGAGGAGGAGCAATGACCGAGGCGTACATCGTCGCCACCGCGCGCTCGCCCATCGGGCGCGCCCGCAAGGGGTCGCTCAAGGACGTCCGCCCCGACGACCTCGCGGCGCAGATGGTGCGGGCCGCCGTCGACCAGGTGCCGGGTCTGGACCCGGCGCGCATCGACGACCTGCTGCTGGGCTGCGGCCTGCCCGGGGGCACGCAGGGCATGAACCTGGCCCGCATCGTCGCCGTGCTGTGCGGCTGGGACACGGTGCCCGGCGCGACCGTGACGCGGTACTGCAGCTCCAGCCTGCAGACCACCCGCATGGCCTTCCACGCCATCAAGGCGGGGGAGGGCGACGTGTTCGTCTCGGCGGGCGTGGAGTCGGTGAGCTCGTTCGCCACCGGGTCGAGCGACTACATCCCGGGCGTGGACCTGCACAACCCGGTCTTCGCCGACGCCCTGGCCCGCACCGAGAAGCGCGCCGGGGCCGGTACCGGCCTGTGGACCGACCCGCGGCTGGAGGGCGCGCTGCCCGACGCGTACATCGCCATGGGCCAGACGGCGGAGAACGTCGCGGCCCTGCGCGACGTGACGCGCGCCGAGCAGGACGAGTTCGCCGCCCGCAGCCAGCAGCGCGCACAGGCCGCCATCGCGTCCGGTTTCTGGGCCCGGGACATCACGCCGGTCACCCTGGCCGACGGCACGGTCCTGGCCGCCGACGACGGCCCGCGCCCCGGCACGACCGTGGAGACGCTGGCGACGCTGGAGCCGGTGTTCCGTCCGGACGGCACCGTCACCGCGGGCAACGCCTGCCCCCTGAACGACGGCGCCGCCGCGGTCGTGATCGTCTCCGGCCGCGTGGTGGACGAGCTCGGCCTGACCCCGCTGGCCCGCATCGTGTCCACCGGCGTGAGCGGGCTGTCCCCGGAGATCATGGGGCTCGGGCCCGTCGAGGCCAGCCGGCAGGCCCTGCGGCGCGCCGGGCTCACCGTCGACGACATGGACCGTGTGGAGATCAACGAGGCGTTCGCCGCGCAGGTCATCCCCTCGGCGCGCGAGCTCGGGGTCGAGCCCGAGCGGCTGAACGTCAACGGCGGCGCCATCGCCGTGGGGCACCCGTTCGGCATGACCGGCGCGCGCATCACCTCCACCCTGATCAACGCGCTCGCGGACGCCGGGGGCCGGTACGGCCTGGAGACGATGTGCGTGGGCGGCGGCCAGGGCATGGCGATGGTGCTGGAGAAGCTCTGATGCGGATCACCGGCGCGGTGCTGGAGCGCTGCGGCGCGCCCGCGCCCTACACGGAGTCCCGGCCGGTCACGGTCGGGCCGCTGGAGCTGGACCCGCCGGGCGAGCGCGAGGTGCTGGTGCGGATCGAGGCCGCGGGGCTGTGCCACTCCGACCTGTCGGTCGTGGACGGCAACCGCGCCCGGCCCGTGCCGATGCTGCTCGGCCACGAGGCCGCCGGGATCGTGGAGGCGACCGGCCCGGGAGCGCGCCTCGCCGTCGGGCAGCGGGTGGTCATGACGTTCCTGCCGCGCTGCGGGGAGTGTGCCGAGTGTGGCACCGACGGGCGGCTGCCGTGTGCCGTGGGGTCGGCGGCCAACGCGGCGGGGACGCTCGTGGGTGGCGGGCAGCGGCTGACGCGTGATGGCCAGGAGGTGCACCACCACCTCGGGGTGAGCGCGTTCGCGACGCACGCCGTGGTCTCCGAGACCTCCGTGGTGCCCGTGGACGACGACGTCCCGCCCGACGTCGCCGCCCTGCTGGGCTGCGCGGTGCTGACTGGCGGCGGCGCCGTCGTGAACGCCGGGCGGCCCGCGCCGGGCGACCGGGTCGCCGTCGTCGGGCTGGGCGGCGTCGGCATGGCGGCGCTCCTGGTCGCGGTCGCACTGGGGCACGAGGTCGTGGGCGTCGACGCCGTGCCCGCCAAGCTCGACCTGGCGCGCGAGCTCGGCGCGAGCCTCGCCGTCGGGCCGCAGGAGGCTGCCGACCAGGGGCTGCGTGCGCCCGTCGTGATCGAGGCCGCGGGCTCGGCCCGCGCCTTCGAGACCGCCTACGCGCTGACGGCCCCGGGTGGCACCACCGTCACGGTCGGCCTGCCCCACCCCGACGCCCGGGCGAGCGTCTCGCCGCTCAGCCTGACCGCCGAGGCCCGCACCGTGGTGGGGTCCTATCTCGGCTCGGCCGTGCCGGGCCGCGACATCCCGCGCTACGTGGAGCTGTGGCGGGCCGGCCGGCTGCCGCTGGACCGCCTGGTCTCCGACCGCATCACCCTGGACGACCTGCCCGCCGCGCTCGACCGCCTCGCCTCCGGCGCGGCGCTGCGGCAGCTCGTGATGTCCTGATCCTGACGCGTCGCACAACGACGTCCACCGAAGTTCACGCAACGAGAGGAAACCCCTGATGACTCGTACCGCCATCGTCACCGGAGCGGCCCGCGGCATCGGTGCCGCCACGGCCCGCCGGCTCGCGCAGGACGGCTTCGCCGTCGCCGTCCTGGACCTCCTTCAGGACCAGGCCAAGGACACCGCGGAGGCCATCGTGGCCGACGGCGGCCGCGCGCTCGCGGTCGGCGTCGACGTCGCCGACGAGCAGTCGGTGGCCGACGCCGTGGCCCGCGTCGCCGCCGAGCTGGGTGCGCCGACCGTGCTGGTGAACAACGCCGGGATCCTGCGCGACAACCTGCTGTTCAAGATGTCCGTGGGCGACTGGGACGCCGTGCTCGGCGTGCACCTGCGCGGCGCGTTCCTGATGACCCGGGCCGTGCAGGCGCACATGGTGGAGGCGAAGTACGGCCGCATCGTGAACCTGTCCTCGACCTCCGCCCTCGGCAACCGCGGCCAGGCCAACTACTCGGCCGCCAAGGCGGGCATGCAGGGCTTCACCAAGACCCTGGCGATCGAGCTCGGCAAGTTCGGCGTCACCGCCAACGCCGTGGCGCCCGGCGTGATCGAGACCGACATGATCCGCGAGACCGCCGAGCGCATCGGGGTGTCCCTCGGTGACTACCTCAGCGTGGCCGCGAAGGACGTGCCCGTGGGGCGCGTGGGCCAGCCGGAGGACATCGCGAACGCCGTGTCGTTCTTCTGCGCGGAGCAGTCCGGGTTCGTCTCGGGCCAGGTGCTGTACGTGGCGGGCGGGCCGAAGGCGTGAGCGAGGCCGGGGCCGGTGCCGTGGCGGGCGGCGCGGAGGCCGGCGCGGGCGGCGTCATCGTCGTCGCCTCGCCGGACGCGCTCGCGGACGCCGTGGGCCGCACCGCCACGGGCGAGTGGTTCGAGGTCACGCAGGAGCGCATCGCCGCGTTCGCCGATGCGACCGAGGACCACCAGTGGATCCACCTCGACGCCGAGCGGGCCGCAGTCGGGCCGTTCGGCTCCACGATCGCGCACGGGTACCTCACGCTGTCGCTGCTGCCGCGCCTGGCGTCCTCGCTCGTGCAGGTGGGTGGCGTCGCCATGGTGATGAACTACGGCATGGACCGGCTGCGATTCCTCAGCCCGGTGCCCTCGGGTGCGCGGGTGCGGGCCGTCACCGAGATCCTCTCGGTCGAGCCGGCGGCCGCCGGCGTGCGGCTCGCCTCCAAGGTCACCGTGGAGATCGAGGGTGCGGAGAAGCCGGCGCTGGTCGCGCACACGGTGTCGCTCTACGTGCCGGAGGCCTGACCGGCGCGGAGCCGTGTTGCTGTGAGTAGACGTTGTCTACTCACAGCAACACCCACCCGGGGCAGTGACCTCCCCGGCATGCCTCCGCCGCAGTGTTGTGGCCTGGATGGTTTGACAGCGCGCACCGAGCGCTGTGTACTGGTGTTCTATCGAACATGCGTTCGTAGAGTGCTCCACCACCGGTCTCCTGCCGGCAGGCACCATCGCTGGAGGGACATGACCGTCGTAACCATCTCCTCGAGGACCAGCCCCGACGCCACCGACGCCGCCGCCACGAAGCACGCACAGGCGCTCGCGGCGCTGCGGCACGCCGAGGCACGGACCGGCGTGCGCAGGCAGGCCACACCTGCCCGGGCCGGCCAGGCACCGCCGGCCGAGCGCCCGCACGAGCCGTCCCACGAGCTGTCCCAGTCGCCCCACGGGCCCTCTCGGGGACAGGTCCGGGCGCTACGGGGCGGGCTCCTCACCGAGCCGGTGCCGGTGCCGGTGCCGGGACCCGCGGCTGCCGAGGCGCGCCCTGCCGAGCCCGCACCGTCGCACGGCCGGGTGGGGCATCCGGACGAGCGGGCGCGCGTGCTGCCCGTGCACCCGCACCTCGCGGACCTCCTGCCCGACGGCGGGCTGCGGGCCGGTACCACCGTGGCGGTCCGGGGGTCGACGTCGTTGCTGCTGACGCTGCTGGCCGAGGCGTCCCGCGACGGGGCGTGGACGGTGCTGGTGGGGTACCCGGCCGCCGGGATGGCCGCCGCGGCCGACGCCGGGTGCGACCTGGGGCGCACCCTGATGGTGCCGCTGCCGGCCGGGTCGGGCGTGGACGCGCCCGCGGTGCTGGCCGCGCTGATCGACGGCATGGACGTGGTGGTGGTCGGCCCGGAGGTGACCCTGCTGGACCGGGACCGCCGTCGGCTGGCGGCCCGCGCCCGCGACCGGGGCACGGTCCTGCTCTCCTCCGCTCCCGCGCTGAGTGCTGGATCTTCGCCCTCTCGAACCGGTTCGACAGGGCGAAGATCCAGCACTCAACGCGCAGGGTGGGTGGGGGCGGACGTGGTGCTGGAGGTCGTCGGCGGGGGATGGGGCGGGATCGATCATGGGGTGGGGTGGCTGCGGCGGCGGACCCTCCGGGTGCGGCGCACCGGGCGGGGGAGCGCGGCGCGGCCGCTGCACCTGGACGTCGAGGTCCCGGTCTGCCGGGCGGCCGGGGGCACGGAACCCGTGGGGGCGCGGGACGAGGGTGTCGGGGGCCGGCCGTCGCTGGAGCTGGTGGGATGACCGCCGGTGACGGGACCGCCACCCGCACGGCGGCCCTCTGGGTGCCTGACTGGCCCGTCGTCGCGGCCCTGGTGGTCGCCGGGCTGGGGCCCGAGACGCCGGCGGCCGTCACGGGTGGCCCCGGCGGGCGGATCGTCGCGGTGTCCGCGCCTGCCCGCAGCGCCGGGGTGCGCCGCGGCATGCGCCGGCGCGAGGCCCAGGGGCGCTGCCCCGACCTGCAGCTCTGGGTCGCGGACGACGCCCGCGACGCCCGCGAGTTCGAACCCGTCGCCGTGGCTGCGGAGACCGTGGTCTCCGGGCTGGAGATCGCCCGCCCGGGGCTGCTCCTGCTGCCGTCGGGCGGCGCGGCCCGGTACCACGGTTCGGAGCACGACCTGGCGCGCGAGCTGACCGAGCAGGTCGCCGTCCGCACCGGCCACGAGTGCCAGGTCGGGGTGGCCGACGGCTTCCTGGCCGCGGTGCTGGCGGCCCGGGACGACGCCGTCGTGCCGCCGGGGGAGTCGCGGGACTACCTCGCGCCCCGGCCCGCCGCGACGCTCGTGCACGCCCGGCCCGCCGACCGTGCCCTCACGGAGCTGGTCGACCTGTGGCGCCGGCTCGGCGTGCGGACGCTCGCCGCCCTCGCCGCCCTGCCGGACGCCGCCGTCGCCGCCCGGTTCGGCGACCTCGGCGTCTGGGCGCAGCGGCTCGCCCGCGGGCAGGACGTGCGCCCGCCCGCCCGGCGCCGGCTCGTCGAGGACCTCACCGTCACCGAGGAGCTGGACCCGCCGGCGCACCGGGTCGACGTCGCGACGTTCGCCGCCCGCCGCCTGGCCGAGCGCCTGCACGACGACCTGCACCGGCGCGGCCTGGCGTGCGGCCGGCTGCGGATCACGGCGCGCGCCGTCGACCCGGTCACGGGCGAGGCCCGCACCCTGGAACGGCTGTGGCGCGCCGACGACACGCTCGGCGGGCTGTCGGCCGCCCGGATCACCGACCGGGTGCGGTGGCAGCTCGAGGGCTGGCTCACGGCGTCGTCCCTGCGGCAGGGCGAGGCGCCCGCCCCGATCGCGGGCCTGAGCCTGGCCGCCGAGGAGGTGACCCCCGCCGGGGCGCTGCAGCCGCGCCTGTGGGGACCAGGCGCGGGCGAGGACCTGCGCGCCCGCCGCGCCGTCGAGCGCGTCCAGGCCCTGCTCGGCGGCGATGCCGTGCTCACCGTGCGGCTCCAGGGCGGGCGCGACCCGCGCGACCGTGTCCAGCTCGTGCCCCACGGCGAGCACGTGCCGCCCGAGCGCGCGCCCGACCGGCCGTGGCCCGGGGCCCTGCCGCCGCCGGCGCCGTCCGTGGTGCTGCCCGAACCCGTCCCCGCACGGGTGCTCGACGCCGAGGGGCGGCCGGTGGTGGTCGACGTGCGGCTGGCGGTCAGCGGGGACCCGGCGCGCGTCGTCGTGCCCGGGGACGGTGTCGCCGGCGGGGTGGCAGGCGAGGCGGGAAGCGGCCTCGACGTCGTGGTCGTCGACTGGGCCGGGCCGTGGCCCGTCGCCGAGCGGTGGTGGACGCCCCGGGGCAGACGCCGCGTGTTCCTGCAGGTGACGACCGATCTGCCCGGGGACGTGGGCCTGCTGCTGTCGTCGTCGGCGGGGGAATGGTCGCTGGAGGCGCTCTATGACTGAGGGCGTGCCGTACGCCGAGCTGCACGCGCACTCCGCGTTCAGCTTTCTCGACGGCGCCTCCCACCCCGAGGAGCTCGCCGCGGAGGGCGCGCGCCTCGGGCTGGAGGCGCTCGCGGTCACCGACCACGACGGGCTGTACGGGGTGGTGCGGTTCTCGGAGGCTGCGAAGAAGGTGGGGCTCAGGACGGTGTTCGGGGCGGAGCTGCACCTGCCGGTCCCGGCGGGTTCCGGCGGCGCCCCCGTGCTCGACCCGCCCACCGGGGTCCCCGACCCGCGCGCCACGCACCTGCTCGTGCTCGCCCGCAGCCCGCAGGGGTACCGCAACCTGTCCAGCGCGATCGCCACCGCGCACCTGGATGCGGGGGTCAAGGGTGCGGCGATGTACACGACGGAAGGCTTGGGGGAGGCGGCCGCCGGCGAGTGGCTGGTGCTCACCGGGTGCCGCAAGGGGGCGGTGCGCCGGGCGCTGCTGGCCGGCGCACCGGGCGCCGACGTCAGCCAGAACCGCACCGACCGGCTCGCCGCCGCGCGGCAGGAGCTGGACCTGCTGACTGACACCTTCGGGCGGGACAACGTCGCCGTCGAGATCACCGCCACCGGCGACCCGCGCGACGCCGACCTGCACGACGCGCTCGCCCTGCTGGCCGCCGACGCCCGCCTGCCGCTGGTCGCCACGACCGCCGCGCACTACGCGCGCCCCCGGGACGCCGACCTGGCCGGGGCGCTTGCCGCCGTCCGGGCGCGGTCGAGCCTGGACGACCTAGACGGCTGGCTGCCCGGAGCCCCCACCGCCCACCTGCGCAGCGGCGCGGAGATGGCCCGCCTGCACCGCCGCTACCCGCAGGCCGTGGCGACGGCGGCTGCGCTCGGGGCGGAGTGCGCGTTCGACCTGGAACTCATCAGGCCGGAACTGCCGCCCTACCCAGTCCCCGAGGGGTACACGGAGGCAACCTGGCTGCGCGAGCTCACCTACCGTGGCGCGAAGCGCTGGTACGGCCCGCGCGAGAACAACAAGGCGGCGTGGGAGAAGATCGACCACGAGCTGCAGGTCATCACCGACCTGGAGTTCCCGGGGTATTTCCTCGTGGTCTACGACCTCGTGGACTTCTGCCGGCGACAGGGGATCCTCGCCCAGGGGCGGGGCAGCGCCGCGAACTCGGCCGTCTGCTACGCCCTGGGTATCACCGCCGTGGACGCCGTCAAGCATGGCCTGCTGTTCGAACGGTTCCTCGCGCCGGAGCGGGACGGCCCGCCGGACATCGACATCGACATCGAGTCGGTGCGCCGCGAGGAGGTGATCCAGTATGTCTACGAGAAGTTCGGGCGCAGGCATGCGGCGCAGGTCGCGAACGTCATTTCCTACCGCCCGCGGTCCGCGGTGCGCGACGCCGCCCGTGCGCTCGGCTACGACATCGGGCAGCAGGACGCGTGGTCCAAGTCGATCGAGCGCTGGGGGTCGCTGAAGCCTCAGGCGACCCCGGCGCCGTCGGGCAGCACGATGCCTGGTGAGGCTGGTGAGGCTGGTGAGGCCGGCGCCGGGAGGACCGCGGCGTCGGCTGTGCCGCAGAATAAGACGGCCGCCAAGGACGCCCGCGTCGAGGCGCTGTGGGGCCCGCGGGAACCGCGCCCGCACGCCGGGCACAGGGACGGCGGCCGGCCCGGTCCGGGGCGGACGAACGCGGGCGCTCCCGGCGTCTTCGTCGACGTGCTCGCCGAGGAGGCTCGCGCCCCGGGGGACCCCCGCCCGAACCCGACCCGCGCCGACGACACCCACGACGTCGTCCCGTTCCGCACGCCGCCGTCGGCCGCCGAGGAGGGGGAGATCCCCGACGACGTGCTCGACCTGGCCGACCGGATGCTGCGCCTGCCCCGGCACCTGGGCATCCACTCGGGCGGCATGGTCATGTGCGACCGCCCCGTGATCGAGGTGGTCCCCGTGGAATGGGCTCGGATGGAGGGGCGCACGGTGCTCCAGTGGGACAAGGAGGACTGCGCCGACGCGGGGCTGGTGAAGTTCGACCTGCTGGGCCTAGGGATGCTGACCGCGATCCGGTACGCGTTCGAGTTCGTCGAGGAGCACACCGGGAAGGTGCTCACGCTGCACGAGCTGCCGCAGGACGACAAGCGCGTCTACGACCTGCTGTGCGCCGCCGACACGGTGGGAGTGTTCCAGGTGGAGTCGCGCGCCCAGATGGCGACGTTGCCGCGTCTGAGACCGCGGAAGTTCTACGACATCGTCGTGGAGGTCGCGCTCATCCGGCCCGGGCCCATCCAGGGTGGGTCGGTGCACCCCTACATCGAGCGGGCGCGCGGCCGCCAGAAGGTGGAGTACCTGCACTCGTTGCTGGAGAACTCCCTGTCGCGCACCAAGGGCGTGCCGCTGTTCCAGGAACAGCTCATGCAGATGGCGATCGACGTCGCCGGGTTCACGCCGAAGGAGTCCGACCAGCTACGGCGCGCCATGGGGTCGAAACGGTCAGCGGAACGCATGGAGGCGCTGCGCCGACGTTTCTACGCGGGGATGACCAAGAACAAGATCCCGCTCGATGTGCAGGACGAGATCTTCGACAAGCTCAAGGCCTTCGCCGACTTCGGCTTCCCCGAGTCGCACGCCTACTCCTTCGCCTACCTCGTGTATGCCAGCTCGTGGCTCAAGGTGCACCACCCGGCCGCGTTCTACGCGGGACTGCTCGCGGCCCAGCCCATGGGGTTCTACTCACCGCAGTCCCTGGCCGCCGACGCGCGTCGGCACGGGGTACGTGTGCTGCGGCCGTCGGTGACGGCGTCCCGGGTGCTGGCGAGCGTGGAGCGGGTGCAGCCCGGCAACGGCGTGGGCGCCACCCCGTCCAGCGATGACGGCGGACCGGAGGCCGGGCTCGTCCCCTCCGTCGCCCGGCTCGTCGAGGCCGACCCGGCGCTCGCCGTCCGCATGGGCCTGGAGTCGATTCGCGGCATCGGCAAGGACAAGGCGGAGGAGATCGTCGCGGAGCGCGCCGAGCGGCCGTTCGCCTCGCTCCGGGACCTGGTGCGGCGGGTCGAGCTGTCCACGGCGCAGCTCGAGGCGCTCGCCACGGCCGGGGCGCTGGAGGCGCTCGGCGTCGACCGCCGGGCGGGCCTGTGGGCCGCGGGCGCGCTGGGCCAGGAGGGGCCGACGACGCTGCCCGGCGTCAGCGTCGGCGTCGACGCCCCGACCCTGCCCGGGATGAGCGAGGTCGAGCTGGCGCAGGCCGACGCCTGGGCCACCGGCGTCACCCCCGACTCCTACCCCACGCAGCACGTACGCCCGGGACTGGAGGCCGCGGGCGTGCTCACCGTGGCGCAGGCGCTCGCGACCGAGTCGGGTCGCCGGGTCGCCGTCGGCGGGGTGGTGACGCACCGGCAGCGGCCGGGCACGGCCGGGGGAGTGACGTTCCTGTCCCTGGAGGACGAGACGGGGCTGCTCAACGTGATCTGCACCGTCGGGCTGTGGCAGCGGTTCCGGAGGGTGGCGCGGTCGGCGCAGGCCATGGTGATCAGGGGGCGGATCGAGGCGCAGGACCCGGAGGACGACGGCGCCCCGCTGCCGGAGGGTGGCCGCGCCGTCAACCTCCTGGCGGAGCATCTTGCGCCGCTGACGATGGCGGTTCCGGGGCGGTCGCGGGACTTTCGGTAGGTGTGGACCCAACTCGTACGCTGAGGACTCGGAGTTCGTCCGGGTCGCCGGGCGTGGGAGCCCACATCGGCCGGACCGCGTCCCCCACGTAGCGCGGAAGGACGTGCAGATGGACGTGGAAGGCAGTCTGCCCGGCGACGGGGTGGGTGGCCTGGACGAGATTCACGCCGTCGGCACCGAGGACTTCGATCACACGGCGGGCCGTGCGCTGGGCGGTCATCGCTGCGGCGGTCAGATCCTCCGCCACCACATCGAGGAGGTCGGTTGCATGGGCTTTCGGGATCACGAGGAGATGTCCGGCAGTGGCCGGGAATACGTCCAAGAATGCCAGCGTCCGTTCGTCCTCGTGCACGATGGCACTCGGTGTGGTCCCAGCGACGATCTGGCAGAAGATGCAGTCAGCTGTTTCAGGCATGGGCCTGGCGCTATCCAGCGCAACTGCCCTTGTCATGGACCAGGAACGATACAGCCTGGGATGAGGAGACCCTGGCTCGGCGGCGCGGGTCCGTATCATCGAGTTGCGGGTCGCGCGAGGTCCTCGTTCGGCCGCTGGGGTCGAGCGTAAGGTCTTGCATGACGGTGCTTCACGCAGGTCCTAGCAGCTGCCTTCGGCCGGCGTGGTTTGCCCAGGTGGAGTGTCCCGAGAAAGCGGGTCGGATGTCAGACGGCAGGGGCGCCGTTGTAGCGCAGACCGTCCACCAGGAGGGCGACGATGCGGGTGGTGAAGTCGTCATCGCCCTGGGCGACGATGCTGCTCACGGCGCGCAAGAGGTCCTCCGGGCCGATCTGCGTGGTGATCTGCCCTGCTGCCGCGGCGTTGTCCAGGAGCTGAGCGAGCACGGGGACGAACCTCTCCATGAAGTACGCCGGCAGAGCCCGATATGTGGCTTCACCGGAGTGCATGGCAGGCTTGAGCTCGCGTTTGTCCGCGACGAACCGTGCCACCTGCTGCAGCCACTGGGTGAGCGCTTCGACCGGATCGAGCCGATCGGCGAGGATCGAGGCGTCCGCCGCGCAGGCGTCGACCTCGTGCCGGAAGACGGCTGTGATCAGGTCTGACCGCTCCGGGAAGTGGCGATAGAGGGTTCCCGCCCCGACCCCGGCCCTGGCGATGATCCGGCGGGCAGGAGTGTCGACGCCGTCGGACGCGAAGAGCTCGGCAGCCGCCCGCAGCAGGGCATCGATGTTCCGCTGCATGTCTTGCTGACGGCGGGAAGGCGGTGCCTCGCTCGGACCGGTCACGGCTTCTCCCTTCAATGGCTGGTCAATGGCTGAACGGCGTTCCGTGCTCGAATCTAGTAGCCACGGGTCTCCTTGGTCCACCTCGTGTGATCGATGCCCCGTGATCTTCCTGCTGCTGGTCGGCGCCTGCCCGGATGGCTACGAGGAGATCGGGCGCACCGACCGGATCCGGGCGCTGTCGCGGGCCCGGTCACGGCGCTCGCTCGTCGTCACATGAGTTTGTCCAGGGTGATGGGCAGGTCGTGGACCCGCGTGCCGGTCGCGTTGAAGATGGCGTTCGCGATGGCGGCGCCCGTACCGTTCACACCGAGCTCGCCGATCCCGCGGCCGCCCATCGGCGTGTGCGGATCGGGGACACCGGTCCAGATCACGTCGATCTCCGGCACGTCCAGGTGCACGGGTATGTGGTATTCGGAGAGGCTGGGGTTCATGATGCGGCCGTTGCGCTCGTCGTAGTGGGTGGCCTCGTTCAGGGCGAGGCCCATGGCCATGACCATGCCGCCGCGGAACTGGCTCGCGGCCGTCCTGGCGTTCATGACGCGTCCACAGTCCATGGAACCGAGCAGGCGGGTAACCCGTGGCTCGCCGGTGACGGCATTGACCCGGACCTCGGCGAACATGGCCCCGTAGGAAGCCATCGAGTACCGGGCCAGCTCCACCGGCTCACCGCCGCTCGCATCAACAGTGACCTCACTGAGCCCCGCATGCCCCAGGATCGAGGCGTAGCTCTCGTAACGTGCACGGTCCTCGGTCGCAGACAGGCCCGCTTCATGTGGCGTGACCTGCTCCGAGGTGAGACCCGCGAGCGGTGATCCGGGACGGACGAGCCTGAGCAGCTCGGCGACCACGGCGGCCTTGCCCGCCACCACGGTCCCGGTCACCGTCGCGATCTGCTGGGACCCGTTTCCGGCTATCACGCCGGGCATCGTCGAGTCCCCGATCCGGACCTCGACCCGGTCGGGACGGAGCGCCAGGAGCTCGGCGACGACCAGGGTCACTGCGGTGGCGGTGCCCATACCCGCGTCGTGCGCGGCGACGTCGACCGCGAGGGTTGCCTCTCTGGTCAGCGTGAACCGTGCCCGACCGGTGGGTTCTCGGCTGTAGTGGTGCGTGGCAGTTCCGCACCCCATGCCGACGAGCCAGTCCCCGTGTCGGACCGCGCGGGGGGTCGGGTTGCGCCTGGCCCAGCCGAAGCGTTCGGCGCCGGCGTGCCAGGCCTGGACGATGTTCCGGGAGGAGAACGGCCGGCCGTCGAGCGGGTCGACCGCGGGCTCGTTGCGGATGCGCAGCTCGATCGGGTCGATCTTCAGTTCGTGCGCCAGCTCGTCGATAGCGCTCTCGAGGGCGAAGCTGCCGACTGCTTCTCCGGGGGCGCGCATGGAGTGGTTGGAGACCATGTCCAGGTACGCCCACTGGAGGTCGATCTTCAGGGTGCGGGTCGCGTACGAGGTCAGGGTCGGGAAGACGAAGGCCTCCGGGTGCGGGTTGTGCGGGGTGTGGGTCGATGTCCCGGTGTGGATGAGCGCGTCGATGCGGCCGTTCCGGTCGGCGCCGATGGCAACCCTCTGCTCGGTCAGGGCGCGACCACCGACCAACCTGTACACCGCCTCGCGGGAGAGTGCCATGCGCACGGGCCGACCGACCGCCCTGGCTGCTGCCGCCGCGAGCACCTCGGGCAGTCCCATGAACTTGCCACCGAAGCTGCCACCGACGAAGGGCGAGACGACGTGGACCTGTTCCTCCTCGATGCCGAACATCTGGGCGAGGGTCCACGCATTGTGTACGACCGACTGCGTGGAGTCGTACATCTCGAGCTCGTCACCGTCCCACACGGCCGTGACGGCGTGCGGCTCGATGGCGTTGTGGTTCTGGTGGGGTGAGCGGTAGATGGCGTCCACCGAGGCCTGGGCGGCTGACAGTGCCGCCTCCGCGTCGCCGATCTCGACGTGCACCGGCCAGTCGCCCAGGACCGCGGTCTCTGTCCCGTTTGCCACGGCCTGCGCGAACGAGGTGGTCGCAGGCTCTGCTTCGTAGACGACCCGGACCAACGAGGCGGCGTGATCGGCCTCTTCCTGGGTGTCGGCGAGAACTACCGCGACGGGCTGTCCGTTCCAGCGGACCCGGTCGTCCTGCATGGTCGGCCGCCTGTCGTTGCCGGCTGCCTTCTCGTGATCGCCGAACGCCACCATCGGTCCCATCCGGGGTGCGTTCAGGTGGCTCAGCACGAAGACGACGCCCGGCGCCGCCTCCGTCGCACCGGTGTCGAGCTCGGCGATCCGGCCTTTGGCGATCGTGCTGAACACCAGCGCGGCGTACACCATGCCCTCGTACGTGAACTCGGCTGCGTAGGGGGCTGCGCCCCGCACCTTCAATGGTCCATCGACCCGGGGCAGCGGCTTGCCGATCCAGCCCTGGCCACCCTCCCGCCCCCGGCCGGCGCCGAGCCTCATGCTCGGGGACGCGCTGCCGGGCGGGCCCGAGGCGGCCACGACCAGTGCACTCGTGCCTGCCATGCCGGCGAGACCAAGCACCTTGCGGCGGGTCAGAGCCGGGCCTCCTCGACGCGGCGATGCCCATTCCTGGGACCGGTCCAGCGCCTCGGGTGCGGTATCGTCCGTCGCCTCAGGCATCGGGTCGTTGGTCATCGTGCTGCTCCTGCCAGCTCGTTGAGCACCGAGGTGATCGTGCGCCTGGTGAGCTCGATCTTGAACTCGTTGTCGTGCAACGGCGTCGCGGCGGCCAGCTCGGCCTGCGCCGCGGCCCGAAACGCCTGCGTGGTCGCCGGGCCGCCGATCAGTTCGGCCTCGGCCTGCCGGGCACGCCATGGCTTGTGCGCCACGCCCCCCAACGCGATCCGCACGCCTCGAACCACGCCGCGGCGGACGTCCAGCGCGGCCGCGACCGAGACCAGCGCGAAGGCATAGCTGGCGCGGTCCCGCACCTTGCGGTAGGTCGAGCGACGCGCCCAGGACAGGGCAGGTATCTCGACTGCCGTGATCAGCTCCCCCGGACGCAGCACCGTCTCGAGCTCGGGGTGCTCGCCGGGCAGTCGGTGCAGCTCGGTCAGCGGCACGATGCGGGCGCCGTCGGCGCCCTGCAGGTGTACATCCGCGTCGAGCGCGGCCAGAGCCACGGCCATGTCGGATGGATGCGTCGCGACGCATGCGGAGGAAGCACCCAGGATCGCATGCGTACGGTTGAACCCCGCCAGCGCGCCACAGCCTGAGCCGGGGTCACGTTTGTTGCACGGCGAGCCTTCGGTGTCGTAGAAGTACGCGCACCGGGTGCGTTGCAGAAGGTTGCCACCGACGGTGGCCATGTTCCGGATCTGACCTGATGCACCTGCGACCACCGCGCGGGTCAGCACCGGGAACTGGGTACGAACTACCCGATGCTCGGCCAGCGCAGTGTTGCGCACCGCGGCCCCGACCAGCAGCCCTCCTCGGGTCCGCTCGATGGTCGAGGACAGCCCGGTCACATCGACCAGTGCCGCCGGCTTCTCCACGTCCTCCCGCATCAGGTCGACCAGGTTCGTTCCGCCACCCACGTACTTCGCGCCCGGCATCGCGCCCGCGCGAACGGCCTCCAGCACGTCGCCCGCACGGGTGTAGGAGAACGGAGTCATCGCCTTGCCCTCCGCGCTCCGGTGTTGTCGTGGCGGGTGAGCTCGCCGGACCGGTAGGTCTGGTCGATCGCCGAGACGATCCCGTTGTGCGCCCCGCACCGGCACAGGTTCCCGCTCATCCGCTCACGCAGCTCCTCGCCGGTGAGCCTGATCTGCCTGGCCGACAGGTTGTCGGTCACGTGGCTCGGCACACCACGCTCGACCTCCCTGGCCATGCCGAGTGCGGAACAAATCTGGCCCGGAGTGCAGTACCCACACTGGAAGCCGTCGTGATCGATGAACGCCTGCTGCAACGGGTGCAGCCGCTCCTGCTCGGCCAGGGCCTCGATCGTGGTCACCTCACGACCCACGTACTGAACGGCCAGAGCGAGGCATGACACGATGCGCTCGCCATCGACCAGAAGCGTGCAGGCACCGCAGCCGCCCTGGTTGCAGCCCTTCTTGGTGCCGTGAAGGCCTAGCGTCTCGCGCAGGAGGTCGAGCAGGGAGACGCGCGGGTCCTCAGGCGGAGGCACGGCAACGCCATTGACCCGTATGGCTCCGTTCGGTGTGGTCATTCTCGTCCTCGAATCGGTGGAGTCCACTGGACCGGCCTCAGGCGACGGAGCGTTCGACGAGCGGGCGGCGGCGCAGCTCGGTCCGCTCGATCGCCGGAGGAACGTAGGCCTGGTCGAGGGTGCCGACGTCGGTCCCGGGCGGAACGATCTCGTCGATCCGATCCAGGACGTCGTCGGACAGGACGACGTCCGTGCCCTCGAGGAGGCTGTCGAGCTGGGTCATGGTGCGGGCGCCGAGCAGAGCGCTGGTGACGCCCGGGTGGGAGATCACGAACGCCATCGCGAGGTGGGGCATCGATACGCCTGCCTCCTGAGCAAGGGGGATCAGCTTCTCCACCGCGTCCAGGCGCTGCTGGTCTCCGAACGCCTTGGGCATGAACTTGGCCCGCAGCACATCTGTGTTCTGGTTCTGTCGGACCCGTCCGGTGAGCATGCCCTGACCGAGCGGTCCCCAGGTGAGGATGCCCATGCCGTACCGCTGCGCGACGGGCAGGACCTCGCGCTCGATGCCCCGGTTCAGGATCGAGTACGGCGGCTGCTCGGTGCGAAACCGCTCCAGGCCGTTGCGCTGGGCCACCCAGTGCGCCTCCACGAGGTCCGACACGGGCATCGTCGAGGTGCCGAACGCGCGGATCTTGCCCGCCCGGACCAGGTCAGTCAACGCGGAGAGCGTCTCCTCGATGTCGGTGTCGGGATCGGGCCGGTGGAGCTGGTAGACGTCGATGTGGTCGGTCTGCAGGCGGCGCAGGGAGTCCTCGACCGCTCGCATGATCCAACGGCGAGAGGCGCCCTGCTGGTTCGGGTCGGCCCCGACCGGGCGGCTGAACTTCGTGGTCAGGACAACGCCGTCGCGACGCCCCTTGAGCGCGCGGCCGACGATCTCCTCCGAGTCACCGTAGGCGTCGGCGGTGTCGACGAGGTTGATGCCCGCGTCCAGCGCCTTGTGGATGATCCTGATCGAGTCGTCCGGGTCGTTGCCCATCTGCGTGGCGAACATCATCGCCCCAAGGGCGTAGGGGCTGACCTTGATGCCGGTGCGGCCCAGGTTTCGGTACTGCATGAGTGCACTCCCCACTAGCGGAACGGTGTTCAGTGGAACACCGTTCAGCACGGTACGGAACGGCGTTCCGTCTGTCAATGGCTCACGGGACCCTGTTCCACCCCCGGCTGAGCGGGTGCGGCTTCCTGTCGGATGGGTCGTGTGCCTGTTCGTCACGAAAGCGCGGCTCTCGAAAGTGTCGCTGCGAGGTGAGACCGGGAGGTGAGCGCGTGTCGGCCAGGGAGTGGGGGTGCCTCGGATGGTGCCCGACGGCAGCGATGCTCACCTGCGAGGTCACGCGCAGCGGATGTCGGCCTGCTCGCCGAAGCCTGACGGTGCCGGCGGTTGGACCACAGCGCGCGAGAATTCGACCTCCCGGTCAACGTTGCGGGCCCTGGCGGCGCCACTGCGACGACCGCATCGTGGTCGTCGCGCCGCACTGGGCGCACCGGTGTTCGGCAGTTCCGTTGGGCGAGCGGGGGGTCCAGGGCGGGCACCTTGCTACCGGATGGCCCATCCACTTCGATAAGATGCCACCATGCAGCCCCTTCGATCCGACGCTTTGCGCAGCCGGAAGCGAATACTCGACGCGGCGCGACGCCACGACCAGGGAGCGCTCCGGCACAACGAGCTGGCGAAGGAGGCAGGCGTCGGCGTCGGCACCGTGTACCGTCATTTTCCGACGACCCACTCCCTGATCGAGGCGCTGACCCAAGACACGCTCGAGCGCTTGCTAGCTGCATGCGAGACGGGTGCCGCGCGAGACGATCCGTGGGAAGGGGTCATGGATCTCGTCGACACCGGACTTGTCCTCCTCTTGGAAGACCGCGGCCTCCAGGAGGTCCTGCTGTCTCATCACGACGACGCACCCGAGGTGCGGTCTGTGAAGGAGAGCATCGCGGCCTCGACCCAGACCGTGATCAGCCGGGCGCACAAGGCTGGCGTACTCCGTGCCGACATCACTGCCGAACGGCTGCAGTACCTGATGTGCGGGCTCGAGCACGCACTACGGGCCGCGCCCCTCGACGACCACGGCGCACTGCGCGACGTACTCGTGGCTGGCATCCGCCCATCACAAGGTTCCGCCTAGAGCGCTCAATGACACCACAGTCACGACGGGGGGCACGACGATGATCGACCGGGCTGGGCTGGCCGATTTTCTTCGACGACGACGGGCAGCACTCCAGCCAGAGGACCTCGGCTTGCCACGAGGTTCACGACGCAGAACCAGCGGGCTGCGGCGGGAGGAGGCGGCTCTGCTGTACAACATGTCGACCGACTACTACACGAAGCTCGAACGCCAGCGAGGGCCGCGGCCGTCCGAGCAATTGATCGCTTCCATCGCGCAAGGCCTTCATCTCTCCCTCGATGAGCGTGACCACCTGTTCCGGCTGGCCGGTTTCAATCCACCTCCGCGTGGGCCAGTCGGTCCACATGTCAGTCCTGGTCTGCTGCACGTCCTGGGCCGCATGGACCTCACGCCTGCCGAGATCAGCACCGAGCTGGGTGAGACGCTTCACCAGAACCCATTGGGCGTTGCGCTGACCGGTGACCGCACTTCTTTCCGCGGCCCGGCCCGTAGCATCGGGTACCGGTGGTTTACGGATCCGGCAACGCGGCATCTCTATGCGGCGGAGGATCACCCGCTTCTTACGCGCGTGTTTGCTGCAGGTCTGCGCCAGGTCGCCGCGCTGCGAGGACCCGGCTCGCGAGCAGCACATTTCGTGGATCTGCTCCTGGCCCAGAGCGAGGAGTTCAGGCAGGTATGGGAGAAGCACGAGGTGGCCGTCCCTCCGCTCGTCAAGCGCTTCGTGCATCCTGAGGTCGGCACACTGGAACTGCACTATCAGTCTCTGATGGACCCTGAGCGGTCCCACCGGCTGTCCGTCTACACAGCGGTGCCGGGTAGCGAGAGCCACCAGAAGCTGCAGCGGCTCATCGCTATCGCTCCTACGGGCCGTCGCTGAGGTCGAGGTGGGCTGAGTGTGAAACCTCCCCGGACCTCATGACCGCAAACCCGGGGCCTTGCACGGTGGGGCGAGCACATCGGGCCGAGAATCTGTCTCGCCCCGGGTCTGATGGAGGCTCTCATTCCAGGGAAGGATGAGAGTTGTGGCTGCACCGAGGAAGTACCCCGAGGAGCTTCGGGAGCGAGCGATCCGGATGGCGGTGGACCTGCGTAAGGACCCAGCCACCAAGCCCGGCGCGTTGCGGCGGGTGGGTGAGCAGCTCGGGATCCACCCGGAGACGCTGCGCAACTGGGTCGCCCAGGCTGAGATTGATGCCGGTGACCGTCCGGGAACGAGCACCGACGATGCCCAGCGGTTGGCGGACCTGGAACGCGAGGTGCGCGAGCTGCGGCGGGCGAACGCGATCTTGCGTAGTGCGTCGGCTTTCTTCGCGGCGGAGCTCGACCGCCCACAAAGGTGACCGTCGACTACATCCAGGCCCACCGGCACCAGTTCGGGGTCGAGCCGATCTGCGCGGTGTTGCAGGTCGCCCCGTCGACGTACTACGCGGCCACGTCCCGCCCGCCCTCGGCGCGGTCGGTCGCCGACGCGGCCAGGACCGAGGTGATCGAGCAGGTCCACCGAGCCAACTACGGTGTCTACGGCGCCCGCAAGATGCACGCCGAGCTGCGCCGGCAAGGGCACCAGATCGCGCGCTGCACCGTCGAACGACTGATGCGATCCGCGGGGTTGCGGGGCATCACCCGGGCCAAAGGGCCTCGCACCACGGTGGCCCCCGCCGGTCCGGAGACCCGCCCGGACCTGGTCGAGCGCGACTTCACAGCCACCGGCCCGAACCGGTTGTGGGTCGCGGACATCACCTACTGCCGCACGTTCTCCGGCTGGGCGTATGCCTCGTTCGTGATCGACGTGTTCTCCCGCCGGGTCGTCGGCTGGCAGGTCTCCACGTCGCTGCGCACCGACCTCGCGTTGGACGCCCTGGAGATGGGCCTGTGGAACCGCACCCGGTCCGGTCAGGACGTGACCGGGCTGACCCATCACAGCGACAAAGGCGTGCAATACGTCGCTGTTCGCTATACCCAGCGGTTGGCCGAGGCCGGCACGGTCGCCTCGGTCGGCTCGACCGGCGACTCCTACGACAACGCCCTGGCCGAGTCGTTCAACTCCTTGTTCAAGGCCGAGCTGGTGCGCAACAAGGGACCGTGGAAGAACATCGACGACCACGAGCTCGCTATCGCCGAGTACATCGACTGGTTCAACCACCATCGCCTGCACGGCGAGATCGGCCTGGTCCCACCGACCGAGTTCGAAGAGGCGTACTACCGTCACAACCCCGCGCCGACTACCGTCGGAGCGTCAGTTCCGAGCCTCCACTAAACCCGGGGCGAGACAGTCCAGCCAGCCGCTCAAGCAAGGTGGTGACCTTCGAAACAGTCGCCTCGGGAGGCTGAGCGGTCCAGGCTGGGCGACTAATCCGGACTGGTTCACCGTGGAAGGGGCCGGTAGGCCCGTAACATTCACCCCCCCGAGCGGACGGGTCCGTCAAAGCACGCACCGCGGCCCAGGCGCCCACGTCCTTTCCCCGCGTCCACGGAGCCAGCGGGTGACGTACGAAAGGCGTAGAGGCGTCACGGACACCGGCTCGCTCCGGCGTCTTCGCGTCAGAGGCAACCCCAGGGATCGCGACAAGTGCATCGACCGGGACGCCCTCGCTACGGAGCGTGCGGTCAAGGGCGTACGCATGGACCTCAAGCGCGGCCCTGGCCTTGATGTACGCACCGAAGGGCAGCCGAGGTACAGCCAAGAGATCCTCCAGCGACATCGAGATCTGCTGGGTGAAGCCGGTAGACGCGTACACAAGGCGAGCCCGGGTGCTCTCGTCGCGTGCATGGTGAGACAGGATGGGCAGGACGCGGTGGGCTAGGGCGACATTGCCGACTGCATGTGTTGCGAGCTGGATCGGTAAACCGTCAGGGGAGAGCCCGTGCACAGTCGGGTCCGGGCCACCGTTCAAGAAGGCGCCGTGCAGCGCGGGCAACTCGGAAAGCCGTCGCGCTGCAGCGTCAACCGACTCAAGCTCAGCGAGGTCCAGGACTATCGAGCCCGTCGAAGCGCCCGGGGCATGCGCCCTGATGGCGCGTTCCGCGGCTGCGAGCTTAGCCGGCGACCTGCCCAGGAGAACGACATGCGCGCCAGCGGTGGCCAGTTGCTCGGCAGCAAAGTATCCGATTCCCGCCGTCGCACCAGTCACCGCGACAACACGACCTCTCTGGTTCGGCAGTGCGTTCGGGTCCCACGGCATACTCGACTCCAATCGGATGAGGTATCCACTTGCTGCACGGTAGCGTACCGGATGACTCATCCATTTCTGTCCAGGGTGACAGGCAGTCCATGCCGTGCTGTCTAGCCCATCACGCTGACTTGCGCGAGGTGCGCTCCTGAAGGAGGGCAGCGTCGTGCCGACCCGGACGGTGATCGGCAGGACGCACGACGCTGCCACGCTGCCCTTTGTTCCTCAGTCCGTGGGGTGTCGCGGAAGACCCATGATCCTGGAGAGCACGGCGTCCATCGATCGGGTGGGCAGTAGGCGCTTCAAGGCGATGATCAAGCGGGCATCGGCACCGACGAGGTAGCGAGGCTGCGGCCGGCGCGCGGTGAGCGCTCGCTCGACAACGGCGGCGACTCGCTCAGGGTTACCCGATGCCGCCTCTACGGACCTGTTGAACTGGACGAGCGCATCCATGGCGCGTCCATATCGGCGCTCCGCGGACTCTCCCATGACCGCACGTTCTGCATTCATCATCGCCGTTGTGGTGGCCCGGTTATGCGAAGCGAAACTGCCGGGATTGACCATCACAACGGGTAGCTCCCAGGGCGCCAACTCCTGACGCAGCGCGTCTGCGATCGCCTGGACGGCGAACTTCGAGGCGCAATAAGCGCCCAACAGCGGGGTGGCGACGAAGCCGCTGGCCGAGCCGATCATGACAATTCGCCCCCGCCCCGCCCGGATCGCAGGCAGGAATGTCTGACTCACGGCGACAACCCCGACCAAGTTGGTCTCAAGTTGCTCTCGGAAGCGGTCAAGAGACAGGTGCTCCAGTGGGCCTGCGATGTTGATCCCAGCGTTGTTCACCACTCCGCCAAGCGGGCCCATGTTCTCGGCTACGGCGGCGAGCTGCGCGGAGTCGGTGACATCCAGTTCGACTGGCCTGATCCGTGGGTGGGACGGTATGTCCGCTACGCGACGCGCCCCGGCCACCACGTCGTGACCGTGCTCCGCGAGCCTGACAGCAATCGCGCTGCCGATGCCACTCGACGTGCCCGTCACGAGCACCCTCATGCCGCGTTCCTTGAACCGATGGTCCCCACGCCGGCCGTGCCCTTCTCGGTCCCGAGCACCAGGCAGCTGACAGGCTGGATCTTCTTCCCCGCCTGGCCGGTCACCAGCGGGGTGATGCTGGCGGCGACCAGGCCCGCGCCTGGAACGGTACGTACGGACCCGCTCAGACGGGCCTTGCCCACATCGCTTGCTTCCTTCATCGAGTGATCTCTCCTGGTTCGTGGCAGGTCCATGCAGAGGAACGGCGCCGCCGCGGCCACTCCCGTGGTTCCCGCGGTTCGGCGCCGGTCAAGGCTTGCCACCGAAAACAGGAACATCCAGGGCCTGCCGATCCCAGGCTGAGGTCAGGCGGACCGAACTGAGTCCGCCTTGAAACTGGGTCCAGGCAGGCGCTCCCGGACGGGGAGCGTCAGGTCGTGGCGACCGGACTGGGGGACCTTCGATTGCTGCCATGGCCGCGTCGAAACCACATGTTCGTTCCTGAAACGTTGTCGGTTCTCCTCCGCCCCGCCCAGGTATGGCGGCCTGACAGCCGCGCGGGGCTGTCAACCCGCGCGGTGGAATGTGCGCTGTGGACTGCCGGGCATGTCAGGTGCTCGATCAGCTTGCGCGCGAGGTTGATCGTGGCCTGCCGGCACAGGTTGTCAGGGCGGCCTGGTGCGGTTGAACTGGGCGCGCCGGCGCCGCTCGCGTGCAGACCCGTACGATGCCATTTTCAGTGCCGAGCGCTTGGGTGCACGACGACCCACAGATCACCGAATGCCCACGCGCAGTCGGTGGCGTTCTGCGATGTCTGGTCGGTTTGGTCGAGAGCATGCGCGCCGGCTGTCCTTGATCGTCACCTGCAGCAACTGTCAGCGCATCCACCGCACGCCCCCAGGCGCTGTCCCTTGTGGGCCTCGGCGCTACGGTCGAACGACTGACTCGATCCTCTTCCTGGGCACGCCCAGCAACCCGGACTACGAAGCCTGGCGCACGGTCACGTACTACGACGGTGCGACTACGACCGTGGTGCCGCCCAGGGGCGGGGTGCCGACCCAGACGATCCTTGACGCTCTCGGACGGACCAAGGAACTGCGGCAGTACGAACGACCGGCGACCTCGGGCACCAGGACACTCGATGCGATCCTGGACCTGGACTACGAGAGCGCCACCTACAGCTACGACAACGCCGGACGGCTCAAGGCTGTCCAGGACGCGGAAGAGAACGTCTGGTCCTACACCTACGACCGGCTCGGGCGGCAGACCACCGCGACCGACCCCGACGCCGGTGCCACCACGACCACCTACGACGCTGCAGGGCAGACCACCACCGTCACCACCGCAGCCGGCGAGACGCTCGCGTACACCTACGACGCGCTCGGGCGTCGCACGAGCATGCGCGACGACAGTGTCACCGGGCCGGTCCGTGGCCGCTGGTACTACGACGCCTACCACGCCCAAGCTGGGGCGAACGCGGGCAAGCCGCTCAAGGGACAGGCCACCGCCTCGGTGCGCGTCATCGACGGGAACGAGTACTGGACATGCCCGCGATGTACGCCGCTAAGGTCCAGCGTGAAGCGGTTGAGCCGCGCCTTCTCGTGCCCTGCAACGACCTTCGGGTGAGTCCGAACCGGTACGGCGCTCGCACGATCAGTGGCGCCCGCCGCGCGCCACGCGGACAGCGGCACCGTCGAGAGCCTTCAATGGGAGCCACCAGTCACATGAGGCGACCCACGTGCGACGGAACGTTCGCTGGACCGAGATACTGCCCGGAAGGGAGGCACCCGTCGGGCAGGTCCGTGCGTCCTTGATGCGCTGGCGCCTCCTGCGAGCCTTGGCCGCGTCGCCGAACACACCGAACGGCGTCACTCCTGATACTTAGGCGCTACCTTCCGCGGCCTCTGCGCCGCAACGTACGCGAGCGCCGGTGCGGGCGCCGCCCGCTGCCGCCATGCTGGCAGACCGCCCGTGGTCGGGGCCACGACACCGAACCAAGAGTGTCTGATCATGCTGGACTCCTCGGTGCCGACCGGCTGAGTGCGCGCGCCCATTGTGGAGCGGCCCTCGGTCCAAGGCCACGAGGTTCGGATCACGCCGAAGTGTCTCGTCGGGCCGGTTCTCGCTCGTGAGCGTTCACCGGTGTTCACCGTCTCGTCAGGTCCTTCGGGCACGATGCACCGACTGGGCGCGTCGAGGGAACGGGCCGGCAGAGGGGACGACGTGATCACCAGGTCAGGTCTGACGGGCTTCACTGTGGGCGTGGTTCTCCTGCTCTGCGCCACGGGCGTCATGCTGTGGCTGGGCGAGCCGCGCCTCGGTGACCTCACCGGGTGGCCCGTGCGGGTCGGGTCGCTCGGGCTGTGCGTGGTGCTGTGCGGGGGTTTCCTGGCCGAACGGTTGTGGCTCCAGGACCATCCCGAGCACTGGGGCGGGGTGTCGGCAACGAGCATCGTCGTGTTCGTCGGGCTGATCGCCAACCTCGGCTTCGCCGCGCTCTCGTTCGTGTCCGCTGACAGCCCCGCCTGGCACGCCGCGCCGCTCATCGTCTACGGAATCGGCGGAGTCCTCGTCGGCGGCCTCGGGGACTACCCGGCGGGTGACGACGACTTCCCCACCTGGTGGTTGCAGTGAGGCCTCGGGCTGCCTGCGACACCGTTCAGGGGCGAGGCCTGGACGGTTGTTCGTGACCGAGAATAGGAGCGTGGCCGGAGTCGGCGATCTGCAGTGCTATCCGCCCTGCTGCCTCGCGCACCCGTAGGCCCGTGAGCTCGTCGATCCGGTCCAGCCGCTTGCGCACGGTGTTCGGATGCAGGAACAGCGCCTCCGCCGTCCGGGCCACGGATCCGTCGGTAGCCACGAACGTGCGGGCCGTCGCCAGCAGACTGTCCGACCGGCGCTGGTCGTGCTCCATGATCGGCCGTAGTACATGGTCCAGGAACGGCGTGACCTGCTCGTGCGTCAACCGCCCCAGCAACCCGTCCAGCGTGGCCAGGTCCGCCGCGCCGGCGGACCGCCCACGCCGGGACGCGACGTCGAACGCGGCGACGGCCTCCGCGAGCACGCGGCGTACTTCCTGCCGGGGGGCGGGCCCGCCGCAACCGAGTACCAGTGCACCATCGACCGCTTCGACGAGGCCGCTGACGACGCTCGCGGGGCCGAGCACGATCGTCCGGTCCCTGACGTAGCCGACCCGGTGCGGCCCGGCTACCTCCGGCAGGCGCTCACGTGCCGCCCAGCATGCCGCTGCGAACTCGATGCCGGGCCGGTCGAGCTCGACGAACCGCTCGAACAGCACGAGCGGGTCCGCGAGCCCTCGTCGGACGGCGTCGAACAGGTGGCCGGCTTCCAGACGGTCCTGGGCGAGCACCCACAGCCGGGTCTGCTCCTGGGCGAGACGCTCGGTGAAGGTGAGGAAGGGGACTGTCCGGGGAACGCTCAGGACCGGCAGGCCCGCCGCGTTCGCACGGTGGACGAGGGCAGGTGGCGGCGCGGTGGTGACGACGTCGATGCCGTAGCCGATCGCCACCGCATCGGCCGCGACGAGAGAGTCGACGAAGCGCGCGCAGTCTGCCGGGGTGCGCAGCTCGAGGCCGGTGGTCAGCACGATCTCGCGGCCGCGCAGGAACGGCTCCGGGTCGATGAGCTCGGTCGCCTGCGCCCACCGGACGTGGCGATCCATGCCGACGGCGTTTCCGACGAGGTCGAGCGGGACGTCGGCCCACCCGAGCATGTCGCGGACCTGGACCTGGAGCGGTGCTGCCACCGACATGGCTGTGCTCACGCGTCTCACCGTAGGGACGCCCGATGTCCCTCGTGTTACGGCCAGGTGTGCGTCCTGACACCGGTCGGCGCAGCGCGGTGTGCGGCCGCCCACCGTTCCGCGCGAGATCTTGGCGCCGGCGTCGGCCACCCTTCTACTCGGTGCACGGGCAACCTCGCCCGGACACCCAGGAGAGGGCACCGCAATGACCGCCACAGAGCCACCACGGAACGACGTGGCCGCGCCACCGGGCGCTGTCGACCCCGACTACCCCCTCGAACGGGTCCCGGCCGGGAGCCGGCGCGGCCCCGCCGCCGTGGCGATCGTGATGGCGGGCTTCTGCTTCTTCACCCCGACGATGGTCACTGGCGGACAGGTCACCGCCGCCTTCGGCTTCTCCGCGTACCTCGCGGCCGCAGCTATCGCCTCGCTCGTGCTGGCCCTCTACGTCGCCACGCTCGGCCTGATCTCGGCACGCACCGGCCTGTCGACCGTCCTGACCGCCAGGCTCGTGCTCGGCAGGGCCGGCGGCAAGTGGGCCTCTGTCCTGCTCGGCGGCACGCAGGTCGGCTGGTACGGGATCACCATCGCGGTCCTCGGTGACCTCTTCGGCACCGCCTTGGGGTGGGAGACGACGTGGCCGGTGGTCGTCGCCGGCGGTGTCCTGATGGCCGTGACGGCCTACAAGGGATTCCGTGGGATCGAGCTGCTGTCCTGGGTCTCGGTGCCCTTGATGCTCGTGCTCTGCGTGTGGATCACGCTGCGCTCGTTCGAGGAGGCGGGCGGCTGGGCGTCGCTGCTCGCCGTCGAAGGCGACGGATCCCTCTCGGCGGCCACCGCGATGACGATGCTCATCGCCACCTTCATCTCCGGCGGAACCCAGGTGGGCAACTGGGCGCGGTTCTCGACGCCGAAGATCCGGACGTTCTGGCTCCTTCTCGTCGGTGTCGGCCTCATCCAGGGCGCGATGCTCTTCTTCGGCGGGGTGGGCACGGCGGCCTTCGGCATCGCGGACTTCGCGGAGCTCCTGCTCTCCATGGGCCTGATCGGCGTGGGCCTGTTCCTCGTCGTGGCCAACCTCTGGACCACCAACGACAACACGGCGTACGCCTATGGCGTAGCCGGGGCCGAGCTCTTCGACAAGGACGACAAACGGCCCTTCGTGATCGGCGGAACCGTCGTCGGCATCATCCTGGCCGTCAGCGGACTCGGCGACGCGATCGGCGGCTTCCTCACGCTGCTGGGCACGCTCGTCCCGCCGCTCGGCGGCGTCATGATCGGCACGTTCTTCCTCGTGTGGAAGGGGCGTGACCCGGGTACGGTCCTGGACGCCGCGCCACTGGTCGTCTGGCCCGGTGTCATCGCCTACCTGCTCGGTGTCGCCACCGCGTTCGGCACCAACGCCCTGGCGATCGGTATCCCTCCGCTGCAGGGCATCCTGGTCGCCGCGGTCGCGGCCCCCGTGTGCTCCGCGGCGGCGCGCGTCGTCACCGACCGGGCGGAGACCCAGTGAACGCCACCGTCATCAAGGCTGCCACCGTCATCACCATGGATGCCGCGACCGGGAGCAGCCCGGTCGTCCGGTCGATCCGGATCGAGGACGGCGCCATCACCCAGGTCGCGCCAGATGTCGACGTGCGCGACGGCGACGAGGTGATCGACGGCACCGACCGTCTCGTCGTGCCGGGCTTCGTCAACGCGCACACCCACTCGTGGGAGTACCTCTACAAAGGCCGGTACGACAACCTGCCGCTCGAGCTGTGGATGCTGTACTCCTACCCGATCCTGGGCGGCAGACCGCTCAGCCCCGAGCTCGTCGGTCTGCGTAGTCGGCTGTTCGCCATGGAGTCGCTCAAGAACGGGGTGACCACCCTCGTCGACGACGTGCTGGAGACACCGACGCAGGACCGGGCGCAGCTCGCCGCGGTGTTCGACGCCTACGACGAGGTCGGGATCCGCGCAAACATCTCGGGGCATGTCATCAACCGGCCCTTCGTCGACACGCTCCCGTTCGCGTCCGACCTGTTGCCCGCGGACCTGGTCGCCCAGGTGCGCGCCCAGCCCGTGCTGACCGCGCAGGAGTACCTCGACTACTCCCGTGCCGCGATCCGGGACCAGCACGGCCGCGGGGGCGGGCGGCTCCGGTACATGCTGGCGCCGTCCGGTCCGCAGCGGTGTACCGACGACCTGCTCGCCGGCGCCACGGTGCTGGGCCTGGAGCACGGCCTCGAGGTGCACATCCATGTGCTCGAGACCCGGGTGCAGGCCGTCACGGGTCAGGACCTGTACGGCACCACCCTCGTGCAGCACCTCGCCGACATAGGTGCCCTGTCGTCCGGTACCACGTTCGCCCATGGGATCTGGGTCACCGACCACGACATCGAGCTGATGGCGTCCGCCGGGGTCAGCGTCTCCCACAACCCGATCTCGAACCTGAAGCTCGGTTCCGGGCTGGCCCCGTGGCGCCGGTATCACGCCGCCGGCGTGCCCGTGGGCCTCGGCTCGGACGGGTGCTCGTCGTCGGACACCCCCCGGCTGCACGAGGTGGTCAAGATGGCGGCGCTCCTGCACAAGGCCGGGGGGCCGGACCACACGACCTGGTCAACCGTGGACGAAGCCCTGCGTGCCGCGACGATCGGGGGCGCCCGGACGGCATCGCTGCACGAGGTGACCGGATCGATCGAGGTCGGCAAGCGGGCCGACCTCAACGTCTACGACCTGGGCACGCTCGCGTTCACACCGCGCTCCCGGGTCGACAACCAGCTCGTCTACTCCGAGAACGGGTCATCTCTGGAGTACGTCCTGGTCGACGGCCGGATCGTCGTCGACCACGGTCGGCTGACCACGGTCGACGAGCAGGCCGCCATCGCCGAGCTCCGCGAGCGGATGCCGGCGGTCGCCCAGTGGCAGGACAAGCTGGACCTGCTCAACGACGGGTTCGCCGGCGTGTTCGACGAGGTGCACCGGCGGTGCGCGGCCGTGGACGTGGGGGTCGAACGCTGGACGGCCCAGGAGCGGGGGAGGGTGGCTCTCCGCCTGGGCTGAGCCGCGCCAGGAGAGCGTCGGGGACTGCTGCACGGACAGGTGACAGGGCGCCCCGACCCATCCTGATGGACCACCGCTCCGAACCCTCTGGGACATGCTCAGGCGGCAGCTTGCCGCCGGCCCCAAGGAGGATCGGTCATGCGTACGTCAAATATCGCGCTCTCCGTTGCCACGGCGGCCCTGGTGGGCCCGCCGTCGGTAGCCGCGCCGGCCGGCGCGGCAGAGATCGACGAGCTCACGCTCAGCTCATGACACAGGCAACCGAGAGCCCCGCGGCTCCTTCGGCCGAACGCTCTCCGGGCGGCGTGGGCTGGGCCGCCCTCGCAGGCGTGCTTGCCGGTGGCGCCGGGCTGGCCGTCGCGGAGCTCGTCGCCGCGGTCGTCGCACCCGGTGCCAGCACGCTGTTCGCAGGCGGCGCCGCCGTCGTCGACGCTGTGCCCCCATGGCTCAAGGACCTTGCCGTGGAGTGGTTCGGCACCAACGACAAGGCCGTGCTGCTCGCCTCGATGGGCCTGGTGCTGGCCCTGGGGGCGGCGCTCGCGGGCTGGCTGGAGCTGCGCCGCCCGCCGGTGGGCGCGGTGCTGATGGGCGTCGTCGGCGTCGTCGGGGTCGTGGTCGCGGTGCTGCGCCCGAGCGCGACGCCGCTGTGGGCACTGCCCAGCGCCATCGGGCTGGGTGCCGCGGTGCTCCTGCTGCGTGCCGCCGTGGCGCGGCTACGGCCTGCGCCGGGAGGAGGTAGCGGGGCCTCGGCGGGCGAGACTCCGGGCGGCGCCATGAACCGGCGTGGCTTCCTGACCGTGTCGGGCATCACCGTCGGTGTCGCGGTGCTCGCGCTGGCCGGCTCGCGGGTGCTGTCGATGGGCTCCACGGCGATCAGCGCCGTGCGGGAGAGGCTCCGCCTGCCCGCTGCGCGTACGCCGGCGCCGCCGGTGCCCGCCGGGGCCGACCTCAAGCTCGACGACCTGGCGCCGTACGTCACCCCGAACGCGGACTTCTACCGCATCGACACCGCGCTGATCGTGCCGCAGGTCAACCCGCAGGACTGGTCGCTGGAGGTGCATGGTCTGGTCGACGAGCCGTTCACGCTCACCTGGGACGAGCTCATGGAGCTGCCGATGGAGGAGCACTACGTCACTCTCTCGTGCGTCAGCAATGCCGTGGGCGGGGACCTGGTCGGCAACGCCCTCTGGCTCGGCTACCCGATCCGCGCGCTCCTGGAGCGGGCCAGGCCTCAGGCCGGCGCCGACATGGTGCTCTCCCGCAGCGACGACGGGTTCAGTGCCGGCACGCCGCTGGACGTGCTCCAGGACCCGGACCGCGAGTGCCTGCTCGCGATCGGCATGAACGGCGAGCCGCTGCCCGAGGAGCACGGCTTTCCCGCGCGGCTGGTGGTGCCCGGGCTGTACGGGTACGTCTCGGCCACCAAGTGGGTGACGTCGCTGGAGGTGACCACCTTCGAGGCCGACGAGGGCTACTGGACCCCGCGCGGCTGGTCCGCACGGGGGCCGATCAAGATCGCGTCGCGCATCGACGTGCCGCGCCTGTCCGCGCCTGTGCCTGCGGGGGCCGTGACCGTGGCCGGCGTGGCCTGGGCGCAGCACACCGGCATCAGCACGGTGGAGGTCCGTGCCGAGGGCGGCGACTGGGTCACCGCCGAGCTCGCCGAGACGGTGGGCCCCGACACGTGGCGTCAGTGGCACGTGTCGATCGATCTGGACGCCGGTTACCACTCCCTGACGGTGCGCGCCACGGACTCGGACGGCCAGGTCCAGACCGAGACCAAGGCGCCGCCCGCTCCCGACGGCGCGTCGGGCTGGCAGACCGTCTCGATCACCGTGGACTGACCCGAGGGGCGTGAATCGGCCCGACCACCACCATGCCGGACAGGAAGGTCGAGATCACACCATCAACAGGGGGACTACTCCATGAACGGGTGACGGCGGACGCGCGGGGCCGAGTCTGGTCGACGGCTGACGCGCCGTACGGGCCCGCCCAGGCCGGATGCCGGTGACAGCGCCCCTCAGCACAATGGGCTGCATGCCCCAGCCAGCCCGTCGAAGCCTGTACGCGTCGGTGCGCCGAGCCCTGCACACCGATCCCTCCGAGGCCCCGGACACCGAGGTCCACCCCGCCGTCGACGACACGAGGGTGATCCGGGCCCTGGACCTGGCGATGCGGATCGGCGAGTCGATGTTCGCGGTCGGGGCGTCCGCGCACGAGGTGACGCTCGCCATCACGCGCGTCGCCGGCGCGTACGGGCTCCAGGGCGTGCACGTGGACGTCACCTACACGTCGATCACGCTCTCGTACCAGCCCAGCGGTGACGGCTGGCCGCACACCCTGCTGCGGGTGGTGCGCGTGGCGGCGCCCGACCACACCAAGCTGCAGCGCATGCAGGCGCTCCTGGTCGCCGTCGACGACGGGATGGACCTCGACGAGGCCCGGACCGCCTTCCGGGCCATCCGGCGGGTGCCGTTCCGGTACCGGCAGCCGGTCGTCGTGGTGGCCCGGGCGCTGCTCGCCGTGGGCGCGAGCCTCCTGTCCGGCGGATCGGCGGTGCTGGTGGGGCTCACGTTCGTCGCGGCGCTCGCGGCCGCGGCGACCCAGTCCGGTCTGGCCCGGCTGCGCGTGCCGTCCTTCTTCAGCCAGATCGCGGGCGCCTTCGTCACCACGGTGGTGGCGGTGGTCGTGTCCGCTCTCGCCGCCGCGGACGTCGAGCCCTTCGCCGGGGTGCAGCCCGCCATCATCGTGGCGTCCGGGATCGTGCTGATGCTGTCCGGGCTCACCGTGGTGGGTGCGGCCCAGGACGCGATCGACGGGTTCGCGCTCACCGCGGCGGGCCGCATCCTCGATCTCACGCTGCAGACGCTCGGCCTGGTGGTGGGCATCCTCGCCGGGCTGGAGCTCGGCAGCGTGCTCGGGTTCCGGATGACCCTGCCGGACGGCCCGCCACCGCTCGGCCCGCTGCCGGACCAGGTGGCCGGAGCGGTCATCATCGCGGTCGCGGTGGCGCTGTTCAACGGCGCGGGAGCACGCATCGTCGCGGTCAGCGCCGTGCTCGGCACGGTCACGGCACTCAGCCACGCGATGGTGCTGACGTCCGACCTGCACGAGGCCGCCGCGAGCGGCATCGCGGCGGCGCTCGCCAGCTTCGTGGGCGTCTTCATCGCCCACAACCTGCACGTCCCGTCCGTCGCGGTGACGACGGCGGCCATCGTGCCGCTGGTACCCGGCGGTGCGGTCTTCTACGGGCTGCTCGGCATGGTGCACGCCGACCCGGCGTCGACGGCCGGAGGCGGGGCCGCTTCCCTCGTGCTCGCGGCGTCCGTCGGTATCGGGCTGGCGGCGGGTGCGTCGCTGGGCATCTATCTCGGCACACCCGTGCGCGCCACCCTGGCCGGCGTCGCGCGCTCCCGCGCCCGCGTCCGGCGCTGACGGCTCACCGTCCGTCCGCCGGGAACTGTCTGTCCGCCGGGCCGGGAGCGCGTCAGAACAGTCGCAGCAGCCCGGTGCTCGTCGCCCACAGCGCCGCGGACGCCGCCCCCACTACCAGCATCGAGACCACGTAGAACCAGATCCGCATGCGGTGCCCGGCCACCCGCAGCAGGACGGCGACGCCGAACGCCGCGACGGCCAGCGCAGGCGCCGAGAGGTACGGGGTGTCCGCCGTCTGCTGCACGACCAGCACGTAGACGGCCGCGAGGAGGAGCAGCCGCGGGACCCAGCGCAGCAGGGCGCCGAGCAGGCGCACCGGCCATGGCCTGCGACGGGGCGCGGCCGCGGCCTGCGGCGGTCCGCCCGGCCGGCCGGCGGTCTGCGGCCGCTGGGCGACGGGCGCCGCGGCCGGCTGGGCCCCTCGCCGCGGGGAGGCCTGCGCCCGGCCCTGAGCCGGCTGCGGTGCAGCCTGGGCTCGGCCCTGCGCCGGCTGCGGGCTGCGCGGCGGACGCGGACCGGAGCTCTCTGGTGGCAGCACCGTGGGCTGGACGACGGCGGGCCGTACCGACGGCGGCTGCCCACCGCGCTGCTGGACGGCGGGCATCGGCCGCGTGGCGCGCGTCGTCGACCGGGGCGGCTGCGGGGCGGGGCCGAGATGCTTGACCGGGCTCTTGCGCGGCTCGTACGACTTCGGCCGGGGCGCCTGCTCGCGGACCACCTGGGTCGCCGCGGCGGGCGGGACGGGCTGGCTGCGGACGGGCGCACGCCGGCTCGCCGGCTCGGGCTGGGGGCTGCGGAACGCGCGCCAGCCGCGGAGCGTGTCCGAGTGGCCGTCGGCGGGTGACGTCACCTGCCAGCGCATCGCCTGCCAGATCCAGTCCTTGATCTCGGCCGGGGTGCGGCCGCCGGCGACCTCCGCGCCGATCTCCGCGATGTGGTCGGCGACCACCTGCTCGGCGGCGCCGTCGAACCCGTCGGCGTGCACCTCCGTCAGGACGCTCATGAGCGCACGGTCGTAGACCAGGGCGTGCCAGGGTTCCGGGGTGCGGGCGGTGGACACGGGGCCCGGTGCCGCCTCGTCGGGACCCGGCGGGAACATGCGGGTGTGACCCCGGCCGTGCAGCACGTCGGTCGCCGGGAGCGCGGCGACCTCGGCGGCCGTGACGCCGTCGCTGACGAGCTGCGAGGTGAGCAGCAGCGTCGGGTCGGGCGTCGAGTGCGCCAGGCGCGCGCGGACCACGCTCGCGATGTTCTCCAGCGGAGGCCGGTGGTTCGGCTGGTAGCGGGTCATCGCCAGCACCAGGGACTGCAGGTGCCGGTCGATGACGGGCGGCCCGTCGGGGGCGTCCGCGTGCTCGTCCGGGTCCACGAGGTCGGTGGCCACCAGGTCCCGGCCCATGAAGTTCAGGTCCAGCGGCAGCGCGCCCGTGCTCGCGTACACGAGCAGCAGGCCCAGGCTGTACACGTCCGAGCGCGGGTGCACCCGGCGTCCGAACAGCTCCGGGGCCATGTACGCCATGGTCCCGGCGGGCTGCGTGGAGGTCGCGGCGTCGAAGACCTTGGCGATACCGAGGTCGATGAGCACCGCGCGCTCGCCGTCGACCATGATGTTTGCCGGCTTCAGGTCGCGGTGCAGGCAGCGCTGCTCCTGGAGCACGAGCAGCGCGTCGACGACCTGCCGGGCCAGGCGCAGCGCCTCGGGCCCGGACAGCGGACCGTCCTCGCGCACCCGGTCGCGCAGTGTTCTGCCGGGCACGAGCTCCATCGCGAACCACGGCTGCGTGGCGTCCAGCCCGGACTCCACGAAGTGCGGGAAGCCACGGCCGTCCAGGCGCTCCAGGAGCTCCGCCTCCTGGACGAACCGCTCGCGGGCGTCGTCGTGCAGGCCGGTCAGGACCTTGAGGGCGACCTCCGCGCCGTCGTCGGCCTGCGCGCGGTACACGTGCGCGAACCCGCCGTGGCCCAGGGCCTCGCCGAGCGTGAACCGGCCCAGGCGCTCGCCGCTGGCGGGGATGCGGCGGACGGGACGCACGGGGAGCCCCGCGGGCCGGGGTGCCAGCGGCGGGGCGGCGGCAGCCTCCGGTCCGACGGCGGGCGCGTGCGGCGCGGGAGCCCGGTCGGCGTTCGGCCGGGTGGGGGCGGCCGCCTCGGGATCGAACTCGGCCTCCGGATCGATCTCCACGCTCGGTTCGATCTCCACGCCCGGTTCGATCTCCACGCCCGGTTCGATCTCCACGTCCGGATCGGGCTCAGCGTCGGACTTGGCGTCGGGCCTGGCCTCGGGCTTGGAATCGGGCTCGGCTTCGGCGTGCTCCGAGGCGGGCGCGTCCTGGGTGCCGGCGGGAGCGTGCTCGTCCGCGGCCGGCTCCGGGTTGCCTGTGCGGTCGGCCGGCTTCGGGGCGCTCGCGGCCTCGTCCGCCGGGTGCTCGGCGTCCGCCTCGGGGGCGGCGGCCACGGGTTCGTCGGCGGACCCGGCGTCGTCCCTGGCGCCACCCCAGGCGTCGTGATCGGGTCCGGAGCCGTCCGCCGACTGGTCCGCGTCCGGCGGCACGGGCACCGGCAGGGCCGCCGGTGGCGCGGGCACCGGCGGCACGGTGGCGGACGGCGTTGTCGCCGGTGCCACGGTGGCTGGCGGCGCGGGGACCGGAAGGGTGGTGGCTGGTGGCGCAGGGACCGGCGCGACGGCCGGTTCGGCTGACGGGACGGGACCGGGGCCGACGGCCGCCTGCGCGGCCTCGCCGACGGGTGACGTCATACCGGGCAACCTACCAGCGCACAGGCCCGGACCCGAGGAAAGTCCGCCCTGTCGACGGCAGGAGTTCCGGTCGGTCTGTCCGTCCTGCGAAACACGCCGCCGGGCCCGGCGTCCTGCCGGGGACCACGCGGCCGGCCGCCCCTGAGAGGGCCGCTGACCCGATGGCTCAGGTGAGGTCGATCGTGACCGGCTCGAAGGCGGTGCCCACCGGGTAGTTGCCGCCCCACAGCTTCGCGCCGTCCTCGGTGAGCTCGACCCGCGACCAGGTGAGGCGGGTGCCGTCGGCCGTGCGCTCGGGGGCGCCGGCCAGGCGGAACGCGACGGTGCGCACGTCCGACTCGCGGTCCCGGATCGACATGGTCCAGTCGGGGCCGCCGTCGGCGGGGGAGACGACCTCGATGTCGGCGACCTCACCGACGAACGAGCCGAAGTGCCCGATGAAGACGACGGACCCCGTGAACGCGAACGACGACGCGTCGGCGGACGGCTCGGCCGTGCGCTCCGGGTCGAGCGGGAAGTGGAACGAGGCGCCGGTGCCGCCCACGGCGTCGTCCTGCACGATGCGGCCGCCGGGCGCCCCCATCACGTACATCAGCAGGCTTGCCTTGATCTCCCAGTCCAGATGAGCCACCCGAGAACGGTACCCCCGAAGGGCGATTGGTACCGCTTTGCACCCGGCGCGCGGACGGGCGGCGGGGCCGGGCCACGTCGCCGCGCGTTCACGCGGGCGTCGTCCGCGGGACGGCGCGGCGCCACGCCGTCGTCACAGGGCCGCTCCAGGCTCGGGGCATGAGAACCGCCCGTCGCGGCCCCGCCGCCCGCACCGCAGCACTCGCCATGACCGTCGTCCTGACCGTCGCCGCGACCCTCGCGCTTAGCATCGCTCCGGCGTCCGCCGCCGGGCCCGCGAGCGCGGCCGACGCCTCCGGCGCCCACCACCCGCGCGCCTTCGACCTCCAGGCGCACCGCGGTGGTATCGCGCTGACGGTGGAGAACACGCTGCCCGCCTTCGACCGGGCGCTCGCGCTGGGCGTCAGCACGCTCGAGCTGGACGTGCAGATCACGCGCGACGGGTACGCCGTCGTCACGCACGACCGCGACCCCAGCCCGGCCAAGTGCGTGGACACCGCCCCCGCGTTCCCCGGCGACCCGCAGTTCCCGTACGTCCCCGAGCGCACGTACATCAAGGACCTCACGCTCGCGCAGGTCCGCACGATCGACTGCGGCTCGCTGCGCCAGCCGCAGTTCCCCGGGCAGGAGCTGCACCCCGGCGAGCGCATGCCGCTGCTGTCCGAGGTGCTCGACCTCGTGAACCGCCACCGCGCCCACCAGGTAACGCTCAACATCGAGACCAAGGTCGAGGCGGGCGCCCCCGAGCAGACGGCGCCGCGCGAGCAGTTCGTGCAGGTCGTCGCCCGCGAGGTGCGCGCGGCCCGCCTGGTCGACCAGGTCACGATCCAGAGCTTCGACTGGGGCTCGCTGATGCGCATGAGCGAGGTCGAGCCCCGCTTCGGCCTGGTGGCGCTGACCAACGGCCAGCAGTTCCTCCAGGTCGGGGCCGACGGCGCCTCCCCGTGGCTCGGCGGCCTCGACATCGACGACTTCCCCGGGTCGATCCAGGAGAAGTTCGTCGCGGCCGCCGCCTCGTTCGGGGCCGACGCCGTCTCGCCCGTGCACGGCGACCCGCAGGGCGGCGGCGTGGCCGACCCCGGCTACGTGCCCTTCACGACGCCGGAGCTCGTCCGTGCCGCCCACCGGCGGGGCATGGCCGTGATCCCGTGGACCGTCGACGACCGGGCCACGATCGAGTCCCTCATGGACATCGGCGTGGACGGCATCATCACCGACCGCCCGGACCTGCTGCGCACCATCATGGCGGAGCGTCACCTGAAGCTCCCCAAGCGCTACTGACGCGGTCAGCCCGCGGCGGCGTCCGTCCCGGCCGGGGGAGCCGCACGACGGCGCTCGCGGCGCCCGCGGGCCAGCTCCGTCGCCAGGGCGTCGAGCGGCTGGGCGAACGTGTCCTCGAAGCGGGCGAGCCAGGCACGGGCGGCCGCCGTCCCGGCGTCGTCCACGGCGTACAGGCGACGGGTGCCCTCGGCGCGCACGTGCACCAGGCCGGCCTCGCGCAGCACGCGCAGGTGCTGTGACACGGCCGGCTGGGTGATGCGCATCCGGGCCTGCAGCGCGGTGACCAGGGCGCCCGCGGGCTGCTCGCCCGGTACCAGCAGCTCCAGGAGCCGACGGCGGACGGGGTCGCCGAGCGCCTCGAACACGCCGGGCGGGGCCGTGTCGGGGTGGCCGGCGGCTTCTCCGGCGTCGACCCGCGCCCCGGCCGGCCCGTCGTCGTGCGCGGAGGCGGCAGCAGCACGCGGCACTCAGGCCTCCGGCGGCGTGGTGTAGAAGGCGAGGGTCCGCTCGCCCGCGGCGCGGGCCTGGTCGGCGTCGTCCCCGGCGGCGGCCGCGGCGTCGGCCCAGCCGGTGCTGGCGGCGCGCGCGAACGTCACGCCCTCGTCGGAGAGGGACCACTCCTCGACCGCCTGCGGGTCGAGCGATGCCCCGGTGTCGAGGTGCAGGCCCAGGCCCATGAGGCTCAGGTCCCAGCCCACGCCGACGGCGCCGGGTCCGTACTGTGCCCAGAAGTCCGGGTCGACGGGGGCCTCGTGGACCAGCTCGAGCGTGGTGCCGCCGTCGGCGGGGGTGAGCGAGACCTCCAGCCACGAGACGCCGCCGTTCGACTCCCACGTGACGGCGAAGGCGTGCGGGGCGTCGCAACGCTCCACGACACCGCCCGCGTGGCCCTCGAGCTGGTAGCGGCCGCCGACCGTGAGGTCGCCGGTGATCGGCATGAACCACCGGGGGAGCCGTTCGGCCGAGGTGAGGGCGTCCCACAGGTCGTCGCGGTCGGTCGCGTAGGTGCGGCGCGCGACGGCGATCTTGGTCGGTGCGTCGCCCCGGCTGCCGTCGCGGACCTCGCGGGTCACGAGACCGGCAGTCGCGGCGGGGTCGGTGAGCGTGGTCATGGTGTCTCCTTCTATAAGTGGACACTTATTTATCCCACACGCGTGCCGCTCTCGCAAGAGGGCGTCATATCTCGTCCAGAAAAAGTGTGTCAAGCGGGTCCGCCTACGCATGTGGGCGAGGCGGGGTAGGTTCCGATCATGGCCCGTATCGAGGTGGTCCCCGCGACCACCGACCGGTTCGACGACATCGCCCGCGTCCTCAACCCGACCGGGCGCGAGCAGGCCTGCTGGTGCATGCACTGGCGCGCGCCGGCACAGGAGGACGTGACGACGCGCGGCGCGCGCCTGCGGGAGCTCACCGCGCAGGAACCGGCACCGGGCATGCTCGCGTACCTGGGCACGGAGGAGGCCCCGGGCGAGGTGGCGGGCTGGCTCGGCTTCTCGCGGAGGTCGGCCGCCCGGTCCCTGCAGCGGTCCCGGGTGCTGCCCGTCGGAGAACCCGGGACCTGGGACACGACGTGGGTCTTCATGTGCGTCACCGTGCGCACGGGCTTCCGCAGGCAGGGGATCGCGCAGGCCCTCCTGGACGGCGGCGTCGACTACGCCGCGGCGCACGGCGCGACCGCGCTGGACGCGTTCCCGGTCGAGCCCCCGCCCGGGCGCCGGGTCCCGGTCAGCGCGGCGTTCGTCGGCACGGTCGGCATGTACGAGCGGGCCGGGTTCGACCGGCTCGGCCCCACGGGCGCCACCAGCGCCCGCCTGACCCGCTGGCACCTGCGCCGCGAGATCGCCCCGGCGTAGCAGGCCGTCCGGGGCCGGCTACTCCTCGACGGGCACGACCACGCACACCTCGAACGTCTCGCGGCCACGTCGCAGCAGGTAACGTGCCCGGTCGGCCGCAGCCTCCGACGCGTTCTCGTCCTTGTAGCTCCAGCGCACGTCCACCCAGAGCAGGGCGTCGCCGACCTGCTCCACGGAGCGCACCTCCGGGACCGCCGCCACCAGGCCCTGTTCCCGGTAGGCGGTCAGCATGCCGCCCAGGCTCTCGCGCGCGACCTCGGCGTCCGGCACCACGAGGGACCGGTCCGCCTGCACCACCATCGACGGATAGCCGAGGCTGTCGGTCACGACCTCCAGGTCCCCGGCCCCGAGCGCGACGCCGTACCGGACGAAGAAACTCACCAGATCGTCCTGATCGAAGCTCTCCATCCGCCACACGCTAACCGCCCCCACCGTCGAGTGCTGGACATTCGCCCTCCAGGAGCGTCCCGAAGGGCGAATGTCCAGCACTCAACGGGCGTGGTCGAGGGCTTGGGCCAGGTCCTGCCAGAGGTCGTCCAGGTGTTCCAGGCCCACCGAGAGGCGGATCAGGTCGGGGGAGATGCCTGCGTCCTTGCGGGAGACCTCGTCCATGATCCGGTGGGTCAGTGACGCCGGGTGCTGGATCAGGCTGTCCACGCTGCCCAGGCTCACCGCCGGCGTGATCAGCCGTACAGCGGAGACCACCGCCACCGGATCGGCCGAGGTCTCGAACGACACCATCGCCCCGCCCACCCGCGGGTAGTGCACCCGGGTCACCCGCGGGTGCTCGGCCAGCCGCCGCGCGAGCTCCGCTGCCGTGGCCGACGCCGCCCGCACCCGCACGGGCAGCGTCGCCAGGCCGCGCAGCAGCTCGTAGCCCGCGATCGGGTGCAGCACGGCGCCGGTGAGGAACCGGACCTGGCGCAGGGTGCGCGCCGTCTCCTCGTCGCACGCCACGACGCCGCCCATCACGTCCCCGTGCCCGCCCAGGTACTTCGTGGCGCTGTGCAGCACCATGCCGGCGCCGAGCGTGAGCGGGCGCTGGAGCACAGGGGTCGCGAACGTGTTGTCCACCAGCAGGGGGACCGGGCCGCAGGCGGCGGCCAGCGCGCGCAGGTCCACCTCGTCCAGGGTGGGGTTGGCCGGGCTCTCCACGACCACCAGCCCGGTCCGGTCCGTGATCGCCGACGCCGCCTCGTCCGGCGTCGCCCACGTCACCGAGGTGCCGAGCAGGCCGGAGCTCAGGAGGTGGTCCGTGGAGCCGTACAGCGGCCGTATCCCGACGACGTGCGGCCGGCCCGCCGCGGCCCGCGCCAGCAGGCACGCCGACAGGGCCGCCATGCCGCTGGCGAAGGCGACGGCGGCGTCGGCCCCCTCGAGCTCGGCCAGGGCGGTCTCGAAGCGGCGCACGGTCGGGTTGGCGACGCGCGCGTACACGGGCGGGCCGCCGTCGTCGTGCCCGTCGGCGAACTGGTCGAGGCGCGCGGCCTCGGCGGCCACGTCGTGCGACGGGTAGGTGGTGGACAGATCGATCGGCGGGGCGTGCAGGCCCAGCGCGGCCAGGTCGTCCTTGCCGGCGTGGACGGCGCGCGTGGACCAGGAGTGCGCGGAGGCTGGGCGGATGGGCTCGGGGTGCACGGACGGTGGGTGCACGGGCCCCGGATGCGTGGTCATGGGGGACTATCGGCACCCGGCACGGCTCGCGTGGGGCGGGCATGCTACAAATTCGGGCCATGGGCCAGAACGTGATCCTCGATTCGGTCGACCGTGCGCTCATCGACGAGCTGCAGAAGGACGGCCGGCTGTCCAACAAGGTGCTCGCGCAGCGGGTCGGGGTCGCGCCGTCGACGTGCCTGGCCCGCACCCAGCGCCTGCAGAACGCCGGGGTGATCCGCGGCTACCGCGCGGAGATCGACCCGGCCGCCGTCGGGCGCGGGCTGCAGGCCATGCTCATGGTGCGGCTGACCACCCACTCCCGGCCCCTGCTGGGGCCGTTCGTCGAGTGGGTGCGGCGCCTGCCGCAGACGCGGGCGGTGCACCACGTGTCCGGCCCGGACGACTTCCTGGTCCACGTGGCCTGTGCCGACACGGACGAGCTGCAGCGCCTGGTGCTCGACCTGACCGCCCGCGGCGAGGTGGGCCGCGTGCAGACCGACCTGGTGTTCTCCTCCTGGACCTGCGGCCCGGTCACCCCGGCGGACTGACCGGGCCGGACGACAGGCCACCGGGGTGACCTGTCGTCCGGTGGGCCGGTCAGAGCGCCTGCGCCAGCAGGTCCGCGAACAGGGCGTCGGGGTCGACGTCCAGCCCGCGGGCCGTGAACCAGGCGCACACGGTGCGGCAGTCGCGCAGCAGCACCTCGCTGGCGAACGGGTTGGCCACCAGGTCCACGACCTGCGGCAGGTCGATGATGACCAGCCGTTCGCCGTGGGCCAGGATGTTGTACGGCGACAGGTCGCCGTGCGCGAAGCCCAGCCGTGCCAGCACCGACATGCCGTGCGTGAGCTGGGCCCAGTACGACTCCAGCAGGTCGTCGGAGGGACGCTCCCGGGCCAGCCGCGGCGCGGCGACGATCTGCGTGCGGCCCTCGTCGTCGACCTCCTCGGTGCCCACGAACTCCATGAGCACCTCCGTGCCGTCGATCTGGACCGGGTATGGCACCGGGGCACCCGCCGACCAGGCGTCGCGCAGGGCGACGAACTCGGCGTCGGCCCACTGGGTGGCCGAGACCGCGCGGCCCCAGGCGGACTTGCGGTCCTCCATGGCGCGCTGGTCGCGCGTGCGGCGCACCCGGCGGCCCTCCGTGTACTCCGTGCCGCGATGGAACTGGCCGTGGTCCAGGCTGCGGTACCGCTTGGCCACCAGGAGGCAGCGCTCGGGCTCGCGGGCCGGGTCCGACGGCGGGGTGCCGTGTGGTGGGGTGCCGTGTGGCGGGGTGTCGTGCGGTGGGGTGCCGTGTGGCGGGGTGCCGTGCGGTGGGGTGCCGTGCGGTGGGGTGCCCGTCGGCGGGGTGCCCGTCGGCTGGGCGGACGGGTTGGCGGGTGTGGCGCCGTGTGCAAGGTCGGCCGGGCCTGCGGGTGTGGCGCCGGAAGGAACGTCGGCCGGGTCTGCGCTCGGCGGGACGGCGCGCTCGACGAGGAACGCGTCCGCCTCCTTGCCGGTCTTGAGGATGCCGAGCTCGGTGTCGAACGCGGCGTCCCGGGTGACCAGCCAGTCCGGGACCGGTTCGGGGCCGCGCTGGCCCTTGGCGACGGAACGCCAGGTGGACCACCGCTGCCCAGGTCCCGGCTGGGTGGGGTCGGTGGGTGTGTGGTGCGTGGGTGCGTCGTGATCGGGGGTGTCCGGCGCGAAGGCGTCGTGCTCGGCGTCCTCCACCAGGGCGAATGTGCTCGGGTGGGGGCCCTCCAGGTCCGCACGGCCGACGGTGCCGCGACGGTTGTCGCTGCGCTTCCTGCTCGCGGACTGGATCAGGACAGACTTCGGTGCTTCGGGAAAACGGGGCAAGACGGTGCTCCTTGATGCCGGAGCACGACCGGATCAGTGCCGGGTGCTCCTGGTGACAGTGGCGTCTGCTGCCGCGGAGGCAGCTGCGCGAACGACGTCGTCCATGACCGCCTCCTTCCTGTCCGCGCTCATCGAGCGCACCGTGACGGGCACTGGGCCCGGGGTCTGGCCGGCCAGCGAGCGCCGCCTGCAGGGCTGTCTCGATGACCGTGCGAGGAGCATGTCACGCGTGCGGGACGGCGCGCACCTGTTTTTTCGACGAGGTCGGCACTCTCCTGCGAGGTCGGTACTCTCCTGCGAGGTCGGCAGTTTGCCTCGAGATCGGTCCAGGCTTGTGCCGACCTCGAGGCAAACTGCCGACTCCGCGCGGCAAACTGCCGACTCCGCGCGGCAAACTGCCGACTCACCCTGCAAACTGCCGACCGCCAGGTTGGCTGAAGGCCTCCCTGCGGTCTGTCGGTCACCCTGTGGTCTGTCGGTCACCCTGTGGTCTGTCGGTCACCCTGTGGTCTCTGCCGATCACCCCGCAACCTGCCGATCACCGGCAGGCCGCCGACAGCCCCCGGACCTCAGGCAGGTGGCAGGTAAGGGTTGGGCCGGGACCCTCTCACCACGTCGGGCGGCAGGTGTGCCGTGATCCTGGCGAGCATCTTCCGGGTGTCGGCGCGGTCGGCGGCGCTCGTCCGTTCCAGGGTGATGCCGGCCCGACGGATGGCCTCGGCGCGGTTCTTCTCGCTCATGTACTCCGCGGCAGGGTCGTGACCGGCGCGGACGCCGTCCGGCCGGTACTTGATCAGGCCGTCGAACTCGATGCCCAGCCGCCACTGCTCGTAGCCGAGGTCGGTATGGAAGAGCCCGCGGTCGGTCTGGACCGGCATCTGGGTGCTGGGGCGGGGGAGGCCCGCACGCAGCATCTCGTAGCGCACCCAGGTCTCCCAGGCTGATCCTGCACCGCCGTCCGCGAGCTCGACGACCGACCGGGCCCTCTGCACCCCGCGCTGTCCGGCGCGGGCGTCGATCATCTGGAGCAGGACCTGACGGTCGGCGCCGAGAGACAAGGCGGAGTCGGCGATCACGAGCGCCTCCAGGGGATGCAGCGCCAGGGCGCAGTCGACCACGGTGCGGTCGAGCGATGTGACGGGAAGATCGTCGACCAGGGCGACGTCCGCGGGCGGGACCGCTCCCCGGTGCCGTACGACGTCCTTCGCCGATCGACCTGAGGCGCGATAGCCCTGGTAGACGTGCGTCGTGTCGGGCACCGTCCAGACCCGGCAACCCAGCAGCAGGGCGGCGGTCGTGTGGCTGAAGACGTGGTCCGCGCGGAGCTGGGAGTGCAGGGCGCGTGCCCGGGCCAGCTCCTTGATCCGCTTCTCGCGCGGCGCCGACGAGGGGCCGCCGACCTGGACGGCGCCCGCCTCGCAGTAGGCGCCGCGGCGGACCTTGACGAGGGTGCCGCGGCGGTGGTCGTTCGCGAGCTGGTTGCGGTCGCGCTCGGCGGCGAGCAGGACGGAGGGGATTGTCACGACGGGGGTGGACGATGCGGCGGTCATGGGACGAGAGTGCGCCAACCGCGTGCGGCGTGCTGCCTGCGGTGTCAGGGGATGTGCACAGGTCCGACGCCGCGGGACATGTGGTCACGCGATGAGCCCTGCGGCGCGGCGCAGAGGGTCTCCGCGCGGCCTGACAGCATCTTGAGGTCGGCACCTTCCTGCGACGTCGGCAGTCTGCCTCGAGGTCGGCACAGGCCTGTACCGACCTCGAGGCAAAGTGCCGACTCCGCGCTGCAAACTGCCGACCTCGAGGGGAAGTGCCGACTCCGCGCTGCAAACTGCCGCTCTCGAGGGAAAGTGCCGACTCCGCGCGGCAAACCGCCGACGCTGCGCGGCGAACTGCCGCTCTCGAGGCAAACCGCCGACTCTGCGCGGCAAACTGCCGACCTCGAGGCAAACCGCCGACTCCGTGCGACAAAGTGCCGACCTCAGAACAGTCAGCCGCCGCCGTCAGTTCCAGGGGAGCGCGTCCTCCACGGACTCCCACAGGGAGTCGCGGACGTCCTCCGTCGTGTCCTGCACGCCCTGCTGCAGGTCGTCCTGGAGCTGTTCGCGCTGCTCCTGCAGGGAGTCGCGGGCGTCCTGCGTGACCTGCTGGGCGTAACCCACCACGCCCTGGACGGCGATCACGATCACCCACACCACCACGACCAGCCAGAACGGCCACGTCCGGCCGCCGCGGCGCATCCGCACCGCCCGGAAGAGGTTCACGACGGCGGAGGTGACGATGCCCAGCAGCGGGATCGACAGCTCGGCCATCCGCGGTGCCCAGACGGGGTCGAGGTTCAGCAGCGCCACGGCGATGTCGCCGAGCGCGGCGAAGAGCGGCAGCCCGGCCGCGCTGGGCATCACGTCGAAGCCCGGCAGGAGCCGGACGAGCTGGTACACAGCCAGCGCGAGCAGCAGGCGCGGGACCCAGCCGAGAACCGTCGCCACGACGCCGAGGCCGCCGCCCGTGCTCCGCCGCTCGTCGTCCCTGGGCTCCCGCGAGTCACGGCGGTCCCGGTCGTCCTCGCGCCGGGGTGCGGGGGCAGCCGGCGGCTGCGGGGCCTCCGGTTGCGCGGCCCGACCCGCGGGCTGCTGCGCTGTGGCGGGCGCGGGCGCCACAGCGGGCACGGGCGCCACAGCGGGCACGGGCGTGGGAACCGGGCGCGTGCCCGGCGGGGGACCGGGCCGGTACGCGGGCGCCACCTGCGTGGCCTGCTGGTTGCTGACCGGCGCCATGCGCTGCGTGGGGTTGCCGGCCGGGCGGGGCGGCGCCGGCGGCGTCGGGACGCCGGGGAGCGGCAGGCCGTGCCGCTTCCGGTAGGCGACCCAGCCGTCGTAGGTGTCGGCATACCCCTCGGGCGTGAAGGCTGGACCCCAGCGCATCGCCGCCCACAGGTAGTCCTTGATCTCGGCGGGCGCGCGCCCGCCCGCCCGCTGCGGCCCGACGGCGGACAGGTAGACCGAGATGATCTCCTCGGCGGCGCCGTCGAACCCGTCGCCGTGCACCTGGTGCAGCCGGCCCATGAGCTGCTGGTCGTAGACCAGGTTGGTGACGGGCTCGCCCTGCCGCACCGGGTTGCTCGCCAGGGGACTGGTGGGGGCGACGGCGCCCGTGGGCGCCCCGCTGCCGGTCAGCACCTCGGTGACCAGGCCGCGCTCGATCGTCGTGGCGTCGGTCGCCGCCAGCAGCGACGGGTCCAGGCGCGCGCTGTCGCCCGCGAGCTGGGCCACGGTGCCGATGAGGTTGTGCAGCGGCGGCCGGTCCTCGGGCCGGTGCCGGGTCATGGCCAGCACGAGGGGGAGCAGCCGCTGGTCGACCGGTCCGACGTCGGCCGCGGTCAGGTCACGGCCCGCGAAGTTGAGGTCGTTGGGGAGCTGGCCCGTGGCGAGGAAGATGAGCAGCAGGCCGAGGCTGAACACGTCCGAGCGGGCGTGCGGCTTGCGCACGAAGAGCTCGGGCGCCATGTACGAGATGGTGCCCGCCGCGTGGGTCGACGTCGAGGTACCGTGCCCCTTGGCGATGCCGAGGTCGATCAGCACGTACCGGCCGGGCGCGGCGATGATGTTCGCGGGCTTCACGTCCCGGTGCAGGTAGTGCTCCTCCTGGAGCACGGCGAGGGCGTCCAGCACGTCGTCGGCGACGCGCAGCACGTCGTCCACCGGCAGGGGCCCCTCGGCGGCCACCCGCTGGGCCAGCGTCGGACCCGGCACGAGCTCCATGGCGAACCACGGCGTCGCGGACCGCAGGTCGGCCGCCAGGAGCCGCGGGAAACCGCGCCCGGCCAGACGGTCCAGCAGGGCGGCCTCGCCGACGAACCGGTCCAGCGAGCCGTGCTCCGCGTTCGTCAGGACCTTGAGGGCCACCTCGCCACCCTGCCCGAGCGCGCGGTACACGTGCGCGAAACCGCCGTGGCCGAGCGTCCCGACGAGCTGGTACGGACCGAGCACCTCGCCGGTCGCGGGGATGCGGGGCCCCGCCTGCTGCGGGGCGGCCGGGCGGCCCGCAGGTCCGCCGCCCGCGGGCGGCGGCGCGAACGTCGACGCGGCGGGCGCGAACCCGGCGGACGACGGCGCCGCGGGGCCACCCTGTCCCGCGGGCGGCGCTCCGGGCGCCGGGCGCACGGCGGTCTCCGCGAACCGGGCGGTGCCCGTCTGCCCTGTGCCCCTCTGACCTGTGCTCGCCTGACCTGAGCCCGTCTGCCCTCTGCCCGACGGCAGCACGACCTGCGTCGGTGCGGTGGGCGGCGGCGTCGGGGCGGTGCCCGTGGCCGGTCGCACGACGGCGGTCCGGTCACCGCCCTGGGCCGGCTGGCCGGCGGGGCGTACGGCCGGCGTGCGGGTGGTCTCGTCGGACAAGCAGGGCTCCTCAGCAGTGCACCGGGACGACCGGTGGGGACCTGAGCAAACCTATCAGCGTCCCGCTGTGCCGATCAGGCATGTGCCTGGCCGGTTTCGTGCCGGTTCCGTGACCGCGCGGGCTCCGGACCGGCGGCCTCCGCGCTAGCCCTCGCCGCCCGGCAGGGCGTCCTGGAGCTGCTCGGTGACGCTCTCCTCGATGCTCTCGGTCGCGTCCTGGCGGGCGTCGTCGACGCTCTTCTCCAGCTCCTCGCGGGCGGTGTCCTCGGCGTCCTGCTTGGCGTCCTCGATGCCCTCGTCCACCGACCGCTCGATGTTCTGCCGCGCGTTCTCGGCGGCGTCCTGCGCGTAGCCGACGATGCCGCCCACGGCGAACACCACGATCCACGCGAAGACGGCCAGGCCGTACGGCCAGACCGCCAGCGACGTGCCGAGCGCCCGGATCGTGTTGAACACGCCGGCGAGCGCCATGCCGAGCACGGGGATGGTCAGGTTGGCGGCCTGGTCGGACCACTCGGGGTTGAGGTTGAGCATGCCCAGCACACCGTCGCCGATGCCGCGGAACAGCGGGAACTGCGCGACGTCGGGCATGACGTCGAAGCCCGGGACGAGCCGGACGAGCTGGTAGACGCTCAGCACGAGCAGCAGGCGCGGGATCCAGGCCAGCACCGCGCCGGCCGCCGAACCGCCGGGGCGGGAGTCGTCGTCGCGGTCACGGCGGGGTGCGGGCGGCGTCGGCCCGGACGGCTGCGGTGCGTAGCCCTGCTGGTCCTGGTCGTAGCCCGTGCCCGGCTGCCGGCCGTAGGCGTGGGGCGCCTGCGGGTAGCCCTGACCCTGCTGCTGCCCGTAGCCGGCTGTGGGCTGCGGATACCCCGGAGCCTGCTGCTGGCCGTAGCCGGCGGCGGGCCGGCCGTAGACCTGGGTCGGCTGCCCGTAGCCGCCCTGTCCCGCGCCGGGCTCGCCCGGGAACGGGCCGGCTCCGTGGACCTGGGTGGGCTGGGCGGTCTCGTAGGGGCGGTACGGCTGCGCGGGCGGAGGTGTCGCAGCCCGGAAGTCGCGGCCCTGCCCGGCGACGCCGGGAGCGTCCGCCGCGCCCGACGGCGGTAGCACCTGGGTCGCGTCGCCGTAGGAACCGCCCTGGGCGTGGTCGGCGTAGCCGCCGCCCTGCGTGGGCGGCATGGCCTGGGTGCGGTCGTCGTAGCCTGTCGTGCCCGGCGTCACCACCTGGGTGCGGTCGTCGTACCCCGCCGTGCCGAGGCCCATGACCTGCGTCTGGTCGTAGCCCGTGGCGCCCTGTGGCGCGGCCCCCTGCCCGGACCGGCCGGCCGGGAAGACCTCCGTGCGGTGCGGTGCGGCATACGATGACGGGGCATCGGGCTGCGCGTCCGGGCGACCTGTCCGAGCGGGTGGCCGCTGGATCTGCGTGGGGTCGGCTGCCGGAGGAATTCGGCGGGTGGGCTCGTCGGACACGCGGAGGCTCCTCGGTTGTGGTCCGGTTTCGACACCTGTTTCGCGAGAACCTACCAGGTGGGGTGAATGCCCCGTTGGGGTGGCCAGGCAGGCCAACATGTCCGACCCTTGCTTCGGGGGCGGACCACGCAATGCCGCCTGTCCAGGAACTTCGGAGGAAACGCATGAGCTCTGACACCGTGCCCCGCTGGCCTCGGATCGACGCGGTCGTCCGGGAGGACGGCTCCGGGGAGGTGACGATCGACGGGACGTTCCATCCCATCAGCGCCGCCAGCCTGGAAGAGGCACGCGTGGAGGTGCTGCGCCGGGTCACGGAGAACGCGGCCCGGGTGGGCCGGCCGGTACGGGCCTCCGCGACCGGTCCCGAGGGGCTCTGGAACCTGATCGTGCACCCCGACGGGACGGTGGTCCCGGAGGAGGACGAGCTCGCCCCGCCGTCGGCCCCGACCCCGCAGGCCCCGCCTGCCGGGCCCGTCCCCGACCAGGTGCCAGGACAGGCCCCGGGGCCCGTCTTCGACGACGCGTCCGCCGCCGACCTGCCCACGCGCGAGCCGCTGCCCGGCGCGCACGACGGGCCGTCGGCCGACCCGCTCGCCTCCGCCGTCGAGATCGACCCGGACGACACGGTGCGCCGCGCGCCGGCGCCCGGCCCCGCCCCGGACCTGGGGTCCAGGCCCGACCTCGCACCCCGCCCCGACCTCGTGTCCGGCCCGGCCGATGCGCCGGGCGTGGCCGACCGGCTCGGGGAGAGCGCCGCGGACCGCGACCTCGTCGCCCCCGCCGTGGACCCGGGCGTCGACCCGGGCGCCCGGCCGGGCACGGTGCCCGGCGACATGGCGGGTCATCACGCCGCGGGACCGGCGTCCGGCCCCCTGGACACGGTGCCCGGCCCGGCCGGCCCCCTGGACACGGTGCCCGTCCCGTCCGGACCCGTGGACGGCGTCCCGTCCGGCGCGGGCGCGTCTGCCGCACCGACCGACACCGGGCGGACGGGCGGCACGGAGGCGCCTCGCTCGCGCCGCGAGGCGCGGGAGTCCTTCCTCACCCACCAGCAGGACGAGGACCCGGCCACGCGCGGGTTCCGCGGCGTGCTGACGCGCCTGGGCATCCGCGTGGGGCCCAGCGAGTCGGAGCGGGCGGAGCGGGCCGACGAGCGCGCCGTCAGCCAGCACTGGCCGGGGCCGCGCACCATCTCGATGGTGAACGGCAAGGGGGGCGCGGGCAAGACGCCGTCGACGGTGCTGCTCGCAGCGGTGTTCGCGCAGTTCGGCGGCGCGGGTGTGGTCACCTGGGACAACAACCAGACGCGCGGCACGCTGGGCTGGCGCACCGAGCAGGGCCCGCACGAGTCGACGCTCCTGGATCTGCTGCCGCAGACCGACCGCCTGCTGGGGCCGTCCGCACAGGCCGCGGACCTCGCCCGGTACGTGCACCACCAGACGCGCGACCGGTTCGACGTGCTGCGCTCCAAGCCGATCGCCATGGCGAACGAGCAGCGCATCGAGCCGCAGGACGTCGACGCGATCCACTCGGTGCTGTCGAAGTACTACCGGATGATCCTCATCGACTCGGGCAACGACGAGTCCGACCCGATGTGGCAGCGGATGATCGACCTGACCGACCAGCTCGTGGTCGCCACCACCACGCGGGACGACCACGCCGAGGCCGGTGCCCTGCTGCTGGAGGCGCTCTCGACGCGCGACGGCCGGTCGGCGTACCTGGCGCAGCAGGCGGTGGTGGTGGTGAGCCAGGCGGACCAGAAGCAGCCCGCGAGCGAGCTGGAGCGGGTCGCCGACGGGTACCGGTCGCTGGCCCGCGAGGTGGTGACCATCCCGTTCGACCCGGCCATGGTGGACGGCCACCTGCGGTACGGCGCGCTGCGCCCGGACACCCGTCGCGCCTGGCTGGCGGCGGGCGCAGCGGTGGCCGGCGGCCTGTGACCGGCGGGGCGTCCGGCCGGTCCGTGCAGGGCCGGCCGGATCAGGCCCCGAACAGCCCGACGATCTGGTACCAGGTCGCCATGGTGTCGTAGCCCATCTCGTTGAGCAGCGCCCACACGATGCCCACGATCGCGTAGAGCGAGACCGGGACCAGGAAGATCCACTCGCGGACCGATCCCGCGTCGCCCAGGATCGGGATCGACAGGTTGCCGCCGGACCGCCAGATCATGTCGAGCTCCAGGCCCCGACCGTCCCGCATCCAGCGCGGGGAGCGGAACTTCAGCGGCCAGAGCAGCGGCACGCCGTTGGTGGTGATCATGTCGCCCAGGATGTGCACGGTGCAGCCCAGGGCCACGCTGAACGGCATCCAGAACCACTCCTCGGGCGCGAAGATGGCGATGAGCACCGCGAGCGTGATCGACGTCGTCCACGGCAGGACCTTCGTGTCACGCGTGATCTTGAGCGCCTTGAGGGCGAACGCGACCAGCAGCACGCACATGATGCCCGGGCCGATGAGGATCGCACCGATCTCCGGGTTCCCCGTGTCGATGCTCAGGAAGCTCAGGCCCCAGGCGATGGCCGTGAACACCGCGATGCCGAGGATCGAGTGGGTGCCCTTGCGGTGCCCGCCCGAGACGGCCTCGATGCCCTTGACCACGACGTTCGACACCGGCTTGAGGGAGTTCGCGATGGTGCCGGAGTGATGGTCGGCGTCCGGCAGGAGCGCGGCGCCCGCACACACGAGCGCTCCCGCGATCACACCGGTGTCCGTCACGGGGTACCAGCCGAAGGCGATCGGCGTGGACGCGGTGACCGCTACCCAGGCCGCGGCTCCCGTCGCGGCGTGGTTGCCTCCCATCATGGTCGTGTGCGCTCCAGTTCCCGGGGAATCCCGATTGATTTGTTAACTCTGACCAGGTTTGTCCCGGAACCCTAACGCGCACCTCCGACACACCTCCGCAGGCGCGCGCGACGTGCCAGACCCTCAGGTCAACCAGGTGACCTGAGGGTCTGGCACGGGGGGCGTCAGGCGCCCGTGACGTACATGTAGTGGTGGAAGCTCTGGTCGCGCACGAAGCCCTCCGACTCGTACAGACCCTGCGCTGCGACGTTGTCCCACGCGGTGGCCAGCGAGACGCGGATGGCGCCCGCCTCCTTGGCACGGCGGCACGTGTCCTGCACCAGCGCGCGCCCGGCACCCGTGCCGCGTGCGGCCGGGGTGACGAACAGGTCGTTGAGCACCCACGAGCGGCTCAGGCTCACCGACGACCAGGTCGGGTAGCTCTGGGCGAAGCCCACCAGCCCGCCCGGGGTCCCGGAGTCGTCCGGCCCGAGCTCGGCGACCAGCAGCACGCTGTCGCCCGCGTCGCGGCGGGCGGTCAGGTAGGCCCGCGCCTCGGCATCGGGTACCTCCTGGTCGTAGAACCTCAGGTACTGGCGGAACAGGTCGACCACGGCATCGACGTCGTCGTCGGTCGCGGGGCGCACATCAACAGACACGTTCGCGATCATGTCAGGCCGCAGGGGGTCGGCGCCACGACCTCCCGCGATACCGCGAAGATCCGAGAGGTGATACAGGAACACGACGGCGCCCGGAACGGTTGACACAGGCGATGAACACCCAGCCACGCCTGTCCGTCCTTGACCTCGTGCCCGTCCGCTCGGGCCAGACCAGCGCCCAGGCCCTGGCGGCCTCGCTCGACCTGGTGGCGCTCGCCGACCGCCTCGGTCTGGAGCGCTACTGGTTCGCCGAGCACCACAACATGGCCGCCGTCGCCGCGTCGTCACCGCCCGTCATGATCGCCGCGGCTGCCGCGCGCACCTCCCGCATCCGGGTGGGCTCGGGCGGCGTGATGCTCCCGAACCACGCCCCGCTCGTGGTCGCGGAGCAGTTCGCGGCGCTGGAGGCGATCGCGCCCGGCCGCGTCGACCTCGGCATCGGCCGCGCGCCCGGCAGCGACCCCGTGGTCACCTCCCTGCTGCGCGCCACGGGCCCGACGGCGGACGTGGACCGGTTCCCGCAGCACGTCACCGACATCCTGAGCCTCATGGGGCCCGACGGCGCCCGCCTCCGCCTGGTCTCGGGCGACGTCTACGACGTGCGGGCCACCCCCGCGGCCGCCGGGACACCCACGGTGTGGCTGCTGGGCTCCAGCGACTACTCGGCCCGGCTGGCCGCCGAGCTCGGCCTGCCGTACGTGTTCGCCAACCACTTCTCCGGGCAGGGCATGGAGCAGATCCTGGGCCTGTACCGGGACGGCTACCGGCCGTCGGAGGAGCACCCCGAGCCGCGCACCTTCGTGACGGCCAACGCGGTGGTGGCGCCGACGTCGGACGAGGCGCACGACCGGGCCCTGCCCCAGCTGCGCCAGATGGCCCGGCTGCGCTCCGGGCAGCGGCTCGGGCCGCTGGAGACGGTGGAGGAGGCGCTGGACGCCCAGGCCGCCGAACCCGCCGACGGCATGATCGCCCAGTCGATCGAGTCGATGCGCGCACGCTGGCTCGTCGGCGACGCCGAGCAGGTGGCCGGCCAGGTGCGCGACCTGGCCGGGCGGTACGGCGTCGAGGAGGTCATGCTCGTGCCGGTGGCCGGTTCGCGGGCGGAGGAGCCCCTCGACGCCACGCCCGGGCGCGCACGAACCCTGGAGCTCCTGGTCGAGGCGCTGAAGGACTGAGCGCGCTGTACACGCCGGAGCGGCCCGTCCCGGGCACCCCAGGAACCGTCGCTCCCGCCTGGCGGTTGCTCCACCCGCTGGTCGGCAGAAGGTCAGGTGATCGGCAACCCGGGTTGCCGATCACCTGACCTTCTGCCGACCAGCGGACGGCGCGGGGCAGCCGGGGCGGTCACGCCGCGCGTGCCGCCCGGTGCCGGATGGCGCGCGCGTAGTCCGCGCGGGGGACGTGCGGCGTCACGTGGAGCACCATGCCGGCCTCGGCCGGGGTGCGGTCCGCCTTGTGCGAGTTGCACTCGTAGCAGGCGGCCACGAGGTTCATCCACGTCGAGGGCCCGCCGCGGGACCGCGGCAGGATGTGGTCCACGGTCTCGGCGGGGCCGCCGCAGTACGCGCACAGGCCGTCGCGCCGCTTGACGCCCAGCTTGGTGCACGCGGGCGCGCCGCCCGACTTGTAGAGCCACCGCATCGTGACGTACCGGACCAGCCGCAGCACGCGCGGTAAGGGGAACGGCCCGAAGGAGCGGCCGTCGACCGCCTCCTCCACGACCGCGACCTCGCGCACGAGCATGTGGATGGCATGCCGGACCGATACCCGGTGCAGCGGCTCGTAACCGGCATTGAGGACAAGGACGTCGGCCACGGGCCTGCTCCTTCCGGTGAGCGTGTCGTACTTCCTGGATGTCTCGGGTCGTGCTGTCGGGCGGGACGTGTCCGCGCCCGGGACGACAAGAGCCGCCCGGGAACAGGCATCCCGAGGCGGCTCACAGCACTGGTCCGGCACTGCCGGATCAGGAGCGTATGGCGCCCCGGATGGCCTCACGGCCGTCCCACAGGTGCGTGGCAGTGGTCGGGTAGGACGACGCGGTGGCGGCACTGACCTTGCACAGGCCGGCGGCCTGGAGCGCGAAGCTGGTGCGGACCATCGTGTTCTCGTCCTTTCCCGTCTCGTTCGAAGGGCTGGTATCGGTGCTGCGGCAGGCGTGCGGACACACGTCATGCCTCCACGGCGCGAGTCCGTGTGTGAAGAAAGGTACAACGAGGACTTGGTGTCGTCTATGGCTTTTCCGGAACTGCAACCCAAGGATGCATCAAGAACCTCCGCGTGGCGGCATGTCCCGGCGTGTCGCTCAGGGGGCCGGGGCGGCCCGGCGCTCGAGGTCGGCATCCCTGGCCCGGGAGGCCGCCAGCTCCGCCTGGAGCGCGGCGAGCTGTCCCCGGATCGCCCGCAGCTCGTCCATGACCTCGGCGTCCGACCGCTCCTCGTGCTCGGCGAGCTCGTCGATGCTCTCCATGCCGCTGACGACCACCGCGATGAACAGGTTCAGCACCGCGAACGACACCACGAGGATGAAGACCACGAAGAAGATCCAGGCGGTGGGCTCGTGCGCCATCACGTCGTCGGCGATGTCCGGCCACGCCTCGCCCGTCATGACCTGGAACAGCGTGAACGCCGTGGTCCCCAGGTCGCCGAAGTGCTCCTCGGCGATGCTCCCGTAGAGGTTGGTCGCGATGACCACCGACACGTACATGACCAGGAGCAGCAGCGCCCCGACGGAGCCCATCCCGGGCACCGCGGCGACCAGGCCGTTCACCACGCGCTTCATGGACGGTACGGAGTCGGCCAGGCGCAGCACCCGCAGGATCCGCAGGGCGCGCAGCAGCGAGAGCGGCCCGGTCGCGGGGATCAGCGCGATCCCGACCACGAGCAGGTCGAAGACGCTCCACGGGTCCCGGAAGAAGCGCGTCCCGTGGGCGATCAGCCGCAGGGCGATCTCGGTGACGAAGAACCAGAGCATCACGTCGTCGATGGTCTGCAGCACCTCGTCGGCCGGCCCGTCGACGATCGACGTCTCCAGGCCCAGCACCACCGCGTTGGCGATGATCACGCCGAGCACCACCCGCTGGAACCACGGGTGGTCCACCAGCGTCCGCAGACGCCCGCGCACCGACACGCCACCGACCGGCATTCCGGACTCCTTTCAGGGGGTTTGTCCGGAATGCAGGGTAACTGGCGCGTGGCGCGCGGCGCCGCGAGGTCCGGCGCCGGGCCGACGCCGGCCCGGCGCAGGGCCTGGCTCTACCAGGTCACGGGGTCACGGATGATCGGGCAGGTCATGCAGTGCCCGCCGCCCCGGCCGCGACCCAGCTCGCCGCCGGCGATCTCGATGACCTCGATGCCGGCCTTGCGCAGCAGGTCGTTGGTGGTCGTGTTCCGGTCGTAGGTGAACACCACGCCCGGCTCGACGGCGACCGAGTTGTTGCCGCTGTCCCACTGCTGCCGCTCCGACTCGTAGACGTCGCCGCCGGTCTCGATGACCCGGAGCTCGCCGAGCCCGGAGACCTGCCCGACGACGTCGAGGAAGGACGACCCGCCGGCGTCGGTCACCGAGACGCCGAGCGGCCCGCCGTCGGGCCGCAGCACGAACGGGTGCACGCGGTCGACGATCCGCGGGTACACGGTCACGGTGTCGACGTCGACGAACGTCATGATCGTGTCCAGGTGCATGGCGGCGCGCAGGCGGGGCATGCCCGCCACGACGATCTGCTCGGCCGCGCCCGCCTCGAACAGCGAGGCGGCGACCTGCGTGATGGCCTGGCGCGAGGTGCGCTCGCTCATGCCCATCAGCACGGTGCCGTTGCCGATCGGCATGATGTCGCCACCCTCGAAGGTGGCCTCCCCGTGGCCGGTCTCGGGGTCGCCCCACCACACCCGGCTGCCCACGTACTGGGGGTGGAACGTGTAGACGGCCTTCATGAGCAGCGTCTCGTCGCGGCGGGCCTGCCAGTACAGCGGGTTCAGGGTGAGGCCGCCGTAGATCCAGCACGTCGTGTCGCGCGTGAACAGCGTGTTCGGCAGCGGCGGCATGAGGTACTCGCGCGCGTCGGGGCTGAGGTCTGCCAGTGCGCGGAAGCCCGGCGGGAGCTCGGGCACGTCCGCGACGGCGAGGCCGCCGATCAGGTAGCGCGCCAGCTCGTGCTCGGGCAGCGACTCCAGGTACTCGCGCGTGGCCTCCACCAGGCCGTTGCCCACGATCTCGGGCACGATCTTGCGGTCCAGGAGCCAGTCGCGGGCGCCCGGCACGCGGAGCGTCTCGGCGAGCAGGGCGTGCAGCTCGACGACGTCGACGTCGCGGCCGCGCAGCTCCGCCACGAAGTCGGCGTGGTCCTGCTGCGCGCGCTCGACCCACAGCACGTCGTCGAACAGGAGGTCGGCGGAGTTGGACGGCGTGAGCCGCTGATGGGCCAGCCCGGGCGCGCAGACCAGGACCTTGCGCAGCCGGCCGACCTCGGAGTGGACGCCGTACGCCGACGAGGGTATGCCGGCCGGGGGCGGGGTGCTGTCGATGGTGTTCATCGGGCGCTAACGGTACTCACCCGACCGCCGTCGTGCCGAGCAGCGAGCCGATCGCGAAGGTCGCGCCCAGCGCCAGGGCTCCGCCGATCACCACGCGCGCCGTGGCGCGCACCCGCGGTGCGCCGCCGATCCAGGCCGCGATCCACCCCGTCCCGGCCAGGGCGGCCAGCACGACGACGAACGTCACGCCGACCCGCCAGGGCTCCGGGATCAGGAGCACGGCGGCGAGCGGCAGGACGGCGCCGAGCGTGAAGGCGACGGCGGACGCGAGGGCGGCGTGCCAGGGGCTGACGACCTCGTCCTCGTCGATGTTGAGCTCGGCCTCCAGGTGGGCGGCCAGGGCGTCGTGCTCGGTGAGCTCTACGGCGACCTGGCGGGCGGTGGCGGGGGACAGGCCCTTGGCCTCGTAGAGCCCCGCCAGCTCGGCGAGCTCCTGCTCGGGCATCTCGGCGAGCTCGGCCTTCTCCTTGGCGATGAGGGCCTTCTGGCTGTCGGACTGGCTGGAGACCGACACGTACTCGCCCAGGGCCATCGAGATCGCCCCGCCGACGAGGGCGGCGAGGCCGGCGGTGAGGATGGGCCCGGTCTGCGACGTGGCGGCCGCGACGCCGACGGCGACCGCGGCGACCGAGACGATGCCGTCGTTCGCGCCGAGCACGCCTGCGCGCAGCCAGTTCAGGCGCTCTGCGAGCCCGTTGGTGTGCGGCTCGTCGGGGTGTCCGGTGGCGTCGCGGCCGGTGTCCGGGTGGTTCGTGCCGGACGTGGGGGTGGTCATGGGTTCAGGCAACCAGGAGTCGGCGCGGAGAGCCAGTGCCGGGGGCGGGGTTGGACAGCCTCACCTTGCCCCCGGCCGTGGTTCAGTACGCCTGCGTGTCCGGGGTGCGCTCGCCCACCGGGACCTCCACGGCCAGCGTGTTGCCGTCCTGGGCCAGCGGGCACGTCCATGCCGGGTCGTAGGCGCAGGACGGGTTGTAGGCGAAGTTGAGGTCGAGCACCAGGTCACCGTCGCCGAAGTCGCCCGGGCCGCCCCCCTCGCCGCCGTCGGGCCCGCCGGTGTGCCCGAGCCAGGCGCCCTTGATCGTGTCGATGAGGTAGCGCCCACCGCCGTAGGTGCCGCCGGGCGGGCCCGCGAGCGCGTCCTTGATCGGCACGAACAGGCCGCCGCCGTAGGAGGCGAGCCGCCAGACGTCGAGCGTGCCGAGGTCGCCCAGGGTGTCGGACGCCAGGGTCACCGTGCCGAGCAGCTCGAACGGCACCACACCGTCGGTCCCGGTGGGCACGTCGAGGCGGCGCGGCGCGCCGTCGGGCCCGGGCTCGGCCGGGACGATCGGGGCGCTCAGGCGCCAGGCCGGGTCGTAGGGGGTGACGGTCAGGCCGGTGAAGCCGGGCCGGTCCTCGGGCAGGATCGGCGACACCGGGTGCGTCGCGAAGAGCTCGTCCCGGGCGGCGACCCAGCCGGCGTGGGCGGCGGCCGGGTCCACGACGGCACGGGTGCGGGCCTCGGCGTAGAGCGCGAAGACGCGGCGGCGCCAGTCCGCGGTCTGGAGCGCCGTGACGGCCGGGGAGGTGGTGGCGTACGTCATGCGCACGACACTACCCACCGCGGCGGCGTCGCACGGGGCGGGGTCGCGGGCTCAGGCCCTGGGCGTGAGCCGGATCACGGGGATCTCCCGGTCGGTCACCTGCTCGTACCGGCGGAAGTTCGCCGCCTGGGCGGTGATCTTCTGCCAGGCCTCGGCGCGCTCGGCACCGTGCAGCTCCGTGGCGGTGACGGCGACCTTGCGGCCGCCCTGCTCGACGGTGACCTGGTCGGGGTGCGCGGCGAGGTTGAGGTACCAGGCCGGGTTGGCGGGGGCACCTCCGGCCGAGGCCACGACCAGCCAGCTCCCGTCGGGCCCGGGGAACCCGGCCAGCGGGTTGGAGCGGGGCTGCCCGCTCTTGCGTCCGACGGTGGTCAGGACCAGCAGGTTCATGCCCATGGTCGTGCCCTCGGCGCGGCGGGCGCGTCGCATGAGGAGCCGGTTCATCCAGCGGAAGCCGCGTCCGGGCTGCCTCGCGCCGCGCGTGCCGGTGGGGTGGGTGAAGGTCACGTCAGTCCTCGGGGTCGGCCGGACGTACGGTGTCCGGCACCGGAAAGGTTCGTGCCGTCCAGTATCGGTCGGGTGCGGGCGCATCGCGGGCCGGCGCGGGGGTCGGCGTCCGCGCGGCCTAGGATCACGGGGTGCTGCGACTCTCCGACGTCACCTATCTCGTCCGCGACCACGACGAGGCCATCGCCTTCTTCGTCGACGCCCTCGGGTTCGCCCTCCGCGAGGACGAGACCACCGCGGCCGGACGCCGTCGCGTCGTCGTCGGCCCGGCGGACGGCGGGACCGGGCTGGTCCTCGCCCGGACGGACGCCCCGGCCGCCGTGGGCGACCAGGCCGCCGGGAAGGTCGCGTTCTTCCTGGAGACCGACGACTTCGCCGCGCAGCACGCCCGCATGACGGCGGCCGGCGTGCGGTTCCGCGAGGAACCGCGCCACGAGGCCTACGGCACGGTGGCCGTGTTCGAGGACCTGTACGGCATGCCCTGGGACCTGATCGAACCGCCGCGCGGCTGATCCGTCGGACCACGCCAGGGCCGCCAGGCCCGCCGGAATGCGTCCCGGGGGCCTGGCGACCGGTTCGGCCGGCGTCAGCCGCAGTGCTCGAACGGGCTGGTGTAGCTCGTGCTGCCCACCGAGCCGCCCCACTTCACGCAGGTGCCCGGTGCGGACCGCTTGACCGGGCCGGCGTAGTAGGAGAAGTTCCCCGAGTCGGTGGTGCGGGACGCGCCCTCCGGTTCCAGGAAGGCCGAGACCGCGCTCGGCGTGCCCAGGTTGGTGGACTTGAGCGTGACCGCGCAGTTGTAGCCGTTGCCGGCGTTGTAGAGCAGGTAGGTGCGGCCCACGGTGCCCAGCGCCGCGGAGTCGATCACCGAGTAGCCGCTGCCGCAGACCTCGGCGGGCGTGTAGGGGTTGCTCGAGCTGCCGCAGCCGTTGGTGCTGGTGACCGCCTTCTTCTGGCCCAGCGAGACGGTGACGCCGTCGACGGTCGGCGAGGTGTCGACCACGCCGGACGAGGTGCGCTGCTCGTAGTGCAGGTGCGGTGCGCTCGACCCTCCGGTGGACCCGACGGTGCCGATCACGGTGCCCTGGCTGACGGACATGGTCTGGCCCGCGGCCCGCACCATCGTGGCGAGGTGGGCGTAGCGCGTGCGGGTGCCGTCGCTGTGCACGATCTGCACCCACTTGCCGTAGCTCGTGCTGCCCTCGTCGTCGAACGTCGCGGTGCCGCCCGCCGTGGCACGGACCGTCTCGCCGTTGATGGCGTCGCTGCCGTACGTCTGCCAGTCGATGGAGCCGGACGGGTTGTGCCCGCCGGTCCAGTTGTTGGCGTAGAAGGTCTTGCCACAGTCGAACGGTGCCTTGTGGGCGATGGCCAGGACGCCCGCGTCCTGGGTCGAGGTCGTGGCGGCGGCCGCCGGGGAGGCGGCCAGGGCGAGCGCGGTCACGGCCGCGAACGTCCACCGCCTGGTGATCTTCCTGCGGAACGGGGAGGTGACTGCCATGGTGCTCTCCATCCTGGGGTCGGACTCCTGGTCTGACCTGGCGAAGGCTGGCACGGCGCCCCGGACGGCGCCCATGGGGAGTGCTCCCCGTGGACGTCCCCAGCCACTCGTGCGTGGTCCCGCCCACTCTTGAAAACGAATCTGCGATCATGTTTTCATGAAGGTCGAGCGAGCGGCCGGCAGGGTCGCGCGCCGTCGTCGAGGAGACGTGTCATGACCACACACCGCAACCCCCGTGCCGTCGTCGTCGGAGCCGGCATCGCCGGGCTCGCGACTGCGCTGCGGTTGTACCAGGCGGGCTGGGAAGCCCTTGTGGTGGAGCGGGCGCCCGAGCGTCGCTCCGGCGGGTACGCGGTGACCTTCGCGGGCCTGGGGTACGACGCCGCGGAGCGGATGGGCGTGCTGCCCGAGCTGGCCCGCCGGCACATCGTGCCGGACCGGATGGACTACGTCCGCCCCGACGGGCGCACCCGCTTCACCGTCCCGGGCCCCACGGTCCGTGCGATGGTGGGGGACCGTTCGCTGAACATCCTGCGCGGAGACATCGAGGACGTGCTGTACACGGCTGTCACCGGCGCGGCGTCGGGCACGGTGGAGGTGAGGTTCGGTGCGAGCGTCACCGAGGTTCGGCAGGATCCGGACGGCGTGGACGTGACCCTGTCGGACGGCACCGTGGAGCGCGCGGACCTGCTCGTCGGCGCGGACGGTTTGCACTCGGCGGTCCGGCGCCTGGTCTTCGGTCCTGAGGACGACGTGCGGCTGGACCTGAACCACATGGCCGGGGTGTTCGAGCTCGACAGGCTGCCCGACGGCGTCGAACCGGGCGTCACGGCCTCGCTCACTGACACCGGGCGCACGCTGGCGGTGGTGAGCGTCGGGGCGCGGCGGGCGGTCGCGTTCTTCGGCTACCGCACGCAGCGGCCCTCGGCCGAGCTCGCCGACGGGCCGCACGTCGCCCTGCCGCGCGCCTACGGCGACATGGGCTGGGTGGCCCCGCAGGTGCTGGGCCAGCTCGCCGGGGCCGGGTCGGTCTACTTCGACACGGTCAGCCAGATGGTCGTGGGCGGCTGGAGCCGGGACAGGGTGGTGTTGCTGGGCGACGCCGCGTGGTGCGTCACGCTCTTCGCGGGGTATGGCTCCTCGCTGGCCGTGGCCGGGGCCGATGCGCTGGGCGCTGCCCTGGAGCGGCACCCGGCGGACCTCGCCCTCCCCCTGCGCGAGTGGGAGGCGCAGCTCCGCCCTGAGGCGGAGCGCAAGCAGAGACTCGGCCGCCAGGTCAAGGGCCTGTACGCCCCCGCCGACCCGTTCCGGCTCTGGGTGCGTGACCTGCCGCTGCGCCTGGCGTCCTACCGCCCGGTCTCGGCGCTGCTCCAGCGCCGGCTCCAGCTCACGTCGTGAGGCCCACGTTCCCGCAGGGTCAGGTGGAGACCCGCCCGGCGTCGCCGTCGACGGTCACCGTCTGGCCGTCCCGGAGCATGGTCGTGACCCCCGGCACCGCGAGCACGGCGGGGATGCCGTGCTCACGGGCCACGATCGCGGCGTGCGACAGCACGCCGCCCGTCTCGGTGACGACCGCGGCAACGACGCCGAACAGCGCGGTCCAGGCCGGTTCGGTGAAGCGGCACACCAGCACGTCGCCGGCACGGACCCGGGTGAAGTCGTCGGGGCCGTGCACCACGCGGGCGGGCCCGGTGGCCCGGCCCGGGCTGCCGGGTGTGCCGGCGACGCCGGCCGTGCTGTGCGACATGCTTCCTCCCTGGGCGTACCTGTTCGCGTTGACACCGGCCGCCGCAGGACGCACGGTCCAGACATGACCAACGACACGCTGCCCGGCCGATCCTCTCAGCCCGAGCTGCTCGTGCTCCACTCCGTGCGCATCCAGGGGATGGCGGACGACGGCGCCGTCGCCGAGCGGTTCGGCCTCGACGAAGCGGGCACCCACGAGATCCTGCTCGACGACGAGGCGTACGGCTGGGTCAGTCACGCGGCGTTCGCGGGGACCAGCGGGTGGTCGATGACGGAGCGTGGCCGCGCCGAGGACGACAGACGCCTGGCCGAGGAGCTCGCGGAGTCGGGTGCGCGGCCCGCCGTCGAGAGCGCGCACGAGCGGTTCGGGCCGCTGAACGACCGCCTGCTGCAGGCCTGCACGGACTGGCAGCTCCGGGCGAACGGGGACGAACGGCTCGTCCCGAACACCCACACGGACCCCGAGTGGGACGCGCGCGTCCTCGACGAGCTGGAGGCGCTGGAGGCCGAGCTCGAACCCTTGGTCGCGGGGCTGAGCCAGGTGCTCGCGCGGTTCGAGGGGTACGACACGCGGTTCTCCTCGGCCCTGGCCCGCGCCCGGGCGGGCCGGGGGGAGTGGGTGGCGGGCACGGGCGTCGCCTCCTGCCACGCGGTGTGGATGGAGCTCCACGAGGACCTGATCTCGACCCTCGGCGTCGACCGCGCCGCCACCGCCGGCCAGTAGGTTCGTCGCATGGCGACCAGACATCTCTACCTGGCCCGGCACGGTGCGGCCGACGCGTTCGGCGAGCTGACCGATGTCGGACGGCGGCAGGCCGGGCTGCTCGGCGAACGGCTGGCCGGCCTCCCGGTCGACGCCGTGTGGCACTCGCCCCTGCCCCGCGCCTCGGCGAGCGCGCACGAGATCGCCCGGCGCCTGCCGGGCGTGCCCGTCGCGGAGGCCGCCGAGCTGGTCGACCACGTGCCGTACGTCCCCTCCGGCCCGGACCTGCCGGCGGCCTGGGCGGGCTTCTTCGACGGGTTCGACGACGCCGAGCGTGTCCCCGGTGAACGGCTCGCCGCGGACCTCGTCGACCGGTTCGCCCGGACCGCCGAGGCCGAGACGCACGAGGTGCTGGTGACCCACGCGTTCCAGGTGGCCTGGCTGCTGCGGCACGCGCTCGACGCCCCGCCCGCGCGCTGGCTCGGCCTGAACGCAGGCAACGCCGCGCTGACGGTGATCGAGTACCGCGACGGCCTGCCGCCCTCGGTCGTGCTCTTCAACGACATGGGCCACCTGCCCGCAGACCTGCGCTGGACGGGGTTCCCGGGGGCGGTGCGGCCCTGAGGAGTCGGTCGCACACGAGTCCGTGCAGCGCGCGCGGCGCGCTGGTACGGTCCGACGGCGGCGTCCGGCCGGGCGTCCCCACGTCAGCACGACGGAGGCACACCGTGCACCCTGGATACACCGCGGTTCCCGACGGTGACGGACCGTTCCCCGGCGTCGTGGTGGTGCACGACGCCTACGGCATGACGGCAGAGCTGCGCCGCGTGTGCGACCACCTCGCGGCCCAGGGCTACGTGGTCCACGCCCCCTCGATGTTCCAGGGCGGCCGGTGCCTGCGGCAGACGTTCCGCAGCTTCGTCGCCGACCAGGGTCCGGCCTACGACCGGCTGGAGGCCGAGCGCGCGGCGCTCGCGGACCGGCCGGACTGCACGGGCCGGGTCGGCATCATGGGCTTCTGCATGGGTGGCCGGTTCGCCCTGGTGGCGGCGGGCCGCGGCGGGTTCGACGCCGCGTCGGTCAACTACGGGCTGCTGCCGAAGGGCAAGCAGGAGCCGGCAGCGCTCGACGCGATGCTGTCGGCGCCCTGCCCGGTCGTGGCGAGCTTCGGCGACCGGGACACGGTGGTCGATGTCGCCGAGGTGGCCAAGCTGCGGGCCGGGCTGGAGCGGGCCGGGGTGCCCGTGGACCTCAAGGTGTACCCGGGCGCCACCCACTCCTTCCTGGCGCAGTACACGGGCGCGCTCGGGATGCTGATGCGGGTCCAGGGCATGTCGCACGACCCGGAGGCGTCCGCGGACGCCTGGGCGCGCACGCTCGGGTTCTTCGACGAGCACCTCGGCGCCCGGGCCTGACGGCGGTCCCGCTCAGGCGGTGGCCGGGGCCGGCCGGGGGCGGGGCCGCAGCTCCGCCGTGGTGGGCCGGTCGGGGGCGGCGGAGTCGACGAGCCGGTCGACGGTGTCCTCCAGCGCGTCGAGCACCTCGGGCAGGGCCGCGGCGACGGCGCGCGGGTCGGCGTCGGGGCGGTCGTAGGTGGACCGGATGAGGCGCTCCGCGGCGTCCAGGACCGTCGCCCGCCGGTCCGGCGCGGCCAGCGCGAGCGTCACGGAGCCGCTCATCACGGTCTGGAAGGCCGTGGCGACCTCGTCGGTCGGGGTGTCCCGGACCAGACCGTGCCGCTGCATGATCGACAGGACCCGGTGGAGCGCGGGGCCCGGGAACTCGTCGAGGTCGAAGGGCGTGTCGGGTTCGGTCATCGGCAGCGGCGCCATGCCGGGGTTCTCCAGGACGGCGGCGATCTCGCTGCGGACCACGCGGCCGACGCTCAGGTGTGTCGCGCCGGTGCGCAGGTCGTCGGCGAGATCGGTGAGCATCCGGGCGGCCTCCAGGCGGAAGACGGCCTCGCGCAGTCGTGCCTTCGTGGGCCAGTAGAGGAAGACCGTCCCCTTGCCGACGCCGGCGCGGGCGGCGACGGCGTCGACCGTCGTGCGCTCCGGTCCGTCGAGGAGGAACTGGATCCTGGCCGCGGCCAGGATCACCTCGGCGCGGTCCTGCACGGGTCGTGCCATCGTTCCCCCTTCCTCGCGTGACGGCCATCCTAGTCGCGAGTTCTTGACTGGCGAGATCTGTGCAGTCAATAATCGAGGCACGTTCGCAGACCGAGGAGAGGGATCGACATGAGCAAGCCGCGCGCACTGGTGGTCGGGATGGGTGTCGGGGGACTGGCCACGGCGCTGCGCCTGCACGACGTCGGGTGGGAGTCCGTGCTCGTCGAACGGGCGCCCGCACGGCGCGGCGCCGGCTACTTCGTCGGCATGTTCGGCACGGGGCAGTCGGCGGCGGCCCGGCTCGGGGTGCTGGACGCCATCGGCAACCGGACGGACCCGGCGTCGATCACCTACGACGTCGAGCGGGACGGCCGGCGTCGTCCCGGCATGGGCTACGGCGACCTGCCGGGCGCACCCCAGCTCGTGCTGCGCGGCGACATCGAGGGTGCGCTGTACGACGCCGTCGAACCGCTCGCCGAGATGCGGTTCGGCACCACGCCCGTGGCCGTCGAGGAGCGCGGCGACGGCGTGCACGTCACGCTGCGCACGACCGGCGATACCCCCGGCGAGCCGGCCACGGAGGCGACCGAACGCTTCGACCTGGTGGTGGGCGCCGACGGCCTGCGGTCCACGGTGCGCCGCCTCGTGTTCGGCCCCGACGCCGCGTACCTGCGGCCGTTCCACCACATCATCGGCGTGTCGGTGCTCCAGGAGCCCGTGCCCGGCTTCGGCCCGACCGACGGCATCGTGGTCGCGGAGCCCGGCCGGTCGGCGTGGGTGTTCCCGTTCACCGACCACCGGCCGACCGTGCTGTTCAGCTACCGCACCGACGACGAGGACGCGCAGTTCCGCCGTCCGCCGGTCGAGTCGCTGCGCCGGGCCTTCGGGCCCGAGCCCACCGGGCCCGTGCTGGGCAACCTCCTGGACCAGTTCGAGGCCGCGGACGACGCCCTGTTCGACTCCGTGCACCAGGTGGTGATGCCGAGCTGGCACTCCGGCCGCGTGGTACTGCTCGGCGACGCCGCCTGGTGCGTCACGCTGTACTCCGGCATGGGGGCCTCCAGCGCGATGGCCGGGGCGGACCTGCTGGGCACGGTGCTGCAGCGCAACCCCGGCAACCCGGCCCGCGCGCTGCGCGAGTGGGAGCTGCGGATGCGCCCGTTCATCGCCGCCCACCAGCGCAACGGCCGCCGGGACCTGGTCATGTTCGTGCCGCAGACCCGCCGTGACAAGCGGGCCAGGACCTTCACCCAGACCCTGCTCGGCAACCCGACGGGCAAGCGCGTCATGCAACGCGTCTTCGCCCCCCGCTTCGCGGAGAAGTCCCTGGACATCGCCGCCTGACCCCGCGTCGTCGAGTGCTGGGTATTCGCCCTCCTGGCACACGAAGAAGGGCGAACATCCAGCACTCAGCGGGCGGGCGGGGTCAGTCCGTGGAGCGGAGGATGGCGCGGACGCCGATCGTCAGGCCCACGGCCGCCGTGGCGACGGCCGCCAGCCAGCCCCAGGCGACCGTCGTCGAGAGGATGTCGCCCGCGAAGGCCGCGCGGCCGGAGTCGACGACGTAGCGCAGCGGGTTCACCGCCGAGACGGCGCGCATCCAGGCCGGGCCGGACTCCAGGGGCAGCAGCATGCCGGACAGCAGCATCACCGGGAACAGGACCGTCTGCTGCACCACCCAGAACATCCACTCCTGCTTGCGTACCGCCAGGGCGAGCGCGTAGGACAGCGAGCCGACGCCGATGCCGAGCACCGCCAGCTGCAGCAGTGTCAGCACCGCGCCCACCGGGTCGGGCCGCAGGCCGAACGGCAGCATCACCAGCAGCACGACCGCCGACTGGGCGACGATCGGCACCATCTCCTTCAGCGCGCGGCCGACGAGCTGCGCCGAGCGCGACAGCGGGGTGACGAGCATCCGCTCGTGCACCCCCGAGGTGAGGTCGAGCTGCAGGTTGGAGCCCGTGACCGACGTGCCGAACAGGGTGGTCATGGCCAGCACGGCGGGCACGAACCAGAGCCAGACGTCGCCGCCCAGGCTCCCGCCCGCGGAGCCCGCCAGCAGCGGACCGAACAGGCCGAGGAACACCAGGGGCTGGATCAGGCCGAAGACCAGCGAGAACGGGTCGCGCACCACGGGGGCGAGCTCTCGCAGGAGCACGATCCGGGTGTCACGGACGAGGCTGCGCCGGGGGAGCGGGCGGGCCGGTGTGGTCGGGGCCGAGCCGGGGGACAGGGTCGCGGCGCTCATGCCAGGACCTCCTTCGCGGTGGTGTCGGTGCTGGTGGTGGACGTGCTGGTGTCGCTCGCCGGGCGCGCGGAGACCGGGCCCTGGTCGGGCGTCCCGTCCTCGCCACCGACCCCCGTCTCGCGCAGGCTGCGGCCGGTGAGGCCGAGGAAGACGTCGTCGAGCGTGGGCCGGGCGACGTCGACGCGGAGCACCGTCAGGCCCGCGGCGTCGGCCGCGCGGAGCAGGCCGGGCGTGGCACCCGGGCCGTCCGCCATCCGGATCTCGACCGCGCTCGTGCCGTCGCCGGCGGCGTGGCCCGTGGTGCGGTCTGCGGTGCTGTCTGCCGGGCCGGCGGACAGGGGCCCGCCGGCCGGCCCCCGCCGGGCGGGTCCGACCCGCACCGACCGTGCCCCTGGCGCCCGCTCGGCGAGCGTCGCGAGCGCCCCCGCGTCCTCGGCCGCCACGCGCAGCGTCACGAGGTCTCCCGCCAGGTCGGCCTTCAGGGCGTCGGCGGTGTCGTCGGCGATGACCTGCCCGTGGTCCACCACGATGACCCGCTCGGCGAACGTGTCGGCCTCGTCGAGGTAGTGCGTGGTGAGCACGATCGTCATGGGCTCGGCCGTGGCGGTCCGCATCCGGAGGATGTGCTCCCAGAGGTTGGCGCGGTTGTGCGGGTCCAGGCCGGTCGAGGGCTCGTCGAGGAACAGCAGCGACGGCTGGTGGACCAGTCCCACGGCGACGTCGAGGCGGCGCTTCTGCCCGCCGGACAGGCTCTCGACCTTCCGGTCGGCCTGCTCGGTCAGGTCGAGGGCCTCCAGCAGCTCGCCGGCCCGGCGGCGGGCGGTGCGCCGGTCGAGGCCGTAGATCTCGCCCTGGACCACGAGCTCGTCGCGGACCACCTGGGACGCCCCGCCGGCGCCACCCTGGCCCACGTAGCCGATGGCGGCGCGGACCCGGTCGGGGTGGGCGACGACGTCGTACCCGGCGACCGTCGCGGTGCCCGACGTGGGCGGGACGAGCGTGGTGAGCATGCGCAGCGTGGTGGTCTTGCCGGCGCCGTTGGGGCCGAGCACCGCCACCAGCTCGCCCGGCGCGACGTCGAGCGAGATGCCGCGCACGGCGTGCACGGTGCGGGTGCGGCTCACCACGAAGTCCTTGGTGAGCGCGTCTGTGCGGATCACGGTGTCTCCTTCTGTCCTGGTGCTGCTGACAGGACCCACCCTTTCGTCAGTAGAGGTCAGTTCCTGGCCTCTACCGCGTGCGATCCTGGATCCGTGCTCGAGACCTCCGGACGCCTCCTGACCCTGTTGTCGCTCCTGCAGGCCCGCCGCGACTGGCCGGGTGCGCTGCTGGCCGACCGGCTCGGCGTGAGCCCGCGCACGGTGCGGCGCGACGTCGACCGCCTGCGCGAGCTCGGCTATCCCGTCAACGCCACCAAGGGGCCCGACGGCGGCTACCGCCTCGCCGCCGGCGCCGACCTGCCGCCGCTCCTGTTCGACGACGAGCAGGCCGTGGCCGTGGCCCTCGCCCTGCGTACCGCCGCGATCCCCGGGGCGGAGGAGGGCGCACTGCGGGCGCTCGCGACGATCCGGCAGGTCATGCCTGCCCGGCTCCGGTCCCGGCTCGACGCGCTGGAGGTGACCACGGTGCGGCGCCGGCCCGGGACCGAGGATGCGGTCGTGGAGCCCGAGACGCTCCTGGCGCTCGGCTCCGCGTGCCGGGCGGGGGAGGTGGTGCGGTTCGACTACGCGGGCGGCAGCATGGCCGTCGTCGGCGAGGGGGACGCCGCCTTCCGGCCGCCGCGCCGCGTGGAGCCGCACCACCTGGTGACCTCGGAGGGGCGCTGGTACCTGGTGGCGTACGACCTGGACCGGGCGGACTGGCGGCTGTTCCGGGTGGACCGGCTGACCCTCCGGTCGGGTACGGGGCCCCGGTTCACCCGGCGGGAGGTGCCGGGCGGTGACGTGGGTGCGTTCGTCGCCGACCGGATCAGCGGTTCGCCGTCGCCGGTGCGGGGCGAGGTGGTGCTGCACGCGAGGGCCGCCGACATCGCGCCGTGGATCGGCGCCCGAGGGCTGTGCGAGCCGCTGCCCGACGTCGACGGCGCGCCCCGGTGCCGGGTGGTGCTGGGCTCGTGGTCGTGGGGCGGGCTGGCCGGCTGGCTCGGGGTGTTCGACGTGCCCTTCGAGGTGGTGGGGCCGCCCGAGCTGGTCGCGGCGACCCGGGAGCTGGCGGCCCGCTACGCGGGCGCGACGCCCGCCGCGCGCTGAGCCCGGTCCGCCAGGCGACGGAACGCCGCGGCGGTCTCCCGGCCCTCCAGGACCTCGACCTCCGGGCCGAGTGCCGCGAGCCAGAGCGCGAGCCGGTCGGGATCGTCGGTGCCCAGGTCGATGGCGCACGTGCGCTCGTCCAGCGGCTCCGCGACGACTCCGGGCGCCAGGAGTGGTGTGACCTGGTCGGCCGGCGCGTGCACCCGCACCCGTGCCCGCACTCCCCACGTCGCCCGTGCGACCCGGTCGGTCACCCACCGCGTGACGTCCGGGGCCGGTGGCGGTCGCGGGGCGAAGCGCGCGCCGGTCGGGGCCCGCGGCGTCATCCGGTCGACCCGGAAGACCCGCCAGTCCCCGCGGTCGCGGTCCCATGCGGCGAGGTACCAGCGCATGTTCCAGCACACGAGGTGCCGGGGTTCCACGAGACGGGTCGTCGTGGCGCCGTCCGCGGAGGTGTAGTCGAACCGGAGCAGCTCCGTCCACCGGACGGCCATCGCGACCGTGCCGAGCACGGCCGGGTCGGTGACGGGCCCGTCGTCGCGCACGACGGCGGTCGTGGCCCGGACGGCGTCCACCCGGCGGCGCAGCCGGTGCGGCAGCACCTGATCGAGCTTGGCGAGCGCGGTCAGCGTGGTCTCCTCCGCGCCGGCCACGCCTTGGGCGGCCACGGAGCGCAGGCCGACGGCGACGGCCACCGCCTCGTCGTCGGAGAGCAGCAGCGGCGGCATCGCCGTGCCCGCCGACAGCCGGTAGCCGCCGGCCACCCCGGGGCGGGCCTCGACGGGATAGCCCAGGTCGCGCAGACGTCCGACGTCGGCGCGGACCGTGCGGGCCGAGACGCCCAGCCGCTCGGCCAGCTCCTGACCGGTCCAGCCGCGTCGCAGCTGCAACAGGGACAGCAGCTCGAGCAGACGGGTGGAGGTCTCCAGCATCCCCCGATCATCACACCGAATGCGGAAGCTGCTCTGCCGCAATGGTTCCTACGGTCGGTGTCGTGACCACGAACCATGACCTCACCCCGTTCCGCATCGACGTGCCGCAGGCCGACCTCGACGACCTGCGCGACCGGCTCGCCAGGACCCGCTGGCCGCTGCCCGTCCCCGGGCGCACCGACGACTTCGGTCGCGGCGTCCCGCTGCCCTACCTGCGCGACCTCGCCGAGTACTGGCGCGACGAGTTCGACTGGCGGTCCCAGGAGGCGCTGCTGGGCGAGCTGCCCCACTTCGTCACCCGGATCGACGACCAGCCGGTCCACTACGTCCACCTGCGCTCACCGGAGCCGGACGCGACGCCGCTGGTGCTGCTGCACGGCTGGCCCGGGTCGTTCGCCGAGTACTCCCGTGTGCTCGGGCCGCTCACCGACCCGGTGGCGCACGGCGGCGACGCCGCGGGCGCCTTCCACGTGGTGGTCCCGTCCCTGCCCGGGTTCGCGTTCTCCACGCCGCTGAGCGGCACGGGCTGGGAGATGTCCCGCACGGCGGACATGACCGCGGAGCTCATGTCCCGGCTCGGCTACGAGCGGTACGTGCTGCACGGCAGCGACATCGGCTCGGCGGTCGTGGGGCACCTGGCCATGGTCCGGCCGGACCGGGTGATCGGCGTGCACAAGGCTGTCGACGGGCGGCTGCTGGCCATGGCCGGCCAGGCCTTCCCGGTACCCGACGGGCTCACCGCGCACGAGACCGCGGAGATCGGACGGGTTGCGGCGCTGAACGCCCAGGACCTCGGCTACCTCATGGTGCAGAACCACCGGCCCGACACGATCGGGCCCGCGCTCACGGACTCGCCGGTGGCGCTGCTGGCCTGGATCGCCGAGAAGTACCAGGGCTGGACCAATCCCGCGTACGCGACCCCCGACGCCGCCGTCGGCCGGGACGCGCTGCTGACCACCGTCAGCCTCTACTGGTTCACCCGGGCCGGGGCCTCCTCCGCGCAGTTCTACTACGAGGCGTCCCACTCGGACGTCGACTGGTTCAGCGGCACCCACGCGCCGACCGCCTGGTCCGTCTTCGACGCGCACCCGCTGCTGCGGCGCGTGGTGGACCCGCAGGGTGCCGTGGGGCGCTGGGTCGAGCACACCGAGGGCGGCCACTTCCCGGCGCTGGAGGTACCGAACCTGCTGGTGGAGGACCTGCGCGCGTTCGTCCGCGACCTCGGGCCGGGTTCCCGCGGGCCGGGCCGCACCCAGTAGGTTGTGCCGCATGACGAACCTGTCCGACTTCAGCGACGACGAGATCGACCAGATCCTGGACGCACCGGGTGCCGTGCTCAAGGGCGCGACCCTCGCGGACGGCGAACCCGGCGGGCTTCGGTTCCTGCTCGAGACGGCGGCCGGTGCCAGGGTGTTCCGTGAGGCCCAGGTGCACGAGAACGACTTCGTCCGGTCGGTGGCGGTCGCGCTGCGCGAGCGGATCGCCGAGCAGTCGGCGGCCGAGGAGGAGGCGCGACGCAACCCGGCGTCGCAGGTCGGGGTGGCGGCCGCCGCCGCGGCCACGCAGGAGGCGGCGACGGTGGGCGTGCGCCCCGACCCGGAGGGTGCGACGGCCGAGGCCGTCGAGCTGACCGGAGCCGCCGTGGCCCTGTTGCGCGCGCGGGCGGACGAGAAGGACGCCGCCGCCTACGCCGCGTGGGTGTACCGGATCGCGGAGCAGGTCGCCGAGGCGGCGTCGACCAAGGAGGGCGGCTTCTTCAGCAGGCGCGTCAAGGTCTCCGCGGGCGAGCAGGACTACCTCGACCGGCTCGCGGCCGCCGTCGGGCGCTGATCGGGCGCGACCGTCGGCCGTGCGCCGTGCGGCGCCGGTCGTGCGGCGTCGGCCGTGCGGCGCCGGTCGTGTCGTACGTCAGGCGCGCTGCCGGGAGTACTCGAGCTCCGGCCGCCCGCGCGTCCCGTACCGGGGCGCGCGGGTGGCGGTCCCGCTGTCCGCCAGGAACTCCAGGTAGCGGCGCGCCGTGATGCGGGCCAGGTGCAGCTCGTCGGCGACCTCGCTGGCCGACAGTGCGCCCGTCTGCCGGGCGAGCAGGTCGGACACGGCGTCGAGGGTGTCCTGCGACAGGCCCTTGGGCAGGCCGGCGGCGTTGGAGGTGCGCAGCGCCGCGAATGCGGTGTCCACCTCGCGCTGGCTGAGGGTCGAGACCGGCGAGCGCATCTGCTCGAAGTAGGTGCGGTACGCGCCGAGCTTCTCCGCGAACAGCCCGAACACGAACGGCTTGATGAGGTACTGCACCACGCCGACGGCCACCGCCTCGCGCACCACCTCCAGCTCGCGGGCCGCCGTCACGGCGATCACGTCCACGACGAGGCCCGCCGCGCGCAGCTGCCGGCACAGCACCAGGCCGTGCCGGTCGGGCAGGTTCATGTCGAGCAGGAGCAGGTGCACCTCCGCTCCCGCGGCCTGGGCGTCGCGCAGGGCGCGGACGGTCTCGCTCGCGGTGTGCACCACCCCCGCGAGCTCGAAGCCCTCGACCCGGCGCACGTACTCGCCGTGCGCCTCGGCGGTGCGGTGGTCGTCCTCCACGACCAGGACACGGATCATGCGCGGGCCGCCGTCCCGGCCGCTGTCCCGGTCGTAGGGCTCGCGGTCGCAGGGCTCGCGGTCGTAGGGCTCGCGGTCGCGCGAGGCGCCGAGCGGTCCGCGGGGCGGGGGAGCGTGACCGTGAAGACGGCGCCCGCGTTCGTGCCCGCGCCGCCGGACACCTCGATGTCGCCGCCGAGGCTCTCGACCACCTGGCGCACCAGCGCGAGCCCGTAGCCGCGCCCGCCGGCCGCGGCGTCCTTGGTGCTCCAGCCCTGCTCGAAGATGTGGGCGACGTGTGCCGGGGCGATGCCCCGGCCGGAGTCGGAGACCTGGAACACCAGCGACCCGTCGTCACCGTTGGCGAGGTACACCTCGACCCAGGCGTCGGCACCCGCGCCGTCGTCCTCCAGGACGCGGGCCGTCGCGGCGTCGATGCCGTTGTCGATCAGGTTGCCCAGGATCGTCACCACGTCCACGGGTTCCAGCCAGTGCGTGCCCGGCGCCAGGTGCGTCTCGAAGTGCATCTCGACGGCCCGCTCGCGGGCCTGCGCGGCCTTGCCCAGCACGAGCGCCGCGATCACCGGTTCCTCGATGGCCTGCACCACGCGGTCGGTGAGGCGCTGGCCCAGGTCGCGCTCCCCGGCCACGAACCGCAGGGCCTCGTCGCTGCGGCCCAGCTCGATGAGGGTCGCGATGGTGTGCAGCCGGTTGCTGAAGTCGTGCGTCTGAGCCCGCAGCGCGTCCGAGATGGTCCGCACGGAGGAGAGCTCACCGGTCACCCGCTGCAGCTCGGTGCGGTCACGCAGGGCCACGACCTCGCCCACGGTCCGCCCGCGCGTGGCGGCTGCCTCGCGCCCCACCAGCAGCACGCGGGAACCCACCCGCACCGGCCCCTCGGGCGCGGTGCCCCCGAGCAGGTCGCGGACGGCGGGGGACAGCCGCGGGTCCGTGACCGCGAACGGCGCGGCCAGGTCGGGCACGTCGAGCAGGCGCAGCGCCTCGTCGTTCGCCAGCACCACCGTGCCGTGCTCGACCAGCAGCATGCCCTCCTCGACCGAGTGCAGCACCGCCTCGTGCGCGGCGAACAGGTGCGCCAGCTCGTCCGGGCCGCGGGACTCGGTGATCCGGTCCAGCCGGCGCGCCAGCAGCGTCGCGGCCACGGCGCCCGTCGCGAACGCCAGGAGCGTGGCCACGCCGACCACCAGCAGGCGGGGCACGATGCTGTCCCACAGCCGGTCCAGCGTCACGCCGGCCGACACCATGCCCACCACCTCGCCGTCCTGCGTCACCACCGGGACGACGGCGCGCACCGACGGCCCCAGCGTGCCGTCGTACACCTCGGTGAACGTCTCGCCGCGCAGCGCGGGCGCTGTCGAACCCACGAACGGGTGGCCGATCTGCCACGCGTTGCGGTGGGTGTACCGGGTGCGGTCGGTGTCCATGACCGTCAGGTAGTCGATCTCGGTGGCCTCCATGACACGCTCCGCGTACGGCTGGAGCTGCGCGGAGGCCTCGGCCACCGAACCCTCACGGTCGTCGGCGGCGTCGGCGTGCGCCCGGGCGACCGTGTCGATCACGAGCGCCTCCGCGGCCACCGTGGCCGCCAGGTCCGTGCTCTCCGTGGCCGCGTGCGCCTCCGCCGAGGAGCGCGCGTCCACGGCCAGCAGGCCGAACACGATCACCGCACCCGCGAAGAGCAGGGCCGTGTGCACGGCGAGGAACCACCTCGCGATACTCGCACCCCGTCGCTGCGCCACGGACCCATTGTGGCCCCCGCGCGCCGTGCCACCGACCATCCGGGCGCACCGCGAGAACACTATGTACGCAATGGGGGTTTCCGACGGCCGGGACAGCACCCTGGTCGCTGACCACACAGCGTCGTGAGAGGAAACCACCATGGCTGTCACGCAGCCCGCCGGTGCCGGGACGACCCCGCGCCGCCGGCTCGACAAGAGTCACTACCTGTACATCGCGGTGATCGTGGCCGTCGTGGCCGGTGTCGTCGTGGGCCTGGCCTCCCCGGACACCGGAGTGGCGCTGAAGCCGCTCGGCGAGGGGTTCGTCGCGCTGATCAAGATGATGATCTCGCCGGTCATCTTCTGCACCATCGTGCTGGGCATCGGCTCGATCGCGAAGGCCGCGACGGTGGGCCGGGTCGGCGGGCTGGCCCTGCTGTACTTCCTCGTGATGTCCACGTTCGCGCTGTTCATCGGCCTGGTCGTCGGCAACGTGCTGCACCCGGGCGAGGGCCTGAACATCGCCGACGCCAGCTACGAGGCCGACGGCGAGGCCGAGGGTCTGGTCGACTTCGTGCTCGGCATCATCCCCACCACGCTGGTCTCGCCGCTGACCGGGGAGTCCGTGCTGCAGACGCTGTTCGTGGCGCTGCTCGTCGGGTTCGCGATCCAGCAGCTCGGTGCGCGCGGCAAGCCTGCGCTCGACGCGATCCGGATGATCCAGGCCATCGTGTTCCGCGTGCTGACGATGATCCTGTGGGTGGCCCCGGTGGGCGCGTTCGGCGCCATCGCCGGCGTGGTCGGCGAGACCGGCTGGGGCGCCGTCGTCGCGCTCGGCACGCTGATGCTCGGGTTCTACCTGACCTGCATCGTGTTCATCGCCGTGGTGCTGGGCGCCGTGCTCTGGTTCGTGGCCCGCGTGAACATCTTCTCGCTCATGAAGTACCTGGCGCGCGAGTACCTGCTCATCGTCAGCACGTCGTCGTCCGAGGCGGCCCTGCCGCGCCTCATCGCCAAGATGGAGCACCTGGGCGTGTCCAAGCCGGTGGTCGGCATCACCGTGCCGACCGGGTACTCGTTCAACCTGGACGGCACGGCGATCTACCTGACCATGGCGTCGCTGTTCATCGCCTCGGCCATGGGCACCCCGCTGTCGATCCCCGAGCAGATCGGCATGCTCGCCTTCATGATCATCGCCTCCAAGGGTGCCGCCGGGGTCACCGGCGCCGGCCTGGCCACGCTCGCGGGCGGCCTGCAGACCTACCGGCCCGACCTGGTCGACGGCGTGGGCATCGTGGTGGGCATCGACCGCTTCATGTCCGAGGCCCGTGCGCTGACCAACTTCACCGGCAACGCCGTGGCGACGGTGATCATCGGCACCTGGACCAAGGAGATCGACCGCGACCGCGTGGACCAGGTGCTGGCCGGCGCGCTGCCGTTCGACGAGGCCGCGGCAGCCGACCTGCACGGCCCGGAGGACGCGGCCGACGGCGAGGCCGGCGCTCCGGGCGCCGCCCGCGACGCCGACGAGGCGGGCCGCACGGGCGGCGCGCGCGCCAAGGTGGCCGAGCCCACCGGCGTCTGACCTCACGGACCGACGACGGCCGGGGCGCTCTGGGGGTGCCCCGGCCGCCGTCTGAACGGGTCCGCCGCCGGCAGGTGGTCGCGCATGCTCCCCGGTCTCCGGGCGTGCGCGGTCGCCGGCCGGGGGCGGACCTTCGTCGTCTCCCGGGACCGCTGTGCGGGAATATATGGACGGCGCGTGCACTTCTGTGCTTATATGGACGCACAGTCCACATCGAGACCAGGGAGCACCTCATGAGCACCACCGACACCAGCACCCGCGTCGCCCTCGTGACGGGCGGGTCCGGCGGCATCGGCCGCGCCGTCGTCGAACGGCTCGCTGCCGACGGGTTCGCCGTCGCCGTCCACTACGCCGGCAACCAGGCCCGGGCCGACGAGGTCGTCGCGACCGTCCAGGCCTCCGGCGGCCAGGCGCTCGCCGTCGGCGGGGACGTGGCCGACGAGACCGCGATGGCCGCCGCGTTCGACGCGACCGAGGCGGCGTTCGGCGGCGTCGACGTCGTCGTCAACACGGCCGGGATCATGATCCTGGGCCCGGTCGTGAGCTTCGACCTGGCCGACCTCGACCGCATGCACCGCACCAACATCCGGGGCACGTTCGTCGTCTCCCAGCTGGCCGCGGACCGGCTGCGGGCCGGGGGCGCGCTGATCAACTTCTCGACGTCGGTGGTCCGGACGCAGTTCCCCGGGTACGCCGCCTACGTGGCCAGCAAGGCCGCCGTCGAGGGCATGACGCTGATCCTGGCGCGCGAGCTGCGCGGCAAGGACGTCACCGTCAACGTGGTGGCCCCTGGCCCCACGGCCACCCCGCTCTTCCTGGACGGCAAGGACGAGCAGACCATCCAGAACCTGGCGAACGCCGTGCCGCTCGAGCGCCTCGGCCAGCCCGAGGACATCGCCGAGACGGTCGCGTTCCTGGCCGGGCCCGCGCGGTGGGTCAACGGGCAGGTCATCTACACCAACGGGGGGATGGCATGAGCACCGTCGTCATCACCGGGGCGTCCAGCGGGTTCGGCGCCCTCACGGCCCGGACGCTCGCCTCGGCGGGTCACACCGTCTACGCCGGCATGCGCGAGACCGAGGGGCGCAACGCGCCGCAGGTCGCGGCCGCGCGGACCTGGGCCGCGGAGCACGACGCGGACCTGCGGCCGGTCGAACTCGACGTGAGCTCGCAGGAGTCCGTGGACCGCGCCGTGGAGCGGATCGAGGCCGAGCACGGGCAGGTGGACGTGCTGGTCCACAACGCCGGGCACATGGTCGTCGGCCCGGCCGAGGCCTTCACGCCGGAACAGCTCGCCCAGCTCTACGACGTCAACGTGCTCTCGACCCAGCGCGTGAACCGCGCGGTGCTGCCCGGTATGCGTCGCCGCGGCGCGGGGCTCGTGATCTGGGTGTCCAGCTCCAGCGTCAAGGGCGGCACCCCGCCGTACCTGGCGCCGTACTTCGCCGCGAAGGCAGGCATGGACTCCCTCGCGGTGTCCTACGCCGCGGAGCTGGCCCGCTGGGGTGTCGAGACGTCGATCGTGGTCCCCGGCGCGTTCACGAGCGGCACCAACCACTTCGCGCACGCGGGGCACCCCGCCGACGCGGCGGTGGAGGCCGACTACGAGACCCGGTACGCCGGGCTGATGGGCCAGGTCGCGGACAAGCTCGCCGCACTGGCGCCCGACGCCGACGTCTCGCTCGTCTCCGACGAGATCGCCCGCATCGTGGCGCTGCCCGCCGGGCAGCGACCGTACCGCGTGCACATCGACCCGGCGGACGACGGCTCCGAAGCGGTCTCGGACCTCGCCGACCGCACCCGCCGCGAGTTCCTCGACCGTGTCGGTCTGGCCGACCTGCTGACGGTCGCGGGCGGCGGCGCGGGGGGTGCCGGTGCCGCCGGGTGATCGGCCGGCCTGGCGCACACCTATGCTGGCGGGCGTCCAGGGTGCAGCAGCGGGGGATCACAGGAGCGCACATGACTGACCAGCCGACGGCGGCCGCCGTCGACCAGCCGCCCGCCCGTAGCCGTGGCCGCGGGCGGCGGCCCGCCGACGAGGTGCGCGGCGACGTGCTGCGCGCCGTCGGCGAGCTGTTGCTGGCCGAGGGCATCGCCGACCTGACGTTCGAGCGCGTCGCCCGCGTCGCCGGGGTCAGCAAGACCACGCTCTACAAGTGGTGGCCCTCCAGGGGTGCGCTCGCCCTGGACGGCTACTTCCACGCCGTCGAGCAGACGCTCGCGTTCCCGGACACCGGCGACATCCGCGTGGACCTGCGTGACCAGCTCCGGGCGTTCGTGCACCTGATGACCGCGACGCCCGCGGGTCGCATCCTCACGGAGCTCATCGGGCAGGCGCAGACCGACCAGGACCTCGCCGTCGCCTACCGCACGCTGTACTCGTCCGAGCGCCGCCGTCTCGCGGCCGAGCGGCTGCGGGCGGCGCAGGAGGCGGGGCAGGTCCGGGACGATGTCGACGTGCAGGTGGTGGTCGACCAGCTCTGGGGCGCCGTCTACCACCGGCTGCTCGTCCCGGACGAGCCGGTCACCGAGTCGTTCGCCGACGCCCTGGTGAGCAACCTCCTGCTCGGCATAGCCGACCCCCGGCCCGCGTCCCGCTGAGTGCGGGGTCTCGGGGCGCCCCGACGGATGCCCAGCACTCGGCGCGCGGGTGTCGTCGCACCGCTCTCGACGTGCGGCGCCGCGGCCTGGTGTTAACATCGCCATATGGCGATGACAGAGGCTGTAGGCGATGAATTGGGCGGTGGGTTGGGTGACGAGTCGGTCGTGGAGTCGCCGGCGGCGTCCGCGGACCTGTTCCACGCGTTCGCGGACCCGTCACGGCTCGTGATCCTGCAGCACCTGCGGCTGGGTGAGCACCGGGTCGTGGACCTGACCGGTCACCTGGGGCTCGCGCAGTCGACCGTCTCGAAACATCTCGCCTGCCTGCGTGACTGCGGTCTGGTCGAGTCCCGGCCGCAGGGCCGGGCATCGGTCTACTCGTTGGCCCACCCGGAGCGGATGCTCGACGTGCTGGCCGCGGCCGAGCGGCTGCTCGCGCTGACGGGAGCCCCGGCGGGTGCCCACGACCACGGCACCGAGGACGAGAGGTAGCGGACCATGGCCGACCACCACCACGGCGCGCACGGGCACGCGCACGGCGCCGCGGGCGAGGAGGGCAACCGCCGCCGGCTCGCCGTCGCGTTCGGGATCACGGCTGCGGTGTTCCTGGCCCAGGCCGTCGGTGCGGTGCTGACCGGCAGCCTCGCGCTGCTGGTCGACACCGCGCACATGCTGACCGACGTCGCGGGGCTGGCCATCGCGCTGTTCGCCGCCTCGCTCGCCCTGCGCCCGCCCTCGCCGCGGCGGACCTGGGGCTTCCGGCGGGCCGAGATCCTCGCGGCGCTCGCCCAGGCCGCCGTGCTCCTCGCCGTCGGCGTGTACGCGCTCGTCGAGGGGGTGAGCCGCCTCGTCGGGCCGGCCGAGGCGCCGGGGCCGGGGCTGCTGGTGTTCGGCGTCGTGGGCCTGGCGGGCAACGTCGTGGCCCTGCTGGTGCTGGCGGGGGGCAGGTCGGCGTCGCTCAACCTGCGTGCCGCATTCCTGGAGGTCGTGAACGACGCGCTGGGTTCGGTCGCGGTGATCGTCGCCGCGGTGGTCATCGCGACCACCGGGTGGCAGCGGGCCGACGCCGTCGCGGGGCTCGTCATCGCCGTCCTGATCCTGCCCCGGGCCGTGCGGCTCCTGGTGGAGTCGGCGAACGTGCTGCTGGAGGCCACGCCGCCCGGCATCGACCTGGAGCAGGTGCGCGCCCGGCTGCTGGAGGTGGAGAACGTCGAGTCCGTGCACGACCTGCACGCGTCGCTGGTCGCCACCGGCCTGCCCACCATCAGTGCGCACGTCGTGGTGCGGGACGCCTGCTTCCGGGACGGGCACGCGCCGCCCGTGCTCGACGCGCTCCAGCGGTGCGTGGCCACCCAGTTCGACGTGTCCGTGGAGCACTCGACCTTCCAGCTCGAACCCGCCGAGCACGCCCGGCACGAGGCGCCGACGCACGCGTGAGGAGGCGGTGCCTCAGCCGGGCCGGCCGTCTTCGTGGCGGCCGTCCGGCGGGCCGCACAGGCGCTCGACCAGGTAGCGCCAGCCCGACTCGAACCGCTCGGTGCCCCGCGCCAGGTCCGGGCCCGCGACGAGCTGGAGCAGCAGCGGCCCGTCGAGCGCGTACGTGAGCTGTGCGGCCAGCACGTCGACGTCCGCGCCCGCCGGGGCCGCCTCGCGCAGCAGCACCCGGAGATGGATCTCGGTCAGGGGTGGCCTCCGCTCGGCCGAGCCGCGGCCGTCGATCGTCGCGCGCGCGACGGCCCGGTGCTCGGCGAGAAAGCGGATGCGGGCCGTGCCGTAGGCGATCAGCCGGTCGACCGGGGGTGCGCCCGGGCCGAGCGGGGGCGGCCCGCTGAGCACCTGCTGCTGCAGGTCGCGCTCGGCGTCGTCGAGGACGGCCTGGAAGATCCCCGCGCGGCTGCCGAAGCGCCGGAACACCGTGCCCTTGCCGAGCCCCGACCGTTCGGCGAGCAGGTCCATGGTGAGGCACTCGGGGCCCGCCTCCGCCAGCAGCTCCCGTGCCGTGGCGAGCAGCACCTGCCGGTTGCGCGCGGCGTCGGCGCGCTCGGGCTGCGGTGTGCCCCACGTCATGGGTGTGCTCATGGGCGGATGCTATCGCCGGAGCGCTAACCGGGGTAAAGTCCGGTTAAGTTTCCGCCGGGTGGCCGGCGGGCGGACGAGGAGGACGACATGGCAGACATGAACACTCAGATCATCGAGGCGTTCCGGGCGAACGCGGGCGTGCTGGGCGCCGACGTCGCCGGAGGGCACTTCCTGGGCAAGCGCCTCGTGCTGCTGCACCACGTCGGGCGCGTCAGCGGCACGGAGCGGATCACGCCGCTGGTGGCCGCGACCGACGGCGACGCCTATCTGGTCGTCGGGTCGATGGGTGGCGCGCCGAAGGACCCGGCCTGGGTCGCGAACGTCGAGGACGGCCCCGCCGAGGTGACCATCGAGGTGGGGGACCGGACCCTGCGCGCGAAGGCGGACGTCGTCCGCCCCGGGGACACCGAGTGGGAGCGCCTGTACGGCCTCTGGGCGGAGTACTGGCCGGACGCCAAGGAGTACGAGACCCACACCGACCGCAAGTTCCCGGTGATCCGGCTGGAGCCGGTGGCCTGAGGCTGCCTGCTCCTCACCGCGGCTCCAGCGACCGGAGGAACTGCCGGACGCGCGCCGCCATCTCCCCGGGCACCTCGCCGACCGTGAAGTGGCCGCCCTCGACGAGCCGGTCGAACGTGCGCAGGTCGAGGTAGTGACGGCGCGCGAGCGACTCGGGGTAGTCCGCCTCGTGCCGCTGGACGAGCACGGCCGCGGGCACGGTCGTCGGCGGGATCGGTCCCGGCTGGTCGGCGCCCTCGTAGTACGGCCGGAACGACGACGCGATCGTCCGGGTGACCCAGTAGATGGTGGCCTCGGTGAGGATGCGGTCGCGCGAGATGCGGCGCTCCACCGCGCGTGGGTCACCCGGCGGCGTGTCGCTCCACTCGACGAGCTTCTCGGTCAGCCAGGCCAGCAGGCCGGCCGGGGAGTCGTCGAGAGCCGTCGCCAGCGTGTCGGGCCGGGTGGCCTGGACGTGCCCGTAGGCGCCGTCGGCCGTGTGCCGCGCGGCGATCCGGGCGAAGAAGTCGCGGACCGCCCGGTCGTCGTCGGCCGCCCGCTCCTGCGGGGTGGGGAAGTGCGCGTGGGTGGCGACGATGCCCGCCACGTGCTCCGGGTACCGTGCCGCGACGAGGTCGCTGACGTTCGCGGTCACGTCCTCGCCGTAGGTGACGTACCGCCCGTAGCCCAGCACGTCGGTCATCAGCGCGTGCATCGTGGCCGCGAGCCGCGTCTCCGTCATCGCCCCCTTCGCGTAGGGCGAGGAGAACGCGAAGCCGGGCAGGCTCGCCACGACCACGTGGACGTCGGGCAGGAGGTCGGCGAAGTCGAGCTGGAGCGCGAACGTGTGCGGCCACCCGTGCATCACGAGCAGCGCGGGGGCGTCCGCCCGGTCCGAGCGGCGGTGGACGAAGTGCAGGTCGACGTCGTCGATCCGTGCCGTGAACTGCGGGTGCTCGTTGAGCCACGCCTCCCGCGCCCGCCAGTCCCAGCCGATCCAGTGCTCCACCAGCTCGCGCAGGTAGCCGGCCGTCATGCCCGACGGCGGCCGCCGTGGCGAGTCGTCGGGGATGCGGCTGCGGGCCAGGCGCTCGCGCAGGTCGGTCAGGACGTCGTCCGGGACGTCGATCGTGAAGGGCCGTGGCTCGCTCATGGGACGACCGTAGGCGCCGCCACTGACATCCCGGCTCCTGGGCCGGTCCAGGAGCCGGACCGTCGCCCGCGGGCGACGGTCCGCTCGTCCCGTGCGGCGCCGCCCGCCGTGCAGGTCGCCGGAACGACCTGCACGGCGGGTGCCGGGATCAGCCGGCGGGCGGGAGCACCAGGGTGCGGACCGGTTCCGCGTTGCCCGCGCGGTCGGTCGCGGTGAACTCGATGACCTGGGGCTCGTCGGACAGCGCCCGCGTGAACGGTTCCCGGAACGTGGCCCAGAACGTGTCGGGTCCCTTCCAGCGGATGCTGTCCACGCCGGAGACGTCGTCGGCGGCCGTCAGGTTGATCTCGACGCCGCGGGCGCCCAGGCGCCGGACGGCCGCGGTGGTCACCGGCGGTGCGGTGTCGACGCTCACCTCGCGGACGACGTGCCGCTCGCGTCCGTCGCGGTCGGTCGCCCGCGCCCGCACGGTGTGCACGCCGTCGCCCACGACCAGCGGTTCCGCCCCCGCCGGGGTCCAGGGCGCGTCGCCGACCCGGGTCTCGACCGTGGGCTCCCCGGCGTCGGCGCGGGCCGTCACGGTGAGCTCGGCCGGCCGGCGGTACCAGCCCGTGACGGCGGGGGTCGTGGCCGCGACGAGGTCGACGCGGGGAGCGGACCCGGCGCGAGCCGTGGTCCGCAGGTCCGCCTGCGCCTCGGCGAGGAACGCAGCCTCGGCCGCCGTGTCCGTGACCTCGCCGACGGACGAGCGGACGGCGGCCTCCAGGACGGCCTCCGCCTCGGCGGCGCCGAGCAGCCCGAGGTCCACGAACTCGCGGGTGGTGCGCAGCACCGCCCGGAGCAGGCCGGCCCGGGAGGCGAAGCCGCCGTCCGACCAGAGCACGTCGAGGAAGGTACGGCCGTCCTCGCGCGCGACGTTCGGTACGTCGGTGCGTGCCCCGGCGAACGCGATGCGGGCGTCCGCGCGGCGCAGGTACATGTGGTAGCGGGCGTCGGACCCGGACCACGCCGGTTCCAGGACCAGGTCGCCCAGCCGCCACGTGCCGTCGCCGACCGGGTCCAGCGGGGCGTCGAGGGTCCCGTCCAGACGCCGCCACGTCGCGGCGGACAGCGGCAACCAGGTCGTGGCCTCGCTGCGTGCCAGCAGCACGGTCGGCCCGAGCTCCAGGGTGACCAGCGACGGGTCGTCCGGCGCGGGCACCTCGCGCAGGGCCAGCGGCAGGGCGATCTCGACCACCGTGCCGGGGGTCCAGTCGCGCCGCAGCACGACGTACCCGCCCTCGGCCCGGACGGGCTGCGCCTCGCCGTCGACGCGCACGCCGAACCCGGCCTGGTCCGGCACGCGCAGGCGCAGGCGCAGCTCGAGGTCGCCGGTCGCGTCGACCGTGATCCGGCTGGTGCCCTCCAGCGGGTAGGCGGTCTCCTGGACCACCCGCACGTCCTGCTCGGCCCAGTCCAGCGCCGAGGCCACGTACAGGTTGACCCAGAGCGTGCGCGCGGCGCCCGGCACGGACCGGAAGTACACCGAGTCCTGGTACTTGACGTGGTTCTCCAGCCCCGTGCCGCCGCAGCACGTGCCCACGTTGTCGTACTCGCGCAGGGCTCCCGGGTGGACCGGGAACATGTAGGTGACCTCGGGGGAGTCGTCGGAGTCGGCGTCCCGCCGCGAGCCGAGCACCTGGTTGGTGACGGCCCGCTCGTGGTACGCGGCGTACCGCGCGTCACCGGTGCGCTCGAACAGCGCGCGGGCGAGCTTGAGCATGTTGTAGGCCACGCAGGTCTCGGCGTTGCGGGTGCCGATGTCGCGGGCCACGGCGCCGGCCGGTCCCCACAGCTCGTTCTCGCCCGAGCCGCCGTGGGCGAACGTGCGGCCGGGCACGAGCATGTCCCAGACGTGGACGACGGCGTCGCGGTAGCGCGCCTCGCCCGTCAGGTCGTGCAGGGCCAGGTAGCCCAGGAGCGTGGCGGCGTGCTGGTTGGCGTGCATGCCGTCCAGCACGTCCCGGCCCTCGGCGGCGGCGTCCAGCAGGGAGTCCAGGTCGAACAGGCGGGCCGTCCCGACGAAGATCTCCTCGCCGGTGCGGACCGCGAGCTCGCACAGCACCTCGTTCATGCCGCCCGCCTCGCCCGCGATGTACAGGGCCCACATGGCGGCGCGCTGCTCGGCCGGCAGCACGGAGAGCCGGCCGTGCACCCAGCGCCCCATCGCCGCCGCCACCTCCAGCGCGGTGGCCGAGCCCGTGTGCCGGTGCGCGTCGAGCAGGCCCGCCATGATCTTGTGGCACGTGTAGTACGGCGCCCAGATCTCGCCGTAGGGAGCGAGGTGCTCCAGGCGGGAGAACTGCCACTCGCCGTACGCGGCCAGGAACCCCGGGTGGCTGTACCGGCCGGTGGCCGCGAGCGCCTCCTGGACCTCCCGCAGCCCCTCGACCATCTCGTCGACCTTGGCACGCAGCTCGGCGCGCACGACGTCGTCGTCCGCACCGCCCGCCGCCATCGCCAGCATCGACAGGAAGTGGCCGGCGTAGTGACCGCGCAGCAGGTTGGCCGTGGGCGCGGCCTCGCGGCCGGGGTAGTCGTCGGGGCCCCACGCCTCCTCGTCGGCGTGGCCGAAGTCCTCCCAGCCGCCCGGCGGCAGTGCGCCGCGGGTGTCCAGGCCGGCGTTGGCGCGGAAGACGGCGAGGAGCCGGTCGACGGGGTAGACGCGCGCCAGGTGCAGCACCTGGTCCCGGGCCCGCGTGAAGATCCCCTCGTGCAGCGCGACGGCGTCCAGGCCGAACGGTTCGGCCACCCGGGCGGGGACGGTGGGGCGGCTCGGGGCGGGGAGCACGGCCTCAGCCATCGCCGAGCCGTTCCGCGGTCCAGCGCTCGATGCCGGCGGCGTCGATCGGCAGCGCGTCCGAGAGCACCTCGGCGCCGTCGGCCGTGACGAGCAGGTCGTCCTCCAGGCGGACGCCGATGCCCCGCAGCTCGGGCGGCACGGTCTCGTCGTGGGCGTGGAAGTACAGGCCCGGCTCGACCGTCATCACCACCCCGGGGGCCAGGGGCGCGGCCTGGTAGGCGGCGTAGTCGGAGTGGGCGCAGTCGTGCACGTCCAGCCCCAGGTGGTGCCCGACACCGCAGACCAGCCAGCGCCGGTGCTGCTGCCCGCCGGGGGACAGGGCCTCGTCGACCGACACGTCCAGCAGCCCCCAGTCGTGCAGGCCCTGGGCGATCACCTCCATCGCGGCGAAGTGGAAGTCGAGGTACTCCACGCCCGGCCGGATCTGGGCCATGCCGGCGCGGTGCGCCTTCTCGACCAGGTCGTGCACCTGCCGCTGCACCGTGCTGAACGTGCCCGTCGGCGGCACGGTGCGCGTCACGTCCGCCGTGTACAGCGAGCTCGCCTCGACGCCCATGTCGAGCAGCAGCGGCATGTCGGGCAGCACGGGCCCGTCGCAGCGCACCCAGTGCAGGGTCGGGGCGTGCGGACCGGAGCCGACGATCGTCGAGTAGCCGGGGCCGTTGCCGAACGTGCGGGCGTGCCGGTCGAAGGTGCCCTGGAGCCAGCGTTCGCCCAGCCCGCCGATCGCGCGCGGCAGCTCGGCCACCACGGCCTCGAACCCGGTGACCGTGTGGTCCACGGCCTCCCGGAGCTGGGCGACCTCCCAGTCGTCCTTGATCATCCGCAGGTCGGACAGCGCGCGGGACAGGTCCTCCGACGGCTTCAGGCCGAACCGGCGCACCACGTCGGCGTCCACCGACGGCGTGGCGAGCGCCCCGCCCAGGCCCTCCAGGACGCCGTCCAGCGCGGACAGCGGCTCGACCGGGATGCCGAGCGCCTCGGCCCACGCGGCCAGGTCGGGCGACGGTCCCACCCAGAGCTCGCCGTACGCCGCGTTGCCGAAGAACGCGGGGTCGCCGGGCTTGGCGGGCGGCGGCAGGTAGAGCGTCGCGTCGTGGCCGCCGCCGACGGCACGCAGGACCAGCACGCCGGCCTCGGCCTGCGCACCCGTGAGCCACACGAAGTCGCTGTCGGCGCGGAAGCCGTACTGCACGTCCCCGTTGCGCAGGGCGGCACTGCCCGCGCCCACCACGACGTCGGCCGCGCCGATGCGCTCCGAGAGGCGCGCACGGTGCGCGGCCGCGGCCCCGGCCGCACCCGCGGGCAGCGGCACGACGACGTCGGGCGCTCCCCAGCCGCGTGCCATGTAGTCGTTGAAGCCGCCGCTCTCGACCAGGCGCGGCGCACGCGTGCCCGCGTACGGCGGGCGTTCCGGGTTCGTCATCGAATCTCTCCTCCTCGGTCGCGGACCAGCTCCCGCAGGCGCTCCAGCACCCGCCCGTCGCCGATCCCGTCGTGCTCGTACTCGTTGGTGACCCACGCCTGCGCCGACCCGACCCGCGAGAGCGTGTCGAGCTGCAGGCCGCAGTCCACGAACATGTCGTCGTGGTAGACGACGGCCGCCAGGGGCACCTCGTTGGCCGCCAGACGGTCCAGGTCGTACAGCGGCGACCACTCCTGGCGCGCCGCCAGCTCGTGCACCGCACCCGCGAACGGGCGCAGCAGGCGGATCTCGTCGAACATCCACGGGAACGCCATCTCGCCCGTGAACAGCAGCGGACGCCGGTCCGGACCGAACTCCGGGCGCCGGTCGCGCTCGGCCTGCGCCGCCCAGCCCGTGGGGCCGCCCACGCCGTGCCCGTAGATCGACTCCTGCAGCGTCCAGAACAGGGGGCCGTCGGCCTGCGCCGTGCGCACCATCGCCTCCTGCAGGAACCCCGCCGAGAGCCGGCCCGGCGCGGCGAACGCCTTCTCGACGAACCAGTGCAGGCGCTCCGGCCCCGGCTTCATGCCCAGGTCGATGCCCATGGACTGGAACCGGTGGACGGTCAGCACGTCGCCGTCCGGCAGCAGGACGTCGCCCTGCGCGAGCCGGTCCGCGATGGCGGCCACGGCCTCGACGTCGGCCGGGTAGCGCCGGTAGAACTCCGCGGTCCTGGCCGCCACCCGGCCGAACGTGCGGCGGTAGACCTCCGCGGCGTCGGGCGGCGTGCCCGGGATGCCGCCCGCCACGTAGCAGGCGCGCAGCGTCTCCGGGGCGAAGGACAGGTACGTCAGGGTGATCCAGCCGCCGAAGCTCTGCGCGAGCGTCGTCCACGGCCGCCCGCCGTACACCTGGTGGCGCACGTCCTCCAGGTCGGCCACGATCGAGTCGGCCCTGTGGCACGCCAGCAGGTCGGCCCCTGCGCGGGCGTCCAGCCCGGCCAGCGCCTCGCCGTCCAGCGGTGAGCTGCCGCCCGTGCCGCGCTGGTCCACCAGCACCACGCGGTGGTCGCGCAGCGCCACGTCCAGCCAGCCGTCCCGGCGCAGCGGCCGCGGGTTGGCCCCGCCCGGCCCGCCCTGCAGGTACACCAGCAGGGGCAGGTCCTCGTCGCGCCGCGTCGGGTCCACCAGCTCGCGGACCAGCAACGACACCTCCCCGCGCAGGCGGCCGCTCCGGTCCAGCGGCACGGCGAGGCGGCGCTCGCGGACGCCGATGCCGGGCAGCAGGTACGTGGTCCAGGCGGCGCTCATCGGGCCCCCTCCGCGGCGAGCGCCGCGTTGCGCCGCCGCTGAGCCTCCCACTCGGGACGGATGCGGGGCACGGCGTCGAGCAGCTTGCGCGTGTACTCGTGCCGCGGGCTGTCGAAGACGGCGTCCCGGTCGCCCTGCTCGACGATGCGGCCCTGCGTCATCACCGCGACCCGGGTGGCGATCTGTCGCACCACCGCCAGGTCGTGCGCGATGAAGATGTAGGTCAGGCCCTCTTCCCGCTGCAGGTCGCGCAGCAGGTTGATGACCTGCGCCTGGACGGAGACGTCCAGGGCCGAGACGGCCTCGTCGCACACGACGACGCGCGGCCCGACGGCGAGCGCACGGGCGATGCCGATGCGCTGCGCCTGCCCGCCGGAGAACTGCGCCGGGTACTTCTGCGAGTGGTCCGGGTCCAGCCCCACCCGCTCCATGAGCGACCGGGTGAACGCGCGGGCCCCGCCGGGAATGCTGCGCTGCTGGTAGACCAGGGGAGCGGTGACGATGCGCTCCACGGTGTGCCGCGGGTTGAGCGACGAGAACGGGTCCTGGAAGACCACCTGCACGTCGCTGCGGAACCGGCGCAGGTCGGCCCGGCCCAGCCGGGTCACGTCCTCGCCGTCGAGCTCCACGGTGCCCGAGGTGGCGTCCAGCAGCCGGGCGGCCAGCCGCGCCGTCGTCGACTTGCCCGAGCCCGACTCGCCCACCAGGGCGAGCGTGTCGCCCGGGTGGATCTCGAAGCTCACGTCGTCCACGGCCCGGAAGGTGTCCGGACGGCGCAACAGCCCGCCCGTGCCCAGGACGGGGAACTCCTTGACGAGGTGGGTGGCTCTCAGCAGGGGGGTGCTCATGCGGCACCTCCGTCCTTCTCGTTCGGTGCGCTCGTGACCGCCCGCAGCTCGCCGATCTCGTCGTCGATGCGCGGCACGGCGTCGAGCAGCGCCCGGGTGTAGGGGTGCCGGGGGTCGGTGAAGATCTGCTCGACCGCACCGCGCTCGACGCACTCGCCGTCCTTCATGACGACGATGTGGTCGGTGACCTCGCTGACCACGGCCAGGTCGTGCGTGATCAGCACCAGGCCGGTGCCGGTCTCGCGCCGGATCTCCTGCAGCAGGTCGAGGATCTGCGCCTGCACGGTGACGTCGAGCGCCGTGGTGGGCTCGTCGGCGATGAGCAGCTCGGGCTCGGTGCTCAGGGCCATGGCGATCATGACGCGCTGGCGCATGCCGCCGGAGAACTGGTGCGGGTAGTGGTCCACGCGCCGGGCGGCGTCGTGGATGTGCACGCGTTCCAGCGCCTCGATCGCGACCCGCCGAGCCACGCGCCGCGTGGTGCCGGGGCGGTGCGCCCGGTAGGCCTCCTCGATCTGGAGGCCCACCGTGTAGTAGGGGTTGAGGGAGGAGAGCGGGTCCTGGAAGACCATTGCGACGCGGTCACCCCGCACCCGGCGCAGCCCGGCCTCGGACATCCCGACGAGCTCCTGGTCGCCCAGCAGCACGCTTCCCGTGCGGCGTGCGGCGCGGGGCAGCAGGCCCATGATCGCCAGGCTGGTCATGGACTTGCCGGAACCGGACTCGCCCACGATGCCCAGCGCACCGCCGGGCTCCAGGTCCAGGTCGAGGGAGCGGACGGCGTCGAGCGGCCCGCGCGGGGTGGGGAAGGTGACCGTGAGGTCACGGACCGTCAGCAGGCTCATGCGTTCACCCGCACTCTCGGGTCGATGGCGGTGTACACGACGTCGACCACGATGTTGCCGACCACGACGAGGAACCCGGCCAGCAGGGTGACGCCCATGATCACCGGCTGGTCGTTGCGGGCGATGGAGTCGGCGGCCATCTTGCCCACGCCGTTGATGCCGAAGACGGTCTCGGTGATGAGCGCCCCGCCGAGCAGGCCGGCGAAGTCCATCCCGAAGATCGTGACGATCGGCGTCAGCGCCGGGCGCAGGGCGTGCCTGCGCCAGACCAGCGGCTGGGCCAGGCCCTTGGCGTAGGCCGTGCGCACGTAGTTCTCACGCAGCACGTCGAGCACGTTGGCCCGGGTGAGCCGCGTGTAGGACGCCGCGTAGCCGACGGCGAGGACGATCCACGGCATGACGAAGTTCGCGAACCACTGCCCGGGGTCGTCGAGGAACGCGACGGCCTGCGGGAACGGCAGCCACTGCAGCTGGACCACCAGCACGTACTGCAGCACGAGCGCGAGCACGTAGTTGGGGATGGACATGCTGGTCAGCGTCAGGCCGGTGGTGAACCGGTCGAGGAACGTGCCCTCCTTGACGGCACTGAGCAGGCCGCCGGCCAGCCCGGCGAGCAGCCACAGCACGGCGGCGCCGACGGCGATGGTCGCCGAGACGGGCAGCCGCTGCACGATCATGTCCCACACGGCCTGGCTGGACTGGAACGAGTAGCCGAGGCACGGCGCGGCGCACTCGATGGCGCCCGCGCCCTCACCGTAGGTGCGGCCCGCGAAGATGCCGACGACGAAGTGGAAGAACTGCGTCCAGAACGGCTGGTCCAGCCCGAGGTTGCCGCGGATCTGGTCGATGACCTCGGGCGTGCAGTTCTTGCCGCAGATCTGCACGGCGGGGTCGGGAGAGAGGGCGAAGAACACCACGAACGTGAACAGGCACACCAGCAGCAGGACGCCGAGGCCCGAGGAGACCCGGGTCAGCAGGAATCTGGGCATCAGCGACCCTCCTGGGCGTCGACGACGGCGCGCAGGCGGTCGCCGAGCACGGTGAACGAGAGCACGAGCAGGAACAGGCACGCGCCGGGGAAGACGAAGTACGCGGGGTCGACGGCGTACCACTTCACGGACGCGGCGATCATCTGGCCCCAGCTCGGCGCGGGCGGCACCACGCCGACGCCGAGGAACGACAGCCCGGCCTCGGTGCCGATGTAGCCGGGCACGGCGAGCGTGGCCATGACGATGATGGTGGAGCGCAGGTTGGGCAGGATCTCGCGGAACACGATCCGCGTACCGCTGGCCCCGGCCGCCCGGGCCGCCTCGACGAACTCGCGCTGCGCCAGGGACATGGTCTGCCCGCGCACGATGCGCGCCAGGTAGGGCCAGCCGAACACGGAGATGACCACGACCAGGAGCGTGGACCGGTTGCTCGCCGGCAGGGCCGACAGCACGGCGATCATGAAGATCAGCGCCGGGAAGGCCATGAGGAAGTCCATGACGCGCGAGATCACCAGGTCGACCCGGCCGCCGAAGTACCCGGCCACGAGCCCGAGCGAGACGCCCAGCACCGTGGTCAGCACGGTGGCGGACAGCGCGATGCTCATGGACACCCGCGCGCCGTAGACGATGCGGGCGAAGATGTCGCGGCCGCTGCCCGGTTCGACGCCGAACCAGTGCTCGGCGCTGACCCCGCCCCAGGGGCCGATCGGCATGCCGCCGAGGTTGGGGTCGATCGCGGTCTGGTCGAACGCGTACGGCGTCCAGCCGCTGATCGAGGTGAGCACGGGTGCGAGGATCGCCACCAGGGTGACGAGCACGATGTAGCCGAGCCCGAGCATGGCGCCGACGTCGCGGCGCAGGGCCTGCCAGGTTCCGCCGGCACCCGCCCGGACGGCGCCGGCGGCTGCTGCCGCCGGCGCCTCGGGGGTGGCGTCGGTCCCGGCCTCGACGGGCTTCGCCGTCGTGAGATCGGTCGGGGAGGACGTCATGGATCAGCCCTTCTCAGGGTCCTTGAGACCGACGCCGACGTAGTCGATGCCGCCGGTCGCCGCGTTCGCCGAGGAGAACAGGCCGGTCACGTTCTCGCCAGGGAGTGACACGGTCCTGGCGACCATGAGCGGCACGATCGGGGCCAGCTCGAGGATCTGCTCGTCGAGGTCGCCCCACTCCTTGTTGGCGGCGTCGATGTCGGTCATCGCCTTGATCTCGTCGATCCGGGCGTTGACGTCCGCGTCGTTCAGCTGGGCGAGGTTCGAGTTGCCCTTCTCGTAGATGTTCCGGCCGTCGAACAGCGGCGGGATGAAGGTGGCCGCCGAGGAGGCCCAGTCCGGGCACCAGCCGGTGATGGCGGCGTCGTGCTGCTGCGACGGGGTGCCGATGGTCTCGTAGTAGGTGGCGGTGTCGATGAGGTTGAGCTCGACCGTGATGCCGATGCGCTCCAGCGCCTGCTGGACCGCCTCGCCCTGGGCCTGCATGGACTCCTGGGCGCGGATGTCGAGCGTCAGGGTGAACCCGTCGGACAGCCCGGCCTCGTCCAGCAGCTTCTGCGCGGCCTCGACGTCGCCCGTGCCGTCCGCGGACGGGTACAGGTCGAAGTCCTTGTGACCGGCCACGGTCTTGGGCAGGATCGTCGTGGACGGCTCGCCGAGCTGCGTGCCGCCGCTCGCGTTGACGATGGCGTTGCGGTCGATGGCGTAGCTGATGGCCTGGCGCACCCGGACGTCGTCGAGCGGCTTCTTGGTGGTGTTCAGACCCATGTACGTGGTGCAGATGCCCGGCAGCTGCAGCGTGCGCTCCTTGAGCTGCGGCGTCTGCAGGCGGGGGAGCGTGGCGGGCTGGACGGTGCCGGCGATCGCGTTGACGTCCGCCCCCTGCCCGGCGATCAGGCGCTCGTCGATGGTGGCCGGGTCCAGGCCGATGGTGAACTCCCAGGCGTCCGGCTTGGCTGCGCGCACCTCGTCGGTGGCCGGGTCCCAGTTCTCGTTGCGCTCGAGCTTGATGGTGCTGCCCGGCACGTACTCGGCGAGCTGGTAGGGGCCCGAGGCGATGATCTCGTGGATGAACTCGTCCCCGGCGCCGGTGCCCTCCGGGAACGGCGTGGCGTTCACCTGGGAGAGCACGGCGTCGAACTCGGGGAACGGCTCCTTGAGGTGGAAGACGATCGTCTTCTCGTCCGGGGTCTCGATGGTCGGCAGGTCGCCGGTGCGGTACGGGCCCTCGTAGCGCTCGGGGGCGTCGATGACCTGCTTGAGGTACGGGGAGCCGATGCCGATCTCCGGGTCCCAGGCGCGGGAGATGCCGAACTTCACCTCGGCCGAGGTGATGGGGTCGCCGTTGCCGAACTTCAGCCCGTCCTTGAGCGTGTACGTCCAGGTCAGGCCGTCCTCGGACACCTCACCGAGGGACTCGGCGAGGTCCGGGACGATCTCGGTCGGGTTGTCCGACGAGCCCGGAGCGGAGGTCGTGAGCTGGCGGTAGACGAGCCGGTAGAAGTTGTTCACGCCGCCGTCCCAGCCGCGGGCCGGGTCGAGGTAGGAGAAGTCGGCGTTCTGCAGCACGTGGACGGTTCCGCCCGTGGCGGGCTCGGCCGTGAACCCGCCGCCCCCGGAGGAGGCGTTCTGGCTGCTGCCGCCGCCGCACGCGGCGAGCGTGAGAGTCGTGACGACGGCGATGGCTGCTGTCGCGATCCGATGGTGCTTCACGGTGTGGCCTCTCGATCGGTGACTTGCGTCGGGTGGTCGTACGGGTAGGGCCCGGGCGCGGCGGGGTCGTCGTCGACCCGACCCGCCTTCGATATGTGATGCGTGATATGTTACTGAGATGAAGCGGTGCTGTCGACGGGGTGAATGTAAACGTCGCGTTTCGGCGAAATAACGCGGGTTCTGGCGGGCGAAAGACCGGCGAGCCGGGCTGCGCTCAGGTACCCTCTGGCGGCGTTGACGACGAGTTCTCCGTCGTGTGTAATATTCTACTGTCGTAGCCCGACCCCTGGAGAGCACCATGAGCTCAGCATCATCGACCCCCTCGGTCCGTCGTCTCGCGCCGGTCGCGAGCCTGCGCGAGCAGGTGCACCGTGCCCTCGTGGCGGCGATCGTCGCCGGCGAGCTGGAGCCCGGTGAGCTGGTCTCGGTGCCCACGTTGGCCGCGCGGTTCGACGTGTCCGCGACGCCGGTCCGGGAGGCCGTGCTCGACCTCGAGCGGCGCGGGTTCCTGGAGGCGGTGCGCAACAAGGGATTCCGCGTCACGCGGGTGAGCGACCAGACGCTGCGGCACGTCGCCGCGGTCCGGCTCGTGATCGAGCCGGTCTGGATGGAACGGCTCGCCAGGTCGTTCCCCGTGGCGCAGCTCGGGGAGTTCCGTGCGCTCGCCGACGAGATCGTCGAGGGCGCACGGACGGGCGACCTCGTCGCCTATCTGCAGGCCGACCAGGCGTTCCACCTGCGGCTGATGGGTCTGCTGGGCAACCCGGTGGCCGGCGAGATCGTGGCCGACCTGCGGGACCGGGCGCGGCTGCTGGGGCTGTCCACGATGGTCGCCAGCGGCACCCTGGCCAGCTCCGCGCAGGAGCACCACGAGCTGCTCGACCTGCTCGCGGCCGGCGACGGCCCGGGCGCCAAGGCGCTCATGGAGCGGCACATCGGGCACTCGCTCGGCACGTGGGCGGGCAAGCCCGAGGACTGAGCGGGAGCGCCCGGCACGCGGCGCGGCGGACAGCGGGCCCGGCGACGGCGGGGCCCGGGACAGCAGCGTGTGACAGCAGCAACTGACAGCAGGAATCTGACAGCAGCCATCTGACAGCAGCCATGAGGCGGACAGGGCGACCGGGCTGCCGGTCGACAGAGGAGGGGTGGACGTGACCGCGGACGTGGTGATCGTCGGCGCCGGGATCGTGGGCGCCGCGTGCGCCCGGTCCCTCGCCCGGGCCGGGGCACGGGTGACCGTGCTCGACCGGGGCGCGGCGGCGTCGGCCACCAGTGCGCACGGCGAGGGCAACCTGCTGGTCTCGGACAAGGGCCCCGGCGCGGAGCTGGAGCTGGCCCGGGTGTCGCTGCGGCGCTGGGCGGAGCTGGCCGGCGAGCTCGCGGACGAGCTCGGGCCCCGGTTCCCGTCGGTCGAGCACGAGGCCAAGGGCGGCCTGGTCGTGGTCACCTCCGGCGACGGCCTGGACGGGCTGCGGACCTTCGCGAGCGCGCAGCGCGCGGCCGGCGTCGAGGCGGTGGAGCTCACCCCCGGGCAGGCTCGGGAGCTGGAGCCCGACCTCGCCCCCGGCGTCGTCGGAGCGGTGCACTACCCGCAGGACGCACAGGTGCAGCCCGTGGCCGCGGCGGAGGCGCTGCTCGCCTCCGCGCGCCGGGCGGGAGCCGTGGTCCGCACGGGGGTCGAGGTGACCGGCCCGCTGCTCGACGGCGGCCGCCTGACCGGGGTCAGCACCACGCAGGGTGACGTTCCCGCCGGCGACGTGGTCGTGGCGGCCGGTCCGTGGTCGGGTGACGTCGCGCGGCGGCTCGGCTCGTGGCTGCCGGTGCGGCCCCGCCGCGGCATGGTGCTCGTGACCACGCCGATGCGGCAGCGCATCCGGCACAAGGTGTACGACGGCGACTACTTCGCCGCCACGCAGTCCGCGGGCGCCGAGCTGCAGACCTCCGCGGTGGTCGAGTCCACGCAGGGCGGGACGGTGCTGATCGGGTCGAGCCGCGAGCAGGTGGGCTTCGACGACCGGCTGCGCGCCGAGGTCCTGGCCCAGATGGCTCGGCGCGCGGTCGCGGTGTTCCCGTTCCTCGCCCGGACCGGCGTCATGCGCACCTACCTCGGTTTCCGGCCGTACATGCCCGACCACCTGCCCGTGATCGGCGCGGACCCGGCCCTGGCCGGGCTCTGGTTCGCGACCGGCCACGAGGGGGCGGGCGTCGGCCTGGCTCCCGCTACCGGCGACCTGCTGGCCGCCGCGCTGCTGGGGTTCGCGCCCGCCGTGGACCCGCGCCCGTACGCGGCCGGCCGGCCCGCGCTCGACGCGCTGCGCCCCGGCGCGCCGGAGAACGACCACGAGGGAGCACGACCATGACGTCACGCCGGATACCACCCGGTGCCGACCCGGTGCGGCCGGGCCCGGACCAGCCGCTGACCGTCTGGGTCGACGGCGAGGCCGTCACCGGCACCGCCGGGCAGACCGTGGCCGGCGTGCTGCTCGGTGCCGGACGGCGCCAGTGGCGCACGACCGGCGGGGAGGGGGCGCCGCGCGGCGTGTTCTGCGGCATAGGCGTCTGCTTCGACTGCCTCGTGGAGGTCAACGGCCTGCGGGACGTGCGGGCCTGCCTGCGCCGGGCGCAGGACGGCGACGTCGTGGTGCGGCAGGGCGGCCCGGCGGACCGGCCGGAGGGGGAGCGGTGAGCGCGCGGCACGTCGTCGTCGTGGGCGCGGGTCCTGCGGGGCTCGCCGCCGCGCGGGCCGCCGCGGACGCCGGCGCCCGGGTCACGCTGCTCGACGCCGCCGACGTGCTCGGCGGCCAGTACTGGCGGCACCTGCCCGCCGTCCGCCCGGCCGGGCGGGAGCAGGTGCTGCACCACCGGTGGGGCACCTACCGCGCGCTGAGCGAGGGCCTGCTCGCGCACCCGGCCGTCACGGTGCTGCCGTCGGCGCAGGTGTGGTCCCTGGAGCGGCTCGATCACGGCGTGCGCCTCAACGTCCTCGTCGGCGAGCCGGACGGCGCGGGCCGCGAGGCCGTGCCGTTGGAGCCCGACGCCCTGGTGCTGGCCACCGGTGCCCACGACCGGACCCTCCCGTTCCCGGGCTGGCAGCTCCCCGGCGTGTACACGGCGGGGGCGGCGCAGGCGCTGGCCAAGGGGGAGCGGGTCGCCGTCGGGCGCCGGGTCGTGGTGGCCGGGGCCGGGCCGTTCCTGCTGCCCGTCGCCTCGTCGCTGCTGCGTACCGGGGCCCGCGTGCTGGGGGTGCACGAGGCGAGCCGGACCGGCGCCCTCGCGCGCTGGCTGGACCGGCCCTGGGAGCTGCTCGGGGCGGCCGGCAAGGCCGGTGAGCTCGCCGGGTACGTCCGCGAGCTGGCGGCGCACCGCGTGCCCTGGCGCCCCGGCGAGGCCGTGGTGGCCGCGCACGGGGACGGTCAGGTCGAGGCGGTCACCGTCGCACGGCTGGATGCGCGCTGGGCACCCGTCCCCGGCACCGAACGGCAGGTCGCGGCCGACGCCGTGGCCGTGAGCCACGGGTTCACGCCGCGCCTGGAGCTGGCGATCGCCGCCGGATGCGATCTGACGCCCGGCCGGTTCGTGGTGGTCGACGCCGCGCAGGCCACGTCCGTACCCGGCGTGTGGGCCGCGGGCGAGATCACGGGCATCGGCGGGGCGGACGCCGCACTCGCGGAGGGCACCGTGGCCGGGACGGCGGCGGCCGGGGACGACCTCGGGTCGGTCGCTGCTGCCCGCGCGGTGCGCGCCCGGGACCGGGCGCGCGGCTTCGCGGCCCGGATCGAGGCCGCCCACGGCATCCGCGGCGGGTGGGTCCGCTGGCTGCGCGACGACACCGTCGTCTGCCGCTGCGAGGAGACCACCTACGGCCGCGTGCGCGAGGTGGTCGACCTGACCGGCTCGCGCGAGGCCCGCTCCGTCAAGCTCACCAGCCGCGCCGGGCTCGGCCCGTGCCAGGCCCGCACGTGCGGCCGCACGCTCCAGGAGCTGCTCGGCGACGCCGGGGCCGCGCCCGGCGTCGACCGGCGTCCCCTCGTCGTGCCGGTCCGGCTCGGCGACCTCGCGGCCCTGCCCGCACCACCGACCTCTTCTTCCGACAGCATCACAACCACAGGAGACCTCCCATGAACCAGCGCTTCGACCTCGGCGGCGTCATCGTCGCCACCACGCTCGCCTTCACGCCCGACGAGTCGGCGCCGGCGGGCCTCGCCGTCGACCACGAGAAGTTCGCCGCACACTGCGAGTTCCTCATCGACAACGGCTGCCGCGGCGTGGGCCCGAACGGGTCGCTCGGCGAGTACTCCTCCCTCACCGACGACGAGCGTCGCCGGGTCATCCAGACCGCCGTGCAGGCCGTGAACGGGCGCGGGCTCGTCGTGGCCGGCGTGCACGGCGTCGGCTCGCACCAGGCCAGGCACTGGGCCGAGCTCGCCGCCGAGGACGGCGCCGACGGCGTGCTCCTGCTGCCCCCCACGATCTACCGGGCCAACCGGTCCGAGGTGATCGCCCACTACGCCGCGGTCAACGAGGTGGGCCTGCCGATCATGGTCTACAACAACCCGATCGACACCAAGGTCGACCTGACGCCCGACATCCTGGCCGAGCTCGCGCAGCTCGAGAACGTCGTGGCCGTCAAGGAGTTCTCCGGCGACGTGCGGCGGGTCCTGGAGATCAAGGAGCTCGCCCCCGACCTCGACGTCATCGCCGGGGCCGACGACCTGCTGTTCGAGTCGCTGGTCGCGGGCGCCGTCGGCTGGTTCGCCGGGTACCCCAACGCGTTCCCGCGCGAGGCCGTCGAGATCTACGACCTGGTCACCGCGGGCCGGATCGACGAGGCACGCGAGCTGTACCGCCACCTCGTGCCCGTGTTCCGCTGGGACTCGCGCACCGAGTTCGTGCAGGCCATCAAGCACTCGATCGACATCGCCGGGCAGAGCTACGGTGGGCCCACCCGCCCGCCGCGCGGCCCGCTGTCCGCGGAGCACGAGGCACAGGTGCGCAAGGACACCGAGGCCGCGCTCAGCTACATCGCCTCGCGCTGACCGGGCCGGGCCGAGCACAGGGAGGCGCCATGCGCAGCAGCAGGACCATCACCGCCGTCGACTCGCACACCGAGGGCATGCCCACGCGCGTCGTCACCGGCGGCGTGGGGCTCATCCCCGGCGAGACCATGAACGACCGCCGGCTGTACTTCATGGAGCACATGGACGAGCTGCGGCAGTTCCTCATGAACGAGCCGCGGGGGCACGCCGCGATGAGCGGCGCCATCCTGCAGCCGCCCGCCCGGCCCGACTGCGACTGGGGCGTGGTCTACATCGAGGTGTCCGGCTGCCTGCCCATGTGCGGGCACGGCACCATCGGTGTGGCCACCGTGCTGGTCGAGACAGGCATGGTGGACGTGGTCGAGCCGGTCACCGAGATCCGGCTCGACACGCCCGCCGGGCTGGTGGTCGCGAAGGTCGCCGTCAGCGACGGCCACGCGGACGCCGTGACCATCGAGAACGTGCCCAGCTTCGTCACCGCGCTGGACCAGGAGGTCGAGGTGCCCGGCTACGGCACCGTGCCCTACTCGATGGCGTTCGGCGGCAACTTCTACGCCCTGGTCGACCTCGACGACCTCAAGCTGCCCTTCGACCGCGAGCGCCAGCAGGACCTGCTGTCCGCCGGGCTCGCGATCATGGACGCCATCAACGAGACCGCCATGCCGAGGCACCCGGAGCTCGACGGGGTCGAGGGCTGCCACCACGTCGAGCTCATCGCCCCCGGTTCGGACGCGACGCTGTCCCGGCACGCCATGGCCATCCACCCCGGCTGGTTCGACCGGTCGCCGTGCGGCACCGGGACCTCGGCCCGCATGGCCGAGCTGTGGGCGCGCGGTGAGCTGGCGCTGGGGACCGACTTCGTCAACGAGTCGTTCATCGGCAGCCGGTTCGTCGGGCGCCTGGTGGGGGAGACCACGGTCGCCGGCCTGCCCGCCGTCCTGCCCACCATCACCGGGCGCGCCTGGGTGACCGGCACCGCGAACTACCTGCTCGACCCGAGCGACCCGTTCCCCACCGGGTTCGTCTTCTGACCCGTCCCGGAGCCGGGCGCCGACCCCGCCCGGCCGCCGGACCGCACCACCTGAGCCCGACCGAGAACCGCTGAGGAGCCGACACCCATGACCGCCACCACGGCACCCGACCTCGCCGTCGACGACGTCGCCCGCCTCGCCGCCGAGGCGTTCACCGCGCTGTCCGAGGCGCCGCCCGAGGTCCGCGCGGGAGCCCTGCGCGCTGCCGCCGCGACGCTCGGCGACCACGCCGACGAGCTGGTCGCGATCGCCCAGGAGGAGACCGGCCTCGCCGAGGCCCGGCTGCGCGGCGAGCTCACCCGCACCCGGGTGCAGCTACGGCTGTTCGCGCACGTCGTGGCCGACGGCGCCTACCTCGACGTGCGCCTCGACGAGGCCGACCCCGACTTCGTGCTCGGCCCCCGCCCGGACCTGCGCCGCAGCCTGTGGCCGGTGGGCCCCGTGCTCAACTTCGCGGCCAGCAACTTCCCGTTCGCGTTCTCCGTGGCCGGCGGGGACACGGCGGCGGCGCTCGCGGCGGGCTGCCCGGTGATCGTCAAGGCGCACCCGGGTCACCCCCGGTTGTCGGAGCGGGTCGCAGAGCTCGTGGCCGGCGCGCTGGTCGAGGCCGGCCTGCCGGAGGGCACGCTCCAGCTCGTCACGGGCCAGGACGCCGGCGTGGCGCTGCTGGAGCACCCGGCGGTGCGGGCCGCGGCCTTCACCGGGTCCCAGCGCGTGGGGCAGCTCCTGGCCGCGCGGGCGGCCGCCCGGCCCGACCCGGTCCCGTTCTTCGGCGAGCTGGGCAGCGTCAACCCAGTGCTCGTCTCGGCAGCGGCGCTGGAGGAGCGCGGTGGCGAGCTGCTGGCCGGGTACGTCGCCAGCGTCTCCGGATCGGCCGGGCAGCTCTGCACCAAGCCGGGCTTCCTGCTCGTCCCGGAGGGCACGGCCTACGACGACGCCGTGGTCGCCGCCGCCGCGGACGTCGCCGAGCACCGGCTGCTCAACCCGTCGATCGCGGACGGGTACGAGCGGCGCGTCTCCGAGGTCCTGGGGGTGGACGGGGTCCGCGTGGTGCGCCCCGGCGGGTTCCGGCGGGACACCGATGGCCAGGGGTGGGCGACGCCGACGTTCGTCTCCGTGCCGCTGGACGTGCTGCGGACGGCCGGGCCGGCGCTGCTGGACGAGGTGTTCGGGCCGTTCTCCGTCATCGTCGAGTACCCGCGCGGCACCGACCTGGCCGCCGTCGTCGGCGAGCTGTTCCCGGGCAACCTGACGCTGACCCTGCACCTCGGTGCGGGGGAGACGCGCGCGGACCTGTCGGTGCTCGTGGCCCGGCTCGGCGAGCACGCCGGGCGCGTGCTGCTGGGCGGCTGGCCCACGGGTGTCGCGGTGACCCCCGCGATGCAGCACGGCGGGCCGTGGCCCGCGACGACCATGGACGGCACGTCGGTCGGCACCGCCGCGATCGCTCGCTTCCTGCGCGGTGTCACGTTCCAGGACGCCCCGCAGGCCCTGCTGCCGCCGCCGCTGCGCGACGACAACCCCTGGGGCGTGCCCCGCACGGTGTCACCGCGAGGGGCGTCGGCACAGTGGTGAGCACGGCGGCTCGCTGAGGGGCGGTCCAGCTCGGCAGGTTGCGGTGTGCGCTGCGCCGGCCTGCGGTGTGCGCCGTGCGCTGTGCCGGTCGGCAGTTTGCTTCGAGGTCGGTACAGGCCTGTGCCGACCTCGAAGCAAACTGCCGAGTTCGTGGGGCAAACTGCCGACCTGGGGCAAGGATGAGGCGGGGCAGGGGTGGGCGGCCCGGTTCAGGGCCGGCGGTACGGGCGGAAGAAGGCGCGGAGCTCCTCGGCGTAGAGCTCCGGTTCCTCGAAAGGGGCGAAGTGGCCGCCGCGCGCCGGCTCCGTCACCGAGACGGTGTTGGCCGTGCGTTCCAGCCAGGCGCGCGGGGGCCGCACGATGTCACCGGGGAACAGCGAGAACCCGGACGGCACCTCGACCCGGCGGGTCAGCTGTGCGGCGGGGATCGCGGAGTTGGCGGTGTACATGCGCGTCGAGGAGCCGATCGTCCCCGTGAACCAGTAGATCGACAGCAGCGTGAGCACGTCGTCCCGCGACCAGCGCTCGATGCCGCCGTCGCTCCAGGAGTGCAGCTTCTCCACGATCCACGCGGCCAGGCCGGCGGGCGAGTCGGTGAGTGCGGCCGCCAGGGTCTGCGGCTTGGTGCGGTGCAGGGCGCCGTACGCACCCTCGGAGGCGTTCCAGCCGGCGGCCTCGGCGAACCAGGCCCGTTCCTGCGGCCGGAGGGTTGCCGGGTCGTCGGCGAAGACGGGCAGGCCGCCGTCCATCCGGTGCACGGCGACCACCCGGTCGGGGTGGTCGAGCGCGAGGTAGCGGCTGACGTGGCTGCCGATGTCGCCGCCCGCCGCGCCGAACCGCTCGTAACCCAGCGTGCGCAGGAGCGCGGCCCACAGGTCGGCGACGGCGATCGAGCTCAGCGGCTGCCCGGACGGCCGGTCCGAGTACCCGAACCCTGGCATGTCGGGCACCACGACGTCGAAGGCATCGGCCGGGTCGGCGCCGTGCGCGCCCGGGTCGGTCAGCAGCGGGACCACCTTCGAGTACCGCCAGAACGCGTCGGGCCAGCCGTGACACAGGACCAGCGGCAGCACCGGGCCGGACGGCGTGACGGCGCGCGCGTGCACGTAGTGGATCCCCAGTCCGCCGACCCGGGCGCGGAACCGGGGCAGCCGGGACAGCGCGGCCTCCTGCGCCGCCCAGTCGAAGCCGTCCGCCCAGTACGCGACCAGGTCGCGGAGGTAGTCGAGGTCCGTGCCGAGCGTCCACCCCACGTCCTGCGGCGCGTCGGGCCAGCGGGTCATCCGCAACCGGGCGCGCAGGTCCTCGATCGCCTCGGGGGCGGTGCGGGGCGCGAACGGTTCGGGGGAGGTCGCGGGGGTGTCCGTCACGGGACAACTCTACGATTTCGGATGGATCGCGGCGCCCCGCGGAGACACATGGTGACGGAGGTGCGTTGCGCTGCGTAGACAACGTCTACGCAGCGCAACCCACCTGCGCGGGGCACCTCCGCCCGGGGCGGCTGGGCCTGGGGCGGCTCGGCCCGGGGCGGCTGGGCCTGGGGCGGCTCGGCCCGGGGCGGCTGGGCCTGGGGCGGCTCGGCCCGGGGCGACCGCCTGCACTCCGCCCGTCTGGCGCGCACCGGTCTGTTCGCCGTGCCGCGGGTCGGTCCTGCCTGCGTCGGTCCGCGGTCTGTCCCGTCGCAGCCTGCGTCGCTCCGCCGTCTGCCCCGTCCGCAGCCTGCCCGTCCGCCGGGCGCCAGCTCAGTCCGCGGGCGCCCGGCGACTGCCTACCGGGCCGTGTCCCCGGCCAGGCGCTGCGCGACACGGGCCGCCTCCGCCGCCTTGGCCTGCGCCTTCTCAGCGCGCCGTACCGCCCGCGCTGCACGCTTGGAGGTGCGGTCCTCCGACCGGCGCTCGAACAGCGTGTAGATCACCGGCACCACGTAGAGCGTCAGCAGGGTCGAGGAGACGAGCCCGCCGATCACCACGAGCGCCAGCGGCTGCGAGATGAACGCCCCGCCGCCGGTGAGGCCGAACGCCATGGGCGTCAGCGCGAGGATGGTCGCGGCTGCCGTCATCACGATGGGCCGCAGACGCTGCCGTGCCCCCTCCCGGACCGCCTCGTCCAGGGCCCGCCCGTCGGCGCGGTACTGGTTGATGAGGTCGATGAGCACGATCGCGTTCGACACCACGATGCCCACCAGCATCAGCAGGCCGATCAGAGCGGCGACGTCGAGCGGCGTCCCGGTCAGCAGCAGCGCGCCCAGCGCGCCCGTGGCCGCGAACGGCACCGAGACCAGCAGGATCAGCGGCTGCCCGATGCTCCGGAACGTCGCCACCATCACCAGGTACACGATGAGGATGGCCGCCAGCAGCGCCAGGCCGAGGTCGGCGAACGCGTCGGCCTGGTCGGCCGCCACGCCGCCCATGGTCACCTCCGCGCCGCTGGGCAGGTCGAGACCGTCGATCTCCTCGGTCAGGGTGACCGTCAGCGAGCCCAGGTCCTGCCCGGCGGGCGTGACCGCGACGGTGGCGCTGCGCTCGCCGTCCACCCGCGTGACCGACGCCGGGGCCGACACCCGCTCGACCGTCACCAGGTCGCTCAGCGGGATCATCCCTGCGGCCGTCGGCACCTGGATCTCCTCGATCTCGTCGGTCGTCGCGGGCACGTCACCCGCCACCACGACGTCCCGCGACGAGCCCGCCAGGTCGAGGGTGCCGATGCTGGACTCGTTCATGGCACCGGCCACCAGACCGGAGACGGCCTGCTCGGTGAGCCCGGCCTCGGCCGCGGCGTCCCGGTCGACGGTCACCTGCACGGTCGACTGCTCCGCGGCGAGGTTGTTCGTCACGCCGTCGACGCCGTCCAGGTCCGTCACGGCGTCCTCGACGGTGCTCGCCGCCTCGGCCAGGCCCTCGGCGTCGGGCGCGGTGACCACGAGGTCCACGGTGCTGCTGGCGAAGCCGGCGTCGCCCGCGGCCACGGTGACCTCGCCGTCCAGGGTGGCGGCGTCGAGCGCGTCGCTCACCTCGTCCTGCACGGCCGTGCCGTCGGCGTCCTCGTCCAGGGTGAGGGCGAAGGTAGCGCTGCTGCCGCCCCCGCCCATGCCGAACGCGGCGGCCATGCCGTCGCCGGAACCGACGGTGGTCTGCACGGTCTTGACGCCGTCGACACCCGAGAGCACGTCCTCGACCTCCTTCGCGGCGTCGTCCTGTGCCGCCAGGGACGTGCCCGGTTCGAACTCCTGCGTCACCGAGAGGGTGTCCTGCCCGGCGGCGCCGATGAAGTTGGTCTCCATGCGGGGCACGAGGGCCACGGTGCCGGCCAGCAGCGCCACGGCGATGCCCAGGGTCACGGCGGGACGGCGCAGCGCCGCGGCCAGCGACGGCACGTACGCACGCTGCCAGACACCGCGCCGTTCCTTCTCCTCGGCCGCCTCGCGCAGGGCGACGCCGCCGCCGGGCTGCGCCGGGACCTTGATGAACCAGTAGGCCAGCACCGGCACCACGACCAGCGCCACGACCAGCGACGCACCCATGGCGATGGCCACGGTGACGGCGAACGGCTGGAACAGCTCGCCCGCCATGCCGCCGACCAGCGCGATCGGCGCGAACACGGCCACGGTGCACACCGTCGAGGCGGTGATCGCGGCCCCCACCTCGCGCACGGCGGTGACGATCGCGTGGACGCGGTCCTCGCCGTAGGACAGGTGCCGCTTGATGTTCTCGATCACGACGATCGAGTCGTCCACGATGCGCCCGATCGAGATGGTCATGGCCGCGAGCGTGAGGATGTTCAGCGTGTAGCCGGTGAGGTTCATGGCGGCGAACGTGACCGCCAGCGACAGGGGGATCGAGATCGCGGAGACCAGCGTGGCGCGCAGCGAGGCGAGGAACACCAGGATCACGAGCACCGCGAACAGGAGGCCGAGGCCGCCCTCGGTGGTCAGCCCCTCGATCGACTCCTCGATGAACGGCGCCTGGTCGAACGTCACCACGGTGGTCACGCCGTCGGCGTCGAGCTCGTCCTCCACGTCGGTCAGCACGTCGTGCACCGCGTGCGACACGTCCACCGTGTTGCCGTCCGGGGTCTTGGTCAGCGCCACGGCGAGCGACGGCTCGCCGTCCAGCCGGGAGTAGGAGGTGGGCGGCACGTCCTGCACGCTCACCTCGGCGACGTCGCCGAGGTGGACGACGTCGGCCGCGCCGGTGCCGGCGTCGGAGGCCTCCGGGACGGCGCCTGCACCGCCGGGGCCCGCCGCCGCACCGGAACCCGCCCCCGCGGCACCCGCCGCGGGAAGGATCGGCAGGTCCTCCAGCTCCTCGACGGAGGCGACCGAGGTGCCGACCTGGACGCTGCTCGTGGTGCCGTCCTCGGTGATGGAGCCGACCGGCATGACCGTGCCGTTGTCCTGGAGGAGCGTCGAGAGCTGGGCGGCGGTGAGGCCGGCGGCGGCGAGCTTCTCGTCGTCGGGCTCGATCACGACCTGGCGCTCGGTGACGCCGGTGACGGTGACGTCGCGGACCTCGGCGATGCCCGACAGCTCCGGGACCAGCACCGAGTCGATGGCGTCGGTGAGCTCGCGCTCGCTGCCGTTGCCCGAGACGGCGAGCTGGATCACCGGCAGGTCGTCCAGCGAACCGGCCATGACCTCCGGCTCGACGTCCTCGGGCAGGTCGCTCAGACCGCCCAGGGCCGAGCTCACCTCCTGCTCGACGGCGTCCACGTCGGTGCCGTACTCCAGCTCGACGCTGGTCACCGAGAGGCCCGTGGCGACGGTCGACGTCACGCCCGTGACGCCGTCGACGCCCTGGACGGCGTTCTCGATCGGTTCGGTGACCCGCTCGGCGACGATCTCCGGCGACGTGCCCGGGTCGGCCGCGGTGACCGCGACCATGGGCACGGTCATCGACGGGATGAGTTCCTGGCGGAGCTGCCCCATGCTGAAGATGCCGACGAGGAAGACGGCTGTCGTCGCGAGCGCGACGAGCGCGCGGTTCGCGAGCGACATTCGGGCAAGACGGAACACACTGCCTCCAGTTCTGGGGGGATACGCCGGGGTCCCGCGACTCCGTCGGCGCAGTATTTTGCCTAACGCAAAGGATCCTGCCGGGGTTCCCGCCCCGCAACCGCGGCTTCCGCACCGGTCACGGCCCGGCCCGGGGCCGCTAAAGTCACCCCGTGACCGACCAGACCCGCGCCGAGCTCGTCGCCGAGCTCGCCACCCTGCACCGTCGGCTCGGCGAGGAGTTCTTCGCCACCCGGCTGGTACCGCTGCTGGAGACCGACCTGACCGTGCAGCAGCTCCGGGCGCTGGCGCTCGTGCAGGTGGACGGCGAGTCGACGCCGCAGCGGCTGGCCGACGCCCTCGGCGTCTCGGCGGCCACCGTGTCGGGCATCCTCGACCGGCTCACCGCGGCCGGGATGACCCGGCGCACACCGGACCCGGCCGACGGCCGGGTGCGGCGGGTCACCAGCACCGAGCAGGGCAGCGAGACGATCCGGCGCATTGTCGCGCACGACGAGGAGCTGCCGCCCGACCTGCTGGCCCTGCTCGACGTCGAGGACCTGCGTGCCCTGACCCGCGGCACCAGGGCGCTGCTGGAGGCGGCCACGCGGCTCGCCCCCGCGAGCGACCCGGGGTCAGGACCCGCGGCGCGCTAGCTGTTCCACCTCGAGATCTGGTACCGCTCGCCGTCCACGTAGAACGCGACCTCCGCCCCGTTGTACTGGGATCCCATGAAGCACGGGAGCTCCTTGGACCCGCTGGTCCCGTTCATCGAGTACTTGGTGGCGCCCGACCACGTGTTCGGGTGCGGCGGGTGGATGTCGTGCCAGTAGCTCGGGCTGTCGGCGTCGTACCGCGACGTGTCACCTGCCCAGCAGGCGACCTGGTGGTTGCCGGAGTCGAAGCCCGACCAGTTGACGACCCAGTGCCGGCACGTGCCCGCGCAGCTCACCTCGGAGCCGTAGCTGAGCCACGCCCTCGGGGTCAGGGCGGTGCCCTCGGCGCACTTCTGGGCGGAGTTGCCCTCGGAGTCGGTCACCGTCACGCACGCCCGCTTGGTCTGGCCGGCGCTCGCGCTCGCGGACTCGGTCCCGCTCTTGGCCGTGCTGGTGATCGCCCCGGTGACGCGGACCGTGGTGGGCCGGCCGTTGGTGGCCCGGGCGTCCCACGTGAACGTCACCTGGCCGCCGCCGCCGGCGGCGCTGATGCTCGGCGTGGGCGGCGGGCCGTACGGCGTCACCGCGTTCGACGACGCCGACCAGTCGGAGCAGATGTAGTCGTTGCAGGCCCGCACCTGGAACGTGTACGAGGTGCCGTTGGTCAGCGGCCTGTAGGTGTGCGAGGTGGTGTCGCCGGCGTTCTGCGCGCCCGCGCCGTTCGCCTGTACCTCGTACCGGTGCCCCGTACCCCGGAACTCGCCGATCCGGCCCCACGCCACGTCCGCCTGGCCGCTGGTCGTGGACCCGAGGGACGCGGAGGGCGTGCCAGGCCGGTCCGGGGTGCCGTAGGGCACCACCTCGTTGGAGAACGGGCTGGCCTCCCCGTTGCCGGCCTTGTTGGTGGCCCGCACACGGAACTTGTACGAGGAGCCGGTCGAGAGGTCCTGGACGGTCTGCTCGGTGTCGGTGGTGTCGATCGCCTTGACGAGCTGGCCGTCGGTGTAGACGCCCAGCCAGTACTTGTCGATCGCGTCACCGTTGTTCGCCGGAGCGGTCCACCTGACCGTGATCTGGCCGCCCACGGCCGTGTTGACCCGCGTGGCCGTCGGGGCCGCGGGAGCGGCCGGAGGTGCGGCGGGAACCTCGGGAGCGGAGGGGTCGCTCCAGTCGGAAGGGTCGGGCGCGTCGTTCTTGGCCTGCACCCGCACCGTGTACGCCGTGCCGTTCTCCAGGCCCTCCCACGTGATCGGGCTGCCCGCGACGCAGGTCTTCTGGGTCACGCCGTCGGCCGGCGGCGGGCTGATCTCCAGGTTCACGCACTCGATCGGGGACCGGTCGGTGTAGGTCCGGTTCTTCCACGACACCGTGAGCTTGCTGTCCCCGAACTCGAGGCTCGGCGGGGCGGGCTTGTCCGGCTTCTCGTCCGGGCGGGCCTCCCGGGAGGCCGGGGACGGCTCGGAGTCGCCGACGTCGTTCGTCGCCACCACCGTGAACCGGTACTTCACGTTGTTCTGCAGACCGTCGAAGGTGCAGGTGGTCGTGGCACACGCGTGCTCCTGCCCGTTCTGGGTGCGCAGCGTGTAACCGGTGATGTCCGAGCCGTTGTTGTTCGGCTGGTCCCAGCTCAGCACCACCGTCTCCGAGCGCACCTCCTCGACCCGCGGCGCGCGCGGTGCGTCCGGCCTGCCGAGCACCGTGAGGCGGGCGAGGCCGTCGACCTCCCGGTCCGGGTCGCCGGTGGCGTCCGCGACGCGGTAGCGGACCACCAGGGTGCCCGTGAAGTCCGCCGCGGGGGTCACCACGAGCTGGTCACCCTGATACGCCGGGGTGCCCTGGCCCGTGTCGACGGTGGGGGAGCCCGTGAGCGTGAGCGGCTCGCCCTCGAACGGGCTGACGTCGTTGGCGAGGACCGGGATGGTCGTGGGCTCGCCCTGGTGCGCGTCCGTCACCACGTCGTCGGTGGTCTGCGCGAGCGAGCGGGTCGACGGCACGACCTTCACGGTCAGGCTCGCCTCGACGGGCGGGTTGAACCCGTCGGAGACGGTCATCGGCAGCTCCCGGACGGTGCCCTTCGGTACCGCCACGTCGACCTCGCCGGTGATGGTGGCGCCGGAGACGGAGGTCGTGATGCCCTCGCCGCCCGTGACTCGGTACGTGAGGTCGTCCTTGTCCGGGTCCTTGACGTACCGGGACAGGTCCACGGTCGCCTCCTCGGCGGCAGCGACCTCCAGCACCGGGGTGCCCGTGACCTTCGGCGGCATGTTCTTGGCCGGGGTCACGTCGACCGGGAGCGTCAGCACGGACGTGAGGCCCTCGGCGTCGTCCGGCCCCGAGCCGTCCGTGACCTCGAAGCTGACCGAGGCCGGCCCGGCGTAGTCCGCCGCCGAGGTGTAGACCAGCGTGTCCGCGTCCTCGACGGAGACGGAGCCCTCCAGGGCCTTGACCGTCTTCTCCTCGGTGATGCGCGGTTCCCGGTCCTCACGGACCACCACGTACTCGGCCAGGTCGATGGTCAGGGGCTCGCCCGTGGTCGCCTTGAGCGGCTCCAGGCCCGGCTTCACGTGCGGACGGGACTGGTCGCCCGGCACCCGCACGAACGCCTTGGCCTCCAGCCCGTCCATGTCCGTCACCGTGTACGTGATGACCTGCGCGCTCTCGGCGAGCCGGACCTGGACGCGCCCGTCCTCCGCGACCGTCACGCCCTCCAGACTCTCGTCCACCGAGACCTCCAGGTCGGCGGCGACACCGTCGGGGTCGGAGTCGTTGGCGAGCACGTCGACCGTCACGCTGGACGAGCCCTCGACGTCGTCGGCCGTCACCACGTCGTCGCGGGCGACCGGGCGCAGCAGCGGGGCGTCGCGCTCGACGTTCACGGTGATCGCGCTGCTGGCCCGTTCCTTGTACGTGTCCTGGATGCCGTAGTAGAAGGAGTAGGCCCCCTCCTCCTCCGGCGCGGTCAGCACCACGTCGTCCTCGACCGCCTTCGGGTCGACGCCGATCTCCTCGGTGCCCTCGAAGCCCTTGGTGTACAGGCCGATCTGGTCGCCGTCCGGGTCGGAGTCGTTCTCCAGCGCGGCGACGGCGACCGTGCGGCCGGGGCGGACCGTCGTCTCGTCGTCGATCGCCTGCGGCTTCTGGTTGGACGCCGGGGGAGCGGCGACTCCCACGCGGACCAGGCCTTCGGCGGGTGCGCCGCGGGTGTCGGTGACCTGGTAGGTGAACGTGTCCAGGCCTGCGGCGTCCTCCGAGGCCTGGTAGTCGATGAACCCGTCCACGATGGTGGCGGTGCCCTGGGCGGGGGCACCGGAGATGGAGCTCAGGGTGACGTGGTCGCCGTCGGGGTCGGTGCCGTCCAGCGGCAGGGGGATCCGCACGATGCCGTTCGCCAGCACGCGGGCCTCGATGTCCGGCAGCTGCGGGGCGCCGTTCTCCGGGGCGTCCACCACGTCGATGGTGACCTGGGCGGAGTCCTTCTGGCCGTTGGAGTCCACGACCTCGTACACGGCGTGCACGGTGCCGGCCTCGTCGCCCGCGCGGAAGCGGACGGTGTCCTCGGCGACGAACGCCTCGCCCGCACTGGCCGGCGGGGCCTCCTGCAGCTCGTCGTTGAGGGTGAGCTCCAGCCCGTCGGGGTGCGTGTCGTTCTTCAGCACCGGGATCGTCACCACGTCGCCCGTGTGCACGGTCGCGGTGTCCGGCCCGGCCTCCGGCGGGCGCAGCTGCGCCGGCGCCGGGATCGGCACCACCCGCACCTGACCCGCCACGGTGCCCGCCCCGTTCGCGACCGTGTAGTGCACCACGACCGGGCCCTCGAGCCGCTTGAGCTCGGAGACCTTGAGGATCTGGTGGTTGAGCACGGAGACGCTGACGCGGGCGTTCGGCGCCACCTCCACGTTCTGCACCACGAGCACGCCGCCGGCGGGGTCGGTGTCGTTGGCCAGCACGTCCACCAGGGCGGTGCCACCGGTGGGCAGCAGCACCTGGTCGGACACGGCCACCGGCACGCCGCCGTCGTCCGGCGGGGTCACCACGTCCACCCGGACCAGGCCGGTGGCGGGGTTCGGCCCGTCGGAGACCTGGTAGGTCACGTCGTACGAGCCAGGCTGGTCGGTCTCGAACTGGAACGTGTTCGCGGTGGCGTTGGTGGTGATCTCGGCGCCGGGCTCGTCGGAGACCTTGGTGAGCTGCAGGTCGTCGCCGTTGGGGTCGGCGTCGTTCCTCAGCGGTGCCACGGTGACCGGTTCGCCCGCCAGCACCGTGACATGGTCCTGGACGGGGATCGGCGGCACGTTCGCGGCCGAGACGTTGATCTTGACCTTGCCCTGGTACGGCGCGTTCAGCGCGTCCGAGACCGTGACGTCGACGATCTTGCTGCCCACCGTGGTGCCGCCGTCGCGGAACTCGATGGTGCCGTCGGGCCGGAACCGGACCTCGTCCTTGGGGTCGGCGGTGGACGCGTTGGACAGGAACAGGTCGTCGCCGTCCGGGTCCTTGAAGTAGGGCAGCACCTTGATGACGCCGATGCCACCCTGACCGACCTCCAGCTTCGGCTCACCCGGCTGCTCGGGCGGGTTGTTCTCCTCCAGCGGGACGATCCGGGCCTTCACCGACGCCGTGGCGGTGCCGTTCTCCCGGCCGTCGTCGACCTGGTACTTGAACGTGATGCTCCCGGTCGCGTCGGCGGGCACGTTCGCCTGCAGCGCCGCGCCGTCCAGGACCCGGTCGACGGCGGCGTCACCGTCGACCTCGCCCTCGACCGAGACCGTCATGACGTCGCCGTCCGGGTCCATGTCGTTGCCCAGCACGTTCAGCACCGTCGTGCGGCCCGGGCGCACGCCGATGTCGTCGGGCTGCGGCTCCGGCGGGCGGTTGGGCTTGCTGCGGTCCGCGACGAGCTGGTCCACCTGCTCCGGCGTGGTCTCCTCGGACTCCGTCTTCTCCTTGTCCTTGGAGTTCTCGGGCTGCTTCAGGTTCCAGGCGTCGATGATCTCGAACTCGTCGGCGGCCATCCAGAGCGTGCCGTCCGCCACGTCGTTCAGGACGATCACGTTCCGGTTGACCCGGTAGACGAGCTTCGACGTGGGCGCCAGACCCTCCAGCACCTGGTCGACGTCGTGGGCGCGGTCCGGGCAGTTGCGCACGACCTGGCCCGACTCCGCCCAGGCGCCGTAGACGCACCCGCCGAGCTGGACCGGGGCGGCGGGCACGCCCGCCGACGTCGTCTGCCGCGTCGGGTCGCCACCGCCCAGCGGCTGGGAGACCAGGCCCTCGGGAACGGCGACCACCACGACGTGCGAGGCGGCCGACGGCTGCTGCAGCACGCCCTGCGCGCCGTCCTCGACGGGGACGGTGTCCCCGCCGGGCAGCACGAGCGTCGCGCTCGACCGGTCCAGCACCACCGGCTCGTCACCGACGGCGGAGACCTGGACGTCGGCGTCGGCGTCCAGCGGGAGCTCGGACTCCTGGACGTCCTCCGCCACGCCCTGGGTGCCCGTGGGCACGGTGTAGAGCATGCCGTCGGCGGGGACCGCCAGGTGGACGGTGCCGTCCGTGCCCACCGCGATCGCGCCGCCCGGGCCGGCCTCGACGGTCGGCCTCGTCTTCTTCTCGTCGAACGCTGCCTGGTCGAAGGGCAGCACCCACGCCAGCCCGGACTCCGGGTCGTAGGCGGCCGTGGTCGCGCCGCCGGAGGCGACCTGCACGCCCGGCGGGAACTTCATGGTGCCCTCCAGGGAGAGCAGCGCGGGGTTCACCGGGCTGGCCGAGGAGTCGCCGACGCTGTTCAGCAGCACCCGCTGCGCGTCCTGCTCCACGTCGAAGCCCACGGAGTTGGCCAGGAGGGTGCCGTCCAGCGCCTTGGCCTCGTAGTTGAACCGGCCCAGCTCCTGCTTGGCGGAGTTGGTCACCCAGACACCCGAGTCGTTCAGGTGCACGTCGGCCGTCGCCTCGCCGTCGTACCAGAGCGCGAACCCGACCAGCCCCGCGCCGAACAGGGTGACCGCGCCGACCGACGCGACCGAGCGGCGGTTCTCCATCACGCGCGAGACCAGGCTCATGCTTCTCTCCTCGATCGTCGTCGCCTGGTGCAGGCGTCATGGTGAACGCGACCGCCCGGAGCTCGCACGGGCGGTGCGGGACGAGCCTATCGAGGAGCGGGGTGAGCTGTCCCCGAAACCGCGCACTCGTGCGGGCCCTTCCGAGGCCGTGACCTCGCCGGGACGGGACGGGCGGGCGGCGTCAGTACGACGACGCGCGGCGCTCGACCCAGCGCTTGGCGTCGGCCAGGCCCGCGCCGGTGGCCTCACGGTAGAGCTTGATCGCCTCGATCCGCCGGTCCGAGCGGATGCACCGGTCGATCTCGGCGAGGGTGCCGGGCGCGATGCCCTCCGCGGCGGGCCCCTCGATGCCGAGGTGCTTGATCACGAGGTCGAGCTTGCGCTCGATCCGCTCGACCGCCTGCCCGTTGGCCCGGGCGTTGCCGCTGATCGTGATGAACAGCCCCAGGAGCAGGACGGCGACGGCGACGGCGACGAGATCAGGTACCTGCAGCGTGAACATGCCGGAACCGTACCGGTGCCGGACACGGCGGACCACCGTCTCGCGGCCCGCCGTCCTGGCGGCCGTGCAGGTCCGGGTCCTGGTGCGACCGGGCGGCGAGGCCGCGGGCGGCGGTGGCGGGCGGCGGTGGCGGGCCGAGCCGGGAGACGAGCGGGACCGGGTTGACCCATATACCCCGCAGGGGTATATGGTGTGCCGCATACGGTTACCCCCTAGGGGTAGCATCGCACGAGTGGAAGGCAAGACGATGGCGACGAGCGAGTACCAGGTGACGGGCATGACGTGCGGGCACTGCGAGATGTCCGTCCGCGGCGAGGTGAGCCGGCTGCCCGGCGTCGAGCAGGTGGACGTGAGCGCCGCGACGGGCAGGCTCGTGGTGCGCAGCGCCGACGCGCTGGACGAGGCGGCGGTCCTGGCTGCCGTGGACGAGGCCGGGTACGCGGCGGAGCGCCTCTCGTGAACGCGCCCCAGCGCCTTGGGCTGTACGGCGGCGGGCTGGCGGCGCTGTTCGCCGTCACGTTCGCCGTGGCCGGGGCCGTGGTCCCGGACGGCACCGTCGCCGCCTGGTCGGCGGCGGGAGGCGACGGGGCACAGCACGCGGCACCCGTGGGCGTCGGCGGCGGTCCCGACGACGGCGCCCACGGCGGGTCCGGTGCGGGCGCCGGGAGTGGTTCCGGCGCGGGCGCCCACGGCGGTTCCGACACCGACGCCCACGCCGGCACACCGGTCCGGGGTCTCTCGCTGGAGCAGGACGGTCTGCTCCTGGGCCCCGTGCGCGCGCCCGACGCCGTCGGCGAGGAGGGCACGCTGTCCTTCACGGTGACGGCCGACGGCGCCGCCGTCACCGACTTCGCCACCGAGCACGACAAGGAGCTGCACCTGGTCGTGGTCCGCTCGGACGGCGCCGGGTTCCGCCACGTGCACCCCACGATGGCGGCCGACGGCACCTGGTCGATCCCGTGGGCCTGGGACGAGGCGGGCAGCTACCGGGTGTACGCCGACTTCGTGCCCGCGGCGACGGGCGAGAACGTGACGCTCAGCCGTACGGTGGACGTCGCGGGTCGGGCGCCGGCCGAGCCCGCGACCCGGGTGTCGGCGTCGGACACGGTGGACGGCTACACGGCCACGCTGACCGGGGACCTGGGTACGGAGGGCGACTCGGTGCTCACGGCCCGCATCACGCAGGACGGCGAGCCGGTGACCGGCCTGGAGCCGTACCTCGGCGCCTACGGGCACCTGGTGGCGCTGCGTGCGGGCGACCTCGCGTACCTGCACGTGCACCCCGAGGGGGCCGAGCCCGCGCCGGGGTCGGTGTCGGGCCCGGACGTCACGTTCGTGACGTCGGCGCCCACGCCCGGGCGGTACCTGCTGTACCTGGACTTCAAGGTCGACGGCGTGGTGCGCACGGCGCACCTCGTCCTCGACACGACTGACTGACTGACGCGAGCAGCGGAGTAAGGAGAGGGCACGATGTCCGACGCCCCGTCCCGGACGGACGAGCCGGTCACCACGGTGGACCTGGAGATCGGCGGCATGACGTGCGCGTCGTGCGCCATGCGGATCGAGAAGAAGCTCAACCGGCTCGACGGCGTGACCGCCACGGTCAACTACGCGACCGAGAAGGCCAAGGTCACCACGCCCGCCGGGTACGACCTGGCGGCCGTGGTCGCGGAGGTGGAGAAGACCGGGTACACGGCCGCGCTGCCGGCGCCCGAGGAGGACCCGGCCCTGGCGGCCGGGGACGCCGACGGTGCCCGGGACACCGAGCTGCTCACGCTCCGGGACCGCCTGGTGGTCTCGGTCGTCCTGGCCGTCCCGGTGATCGCGCTGGCGATGGTCCCGGCGTGGCAGTTCACGTACTGGCAGTGGGCGTCCCTGACGCTGGCCGCGCCGGTCGTGCTGTGGGGCGCGTGGCCGTTCCACCGGGCCGCGTGGACCAACCTGCGGCACGGGGCGGCGACCATGGACACCCTGGTCTCGGTGGGCGTCCTGGCGGCGTTCGGCTGGTCCCTGTACGCGCTGTTCGTCGGTACGGCGGGCGAGCCCGGGATGACGCACGGGTTCGAGCTGTCGGTGGCGCCGTTCGACGGCGCGGCCTACATCTACCTCGAGGTCGCGGCCGGCGTGACGGTGTTCGTGCTGGCGGGGCGCTGGTTCGAGAAGCGGTCCAAGCGCCGGGCGGGAGCCGCGCTGCGGGCGCTGCTGGAGCTGGGCGCGAAGGACGTGGCGGTGCTGCGGGGCGGCAGCGAGACCCGCGTGCCGATCGGTGACCTGGCCGTGGGCGACGAGTTCGTCGTCCGGCCGGGGGAGAAGATCGCCACCGACGGCGAGGTGGTGGCCGGGTCCTCCGCGGTGGACGCATCGATGCTCACGGGCGAGTCCGTCCCGGTCGAGGTGGGTGTCGGCGACACGGTGGCCGGTGCCACCGTGAACGCGGGCGGCCGGCTCGTGGTCCGGGCCACCCAGGTGGGCGCGGGCACGCAGCTCGCGCGCATCGCGCAGCTCGTGGAGGACGCCCAGTCCGGCAAGGCCGAGGTGCAGCGCCTCGCCGACCGGGTCTCGGGGATCTTCGTGCCGGTGGTCATCGCGATCGCCGTCGCCACGCTCGCCTTCTGGCTGGGCGCCGGGTTCCCGGCGACCGCCGCGCTGACGGCCGCCGTCGCCGTGCTGATCATCGCGTGCCCGTGCGCGCTCGGGCTGGCCACGCCCACCGCTCTCCTGGTGGGCACCGGGCGCGGCGCGCAGCTCGGCATCCTGATCAAGGGCCCCGAGATCCTGGAGTCCACGCGCAAGGTCGACACGGTGGTGCTGGACAAGACCGGCACGGTGACCACGGGCAAGATGGCGCTGCTGGACGTCGTGGTCGAGGCCGGCACCTCCCGCGGGGAGCTGCTGCGCCTGGCCGGCGCCCTGGAGGACGCCTCCGAGCACCCGGTCGCGCAGGCCGTGGCGAAGGGGGCCACCCAGGAGGTCGGCGTCCTGCCGGTCCCGGAGTCGTTCGAGAGCGTCCGGGGCGAGGGGGTGCAGGGCGTCGTGGACGGGCACGCGGTCGTCGTCGGGCGCCAGAGCCTGCTCGCCGACTGGTCGCAGTACCTGTCGCCGGAGCTGGCCGAGGCCAAGTCCCGGGCCGAGGCCGAGGGCCGGACCGTCGTCGCGGTCGGCTGGGACGGGCAGGCGCGCGGCCTGCTCGTGGTGGCGGACCGGATCAAGCCGACCAGCGCGGACGCCGTCGCCCGGCTGCGAGCCCTCGGGCTCACGCCGGTGCTGCTCACGGGGGACAACCGGGCCGTCGCCGAGCAGGTGGCCGCGGCGGTCGGCATCACCGACGTCGTCGCGGAGGTGCTGCCCCAGGACAAGGCCGACGTCGTCGCGCGGCTGCAGGCGGAGGGCAAGGTCGTGGCCATGGTGGGTGACGGGGTGAACGACGCGCCCGCGCTGGCCCAGGCCGACCTGGGGCTCGCCATGGGCACGGGCACCGACGCCGCCATCGAGGCCGCGGACATCACGCTCGTGCGCGGCGACCTCGGCGCGGCCGCGGACGCGATCCGGCTCTCCCGGAGCACGCTCGGCACCATCAAGGCCAACCTGTTCTGGGCGTTCGGGTACAACGTCGCCGCCATCCCGCTGGCTGCCCTCGGCCTGCTCAACCCCATGCTCGCCGGTGCGGCGATGGCGTTCTCCAGCGTCTTCGTCGTCGGCAACAGCCTGCGGCTGCGGTCGTTCGGCCGGTCATCCGTGGCGCGTACCCCATAAGCCGCACAAGGGACATGCAACTTTTGCTTGACATCTGGTAAAAGGTCCCTACATTGGTGGATATGCGAGCCGATGACGACGCGCACGCTTCATCCACCGACCCCGTCCTGCGCCTGACCGGCGTCGGCAAGGACTTCTTCGGCACCTCGGTGCTGCGGGAGATCGACCTGAAGCTCTACCCGGCGCGGGTGCACGCCCTGGTGGGCGAGAACGGCGCCGGCAAGTCGACGCTCATGAAGATCGTGGCCGGTGTGCACCAGCCGGACGCCGGCACGATCGAGCTGGACGGCGCGACCGTCACGTTCGCCACCCCGCTCGACGCCCAGCGGGCGGGTGTGGCGACCGTCTTCCAGGAGTTCAACCTCCTGCCCGACCGGACCGTCGCCGAGAACGTGTACCTGGGCCGTGAGCCGCTCCGGCGTGGCCTGGTCGACCGGCGCAGGCTGCACGCCGACACCGCGCGGCTGCTCCAGGACCTGGGGCTGACGGGCATCACGCCGGGAACCCGGGTCGGGTCCCTGTCCGTGGCCCAGCAGCAGGTGGTCGAGATCGTCAAGGCGGTGTCGTACGACGCGCGCATCATCTCGATGGACGAGCCGACGGCGGCGCTCGCCGATCACGAGGTGGCGCTCCTGTACGACCTGGTGCGGCGGCTGCGGGACCGCGGCGTCGCCATCCTGTACGTCTCGCACCGGCTCCAGGAGATCTACGACCTGGCCGACACCATCACGGTCCTCAAGGACGGCGAGCACGTGCTGACCGCGCCGGCCGCCGAGGTGGGGCCGGACCGGCTGGTCCGCACCATGGTGGGCCGCGACTTCGCCGGGTTCTTCCCGGACAGGCCGGCCGACCTCACCCCCGGGGAGGTGCGGCTCGCGCTGGAGGGGGCGGGCAACGCGATGGTCGACGGCGTGGACCTGGAGGTGCGGGCCGGCGAGATCGTCGCGCTGGCCGGCCTGCAGGGCTCCGGCCGCACCGAGATCGCCCACGGCGTGTTCGGGATCGCCCCGTTCACCCGTGGCCGGATGACCGTGGACGGGCGGACGGTGCGCGTGCGCTCCCCGCGGCACGGCGTCCGCCACCGCCTCGCGCTGGTCACCGAGGACCGCAAGGGCGAAGGCCTTGCCCTGGCGCAGTCGGTCCTCGCGAACGCCCGGCTGGTGCTCGACGCGGTGCTGCCCCGCACCTCGGACCGCGGCGCCCGCCGCATCCCCGGGCTGCTGACCTCCCTCGACCTGGTCGCCGCGTCCCCGGACACGGAGGTGCAGTACCTCTCGGGGGGCAACCAGCAGAAGGTGGTCCTCGCGAAGTGGCTGGTGACCGAGCCGCGCGTCGTGGTGCTCGACGAGCCGACGCGCGGCATCGACGTCGGGGCCAAGCGCGCCGTCTACGACCTCGTGCGCACGCTGACGGCCGGCGGCACGGCCGTGCTGCTCATCTCGTCCGAGCTGCCCGAGGTCGTGGCGATGGCGGACCGCGTGCTCGTGCTGCGCGACGGCCGGGTCGTCGGCGAGCTGCCCGGCGGCAGCTCCGAGGAGGACGTCATGGCGCTCGCGACGGGGGCGGCATGACCGCCGCCAGGGCACGCCGCCGTCTCGGGTCCACCGAGATCGTCTACCTGGCGCTGGCCGGCATCCTCCTGCTCGCGGGCCTGCTCGTCGCGGTCCGCGGCGGCAACCTGTTCGCCCAGCAGAACATCAGCTACATGCTCACGCAGACCAGCCTGCTCGGGTTCGTCGCCGTCGGGCAGACCTTCGTGGTGCTGTGCCGCTCGCTGGACCTGTCCGTGGGGTACGTGGTCGCCCTGTGCTCGCTCGTCGGGGCGACCACGATGGCCGGCGACCCGTCCCGCGTGTGGGCCGGCGTGCTGGCGGCGCTGGTCGTGGCCGCCGGGATCGGGCTCGCCAACGGCCTGGTGGTCTCGGCCCTGCGCGTCAACCCGTTCATCGCCACGCTCGGCACCGGCCTGATCGTCAAGGGGTTCCTCGACACCCGGTTCAAGGGGCCGGAGGGTGAGGTGCCCGTCGCGTTCCAGACGTTCGGGTACACCCGGGTGGGTCCGGTCCCGGTCTCGACGGTCGTCCTGCTGGTGGTCGCGGCCGCCGCGGTCGTGCTGCTCACGCGCACCCGGGCCGGGTACCACATGTTCGCGGTGGGCGGGAGCCTCGACGTCGCGCGGCTCTCGGGGGTGCGCACGGGCCGGACCCTCGTCCTGGCGCACGTGCTGTGCTCCCTGTGCGCCGGTGCGGCGGGCCTGCTCATCGCGGCCCGGTTCGGCACGGGCAACGCGCTGGTCTACTCCTACGGCCTGGACCTCGACTCGATCGCCGCCGTCGTGCTGGGCGGCACGCTCCTGTTCGGCGGGCGGGGCTCGGTGATCGGCACGGTCGGCGGCGTCGCGATCCTCGCCGTGCTCGACACGTCGTTCAACGTGCTCGACGTGAACCCGTTCTTCAAAGACGTGCTGCGTGGCGTGATCATCGTCGCGGCCGTGGCCCTGTACGCCCGTCGCCAGCTCGACCCGGCGAGTCGGCGCGCCCGGTTCGCTCCCGGCGGCGCGGCTCGGCGAAGGGGGGTGCCCGCATGACCCTGACCGCAGAGACCTCCTCGGTGCGCGCGCGGCGACGGCGCGACCACCTGCTGTCCGGCGGGAGCTGGACCGTGCTCGCGCTGCTCGCGGTGGTGCTGGTCGTGATCGTGGCGATCAACCCCTCGTTCGCGGAGCCGGTCTCCCTCATGGCGTTCGCCAAGAAGGCGGCGCCGCTGGTGGTGCTCGCCGTGGGGCAGTACCTCGTGATCGTCTCGGGGGAGTTCGACCTGTCCGTGGGCTCGCTCGTCGGCGCGCAGGTCGTGATCGCCGCCCGGCTGATGGACGGCGACGAGGCGCTGACCTGGCCGGTGCTGGGGCTCATGCTCGCCGTCGGGCTGGTCGTGGGGCTCGTCAACGGGCTGGTGACGACGCTGCTGCGCGTGCCGTCGTTCATCACCACGCTCGGCATGATGCTGGTGCTGTTCGGCGCGGTCCGCCTCTGGACCGGTGGCGCGCCCACCGGCGCGCTGACCGACGCGTTCCGGGTCCTGGGGCGCAAGGGGTTCCCGGACGTGCCCGGCCAGTTCCAGGTGCCGTACGCGCTGCTCGTGGCGGTCGTCGTGGGTCTGCTCGCGGTGCTCCTGATGCGCCGCCCGTTCGGCCGGTCGCTCGTCGCGGTGGGCGACAACGCGGTCGCGGCCGCCTACAGCGGTGCCTCCGTGTGGTGGTTGCGGACCCGGGCGTTCGTGCTCTCCTCGGTGCTCGCGACCGTCGCCGCCGTGCTCATCGGGGGGTTCGCCGGGGTGACCGCCCAGGTGGGTCAGGGCCTGGAGTTCATGGCGATCACCGCGGTCGTGCTGGGCGGCGTGGCCCTCGGCGGCGGGCGCGGCACCGTGGTGGCGGCGATGGTCGGCGCACTCACGCTGGAGGCCCTGTTCACCCTGTTCAACCAGCTCGCCCTGCCCTCCACGGTCCGTCCGGCCGTGCAGGGCGTCATCATCATCGCCGCCGTGGCCTACGCCGCGCGCCGGAGGCGCACCTGAGCTCGACACCGATCGATGGACCCGCACTCATCAAGGGAGATGGACATGCGACCGATCCGAGCACTGCTGGCGGGTACGGCAGCGGCAGGGCTGCTCCTGCTGACGGCCTGCACCACCGACGTACCGACCGACCAGGGCCCGGCCGCGCAGACCGGTCCCGCCGAGGAGGCCCCTGCCGACTCGGGCGCCTCCAGCGAGTGGTTCGTCCAGGCCGACTACGACCGTGAGCTCGCCCAGCGGGAGATCGAACCGGAGGGCCCGGCCGACCAGCCGTGGCTCCAGGCCATCGAGCCGGAGTACGTGGACACCGCCGGCCTGGCCAGCGAGGGCGGCGAGAAGACGCTGTGCTTCTCCAACGCGTCGGTCTCCAACCCGTGGCGGGTGACCGGCTGGATCACCATGCAGCAGCAGGTCGAGGTGCTGCAGGCGGAGGGCGTGATCGGCGAGTTCCGGGTCTCGGACGCCGCCGACGACGACAACAAGCAGATCTCCGACATCCAGGCTTTCGTCGAGGCAGGCGACTGCGACGCGATCATCGTCTCGCCGTCGACGACGGCGACCCTCACCCCCGCGGTCGAGGCCGCGTGCGAGAGCGGTGCCCCGGTGATCGTGTTCGACCGTGGCGTCGAGACCGACTGCATGGTCACGTTCATCCATCCGATCGGCGGCTACGCCTACGGCGCGGTCGGCGCGGAGTTCCTGGTGGACAACCTGGAGCCCGGCTCGACGGTCCTGGCGCTGCGCATCCTGCCCGGCGTCGACGTGCTGGAGCACCGCTGGGCCGCCGCCGACAAGGTGTTCTCCGAGGCGGACATCGAGGTGGTCGGCGTGGAGTTCACGGGCGGCGACGGCGCCAAGATCAAGGACGTCGTGACCCAGTACCTGCAGCGCGGCGAGGTCGACGGCATCTGGATGGACGCCGGGGACGGCGCCGTCGCCGCGGTGGAGGCGTTCGAGGACGCCGGGCAGCCGTACCCGGTCTTCGTGGGCGAGGACGAGATGAGCTTCCTGCGCAAGTGGGACGAGACCGGGATGACCGCCATCGGCAACGTGTACTCGAACTTCCAGTGGCGCACGCCGGTCCTCGCGGCGCAGAAGATCTGGGCCGGGCAGGAGGTCCCCGCCGAGTGGGTGCTGCCGCAGGAGCCGGTCACCGAGGCGGACCTGGCCGGGTTCCTCGAGGCCAACGCCGACATGCCCTCGCTGCACTACGCGAAGTTCGGCGGCGAGGACCTGCCCGGGTACCCCGAAGTCTGGACGGACCGCTGAATGGCCGGGGCGACCTGGCCGGTCGGCGTCAACACGTGGGTATGGACGTCACCGCTCACAGACCGTTCGCTGGCCGAGCTCGCGCCCCGCGTCGCGGCGTGGGGGTTCGACGTGCTGGAGCTGCCCGTCGAGCAGCCCGGCGACTGGGACCCGCGCCGCGCGGCACAGGTGCTCGCCGACCACGGGCTCGCGGCCAGCGTGTCGCTCGTCATGGGTCCGGGACGCGAGCTCGTCGCCGCCGACGCGGCCACCGTGCGGGCCACGCAGGACTACCTGCGGACGGTGGTGGACGCGGCGCACACGGTGGGTGCGCGCGTGATCGGCGGGCCGGCGTACGCGTCCGTGGGGCGCACGTGGCGTACCACGCCGCAGGAGCGGGCCGCCGCGTGCGCCGAGCTGGTCGAGCAGCTCGCGCCCGTGGTCGAGCACGCGGTCTCGGCCGGCGTCGTCGTCGGGCTGGAACCCCTCAACCGGTACGAGACCAGCCTGATCAACACCGTGGACCAGGCGCTCGCCGTGGTCGGCCCGCTGCCCGCCGAGGGCATCGGCCTGATGCTCGACGTCTACCACATGAACATCGAGGAGCGGGACCTGCCCGAGGCCGTGGAGCGGGCCGGCGCGCGCATCGCGGCCGTCCAGGTGTGCGGCAACGACCGGGGTGCGCCCGGCCACGACGGGATCGACTGGCCCGGCCTGCTGACGGCGCTGGACCGGGTCGCCTACCGGGGGCCGCTCGTCATCGAGTCGTTCACGGCGGACAACGCCACCATCGCCACGGCGGCGTCGATCTGGCGGCCGCTGGCCGCGAGCCAGGACGCCCTCGCGACCGAGGGCCTCGCGTACCTGAGAGGACTGATGCCCGTCGCACAGGTCTGACACGCGCCCGAGGTTTCCACGCGCGCTCGGCGCCGGCACGCCGGGCTGATCAACGCTCCACGTTTCCGCCGGGGTGTCCCGGCGGGTCCGCACGTCGATCTGCCCAGGAGGCAACACGATGACCGCAGCACGACGCCCCCGCTGGGGGAAGTCCGTGGCGGCCCTCGCCGTCGGAGTACTGGCGCTCACGCTCGCGCCCGTCCCGGTGGCCACGGCCGACCACGGACCGCACGCGCAGCCCGGGACCGAGGCCGTGGAGGAAGGCCGCGTCCTGATCTTCACCGCCACGACCCAGTACCGGCACGCCGAGGCGATCACGCAGGGCACCCCGGTGCTCGAGGCCGCGTTCGCCGAGGCGGGCATCGCGTCCGACCACACCGAGGACCCGGCCGTCTTCAACGACGCCGACCTGGCGCAGTACGACGCGCTGGTCATGTTCCAGGCCTCGGGCGACCCGTGGAACGCCGAGCAGAAGGCCGCGATGGAGCGGTACCAGCAGGCGGGCGGCGGCATCGTCGCGATCCACAACGCCACCGACATGCGGGGCAGCTACGCCTGGTGGGACGAGATGATCGGCTCGCTCATGCCGGGCCACGCGGCAACGGGGTCGAGCCCCGGCCTGCCCGGCACGGTCCGCGTCGAGGACCGTACCCACCCGTCGACCGAGCACCTGCCGCAGCGGTGGGACCGCGCCGACGAGTGGTACAACTTCTCGACCAACGTGCGCGGCGACGCGCACGTGCTGGCCACGATGGACGAGTCGACCTACGACCCCGGCGAGAACGCCATGGGCTACGACCACCCGATCTCGTGGTGCAAGGCGTACGACGGCGGCCGCGCCTGGATGACCGGCATGGGGCACTTCGGCGCGCACTACACGGAGGAGCCCGACTTCGTGCAGCACATCGTCGGTGGTGTCCGCTGGGCCGCGGGCCTCGCCCCGGGGGACTGCGGCGGCACCGACTGGGGCCAGTTCGAGAAGGTGTCGCTGGACACCAACACGAGCGCGCCGTTCGGGATCGACGTGGCGCCCGACGGCCGGGTGTTCTTCACGGAGCTGGTGCGCGGGCAGATCCGGGTGTTCGACCCCGCGACGCGGACGACGTCCACCGCCGTGACGCTCCCGGTGTACTCGGGCGGCGAGGACGGGCTGCTGGGCATCGCGCTCGACGAGGACTTCGCCACCAACGGGTACCTGTACCAGTACTGGTCGCCCGCGAGCGAGGACGACACCGACCCGGCGAGCTTCCACAACCGGCTGTCCCGGTTCACGGTGACCTCCGGTGCGGGCGGGGCGACGGTGATCGACCCGGCCTCCGAGAAGGTGCTGCTGGAGGTCCCGGCCCGGCGCCTGCCCGACGAGCCGGGGCACACGGGCGGTGGCGTCATCGTCGACCACGAGACCGGCGACCTCTACCTGGGTGTCGGCGACGACGTGAACCCGCACACCGAACCGTCGGGCGGGTACGCGCCGCTGTCGGAGCGGGACGGCACCTTCCACGACGCGCGGGCGACGTCCGCCAACACCAACGACCTGCGCGGCAAGGTGCTGCGGATCCGTCCCGAGGACGACGGCACGTACTCGATCCCGGAGGGCAACCTGTTCCCGGAGTCCGAGGACACCGCTGACCGGACGCTGCCCGAGATCTACGCGATGGGCTTCCGCAACCCGTTCCGGTTCGCCCTCGACCCGGCCACGGGCAACCTCGGTGTGGCGGACTACTCGCCCGACAACGGGTCCGACAACCTGGCGCAGCGTGGCCCGGCGGGCATCGCCGAGTGGAACCTGATCAAGGAGCCGGGCTTCTTCGGCTGGCCCCTGTGCATGGGCGACAACGAGCCCTTCCGTGACGTCGACTACCGGACCAGCCCTGTGACCGTCGGTGACTTCTTCGACTGCGACGCCCCGGTCAACGACTCCGTCCGCAACACGGGCCTGACCGAGCTGCCCCCGGCCCAGCCGGCGGACCTGTGGTACGGCTACCAGCGGTCCTCCGTGCCCGGTGCGATCAACCAGGGCGGCGGGCTGGCGCCGATGGGCGGCCCGTTCTACGACTACGACCCCGACCTCGACTCGGACACCAAGTTCCCGCAGTCCTACGAGGGCAAGGCGTTCTTCTACGAGTGGTCGCGGAACCAGGTGTTCACCCTTCAGACCAAGGACCCCGAGGCGGGACCGGGGCAGAGCGACGTCGAGAAGGTCGACCGGTTCCTGCCCGACGAGGACTTTCTCGCACCCATCGACGCGAAGTTCGGGCCCGACGGCGCCATGTACGTGCTCGACTGGGGCGGCGGCTTCGGCCGGGACAACCCCGACTCGGGCCTGCACCGGGTGGACTACGTGACAGGGTCGCGCTCGCCCGAGGCGACACCGACGGCGTCGCCGGACTCCGGGACGGCGCCGCTGGAGGTGACGTTCGACGGGACGGGCAGCACCGACCCCGAGGGTGAGAACCTCACCTACGCGTGGGACTTCGACGGCGACGGGACCACCGACTCCACCGACCCGACGGCCTCCTACACCTACACGGCCGACGGCGTCTACGACGCGCGCCTGACCGTCACCGACCCCGCGGGCAAGGACGGGACGGCCACGGTGCCGATCACCGTGGGCAACACGCGGCCCGAGGTCGACTTCGGGCTGCCGCCCACGGGCTCGTTCTTCGAGTTCGGCGACACCGTGTCCTGGGACGTCGACGTGATCGACGCGGAGGACTCGCCGGACGGGTCGCAGATCGACGACCAGCGCGTGGTCATCCAGCCGGCGCTGGGTCACGACGCGCACGCGCACCCGTCCGAGCCGCTCCACGGCCGCACGGGCTCGGTGGCCACCTCGCTGGGCGGCGGGCACGGGGCGGACACCAACGTGTTCTACGTGCTCGACGCGCGGTACGAGGACGACGGCGGGGCCGGCGACATCCCCGCGCTGACCGGCTCCGACACGACCCTGCTGTTCCCGCGGCAGCGGCAGGCGGAGTTCCACACGGCGCAGGAGGGCACCTCGACGGTGCCGAGCCGGGACGTCGAGGGCGGCGGCTCCGTGCTGGTCGGCGCCGACGGCGCGTGGGCCTCCTACGACCCCGTCAGCCTGCACGGTCTCGACGCCCTGACGCTGCGCGTGGCGTCCGCGACGCCGGGCGTCGTGGAGCTGCGGCGGGACGGGCCGGACGGCGAGCTGCTCGGCACCGCGGAGGTCGCGGGCACCGGGATCAGCGACTTCGCCGACGTGCGCGTCGACGTCGCGGACCCGGGGGAGAGCTTCACGCTCTACGTGGTCTTCCCGGGGGCGGGTGAGCGGCGCCTGAACTTCGTGGAGGCGGTGGGCAAGGGCGCCGCCGACACCACCCGGCCGGAGGTGACGATCACGGCACCGGAGGGCGGGTCGGACCTGGAGCACGGCCAGGTCGAGATCACGGCGGACGCGACCGACGCGGAGAACTCCGTCAGCCAGGTGGAGTTCTTCGTCGACGGCACCTCGGTGGGCGTGGACCAGACGGCACCGTACGCGGCGTCCTGGGACGTCACGGCCGACGGCAACTACGAGCTGACGGCGGTCGCGACCAACGACCGCGGGCTCACGACCACGTCCCGGGTGGTCCTCGCGCGGGTCGGCAACCTGTTCGACGGCATGCGGACGTTCAGCAACGCGGGCGGCGAGTTCGAGCAGCTGTCGGCCGGGCGGTACGTCATCGAGTCGGGCGGGGCCAACATGTGGCAGGGCACGGACGAGTACTCGACGATCTTCCGCGAGGGGTCGGACCGGCACTGGTCGGCCACGGTGAAGATCGTCAGCCAGGGCAACTCGGCCGGGTCCGCCAAGGCGGGGATCATCGTCCGCAACGACGTGACCCAGCCGGGTTCGTCGCCGGGCTACGCGGCGCTCGGCATCCGGCCGAGCGGTGGGTACGAGTGGTTGCGGGGCAACGCCGCGGGACAGCTCGTCGCCTCGTCGAACGGCGGCCCGACGGCGTACCCGGCCTGGGTGCGGCTCGTGCGCGACGGTGACCTGTACTCGGCCTACTGGAGTGCCGACGGCGAGACGTTCACCCAGATCGGTGCGCCGGAGGCCCTGCCGGGTGCCGCCGACGTGCAGGACGTCGGCCTGTTCGTCACCGCGCACAGCACGACGGCCCGCAGCGCCGTGGAGTTCCAGGACCTCACGTTCGTCGACGAGCCAGACCCGCCGGCGATCGAGGCCTCGGCGACGAGCCGGTGCACCGGTCCGCTCGCCCGCGTGCTCGTGACCGCGACGAACGTGGGGTCCGATCCCGCCCGGATCGAGCTCGGCACCGTGTACCAGAACGCGACCTTCGGGGACGTGCTGCCGGGCGAGACGGTGTCCCGCCTGTTCAAGGCCGGCTCACGGCAGGCGGACGCCGGGACCGCGACGGTGACGGCGGTCAACGGCCCCCACGAGGTGGTGGTCGAGGCGGGTTACGACGCGGTGCGGTGCCGATAGCGAGGTGACCTGACCGAGATCACCTGACCGAGATCATCTGACGAGAGGAGCAAGGACGTGCCGAGGACGAGGAGCAGGCCGCGTACCGGGGTGCGTCCGTCGAGCCGGGGCGGTGCCGGCCGCCCCGGACCCCGGCCACCGGTGCCTGCGCGGCGCCGGTGGCCGAGGTGGGGCGGCGTGGCGGTGGGGGCGCTGCTGCTCGCCGTCGTGGTGGTGGCGCTGGGGGTGGCGCTGGTGGTGCGGCCGTGGGAGGCCGCACCCCGCCCGCCGGGCGGGATCGAGGTCGATCCCGCCCGGGTGGCGGAGCTGGAGGCGGCCGAGGAGAGACGGAACACGGAGAACCTCGCCGCGGCCGGGGAGCTGGCGGTCTCGGCGCAGGAGCGCCTGCTGCCGGTCATGGACGGCCTGTACGAGGCGCTCCCGCTCGACGAGGGGGCATCGTCCGGCGTACCCGGCGCGGCGGACGGGGCGCCCGGCGCGCCGGACGGGGCGCCCGGCGCGGCGGACGGGGTACGTGGCGCGGCGGACGGGGTATCCCCGGACGCGGCCGACCTGCGCGAGTGGCGGGCCGTCGTCGACGACGTCCAGGAGGACGTCGAGGAGCTCCCGCCCGGCTCCTCCGAGCACAACATCGTGCGCAACGGCCTGCTGCTCTCGACCGGCCTGCTGGGGGACACGCTCGACGTCCTCGAGGTGGCCGGGGCCGCGGACGCCGGCGGCACCGGCCGCCTGTACGACGTCGCGGGCGCGCTGCGCTCGCGGGCCGTCGACGCGTGGGCCCAGGCCGCGGTCCAGCTCGACATGCAGTACATCGCGGCGGACCGCGGGCACCTGCACGCGTTCCTTCCTCTGCACTCGGGCATGTCGACGGAGGGGGAGCCGGAGCTGGGTCACTGAGCGGCGCCGGGACGCTCCGGGCAGGACATCGTCCCGCAGGTGTGTTGCTGTGGAGAGACATCGTCTACTCACAGCAACACACCTGCGTGGGAGTGGTGGTGGGAGTGGCGCCCCGGTCGGAAGGAAACACTTGACCTGGATACCCCACAGGGGTATATCTGGTTCTGTCATGCCTCGCCGAGGTGTGGCAGAAAGGGATGACCATGGCGCACGACCACGCGCACGGCGAGACCGCCGAGCGCCACCATGAGCACGTGCCACCCGCGAGCCACGCGGAGCACGCGGTCCACGGCGAGCACGCAGGCCACACCGGCCACACCGGCCACACGGAGCACGCCGGCGCCGGCCACGCCGATCACGCCGGCCACGCCGATCACACCGGCCACGTAGAGCACGCCGGCCACGGAGGTCACACCGGCCACGGAGGTCACGGAGGTCACGGCGACCACGTCGCCCAGTTCCGGCGACTGTTCTGGATCATGCTCGTCCTGGCGGTGCCGGTGGTCGGTCTGTCCGGCATGTTCGCCATGGTCCTCGGCTACGAGCTCCCTGACGCCGCCTGGGTCTCCTGGGTCTCGCCGGTGCTCGGTACCGTCATGTACGTCTGGGGCGGGCGGCCGTTCCTGACCGGCGCCGTGAGCGAGCTGCGCTCCCGCAGGCCCGGGATGATGCTGCTCATCGGGCTGGCCATCACCGTCGCGTTCGTCGCCTCCCTCGGGGCGAGCCTCGGGGTGCTGGACCACCAGCTCGACTTCTGGTGGGAGCTGGCGCTCCTGATCGTCATCATGCTGCTCGGGCACTGGATCGAGATGCGTTCGCTCGCGCAGACGACGTCGGCGCTCGACTCGCTCGCCGCCCTGCTGCCCGACGAGGCCGAGCGCGTCGAGGGTGACCAGGTGGTGACGGTCGCGCCTGCCGACCTGGTGGTCGGCGACGTCGTGGTCGTGCGGCCCGGTGGCAGCGTCCCGGCGGACGGCCGCATCACCGACGGCCGGGCGGAGATGGACGAGTCCATGGTCACCGGCGAGTCGCGCACCGTGTCCCGGGGGGCGGGCGAGCCGGTGGTCGCCGGGACGGTCGCCACCGACTCCGGTCTGCGCGTGGAGGTCACGGCCACCGGCGACGACACCGCCCTGGCCGGGATCCAGCGTCTGGTGACCGAGGCGCAGAACTCGTCCTCGCGCGCCCAGCGCCTGGCCGACACCGCCGCCGGCTGGCTGTTCTGGTTCGCCCTGGCGGCCGCGGCGATCACGGCGGTGGTCTGGTCGGCCGCCGGGATGCCCGACGACGCCGTGATCCGCACGGTCACCGTCCTGGTCATCGCCTGCCCCCACGCGCTCGGCCTCGCCATCCCGCTCGTCGTCTCGATCGCGACCGAGCGCGCCGCCCGCGGCGGCGTCCTGATCAAGGACCGGCTGGCGCTGGAGAGCATGCGCACCGTCGACACCGTGCTGTTCGACAAGACCGGCACCCTCACCGAGGGCAAGCCCGTCGTCACGGAGGTCAGCACCGCGACGGGCGTGGGTCTCGACGGCGACGCGCTGGTGGCGCTCGCGGCGGCGGCCGAGCAGGACAGCGAGCACCCCCTGGCCCGGGCGATCGTCCGTGCGGCGCAGGAGCGCGGCGCGGTCGTGTCGCAGGCCTCCGGATTCACGTCGTCGCCCGCCGTCGGCGTGACGGCGACGGTCGACGGCCACGAGGTCCGGGTCGGCGGGCCGCGCCTCCTGCAGGAGACCGGCCAGGACGAGCTCGGCGCCGCCGACGCGTGGCGGGCGGACGGTGCGATCGTCCTGCACGTCCTGCGCGACGGCGTGGTGGTGGGCGCGCTGCGCCTCGCCGACGAGGTGCGGCCCCAGGCGGCGGACGCCGTCCGGCGGCTGCACGGGCTGGGCGTGCAGGTGGTCATGATCACCGGCGACGCCGAGGCCGTGGCCCGCTCCGTGGCCACCGAGCTCGGCATCGACCGCTGGTTCGCGGGCGTCCGGCCCGAGGACAAGTCCGCGAAGGTGCTGGAGCTCCAGCAGGAGGGCCGCAAGGTCGCCATGGTGGGCGACGGCGTGAACGACGCCCCGGCGCTCGCGCAGGCCGACGTCGGCATCGCGATCGGGGCGGGCACCGACGTGGCCATCGCGTCGGCGGGCGTCATCCTCGCCAGCGACGACCCCCGTTCGGTGCTGTCGGTGATCGAGCTGTCCCGGGCGAGCTACCGCAAGATGAAGCAGAACCTGTGGTGGGCCGCCGGGTACAACCTGATCTCGGTGCCGCTCGCGGCGGGCGTCCTGGCGCCGGTCGGGTTCGTGATGCCGATGTCCGCGGGCGCCGTCCTGATGTCCCTCTCGACGGTCGTGGTGGCCCTCAACGCGCAGCTCCTGCGCAGGCTGGACCTGCGGCCCGGCTCGTGACCGGTGGGGCGGGGTCGTGACCGGACGACCCCGCCCCGCCCGCGGCCGGGGTGTTGACCGGTCGCCTCCGGCCTACCTAGCCTGTCCGGCGGCGCACCGGGCGCCGGTTGCCGGAGTCAAGGGAGACCTCGTGAAGCACCTACCTGCGTTCGGTCCTGTGTCCCAGCTGATGACAGCGGTGTCAGTGATCGCGCTGGCCGCCAGCGGCCTCGTCGTCGGCGGCACCGCGAGCGCCGCGCCCGTCACGGGCGCCACCGCGGCGGGCGACCCGCCGGACGGCGTCGACGTGTGGCGCGTGGACGGGCCGCGCGGCTCCGGGCTGGACGGCGTGCTGCGGCTGGACGATGCCGGGCAGGTCACGCTCGACGTGGTCGCCGACGGCGCCACGGTGCTCTCGGCGACCCGGCTGGGGCTGCGCGGCAGCGACGGTGACCTCACCACGGGCCTGACGTTCGTGAGCCGTCAGGACCGGCGGGTCTCCGACACGTATGCCATGACGACGGGCAAGAGCCTCCGCCGCTCCTACGACCACCGCGAGTCGGTCTTCACCTTCGAGGACGCCGCGGGCGCCCGGCTCGGCATCGCGGTCCGCGTGGCCCGCGACGGCGTGGCCTACCGCTACCTGCTGGACGGTGCCGGTGAGCACCGGGTGGACGACGAGTCCGGCGCGTGGGAGCCGGCCGCCGACGGACCCGCGTGGATGCAGCGCTCGTACGCCGTGAACTACGAGGCGGAGTGGGCCACCACCACGGCGGCGGAGGGCCACGGGGCCACGAGCGTCGGGTACCCGGTGCTGTTCCAGCAGGGCGACCGGTACGCGCTGGTCACGGAGTCCGACGTGCACGGTCAGTGGTCCGGCACGCACCTGGCGCACGAGCCGGGCACGCTGCGCTACTCCGTCGAGCTGTTCGAGGGGCGCCCGGTGACGTCGTCCGGGGCCTCGGCCGGTGGTGTGGCGAGCCCGTGGCGGGTGGCGGTGGTCGGTGACCTGCCCGGCGTCGTCGGCTCGAACCTGGTGGACGACCTGGCGACGCCCGCCGCGCTGGACCCGGGGGCGGACTGGATCCGTCCGGGCCGGTCGAGCTGGAGCTGGCTCACCGACCCGGCCAGCCCGCGCGACGAGGCGCGCCAGCGGGACTTCGTGGACCTGTCGGCGCGCAACGGCTGGGAGTACGTGCTCCTCGACGAGGGCTGGGACGCCACCTGGGTGCCGCGTACGGTGCGGTACGCGCACACCCGCGGCGTCGACGTGATCGTCTGGTTCCACAACCGCGACCTGCGCACCCAGGAGCAGCGCGACGAGTGGCTGCCCCGGCTCAAGGCGTGGGGCGTGAGCGGGCTCAAGGTGGACTTCATGGACTCCGACTCCCAGGAGATCCACCAGTGGTACGAGGACGTGGCCCGGGACACGGCACGGTACGAGCTGATGCTCAACTTCCACGGCTCGGCGCTGCCCACGGGCCTGCAGCGCACGTGGCCGCACATCATGAGCTACGAGTCGGTGCGCGGCATGGAGAACGGCGTGAGCCCCGAGCGCAACGTGGTGGTGCCGTTCACCCGCAACGTCGTCGGCTCCATGGACTTCACGCCGGTCGTGTTCTCCCGTGACAACGACAAGACGTCGCGCGCCCAGCAGGCCGCGATGAGCGTGGTGTACGAGTCGGGCTGGCAGCACATGTCCGACCGGCCCGAGGGGTACGACGCCGAGCCCGCCGCGCTGCCGTTCCTCCGGAACGTCCCGGCCCGCTGGGACGAGGTGCGGCTGCTGGGTGGCACGCCGGGGCGGGACGCGGTGCTGGCGCGCCGGTCCGGCGACCGCTGGTTCGTCGGCGGTCTGCGGGCGGGCTCGGGCGCCCCGCTCCGCCTCCCGCTCGCGGGCCTGGTCCGCGGTGCGGCCGTGGTCGACCTGCTCGCCGACGACGGCACGGACGGCTCGGCCACGGTGCACACCACGGTGCGTGCCGCCGCAGGACAGACGCTGGAGATCCCGACCGCGGACAACGGCGGCTTCCTGGCGGTCGTGTGCGCCGCGACCCGGCCGGGCGCCTCGTGCCTGGACGAGATCGAGGCGCGGCCCGCGGCGACGCTGGACGTCGAGCCGGTCGAGGCGGACGTCGAACCGGGCGGCACGGTGGCGGTGACGGCCGCGTTCACGGTGGCCGACCGCGACGTGACGCGGGTGCGGCTGACGCCGGACCTGCCCGCAGGATGGGTCGCGGACCACGGCACCGAGACGGTGGCCCGGCTCGGCGCCGGGCGCACGGCGCGGGTCACGTGGCGGGTCCAGGTGCCCGCCGACGGGGCCACCGGCACGTTCGAGCTGCCGGTCGACGTGGGCTACCGTGCGGGGCGGGAGCAGTTCACGGCGGCCGGCCAGGCCACCCTCTGGGTGACGCCGCCGGCCCTGACCGGCACGCACCACGTGTCCGACCTCGACTGGATCGACGAGACCAACGGGTACGGCCCGGTCGAGCGCGACCGGTCCAACGGGGAGGCCGCGGGCGGTGACGGCGGCCCGCTGCGGATCGCGGGCGTCACCTACGACAAGGGCGTGGGCATGCACGCCACCGGCTCCGTGACGGCGTGGCTCGGCGGCACGTGCACGCGGTTCACCGCGGTGGTCGGCATCGACGACGAGGTGCTCGACAAGCCGGGCGACACCGGCGTGGGCTCCGTGCGGTTCCAGGTCTACGGCGACGGCGTGCTGCTGACGGAGACGCCCGTGCTGTCCAACGACGACGGCGGCGTGCCGCTGGACGTCGACGTCACCGGTGTGCGGCGGCTGCGGCTGGTCGCGGACGAGGGCGGCGACGGCAAGAACTTCGACCACGCCGACTGGGCGGACGCGCGCGTGACCTGCTGACCGGCCACGACCTGCTGAGGAGCAGGGTTCAGCGAGTGTTCAGCCCCGCGCCGCCTGCCGGTCGCCCGTCCGGCCGGCGGCGGCGCGAGGCTCACCCTCATGAACACACGTCGTGGCGCCCGGGCGGGTGCCGTCGTCTCCGCCGTCGCGCTGGTGCTGTCGGGCACCGTCGCGTCCCTCGTCCCGCTCTCCACCGGGAGCCCGGCCGACGCCGTTCCCGCGCAGGCAGGCCCCGCGCAGGCCGTCTCTCACGGCGGCCCGGGCCTCGGAGGACGCACGGCCGCCGACCGCGCCTACCGCGACCTGCTCGACCACGGTCCCGACGCCAAGATCCTCACGGCGGCCCACCGTGCGCAGTGGCGCTCCGCACCCGAGAACAGCGCGCCCGCGATCCTGGCGGCGTTCGAGGACGGCGCGGAGATCGTCGAGCTGGACGTCCGGCTCACGGCCGACGGCGTGCCCGTGCTCATGCACGACACCACCGTGGACCGCACCACGAACGGGACCGGTCCCGTGGACAGCCTCACGCTGGAGCAGGTCCGTGGTCTCCGGCTCCGCGAGGGTCTGGGCGGCGCGCAGGCGGCGCTCACCGACGAGCGCGTGCCGACGCTGGCTGAGGCGATGCTCCTGGCCAAGGATCACGGCCTGGTCAACCTCGACAAGGGCTGGCCGTTCCGGGAGGAGATCTGGGACGTGCTGACCGAGACCGGCACGGTGCGCAACGGCCTGTTCAAGTCGGACGCACCCGTGGACCAGGTCCAGGAGTTCCGCGCCACGCACCGCGGCGCCGTCTACATGCACATGGTCACCGACGCGAACCTCGCGGACGTCGACCGGTTCGGCGACGACCAGCCCGTGGCCTACGAGGTCAACTTCGACAGCACCGCGGACGCCGTCGCGCGCCGTCCGTTCCTCGACCGGGTGGCGAGCGGGAGCCGGGTCTGGAGCAACACGATGTGGGACGGCCTGTCGGAGCGGATGACCGACGAGGCCTCGCTGATCGATCCGTTGCGCGGCTGGCAGGCGCTGGTCGAGGGATACCGCACCACGATCTTCCAGACCGACGACGTCGAGAAGATCGAGCGCTGGCTGCGCACCGGGGAGGGTGACCCGCTGCCGCGCGGCGCCGTCCGGGTCCAGGCCGAGGACTTCCTGCCCGGCGAGGGCGTGGGCTATCACGACCTGGAGCCCGCCAACCGCAGCAACCTCCAGATGCGCCCGGGGGAGGGCGTGGACATCCAGGACCTGGACGGCGCCGTCAGCCTCGGCTGGATGCGCGGCGGCGAGTGGCTCACCTATGCGGTCGAGGTGCCCCGGGACGGCGCCTACGAGGTGGCCGTGCGCGCCTCGTCGCCCTACTCGCCGGCGGGTACCTACACCGTGACGTTCGACGGCGGTACCGTCGGCCCGCCGGTCGAGGTCGCGAACACCACCAGCCACGCGAAGCAGGTGCTCCAGCCGAGCGGTGTCGCCCAGCGGCTGGAGAAGGGCACGCACACGCTCCGGATCGACCTGCCCTCCGGCGCCTACCAGAACTGGAACCTCGACTACGTGCAGCTCACCCCGCTGCGTCGGTGACGCCCGGGGCGGCCGTGTTGCATAGGCTGCGGGCATGACGACACATCGATCGCACCGGGAGGCGCCGTGGGCGGCCTGATGGGACTCCTGGACGACATCGCGGCGCTCGCGAAGCTGGCGGCGGCGTCCATCGACGACGTCGGCGCGGCCGCGGGGCGCGCGACCGCGAAGGCCGCGGGCGTGGTGGTGGACGACACCGCCGTCACGCCCCAGTACCTGCGGAGCGTCGCGGCGCAGCGCGAGCTGCCCATCGTGAAGAAGATCGCGATCGGGTCGATCCGGAACAAGCTGATCTTCATCCTCCCGGCCGCCCTGCTGCTCAGCCAGTTCCTGCCGTGGGCGCTGCCGATCATCCTCATGGTCGGCGGCACCTACCTGGCGTACGAGGGCGCGGAGAAGATCTGGCACAAGGTCTCCGGCCACCACGACGCCGAGGTGCCCGCCACCGAGGTCAGCCCCGAGGCGGAGCAGAAGATGATCGCGGGCGCGATCCGCACCGACCTGATCCTGTCGGCCGAGATCATGGTGATCGCGCTCGCCGAGGTGGCCGACCAGCCGTTCTGGTCACGGCTGGCGATCCTGGTCGTGGTGGCCCTGGTCATCACGGTCATCGTCTACGGCATCGTGGCGGCCATCGTGAAGATGGACGACGTCGGGCTGCGGCTCGCCGAGCGGGAGTCCGGCTTCTCCCGGCGGCTGGGCCGGGGCCTGGTCAAGGCGATGCCGCGGGTGCTCGCCGTGATCTCCGTGGTCGGCACCGTCGCGATGCTGTGGGTGGGCGGGCACATCCTGCTGGTCAACCTCGGTGCCGACGGCACCGGCTGGGTGCCGGCGCCCTATGAGTGGGTGCACCACCTGGAGGTGGCGATCCACGACGCGACCGGCGCTCTCGGCGGGACGCTGGGCTGGCTGTTCAACACGTTCTGCTCCGCCGTGGTCGGCCTCGTGGTCGGCGCCGTCGTGGTGGCCGTGCTGCACCTGCTGCCGTCCCGCAAGAAGGCGGAGGAAGCCCCGGCCGGCCACTGACGCCGGCACACCACGGACGCGGCGCGCGCGACCCCGAAGACGTCAGGCGGCGGACGGGGTGCGCACGGTCCCGAACTCGTTGCGGCGGCGCAGCACGAACCCGAGGCTCTCGTAGAGCCGGATCGCGTTCGTGTTGCCCGCCGCGGCGTGCATCAGCGCCCGGGCGCCGCGCTCGTGGACGTGGTGCACCACGTCGAGCACGAGGCGTGAGGCCAGGCCCTGCCCGCGGTACCGCTCGTCGGTGGCGACCGCGCTGATCTCGGTCCAGCCCGCAGGGCGCAGGCGTTCGCCCGCCATCGCCGCCAGCCGCCCGTCACGCCGGATGCCGACGTACCGGCCGAGCTCGTGGGTGCGCGGCAGGAACGGGCCCGGCTTGGCACGGGCCACGAGGTCGAGCATCTCCGGCACGTCGGCCTCGCCCAGCACGACGGCCTCCGGGTCCGGCCGGGCGGCGATCCGGTCGGTCTCGACGAGCTGCACGCCCGCGTGCAGCTCGCCGCGCGTCCAGCCTGCCGGCAGCGCCACCGACTCGGGCGGAGCGGGGAAGTCGGCGTCGTACCCGACCAGGTCGATGATCGCGGCCCACACGTCGGGGTCGTCCCAGGTCCGCACGGCGGCGAAGGGGGAGACGTCGACGGGGTACCGGCGCACGAGATCGCCGCCCTCGGCCAGGTGGGCGTGCTCGCCGGTGAGCGACGACCAGGCGGCGTCGTCCAGCACGGAGTCGTCGTAGGCCGGGGTGTCGAACGCGGGGTCTGTCAGGAGGCTCACGACGTCCTCAACTGCCTGTCGCGGCCCGGCATTCCGCCCCGTCCCGGGTAGGGCGGCGCCTCGGGGCCGGTGGTCCGAGGTCGAACGATGCCGGGCCAACTCTCAACCTGAGGTTGAACCTGAACCCAGTGCCGGCCCGACCTTCGACCCGTGCCTGAACCTTGGCCCGATGACGATCCAGGGCCCGCGGAATGCTGCGGGTCCGCGCCAGACGCGGCGCCCCGGATCCGGCCGGGTGCGCGGCCCGACGACGGTCTTCCGGGCCCGCAGCCGGCACACCTCCGAGCGCCTGGGCGACGCGGCCGTTGCGGTGACGTGGATCACTTGATATGCATGAGTCATGCATGACAGGACGGCGAACCTGCTCGGCGCGGCGTCCCTGGCGGTGACCGACGTGCTGCTGGGGGCGGCGACCGCGGCTGCCGCGACCGGACCCAGTGGTACGGCGGCCCTGGTGGTGCTGTCCGCGACCCCGGGCCTGTCCACCACCGAGCTCGGGCGCAGGGTCGGCCTGACCCAGTCGGCCGCGACGCGCATGGTGGACGCGCTGGTCGGGCGGGGGCTCGCCGAACGGCGTCCGTCCCTGGGCAAGTGGGTGACCGTCCACCTCACGCCGCAGGGTGCGCAGGCAGCGCGGTCGGTGCTGACCAGCCGGGAGGACCGGGTGGGCGCTCTGCTCTCCGCCCTGGACGCGGACGAGCGGGACACGCTCTCGGGGATTCTCGAGAAGGTGCTGACCGCCGTGTACGGCGAACGGCCGGACAGCCAGTGGCTGTGCCGGCTGTGCGACCGGGAGTCGTGCCTGGACGGCGGTGCGGACCACTGCCCGGTCGGGGCCGCCGAGCGGGAGGCGCAGGCGAGAGCGCCGGAGGCGTAGCCCGGGATGACACCGTGACCGAGGTCCTGGCGCTGCTGTCGGCCCTGTGCTTCGGGCTGACGCACTTCGTCAACGGTGTCGTGTCCCGCACCTGGAACGGCGTGACGGTGGCGGCCGTCGCACAGGTGGGCGGCACGGTGCTCAGCGTCCCGGTCGCCGTCCTGCTGCCCGCGGGGCACCCGACGGCGGGGACCCTCTGGTGGGGCGTGCTGTCCGGGCTCGGCACCGGTGTCGGGGTCGCGTTCCTCTACCGGGCGATGAGCCGGGGGCCGATGAGCGTCGTCGCCCCGGTGAGCGACCTGGCCGGGGTGGCGCTCCCGGTCGTGGTGGGTGTCACGCTGCTGCACGAGCGGCCCTCGCCGCTCGCCGTCGCCGGGATCCTCCTGGCGCTGGTGGCGGTCTGGCTGGTCTCGCGCCGCCGTCCGGCACCCGGTGCGGGCGGCTCGCGCGGCGTGCGGCGCACGGTCGACGGCGTGCCGGACGCGCTGCTCGCCGGTGTGGGCATCGCCGCGCACTTCGTCGCCGTCGCCCGCATCCCCGCCGAGGCCGGGGCGTGGCCCCTCGTGGCGAGCCGCGGGGTCTCCGTCGTCGTCATCGTCGCCCTGGCCGTGGCGCTCGGTGCGCCGGCGCGCCTGTCCCGGCGCGCCACGTGGGCGGCCCTCGTGGCGGGTGGCGTCGGGACGGTCGCCACCGTCCTGTACTGGGCGGCGGTCGCCGAGGGCCTGCTGACCACCACGACCGTCCTGGCGTCGCTGTACCCGGCCGTCCCCGTGCTGCTTGCGGTGGTGCTCCTGCGCGAGCGGCTGTCGGCGGGCCAGGTGTCCGGGCTGGTGGTGGCCGGTGCGGCGGTGGTGCTCATCGCGGTGTAGGCGGGCGCCACGCGGGCCGGCGCCCGCGTCTTCCGCTATTACACCTATTTCTATACGTTGACATAGGGGTAAAGCGCTCCCTACGCTGCGGGCAGCCGGGTCGACGACGTCCCGGCGAGAACACGGACGACGGAGTTCGGACCATGAAGCTCAGCAGTGCCCCGGCGCCGGCGGTCAGCGCCACCCGACGCCAGCAGACCATCAGCGCGTGGATCTTCCTCGCGGTACCGGTGCTGCTGTTCGCGGTCTTCCTGCTGCTCCCGGTGGTCATGGCGGTCGGCCTGAGCCTGACCGACTACGCCGTCATCGGCGACTTCCAGTGGGTGGGCCTGGACAACTACGCCCGCATCGCCGGTGACCCGATCTTCTGGGTGGCCGTGCGCAACACCGCGCTCTACACGGTGCTGTACGTGCCGGCCGGCCTGGTGGTCGCGCTCGGCACCGCGCTGCTGCTGAATCGCAGCACCCGCGTCTCGCGTGTGTTCCGCACCCTGTTCTACATCCCGGTCGTCTCCTCGACCGTCGCGACCGCCGCCATCTGGTTCTGGCTGCTCAACCCCCAGTACGGACTGCTCAACGCGGTGCTCGGCTGGTTCGGCATCGACGGCCCGGCGTGGCTGTACGAGTCCCGCTGGGCCATGATCGCCATCGTCATGATGAGCGTCTGGGCCGGGTTCGGCGCCAACATGATCATCTACCTCGGCGCGCTCCAGGGCGTGCCCGGCGAGCTCGTGGACGCCGCCCGCGTCGACGGGGCCGGGGCGTTCCGGGTGTTCTGGCACGTGACCCTGCCGGCCATCTCCCGGGCCACGTTCCTCATCCTCACGCTGCTGCTCATCGCCGCCTTCCAGGTGTTCGACCAGGCGTACGTGCTGACCAAGGGCGGCCCCGGCAACTCGACCCTCACCCTCGTCTACTACATCTACGACCGCGGGTTCGGCCGGCTGGAGATGGGATACGCCTCGGCACTGTCGTTCGTGCTGTTCCTCGTCATCCTCGTGTTCTCCGTCGCCAACGCCCGCGCCACCGGACGGGAGAACGACCGATGAGCGCGCCCACCAGCCCCGCACCGGCGGGCATCGTCGTCGCCGCGACCGCAGCCGCGCCACCGGCGCCCGTCAAGCGGCCTCCGACCGCCCGGAGCGTGACCGGCCGGGTGCTGTGGACCCTCGCCGTCGTGCTGATCAGCCTCACCACCGTGATGCCGCTGGTCTGGACGCTGGCCACGTCGCTGAAGCCGGAGGGCGAGATCCTCTCGTCCTACCTCCGGCTCCTGCCCGAGAACCCCACGCTCGCCAACTACGTGACCCTGTTCACCGACGGGCCCTTCGGCCGCTACCTGGCCAACTCGGCGATCATCGCGCTCGGCGGCGTGGCCACCAACCTGTTCTTCGGGGGCCTGGCCGGGTACGCGCTGGCCAAGCTGCACTTCCGCGGCCGCGGCGTGGTCTTCTCGCTGTTCCTCGGCTCCATGATGGTGCCGGGCATCATCACCATGGTCCCCACCTTCCTGGTGCTGCGCCGGTTCCCGCTGGTGGGGGGCAACGACCTGTTCGGCGAGGGCGGTGCGGGCTTCATCAACAGCTACGGCGCCGTGCTCATCCCGTTCGCCGCCGGGCCGTTCGCGGTGTTCTTCATGCGCCAGTTCTTCCAGGCGCTGCCCGACGAGCTCGGCGACGCCGCCCGTATCGACGGCGCGAGCGAGTTCCGCATCTTCTGGAACATCTACCTGCCGCTGGCCCGGGCCGGCCTGGCCGTGCTCGGCGTGCTCACCTTCCAGGCCGGGTGGAACAGCTTCCTGTGGCCCCTCATCGCCCTCAACGACCCCGAGATGCTCACCGTGCAGGTGGGCCTGGCCGGGTACGTCAACGAGTACCAGACCGAATACGGGCCCCTGCTGGCCGGGACGATCCTGGCGAGCCTGCCCGTCCTGGTCGTCTTCGTGCTCGCCCAGCGCTACATCATCGAGAACTTCGCCCACTCAGGAACCAAATGAGCAACACACTGCAAAGGAGCAGAGTCATGAAGCGTGCACCACGGATCGCCGGGGCCCTCGCCGCGGCCGCGGTCCTGGCCGGAACCCTGACCGCGTGCGGCGGCGCGTCGGACGGCGGGTCCGGCGGCGGACCCGAGGAGGTGACCTTCTGGGGCTCCTGGTCCGGCGCCCAGGCCAAGCAGCTCCAGCAGCAGGCCGACGCGTTCAACGAGGCCCAGGACGAGTACGAGGTCACCTACGTGGGCCAGGAGCTCGTCGAGGAGAAGCTGTTGACGGCGCTGGCGTCGGGCAGCGTGCCCGACGTCGTGCTCTGGGACCGGTACGCCACCCCGCTGTACGTGCCCAAGAACGCGCTCGCGCCGATCGACGAGTACCTCGAGGCGGACGGCGTGGACACCGCGCAGTTCTACGAGCAGGCGATGGGCGAGCTCGTCGTCGACGGCCAGACCTACGGCCTGCCGCTGCTCGTGGACAACCGGTCGCTGTTCTACAACGCGGAGCTGCTGGCGGACGCCGGCGTCGAGCCGCCGACGGACTGGGCCGGGCTCAAGAAGGCCGCCGAGGCCGCGACCGAGCGGGAGGGCGGCACGCTGAGCGTGGCCGGCTTCGCGCTCGACGACCCGGGCCTGTTCAACATCTGGCTGAAGCAGGCCGGCGGCCAGATGTTCAGCGACGACGGCACGACCACCGCCTTCAACGGCCCGGAGGGCCTGGAGGTGCTGGAGTTCTGGCAGAGCCTGCTGGACGCCGGCGTGTACGAGCCCGGCTTCGGCGAGGGCGTGGACGCGTTCGCCGAGGGCGGCGTCGCCCTCAAGTACGACGGGCCGTGGGCCCTGACCGCGCTGGACGAGGCCGAGGTGGACTACGGCATCGTGCAGCCGCCCGTCGGCCCCGACGGCGAGCGGGGCGCGGGCATGGGCGGCTTCGGGCTGGTCATCCCGCAGGGCGCGGGCAACCCTGACGGCGCCTGGGAGTTCATGAAGTGGTGGACCACCCAGCCTGCCAACGGCGTCGGCTTCGCGAAGATCTCCGGCTGGATCCCGGCGAACGTCGAGGCCGCCAACGACCCGTACTTCACGCAGGACGACCGCTACCAGGCGTTCATCGAGACCATGGAGTACGCCCAGGTGCGCTCGAACGTGCCCGGTGCCTCCGACGTCGAGGGCAAGGCCCTGATCCCCGCCCTCGAACGGTTCCTGGGCGGGGAGGTGGACGCGGCGACGGCACTTGCCGAGGCCCAGGAGCTGGGCGACCAGATCCTGGCGGACAACGCGCAGTGAACCCCGAGGACGACGGCGCGCGCTCCGCGCCCCGAACCACGACGCGCGCTCCGCGCGCAGTGAGGACGACCCGAACCACATGAACGCACCGAACCCCTGGTCCGCCCGCGCCGACCTGGCCCAGCGCAGCCTGGACCACTTCTTCGGCACGGCCGAGCCGCAGCTGCTCGACAACACCTACCCCGTCGGTGACAACTCGACGTTCAACTACTGGTGGCTGGCGCACGTGATCGACGTGCGGCTGGACGCCTTCGCGCGGACCGGAGACGCACGCTGGCTGGCGGCGGCGCGGGCCACGAGCGCGAACCTGCGCGGGCGGAACGGGGGTTCGCTGTTCAACGACTACTTCGACGACATGCTCTGGTACGCGCTGGCCCTGGAGCGGCTGGCCCGGGCCACCGGGCGCACCGAACCCCTGGACGACGCCCGCTCCATCTGGGACCACGTCGTCGAGCACGGGTGGAACGACACCCACGGCGCCAGCGTGGCCTGGCGCAAGCAGCAGCTCCACTACAAGAACACGCCCGCCAACGGGCCGTTCGTCATCCTCTCCGCGCGGCTGTACGACCACGACCCGCGCCCGGAGTACCTGGAGCGCGGGCGCACCGCGTTCGACTGGATCACCGCGACGCTGGTGGGGCCGGACGGGTTCGTGGAGGACGGCATCAACCGCGAGGGCGACGGGCGCGTCGACACGCAGTGGCGCTTCACCTACAACCAGGGGCTGTACATCGGCGCGGCGGTCGCGCTGGACGCCGTGCGGCCCGAGCCCGAGCTGGTCGACCGGGCCGTCCGGACCGCCACGACGGCGCTGCGCGAGCTCGCCCCCGACGGGATCGTGGGCAGCGAGGGCGGCGGGGGAGACGAGGGCCTGTTCAAGGGAGTGCTGTACCGCTACCTGGGCACGCTCCTGGACCGCCTCGGGCCGACAGCGCCCGCCAGCGGGCCGCTCGTGGAGTTCGTGCGTACCAGCACGGACCGCCTGTGGGAGACCGCACAGCGCGACGGGCACCTGCTGGCCGGCGACGACTGGCGGCACCCCGCGCAGCCCCCGGTGTTCTACTCGACCCAGCTCAGCGCGATCATGGCGCTGGAGCTGCGGGCCGCGGTGGAGGCGCGGCGATGACCGTGGTCCGGGGTAGATTCGTGGGTCGTCTCCCACCGGTGAAGGGGCATCCGTGAGCCAGCCGCTCTACGTCGAGGTGTACCAGCAGCTCCGTGACGCCATCCACGCGGGCACCTACGGTGTCGGCGACCGGATGCCCGCCGAGGCGGAGCTGACCAAGCAGCTCGGCGTCAGCGCCATCACGCTCAAGCGGGCGATGGACCTGCTGCGCTCCGAGGGCTACATCACGCGCCGGCCGCGGCTGGGCACGGTCGTGGTGAGTGCCACCGCGACCGGCCCGGCCGGCCCACGGTCCGGGCCGGCGCCGCTGATCGGGTGCGTGCTGACCGACTTCGACGACACCTTCGGCACCCGGGTCCTGTCGGGCCTGCTGGACGCGTCGGGCACGGCGGCCAACCTGGTGGTCAAGCGGAGCCTGGGGGACGGCGAGGCCGAGGGCGACCTGGTGCGCGCGCTGGTGGCCGACGGCGTCCAGGGGCTCATCCTGGAGCCCAGCTCCTCGCAGTACGTGCCGCCCGCGGTGCTGGAGCTGATCACCCGGTCGTTCCCGGTGACCATCCTGGACCGGGTGTTCGACGGCGTCCCGGTGTCGTCGGTCTGCTCCGACAACGTCTCGGCGGGCCGCCAGGCGGCCGAGGTGCTCTTCACCGCGGGCTACGACCACGTGGGCCTCGTCTCGGCCGCGAGCACGGTGTCGACGGTGCAGGACCGGCTGGACGGCGTCGTCGCCGCGCACGCGACCCGGCACGTCCCGTTCGACCCGGCGCACCAGTACCGCCAGGTGCGCTCGACCGTGCCGGGCAGCGGTGTGGCGCCCGACGAGGACATCGCCGGGCTCGAGAAGTTCCTGGCCGCCAACCCCGGCCTGACGGGTGTGGTCGCCACCGAGTACAACATCGCGGTGCTGCTGCGTGAGGCCGCCCAGCGCACCGGGCGGACCGTGCCGGACGACCTCGGCATCGTCTGCTTCGACCACCCGGACGCCTTCTACGACCAGGCGCGCTACCGGTTCACCCACATCCGCCAGGACGAGTCCCGGATGGGCCACGAGGCGGTCGCGCTCGTGCTGGCGCAGCTGCGCGACGCCGGCCAGGTCACCAAGGTGACGCTGCCCACGCAGCTCGTGCCGGGCAGCTCGACCCGCTGAGCCGCGACCTCGCCCAATAGGTGTATTGCACCCATTTCTCCTGTAGGTTTTGGGTGAATTCACGAGCGCCTGGGGGCAACGCCGCACCCAGGGGGAGGAGTCCATCGATGTCGATGCTTCGTCGTACCCGGAATGCCCTGCTGACCGCCGTCGTGGCGGTCGCCCTGACCGCCGGGGGCCAGCCAGCGGCCCTCGCGCACGCCGGCCCGCCCGGTGCGGACCCCCAGGCCGCGGGGGCGGCCGACGTGGCGCGCGCCCGGGTGGCCACCGAGGTGCTGCTGGAGTCCTACGACCAGGAGAAGGCGTGGTTCCCGTCGAGCTGGTGGAACTCGGCCGTCGCGCTGCAGACGATCGGCGACTACATGCTGCGCACCGGTGACCGCAGCTACGTGGACGTGCTGGACCACAGCTTCGAGACCAACAAGGGGCCGTTCCCGGCGGGCGAGCGGTCCACCGACGAGATCTACGGCAACTTCACCAGCCGCGCCATCGACGACGCCGGGTGGTGGGCGCTGAACTGGGTCACCGCCTACGACCTGACCGGCGAGGCGAAGTACCTCGACATGGCCGGCACCATCGGCGAGTTCATGCACGGGTTCTGGGACCCGAGCACGTGCGGTGGCGGGATCTGGTGGAACGAGGAGCGCACCTACAAGAATGCCGTGACCAACGGCCAGTGGGTGCGGCTGACCGCCGAGCTGCACAACCGGATCCCGGGCGACACGGTGTGGCTCGACCGGTCGCAGGAGGCGTGGGACTGGTACGTCGCCAGCGGCATGATCAATGCCGACGGCCTGGTCAACGACGGGCTGACGGACGCCTGCGCCAGCAACGGCGACACGGTCTGGAGCTACAACCAGGGCCTGGCGATCGGCGCACCCCTGGAGCTGTACCGGGCCACGGGTGACCCGGAGCTGCTCGCGCAGGCGCGCCGCCTGGCCGACGCCGCCCTGGACTCCACGGCGCTCGTCACCGACGACGTGCTGACCGAGTCCTGCGACCGGGTGGACCGGTCCTGCGACGACAACCAGAAGCAGTTCAAGGGCATCTTCATGCGGTACCTGATGGACCTGGCGGACACCACCGGCGACCAGCGCTACCAGGAGTTCGCCGCGCACCAGGCCGAGACGATCTGGGCGGCCGACCGGGACTCCTCCGACCGCCTGGGGCAGCGCTGGGCAGGCGGCACGAGCGCCGACCACCCGAACGTCTTCGACTGGCGCACCCAGTCCAGCGCCCTCAGTGCCCTGATCGCGGACGTCCCGCAGGACGCCCCCGCCCGGTCGCTGTCCGCGACCATGTCGCCCGACCAGCTCGTGGTGATGCCCAGCCCGGGTGCGACGTCGGCCCTGCGGACCGAGGTCGGGGTCGCGGCCACGTCGGACGGCCGCCGCCCCCTGCGCGTGGACGTGCGGGTGGACGGCCCGCGGGGGTGGACCGTCGACCCGGACCGCAGCCGGCTGACGCTCGCCACCACGGGGGACGGGACGCCCACCCGGGCGGTCGTGCCGCTGGACGTGACGGTCCCCGCCGGCGTGGCGGACGGCAGCTATCCGCTGACCGTGACCGTCACCGCGGGGCCGGGTCTGAGCTGGACCACGCGCGCCACGGTGCAGGTGGCGAGCGTGGTCGACTTCGACGCGGGCAGCACCGAGGAGGTCGCGTGGCTCTGGGACGCGGGCGGGTCCGGCCTGAGCCAGGCGGGCAGCCGGTTCGCCGACGGCACCAGCCGCTTCGTCTACAAGCTCCCGTTCCCGGCCGAGGCGACGTCGGCCGAGGCGACCCTCACGATCGACAACCAGTACGTCGTGGCCCTCGGGCCGGACGGCGAGAGCTGGACCACGGTCCTGGCGGAGGACGAGCAGATCCGGGACGGCTCCAACAAGGCCGACCACACCCTCGACCTGACGCCGTACCTCGGGCCGGACAAGGCGGTCTACATCCGCGTGACCGACGCGTTCCCCGCGGACGGCTGGGGCGGCGGGGTCTACCACGTCTCGGCGACGTTCGGGACGGACTGAGGTGCTGCCAGGATGAGGCCATGAGCGAACTCGATGTCACTGCCGTCGTCTCCGAGGTCGAGGCCCAGGAGGCCGAGCTGGTCCTGCCCTCGTTCACGCACGAGCAGGCGTGGGACCTGGGTGTGCGGCTGGTCGGGCTGGCGACCGAGCGGGACCTGCCCGTCACCGTCGACATCCGCAAGGGCACCCAGCAGGTGTTCCACGCGGCGCGCCCCGGCACCACGCCAGACAACGACTCCTGGATCAAGCGCAAGGTGCGGGTCGTCTACCGGTTCGGCGCGTCGTCGTACCTGGTGGGTCTGCGCGCCCGGGCGAAGGGGAGCGACTTCAACGCCGACCACGGTCTGCCGTTCCAGGAGTACTCCGCGCACGGCGGGGCCGTGCCGGTGCGGGTGGCCGGGGTGGGCATCGTCGGCGTCGTGACGGTGTCGGGTCTGGCGCAGCAGGACGACCACGCACTCGTGGTCGAGGCCCTGCGCGAGCTGATGGCGGCGTAGGCGCGTCCGGTCGTCCCGGCCGCCGTCGGGTCACCCCGCATGGGGAGTTATATCCATGGTGTGACCTGCACGGACACCGTATCCTCACGCTTCGGTGACGGTACTCGACGGCGGTCGGCGACGAACAGGACGGAGGTCTGGTGATGGTGGATCTGCGGGTTGATCTGGATGCGGTGCGTGAGTTGGGGTCGAGCTTGTCGGTGGTGGCGGGTGAGTTCGAGAACGCGAATGCGAACAGTGATCGGATTGCGGGTGCGGTGGGTCATGAGGGGTTGGCGGGGGTGGTGCGGGATTTCGCGCACAAGTGGGATGACACGCGGGGCAAGATGACGGAGAACTTGCGCCGGTTGGCGGAGGCCTCGACGCAGGTGGCGCAGGCGTTCACGGATATTGATAGGGATCTGGCCAGGGCGATGGAGGGCGATGAGGCTGCTCCTTCGTCGGGTGGTGGCCCGGGTGGTGCGCTGTGAGGCCGTCGGATTGGTCGCCGGTGGGTTTGGATGTGGATCCCACGCCGGGTGATCCGGTGTTGGTGCTTGCTGGTGGGCAGGAGTATCTGGAGGTGGCTCGGTCGATCGATGATGCGGCGGGGGCGATGTCGCGTCTGGATGTGGCGGGGACGGTGTCGCAGGCGGTGGATTCTCTGATGGGTGCCAAGGAGGACACCATTGGTGAGATCCGTCGGGCGCATGCGCGGTATGTCGCGGCGGGGGACGCTCTGGTGGGGTATGCCTCGGCGTTGGAGCGGGTGCAGGGGGAGACGCTGGCGGCGTTGGACCGGGCCCGGGACGCCCAGGATCAGGCTGCCTCGGCGTCGGGGTCGCAGGACCGGTGGCAGGAGCTGGCTGATTCGGCGAAGGACGAGACCGAGAAGCAGGAGTATCAGTCGAAGGCGGATCAGGCCGGCAATGATGCCGACCAGGCTGCGGGGGTCATCTCGGGTGCGAAGAGCACGATCGAGTCGGCGGTGTCGGATCGGGATCGTGCGGCGAACGCGGCGGTGGACCGGATCGAGGAGATCACCTCCAGCGATGATCTGAATGATTCGTGGTGGGATGACTGGGGTTCGAAGCTGGTCGCGGCGATTGCTGATATCGCGGACATGATCTCCACGATCGCGGGGATTCTGGCGATCGTGGTGGCGTTCATCCCGGTGGTGGGTCAGGCGTTGGCGGGGGTGTTGATCGTGATCGCCGCGGTCGCGGCCATTGTCAGTGCGGTGGCGAATATCACGTTGGCTGCCACGGGTGAGCGGTCGTGGGCGGAGGCGGGGATCGCGATCGCGGGCGCCGCGTTGTCTCTGATCGGTCTGGGTGGTGCCGCCAAGGCTGCGATGGGGTTGTCCAAGAGCATCGCCAAGGGCACGTTCAAGCAGGGGTTGAAGAACGGGTGGTGCAAGTTCGGGTTCGGGAAGTGTTTCGTGGCCGGGACGATGGTCCGGACTCCGGACGGTCCGCGCCCGATCGAGGAGATCCGGGTGGGGGACAAGGTCTGGGCTCATGACACGGTCACCGGTCGGGACGAGCTGGGTCTGGTGGCCGAGACGTTCGTCCGGTCCACCGACGAGCTGTTCCACCTCAGGATCAACGACCAGGTCGTCTCGACCACGGCGGAGCATCCGTTCATGGTGGCCGGGCGGGGGTGGATCGATGCGGCGTTCCTGAAGGAAGGTGACCTGCTGGTCACCCCCGAGGGCACCACCACACCCGTTCAGGCCATCGAGATCGAGCAGCGGCCCGAGGATCAGGTCGAGACGGTCTACAACTTCCACGTCGAGACCTACACCACCTACTACGTCCACGTCGGCGAGATCAGCATCCTCGTCCACAACGCCGTTCATGCGAACGCCCTGAAGAAGAACCACACGTACAAGATCAACGGCGGCAGCTACAAGGTGGACGGTCTCGGCCGTCCCGCCGGGATCGACGTCAAGCTCACCAAGAGCTCCATCGGTGGCAAGACCAACCCCTCGGTCAAGCCGCTCGGGTACGACCCGTCCATCCATCAGGCGGGTCACCTCCACGGCGCGCAGCTCGGCGGTCCGAACGACCATGCCGCCAACTTCGTCTCGCAGTACAACAGGTCCAACAATCCCTGGCAGCGGGCCATCGAGGGCGAGGTGCGCAAGGTCGTCGAGAACGGCGAGGACGTCGTGTATAAGGTGACACCGCAGTATGACGGAGCGTCGGAGATTCCCCACTCGATTCATTTCAGCGGTCAGGGGTCGAACGGGTACCAGCTCGACTACACCCTGTCGAACTCGAACCTTCCCCTGCTCAGCCAGGAGATGAAGGCCGGGAACATCTCCGTGAACCAGCACGGCTTTCTCTTCGGGACGAGGTAACAGATGGCAAGCCTGGACGAACTCATCGACGCGGGCGGACTGGTTCCCCCCGCCGACGCCTACGACTGGGAGCAGGCCGAGGCCACCCTCCAGGTCGCCCTCCCGGAGGACTACCGGGCCCTGGTCGACGCCGGCGGCGCCGGCCTGTGGTTCGACTACGTGCGCGTCTACGCCCCGGGTGAGCGGTATGAGGACCGGAACCTGCTCGACTCGCTCGGCGTGTTCGAGGACCTCAAGATCTTCTGGGACAACGGCTTCTCCTACCCGCCGGAGGACATCGGCGAGGACACGAAGCTGATCGCGTGGGCGAGCACGGGCACCGGCGCCACCCTGTTCTGGCGGGTCGACCCCGGTGTCGCCCCGGCGTCGTACCCGCTGTACGTCCAGAGCGCCGACGGCGACTGGGAGCGGCTCGAGGTCACGACGACCGACTTCCTGCGCGGGGTGCAGCAGGGCACGGTCGGCAGCGAGTACTTCTCCGAGGCGTTCCTCGACCGCACCCAGACGTTCCGTCCCTACCCGGGGTAGAACGCCACGACCCGACGGTCGCGGGGCTGCGAGGACGACGTCCACGCAGCCCCGCGGCCTGCCTCGGCTCGTTCAGGCCACGGCTCGCCACGGACCGTCCGCGGCGCCCGGCACCTGCCCGCGGGTCCACCAGCGGGCCTCGTACAGCCTGCCGTCGTGCACCGCGAAGTCGCCGGCGACGAAGATCCGGGACGGTGTCCACACCGCCGTGCCGTCGACGGCCTCGGTGACCTCCTGCCACGCGCCGTGGGCCGAGATGCCTGGTGTCTCGCCCCGGGTCCACCAGGACGCCAGCCACACCGATCCCTCGAACACGACCTGGGCGCCCGCCGTGTAGGTCTCCGTGGCCGACCAGGCCGGGAGCGCGGGTTCGGGCCGCACGCCCGGCGTCGCCTCCACGCGCAGGTGGTCGAGGTTGATGTTGCCCGTGTCGGTGGCGGTGTGGTGCAGCAGGATCTCGTGCCGCCCGGGCGCCAGGGTGACCCGCAGGGCGGGGGAGTGCCCCCAGCGCCGCCACCGGTCGGCGTCCTGCCCCAGGTTGGGGAAGGTGACCGGCCGGTCCGGTCCGCCGTCGACCGACACGGAGAGCTGCCGGTCGAGCGGTGCGACCACCATGCCGTTGGCGTAGCGGAACGAGATGTCGACGGCCGAGGGAGCGGCCGCCTCGTACGTGAACCGCACCCCGGCTCCCGTGCGGGTCAGGTCACGGACGAATCCGGTCCCCGTGTAGCCCGGGTGCTCCGTGGTGATCCGCGCGCCGCCCACCAGCGTGGCGGTCTCGGCCTCGGCGACGTGCTCGGCCCGCAGCGCCCCGACGGCGGCCCGGAGCCGGTCCAGGGAAGCGGCGTCGCCCGCGGCGCTGGCGACCCGTTCCGCGAGATCGTCCAGCGCCCCGGCCAGCGCGGCGGCGTCGCCCGTGCGGGCGTGGGTGGCCGCGGCCGCCGCCGGCTCGCGCAGGGCGGCTGCCGTCGGGTGGTCGACGGCGCCCGCCTGCTCCGCGTCCCGGACCAGCGACAGCACGCCGAACACGCCCACGGCCTCGCCCAGGTACGGGACGACGGCGGCGTCGACGGCCGCGCCGACGTCGGCCGGGACGTCGTCGGTACCGGAGGTGAGCGCGACGTGACGCACCGCCTGCAGGGCGAGCCGGGTCGTCGCGAGGTCGTGCCGCTCGGCTGCCTCCAGGGCACGTCGCGCGTGCCGCACGAGGAGCGCGGACCGGTCCGGCGCCACACGGCGGTCGCCCACCAGGTCGAGCAGGTCCGCGTCGGGGTAGGGCAGCAGCGCGACGTCGACGGCCCGGCCGGCGTTCCCCGCGGCGTCGACGACGCTCAGCGCGTTGCGGGCGTCGTAGGTGACGTCGTCGGCCGGGATCCGGGCGGTGAACGTCCTCGTGCCGCCTCCCGCGACGCGGCCCGTGGCCCCGTCGACGGCCTCTCCGTCCACGGCGAGCCCTGCCTGGCCGACGGTGGTGCCGCTGTTCCGGACGGTCGCCGTGACGGTCACGACCTCCGCGACCGGGTCGTAGGACGCCTCGGGCGACCCCTGGAGCCGGAACGTCGGGGCCGCGTAGCGGGGCAGCTCCGCGAGGTCGGTGGCGGTGGCCGGGCGCAGCCGGACCGCCTGGCCGCCGGCGGCCGTCATGGCCGCCTCGATCGTGTCGGTCCGGTCCACGAGCGCGCGCTTCACCTCGACGGCCGTCGGGTTGCCCTTCCAGGACGCGTGCGCGGCGTCGGACCAGATGTCGGCCACGTAGGTGGTGCCGCGGTCCAGGAACCCGAGCGGCACGCGGACCGCGCGGTCGTGCTCGTCGGTGATCGAGCCGACGTACCAGACCGGGCCGCTGCGGCGTGCCGTGACGGTGTGGTCGCCGAGCTCGGCGTCCAGCACGTGCGACTCGTCCCAGCGCGTGGGCATGTCCCTGAGGTAGTCGAACGCGTCCGCGTGCTCCGCGTAGTTCTCCGGGGTGTCCGCGAGCATCTGCAGCGGGCTGGAGAACGTCGGGTAGAGCGCGAGCTGCGCCGTCGTCGTGGTCTGCACGCGGGTCTTCAGGTTCGCCGGGTCCCACGTCACGGCCAGCACGCCGGGCGTGTAGTCCGCCGGGCCGCCCATCCACCGCGTGAACGGCAGGATGGTGGCCTGCTCGGGCGGGTTGCCGCCCGCGCCCATGTAGTTGTGCTGCTCCATGCCCGCCACGCCCTCGCCCGTCATCATGTTCGGGTAGGTGCGTGACAGCCCCGTCGGCTTGATCGCCTCGTGCGCGTTGACCGAGATCTCGTGCCGCGCCGCCGACTCGATGACGCGCTGGTAGTGCCTGACCGCCTCCTGGTCGTAGTGGCTGCGGTTGACGCCGCCCAGCTCGAACCGTGTGGCGTACCCGGTCTTCAGGGCGTGGATGCCCCACTCCTGGTACTGGTCGAAGATCTCGTCCATGTGCTCGTCGTAGTAGTCGACGTAGCCGCGCGTCTCGTTGTGCGCCATGAAGCCGACGCCGTTCGCCTCCGCGTAGGCCAGCACCTCGTCGATGTCGACGTCGGCCTGCGGCGTGACGAAGTCCTGCCCCTTCCACTCGCCGCCCGCGTTCTGGTTCCAGCCCTCGGCCAGCACGTACTTGGCGCCGGCCTCCGCGGCCAGGTCCACGTACTCCTTGATGCGCTCCGTGGTGGCGCCGTGCTTCGGCCCCGCGTTCCACGTCGTGTCGCGGCGCTGCAGCTCCCACCACACGCCCACGTACGTGCCGGGGTCGATCCAGTCGGTCGTGTCCGCCGTGCCGTCGCCGTCGGAGTCGACGTCGCAGATGGCGCACGGCGGGTTGAGGTTCTCGATCAGGTGCGACCCGGCGAGGTCGCCCGCGGTGCGGCCGACGGTCACGGTGCGCCAGGGCGTGCTGAACCCGTCGGCGTCGACGTCGATCACCGCCTTGTCACCACTCGGCAGCGCGATCAGGTCCGAGACGAGGGTGCCGGGCGTGCCGCCACGGACCACGGTCATGCTCGGGAAGTCGATCAGGGCCGCCTCGTGCACGGCCAGGAACAGGTCGTCGGAGCGGGACATCGTGATCGGGGTCTGCGCCGAGGCCACGTCGGGCAGGGGCTGCGTGCGGTAGTGCTGCTCGTCGGCGCTCCATCTCGTTCCCGCGGGGATCGAGTACGCCGTGGCGTCGGCGGGCAGCGCGAACTCGGTGGTCTCCCCGGCCACGACGACGCCGTCGCCCAGTGCCTCCTGCTGCGGGAAGCGGTAGCGCAGTCCGACACCGTCGTCGAACACGCGCAGGACGACGTCGAGCTCCACGCCCGAGGCCGCGTGCACGGCGTGGACCGTCAGCTCGTTGGCGTGGTTGCGCACCCGGGCGTCGTTGCCCCAGGCCGGGGTCCAGGTCTCGTCGACCACGTCGCGGTCGGTGGAGGTGATGCTCAGGCCCGCGGTGAGGTCGACCGCGGGCTCGCGCAGCGTGAGCCCGAGACCCGACGGCGCCACGACCGCGGTGGTCCCGTCCCGTACGACCTCGTACGTCAGCGTGCCGTCCACGACGCCGACGGTCGCCTCGATCGACCGGTCCGGTGACGCGACCCGGTGTCCGTCGAGCGTGCCGGCCCGGTCCTGCGCCGTGACGGCGCGGGCGCTCGTGCCGGGTACGGCGGGAGCCCCGGCGGCGACGACCGCCGGGCCGAGGAGCAGCACTGCGGTCGTCGCCGCGGTCAGCGCCGCCGCGTGGTGGGGTCTGTACCGGCGTCGCCGGCCTGCCTGAGCTCGCGAAGGTGTATCCACTGTTCTCTCCCGGACGTCGGTGTCGCTGCTGGGGATCCGGTTGCCTCGATGCAGACGGATGCTGCCGTGAGTTTTTCGGGGGTGCGCTCCGGTGTCAAGGTGTGATGTCGTCGGTGGAGGCGACACAGAGGAGGCCTGGATGCGCTCGTTCGTGGTGACCGGAGGCGGTCGTGGTGTGGGACGAGCCGTCGTGGAGCGGCTGGCCCGGGACGGCCACGTCGTCGTCCTCGACCTCGTGGGCGAGCCGGGGGAGCCGCCCGGCGGCGACGCCACGACGTTCACGGACGACCCGCGCGTCACGCTCGTGCGCGGCGACGCGGCGGACCCCGGGACGGCCCGCCGGGCGGCTGACGCGGCGGAGGACCGGGCACCCCTGGCCGGCTGGGTCAACAATGCCGCCGTCTTCCAGGACCTGCCGGTCACCGCACCGCCCGCGGAGGTCCTCGCCGCGGTCAGCGCCAACCTCGCCCTGGCGATCACCGGCTGTCACACCGCCGTCGGCCACTTCCTGCGGTACCGGCGGCCGGGCGCCGTCGTCAACGTCTCCTCCCACCAGGCACAGCGTCCGGTGCGCGGCGCCCTGCCCTACGCCACCGCCAAGGGTGCGATCGAGGCGCTGACCCGCGCGGTCGCCGTCGACCACGGGCCCGCAGCGATCCGCACCAACGCCGTCGCCCTCGGGTCGGTGGAGACGGAACGCTACGAGCGGTACCGGCAGGAGCACCCCGACGTGGACCGGCAGATGGCCGCCCTGCACCCGCTCGGCAGGGTCGGCACGGGGCGCGAGGTGGCCGACGTCGTCGCGTTCCTGCTCTCCGACCAGGCGGGCTTCGTCAACGGCGCCGTGCTGCCCGTCGACGGGGGACGAGCCGCCCAGGGCGCCGACCCCGAGGCGGTCTGACGCACGACCGGGCCGGGTGCGGCGCGGGCGCCGGCCGCGGGATCAGCGCCGCGGGATCAGCGTCCGCTGTCCGCCGTCACGTCCCGGACCCACGCCCCGTCCTGCGGACGGAAGCCCACGCCGTTCAGGTACGCGTGCTCGCTCGGTGCCGCCTGCGGCACGACGACGCGGTCGAAGCCCTTGGCCGCGAAGATGCCGCTGCGCCGGTACACGAACTCGCCCGGTGTCAGGTCGCGGAACCGCTTGGACACCCAGTCGAGCTCCACCACGCCCGCGCCGTCCCCGGCGTCGCGCACCTCGACGACGCCCACGGTCTCGTCGCCGCGCTGCACCAGGAACGCCGACCGCTCCTCACCGGGCTCCGGGACGGCCACGAACCCCGGCGCGAAGCCCGCGATGTCCGCCGCGTGCGTGCGCAGCACGTGCAGCAGGTACGCGTCGTCGGGCGCCACCTCCACCACCTCGTAGACGGCGGCGTCGTGCCGTTCGCGGTTCAGGCGCCACAGCCAGTAGACGTTGATGAGGCTGATCGCGGCGTTCATCGCCACGAACGGCCAGATGCCGGCGATCGCGTTGTAGGCCGTGGCCACGACCGAGCCGGTGAGGTTGAGCCAGCGGAAGCGGAGCACGCGGGCCTGCGTCAGCGACAGGACGACGAGGGCGGAACCGACCCAGCCGGCGATCTCGAGCCAGGGGAGCATGTGCTGACTCTAGGCGGGCCTGCGCCGGTCCGGCGGCGGCCTGGTGCGTCGCGCGCGTCACCACGACCAGCCGCGCGCGCTGAGCTCCAGCTCCTCGCGGAGCCGCTCGTCCGCGGCGGACCGCTGGTCCGCGCGCAGCGGGTCCGTGTCGGTGGGCAGCTCCGCCAGGCGGCACGCCTCGCGCAGCAGCGCGTCGTAGGCGTTCTGCACCGCGAACCAGTGGTGGGCGCGCGCGTACAGGCCGGGGTCCTGCTCGACGCGGCGCAGCTCGGTCGCGAGCTGGCCGAGCCGCGACTGCAGCCGCAGGGTCACCAGCGGGTCGGGCGCCGGCCTCGGGCGGGTCAGGAAGGTCCAGACCATCGATCGTCACCGCCACGTCGTCGTCGCGGAAGGGGGACTCCTCCAGCGTAGGTCGACGGCGGCGCCGGGGCTATCCCGCTCCGGGACGAGATGTCGCCGGTCCGTGCCCGCCCGCCAGCGCGCCGGCGGCGGGCGGGCGCGGACCCGCGCGTCGGTGCGGGTCAGTCGGAGTAGCAGAGGTCTCCCTCGCAGCCCGCCCGCACGTCCGAGCCGTGCACGCCCATGACGACGGCGCCCCCGGTGTCGCTGTCCCCGATCTGGGTGTTGACCGGGCCGGTGCCGCCGATCACGACGTTCGAGTCGTCGTAGGTGACGACGTTGCGGTGACCCCGGCTCCGGACGGAGACGTCGTCGAACCCGTCGGCCCCGACGACGAGCGCACCGCGCCCGGTGGCCGAGGACTCGCCCTCGTCGGTGACCGTGGCCTGCCCGGCCGGTGCAGGGCTGGCGACAGGGCCGGCGACAGGGCCGAAAAACGCTCCGGCGGGACCGCCCCGGTCGCGGTGGGCACCACTGTTCCCGGTGCTCTGCCGGGCGGTCACCTCCTCGTCCTCGCCGTCCTCGCCGTCGTCTTCCTCCTCCTCGTCCTCGGTGTCCTCCGCGTCACCCGAGTTGCCCGACCGGACCACCGACCCGGTCACGTCGACCGCGTTGAGACCGCTGGAGTCGGTGTCGCCCGTGTTCGCGTTGATCCGGCCGTCCCGGCCCAGGAACACGTTCGAGTCGTCGTAGGTCACCACCTGGTCGTCGCCGACGACGCTGACCGAGTGGTCCTCGAAGCCGCTGATCGCGATGGGCCGGTCGCTGCCGGAACCCAGGAGCAGCCCGCCGAACGTGTCGTTCCGGTGCGACCCTGTCGTGGACTGCCCGGACCGCAGCGACGAGCCGTCGGAGCCGAGCGCGAGGACGCCGCTGGAGGTGACCGCGCCGGTGTTGGCCACCAGCTCACCGTCCTCGCCGATGTAGACGATCGACCCGTCGGCCGCGAGCACCTGGTAGGTGGTGCCGTGCGTACCGCCGCTCCGGGGCTCCCGTCCCATGGGCACGACGACGACGGGGTCCGCAGGGCCCGCGGCGTCGGTCGTTCGCCCCTGGCCGGGTGCGGAGCGCACCGGGCGGGGTGGCGTGCCCGCGGCCTGCGGCGGTTCCGTGAGCGGGGCCGCACCACTGGTACGTGCGGCCTGGGGCCCGGTATGCGTGGCCGACGGCGCGGTGCGGGCGCGCCCGGCGCTCGGGGCGGGTGCGGCCGGGGCGGGTGCGGCCTGGGCCGGCGCGGCGGTGGTCTCGGCGGGCCGGGCCGAGCCGTCCGGCGCGAGCATCAGCACGACCGGTGGCGTGTCCGCCGGTGGTGCGCCCGGCGTCGTCACGTAGACGTCGCCCGCGGGCGCGGTGGCCGCGGCCGCGGGTGGCGCGGCCGCGGTACCGGTCAGGACATCGTGCGCCACCCAGGCGCACATGCCGGCGACGCCGAGGATCACTGCGCAGGCCTGCGGGCTCAATCCTCCGGCCCGACGGTTCTCGGAGCTCATCCCGTTCTCCTTCCAGCCGCGCGAGGGCGCCGCCGGGTGGGACCGTGCCGTACGGGATCGGTGGCTCGCTCGATCGCGGGGTCCCGGCGATCTTGGGGCGGGTCGACGGACCGGACGCCGCTCGCGTCGAGTTCTCACGGTCGCGCCCGGGCGTGGTGCGCGCGGGCGTTCCACGGAGCCCACCGCGCGGCCGGCGACGCTGCGCGCGGCCGCGGAGCCTTCCGCGGGGACGGACCAGGGCGGGCGCGCCGGGCCGGTGCGCGGCAGTGCCGCGGGTCGGGTCCGGGCGCACCGCCTGGTGCTGCGGTACCCGCGACGCTACGCCGGGGAACCCCGGGGCGCCCCCGGGGCAGCGGGTGAAGTGGACCCGCCCGGCCGTGCGGCCCCGCGACCCCGGTCGCCGGCGGCCCCGCGGCGTCCGGGCGCCGCGGGGCCGCTCGCCTCCTTCGGCTCCCGGTCAGGTCCCGGGCAGCACCAGCTCCCCGTCGACCCGGACGGGCACGACCGCCGGTCCGTCCCGCAGCTCCGGTGGCAGGGCGTGCTGGGGCGCCTGCTGCCAGGCGACCGGGCGCAGGAACCGGCGGATCGCCGTCGCGCCCACGGAGGTGTGCAGCGTGTTCGTCGACGGCCAGGGCCCGCCGTGGTGCTGGGCCCAGGTGACGGCGACCCCGGTGGGGAAGCCGTCGTACAGCACCCGCCCGACGCGTTGGGTGAGCGCGGCGCGCGCGGCGGGCAGGTCCCGGTCGGCGGCACCCCCGGTGAGGATGCTGCCGGTGAGGGACCCCTCGACCCGTTCGACGACGGCGACCGCCTCGGCCTCGTCGCGGTAGCGCACCACGACGGCGAGGGGGCCGAAGCACTCCTCGACCAGGCGTGGCGTGACCGACCCCGCGGCGACCTCCAGCAGGGCCGGGCGAGTCGTTCCGACGTCCTGGCTGTGCGGCGCACCGCCGTCGGCCGCGACGTCGGGCGCGGTGTGCCCGACGTCGTCCCGCCCGCGTGCGACGACGGTGGCGTCTGCCGACCGGGCCGCCACCCCGTCCGCGTAGGCCCGGGCCATCCCCGCCGTGAGGGCGGGCAGGGCGGGCGCCCGCAGGACGGAGCGGCCGAGCGCGTCCACCAGGGCATCCCCGGCGTCGCCTGCGGGCACCAGCACGAGCCCCGGCTTGGTGCAGAACTGCCCGCCGCCCTGGAGCACCGACGCCGCGAGCCCCGTGCCGAAGCCGTCGGCGTTCTCCCGCGCGCCGGCCGGCGTGACCAGGACGGGGTTGATGCTGCTCAGCTCCCCGTAGAACGGGATGGGCGCGGGCCGCGCGGCGGCGGCGTCGGCCAGGGACCGCCCGCCGGCGAGCGACCCCGTGAACCCGGCCGCCCGGATCGCAGGGTGCGACACGAGGGCGGCTCCCGCGTCGAACCCGTGCACGAGCGCGAACGTGCCCTCGGGCGCGCCGGCTGCCGCGACGGCCCGCTCGGCCAGCCGCGCCACGCGCTCCGACGTCGCGGGGTGCCCGGGGTGGGCCTTGACCACGACGGGGTTGCCCGCCGCCAGCGCCGAGGCGGTGTCACCGCCCAGCACGGAGAACGCGAACGGGAAGTTGCTCGCCGCGTAGACGGCCACGGGACCGAGCGGCACCAGCATGCGGCGCAGGTCGGGACGCGGGCCCATGGGGGTGTCGCCCGCGTGGTCGATCGTCGCCTCCAGGTAGCCGCCGTCGCGCACCACGTGCGCGAACGTGCGCAGCTGGTAGGCCGTGCGGGTGAGCTCGCCGCCGAGCCGCGCAGGCCCGAGGGCGGTCTCCCGGTCGGCCTCGGCGACCAGGGCGTCACGCTCGGCGTCGAGGGCGTCGGCGAGCGCGTCCAGCAGCTCCGCCCGCCGGTCGCGGGGCCACGCGGCGAGCTCGTCGGCGGCCGCGGCGGCCCGGTGGGCCACCTCGTCCAGGGCAGCGGGCGGGGTCTCTCGCACGGGCAGCTCCACGACCTGGCCCGTGCGTGCGTCGCGGCTGGTCACGGCCTGCGGATCGGGCGCCGCGCCCGGCGTCGTCACATCCATGCCGTCGACCCGTCCCGGCGCACGGGCACCGTGCGCTCCCAGTGCACCCAGTCGTCGCCGGCCAGCGCGGACTCGTCGATCTCGAGGCCCCAGCCAGGTCGGTCCGGCCGCAGCTCCAGGTGCCCGTCGACCGGCACGTACGGGTCGTGGCACCAGGAGACGTCGTCCGGCTTGTACTCGAGGATCGAGAAGTTCCACGTGGCCGCCGCGAAGTGCACGTTGGCCGCCGTCGCGAGCGGGCCCATGGGGTTGTGGGGCGCCACGGGCACGTCGTGCGCCTCGGCCAGCGTGGCGATCTTGCGCATCTGGGTGAGCCCGCCCACCACGGCGATGTCGGGCTGGACGATGTCGGCGCCCTGCACGGTCAGCAGGCCGAGGAACTCGTTCGGGGAGTACAGCGACTCGCCCGTGGCGAGCGGCACCGTCATCTCCGCGCGGATCCGGCCCCACGCCGGCAGGTACTCGGGGCGGATGGGCTCCTCGAGGAACAGCGGCTCGTTCGGCGCCAGCGCTGCCGCGAGGTCCACGGCCTGGCGCGGCTCCCAGAGGCAGCCGTGGGCGTCGAACGCGAACTCCCACTCCTCGGGGTGGCTCGCGCGGATCTGCCCGAACCAGTCGCCGAGCTCCCGGGCGACCAGCCCGAACCGCGACCGGTGCAGGTCGCGGCGGTAGGGGCTGAGCTTGAACGCGTCCACGCCGTGGTGCTCGTGCAGCGCGGCCGTGCGCTCGACCAGCTGCGGCACGTCGGGTGCGTCGTACAGGCCCGCGTACACCCGCACCCGGTCGCGGACGGCGCCGCCGAGCAGCTGGTACACGGGCACGCCGGCGGCCTTCGCGGCGATGTCCCACAGGGCGTGGTCCACCGCGGCGACGGCGGCCAGGCCCAGCGCCCCCTGCGGGAACCGTGCCGACTGGTGCAGCAGCTGGTTCACGTAGGCGACGCGGGTCGCATCGAGGCCCGTGACCTGGTCCGCGATGTACTCGATGATGGCGGGGTAGGCCAGGTCGGGGCCGTGGTTGTACATCTCGGCCCAGCCGTCGAGGCCGCCGTCGGTGGTGATCCGCAGCAGCACCCGCGGACGGTTGCCCACCCGCTGGAGGTAGGTGGTCAGCCGGGCGATCTTCGTTCCGGTGGTCATGCCGAGGCCTTCCAGTCGTCGAGGATGCGCGTGATCGCGGCGCGGTCGGGTTCGCCCAGGATGGTGCTGGGCGGCCGCACGGAGCGGTCGCACAGGCCCATCTGGTGCATGGCCTCCTTGACCACCGACACGTTGTCCGCCGACCGGTCCCGGGCCCGGAGCTGCTCGAACTCCCGGATGCGCCGCCACACCGCGGACGCGCGGGCGGCGTCGTCCTGGCGCAGGGCGTCCAGGAGGCCGAACGAGACGTCGGGCGCCACGTTGACCAGGCCCGAGGTGAACGCGCGGGCCCCCGCCTGCCACGCCGAGGGTGCGTAGGACTCGGCGAGCCCGGCGATCCACAGCAGGTCGGCGTCCGTGTCCTGCACCGTCTCGGCGAACGCCACCGGGTCCGGCACGGAGTACTTGATGCCCACCACGTTGTCCGCGGCCTGTGCGAGCGCCGCGATGTCCGTTCCGCGGATCACGGGGGAGCTCACGTACGGCAGTACGGCGAGGCCACCCGCGGCGTGCGCGACGGCGGCCGTGTACTCGACCCAGCCCTGCCGTGACATGTACGGCAGCACCGGCTGGTGCACCATCACGGCGTGCGCGCCCAGCTCGGCGGCCGCCCGCGCCTCGGCCTGCGCCGTGGCCGGGTCCAGCCCCACGCCGACGACGACCACGGCCCGGTCGCCCGCGGCGTCGGTCACCGTGCGGGCGACGTCGGCCCGCTCCCGCGGGCTCAGGGCGTAGAACTCGCCGGTGTTGCCGTTGGGCGTGATGGCGCCGAGCCCCGCGTCGACCAGGCGCCCGGCGAGCCGCCCGGTCAGGGCGAGGTCGACGGAACCGTCGGCCGCGTAGGGGACGACGGGGATGCCGACGACCGTCCGCAGGCGTTCGACGATGTCGTGGTACCCGGTCATGATTCTCCGTTCTGAGGGGTGTCCTGCTGCTCGACGGGCTTGATGCGCACCCAGAAGCCGTAGACGGCGGCGCTGACCAGGCAGCTGATCGCCGCGAACACGAGCGGCCACAGGTAGGAACCGTCCGAGGCCGTCAGGGCCAGGCCGATGGCGATCGGGCTGATCAGGTTGCCGAGCTGCGAGCCGAAGTTCTGGAAGCCGGCCAGTGAGCCCACGCGCTCGGGACTGGGGGAGACCTCGGCCGGCAGGCTGAGGATCGCGGCACCCGCGAAGGAGTGCGCGGCGCTGGAGACCGTGAGGATCACCATGAGCACCACGTTGCTCTCCACGAACGGGCTGAACCCGATGCACGCACTGAGCACGAGGCCCGAGATGATCGGCACCTTGCGCGCGACGTTCGGGGACAGGCCGCTCGCGAGCATGCGGTCGGAGACGATGCCGCCCAGCACGGTCGAACCGATGGCGATCACGGCGGGCAGGGCGCCGACCATGCCGAACTCGGCCTCGGTGAACCCGCGCTCGTTGAGCAGGTAGCTGGGGTACCAGGTCAGGAAGAACGCACCGGCGAGCGACCGGAAGACGTAACCCAGCAGGAGCGCCCAGGTCTGGTTGTCGCGCAGCAGCGTGCTCCAGCGCACCTCCTCGCCGCTGTGCCGCACCATCTCGGCCTGGTCGGAGCGGATGTGGTCGAGCTCTGCGGCGTTGACGCGCTGGTGGTCCTGCGGGGCGCGGTAGATGGCGAGCCAGCCCACGATCCAGAGCAGGCCCACGGCACCGATCACCACGAAGGTCCAGCGCCACCCGGCGAAGACCGCGATCGACGTGACGATCGGGATCGACAGGGCCGACCCGATCTGCTGACCCATGTCGAACAGGCTGGAGGCGAAGGCCCGCTCCCGACGCGGGAACCAGGTGGAGACCACCTTGATGTTCGCCGGCTGCACCGGTGCCTCGCCGATCCCCAGGCCGAGCCGGAAGACGATCAGGCTCGTCACGCCCGTCGCGACGGCGGTCAGCGCCGTCCAGAGAGACCACCAGCCCACGGCGATGGGGTAGATGACGCGCGGTCCGAACTTGTCCAGGAGCCAGCCCGACGGAACCTGGAACAGGGCGTAGGTCCAGAAGAACGACGACAGCAGCACGCCCTGGACGGCCGGGCTGATGTGGAAGTCCTCCGCGATGAACGGCAGTGCCACGCTCAGGGCGGCGCGGTCGAGGTAGGCGATCGTGAGCCCGAGCGCCGAGAACGCGACGATCGTCCAGCGCATCTGGCTGCGCCGGGCGCGGGCCGCGACGGACGCGGGCTGCTTTGTACTATTGAGCATCGTTGCTCCTCCATCGAGTGACGTGCGTGCTCCGCCATGGAGCACACGTTCCAGAGGTGCGGCCCGGGAACTTGGCGGTGAACGGGCTGCACCTCGCGTGCGTACCGCTCCTGCCGGCCTGGGGCACTGTGGCCGGCCGGCGCTCGCGGCTCAGATCCTGCGGGTCAGTCGGTCGCACCTCCCTGGCGGAGCCGGTCGAGGAAGCCGGCGATGTGCCGGCGGGTCAGGTCGGCAGCGAGGTCTGCGTCGCCCGCCTCGGCGGCGTCGAGGATCCGCTCGTGCTCCTGCGCCTCGTCGCCCCAGCTCGGCTGCCTGGCCCACGTGGTGACCGCGGCGAGCGCCGTCTGGTCCCGCAGGCCCTCCAGCATGCCGATCAGGATCGTGTTGCCGGACGCGCCCCACAGCGCCGCGTGGAACGCCCGGTTGGCCAGGCTGCGCTGCGCGGGTTCCGTCGCCCGGGCAGCACGCTCCAGCGCGGCACGGGCCGCGGCCGTGTCCATGCCGCGCAGCACGCTGCGGCGGGTGGCCTCGGGCTCCAGCAGCAGGCGGGTCTCGTAGATGGCCACGGCGTCCTCCTGCGTCAGCTCGCGCACTCGCACCCCGACGTAGGGCCGCACGACGACGAGCCCGCTCATCTCCAGGGTCTTGAGCGCCTCGCGGACCGGTGTCTTGGACATGGCGAGCTCAGTCGCGATCTCGGCCTCGACCAGCGGCTGTCCGGCGGCGAGGCGGCCGCTGAGGATGCCCTCCTTGATGGTGGCGAGCGCGTGCTCGGTCCGGGAGGGGAGCGCGGCCGGGGGCGTCGTGGTCACGTCGTACATCATATATGACGGCGGGAGATGGTTGGTCCTGACCGTCGTTCAGCAGGACGCCGATGGCGGTTGTCGGGTGCTCGACGGTCGCCCGTGGCCTGCCGAACGAACCTCAGCGGGGTGGGCCGGGCGGCTGTCGGCCGGCACCTGAAGGGTGTCCGTAAACTCCCGATATGCACAGAGGCGATGGGGAAGTGGCAGGTCAGGGCAGTGCTGGCAGGCGGGAGGCGGGCCGGAGGGTGGGCGCCGGGGTGCTGCCCGGGTCGGTGCGGCACCTTCCGGCCGGCACGTTGTGGTGGCTGGACCGGTTTCGTGAGCAGGCGATCGACCGGGGCGTCCCGGCGGCCGACGTCGACCGGTGGCTGGGCCTGGCCCGGCCGACGCTGCGGACGGCGCCCGACGGTGACGGCCCGGCCGTGGGCCGCCTCGGCACGCCCCTGATGCTCCCGCCGGACGTCCCCACGCCCGCCACGGTGTACGGACCCGACCGCTCCGACGAGTACCAGCTCATCGTCACGCTCGACCTCGCGGCGATCCCGCCGGGTGCCACCGACCTGCCGCTGCCGCCCGGTGGCCACGTGCTCCTGTTCGCGAACGTCGAGCTGGACGACGTGGTGCTGCCGGGCGGCGCCGTGTACGTCCCGGCGGGAGCTCCGGTCGAGGCGCGGGAGGCCGCGCCCGACTACGAGCCGTACGAGTTCGACTCGCCCGCAGACCTGGACGCGACCCTGCGCCGGACCGGCGACCTTCGGCTGGTCCCCGGGGTGTCCCTGCCCACCTGCCCGCTCGACGCCGAGAGTGTCGCCGGGCATCCCTGGGCGAGCGTGCTCCAGGAGGTCTGGTCCGAGCAGTCCGACGGCGGTGGCGAGTGGCAGCTCGGCGGGCACGCCTACGACTTCGACGGGTACGGGGACCCTGCTCGTGCCTCGGCGCACGAGAGCTCCGGCGAGCACCGCTCCCGCCCCGAGGACTGGGTCGTGCTCGCGCAGTGGATCGGGGTGCCGATGGGCGTCCTGTACTGGACGATCACGCGCCAGGACCTGGAGGCGGAGCGGTTCGACCGGGTCCTGGTGCAGATGTACGCCAATCCCTGACGGCCTCGCCAGGGGTCGAACACGCGTTCGAGTACCATGGCCGTATGTCCCAGCCCGGCGCCACGATCCTGCACGCCGACCTGGACGCGTTCTACGCGTCGGTCGAGCAGCTGCTGGACCCTGCGCTGCGCGGGCGCCCGATCGCCGTCGGGGGCGGGCCGCGCGGGGGCGTGGTGCTCGCGGCCTCCTACGAGGCCAAGGTCCACGGGGTCCAGGGCGGGATGCCGGGCTGGCGAGCGGCCCGGCTCTGTCCGGACCTCGTGTTCGTGCGGGGCCACTTCGGGGAGTACCAGCGCCTGGGTGACGCCGTGATGGCGGTCCTGGCCGACGTCACGCCGACGGTCGAACGGATCTCGATCGACGAGGCGTTCCTCGACGTGTCGGGGGCGACGCACCTGTTCGGCCCGCCCGCCGCGATCGGGGCGCGGATCCGTGAGCGCGTCCGTGCCGAGGTGGGTCTGCCCATCTCGGTCGGTGCCGCACGGACCAAGCACCTCGCCAAGATCGCCTCCCAGGTGGCCAAGCCGGACGGGCTGGTCGTCGTCGACCCGGGCGCCGAGCGCGAGTTCCTCGACCCGCTGCCCGTCGGCCTGATCTGGGGCGTGGGTCCCGTGACCGGGCAGCGGCTCGCCGACCTCGGCATCCGGACGATCGGCGAGCTGGCGCGCACCCCGTCGTCCGCGGTCGAGCACATCCTCGGGCACGCCGTGGGCCACAAGATCAGCGCGATGGCGCAGGACCAGGACGCCCGCCGGGTCGTGACCAGCCGCCGCGCCCGCTCCGTGGGAGCCCAGTCGGCCCTGAGCCGGCGCGCTCCGGAGCCCGAGGGCGTCCGGGCGGTCCTGGCGCACCTGTCCGACCGGGTGTCGCGGCGCCTGCGGGCCAAGCAGCGCGCGGGGCGCACGGTGACGGTGGCGGTCCGCTTCGCGGGGATGCAGCGGGCGACGCGGTCGCTCACGCTGCCGGTCCCGGTCGCCGCCACGCTCACCCTCACCGAGGTCGCGGTGCGGCTGGCCTGGTCCGCGATCGAGGACGCGGCCCCGTGCGAGATCACGCTGCTCGGCGTCTCCGTCTCGAACATCGTGGACCAGACGGCGGTCCAGCTCGAGCTCGACCTCCAACCGCCCGACCCGTGGCGGCCCGGCTCCGGGCCGGGCGTGGCGCGCAGTGCGGTCGACGAGTCGGTGGACGCGATCCGCTCGCGGTTCGGCACCGACGCCGTCGGCTACCTCCCGGTGGTGCTGCGCCGTGGCGGCGTCGTGCCCGACGAGTTCCGTGAGCTCGCCGAGCACGACCTGTGAGCGCGGCCCCGGTCAGTCCGTGGCATGCAGCGCCGCCAGGATGCCCGCGCCGTAGCGGTCCAGCTTCGCCTGTCCCACGCCGCTGATCCCGCTCAGCGCGTCCAGGTCCGCCGGCCGTTCGGTGGCCACCGCGCGCAGCGTCGCGTCGTGGAACACCACGTAGGCGGGCACGCCCTGCTCCTTGGCGGCCGCCGCACGCCACGCGCGCAGCCGCTCGAAGACGCCCTGGTCGGCGTCCGACAGTGCCGCGCCCTCCGGGCGTGTCCCGCCCGCGCGGGCCGGCCGGCGGGCGCCGCCCTGGGGGCGCGGGTCGCGCCGCATCCGCACCTCACGGCGCCGGCCCAGGACCTCACCGCTGGCCTCCGTGAGCAGCAGGGTGCCGTGGTTCGAGTCGACCTCCAGCAGCCCCTGGGCCAGGAGCTGGCGGGCCACCGAGCGCCACTCCGCCTCCGAGAGGTCTTCCCCGACCCCGAACACGGTGAGCTCGTCGTGCCTCCACTGCGTGATCTTCGGCGTCGCCCTGCCGCGCAGGATGTCCACCACGTGCCCGACGCCGAACCGCTGGTTGCGCTCGCGGTCCAGCCGGTACACCGCGGACAGCAGCTTCTGGGCCGCGACGGTGCCGTCCCACGCCTCCGGCGGGTTCTGGCACGTGTCGCACGCACCGCACCCGCCCGGATGGTCCTGACCGAAGTAGCGCAGGAGCTGTGCCCGCCGGCACTCGACGGTCTCGCACAGCGCCAGCATGGCGTCCAGGTGCGCCGAGAGCCGGCGGCGGTGGGCGAGGTCTCCCTCCGACTCCGCGATCATCCTGCGCTGCTGCACCACGTCGGCCAGGCCGTAGGCGAGCCATGCCGTCGAGGGCAGGCCGTCGCGCCCCGCGCGGCCGGTCTCCTGGTAGTAGCCCTCGACCGACTTGGGCAGGTCGAGGTGCGCGACGAACCGGACGTCCGGCTTGTCGATGCCCATGCCGAACGCGATGGTGGCGACCATGACGACGCCGTCCTCGCGCAGGAACGTCGACTGGTTGGCGGCACGCACGGGGGCTGGTAGCCCCGCGTGGTACGGCAGCGCGCGGATGCCCTGCTCGGTGAGCTGGTGGGCCGTCTTCTCGACGGATGCGCGCGACAGGCAGTAGACGATGCCCGCATCACCCGCGTGCTCGGTGCGCAGCAGGTCCAGGAGCTGCCGGCCGGGGTTGTCCTTGGGTGCGACGCGGTAGGTGATGTTGGGCCGGTCGAAGCTCGCGACGAAGTGCCGCGCGTCGGTCAGGCCCAGGCGCGTGGCGATCTCCTCGCGCGTGTGCCGGGTCGCCGTGGCGGTCAGGGCGATGCGAGGGATGCCGGGCCAGCGTTCCGCCAGCTCGCTCAGGCGCAGGTAGTCGGGGCGGAAGTCGTGGCCCCACTGGGACACGCAGTGCGCCTCGTCGATCGCGAACAGCGCGATGGTGCCCTGGTCGAGCAGGCGGGCGGTCGACTCGACGCCGAGGCGCTCGGGCGCGAGGTAGAGCAGGTCGAGCTCGCCCGACCGGTAGGCCTGCTCCACCTCGCGTCGCTCGTCCGGGTTCTGCGTGGAGTTGAGGAACCCGGCCCGGACGCCGAGCGCCGCCAGTGCGTCGACCTGGTCCTGCATGAGGGCGATCAGCGGTGAGATCACCACGCCCGTGCCCTGCCGGACCAGGGCCGGGATCTGGTAGCACAGCGACTTGCCGCCGCCGGTCGGCATGAGCACGAGGGCGTCACCGCCGCCCGTGACGGTCTCGATGATCTCCTGCTGGTCGCCGCGGAAGGCGTCGTAGCCGAACACGTCACGCAGCACGTCCAGCGGGGTCGGCGCCAGGTCGAGCGCGGGTGCGGTCGGGGCGCCGTCCGGTGAAGTCATGGCCGCCAGTGTGCCAGGAGCCGGTGACACCGGCCGCCCTGGTGGCGTGGACCCTGTGGACAACGGTCGACGTCCACCGAGTCGGGGCGCACGGCGTGGCGCAGCACGTGTCCGGGCGGTTACTTGGACTCGACGTGACCGACCGAGCCGCCGACGTCGGCCAGAGCGGTGCTCGCCCGTGCCCACGAGGGATCGGCCGGGTCCAGCGCGGTGCGCAGGTACGCCGTGGTCAGGCGGGCCAGGACCGCCACGCGCTCCGGGTTCTCGTCGGTGGTCTCGGCGGCCTCCCAGCCCGAGATGCCGCCCAGGCCGTGGGCCGCCCCGGACAACGTGAGCAGGTCGGTGGCCCCGGGCGCGTGGGTGTAGGCGTCGGTGAACCAGTCGGGCCCCCGGCTGGTGAGCTGCGACTGGTCCGCGTCACCGGCCACGACCAGCGTGGGCGTCGTCAGCTCGGCGAACGACGGGTTCATGAACGGGAAGTGCTCCCGGGCGAACGGCTGCAGCTCGTCACCCGCGAGACCGGCCGTGGCCAGCAGGACGCCGGCGCGCACGCGCCGGTCCGTCCAGTCCGGACCGGGCCGGCCGGCCTCGTCCAGGACGCGCGCGCCGAGCAGCATCTGCACGGTCTGCCCGCCCCAGGAATGGCCGGCCGCGGCCACGACGTCGCGGTCGACCCGGCCGGCGAGGCCCGGGACGGCGTCCTCGACGGTGCCGAGCTGGTCCAGGACGCTCACCAGGTCCTCGCGTCGCCGGGCCCAGACCTGACCGAACCGGGGGTCGTCGAACGCGATGCCGTCGCGACGCGAGTCCAGGTGCGTGGGCTGCACCACGACGAACCCGCGGGAGGCCCAGAACGCGGTCAGGGGCGCGTACCCGTCGTAGGACCAGCCGTTGCCGTGGGAGAACAGGAGCACCGGCAGGTCCGTACCGGTGACAGGGGCGGAGACGCGCACCTCGAGCGGGCGGGCGCGGCCGGGGGAGTCGAGCGTGACCGGCGCGACGGAGACGACGGGTTCGCCGTGGCCGACGACGTCGTCCAGGGCGCGGACGATCGGGGTACCGATGGCTGTTGCGGGGGTGGTGCTCATGGTGGGTGTGCCGTCCTTTGCATGGAGGGCCTCCGCCCGGGAGAATGGAAGCGGAGCGCCGTTCCGGATCATACGGAGCGCTGTTCCGTTTAGCAAGCATCGACGAAGGTGACCCATGACGACGTCTGACCCCACCCCGGCCGGCACGACCTCCCGCGCGCGACGCGCCGACGCCCGGCGCAACGAGCAGGCGCTCCTGGACGCCGCGGCCGCCGTGTTCGTCACGGACGGCGTGGACGCCCCCGTCCGGCTCATCGCCGCCCGTGCCGGGGTGGGCATAGGCACGATCTACCGGCACTTCCCGACCCGGCCCGCGCTGGTGGTGGCCGTCTACCGGCATCAGGTGGAGGCGCTCGCGGAGGCCGGGCCGGTCCTGTTGCGCGAGGCGGGGGACGCGGGCCAGGCCCTGCGCCGCTGGGTGGCGGGCTTCGTCGACTTCCTCGTGACCAAGCACGGACTGGCCGATGCCCTCGGGGCCGACGCGGGGGAGGGGGCGAACGCGCTGCACGAGTACTTCATCGACCGGCTCGTGCCGGTGTGCGACGCGCTGCTGGAGGCCGCGGTAGGCCCCGCCGCCTCGGGCCGCGTGACCGGCTACATGCTCATGCGCGGCATCGGGAACCTGTCCATCGGCGGGTGCGACGCGCTGCGCTACGACGCGTCGCGCCTGGCCCAGCTGCTGGTGGCCGGCGTGCTCGCCGAGGGGGGCGACCAGGGGCCGGCGTGCGGGGAGGTCTCGACGGCGCCGGGCGCGCGCTGAGGCGGATCCTGGCGCGCGGCCCAGGTCACACGCTTTTCGATTCGGAACCGACGCGTCCTGCGTGCTATGTTTTTCCACGCACCGGGACGGCGGAAACGCCGGGATCGGTCCACCTGTCCGGGTGGCGGAATGGCAGACGCGCTAGCTTGAGGTGCTAGTGCCCTTTATCGGGCGTGGGGGTTCAAGTCCCCCTCCGGACACCACTGATGACCTGCGGAGACGCTGAGTTCCGGGTCTCATGTGAGTACCTCGTGTACTCACCGCTACGTGTATCACGCCCCTGCCCTGCTCCAGGCGGGGGCGTTTTCGTCTCCACGACATGTCGCCAGCATGTCGTTGCTCTGTGCCATCGTGCCTGATGAGCCTCTGGTTCCGGTGGCCGTGCCGGACACCGGACCAGCGTCACGACCTGTTGCCGGGCTGGTGGCCGCTGGCGAGCTCGTGGGCCTCGGCGGCGAGCTCCGGCCAGTCCTCGGGGTCCGAGACCGTCACCCAGTCGGCGCCAGGGTCGTGCCTGAGGAGCACCGCGATGTCGCGCTCGATGAGATCTTTCGCGCGGCCGGCGGGCAGGCGGACGGCGAGCGAGGTGCCCGCCAGGAAGGCGAATGCTGTCTGGCGGACCACGAGGGCTCCGTCGCGCACCGTGACGTCGAGGTCCGGGTCCTGTTCGAGAGCGGTTCGGAGAGCTTCGTATCGGGCGTCCGCGGTCATCGTGCTGTCTCCTGTCGTGCACCTGGGGTGGTCTGACGACCATCTCGTCGATCCTATGGCTCGATCTCCGAGCCCACCCGGCTCGGTGCTCGTGGACGGGCTCCGGTTGGGGTCACGGGCCTGTGCCTCGACCACGAGAGCGCACGTCGTCGCACCGATCCCGCGAGCCCGAGCCGTCATCCGGTCGTGTCGAACGGCAGGTGCCCGTCCAGCCTGTCCCGGATGACGGCCGTCACCTCGGCCAGGGCGTCGAGCTGCTCCGGGGTGAGCGCGTCGATCACGAGGCGCCGTGCGGTGGCGAGGTGGCCGGGCATGGCGCGGACCAGTGCCGCTCGGCCGGTCTGTGTGAGCTGGACGTTGGTCGCTCTCCGGTCGTCCGGGTCGGGCGAGCGGTGGACGAGGCCGCGCTTCTCCAGTCGTGAGCACACGTGCGACAGCCGCGGCAGGGTGGCGCTGGTGGTCTCGGCGAGGGCGGTCATGCGCAGCGTGCTCTCGGGGGCGAAGCGCAGGGCGCTGAGCACGAAGAACTCGAAGTGGGTCATGTCCGAGTCGCGCTGGAGCTGGGAGTCCAGGGCCGTGGGGAGCAGCTGGCACACGGTGACGATGCCCAGCCAGGCGTCGGACTCCTGCTTGGTCATGCGGGCGACCTGGAATGCCATGGCCGCATCGTACGTTACTTGATGCGACAACCAAGTGTGTGCGACCGTGTGGGCGCTCGACCCATAAGTTGTCGCAACAACCAAAGGATGGAAGACATGACGACGGTGACGATCATCGGGGCAGGCAACATCGGCGGCGCGGTCGCCGCGCTGGCGAGCAAGGCGGGGGCGGGTGTGCAGGTGCTCGCCCGGGACCCGGAGAAGGCGGCCACGGTCGCCGCACCGCTGGGCGCCGAGGCAGGCCGGGTGGGGGACGCGATCACGGGCGACGTGGTGGTGCTGGCGCTGCCGTACCAGGCCGTGGCCGAGGTGCTCGACCAGTACAAGGGCCGGCTGGCGGGCAGGACGCTGGTCGACGTGACCAACCCGGTCGACTTCTCCACGTTCGACGACCTCGTGGTGCCCGCCGACTCCTCGGCCACCCGGGTCATCCAGGACGCGGTGCCCGACGCGCACGTGGTCAAGGCCTTCAACGCCAACTTCGGGGCCACGATCGCCACCGGCGAGGCGGGTCCGCTGGTGACGGCGGTCCTGGTCGCGGGCGACGACGGCGCGGCGAAGCAGGCGGTGGTCGACCTGGTGACGGCCGCGGGCCTGCGGGCCGTGGACGCCGGTGCGCTCAAGCGGGCGCGCGAGCTGGAGGCTCTCGCGTTCCTCGGCATCACGCTGGCCGCCGCCGAGAAGACCCCCTGGACCGGCGGATTCACGCTGATCTGATCATGCTGGTCTGAGGCTTCACGACCGGAACACGAGTGAGGGAGCAGGAAATGGCACGCATCACAGTCCTGGGTGGTACCGGTTACGCGGGCGCCGCACTGGTCGCGGAGGCGCAGCGGCGCGGTCACGAGGTCACGGCGGTCAGCCGCACGGCGCCCGACGCCCCGGTGCAGGACGTCGAGTACGTCACCGGCTCGGTGCTCGACGCCGACGTCCTGGATGCCGTCACCGCAGGGCGCGACGTCGTCGTGGTCGCGCTGTCGCCGCGGGGCGACATGGCCGGGCGGATCGAAGGCGTGGTGGAGGACCTGATCGGGCGGCTCGCCGGCACGCCCGCCCGGCTGGGCTACGTGGGCGGGGCGTCGTCGCTCCACGTCACCGAGGGCGGGCCTCGGCTGTGGGACGTCACCGAGGACCAGCTCCCGGCCGAGACCAAGCCCGAGATCCAGACCGGCCTCGACGCGCTCGAGCTGCTCCGCTCCAGCCCGGCGGGTCTGGACTGGTTCTACGTGAGCCCGCCCGCCGACTTCGGCGCGTGGCTCGGCACCCCGGACAAGGGCACCTACGTGCTGGGTGGTGACGTGCTGCTCCGGGCCGACGACGGGACCTCCACCATCTCCGCGGCCGACCTGGCGCTGGCGGTCCTCGACGAGATCGACACCCCGGAGCACCACCGCTCCCGGTTCACGGCCATCCACTGAGGGCCGAGGTGGTCGTCGCCGGTCGCCCGGACACCCCTGATCGGGGGTGACCGGGCGACCGTGCCGGAGCGGCACCCGCGGGCCGGACGGATCGTGGCCTCAGGTACGGGGGCTGGTTGCCGCGTCCCCGTTCGATCCGGCAGGTGCTGTCCGGCGGGCACGCCAGGCGACCAGGAGCAGGACGAGCGCCAGCGCCACCTCGATGCCGAGCCCCGTGCCCACCCCGACGGCGTCGCGCAGCGAGAAGTGGTCGAAGTGGCGGACGTGGAAGGTGAAGTGGGTCGCGGCATAGATCAGGTAGCCGGTGAGGGCGGACAGGACCACGTTCCGGTCGAGCGTCCAGGCGGCGACGTAGAGGACGGCGGTCAGAGCCAGGCCGAGCCCGCCGATGTCGGTGACCAGGTGCTCGTTGTACGGGGGATCGAGGCGCACGGTGGGGAAGCCGTCGTAGAACGAGCGGGGGAAGAAGTACTGCCAGACCGAGACGAGGGTCTGCAGCGCGGCCAGGAGGAGGAGCCCTGCCCGCAGCCAGGTCGTGGAAGGTCCAGGTGTCATACCCGTCAGACAACGAGCGCCGCCGATCGGTGACACGGCGCCGACGCCTTGCTGTGTGACTCCGGTCACGCCGGGCCCCTGTCACGAACCGCGGACCCGCGTGGTCGATGTGGTGTACACGGCATCGAGCGACGGGAGTGACGATGAGGATCGCGGTGGCCGGTGGTACCGGCGTGGCCGGACGGCTGGTGGTCGAGGAGCTCCGGACGCGGGGGCACGTCCCGGTGGTGCTCTCGCGCGGGCAGGGCGTCGACCTGCTGACCGGGGCAGGGGTGGACCGGGCGCTGGAGGGTGCCGAGGCCGTCATCGACGTCAGCAACGTGATCACGATGCGCAAGGCGGTCGCCGTCGGCTTCTTCGACCGGGCCGGGCGGCACCTCCTCGATGCGGCGCGGCGGGCCGGGGTGGGACACCTGGTGACCCTGTCGATCGTGGGCGTCGACCGCGTGCGCAACCCGTACTACGACGGCAAGCTGCGCCAGGAGGAGATCGTCCGCGACGGGTCGGTGCCGTGGACCATCCTGCGTGCCACGCAGTTCCACGAGTTCGCCGGCCAGATGCTCGGCAGCGTCGCGGGGCCGGTCGCGGTGGTGCCCACGGCGAGGGTGCAGCCCGTCGCGGTGCGTGAGGTGGCGCAGGCACTTGCCGACCTGGTCGTCGAGCCGGCGCGAGCCATGGCACCCGAGCTCGCCGGCCCGCAGGTCGAGTCGCTGGCCGACATGGCGCGCCGGCTGATGGCTGCGGGTCGTGCCCGGCGGCGTCCGGTGCTGCCGGTGTACCTTCCCGGCGGGATGAGCCGCGGTGGCCTGCTGCCCACGGGGCAGGGCCCACGCGGTACGCAGACGTTCGCCGAGTGGCTCGGGCAGCAGACCCCGGCGACGCCCGCCTGACACGGTGGGCGCGAGACGCCGCGGCGCCGGCCATGGCGCCGCGGCGTGCTCGACCCTGGCGGCCAGGTCTCCCGCGCCCGGCGAAGGGCGAGGAGCGTCAGGAGCCGTCGGGCAGGGTCAGGCCCAGCCGGATCTGCCCTTCGGCGGTCGCGACGATCGTGTCGCGGACGTCGCGGGGCTCCCAGCCCAGCACGGACCGGGCCTTGTCGTTGCTGATGACCGGGATGCGCCCCTGGAGTGCTGCGGCGTCGGCCAGGGCCGGGTCGGTCCGGGCGGCCTCGCGGACCTGTTCGACGGTCAGCTCGGTAGCGGGCAGCAGGTCGGCGGCCGCGGGGTAGTGCTCGCGCAGGATCTGCGCCATGTCGAAGAAGCTGATCGCAGGTCCGCCGACGGCGATGAAGCGCTCACCGGCGGCCTTCGGGTGCACCATGGCGCGCAGGTGGGCGTCCACGACGTCGCGGACGTCGACGACGCCGAAGTACATGACCGGGACCACCGGCATCTGCCCGGTCAGCATGGCCTTGACCAGGCCCATGGAGGCCGACGGCCGGTCACCGAGCTGGGGACCGAAGATGCCGGTGGGGTTGATCACGGTCAGCTCGATGTCCCCGTGGGCCTGGACGTCGTCCCAGGCGGCACGTTCGGCCAGCACCTTCGACCGGTGGTAGGCGGGCAGCCCGGGGGTCTGCGGGTCGGTCCAGTCCAGCTCCGAGTAGTGGTCGTCCGGCTTGAGCGTGTAGCCCACGGCGGCATAGGAGGACGTCATGACGACGCGCGGGACCCCGGCCCGGCGGGCCGCGGCGATGACCCGCAGCGCGCCGTCACGTGCGGGGCGGATCAGCTCCTCCTCCGTCTCCGGAGGCGTGAACGGGAAGGGCGAGGCGTGGTGCAGCACGTGGCTGACGCCGTCCATGGCCTGCGCCCAGCCGCGGTCGTCGCTCAGGTCGGCGACGGCGAACTCCAGCCGGCCGGCCGGTTCGACGTCGGCCTGGCGGAGCGCGGACAGCACGGTGGCCCGCTGCTCGGGTCCGCGGACCGTGACGCGGGTGCGGTGCCCCTCGCGCACCAGCCGCGCGACCGTGTGGCTGCCGAGGAACCCGGTGCCGCCCGTGACGAGCACGGTACCGAGCGCGGTACCGAGCTCAGTACCGAGCTCAGCGGGGGACGGGGTGATGAGGTCTTCTGTGCTCAACGTGATCGGTCCTTCGTCCTGGATTCGAGGTGAGCGCTGGTGATGTCGTGCATGACGCGCGTGACGGCGTCGATCGCCTGCGCCTCGGCATCCGCGTCGCCGCGTACGCGGGCGTCCCACATGTCTGCCTTGCCGCGCAGGTACCTCAGGCGCACCTGGAGCTGTTCGATCTCGGCGGCGAGCTTGCCCGCCTGCGTGGTGAACAGGTCGCGTTGCTCGGCAGCGGCGGAGGCGCCCTGGGCGAGCAGGTCCAGGTAGCGGCGCAGGCCGTCGACGGTCATGCCCGACGAGCGCAGGCAGGCCAGCGCCTCGACGCGGTCCACGGCCTCGGGGCCGTAGCGGCGGTGGCCGCTGGACCCGTCCCGGGGGATCTCGCCCAGCAGGCCGATCTGCTCGTAGTAGCGCAGCGTCGGCTCGCTGAAACCGGACCTCCGGGCCATCTGCTGGATGGTGAGATCCGCGGTGTGCTCTCTGGTCGCTCCTGCCATGCCGACAGCCTCCGATACCTCAAGCGCTTGAAGTCAAGCGGGACCCGGAGACCCACGAAACCGAACGACGAAGGCCCCCGCCACCTGGCGGGGGCCTCCGTCGCGTACCGACGCCGGACGGCTCAGCGGCGGGCGTCCACCGCGAACGCGTCGATCACCGTCTCGGAGAACGTCGCGCCCGCCGCGTCCCGCGCCTCGGAGCGCAGCGAGACCGTCGTCGCCCCGCGCGGGACGGTGACGTTCGCGGTGTAGGCGCCGGCCGTCCGCGTCGGGGTGACGCGGACAGGCGCCCAGTGCGCGCCGCCGTCGGCGGAGGACCACAGCTTCAGGCTCGTCACGCGTGCGGTGCCGGTCGCGCCGTCCTGGTGCGACACCCTGAGGTCGAGCGCCGTGGTGCGCCGGTCCGCGGTGTTGTACTCGTCCAGCCCCCGCACCCCGTAGTCGAGCTGGAGCAGCGGCAGCACCTCAGGGGTCCTGGTCGCTCCCGAGGTGAAGCCCCACTCGGTCGTCACGTCGGTGGACAGCGGCCACCAGGGGGTCTCGCGCTGCGTGTCCAGCCGGATGCGGAACCGCTCGCGGGCCGAGCCGACGTCGTGCGTGGCGAAGGTGCCGAACGTGTCGTCGGTGAGCAGCTCGTCGCCCCGCCAGACGCGGAACCGGCCCGTCGACGCCTCGTCGGGACCCCACTCCTGGGCATGGCCCGCGCCGTCGACCCGGTAGGGCAGGTCGATCGCCAGCGTGCTGCCGTCGCGGTGGACGGCGGCGTCCTGCGGCGCTGCCGGTGACTCCCAGAACCCGCCGTGGTGCACCTGGGCGTTGTACGTCTCCTGGGGCTGCCGCCCGGGGGAGTAGGTCGTCGCCGTGCCGTCCACCCACGCGGGCCAGGCGTTCAGGCCCTGCGCGGCGGTCGCGCCGCGCTGGAACTGCACGCCGGGCTCGGTCGAGTAGTAGACCGTCCGGTCGCTCACGGCTCCGGTGGTCCACGACTGCTGCCAGCCGCTCATCGTGCTGCCGCTGGTGATCGTGACCCGCTCCGCGTTGCGGAGCCCGGGCGCGAACGGCTTGAACGACCGCAGCTCGGTCTCGACGGCGGCGAGGTCCCTGGCCGAGGGCCGGTAGGTGAGCGAGCGGGGGATCGTCGTGCCGCCCTCGGTGTAGCCCAGCACGTACTGGTAGGACGGCGTCGCGCGGCCCGTGCCCCGCAGGGTCGCACCGCGGTGTGCCGCGTCCACGAGGGCCAGCCCGAGGTCGCGCTCGAGCGTGAGCGTCGGCAGGGCCTGGTCCTCCATGGTGTTGATCGTCCGGTTGTCCACCTGGTGGTAGAACGGGCCCGGCGTGGACCCGTACACGATCAGCGCGACCGCGCCGGCGTCCTTCGCGGCCCGGGACTGCGGGTTGAGCGACAGGTCCCCGGTGTCCTCGACCAGCACGACCGCGCCCTGGGCCCGTACCTCGGCCAGCTCCTCGGGCGTGCCCGTCCCCCCGTCCACGAGCCGCGCCGCCATCCGGCCCTCGTACCGCGGCGAGCGGACCGCCCAGCCGAGCTCGCGGGACACGTCGAGCGGCTTGCCCCGGCCGGTGGCGGAGACGTCGAGCAGCGGCTGGTCGAGCAGGTAGCGCGACGCGACCGTGGTCCCGCCCGTCAGAGGGCCGTCGCCCGGCAGCACGTAGGCGGTGAGATCCATGCCGCCGGTGTAGTCGCCGGTGCTGAACGAGACGTCGGTGACCACCGGGCCGACGCGGCCGGGCAGGTCGCGGACCAGCTCGGAGGACAGGGCGCGGGGAGCGACCTTCTGCGGCGTGTCCATCCGCACCGGCACGGCGGTGCTGCCGTCCAGCACGAGGGTCACGTCGCCCGCCGTCAGGTCGGCGTCCCGGGCGAAGTTGACCACGCCGTCCAGGAAGGCCGCCTTGGGGGACACCGCGTCGAAGAGCTGGCCCAGGACCGCGTACCGGCCGGCAGGCAGGCGCACCTCGGCCACGCCGTCGGTGAACTGGAACCACTGGTTCACGTTCGGGTCGTCGATGCCGTGGACCCAGCCCGCGTCGGGGTTGCCCGCGGGCAGCCCGCCCAGGCGGCTCGCCTCGATGCGCAGCGTGTACATGTCGGGGTCGACCTGGAAGGCCAGCACGGTCCGGACGGCGGGGAAGCCGGCCCCGCTCGCACGCAGCACCCCGGCGAAGACGTCGGGCTCGTCGACGCGCGGGTCGATCGTCACGTCGACCGACGCCGTGCCGTGGGCCGGGATCGCCAGGGAGTCGGCGGACAGCGACGTCAGACCCGCGGGGACCGGCTCGCCGTCGGCCGCGTTGACCGAGAGGGCGAGGTCCACCTCGACGGCCGTGTCCGAGTCGTTCGTGTACGTCACCGTCTCGGTCCGCGGCTCCTGGTCGGCCCGGGGCGAGCCGAACAGGCCGAACGAGAGCGACGCCGGTGTGGCGTAGACGGTCTCGGCGATCGCGCCGGGCACCCAGGCGCGCCCGGCGCCCTCGGCGAACACCGAGTTGCCCGCGGGCTGGGCGGAGCCCATGAGCACGGACTTGAGGGCCTCGCCGTCCAGGCCCGGGCGTGCCTGCTTGAGCAGCGCGGCCGCGCCGGCCACGTGCGGCGTCGCCATCGAGGTGCCCGACATGGCCGCGTAGTGGTCGCCCACCGGCACCTCGGGGCTGGTACCCGCGGCCCGGGCGGCGACGATCCCGTCGCCGGGCGCCGCGATGTCCGGCTTGATCGCGTGGTCGCCGGCCCGGGGCCCCATCGAGGAGAAGTACGCGATGGCGTCCGAGTCCGTCACGGCGCCGACCGTCAGGGCGCTGTCGGCCGTGCCGGGCGTCGTGACCGTGAACGGCGTGCCCCAGTTGCCCTCGTTGCCCGCTGCGATGGTCACCAGCGTGTCGTAGCGCTCGGACACCGCGTCCACGGCGAGCGCCGCCGGGTCGGTGCCGTCGGTGTAAGCACCACGGACGCCCAGGCTCATGTTGATGACGTCGGCCCCGTTGGCCGCCGCCCACTCCATGGCGTCGATGGCCCAGGACTCCTCGCCCTCGCCCTCGTCGTTCAGCACGCGGCCGTTGAGCAGCCGGGCACCGGGGGCCATACCGCGGTTCTCTCCGTCCGACGCCTCGCCGCTGCCCGCGATGATCGAGGCGACGTGCGTGCCGTGGCCGAGCGCGTCGCCGGCGCTGCCCGACCCGGTGAAGTCGCGTTCGAGGGCCACGACGCCGCCGTCGAGGTCGGGGTGGCTCGTGTCGATGCCGGAGTCCAGGACCGCGACGGTGACCCCCGTGCCGTCGACGCCGGCGTCCCACGCGTCGGTCGCGCCGATCTGGGGCGCCGAGTCGGCGTCCGAGGTCTCGAGCGGGGCGTCGAGCCAGACCTTGGTCACGGTCTCGCCCTCTTCGGCGGCGTCGACGAGCTCGCGGGCGTCGTCGGCCGGGACGTCGCCGGCGACCGCGTCGATGGACTCCAGGGACCGGTCGACGTCGACGCCGAGGGTCTTCCAGGCCGGCGCGCCGGCCCGCGCGGCGCGGGCGCCGGTGGTCCCGACGATCACGGGCAGGTCGGTGCCCTCGTCCTGCGCCGCGTCGAGCGCGGCGACGTCGAAGAGCCTCAGGTCGAGCCGGTCCGGGACCAGGGGCGCGACGTCCGAGGGGACGACGAAGTAGTGGCCGGCCGCGTCGCCGAAGGCCTCGTAGGTGACCGGGCGGCCGTCGGGGCGGGGTGCGGCCTCGAACCCGACGGTCGGAGAGCCGTCGGCGCCGGTGCCGGTGGTGACGCGGTCGCCGGTCACGAGGACGACGTCGGCGTCGGGGACCGCGGGCGGCGACGCCGCGCTCGCGGCCGCGTCCGGTGGCGTGGGGCTCTCGGCGGCCGCCGTCGGCAGGACGCCCACGACGAGTGCGGCGACCGTGGCCGCGACGACTGATCTTCTCGTTCTCACGACGATCTCCAGGGTTCACGCAGTGTGGTCCGCGCGGAAGGCCGGACCTGTCGGGCAGACGCTGGCATGCGTCCTGACCACTGCCGTGACGCCCGTGTGTCGAAAACGTTTCAACCCCTCTGGCCGAATGGGGTGAGCTGTCGGGTGCGACGGAGCCCGTCCGGCCCGTGGGCCGGACGGGCTCGCGTCCTAGGCGTGGGACCCGGTCGCCCGCCAGGCGTCGTAGTCGACGCCCTTCTCCTTCGCCAGCTCGCGCAGCCGGTCCTCGGTCGGCGGCCGGAAGAGCTTCGGCCTGATCGAGCGGTCCTGCTCGGCGTACCTCCGCTGGAGCTCCGCCTGGTCCGCGGCGCCGGCCCGCGCCGCGGTGAGGACGGCGTCGGTCGCCACGCTGCTCGTCCCGGTCAGTACACCGCTGACGAGCGGGAGGTAACCGGTGGAGTGGCCGAGCCGGTTGGGGTGGTAGGACTCCTGGACGGGGTTGGAGAACCCGTTGATCCACTCGGTCGAGTCGCACACCGCGTGGCCGGTGAACCGGCTGACCGGGTTGACGAACGTGAACCCCCGCGCGGACGCTGCGGAGGAGGTGACCGAGTTGATGAGCACGACGGCGTTGTTGAGCGCCGTCTGGTCCTCGGGGCTGAAGAAGGTCGCGAGGTTGCAGTCCTCACCCATGAAGATCTTCGGGTAGCCCACCACGACGACCTTCGCGTTCGGTGCCCGCGTGCGGATCGCGCCGTACACGGCGCTCAGTCGGCCCGGGAGCGTGCCGTTGATGAACGAGCGGGCACCCGCCACCGCACCGGCACAGTCGCTGGCCCACGCCGGGAGGGCGCACTCGGTGAGCACGTCGGCGAAACCGGCGTCGTTGCCGCCCACCGAGATGGTCACGAAGCGGGTGCTGGAGCTCAGGGCGCTGAGCTGGGTGTTCTGCACGTCGGCCACGACCGCGCCCGAGCAGGCGCGGAAGTTGAGCGTGTAGCCCTTGGCCGCCGCGGTGAGGCTGGCGTAGGCGTAGGTCGAGCGCAGGCACTCGGTGCCGTCGTCGATGTAGGTCCTGGTGCCGGTTCCGGAGGAGTAGGAGTCGCCGAGGGCGACGTAGGACTCGCCGGCGGCGTACGACGGCGGCGCCGGTGTCGCCGTGAGTCCGATGGTGGCCAGGCCGGTCGCCGCGATGGCTCCGACGATGCGTAACAGGTGTCGCTTCATGGACAGCACCCCCCGCAGGTATGCCGGGTCACCCCTGATGACCCGGTCTGTACCTTTATAGGCGGCACTTCCAGAAAAGGGCAATGGATCATTAATGAACAGTGTGCGATCAGTCAGGAACGCCTCAGGCCCGCCGGCGTCAGGCCGCGTTCGCCGGTGTGAGCCCGAGCAGCAGCAGGCTGTTCTGCCAGAGGGCGTCCAGGTGCGAGGGGTCGTTGAACACCTTGGCGAAGAGCACGAGCCCTTCGAGCTGCGCGACGATCGCCTTGGCGGCGCCGTCCACGTCCTCGACGGGGCGCTCCAGGTCGCCCGACTCGACGGCCGCGGCGAGGCGGGTGCGGATCATGTCGATCTGCTCGTCGAAGATCTCCTGGAGCCGTACCCGTACCGGCTCGTTCTGGGAGCTGACCTCCAGTGCCAGGTTGCCGAAGAGGCAGCCCGTGACCCACCCCGTGCCCGCGCGGGCATCGATCTGCATCTGGGCGGTGGCGTCGAACAGCCCGCGCAGCCGTTCGAGGATCGTGCCAGGGCCGTCCAGGATCTGCGCCCAGACGCCCTGCTGCCAGGACCAGTGGCGGTCGATGACGGCCAGCGCCAGTGCCTCCTTGGACGGGAAGAAGTAGTAGAAGGACCCCTTGTTCACGCCGGCGTGCGCACAGAGCTCCGCGACGCCGATCGAGCCGTAGGGGCGCTGGGAGAACAGTTCCACGCCCGCTTGGATCAGGCGTTCTCGACCATCTGAGCTTCTCGGCATGTTGACAGTATACGACCGGTCAACTATAACGGGAAGCGGTCGGTAGTTGACCGACCGTCTACTAGATCGAACGACAAGGAGCTCAGGCAATGAGCACTCGCAAGGTAGCCATCGTCACGGGGGCCTCCCAGGGCATCGGTGCAGGCCTCGTGGTCGCGTACCGGCAGCTCGGGTACGCCGTCGTGGCCAGCTCGCGCACCATCGACCAGGAGGAGGCGGACGACCTCGCGGTCGTCGCGGGAGACATCTCGGACCCGGCGACGGCGGACATGATCGTCAAGACCGCCGTCGAGCGCTTCGGGCGCGTCGACACGCTCGTGAACAACGCCGGCGTCTTCATCGCCAAGCCGTTCACCGAGTACACCGCCGAGGACCTCGACACCATGGTCGCCATCAACGTCGGCGGCTTCTTCCACCTCACCCAGCGCGTCATCCCGCACATGCAGGCGTCCGGTGGCGGACACGTCGTCAGCATCACCACCACCCTCGTCGAGAGCGCGCTGTCCGTGTTCCCCTCCGCCCTGGCCTCCGTGACCAAGGGTGGTATCGCCTCGGCGACCCGCGCGCTGGCCATCGAGTACGCGGCGCAGGGCATCCGTTTCAACGCCGTCTCGCCCGGCGTCATCAAGACCCCGATGCACCCCGAGGAGACGCACGAGGCGCTCGCCGGCCTCCACCCGATGGGCCGCCTCGGCGAGATCGACGACGTCGCCCGCGGCGTCGTCTACCTGGAGCAGTCGCCCTTCGTGACGGGCGAGTTCCTGCACATCGACGGCGGGCAGATCGCCGGCCACTGAGCCGTGACGGGGCGGCCCGCCGGGCCGCCCCGTAGGTCCCGCCCGCCGTCCCGTCGTCGAACGACCGAACCAGGAGACCCTTGTCATGACCCACCCCGAAACCGCCACCGCCACGATCTCGGCGCTGCTCGACCGCTGGGTGGACGGCATCCGCCGCCGCGATCTCGAGCAGATCGCCGCCCAGTTCACCGAGGACGCCCTGTTCCAGGGTTTCGACCCGGAGCCGGCCTTCGGCCGCGACGCCGTCATGGCCTACTACGGCAAGCAGCCGGTCGGGCTCACCGCCGATCACACCGTGCTCCACACCCGCGAGCTCGCACCGGGCGCCGTGCTCGGATACGCGGACGTCACCTTCCGTCGCCCGGACGGGCCGGTGCGCGTGCACCTCACCGTCGTCGCCGTGGAGCGGGACGGACGCTGGCTGATCAGCCACTACCACGTCTCCCGCGCGCTGTAGGGACGCGCGACGGCCCGGATGACGTAGGGCGCCGGCAGCGGTTCCCCGCGTCGGAGCCCGCACCGTGACACGCGAGCGCGCGGCGGCGACGCGTGCCCGCCGGCCGCAGGGTGCGGGCAGCAGCGGCTCAGGCCAGGAAGGCCTCCAGCAGCGCGGCGAGCTCGCGCGGCCGGTCCTGGGGGATGATGTGCCCGCAGTCCGGGACGACGTGGCCCACGATGTCGTCGGCGAGACGGCTGAGCTGACGGAACGTCGCGTCTCCGACGGGGGCGGCCCCCACCGTCATGACCGGCATGGTGAGCCGACCCGCAGCGGCGTCGGCGATCTGTGCGGCGCTCGCGGGCAGGGCCCGGTAGTACTCGAACGCGGACCGCAGCGAGCCGGTCCCGGCGTAGGTGCGGTGCACCTGGGCCCGGAAGGCGGCGTCGACCCCGTGGCCGCGGGTGCCCGCCCGGAGGAAGAAGTCGAGGTAGGGGGCCTCGTTGCCCGCCAGGACGTGCTCGGCCAGGCCCGGCACGGAGTGGAACCCGAACCACCAGGGGGCGCCGTCGCGCAGGAAGTCCTCGGCGCCCGGCAGGGTGCCCACCAGTCCCTCCATCGCGACCAGCCGGCGGACGCGGTCGGGCGCGGTCAGTGCCAGGAGCGTCGCCGTCGAGGCGCCGAGGTCGATGCCCACCACGTCCGCCGTGGCGACGTCGAGGGCGTCCAGGACGGCGACGGCGTCCGCCGCCGTGGTCGCGGCGTCGTACCCGCCGGCCGTGCGCTGCGAGTCGCCCAGCCCGCGCAGGTCGGGCGCGATCACCGTGCGCGCGGCGGCGAGCCGGGGGATCACGGGTGACCACACGGCCCAGGTGTGGGGAAAGCCGTGCAGCAGCAGGACCGCCGGGCCGGAGCCCGCGATCGCGACGTTCAGGTCGACGCCGTGGGCGGTCACGGTCCGTACATCGATGCCGGTCATCTCTCGTCCTCCGGTAACCATTGGTGACAACGTCACCGTAGGTAGGGTGGTGCCCGCGCGGAAGAGCGCACTTCGGTGAAAGGTGGTTACCCGGTGGTGACGACGAGTGGTGCGGGCGCCGGTCGGGGGGACCTGTTCGACCCGGCCTGCCCGACCCGGCAGCTCCTGGACCGCGTGGGCTCCAAGTGGACCGTGATGATCGTCAAGCTGCTCGCCGAGGACGGCGGGCGGGAGCTGCGGTTCGCCGAGCTCGACCGCCTCATGCCGGGGGTGTCGCACAAGATGCTGTCGCAGACGCTCCGGTCGCTCGGCGCGGACGGGCTGGTCGCGCGCCGGGTCGAGGACGCCGTGCCGCCGCGCGTGTTCTACGCGCTCACGCCGCTGGGTCGCTCGTTGTCGGGGCCGCTGGAGGTGCTGCGTGAGTGGGCGGAGGAGCACATCGCCGAGATCGACCGGGCGCGGACGGCGGCGTCGCGCTCGTCCTGAGAGGAGACGGCCAGGGGTCAGGTACCCGCCGCCCGTGGGGCGGCGACCGACCCTCGTGCCCGCAGGGGCATCGGCAGGCGGTGGACGACGGGAGCCGCCGTGGCGGGGGCGGCGTCGTTCCCCTGGGCCACCAGCTCCAGCAGCAGCTCGACGGCGCGTCGCCCGAGAGCGCGGTGGGGGAGCGCGAAGGTGGTGAGCCCGGGCCTGAGCCACCCGGCGACGGAGGCGTCGTCGAACGAGACGACGGAGACGTCGTCGGGGATGGTCAGGCCGGCCTCCTGGGCGGCTTGGTACGCGCCGAACGCGAGGCGGTCGTTGAAGCAGATGAGCGCGCGCGGCGGGCCGCCGCCTCCGGCGACGATCCGCTGGAACGCGTCCCAGCCCTGCTGCGGGAGCCACGCGGGATCCTCGTACCCGGAGCTGGGCCGGACGCCGGCGGCCTCCAGGGCGCCCAGGATCCCGGTGAGCCGCTGGTGGGCGGCCACGGACACCGCCGGCCAGTCGTCCGCTCCCGGGCCGGCGCCGATCAGGTGGATCTCCCGGTGGCCCGCGTCGAGGAGCAGCTGGGCGGCCTCGCGCCCGGCCCGCTCCTCGTCCGGCACGACGCTCGGGACGGTCGCCCCGGGCGGGGCGACGAGATTGAGCAGGACGGCGGGGATGCGGTCGACGTCCTCGGGCAGGGGCCGGGACCGGGTGAACATCGAGGCGAGGATGATCCCGTCGACCTGCCGGTCGAGCATCGCCTCGACGAGCTTGGCCTCCTCGGCCGGCTTGCCGCCGGTCTCGCCGATGAAGAGCATGAACCCCTGCTCCCGGCCGGCCTCGATCGCGCCCTTGATCATGTCGCCGGCGAGGCGGGAGGACGCCACGCTGTCGGACACGAACCCGAGCGTCCTGGTGGTGCCCTTGCGCAGCCCGACCGACACGGCGTTCGGCCGGTAGCCCAGGTCCTGGGCCGCGGCACGCACTCGTGCGTGCACCGCCTCGGAGATCCGCAGCTGGCGACCACGACCCGTCATGACCAGCGAGGCCGTCGACGACGACACCCCCGCTGCCCGCGCGACGTCGGCGAGCGTGACCCGCTTGTGTCCCACGGCCCTCCTCCCGTCGCCTGAATAGTAGCCAGACCGGCGGCCCCGCCGGTGCAGCGCCCGTCCGGGGATCGCCCGCCCGACACTTGACAGGTTCGAGCGACCGCGCCCATATTTGGCGATGCTAAGTCGGTTTAGCAATCCAGGCAAGGAAGCTCTGGAGCCCGAGCAGAGGGAGATGACGGTGTCTCGTCGACGAGGAAACATGCGCACACGGCTGGCGGCCGTACCCGTTCTGGGACTGACCACCGCACTGGTGCTGTCCGCCTGCACGCCACCCGGGGGCAGCACCTCCGACGAGCCCGGCGGGTCCGCGCCGTCCGGGCAGACCGCCGCCGGTGCGCCCACCTGCGGTTCGCAGGACGTCACGCTCGACTCGTACATCGAGACGGGCTTCCCGCTGTTCAAGGCGCTCGCGGACGAGTTCACGGCACAGCACCCGAACGTCACCTTCGAGATCCGCGAGGACCAGTTCGCGGTGCTCACCCAGAACGCGCCCCGCGTCCTGGCGGACGACCCGCCGGACCTCATGCGGCTGCCCCAGGTGTCCGAGCTCGCCGCGGACGGCCTGCTGCTCGACCTCGACGGCTACGCGCAGGCGCTCGGCTGGGACCAGTGGCCGTCCTCCCAGCTCGAGCAGATGCGGGTCGACGACGAGGGACGGCGCGGTGACGGCCCGCTGTACGCCATGGGGCTCAACTTCTCGATGACCGGTGTGTTCTACAACAAGGACCTCGCGGCGCAGATCGGCATGGACGAGCCCCCGGCCACGCTCACCGAGCTCGACGCGCTCATGCAGGCGGCCAAGGACGCCGACCTCACTCCCGCCGCCCAGTTCAACGGCGGTGCCACCGGCGGCCTCGCCTTCCCGCTCCAGGGCCTCATGGCCTCCTACGGCGACCCCTCGGAGATCAACGCCTGGATCTACCAGCAGCCGGGCGCGACGATCGACACCCCGGCCGGCCGTGAGGCGGCCGAGCACCTGCAGCGCTGGATCGACGCCGGGTACTTCGCCGAGGACATCAACTCGATGGACTACGCCACGATGATGAGCCGGTTCATCGACGGCCGCAGCGTCTTCATGTTCAACGGCGACTGGGAGTCCGGAAACCTCGACGAGCAGATGCCCGGCCAGGTCGGCTTCTTCCTCATGCCGCCCGTCGAGGAGGACGGCGGGATCGGCGCCATGTCCGCCCCGCTGACCTACGGCATCTCGGCCCGGGCGGAGCACCCGGACTGCGCGGCGTTCTTCCTGGACTGGATCGCCACGAACGACGAGGCGCGCACGATCGCCGTCGAGGTCGGCGGCTCGCACCCGATGGGCCCCACCGACGCCTTCATGCCCGAGGTCGACCCCGACACCGTCACCGCGCAGACGCTCCAGGCGGGTGCCGCCGTGGGCGAGAACAACGGCGCGATGGACTTCATCGCCAACGCGACCGGCTCCATCTACGCCAAGAGCTGGACGCCGAACCTCCAGAAGCTGGTCGCCGGCGAGCAGGACCCGGCCGGACTGCTCGGCTCCGTCCAGTCGGACTACGAGAGCCAGATCGGCGGCTAGGCCACACCATGACGCACTCAGCGCACGCCGGCCTCGCGCCGGACCGCCGCGCGGCCGGACCCGTCATGCCGCCGGTCAGCAGGCGTCGCGCCGGCCGGACGCGGCGCCTGCGCCAGGCCGGCACGGCCCTGCTGCTCCTCGTGCCCGCCGCGGTGGCCTACGGCATGTTCGTGATCCGCCCGATCCTCACCACGATGCAGTACTCGTTCTACGACTGGAACGGCATCTCGCCGTCGACCTGGGTGGGCCTGCAGAACTACACCCGCATCCTGACCGACCCCGAGCTGTTCGGGCCGATCCTGCACGCGTTCGAGCTCATCGTGTACTTCAGCCTCGTTCCCGTCTGCCTGGGACTGCTCGCCGCCGCGACCATCCGCAAGTTCGCGACCAGCCGGGTCGCGGTGGTGGCACGCGTGATCCTCTTCCTGCCCCAGGTCATCCCGCTCGTGGCGGCGGGCATCATGTGGACCTGGCTCCTGTCCACCGACGGCCTCGTGAACCAGCTCCTGCGCCTGGTCGGGCTCGGGTCGGTCGCCCGCGCCTGGCTCGGTGACTTCGACACCGCGCTGCCCGCCGTCGGCCTCATCGGGGCATGGGTCTCGCTCGGGCTGTGCATGGTCCTGCTGCTGGCGGGGATGACCAAGATCGACCCGGCACTGTACGAGGCCGCACGGCTCGACGGCGCCGGAGCGGTGCGCGAGTTCTTCGCCATCACCCTGCCCAGCGTGCGCCAGGAGCTCGCGGTGTGCCTGACCGTGACCGTGATCAGTGCCCTGGCGAGCTTCGACATCATCTACATCTCCACCCAGGGCGGGCCGGGCAACAGCACCCTCGTACCCGGCCTGGAGATCTACTACCTGGCCTTCTTCGAGCGCGAGGTCGGCCAGGCCTCGGCGCTCGCGGTCGTCCTGATGGTCCTCGTCCTCGCGGTCGTGCTGCCGCTCCAGCGGGTCACCCGCGGGAGGGAGTCATGATCACCTCGGCACGCGAGAAGCTGACCGGCCGCATCCTGCTGGTCCTGCTCATGGCGTTCACGATCGTGCCCTTCGTGAGCCTGTTCATCACCGCGCTGCACGAACCGGGCACGTACCCGGGAGGGCTCGCGCTGCCGGAGACCCCCTACTGGGGGAACTTCGTCACGGCGTTCCAGTCGGCCGACATGGCGGACATGCTGGTCTCCAGCGTGCTCATCGAGCTGGGCGTCGTGCCCGTCGCGCTCCTGATCGGCACCCTGGCCGGGTTCTCGCTCGGGCACCTGCGACCACCGGGACACCGGGCGATCTTCATCGCCTTCCTCCTGGGGCTCACGCTCCCGTTCGAGGGCGTCGTGGTACCGCTCTACTACCAGATCCGCGACCTGGGCCTGCTGAACACGCGCTGGGCGATCATCCTGCCGCTCATCGGCCTCTACATGCCGTTCGCGGTGATGTGGATGCGGGCGCACTTCGTCAACATGCCCGAGGACCTGTCCGAGGCCGCGCGCCTCGACGGCGCCTCGACATGGCAGCTCTTCACGCGGATCCACGTGCCCCTGTCGATGCCCGCGCTGTCCTCGCTGGCGATCCTGCTGTTCCTGTGGACGTGGAACCAGTTCCTCCTGGCCATCGTGCTCGTCGACGACCCGACCAAGCGCACGATGGCCGGCGCGCTCGGCGCCTTCCAGGGCCAGTGGGGGACCGACATCCCGCTGCTGTGCGCGGGGTCCCTGCTGATCCTGACGCCGACGCTGGCGGTCTTCCTGGTGTTCCAGCGGCACTTCGTGGCCGCGCTCATGCAGGGCGCGGTCAAGGGCTGACCCGACGGCCGGCCGGCGCCCGTCGAGGGGCGCCGGCCACTGCCTTCCCAGCCGACGCCCGGCGTCACGACCGCTTGCGCTGGGCGAGCAACCACTGGAGCGTCTCCGGGTCCTCCAGCGTCGGAGCGGCGGCGAGGTGCCGGTCCGGCAGCGAGAACGCGTCGTCGCCGTACTCGGTCCACCGGGCGAGGTGGGCGATGCGCTTCTGGCTCAGCCCGCGGGCCTCGTACGCCGCGACGAGACGGTCGTACGACGCCCGCGCGTTCGCGACCGGCAGCAGGTGGTCACCGGTGCCGTGGGTGATCCACATCGGTACCTCGGCCGCCGCGATCGGCGCGAGCTCGTCGGCGTCCGCGGGGAAGCCTCCGGTGAGCAGTCCGCCGGCGAACAGGTCCGGTCGCGTCGAGAACGCCTCCCACATGAGCTGTGAGCCGTACGAGACCGAGGTCGCGTACACGCGCCGTCGGTCCACCGCGAGGCGGGACGTGAGGTCCTCGACCAGCTCGACGACCTGCGCGCCCTCGACGGTCTTGCCGACGCGCCGGTTCTGCGGGGCGACGACGATCACGTCCTCGTGCGTCCTGGTCCACTCGCGCTGGTTCCACGCCAGGGCGAGCATGTCCGAGGCGAGCTGGACGCCGCGGTTCTGCCCGTCGTAGCCCATGCCGTGGCCGGGCAGCGCGACGACGAGCGGGTACCGCTTGCGCGGGTCGTAGCGGTCGGGCAGGCGGTAGTCGTAGAGGAGCTCACCGGTCTCGGTCTCCAGCGACCCGCTGCGGAACTGGTCGACCTCGCGGTCGATCGGCTCCTCGGTGATCCGGTGCGCGGTCTGCGGCGCGGCGGCCGAGACCACGGTGCCGCGCGGGCCCATGACGTCCGCCAGCTGGGTGACCTGGGTGAGCTGGTCGGGGTTGACGCGCACCGAGCACAGGAACGTGGGGCACAGCGAGGTGATGACGGTCCAGCCGCCGTTCGGGTCGTCGGCCAGCTCGAGCACCACGTAGCGCCCGGGCCGGCGGGGCCGGTCGGTGTCGAGCAGCCGCGCGGGGTCGTCCGTCGTGTAGACGTCGGCGATCCGCCGGTCCACGAGGTTCCCGAGCTCGGACGCCGGGTCGAAGCGGAAGTTGTACCCGGAGTCCTCCACACGGAACGCCGACGGGGAGAGCCTCCTGCCGTCGACCCTCGTCGGGTACTCGACGACGACCTTGGTCACCTGCTGGCCGAACGAACCCACCTCCGTCACGGGTGTGACGCCCAGGACCTCGTGCCGGGCGCTCCGGTCCGCCGTCGGGGGTTCGGCGGCTCGTGCCGCGGTGGCCCCGCCCAGCACGAGGACGGCGGCCAGCACTGCTGCCAGGGGCCGGGTTCGAGGGTGGACGCGACGGTGTGATGCGCGCATGCGGGTCTCCTTCGACGGCGCGGGAACGGTGCACACTCACGGTCGGGCGACTGTGCTAGACCGATTGAGCAAGGCTAGCGTCCGCGATCTCGACCGGGAAGGGGGCGCTCGCTCAGACCGGCTCCCGGGTCACCTGCCGATAGAGTCCCCGCCGTGAGCTACGGGTGGAACGACATCATCACGTCGGTGCACGAGGGCGCGAACGGACCCTGGACGTGTCCGGAGTGCGACGAGTTCGCCGTCGAGCTGGGGCAGCGGTTCGTGCGCCGCGGTGTCGTCGAGTCGACGCTGCTCTGCCTCGCCTGCCAGGTGGGGGCCGACGCGCCCGCCCCGTAGCGCCTCGGGGGCCGCCGGCCAGGTGGTGTCGTTGACCGGGCAGGTCAGGGCGCCTAGGCTGGCGGCCGGTTGGCGAGGGCGTTCTCAGGACCGGGTCGAAGAAGACTTCGCGGGGCTGCGTCCGACCACCGCACCGTCCGTGGCCGAGCACGTGGCCGACGGCATCGCCGGGGCTCCCGGTGTGGCACAGGGAACTGAGCACGTGGATGTCCGTACGTCGGGATGACAGCGCTGACATTCACCGCTGCGGGGATGTGGGGCTCGTGCCGAGCACCACCGGCAGGCCGAGCACCACCGAACGACCGAGCACCACCGAACGAAGGAGCGAACGATGAGGTTCACCAGAGCTGCCGCCACGGTCGTCGCGGTGGCCTGCGCGCTGGGGGCGGCGACCCCTGCCGGCGCGCAGGACGCCGCCGCGACGTCGCAGCGCACGCAGGTGCAGCGGGCCGTCGCGTCGTACGACGCGATGCAGGAGTACATGGCCGCGGACGACGGCACCGGCCTCTACCGCGAGCGGTACCCGAGCGGTGCCGAGGACCGCACCTACTCGTTCGAGTGGCCGCACTCCCAGGCGCACGTCGCGACGCTCGACCTCACCGGGCTGCCCGGGCCGCTGGGGCGGTCGTTCGAGGACGACCTCGCGGACGTCGCCCGCGGGCAGGAGCACTTCTGGAACGCCGACGGCGGCACCACCGGGCTGCCCGGCTACGACTCGTACCCTCGCGCCCCGTACGGTGGTGGCGGCGACATGTTCTACGACGACAACGAGTGGGTCGCGCTCGCCAAGGTGCAGCAGCACCTGGCGACCGGCGACGAGGCGGCACTGGCACGCGCCGAGGAGATCTTCGAGCTCGTCGTCTCGGGGTGGGACACCGATCCGTCCCACCCGGCGCCCGGAGGCGTGTTCTGGACCCAGGCCACGTGGAGCACCGACCGGAACACCGTCTCCACGATGCCCGGCGCCCAGCTCGCCACCCGGCTGTACATGATCACGGGGGAGCGGCACTACCTCGACTGGGCGCTGCGGATGGTGGGGTGGACCGACGAGCACCTGCTGGCGCCGAACGGCCTCTACTGGGACAACATCAAGCTCGACGGGTCCGTCGACCGCACGCAGTGGTCGTACAACCAGGGCGTCCCGGTGGGTACCTACACGCTGCTGTACGAGGCGACCGGCGACGAGCGGTACCTGGACAAGGCCAAGGCGATCGCGGCGGCGTCCTACCGCTACTACGTCACCGAGGGGCGGCTGGACGGCCAGCCGATGTTCTTCAACTCCATCTGGTTCAAGAACCTCCTGCTGCTGGAGTCCGTGACCGGCGGCACGACCTACCGCACCGCCATGGCGGACTACGCCGACCACCAGTGGCGCACCGAGCGGGAACGCACGACCGGGCTGTTCAACGCCGGGGACGAGCACACCGAGCTGCTGGAGCAGGCGGCCATGGTGCAGATCTACGCCACCCTGGCGTGGCCGCGCGAGCAGGCGTCCATCCTGTATTGACGCACTGCTGAGCGCGCACGGTGATCGCGGAGGCCCCTCGGCGGCGTCGTCGCCGAGGGGCCTACCTCTGCCCGGCGGCGTCAAGGGCATGGGCCAGGGTGGCGACGGCGACGTCGGCGACGGACCGCAGCTGCCGGGTGGGCACGTCCGCGCGGCTCAGCACGGCCAGCGACTGGTTGACCGCCGCCAGGTGCAGGGCGAGCCGGTCCGCCTCCTGGGGGTCGAGCCGCGTGTGCGCGAGGGCTGCGCGCAGGCGGTCACGCTGTGCGCCCAGGGCCTGTGCGGTGCGCCGCGCCATCCCCGGGGGAAGGGCGGGGGCCGCCATCGTGGACTGCGCCACGAGGCAGCCGGTGGGCAGGGCTGGATCGGCGATGCGGTCGAGCGTGACGTCGTAGAACCTGGCCACCGCGTCGAGAGGGCTGTCGGCAGCGGTCGCCAGCGCGCGGTCGTACCGCTCGCCGTAGCGCTGCGCGTACCGCTCCAGGCAGCTCAGGAAGAGCTGGCTCTTGTCGCCGAACGTGGCGTAGAGCGAGCTGCGGTTGAGCCCGGTGGCGGTGGTGAGGTCCCCGAGGGACGTCTCGGCGTAGCCCTGGCGCCAGAAGGTGAGCATCGCCTGCTCAAGCGCGGCGTCGACGTCGAACTGCTTCCTGCCGACCATGGTCGGGTCCTCTCTGGCGGGCCGTCCGCGCCGGGTGCGGCGCGTCCGATACATGTTGGACCAATCGGTTCAAGATGGCTACCGTGTGTTCGTGACGACTCTACGAACGCCCTCTGCGGTCCCGGAGGCGGCGGCGTCCGGCGCGTCCCCGACGCCGACCACCGTGGCTGATGTGCCCCATGACGACGTGCCCGGGTTCCGGCACCGGACGCTCGACGTCGAGGGAGTGCGGCTGCACCTCGTGGACGGGGGAGACCCGGCGGCGCCCGCGATCGTGCTGCTCGCCGGCTTCCCGCAGACCTGGTACGCGTGGCACAAGGTCATGACCGACCTGGTCCGGACGTACCGCGTCATCGCCTTCGACCTGCCGGGCCAGGGCCACTCCGGCCGCCCGGTCGACGGCTACGACACCGGGACGGTCGCGTCGCGCATCCGGTCGGCCGTGCACGAGCTCGGCCTGACGCGCTACTGGCTCGTGGCGCACGACGTGGGCGCGTGGGTCGCCGCCCCCTACGCGCTGCGCGGCGACGGGACCGCGCTCCTCGGCGTCGTGCTGATGGACGCGGGGATCCCCGGCGTGAGCCTCCCGGAGGCCGTTCCGCTCGACGAGCGGGCGGCCAAGCTCGCCCACTTCGCGTTCCATGCCGTGCCCGACCTTCCCGAGACGCTCATCGCCGGCCGGGAGCGCGAGTACGTGGAGTGGTTCCTCACCCGCAAGTCGGCCGTCCCCGGGACGTTCGGCGAGCAGGACGTGGCTCGTTATGCGCGGCTCCTGGCCGCCGACGGCGGTCTGCGGGCCGTCCTCGCGTACTACCGCGCGATCACGCTGTCCGCCGCGCAGAACCGCGAGCTCGCGGAGCGCGGGCAGGTCCGCGTCCCGCTGCTGGCCGTCTCGGGTGAGCAGGGCTCGATCCCGGACATGGCGGCGGCCCTGCGCCCGATCGCCGCCGACGTCACGGGGGTCCGCATCAGCGGCTCCGGCCACTTCATCCCCGACGAGCAGCCGGAGCTGCTGCTCGAGGCGCTGCACGGCTTCTTCTCCCGGTGGGCCTGACGCCGGCGTCTCAGGCTCGGCCTGTCCCTGACGCCGGGCGTGATGCCGGCGTCAGGGACCGTCGGGGCTGGTTCCGCGCAGCCCGCTGAGCGCCGCGTCGATCGCTGCGCTGGCAAGTGCGGGATCCGTACCCGTGCGCGCGAGCAGCGACGTTCCTTCGGCCAGGACGAGAAGGAGCTGCGCCTGCGCCTCGGGGGTGGACGCCGTGGTCACCTCGCCACGGCTCTGGGCGGCGCGCAGAGCGTCCGACACGTGCTGCACGAACCGGCCGAACGACCGCCTGACGATCGCCGTCGCCTCCGCGTCGTACGGCACGAGCTCGACCGCGGTGTTGCCCATCATGCACCCGTGAGGAGCGCCGGGATCGTCGGCCGCGCCGCCGAGCTGCGCCGGCATGACCAGGAGCTCGCGCAGGGCGGGCAGCAGCGGCACGCTGGCCAGTGCGGTCTCCAGGGCTCGTTCGTACTCCGCCCAGTACAGCTTCACGGCTTCGAGGTAGAGCAGCCGCTTGTCGCCGAACGCCGCGTAGAGGCTGCCGCGCTCCACGTCGAGGCCGTCCACCAGGTCCTGGATGGACGTGCCCCCGTAGCCCGACGCCCAGAAGATGCCGCGCGCACGGTCCACCGCCACCGCCGTGTCGAACCCGCGCGGTCGTCCCGTCCTCGCCATGGGCACAGGCTACGACATCTTGACTGCTCGTCCAAGAAGTCCTACGTTAATTCTGGAACGCTCGCACGGAAGTCGGTGGCACGGCTCGGCAGCCGCAGGCCGGGCGGGCAGGACGGCGTGTGCCACGGGGCACCGCCCAGGACGGGAGACGAGATGAAAGACCTTCGTGCGTACGGCTCGTACGCTGTCGTGACCGGGGCGTCCTCGGGCATCGGGGCGGAGTTCGCCCGCCAGCTGGCCGCCGCCGGGCTCGACCTGGTGCTGGTGGCCCGTCGCCGCGACCGCCTCGCGGCGCTGGCCGCCGAGCTCGCCGACCGGCACGGCACCGCCAGCAGGGTCGTGGTGCTCGACCTCCTCGACGACGGTGCGGTGGCGGAGCTGCGGGCCGCCGTCGCCGACCTGGACGTCGGCATGGTCGTGGCGAACGCCGGTACGTCGGTACCGGGCGTCCTCACGGAGCACTCGCTGGCCGACGAGCTCGACGTGCTCACGCTGAACGGCACGGTGACCCTGCAGCTCGCCCACGGCTTCGGACAGGACTTCGTCCGCCGTGGCCGCGGCGCCGTCGTGCTGCTGTCGTCGATGATCGCGGCGGTCCCGGTGCCGTACCAGGCCAACTTCGCGGCCGTGAAGGCCTATGTGTCGTCGCTCGGGCAGGCGCTGAACCACGAGCTCAAGCGGGACGGAGTCGACGTGCTCGTGCTGTCTCCCGGTCAGACGCGGACCGAGGGCCTGGACAACACCCCCGGGATCGACTTCGACAGGCTCGTGGGCCACAAGATGGACCCGTCCCGGGTGGTCCGCGCTGCCCTGGACGGGCTCGGCAGGCGCGCCCACGTGGTCCCGGGCGTCGTCAACAACGTCGCGGACCTCATGAGCAGGTACCTCATGCCCCGGCGCCTGTCGGTGCGGATGTACGGCAGGTTGATCGGGGGAGCGCTCGTCGGCGACGCCCGGAGCGTCGCATGAGCCGCGCCGTCGTCCGGGAGGGATTCGGTGGTCCCGAGGTGCTCCACGTGCGCGACGTCGCGGAACCGCACGCGCGTCGTGGCGAGGTGCGCGTCAGGGTCCGGGCCGTCGGGCTCAACCCGCTGGACTGGCAGCTCGCGTCGGCGCCCGGCCTGGCAGCGGCGTTCGGCGTCCCGACCCCGAGCGGGTTCGGGTGCGACCTCGCCGGGGTGGTCGACGAGGTCGGGCCGGGCGTCGTGGGGTTCGCGGTGGGAGACCGCGTGTACGGCGGGGTCCTGGCCCGTGCCGCTGCCGACCACCTGGTCCTCCCGGTCCCGCTGCCTGCCCCCGACGTGCTGCTCCACACCCCGGAGGGCATCGGTGACGACACGGCCGCCGCGCTGCCCACACCTGGTCTGACCGCCGTCGCTGCCGTGGACGCGGTCCGTCTGCGCCCCGGTGACACCGTCCTGATCGGTGGCGCCGCGGGCGGCGTGGGTGTCCTGGCGGCTCAGATGGCCAGGCTCCGGGGGGCGACGGTGCTCGGTACAGCCTCTCCCGGGACCTTCGGCTTCCTGCAGAGGCTGGGCGTGGTACCCGCGGCGTACGGTCCCGGCCTCGCCGACCGGGCGACTGCGCTGGCCCCGGGCGGGATCTCGGCGGCGATCGACCTGTTCGGTACCGAGACCGTCGATGCGGCTCTGATGCTCGGCGTGCCGCCGGACCGGATCTCGTCGGTCGCGGGCGGCCCGACGCCGGCCGGCGTGCACGCCACGGGCGCCCACGCCGCCGACCCTCGCGCCCTCGAGCGGATCACCGACGCGATCCTCGCCGGCACGGTCACGGTGCCGATCGCGGAGTCCTTCCCGATCGAGCGGGTCCGTGACGCCGTGGCCCGGCAGGCGGGGCGGCACACCCACGGCAAGATCGTCGTGCATCCCTGACCCGACGGGGGGACCGCCGGGCGGAAGGCCTTCGGCGCAGCGGCCGGGAGCCTTCCGCCCGCCGGTGGGACCGGGGCAGGCGGCCCGGCGTCAGACCTCGGCGGTCTCCTCGGCCGGGGCGAAGACGGGTGCGACGTCGATGACGATCCGCCAGTCGGCGACCACGTCGCCCTTCCAGCGCAGGATGTCCACGCACGGGACCGTCACGACGGTCCCGTCGAGCCGCGTGTAGTCGACCTGGATGTACGCGACGGTCACGTCGGGCTCCGGGTGCCAGAGGTCCTGCACGCGGTGCCGGACTCCGCCGATCGTCTGCCAGAGCTGCGCGCAGGCCGCGCGCACCTCTTCGTGGCCCGTTGCCGCCGGCGCGTTGCCGAAGGTGAGGACGACGTCGGTGCTGAGTCCTGCGACGAAGCCGTCGGCGTCCAGTGCGTCGATCGCCGCGAAGGTGTCGTCAAGGGTCCGTGCCATGAAGTGTCTCCTCTGGTGTGTGTCCGGGTCTGGTGGGTCTTCGAGGCGGCGCCGTTCCGGACGGTAGCCACGCCCCGGGCCGGGCGGCCGAGGTGTGACAGGGGCGTAAGAACCTGCGGGGGCGCGGACCGGGAGTTCTTACGATGCTGCAAGACTTCCCGCCGTCGGGTGGCTCCCGTGCCCAGGTTCGCCGAGGTCGGCGGCGCGCTGACCGGGTGCGAGCCGATCTGAGGAGACCGTGCCGGACGACCTCGTGCCGGATCACACCGTGGGTGCCCCGCCCCGGAGCAGGGGCACCAGCTCGCGGCCCTGTGACATCTGCCGGTTCCGCGCCGCGGACGACCTCGCCGACGAGACGGTGCTGCCCGCGACGCTCGGCGAGGCGCCGGACCTGCACGGCGTCGCCGCGACGGCCGAGCGTTCCTTCGTGCTGGCCTCGGACCAGATCAACGGCCGGTCCATGGCGATGGACCGGATCGACTTCGGCGTCCGGGTGGGCACCGTCGAGGTGTGGGAGGTGACCAACACCTGACCGGACCGGGGCGCTGACGCCGCTCGCCTCGACGACAAGACGCCCTCACCGTGTGGAAGGGTGAGGGCGTCTCGATCCGCTGTCTCATTCGGATCCCGCCGGCGCGCGAGCGCCGGAAGCATGAACGGCATCCTACCCGGATGCGGGCGGGATCGTGCGCACGACGGCCCGGATCGCGACGACGGAGCCGCAGACGGCCAGCCCGCCGACGACGGCCGCGAGCACCGTCGGCTCCCCGTAGAGCCCCGGCTGGGGCGGCGTGGTCAGCTCCGCGACCAGCCAGCTCACCAGGTCCGCCGTCGCGACCGCGCCCCAGAGCGGCACGAGGATCCGGGGGTGCCGGGCGAGCCCGGCGGCCACGCCGAGGAAGATCGGGAGCGCCACGGGGAGCAGGTAGCGCGGGTACGCGCCCCCGCTGGCGGCCGTGTACAGCACCTGCACCGACACGGAGACGGCCACGGCGGCCCAGGGGAGCAGCGTGACGAGCAGCCGGTCCACGGGCCGCTCGACGTGGGCGGCGCCGGCGGGCACGGGGTGGGCGGGCACGGGGTGGGTGGGCACAGGGTGGGTGGGCACAGGGTGGGCGGGCACGGCGCCGTCGACCTCCGGGAGGACGGCTCGCGGGGCCGGTGCGGTGCGGCCGGCGAGCGCCCCGCCGCGGAGCCGCCGCAGCACCGGGGCCACGTGGGGCAGCAGCGCGATGACCAGCGGGGTCCACAGGAGCAGCAGCGTGGTGAGCGTGAGGGTCGTCGCCGAGTAGGGCGTGGCCGGGGGCACGCGGCCGGCCCACCAGAAGAGGTCGGGCAGCCGCGCCCAGATGACCGGGTCGAGCACCACCTCCCACACGGGCCGCACCTCCCGGACCTGGTTGGCCAGTGCCCAGTCGAAGTGCGACCCCTGGATGTTCCCGGTCAGGGCCAGGTTGCGCGCGTAGAACCAGCCCGCGGCGGCCAGCACCGTGGCCGGGGCGCCGACGGCGAGGCCCACGACCGGGGCCCACCGTCCGCGGCCCTGGGCGGCCCGGACCGACCCCGCCAGCACGACGAACGCCGTGATCACCGTCGCGATGATCGCGGCCGACAGCCGGGACAGCGAGCAGGCCGCGGCCAGCAGGCACAGCAGGATGACGAGCCGCGTACCGGGCCCGCGCCGGATCGCCGTCGCGCCCACCCCGAACATGGTGGTCACGCAGAGGGCGGCGACCAGGTCGTTGAAGGCGTTCCCGCCCGCGTGCGCGACCGCGGCCGCCAGGGCGGCCACCAGGGCCACCAGCCGGGGCAGCACGCTCCCGGGGTGGCAGATCCGGCCCGCGCTCCACCAGGCCACGAGCACGAACAGTCCCGCCAGCAGCGTGTTCACGGCCCGCGCGGCGTAGACCGCTGCCACTGGGTGCCCGGCGTCGGCCAGGGGACCGACGAGCGGTGCGACGAGCACGTAGTAGAGCGGCGGGTGCTGAGCCGTCCACTGGACGGGGGCCAGGCGGGCGCCGTCGGGCCGCAGCTCCAGCCCCTCCTCGAAGACGGGCAGCTCGCCGTGCCACACCTGGTAGGCGTAGTCCGTGTGCGGGGGCTCGTCCCCGGTGACGTAGGGCGGGTCGGTGAGCAGCACGGTGCCCGAGAGCAGCAGCGCCGCGAGGACGGCGGCACCGACCGCCGCGCGGCGCGGGTCTGCGAGGAACCGTGCGAGAGCGCCGGTCACGGGACCTTGACCAGGCCGGCCTCGGCGATGGTGCGCACCCGCTCGCGGCCGTGCCGGGTGAGCAGGAGCACGGCCACCAGGGCCGCGACGGTGAGCGCGCCGCCCACGACGGCCAGGTAGGCCCCATGCAGCGAGGAGTCCAGCGGCGCCACGAGACCGGCGAGCACGCAGACGGCGACGAGCGCGGCGGTGCCCGCACGCCCCAGCCGGAGCGCCGCGAGGAACGGCACGAGCCAGAGCAGGTACCAGAGGTGCACCACGGGGCTGAGCAGGAGCGTGGCGCCCACGAGCACGGCGGCGCCACGCACCGCGCCTGGTGGGTCACCGGTGGGCCGGCGCAGCACCGTCCAGCCGGCCAGCGCGACGAGCGCGACCATCGCGAGCGTCCGGACCAGGTCCCGGAACGCGGTCGGCTGCAGGCCGGTCCCGAGCGTCGCGGACGCCCAGTCCAGCACCCGTCCCACCTGCGTGGGCGCCGAGAGCAGCGTGTCGATGCTCGCGGGCACGCCGAGCGCGTCGACCCAGCCGACGCCGAGGCCCCACAGCAGGCCGGTGCCCACCAGGGCACCCACCGACACCGCCGCGACGAGCGCCGTGCGGCGCAACCGGTCCACGAGGAGGGCTCCGGCAGGGAGCGAGACCAGGACCACGAGCACGCAGATCAGCCCGCCGGGCAGCTTCACGGCCGCGGCCAGGCCCCCGAGCACGGCCCCGGCCACCCATCCGCGCTCGACGGCGGCCACGAGCGCCGCGGCCATCAGGCCCACCATGAGCAGGTCGTTGTGCAGCCCGCCGACGCCGTTGGCGATCATCAGCGGCGAGGTGAGCACGACGGCGGAGGCGAGCGCGGGGCCGGCACCGGTCCACGCGGCCATCCGCGGCACGGCCCAGGCCAGCAGGACCAGGCCGATCAGGGCCACCATCCGGTGGCCCACCACGAGCGCCCACGGGTTGCCGGTGAGACCGGCGCCCAGGTCCCCGAAGATCAGCGGCAGCGGGCCGTAGGGTGCGGGCGTGGCCATCCAGCGAGGGTCCACGGCCTCGACGATCGGGCCGGTCAGCACCCCCGGGCCGTGCTCGTACGGCGACACCCCGACCTGGACCAGCATCCCCTGCGCGGCGTACGACCAGCCGTCGCGGGAGAAGAGCGGGGGAGCGGGCAGCAGCGGCACGGACCACAGCAGCGCGGCCCGCCGGACCAGGCCGAGGGCGACGTCCTGTGCCGCTCCGTCACCGGCGCCGGCGACGGAGCGGCACAGGGCCAGCCAGGCGTGGGCGAGCAGGCCGAGACCGACCAGGACGACGGCCAGCCCCACCATCCGCCCGGCGGTGTGCTCACGCAGGACGGCGAGCTGCTCGCCGCCCAGGATCGGTACGGACCGCGGCAGCGGGGAGACCACCAGCCCGCCGAGCAGGACCAGCACGCTTCCGAGGACGCCACGGGTCAGCACGCTCGAAACCTAGGGGCGCAACGGTACGGGCCGTCGACCACTGCGATAACGTCACGACAACGCGGGGTGTCCGGTCCGCGAACAGGTTCCTGGTGGCCGCCGGTTTTTTGCTGTGGCGGGTCACCGCGGCCGCCGATAATGGTGGCGGTGTCCGTGGTGACCGTGGGAGGAGCTTCCCTTCCCGGCCGATGTCGAGGGAGATGCATGATGGGTGTCGTCGCGGCAACGGGTGCGGGTGGAGAGGTACCCGAGTCCCTGAACCTGGACTTCTCGGCGTTCGCCCACGAGGACGGGTTCGAGCGCGACCTTCGCGTTCGGGTGATCGATGCGCTGACGCGCCTGGAGGTGGAACGGTCCAGGGTGGTGGACGCGATGGAGCGGGGCCAGCGGGTCGCCGCGCGGTTCCTCGGGCGCGGTCCGCAGGAGATCAACCTGGCGATGGCCAAGGGGGCGGGGACCTGGCGGGTCCTGGAGTCGATCCGCAGCTCCGGGACGGTCGAGCAGCTCTCGGTCAGTCTGCCGAACAACGCGTACCACATGGAGCGCGGGCTGCGGATGATCAGTGTGTGGCACCGTTCGGGCCTCGATCCCGACGTTCGGCTCATGCTGGCCGCGGAGGATCCCTCGGCGTACTTCTTCAGCTATGCGCCGGTCCAGCTGAAGATCATCGACCGGCGCAGCGTGCTCCTGGAAGGGCCGAGCATCGGCGGCAAGAGGACCGTGATCGACGTCGAGGACCAAGCGTGCCTGGCGGCGGCCCGCGGGTACTGGGACGCGGTGGTCAGCGGCATGTATCCCTGCGACGGCGAGACCGCGGCTCTGGCCGACCTGACCGTACGGCAGCGTCGCGTCATCGCGCTGATGCTGACCAGCTCCTCGGACGAGGAGATCTCCCGGAAGCTCGGGGTGAGCGTGCGGACCGTGCGCACGGAGATCGCCCTGGTCCTGAGCATGCTGGAGGCACCCAACCGGTTCGTGGCCGGGGTGCGCCTGCGCGAGCGCCTGGGTATCGGGCCGCTCGGCGGCTGACGGCGCACCGCGGCGGGACGCGGGGCCCGGCGAAACTTCACCCGGTCGGCCGCGCCGTCGTCCCGGTTCGTGGCGCGTGCGTTGCAGGTTGCTGCAACGCACCGCCCGTCGCCCCGTGCATCCTCTGCTCCGGCGATGCGTCGGCATCGTGCCTGCTCGGACGTGTCCGCAGCGGGTTCCCCGGGACCGAGGAAGACAATGAGACCGAAGATTCCCGCGCGCGGGCCGGGTGCTGGTGTCGCGCACCGGTTGAGGAAGACGTTCAGGACGGCGACGGTGGTGGCGTCCGCGCTCGCGCTGGCCGTGACGGCCGCGGCGCCGGCGGGCGCGGTCGTCGGCGCCGATGCGGACCACGGGTTCGCCGTCCGGCTGGAGATCGGGACCGGTGACAGCGCCCGGGCCTGCAGCGGTGCGCTGGTCTCACCGGGCTGGGTGCTGACGGCCGCGAGCTGCTTCGAGGCGACGCCCGGCGCCGGCGACCCGCCGTCGGGCAAGCCGGCGCAGCCGGTGACGGCGACCGTCGGACGCGCGGACCTGACCACGACGACCGGCGCCGTCCGCACGGTGGTCGAGCTGGTGCCGCACGAGTCCCGTGACCTGATGATGGCCCGGCTGGAGACGCCCGTGGCGGGCGTGGCGCCCGTGACCCTCGGCGTGACGGCGCCCGCGGCGGGCAACACGTTCACCACGCTCGGCTACGGGCGCACGGCCACCGAGTGGGCGCCGCTGCACCTGAAGTCCGGGCAGTTCGCCGTCGACTCCGTGACCGGCGGCGACGTCGCGCTGACCGGGCAGGCCGGCGCTGCGGTCTGCGCCGGGGACGCCGGCGGCCCGGTGCTGCGCACCGTGTCCGGGGAGACATCGCTGGTCGCGGTGAGCACCCGGTCCTGGCAGGCCGGGTGCTTCGGCGCGGACCCCGCCGAGACGCGGACCGGGGCCGTGGCCACGATGGTCACCGACGTGCGTGCCTGGGCCCTGGACCTGGTGGCGAACCACTACCCGGTCACGTGGTCGGCCGCGCACAGCACCTCCACCGTCCACCAGAACAACTCCTCGGTCGCCGTCTCGCACAACGGCACCTGGACGGCGGTGGTGTGGACCGGGGACGACGGCGCGGACCCGGCCGACGACCTGCACGCCCGGGTCTGGTTGAAGGTGTACCAGAACGGCGTCACCAAGTTCACGAAGGCCGTCACGGTCTACGACCAGCCGACGAACTGGAGGTTCCGGCACCCCGACGTCGGCATCCGGAACGACGGCACCGCGATCGTGGCCTTCATGGCCGACTACGACGGGGACGGGACGTCCGAGGCGCGGGTGAAGTCGTTCGACTCCGCCGGTACCCAGAACGGCGACCAGGACGTCAACTCCGCCATGACCCGGCAGATGATCACGCCGCGGATCGCCATCGACCCCGACGGGCTCGGCTTCGCCGTCGCGTACGAGTACGGGTCCTTCACGACCACGGAGACGAACACCGTCCGGGTGGCCTACTTCAACAGCGTGGGCTCCGGCATGGCGTGGGACAAGCAGGTCAGCACCAACGGCAGCAGCCGCAACCCCGACGTCGCCATGGGGGCGAACGGCAACGCGATCGTCGCCTGGGACCGGGACTACAACGCGAACGGCGACGTGGACGTGGCGGTGCGTGGCTTCGCGCCGAGCGGGGCCGAGGTGCTGCCCGGCTACGTGGTCAACACCAACCGGACGGGCGTGCAGCGGGACGTGAGCATCGCGGCCAACTACGACGGGCACTTCGCCGTGGCCTGGCACACCAACGAGAACGGGACCGACCAGGTGGCGTTCCGGTCGTTCACCGCGGGCGGTACGCCGGGGCCGGTCACGCTGTCGTCGCTCCGCGCGGCACAGCCGAGGGTGGGCGTCGACGGCCAGCGCCGTGTGGTCCTGGCGATGCGTGCCAGCGGCGACGTGCTCGTCCAGGGCTTCACCGCGGACGGCGCGACCGCCAGCACGCTCCCGGCGATGACGGCGACGCCCAGCGCTGACAGCAGCTTCTACGTCAACCCGGAGATCGCCGTCGGCGCCACCGGGAAGATCACGCTGACGTACAGCAAGACCGTCACCAGCACCGGATTCAAGAACATCCAGGTCGGCACCGGCCTGTTCAACGGGCGCTGGTAGGCCCACCCCTGACCCCGGGTGGTGCGGCGTGACCCAGCCTCCGCCGCACCACCCGGACCCAGACCTCTTTGACCTGCCTCTTTGACCTGCAAGGAGAGACGAATGAACGTCACGATGAACCGGTCCGTGCCGCGGGCCGCGCTCGGGATGCTGGCCGCCGGCGCGGTGGCGGTGGGAGCGCTGTTCGCCTTCTCGGCGAACGCCGACGCCACCCAGACGGGGATCGCGGCCGACGAGCTGCCGCCGTCCGCGGTGGAGGACTTCAACTACCCCGGTGCCGATCGCGTACTCGCCGAGTATGGCTTCGAGGTCAAGCGCGGAGACGGGCACATCGTCGTCGCGGACTGCGCGACGGAGGACGTGCTGCGGATCAGCACGTATGGCGACGGCTACAAGTGCTTCCGGACCACCGGCGACTCGGGATGGCTCACCGTCGCCATCGCGAGGGCCAACGGCGTGCGCACCAACAGTGCCACCAGCACCCATCTCGAGCTGACGTCGGAGGCCGGGGACGAGCAGGTCTACGACCTCGGTGCGAACGACTGGGAGGCGATCGGGTCCTCCGACTCGGAGTCGGGCGGCGCGGACTTCACGCTCCTCGAGATCCGGGTGACGCGATGAACGGCGGCGCGCTGCCGATGAACCGGCGGCAGGCGCTCACCCTGTTCGCGGGGATCGCGGTCGTCGGCTCGCTGCCCACGTGCACCGCGACGGCTCGTGCCGCGTACGGCGCGACGTTGGACACTCTGCCCGCTGACTCCGGGCTCCCCGACACCGAACGGGGCCGGGTCGTGTGGGCGTACAAGACGGGCGGCCGGCTGGTCCGGGCCGGTGCCGCGGCCGCCCTGACGGGGTCCGCGGCCGACGTCACCGCGTTCCTCGCCGAAGGGTTGCCCGTCGCGCGGGCCGAGGACAATCGGGCCGCGATGTTCTCGGCCCTGGACTACTCGGGCCGGGTGACTCGCGCTGCGATCGGCGACGCGCTTGAGGCCGGTGACTCGGCGGTGTCGGCGTTCCTGACGGGTGGCTTCGCGACCGCCGTGCACGAGGATCTCCGGGCCATGGTGCTCGCGGTGCTCGACGTAGGCGGGACGGTCGTCGCGCGCCGGGCTGCCGAGGCACTGGAGAACGGCTCCAGTGATGCGCTGCGGGAGTTCCTCGACGTCGGCCAGTACACGGCGCAGGACGAGGACGACCGTGCCCAGGTGTTCACCATCCTGTCCGGCGCCTCACCGCAGGTGGAGGTCTATGCCGAACGTGCCTTGACCGACGGCTCGCCGGGGGCGATCCGGGGGTTCCTCGATTCCGGGCAGCACATCGCCCGGGCGTTCGACGAGGAGGCCGCCACGATCGCCCACCTCGTGGGGATCGTCAAGGACGAGCAGAAGCGTGCCGCTCGGTACACCAAGCATGCGGTCCTGATGTCGGAGAAGGCGGAAGAAGCCGCGGCAGCGACCAAGGCCGCGGCACTCGAGGCCAGGGCAGAGGCAGAGGCCGCCGAGGCCGACGTACGAGCGGCGGCGCGCGCCGCGACGAAGGCGGCCAAGGCCGCCCGCGGTGCCGCCGAGGCCTCGTCGATCGCGGTCGGCGCATCCCGGACCGCGCAGTCGGCGGCCAGACGTGCCGCGGGTGCCGCCCAGTCAGCGGCGGCCTACGCGGCGTCGGCGGGTCAGGCGGCGGCCAACGCGTACCGGGCGGCGATCGCGGCGTCCGCGGACCGGAGCCAGGCGGCGGCCGCGCGGGCTGCCGCCGACAAGGCGGCGGCATGGGCTGCCATGATGCCGGTCGCGGAAGCTGCGGCGAACGCCGCAGAGATAGCGGCGGGGGAGGCCAGCACGGCCGGTGCCGCGGCAGCGCGCGCAGCTTCCAACGCGGCCGACGCGGCCTACGCGTCGGCGAGGGCCGCCGAGGCGGCCGGAGCCGCTCAGGCGGAGGTCGCCGAGGCGCGACAGGCGGCCGCCGAGGCGGATGCCGCAGCCAGCCTGGCTGAGCGCGCGGCGGACACCGCGCAGAGCCTTGCGAACCGTGCCAGGACTGCGGCACGGGAGGCGCGGGTCCGCGCACGGTCCGCAGGGGAGCACTGCCAGGCAGCGGCTGCCGCAGCGCGGGAGGCTGCAGACCGGGCCTGGGACGCGGCACAGTTCGCGCAGCGGTCACAGGCCGCGGCCGACGCCGCCGTCCAGGCGGCGACGGCGGCCCTGGAGGCCGTCGAGGAGGCGCGCACGGTGGAGGCCGCGGCACGCGAGGCGGAGGTGGCACGTCTCGCTGTCGACAAGGAAGCGGCCATCACGATCGCACGTGTCAACGCGCGGGTGGAGGCGGAGGTGCTCGAGCTCGCACGACGCGAGCAGACTTGGCAGTCCCAGTACTCGGAGGACGTGCTGGCGCTGATCACAGCCGCCGAGAGCGCGCTCCAGGGCGGCTCCGTCGACGAGGCGATACGGACGGCGCGCGAGGCCATGGTGAAGATCGTCGATCCCACGGCCAGCCCCGCGGCCTGGACGCGGGCCGCCGCGGAGTACGCGCTCGCGGGCACTGACGAGGACGTGATCAATTGGGTCTCTGTGGACCGGGGCGTTGCTCAGTTCCACGACGACCGGATGACCGTCGCCAGCATCGGCGAGGCGTCGACTGACGCAGTCCGGTCTGCCGCGCTGACCGTGCTTCAGAGCGACAACCCGGAGGAAGCACGCGCCTTCATCGAGCAGGGCGTGGTGCACGCTGCTGCCGAGGACAACCGGGCGAGGGTCCTCCAGATCCTCGGGACCTCGCCCGGGCCGGCCGTCCAGGAAGCCGCCGAAGCTGCGCTGAACGATGGATCGGCAGGGGCGTTCAAGACGTTCTTCACCACGGACCTGCCCGAGGCCGTCCGCGCCGACGACACGGCAGAGACCTTCCGGATCCTTGACACCGGTGGGATGTATACCCAGGCCGCCGCCGAGGTCGCCCTCGAGGGGACCCATGACTCACGGCGGCGATTTGTCACGAGCCTGCAGTTCCAGGCGGCGCTGCTCGACCACGACCGCGAGACCCACGTCAACGCGATCAGGGCGTCGATCAACCGAGCCGCGGACCTCGCCAACATGGCCATGCGTGACGCCGCCAAGGCGGTCGAGGCTGCCAGGATCGCCAACGACGCCCAGGAGGAGGCGCAGCAGTGGGCTCGGCGGGCGAGCGACTCCTATGAGGCCGCCCAGGTGGCGAAGGCGGAAGCCCAGCGGCTCGCCAACCTCGCTGCGCGTTCGGCCACGGCCGCCCAGGAGTCGGCCACCACCGCCAAGACGGCTGCCGCTGCCGCGCGTGAGGCCAGCGTCGCGGCGGACCGTTCGGTCTGGCGGGCACTGCGGTCCGCTGGGCGAGCAACAGCTCATGCGTGGTCGGCCCGCGCGTCGGCGACGGCCGCCTACGCGGATGCCGTCGCCGCAGGACAGGACGCCAGCGGAGCAGCCGATGCGGCGAACCGTGCCTGGCTGCACGCGGTGAACCTCGCCGTCACCGACTTCGTCTACGCGCTGACCCACCCCGCGCCCGAGGACTCGGGGGACTCCGCCGATCCGTTGGGCCTGATCCCCAAGGACGTCAGCAACCCCAGGGACTGGGCCTACGTCACCGACAACGTCAGCGCGGCGACCGGCGGCGTCAGCTTCTGGCTCTCCTGGGTGCCGCCTATCGGTGTCGGGGCGCCCGCGGCCGGGATAGGGGGTGCGCTGGGCACCATCTCCACGGTGGCCGGGCTCGGCAACATCATCGCGCGAGCGCAGTACACCGACTACCACAGCGCGGAGATGAAGCAGGCGATCGGCAGCTGGGCCATCGGAGCAGCGATCGGCACGCTGCCGTACCCCGAGAGCGCGGTGGGCATGCTCCACGGCGATCCGGTACGGGGCCGTTGGCGCTCGGTGTTCAAGACACTGACCGGATTCGAGTTCGACGTCGACCACCCGATCCCCGACATGACGTCAAGGACGGACGAGATCCGCGTCGGTGAAGGCCTGGTCTGGGCGTACGACGGCGTCTCCGGTTTCCTCGGCGACCTCGTCGACTAGTTGTGCCTCCGTGTCCCCGCCCGACGGCGGGGCGGGGACACGGTGCGTCGTCGGGCCGGCGCGGTCAGCCGGTCGGGTCGGCCACACAGCGACTCGTCGGAAATCGCTGGCGGAGCGTCGAAGCGGGCACGTGCCCGGGTGGTGCGGGCACGTCAGGCTCCCGTGCGGACCAGCCGCGCGGGGATACCTGGGGTACCGGCCGGCCCGGACGGCTTGGTCTGCTCCAGCCGCCCGAGCAGCGACACCGCCGTCGAGTGCGACCCGAGCATCTCGGTGAGCTTCCCCTCGCGCTCCGCGTCGACGTCGGCCACGAACAGCAGGAAGACGTAGTCGGAGGTCCCGCGCACGGGTCGCGCGACGATGTTCTCCAGGTTGCACCCCAGGTCGGCGAACGGCGCCAGCAGCGCTGCGAGGCTGCCTGGCTCGTTCCGTGCGGGCAGCGCGGCAAAGAGGCTGGTCCACCGTTCGGTACCGGGCGTGCGGTCCTCGCGTGCCACCAGGCCGAAGTGCGTGGTGGCGCCGGCCGCGTCCTCGACCCGGGTGGCGATGGTCGCCACGGGGTAGAGCTCGGCGCAGACGGGCGCGGCGATCGCGATCTCGCCGGGCGCGAGCGAGGCGCACGCCTCCGCCGTCGACGACGCCGCGCGCGTGGGCACGCCGAGCGACGCGACGTAGCCCGCACACTGCGCCAGCGCGTGCGGGTGCGAGACCACGACCTCGGGGACGACGTCGGCCGACAGCGCATACGCGTCGAACGTCACCCGGACGAGCGTGTCGCCCACGATCCGGCTCCGTGTGGTGCCCAGGAGCGCGTCCCAGGTGGGCAGCACGACGCCGTTGACGGTGTTGTCCACGGGCACGACGGCACCCTCCAGCGTGCCGTCCTCCACCCGCGCGATCGCCTGGGCCTGCGTGGCCAGCGGTGTCAGGTCGCCGCCCGGGCAGAGCTGCCGGGCGGCTGCGTGCGTGAACGTCCCCTCGGGGCCGAGATAGCCGATGGCCACGGGTCCTCCTCGTGTTGTTCCGGATGGGCCCAGGTGCGTCCGCGTCAACGGCGCGCACCCTTGTCCTGCAGGAACTTCTCCTGCAGAGGGCTCAGGCCGCGTGCGCCGGTGATCTTCATCCACCGGCAGTCGATCTTCTGGTTCCGGTCCGCCGACAGGTCCAGGCTGCTCTCCTCCGTCCATCCGGCGGTGCCCCAGGCCTTCACGGTGCGGTCGAAGCTGCCGGTCAGCAGTACGTCGTCGGCGGAGCCGAACGCCAGCTTCCAGACGGCCGCGGTGTGCGCCTGGACGACGCGCAGCAGGGCGGAGCGACCGCCGTCGGGCGGCAGTTCCCAGAGGCGGATGACGCCGTCGGAGTCGCCGCTGGCGAGCAGCCGACCGTCGTGGCTGAACGCTACGGTCCACACGATCGTCTCGTGTCCTGTCAGCACCACGCGGGCCGCGCCGGTGCCTCCGTCCCAGAGGCGGACGGTCCCGTCGTTGCTGGCTGAGGCCACGGTCCGGCCGTCGGGACTCCACGCCACACCGTTGACCAGAGCCTCGTGACCGTGCAGGCGGTCGACACCGGTCGGCTGGGGGCCGTCGATCGGGTCGCGCCGCAGCCGCCACAGGCCGACCGTGTCGTCGAAGCTGCCCGTCGCGAGCCGGGTCCCGTCGGGAGCCGCGGCGATCGAGTAGACCGTCTTCTCGTGCGTGCGCGACGACCAGCGTTCTGCTCCGTCGGTCAGCGACCAGGCCTTGACCGTGCAGTCGCTGCCCGCCGTGTAGATGTAGTCGCCCGCCGGGTCGAAGGCGACGTCGTAGACGGTGGCCGTGTGCCCCGCCAGTACACGGACGGGGTCGTGGGCGGGTGGCACCAGGGTGCGGGTGGTGGCCGGCGCCGGGACGCGCCACACCGAGACGGTGCGGTCGAAGCTGCCTGCCGCGACCAGTCGACCGTCCCGGCTGATCTCCACGCTCGTGAGGGAGTCCTTGGGACCGCGCAGGCGGGCACGCGACCGCCCCTGCGGGTCCAAGAGGACGACGTTGTCGAAGAGCGTCGCTGCGCGCTCGTCACCCGGGCCTGTCGCGACGCCCTTGGCCGGAGACCGAACACCGAGGATGAGGTCCACGAACCGCGCGTCGGTGAAGTCGGCCCGGACCAGCCGGGCGTCGGTGACGTTCAGGGACTCCAGCACGGATCCGGTGAACCGCGCACGCTCGAGATTGCCGCCGGAGACGTCGGCGTTCCTGATGACGAGCCCGGAGAAGTTGCCGTTCTTGAGAGTAAAGCGGTGCACGTGCAGCAGCGACAGCACGTTGCCGGCCGTGTACCCGTCGTCGCCGTGCGCCCGCACGTGGTCGAGGTGGTCGTACAGGCGTTGCGGGTCGAGGTCCATGTCCGCCAGGAACGCGACGATCTCCGGGGACAGCGTCCGGGCGGCCAGCACGTCGAACCGGCTCTCCGCCAGCTCGGTGACCACGTGGTCGGCGACGAAGTACTCCAGGAACGACTTGTGGGCGAAGCGGTAGCGTCCCTGCGCGTCGCGCAGCAGGTAGGTCTGGGTGGTCAGGTCGGCCTCGACGGCCTCCTGGAACCCGGGCAGCCGCACCAGGTTCTCGGCCGCCACCAGCGCGGTCACGTCCTCGGGCAGCACCTCGAGCGTGTCGCGCACGAACATGTTCCACGCGAGGCGCTGCATGAGGCGCTTGCGGTCCGCGGGGCCGACGGCGCGGGGGCGGCCGCCGCCGATCTCCTCGATCCACCGGCGCGTGTACTCCTCGTACAGCGCGGCGAGCGTGGCGCGGGTGCGTCCCCGGCCGCGCAGGGCCGGGAGGATCTCCAGCACCATGTTCAGCACGAACGGCCGCCGGACCAGGTCGAGCAGCCCGTAGGTGCCCTCGATGACGGTCCACCGGCTCGGCCAGTCGGCGGGGTGGCGGGCCTTGACCAGGTCCAGGATCTGGGAGCGGCTGAAGTCGCGCAGGTACAGGATGTCGAAGCGCCGCGCCGGGTCGCCGAGGATCGCCCCGGCCTCCTCGTCCACGTCGCGGAACGAGTTGATCCGGGAGGTGACGACCATCTTGCTCTCGCGCCCGGCGAGCGTGCGGAGCCGGTCGAAGGCCTCCTTGACGGTCTCGTCGGCGGCGCGGGGCATCTCGTCGAAGCCGTCGCACAGCAGGAGCAGCAGGCCCTGGTCGTTCAGCTCCTCCAGCACGGCGGCCACGGGCCGCGGGATGCCGTGCCGCGCGCAGAAGCCCTCGAAGAAGCCCAGCGCCGACCAGTCCGACCGTCCGGCGGCGTCCTGCTTCGGCGGCGGCACCTCCCGGAGCGGTACCAGGACCGGCAGCCGGGTCTCGGCAAGGACGCGGTCGGCGTCGAGCCGGCCGAGCTGCTCGTGGGCGAGCTCCAGGCAGAACCAGCTCTTGCCGCTGCCGAAGTCGCCCAGCAGCGCGAGCTGGGTGCCGCTGCGGTCACGCCGCCACTTGTCCACGGTGGTGCTCAGCGAGGAGCGCGCCGAGCGGGCGATCTCCGCGCCGTCGGCCTGCCGCTCTGACTTGGCCGCGGACAGGTCGACGAACGAGTCGGCCACCCGGGCGATGCTCGCGCCGTAGGTCTCGCGCAGCCAGGTGACGTAGGGGTCGAGCGGTGCCAGCGTGCGCACGAGGTCGTGCAGGGTCAGCACCCGGGTGCCGGGCACGGGCGGCAGCGACCGGAGCGCGTCGGGGTCCGTGCGGTCGTCCACCACCAGTACGGCGCGCCCGGCGCCGGCGGCCTCCGCGGCCGCCGGCAGCCCGGTGAGGTCCGCGACCCGCGGTTCGCTCGTGGTGCAGGCGACCAGGACCGCGCCGCCGTTGTCGTCCCCGGGCCGGTGCCAGCCGCCGGATCCGGGTGACCCGCTCGCCACGAACCACGGTCCGGCCACGCCGGCCGACCGGATCGCCGACGTCGCCAGGCCCGCGGCACCGAGCAGGGCCCGCACGCGGTTCGCGAGGTGGACCGACGGGCCGTCCCAGGCGCCGTCGCTCGTCGCCTCCTCGATCGCGGCGCCGAGCCACGCGAGGCCGGGACCGCTCGCGGTCTCGGCGTTGAGGTGGGCGAGGCGGGCCAGGGAGGGCGGGAGGTCCTCGGCCCGGGGCACGGCCGCGCCGTCGACCAGCACCGGGATCACCTTCTTGCCCAGGTCGAGCGCGAGCTCCACCTCCCGGCGCACGTAGTCGTCCGGTGCGGTGATGCGGCCGCCCGCCGCCCAGCGCGGCCCGATGAGGGCCAGCACGACGTCGGACCGCCGGATGCTCTCCCACAGCACGGGCGGGAAGTCGGCGCCGGGCGGGATGGCCTCGTCGTCGAGGAACACGACGTGGTTCAGCGATCGGAGGTACTCGTGGTACCGGACGCTCTCCTGGCGGGTGTCGTCGTGCCGGTACGAGACGAAGATCGTGGTCAACTCTTCCTGCCTTCACTCTGCACGCCCGCTCCGCTCGTCGCGGGGGCATCGGTGGTGCCGGGGACGGATCAGGTCAGGGCTGCTCGAAGAGCGACCTCCAGCGCTGCGCGGCGTCGGTCAGGAGGGCGCGCAGCGCGGCCTCGTCGCCGTCGGCCACCTGGTCGGCGACCACCTCGACCGCGCGGGCGTACTCGCGCAGGGTGCTCGCGACGTAACCGGAGTTGGTCACCAGCACGTCGACCCACATGTCGAGGCTCTCGGTCGCCTTGCGCGTGCTCTCGCGGAAGCCGCCGGCCGGGAGCCGCGTCAGGAGCGGGTCCGGGTCGTCGGCGGCCAGGGCGAGCAGCGGCACCGGGAGCATGCGGGGCAGGTGGCTCACGACGGCGACCAGGCGGTCGTGCCGCTCCGGGTCCAGCACCTCGACCCGTGCGCCGATGCGCTCCAGCAGACCGGTGCACCAGTGCAGCGCGGCCGGGTCGGTACGCGGCGTCGGGGTCAGGAGGAACACACGACCGTCGTAGACCACGGCGTCGGGCTCGGTGACGCCCGCGGTGGCCGGACCCGTCATCGGGTGGCCCCCGAGCGGGATCACGCCCTCGGGCAGGAGCTGGTCCATGGCGGCCGTCACCGCGTGCTTGGTGGAGCCGATGTCCAGGACGACGGTCCCCGGCCGCAGCACCTCGCCGAGCTCGGTGAGGTAGATGATGATCCGCTGCACGGGCGTGCACAGCACCAGGAGGTCCGCGTCGGCGGCGAGGGCGGCGGCGCTGGCGGCCACCTCGTCGACGAGGCCGGCGTCCAGGGCGCGCCCGGCGGCGTCCGGCTCGCTGTCGTACCCGACCACGCGCTCGAAGTCCCCGGTGCGGCGCAGCGCCGCCGCGAGCGACGCGCCCATGAACCCGAGGCCGACCACGCCGGCCGTCTTGTTGCCTTGCGTCACGGGGGTGCTCCTCGTGGTCGTCGTGGGTGCGCGATGGGGGTGCGGCTGCGACGAGTGTGGCGGTGACCGGGGGAGTTGTCGAGCGAACCGGCGTACCGCTAACGTCCGCCTGGACAATTCGCCCAAAAACAAAATCAGGAGCAAGGCGATGACGGCTGACGCGCCGACGGTAGCGCCGACGACTGCGGCCCAGCCGCCGACCACCCCGCAGGTCACGGCCCCGGGCTCCGCCACCCCGGCCCACACGGCGGTGCGGCCGTCCACGTTCGGTACCCCGTGGCTGCGCTCCACGGGCGACCTGGCCTGGCGGCTGGTGGGCGTGCTGGTCGCGGTGGCGGCCGTCTTCTACGTGATCAGCCTCGTGCAGGTCGTCTTCGTCGCCCTGTTCCTCGCGCTCGTGTTCACCACCGTGCTGCTGCCGCTCGGCGACTTCTACGACCGCGCCATGCCCCGCGGGCTGGCCATGGCGGCGTCGCTGCTGACCGCCGTGCTCGCCGTCGGCGCGCTCGTGACCTACGTGGTCACCTCCGTCACCAGCCGGTGGGAGGAGCTCGCCACCGAGTTCGGCACCGGCCTGACCGACCTCGCCGGGCTCGTCTCCGGCGTCCCCGTCCTGGCGGGCCTGGGCGGCCCCGACCAGTGGCTGGCCGACGGCGGCGCCTGGCTCCAGGCCAACGCCGGCGACTACGCGGGCACCGCCGCCGAGAGCGCCGGGACCATCGGCGAGGGCGCGACCGCCGTCGTGCTCGCCATCTTCTGCACCGTCTTCTTCCTGACCCAGGGCGGGGCCATGTGGCGCTGGGCGCTCGGCTTCGTGCCCGCCGAGCGGCACGACCGCTGGGAGGCCGCCGCGCTCGCCGGCTGGAACGCGTTCTCCGGCTTCACCCGCGGCATGTTCTTCGTCGCCCTTGCCGACGGCGTCATCGCCGGCATCTTCCTGTCCGTCGTCGGCGTGCCGCTGGCGCTGCCGCTGTCGGTCGTCGTGTTCCTCGGCGCCTTCGTGCCGATGATCGGCCCGGTCGCCGCCATCGTCGTCAGCGTGCTCGTCGCGCTGGCTGCCAAGGGCCCCGTGCTCGCGCTCGTGGTGCTCATCGGCATGGTCGTCGTCGCGCAGATCGACGCGAACGTGCTCCAGCCGCTGATCACCGGCAAGCAGGTGTCGCTGCACCCCGTCGTGATGGCTCTCGTCGTGGCCGCCGGGTCGGTCCTGGGCGGGCTGCTCGGTGCCGTCGTCGCCGTCCCGCTCACCGGCGTGGCCTGGGCGGTGTTCAGCACGCTCCGCGCGACCGCACCGGCGGCACCGGCGGCACCGGGCGAGGCCGCCGGGGCGGCACAGGGCGCGCCGTCCGCGGATGAGGCAGACTGACTCGGTGCCCGACCCTGCACCACGAACCGACGTCGCGCACCACGCGTCGCCGTACGACTCCGCACCGCCGCCCTGGCTGCGCACCGCCGCCGGGTGGTCGTGGCGCCTGATCCTGGTCGTCGCCGGGGTCGCCCTGGTGTTCTGGGCGGTCACGCAGGTGCTCATCGTCTTCGTGGCAGTGTTCCTGGCGCTGGTCTTCACCGCGGTGCTCAACCCGCTCACCGACCTCTACTCCCGGGTCATGCCTCGTGCCCTGGCGACCGCCGGCGCGATCCTGTCCGGCATCCTGGTCATCGGCGGGCTCCTGACCTACGTGGTCGTGTCGGTCGCAGGCCAGTGGGAACGGCTCGCGGGGGAGTTCAACACCGGCATCGACCAGATCGTCGACCTGATCGAGAACAACCCCTTCCCGGTCAACGTCGAGGTGGACACCCGCGACCAGTGGATCGACGACGCCGCCAACTGGATCCAGGAGAACTCCCAGACCCTCGTGAGCCGCGCCGCCGAGAGCGCCGGCTCGATCGTCGAGGGGGTCGCGGTGCTCGTGCTCGCGATCTTCTGCACCGTCTTCTTCCTGGCCTCGGGCGGCGCCATGTGGCGCTGGTTCGTCTCCCAGGTCCCCGCCCGCACCCGCACCCGGTGGCGCGACGCCGCGGGCGTCGGCTGGTACACCTTCTCCGGCTACACCCGCGGCACCGTGCTCGTGGCCATCAGCAACGGCATCCTCGCCGGCATCTTCCTGTCGATCCTCGGCGTGCCGCTCGCGGCACCCCTGGCCGTGCTCGTGTTCATCGGCACCTTCATCCCGCTGGTCGGCGCGCCGCTGGCAATGATCATCGCCGCCGTCGTGGCGCTCGCGGCGGACGGGCTGCTGACCGCGCTCATCGTCACGCTCGGCATCGCCGGGATCGGACAGCTCGAAGGGCACGTGCTGCAGCCGCTCATCATGGGCAAGCAGGTGTCCCTGCACCCCGTGGTGGTCGCCCTCGGCGTCACGAGCGGCACGGTCGTGGGCGGCATCCTCGGTGCGATCGTCGCCGTCCCGCTCATCGCGGTGGCCTGGGCGGTGTTCAGCACGCTGCGCAAGCCGCCGGACCCGATGCTCCCGGCGGACGAGGACGGCGCCGGCCCGGTGCAGGACGCCCCGCCCGGCGACCCCGAGGCACGGGATGTCGGTGGTCCTCCGTAGGCTGAGGGCATGGTGGATCTGTTCGACGCCGCGACGACCGACACCGCGGGCACCCCCGCGCCCCGGGCGTCGTCGCCCCTTGCCGTGCGGATGCGCCCGGCCTCGATCGACGAGATAGCCGGACAGGGGCACCTGCTGGAGCCGGGGTCGCCCCTGCGCAGGCTCATCGAACCCGGGGGGAACGGGCGCACGGCCCCGTCCTCGGTGATCCTCTGGGGGCCGCCCGGCACGGGCAAGACCACGCTGGCCTACCTCGTGGCCACCGTCTCGGGCCGCCGCTTCGTGGAGCTCAGCGCCGTCACCGCCGGCGTCAAGGACGTACGCCAGGTGGTCGAGGACGCGCGGCGCCGGCTGGCGACGGGCGGCGACGAGACGGTGCTGTTCGTCGACGAGGTGCACCGCTTCTCCAAGTCGCAGCAGGACGCGCTGCTGCCCAGCGTCGAGAACCGCTGGGTCACCCTCGTGGCGGCCACCACCGAGAACCCGAGCTTCTCCGTCAACTCGCCGCTGCTGTCCCGCTCCCTGCTGCTCACGCTCAAGCCGCTGGAGACCGAGCACGTCCGCGCGCTCGTCCGCCGCGCCGTGACCGACGAGCGCGGCCTGGGCGGGTCGGTCGAGCTCGACGATGAGGCCACCGAGCACCTCCTGCGCCTGGCCGGCGGCGACGCCCGCAAGGCGCTCACGATCCTGGAGGCGGCCGCCGGCGCCGTCCTGTCCGACGGCCCGGCGGACGGGGGCGCGCCCGGCGAGGGTGACGTCCCGCGCGTCGGCCTGGCCGACGTCGAGCGCGCCGTCGACGTGGCCGCCGTCCGCTACGACCGGGCCGGCGACCAGCACTACGACGTCATCTCGGCCTTCATCAAGTCCATCCGCGGCTCGGACGTCGACGCCGCGCTGCACTACCTGGCCCGGATGGTCGCCGCAGGGGAGGACCCGCGGTTCATCGCCCGGCGCCTGGTCATCTCCGCCGCGGAGGACATCGGCATGGCCGACCCCTCCGCGCTGCAGACGGCGGTCGCCGCGGCCCAGGCCGTGCAGCTCATCGGCATGCCCGAGGGGCGCATCGTGCTCGCCGAGGCCGTGGTGCACCTGGCCACGGCGCCCAAGTCGAACGCCGCCTACCTCGGGGTCGACGCGGCGCTCGCGGACGTGCGCGCGGGCAAGGTGGGCACCGTGCCGCAGCACCTGCGCGACGCGCACTACGCCGGTGCCAAGAAGATGGGCCACGGCGAGGGCTACCGGTACGCCCACGACTGGCCGCACGGCGTGGCCCCGCAGCAGTACCTGCCGGACGTGCTGGCGGGCTCGCGTTACTACGACCCGAGCGACCGCGGCTACGAGCGGCAGGTGTCGGAGCGCCTCGAGCGGATCCGGGGGATCCTGGGCAGCGAAGACGAGCGGCGGTGACGACACCCTCGGGACCGGCTCGGGGCACGGTGACGGGGCGCACGGCGGGCACAGGCGCTGACGTGCGGTAAGATTCTCGGGTTGCCCATGGCAGCCCCTGGGACCTCGGCCCCGTGATCGTGGCGTTCGCCGCGCTCCATCGGCTGGTCCCGCACCCGGTGCGGTTCCCCTGCGGGGGAGACCCGTGTCCGGGTGTGACCTCTTTCGTAACTCAAGGACAGGAAGACACAGTGACTTCTGTGACCCGTTCGCGCCGCCAGGTGCGACTGAGCCGCAAGCTGGGCCTCGCGCTCACGCCCAAGGCTGTCAAGCACTTCGAGAAGCGCCCCTACCCGCCGGGTGAGCACGGCCGTGCTCGTCGCCGCACCGAGTCGGACTACGCGGTGCGTCTGCGCGAGAAGCAGCGTCTGCGTGCGCAGTACATGCTCCGCGAGAAGCAGCTCCTCAAGGTGTACGAGAACGCCCGCAAGCAGGCCGGCCTGACCGGTGAGGTCATGGTCGAGGACCTGGAGACGCGTCTCGACTCGCTCGTGCTGCGCGCCGGTTTCGGCCGCACCATCCTGCAGGCCCGCCAGCACGTGACGCACCGTCACATCCTGGTGGACGGCAAGATCGTGGACCGCCCCTCGTTCCGCGTGAAGCCGGGCCAGACCATCCAGGTCAAGCCGAAGAGCCAGACCACGGTGCCGTTCCAGGTCGCCGCCGCCGGTGCCCACCGCGACGTGCTGCCGGCTCTGCCGGGCTACCTGGACGTGCAGCTCGAGAAGCTGTCGGCCACGCTGACCCGCCAGCCGAAGCGCGCCGAGGTCCCCGTGACCTGCGACGTGCAGATGGTCGTCGAGTACTACGCTCGCTGATCTCACCAGCACTTCCGGACGGCCCCGTCCGCGCCACGGCGCGGACGGGGCCGTCTGCTTTTCCGTGGCCGGCACGCCGGGCTCAGGGGTGACGGGCGCGGGTGGGCGGGAGCGGGATAGGGTGATCGTCGACCCCCGGCAGACACCTGTGCCGGACATCTGCGGACCTTCAGGCAGGAGCTTGCGCATGACCCTCGGCGACCTCGGAGACGTGGCGGGACTGATCGCGGCGATCGCGTTCGTGCTCCTCGTGGGCTTCCTCGCCGTCCCGTTGTGGAAGCTGGGCAAGCTGCTGGACGAGGCGCGGGTGAGCGTCCGGGACGTCACGGAGCACTCGGTGCCGATCCTCGACGAGGCGGCGACCACCGTCGCGTCGGCCAACACCCAGCTCGTCCGCGTCGACACGATCACCACGTCGGCCGCCAACGTCAGCGAGAACGTGTCCGCGCTGACCGGCCTCTACGCGGCGACCCTGGGCAAGCCGCTGGTGAAGGTCGCCGCGTTCTCCTACGGCGTGCGCCAGGCGTTCGGCCGGGCCCGGGACCGGTCCGGGCGGCACACCGACGCGGGGCGGCCCGACGACGCGACCGGGGCGCGGGCATGATCCGCCGGCTGTTCTGGGTGGGCGTCGGCGTGGCGGTCACGGTGGTCGTCATCCGCAAGGGCCGCCAGGTCGTCGAGCGGTACACGCCCGCATCCGTCAGCGAGCGCGCCGCGGCCGCGGTGGACGACGCCGGCGCCCGCGTGACCACGATGGCCCGCACGTTCCGCTCGGAGTTCACCGCCGCCCGTGCCGAGCGGGAGGCCGAGCTGATGGCGTCCCTGCGGGGCGAGCTGCCGGACCAGGCCCGGTAACGGGCACGACAGGCCCCACAGGGCTGCGTGGCCAGGCATAACGACTCCACCAGCCGTGTTGTCCACAGGGCACGTCTTTCAGTTTCCGTCTGCCCCCCTCGCGGCGGCAGAATAGGAGTCACGCCCGGGCACCCCTGGTGACCGGGGCGCGCGGCAGCACACGCCGCGGCAGCACACCCCTCTCCGCACGACCGAGAAGAAGGACCACTGACCTCATGCGCACCGCCGAGATCCGCAAGCGTTGGCTCGACTACTTCGAAGCTCAGGGTCACGCGGTGGTGCCGTCGGCGTCGTTGATCTCCCCGGACCCGTCGACGCTGTTCACCATCGCGGGCATGGTGCCGTTCATCCCGTACATGACGGCCCAGCAGACCCCGCCGTGGACCCGCGCCACCAGCGTGCAGAAGTGCGTGCGCACCCTGGACATCGACGACGTGGGCAAGACGACGCGGCACGGCACGTTCTTCCAGATGAACGGCAACTTCTCGTTCGGCGACTACTTCAAGGCCGACGCCATCCGGTACGCCTGGGACTTCCTGACGGGCTCCCTGGAGGACGGCAAGCTGGGGATCGACCCCGACAAGCTGTGGGTCACCGTCTACCACGAGGACGACGAGGCCCGGCAGCTCTGGAAGGACATCGTCGGTCTGCCCGACGAGCGCATCCAGGGCCTCGGCAAGAAGGACAACTACTGGTCCACCGGCCAGCCCGGCCCGGCCGGTCCCTGCTCGGAGATCTTCTACGACCGGGGCGCCGCCTACGGCCCGGACGGCGGCCCGCTGGTCGACGAGGGCGGCGACCGCTTCGTCGAGATCTGGAACCTGGTGTTCATGCAGTACGCCATCGACGACGTGAAGTCCAAGGAGGACTTCCGCATCGTCGGTGAGCTCGCCAAGAAGAACATCGACACGGGCATGGGCCTGGAGCGTGTTGCCTTCCTGCTGCAGGGCAAGGACAACATGTACGAGATCGACGAGGTCTTCCCCGTCATCGAGGCCGCCGAGAAGCTGTCCGGCAAGAAGTACGGCGAGAACCACGACGACGACGTGCGGATGCGGGTCGTGGCCGACCACGTCCGCTCGGCCTTGATGATCATCGGCGACGGCGTGCGACCCTCCAACGAGGGCCGCGGCTACGTGCTGCGTCGCCTGCTGCGCCGTTCCGTGCGCGCCATGCGCCTGCTGGGCGTGGACGGCGTCGCCCTGCCGTCGCTGCTGCCGGTGTCGAAGGACGCCATGGCTCCCTCCTACCCCGAGCTTCAGCAGAACTTCGAGCAGATCTCGGCCGTCGCCTACGCCGAGGAGGAGGCCTTCCGGCGCACGCTCGCCTCGGGCACCACCATCCTCGACAGCGCCGTGGCCGGCCTGAAGAAGCAGGGCGGCGACAACCTGGTCCTGCCCGGCGAGGCCGCCTTCCAGCTGCACGACACCTACGGGTTCCCGATCGACCTGACCCTGGAGATGGCCGCCGAGCAGGGCGTCCAGGTGGACGAGAAGGCCTTCCGCTCGCTCATGCAGGAGCAGCGCACCCGCGCCCGCGCCGACGCGCTGGCCAAGCGCACCGGCGGCGCTGACGTCGCCGCCTACGAGGCCCTGGAGAAGGAGCTCACCGCTCCCGTCGAGTTCCTCGGTTACACGCAGACCGACGCCACCGTGCGCGTCGTCGGCCTGCTCAGCGGTGGCGTCCCCGCCCCCGCCGTCACCGCCCCGGCCGAGATCGAGGTGGTCCTGGACCGCACGCCGTTCTACGCCGAGGCCGGTGGCCAGCTCGCCGACCACGGCACGATCGTGCTCGACAGCGGCGCCACCATCGAGGTGGACGACGTGCAGCGGCCCATCAAGGGCCTGAACGTGCACCGCGGCCGGCTGATCGAGGGCACGGCCGCCCTGGGCGACCCGGGTACGGCGCAGATCGACACGGCCCGCCGCAAGGCCATCAGCCGGGCCCACTCGGCCACGCACATGATCCACAAGGCGCTGCACGAGCTTGTGGGCCCGGACCGTACGCAGGCCGGCTCGGAGAACGCCCCGAGCCGCATCCGGTTCGACTTCCGCTCGCCGACCGCCGTCTCGGCCTCCGCCCTGACGGAGATCGAGGAGCGCGTCAACGTGCGCCTCGCCGACAACCTCGAGGTCACCGACGAGCTCATGCCGATCGCCAAGGCCCGCGAGGCCGGTGCGATGGCGCTGTTCGGCGAGAAGTACGGCGACGTCGTGCGCGTGGTCTCGATCGGTGGGGACTGGTCTCGCGAGCTGTGCGCCGGCACGCACGTCAAGCAGACCGGTCAGCTCGGCCGGGTCACCCTGCTGGGCGAGTCGTCCATCGGCTCCGGCGTCCGTCGCGTGGACGCCCTGGTGGGTGACGGCGCCTACGGCTTCCAGGCCAAGGAGCACGCCCTGGTGGGTCAGCTCAGCGGCCTGCTGAACACGCGCCCCGAGGACCTGCACGAGCGGGTCGGCTCGCTCGTGACGCGACTCAAGGAAGCCGAGAAGGAGCTTGCTGCGCTGCGTCAGGGCCAGCTCCTGGCCGTGGCCGGCAAGCTCGCCGCCGAGGCACCGCGCGTGGGCGACGTCCGCGTCGTCACGCACGACGCCGGCGAGGCCCAGGCCGACGACCTCCGTGCCCTCGTGCTCGACGTGCGCGGCCGCCTCGGCGAGGCCGAGCCCGTCGTCGCCGCCGTCGGTGGTGTGTCGGGTGGCCGCCCGGTCGTGGTGGTCGTGACCAACGCCGCCGCCCGTGCGGCCGGTTACAAGGCAGGCGACCTGGTGCGCACCGCCGCCCAGACGCTGGGTGGCGGTGGCGGCGGCAAGCCGGACATGGCCCAGGGCGGCGGCACCGACCCGGCCAAGCTCGGTGAGGCCCTGGCCGGTATCGCCGAGGGCGTCCGTCTGGTCGCCGTCGGCGCCTGATGAGCGAGCAGGCAGGCTCCGAGCCCGGGCTCCCGCGCGGGGCCCGGCTCGGGGTCGACGTCGGCATGGCCCGGATCGGGCTGGCCGCCAGCGACCCCGACGGTCTGGTCGCCACCCCCGTGGAGACCGTGCCGCGGGTGCTGGCGGCACCCGGCAACGGGAGCGGCAAGGGCGGCGGCAAGACACCGCGGAGCGCCGTGGGCACCACGGCGGACGTCGAGCGCATCGTGGCCGAGGCCGCCGAGCGCTTCGCAGCCGTGGTGTACGTGGGTCTGCCCCGGCACCTGTCCGGCAAGGAGGGCGCCGCGACGGCTGACGCCCGCGCCTTCGCGAAGCGCCTGGTCACAGCCCTGGAGGCCGCGCACGAGCAGGCCGAGGTGCGTCTCGTGGACGAGCGGATGACCACGGTCTCCGCCCACCAGGCGCTCAGCGCGGCGGGCCGGAAAACCAAGCGGCACAGGTCCGTGATTGATCAGGCCGCAGCCGTTATCATTCTGCAATCCGCACTTGACGCGGAGCGGGCGAAGGGGGAGCGCGCCGGCGAGCTCGTCGAGGTGCGGACCGTGCACGACACGCACGACTGACCCGAGCACCCCCGACGAAGGACAGTGAGCCTGAGGTGACGGACCTCTTCACGGCGCCCCCGCCGAGCCAGGCAGACCCCGCGTTCCCTGAACCGCGATCCGGCCGGCGTGCGCAGCGTCGGCGCAAGCGACGGCGGGGACGTTCCGTCCTCGTGCTCCTCGTGGCCCTCGTGCTGGTGGGCGGGTCCGGCTACGCGGTGTGGACCAACCTCGACTCCTTGACGGGGCTGACCAGCCCGCTCGCATCGAAGGACTTTCCGGGACCCGGCGGCGACCAGGTGGACGTCGAGATCCCCCAGGGCGCCACGGGTCAGGCGATGGGTGAGGCCCTGTACGAGGCCGGAGTGGTCGCGAGCGTGTCGGCCTTCTCGACGGCGTTCGAGGCCAACCCGGACTCGGTGCTGATCCGGCCGGGCACGCGGACGATGCTCGAGGAGATGTCGGCCGAGGACGCCGTGGCCCTCCTGGTCAAGAACGAGCTGGTGGACCTGCAGGTCACCATCCCCGAGGGGTACACGGTGGAGCAGGTCGTGGAGCGGGCCGTGCAGGTCACCGGGCTTCCGGCGGAGGACTTCGAGGCCGCGCTGGCCGACCCGGAGAAGATCGGGCTGCCGAAGCAGGCCAAGGGCAAGGCCGAGGGCTGGCTGTACCCGGACGCGTACATGGCCAAGCCGGACGCCACGGCCGCCGGGCTGCTGTCGCAGATGGTGGGCCGGACCGTGCGGATGCTCCAGGAGAAGAACGTCGACCGCAGCGACTGGCAGACGGTGCTGACGAAGGCGTCGCTGGTGGAGCGCGAGGGTCTGCACGCCGAGGACAAGCCGAAGATCGCGCGGGCGATCGAGAACCGGCTCGCGGACGACATGGCGCTCCAGATCGACGCCTCGGTCGCGTACGGGGCGGGCAAGCCTGGCACCGAGCTGACCCGTGCCGACACGAACAACGCGAAGAACCGGTACAACACCTACCAGCACACGGGGCTGCCGCCCGGGCCCATCGCCAACCCCGGTGAGGTCGCGGTGGACGCCGTGCTGAACCCGGCCCCCGGCGACTGGAAGTTCTGGGTCACGGTCAACCTCGACACCGGCGAGACCAAGTTCGCCGAGGGCTTCGACGAGCACCAGCAGTACGTCGCCGAGCTGCGGGAGTGGGAGAAGGCCAACCAGTGACGTCGCAGGTCCGCCGGCATTCCGGGCGGACCGCGCGGGCGAATCCCGGGAGTTGGCCGGGAATGGTCCGCTCGGGGTAGCGTTCGCGGCACCCGGGCTGTGATGTGATCGTGACATCTTGTTGGCGTGTCATGGACCCCGATGGTGACCAGGCGCGGATCAACGAGTGATTCGCGCAGCACAGAGGACGGAGCGAGCGTGACCGAGGCCCTTCCCGGAGTGAGCTATGAGGGGCCACCGCGGCACGCCAGCGGCCAGCGTGGACGGCGCACCGAGCGTGACACCCGTCCGGGGGGCCGCGCGAGCCGGCGGGACCGGCGCCCGAAGCGGTCGCGCCGCCCGCTGATCATCGCCGTGGTCGCGGTGCTCGTGGTGCTCGGTGCCCTCGGCGCGTGGACCGTGAAGAACGACGGCTACCTCTTCGGCGTCCGCACGCCCCTGGCCGCCGCGGACTACGAGGGCACCGGCGGCGAACCGGTCGAGGTGGAGGTGCCCGAGGGGGCCAACGGGTACTCGATCGCGGCCGAGCTCGTCGAGCAGGACGTCGTGGCCAGCTCGGAGGCCTTCGTCCGGGCGTTCAACGCGAACCCGGACGCCGCGGCGATCCAGCCCGGCACGCACGAGCTGAAGCTGCACATGAGCGCGGAGTCCGCCGTCGCGCTGCTGGCGACGAACGCGGTGGTCCGGGGCGGCCTGACGGTCGTCGAGGGGCACACCGTGGCGCAGATCCGGGAGACGATGGTCGAGGCGGGCTGGCCCGAGCAGGACGTCAGGGCGGCACTGGACGACCCCCAGGCGCTGGGTCTGCCGGCCGAGGCCGGCGGGCACCTGGAGGGCTGGCTCGCGGCCAGCACCTACGACGCCAAGCCGGGTAGCGTGCCCGCCGCGGACGTGCTCAAGCAGATGGTGGCGCTCACCGTGAGTGAGCTCAAGGAGCTCGACGTGCCGCCTGCGCAGTGGAACGACGTGATCATCAAGGCGTCGCTGGTGGAGCGCGAGGCGCCCGACGAGTACCGCGGCCAGGTCGCCCGCGTGATCGAGAACCGGCTCGCGGCGAACGAGCCGCTCGGCCTGGACGCCATCGACTCCTACGGGCGCAAGAAGCCGTCCCACCTGATCACCACCGAGGAGTTCCAGGACGAGTCGTTCCCGTACGCCTCGCGCGTGGTCCCGGGGCTGCCGCCGACGGCGATCGGTGCGCCGAGCAGGGCGTCGGTGGAAGCGGTGCTCCATCCGCCTGCCGGCCCGTGGCGCTGGTACGTCACCGTGAACCTGGACTCGCAGGAGACGAAGTTCACCGACGACTACGACGAGTTCCTGGAGTTCCGCGAGGAGTACCAGGCCTGGGCCGCGGAGAACGGGTACTGATGACGGACGACCTGACGACCTCCGCCGGCGGGCGCCGCGCCGCCGTGCTCGGTCATCCCGTGGCGCACTCGCTGTCCCCGGTGCTGCACACCGCGGCCTACCGTGCGCTCGGCCTGGACGGCTGGGCGTACGGCCTCCACGACGTCACCGAGGAGGACCTGGCGGGCTTCCTCGACGGACTCGACCAGGGCTGGGCCGGGCTGAGCCTGACCATGCCGCTCAAGCAGGTCGTGATCCCGCTGCTCGACCACGTGGAGCCGCTCGCGCAGGCCGTGGGCGCGGTCAACACGGTGCTCTTCTCGACCGTCCGCGGCACGGTGACCCGGACGGGCACCAACACGGACGTGCACGGCATCGTGGCGGCGCTGCGCGAGGGCCTCGGCGCGCGCCACGTGGCGGACGCCGTCGTCCTGGGCGGGGGAGCGACGGCCGCCTCCGCCGTCGCGGCGCTGGCCGAGCTCGGCTGCGCCGCGCCGCAGGTGTTCGTGCGTTCCCTGGACCGGATCGGCCCGCTGCGCGAGGCCGTGGCCCGCATGGGCGTGGCGCCGTCGTTCGAGGTGTTCGACGACAAGACGACGACGTCCGCCCTGGCCGCCGCGGACGCCGTCGTCTCCACGACGCCGAAGTACGCGGCCGACACGTGGGCGCCCCTGCTCGCCGACCACGTCTCCGGCGCGGCGTCGGGCACGTCCGCCGGCGGCCCCCGCGGTGTGCTGCTGGACGTGGTCTACGACCCGCGGCCCACCGTGCTCCAGACCGCGTGGACGGCGCTCGGCGCACCTGCGGTCGGGGGCGAGCGGATGCTGCTGCACCAGGCGGCCGAGCAGGTGCGCCTCATGACGGGCCGTCCGGCGCCGTTGGCAGCCATGGACGAGGCGCTCCGGGCGGCCCTCTCGCACTGACGGGTCCGTGCCGGCGTCTCGCCGATGCCCACGGCCACGGCCAGGGCCACGGCCACGAGCGCTGGCAACCGGCGAGGCGAGGGCGTCGGGCATGATGTCCGGGGCGGGAGGCAGGCCGGCCGAGCTCAGTGGGCCCGCCCAGCCGTGTCACGCACCGTAGACGTTGTCTACTCTCCGTGACGCAGTTGCGCGGGCACCCTTTCCCCCGCGGCGACACGCCGGTGCCCGATCACGCCGGCCTCGGTGTGTCGCCCACCGGACCGGGGCGCCGGGTCCGTCATGCGCGTGAAACAATCCGACCATGCTGCGTTGGTTGACATCGGGTGAGTCGCACGGTCCGGCCCTGGTCGGGGTGATGGAGGGTCTGCCCGCGGGCGTGGAGCTGACCACGTCGGACATCCAGGGCGCCCTCGCGCGCCGCCGTCTCGGCTACGGCCGCGGTGCCCGGATGAAGTTCGAGCAGGACCAGGTGCGGGTGCTCGGCGGCCTGCGCCATGGGCTCACGCAGGGTGGTCCGCTCGCCATCGAGATCGCCAACACCGAGTGGCCCAAGTGGACCGACGTCATGTCGGCCGACCCGGTGCCCGCCGAGGCGCTCCTGGTCGACGCCGGCACCGGCGACGAGCGCGAGGTGGCCCGCAACCGCCCGCTGACCCGGCCGCGACCCGGGCACGCCGACCTGGTCGGCATGCGCAAGTACGGCTTCGAGGACGCGCGTCCGGTGCTGGAGCGCGCCTCCGCCCGCGAGACCGCGGCCCGGGTGGCGCTCGGCGTGGCCGCCGCGAAGTTCCTGGAGCAGGCGCTCGGCATCCGGCTCGTGTCGCACGTGGTCGCCATCGGCGAGGCCGAGGTGCCCGACGACGCCGCACTGCCGACCCCGGACGACGTCGCCGCGCTCGACGCCGACCCGGTGCGCTGCCTCGACGCGGCGTCCTCGAAGCTCATGGTCGAGGAGATCGACCTGGCGAAGAAGGACGGCGACACGCTCGGCGGCGTCGTCGAGGTGCTGGCCTACGGTGTGCCGTCGGGCCTCGGCACGTACGTGCAGGGCGACCGCCGTCTCGACGCGAAGCTGGCGGCCGCGCTCATGGGCATCCAGGCGATCAAGGGCGTCGAGGTCGGTGACGGCTTCCGCACCGCCCGCCGGCGGGGGAGCGCCGCCCACGACGAGATCGTGCGCGGTACGGCACCGGACGGGCAGCCGGGCATCCAGCGCACCACCAACCGCGCGGGCGGCATCGAGGGCGGCATGTCCAACGGCGAGATCGTCCGGGTGCGCGCCGCGATGAAACCCATCTCGACCGTGCCGCGCGCCCTGCCGACCGTCGACACCGCCACCGGCGAGCCCGTCACCGCCCACCACCAGCGGTCCGACGTGTGCGCGGTGCCGCCGGCCGCCGTCGTCGCCGAGGCCATGGTCGCGCTCACCCTGGCCGAGGCCGCCGTCGAGAAGTTCGGCGGCGACTCCGTGGCCGAGGTGCGCCGCAACCTCGACTCGTACGTGGCGGCCATCCCGGAGCTGCTGCGGTGAGCGGCGCGACCGGCACCAGGCCCGTCGTCGTCATGATCGGGCCGCCCGGTTCGGGCAAGTCGAAGGTGGGGCGCATCCTCGCGGCCGGCCTCGGCCTGACCGTGCGCGACACGGACGCCGACATCGAGGCCGGTGCGGGCAAGCCCGTCAGCGAGATCTTCGTCGACGACGGCGAACCCCGCTTCCGCGAGCTGGAGCGGGACGCCGTCCTGACCGCCCTCGCGGAGCACGACGGCGTGCTGTCCCTGGGCGGCGGCGCCGTGATGAACCCCGTGACCCAGGAGGCGCTGGTGGCGTACGCGGCCCAGGGTGGCCACGTCGTGTTCCTGGACGTGCCGCTGGCGATCGCCGCGCAACGCGTCGGCATGAACCAGGCCCGTCCGCTGCTGCTGGGCAACCCGCGCGCGCAGTGGCAGAAGCTGATGACCGAGCGGCGGCCCACCTACGAGCGCCTCGCGACCCTGACGATCGTGTCGAGCGAGCGGCCCGGCGAGCACGTGGCGCGCGAGATCGTCGAGGCGCTGGGCCTGGACCTCGTCGGCGGGGAGCTGACCGACCCGAAGCACGGTCAGACCGAGAGCAAGAGCACCGAGGAGAGCACCGCGTGAGCACCGACAGCGCTCCCGTACGGGTCACCGTGCAGGGAGACGCACCCTACGACGTCGTCATCGGACACCACCTGCTGGGCGAGCTGCCGGCACTGGTCGGCAAGGCCGCGAAGGTCATGGTGATCCACCCGGCCGCGCTGTCCGCGACGGCCGACGCGATCTCGGAGGACCTCAAGGCCTCCGGCTACGAGGCGTTCGTGGCGGAGGTCCCGGACGCGGAGTCGGCCAAGACACCGCAGGTCGCGGCCTTCCTCTGGGGTCTGCTCGGGCAGCTCGACTTCACGCGGTCGGACGCGATCGTGGGCGTCGGCGGCGGCGCCACGACGGACCTGGCCGGCTTCGTGGCGGCCACGTGGCTGCGCGGGATCCGGGTGGTGCAGGTGCCGACCACGCTGCTCGCGATGGTCGACGCCGCCGTGGGCGGCAAGACCGGCATCAACACCTCCGAGGGCAAGAACCTCGTGGGCGCGTTCCACCCGCCGGCCGGCGTGCTGTGCGACCTGGCGGCGCTCGGCTCCCTCGACAAGTGGGACCTCGTCGCGGGCCTGGCCGAGGTGGTCAAGACGGGCTTCATCGCGGACCCGGCGATCCTGGACCTGGTCGAGGCGCACGTCGACGAGCTGCGGAACTGGGCCGGCGCGGACGCCACCGAGGAGACCTGGGCCGTCGTGGCCGAGCTCGTGGAGCGCTCCGTCCGGGTCAAGGCCCGGGTGGTGGGCGAGGACCTCAAGGAGGCCGGCCTGCGCGAGATCCTGAACTACGGGCACACCCTGGGCCACGCCATCGAGCTCGCGGAGCGCTACCAGTGGCGGCACGGCGCGGCGGTCAGCGTGGGCATGGTCTTCGCGGCCGAGCTCGCCCGCATGGCCGGCAAGCTGCCCGACGACGTCGCCGACCGGCACCGGTCGATCCTGTCCGCGCTCGGGCTCCCGGTGCACTACCGCGGCGACCGGTGGGACCAGCTCCTGTCGGCCATGCGCCGTGACAAGAAGGCGCGCGGTGACCTGCTGCGCTTCGTCGTCCTGGACGACGTCGCCAAGCCGGTGCGCCTGGAGGGACCGGACCCGACGCTGCTGGCGGCCGCCTACGCGGAGGTCGCCAAGGAACCCCCGACGAAGGGCCCGGGCACCCCGGTCACCCTGACCCTGGGCTGACGCCCGCGGTCAGTCCCACAGCCCCCGGCTCACCAGCAGGTCCTTGAGCAGGTCGGCCCGGTCCGTGACGAGGCCGTCCACGCCCTCGTCGAGGAGGCGGACCATCTCGGCGGTCTCGTTCACGGTCCAGACGTGGACCTTCTTGCCGAGCGCGTGCGCCACCTCGATCGAGGCGGCGTCGACGACCGTCACCCGGCCCTCGCTGACGGGCACCTGGAGCGCGTCGACCTGGCGCAGGGCACGGCGCGCCAGCGGCCGGGCGCGGAGCCGGACGCCGGTGAGGAACGTCGCGATCTCCCTGCGGCCGGCCGACGTCGCCACGGGCCGGGACAGCTTGGCCAGCGTGGCGCGCCGTCGGGCCGGGTCGAAGGAGGTGACGCACACGCGGTCCCAGGACGCCGTGCGCTCCACGGCGCGAGCCACGGGCCCGACGCCGGAGGCGTGCTTGACGTCGATGTTGACCCGCAGGCTGGGCCAGCCACCCAGCACGTCCTCCAGCAGGGGTACGGGTTCGACGCCGCCGATGCGCGCCTCGCTCACCTCCGACCACGGCAGCTCGGCGACCAGTCCGGTGCCGTCGGTGGTGCGGTCCAGGGACTCGTCGTGCAGGGCCACGGCGACGCCGTCGACGGTGCCGTGGGCGTCCGTCTCTACGTAGCGGTAGCCCAGGTCGACGGCGGCGCCGAAGGCGGCCAGCGAGTTCTCCAGGCCCTCGGTCCCGGCCGAGGCGTGCGCGAACCCGCGGTGGGCGAGGGCCTGGAACGGCCCCTCGAAGTAGGTCACTTGCTGCACCTCACGTGTCGGTCCTTCGGCTCTGCGCCCATTGGAGCATGCCGTCGAGGTAGGCCTCGCGCGGACCGCGTGCCGAGAGCGTGAGGTCGTGCACGCCGCCGGGGACCACGAGCTCGGTGACGTCCTCGCCCAGGCACGGCAGGAGGGCCGCCATCTGCTCGACGTCGAGCACGGTGTCCTGGGCGTCGAGCAGGGGGTTGTCGAGCGAGTCCGGACCCGAGGAGTCGGAACGCGCCAGCAGCACCGGGCACGCGATCTCCAGGCCGGCCGCGACCCGCGCCTGTCCCCGCCGGACCGCGACGAACCAGCCGACCCGCCCGGGTACGCCCTCGGGCCGCTTGAGCGTGGTGTCGAACTCCCAGCGTCCCCCGTTGGCGGCCAGGAGGTGCTCCGCGTAGCGCGACGGGCCGTCGCTGATGACCGCGGTCGCCGCCAGACGACCCACGGTGTCCAGGAACCGGGTGCCCACCGTGCGCTGCCAGTACGGGGCGCGCAGGTCCAGGAACGGCGAGTCCAGCACCAGCAGGTCGGGTCCGGCGTCGGCGCCTGCGGCGTTGCGGTGCGCGTGCGCCCACAGGGCCGCGGTGAGCCCGCCGGTGGAGTGGGCGTGCACGACGAGCGGCAGTCCCGGCTCCAGCCCGCGCACGGTCCGCGCGGCGGTGGCGATGTCGGTCGCCTGCTCGCGCAGGTCCGTCACGAAGTGCGGGATCTGGCCGGGCCGCAGCGACCGGCCCGCCGCCCGCAGGTCGACGGCGTAGAAGGCGTACCCCGCGGCGGCGAACACCCGCGCAAGGTGCTCCTGGAAGAAGTAGTCGTTGTAGCCGTGCACATGGATGACGGCGGCGCGCGGTACCGGCAGGTCGGGCGGGTGGGGGTAGCGGACCAGGGTGGCCGGCCCGAGCGGGGCCTCCTGGAACGGTTCGCCGAGCAGGTGGTCGGTACGCCAGTCGAGCGTGTCGGGTGAACCAGGCACGTGCGGATCGTATGCCGCCGACGGCTGCCGGAGCGGGTCGCGACGCGCGGGTCAGCGACGAGTCGCCGCCGGGAGAGGCGGCGAACGCCGTGGCAAGATGTCCAACATGCCCAGAAATGGTGAGACCAACGTCGGTCGCACGGTGCAGTCCGCGATCTATCGGGACGGCATCTACGGCCGCCGCCCCGTGGTGCCCACCCACCCCGACGCCCTCGCCTCCGCCGCACGCCGCCGGATGACCCGCACCGGCTGGGCCTACGTCTCCGGTGGCGCCGGCGCGCAGCGCACCGTCGAGGCCAACCGCGAGGCCTTCGGCCGGTACCGCACCGTGCCGCGCCAGATGGTCGACGTCGGCGGGCGCTCCCTGGCCACCACCCTCCTCGGCCGCGACCTGCCCGCACCCGTGCTGTTCGGGCCCGTCGGCGCGCTGGAGCTCGCCGTCCAGCACCAGCGCGGCCGCGGAGGACGGGCCGCAGCACCGCGCAACGCGGAACCCGCCCTCGCCGCCGCTGCCCGGGACCTGGGCCTGCCCGTCGTCATCTCGTCCCAGGCGTCCACCCCGATGGAGCACACCGCCGCCCTCCTGGGTGACAGCCCGCGCTGGTTCCAGCTCTACTGGTCGTCCGACGACACCGTGGTCGAGTCCTTCGTCGCCCGCGCCGAGGCCAGCGGCTGCGAGGCGATCGTCGTCACCCTCGACACCCATGTGCTCGGCTGGCGCACCCTCGACCTCGACCTCGGCTACCTCCCGTTCGCCCGCGCGGAAGGGATCGCGCAGTACCTCAGCGACCCCGCGTTCCGGCGTCTCGTCGAGGCCCGGGTCGCCGGGACCAGGCCGCCCGGCGTCGCGCCGGCGGGCGCCGCCCAGGACCCGGGCCGCCGGCTGCCCACCCCCTCCGCCGTCCGCTCCCTGCTGTCCATGGCCCGCCACCACCCCGGCCCCACCGGGCGCAACCTCACCCAGCCCTACCCGCGTGCCGCCGTCGAGACCTTCCTCGACGTCTTCTCCCGCTCCACCCTCACCTGGACCGACCTCGCCTGGCTGCGCGCACGCACCACCCTGCCCGTCCTCGTCAAGGGCATCCAGCACCCCGACGACGCCCGCGCCGCCCTCGACCACGGCGCCGACGGCGTCATCGTGTCCAACCACGGCGGCCGGCAGATCGACAACGCCGTCGCCTCGCTCGACATGCTCGCCCCCGTGGTCGACGCCGTCCGCGCCCACCAGGCACCCGGCAGCACCCCGGCCCCCGTCCTGTTCGACTCCGGCGTGCGCACCGGCGCCGACGTCTTCACCGCGCTGGCCCTCGGCGCCGACGCGGTGCTCCTCGGCCGACCCTGGGTCTACGGCCTCGCGCTCGCCGGGGCCGACGGCGTCCGCGCCGTCGCCGAGCACGTCCTCGCCGAGCTCGACCTGACGATGGCGCTCGCGGGAGTGTCGGCCGTCGACCAGATCGGGCGGCACAACCTCGCGCTCTGACCCTCTGACCCGGCCGGACGCCCGGCCGCAGCCCAGGTCCGGGCCGGTCGGTATGAGATCGTGACCGGCCCAGCACCCGCCATTCACGCCGGCCGGGCAGACTGCCGCCATGACCGACGCCCCTCAGCGACCAGACAGCCCGGCCTCCGGCCCGGGCGCCGCCGACGTCCCGCTCCCGGCGACCGGCCTGGAGCTGCGGGAGGGGACGCGGATCCCGCGGCGGCAGGTGTTCTCCTGGGCGCTGTGGGACTGGGGTACCCAGCCGTTCAACACGGTGATCCTCACGTTCGTCTTCACGGCGCTGTACCTGACCACCGACTCGTTCCTGGACCCCGCCGTCGCGGCGCTGGGGGAGGACGACCCGGCCTACCAGCGCGGGCTGGCCGAGCTCACGAGCGGGCTGGGCACGTGGAACGCGCTGGCGGGGGTGGCGATCTTCGTCCTGGCACCGGTGCTGGGGCAGCGTGCCGACGCGACCGGCCGCCGCAAGGCCTGGCTCGCGGGCGCCACCGCCGGGATGGTGCTGTGCATGCTGGCGCTGTGGTTCGTCGAGGAGGACCCGGCCTACTTCGTGCTGGGCGCGGCCCTGATCGGCCTCGGCAGCGTGCTCAGCGAGATCGGCGGCGTGAACTACAACGCCATGCTGGTCTCGGTCGCCACGCCGCGCACGGTCGGCAAGGTGTCGGGGCTCGGCTGGGGCCTCGGCTACGTGGGCGGCATCCTCATGCTGGTGCTGGTCGTGGTCGCCAACGGCGCCGACTGGTGGGGCATGCCCACCGACAACGGGCTCGCCTTCCGCCTGATCGCCGTGGCCTGCGCGCTGTGGGCGCTGGCGTTCGCCTGGCCCGTCTTCGCCTTCGTGCCGGAGCGGCTGCCGACCGCGGGCCGGGAGAAGGTCGGCTTCTTCGCCAGCTACGCGGTGCTGTACCGCGACATCAAGGGGCTGTGGCACACCGCCCGGCAGACGTTCTGGTTCCTGCTGGCCAGCGCCGTGTTCCGGGACGGGCTCAGCGGCGTCTTCGCCTTCGGCGCCATCATCGGAAGCGTCAGCTTCGGCTTCTCGGCCGACGAGGTGATCGTGTTCGGCATCGCGGCCAACCTCGTGGCCGGGGTGAGCACGGTGCTCGTGGGCCGGGCCGACGACCGGTTCGGGGCCCGCTCGGTGATCCTGACCACGCTCGGCGTGATCGTCGCCGCGGGCCTGGCCGTCGTGTTCCTGCGCGACCTCGGCCCCGTCGTCTACTGGGTGGGCGGTCTGATCCTGTCCGCGTGCGTCGGGCCCGCGCAGGCGGCGTCCCGCTCCTACCTGGCCCGCGTGACGCCCGCCGGGCGGGAGTCGGAGATCTTCGGCCTGTACGCCACCACGGGCCGGGCCACCTCGTGGATGTCGAGCACGCTGTGGAGCATCGCCATCGCCCTGACGGGCGCGACGATCTGGGGCACGCTCGGGATCATCGCGGTGGTGCTCGCCGGGCTCGTGCTCATGTGGTTCGTCAAGGAGGCGCCGGTCCCGGGCGTCTCGAGCACCGGCACTTCCGGGGCGGTCGGGCAGGGGGCCTGAGCGGCGGGCGCCCGGTTCGCGCCGACTACCGGGCGGTCCTGCGGCGCCCCTCGGTGCGCAGCCACTCGTGGAGCCGTGTCAGGTCGGCCAGCGGCCCCAGGTGACGCAGCTTCTCGGGGTTGATGACGCCGCGGATCGCCGCGAGCCGTGTGGTGGTGCCGGGAGCGCCGGGTGCCGCCTCCTCGGCCACCTCGAAGGACCAGGTCCCGACGAGGCCGCCGCCCAGCACGTCGTCCGCCACGATGAGCAGACCGGGCTGCCCGCCCACCAGCGCCCGCTCGAAGTGCAGGGGCGCACCGCGCCGCATGAAGCCGGCCAGCACCCGCGCGACCGGCACCTGGCCCACGACGGATCGTGCGATCGACATGCCCGGGGGCACGTTGCCGCCGCTGTCGCCCGTGAGCACCACGTCCTGCGCGAGCAGCTCCAGGAACGAGTCCACGGCGCCGTCCTCGCACGCCGCGAGGAACCGGGTCACGAGCTGCTCGGCATGCGTCTCCGTGGTCCTGCGGGCACCCGGTGCCCCGGACGCGTGCTGCGCCCCGGAAGCCTGCTGCGCTCCGGCACCGTGCCGTGCCACCGCGTCGTGCCCGGACCCGGGCTCCGTCGACCCCGCACCCGGTGCCGCGGCCTCGCGCCGGTTCGCGATCCGGCGCCGGGCGCGGGAGGCGAGCTGCCGTGCGGCCACCTCGCTCGTCCCGATGACGTCGGCGGCCTCGCTGTGCGGGAACCCGAGCACGTCGTGCAGCAGGAACGCCGCACGCTCGGTCGGGGTCAGCGTCTCCAGCAGCACGAGGAAGGCCGTCGAGAGGTCGTCGGCCAGCTCGGCGTGCCCGGCGGCGTCGGGCGGCGGGGTGGCCATGGCCACCGGCAGGTGGTGGGCATCCACGGGACCGACCAGGGGTTCGGGCAGCCACTCGCCCACGTACGACTCGCGCCGTACGCGGGCCGAGCGCAGCACGTCGATGGCTATCCGCGTGGTCACGGTCGTCACGAACGCGTCGGGGTTGCGCACGCCGTCCGCCTGGGACAGCCGCGTCAGCGCCTCCTGCACCACGTCCTCGGCCTCCGCGACGCTCCCGAGCATCCGGTACGCCACCGAGAAGGCCAGGGGCCGCAGCCGGGCCAGGGCGGCGTCGTCGAGGTGCGTGCCGGAGGCGTCGGGGGTCGTCATGGGGACATGCTCTCGCGTCATGCCCCGACGACGAGACACGTCGGCGGAACGTGACGGACCCGGCTGCCGGGTGCGGACGTCAGCGCGACCGCATGGCGTCGATCTCGTCGCGCCGGAACAGGACGAGGCGGTCCAGGACGTCGTCCGGCAGCGGACGGTCCGGGGTGAACCGCACGGTGCCCTTCGCCGTCGAGAAACCGGCCAGGTCCGGAGCGAGGGCCTCGATCGCCGGCGGGCTGAACGGGTACAGGCCGATGTGCCTGGCGGTGGCGCGCGCCGAGATCAGCGGGCTGCCGCGGTAGCGCAGCGCGGCCATGCCGTAGCTGGTGCCCTCCTCGGCGTCCGGCACGAGCTCCAGCGCACGCGCCCGCACGTGCTCGACGGCGTCCCGGGCCGGTCCGTCGAGGCTCGCGATGTACTGCGTGAAGTCGTCCATGGGAACAGCCTCGGCCCGGTGGGCGCGCCCCGCCAGGCCGGACGGCCCGCCAGGCCCGCCAGGCCGGCCCGCCAGGCCGGCCCGCCAGGCCGGCCGGCCTGGCCGGTCAGGAGGCCCCGGGTTCCGCCGCCACGTCGGCCGGGAGGGTGGTGCGCCTGGCCAGCAGCACCGCACCAGCCGCCAGCAGGCCGGTGAGACCGAGCACCGCCGCGTACGCCGGCAGCCCCGTCACGTCGTACAGCGCCCACAGGAGGGTGCCGGTCGCGGACGACGCCACCGCCGCGGCGACGGCATCGGCCACCTGCAGCGCCGACGAGGCGCTGCCCTGCTCGTGCGGGGGAGCGAGCTCCAGGGTGAGCACCGACAACGTCGGGTAGACCAGGCCCATGCCGCTGCCGGACAGCACCCAGAACGCCATCCCGACCCCGGCCGACACGCCCGGGAGGACGAGCACCGCGGCACCCACCGTCCCGAGCGCGAGCAGGCCGGCGCCGAGCCGGACGTAGCCGGTGTGGCTCAGGTGCAGCAGGTCGCGCCCGCGCACCCAGGACGCCGCGGACCAGCCGAGCGCGCCGACCGTCAGGATCAGCCCCGCCCCGCCCGGGCTGAGGTGCCGCTCGTGCACCAGGAGCAGCGGGAGCAGCACCTCCGCCCCGGTGAACGCCGCCGACACCAGTGCCCGCACCGCGACGACGGCGGGCAGCCCGCGCCCGGCACGCAGCACCGACGCGGCGAGGCGCAGGGCTGCCCGCAGCGGGCGCTCGGACGGCGTGGGGACGGCCTCGGCGTGCCCGTCGGGCACGTCGTCCTGGCCCGGGGCGTCGCCCCGCGCCGCCGTCAGCCCGGGGCGCATCAGGATCGCCGCCGGAACGGTGAGGACCGCGGCGCCGAGGAACACCCAGCGCCAGCCCGCGTGCTCCACGACGAGGCCGGCCAGCCCGGGCCCGACGATCGCCGGCACCACCCAGGCGGCCGCGAACGCCGAGAAGACGGCGGGCCGGCGTCCAGGGGCGAAGACCCGGGCCACCAGGACGTACAGGGCCACGCCGAACAGCCCGCTCCCGACACCCTGGACGGCCCGCCCGGCGATCAGCACACCCATCCCGGTCGCCGTCCCCGCGACCACCAGGCCGACGACGAACAGCGCCACGCCGGTCCACATCGCCGGCGACGGGCCGGTGCGGTCGCACCAGCGCCCGGCGGTGAGCATGCCGACCACGCTCGTGGCGAAGACCACCGCGAACGCGAACGTGTAGTGCCGCAGACCGTCCAGGTCCACGGCGATGGTCGGCATCGCGGTGGCCACGGCCAGCGCCTCGAAGGCGCCGAGCGAGCACAGCGCGACCATCCCGACCAGGACGAGGCGCTGCGCGCCGGGGCTCAGGGCACCGGGCGCGACGGCGCGCGCGGGTGAGGGTGCGGCGGTCACACCAGCACCACCTTTCCGGTGGTGCGGCGCTCCTCGAGCTCGCGGTGGGCGCGCGCGGCCTGCGCGAACGGCACGCGGTGCGTGACCACGCGCCACCTGCCCGACGCCGCGTGGGCCAGGGCCCGCTCCTGGTACGGCCGCTGGTCGCCCATCGGGGGAGCGTCCGGCCCGACGGCGTAGCGCACCTCGACCGCCGACTCGATCCGCTCGTCGTCGGGCGCCCACGCGGTGTACCGGTTGGCGGAGCCGGAGGCCCAGCCGTAGGCGACGAGGCGCCCGGCGCTGGCGGCGTCGGCCCCGTCCGCGCCGCTCAGCAGGGACGTGGCGGCCGTGCCGAGCGGGCCGCCCACGCCGTCGAGCACCAGCGTGGCGGGGGTCGCGCCGAGCGCGGTGCGCGCGGCGTCCGGCCACCCCGGGGCGGAGTAGTCGACCAGCGCGAGACGTCCCGGGTCGCTCACCAGGTCCCGCAGCACGGCCAGCTTCGCCGGGCCGCCCGCGAGGGCGACCACGCGGGCGCCGTCGTGCAGCGCCTCCTGGACGAACAGCGTGCCGAGCCCGCCGGCGGCGCCCGTGACGACCACGACGTCGTCCGGCGTGACCGCCGCGACGTCCAGGGTGTAGGCGGCCATGCGGCCGGTCCCGATCATGGCGATCGCCGCGGCGGGGTCGAGCGGCGTGCCGTCGGGCGTCTCCGGCAGCGCGTGCAACCGGTCCGCGCCGACGACGACGCGCCGCGCGTACCCGCCGCCGTCCGGCACCGGTCCCAGGTGCGCGGCGACCGGCCGTCCGGCCCACGCGGGGTCGACACCGTCGCCGAGCGCGGACACCGTGCCCGCGATCTCCCTGCCCGGGACGGTCGGGAGGGTCGGCAGCGGCAGCGGCGGTCCTGCCTCGCCGCGCCGGATGCTGGTGTCGAGCAGGTGCACGCCGTGTGCCACCGCGTCGACGAGCACCTCACCAGGACCGGGTACGGGATCGGGGACCTGCTCGAGCACGAGGACCTCGGGCGGGCCGAACGAATGGTGTCTGATGGCGTCCATGCCGTGATCCTCTAACCTGAACCATAGTTGAGGTCAACTGCGACCTCGGGTCGCGGCGACCACCACGGGCGCCGCGGCAGGAACGCACCGCCACCGCTCGGACCGCAGGAGGTCACCTGATGGAAGCATCCCACCCCGCAGTGCCCTGGGACCGCGACGAGCTGACGGTCGGCGACCTCGCCGCCCGCAGCGGCGTGACCGTGTCGGCGCTGCACTTCTACGAGCGCAAGGGGCTGATCACCAGCCGCCGGACGTCGGGCAACCAGCGCCGCTACCGGCGCGAGACCCTGCGCCGGGTGGCGTTCATCCGGGTGTCCCAGCGCGTGGGGATCCCGCTCGCGGACATCGGCGCGGCGCTGGCGACCCTCCCCGGTGACCGCACGCCCACCGCGAAGGACTGGCGCCGCATCTCGCAGGCGTGGCACGACGACCTGGACGCCCGCATCGAGCAGCTCTCCCGGCTGCGTGACCATCTCACCGACTGCATCGGCTGCGGCTGCCTCTCGCTGCGGCGGTGCGCCCTGACCAACCCGCACGACGAGCTCGCCGAGTCGGGCCCCGGGCCGCGGACGCTCCTGGTGGAGGGGCTGGAACCGGACGCGGATGTCGGTGGTCGCCGCTAGCGTGGGTGGCCGGCGGCGCAGGGTGCCGCCGGGGCGCAGCCGGCGCCCGGCCGGATCGACGTCGATCGACGTCGCGATCGACACCGAAGGAGAGCCGTGGGCACGTACTACCAGTGGGTCGCCGACCTGGACGCGACCGAGGCCGACGCCCCGCTGCTGGGGCAGCGGGTCGTGGCCGACCTCGTCGCGCGCGGGGTGCTGCTGCCGGACCGGTCGCCGAACGCAGCGCTCGGCGCCGACGGGTACCCGGCAGGCCCCGCGTGGGGTCAGACGGTGGCGGCCTCCACCTCGGGGGAGCAGCCGTGGGGCCTCGAGGTTCGCGAGGGTCGCGCACTGCACGACGGGAGCCAGTTCTCCGTGGACGCCGTGACCTGCCCGCGGTGCTCGGCCGTGCGATCGTTCTACGGGCACCCGGACGTCGTCGGCCCGACGGGCATGGACGAGGACGGGCTGGACCAGTTCCACGAGGCGGCGAACGAGTGGGTCGAGGGCGGCGCGGCCGACCTGGAGTGCCGGGAGTGCGGCGCGGCGGAGCCGGTCGAGCGCTGGGGCGCCGACGGTGCGGCGCTCGCGTGCCTGGCGTTCGTCTTCTGGGAGTGGGACGAGCTCCGGCCCGAGACGCTGGGCTGGATCGCCGACGCCACGGGCGGGCACCGGATCGTGACCGGGCCCGGCAAGGTGTGACGCCGTCCGGCCCTGTGGCGCACTAGGCTCGCGCGCATGGTCTCCGCACTTCCCCGTGTCCTTGTGCTCAACGGCCCGAATCTCGGCCGGCTCGGCGTCCGCGAGCCCGAGATCTACGGCCACGCGTCGATGTCCGACCTGAAGGTCGCCGCCGCGCAGTGGGGTGAGGACCTCGGTCTGGACGTCGAGGTGCGGCAGACGGACGGTGAGTCGGAGATCGTCGGCTGGCTCCACGAGGCGGTCGACGCGGGCGCGCACGTCGTGCTCAACCCGGCGGCGTTCACGCACTACTCCTACGCCCTGCGGGACGCCGCGGCCCAGGTCACGACGGCCGGTCTGCTGCTGGTCGAGGTGCATCTGTCGAACCCCGCCACGCGCGAGTCGTTCCGGCACTACTCGGTGGTGGCCGGGATCGCCACGGGGACCGTGGCGGGGTTCGGGTTCGACTCGTACCGGCTGGCGCTGTCGGCGATCGCGGGGCGGCTGGGTGATAAGTCCAGGGCTTAATGAGCACGGAATTAAGTACAAGACTTAACCAAGGACGAGCATCGCGAGGCCAAGTCCGGCAAGCGCGATGAGCCAGCTGGCGAAGCTGCCGATGAGGAAGTATTCGGTGACCGGGTTGGGGCCTTGGTGGATCGGCGCGGCCGTGCCTGGGTCTGTCGGCATGCCAGCGGTGCCCTTCGCGGATGTCTGGATGATGATCGGCGACGCCGCTCGTGCGCTGGATTCGCTGGCTGCGAGCTCCGGGAACCGCAGCAGCCCTTTGGCCCCCACGACCACCGCCGCGGCGGTGAGATTGCCTGCAAGGCCAAGGCCCACGATGAACAGGCGTTCCATCGGTCCCAGGACACGCCCGCTCCGAAGACGGTCGGAACCTTCCTTGGTCGGCACATTGACGGCTTCAAGGATCAAGCGGACCAGGACGTTTGCTGTCGAGACCTGGGCAACTGCTATTCCGGCAACGAGAATCACCTGCGACGGCGAGAACGTCGACAGCGGGCCGGGCACCCAGGTGGGCCAGGCGACCGCGGCATCGTCTGCGAAGAGGAGTGCGGCGACGGTCCCCGTGGCGATTGCCAGGAATGCTGCACCGCGGGCCGTCGCCTTGCCGATCGCAGTCGCGATCGGGTCGAGAAGGGCCCAGACGGCCAGGAGCAGGCTCAGCGGGATGCCGAGGGTGATCATGGAGGCCGCAGAGGTTCCACCCGCTGCCAGAAGTGCTGCGAGAGTGACCACGCCGACGGCAAGCGCGGCGTAGCGCCGTGTCGACGAGATGCTGACGGTGCTGGTGTCCCGGAAGGCGTCTGCCACGCCCAGTGCCGCGAGGAACGCTCCGAGGGCTGCCATTCGAGCATCACGCCTTTCCGAAGAAGCATTGCGCGTCCCGAACGGCACTCACGCCCCTCGCGAACGCCTGGCTCACCGCCGACTCCGAGATGCCCTCCAGCTCCGCGATGGCCTTCTGTGAATCGCCATGCAGGGCACGAAGGAGCATCCGCTGTTGGCGGTGGTTGAGTGTATCGACGAGACCGTCGCGCGCAATGAGGAACGCGTTGACTGCTGCTTGTGAGGGCGCCCCGGCGTTCTCTGGTCCGACGTACCTCGTGCCGGCCTTCTTCCCGAGCGCGTCGATCGCGTCGCGCGCGGTGTGCCAGCCGGGGCCGTCCTGTCGAATGGGCTGGGTGTCGATCTCGAACACGCGGACGTCTCCTTGGCCGATTCCGAATCGCATGACGATCAGATCGGGTGTCTTGGTGTCCTGTTGAGCAGACCGGGGCGGGGGATGTGCGAGCCAGGCCAGTTCGAGCCGGATCAGCAAAGTCGCGAGGGTCGCGTGCGCGATCGTCTGGAACCCGCCCTGGATCTCGTCGCCGAACGTCGGTTCAAGGCGCTGGGCGACGGGGATGGACGCGCCTACTCGAGACAGGGTCGTGACGACCGAGCGTTGCGCCTGTGCGCGGTCGCTCAGATTGCGTGATCCGACGATGTCGCCGATGACGGTGAACATCTATTAAGGATATGCCTTCACTGTGGGGAAGGTAAGCCATGTGCTTGATCCGGTGGGATCGAACAGGGGGAGGTCGGTGTGCATCCTTCGGGCAGGTCGGTACGCTCACATGGCGACGTTTTACGAGGTCGGGAGGCTGGATGAGCTGGTGGGGTGCGGGACGGGCACAGCGCGACGCAAGCCGTCTGACTCGGATGCCGGACCAGAGCGGCAGTGCGGCCGACGCCCAGTTTGTTCAGTCGATGCTCCAGCTCACCATCACCAACGCGGACGTCAAGACAAGCGTCCTGGTCGCGGCGATTGCTCTCACCTTCGGCGTCGGGACGCCGGCCATCCCGTTGTACCAGGCGCTCGCGCCAGGGGCGTGGCTTGCGCTGGCCGGTGCGCTCATCGGTGCCGCGGCGATCATCTTCTGCGGGGTCGCGGGCATGCATCTCGTGCTGTCGCTTCGGCCGCGCATGAAGCAGCGAGGCTTCTCCAGATACTCCCTTCCGGACATCGTCGACGCGTCAGTCGACGACCTTGTGGCGGCGACCAAGGAGGACGATCGTCGCGAGGCCTGGATCCAGGTCAAGAACCTGGCTGAGATCTCGGTCCAGAAGCATGCGCACATTCGACGGGCGCTGACCTACTACCCGGTCTCGGTGGTACTCATGATCGTCGCAGGCGCGATCGGCATCATCGTGCGAAGCGGGCAGGGATAGGCGGAGCCGACCGAGGTCGTCCGTTAGACTTGACCGCTGCTGCTTGACACCCTTGATCGCACGGCTGGATCATCCGGCCCGGTCACCCCAGTCGCCGGCTCCCCGTCGGCATGCCCTGGGCAACCCTTTCCCCGACACAGGAAGACGAACGTGGCTACCTCCAACGACATCAAGAACGGCACCGTGCTCCGGATCGACGGAAACCTCTGGACGGTCATCGAGTTCCAGCACGTCAAGCCGGGCAAGGGTGGCGCGTTCGTCCGCACCAAGATGAAGAACGTGCTGTCCGGCAAGGTCGTCGACAAGACGTTCAACGCGGGCATCAAGGTCGAGACCGCGAACGTGGACCGCCGCGACTTCCAGTACCTGTACATGGACGGCGACGACTTCGTCTTCATGGACAACGACACGTACGACCAGATCAACGTGTCGGCCGCGACGGTCGGTGACGCGAAGGACTACATGCTCGAGGGCATGAACGTCATGCTGGCGTCCAACGACGGCACCCCGCTGTACATCGAGCTGCCGGCGTCGGTCGTGCTGGAGATCACCTACACCGAGCCGGGCCTGCAGGGCGACCGCTCCACGGGCGGCACCAAGCCGGCGACGCTGGAGACGGGTGCCGAGATCCAGGTGCCGCTGTTCCTCGAGCAGGGTGTCAAGGTCAAGGTCGACACGCGGACCGGCGACTACCTCGGCCGCGTCACCGACTGACGTGGGCGCACGCACCAAGGCGCGCAAGCGCGCCGCCGACATCCTCTTCGAGGCGGAGCAGCGGGGCATCGACCCGCTGAAGCTCCTTGCCGACCGCGTGGCCGTGCCCCGCACGGAGGCGGCCGTGCCGCAGTACACGGTCGAGATCGTGGAGGGCGTGGTCGCCCACCGCGAGCGCATCGACGAGGTGCTGGAGACGTACTCGCAGGGCTGGACCCTCGCACGCATGCCGGCCGTGGACCGTGCGCTGCTGCGGATCGGCTCGTGGGAGGTCCTCTTCAACGACGACGTGCCGGACGCCGTGGCGCTCGACGAGGCCGTCGACCTCGCCGGTGACCTGTCCACGGACGAGTCGCCGGCCTTCGTCAACGGCCTGCTCGGCCGGGTCAAGGACCTGAAGCCGACCCTGCTGGCGTGACGTCCGAGACGCGCACGACCCTGCGACACGCGTGAGTACCGGTCCCGGTACCGGACGGTTCGACGAGCGACGCCTGCTCGTCGCGCTGTTCGGTGCCGGGACCGCTGCGTTCGCCCAGCTCTACGCCCCGCAGTCCGTCCTGCCCGACGCCGCGCGCGAGCTCGCGACGTCGGCGTCGGCGACCGCGCTGCTCGTCTCCGCGGCGACGCTCGGCCTGGCGGTGGGGGTGCTGCCCTGGGCGGGGGTCGCGGACCGGGTCGGCCGGGTGCGCGCGATGACCGTCGCCATGCTGGGTGCGACGGTGGTCGGGCTCGCCGTCCCCTTCGCCCCGTCGTTCGGCCTGATCGTCGCGGGGCGCTTCGTCGAGGGACTGCTGGTCGCGGGCGTCCCCGCGGTGGCCATGGCGTACCTGACCGAGATGCTCCCCGCCGCGGTGGTGCCCCGGGCCGCCGGGACCTACGTCGCGGGCACGTCGATGGGCGGTCTGCTGGGGCGGCTGGTCTCCGGTGGCGTCGCCGAGCTCTTCGGCTGGCGCGCCGGGGTGGCCGCCGTGGCGGTGGCGTGCCTGGTCGCGACGGGGGTGTTCGTCCGGCTCGCGCCGCGTGACCGCGGCCCGCGGGCCCGGGGGAGCGGCGGGCCCGACGCCGCCGTCCCGGGGCACCCGGCGCCGGAGGCCGGACGGCTCGGCGCCCTGCTGAGCCCGCGCCTGCTCGTCCTGGACGCGCAGGGTCTGCTGCTGATGGGCGGGTTCGTCGCTGTCTACAACTACCTGGGCTTCCGGCTGGCTGCCGAGCCGTTCGGCCTGTCGCCCGGTGTGGTCAGCCTCGTGTTCCTCGCCTACCTGGCGGGAACGTGGTCCTCCGCGCGGACAGGGCGGCTGGTCGTGCGGTACGGCCGCCGCCGTGTCCTGGTGGTCGCGGCCGGTGTGATGGCGCTCGGGGTGGTGGCCACGCTGTCGGGCTGGCTGCCGGTGGTCCTGACGGGGCTGGTCGTGCTCACCGCCGGGTTCTTCGGCGCGCACGCGGTGGCCAGCGGGTGGACCCCGGTCGCCGCCCCGCAGGCGCGCACCCAGGCGGCCGCCGTCTACAACCTGGCGTACTACGCGGGGTCGAGCCTGTTCGGCTGGCTGGGCGGGGTCGCCTTCGTGCTGGCGGGCTGGCCCGGCACGGTGGGCATGGTGCTGGCGCTGGTCGCTCTCGCGGCGGGCCTGGCGGCGACGGTGCTCCGCGACTGACCCGCTCGCCGGCCGGCCGGCTCGCCGGGGTGTGAGCAACGCCCCTCCGGTCGGCCGGTGACCCGGCGTCCGGCGCCTGTCCGGCGGGTTAAGGTGGTGGCTGTCAGACTCCCTTTAAACCCGTCCCGTGAGGCGGAGAAGGAGGTCGCCAGATGAGCCCTGGCAGCCGCATGCCCGCATCCAGCGCAACCCCGAGCCCGACGACGGGCCATGGCGCGGATCCCGGCACCACCAGCCCCGCCGCCGCCGCCCCGGCGGACACCTCCACCGCGGCACGCACCGTGCTCGGTGAGGCCGACATCGCCCGCGCCCTGACCCGGATCGCCCACGAGATCGTGGAGCGCAACAAGGGCGCCGCCGATCTTCTGCTCCTCGGCATCCCGACGCGCGGCGTGCAGCTCGCGCGCCGCCTCGCGGAGCGACTGGCGCAGATCGAGCCGAGCTTCGACGGCGACCACGGCACCCTCGACGTGACGATGTACCGCGACGACCTGCGCCGCCAGCCCACGCGTGCCGTCGGGCAGACGGTGCTGCCGGGCCGGCTGGGCGGCACGATCGACGACAAGGTGGTGGTCCTGGTCGACGACGTGCTGTTCTCCGGCCGCACCATCCGTGCCGCGCTCGACGCCCTGAACGACCTGGGCCGCCCCCGCGTGGTGCAGCTCGCCGCCTTGGTGGACCGCGGCCACCGCGAGCTCCCGATCCGCGCGGACTACGTGGGCAAGAACCTGCCCACCTCCCGCAGCGAGCGGGTGCGGGTGCGCCTGTCCGACGTCGACGGCGGCACGGACTCGGTGCTGATCAGCCCGGCGGACGACACGACCGAGAACGGGGGCGCGCGGTGAAGCACCTGCTGACCACCCAGGGCCTGGCCAAGGACGACGCGATCCTGCTCCTGGACACCTCCGCGCAGATGGCGGCCACGCAGTCGCGCGAGAACAAGAAGCTGCCCACGCTGCGCGGGCGCACCGTGGTCAACCTGTTCTACGAGGACTCCACGCGCACGCGGATCTCGTTCGAGACGGCGGCCAAGCGCCTGTCGGCGGACGTCATCAACTTCTCGGCCAAGGGCTCCAGCGTGTCCAAGGGCGAGTCGCTCAAGGACACCGCGCTGACGCTGCACGCCATGGGCGCGGACGCCGTGGTGGTGCGCCACTCGGCCTCGGGCGCGGCGCACCAGCTCGCCCACGCGGGCTGGCTCGACGCCGGGGTGCTCAACGCGGGCGACGGCATGCACCAGCACCCCACGCAGGCGCTGCTGGACGCGTTCACGATCCGCCGTCACCTGGTGGGCAACGTGGGACCCGACGGGCGCGGCACCGACACCTCGGTGGGCGCGGACCTGGCGGGCCTGCGCGTCGCGATCGTCGGCGACGTGCTGCACTCGCGCGTGGCCCGCTCGAACGTGTACCTGCTGCACACGCTCGGCGCCGAGGTCACGCTGGTGGCGCCGCCCACGCTGGTGCCGGTGGGCGTGGAGACCTGGCCGTGCCGGGTCTCGTACCACCTGGACGAGACGCTCGAGCAGTGGCAGCCGGATGCGGTCATGATGCTGCGGGTGCAGCGTGAGCGGATGTCCGGCGGGTCGGGGTCGTTCTTCCCGAGCCCCATGGAGTACAGCCGCAAGTTCGGGTTCGACGCCCGGCGGCTCGCCGTCCTGCCGGACCACGCGATCGTGATGCACCCCGGGCCGATGAACCGCGGCCTGGAGATCTCGGCGGCTGCCGCCGACCACCCCCGCTCCGTGATCGTGGAGCAGGTGGCCAACGGCGTCGCCGTGCGGATGGCGGCCCTGTACCTGCTGCTGTCCGGCAGCGACCCAGCTTCCAGCACCGACGAGAGGAACGCCCTGTGAGCACCCCTTCAACCACGACCTACGTCCTGCGTGGGGTGCGTCCCTACGGCACGGACCCGGTCGACGTCGTGCTCGCGGACGGCGTGGTCGCCGCGCTGGGCGCGCCGGGAACGGTCGAGGTGCCCGAGGGCGCGCACGAGGTCGCCGCCCAGGACCAGGTGCTCCTGCCCGGCCTCGTCGACCTGCACACCCACCTGCGCGAGCCGGGCCGGGAGGACGCCGAGACGGTGTTCTCCGGTACCAGGGCCGCTGCGGCGGGCGGGTTCACCGCGGTGCACGCCATGGCCAACACGACGCCCACGCAGGACACCGCGGGCGTCGTCGAGCAGGTCTACCGGCTCGGTCAGGAGGCCGGCTGGGTGGACGTGCACCCCGTGGGCGCGGTCACGGTGGGCCTGGGCGGCGAGAAGCTGGCCGAGCTGGGCGCCATGGCCGACTCCGCGGCCCGCGTGCGGGTCTTCTCGGACGACGGCAAGTGCGTGCACGACCCGGTCCTCATGCGCCGCGCGCTGGAGTACGTCAAGGCGTTCGACGGCGTCGTGGCCCAGCACGCGCAGGAGCCGCGCCTGACCGAGGGCGCGCAGATGAACGAGGGCGTCGTCTCCGCGCAGATCGGCCTGACGGGCTGGCCCGCGGTGGCCGAGGAGTCGATCATCGCCCGCGACGTGCTGCTGGCCGAGCACGTGGGCTCGCGCCTGCACGTCTGCCACCTGTCGACGGCCGGCTCGGTGGAGATCGTCCGCTGGGCCAAGGGCCGCGGCATCGACGTCACCGCCGAGGTGACGCCGCACCACCTGGTGCTGACCGACGAGCTCGCCCGCGAGTACGACCCGGTGTACAAGGTCAACCCGCCGCTGCGCACGGCCGCCGACGTCGAGGCGGTGCGCCAGGGCCTGGCCGACGGCACGATCGACATCGTCGCCACCGACCACGCCCCGCACCCGGTCGAGGACAAGGACTGCGAGTGGGCCTCGGCCGCCTTCGGTATGACGGGCCTGGAGACCGCGCTGTCCGTGGTCCAGCAGACCATGGTCGACACCGGCCGGATGACCTGGGCCGACGTCGCCCGCGTGCTCTCGGAGAACCCGGCCCGCATCGGCCGGGTCGACGCGACGCAGGGCCGCCGGATCGCCGTCGGGGAGCCCGCCAACCTGACCCTCGTCGACCCGGCCGCGACGCGGGTGATCGACGGCCACGCCCAGGTCACCGCCAGCAGCAACACCCCGTTCGCCGGGTCCGAGCTGCCGGGCCGCGTGGTCGCGACGTTCCTGCGGGGCCGCGCGACCGTCCTGGACGGCGCGGTCGTCGACCAGCCGGCCACGGACGGCGCCACCCAGACCCTCGAAGGAGCCACCCGATGAAGATCCTGGCCGTCCTCCTCCTGGTCGCCCTGGCGGTGTTCCTGGTCCTGTACGTGACCCTGATCGGCCGACGACGGCTCGCGCAGCGCACCACCGCCGTCGTCCCGGTGCCGCCGCCGGTGCCCGGCGCCGACGGCGCCACGGGCACCGCGGGCGTGGGACCCGCGCGCCTCGGCCCGCTGGAGGCGGTCTACGTCTCCACGACGCTGCACGGCGACTGGCTCGCACGGGTGGGCGCGCACGGCCTGGGCGACCGCTCGAACGCCCTGGTGTCGGTGCACGACGGCGGCATCCTCGTCGAGCGCGACGGGGCTCGCGACCTGTGGGTCCCCGTGAACGCGATCCGCAGCGCGACCCTGGCTCCCGGCATGGCGGGCAAGTACGTCGGCGCGGACGGCCTGGTCGTGGTGACCTGGGCGGTCCCCGAGGCGGACGGCGTCGCGCCGGCCCTGGTCGACACCGGCCTGCGCACGCGCCGCGCCACCGACCGCGGCGGCCTCGTGGACGCCGTCCGGCACCTGCTCGCGGCCCAGCAGTCGCCGGCCCAGCAGTCGCCGGCCCAGCAGCCCATGGGCCAGCACGCCCAGCAGAACCAGACCCAGCACTCTCAGCACGACCCGTACCAGCAGGAGGCCCGGTGACCACCCCGACGACACCCGCAGCTCAGCACGCAGCCACCTCGGCAGCGCTCGTCCTCGAGGACGGCACGACCTACCGCGGCCGTGCGTACGGCGCCACCGGCACCACGTTCGGCGAGATCGTGTTCTCCACCGGCATGACCGGTTACCAGGAGACGCTCACCGACCCGTCCTACCACCGGCAGATCGTCGTCATGACGGCGCCCCACGTCGGGAACACCGGCGTGAACGACGAGGACCCGGAGTCGCACCGCGTCTGGGTCTCCGGCTACGTGGTGCGCGACCCCGCGCGCCGCGTCTCGAGCTGGCGCGCCCAGCGGTCCCTCGGCGACGAGCTCGCCGGGCAGGGCGTGGTCGGCATCTCCGACGTCGACACGCGCGCCCTGACGCGCCGCCTGCGCGAGGAGGGCGTGATGCGCGCCGGGATCTTCTCGGGCGAGGACCTGGTCCGGGGCGGGTACCCGCGCCCCGTCGAGGAGCTCGTCGCCGAGGTGCGGTCCGCCCCGCAGATGGCGGGCGCCGACCTGGCCCGGGAGGTCTCCACCACCCAGGCCTACACGGTGGAGCCCCGCGGCGTGCACGCCGGGCAGACGCCGCTGGCCACCGTCGTGGCCGTCGACCTCGGCATCAAGACGATGACGCCGGTGCGGCTGGCCGAGCGCGGCGTGCGCGTCGTCGTCGTGCCGCAGTCGGTGACCATCGCCGACATCGAGGCCGTCCTCGCCGACCTGCCCGACGGCGCGCCCCGCGGCGTCTTCTTCTCCAACGGTCCCGGGGACCCGGGTGCCGCCGGCCACGAGGTCGAGCTGCTGCGCGCGGTGCTGGACCGCCGCATCCCGTTCTTCGGCATCTGCTTCGGCAACCAGATCCTGGGCCGTGCCCTGGGCTACGGCACCTACAAGCTCGGCTACGGCCACCGCGGCATCAACCAGCCGGTGCTGGACCGCACCACCGCCAAGGTGGAGGTCACCGCGCACAACCACGGCTTCGCCGTCGACGCACCCGTGCTCGACGAGTCCGGCGCCCCCGCGATCTCGCACGCCCCGTACGACGACAGCAGGACCGACGGCGGCCGCTACGGCCGCGTCGTCGTCTCCCACGTCGGGCTGAACGACCAGGTCGTGGAGGGGCTGACCTGCCTCGACCTGCCGGCCTTCTCCGTGCAGTACCACCCCGAGGCCGCCGCGGGCCCCCACGACGCCGCCTACCTGTTCGACCGCTTCGTCGGCCTGATGACGGACCCCTCCGCCTGGCCGCCCGCCCTCACGACCACCACCGCCACCGCGCACGACACCGAGGAGAACCACTGATGCCTCGCCGTAACGACATCTCCTCGGTCCTGGTGATCGGGTCCGGCCCGATCGTCATCGGCCAGGCCTGCGAGTTCGACTACTCCGGCACCCAGGCCTGCCGCGTGCTGAAGGAGGAGGGCCTGCGGGTCATCCTGGTCAACTCCAACCCGGCCACGATCATGACCGACCCCGAGTTCGCGGACGCCACCTACGTGGAACCCATCACGACCGAGGTCCTCACCACGATCATCGCCAAGGAGCGCCCCGACGCGCTGCTGCCCACCCTCGGCGGGCAGACGGCGCTCAACGCGGCCATCGCCCTGGACGAGGCCGGCGTGCTCGCCAAGTACGACGTCGAGCTCATCGGCGCCAACATCCCCGCCATCCAGAAGGGCGAGGACCGCCAGCAGTTCAAGGACGTCGTCGAGAAGTGCGGCGGCGAGTCCGCCCGCTCCGAGATCGTGCACACGATCGACGAGGCCCTGGCGGCCGCCGGCGTGCTCGGCTACCCGATGGTCGTGCGTCCCTCCTTCACCATGGGCGGCCTCGGCTCCGGCCTCGCCTACGACGAGGAGGACCTGCGCCGCATCGTGGGCCAGGGCCTGCACTACTCGCCGACCACCGAGGTGCTCCTGGAGGAGTCCATCCTCGGCTGGAAGGAGTACGAGCTGGAGCTCATGCGCGACAAGGACGACAACGTCGTGGTCGTCTGCTCCATCGAGAACGTCGACCCCGTCGGCGTGCACACCGGCGACTCCGTCACCGTGGCCCCCGCCATGACGCTCACCGACCGCGAGTACCAGAAGCTGCGCGACATCGGCATCGCCGTCATCCGCGAGGTCGGCGTCGACACCGGCGGCTGCAACATCCAGTTCGCCGTCGACCCGGCCACCGGGCGCGTCATCGTCATCGAGATGAACCCGCGCGTCTCGCGCTCCTCGGCGCTGGCCTCCAAGGCGACCGGCTTCCCGATCGCCAAGATCGCCGCGAAGCTCGCCGTCGGCTACACGCTCGACGAGATCCCGAACGACATCACCAAGGTGACCCCCGCGAGCTTCGAGCCCACGCTCGACTACGTCGTGGTCAAGGTGCCGCGCTTCGCGTTCGAGAAGTTCCCCGCCGCCGACGACACCCTGACCACCACCATGAAGTCGGTGGGCGAGGCCATGGCGCTGGGCCGCAACTTCACCGAGGCCCTCGGCAAGGCCCTGCGCTCCATCGACAAGGGCGGCGTGACGTTCCACTGGGACGGCGACGCCCCCACGGGCGACGAGCTCGCCACGCTGCTGACGGAGATCGAGCGGCCCACGGAGCAGCGCATGGTCCAGGTGCAGCAGGCGCTGCGCTCGGTCGGGCAGCCCGGCGGCACCACGCTGGAGGCCGTGTTCGAGGCGACCAAGATCGACCCCTGGTTCCTCGACCAGATCCAGCTCATGAACGAGGTCGCGGCCGAGGTCGCGGCGTCCCCCACCCTGACCGAGGACGTGCTGCGGCTCGCCAAGCGGCACGGGCTGTCCGACGCCCAGGTCGCACGCCTGCGCGGCATGGGACCCGCCGGTGAGGCCACGGTCCGCGAGATCCGTCACGCGCTGGGCGTGCGCCCCGTCTACAAGACGGTCGACACCTGCGCCGCGGAGTTCGCCGCCAAGACCCCGTACCACTACTCCAGCTACGACGCGGAGACCGAGGTCGCCCCGCGCGAGCGCGAGGCCGTGATCATCCTCGGTTCCGGGCCCAACCGCATCGGCCAGGGCATCGAGTTCGACTACTCCTGCGTGCACGCCACCCTCGCGCTCGCGGAGAAGTACGAGACCGTCATGGTCAACTGCAACCCGGAGACGGTCTCCACGGACTACGACACGTCCGACCGCCTGTACTTCGAGCCGCTGACCTTCGAGGACGTCCTGGAGGTCTACCAGGCCGAGCTCGCCGCCGGACCGGTCAAGGGCATCATCGTGCAGCTCGGCGGCCAGACGCCGCTGGGCCTGGCCCGCCGCCTGGCGGAGGCCGGCCTGCCGATCCTCGGCACCAGCCCCGAGGCGATCGACGCCGCGGAGGACCGCGGGATCTTCGGCCAGGTCCTGCTCGACGCCGGCCTGCCGGCTCCCGCGTTCGGCACCGCCCGCTCGCTGGGCCAGGCCCGCGAGGTCGCCGACAGCATCGGCTACCCGGTGCTCGTGCGCCCCTCCTACGTGCTCGGCGGCCGCGGCATGGAGATCGTGTACAGCGAGGAGCAGCTCACCGGGTACGTCGAGCGCGCGCTCGAGGCCGCGGCGGCCACGCACGCGGACTCCGGGGCGACCGGCACCCTGGCCGCGCCGCTGCTCATCGACCGCTTCCTCGACGACGCGATGGAGATCGACGTCGACGCGCTGTTCGACGGCGAGGAGATGTTCCTCGGCGGCGTCATGGAGCACATCGAGGAGGCCGGCATCCACTCCGGCGACTCGGCGTGCGTGCTGCCCCCGGTGTCGCTGAGCGAGACCGAGATCGCGCGCATCCGCCGCTCCACCGAGGCCATCGCGCGCGGCGTGGGCGTCAAGGGTCTGCTCAACGTCCAGTACGCGCTGGTGAGCGACGTGCTGTACGTGCTGGAGGCCAACCCCCGCGCGTCGCGCACGGTGCCGTTCGTGTCCAAGGCCACGGGCACCCCGCTGGCCAAGGCGGCCGCACGCGTCATGGTGGGGGAGTCCATCGCCGACCTGCGCGCCGAGGGCCTGCTCCCGGAGCACGACGGCGCCACCCTCGACCTGGGTGCACCGCTCGCGGTCAAGGAGGCCGTGCTGCCGTTCAAGCGGTTCCGCACCCGCGAGGGCCTGGTCGTGGACTCCGTGCTCGGCCCGGAGATGCGTTCCACGGGCGAGGTCATGGGCTTCGACAAGGACTTCCCGCACGCGTTCGCCAAGTCGCAGGCCGCGGCGTTCGGCGGCCTGCCGACGTCGGGCACCGTGTTCGTGTCGGTGGCCGACAGCGACAAGCGGCACGTGGTCTTCCCGGTCAAGCGCCTGGTGGAGCTCGGCTTCAAGGTGCTGGCCACGGAGGGCACGGCCACCGTGCTGCGCCGCAACGGCATCGAGGCCACGGTGGTGCGCAAGCACACCGAGGGCCGCGGGCCGGACGGCGAGCTGACCGTCGTGGGACTGATCACCGAGGGGCAGATCGACCTCGTGGTGAACTCGCCGTCGGGCCAGGGCGCCCGGGCGGACGGCTACGAGATCCGGGCGGCCACGACGGCGGCCGACAAGCCGATCGCCACCACGGTGGACCAGCTCGCCGCGGCGGTGCAGGGCATCGAGGCGGTGCTCGCGGGCCCGTTCGAGGTGGCCAGCCTCCAGGAGCACACGGCGGCGACGGCGGCCCGGCTCGCGGGCGCTGCCGGCGCGGAGCGCGTGGCGGTGGGCGCGTGACGGCGGCCGCGGTGGTGCCGTTCGGCGCCCGGCTCGCCGCGGCGATGGACGACCACGGGCCCCTGTGCGTCGGCATCGACCCTCACGCGTCGCTCCTGCGCGCGTGGGGCCTGCCGGACGACGTGACGGGCCTGCGGGAGTTCTCGCTGCGGGTCGTGGACGCGCTCGGCGGGCGGGTCGCGGCGTTCAAGCCGCAGGCCGCGTTCTTCGAGCGGCACGGGTCGCGCGGGGTCGCGGTCCTGGAGGAGGTGATCGCCGCGGCGCGTGCGGCGGGCCCCGGTGCCGGCACGCTGACGATCGTGGACGCGAAGCGGGGCGACATCGGCTCGACGATGAGCGCGTACGCCGAGGCGTTCCTCGCGGACGGTTCACCCCTGGCCGGCGACGCCCTGACGGTGTCGCCCTACCTCGGGTTCGGCTCGCTCGACCCGGCCGTCGAGCTGGCGGCCGCGACGGGCCGCGGGCTGTTCGTCCTGTGCCTCACCTCCAACAAGGAGGGCTTCGAGGTCCAGCACGCACGCACGTCGGTCTCTCCCGGCGCCGACGGCGGGGCGGGCGGTACGGACGGTTCCCCGCGGGGCGCCACCGTCGCGGCCCTGATGGCGGCGCGGGCGGCCGTGCTCAACGCGGGTGCCGAGCCGCTGGGGTCGGTGGGGCTCGTGGTGGGCGCCACGATCGGCGACGCCGTGGCGGCCACCGGCACCGACCTGGTGGCGGTCAACGGCCCGCTGCTGGCGCCCGGGGTGGGCGCGCAGGGCGCGGGGGAGCGTGAGCTCGCCACGACGTTCGGTGCCGCCCGGCGTGCCGTGCTCGCGTCGTCCTCGCGTGCGGTGCTCGCCGCGGGGCCGGACCCGGACGCCCTGGTGGCCGCCGCCGCCGCGGTGGCCGGTGAGGCCCGGGCCGCGCTGCGGTAGCGCCTCCGGCACCGAGGTGACACGCGCCGCGGCGTCCCCGAGGTGCCGGAGGCGCTGGTGAGGGGTCCGCGAGACGTCGTGACGGTGGTTCACGCACCGCATTCGACCGCAGGACAAAACGCCCTCGATCCATCTGGATCGAGGGCGTTTTCACGTGGAATGTACTAATTGCCGCAAAGCCGGGGTGCATGAGTTTTCACGAAGTGCCGTTCTGCGATTGCCGACCACTGAGGCGGTGGCTACTTTCGATGCAGCAGTTCACACCAGACCGGTTGCGGACCAGGTCACGGACTTGGGCATCCGGCCCGAGCGAGGACCGGCGTCCGAGCCAGGAGACCGGTCGAGACACGAGTAGGTGACTTGCGTGGCACTACCTCCCCTCACACCCGAGCAGCGTGCGGCAGCACTCGAGAAGGCCGCCGAGGCGCGACGCGCACGGGCCGAGATCAAGAACAAGCTCAAGTACTCGCAGGGCTCCCTCAAGGAGGTCATCGAGCAGGGCCGGCAGGACGACGTCGTGGGCAAGCTCAAGGTCGTCTCGTTGCTCGAGTCGCTCCCCGGGGTCGGTAAGGTTAAGGCCAGGGCGATCATGGAAGAGATCGGGATCGCCGAGACCCGCCGCGTCCGAGGCCTCGGACCGCACCAGACGGCGGCGCTCATCGAGAGGTTTGGCTGAGATCAGTACGACACAACCCGCACGGCTGACCGTGCTCGCAGGTCCCACCGCGGTGGGCAAGGGCACGGTCTCCGCCGACGTGCGGGACCGCTATCCGCAGGTCTGGCTCTCCGTGTCGGCGACCACCCGGTCGCCGCGCCCGGGCGAGGTGGACGGAGTGCACTACCTGTTCGTGTCGCCGGAGGAGTTCGACCGCATGGTCGAGGCCGGCGAGATGCTCGAGTGGGCCGTGGTGCACGGTCGTAACCGGTACGGGACGCCGCGCAGGCCGGTCGAGCAGAAGCTCGCGGCCGGGGTCCCCGTCCTCCTGGAGATCGACCTCCAGGGCGCGCGCCAGGTGCGTGACGCGGTGACGGCCTCGGGCCTCCAGGCCCGGTTCGTCTTCCTCGCCCCGCCGAGCTTCGACGAGCTGGTCCGCCGGCTCGTGGGCCGGGGCACGGAGGACTCCGAGGAGCGGGAGCGCCGGCTCGCCACGGCGCGCGTCGAGCTCGCCGCCGAGAAGGAGTTCGACGTCACGATCGTCAACGACGACGTGCACCGGGCCACGGACGCGCTGGTGTCCGTGATGGGTGTGGGGTCCACCACACCGGTCGCCGGGTAGCGGCGGGCGAGCGTACCCGGCGCGGCGGAGGTGCCCCCTGAGCGGCGCCTTCGTGCGCGGGAGCGGGTAGACTCACTCCTCGGACTTTCTTCTGTCACCACCCACCACTGAGACTTCTGGAGCTTCATCATGGCCGGAACCGTCGCCACGCCCGAGGGCATCACCGACCCGCCGATCGACGAGCTGCTCGAGCGCATCGACTCGAAGTACGGCCTGGTGCTGTACGCCTCCATGCGCGCCCGTCAGATCAACGCGTACTACTCGCAGCTCAACGAGGGCCTCCTGGAGAACGTGGGCCCGCTCGTCGAGACCCGCAACCAGGAGAAGCCCCTCTCCATCGCGATGCGCGAGATCAACCAGGGCCTCCTCACGATCGAGGAGGTCGACCCGGCCGAGGTGCAGGCGCAGGCCGACGCGGCAGCCGCGGCCAAGGCCGAGCAGGCCCTGCCCGAGTTCCCGGCCTGACCGGCCACGTCGCACGGTCGTCCGGCCCCGCGATGGACGTGTCCCGATGAGGATCCTGCTCGGTGTGTCCGGGGGGATCGCGGCCTACAAGGCCGTCCTGCTGCTGCGCCTGCTGCGTGAGCAGGGGCACGCCGTGCGCGTGATCCCCACCCGTGCCGCCCTGGAGTTCGTGGGTGCGCCCACCTTCGAGGCGCTGTCGGGCGAGCCCGTCAGCACCGAGGTGTTCGACGACGTGCCCGGCGTGCAGCACGTCGCGCTGGGCAAGAGCGCCGACCTGGTGATCGTGGCCCCCGCGACCGCCGACTTCATGGCACGTGCCGCCACCGGGCGGGCCGACGACCTGCTGACCACGACGCTGCTCGCCGCGAGCTGCCCGGTGGTCCTCGCTCCGGCGATGCACACCGAGATGTGGGAGCACCCCGCCACGCGGGCGAACGTGGCCACGCTCCGGGAGCGTGGCGTGCATGTGATCGAGCCCGCGTCCGGCCGGCTGACCGGCGTGGACACCGGTCCCGGCCGGCTGCCCGAGCCCGAGGACATCGCGCGGGAGGCGCTCTCCCTCGTGGAGACGGGCGCCGCGCGGACCGGCCCGCAGGACCTGTCCGGCCGCCGGGTCGTCGTCTCGGCGGGTGGTACCCGCGAGCCCATCGATCCCGTGCGGTTCATCGGCAACCGGTCGAGCGGTCGCCAGGGCGTCGCCCTCGCGCAGGCCGCCCTGGACCGGGGTGCCACGGTCACGCTCGTGGCCGCCAACCTCGCGCAGGACGTGACCGACCAGGTGTCGGCCGGGCAGGCCGGGGCCGGTCCGGCGTCCTGCTCGGTGGTGCGGGTCGAGTCGACCGCCGAGCTGCGTGACGCGGTGCGGGCCGCCGGCGCGGACGCCGACGTCGTGGTGATGGCCGCCGCCGTGGCGGACTTCCGGCCCGCGACCGCGCCTGACGCGAAGATCAAGAAGGTGCCGGGCCAGGGGCCCGGGCCGATCGAGCTGGTGGAGAACCCCGACATCCTCGCGGAGATCGCGCACCAGCGGCTGCGTCCCGGCCAGGTGGTCGTGGGCTTCGCCGCGGAGACCGGCGACGCCTCCGGCAGCGTCCTGGACCACGGGCGCACCAAGGCCCGGCGCAAGGGCGCCGACCTGATCGCGGTGAACGCCGTCGGTTCCGGCCGTGGGTTCGGCACCGACGGCAACGAGGTGACCATCCTGGACGGCGCCGGCGACGTCGTCGGGCAGGCCTCCGGGACCAAGCGCGAGGTGGCCGACGCCCTGTGGGACGCCGTCGCCAAGCTGCTGCCATGAGCACGAACCGTGTGGATCCGGCCCTCGTGAAGGTCAAGCGGCTGCCGTGACCGCCGTCTCACCTTTCAGGATCGACTGTTCGCTGTGCGAGACCGTAGGCTGGTGCCCATGAGCGAGCTGCGCCTTTTCACGTCCGAGTCCGTGACCGAGGGTCATCCGGACAAGGTCTGTGATCAGATCAGCGACGCGATCCTGGACGCGCTGCTGGAGCAGGACCCGACCTCCCGCGTCGCGGTCGAGACCATGGTCACCACGGGGCTGGTGCACGTCGCGGGTGAGGTCACCACCGAGGCCTACGTCGAGATCCCGCAGATCGTGCGGGACGTGGTGCGGGGCATCGGGTACACGTCGTCCGCCATCGGGTTCGACGGCGACTCCTGCGGCGTCTCGGTGTCGATCGGGCAGCAGTCGCCCGACATCGCCCAGGGCGTGGACAAGGCGCTGGAGCTGCGGGACGACTCCGGCGACCTCGACCCGCTGGACGCGCAGGGCGCGGGCGACCAGGGCCTGATGTTCGGGTACGCGTCGGACGAGACGCCGTCGCTGATGCCGGTGGCGGGCTGGCTGGCGCACCGGCTGTCCGAGCGGCTGGCCGCGGTCCGCAAGTCGGGCGAGCTGCTGGGCCTGCGCCCGGACGGCAAGACGCAGGTGACGGTCGGCTACGACGGCGACCGCCCCGTGGTGGTGGACACCGTGGTGCTCTCCACGCAGCACGACGCGGACGTGCTCCAGGAGAAGCTGCACGTCGAGGTCGCCGAGACCGTGATCGCGCCCGTGCTGGACGCCGCGGGCCTGGAGTGGTCGGGTGCCAAGCAGTTCGTGAACCCGACCGGCAAGTTCGTGATCGGCGGGCCGCAGGGCGACGCGGGCCTGACGGGGCGCAAGATCATCGTCGACACCTACGGCGGCATGGCACGGCACGGCGGGGGCGCGTTCTCCGGCAAGGACCCGTCGAAGGTGGACCGGTCGGGTGCGTACGCCATGCGCTGGGTGGCCAAGAACGTGGTCGCCGCGGGCCTCGCGCGACGCTGCGAGGTGCAGGTGGCCTACGCGATCGGCAAGGCGCACCCGGTGGGGCTGTACGTCGAGACGTTCGGCACGGAGACGGTGCCCGTGGGCCGGATCACGGCGGCGATCGCCGAGGTGTTCGACCTGCGCCCGGCGGCGATCGTCCGCGACCTGGACCTGCTGCGCCCCATCTACCGGGCCACCTCCACCTACGGGCACTTCGGCCGCGAGCTGCCGGACTTCACGTGGGAGCGCACCGACCGCGTGGCCGACCTGCAGAGCCTGTTCTGAGCCCTGGCGCCCACGCCGCCCCCGCGGTCCGTGCCCACCGGTCCCAGGGGTCCGGCCGGGCGAGGCGGAGTGTGGGTGGCGCGTGATGGGATAGGGGCGTGAACGGGGCAACGAGCCAGGCCGGGAGGGTTGCGGCACAGCAGGAGGCGCTGCTCGGGCTCGACGAGGTCGGGGGCGAGGACGCCGGGCCCGGCGTGCCGCGGGCCAGGGACCCGCTGGGCAACGCCGAGACCAACGGCATCCCGATCGCCGCGACGCTCCCGGTGGCACGGGTGGTGCTCGACCTGCAGCCGGCGCACCTCGACCAGCCGTACGACTACCTGGTCCCGGCCACCATGGACCAGGACGCGCAGCCCGGTGTCCGGATCAAGGCCCGGTTCGGGCGGCAGGAGGTCGCCGGGTACGTCGTGGCGCGCCTGGCCACGTCCGATCACGACGGGCGGCTCGTGCCCCTGCGCAAGGTGGTGTCCGGCGAGCGGGTGCTGACGCCCCAGGTGCTGGAGCTCTGCCGTGCGGTCGCGGACCGCTACGCGGGCACCCTGGCCGACGTGCTCCGGCTGGCGGTGCCGCCGCGCCACGCGCGCGTCGAGAAGGAGGCGGCGGCCGAGGAACCGTCCGGTCCGGTGCCCGGCCGCCAGGAACCCCCGCACGGCGACGGCGGGCGTCCGGTCTCCGCGTGGGCCCCCTACCGCGGCGGGGAGGCGTACCTCCGCCGGATCCTGGCGGGCGAGGCACCGCGAGCGGTGTGGTCGGCGCTGCCCGGCGTGGGCACGGACACCGATGACGCGGCGACCCCGCACTGGGCGGCCGCCGTCGCGCAGGCGGTCCGCGCGTGCGTGGCGGGCGGGCGAGGGGCCCTCGTCGTGGTGCCGGACGCGCGGGACGCGGCGCGCGTGGGCGCGGCGCTGGAGGGCGCGGGCCTAGCCGAGGACGACGTCGTGCGGCTGCTGGCGGACGACGGGCCCGCACCGCGGTACCGCGCGTTCCTGCGGTCGCTGCGCGGCGCCGCACGGGTGGTGGTGGGCACGCGCGCCACGATGTTCGCGCCGGTCGCCGATCTCGGCCTCGTGGTCCTGTGGGGCGACGGCGAGGAGACCCTGGCCGAGCCCCACGCACCGTACCCGCACGCGCGCGACGTGCTGGCGCTGCGCGCGGAGCGGGAGGGGGCCGCGTTCCTGCTGGGCTCCCCGGGGCGGACGGCACAGGCGCAGGCGCTGCTCGTGTCCGGCTGGGCGCGCGAGCTCGCCGCGGCCCGCGACGTCGTGCGCGCCCGGGCTCCGCGCGTCCGGGCGCTGACGTCCGTGGAGCTGGCCCGGGACGGCGCCGCGGCCGCCGCCCGCCTGCCGTCCGTGGCGTGGCGGGCCGCGCGGGACGCCCTGGAGAACGGCCCCGTGCTGGTCCAGGTGCCGCGGTCGGGATACCTGCCCGTCGTCGCGTGCTCGCGGTGCCGGGTCGCGGCCCGCTGCGCCCACTGCCACGGCCCGCTGGGCCTGCCGCACGCCGACGGCGCGCCCCAGTGCACGTGGTGCGGGCGCCTGGCGGGCGGCTGGCGCTGCGCGGAGTGCGGGTGGACGGGTCTGCGGTCGGTCCGGGTGGGCTCGGCCCGCACCGCCGAGGAGCTCGGCCGGGCGTTCACGGGGGTGCCGGTCCGGCTGTCGTCGGCGTCCGCCCCGGGCGGGGTGATCGACTCCGTGCCCGCCACGCCCGCGCTCGTCGTGGCGACCCCGGGCGCCGAGCCGGTCGCGGCGTCCGGGTACGCGACCGCGCTCCTGCTGGATGCCGCCGTGATGACCGGCGGCACGGGGCTCGCCGCGGGCACGGAGGCGCTGCACCGCTGGCTGGCCGCCGCGTCGCTGGTCCGCCCGGGACCGCACGGGCAGGTGCTGCTCGTGGGCGACGGCGCGCCCGGTCCCACGCAGGCCCTGGTGCGCTGGGACCCGGCGGGCTTCGCGGCGCGCGAACTCGACGAGCGGGCCGAGCTGCACCTGCCGCCGGCCGTGCGGGTCGCCGCGGTGACGGGGGACCGCGCGGCGGTGGACGCGGTCGTGGCCCGGGTGGGTCTCCGCGAGGACCTGGGCTCGGGGTCGGGCGTGCTGGGTCCGGTCGAGATCGACCCCGACGGCGGTCGTGGCCCCGGCGGGCGGGGCGGCGCGGCGCCGTCGGGCGGCTCACGCGGGGGCGGGGTGCAGGCGCTGGACCTGCCCGTCCGCACCGTGCTGCGGGTGCCTCTGGCCCAGGGCGACGAGCTGGCCCGTAGGCTCAGGACGAGCCTCGCGGTCCGTTCCGCGCGACGCGAGGGCGGTACCGTCCGCGTCCAGCTCGACCCGAAGGAGATGCTGTGAGCACGAGCTCCGAGACCCACCCCGTGACCTACCCTGCCGTCGACACGGCTATCGACACCGTCGTCTACGACTTCGGGAACGTGCTGGTCGGCTGGGACCCGTTCGGGCCGTACGAGGGCCGGCCGCGGAGCGAGGTCGAGGCGTTCTTCGAGGCCGTGGACTTCGGGGCGATCAACCACGCCGCCGACGCCGGCACGCCGTACGCGGTGCTGCTCGAACGCGTCGCCCGGACCCACCCGGACCTGGTGGAGGATCTGCGCCGGTACGTCGAGCACTACGAGCTCTCCCTGACCGGGCCGATCGACGGGTCGGCGGAGCTGGTCTCCGAGCTGAAGCAGCTCGGGCTCCGGCTCTACGGGCTGACCAACTGGCAGGCCGAGACGTTCCACAGCGCCGAGCCCGCGGCGCCCGCCATCGGGCTGATGGACGACGTGATCGTGTCCGGCCGCGAGGGCATGGCCAAGCCCGACCGGCGCATCTTCGAGCTGGTCGTCGAGCGGTTCGGCGTCGACCCGGCGCGTGCGGTCTTCGTGGACGACAAGGTGGTCAACGTGGACGCCGCCCGCGGCGTCGGGTTCCACGGGATCGTGTTCACGCACACGGGCGCCCTGCGGCGGGACCTGCGCGCCCTCGGGCTCCCGGTGGCCGGCTAGGGCGGATCAGCTCCCGGAGAGGTCGACGACGAGGTCCGACGGCGCCGCGGCCCGCAGGTCCTCGAGGGAGGCCACATCGGCCTCAGGGCGGGAGTCACCCGGTCCGGCAGCCGCGATGGCGTCCGCGACCGGCCAGGTCAGCGTGCCGTCGTCGTGCACGTCGCCCAGGAACGCGTCGTCGAACACGATGACCCACTCCGGTGGCGGCCACGGCTCCGGGCCGACGTGCGTCAGGAACAGCACCACGTCGCCGAGCGCGACCAGCTCCCCGGCCACCCGCTCGACGTCGGCCCGGCCGTCCACGTCCACGTGCACGGTGACGGCCCGGCCCTCCAGCCCCAGGTCACCCAGCGAGTCGACGACCTCGTCCACCTCGAACCGCAGGTCGATCATCGCCCGGCTCGGGTCCTCCGGCGTGCCCTGTGCCCAGTCCGTGAACCGGCCCACCGCCGCCAGCTCGGAGGCGTGCGCCTCGCCCGCGTCGAGGTACCGGACCGACGGGAGGGCGGCCGTGACCGACTCCGGGTACCAGGCGTAGTCGGCCGTCGGTGCGGGCAGGGCGAGCACCTCGGCGAAACCCGCTCCGCCGATGTCCTGGCCCGGCGGCGCCGGGGCGTCCGCCCCGCAGCCCGCCGGCAGGACGGCGCAGAGCGCCACCAGGGGCACGACGAGCAGCGCGCGGTACCCGGCCCGGGCAGCAGCCCGGCGACCGGTCGGATCCTCGTGACGGCGCATGCGGGCCCTCCTGTGACCGGGAACGTGATACCCGACTGTGTCCCGGCAGGGACCGTCCTTGCGCGCACCGGTGTCGCGACGGGCGAATCACCCGCGCCCGCCGCACCGCTCCTGCCGCACCGCACCCGCCGCACCGCACCCGCCGCACCGCACCCGCCGCACCGGGCCCGCGTACCCGCGCCGCGACCGGACCCGGACACCCCGGCCCGTGCCCGGTCGCGCCGCCCCGGTCACCCCGCACACCTAGACTGACCCGGTGCGTCTTCTCTTCGCCGGAACCCCCGAACCCGCAGTCGCCTCGCTCGACGCCCTCCTGCGCTCCCGCCACGAGGTGGTCGCCGTCCTGACCCGCGCCGACGCGCCGTCGGGCCGCGGGCGCAAGCTCGCCCCGAGCCCCGTGCGCGCCCGGGCCGAGGAGGCCGGGATCCCGGTCATCACCGACACCCCCCGCGGCGACGAGTTCGTCGCCCGCCTGCGCGACCTGGACATCGACGCCGCGCCCGTGGTCGCCTACGGCCACATCCTGCGCCCCGCCGTCCTGGCCGTACCCCGCCTCGGCTGGGTCAACCTGCACTTCTCCGTGCTGCCCGCCTGGCGCGGCGCCGCCCCCGTGCAGCGCGCCGTCATCGCCGGCGACGAGATCACCGGAGCCACCACCTTCCTGCTCGACGAGGGCATGGACACCGGCCCCGTGCTCGGCACCACCACCGAGACCATCCGGCCCACCGACACCTCCGGCGACCTCCTCGCCCGCCTCGCCGTCTCCGGCGCCGAGCTCCTCGTGGCCAGCCTCGACGCCCTCGAGGACGGCACCCTCCAGCCGCAGCCCCAGCCCGCCGACGGCATCACCGTCGCGCCCAAGCTCACCACGGAGGACGCCCGGGTGACCTGGACCGACCCGGCGCTCGCGGTCGACCGGCTCGTGCGCGGCTGCACGCCCGCACCCGGCGCGTGGACCCTCCTGCCCGACGGCTCGCGCCTCGGGATCGGCCCGGTCTCGCCGCGGCCCGACGTCGTGGACCTGCGTGCCGGCGAGGTGCGCGCGCTCAAGCGCGAGGTGCTGGTGGGCACGGCCACGCACGCGGTCGCGCTGGGCGAGGTGCGGCCCGTGGGCAAGAAGGCCATGCCGGCACCCGACTGGGCGCGCGGCGGGGGACGGGCGCTCGTCGAGGCGGGCCTCGTGCTGGACGCTCGGGCGGAGCACGCGGCGCCGGGCGGGACGCCCGGCGCGCAGGGCGCCACGGCGGGTGCCACGGACGTGGTCGCATGAGCGGGTACGACGGCGGCCGCGGCTCCCGGGGTGGGTCGCAGGGCGGTTCACACGGCGGTTCGCGCGACGGCGGCCGCGCGGCCGGCGACGAGCGGCGCAACGCGTCAGGACGGCAGCGCTCCGCGGCACGGTTCCGCGGCGACGACCGGTCACGCACCTCCCAGGCGCCCTCCGAACGGCGCAAGCGCACCGACCCCGCCCGGACGGCGGCGTTCGACGTGCTGCGCGAGGTCGACGAGTCCGACGCGTACGCCAACCTGGTGCTGCCGCCGTTGCTGCGCGAGCGGCGCATCCGCGGCCGCGACGCCGGGTTCGCCACCGAGCTGACCTACGGCACGCTACGGCTGCGCGGGCGGTACGACGCGATCCTGGCCACCTGCGTGGACCGCCCGCTGCCGGGCCTGGACCCGGCGCTGCTCGACGTGCTGCGGCTCGGGACGCACCAGCTCCTCGGCATGCGCGTGCCCGTGCACGCCGCCGTCTCGGAGACCGTGGGGCTCGCCCGCAACCGGGTCGGCGCCGGCCCGGCGCAGATGGTCAACGCGGTGCTGCGCCGGGTCTCGGAGCGCACGCCGGACGAGTGGCTGTCGGTGCTCGAGAAGGAGGCGCCCGACGCCCTCGCGGGCCTCGCCGCCACCCAGTCCCACCCGCTGTGGGTCGTCCGGGCGCTGCGCGAGGCGCTGGCCGGCAACGGCCGCCCGGCGGACGAGATCGGCGACCTCCTCGCCGCGGACAACGCCGCACCCCGGGTCACCCTGGTGGCGCGACCCGGTCTGGTGGACGCCGCCGACGAGGACGCCTGGGGCGACGTCGATCTCGTCGCCGGCCGCTGGGCGCCCACCGCGCTGCGGCTGGAGGGTTCCGACCCGTCCGGCGTCCCGGCGGTCCGCGAGGGTCTGGCGGGCGTGCAGGACGAAGGGTCCCAGCTCGTCGCCCTGGCCCTGGCCGCGGCCCCTCTGGAGGGCTCGGACGCACGCTGGCTGGACCTGTGCGCCGGCCCGGGCGGCAAGGCGGCTCTCCTGGCGGCCCTGGCCGCGCAGCGCGGTGCCCGGCTCGTGGCCAACGAGGTGGCCCCGCACCGCGCCCGCCTGGTCGCCGGCGCGCTGGCCGCCCTGCCGGACGGCGCCGTCGAGGAGGTGCGCACCGGCGACGGCCGCGAGGTCGGCGTCGACGAGCCCGGTGCCTACGACCGGGTCCTGGTCGACGCGCCCTGCACCGGCCTGGGCGCGCTGCGCCGCCGGCCGGAGAGCCGGTGGCGCCGGACGCCGTCGGACCTCGCCGCCCTGACGGGGCTGCAGCGCGAGCTGCTGACGAGCGCCCTGGACGCCGTCCGGCCCGGGGGAGTGGTGGCGTACGTGACGTGCTCGCCGCACCTGGCCGAGACGCAGCTCGTCGTGGCGGACGTGCTGCGCCGCCGGGACGACGTCGAACGCCTGGACGCGCCCGCCGTGGTGCGGTCGGTGGTGCGCCCGGACGCCGAGATCCCGCTGGGCGACCGGGACGACGTGCAGCTGTGGCCGCACGTGCACGGTACGGACGCGATGCACCTGACGCTGCTGCGCCGGACCGCGTGACGGCCGGGGCGGGGCCCGCCCGCCCCGGCCGTGGCCAGGCCGTGGTGGTCAGACGCCCGCCGGCGGCCATACCCCGATGATCACGGCCATGACCAGCACCGTGACCAGCTCGTGCGCGAGGTTCAGGGTGGTCAGGGCCGGCGGGCGGCCCTCGAAGGCGTCGTGCGTGATCATCCGCGCCGCCGTGAACCCGATCCAGAGCAGCACGCCGGTCACCACGGCCGCGGAGAGGAAGCCGCCCTGGTAGAACTCCCACGAGATGTAGACCGCACCGGCCAGCACCCAGGCGGTCAGGAAGCTGACCAGCACCGTCACGACGATGGGCCAGATGCCCGCGGCCTGCGCCGCCTTCGGGTCGACCCGGGCGAGCCGCATCCAGCGGGTGCCGAACACCTTCGGCGTGTACCAGACCGAGCCCACGACCAGCGTGGACAGCGTGGCCACCACAACAGCCCAGTAGTTCACCTCGGGGATCATCGTCGCTCCCGGTCCGTCGGTGGCGCGCGGCGCGTGGCAGCGGGCTGCGCGCCCTAGGCTTGGCATCATGGCAGCCCTCATCGCCCCCAGCATCCTGTCCGCCGACTTCGCGAACCTCGAGCGCGACCTCGGGCGGATCGCCGACGCCGACTACGCCCACGTCGACGTCATGGACAACCACTTCGTGCCCAACCTGACGCTGGGGCTGCCGGTCTTCGAACGGCTCGCGAAGGTGTCGCCGGTGCCGCTCGACGCCCACCTCATGATCGAGAACCCCGACCGGTGGGCGCCGGCGTTCGCCGAGGCGGGGGCGGCGTCGGTCACGTTCCACGCGGAGGCCGCGCAGGCGCCCGTGCGCCTGGCGCGCGAGCTGCGGCGGCTGGGGTCGCGCGCGGGCGTCGCGCTGCGGCCGGCCACCCCGGTGGAGCCGTTCCTGGACCTGCTCGCCGAGATCGACATGATCCTGGTGATGACCGTGGAGCCCGGCTTCGGCGGCCAGTCGTTCATCGAGGGCACCCTGCCCAAGATCCGGCGTGCACGCGAGGCCGTGAGCGAGTCCGGGCTGGACGTGTGGATCCAGGTGGACGGGGGAGTGTCGCGCGACACGATCGAGCGCGCGGCCGACGCCGGCGCGAACGTCTTCGTGGCGGGCTCGGCGGTGTACGGGGCCCAGGACATCCCGGCGGAGATCGCGACGCTGCGCGAGCTCGCGAGCAAGCACATCCACTGAGGCGTGACGGGACTGGCACGCAAGGTTGTGCCTGCCGAGAAGAAAATAGTGTGCCAAGCGCGCCGTACCCACCCCGACGGCCAGGCGGGCCCAGGGGAGAAGCCCCGGTGGCAAGGCGGCCGGCGTCCCTGTGACGCAGGCCATGATCGCGTGCCGCGCGAGGTGTGGCATGCTGGCGATCAGCAGTACGCACACACGTGCTCCGGGGTCGGTGAAATTCCGAGCCGGCGGTGACAGTCCGCGACCCGGGTCGTTCCTTCGGGAGGGATCCGGTTGACCTGGTGGAACTCCAGGACCGACGGTGAAAGTCCGGATGGGAGGAAGCACGTGCGGCGTCGGCCGTCCTGCGGACGTGCGGCGCCGTGACGCCGTACGCGCGGGCGGGACCGGTCCGGTCCTCGTCCGCGTACCCGTCGTCCGACCCCGGAGCGCCGACGCTCGGGAAGGACGGCATGACCCAGTCGCAGAACAGCTCGACCGCGCCCACCGGCCCACGTGCCGCGCCGCCCGTGGCCTCCGCACCGGACCGGGGCCCGGCCGGGCCGGACGCCCGCATCCTGGAAGCCGCGATGCGCCGGGCCCTCGACCTCGCCGCGCAGGGCCCCGCCCACGGCCCCAACCCGCGCGTCGGCTGCGTGCTCCTGGACGCCGCAGGCCGCACCGTCGCCGAGGGCTTCCACCGCGGAGCCGGGACGCCCCACGCCGAGGCCGCCGCGCTGGCGGCCGCCCGGGCGGGCGGCGTCGACCCCCGGGGTACGACGGCGGTCGTGACGCTGGAACCCTGCGCCCACCACGGCCGCACCGGACCCTGCGCGGACGCCCTGATCGAGGCCGGCGTGGCCGCCGTGCACGTGGCGGTCGAGGACCCCAACCCCGTGGCCACGGGCGGCGCCGGGCGCCTGCGGGCCGCGGGCATCCCGGTCGCCACGGGCCTGCTCGCCGCGGCGGGGGAGGAGCTGCTGCGTCCGTGGCTGCGCGCCGTGCGCACGGGGCGGCCGTACGTGACGCTCAAGCTCGCGACGTCGCTCGACGGACGCGTCGCCGCGGCCGACGGCACCAGCCGCTGGATCACCGGGGCGGCTGCCCGCGCCCACGCGCACGCGGTCCGCGCCCAGGTGGACGCGATCGCCGTCGGCACGGGGACGGTGGCGGTCGACGACCCGGCTCTCACGGCCCGCACCGTGGACGGGAGCCTCTTCGAGCACCAGCCTCTCCGGGTCGTCGTCGGCCATCGCACGGTGCCCGACGGAGCCCGCCTGCGCGGTCCGGGCGGCCCCCTGCTGCACCTGGCGACCCACGACCTCGACGCCGCGCTCCGGGAGCTGGGCGGGCGCGAGGTGCGGCACCTGCTCGTGGAGGGCGGCCCCGCCCTGGCGACCGCCCTCCTGGCCGCGGACGCCGTCGACGAGCTGCACGCGTACGTGGCCCCTGTGCTGCTCGGTGCGGGTTCCCCTGCCGTCAACGACCTGGGGGTCACCACGATCGGCGAGGCCGCACGCTTCACCACCCACGACGTCACGCGGCTGGGCGACGACATGCTGCTCGTCGCCCGTCGTACCGACCCCGCAGGGGCCCGGCCCGGTACGGCCGGCCGCCTCGGCGGGCACACCGAGGAGGAGATCTGATGTTCACCGGAATCGTCGAGGAGCTCGGCTCCGTCGTCTCGCTGGTCCGGCCCGACGGCGACCCCGGCGGCGGGCCGGCGCCGGACGCCGTCCTGACCGTCGCCGGCCCGCTCGCCACGTCGGACGCCCGCCCGGGTGACTCGATCGCCGTCGACGGCGTGTGCCTGACCGTCACGTCGGTGGCCGACGGCGCCTTCGTGGCCGAGGTGATGCCCGAGACGCTGCGCCGTACGTCCCTCGGCGCCCTCGCCCCCGGGGACCGGGTGAACCTGGAGCGGGCCCTGCCGGCCCACGGCCGCCTGGGTGGTCACGTGGTCCAGGGCCATGTGGACGGCGTGGCGACGCTCGCCCGGCGCACGCCCGGGCCGCGCTGGGACGACCTGGCGTTCACCGCGCCGGCGGCGCTGACTCGCTACGTCGCCGAGAAGGGCTCGATCGCCCTGTCCGGGGTCTCGCTGACGGTCACGTGGGTGTCCGACGAGGGCTTCGGGGTGTCGCTCATCCCCACCACGCTCGCCGCGACCACGCTCGGCGGGCTGGCCCCGGGCGACGTCGTGAACGTGGAGGTCGACGTGCTCGCCAAGTACGTGGAGCGGCTCCTGGCGGCTGGTGCGGTCGGCGGTGTCCCGGGTGGGGCGGCGGACGTGGCCGCCGGGACCGGGACGCCGGCCGGTGCGACGACCGGAGCCGGGCGATGAGCGGGGCGCTGCGGCCCACGGCAGGGGCGGTGGACGTCGCACGGGGGCCGGTGGAGCAGGCTCTCGCCGAGCTGGCCGCGGGCCGCCCGGTGCTGGTGGCTGACGACGCCGGGCGGGAGAACGAGGTCGACGTGGTGCTCGCTGCGAGCACGGCCACGCCCGAGTGGGTGGCCTGGACGGTGCGGCACTCGTCCGGCTACCTGTGCGCCCCGATGCCCGCGGACCGGGCGGACGCGCTGGGTCTGCCGCTGATGGTCGAGCGCAGCGAGGACCCGAGGACGACGGCGTACACGGTGTCGGTGGACGCCGCGACGGGCGTGACCACGGGGATCTCCGCCGCGGACCGCGCGCGTACCCTGCGGGTGCTGGGCGACCCTGCCACCGGCCCCCGGGACCTGATCCGGCCCGGTCACGTGCTGCCGCTGCGGGCGCGGCCCGGCGGCGTGCTGGAGCGTACGGGGCACACGGAGGCCGCCGTGGACCTGGTGCGGCTCGCCGGCGGACCGCAGGCGAGCCTCGGCGAGGTGGGCGCGATCGCCGAGCTCGTCCGGGACGACGGCGCGGTGATGCGTCTGCCCGAGGCCGAGGAGCTCGCCCGGCAGACGGGCCTCGTGGTGCTCACGGTGGCGGACCTGGTCGCGTGGCGTCTGGCCCACGACCCCGCCGCCGACGTCGCCCCGTCGTCTCCGCCTGCGCCGGCCGGCCGGGTCCGGCGGGTCGCGCAGGCAGCGCTGCCCACGCGGTTCGGGGACTTCCGGGTCGTGGCCTATCACGACCTGCACTCGGGCGCGGAGCACCTCGCCCTGACGCCGGCCCGCCTGCCCGGCCCGGCGACGACGGGTACAACGCCCGGCGCGCACGGGCGCCTGGTGCGCGTGCACTCCGAGTGCCTGACCGGCGACGGGCTGGGATCGCTGCGGTGCGACTGCGGCCCGCAGCTGGAGGCGTCGCTGGCGGCGGTGGCCGCCGAGGGCGGTGCCGTGGTGTACCTGCGGGGCCACGAGGGCCGGGGGATCGGCCTGGCCGCGAAGATCCAGGCCTACGCCCTCCAGGACACCGGCCGGGACACCGTGGAGGCCAACGTGGACCTGGGGCTGCCGGTCGACGCACGCGAGTACGGGGCGGCGTCGGCGATCCTGGCCGACCTCGGGCTCGACGACGTGACCCTGCTGACGAACAACCCGGAGAAGGTGACCGGGCTGCGCGCCGCGGGCACGACCGTGGCCGGGCGCCGCAGCCTGGTGGTCGGCCGGGGCGTGCACAACCACCGGTACCTGGAGACCAAGCGGACGGTGCTGGGCCACCGCATCGACCGCCTGGACCAGAACCAGTACGACGAGATCGACAACCAGGACGAAGGAGCATGCGCATGAGCGGCGTCGGAGCACCGAGCGTGACAGTTGACGGGACGGGCCTGCGGGTCGTGGTGGTGGCGGCGAGCTGGCACGAGCAGGTCATGGACGGGCTGCTGGCCGGGGCCCGCCGGGCACTGGTCGCAGCGGGCGCGGACTGGACCGAGGTGCGGGTACCGGGTTCGTTCGAGCTGCCGGTGGCGGCGTCCCGTGCGGCGGCCGGGGGAGCGGACGCGGTGGTCGCGCTCGGTGTGGTGATCCGCGGTGGCACGCCGCACTTCGAGTACGTCTGCTCGGCCGCGACGTCGGGCCTGACGGACGTGAGCGTCCGCACGGGGGTCCCGGTGGGCTTCGGTGTGCTGACGTGCGACGACGAGGCCCAGGCGCTGGACCGGGCAGGCCTCGAGGGCTCGCACGAGGACAAGGGGGCGGAGGCGGCGGAGGCAGCGCTCGCCACGGCGGTCGTGCTGCGGGACCTGGGTCGTGTCGTGCACTCCTGAATAAATAGTGTGCCAAGCGTCTCAATCAGCAACCCCAGGTTCAAAAGACGTCACCACAACCAGCAAAGAGCCGGCGGCTCGCCACACATACGGGACATGAGAATCTCGGGCGGGCCGCCTGCTGCGGCTCACATGGTGCCGGCGGTTCCACGACCCCGGCGGACGGCGACGGTCGCAACCGTTGCGCTCGTTCTGGTCACGACCGGTGGACTGGCCGGCTGCGCCGCGGCGCAGCCGGCCGGGGGAGCGCAGCCCCGGGCCGCGACGGAGAGTGCGACCGGGGGAGGCGACGGGCGTCCCGTGACCAGCCCGGAGCCGCCGGCCGTGGCCTGCGTGGACTGGGTGCGGTTCGGCACCCCGGAGGAGGCCGCGGCCGACGCGGGCGCTGTGCTGCGCGGGACGGTCGTGGCGCGGGACGACGACACGGTGCTGATGTACGGCGTGGAGTCCCAGCGCTGGCTCGTCGACGTGGTGCAGGTGCTGGAGCGGCCCGACCCGCCGCCCGGCCGGGGCGAGCCGCAGCCGGAGCTCGACGTCACGGCCGGCGAGCGGATCGCCGTGGTCTCGACGCCGGAGACCTGCAGCGGCGACGCTCACCCGGGCGGTGACCCGCTGGACCCGGCGTCCGGTCTCGCGGACGAGGACGGCACGGTCCTCGTGCTCCTGTCCGCCGCCTCGGGCGAGGAGCCGGGCGACGACGTCGGCTTCCACCTGATCACCCCGTACCAGGGCGTGCTGACGCCCGCGGACGACGGCACGCTGCCCGCGGAGTGGCCCTCGCCATAGTCGCGACATGGCCAGAACGTGGGACGGCGGCCGGTGGCGCCCCCGTCGCCCGACTAGGCTGGGGTCGTGAAGACCTTCGAGACCCTGTTCGCCGAGCTGACCGAGAAGGCCCAGACCCGCCCCGCGGGTTCGGGCACCGTGGCCCAGCTGGACGCGGGCGTCCATGCGATCGGCAAGAAGGTCGTGGAGGAGGCCGCCGAGGTGTGGATGGCCGCCGAGTACCAGTCGGACACGGAGACCGCCGAGGAGATCTCGCAGCTCCTGTACCACCTGCAGGTCCTGATGGTGGCCAAGGGCCTGACCCTCGAGGACGTGTACACGCATCTGTGACCCGGCCTCGGCGCCGCTCGACCCCACCGGTCGGGCCGGCGCCGGGAGACCCGGGTCCGCAGGTCCGACGTACACCCAGAGAGGAACACCACATGCTGCGCATCGCAGTCCCCAACAAGGGCGCCCTGTCGGGCCCCGCCTCCGAGATGCTGCGTGAGGCGGGCTACCGCCAGCGCCGCGACACCCGCGAGCTGGTGCTCGCCGACCCCGAGAACGACGTCGAGTTCTTCTTCCTGCGCCCCCGCGACGTCGCGGTCTACGTGGGCACGGGCACGGTCGACGTCGGCATCACCGGTCGTGACCTGATGCTCGACTCGGGTGCCGACGCCGTCGAGCACCTCGGCCTGGGCTTCGCGCGGTCCACCTTCCGGTACGCGGCACCCGCCGGGCCCGGCGAGACCGAACCCGTGACCGAGATCGCGCAGATCGCGGGGCGCCGCGTGGCGTCGTCGTACACGACGCTCGTGGCGCAGCACCTGGCGAAGCAGGGCGTGGAGCCCGCCGCGATCGTGCACCTGGACGGTGCCGTGGAGTCGAGCGTGCGCCTCGGCGTCGCGGACGTGATCGCCGACGTCGTGGAGACCGGCACCACGCTGCGGGCCGCGGGCCTGGAGGTCTTCGGCGAGCCGATCCTGCGGTCGGAGGCCGTGCTGATCCGGCGGTCGGACACCGAGCCCCCGGCCGGCCTGGACATCCTGACCCGCCGGCTGGAGGGTGTGATCACCGCCCGGGAGTACGTGCTCATGGACTACGTGGTGCCCGCCTCCCGGCTGGAGGAGGCCGTGGCCATCACGCCCGGCAAGGAGTCGCCCACGGTGTCGGCACAGCACCACAGCGACGCGTGCGCGGTCCGGGTCATGGTCCCGCGCCGGGAGACGAACCGGATCATGGACGCCCTGTACGGCGTGGGTGCGCGGGCCATCATCGTCACGTCCATCCACGCCTCGCGGCTGTAGGCGTCATGGGTGCGCGGGCCGGCAACGGGGTGGACGGGGGAGCCGAGCGCTTCCGCGTGTTCCGCGGCCGGTTCGGCACGCCCGTGGCGTACGGGCTCGCGCTGCTGTCGGCCGGCGGGTGCACGTTCGTCGCGCTGGCGGCGACCGGTCAGGGCGCGGACACCGCGAACCGCATCGCGATCATCGTGTTCGGTCTGCTGGGCGCCGTGATCGCCTGGCGGTTCGGCGCGGTGCGCGCCGTGCCGGACCCGGACGGCCTGACCGTGGTCAACTACGCCTCCAGCCGGCGCCTCTCCTGGCCCGAGATCGTGACCGTCCGGTTCGGTCCCAACGATCCGTGGGTGCACCTCGACCTGTCCGACGGCGACGTGCTCGCCGTCATGGGCATCCAGCGCGCCGACGGCGAGCACGCCATGGCGGAGGCCCGCCGGCTGGTGGCCCTCATCGCGGAGCTCGGCGAGGCTCCGGAACCCGGCCACGACCCCGCGAGGTAGGAACCGCGGCGAGACAGAACGGCCGGCACATCCTGAGGATGTGCCGGCCGTCTCTCGTTCGCGTGGGGTCAGCGGGTGCTGCGGGCCTCCCAGTGGGCGGAGCGGCCACGCGGGCCGCGGTCGCCGTCCGGGCGGCGGTGGTCGCCACCGCCGCGCGGGCCACGCTCGCCACCGCGCGGGGCGCCGCGGTCGAGCGTGATGCGCAGCGGCTTGCCGGCCACGCGGGCACGGGCCAGCCGGTCGAGCGCCTCGTTGTCGAGCGGTGCGGTGATGTCCACCAGCGAGAAGCTGCCGAAGATGTCGATCTTGCCGACGTCGGCGCCCGTGATGCCGCCCTCGCCGGTCAGCGCACCGACGATCCCGCCCGGCTGCACGCCGTGCGTGTGACCGACGGCGATGCGGTACCGCGTGCCGCGGGCGGGACGGCGGATGCCGCGCTCGCCCTCGGACCGGCCCCGCGAGGTGCGGTCGTGCCGGTCGCCGTCGCGGGTGCTGCGCCGGGCGGCAGCGGCCTTGGCCTCGGCCCGCTCGCGCTCGTACTCCTCCTGCTCGGCGCGGGCCCGGGGCCCGTCGTCACCGACCGCGAGCGCCGCCATGGCGGCGGCGACGTCGATGGGGTCGACGTCGTTGTCCTGGACGTAGGTGCGGATCATCTCGGTGTACATGTCGAGACGGCCTGCCTCGCGGCGGGCGGCGACCTTGTCGAGGGTGCGCTTGACCTGGTGGGCGGAGACGTCCTTGGGGGAGGGGATGTCTACTTCTTCGAGCTGGGTGCGGATGGTGCGCTCGATGGAGCGGAGCTTGCCGCGCTCGTGGGGGGTGACGAAGGTGAGGGCCTCGCCGGTGCGTCCGGCGCGGCCGGTGCGGCCGATGCGGTGGACGTAGGCCTCGGGCTCGCCGGGGACGTCGAAGTTGACGACCAGGCCGATGCGGTCGACGTCGAGGCCGCGGGCGGCGACGTCGGTGGCGACGAGGACGTCGAGGGCGCCGGAGCGAAGGCGCTCGACGATCTTCTCGCGTTCCTTCTGGGCGACGTCGCCGGAGATGGTGGCGGCGGAGATGCCCTTCTCGATGAGGGCGGAGCCGACGTCCTCGGCCGCGCCGCGGGTGCGGGTGAAGACGATGGCGGCGTCGGCGTCGGAGGTGGCCAGGACGCGGGCGAGGGAGCCGACCTTGTGACGGAAGGGCACGACGGCGTAGGTCTGGCGCACCGCGGTGACGGTGGACGACTGCCGGGCGACGGCGATCTGGACCGGGTCGGTGAGGTGCTGGTCGGCGACCTTGCGGATGGCCGGGGGCATGGTGGCGGAGAAGAGGGCGACCTGGCGCTCGGCGGGTGCCTGGCCGAAGATCTCCTCGACGTCCTCGGCGAAGCCCATGCGGAGCATCTCGTCGGCCTCGTCGAGGACGAGGAAGCGGATGTCCTCCAGGCGCAGGGCGCCGCGCTCGAGGTGGTCCTTGATGCGGCCGGGGGTGCCGACGACGACGTGGACGCCGTCGCGCAGGGCGCGCTGCTGGGGTACGTAGGGGGCGCCGCCGTAGACGGGCAGCACGCGGACGTCGTCCATCTTGCTGGCGAACGACTCGATGGCGTCGGCGACCTGCATGGCGAGCTCGCGCGTGGGGGTCAGGACGAGGGCCTGGACCTTGCGCAGGGCGGGGTCGACGGCGGCGAGGAGCGGGAGGCCGAAGGCGGCGGTCTTGCCGGTTCCGGTCTGGGCGACGCCGGTGATGTCGCGGCCGGCCAGGAGCTCGGGGATGGCGCGGGCCTGGATGGCCGAGGGGGTGACGAAGCCGAGCTCGTCGATGGCGGCCATGAGGGTCGCGGGCAGGTCGAGGCTCGCGAAGGTCGGGCCGGTGGGCTCGGTGGTCGCGGGCGTGCTGGTGGTGGCCTCGGGGGCCGTGTCGTCGCCGGTCGTCGCGGCGGTGGCCTGGTCGGCGTCGTGGCCCGTGTCGGGGGCCGTGTCGTGCTCGGTGGGCGCGATCAGGTCATGGGTGTCGAGAGACATGCAGTGGTGCACCGTTCGTCGTCGGAGGGAGTCAGGGCCGAGGTGAGGGCCCTCGCGTCGCTCGCTCCCGAAAACACCTTCCCCGCAGCAGGGCTGCGGGCCTGTCGCACGGTGTGTGCGCACACGGGAAGACGACGAACTCCAAGGGGATGTGTCACCACCCTATCGGTTGCGGGGTGCTTCGGCACAGAGGTAGGGGGCGTGACGTGCGGCACGCGGGTGCGGAGCCGCACGTCAGGCCGGATCCGGGGGCCTGCGGCGTGCCAGTGCGTATACGCAACGCCTGCCCCGTAGGATGGCGGCCGAGACGAACCGGCGTGAGCAAGGGCGGTTTTGCGTGTCCACTGGGGCGGAGATGAGCTCCCGGGTCCTGACCGTACCCAACGTGATCAGCCTGGTGCGGCTGGCGCTCGTGCCGGTCTTCGCCTGGCTGATCGTGGTGGGCGAGGACGGTTGGGCGTTGCTGGTGCTCGCGGTCTCCGGTGTGACGGACTGGCTCGACGGTGTGCTGGCCCGGCGGCTGAACCAGGTGACCCGGCTCGGGCAGATGCTCGACCCGCTGGCGGACCGGCTGTTCATCTTCGTGACCCTGATCGGTCTGGCGTGGCGCGAGGTGGTGCCGCTGTGGCTGGTGGTGGCGATCGTGGCGCGGGACGTGCTGCTGGCCCTGACGGTGCCGGTGCTGGCCCGGCTCGGGTACGGCACGCTGAACGTGAGCATGGTGGGCAAGGTGGCGACGTTCGCGCTGCTGTACGCGTTCCCGCTGCTGCTGCTCGCCGAGGTGCCGGGCTGGCTGGGTGCGGTCGCGCACGTGGTGGGCTGGGCGTTCACGTGGTGGGGCGTGGGCCTGTACTGGCTGGCGGGCCTGCAGTACGTCGCGCAGGTGCGCAGGCTGGCGGCGGGGGCATGAGCGGACCGGCGGCACCGGGCCGTTCCCCGGGCCGCCGTCCGGACGAGTCGATGACGCTCCTGCGCGAGGTCACCGAGCGCCCCCTGGACCCCGGGTACGCGGAGATGGCGCAGCGGCGCGCCCGGCAGGCCGGGACGACGGCGGGAGCCCCGCGGCGCAGCCTGCCGAGCCTGCTGTCGATGACGCTCGTGGCCGCCGTGCTCGGGGCCGCGACCACGGTGGCCGTGCTGGACCTGCGAGCGCCGCAGCCGGAGGTGTCGCGGGGGCGTGCGGTGCTGATCGAGCAGATCCGCGAGCGCAGCGTGCAGGTGGAGTCGTTGTCGGACCGGGCGGCGGCTCTGAGTGCCCAGGTGGACGGCCTGCAGGTGGATGGTCTGCTGCCGTCTGCGCTGCTGGAGATCAACGCGCTGGACCGGTGGGTCAACGGTGCGGTGGCGGTACGGGGTCCGGGCCTGGTGGTGCGGCTGACCGACGGGTCGGGTGGCGGGCTGGTGGAGCCGGGTGATGCGCCGGCGGAGTCGCGGGTGAGGGACGCGGACGTGCAGTTCGTGGTCAACGAGCTCTGGGCCGCGGGTGCGGAGGCCGTGGCGGTCAACGACCAGCGGCTGACGTCGCTGTCGGCGATCCGGAACGCGGGTGACGCGATCCTGGTGGACCTGCAGCCGCTGAACGGGCCGACGTACACGATCGAGGCTGTCGGTGACCCGGAGGACATGCAGGTGGAGTTCGCGCGGTCGGCGGGGCTGGGGTTCCTGCAGCTGCTGAGCGCGGAGTACGACATCAAGAACGAGGTGACCACCAGCGAGGGGATGTACCTGCCCGGTGCGGGGTCGCCCACGCTGCGGTACGCGCACGTGCCTCGTGCTCAGGACAGCACCCGGAACGGTGCCCAGGACAGTGCTCAGGACGGATCCGAGGAGGACAACGGATGATCGCGATCATCGGGCTCGTGATCGGGGTGGTCGCCGGTCTGGTGCTGCAGCCGACCGTGCCGCTGATGCTGCAGCCCTATCTGCCCATCGCGGTGGTGGCGGCGCTGGACGCCCTGTTCGGTGGCTTCCGGGCCATGCTCGACGGGATGTTCGACGACAAGGTGTTCCTGGTCTCGTTCCTGTCGAACGTCGTGGTGGCCGCGTTCATCGTGTTCCTGGGCGACCAGCTCGGTGTCGGCGGGCAGCTCTCCACCGCGGTCGTGGTGGTGCTGGGCATCCGGATCTTCTCCAACGCGGCGTCCATCCGCCGGCACATCTTCAAGGCGTGAGCGTGAGCACGGGCAAGGACCGGGAGACCCCCGACCAGCCGGCGGGCGCACCGGACGAGACCCCGGACGCGCCCGACGCGGCGTCGTCCGACGCATCCTCGGGCCGGCCGCCGACAGCGCACGACGCCGCTGAGGACCCGGTGGACCCGGTACAGGCGACGGAGAGCGGCGACCCAGAGGAGACGCCCACCGCCGATCAGCCGAATCAGCCTGACACGACGGACCCGACGGCGGACGAGCCTGGAGAGGCCGCCCAGCCTGCCGAGCCCGCCGATCCGGACGGCTCCCGTCCCGGCGCCGCCCCGGCGGCGTCCGGCTGGCGGCGCGCGGCCCATCTCCTGCGCCCTCGCGGCACGCGCTCGGAGCTGCTGGCGGGCCTGCTGTGCCTGCTGCTGGGCTTCGCGCTGGCGGTCCAGGTGGGGCAGTCCACGGGCGACCAGCTCAGCGGACTGCGCCAGGACGAGCTCGTGCGGCTCCTGGACGAGGTGACGCAGCGCGCCGACCAGCTCGACGCGGAGGTCTCGGACCTGGAGGAGATCCGCGACGACCTGCAGTCCGAGGACGGCCGCGACCAGGCGGCCCGCGACCTCGCGCAGCAGCGCGCGCAGCAGGAGGGCATCCTGTCGGGCCGGCTGCCCGCTCAGGGTCCGGGGGTGCACATCCACGTGGCCGACGGCGACAAGCCGCTCGAGGCCCAGGTGCTGTTCAACCTGCTGGAGGAGCTGCGCAACGCCGGCGCCGAGGCGATCGAGGTCAACGGGGTCCGGCTGGTCACCACGAGCTACTTCGTGGACTCCGGCGGCGGCGTCGTGCTCGACGGCGCCGCCGTGGCCTCCCCGTACGAGTGGACCGCCATCGGCGACCCGAAGACGATCGACCGCGCCCTGGAGATCCCCGGGGGCGCACTGCCCCGGATCCGGGAGGAGGGCGGCGAGGCGACCACCACACCGTCCGACCAGGTCACCGTGGACGCGGTACGCATCCCGGGCGAACCGGAGCACGCCGAGCCCGACGACGGGCAGTGACCGGGGCGCACCCGGAACGACCTTGCGGAACTGGCATGCGGAACCGCCATGACGTGGGTAGTTTTATCCGGGTTGGTTCCCTGGCCTGGTTCCCGCTTCCATCTCGATCGGGGTAGGTTGAGTGGAACCTGGGCGGCGCCCCGTGCGTTGACCCCGAAACAGCAGTACACGGCAGTACGACGGACCCATCCCAGCACCCCACCCCCGCACCCGAGGAGACCTGATGACGGACCCCAGCGCCCATCCGGTCGGGCCCGATACCACGGCCAACCTGGGTCGCATCGCGTTCCCGACCTCCGACGAGCAGGCGCCCCGCACGGCACTGAGCCCGGAAGAAGCCGCAGCCGTCGCCGCCCTCCCGCGCCACTCCGCCCTGCTCATCGTGCAGCGCGGCCCGGGATTCGGCGCACGCTTCCTCCTGGACACCGGCCGTGCGGTCGCGGGGCGCAGCGAGCAGGCCGACATCTTCCTCGACGATGTCACCGTGTCCCGCAAGCACGCCGAGTTCGTCCGCGAGGGCGACTCGTTCGTCGTCCGCGACATCGGCTCACTGAACGGCACCTACGTCAACCGCGGTCGCATCGACGCCGCGACCCTGGTCACGGGCGACGAGGTGCAGATCGGCAAGTTCCGCCTCACCTTCCACGCCAGCCCGCAGGCGCCGACGCAGTGGGGCGCGGGGACGCCCGCCCCGTGACGGCCGGCGCCGCACGCGTCCACCGCGACCCCGAGCCCGGTCCCGACCCCGCGTCGGGCCGGGACCCGGGTGACGCCGACGCGCCCTGGCCCCGGGGCATCTCCCGGCAGCCCACCATGCGCATCAGCGACGTGCTGCGCGCCCTGGGCCAGGAGTTCCCCTCCGTGTCGCACTCCAAGCTGCGCTTCCTGGAGGAGCAGGGCCTCATCGAGCCCGTGCGGACCCCCTCGGGCTACCGGCAGTACAGCCAGGCCGACGTCGAACGCCTGCGCTTCGTCCTGACCGAGCAGCGCGACAGCTACATGCCGCTGAAGGCCATCAAGGAACGCCTGGCCGCGATGGACGCCGACCCCGACTCGGCAGAGCACCCCGCACCGCGCCTGGCCGGCGTCGGCGCGCCAGCGAGGCGCCGCTGGACCGCACGGTCCGTGGCCGACGCCGCCGGCGTCACCGAGGAGTTCGTGCAGGACCTGGCCCGGTCCGGGCTGCTGCCCGCCTCCGGCGGCACCTTCGGCTCCAGCGCCGTCGACGTCGTCCGGATCGCCGCGGCCCTGGCGCAGTTCGGCATCGAACCCCGCCACCTGCGCTCCTTCCGCACCGCCGCCGACCGGCAGGTCACGCTGGTGGACCAGGTCGTGGCCCCGCTGCGCAGCCAGCAGGCCACCGCCGCGCGGGGCCGCGCGGCCAGCATGGCCGGTGAGATGGGCGAGCTGTTCACCCGGCTGCACGCCGCCTGGATCCGGCAGGGCATCGACGACCTCGGCTGAGACGGGATTTCACCCTTCTTTGGCATGTGGCCGACCATCACGTGACCAGAAAATTGCTCCGAGCGCGCGACGCGCGACCGCCGGACGCCGTACGGTGAAAGAGTGAGGCCGGACGACGTACCGATGGTTCCCGTGGAGATCCTCGGTGTGCGACAGCAGCAACGCGATCAGGAGATCGTCGTGCTGCTGCTCGACAGTGCCGCCGATCTCGCCGTCCCGATCGTCATCGGCGCCCGTGAGGCCAGTGCGATCGCGATGGCGCAGGCCGGCCTGGCCACCCCGCGGCCCATGACCCACGACCTGCTGCGGGACGTGCTGGGCGCCGTGGGCGTCGTGCTCGAACGCGTCGAGATCGTCGCCCTGGAGGGCGGCATCTACTTCGCCGAGCTCGTGCTGAGCAACGGCGTGCACCTCGACTCACGCGCCTCCGACGCGATCGCGCTGGCCGTGCGCACCGGCAGCCCCGTCCTGTGCTCGGCCGAGATCGTGGCCCTGGCTGGCGTCGAGATCGTCGACGTCGACCAGCAGGCCGAGGTCGAGCGCTTCCGCGACTTCCTGGACCACGTCACCCCCGAGGACTTCCTCGGACCACCCGGCGGAGGGAGCCCCGGACCCGGACGCAACGGCTGACCGCCACCCCGCCCCGGGAACAACTCGCGACACGCCGGGCGTTTCACGGCGCGCATCTTTGAAATCACCTACGACGCGCCATAGCGTGGCCACGACACCCCAGGAGGCACAGTGAACACCAGCGGTGAGAGAGCCACACGCGCTACGGTCCCGCACGGCGCGCAGGGTCTCCTCTTCGGTGAGGACCTGACGGAGCAGGACGCCACGACCGGCTACCGCGGCACCACGGCGTGCCACATCGCCGGCATCACCTACCGTCAGCTCGACTACTGGGCCCGCACCGGCCTGGTCGAGCCGAGCATCAAGCCCGCCACCGGGTCCGGCACCCACCGGTTGTACAGCTTCCGCGACATCCTGGTGCTCAAGGTCGTCAAGAGACTCCTGGACACCGGCGTCTCCCTGCAGCAGATCCGCACCGCCGTCACCGCGCTGCGGGAACGCGGCGTCGAGGACCTGGCCCAGATCACCCTCATGTCCGACGGCGCGAGCGTGTACGAGTGCACCTCGCCCGACGAGGTCGTCGACCTCGTGGCCGGCGGTCAGGGCGTGTTCGGGATCGCCGTCGGGCGGGTCTGGCGCGAGATCGAGGGCACCCTGTCCCAGATGCCGACCGAGACCATCGAGCAGGGCGAGCCCGGCGTCCCCGCCGTCGAGGGCGACGAGCTGGCGCAGCGGCGGGCCGCACGGTCCGCCGTCTGACCGCACCACCCGCCCGGCGGGCGTAGCCTGCCACCATGCAGCTCACCTTCCACGGGCACGCGTGCGTCTCGGTCGCTCTGCCCGACGGCGCACGCGTCGTCATCGATCCCGGAACCTTCAGCGACACCGGCGCGCTCACGGGCGCCACAGCCGTGCTGATCACCCACGACCACGCCGACCACCTGGACCCGGCCGCCGTCGCAGAACACCTCCGCACCACCCCCGCGGCGCAGGTCTGGGGGCCGGCGTCCGCCATCGAGAACCTCGCCACCGCGGGCGCGGCCAGCGAGCGCCTGCACGCAGTGACGCCCGGTGACGTGCTGGAGGTCGGCGGTGCGCGGGTCACGGTGGGCGGGGGTGCGCACGCCGAGATCCACCCGGAGGTGCCTGGCCTGCCGGTGAACGTGACCTACCTGGTCGAGGCCGGCGGGCGCAGCGTGTACCACCCGGGCGACTCCTTCGTGCCGCCCGCGCAGGTGCCCGGTGGCCAGGTCGGCGTGCTGCTGGTGCCGGTGTCGGGGCCGTGGATGAAGCTGCGGGAGGCGATCGACTTCGCGCGTTCGGTTCCGGCGGTCACGGTGGTCCCGGTGCACGACGGGCTGTTGTCCGACATCGGGCACATGCTGACGGGCCGGTGGCTGGACACGGCGCGGCTCGGTGGGCAGTACGTCTATGCGCGGCTGACGGCGGGGGAGTCGCTGGCGGCCTGAGGAAAGGACGGTCTGAGCCGTCGGCCTGGTCCCGCTGTGCTCCCGTGCTACAGCAGGGGGCGCAGCGGGATGAGGAGGTACTCGCCGATCTTGGCGACGGTGCCGCGCTCCTCCCACTGGGCGAGGGTGAGCTCGGTGGCGTTGGACAGGTCCATGGCGAACACGTCCTCCATGCGGGCGGCCAGGCCGGGGTCGACGATCTCGAGGTTGACCTCGTAGTTGCCGGTGAGGCTGAGCCGGTCGATGTTGGCGGTGCCGATGGTGGTCCAGCGGCGGTCGATGGTCGCGGTCTTGGCGTGCACCATGGCGCCCTGGTACAGGGAGATGCGGACGCCGCCGCGCAGCAGGGAGGCGTACTGGCCGCGGGCGAGCCAGTCGGCCACGACGTGGTTGGAGCGGTGCGGTACCAGGACGCGGACGTCGACGCCGCGGGCGGCGGCCGCCAGCAGCGCGGCGTGGATGTCGTGGTCGGGGATGAAGTACGCCTGGGTGATGTAGACGTGGCTGGTGGCGCGGTCGATGGCGTCGAGGTAGATGCCGCGGATCGGGAAGACGAGCTCGGAGGGCGCGTTGCGGGCCGCCTTGAGGTGCGGCATCCACGTGTTCGACCCGATGTCGGTCAGCACGGGGTGGCGTGGCTTGCGGTGCCGGTTCCAGAAGTCGACGAACGCGTTGCGCAGCTCCCACACGGACGGTCCGGCCAGGCGTACGTGGGTGTCGCGCCACTGGGTGGCGTACAGGGAGCCGATGTTGTACCCGCCGACGAACCCGATCTCGTCGTCGACCACGAGGATCTTGCGGTGGTCGCGCCCGGAGGTGCGGACGTTCAGGTAGGCCATGCCGCGGCGCAGCACGGGGAACCGCAGCACGTGCACCGACGGCGGGAAGCGGAAGAACGAGTAGGGCACGACGAGGTTGGCGAAGCCGTCCACGATGACGTAGACGTCGACACCACGGTCGGCGGCGTCGATGACGGCCTGCTTGAACTGCCGCCCGACCTCGTCGTCCTTCCAGATGTAGGACTCCAGCATCACCGAGGTGCGGGCGCCGCGGATGGCTTCCAGCATCGCCTCGTACAGGTCGGCGCCGTAGGTGTAGACGGTGGTGGCGGTCTCGTCGATGTACTCGGTGAGGGGCTTCTCGGTGGGGAACTTCTCCGTGAGCGGGTGCATGCGCCGCCGGATCTTGTCCGTGACGGTCAGCGCGACCGCGGCGGTGACGGGCACGGCGGCCGCCACGATCGCCGCGCGCGTGGCGAACGTGCGCACCTGCCGGACGAAGTCCGGGGGCAGGTCGAGGGTGAGCTTCGGCAGGCTGTGAAACTTGCGGGACGGCACGCACTCACGGTACCCGCTCCCACCTCGGGGATCTCGGAATGACCGGCGCGTCGGCCTGCACCCGGTGTTCCTCCGCCGCGAGCGCCCGGTCGGTGGGAGGATTGGCTGCAGGTCCAGGGGGCGGAAGCCGAAGCTGTCCGACGTGCGTGCCCTGGAGGAGGCCCGATGAGCCGACGGATCCTGGTGGTCGACGACGAGGAGGCGATCCGGGAGGTCGTCCGGACCGGCCTGGAGGTGGTTGCCGGGTGGGACGTGGACGTGGCCACGGACGGTGCCCAGGCGGTCGCGTCGTGCGAGGCAGACCCCCCGGACGCGGTGCTGCTGGACGTCATGATGCCGGCGATGGACGGGCCGGCCACGTTCTCCCGTCTCCAGGAGAACCCGCGCACCCAGGACGTGCCGGTCATCTTCCTGACGGCGAAGGTGCAGCCCCCCGAGCGGCGCCGGTACGAGGAGCTCGGGGTCGCCGGGGTGCTGGCCAAGCCGTTCGACCCGTTGACGCTGCCCGATCAGATCGCGGACCTGCTCGGGTGGACCTGACGCGTCCCTGGTCAGGGCGCGGTGCGCGGGCAGAGTGAGAAGCGGAAGGTGAAAAGCGGAAGGTGAAATGCAGGGCCCACACGGCTGACCTACTCTCGCCGTATGGGGTCGCCGCGCTCCGCGCAGGGGTCACGGGAGAGCTTCGTCCGCTGGTGCTGGGTCGGCGGCACGGCGCTCCTGCTGTTCGTCGTGGCGCTGGCCGGGCCGCTGGAGCAGTCCGTGCGCCAGCAGATCTCGATGGTGGCGCTCGCGGCCGCCGGTGTCGTCACGGCGGTGAGCTGCGGTTGGCGTGCGGTGCAGTCCAGGGGGCGCCGGCGTCGTGCCTGGGGTGCGCTGTCCCTGGGTGGTGTGGTGGGGCTGGCCGGGAACGTGTACTCCGGGCTGGCGGGCGACCCGGAGACGGGTGACGCCGTCTACATCGCGGCGCTGCTGTTCGGGGTGGTGGGGCTGTCGCTGTTCCCTGCGGTGCGGCCGCGCGGCCAGGACCTGGTGCGGATGCTCCTGGACAGCGTGGTGGTGGGCGGTTCGGTGCTGTACATCGCGCTGTTCGCCGTGGCGCTCGACCCGGTCGCGCAGGCCACGCAGCCGGCGTTCACGGCGTATGCGCTGCCCGTGGTGGACGCGCTGCTGGCCACGCTCGCTGTGCAGGTGCTGACGCGGTCCAGTGCCGCCGAACGGGTGCCGCTGGTGCTGGTGGGTGGCGGGTTCGTGCTGTACACGGTGGCGGACGTGGCGTTCGCTCTGCTGTCGGCGACGGACGGGTTCACGTTCGGCAGCCCGGTCGATGCCGGGTGGGTGGGCGGTTACCTCGCCATCGCCCTGGCCGCGCGCCATCCGGCGGCCTCCGGTGCCCCGGTCGTGACCCGGTCCGGGGAGGGGACTCCCGTGCTGGGCACGGTGGTCACGTTCTGCCTGTTCCTGGCCGCTGCGCTGACCCGCGTGACCCAGGCGCAGGGTGGTGCGGGCCTGCCGTGGGTGGCGAACGCGCTGTGGGTCGCGGTGCTCGTGGCGGTCGTGGTGCGGCAGATCCTGGTGGTGGTGGACAACGAGTCCCTGCGGCACGGGCTGGAGCGGCGGGTGCGGGAACGCACCGCGCAGCTGCGCTCGCTGGCCAGCGAGCGGGAGCGGACGCTGGAGTCCGTGGCCGACGGGATCTACGGGGTGGACCTGCAGGGCAGGGTGACGTTCGTGAACGCGGCCGCGGCGCACACGCTCGGTGCGCCCGCCGGTGAGCTGGTGGGCCGCGACGCGCACGCCACCTTCCACGCCCCGGCGCAGGACGGCACCCGGCTGCCCGCGGACAACTGCTACATCACCGAGGCGGTGCGCGACGGCATCACGGTCACGGCCGAGCAGGACGTCTACCTGCGCCTGGACGGCAAGGAGGTGCCCGTCGAGGTGACGGCCAGCCCGTTGCGCGACGACGGCCGGATCCGCGGCGCGGTCGTCGCGTTCCGTGACGTGACCGAACGACGCGAGATGGAGAACATCAAGGACGAGTTCGTGTCCGTGGTGAGCCACGAGCTGCGCACCCCGCTGACCGCCATCCGCGGTGCGCTCGGCCTCCTGGACGGTGGAGCGTTCCACGACGCGCCCGAACAGGCCGCACGCATGGTCCACATCGCCCTGGGCAGCAGCGAGCGCCTCGCGCGGCTCGTGGACGACATCCTGGACGTGGAGCGCCTGGACGCCGGCACGACACAGCTCGAGCTGGCCGACCACCCGGTCGGCGAGCTGGTGGCCGCCGCGGTGGACCAGGTCTCGGTCCTGGCCGACGAGGCCGGCGTCACCCTGGCACCGCAGCACAGCACGGAGGTCGTCCGTGCGGACGCCGAGCGCATCGTGCAGACCTTGACCAACCTGCTGGGCAACGCGGTGAAGTTCTCCCCGCCGGGCAGCACCGTGCGCGTCACGAGCGTGCCCGTGGGGGACTTCGTCGAGCTGCGTGTCGAGGACGAGGGACGCGGCATCCCGCCCGACAAGCTGGAGGCCGTCTTCCGGCGGTTCGAGCAGATCGACGCCTCGACGACGCGTGAGCGGGGTGGCTCCGGGCTCGGGCTGCCGATCGCGCGCAGCATCGTGGAGCTGCACGGCGGGCGGTTGTGGGCCGTCAGCGAGGGCGAGGGGCACGGATCCAGCTTCCGGTTCACGCTGCGCCGCGCCGCACCGGAGACGGGCCGGGCCCCTGAGCCCCGGCAGCAGGGCGTCCAGGCACCGACCCGGGTGCTGGTCGCCGACGACGACCCGGACGTCGTGGAGGTGCTCCGCGCGGTCCTGGAGGCACGCGGGTACGACGTCGTGGGCGTCACCGACGGGCAGGCCGTGCTCGACGTCATCGACGACGAGCATCCCGACGTGCTCGTCCTGGACCTCGCGATGCCGGGCACGAGCGGCGCCGAGGTGCTCAACCGGCTGCGACGGTCCGCGGCCACGGCCGGGGTGCCGGTCGTGGTGGTGTCCGGGACGCGGCCGGGCGACGTGCTGGAGACCGCGGCGCTCGCGGACGACTGGCTCGTCAAGCCCGTGGACCCCGCACGCCTGATCGAGACCGTCCGGGACGTCATCCGCCGCCAGCCGCACCACAGCCGGATCCTCGTGGTCGAGGACGACGACGACCTGCGCAGCGTGGTGGCGACCGTCCTGGAGAACGGGGGTCTCGCCGTCCGGCAGGCGCGCTCGGTGGAGGAGGCCAGGGGAGCGCTGGCGCACGGCGCCGACCCGGACCTCGTGGTCCTGGACCTCACCGTGTCCGGCGGGGGCGGGCGGGAGCTGGTGGCCGACCTGCGGCGTGACGGGCGGCTGCGCCGGGTGCCGCTGGTCGTCTACTCGGGTGCCGAGGTCGGCACGCAGGAACGGAAGGACCTCCAGCTGGGCCGTACCGTGTTCCTGACCAAGGGGCAGGCGGCGCCCGACGCCGTGCTGCGTTCCGTGCTGGACCTGCTGGACGCCGCGGCCGGGCGCACCGGTGGGCTCGGCGAGTCCGGCGATCTCCCGTCCTCGAGGACACCATGACTGACCCACTGACTGACCGACTGACCGATCCGCGGCCCGACCCACTGGTCATCCGTGTCAGTGCCGGGACCGGCACCGGGCGCACCACCCTGGCCGCGTTCGACGCCGCCCTGGCGAGCGCGGGCGTGAGCGACTTCAACCTCATCCGGCTCAGCTCGATCATCCCGCCCGGCAGCCGCGTCCAGGAGGTGGACGGGCCGGGACAGCTGCGCGGCGGGCACGGGGACGCCCTGTACTGCGTGTACGCCCGGGCGCACGCCTCTTTGCCCGGGCACGACGCCTGGGCGGGCATCGCCTGGTCCCGGCACGACGACGGCGACGGGGCCGGCCTGTTCGTCGAGCACGAGGGCCCCTCGCGCGAGCAGGTCTCCGCAGACCTCACGCACAGCCTGGAGGACCTGTCCGCCACCCGCGGCGGCACCTACCGGCCCCAGGGGCGGCGCATCGTGGGCATCACGTGCCGGACGCTGCCCGTGTGCGCCGTGGTGGTCGCGACCTACCGCAGCGTCGGCTGGGGGGTGCCGGGCCATGGACGCTGACGTCGTCCTGCGCGAGACGGTCTCCGGCGCGGTCGCGGACCGGTTCTGGGCCCTGTACCTGGAGGCCTTCGAGCCGCTGCGCACCCGCGCCGCCGCCCGGCACGTGCTGCACCGCCAGGAGTTCGACGCCGAGATGACCGACCCGCGCGTGACCAAGCTGCTGGCCCGGGACGAGCACGGCGAGGCGGTCGGGCTGACCACGCTCGCGACCGACCTCGCCGCCGTGCCCTGGGTGAGCCCGGAGTTCTTCGCCGCCCGCTACCCCGAGCACGCCGCCCGCGGCGCAGTCTGGTACGTCGGGTTCACGCTCGTGCACCCGCACCGCCGGTCCACCCGCACCTTCATGGACATGATCGACACCCTGGTCGCCCACCTCGCCGAGCACCGCGTGGTGTGCGCCTACGACGTGTCCCGGTTCAACGACGAGTCGCTGCGGTTCGCCGACCACCTGCGCCGCCACCTGGAACGCACCGGAGACGTGACCGTGGAGAACGTGGACCAGCAGACGTACTACGCCTCCACGTTCCACTGACACCCGCATGACACCGGTATGACACCCGTACGACGACGGGCGCGGCACGGGGTTCCTGCCTACCGTCGGAACTAGGCGGGGCGGCCTGGGGCAGGGGCCGTCACCGAGCGGAGGAGGGCTCGTGGACCGGTTCCTGGCACCCGAGGCGGTAGGACTGCGGCAGGTGCCGTTCACGGTCCTGTACGCGATCACATGGCTGCTCACCTTCCTCGTGCCGGGCGGACCGGTCCAGGCAGGGGCCGCCACCTGGTTCGGCATGTGGCTCGGCCTGCTGCTCGTCCTGGCCGTGCAGAACGCCGGCGTACTGATCCCGTGGGCCCGCGTCGCCGACACGTGGCAGTCCGTGCTGCCACTGGCGCAGATGGGCGCCCTGGTGGCCCTGCAGGACGGCTCCGGCGCCGCCGTCACCGCCGCGGACGCGCTGCTCGTACTGCCCGCAGCCACCCTGGGACTGCGCGGGTCATGGTCCGCCGTGGTGCTGGCCGTCGCCGCCGCGACCGGCGTCCAGGTCGCCACGGCGCTCGCGGCACCCGAGGCCGCCGTCGACCTGCTCGTGCCCCGGACCGTGGTGATGCCTCTGGTCGCCCTCGTGGTGGCCCTGGGCAGTGCGGGAGTGGCACGGCTGGTACGGGACCGCCAGGCACAACCCGCCGGGCAGACGCAGTACGACCTGATCGCGATGCTCAGTCACGAGCTGCGCTCGCCCCTGACCTCGGTGCTCGGGTACGCACAGCTCCTGGACACGGACACGCTCACGCCTGAGCAGCACCGGTACGTGGGCGTGATCGAGCGCAACGGGCGGCGGTTGCTGCACCTGACCGACGAGCTCATGGTCAGCGCCCGCTTCGCGGCAGGGCAGCTCGACGTGCACCCCAGGGACGTGGACCTGGCCCGGGTCGTACGGGCCCGCGCCGAGGAGCTCGGCCCCGCGGTCGACGCCGCCGGGCTGACGCTCACCGTGACGACACCGGACACCACCACGGATCTGCGCACGGACCCGGACGCGCACCCAGGCACGGACCCGGCCACGGTGCCGGGCGACCCGGAGCTCCTGGCGCAGATGGTCGACACCCTGGTGAGCCACGCCCTCCGGCACACACCACGCGGCGGCGCCGTCACGCTGCGCGTCGACGTCCAGGACGACCACGGTCCCGGCGGGCCCAGGCCACCGACCGGGGCCACGGACGGCCCGGCGGGCCGCCGGGTCCTGCTCGAGGTGTCCGACACCGGCACCGGCCTGCACCCCGACGAGCTCGCACGACTCACCACCCGCCCTCACGGGCCCGACGGCGCCCCCCGCCGGCCCCGTGAGATCGCCCTCGGGCTTCCCGTCGCCCAGGCCATCGTCGACGCCCACGGCGGCACCCTCGACGTACAGAGCACCGCGGGGGAGGGGACCAGGGTCACGGTGACCCTGCCCTCGTCCGCACCCCGCTGAGCGCGCCCCCTCACTCCATCGCGCCCGCCAGCGGGTGCGACCGGATCGCCGCCGCCAGCTCACCCTCGATCCGGTCCAGGTACACACCGGTCGTGGCGATCGACGCGTGCCCCAGCAGCTCCGCCACCACCTTCACGTCCCACCCGTCGGCCACCAGCAGCGTCGCCGTGGTGTGCCGCAGCGCGTGCGGCGTCGCCTCGCGCTGGTACGGCGCAGGCATGCGGCGCACCGCCCGCGCCAGCAGCGCCCGGATCGCCTGGGTGTCGATCCGGCGGCCACGCCACGACAGCAGCAGGGCACGCTGCGCGTCCTCGTCCTGCGGCCGCTTGGCCGCCAGCGACGGGCGCAGACCCGACAGGTAGTCCTCCAACGCCCTGGACAGCGGCGGCGACAGCGTCACCGTGCGCGTACTGCCACCCTTGCCGCGGATCCGCCACGTCGCCCGCCCCGGCTCCCGCGCCACGTCGTCCAGGTCAGCGCGCGCCAGCTCCGAGACCCGCGGACCCAGCACCAGCAGCAGCGCCACCACCAACCGGTCCCGCAGCACCAGATCCTGGTCCGTCCGCGCCGGCGCCTCCGTCGGCGCGACCGCCAGCAGGCTCCGCGCCGCCCCCGCCGACAACGCCGTCCGCGCCGTGCGCAACGTGCCCCGCACCTTCGCCGGGGGAGCCGCCCACTGCATCGGGTCCGCCTGCACCCAGCACTCCCGCGCCGCGTACGCGAAGAACCGGGTCACCGACTGCCGGAACCGGTTCACCGTCGCCGTGCTGCGCCCCGGACCCGGCTTACGGCCCGGATCCGTGTACCGGGCGTCCGGCGCCGACTGGTACCGCACCAGCACCGTGTCCACGTCAGCACCCGTCACGTCGTCCAGGACCCGCTCCCGGCCCGCCAACCGCCCGAACTCCGTCACGTCACGCGTATAGCTGCGCGCCGTCGCAGGAGACAGGACACCACGGATCGTCTCGACCTCCACCGCCGCCAGATAACGGCGCACGGCTTCGTCGACAGTGATGCGCTCAAGGCGCGGAGGAGCGACCATGACCGCCACCCTAAGCGCCACCACTGACACTCCCGATATGCCGGAATGCGCCCCTGACCTGCGACAAGACCCACCCCCACCACACCGGCCCCGGCACACCCGCAACCCACCCCGCGAACACCGATTCGCCTGCCACCGAATGTCCTTGCCCCACCCGCCGGCGCACAGTTGCCTGAAGAACGCACCCAGGACGGAGACCACCATGAGCACCCCACCGTTCCGCTTCGGCATCGTCGCCACCCACGCACCCACCGGAACCGCCTGGCCCGACACCGCCCGCCACATCGAGCACCTCGGCTACGACACCCTCGTCATGCCCGACAGCATCGCCCACGGCCTGTCCGTCGTCCCCCTCCTCGCCGCCGCAGCCACCGCCACCACCCACCTCCACCTCGGCACCTACGTCCTGGCCAACGACTTCCGCCACCCCGTCCACGTCGCCAGGGACGCCGCCACCCTCAGCCACCTGTCCGGCGGACGCTTCGAGCTCGGCATCGGCGCCGGCCACGGCGGCACCGCACCCGACAACGCCATGCTCGGACAACCCCTCGACCCCGCCGCCGTCCGCGTCGCCCGCCTCACCCAGTCCGTCGACATCATCCGCCGCCTCCTGGACGGCGAGACCGTCACCACCCACGGACCGCACTACACCACCACCGACGCCACCATCACGCCCCACGGGCCCGACCTGCCCCGCGTCCCCCTCCTCATCGGCGCCGGCGGACCCCGCATGCTCACCCTCGCCGCCCAGCACGCCGACACCATCGCCCTCGGCATCCCCCTCGACGCCGACACCACCACCGCCACCCGCCTCGTCCAGCACGTCCACGACGCCACCACCACCCGCACCCTGCCCCGACCCCCCGAGCTCAACATCAACCTCATGGCCGTCGGCGACGCCGTACCCCGCTACCTCGCCACCACCATCGACCCGACGGCGCTCGCGGCCTCCGGAGCCGTGTCCGTCGTGACCGGTTCACCGGCCCGGATGGCCGACCAGCTCCGCGAACGCCGCGAGCGTCTGGGCATCTCGTACGTGGTGGTGGGGCAGGAGCTGATGGAGGCGTTCGACCCGGTGCGGCAGATCCTGGCAGGGGAGTAGGGGCACCTGCCGGACACGGTGCGGGTGCCCGTGGTTGAATCCGCGGGTGCGCGCCATCCAGTTCGACGAGTTCCACGGTCCCGTCCAGGTCCGCGAGGTCCCTGACCCCGTCGCGCCCGACGGCGGTGTCGTCGTCCGAGTGCACGCCACCGGCCTGTGCCTCAGCGACTGGCACGCCTGGTCCGGGCACGACGCCGACATCACCACCCTGCCGCACGTCCCCGGGCACGAGCTCGCCGGCACCGTCGCGCAGGTGGGCGCGGGCGTCACGCGCTGGCACGTGGGGGACCGGGTCACCGTGCCGTTCGTCAGCGGCTGCGGCACCTGCCATTGGTGCCGCACGGGGCAGGCCCAGGTCTGCCCCGACCAGACCCAGCCCGGCTTCACCCACTGGGGCTCCTACGCCGAGCTCGTCGTCCTGCACGCCGCCGACGCCAACCTCGTCGCCGTCCCGGACGACATCACGCTCGAGACCGCCGCGAGCCTCGGGTGCCGGTTCGCCACCGCCTACCGCGCCGTGGCCGGACGCGCCCAGGTCCGGGCAGGGGAGTGGGCAGTCGTGGTGGGCGCCGGTGGCGTCGGGCTCAGCGCCGTCATGATCGCCGTGGCCCGCGGCGCCCACGTCGTGGCCGTCGACCGCACCCCGGCCGCCCTGGACGCCGCACGCCGCGCCGGCGCCACGCACACCGTCCTCGCCGACGGGCTCGACGTACCCACCGTGGTGCACCAGCTCACCGGCGGGGGTGCGCACGTCGCCGTCGACGCCGTAGGCAGCGAGCAGACCTGCGCCGACGCGATCACGAGCCTGCGCCGCCGCGGCCGACACGTCCAGGTAGGGCTCTTCGCCCCGGTCGACGGCGGCCCGCGCGTTCCGATGGGCCGCGTCATCGCCTGGGAGCTCGACGTGCTCGGCAGCCACGGCATGGCCGCCGCCGACTACCCCGAGATGCTCGGCCTCGTGTCGTCCGGGGCGCTGCGCCCGCAGGACCTGCTGGGCCGGGTGGTCGGCATGGCCGAGGCCGCCGAGCTGGTCCCGGCCATGGACTCCGCCCCGCGCGCCGGGATGGTCGTGCTGGACCCGCGACGCCCCTGAAGCCCCTGAGCGACGCCGTCACCCACCGCCCGCCGCAGGACCGCGTCCAGCGGCTCCGGCACCCGGTCCAGGGGGAGCACCTCCACCAGGCGGCGCGCATACCGCTCCTTGCGGCCGCTCCGGCTCCCGAGGAACCGGTGCAGCACCCGCGTGGTGGACCACCCCTGCTGGGCCGGCTGACGCCGCAGCCGCTCGAAGCTGCCCAGCTCACCCTCCGACCCGATCAGCGCCAGGAACCGCTCGGTGCCCACGGCCCGGAGCAGCTCGTCCTCCAGGTCACGCTCGCACCGGAAGAAACCGGCGCTCGCCAGGGGAGCGGCGCTCGCGGACGGACGCAGGCCGGCGCGGTCGAGGCCGTTGACGACGAAGCGCTCCTCGGCGGCGTCGTACAGGCCGCACAGGCGTACCGTCCGGGCCGGGCCGGTGGGGGGTGGGGTTGTGTGCTCGACAGCGGGGAGTCGCTCGCCAGCGGGGGGTCCCTCACCGGGGGACCGGTGTCCTTCTGCGAGGTCGGTGCCGGGTGCACGGAGCCGGGTGCTGCTGTGCGGATCGGTGATCTCCGGGGCGGCGACCTCCGGATCGGCGACCTCTGCCAGGGCCGCGAGGTAGTGGCCGATGTTCGTGATGCCACCCATGGCGATGATCTGCACGCCGAGGTCCGGCAGGGGGAGCGCCCGGCGTGCGGCGAGAGCGTCGATCGCCGCACGGTCGCTGTCGCCCTCCACGAGCACCACGGTGCGCGTGGACGCCGCGAGCATGCCGTCGAGGTTCATCGTCTCCGGATCGTATGTCCCGGACGCCGCCGATCGCCGCTCGTTTTCGGTGCGCTGCCGCCCCAGTATGCTGAGGTTTGCATAGGTTTGTGTTGCGCTATACACAATCCTTTAGAGCAGTGGTCACGACCTGGTGCGGAAGAGGGCGGGGAAGGGTGACCACTCCAGAACGGCCCGGCGTGCAACCGGGGCCAACCACGAAGACGCGCCAGTCCCGTTCGGCGATCCACACGGCCACGGCGGGCTGATTCGGTCATCCGCACGGTGACGCCGGAGGGGTTTCGGTCATCCGCACCGGTAGCAACGGCGAGCTCGGTCGAATGCGCCGGTGATGACAGCGCGTTCGGTCCGATGCATCGGTGGCGACAGTGTGTTCGGTCCGATGTCCTGAGATCGGTCGTGCGATGGGCCGATCTCAGGACATCGGACCGAACACAGGCTCCGGCGTCGTGCAATGGACCGAACGGCCGAAAGGCTCTTCGGCGGCCCGTGGCGCTGCGGGCAACGTGCCGGCTCACGCGGCAGCCCGCCACGTTGCGGTCAGCAAATTTGCGCAGCGATCTCAGGGCTTGCGAGAGAGCTCGGTGCGAAGCGGTGCGTGGGGACTCTGAGCGCGAAGGTATGAACCCGGCCGCCTGCACCGCGGGGCAGAGGCAAGACACCCCTGCATCGCCGTCGAAATGACATAATGTGCATTATCGGTTCTGCTGCTGAAGACCGGAAACACAAGCACCGGGTGCAGAATCTGGCCTGAACCACTTGCCACGACGCAGCTACGCGGACGCAGCTACGCGGACGCAGCTACGCGGACGCAGTCACACGGCAGAACCACGGGACGGCGCGATCGGCCATTCCTCGAACGCCGCGCAGCGTCCGGCGCCGTCGAACGTGAGCAGCCACAGATCGCGCCAGCTCCCGTCAGGAGCCTCGTACTCCACGGCGACCCGTACCACCGCCGTCGGACCGTCGACCGCGACCACCTCGCTGGTCATCGTGAACGCCTCGTCCGGGCCGTCGCGGTGCGCGTCCCAGAACTCCCGCAGCGCCGGCAGCCCCACGATCGGTTCCGCCCACGGCGACGTCAGGTACGAGGCGTCGGCGCTGAACAGGTCGGCCAGACGCTCCGTGCCGGGCGTGCGCCACAGCCGCTCGTAGTCGCGCACCCAGTTCTGCACCAGGGTGCGATCCACCGTTCCGCCTGAGTGCGTCATGACACGACACTACTCATCCGGCATCCCGGATGCCCGGCCGGTCGACCTGCTCCGCCAGGTGCTGCGGTGCCTGGATGCAGTACGAATCGGTGAGCAGCTCGGTCAGCTCCTCCCAGTCCGTGGCCTCGTCCAGCACCAGTCCGACGACGTTGCTTCCCCAGTCCGCCTTGAAGTACTGCGGGCCCAGGTGCTGGAACGCCTCGACCTCGTCGGGTTCGGCGCGGAACGTGATCCGGACCAGGCCGTCCTCTCCCCCGAACACGTGTGCGACCGTCGCTCCCCGCGTCTTCCATGCGACACCCGTCCAGGCGTCGTGCTCCTTGCACTCCGGCAGGTGTTCGAGGATCGCGGCGAGCCGGAGGACGGTGTCGGTCGGTACGGGGGCGCGTTCGGTCACGGCAGGAGTCTCGCACCCGCCACTGACACGCCCCGCTCCCCCGCCCAGGCCCTACCGACGCCCGCCCCGGCCCGACGCCCGCCCCGGCCCGACGTCAGACCAGCCCAAGCTCCCGGGCCCTCACGCCCGCCTGGAACCTGGAGCCGGCACCGAGCGCCTCCATCAGCTCCGCGACCCGACGGCGGTAGGTGCGCACGCCCAGCCCGAGCATGCGAGCGGCCGTCTCGTCCTTGACGCCCTGGCCGAGCAGGTCCAGCACCTGGGGCGCGATCCGGCGGATGTCGGCGATCCGCGCGTCGTAGACCGCCAGGTCGGTGGCCGAGCGCCACGCCGCCTCGAACAGCGAGGTGACGCCCTGCACGGTCTCGGGCTGGGTGATCACGCTGTAGCTGCGCTGCCCTGCGGTGAGGTCGCCGGCGATGATCACCAGCCGGCGGTCGAGGATGATCGTCTCGTTGATCTCCTCGGTGGTGATCCGGATCTGCGCACCGTGCCGGTCCCGGTCGCGGGCCAGACCTCGGGCCGCGAAGGCGTCCAGCAGCAGGGCGGAACGGTAGACCTTGCGGATCTTCACGTCGCCGGGCCGGCGGTGCCGGACCAGGTGGGCGAGCTCCTCCGACGTCTGGGCGGCCGCCCACGTCGCGAGGTCGTTGGCGGCACACGACACCTCGGTGGCGGTCGCGAACAGGTGCATGGTGCGCTCCATGAGCTCCTGCTCCCCGCGCACGATGGTCACGGCCTGGCCCGTCTGCATGACCACGATCCTCCCTCCTGCCGCTCCCCCGTGCCAAGGACGGCAACAACCTGCCATCGTGCCGGGACCCGCGGCAGACGGCGTGACGCTGGACGCATGACGACAACACCCACCGACCCGACCACCACCACGACCCCCGACGCCGCCGCAGCCGGCACCTGGCAGCTCGGCGACCGGACGGTCCACCGCATCGGCCTCGGCGCCATGCGGCTCATGGGCATGCCCTGGGACCCGCCGCGGCCGCGCGCGGACTCGATCGCCGTGCTGCGCCGGGCCGTGGAGCTCGGCGTGAACCACATCGACACCGCCGCGTTCTACTTCACGCCCGGCCGCTCCGCCAACGAGCTGATCAGCACCGCTCTGCAGCCCTACGGCGACGACCTGGTCATCACCACCAAGGTGGGCCCGGCCCGGTCCCGGGACGGCGGGTTCGAACCGATGGCCCGCCCCGACCAGCTGCGCGGCCAGGTCGAGGAGAACCTGCGCCAGCTCGGGCGTGACCACCTCGACGTGGTCAACCTGCGCTGGGGCACCGGGCACGAGCAGGACCGGGAGTCGGTGGCCGAGCACTTCGGTGCCCTCGCCGAGCTGCGCGACGCCGGTCTGATCCGGCACCTCGGCATCTCGAACGTGCTGCCGGAGCAGCTCACCGAGGCGCTGACGGTGGCGCCTGTCGTGTGCGTGCAGAACCAGTACGGCCTGACCAACCGGTCCGCCGACGAGCTGCTCGCGCTCTGCGGGGAGCACGGCATCGCGTTCGTGCCGTTCTTCGCGGTCGCGGGTGCGGCGCCCAGCCCGTCCGGCTCCGCACCGGCAGACGGCGCGCCGTCCGACAGCGCCCCGACAGGCGACGCCGAGCTGGCCACGGTCGCGAAGGCCCACGGCGTCACCCCGGCGCAGGTCCGCCTCGCCTGGACCCTGCACCGCGGCCCGCACGTGCTGGCCATCCCCGGGACCGGCAGCGTCGCCCACCTGGAGCAGAACGTCGCCGCGGGCGCCCTGCGCCTCACGCAGGACGAGCTCGCCCTCCTGGACGCGGTCGTACCGGCCGCGTGACGACGCACGTCGGCGGCGTCGCGCCTCGGTGGTTCCGGGGTGCGACGCCGCCGACGGCGTCCCGGCGCTCACCGCGAGCGCCGTCGTCCGGGTGCTGGGGGTGGGGTCAGCGGTACTGCGCGACGATGGGGCAGTCCATGGGGTCGGCGTGCCCGAGGCCGACGCGGTTGAGGTAGTCGACGATGATCCCGTAGGACTCGAGCAGTCCGGTCTCGGTGTAGGGGATGTCGTGCTCGGCGCAGAAGTCCTGGACGATGGGGCGTGCGTGGCGCAGGTTGACGCTGGGCATGCGGGGGAAGACGTGGTGCTCGACCTGGTAGTTGAGGCCGCCCATGGCCCACTCGACGAACCGGCCGCCGCGGATGTTGCGTGAGGTGAGGACCTGGCGGCGCAGGAAGTCGATCTTGAGGTCCTTGGGCAGCAGGGGCATGCCCTTGTGGTTGGGGGCGAAGGTGGCGCCCATGTAGGTGCCGAACACGGCGAGCTGGACGGCGAGGAACGCGGTGCCGAGGGCGGGGCCGAGCGTGAGGAGCACGAGGGCGGGGAACCCGATGAGGCGGATGCCGAGCAGGACCGCCTCGGCGCCGCGGTGCTTGATCCCGGGGACGGTGGCGAGGGTCTGGACCGAGTTGGCGTGCAGCACGGGGCCGAACAGGGTCAGCATGGGGAAGAACAGCCAGCCCTGGCGGCGGGTGACCCAGCCGAGGATGCCGGTGCGGCCCTGCTCCTGGCCCGGGACGAACACGAGTGCGCCGGTGGCGATGTCGCCGTCCTTGCCGATCACGTTGGGGTGGCCGTGGTGGCGGTTGTGCTTGCGGTTCCACCAGCCGATGGAGAGGCCGACGACGAGGTTGCCGACGATGCGGGAGAACCACTCGTTGCGGCGGCCGGAGGCGAAGATCTGCATGTGCCCGCCGTCGTGGGCGAGGAACGCGCCCTGGGTGAACACGATGCCGAACAGGGCGGCCACGGCGAGCTGCCACCAGGTGTGGCCCAGGGTGAGCAGCAGGGTGAACGCGAGTGCCAGTGCGGCGGCGACGAGTGTGGTGCGGCCGACGTACCAGCCGACGCGGCGGCCCATGAGGCCTGCGGCGTTGGCTCGTTCGACGAGGTCGAAGTAGTCGTTGGTCTGCGCGTTGCGGGCGGTGCGGCGTTGTCGGGCCGCCCGCGGCGGGGCCTCGGTCGTCGTCATGGCGTCAACCTAGGAACGGGGTCGTGGGTGTGGCGTCCCCCGTGGGAGCCATTCGGACCCCCTACGTGAGTAGTGGGTCGTCGTCCTGGGTGACGGGGAGGGTGGCGGTGAGCTCGAAGCCGCCGTCGGGCGTGGGGCCGGTGGTGACGGTGCCGCCGAGGGCGGCGGCGCGTTCGCGGATGCCGGCCAGGCCGAGGCGGGCGCCGGGGGTGGGTTCGTCGTGGCGGGCGGGGGCGGTGTTGGTGACGTTGACGAGGAGGTCGTGGGCGTCGTCGGAGAGGGTGATGGTGACGGCGGCGGTGGATCCGGGGGCGTGGCGCAGGGCGTTGCTGAGGGCTTCCTGGACGGCGCGGAAGGCGGTGAGGCCGACGGCTTCGGGGACCTCTGCGGTGGTGCCGGTGTAGGTGATCTCGATGCCGGAGGCGCGGGTGGACTCGATGAGGTCGGCGACGTCGGCGAGTCCGGGCAGGGGTGCGGTGGGGGCGGTGTCGTGGCCGCGGAGGATGCCGAGGAGGCCGCGCATCTCGGCCAGGGCGCGGCGGGAGGAGGTGGCGATCTCCTCGAACTCCTGCTGGACGGCGGGTTCGAGGCCGGGTTGGCGGTAGCGGGCGGTGGTGGCCTGGACGGTGATGACGGACATGCTGTGGGCCACGACGTCGTGCAGCTCGCGGGCGATGCGGTTGCGTTCCTCGAGCTCGCGGCGGCGGGTGGTCTCGGCGGCGCTGAGGCGTTCGGCCTGTTCCATGCGGACGATGCTGAGGATCCACAGGCGCATGAGGACGCCGACCAGGGCGATGCCGCCGCTGAGGGAGACCAGGACGACGCCGTTGGCGACGCCGCCCTGGGCGAGGTGGTGGGACAGGGCCGCGGGTGTCAGGACGGTGAGCAGGGCGCCGGCGAGCCAGAGGGAGGCGGCCCAGTACCAGGGGTGGCGCAGGGCCAGCACGAGCACGGTGAGGCAGTGCGTGAGCAGCACGGTCACGGGCCAGGGCCACGGCCAGGCGGGGCCGGCGTGGGAGGTGACGATCATGAGCGGCAGGGCTGCTGCGACGGAGGCGCCGAGGCCGGCCCAGGGCCAGCGGACGGCGAGGATCGCGGCGGCGCAGTGCAGCAGGGTGAGGCTCATGGCCGCGGCGGGGTGCGTGTCGTAGCCGGTGGCGGTCACGGGCCAGCCGACGGCGGCGAGGGCGACGGCGGCGACGATGACCACGGTCCAGAGCCAGACCACCTCTCGGCGGGCGATGGAGGACGCGGTCAGGTCGAGCCGGGCCAGGGAGCGCAGGGAGCGCAGCCGGGGTCGGCGAGCGCCGCGGGCGGGTGCGGTGCCCGGCGCGGTGCCCGCTGTCGCGGGTGCGGTGTGTGGGTGGTCCATCACCGGCAGGTTATGCCCTGGGGTGGGTGTGTCGCGTCACCCGTGAGAGCGAAGTCGGGGGTGTCGGCTAGGTTGGGTGGGTGCCGCTCTCCGACGCCGAACCGATCCGTGTGCTGGTGGTCGACGACCAGTCGATGATCCGTGCGGGGTTCGCGGCGCTCCTTGAGGCGCACGAGGGCATCACGGTGGTGGGGACGGCGGACGACGGCGTGGGGATCGCCGAGGTGGTGCGGCGCACGCGGCCGGACGTGGTGCTGATGGACATCCGGATGCCGAAGGTGAACGGTCTGGACGCGACGCGCACGATCATGAGGATGCCGGGTACGGGGCCCAAGGTGATCATCCTGACGACGTTCGACGCGGACGAGTACGTGTTCTCGGCGTTGCGGGCGGGGGCGAGCGGGTTCCTGCTGAAGGACTCGCCGCCGGAGGAGCTGACGCATGCGGTGCGGGTGGTGGCCGCGGGTGAGGCGTTGCTGTCGCCGAAGATCACGCGGGCGCTGATCGCGGACTACGCGGCGCGTCCGATGCGGCCTTCCGCGCCGGACGCCACGCTGGGGGCGTTGACGGACCGGGAGCTGGACGTGATGCGGTTGGTGGCGGGCGGGCGGTCGAACGCGGAGATCGCCACGGAGCTGTTCCTGGCGGAGCAGACCGTCAAGACGCACGTGTCCCGCATCCTGAGCAAGCTCGGGCTGCGGGACCGGACGCAGATGGTGGTGTGCGCGTACGAGTCGGGTCTGGTGCGTGCCGGGGGCTGACGGACGGCCTACTGCTGGACGTACTGTGCCAGGTGCTCCCCCGTGACGGTGGACCGCTGGGCGACCAGGTCGGCGGGCGTGCCCTCGAACACGACCTGCCCGCCGTCGTGGCCGGCGCCGGGTCCGAGGTCGATGAGCCAGTCGGCGTGGGCCATGACCGCTTGGTGGTGCTCGATCACGACGACGGACTTGCCGTGCTCGACGAGCCGGTCGAGCAGCGCGAGCAGGTTCTCGACGTCGGCGAGGTGGAGGCCGGCGGTCGGCTCGTCCAGGACGTAGACGCCGCCGGGTTCGCCGAGGTAGGTCGCGAGCTTGAGGCGTTGCCGCTCGCCGCCGGACAGGGTGGTCAGGGGTTGTCCGATCGTGAGGTAGCCGAGGCCGACGTCGGACAGGCGCTGCAGGATCTTGTGCGCGGCCGGGGTGCGGGCGGGGCCGCTGCCGAAGAACTCCTCGGCCTCGGTGACCGACATGCCCAGGACCTCGGCGATGTTGCGGCCGGTCTCGCCGTCGCCGAGCCGGTACTCCAGGACGGCGGCCTGGAACCGCTTGCCCTCGCACTCCTCGCAGGTGGTGGCGACGGTGTCCATGAAGCCGAGCTGGGTGTAGACGACGCCGTTGCCGTTGCAGGTGGGGCAGGCGCCCTCGGAGTTGGCGCTGAACAGGGCGGGCTTGACGCCGTTGGCCTTGGCGAACGCCTTGCGGACCGGATCCAGGAGCCCGGTGTAGGTGGCGGGGTTGGAGCGCCGGGAGCCCTTGATCGCGGACTGGTCCACGATGACGACGCCGTCACGGCCCGCGAGGCTGCCGTGGATCAGGGAGCTCTTGCCGGAGCCTGCGACACCGGTGACGACGCACAGCACGCCGAGGGGCACGTCGACGTCGACGTCGCGCAGGTTGTGGGTGCTCGCGCCCCGGATCTCCAGCGTGCCCGTGGGTGTACGGGTCTCGTCCTTGAGGCGGGCGCGGTCGCCCAGGTGCCGCCCGGTGAGGGTGTCGCTGGTGCGCAGGTCGGCCACGGTGCCCTCGAAGCAGATGGTGCCGCCGGCGCTGCCGGCGCCGGGCCCCAGGTCGACCACGTGGTCGGCGATCGCGATGGTCTCGGGCTTGTGCTCGACGACGAGCACGGTGTTGCCCTTGTCGCGCAGCTGCCGCAGCAGGTCGTTCATGCGCCGGATGTCGTGGGGGTGCAGGCCGATGGTGGGCTCGTCGAACACGTAGGTGACGTCCGTCAGCGCGGAGCCGAGGTGGCTGATCAGCTTGGTGCGCTGCGCCTCTCCCCCGGACAGCGTGCCCGACGGCCGGTCCAGGGACAGGTAGCCCAGACCGATCTCGACGAACTTGTCCAGCAGGTTGCCCAGGTTGCTCAGCAGCGGCGCCACGGACGGCTCGTCCAGGCCGTGCACCCACGCGGCCAGGTCGCTGATCTGCATGGCGCACGCGTCGGCGATGCTGATGCCGCGGATCTTCGAGGCGCGGGCGCTCGCGGCCAGGCGGGTGCCGTCGCACTCCGGGCAGGTGATGAACGTGACGGCCCGGTCCACGAACGCGCGCAAATGGGGCTGGAGGGCGTCGCGGTCCTTGGTGAGCATCGAGCGGCGCACCTGCGGCACCAGTCCCTCGTAGGTGAGGTTGGCGCCGCCGATCTTGCGCTTGGTCGCGTCCCGGTAGAGGAAGTCGTGCCGTTCGGTGTCGGTGTAGTCGCGGATCGGCTTGTCGCCGTCGAGGTACCCGGACTCGGTGAAGAACCGCACCGACCAGCCGCCCGCCTTGTAGCCGGGCACGGTGATGGCGCCCTCGTTGAGCGACTTGTCCTCGTCGACCAGCTCGGCGAGATCGATGTCGGAGACGGTGCCGCGGCCCTCGCACCGCGGGCACATCCCGCCGTGGTAGAGCGCCTCGCGCACGATCTGCTTCTCACCGGTGGCCGACGTCATCACGCCGGAGGCCGTCCGGGCGGGCACGTTGAACGAGTAGGCGACCGCGGGGCCCGCCGACGGTGTGCCGAGACGGCTGAACAGCACGCGCAGCAGCGCGTTCGTGTCCGTCACGGTGCCCAGGGTGGAGCGCGGGTTGGCCCCCAGCCGCTCCTGGTCGACGACGATGGCCGTGGTCAGCCCCTCCAGCAGGTCGACGTCGGGCCGGGACAGCGACGGCATCATGCCCTGCACGAACGCGCTGTAGGTCTCGTTGATCATCCGCTGCGACTCGGCGGCGATGGTGGCGAACACCAGCGAGCTCTTGCCGGATCCGGACACGCCGGTGAACACCGTCAGGCGGCGCTTGGGCACCCGGAGGCTGACGTCGCGCAGGTTGTTCTCCCGTGCGCCGTGCACGGCGATCGTGTCGTGCCGGTCGGCCGGGTGGACGGCGTCGGGCGTACCGGTCGCGGAGGCGGTGCCCGGCGTCGTGCCAGGAGTCGTGCCAGGAGTCGTGGTGGTGGTGCTGGCTGCGTTCATGCTGGACCTTCCAGGAGGTGCGGACAGGCCGGGGATGCACACGGTGCGGGCCTCAGAGCTGCTTGATGCGCACGGTGTTGCCCGCCGGGTCGCGGAACGCGCAGTCCCGGAACCCGTAGGGCTGGTCGACGGGCTCCTGCATGACCTCGGCCCCGCTGGCCTGCACCCGCTCGAACGTGGCGTCCAGGTCGTGCGTACCGAGGATGACCGCGGCGTAGGTGCCCTTGGCCATCATCTCCGCGACCGTCTGCCGCTCGGCGTCCGTGACGCCCGGGTCCGCGGCGGGCGGAGTCAGCACGATCGAGGTGTCCTGCCCGGCGGGCCCCACGGTGATCCAGCGCATGGTGCCCTGCCCCACGTCGAGCTGGACCTCGAAGCCCAGGGCGTCACGGTAGAACGCCAGCGACGCCTCGGGGTCGGTGTGCGGCAGGAAGGTCTGGTGGATGGTGATGCTCGGCTGCGTGCTCATGAGAGCCACGCTAGATCCGGTCAGCCGGTGCGCGCTTCTCGATTCCTGACCGGCCGGGTGACCTGCTTGGCGATGCACGCCGGCAGCCCGGCGGTGTCCACGCCCTGACCCGCCAGCACCGGGTCCTCGCGGTACACGCTGGGCGGTACGCCCACCAGCTCCGTGAACCGGGTGCTGAACGTGCCCAGCGACGAGCAACCCACCGCGAAGCACACCTCGGTCACGCTCATGTCACCGCGCCGCAGCAGCATCATGGCCCGCTCGATGCGCCGCGTCATGAGGTAGCTGTACGGCGACTCCCCGTAGGCCGCCTTGAACCGGCGCGAGAGATGGCCCGCCGACATGTGCACCCCGGCCGCGAGCGCCGCGACGTCCAGCGGCTGGGTGTACTCGCGGTCCATGCGGTCGCGGACGCGGCGCAGGAGGGCGAGGTCGCGCAGGTGCTGCGGGTCGGGTGCGGTGCTCACCCGGTGATGGTGCCACGGTGTGTGCGGGCCCGTCCCACGTCCTCCCCACTCTCCTGACAACCAGGGGGAACAAAACGGACGGTTCTGTTCGTTCCTAGGAGTGGAACTGAGCATCTGTTCGCGACCGTGACCTGGGGTTTCGCCCCCGGTCAGGTCGTGGTCCCGTTGCTGGCCCAGCGCCCGTCCAGGGTGTTCCCGGGAGGCGCGGACCCGCACGCGCGATGCTGCTCACCCGGCCCCCTACGTATGGAGGACCACGTGACGACACCCGCCACACTCCCCCGGCCGCGCGCTGTCCGGAGCTCCCCTGATCCGTCCGGCTCTGCTGCCGGCTCTCCCCGTGTCCCTGACGGTCTGCTGGTCGTGGTGGGCGGTGTGCCGGGTGCGGGCAAGAGCACGCTGCTGGCCCAGGTGGCCAGGGAGGTGCCGCGCGCCGTGGTGCTGGACCCCGACCGGCACCGGCGCCGCCTGGCCCGGCGGCTGCCGTCGTGGGTGCCGTACGGCGCCTACCGGTGGGCGGCGCACACCCTGCACTTCCTGGCGACGGTGCTGCACCTGGTGCGCGGGCCGCGCGCGAGCAGGCCCCTGCTCGTCCACGACACCGCCACCCGCGAGCGCCGGCGGGAGCTGCTGGGTCTGGCGGCCCGCTGGTTCGGCTGGGACCCGGTGCTGGTCGCGGTGGACGTCTCGCTGGCGGACGCGCTGGACGGACAGCTCGACCGGGGCCGTGTGGTCCAGCCGGACGAGTTCGTGCGGCACTGGGAGCGGTGGACGGCTCAGCGGTCGGTCCTCGCGGCGGTCGGCGGCGGTCCGCGGGGACCGTGGTCCGGCGTCTACCTGGTGGAGCGGTGCGAAGCGCTCAGCACGGTGAGTGACCTGGTGCGGCGTCGGTCGCTGGTGGTGGCCCCGGGCCGTGCGGTCCCCGCGGTGCCGGAGGCTGCGCGCGCGGTCAGCCCCTGCGCGGCCTAGCGGCCGGGCTGGTGCATGCCCCTCAGGAGCGCCTCGCGGAGGCTGTCGGGGAGGTCGGGCGGCACGTCGGGCTCGACGGCCAGGGCGTGCAGGGCGCGGCTGTAGTAGTTGCGTGCGGCGGCGGCCAGCACGACGTCGACGATCTGCCGGTCGTCCAGGCCCAGCTCGCGCAGCCGCTGGGTGTCGCGCTCGGTGATGGCGCTGGAGTCGCCGCCGACTCGTTCGGCGAGCTCCATGGCCGCGACCTCCAGGTCGCTCAGGCCGGCGGCGTGGTAGTCCAGCGCGATGCGTTCGAGCTGGGCGTCGTCGAACAGGCTGCGGGACCTGCGGCCGTGGGCCAGGCGGCACGCCTGCGAGCCGACGGCGCCGGCCGCGGCGAGGGTGACGAGCTCGTACAGGCGCAGGCCGATGCTCTGCGCGACGGCGCCGGTCAGGTCCTCGAACGCCTGGTGCGCCTGGGGGTTGGTGGCCATGACGCGGGTGTGGCTCGGCACGTAGCCGAGGGCTTCGAGGTCCCCGGCGTACTGCTCCGCCCAGGCGCCGGTCGCCTGGGCGGGCTCGGGCGTGCGGATGATGCTCATGTCCGTCAGAGTCCCACCGCCGGGGCGGGGCCGACAGCGGGTGGGCGGGTGAGATCCCCGCTCACCGCCGTCCGGGCTCCGCTCCGGTCGATCCTCAGCGCCAGCCGAGCGCGGGCGCCACGTGCCGGACGATGTTCTCGATGACGTGGGCGTTGTAGTCCACGCCGAGCTGGTTGGGCACCGTCAGCAGCAGCGTGTCGGCCGCCGCGATCGCCTCGTCCTCGCGCAGGTCCTCGATCAGGGCGTCGGGCTCGCCCGCGTAGGTCTTGCCGAATCGGGCGGTCCCGGTCTCGAGGCGGCCCACCTGGTCCTGGCTGTGGACCTCCATGCCGAAGTACTGGCGGTCGCGCTGATCGGTGATCGGGAAGATGCTGCGGCTGACGGAGACCCGTGGCGTGTGCTCGTGGCCGGCGGCGGCCCAGGCGTCGCGGAACCGCTGGATCTGCTCGGCCTGCAGCCGGTGGAAGGGGATGCCGGTGTCCTCGGTGAGCAGCGTGGAGGACATGAGGTTCATGCCCTGGGTCGCGGTCCACTCGGCGGTCGCGCGGGAGCCGGCGCCCCACCAGATGCGCCGGCGCAGGCCCTCGGAGTGGGGTTCGACGCGCAGCAGCCCGGGCGGGTTGGGGAACATGGGCCGGGGGCTGGGTTCGGCGAACCCTTCGCCGTCGAGCACCTGCAGGAACCGGGCGGTGTGCTCTCGAGCGAGGTCGGCGGCGCCGGCGTCGTCCGGGGCGGGTTCGTAGCCGAAGTACCGGTAGCCCTCCACGACCTGCTCGCGTGAGCCACGGCTGATGCCGAGCTGGAGGCGGCCGCCCGAGATCAGGTCGGCCGCGCCGGCGTCCTCGGCCATGTAGAGGGGATTCTCGTAGCGCATGTCGATCACGCCGGTGCCGATCTCGATGCGGCTGGTGCGGGCGCCGATCGCCGCCAGCAGCGGGAACGGGGAGGCGAGCTGGCGGGCGAAGTGGTGCACGCGGAAGTAGGCGCCGTCGGCGCCCAGCTCCTCGGCCGCCACCGCCAGGTCGATCGACTGCAGCAGCGCGTCGGACGCCGAACGCGTCCCCGACTGCGGGTGCGGCGTCCAGTGACCGAAGGACAGGAACCCGATGCTCTTCACGCCCACCTCAACCCTCCCTCGTCGGCCCGCCGTCCCGGTCCGGGACGACCGTTCCCGAACCGTTACCGGTCGGCGGGCATCGATCCGGCCCTCCCGGACGTCTATCAGGGTGTGAGAAACAGTGTGCACCCGAACTACGCCTCGTCCGACCGGACCGACGGTCCCGTCCTCGCCTCCGCCCCGCGCGACTCCGTGCGCTGGTGGATCCCGCTGGTGGCCTCCACCGGCGCCCTGCTCGCCATGGTCTTCGGCGCGGCCGCGCTGGTCAGCAGCGCCGTCAACGCCACCCTCGGCGGCCTGCTGGGCTGACCCGCCCGTCTACCGGGTCGCCGAGCCCGCCCCGGACGCCTCCGCGCCAGCGCGCACCGCGTCCGCGACGGCCTCGGCGACCCGGTGGTCGAACACGCCCGGCACGATGTAGGCGCTGTTCAGCTCCTGCGGACCCACGACGTCCGCGATCGCCAGGGCCGCCACCCGCAGCAGCTCGGTGGTGATGTCCCGGGCACCGGTGTCCAGCAGCCCCCGGAACAGGCCGGGGAAGGCCAGCACGTTGTTGATCTGGTTCGGGTAGTCGCTGCGCCCGGTGGCCACCACCGCGGCGGTCCGCGCCGCCTCCAGCGGGTCCACCTCCGGGGTCGGGTTGGCCAGCGCGAACACGATCGCGTCCTGCGCCATCTGCGCCACGTCCGCACCCGACAGGATGCCGCCCGCAGAGACCCCGACGAACACGTCGGCACCCTTGAGGCCCTCCTGCAGCGTGCCGGAGAACCCGTCCACGTTCGTGTTCTCCACGATCCAGCGCCGGTGCGGGTCGTCGGTGACCACACCCGGGTGCAGCGCTCCGTCCCGCCCGAACGCCACCACGTGCCGGGCGCCCTGCGCCTTGAGCAGCCGGATGATCGCGTTGCCCGCCGCACCCACCCCGGACACCACGATCCGCACATCGGCCAGGTCCTTGCCCACCACCTTCAGGGCGTTCACCAGAGCCGCCAGCACCACGATCGCCGTGCCGTGCTGGTCGTCGTGGAACACGGGGATGTCCAGCTCAGCACGCAGCCGCGCCTCGATCTCGAAACAGCGCGGCGCCGCGATGTCCTCCAGGTTCACGCCCCCGTACACGGGCGCGATCGCCTTGACGATCGAGACGATCTCGTCCGTGTCCGTCGTGTCCAGGCACACCGGCCAGGCGTCCACCCCGCCGAACTCCTTGAACAACGCCGCCTTGCCCTCCATCACGGGCAGCGCCGCCGCCGGCCCGATGTCCCCCAGGCCCAGCACCGCCGTACCGTCCGTGACCACGGCGACCGTGTTGCGCTTGATCGTCAGCCGGCGCGCGTCCTCCGGCTTCTCCGCGATCGCCAGGCACACCCGCGCCACCCCCGGCGTGTACGCGCGCGACAGGTCCCGGCGCGTCTTGAGCGGCACCTTGGTCGTCACCTCGATCTTGCCGCCCAGGTGCATCAGGAACGTCGAGTCGCTCCACTTGAGCACGTGGGCGCCCTCGACCGCGTCGACAGCCGCCACCACCCGCTCACCGTGCTCCGCGTCGATCGTGTCGCACGTGACGTCCACGACCAGCCCGTGCGACGTCGAGTGCGCGATGTCCACGCCCATCACCGCCGCCCCGGCGTCGGCCACCGCCGCTACCACCGTGCTCGTGGCGCGCTGCGAGGCGGCCACCTCCACGCGCAGGGTGATCGTGTAGCTCGGGCTCGGCAGCGACATCGTCGTTCTCCTCGGTCCCCGGCCCTCGTCGGCCGGCACAGGCGCACGGGCGTGCGCGCACCTGGAGATTCCTACCCCCAGGGCGTGACGTGCGCCACACGGGCCCGCCATACGGACGTCACCACCCCGCCACCACCCGCAAGATGGTGGCGTGCACATCGAGACCGACTCCCCCGCCCGCGACGACGTCCGCCAGCTGCTGGACGAGCACCTCACCGACATGTACGCCACCTCCCCCGCAGAGAGCGTGCACGCCCTGGACCACTCCGCGCTGCTCGCCCCCACACTCACCTTCTGGATCGCCCGCGACGACGACGGCACCCTGCTCGGCTGCGGCGCCCTCCACGAGCTCGACGCCCGCCCCGGCACCCCCGCCACCCACGGCGAGATCAAGTCGATGCGCACCGCCACCACCGCCCGCGGCCGCGGCGTCGCCTCCGCCGTGCTGGCCACGATCCTCGCCGAGGCACACCGCCGCACCTACCGGCGCGTCAGCCTCGAGACCGGCACCCAGGACTACTTCGCCCCCGCCCGCCGCCTGTACGCCCGGCACGGCTTCACCGAGTGCGGCCCGTTCGGCGACTACACCCTCGACCCGCACAGCACCTACATGACGCTCGAGCTGCCCGCCACGCTCACCGCAGACGCTCCCGCAACCGCCTGACCCGCGCCTCGTCCAGACCCACGTACCGCAGGTACGCCACCACATCCAGCCCCGCCAGCCAGTCCAGCAGCGCCGCACGGCGCTCGCGGACCCGCCCGTCCATCTGCCGGGCCGTCCACGTCTCCCCCGGGTGCTGCACCCATGCACCCCGCTCGACGTCGTAGGCGACACCACCCCCGCGATGGCTCGTCCCGCGGAAGGCCTGCTCGTAGTCCGTGGCGATCGCGTCGTGCTCGACACCCGTCAGCGACAGCAGCATCGCCGTGATCATGCCCGTCCGGTCACGGCCCGCCGAGCAGTGCACCAGGACCGGCCCCGGGGCGTCCGCGAGCGCCCGGAAGGCCGCACCGACCAGGTGCGGGTACATGGCCGTGGTGGGTGCGTAGGAGCGCGGGTGGTCCAGCCAGGGGCCGCAGGCAGCCTGGAAGTGGGGGTCGCCCGGATCCTCGGTAGGGGTGTTGCGGGTGATGATCCGGGTGGGACGGACGGCACCGGGCAGGAGGTCGCGAGCCAGCTTGACCTCGGCGGGGTTGCGCAGGTCGACCACCGTCGTGAGCCCCGCCTCGACAGCCTCCGCCCAGCCGGTGGAGGTGATCGGGTCGGGCGCCCCGGAGCGCCAGACCTGCCCGGCCGCGGTGGTCGTGCCGTCCTCCAGAGGGAGGCCGCCGAGGTCGCGGAGGTTGACGGCACCGTCCCAGGTCATCAGGTTCGCCGGGTTGCTCATGACCCGCATCGTGGTGGCGGCCCACCGGCAGGTCAACGGGGAGAACTGCCCGTGGACACCGGTTCCTGGCCAGCGGCCCGGGCCCACGGACGACCGCCGTTGCGTATATGCAACAACGAGGGTCAACGCAGGCCAAGAGGATGCTTCTCTGGGAACCTGGGGAGCGTTCAGCCCCAGTTCCGAGGAGTCATCGATGGCCGTCCCTACCCTGACCGCGACCCACCACCGCACGGTCGCCGTGCTGCTCAGCGCGCCACGGCTCGCGCCCTATCTGCGGGCCGCCGGTGGCAACGTCCGCGCCGCACTGGCGCTCTACCAGTGGAACGTCGAGATGTCCTCGGCGGTCTACAAGATGCTGCACCTGGTCGAGGTCTTCCTCCGCAACGCCATCGACGCCGAGCTGCGGGTCTGGAACGCGACGCAGATCGACCCGCGCACCGGCCGCACCCACGACGCCGACTGGCTGATGGATCCGTCACGGCTGGTCGAGCGGGTCGTCCGTCGAGAGGAGATCGACAAGGCGCTTCGCCGCGCGACGCTCGCCGTGAAGGACTCCAGCACCGGGCCGCGTCCGGTGACGCACGACGACGTCCTGGCGCAGCTGATGTTCGGCACGTGGCGGTTCATGCTGCCGAGCAAGGACCCAGGGCGCAGGTTTCTCTGGCGCTCCACGATCTCGCGGGCGTTCCCTCACCTCGACCGACCCGTCTCGGACCTGGTGCGCGACATCGACGGCCTCTATCGCCTGCGCAACCGCATCGCTCACCTGGAACCGCTCCTGCCGGGTGGCGCCGTGGTCAAGCGCCATCTCAGGGCGACGCGACGAGTGCTGGCGGCTGTCGATCCGGCGGTCGCGCAATGGCTGGTGTCCCACCAGACGGTCTCGACCGTGATCACGGAGATGCCCGTACCTGTCCCAGAAATGCCTGAGGGCCCCCACAGTGAGAACTGAAAGGGCCCCGGCCGATCTATAACCGGGAGACCTGCCCCGGCTTTCACAAGAAGCCTAGACCACCTGCGGCACCGTCGCCACCGCGAGCGTCCGCACCGGACGCGCCCGCGGTGGGCGCGCCCGGCTCACCGCCGCCGCGGCACCCGCACCCGGCCGAGGTCGGCCGCGACGGTGAGCTCGCCGTCGAACACGGTGCGGGCCTCGCGCTCGAACTCGCCCGGGTCGGTGTACCGCTGTGAGAAGTGGGTCAGCACGAGGCTGCGCACGCCGGTCTGCCCGGCCACGGTCGCGGCCTCCAGGGCGGTCAGGTGCCCGTGGTCGTGTGCCAGGTTCCGGTCGCGGTCCAGGTACGTGGACTCGATGACGAGCAGGTCCACGCCGTCGGCCAGGCGCCACACGGCGTCACAGATCCGGGTGTCCATCACGAAGGCGAACGACTGCCCGGGTCGCGGGTCGCTGACGTTCTCCGTCCGGACCGTGCCGTGCGGGGTGTCCAGCGTGCCTGCACGGACGAGCCGGCCGACGTCGGGCCCGGTGATGCCGGCGGCGGCCAGGCGGGCCGGGTCCATGCGGCGGCCGTCGGGCTCGTCGAGCCGGTACCCGTAGGCCTCCAGCGAGTGGTCCAGGCGGGCGGCGCTGAGCACCGCCGGGCCGTGCAGCTCCCCCGGTACTCGGTGCACCTCGCCGTCGCGCGTCAGCCCCTGGAGCGCCAGGCGTTCCTGGTGGTAGTAGGCGGTGGCGTCGCACAGGTTCTCGACCCAGCGCCGGCCCGAGGCCGGGAAGGTGACCGGGATGGTCTGCGGTACGGCGTCGAGGCTGATCCGCTGCACCACGCCGGCCAGGCCGAGGCTGTGGTCGCCGTGCAGGTGCGTGATCGCGATGCGGGTCAGTGCCGTGGCGGAGATGCCGGCGTGCAGCATCTGGCGCTGGGTGCCCTCGCCGGGATCGAACAGGATGACCTCGTCGTCCCAGGACAACGCATAGCCGTTGTGGTTGCGGGTCCTGGTGGGTACCTGGCTGGCGGTACCGAGGGTGACCAGCTCACGGCTGGCGAGGCGGTGGCTGTCGGGGCGGCGGAACACGCTCGCATTGTGTACCGGCCGCGCGACGACCGGCACGGGAAAACGCCCCCGCGGGCCGAGGCGCAAAGTTTCGCAAGATCACCCGCAGCCGGGCAGCACGTTCAACGGGTCGCACCCGTACTTCGCCTGCGCGAGCACCAGCACCGCCCAGCAGAAGCCGAGCAGCATCGCACCACCGACGAGGATGTTCAGGACGGGGTAGCTCCCGCCCTGCAGCACCGGGGTCAGCGCCAGGCCTGCGCCGGCCAGGAGGCAACCCAGTGTCACAATGGTGATCGGGCTGGTCAGAGCGTCGGATGCCGAGGGTTCGAGCCACCCGAACCGCTCTCCCACCAGGACCAGGGCGGCGTACGGAAGAGCGAAGACCAGCGCGGCTATCGCGCGCCAGTCCATGACCGAGAGCTTCGACAACACCATGACCTCCCCTTTTGACCTACCCCAGACAGTGGCCAAACACCCATGACTAGTGTTAATAATCGGGGGCGGTCCGCTATCTTTGGTAGTGATTTTCACAGAATCCGACATATTCGTACGATCTCCACTTTCAGGACTCTCGCACTGATGGCACCCTGTGGCGCGTCGTAGCGCTGCCGGCGGCACGGCTGTCGAGAAAGGACGCGCATGGCGAGGGATGAACGCGTAGGCAAGCCGGCGTACGCAGCGGTGTCCACACGCATCACCGGCATCGAGGTCGCGACGGCGCGCCTGCGGGAGATCGCCGTCGTGCGCGTCGACGAGCGCGGAACCGTCGTCGACGAGTGGTCGGCGGTGCTCCACCCGGACGGAGCATGGATAGCGCTCGCCGACGTCGCGGCCACGCTCCGCGAGCGGCTGTCACAGATGGCGATCGTGACGCACAACGGTCGCCTGGGCATCGAGGTGCTGCGGGCGGAGCTGGCGCGCCTCGGCTGGGACCTGCCGGCCTTCGCCCAGCTCACGATCATCGACGCGAGCTACCACTACCTGCCGGCCCTGAAGCACCGGCGGCTGTCGGACTGCTGCACCGCCGCCGGCGTGGCGCTGGAGGGCGGCGGCATACCGCCCAACTCGCACCCGGTCAACGAGGCCCGCGCCGTGGCGGGGCTGCTGGGCCGGTTCCTGCAGAGCGCGAGCGGGGTACCCGACCTGCCCGAGCTGCTCCAGGTCACCCTCCGCGCCTGGGTCTACCCGTGGCCGGACGGGCCGAGCCGCGCCGCCGAGCCGCCCCGCCCGTGGCCCGGACGGCGGGGGCCCGGCATCCTCACCACGCTCGCCGGGCAGCCGCTCGCCGACGCCATCGCCGCCGTCGCCGACGTGCACACGCACGGATACCTGGCCCTGGTGGCCGAGACCCTGCACGACGGGCGCCTGACCCCGGCCACGGCCGCCCACCTGGCCGACGCCGAACCGCTGTACCGGCTCACCCCCGAGGCGGCGGCCGACATCCGGCGCGCGTTCTTCGACGCCCTGGTGCACCAGGCGATCGAGGCGGACCGGTACCACCTGGAGGCACGCCAGGAGCTGTGGCGCGTGGCCGACACCCTGGGCTGCTCGCGGGACTCCGTGATCGAGCCGATCGTCGAGGCGACGCCGGTCGAGTTCCCCAAGCTGGTCGACGAGTCGGGGACCAAGAAGCCCACCGACGGCCGCAACCGCGCCACCCCGGCCCAGATGCGGGCCTGGGCCATCGCCAACGGGTTCGACGTCGAGGGCTACATCCGGCTGCCGTGGTCGATCGTGCGCGCGTTCGAGGAGGCGCACGCCCAACCCGTGGACCGAACCCCGCAGCAGGCACCGACGCCACCCCCGAAGGAGCCCGGCGCCGGTCCCCGGCACCGGGCGCCCGACGCGGACGAGGACGTCCCCCAGCTCGACTTCGACCGCCTGGAGACCCCGCCGATCGGCAACCCGGTCATCTGACCCGCCGGCGACGGCGGAGCACCCTCAGGCGTCCGGGAAGCCCTCCGGGTTCTTAGACTGCCACCGCCAGGTGTCGGCGCACATGTCGTCGATCGTCTTGGTGGCACGCCAGCCCAGCTCGGTGTTGGCGCGCGTCGGGTCCGCCCAGAACGCGGGCAGGTCGCCGGCGCGGCGCGGGCCGATCTCGTAGGGCAGCTCCCGGCCGACGGCCCGCTCGAACGCCTTGAGCAGCGCCAGCACCGAGGTGCCGGTGCCCGTGCCGAGGTTGAACGCGCGCGCGGGCTCGGCCATGTCGTCGAGGTGCTCCAGCGCTGCCACGTGCCCGGCCGCGAGGTCGGTGACGTGCAGGTAGTCGCGCTCGGCCGTGCCGTCGGCAGTCGGGTAGTCGCCGCCGAACACGGTCAGCTTGTCCCGGCGGCCCACCGCCACCTGCGCGATGAACGGCATCAGGTTGTTCGGCACGCCCTGCGGGTCCTCACCGATGTCCCCGCTCTCGTGCGCCCCGACCGGGTTGAAGTACCGCAGCAGCGCCACCTTCCAGCCCTCGGAGATGTGCGCGACGTCCGACAGGACCCGCTCGATCATCACCTTCGTCTGCCCGTACGGGGAGGAGGACGACAGGTGCTCGTAGTCCTCCTGGTAGGGCACGGGCGCCTTCTCGCCGTACACCGTGGCCGACGAGGAGAACACCAGCTTCGTCACCCCGTGCTTCGCCATCGCAGCCGCCAGGGCGAACGTGGAGTCCAGGTTGTTGCGGTAGTACTCCAGCGGCTTGGTGACCGACTCCCCCACCGCCTTGTACCCGGCGAAGTGCACGACGGCGTCGATCTGCTCGTGCGCGAACAGCCGCTCGGTCTTGTCGACGTCGGTCAGGTCGAACGCGTGGAACGGGACGGCGCGCCCGGCGAGCGCTTCCAGGCGACCCTGCACGGTGGGCTTGGAGTTGGAGAAGTCGTCGACCACCACGACGTCGTGACCGGCGGCTATCAGGGCTAGGACGGTGTGCGAGCCGATGTAGCCGGCCCCACCGGAGACGAGAACGCGCATGCCTCCAAACTACCCGGTGGCATGCGCCCGCCCGACACCCCATGACGACGGCCGACGCCGCCGTCCGCTCCCCCGTGCCCGGCACGGCGGACGAGGAGCGGTCCGCCTGGCGGTCGTTCGCCGTCGGCGCCACCACCAACCTGCTCAACCCGAAGGTCGGCGTGTTCTACCTCGCGACCATCCCGCAGTTCCTGCCCGACGACGTGCCCCACCTGCTCATGGGCCTCCTGCTCGCCGTGGAGCACGACATCATCGGGATGGCCTGGCTCGCCCTGCTCATCCATGCCGCGGGCCTGGCCCGGCGCTGGCTGTCCGGACGGGCGATCGCCCGCGCCACCGACCGCGTCACCGGCACCGTGCTCCTCGCGCTGGGCGGCCGCATCGGGTGGAACGTGCTGACCGGCCAGGCCCGGGCCCTCTGAGGACGCGCGGCCGAGGACGCACGGCCCGTGCGACACGCAGGACCGACCTGCCGCCGCACCGCCACCGGCCACCCCCACTACGCTGCCCCCGTGGCGTACACCGAGCAGCGCACCGACTCCGCGGGCCGCACCGGCTACGTCGGCCGCTACCGCGTCGACGGGCGCCTGCGCAGCACCCGCCGCTTCACCGTGCGGCGCGAGGCGCTCGCGGAGGCCCGGCGTCAGGAGGAGGCGGGCAAGCACGCCGAGTGGATCGACCCGTCCGCCGGCCGCATCACCGTCGCCGAGTGGTTCGCGACCTGGCAGGAGGCCCGCGTGGACCGCGCGCCCCGCACGCTCGAGGCCGAGCACGAGCGGTTCCGGTCGCTGGTCGCGCCCACGTTCGGGGACCGCCCGCTGCGGCAGGTCACCCACGAGGACGTGGCCCGCTGGGCGGCGACCATGACCTCCCCCACCACCGGCCGGACCGCCTCGCCCGCCCGGCGGCGGGACGCGGCCCGGCTCCTGGTCGCCCTCCTCGACGCCGCGGTGGACGCTCGCCGGCTGCGCACCAACCCCGCACGGACGCCGTCGGGCAAGGTGCCGGCTCTGCCGCGGGCGCCGAAGACCAAGCCGCACCGGTACCTGTCCCACGAGCAGCTGCGCCGCGTGGCCGACGCCGCCTCCTCCCCCCAGACGCGCACGCTCGTGCTGCTCACGGCCCTGACGGGCCTGCGCTGGGGCGAGGTCAGCGCACTGACGGTCGCCGACGTGGACCCGCTGCGCCGCCGCGTGCGCGTGGACAAGGCCTACACGCGGCTGGACGACGGCACGCTGCTGCTCGGCGACACCAAGACCCACGCCCGGCGGGAGGTGCCGCTGCCCGCGTCGCTGGTCGAGGCGGTGGCCGCGCAGGCGGCGGGCCGGGGCGCCGGCGACCTGCTGTTCACCGGGACGCGCGGCGGTCCGCTGCGCCGGGAGAGCTTCGACCGGTCCGCCTTCCGCCCGGCCGTCGACGCGGCGGGCAGCGCCGTCCGCACCCTCCGGCAGGCCCTGGGCCTGCCCGCCGCAGGCCTGTACGACGACGGTGTGGTCGCCGCCGTCCGCCGTCTCCAGGCCGCGGGCGGGCAGCAGCCCACGGGTGTGACCGACCCTGCGACGTGGGCCCTGGTGGCGGCGGACGACCGGGCCCGGCAGACGATGACGCGCGGCGAGAAGGTGAGCCGCACCCGGCTGCTGACGGCGCTGTCGCGGACCACGCTCGCCCCGGGTGCCGAGGACTTCGACACGCTCACCCTGCACGACCTGCGGCACACCGCGGCGTCCCTGGCGATCTCCGGCGGCGCCACGGTCAAGGCCGTGCAGCGCATGCTGGGGCACGAGTCGCCGGTGCTGACGCTGTCCACGTACGCGGGCCTGTTCGAGGACGACCTCGACGCCCTGGGCGAGACCATGAGCGCGGCGTTCCAGGCGTCCGCCGTCCTCCCGGGGCCGGCCGACGACACACCGGGTACGGCGGCGGCGGTCACGCCGATCACGGCCGTGCGGAGCCGGGCAGGCTGACCGGGGCGCGCCCCTGACCGGCGCCGTCAGAGCATCGCGAACTTCTGCACCCGGATCGGTGATCCTGATGTCGAGAACCCGGCGACGGCTCCGTCCTAGGGTCGAGGGCGCACGAACCGCGTCCACGACGCAGGGTCCGCGGGGCCCGTGAACCAGGGAGACGACCATGGCGAAGTACCTGCTGCTCAAGCACTACCGGCGGTCCGGCCCGGAGTGGGTGCCCGGCACCGACGTGCCGATGGACGAGTGGAGCCCCGAGGAGATCACGGCCCACATCGACTACATGCGCCGCTTCGCCGAGAAGCTGACGCAGAGCGGAGAGTTCGTGAGCGAGGGCGCGCTCTCGCCGGAGGGCACGTTCGTCCGGTACGACGGCGAGGGCCGCCCGCCGGTGACGGACGGGCCGTTCGCGGAGACGAAGGACCTCATCGCGGGCTGGATGATCATCGACGTCGAGTCCCAGGAGCGGGCCTACGAGGCCGCGGCGGAGCTGTCCGCCGCACCCGGCGTCGGCGGACGGCCGATCTACGAGTGGCTCGAGGTGCGGCCGTTCCTCGGCGAGGACCTGACGATCTCTGAGTAAGCCGGCTGAGTGAGCCGGGCGACCTGAGGAGGGCTGGACGTGGACCACGACGCCGTGAACGACCGGGTGCGGACGCTGGCGCCGCAGGTCCTGGGCGTCCTTGTCCGCCGCGGAGCAGACTTCGCGACGGCCGAGGACGCCGTCCAGGAAGCCCTCATCGAGGCCGTGCGGCACTGGCCCGAGGACCCGCCGGACGACCCGAAGGCGTGGCTGCTGCGGGTGGCCGGCCGCAAGCTGATCGACCTGCAGCGGTCCGAGGCGGCCCGGCGGCGCCGCGAGGAACGGGCGGGTGACGAGCCGCCGCAGGGCCCCACCGAGCAGTCGGACGACACGCTCCTGCTCCTGAGCCGCTGCTGCCACCCGGCGCTCAGCCCGGCGTCGGCGATCGCGCTGACGCTGCGGGCCGTGGGCGGGCTGACCACGGCCCAGATCGCGCGGGCGTTCCTGGTTCCCGAGGCCACGATGGCGCAACGGATCTCCCGGGCCAAGCGCACCATCACCGGCGAGCGGTTCGACACACCCGGCGACGTCCGCGCGGTGCTGCACGTGCTGTACCTGATCTTCAACGAGGGCTTCACGGGCGAGATCTCGCTGGCGGACGAGGCGATCCGGCTCACGCGGCAGCTCGCGGTGTCCTCGGCGGTGCGTCCGGAGGGTGCGGACCCCGAGATCGCCGGGCTCCTGGCCCTGATGCTGCTGCACCACGCACGACGGGACGCCCGGTACACCGCCTCGGGCGAGCTGGTGCCGCTCGACGAGCAGGACCGGGGCCGCTGGGACACGGCGATGATCGCCGAGGGCGTCGACGTGCTCCAGACCGCCCTGTCCCGCGACCGCCTGGGCCAGTACCAGGCCCAGGCGGCGATCGCCGCCCTGCACGACGACGCGCCCAGCGCCGCGGAGACCGACTGGCCGCAGATCCTGCAGTGGTACGACGAGCTCGCCGCGCTCACGGCCAGCCCCGTCGTGGCGCTCAACCGGGCGGTCGCCGTCGGGCAGGTGGACGGCCCGCGCGCCGGCCTGGCCGCCCTGGCCGACGTCGACCCGGGGCTGTCCCGGTGGGACGCCGTGGCCGCGCACCTGTACGAGCGTGCCGACGACATCGAGCTGGCCGTGAGGCACTACACGGCCGCCGCGGACCGGACGACCAGCGCCGCCGAGCGCACGCACCTGATCAAGCAGGCGGCGCGGCTGCGAGCCGGCCGGTGACGGCTGCCCCGTCGGTCGAGGCGAGATAGGCCTCCAGGGCGGCGGCCCCGGCCAGCAGCGCCCGGCCGCGAGCGGTGAGGCGACCCTGCCACTCGTCCAGGGTCGCCGCCAGCGGTTCCAGGCCCCCGGCGGTCCGCACCTGCTCGATGAGCGGGACGATCTGCTCCAGCAGGTACCCGCCACGGCGGAGCTGGTGGGTCAGCCGGGCGTCGCGCACCGCGGCGGCGTCGTAGACCCGGTACCCGGTCTGCGGGTCCCGTCGCGGACGGACCAGGCCCGCGCGCTCCCAGGTACGCAGGGTGGCGGGCCGGATCCGCAGCCGGGCCGCGAGCGGACCGATGAACGTGTCCTGCGGCTCGGTTCGCGGGATCGGCCGGGCGGACGGCGCGCCGTCCAGGTCGCGCAGGGCGTCCTCGACGGCCCGCAGGGTCCGCCGGTCCTCCAGGAGCAGCGCATGGCTCTCGTCGATCAGCCGGTACGCCTCGCCGACGGCGCCGTCGTGCACCGCACGCAGGATCGCGGCCGCGACCTGGTGGCCGTGGCCGGGCACCAGGGCGAGGAATGCGCGCAGCGCCCGCGCGTGCCGCGGGGTGTACACCCGGTACCCCGCCGGTGTCCGGTCGGCGGCCGGCAGGATGCCGGCGTCCTCGTAGTTGCGCACCGCCTGCGTGGACAGCCCGTGCCCGCGGGCCAGATCGACGGGCCGCAGCCGTGCACCCGTTTGAAGGTTCTGCACCACACTCGGCTCCGTTCTGCGGCAAGGTCTCAACCGAGCCTTCAACGATACCGTTGAGGGAATGGTGAGAGACATCGAGCACACCGTTCATCCCGTCGACGCCGCCTCCCTGCTGGCCCTCGTCCCCGGCCCGCCACAGGTCCTGGCACTGGGCGAGCCGACGCACGGCGCGCAGGACCTGCTCAGGTTGCGCAACACCCTGTTCCGCGAGCTCGTCGAACAGCACGGCTACCGCACCATCGCCCTGGAGACCGACTGCCTCGCGGGTCTGCTCGTGGACGACTACGTCACGACCGGCCGGGGCGACCTCGACCACGTCCTGGCCCACGGCCTGAGCCACGACTGGGGTGCGTACCTCGGCAACCGCGAGCTCGTGCGCTGGATGCGCGCCCACAACGACGGACGCCCCGCCGCGCAGCAGGTCCGCTTCGCCGGCGTCGACGGGCCCCTGGAGATCTCCGCGGCCGCCAGCCCGCGCGCGGCCCTCACGGCGCTGCACGACTACCTGGCCGCCCGGGTGGACGCCGACCTGCTGCCCTGCACCGCCGACGTGCTGGACCGCATCATCGGCCCGGACGACCGCTGGACCCAGCCCGCCGCCATGACGGACCCCACCCGATCGGTGGGGCAGTCCGCCGAGGCCAGGGAGCTGCGCCTGCTCGCGGACGACCTGGCGACCCTGCTCGACACCCACGCCCCGCAGCTCCTGGCCGGCTCCACACCGCAGGAACGGGATCGCGCCCGCCTGTACGCGCGTACCGCGACCGGCCTGCTGCGCTACCACTTCTGGATGGCCGACCCGTCACCCGCGCGCATGACCCGCCTGCTCGGGATCCGCGACACCATGATCGCCGACAACCTGCTCGCCCTGGCCGGACGCAGCCCCGTGCTGGTCAACGCCCACAACAGCCACCTCCGGCGGGGCCGCAGCACCCTGCGCATGTGGGACCACCCCCGGCTGGAGTGGTGGGGTGCCGGCGCGCTCGTCGACGCCCGGCTGGGCGACCGGTACACGTTCGTGGCCACGGCGCTCGGGACGCTGCGCCACCAGGGCGTGGACGTCCCGGAGCCGGACACCGTCGAGGGACGGCTGTACGCGCTGGACCGGGACCGGCTGCTCGTGGACGCGCCCGGGCTGAGGGTCGCGCTCGGGGACGAGACCGCGGGGACCGGCACCGCTCGCCCGGCGCTCGCCGCCCGGACGTCTCCCTGGTTCGGGTACGCGCCCCTGGACCCGGCGCGGCTCACGGACCAGGACGGCATCGTGTTCCTCCGCGACGTGGCCGAGGGCTGAGCAGAGCGTCGCCGAGCGCGACCGGGCGGTCGTCCCCGCGCGGCCCCGCTGGATCGCACGTGGATCCACCGCTCACTATCTGCTCCCTGTGTGCGCAGTAGCGCTCCCCGGAGCGCGATCAATCGTTGATAAATAGCCGCTCTCAACCTCAGTGCGCACCCGCTTCAGGAAAGCGGGTGCGCACTGTGTGGGATCGAAAGTAGGCGTAGTATTGTCGTACTACGCCTACTACTACGCGGGCGAACGATCCTCTGCGGAAAAGAACCGCGGGGATGCGCCGGCGGACCGATCGAGACGGAGAAACGACGTGCGGGACAAGGAACGCGTCTTCCAGGCTGCCGACACCCTCGTGGCCGAGGGCGCCACGGTCACCGTGACGAGCGTGCGCGAGCGCGCCGGCTGCTCCAACGCGGCTGCGACGAAGTACCTGCGCGAGTGGCGCGAGGAGCGGGCTGCGCAGGACGAGGCGCGGTCGGCCCTCCCCGACCTGCCCGCCACCGTCAGCGCCCTCCTGTCGAGCGGCATGGACGCGCTGTGGCGGGCCGCGGTCGAGGCGGCCCGCGCGGAGCACGAGGCAGCGGCCGCGGCGTCGGACGAGGCGCTGACGGCGGTGGTCGGTGAGGCGGACGCGCTGGCCGCCCGTGTGGACGAGGCGGACGCCGAGCTCGCACAGCTCCGCGCGGTGCTGGAGACCGCACGCGAGGCCGTCGGGACCGCCCAGGAGGAACGCGCCGCGGCCGAGCGGGAGCGGGCCTCCACCCACGCGACGGTCGCCCGGCTGGAGGCCGAGCTCGCCGACACGCGCTCCGCGCTGGCAGCGACCCGGGACGAGCTGGCCCAGGAACGAGCCGCCGTGACCGCCGCCGAGCGTGCCCGGGCGGCGGCCGACGCAGCCCGGGCCCAGGCGGACGGGGCCGCCGTCGGGCTGCGCGAGTCCCTCGCCGATGTGCGCACCGCGCTGGAGGCCGCCCGGGACGACGTCACGCGTGCCCAGCACGACCGGGCCGCGGCCGACACCGCACGGGCGGCCGCGGAGGCGGCGGCCGCCCGTCTGGAGGGCGAGCTCGCCGCTGCCCGCGACGCACTGGGCGCGCTGCGGGAGCAGGTGACGGAGGCCGAGCGGTCGCGTGCGGCCGCGCTCGCCGGTCAGGCCCAGGCGGAGGGCACGGCGGCAGGCCTGCGGGAGGCCCTGCAGGCGGTGGAGACGGCGGCGGTGCGGGACCAGCCGGCCGTGCGGGACTAGCTAGCGCCCGAGCCGGGCGACCCCGCCGGACTCCAGCGCCGCCCACACCGCGCCGTCGGGCCCCACGGTGATGCCGTGCGGTTCGGAGGACGGCGTGGGCAGGTCGTGCTCGCTGACCTCGCCGTCCGCGGTGATCCGGCCGATCCGGTTGCCGCCCCACTCCGTGAACCAGCACTCCCCCGGCCCGGCCGCGACGACGGCGTGCGGCTTGGCGTCGCGGTCCGGCAGCGGGAACTCCTGGACCGCGCCGTCGGGCGTGATCCGGCCGATCTGCCCCGCCGCGATCTGCGCGAACCACAGGGCGGACCCGTCGCTGGCGATACCCACGGGTCCGGAGGCCGGCGTGGGCAGGGGGTGGATCGTCATCTCGCCGCCCACCGTGACCCGGCCCACCGCGTTGGCCTGGTTGAGCGTGAACCACAGCGCGCCGTCCGGGCCCGTGGTGATCGCCGACGGCATGCCGCCCGCGACCGGCACCTCGACCTCCGAGACACGGCCGTCGGCGGTGACCCGGCCGATCCGGTCGGCGTTCATCTCGGTGAACCACACGGCCCCGTCCGGGCCGGGCGTGATCCCGTACGGGCCGGCACCAGGCGTAGGGACGGCCACGGACCGTGCCGTGCCGTCGGTCGTGATGCGGCCGATCCGGTGGTCCTGGGACCGGGTGAACCACAGCGCGCCGTCGGTCCCCGCCGTGATCACGAGCGGCATGCACCCCGCGGAGTCCAGCGCGTGCTCGGTGACCGCCCCGTCGGGGGTCAGACGCGCGATCCGGCCGGTCCGGGCCAGGGTGACCCAGAGGGCGCCGTCCGGTCCGGAGGCGATGCCGTACGGGCCGGCCTTCGCGTCCGCCACGGCGATCTCGGTGACGGCCGGGGCTTCGGAACGGTGCACTGCTACTCCCTGCGGACGAGGCGGACGGGGCAGGGACAGGCCCGAGGCTGGAGCGCCCGCGCGTCGTCGTCCGCCCTGGGCGGTCACCGCACCCTGCCTGGCGGACGACGGCGGCGCAACCGCACCCGCCGGACACGTGCCCTGCCCGGCCCCGGGATAGCCTCGGGGGCGTGACCCGCGAGCAACGCCGCCTGAGGCTCTCGGTCGACGACCAGATCGAGAACCGCTACCTGGAGGTCCCCTTCGAGCTGCCGTCCGGCGGCGTCACGCGCCTGGAGGTGACGCTCGACCACGACCGGGACGCCGCGGTGATCGACCTCGGCTGCCGCGACCCTGAACGCTGGCGCGGCTGGTCGGGCGGGGCCCGGTCCCGGTTCGCGATCACCCCCGGCGCGGCGACGCCCGGGTACGAGCCCGGCGAGCTGGTCGCCGGGCGGTGGGCGGTGGTGCTCGGCCTGCACCGGATGCCGGCCGAGCCGGTCGACGTCACCGTCACGATCGCGACCGGCGTCGACGCGGGCAGGGTCGAGGCCGAACCCCCGGCGCAGGCCCCGGCCGCCGGACGCGGCGACCGGGGCGGGACCCGGCTCGGGCGCGACCTGCCCGCACCCGCCGGGCTGACCTGGTACGCGGGCGACCTGCACGCGCACACCACCCACTCCGACGGCACGCTGAGCATCGCCCAGCTCACCGCTGCGGCAGCGGGCCGGGGCCTGGACTTCCTCGCCGTGACGGACCACAACACCGTCTCCCACCACCCGCACCTGCCCGCCGTGGCCGCGACCTACGACGTGTGCCTCCTGCCCGGCCAGGAGGTGACCACGCACGCGGGTCACGCCAACGCGTTCGGCGACATCGGCTGGGTCGACTTCCGCCGTCCGGCGGCGCAGTGGCCGGCCGACGTCGAGAGGCGCGGCGGGCTGCTGTCGGTGAACCACCCGGTCCAGGACGACTGCGGTTGGCTGTACCCGGTGCGGACCGGGTACCTCCAGCTGTGGCACATCTCGTGGTTCCTGGACCTGACCGCCACGGGTCCCTGGGCGTACCTCCGAGCGCTCGGCGGCGCCACCCACCCGGCCTCCGTGTCCGGAGGGGGACTTGAACCCTCACGCCGTGAACGACCCGTGCTCCTGGGCGGCAGCGACTTCCACACCCCCGACCAGGGATTCCCGCCCGGCACGCCCACCACCTGGGTCGCGGCCGAGGACCGCACGCCCGAGGCGATCCTCGACGGCATCCGCCACGGGCGCACCGCCGTCAGCCGGTTCCCCGGGCCGGGCGAGCCGGTGCTCGTGCGGGTGGGCGAGGACCTGGTGGCGATCGACGCGGACGGCACCGTCCTCGTGGAGGGGCTGCCCGCCGGCGGGCAGGACCGGCGTCGCCGGGTGCGCGGGGACCGGGTGTCCATCTCCGCACCGCCTCATCGCGGCCCCTACCGCCTGGAGGCGCCGGACCGGACGCTGCTCGCGATCAGCGCGTGACCGGCCCGGCGTCCGGTGCGGCGTCCGGTGCGGCGTCCGGTGCGGCGTCCGGTGCGGCGTCCGGTGCGGCGGGCAGCCGGATGAACCGCGAGACCACCGTGCCGAGCAGCAGCAGCGCGAACGGGTACACCGACAGGTACACGCGGAACGCCTGCCCCGGGTCCGGCCCGGGGTCGGCACCCGACCGGTACCCGAAGAACACCGCCAGGGACAGCACCGCTCCCGCCGTCACCAGCGCGTTGAGCCGGCCCAGCACACCGAACGCCGCCAGGAACAGGCCGCTGCGGTGCACCCCGTGCCGGGCGGCGTCCGCGTCGAGCACCCGGGCGATCACGAGGTCGTTGGTGGCGAGCACCCCGGAGTACCCGACCGCCACCGCGAGCCCGGCGAGGATCCCGGTGAGCAGGTCCGTGGCGAAGTAGAGCGGCACGAACCCCACCGCGGCCACCGGCAGCGCGAGCCGCCACGTCCAGGCCGCGCCCTTGCGCCGCACGACGCCGGCCCACACGCCCAGCATCCCGATCGCCACCACGATCACGACGAGCTGCAGGATGCTGGCGTCCAGCGCCGAGCCGCCGAGCGTGTGGTCCACGTAGAGCTGCAACCCGCCCAGCACGAGCGCCATGGCCGCGCCGTAGCAGGCGTTGACCACCCCGACCGTCCAGAACTGCGGCGTCGACAGGACCTGCCCGATCGACCGGAAGAACTGCGGGCGCGGCTCCGCGTCCAGCGCCGGGTCCTCCCGCACGCCGAACGCTGTCCACAGGATCACGGCCGCCGCCACGACCCCGAACACCACCGCCAGCCGCCCGTACCCGACGGCCGAGCCCTCCGGTCCCAGCACGCCCCGGGCCAGCACGGGTGTCAGGGCGAGCGCGACCACCAGCGCCACGAGCTGGGCGCCCTGCCGCACCGCGTTGGCCGTGGCCCGGCGCCGCTCCTGCGTGAACAGCTCCGGCAGCAGCGCGCCGTAGCTGGCGTTGATCAGCGAGTCCGCCATCTCGGTGGTGATCGCGAACACCGCGAACCACACCACCAGCCCGACCGCGGAGTCGGCCACCGGCCCCGGCACCGTGAACAGCGCGATCGTGGTGCACGCCAGCACCACCGCGCCCACCACCAGGTACGGCCGACGCCGCCCCCACCGGGACCGGGTGCGGTCCGACAGGTACCCGAACACCGGGTTGTCCAACGCGTCGAGGACCCCGTAGACCGCGTAGACCGTCGCGTAGACGGCCGCGTCCAGACCGAGCAGCTCCACGTACACGTAGAACATCGAGCCCTTGACCAGGTTGATCGGCAACGACGTGCCGAACATGCCCAGCCCGTAGCGCAGCGGCGACGTACCCGCTCCCCGCGGCGCGTCCTCCGCGTCCTGGGCCTCCACGCTCGTGAGCCTACTCACCACCGTCCGACCAGGTCGATGCCCTGCCGCTCGATCTCGCGGGTGAAGACCGGGTCCCCGAGCAGCCGCAGCTCCCACGTCCGCTTGCGCCACCAGCCGGCAGCCGCCGCCCGCAGCCGCGGCGTGTCCGGCGCGGGGTGCAGGAAGATCTCGCTGGTCCCCTCGGGCAGACGGCCCAGCAGACGCAGGTAGTGGTCACGCAGCGCCGGGTAGTCGCCCGCCTCGGCGTCCCCGCCGCGGTGGGTGGCGATCACCCGCGGCAGACGAACACCGGCGGCGTCGGCGGCTGCGACGGCGCCCGCGTGCCGTGCACGGACGTCGTCGCGGGCCAGCAGGGGGTCGCCGTCGCCGTACAGCTCCAGTCCGCGGGGCAGCCGGAACGCCAGCCCCCGCCGCGCGCACACCCCGATGGACTCCGGGAGGTAGGACCGGCCCAGCAGGCCGTACAGCGTGCCGCGGTGGGAGTCGAGACGGTCGGGGGCCGGCAGGCCGGCCGCCGCGGCGGCGCGCGCCACGGTGTCGGCCTGGGTCGTGATCCGGTCGGTGACGTCGTCGAACCCGCCGTCGGGCTCCGGTTCCGGCAGCGTCACGTGGACACCGGGGGCCACGCCGGTCCCGGCGCGGGCGAGCAGCCGGATGATCCGGTCCACGCCGGCCGCGCCGACCACGGCGTCCCGGGGCTGCCCGTCCGGGACGCCCGGCGGCTCCTCGGTGGTGCCGGTGGCGATGACGCCCACCGCCGTGAGCGGTGAGCCGGCCAGCAGGGCCGCGATCTCCCGGTCGGCGTCGGGGTCGGTGCCGGCGTCGTCGGCGGTGAGGACGAGACTGCGCGTCATGCGCCCAGTCTGGCCCAGGTCACGGGGCGCACGGTCAGGCGCGGCCGATCACGCCCGTGCCGAGCACCCCGCCGACCTCGCCGAGCTTCACCTCGAGCTCCCACGGGGTCGTCACCTGCGGGATTCCCGCCGGGACGCACGTGGCCGCGGCGGTGTACAGGGTCAGGCTGGCGCCCAGCGTGTCGGCATGCCACACGCCGGGACCGACGATCTCGAACTCACCCGGCCCGGTGCGGTGCAGCACCAGCACGTACTCCTGTCCGTCGCGCAGCACGGCGGGCCGGCCCTCACCGGGTGGCACCGTCCGTGATCCCATCTGCGTGACGGCGATACTCGCGTTCCGGGCGACGGCGCCCAGCAGCACCTTGCGCAGCCGCAGCTCGGTCCGGGTGTACGGCACGCGGTCCACGACGTCGACCTGCGCCTCACCGGCCTGCACCAGCGCGACGACGTCGGCGTCGGCGACGAGCTGCTCGACCGTGTCGTAGTGCTCGGCGGCGGGGATGTCCGCCGGGCGCACCGCGGCGACGCAGCCGACCAGGAGCAGGGACGCGACGAGCGCGCCGACCAGAGCTGCTGCCTGCCGTCGCATCGTTCGTCCCGTCCCGTCGTCCGGCGCCCGCGGTGCCCCCTCGGTATGAGGGAGCGGCCGACCCCGGTGCGTGGTGCACCCGGCGCTGTGCCACGCACCGCCGTGCAACGAATGCTTCCGTGTTGCGGGAAGGCGGGACAAGGGTTTGCAGGGGCGAACGAGCCCGCGCGGCGGCGCTACTTTGCCACGATGTGAAAAGACGTGGGGAATCGGGTGACGCCGCCCGGGGTCCGGGGTGGTAGGGCCCTCCTGGTGTCTGCCACGCGGAGCGGTGACAGGTGGGTCAGGCGGCGTGCGTCTCCGCGATCGCGCGGACCAGGCCCGAGGTGGAGATCGAACCGGTGCGGTACCGCTCCACGGCGCGCAGGAGAGCGTCGCCGACGTCTCGCGGCACGCGCGCGGACCGGGTGGCGGGGTGCCAGATCTCCCGCTCGAACACTGCGGTGCGCCGGGCGGGTCCGCGGAACAGGCGGCCGGCGAGCGGCGGGGGTGCCTGGAAGGACGGCTGGAGGGACGGCTGGAACGGTGCCTGCACCGAGACCGCGTGCGGGACCTGGTGCGGGACAGGCGGCGCGGGCGGGGGCGGGGGCACGGGACGTTCTGCGGAGGGAATCTCCACGGCTTCCCGGGGTGCGGCGGGCTGCGGCACGGGCGGTGCGGGCACCGGTGGCACCGGTGGCACCGGTGCGGCAGGTGCCGGTGCGGTTCCGGCCGGCCGGGCCGCGAGGCGGGAGGCCCGGTAGCGGGCGCCCGGGTCCCAGCGGAGGGTGGGCAGGGTGCGTGCCGTCGGCCGGACGCCCGTGGCCGCGCGTCGTGGGGTGGGGGTCTCGCTGGTCTCGTCGTCGACGGCAGCGGCGGCGGTGACCGGCTCGGTGACCGTCACGTCGTCCGCGACGGCGGCCGCCGACCGGGCTTTCTCGGCCTGCTCGGCGTGCGCCGCGCGCAGGGCCGCGACGATCCGGGCGACGCGGTCGGTGCCGGCCTCCTGGTACGGCGCACCGTCGGGGACCGGGTTCTCCGTACCGACTGCCATGGCCGCGCTCCCTCACCCTCGCCGCGGTCCCGACCGCCGGGACCGATGTCCCTTATGTTCCCTGCCTGGTCCGGGGCGTGCAAGCCCCGGGGCTCAGTCCCCGCCGAGCATGTCCAGGAAGCTGGGCGTGCCGGCGAACGGGTCGGCGGGCTTGGTGTGCTCGCCGCGTGCGGCGAGCAGGCCGGCCAGGGCCCGGCCGGCCCGTTCGATGCGCTCGGGCAGGGAGCTGCCGCCGTCGTGCTTCTCGCCGCCGGCCTGCGCCCAGTCGTCCGTGGCCGCGAAGACCGAGGTGGTGACGACGTCGGCCCGCAGGTAGGTGAACAGGGGGCGCATCGAGTACTCGAGCGCGAGCGAGTGCCGTGGTGTGCCGCCGGTCGCGCCGAGCAGCACGGGCATCCCGGTGAGGGCGTCCTTGTCGAGGATGTCGACGAACGACTTGAACAGCCCCGAGTAGGTGGTGGTGAACAGCGGGGTGACGGCGATGACGCCGTCGGCCCCGGTGATCGTCTCGATGTCGCGGGCCAGGTCCCCGGTGGGGAACCCGGTGAGCATCGCGTCGATGATCGCGTGGCCGTGGTCGCGCAGCTCCACCATCTCCACGTGCCCGTCGTGGCCGAGGGCGGCCAGCTCGCGGACCGTGGCGTCGGCCAGGCGGTCCGCCAGCAGGCGGGTGGAGGAGGGCTGGCCGAGCCCGGCGTGCACGACGGCGATCGTGCGGCCGGACTCGGGGCGGCCCGCCTCGACGTCAGGGGTGGTCACGAGACGACCTCTTCCGCGCGACGGCCGGTGAACTCGTCCCCGCCCTCGCCCACGTGGGTGGCGGCGGTCTCGCCCTTGGCCCGGGCGGCCGCGACGCGCTCGGCGTGCGTGGGCGGGTTGGCCGGCACGTCGGCAGGGAGCTTGGCGGCGGCGATCTTGCGCAGCTCGGGCACGACGTCGGAGGCCAGCAGGTCGATCTGCTCCAGGACGGTCTTCAGGGGCAGCCCGGCGTGGTCCACCAGGAACAGCTGGCGCTGGTAGTAGCCGACCTCGTCGATGAACGTCCCGTACCGGTCCACGACCTGCTGCGGGGAGCCGACCGTCAGCGGCGTCTCGCGCGTGAAGTCCTCCATGGAGGGGCCGTGCCCGTAGACGGGCGCGTTGTCGAAGTAGGGGCGGAACTCGGTCCAGGCGTCCTGGCTGTTCTTGCGGATGAACGCCTGCCCGCCGAGGCCCACGATCGCCTGGTCGGCGCGGCCGTGGCCGTAGTGCTCGAACCGCTGGCGGTAGAACTGCACCATCTGCTTGGTGTGGCTCATGGGCCAGAAGATGTTGTTGTGCAGGAACCCGTCACCGTAGTAGGCGGCCTGCTCGGCGATCTCGGGGCTGCGGATCGAGCCGTGCCACACGAACGGCGGCACGCCGTCCAGGGGGCGCGGGGTCGAGGTGAAGCCCTGCAGCGGGGTGCGGAACTTGCCCTCCCAGTCCACGACGTCCTCGGTCCACAGCTTGCGCACCAGGGCGTAGTTCTCGATGGCGAGCGGGATGCCCTGGCGGATGTCCTGCCCGAACCACGGGTAGACGGGGCCGGTGTTGCCGCGGCCCATCATGAGGTCCATCCGGCCGTCGGAGATGACCTGGAGCATCGCGTACTCCTCGGCGATGCGGACCGGGTCGTTGGTGGTGATCAGCGTGGTCGCCGTGGACAGCGTGATGTTCTTGGTCACGCCGGCCAGGTAGCCGAGCATCGTCGTCGGGCTGGAGGCCACGAACGGCGGGTTGTGGTGCTCACCGGTGGCGAACACGTCCAGACCTGCCTCGTCGGCGTGCTTGGCGATGGTGAGCATCGCCTTGACGCGCTCCGTGTCGTCCGGCGTGCGGCCCGTGGTCGGGTCCGTCGTCACGTCGCTGACACTGAAGATCCCGAACTGCATGATGTCGTGCTCCCCTCAGGTTGTTTCATGCATCTGCATGAACATCCGCCTCAACCGGGTGGTCGCGTCGATTGTTCCCGCCCCACTCCCCCGCCCCTGCCGCGACGTACGTGAGATCGCGCACATCAACGCCCAGTTTGCCCGGAGTGCGCTTGCGAGCGCACCTGCGACGCGTAGCCTGATCAGGCGGCGCGAAGATCGTCGACGTCCCACGGCGTCGACGGCCGCTGTCGATGCCCGGCCGGGAGCCGGAACATCACCGAGGGTCCCTGCGTTGGCTATACGGACCTTTTCCCGCCACCCATCCCGACAACCCTCTGGAGGACAACGTGCCCGACCGGTCCCTGCGCGGTATGAGCATCGGTAGTAAGAGCATGGAGTCCGACGAGGGCGTGGACTTCGCCCCTCGGTTCCAGGCCTACTACGACTGCCCCAACGGCCACACCATCATCCTGCCCTTCGCCACCGACGCGGACGTCCCCCCGATCTGGGAGTGCCGCTGCGGCGAGGAGGCTCTCCTGCGCGACGCGGAGAAGCCGGAGCCCAAGGCTGCCAAGCCCCAGCGCACCCACTGGGACATGCTGCTGGAGCGCCGCACCGTCAAGGAGCTCGAGGACCTGCTCGACGAGCGTCTCGAGCTGCTGCGCGCCGGCAAGCTGCGCCGCTCGGCCTGACGTCGCGGCGCCCCCGGCGCCATGGCACGGACGACACGACCGCCGGCCCGGACCCACGAGGTCCGGGCCGGCGGTCGTCTCATGTCCGGCTACCGCTGCTCCGGCTACCGCTGCGCGGCCTCGCGCACCCCGCGGTCCCGGCGCCGCGCCCCGATCCCCCCGACCACACCCGCCACGACCAGCACGCACGCGAGGCCGCCGACCACCCAGCCCGGCCAGTACCCGGCCGCCACCGCCGGCGTGACCGTGGACCGCAACGGCAGGTTCGCCACGAACTCGTCCGCCGTGAACAGACCGGACCGGCGCACGACCGTGCCGTCCGGCGTGATCACGCCCGAGACACCCACCGTCGAGATCTGCACCGTGGCCCGCCCCGTCGTGATCGCCTGCACCCGCGACATCGCGAGCTGCTGCGTCGACTCCGCCGTGAACCCGAACGACGCGTTGTTCGTCGGCACCACCAGCACCTGCGCGCCCTGACGCACCGCGTCCCGGACGATCTCGTCGTACGCCACCTCGAAGCAGATCACGGTGCCCAGGCGGTAGTCCCCCTGCCCCAGCCGGCTCGGCACGTCCACGTACGGCGGATTCACCCCGGCGATCATGTCCGTCGTCACCCGGTCCACCTGGTCCGACAGCAACCGCAGGACCGACCGCATCGGGATGTACTCACCGAACGGCGCCGGGTGCTGCTTCGCGTACCGGCCGATCACCCCCTGACCCGCCTGCCACAGCAGCGACACGTTGTACCGGCCGCCCGTCTCGGGGAACTCCTGCGCCCCCACCAGGATCGGCGCGCCCACCGCCGTGGCCGCCGCGTCGAGCCCGCGCGCCACGTCCGGCGCCGTCTGCGGGTCCAGGTCGCTGCCGTTCTCCGGCCACAGCACCACGTCCAGCTCGCCCGCGAAGTCGCCGGCCAGCGTGTACGTGCCCTCCAGGTGGTTGTTCAGCACCTCGGCCCGGTTCGCGAACGCCCCCAGACCCGGCTCCCCCACGTTGCCCTGCACCGCCCCCACCCACAGGGTGCCCTGCTCGGCCACGTCGCTGCCCGCGTCGTACACCTCCTGCCCCTCGGGCGTGCGGACGGGGCCGGCGCTCGCGGACGTGGGCAGCGGGAGCAGGAGGGGGGCGAGCGCGACCATGGCGCCCAGGGTCAGGACGCCGACGGCGTGCCCCACCTCGCGGGGTGCGGTGCGTGTCCCGGGTGTGGTCCCGGCGCGGGCGGTGCGCCCGGCCGCGCGGACCAGGGCCGCGACCGCGAGGGCGAGCAGCGCGCCGGCGAGGGCGACCAGGAGGCTCACGGCGACGGTCCCGCCGAGCCAGGCGGCGCGGCCGGTCGGAGCGGGGGCCATCGCCCAGGCGAGGCGCCCCCAGGGGAACCCCCCGAACGGGATCTCGGCGCGCCACTGCTCGACGGCCACGTAGAGCACGGCGAACGCGGCGGCCAGCCGCCAGCCGCGCCGGCGCAGGAACCGGGCGCGTCGCACCCAGGTCCACAGGGCGCCGAACCCGGCCAGGAACAGGGCCTCGACGCCTGCCACCGCGATCCAGGGGACGGTCTCGGTGGACTCGTGCGCCCACCACAGGTGCGGCAGGAAGAACGCGAGCCCGAACAGGAGGCCCATCAGGGCGTTCCACCAGGCGTGGTCCCGCCCGAGGGCCCAGTACAGGACGGCGACGGCGACGAACGCGGCGGGCCACGCCCCGGCGTCGGGGAACGCGGCCCACAGGACGAGGCCTCCGGTCACCGCGAGGAACAGGGAGAGCAGCCGGGAGGGCTCACGCAGGCGCACGACGGCAGCCTACCCGCGGCGCGGTGCCGGGCCGCCTAGAAGGTGTCGTGGAGCACGACGCCGGCGCGCAGCGTGTGCAGGCACTCCGGTTCCGGGGCGTCGGGCGACAGGTCGGGCAGCAGGGGTGTGCCCGCGCGGGCCTCCTCGCTCCAGGAGGACAGGCGGCCGGGCGCTGCCTGGACGCCGAGCTGTTCGGCGCGCCAGACGGCCAGGTGCGCGGGTGCGCCGACGCGCAGCTGCCCGGCACCGGTGTGGTCGAGGCCGGCCAGGCGCCATCCGCCGCGGGTGTGGGCGCGGAACGCGGCGCCTGCCGAGATCCGCTGCTCGGGGTCCTCGTGACCGGTGGCGGCACGCACGCCCTGCCACGGGTCCACGGGCGTGACGGGGGTGTCCGAGCCGAAGGCGAGCGGCACCCCGGCCTGGGCGAGGTCGGCGAACGGCATGAGCGACCCGGCGCGGCTGGCGCCCAGCCGGGTGGCGTAGACGCCCTTGCTGCCGCCGAACGCGGAATCGAAGGCGGGCTGCACGGACAGGCCCACGCCGCGGACCAGGAGCGCGGCGAGCGTGGTCGCGTCGACGAACAGGGCGTGCTCGATGCGGTGGTGCCCGGCGCGCACGGCGCTGTCGCCGGTGATCTGTGCGGCAACCTGCAGCCCGAGGACCATCTCGTCCATGGCCCGGTCGCCGATGACGTGGAACGCGCCCTGCACGCCCGCCTCCTGGACGGCCGCCAGGTGGTGGGCGATCTGGTCGGCGTTGAGGTACAGGTTCCCGGTCCAGGGCGTGCCGTCGGGGTTGGTCAGCACCCCGCTGAACGCGGCCGACGCCGGGTCGGCGGGCAGGTCGGAGTACGGGCTGCGCAGCGCGGCGGTGCGTGACCCGATGGAGCCGTCCACGTTGAGGTCCCCGCCGATGCCCGCCAGGAACGGCAGCTCGGCGAGCAGGGCGCGTGCGTCGTCGGCGGTGCGGCACAGCTCGCCGCGGTAGGCGGCCAGGTGCGGCAGGGCGGTGACGCCGGGGTCCGTCAGGGCCGCGGCGAGGGTCTCGTCGCTGGTCAGAGCGTGCAGCTCGGCGAGGCCGGCGCGGGTGTCGAGGTGCTCGCCGCTCATCTCGTGCACGGACACGACGCCGCGCGCGGCCCAGGCGGCGAGCGTCTCGCGGTACAGGCGGGTGCGGTGCTCGGCCGTGAGCGTGTGCGCGACGGCGCGCACGGTGTGGTGCAGGTCCGCGGTGACCAGGCCGGTGTCGGCGGGGGCGTCGGACCAGCCGGAGCCGGACATGCCGGCGCCCGTCCACGCCGGGTCGTGCTCGATGCCCGCGCGGGCGGCCATCGCGGTGGAGACCACCGCGGAGTGCACGTCGACACGGGCCGCGTACACGGCGCGTGTGCCGCAGGCGGCGTCGAGCTCGGACCGGGTGAACGCGCGTCGTTCGGGCCAGGCCTGCTCGTCCCAGCCGAACGCGAGCAGCACCTGCTCGCCCGACGGGTCGGACGCCTCCAGCCGTCGCGCCCGCCCGTGCAGCACGGCCAGCGCCTCCCCGAGGGACCGCACTCCCGCGCCCGCGCTCAGGTCCACCGAGTCGGCGGCCAGGCCGGTCTCCAGCACGTGCGCGTGCGCGTCCACGAACCCGGGGGTGACCAGGGCGCCGTCCAGGTCGATGACGCGGTCGGCGCGGGCGGCCAGGCCCGCCGCGGTGTCGTCGGCCCCCACCCAGGCCACCACGCCGTCGTCGACGAGGATCGCCTCGGCGAACGGGTCGGCGGCGGAGTGGACGACACCGTTGCGGTACAGGATGGATCGGACAGGCTGGCTCACGGTCGGAACTGTATGCGATCCGACCCTCCGGCGCCCTGGTCAGGCGGGTGATCCGGAGGACTGCTCACAGGCTCGAGTAGGCCACGACCCCCCGCAGGACCGCGTCCTGTGCCTTGCGGGCCGCGGTGCGCAGCTTCTCCGACGGCGCCGCGCCACCGAGCTGGTCCAGCACGTCCACGACCTGCTTGCACCAGCGGACGAAGTCGCCGGCGGCCAGGTCGGAGCCGCGCAGCACGCTGTCCAGCCCCTTGCCCGACGCCCACCGGTACATCGCGCCGACCAGCCCGAGGTCGAGCGGGCCGGTGGCGTCGATGCCGTGCGCCTCCTCCAGGTCGTCCACCTCGGACCACACCCGCTGGGTGTCGTCCAGGACACCTGCCAGCCGGCCGGTCGGGCCGCCGGGGATGTACGGGTCGGGGGCGTCGTCACGCCGCCCCTGGTACACGACGGTGGACACGACGGCGGCCAGTCCCGCCGGGTCGAGACCGTCCCACACGCCGCGGCGCAGGCACTCGGCCAGCAGCAGGTCGTTCTCCGCGTACAGGCGCCGCAGCCACCGGCCGTCGTCGGTCACCCTGACGCGCCCGGCCCCGTCGCTCTCGGTCCGCTCCAGGTACCCGAGGGTGAGCAGCACGTCGAGGGTGCGGTCGAAGGTGCGCGCGATCGACCCGGTGCGACCCTCGACGCGCCGCACGAGCTGGTCGTGCTCCCGCTTGAGCTTGTTCCACCGCTCGGCCCACCGGGCGTGGTCGTCACGGTCGGGGCAGGCGTGGCAGGGGTGCGCCTTGAGAGCCTTGCGCAGCCGGGCGAGCTCGGCGTCGGTCGCGGCGTCCGATCGGCGCCGGGCCTGGGTGCCGCCGCGGGCGGCCCGCCCGGACCCGATCGGGCTGCTGGTGCTGTGCGCGGAGGGCACGTCGTCCGCCATGGCGCCCAGCGCGTTGCGCATCGTGGAGACCAGGTCGCGGCGCGCGTCCGGCTTGCGCGGGTTGAACGACTTGGGGATCTTCACGGTGGTGACGGTCTCCAGGCCGTCGGGCGCGTCGGCCAGCGTCAGCTTCTTGACCTGCCGTTCCTGGGTGAGCACGGTGGGGCGGGGCCCGTCGAACCCGCCGGGCTCACCCGGGTCGAGCACGAGCACGTAGCCGCGCCGCCGCCCGGAGGGCACCTCCACCACGTCGCCACGCCGCAGCTTCTCCAGGGACGCGACGACCTCGGCCCGCCGGGCGCCGGTGGCGGCCCGGGACAGCTCGCGCTCGCGGTCCTTGATGGCGCGGCGCAGGTCCATGTACTGCGCGAAGTCGCCGACGTCGCAGGCCATCGCCTTGGCGTACCCGTCGAGGGCCTCGGCGTGCGCCTGGGCCTGCTTGGCGAGGCCGACGACGCCGCGGTCGGCCTGGAACTGCGCGAACGACGTCTCCAGGACCTCGCGGGCCCGGTCGCGGCCGACCTGGGCGACGAGGTTGACGGCCATGTTGTAGGTGGGCCGGAAGCTGGACCTGAGCGGGTACAGGCGCTTGGACGCCAGGCCCGCGAGGGCCACGGGGTCCAGGGCGGGGTGGTCGACGACGACGGCGTGTCCCTCGATGTCGATGCCGCGCCGGCCGGCCCGCCCGGTGAGCTGCGTGAACTCGCCGGGTGTGACGGGGACGTGGCTGGTGCCGTCCCACTTGACGAGCTTGTCCAGCACCACGGACCGGGCGGGCATGTTGATGCCCAGGGCGAGGGTCTCGGTGGCGAACACGACCTTGACCAGGCCGCGGGAGAACAGGTCCTCGACGGTCTCCTTGAACACGGGCAGCATGCCGGCGTGGTGCGCGGCCACGCCGCGGGCCAGGGCCTGCGACCAGGACCAGTACCCGAGCACGTCGAGGTCCTCGGGCGGGATCGCGGCGGTGCGCTCCTCGACGACGGCCCGGATCGTGGCCTCCTCCTGCGGGCTGGTCAGCCGCAGCCCGGCCTTGAGGCACTGCTCGACGGCGGCCTCGCAGCCGGCCCGGGAGAACACGAAGTAGATGGCGGGCAGCAGCCCGTCGGCGTCGAGCCCGTCGATGACGACGAAGCGTGGCGGGGTGCGCCGGGCGGGCCCCAGGTCGCTGCCGTGGCCGCCGGTGCGGCGTCCGCCGGGGCCGCGGTAGCCGCGGTCGCCCCGGCCGCGGTACCCGCGCCCGCGACCACCGTGCTCCCCGGGGCGGGTGCCGCCCCGGCCGGACCGGAACGCCGCGGACAGGTCGGGGTTGATGGGCGGGCTGGTGCCGGGGTCGGTCGGGTCCACGTGCCCCGCGTACAGGTCCAGCAGGCGCGGCTTGCCGCGCGGCTCGGGCGAGGACATCAGGACGTGCTGCCACAGCGGCACGGGCCGGCGCTCGGAGACGACGACGGCGGTGTCGCCGCGCACCATCTCCAGCCAGTCGCCGAACTCCTCCGCGTTGGACACGGTCGCGGACAGGGAGACGAGCTGCACGTCGTCGGAGAGGTGGATGATGACCTCTTCCCAGACCGGGCCACGGAACCGGTCGGCGAGGTAGTGCACCTCGTCCATGACGACGTACGCGAGCCCGTCCAGCGTCGAGGACCCGGCGTAGAGCATGTTGCGCAGCACCTCGGTGGTCATGACCACCACGGGTGCCTCGCCGTTGATCGTGGTGTCCCCGGTGAGCAGGCCCACGTTCTCGGGCCCGTGCCGGCGCACCAGGTCGGCGTACTTCTGGTTGGACAGGGCCTTGATGGGCGTGGTGTAGAACGCCTTGCGGCCCGAGGCCAGCGCCAGGTGGACGGCGAACTCGCCCACGACCGTCTTGCCCGCACCGGTCGGGGCGGCCACCAGGACACCCCGACCCTGTTCGAGCGCCTCGCACGCCACGACCTGGAACTCGTCGAGGTCGAACCCGACGACCTCCCGGAACGCGGTCAGCTCGGGGTGGTCGGCCGCTGAACGGCGCTGGGACCGGAAGGCCGTGTACCGCTCGGCAGGGCTCAGGTCGTTCATGGGGCACAGCCTACGGTCCCTGTATGACAAACCCGTGTGACACCACACGGGTCGTCACACGGGTTAGTCGCACAGGCTGGTCAGACCTCCGCCGCCTCCAGGCGCCGCTGGACACGCCTGTCGTGCAGCAGCGCGACGCCGACCGCACCGAAGTACAGCACGCAGATCGGCAGCGCGACCAGGATCATCGTCAGGGCGTCCGGCGTCGGCGTGATGATCGCCGCGAACGTGAACGCCACGAGGATCGCCCACCGCCAGCCGCCCAGCAGCCCCTTGCCGGACATGAGCCCGGCGAAGTTCAGGCCCACCAGCAGCACCGGTGACAGGAACGCCAGCCCGAACGCGATGAGCAGCCGCATCACCAGCGACAGGTACTCCTGCGCGTTGGTGAACGCGGTCGCGCCGTCGGGCAGGAACCCCGACAGGATCTGGATCGCGTGCGGGAACACGAGCCAGGCCATGTAGGCGCCACCGAGGAACAGCGGGAAGGCCGCCCCGACGAACGCGTAGGCGTACTTGCGCTCGTTCTTGTTCAGGCCCGGCGTGATGAACGCCCACACCTGGTACAGCCACCACGGGCAGGTCAGGAACACGGCCAGGAACAGCGACGACTTGATCCTCAGGTCCAGGGCCGCCATCGGCCCGGCGAAGTTCAGCGTCATCTCGTTGCCGCGCATCTCCTCCGCCACCACCAGGGGGCGCTGGAGCAGCACCAGCAACGGGTCGTACAGCAACCAGCCGGCGACCGCCCCGACCACCAGGCCGAGCGCGATCAGGACGAACCTCTTGCGCAGCTCGAGCAGGTGCTCGAGCAGTGGCATCCGACCGTCGGACGCCCGCCTCGTTCGTGCCACCGGTCAGGCCTTGGGGATGTCGCGGTCCCTGTTGTCGATCAACCCGGGAGTCGAGCCGGAGCCCGTGCTCCCACCCGGGGTCGCGTCCGGCGAGTTGCGCACGACCTTGTCGTCCACGGCGTGGGTCGCGGCGTCGTTGCCGTCCTGGCGACCGTCGTCGCGCATGTCCTTGATCTCCTTCCTGAAGATCTTCATCGACTGGCCCACGCTCTTGGCCAGACCCGGCAGGCGGGTCGACCCGAAGAGCAGCAGGACGACGACGAGCAGGACGATCCAGTGCCACGGCTGCATGGCGCCCATGGTGAGACTCCGTTCGGCTGAGTGCGGTGTTCAGGCCGATCCTATGCGTGATCGGCCGCGTGATGGTAAGCCGACCCCGACGACCGGCGGATGACGGCCCGGTGAACGCCCTCAGTCGTTGAAGTGTTTCCACTTCTGCCACGTCGCCACGTGCCGCGCCCGCCGCGCCTCCCTGCGCTCTCCGCGAGCCGCCCGCTGCGCGTTCACCCGCTGGTAGTGGATCGTCACGTCGTCGAACAGACTCGGACCCGCGTGCTGCGTGCTCGCCGCCTCCCGTGCCTGGTCCGCGGCCTCCTGCAACCGGTCCGCCGACTCGGCGAACCGGGCCGAGGCCCGGCCCAGCTCCTCCAGCAGACCCTTCGCCGACCGCCACAGAGAGCGCGCCAGGAAGAATGCTCCGACGAGGCTGCCCGCGATCAGCAGGGCCCACACCCAGAACCACATGGTCGCCCAGCCTAGTGCGGATCGGGCGAGAAGGCTGCCCTGTACGCCTCCAGCGCCTCGCGGGCCGCCCCTGCCACGTCGCGCGCCAGCTCCGGCGGCGACACCGACCGCACGTACGGCCCCAGCTGGATCAGCGTGCTGCGCAGCCAGCCCGGGTTGGTCACCCGCAACGTCACCTCGAAGTCCCCGTCGGGCAGGTTGCGCACCGACTCCACCGGGACCTCCTCCGCGAACCACCGGGCCCGCGGCGCGAACCGGATCGTCGCCAGCGGTGAGGAACCACCCGCGAACAGGGCCGCGAAGTCGATCTCGGCGCCCACCCCCGGGTGCTCCTGCACGGGCACGTCCAGCTCGACCGCGTCCAGGATCCGGTCCACCCGGAACGTGCGCGGCGCCCCGGCGCGGTAGCACCACGCCGCCAGGTAGGCGAACTCGTCCTGCGTGTGCAGCCGCACCGGGTCCACCTCCCGCTCGCTGACCACGTCGGACGACGTCACGTACCGGATCCGCAGCCGGTGCCCGGCCGCCAGCGCCGCCGAGATCACCGCCACCACCTGCCGGTCCCCACCCGGCGCGAGGCGCACGTCCACGGCGCTCGCGGCCTCACCGGTGGCGTCGGTCAGCTTGCGCAGCGCGGACTCGACGACGGCGGACCGGGCCGGGTCGGCCTGCACGGCTCCGGTGGCCTTCATGGCGCGCAGGGCGGCGACCAGTGCGACGGCCTCGCGGGTGCCGAGCCGCAGGGGCCGGGTCATGCCGCGTGCTTCGGTCAGGTGCACCACGCCACGGTCGATGGACGCGGCGTCGAAGTCGATGAGGTCGTCGGGCCAGTACCCGGGGGTGCCGGACACCCACAGGGCGTCGACGTCCTTCTGGATCTGGGCGGGGGTGGTCCCGAACCGGCGGGCGAGGTCCTCGACGGGGACGGGTCCGGCGCCGTCGAGGTAGGCGACGATGCCCAGCAGCCGCAGGAGGCGGTCGTCGGCGCGCTCAGCCACGGGGCACCTCCGTGCTCCCGGCGGGGGCCAGGGCCGCTGCCGCGGCCAGCCGTCGCAGGGTCTCCTCCCGGACCGGTTCCGGTTCCAGGACGATCAGTGCCGCCCCGTACCCGGCCGCCTCGGACGCCATGCCGCTCAGGGACCGGAACGGCACCTCCAGGACGTCCCACCCGGTGGCGTCCGCGCCGTCGCCGGCGCCGGGCAGCCGGTCCAGCCAGGTCCGGCGGTCGCCGTCGGGCACGGGCTTGGCGCGGGCGCGCAGCGCGCCCGCACGTTCGGGGCGGACGGCGACCACGGCCTGACGGACCTCGCCGTGCGCCTTGCCGAGCATCACGTCCGTCTCGAAGTCGGGGATGTCGTAGGCGCCCGTGGGGCCCGTGATCCGTACCCGCGACTCGATCCGGGACAGCCGGAACACGCGCGGTGCCTGCCGGTCGCGGTCGAACGACATGAGGTACCAGCCGCCGTCGCGGGCCGCGATGCGCCAGGGTTCGACGTGCCGGGTGCGGACGGTGCCGTCGTACGCGGCGCGGTAGCTGAACGTGACGGTGCGGCGCGCCTCGATCGCCTCCATGAGCGGCCCGTACGCGTCACCCACGGCCCGCACGGAGGGTGCCAGCCCCGCCAGCGCGTCGGCCGACGGGTCGCCCGCCCCCGCGGCCCGGAGCTTGACCAGGGCACGGTTGATGTCGGTCTGCAGGGTCTTGTCCTGCCAGAACTGCGCGGCCAGCGACAGCACGCCCAGCTCCGCCGGGGTCAGGTCGATCGGCGGCAGCGCGTAGGCGTCCTGGTCGATCCGGTACCCGAGCTCGTCGGTGTGCCCGCCGGTACCCACGGTGACCACGGGGATGCCCAGGGCCCGCAGCATGTCCTTGTCCCGCTCGAACATCCGCTCGAACGCCTCGTCGCTGGGCGCGTCCGCGTACCCGGCCACGGCGGTGCGCACCTGCTGCTTGGTCATAGCCGCGTTCGTGTTCACGAGCGCGATGACGAGGTTCAGGAGGCGTTCGGCCGGGTTCAGGGCCGCGCCGGCGGGGGCACCGGGGCCGGCTGTGGAGGACGGGTCGCTGGACATCAGGACAACGGTAGCCTCCAACCTGTGATGACGTGGCGGATCGGTACGGTGATTTCCACAGGCAAGGCCTGGCGCGGGGCACGCGAGCTCGAGGTGACCCTCGACCGGCCCCTGCCCGGCGCGCGCGACGACGGCGCCACCGGCCCCGTCACCGTGCGTGCCCTGGCCTACACCGACCTCGTCGGCGACCCCGCCACCGGGGACGCCCTGCTGCTGAACGTGTCCGCGCTGGCCCGCGGTCTCGGCACCGGCGGGTACGCCCTCGTCGTCGGCCCCGCGTCCGCCGGCACCACCCTGCCGCCCGACCCCGAACCCGGACCCGGCCACCTCGTCAAGGCCCGGTACACCCCCCTGCAGAGCATGGTCCTCGGCGTCGACGAGCAGGAATCACCCCACCACGCCACCCTCGCCGACGCCGACACCCTGGACGGCATGCCCGTCGTGGTCGCCGACCTGCACTCCGCGCTGCCCGCCGTCGTCGCCGGCCTGCGGCACGCCCCCGGCGGCAGCGACCTCAAGGTCGCCTACGTCATGACCGACGGCGGAGCCCTGCCCGCCGCGTTCTCCCGCACCGTCGCCGCCCTGCGCGACGCCGGCTGGCTGACCACCTGCGTCACCGTCGGGCAGGCCTACGGCGGCGACCTGGAGGCCGTCACCGTGCACACCGGGCTCCTGGCCGCCCGCCACGTCGCCGGGTGCGACGTCGCCGTCGTCGCCCAGGGACCCGGCAACCTCGGCACCGGCACCCGGTGGGGCTACTCCGGCGTCGCCGCCGGCGAGGCCGTCAACGCCGCCGCCACCCTCGGCGGCCGCCCCGTCGCCTCCCTGCGCGTCTCCGGCGCCGACCCCCGCGACCGGCACCTCGGCATCTCCCACCACTCCCTGACCGCCTACACCCGCGTCGCCCTCGCCCCCGCCGACATCCCCGTGGCCGCACCCACCCCCGACGTCGAACGCCTCACCGGCTGGGGAGACGACCTCACCCGCCGCATCCGCGCCCAGGCACCCGCCCTGACCACCACCCCGGCCGGCCACATCCTCGTCGACGTCCCCGCCGACACCACCCTCCTGGACACCCTGCGCACCTCCCCCGCCGGCCTGCGCACCATGGGCCGCGGCCTGGACGCCGACCCCGCCTCCTTCGTCACCGCCGCCGTCGCCGGACTGCACGCCCACCACCTCGCCACGGCACCCGCCACCGCACCCACCACCGCATGAGACCCGCCACCCGCCTGACGATCACCCTCCTGCTCGTCACCACCGCCGTCCTCGGCGCCGCCACCGCCACCTCCTGGGACCTCGACCCACCCCACCTGCCCACCCCCGCCCTCACCCTGGCCCCACCACCCGTCACCGCACCCGACGCCAGCCCCACCCCCACGACCCAGCCCCTGCCCGACACCACCCCCGACACCACCTGGCTCGCCCTCACCGCCGCGATCATCGTCGGCCTCCTCCTGCTCGCCGGCGCCACCCGCCTCGTGCGCCACCTCCTGGCCACCTACCGCGCCCGCACCACCACCCACCCCGACACCCTCCCCGGCGGCACCACCACCGCCGCCCTCGACCACGAGGTCGACATCCCCGAGATCCAGGACGCCGTCACCCGCGCCCTCGCCCACCTCCAGGGCCACACCCGCCCCCGCGACGCCGTCGTCGCCGCCTGGGTCGCCCTCGAGGAAGCCGCCGAACGCGCCGGCACCCACCGCGACCCCGCCCAGACCACCACCGAGTTCGCCGGCACCGTCCTGGCCGCCACCCCCGCACCACCCGCCGCCGTCACCCGCCTGCGCACCCTCTACCAGCGCGCCCGCTTCACCGACCGCCCCGTCGACCGCGCCGCCGTCGACCAGGCCCGCGAGGCGCTCGCGGACATCGCCCGCAGCCTGGAGGTACCCGACGTACCTGCCGCCCAGGACGCCACGCACGACGGCGGCCCCGGCGCACCCGGCCCGAGGGGCACCCCGTGACCGGCGCACCATGGAACCCACGCCGGATCGTCGTGCCCACCGTCCTGGTCGCGCTCGGCGCCGGCGGTCTCGCCTGGTGGAGCGTCATCGACCTCTGGCACGCCGCCGCGGCCACCGCCCTTGCCTGCGCCGTCAGCATCGTCTGGGCCGCCACCGAGACCACGGTCGCCGACCCCGAGTGGCCCCGCACCGCCGTCGACGCCCGCCCCGGCGGACGACACGACGTCTCCGACCTCGGGTGGTCCGTGTTCGGCCGCGACGGCCTCGTCACCGACCGCGTCGTACGCCGCATCCGCGCCCTGGCCGTCGACCGGCTCCGCGCCCACGGCGTCGACGCCGAGGACCCCGCCACCCGTCCCGAGGTCGAACGCCTCCTCGGCACCACCGTCGTCCGCCAGCTCGCCTCCGGCATGCCACCCCGCGCCCGCACCGTGCAGGGCTGGCTCGACGCGATCGAACGCCTCGGCCCCGCACCCGACCCCGCGCGCCGCACCGCCTCCCCCGACGCACCCACCGACACCGACCCCGAGGAGCACCGTGCCTGACCTCAGCACGCCCGACACCCCCGGCCCCGCCCACCCCACGGCCACGCCGCTGCCCGTCGCCGAGGTCGCCGCACTGGGCGAACAGGTCCTCACCGAGGTCGGCACCGCCGTCGTCGGCATGCACGACGCCCTGCGCACCGCACTGGCCACCATCCTCGCCGGCGGCCACGTCCTGTTCGAGGACGTCCCCGGCCTCGGCAAGACCCTCGCCGCCCGCTCCCTGGCCACCGCCCTCGGCCTCGACTTCGCCCGCCTGCAGTGCACCCCCGACCTGCTCCCCGCCGACATCACCGGCTCCTCCGTCTTCGACCCCGCCACCCGCACCTTCGAGTTCCGCCCCGGACCCGTCTTCACCGGCCTCTTCCTCGCCGACGAGATCAACCGCACCGCCCCCAAGACCCAGTCCGCACTCCTCGAAGCCATGGCCGAACGCCAGGTCTCCATCGAAGGCACCAGCCGCCCCCTGCCCCACCCCTTCCACGTCCTGGCCACCTCCAACCCCGTCGAGTACGAAGGCACCTACCCCCTGCCCGAGGCACAGCTCGACCGGTTCATGGTCCGCCTCGCCGTCGGCTACCCCGACCCCACCCAGGAAGCCGAGGTCCTCACCCGCCGCCTCACCCGCCGCCAGGAAGCCGCACCCGTCCACCAGGTCGTCGACCCCACCACCGTCCTCGCCATGCAAGCCGGCACCGAAGCCGTCCCCGTCGACCCCGACGTCGTGCGCTACTGCGTCGACCTCACCACCGCCACCCGCCACCACGACGCCCTCGAGGTCGGCGCCTCACCCCGCGGCTCCCAGAACCTCGTCCTCCTCGCCCGCGCCGTCGCCGTCCTCGACGGCCGCGACTACGTCCTGCCCGAAGACGTCAAGCGCATCGCCGTCCCCGTCCTCGCCCACCGCATCACCCTCACCCCCACCGCCTGGGCATCCGCCACCCGCCCCGAGACCGTCATCACCGACCTCCTGCACACCGTCCCCACCCCCACCACGGTGCGCACCCCATGACCATCGGCGGCATCATCGTCGAACGCGGCCGCACCTCCCGCGGCACCCGCGCCGACGCCACCCGCGGCTGGCGCCCCACCTCCGCCCACACCGCCGCCACCGTCACCGGCGTCCTCCTCCTGGCCACCGCCGTCCTCGCCGGACGCCCCGACCTCGCCCTCATCGGCATCCCCGGCCTCCTCGCCGCCACCTGGGCCACCACCACCCGCCCCACCACACCCCTGCACGCCACCCTCCGCCAACCACCCGGCCCCACCACACCCGGCGAGCTCGCCGCCACCCTCCACCTCACCCCCGGCCCCACCCCCCACGACACCACCGACATCGCACACCTCCGCATCACCGCCACCGGCCACCGCCCCACCCACCTGGCGCTCGCGGCCCGCCCGCCCGGCGGTCTCGCCGACGACGGCGCACGGCACGTGCCGCTCCGCCTCTCCTCGGTCCGCACGGGACCCCAGGACACGTTCACCGTCGACGTGCGCGGCTCCCGTCAGCACACCTGGGAGGAGGAGCCGACCACGGTCGGCGGGGCCCGCCGCCTCGTCGTGCCCGGCTCCGCCCCGCTCGGTCGCCTGCCCCTGCCGAACCGGCTGCGCGGCCTCACCGGCCCCCACTCCTCCCGCCGGCTCGGCGACGGCTCCGAGCTGCGCGACATCCACCCCTTCACCCCCGGCGACCGCCTGCGCCGCATCGACTGGCGCACCACCGCCCGACGCTCCCCCGACCTCGACACCCTCTACGTGCGCCGCACCTACGCCACCGCGGAGGCGACCGCCGTGCTCGTCGTAGACTCCCGCGACGACGTCGGCCCCGACCTGCGCACCTGGCGCGGCTACGGCATTCTCCGGGTCGACGAGCCGACCTCCCTCGACCTGGCCCGGCACGCCGCAGCGTCCGTCGCCCAGGCACTCGTCGACGCCGGCGACCGCGTCGGCCTGGAGGACCTGGCCCGGCGCCGCCGCCCCCTGCCGCCCGCCGCCGGACAGCGCCACCTGCGCCGCGTCGTGCACGGCCTCGCCCTGGCGCACCCCACCGGCCGCGCCGCCGGCCACCGGGTCCGGCCGCCCCAGGTCCCCGCGGACGCCGTCGTCTACCTCTTCACCACCCTGCTCGACGACGCACCCCTGCAGCTCGTGCGCACCTGGCGCGCCACCGGCCACCCCGTCGTCGTCGTCGACACCCTGCCCGACGTGCACCCCGTCACCGAGAACCACCTGCGGATCGCCTGGCGCATCACCCGACTCGAACGCACCGACCGCGTCGCGACGCTCGAGGGCGAGGGCGTACCCGTCGTGCGCTGGGCCGGCTCCGAGCGCGACCGTGCCGCCGCCCGCTTCGAGGCCCTGGCCCGCGCGGCCCGGCGGCACGTCCCGGGGCGACAGCAGTGATCCGCGCCGCCCTGGCCGCGTGGACCGACCGGGTCCGCTCCCGGCGCACCGACCCCGCCCGCCGGCCCCTGCCCGAGATCACCACCGTCACCGGCCCCACCCTGCGCGGCTGGGTGCTCCGGCTCGCCCTCCTGGTCCTGACACCGGCCCTGGTCCTGACCGCGGCGTCGCGCACCCCCGGTCTCGCACCCGCGCTGCTCGCCACCGTCGTGGTGCTCGGCACCGGGCTGCTCGTCCTGCGGCCGACCCCGGCCACCGCGGGCGGCGTCGTCGTCCTGGCCGCCGTGCTCCTGTGGGGACTCGAACCCGGACCGTTCGACCCCTGGGCCCTGCTCGTCGCGCTGCAGTCCTACCTCCTGACCCGCCTCACCTGGTGGGCCGGCCACGTGCCCGCCCGGGGCCGCGTCGAGATCGCCGCCCTCCTGACCGGCTGGCGCCGCGACGTCGTCGTCCTGGCCGCGACCGCCGTGCTCGGCGCGCTCGCCCTCCTGGCCTCCGGCACCACGCTGCCCGGCGCCGTCCTGCTCGCCGCGCTCGCCGTGGCAGGCACGGCGGCGCTCGCGCTGGCGACCGGGCGCACCTCGCGTGACGATGGATCCAGCGAACCGGAAGCCTGACCGGAAGAGAGGTCCCGTCATGTCCCCGAAGCTGCCCCGCTACACCGTCCCGTCGCTCACGCCCGAGCAGGGCGCCCAGGTCGCGGAGATCCTCCAGCGCAGGTTGCACGCGCTGAACGACCTGCATCTCACGCTCAAGCACGTGCACTGGAACGTCGTGGGGCCGCACTTCATCGGTGTCCACGAGATGCTGGACCCGCAGGTCGAAGCGGTGCGGGCGATGGTCGACCAGATCGCCGAGCGCATCGCGACGCTGGGCGTGGTGCCCGTCGGGACGCCGGGTGCCCTGGTCGAGGCCCGCACCTGGGACGACTACAAGCTGGGCCGGGCGCCGGCGATCGAGCACCTGGCGGAGCTCGACGTGGTCTACGACGGCGTGATCACGTCCCACCGTGCGGCCGCGGACGAGACGGCCGGGCTGGACGACGTGACGAACGACCTGCTGATCGGGCACCTGCACGACCTGGAGCAGTTCCACTGGTTCGTGCGGGCGCACCTGGAGTCGGCGTCGGGTGCTCTGCCTGACTGATCCACCACCCGGGCGCCCGGACCACCTGCATGGTCCGGGCGCCCGGGTCGTTCCTGCGCGGGTTTCTCAGCCGACCGGGGTGAACTCCCGGGCGCCGAGGAAGGCGGGGCGTGCCGTCCCCGCCGAGAACGGCGCGACGGCCGTGTTCTCGACGCTGTTGTAGACCAGGAAGATGTTCGAGCGCGGGTACGGCGAGATGTTGCCGTTGGAGCCGTGCATGCAGTTGCAGTCGAACATGACGGCACTGCCGGCGCGGCCCGCGAGCACGTCGATGCCGTGCTCGTCGGCCATGCGGGTCAGGATCTCCTCGCTGGGGGTGCCTGCGTTCTGCATGACCAGGGACTGCTTGTAGTTGTCCTCGGGCGTGGTGCCGCTGCACGAGACATAGGTCTTGTGCGTGCCGGGCATGATCATCAGCGGGCCGTTGAACGAGTAGTTGTCCGTCAGCGAGATCGAGATGCTCACGGTGCGCATCCGGGGCAGGCCGTCCTCGGCGTGCCAGGTCTCGAAGTCGGAGTGCCACGCGAAGTCGCCCCCGCCGAAGCCGGGCTTGAGGTTGACCCGGCTCTGGTGGATGTAGACGTCGGACCCGAGGAGCTGCCGTGCCCGGCCCACGACGCGCGGGTCGGCGGCGATCCGCGCGAACACGTCGCTGGTGCGGTGCACCTCGAAGATGGTCCGCACCTCCTGGGAGGTGCCCTCGATGATGGTGCGTTCGTCGGCGCGCACCGCGGGGTCGGTGGACAGCCGGCGCAGCTCGGCCCGGAACTCGTCGACCTCGGCGGGTGTGACCAGGTCCTCCAGCACGAGGTATCCGTCGCGGTCGAAGCCGTCCAGGAGGTCCTGGTCCAGGGGGCCGTCGGCGGCCGTGCCCCAGACCACGCGGTCCGCACGGGGGATCTCGGTGGCGTCGCCCTCGACGCGCGTCGGGTAGAGGTCCTCGGTCCTGTCGGTGGTGCCCGTCGTCATACGGCAGCCCCCTCCTTCGTGTCGTCCGTGCTCTCGGTGATCAGCGGGTAGACGCCGTCGGCGTCGTGCACCTCCCGTCCGGTGACGGGCGGGTTGAAGGTGCAGATCAGCCGCAGGTCGGTGGTGGGGCGCATGGTGTGCCGCTCGTTGCCGTCCAGGAGGTACATGGTGCCGTCGGAGATCTGGTGCACCTCCCCGGTCTCCCGGTTCTCGAGCTCGCCGGTGCCGCCCACGCAGTAGACGGCCTCGATGTGGTTGGCGTACCACATCTCGGTCTCGGTGCCGGCGTACATGGTGGTCTCGTGGAACGAGAAGCCCACGCCCTCCTGGGCCAGCACGAACCGGCGGCTGCGCCAGGTCTCGGAGCGCACGTCGCGGTCGGTGCCCTCCAGGTCGGTCAGTCGCGTGACGATCACTTGTTGTCCTCTCCTCGGGGTCGGGTCTGCTGTGCTGGGGTCTCGTGAGGGCCGGGACCGGCCTGGTCCGTGACGGCCGGCGCACCGAGCACCTCGGCGGTCGCCGCGGCGATGACGTCGATGCCGGACCGCAGCTCGTCGGCGGTGATGGTCAGGGCCGGCATGGTCTTGAGCACCTCGTCCTCGGGCCCGGACGTCTCGACCAGCAGGCCCCGCTCGTACGACGCCGCCGCGATGCGGCCCGCCGCCGTCGGGTCCGGGAAGCGGATGCCGGTCAGCAGCCCGCGGCCCTTGACGACGGCGTCCTCGTAGCCGTGCGCGATCCGGGCCAGCCCGTCGTGCAGCTCGGTGGCGCGCTCCTGGACCTGGGCGGCGAACGTCCCGTCGGACCAGAACTCCTCCAGGGCGGCGGTCGCCGTCACGAACGACGTGTTCTGGCCGCGGAACGTCCCGTTGTGCTCACCGGGCTCCCACTGGTCCAGCTCGGGCCGGATCAGGGTCAGCGCCATCGACAGGCCGAAGCCGGAGATCGACTTCGACAGGCAGACGATGTCGGGCGTGATGCCCGCCTCCTCGAAGCTGAAGAAGTCGCCCGTGCGGCCGCACCCGGCCTGCACGTCGTCCAGGATGAGCAGGATGCCGTGCTCCCGGCAGAGGTCGGACAGGGCGCGCAGCCACTCGGGGCGCGCCGCGCTCAGGCCGCCCTCGCCCTGCACGGACTCCACGATGATCGCGGCCGGCTTGTCGACGCCCGAGCCGCTGTCGCCCAGCACCCGCTCCAGCCACAGGAAGTCCTCCGTGGCACCGGAGAAGTAGTCGTCGTACGGGATCTTGGACGTGTTCGTCAGCGGGAGGCCGGCGCCGTTGCGCTTCATCGAGTTCCCGGTCACCGACAGCGCACCCAGCGTCATGCCGTGGAACGCGTTGGTGAACGACAGCACGTGCTGCCGGCCGGTCACCTTGCGGGCCAGCTTGAGGGCGCTCTCCACGGAGTTGGCTCCCGTGGGCCCCGGGAACATGACCTTGTAGTCCAGGTTGCGGGGCGCCAGCACCCGGTCCCGGAACGCCGTCAGGAACGCCCGCTTGGGCACGGTGTGCATGTCGAGGGAGTGCACGATCCCGCCACTGCGCAGGTAGTCCACGAGCGCGTCGAGCAGCACCGGGTGGTTGTGCCCGTAGTTGAGCGCCCCGGCCCCCGCGAAGAAGTCGAGGTAGCTGCGGCCGTCCTCGGCCTGGATGGTGCTGCCGGCCGCCGTCGTGAAGGTCGCGGGCCAGCCACGGCAGTAGCTGCGGACCTGGGACTCGAGCTCGTCGAAGATGTCACCCCCGCCGGCCGGGCCGGGGATGCTGCTGGTGCTGCTGGTCGTCGGGTCGATGGGCATCACGGTGTTCGGGCGCATGGCTCCTTCCACGGTCCGGCCCTGGTGACCGGACTCGGCTGTGGTCGTGTGGTGGTACTGGGTCTGGTACGGAGATCTGGTGGGGTTCGACCCGGACCCGGGTCAGGAAGGGGACGGCGTCAGGCGAGCGGGCCGATGCGGAACACCAGCTCCGCGTCGTGGCCGTCCGGGAACGCCTCCGCAGGGAAGACGGTCCGCACGTCGACGGGCGCACCCTGTGCCGACGCGAAGGACATGAACAGGGCGATCGACGCCGTGTTGTCCGAGGTGATGGTGGTCTCCACGTGGGTGCAGCCCGGATGCCGGTCCGCGAGGTGCGCGAGCATCCGGGAGGCCAGCCGCTGTCCGCGGTAGGCGTGGTCCACGGCGACCTGCCAGACCATCAGCGTGGTCGGCTCGTCGGGCCGGACGTACCCCGTGACGAACCCGGCGGGCTCGCCGTCGACGGTCACGATCACGGACGTCCGGGCGAAGTCACGGGCCCAGAGGAGATACGCGTAGGACGAGTTGAGGTCCAGCGTCTTGCTGTCGCGCGCGAGGCGCCACATCGCTGCTCCGTCATCGACGGTGGGCTCCCTCAGCGCCACCGTGGTCTCGGTCGGATGGATGTGCTTGAGTTCCTCTTCGAGGTTCTGCATGACAAATCGACCGTAACGAACTTGGGCGACGAATGCACATTGCCGTCCCATGACACTCCCGTTACCGGGGTGTTCCGGCGGCAAATTCACGGTCACGACCCACACCCGCCCACCCGGCCCTGACCGGCACCAGCACACCGCTCCCGCCACATCCGGCACCCCCGGATCCGGCCGCCAGGTCACAGACCGGTCACAGTTCCGCGCAGCAGGCTAATGTGCCTCGCGTGACCGAGCCCTTCATCCGCCCCTACCGCACCACCGACCGCGCCGACGTCGCCGACATCTGCGTCCGCACCGCCGCGGCCGGCGGCGACGCACGCGGCCTCTACTCCGACGACCTGCTCATGCCCGACGTCTACGCCCTGCCCTACGTCGAGCACTCCCCCGACCTCGCCTGGGTCGTCGAGCACGACGGCCGCGCCGCCGGGTACGTCATCGGCGTGGCCGACACCCAGGCCTTCGCCGACTGGTGGGCCCGCGAGTGGAACCCGGGCTTCACCGCCCGCCACCCCGCGCCCGGCCCCGCCACCGGCGCCGACCCCGGCTACACCGAGGCCCAGCTCCTGCACGACGGCACCGACCCCCAGCGCATGGTCCGCGGACTGCGCCACGGCGAGCTCACCACCCACCCCGCCCACCTGCACATCGACCTGCTCCCCGTGCTCCAGCGCCGCGGCCTCGGCTCCCGGCTCATCGACACCCTCCGCGCGGCGCTCGCCGACCGCGGGGTACCGGGCCTGCACCTCGGCTACGCCGCGGAGAACACGGCCGCCCGGAAGTTCTACGACCGCTACGGCTTCACGGAGCTCCCGTCGTCGACGCCGACGTCCCCGCTCCTCGGCATCACGACCCGTTGAGAGATGGACGTCCGTCCGGCCCGCCGGGAGAGCACGGACGTCCAGCACTCAGCGGTCCTCCTGGGCGGCGTCCTGCCAGGCCCGGCGGATCTGTTCGAAGCGGGTCGGGAGGGGCGGGCGGAGGGCACCGTAGCGGGCGTTGGTACGGTGCACGAACCGGCGCCAGGACAGGACCAGCCCCTGACGCGTGATGGGCAGCCCCGACGCGACCGTCGTGCCGTTGTCGTGCGTGTGGTGCACCGTGAGCAGCAGCGCGCGCGGCACCGAACCCTCCAGCTCGGCCGCCAGCTCCTCCCGGACCACCATCCAGTGCTTGAGGAGCACCACGACCTCGGCGGGCAGCAGGTGCCGCCGGGGCGTGCGGTGCTTGCCGTGCCGCACCAGCACGCTGCCCTCCGACGTCCGGGCCCGCGCCGGCCCCAGGTCGACGTCCTCGACGCGGACCCGCAGCAGATCGCCGTACCGGGAACCGGTCGCCCGCACCAGCCCCGTGATCACGGCGAGCCGCACCGTCTCCGGCTTGGCGCCGGGCCGCATCGCCTCGGTCGACAGCTCACGCCACACCCACTCGGCCTCCTCCAGGCTCACGGGCGGCCGCGGGTACCGGCCCGGCTCCCCGGCCCCTGCTGGTGGTGACGTGGCATCGGTGCTGGTCATGGTCTCAAAGTACGCTTGGCACACTATTAATGGAAGAGGACGCGCCGTAGGCTCGTGCGGTGGACCTCCCCAGCACCATCGCCCGGCCCGTCGACCACGAGCTCGTCGTCAAGAAGTCCCGGTTCCTCGCGCACCTCGCACCCGCCACCACCGTGGCGGCGGCCGACGCCGTCATCGCCCGCCGGCGCAAGGAGCTCTGGGACGCCCGCCACCACTGCGTGGCCCTGGTGCTCGGCACGCACGCGGCCGGTACGCCCCGGACCGCCCGCTCCTCCGACGACGGCGAGCCCAGCGGCACCGCCGGCGTGCCCATGCTGGAGGTGCTCCGGCACCGCGAGGTCACGGACGTCGTCGCCGTCGTCACCCGGTACTTCGGCGGCGTGAAGCTCGGCGCCGGCGGACTGGTGCGCGCCTACTCGGGCGCCGTGGCCGCCGCGCTCGACGTCGCCGCGACCTCCGGGGCGATGCTCCGCCGCGAGCTGCTGTACGAGGTCGAGGTACCGGTCCCCCACGCCGACGCCGGCCGCATCGACAACCTCCTGCGCGACTGGGCGTCCGGGCACGGCGCGGTGATGGAGCCGCCGAGCTACGGCTCCGTCGCGCACCTGCGGCTGCTGGTGCCGCGCGCCGAGCTGGACGCGCTGACCGCCGACGTCGCCGCCGCCTCGGCCGGTGCTCTCCTGCCTGACGTCGGCGATGCCCGGGTGGTCGACGTGCCCGTACCGGCGCGTCGGCCTTGACTGCCGCCGTGCGGGGGTGAATTGTCTGGGGCACCCAGTCTGCGCCTGCACCGTGGAGGGACCGACCATGCACCGTCGCATCCGCCCGACCGCCACCGTCGTCGCACTGACTGCCACCGCAGCCCTCCTGGCCGGGTGCGGCGCACCCGGCCAGGAGCCCGCCGACACGATCACCTTCTGGACCCCGCAGTCGACGCCGGACCGCGTGGCCGCGCAGGAGGCGGTCGCCGAGCAGTTCACGCAGGAGACCGGCATCGAGGTCGACGTCGTCCCTCTCGCCGCCGCCGACCAGGACCAGGCCCTGGTCACCGGGGCCGCCTCCGGCGAGGTGCCCGACGTGATCCTCGCCGGCGCCGCGCAGGTGACCTCCTGGCAGGCCCAGGGCCTGCTCGACACCGACGTCGTCCAGGCCGCGATGGAGACGCTCGACCCCGCGACGTTCAACGAGAACGCGCTCGGGGCGGTCACCGTGAGCGACGGGGACACGGGCGAGAGCACCCTCGCCGCCGTCCCGAGCGACGGCTGGGTGCACCTGATCGCCTACCGCACCGACCTGCTCGACCAGGCGGGCGTGGACGTGCCCACCACGGTCGCCGAGCTGGCCGACGCCGCCACCACGATCGAGCGCGAGCTCGGCGTCACGGGCATCGCCCTCGGCACCCAGCCGGGCACGGCGTCCGGCACCGAGGGCATCGAGTCCGTCTTCCAGTCGGCGGGCTGCCGGCTGGTGTCCGACGGCGCCGTGACGATCGACTCCCCCGAGTGCACGCAGGCCGCGGCCCGGTTCAAGGAGCTGCGCGACTCGTCGGTCGCGGGCGACTACGACGTCGAGTCCGCCCGCGCGGCCTACCTGGCCGGCGACGCCGCGATGCTGCTCTTCTCGACCCACGTCCTCGACGAGCTCGCCAACCTCGACGAGGCCGTGCCGCCCACCTGCGAGCAGTGCGCCGACGACCCCGCGTTCCTCGCGGAGAACTCGGGCTTCATCACCGCGCTGGAGCCACCCGCAGGCGCCGAGACGGCCCAGTTCGGCGCCACGCTCGCCTACGCGGTCCCCGCCCGAGCGCACGCCGAGGAGGCCCGGCGGTACATCGAGTACGTCATGGACGAGGGATACGCCGACACGCTCGCCGTCGCGACGGAAGGCCGCCTGCCGCTGCGCACCGGCACACCCGAGGAACCGACCGCGTTCCTGGACGCGTGGGGCGGGCTCGGCTTCGGGCCGAAGGTCGAGTCCTCGGTCGCCGAGGTGTACGGCGACGACCTCGTGACCGCCATGGGCGAGGGCATGACGGCCGTGTCCCGCTGGGGCCAGGGCACCCCCGACGCGACGCTCGCCGGCCTCGTGGCCACCCAGGGCACGCTCGCGCAGCAGCTCGACCCCCTGTACCGCGGCACCGCGCCCGCCGAGGTGACGCGGCAGATGGCCGCAGAGGTGACGGCGCTGCAGCAGGACCAGTGACGTCCGCCCGCGCCCGGGAGCACCGGTCCGGCTGGCTCCTCGTCTCGCCGTCGCTGGCCGTCGTGGCGCTCGTGGTGCTGCTGCCGTTCGCCCTCGTGGTGGTCTTCGGGTTCTCCGAGACGCGCCTGGTCGACATCCCCTACCTCGGCACGGAGCCCGTGGAGTGGTCGCTGGACAACTTCCGGCGGGCCGTCGCCTCGCAGGCGTTCTGGGGCGCGCTGTGGACCACCGTGCTGTACGCGGGGCTGACGGCCGCCGGGTCGCTGGCCGTGGGCCTGGTGCTCGCCCTGGCGCTGCGGCGGCCGTTTCCCGGCCGCGGCGTCGTCCGGGCGCTGCTGCTGGTGCCGTACGTGCTGCCCGTGGTCGCCGCGGCCACCATCTGGAAGACCATGCTCAACCCCCAGTACGGGCTGGTGAACGCGCTCGGCCGGGCCTACCTGGGCTGGGACACCCCGGTCGGCTTCCTGAGCACCACCAGCGCCGACGTCTGGGGCGTGCCCGTGCCGGTCGCGCTGCTCGTGGTGGTGGTGTTCGACATCTGGAAGTCCGCGCCGCTCGCCTTCCTCTTCCTCACCGCGCGCCTCCAGTCGGTGCCCGGCGAGATCGAGGAGGCCGCCGCGCTCGACGGCGCGAACCGCCGCCAGGTCCTGCGGTTCGTGCTGCTGCCGCAGCTGCGCGCTGTGGCGCTGCTCCTGCTGCTGCTCCGGTTCATCTGGTCGTTCCAGACGTTCGACGACGTCTACCTGCTCACCGAGGGCGCGGGCAGCACCCAGGTCATGGCCATCCAGGTCTACACCGAGCTCGTCACGAAGGCCGACATCGGCAGCGCCGCCGCGTTCGGGCTCCTCATGAGCCTGATCCTCGGTGTGCTGCTGGTCGGGTACGTGCTGCTGTCCCGCCGGACGAGCGAGACGTGAGACCAGTGGTGAGACCAGTGGTGAGAGGGGAACCATGAGCGGTGTGCGTCCCACCCGTGCCGCGCGCGCCGGCCGAGCCGTCGTCGTCGCCGTCGCGCTGCTGTGGTCGCTGGGCCCGGTCGCCTACGGCGTCGTGCTGTCGATGCGCCCGTACGGCGAGGTCACCCGCGACCCGCTCGGCCTGCCCTCCGGCCTGGACCTGTCCGCGTTCGCCACGGCGATGCGCGACGAGGCCGACGGCGGGTTCGGGCTCGGCCGGTTCGTGCTCAACTCCCTGGGCGTGGCCGCCGGGACCGTGGTGCTGAGCGTCGCCGTGTGCGTGCTCGGCGCCTACGCCGCCGCCCGCCTGCGGTACCGGGGCCGGGCCGTGACCAACGGCATCATCCTGGCCGTCTACCTGTTCCCGGGGATCGTGCTCGCGGTGCCGAAGTTCGTGATCCTGTCCCGGCTGGGGCTGACCAGCTCCCTGGTCGGGCTGCTGATCGTCTACGTCGCCGCGACCGTGCCCGTGGCGCTGTACATGATGCGCAACTTCTTCCTGGCACTGCCGGCCAGCGTCGAGGAGGCCGCCGTCATGGACGGCTGCTCGCTGGGCCAGCTCCTGGTCCGGGTGGTGCTGCCGATCGCCGTGCCCGGCGTGGTCGCCACCGCGATCTACGTGTTCATGATCGCCTGGAACGAGTACTTCTACGCGCTGCTGTTCCTCGTGCAGCACCGCGACCTGTGGACGGCGCCCCTCGGCATCGCGCAGCTCGGCGACTTCCAGGTGCCGGTCACGGTGCTCCTGGCCGGTTCCATCGCGGTGACCGTGCCCGTCGTGATCGTCTTCTTCCTCGCCCAGCGGTACATCGTCTCGGGTCTCGTGCAGGGAGCCGAACGATGACGGGGCCGCTGCGGCTCGCCGTGCTCGGCGCGGGTGGTCGCGGGGCGGACGCCTACGGCCGCTGGGTGGCCGCGCACCCCGACCGGGCGCAGATCGTCGCCGTCGCCGACCCGGACCCGGCGCGCCGGGACGCCCTCGCGGGCACGACGGCGGCGCGCTACCCGGACTGGCGGGCGCTGGTGGCCGATCTCGGCGGGCCCGACGCCGCGCCGCACGCCACGCCGCATGCCGTGGCCGACGCGGTGGTGGTCGCCCTGCCGGACGCCCTGCACGTCCCGGCCGCGGCCGCCGTCGCCGAGGCCGGGCTGCCGATGCTCCTGGAGAAGCCCGCCGCCCCGACCCTGACCGGGCTCACCGACCTGGCCCGCGTGGTGCGCCGCACGGACGCCCGGGTCGCCGTCGGGCACGTGCTGCGGTTCGCGCCGTTCTGGCGTGCGGTGCGGGCGGTCGCGGCATCCGGGACGCTGGGCGATCTCGCGACGATCGAGATCCGCGAGAACATCGGGTTCTGGCACTTCGCGCACTCGTTCGTGCGGGGCAGCTGGAGCAGCGCGGAACGGTCGAGCCCGATGGTGCTCGCCAAGACGTGCCACGACCTCGACCTGATCCGCTGGCTCGCCGGGGCCCCGCCCCTGACGGTGACGAGCGAGGGGTCGCTGCTGCACTTCCGCCCGGAGAACGCGCCCGACGGCGCCCCGGCACGCTGCACCGACGGCTGCCCGGCGGCGGCCGACTGCCCCTTCTACGCGCCGCGCTACTACGTGGACGCCCTGCGGGACCGCACCGGCCACCCGGTCACCGTGCTCGGCGACGACGTGTCCCCCGCCGGCCGGCTCGCGGCCCTGCGGAGCGGCCCGCACGGGCGATGCGTCTACCGGTGCGACAACGACGTCGCCGACCACCAGCAGACGCTCCTGCGGTTCGCCTCCGGCCTCACCGCGACGCTCACCGCCAGCGCGTTCACCGCGGAGAACACGCGGCACCTCGCGATCACCGGCACGCGGGGACAGCTCCACGGGCACATGGACTCCGGCGAGATCCGGGTGGACCTGTACGCGCCGTCGGGCCGGCTGCCGCAGGAGCTGCTCCCCGCCGGCGTCGATGTCGTCGCCTCCGGGACGGCCGGACCGCTGCGGCATACGACCCACACGCTCGTCGCGCGGTCCGAGTCGGTGGCGGCCGACCACCGCGGTCACGCCGGGGGCGACGACGGCCTCATGGACGCCTTCTGCCGTGCCGTGACCGACGGGACCGTGGGACGCGGCGAGCTGTCGTTCGCCACCGCGCTGGACAGCCACCTCATGGCGTTCGCCGCGGAGCGGTCACGTACCGGCGGGGGCGTGGTGGACTTCCCGGCCTGGGCAGGGACGGCGCTCGGGGACGCGGGGCGGGACGTGCCATGACGAGGGCCGAGGGGCTCGGGTCGCACGGTGCGGGGACCGGAGGCGCGGGGACCGCGGGTTCCGGTGGCGGCGGGATCGCCCTTCCCGGTGGCGGCAGCGCGGGCGCGGCGTGGGCCGAGGCCGTGCGTGGTGTCGCGGCACGTGCGGGGATCGACCCGGGGCGGGTCACGGTCGAGGCGCTGCCCGTCGCCGTCCCGGACGCGACCGCTCCGGACGCGACCGTCCCGAACGCGACCGTCCCGGACCGCGCCCCCGCGGGCGGAGCCGCCGACTACGGCGCCGCGCACGGCCACCTCACCCTCCGCGCGACGGACCCGGTGGCGGCGTCGGTGGCGCTGGGCCGGTACGCACGCCGGTACCTGGGTGTGCGGTTCACGTGGCGGCGGCCGACCCTGGGCCGCCCGTCCGGCCCCCTGCCCGACGCGCCCCGTACCGCGCTGTCGTCCCCGCACGGCATCCGGTACCACCTCAACGTCGTGACCTTCGGGTACTCGACCCCGTTCTGGGGCTGGGAGCGGTGGGAGCGCGAGCTCGACTGGATGGCCCTGCACGGCATCACGCACCCGCTCGCGCTCGTCGCGCACGAGGCGGTGCTGGCCGAGACGTTCCGCCGGTCCGGGCTGCCGGAGGCGGTCGTCGCCGAGTGGATCGGCGGCGCCGCGCACCTCCCGTGGACGTTCATGGGCGGCATGCACTCGTTCGGCGGGCCGCTGCCCGCACGCTGGCCCCACCGCCGCGTGGACCTGGCGCGGCGGATCCTCGCCCGGATGCACGAGCTGGGCATGACACCGGTGCTCCCCGGCTTCGGCGGGCACGTGCCGCCCGCCCTCGCGGGTGCAGGTGCGGGTGCGCCGCCGGACCGGTACCCGCCGGGCGAGATCGAGTGGCAGGGCTGGCGCACCCCGCTGCTCCACCCCGCCTCGCCGCGGTTCCAGGAGCTGCACGCCGTCTTCGGGCAGGTCCAGCGCGAGCTCCTCGGCCCAGGGACCGGGTACTACGCCGTCGACCCGTACATCGAGTCGGTGCCGCCGTCGGGCGACCCCGAGCACCTGCGCGCGGCCGGCCGCGGGACGTACCGTGCGCTCGCCGCCGCGGCCCGGGCCGCGGGCGAGCCGGAGCCGGTCTGGGTACTGCAGGGCTGGCCGTTCCACTACAAGGGCGCGTTCTGGACCTCCGCCCGGACGGCGGCGTACCTGCGCGACGTCCCCGCCGACCGCTCCCTCGTGCTCGACCTCTGGGGCGAGCACGTGCCGCTGCACGAGGCGCTCCTCGCCGACGGCGCCCCGATCGCCGGACGCCCCTGGGTCTGGTGCGCGCTGCACAACTTCGGCGGGCGGCCGGCCCTGTTCGGCGACCTGGCCGGCCTCGTCCGCGACGTCACGAACCTGCCCGACGGCGTGCCTCACCTGCGCGGCGTCGGCCTCGCCCCCGAGGCGATCGAGAACAACGAGGTCTTCTACGAGCTGGCGACGGACCTCGCCTGGGACGACGGGCCCCGCTCCCCCGCGGAGCTCGACGGCTGGCTGGAACGGTTCGTGCTGCGGCGGTACGGGCTGGGCGGTCACGGGCCGGACCGGGCCGGGTTCGACGGTGACGGCCTCGGCAGGCTCGGGTCGGATGACGGCCCGGCCCGGCCCGGCCGAGGTGTGTCGGGTGACGGCTCAGACGATCTGGTGGGTATGGCGCTCCGCGCTTGGCACACTTTTTTCTCGACCCTCTACGGCCCCGGCCGCACGCGTTCCGTCCCGACGCCCGTGATCGCCCGGCCCTGGACAGCCGGCCTCCCCTTTCCTGCTCAGCGCAGCGCGGGCGAGTCCCTCGCGGCACCGGCGCCCGCCACGCCGTCGTCCGACGTGGACGCCGAGAACGACCCCGCCGTCGGTGCCGCGCTCCCCCGCCTCGCCCGGGCCGCCGGGGATCTCCGGACGGTGCTCGATGCCCTGCCCGCCGACGATCCGGGGCGGGACACGCTGGCCGCAGACCTCGCCGACGTCACGGCGCACGTCCTGGCCCAGGGCACCCGGACGCACGTACGCGGCATCCTGGCCGCCGCCCGCGCGGGCGACCCCGCCGGCGTCCGCTCCCACATGGCACGACTGCGCGCGGACCTGCTGGAGCTCGACGACCTCGCCGCGGCCCGCCCCGAGACGCGGGTAGCGACCTGGGTCGACGCCGCCCGCGCCTGGGGCGACACCGACGCCGAGCGGACGGCCATGGAGCGCGAGGCCCGGAGCCTGGTCAGCGTCTGGGGCGGGCAGCACAACGGCCTGCACGACTACTCCGGCCGGCACTGGCACGGCCTGGTCCGCGACCTCTACCTGCCACGCTGGCAGGCCTGGGCCGACTGGCTGGCCGGCCTCGCGGCAACGGGTCCGGTGCCACCGGACGCCGATCCGGCGGCCCTGCGCCGCCGGATCGTCGCGATCGAGGAGGCGTGGCGAGCGGGCGGGCCAGGCGCGGCGGGACGATAGCTCGCGGTCAGAGCCGTCGCGGTCAGAACCCGTCCGGACCGATCGTCGCCCCGTCGGGCACGGTGCCGCCGTCGCCGGACAGCGCCGCCTTCCCCTCGGCGCGCACGCCAGCGCCGAAGGTCCAGTCCCCGTGCACGGTGAGCGAGTCGGCGTCACGCAGCGAGGGCGCCCCGGCGGCGAACCGCCGGGTGAAGCCGTCGATCAGCTTGTAGTGGGCCTTGTCCAGGTCGACCAGGGGTGCGGGGGCCTGGGCCTCCAGCCGGTACTCCGGGGTCAGGTCGTACACGTCGGAGCGCAGCACGAGCAGGTCGTTGGTGGTCTTGACGGGCAGGAACCGGGACCGCTCGACCTCGATGGCGGTCGCCCCCTCGAAGACGGCGACGGCCGCACCCATCGCGGACTCGATCTGCACCACCGCGGGCGACGAGGAGTCGGCCGGGTCGACCGTCTTGTCGTTGCGGATGAGGGGCAGCTCGAGCACGCCGCCGGTGCGCTCCAGCTCGGCGGCCAGGGCCTCGAGGTTGAACCAGAGGTTGTTCGTGTGGAAGAACGGGTGCCGCGTGGCGTCGAGGGAGGCGGCGACGTCGTCCGGGTGGGTCTGGGCCGTCTCGCGCTGGACGATGCGGCCGTCCGCCTTGCGGATCACGAGCTGTCCGCCCTTGACGTCGGCGGGGGTCTTGCGGCACAGCTCCGCGGCGTAGGGGGCACCCGAGGCGGCGAACCAGCCGGCGATGGTGGCGTCGGGCGTGGCGCCGAGGTTGTCCGAGTTGGAGACGCACATGTACCGGAAGCCGGCCTCCAGCAGCGCGGTGACGACGCCCGAGGCGTGCAGCGCCGGGTAGAGGTCGCCATGGCCGGGCGGGCACCACTCCAGCTCGGGGTCCTTCTCCCAGGTGACGGGCGTGAGGTCGTCGGCGCGCAGCTTGGGCTCACGGTTCTGCAGGAAGTCGACGGGCAGCCCGTCGACGGCGATGTCCGGGTAGCGCTCCAGGGCCGCCAGCGAGTCGTCGCGCGTCCGGAACGAGTTCATGAACAGCAGCGGCAGCCGGGCGCCGGTGGCCTGCCGGGCGGCGCGGACCTGGCCCACGATGATGTCGAGGAAGGTGAGGATCTCCGTGCCGCCGGGCGCCTCGCGCACCGGGAGCAGCGACTTGGCCTGGTCCATGCCCATCGAGGTACCGAGCCCGCCGTTGAGCTTGAGCATCGCGGTCTGCGCGAGGGCGGCGGCCGCCTCGTCGTCGCCGATGCTCAGCTCCGCCCGGTTCGGGATGTCGACCAGCGGCTCGACGTCGTCCTCGCGGATCAGGCCCGTCTCACCCGCCTGGAGCAGGTGGTAGAACCGCGTGAAGGTCTCGATGGCGGCGGGGGCGACCCCCGCCTCGGTCATCTTGGTGCGGGCCTGCTCGAGCCCGGCGGGGTCCGTGGTGGAGGAGGGCGTGGAAGACGGCATGGCAGAAGGCTATTCGAAGCGCGAGGGGTCGCCCGCGCCGATTCGGACGACCTGGGGATAACCGTCCGACCAGTCCACGACGGTGGTCGGCTCGGTCCCGGCGTCGCCGCCGTCGACCACGGCGTCCAGCACGTGGTCGAGCTCCTCCTTGATGGTCCAGCCGTCCGTCATCGGCTCGGCCTGGTCGGGCAGGATGAGCGTCGAGGACAGCAGCGGCTCACCCAGCTCGCGCAGCAGGGCCTGTGCCACGGCGGAGTCGGGGATGCGCACGCCCACGGTCTTCTTCTTGGGGTGCGCCAGGCGCCGGGGCACCTCGGCCGTGGCCGGCAGGATGAACGTGTACGCACCGGGCGTGGCCGCCTTGATGGCCCGGAAGGCGGAGTTGTCCAGCTTGACGAGCTGGCCGAGCTGGGCAAAGTCCGAGCAGACGAGCGTGAAGTGGTGCTTGTCGTCGAGCCGCCGGATGCGGCGGATGCGGTCGGCGCCGTCGTGGTACTCCATGCGGCAGCCCAGCGCGTACGAGGAGTCGGTCGGGTAGGCGACGAGCGCGTCGTCGCGCAACATCGCGACGACCTGGCCGATGGTGCGCGGCTGAGGGTCGACGGGGTGGACGTCGAAGTAGCGGGCCATGCGGGCGAGCCTAGCCGGGGGCCTGGGTCGGCGCGTCCTGGGTCGGCGCGTCCTGGTCGGCGCGTCCTGGTCGGCGTCCCCGGTCAGCGCCGAGCCGCCGTCAGCGCTCCTCGCCCAGCGCGCGGCGCAGCTCGTCCGCGCTGGCGTTCCCGCCCGTGCAGACCACGCCGACGCGCCGGCCGGCGAACCGCCCGGGAGCCGCGAGGACGGCGGCGAGGGCCGCCGCCCCCGCGCCCTCGGCGACGGTGCGGGCACCGGTGAGGTAGAGGCGCTGGGCGGCGGCGATCTGGTCGTCGGTGACGAGCACGAAGTCGGCCAGGTGCTCGCGCATGATCGCCTGCGTGACCTCGAACCCGCACCCGACGGCGAGTCCTTCCGCGCGCGTGGTGTTCGCCCGTTCGGCGAGGGTCCCGGTGTGCCACGAGTCATGGGCCGCGGGCGAGGCGGCGGACTGCACGCCGATCACCTCGGTGCCCGGCGCCACCGCGGCGGCCACGAGACTCGCCGCGGCGGCACCCGACCCGCCGCCGACGGGTACGACCAGCACGTCCAGGCCCGGCGCCTGCTGGAACAGCTCCAGGTACAGCGTGCCGACGCCCGCGATGATGTCCGGCTCGTTCGCCGCACCCACGAGGCGCGCACCGGAGTCCCGTGCGAGGGCCGTCGCCTGGGCCCGGGCGTCGTCGAAGGTGGCGCCATGCAGCAGGACGTCGGCGCCCAGGTCGAGCACCGCGCGCAGCTTCAGGGGGTTGGGGTCGTCGGGCATGACGATGGTGCAGGAGGTGCCGGTCAGGCGTGCGGCGTAGGCCACGCCCTGCGCGTGGTTGCCCGTGGAGTACGCGACGACGCCGCGGGCGCGCTCGGCGTCGGACATCCCCAGGAGCAGGTTGCTCGCGCCGCGTGCCTTGAAGGCGCCGGTGCGCTGCTGGTTCTCGTGCTTGACCACGAGGGTGGCGCCGGTCGCGCGGTCGAGCTCGGGGTACTCCCCCACGGGCGTGCGGACCACCGTGCCGTCGAGGCGCGCCTGGGCGGCCAGCACGTCGGCGATCGTGGGCAGCGCGGGGGCGATCGTCGCGGGGTACGTCATGGAACCAGCGTGACCCGACCATGACCCATAGGTCCAATACCTGTTACGAAGACTTTCGATCGATGCTGCCTATCTTTCTGGGTTAGCCTGGAGGCATGACCGCAGAGCTTGACCTCACCCGGCTGCGCGTCCTGGCGGCGGTGGCCCGCACCGGCTCCGTGACGGCCGCGGCCAAGGAGCTGCACTACGCACAGCCGTCCGTGAGCCACCACCTGTCCCGCCTGGAGGCCGACGCCGGCATCCCGCTGCTCCAGCGCCACGGGCGCGGCGTCCGGCTGACCGAGGCCGGACGCCTGCTCGCCAACCGCGCCGAGGAGATCCTCGGGCGCGTGGAGGGAGCGCGCCGCGAGCTCGACGCCCTCGCCGGCCTGCGCGCCGGGCGCGCGCGGCTCGCCGCCTTCCCGTCCGCCCTGGCCACCGTCGTGCCCGACGCCGTGGCCCGGCTCGTGCAGGAACACCCGGGCCTGTCCGTGGGCCTGGTGGAGCACGAGCCGCCCGACGCCGTGGCCGCGCTCCAGTCGGGCGCCGTCGACGTGGCGCTCGTGTTCGAGCACGTCGACGTGCGCCACGCCCGGACCATGGACGACCTGTCCCGCTTCGAGTCCACGACGATCCTGGACGACCCGGTCAACCTCGTGACCGCCGCCGACCTGGACGCCGCACCGGGACCCGGTCACGTGCCCGACCTGCGCTCCCTCGACGACGAGGAGTGGATCGCGGGGTGCGAACGCTGCCGGGCCGACCTGGTCGCGCGCTGCGCCGCCGTCGGGTTCGCCCCGCGGATCGCGTTCGAGACCGACGACTACGTCGCCGTCCAGGCGCTGGTCGCCGCGGGCGCGGGCGTGAGCCTGCTGCCCGGCCTGACCCTGCGCGCGCACCGGCACCCGGGCATCGCGACGGCACCGCTGCCGGGTGCGCTCCGCCGCGTCATGGCCCTCACGGTGGGGCCGCCCGCACCGCCCGCCGAGGCGCTGATTCGGCAGCTCGTCGCCGCAGGCGCTAACGTCCCCGTGTGACCACGGCCACCTCGCCGAGCCCCGCGCCGCCCCGTCCGCCGGACCCGCCCCGCCCGCGGGCCTGAGCGCGGACCCGGCACCATGCTCCTCGTCTCCACGTTCTTCTACTCCGCCGCCGCTGCCGTGGCCGCATTCCTCGCGCTCGAGGGATACCTGGCCATCGCGGCGGCGGACCAGACGTACCCGAGCACCGTGCTCGCCGCCGTCGCGGCCGTGGGCCAGGTCGCCGGCAAGCTGCTCTGGTACTGGGCCGGAGCGGGGACCACCCGGCTCCCCTGGCTACGGCGCAAGCTCGAGTCGCCCAAGGTCGCGGCCACGATGTCCCGCTGGCGCGACCGGACCGACGGCCGCCCCGTCTACACCGGCCTGGTGCTGCTCGCCTCCGCGTTCGCCGGCGTACCGCCGTTCATGGTGATGTCCGTGGTCGCGGGCGTGCTGCGCGTGCGGATCTGGCTGTTCGTGAGCACGGGGCTGATCGGCCGGTTCCTCCGGTTCTGGCTCGTGCTGGAGGCCGCCGACTACGCGTGGTTCCTGCTCTGACCGTGTTCCTGCACGGGACTCCTGCGCGGTATTCCTGCGCAGCGTTCCTGCGCAGCGTCGGCGGTCAGAGGTCGGTCGCTCCGTCCAGGGCCTCTCGCAGCAGGTCGGCGTGCCCCGCGTGCCGGGAGTACTCCTCGACCATGTGCACCAGGATCCAGCGCAACGAGATGCGGCCGCGACGCCCCGGACGCACCGTGAGCCGGTCGAGCGCGGGCTCCTGCCGCGCCGCCGACTCGGCGAGGACCTGGTCCAGGATCCGCTCGGACGCCGCGACGGCGTCGCGGAACCCCGCGGCGAGCTCCTCCGGAGTCTCGGCCAGCGCGCTGTTCCAGTCCCAGTCCCGGTCCGTGGACCAGTCCACGGTGTCCCACGGCGGGGCGGGCTCGTTGCCGAGCAGGCGCACCGAGAACCAGACGTCCTCGACGTAGGCCAGGTGCTTGAGCATCCCGGCCAGCGTCATGGTCGACGGCGGGTGCGGGGTGCGGAGCTGCTCCACCGACAGCCCCTCGCACTGGCGCAGGATCGTCGCGCGGTAGTAGTTCACGAACGCCCGCAGCATCGTCACCTCGTCGGCGGCGAGCGGCAGGTCGGGCCGGGGGACGGCGCTGGTCTCGGGTGCGGTGCTCATGGCGCGACGGTACCCGGGGCCACCGACATCCCGGCGCCGACCGTCCCCAGCGCCAGGACGTGCTGGCTCATGTCGGTCACGCCGGGCGTCGTCGACAGGGCGCGGGCGATCGTCAGGGCCGCCTCGACGAGCGCCGGCGTGCCCGGGTCGTCCAGCGCGACACGCTCCAGCGCACCGCCGGCCGGCCCCTCGACACCGTGCACCACGACGTCGAGCAGACCCGCCTCCGTCGCCTCCGCAGCGAGCTCGGCCGCGTCGTGGAAGTGGGCGGCCGGGAACGGCATGTCCGCCGGCGCCTCGCCTCGTTCGAGCGCACCCCGCCAGACCGACGCGTCGAACGCCTCGTACCCCCCGCCGACCAGAGCCCCCAGCCGCGTGATCCCTGCGGCCACGACCGTCCCGCCCGGCCGGGTCACCCGCACCGCCTCGCGCAGCGCGCGCAACCGGTCCGCCCGCCCGGCGAGGTGGTAGAGCGGACCGAGCAGGAGGACGGCGTCGAAGGCGTCGTCCTCCAGCCCCACCTCCGCCAGATCGCGCGCGTCGCCGACGCGCGCCTCGAACGTGCCGTGCTCAGCCGCGCGCGCCACCTGTGCGGGCACCGGGTCCACCAGCACCACGTCGTAGCCGTCGGCGGCCAGCGGCGCGGCGTGCACCCCGGTGGCACCGCCGACGTCGAGCACCCGCGCACCGGGCGCGAGCCGCTCCCGGACGAGCTCCTGGGTCCTGGTGTGCTCCACGGGACCCTGCGCCGACAGCACGGTGAGGCGGGCGTGCTCGTCCCAGCCCGTCCGGCCCGAGTAGTACTCCTGCACGCGCTCGTCCAGCCGCCCCTGGTCCGGCGCGGTGCGCGCCACGTCCCGCTCCGCCGCCTCGCTCCCGTGCTCCATGGCGCGACGGTAACGACGTCCGTCGGGGAGCCGCCAGGTGATTCCCGGAGCGCCGCCGTGTTTCCGGCAGGAAAACCTTTGCTCTTTCACCCGAGCCGAATCGTTACGTGTCCGGAACGCCTCTTTTGCTCGGAGTGTGACCATGGCAACATGCGCAGGGTGCACCTGATCCGAGAGTTCGCACCTGACGCCTACGAGTTCGCGCTGTCGTCCTGGTCGTGGATAGGGATCGGGGACAAGACCCCGCGCTTCGCCTCCTGCTTCGGCGACATGTTCCTCGAGTCGCTCGACGGGTGGTGGTTCCTCGACACGGTCGAGGGCACGCTGGAACGCCGCTGGAACACCCTGGACGCGATGTTCGCCGAGCTCGAGGAGCCCGACGGCCGCGCCGAGTACCTCCTCGAGGAGACCCTGAGCACCGCGCTCGCGCAGGGCCTGCGCCTCGGCGACGACGAGGTCTTCGCCTTCCTCCCGCCGCCCGCGGTGACGGGCACGATGTCCGTCGACTCCCTGGCGCCGCTGCGGTTCGCCATCGCCGCCAACCTCGCCGGCCGCATCCACGGCGAGCTCAACGGGGTGCAGCCCGACGCCGGCGCGTCGGCCCTCTTCGCGGCGCAGAACGTGGCCCGTCAGCACGAGGCCGCGCCCGCGTTCGACACCCCGAACCCCGCCACCGACCGGTGGGAGCCGGCCGCCCAGCAGGTGAACACCGGGGCGTACCCGGTCTACCAGCCGGCCCGCGAGCCGGGGTACGTCGGTGCGCACCAGTCTCCGGCCGCCGCCGCGCGGACCCCGGCCTACGGCGGTCACGCAGCGCCCGTCCCGGACGGATACACGGCCGGGTACCCAGCCGGGGCCTACGGCGCCGGGTCGGGCGGCCACGACTACCTCGACGGTTCGCACACTGTCGACTCCGGCCAGTTCAGCCAGTACATCGCCGACCAGTACAACACCGGCCAGGTCACCGCCGTCGACCACGCGCCCGCGCCGGTACCGCCGCAGCGGTACCAGGGCGGGCGCTGGTCGTTCGCCTGACCGCGGTCTATCCGTCGCCCCGCTCGTCCAGCCCGGCCACCGCGGCCAGCACGAGCACCGTCCCGACGACGCCGCCCGGCCCGAGCCGCTCGCCCAGCACCACCGCCGCCGCGACCGCGGCCGTGACCGGCTCCAGCAACGTCGCGATCACCGCCGCGCCGCTGCGCGTGGTGCGCAGCCCGGCGTAGAACAACCCGTAGGCCAGCGCCATCGTGAAGACGCCGAGGTAGCCGAGCGTGACGAGCGCCGTCGGGTCACCGGTCAGGAAGGGGCCGCCTCCCGCAAGCGCGACCGGCACGAGCCCGACGGCGCCCGCCGTCGTCGCCACGGTCGTGAACGCGAGCGGGTCCGCGCCGCCGGAGGCGAGCACGGTGCTGCCGAGCGTCGTCGTCAGCGCATAGACGGATCCTGACGCCGCGGCGAGCAGCAGGCCGAGCACCGGCCGGGTGCCGCCGGCGCCCGAACCCGACGCCGCGCTCACCAGCACGAGCCCTGCCAGGGCCGCGCCGACGACCAGCGTCAGTCGCACCGTGCCGTGGGTGACCGCGCGGTGGCGCGCACGGACCACGTCCACGACGGCGAGCAGGACCGGCGCCACGCCGAGGCTGACGACCGTGGCGACCGTGACGCCGGCGGTCGCCACCGATCCGAAGTAGAGCGCCTGGTAGGCGCCCGTCCCGAGCCCGACGGCGACGGCGCGCGCCGGGTGGGCACGCACCAGCGCCGCGAGGTGCGGCCCCTTGCGCAGGACGAGCGATGCCGCCAGCAGGACCACCGCCGCGACGAGCATGCGGTGCGCGCTGACCGTGAGGACGGACATCGGCGAACGGTCACGAAGGATCTCCAGGGCGAGGCCGCCCGTGCCCCACAGGATGCCGGCGAGGCAGACGAAGACCAGCCCTGTTCGAGTGGATGACATGTGTGCTCCAGGCCGGGCCGCAGCCCGGCGCGTTCCGAAGGATCTCCCGGGTCTTCCGGGAGCGGGGAACAGTCACGGAGCACGCCAGGACGCCGGCCCGCCGGGCCGGTCGTGGTGCCGCTCCGGTCAGACGACCGGGGGCGGGAGAACGGAGCGCTTCGGAGTCACGGCGGTGATGCTAGCAGCGGGGATCGGGCCCGCCCGACGGTTGTCCACAGATTTGGATCTGGTGATGCGACGGCCCTGGGCCGAACGTATATTCGACGCATGGGAACAGTTTGATAGTTCTAAGGGTGGTAGGGGGTCGGGGTATGGGCGGGCAGGTGAGCACGGGGGCGGAGCGTCCTACGGGCGTGGAACACACGCTGGAACGCGTCCTGGAACGCGTCCTGGGGCAGGTGTTGGGGCAGGTGCTGACCGGGCCGTCGGTGACCGCACGCCCGGCACGGACAGCGGTACCACTGTTGAGCTGGGGCGGGATGACAGCCAGGTACACGAGCACCGCTCCCGCGGCCCTGGTCGCATGGCCCTCCCAGCACCGGGCCGCCAGGACAGACACCGAGCCCGCCGCCCTGACCGAAGAACCGACAGATGCCGAGCCGACAGATGATGGGCCGGAGACCGCCGGGCCGATAGACGCCGGGCCGATAGACGCCGGGCTGATAGATGCCGGGCTGGTGGATGCCGGGCTGGTGGGTGCGGGGTTGGTGGGTGTGCTGGAGCGGGTGGAGGTCGCTGACCTGGACGACGGTGCGCTCCTGGACGTCGCGGCCCGGTGGCAACAGGTCATCTCCTGGGCCACCGCGATGCAGTCCCGGGCCACCGGGCAGATCGCCCGACGCCGGAACTGGACCGCCGAGCACAACGCCGCCTCGGCGGAGATCAGCGCCCGCCTGCGCGTCCCGCAGGGCGAGGCGAACAAGCTCATGGCCCGCGGGACCGGCCTGGCCGAGCACCCCCAGGTCATGACCGCCCTGCACAACGGACAGATCGACACACCCAAGGCCGACATCCTGCTGCACGCCGGCAACCCGCTCACGCACCAGGAACGCCACGACGCGATCACCCGGTACCTGCCCCAGGCCCCCGACCACACACGCCGCTGGCTACGCGAGGCGATGAACACCTACGCCACCGCCCTGCACGGCACCAACCAGGTCACCACCCACGCCCGCACCCGCCGCGCGGTCTACCTCGACCCGGCCGACAACACCATGGCCTGGATCAGCGCGAACCTGCCCGCCACCGACGCCACCGCGGTCTGGGACGCCATCGACCAAGCAGCCCACACCCTGCACCGCACACCAGGCACCACCCGCACCCTGGCCCAAGCCCGCGCCGACGCCCTGGTCGCCATCACCACCGGCCGCATCATCGTCCCACCCCACCCCGAATGCACCCCCGCACGCACCCCGGACCACACCACCACGATCGCGGGCACGACCAGCACCGGCACCACTGCTACCGACACGACCACCGGCCCGGTTGCGACAGGCCCGGTTGCGACAGGCCCGGTTGCGACAGGCCCGGTTGCGACAGGCCCGGTTGCGACAGGCCCGGTTGCGACAGGCCCGGTTGCGACAGGCCCGGTTGCGACAGGCCCGGTTGCGACAGGCCCGGTTGCGACAGGCCCGGTTGCGACAGGCCCGGTTGCGACAGGCCCGGTTGCGACAGGCCCGGTTGCGACAGGCCCGGTTGCGACAGGCCCGGTTGCGACAGGCCCGGTTGCGACAGGCCCGGTTGCGACAGGCCCGGTTGCGACAGGCCCGGTTGCGACAGGCCCGGTTGCGACAGGCCCGGTTGCGACAGGCCCGGTTGCGACAGGCCCGGTTGCGACAGGCCCGGTTGCGACAGGCCCGGTTGCGACAGGCCCGGTTGCGACAGGCCCGGTTGCGACAGGCCCGGTTGCGACAGGCCCGGTTGCGACAGGCCCGGTTGCGACAGGCCCGGTTGCGACAGGCCCGGTTGCGACAGGCCCGGTTGCGACAGGCCCGGCTGCGACAGGCCCGGCTGCGACAGGCATGCCCGCGACCCGCGACCGCGACGCGGGCCCCGATGCCGAGGCCCTGCCACGCACCACCGTGCCCGCCACGGGATGCACCTGCGGGGGCTGCACCTGCGGCGGCACCACGATCCAGGTCATCCCCGTCAGACCACAGGTCCGCCTGACCCTCCCGGCCACGATGCTCCTGGGCCTGGACGACACCCCCGCACACCTGGACAGCTACGGACCCATCCCCGCCGAGGTCGCCGCACACATCGCCACCGACGCAACCTGGCAACGCCTGATCACCGACCCGGCCACCGGCATCCTGACCGACTACTCCACCACCACCTACCAACCCGGCAAAGTCCTGCGCCAAGCCGTGACCACCCGCGATCAGACCTGCTGCTTCCCCCACTGCGACCGACCCGCCCGCTGGGCCGACCTCGACCACATCCACCCCTACAACCACAACCCCACCGACACCCCACCCGGCACCCCACCCGAAACCCCCGGACAAACCCGCGCCCACAACCTGCAACCCCTGTGCCGCGCCCACCACCTCGCCAAGACCCACCACGGCTGGACCCCCACCCGCAACCCCACCACCGGCACCACCACCTGGACCGCACCCACCGGCCACACCTACACACGACCCGCCACGCAGGTGGGAACCGTCCGCGAGGACGTCACGAGCCTCGCCGGGGACGCCCGCCGCCGGCTCGGCGCCGAGCATGACGACGGCCGGCAGGAGATCCGACGGCCAAACCTTCCCGTGCCTGACGATCCACCGTTCTAGGGCAGTACCCGCGAGCACCTCACGCCATGCCGAGCCCGCGTGCCCGACGCAGCACGAGGTCCGGTACCGGTTCGGACACGTAGTCCTCGGCGACGGGCGCCGACGCCACACGACGCAGAGGCACCTCCCCGGCCCACCCCGTCAGTTCCAGGTCGCCGGGCTCCAGGCTGGCGCCACCCGCGCGCTGCTTCATCGACGCCTCGGCGAGGGGCAGTGCGATGACGGCCGTGGCGGCCAGCTCCTTGCGGGTCGGGGGCCGGAGCGTCGCGGACCGTCCGGGGACCATGTGGTCGACGATCAGGTCGAGCGCACGGCGTCGTTCGTCGGTGTCGGTGACCCGTCGAGGTCGCCCGATCACCACGGCGGATCGGTAGTTCATGGAGTGGTGGAACCCGGTCCGGGCCAGCACCAGCCCGTCCAGCTCCGTGACGGTCACGCAGACGTCCTGCTCCAGAGCCGGCGTCAACCAGCCGGCGGCGACGGATCCGTGCAGGTAGAGCGTGCCGCCGTCGTCCGGTCCGGACGGGTCGACGCCGAACGCCGTGGGCAGCACCACCGGGCGCGGGCCGGCGACCACGCCGAGGTGTGCCACGAGCGCGTCCGCCAGGAGTGTCATCAGCCGCTCCCGTTCGGCGACCTGGCGATTCCGGCCGCGCGTCGGGGTTGTCCGCGCCGTCGGCGAGAGGCCATCCGTCTGCGGACGGGACGCCGTCTGCGAGTCGGGCGCCGCCTGCGAGTCGGGCGCCGCCTGCGAGTCGGGCGCCGCCTGTGGGTGGTGCGCACCCTGCAGCAGGAGCGTGGCGGGGGCTGCGAGTTCGTGAGGAGCCGCGGGCTCGAGGGGATCCGTCGTCATGACGCTAGCCTGGTCCGCAGGTGGCCCAGGAGCACGAGCCAGTTCCGGTCGAACTCAACAGGCCACTCCCCCGCAGCACCCTGGCACACAGGCTCACCCAGCCATCCGCGCGCACTATCCCCGCCCGCCACAGCCCAGCCCAGCCCAGCCCAGCCCAGCCCAGCCCAGCCCAGCCCAGCCCAGCCCAGCCCAGCCCAGAGATCCTCCCCCATGCTCCCCGTTCACCTGGACCGTTCCCTCCCGACGCCGCTCCCGGCCCAGCTCGCGGCCGCCGTCCGCGCCCTGGTCACCGACGGCACGCTCACCACCGGCGACCGCCTACCCTCCAGCCGTGCCCTCGCGTCCGACCTGGGCGTGGCGCGGGCCGTGGTCGAGCAGGCCTACGACCAGCTCCTCGCGGAGGCCTGGGTCGAGACGCGCCGGGGTGCGGGGACGTTCGTGGCGTCCGGCGAGGCGCTGCCCGCAGCCGCCCCCGTGGCACGATCCGCGACGCATGAACCGCGGTACGTGCAGCTCGACGCCGGGACGCCCTGGATCGACCCGCGCCATCTCGCGGGCTGGCGGCGGGCCTGGCGGGAGGTCTCGGCGGCTCGGCCTCCGCGGGGTTATCCGGACCCTCGCGGGGTGCCGGAGCTGCGCGAGGCGCTGGCCGAACGTCTCGGGCGCACCCGCGGGCTGACGGTCGGCCCGGACGAGATCCTGGTGACGGCCGGCACCACGGACGGTCTGCGCCAGCTCCTCGGCGTGCTGGATCCCGGGGCCGTGCTCGTGGAGGACCCCGGCTACCGCGCCGCGGTGGAGACGGTGCGCGCGGCCGGCCGGGTCGTCGTCGACCATCCGGCGAACGCCGCGGTCATGAGCCTGGACGGGTGTGCGGCCGCGTACGTGACGCCGGCCCACCAGCATCCGCTCGGCCGGGTCATGCCCGCCGCGGACCGGCTCGCGCTGCTCGGGGCGGCCCGGGCCGCGGACGCCGTCGTGCTGGAGGACGACTACGACTCCGAGTTCCGCTACGACGTCGCACCCGTGCCGGCCCTCGCGGCGCTCGACCGGTCGCGGGTCGCCTACCTGGGAACCGCCGCGAAGTCGGTCAGCCCGGGTCTGCGGCTGGGCTGGCTCGTGGCGCCGCCGGCCCTGCACGAGCGCCTCGTGCGGCGGCGCACGATCACGCACGACACGCCGCCCTGGCCCACCCAGCGGGCCCTGCTCACGCTGCTGCGCGACGGGTGGGCCGACAAGGTGGTCCGCACGGCCCGGCGGGTCTACGCCGAGCGCGCACCCCGGGTCGCCGCCGCCCTGTCTCCGCACGCCGAGCTCGCCGGGCCGCTGGCGGGCATGTACTCGACCTGGCTCACGGACGCCTCGGCCGCCACGGCGGCTCGGGCGGCGGCGCGTGCCGCCGGGTTCGACATGCCGCTGCTCGCGCAGTACTGCCGTACCGCCCGGTTGTCGGGGCTGGTGGTCGGCTTCGGCGGCGTGACCGACTCCGAGCTCGACCAGGCGCTGCGGGTCGTCGCGGAGGCCCTGGCACGGGGCGGGCCGGACGGGGCCTGAGCCCCGCCCCGTGCCGGGGAGCCGGTCAGACCAGCGAGTCCTCCCACGCGGCGTGCAGCCGGGCGTACCGCCCGTCGCCGGCGACGAGCTCGGCGGGCGTGCCGTCCTCGACGACCTCCCCGTGCTCCATCACCAGCACCCGGTCGGCGATCGCGACCGTCGAGAGGCGGTGCGCGATGATGATGGCCGTCCGGTCGGCCAGCAGCGTCTGCAGCCCGCGCTGCACCAGCCGCTCGCCCGGCATGTCGAGCGACGACGTCGCCTCGTCGAGCACGAGCACCGCCGGGTCGGCGAGGAACGCCCGGGCGAACGACAGGAGCTGGCGCTGGCCCGCCGACATGCGCCCGCCGCGCTTGTTCACGTCCGTGTCGTACCCGTCGGGCATGTCGAGCACGAACTCGTGGGCGCCCACGGCCCGCGCCGCCGCCTCGATCTCCGCCTGGGAGGCACCCGGGCGCCCGAGCGCGATGTTCTCGCGCACCGACCCGCTGAACAGGTACGCCTCCTGCGTCACCATGACGACGGCACGACGCAGGTCCGCCGAGGCAAGGTCACGCACGTCGACGCCGTCCAGCCGCACCGCGCCGGCCGACGCGTCGTAGAACCGCGTGACCAGCTTGGCCACCGTCGACTTGCCCGCACCGGTGGTGCCCACCACGGCCACGGTCTGGCCGGCGGGGATGGTCAGGTCCAGGTCGGGCAGCACCACGGGGCCGTCGCCGTACTGGAAGCGCACGTGGTCCAGGCGCAGCTCGCCCCGGGCCCGCCCGTCGTGCAGGGGCAGCGGCGTGGGGTGCGCCGGCTCGACGACGGTCGGCTCCTCGGCGAGCAGCCCCGAGACCTTCTCCAGCGCCGCGGTCGCGGACTGGAACGCGTTGTAGAACATGCCGAGCTGCTGCACCGGCTGGAAGAACCGCTTGCAGTACAGCAGCACGGCGGCGAGCACGCCCACCTCGAGCCCGCCGTCCAGCACGCGCCAGCCGCCGACGGCGAGCGCCGCCACGACCGTCAGGTTGCCGATGAGGATCAGCCCGGGCTGGAACCGTCCGTTGACGCCGAAGATCTGCAGGTTGGCGTCGCGGTAGTCCTCGCCGAGCGTGCCGTAGTCGGCCTCGGTGGTGCGCTCCCGGCGGAAGGCCTGGACGGCGCGCATGCCGGTCATCGTCTCGACAAACTTGACGATGAGCCGGGCGGAGGCCGTGCGCTGCTCGCGGTAGTACCGCTGCGACATGCGCTGGAACCAGCGGGTGAGCAGCCAGGCCGGGATGAAGGCGGCGGCGAGCACGAGCCCGGAGCGCCAGTCGACGTAGAACAGGAACCCGATGGTGAAGACCATCAGCAGCAGCGAGGAGACGACGCCGGTCAGGCCGCCGTCGAGCAGCTCGCGCAGCGCCTCCAGGTCGGAGGTCTGCCGGGAGATGATGCGCCCCGAGGTGTACGACTCGTGGAACTCCAGGGAGAGCCGCTGGGTCTGCCGGAACACGCGGCGGCGCAGGTCGAGCAGCACGGCCTGGGCGATCCGGGCGGCGGCGCGCACGTAGGCGCCCGCCGCGATGCCGCCGAGCACCGCGGCGACGAGGTAGCCGGCGCCGGTCAGGACCAGCGGGGTGACGGAGCCGTCGCGCAGCGCCGGGACGGCGTCGTCGATGGCCAGTCCCACGAACAGCGGCCCGGCCACCTGCCCGAGCGTGGAGGCCACGACGAGCACGGCCGCCCACGCCAGCGCCTTCTTGTGGGGGCGCAGCAGGTCGCCGAGCAGGTGCAGGGACCGGCGCCGCACCGCGCGGGAGGCCTCCTTGCCGAGGCTCGTGACGTCGTCCGCGGCCGCGTCGGTGGGCCGACGGCGGTCGGTGGGCTGGGTAGTGGCCGTCATGACAGCGCCTCCTGGCTCTGGGGTGCGGACTGGCTAGGTGCGGGCTGGTCGGGTGCGGGCTCCTCGCCGGCGTGCGCCGCGTAGTCCTCCTCGAGGCTGGAGATGATGTACCGGTAGTGCGGGTCGGTGGCCAGCAGCTCCTGGTGCGTGCCGACGGCGGTGATCCGCCCGCCCTGGAGCACGGCCACCCGGTCGGCCAGCGCCACGGTGGAGGGGCGGTGCGCGATGACCAGGGTGGTGGTGGCCACGAGCACGTCGCGCAGCCGTGCGGTGACGGCCTCCTCGGTGGTGACGTCGAGCGCGGACAGGGGGTCGTCGAGCACGAGCACGCGGGGCCGGGCCGCGATGGCGCGGGCCAGGGCGAGCCGCTGTCGCTGACCGCCGGACAGCGACATGCCCTCCTCGCCGATGCGGGTGTCGGCGCCGTCGGGCAGGTCGGCCACGAAGTGCGCCTGCGCGATCTCCAGGGACTCGGTCATCAGGGCCTCGCGCTCGGCCGCGGGCAGGTCGTCGGGCACGCCGAGCAGCACGTTGTCCCGCACCGAGGCGGAGAACAGGGTCGGGTCCTCGAAGGCGACGGCGACGCGTTCACGGACCTGCTCGCGGGTCATGTCCCGCACGTCCACGCCGTCCACCTCGACGCGGCCCGCGGTGACGTCGAACAGGCGGGGCGCGAGCATCGCGAGGGTCGACTTGCCGGAGCCGGTCAGCCCCACCAGCGCCGTGGTGGTGCCGGGCGGCAGCTCCAGGTCGACGTGGTCGAGCACGGGGCGCTCGGCGTCGTCGAACCGGAAGGTGACGTCACGCAGGGCGACGTGCCCGCCCGTGGTGCCGCCGCGGCCGGGGGTGACCGGGGGCAGGTCGGCGGGGCGCTCCGGGTCCGTCAGCGGGTTGACCGTGTCCATGACCTCGAAGAAGCGGTCGACGGCGGTGCGCGCGTTGAGCGTCATCGACAGGGTCATGCCGAGGTCCACGACGGGGCCGTTGATCACGGCGGTCGTGGTGAAGAAGGCGACCAGGGCGCCCAGCGTCATGTCTCCGGAGGCCACGAGGTAGACGCCGACCACGAGCGCGACCGCCTGCGTCACCTCGGGGATGACGCGCAGCGCGGTGGTCAGGCCCGCGTCGGTGGTTGCCTTGCGGATCTCGGTCTCGCGCAGCTCGGCGGCCTGCTCGGTGAACTGGTCCAGCGCGTCCGGGCCGCGGCCGAACGCCTTGAGCACGCGGATGCCGTGCACGGACTCCTCGACCGTGGTGGCCAGGTCGCCCGACTGGTCCTGCGAGAGGCGGGAGATCTTGCGGTACTTGCGGGAGAACCGGAAGGCCAGGACGGTCACGGGGATCGCACCGCACAGGAAGATGATCCCCAGCCAGCCGCCGGTGGCCACGAGCAGGCCGACGCCGACGACGATGGTCACGATGCTGACCACGAGCTGCAGGATGCCGAACACGAGCCACCGGCGCAGCAGGCCGAGGTCGCCCATGATGCGGGACAGGAGCTGGCCGCCGGGCCACCGGTCGTGGAAGGACACCGGCAGGTCCTGCAGGTGGCGGAACAGGGCCGTGCGCATCGCGGCCTCGACGCGCGTGCCGGGGAACATCACCAGGGTGCGGCGCAGCAGGATCAGGCCGGCCTCCCCGACGCCGAGCGTGGCGACGAGGACGACCGACCAGGCCAGGCCCGCCCAGTCGTGGTCGCGCGCGCCGGAGGCGAGGGGGCCGTCGGTGACCCACTGCAGGACGCGCGGGATGGCGAGCGCCATGAGGCTGGCGCCCAAGGAGGCGAGCAGGCCGCCGGCCAGCCGCGGCAACGCGGTGCGGACGTAAGGGTGCAGGCGGCGGATGGAGGCGACGGTGGAGAGCTCGCTGCGCGGTTCAGAGGAAGGATCGGATCGATTCGAGCGTTCGTCTGTGGGAGGCATCGCCTCCATTATCCGGGCGGGCGCAAGTTGTTAGTTTCGGTAAGCACCTAACATTCTGTGACCTGCGTCACGGCGCGCCCCGGCCGGCCTCCTCCCGCGTCAGGTAGGCCATGCGCGCCGTCTTGGGGCCCTGCGCCGACTCGAAGAAGACCTCCTCGCCCGCCGTGAACCCCAGCGCCGCCATGCGGCGCAGGGCCTTCTCGTTGCGCGCGTCGGGCTCGCCCACCAGTCGCCGGGTCCCCGCCCCGGCGAACAGGAAGTCGCGCAGCGCCGGGCCCAGGACCACCCACGGGTCCTGCACCGCACCGTGCCGGGCGACCGGGCCCCGGCCGCCCAGGAAGAAGTGCAGGCCGAGGTCGCCGGGGGCGACCTCGTACGCGGCGGCCACGGGGTCGTGCTCGGGGTGGTAGGCCTGCACCAGGGCCACGGGCTCGCCGTCCCACCGCACGAGGTAGGCGTGGTGCGTGGGCAGGGACTCGACGAACGCGTAGGTGGCGGCCACCTCGTCGCGCGTGTGCTCCCCCATCCCCCAGAACGCGGCCCGCGGCTGCGTGAACCAGCGGTGCAGCACGTCGGCGTCGGCCTCCGGGTCCAGCATGTGCGCGGTGACCACGCCGTGCGGGCCGACGTCGCGCCGCCACACCTGCGCACCGCGCGCGCCGTTCAGCAGCCGGCCTGTCGTGTCCACGGCGTACAGGCGGTCGAAGTCGGTGACGACGGGCACCGTGCCCGCGGCCGCCCAGGTGGCGTGCTGATCGTCGAAGTGCGCCGTGCCCGGCCGCCCGGCGGCGCCGTACGGCACGCCCCAGCGGCTGCCCGCCCGGTCGGCGAGGTCCCAGACGTAGCGCGCGACCGAGCCGCGGTAGGCCGTGGGGGCCATGCCGGGCGAGCCGCCGGTGCAGCGGACGGTCTCGTTGTTGCCCGAGACCGGCGCCGGGCGCACGGCGGCGGTGTACGCGCCCGCGACGCCGGGCACCGGGGCCACGGGCGCCGGCACGTGCACGTCGCCCCACGTCCCGGACGCCTGGTCCGCCGCCTCCGCGAGCGCCGCGCTCGCCTCGGCCGCCGGGTCGATCCGCAGCGGCTGCCCGTCCGGCCCGTCGACGACGAGCCAGTCGGCCGCCAGCAGGTGGGCGAGCCCCGCGCCGACCGCCGTCGGCACGTCGAACACCGCACCGAGCAGCGGTTCCAGTGCCGGGTCCTGCCCGTGCGGTGCGTGCAGGGGGGCCAGGACGGGGTGCCGGGCGATCCGGTGGGTGAGCGCGTCGCGCCAGCGCATGTAGAGGGCGGCGTCGGCCGAGCCCGCCTCCACGTGGGCGCCCTCGGCCACCCAGGCGCGCAGGCGGACGGCGGTGGCGGACGCGTCGCCCGCCAGGTGCGCGACGAGGGCTGCCGCGCCGAGGTCGCGGGTGTCGCCGTGCACGCGGGCCTGCGTGCCGGGCGACTCCGGCCGGTCGGCGGCGGCGAGGATCTGGCGGATGCGCTCGGCCCGGTGGGGCACGTAGGACCAGCCGAGGTCGTGCGCCTCGCGGTCCGGGCGCACGTCGCGCGGTCCGTACCCGGGCCGGCCGTCCAGCTCGGCGGGTGCCTGGGTGACGGGCCGCTCGTTCGCGTCCACGGCGACCTGGGTCACCCGGGTCGGGGCGGGGAGCGTCACGTAGCCGTCGGCGGGCTTGGGCGCGGGCAGGGCGCGGTCGGTCGCGGCGGGCACCCGGCCCGCGGTCAGGCTCAGCACCTCGCCCGTGCTGTCGGCGGTGAGCACCCGGTTGACCGGGTCGACCCACCCGGCGAAGGCGTCGGCCACGTCGCGGGCCGTGCGGGCGTGCAGCAGGCCGCGCCAGACCGCGACACCGACGTCGGACAGCTCGCGGGCCGGCCAGCTCAGGCGCCAGGCGCCGGGGTCGGCGCTGTCCGCGCCGTCGGACACGACCTCGACGTGGTGGGCGGCGGCATTGGTGATGCCCCACGCCACGGAGCCCGCCACGGAACCTGCCGCAGCGCCTGCCGCAGAGTCCGGCCCCCAGGCGGCATGCGCGAAGTGCGGCACGCCGGGGACGCCAGGGAAAGCGAACCCCAGCACGTCGTACGGGGCGGCGGGGTCGGTGCACACCAGCCGGACCTGCTGGTACGGGCCGGGCAGCTCCAGGGTGCGGTGAGGGTCGCCGGCCACCAGGGGGCTGCCGGAGGCCGTGAACGCACCGTGCACGGCCCAGGCGTTGGAGCCGGACCCGGCGTCGGCGGCGAACAGGCCCAGCACGCGTTCCAGGGGCACGCCGGGCACGTGCAGGTGCCGGGCCACGTGGGCCCGCCACAGGATGGCGGGGAACCCGTTGAACAGCACGTGGGTGGCCAGGAAGACGCCGATCGGCGTCCACGGCTCCCACGGCCGGTGGGGCACGCCCGCCAGCTCGGGGACGTCCCGGCCGCCGGCGAGCAGGCCGGCGCTCACGCCGTCGGCGTAGGCGGCCAGCCACGCCCGGTCGGCCGGCGCCGCGGCGTCGTGGATCGCGCGAGCGGTGTCGGCCAGCCGCTCCCGCGCGGCGAAGCGGTCCCACGCCGCACCCGCGGCGCCCGCGAGCTCGGCGTACCGTTCCTCGGCGCGCATCCGGTCCGCCTCGATCTGCAGGCCGCGGTCCTGGGCGGTCACCCAGCCCTGGCCGTAGGCCAGCGCGGTCTCGGAGGCGGCCCGCACGTGGGGGATGCCGAGGTCGTCACGAAACAGGTCGAAGTCCACGTCTTCCATCATCTCTGGGGGATCTGCTCGGAGTCATGCACCGGTCCTGCGCACGGGGTTGTCGATGTTCCCGGCGTAGATCAGCGACTCCGACTGGTTGGCGAGGTCCACCATCTGCAGCGTGTTGCGCAGCTGGAGGCGGTTGAGGCAGGAGTGGGCGAACCGCGCGGCCCGCAGGTCGATGCCGGTGCGCAGGTCCGGGTGCTCGGCGGCGTGCCGGTCGATCGTGGCGGCCACCAGCGCCCAGAACCGGTCCTCGCCGAGCACGCCGTCGCCCGCGAGGATGCCCGCCAGGTGCCGCAGCACGCCGTCGAACACGTCGGTGAAGATCGCGAGCGCCTTCTCCTCGTCGTCGACGACGGCCCGGATGCGCTCGACCTGCTCGGGCAGGGGCCGGTGCCCGAGCATGGCCACCTCCTCCCCGATGTCCTTCATGAGGGCACGCACCACGACGCCGTCGCGCAGCACGAGGATGAGGTTCTCCCCGTGCGGCATGAACGCGAGCTCGTGGGCCAGCAGGCAGTGCACCAGCGGGTACAGGTAGGCGTCGAGGTAGGCCTGCAGCCACTGCTCGGGCGGCAGGCCCGACTCGCGGGCCAGGGTGGTGGCGAACGCGGTGCCGCCGGCGTCGCGGTGCAGCAGGCTCGCCATGGTGACCAGCCGTTCGCCGGGTGCCAGGCGGGGCACGGGCGACTCGCGCCACAGGGCCGCGAGCATCTTGCGGTGCGGGTTGGGCTGGGGGGTGCGGTGGTAGACGTCGCCGGTGTACCCGGCGGAGGCGACCTCGCGCAGCACGCCGAACCCGCTCGCGCGCAGGGTCTCGTCACCCGCGACCAGGTCGGCCACCCAGTCGTTGATCGCCGGGGTGACGCGCATGTAGGCGGGCGACAGGCCGCGCAGGAACCCCATGTTCTGGATGGCGAGCGCCACCTTGACGTAGTGCCGCTCGGGGCGGGTGCGGTTGAACATGGTGCGGATCGACTGCTGCGGCTGGTACTCGTCCGACCCGGGGCCGAGCGGCACGAGGTCGCCGCGGGCGACGTCGGCGGCGAACGTGATCGCGACGCGGTGGTCCCACTGCCAGGGGTGCACGGGCAGGTAGAGGTAGTCGGCCGGGTCGTGGCCGCGGGCGGCCACGCGCTCGGCGAAGGCGGTGCGCTCGGCGTCGGACAGCTCGGCGCCGTAGTGGCCGGCCTCGGTGCGGTCGGCGGCCAGGGCCAGGTGGGTGTGCTCGCGGCGGGCCGCGAGCCACAGCATGCGCACGCGCTGCCCGCGTTCGGGGGCGTAGGTGCGGTAGTCGTCCAGGGAGAAGCCGATGCGGCCGTTGTTGGCCACGAAGCTCGGGTGCCCCTCGGACATGGCGGCCTCGACCTGCTGGAACGCCTCGGCGACGTCCTGGGTACCGGACGCCGTCCGCATCGCGTCCAGCAGGCCGCGCACCGAGGGCGTGGCGCCGTCGAGCTCGCGCTCGCGCTTGGCGGCGGCGCTGGCCAGGGTGGAGGAGAGCTCTTCGAGGTAGGTCGCCAGGAGGGCGTCCGGCACCTGGAGCAGCGGCTGGAGCTCGGCGACCAGCTCCAGCGCGTCCACGGGCAGGTCGACCTCGCCGCGCAGCCCCGCGGCGCCGGTGCGGCGCACGGACGCCGGGTCGATCACCCAGTGCTCCAGGGCGTGGCGGCGGGCGGTGAACCGGTAGGTGACGCCGTCGAGGGCGAGGCGATAGCGGGCGGGCGCGCCGGGGCCGGCGGGTGCGTCGAGCTCCGGCTCGAAGAGGCGCTCGTGGGCGAGCTCCGCGAGCGCCTTGGCGGCCAGGTGACGGTGGGCGTGCTCCATGTGGCCGGGGGTGAGGTGCGACGCGAGCACCGGGCCCTCGCCCAGGGCGGAGGCCGCGAAGTCGGCGCGGGTGGCGACGCTGAGGGCGGCCCGCTTGGCGTGCGCGCCGCGGCCGAGGTCCACCTCGCGCAGCACCCGGAACCCGGCGGCGGCGTTCTTGGCGGCGATCTTGCGGTTGCCGACGTCCGGCTCGACGACGACGCGCGTCGCGCCCCGCCCGGCGTCGTGCGGTCCGCCGTCGGACAGGCAGAACCGCATGACGGCGGTCATGACGGCGTCGGTCAGGCCGTGCCGCGGGGCCTCGGGCGGGGCCACGAGCAGGTGCATGCCCAGGTCGCCGGGCAGCGCGTCGTGCACGCCGGTGAGCAGCACGTGCGCGGGGTCGTACGTCTCGGTGAGGAACACGGGCTCCCCGTCGAGACGGCCGAGCCAGGCGTCCTCGTGCGGGCCGCCCTGGACGGCGGCGAGGTACTCGCGCACCTCGTCGACGCTCAGGGTGCTCATCTGCCAGTAGGCCGCGGACGGGTGCGCGAGCCAGCCCTGGACCAGCTCGGCGTCCCGCGCGGGGACCACGGGTTCGAGGGTGACCTCACCCAGGCGGGTGGTGGTGCGGAAGACCTGCAGGGTGGTCGGTGCGGTCACGGGGCGACCTCCGTCCGGGTGCGGGAGGTGGGCAGGCCGAACTGCTGGAAGGCGATCCGGCGCTCGATCGGGTAGGGCTCGCGGCCCGTGACGGTAGCGAGGATCACCGAGCTGCGCCAGGGCCCGAAGCCGAGGTCCGGCGCGGTGACGCCGTGCGTGTGCTCCTCGCCGTTCATGACGTGGATGCGCCGGTCGCCGTCCACGGTGTAGTCGCGGGCCACGACGTAGCGGCCCCGGTCGTCGACGTCGACCAGGCCGGGCGCCAGGAAGCGCGGCACCTGGGCGGCGTAGCCCGTGGCGGCGACGACGGCGCGCGTGCGGTGCTCGGCGGTGGTGCCGAGCTGGCCGTGGCGCAGGGTGAGCACGTACTCGCCGGCCCCGCCCGCGCCGTCGGGGTCGAACCGCGCCGCGACCACCTCGGTGTCGGTCAGGAGCGTGGTCGGCACCTCGCGGCCGAGCGCGGACCGGCGGTACAGGGTGTCGTAGATGTCGTCGACGAGGTCGCCGCTGATCCCCTTGTAGAGGTTGCGCTGCTCGCGGCCGAGCTGGTCGCGCAGCGCGGCGGGCAGGGCGGCGTAGTGGTCGGTGTACTCCGGCGAGGTCATCTCCAGGGTGAGCTTGGTGTACTCCATGGGGAAGAACCGCGGCGAGCGGGTCACCCAGTCCAGGCGGTACTCCCCCGGGCCGGTGCCGCAGCCGTCCAGGAGGTCGCGGTACACCTCGGCGGCGGACTGCCCGCTGCCCACCACGGTGACGGACCCGGACGCGGCGAGCGCCTCCCGGTGCGGCAGGTAGTCGGCGGTGTGCACGACGGGACCGGCGTGCGCCCCGAGGTCACCCAGGACCGCGGGCAGGCGCGGCTGGGTGCCGGTGCCGAGCACGAGGTGCTTGGCACAGTATTTCTCGGCGCCGTCCGGCGTCTCGGCCGTGACCTCGAACAGGTACCCGCCGTCCGGCGCCGGCACGCGCACCACGCCGGTCACGCGCCGCCCCCACCGCAGCGCCGGGAGCTGCGCGGCCACCCAGCGGCAGTACTCGTCGTACTCGGCACGCAGCGGGTAGAACGACTCGCGGATGTAGAACGGGTACAGCCGCCCCGTCGCCTTGAGCCACGCCAGGAACGAGTACCGCGAGGTGGGGTCGGCCATCGTCACCAGGTCGGCCAGGAACGGGACCTGCAGCGTGGTGCCCTCGATGAGCATCCCGGGGTGCCACGAGAAGCCGTCGGCCTGGTCCAGGAACACCGCGTCCACGTCGTCCAGCGGGTCGGCCAGGGCCGCCAGGCCGAGGCCGAAGGGCCCGATCCCGACGCAGACGAGGTCGTGCACGGGCAGGTCCCGCACGGGCAGGGCGGTGCTCATCGGTCCTCCCCCTCGGCGCGCTCCAGGCGGGGGTGCACGTCGCGGCACGGCGGCTCGTCGGTGTCCGCGAGCGCCTCCCCGGCGAGCAGCCCGTGGGCGGCGGACCGGACCAGCTCCAGCACGCCGCGGATGTCGGCGAGCGTGGCGTCCGGGTTCAGGAGCGTGAGCTTGAGGCACGGGCGGCCGTCGATCACGGTCTTGGCCACCAGGGCGCGGCCGGAGTCGAACAGGACGCGCCGCACCTGGGGCACCAGGGCGTCGGCCCGCGCGGGGTCGAGGCCGTCGGGCTGGTAGCGGAACAGCACCGTGGACAGGTCGGTGGTGCCGACCAGCCGGAAGTCGTGGTCCCCGGCGAGGTCCTGGTGCACGGCGGCGGCCAGGTCGCACACGGCGTCGACCATCGCGCCCACGCCGTCGGGGCCGAGGGCGCGCAGCGTGACCCAGAGCTTGAGGGCGTCGAACCGGCGCGTGGTCTGCAGGGACTTGTCGACCTGGTTGGGCTCGGCGTTCTCCTCCGGGTTGAGGTAGTCCGCGTGCCAGGCCACGGGCGCCAGGTCGGCCCGCTCGCGCACGATCAGCGCGCTGGAGGACACCGGCTGGAAGAACGACTTGTGGAAGTCGACGGTGACGCTGCGGGCCCGCTCGATGCCGGCCAGCAGGTGGCGGCGCGTGGGGCTGACCAGCAGCCCGCAGCCGTAGGCGGCGTCGACGTGCAGCCAGGTGCCCACGGCGTCGCACAGGTCGGCGACCGGGCCCAGGGGGTCGATGCAGCCGCGGTCGGTGGTGCCGGCGGTCGCGACGACGGCGATCACGACGTCGCCGGTGCGTTCGACGTCCACCAGCGTCCGGGCCAGGGCGTCGGCGCTCATGCGGCCGTCGGCGTCCGTGCCCACGGCGACCACGGCGTCGTCGGGCAGGCCGAGCAGGAGCGCGGACTTGGCGATGCTGAAGTGGCTGACCTCGGTGGCCAGGATCCGCATGGACTCCAGGCGCACACCGGTCCGCCGCGCCTTCTCCCGGGCCAGGAACAGGGCCTGGAAGTTGGACTGGGTGCCGCCGGAGGTGAAGACGCCGTCGGCGCCCGGCCCCTCGCCGCCGTCCACCGGGAAGCCGATGCGGCCCGCGGTCCACTCCACGAGCCGCCGCTCCATCAGGGTGGCCACCGTGGACTGGTCGTAGGTGTCCACGGAGGTGTTGATCGCGGCCAGCATCGTCTCCGCCCCCACCGCGGGCAGCGCGACCGGGCAGTTCAGGTGCGCCGCGTAGGTGGGCGCGTGGAACCAGATCGCGTGCGTCGCGTACAGGTCCGCGGCCTCCCGCAGCGCCTCGCTCGTGCCCGACGGCGGACCGTCCAGGTCCACGGCGGCCACCAGGTCCCGCAGCTCGGCGCGGCTGGCGCCGGAGAACGGCTGCGTGACGGACGCGAGCCGGGCGGCCACGTCGCGGGCGACCTCGTGGACGGTGTCCGCGTAGGCGCTCGCCGTGGCCCCGCGCACCAGCGCGGTCGTGTCGTGCTTCGTCGTCACCGGCTGGGTCGCCGCGGGCAGGCGTGAGGGCATGCGAAAGTCTCCTTCGGAGGGATCGCGGGAAGGGAAGAACCAGAACTTAGGTTTGCCTGACCTAACCTAATCGCTGGCGGGTTCCCGTCAACCCATGGGCGCCACCAGGAAGGTGGCGCCCGTCACTCCCGGGCCCCGTCAGCCGTGCCCGTCAGCCGTGCCCTGCGGCCACCCAGGCCGCGATCCCGCCGGCCACCGACCGGGCCCCGACCCCCGCCTCGGCCAGCCGCCGCGCCACGCGCGCCGACCGGACCCCGGCCTGGCACAGCACGTGCACCGGGCGGCCCGCCGCCCACGCCGCGACCTCGCCCACCGCCGTGCCGGCCCCCGGGCCGGTGAACGCCCCCGACGGGACCACACGGGCGCCGGGCCAGGCCGTGAGCTCCACCTCCCACGGCTCGCGCACGTCCAGCACCAGGGGCTCCCCGCCGCCGTCGCGCAGGGCGGCGAGCTCCCGTACCGAGACGGTGCCGGGGCCGTCCGTGCCGTCGGGGCCGTCCGCCGCCGGCAGCCCGCAGAACACGGCGTACGGGTCGGCTCCGTCCGCGGCGCCCAGGAGTGCCGTGACCGGCTCCCGGGCCGGGTCGCGCCGCACCGTGAGCTGCCGCCAGGTCAGGGCCAGCGCGTCGTACACCGCCAGGCGCCCGAGCAGGGTGTCCCCCGCCCCGGTGACGAGCTTGATCGCCTCCGTGGCCATGACCGAGCCCACGGTGCCGCACATCGCGCCGAGCACCCCGGCCGTCGCGCAGTCCGGCGACGCCCCCGGCGGCGGAGGCACGGGGAAGACGTCCCGGTAGGTCACGCCCTCCACGCCGGCCGGGGGCGCGCCCCAGAACGTGGCGACCTGCCCCGTGAACCGGTGGATCGCGCCCCAGACGCACGGGATGCCGAGCACCTCGGCCGCGTCCGAGACCAGGTAGCGGGTCGCGAAGGCGTCGGTCCCGTCGAGCACCAGGTCGTACCCGGACAGCACCTCCAGCGCGTTCGCCGTCGTCAGCCGCTCGGGGTGCTCCACGACCTCGACGTGCGGGTTGACCTCGGCGACCGCCTCCCGCGCCGACGCCGTCTTGGGCCGACCGAGGTCCGAGACCCCGTGCACCACCTGCCGCTGCAGGTTGGACACCTCGACCACGTCGTCGTCCACGACGCCCAGCGTGCCCACGCCGGCGGCGGCGAGGTACAGCAGCACGGGACTGCCCAGCCCGCCCGCGCCCACCACGAGCACGCGCGCGTTCGCCAGGCGGCGCTGGCCCTCGGGTCCCACGCCGGGCAGCACCAGGTGCCGCGCGTACCGGGCCAGCTCGTCCGGCCCCAGGTCGCGGCCCGGCCCGACCAGCGGCGGCAGCGCGGTCACAGCGCGAGGTCCAGGTTGCCGCCGACGGCGACCAGCCCGTCCACGGGCGACGAGGCCAGCGCCCGCTCGCGGCGCGGCGGCCGGCCCGCGCGGGCGGCGTCGTACCCGGCCTCGACGGCCAGGCGCATCGCGCGGGCCATGCGCACCGGGTCGGCGGCGCGCGTCACGGCCGTGGCCAGCAGCACGCCGTCGCACCCGAGCTCCATGGCCAGCGCGGCGTCGGACGCCGTGCCGATGCCCGCGTCCAGGATCACCGGGACCGACGCCGCCGCGGCGATCGCCTCGATGTTGCGCGGGTTGGCGATGCCGAGCCCCGAGCCGATCGGCGAGCCCAGGGGCATCACCGCCGCGCAGCCCACGTCCTCCAGCCGGCGCGCCACCACCGGGTCGTCGCTCGTGTACGGCAGCACGGTGAACCCCTCGTCGACCAGGGTCCGCGCGGCCTCCACGAGGCCGATGGGGTCGGGCAGCAGCGTCACGTCGTCGGCGATGACCTCCAGCTTGACCCAGTCGGTCGCGCACGCCTCCCGGGCGAGCCGGGCGGTGAGCACCGCCTCGTGCACGGAGAAGCAGCCTGCCGTGTTGGGCAGCGCGCGGATGCCGAGCCGCGCGAGCAGCCCCCACACCGAGGGGTCACCGGCGCGCGCCGGGTCGTCCGCGGCACGCGGCCGCGACACCCGGCGCATCGCCACGGTGGTCAGCTCCGTGCCGGACGCCACGAGCGCGTCCTCCAGCGCGAGCAGGCTCGCCGCTCCCCCGGTGCCCATGACCAGGCGCGAGGACAGCTCCGTGCCCGCGATGGTCAGGGGCGCGTCCGGCACGACCGGTTCCGTCGGCTCCGTCATCGTCAGCCTCCCTGCACCGCGGTGACGACCTCGACCCGGTCGCCCGGGCGGACGGTCGTGGTGTCCCATGCGCCGCGCGGCACGACGACGTCGTCCAGCGCGACCGCCACGCCCTGCGGGGCGCCGTCCACCACGACGCCGGGCAGCAGGCGCGCCACGAGGTCGGTGACGGGCAGCGGGGCGGGCAGCGGGTACGGGTCGCCGTTGACGAGGGCGGTGCCGGGCGAACCCGTGCGGCCGGGGTGGCTCGTCTGGTCGGGGTGGCTGGTCATGCGGTGCCTCCTTCGATGGTGCTGGACACAGGGGTGCGGACCGCCGGGGTGCCGCCTGCCGGGCCGAACCGGAGCGGGTCGGCGTACCGGGCGGCGGCGGCCACCGCGGCCCCGGCCGCCTCCTCGTCCGCCCAGGCGGACGGGGCCGCACCCAGCGCGTGGTCGAGCGCGGCCGCCGTGAGCGGGGCCAGCAGGATGCCGTTGCGGTGGTGGCCGGTGGCCAGGTGGAGGCCGGGGGCGGCCCGGCCCAGCAGCGGCGCGTTGTCGGGGCTGCCGGGGCGCGACCGGGTGGTCGCCTCCAGCAGCCCGGCCTCGTCGAGGCCGGGCAGCAGCACGCGGACGTCACGCAGCAGGGCGAAGACGTCGCCGGCCCGGGTCAGGTGGTCGTCGGCGCGCTCGTGGGACGTCGCGCCCACGACCACCTCGCGCGTGCCGTCGGGCCGCACGGGGCGGGGTACCGCGTACACGGGGCGGCCCTGCACCACGCCGCGCACGACCACCCGGGGTGCCCGGTCGGCGTCCGCGAGCAGGCGCAGCGTCGTGCCCGGCACGGGGCGCGTCGGGGCGCCCGCGTACAGGGTCCCGCTCGCGTGCCCGGCAGCCAGGACCACGGTGCCGGCCGCGTACGTGGTGCCCGCGGCGTCGACCGCTCCGGTCACGGCGCCGTCCGCCCAGGTGAGGGCCGCCGCCGCACGGCGCACGACCGTGCCGCGGGCCGCGACCACGCCCGCGAGCGCCGCGTGCAGGGCCCGCGGGTCCGCGCTGTGGTCCCCCGGCACCCAGGCCGCGCCCGCCACCCGGGGCCCCGTCCCCGGTTCACGCTCGCGCGCCGCGGCGGGTGGCAGCTCGGCCGAGCCGAGGCCCCACTGGCGGTGCAGGGCGAGCAGGCGGCGCAGGGCCACCACGTCGTCGGCGTCGTAGGCGAGGGCGAGGGTGCCCGACGTCGTGTCCAGGCCGACGGCGCCGGGCGGCAGGCCGGCCGCGTGCTCGACCGCCGCGGCGTACGCGGGCCACAGGGCGAGCGCCGCGGTGCCCAGCCGGGCCTGCCCCTCCTCGCCGAAGCCGGCCTCCATGACGGGCGCGAGCATGCCCGCGGCGGCGTGGGTGGCACCGTCGCCGGGCGCGGGGTCCAGGACGACCACGCGGGCCCCGGCGTCCAGCGCCCGCCAGGCCGCGGTCAGCCCGACGATGCCCGCGCCGACCACGAGGACGTCGCACGCGCGACTGCTCATGATGCTGCTCCCTTCGCTGGCATGACCCAGATCAGGTTCGACGGTCGGCGCCCTGCGCCCTCTCAGCCCCGTGCGGGGCTCCCGTGCACGCGACCACCCTAACCCCCGCGCGGGGCGGGCCTACACTCGCGCCGTGGACCACCGCACCGACCCGCGCGCCCGCCTGGCCGACGCCCGCCTGTACCTGTGCACCGACGCCCGCGAGGGCACGGGAGACCTGGAACCGTTCCTGCACGCGGCGCTGGAGGGCGGGGTCGACGTGGTGCAGCTGCGGGACAAGTCGCTGGACGTCGCGCGCGAGATCGAGCTGCAGGCGCTCGTCGCGCGCGTGGCGACCGAGCACGGCGCCCTGTGGGCGGTCAACGACCGGGCCGACGTCGCCCGGCTGACCCGCGCGCCGGTGGTGCACATGGGCCAGGGTGACCTGCCGCCGGACGCGGTGCGCACCCTGCTGGGTGATGACCCGGTGCTGGGCCGGTCCACGCACGCCCTCGACGAGGCGCTGGCGGCAGAGGCCGACCCGCGGGTCGACTACTTCTGCATCGGTCCGCTGTGGGCCACGCCGACCAAGCCGGGCCGCCCCGCCGTGGGCCTGGACCTGCTGCGGGAGGTGGCCGGCCGGGCCCCGGCCACGCCGTGGTTCGCGATCGGCGGGATCGACACCGAGCGCCTGGACCAGGTGCTGGAGGCCGGGGCCCGGCGCATCGTCGTCGTCCGCGCGATCACGCAGGCCGCCGACCCGCGGGCCGCCGCGGCCGCACTGCGCAGGCGGGTCGAGGCAGCCTGAGGCGCGCGTGCGAGCGAGGGCCCCGCGGGCCATGCTGGAGGGGTCGGTGAAGCAGCCCGCCGTCCACGTCCCCGAGGGATGGAGAACGACGATGGAGAACGACACGACCCGGCAGACGGTCGCCGATGTGATGACCCCCGCACCCACCACCGTCGACGCGACCCAGCCGCTGCGCGAGGCCGCCCGGCTGATGGCCGCCGAGAACGTCGGCGCGCTGGTGGTGACCAGCGACAACACCGCCGTCGGCGTGGTGACCGACCGGGACCTGGTGGTGCGCGGCCTGGCCGAGGGCCACGGCGTGGACGCCCCGGTGCAGCAGGTCGCCAGCGAGAAGGTGGTCACGGTCGGCCACACCGACCCGGTCGAGACCGCGGTCGAGGTGATGCGCTCCGCCGCCGTGCGCCGGGTCCCGGTGCTGGACGGCGACGTGCTGGTGGGCATCGTCTCGATCGGCGACCTCGCCGTGGAGCGCGACCCGTCGTCCGCCCTGGCGGACATCTCGGATGCCGAGCCCAACCGCTGAGCGCGCTCACCCACACCAGCGACTCCGACCCCGGCATCCACCGCCGGCGGCGGGGTCGCGGGTTCTCGTACACGGACCACCGGGGCGCCCGCATCACCGACGCCGCGACGCTGGCCCGCCTCCGCACGCTCGCCGTGCCGCCGGCATGGACCGACGTGTGGATCTGCGCTGACCCCACCGGTCATCTCCAGGCCACCGGGCGCGACGCCAGGCACCGCAAGCAGTACCTCTACCACCGGCTGTGGCGCGAGCAGCGGGACACCGCGAAGTTCGACGACCTGGTGGAGTTCGGCCGCGCCCTGGTCACGCTGCGCAAGCAGGTCGACGCCGACCTGCGCTCACCGCGGCTGGGCCCGCAGCGGGTGGTCGCGACCGTCGTCCGGCTGCTCGACGAGACCCTGATCCGGGTCGGGAACGACGAGTACGTGCGGTCCGGCGCGTCGTTCGGGCTGACGACCCTGCGTTCCCGGCACGCCGAGGTGCAGGGCGCCGAGATCCGGTTCCGCTTCCGCGGCAAGTCGGGCACCCCGCACGACGTCGTCCTGCACGACCGGCGCGTGGCGAACGTGGTGCGCCGGTGCCAGGAGCTGCCGGGCCAGCGCCTGCTGCAGTACGTGGACGGCAACGAGACCCGCACCGTCGGGTCCCGGGACGTCAACGAGTACCTCGGCCGGGTCATGGGTGACGGGTACACCGCCAAGACGTTCCGGACGTGGGGCGCCAGCGCCCTCGTCCTGGGTCACCTGCGCGGGCTGACGCCGCACACCCGGCAGGAGCACGACGCCCAGCGCGCCGAGGCCGTCCGGATCGCCGCGGCCCACCTGCACAACACCCCGGTGGTGTGCCGCAAGAGCTACGTGCACCCCGTGCTGCTGACCGAGGACCGCGCCGAGCTCGACCGCCTCGTCGAGCGCTCCGGCGCCGCCGCCGCACGCACGTCACGGTGGATGGACGCCGACGAGCGGGCCCTGCTGAAGGTGCTCACGGCCGCCGGCCGCTCAGCCTGACGAAGCCGCCGGGCAGACGGCGTCGAGCGCGCGGTCCAGCGTGTCCGGGGTGAGGCCGGCGATGCCCACCTGGGTCTGCAGGTTCGCGAGCACCTGGTCGGAGGCCGCCCACAGGGGCACACCGGCCTCGCGGGCCACGTCGGTGAGCACGCGCTCGGCGGCGTCCTCGTCGACACCGCGGACCACGGCGACGACGCTCTTGACCCGCTCGACGGAGACCAGGCCGATGACGACGGCGCGCAGCGCGGGGTCGTCGGGAGAGATGCCGGGTGGGGACATGGGAACCTCCAGATCCAGGAGATCTGGAGCCGCTTCATGACCCCGGGTCCGACCACCGTAGGCCCCTGGCCGCCCACCAGGCAACACCCCGGTCAGCCCGCATCCGCCGGCGCCCGGCCTCTCAGGTGCGAGTGACCACAAACAGGACGAACCTCGGATCAACGGCGGCGCACCCCGCGTCGCCACGACGAAGGAGGTCTCAGATGCCTGCCTGGCTCGTCCTCATCATCATCGGCGTGGTCCTCGTGATCCTGGGGGTCGCGACGGAGATCGGGCAGTTCCTGATCTGGATCGGCGTGGCCGTCCTGGTGGTCAGCCTGATCCTCGGGCTCGCCCGGCGCACCCGGACCTGACCGGTCCCGGATGCGCGTGGCCCGGCGCCGCGTGAGCCTGGCGGTGATGCCCACACCGTCACAGCGCCTCACCACCCTGCTCACCACCCTGCACGCGCACTGGGCGCGCCACCCCCGCTGGGGTCTGGCCGCCAAGGGCGCGCTCGCGGCGTCGCTGGCGTGGGTGGTGGGGGCGCTGGCGCCGGCGCCGTTCTCCGAGCAGCCGTACTACGCGCCGCTCGGGGCGATCATCGCCACCTCGAGCACCGCCGTCCGGTCGGTACGGGACTCCGTGCAGGCGACCGGGGCGGTGCTCGCGGGCGCGGTGCTGGCCCGCGGCGTCGACCTGGCGCTCGGCTCCAGCACGCTGTCGGTGGCCCTCGTGGTGGGGGCCGCCCTGCTGTGCTCCGGCTGGCGCGTCTTCGGCGAGATGGGGACGTGGGTGGTGACCTCGGCGTTGTTCGTGCTCATCCTCGGCGGAGCGGAGCAGCTCGAGTACATCACGGTGTTCGCCGGGCTCATCGTGGTGGGCGCGGCGATCGGCACCGGCGTGAACCTGCTGTTCCCGCCCCTGCCGCTCACCCCGTCGGAGGACGCGCTGGACCGCCTGCGCACCGTGCTCGTGGACCAGGTGGAGCTGCTCGCCGACCGGCTCGAACGGGTCGGGCCGCTCGCCGCCGACGAGTGGCAGCAGCGGCGCCGCGACGTCGCACCGACCATCGACCGCTCCCACGACGCCGTGTCCCGGGCCCACGAGGCGATGCGGGTCAACCGGCGAGGGCACCGGTACGGCGGCTGGGCCGCCGCGCAGGCGCGCCGCGCCGAGGCCCTGTGGACCGCCGCCGACGTGGTCGACGACGTGGTGCGGCTCCTGGCCGAGTGGGAACGCGCGGACCGTCAGGACGTCGCACTCGGCCCCGACATGCGCCCTGTCCTGGCCACCGCCCTCCGTGCCTACGCGGAGGCCCTGCGCACGCGGCCCGACGACGACCACGACGGCGACGCCGCCGACCGGGCCGCCGGGGCCGTCGCCGCGCTGGCCGGCGCGGTGCGCGCGGCCCGGCAGCCGTCCGGGGACGACCTGTTCGTCGCCGGGGCGCTCGTGGTGACCCTGCGGCGCGGCGTGGTGGCGCTCGGCGAGCGGGCATGACCCCTGGCGCCGGGGCGTGCGCGCCCGGCAGAATGACGGCACCCCGACGACGGGGACCGAGCGGGAGGCAGACATGACCGAGGCCGTGACCCCCCGGGACGAGGTCTCGGCCCACTGGTGGGACCACCGTCCGGTGTTCTCCGTCACCGACCGGGCATCGCGGCTCACGGGGCTCGCCCCCGGCCGGGCACCCGGGCGGGTGACGGCCCGGCTGCTGGCGCCGGCGCTGCTGACCGGCCTCGTCTGGGCGGCCGAGGCGCTCGTGGCCTCCTGGCTGCTGTGCCACGCGACGGCCGGCTCCTGCACGGTGGGCCAGAGCGGCGGCTGGCTGGTGGCGGGCGTGCTCGTGCTCGGTTACCTGGCCGTGCTCGGCACGGTCGGCCTCGCCGAGCACGCGCTCGAGACGTTCGGGCAGCGTCGCGCCGCGTCCCTGTGGTCGTGGGCGCCGCTGCTGGCGGGGGTCGCCCTCGGTGCCGGTGGCGGCGCGGTGGCCCGGGTCGCCGCTGCGGACGACCCGGCCGCGCGGGTCCGGGAGACGCTGGACGGTGTGCCGGGCACGGAGGGCGTGCTGATACCGGCCGTCGTGGCCGTGCTGGCCGCCGGATGGGGGCTGACGATCGCGGCCCGGCTCCCGGGCGCGCTGCGCCACGCCCGCGGGCGCCAGGAGACCATCGAACGGCTGCGCCGCGACAGCCTGCGGTACACGGGCCGGCTCCGGCTGGGCGAGGTCCGCCTCTGGCTGCACAACGACCCCGAGCTCGACGTGACCGTCGTCTACGACACGCCCGCCGGGCGCCGCGAGGTCACGGCACGGATGCGCACCTCGGCGGACCGCGTGCCGGTGGACGGCAGCGCCGTCGTCGTGCTCGACGACCTCCGGGGCGCGCTGCACGTCGAGCTCGACCCCGACGCCGACCCGGTGTTCGCCCCGGAGCAGCGGTACACGCCGTCGGAGTGAGTCAGCGCGGACCGGCGGCCGAACCGTCGTCCGGCCCGGTCGTGCGGAACCCGTTGACCTTGTGCGTCCCGTCGCACCACGGCGCGATGGCCGTGCCACCGCAGCGGCACAGGGCCACCGTCGCGCGGCGGCGCGGCACGGGCTCGCCGTCGGGTCCCAGGATGGTGGCGGGACCCCGCACCAGCAGCGGGCCGTCGGGGCACGCGGTGACGGTGACGTCGGTCGCGCGGAGGGGGCCCGCGTCGACGGCGGGGTCGGCCGCATCAGCAGGGTCGCCGGTGGGCCGGGTGGTCTCGGTCATGGTCCCGCTCCCGTCGTCGCTCGCGTCGTCCCGCTGGGCCGCGTCCTGCCCCCAACCTAGGAGGACGGGTGCCGCTCGCAACCCGGCACCTGCCTGCGGCGGGGCCGGGACGCGCTTGCGACCGGCGCGGTTCGTGCGCACGATGAGTACGGCGTCGAGCAGGGGCGCGAGCCCCGCGCACGACCAGGAGCCGCAGATGACCGCCACACCGGTACGGGACAGCGCCACCACGACCGACGCCGGTCCGGGACCCCGGCCCGCGGACCGCATGCCGACGCCGCGCCCCCGCGGCCCGGTGAGCGCCGCCCTCCTCGCAGTCCTCACCGCCGGGCCGCCCAGGACCGGGTGCGGCACGGCGTCGTGCCCGACGTCGGGCACGGCGTCGGGCACGGAGGCAACCCGGCCGGCAGCCCTGCGCCGCGCCGTCGCCGATGCCCTCGCGCCGGAGCCCGACGTGCTGGGCGACGCGGACCTGCAGCTCGCGCTCACGGTCCTGTACGAGCTGCACCACCGCGGCGTGGACGGCGTCGACGACGCCTGGGAGTGGGAGCCGGAGCTCCTCGCCGTCCGGCAGTCGCTGGAGGCACCGTTCGAGGCGGCCCTGCGCACGCGTGCGGCGCACCCGCCGTGCGCCGAGACCGACGCCGCCGGTGTGGCCCGGTGGCTGTTCGACCTCACGGCCTCGGACGGCGGCCCCCGGCTGGCGCGCTACGTCGCCCGGCGCGCCGACGCCGCGCAGGCCCGGGAGCTGCTGGTGCTCAGGTCCCTCTACCAGCTGCGGGAGGCCGACCCGCACACGTGGGCCGTCCCGCGTCTCGCCGGTGCGCCCAAGGCGGCGCTGGTGGAGATCCAGGCCGACGAGTACGGCGGCGGCCGCCCTGGCCGCATGCACGCCGAGCTCTTCGCACGGACGATGCGGGGCGCCGGCCTGGACGACGCCTACGGCCGGTACGTCGACGTCGTGCCCACCGAGGTGCTGGTGGCGCTCAACACGATGTCCCTGTTCGGGCTGCACCGGCGGCTGCGGGGCGCGATCGTCGGCCATCTCGCGGCGTTCGAGATGACGTCGTCCATCCCGAGCCGGCTCTACGCCGACGGCTTCCGGCGCCTGGGCCACGACCCGGGCACCACCGAGTACTTCGACGAGCACGTGGAGGCCGACGCCGTGCACGAGCAGATCGCCGGTCGTGACCTCGCGGGCCGGCTCGCCGAGCAGGAACCCGCGCTGCGCGACGACGTGCTGTTCGGGGCCGCGGCCTGCCTGGCGGTGGAGGGTGACGTCGCCGCGCACGCGCTGCGCCGCTGGCGGCAGGGTGACTCCGCGCTGCTGGCCCCGCTCGACGATCCGGCCGACGCGCGTGCCTGAGCTCCTGCCTGACCGGCTCGCCGATGCGGTGTACGTGCTGCCGCTGCGGCGCCCCGGCGTCGACCCCGGTGAGCTGGCCGAGCTGGCGGCGTACCTGCGCGGCGTCGCGCGGCGTGTGCCCGTGGTGGTGGCGGACGGGTCGCCGGCCGGGGTGCGGGACCGGCACGCTGCCGCGTGGGGGGCGGGGGTGCGCACCGTCGTCGTGCCCACGGTGCCGCACCGGACCAACGGCAAGGTGATCGGGGTGCGCGCCGGCCTGGCCGCGACCACCGAGGCGCTCGTCGTGGTGGCGGACGACGACGTACGGTACGACGACGCCGCGCTCGACCGGGTGCTGGCGGCCCTGGGCGACGTGGACCTGGTCGTCCCGCAGAACGTGTTCGCCCCGCTCCCGTGGCACGCCCGGTGGGACACGGCGCGGTCGCTGGTCAACCGGGCGTTCGGGCACGACTACGCCGGGACCGTCGCGTTCCGGCGCGCCGCGCTCGGCGCGACCGGGTACGACCCGCACGTGCTGTTCGAGAACCTGGAGCTCGAACGGACGGTCCGGTCCCGGGGCGGCCGGGTCCTGGCCGCGCCCGGCCTCGTGGTACGACGGCGCCCGCCCGGCCTCCGCCGGTTCGCCGAGCAGCGGGTCCGGCAGGCGTACGACTCCCTGGCCCAGCCGCCCCGGCTGCTCGCGGAGCTGGCGCTGGCGCCTCTGCTCACGGCGGCCGCCACGCTTGCCGTGCGGGGCTCCGGGCGCGGGCGGCAAGGGGGCCGTCTGGTCCTGGTCGCCCTGCTGGCCGGCTCCGTGGTGGTCGCGGAGGCCGGTCGACGTCGGGCCGGCGGCGTCGAGCACTTCCCGGCGACGGCGGCGCTGTGGGCCCCGGCGTGGGTGCTGGAGCGCGCCGTGTGCGCCTGGCTCGCCGCGGGATGGTGGCTGTGCGGCGGGGTGCCGTACGCGGGGACACGGCTGCGGTGCGCGGCGCACACCCGGCACCGGCTCCGGCGTCAGCCGGTTCCCGGCCGGGCGCCCGGAGCATAGAACCAGCCGTGGAACGCCGCGCGGGCCGGCTGCGGGAGCAGCCAGCCGATGGCGACCATCGCCTTGGCCTGCAGGCCGGGCACCGCCTCCGCCCGGCCCGCCTGGAGCGCGTCGACCGCCCGGCGGGCCACCGTGGCGGCGCGGGCCTTCGGCGCCCGCCCGATGTGCGTGCGTTCCATCTGGGCCGACCGGAAGAACGGCGTGCGGGTCGCCGAGGGCAGCAGGGTGGTCACCGACACGCCGGTTCCGGCGAGCTCGCCGCGCAGCGACCACGCGAACGAGCGCAGGAACGCCTTCGACGCGGCGTACGTGCCGAACAGGGGTGCGGGCATCGTGGCCGCGATCGACGACGTGACCAGGATCCGTCCCGTACCCGCCGCGACCAGCCCGGGCACCACGAGGTGCGCGAGGTGCACCACGGAGCGGACGTTCAGGTCGACGAGCCGCAGCTCGTCCTCCAGCGGGGTGTGCCGGAAGGGCCCGTGCACGCCGACGCCCGCGTTGAGCACGAAGGTGCGCACCCCGGTCTCCCGCGCCCGGGCGGCCGCCTGCTCCACGCCGTCGGGCCGGGCGAGGTCGACCTGAAGGCCCGTGACCCGGACGTCCGTGTGCTCGCGCAACCGCTGCACCGCCTCGTCCACCCCGCGCTCGGCCACCACCACCACGTCGTGGCCCCGCCGGACCAGCTCGCGGGCGATCTCGAACCCGATGCCGCTCGACGCCCCGGTGACCAGGGCCGCGTCGGCGCCGTCCGGCACGGGCCGGGGTGGGGTGGGCTGGTGCTCGGTCATCAGGCGCTCCCGTGCTCGGGTCAGGGCTCCCTGCCTGCAGGTGGCCCCGGGGCGTCCCTCGACACTAGGCACGGCGGCGCCCACTCGCACACGACCCCGGCCCGCCGGTTGCCGGTGGCCCGGACCTCGCTACCGTACAGAGCATGGTGACCGTCACGCGGGCCGCCCGCTGCGCCCCGGAGGCCGTGCTCGGGGTGCTGGCCGACGGCTGGGCGTACTCGAGCTGGGTGGTGGGCACGGCCCGCATCCGGGCCGTGGACCGCGCGTGGCCGGAGCCGGGCACCCGCATCCTGCACTCCGTGGGGCTGTGGCCGGCGCTGCTCGACGACGAGACGGTCGTGCGCGCGTGGGACCCGGAGCGCTCCATCGAGCTGCAGGCCCGGGGATGGCCCGCGGGCGAGGCGCGCGTGCTCATCGAGGTGGCGCCGGCCGGCGACGGGTGCCGGGTGCGCATCACGGAGGACGCCGACAAGGGGCCCGGGACGCTGCTGCCGCGACCGGTGCGCGCCGCCGCGATCGGCCCGCGGAACGTCGAGACCCTGCGCCGGCTGGCCCTGCTCGCCGAGCGACGGACACCCGGACAGCTCGCGCACTGACCGGCTCCGGCGGCGCTGCCGCACGGCGGGCGGCGCCTCACCCGTCGCGCAGCAGCCGGGCCCACGCGCTGCGGGCGAGCGCCCGCGGGATCCTGCCCCACGGGTTCGCCGCGGCCAGCGCCACCCGCGCGGCGTTCCAGCCGCACGCCCCGTGCACGCCACCGCCCGGGTGGGTGGCCGCGCCGGCAAGGTACAACCGCTCGACCGGGGTCTCGGGCCGGCCGAGGCCCGGCGTCGGCCGGAGGAACAGCTGCTGGTGCACCGCCGACGTGCCGCCGTTGACCGCGCCTCCGGCGAGGTTGGCGTCGGCCGCCTGCAGGTCGGCCGGGCTCTGGACCGATCTGCCCACCACGGCGTCGCGGAACCCGGGCGCGACGCGGTCCAGGGCGTCCTCGACGCGCCGCGCCTGGCGGGCGACCGTCTCGTCGGTCCAGTCCACGCCGTGGGGCACGTGGGTGTAGGCCCACGCGGACTCGGTGCCGCGGGGCGAACGGGTCGGGTCGGACGTCGTCATCTGCCCCAGGACCAGGAACGGCCGCGCCGGGGCCTGCCCCTTCGACAGCGCCGCGGCCACGTCGACGAACCCCCGCCGGTCCACGCCCAGGTGCACCGTCCCGGCGCCCCGGGCCGCCTCGGCCGTCCAGGCCAGCGGCGCCTCCAGCGCCCAGTTGACCTTGAAGGTCGGGTGGTCCCACTGGAACCGGTCGAGGTCGCGCACCAGGCGCCCCGGCAGGTGCTCCAGCCCCACCAGGTCGCGGTAGAGGGCGGGCGCGCCGACGTCGGCCAGCACCGCCTGCCGGGCCCGGACCAGCTCACCGTGCGCGGTCCGGACGCCGACGGCGCGACCGCGCCCGATCAGCACCCGGTCGACACGCATCCCGGTGACGATCTCTCCCCCGCCTGCCCGCACGCGTGCGGCCAGCGCCCCGGCCAGCGCCCCGGCGCCGCCGACCGGCACGGGGAAGCCGACGTCCTGGCCGAGCATGGCCAGCAGCCAGCCGAACACGCCGCTGCCGGCCGCGTCCGGCGGTACGTCGGCGTGCATCGCGTTGCCCGTGAGCAGGAGAGCGCCGCCCTCGCCCCGGAAGGTCTCGTCCGCGAGCCGGCGCACCGGCAGCACGGCGAGGCGGGCGAGGTCCAGCGCGCCGCCCGTACCGATCCTGCGCAGCAGCCGCAGCACGGGTCCGACGGCGGGCAGCGGGCTGAACAGCGCGTCGAGCAGCGGGTCGCGCACGCGCTGCCAGCCGGCGAACACCCGCAGCCACGCGTCGCCGTCCCCCGGGGCGAACGTCTCCAGGCCCGCGGCGGTGTCCTCGGGTTCGTCGTGCAGCACCGCGGCCCGGCCGTCGTCGAGCACGTGCGCGAGGACGGACGGCGCACGCGACCAGGCGAGCCCGTGCTGCTCCAGGTGCAGGTCGCGGATCACCGGCGAGCCGGCCGCGAGCGGGTAGAACGCGCTGAACAGGTCGGTGCGGTACCCGGGCGCCGTCACCTCGGCGGTCCGGACCGCGCCGCCCACGACGTCCTGCTCCTCCAGCACCAGGACCTCCCAGCCGGCGTCCACGAGGGCGTTGGCCGCGACCAGCCCGTTGGGTCCGGCGCCCACGACGACGGCGTCCACGGTCCTCACCATGGCGCGGGTCCTGCGGTGCGGTCGGTGTCCACCTGCGCGCTCCCTCGTCGGCTGCGTCCGTCGGCTGCGTCCAGCGTGCCCACGAGCGGCGGTGCTCGCCAGCGCGGGTCCGGGCCGCCCGGCAGGCCGGAGGAATCAGGACCGCGCCACCCCACTCGTGGTGGTCGACCTGGATGCGCCTCCGCTGTGCGCCGGGCTAGTCACGCGCGGATGCACGGCGCAGTGCCGCGACGCCGAGGAACTCACCGAGCGTGTACTCGATCTGCAGAACCTGTTCCCCGGTGGGGGTGGGCGCGGACGCTCGGTCGAGGTACCCGGGAAGTGTCGTCGTCGTGATGAACTCCTGGTACGCGGTGACGAGATCCTCGTCCGGGGGAAGGGTGGCGCGGTTCACCAAGCGCTTGGCGGTGGCGAGCGCCGTGCGGTCGAACGCGGCGAGGCGGGCAACGATCCCGTCGACGAAGTCGTCGAGCTCGGCGTCCGGTAGTGCGCGGGTCACCCAGCCCCACCTCTCGGCGGTGGCGGCGTCGTAGTCGAGCGAGGTCAGCACCGCCTCGAGCGCGCGGTCGCGGCCGACGAGCCGTGGCAGGCGTTCAGTTCCGCCGCCACCAGGGACGACCGCGGTCCCGACCTCGGGCTGGCCGAAGAAGGCCCTTTCCAGGCTGGCGTAGCGCAGGTCGAGGGCGAGAGCCAGCTCGTTGCCACCGCCCCGGGTGCGCCCTCGGATCTTGCCGACCGTGATGTACGGCGCCTTGGTGAGCTTCAGCGAGATGTCGGTCCACGGGTGCGGGCCGCCCGGGGCCTTCGGTTGCGGGAAGTCCGCAAGGTGCGCGAGATCGAAGTGGTTCAGGAAGAAGTCCGGTACTTCGCTCTCGAAGACGAGTACCTGCAGCTGCTCGTCGCCTCCGAGCTCGTCCACGATCTCGGAGAGCCGCTGCGCGGTCGCTCCCACGACGAGGTTCACGGGCGGGTTCGTAAACGTGATGGTCGCGACCCGCGGGGACGTGCGGCTGAACCGGATCGGTGCGTCGTTCATGGTGGGGCCTTTCGAAGAGTGCCGGACGGTCACGCGACGGTCAGGACGACCTTGCCGGGACCATGCTTGGTTGCGTGGGCCGTACCGGCCTCCGCCAGCGGATAGGTTGCCGCGACAGTGGGCTTGAGCTCTGCGTCGTTCACGAGCTCGGCGAGCGCCATCAGGCCCAGCCGGTCGGACTCGACGAAGAGACCGTTGATCCGGACGTCCTTCTCGGCTGCGGCGGGGGCGGCTGCGGCCAGGCTCTGCGGCAGTGTCGAGACCAGGCGCCCGCCGGGCCGCAGGGCGCGGACGGCCTTCAGCAGGTACTCCGCGCCGAGGACGTCGAGCACCACATCCAGATCGCTGAGCTCACCGACATCCCTGGTGTGGTGGTCAAGCACCTCCGCGGCCCCCAGGCCACGCACGAACTGTGCGTTCGCCCCCGAGGCCAGCGCGATCACGTGCGCACCGCGCGCAGTCGCGATCTGCACCGCGAGGTGGCCGACCCCTCCCGACGCGCCGGTGATCAGGACCCGCTCGCCGGCGGCGAGACCCGCCGTCTCGACGAGCGCCTGCCAGGCGGTCAGACCCGCCAGCGGCATGGCAGCGGCCTGTACGTGGCTCAGCCCGGCCGGCTTTGCGATCAGCGACCGGGTCGGGGCGATCGCGAACTCCGCGTACGCACCGCCGCCGGCGGGAAACGGAAGCAGCCCGAACACCTCGTCGCCGGGTGCGAACAGCGTGACCCCGGGGCCCACCGCCTCGATCACGCCGGACACGTCCCAGCCGAGGACGAACGGTGGCTGCCCACCGAAGATGCCCGTCTGCCGGTTCATCGCGTCGGCCGGGTTGACGCCAGCCGCGTGCACGCGGACCAGCACCTGACCGATCCGCGGCTCCGGGCGGGCAACGGTGCCCAGGCGCAGCACCTCGGGGCCGCCCAGGATGTCCTGCGTGATCGCCTGCATCGTGCTCGCCATGTCAGCCCTCCCAGCCCTCGAGCACGATCTTGCCGACAGCACGGCCGGTCTCGACCGCTGCGTGCGCGCGTCGCAGCGAGTCGACCGAGATGGGCCCGAAGTTCTCGGTGAGGGTCGGTCGCACCTGACCGGAATCGACGAGGGCGGACACCTGATCCAGGATCCAGCGCTGGTGGTGCGACTGCGGCAGGTGCAGCGGGTCCGTGAACATCAGCTCCCACAGCCAGCCGATGCTCTTGTCCTTCAGCGGCGAGACGTCGCGCGGGCCGTCGTCGATCGCGACGATGCGCCCGAACGGCTCGACGATGCTCGCGTACACGCGCTCCTGGTGCTCGGAGTGTGCGGTGAACAGCCAGCGCACACCCTCCGGCGCCAGGGCGTGCACCTGGGCCGCCAGGTCGGCCCTGTGGTCGACGACCTCGTGCGCTCCCATCGAGCGCACCCACTCGGCGTTCGCCGCGCCCGCGGTGCCGATCAGCCGTACCTTCGGCGCTCGGGCACGCACGAGCTGGAGCAGGACGGATCCCACGCCACCGCTCGCGCCGACGACGAGCAGGTCACCAGCGGAGTCGTCGGTGACGCCGAGCCGGTCGAACACCGCCTCCCACGCGGTCAGCGAGGTGAGCGGCAACGAGGCGGCCTCGCCGAACGAGGCCCGCTCCGGCTTGCGGCCGACCATCCGCGCCTCGACGGTCTGGAAGCGCTGGTTGCTCCCTGCCCTGCCGATGCTGCCCGCGTAGAAGACCGCATCCCCTGGCGCGAACTCCGAGACACCCTCGCCGACCGCGTCGACGATCCCGGCGGCGTCATAGCCGAGCACGCGGAACCCGTGCGGCGAGGCGTGAGCTCGAACCTTCACGTCGACCGGGTTCACCGAGACGGCCTCCACCCGCACGACGAGCTCCCCGGGGGCGGGCGCCGGGATCGGTCCCGTTCGCACCTCGAAGGCGTTCGGATCCGACGCCGGGAGATTCCTGGAGTAGCCGATGATCGTGTTCGTTCCGGTGCTCATGGATCCGAGCGTCACACAGCGCGACAGGGCACGGGACGGGGTCTGCAGGAGTCGGCGGGAAAGTGGCGAAACCTGGCAGGAACATCGCTTCCCGATGGGTATCTGCCGTCAGTAGCTTCGTGGAGGCGGCCGGCCCGCCCACGACCTGAGGAGCACCATGTCCACCAGAGAGATCGTCGTCGGCGCCACCGAGCGCCTGTTCAACCAGAAGGACCTGACTGCCGTCGACGACCTCTTCGGGCCGGTCTACGTGCAGCACTCCGCGCTCGCCCCGGACGGCATCGAAGGGCTGCGCGGACTGGTGTCGGGCCTCTCCGAGTCGGCCGGCTACGAACTGGTGCGAGCGCTCGCGGACCAGGATCTGGTCGTGACGCACGGTGTCTTCTCCGGCTTCGCACCGGTACCGCTGATCGGCTACGACGTGTGGCGCGTACGGGACGGCAGGATCGTCGAACACTGGGACGCGCTCGGGCCTGCGAGCGCCCCGACAGGCGACGGACGCTCGCAGACGAGCGGACCGGGACTCTCCCCTGGCGCGCACGACACGACGACGAACAAGGCCCTGGTCGAGCGCCTGGTGCAGCGTGTCCTGATCGAGCGGGCGGACGAGAACCTGACCGACTACCTCGCGCCGGAGCTGGTCGAGCACGACCCCGCGTATCCCGGCGGCATCGACGGGTTCCGGGAGGCGCTGCGCGCGCAGGTCGTGACGTACGACGAGCTGCACATGGTCCTCGCGGACGCGGACTTCGTGTACACGCGTTCGCGGGGGACGACCGACCTTCCCGTGATCATCAACGACCTGTGGCGGATCGGGGACGGCCGTGTTGCCGAGCACTGGTCGCTGACCGCGCCCGTGCCTCCGTATCTGCCGCACGGCAACGGCGCCTTCTGAGCCCCCCGTGATCCAGCACGAGACCCTCACCACCGCGGATGGCCTGAACGTGTCGCGGAGTCATAATCAAGTCATGTCCCCTCGTGTACCGCACCGGGTCGTGGTCCTCGCTCAGGACGGTGCCTACCCGTTCGAGCTCGGCATCCCTGCACGGGTCTTCGGCGCGACGGACGGCGCCTACGAGGTGACGCTGTGCACGCCCACGGGAGCGCCCATCGCGACGAATGCGGGTTTCGACGTCGTGCCCACGGCGGGTGTCGACGCGCTCAGCCACGCGGACACGGTGATCGTCGCGCCCGTCGAGCCGCGGTTCCTCAAGCGCGGTCTCGATGACGACGTCCGTGCCGCGCTCGCACTGATCCGCCCTGAGGCTCGCGTCGTGTCGATCTGCACCGGTGTGTTCACGCTCGCCGCAGCCGGGCTGTTGAAGGGGCGCACGGCGACCACGCACTGGGAGTGCGAGCCGCTGTTCCGCAGGTGGTACCCGTGGATCGACCTGGACGAGAACGTGTTGTTCGTGGACGCGGGCGATGTGCTCACCTCGGCGGGTGCGGCGTCCGGCATCGACCTGTGCCTGCACCTGATCCGCATGGACCACGGCTCCGAGACGGCCACGACCGCCGCCCGGCGCTGTGTGGTCGCACCGCACCGAGACGGCGGGCAGGCGCAGTTCATCGAACGGCCCGTTCCCGACCCGCGGGACGCATCGACCTCGGACACCAGGCAGTGGGCACTACAGCGCCTGGGCGAGTCGCTCACCGTCTCGCAGCTCGCACGGCACGCGCACATGAGCGAGCGCACGTTCGCGCGCCGCTTCCGGGCAGAGACAGGCCTCGCCCCCCGGCAATGGCTGACCCGTCAGCGGCTCGCGCTCGCGCGTGAGCTGCTGGAGACCACCGACATCGGCGTCGACGAGATCGCCGCCACCGTCGGATACGCGACAGCGACATCGCTGCGCAACCACCTTGCGTCGACCCTCGGCGTCTCACCGATGGCGTACCGACACACGTTCCGCTCGACCCCGCCTCAAGCGAAGAAAGGTACCGCGCACAGGCAGCCGCAGGTCGCCTGAAGGGAATCACCGTCACGCCGAGCGCCGGCGGGCCCGGACGGTCACGGAGCTGAGGTGTCCGCGAGAGTCGGCAGGACTACCCGCCACAGGGCCGGGCGCAGGCCTCTGCCGCGGCGCCGGACCCTGTGGCGGTCTTGAGGCCAGAGCCGAATCCGGTCGAGGATGTCCTGGTCGCGTGTCCCCGACGGGGACAGGCTCCGGAGCGGCGCATCACAGGGTCGGCTCCGTGTCGAGGCTCGTCAGGTCACGACGCAGCGATGCCACCTGAGGCCCGGTGGCATCGCTCCGGGTGCCGGGAGCGCGATGCCGGGTAACGGTCCACGCCGGGCGCAGCGCCTGCAGCAGGTCCAGCGAACGGTTCCAGGCCCGTCGCGCCGCGGCATCGACCCCCTCGAGCCGCGCACGGACGCCGTTGCTCACGAGATCCCCGCAGAATGCGGCATCCAGATCGCGCACCGACACGAACGCGGCCCGGCGTCCGGCGATCTCGCCGAGGTCGAACAGCCGCAGCTCGTGGCCCTCCAGGTCCAGCCCTGTGACTGCGGGCGCCGCGACGACGCCTGCCTCCGGGAACGCACGCAGCACGGTTCGCAAGCCCGGAGTACTGCCTCCCGGCAGAACGATCAAACCGGTCAGCTGCTTGCCCGTCGACCGGATCCAGGCCGCGAGATCCTCCGCCTCGACGGTGGCGGACGGGGCGTCCACGAGGACGGCGTCCCGCGCCCCGGCGACGAGCGTCGCCGTCCGGGCGCCGCCCAGCCAGATCTCCATGGTCAGCGGGGCCAGCAACGTGCCGCCGGCGAGCTGCAGGCGACGCTCGAGCCAGGCGCCGACATGGTCACGGGCCTCCTGGCCGTTGTCGCTCACCAGCTCGGCCGACCACGTCACGCGGCTGTAGCCGTCGGGCTCGGCGGAGACACGGACAACGCCGTCCAAGTCGTCACGGGCGGATCCGCCCGGCACTCGTGCCTGGTACGCGACCAGGCCGGACTCACGGCGGGTGATGGACTCCACGGCACCGAACCGGTTGCCGCCGAAGCGCACGAGCCGAGAACCTGGCGGATCCCTCGGCGTGACCTCGACCAGGTCAGCAAGAGTGCTCAGGTCGTCGAGCGTTTCAAACCGCGACCAGACACTGATCGCAGGCTCCCGGAACAGCGCTGCCCGCGCCACGTGGGCGCGACGGACGGCAGCCGACGTCACTGGTGCTTCCCTCCCGGTCGCCCGAGGCTCCGGCGACCCCACCGACCGTAGACTGGTGGCCCGGGCCGAGGGTGGCCCTGTCGCGGACAGGCAGCTCGTCGTGGAGCTGCGGTCCTGGCCGGACTCACCTCGAGGGAAAGGACTCGCACGTGGGTGTCAAGGGTTCGCCGCTCGGCGACTACCTGCGCGCGCGCCGCGCGGTCGTCTCCCCCGAGGAAGCGGGCGTCACTTCGCACACGCGGCGTCGTGTCCCGGGTCTGCGGCGCGACGAGGTCGCCCGCGCCGCCGGCATCAGCCAGGAGTACTACCTACGGCTCGAACAAGGCCGCGACCGCACCCCGTCGGACCAGGTGCTGCGCGCACTCGGCCGCGCGCTGATGCTGGACGAGGCCGCCATCACCTACATGCTCCTGCTCGCGAACGCCGAACCGGTCGACCTGCCGGCCCAGGAGGCCGCGGTCTCGATGGACAATCTCGCGGCGATCCTGAACGCCTGGCCGAACACTCCCGCCTACATCATCGACTCACGGCACACCGTCGTGCTCTCGAACGCCATGGCCCGTGCCGTCGTCCCGCATGCGCTCGAACCGGGCGTGAACATCGCCGAGGCGGTGTTCACCCTGCCCGAGGTCCGCGCGCTACCGACCTGGGACCAGCTTGCCTCGCGAACAGTGCGCCGGCTGCGCTACTACGGGCACCCGTTCGATCCTCGTCTCCACGAGCTGGCAGCGCGGCTGTCCGAGCAGGATCCGGTCTTCCGTACGCTCTGGGAACGACAGGACGTCGACCCGTACTACGACGGAGACGTACGCCCGCAGGTGAAGGGGTACGGTCAGATCGTGCTGCGTCACCAGACACTCGTGGTTCCCGGCACGCCTGGCTACCTGCTCTGCGTGTACCACGCCGAGCCGGGCACACCGAGCGCGGAGGCGATCGTGCACCTCGCTGCTCGGACCTCCTCCACCACCGCAGAGGCGCATCGCCACTGAGCCGAGCAGCCTGTCCCTCGTAGGAGCACGCTGGATCTCCACGCGCTCCGTAACTTCGTCCCTGTGCCGGTCACCCCGATCGGCGCAGGGATGGAGTCACACATGGACAACGCCGACAACGGCCCGGTCACCGCGCGTACCGTCCGCACCGGCACGGTCGTCGCAGCGAACGACATCGAGTACGCCTACCGCCGCTTCGGTCACAGCACCGATGGTGTCCCCCTCGTCTTCCTGCAGCACTTCCGCGGGAACCTGGACAACTGGGATCCTGACCTGGTCGACGACATCGCCGCTGAGCGCGAGGTCATCCTCGTCGACAACGCCGGAGTGGGCGCCTCCACAGGAACGGTTCCGTCAACCGTCGCCGAGATGGCGCGCGACCTGCTCGCCTTCACCGATGCGCTGGGCGTTCGCACGTTCGACCTGTTCGGATTCTCGCTCGGCGGGTTCGTCGCGCAGGAGCTCGCGCTGCTGCGCCCATGGGCCGTGCGTCTGCTGGTGCTCGCCGGAACCGGACCCGCCGGCGCACCGACCATGCACGGCTGGCGCGAGGACATCCAGCGCGAGGCCCGCTTGGACGTCAGCACCGCGGAGAGCCTGCTCTACATCTTCTTCGCGCACACCGACACGAGCCGCGCGCTCGGCACCGACTTCCTCGGGCGGATCTTCTCCCGCGAGGATCGCGACGAGCCGACGACGACAACGGTGCGCGACGCGCAGTACGACGCGATCCTCGCCTGGGGCATCCCCGACTTCAGCAAGCTCCAGCGCCTCACCGCCATCACCCAGCCGACCCTGATCCTGCAGGGCGACGACGACCTGATGATCCGCACACCGGGGAGCCACACGCTCGCCGGACTCATCCCCGACGCGCAGCTGCACATCTTCCCCGATGCCGCGCATGCGTCGATCTTCCAGTACCCGCACGAGGCCGCCCGCCTCGTCCTCGAGTTCGTGGAGGCCAAGACCACCACGGCCGCCGCCTGAGAGGAATGCCCATGACCAGCCCGACCTACCTTCTCGACCGAATCCTCGATGCTCATGGCGGCCGTGCCCGCTGGGCCGAGGTGTCCACCATCAGTGCCGAGCGCTCGTTCGGCGGCGCTTTCTGGGGCCTCAAGCAGGTCGCCGGAGTCGCCGAGCACGGCCGGTTCACGGTAGACCTGCGCCACCAGGAGACCAGCCTGGAGAGCTTCGGGGCGCCCGATGTGCGCACCCGGTTCACTGCGGACCGGGTCGAGATGGTGCGCGCGACCATGGACGGCGACGAGATCATCGACGCCGTCGACAACCCGCGCGCGACCTTCGAGGGCCACGTCCTGGAAACCCCGTGGACCCAGCTTCAGCTCGCCTACTTCACCGGCTACGCCATGTGGACCTACAACACCGAGCCGTGGTCGTTCACCTTCCCCGGTGTGCAGGTCGAGGAGACCGGCCCGTGGACCGAGCCCGACGGCACGGTGCTCGACCGGCTGCGTGTCACCTACCCGCCGCAGATCGCAACGCACACCCCGACGCAGACCCTCTACGCGGACACGGACGGCGTGCTTCGCCGCCGCGACTACGAGGTCGACATCGCCGGCGGATCCCCGAGCGTCGAGTACATGACGGACCAGTTCTGGGCCGACGGACTGCTCCTCGCCGGCAGCCGCAAGATCTTCGTCCGTGACGGCGACGGCACGGCGGTCCCGGACCCTCTCATCGTCTCGATCGACATCAGCGACGTCCGACTCGGCTGATCCGTCGGCTCGGACGCGTCGGCTGCCGGAGCCAGGACAGCGCCCAGTGGGCCATTCCTGCCCACCGCGGCCCCTCAACCCCATGTGTCATCACAAGGAAGACGCCACTCCACGCGTGGTGGTCGACCTAGATCGGGCAGAGCAGTACGTTTCCCCCATGAGCAGTGACAGCGACGCCCCGGCGACCGAGGGTGGCGAGAAGACCGAGCGGATGGACCGCCTGCGGGCTCTGTTGACCAAGCCCATCAAGATTCCCGAGTCGGCGTCCAGCGACACCGACGACGCCGACTACGCCGCCGCCGTGGCAGCCGCCGCACCGCCCGAGAGGGAGCCCCAGGGGGAACGGACTCAGATGACATCGCAGACGCCGAAGGGCGGCAAGGGACCCAAGGCCCCCGTCGAGACCCCGCCGGCCGTCAAGGCCGCCGCCGAGGCGCTCGACCGCCTGACCGACGAGGAGAAGGAGGCCGTGGTCGACGGGGCCTCCGGCCGGCCGAACCGGTCGCGGCGCACGTGGGCGGACGCGTACCTCACCAAGCCCGACAAGCCCCTGACGCCCGAGGAGGTGCGCGCCGAGCTGACGGTCTCCCTCAAGGAGCAGGGCACGGAGCTGCGCGAGCTGATCGTCAAGGAGGTGACGGCCCGCCAGAAGGAGCAGGCGGAGACGCTCACCGCGGCGCAGACCAAGGCTCTGGACGAGGCAGCCACGCGAACGCTCGAGCAGGCGCAGGAGCACGCGACGAGCGCCGCCGAGCGGGCTGCGGCCACGGCCGCCGAGGAGGCGACGCGCCTGCGTGAGCGTGTCGACGCGCTGACGACGACCGCCGACACGCTGCGGACCGACCTCGACGCCGCACGCGCCGCGGCGGCCACGGCCCAGAGCGCAGCAGACTCGGCCGCGTCCGCTGCGGCCGCGGCGGGTCAGACCGCGGACGCGGCGACGAAGAAGGCCGCGACAGCCACGACGTTCGCCTGGGTCGGTGTCGCGCTCGCCGTGGTGGCCGCCGTGCTCGCCGTGGTGCTGTGACCCGGTGCGCTCCTCAGCGCGGGTCGTCCAGGTCGGTGCCGGCGCGCAGCACGAAGCGCCGGTGCCGGCGTGCGGCGCGCCGGTGCCCCGCGTGGTACAGCGGCGACTCCCCGACCGGGGCGTAGGTGACGCGAGGGCCGGCGAACAGCTCGTCGAGGAGTGCGCCGAACGCCGCGTCGACGGGTGAGCCGGTGCCCTGGCCGGGCTCGTGACCTGCCGATGATTCGTACATGTGTTCGAGTCTAGTCGCCGCCCTCCCTGGAGTCCACCTATGCGCTGGCCTTTCCCGGGCCGCCGTCATTACCGTCGGCGCATGATCCTCAGCCATGACACCGCGGGCTCCGGGCCCGCGGTCCTGCTCCTGCACGCCGGCGTCGCCGACTCCCGGATGTGGGAACCGCAATGGGCCCCGCTCGCCCGGGAGCACCGGGTGATCCGGTGCGACCTGCGCGGCTACGGCGACACCCCGCTGACCAGCGAGCCGTTCGACAACGCGGGTGACGTCCGGGCCCTGCTCGACTCGCTCGACGTCGACCGCCTGGCGGTCGTCGGCGCCTCCTCCGGCGGCAACGTCGCGCTCCAGCTGGCGTCGGCCTGGCCGGGGCTCGTCTCGGACCTCGTGCTCGTCAACTCCGCCTTCGCTCTGCCGGCCACGCGCTCGCTGCAGCGGTTCGCCCGCCGCGAGGACGCCCTCCTGGAGGCCGGCGACGTCGCCGGCGCCACCGAGCTCAACGTCGCCACCTGGCTGGGGCCCGAGGCGGACGACGACGCCCACGAGCTGCTGCGCACCATGCAGCGGCACGCGTTCGAGGTTCAGCTCGGCGCGGGCGACGACATCCACCAGAACCCCGGCCCCGAGATCGACCTGAGCGCGATCACGGCACGCACGCTGGTCGTGTCGGGCGGCCAGGACCTCGACCACTTCCGCGCGGTGGCGAACCACCTGGCCGGGCAGATCGAGGGTGCCCGGCACGTGCAGCTCGGCTGGGCGGGTCACCTGCCCAACCTGGAGCGCCCCGACGAGGTGACGACCCTCCTGGCGGACTTCCTGGCCGGCGGGCCGGGCGAGGACGGCGCGCCGCAGCGCTAGCCCGTCACGTCGCGCGCGGCACGCAGGTAGCCGCGCGTGACCCGGTCCTGCACCCCGCGCGCGGCCCAGGGCAGGATCCTCGAACCCCAGAAGTCGTGCCGCGCCACCGCGTGGATCTCGAAGACGACGCCGTCACCGTCGCGCCGCACACGGAACCTCTCGACCCCCGTCTCGGGGTGGCGCGGCAGCGTCGCGTAGGTGAAGCCGGCCTCGTCGGGCCCGCGCACCACGTCGAGGACCCGGCACGGGGCCGCGAACCACAGCGGGCCCACCCGCACGCCCTGCACCACCGTGGCCCCCGGCTCCGCGGGACCGGTGGGGGCGATGGCGAGGCCCGCGCCCCGGTGCACGCGCCAGGTGAACAGCGCGTCGGCGACGGCGGCGAGCTCGGTGCCGGGGCGCACCACCACCCGTTCCCGCAGCACCCGCGCCCGCGGCGGCGGGGCGTCCAGCCAGCCGGCCTCGGCCTTCGGGCGTTCGGTGACGGCGCGCGCGAGGACCCGCGCGAGGTCGGGCCGGGTGAGCTGCACACCGGTACCGTACCGGCCGGGGCCCGGCCGCCCGTGGTCCGGCCCCGTGGTCCGGCCCCGTGGTCCGGCCCCGTGCTCCAGCCTCGGGCACCGACCCGTGTGCCGACCCGTGTACGTTTCTCCCCCATGGCGACCGAACACGACCCGAGCGCGCCCGACGCCCCGAGCCCGTCCGGCGGAGTTCCCCGGCACGCCTCCTCCAGGGAGCGCAAGGCCCGCGGCATCAAGCCGTTCCTGTCGGACCTCAGGGCCGAGGTGCGCAGCCAGCTCACCCGTGCCGAGACTCCCGCCCCGGACCACCCGCAGGACCGCGCGGCCGACGCCGCCCCGGCCGACGCCGCCCCGGCCGCGCCTTTCCCCGCCGCGCCCCGGCAGCCCGCGCCCCCGGCCGACGCCGCCACCCTCGCCGCTGCCGCGCTGGCGACCGCGGACCACGCGGGAGCCACGGCGGCGGCCGCCGGCGCGGAGGCCGCCGCCGCGCGGGACGAGGCCGCCACGGCGCGGGCGGCCGCGGACCGTGCCGAGTCGCGCCTCGGGGTGGTGCAGGACGAGGTCGCGGCAGCCCACCAGGAGCTCGCCGCAGAGCTCGGCGCGCTGCGCGCGGGGCACGCGGCGCTGGGTGCGGAGCTCGGGGCGCTGCGGGCCGAGCTCGGTACGGCCCGGGAGCGCGCGCGGCGGCACGCCCTGATCGCCTGGGCGGGCGCGGGGGTCGCGGCCGTCCTCGCAGTGGTCGCGCTGATCGTCGGGCTCTGACGGCTCTCGAGATCCTCGCGATCACCACTGACGGGCGGGGCGGTGCTCCTCGAAGCGCACCGGGAGCTCCCGGGGCACCGAGGACCACAGCGTCCCCGTCGCGGCCAGCGTCCGGGCCGGCACGGTGAGCGCCACGCCACCCAGGCGGCGCAGCGCCTCCGAGACGGCCACCTGCGCGATCACGGTCGCGGGCCGTCGCGCCGGGCAGGCGTGCGGCCCGGCGCCCCACGTGAGGTAGGAGAGGTTCCCGGTCTCGAGCCAGATGTCGTCACCCGCGGCCCGCGACTCGGCGCTCGCGGCCAGGATGCCCGGCACCACCGCGTCGCCGGCGGCGATCCTGCGTCCGCCGAGCGTCGTGTCCGCCAGTGCGAACCGGGGTCCGGCGTTGGGCGCCGGGGGCGTCGAGCCGAGCACCTGGGTCAGGGTGTCGGACGCCGAGAGCAGCCCGCCCGAGCGTCCGTCGAACCGCCGGTCGGTGAGCCGCAGCCGCAGCGCGTGCGTGATCCACGCGACCTCGTACTGGCTGCCCAGGATGAGCGTCGCCGACACGGCGCTCTGCACGTCCACGTCGGTGGGCGCGCTCGGGTGCCGCAGCATGGCCGAGACCAGGTCGTCCGACGGCGCCGCGCGACGGCTCTCGATCAGCTCCACGATGAGCGCCCGCTGCGCGTCCAGCGCCTCGCGGCCGGCCGCGCCCTGCGCCTGGAACACGCGCTGCGCGTGCCCGAGCATCGCGCGCGCCTGGTCGGCGTCCAGCCCGAACATCGTCGACATGACCAGCAGCGGCACGGCCCGCGCGTACTCGCTCACGAGGTCGGCCTCACCCTTGGCGAGCACGCGGTCCAGCGCGCGCCGGCACCACTGCTCGGTGATGCCGGCCAGGTGGTGCTCGTCGACGCTCTCGAACGCGTCGTCCACGAGGCGGCGCAGGTGGCGGTGGCGCACGCCGTCCACGTAGTAGATGCCGTCGCGGGGCGCGAGCACCCCGCCCACGCCGCTGCCCGGGGTGACCGTGCCGTCCTGCATGAGGCCCCAGTTGCGCGAGTCGCGCGAGAACAGGCCCTCGTTGCGCAGCACCGTCACGAGCTCCCGGTGGCCCAGCACGAGCCACGCCGGCACGCCGGGCTCCAGCAGCACCGGCGCGACGTTGCCCCACCGGCCCCGCAGCCGTTCGTAGACCTGGGCGGGATCAGCGCTCGTGGTGGTCTCGATGAGCGGGGTCAGGTCCGTCAGGTCGACCAGGCGCTCCGACCGGGTGGTCGTCGTGGCTGTCATGGCTCCCCGGGGTTCCGGGCGCACCAAAGGCGCGCACTGCGTTGTTTAGCCGGAATGTACCTCACGTCCGATGCAACGTCATGCATCCCTCCGGGCGGATGGTCACCCGTTCGCCATGCCACGGTCAACCCATGGCAACGCGCCGGGTGGAGTGTTCGGTCCGGCACGTCGCACGCAGCCATCTCGCACATCCGGCACATCGACATCCGGCACCGACATCCGGCACAACGACGGGACGAGGACGACATGAACAGACCCGCACGAACAGCAGCACGGACAGCAGCACGCACCGCCGCGGCGGGCGTGACGGGCGTGGCGCTCGTGCTCGGCGCCGCGGCGGCGGGCACGGCCGCCGCGGCGCCGGGCACGAGCACCGCACCGGCCGCGGTGACGGCGAGCGCGGCCGACGTCGCGCAGCGCTGGGCGCCGATCCACTACCAGGACGTGGACCAGACCGGGACGAACGCCCTGGGCGGCCGCTCGGACTACATCGCTGCCTACGACTTCGACGGCGACGTGGACGCGCGCAACAACTGGGAGAACACCGGCAGCCACCCGCTGGCGGCCACCGCGTACTACTCGGTGCTGGAGACGGGTACGCACTGGTTCGTCACCTACATGTTCTTCCACCCGCGGGACTGGTCCGACTCGATCTTCGACACGGAGCACGAGAACGACGCCGAGGGCGTCATGGTGGCGGTCCAGAAGGACGGCTCGGCGTACGGGGTGCTGCGCGGCGCCGTCACCGTGGCACACAGCGACTTCTACTCGTACACGCCGTCGGGCAGCACGTGGGGCGCCGGGGCGGAGACCGTCGACGGCACCCTCCAGATGGCGACCAGCCCGCACGACGGGCTGGCCCACCCGGTCACCGCGCAGGAGGCCAAGGGGCACGGCCTCAAGGCCCGGCCGGGCTACGACATCCGGGGCGACGGCGTCGTCTACTACCCGGCGGGCCGCGCCGAGGTGCCCGAGCACCCGGACGACAGGGACGTGTCCTACCGCCTCGTTGACGTGCACGCGGCGGGTGGGCTGTGGGCGCTGCGCGCCGACAGCCGGCTCTTCGCGAGCCACGGCACGTTCGCGGGCGACGCCTCGGGCAGCTGCGGCGACGGCGGGATCTCGTGCACGCAGAACTCCGCGAACGCTCCCTGGGGCTGGGACGACGGGAACGACGGCCCCGGCCGGGGCGCCCTGGCGACCGATCCGGCGGGCCTGGCGGCGAACTACTTCCGTGTGCCGGAGCCGCTGGACCGGACGTACGTGAGCTACCCGTTCTGACCATCCTCACCTTCATGTTGAGGTTGAGGGTTGGCCGAGGTTCACGCTGAGGTCGAGGGTGAGGCCGCCGCATGCCTACCGGGTGGTAGTTTCTGAACAGCTACCACCCGGTAGGTTTACGCCCGCACCAGCCCGGGCCCGTCCCGGCAGAGGGAGCGCCATGACCGACACACCCACCGTCCCTCCGACCGGCCGCGCGTTCGACGTCGAGCACGTGCTCGCCGGGCTCACGCTCGAGGAGAAGGCGTCGCTCCTGTCGGGCCTGGACTTCTGGACGACGCAGCCCGTCGACCGCCCGGAGGTGGCCGTACCCGGCGTCATGGTCACCGACGGCCCGCACGGGCTGCGCAAGCAGGCGGACTCCCCCGACCACCTCGGGCTCGGCACCTCGGTACCCGCCACCTGCTTCCCCACCGCCGCGACGCTCGGCTCCACCTGGGACCCGGACCTGCTGCGCCGGATCGGCGCTGCGCTGGGCCGCGAGACGCGCGCGAACGACGTCGCCGTGCTGCTCGGCCCGGGGATCAACATCAAGCGCTCGCCCCTGAACGGGCGCAACTTCGAGTACCTCTCGGAGGACCCGGTGATCTCGGGCGAGCTGGGCACCGCACTGGTCGAGGGCGTCCAGTCCCAGGGGGTCGGCACGTCGCTGAAGCACTTCGCCGCCAACAACCAGGAGGCCGACCGCATGCGCGTCTCGGCCGACGTCGACGAGCGCACCCTGCGCGAGATCTACCTGCCCGGGTTCGAGCGCGTCGTCAAGCGGGCGCAGCCGTGGACCGTCATGTGCTCGTACAACAGGATCAACGGCGTCTACGCCTCGCAGAACCACTGGCTGCTGACCGAGGTGCTGCGCGACGAGTGGGGCTTCGAGGGGCTCGTGGTGTCCGACTGGGGTGCGGTGCGCGACCGGGTCGCGGCCGTCGCCGCCGGGCTCGACCTGGAGATGCCCGCCAGCGGCGGGCGCCGGGACGCCGAGGTGGTCGCCGCGGTGCGTGAGGGCCGCCTGGCGCAGGACGTGGTCGACGTCGCCGCACGGCGCGTGCTGCGTATGGTCGCCCGGGCCCTGCCCGCGCTGGACGCCCCGGGCACGTACGACGCGGACGCCCACCACGCCCTGGCCCGCGAGGCCGCCGCGGCAGGGACGGTGCTGCTGAAGAACGATGTCGTGCCCGGCCCGGCCGGCGCCCACGGCGCACCGCTGCTGCCGCTGGCCACGCCCGCCGACGTCGCCGTCGTGGGCGAGCTGGCCCGGACGCCGCGCTACCAGGGCGCCGGTTCCTCGCAGGTCAACCCGACCCGGCTGGACGACGCCCTGTCCGCGCTGCGGGCGACGACCGGCGCGGACGTGCCGTTCGCCGCCGGCTACACGGTCGACGGCGCCGACCTCGGCTCGGGGACCGACGAGGCCGCGCTGCGCGCGCAGGCCGTGGAGGTCGCGCGGGACGCCGGCACGGTGCTGGTGTTCCTCGGCCTGCCCGCGTCCTACGAGTCGGAGGGCTTCGACCGCACGCACCTCCACCTGCCCGCGGGCCAGGTCGCGCTGCTGGAGGCCGTGTCCGCCGTCAACCCGCGGGTCGTGGTGGTGCTCGCGAACGGATCGGCCGTCGCGGTGGCGCCCTGGCAGCACCTCGCGCCGGGGCTGGTCGAGGGCTGGCTCGGCGGCCAGGCGGGCGGCTCCGGCGTCGTCGACGTGCTGCTCGGCGCCGTGAACCCGGCCGGGCGCCTGGCCGAGACGCTGCCGCTGCGTCTGGCGGACACCCCGTCGTACGGCAACTTCCCGGGCGAGCTCGGGCACGTCCGCTACGGCGAGGGCGTCCTGGTGGGCTATCGCTGGTACGACGCGCGGCAGGCCGACGTCGCCTACCCGTTCGGGCACGGGCTGTCCTACACGACGTTCGCGTACGACGGCGTGGCGGCCGAGGTGCTGCGGCCCGCCACGGCCGACGCCGGCGCCGTCGTCCGCGTGCGGGCTCGGGTCACCAACACCGGCGGACGCGCGGGCGCCGAGGTCGTGCAGGTGTACGTCGGCGACCCGGCCGCCCAGGTGCTGCGCCCGGAGCGCGAGCTCAAGGCGTTCGCCAAGGTCGATCTCGCCCCGGGCGAGTCCCGCGAGCTGGTCTTCGACCTCTCGGGGCGGGACCTGGCGTACTGGCACCCGGTGCTGCGCCGCTGGGTGGTCGAGGGCGGCGAGTTCGTGGTGTCGGTCGGCGCGTCCTCGCGCGACCTGCGCGGGGCGGTCACGGTGCAGGTCGACGGCGAGGACGTGCGCCTTCCCCTGGGGCCCCTGTCCACCGTGGCCGAGGCGATGACGCACCCCGTCGTCGGGCCGCGCGTCGAGGCGATGGTGCACGGCGGCGGCGTGGCCGAGGACATGCTCGGGATGATCGGCGACATGCCGCTGACCGTCGTGGCCGACTTCGGCATGGGCGGGTTCGACCAGGACGCGCTCGCTGCGCTCCTGGCGGAGGCCGACGGCTGAGCCGTGCTCGGGGCGGGATCCCGGAGCGACCTCCCGGCGCAGCGTCTCAGCGCAGGATCAGGTCCAGGTAGCCGCGCAGGTCGGCGGCCATGTCGACCCGCTCGGCGCCGGGCCGCTCCAGGGACAGCAGCCACTGGACCTGCAGCCCGTCCATGAGCGCCACCACGGTGCGCGCCGCCTGGTCCGGGTCCACCCCGGGAGCGAGGCCGCCGCGCGCGGCCCGCTCCCGCAGGTGCCGCGACTGCTCCTGGAGGATGCGCGCGTACCGCCGCTGGAAGTACTCGTGGGCGGGGTGGTCGGGCGAGGTCGCCTCGGTGGCCAGGCTCGCGAACAGCTCGACGAGCGGGCGTCGCAGCCGGTTGCGCTCCACCACGTGCAGCAGCGCCTCGAAGTAGTCGGTACCGCGCTCGACGTCCTGGGCGAACAGCTCCTCGTCGACGGCGTCGCGGTACTCCAGCACCGCCTCCAGCAGCGCGACCTTGGTCGGGAAGTGGTGCAGCAGCCCGGGGTGGGAGATGCCCACGCGGGCCGCGATGTCCCGCAGGGACGCGCCGTGGAACCCGACGTCGGCGAACACGAGGATCGCGGTGCGGATGATCTCCTGCTGCGTGGCCCGCCCGCGGGCGTACCGGCCGCGGGCGGCGCCCGGCGCGCCCCCGGCGGCGTCGGCACTGGTCTGGGCGCTGACGGACATGCCACCAAACTACCCCGGCCGGTGCCGGCCGGGACGTCAGGCCAGGCGGGCCGACAGCGTCAGCTCCTGGCCGACGTCGAGCCGGACGTCCGCGAGGCGGACGCCCTCGGGCAGCTGCGCACCCAGGTCGATGTCCTTGCTGGTGGCGGCCTCCACCCGGCCCCTGACGGTGCCCAGCAGGGCCGCCACCAGCGGGTTGCCGCTCGCCAGCTGCACGTCCCGTACCGCGAGCACCATGTCGGCGCTCACGCTGACGGACGCCGTCGCCTGCACCCGCGCGGAGAGGAACACGCCCTTCTTGACCGCCGCGTCGATGCGCACCGTCGCCGCGCGCGGCCCGGCCGAGACCAGGTCGACGTCGAGCGCGGTGAGGGTGACGCCCTGCTGCAGGAGCACGACCGCCAGGATGCCCCGTGCCGTGGCGACCAGGCCGTCCTTGTCGACCGAGACGCGGGCGTGCCCGGAGACGGGGTGCGCGCCCGAGGGTTCGACCAGCTGGGCACCGACGCGGCCGTCGGCACCCTCGACCCAGTCGAAGCGCAACCCCTCGAGCTCCGCGGTGACGTCGACCGGCAGGTCGACCACCACGAGCCGGTGGGCGTCCACCCGGACGCGGCGCAGGGTCGCCGGCTCGCGCCGGACCACGTCGGGCTGCCAGCGCGGGCCCTCCGGTCCGGCGGCGCCACCGGCCGCCTGCGGCGCGTCGAGCCGCACGACCACGCCCGTGAGGTCGATGTCCGCCGATGCGACGTCCGCACCGTCGAGCTCCGCCGTGATCGACGCCCGCTCCAGCCCCACGACACGGCCGCCCAGCTCGGCCGCGAGCGCGGCACGGATGCGGGCAGCCAGGTCGGCACCGTCGGCCGGACGGGGTGCCGAGCCGAGCGGCACCAGGTCCGGCACGGGGACCGGCACAGCGGCCGACGCGGGGTCCGGCACGGGGGCCGGCACCGGGTCGGGCGTCGTCGGCAGGGCAGAGGCGGGACGGGCGGCGTCGGTCATGGACGCGACACTATCCGCCGCCACCGACAGGCGCCGAGCCGCGCCGCCCGCCGCCCGGGCCCCGGCCTTCGCTCAGACCCTGTCCCCGCTCAGACCCGCCCGGCGTTGAGACGCCGCTGGAGGGCCATGACCGCCCGGGAGTCGCGGGAGATGACGCCGTCGGCCGGGGTGCCCAGGTAGGTCTGGAGGGCGCGGATGGTCTGCGGTCCGATCTTGCCGTCCCGCTGCCCCGCGGGCATGCCGACCCGGGCCTGGAGGGCGGCGATCACGCGGGAGCCCTGTGCGTCGGACACCCACCGCCAGCCGGTGGTCAGGCCCGGGTTCCGGTCCCGCCAGACGATGCTCTGGGAGGAGACGACGCCGTCCGCGGTGGTACCGAGCTCCTGCTGCAGGCGCCGGGTCGTGGCCGAACCCCACGCGCCGTCGACGACGAGACCGCCGGGCTCGCCCGGGCTGGGCGGGGTGGAGCCCTCCCCCGCGCGGATGTCGTCGAGGCGGGCGTAGACGTACCGGCCGGGGCAGGCCGTGGCCTTGACGTCGCGGTGCCCGTACAGCGGCGCGCCCTGGGTCCACCAGCGGCCCTTGCCCTCGCCGTAGATGGCGGCCGCGGTGGAGATCTGCGCCGCCGTCGGGCGGCTGGTCTCGTAGTTGCCCGCGAGGCAGATGGAGCGTGCGGTGCTGTTCCGCCCGCCGGTGTGGGTGCCGCGGCGGTTCCAGCTCACCCCCTGGTAGGCCCGGCCGGACGGGAAGACGATCACGTTGTACGAGATGCCGGTGCCGAACCGCGACTGGCCCACGCTCTCCAGCGCGCGCATCTGCTCCGCCTCCGCGGCGACGCTCGCGTCCGGGGAGAGCTGCGCCGTGACGGAGTGGTGCACGAACACCTCGACGGCAGGGCCGGTCAGCGTCAGGTCGCCGTCGGGGTACCGGGCGCCCCACGAGGCGCGCGACGCGATGCTCACGGCGGCCAGGGGCGTCGCCGCCGGTTCCGGCCCGGGTGCGGCCTGCGGCGTCGCGGTCGGCTCGACGTCGTCGTCGGTCACGAGAATCTCCCCCGCGGGCTCGTCGTCCGTGCCGAGCACCTCCAGCACGGTCCCTTTGTCGTCCCTGATCTCGTAGAACTCAGACATGGCGCCCCCAAACTCCATATATGTCCTAGATGTCTGCCATCGGCCCATGTCTACCACCGGGTGAAGTGCAAGGCGACCCCCCACTTGTAGGGTTGCGGGCGTGATCCGCATCGACGCAGACTCCCCCGTCCCGCCGTTCGAGCAGGTGCGCACCGCGCTCGCCCAGCAGATGGCGGACCGGACGCTGCCCGTCGGCACCCGCCTGCCCACGGTCCGGGCGCTCGCGGCCGACCTCGGCATCGCGGTCAACACCGTGGCCCGTGCCTACCGGGAGCTGGAGGCGGCCGGTCTCGTCGAGACCCGGGGCCGTGCGGGCACCTTCGTCAGCGCCGCCGGGGACCAGCGGCTCGCCCTGGCCCAGGAGGCGGCCGGCCGGTACGCCGCCACGGTACGGGCTCTCGGGATCGGCCGGGCGGAGGCGCTGGAGATCGCCTCGGCGGCGCTGGGGTAGCCGGGCTAGGTGAGCACGCGCACCGGGCTGCCCGCCGCCCACGCCGCGACGTCCTCGACGGCCTGCCGGTAGAACGTGGTGTAGGTGTCCTCAGTGACGTAGCCCAGGTGCGGCGTCAGCACCGTGCGCGGCGCGGACCGCAGCGGGTGGTCAGCGGGCAGCGGCTCCGTGTCGTACACGTCCAGGCCCGCGCCGCCGATCCGGCCGGCGTGCAACGCCTCCAGCAGCGCCTCGGTGTCGACCAGGGGGCCGCGCGAGGTGTTCACCAGGATCGCCGTCGGGCGCATGCGCGCGATCTGGGCGCGGCCCACGATCCCCGCGCTGCGCTCGCTGAGCTTGTAGTGCACCGTGACGACGTCGGCGGTGGCGAACAGCTCGTCCTTCGGCACGGCCCGCGCGCCCGCCGCGGCAGCGACCGCCGGGTCCAGTCTGGTGCTCCAGGCGATCACGTCCATGCCGAACGCCGCCCCGATGCGCGCGACCTGCGCACCGAGCCGCCCCAGGCCGACGACGCCGAGCGTGCGCCCTGCCAGGTCCGTGCCGATCGTGTGCTGCCAGCCGCCCGCACGCAGGCGCGCATCCTCCTGCGGCACGTGGCGCGCGACGGCCAGGATCAGCGCCCAGGTCAGCTCCGGCGTGGCCGACGACGGCGACTCCGTACCGCACACCACCACGCCGCGGTCGCGGGCGGCGGCCAGGTCGATCGACGCGTTCGCCGGACCCGTCGTGACCAGCAGCCGGAGATCGGGCAGCAGGTCCAGGACCGCGGCCGGGAACGGCGTCCGCTCGCGCATCGCGACGACGACGTCGCACCCGGCCAGGGCCGCCGCGAGCGCCTCCGGGCCGGCCAGGTGCTCGGTGAGGAACCGGACCTCGGCGTCGAGGGAGCCCCAGTCGGCGAGACGGTGTGCGACGTTCTGGTAGTCGTCGAGGACGGCGATGCGCATGCGACTCACCCTACGGCGACGTGTCGATCCGGCCGGGGTCCGCTCGTCGTGGTCATGAAGGGCGATGACTTCCGCGAGCGCGGACCGTCGGTATCCCAGGAATGCTGTCGAGGCGAAGGAGAGCATCATGAGCACCACCCACGAGGACCACGCCCACCACACCGGCGCCGCCCCGGAGGCTGCGGCCGCCGTCCCGCCGGTCGTCGACCGGGCGACCTGGCAGGCCGCGCGCGACGAGCTGCTGGTCCGCGAGAAGGCGCACACCCGCGAGGGCGACGCGATCGCCGCTGCGCGACGCCGCCTGCCGATGACGGAGGTGGACGGGGGCGCCGTCGTCGTGGGACCGGACGGACCCACGACGCTGCTCGACCTGTTCGCGGGCCGCGAGGAGCTGGTCCTCTACAAGCACATGTGGCACCCGGGCGAGCCGTTCGAGAACCAGTGCGAGGGATGCACGCTCACGTACTGGGCGGTGCAGGACCCGGCCTACCTGACGGCCCGCGGGGTGTCGTTCGCGGTGCTCGCGAAGGCGCCCTGGCCCGAGCTCGCGCCGTTCGTCGAGTTCATGGGCTACCCGAGGCACTGGTACTCGGTGCTCGACACGGACGACGACGTGCTGTCCGGTGGGGACTTCGGCACGTGGCTGTGCTTCCTGCGCCGGGGCGGGCGGACGTTCCTCACCAACAGCGTCACCGGGCGCGGGGCCGAGGCGACGATGCCCGCGCTGGCGCTGCTCGACATGACGGTCCGCGGGCGCAAGGAGGCCTGGCAGGACTACCCCGAGGGGTGGCCGGCCGGGGGTCTGCCGGGCTGGTTCTGGCGGGCCGACGAGAGTGGCGCGGGGAACAGCTGGTCCGGGGGGCGCCCGACGATCCAGTGGGGCCGTCCGGGCGCGACGCCGGTCGCGGCGGGCGGGGGGCATGTGCACTGAGGGGGTGCGGGGGTTCGGGGGTTGCGGGGGTTCGGTGCCGGGGGCGCCATGGGCCCTTGCCCGGCTGGTGCGTCGGTATTCGGTCCTGTGGTGGTCGGCGGGTTCGGTCCGGTTCGGTGCTGGGCCGGCATGCTCGGTCCGGCGGTGGGCCGGCGGCACCCGTGTTCGGTCTGCTGCTCAAACGGCTCACCCCGGTTCGGTCCGTTGCTGGGTCCACGTGCCCCGGGTTCGGTCCTCCGCTCAACCGGCATCCCCGGACTCGGTCCATTGCTCGACCGGCACACCCCGTTCGGTCCAGTGCTGAGCCCGCCTGCCCCGGACTCGGTCCTCCGCTCAACCGGCATCCCCGAACTCGGTCCATTGCTCGACCAGCACACCCCGTTCGGTCCAGTGCTGAGCCCGCCTGCCCCGGACTCGGTCCATTGCTGGGCCAGCGTGCCCCGGGTTCGGTCCAGTGCTCGACCAGCACACCCCGGTTCGGTCCGTTGCCTCGAGATCGGTCGATCATTGGACCGATCTCGAGGCAAGCGACCGAACTCCGGATGCGGGGTGCAGCGACCGACCGATCTTGAGGCGGTCCGGGTCGGATCGCAGCGCGTTCCCGCACCCGCGCCCGAGCCGGTGCCTGCACCCGCACCTGCACCTGCGCCCGCTCCTGCGCCCGCTCCTGTGCCTGCTCCCGCTCCTGTGCCTGCTCCCGCTCCGGCTCCTGTGCCTGTGGCCTGTGGCCTGTGGCCTGTGGCCTGTGCCTGCACGCTGCCAGTCCCCGGCAGAGCGACCCGGCGCCGTATGCGGTCAGCGGATTCTCGCCGCGTGTCGCACCACGACGGTGCCGGTGCGGTCGCCCGCTCGGCATACTTGCGCCGATGACCATCGCACCGCAGCACCCGGTCCACCACGTCGAGATCCGGCACACCACCGTTCCGCACACGCAGGCACCGCACACGCCGACCCGGCACACACCAGCCCCGCACCCGACCAGCGCCGACCCGGACACCGTCCTACGCCTGGCCTACCGCGAGGCAGGTGATCCGGCCGCGCCGCCGCTCCTCCTGCTGCATGCTCTCGGCGAGAGCTCGCTGTCGTGGGATCCCCTGCTGGACGACCTTGCGGCACTCGGCCACCGGGTGCTCGCGCCCGACGCACGTGGCCACGGGGACAGCGGCCGGCCCGGGCAGTACTCGTACGAACTGATGACGGCGGACACGCTCGCGTTCTGCGCCGCGCTCGAACTGCACTCCGCGCCCGGCCCGGACGCCGCGCTCGGACTGCACTCCGTGCCCGATCCGGACTCCACGCCCTATCCGGACTCCACGCCCGGGCTGAGCTCCACGCCCGGGCCGGACCTCGCACGCTGGCCAGTCCCCGGCCCGGCCTCCGCACCGGGCGGGCTCGCCGTGGTCGGGCACTCGATGGGTGCGGTGACGGCCAGCCTCGTCACCGCCGCTCTGGAGCGCGCCACCAGCCCCGCGGCCGGCACGATCCCGGCTCCTTCCGGCGCACCCGCCCGCGTGACGCGTCTCGTGCTGGAGGACACCACCGTGCCCCGCCCAGGCGGTGCCCGGTTCGAGCCGTTCGACGAGCCCGGCCACCCGGTGCCGTTCGACTGGCCGCTCGTCAACGCGCTGCGTGCCCAGCGCAGCGACCCGGACCCGGCCTGGTGGGCGGACGCGCTGCGGATCCAGGCGCCGGTGCTGGTGGTCGCGGGCGGGCCGGACAGCAGTGTCGACCAGGCGGACCTGGTCCGGTTCGCCGACGAGGTCGCCGACGGTCGGCTGGCAGAGATCCGCGTGGGACACATGGTGCACGACGAGGACCCGGAGGAGTTCCTCGCCGTGGTGGGCGAGTTCCTGCGGCCCTGAGCGGCGCCACCGCCGTCAGTCCTCGACGGGCCCCCGGCTCGCGCGCACCCCGGGGTGCAGCATGACGGTCACGCCCACCAGCACGGACAGGATGTGCAGGGCGCGCACGGCCGGGAACAGCGGTGACGTGCCGGCGTCGAACACCGTGGACCAGGAGGCGCCGTCGGCCAGGGCGGCGGCCATCGGGACCAGCATCGAGGCCAGGCCGACGCCACCGAGGCCGAGCAGGAGGGCCCACCACGCCCACCGATGGCCCCGGGCGAGGTACCAGGCGCAGGTCAGCGCGGTGGCGAAGACGGTGCCGCGCACCGCGACCTGGGCGAGGAGGCCGCCGTCCAGGCCGGTGGTGCCGGCGATCGAGGTGACGGCCAGGATCGCCTCCGCGATCCCCGCCAGCACGGCGAGCGTGAACGCGCCCGCCGCGACCGTGCGGAGCGGGCGGCCTGTGACCGAAGCGTGCGACATGGTGGATTCCATGTATCCATGCTGGTCAGAAGGCCGCCCGCCGACCAGGTGGCTGTCCTCCGTCCCGGCGGTGGGGTTCTCCCGACCCCGTCACGTGGGAGGATGCGAAGGACATGAGTTCCCGCCCCCTGCTCCCCCACCTGCGCCGGATGCTGCATGTGGGACCGTACGGCGGCGAGCTCCCCGTGGCCCTGCGGGCCGCGGCCTCCGTGGCGCTGCCGATGCTGGTGCTCTGGGCCACGGGGCATCTCGACTGGTCGCTGTACGCGACGTTCGGCGCGTTCACCAGCCTGTTCGGACGCACGGTCCCTCTCCGTCCTCGCCTGGTCATGCAGGTTCAGGCGGCTGCCGTGCTGGTCGCGTCGGCGCTGGCCGGCACCCTGCTCGCGGTGCTCGGCGCGGCCGTGCCGGGCACTGCCTGGCTGGTGGTGCCCGTCGCCGCGCTCTGGGCGGTCGTGGTGGCAGTCCTGTCCCACCGGCTGCGCTGGCACCCACCCGGGCCGCTCTTCCCGATCTTCGCGCTCGGGGCCTGCTCCTCCGTGCCGGCCGAGCCCGGCACGCTGGTCGTGGCCCTGGCGGTCGCGGCCGCCGCCGCGGCCTTCGCGCTCGGGCTGACCGCCGTCTGCGCGCCGTTCGAGCGCGGCGGCGCGACCACCGCCGCACCGGCGCACGCGGCACCCGCAGCGCCCGCAGCACCCTCCGCGCCCGCAGCGCCCACGGCACCCACGGCACCCACGGCACCCACGGCACCCTCCGCGCAAGATGCACCTGCTCCGCAGGATGCACCGACCGCGCAGGATGCACCTACCGCGCAGGATCCCCCGGCCACCCCGGACCCGCCCGCGGCCCCGCCCCGGTCGACGCCGCCGCCTCCCGGACCGGCGTGGACCCTGCCGCACTACGTGGTGCGGTACGGCGTCGGTGTGGCTGTCGCCGGCGGGATCGCGACCGCCGTCGGGCACCCGTACTGGGCCATGGTGGCCGCCGTGGTCCCGATGGCCGCGCCCGACGCCGCCGGACGGCTGGTGCGCGCGGCCCAGCGGCTGGCGGGAACGCTGGTCGGGGTGCTGATCGCCTGGGCGTTGCTGGCGGCCGGACCGCCGCCGCTCGTGGTCATCGCCGTGGCCGCGCTGCTCCAGGCGGGCGCCGAGCTCTGGGTGGGCCGCAACTACGCCGTCGCGATGCTGTTCATCACGCCGCTGGCGCTGTCCATGACGCACCTGGCCCACCCCGTGCCGGTGGGTGGTCTCGTCGGCGAGCGCGCGCTGGACACGCTGATCGGCGTGGTGGTGGCCGTGGCGATCACCCTGCTCACCCACGAGCGCCGGCAGGACGCGGCGGACTGAGCGGGTCGGCGGCCGCCGGGTGCGAGACTTGCCCGCATGCGTGACGACGAGTGGGCCGGGCGCCGGGCCGAGGCCGTCCGGGTGCAGGCCGAGCGCCTCCAGGCCCGGCAGGACGCGGAGCACGAGCGGGCCGAGGCCATGCTGCGGCAGTTCACGGCCGCGGCACGGACCGCCGGGCTGCCGGCCGAGGCGCTGCTGGTGCGGGGGTACGGCGGCCGCGGCACGGCGCGCACGCCGCTGCGCGGCTGGTACCTGCGCGTGGACCGTAGCGCCGGCCTGAGCACCGACGGGGACTTCTACGTGCTCACCGCGCCCCTCGGCCTGCTCGACCGGGTGCGCGGCCTGCGCCCCGAGCCGAGCCGTCCGCCGCTGACGCTCGGCGCGGGCGGCAAGGACGGCGAGTCCGTGCCGCTGGCCGACGCCCTGGAGCGGCTGCTGCCGGGGTGGCAGACGCGCTGAGCGCCCTCACCCCGCCGACCGCCCCAGCCCTTCCCACCGCCGCCACCCGGCCAGACGCTCCTCGGTGAGCGGCAGCACGGCGTCGGCCGCGAGGTCGCCCACCAGGATCCGCAGCGGTGGCTCGTCGGCGTCCACGACGGCGAGCACCACGCGCGCGACCTCCTCCGGCGTCGACGAACCGGGCGGGTGCCAGGCCGCGGCGCGCAGCGCGTCGTAGGCGGGAAGGGGCGTGGCACGCACCGCGGACTCGTCGCGCCACGCGGTGTCCACGGGGCCCGGCTCGACGAGCGTCACGTGCACCCCGAACCCCGCGACCTCCTGGGCCAGCGACTCCGACAGCCCCTCCAGCGCCCACTTGGACGCGCTGTACCCGCCGAGCCCGGGCCAGGCCGCCACGCCGCTGGAGCTCGACACCTGTACCACGTGGCCCGAGGCCTGCGCCCGCAGCACCGGCAGCACGGCCTGGGTCACGTGGAGCACGCCGAGCAGGTTCACCTCGAGCTGGTCGCGCAGCTGCGCGGGCGTGATCTCCTCGACGTAGCCGAACAGTCCGTACCCGGCGTTGTTCACCACCACGTCGAGGCGCCCGAACCGGTCCGTCGCAGCGCCCACCGCCGCGGCGGCCTGGTCGGCGTCGGTCACGTCCAGCCGCAGCGGCGCAACGGCATCGCCGTGCTCCGCCACCAGGTCGTCCAGCACGCGCGGGTCCCGCGCCGCGGCCGCGACCCGGTCGCCCCGGGCGAGGGCCGCCCTCGTGATGGCGTGGCCGAGCCCCCGTCCGGCGCCGGTCACGAACCAGACCCGCCGCGTCATGGGACGAGGACCACCTTGCCGCCCGCGTGACCGCCGTCGACCAGCTCCTGCGCGCGGGCCGCCTCGGCCAGCGGCAGGACGGCGGCCACCGGGACGGACACCTGGCCGCGGGACACGAGCCCCACCAGCTCCGCCAGGTCGGCGGACGACGGCTCGGAACGCTCGGAGAACTCGACGCCCAGCGCGTGCGCCGCGGGGTCCGTCAGGGTGAGCACCCGGTCGGTGCCGCCGCGCAGCTCGATGCTGTCCGGGAGCACGCCGGCGCCGGAGGTGTCCAGCACCGCGTCCACGACCGGCACGAGGGCCCGCACCCGGTCCACCAGGCCCGGGCCGTAGGTGGTGGGCGTGGCACCGTAGGCCGCGACGCGCTCCTGGTTCGCCGCCGACGCCGTGCCCACCACCCGTACGCCCGCCGCCACGGCGAGCTGCGTCGCGAGCCCGCCGACGCCGCCGCTCGCGCCGTGCACCAGCAGTGTCTCGCCGGACCTCACACCGAGGATGCGCAGCGCGCGCCGGGCCGTCTCGCCGACCACCGGCAGGGCCGAGGCCTGGACCGGGTCGACGCCGTCGGGCACGGCCGCCCACCGGTCCAGGACGGCGAGCTCCGCGGCACCCCGGCTGGTCCACCCCGTGACCCGGTCGCCGACGGCGACCCCGGCGGCGCCGTCGCCCACCTGGTCGACCACCCCGGCCACCTCCAGGCCCGGCACGCCCGGGAGCGCCGTGGTGAACACGGACTCCATGGCGCCCGAGCGGACCTTGCCGTCGAACGCGTTCAGGGGCACGGCCTCGACCCGCACCCGCACCTGGCCCGGTCCGGCCGCAGGCTCCGGGACCTCGCCGACGTGCAGCACCTCGGGGCCGCCGAACCGGTCGAAGACCACTGCTCGCATGGGGTGTTCCTCTCGTCGCGCTCGTGCTGTCCGAGGCAGGCAACCGGCGGGTGCCCGCCCGTGTTCCCGCCCGGCGCCGCTACGTGGTCCGCGGGGCCCCGGCCGCCCACGCCTCGGACACCGGTGCCATGAGGTCCGGGTCGGACGGCTCGGCCGGCGGCGGCCCGTCGGGCGCGGGCCCGGGCACGGTGAGCGTCGCGATCGCGGTCGTGACCGGGATGGCCAGCACGAGGCCGATCGAGCCGACCAGGGTGCGCACCACCTCCTCGGCGATCTCGCCCGAGCTCAGCGCGGTGGCGGGTGACTGGTCCACCAGCCAGACCATCATGAGCAGCGGCAGCGCGGCGCCCACGTAGGCGAACGCGATCGTGTAGACGGTCGAGGCGATGTGGTCGCGCCCGATCCGCATGGCGCTGGCGAACAGCTCGGCCCGCGACGCGCCGGGCGCGACGGCCCGCAGCTCCCACACGGCGGAGGCCTGCGTGATGGTGACGTCGTTGAGCACGCCCATCCCGGCCAGCACGATGCCGCACAGCGCGATGCCGTGCAGGTCCGCGGCCGGCGCGCTGGACGGCAGGAACGAGGACGCCTCGTCGGTGGTGCCCGTGATCTGCGCGGCGCCGGCCGCCCACGCCGCGATCCCCGCGGTCAGCGCGAGGCCCACCAGCGTGCCGAGCAGCGCGGTCGAGGTGCGCGCCGACAGCCCGTGGGCCAGGTACAGGGTGACGAACATGACCAGCGACGAGGTCACCAGCGCCACGCCGAACGCGTTCTGCCCGGCCAGCAGCGCGGGCATCGTGAAGCCCAGCAGCACCACGAACGCGAGCCCGAGGCCCGCCATCGCGGCGAGCCCGCGCCAGCGGGCGACGAGCAGCACCACCAGCGCGTAGGCGATCGCGAGCAGCGCGATCGGCAGCTCCCGCTGGAAGTCGAGGAACACCAGGGGGTCGACGCCGGGCTGGGCCACCCCGGAGATGTCGACGGCGGTGATCCGGTCGCCCTCGGCGAGCGGAACGGACGGGCCTGGCGACTGGAGGTGCGAGTCCGAGCCGTCCGCCAGCTCCACGGGGATGCTCCCGGTGACCGGGTCCGCCGGACCGGACACCGTCACGTCCACGAACGAGGTGCCCTCGGCCTTGGCCGGCACGCGGTCGGGCACGTCGGCCGCGTCGGGCCAGAGCAGCCACAGGCCCGCCAGCGTCGCGAGCAGGGCCGAGACCAGGATCATGACCAGGAAGAACGTGGTCCGGGGCGTGGCAGGACCGGGCGTACCGTGCGAGGGAGCGTGCGCCATGCGGACATCCTGACCCAGGTCCGCGCCGGGGGCGCGGCGAGCCGCCGGGCGTCGTGCCTGGCGTCACGCCCCGGGACCGTCGGCGAACGTCACCTCCACCAGACGGCAGCGGCGCACCCAGTCCTCCAGGTCCACGGGCTGGTCCAGATGGCCCGGGTTGGCGGGCTGGTTGAGGTCGGCGACGATGTGGGCCAGCACCCTCCGGCGCTCCGCCTCCTCGGTGACCGGCCGGGCCGTGGCGGGCAGGTCCGCCCGCACGCCGTGCTTGAGGTGGAACGTGAGGGCCGGTTCGGCGACCAGGTTCACGTACCAGCTCGGCCGGTCGACCGTGCCGCTGCACAGGTAGGTGCGCCCGGCCACGTGGTAGAAGAAGATCTCGATCCGCCGGGGCAGGCCGGTACGGCGCCCGGTGGTCGTGACGTCGACGATCCGCTGCCGGGTCGTGGCCGCGGGCGTGATCTCGATGGCGCGCCGCACCGCCTCGTCCATCAGGCCGCCTCCTCGTCGGGCGCGGGCGCGTACTTCAGGGCCGGGCCGAGCAGCAGGCCGCCGTCGACCACGAACTCCGAGCCGGTGGCGTACGCCGCGTCGTCCGACGCCACGAACAGCGTCAGCCGCGTGACGTCGCCGGGCTCGCCCACGCGCGGCACGGCGAACGGCTCGGGCGTGTAGGCGTCGGCGATCGGCGCCGCCCCGGGCGCGGCGGGCTCCGTGATGAACGCCGTGGCCACGGCGCCGGGGTGCACGGAGTTGACCCGGATGCCGTCGCGGCCCAGCTCCAGGGCCGCGGTGCGGGTCAGGCCGCGCAGCGCCCACTTGCTCGCCGTGTAGGCGGCGAAGTACGGCGTGGCGGTGTTGCCCATCGTCGAGGCGATGTTCACGATGGCGCCTCCGCCGCCCCGCCGCATCGACGACGTCACGGCGCGGATGCCGAGGTACTGCCCCGTCAGGTTGACGTCCAGCAGGCGCCGCCAGTCGGCCGGCTCCGTGTGCTCGACCGTGGCGGCGGCCTGCGCCACGCCGGCGTTGTTGACGAGCACCGACACCGGGCCGAAGCGCTCCTCGGCGGCCGCCACGGCCGCCGCCCACTGCTCCTCGTCGCGCACGTCCAGCGTGACCGACAGGGCCCGCTCCCCCAGCTCCGCGGCCAGCCGCGCGCCCCGCTCGGGGTTCCGGTCGCCGATGACGACGGCGGCCCCCTCCCCGTGGAAGGCGCGCACGTGGCTCACGCCCATGCCGCCACCCGCACCGGTGACCAGCACCGTCCTGTTCTCGAACCGCCGCACGGCACGTCCTCTCGTCAGGTTCCGAGTCATTCGACTCGCAACTCGCTCGACGCTACGCCGGCGGGCGGTTGTGAGTCAAGTGACTCACCTCGCCGCTTCGGGCATGATGGGTGCATGGCGACAGGGACGGGCGCGTACCACCAGCAGCTCGCGGAGCAGAAGCACGCCGCGATCATCGACGCCGCGACCCGCCTGTTCATGGCCCACGGCTACGCGGGGACGTCGCTGGCGCGGGTGGCGCAGGACGCGGACGTGTCCCGGGCCACCCTGTTCAAGCAGTTCCCCACCAAGGCCAGCCTGTTCGAGGCGGTCGTGACCCGGCAGTGGAGCGCGGCGGATCAGGACCGCACCGCACCCGGGACCGGCGACCTCGCCCACGGCCTGCGCGTGTACGGCCTGCGGTACGCCGCACTCATGTCGCGGCCCGAGATGGTGGGCCTCTACCGCATGGTGATCGCGGAGATGCCGCGCTTCCCGCAGATCGCGGACACCCAGTTCGAGACCGGCAAGATGCCGTTCTTCCGCCAGGTGCAGGACTACCTCCGGGCCGAGCACGACGCGGGCACCGCCCGCGTGGACGACACGCTCCTGGCCGCGGCGAACTTCCTGGGCATGATCGGCAACTACGTGTTCTGGCCGCGCCTCATGGTGACCGGCTGGAACCCGACCCGGGCCCAGGTCGAGCACGCGGTCGAGGAGGCGGTGACGACGACGGCCGCCCGCTACGGCGTCCCCTCAGCGGGTCGCTAGACGCTCAGCGCCGCAGGAGCACCTCGTGCAGCGCGGCCGCCGCGCCGTCCTCCTCGACCGTGCCCACCACCCGGTCGGCCGCAGCCCGCACGGTCTCGGGCGCCTGCCCCATCGCGATGGACGTGCCCGCCCACGCGAGCATCTCCAGGTCGTTCTCGCCGTCGCCGACCGCGAAGGTCCGGCCCGGGGCCACCCCGAGCGCCTCGCGCACCTGCTCCAGCGCGGTGGCCTTGCTCACGTCCGGCGCCGTGACGTCCACCCAGTCGACGCGGACGGGATGGGCCGTGACCCCGGCCGCCCGCAGCGCGGGCACCAGCCGCTGCGCCCACTGCCCGTGCACGACCAGCCGGGGCGTGGGCCGCGCCCACAACCCTGCGGGGTCGTCGACGACCTCCTCGTACCCGGCCAGCTGCCGGGCCGGGAACCGGTCGGTGACCCGGTACCCGGTGCCCACCACCTCGGCGGCGATCCGCAGGTCCGGGCGGGTCCGGGCCACCAGCCGGCACACGGCCTCCGCGTCCAGCGTCACGACCTCCGCCACGGTGAAGCCGTCCGGGTGCAGCCGGGCCCGGACCGCGCCGTTCGCCGCGACCACCCACCCGTCGCGGACGCCGAGCTGCCGGGCCACCTGCACCGCCCCGACCAGCGAGCGGCCCGTCGCGACCACCACGTGGTGACCCGCCGCGCGCACCGCGGCGACCGCGTCGAGCACGGCCGCCCGGGGCGGCCGGCCCGGTCTGGCCAGCGTCCCGGTGACGTCGCAGGCGACGAGCGCGGGCATGGAGCCCGGCTCGCGGGACAGTGCTGCAGTGGCCCCGGAGGCGGTCGCGGTCACGATATTCCCCTGGTGATAGGCGATATGCCCTATCTTTACCGATACTGGGACATTTTGGAACGTGCGTCCCAGGGCGCGGACCGGTGGCTACAGGTTGAACCCGCCCGACACCTCGATGTCCTGCGCGGTGACCCAGCGCGCGGCGTCGGACAGCAGGAACGCGATGACGGCACCGACGTCGTCCGGCTCGCCCAGACGGCCCAGCGCGGTGCGCTCCACGAGCGGCGGGATCACCTCGGGGTACTTCTCGAACGCGTCCCCGCCGAGCCGGGTGCGTGTCGGCCCGGGCGACACGGAGTTCACCCGGATGCCGCGACCGCTGAGCTCCTTGGCGAGGTACCGGCTCAGGACCACCACGGCACCCTTCATCGACCCGTAGGCCGAGTACCCCTCCGAGAGCCCCGCCGTGCCCGCGGAGCTGCTCGCGGTGTTCACGATCGCGCCGCCGTCGGCGATCAGCGGCAGCAGGGTCTGCGTCAGCAGGTAGGGCCCCTTGAACAGCACGCGGTAGGTGCGGTCGAGCAGCTCCTCGGACAGCTGCGCGAACGGCGTGCCGCCGCCGAATCCGGCGTTGTTCACGAGGCCCGTGACCTGCCGCTCGCCCCAGGTGGCGGCCACGGCCTCCACGATGGCGGCGCGGAACGCGCCGAACGTCGCACTGTCCCCCACGTCCAGCGGGAGCGCCACGGCGGTACCGCCGGCCTCCTCGACGAGCCGCACGGTCTCCCGGGCGCCCTCTGCGTTCGAGTTGTAGGTGACGACGACGCCCGCACCGCCCTGCGCGGCACGGACCGCGGTCGCCCGCCCGATGCCCGAGCTGGCCCCGACGACGATGGTGATCTGCATGTGCTGCCCTCTCACGAGTTGTCCGATGCTGCCGGCCGAGCCGGCTCCGAGCCCGCGGGGCGTCGCCCCGGCTCGTCCACCAGTCAAGGCGATCCCGGGGCCCGACGGCGACGGCGTTCCTCGCGCATCCTTGCCTGATCCTGCTCGAATCTCGGCTGCCCTCGGCTGCCCTCGGTTGGCCCTCGCCCGGCCCTCGACTGGCCCTCGACCGGCCCTCGACTGGCTAGGATCCCGGTGTGCTCCACCCCGCGACCCCGGACGACCTCGACGACCTCGCCGCCTTCCTGCGCGCCGCCGACCTCACCGTCGCGGCCCTCGCCGAGCCGGCCGTGCGGCTCTGGCTCGACCGCGACGACGCCGGGGCGGTGTGCGCCAGCACGGGCTTCGAGCTGGGCACGGACGGCGAGCACGCACTGGTGCGCAGCGTCGCCGTCCGCCCCGACCTGCGCGGCACCGGCAGCGGGCTGCGCCTGGCCCGCTTCGCCCTGGACCGGGCCGCCGACGCCGGCGCCCGCCAGGCCTGGTTGTTCTCCCGCCGCTCGGGCGGCTTCTGGCAGCGGCTCGGCTTCGAGCGCACCACCACGGACGCCCTCGCGGCCGCCCTGCCCGACGCCCACCAGGTGCTCCTGTTCCGCAGCACGGGACAGCTCGACCGCGAGACCGCGTGGCACCGCCCGCTGCCCGTGCGTGCTAGGTTCGCCGCATGAGGTCTCCCGAAGCGTCCAGGCCAGGGCTGCCGGTACTCCGGTAGCCCGAGACGCCCCAGCAGAGACCGGCGAGGCCAGCCCTCGCCGCACCGCTCCTTCTTCCCGAGCGGACTCGCGCGCGCCCGAAGGGCCCGTAGTGCCGACCAGGCCTACCCGTTTCCTCATCCTTCGGAGTCTTCGTGCCATCACTGCTGTACGTGCTCGCTGTCGCGGTCTTCGCGCAGGGCACCTCGGAGTTCGTCCTCGCCGGACTGGTCCCCGGCATCAGCGCCGACCTCGGCGTCCCCGTCGCCCAGGCCGGATACCTCACCTCGGGGTTCGCCGTCGGCATGGTCGTCGGCGCCCCGCTCACGGCCGCCGTCGGGCGCCGCCTGCCGCCACAGTGGACCCTGACCGCCTGCCTGCTCGTCTTCGTCGGTGCCCACGTCGCGGGCGCCCTGACCGAGAGCTTCGGCGTGCTGCTCGCCACCCGGTGCGTCGCCGCCGTGGCCAACGCCGGGTTCCTCGCCGTGGCGCTGTCGACCGTGCCCCGCGTCGTCCCGGCCGAGCGGCAGGCCAGGGCCCTGTCGGTGATCCTCGGCGGCACGACGCTCGCCCTGGTCGCCGGCGTCCCCGCGGGCGCGCTGCTCGGCGAGGTGTGGGGCTGGCGCTCGGCGCTGTGGGCCATCGCGGGGGTGTCGGCGGCGGCCCTGGTACCCGTCGCCGCCCGGACGCCGGGCCGGAGCGACCGCACGCCGCACGCCCGACCGGACCTGCGGGCCGAGCTCCGTGCGCTGCGCTCCCCGGGCCTGCTGCGGGTCCTCGCGCTCGGGGTGCTGGTCAACGGCGCGACCTTCTGCGCCTTCACCTACCTCGCGGTGGTCGTCACGGACGGCGCCGGACTCGCCTCCGCGCTGGTACCCGCCGTGCTCGCCCTCTTCGGCCTCGGCGCCTTCGCCGGGATCGGGGTCGCCGGCCGGTTCGCCGGCACGCACGGCAGGCTGCTGCTCGGCGTGGCCGGACCCGCCCTGCTCGCGGGGTGGGTCACGTGGACGGCGCTCGCCGCGTCCCCGGTCGCGGCGTGGGTGCTCGCGCCGGTCCAGGGGGCGCTGTCCTTCGCCGTCGGCGGCACGCTGATCGCCCGCGGCATGGCGGCGGCCCACGACGCCCCCACGATGGGCGGCGCGTACTCGACGGTCGCACTGAACCTCGGGGCGCTCGCCGGCCCCGTGCTGGGCGGAGCCGCCATCGCACCGCTGGGCCTCGTGGGACCCCTGGCGGTCAGCGCGGCGCTGGCCGCCTGTGCGGTCGCGCTCGGCTCGGCGAGGCTCGGCTCCGCAACGCCCAGGGCCGCAGCCCAGCCCTCCGCCACCCCGGGGACCCCGGGACCCGCCACCCTGAGCCCCGCCAGAGACCGCAACCACCCGCAGCCCTGACCACGACGCCCTCGCGGACCGACCATGCGTCTGCTGCCAGGATTCGCCCCGTCCTGGCAGCAGACGCATGGTCGGTCCGCTCTACAGGGAGGTCCACCGTCCCGCCGCCTCGCCCAGCCGGTCCACGACCGCGGCGCGGGCCGGGTCGGGCGGCGCGTCCCGCGCCACGGCCAGGTACAGCGTGTTCAGCGGCGCCGCCTGGGGTTCGTGCAGCAGCACCACGCGTCCCGCCTCCAGGGCCGGCGCGGCCAGGTAGCGCGGCAGCACCGAGACCCCCGCCCCGGCGGCCACCGCGGCGAGCACGGCCCGCAGGTCGGGCACGACGAGCGACGTCGCGTTCGGTGGCCGGCGACCGAACTCGCTGCGCCAGTACCGCCGCACGATCGGGAGGTCCTCCGCGTAGGCGACCAGCGGCAGGTGAGCCAGGGCCGGCACCGGGTCCGCGGCGAGCCGCACCTGGTCCACAGTGTGGGCGAGCGACGCCGGCCCGACGAGCAGGAACTCCTCGTCCACCAGCGGCGTCGCCCGGACCGCCGCGTCCCGGGGCCGCACCGAGGAGACGACCACGTCCAGACGCCCCTCGGCCAGAGCGGCCAGCAGGTCGTCGCCCAGGCCGAGCATCGCCCGGACCTGGAGCCCCCGGGCCACGAGCGGCGCGAGGGCAGGGAGCACCCGCTCGGACATCAGCTCGGCCGCCCCGCCGATCCGGACGAGACCGCCGACGCCCGGCCCCTGGTCGCCGGTACCGAGCGCGGACCGCAGCCCGTCCACGTGCACGCCGACCCGGGCGGCGAGCGCCACGGCCCGCTCGGTGGGCCGGGCACCGCGGCCGGAGCGCACGAAGAGGGGGCCGCCGAGCCGTTCCTCCAGCCGGGCGACCTGGCCGGAGACGGCGGGCTGGCTCACGCCCAGCCGCTCGGCCGCCGCCGACAGCGAGCCGGTGCGGTAGACCTCCAGGAAGGTGGCCAGCAGGTCGAGTCCCGGCATCCGCACCACCTCCGCCGCTGACGTCGTCCGGCGTACGCCGGACGGGACCGGTCCCGTCTCGACCACAGGCTAGCCGCGGGTCAGCGTTCCGCGAGGGCGGCGAGGACCGCCTCGGCCGTGGCGGCGCTGGACTGTGGGTTCTGGCCGGTCACAAGGTTGCCGTCGCGCACGACGGTGCTCGACCAGGGCGCCCCGGTCCGCACCAGCGCGCCACGCTCGCGCAGGCGGGACTCCACGAGGTAGGGCGCACCGTCGCCGAGGCCGCCCTGCCGCTCCTCCTCGTCGGTGAACGCGGTGAGCTCCCGCCCGGCCCACGCGAAGGTGCCGTCCGGGGTCTGCGCGCTGAGCAGCGCGGCGACGCCGTGGCACAGCGCGGCGACGACCGCGCCGCGCTGGTCCGCGGTGCGCAGCAGGTGCCCGAGGCCGGCGTCGTAGGCCAGGTCGGCCATGGGGGCGTGGCCGCCGGGGACGTAGATCGCGTCGTAGTCGGCGGCGTGCACGTCCGCGAGCACGAGCGGGTGCGCGAGCCGGTCGGCGACGGCGTCGAGGTAGGCGCGGTGCCGGGCGGCGTCGGACGGGCCGACGCCGCCGCGCTCGTCGAGGCTGATCGCGTCGACGGTGGGCCGGACGCCACCGGGCGTGGCGATGTCGACGTGTGCGCCGGCGGCCGTCAGCACGCGGTGCGACGCCGCGACCTCCTCGGCCCAGTAGCCCGTGGGGTGGGTGGTGCCGTCGGCCAGACGCAGGGTGCTCGCGGCGGACAGGACCATCAGGATCTTCGGCATGGGTGGGTGACCTTCTGTGCGGGTGCGCCGGTGGTGGTGCCGGCGTACGGACGAGAACGTCAGCGTCCGCCGCGGGCTGCCCGTCCGGCACATCGTCGCCATCAGGTTCCTGATGGCGGCCGCCTTGCCGGGATCGCCGCCGTGCGCTAGACGGCCGCGACGCGATGACCAGCGCGAACGTCGTCGTCTTGAAGCGTGGACGGTTTTCCGACCACATCCCGGTCATGCTTACGATCCAGGTCAATCATCCAGAGCGGTCGAGAGTCCTGGCTCCACGACACCGCAGCAACCTACCTCCGAGGCGCCCATCTCGGGGCAAGGTGCTAACGCCAGGTCCGATGGAGCTGATACGCATGGCAGTCAAGAACCCGCACTTCCCGAACGCCACCGTCCTGGGCTACCCGCGCATCGGCCGACGCCGCGAGCTCAAGCGCGCGGTCGAGTCCTTCTGGGCCGGCCGCACCACCGCGGACGACCTGGAGGCCACCACGCACGACCTGCGGCTGGCCACCGTGCGGCACCTCGCTGACCTGGGCCTGGGCGCCGACGGCGCCGCCGTCCCCGGCTCGTTCTCGTCCTACGACCAGGTGCTCGACGCCGTCGCCCTGCTGGGCGCGGTACCCGAGCGGTTCGCGGGGCTCACCACGCCCGAGGGCCGCCTCCCGCTGGACGCCTACTTCACGGTGGCCCGCGGCGCGGGTGACGCGGCACCGCTCGAGATGACCAAGTGGTTCGACACGAACTACCACTACCTGGTGCCCGAGATCGGCCCGGACACCCCGATCGGGTTCGTCGACGACCGCGTGGTGCGCGAGTTCACCGAGGCGGCGCACCCGGCAGACGGCGGTCCCGCGGTCGTCACCCGGCCCGTGCTCGTGGGGCCCGTGACGTTCCTCCTGCTCAGCAAGCCGGCTGACGGCGCCCCCGAGGGCTTCCGCCCGCTGGACCGGCTGGACGACGTCGTGGCCGCCTACGCCGGTGTGCTGCGCGCGCTGGCCGCGGCGGGGGCGCCCTGGGTGCAGCTCGACGAGCCGGCCCTGGTCACCGACCTGTTGGGCGTGCCCTTCGACGAGGTGGCCGACGCCGTGCGCCGCGCCTACACCCGCCTGGCCACGGACCTCTCCCCCGCGCCGGCAGCGGACGGCGCCACCGAGCGGCCCGCGATCCTGGTCACGGCGCCGTACGGCGACCTGCGTTCCGAGGCGGGCGACGGTCTGGCGCTGCTGGCCGGCACCGACGTCGAGGCCGTCGCGATCGACCTGGTCCGCGGCGCGGTGCCCACGGGCCCGGTGCCCGGGCTGGAGACGAAGACCCTGGTCGCGGGCGTGATCGACGGGCACAACATCTGGCGTGCCGACCTCGGCGCCCGCCTGGCCGTCCTGGAGGGCCTGACGGCGCCGGGTACGGGTCCGGGCGCGGGTGCCCTGGCCGTGGGCACCTCCACGTCGCTGCTGCACGTGCCGCACGACGTCGCGGACGAGCCCCGCCTGGACGCCGGGCTGGCGTCGTGGCTCGCGTTCGCCGACCAGAAGGTCGCCGAGGTCGCGACCCTGGCGACGGCACTGACCGACGGACGCGCGGCCGTGGCCGACCAGCTCGCCGCCTCCACCGCCGCGGTGCGCACCCGCGCGGCGGCGCCCGGCGTCGTCGTCCCCGCGGTGCGGGCGCGGGCCGCCGCGCTGAGCGCGGCCGACGTCGAGCGCGCACCGTACGCGGAGCGCGCAGAGGCCCAGCAGGCCGCCCTCGGCCTGCCGCCGCTGCCGACCACCACCATCGGCTCGTTCCCGCAGACGGCCGAGATCCGCACCACGCGCGCCGCGTGGGTGCGCGGCGAGCTGTCCGACGCCGACTACACGGCCGCGATGCGCGCCGAGATCGCGAGCACGGTCGCGCTCCAGGAGGAGCTGGGACTGGACGTGCTGGTGCACGGTGAGCCCGAGCGCAACGACATGGTGCAGTACTTCGCCGAGCAGCTCGACGGCTTCGCGACCACGGTGCACGGCTGGGTGCAGTCCTACGGTTCGCGCTGCGTGCGGCCGCCGATCCTGTGGGGCGACGTGTCCCGGCCCGCGCCGCTGACGGTCGAGTGGACGGCGTACGCGGCCTCGCTCACCGACAAGCCGGTCAAGGGCATGCTCACGGGACCGGTCACGATCCTCGCCTGGTCCTTCGTGCGCGACGACCTGCCGCTGGGCGACACCGCCGACCAGGTCGCCCTCGCCCTGCGCGACGAGGTGACCGACCTGGAGGCGGCGGGCATCGGCGTCGTGCAGGTGGACGAGCCCGCGCTGCGCGAGCTGCTGCCGCTGCGCACGGCCGCACATCCTGCGTATCTCGACTGGTCGGTGCGCTCGTTCCGGCTGGCGACCGCCGGGGCCGCGCCCGCCACGCAGGTGCACACGCACCTGTGCTACTCGGAGTTCGGGCAGGTGATCGGGGCGATCGACGGCCTCGACGCCGACGTCACGTCCGTGGAGGCCGCCCGGTCCCGCATGGAGATCGTGCCGGAGCTGGCCGACGCCGGCTACGCGCGCGGCATCGGCCCGGGCGTGTACGACATCCACAGCCCGCGCGTGCCGTCGGTGCAGGAGGTGACCGACCTGGTGGAGCTCGCCGCCAAGTCGATCGACCCGCGCCTGGTGTGGGTCAACCCGGACTGCGGCCTCAAGACCCGCGCCTGGCCGGAGACGAAGCAGTCCCTCGCGAACCTGGTCACGGCCGCGAACACGGTCCGCGCCACCCTCTGAGGCCCGATGGAGACCCCTGGCGAGACAGAGCAGGCGCCACCTTCGTGCTGCTGCTCTGTCTCGCCAGGGGTCTCCATCGCTACCGTTCTGTCTCGGCGACGGGTCAGCCCACGCGCCACTTCTGGGCCGCCGTGCCGTTGCAGGTCCAGATCTGCAGCGGGGTGCCGTCCGCGCTGTTGCTGTTCGGCACGTCCACGCACTTGTTCGCCAGGATCGAGACCAGGTCCCCGGCACCGCTCAGCGTGAACTGCTGGGCCGGGTTGCCGCTGCAGTTGGCGAGCTGAACGGCCGTGCCGTCGGCCGTGTTGCCCCAGGCCACGTCCATGCACAGCCCGCCGGCGCGCAGCGTGCCGTCCGCGTGGAACGTCCACCGCTGCGCCGCCGTGCCGTTGCAGGTCCACAGCTGGAGCCGCTTGCCGTCGGTGAACTCGGAGTTGGGCACGTCGATGCACTTGCCCGCCAGCCCCACCAGCGGCCGGCCCCCGCCTCCGCCCGTGGTGGTGAGCTGCAGGCCGTAGTTGCTCAGGATCGGGTTGAGCGGCTGGTAGATGAACCGGCCGTTCGTGGAGCAGTCCCCGATGCGGCCCGAGGTGACGCCCTGCGCCTGGTTGCCCGAGATCACCGAGCCGCCGGAGTCCCCGCCCTCGGCACATGCGGAACCCGTGGCCATGCCCGGGATGTCGCCGTCACCGTAGTTGATGGTGACGTTCTTCTCCTGGATGACGCCGCAGCGCCAGCCCGTCGTCCGGCCGGACCGGCACACCGACGCGCCGATCCCCTGCTCCGCCGAGCCCGCCACGGCGACCGTGCCGCCCGCATAGTTGTTCACCGCGGCCGTCGGCGTCCAGCCGCTGGTGGTGCCCACCCACGCCCAGTCGTGCCCCGGGAAGGTCGAGCCACGGTAGGTGCCGAGGGCCGTGCCGTCGGGGGCGGTGACGGCGTTGCCGGTCTGCCCGCAGTGCCCCGCGGTCACGAACCCGCCCGACACCGCGAACCCGATCGAGCACAGCGTGACCCAGCCGTCCCCCGTCGGCCGGTGGAACTCGTCGCCGCCCCGGATGTCGCGGGCCGTGCGCGGCGCCACCGTGGACTTCTCGACCCGCACCACCTCGGCCGGGACGCCCGCCTGGTCGATCATCTCCCGCGCGGCCGCGGCGTCGGCCGCCTCGACCACCACCTCGTTGGTCGTGGGGTCGGCGTACCAGGAGTGCACGGAGATGGGCGCACCCACCTCGTCCAGGGCCTCCTTCCACGCGGTGAGCGCGCCCAGGCCGTGCTCGACGACGACGGCGTCCGCGCCGGCGCGCTCGGCCACCTTCGCCGCCGCCGCGCTCGTGACGGCGACCCGCGGCGCGTCGGCACCCCGGGGCAGCCAGGTGCCCGCGTAGTCCTCGCCGAGCGTCGCCGCCAGGTGCGCCTCGACGATCGCCGCCTCGGCGTCCAGCGCCAGGCGGGCCGGGATCTCGGCCCTGGTCAGACCCAGGTCGCGCTCCATCGCGCGCACCTGGGCGTCGGGGAGATCGGCGACGTCGAGGCCGGCGGTGCCGGGGGCGGTGCTGCGGGTGCTGGTGGTGCTGGCGGTGCTGATGTCGGCGGTGGTGGTGCCGGCGGTGGTGGTGCCGGCAGTGCTGATGCCGGCAGTGCTGATGCCGGCAGTGCTGGTGCCGGCGCCGGTCGCAGTGGGCGACGCCGCCCCCGCCGTGGACGCGCCGGTGAGTGCCGTGCCGACCACGAGCGCGACGGCCGACAGCGCTATCAGGGACCGGGACGTTCTCAGGGTTCGTGACATGGTGTGCTCCTCGTCAGGCCTGGGGAACCTCGTGTGCCTGGGAGCGTATTGACGCGGCACCGCGGCCAGAACTGCTGGACCACCACCGTGTGGAAAACACCTAAACCTGCGCGTACTACCCCTTATCCCACAGGCGCCCGTCCACACTTTTCACCCGGCCCCCGGGAGCGGGGGGCGCTGGTCCCACGGGCTCGGTCCCTTGCACACCGCCACGAGACGAGTTCGATCCCTTGCCTCGAGATCGGCCCGATGATGGACCGATCTCGAGGCAAGGGACCGAACTCGCCGGGGCAGGGCAGACAAGAGACCGAACTCATGGCAGCAGGAGACCGAACCCACGCCAGCCCGGCACGCAAGCGGGCGACGCCGAGGCAACAGACCGAACCCACGGCAGCACGAGACCGAACCCACGCCACCCCGGCACACAAGCGACCGACGCCGAAGCAACAGACCGAACTTGCCAGGGCAGAGCACGCAAAGGACCGACCCAAGACAGCACGAAAGCGGACCTGTGACCGCCGGACACGACGAGAACCCACGCCAGTAGAGCACGCAAAGGACCGACCTCAAGGCAACGGACCGAACCCACGGCAGCAGAGCACGCAAGGCACCGAGCTCCCCCCACCAACCCGACCCGCCCGGCAGCCCCGGTCAGCGCGCCCGGCGCTCCCCGCTCCCCCGCGCGACCACCCGCGTGGGCAGCACCACCAGCTCGACCGGCCGCCCAGGATCCGCGGAGCGTGCCACCGCGAGCTCGGCGGCGCGCCGGCCCATCTCGACGGCGTCGTACGCCACGACGGTGATGCCCAGCAGGTCGGCCAGCTCGAAGTCGTCGAAGCCCACCACCGCGATCTCGCCGCCGCCCGCGCGCCCGCCCACCTCGTGCAGGGCCTGGAGCGTGCCCACCGTCGCGCGATTGTTCGCCGCGAGGATGGCGGTGGGCGGCTCGGGGTCTGCCAGCAGCTCCGCCGCGAGGTCCCGGGCGGCCGACGCCGAGTGCGCGCCCGACCGCAGCCAGCGCTCGGCGTCGGGCACCCCGGCGTCCGCCATGACGGCGAGGAACTCGGCGCTGCGCTCCTGGTAGGTCCACAGGTGGGGCTCGTCGCCCACGAACCCGATGCGGCGGTGGCCGTGGTCCAGCAGGTGCCGGGTGGCCGCACGCACGCCGCCCCGGTTGTCGATCACCACGGTGTCCACGTCCATCCCGGCGGCCGGCCGGTCCACCACGACCACCGTGAGCCCCGCGGCGATCTCGCCGCGCAGGGCCGAGTGGTCGGCGCCCGCGGGCGTGACGATGAGGGCGCCGACCCGCCGCTCCAGCAGCTCGCCGGTCAGCGAGCTCTCGCGGGAGGGATCCTCGTCGGACGACGCCGTCAGGAGCTGCAGCCCGTGCTCGCGCAGCTCGCGCTCGATGCCGCTGGCCAGCGCGGAGTAGAACTCGTTGGCCAGGTCGCCGGTGATGAAGCCGACCAGCCGGGAGAAGCCGCCGCGGGCGAGGTCGGCGGCCACGGCGTTGCGCCGGAAGCCGAGCGACGTGGCGGCGTCGCGCACCCGTTCGCGGGTCGCCGCGGCCACGTTGGGCTCCCCGTTGAGCACGCGCGAGGCGGTCTTCAGGCTCACCCCGGCGGCCTCGGCCACCATCGCCAGCGTCGGACGACGGATCATGTCAGGCCTCCCGGCGCTTGCGCACCAGCATGTCGATGATGATGGCCAGCAGCAGCACCGCGCCGGTCACCATGTACCGGGCCGCCTGGTCCACGTTCATCAGCGTGAGGCCGTTGGCGATGGACTGGATGACGAGCACGCCCAGCACCGCGGACCACGCGCTGCCCCGGCCGCCGAACAGGCTCGTGCCGCCGATCACCGCGGCGGCGATCGCCACCAGGTAGGTGTCCGCCCCGCCGGTGCCCTGGTTGGCGGCGCCGAGCCGACCCGCCGCGAGCACGCCCCCGAGCGCGGCGAGCGTCGAGCAGGCCACGAAGCACAGCACCACGGTGCGCTGCACGGGCACCCCGGCCAGCGTGGCGGCCCGCCGGTCGCCGCCGACCGCGCGCACCGACCGGCCCCAGCGGGTGCGGCGCAGCAGCACGTCCGTCACCACGACCAGGGCCGCGAACAGCACCACCGAGAAGCCGACGCCGCGGGCCGCGCCCAGGTAGGCCACGATCGCCGACAGCACCACGGCGAGCACCCCGGTGCGCACCGCGACCTGTCCGACGCTCGCCGCCGGCAGCTCCGCGCGCCGTCGCCGCGCCCGCGCGGCCACCTGCACGGCCGCGTACGCGACGACGACCACCACCACCAGCGCCCAGGCCACGCCGGTGGGCAGGAAGCTCTGCTGCACCGACCGCACGAACCAGGACTCGAAGGGCAGGTTGATCGAGCCCAGCGGGCCGAGTACCCGCAGCTGCACCCCGGCCAGGAACAGCAGCCCGGCCAGCGTGAACACGAAGCTGGGCAGGCCGAGCCGCGCCGAGAGCATGCCGTAGCCGAGGCCGACCACCACGCCGCAGGCCAGCGCGGCCAGGATCGCGAGCGCGACCGGCCAGCCCAGGGTCACGGAGCCGACGGCGACCACGGCCGCGGCGAGCCCGCTGAGCGACCCGACCGACAGGTCGATCTGGCCCACCAGGAGCACCAGGACCACGCCGAGCGCGATGACCCCGACCGGGGCGCTCTGCAGGGTCAGGTTGACCACGTTCTCGGGGGCGAGGAACGCGGGGTTGACGGCCCCGAGCACGAGCCAGATGGCGGCCAGCGCCACCACGATCGGGAGCAGGCTGGTGCCACCACGGACCCGCTGCCAGACGGCGCCCGGCAGGCCCGCGCCCGGCGCCGCGGCCGGCGCGTCGGCGCTCATCGGCGCACCGCCCGTCCGGCGTCGGTGCGACCCGCGCCGCCCGCGTGCTTGGTGCCCGGCCGGACCGCCCCGGTCATCGCGGCGAGCAGGTCCTCGTAGGAGGCGTCGCCGTCGAACACGTCGTGCACGCGGCCCAGGCGCAGCACCACGATGCGGTCGGCGACGGCCTGCAGGTCTCCCGCCTGATGGCTCACCAGGACGACGGCGTGCCCGCGCTCGCGCAGCCGCACGATGAGGTTGAGCACCTCGGCGGTCTGACGGACGCCGAGCGACGCCGTCGGCTCGTCGAGCACGACCACGCGGGGCGAGCCGAGCAGGGCGCGGGCCACGGCCACGACCTGGCGCTGACCGCCCGACAGGGTGCGCACCGGGTCGCGCACCGACGGCACGCTGGCGGCGAGCTGGTCGAGCAGCCGCCAGGCCTCGCGCTCCATGGCGACCTCGTCCAGCAGCGGGCCGCGCACGGTCTCGTGCCCCAGGAACAGGTTCTCGACCACGTCGAGGTCGTCCACGAGCGCGAGCTCCTGGAACACCGCGGCGATCCCGAGGGTGCGGGCGACGGCCGGCGTGTCCAGCACCACCGGGCGGCCGTCCAGGAGCACGTCGCCGGCGTCCGGCCGGTGCGCGCCCGCGAGCACGCCCGCGAGGGTGGACTTGCCGGCCCCGTTGTCGCCGACGACGGCGAGCACCTCGTGCTCGCGCACGTCGACGTCGACGTCGACCAGGGCGCGCACGCCGCCGAACCGCTTGGAGACGCCGCGCAGGGACAGCACCGGATCGCTCATCGGGCACCCACCCCCGCGAGGGCCCCGGCGGCGTCGCCGGACCCGAGCAGGCCCGCGCGCTCGCACGCCGCCTCGTAGGCCGGGACGCAGATCTGGTCGACGGTGTAGACGTGCCCGTCCACGATGACGTGCTCGACGTCGGCCGCGCCCACCGCGCGGGGCGCGAGGAGCACCGTGGGCACGCCGTCGGTCACGGCCGTGGTGCGCGGGTCCTGACCGCGCAGCACGCGCACGGCGAGCTCGGCGGCCGTGGCGGCCTGCTGGTCGGTGGCCTTGTAGACGGTCATGAACTGGTCCCCGGCCACGATCCGCTGCACCGCGGCGAGCTCGCCGTCCTGCCCGGTGGTGACGGGGACCGGGTCGAGGCCGGCCGCCTTGGCGGCGGCGATGGCGCCGCCGGCGATGGCGTCGTTGGCGGCGAGGATGCCGTCGACCCGGCCGGGGTACTGGGTCAGCATCGCCTCGGTCCACTCCGTGGCCTTGTCGGGGCTCCAGTCGGGCGTGTAGTGCTCGGCGAGCACGTCGATGTCCTCTCCCTCGAGGGCGCGGCGGGCACCCGCGGCGAGCGCGAGCGCGTTGGGGTCGGTGGCCGAGCCGTGCGCGAGCAGCACCCCGGGCCGTCCGTCGTCGTCCTGACCGCCCTCCTGCCCGGCGTCCTGGTCGGCGTCGGCCCGGGCGGCGCGCTCGGTGACCGTGCCGGCCAGTGCCGAACCCAGCAGGAAGCCGATGAACTCGTAGTCGTACGACACGTAGTAGTCCGCGCCGTCCACGAACCGATCGTAGGCGATCACCTGGGCACCCAGCCGCTTGGCCTGGGTGACGATCCCGACCGCGGCGACGGTGTCGACCGCGTCGAGCACGAGCACGTCGGCGCCCTGGGCGAGCATGGACTCGGCCTGCTCGAGCTGGGCGGCGGCGTCCTGCGCGGCGTTCGCGTACAGCACGGTGCAGCCCGGGCAGCGCCGGCCGGTGACGGAGACGAAGGTGGGGCGGTCGGACGCCTCGTACCGGGCGGTCTGGGCCTCGGGCAGCAGCAGCCCGATGGTCCCCTCGTGCTCGACGCCGGGCGCGGTGCCGGTGTCGCCCACCGCGCACCCGGCGCCGCCGGCCGCCACGACGAGCCCGACGGCGCCGGCCAGGACACGCCTGGCCCAGCCTCTCCGCCTGCCGGGGGTGGGTCGGGTCATGTCGTCACTCCTAGGGAGCCCTGGGCCCGGGCTCGGTCGAGAGCCGCGGCCAGCGCACCGCGGACGCCGGCGTCCGCGCCGAGGGCCGAGGGGATCACCTCGGCCGGGCCGCGCGAGGTGGCGACCACGCGCTGGCCGAGCGCGGTGCGCAGCGGTTCGAGCAGCACCTCGCCCGCCTCCGCGAGCTGGCCGCCGATGACCACGACGTCGGGGTCCACGAGGTTGCACAGGTTCGCCAGGGCGACGCCGAGGTGGCGCCCGGCGTCGAAGACCACGCGGTGGCAGCCGGGGTCGCCGGCGCGGGCGCGGGCCACGAGGTCCGCCAGCGTGAGGTGGCCCGCCTCGGGCGGCAGCAGGGACAGCAGGCGGGTGGCGCCCACCAGCATCTCGAGGCAGCCGCGGTTGCCGCACCGGCACACGGGGCCGTTCTCGTCGACGGACACGTGCCCGATCTCACCGGCCACGCCCGACCGGCCGTGCACGGCCCGGCCGCCCAGCACCAGGCCGCCGCCCACGCCGTGCGACGCGCGGACGTAGGCGACGGAGTCGTAGCCGGCGCCCGCGCCGAACCGCGCCTCCGCGATGGCGGCCAGCGTCGAGTCGTTGTCGGTCGTGACCGGCACGCCGAGCTCGGCGCCGAGCATCTCGTCCACGCGGACGCCGTCCCAGCCGCGCATCATGCCGACGGTCACGACCTCGCCGGTGCGGATGTCGACCGGCGCGGGCACCCCCACGCCCACGGCGAGCAGCTCGGACGGGTCGGCGTCCACGGCCTGGAGCATCTCGCGGACGAGCATCGCCGTGCGCTGGATCCCGGCGTCGGCCCGGTGGTCGGGGGCGAGCGGCATGCGCTGCTCGGCCAGGACGCGCATCGAGGCGTCGGCCAGCGCGACGCTGAGGGACCGCTGCCCGAACCGGATGCCCACCACGAGGCCGAGGTTGCGGGCGAGCGTGACCTGGAGCGCGCGCCGTCCGTTGCGCACGGACTGCGCCGTGTGCAGCACGCCCGCGGCGGACAGCTCCTTGACGATGTTCGAGATGGTGGCCGGGGACAGCCCTGTGACGCCGGCCAGCTCGATCTGCGTGAGGGAGCCACGCTGCTGGACGGCGCTCACGATACGGGCTCGGTTGGCCTCACGCAGTGAGGTCTGCGAACCCGGGGTCACCCGATCCGCGCGCACAGCGCCCAGGGTAACCGCCTTCCGGTGAGAAATGACGGGTTTGGATACACGAACTGAACGTTCAGGTCACGATCGAGCGACGCTTGCGTTCATTTCTTGACACCAACGGCGCCTGGTCGTTCGATAGACGCGGGTTCACGGGCGTACAGGCGCGCCCGGCCGGCCCCAGGTACGACGTCGTCCCCCAGCGCACCGAGCCCAGCGAGGCCCAGCGCGCCGGTGCCGGGACGACGAGATCCCGGGCCGGTGCTCCAGCGACCGAGGAAGGTTGAGGGACCCCAGATGCGAGTGAACCGGAGGATGACCGCGACGGTGGCGACAGCCGCTGTCCTCGGTCTCACGCTGGCCGCGTGCGGCGGCGGCGACAGCTCGGGTGACGGCGGCGGCGGCGAGGGCGGCGGCGACCAGGTCGAGGTGTTCACCTGGTGGGCGGCCGGCTCGGAGAAGGCCGGCCTCGACGCCCTTGTCGGCGTCTTCGAGGAGCAGCACCCCGACATCGAGTTCGTCAACGGCGCGGTCGCCGGCGGCGCGGGCTCGGCGGCGAAGGACCTGCTGCAGACCCGCCTGCAGGCGCAGGACCCGCCGGACACGTTCCAGGCGCACGCCGGTGCCGAGCTGCAGGACTACATCGACGCCGCGCAGATCGAGGACGTCTCCGACCTGTACGACGAGTTCGGCCTGACCGACGTCTTCCCGGCCGACCTGGTCGACCGGCTCTCCACCGAGGACGGCGCGATCTACTCGATCCCGTCGAACATCCACCGCGCGAACGTGATCTGGGCCAACCCGGCCGTGCTCGAGGAGAACGGCATCGACCCCGAGGCGCAGTACGAGGACCTCGACGCCTGGATCGCCGACCTCGACAAGCTCGACAAGGCCGGCGTGACGCCGCTGTCGGTGGGCACCACCTGGACGCAGGTGCACCTGCTGGAGACGGTCCTGCTGGCCGACCTGGGCCCCGAGGGGTACACCGGGCTCTGGGACGGCAGCACCGACTGGGAGGGCGCCGAGGTGACCGCGGCCCTCGAGGACTTCGAGACGCTGATGGGGTACACCAACGACGACCGTGACGGTCTCGACTGGCCCGAGGCGACCCAGATGGTGATCGACGGCAGCGCCGCGTTCAACGTCATGGGCGACTGGGCGGTCGCCGCGTTCGAGGAGCAGGACAAGGCCCTCGGCACGGACTTCACCGCGGCCCCGGTGCCGGGCACCGACGGCGTGTTCGACTTCCTCGCCGACTCGTTCACCCTGCCCGTGGGCGCCCCGCACCCCGACGGCGCCAAGGCGTGGCTGGAGACCGTGGGCTCCCTGGACGGCCAGGTCGCGTTCAACAAGGCCAAGGGGTCCATCCCGGCCCGGACCGACGCCGACCCGGCCGACTTCTCCGAGTACCAGCAGACCGCCATCGAGTCGTTCGCCAACGACACGATCGTGTCCTCGCTGGCGCACGGCGCCGCGGCGCCGGTCGCGACGCTCAACGCGATCTCGGACGCCACCAGCAAGTTCACCACGGGCGCGTCCGACCTCGCCGGCTACCAGTCCGAGCTGGCCGGCGCAGTCCAGGGCTGACCCGCCCGGGAGCACCGCTCCCGGCTGGACCACCCACCGCGCGCCGTCGGGTCCGTCCCGACGGCGCGCGGCCGCGCCCGCCCGCCACAGCCACCCACCAGCCGCCGGCCACCAGCCATGGCACCCCGAGGTACCCACATGCTCAAGAAACTGCGGCGAGTCGGACCACCGCTCCTCCTGCTCGCCCCGTCCCTGATCCTCGTCGGCGTGTTCGTCTACGGGCTGATCGTCGCCAACTTCTCCACGTCCTTCACGGACAGCCACACGGCCGCGCAGGCCACCGGGCAGGAGCCCGCCGCCTTCGTCTGGTTCACGAACTACCTCGACCTGCTGGCCAGCGAGGACTTCCAGCACTCGCTGATGAACCTCCTGCTGTACACGGCGGTGTTCCTCGCCGGGACCATGGTCATGGGCTTCCTGTGGGCGTGGATGCTGGAGAAGCCGGTCAAGGGCGAGGGCCTGTTCCGCTCGGTGTACCTCTTCCCGATGGCGGTCTCGTTCGTCGCCTCCGGTGTGGTGTGGCGCTGGCTGCTCAACTCCAACCAGGACGAGCAGGCCTCCGGCCTGAACCGCCTGTTCCAGATGGTCGGCCTCGACCTCCTGCAGAACAACTGGTGGAACAACGTCACGTTCGGCATCGTCGCCATCGCCATCCCGGCGATCTGGCAGCTCTCGGGCTACGTGATGGCGCTCTTCCTGGCCGGGTTCCGCGGTATCCCGGACGAGCTGCGCGAGGCCGCCCGCGTGGACGGTGCCAGCGAGTGGAAGCTGTACCGCTACGTGCTGTTCCCGCAGCTCTCGCCGGTGGCGCTGTCGGCCCTGATCATCATCGGCCACATGTCCCTGAAGGCGTTCGACCTCATCATGTCGATCTCCAAGCCGGCCAACTACCAGACCAAGGTCCCGGCCGTGGACATGTTCGTGTTCAAGTCGAGCTTCGACTACGCGAACGCGGCCGCCGTGGGCTCGATCCTGCTGATCATCGTGGCGCTCGTCATCGTGCCGTACCTGATCCGCACGAACCGCGAGGAGAAGCGATGACCGCCGCCGCCGAACAGCTCACGGCGCACCCGCGGGCCGTGGGCGGCCCCGGCCCCCGCACGAGCCGGAGCCGGTACTCGCTGGCCCGCACGCTGCGCTACGCGGCGCTGATCTTCTTCCTCGTCGTGGTGCTCATCCCGGTGTACGTGCTGCTGGTGACCAGCTTCAAGGGCACCGGCGACGCCGACCCGAGCCGCGCCTGGGCCCTGCCGCAGGCCTGGACGCTCGACAACTGGGCCACGGCCTGGACCACGCTGTCCCCCGCGATCGTGCGGACCGTGAGCATGGTGGTGCCCAGCGCCATCATCTCGGCGTTCCTCGGGTCGCTGAACGGGTTCGTGCTGGCGCGGTGGACCTTCCGCGGCGCCGACATCGTCTTCACCGTGATCCTGTTCGGGATGTTCATCCCGTACCAGGCCGTGATGATCCCGCTGAACCAGCTCGTCCTGGACCTCGGCCTGCCGAGCGGTGTGCCCACGCTGATCCTGCTGCACGTGGTCTACGGCATCCCGATCACCACGCTGATCTTCCGCAACTACTACGCCACCGTGCCGCACGAGCTCATCGAGGCCGGCCGGGTCGACGGCGCGGGCATGCTGCGCACCTACTGGTCCATCGTGCTGCCCCTCTCGATCCCCAGCTTCGTGGTGGTGCTGATCTGGCAGTTCACCTCGGCGTGGAACGACTTCCTGTTCGCGGTGTTCTTCTCGTCCTCGCAGAACGGCCCCGTGACCGTGGCGCTGAACAACCTCGCCAACGGCGCCCTGCTGCAGAACTACGGCGTCTCCATGGCGGGTGCCCTGTTCGCGTCGCTGCCGACCCTGCTGGTCTACATCGTGCTGGGCAAGTACTTCGTGGGCGGCCTGATGTCGGGGTCGGTCAAGGGCTGACGCGCCGACGCCGACCGCGCCCGGACGGGTGGTGCTTACCCGTCCGGGCGCGGTCGGCTACGCCCCGGAGGCCGGGTCCGTCAGCCGGCGGCCGAGCCAGGCCGTGCGCGTCGCGCGGGCCGTACGGGACACCCGGGCGTCCGGCACGAGGGAGTCGAAGCCGTGGAAGCCGCCCGCCCACACGTGCAGCTCCGCCTCGCCGCCCGCGGCCCAGATGCGTGCCGCGTAGGCCACGTCCTCGTCCCGGAAGACCTCCGCGGAGCCGAGGTCGACGTACGTGGGCGGCAGGCCCGACAGGTCCGCGGCCAGCGCCGGAGAGATGTACGGCGACACCCCCGCCGGGTGCTCGCCCAGCACCGCGGACCAGCCGAACGCGTTCTGCGCCCCCGTCCAGGTAGCAGGCCCCTCGGCGAACTGCCGGCCGGAGCCGGTGCCGCCCCGGTGGTCGAGCATGGGGCACACCAGCACCTGCGCCGCGACGGCCGGCGCGCCCCGGTCGCGGGCCAGCAGCGTGACGCCGGCCGCCAGTCCCCCGCCCGCGCTCGTCCCGGCGACCACCAGCCGCTCCGGGTCCACGCCGAGCTCGGCCGCGTGCTCGGCGACCCAGACCAGACCCCGGTAGCAGTCCTCGACCGGCACCGTGCCGCCGTGCTCGGGGGCGAGCCGGTACTCGACGGTCACCACCACGGCACCGAACCGGTCCAGCCAGTCCAGCGGGACGTCGATCTGGGAGAACCGGTCCCCCAGCACCATGCCGCCGCCGTGCATCCAGTACACGACGGGCGCCGGCACCGACGGGTCCCGCCGGGCCGGGCTCAGGACGGTCAGCGGCACCGGGTCGCCGTGCGGCGAGGTGGCCACCACGTCGCGGCGCTCGACGCCCCGGCCCGCCAGGAGCGCAGCGAGCGCCTCGGGCGGGGTCGCGGCGGCCGCCCGCACGGCGGGCAGCGTCGCGGCGGTCAGGGGGACGGCGGGCAGGAGGTCGAGCAGCGGGCGCAGCTCCGGGTCGACGTCCGGTCGGGGGGCGGGTTCGACGGTCATGGGGTTCCTCTCGGGCAGTGCTCGGACAGTGCTCGGACAGTGCTCGGACAGTGCTGGGGCGGCGCCAGGGCCGGTACGTCAGAAGGCCGCCTTGCCGCCCACCGGCAGCTCGTCGGTGTACACCGACTCCCCCGCGAGCAACGGCTGGAGCACCGCGACCAGTGCCTGTGCCTCCGCGGTCGCGAAGAACGCGCTGTGCGCGCCCGCGCTGGTCCAGCCCTCGGTGACGTGCACCGTGTCGTGGTCGGTGGCGGACCGCCCGACCAGGAAGACGACGCAGTCCGGGTGGGTCAGCGACGGTGCGTGCAGCAGCAGGTCGACGACCGCGCCGCCCTGGCCGGGGCGGGCGGTCATGGTGGCGTGGAAGCCGTGTCCGACGTTCATACGATTCTCCTCGGTGTGCTGTCCCGGGGCGCTCGACGATCCCCGGGACGACGGTGGGCCGGGTTCGTTCCGGCCCAGCCATCACACCGCATACACCTGCTGGGACGACAGCAAGATCGTCGCCCGCTCTTGCCTGATCCTCCTGCTACCGGTCCGATCGTGAACGTGGCAGGATCACCTCATGAGCCTCGGCGAGCTCCGCGAGCTGATCCTGCGCCACGCACGCCCCGACACCACCGCGACGGCGCTGGAGGACGTGCAGCTCTCGGCCGTGCACCGTGCCGAACCGCCCGCGCCGTCGATGTCCGGCGTGGTGCTGGCCCTGATCGCCCAGGGCGCCAAGCGCATCGCCGTCGGCGACCGCGTGCTGGAGTACCGGGCCGGGCAGTACCTCGTGGCCTCCGTGGACCTCCCGGTCACGGGCACGTTCACGAAGGCCGACCCGGACGAGCCCGCGCTCGGCTTCGGTCTGGTGCTGCGTCCGGCCCTCATCGCCGAGCTGCTCCTGCAGGCGCCGCCGGGCGTGCTCCCGCCCGTGGGCGGCGCCGCCCCCGGCATGGTCGTCAGCGACGCCCCCGACGAGCTGGTCGACGCCGCCGTCCGCCTGGTCCGTCTCCTCGACCGCCCGCGGGACGCCGTGGTCCTGGCCCCGCTCCTGAAGCGGGAGATCCTCTGGCGGCTGGTCACCGGGGAGCAGGGCGCCACGGTGCGCCAGCTCGGCCTCGCGGACAGCGGCCTGGCGCACGTGGCCCGGTCGGTGCGCTGGATCCGGGAGCACTACGCGGAGCCGTTCCGGGTCGAGGACGTGGCCGCGCTGTCGGGCATGAGCGTCTCGGCGTTCCACCGCAACTTCCAGGCGGTCACGGCGATGAGCCCCATCCAGTTCCAGAAGCAGATCCGGCTCCAGGAGGCGCGCCTGCTGCTGGCCACCCGCCCGCGCGACGTGACCGGCGTCGGGCAGCGGGTGGGCTACGAGAGCCCCTCGCAGTTCAGCCGGGAGTACCGGCGCCGGTTCGGCCTGCCGCCCAGCCAGGACGCCGTCCGGCTGCGCGAGGCCGCGGCCGAACGGTCCGGGACGCCCGCCTGAGCCGGAGCCGTCAGCCGCCCGAGGCCGGGGAGCCGGCCGGCGCCGTGCTCTCCAGCGCCCGGATCAGGGACTGGGCGTCGTACGGCCCGGTGTGCCGGCGCCCGTTGACGAAGAACGTGGGTACGGCGGTGACCTCCATGGCCTCGGCGTCCAGCACGTCGTCGCGCACGCGGCCGGCCACCTCGGGCGAGACCAGGTCCCGCTCGAACCGGTCGACGTCGAGCCCCAGCTCCGCCGCGCGCCGCACGATGTCGGAGGGGAGCTGGTTCTCCTGGTCCAGGAGCAGGCTGCGCTCCATCTCGAAGAACTTGCCCTGCATCGCGGCCGCCTCCGCCGCCTCGGCGGCCGCGACGGCGTTGGGGTGGTACCGGTCCAGCGGCGCGTGCCGCCAGACGTACCGCAGGCGGTCGCCCAGCTCGCGGTGCACCTCCTGGATGGCGCCCGACGCCTTGGAGCAGAAGCCGCACTGGAAGTCCCCGTACTCGACCAGCGTGTAGGGCGCGTCGGCCGGGCCGTACACATGGTCGCGGGCCGGGTCCACGGGCCGCAGCAGGACGGCACCGGCCTCCTTGGCGGGGTGCACCCGGTCGGCCACCTTGAAGATCACCGCGGCGATCAGGAAGGCCAGCACCGACGCCGAGAGCACGCCCACGCGGGCCTCGTTCTGCACGGCGGGGTCGTCGATGGCGAGGTCCACGATGAACAGCGAGATGGTGAACCCGATGCCGCACAGCGCGCCGCCGCCGGCGAGCCGGTCGAGCGCGAGGCCCGGCCCGAGGTCGCCGACCCGGAGCGCCCGCATCACCGCGCCGGAGCCCAGCACGCCCACGAACTTGCCCACCACCAGGCCCACCACGATGCCCCAGGTCACGGCGGAGCCCGCGGCGGCAGCCAGGATCTCGCCGTCGATCCGCACGCCCGCGTTCGCCAGCGCGAACAGGGGCAGGATCACGTACGCCACGTACGGCGCGTAGGCGGACTGGAGCCGCTCGTTGATCGAGATCGACTCCCGCAGGCTGTTCGCCGCCGCCCGCGCGTAGTCGCTGTTCGGCGACTGCCGGAACGAGCGCGCCAGGGTCAGGGCGTGCTCCACGTCGCGCCGGCTGGGCCGGTACACCGGCACCAGGAGCGCGATGGCGACGCCGGCCAGCGTCGGGTGCACGCCCGAGGCGAGGAACGCGCCCCAGACGATGATCGACAGCGTGGCGTAGATGGGCCCGCGGCCGCTCGGCACGTACCGCGTGAGGTAGACGCCGACCAGGCCCACCGCGGCGATCACCAGCGGGAGCGGGTCGAAGCTCTCGGTGTAGACCAGCGCGATGATGCTCAGGGCGCCGATGTCGTCGACCACCGCGAGCGCCAGCAGGAACACCCGCAGGCGGCCGGGCGCCCGGGGGCCGATGAGTGCCAGGGCGCCGACGACGAACGCGGTGTCCGTGGAGATGACGACGCCCCAGGCACCCTCCCAGCCGCTCCCGCGGCTGATCAGCACGTAGAGGACGGCGGGCACGACCAGGCCGGCGACGGCGGCGACCACGGGCACCACGGCCCGGGACCAGCTCGTGAGCTCGCCGATCGCGAACTCGCGCCGCACCTCCAGCCCGACGGTGAAGAAGAACAGCGCCATGAGGGCGTCGTTGACCAGGGCGTGCAGCGTGAACTCGAGCTGGAGGTCGCCGACGCCGACGTTGAGGTGCGTGTCCCAGAACTCGCTGTAGGACCCGTGGGAGACGTTGGCCCACAGGATCGCGGCGAGCGTGCCGACCAGGAGGAGGAGGGCACCCAGGCGGCTCTGGCCCAGTGCCCGGACCCACGTGGCGATCGACGGCCAGTGCGGGCCCGGCTCGTGCGTCTCGGGGTCGGGGGACCGTTCGATGATGGTCAGGTTCGCCATGGCCTCTCCTGTCGCTCCCGGTCGGCGTGACCGGCCGGCATGAGACGTAGTGTGGACCACGCCGGCGCGCGCATCACGACGGTCCGGCAGACTTCACCCGCACTACGCTGGCGCGCATGGTGGCGGAGGCTGAGCTCGACCCGTACGGCGACTTCGGGGCCGTCGGGATCGACGAGGACACCCGGCTGGTGTACCGGTACGTGCTCGCCCAGGGCACGGTCCGGGAGACGGACGTGGCCCGGGACGTGCCGTTGCAGGGCGCCGACCCCGCGGAGCTGCTGGCGCGGCTGCGGGCCGCGGGCCTGATCAACCGCACGAGCGGCACGGAGGGCTCGTACACGGCGGTCGACCCGCGGGTGGCGCTGCGCGCGCTCACCGACCGGACCGCGGCGCAGCTGGACCGGGTCCGGTCGACCATCCCGGACCTGGCGGGACTGTTCGAGCAGACGGCGGACGCCGCGGGCGCGGGCGCGGGCGTGCACGTGATCGACGACCCGGCGCTGATCGGTGCCTGGTACACGCGCCTGCAGCACGAGGTGACCGGCGAGTTCATGGCGTTCGACCGGCCGCCGTACGTGCTGGCGGACGAGAACCCGGTGGAGCCGCTCGCGCTGGCGCGGGGCGTGTCGTGGCGGGCCGTCTATGCCGCCGAGGTGCTGGACCTGCCCGGCGCGTGGGCGCAGCTGCGGTTCGCGGCGGCGGCGGGCGAGCAGGCCCGGATCGCGCGGACGCTGCCCACCAAGCTGGCGATCGCCGACCGGCGCACGGCGCTGGTCAGCTCGAACCTGGACGCGTTGCGGCCGGCGGCGGTCGTCGTGGAGGGCGGGCCGCTGGTGGATCTGCTGTGCGCCGCGTTCGAGGCGGCGTGGGCCGACGCGGTGGAGATCCCGGCGTCGGACAGCCTGGAGGGTACCGCTCCCCCGGAGCGCGGGCCGGGCCGGGACGACCGGGCGCTGCTGGCGCTGCTGGCCTCGGGCGCGAAGGACGAGGCGATCGCGCGCGAGCTGGGGCTGTCGGAGCGTACGCTGCGGCGACGCAGCGCGGACCTGCTGCGCCGGCTGGGTGCGGCGAACCGGTTCCAGGCGGGGGTGCAGGCAGTCCGTCGCGGCTGGCTGTGACGTCCCGCGCGGGGCGGGCCGGGAGCGCGGACCGAGCGGGTGAAAGTGGCCTCCTGCGTGACGGCTGTGTAAAACATGTGCGGCCGGTACCGGCCAGTGGCCGCTTCCGGTCACCACGGGCATTGCCCACGGAGCGCGGCGCGGGCTAGACAGCCCTCATGCAACCTCTGTCCTCCGGCCGCCGCCGGGGTGCCCTCCTCGGGAGCACCCTCGTCTCGGCCTCCCTGGTCCTGTCCCCCGGAGCCGCCGTCGCGGCCCCGGACCCCGCAGCGGACGCCGAGCCGGTGCGGGTCATCATCGAGCTCGAGACCCCGACGGCGGCCGACGTCGTCGGCCAGGACGAGGTCGCCGCGGCGCGGACCGCCGGTGGCCCGACCTCGGCGCGGGCGCGCAGCGCCTTCGCCGCCGACTACCGCGCCGCGGTCGACGAGGTCACGCAGGCACAGGAGGGCGTCACCGCCTGGATCGAGCGGCAGGGCGTCGACCTCGACCACGCCAAGTCGGTCACCGGGCTGCTGTCCGCCGTCGTGGCCACCGTGGACCCCGCCGACCTGGCCGAGCTGCGCTCCGCCCCCGGGGTCGCGCGGGTCACCGAGGACGCGCCCGTGCGGATCCTGGGCCAGGAGGCCAACATCCCCGCCACCGGCGCGCCGCAGGTCTGGGAGCAGCAGGACGCCGACGGCGTGCCCGTCACCGGCGAGGGCCGCACCGTGGCGATCATCGACACCGGCATCGACTACACGCTGCCCGACCTCGGGGCCGGGTTCGGCCCCGGCCACCGCGTGGCCGACGGGTACGACTTCGTCAACGACGACGCCGACCCCATGGACGACCACATGCACGGCACCCACGTGGCCGGCATCGTCGGCGCCGGCGGCGACAACCTGACCGGCATGGCACCCGACGTCACGCTCACGGCCTGGAAGGCCATGGACGCAGGCGGCGGCGGCACCACCGAGGACCTGCTGCTGGCGCTGGAGGCCGCGACCGACCCGCTGGGCGACTACCCGGCCGACGTCGTGAACATGAGCCTGGGCACGCCCGGCGACGGCACCGACCCGCTCGGCCGCGCCTCCACCGCTGCCGTGCGGCAGGGCGTCGTGGTCGTGGCCGCGGCCGGCAACGCCGGCCCCGGCGACCAGACGGTGAGCTCGCCGGCCGCGGCCGAGGGGGTCATCGCCGTCGGCGCGAGCGTGACCGGCGTCGCCGACCCCACGCTCACGCTGGCAGGCGCCCGGCGGGGTGACGCGCCCCGTCCGCTGGACGTGACCCGCTTCCCGATGTCGGCCAACCCGCCCGCGGGCGGCATCACGGCCCGCCTGGTCGACGTCGGCGACGGCTTCGAGGAGGAGGACTACGAGCAGGCCGGCGACGTGCGCGGCGCGATCGTCGTCATGCAGAGCATGACGACCACCTCGCTGGGCCAGGTCCTGGGCCCGCACCTGCTGCAGGCCCAGCTCGCCGAGGAGCACGGCGCCGTGGGCGCCCTGCTGTACACGCCGAGCCCGACCGACCCGGCCGGGGACGACGGCGGCGCGAGCCCGCAGGGCTCCGCGAACATCCTGGCGGGCGGCGGCTTCGACCTGCGGCGCGAGTCGCTGGTGATGATGAACATCGCCTCGGCCCAGTACCAGACCTTCAAGGCGGAGGTCGCGGCGGGCACCGCGCGCGCCACCATCGGCTCCGTGGACCGGACCGACACGATCACTGACTTCAGCTCCCGTGGGCCGAGCGACGCGATGACGCTCAAGCCCGAGATCGTGGCCCCCGGCTACGAGATCATGTCCGACATCCCGGCCATGTACGGGGTGGACGGCGACCAGTACCGGATGTCCGGCACCTCGATGGCCGCACCGCACGTCGCCGGCGCCGCCGCCCTCCTGGCCCAGGCCCGCCCCGAGCAGACCGCGCAGCAGCTGCGCGCGACCCTCATCGGCAGCGCGCAGGCCATGGACCCCGTCACGGAGCCCGCCGACGCCGACGCGTCCCCGTCCGCCCAGGGCGCCGGCACGCTCGACGTCGCCGCCGCCGTGGACCAGCACGTCACCGCCTCCCCCGACGCCGTCTCGCTCGGGCTGGCCGACATGGGCGGCCGCCCGGAGCGCACCAGCACCGTCGTGCTGCGCAACTCCGGCACCAAGGCCGTGACCGTCAGGCTCGCCACGGAGGCCGCCCCGGGCAGCACGGGCGAGGCGAAGCTCTCCGCGCGCCAGGTGCGCATCCCGGCCGGACGCAGCGCGTCGGTCGACCTCACCGTGACCCCGGACACCACCAGCCCCGCCGCGGGGGCCGTCGACGGCGAGACCTCCGGCGTCGTGGTGGGCACCGTCTCGGACGGCAGCACCGTGCGCGTCCCGTACGCCGCGTACGTGCGGCCCCTGCAGGTCCAGTCCTCGCCGTCGCTGGCCACCGGGTCCACCGACGTCTTCGTCCGCACGCCGATGGCACCCGAGACGGCGCCGACCGTGCGGGCCACGGCCCCGTCCGGCGAGCAGTACACCGCGGCGCTGACCGCCGTCGGCAACAGCCAGGGCTGGTACCGCGGCACCGTGCCGCTGGACGAGCCCGGCACGTACACGCTCGACGCCCGGGCGACCGTCAGCGGACGCACCCTGACCGGTACGGGCGGCGTGCAGTCCGAGGGCGCCGACCAGCCCGGCGCGTGGGAGCAGGTCGGCCTGTCGGGCGCGGCCCGTGAGCTCGCCACCTCCCCCACCGCCCCGGGCACCGGCCTGGCGATGGCCGGCACCGGCGTGCACCCGTTCGTCACCACCGACCACGGAGCCACGTGGCAGCGGGTGCGCAGCATGCCCGTGGCCGACGGCTGGGGCATCCCCGTGGCCGACACGGCCACGCCCGGCGGTTTCTACGTCGCCCTGAACGGTGCCGCCGGCAACGTGACCCTCGACCCGAGCTACAACGGCCGCATCGTGCACACGGCCGACGCGGGCCGGACCTGGACCGTGCTGCCGTTCCCGGACGTCGCGATCAGCGAGCTCGTCGCCCACGGCGACGCCCTCGCCGCGGTCACCGGCGACGGTCTCTACCTGAGCAAGGACGGCGGCCAGCGCTGGCGGCGCGTCGCCCCGCAGTGGGACGACCTCGTCTCGGGCGCCGCGTTCGCGGGCGACGACCTGCTCGTCACCACCTACGACGGCGTCTACCGCATCGCGGACGTCCTCGACGGCGGCAGCGAGGTCACGCAGCCGTACGTGACCACCGAGTACCGCGACCGCCCGCAGGGCGTCGTGGCCGACGGTTCCACGGCCGTGCTGATCCGCGGGGACGGCGTCGCGCTGACCTCGACGGACTCCGGCGCGACCTGGACGGAGGGCGCCGACACCGAGCAGTCCTACGTCACCGTCACCGCGCTGACCGACGGCACCGTGTACGCATCGGGCCTGTCGTCCTACAGCACGAGCACCGACCTCGGCACGACGTGGCAGACCCACCCGCTGCCCGTGAACGGCCCGCTCGCCACCGACGTGGACCACTGGCCCGGCACCCCAGCCACCCAGATCGTCATGTCGATGGAGAACGCCGGCATCTACACGACGAACGACGGCCAGGAGTGGACCAAGACCGGGGTCTCCGGCAGCGACGTCTCCGGCGTCCACGCGGGCGTCGACGGCGACGGCGAGCCCGTGCTGCGCGCCGTCGACTTCGAGGGCCTGCACCAGCGGTCCGTCGCCGACCTCGCCCCGGACGAGCAGAACTGGGGCTCGATCGGCCACGAGGGTGTCATCGGCCGCCAGGTCTCCGAGGTGACGCAGTCGCCGCTCGGCGACCGCACCGTCTGGGCGATCGGCGCCAACGCGTTCGGCGGGGGCCGCATCCTGACGGCGCCCGCGGGCGGGTCCGACGCCGACCTGACGCAGGTGGGCCCCACCGGCGGCTTCAGCGCGACGGCGCTGGGCCTGTCCCCGCACGACGAGGGCACCGTGGCCGTGGGCTACACCTCGCTCGTGGACACGGGCCTCATGGTCTCGACCGACGGGTTCGAGACGTGGACCAGCTACGCGCACGAGGTGCTGGTGCAGCAGGTCGTGGTCGACCCGGTGGACGAGAACCGGCTGTGGCTGGCGACGGCGTCCGGTCTGTACCGGTCGGACGACCTGGGCAGGACGATCACGCGCCTGACGCAGGACGAGGCGCGGTCGGTGTGGGTCGACCCGGCCGACACCGACCACGTGGTGATCGGCGAGACGCCGGGCATCCGCGTCAGCACCGACGGCGGCGAGACCTTCGCCGACGCCGAGGTGCCGAACACCTCCGCCGCGGTAGGCACGTTCGTCGCGGTCCAGGTGCCGGACGGCCCGGCCGCCGGCACGCAGCTCCTGGTCGCCGGTGCCGCCCGCTGGAAGCCGTACGGTCTGGCAGCCAACGGCGCCGGGGTGCTCGTCTCGGCCGACGGCGGCGCCACCTGGGCGTCGGCCTCGGGCGACCTGACGGCGATGTCGGTGCGGTCCCTGACCGTGAGCCCCGACAGTGCGTGGGTCTACGCCGGCACCGACGAGGGCGGCGTGCACCGCAGCGCGGTCAGCGCCCTGGTACCCGCGGACCTGCTGCCCGCGGCCACCAGCACACGGATCAAGGCGCCGTCCTCGGTCCGCCCGCTGGAGCCGTTCCTGGTCAAGGTCACCGTGTCCGCCGAGGACGTCACGCCGTCGGGCCGGGTGACCGTCACCGTGGGCCAGGACGGCGACCGCCACCCCTACCAGCGCACCGTGACGCTGCGTCACGGCAAGGCCGACGTGCTGGTCCCGCCGCTGCTGCGCGCGGGCCAGTACACGATCACGGCCGGGTACGCCGGCACCGACGACCTCGGTGCCTCGGAGGCGACCGCGGACCTGGGGGTCAAGCGGCGCTGAGACGCGCGGCCCGGCCGGGTGGTCGGTAGAAGGTCAGGTGGTCGGTACCCCGGGGTGCCGACCACCTGACCTTCTACCGACTGGCCGGCGTTCTACCGGTCGGCCGATCTTCCGTCACCCGGCCGGGCCGCCGTCGGGCGGACTGCCACGGCCCGGCGGCGGGCGGCGCGGACGAGCGCCCAGCCGCAGGTCAGGAGCACCAGCGTGAGGCTGAGCAGGGCCGTGACGTCGGCGCCGGCCGTGGCGAGCCCCGCGCCGGGGGTGCTCGCACCGGGGTCCGGTCCGGTGGCCCCCGTTCCACCGGGACCTGTTCCCCCGGGGCCTGTCCCGCCGTCGTCGGAACCGCCGCCGTCGCCCGGGCCGCCGTCAGGGGGTGGCGCCCCGCCACCGGGGCCTGGTGGCGTCGGGGAACCGGTCGGCTCGGGCGTCAGAGTCGGCGTGGGCGTCGGCGTCGGCGTCGGCGTCGGCGTCAGGCACGTGACCGTGTTCGTCACCACCACCTCGCGGAACGGCAGCGCGGCCGTCGTCTCGTACGGCAGCGCGGCCTCGGCCGGGTCGCCGTCCACGGCGGTGACCAGGGCGTCGTCGGCCGTGCAGTCCTCGGGCACCTGGGCGCTCTCGTCGACGGTGACGCCCGCACCGACGTCATAGCCCTCGCGGGCCTCGCCCCAGGGCTGCGGCGTGGCCTCGGCGCCGCCCGGTCCGGTGAGGCTCGCCTGCGCAGTGAAGCCGTCAGGCTGCTCGCCGTCGGCGTACGTCTCGCCGTCGATCACCCATTCCTTGTCGACGACGACGCCCGCCGACGGCCGGTTGTAGACCGTGCACGAGACGAGCTCCGTGGCGGGCAGGTCGACCACGAAGCCGGGCCGCGCCGGGTCGTCGACGTTGCTGACCGCGACCGGGTCGCCCGTCGACCGGTTGACGCAGACCGCGTTCTGCCCGCCGGGGGCCACCAGCTCGTACCCGGGCTGCTGGGTCTCGGCCACGGTGACGTCCGACGTCAGCGTGCCGGTCGGGTACGCCAGGTCGAAGCTCACGCCGCCGGTACCGTCGTCGGTGGTGGTCGCCGTCGCCGGGTCCACGGTCACGCCGGGCGCGGACGCGCTCGCGTCGAACACCCAGCCCGCGCCGGCCGGGACGGACCCGGTCACGTCGTCGCCGGTGTTCTGCGCCGGGACGATCTCCTTGAACACGCTCACCGAGCCCTGGCACTGCGACAGCGCGAGGTCCTGCAGCGCGGCGCCGGCCTCGGCGTAGTCGGCGGCGTCGAAGTAGTCGGCCTCCAGCACGTTCGTGCCGTCGAACAGGGTGGGCCCGGACAGTGCCCGCAGGTTCAGCCGGGTCACGTCGTCCACGCCGTCCCCCACGCCGAGGGCGACGAGCCGCGAGCCCTCGCCCTTGACCGCGTTGGCCGAGTAGATGCCGTTCTCGACGTCGCGGAAGTGGGTGGTACCGCCGGTGCCGAGCAGCGGGTCGGCGCTGAACCGGGTGGGGTTGCCGTCGGTGATCACCACCGTCAGCTCGTAGTCCGGCGCGGCGTCGGCGACCGCCCACAGCCCGCGGTCCCAGTTGGTGCCGCTGCCCGTGGTCCAGCCCGCGTAGACGTCCTTGAACTCGTCCGCCCCGGCCTGGGTGGACACGTTCGTCAGGTCGGGGACGTTCGCGCCGACGCTCGTGCTCGGCGAGCTGCCGTCGAACGAGAAGACGGCCATCCGCGACGGCGTGCCCACCAGCGCGTCGGTGAACGTGTCCGCCGCGCCCTTGAGCGCCACGAGCTCGCTGGAGCTCACCGAGGAGGACAGGTCGAGCACGAGCGCGACGTCCAGCCCGCACCGCTCCGGCAGCGGCGGGTTCGTCCGGGACTGCTGCCACACGCCCTCGGAGTCGGTCACGGGACGCCCGCTGCCCGCCGTGCCGACCATGAAGTCCGACGTCGACGAGTAGGTCGTCCCGCCCGCGAGCGCCGGCGCCTGGAAGACGTAGGGGCTGGCGTTCGAGCTCGATCCGGAGCCGGGTCCGGTGCGCAGCGTGGGGTTGGTGAACCAGCCGGACGGTGCGTCGATCTGGCGCACCCACCACTGTGCCCCGGCGTTCGGTCCCCCGGGCGCGGTGCCGGGGACCACGAAGCTGCAGTCGCCGTCGGCGTCGGACGTGCACACGCCCCAGGTGGGGTCCACGGGGTCGGTGGCGTCCGCGGTGGCGAAGAGGCCGAGGGTCGTGCCCGCGAGCGGTGCGACGGTGCGCGTCCCGGTGCGGTCGGCGCCCACGGCGACGGTCACGACGGACTGGTCGGGCGCCGGGTCCGGCACGGCGGCGGGTACGACCACCGGTGTCCCGGGCACCGCCGCCGGGGCGGCGGCGGCCGTGCCGCCGAGGGCCAGCAGCCCCGCCAGTGCGGCCGACCGGACCATCCGTGCCGAAGCTCTGCGTCTCATGCGGTCCTTTCCGCCCCGGACCCGCGCCAGGACCCGATCCAGCCTCGCAGGGGCCCGGCGACTTGTCGCGCGGGCCCGGTCCCGGCGCGGATCCGGCGCGTCGGTGCGATGGTGGGCCTCATGACCGTTCCTCCCGCACGCCCCGCCCCGGCGCCGGCCGCCGCGCCGGTGCCCCCGCCCCTGGCCGGGTCCGTCCTGGCGCCCCTGCCCGGGCTGCTGGCCGGGCTGCGCGAGACCTACGTCGACCTGCACGAGCACCCCGAGCTGTCCTACCAGGAGACCCGGACGGCGGCCCTGGTCGCCGAGCGTCTCGCCGCGGCGGGGTACGTGGTGCACACCGGGATCGGCGGGACCGGCGTGGCCGGGGTGCTGGGCAACGGCGACGGTCCGTGCGTGCTGCTGCGCGCCGACATGGACGCGCTGCCCGTCACGGAGGACACCGGGCTGCCCTACGCCAGCACGGTGCGCACCACGACGGCGGAGGGTGTCGAGTCCGGCGTCATGCACGCGTGCGGGCACGACGTGCACGTCACGGCCCTGCTGGGCGCGGCGGACCTGCTGGCCCGGGGGCGTGCGGCGTGGTCGGGCACCGTGGTCGTCGTCTTCCAGCCGGCCGAGGAGCTCGGCACCGGGGCGGACGCGATGGTCGACGGCGGCCTGTACGACCGCGTGCCCCGCCCGGACATCGTGCTGGGCCAGCACGTGGCGCCGGTGGCGGCCGGCCTGCTGGGGCTGCACGCCGGCCCGGCGTTCGCCGGCACGGACGTCCTCGACATCCGCCTGGTGGGTCGCGGCGGGCACGGTTCCCGGCCCGAGGCCACGGTGGATCCGGTGGTGATGGCGGCGGCCACGGTGATGCGCCTGCAGACGGTCGTGTCGCGGGAGGTGGCCGCCGGGGACGCCGCGGTGGTCACGGTGGGGCGGCTGCAGGCGGGCACCAAGGACAACATCATCCCGGACGAGGCGGCGCTCGGCGTGAACGTGCGCTCGTTCGACGAGGCGGTGCGGGCCCGGGTGCTGGCCGCGATCGAGCGCATCGTCCGCGGTGAGGCCGACGCCGCGGGTGCGCCCGAGCCCCCGCGGATCACGCCGGGCGAGTCGTTCCCGCCGCTGGTCAACGATCTGGTCGAGACCGAGCGCACGCGCGCGGTGCTGGCGGCGCAGTTCGGCGCGGAGCGCGTGATCGACCCCGGTCCGGTGTCGGGCAGCGAGGACGTGAGCGTGCTCGCCACCGCCGCCGGGGTGCCGCTGGTGTACTGGCTGCTCGGCGGCTGGGACCCGGCGGCCTTCTTCGCGGCGCAGAGCGCGGGCACCACGGACCGGGACATCCCCTCCAACCACTCCCCGCGGTTCGCCCCGGTGCCGCACCCGACGCTGGAGACCGGCGTGACGGCCCTCGTCGTGGCCGCTCTGGACCGGCTGTCCGGCCCGGCCGGGGCCTGACGGGGGGCGGTCAGCCGCGGCGTCCGCCCCGCCGGCCGAACGGGCCGCTCGCCCAGTCCGCGACGACCGCACGGCAGGCCGCCCGGTCCGCCTCGGCGACCAGGAGCACCAGGTTGCCGACGTGGTCGCTGTACTGGACCCGCACGTTGACGCCGGCGTCACCCAGCCGGCGCGCGAGCGTGCCGAGCTGACCGGGCACCTCCTGGTCCAGCCGGGCCAGCACGACGTCGCGCACCACGGCGGGCCCGAGACCGGCGGCCGTGACCGCCCGCAGCGCGCGGGCGCCGTCGTGCACCAGGTAGTGCGCCACGGCGTGGCCCGGACCGGCGTCCGGCCCGACCGCGAAGACGCCGCCGCCCTCCAGGCTGACCCCGGCCTCGCCGAGGGCCTGGCCCAGGTCCGCGAGCGCCCCGGGGCGGTCGGGCAGGAGGACCTCCAGGTCCTGCGGGTGGGCGCTCACCGGAACCGCACCGTGACGCCGACCTCGACGCCGACCGCGAGCGAGGAGGCCACGTAGCAGGCGTGGTGGGCCTGCTCGGCGAGCTCGTACACCACGGCCTCGTCGGTCCCCGCCGCCACGGTGACGGTCACGGCCAGGCGGATGGTGCCGAGCCGGGCGGGCGACGCGGTCAGGTCGAGGTGGCTGGTGGCCGCGTCGTCGTAGGCGAGCACGTCGACCCCGGCACGGGAAGCGGCCCCGAGGAACGACAGCATCTGGCACGACGACGCCGCCATCACGACGAGCTGCTCGGGGTTGAGCCGGTCGGGGTCTCCGCGGAAGGCGGAGTCGGCGCTGAGCTCGACGACGGGGGTGGCGGGCGCTGCGACGGCGGTGTGGTCGCGGGAGTAGGAGCGCGGGCCGCCGCCGGTCGACCCGGTCCAGTGCAGGCGGGTCGCGTAGGGGTGGGACGGGGTGCGGTGCACGGGGGCCGTGCGGGTCTGGTCCATGCCGGGACGGTAGGCCGGGGATGCTTCGGTGGACGCCGAAATGTCCGCGCCGTACGGTCGGCGCATGAGCCGGGACCGGGACTTCACCGCCGTGGGCCGGGCGCTGTCCACCCCGGCACGGTCGACGTTCCTGAACCTGCTCCTGGACGGCACGAGCCGCCCCGCGGGCGAGCTGGCCGCGGCGGCCGGGGTGAGCGCCTCCACGGCCTCCGAGCACCTGACGGTCCTGGCGGACGCCGGCCTGGTGACCGCCCGCACCCAGGGCCGGCACCGCTACTACACGCTGGCGGGGCCCGACGTCGCGGCGGCGCTGGAGTCGCTCGGCATGCTCGCCGACGCCGCTCCCGTGTCGGGCTACCGGCGCAGCCGCCGGGCGGAGTACCTGGCCGCGGCCCGGTTCTGCTACGACCACCTTGCCGGGCGGCTCGGCACCGGCCTGACGGACGCCTGGGTGCGCTGCGGGTGGCTCGCCGGCCGCGACGAGCTCACCCTGACCGGCCCGGGAGCGGCCGGCCTGCGGGAGCTCGGGGTGGACGTCGACGGCGCCGTCGCAGCCCGCCGGCCCACCACGCGCGCGTGCCTGGACTGGACCGAACGACGTCCGCACCTGGCGGGCGCGCTCGGCTCCGCGGTGGGGGCGCGGTTCCTCGGGGCCGGATGGGTGGTCCGGCACCGGTCGGGCCGGGGGCTGGACGTCACCGAGGCAGGGCGGGCGCTGGTGCGCGATCGGTGGGGCCTGGAGTGGGACCTGGACGTGGCGGGCACGCGCACGGGCAGGTGATCCCCCGGGGGGTCAGCGGCCCGAGTCGTCCGCGGAACCCCCGGGGGACGAACCCGTCGCGGCCGCCTCCGCCGCCGTGGCCTCCAGGAGGTCCGCCAGCGCCCGCAGCCGCTGGGCGACCTGCTCGCCGAGCGGCGTCAGGCCGTACTCCACGCGCGGCGGGATGGTGGTGACCACCTCGCGGGTGACCATGCCGTCGCGCTCCAGGGCCTGCAGGGTCTGGGACAGCATCTTCTCGCTGACGCCCTCGACGCGGCGGCGCAGGGCGTTGAACCGGTAGCGCCCCTCCCCCAGCGCGATGAGCGCCAGCGAGGCCCACTTCGACGTGACCACCTCGAACGCGGCGCGCGACGTGCAGCCCCGGGCGAAGACGTCGACCACCAGCTCCTGCGTGGGACCGCCGGCCGGGTCCGCGCCCACGGGACGGCCGTCATCCGGACGGACGGCAGAGGGGTCGGTGGCGCTCACACGACACAGGGTACCGCGCACCGTCGGAATGTGGTGTACTTTCGATTCGAAAGCACTAACCGTCCGCAACCGGCGGGCGGTGAACCCCTCCCAGCAACGGAGAAATGACATGACCACCTACGCCGTCACCGGAGCCACCGGCCACCTCGGCCGCCTCGTCGTCGCCGAGCTCCTGTCCCGCGGCGTCCCGGCCGCCGACGTCGTCGCCGTCGTGCGCACGCCGGACAAGGCCGCCGACCTCGCCGCCCGTGGCGTGCAGGTGCGCGAGGGCGACTACGACCGCCCCGAGACGCTGCCCGCGGCCCTGGCCGGCGTGCAGCGGCTCCTGCTCGTCTCCGGCAGCGAGCCCGGCCGGCGCGTGCCGCAGCACGCGGCCGTGATCGACGCCGCGCAGGCCGCGGGCGTGGAGCGCATCGTCTACACGGGCATCCTCAACGCCGACGAGACCAGCAACCCGCTCGCCGGCGAGCACCAGGCCACCGAGCAGGCGCTGCGTGCCTCCGGCCTCCCGGTCTCCGTGCTGCGCAACGGCTGGTACACCGAGAACTACACCGAGCGCCTGGAGGAGTTCCTCCAGCGCGGCGAGATCGTGGGCGCCACCGGTACCGGCAAGGTCTCGGCGGCCCCGCGCGCCGACTACGCCGGCGCCGCCGCCACGGCCCTGCTCACCGACGACGGCGACGTCGTGGTGCACGAGCTGGGCGGCCAGGCGTTCACGTTCGCCGAGCTGGCGGCCACGATCAGCGACGTCACCGGCACCCCGGTGGCCTACCGCGACCTCCCGGTCGAGGAGTACACGGCCGAGCTGGAGCAGGCCGGGCTCGACGCCGGGACGGCGGGCTTCGTCGCCGGGATCGACGCGTCGATCGCGGCGGGCGACCTGGAGACCTCCAGCGACGACCTGGCCCGCCTCCTGGGCCGCCCGGTCACGCCGCTGGCCGACGTCGTCCGGGCCGCGCGCGGCTGAACCGGTCGCCTGGGGGTCCGCCCGATTCGACACGGCATGCGTCAATAGGGGCATGCGAGGAGCGATCATTCATGGAGCCGGGGACGTCCGCTTCGAGGAGCGGGCCGACCCCGCGATCGTCGAACCGACCGACGCCGTGGTCCGGACCGTGGCCACCTGCGTGTGCGGGTCGGACCTGTGGCGCTACCGGGGCGTGGCCCCGGTGCGGCGGCCCACGCCGATCGGGCACGAGTACGTCGGCGTCGTCGAGCAGGTGGGGGCGGCGGTCACCACGGTCAGGCCCGGCGACTTCGTGGTCGGCGGGTTCCTGCACAGCGACAACACCTGCGCGGTGTGCCGCAAGGGGATGCAGGCCAACTGCCTGCACGGCGGCGGGTACGACGGCTGCCAGGCCGAGAAGATCCGCGTCCCGAACGCCGACGGCACCCTGCTCGCGACCCCCGGCGAACCGGATGCCGACCTGGTGCCGAGCCTGCTGAGCCTGTCGGACGTGATGTGCACCGGCTGGCACGCGGCCGTCTCGGCCGGCGTCGGGCCGGGTTCGAGCGTCGTGGTGGTGGGAGACGGCGCCGTCGGGCTGAGCGGTGTGCTGGCGGCCGCCCAGCTCGGCGCGACCACCATCGTGGCGATGAGCCGGCACGCGGACCGGCAGCAGGTGGCGCGCGAGTTCGGTGCCACCCACATCGTCGCCGAGCGCGGCGAGGAGGGCCTGGCCCAGGTGCTGGAGCTCACCGAGGGCATCGGTGCCGACGCGGTCCTGGAGTGCGTCGGCACCGAGCAGGCCCGGGCCCAGTCGGTCGAGCTGGTGCGGCCGGGCGGCACGATCGGCATCGTCGGCGTGCCGCACGGCGACCTGCCGGTGGACACCCTGTTCTGGGGGAACAAGGGCCTGCGCGGCGGTATCGCACCCGTGCGGGCCTACCTGCCGCACCTGCTGGACCTGGTGTGGAAGCGCGAGATCGACCCGGGGCGGGTGTTCGACCTGACGCTGCCCCTGTCCGAGGTCGCGGAGGCCTACCGCGCCATGGACGAGCGGCGCGCGATCAAGGTGCTGCTCCGGCCCTGACACCGCCCGCCCGGCGCCCGCGCAGGCCCAGGAGCACGTCGAGCACGACGAAGGCCGCGAGCGTCCAGCCGACCAGCGGCAGCCACCAGCCGATCAGGACGGCGCCGGCGAGCACGAGGGCGACACCCCACCACGGTGCGCCCCGCAGCACGCCCCGCTCCGGCGGCGCCCCGCCCGCGAGCCTCCGCTCCCGGGTCGGGCGCCGCCGCCACCACATGAGGTAGCCCAGCACGACCAGCGAGGCGATGCCGCCGGCCAGCGCGAACAGCACGAGCTGGTGCGGCAGGCCGAACAACGAGCCCATGTGGGCATCGATGCCCCACCGGGCGAGCTTCGCGGCCAGCGGGAACTCCGAGAAGTCGACGCGGTGCACGGCCTGCAGGGTCTCCGGGTCGACCGCCACGGCGTCCACCTCGGTCGGGTAGCTGCGCTGGATCTCCTGCACCACCCAGGCGGTACCGGGCTGCGCGGGCGGCGTGATCTCGACCAGGCCGGTGTTCACGTTGACGGTCTGCGCCGTCGCGAGCACGGCGTCGAACAGCGTGGGGTCCAGGGCCTCGCCCGCCCCGTCGGACGCCGTGGCCGCCCCGTGGTGGGCGTGCTCCCCCACGCCGGGGTCCCCGACGTCGGCCGCGCCCGGCAGGCTGGTGTCCACCGTGGGCGTGCCCCAGTCCAGCGCGGCGCGCAGCGCGTCGACGCGGGGCCCGGCGTGCTGCGACCAGGTGATGCCCGTCGCGGAGAGGAACAGCGCCCCGAGCAGCACCCAGAACCCGACCGACGCGTGCCAGCCGAACAGCCGCCGGTACCCGGTGCGCCCGCGGGCGGGCCGGACCATGTCCCGCGCCGTGGCCGCCCGGCGGCGGGACCGCAGGACGCGACGCAGCCAGAGACCCAGGCCCGCGAGCGCCACGATCCCGAGCCAGGAGGCGGCGAGCTCGCTGTAGAGGCGGCCGACGTCGCCCAGGTGCAGGTTGCGGTGGAGCTGGTCGAGCCAGGTGCGCAGGGGCAGGGCGCCGCTGGTGCCGTACACGGTGAGGTCGCCGCGGACCTCGCCGGTGCCCGGGTCCACGAACACCGCCCGGGACTCGCTCTCGCCGAGGCGCTCGTCGGCGAACATGACGCGGGTGGTGTCGCCCGGGCCGGGTGCGGGGCGTACGGCCGTGGGTGTCGCGCCGGCCTCGCCGACGTGCTCCTGGGCGATCCGGGTCTGCTCGGCGAGGCTGAGCCGCGTGTCGGCGACCGGCGCGTGCAGCACGTCGCGGTAGGCCACCTGCTCGATGGTCGGGGTCAGGGCGTAGAGCGCGCCGCTCACGGCGGCGACCAGGATGAACGGGCCCACCAGCAGGCCGGCGTAGAAGTGCAGCCGGAGCAGGAGGGCGCCGAACCAGCCGGGGCCGCGGCGTCGTGGCCCGCCGCGGCCGGGCCGGGCGGCCGGGACGGCGGTGGAGGGGGTGGCAGTGCTGGAGGGGCTGGACGTGGTGGACAGAGGTGTGCTCGTCATGGCGGTTCGCCTTCGGGCCGAAGAGGGCAGCACGGACCGCTCGCGCGCGGGCGCGTCGGGACGACGGGCGCGACGGGGCGGGTCGGTGCTCGGGAGAGGGGTCAGATCGCGCGCGGCAGCGGCGGTCCGCGCCGCCGCGCCGGTGACACCTCAGGACGAGCGGGGAAGGATCCGGTGAACCAGTCGGGCGCCGGCACGCGCACCACGGTCAGGGGCGCGGCGACGTCGGCGCGCGCCGGGAGGCGGCGGGAGAAGCGCCCGGCCACCCGGCCGGCCAGGTCCCGGAGCCGGGCGACCACGCGCTCGCCACCGAAGAGGGCGGCCACGGTCGCCGCGGCCGCGACGCCGTGCCAGAGCCACATGGCCGGGCCCGCGCCGACGAGGTCGGGCAGGTAGGCCGACGGGTCCGCCCCGGCAGCGGGCAGCGAGTACCCGCCGTGCGCGCCGTGCCCAGCGGGCCCGGCAGGTCGCCCGCCCGCCGGGGTGCCCAGCACGAACAGCGTGTGGAACAGCACCTGGCTCAGCCCGACCGACACGACCGTGCGCCACAGCGCCAGACGGCGGCCCGCGAGCACGGTGCACACCGTCAGCGACAGCACCCAGGGCACCAGCACGCCCAGCCACCCGGGGACCGCGCCGCCGCCCGCCAGGTGCGACAGCAGGGCCGCCGCCGTGGCCACCGAGGCGACGACGGGCCCGCGCGCGTCGCGCGGGCGTCGGTGCCGGTGGGAGCTCACGCGGTCATTCTGGCGTACGGTCGGCCGCCCTGCCCAGAGGCAGCAGGTGTTTCGGTCAGGCCCGGTCCGTGGCCCGCCGGGCGTCCGCGGTGAGCGCACCGCGCACCTCGCGCACGATGCGCGCCATCGCCTCCTCGGCCGCGAGGTCGTCGCCCGCGGCGACGGCGCGCGCCACCTCCTCGTGCGCGTCGAGCGCCTCGGGCACGGGGTAGGCCGGCATGAGCCCCAGGTGGATGCGCCCGGAGATGACGACGGCGACCACGTCGGCCAGCGCGCTGAACAGCTCGTTGCCGCTGTTCCGCAGCAGGAGCTCGTGCATCCGGATGTCGAGCTCCAGGAACCGGGCGCCGTCGCCCTGACCGCTCTCGCCCAGCTCGCGCAGCCGGGCCGCGGTGACGACCAGCTCGTCGCGGACGGCCGCCGACGCACCGCGTGCCGCGCCGGCCGCGGCCAGCGGTTCGACCGCCTGGCGCAGCTCGGTCAGGGAGCGCAGCTGCGCGGCCCGCCCGGGGCCGTCGAGCCGCCAGGCGATGACCCGGGGGTCCAGCACGTTCCACGCGTCGTGCGGTAGCACCACGATGCCGACCCGCGGCCCGGACCGGACCATCCCGAGCCCTTCGAGCAGGCGCATCGCCTCCCGGGCGACGGTCCGCGAGACGTCGAACTCGCTGCCGATGCCGTCCAGCGTGAGCACCGTGCCGGCGGGCAGGTCGCCGCCCGTGATGCGTCGGCCCAGCGTGTCGAGGACAGGACTGTGCAGCACCGGGGGCATCCCCCCACTCTAGTTGAGCCCTCGGCCGCGGTCGCACGGCGTCCGGGGCGTCGACGCCGTCCCGTCATTGGTGAGATGAATCACGCCCCAATGATGTGACCAATGGGTGAGGATGGGGGGATGGACGCAGACGTCACCGAGACAGCGATGTTCTCGACACAGGGTTCGACAGAAGGCTCGGCACAGGGTTCGGGCCAGACAAGCAGCAGCACACCCCGCGCCGTCGTCGTGATGGGGGTGGCCGGGTCGGGCAAGACCACGGTCGCCGCCCTCCTGGCCGGCCGGCTCGGCGCGTCGTTCGCCGAGGGCGACGACTTCCACTCGCCCGCGAACGTCGCCAAGATGGCCGCGGGCCACCCCCTGGACGACGACGACCGCTGGCCCTGGCTGCGCGGCATCCGGGACTGGTTCGCCAAGGAGCTGAACGAGGGCCGCAGCGCGGTGGTGCCGTGCAGCGCCCTGCGCCGTGGCTACCGCGAGCTCCTGGCCACCGCGGGACCGCCCGGCACCGTCCGGTTCGTGCACCTCACCGGCTCCTACGACCTGCTGCGCACCCGCATCCAGGGGCGGGCCGGGCACTTCATGAAGCCCGAGATGCTCGACAGCCAGCTCGCCACCCTCGAGCCCCTGCACGACGACGAGGCCGGTTTCGCCGTCGACGTCACGCCGCGACCCGACGAGATCGTCGACGAGATCCTGCACCGCCTCGGCGACCCCGAGGCCACCCCCGCACCCACCACGCCCGAGGACCACTGATGCTCCACACCGCCCACCCGCTCGCCCACGCCACGGCTCAGGTCATGGCTCAGATCACGGCACAGGCCGCCGACGCCGCCGCACCGGCCGCCTCGACGCCGCAGCTCGTCGTCGCCGCGGTGGCGGGCATCGCCGTCATCGTCGCGCTGATCGTCTGGCTCAAGCTGCACCCGTTCCTGGCGCTCGTCCTGGGGTCCGGGGTGCTCGCGCTCGTGGCCGGGATCGGCCTCACCGACACCTTCACCAGCTTCACCGCCGGGCTGGGCAGCACCGTCGCGGGCGTGGGCGTGCTCATCGCGCTCGGCGCGATCATCGGCAAGCTGCTCATCGACTCGGGCGGCGCCGACCGCATCGTCGACACGATCCTGGACCGGACACCGGCCGCGCGCCTGCCGTGGGCCATGGCCCTGATCGCGTTCGTGATCGGCATCCCGCTGTTCTTCGAGGTGGGCGTCGTGCTGCTCATCCCGGTCGTGATGATCGTGGCCCGTCGCGTGCGCACCAACCCGGTGCTGGTCGGCATCCCGGCCCTCGCGGGCCTGTCGGCGCTGCACGGCCTCGTGCCGCCGCACCCCGGACCGCTCCTCGCCATCGACGCCCTCGGCGCGAACCTCGGCCTCACGCTCGGGCTCGGCCTGCTGGTCGCCGTCCCGACGGTGATCGTCGCCGGGCCGCTCCTGGCGATCCCGCTCACGCGCTGGGTCCGGCTCGCGCCGCCAACGACGGTCCTGGGCGTGCCCGACTCCGGCACCGACGACGCCGCGACCGGCACGGGCGGCACGGGCGGCACCACGGGTGCCGGCGGCACGGCGACCGCCGTCGCCCCCGCCGCCACCCTGCGCAAGCCGTCGTTCGGCATGTCGGTCCTGGTCGTGCTGCTGCCCGTGATCCTCATGCTGGCCCGGTCGGTGGTCGAGATCGCGGGCGCCGGCGAGACCGGTTACGGCACCGTCCTGGAGTTCCTCGGCGAGCCGCTCGTCGCCCTGCTGCTGACGTCCCTGTTCGCCCTGGTCGCGTTCGGCACGGGCACGGGACGCACCCGGCAGCAGCTCGGTGACCTGGTCGGCTCGTCGTTCGCGCCCATCGCGGGGATCCTGCTCATCGTGGGCGCCGGCGGCGGCTTCAAGCAGACGCTGGTCGACTCCGGCGTCGGCGAGGTCATCGCCTCCGGGATCGCGGACGCCGGCATCACGCCGCTGCTGGCCGGCTGGCTGGTGGCCGCGCTGATCCGCATCGCGACCGGCTCGGCCACCGTCGCGACGATCACGGCCGCCGGCATCATGGCGCCGCTCGCCGCAGGCCTCGACCCCACCCAGGCGGCGCTGCTGGTCCTGGCGATCGGCGCGGGCTCGGTGTTCCTGTCCCACGTGAACGACGCCGGGTTCTGGCTGGTCAAGGAGTACTTCGGCATGACGGTCGGCCAGACCTTCAAGACCTGGTCGCTCATGGAGTCGGTCCTGTCGGTGGTGGCCCTCCTGACGGTCCTCCTCCTGGGCGCCGTCCTCTGACCCGACCGCCTGAGTCCGGGATCTCCGGGCTCAGGCGGAGCAGGAGGCTGGCCAGGCGGTGACGGGTGCGGCCGTCCGGGGACCTCGGGTCGTAGCCGAGGTCCCCGGTCAGGGCCTCGTGGCGGGCCTGGAGGGTCGAGTGGTGCATGCCCAGGGTGGCCGCGGCCGCGCGCACGCTGTCGGACCCGGCCAGCACCTCCAGCACCGTGCGGGTGCGCGCGTCCAGCCGGGCGAGCGCGACGACGTCGGGCAGCCGCGCAGCCACCGGTTCGAGCGCCCCGACGGCGGCGAGCAGCACCCCGAGCTCCGCGGCGTCGACGACGGCGGCGCCTGGACCGCCGGGCACCAGCCGGAACGCCAGCAGGGCCGTCCGGAACGACTCCGGGAGCTCCTCGCCCGGCCCGGCGACCCCGATGCCGACGGGTCCGGCCGGCGTGACACCCCGGCGGAGCACCGCCGCGCGCACCAGGCCGTGCGGCGTCGCCACCACGGTCGACGGCGCGGCGCCCGGGTCGCTCGCGACGGGGAGCGCCGCGACGCGCAGGTCACGCGCGCCGTCCAGCCGGAGTCGGGACAGCGCGACCCGCCGGTCGGCCACGTCGCGGGCGGCGTCGAGAGCGACGTCCAGGGCGCCGCCCGTGCCGCCGGGGCGGCGCGCCGTCGCGAGGTCCACCGCGAGCGCCAGCCGCTCCACGACCATCGCGTCGTTCGCGTGCGGGGGTCCCTCCCGCTCCAGCCACACCGTCGCGCTCCCCGCGGTACGGGTGGGCCAGCCGGGCTCGGGCCGCGCGCCGTCCGCCGTCGCGGCGAGCCGGCCGCCGTCGGGCGCGACGCGGTGCGCGCGCCGGCCGTCGAACGCCCCGGCGACGGCCCCGCTGAGCACGGCCGCGCCCCGGAGCAGCGCGTCCAGGCCGACGCCGCCGGCGATCAGCGCGTCGAAGTAGGCCACGACCTTGAGCGTCTCGCTCGCCTCGGGGTCCAGGGCCGTCAGGCGGCCGACCAGCTCCTGCATCGTTCGCTCCATCGCGCGGGTGGTCCCACCCTAGCCGGGGCGTGCCCGGCGGCTGTCTCAGGCGCCGAGGACGCGGGCCACCCACGCGTCCCGGGCGGCGTGCGCGGCCTGGCCCAGTGCGCTGTGCGGTGCCATCAGGTCGAACCCGTGGAAGCCGCCGGGCCAGACGTGCAGCTCGGCCTGCACGCCGGCGTGCCACAGTGCGGTGGCGTAGGCGACGTCCTCGTCCCGGAAGACCTCCGCGCTGCCGCAGTCGACGAACGCGGGCGGGAGGCCCGTCAGGTCGGTGGCGCGCGCGGGGGCGGCGTACACGGAGACGTCGTCGGTGCCGCACCGGTCCCCGAGCAGGGCCTGCCACCCGGTGCGGTTCGAGCCGCGGTCCCAGACGCCGACGCCGTCGATCTGGGTCGTGGAGACCGTCGCGTCGCGGTCGTCGAGCATGGGGTAGATCAGCACCTGCCCGGCCAGCGCGGGGCCGCCCTCGTCGCGGACGAGCAGCGCGGTGCCTGCGGCGAGCCCGCCGCCCGCGCTGGCTCCGGCGATGATCAGGTGGTCGAGGTCGATGCCGAGCTCGTCGGCGTGCTCCGCCGTCCAGAGCAGTCCGGCGTAGCAGTCGCGGACGGGGTACGGGTCGGGGAACTCGGGCGCGAGACGGTACTCGACGGTGACCACGACGACGTCGAGCGTGGTGATCCAGCCCAGGAGCACGTCGAGCCCCACGAACCGGTCGCCCATGATCATGCCGCCGCCGTGGGTGTGGTAGATCCCCGGCCGGACGCCGGTGCTGTCCCGGCGTCGCAGCACGCTCACCTGGATCTCGTCACCGCCGTACCCGGGGACGGTCACGTCCTGGCGAGTGACGCCGGCCTGATCGAGCGCTGCGTCCACCCCGGGGTCCAGCCCCGGGCCGGCCTGTCGCAGCAGCGGGATCATCTCGGGCGTGATGGTCGGCGGGAGCTGGTCGGACAGCAGCGCGAGCGCCGCCTCCAGCTCGGGGTCGAACGGGGGTCGCTGCACGCTCTCAGCCATCAGAACTCCTTCGTTCCACGGTCCTGCACCGATGGGTGCACACCAGTCTCGGCGCGGGCGGCGTGGCGGAGCACCCGCCGGACGTGGCGCTCCGGGGGCCGTTCGCCCGCCATCCGGCGGGATGCGGCTGCGGGGCGGGTCAGCGGGCGCCGGCGTCGCCGGAGTCCGCCAGGTCGTCCAGGAAGCGGGTCACGATCTCGCGCTCCTTGGGGGTGAGGCGGGCGGCGGCGTCGAACCGGCGCGCGTGGCTGCGTCCGACGGTCTCGCGGGCGACGCGCCGCGTTTCCTCGCTGACCTCGATCGCGAGGCTGCGCCGGTCGGACGGGTGCGGAAACCGCCGCACGTGGCCGCCCGCCACGAGGCGGTCGATGAGCTTGGTGGTCGACGCCGTCGTGATGCCCAGGTGCGCGGCGATGGCCCCCGGTGTGGCGACCCGGCCCTGGTTCTGCAGCGCGATGACGAAGCGGACCGCCTTCATGTCGGTCTCGCCGAGCTTCATGTACGCGCGGGAGGCCTCGCTCATGCGGCGCTCGGCCTCGCGCCACCGGCGCAGGGCCTCCAGCACGCGCACGACCTGGTCGACGTCGGCGTCGTCCAGGCCGGAACGGCGCACGATCTCCTCCCGGGGGTCCATCACGCGCGGGTCCATGATCGACGGCTGGTCGCCGTCACGCGGCGCGAGTGCTGGATCCACGAAGGGATAGTAACGCGTCGCTGGTTGCTTCGTATGCTTGAATATAGCCTGGCTAGCGAATTCGCGGTCTGCGAGGACGGCCGACGAGACATCTGAACGAGAGGAGAGCTGCGCATGCGGCTCTGGTCCCTGGACCCCGCCCTGCTCGACCGGCAGGGCCTCACCGCGTGCTGGCGCGAGGCGCTGCTCGCCCAGGCGGTGCTGCTCGGCCGCACCCGGGGCTACACCGCGCACCCGCAGCTCGACCGGTTCCGGGAGCACCCGGACCCCGTGACCGCCGTCGGCGCGTACCTGCACGCCGTGCGCGACGCCGCCACGCGGCGCGGCTACCGGTTCGACGCCGCCCGGATCGACCGGCCCCTCGACGAGGTCACGCGGTCGGCGGCCCGCATCCCGGTGACGACCGGGCAGCTCGACCACGAGTGGGAGCACCTGCTGGGCAAGCTGGCCGCCCGGTCCCCCGAGCACCGTGCCCGGCTGCTCGCCTCCGGGACCGGACCCGCGGCGCACCCCCTGTTCGTCGTCGTGCCCGGCGACGTCGCGAGCTGGGAGCGGGCGGCGTGAGCGCCGCGCGCGTGCCCCGCTGGCTGCGGGTGACGCTGCCGGCCGTCCTCATCGCCGTGTGGCTCGTGGGGGCCGCCATCGGCGGTCCGTACTTCGGCCGGGTCGACGAGGTCTCCTCCAACGACCGGACCGCCTACCTGCCGGCCACCGCCGAGGCCACCGAGGTCCAGGACCGGCTCGCGGGCTTCACCGACGGCGACGCCGTGCCCGCCGTCGTCGTCTTCGTCACCGAGGACGGCGCGCGCCTCGGCGAGGACGACCTCGCCGCCGTCGGCGACCGGCTCACCGCCGCCGCCGACCTGGCCGCGGTGGACGGGGAGGTGTCGCCGCCCCTGCCGTCCGAGGACGGTGCCGCCGCCCAGGCGTTCGTGCCGCTGTCGGGCGACGCCGACCTGGGCGAGGCCACCGCCGAGCTCCGCGACACCCTGCGCACGGGCCTGCCCGACGGCGTCGAGGTCTACATCACTGGCCCCGCGGGCTTCTCCAGCGACCTGGTGTCGGCGTTCGCCGGCATCGACGGGCTGCTGCTCGGGGTGGCCCTCGCGGCCGTCCTGGTGATCCTGATCGTCGTCTACCGGTCGCTGCTGCTGCCGCTGGCCGTGCTCGCCACCAGCATGTTCGCGCTCTGCCTCGCGCTGCTGACGGTGTGGCACCTGGCCCGCTCCGGGGTGCTGCTGCTCAGCGGGCAGACCCAGGGCATCCTCTTCATCCTCGTCATCGGGGCCGCGACCGACTACGCCCTGCTGTACGTGGCACGCTTCCGCGAGGAGCTGGTGCGCACGCCCGACCGCTGGACCGCGACGTGGCGTGCACTGCGGGGCTCGGTCGAGCCGATCCTCGCCTCGGGCGGCACGGTCATCGCGGGCCTGCTGTGCCTGCTGCTCAGTGAGCTGCGCTCCAACAGCACGCTCGGGCCCGTGGCCGCCGTGGGCATCGCGTTCGCCATGCTCGCAGCACTGACGCTGCTGCCCGCCATCCTGCTCGCGCTGGGCCGGGCCGCGTTCTGGCCCCGCCGCCCGGTGTACGACCCGGAGGCCCCCGGCCAGACCGGCACGGAGGGACTGTGGGGACGCGTCTCCCGCGCCGTCCGCGCACGGCCCCGCACGCTCTGGGTCACGACCGCGGCCGTCCTGGCCCTGGGGTGCCTGGGCGTCACCCAGCTCCAGGCGTCCGGGGTGCCGCAGTCGGACCTCGTGCTGGGCGCCTCCGAGGCGCGCACGGGTCAGGAACGCCTCGCCGAGCACTTCCCCGCCGGCTCGGGCAGCCCCGTCTACGTCGTGGCACCCGAGGGCGACCTCCGGGAGGCGGCCGACGTGCTGCTCCAGGAGGACGGCATCGCCCAGGTCGCGGTCACGGCGGACACCGTGAGCGGGACGGCGCGCGTGACGGCCGACGGCATCGAGGCGGCGGGTCCCCCGACGGCGGCCGCGCCCGAGCCCGTGGTGTCGGACGGTGCGGTGCTGCTCCAGGGCACGCTCACCGACGCCGCCGACTCCCTGGCCGCGGAGCAGACCGTCCGCGACCTGCGCACCGCCTACGCCGGCACGGTGCCCGAGGCGCTGGTCGGCGGCGAGTCCGCGACCGACCTGGACACGAACGACGCGTCGATCCGGGACCGCACGCTCATCGTTCCGATCGTGCTCGTGGTGATCCTGGCGATCCTCATGCTGCTGCTGCGCGCGGTGCTCGCGCCGGTGCTGCTCGTCCTGACGACCGTGCTGTCCTTCGGCACGGCGATGGGCGTCGCGGCGCTCGTGTTCAACGACGTGCTCGGCTTACCGGGCGCGGACCCGGCGGTGCCGCTGTTCGGCTTCGTCTTCCTCGTCGCGCTCGGCATCGACTACAACATCTTCCTCATGACGCGGGTCCGCGAGGAGTCGCTGGCGCACGGCACGCGCGAGGGCGTGCTGCGCGGGCTCCGGCTGACGGGAGGCATCATCACGTCGGCCGGGCTGGTGCTCGCGGCGACGTTCACGGCACTGGCCGTGATCCCGGTGCTCTTCCTCGCCCAGCTCGCGTTCATCGTGGCCTTCGGCGTGCTGCTCGACACCTTCGTGGTGCGCTCGCTGCTCGTGCCGGCCCTCGCCTACGACGTGGGCCGCACCATCTGGTGGCCGTCCCGCCTGGGGCGCGGACGACCCTAGGCCGACGCCGCCCCGTCACCCCCGGCGAGACCCGCGAGCACCCGGTCCAGCCCGTCCCGGAACCAGGCGTCCACGTCGGTGGCGAAGGCGGCGGGCAGCACACCACCCGAGACGTCGTCGAGCCACGGATGCCTCCGGCGGGCACCGGTCCGGTCGAGCCGGCGCACCTCCTGCACCCACCAGGCCGGGTACGCGGTGCCGGACCGGGCGGCCTCGTCGCGCTCGGTGAGCAGCAGCAGGGCCATCCCCTGCACGTAGCCGCTCAGGGCCACGTAGCGGGCGAGCGCCGTCGGCGGGTCCAGACCGAGCGCGACGAACGCGTCCACGCTCGCCCGTGCGGCGTCCAGCACGGCGGGCACCAGCGGCGGCCGGCTGCTCGCCAGCACCGACACCAGCCACGGGTGCCGCCGGTACGCCTGCCACTCCGTCTCGGCGAGGCCGGCCAGCACCCGCACCGGGGTCCCCTGCGGCGGCGGCTCACCGCCGTGCGGCCCCGCCAGCAGGCGCTGCACCATCGCCTCGACGAGGCGCTCACGGTTGGCGAACACCCGCCGCACCTCGCCCGGTGCCGTCCCCGCACGATGAGCGACCGACCGCAGCGTCACCGCCCCGATGCCCTCGGCGTCGGCGAGGACGACCGCGACGTCGACCAGTCCGGCACCCGCTGCCCCGCCCCCGGCACGCCGGCCCACGCCGGGCGCGCCCGAGCGCGTACGCGGGACAGCCGTTCGGCGGCCCTCGTCGCGGCGTCGGCGGTAGGCCCGGGACTGGCACGACCGGGAGCAGTACCGGCGCGGACGCCCGGTACCCGCCGCGGGCCCCAGGCCGGTCCCGCACTCGGCGCACGACGCGCTCGCTGCGTCCACGTCCGGCCACCTCCGCGTGCGCTCTTTCGTCTCACTCCCCGTGCGACGAAACTACTCCACCGGCCGGCCACCACCCGGGCAGCCTGAACCCATGGAGCACCGAGAGAGCACGCAGACCCCGCCGCTGGTCGTCCGCCCTGCCGCACCCGAGGAGTTCGGCCGCCTGCTGCCCGTGTGCGTCGAGGCCTTCGCCGACGAGGCGGTCTCCGCATGGGTGGAGCCGCAGCCCGGGCTCCGCCTCGACCGCACGCGGGAGCTCTTCGAGACCTCGCTGCGCGAGGCCGTCGACGCCGGGCAGCTCGTCGTCGCGTTCCTCCCCGCGGGGGACGCGGTCGCGGCGTCGGTCTGGATCGACCTGACGGAGGGCGCCGCCGAGCCGCCGCCACCCGCGGACGACACCACCCCGCACCAAACCACCCAAACCACCCGAGCCACCCGCCGCCTCGCCACCGTCCTGGCCGCGACGAGCGCACGGCACCCCGCCACCCCGCACGTCTACCTGTCGGCCATGGCCGCGCTCCCCCGCCGGCGGGGTCTCGGCGCCGGGAGCGCGATGCTGCGCCACGGCCTGGACCGGGCACGCCGGATCGGCCTGCCGGTGTACCTGGAGGCCTCCACGCCCCGGAACCGGCGGCTGTACCTGCGGCACGGCTTCCGCGACCGGGGCGAGCCCATCCACCTGCCCGACGGCGGGCCGTCGCTCCAGCCCATGTGGCACCCGGCGGGCAGGTGACCGGGGTCAGCCGCCGGCGGGACCGAACCGTTCGGTCCGGACCCGGGCGGGGTCGTGGCCCTGGGCCACGAGCATGCGGGAGACGGTCTCCACGAAGCCGGTCGGCCCGCAGACGTAGACCCGGGGCTCCAGGTCGGGCGGCCAGCCCCAGGAGGCCAGCTCGGAGTCGGTCAGGCGGCGCGGTCCCCGCAGTGCCGTGAGCGAGACCGCGCGCGTGAAGATGGTCCGGGCCTCGAACCCGTCGCTGCGCGCGGTGAGCGCGGCGAGCTCGTCCGGGTAGAGCTGGTCGTCGGCGGTACGCACCGAGCAGATCAGCCGGAACGGCGTGCGGTCGCCGGCCTCCCGCCGGGCCCGCGCCATGGCCATCAGCGGCACCAGGCCGGAGCCGCCCGCGAGCAGGAGCACGGGCGTCCCGGCGTCGCGCACCGGGTCCCAGACGAACCAGCCGCCGATGGGGCCGCGCACCTCGATCGCCGAGCCCACCGGGAAGGAGTCGACCAGGTAGGGCGAGACCTCGCCATCGGCGACCCGCTGGACCGTGATCTCGACCCGGCCGCCGCCGGCCGCCGGCCCGGACGCGCTCGCCAGCGAGTACGAGCGCTCCGCGGTGTAGCCGTCGGCCGCGGTGAGGCGCACGTCGAGGTGCTGTCCCGGCTGGTGCCCCGGCCAGCCGGGTACGTCGAGCACGAGGGTCACGGCCGACGGGCTCTCGGTGCGCCGCTCGGCCAGCGTGGCGACCTGCCACCCGGAGCGGACGGCGTACCGCCCGCCGAGCCGCGCGCCGTCAGTCACCCTGGTACCTCTGCTCCCGCCAGGGGTCGCCCAGGTCGTGGTACCCGAGCTTCTCCCAGAAACCCTGGCGGTCGGTCGGCATGAGCGTCAGGGAGCGCACCCACTTCGCCGACTTCCAGAAGTACAGGTGCGGCACCAGCAGCCGGGCGGGGCCGCCGTGCTCGGGGTGCAGCGGCGCGCCGTCGAAGGTGTGGGCGATCCAGGCCTTGCCGCCCAGCAGGTCGGCGACCGGGAGGTTGGTCGTGTAGCCGCCGTACGAGCCGACCAGGGCGAAGTCGGCGGTGGACTCCACGTCGGCGAGCAGCACGTCGAGCGAGACGCCGCGCCACCGCGTGCCGAACTTCGACCAGCGCGTCACGCAGTGGATGTCGACCGTGGGCGACTCCTGGGGCAGCGCCATGAGGTCCGCCCACGTCCACGACGTCGACGTGCCGGTCTCGGTGGTCACGGTCAGGGACCAGGTCTCGGCGCTGACGTTCGGCGTCGGCCCGGCGGACAGGACGGGAAAGCCCTCCTCGACGTACTGCCCCGGCGGGAGGGCGACGCCCTCCGGGCGGGCCCGGCCGTGGAAGCCCGGGGTGAGGGCCGGCGGTGTCTCGCTGCTCATGGCCTCACGGTAGCGGGACGACAGTGGGGCCGGGTCTACGTGGTCACCCTCATTGCCCGGGAGCAGCGCGGCCCATAGCATCCACGTGCCCCGACTTTCACCCGCTGAAGGGCACCGCTCCGGACACACGGGCCGGCGGGCCGGACCGGGCGCGCACCACGGCGTCCGGCGTCGGCCCGGCGGCGCAGGAAGGGTCAGTCATGAACCGTCCGACCAGCTCCCCGACACCCACGAACGAGCCCGCCGGGCCCCGCCCCCGACGCCGCCGCACCGCACGCCTCGCCGCGACGCTCGCCGCCGTCGTGCTCGCCCTCACGCCCGCCACGGTCGCGCACGCCGACCCGCCGCCCAGCCTCCCGCAGAACGCGTCCGGCACCGAGCAGACCTTCTCCCCCGCCTACGACTACGACGGCGACGGCTGCTACGCGACCCCCGCCATCGGACCCGACGGGACCATCGCGCCCGGCCTGGACATCGGCGGCGCCGTCAACGGCAGCTGCCGCGACCAGTGGGACCTGGACAACTCGCAGACGTACTCGCGCGAGAAGTGCAACAACGGCTGGTGCGCCGTGATGTACGCGAGCTACTTCGAGAAGGACCAGACCCTCGACGGCCCGATCGCGATCGGCAGCCACAAGCACGACTGGGAGCACGTGGTCGTGTGGGTGGACCAGGGGTCGGACCAGGTCGAGTTCGTGTCGATCACCGAGCACAGCGGGTACGCCACCTACCCCCGGTCGCAGGTCCGGTTCGACGGCACCCACCCCAAGATCGTCTACCACAAGGACGGTCCGAGCACGCACCTCTTCCGCCTCGCGGGCGGCAACGACGAACCGCCCGAGAACCACTACGGCACCTGGCGCTACCCGCCGCTGGTCGGCTGGGACGGCTGGCCCGGCACGGCGCTGCGGGACCGGCTGACGACCGCCGACTTCGGCGGCGCCACCCTCAAGATCGACGACGGCGACTTCACCTGGTGGCTGGGCCAGATGAAACCGGCCGGCATCCCGTTCGACCCGGGCGCGTGACGTCCGGGGCGTGGTCCGCTCAGAGCGCGCCGACCACGGAGAGCAGCCGGAGCCGCTCGTGGCTCTCCGTGCCCGGCACGGCCGTGAACACGGTCAGCGCCTGGTGCTGGTCGGGGTCCAGGAGCGTCTGCCCGTGCAGCTCCAGGAGACCGACGTCGGGATGGTTCAGGCGCTTGGGCTCGCAGTACGGTCCGAGCACCGGATGCTCGTCCCAGAGCCGCGCGAACTGCGTGCTGCGTCCCCGCAGGAGGGTGGCCAGCTCGCCGGCCGGGGAGTCCGGGCCGGTGCGTGCCTCGACGGCGGCCAGGCGGGACACGAGCGTGCGCCCGTGCCGGGCGTGGTCCTCCTCGGGGACGCGGTCGCGGCCGCGCGGGTCGGCGAACCACCGGTAGACGCGGACGCGCTCCGGCCCGGTGTACGAGGTCTCGTCGCCGAGCAGGAGCGCGGCCAGGCGCGTCTGGCGGAGGGTCACGCCCAGCACGTTCTCGACCTGGGCGGGCGCCTCCGCCAGGCCGTCCAGGATCCGCATCAGCCCGGCCTCGACATGGTCGCCCCGGGCGCGCCGGGGTGTGGCATGCCCGGCGAGCTCGACCAGCCGGTCGCGCTCCTCGAGCGTCAGCCGCAGACCGTGGGCGATCCCGGAGAGCACCTGCTCCGACGGGACCGGCCCCCGGCTCTGCTCGATGCGGCTGTAGTAGTCCGCCGAGACACCGCTCAGGGCCGCCACCTCCTCGCGCCGCAGCCCGCTCGTGCGCCGCCGCGGTCCGCGCGGCAGGCCCACGTCCTCGGGCTGCAGCGCCTCCCGGCGGGCCCGCAGGAAGTCACCCAGCCGTTCGCGGTCCATCGTCACCTCGTTCTCGTCCCGGGGCCGCAGGAACCGCCGGACCTGTCCGGAGGGGCGCCGTCCGGGAAGCGCACGCCCGTCAGCTCCTCGGAGACCGCCCAGAGCCGGGCGGCCGCGGCGGCGTCCGTCGCCGCGCGGTACACGCGCTGCCGTGCGGAGCTGCCCGTGAAGTGCCCAACGCCGTCGGGCCCGTAGAACGTCCCGCCCCCGGCAGCGGGATCGGTGGCCGCCTGGAGGGCGGGCAGCAGACCCTGCGCGACCGGCTGCACGAACACCCCCAGGGCGAGCAGCCGCCGCATGACGGTGTCCACCCGCGGCGGCCTCGCGCTGCCGCCCAGCCCCGGTCCGGCGGAGTACAGGCCCGAGTAGGTGGTCCCGGGGTGGGCGGCGTTGCTCACGATGCCCCAGCCGTGCGCGCGGCTGCGGCGGTCCAGCTCCAGGGCGAACAGGAGCTGCGCGAGCTTGGAGAGGTTGTAGGCGCGGACGGGCGAGTAGTCCCGCTCGCTGTTCAGGTCGGCCCAGTCGATACGCCCGAACCGCGCGGCCGCGCTGGTCATGGTCGTGACGCGCGCGCCCGGGGCGACCAGGAGCGGCAGCAGGCGGCCCACCAGGGCCATGTGCCCGAGGTGGTTGGTGCCGAGCTGGAGCTCGAACCCGTCCGCCGTGGTGGTCCGGGACGGCGGGGTCATCACCCCCGCGTTCGCCACGAGCAGGTCGATGGGCCGCCCCTCGGCCAGCAGGCCGTCCGCGAGCGCCGCCACCGACGCCAGGGACGCGAGGTCGCCGGGCCGCGTGGTGACGACAGCGCCGGGGACGGCGTCCCACAGGCGGGCGACGGCGGCCGCCCCCTTGGCCGGGTTGCGCACGGGCAGCACCAGCTCGGCGCCTGCTCGCGCGAGGCGTTCGGCGAGCCCGAGGCCGATCCCGTCGCTCGCCCCGGTCACCAGGGCCCGGGTCCCGGTCAGGTCCGGGACGACGACGTCGGTGTACCGGCGCGCCCGGTGCCGCGTGTCGCTGCCCGGAGGCTTGGTGCTGCTGCCCAGCGGTGCTCCGCCCGGGGTCTTCCTGGTCACGTGGTCCGTCCTCACGGTGCGTTCTCGTGCCCGGCCGGGTGGCCGGGCGTCTCCAGCGTGCGCAGCCCGCCGGGCCGGATCCAGGTTCGGTCTGTCCGTGGCTGCGCGCCCGTGGACGAGCGCTGTATCGCCGCAGGTGGCGGCCTGTGACCAGGGCCACGTCACGTTCGGGCGCCCCGTGTTGTCGAACAGGTGAGACCACCAGAGGCAGTCGCACAGGAGGTTGTGATGCGCGAGATCCTGATCGTCGGAGGCGGCTACGCCGGCTTCTACACGGCGTGGGGCCTGGAGAAGCGGCTCCGCCGCGGCGAGGCGCACGTCACCCTCGTCGACCCGCACGGCTACATGACGTACCAGCCGTTCCTGCCGGAGGTCACGGCCGGGTCGATCGAGGCGCGCCACGTCATGGTGTCGCTGCGCCGGCACCTGCACCGCACGACCGTCGTCGCCGGTCACACGACGTCGATCGACCACGCGCACCGCACCGCGACCGTCCGCACCAACGACGGCGCCCTGCGTGAGGTCCGCTACGACACGATCGTCGTGACGGCGGGCGCGGTGACCCGTACGTTCCCGGTCCCCGGGATCGAGCAGGAGGCCATCGGCCTCAAGCACGTGGAGGAGGCGGTCGCGATCCGCGACCAGCTCCTGACGGCGTTCGACCGTGCCGCGCTGCTGCCCCCGGGCGAGGAGCGCCGCCGGCTGCTCACGGTCACCGTGGTCGGTGGCGGGTTCACCGGGGTGGAGGTGTTCGGCGAGCTGCTGTCCCTGGCCACGAGCCTGCTGCGGGCCTACCCGGAGCTCGGCCGCGACGACCTGTCGTTCCACCTGGTCGACGCGAACGACCGCATCCTGCCCGAGGTCACCGACGAGCCCGGCCGCTGGGTGGTGCGGCACCTGCGGCAGCGCGGCGGGCACCTGCACCTGGGCACCCAGGTGGTCTCCGCCGCCGACGGCCGGATCATGCTGTCGACCGGCGAGTCGTACGGCAACGGTCTGCTGATCTGGGCCGCGGGCAACGGCAGCAACCCCGTCGTGGCACGCAACACCGACCTGCCGGTGGACGAGCGCGGGCTGGTCCGCGTCCGGGCCGACCTGCGGGTCGGCACCGACGACGCCGTCGTCCCCGACGCCTGGGCGGCCGGCGACAACGCCGCCGTGCCGGACCTGGCCTCGCCGGTTCCGGGTGCGCGGACCGTGCCCAACGCCCAGCACGCGGTGCGGCAGGGCAGGCTGCTGGCGGCCAACCTGGTCGCCGACCTGCGCGGCCGGAAGGTGCGCCCCTACGTGCACCACAGCCTCGGTGTCGTGGCCACGCTCGGCATCGGGCACGGCATCTTCCAGTACAAGCGCCTGGTCGTCACGGGTGTGCCGGCCTGGCTGATGCACCGCGGCTACCACGTCCTGGCGGTGCCGACCTGGGAGCGCAAGGTGCGGGTGCTGCTCGTCTGGGCGTCGGCGGCGCTCTTCGGCCGCGACATCATCCCGCTGGCCACGGTCCAGCGACCGCGGGCAGCCTTCCTCGCGGGCGGCGACCCGTTCGCCGGGGCGGACGACGCCCCCGCCGTCCGCCGCGAGCTGAGCGCGGTGCGCGATGCCCGCTGACCCGGGCGGACGCCGCCGCCTGACCGCGTACGCGGCCGAGCTCGGCGCCCGCCGCGTGCAGCTGCGCTGGTCGAACCTGTTCGGCGTGGTGACCGTCGCGTGCCTGCTGGTCCTCGCGGTGACCGGGGTGCTGCTGGCGACCTGGTACACGCCGTCGAACGACCTGGTCACCTACGACGGCCCCTACGGGCCGCTGCGGGGCGCCACCGTCACCGAGGCGTTCGCCTCGACGATGGCCATCTCGTTCGAGGTGACCGGCGGGCTGCTCGTGCGCCAGACGCACCACTGGGCGGCCCTGGTCATGCCGGCCGCGATGATCGTGCAGCTGCTGGTCACGTTCTTCACGGGCGGGTTCCGCCGTCCGCGGCAGCTGGGCTGGGTGCTGCTGGTGGTCGCGTTCCTGCTGGTGCTGCTGGCGGGCTGGAGCGGCTATGCGCTGCCCGACGACATGCTCTCGGGCACGGGCCTGCGCATCGTGGAGGGCGTGGTGCTCAGCATCCCGTTCGTGGGCACCTGGCTGGCGGGCTGGATGTTCGGCGGGCCGTTCCCCGGTCAGATCGTCGAGAACCTGTACCCGGTGCACGCCGTGCTGGCGCCGGGGCTGCTCGTCCTGGTCCTGGCGGTGCGCGCCGCGCTCGCCGTCCGGCACGGCCAGGCCCAGCAGCCGCCGACGGTCCGCGCGACCCTCGGCCTGCGGCTGTGGCCCGACGCCGCGCTGCGCGCCGCCGGGATGACGGGCCTGACGGCCGCGGTGCTGGTGCTGCTGGGGGCGACCTCGACCGTCAGCCCCGTGTGGTCGTACGGGCCGGCGTCCGTGGGCGAGGTGGGCGCGGGCAGCCAGCCCGACTGGTACATGGGCTTCCTGGACGGCGCACTGCGCCTGGCGCCGGCCGGCTGGGAGACCGTGTGGGGCGGCTGGACCGTCACGTTCGCGATGCTGGTGCCCCTCGCGGTCGTCGCCGGGTACTTCGTGCTCCTGACGCTCTACCCGTACATCGAGGCGTGGGTGGACCAGGACCGCCTGCCGCACCACGTGCTCGACCGCCCGCGCAACGTGCCGGTCCGCACCGGGATCGGCGTGGCGGGCATGCTCTTCTACGGGATCCTGTGGGGCGCCGCGAGCGCCGACATCGTCTCCACGGAGTTCAGCGTCAGCTTCGAGACGGTCATCACGACCCTCCAGGTGGCACTCGTCGCCGGCCCGCCGCTGGCGTTCGAGGTGACGCGCCGGGTCTGCATCGGGCTGCAGCGCAAGGACCTCGAGATCCTGCGGCACGGTCACGAGACGGGCCGCATCGTCCGGATGCCGAACGGCGGCTACGTGGAGATCCACCAGCCGGCCGACGACGCCGAGCGCGCCCGCCTGGCCGTCACCGCCGCGTCGCCGGCACCGGGCCGGACGGACGACGTCGGGCGCCTGACGGCGCGCGAGCGCGTGCGCGGTGCGTTGTCGCGGGGGTTCGGGGAGGGGCACGTGGTGCCGGCCGACGCCGGACCGGACGCGCGGGGCCGGGTCCTGCGCCTCACCCGCCGAGCGCGGTAAACCCCTCGTACACCATGAACGCCGGCCAGAAGATGCCCTGGACGATCGCCCACACGTACTCCCAGAAGCCGTCGGCCTGCTGCCAGAAGTAGACCCATGCGCCCAGGATGCCCAGCCCGTAGATCGCGCCGCCGCCGGCAGTCGCTCCCGCGTTCCGCTCGCCCATGTGGCACCTCCTTGTCTCCACACTAGGTCGTCCGGGCGGGACGGCATGTCCAGACCGGGTCGCATCCGGTGACGGCACCGCCGTCGTCGCACCGCCCACGCCGTACGGTGGGAGCGGAGCACCGAGAATGGTCGGGACCGGACCGATCGGGACGGTCGGAGAGGAGCACGTGTGGGCATCGGCGCAGGACGACGGGACCACGGGCTGGCAGGCGTGGCGGACCCGGAGACGGGGACCGACCTTGAGGCAGGCACCCGGACGGTGACCGGCACCCGGGCAGTGACCGGCGCCCGGGCAGTGGCTGGCGCCCGCACGCCGCGGCGCCGGGCGGGCGCCCGGTGAGCCCGCGGGACCGCCGCTTCCCCGCCTCCGTCTTCGGGGTCGGCGCGGAGCCGGACGCACGGTTCACCCTCGCCAACGAGCGCACCTTCCTGGCGTGGATCCGCACGGGACTCGCGCTCGTGGCGGGCGGGGTGGCGCTGGAGACGCTCGGGCTGGACCTGCACCCGGGCCTGCGGCTTGCGGCGTCCGTGGTGCTGATCGTGGGCGGGATCGTCGTACCCCTCATCGCGTGGACGGGCTGGATGCGCGTCGAGCGCGCGCTGCGTCGCGGAGCGCCGCTGCCGTCGACCGTCGTGGGTGTCTGCCTCGCGGTGGTCGTCGCCGCGGTGGGCGTGCTGGTGCTGCTCGGCGTGCTGCTGCGATGACGGTACCGACCCCGGGGACGCCTGGCCTCCAGCCGGAACGCACGGAGCTCGCCTGGCGGCGGACGGCGCTCTCGGTCGCGGCCGTCTGCCTGGTCGGCGCACGGCTGCTGCCCGCGCTGTTCGGCGACGCCCGGTGGCTGCTGCCCGGCGCCGTGGGCACGCTGGTGGCCGGGTGGCTGTGGCTCGCGTCCCGCCGTCGGCACCTGCGGTATCCGCGCACACCAGGGCCGAGCCCCGCTCCCGCGCCGCCGGGCTCCTCCGCCTTCGGCCCGGCGTCGACCGGTGCGGGCCTGCTCGCCGTCGCGGGGGCCGTGGTGGTGGTCCTGGGGCTGGGCGGTCTGGCGGTCGTGATCGGCCTGCACGTGGGCGGCTGAGCCTCGCTGCCCCTGTGGCTCCTGAAGTCTCCGTCCCCGTTGAGCGCTCCCCCGCCCGTGGTGGCTCGGAGCGTCCGGCCGCCCGGGCCCACCTATCTGCTCGGCGCACCGGAAGCGACGTCCGCGGCGACCCGCTGGACACCGGGCCGCACGTCGGCTGAGGTGGGCGCATGCCGTTCACGCTCTCGCACCCCGCAGCGGTGCTCCCGCTGCTGCGCCGCCCCTTCAGCGCCGTCGCTCTGGTGGCCGGCGCCGTGGCGCCTGACCTGCCGTACTTCGCGCGCAGGACGCCGATCCCCGTGACGGCGCAGTCCTGGTACGAGCCGTACCTGAACGCGACGACGTCGCACGGTCTGGTGGGTGCGCTCACGGTCAGCCTGCCGTACGCGGTGGCGCTGTGCGGGCTGTACTGGGTGGCGCGGCGGCCGGTGAGGGCGTTGCTGGTGGATGGTGCGGCAGTGGCAGATCCCACGGCCGAGACATGCGGCGCGGGCTCACGTGCGGACGGCGGGGGTGGTGCCACGGTCCGGACGCCCCGAGGCGTCGGAGCGATGCGGCGCCGCAGGTTCGGCGCCGTCGCACGCCGGGCCGGCTGGGTGCTGCTCTCGCTGTTGATCGGCGTCGCCACGCACCTGCTCTGGGACTCGTTCACGCACAGCGACGGGTACGTGGTCCAGCACGTGCCCGCGCTCACCGAGCCGGTGGCAGCCGGCCTCACCTGGGCCAGGGCCCTCCAGCACGTGAGCACAGTCGTCGGCCTGGTGCTCGTCGCGGTCTACCTGTGGCGCCGTCGGACCCGTCTCACCGGTGCCGTGGGCGGGCGGGTCGTCGGCGCGCGGACGCTGTGGGTCGTCGGCGTGGTGGTCGTGGCGGGCGCCTCGCTCGGGACGATCGATCTGTGGGAGGGCACCGGGCTGACCGTCGGACAGACGACCGAGGCAGCGCTCGCCGGGGCGGCCACGGGGGCCGGGGCGGCACTGGTCGGTGGGCTGGTCCTGTACGTGACCGGGTGGTGGATCGCCCGGGGACTCGGGGGCCTGCGACGGGCGCGCACGGCATGACGGAGACCGGGGTGTCCTCGCCGCCTCCTGTCGATCTCGTCCGCCAGGTGCGACCTCCTGCTGACCGCGTCGAGGCACACCTGAACGTCGGCTCGTGACCTGGACGCACTCTGCGCCGTTCAGAACGGCGGCCGGTCCGTGTCGCGTTGCCCACCCCGGTCCGTCGCGCTCGCGGTTCCCGTCGTCACCCGCGACCGGCGTCGGCCGCCCCGGGGGTTCAGGGCACCCACGGACAGGGCGTAGCTCGTGTCGGGGTCGACGGCGTCGAGCTCGACGTGGGTGTCGAGCACCGTCGGCGGGCGCGCGTGCGTCCGGCCTGAGGGTGCGGTCCAGGTCGTGATCCCGCTGACCGGGTCGCGCACCACCGCCCAGCCGCCGTGGGTCTTGAGCAGATGGTGCCGCCGGCAGAGGGCCTGGAGATTGTCGGCGCGGGTCTGTCCCGGCGTGCCGGGTGCCTGCGCGGCCGGGTCGAGGTCATGGTCGAACGGGACGACGTGGTCCAGGTCGGCCCAGGTCGCCGGGTGCTCGCAGTGCGGGAACGTGCACGTCTCGTCCCTGGCCTGCACCGCACGGCGCAGCACGCTGCCCGGCTGGTACACCGTGGTCGAGTAGTCGACCAGGGTCCCCGTGACCGGGTCGGTCACCAGCCGCTGCCACGTCGCGTCGGTCGCCACCGTCCGCGCCACCTCGGCCGGGAGCGGACCGAACCCGGCCAAGTCCGCGGCAGCGTCGTCCAGGCCCAGCAGCACGCCGGCAGGCACCGTCACGCGTACCACCGGGCGCGTCGGGATCACGCGGACCACCTGCTGCACCACCGGAGCACGCCCGCCACAGGTGCAGTCCTCGCGCTCGGCCTCACCGCGGGTGCCCGGGGCATCCGCCTCGCCTTCTCCGGCCGGCGAGCCCTGGGTGCCTTGGGAGGGACGGGCGTCCCGTGTCCCGGGGAAGGCATCCGGCGCACCCGCGCTCCCGTCGCCGTGCGTGAACCGGTCGGCCGGGACGAGGCGGCCGGTCACGATGCCCGTCAGGCAGTCCGCACGCAGCTGCCCGAGGTCCCGCTCCTCCCCCGGCACCCTCCGCAGCTGACGGGCCATGTCGTCCACGACGCCCCAGACCGCCGTGGCATCGACCGCCGGCAGGTACGCCGACAACCACGCCATGTCGTTCTCGGCCCGGTCCACCTGCACCGAGCGGCGGGTCACCGCGGCCTTGGCGGCCGCGTCGGCGCCGTGGCGCGACTTCGCGAAGGCGAGCATCTTGGACTGGAGCCAGCGCCACGTCCGCGACGGCGCCTGCGGCAGGTAGCGGACGATCGCCTCGGCGCGCTCCTCCACGGTCAGCTGCGTGGCCGACCGCAGCAGCGTCTGGGCCTTGCGCGTGTCGATCCGCCCGGCCCTCAGGGCCGTGATCACCGCAGGGTGGTCGGCCCCCGACTCGCCTCGCACCACCACCTCCGACGCCTCCGACCCCGTCACGACGAGCTCGCCCGACACCTGCGCGACCAGCGAGCTGTGCGCCAGGGGGTGCGACTCCCGCGCCGCACGCTCGGCCACCACCACGGCCTGCACACCGGCCGCCCAGGACTGCAGCCGTCCGCACGCCACGACGAGATCGCCCAGCAGGTCGTCGGGCAGGTCGGACAGGACGGCGGAGCCACCGTCGGGGTGACCGCCCGAGCTGTCGCCCGGCCCACCACGCCGGGCGTCGAGCTCTCCGTCGAGGTCGACCGCCTCGGTGACGACGCGCGCCAGCCGCACGCCAGGCCTGCGCGCCAGCGCCTCGCGCAGCACCGCCGTCGGCCACAGCACCACGGGCATGTCGTCCGGCGGCAGGTCCGGGCCATGATCAAGACCAGCATCGGCCGTTCCGCCCGGCGCAAGGCCCGCAGGCGCATCGGCGCACGACGCCGACGCCGACGGCTCCTCGGCCATCACTCGTTGGAACAGATCCCCTTCGAACCAGGCGCCGTTGTACCAGTCCTCGTCAAAGGCCGCCTCGTCGAACGTCTCGCTGTCGGACACCGCCTCGTCCGATGTCCCGCCGTCGAACACCGCCTCGTCCAACGTCCCGCCGTCGAACACCCCTCCGTCGACAACCCCGCCGTCCACCACGGCCCCGTCGACCACCACACCCTCGCGCGCCCCGTGGAGCACACCCACGTCTCCCGACCATCCCGCTTCCATGCGCCCCTCCCCACCCTGACATCAGATCCAGCGCACACATTCACCGCTCGATCAATACATACCTCTCAGACGTTTGTTCGACCCTACCCCTCACCACTGACACCCACCCGCACCAGGGAGAACGACAGTCCTCAGAACCCCCGGTAGTCCACCAGCGGTGTCTTCGGCCCCCGCCGCGGTGCGCGGTGCCGCCCGTCCAGCATGAGCAGCCGGACCACCCGGTGCCGGTGGGGCGCGTACGGCGCCAGCAGCCGCAGCATGCCGGCGTCGTCGGTGCGCTCACCGGCCAGCGCCATGCCCACGGCCGCCGGCAGGTGGAAGTCGCCCACCGAGACGGCGTCGGCGTCGCCGAAGGCACGTTGCGCCACCTCCGCCGACGTCCACACGCCCACGCCCTGCACCTTCTCCAGGCGGGACCGGGCCTCGGCCGGCGGCATGGCGCCCGCCTCCTCGAGACGCGGCGCCACCAGCGCGCAGCGTGCCACGGTCCGGGCGCGTCCCGGGTCGACGCCGGCCCGGTGCCAGTCCCACACCGGCACCCGCGCCCAGGTGCGCGCGTCCGGGACCACCCGCAGCCCGCCCGGCACCCCCGTGGGCGCCGGACCCGGGGCCTGCGTGCCGTACCGGCGCACCAGCCACCGCCACGCGCGGTGCGCCGTCACCGTCTGCACCCGCTGCTCCAGCACGGCCGGCACCAGGGCCTCCAGCACGCGACCGCTGCACGGCATCCGCATCCCCGCGGCACGGCGGTGCGCGTCGCGCACCTGCGCGGGCGGGGCGAAGCCCGCGACGTCGTCGTCCTCGCCGAGCAGCTCGGGCAGGGCCGCGGCGGCCTCCCGCGCGCCGTCGCCCCAGTGGTGCACCACCACCTCGTGCAGGCCCGCCGGCACGAACCGCTGCGTCACCGGCCCGCTGCGCAGCAACGACGTGCGCCAGACCGTGCCGTCGGCCGCCCGGTGGAACGTCGGGTCCGCGGGCCCGTGACCGAGGGGCCCGAGCGTCAGGGCGACGTCGAGCCGGCGCGGCGACGTGTGACGGACGGTGAGCACCCCTCCAGTGGACCACGTCCCGCCGGGTGCCCCGTGCCGGGCGGCCGCGCCGTCACCCCGACTGCAGCCGCGCCACCTCCCGCACCACCGTCCTCACCAGGAGCGGGTGGCCCAGCGGCCGGAAGTGCCCCGACAGCGGCAGCTCCACGTTCCGCGCGCCGACCAGGTGACCCGTCTCGGGGATGTGCGGGTCGAACGTGGGGTACACGGCCGTGATGCGGTCGTTGACGAGCAGCTCGCCCGCGAGCGCCAGCAGCACCGGGTCGCGCGGGTCGAACGACCGCAGCGCCCGCGACAGCATGTACCGCGCCCACCGGGAGCCGGTGAACGGCGTCGCGACGGCGACCATGCCCAGCACCCGGTGGCCCGCGGGCGAGAGCATGACGTGCTTGCCGATGAGGCCGCCCTTGCTGTGCGCCACGAGCACGACACCGGTCAGGCCGGCGCGGTCCAGCTCGTCGGCCACCACGTCGGCGGACTCGGGCACGGGACGCCCGTTGTGGCCCAGGCCGGCGACGGCGTGCACGGGGTGCCCTGCCCGGGCGAGGGCGTCGGCGACCGGGCCCAGGAACTCCCACGTCTCGTAGATGCCAGGCAGGAGCACGACCGGCGCCGCGGCGGCCGCACCGGGCACCCGGGGTGCGACAGGCAGCGCCGGGGGTCGCACCAGGTGCCGCAGCTGCCGGTCCAGTGCCCACGCGTAGTCGGCGGCCCAGGCGCCGAGCCGGGCGAGCGAGCCGCGGGACGACCGGCGCCGCGCGCTCACACCGTGCCCCGTTCGGCGGCCTGCCACGCGTCGAGCACGATCCGGGCGACGCCGTCGGGGTCGGAGTCCATCGCGTGGTGCCGGCCGCGGACGGTGCGGCACCGGCCGGAGGGCGCGCAGGCGGCGAGCCGGGCGGTCCACGCGGGCGGCGCGACCGGGTCGCGCTCGCCGCGCACCACGACCACCGGGACGGTGGCCCGGGGCAGCACCTGCTCCAGCCGGTGGTCCACCACGTGGCGCAGCTGCCCGAGGTAGTACGGCACGCTGCACCGGACCAGGGCGTCCACGACCAGCACGCCCAGGGTCCCGGGTGGTTCGCCGACGGCGTCGGCGGCGAGGCGCAGCGCCTGGCGGGCGATGGTGCGGGTGCCGGGTTCCGCCGTCGGGCCGACCAGGACGCCGGCGCCGGCGACGTCCGGGTGGTCGGCGAGGAGCTGCCCGACGACCTGGGCGCCCATCGAGTGGCCGACGACGACCGGGGCGGGCAGGCCGGCGTCCAGCACGTGCTCGTGGACGTAGCGGGCGACGGCGGCGGCGTGCTCCGGGATGTCGACGTCGCGCCGCAGGTGCGGGGACGCGCCGTAGCCGGGCAGGTCGACGGCGTGCACCGCGCCGTGCGCCACGAGGCAGTCGCCGAGCCGCCGGTAGGCGCGCGCCGACGAGCCGACGCCGTGCACGAGGACCACGGCCCGGTCCGGGTCGGCCGGTCCGCGCACGTGACCGACGACGGTCAGGTCGCCGTCGCGGGTGCGGGTCATACCGTGCACGGTACCGGCGGGCTCGCGGGCAGGGCGCGGTGGCGCGCGCGGGCCTGCGGGACACGGCACGGGACGTGCCGCGGGACGTAGCGCGGGACGCAGCGCGGGACGCAGCGCGGGACGCAGCGCGGGACATGCCACGGGACATGGCGCGGGATGCGAGCGGCACCGCCGGGTGTGACGGTGGCTCCATGCGGATCGTCGTCGTGGGGGCCACCGGGAACGCCGGGACGGCACTGCTGCGCGCGCTGCACGAGGAGCCCGCGGTCACCTCCGTGCTGGGCGTCGCCCGGCGTCTGCCGGACCGGGGCGCCGAGCCCTACCGGCACGCCGGGTGGGCGGCGGTGGACATCTCCGCCGGTGACGGTCCCGAGCCCGTGGTCGCCCGGCTGGCCGAGCTCTTCCGCGGGGCGGACGCCGTGGTGCACCTGGCCTGGCTGGTGCAGCCGAACCGGGACCGCGACCTGTTGCGCCGCACCAACGTGGAAGGCACGCGCCGCGTCGCGGACGCCGTGGTGCGCGCCGGGGTGCCCCACCTGGTCGTGGCGTCCTCCGTGGGGGCGTACTCCGCCGTGGACGACGACGCCCCGCGGCGCGAGGACTGGCCCGCCCGCGGCATCCCGACGTCGCACTACAGCGTGGACAAGGCGGCCCAGGAACGGGTGCTGGACGAGCTGGAGGCGGCCCGGCCGGGACTCGCCGTCGCCCGCCTGCGGCCCGCGCTCGTCTTCCAGGGCGACGCCGCCCAGTCGGTGGTGCGGTACTTCCTGGGCCCGCTGGTCCCGGTGCGGCTGCTGCGGTACGGCCGCCTGCCGCTGCTCCCGCTGCCCGCTGCCCTGCGCCTGCAGGCGGTCCACGCCGACGACGTCGCCGACGCCTACCGGCGCGTGGTCGTCGAGCGGGCTGCCGGAGCGTTCAACGTGGCGGCCGACGACGTGCTGCACGGACCGGACCTGGCTCGCCTCGTGGGCCACGGGCGGCTCGTCGAGGTGCCGCGCGGCGCCGTCCGCGGGGTGCTGGCGGCCGCCCACGACGCCCACCTGGTCCGCGCGGACCCCGGCTGGCTGGACCTCGCCGCGAGCGTGCCCGTGCTGGACACGTCGCGGATCCGCACGGAGCTCGGCTGGCGGCCCCGCCGGAGCGCCGCCGAGGCCGTCGAGGACCTGCTGGCCGGCATGGCGGTGGGGCGTGGTCTGCGGTCCGCTCCCCTGCACCCCGCGACCCACCGCCCGCCGGGCGACTCCGTGCTGCCCCTGCGGCACCGCGGCGACGTCCGGGTGCCGCCGTCGATGGACCGCGGCCTGCTGGGCCTGTACCTCGCGGACCACCACGCGGTCGCGACCGCGACCCTGGAGCGCGTCGAGCTGATGACCGACCGGTACCGGGACACACCGTTCCACGCCGAGCTGGCCGAGGTGACCGAGCAGCTCCGCGGCCAGCGCGAGCTCTCCCGCGACCTGATGGACCGCCTGGGTCTGCCCGCGCGGCGGTACCGGCAGGCCGCGGCCCGGCTCGCGGAGCGGGCCGGGCGGCTGAAGCTCAACAGGCGCGTGGTGCACCGCTCGCCGCTGTCGCCGGTGGTCGAGGCGGAGGTCGTCCGCTCGGCGGTGCTCGGCACGATCGGCAGCTGGCAGACGCTGCGTGACCACGCCGACGAGCTCGGCCTCGACCCGACGCAGCTCGACGAGCTGATCGCCCAGGCCGACCGGCAGGTGGAGATGCTCGACCGGTTCCACGCCTACGCCCGGGAGCGGGCGTTCACGAGCCGTCGGCAGACGGAGGACGGGAGGGAGCTCGGGTAGCGCGGTCCTCCCGGGCCGCGTCGCGCAGCTCTCGCCCGCGCTCGATCTCCCGCTGCCGCTTCGCCTCGCGCTTCTCGCTGGCACGGGCGTCCTTGGGCGGCAGCCGCAGCACCTCCTCCGCCGCGAACCCGCCCTGCAGCTCCCGGCCCCGTTCCAGCTCCGCGTCCAGCTCGGCCCCCAGCAGCAGGGCCAGGTTGGTGATCCAGAGCCACAGCAGGAACACGATCACGCCGGCCAGCGACCCGTAGGTGGCGTCGTAGCTCGAGAACGTCGCCACGTAGAACCCGAACGCGGCCGACGCCACCAGCCACCCCAGGATGGCGACGACGGCGCCCACGCTGACCCAGCGGATCCGCGGCTGCCGCACGTTCGGCGTGACGTGGTAGAGGATCGCCACCAGCACCACGACCAGCAGCAGCACGACCGGCCACTTGGCGATGTTCCAGACGGTCACCGCCGTCGTGCCCAGGCCGACCGCGTCACCCACGGCCCGCGCGACCGGCCCGCTGAGCGCGAGCGCCGCCACGACCAGCGCCGCGATGACCACGGCCACCAGCGTGACCAGCAGCAGCACCGGGCGCAGCTTCCAGACGGGGCGGCCCTCGTCCATGCCGTAGACGCGGTTCATCGCGCGCCCGAACGCCCCGACGTACCCGGACGCCGACCACAGGGCCAGCACGACACCGAGGATCAGGGCGAAGCCTGCCCGTCCCCCGGCCCCGGCGGCGTTCTCGACGAGCGGCTGGACGACGGTGAGCACGTCCGGGGGCACCACGCCCTCCAGGGTGCCGATCACCCGCTCGACGGCCTGCCCGCCGCTGCCCACCAGCCCGAGCACGGACACGAGCGCGAGCAGTGCGGGCGCGGCCGCGAGCACGGCGTAGTACGTCAGGCCCGCGGCGAGGTCCAGACACTGGTCCCGGGAGAACTGCCGCACCGTGGACCCCAGCACGTGCGTCCAGGTCCGGCGGTTCAGGTCCGGGGGTGAGTCGGGTTTGCGCCGGTCGTCCGGCGCCGGGGCGGCTCCGGTGCGGGCCGCGGTGTCGTCGATGTGGGCCATGGTGCCTCCCAGGGCAGGTCCGGGACCGGCGGTGAGCCGGTCCCGGTGACCGGCGACGGGCCGGCCGTGGGGTACCTGTCGTGCGCCGACCGGCTCAGGTCGTGGAGCCGCCCGAGCCGGAGCGCAGGTCGGCGGCCGCCTCCCGGCTGTGCTCGCCGACCGACCGTGCGGCGTCCTTCGCCGCGTCGCGGACCGCGTCGACACCCTCGCGTGCCGGTTCCTGCAGGTCGTGGACGGCGTCGCGCGCCGTCGTCCGCAGGTCGTCCACCAGCGGGGCCGCCTTCTCCTCGACCGCCGCCGCGGCACGCCGCTCGGCGCGGCCGGCAGGGATCAGGGACGCGGCCGCCAGCCCGGCGCCGAAGGCCACCAGGCCCACGACCAGCGGGTTGCCCCGCGTCCGGTCACGTACCGCGTCCGGCGCCGCGCTCACGCCGTGGGCGACCGACGACGCCGCCTCCCGGCCACGGTCCGCCAGGTCGTGCGTGGCGGCCTGCGCGGAGTGCGTGGTGTCGTGCGCCGTGCCCATGACCCGGTCCTTCACCCGGCCCATGCGGGACCGCGCCCGGTCCGCCTGACGGCGCACCGCGTGCCCGGGGTGCACCTTGTCGCCGAGGGTGTCCACGTCGTGGCTGAGCTCGGCCCGGGTGCGTTCGATGTCTGCTCGGATCACGTCCGGATCGTTGGTGCTCATGCGTTCCTCTCCTCGTCTCGTCGCGGGTGGTCTCCTCGCGGGTGGTCTCCTCGCGGCTCGTCGGCGTGCCCGCGCAGGGCGTCCGGGATCTTCCGGACCGTCTCGGCGGTCTGCGGCACGCCGCGGACCGCCCGCAGCTCGGCCCGCCCGCGCAGCGCGAGCACGGCCGCCACCACGGCCCAGACCGCGGCGACCACGAGCGCACCCCAGCCGCCGCCCAGCACCGACCCCAGCGCCCACCACAGGGCGAGCGAGGCGAACAGCAGGACCATGTGTCCCGCCACGCCCGCGCCGCCGAACATCCCGGCGCCCTTCCCGGCACGCCGGGCCGACTCCGTGGCCTCGGCCTTGGCGAGCGCCACCTCCTGCCGGACCAGCGTCGACAGGTCGCTGGTGACCTCGCTCACGAGCTCGCCCAGGCTCGGCAGGTCGCCCGCGGACCGGCTGGCCCCGCGGCCCCCGTCGGGTCCGGACCGAGCGTGCTCGGCGACGGTGGACGTGCCGAAGGGATCACGTGCGCCCGGCATAGGTCTCACCTCCTGTGGCCACCGGCTCCGCGACCGGTGCACGACCGGCGTCGGGGTCGTCGTCCGCGGAATCGTCCCGGCTGCCGCGCAGCAGCCTGCCCGCGAGCAGGCCGGCCCCGGCGGCGATCAGCACGAACGTGCCCGGTCGTCGGCGGGCGAACGCCTCGACCTCGTGCAGCACGTCGTCGGGCTCGCGGTCCTCGAACCAGCGGGCCACGCGCCCGGTGGCCTGCCCGGCCCGGTCGACCAGGTCGCTCGCGTAGCCCGGGTCCTCGGCCGCGCCGGCCATCCGGCCCAGCTCGTCACCGAGGGACCGGAGCCCGCCCGCGAGGTTGCGCTGCTGGTCACTCATGCGGGACCGCAGCTCGGACGTCGCGCGGTCGGCGAGGCCGCGGGCCTGGTCGCCCGCCTCGTGGGCGACGTCGTGCACGCGCTCGCGGGCGTCCCGGGCCGTCTCGCGGCCCGCGTCGCCCACGCGCGACGCCGCCTCGCCGAGCCGTTCCTGGACGCCCGGGGGCTCGGGTGCCTGGCTCGGGGGTGCCTGGCTCGGGGGTGCCTGGCTCGGGGGCGCCGGGCTCGCGGGCGTCTGGCTGCCGGGCGGAGCGCCGTACGGCGTACTGCCCGGGAGGTTCGTCTGGCTCATGGTCGGACTCCTGTCGTCGTCCCGCCGGGACCGGCCCGGCAGGTCGTGGAGCACGTGCCACGGCGGGCTGTGCTCCACCGGTACGGCCGCTTCCTGACCACTCACCAACCTAGGAGGGTGCGTGCCACTCGCAACCCAGCACGAACGGGGAAGGGGCACGACGGCCCGGCCTCTCGGTTCTGGGAGTGTTCGCCGTCGCGACGGACGGCTTCGGCGCAGTCGCCTCGACCCTGCGGCTCGCCGTGGGGACCTCGACCGGGCGTCCCGGCAGAGCCCATGGTGGTGACGCGCCTCACGCCGGTGTGAGGTGCGCCGCCTCAGACTCTGCCCTGGATCCGCGGGGCAGGCAACAGCAGCGTCACACGGCACCGAGGTGCGGGAGCTGGTCGAGGCGCTGGAGGATCACGCCCTCCCGCAGCGCCCACGGGCAGATCTCCAGCTCGACCAGGTCGAACACGTCCATGCACGCCTCGGCCACCAGTGCCCCCGGCACGATCTGGTGCGCCCGGCTCGGCGAGACGCCCGGCAGCCCCGCCAGCGCGTCCGGTGCCATGGTGGTCAGCTCCTCGACGCGCTCACGCAGCGTGTCCAGGCGCAGCACCCGCCGCACCAGCGGCCCGTCGCCCGCGGGCGCCGCCCCGCAGATCCGGGCGAGGGACCGGAACGTCTTCGAGGTGGCCGCCGCGCGGTCCGGCCGCCCGCTGCGCAGCAGGCTCCCCGCGTTGCGGGCGATGTCCGCGCGCAGGTCGCGGCGCAGGGCGCGCAGCGCCCCGGCGTCGGGCAGGGCGGGCGAGGCGAAGTGCGCCCGGGCCAGGCGGGCCGCCCCGAGCGGCAGGGACCAGGCGGCGTCGGGTGCCTCGTCGGAGCCGCCCGCGATCTCGAGGGAGCCGCCGCCGATGTCGAACACGGCGAGCCGCCCGGCCGACCAGCCGAACCAGCGGCGCACGGCCAGGAAGGTCAGCCGGGCCTCGTCCTCGCCGCTGAGCACCTCCAGCCGCACGCCCGTGCGGTCGAGCACCGTCTTCAGGACGTCCTCGGAGTTGCCGGCGTCGCGCACCGCCGAGGTGGCGAACGCGAGCGTCTGCGCGCAGCCCCGGTCCTCCGCGACGCGCATCGCCTGGACGGTGAACTCCGCCAGCGCGTCCACGCCGGCGGGACGCACGGCGCCGGAGTCGTCGAGGTGCTCCGCCAGCCGCAGCGGCTGCTTGAACGACGACGCCGGCAGCGGCGCGGCGCCGCCGTGGGCGTCGACCACCAGCAGGTGACCCGTGTTGGAACCGATGTCGAGCACGCCCAGACGCATGGGACAGACGCTACCGGGCCGGTGGGCGGGCGCGGCATGTCAGGGCCGTGTCAGGGCGGTGTCAGTGCGTGCGGCCAGAGTCCTCCGCATGACGACGAACAGCAGCTCCCCCAGCGCTCCGTGGTCGGGCATGGTCCCGGTCGACGACACCGCCCTGTACACCGTCGACTCCGGCGGCAGCGGCATCCCGGTCATCTACCTCAACGGCCAGTTCGCCACCCTCGGGTACTGGGACCGCGTGATCGCCGAGCTCGGCGACGGCTACCGGCACATCACCTACGACGAGCGGGCCCGCGGGCGCCGGTCGAAGCCCTCGGCGGACTACTCGTTCGAGTCCGTGGTCCGCGACGTCGACGTGGTCCTGGCAGCGCGCGGCGTCGACCGGGCGCTCGTGGTGGGCTGGTCCTACGGGGCCTTCGCCGCGGCGCACTGGGCCAGCCGCAACCCGCGGCGCGCGCTGGGCGCGGTGCTGGTCGAGGGCGCCGAGCCGAACGACTGGCTGGACGAGGCCATGGAGCGCCGCATCCGGAAGCTGTTCCGGCTGCTGCGCCCGGTCACGTGGCTGCTGCGTCCCACGGGCCTGACCCCGCGACTGAACGCCGCGCAGCAGGCCGAGAGCAACATCGAGCTCGGCCGGATCGGCAGCGAGCGCGCGCTCGGCCCGGTCCTGGACGCCGTCACGGTGCCCACGCGCTACGTGCTGGCCTCCGGTGCGTCGCTCGGGAGCAAGGGCGACGAGCAGGAGAAGATCCGGGCCAGCCTCGGGCCGGTGCTGGAGCGCAACCCGAACATCGAGATCAGCGCCAAGGTCGCCAGCAACCACGACTGGATCCTGAAGAAGGACTTCCGCGCGGTCGCCGACGCCGTCCGCGAGGTCGCCGCCCTCGGCCACGCGGGGCGCTGACCGGGCAGGACGCCCGGGTGGCCGGCCTTCGGCGACATGGTGGAGGCACGGCCACCCGGCGTGGCAGGATCTGCGCGTGCAGATCGGGTTGATCGGACCGTTCGAGGTACGCCTGGACGACGGCGGCGTCGCCGACGTACCCGGCGCGCGCCTGCGCGCGCTGCTCGTCACGCTGGCGCTCGAGCCGGGCCGGGTGGTGCCCAAGTCCACCCTCGTCGACCGGATCTGGGGCGAGGAGCCGCCGCACGACGCGGCCGGCGCCCTGCAGCGCCTGGTCTCCCGCCTGCGCAAGACCCTTCCGGACGGCGCCGTCGAGGGCCACCCGTCCGGCTACCGGCTCCTCGTGGCGCCCGACGACGTCGACGCCGTCCGGTTCGAACAGCTCCTCGCCCGCGCCCGCGCCACCGAGGGTCCCGGACGGGTGCGGCTGCTGCGGGACGCCCTGGCCCTGTGGCGCGGTCCGGCGCTGACCGACGCGGGGCTGGAGGGCCCGGCCGCGACGGCGGTGGCCACCCGCCTCGACGGGCTGCGCCTGGCCGCCCTCCAGGAACGGATCGACGCCGAGATCGGGCTCGGCCAGGGCGCCGACCTCGTCGAGGAGCTCACCGACCTCGTCGCGGCGCACCCCACGCGCGAGCCGCTGGTCGGGTCGCTCATGCGCGCCCTCGCCGCCGCGGGCCGCGCGAACGAGGCGCTGCTCGCCTACCAGCGCACGCGGGAGACCCTGGCGGACACGCTCGGCGTGGACCCCTCGCCCGAGCTGTCCGCGCTCCACGTGGCGCTGCTGCGCGGCGAGCTCGGGCCGCAGGAGACGGACCGCAGGACCAACCTGCGGGCCGAGCTGACCAGCTTCGTGGGCCGGGCCGACGAGGTCGCGGTGGTCCGCGACCTCGTGGGCGAGCACCGGCTGACCACCCTGGTCGGACCCGGCGGGGCCGGCAAGACCCGGCTCGCCACCGAGGCCGCGCGGGCGATGCTGCCCGACCTGCCCGACGGCGCCTGGCTGGTCGAGCTCGCGGCCCTGGACGCGGACGGCGACGTCGGGCAGGCGGTCCTGGCGGGACTCGGGCTGCGTGACGGACTGCTCGGCGAGGGATCGCACGACGCACGCAGCACGACCCCCGCGGAACGGATCGTGTCGGCGCTCCGGGAGCGCGAGCTGCTGCTGGTCCTGGACAACTGCGAGCACGTGGTCGAGCAGGCGGCCGCGCTCGCCCACCGGTTGCTCGGCGAGTGCCGCCGCCTGCGGATCCTGGCCACGAGCCGGGAACCGCTCGGCATCACCGGCGAGGCGCTGTGGCAGGTGCTGCCGCTGCCCCTGCCGGACGCCGACGCCGGCCCCGGCGAGATCGAGGCGGCACCCGCCGTCCGGCTGCTGCGGGACCGGGCGGCGGCCGTGCGCCAGGACCTCGTGCTCGACGAGAGCACCCTGGACACGGCGGCGCGCGTCTGCCGCGTCCTGGACGGCATGCCCCTGGCGATCGAGCTGGCCGCCGCGCGCCTGCGCACCATGACGATCGACCAGCTCGCCGACCGCCTCGACGACCGCTTCCGCCTGCTGACCGGCGGCAGCCGCACCGCCCTGCCCCGCCACCGCACCCTGCGCGCGGTGGTCGACTGGAGCTGGGAGCCGCTCACGGACGCGGAGCGTGCGGTGCTGCGCCGCCTCGCCGTCTTCTGGGGCGGCGCGAGCCTGGAGGCCGCCGAGGAGGTCTGCTCCGGGGGCGCCGTCGCGCCCGAGGACGTGCTCGACCTGCTCACGGCCCTGGCCGAGAAGTCGCTCGTGGTGGCCGACGGCGCCGGCGCGCCCCGGTACCGCCTGCTCGGCACCATCAAGGAGTACGCCGCGGGGCGCCTGGCAGAGGCCGGCGAGACCGACCGGACGCGGGCGGCCCACCTGGCCCACTTCACGGGGCTCGCCGAGCGGGCCGAACCGCACCTGCGCCGCGCGGAGCAGCTCACGTGGCTCGCCCTGCTCGCCGCCGAGCACGACAACATCGGCGCCGCCATGCGGTTCGCGCTCGCCGAGCGTGACGCCGCGGCCGCCATGCGCCTCGCCGCCGGCGCCGGCTGGTACTGGTGGCTCAGCGGGCACAAGTCCGAGGGCATGGACCTGATCGTCGCGGCCACCGAGCTGCCCGGCGACGTGCCCGACGACGTCCGCGCCTGGGTGTACGCCCTGCTGTCCATGTTCATGAGCTCGGGCCTGGGCGACGAGCACACCGCCGCCGACTGGATCCACAAGGCCTACCGGTACGGCACCACCAGCGAGCAGCCGCACCCCGCGCTGCCGCTCACCGTGCCGCTGGAGCGCATGCTCGCCGACCCGGCCGACGGGCTGGCCGCCTGGGCGGAGGTGCTGGACGACCCCGACCCCTGGGTCAGCGCGCTGGCCCGCCTCCACCTCGGCAAGCTGCGCCTCATCCTCGGTGACACCGGGCACGACGGGGTGGCCGACCTGAGGGTGGCCCTCGCCGAGTTCCGGGCGCTGGGCGAGCGGTTCGGCATCATGTTCGCGCTGTCCGAGCTGGCCGACGACGCCGCGGCGTGCGGTGATCTGGCCGGTGCCTGCGCGCACTACGAGCAGGCGGCCGAGGTGGTCACCGAGATGGGCGCCGTCGACGACCTCATCCAGATCCGGACCCGGCAGGCGCAGCTCCACTGGCTCCTGGGCGACGCCGACGCGAGCGCCTCCGCCATGGCGGAGGCCGAGCGGTACGCGCGGCGGGTCACGTGGCCGGGCACGCTGGGTGGGCTCGCGCTGTCGCGGGCCGAGCTCGCCCGGTGGGCCGGCCTGCCCGAGGAGGCCCGCGCCCACCTGGCCGCGGCGTCGGCGCTGTGGGGTCCCGAGGGCGACGGCGCGCACATCCGTGCGGTGACGCACGACCAGCTCGGTTACCTGTCCACGGACCTCGGCACGGCACGCGAGCACCACGCGGCGGCGTACCGGGCGGCGCTGGAGACGGGGCACGCGCCGATGACCGCCATCGCGATCGTGGGCGTCGCCGACCTGGCGCTGCGCGGCGACCAGGTGGAGCAGGCGGCCCGCCTGCTCGGGGCGAGCGCGGGGACGCACGAGCACCCGGACTACCGGGTGCTGCCGGACCTCGCCCGGATCGAGGCGGCGGCACGGGACCGCCTCGGCGACGCGGGGTTCGCCGAGGCGGTCCGGCAGGGCCGGGAGGCGGAGCGGGCGGACCTGGTCGAGGTCACGCTCGCCGGGTGAACGTGGCCCCGGCCCAGACGTAGCCGACCGCGGCGATCGCCACGCACCAGCCGACGGCCAGCAGCGCGTCGCCCGTGTCCGGCGTGCCGGCCAGCAGGCCCCGCAGGGTCTCGATGACCGGCGTGAACGGCTGGTACTGCGCGAACTGCGCCAGGCCGGGCCCCATCGCGTCGGCGGGGACGATGGCGCTGCTGAAGAACGGCAGCATCACCAGCGGCACGGAGGCCAGCCCGGCGGTCTCCGGGGAGCGCGCGGCCAGGCCGAGGGCGACGGTCAGCCAGCCCGTGGCGCACCCGAGCAGCACCACCAGGCCGGCCACGCCGAGCCACTCCAGGAGCCCGGCCGCCGGGCTGAACCCGAGCAGCAGGGCCACCCCGACCAGGGCCGCGACGGCCACGACGTTGGTCAGCACGCTGGTCACCACGTGCCCGGTCAGCACCGCGCCGCGCGGGACGTCCATGACCTTGAACCGGTTGATGATGCCCTTGGTCATGTCGGAGTTCGCGGCCGTCGCGGTGGAGCCCAGGCCGTAGCAGACGGCCAGCAGCATGAGGCCGGGCGTCGCGTAGTCGACGTAGTCGACGCCGACGTCGAAGGCGTCGCCGAACATGTACACGAACATCAGCAGGATGATGATCGGCATCAGGACGGCGTTGAACACGGTGGTCGGGTTGCGGGCGACGTGCTTCAGGTTGCGGCGCAGCATGACGAGCGCGTGGGGCCGGGTGCTCATGGCGCTACCTCCGTGGTCGGGGTGGTCGGGGTGGTCGGGGCGTGGCCCGTCAGGGCGAGGAACACGTCGTCGAGGTCGGGGGTGTGCACGGAGAGCTCCTGGGCGCTCAGCGCGTACTCGTCGAGCCGGTCCAGCAGGGCCCGCAGCGACCGGGTGCCGCCGTCGCCGGGCACGCGCAGGGTCAGCTCGGCGTCGTCGGGGGTGGCGTCCGCCAGGACCCGGGCCGCGGCGTCGAGCTCGGCCGCCGAGGCGAACCGGAGCCGCACGTGGGAGCCGGGCACCAGGCGCTTGAGCTCGGCGGCGGTGCCCTGGGCGACGATGCGGCCGTGGTCGAGGACGGCGATCCGGTCGGCGAGCTGGTCCGCCTCCTCCAGGTACTGCGTGGTGAGGAAGATGGTGACGCCGTCGGCCACGAGGTCGCGGATGATCGACCACATGGTGCGCCGGCTGCGCGGGTCCAGGCCCGTGGTCGGTTCGTCCAGGAAGATGATCCGGGGGTCGCCCACGAGCGTCATCGCCAGGTCGAGCTTGCGGCGCATGCCGCCCGAGTAGGTGGCCGCCGGCTTGTCCGCCGACCCGGTCAGCTCGAACCGCTCCAGCAGGTCGGCGACCACGTGCCGGCCGCCGCCCGCGGACCGGTTCAGGTCCACCATGAGCTCCAGGTTCTCCCGCCCGGTGAGCAGCTCGTCCACGGCGGCGAACTGGCCGGTGACGCCGATGGCGGCGCGCACCGCCCGGGCCTGCGTCGCCAGGTCGTGCCCGGCCACCCGGGCCGTGCCGCCGTCGGCCCGCACGAGCGTGGTGAGCACGTTGACGGTGGTGGTCTTGCCGGCGCCGTTGGGGCCGAGGAGGGAGAAGATCGTGCCCTCCTCGACGGCGAGGTCCACGCCGTCGAGCACCGTCTTGTCCTTGAACGTCTTGCGCAGCCCGGAGACCGCGATGGCCGGCGTCGTCATCACATGACCCCCAGCAGCAGCGCGACGGTGCCGCCGGTCGACATCAGCAGGGTGGTGCCGACGTGCATGCCGATGGACAGGCGCAGGTCCTGCTTCTTCCAGACGAACCAGGGTCCGGGGAAGAAGAAGATCACGCGGGACAGGAACACCCACGGCGACCACAGGTGGTAGAGCGAGAACAGCACCGTGCTGAGCACCGGCGCCCAGGCGCCGAGGTGCGCGATCCGCGGCAGCAGGAACCCGCGGAACCAGTACTCCTCGATGAGCGGCAGCGTGAACCCGGTGAACGGGATGGACGCGGCCAGGGTGGCGATCATGACCGTGCGGTCGGTGCCGTCCAGGTAGGTGGTGGCGCTGGCGCCCGCGTCGTCGAACGGGATCCACGTGAAGAACGCGTCGTACATGACGGCGTCCAGGGCGGTGAGCAGCGACGAGACGACCACGAACCACACGATCAGGCCCGCGACCATGGCCACGAGGCGGCCGCGCGGCACCGGCTTGTCCAGGTAGCCCAGCACGCCGCGCAGCGAGTACCGGCCGGTGCGCCGGCGGCCCAGCCACAGCAGGAGTCCCTGGAGCGGGAAGAGCACCACGGTCAGGGCGATCGCCCAGCCGAGGAACGACGGAAGGTCGAGGGCTCGCATGAGCGGCTGGGCGAGCACCAGGTAGACCGCGACGATCAGGACGCCGGGGACGAGGTGCAGGGCGATCGAGAGGGGCAGGGAGTGCCGGTCCGCGAGCAGCAGCTCGGCGAAGCGGTTCGGCCGGACGCCCGGCAGGGCGGTGGGGTGCGGTGTGTTGTCCATGCCGCAGATGTTTGCGGCCGGCCCGGACACGACCCTGACACGGCGCTGACACGGCGTGGGGGCGGTGTCTGCGCGGGTGTCGGCGCGCGGGAGTCAGTCGACGAGCTCCTGCGTGCCCAGCACCACCGCGAGGGCCAGCCGTTCGGCGTCGGGCGTGCCGGGTTCGGCGGTGTAGACCATGAGGCGCAGGTCGTCGGCGGTCACCACGAGCACGTCGCAGTCGAGCGCGATGCGGCCGACGGCGGGGTGGTCGACGACCTTGTGCCGGGAGGTGTCGCGGGGCAGCTCCGGGGTCTCGGACTCCCAGAGCTCGGTGAAGCGCGGGCTGGCGGCGGCGAGGTCGCGCACGAGGCGGCCGACGGCCGGGTCGGCGGGGTACCGGGCGGCGGTGAGGTGCAGGTCGGCGACGAGGCGGGCCACGACGTCGGCCTCCTCGTGCGGGGTGTGCACCACGCGGCTGCCCGGTCCGGCCAGGTGCCGCCACAGCGCGTTGCGCTCGATGCCGCGCCAGCTCGTGGTGGCGCCCATGAGCGCGTCGTAGGGGGCGTTGGCGACGATCAGCGTCTGCGTGGCGTCGTAGACGGCGACGGCGGTGCCGTCGAGCCGGTCGAGCAGACGCTGCACGCTGGGCGGGATGTGCCGGGGCACGAGGTCGAGCCCGGGTGCGGCGTGCCCGGCCAGGCGGTACAGGAGGTCGCGTTCGTCGTCGGGCAGCCGCAGGGCGCGGGCGAGCGCCTCGACGACCTGGGCCGACGGCGAGACGGCCCGCCCCTGCTCCAGGCGGGTCAGGTAGTCGGCGGAGATGCCGGCGAGGCCCGCGAGCTCCTCGCGCCGCAGCCCCGTGGCGCGGCGGCGGGGTCCGCGCGGCAGGCCGGCGGCCTCGGGGGCGACGGCGTCGCGCCGCCGCCGCACCATCCGGCCGAACTCCCAGGCGTCCACGGTCCCAGTGTGCGCGGGCGGGGCGGGGTTGTCCTGGCCCTGGTGGTCCTACGACAACGGGACGGCTCCCTGTCCCGCGCCGGGCGGCCGACGCTAGAGACATGACAACGACACTGATCACCGGGGCCACGCGCGGCCTCGGCAAGGAAACGGCCCGCCAGCTCGTCGCCGCCGGGCACACCGTCTACGTGGGTGCCCGGGACGAGGACGCGGGCCGCGCGGTGGCCGCCGAGCTCGGGGCCCGCTGGGTGCGGCTCGACGTCACGGACGACGCGTCCGTCGCGGCCGCGTTCACGCGCCTCGAGGCCGAGGGCGGGCTGGACGTGCTGGTCAACAACGCCGGCATCGCGCTGCTCGCGCTGAACGGCCCGGACGCCCTGGCGGTGTTCGACACGAACGCGGTGGGCGTCGTCCGGGTCACCGAGGCGGCGCTGCCGCTGCTGCGCCGCTCGGCGAACCCGGTGGTGGTGAACGTGTCCAGCGCCCTGGGCTCGTTCTGGGCCAACCACTCCCCCGACCGCCCGGCCTCGCAGGTCTCGGCGATCGTGTACGGCGCGAGCAAGGCGGCCGTCTCCATGCTCACGGTGCAGTACGCGCGCGCCGTCCCGGAGGTGCGGATCAACGCGGTGGAGCCCGGCTACACGGCCACCGAGTTGGGCGGGCAGCCCAACCCGCACGGCCGCCCGGTCGAGGTCAGCGCACGCACGGTCGTGCGGCTGGCGACCATCGGCCCGGACGGGCCGACGGGCACCTTCCAGGAGGACGACGGCGAGCTGGGCTGGTGAGCGGGCGCCGGGCGTGCGGATCACGCGCACGCCCGGCGCGCGCCGTCAGGCCGCGCGGACCGCCACCTCGAACACGCGGGCCACGTCGGGGGTGTAGTTCGACGGGTCCGTGACCACCAGGCGCACCTGGTCGACGGCGGCGGCCGGGCCGGGCGCACTGACCAGGCCGAGCGTGTTGTCGTCGAACGCCGCCGCCTGCTGCCACCCGGCGGACGTGTGCATTTCGACGGTGAAGTCGCGCAGCACGTTGACCGAGCCACCGCCCACGAACCCGCTGTACACGTCGATCTGGTCCACGACGGTGGGCGCGTCGAGCGTGATCGTCAGTGTGGGTGCGGCGTCGCCCTCCGCCGACAGCCAGCGGCCTGCGTTGGTGCAGTCGCCGTCCACCGCCTTGGCCGCGCCGGAGGTGCTGCTCCCGGACGACGAGGCGACCGCCGTCGCCCCCACCGCAGCATGGTCAGCGCACGGGGACGCGTACGGCTGGTCGGCGAGCCAGGCCTTGATCATGGCGCCCTGGTGCTCACCGCCGAGCAGGTTCCAGTCGTGGTCGAACATCTGGGGCTTCCAGTAGTTGTCGAAGAGCCAGGCCGTCCAGCTGATGTGCGGGCGGGCGTCGAGGTACTGACGCAGCGGGATGCCCCAGCCCGACGTCGTGCCCTGGGTGACCACCGGGTCGGAGAACTCGCCGGGCGGGTTCCAGCCGAACTCGGTGAGGATGACGGGGATCTGCTGGGCCGCGTTGCCGAACTTGGCGTCGAGGTTGGCGGCCGTCGCGTCCCCCTGGTTGGGGTACAGGTGGTAGACGTAGGCGATGTCGGTGCCCGCGATCGGGTCGGCCGCCGCCTGGTTGACGTAGGTGCTCCACTGGGGGCTGCCCATGAGCAGCAGCGTCTCGGGCGCGACGGCCCGGATGTCGTCCACGACCGGCTGGATGTACGACTTCCACGTGGCCCAGCTCGCCGGGGCGACGGGCTCGTTGAAGACCTCGTAGATCACGTTCGGCACGTCGGCGTACAGCGGCGCCACGTAGTCCCAGAACTCCGAGACGGCGGACTGCGGCACCCCGGTGCTGCCGTAGTCGGACACGTGGTGCAGGTCCACGATGATGTAGACGCCCAGCTCGACGGCCTGCTGCACGTACGGGTCGACGTACCGGGCCACGTTCTCCTCGACGGTCAGCGAACCCCAGACCGTGACCGGCAGGCGCACCACGTCGGACTGCCAGCCGTCGGACACGGTCATGTCGATCACGTCGGAGATCGGCTTCGGGTTGCACTCGGGGCACTCGGCGTTGTGCCGCGGGGCGAGCACGGACACGCCGCGCAGCTGCACGGGGGTGCCCGACGCGTCGACGATCGTGTTGCCCGAGGTGCCGAGCCGGGAGACGGCGGCGGGAGCGGCGTCGGACGAGAGGCTGGCGGGCGCGGCCTCGGCGCGCACGACGTCGGTGGACGCCGCGCCGGCTGCCCCCGCCGCGGGGACCGCGAGCCCCAGACCCGCCACGACCAGCGCGAGCGCGGACGCGACGGCCGCGGGCCGTGCCGGCTTCCGCCGCGGTGGGCGGACGGCGGGGCGGGACACGTCGGGCGAGGGGCTGGTGGGCTGGGGCCTGCGACCCCTGAAGATGTTTCGCAGCACGATGGTTCTCCGTTCTTCGTCGAACGAGCGGTCGAGCTGGTACAAGACATGGCACAGATGGGAACAGCACGACGAGATCGGTCGGATGCCCTGAGACCGGTCAATTGAGCGACCGATCTCAGTGCATCGGACCGAAGTCGATGAGTTCGGTCAGTTGCCTCCCCTCACTCGCGGTGGGTGCGGATGTCGTCGGGCCACGCGAGGGTGGTGCCGAGCGTGCCGGTCAGGAGGCGCTGGTAGTCGGCCAGCCGCGCGGGGTCGTTGCGCACCTTGCGCGGCGGCAGGCCGCGGTCCAGGCAGAACGCGACCAGCGCACCGACCGCCTCGCCGATGCCCCACTCCACGGGGTGCAGCCGATAGCAGCCGTTGGTGATGTGCGTCGTGCCGATGTTCTTGCCCGCGGGCAGCAGGTTCTCCACCCGCACCGGCACCAGGGCGCCCAGCGGCACCTGGAACGGGTACGCCTCGATGTCCACGTAGGAGCGCCCGGCCGTGCTGGGGTGCAGGTCGATCCGGTAGCGGCCCAGGCCCACGGTGTCGGGGAACACCTCGCTGCCCGCGCCGTCGGGCCGGGCCTGCACGCCCACGTGCTGCTCCGTCACGGTCAGCTCCGCCCGGATCCGCCGCGCCTCGCGGATGTACGGGGTCTTGGCCAGGCCGTCCGGTGTCCCGGTGACGTCGGGGCGCAGGCGCAGGCCGGGGTAGCCCGTGCCGCCGTCGGGCCGGGGCGCGTCCGTCTGGAGCCAGTGCAGGAACGAGAGCGACAGGTCGCGCGCGCCCGCGAGCGCCGAGTCCCGGGCGGCGGCGTCGACGCCGGGGCCGAGCAGGGGCGCTTCCCAGTAGTCGATCTGGGGCCAGTTGACGATCGTGACGTCGCGGACGGCGCCGTCGATGAAGTTGTCGCGGGCCAGGACCCGGCGGAAGGTCCACAGCGGGAAGTGGGCACCCCGGGCGTGGTCGGCCTCGAACAGCCGCCAGGTGCGTCGTTGCAGGGTGATGGGCACGACGTCGTCGAACGAGAGCTGCGGGCCGGGCCAGAAGGGGGCCACGGTGGTGCGCCAGTGCTCGTACCCGGCGGGGCGGTCGATCGTGTGGTCCTCGCCGGGCCGGTGCTCCAGGGCGAAGCACCAGGAGATCGCCTGCTGGTCGAGCGGGTCGGCGACGGCGGGGGCGTGCGGCTCGCCGGTCTCGTCCTGCCCTTCGGCGCCGACCACGTGCTCGACGCCCGCGAGGTCGAGCAGGTCGCCGAGCTCGGTGGCGTCCACGACGTAGTCGGCCTGGACGGTGGTCTCGGTGCCCGTGCGCGTGTCGCGCAGGGTCACGGCGTCCACCTCGTCACCGGAGGTGTGGGCCGTGACGGGCTCGTGGCACAGCAGCAGCTCGATCTGCCCGCCCGCGCGCCAGGGCGCGACCATCTCCTCCAGGACGGCGGCGGCGACGCGCGGCTCGTGGCACAGGTGGCTGACGATGCCGAGGCCGGGGTCCAGCAGCGGGTCGGCCGCGGCGCGCGGCGTCAGGGGGTAGTTGCGCCGGTAGTAGTCGCGCACGCGGCGGCGCAGCTCGGCGTAGCCGGGCGGGGCGTAGCGCTCCTCGATCCAGGTGTGCTCGTCGGGCGGCACGGCCTGGGCGGTGAGCTGACCGCCGAGCCACTCGGTGGGCTCGGTCAGCACCACCCGCCGGCCCAGCCGGGCCGCGGTCAGCGCGGCGGCCACGCCGCCCATGCCTCCGCCGACGATCAGTACGTCGGTCTTGCGCTCTCTCGTCCCCGCGCTCATCCGGCGTTCCCCTTCGTCGGTGCTGATGGTCTGGCCGGCGGCGCGGCCACGGTCTCGCCCTCGACGACGACGCACTCCACGAGTACGTCCGCCACCGGCTCGCCGGGTTGGTCGAGCATGCCGACGAGCGTGTCGATGGCGAGGCGGCCCACCTCGCGGCGCGGGATCTGCAAGCAGTCCCAGCGCACGGCGGCGTCGGGTCCGACGCCTTCCAGGACGGCGACGGAGACGTCGCGCGGGATGGCCAGCCCGCGCGCCCCGAGCCGCTCGGCGAGCGGGTTGGCCAGCCACTCGGCGTCGGCGACCACGGCGGTGACGCGGCCGTCGGCCACGGCGTCGAGCCATGCCGTGCCCGGCCCGGCGGTGTCGAGGCCCGCGCCCTCCAGGCCCGGGCTCCCCGGCGACACGTCCCGCAGGCCCCGCCGCGCGACGGCGGACTCGTAGCCCCGCCGGCGGTCCGCGTAGGACTCCTCGTCGATGCCGGCGCGCAGGTAGCCGATCCGCTCGTGCCCGAGGTCGGCCAGCCGGTCGACGATGGCGGCGGCGGCCGACTCGTAGTCGGGCACGACGCACGTGATGCGGGTGCCCGGCACCTCGCGGCGGCCGATGTGCACGAACGGGTAGCCGTCGGCCTCCAGCCGGGCCAGCTCGGCGCGGTCGGCGGCGACGCCGAGGAGCACCGCGCCGTCGGCCACGTTGAGGCGGTTGACGCCGTCCCGGTAGACGCGGCGCCGTCCGTCGCTGCCGCCCGTGGAGGTGAACAGCACCAGGTCGTGGTCGATCTCCTCGGCGCGCTCCTCGATGCCGAGCAGGAACTCGAAGTAGAAGTCCTCGCGCGCCCGCGGGAACACCGCCTCGAAGGTGTGCACGCCGAGCAGGCGGTTGCGGCCGGTGCGCAGCTTGCGGGCCGTCGGGTTGGGCACGTAGCCCAGCTCCTTGATCGCCTCCTGGATGCGCCGGACGGTGGCCTCGGGGATCCGCGCGGCGTCGGTGTCGCCGCCGATCACGCGGGACACGGCGGACTGCGAGACGCCGGCCAGCCGGGCGACGTCGGACTGGCGGGGCGCCCGGGCGCGGCGCGGGGTGGTGGTCACTCGTTCTCCTGGGTGGGTTCTGACGGCTCCGGCGTGGTGCGGTCGGCGGCGTGCAGCCAGCAGCGGGCCCAGCGCCCGTCGCCGAGGTCGGCGCGCGGCGGGGCCTGCGTGCGGCACACGTCCATGGCGAACGGGCAGCGCGGGTGGAACCGGCAGCCGGGCGGCGGGTCGATGAGGCTGGGCGGCTCGCCCAGGCCGTCGGCGTCGGCGTCGAACAGCGCCTCCCGGTCGCGGCCGCCGCGCCCGGGGTCGGGCGACGACTCCACGAGCAGCCGGGTGTAGGGGTGCTGCGGGTCGGCGATGACCTGCTCCTTGGGCCCGCCCTCGACCATCTCGCCGGCGTACATGACCACGACGTCGTCGCAGAGGTAGCGGGCGCTCGCGATGTCGTGCGTGATGTAGAGCAGCGCCAGGCCGTCCTCGGTGCGCAGCCGGTCGAGCAGGTTGAGCATCTCCAGGCGGATCGACACGTCGAGCATCGAGATGGGCTCGTCGCCCAGCAGCACCTTGGGCTCCACGGCCAGGGCGCGGGCGATGACGACGCGCTGGCGCTGCCCGCCCGAGAGCTCGTGGGGGAACTTGTCGGCGTACTGCTCGGCGGGCGTCAGCGCCACGCGCTCCAGCAGCTCCCGCACCCGCCGGTCCAGCTCCGCCTTGCCGCGCACCCCGTGGTGCAGCGTGAGGGGACGCTCCAGGTTGTGCCGCACACGGTGCAGCGGGTTCAGCGAGCCGAACGGGTCCTGGAAGATGAGCTGGACGTCCTTGTGGTAGCCGCGCTCCACGCGCCCGCGGCGCTGCCGCACCGGCTCCCCCTCCAGGGCGATCTCGCCGCTCGTGGGCGCGTAGAACCCGGCGAGCAGCCGGGCCAGCGTCGTCTTGCCGCTCCCCGACTCCCCCACCAGCGCCACGACGCGGCCGCGGTGCAGGTCGAGCGTGGCGCCCTCGACGGCGCGCACCACGGACCGGGCGCCGACGGCGGAGCGCACCGTGAAGTGCCTGGTCACGTCGACGGCGGACAGCACGGGTGGTTCCGGCGCGACGACAGGGGCCGACGGCGCGGGGGTGGTCGCGGTCATGACGCGCCTCCTTCGGTCCGGACGGGCGCCGGGTCGGACGCCGAGTCAGGTGCCGGGCCGGGTCTCGCGGCCGGCTCGTGCAACCGGCACGCGACGGCGTGCCCGCCCTCCGCCGACCGCCCGAGGGTGACCAGCTCCGGCCGGTGCGTGTCGCACCCCTGGAACCGAGCCGCGCACCGCGGGTGGAACGGGCAGCCGGACGGCGGGCGACGCAGGTCGGGCGGCGTGCCCGGGATCCCGGTGAGACGCGTCAGGGGCGCGTGCAGCGGCGGGAACGAGTCGCGCAGGCCGCGGGTGTACGGGTGGCGCGGGTCGTCGTAGAGCTCCCGTGCGGTGCCGAGCTCCACGATCCGGCCGGCATACATGACGGCGATGCGGTCGGCGAGCTCCAGCAGCAGGGACAGGTCGTGCGTCACGAAGACGACGGCGAACCCGAGCGTGCGCCGCAGCCGCAGCACCTGCGCCAGGATCTGCCGCTGCATGACGACGTCGACAGCGGTGGTCGGCTCGTCCATGACCACGAGCTCCGGCCCGCACGCGAGCGCCAGCGCGATGCTGGCGCGCTGGCGCATACCGCCGGACAGCTCGTGCGGGTAGCTGCGTGCCCGGTCGCCCGAGATGCCGACCGTGGCGAGGAGCTCGGCGGCGCGCGCCCAGGCCGCGTCCTTGGTGAGGGTCCGGTCGTGGGTGCGCAGGGCGTCGGCGAACTGCGCGCCGAGCCGCATCACGGGGTTGAGGGCGTCCATGGCGCTCTGCAGCACGATCGACAGGGACGTCCAGCGCAGCGCCCGCAGCGCCCTGGGGCTCGCGGTGACCAGGTCGATCGCGGGGCCGCCGGCGCGCGGGTGGAACACGATGCTGCCCGCCGTCGTGACGGCGGGCGGGCGCTGCAGCCTCGTGAGAGCCGTGATCAGGGTGGACTTGCCGGAGCCGGACTCGCCCGCGACGCCCAGGATCTCGCCGCGGCGCAGCGTGAAGGTGACGTCGGCGCAGGCGCGCACGGGGGCGCCGTCGGTCACGTACTCGACGGTGAGGCCGGAGACGTGCAGGACGTCGCCGTCCGCTCCCCGCGCGGAGGTGGTCCCGGCGTCGGACCGATCGGTGTCAGGCACGAACTGGGTGACCATCAGGCATCGCTCCCTACGGTGGTCTCGGTGGCGCGGTCGCGGGCACGGCGGACCACGGAGCGCCGCACCGTGCGCAGCTTGGGGTTGGCCAGCTCGTCGACGCCGAAGTTCACCAGCGTCGCGGCCGTCGCGACCAGCGCGATGCACAGCCCCGGCGGCACGAACCACCACCACATGCCGCGCAGCACGGCGCTCTGCTGCTGGGCGGCCTGGATCATGGTGCCCCAGCTGATCGCGCCGGAGTCGGAGATCCCGAGGAAGGCAAGTCCCGCCTCGGCCATGACGCCGCCGATGACGCCCGAGAGGAACATCGCGGCGATCCAGCCGGTCAGGTGCGGCAGCACCTCGTGGAACAGGAGCCGGTGGTGCGGCTCGCCGAGGGTGCGCATGGCGAGCACGAAGTCGCGGTTGCTCACGCTCATGGCCTGCGCGCGGATGGTGCGGGCGCCGCCCGACCAGCCGAATAAGCCGATGATCAGCGCGATCACCCACAGCCCCGTGCCCTGCATGTAGCCGGCGACGATGAGGATCAGCGGCAGTACGGGCATGACGATGAACAGGTTGGACAGGAAGTTGAGCCAGGCGTCGGTGCGGCCGCCGAAGTACCCGGCGGGCAGGCCGACGAGGATCGCGAGCGCCGTGCCGATCACGGCCGAGAGGAATCCGACGAACAGGGAGCCTCGGGCGCCCTCGATGGTCTGGGCCAGCACGTCCTGGCCGAACTGGGTGGTGCCGAGCCAGTGCTCGGCGCTGGGCGGCTGCCCGATGGCGGTGAGGTCGTTGGCGCGCGGGTCGAGGCCGGGGATGCTCGCCGTCAGCCAGGGTCCGAAGATCGCGAGCAGCACGAAGAAGCCGATGACGGCCAGGCCGACGCGGACCTTCCAGCCCCTCAGGAGTCCCGTTCTCATCGCGCTCACCCCGCTTCCCGGATGCGCGGGTCGAGCACCACGTACAGGGAGTCGGCCAGAAGGTTGGCGAGGAGCGTCGCGAGCGTCACGATCAGGAAGACCCCCTGCATCATCGGGTAGTCGCGCTTGGTGAGGGACTCGAACAGCAGGTAGCCGATGCCGGGGTAGCTGAACACCGTCTCGGTGAGCAGTGCGCCCCCGATCACACCGCCGAGCGCCATCGCGAACCCGGTGAAGCTCGGCAGCATGGCGTTGCGCGCGGCGTACCGCAGGATCACCCGGCCGCGCGAGAGGCCCTTGGCCTGGGCGAGCAGCACGTAGTCCTCGCGCACGGTGGTGACGGTCATGTTCCGCATGCCGAGCAGCCAGCCGCCGAACGCGGAGAACACGATCGTGGCGGCGGGCAGTGCCCCGTAGTGCAGCACCGAGGCGAGGAAGGGCAGGTTGAAGCCCTCGGCGAGGTTCGCGTCGTAGCCGCCGGACAGCGGGAACCAGCCCAGCACGAACCCGAACACCCACAGCGCCAGCAGCGCGACCCAGAAGTACGGCACGGACGACAGGAACGCCGTCAGCGGCGTGAGGATCGAGTCGAGCCGGCTACCGGCCTTCCACCCGGCGACGACGCCGAGACCGGTGCCGAGCACGAACGCCAGCACGGTGGTGGTGCCGACCAGCAGGAGTGTCCACGGGAGTGCCTGGAGCACGAGCTCGCTCACCGGCACGGGGAAGTTGACGACGGAGACGCCCAGGTCGAACCGCGCGAGCTGGCCCAGGTACCCGGCGAACTGCTCGCCGAGGTTCTGGTCCGGGTCACCGAAGATCGCCCGGATGCTCTCCAGGGTCTCGGGCGGCACCTGCTGTCCGCTGACGCGCTGCAGCTCCTCCACGATGGCGGACGACGGGTCGCCCGGCATGAGCCGCGGCAGCAGGAAGTTGAGCACGATCGCAGCGGCCGCCGCCGCGGCGTAAAATCCCAGCCGGCGCAGCAGGAACCCCCAGCGGCGCACGGCCCGCACCGCGGCCGTCGGTGTGGGTGGCGCCGACGTGGGCGCCTCCGTCGTCGTCATGTCAGTCCTCCGCCGGCTCGAGGTCGAGCAGCGTGAGGATGAGGTCCGGACCGAGCCCCACCATCGGGATGTGGTCGAAGTCGTCCGGTGTGGGCCAGCCCTGCCAGCGGGAGGCGTTGATCTGCACGAAGTAGAAGTTGTCGTACAGCGGGCTGAACGGCACCTGGTCCACGACGAGCCGCTGCATCCGCAGGCCCAGCTCCTTGAGCTCGGCCTCGTCGTCCGTGCTCTCCATCGCGTCGATGATCTCGTCGGCCTCGTCGTCGGACCAGCGGCCCTGGTTGAGCGTGGCCGACTCCCCCTCCGGCACCACGAAGTCGCTGTCCAGGAAGTTGTAGACGCCGTACACACCGGCCCCGCCCGTGGAGGCGGCCGTGATGTCGAAGCTGCCGAGGTTCATCGCGTCGTAGTACCCCGCGGTGGGCTGCCCGGCGGGCTTCACCTCGAGGCCCAGGGCGTCGCGCCAGCCGTTGATGAGGATGTCGGCGTAGCTGCCCCACGCCCAGTCGTTGTTGAACAGGATGCTGGGCCGGTAGCTCTCGCCGTCCTTGACCAGGGCGCCGTCCTCGACGGTCCAGCCGCCGGCGGCGAGCTCGGCCCGGGCCGCGTCGGCGTCGACCGGCCACGGCTCCGTGAGCTCCGGGTCCACCCAGTCGGCGTAGACCGTGGCGTTCAGGCCGGTGGGCCCCGCCTCGGTCCCGGGGCGCTGCAGCGTGGTCGTGATGGCGGTGCGGTCCATGGTCATGGCCAGCGCGCGGCGCACGTGGACGTCGTCGAACGGGGGCCGGCCGGCGTTGAACATGGCCGACATGGCGCCGCCGTTCGGGTAGAGCTGGTACAGGTGGTGCTCCGGGTCCTGGGCCGTGAACTCCTGCTCGCCGCCTGCCCACGAGCCCTGCGCGATGTCGATGTCCCCGCGCAGGAGCTGCGCCTTGGCGGCGTCCTGGCTGGTGGGGATGATCTTGTACGTGGACATGGGCAGCGCGCCGCCCCAGTAGTCGTCCCGGGCGGTGAGCGTGACCTGCTGGGGCTTGAACTCCGCCAGGGTGAACGGTCCGGTGCCGACCGGCTCCGGGTTGGTCCAGGTGTTGAGGTCCTGGTCGCGCCAGATGTGCTCGGGCACCATCGGCAGCAGGATGTTGGCGAACTGCTTCACGGTGGCGAACGACGGCTCGGCGAACGTGACGGTGAACGTGAGGTCGTCCACCTTCTCGGCCTTCTCGTAGGTGACGCCCGCGATCGAGAACTCCGGCTGCTCGATCGGCAGGTTCAGCGAGAAGACGGCGTCGTCCGCGGTGAACGGCTCGCCGTCCGAGAAGGTGACGCCGTCGCGCAGGTGGACCGTGAGCGTGGTGCCGGCGTCGTCGAACTCCCAGCTCTCCGCGAGCCAGGGTTCGACCACGGCGCCGTTGCTGTAGTCGACGCGCATGAGCGGCTCGTAGACCAGCTCCATGTTGGGCGCCTTGTCGACCGCGGGGCCCACCACGTTGTAGTTGTGGACGAACGTGGTGCCGCCGTCCGTCTTGCCGTAGACCATCGTGTCGTCGCGTCCGCCCGCGGTCTCCTCGCCGGACGTCGAGCCGCCCGCACAGGCCGAGGTGAGCAGGACGACGGCGACGGCCAGCGCTGAAACGCGCCGTCCGAACGATCGTGCGTGTCCCATGCCAGATCCCTTCCGCTTCGTCGAGGTAGGTCAGTCTGCTCATACGTATGAGCATCGGTTCGCGGCGATGCGGAGGGTTGCTCCTACGTATGAGCGAGGACATTAGGGGCGTGCGGGGTGGGGTGTCAATGGGTCTCGGTATGTCCGCCCGTGCTGCGTGAGCGTCCGGTGCCTACGACCCGGCCCGCCCCCGCCGGGCCGCCCGCACGTCGAGCTCGGCCTCGTGGATCGCCCGCTCCAGCGCCTCGGCCACCTGGCCTGCGACGTCGCGCAGCAGCCGCGCCTTGTGCAGCGCGTTCCGTGCCTCGGCCGGGGTGTCGGCGTCGAGGTCGATCGTGACGACGCGACCGCAGTCGGCGACGGAGAGGCGCGCGCTGACGCGCCTTCCGCGCTCGTCCGGGTCGAAACCGGGCTCGACGGTGATGTCAGCCAGCGCGTACGCGCCGGCGTGGTGGCCGCGCAGATTCAGGAAGGTGCGGCGGTAGAAGCGTCGGAACGCCATGGGTACCTCGTCTCAGGACAACTCCCGCCTGAGTGGGCGGGGTCGGTACCCGCTCCATGACCCGCCGGATGCTCGCACCATGCCCGCCACCCTACGCACACGGCATCCGTGCGCGCACCGGTTTTCGCACGGCGGCGCCGGCCCGCCGCGCACGACGCCGCCGCAGCCGGCCCGCCGCCATGCGCCCCGCCGATTCCCAGGCACCATAGGGATACGGCACACGAGCCCAGCCCCATCCGGACCGCGCCACGGAGGACACCGATGACCACCGAGACCCCGCGTCACACCGCCACCGCGACCACCCACATCGCGGAGCCGCCCGAGCGGGTCTGGGCCGAGCTCACCCATCCCGGGGCACGGTGGATGCTGGGCGCCAACGTCGAGACCGACTACCGGCCCGGCAGCCCCATCACCTTCGAGGGACACTTCTTCGGCCGGGTCTTCGCCGACAAGGGCACCGTCATCGCCGTCGACCGCCCGCGCCTGCTGCACTTCACGCACTTCGCGCCGCTGAGCGGGCTCGACGACGTGCCCGAGAACTACCACGAGATCCGCATCGAGCTCGTGGCGGACGACGGCGGCACGCGCGTCACCGTGGTCCAGGACAACATCGACACGGCACACCACGCGTCCGCCGCCGAGGGGCACTGGAAGGACGCCCTGGCCACGCTCGCCCACCGCGACGACGGGACGGGCAACACCCACTGGTGAAAGGTCAGCCCGCCAGCGCCGCGTACCGCGCGCTGAGGGGCACGTAGTCGGCGTCGAAGTCGCCGAGGTCCGGCAGCTCGCCACCCTCGACGGCGGCGACCAGGCGGTTCAGGTACCACTCCCAGCCGGGTCCGGTCTCCGACAGGGTCTTCGGGTCGAGCTCCATCTGGCGCAGGGTCAGCGTGGTGCCGCCCTCCACCTCCGCCAGCTCGGCGCGCAGGCGCCAGTGCCCGTACTCGTCGACGGCGCTCACCGCCAGCAGGTGCGGCGCCTCGCAGGCGTGGACCTGGAACTCCGTCGGGTCCGCCGGCTCGGCCTCGGCGGTCATCGTCACCAGCACCCGGCCGGTCGACGGGTCGCCCGTCCAGGTGCCGAACCAGCGGGCCAGGCGGTCCGGGTCGGTGACGCTCCCCCAGACGTCCTCGATCGGCGCCCGGAACCGGCGCACCAGCACCAGCGTGCGCCCGTCGTCCTCCAGCTCTCCGGTCAGGTTCATGCGATCCGCTCCTTCGTGGTCGTGGTACCTGGTGTGGGGGCCGTGCCGGCTGCAGACGTTCCCCAGCGGCGGTCGCGCGCCGCCCGGCGCACCTCGGTGTCCAGCCCGTCGAGGTGGCCGGCCGAGACGGGTGCCCGCCGCGCGGCGAGCGCGCCCAGCAGGTCACGCACCTCCGCCAGCGGGCCGGGGTCGAGCGTGTAGCGCCGCTCCCGGCCGTCGTCGGTGCCTCGCACCAGCCCCGCATCGCTCAGCACGCGCAGGTGCTTGCTGATCGCCGGGCGCGACACCGCGTGCCCGGCCGCGAGGTCCACCACGCGCGCCGGACCCGCGGCCAGCCGCAGCAGCAGGTCACGGCGGATCGGGTCGGCGAGCGCTGAGAAGACGTCCACCCCCTAATGGTAACCGACCGGTTACCATTCGTCAGGATCCGGGCGGTGCCACCGAGCCACGCTCCACCAGCCGCACACCGAGCGAGACCGGCGCGGCACCGGGCCCGGCCACGCCCTGCGACCGCCCGGCCCCGCGCTCGATCTCCTCCAGCACGATGCGCGACGCCTCCGCCACCTTCGCGGGCATGTCCTGCGCGATCGTGGTCAGCCCCGGCGTGGTGTACGCGCCGAAGTCGAGGCCGTCGAACCCGATCACCGACACGTCGCCGGGCACCGACCCGCCCGCCTCCGCGATGCCCGCCATGATGCCGACGGCGAGGTGGTCGGCCGTCGCGAACACCGCCGTCACCCCGGGGTGGTCCCGGCGCAGACGCACGCCGAGGCGCCGTCCGTCCTCGAACGAGGTGAGCACCTCGACGGCCCGGACGCCGCCCGGTTCGAGACCCCCCTCCAGGCACGCCTCGCGGAAGCCCGCCCAACGCCGGCCCACCACGCCCATGCCCTGGTAGGGCGGCCCGGCGAAGAGGACCCGCCGGTGCCCGGCGTCGGCCAGGCGTGCCCCGGCGAGGCGCCCGCCCCGGTGGTCGTCGCTGCGCACGCCGACGACGCGGGGGTTGGCCGAGTAGCTGTCGATGGCGACCAGCGGCACGGTGTCGACGCGCAGCCTGTCGACCTGCTCGTCCGGGAACTCGACCAGTACCACGCCGTCGAGCGACCAGCCGCGCACGGTCTGCGCCACCTGGTCCTCGTGCTCGATCCCGCGCAGCAGCACGTGGTAGCCGTGGTGCCGCAGGTGGGCCTCCATGCCGCCCACGACGGCGACGGTGTGCGGGCTGACCAGCAGGCTGTTGTTCTCCCCCACCGGCACCAGCGCGGCCACGATGTGCGACCTGCTCGCCGCGAGGCTGCGCGCCGGGATGTTCGGCACGTAACCGAGCCGGGCGGCGATGCCGAGGACCCTCTCGATCGTGGCGGGTGAGACGCGGGCGCGCTTGCCGTTCATCACGTTCGAGACGGTCATCACGCTGACGCCGGCCTCGTCCGCGATGTCGCTGAGCTTGACGGTCACGCGGCCCTCTCTCGTCGATGGTCCCTGCCGACATCCTAGGGACGCCCTTGACCGCGCGGCAGGAGGCGCCGTACCGTCGCACCGCAAAGTTTACCGCTAAACCTTCCGGTCCCGGCGACGACGCCGCGGCCTCCCCGCACGACGGGCGCACCGCGGCGCCCGCGACGAGACGGAGCGACAGCATGACACCCACCCTGACGACATGGCGCAGACGCCTGGCCCTGCTGGCGGCCCTCGCGCTCGCCGGCACCACCCTCGTGGCGGGCGCGGCCCCGGCGGGCGCCGCGACCACGCGGTACCAGGCCGAGCAGGCCGCCCTGTCGGGCGGCGCCGTCGTCGCCACGGAGCACGCCGGCTACACCGGCACCGGCTTCGTCGGCGGCTACACCGACGGGAACAAGGGCACCGCGACCAGCACGTTCGCCGTGACCGCGGCGGCGTCGGGCCCGCACACGCTGGCCCTCCGGTACGCCAACGGCACCGGCTCGGCCAAGACCCTCACGCTCCTGGTGGACGGCGCCGCGCAGCAGGTGGCCTTGCCCGCGACCGCCGGCTGGACCACCTGGGCCACGCAGAGCACGGTCGTCACGCTGTCCGCGGGCAGCCACTCGATCGCGTACCGGTTCGGCTCAGGCGACTCCGGCAACGTGAACCTCGACGCCCTCGACGTCAGCGACTCGGGCGGAAGCAGCGGCGCGGACTACGGTCCCGGACCCACGTTCGAGGCGGAGGCCGCGACCCTCGCGGGCGGCGCCGTGACCGCCACGGACCACACCGGGTTCTCCGGCAGCGGGTTCGTGGGCGGGTTCACGGACGGCAACGCCGGCTCGGCGTCGGTCACGTTCAAGGTGCAGGTCACCGCGGCGGGAGCCAAGGACCTCACGGTCCGGTACGCGAACGGCACCGGCTCGGCCCGGACCCTCTCGCTGTACGACGGCGGCACGCGCCTGACGCAGCTTTCCCTGCCCGCGACCGCGAGCTGGGACACGTGGGGCACCGTGACGCACACCGCGACGCTGACCGCGGGCAACCACGACCTGCGGCTGACGTACGCCTCGGGCGACAACGGCAACGCGAACATCGACAAGCTCGACATCTCGGCGAACGTGCCGCCGCAGCCCGCCGGCCCGGGCGAGGCCGAGGACGCGTACCGCTCCGGGAACGCGGCGGTCGCGAGCGCCACCGGCGGCTTCACGGGCGCGGGCTACGTCGGCGGCTTCACGACGGCGGGGGCGCGCGTGCTGCGCACGGTCCAGGCCGGTTCGGCGGGCACCGCGACCGCCACGTTCCGGTTCAGCACGCCCGTGGGCGGGCGCACCCTCGACCTGCTGGTCAACGGCCGGGTCATGGGCCAGGTGAGCTTCGCCGCCGGCAGTGGGTGGCGCACCGTGTCGGCGAGCGTGCCGCTCCGGGCGGGTGTGAACACCGTGGGCGTGCGGGCGGCGAGCGCCGGCGCCGACGTGCTGCTGGACAGCATCGCCGTCTCGGGTGAGACGGACCTCGCGGCACGCGGCGCGTCGACGTCGTACACGCAGTACGAGGCCGAGGCGGGCACGACGACCGGGACCAAGCTGGCGCCGTCGCGCACCTACGGCACGGTGCAGGCCGAGTCGAGCGGGCGCAGCGCGGTGCGCCTGGACGCCGTCGGCGAGAAGGTGGACCTGACCCTCACCGCCCCGGCGAGCGGGGTGGTGGTGCGGTACTCGATCCCGGACGACGCGGCCGGGACCGGGCAGACGTCCCCCCTGGCGGTGTACGCGAACGGGACCAAGCTGAAGGACGTGACGCTGACGTCGGCGCACGCCTGGCAGTACGGCGAGTACCCGTTCCACAACGACCCGTCCCTCGGCGCCGCCCACCGGTTCTACGACGAGCTGCGGTTCGAGATCCCGGAGCAGGCGGCCGGGACGGTGCTGTCGCTGCGGAAGGACTCGGGCGCCGTGGCGCACATCGACGTCGACCTGGTCGAGGCGGAGCGGGTCGCGGCAGCGCTCACCGCGCCCGCGGGCGCGGTCTCGATCACGGCGCACGGGGCGACGTCGGGCGGGGGCGACGACACGGCGGCCATCACGGCGGCGGTGGCCGCCGCGAAGGCGGCGGGCGTACCGGTCTGGATCCCCGCGGGCACCTTCCACGTCAACGACGCGATCCGCGTCGCGGGGGTGTCGGTGCTGGGTGCGGGCCCGTGGCACTCCGTGATCGTGGGTACCGGCAGGGCGGGCGGCTTCTACGCGACCGGCGGCGGCGTCACCATCGCGGACGTCGCGGTCTTCGGCTCGGCCACGGTCCGCGAGGACGCCGACGGGCAGGCCGCGATCGAGGGCGACTTCACGAGCGAGTCCCTGCTGCAGAACATCTGGGTGCAGCACACCAAGGTGGGGCTGTGGGTGCGGCCGGGCTCGCGCGACGTGCTCGCGGTCGGGCTGCGCGTGCGCGACACGTACGCCGACGGCGTGAACCTGCGTTCGGGCGTGACCAACGCGCAGGTGACCCAGTCGACGTTCCGCAACACGGGCGACGACTCGCTGGCCATGTGGTCGGACGGCGCCGCCGTCAGCGGCAGCGTGTTCTCCTTCAACACCGTGCAGGCCCCGGCGCTGGCGAACGGGCTGGCCGTGTACGGCGGCGGGGGCGGCAACCGGGTCGAGGACAACCTGGTGGCCGACACCGTCAACGCGGCGGCGGGCATCGCGGTCAGCACGCGGTTCGGCGTGCCGTTCACGGGCACGACGACGGTGGCGCGCAACACGCTGACCCGCACCGGCAGCCGCGAGCCGAACTGGCCGGCCGAGCTCGGTGCGCTGTGGGTCTACGCCGACGTGCACGCCATCGACGCGCCGATCGTGATCCGGGACATGACCATCCAGGACAGCACGTACGCGGGCGTGCTGATGTCGTGGCAGAAGTCGATCCAGCAGGTCAGCCTCGACCGGGTGAACATCACCGGCTCGGGCACCTACGGCATCGAGCTGCATGCCGCGGGGCAGGCGTCGTTCGCGAACACGACCGTCTCCGGCTCGGGGACGGCGGGGCTGCTGAACGACATGGGGTTCGTGCTGGACCGGCAGGGCGGGAACTCGGGGTTCTGATCCCTTGATCCCGGGGGCGGCCCGGGCCCCGTTGCGGGCCCGGGCCGTTCCGTGTGTCCGGGGGTCAGCTCGCCAGGACGACGTCGGGCTACTTGCCGCCGGTCGTGGCGATCCCCTGGACGATGTACCGCTGGCCGAGGAGGAACACCACGAACACCGGGACCAGGCTGACCACAGACATCGCGAACAGCGGCCCCCAGCTGCTGGCGCTGGTCGAGTCGACCAGCGAGCGCAGCGCGACCGACGTGCTGAACATGGCCGGGTCGGTGAGGTAGATGAGCTGGGTGAAGAAGTCGTTCCAGGTCCAGATGAACGTGAAGATCGTGGTGGTCACCAGGGCCGGGCGCATGAGCGGCAGCAGGATCTGGGCGTAGATCCGGAAGAACCCGGCGCCGTCGATCCGGGCGGCCTCGTCGAGCTCGCGCGGGATGCCGCGGATGAACTGGACCATGAGGAACACGAAGAACGCGTCCGTGGCGAGCAGCTTGGGCACGATGAGCGGCCAGAACGTGTTGACCCAGCCGAGCTGGGAGAAGATCACGTACTGCGGCACGATCACCACGTGGATGGGCAGCATGATGGTCACCAGCATGATGCCGAAGAACACCCGCCGTCCGCGGAACCGCAGCCGGGCGAACGCATAGGCCGCCATGGAGCACGACACGAGGTTGCCGACGATGGCGCCGAGCGCGATGAGGCTGGAGTTGACCAGGTACCGGCTGAACGGCAGGCCGGCGCTGTCCCAGCCCTCGACGAAGTTGGCGAGGTCGTCGCCCGCCGGCCACAGGCCGGGCGAGGTGAAGATGTCCGGCTCGTCGCGGACGGCGCTGACGAGCATCCAGGCCAGCGGGTAGGTCATCGCCAGCCCGATCAGGATGACGACGAGGTGCTTGGTCGCGGTCTTGAGCGTGTCAGTCGTCATAGAACACCCAGAATCGTGAGGCCCAGAAGTTGATGGCGGTGAAAGCGGCGACGATCACCAGCAGCACCCAGGCCATGGCGGACGCGTACCCCATCTGGAAGTTGCCGAATCCGGTCTGGTAGAGGTACAGCGTGAAGAACATCGTCGAGTCGGACGGTCCGCCGGTACCGCCGGACACGATGAAGGCCTGCGTGAACGCCTGGAAGGCGTGGATGATCTGCAGCACCACGTTGAAGAAGATGATCGGCGTGATCATCGGCAGCGTGATCCGCGCGAACCGCGCCCAGCGCCCGGCGCCGTCCACGGCCGCCGCCTCGTAGAGCGAGACGGGCACCTGCCGCAGGCCGGCCAGGAAGATGACCATGGGGGCGCCGAACGTCCAGACGTTCAGCACCACGAGCGTGCCGAGCGCGGTGTCGGGGTCGGCGACCCAGGCGGGGGCGTCGTGCACGCCGAGCAGCGCGAGCCCCTGGTTGACCAGGCCGTCCGCGCCGAACAGCCGCCGCCACAGCACGGCCACGGCCACGGACCCGCCCAGCAGCGAGGGCAGGTAGTACACCGACCGGTAGAAGGCCAGGCCGCGCATCCCCCGGTTGAGCACCACGGCGATGCCCAGGGCGGCGGCGAGCTGGAGCGGCACGGAGACGAACACGTAGGCGAAGGTGACGCCCAGCGAGTTGAGCAGGCGTTCGTCGTCGAGCATCTGCACGTAGTTGTCCAGGCCGAGGAACTCGGGCGGCTGGAGCAGGTTGTAGTCCGTGAGCGAGACGTAGAGCGAGGCCACCATGGGACCGGCCGTGATGAGCACGAGGCCCGCGAGCCACGGCACCAGGAAGAGGTAGGCGGCACGCTCCTCCTTGCGGGCGGCCTCGCTCAGCACCTCCGAACCGCCCTGCCTGCGCAGCGTGCGCAGCTCGCCGAGCGCGCTCATCGCAGCACCCGCGCGGCCTGCTCGAAGAACTCGGTGGCGGCGGCCGAGACGGTCGCCTCGCCGAAGCCGATGTCCTGGTCGAGCTTGACGAACAGCGTGAGCAGCTCGTTGTAGCCCAGCGGCCAGGCCGGGGGCGCGGGCGGGACGGAGCCCGCGATGCGGCCCACGTAGTCGACGGCGCGCTGCTCGGCGGACCCGGCGTCCAGGTCCAGCAGGCCGATGGCGCGCTGCGACGGCGGCACGCCGAGCACGATGCCGAGCGTGCGGATCGCGTCGTCGTCGTTCACGAGGAAGTCGATGATCCGGGCCGCCTCGTCGGGCTGCGAGCTCGTGGACGCGATGGACCAGAAGTCCAGGCACTTGACGAACAGGCCCGAGCTGCCGGTTCCGGCGGTGGGCGGCGTCAGGATGTCGAGGGGGCCGTCGAGGAACGGCTGCACGAACGCGACCTGCTGCACCCAGCCGAAGCCCACCGCCGTGGTGCCCTTGGCCAGCGGCCAGGTGTCGAAGCCCGCGACCTCGGCCGACACGGCCGCCGGGGGCGCACCCCGGTTCGCCCGCAGGTCGTCCCAGTAGGCCCACCACTCCTCGAGCACGCCCTGGTCGAACGCGAGGTCGGAGCCGTCCGGCGTGAACATCTCGGTGCCGTGCTCGCGCACGTACGACTCGAAGAGCTGGAGGCTGCCGCCCTGGTCCATGGACCCGTAGACGTCGTCGCGCGCGGCGCCGACCTCCTTGGCCCAGGTGCCGAAGTCGGCCCAGGTCCACGTCTCGTCGACGTCGGGCACGCCGAGCGCCGCCACCAGGTCGCGGTTGACGAAGGCGGCGTTGGCGATGGAGCTCTGGCTGATGCCGTAGTAGGTGCCGTCGATCCGGGCGCTGTCGGCGATGTCGGGGGCCATGTCGTCGATGTGGATCGCCGAGCCGAGGTAGGCCGACAGGTCGGTCAGGGCGCCGCGGTCGGCGTAGTCGGCGAGGTAGCTCATCGACATCCGCATCACGTCGGGCGCGGAGCGGCCGGCCGTCTGCGTCGCGAGGCGGTCCCAGTAGTCGTCGAACGCCGAGAACTGGGCCACGACGTCCACGTCCGCGTGCTTGCGGCCGTAGAGGCGGACGAGCTCCTGCATCGCCTCGTGGACGGGGTCTCCCCCGTACCAGCTCAGGCCTGGTCTGCCCGGTGGCGAGCCGGTGGGGCGGCAGGCCGCGAGGGACGCCGCCGCGAGCCCGGCCAGGGTCACGCCCAGGAGCTGGCGGCGGGTGAGGTCGGGGGTCATGCGGTGGCTCCGTCCGGGTCGAAGGCCCAGTTGTGGGGCGCGCGCTTGGCCGTGTACGCGCCGGCGGGCAGCTCGTCCTGGGCGCGGAGCATCCACTGCGTCAGGCGCCACAGCAGGTCGGCGCGGTCGGCGGCGTGGGCGGGGTCGTGGAACAGGTCGTGCACCTCGGCCGGGTCGGCGGCGAGGTCGTACAGCTCGCCGCTGCCGTCGCTGTGCACGATGAGCTTGAGGTCGCCGCGCCGCAGCATCCGCGAGCGCCCGCTCTGGGTCACGGTGTTGAGCTCGTCGAACGTGCGGCCCTCGTACGGGAAGTGCAGGGGCGGGCGTTCGTCGGCGCGGTAGGTGAGACCGCCGAAGCCGCGTTCGGCGTAGAGGTCGTCGAACTCGGGTGACGTGCGCCCGGGGTCGAGCAGGAGGGGTGCGAGGCTGCGGCCGGTGGCGCCGTCGGGGACGGCGGAGCCGACCAGCTCGGCGACGGTGGGCAGGATGTCCACGATCGAGACCAGCTCGGCGCGGGTGCGGGCGGCGACCGGGCCGCCGCTGAAGAAGAACGGGATGCGCATGAGCACCTCCGGCATGCCGGCGCCCTTGCGCTGCAGGCCGTACTCGGCCACGTAGTCGCCGTGGTCGCTCACCATGATGACCAGCACGTCGTCGCCGAGCGTGGTCCAGACGTGCTCCATGAGCCGCCGCACCTGGTCGTCCAGGAGGCGCAGCTGGCCGCAGTAGTTGGCGCGGTAGCGGGCGCGCTCGTCGTCGTAGCCGGGGCGCTTCTCCTCGGTGAGCTCCTGGAGCCAGGCCCAGTGCCCGCCCTTGGCACGCGCGACGTCCGGTCCGTGCAGGCGCTCAGGGATCTGCTCGGCCGGGAACATGCTGAAGTACGGCTCGGGCACCTGGTAGGGGTTGTGGGGCTCGGGGAAGGAGACCCACAGGAACGTGGGCACGGACGGGTCGGTGCCCGAGATCTCGTCCATGGCGTCGGACACGATGCGGTACGGGAGCGAGGCCTCGAGCGGGAAAGGGGTGGGCTCGTGGGCGACGCCGTGGTCCAGCTCGTCGAGCCACCGGTCGAACGCCTCGTGCTGCGGGTTCCGCTCGGGTCCGTCGGTGTGGAAGTAGGGCCCCCGGTAGGCGTCGAAGTCGTCCGGACCGCGGTGCATGTGCGGCTTCCCGGCGAACACCCGCCGGTATCCCGCCTCGCCCAGCACGTCGAGCAGGTCACGGTCGTAGGACGCCGCCTCGGCGGTGCTGTTCTGGGTCACCCGGTGGGCGGACGGGAACCGGCCCGTCAGGAGGCTCTCCCGCGCGGGCACGCACAACGGCGAGCTGGTGTAGCCGCACTGGAAGTCGGTCCCCTGCTCCGCGAGGTGGTCCAGGAACGGGGTCGTGTCGAGGGGGAACCCGGCACGGGCCGAGAGGTCGGCCCGGTGCTGGTCGGTCATGATCAGCACGATGTGGGGCGCTGCTGCGGGCGCGTTCATCGTTCTTCCTTCCACTGTGGAGCTCAGCCTTCCGTCACGGTGATGTCGCGCCAGCTCCCGGTGCCGGTCTGTGCGCGGACCCCGACGGCGCCGTGGGTGAAGCAGCCGGGGTCGGTGTGCGTCAGCTCGACGGGCGCGGCGCTGCCGCCCGACGGCGTCCCGGTCACGGTGAAGGTGCAGCCGTGCGCCTCGACCGTCACGTGGTACCAGGTGCCTCGGGCGAGCCCGCCGGGGATCGGGACGCCGGCCAGCGGGGTCCACGTGCCGTCCATCCTGCCGAGGGACAACGCGCTGGTGGAGACACCGACGTAGTACCCGTCGAAGCGGTCGGCGCCGACCCGGGGATCGGTGACCCGCACCACGAAGCCGGCCTGGGGCCCGGTGTCGATCCGGACGTCACCCTCCAGCGTGTAGTCGGTCCACCCGGTGTTGCCCGCGACGGCCTTGTTGCCGTCGCTGCCGCCGCAGGTCTCGGAGAACACGCCGTCCGCCGTGGTCCAGCAGCCTCCGTAGTCGATCCAGCCCGACTGGCCGTCGTCGAACGCGCTGGCGTACGGGAGCTGACCCACGGAGCGCGTGGCCGTACCCTCCATGCAGCCGGTGGAGCCGACGGCGGTGGCCGCCGTGTAGCGGACCGAGGTCGCGTCAGGGCTGAGCAGCAGGTTGGGGCTGTAGCTCGTGCTGCACGCCTCGGCCTGGGCGGTGCGTGGCTGGAACGGGGCCGGCATCCAGGTCCAGGGTCCCTGGCCGTCGGGCGGGCCGACGAAGATCGCCTGCCGGTCCTCGCGCGTGAACGCGTCGTCCGCGGCGAAGCGGGTGCGCATGCCGGTCAGCAGGAGCTGCCCGTCGGGTCCGCCCTCGGGAGTCCAGACCACGTACGGGCTGCTGCCCAGGTACCGGCCGTCCGTGGTGACCGCCATCGTGCCGAGGTCGGCAGGTCCGGAGCCCCACGTCTCCCCGCCGTCGGTGGACGTCTTGGTGTAGGCCTCGCAGTTGCGGCCGTCGCCGCAGATCTCGTAGGCCAGCACCATGGTCCCGTCCGGGAGGGTCGCCACCGTGGGCATCCCGGGCCGGTCGGTGGCCACGTCGCTGCGCACGTCGACGACGAGGCCGGGGCTGAAGTTCGTCGACCCGTCGGGGTTCGCGCTCCAGGTCACACCACCGTCGTTCGACACCATGTGCGCGAGCACCTGGGCGTGCTCCGGCTCGGTCCGCTCGTCGGAGAAGTACATGGCGAGCTGCCCCGCGCCGTTGACCGTGAGGAAGGGCTCCCAGACGCCCGAGCCGCCGTGCGGTGCGCCGATGCTCCCGCCGCCGGTCTGCAGGATCGACTGGAAGGTCCAGCTCGCGCCGTGGTCGGTGCTGCGCCACAGGACGAAGTCGGTCCGGACCTTCTCGCTCGGCGCGATGTTCCCCGCCAGGAGCAGCGTCCCTGCCGGGAACTCCCCCATCGCCGTGGGCAGCTCGAAGAGGAACGGCTGCCAGAACTGGTCGGACGGGTGGTTGGTGCCGGTCAGCGGGTCGGTCAGCGTGCTGAGGGTGGTCCAGGTCGCACCGTCGTCGGTGGACCGCCGGATGACGAAGTTGCTCGGAGTGCCGTCCGTGGTCGCGTGCTCGAAGGTGCCGATCAGGGTGCCGTTCGCAGAACCGCTGTGCTCGAGCCGGATGATCCGCGGGTAGGCGAGACGCTCCGTCGTCGAGGAGCGCGTGTACATGCTCTCGCCCAGGTCGTTCGCCGAGGCGCTCCGGAGCTGCAGGGCGCCGAGCATGCTCAGCAGCATCACCACCGCGGCCAGCGCACCGACCCGCCGTGCCGCACGCGGCGCAGGAACCTCTCGCATGGTGCCTCTCCTTCGAGTCCCCGGCCCCGGGAAACGGTCCGGTCGCAGCCTTGCCTCGATGCAAGCCTTCGGGGCGAGACCTTATCCAGTAGGCTTGCCTCGATGCAATATCTCGATGCCACAGGGAGGTCGCATTGGGCCGGCGCGAAGACGTCGCACGCCTCGCCGGAGTCTCCGCGCGCACGGTGTCGAACGTGGTCAGCGGTACCGTCAACGTCGCTGCCGACACCCGCCAGCGGGTGCTCGCGGCCATCGAGGAGCTCGACTACAGGCCGAGCGAGATCGGCCGGATGCTGCGGTCGGGCCGCACCGGCATGGCCGCGCTGGTGGTCCCGGACCTCGACAACCCCTACTTCGCGGAGCTCGCCCGCACGCTCATCGAGGCCGCCCGGCACCAGGGCTACACGCTCATGATCGAGCAGACCGACGGCGTCCGGGAGCGCGAGCGGGAGCTGCTCGCGCGGGCCGACACCAAGGCGATCTTCGACGGTCTCATCGTGAGCCCCCTCGGCCTCACCGACGACGACCTGTCCCGGTCGTCGCGCACGCAGCGGCCCGTGGTGCTGCTGGGCGAGGAGTCCCACCCCGGGTTCGACCACGTCCACATCGACAACTTCGCGGCCGCACGCACCGCCGTCGAGCACCTGCTGGCGACCGGTCGCCGGCGTGTGGTGGCCGTCGGCGCGCAGCGCACCGGGGAGTCGTCAAGCTCGCTGCGGCTGGCCGGCTTCGAGGCCGCGATGGGCGCGGCACCCTCGGCGTCGGGCGACGTCGCCTACGTCGACTCGTTCACCCGGCGCGGCGGGGCCGAGGCGACGCGGGCCCTCCTGCGCCGCGGCGTCCTGCCCGACGCCCTGTTCTGCTTCTCCGACCTGCTCGCGCTCGGCGCCCTGCGCGCCCTGCACGACGCCGGGATCTCCGTGCCCGAGCAGGTCGCCGTGGTGGGCTTCGACGACATCGAGGACGGGCGCTACGGCAACCCCAGCCTCACGACGATCTCGCCGGACAAGGCGGCGATCGCGCAGGCCGCGATCGACGCGCTCGTCCGGCGGATCGGCGGCGACGACGGCGAGGCGGTGCGCGTCATCACGCCGCACCGCCTCGTCGTCCGCGAGAGCACCGGGGTGCGTCCCGGCTAGCCGGGCCCGCTCAGCGCGACATGTCAGACAGCGGCACGTCCCGCATCGGCAGGTCCGACAGCGGCACTGCCGCGGGCCGCTCGCACCGGCTCTCGACGGGCACCGTCGTGCCGCTGCCGGCCGACTCGAGCAGCGCCGTCATGATCTCCAGCACGTGGTACGCGAGCTCGCCGCCGGCCCGCGGGGGCATGCCGTCCGGCGTGGTCGCGAGGTCGGCGACGCCGTAGCCGCGCCCGGCGTCGCGGTAGCCGGCGCTCGGCGGCAGGGTCACCCAGGAGCCGCCCAGCTCGTGCAGCTCGACGTCGCCGTCGAACTGGTTGGGGTCGGGCACCACGAGCGAGCCGGCCTGCCCGTGCACCTCGATGTTCGACGCGCGCGTCGCGACCGAGTCGAAGCTCATCACCAGGGTCGACAGCGCGCCGGAGACGTGCCGCAGCACGCCCGTCACGTGCGTGTCGACGTCGACCGGCACGGTCTGGCCGGCCCGCGGGCCCGAGCCGATCGTGCGTGTCGCACGGGTGTGGCTCGCGGCTCCCACCACCGACTCGACCGGGCCGAGCAGCGTGACCAGCGTGGTCACGTAGTACGGCCCCATGTCGAGCAGCGGCCCGCCGCCGGGCTGGTAGTAGAAGTCGGGGTTCGGGTGCCAGCGCTCGTGGCCGGGCGTCGTCATGGTCGCGGTGGCCGCGACCGGCAGCCCGATCACGCCGTCGTCGATCGCCTTGCGCGCCGTCTGGACGCCCGTGCCGAGCACCGTGTCGGGTGCGCAGCCCACGCGCACCCCGGCCGCGCGGGCGGCGTCGAGGACCGCGCGCGCCTCGGCGGGCGTGGCCGCCAGCGGCTTCTCGCCGTAGACGGACTTGCCGCCGGCGATGGCCCGGAGGGCGACCTCGGCGTGGGCGGCGGGGATGGTCAGGTTCAGCACGAGGTCGACCTCGGGGTCGTTCACCAGCTCGTCCACGGTGAGCGCGCGCACGCCCTGGTCGGCGGCCACGGACGCCGCCCGGGCGGCGTCCAGGTCGGCGACGGCGACGAGCCGCACGGCCGCCAGCCGCTCGAAGGTGGACAGGTACTGGCCGGCGATCGCCCCGACCCCGACGATCCCGACGTTCAGCGGCTGGCCCACAGGATGCCCCTCTCGATGACGGTGCGGACGTTCGGGTCCTGGACGACGGCGAGCTCGTGGCCCGGCGTCGAGACGAAGACGCGGCCCTCGCCCCACTGCCGCGTCCAGATCGCCGGGCAGGTGACCGGCCGGTGCCACGGGTCGAAGTCGCGCGCAGCGAGCGTCGTGGTCGCCAGCACGTCGTTGTACTCGTCGGTCAGCACCCAGTACTGCTCGGTCGTCAGCTCGAAGTCGCCGATCCCGGCGACGATCGGGTGGTCGGCCCGCTCGGGCACGATCTCGATCGTGTGCCGCACGAAGTTGTCGGCCGCCTCCCCCGCCAGCCCCTCGCGGGGCGCCCGCGGCGGGTGCGCCGCGAACTGCCCGCCGACGAGCTGCAGGTAGTCGGAGCTGTTGCGGTAGGAGTCGGCGATGCCGCCGTGCCACCCCGCCAGCCCCGTGCCGCTCGCCACGGCGGCCATCAGCCCGCGCAGCTCGTCGGTCTCGATCGTGCTCATCGTGTTCGTCTGGACGATCAGGTCCACGCCGGCCAGGTAGCCGGCGTCGGCGTAGACCGCCGTCGTGTCCTCGACGCGGACGTCGTAGCCCTGCTCGGTCAGGAACGGGATGAACGAGTCGGTCGTCTCGACGGGCTGGTGGCCCGTCCATCCGCCGCGCACGATCAGCGCCCGCTTCTCCATCGAAGTCGCCATCTACCGCTCCACTCCACAAGTTGCGCAACATACGGACCCTCTGGGTGCCGCACCTCTTGATACATGAGGACTTTTGCCGTTTCAAGACCCAATTAGTTGCGCAACTTCTGCGCGCGGTCCTACCGTCGACCCCATGGAGAACGCGCGCCGCACCACGCTGGCCGACGTCGCCCGCGCCGCCGGGACGACGGTTCCCACGGTGTCCAAGGTGCTCGGCGGCCGCTCCGACGTCTCCGCCGGGACCCGGGCGCGCGTCATGCGCGTCGTGGCCGAGCTCGGGTACCGCGGCCGCGCGGGCCGGGGCGTGCCCCCCGACGCCGGGCGGCCGCCGTTCGTCGACCTCGTGCTCAGCGGCATCGAGGGCACCTGGGCCAACCGGGCGCTGAGCGGTGTGGAGCGCGCCGCCGCGGAGGCGGGCGTCGACGTGGTCGTCTCGGTCGCCCGGCCGCCCGACGACGCCTGGCTCACCCGCCTGCTGGCCCGCCGGCTGCGCGGCGCCGTGCTGGCCCTCGTCGACACGACGCCCGACCAGCTCGCGACGCTCGCCGCGGCCCGCATGCCCGTGGTGCTGCTCGACCCGGTGCGGCAGCCGCCCGGCACCGTGGCGAGCGTCGGGGCCGCCAACTGGGCCGGCGGGCGCGCCGCCGCCGAGCACCTGCTCGCGCTCGGGCACCGGCGGCTCGGGGTCCTCGCCGGGCAGCGCACCCACCTCTACAGCCAGGCGCGCGTCGACGGCTTCCGGTCGGCCGTCACCCAGGCGGGCCTCGACCTGGCCGACGACCGCGTGGTGCACACCGACTGGCGGCGGGCGCCCTCCCGGGCCAGGGCGGCCGAGCTCCTGCGCGGCGCCGACGGGCCGACGGCCGTCTTCGCGTGCTCGGACGCGATCGCGCTCGGCGTGTACGACGCGGCCGCCGAGCTGGGCCTGCGGATCCCGCAGGACCTCAGCGTGGTCGGGTTCGACGACCTGCCGGAGGCGGAGTGGGCCACCCCCGCGCTGACCACCGTGCACCAGCCGATCGCCGAGATGGGCGGCGCCGCCCTGCGCATGCTCCTGCGCCTCGGCGCGGACCAGCCGCCCGAGGCGCCCCGCGAGGAGCTGGCGACGCGCCTCGTGGTGCGCGGCTCGACCGCCGCCGCGCCCTGACCGCCGGCCTCAGGCGCCGATCGGCGCCAGGCGCACCAGCGGGTCCGGGCTGTGCACGCCGCGCGGCCGGTAGCCCAGGCTGTCCGCGAGGCCCAGGAGGTCGGCGAGGTACCAGACGATGGCGAGCCACATCTCGGTGCCCTGGAGCCCGGGCACGCCGTCCGGGCCGGGGTCGTCGGGGGCGAAGGCGAAGCCCGCGCCGTCCGACCAGTGGCCGAGCGCCCGCCGGAGCTGCGCCCGGGCCCAGCCCGCGCCCTCCGCGCGGCGGTGGCTCGTCTGCCGGGCCGCGAGCCAGAGCGGGTGCACGACGTCCAGGACGTTGCAGGCGGTGTAGCCCGCGGGCGTGGCCAGGTGCGGGTCCGCCGCGTGCTCCAGGACCGTGCCGACCGCCGCGTCGGGGTACGGCAGCGGGAGCCCGAGCTGGGCGTACGTGCCGCGGGTCAGGCGGTAGAAGCCGTTGACCGCCTGGAGCCAGCGCGGTGCCGGCTGCGGGGCGCCCCACAGCCCCGTGGCCGGGTCGGCGCGCGCCGTCAGCCAGCCCAGCAACGGGTACAGCGGGCCGACGCCGCCGTCGTCGAACCGGTCGGCGAAGTCCGTGATGTTCAGGGCGCAGCCCGTGGCCACCGCGTCGACGGCGGCGCCGCTGCCCCAGGCCCCGGCGCCCCAGTCCCGGGCCTCCAGCGCCCGGACCAGGTCGCGCCCGGACATGCGGTGCACGGCGTGCACGGGATGGGGCAGCCGCCCGCCGAGCAGCCGGACCGCGTACCCGACGCTGAGGACGTGGTAGCCGGCGCTGCCGTCGAACGGGTCCAGCGGCTCGCCGTCCGTCCCGGGGCCGGCCAGGCCCGCGTCGGCGAGGTCTCCGTCGGGCACGAGGCCCGTGACCGGGTCCTGCCGGTGGGTGAGCCGCCGGGCCAGGTCCGCGGCCTCGAACCCGGCCGGCGGGGCGCCCAGCAGCAGGTCGGCGATCTCGACGGCGTCCGCCCACGGCCGCACGGCCGGTCGGCGCGGGCCTGCGAGGGCCGCCGGGCGGTCGACGAACCGCCCGTCCTCGAAGCACCGTGCGAGCACGGCGCCCGCCTGGTCGCGCACGCGGTCGCCGAAGGCCCGCAGCTCGGCGGCGAGGTCGGACGCCCCGGCGGCAGCCGCGTCCGCGCGGCGGTCCCGCAGGACCCGCGCCGGGTTGCCCGCGACCACGGCCCAGTCGGGCACGTCGCGGGTGACCACCGCGCCCGCCCCGACCACCGCGTGGTCGCCCACGGTGACGCCGTCGAGGATCGTGACGTTCGAGCCGACCCACACGTCGTCGCCGAGCACGATGCCCTTGCTCCAGGTGTCCTGCCGGTGGATCGGCAGGTCGGTACCCATGCTGTGGTTGAACCCGAGGATCGAGGTGTGGGCGCCGATCCGCACACCGTCGCCCGCCCGGACGTCGCCGCGGACCACGGCGTACGGGTTGACCGAGCAGTCCGCGCCGAGGGTCACCTCCCCCGTGAGGTAGGCGTGGGCGGCGACGTAGGTGCGGTCGCCGAGGGCGAGCCGGTCGCAGAAGACGGCCGCACCGGGTGCCACGAAGACACCCTCGCCGATCCGGGCGCCGACCGCGACGAGCTCTCGCCGCCGGGCGTCCTGGGCCGCGCCCTCCGGGGACGCGGGGTCGTACTCCCAGGGCAGGTAGTCGATCCGTCGGGCGCCGTCGGCCGGGGTGGGGTGCACGCGCGCCACCCTATCCGGGCGCTGGGCCACGCCGGTCGGCGCCCGGGTGCGTAGGGTGGCGACGGTACGCACGCGGTCAGGAGGAGAACGGTGAGCACGCACGGGCAGGCGGAGACAGGCCAGGGCTGCGGGTGCGGGTGCGGCACCCCGGGGCGGGACGCGTTCGTGCAGATCGGCAGCCGCCCGGCCGACGCCGCCCCCGCCGCACCGGCACCCGGCCGGCACCTCGTCGAGCAGGTGCAGGTGCCCGCCGGCACCTTCACCATGGGTGACTCGTCGGGCGACGAGAACCCCGGCGACGGCGAGACACCCCGGCACGAGGTCACCCTCGACGCGTTCGAGATCGACGCCACCACGGTCACCACCGCCGACTTCGCGCGGTTCGTGCAGGACACCGGGTACCGCACCGAGGCCGAGACCTTCGGCTTCTCCGCGGTGTTCCACCTCGCGGTGGCGGCCGACCCCGCCGACATCATGGGCCAGGCCGACGCCACTCCCTGGTGGTTCGGCGTCCAGGGCGCCGACTGGGCCCACCCCGGCGGCCCCCGGTCCGACGTCGACGGCCTGGCCGACCACCCCGTCACCCACGTGAGCTGGAACGACGCCCAGGCCTACTGCGACTGGGCGGGCCGCCGCCTGCCCACCGAGGCCGAGTGGGAGTACGCGGCCCGTGGAGGGCTCGACGGCGCGAAGTACCCCTGGGGCGACGCCGAGGTGGACGAGGGCGGCTGGCGCGCCAACATCTGGCAGGGCGCCTTCCCCCGCGACAACACCCTGGAGGACGGCTGGCTCACCACCGCCCCCGTCCGCACCTTCGAACCCAACGGCTACGGGCTGTGGCAGCCGGTCGGCAACGTGTGGGAGTGGTGCCAGGACTGGTTCCACCCCGGTTACTACCGCAGCTCCCCCGGCGACAACCCGTCCGGCCCCGGCGCGGGCACCGGCCGCATCCTGCGCGGCGGGAGCTATCTGTGCCACATCTCCTACTGCAACCGTTACCGCAGCTCCGCCCGCTCCTCCAACACGCCCGACTCCTCGATGGGCAACGCCGGCTTCCGCACCGTCGCCGCCCGGTCCTAGGAGGTCCGGGGCACGACCGGGAGGCGGGGCGGCTGCCACCGCCACGTCGGGTTGCCGTCCGGTTCGACGCCCTTGCGCCACAGCGCGGCCGGCATGAGCCGGATCATCGCCGTCGTGACAGCCTGCCCGGCCCGGGACGCCGTCATGGCCCCGTCCCGGCGGGCGCCGCGCGCCGTGGCCTGGTCGCGCGGCCGCCGCTCGGCGTCGTACCGGGCCAGTGCCGCCTCGACCGTCCCCGCGGTGGCCAGCGCATGGGCGAGCACCACGGCGTCCTCCAGGCTGTGACCGGCCCCCTGGCCTCGGTCGGGGCTCATCGCGTGGGCCGCGTCGCCGAGCAGCACGGCGCGGCCGCGCACGTAGGTGGTCAGCGGCGGCAGCTCGTGGATGTCGGTCCGCAGCACGGCTCCGGCCGGGGTGGCCCGGACCAGGTCGGGCACCGGCTCGTGCCAGCCGCCGACGTGGGCCAGGGCCGCCCCGCGCTCGTCGTCGTACCGGACGCCCGGCGCAAGCTCCGTGGTGAGCAGCGCCCAGTACGCGCGGTGCCGGGCCACGGGGTGGATCAGGAACATCCGGCCCTGGCCCAGGGTCACGCTCCCGGTCAGGTCCCCGGGCAGGCCCGCGACGTCGACGACGCCGAGCCATGCCGTCCGCCCCAGGTACCGCGGCGGCCGCGCGTCGGGCCACAGACGGCCGCGGACGGCGCTGCGGATGCCGTCCGCGCCGACCACCAGGTCGCCGCGGTGCTCGGTGCCGCCGGCGACGACCGTCACCCCGGCGTCGTCCTGGCGCACGTCGGTGACCTCCACGCCGGTGCGCACGCGGTCGGCCGGGACGGCGTCCAGCAGCACCCGGTGCAGGTCGGCCCGGTGAAAGCCGAGCAGGGCCAGCGGGTCGCCGGGTCGGGCACGCTGCAGGTAGCGGCCGTGGGGCCGGCGCAGGTTGCCCGTCGAGCCCGTGGGGACGCCGACGGCACGCGCCTGGTCCGCCACGCCGAGCTCCGCCAGGGCGCGCATCGCGTTCGGTGCCTGCGACATGCCGGCGCCGACCTCCCCGAGCTCGGCGGCGCGCTCCAGCACCGTGACGTCCCAGCCCACGCGGCGCAGGCCGACGGCGGCCGCGAGCCCGCCGATGCCCGCGCCGACGACGATCGCGTGCCCTGTCGTCGTGGTCATCGTGCCGTCCTCTCGTCGGTGGTACCCGTGAGCGGCCCAGCGGCGTCGAACGCCGCCGCCATCCATGCGAAGGTGCGCTGTGCCTGGCGCACGCGGCCGTCGTTGCCCGGCCCCGCGAGCGCGACGCCGTCGCGGCTCAGGTCCAGGAACGCGGCGATCCCCTCGACCTGACGGCGCACGACGACGGACCACGCGTCGTCGGCCATCCGGTACCAGGTGGTGCGGTCGCCGGGCCGGGTACGGGAGGTCAGGAAGCCCATCATCGTCAGGAGCCGCAGGTTGGACGTGAGCGAGGCCCGGCTCGCCCCGATCGCCTCGCTGATCTGCCCGGCCGACTGCTCCGGCGGGTCACACACCATGAGCCAGCCCAGCACGCGGCCCGCGATCGGCGGTACGCCGTCGCGGGCCAGATACATCGAGACGCGCTCGACCCACTCGAGCACGGGGTCCTGCGGTTCCACGGCACCTCCTGTGTCAGTTGTTTCACTATGGACTGAAATTGCTGCGTGGTCAAGGAGCCGGGCATTGACGGAACCTTGACGGCGGGACGGTCCGTTCCGGCCGCTCCCGGCGGTCCCCATGAGGCACAATCGTGGGTCATGCGCTTCACCTCCCGCCCGGTCCGCCAGACACCCCGGGCCGTGGGGGCACGTTCGTCCGGCGAACCCGGCCTGCGCCGTCGCCCCGCCCAGATCGTCGTGGCGGGTTTCATGGGTGCCATCGCGGCCGGCACCCTGCTGCTCCTGCTGCCCGTGTCCTGGACCGACCGGGCGCCGACGGTCGTCGAGGCGCTGTTCACGGCGACGTCGGCCACCTGCGTGACCGGCCTGGTCGTGGTGGACACCGGCACGTTCTGGAGCCCGTTCGGGCAGGCGGTCATCGCGGTGCTCATCCAGATCGGCGGGTTCGGCGTGATGACGGTGGCGACGCTGCTCGGCCTGCTCGTCTCCCGGCGGCTGGGCGTGCAGACCCGGCTCCTCGCCGCCGCGTCCACCCGGAGCGTGCACCTGGGCGACGTGCGCAGCGTGCTGATCGGCGCCCTGCGCGTGACGCTGATCGCGGAGGCGACGCTCGCCGTCCTGCTCGCCGTCCGGCTGGCCGTCACCTACGACGAGCCCCTCGGGCGCGCGGTGTGGCTCGGGGTGTTCCACTCCGTGTCGGCGTTCAACAACGCGGGCTTCGGGCTCTACCCCGACAGCCTCATCCAGTTCGTCGCCGACCCGTTCATCTGCCTGCCGCTGTGCGCCGCCGTCATCGTCGGCGGCCTCGGCTTCCCGATCCTGGTCGAGGCGTGGCAGCACCGCCGGGAGCCCTGGTGGGGCCTGGGGCGCCCGCACCGGTGGAGCCTGCACGCCAAGGTGACCGGCCTGACCACCGCGATCCTCCTGGTGGCCGGCACCGTCTTCTTCCTGCTGGCCGAGCGCACCTACACCCTCGCGGGGATGAACGGCGGCACCCAGCTCCTGGCCTCGTTCACGCAGTCCACGATGGCGCGCACCGCCGGGTTCAACTCGCTCGACACCTCCGCGATGAACAACGGCACCTGGCTCGGCACGGACATCCTCATGTTCATCGGCGGCGGGTCGGCGGGCACCGCGGGCGGCATCAAGGTAGGCACGTTCGCGGTGCTCGCCTTCATCATCTGGTCCGAGCTGCGCGGCGACCCGGACTCAACCGTGTTCGACCGCCGCGTGGCCACGGCCACCCAGCGCCAGGCCCTGGCCGTGGCCCTGCTCAGCGTGGCCGCCGTCGTGCTGGCCACCCTGACGATCACGCTGTCCACGCGGACGTTCACGCTGGACCAGATCCTGTTCGAGACCACCTCCGCGTTCTCCACCACCGGCCTGTCCACCGGCATCACCGCAGACCTCGAACCCTGGCACCAGGTGGTGCTCGTGCTGCTGATGTTCCTGGGCCGGCTGGGCCCGGTCACTTTGGGCACCACGATCGCGCTGCGGGCCGGCCAGCGGCTGTACCGCCGGCCCGAGAGCGCGATGGTCATCGGATGAGCCCTCACTCCTCGAACCGGTAGCCCGCACCCGGCACGGTGACCAGGTGCCGGGGGTGCGACGGGTCGCGCTCCAGCTTGCGCCTCAGCTGCGCCGTGTAGACCCGCAGGTAGTTCGTCTCCACCGAGAACGACGGGCCCCGCACCTCGTCCAGGAGCTGCTGCCGCCCCACGATGCGGCCGCGGTGGCGGACCAGGACCTCCAGCAGTGCCCACTCGGTCGGGCTGAGCCGCACCTCCTGCCCCGCCCGGAAGACCTGCCGCCGCGCCAGGTCGATCCTCAGCTCACCCGCCACGACCACCGGTTCCTCCGCCCGCGCCGGGGCCGCCCGGCGCACCGCCGCCCGCAACCGCGCCAGCAGCTCGTTCATCGCGAACGGCTTGGTCACGTAGTCGTCGGCACCCGCGTCCAACGCGTCGACCTTGTCGTCACCGAGCTGGCGGGCCGACAGCACCACGATCGGCACCCGGCTCCAGCCCCGGAGACCGTCGATGACGTCGAGCCCCGGCATGTCGGGCAGCCCCAGGTCCAGCAGCACCACGTCCGGCCGGACCGTCGCCGCGGCGGCCAGACCCGCGGCGCCGGTGGCCGCCGTCGTCGGGTCCCAGCCGTGCGCCCGCAGGTTCACGGACAGGGCACGGGCGAGCGCGGCGTCGTCGTCCACCACGAGCACGCGGTTACCGAGGTTCTCCGGCGCGAGGGTCACGACGCCGCCCCGTCCCGCGGCATGGTGAGCACCATGGTCAGGCCGCCACCGGGCGTGTCCTCGGCGGTCAGCGTGGCGCCGACGGCGCGGCTCAGCCCGTCCGCCACGGCGAGCCCGAGGCCGAGCCCGGTCCCGGTCACGTCGCCGAGCCGCTGGAACGGCTCGAACATCGACGCCTTGCGGCCGTCGGGCACGCCGGGGCCCGTGTCGATCACCCGCAGCTCCACCTCCTCGGGCGTGGCGGAGCCGCTCACCAGCACCTTCGCACCGGTTGGCGAGTGCCGCACCGCGTTGGAGACGAGGTTGGCCACCACGCGTTCCAGCAGCCCGGGGTCGGTGTGCACGAGCGGCAGGTCCTCCCCCACGTCGAGCGAGAGGTCGGCCAGCCACGGCTCCACGGCGATCGGCACCACCTCCTCCAGCGACGCGGCGCGCAGGGCGGGCCGGACCGCGCCCGTCTGCAGCCGGGACAGGTCCAGGAGGTTGCCGATGAGCCGTTCCAGCCGTGCGGTCGACTCCCCGATGGTGCGGGTCAGCAGGTCGCGGTCCTCCTGGTCCAGCTCCACGTCGGGCATGGTCAGGCCGTCGACGGCGGTCCGGATGGTCGCCAGCGGCGTGCGCAGGTCGTGCGAGACGGCGGCCAGCAGCGCGGTGCGGGTGCCCTCGGTCTGCTCCAGCAGGGCCGCCTTCTCGGCCCGCTCGCGCAGCCGCCGGTGCTCCAGCACGATGCCCGCCTGCGCGCCGAACGCCTCCACGGCCTGCCGGTCGCTCGCGGGCAGCGCCCGGCCGCACAGCACGAGGCGCCGCCGGTCGTCGATCGCCACCTCCGACTGCTCGGCGTCCGACCACTGCCGTTCGGCGTCCGCCGCCGGACCCGCGGGCGCCGGACCCGCCGGCCCCACCCCCGGACGCACCGCCGAGGCGAGCACCCGCCAGGGCGCGCGCTCCTCGGCCCGTTCCTCCAACCGCACCTGCGCCAGGCCGAACGTCTCGGCAACCCGCTCCACGACCGCGCTCGCCGTGTCGTCGCCGCTCAGCACGGAACGCGACAGGGCCGCGAGCGCCGACGCCTCGGCGCGGGCCCGGTACGCCTGCGCGGCGCGGCGGGCGGCCAGGTCGACCACGGACGCCACGGCGATCGCCACCACCACGAACAGGGCGAGCGCGAGCACGTTCTCTCCCTCGGCGATGGTCCAGCGCCCTACTGGCGGCGTGAAGAACCAGTTGAGGCAGAGGTTGGAGACGATGGCCGCGACGACGGCGGGCCAGAGCCCACCGATCAGCGCGATGCCCACCACGCCCGCCAGGAGCAGCATGGCGTCGGTCGCCAGCGCCGCGTCGTCCCGGCCGATGCCCAGGAGGCCGGCGGTGAGCAGCCCGGGGATGAGCACGGCGCAGACCCAGCCGGCGAGCCGTCGCCGAGGCGACAGGAGCGTCCCCTTGCGCCGCGCGTGCCCGCCGCCGCGGGCCTCCTCGTGGGTGACGAGGTGCACGTCGATCGCTCCGGAGAGGCGGGCGATCTCGGCGCTGGAGGAGCCGAGCAGCGCCTGCCGCCAGAGCGGGTGCCGGGACACGCCCACCACGATCATGGTGGCGTTGACCCCGCGGGCGAAGTCGACGACGGCGGACGGGACGTCCTCCCCCACGACCGTGTGGAAGCTGCCGCCCAGGGACTCGACCAGGGTCCGGTAGCCGGCGATGGTCGCCGACGGTGTGGACGGGAGCCCGTCGGTGGGCAGCACGTGCACGGCCAGGAGCTCGGACCCGGCGGCGCGCTGGGCGATGCGCGCGCCGCGGCGCAGCAGGGTCTCCGTCTCGGCGCCGCCGGTGACGGCCACGACGATGCGTTCGCGCGCGGGCCACGTACCGGTGATCGCGTGGTCGGCGCGGTACTTGGTGAGGGAGTCCTCGACGCGGTCGGCGAGCCACAGGAGCGCGAGCTCGCGCAGCGCCGTCAGGTTGCCGACGCGGAAGTAGGACGACATGGAGGCGTCGATCTGCTCGGCCCGGTACACGTTGCCGTGCGCCAGGCGCCGCCGGAGCTGTTCCGGGGAGAGGTCGACGAGCTGGATCTGGTCGGCGTCGCGCACCACCTGGTCGGGTACGGTCTCGCGCTGCCGGACGCCGGTGATGGCCTCGACGTCGTCGTTGAGCGACTCCAGGTGCTGCACGTTGACGGTGGTGACCACGTCGATGCCGGCGTCCAGCAGGTCGTGGACGTCCTGCCAGCGCTTCGGGTGGGGCGAGCCGGGGGCGTTGGTGTGGGCGAGCTCGTCCACGAGCACGACCTCCGGGTCCCGGTCCAGGACGGCCGGGACGTCGAGCTCGGTCAGGGTGACGCCCCGGTGCTCGACCAGGCGCCGCGGGATCATCTCCAGGTCGCCGATCTTGGCGACGGTGGCGGCGCGGCCGTGCGTCTCGACGAGGCCCACGACCACGTCGGTGCCGCGGTCGGCCCGGCGCTGCGCCTCGTCGAGCATGGCGTACGTCTTGCCCACCCCGGGCGCGGAGCCGAAGTAGACGGTGAGCCGCCCCCGGCGCCGGGTGGTCCCGGCGCCGGGAGCGGGGTGCTCGTCGCTCATGTCCTCAGTCTGCCGTGCCGGACGGCGCCGCCGCCTGGCCGGACAGGCCGTCGAGCGCGAGGTTCAGCTCCAGCACGTTCACCCGCGGCTCGCCCAGCACGCCCAGGTCCCGCGCGGCGGTGTGCTCGGCGACCACGGCCTCGACGTCGGCCTCGGACAGGCCGCGCGCGTGCGCGACCCGGGCGACCTGGATCGCGGCGTACTCGGGGCTGATGTGCGGGTCGGCGCCGGACGCCGAGGCGGTGACGGCGTCGGCGGGCACGTCGGCCGGCGACACGCCCTCCCGCTGCGCGACCTGGGCCTTGCGCTCCTCGATGGTGGCGACCAGGTCGGGGTTGTTCGGTCCCAGGTTGGAGCCGCCGGAGGCCAGCGTGTCGTACTCGCCCGCCGACGGACGCGGCTGGAAGTACTGGTCGCCCTCGAACCCCTGGGCGACGAGCGCGGAACCCACGGCGTCCGCACGCGAGGTGGTGCGGCCGCCGTCGGACGTGACGAGCGAGCCGTTCGCCTGCCAGGGGAAGGCGAGCTGCCCGACGCCGGTGACCGCCAGCGGGTACAGCAGCCCGGTGACCAGCGTGAGGCCGATCAGCACGCGCAGGCCGGCCAGCGAGTGCCGGGTCAGCGCCGCGAGGCTGCTCGCCACGGACGTGGTGCTTGATGACATGGTGGTTCCTTTCCTCGCGCCGCTCAGAGACCGGGCAGCAGCGAGACGACGAGGTCGATGAGCTTGATCCCGAGGAAGGGCGCCACCAGGCCGCCCAGTCCGTAGACCAGCAGGTTGCGGCTGAGCAGCGCGGAGGCCGACGCCGGCCGGTACCGCACGCCGCGCAGGGCGAGCGGCACGAGCACGAGGATGATCAGCGCGTTGAAGATGACCGCCGAGAGGATCGCCGACTCGGGGCTGGACAGCCGCATGATGTTCAGCACGTCGAGCTGCGGGAACACGACCGCGAACATGGCGGGCAGGATCGCGAAGTACTTGGCGACGTCGTTCGCCACCGAGAACGTGGTCAGGGCGCCGCGCGTGATGAGGAGCTGCTTGCCGATCTCCACGATCTCGATGAGCTTGGTGGGGTCGGAGTCGAGGTCCACCATGTTCCCGGCCTCCTTGGCGGCCGAGGTGCCGGTGTTCATCGCCACGCCGACGTCGGACTGCGCCAGGGCCGGGGCGTCGTTGGTGCCGTCGCCCGCCATGGCGACCAGCCGGCCGCCCTGCTGCTCGCGCTTGATCAGCGCGAGCTTGTCCTCGGGGGTGGCCTCGGCCAGCACGTCGTCCACGCCCGCCTCGGCCGCGATGGCCCGCGCGGTGACCTGGTTGTCACCCGTCACCATGACGGAGCGGATGCCCATGGCGCGCAGCTCGTCGAACCGCTCGCGCATGCCCTCCTTGACCACGTCCTTGAGGCGGACGACGCCGAGGATGCGCGCGGGCTGCTCGCCGACCTGCTCCGCGACCACGAGCGGGGTGCCGCCCAGGCGGGAAACGGCGTCGACGTGCTTGTCCAGCTCGGCGGCCTCCTTGTCCGAGACGCGTGCCCCGGTGCTGTGCACCCAGCGCTGGATCGCGCTGCCGGCACCCTTGCGGATGCGGTGGATCTCGGTGTGGCCGGCGCCGCCCGCCTCGGTGGTGCGGGTGAGCGGCACGTCCACGCCCGACATGCGGGTCTGGGCCGTGAAGGGCACGAGCTCGGCGTCCAGCGGAAGCTCCTCGACGGTGCCGTACCTGCCGTCCACGAGCTCGACGATGCTGCGCCCCTCGGGCGTCTCGTCCGCCAGCGACGCGAGCCGGGCCGCCTCCGCCAGCTCGCGCGGGGCCACCCGCCCGAGCGGGAGCACCTCGGTGGCGCGCCGGTTGCCGTAGGTGATGGTGCCGGTCTTGTCGAGCAGCAGCACGTCGACGTCGCCCGCCGCCTCCACCGCACGGCCCGACATGGCCAGCACGTTGCGCTGCACCAGCCGGTCCATGCCCGCGATGCCGATGGCGCTCAGCAGGGCGCCGATCGTGGTGGGGATGAGGCAGACCAGCAGCGCGACCAGCACGAGCAGGCTCTGCCGGGCCCCGGAGTAGATCGCGAACGGCTGCAGTGTGGCCACGGCCAGGAGGAACACGATGGTCAGCGACGTGAGCAGGATGTTCAGCGCGATCTCGTTCGGGGTGCGCTGGCGCTCGCTGCCCTCGACCAGGGCGATCATCCGGTCCACGAACGTGGACCCGGCCGGTGCGGTGATGCGCACGACGATCCGGTCGGACAGCACCACGGTGCCGCCCGTGACCGCCGAACGGTCACCGCCGGACTCCCGGATCACGGGGGCCGACTCGCCGGTGATCGCCGACTCGTCCACCGAGGCGACGCCCTCGATCACGTCGCCGTCGCCGGGGACGGTCTGCCCGGCGGTGACCACGACGACGTCGCCCACCACCAGGGTGGAGGACGGCACCTCCACGGTGGGCAGCCCCGCCAGGCCACCGGTGTACTCCAGGGTGTCCCGGGGCGCGTCGACCTTGTGCGCGGTGGTCTGCTGCTGCGTGGCGCGCAGGCTGGAGGCCTGCGCCTTGCCACGGGACTCGGCGATCGCCTCGGCCAGCGTGGCGAACAGGACGGTGGCCCACAGCCACACCGCGATCCACCAGGCGAACACGGCCGGCTGGACGACGGCGAGCACCGTGGACAGCGCCGCGCCCACCTCGACCACGAACATGACCGGGGAGTGCCACAGGTCGCGCGGGTTCATCTTGCGCACCGCCGACGGCAGCGCCTCGCGCACCTGAGCCCAGGTCAGGGCTCGGGGGCGGCGCGGGGCGCGCCCGGGGATGCCGTCGGGCCGGGGGGACCCGGGGGTGGTGACGGACGGGTTCTGGGCGACGGTGCTCATGAGAGGGACTCCACGACGGGGCCGAGGGAGAGGACGGGGATGAAGGTGAGGCCGACGACGATCAGCGCGACGCCCGCGAGCAGGCCGGCGAACAGCGGCCGGTGGGTGGGCAGCGTGCCCGCCGAGGCGGGGACCGAGGTCTGGGCGGCCAGGCGGCCGGCCAGGGCCAGCACCAGGGCGATCGGGACGAAGCGGCCCAGGAGCATCGCGAAGCCCTGGAGCCACTCGTACCAGGGGGTGCCGGCGGACAGGCCCGCGAAGGCCGAGCCGTTGTTGTTGGCGGCCGAGGCGAAGGCGTACAGCACCTCGGACAGCCCGTGCGGGCCCGTCTCCTGGACGCTGGCCAGACCCGGTTCGGTCACGACCGACAGGGCCGTGCCGACCAGCACGAGCGCCGGCGTCGTCAGCACGTAGAGCGCCACCAGCGTCATCTCCTGGCGGCCGATCTTCTTGCCCAGGTACTCGGGCGTGCGGCCCACCATGAGGCCCGCGATGAACACGGCCACGACGGCGAGCACAAGCATGCCGTACAGGCCCGCCCCGACGCCGCCGGGAGCGATCTCGCCGAGCAGCATGTTGAAGATCGTGATGCCGCCGCTGGGCGCCGTGAGGCTGTCGTGCATCGCGTTCACGGACCCCGTGGACGTCGCCGTGGTGGACACCGCGAACAGCGCGCTGCCCGCCGGCCCGAACCGGGTCTCCTTGCCCTCCAGAGCGGCACCGGCCGCCTCGGGCGCGGCACCCGGGCCGGCCAGCTCCGACCAGGTGGCCAGCGCGACGCCCAGGGCCCACAGGCCCGCCATGACGCCGAGGATGCTCCAGCCCTGCCGCTTGTCGCCGACCATGATGCCGAACGTGCGGGGCAGGGTGAACGGGATCACCAGGAGCAGGAAGATCTCGATGATGTTGGTGAACGGGGTGGGGTTCTCGAAGGGGTGCGCGGAGTTCGCGTTGAAGAACCCGCCGCCGTTGGTGCCGAGGTCCTTGACGGCCTCCTGCGAGGCCACCGGGCCGCCCAGTACGTGCTGCGTGGCGCCCTCGACGGTGGTGATCGCGGTGTGCGGGTCGAGGTTCTGGATGACGCCCGCGGCGATCAGGACGATCGCGACGACGAACGAGAGCGGCAGCAGGATCCGCGAGACACCGCGGGTCAGGTCGGTCCAGAAGTTGCCGATGCGCGCGTCCGTGCCGGAGCGGGCGAAGCCGCGCACCAGCGCGATCGCGACGGCCATGCCGACCGAGGCCGACACGAAGTTCTGCACGGTGAAGCCCGCCATCTGCAGCAGGTGACCCGTGGCGGCCTCACCCGAGTACCACTGCCAGTTGGTGTTGGTGGTGAAGCTGACCGCCGTGTTCCAGGCGCCGGCCGGGTCCAGGCCCGTGAAGCCCAGGTTCCACGGCAGGTGCTCCTGCAGCCGGCCCAGGGCGTACAGGACCAGGACGGAGACGAGGGAGAAGCCCAGCAGGGACAGCAGGTAGGTGATCCAGCGCTGCTCGGCGTCGGGGTCCACGCGGACGGCGCGGTAGAACGCCTTCTCGACGCGCAGGTGGTTCGGGCTGGTGTAGACGCGGGCCATGTACGCGCCCAGCGGCGCGTGGACGACGGCCAGCAGGACGAGAAGGACGCCGATCTGTGCGACGGCGTACCAGGTCTGGGTGGTCACGGCGCGATCACCGGGTCCGGTCGCTGCGCAGCAGCGCGACGAACAGGTACACGAGACCGGCCAGGGTCAGGACGAGGCCGATGGCGTCGAAGGGGTTCACTTCCGCCTCCCGAGCGGGTCGGACGACGTGTCGGACGCGGCGGCGCGGCGGGCGACGACCGCGATCGCGGCGAAGCACACCACGGTCACCACCGGGAACACCAGGTCGAGGAGATTCATAAGGCCTGGTCTACGCCCCCGCGGCACCCCCGGACGGAGACGTTGACGGTTTCCTGACGCCCCGGCGCGGGACTCTGACGCGTCCCTGACGGCTCAGTCCTTGAGGACCTCCCCGTCGCTCTCGAGCACGAGGGGCATCGCCGTCGGCTCCCCGGGGAGGGGAAGGATCTCGACCGGCGTGTCGCACGTGCCCAGCACCGCTCGCGGCGTCGAGCCCAGGCGGACCGGGTGCCGCAGGCCGCGCCGGTGTCGCGCGACCACCAGCACGTCGGCGTCGGCGGCGGCCTCCGCCAGGACCTTGTCCGGGAGCCCCTGGACCACCCGGGTCTCCACCTCGACCGCGGGGTGCACGGCCGACCAGTCGTCCACCAGCCGGCGCAGCAACCGGGACGCGTTCTCCACCGACTCGCCCACGTAGGCGGCCGCGACGCCGAGGTCGGTGGCGAGGCCCGGGATCTCCACGGCGTGCACCACGCGCAGCACCGCGTGCCGCGCCGCGGCCTCGGCGAACGCGTGCGCCAGCAGCTCGTCCGCGCCCGCGAGCGTCTTGACCCCGACGACGACCCGGCCGTGGCCGCCGTCCTGCCACCGGGCCGGCACGACCACGACGGGGACGGCCGCACGGGCGGCGACGTCCGCCGTCGTGGTCCCCGTGACCAGGCGCTCGACGCCGTGCCGGGTCTCGCGGCCGAGCACCATCAGGCCACCCGTGGCGGCCGCCTCGACGAGCCGGGCCACGCGCGGGCCCGCGGCGACCACCGGCTCGACCTCCATGCCCGGGGCGACGGCGCGGATCGCCGCCACCTCCCGCCGCACGGTGTCGGTGCCCGAGCGTTCCAGGTAGGTGACGTCGCCGGCCTGCGCGGGCCAGAGCCCGCCCTCGGGCAACGGCGCGGGCACCACGTGGACCACGCGTACCCCGCTGCCCCGTCTGCGGGCCTCGCCCACGGCGTACCGGACCGCACCCGCGCTGCGCGTGCTCCCGTCCACGGCGACGACGACCGGGGCGGGACGCTCGACGGCACTCATGGCCACCACTCCCCTTCGTTCTGCACTGCGCCTTTCCCTGGCTGCCTTTCCCTGGCTGCCCTCCGAGCCTGCCGTCCGGGCCGGCGTGCGGCACGAGGCAAAGGTCACCGTGACCCAGGACGTTCACCGGCAGCGGAGGGACCTTCGCCCCTGCCCCGGCCCGGGCGGCGGAGCAACCGTGGAGCAGGGGCCGGTTCGTCCGGGTCCGGACGCCGTCCGCTGAACCGTCCGCGAGGAGGAGCCATGAGAGCCACGACCGTCATCGACGTCGCCCCGGCGCAAGGTCGGACGACGACCTGTCCCCCGCCCGAGAGCAGGCGGCTGCTGGTGGTGTGCTCGCACCCCTTCGACGTCACCCACGCGCTCGGCGGCGTCATCGCGGCGTTCGCCGCGGCCGGGACCGTCGTGCAGATCGTGTGCCTCACGCACGAGCCGGGCCCCGACCCGGAGCGACGCCGGCGCCCCGGCGACGCGGCCGAGCTGCTCCAGGCCACCCGGCTGCTGGGCGCCCGGGAGGCGGTCCTCCTCGACCACGGCGCCGCGCACCTCCAGTGGAACCCGCCCGAGACCCTCGCGTGCGAGCTGCGTTCGGTCGCCGGGCCGGTCGACGCGGTGCTGACCGTCGACGCCCGCGCCCCCGGCGCCCACCCGGACCTCGTCCGGGCGATGCGCGCCGCGCGGCGTGTGGGGGCCAGGCTGCACTGCCCGGTCTACGGCTGGGTGCCGGGGCCGGAGGCGGCCGCCGCCGCAGACGTACCGCCTCTCCTCGCCGGCCGGGCCGACGGGATGATCCCGGTGGACTGCGACCGGGCCCGGCAGCGGGCCGCGATCGCGTGCCAGGGCGCTCCCGGGGCCGAGGACCCGGTCCTGTCCCTGAGCGGCGCCGACCGGCCGCGGGACCTGCTCACGGTCCTGTAGGACCAGCCGACGGCCCTGGTGCGGGACCCGGCTCCGTGGCCGCTGCCTCCGGCTCGGTTCCGGCGGGCTCCAGGTCCGCGGCCGGCGCCACGTCCACAGCGGACGCCACGTCGGCCGCAGGTTCCACGTCCGCCGCGGGTGCCACGTCCGCCGCGGGTGCCACGTCCGTCGCAGGCGCCACGTCCGCCGCAGGTTCCACGTCGGCCGCACGTTCCACGTCCGCCGCAGGTTCCACGTCCGCCGCGGGTGCCGCCGCTCCCGCAGGCTCCGGAGCGTCCGCGTGCCCCGGGCCTCCCGGGACCTCCCCCGGCTCGCCGGCCGGGGCGCGCCAGAGCCAGGCCTGGCCCGGACCCAGCGTGCGCTCCTGCCCGTGCAGCGCGACCGTGATCGCGGGCTGGCGCGACGGGGGCACGCTGATGCGCACGCTGTCGTGGGTGCACCGCACCTCGATCCCCCGGTGGCCGCGGTAGCGCAGGCGGAAGCTCAGCTCCGCGAGCTCGTCGGGCAGCCGGGGCGCCAGCCGGAGCACGTCGCCGGACAGCTCCAGCCCCGTGTAGCAGCGCTGCACGAGGTCGATGCTGCCCGCCATGGCCCCCAGGTGCACGCCCTCCGCGGTGGTCCCGCCCTGGACGTCGGCGATGTCGCTGTCGAGCGCCTCGCGGAAGAAGCGCCACGACGCCCGCCGGTCCCGGCGGGCGAGCACCCAGGCGTGGACCACCGCGCTCAGCGTGGACCCGTGGCTGGTCCGCGCCAGGTAGTAGTCCACGGTCCGGTCGAGCGCCGCGCGGTCGAGGTCGTAGCCGAGCGACGCCAGCGCGTCACGCAGGCCGTGCTCGCCCAGGAGGTAGACCAGCATGAGCACGTCGGCCTGCTTGGAGACCTGGTACCGGTGCACGGAGTCGCCCTCGGCCTCCAGGATCCGGTCGAGGCGGCGCACGGAGCCGTACCGGGCCCGGTAGGCCGCCCAGTCCAGCTCCGCGAGCCGTTCGTAACCCTCGAACTGGCTGATCACGCCGTCGCCGTGGAACACCACGCGCATCCGCCGCCGGACGTGCGCGAACAGCTCCCGCTCCTGCTCGTGCAGGCCGAGCCGGCGGCACAGGGCCTCGCGCTCCGTCTCGGGCAGCAGGTCGAGCCCGTCCAGCGCGTACCCGAGCACCCGGGTGACCATGACGTTGGTGTAGGCGTTGTTGTCGATGCCCGGCCGGGCCGCGTCCGGGTAGGCGTCGTGGTACTCGTCGGGCCCCATGACCCCGCGGATGTCGTAGCGGTCGGCGTCCGCGTCGTACGTCGCCAGGGCGCACCAGAAGCGAGCGATCTCGACGAGCATCTCGACGCCGTAGGAGTGCATGAACGCCATGTCACCCGTGGCCTGGTAGTACTGCCAGACGTCGTGCGCCACCGCGAGCCCCACGTGCCGCTGCAGGTGCGAGTGGTCCTCGACCCACCGGCCCGAGGCCGGGTTGAGGTGCAGGCGCTGCGTCTCGTCGCGGCCGTCGCTCCCGCTCTGCCACGGGTACATCGCGCCCCGGTACCCGGCGTCCTCGGCGGCGGTCCGGGCCCGGGGCAGGCGCCGCCAGCGGTACATGAGCAGCGACCGGGCCACCCGGGGCAGGCACAGGAGCAGGAACGGGAACACGAACAGCTCGTCCCAGAACACGTGGCCCCGGTAGGCCTCCCCGTGCAGGCCGCGGGCAGGCATGCCGGCGTCCAGGTGCGCCGTGTGCACCGAGAGGGTCTGCAGCAGGTGGAAGACGTACAGGTCGAGCGCCCGCTGCGGCTCGCCCGGTACGACGAGCGCGCACCGGTCCCAGAGGCGCTCCCAGGAACGGGCCTGCTCGGCCAGGAGGTCGTCGAACGGCGGGATCCGGGCGGCGTGCCGGCGTGCGGCGTGCAGCGGCTCGAAGATGGCCGGGTCCCGCGAGGTGTAGACCGCGACGCGCTTCTCGACCCGCAGCGGCACCCCTTCGGCCAGCTCCGGCCACAGCCGGACCGCCGACTCCCCGGTGCGGTGCTCGAAACCGGCCGTCACCCGTTCCGGCAGGTCGACGACCACGGCCGCCGCCTGCGCCACCCGGACCTGCGACGTGGCCGTCCGGACCTCCAGCCAGGCCACGCCCGCGCCCGGGTCGTACCCCTCGCCCACCGGGACCAGGTGCCGGCCGTCGAGGTCCCGGTACCGGGCCACCCCGGAGTTGGTCACCCGCCCGTCCAGGCTCGCCCGCACCTCGAGGGTGCCCGACCAGTTCTCCGCCACGAAGGTGGTCTCCAGCGCCGCCACGTGCTGGTCGTGCATCGACACGATGCGACGCTGCGTCACCGCGAGCACCCGGCCGACCGGGTCCCGGAACCGCGTGCGCCGGACGAGCACGCCCTGCCGCAGGTCCAGGTCCTGCCGGTGGTCCAGCACGGCCGTGCCGTCCAGCGTGAACCAGTCCTGGCCCGGGATGCGGAACCGGAGCGGCAGCCAGTTGGGCATGTTGACCAGGTCCTCGTTCTCCACCGTAGCGCCCGCCACCACGGAGATCAGCCGGTCGTAGCAGCCGGCGAGGTAGGTGCCCGGGTAGTGGACGCCGTCGGCCACCGACTCCGGGGCGGCGCCGCGCGTCGCGACGTACCCGTTGCCGAGCGTGCACAGCGCCTCGCGCAGCCCCTCGGCGGCGGGGTCGAACCCCTCATACGACAGGACGGTGCGGTGCATCTGCCCTCCTTGCCACGACGACGTCGGCCAGGTCCGCCACCACGACGTCCGCTCCCGCCTCGCGCATCTCCCAGGCGAGGCGGCCGTGCCGGTCCACCCCGATCACCACGGCGAAACCCCCGGTCCGGCCTGCCTCCACCCCGACCAGGGCGTCCTCGACCACCGCGCACCGGCCCGGTGGTACGCCCAGGCGCCGCGCCGCCTCCAGGAACAGCGCGGGGTCCGGCTTGCCCGCCAGGCCCAGCCGGTCGGCGTCGACGCCGTCCACCCGCACGTCCACGAGGCCGTCCATACCCGCCGCGTGCAGCACCCGGGCACAGTTGCGGCTGGCCGAGACCACCGCGACGCGGACGCCGCCCCGCCGCAGCTCGCGCAGCAGGGCCACCGTGGACGGGAAGGCGCGCACCCCGTGCCCGGCCACCTCCGCGAGGAAGGAGCGGTTCTTGCGCGCCAGCAGGGCGTCGAGCGTGCCGGCGCCGGGCCCCTCGGGCAGCACGATCCCGCGCGACGCCAGGAACGCCCGCGCGCCGTCGGCCCGTGCCCGGCCGTCGACGTAGGGCAGGTAGTCCCGCTCGACGTCGAACGGCGGCTGCGGGCGTCCCGAGCGCGCGGAGGCGTCCCGGAGCACCTCGTCGAAGGCGCGTTTCCAGGCCGCCGCGTGGGTGCGGGCGGTGTCGGTGACCACGCCGTCCGTGTCCAGCACGACGGCGTCGACCGCCGCCAGGTCCAGGACCGCGGGACCGGTCATGGGTGCACGTGGACCGGGTGGTGCTCGATCTGGGCGATGTCGTCCGACGTCGCCCGCAGCAGCCGGTCCGCCAGGTCGCGCAGGGCGCGGGCGGCCGCGAGCTCCTCGCCGATCTCGGCGACCTGCGCGTCCTGCGGGTTGCGCCGGGCCCGGCCGTGCCCGGCGAGCGTGGTGCCGCTCGACGTGGTCAGCACGGCGTGGGCGGCGGTCAGGGTGCCGGAGCGCTCGATGTCGTCCGCGTCGAAGAGCCGGATGGAGACGTTCCAGGTGTGGGTCATGGCACTGCTCCCGTCGGTCGGGTTCCGCCCCGCGCGCGGCGGGCGTGCTCCCACCCTTCTCCGGCGGTCCGTGCGGCACCAGGGACCATGGGCCCGCAACCCCGGGACCGACGGCACGGGGCGCCCGGGCCCGCGCTGCCTAGCGTGGGAGGTGGCGGCCGCGCCAGGCCGCCCCGCGCCGACCGAGGAGACCGAGATGACCCAGACGACGACGGGCCCCGTGCTGGTCGGGGTCGACGGCTCGGAGTCGGCCACCCGGGCGGCCCGCTGGGCCGCGCTGGAGGCCGCCCGGCGGGACGTGCCGCTGGTGCTCGCGCACGTCTGGACCCCGGTGCCGGTGAGCGTGCCGCACGCGGTGGCGCTCGGGGCGTACCAGGACGCGCTGATCGCGCAAGGCCGGCAGTGGCTCGACGAGGCCGAGGCAGCGGCCCGCGACGCGGCCCCAGGGGTCGTCACGCGCACCGACCTGGTGGGCGGCTCGGTCGCGGCGCGCCTGATCGGGCGGTCGGCGTCCGCCGGCATGGTGGTGCTCGGGGACCGAGGCCTCGGTGGTTTCAGCGGGCTGGTCATCGGGTCGATCGCGGTGGCGGTCAGCACGCACGCGCACTGCCCGGTGGTGGTGGTCCGCACGGCCGAACCGCCCGGCACCACCCCGCCGGACGGTCCGCAGACCGGCCCGGTGGTGGTCGGTGTGGACGGTTCGGGCACCAGCCGGGCGGCCGTCACGTTCGCGTTCGAGGCGGCGTCGGCGCGCGGCGTCCCGCTCGTGGCCGTGCATGCCTGGAGCGACCTGCCCGTGACGACGGTGTGGGAGCTGACCACCGCGTGGGACGCCATCGAGCGGCACGAGTCGGAGCAGCTGAGCACGTGGCTGGCCCAGGACCGCGCGCGGCACCCGGGCGTCCGGGTCGAGGAGGTGGTGGTCCGGGAGGGGCCGACCCGGGTGCTGCTCGAGCACGCCGAGCGCGCGCAGCTCGTCGTGGTCGGGACGCGCGGCCGGGGCGGGTTCCGCGGGCTGCTGCTCGGGTCGACCAGCCAGGCCCTGATCCATCACGCAGCGTGCCCGGTCGCCGTCGTCCCGCTGCCGCGGTCCTGAGGCCCGGCGGCTCCGACGACGGGGGCTGCGAGGTCGGGGCTGCGAGGTCGGGGCTGCGAGGCTGCAAGGTCGAGGCCGCAAGGTCGAGGCCGCAAGGCCGAGGCCGCAAGGCCGAGGCCGCAAGGCCGAGGCCGCAAGGCCGAGGCCGCAAGGCCGAGGCCGCAAGGCCGAGGCCGCAAGGCCGAGGCCGCAAGGCCGAGGCCGCAAGGCCGAGGCCGCAAGGCCGAGGGCCGCGAGGCCGGGGGCCGCGAGACCCGGCACGGGACGGGGGCCAGGGGACGAGGGCTGCCAGGGGACGACGGCTGCGAGACCCGGCACGGGGCGAGGGGCGATCAGGTGGGGACGATCCGACCGGCCGCCGCGAGGTCGTCGACCGCGGTGGCCGGCCCCGGGCCCGCACGGTGGCCGGCACGCTGGTCGGCGGGGTTGGCGGCACGTTCGGCGGCGAGGAACCGGGCGACGGTCCGGGTGAGGATCTCGCCCTCGACGTGCGTGCCGGAGCCCGCCTTCGAGGTCGGCACCGCTGCGGCGTCGCCGAGGACGAAGACGTCGGGCCGCGCCGTGGACCGCACGGAACGCGGGCCGACGGGCACGAAGCCGAGCTCGTCGCCCAGACCGTCCGAGGCCTCCACGTAGGCTGCGCCGCCGTGCAGGGGCACCATCACCGCCAGGTCGAAGGGGACCTCCCGCTCGTCGAACGACACGAGGCGGCCGCCGGCCCCGTCGGCGTCCTCGACGCTCCCGGTGGTGAACTCGGTGACCAGGTCGATGTCCTTGCGGGCGAGCAGGCCGGCCAGTGCCGCGGCGGCGACGGGCTTGGTGAACGCCGCGTCCAGCGGGGTGACGTAGGTCAGCGAGACCACGTCGCGGATACCGCGCCGCCGGAAGTACCAGTCGGCCAGGAAGCAGAACTCCAGGGGCGCCACCGGGCACGCGGTCGGCATGTCGACGACGTCGACCACGAGCCGGCCGCCGTCGAACGCGGCCAGGGCCCGGGCGAGGGCCCGGGCGCCCTCGTGGTCGCCGAACGCGTGCACCTGCGCGGGCCGCAGCGGCGTCGCGAGGCCCTCGGTCTCCTCGGGCAGCAACCGTGCGCCGGTCGCGATCACCAGGAGGTCGTAGGGCAGCACCGCGCCGTCGGCCAGGTGCACGCGGTCGTGGTCGAGGTCCACCCGCTGCACGACGCCGCAGCGGTAGCCGACGCCCGGCCGCAGCTGCCGCCGGCGGGGCCGGACCAGGCTGTCGAGCGGGGACAGGCCGAACGGCGCGAACAGCAGCCCGGGCTGGTAGACGTGCCGGTTGCCCTGGTCGACGACGGTGATCTCGACGTCGTCGCCGAGCGTGCGCCGCAACCGGACGGCCGACGGCGCGCCGCCGGGACCACCAAGGATCACGACTCGTCCGGTCATGCCCCCAGTGTCGACACCGGACGGTGCGCCCCGTAGGGGCCTTGGTCGTCGCGGTGCGGGACGTTCGCCCGGGCAAGACGGGACCAGCAGCCCTGCTGGCCCCTCGGGACGGGTGGTGTGCTGGGCGCAGAGCACGAGTGGCCCAGACCGCGACGACGCGGCACGGGGCCCGCCGGACCCGCCGGCGCGACCCCGCAGGAGACGGAGGGAGACGGACCATGGACATCGTCGACGCACGGGTCGAGAGGATCCTGAACGCCGCCGGGGACGCGCCGAGCGTCCTGAACACCCAGCCCTGGCGGGTGGCGACGAGCGACCGCACGGTGACGCTCCGCGCCGACCCGTCGCGGCAGCTACGGCACAGCGACCCGCAGGGCCGGGAGATGCTGATCAGCTGCGGGGCGTTCCTGTTCAACGCGCGCGTCGCGGCCCGCCGGGAGTCGCTCACCGCGGTGGTCACGGTGCTGCCCGATCCGGAGGACGACCTGCTCGTCGCGCAGATCACGCTCGAACCGGGCGACGACCCGGGCGACGACGAGCTGGAGCTGTCCGTCGCGATCGAGCACCGGACGACGTCCCGCGTCCCCTTCGAGGACCGGCCGCTGCCGGCCGACGTGCTGGTCGCGATCCAGCGCGCCGCGTACGCCGAGGGCGCCAGCATGCGCACGATCCAGCCCTCCGATCCCTCGCGGCCGGAGGTGCTCGCGCTGGTGCGCCGCGCCGAGGCGGTCGCGGCGGAGGACATGGCCGCACGCGACGAGGAGGCCGCGTGGACCGCCACCTGGCCGGGCCGCGACGACGGCATCCCGGAGCACCTGCTCGGACGCGCACCGACCAACCCGGACGCCCCCGTGCGCCGGTTCAACGCCAGCCGGGGCCGGGAGCCGTTCGAGCGGCACTCGACGCTTGCCGTGCTGACCACGCCCGGCGACTCCCCCCGGGACTGGGTCGCGGCCGGCCAGGCCCTGGAGCACGCGCTGCTGGTGGCCACCACGCACTTCGTGCACGCGTCGTTCGCCACCACCGTCCTGGAGAACCCCACGACCCGGCACGACCTGCGCCAGGCCCTGTCCCTGCACGCCTACCCGCAGATGCTCATGCGGCTGGGCACCAGCCCCCAGGCGGAGCACACACCCCGCCGCACCCGCCCGCGGCACGACGCCGTCCGCCCGTGGACACCGTGGCGCAGCCGGCCGACGGCGTGACACGGGACGGCGGGTGAACCAGCCATCAGCGCCTGAAGTGCGCTTCTACCCAGTCATCCGGCCCACCACGACCCTAGTTGGTGGTCCCAATGACTGGCTAGAAGCGCACCTTCGGTGGGCGAGGGCCACGCATCGTCACGCATCGTCACGCGCCGCATCGTCCAGCCGGGCGCGGGCCGCCGCCAGGCGGGCGACCGGGATGCGGTACGGCGAGCAGGACACGTAGTCCACGCCGATCCTGTCGAGCAGCGTGATCGACGCCGGGTCACCGCCGTGCTCCCCGCAGACGCCGGTCTCCAGGTCGGGCCGGGTGCGCAGCCCGCGCTCGACGCCAGTCCGGACGAGCTCGCCCACGCCGTCCGCGTCGAGGGAGGCGAAGGGGTCGGCGGGCACGATGCCCTCCTCCAGGTACGCCGCCAGGAAGGAGCCCTCGGCGTCGTCGCGGGAGACGCCGATCGTCGTCTGGGTCAGGTCGTTCGTACCGAACGAGAAGAAGTCGGCGTGCTCGGCGATCTCGCCCGCCGTCAGCGCGGCACGCGGCAGCTCGATCATGGTGCCGACGCGGTAGGCCAGGTCGGTGACGCCGGCGGCGGCCAGCTCCTCGTCGGCGGTGGCCACGACGATCTCGCGCATGCGCCGCAGCTCCTCGGCGTACCCGACCAGGGGCACCATGATCTCCACGCGCGGGTCCAGGCCGCGCGCCCGTACCGCGAGCGCCGCACGGACGATCGCGCGGGTCTGCATGACGCCGATCTCCGGGTGCAGCAGCGTCAGCCGGACGCCGCGGGTGCCGAGCATGGGGTTCGCCTCGGCCATGCTGGTGATCCGGGCCAGGAGGGCGCGCGCCTGCCCCAGCTCACCGGGCTCGCCGCCGGCTTCCAGCCGCTGCACCAGCAGCGACTGCTCCACCAGGTCGGGCAGGAACTCGTGCAGCGGCGGGTCGATGAGTCGCACGGCCACCGGCAGCCCGGTCATCGCGGTGAAGATCTCCTCGAAGTCCGCCTGCTGCACGGGCAGCAGCTGGTCGAGGGCGGCCTGCCGGGACGCGGCGGTGTCGGCCAGGATCATGCGGCGCACGACGGGCAGGCGGTCGGTGGCCATGAACATGTGCTCGGTGCGGCACAGGCCCACGCCCTCGGCGCCGAGCTCGCGGGCGCGGACGGCGTCGGCCCCGGTGTCGGCGTTGGCGCGGACGCCGAGGCGGCGGACGTCGTCGGCCCAGCCCAGGACGGTGGAGAAGTCGTCGGTGACGCGGGGCGGCACGAGCGGCAGGGCGCCCGGGTAGACGGCTCCGGTGGTGCCGTCGAGGGTGACGGTGTCCGCGTCGGTGAGCACCGTGCCGCCGATGGTCAGGGTGCGGGCGTCGGCGTCGATGCGCAGGTCGCCGGCGCCCGCGACGCACGGCTTGCCCATGCCACGTGCCACCACGGCGGCGTGCGACGTCATGCCGCCGTGCGCGGTGAGCACGCCCTGGGCGGCGGCGGTGTCGGCGTCGAACACGAGGCGGCCGACGGCGGCGCCCGGCGAGGCGTTGAGCCCGTGGGTGAGCGGGGTCGCGGTGTGGTCGGGGTCGAGCGCGGGGTGCAGGAGCTGGTCGAGCTGGGCGGGGTCGATGCGCCGCAGGGCCGTCTCGGTGTCGATCAGGCCCTCCGCGACGAGGTCACGCGCGACCTTGAGGGCCGCCGCGGCGGTGCGCTTGCCGGTGCGCACCTGCAGCAGGTAGAGCGTGCCGTCCTCGACGGTGAACTCGATGTCCTGCATGTCGCCGTAGTGGCGCTCCAGCCGGTCCATCGCGGACATGAGCCGGGCGTACGCCTCGGGCAGCACGGTCTCCAGCTCCTGCAGGCGCCGCGGGGTGCGGATGCCCGCCACCACGTCCTCTCCCTGCGCGTCGAGGAGGAACTCGCCGTACCGTTCCTTGGCGCCCGTGGCCGGGTTGCGCGTGAAGCACACGCCGGTCGCGGAGGTGCCGCCCTTGTTGCCGAAGACCATCTGCATGACGTTCACGGCGGTGCCCAGGTCGTCCGGGATGTCGTTCAGCCGCCGGTAGACCTGCGCCCGGGGGCTGTCCCACGACGCGAAGACGGCGTCGATCGCCCGCCGGAGCTGCTCGCGCGGCTCGGTGGGCAGGTCGTGGCCGGTGCTCTCGCGGGCCACGCGGCGGAACGTGGCGGTGAGGTCGCGCAGGTCGTCGACCGTGAGGTCCGTGTCCTGCCGGGCGCCGCGCCGGTCCTTGAGCGCGGTGAGCTCGTCCTCGAAGGCCTGTCCCGGGACGCCTTCGACCACCTCGCCGTACATCTGCACGAACCGGCGGTAGGAGTCCCACGCGAACCGCGGGTCGCCTGACTCGGCCGCGAGGCCGGCGGCGGACTGCTCCGAGATGCCCAGGTTGAGGATGGTGTCCATCATCCCCGGCATGGAGAACACGGCGCCCGACCGCACGGACACCAGCAGCGGGCGCTCGGCGGCGCCCAGCACCCGGCCGGTGCGGCGTTCCAGGGCGTCGAGGTGGGCCTGGATCTCGCCCCAGAGTCCGTCGGGCCAGGTGCCGCCGCCTCGCATGGCGGCGACGCACGCCGCGGTGGTCACCGTGAAGCCGTCGGGGACGGGTACGCCGATGCGCCGCATCTCCGCGACGCCCGCGCCCTTGCCGCCGAGCAGGGAGCGCATCCCGGCGTTCCCCTCCGACAGGTCGTAGACCAGCCGCCCGTCCGCCGGTGGTGCCGACGTCGGCGGCGGCGCGCCCGTGGTGGCCGATCCGGTCCGGCTCTCCGCATGCGTGGTCATCGCGCCTCCGTCGGTCCGCGCCCGTGTGCCGTGTCTCCGGCGGCCGTGCCGGGGCGGGGCGGCCCGGCCACGCTGCCAGCCTCGCCCGGCCGGTGCGAGACGGGTCAGGGCCGTCGGCCCCGCACGGCGGGGACGTAGGTCCCCCTCGACCAGGCGGACGAGCCCCGCGACGGCCCGGGTCGTCCTGTCAGCCGGGTGTCACGACCAGCGAGCCCGACGCCGCCCCCGACCGGAGGTCCGCGAGCGCCTCGTCCGTCCGGTCGAAGGGGTAGCGGGTCACCTCCGGGACGATCCGGAGCGTGCGGGCCAGCCGCAGGAACGCGGCGCCGTCGGCGCGGGTGTTGGCGGTGACGGTGCGCAGGTCGCGCTCGTAGAAGAGGTGCTCGGTGTACGACATGGCGGGCAGGTCGCTCATGTGGATACCCGCCAGCACCACGGTGCCGCCCCGTTCGGTGGCCTGGAGGGCGAGCGGCACGAGCTCGCCGGCCGGGGCGAAGACGATCGCGGCGTCGACCGGCTCGGGCGGCCGGTCGGTCGCGGCCCCGGCGAACCGGGCGCCGGTGCGCCGGGCCAGGTCCCGGTTGGCGGCGCCGCGCGTCATGACGTAGACCTCCGCGCCGCACGCGACGGCCAGGCGTGCGGTGAGGTGCGCGCTGGACCCGTAGCCGTACAGGCCGAGCCGGCCGCCGGCGCGCAGGCCGGTGCGGGTCAGCGCCCGGTACCCGATGATGCCGGCGCACAGGAGCGGGGCCACCTCGGCGGGGTCCCGGTCGGCGCGCAGCCGGTAGGCGTAGGCCTCGGGCACGGTGGTGTGCTCGGCGAAGCCGCCGTGGGCGTCCCACCCGGTGTACCGCGAGTCGGGGCAGAGGTTCTCCTGCCCCTCGCGGCACCACCGGCACGCGCCGCAGGTGCGGCGCAGCCACGCCACCCCCACGCGGTCGCCGCGCCGCAGGTGCCGCACGGCGGGGCCGGTCTCCTCGACGACGCCGACCACCTGGTGCCCGGGCACCACGTGCGGCAGGTGCACGGGCAGCTCGCGGTCCACGACGTGCAGGTCGGTGCGGCACACGCCGCAGGCCTCGACCCGCACCAGCACCTCGTCCGGACCGGGCCGGGGCACGGGCACCTGGCGCAGGGCGAGGCTGCCCACCGTGCTCCCGGTGACCCATGCCCGCATGTCCATGCCTCCACCATGACCAGTCCGCCGCCCGGCCGCCAGCGCCGGGGCAGTCGCGGGGACCTTCGCCCGTCGGGTGTCAGGACGTTGGCCTCTGCTTCGCGCCGGCTCTCGCGCAGTGGTGTTGAACCGTCAGCACACCCTCTCCGATCGGAGCTGTCATGAAGGCCGCCGTCGTCACCGACTTCACCGCACCGCTGCAGGTCATGGACGTGCCCGTCCCCGAGCCCGGACCCGGTCAGGTCCTGGTCCGGATCGAGACCAGCGGTCTGTGCCACACCGACATCCACGCCGCGCACGGCGACTGGCCGGTCAAGCCGCACCCGCCGTTCGTGCCGGGGCACGAGGGCGTCGGCCGCATCGAGCGGCTCGGCGAGGGCGTGCACGGCCGCAGTCCCGGGCAGCGCGTCGCCATCGCGTGGCTCGGCAGCGCGTGCGGCGAGTGCCGCTACTGCATCAGCGGCCGGGAGACCCTGTGCGAGAAGCAGGCCAACTCCGGCTACTCGGTGAACGGGGCGTTCGCCGAGTACGCCGTTGTGCCCGCCGCGTTCGCGACCCCGGTGCCCGACGACGTGTCGTCGCTGGACGCCGCGCCCCTGACCTGCGCGGGCGTGACCACCTACAAGGCGATCAGGGTGGCCGGCGTGGCGCCGGCCGAGACCGTGGCGATCTTCGGCGTCGGCGGTCTCGGGCACCTGGCGCTGCAGTACGCCCGGATCGCGGGGGCGTTCACGGTGGCCGTGGACCTGGAGGACCACAAGCTGGACCTGGCGGCCCGGCTCGGCGCCGACCACGTGGTCAACGCCGCCCGCGAGGACCCGGCCCAGGCGATCCAGCGGCTCGGCGGGGCCGACGTCGCGGTCGCGCTGGCCGCGTCGCCGGCCTCGTTCGACCAGGCCTTCGCGTCGCTGCGCCGCGGCGGGCGGCTGGTCTGCGTCGCCCTGCCCGCGCACGGCACCATCCAGCTGCCGATCTTCGACACCGTCCTGAAGGGCATCTCGGTGATCGGCTCGATCGTCGGCACCCGCAACGACCTCGCCGACGTGTTCGCCCTGCACGCGGCGGGCCGGACCGAGGTGGTCGCGACCGAGCGCAAGCTCGACGAGGTGAACGAGTCCATGACGGACGTGCTCGCCGGCCGGGTGCCGGCACGCATCGTGTTCGGCCTGTGAGGGCCGGGGCCTGACCGGGTCCGGTCAGGCTCCGTCGAGCGGCACCCGCCACTCCAGGCGGGTGCCGTTCGCCGGACCCGGCCCGATGCTCAGCGACCCGCCCAGCTCGGTGGCCCGCCGGGCGAGGTTGCGCAGGCCGCTGAACGCGACGCCCTCGGGCACGCCCGCGCCGTCGTCCGTCACCACGAGCGCCACCGTGTCCGTCACGGTCAGGCGCACCGACACCGTCCGGGCGTGCGCGTGCCGCGCCACGTTCGACAGCCCCTCGCGCACGACCGCCACGACGTGGTCGCCGACGTCGGGCGGCACCGAGGAGTCGACCGGACCGTCGAACCGCAGGCGCGGGGCGAAGCCGAGCGGTCCCGCAGCGGTGTCCACCTCCGTGATGACCCGCGAGCGCAGGCCGACCCGGCGGTCGCCCGGACCGCCGGGCTGCAGCCGGTGGATGGTGGTCCGGATCATGGCGATGGTCTCGTCGATCTCGTCCACCGCCCGCTCCACCCGTTCGGCGCCCTCGCCACCGAGCCCCCGGCTCAGCGTGTGCAGGGACAGCCCCGTCGCGTACAGCCGCTGGATCGCCAGGTCGTGCAGGTCCCTGGCGATGCGGTCACGGTCCCGCAGCACGGCGAGCCGCTCCACGTCGACACGGTGCTCGGCCAGCTCCAGGGCGACGGCGGCCTGCGCCGCGAACCCCTCCAGCGCCTCCACGACGACGGCGGAGAACGGCGCCCCGCCGAGGTACCGCCCCACGGCGAGCACCCCGCGGGTACTGCCCTGCTCGCCCAGCGGCAGCACCGCGAACGGCCCGAGCTCGTGGCGCAGGTCGAAGGAGAGCTGGGCGCGCTCGTCGGCGGCCGCCGCGGCGGAGAACATCGGCCGGCCGGAGCCGATCACGACGGACGCGAACGTGCCGTCCGGCGGCAGCATGGTGCCGACCAGCCGGTCGGTGTCAGGGCCGGACGCCGCCTGCACCACCAGGCGCCGCGACTCCGGCTCGGGCACGGAGATCACCGCCAGGTCGGCGCCGGCGACCCGCCGGGCGTGCTTGGCCACGAGGTTCAGCACGTCGCCCGGCGTGCTGCCGGTGAGCACCTGCCGGGAGATCTCGTCGTTCGCCTGCGCCGCCCGCTCCCGCAGGCGCGCCTCGTCGTACAGGTCGGCGTTCTCGATGGCCACGCTCGCACCCGCCGCCAGCGCCTCCAGGAGCCGCTGGTCGTCCTCGGTGAAGTCGCCCCCGCCCTCCTTCTCGGTGAGGTAGAGGTTGCCGAACGCCGCACCGTGCACCCTCAGCGGGGCGCCCAGGAAGACGCGCATCGGCGGATGGTTGGGCGGGAAGCCCACCGACGCCGGGTGCTGGGTCAGGTCGTGCAGCCGCAACGGCGCGGGGTGGCGGATGAGCTCGCCCAGGATGCCGTGCCCCGTGGGGTACGGGCCGATGTCGCGGACCTGGTCCGGCGTCAGCCCCACCGTCAGGAACCGGGCGATGCGCCCGTCCGGACCCAGCACGCCCAACGCTGCGTACCGAGCGCCCACGAGGCGCGCCGCGGTCGCACTGATCTCGTTCAGCGTGGTCTCCAGGTCGAGACCCCGCCCCATCGTCGCCAGCGCGTCGAGCAACAGCTCGGCCTGTTCGCGGGCACGCTCCGCCACCGCACTCCCCCGTCCTGCCCCCGCGGCACCACCGTATCGGCCTGGCGCAGCACACGCAGACGATGACACGGGCAGAGTGCTGTGCAGCACGGGATTCACCCCGTGCGTGCCGGTGACAGCGGGTCGAGCGGGAGGCAGCCGGGAGGCGAGTCAGGCGGGAGGCCGCCGGCGCGGGAGGGACGACCGGGTCGCGGCCACCTCGGCCCCGAGCCCCTTGCCCCACGCCCGGGCCCGCGCGAGCTCGCCGTCGGCCAGCGGGCCGGTCATGTCGGTGACCCGGTAGCTCGTCGGCGCCGCGATGATCGGGTAGCCGAGCCGATTCAGGCGCCGCCCGGCGGCCCGCGCCGCGGACCCGGTGAAGTGCGACGTCGCCCGGGTGTCGAAAGCCGTGGCCTCGGTCCGGGCATCGGTGCGGACGCCCGGCAGGGCACCCAGCCACTCGCGGATGCCCCGCTCACGGGAGACGACGTGCGGCGCCCGCGCTGCCGCGTCCCGCCGCGTCGAGGGCCAGGACATGCTGAAGGCGTGCGTCGGCCCGCCGACCACGAGCAGCGTCACGTCCGCAGGCACCATGTCGGGTGCCGCCCCCACCTCGACGATGTCGGCGTGCATCGACGCCTCGATCCCTTCCGCGACCGCGTGCGCGACCTGCTCGGTGTTGCCGAACATCGACTCGTAGACCACCAGTGCGCGCATCGCGAGCACCTCCTCGACCTCGAACAGTTCCGTGTGGGACGAGCCTCGCCTCCGCCCGCACCCCGCCGTCAGGGCCGTCTGCCCCGGCCCCGCGGGACCTTCGGCCCGTGTGCCGGGCCCTCCCCCGCGCCAAGACTGACGAGGGGAAGGGAGGGCGGGGATGAACCTCGACGAAGCACGGACACAGCGGATCCTGCGGGCCGCCGCGAGCGCACCCAGCGTGCTGAACACCCAGCCGTGGCTGGTGACCACCGCGGGCAGCACCCTGACGCTCCGCGCGGACCCGGCGCGCCAGCTCCGGCACTCGGACCCTCGCGGCCGGGAGATGCTGATCAGCTGCGGCGCGTTCCTGCTCAACGCCCGCACGGCCGCGCGCCGTGAGTCCCTCGACGCCGTCGTCACGGTGCTGCCCGACCCCGACGACGACCACCTCGTGGCCACGATCGAGCTCGAACCGGGCCGCGACCCGGATGCGGACGAGCTCGAGCTCTCGGTCGCCATCGCGCGGCGCTCCACCTCGCGGGTCCCGTTCGACGACCAGCCGCTGTTCAGCGACGTGCTGCACGCCGTCGTCGCGGCGGCGCACGACGAGGGTGCCGACCTGCGCGTCGTCCAGCCGGGCGACCCCGCGCGCGCGGAGGTCCTGCGGCTCGTGCGCCGGGCCGAGGCGCTCGCCGCGGAGGATCCCGCGGCGAGCGCCGAGGAGGCCGCCTGGACCGCCACGGACCCCGGACGCGGCGACGGCATCCCGCGCGACCTGCTCGGCCCCCGCCCGACGGACGACCGGGCGCCGGTACGACAGTTCCTCGCCAGCGAGGGCAGCGCCCCGTTCGAGCTGCACTCGACCACGGCCGTCCTGACGACGCCGGGCGACTCGGCACGGGACTGGGTCGCCGCGGGCCAGGCCCTGGAGCGGGTGCTGCTGGTGGCGAGCACCTTCTTCGTCCACGCCTCGTTCGCCACGACCGTGCTGGAGAACCCGACCACCCGCCACGACCTGCGCCGGGCACTGTCGCTCGACGGGGTCCCCCAGATGGTGATGCGGCTCGGCTACAGCTCGATGCCGCAGCACACGCCCCGCCGCACCGTCGAGCCGGCGGCGGGCTGACCCCACGGACCGCACCCCGGTCCGGGGGCAGAAGGAGGACGATCATGAACAGTGCCTGGTACCACGGCGTCGTCGTGGGCGTCGACGGCACGGCCGAGAGCATGTCCGCGCTGGACTGGGCGGCCCGCACGGCCGACCTGCACCGGGCCCGGCTCACCGTCGTGGCCGCCTACCCCACGCCCCTCGAGCCCGGCCCGGGAGCGAGCAGCCTGGCCCTGGACGCGCGCGAGCAGGCCCACCGCGCGGCCCGCGCCGCACGGGACCGGCTGGGCGACCGGCGGCCGGGCGGCCGCGAGGTCCGGGTGCTCGTGCTGCCGGGCGCCGCCGCCCACGTCCTGGCCCAGCAGTCGAGCACGTGCGACCTCGTCGTGGTGGGACGGCGCGCCCTGGGCGCGCTCGACCGGGCCCTGCTCGGTTCCACCTCCTCGGCGCTGGCCGCCGGCGCACCCGGCACCGTCGCCGTGGTGCCGGCGGGCGCAGCCACGGGCGAGCCCCGCCGGATCAGGGTGGGGGCGGGGCGCGAGGACGAGCCGGACCTGCTGGAGACGGCGTTCGCCGAGGCGGCGGCGCGCGGGTGCCCGCTGGAGGTCCTGCACGTGACGGGCACCGACCCGGTCGTGTCGGCGCTGCTGGACAAGGACCGCGCCACCGGGACGTGGCACGAGAGCAGCGACGCGCTGACCGACCGGCTGCTCCAGTGGTCCCGGAAGTACCCCGGCGTCGCCTACACGGTGGTGACCAGGCGCGGGGACCCCGTGGTGGCCCTGCTCCACAACCTGGCCCGGCACGACATCCTGGTGGTCGGCGGGCGCCGCCACTCGGCGGTCACGGGCCGCCTGCTGCGCAGCGTGCCCGACGCCGTGCTGCGCACCGCGCCGTGCCCCGTCCTGGTGGTGCACGTGCACCGGCCGGAGACTCTCACGGCCGTATGAGCGCCGGCCGGGCACCGGGACCGGTCAGGGCTCCACCGACGCCGCGACCAGCCAGGCCGTGAGCAGCACGACCCCGGCCATCAGCGTCGTCTCCCGGCCCGTGCTGCGCCGCAGGGCCACCTCGGCCGTGCGGGAGCGGCCCGCGTGCCGCACGACGGCGCGGCGTCGGGCCGTCAGCCGCGGGACGACGCGGAGGTGGTTGTGCGCGCCGATCGCCGCCACCACGGCGACGAGGCCCGCCTTGGCCAGCAGGAACCGGCCCCAGTCGCTCTCCCAGAGCTGGGCCGGCCGGTCCAGGATCCCCACCGCGAGCAGCACCCCGGCCACGCCGACCACGGTGACGGCGGCCGCCGCGACCACCGAGAAGCGGGCCACCGTCAGCGCGGCGTCCGGGTCGCGCCCGTCCCGGCGGCGCGCCCGCAGCAGCACGCCGAGGGCGACGAGCCCGCCCACCCACGTGGCGGCGGCCGCGAGGTGCGCCACGTCCGCGGTCACCACCAGCCACCGCGGCTCGACGGTGTTGCTGTGCCCGCCGAGCACCTGCCCGGCGCCCGCCAGCGCAGCGCCGGCCGCCGCGAGCCAGGAGCCGGCCGCCGTGTGCCGGGCACCGACCGTGATCGCGACGGCGCCCGCGGCCTGGAGGCCGACGTCCCACCGCGCCGTCCCGGTGAGCGAGTCACCGATCGCGGACGCGGACACGCCGGACGCGAGGTCGCCGTGCGCCAGGAGCACCGAACCCGCCAGCACCCGGACGACGAGCCCGCCGAGCAGCAGCACGCCCGACCACCGGACCAGCCGCAGCACCGCCGGCGGGTCCGCCTCGTCGCGGCCGCGCAGCACCAGGCCCACGAACACCAGGGCACCCCCGGCGACCAGCGCGCCCCAGAGCGCGGCCGCCGCACCCAGGCGGACGGCGGCCGACGCCGCGCGGGTCGCCGGACTGTCCATCGCGGCGGGGTCGTGGCCCATGTCATGTCCCATGTCATGTCCCATGTCGTGGCCCGTGCCATGGCCCGTGTCATGGTTCGAGCCGTCGGACGTGTCGTGGTTCCCACCGGAGGCATCGTCCCCGGCACCGGCTCCCCCGGGCTCGCCGGACGCCTCCGGCGACGCCGACGCACCGCCCGGCGCCTCGCCGCCCGCAGCCCCGCCGGCGACGTCGAAGCCGAACGTGCCCTCCAGCGGGTGGCCGTCCTGGGCCGCTGCCGTCCAGGTCACCGTGTACCGGCCCGCCCGCAGCGGTGCGGACGGCGTCGCGACCAGGGCCAGGCCGTCCTGCGCCGGAGCGACCGTGGCCGCGACGGTGCCGTCCGGCCCGTCGACCACCACGCCGTCCCCGAGCGGACTCACCGGCAGCGTGAACCGCAGGGTCACCTCGGCCACGGGGGCCGACGCCGTCGACCCGGCGGCGGGCGCCGTCGACTCGAGCCGGGTGTGCGCCGCGGCGGGCGGCGCCCACCCCAGCGCCAGGACGAGTGTCGCGAGCAGGCCGGCGGCCGCCCGGACCAGGACCGCACGAGGGCGCGCGCCACCGAGCGTTCTGCACATGGGCAGACTCCTTCGGGAGGGGTGGTGCGCCGGCGCGTGCCGGCGCACCACCGGCGGTCACATCGAGGCGAGCAGGCCTTCCATCGTCTCGATCTCGGCCGCCTGCGTGTCGACGATCGTCCGCGCCATCTCGACGGCGCCCGCGTCCTCGCCCGACTCGACCTCTTCCTGCGCCATCTCGACGGCGCCCTGGTGGTGCACGATCATCTGCTCCAGGAACAGGCGGTCTGCCTCGGGGCCGGCCGCGTCGGCCAGCATCTGCATGTCGTCCTCCGACATCATGCCGTCCATCCCGGCGTGCCCGCCGTGCTCCGAGGTGCGCTCGGCACCCCAGGTGTCGAGCCACTGGCCGAGCGTCTCGATCTCCGGGGCCTGTGCGGCCTTGATCTGCGTGGCCAGCTCCGCGACCTGCGGGGCGGCGTCCGGCCGGGCCAGGACGACGTCCGCCATCTCGATCGCCTGCTCGTGGTGCGGGATCATCATCTGCGCGAACATGACGTCCGCGTCGTTGTGGGCCGTGTGCTCGCCGGCCGCGGTCGCGGTGTCCTGCTCCGGTTCCGCGGAACCGGAGCAGCCCGTCAGCGCCAGGGCGCCGGCGAGGGCGATCGCGGACATGGTCGTGGACAGCGTCGTGGACAGAAGGGTGCGCTTCATGGGGTCTTCCTCTGGTGTCGTCTCGGGGTAGCACTCACGGGCGCGACGGTGCTCGGGCACGGTCGCGCTCTCGGGCCGGCGCGGGTGCGCGCCGGGGCCCGGGTCTACGTCCGGGAGATGCAGAGCTCGTGCAGGGACGGCGCGGCGAGGCCGCCCAGGGTCGCGAGCGCCGGCGGCAGCGCGGCCGTCAGCGCGACCGGTGCGCGCCAGAGCAGACGCCGCACGGGCGCCACCAGGGCGAGCAGCGCGACGAGGATCATGAGGCACATCGCCATGGCGGCGTCGTGCCCGCCGCACCCGCTGCAGCAGGGGCCGGTGTCCCGCTCGTTCCCGGCGTGGCCCGCAGGGGCGTCGACGACCGGCGCGACGGTGGCGGGCTGCTCGGCCGCTCGGGTCATGACCGGCACGGCGGCGGGGTGCGCGGCAGCGACCTGGGCCGGTGCGGCCTCGTGCGGCACGGGGTGCGCGTGGGTCGCGGGCGAACCGCTCAGGGAGTGCATCGCGACCACGCCGACGATCACGGTGAGGATCGCCAGCGCTCCGGCCAGGCCCCGCCGAGGACCGGCGACGGCCGAGCGGAGCAGCGAGATCACGCGCACGGCACGGAGGCTATCCCACGGTCGGCGCCGTGCCGAATCGAACGGCGCACGGCCCGGGGCGGGACCTTCGTCCCGGCAAAGGTGAGCCCTTGGACCGCCCCGGCGGGCCCTCCCGCCCTGCCGTCCGCGGCCCGCCGCATGGTCCGCTGGGGTCACGGGCGGTCCGCCCGTGGAACGAGGGAGGCCGTCATGGACACCACCTGGTACCGCGGCATGGTCGTCGGGGTCGACGGGTCCGCGGAGAGCATGGCCGCCGTCGACTGGGCGGCCCTCACCGCGGACAGGCACTCCGCACGGCTCACCGTGCTGGGCGCCTACGGCACCGAGCCGTCGAGCCCGCGCACGGCCCTGGTGCACGCGAACACGCGCGCCGACGCCTGCGACGCCGTCGAACGAGCGGTGGCCCGGCTCGACGGTGCGCGGCCCGGTGGCCACGACGTCGAGCAGCGCATCATCCCGGGCACGCCGGCGTACGTGCTGACGCAGCGGTCGACGGCGAACGACCTCGTCGTCGTGGGCCGGCGCGGGCTCGGCGGGTGGGGCCGCGCCGCGCTCGGCTCGGTGTCGGCGGCCACCGCGGCGACCGCGCCCGGGCCGGTGGCCGTGGTCCCCGCCGGGGCCTGGACCGGCGACCCGCGCCGGGTGGTGGTCGGCCTGGACGGCGACGACCCCGACCCGCAGCTCGGCATGGCGTTCGCGGAGGCGCAGCAGCGCGCCTGCCCCCTGGAGATCGTGCACGGGCTCGACCCGGACCTGGAGCCGGGCACCGGACCCGACGCCCCGGGCGGCCCGGAGCGGCAGGACGTGCACGACCGGGTGGCGCAGTGGACCGGCAAGTACCCGGCCGTGTCCGCCGTGCTCACGTTCCGTGACGAAGGTGCCGCCGACGCCCTGCTGCACGGCCTCGGCCCCGAGGACCTGGTCGTGGTGGGCGGCCGGCCCCACTCACTGCTCGCCGGCCGTGTCTGGAACTCGGTCGCGGACGCCGTGCTGCGGCGGGCGGCCGGCCCGGTGATCGTGGTCCACGCCTGATTCCCGGCACGACCGCACCGGTCAGAGCTCCACGGCGGGCTCGGCGTCGCGCATGTCGAGGCGGTCCAGGAGCCGGTTGTAGGAGGCGAACGTCCGCTCCACCTGCGCGGGGTCCAGGTAGCGGGACAGGTCGTACCGGTGGGACGGGGTGCCTCGCGGCTTGGCGACCACGTCGGCCAGGCGTTCCTGGTCCTCGGCCGTCCACGTGGCCCCGATCGCCGCGTACAGCCGCGGCACCTCGGTGAACGGGTCGGCGCTGAGCTTGTGGTAGGGCACGTCCACGATCGAGGCGGGCGGCAGATTCCTGCGCAGCTCCAGGCCGCGCTCGACCTGGGCGGCCAGGTGCTCCAGCGCGAACCGGCCGATCACCTGCCGGTCGGTGTCGTGCTGGTACATGCCCCAGAAGGTCTCCACGAGGCTGCAGAACGACCCGATGACCGTGACCGGGTCCCGGTGCGTCCACACGAACGTGGCGTCCGGGAAGACCTTCTTGATCGTGTCCATGTCGCCCAGGTGCGCCGGGTACTTCAGGAACCACCGCCGCGGGGTCCGCCCGTGCTGCAGCACCTGGAGGCACCGCTTCAGGTACTCGTAGTCGCCCGTCAGGTCCCGCTGGGCCAGCCACGTGGTGTAGGCCGGCATCAGGCCGTGCAGGATCGGCCAGTGGCTGCCGTGCGGCAGCAGGAACATCGACTCCTCCGGCCGGTCCACGCCGATCGGGTGGATGTGCGGGATGTCGGGCGCGAACCGCTCCATCATGGCGGCGCCCCGGGAGAGCTGCCGCACCAGCTTGCGCTCTGCGCGCGGGTCGGCCAGGCCGGTGTCCTGCATCTCCCACAGCAGCGGGGCGCGGTGCTGCGGCGAGGCGGACAGCACCCGGTGGGCCAGCGTGGTCGCGGTACGCGGCAGCCCGCAGACCACCACGGGGGCCGTGATCGGCTCGTCGAGGATCTCCGGGTGCTCGGCCAGCACCCGCTCGACCCGGAGCCGGTTGGCGTACCGGGCCTTGACGTCGGCCATGATCAGCGACCAGCCCAGCGGGGAGAGCCGCGGGATCTCGGCCACGCCGCGCACGACCGCGCCCAGGTCGTCGGCGAACCGGCGGTCGGCGGTGCCGGCCTCCTTCTCGACCTGCGCCACCGCGTCGGCCCAGGCCCGGTCGGGGTCCTGGTACCCCTTCACGACCGGGGCGAGCACGGTGTTCAGCACGCGTGTCGTGCGACTCACAAGTTCCTCCAGTGGTGTTCTCGGTGTCGTACTGCGCCGGCCGCGGCCGCGGGGGCGTCAGCCACCGGGACCCGTGCGCCGGAAGGTCACCGGCAGCGCGGCCGGACGGCGGAAGCGGAAGTCAGGGGCCCAGCGGATCTCGTCGACGCCGGTCGCCAGCACGGGCTCGACCTGGCGCAGCAGCGTCTCGACGGCGGTCCGCACGATCAGCCGTGCCTGCCGCGGCGCGGGGCACCGGTGCGCGCCCGCACCCCAGGCCAGGTGGGCGCGGTTGCCCAGCCCGTCCCACGCGTCGCCCCGGATCCTCGGGTCCGACGCCGCGGCGCCGACCGCCAGGAGGACGGCGTCACCGCGCTCGACGTAGGTGACGTCGTCGAACAGGTGCCCCTCCTTCACGGCGAACCGCGGTGCGAGCACCGTGACGGGGGACGCGTGCCACAGCACCTCGTCCAGCGCCTCGTCCGTGCCGAGCCGGCCGCCGGACAGGCGGCGCAGGAACCCCTCGTCGGCGAGGGCGAGCAGCAGGGCCTGACCCAGCCACGCCTGCAGGCCCAGGCTCGCGCCGGTCATCACCGACAGCATGCCGGCCACCGCCTCGTCGGTGCCCTCGTACGCGGGATGGCGGGCGAGCAGGCCGGCCGGCGTCAGGCCGCCGCCCGCGTCGCGGCTCATCACCTGCCCGCCGAGCAGGAAGCTCAGCTCGTCGAGGGTCGCGGCGTCCTGCACCCCCGCGGCGAGGGCGTCGGCGATCTCGAACACCTGCCGGCCCGTCCGGGGGTCCAGCCCGAGGACCGCGCCGAACGCGAGATGGGCCACGGGGGCCACGTAGTCGCGCATCAGGTCGGCCTGCTCGCGGCCGTCCAGCCGGCCGGCCACCTCCTGGCACACCTCGCGCGTGACCCCGCCGACGTCGGTCGCGTCGAGGGCCGCCAGCGCCTCGTCGAGCGGTTCCCGCAGCCGCGCGTGCGCCGGACCGGAGGCCGTGTCGACCCGGCGGCCCGGCCCGGTGGTGAACCACGGCCGCACGGGGGCCGGCAGCGGCACGCGGGGCGTGCCGTTCCAGGCACCCGGCTCGGTCGTGACCATGCCGGACTCCCGGGCCAGCATGACGATGGTCTGGTAGCCGCTCACCAGCCAGGCCCGGGTGCCCGCCCCGAGGTCGACGGGCGCGGCCTCGCCCCACTCCTGGCGCAGGCCGGACCAGGCGGCGTCGATGTCACGCGCCGACAGCACGTCGGTGAGGGCCGGGACGTCCACGGGATCGTGCAGCCGCATCGGCGACCGGCCGGGACGTGACCCGGCCAGCACCGAGCCGGGGTCGCTCGTTGCCGCAGTCGGATTCATCGTCTTCTCTTCCAGCAGGGGCGAGGGCGAGACTCGGGACGGCACGACGATAGCGACAAATGCCGCGTATGTGTGCTTTTTCACCACGTCTTCTTCGCACTTCGCGCCCTGCTGGAGACGGAACCGCCCTGGGGACACGAGCTCGGCACAGCGCAGGGGCCGCTCCCGGCCGGCTCACCCGCGCCGCGGCGCCATCTCCTGCAGGCCGAGCGCGGACAGGAGCTCGAGCCTGCTCCTGGCCTCCGCATCACGGGGCGTGTCCACCACCAGGCGCAGGTCCGTGCCCTGCGTGGTCAGCACATTGGACTCGACCGCGATGTCGCCCACGTCCGGGTGCACCACGATCTTGTGTGCCCCCTGGTGCTCGCCCACCGACCGGAGCTCCCACAGCGCGCGGAACCGCTCGCCCCGGTTCAGCCGCACGACCAGCGTCCGGACGTCGGGGTCCTTCGGGTACCGGCTCGTGGTGGCGCGGAGGTCGGCCACCAGCGACCTCTCGAACGCGTCGCGCTCGGCAGCGGTGAACCGCAGCCGGTTCTCGTGGTCCTCGAACTGGAAGAGCAGGGCGTTGCGCTCGTCGTCGGCGAGCCGGGAGGGATCCCCGAACGTCGCCGCGAACAGGGCGTTCCAGTGCAGGAGCTGCCAGCTCGCGTCGCACACCGCCACAGGGCTGGCGGCGAGCTGCTCCACGATCCGGTGCACACTGCCGGGCACGAGCCGCGGCACCCGGTCCGGGTCGGCGGCGTGGCCCGCGAGGCGCAGCAGGTGGGCCTGCTCCTCGTCCGTGAGCTGGAGCGCACGGGCCAGCGCGGCGCACACCTGGGCCGACGGCGTCGTCGCCCGGCCCTGCTCCAGCCGCACCACGTACTCGGCCGAGATGCCGGCGAGCTGCGCGAGCTCGCCGCGGCGCAACCCGGCCACCCGCCGCGGGGAGTGGTGCGGCAGGCCCACCGCGCCGGGCGTGAGGCGGTCCCGCCAGGTCCGCAGGGCGACACCGAGCTCTTCCATGCCACCATCTTCCGGCACCCGGGCCGGCGGATCGTGGTACCGGTTGTACCAGGAAGAGCCGTGGCTCCCTGAGCCGCGCCCGCCCGCCGAGGATCGGTCCCATGGACATCTTCCTCACCGGCGGCAGCGGATTCGTCGGGCAGCACATGATCACCCGCCTCGTCGCCGACGGGCACACCGTGCGGGCACTGGCCCGCAGCCCCGAGTCGGCGCGCCGCGTGGAGCAGGCCGGGGCCACGGCCGTGCTCGGCGACCTGGCCGACCTGCACGGCCCGGACCCTGCCGGGCATCCGGCGAGCACGCGACCGGGGCCCGCCTGGCTGGGCGCCCTGGACGGGTGCGACGCCGTGGTCCACGCGGCGGCCCGCATGGCCTTCTGGGGGCCGGACGCCGGGTTCGAGCGGGACAACCACCGGCCCACGGTCGCCCTGTTCACCGCGGCGGCCGCCGCCGGGGTGGGGCGGTTCGTGCTCGTCAGCGCCGCCGCCGTCTCGACCGACCGGAACCGCGGGCCCGCGGTCGTCTCCGAGACGACGCCGACGGGACGGCCCCTCATCGCCTACGGCCGGGTCAAGCTCGCGACCGAGCGCGCCCTGGCCGACCTGAGCACCCCGGGCACGACCCTGGTCGTCCTGCGCCCGCCGCTCATCTGGGGCCCGGGCATGACGACGCTGGCCGAGGCCGCACGGGCGGCCGCTGCCGGGCAGTTCGCCTGGATCGACGGCGGACGGCACGTCATCGACTTCGTCCACGTGACGAACCTCGCGGCGGCCACCTCGGCCGCGCTGACCCGAGGCCGGGACCGCGGCGTCTACTACGTGACCGACGGTTCGCCGATGCCGATCCGGGACCTGTTCACGCCCCTGTTCGGGGCGGCGGGCGCCGACGTCAGCCGCGCCCGCAGCGTGCCGTCCGCCGTCGCCGTACCGGTCGCCGCGCTCCTGGACGGGGTGTGGCGGCTGCTGCGCCGCCCCACCCCGCCGCCGCTCGACCGGTGGCTGGTCGCGGTCATGGGCCGCAACCGCAGCTACGACATCTCGCGGGCCCGGGCGGAGCTGGGCTACCGGCCGGGCGTCACGGTCGCCGCGGGGCTGGCCGAGCTGCGCGGGAGCGGGTCGACCGCCGGCGTCGCGTGACCGGCGCCCACCAGGTCGTACGCCGCCCTCCGGTGCTCAGAACCGGAGCACGATCCGACCGCGCACACCGCCCTGTTCCATGCGCCGATGGGCCCCCGCCGCCTCCGCGGCGGGGACCTCGTCGGCGACCCGCAAGGTGATCCCGCCGCTCTCGGCCAGCTCGCGGAGGTGCCGCAGCTTCAGCGCGGAACCGGCGACGTCGTCGACCACGACGCCGGTGAGCCGGACCCCGCGCCGGTGCGCGGTGGCGGCCTGCACCGGGTCACCGAAACCGAAGACGGACACGAGGGCGCCACCGGGCCGTACGACCGCGGCTGCGTCGAGCGCGGGCATCGCCGCGAGCACGACGGCGTCCACCTCGCCGACGGCCGCCCGGACCGCCTCGACCACGTCCGGCCCACGGGGCACGACCACATGCACCCCGAGACTCTCGACCAGCTCGCGGTCGGTGGCTGCGGCGTCCGCAACCACGCGGTGCCCCGCGGCCACCGCGAGCTGCACGACGTACCCGCCGACCGCACCCGCGGCGCCGATCACCGCCACGGTGCCCGGTTCCCGCAGGCCCGCCGCCTCCAGAGCCCCGTAGGCGGTCAGTCCGTTCATCGGCAGGGTGGCCGCCTGCGCGATCGAGGCGCCGTGCGGTGTGTGCACCACGCGATCCATGTGCGCGACGGTGAGCTCGCCGTAGGCCCCGCCGCGAGGGTCGATCGGCCACACGTGCGCCGTCACCGCCTCGCCCACGCGGAAGCGGCCCGCCGCCCGGGCCCCGACGGCGTCCACGACGCCAGCCGCTTCCATCCCCGGCACCCAGGGGGCCGCATGGCGCAGCTGGTGCACGGCACCGCGCCGCATCAGGAGGTCGCCGTTGTTGACGGTGGCCGCCGCGACGCGGACACGCACCTCGTGGTCGCTCACGTCGGGTTCGGGGTGGTCGATCTCGTGCAGGACGTCGGGTCCGCCGAACGTCGTCATACCGATGGCTCTCATGCCGGAGTTCCTCGTTCAGGTCTGGGCGCACGGGATCCCACCACGACCAGGGCAGGGCGTGGTGCGGTCCGTCGCGCGTGCTGGTGCTGGTACCCGGGCGCGTGCAGCGCGGGTGCTAGGAGTCGGAGCCGTGCAGGTGCGGCGCCTCGCCGATCAGCGGCGTGTACCCGGGCGCACGCATCCCGTCGAGCAGGAGGGTGATGATGCGGCGCCAGCCGTCGGGCCCCGCGTCGACGCCGAGGCAGTGGTCGGTGTCCAGGCCGGCTCGCGATCCGATCATGACGTCCTGCCAGGTCACGTCCGCGCGAAGGGCTCCGGCGGCGTGGGCCCGTTCGGTGAGCCGGATGACGGCGTCCTGCAGCGCCGTGGTCCGCTGCGCGATCTCCGGCGTGGGCACCGTGTCGCACGCGGCCGTCACCTCCGCCACGCCCCGGCTGTCCCGGTGCGCGCCGGCCAGGTCCATCACGAACCGGCTCAGGCCCTGCCACGGGTCCTCGATCGCGAGGCACTCCTGCGCACTGTCGAGCATCTCGTCGTAGAGGCCGACCACCACCGCGTCCAGGAGTGACTCCTTGGTGCCGAACCGGCGGTAGAGCGTGCCCACCCCGACTCCGGCGGCCGTGGCGATGTCCAGTGCCGAGACGTCGAGGCCCCGGGAGGCGATGGCCTCCCGGGCCGCGACGATCAGCTGGCGCCGGTTGCGCCGCGCGTCGGCGCGGACATCCGTGGTGACGTCCAGGTCAGGCATCCGGGTCCCAGTTCTCCAGTGCGTCCATCCGCAGGCGCGTCAGCAGCACCGAGTCGATCAGCCACCGGCCGTCGACCCTGCGGTAGGTCTCACGGTACTGCCCGTACCCGTTGTGCCCCTCGGGGGCCTCGGGCCCGACGGGGAACGTCAGCAGGTCCTCCATCGCCCAGATGCCCGACGCCGAGTCCTCGCCCAGGATCTCGATCTCCGGCATGTGCCCGTGGTGCACCGACGGCGCGTCGCCCGTCAGGTCCCGGATGGTGTCCGCGAACTCGCGTGGCGAACCCCAGGTGATGCCGTCGGTCACCAGCGTGGCGTCCGGCGTGAACAGCGCCGCCAGCTCGTCGTGCTTCTTCTCGTCCACGAAGCGGAAGTAGCGGGCCTTCAGCTTCTTGATCTCCTCGACCGCCTCCAGCGCATCCAGACGCCGGGTCAGCTCAGCCAGGTCACTCATGTCGATCTCCTCGCGTGCGGGGCGCCGCATCGGCACCCTCGATACGGACGACGTTCGTCCGGTTGACCTTCCTGCCAACCGGACGATGCTCGTCCGCATTCCCTGGAGCGCCTGTGAGCCGGCGCACACGCCCGGAACGCGGCCGCGGCCCGACCGTCGCGCCATTGCCCGAGATGTCTTGTATGCCAGACGCGAGCCCGCTACTGTATCGGTACACCTATCGCTGCCAGGGCCCGTTCCGCGACAAGGATGTTAGCGCTCACACCATCCCCGGCAGACGGCTCCCATGAGCCGCGGCATCCACCACGCCGCCGGTAGGACACCACCCATGCCCGGGCGTGGTGCTGCGCCGCGCCCCGGCAGGAACAGGAGCGAAGGATGAGGAAGTCCATCGCACGTCTTGCACTGGGCCTGGCCGCGACGCTGGCGCTCGCCTCGGCGGCAGCGCTGCCCGCCGCCACCGAGGCACCGCCCGCCGCCGCGGCGGGCACCAACCTGCTCACCAACGGCGACCTGGAGAACGGCACCACCGGCTGGTCGGTCTTCGGCGCCGGCTCGCTGGCCTCCAGCACGAGCCCCGTCCACGGCGGCAGCCGCGCCCTGGCGCACACGGGGCGGACGGCGGCGTGGAACGGCCCCGCCCAGACCGTCACCTCGGCGCTGACCAACAACGCCACCTACACCGCGAGCGTCTGGGTGCGCGCCCACAGCGGCACGCCGACCGGCCGGGTCACGCTGGCGGTCACCGCCGGCGGCACCACGAGCTACGTCAACCTCGCCCAGGGGGCGCTGAGCTCGACCGGCTGGACGCAGCTCACCGGCAGCGCGGCGGTCTCGTGGTCCGGGACGCTGTCGTCCGCCACGTTCTACGTGGAGACCGCCGCGGGCACCGACGGCCTGTCCGTCGACGACGCCTCGCTCGTGAACAGCTCGACGTCGGCCTGCGAGCTGCCGTCCACCTACCGCTGGACGTCCACCGGACCGCTGGCCACCCCGAAGGCCGGCTGGGTCTCGCTCAAGGACTTCACCACGGCGCCGTACAACGGCCGGCACCTCGTCTACGCGACCACCCACGACACGGGCACGTCCTGGGGGTCGATGAACTTCAGCCTCTTCTCGAGCTGGTCGGACATGGCCGGCGCGACGCAGAACACGATGTCCTCCGGGACCGTCGCACCGACGCTCTTCTACTTCGCGCCGCGCAACGTCTGGGTGCTGGCCTACCAGTGGGGACCGGCCCCGTTCATGTACCGCACCTCCAGCGACCCCACGAACCCCAACGGCTGGTCCGCCGCGAGCCCGCTGTTCACCGGGTCGATCTCCGGCTCGGGCACCGGACCCATCGACCAGGCGCTCATCGGCGACGGCACGAACATGTACCTCTTCTTCGCCGGTGACAACGGGAAGATCTACCGGGCGAGCATGCCGATCGGGAACTTCCCGGGCAGCTTCGGCAGCTCCTACCAGACGATCATGAGCGACACCACGAACAACCTGTTCGAGGCCGTCCAGGTCTACAAGCTCCAGGGCCAGACCAAGTACCTCATGATCGTCGAGGCCATCGGGGCCAACGGGCGCTACTTCCGCTCGTTCACGGCCACCAGCCTCTCCGGGTCCTGGACGCCGCAGGCCGCGACCGAGGGCAACCCGTTCGCGGGCAAGGCCAACAGCGGCGCCACCTGGACCAACGACATCAGCCACGGTGAGCTCATCCGCACCAGCGCCGACCAGACCATGACCGTCGACGCCTGCAACCTGCAGCTCCTGTACCAGGGCCGCTCCCCCAGCTCGGACGGCGTCGACTACGGCCTCCTGCCGTACCGGCCGGGCCTGCTCACGCTCCAGCGCTAGCCCCCGTGCCTGCCGGACGCCGGGGCCACCCCGGCGTCCGGCACGCACGCGCCATGACGTCAGGCCGGCGCCGGGCCGAGGGCCCGCAGCAGACGGCCCATCTCGCCGTAGGCCTTGTTGCGGTAGGCGACCAGGGCCTTGACCTGCTCCGGCGTGTAGTCGCGCAGCAGGCCCTTGCCGTTCTTGACGCCCTTGCGGTCCCCGGCGACCGCCTCCTGGATGAGGGCCGGCGTGGACAGCCGCTCGCCGAAGTTCTCCTCGAACGTGCGGAACCCGCCCGCGTAGACGTCGAGCCCGGCCTGGTCGGCGATGGCGAACGGACCGAAGAAGCCGAGCCGGAAGCCGAACGTCGTCCGCACCACGGTGTCGATGTCCTCCGGGGACGCGATGCCCTCCTCCGCGATCGACATGGCCTCCTTGAGCAGCACGTACTGGAGGCGGTTCAGCACGAACCCCGGTACGTCGGCGACGAGCGCCCCCTGGCGGTCGGCCTTGGCCAGCAGCTCGCGCACCACCGGGACCACGCCCGGGTCCGTGTGCTCGCTGAGGACCAGCTCGACCCCGGGGATGAAGGGCGCGGGGTTGGAGAAGTGCACCGTGAGGAACCGTTCGGGGCCCGTCATCGCCGTGACCAGCACCCGCGCGGGGATGGTCGAGGTGTTGCTGCCGATGATCGTGTCGGGGCGCGCGGCGGCCGAGATGCGGCCCAGCACCTCGTGCTTGACCTCGACCGACTCGAACACCGCCTCCTCGACGAAGTCGACGTCCGCCACGGCCTCCTCGATGGAGGCGGCGGCGGTCAGGTTGGCGCGGATCGTGTCGGTGGCGCCGGCGTCGTACAGGCCGGCGTCCTCGAACTCGCGAGCCTCCTCGAGCAGCCGCGCGTACGCGGCCTGCGTCGTCTCGGCCGAGACGTCGGCGATGGTGACGGGGAGCCCGGCGAGCGCGAACGACTGCGCGATGCCCCCGCCCATGTACCCGGCGCCGACGACGGCGACCGAACTGATGCTCGTGACCATGATGTTTCTTCCTCTCGGACCGACTGAAACGTTTGCGGACAGGCTCAGGCGCAGGACACCGGGTCGTCCTGACCGGCGCCGTCCTCGATCTCGCCGATGGCGGCGACCTTGGGCGCCGAGGGCGACCCCGGGTCGAACCGGTAGCCGAGCCACTCGCGGGCGAGCCGGCGGGCCAGCTCGATGCCCACGACGCGCTGACCGAAGCAGAGCACCTGGGCGTCGTTGGACAGCACGGCGCGCTCCACGGAGAACGAGTCGTGCGCGGTGACGGCCCGCACGCCGGGGATCTTGTTGGCCGAGATGGCCACACCGAGCCCGGTGCCGCACACGAGCAGCGCCCGGTCGGCCTCGCCGGCGGCGACGAGCCGCCCGGCCGCCGCCCCGATCCGGGGGTAGACGGTGTGCTCGTCGTCGCCCACGCCGACGTCGACCACGGACGCCACCCGCGGGTCCGCCTCCAGGTCCCGCTTGAGGATCTCCTTGTACTCGTACCCGGCGTCGTCCGAGCCGATCACGAGCCGCAGCTGCTCCACCATCACTCCACCTCCGTCGTCGTCGGCGCGGGGATGCCGGCCTCGGCACCCGCCTCGCCCAGCAGGAGGGCGAGCGAGGTCGCCCCCGGGTCCGGGACGCCGAGGCTCTTGTCCCCCAGCACCCGTGCGCGGCCCCGGCGGGCCGCGATGTTCTCGGTGGCGCGCGCACCCTCCTGCGCCGCCTCGACGGTGGCCCGCCACGCGTCGGCCGACGACGTGCCCGCGGCCGCCGCCGCGGCGAGCGCCTCGGCGGCGGGGTGCAGCGCGTCGACGAGCGTCTTGTCGCCCACCCGGGCGCCGCCCACCTCCTGGATCTGGTCCCGGGCGGCCGTGACGCCGGCCGCGAGGTGGTCGAGGGTGACCCGGGCGTCCGCGGGGAGCGCGTCGGCCAGGGCGAGCAGGCCCACGCCCCACAGCGCGCCGGACGTGCCGCCGGCCTTGTCCGCCCAGGCGTCGGCGGCGCGGCGCAGCACGGACGGGGCGTCTCCCCCGGCCCGCACGGCGGCGTCGGCGGCGAGGACGGCGGCGTCGATGCCGCGGCACATGCCCCGGCCGTGGTCGCCGTCGGCCGCGACGGCGTCGAGGTCGCCGAGCATCTGCTCGGCGTCGTGCAGGGCGACCTGCGCGCGGTGGAACAGGCTCGCCACGGTACCGGCGGCCGCGATGCCCTCGGGCGTGGTGGCGGCCACGAGCTCGGTCTCGGGCTCGCCGGGCAGGTGGTCGGGCAGCGGGTCGGGCAGGGCCGCCGGCGCGGGGCGCCAGCTGCCGTGGTGGAAGCCGGGAGCGTCGGCGGGCGCGAGCCAGAGGCGTTCGAGCTCGTCGTCCAGCCAGGTGACCGTGAGGGAGCAGCCGGCCATGTCGAGGCTGGTCACGTACTCGCCGACCAGCGGGGCGACGATGGTCACGCCGCGCTCGACGAGCAGGTCGTGCACCGTGTCCCAGAGCACGAACAGCTCCTCGTACTTGACGGTGCCGAGCCCGTTGAGCAGCACGGCGGCGCGGCCGTCGGCGTCGGCGGGACGCTCCGCGAGCACGCGGTCGACGAGCTCGGCGGCCAGCTCGGCCGCGCTCGGCAGGGCCTCCTCGCCGACGCCGGGCTCGCCGTGGATGCCCAGCCCCCACCCGGCGGTGCCCGGCTCCAGGCCGAACAGCGGGTGGTCGTGGCCGGGCAGGGTGCAGCCGTCGAAAGCGACGCCGAACGACTGCGTGCGATCGTTGCCGTGGGAGGCGAGGCGGTTGACCTCGGCGAGGTCGGCGCCCTCCTCCGCGGCGGCGCCGGCCAGCTTGAACACGACGAGGTCGCCCGCGACGCCGCGTCGTTCATGGGCGCGGTCGGCCGGGGCGGAGGCGACGTCGTCGGTCACCAGGAGGATGGTGACGTCCGTGCCCTGGGCGCGCAGCCGGCTGGCCGCGGCGCCGAAGTTGAGCACGTCGCCCGCGTAGTTGCCGAACGTCACGAAGACGCCCGCGCCTGCGTCGGCGGCGCGGCACACGTCGAGCACCTGGCGGGTGGACGGCGAGGTGAAGATGTCGCCGCACACCGCGGCGTCGGCCAGGCCGTCGCCGACCAGCCCGGCGAACGCCGGGTAGTGGCCCGATCCCCCGCCGACGACGACGGCGACCTTGCCGGGGCGGGTGCCGTCCGCGCGGGCGATGCCGCCGGGCACCTGGCGGAGCCGGCCGGGGTGGGCCTTGACGAGGCCGCGCAGCGCCTCGGGGACGAAGTCTTCCGGTCTGTTGTGGACGTAGGTCATGTCTCCTGCACCTTTGCTCGGGGGACCTGGGGGTTCCGGGGGCTAGCGCCCGGCGCCGCGGAGCACCTCGCGGATGTACTCCCGGTTGATGGCGGCGACGCCGAGGCTGTCCGACCCGTAGTGCTCGCACACGAAGACGCCCTCGAAGCCCAGCTCCAGGGCCCGGCGGATCACCGCGCGATAGTTGACGACGCCCTGCACGAGCGGGGTCGGGTGGGTGGCGTAGGCGCCCGTGGCCGGGTCCTCGTCACGCGTGTAGTTCTTGATGTGCCAGAAGTTGGTCAGGGGCAGCACCTTCTCGAACATCGTGGGGATGTCCTCGATGGGCCGGTGCAGGCGCACCAGGTTGCCCAGGTCGGGGTTGAGGCCCACGTTGTCCCGGTCCACGTCCTGCGCGAACCGCACGGCGAGGTCCGGCGTGCCGACGTAGGTGTCCTCGTACATCTCGAGGCTGACCTGCACGCCCACCTCGCGGGCGTGGTCGGCGAGCTCCCGGATGCGGGCCACGGCCAGGGCGTACGCGTCCTTGTCGTCGAGGTCGTCGTGGTGCCCCTCGGCCAGCCAGAACCAGAGGGCCTTCTCCTGGGCGGGGGTCAGGGCCTGCATGAAGCCGAAGTTGACCACCTCTGCGCCGAGCGCGGGCGCGCGGTCGATGATCGTGTGGCCGAAGCGCAGGTAGTCCTCGCCCCGCTCGGCGTCGATGACGCTGCGCCGGGTGGTGGACACCGACGGCACCGTCAGGCCCGTCTCCTTGAGCACGGTGAGCAGCTCGGCGAACCGGGCGTCGCTCAGCTCGCCGATCGACAGCCAGGCGTCGGTCGGGTCCACGTGCGCGAACCCCAGGTCGGCCACCTGCTGGAGCTGGGCCCGCCACGACTCGGCGGGCGCGTCGACGTTGGGGGTGCCGTCCGCCGCCGTCGACCCGAAAGAGAGCATGTTGGCCGCGATGGGCCAGTCCTCGGCTGTACGCATGGGTGATCTCCGTCGATCCGCGATGCCGTCCGGCATCTGGGTGTCCCGCCGGGCGGCTCGCCCGCCGGGGGTGGTCATGGGTGCGCCGGGGGCAAGGCCCGCCGCTCAGCCCCGCGGGTCGCGGAGCAGCTGTGCCCGGGGCGCGGCGGTGGAGTCCCGGACGACGAACGTGGTGGCGATCTCGATGTGGTGCGAGTCCACGGGCTTGCCCTCGTGCAGCGCCTGCACCGTCAGCAGGGCTCGCCGGCCGATCTCCTCCAGCGGCTGCCGGACGGCGGTCAGCGGCGGGTTGGCCCACGACGCGAGCGGTGTGTCGTCGTAGGCCACGAGGCTGACGTCCTCCGGGACCCGCAGGCCGGTGCGCCGGGCCGCCTCCAGCACGCCCATCGCCTGCGCGTCGCTCCCGGCGAAGACCGCCGTGGGCGGGTCGGGGCGGCGGAACCACTGCTCCGCCACCTCCACCGCCTGGTCGTGGTCGAAGCGGATCGGCCGGACCAGGTCGGCCTCGACCGGCACGTCCCGCTGCCGGCAGTAGGTCAGGAAACCGTCCAGGCGCGCCACGGCGCTGAGCGACTCCGCCGGCCCGGCGACCACCGCGATGTGCCGGTGCCCCAGCCCGACCAGGTGCTCCGCCGCGCTGCGCCCGCCGAGCCAGTTGGTGGACCCCACCGAGACCACGCCCTCCTCGCTGAGATCCAGAGGGTCGATCACCACCAGCGGCACCCGGGCGCGCGCGAGGCTCGCGTACACGTCCGGGCCGAGCCCGGAGGTCAGCACGATCGCGCCCACCCGGTCGGCCGCGGCCAGCCGCTTGGCCCAGGCCGCGCTGGACTCCGGCACGCCGCTCGCCGACCGGCGGCGCACCCGGCCGACGACGACCTCCAGGTCCAGCTCCTCGGCGGCCAGGACCACGCCCCGCAGGATCTGGGTCGCGTAGGTGGTGTTCAGGGCGTCGACCATGAGCTCCACGGTGTGCGCCGTGCTGACGCGGGTGGGCCCCTGGTAGCCGAGCTCCGCGATCGCCGCCTCGACCCGTTCGCGGGTGCTCTCGGCCACGTCGGGCCGCCCGTTCACCACCTTGGACGCCGTCGCGGTCGACACGCCCGCGTGCGCGGCCACGGCGGCGAGGTTGGGGCGCAGGGCCCGGGTCGTCTTCGTCAAGCCTGCCTCCTCGTCCCGACCGTTTCTACCTCGAACCACCGAAAATCACAAGGCACCAGATGCGGTCCGCCCACACCGCGCCGCCCTGGCCGACCCCACGGATGTCCCGGCCAGTCGCCCGAAATCCTCGGTCGACGGCCGGCGCCACTCACCGAAACATTTCGGCCGCCGCCGAGATCACCCGGCCGCTGTGATCGACAGCACCGACCAGGCCGGCAGGTCGAGGTCGATGTCCAGCACGCCGGCGTCGGAGGCGGTGAGCGTGCCGACGCGCAGCGTGTCGGCCACCCCGCGCAGCTCGGCCGTCTGCGCGGGCGTGAGGTTGAGCGGGGCCCCCATCCGGTGCCACGCCTCGGCCACGTTGCCGTGGTCCCAGTCGATCGACTCGACGGTGAAGACGGTGCCGGGCGCGAGGCCCTCGACCGTGTGCCGGATCCGCCGGACCGGGCCCTTCTCCGCCAGGGCACGCGTGGCCGCGTACGTCGTCTCCGAGCCGACGCCGTCGGCGCCCATGTCGTCGGGGTAGTTGAAGAACACGGCCGACACGCTGCCGGTACCGGAGTCCCGGGTGATCGTCCCGTGCGGGGTGACGGCCAGCGCGGTGTCCCCGAGCCGGGACAGCATCGCGAACGCGTGGTACGTCGGCTTGTGCAGGCCCTGCTCGTTCACCAGGCCGAAGCCGCCGTGGAACGGCCCGATGCCGGCGCCACCCTCCTCGAAGACGTCGGTGAAGGTCCAGTACGAGACCGAGTCCGCGAGCGCCGCGCACCGCAGGTAGGCGCGGGTGATGTACGTGGCGGCGAAGAGGGTGTCGTGGATGGCGTCGCGGCTGGAGGGGGAGCTCGACCACTCCGTGATGTGCAGCTCGGCGTCGGGGAACGGGCTCGCGGCGATGATCTTCCGGAGCGCGACCAGGTCGTCGTGGGTCGCGTCCACGTGGCGGCGGATGTGTCGGACCTGGCCGGAGGCCCCGAAGGCCAGGTCGGTCGGGTACAGGTGGGTGGACAGGAAGTCGAGCGGCACGTCGCGGCGCGCGCACCAGTCGATGAGCTCCTCGATCCACACGGGGCGCCAGTCGAGCGCGTCGACGTCCTGCGCCTCGGCCGTGGCGTGCTCGGCGGACCGGTCCTCCCACTCCCCCGCGTAGCGGTCGTCGGGCACGAACACGCTCGTCGAGGGCCCACCCACCTTGAGCTCCGGGTCGACCGCCTTGACGGCGCGGGCCGTGGCCTCGTACAGCTCGAAGTACTGCGTCCGGGTGCCGGTCCAGAAGTACGGCACGAGGTTGGGCTCGTTCCACACCTCGAAGCGCCACTGCCGCACCTCGTCCAGGCCGTAGCGTTCGATCCAGTGCTCCACCGTCGCGGTGACCAGCCAGGTCCACCGCTCCATGTCCGTGGGCGGGCTGCAGTGGGCCTTCCACCAGAACAGCGTCTCCGTCTCCGTCGCCAGCTCGCGCGGCATGAACCCGAGCTCGACGAAGGGCCGGGCCCCGGAGGCGAGGATGAAGTCGAAGACCTTGTCGACGTAGCTGAAGGTCAGCACCGGCTCGTCCAGCGGCGTGGGTGGGCCGAACCCGCCGCCGTCGGAGGCGCGGTAGACGAACATGTCGTCGTGGAACAAGCCGTGGAAGCGCACGTATCGCGCGCCCAGGACCGTCACCGCCTCGGTGAAGTGCTGCTGCCAGTCCGCGCGCAGCGCCTCGTTCGCCCGGCCGGCGCCGACGCACTCGTTCCAGATGTGCCGCAGCGGTGCGCCGACGGCGGTCACGCCGTCGATCGTGAGGTCGGGCAGGGTCGTCGTGCTGTCCGCCATGTGGTGTGTCTCCCTCGCGGGTGTCGGACGGGCGTGGGGAACCCACGGACCCGCTCGGAGCGGCCCGTCGTGATGGTCGAAGTGGTGGGGGTCGGTCAGGCTTCGTCAGCCCTTGACGGCGCCGAGGCTCAGACCCGACTGCCAGTAGCGCTGCAGGCAGACGAACGCCACGATCAGCGGGACGATCGTGAGCAGCGAGGAGGTCAGGACGAGGTTCTGGAGCAGCTCGCCGTTGCCGGCGGTGGAGGCGAGCTTGTTCCACTGGTTGATGCCGACGGTCAGCGGGTACCAGTCGGGGTCCTTGAGCATGATCAGGGGCAGGAAGTAGTTGTTCCAGATCGAGACGAACGAGAACAGCAGCACCGTGACCGTGGCGGGCACGAGCAGGGGCAGGGCGATCTGCCAGAACGTCCGGAACTCGCCCGCACCGTCGATCTTCGCGGCCTCCAGCAGCCCGGTGGGCACGGCCTCCGCGGCGAACACCCACATGAGGTACAGCCCGAAGGGGTTGAGGAACGACGGGATCAGCACCGCCCACGGCGTGTTCGTCAGGCCGAGCTGCGCGAACAGCAGGAACTGCGGGATGGCCAGCGCGATGCCGGGCACGGAGATGGCCCCCAGCACCACGAACAGGAACACCCGCTTGCCCGTGAACTCCAGCTTGGCGAGGGCGTACCCGCCCAGCGCGGCCAGGAACGTGGAGACCACCGCCCCGACGACGACGTACAGCACGGTGTTGAGCAGCCACCGGCTGAAGATGCCGCCGTCGTAGGTGAAGACCGCCGCGATGTTGTCGAACAGGGCGAACCGCGTGCCGAACGAGAAGCCGAAGCTGGAGACGAAGTCCGCCTGGGACTTGGTGGCGTTGATGGCCAGCCAGACCAGCGGTATCAGGCAGTAGAGGGTGAACAACCCCGTCAGGAAGGTCAGCGTGCCGCTGGTGCGGGGGTTGGTGAGGGTGTGGAGGCGTCGGCGCGGGCCGCCCGGACGCCGGACGTCGGTGGTCGTCATGAGAGGTCTCCGGCTGCTACTGGTCGAGGGCGTTCTTCATGCCACGGATCTGGACCGCGTAGGCGATGGCGATGGTGAACGCGGCCATCACCAGGGCGAGAGCAGCGGCATAGCCCTGCTGGGAGCCCGTGAACGCCAGGTTGAAGGCGTACAGGTTGGGCGTGTAGTAGGTCGTGATCCCGCTGTTGGCCACCATCGACGGGAGGATCTGCGGCTCGTTGAAGATCTGGAAGGTGCCGATGATCGAGAAGATGACGGTGATCACGAGCGAGCCCCGGAGCGCGGGCAGCTTGATCGCGCGGATGACGCGCCACTCCCCCGCACCGTCGATCGCCGCCGCTTCGTACAGCTCGTGCGGGACAGCCTTGAGCACGCTGCCGAAGATGAGCATGTTGTAGCCCGTGAAGGCCCACGTGACCATCACGCCGATGGCGATCAGCGTGGTGCTGGGCCGGAACGGGTCCAGGTCGGTGCCGAGCCAGCCGTTGATGCTCCCGAACAGCCCGTAGCGCACACCGAGCATGAAGCCCCACATCAGGGTGGAGACGATGGCCGGCACCGCGTAGGGCAGGAAGATCGCCACGCGCATGAACCGCATGCCGCGCAGCCGCATCGAGTCCATCGCCAGCGCCAGCGCGAGGGCCAGCAGGAGCATGACCGGCACCTGGATCAGCGTGAACCAGACCACGCGGGAGACACCGTCCCAGAACTGGGCGTCGCCGAACAGCTTCGTGTAGTTCGCCAGGCCCACGAAGGACGGGCCGCCCACCATCCGGTCCTGGAAGAGGCTGAGGTAGGCGGCGTAGGCGATGGGCACGATGAACACCAGGGCGAACAGCACACCGAACGGTGCGACGAACGCCCAGCCGGTCTGCCGGCGACGAGGCCGGCGGTACTGCTGCTCCACGCCGGCGGGTGGAGGCGGGGTGGCGGCCACGGCGGGCGCCGTGCGCTGGGTCGCGCTCATGGACAGTCCTCTCGTGTCGTCCGGTCGGGGGCCGGGCGGACGTCCCGCGCCGCGGTGCGCGAGACGTCCGCCGACGGCGGCTAGTCGACCTGGAACCCCTGTTCGTTGCCGTACTCGACGGAGCGCTGCTCCCACGTCTCCAGCACCTGTGCGAGGGAGCCCTCGCCGGAGGTGTAGAACGGCGTGGCGATGTCGCCGTACGTGCTGCGGGCCCACTCGAAGAACGGCGGGTACTGCCAGCCGACGGCGGCGATGTTCGAGGCCTCCGCGAGCACCTCGCCCGTCTTCTGGTCACCGAAGTACGGGTTCTTCACCTCCTGGAACTCGGGGCTGTCGAGCACCGACGTGTTCGGCACGAAGGCTCCGGCGTCGACCCGGGGCTGCAGGCCCTCGCCGTGCGTGAAGTACTCGAGGAACGTGTAGGCCGCCTCCTTGTTGGCCGCGGCCTCCGGGATGCCGAACGCCGAGCCGCCGTTCTCGGCGCCGACCTTCTCGCCCTCCTCCCACTGGGGCATGAGCGAGACGCGGAAGTCGCCCGCGGCGTCCGGCGCCCGCTCGGGCAGGGTCGAGGTGAGCCAGCCGCCCATGTTCTGGGAGGCGAGGGTGCCGTCGTTGAGCGCCCGGTTCCAGTCGTCGGACCAGGCGCTGATCTTCGTGTTGACCAGGTCCTCGTCGATCATCTTCTGCCAGAAGGCCACGGCCTTCTGCGTGCCCTCGTCGGTGAAGTCGATGTGCACGGTGGTGCCGTCCACCTCGAACGGCCGCCCGCCCGCCTGCCAGATGAGCGACAGCAGGAAGAAGAGGTCGTTCGTGTCCTGCGTGATGTAGTAGTCGTCGCCCAGGGCGCGGATCTTCTTCGCCGCCTCGTAGTACTCGTCCCAGGTCGCGGGCGCCTCCTTGATCCCCGCCTTGGCGAACGTCGCCTCGTTCCAGAACATGACGGCGGGGCCGTAGTCGGAGGGCAGGGCGTAGACGCCGTCGCCCATCGTGACGTTGTTCCACGCCGAGGGGACGTAGTCGTCCTCCAGGTCGGCGGCACCCAGCGGGCCGAGGTCGGCGAGCTTGCCCGGCACGGCGAAGTAGGGCACCGCGAAGTACTCGAACATCACCAGGTCCGGCACGCCCGACCCGGCCTGGATCGCGTTGTCGAGCGCCTGGTACTCGTCGGACGACGAGCCGGCGTTCACCACCTCGACGTCGATGCCGGGGTTGGCCTTCTCGAAGCCCGGCACCGCGAGCTCGACCGTGCCGTCCCAGCTCCACACCGTCAGCGTCACCGGCTGGTCCGCGGTACCACCGCCGCCGGTCCCGCCCGCCGTACCTCCCGCGCCCGAGCACGCGGTGAGCGCACCGGCCGTCACGAGCGCGACGCAGACCGCCTGCGCCTTGGTCAAGAGCCTCATCACCCTGTCCCTCCTCGTTGAGAGCGTGCGAAATCTTTTCGCAACTTTATCGATCAAGCAGGGACTGTAGTGGTGCGCTCCGCCGGGCGTCAACCGTCGAGCCTGCCCCATCCTGCCGAGGCATGTCCCGTCTTCTGCGCGCACTCGGTCGGATTGACGCTCCATCAACGGACCGCTAGCCTTCGAAATAGTTTCGACGAAGGGAAGATCATGGCTGGCAGGCCCTCGACCGAGCGCCCGACCCTCGCCGACGTCGCACGCGCGGCCGGCGTGTCCACCGGCACCGCCTCGAAGGCGCTCAACGGCCGCCTCGACATCGCCGAGGACACCCGAGCCCGGGTCCTGGAGGCCGTGGCGGCGCTCGGCTACCGCCCCACGACCGCGCAGTGGGAGCCGCCGCGCACGCGCACCATCGCCGCGGTGACCGACGTGGTGGACTCCCCCTACGTCTCGAACGTGCTCCAAGGCCTCCTCGCCGCCGCCATGACCGCCCAGACCGACGTGCTGGTGCGGCTGGCTCCGGACCGCGCCGTGCGTGCCACGAAGGCGGCCGCCCAGGCCTGGGTGAGCGAGCAGAAGGAGTCGGGGGTCGTCGGTATCGTCGGCATCACGCTGAGCCGGCCCAACGCGGTGCTCCAGGCGGCGCGGAAGGTGGGCATGCCGTTCGTCATGATCGACCCCGTCGACGTGGACGACCCCCGGACCGTCAGCGTCGGCTCGGCCAACTGGGCCGGTGCGCGCACCGCCACGGAGCATCTCCTGGAGCTCGGCCACCGGCGCATCGGCTGGATCGGCGGCCCGGCCGCCTCCGCCGCGGCCCGCGAACGCTTCCACGGGTACCGGGCGGCGCTCGACTCCGCGGGCATCAGCCTGGACCGGACCCTGGTGCGCAGCGACCCCTTCTCCATCGAGACGGGCCTGGTGCACGGCCGCGAGCTGCTCGCGCTGCCCGCAGCGCCCACCGGGATCGTCGCCGGTGACGACGAGATCGCCGTCGGCGTGATCGCCGCGGCGCGCGAGCTCGGCGTCCCGGTGCCCGGGCGGCTCAGCGTGGTCGGCTTCGACGACACGCCGCAGGCCGCGTGGACCACCCCGCAGCTCACGTCGGTGCACCAACCCCTGGCGGGGATGGGCCGGATGGCCGTGGAGACCGTGCTCGTGATGGCCGACGGCGTCGAGCCCGCCTCCCGCCACGTCCAGCTCGCCACCAGCCTGACCGTCCGTGACTCCACGGCACCACCCGCTGCCGTGGCCGGAACGGGGCCCGCCCGCCGCTAGGATGCCTCTGACCTGGTGTCGTGGCCGGTAGGGAGCAAGGGGGCGGTCCGTGAGCGTGACGTTGCAGGACGTCGCCCGGCTGGCCGGCGTCTCGACCAAGACGGTGTCCAACGTGGTGCACGACTTCCCCAGGGTCCGCGCCGAGACCCGGCGCCGCGTGCAGTGGGCCATCGAGGAGCTCGGCTACCGCCCCAACCTGTCCGCCCGCGGGCTGCGCTCCGGCCGCACCGGCGTGATCGAGCTGTCCGTCCCGGAGCTGCGCCAGAGCTACTTCGCCGAGCTCGCCGACGAGGTGATCCGGGCCGCGGAGCAGCGCGGCCTGGGCGTCCTGGTGGAGCAGACCGGCGGCGACCGGCAGCGCGAGATCGACGTCGTGACCCGGCGGCGCCCGTACCTGACCGACGGGCTGCTCTACGCCCCCGAACGGCTCGGCACCGAGGACAAGGACCTGCTCACCACCGACTTCCCCAGCGTGCTGCTCGGCGAACGGATCTTCGGCGGGCCCACGGACCACGTCACGATGCACAACACGAGCGCCGCGCGGGCCGCCGTCGAGCACCTGCTCGAGGTGGGTCGCCGGCGCATCGCGGTGATCGGCGCGCACCCGGACGGCCAGGTCCGCGAGCGCGCCTCCGACCTCCGCGTGACCGGCTACCGGGAGGCCCTGGAGAGTGCCGGGCTCACCGTGGACCCCGACCTGATCCGGGTCGCCGCGCCGTGGTTCCAGTGGAACGGCGCCGAGGCGGTGCGCGAGCTGCTGGCCGCCAGGGTGCCGTTCGACGGGCTCTTCTGCCTCAACGACGGCCTGGCGCTCGGCGCGCTGCGCGAGCTGGCCGCCGCGGGCGTGCGGGTGCCCGACGACGTCGCGGTGATCGGCGTGGACAACATCGACGAGAGCCGGTTCTCCGTCCCGTCCCTGACGACGGTCGACGCGGGGCGCGCCGAGATCGCGCGGATCGCCGTGGACCTGCTCGTGGAACGGATCGCCGAGCAGGGCGCGGGACCGGGCGACCGGCGGCCGCCCCGCCTGATCAAGCCGCCGTTCCGCATCGTGCGGCGCGAGTCCACGGGGTTTCCCGAGACGTCGGACTGAGTCCCCGCCGGGCTCAGCGCCCCGCGCCGTGGTGCGCCGGACCGAGCAGGGGAAGCCACACCGTGTCCACGATCTCGACGATCGCCTCGTCCGGCACCGCGCCCATGGTCATCAGCATGTCGTGCCGCACCAGGTCGAAGGGCAGGTTCACCACGCGTTCGGATCGCGGTACGTCCGCCAGCTCGCCACGTTCGACGGCGCGGTCGACGAGCGTCGCGAAGGGGCGCGTCCGGTCCGCGAGGCCCAGGCGGCCGCGCAGGTCGCCGAAGGTGGTACCGGTCTCGCGGAAGTAGTCCGCCAGCCAGACGCGCATGAGGATCAGCATGCGGGCCCGCTCGGCGTTGACCGTCCGGAGGAAGACGAGGGCGTCCTGGCGGAGGCCGCCGGTGTCCGGGAGGTCGAGCGGGTGCCAGTACCGTGCGAGCGTGGCGACCAGGAGGTCCTCCCGCTGGGGCCACCGCCGGTAGAGCACCGGCTTGCTCGTGCCGGCGCGCGCCGCGACGGCCTCGTACGTGAAGCCGTTGTAGCCCTGTTCGACGAGCACGTCCCAGGCGGCCTCGGTGATCGCGTTCTCCAGTGCGGCACCCCTGCGCCGCGTGGGTATGTCCTCCGTAGGCCCCTTGCTCACCACGAACCCACCTCTCCTCTCCTGCCGCTCCGCCGAGCAATTAGATTCGCTTGCGTATCTTAGCGGGCGGTCCTACGCTGGCTCGATAAGAAACGGCATCGTTTCTTAACAGTGCCCTGCGTCCAGCCAAGGAAGATGCGCATGTCCATGATCAACGCCGCGCTCGTGGAATCGTTCGACGAGCCGCCGCACGTCCGCTCCGTCCCCGCCCCCGCGCCCGCCCCCGGCCAGGAGGTGGTGGACGTCCTCGCCGTCGGCGTGCACCCCGCAACTCGCGGCATCGCGGCCGGCAAGCACTACACGAGCCCCACGTCGCTGCCCGCCCTCGCGGGGGCCGACGCGGTCGTCCGCCGAGCGGACGGCAGCCTCGGCTACGTGATGCTCATGGGCGCCGGCACCCTGGCCGAGCACATCGCCGTCGACCCGGCCGCCGTCATCCCGGTGCCGGACGGAGCGGACCCCGCGGTCCTGGTCGCGACCATGAACCCGGCCCTGTCCTCGTGGGGCGCGCTGCGCACCCGCGTCCCGTTCCAGACCGGGCAGTCGGTCCTGGTGCACGGAGCGACCGGCAACGCCGGATCCATGGCCGTCAAGGTCGCCAGGCACCTCGGCGCGGGCCACGTGGTCGCCGCCGGGCGCAACCGCTCGCGCCTGGACGAGCTCACCACCCAGGGAGCGGACCAGATCGTGCAGCTCACTCCCGACCAGGACGCCACGGCGGCCGCTCTCGCCCGGGCCGCCGCGGAGGTCGACGTGGTCCTGGACTACGTCTGGGGGCCGCCCACGGAGCTCGCCATGCGCGCCGTCCTGGGAGCGCGGACCCAGCACACCCGCGTGCTCGACTGGGTACAGATCGGCGGCACGGGCGGCGATGCGATCACCCTGTCCGGGCATGCCCTGCGCTCCAACGCGTTCCGCATCCTCGGCAGCGGGTTCGGCGCGGTGGACACGGAGGTGATGCTGCGGGAGTTCACGGAGCTCGTCGCCGCGATCGCCGCCGGTGCCATGGCCGTGCGCCCGCACCCGTTCCCGCTCGACCAGGTCGAGGCGGCGTGGGCCCACCAGGACGCGCCCGGGGAACGCACCGTCATCCTCCTGTGACCCGCCCCGGAGACGGGACTGCGGGTGGGGCCGACGAGCTCGCGCTCGCCGACCCCACCAGGGCGACGCCGGCCTCGCAGAAGCCGGGCTACCGCACCCTCAGCTCCTGGTAGGCGGCCGCGTGCGGCGCGTACGTCGGGTCACCCGAGTAGGCCACGTGCACGCGGTACCTCCCCCGCGGCAGGCCGGTCGTGTCCAGGCCGACCAGCGCCTGGCCCCGCACCAGCGGCACCACCTGGACCGTGCCGCCGAAGGTGACCGCCACCTCACCGGTCGGCCGCGGCGCGGCGTGGGTCCGGTGCGCGGGCGCCACGGTCACCTCCAGCCGGAACGTACCGCCCGCCACCACGGACGCCGGCGTCGCCTCGGCCTTCACCGTGACCGCCTTCGTACCCGTCGGCACGGGCGTGACCTCGGCGGCCGCCGACCGGTTCGGGTCGAAGACCGACGTCGCGACGACCCGCAGCGACGACGCCGTCTCGTCCGGCCCGACCGAGAGCAGGCCGTCGGCCGAGATCGTGGTGCCCGGCGAGGAGGCGCCCTCCACCGACCAGGTCACGGCGGACGAGGCGCCGTGGGTCGTGGCCACCTCGGCCGTGAACTGCTCGGTCCAGCCCCGGGCCACCGTCGGTGCGGCCGGGGTCACCGACACGGTACCGACGTGCTGGAACAGCCGCGGGGCGAAGTCGATCAGGTTGAGCTGCCACGCGTCCCAGTTGTGCCCGTGCGCGGTGTAGCCGTTGAACTCGTAGTCCACCCCGATCGCGTCCATCGTGGCGATCCCGTTCACCACGCTGGTGTAGGTGGTGTCGGTGATGTTGCCCGAGTAGAACCGCAGCAGGGTCGTGCCGTCGTTGATGGCCTGCACGGTCGCGGCGTCGACCGCACCGCCGAAGCCCGCGGCGAAGACGCCCACGTACCCGAAGGTGCCGGGACGCGCCTTGAGCGCGGTCACGGTCTGCCCGCCGCCCATGGACAGCCCGGCGTGCGCCATCTCGTCCCGGGCGCTGGACACGTTGAGCTGCTCCCGGGAGGTCGGGACGATCCGCTGCAGCAGCTCGTCGGTGAAGTTCACGCCGTTGCCGTTGGCCATGACGACCACCATCGGGACGGTCGCCCCGTCGAGGTACAGGTTGTCCAGGATCTGCCGGGCCCGGCCCATCTCGACCCAGTCCGTCCAGGACTGCCCGCTGCCGTGCTGCAGGTACAGCACGGGATAGGGCACCTCGCGGTCGGCGTCGTACCCCGGCGGCGTCCAGACCCAGGCGCTGCGCGTCGGGTTGCCCGCGGCGGTGCTCGGGTACTCCATCACCCGCAGGTCACCGCCCGTGCCGGCGGGGGCGTCCGCCAGGAGGCGTGCGGAGTCACCGGGCACGTAGAACGTGCTCCACGTGGGTTCGGTGGTCACGCTCGTCGGGTTGCCGGTGTCCTTCCTCTGCACGCGGTCCACGTGCAGGCGGTAGTAGTAGAAGCCGGGCTCGAGCTGACCGACCGTGGCCCGCCACCGGCCGGCGGAACGGGACATCTCCATCCGGACCCAGCGCTTCGACGGGCCGAAGTTGCCCCACACCGTCACCGTCTGCGCCGTGTCGTACTCGGCGGGCGCCTCGAACGTCACGAAGCCGTCGTCGGTCAGGTACGGCGTCGGCGTCGTGCCGGCGGGCGGAGGCGTGAAGGTGCCCGTCGCCGGCAGGTGACCGGGGCTCATGCCGTGGTCGTCGATGTCCTGCGGGTCGCGGAAGATGCGCTGGGAGAAGTCGTGCAGCGACTCCTGCCAGTGGTTCCAGTTGTGACCGTGGTCGGGGTCGATGCCGTCGAACTCGTGGTCGATGCCCGCGGCCTCCAGTGCCGGGATCGAGCTCACGACCGAGTTGTAGGCGAGGTCCGTCTTGTTGCCGGTGTAGAGCCGCAGGAGGGTGGTGCCCTCGTTGATCGCCTCGGCGTCCACGCCGTTCGTGCTGCCGAAGCCGAAGCCGAACGTGCCCACGTAGCCGAACACCCCGGGGTTGGTCTTGAGCACCGTCATCGACTGGCTGCCGCCCATCGACAGCCCGGCGAGCGCCATCTTCGCCGGCTCGTCGGAGACGTTGAAGTGCTCCCGGGACGCCGGGACGATCCGCTGGAGCAGCTCGTCGGTGAAGCTCACGCCGTTGCCGTTACCCATCACCACGACGGCCGGGACCATGTCGCCGTCCCGCACGAGGTTGTCGAAGATCTGCCGTGCGCGGCCGAGCTCAGTCCAGTCGCGGTAGCTCTGGCCGCCACCGTGCTGGAGGTAGAACACCGGGTAGGGCTCGGCGCGGTCCGCGTCGTAGCCCGGCGGGGTGTAGACCACCGCCGTGCGGGTCTGCCCCTGGGCGGTGGACTCGAAGGTCATGTCCTGCAGCGACCCCCCGGTGCCGGCGGGCACGTCGTTGAGGAAGAACCCGTCCGGCCCGGGCACGTAGAACCAGCGCCACGTGGGCTGGACCTCGTTGGTGTTCGGGTTGGTGGTGTCGGCGAAGTGCAGCGTGTCGTCGGCGGTGAGCTGGTAGTGGTACAGCCCCGGTTCGAGCGGGCCGATCACGTCGGTCCAGCTCGACCCGCTGCGGGCCAGGTTCACCTGGGCCCAGTTGTCCGACGGCCCGAAGCTGCCGCGGGCCACGACCTGGGACACCGGGCGGCCGGTGGCCGCCTCGACGGCGGCGTTCGGCACCGTCCACCGCGCGAAGACCCCCTGGCCGGGCACCTCCTGGACCGTGAGCCAGGGCGTCTCGGCCGCGGACGCCGGGGCGGTGGCCGCAGCAGTGCCGACGAGTGCGCCGGCGAGCGCCAGCGCCCCCGCGGCGGCCAGTGCGGTCCACCGGCGCAGCGACGAGCGCCGCCGTCCGCGTGGACCCTGAGTGGTGATCGTCATTGATTCACTCCCATCTGACACCTGCCCGCGGGGGGTGGCTCCCTCCGCGTCGACAGGGCGGGCTCGCGGCGACGACCGGCGGAGTGCCCGGCCAGCGTTACAACGTCGTAACGGCCCGAATCGGAGTCATGCTGGCGCGGCCCGATCACCTGTGTCAATAGGGTGATCTGGTCGAGTACGACGTTGGAACCAGGGTCAGCAGACCTCACCCGGGGAGGCGCCCCCGGCCCGTTGACACCCATCGCGCGAGGCCCTACTTTATCGATAAACATCAACGGGTGCGATGAGGCACCGAGAGAGAGACCGCCGTGACCGATCGACTAGTGACCGGGTACGTGGCCGAGCGTCGACTCACGCACGACGATCCGGGCCGACATCACCGACTCCACCACCTCGCCGGGTGCCGCCGCACCGGCCTCGACACGCCGCAGCAGCAGCTCCATGATCCGCTCGGCCATCGAGTCGTTGTCCGGGTCCATGGTGGTCAGGCGCGGCACGAGGTACTCGCCCTCGGCGTCGTTGTCGAAGCCGACCACCTGCACGTCGTCCGGCACCCGCAGGCCGAGGTCCGCGAGCGCCCGCAGCGCGCCCATCGCGGCCGCGTCCGTCAGGGCGAAGGCGCCGTCGAAGGGCACGCCCTCACGGTGCAGCCGCATGACGGCCTCGTACCCGTCCTTCGTCGTGTACGAGGCGGCGTCGACCACGAGCCGTTCGTCCACCGGTACGCCCGCCCGGGCGTGAGCGCTGCGGTAGCCGCGGCTGCGCAGCGTCGCCATGCTGTCGACGCCCTGGTCGGGCCGGCCGCCGAGCAGCGCGACGCGCCGCGCGCCCCGGTCGAGCAGGTAGGACGTGGCGAGCTCCGCACCGCCCACGTTGTCCATCATCACGTGGTCGAACTCGCCGGACAGGCGCCGCTCCCCGAGCAGCACCACGGGCACCTCGATGCCCGCGGCCCGTACGTCGGCGCTGTCGATCTGCACAGGGCTGAACACCAGGCCGACGTAGGGCCGTACCCGGTCGGCGGAGATGGCGGCCAGCTCGCCCTCCCGGCTGGCGCCGGTGCGCTCGATGATGACGTGGTACCCCTGCGCCTGGGCCAGCGTGTCCAGCCGGGCGGCGAGGTGCGCGTAGTAGGGCCCGTCCAGGTGCGGCACCAGCAGGCCGATCGCGCCGCCGCGGCCTGCCCGGAGCTGCCGCGCGGTGGCGTTCACCCGGTATCCGAGGCGGGCCACCGCCTCGAGCACGCGGGCCCGGGTGTCCTCGCTGGCCCCCGGCCGCCCGTTGATGACGTTGGAGACCGTCATCTTCGAGACCCCGGCCTCGAGGGCCACGTCGCTCATCTTCACCACGCCGACCATCATGACACCCCGCGATCGGCGCCCCCGTCCCGTCGTGCCGGCATCGCCCCATGGCTCTGATCAAGGAGGACCAGACCGCCGTGAAACAGCTCCTCTACTCGAAGAGGCTCGCGCCCTACCTGTTCATCCTGCCGTTCCTGGTGACCCTCGCGGTCTTCTGGGTGGTGCCGCTCGGGCGCTCGTTCGTGATGAGCACCCAGGAGGTGCTCTACGGGCAGACGGCCTTCATCGGCGGTGCCAACTACGAGCGGCTCTGGCAGGACCGCATCTTCTGGCAGGCCCTGTTCAACAGCATGCGCTACATGGTGCTCACGCTCGTGCTGCTCATCCCGATCCCGCTGGCGCTGGCGGCGCTGGTCAACTCGAGCATCGGCAGCGCCCGCATCAAGGCGTTCTTCAAGGCGTCGATGTTCGTGCCGGCACTGACCTCCGTGGTCGTGGCGGGCATCGTCTTCCGCCTCATCTTCGCGGAGTCCGACTCCGCGATGATGAACCAGGTGGCCGAGTTCTTCGGCTTCGGTCCCGTCCGGTGGCTGCGCAGCGACCTCACCGGTCTCGTGGCGCTGCTGGCCATCGCCCTGTGGCGGTGGACCGGCGTCAACATGATGTACTTCCTGGCCGGGATGCAGGCGATCCCCACCGAGTACTACGAGGCGGCGTCGATCGACGGGGCGAGCAAGCTCCGCCAGTTCATCCACATCACGATCCCGAACATCCGGCCCACCATCGTCTACGTCGTGACCATCAGCGTCTACGGCGGCCTGGCGATGTTCCTGGAGAGCTTCATGCTCTACGCCGGCAACAACTCCCCCAACAACCAGGGCCTCACGGTCGTCGGTTACCTCTACCGCAAGGGCATCGAGGAGAACGACCTCGGCTTCGCGTCCGCGGTCGGCGTGGTGCTGCTCGTCATCGTCATGACGATCAACATCTGCTACCTCGTCGCCAGCGGCACCTTCAAGAAGGAGGCCGCGTGATGGCCGCTCTCCGAGAGCAGACCCGGACGACGACCGTCCCGACCGCCGCCCCGCGCCGCCGCGGGCCGTCCACCGCGGCGTGGGTGCAGAGCGCCTTCCTCGTCGTGATCGCCCTGATCTCCCTGGTCCCGTTGCTGGCGATCTTCGTGGGCACCTTCCAGGACGGCAACGAGGTGATCCGGCGGGGCATGACGTTCGACGTCGACCTCGGCACGCTGAGCCTGGACAACTACGTGCTGCTGTTCACCGACTCGGGCCCGTACTTCCGCTGGTTCGTCAACACGCTGCTGCTGACGGTCGCGCAGGTCGCGGGCACCCTCCTGGTGAGCTCGTTCGTCGCCTACGGCTTCGCGATGTACGAGTTCCGGACCAAGACGCTGTGGTTCATCATGGTGCTCCTGGTCATGACCGTGCCGTTCGAGATGCTCATGCTCCCCCTGTACGTGCAGGTGAACGACATGGGCCTGGCCGACACCTACACGGTGATCGCGCTCCCGTTCCTCGCCTCGGCCGTGACGATCTTCTTCTTCCGCCAGTACTTCCTGGGCATACCCAAGGAGATCATCGAGGCCGGGCGGATGGACGGCGTGAGCGAGTTCGGCATCTTCTTCCGGCTGGTGCTGCCGATCACCAAGCCGGCGATGGCCGCCATGGCGATCCTCAACGGGATGATGTGCTGGAACAACTTCCTCTGGCCGCTGCTGGTGCTGCGCAGCCCCGAGAAGTTCACGCTCCCGATCGGCCTCAACACGCTGCTGACGCCGTACGGCAACAACTACGAGCTGCTCATCATCGGGGCGTTCTTCTCGCTGATCCCCGTCCTCATTCTTTTCCTCGCGTTCCAGCGGTTCTTCATCGAAGGAATCACCGCGGGAGCGGTCAAGGGCTGACCCCTCCCCAGGCTTCACCTTCCCTCACGAGAGATAACGGAGAAACTCATGACAAGGCTACGGACGACGGTGTCCACGGTGGTCGCCGCGCTCGCGGTGACGGCGCTGACCGCCTGCGGTGGTGGTCAGCCGGAGGCACCCACGAAGAACGCCGACGGCTCCACCACCCTCAACATGTGGACGTTCGCGGACGTGCACGCGACGTACTACGAGGAGATGGCCGAGCGGTGGAACGAGGCCAACCCGGACCAGGAGATCCAGCTCGAGGTCACGGTCTACCCCTACGACGACATGCACAACAAGCTGCAGCTCGCCGTGAACTCCGGTGAAGGCCTGCCGGACGTGGTCGACATCGAGGTGAACAAGTTCGCCAACTTCGTCAAGGGCGAGAACCCGCCGCTGCTCGACCTGACCGAGTACGCGGCGCCGTACAAGGACGACGTGGTCCAGGCGCGCCTCGACCTGTACAGCAAGGACGGCACGATCTACGGGTTCCCGACCCACGTGGGCGCGTTCACCACCTTCTACAACACCGAGGCGCTCGAGGGCGCCGGCATCGACTACACGACCATCAAGACCTGGGACGACTTCAAGGAGGCCGGGGTCAAGTACCACGAGGAGACCGGCAAGGCCTTCGGCGTCGCCAGCACCAGCGTCATGTTCCTCGAGCCGCTCATCACGGCGCAGCTCGGCGGGCAGTACATCGACGCCGAGGGCAACGTGCAGGTGAACAGCCCCGAGGTGGTCGAGACCCTCTCGATGATGAAGGACATGCAGGACGCCGGTGCGATCTCCACCATCCCCGGCGGGAGCCCCGACTCCGAGGAGGCGTACGGCGCCATCAACGACGGCGACTATGCGGCCATCGTCTACCCGGCCTGGTACACCTCCCGGTTCGTCGACTACATGCCCGACCTCGCCGGCAAGGTGGCCATCGCCCCGGCGCCGGTCACCGACGACGCCGTCGTCCAGACCATCGGCGGTGGCGGCACCGGTGCCGCCGTGCCGGCCGTCTCGCCGAACAAGGACCTCGCGGCGCAGTGGCTGGCGTTCGCCAAGCTGTCCCCCGAGGCGAACGTCGCCGTCTGGGAGGTGCTGGGCTTCGACCCGGTGAACATGTCCGTCTGGGAGGACGAGGAGGTCACCAAGAACCCGGACAACAAGTTCAACAAGTACTTCCAGACCAACCTGTTCGACGTCCTGAACGAGGTCAAGGACGGCATCGGGCACTTCGAGTCGTTCAGCGACCCGAACTGGCCCACGGTCGACGACACGTTCCGCACGGTCACGCTCAACGAGATCTACGAGAACGGCACGCCGGTCCAGGATGCCCTGGACCAGACGCAGGCCGACCTGCAGAACCAGCTCGGGCAGTAGTCCCGGCTGATCGCGCGGGCGGGGCGGCCGGCCACGGCGGCCCCGCCCGCGCGGCGCACGCCTCACGCACCAACCACCGAGGAGTACATCACCCATGCTGTCCGCATCCGTCACCATCGACCCGGCGTTCGTCGTCGGACCGGTGCGCCCCCGCACGTTCGGCTCGTTCGTCGAGCACCTGGGCCGCAGCGTGTACACGGGTCTGCACGAGCCCGGCCACCCGACCGCCGACGCCGACGGGTTCCGGGGCGACGTCGCCGAGCTCACCCGCGAGCTCGGCGTCTCGACGGTGCGCTACCCCGGTGGCAACTTCGTCTCGGGCTACCGCTGGGAGGACGGGATCGGCCCCGTCGAGCAGCGTCCCAGCCGGCTCGACCTGGCCTGGCACTCGACCGAGCCCAACCTCGTGGGCGTCGACGAGTTCATGCGGTGGTGCGCCCGGACGGGCGTCGAGCCCATGATGGCCGTCAACCTCGGCACCCGCGGGGTCCAGGAGGCCCTGGACCTGCTGGAGTACTGCAACGTACCCGGGGGCACCACGTGGAGCGACCTGCGCCGGGCCAACGGCGCCGAGGACCCGTACCGGATCACGATGTGGTGCCTGGGCAACGAGATGGACGGGCCCTGGCAGATCGGCCACAAGACCGCCCACGAGTACGGTCGTCTCGCGGCCGAGACGGCACGGGCGATGCGGATGATCGACCCGGACCTCGAGCTCGTGGTGTGCGGCTCGTCGGGGTCGCAGATCGACACGTTCGGCGCCTGGGAGCACACCGTGCTGACCGAGTCCTACGAGCACGTCGACCACGTCTCGGCGCACGCCTACTACTGGGAGGAGGACGGCGACCTCGCCTCCTTCCTGGCCTCCGCCGTCGACATGGACCACTTCGTCGACTCGGTGGCCGCGACCGCCGACGCCGTGCGCGCGGCCGGCAAGCACACCAAGCGCATCAACATCTCGTTCGACGAGTGGAACGTCTGGTACCAGAAGCGCGCGGAGTCGCGTCCCCCGTCGGGCGACGACTGGCCGGTGGCGCCCGTGCTGCTGGAGGACCGTTACAACGTGGCCGACGCCGTGGTCGTCGGCAACCTCCTCATCTCGCTGCTGCGGCACACCGACCGCGTGCACGCGGCGTCCCTGGCGCAGCTCGTGAACGTCATCGCGCCGATCATGACCGAGCCGGGCGGCCGGTCCTGGCGGCAGACGACGTTCCACCCCTTCGCGCTGACGGCCCGGCACGCCGCCGGCGACGTGCTGCGCCTGGCCGTGGACGCCCCCGTGCAGGAGACGGCCAAGTTCGGCCCGGTGCCCGTGCTCGACGCCGTCGCCACCCACGACCCTGAGACCGGCGGCGTCGTGCTGCTCGCGGTCAACCGGTCGCTCACGCAGGACGTCGCGCTCGAGGTGGACCTGCGCGGGTTCCCCGGCCTGCGCGTGGCGGAGGCCCTGACGCTGTCCAACCCCGACCACACCTGGTCGGCGACGGCCGACGACGCCACCTCCGTGCTACCGCGGCCCAACGCGTCCGCCAAGGTGGCCGACGACCACGCGCACGCCGAGCTGCCGCCCGTGTCCTGGTCGCTGATCCGGCTCGAGCGGGTCTGACCTCGTGAACCGGTCCGGAGGCCGCTCCGGACCGGTTCTGCCTCAGGCCCCGGCGAACGGCCCGTCCGCGCCGAAGGCGTACCGCGCGAACCGTTCGCCGATCAGCCCGTGGGTGGCGGTGTCCGGGTGCAGGGCGTCGGGCAACGGGTGCTCGACGGCGTCGTCGGGGCCGTAGAGCGTGGTACCGTCCAGGTAGTGCAGGTTCGGGTCGGCACGACGCTCGACCACCTCGGCCAGGGCGTCGCGGATCACCCGGAGCGTGAGCTTGCCCTGCCGCTGCTCCTCGCTGCGGCCGGTCGCGACGAACCGGACCTGGTCGGTGCCGAGGGTGGCGGGGTCGACCGCGCCCGGCCCCGGGGTGTCCTCGTGGATGGCGCAGAAGATCGCCGACGCCAGCACGATCGGCGTGTCCGGGTGGCCGTCGCGGATCGTGTCGAGGAAGCCGTGCACCGCCGGGACGAAGGTGCGCAGCCGCATCCCGTCGAGGTTGACGACGTTGATGCCCAGCTTGAGGCTGATCAGGTCGGCCTCGCTGTCACGGATCACGCGGGCGAGGAACGGGTCCACCAGCGCGCTGCCGCCGAGGCCGAGGTTGCGCAGGTCGACGTCGCCGAGCCGGGCCGCGACGGCGGGCCAGATCCGGGTTGGTGCGGTCGCGTTCGAACCGTGGCTGATGGAGCTGCCGTGGTGCAGCCAGACGCGCCGGGAGGGCTCCACCGCGGCGACCGGCGCGTCGGTGCGCAGCTCGACGAGCTCCACCGACTCGTTGTGCGGCAGCCACAGCTCCACGACCTTGTCGCCGCCGGGCAGGCCGTCGAACGTCGCCGTGTGCGAGGGGCCGGGCCGGAACTCGGAGGACCCCGTCTGGAGGTCGGCCTCGATCAGGTCACCGCCGTCGAGCACCGTGCTGGCCACGGGCTCCCCGTCGACCACGAGGTCGACGGCGCCCCGCGGCCGGTCCGCGCCCCGGTAGGCGACACGCAGCGGATGGGTCACGAGCGACACCGTGCGGGCGGAGGTGGCCACCACCACGCGCACGCCCGACGGCTGGCCCTCCACCATCAGCAGCTGCGGGTCCGGGAACTGGTCGCGGACCCACAGCGGGAGACGGTGCGGGCGCAGGCCCCGGGCCGTGGCCTCGACCTCCGTGGTGCCGTGCAGGAACGCTGCGGTCAGGGGTGTGGTGAACATGGGGGTCCTTTCCTGTGCCGGCTCGCCGGCGTCACGTCTCCTGGCCGGTCGGCCAGGTGCGCAGGAGGGTGTCGAGCGCGTCGACGGTGCGGTGCCACGACACCTCCGGGGCGGGTTCTCGGTGGTCGAAGCTGCCCACGTGCTCCAGCGTGAGGTAGCCGTTGATGGTGCTGCCCACCAGCCGTGTGACCGTCACGCGGTCGCCCGGCGGGATGTCGTACCCCCGCAGGACGGCGTCCATGAGCGCGGCGACCGTCCGGGCGGCGTCGGACGCCGCGACCGCGGGCCCTACCCGGCGCTGGAGCGACTGCCAGCGGCCGGGCCGTTCCCGGGCGAACGACCGGTGCGCCTGCGCGAGCCCGTCGAGCGCGGGGTGCCCTGCCCGGCCGGCGACGGCCTCGGCGATCCGGCCCGCGAGCTCCTCCAGCGCGAGCGTGCTGATCCCGTCCAGGAGCGCGGCGTGGTCGCGGACGTGCGAGTAGAGGCTGGGCGTCCGCACGCCGAGCCGCCGCGCGACGGCGGACAGCGTGACGGCCTCCAGGCCGTGCTCGTCGGCGAGGACCGCCGCCTCGGCGACCACCGTGGCGGGGGTGAGGGCGGGCCGGTTCATCTCTCCAGCCTATACCCATTAGGTCCATACCTATAGCTAGTAGTCCGCACCCTCGGCGACGGCGGGACGGCGCGCCCGCTGCTCTGAGCAGTCCTGCTCTGGGCAGATGTTCCCGCCGGCACCCCTCCCAGGAGTGCACGGTGAGGTCATGACCGACACACCGAAGCCGCCCCAGTTCGGCACCCACTCCCGACGCGAGCTGTACGAACGGCGCGTCCTGGTCCTCGACGGACCCCTGGACGACGACAACGGCACCCTGCTGATGACACAGCTCATCGCGCTGGCCACCGAGGACCCCTCCGACGACATCGACCTGTGGATCCACTCCCCCGGCGGCTCGGTGCCGTCGATGCTGGCGATCCGCGACCTCATGCGGACCATCCCGAACGACGTCTCGACCCTGGTGCTCGGCATCGCCTACAGCGCCGGCCAGTTCCTCCTGTCCGCGGGCACGAAGGGCAAGCGCCGGGCCCTGCCGAACTCCCGCGTGCTCATGCACCAGGGCTCGGCAGGCATCGCGGGCACGGCCGTGGACGTCGAGCTGCAGGCCGACGACCTGCGGCACACCCGCGACACCATCCTGCGGCTGGTCTCCGAGGACACCGGCCAGCCGGTCGACCGCGTCTTCGAGGACTCCCTGCACGACCACTGGTACACGGCCCAGGAGGCGCTCGACTTCGGGTTCGTCGACACGATCGTCACCAGCTTCGATAGCATCCGGCCGCGCGAGCGCCGGCGGACCGGCTTCAGCACCGTGACGGAGGAGGACGCCCGATGAGCACCTACACCATCCCGAACGTCATCGCCGCGCACCCGCGGGGCGAGCGGATCATGGACGTCTACTCCCAGCTCCTGTCGGAGCGCATCATCTACCTCGGCACCGCGGTCGACTCGGGGGTCGCCAACGCCCTCATCGCGCAGCTCATCCATCTGGAGTCGAGCAACCCGGACGGCGACATCCAGCTCTACATCAACTGCGAGGGCGGCGACCCGAGCGCGGGGATGGCCATCTACGACACGATGCGCTACATCCGCTCCCCCGTGTCGACCACCTGCGTGGGGCAGGCCGTCGCGGTCGGCGCCGTCCTCCTGGCGGCCGGGGCCGACGGCAAGCGGGCGGCGCTCCCCCACGCCCGGGTCGTCCTGCACCAGCCCGTGGCCCAGGGCCGTGGCGCGATCCCGGACCTGATCCTGCAGGCCGACGAGGTGGTGCGCATCCGCGCCGACATGGAGGCCGCGCTCTCCCGGCACACCGGCCAGAGCACCGCCACCCTGCGCGCCGACACGGACCGCGACCGGATCTTCACCGCCGAAGCGGCGCGGGAGTACGGCCTGCTGGATCACGTGATCGACCAGCGCTGACGTGGCGGGACGGCGTCGGCGGCCGGGGCACCGGGGACTGAGGCCCGGAGCCCCGGCCGAGCCGTCAGGCGGCGAGCGCGAACGCCGCCTGGCAGGTGGGCTGCCCCGCCGTCCCGCGCACCGGCACGGCCTGCCGGACGACGACCAGGCGGTCGGCGACCGCGAGGACCAGGTCGACCAGCTCGATCTCCAGCGCACCGGTGATCGCCGCGATCATCTCGCTCGACGGCTCCTTGACGCCGCGCTCGATCTCGGAGAGGTACTGGGGCGAGATCCCGGCGCGGCGGGCCGTCTGCTCCAGCGTCTCCCCGCGCAGGCGGCGGAGGTGGCGCAGACGTTCACCGAGCATGTGGCGCAGCAGCGGCTCGCGCCTCGGGCGTGGGGGCGGGACGGTTTCGGCCATGCCTGAGCGTAGGTCGGGGCCACCGGCGGGCGGCGCGGGTTCTGCTGAGAGCAGCGGCGCGCCCGTTCTCCCCCACCGGCCAGCCGGTGAGACCGCCGAGGTGCGGCGTTCCCAGCCACAGCATGGCCCGCGTGGCGCTCAGCAGGAGAACCACGCCCGGACAGCCGGCATGACCGTCGGGCGAAATTCGCCCCGCGGTGAGGAACGGGACAGCCGGAGTTCACGACCGGGGCGGCAGCACGTCCAGCCAGGAGTCCTGGAGCAGCGTCACGACGGCTCCCGACCCGAAGGTGCAGTTGCTCAGCACGGTCGCGGTCGTACGGGTGGCGGGATCGTGCGTCGACCGGAAGGCGACGCCCGCGTCGAAGCCGCCCATCACGACTGCCGGGTCCTCCGGGTGCAGCCAGAATCCGATGCCGTACCGCAGGTCCTCGTCCGGCACGTCCGAACGCGGGCGGGTCATCTCGGTGAGCACGTCGGATGGCACGATCGCACCGGCATGCAACGCCTGCCAGAACTGGTGCAGGTCAGCGGCCCTCGTGTAGGCGCCGCCGTCACCGTTGCCGCGCACCGGCAGGTGCAGCACGTTGCTCCGGTCGCCCTCCGGGTGCAGGTAGCCCAGGGCGGCGTCGCCGGGCAGCTCGTCCGACCGCAGGTATGCCGTGCCGGTCAGTCCCGCGGGCCGGATCACCTCGGCGTCCACGACGTCCTGGAACTGTCGCCCGGTGACCCGCTCGAGCACGATCGCCAGCACGACGTAGCCACCGTTGCAGTACGTGAACCGCGCACCAGGCTCGTGCTTGCTCGGCAGGCCGTCCAGGATCGGGAGGAACGACTCGGCGGTCTCCAGGGTGTGCACCGGGACGGAGAGGACATGGTCGGCGGGGTCCCAGTCGTCGTCCTCGTCGAGGTAGTCGCCCATCCCCGAGGTGTGGGTGAGCAGGTGCTCGATGGTGACGCCGTCGTCGATCAGGGGAAGATCGTCGCGGAGGAACCGGCGCACGGGGTCCTGCAGCCGCAGCGTCCCGGCCACGACCTGCCGCATTATCGCAAGGGCGGTGAAGCTCTTGCTGCCGCTCGCCATCGCGAACCGCGTGGCCGAGGTGTTGGGCACCCGCAGGGCACGATGCGCGAACCCGTAGGAGCGTTCCAGGACTCTGTGATCGTCGACGTCGACCGTCACGGTCCCGCTGAACGATCGCTCCGCCGCCACGGCGTCCAGCTCGGCAAGGCTGATCATTGTGCTGCCCTCTCCCTCCGGTGGCCGGCACCACGCCGGATCACGCCGTCGCGGTACGTTCCCATCCGGGTCCGGCATCGCACCAGCAGAAATCCGCCGAGCGGTGAGCGTCCCGGCACCGGCACCGGCACCGGCGCCCGGCGTGCCGCAGCCGTGGCCGCCCGCTACCGCGCGACCACGCGCAGGCTGGTCAGCTCGGGGTCGGCCGCGTCGGGAACGAGCATCCCGGCCGCCACTCCGGTGGTGAGGTACTCGACAGCCTCGGCGCCGACCACCTCCCCGGGGGCCAGCACCGGCACGCCCGGCGGGTACGGGCTGACCATCTCCGCCGCGACACGGCCGACCGCCTCGGTGATCGGCACCTGCTCGACCGGCCCGAAGAACGCGTCGCGCGGCGACATCGCCGTCTCCACCTCGAACGACGGACCCGGCGGCAGGGCGACCCTCGGCGGACGCTCCAGCGTGGGCGCCTCGCGGGGCAGGAGCGTCAGCGCGTCCACGAGCCGCTGCACCTCGGCGTCACCATGAGCATGCGTGAGGCGGACGCCGATCCGGCAGGCGTCGGTGGACCCGGCGTCGATCTGGCACCGAGCACGGAGCCACTCCCCCGCCTGGTACCCGGTGATCCCCAGCGGCCGGACATCGATCGTGACCGCCAGGGGGTCAAGGTCCGCCGCGCCCCCGGGGCGAACGACCTCGCGGCCCATCACCTCGAGCCCCTCGAGCCCGTCCACCGCGGATCGGAGGCGCGCGGCGCGCTCCAGGGCGCCGCCCAACAGGTCGCGGCCTTGCTCGACCATCTGCCGCCGCCAACCGTCCAGCGTCGCGTACACGAGGCTGGAGGAGCTGGTCGTGCCCAGGAGGTCTTCGCGGGCCTGCAGCACCGTGGGGTCGATCCGACCGCCCTGCAGGTGAAACGTGGAGCTCTGCTCGATGGCGCCGCCCATCTTGTGCACGCTCGTGACCACCAGGTCGGCGCCGGCGTGCATGCCCCACGCCGGCAGGTCGTCGTGGAACGGCAGATGGGCGCCCCAGGCCTCGTCGACGAGCAGCGGGACGTCGTACTCGTGGCACACGCTCGCCGCACCGGCGATGTCGGCGCACGTACCCCAGTCGGTCGGCGAGATCAGGAGCATGCCCTTCGCGTCCGGGTGCTCCTCCAGCGCGGCCCGCACGTCGTCCGGCTCGGGCGGGTGGGCCAGGTGCAGGTGATCGTCGAAGTGCGGATGGACCCACACCGGATCGATCCCGCTGATGATCAGCGCGGCGATCACCGACTTGTGCGCGTTGCGCGACACCAGGAGCTTCTCGCCCGGACCGGCCACCGAGATCATGGCGCTCTTGACCGACAACGAGCTCCCGCAGGTGGAGAAGAACGCGTGCTCGGCGCCGACGGCGTCCGCCATGAGCTCCTGCGCCTGCGACAGCACCCCCTGCGACTGGCGGCGGTCGTCCAGGCCGTTGAGCATCAGCACGTCCGAGGTGAACACTCCCTCGCCGACCACACCGACGACCCGAGGGTCCGCGCCTCTGCCCTGGCCGTGGGCCGGTGGGCCGAACACGACATCGCCGCGCCTGCGGAACTCCTGCAGCGCCTCGAGCACCGGGACACGTGAGTGGTCCATGCCGCCTCCCGTCACAGCGAGCGACCACCCGTCACGCCGATCCGGTCGCCCGTGATGTAGCTCGACTCCTGGGACGCGAAGAACACGTAGGCGGGCGCCAGCTCGGCGGGCTGGCCGGCGCGGCCCAGCGGCGTGTCACCGCCGAACTGCTCGACCTTCTCGTCCGGCAGGGTGGCGGGGATCAGGGGCGTCCAGATCGGCCCCGGCGCCACCGCGTTGACGCGTACGCCCTCCGGCGCCAGCTGCTGCGCGAGCCCCTTGGTGAAGTTGAGGATCGCCGCCTTGGTCGTGGCATAGTCCAGCAGCTGCGGGCTCGGCTCGAACGCCTGGACCGATGTCGTGTTGATGATCGACCCCCCGCGGGGCAGGTGGTCCAGTGCCGCCTTCGTGATCCAGAACAGCGCGTAGAGGTTGGTCCTGAGCACCCGGTCGAGCTGGGCCGTCGTGATGTCGCGCAGACCACCGTCCTGCGACATCTGGTAGGCGGCGTTGTTCACCAGGATGTCGAGGCCGCCGAGCCCGGCCGCCGCGTCGGCGACGAGGCGGCGGCAGAACTCCTCGTCCTGGATGTCGCCCGGCAGCAGCACGGCTGTGCGGCCCGCGTCCTCGACCCACCGTGCCGTGGTGCGAGCGTCCGGCTCCTCCTGGGGCAGGTAGGAGATCGCGACGTCGGCACCCTCGCGTGCGAAGGCGATCGCCACCGCCCGCCCGATGCCGGAGTCGCCGCCCGTGATCAGTGCGCACCTGCCGGCCAACCGGCCAGAGCCCTCGTAGGTGGACTCGCCGTGGTCCGGCTGCTGCGACATCTCGTCCGTACGGCCCGGCGGCTGCAGGTCGTCCGCCGGCTGCTCCGGCTGCGGGTGCTGGGTGGTCGGGTCCTGTGGCGTGGTCTGGTCAGACATGTGCAGCTCCCCGGTCGACGTCGCGTGCACCGTCCAGCATCGAGCCGGACGTCGTCACTCGCACCGGGAACGGGCGGGGCTGCATCACCTCGGGGCCGGTGTCGACCATCGGGTAGGCGTCCATGCCGAGCGGTGGCGAGTAGGTGCCGTGCCAGCCGACGAGCGTGCGCTCCAGGTCGTCGACCCAGTACGTCTCGCCCGGCTCGATCTTGACGGTGCTGCCCGCGTACTGGACGACCATCGGCGCCGTGGCGACACGCCGCCGCCCCTCGCCCCACCGGTGGCTGCTCGGGAGCAAGTCCGCACTGGTCGGCGGCTCCCAGAGGTTGTCCGCCTCGATCGCGCCCTCGACGAGGACGGCGACCTCGGCATGGCCGCGCCGCCGTGCGACGTCGGCCGGCGTCTCCCCCTCCCTGCTGACGGCGCCCGCGTCCGCGCCGCAGGCGAGGAGCTCGGCCGCGGCGGCGCGGTCACCCGCGTACGCGGCCTGGTGGAGGAATCCCCAGCCGGACGACGGCTTCACGTGGTGGGCGCACTCACGGGCGAACGCCGGTGACGAGCGCCAGCCGGCGCGGACCGCCGGCCAGTCGCCGTTCTTGGCGAGCTCATAGAACCGCTCGACGAGCTGCGGGGGCTCAGGGGGCATCTGCACGGTACCTCTCGACGGTCAGGCTGGGCGGACGCGCGGGTCGGTGACGCGCACCGCCCATCGTGGCACGAGACACCCCGCGGTCGTCTGCGCGTGCGTCACGTATCAGCCCCCCCGAGCGGCTCCGGCCACCGTCAGCCCACGTGCAGGAGCGGTCCTTGCTCCGAGGCGGCTGCCTCCTTCATCGCGTTCTTGCCGATCAGCACCGCGGCCACCACCGCGGCCGCGACAAGGATGCCGGCCGCGGCGAGGAACACCGCGGAGTACCCCTCCACCGCAGCCTGCGCCGAGGAAGGGTCGTCGGCGTTCGCCGTGACCGCGACGTACAGGGCCGTCACGACGGCCAGGCCGATGGACCCGCCCACCTGGTTGGACGCGTTGGCCGTGGCCGCGGCCGCACCCGCGTCGTGCGGGGCGACGCCGAGCAGGGAGAGGTTCTGCAGCGGGACGAACGTGAAGCCCATGCCGACGCCCATGACCAGCACGCCGGGGAACACCTGGGCCCAGTAGCTGCCGTCGACGGTGATGAGGCTCAGGTACGCCACGCCCAGCGCACTGATGAGCGGGCCGAAGATGAGCTGCCGGCGCGGGCCGATCTGATTGAGCAGCCTCGTCGCGAACGGGACCGTGACCATGATGCCGCCGGTGATCGGCAGGCTCGCCAGCCCGGCGAGCAGCGGGCTCAGGCCCAGCACGATCTGGAGGTGGAAGGTCAGGTACAGCATCGCCCCGATCATCACCGCGCCGGCGATCGCCTGCAGCAGGAACGCCGCGGCACGCGCCCGGTGCCGCACCACCCGCAGCGGCAACAGCGGGTGGTTGGACCGGGACTCGACGAGCACGAACGCCGCCAGCAGGACCAGCCCGAGCGCGAGCATGCCCAGCGTCGCCGCCGACGTCCACGACTCCTCGGCGAGCGTCAGACCGTAGACGAGTGCCGCCAGGCCCGTGCTGACCGTCAGCGCGCCCAGCACGTCGTAGCGGCGGTCACCCTCGGCGCGGCTCTCGGTCAGCAGCACGAGCGCCGCGACCACGCCGGCCGCGACGAACGGCACGTTGACCAGCAGGCACCACCGCCAGCTGAGGAACTCGGTGAGCACGCCGCCGACCAGCAGCCCGACGGCGGACCCGGCACCGGCCACCGCGCCGAAGATCGCGAACGCGGTGTTGCGCTCCCGGCCGTGCGGGAACGTGACGGTCATGATGGCCAGCGCGGCGGGCGCCATGAGCGCCGCGGCGACGCCCTGGACGCCGCGGGCGACGAGCAGCTCGGCGCCCGAGTGCGCCAGGCCGCCCCACGCCGAGGCGGCCCCGAACAGCACGAGGCCCAGGACGAAGGTGCGGCGACGCCCCCAGAAGTCGGCGATACGCCCGCCGAGCAGCAGGAACGCGCCGAAGGCGAGGGCATAGGCGGTGACGACCCACTGGCGTGCCGTGTCGGACAGCCCGAGGTCGGTCTGCGCGCTGGGCAGCGCGACGTTGACGATGGTGCCGTCGAGGACGACGAGCAGCTGGGTCAGGGAGACGGTGGCCAGGATCCACCAGCGCCGCGCGGGCGCGGCCGAGGCAGGCAAGGTCAAGGGAGTGTCCTTTCGACGAGTGGGGCGTCCGGGGTTTCCAGCCCCGATCGGCGCTCATCGGCACTCGACCAGACCCGACGCTGTTGTCGGTCAGACGGGGAGAGTCTAGACGACGTGGGGCCGCATCGGCCCGGCCAGCCGGAACCGCTGGTTATAGTCGCTCCATGGCCGACACCGCTCGGCGCGTGAGGACTGAGCTCGGCGCCTATCTGCGCAGGTGCCGCGAAGCAACGGAACCTGCGTCCCTGGGCCTGGCCCGCGGCCGACGGCGCGTCGCAGGACTACGACGCGAGGAGGTGGCGACGTTCGCAGGCGTGGGCATCGACTACTACACGCGCCTGGAGCAGGGTCGCGAGGCGAACCCCTCCCCGCAGCTGCTGAACGCCCTGGTCGGCGTGTTCCGGTTGAGCGAGGACGAACGTCTTCACCTGTACCGCCTGGCCGGCGCGGACGTGGTGCAGCAGCGATCTCCGCTGAGCGAGGACGTGTCGCCCGAGATCCAGGGACTTCTTGACCGGTGGTCGCTGAACCCTGCGTTCGTCTACAACGAGAGCCAGCAGATCCTCGCGACGAACTCCCTCGGCCGGACGCTGTACCGGGGCTTCTCGCGTACGGACAACTTCGCCAGGATGATGTTTCTCGATCCCTTCGCGAGGAACTTCTACGTGGACTGGGAGCGTGTCGCGCTCGAGACCGTGGGGGCGCTCCGCCAGGCGTGGGGCAAGACGTCGGTACGCGGCGACATCCAGGAGCTCGTCGACGACCTCGCCGAGGCCGACGCCGACTTCGCAGAGATGTGGGGTGCGCACGTCGTGATCGGCAAGAGTCACCAGACCAAGACACTGCTCCATCCGGTGGTCGGGCAGCTCGCGCTCGAGTTCCACGACTTCGTCGTCCCCGCGGCGCAAGGCCTGCGCCTCCTGGTCTGCGACGCGCGACGAGGGAGCGAGGCGGAGGAGTCGTTGCAGCTGCTCGCCACCCTGAGCCCTGACGCCCAGGCGCCGGTGTCTTGAGCGCACTAGTGCCGGCCGCCCGTCCCCCGGGACGCTCGGCGCGCTGGATCCCCACGACCACGGCGAGCCGCACGACCACAGCGAGCCGCGGGACACCGCGGCTCGCTGTGGTGCTCTCTCCTCCGGGAGGAGCAGCTCGCGCCCGTCAGACCGTCACACGCTCGACGATGTCGTAGTAGGCGTGCAGGTCGAGCCACTCGATGCCGGACACGACCTTCCCGTCCTTCATGGTCAGGATGTAGAGGTATCCGTTGTGGTACGGCTTGCCGTCCCGAGCACGACCCGTGCTGTCGATACGGATGATGACGTCGTCGCCGTCGGCCCACAGGCCTCGTGGCGTGATCGCCAGCGGCCCGTCGAGTCGGTCGAAGAGCGCCTTCTCCGCGTTCTCGTGCAGGTCCTTCAGACCGCTGTACTCACCGGCGACAGGACCGTGGCCGGCGATCGTCCAGGTGGTGGACTCGGTGAAGATCTCCGTGAAGAACCTCGTGAAGTCCTCCGCTCCTTCGGCCAGGGCAGCCTGGACGACCTCCAGGTTCGATTCCTCCTGGGGGGTGTACCGCATCGATTCCTCCAATGTGCAGTGGTTGTCGCGCCGAGGCGTCCGTCGTGAGACGAGAACCTCGGCACAGACAACGTATGGACGCCGCGCCCTTCGCGGGAGGCCGCGATCTCCATGGGTGTGCCACACCCCCGCACCGCCCCTGTCCGAGGTGGTCACCACCGTGACGGTGGCCGGCGAGCGCCTCCGCGACTATCCGCCCACGATCGCCAGCGCCAGGACGGCCAGGCTCACCGTGGGCACGGCCGCGACCAGGCCCCAGGCGGCGAAGCGTCGCCACGGGAACGTGACGCCGAGCGCGACGACGCGCTGGTGCCACAGGAGCGTCGCCAGTGACGCCCAGGGCGTGACCAGCGGGCCGAGGTTCACGCCGATCAGGAGAGCCATCAGCACGACAGGGTCGCCCGCGGCGATCGGTTCCAGCACGAGGTAGGCGGGCAGGTTGTTGATGCCGTTGGCGGCCAGTGCACCGAGCCCCGCGACGCGCAGCAGCTCGCCCGCGCCGTGGCCCGCGCCGGTCACCGACGTCAGCAGGGCCGTGAGGCCGTGGGCGTGCGCCGTCTCGACCAGGACGAACAGCGACGCGGCGAGCCCGAGGGCCTGCCACGGCACGAGCGCGGGCCGCAGAGCGCTCCGACGTCGTACGAGGAACAGGACGACGAGCACGACGACGGCGGCGGTCGCGGGGACCCACACGTGCGGCGTGACCGCGAGCAGGGGCAGCAGCACCAGGAGGACCAGCCCGGCGCCCCAGAAGAGCACGGGGTCGGAGGGCACGCGCTGCGCGGGGACCTGATAGGTCGAGAACAGGACCCCCCGGTACCGGAGGGTGAGGATCATGACGGGCACGACGACGCCGACGAGCGCCGGCGCCCAGCTCAGCGCGAGGAACGCGAAAGGGTGGTCGCCGATCGCGGGTGCCGCGAGCAGGTTGGTCAGGTTGGACACCGGCAGCAGCAGCGAGGCCGTGTTCGCCAGCCAGATGGTCGCCAGCGCGAACGGCAGGGGCGGGATCCGGATGCTCTGTGCGAGCAGCACGACGAGCGGCGTCAGGATGACCGCGGTGGTGTCCAGCGACAGGAACACGGTGCTGACCACGGCCAGCAGCACGACCCACACCCACAGCACGACCACCCGGCGCCGGCCCCAGCGGCCGAGGAGCTGCGCGAGCACCTCGAACACCGAGGCGTCCCGTGCGAGCTCGGCGACGATCGTGATGGCGACCGCGAACCCGAGCACGGGTGCGGTGCGTGCGCCCAGGGCCCGGGCGTCCTGTGCGGGCAGCAGGCCGCTCAGCACGCACGCGGCCGCGAGGGCGGCCATCCCGAGGACGATCCATGTGCTCAGACCGAGCCTGCTGCGTGCGCCGTTCACGCGCTGAGCATACGGACCGCGGCATGATGCCGGCCCGGATCGGGCTCGGGATGTCGCCGCCCATGCGGCCCGGTCACGCAGGCTCGGCCGCGCCGTCCTGCTGGTCCGCCCGTGGCCGGGGAATGAAGGCTGCGACGATCACGCAGACGACCGCCGCGCCGAGCCCGAGCGTCAGCGTGAGCAGGAAGCCGTCCTCGCTCGGTCCCGTGACGCCGTCGACCGTCGTGGCGGACAGGGCCAGGACCGCGCCGGCGACGGCCGCGGCGATACTCGTGCCGAGCGAGCGCATGAGTGCGTTGAGCCCGTTCGCGGCCCCGGTCTCGTGCACGGGCACCGCCTGCATGATGAGTGCCGGCATGGCCGCGTAGCCGAGGCCGACCCCCACACCGAGGACGACGTTGACGGCGAGGATCTGCCACGCCTCGGCATGGAAGACCAGTGCGATCCCGTAGGCCAGGGCGAGGACCACCGCGCCGACGATGAGCAGCACCTTGGCGCCCCAGCGCCGCTCGACCTTGCCGGCGACGGGAGACATGGCCATCATCGCCAGCCCCGAGGGCGCGAGGACGAGCGCCGCGACGGTGAGCGTCAGCCCCAGCCCGATGCCGGTCACCCGCGGCAGCACGAGCAGCTGCGGGAGCACCACGCTCGACGCGAACAGGGCGAAGCCCATCGCCACCGAGGCGAGGTTGGTGAGCAGGACCGGTCCGCGCACGCTGACCCGCAGGTCGACGAGCGGATCCTGCACGCGCAGCTCGATCACGCCCCAGATCGCCAGCACCACCACTCCCCCGGCCAGGAGGGTCAGCGTCCGAACGTCGCCCCAGCCCCACTCGCCGCCGCGCGAGACGGCGACGAGCACGCCGACGAGCCCGAGCGTCAGCCCGACGATGCCGGCGACGTCGACGCGCCCGGGTGTGCGCAGCGTGCTGGACGGCACGAAGACCGCGTAGCCCACGAAGGCGAGCACGGCGATGGCGGCCGCGACCCAGAACAGGGCGTGCCAGTCCAGGTGCTCGGCCACGACCGCGCTCAGCGGCAGGCCGAGCGCGCCGCCGACGCCGAGCGTCGCGCTGACGAGAGCGATTCCCGCGCCGAGCTTCCGCGGCGGCAGCACGTCGCGCAGGATCGCGATGCCCAACGGGATCACGCCGGCCGCCATGCCCTGCAGCGCCCGCGCGACGATCAGGGTCACCACGTCGTTCGAGAGGCCGGCGAGGATCGCACCGAGCGCCTGCAGCAGCAGGAGCGCCATGGCGACCCGGCGCTTGCCGAACATGTCACCGAGCCGTCCCGCGACGGGCGTGCAGACCGCGGCGGCCACCAGGGTCGCGGTGATCGCCCATGCGGTGTTGTCGCTGGTGGTGTTCAGCAGCTCGGGCAGCTCACCCTGGATCGGGATCAGGATCGTCTGCATGAACGAGGCCCCGAGACCCGCGAAGGCGAGAACGGCGAGGATCGCCTGCGAGCCGCGCCGACGAGCGCCGGCACCTCCCGCTGCGTGCGCGCCGCCGCCGTCGGGGGCAAGAGGGATGTCCCTGGTCGGTGTCTGGGTCATCGGTCGTTCATCCGTCTCTCTGATCGTGTCGCGAAGGTGAGACGATGTCTCATCTGGCAGATACAGTATCACCCTGTAGACTTCGGTTCATGGTCAACGATGTGCGCGATCGCAGCCGCGAGATCCTGCGCGCCGAGCTGGCGGACGCCGCCGCCACCTTCTGCGCGGAACACGGCTTCGACAAGGTCACGGCCACCGAGATCGCCCAGGGCATCGGCGTCTCGCGCGCGACGTTCTTCCGCTACTTCGCGTCGAAGGAGGACGCGGTGGTCTCCGCGGCGCGGGGGGCCGCCGCACGCGGCTCCTTCGCGCAGCGCATCGCCGAGACCGTCGATGTGGCCGAGCCCGGCTCGAGCGTGTGGGCCGTCATCCGCAGGGCGGCCGAGTCGATGAGCGACATGGCCGACGCGCGCGGAGACGCGCTGCGGGCGCGCATCCGCATGATCACCGACGTACCCGCGCTCACGGCGCACCTGGCCTCCCAACGGCGCAGCGATCAGACGGCCGTCGAGGACGTGCTGCGCGAGCGGCTCGGCGACGACCGCGCCGCCAGCGCGCTCGCCGCCGCAGCGGTCGCCGCCGCCGACCTCGCCTGGCAGGAGTGGGCCCGCACGCCCGGCTCCCGGCTGCGCCCCCTGCTCGACGCCTACTTCACGGCGCTCGGCGACGTCGCGACGGCGACGCTCCGCTGATCCGCCGGGCCGTCACCACCCCGCGGACGAACCGGCTCACCGGCGCCCAGCCCTTTCCACCGCAGGCACCTGCCAGGCTCCAGCTCCTGGACGCTCGAGCTCTCGGAGACGCCGGTCACGGGGACGGCATGAAGCCGCAGCCCGGCACCCGGGTGTGACGGTCGCACCGAAGAACGGCTCGGCCTGCCGGGACCGACGTCCCGGCAGGCCGAGCCCGCGGGATCAGCAGCGCTTGGCGCCCGACGCGACCGCCAGCCCCGTGACCGAGGTCGCCGTCGACTTGAAGACGACGGTCCGGCCCTCGCCCGCGGACGCGAACATCTGCGCCCCCGGGCTGCAGGAGGCAGCGCCGACGTACTTCCCGTCCGGCGTGTACTGCACCAGGCGCGGCATGAGCCGGTCCGAGGGGAGGGTGGCGTTCATCCACGCCTCCATCGGGGCCTCCTCGGTGATGGTGAGCGTCGTGTCCGACACGGTGAGCAGCCAGGCCCGCTTCGCCTGCGGCGAGGTCTCGTGGAACAGCACCTTGCTGCGGCCGGTGGCGAACGAGTACGCCCGCACCGAGTTGTGCCAGGCGCCGGCCTCCGTGTAGCCGGGATCGAGGTCCGTCACCCAGTACGCGCCGCGGGTGGTGAGCGCCGGATAGCTGACGCTCTCGGCGCCCGTGTCGAGCCCGGCCAGGACCGTCCTGCCGGTGCGCGTGTCGAACACCTCGGTGCCGAGCGCCCAGTCCCAGCTCCCGTCCTCGTGCTCGAAGACCTCGTACCGGACGTAGGCGATCCGGCCGTCCTTCACCGTGGGCGCGGTCGCCGGGCCGAACCAGTCGTGCTCCACGGTGCGGACCTGACCGGAGCTGCCCGTCAGGTAGCGGACCTCGTCCATCCAGGTCTCACGGTTCAGCTCGGACCACGACGTGACGCCGCCGTCCGTCCCGAGCCCGTTGACCGGGTTCGTGGTGCGGTAGAGCACCTGCTTGTACCCGCCGGTCACCGGCGCGGACATGATCCGGTAGTCCGAGTAGTCCGCGGCGACGGAGAGCCAGACCACCCGCTTGCCGTCGGTGTGGGCGAACCCGTTGGTGCGCCCGTCGTTCCCGGACACCTGCCGCGGCTCTCCCCGGCCGTCGGTACGGCCCACCCAGATCGACGGCGGCTCGGAACCGTCGGCGCTGGACCGCGGCACCGCCCACCAGCCACCGCCCGTGGACGGTTGCATGTCGACGTAGAGCCCGGTGTCGACGCGGTCGAGGAGCAGCGTGGTGCCCTTGCCGGGCAGGGTCTCCTCCCACTTCGCGGTGACCCCGCGGGAGTCGAACGCCCGCTCCACCACCTTGAGCTGCCTGCCTCCGAGCCCGAACGACCGCGCGGACGCGATCACGGCGTCCCGGCCGTCCACGAAGTCGGACAGCGGCGTGAGGTACTCGGTCAGCGCCCGGTAGACGATCTTGTCGGCCAGGTCGCCGCCCAGCGCCTCGCGGACGTCCCACAGCGCGCCGGAGACGATGGTCGAGTTGAGGTGCACGCCGCCGTAGTCGAAGCGCGCGTCGGTCTCGATGAGGTGGTTGAAGTCCGCCGTCGTCATGCCGTCGTCGAGGTCGCGGAGCGCGCAGTCGACCGGGGCCGTGGTGCGGCACAGGTCGCCGCCCAGCAGGCTCGCCTCCGGGTCGCTCATCGGGATGCCGGACACGTCGACGTCGATCGCGTTGCCGAAGTAGTCGGCGATCGCCTCGTTCAGGGCGCCCTGCTGCCCGGTGTAGAGGAAGCCCGCGGTGTGCTCGACGACGCCGTGCGTCATCTCGTGGCCCACCACGTCGAGGTCGGCGGCGAGCGACTTGTACTCCGCGTCACCGGTCCCGTAGACCATCTTGGTGCCGTCCCAGAAGGCGTTCACGAACGGGTTGCCGCCGTAGGTGATGCCTACGAAGGAGTCGATCGGCATGCCGGCGCCGTCCATGCTGTCGCGTCCGTGCACGGTCTTGTAGTACTCGAAGACCTGGGCCGCGGCCCAGTGCGCGTCGACGGCGCCGAGGTCGGTCAGGTCGGCGCCGAGCGTGCTGGAGGGCGAGACGAACGGCGCGATGCCCTCGGGCCACGTACCGGCCGTGTCGAAGTAGTCGTGCTCCGTGGCGTCCCACGTGGTGACCGGTACCGTCCGCCCGTCCGCGACCGTGTGCGTCAGGTCGACCGTCCGGTACGTACCGGTCGCGTCCTCCCGCTGCAGCGGGACGTCGACGACCGTGCCGTCGGCCTTCGTGCCCGTGCCGACCACGTCGGTCACACCGTTGCCGGACGGCGGCGGTTCGGTGGCGGCGCCCGTCCCCGCTCCGGCCGGGCGCGCACCGGCGGCCTGTCCGGGTGCGGCCAGCGTGCGCAGGCGGCTGGAGCTCAGCAGCATCGCGCCCGTGGTGGCGCTCACGTACACGTCGGTGAGCACGGGCTCGCCGGTGACCGGCGCCGCGCCACTCACCACGACGTGACGGGCCAGGACGCCGGTCCCGGCCGGCACGACGGCGAGGCCTTCGTCCGTACCGGTCAGGCCGGCCTGTGCCGCCGACGGCGCCGTGCCCGGCTTCACGCCGCCCGCGACGACCGCCGTGCCTGCCGACAGGCTCTTGCGGACCGAGTCGACCGCCCGGTCGACGGCCACTCCCGCAGGCAGCGTCTCGGCCGTCGTGTCGACGTCCAGCTCGGTGAAGTACGAGCCCGAGGTACCCGTGACCGTCCGTTCGCCACCCCGCTTCTCCATGCGGACCACGTACTGGCCGCCCACCACGGGAAGCTTCTTGTACCGCTGGTCCAGCCGCACGGTCTCGCGGGCGCCGTCCCGCTCGACGTCGGCGGTCACCAGCGTGGCGCCGACGTTCGCGATCGCGTACCGCGACCGGTGGTCGGTCAGGTGGGACCTGGCCGCCTGGTCGGGCGTGACGGTGGCGTCGACCGGCTCGTCGAGCCCGTCCACGAGCCGGGGCGTCTCGGTGCCGGGCGCCGGGTCGGCCGCCTCGGCGTCCGCGGGAGCGGCCGCCGAGGCCGCGTGCGCAGGGGCCGTGGCCCCGAGCAGCAGCGCCGTCAGCGCGATCGAGACGACACCACGACGGTGTCCTGGGAAGCGCATGGTTCCTCCTCCGGCCCTGACGGGCCCGTGTCGAGTGCTGTCCTGGAGAGAGCCGGTCGCCTCGTTGCGCCCTGTTGGGGCACAACTGTGCTGAGCGGCCTCGGGCCCGACAAGGAGGAGGATGCGCAATTGCGCAGATGAGCAGAGAGCGGAGCGTCACGCGTGCATGCGCGGCAGGAGGCCACGCTCGGCGGCGAACAGCCCGATCTGGAACCTGGTGCGCGCGCCCAGCTTCTCCGCGAGCGCGGTGATCTCGGCCTGGACGGTGCGCCGGCTGATGTCGAGGGTCCGGGCGATCGCCTCGTCGGTCAGGCCGCCGGCCATCAGGTCGAGGATGGACCGCGTACGGTCCTCCAGCGGGACCGGGGACCGGTACCGGACGGGCTCGTCGCCCTCGTCCGACGGCGCCCCGGCGCCGCGGAGCTCCCACAGCGCCTGCGGCACCGCCGCCTCCCAGAGCCGTTCGAAGAGCTCCAGGAGGGCCCGCACCAGCGCGGGCGAGTGCACCACCAGCGACGCGACGCCGGCGTCGTCCCCCTCGGCGGGGAGCAGCGCGATCCGCCGGTCCACGACGACCAGCTTGAGCGGGACCTGCGGCAGCAGACGCAGCCCCGCCCCGGTCGACCGCCCGCCGAGCGCCGTCTCCAGCGACACCGGGTCGGTGAACGTGGAACTCTCGTACACGCTGCGCATCGTGACCGCCGGGTCCATGGCGGGCCGCTCCCCCTGGGTCTCCGGCGTGACCTTGAGGTACGGCGGCCGGGCGAGGTGCAGCACCTCGTGCGTGGCGGTCTCCATGAGCTGCCAGTACAGGGCGCTGACCTGCTGCGCCCCCACGACGACGTCGACCAGGCCCGTGCCCGCCACCTGTCCCGTCGACACCTGGTAGGACCGTTCGATCTCGTCGACGTGCAGCTCCCAGACGGCGAGCTCCAGCCGCCGCTGGGCGAGCAGCCTGGTGAGCACCGACCGCGGCGGGAACGCCGTCCACCGCCCGCCCGCAGGATCCCCCGGCGCGCTCACCCGGACGACGAGCCGGTCCCGCTCGAGCGCGGCCAGCGCTCCGCGCACCTCGTCGATGCCCAGGCCCAGTGCCCGGGCGATCTCCGCCTCGTCGACCTCGCCTCGCCCCGCGAGGTGGTGGAGCACGCGGACCGGTGGTGGCGTGGCCACGCCCAGGGACCGCTGCACGTCGTCAGAGATCATGTCGGCCTGCCTCCTTGGCACACGTGGTCGTGCCAAGCCGCCGTCGCCTCGGCCACGGGCGGTCGCCCTCGCCAGCTTTCCGGAGACGATAGCTCGTCGTGGTGCGCACGCCGCCCTGTTTCACCCGCAGGGCGGGGCCGGTCGGCCCGGGCGGACGGCGGCACCGCACGCGTGCCGGGTGGCGGTGCGGGTCAACCGAGTCCCGCGAGCTGCTCCCGGGCCGCGGCGGCGCGCCGGCGGTCGCCCAGCGCCTCGCGGATCTCCACGACCCGGCGCAGCGCGGCGGCCGCCTCGGCCCTGCGCCCGGTCGCCGCCAGCGCCAGCGCCCGCACACGCAGGTACATGGCGCGGTGCGCGGGCACGTCGAGCTCGTCGACGGCGGACGCGGCGGCGTCCGCGGTCGCGAGCGCGCCCGCACCGTCGCCGAGCTCGACGAGGTTCTTGACGATCGCGGACGCGGCGGCGACCCGGGTGGTCAGCGCGATGTCCCGGGGGAACCGGTCGGGTCGCCGCTCCAGCAGGTCGATGGCGGCGCGGTCGGCGCCGATGGCGTCGGCCCGCTGCCCGAGCTGCGTGTAGGCCTCGGCGAGCATGCGGTGCGTCTGGAGCAGGCCGGCCGCGTCGTCGGCGTCGGTGAAGCAGCGGCGCGCCTCCTGCGCGTCGCGCACGACGTCGCCAGGGGAGCCGAGCAGCAGCTCGCACCAGCCCGTGTAGTACAGAGCCCACCCCTCCTGGGCGCGGTTGCCCGCGCGCCGCGCGACGTCCCGGGCGCGGTGCGCGTGCTCCAGTCCACGGGCCGCGTCGTCCCGCGTGCAGAGCTCGGCCCAGCTCAGGTACCCGAGCTGCGTGGCCAGCAGGTCGGCGTCGGCGAGGCGTTCCGCCGCCTGGACGGCCAGGCCGTAGACCTGGTGCCACTGGCCCCACTGCACCCACAGGTCGGAGAACCAGTGCAGGGACTCGGCCACCCGCACCACCAGGGCGTCGTCCTTGTCGGCCGCCGCGGCGCGCAGCGCGGAGAACCAGTGGTCCGCCTCGTCGTGCAGCCAGGCGCTCGCGGCCTCGCGGGTGGACAGGTCGACCAGCCCGGGCCGGTCGGGGCCGTGCCCGCGGGCGGGCTCGAACCAGAGGCCGGCGTCGACCGTGGTCTCCAGGATCCAGTGCCGCAGGCGCTCGGCGTGCCCGGTCGGCGCGTGCGGACCCTCGTCCCGGCGGAGCCGGTCGCGCGCGAAGATCCGCAGCAGGTCGTGCAGGTGGTACCGGTCGTGGCTGGCGGCCTCCAGCAGACCGAGGTCCACCAGCTCGTCGAGCAGGTCCACGGCCGGGTACCGGCCGGAGCCGATCAGGACGGCGCCGAGCTCAGCGGTGAACGTGGGTCCCGTCAGCACGCCGAGGCGCCGGAACAGCGTGCGTGCGGCGTCCGAGAGCTGGTCGTAGGACATCGCGAAGGCCTTGCGCAGCTCGAGGTCCCCCGCGCGGAACCCGTCGAGGCGATGGTCCTCGGAGGCCAGCCGGTCCGCGAGCCCGCCCGCGGTCCAGGCGCGGTGGCTCGCGACGCGGTTGCCGGCGATGCGCAGGGCCAGCGGGCAGCCGTCGCAGAGGTCCGCGAGGCGGTGCAGGTCACCCTCGGGCCCCTGCGCCGCAGGGATGATCCGGCGCAGGAGGGCGACGGCGTCGTCGTGGGCGAGCCGGTCGAGCTCCACGCGCAGCGTGGCGTCCAGCCCGGCCAGCGGGCGGCGGGCCGTGACGATCACCGCGGAGGGACCGGCGGCGGGCAGGACGGGCCGCACCTGCTCCTCACCGCCCGCGTCGTCGAGGATTACCAGGACGCGACGGTCGCCGAGGAGGGAGCGCCAGAGCGCGGCGGCGTCGTCCAGGTCGGTCGGTACGGACCGTACGGCGGGCTCGCACGCCTGGATCAGGCGGCGCAGCACCAGGTGCGGGTCGAGGGGGCGCCCGCCGAACCCACCCAGGTCGATGAACCGCACCGCGTCGAACCGGTCGCCGACGTCGCCGGCGGCGCGCACCGCGAGCGACGTCTTGCCGAGCACCGCCGGGCCGGAGAGCACCACGAGCGGCGACGGCGCACCGTCCGCGCCCGACGTGACGTGCGCGCCGATCGCGGACAGCTCGGCGTCCCGCCCGACGAGGTCGGCGACGGCACGAGGCAGCGGCAGCGGGGCGACGACGCCGGCCGGGGGCCGGTGGCGGCCCGCCCGGGCGGCCGCCAGGAGCGCCGCGCGGTCGGCGTCCGCCAGTCCGAGGCCGTCGGCGACGAGGTCCACGGTGCGCCGTTGCGGACCCAGGCTGGCGCCGCGCTCGATGTCGCTGATGGTGCGGTCGCTCACCCCGGAGAGCTCCGCGAGGCGCTCCAGCGTGAGGTCGGCCTCGTGCCGGAACCGGCGGAGCAGCGGGCCCAGCGCGTCGGTCATCTCTCCCCATTCCTGCGTGCTTCCTTCGTGGACGCAGTCACCGGTGACGGCCTTGGATCGAAGTGTCTCATCGTGGCGGCCGTGCTCCCGCGGTCGTCCCGCGGAAAGGAACCCCCATGTCATCCACTCCCACCATCGTCCTCGTGCACGGCGCCTTCGCCGACGCCGGAAGCTGGACCCCGGTCACGCGCGCACTGCTCGACCAGGGCTTCCGGGTCGTCGTCCCGCCCGTGCTGAACCGCTCGCTGACCGGCGACGCCGCGTACGTGCGGTCCGTCGTCGAGTCGGTCGACGGGCCCGTGCTGCTCGCGGGGCACTCGTACGGCGGCGCCGTGATCACGGTCGCCGGCGCGGCCGAGAACGTCGTCGGGCTGGTCTACGTGGCCGGCTACGCGCTCGCCGAGGGCGAGAGCCTGGGCGAGCTGCAGGGTGGCTTCCCCGACTCCGACCTCGCGGCCCACCTGGTCTACACGCCGTACCCGGTCGAGGGCGCCGAGCCGGGCACCGACGTGTCCGTGGCCGTCGACGCGTTCCCGGCGGTCTTCGCCGCCGGGGTGCCGGACGACGTCGCGACGGTGCTCGCCGTGTCGCAGCGCCCCCTGTCGGCCGTGGCGTTCGGCGAGCCCGCGCCGGTCGCCGCCTGGCGGACCAAGCCGTCCTGGGGGATCGTCGCGGCCGCCGACCACACGATCAACCCCGACGTCGAGCGCTTCGGCTACGAGCGCGCCGGGGTCCGCGAGAGCGTCGAGCTCGACGCGCCGCACCTCGTGATGCTCACCCACCCCGCCGAGGTCGCCGGCCTCATCGCGCGGGCCGCGGCGCAGACCGCCTGACGGCGTCCCCGGCCCTCCGCACTCCAAGACCCCCCGCACCGAAGGAAACCCATGACCGCCAATCCCCACGGCCTGTCCCTGGAACCCGCCGCCCAGGCGTTCGCCGAGGCCACCGACAACCCGCCGTACCTGTACCAGCTCACGCCCGAGGAGGGCCGCAAGGCCGTCGACGACGTGCAGTCGAGCGAGATCTTCAAGCCCGAGGTCGACGACGTGTGGGTCACCGTCGAGGGCGGGCCCACCGGCACCGTGCCGGTCCGGATCGTCCGGCCCGCCGGCGTCCAGGGCCCGCTCCCCGTGGTGCTCTACGTGCACGGCGCCGGCTGGGTGTTCGGCGACGCCCACACGCACGACCGCCTGGTGCGCGACCTCGCGATCGGCGCGCAGGCCGCCGTCGTCTTCCCCGAGTACGACCGCTCGCCCGAGGTGCGCTATCCCGTCGCCGTCGAGCAGGCCTACGCCGTGGCGCAGTGGGTCACCAAGGAGGGCGCCGACCAGGGGCTGGACGGCGGCCGCCTGGCCGTGGCCGGCGACTCCGTGGGCGGCAACATGTCCGCCGCCCTCACGCTGCTCGCCAAGGAGCGGGGCGACGTCACCTTCCGGCAGCAGGTGCTGTTCTACCCGGTGACCGACGCCGCGTTCGACACCGCCTCCTACCGCGAGTTCGCCACCGGCTACTTCCTCACGCTGGAGGGCATGCGCTGGTTCTGGGACCAGTACACGACCGACCCCCAGGAGCGGGACCTGATCACGGTCTCCCCGTTGCGGGCCACCCAGGAGCAGCTCGCCGGTCTGCCGCCTGCCCTGGTCATCACCGCGGAGGCCGACGTGCTGCGCGACGAGGGCGAGGCCTACGCGGCCAAGCTCCGCCGGGCCGGCGTCGACGTGACCAGCGTCCGGTACGGCGGGGTCATCCACGACTTCGTCATGCTCAACGCCCTGCACGACACGCACGCCGCGAAGGCCGCCGTCGCGCAGGCGTCGGCCACGCTCCGGTCCGCCCTGCAGGACTGACCGGGCACCGGCGTGGGGAGGGCGCCGCACCAGCGGCGCCCTCCCCACGGCGACAAGCATCTCAGCGCACGAGAGCCACGCCTCCAGCTGCGGACGACCCACGCCTGGTCCGCGCGACCGACGCATCGGCACGCGCGGCGTCACGATCACCGGAGAGCTCGGGTGCGGCGGACTGCAGGAACTCGACAACGGCCTCGGCCGGCACCTCGCACGGCTTGAGCACGGCCCCTCGGGTGGTGACCCACACGTTCGCGCTGAGCTGCTGCGCGTCGCTGAGGCGCTCGGCGCTGATCGTGACGACCTTGCCGTTCGCACGCGTCGTGCGGGTCACGCCCCAGGCCTGTCCTTCTACCCGCACCCGGGACCATCCCTCGGGGACCTGGTCGACGAGTGCGTCCAGCGCCTGGTGCTGTTGCTGATCCATCGGGTCGTGTCCCTTCGCAGACGATGTCACCGCTCCGCCGCGGGCGGGGTGGGGTCAGCCGAGGCGTTCGCCCGAGGTCGCGGAGAACACGTGGGAGTGGCCGGCCTGGATGGCCACGGAGATGACGTCGCCCTTGTCCGGCACGCCACGCGGGTCGATACGGACGATGACCTGGTTGGTGTCACCGGCGGACAGGTCCACGTCGGCGGCGTCGCCCTTGAGCGAGCCGTACACGAACGCGTCCGAGCCGAGCTCCTCCACGAGGTTGACCTCGACCTCGAACGACCCGGCGGTCCCGGCCGGGACCACGTCCAGCGACTCGGGACGGAAGCCCAGGGTCACCTTGCCGCCGTCGGAGTCCGGGATCGCGCCGGCGATGGACCGCTCCAGCGGCACGCTCGCGGAGCCGACCTTGACGCCGCCGTCCTTGACGTCGAACGTGCCGATGTTCATCGCCGGGGAGCCGATGAACCCGGCCACGAACACGTTGGCCGGGCGGTCGTACATCTCCCGCGGGGTGCCGACCTGCTGCAGGATGCCGCCGTTGAGGACCGCGATCCGGTCACCCATCGTCAGGGCCTCGGTCTGGTCGTGGGTCACGTAGACCGTGGTCACGCCCAGGCGGCGCTGCAGCGAGGCGATCTGGGTGCGGGTCTGCACGCGCAGCTTGGCGTCCAGGTTGGACAGCGGCTCGTCCATGAGGAACACCTGCGGCTGACGCACGATCGCGCGGCCCATGGCCACACGCTGACGCTGACCACCGGAGAGGGCCTTGGGCTTGCGGTCCAGGTACTCGGTCAGGTCCAGGATCTTGGCGGCCTCCTCGACCCGCTGGCGGATCTCGGCCTTCGGGGTGCCGGCGATCTTCAGGGCGAAGCCCATGTTGTCCGCCACGGACATGTGGGGGTAGAGCGCGTAGTTCTGGAACACCATCGCGATGTCGCGGTCCTTGGGCTGCACGTCGGTGACGTCCCGGTCACCGATGAAGATGTGCCCGCCGTTGACGTCCTCCAGACCCGCCAGCATGCGCAGGGCTGTCGACTTGCCGCTACCCGAGGGCCCGACCAGCACCAGGAACTCGCCGTCTGAGACCTCCAAGGTGAACTGGTTGACCGCAGGGGTCTCGGTGCCCGGGTAGACGCGCGTCGCGTGGTCGAAAGTGACCGTAGCCATGAGAAAACATCCCTCCACCGGCAGGTACGTGCCGGACGATCCGTCGTGGCCCTCACCGAGCACGGCGAGGGAGCGGGTGCAAGCTCGAAACTCGGCCTTGCAGAGTGCCTCAACACCAGGTGGTAGGTCTTTCATCCAGCTACGGTCCCCACCCTGACGACCGCCCGGCTCAGCCGACGCCGTAGACCTCGATCCGGTCCATGCTGACGACCGAGGCCGTCGACGCAGGGTTGCGCTCTCCGGTCACCCGGACCCGCAGCGTGTGCTCCCCGGGCGGCAGCACCGGGCTGAGGTAGTTCAGCTGCTCCCCGACACGGATGCCGCTGTAGAGGTCGACGCGCTGCTCGGCGCCACCGTCGATCGATATCGCGGCGATACCGTTGCCGCTGTCCCGGACGCTCAGCAGTGCGACCTGGGTGCCGTTGAACCTGATGGTCGCGGTGGCGTTCGTGGCGCCGCTCCAGTGGTCGTCGCTCCAGAAGCACTGCACGCCGCAGCCCGAGCCGGACTGCCAGGAGCCCGCGTACTGGACCTGCCACAGGCCGGTGCCGGTGTCGAAGTCGTTGATCGCCCGGGTGGCCGCGCCGGGGTCACCGGACGGCAGGGTCTGGGTCGCGCCGGCAGCCAGGGGACGGCCGAAGTTCGGCGTGCCGTCCGCGTTCCAGGTGAAGCGCTGGACCCGCGTCGTCCGGAACGAGTAGGTGTTGGTGCTGGTGTTCTTGCCGTGGTAGGCGATCCAGTCCTCCGTGCCGTCGGGAGACCGGAAGAACGAGTGGTGCCCGGGCCCCCAGACGCCGGTCGCGTCGTTCCGGGAGAAGACCGGCCCGGCGTGCTGCACCCAGTTGCCCGCCACCATCGGGTCGGCGCCGTTCGCGATGCTCTTCATCCACAGCTGGTAGTCCGGCTTGCCGGTGTCGCAGGTGGAGTAGGTCAGGAACGTGCGACCGTTGCGGTAGAGCGGTGTCGGGCCCTCCCGGACCTCGGTGCAGCCGCCGTCCGCGGGGATCGCCACCCTGCCGCCGGTCGTCGTCCAGGGATTGCTCATCCGCGCGATGTAGAGCTGCGCGGGCCCACCCTGGCCGCGGCCCGGGCCGGTCCAGACGAAGTAGTCCTGACCGTTGTGGGTGATGGGCTCGCCGTCGATCGCGTACTCGCCGAAGTCGGCGATCTTGGCCTTGAACGAGTACGGGCCCATGGGGCTGTTCCCGGCCGACTCCAGCACGTACATCCGGTGGTTGCTGTCCACGCCGTCCGACGCCGTGTAGTAGATGTACCAGCGGTCACCGACATGCCGGAACGCCGGCGCCCACATCTGGGTGTTGCGGGTCGGGTCGGAGTCGCGCCAGACGACCTCCTCCGGAGCTGCCAGCAGGGTGGCGATGCTCGGCGAGCGCCAGATGCTGACGCGATCGCCCCGCGTCGTGGCGGCGTAGTAGGTGCCCTCGTGGAAGATCACCGACGGGTCGGCGCTCGGGTTCACGGGGTTGCGGAAGGTGTTCACCACGGCTGCGGCTCGTACGGGGTCCTCCGGTGGCACGGCGGCACTGCTCGTGAACGGGGTGGCGGCGATCAGCACTGCGACCGCGAGGGCCATCCGACGAAAACGGGACATAGCGGGTCCTCTCACCGTTGAGGTGCCCGAGTATTGCATCGCGGCAAAACCCTGTCCATCACCGCTGCCGTCGGCCACCGCCGTCAGAGGCACTCCGAGTCTCGGCTCAGGTTCTTGTCCCCGTAGTAGACGGGGTCCGCGTTGACGAACCTGACCCGCACGTCGTTGCCGTTCAGCCGCTGCTCGTAGTGCAGGTGCGGCCCCGACGAGCCGCCCGTGCTGCCCACCCGGCCGATCGGCGTCCGCACCGTGACCGCGTCGCCCACCGACACCGCGAAGCTCTCCAGGTGGGCGTACAGGGTCTGGTAGCCACCGTTGTGCGTGATGACGACGTACCTGCCGTAGGACACCCCGCCCAGGTCGCGCACGGTCGTCACCGTGCCGCCGGCCGACGCGTACACCTGCTGCCCCTCGTCGGGGTTCCGGTTGAAGTCCACGGCGTTGGCCGGGCTGTGCCCGGAGCGGGTGCTCCCGGTCCAGGTCTCGCTGCACGGGAACGGGACCTGGAACGCGCCGGCACAGATCGGGACGACGTCGGTCGTGAGCCACTGCTCGCCCGAGTCCGGCCCGGACCACTGGAAGAACGCCCGCGCCCGGAAGCTGTGCCCGCCGCTGGTGCACGAGTGCGAGCCCGTGTCACCCTCGTCGCGCGTCGCGGCCCACCCGTCGAAGTTGCCGTTCTCCTTGACCGTCACCCACGTGCTCCCGTTGTGCCGCTGCAGCTGGATGCTGTTCACGGCCACGTCGTACGCGCCGTCCTCGTCCTCGATCCCGGCGTGCGCGTAGTACGACGTGCCGACCTGAAGCACCCTGATGCACCGCTTGACCTGCGTCCCGGGGCACTTGTCCCCCAACGCCTGCGCCGGCGCCGCCGTCGACGCCACGACCAGGAAGCTCGCCACCATGGCCAGGACCACCCCGAGGGCCATGCCGACGCGCCGTCTCACCAGCTCCATGCTCGTTCCTCACTCGATGCGGGACATGACAGAGGCGAGCCTGGCGCCGCGTCCTACGGCCGACCTCACCCGGATCTGTGCCGGACGGCCCCGCAGCCGGGCATCGGCACGTAGACCGCGCGTAGACCGCGCATAGGCACGATGCCCAGACTCGGCCGGGTCCGGTGCCGCCGGACGGGCCGCACCACGGGGCCGACGACGGACGAGTGATCGAGGACGACGGACATGAACATCAAGAGGACCATCGCCGCGGGGATCGGGCTGGCGCTGGGGTGCACGCTGCTGACCGCTGCCCCGGCGTACGCGAGCCAGCTCCTGGGGCGGAGCTGCTGGGGTGAGCAGGTGACCCGCTGCGTCGCCGTGTACCGGGACGACAGCGGGTGGACGAGCTCGACCGCCACGGTGTCCGACGTCTCCGGTGGCGGCGACTACGAGGTCGCGGCGAACCGCTACGGGCTGCAGGCCTGGGACGGCAGCACGTGGGTGAACTGGACCTCCGTCTACAACCAGTACGACGGCTGGTGGCCCCGCACCGACTACGGCCTCAACCCGCAGGGGATCAACTGCGGCAACGGCGGTGCGGGATTCTGGGTGCGCGCCCGCGCGTACATGACGTGGCGCAACGCCGCCACGAACGAGGTGCTGGGCGGTGCCTGGTACTACTCGGACAGCGTCTGGTGCGGATGAGTCCGGGCCACCGCTGATCTCACGCTCGGGCCGCCCGCGCGGTGGCAGCCACGGCCGGCCACCGCCCGGACCACCGCACCAGGACGACGTCGGCGCGCGCCCCGACGGTCAGCGACCCGCGGTCGGTGAGACCTGCCACGCGCGCGGGCCCGGAGGTGACGAGACCGACCGCACGCGGCAGGTCCGCCAGCCTCTCGTCCACCAGCAGCGCGACGGCGGCCATCATCGTGGCGGGCACATAGTCGGACGCGAGCGCGTCCACCAGCCCCAGCGCGACCAGCTCGCGCGCCGAGACGTTCGCCGTGTGCGAGCTCCCCCGCACCGCGTTGGGCGCCCCCGCCACCACGGCCAGGCCGTGCTCCCGGGCGGCCCGGGCCGCCACGACGGTCGTGGGGAACTCGGCCGCCGCGTGGGACGTCAACCTCATGCTGACACCCCAGGCCGACGGCACGCTGATCGTCGGCGACACGCACGTCCGCGCCGTCGACGCGCCCGTGTTCCAGGACGAGGCCGGCAACGCCGTCCTGATGCGTCTCCTGACGGACCTGCTGGGCACCGGCCTCGACGTCGTCGAACGCTGGCAGGGCACCTAGGCGACCGCACCGGGCCGCGAGTTCCTGGTGGCCGAACCCGAGCCCGGCGTGCACGTCGCGACCGTGACCACCGGAATCGGCATGACCACCGGCCTGGGCCTGGCCACCGACGTGCTCGACCGCGCCGGCCTCACCGGCTGACCCCTGAACCAGGCATGTTGCACCACCCGAGAGGAAACGACTCATGATCGCTCTGGCCGCACTGGACATCGCCGGTACCACCGTCGAGGAGGGCGGAGCCGTCTACCGCGCCCTGCACGACGCCGTGCGCGGGCACGGCAGCACCGCAGAGGTCGCCGACGTCGCCCGCTGGATGGGCGCCGACAAGCGCACCGCCATCCGGTCACTGCTCACGATCGGTCGCACAACCGACGTAGACACCGTCGAGGCGGCGTTCGCCGACTTCGAGCGCCTGCTCCGCACCGCCTACGACGAGACGCCGCCCGTAGCGATGCCCGGGGTGCTGGATGCCTTCGAGGCGCTGCGGGCCCACGGCGCGAAGATCGCCCTGACCACCGGGTTCTCCGCCGAGGTGACCGGACTGCTCCTCGACCGCCTCGGATGGCGTGAGGGCGATACGGTCGACGCCGTCGTGTGCACCGACGACGTGCCCACAGGCCGGCCCGCCCCGTACATGGTGCACCGGGCGATGGAGCGCACCGGCGTGTGGCGAGCGACCGACGTGCTCACCGTGGGTGACACGGTGCTCGACCTCGAGGCAGGCAGCAACGCAGGCGCCGGTCTCGTGATCGGCGTGCTGAGCGGCGGCGTCCCGCGCGCCACGCTCGCCGCAGCACCGCACACCCACCTCATCGACTCCGTCGGCAGCTTGCCGGCCCTGCTGGCTGAGGCGCACTCCGGCGCCGCCTGATCCCGGCGCCGCCCGGCGTCGGTCCGGGTGGCGCCCGGCGTCGGTCCGGGCGGCGCCGGGCTGGTCCAGCCGGCGGACGTCACGTCCCGGTGAAGAAGAGCAGCGTGGCACCTACGGCTCGCGGTCCTCCCGCACAGCCTGGACCGCCCGCGCAGCCCGGACCAGGTGGTCCATGAGCGTCGCCAGGCCGTCCTCGCCCAGCTCGTCCGCCACGCGCGCCTCCAGGTCGGCGATGATGTTCCGCGAAGCCTCCAGCTCGGCGAGCCCCCGCTCGGTCGGGGCAAGCAGCTTGGCCCGACCGTCGGAGGGGTCCGGCCGCCGCACCACGTAGCCCGCTGCCTCCAGCTCGTCGGCGATGGTGCCGATGATCTGCTTGGGCTGACCGGACAGCTCCGCATACTCGGACAGGCGCCGCCCCTCGGGCGTGAGGTAGGCCAGCACGGCGCCCTGACGCGGACGCACGTCCGTGTACCCCTCCTCGGCGATCCGGCGGAACATCTCGCCCTGCAGCAGGAGCAGCAGCCGCGTCGTCGCCATCGGCAGGTCGGTCCGCGGCCGGACCTGCCGGCCAGTACCGTCGTCCCGGGCGGCGCGCGTCATGCTTGCCACACCTGCCCCTCCTCACCGGAGACGACGGCGTCGATCGCGGCAAAGAACGTCGCCACGGCCGCAGAGTCCGCGCCACGGCGCCGCGACTCCGCGAAGTCCGCCGAGCTCTCCCACACGATCAGGTCGAGCCACTCGTTCTCCGACACCCGCACCAGGTCGGCGCGGACGAACCCGGGCCGCTCGCTGAACGCCGCCAGCATCGCGGGCCGCGCCTCGCTCAGCGCGGCCGCCTTGTCCGACGCGACCCGCAGTCGCGTCACCTCCATCACCGGCATGATCCCTCCTGAGATTAGTCAACAATCTTGACCAGTTGAGAATAGTCAAGAATCTTGTCCAATGACAAGGTCTTCCCCTGTCAGGGAGCGCGGCGGGTGCGGGACGGCGCCCGAGCCCGCGTCCCGCGGCGAGAGCTCGCGGACCAGGAGGTCCGTGACCGGGACCCGCACCACCACCGCCGAGCGGGTCCCTAGCCCAGCACCGGCGCCGGCCCGGTGGACTCACGCAGCACCAGCCGGTTCAGCGGCAGCCGCGTGCGCTCGGGTTCCGGCTCGCCGCGGACCAGCGCGATCAGCCGCTCCATGGCCACCCGCCCCTGCTCCTCCCGGTCCACGACCACGCTGGAGAGCGACGGCGTGGCGAACCGGCCCAGCTCGAGGTCGTCCCACCCCACGACGCTCAGCCGCTCCGGCACGCCCCAGCCCCGGTCCAGGGCGGCCCGGACGGCACCGGTCGCCATCGGGTCGTTGGCCGCGACCACCGCGGTGACGGGGCTGGTTCCGGGGAGGGCGCGCACCGCCGCGTACCCGCACTCCGCGGACCAGTCGCCGTCGACGACGCCGTGGGAGACGAGCCCGAGGCGCTCGATCACCTCGGCGTAGACCTGCCGGCGGGCCCGGGCCGACGGCCAGGCGTCCGGCCCCGCGACGTGCAGGAAGTGCCGGTGCCCGAGGTCCGCGAGGTGCTCGACGATCTCGGCGACCACCGAGGCGTCCGCGAGCTCGCCGATGCCGTGCAGCTCGTCGTCGTACTCCCCCACCACCGCGAACGCGGCGCGCGACGGCGTCGCGGGCTGGTCGGTCAGCCCGGGCAGCGAGCTGAGGGAGAGCACTCCCTCGACCTGGCCGGACGTCATCAGCTCCAGTGCCCGGCCGGCACGTTCCCGCGGGCCGCCCTCGATGCTGACGACCTCGATGAGGAAGCCCGCGTCGTGGGCCACGACCGCGGCGGCGCTGAGCAGGCGCGTGGGCAGCAGCAACGCGGGGGCGGGCAGCAGCACGGCCAGCCGGCCGGTGCGCCGGGTGCGCATGGAGCGGGCCACCAGGTTGGGGCGGTAGCCGAGCTCCTCGATGGCGGCCTCGACGCGCCGGACCGTCTCGGGCTTGAGGCCGCCGTTGTGCCGCAGGTACCGCGAGACGGTCTGATGGGAGACGTGTGCGAGGCGCGCGACCTGGACGATCGTCGGCCGCCGCCCGGCGTGGTCGGACATTCCGCCATCCTCTCGCTCGGGGCGTCCGGCGAGGCACCGACACCAGCGTTGACAGCATAGTGAACGTTCACTATGTTGACGCCGGGTGGAAAAGTGAACGATCACTATTCCCGCCCGCCTGTGCGACGACGCATGACACGATCCGAAGGAGTATCGGTGTCCTCAGCTCCCACCATCCCCCGCGGAGGGTCCGGCGCCGGCAGGCGCGCCCGTCCGGCCAGCACGGAGGCCACGTCGTGAGTGCGATCGGCGAGCTGCGGACCCTGAGCCGCGGCGGCCGGGGCAGTCTGACCGCCGACCAGAAGCAGGCCCTGGCCAAGGAACGACGCCGGGACTCGAAGGCCGCGGCGGTCTTCCTGGCACCCTGGCTCCTGGGCCTCGTCGGCATCACGATCGGCCCGATGGTCGCCTCCCTGTACCTGGCGTTCACGGACTACAACCTGCTGCAGGACCCGAACTTCACCGGGCTGGAGAACATCCAGCGCATGGTCGGCGACGAGCGGCTCGGCAAGTCGCTGGTCGCGACACTCACCTACGTGGTGGTCTCGGTGCCGGTCCAGCTCGCCGTCGCCCTCGGCCTGGCGCTCCTGCTGGACCGCGGCATCCGCGGCCTCGCCCTGTACCGGTCGGTGCTCTACCTGCCCTCCCTGCTCGGGGCGAGCGTCGCCATCGCGGTGCTGTGGCGCCTCGTGTTCGGCGGGGAGGGCCTGGTCAACGCGTTCCTCGGCCTGTTCGGCATCCAGGGTCCCGCCTGGGTGGCCGAGCCGGACACCGCGCTGGGCACCCTGATCGTGCTGCACGTGTGGACCTTCGGCGCGCCGATGGTCATCTTCCTCGCCGGCCTGCGGCAGATCCCGCGGCAGTACTACGACGCGGCGTCGACCGACGGCGCGAACACGTGGCAGCAGCTGCGCAAGATCACGCTGCCGCTGCTGAGCCCGATCATCTTCTTCAACCTGGTGCTCGGGCTGATCGGCAGCTTCCAGTCGTTCACGCAGGCGTTCATCGTCTCCAACGGCAGCGGCGGACCGGCCGACTCGACGCTCTTCTTCTCGCTGTACCTCTACCAGGAAGGCTTCGCCGGCTTCCGCATGGGGTACGCGTCGGCCCTGGCCTGGCTGCTGCTCATCATCATCGGCGCGTTCACTGCCCTGAACTTCTGGGCCTCGAAGTACTGGGTGTTCTATGACGACTGAGACTCTCGCGACCACCGCACCGACCACGGAGCCGGGCCCGCGCCCCCTCGTCATCAGGCAGCGCCGACGCCGCCCGCGGATCCTGGCCCACGTGGGCCTGGTCCTCGTGGCGATCGTGATGCTGTACCCGCTGCTGTGGATGGTGACCAGCTCGCTGCGCCCGAACGACGAGATCTTCACCAGCCCCGGGCTGCTGATCGACACGTTCGACCTGAGCCACTACCCCGACGGCTGGAACGCCCTGAGCCAGCCGTTCGGCAGCTACCTGCTCAACTCGGCGCTGGTCGTACTGGGCTCCGTGGTGGGCAACCTCGTGTCCTGCTCGATGGCCGCCTACGCGTTCGCCCGGCTGCAGTTCCGCGCCAAGACCGTCGCGTTCGCCGCGATGCTCCTGACCATCATGCTGCCGGTGCACGTGCTGATCATCCCGCAGTACGTGATGTTCGCCCAGATCGGCTGGATCAACACCTACCTGCCGCTGATCGTGCCCAAGCTGCTGGCCACCGACGCGTTCTTCGTGTTCCTCATGGTGCAGTTCGTGCGCGGCATCCCTCGCGAGCTCGACGAGGCGGCTCGGATCGACGGCGCCGGGCACGCCCGGATCTTCCTCCAGGTGATCCTGCCGCTCATGGTGCCGGCGCTCGCGACCACCACGATCTTCACGTTCATCTGGACCTGGAACGACTTCTTCTCGCAGCTCATCTTCGTGACCGACCCCGACCTCTACACGGTCCCGGTGGCCCTGCGGCAGTTCATCGACGCCCAGTCGCAGTCCGACTTCGGGGCCCTGTTCGCGATGAGCGTCGTCTCCCTGATCCCGGTGTTCCTGGTGTTCCTGTTCGGGCAGCGCTTCCTGCTGCGTGGCATCGCGACGACGGGCGGCAAGTGATGAGCCCACGACTTTCGACCGGAGGACGAACCACGATGGAACGACGGGCACGACGGGGCGTGCTGACCGCCTCCGCCCTCGCCCTGAGCCTCGGCGTGGCCGGGTGCGGCATCGCGCCCGACCCCGCCGACGCGGAGCTCAGCGAGGATCCGGTGACCCTGACGATGACCTGGTGGGGCGCGGACGCCCGCCACCAGTCGACCCTCGACGCGATCGAGCTGTTCGAGGAGAAGTACCCGCGGATCACCGTCGAACCCACCTACGCGGACTGGGCCGGGTACTGGGACCGGTTGGCGACCACCGCGGCGGCGGGCGACATGCCCGACGTCATCCAGTTCGACCAGCTCTACCTCTCCTCGTACGCGGGCCGTGGCGCGCTGCTGGATCTCGACGCGCTGTCGGAGTTCGTGGACGCGAGCTCGCTGCCCGAGAACGTACTGGGGTCCGGCCGGGTGGACGGCACCCTGTACGCCGTCCCGATCGGTGTGGCCGGGAACGGGGTGGTGATGAACACGAGCCTGTTCGAGAAGTACGACGTACCGATCCCCGACACGGACACCTGGACGTGGGACGACTTCGACGCCACCGCCGAGGCGATCACCGAGGCCTCCGGCGGGGAGGTACGCGGCGTGTCCCCGTTCGGCGCCGACTCCTTCAGCCTGGAGGTCTTCGCCCGCCAGCAGGGCGACACGCTGTTCGACGCCGAGGGCGACGTGGCGATCGATCCCGCGGTCCTGGCCGCCTACTGGCAACGACGGCTCGACTGGATCGACTCGGGGGCCTCTCCGTCGGCGGCCGCCCTGAGCGAGAAGCAGGGGGTTCCCCTGGACCAGGGCAACCTGGTGGTGGGCGGGACCGCGATGGAGTTCCAGCCGGGCGGCCTCTTCACGGCGATCGCCGCCGCCGCGCCCGACTTCGACTACGAGATCGTGAACTGGCCGGCCGATCCCGACGCCGAGGAGGGCTACCAGTACCCCAAGCCGTCGATGTACTGGGCGGGCTCGTCCCAGTCGGAGCACCCTGCCGAGGCGGCGCTCCTCATCGACTTCCTCTCCAACGACCCCGAGGTCGCCGAGGCGTTCGGCACGGAGCGCGGGATCCCCGCGAGCGAGAAGTTCCAGGCGGCGGTCGAGCCCTCGCTCGACGAGGCGGGCCGCAAGGCCCTGACGTTCACGGAGCTGGTGACGAAGGAGGCGGGCGACGCACCGCCCATCACCCCGAACGGCGCCAGCGAGGTCGACACGATGCTGTCCCGCTACAACCAGCTGGTCCAGTTCGGCGAGCTCACGCCCCAGGACGCCGCCGAGCGGTTCATCGAGGAGCTCCAGTCCGCGATCGACGCCACCGGCTGACGTGGTCGACGGCTTGATCCGCGTCTGACCAGGATGTTACGCTGCTCGACTTTACCTCGACAGGAAAGAAGAGCGATGCCCCTCCCCGATGTGCACGGACGTTTCCTCGACGGTCTTCTCCCCCGCGTTCGATCGGACTCGCGCATCGTCGGCGTCGCTGCCGGCGGATCCGTCGCCAACGGCGTCCCCGACGAGTACTCCGACGTCGACCTGGTGCTCGCGGTCGAGGACGACGCCTTCGATCAGGTGATGCGTGAGCGGCTTGCACTCATCGAGGCATGGTCGCCGCTCGTCGCGGGGTTCACGGGAGAGCACGTCGGGGAACCCCGGTTGATCATCACTCTCATGGGCCCCGAGGCGCTGCACGTCGATTTCAAGTTCGTCCGGTACACGGACTTCACGTCGCGAGTCGACGAGCTTCAGGTGCTGTGGGAGCGAGACGGACGCCTCTCGACCGCGCTCGCAGCGACTTCTCCTTCTCCTCCCCGGCTGGACCTTCAGTGGATCGACGATCGGTTCTGGGTGTGGATTCACTACGGCGCCACAAAGCTGGCCAGGGGCGAGCTGTTCGAGGCCATCGGTTTCATCTCGTATCTCCGGGAGACCGTGTTCGGACCTCTGATCCAGTACCGACACGGAAAGCTGCTCCAGGGAGTGCGGCGCCTGGAGACGACAGACCCCGACGCCGCACGGGCGCTCGAAGCGACCGTGTGCGGACGTGACACCGGCGAGATCGGGCGAGCGCTGCTCGCCTGCGTCGACCTCTACGACCAGTGGACCGACGGCATCGACATCGCCTTCCATCGCAACGACGCCGCAGCGAGGCTCGCGACGCAGTACCTGGACCAGGTCGTCGGCCGGCTCGGCTCGGGGCCTGCTTCGGACTCCCGCGCGGCCGGATGACCGCACGGGAGACAGGGCCTGTGCTCAGGCACGCATGGCGAGCTCGAGGGTCACGTACGAGTGGGCCGGCAGGTCGACCTCCAGCCCGCCGTCGCGCACCCGGACGCCGCCGTGCTCGCGCGGGACGACCGTCTCGGGAGCGGACGCCGTGTTGTGCGCCGCAAGCTCCGGCGAGGTGAGGACCCGGGCCCGGTGACCCATGACCTCCCGGCCCCGGAGGTCGAGCGTCACGGTGTGCGCGCGCTCGGCGTCGAGGTTCGACAGCGAGACCAGGGCGGAGTCTCCCCGGGTGGACGCCGACGACGAGACGAGCGTCAGCGAGCGCCCGTCGGCCTCCCGCGCCGGTGCCCCCTTCAGGTGCACGGCCAGCGCGGCGGCGTCGTGATGCCCGCGGTTCATCTCGAAGACGTGGTACGTGGGCGTGAGCACGAGCGCGCCCGACTCGGGGTCCGTGAGGATCATCGCCTGCAGCACGTTCACGGTCTGGGCGATGTTCGCCATGACGACCCGGTCGGCGTGGCGGTGGAAGGCGTCGAGGTGCACGGCCGCCACCAGCGCGTCGCGCAGCGTGTTCTGCTGGTACAGGAAGCCGGGCTCGGTGCCCTGCTCCACGTCCCACCAGGTGCCCCACTCGTCCACGACGAGGCCCACCTTCTTGCCCGGGTCGTACCGGTCCATCACCGTGGAGTGCCGCGCAACGAGCTCTTCCATCCAGGACGCGCGGCTCAGGGCGAGATACCACTCGTCGGTGCTGAACTCCGTCGCCCTCCCCTTCTCCGCCCACGTGCCGGTCCGCGTGTAGTAGTGCAGGGACACCGCCTGGAACGGCGTCGCCGGCCGGTCGTCCTGGTCGAGCGGGTCGAAGGACCGCATCAGGGTCTCCGTCCAGGAGTAGTCGTCCTCGTGCGCACCGGCGGCGATCCGGTACACGCGGTTGTCGGCGTGGTCCCGCGTGTACGTGGCGTACTGGCGGGCGAGCGACGCGAACTGCTCGACGCGGAGGTTGCCCCCGCAACCCCACGCCTCGTTCCCGAGTCCCCAGAACGGCACCTTCCAGGGTTCGTCACGGCCGTTGGCCCGGCGGAGCGTTGCCATGGGCGAGTCGTCCGCCCGCGTCAGGTACTCGATCCAGTCGCTCATCTCGCGCACCGAGCCCGACCCGATGTTGCCGCTGATGTAGGCGTCGGCGCCGAGCAGCTCGCACAGGTCCATGAACTCGTGGGTGCCGAAGGAGTTGTCCTCGACCACGTCGCCCCAGTGCGAGTTGACCATGCGGGGCCGCTCCTCACGCGGCCCGATCCCGTCCTGCCAGTGGTAGTCGTCGGCGAAGCACCCACCAGGCCACCGCAGGTTCGGGATGCCGAGCGCGCGCAGCGCGTCGACGACGTCGCGCCGGATGCCGCGCACGTTCGGGACGTCGGAGTCCTCACCGACCCAGAAGCCGCCGTAGATGCAGCGTCCGAGGTGCTCCGCGAAGTGTCCGTAGACATGGCGGGAGATGGTGGGGCCGGGCAGGTCGAGGTCGATGACGGCGGTGATCGTGGCCATGGGTTCTCCTGGCAGTCGGTGGTCGCGGCCGGACGGCGGGGCAGGACGACGGCGCGGGGCGGCGGCGCAGGACAGCGGCGCGGGGAGGCGGCGCGGGGCGGTCGGTTGCTCAGGGCACGAGGTACCCGCGCAGGTCGGACAGGGCGCCGTCGCGCGTGAAGACGGGGACGAGGTGACGCGGGGCGTCCGCCTCGACCCACTGCCCGCCGGCGTGCGTGGCACCCGTGTGCAGGTCGGTCCAGCGCGCCCCCGCGGGCAGGTACACGGCTCGGGACGTCGCCCCGGGCTGGAGGACCGGTGCGACCAGCACGTCCGGGCCGTGCATGAACTGGTCCCCCACCTCCCACGCCTCGGGGTCGTCCGGGAAGTTGTGGAAGAGACCGCGCATCACGGGCTGACCGTCCTCGTGCGCGGCGCGCATGACGTCGCGGGTGTAGTCACGCAGGCGCTCGCGGAGCCGCACGTACCGCGCGAGGATCTCGTAGTTCTCCTGGCCGAAGCTCCACAGCTCGTTCCCCGAGCCGGAGGGCAGGCGGCGGCTGCCGTCCGCCGCCACGACGGGCACCTGCGGGGCCCGGTCCCCGTGCAGGCGCATCACCGGCAGGAACGCCCCCATCTGGAACCACCGGACCAGGAGCTCCTGGAACGCCGGGTCGTCGGTGCGGCCGCCGCCGAACCCGCCGATGTCCGTCGTGAACCACGGGACGCCCGCCGCGCCTACGTGGATGCCCGCGGTGATCTGGCGCCGCATGGCCGTCCACGAGGAGTGGATGTCCCCGGACCACAGGAGCGCACCGTAGCGCTGGCTGCCCGCCCAGGCGCACCGCACCAGGTTGACGATCTCGGACTCGCCGTCGCCCTGCTGCCCCTCGAACACGGCGCGGGAGAACGTCTGCGGGTAGATGTTGGTCACCGCGAGCGCCTGCCCGGCGTCGTACCGGTAGGCGCCGAAGTCGTACTGGCCGAACTCCGGCTCGGCCTCGTCGAGCCAGAACGTCCGGATGCCGTGCCGCCCGTACCCGGCGCGGAGCTTGTCCCAGAGGTAGGCGCGGGCCCGGGGGTTGGTCGTGTCGACGAACCGGCTGGGCCCCTCGAACCACATCTGTACGTCGATGCCTCGGTTGGTGGCCACGAGCAGGCCCTGGCGGGACATCTCGTCGAAGTTCTCGGACGTGAGCGCCACCTGGGGCCAGACGCTGACCATGAGCTCGACGCCGAGCTCCCGCAGCTCGTCGACCATCCCGCTCGGGTCGGGCCAGAACTCGTCGTCGAACCGGAAGTCGCCCATGGCGGGCCAGTGGAAGAAGTCGGCCACGATCACGTCCAGCGGCAGGTCGCGGCGCCGGTGCTCGCGGGCGACCTCCAGCAGCTGCTCCTGGGAGGAGTAGCGCAGCTTGCACTGCCAGTAGCCGAGCCCCCGCTCGGGCATCACGGGGGCGTGCCCGGTGGCGTCGGCGTACGCCCGGGTGATCTGCGCCGGTGTCGCGCCCGCCGTGACCCAGTAGTCGATCTGGGGCGCGGACTCGGCGGACCACTCGGTGCCGTTGCGGCCGAAGGTCGCCCGTCCGACGGCGGGTGTGTGCCAGAGCATGCCGTACCCGGCGCTGGAGATGACGAAGGGGACGCTGGCCTGGGAGTTGCGGTGGGCGAGCTCGAGCGAGCAGCCCTTGAGGTCGATGTGGTCCTGCTGGTACAGGCCCATCCCGACGAGCTTCTCGTCGGCCGGGCTCTCCAGGAAGAGCGCGGTCCGCCAGCCGCCCGCGGGGAGCGCGTCGTACTGGCGGGCGCGCAGGGCGAGCGCCCCGCCGGACTCGCGTTCGGCCAGCAGCTCGCGGCCGTCGGCGTCCTGGAAGCTGACGTGACTCCGGAAGCGGCGCTGGCCGCCCTGCCAGTGGTAGTGGTCGTGCGCGGTCAGGACCACCCGCAGACCGCCGTTGACCAGGGTGGCGACGGGGCCGTCAAGCTCGATGCGGGCGTCCTTCGCCTCCGGGGCCGGGAGCAGGGCCCAGTCGGTGTCGACGACCTCCCCCTGCGCCGACCGGACGCGCGCGCTGTCGGCCCCCCAGGGTTCGACGACGAGGGTCTCCCCGCCCCCGCGCCAGGTCAGCCGGGCGCCGTCGACGTGCCACGGGGTGGCGGCGTCCGGCTGCGGTCCGGTGGTCGCGGACGGCGTGGTCGTCGTGCTCATACCGTGCTCTCCTTCGTGAGGTCGTGCGGTGCGGCCGTGCGGCCGTGCGGTGTGGCGGGCGTCGGCAGGATGCCGCTGCGCCGCAGGCAGAACGTGGTCGCGAGCGCGGGCGCGGCCACTCCCAGCACCGGGACCAGACCGGGCACGAGGTAGTAGGCGGCGAGGATCACGCCGCCGGCCGAGGCGGTGCCGAGGGCGATCATCGGACGTGCCAGGACGAGCGTGGCGGCGCGGCGCAGGTGCAGCACGGGCGCCTCGTCGTAGTGCGCAGCCAGCGGCCAGACCTGCGCGGAGACCACCGCGAGAAAGACGGCCGCGAACCACAGCAGGCTCCCGGCGGCGCCGGCGAGGCCGCTGCCCGCGCCGGCGAGCAGCTGACGTTCGACCAGGAGCACCGCCCAGAGCAGGGTCAGCGCGTAGCCGAGCACGTTCGCCGTGCGCAGGTTCGCTCGCCAGGCGGCGTCGAACTCCGCCCGGAGCCCACGCCGCTCCGCGATGTCGTCGCTCATCAGATCGTGCCGCAGCACCTCGTGCACCGCCGCGGTGGCGGGGAAGACGCCGAGGACGACGCCGCCACGCACCGTGTGCAGCAGCCAGAGCAGGTGCAGCTTCAGCAGGCGCCAGCCCCAGGTGCCGACATGGGTGTGCAGGGTGACGAGCCGGTCGATCATCCCTTCACCGACCCGATCATGACGCCCTTCTCGAAGTACTTCTGCAGGAAGGGGTACAGCAGGAGCACCGGCAGCGTGGAGACGATGATCACGCCGTACTTGATCTGGTCGGCGAAGTCCTGGCCGTAGGCACCGCCGGAGCCGCCCGCACCGCCGGCCCCGCCGGCGAAGGCCTGGTTGGAGAGCAGGATGTCGCGCAGCACGATCTGCAGCGGCTGCAGCTCGTAGTCACGCACGAAGATCAGGCCCGTGAAGAAGTCGTTCCAGTGCTGCACCAGGTAGTAGAGCGCAATGACGGAGACGATCGCCTTGGACAGCGGGAGGGCGATGTTCAGGAAGTACCGGAAGTAGTCGACCCCGTCGAGGGTGGCGGCCTCGAAGAGCTCCTCCGGCAGCGCGTTCTCGAAGAAGGCTCTCGCGATGATGAGGTTGTACACGTTCAGTGCCGTCGGGAGGATGAACACCAGCCAGTTGTCCAGCAGCCCGATGTCGCGGTACAGCAGGTACTGCGGGATCAGGCCCCCGCTGAAGAACATCGTGAACGCGAAGAACAGCATGAGCACGCGCCGGGGCCGGAACTCGCGACGCGAGAGGGCGAACGCCGCCGGCAGCGTCACGACCATGTTGAGCGCGGTGCCGACCACCGTGTAGACCACGGTGTTGCGATAGCCCGTCCAGATCCGTTCGTCGGCGAAGATCTGCTCGTAGCCGAACAGGCTCACGTTCTGCGGCAGGAAGGTCACCTGGCCGGTGGCGACGAGCCGGGGCTCGCTGATCGAGGCGATCGCCACGAACCAGAGGGGATAGATCGTCGCGAACAGGATCGCGGCGCAGACGACGGCGAGGACCACCGAGAAGGCGATGTCGCCGGGCGTGCGGGCGCGGAGCGCGGACAGTCGTGTCATGGGCCTCACCACAGGCTCGTGTCGGCGAACTTCTTGGCCAGCCAGTTCGTGACGACCAGGAAGAGGAAGTTGATGACCGTGTTGAACAGCCCGATCGCCGTCCCGAGGCTGAACTGGTTGCCGAGGATGCCGATCCTGTAGGTGTAGGTCGCGATGACCTCGCTCACGGGGAGGTTCAGCGCGTTCTGCATCAGCCAGATCTTCTCGAAGCCGGTCGAGAGCACCCCGCCCATCGTGAGGATGAACAGGATGATCATCGTCGGCACGAGCGCCGGGATGTCGACGTGGCGGATCAGGTGCAGGCGGTTCGCCCCGTCGATCCGGGCCGCCTCGTAGAGCTGGGTGTCCACCGAGGCGAGGGCGGCGAGGTAGATGATCGAGTTCCACCCGCAGTGCTGCCACACCTCGGAGATCACGTAGACCGGGACGAAGAGATCCGGGTCGCCCAGGAGGTCGAGGTCGAGCCCGACTCCGCTGAACAGGCGGGTGACGGTGCCGTTCGAGGGGTTCAGGAGCACCTGGATCATGCCGACCACGACGACGACCGAGATGAAGTGCGGCAGGTAGGTCGCCGTCTGCATGAAGCGCTTGCGCGTCGCGTTCACGATCTGGTTGATGATCAGCGCCAGGGCGATCGGCGCCAGGAACCCCACGACGAGGGTCGCGATGCTGATGGTCAGCGTGTTGCGCAGCACCGTGGCGAACATCGGGCTGTCGAAGAAGATCTCGAAGTACTTCAGCCCGACCCACTCACCCCCGGTCAGGCCTGCCTGGAAGTCGAACTCGCGGAAGGCGAGCTGGATCCCGTACATGGGCACGTACGCGAAGACCACCGTGAAGACGATCGCCGGCAGCAGCAGCACCCACAGCTGCCAGTAGCGACCCAGGTGCCGCCGGGCGCGCTCGACCCGGCCCGGCGGCGCGCCCCGACCGGCGGCCGCGGCTCCCGGCAGGTCCGCCCGTTCTCGGAGCAGGGTCATGACCGGCTCGCCACGTACTCGTCGTAGTAGCGCTGGTAGATCTCGACGTTCTGCGGGAGGCCCGCGGACTCCAGCTGCGCGACGTAGTCGTCCCACTCCTCCTCGACGCCGCCCTCGGTCACCCAGCGCCCGAAGGCCGTCATGGCGAGGTTCATCACGGTGGTGTCGTTCAGGGTGATGGTGCTCTGGTCCTCGGTGGAGATGTTCACGTACTTGAAGGGGTAGATGTCCGTGACCGGGTCCACGGTCGCGAGCGCCTCCCGCAGCGGCTCCGACTGCTCGGTGGCCTCGGCGAGGTCTGCGGGCGGTTCGACGTCGACGTCGTCGCGGATCCAGTGGGGGCCGGCATCGGCCAGCGTCGTGGTCCACTTCCAGGTCGACGGGTCGCTGTTCTCGTCGGCGGGCGGCAGCACCCGGTATCCGTCACCGTCGCGCTCCACGTTCTCGCCCAGGTCACCCCAGAGCACCTGGACCGAGATCTCGGGGTCGTAGAAGGCGTCGATCACGGCGAGCGCACCGTCCCGGTCCGCGGTGCCCGCGGACATCACGACGTGGTTGGGGCTGAAGTTCTCGGTGTCGTAGTTCCAGGTGACCGGCGTCGACTGCCCCGCCTCCGCCTCGAGCGGCGCCATCGACGTGTACTGGTCGGCGAGCCGGGCGCCGAACCGGTCCGACGCCGTCCAGCCCCAGCTGAAGCCGACCTTCGCGACGTCGCCGTCGCCGCGGCCGACGGACTGGAAGGCCGAGTAGTCCTGGGTCATCACCTGCTTGCTCACCAGCCCGGCCGCGTAGGCGCGGTGCGTGAACTCGATGACCTCGCGGTACCGCTCGTCCACGAGGAAGTTGAGGACCTTGCCGTCCTCGACCACGTACCCCTGACCGCCGCCGTAGGTGGTGGCCAGGCCGAGCCCGCTGAGCAGCATGGTGGGCTGGCCGGCCGCGAACCCCGCCGGGTCCACCGGGTTCCAGTCCCAGGGGATCTCGTCGTCCGGGTCGCCGTTGCCGTTCGCGTCCTGCTCCTTGAAGGCGACGAGCACGTCGAAGAGCTCGTCCCAGGTGGTCGGCACGTCGAGGCCGAGGTTGTCCAGCCACTCCTGGTTGATGTACTGGCGCGAGATCGTCTCCGGCCAGTAGCGCTTGTAGCTCGGGAGGGCGTAGACCTCACCCGACGACCGCGTGGCCATCGCCGCCAGCTCGGCGTGCGAGTCGAGCATCCCCTGCACGTTGGGCAGCGCGTCCATGTCGTCGGAGAGGTCCTCGAACAGGGACGAGTAGGTGGCGAGGTCCGCGTTGGTGACCGCGTTGCCGCCGACGATGAGGTCCGGCACCTCGCCCGCGGCGAGCATCGTGGCCTTCTTCTGGCTCCAGTCGGCCGAGACCTCCTCCCAGCGGATCGTCACGCCGGCCTTCTTCTCGAGGTCCTTCACCCAGGCCATGTCGGCCATCGGGCCGGTCAGCCCGTGCTTGACGACGAGGATGTCGATCGTGCCGTCCGCGGAGCCCTGGTCGTCGCCGCCGCCACCGGTGCAGCCGGCGAGGAGGAGCGCTCCGGTCGCCAGCACGGAGCCGGCCAGGCGTGTTCTGCTCTTCATTGAGTCCTCCGGATGTCGTGCGCGTGCACCACTGGGCCGGTCGGGTCGTCGGTGACCCGCCGTCGTCGTGCCCGAGCGGCACGATGATCGCGAAGATGGTTCAGCGTTGTCAATGGTTGTCGACGAGTTCGTGACAACGCTGTACGTTGGCCTGCGACAACCCGGCGACCGCGCGACGCAGCGCGGAGCCGGGGCCGCCCGAGGCCCCGAGAGAGGGTGCGAACCGATGACCACCGGCCGGAACGACGTCACGATCCACGTGCAGGAACCCACCGGGACGCGGGTGAGCCCGGACCTCTGGGGCCTGTTCCTGGAGGACATCAACTACGCGCTGGACGGCGGGCTCAACGCCGACCTCGTCCGCAACGGCGACTTCGAGGCGACCGGCGCCGACCGCCCCGGCTGGGGCCCGCTGACCGGCTGGGACCCCGAGGCCGACGCGGACGGCGTCCGGGTGCGCAGCGACCGCCCCGTCTCCGCCGCCAACGCGACCTACGTCCGGATCGCCGCGGGGTCCCGGCTGACCAACCGGGGCTACGACCCCGAGGGCATGCTGGTGCGCGAGGGCGCCTACCGGCTCCGGCTCGCCGTGCGCCGCGCCGCGCCGTCGGCGGGCGCGCACGCGTCCCTGACCACCGCGGACGGCGACGCGCTCGCCCGGGTCGAGATCCCGGCCGCCGCGGACGCCTGGAGCTGGGTCGAGGTGGACCTGACCAGCACCGCGACCACGCGCGCGGCACTGAGCATCGAGGTCGTGGAGGGCGCCGTCGACGTCGACCTGGTCGAGCTGCGCCCCGTCGACCCGCAGGGCCGTGCCCGCCTGTTCCGCCCCGACCTGGTCGAGACGCTGCGGGCGCTGCGCCCGGCCTTCGTCCGGTTCCCCGGCGGCTGCGTGGCCCACGGCTACGGCCTCGACAACATGTACCACTGGAAGCGCACCATCGGGCCGCGCGAGCGCCGGGTGCCCATGCCCAACACCTGGGGCTACCACCAGTCGATGGCGATCGGGTACCACGAGTACTTCCTGCTCTGCGAGGAGCTCGGCGCCACTCCCATGCCGGTCGTGGCGGCGGGCGTGTGCTGCCAGAACGTGCCCGGCGGGCCGCAGGCGATCCCGCAGCAGCGGATGCCCCAGTACGTGCAGGACGTGCTGGACCTGGTCGAGTACGCCAACGGCGGGCCCGAGACCCGCTGGGGCGCCGTCCGGGCCGCGGCGGGTCACCCCGAACCGTTCGGCCTGCGGTACCTGGGCATCGGCAACGAGGACGTCGTCGACGCGCAGTTCGCCGACCGCTTCGGGCAGCTCTTCGCGGCCGTGCGGGAGCAGTACCCGGACGTCACCGTCATCGGCACGCTCGGGCCCAAGCCCTACGGCCCGGACTACGACGCCGGCTGGGAGCTGGCCCGTCGTCTCGAGGTGCCGATGGTCGACGAGCACAGCTACCGCTCCCCGCGGTGGCTCCTGCAGCACCTGGAGCGCTTCGACCACTACGACCGCTCCGGGCCCGCCGTGTACCTCGGCGAGTGGGCCGCCCACTCCTCCACCATGCGCTCGGCGCTCGCCGAGGCGGCCTACATGACCGCCGTCGAGCGCAACTCGGACGTGGTGCGCCTGTCCTCGTACGCGCCGCTGCTCGCCCGGGTCGGCAGCACGCAGTGGCTGCCCGACCTGGTCTACTTCACCGACGACGAGGTGCGGCCGAGCCCGAGCTATCACGTGCAGCGGATGATGGCCGAGGTGCGTGGCGTCGAGGTGCTCGGCTGCGCGACCACGGGACACACCGACCGGCCGCAGCCGCCGCCCGCGATGCAGCGGGTCACGCTCCGCTCCCCCGGCTCGACCACCCGGTTCACCGCGATCCAGGTGGGCGGCACGGCACACCCGGACCAGGTCGTGGGAACCGAGGGCACGGCGTCCCTCACCACCGACGGGACCGAGCTCGAGCTCGTGGCCACCCGGACGGACGGCGAGGAGGGCTTCGTCGTCGGGTTCGGCGGGGCGGACGGCGAGACCGTGCACGAGTTCCAGGTCGGGGGCTGGCGCAACGAGTCCCTGATCCTCGCCCGGCGCGACGACGGCATCGGCAACGAGGTGGACGGGCCGCACCCGTTCGACGGCGTGCGCCCCGCGGTACCGCTGCACGTCCGCGTCACCGTCGAGGACGCCCGCATCCGGGTGTGGCTGGACGGCGCGCTCGTCCACGACCACGAGGACGACCTGCGCCCCTGGCCCGACCTCGTGGCGGGCGCCACGAGCGGGCCCGACGGCCGCACCCACGTCACGCTCGTCAGCCTCGCCGACGAGGACCGGACCGCGCACCTGGTCGTCGACGGCGTCCGCGGTGCGGCACCGGCCACGGTCACGACGCTGGCGGGCGGCTCCCCCGACGTCGGGCGGCCGTTCGAGGCCAGCCCGGTCGAGCCGGTCGCGACCGTGGCGGAGCTCGCCGACGGACGGGCGGCGGTCCCGGTCCCGGCCTGGTCGCTGGTCACCGTCCAGGTGGGGCAGGCCACCTGACGCCTCACGACACCGGGTCGGACGACCTCCGGATCATCACCTCGGCGCCCGTGCGCACGGACCGCGCCGGTCCGTCGTACCCGTCGAGCCGCTCGACGAGCATGCGCACGGCCGCCGAGACCATCGCCTCCGGTTCAGGGCTCACCGAGGTCAGCGGCGGGCTGGCGAACTCGCTCTCGTCCGTGTTGTCGAAGCCGGTCACCGCGACGTCCTCGGGGACCCGGCGGCCCAGGAAGCGCAGGGCACGCACGACTCCGATGGCGGTCGCGTCGTTCGCGCACACCGCGGCGTCGAACTCGACGCCGGTCCGCAGCAGCCCGACCATCGCCTCGTACCCGGACTCCCGGCGGTCCCAGTCCGACCCGACCGCGAACAGCGCCGGGTCGGGCTCCATCCCTCGCTCGGCGAGGGCGTCGACCACTCCGGTGTAGCGCCCGCTCTCGGTGCTCAGCCCGTTCCAGATGATCGCCAGGCGCTGCCGGCCCGTGTCCAGCAGGTGCCGCGTGACCGCGGCGGCCCCCTCGTACTCCCCCATGACCACGCAGTCCAGGGACGAGGTGGCCGGGCCGCCCACCTGGACGACCGGGCGGTCAGGAGCCCGCCCGCCGAGCGCCGCCGCCCGGAAGTGGGCCGGGCAGATCATGACGGCGTCGGCATCGCGCGTGGTGGAGCCGATGACGGCCGCCAGCTCCGCGTGGACGTCACCCGCGATCCGCAGCGTGGTGGTCAGTCCCTCGTCCTCCAGCGCGAGGATGAGGCGCTCCGCCATCTCGGCGAAGTACGGCTGGAAGAGGTTGGGCACCACCACCGCGATGCGGCCGGTGCGCCCCGACGCGAGGCCCCTGCCCGCGTGGTTCGGCCGGTACCCCGCGGTGGCGGCAGCGGCCCGCACCGCGGCCCGCGTGCTCTCCGAGACGTTCGGCCGGTCCAGCATCACGTTGGAGACCGTCTTCGCGGACACGCCGGCCATCCGCGCGACGTCCTCCAGGGTGGGGCGCCGGTTCATGACATCCCCATGGTCGACTCACGGCGCACCAGCGTCACGGGCACCGTGATCTGACGGGCCGCAGCCGGCGACCCGCCCCGCAGCCGGTCCGTGAGCAGCTCCAGGGCCGCGCGGGCCAGGCGCGCCGGGGACGGGTCGATCGTGGTGATCGTGGGCGTGGAGAACTGACCGTCGGCCAGGTTGTCGTAGCCGATGATCGCCACGTCGTCCGGTACGGCCACGCCCCGCTCGACCAGGCAGGACAGCGCACCGATCGCCACCTCGTCGTTCACGCACAGCAGGGCGTCGAGATCCGGGCGCACCTCGAGCGCCCTCGCCGCCGCCCGCGCACCAGCGCGCCGGTCACCGACGCCGCCCAACGAGACCCGGGGCACCGCGCCCGCCTCGATCCCCACGGCCGAGAAGGCTGCCCGGAGCGCCGCGGACGGGCTCTCCTGGTCCGGGTCCGACCGTGCACGGTCGGGCCCCAGCAGCACGGGCCGCACCCGTCCCATGACGCCCAGGTGCCGGGCCACGAGCCCCGCGGCCTCGACCACGTCCTCGTCGACGCGGTCGACCGGGGCCCGCCACCGGCCGCCCTGGACCACGACGACGGGCTGCGGAGCCTGGTCCCACGCGACAGGCTCCAGGCCCTCCGGGTCGATCAGGAGCACACCGTCGTACAGGTGGCCGCGCTCCCCCAGGACCTCTGCGACCCGCCCGGGACGACGGTGCGTCGGCTCGACCGTGGCCGTGAGGCCCAACCGCTCGGCCTCGTGGACGAGGGCCTCCACGAGCATCGCGAGGTACGGGCGGCGCAGCTCGGCCACGACGATCCCGATGGTGCCCGTCCGTCCGGTCCGGAGGTTCCGGGCGCTCGGGTTGGGGATCCAGCCCAGCTCGGCGATGGCGGCCTCGACCCGCGCCATCGTCTCGGGGCGGATGTGAGGTTCCCGATTGACTACCCGTGAGACGGTCTTCAGCGACACCCCGGCCCGGGTCGCCACTTCCTTCATGGTGGCGGGCATGGTCCAACTGTAGGCTGCGCGCGGCACCGGGCGGCGGACACGCTCCGTGCGAGACGCGCTGACGGTCGGTTCGTCGACGTCCGGGAGCTGGACACCTCAGACGAGCGTCCGCTGCGCCCACGTGCGGAAGTCCGTGGTGGGCAGGCCCAGAGCCCGGACGTGTTCCGGCCGGGCGGGCGTGCCGTTCTGGTTGATCCGCTCGACCTCGTTGACCACGGCGGGCAGCATGCCGCGTTCGACGGCCTGCTGCGGGGTGAGCACGGGCGCGCTGATCGTGCGGCCGGTGATCTCACTGAGCGAACGCGGCCCGCGCGACCCGCTGAGGCGGGAGCGCAGCACGTAGACCGCTCGAGCGAACCCAAGGAGCTGGGATCCCCGCCCCCAGGCCGAGGTCCCAGCTCCTGCCCGAGCGTGGGCCCAGACCACCTCGCTCGGGTCCCGACCCGAGACATCTCCCGGGCCTCTGCCCTGTGGGGAGCCTACGCGGGTCGCAGACCCTGAGCTCGATCCAGGACGGGTGAAACCGCTGAGGCCGTTCAGAACCGGTAGTGGAGTATGCGCGCGCCTTGTCGGGACATCGCGGTGCTGTGCGCCACGAGGCGAGTCAGCGCACGTACGGGCTGCGGGAACGCTGCGACTTCCGGGGCGCGGGTGAGCAGCCGTTCAGAGATCAGGGTGAGGCCCGCATTCCAGCGTTCCGGCTCGCGGGGGTCGTCGAAGCCTTGGGCGGCATCGATGCCGAGGGCCTTGATGGAGGCGTCGTACCTCATCGCCCAGGCGGCGAAGCGGGTGTAGCCGTTGAGCGCGAGCTCGCCGGCCCGGAGCCGGGTGGTCAGCTGGCGGATCATGGCCGGGAAGGAGTCACCCGGCAGGAAGGGCAGCACGCCTTCGGCCACGATCATGGTGGGCCGGTCGTCCGGCAGGACCTCTGACCAGCTCTCCGCGGTGATGTCCGTGGCGACCAGGTGTGACCGACCCGGGAGATACTGCTGGCGCAGCTCCGTGACCTGGGGAAGATCGACGTCGTACCAGTCGACGCCGGCGGGTGGGGTGCAGCGGGCCATCCGGGTGTCGAGGCCGCAGCCCAGGTCGACGACGACCGCCTCGGGGTGCGTGGTGGTGAACTGGCGGACGACGTCGTCGAGCTTCTTGGCGCGGAGCGCGGTGCTGGCGACGAGGCTCGGTCTGACCTTGAGCCTGCCGAAGTCGTAGCCGGTGTCCTGGGCGATGCGGTCCGCGATCGCTGCAGCGAGGGTGTCGCCGAGGATCGGAGCCGGTGCCCTGCTGTCCTGTGCTCGTGCGTACAGGGTGAGCAGCAGCGTCTCCTGGACCGGGCTGAGGTCGAGCTGGAGGGACGGCATGGCTCTCCTAGCGCTTCAGGGGGTTGCGGGCGGCGATGTCGCGCAGCCAGGTCAGGGACTCCTGGGCCGCCTTGATGCGGCCGGCGCCTTCGCGGCCGACGAGGGCGAAGCCCTCCTCGGCGATGCCGCCGAACGCGCTCAGGCTGTCGAGCTTGCGTTCGACGACCTTGCGCCAGGCGTCGTCCTCGATGCGGTAGTAGGCCGTGCGGTCACCGGGACGGCGCACCTTGCGCACCAGCCCGATGGCGGTGAGCAGGCGCATGTTCGAGGTCAGAGACGCCCGGCTCGCCTGGATGGTGTCCGCGATCTCGCCGGCGGACTGCTCGGGCGGGTCGCAGATCATCAACCAGCCCAGGACCCGCCCGGTGATCGGCGGCAGCCCCCACTCCTCCACACAGAAGGTGGCCACCTGTTCCACCCATCGCATGAGCTGGTCCTGGCGCTCCTCGCTCATGGAGTCCTTGCTATGCGTTTCAGCCACGACTGAAATCTATAGCAGCGCGGCACCCGCCGTCCAGGCGCTCGGGCTGCACCGCGGAGGACAGCCCCACCGGAACGCGGCGGCGTGCACCATTCCGGGGCATCAGGCCCGTTGCCTAGCTTCGGCCCCATGGAGACCACTTCGCCGCGCCCGCGCCCGCTCCGGCGCCCGCTCCCGCGCCAGGCGCTCTACCTGGCCGCGGCCGCCCTCGTGACCCTGATCGGCGTGCACATGCTGCCCGGTTCCGGCGGTGTGGACCCGGTCCGCGACCTCATGTCGGAGTACCCGGTGCGCACCGCGGAGCCCGGCGTGGCCTACACGCTGGCCCTGCTCGGAGCGAATCTCGCCGTCGTCCTGCTGGGCGCCCACTGGGTCCGCGACGGGCTCCTGCGGTCCCGGCCCGTGGCGACGACGCTCCTCGGGCTGTGGTGCCTCAGCCTGCTGGGGCTGACCGTCGTCCTCAAGGACCCGGTCAGAGGCCCGAGCACCTGGTACGGCACGGTCCACATGGTCTGCACCGTCGTGAACTTCGTCAGCCTGCCCGCGCTCTGCGGACTGCTGTGGTGGCGGCATCGAGGCGATCCTCGATGGCGCTCGCACGCTCGGGCCGTCGGCGTCGTGGCCGGCCTGACCATGGCCTGCGTGGTGCCGTTCGCCCTGGTCCTCCTGGCGGACAGCGGTCCGGGAGCGCTCAGCGACTCGGCACTCGGGCTCGTCGAGCGTTGCGTCGTGGTCCTCGATGTGGTGGCGATCGCGGCGCTGGCCCGCTGGTCGCAGGCCAGCGGAACCGTCGCCGTCGGGCGATAGCGAGATCGAGCGCTGGGCGATCAGCCCTTTCCAGCCACCCGGAGCGCACGAAGCCGACCACGTCGTCGCCGGCGATCTCGGGGTACTGATAGGGCCGCGCACGACAGGGAGGGATGCGCCGTTCGGGCTGGAGCAGACCGGCGTGACCCACGTCCCGGCGGGTGACGTGGGCCGCTACGCTCGCCAGGCGATGAGCTACCTCGATGAGAATGTGACCGCGGCGACTTCAAGGGAAACTACAAGAATGCGTTCTTGGACCACGACACGACGCGGCATGTCCGGCCTGGTCGCCGCGCTGTGCGCGGCTCCGTTCCTGTTGACCGCCTGCGGCGCCGGCTCGACATTGCTGGACACCGGCGCACTCCCCCGGATCGAAGAGACCACCGATGGCGACATGGGAGCACCAGGGACCGGCTGGTGCGACGCGCTCGGCTACCTGGAGTCGAAGCTGTCGAACGCCGCCGACGGGACGACCGGCGAGCAGTACGCGCTCGAGAACGGTGACGTCGTCGGCGCCACCGCGTTCGTTCCCGGGGGCGGGTACTATCCCGATGCCGAATCGATGCTCGCGGCCATCCAAGCGGCTGTCGACGACTGCTCGGCCGACGCCGAGGAGGGCGACTACGGCGAGGCGACCTGGGAGCAGATCGGCGGTCTACCCGACGGGGCCCTGGGATTCACCTTCACGAGCGCGTCGTCGAACCCGGTGGAAGTCGGCAGCATCGCGTTCGCAGAGGCGGAGGACGGACGCCTTGTCGGCGTCGGGGTGACACACAGCGGGAGTGGTGAGGCGTCGGTGGACGTGACGGATCTCCTCACCACGGCGCTCGAGCGAGCTGGCGAGGTGGAACCCACGAGCTGAGTCCGTCGCACGACACTGCGACGACTGCCGCCGACGAGCGGCTGCTTCACCGCCCCAAGGCCTGCCATTCGGGAGCGAGGACCGCCCAGACCTGCTTGTCGTAACGCCTGCCCTGGTACGGCCAGGCCTCACGCCGAACACCCTCCAGCGTCATGCCGAGCCGCTTGGCCACCGCCGAGCTGCGGTCGTTGTCGGCGCGGCAGTGCCATTCGGCCCGGTGCAGCCCCCGCGACGCGAAGGCCCAGTCCAGCAGGACACCCGACGCCTGGGTGATCAGACCGTGCCCCTCGGCGGAGGGTTCCAGCCAGCATCCGATCTCGCACACTCCGGAACCGGCGTCGAGATCGGTGAACATCACGCCGCCGACCAGGACACCGGCACGCCAGATGCCGTACAGGCGGCCGCCGTCCTCAGCCTGGCGCGCCGCGTACCGCCTGAGCGTGCTCCGTGCCCCGTCCAGATCGTCGGTGACGAACGTGGGGCCGACCCACGGTCGGATGTGCTCACGAGCTCGGTCCATGTGGGCCGCGAACTCCTCGGCATGCCAGACCTCCAGCGGGGCGAGGTGAACACCGTCGCGCAGCACCAGCGAGAACATGAGGACTCCTCCATTCGCATAACAAGCGTTTGGACAATGTACCGTGGCAGCATGCCGCGTCCCAAGGGAGATCACGAGGCCCGTCGCCGTGAGGTGTCCGAAGCCGTCTGGCAGGTGATGGCCACACGCGGCTTCGCCGGCCTCACGCTGCGCGCGGTGGCGACCGAGCTCGGCGCGACCACGGGTCTGCTCACGCACTACTTCCCCACCAAGCAGGCCCTCGTCGCGTACGCCCTCGACCTGCTCGAACGGCGGACCATCGCCCGCCCGCGCCGCCCCGCCGGCAAAGGACTGATCGCCCTGAGGCACGCTCTGATGGACATCCTGCCGCTGACCCCAGAAGCCATGGACAGCAACCGGATCTGGGTCTCCTCATGGGACGCCGCACTCTCCGACGGCGCCCTGCAGGCCGACTACGCCCGCAAGTACGCCCAGAGCCGCGACACGTTGCGCGAACGGGTGACCGCAGCCCAGGAGCTCGGCGAGCTTCCCCCAGGCAACCCGGCAGACATCGCGGCCGGCTCCCAGTCCTTCACTCTCGGCCTCGTGGTTCAAGCCCTGCTCGACCCTGCGACGTTCACACCACAGCGGCAGGTCGAGCTTCTGGACGACTACCTCGCCGCCCTGGCCACCTCGCGCCCACCCGAGGATCGCCTCTGACCAGCTGCGTCGTCGGCGGGTTCGGTCTCAATGTCCCGGTCAAGCTGCTGGGCGGCGGAAGACCAGGGGCGCCACGGCACTTCCCTGCACCTCTGGTGTTCGGCCGGGTCTGCGTCCAGGTCTCGTCAGGGCCGTGGCGTGCCCCGGTCTGCTACGGCTCGAGAACGTCGGTGTGAGCCGTCGTCACAGGTGCGGGCGCGGTTCGTCCCTTGTTGATCGCGGCGTCCACTGCTGCGCCGATGCGCGTCAAGGCCATCAGGTCGCGCGGATCGAGCGAGTCGATCAGATATTCGCGGACTGCCGCGACATGCCCGGGCGCCGCCGCGACCACGACGTCGTACCCGGCCTGGGTCAGGGTGGTGTTGGTGCGGCGACCCGCGCCGGGTATCCGGGACCTGGCGAGGAGCCCTCGCTTCTCCAGTCGTCCGACGACGTGCGACAACCGCGACAACGACGCCGACGTGCGCACAGCGAGAGAGCTCATCTGCATGGTCCGGTCCGGCTCCTCGGAGAGGACCGACAGCACCATGTACTCGAAGAAGGTCATCCGGGACTCGCGCTGCATCCGCGCGTCCAGGGCGGCGGGCAGGCTGATCATGATCGCGGAGTTGGCCAGCCAAGCAGCCAGCTCATCACCGTTCAACCATCGCGGCTCGTCGTCCGACCCGACGAGCGGCTCCGCACCGGCCGCTGTGCCGTGAGGCTCTTCTGCGGCCGCCGTCGGTGTCACGCGGGACACGGAGCCGCCCTCCTCGACTCTCTCGTCGCGCACCTGAGCACCCGCTGCCGTGGCCATGCAACCAGCCTACGACGGCAGTTATTGACGCATCAAGTTCGAGAGAGTAGAACTTGACACGTCAAGTTCATCTTGATGCGTCAAGTTCCTGTCCGGTCGACGTGCCGGCTGTGGGCCTGGCGAATCGACCCCCGAGAGGAACACTCGATGCAGACCACGTCACTAGGCGGGCTTGAGGTCTCGCGCCTCGGTCTAGGAGTCATGGGCATGTCCGCCTTCTACACGGGCAAGGACGAGTCCGAGGAGGACTCCGTCCGCACCATCCAGCGCGCTCTGGACCTCGGTGTCACCCACCTGGACACCGCCGAGGCGTACGGCGAAGGGGCCAACGAAACCCTGCTGGGTCGCGCGGTCAGGGGTCGTCGGGACGAGGTGGTGCTCGCCACCAAGTTCGGCCTGGTATCGCACACGGGCCGGCCCGGGGCCGACAGCACGCCGGCGAACGTCCGGCTCGCTGTCGAGGGGTCGTTGCGGCGCCTGGGCACCGACCACATCGACCTGTACTACCAGCACCGAGTTGACCCGGACACCCCGATCGAGGACACCGTCGACGCCCTGGCCGACCTGGTCACCCAGGGCAAGGTCCGCTACATCGGCCTGTCCGAGGCCGGCCCCGCCACCATCCGCCGCGCACACGCGGTCCACCCGGTTGCTGCGGTCCAGAGCGAGTACTCGCTCTGGACGCGCGACCCCGAGACGGCGGTGCTTCCGGTGCTGCGCGAGCTGGGGATCGGACTGGTGCCGTACTCCCCGCTGGGTCATGGCTTCCTGACCGGGCGCATCCGTTCCCTGGACGGTCTGGACGCCGGCGACTGGCGTCGTACCAACCCGCGCTTCACCGGCGGCAACCTCGAACGCAACCTGCGCATCGTCGACGAGGTCCGGGCCGTGGCGACCGAGACCGGAGCCACCCCCGCCCAGATCGCCCTGGCCTGGCTCCTGGCCAAGGGCGAGGACATCAACCCCATTCCCGGTACCCGACGCGTCGAGCGACTTGAGGAGAACATCGCTGCAGACGGGATCCGGCTCACCCCGGACCAGGTGAGCCGGCTGGACGACCTGACGCCCGCGTCCGGCGACCGCCATGACCGCGACGGCATGGCCGCCATCGACCGGTGAAGGCGGCTCGACGACCGAGCCGAACCGCACGAGACGACCGTGTCTCAACCGCAGAAGAGTTGAGCAGCAGACCGAATGGAGCAGCAGATCATGGCAAGCAGTGTGATTCGTGTCGGGATCATCGGCGCGGATACGAAGGCGAGCTGGGCCGGCGCATCGCACGTCCCCGCGCTGGCGGCCCAACCGCAGCTCGTGCTGGCGGCGGTGGCGACCCGGCGTGAGGAGAGCGCTCGAGAGGCCGCCGAGGTGTTCGGTGCCGAGCGTTGGTACGCCGACCCGTACGAGCTGATCAACGACCCGTCGATCGACCTCGTCACCGTCGCCGTCAAGGTTCCGGCACACCGCGAGCTCGTGCTCGCGGCCCTCGCGGCGGGCAAGGCCGTCTACTCGGAGTCCCCGCTGGGCGCGAGCGTTGCCCAGACGGAAGAGATGGCCGCGGCGGCCGGTACCCTGCACACCGCGATCGGGCTGCAAGGGAGCCTCAACCCGTCGGTACGCCGGGCGGCCGAGATCATCGCCCAGGGCCGGCTCGGGCGACTCCTGTCAGCCCGAGTGACCGCGACGACCTTCGGGAACGGCCCGGAGTCGGTGAGCGCCTACGAGTACTTCGACAAGGCCGACGCCGGCGCAGGCTTCATGACGATCGCGGTAGGCCATGTCCTGGACGTGATCGAGACGATCCTCGGCGACATCACCGAGATCGATGCACGCACGGAGCTGCTCTGGCCCGAGGTGAAGCTGACCGACACCGGCACGACCACCACCCGCGAGGTCCCGGACCATCTCGACGCGATCCTCAAGACCTCGTCCGGAGCTGCCGTCGGAGTGCAGGTCCTCGCCGGTGTCCCGGTACCCGATGCCCGGTTCAGCCTCGAGGTCCGAGGCGCCGACGGCTGGCTCAGGCTGACCGGCAACCACCCCGCCGGCGTCCAGGTCGGCGACCTCACGCTGACCTCGAACGTCGACTTCGAGGCGCCCGACAGCCCCGTCGCCACGGGTACCGGACCCGCCGCGGCCGAGATCTGGGCCGGTGCCGCCATCAACGTGGGCGAGGTGTACGCGAGCCTCGCGCGCGACATCGCCGACGGGACCCACCACACCCCTGGGTTCGCGCACGCCGCTCACAACAGCCGCCTGGTCGCCCGGGTCGAGCGGGCCGCACGAACCGGTGTCCGAGAGTAGGTGTGCCGGCAGGACCAAGTCCTGGTGTCCGCAGCAGTCTGCGCGGACACCAGGTCGCACCCGGCGCTGGAGCCATCGAGGTGGCCTCCACAGCGCGCTGGTGTCCGCCGACGCGTCCCAGCCTGTGCGGACCAGGCTCGGCGTCGTCGACCGTCAGGATCGGCTGGGCAGGATCGTCAGCTGCCCGATCCGGTCCATGTTGGCGTATCCCCATTCGCACAGCGGGCGCAGCGTTTCGGCGAGACTCGCGCCGAACGGTGTCAGGGAGTATTCGACATGAGGCGGAAGCTCCTGGAAGTCCTTGCGGACGATGACGGACGCAGCTTCAAGGTCTTTGAGCGCGCCGATCAACACCTTCTCCGTCACGCCGTCGACCAGGCGGCGCAGCTGGCCGAACCTCTGCGGGCCGTGTGCGGCGAGCTGCCAGAGCACCAAGGACTTCCACCTGCCGCCGACGACGGACAGTGCGGCGTCCAGTCCGGAGTAGAACCCACGCTCGGTCATCTGGATCGACCTTTCCACCAGCCGCCACGGAAAGCCTCGCCCGTGGGACGGAAACTCGCTGTTGATTCTCTCGGCCGAAGGGATGGATTCGGCGGTCAACGGTCCCGCCAGGCGAGCATCTTCTCCAGCTCGGAAAAGTTGTACCCGTTCTCGTCGGGATGGATCTCAGTGGTGAACAGGGTCACCCCCTCGGCGACAAGAGCGTCAGAGGTGGCCTCGTCGGTCCAATCAACTCCGCGTTCGATCGTCGCCTCATCTCGCCCGGCCTCCTCGACGAGGCCCTTGAGCAATTCGTTCTTGCGACGAAACTCCTCGATGGGCTCGAAGCTGTGCCAGATGTCGGCGTAGCGCGCCACGATCGGCAGGGTACGGCGTTCGCCGCCACCACCGATGAGGATGGGGATGTCGCGCACCGGAGCCGGAGTGAGCTGCTGCAGCCGGTTCTTGATGCGCTCGAGGCTTTCCTCGAAGTGGTCGAAGCGCGACTTCGTCGTGCCGAAGTCGTACTGGTAGACCTCGAAGTCCTTCTGGTACCAGCCGGTCCCCAGACCGAGGATGAGCCGACCGTTGCTGATGTGATCGACCGTGCGCGCCATGTCGGCGAGCAGGTCCGGGTTGCGGAAGGCGACGGCCGACACGAGGAGCCCGATCTCCGCCCTGCTGGTGATCTCGCCCCATGTCGCCAGTGCGGTCCACCCTTCGAAGTTGTTGACGTCTTCTTGCACCTCGTGCAGCCTCGGGACGCCGTCGACGATGTCGACGAACGGCTTGTGGAGGTGGTCGTAGCCGAAGACTGCGTCGGCGCCCAGTTCCTCGGCGTGCTGCACCGCTCGGCGCCAGGTCGCGTAGTCGGGTGTGCCGCCGGGCCAGAGCTGGACGCCGATGCGCACGCGGTCGGGCCGGCTCTCGGCAGTGGCGATGTCGGTGGTGCTGGACGTGCCAGGCATAAATGTGCCTCTCGTGTATGCGTGTGGTCTGCATCCCCCACGCCGGCGCTCAGATGCCACGGCAGAGAATTTGACGGCTCGGTCTGTTCGCCTGCGCCGGAATCGAGTGAACATGCCGTCACTTCCCGTGGACAAGTACCGACTTTTTTGTAAGTGCCCCCGGCGGTGGGTTTCCGGGACGGCCAGCTCGTCCAGATTCAGGTGCGGACCCAGCCCGTCCGCGGGGTGTTCGATGAGTGCTTGCCGTTGACGAAGACCCCGCGCTCTCGGGGGTCGCTCATCTTGGTTCGCCCCGTCGTGACCAGGGCCGAGGATGGCAGCGGTTCCATGATGGGATCGCACCAGCTGACCGAGCGGAGGAGGAGCAATGAGAGGACATGCCCCGACCCTGCGAGACGTCGCCGACCTGGCTGGCGTGTCATCCACGACGGTGTCGCGCTTCATCAGCCGCAGCGGCTTCGTCAGCGCAGGAGCGCGTGCGGCGATCAAGCAGGCGATCGACGAGCTCGGCTATGTCCCGTCGGCGTCTGCACGCGGACTCGCATCGCGGCACACGGGGATGGTCGGTCTGTGCCTGCCCGTCGTCGAGGCCGACGCCGACCTGGCGGACCGCCGGTCGTCCGGCCCGGCGCGCGGCGCTCCGGGTGGCGAGGCGGTGACCATGGTGGTCGACGCGGAGCCGGACTCCCTCGTCTCCTGGGGCGGCATGTACTTCGGCGAGGTGGTGCGTGGCGCCGAGTTCGCGGCCTGGGACGCGGGGCTCGCGATCACGGTCGCGATGACCCGGACCCCCGACCTCGAGGCGCGGGTGCTCAACATGGCCGGCCGGGTCGACGGCATGGTCGTCGTCAGCGGGACGCTCCCGGAGGACCTGCTCGACCACGTCGCCCGCCGCGTGCCGGTCGTGCTTCTTACCGGGCTGAGCCCGGCGAGCGCCCACGACCGCGTGACCGTGAGCAATGCGGAGGGCGTGGAGCGCCTTGTCGACCATCTCGTGGCGGACCACGGGATCACGACGTTCGAGTACGTGGGCGCGTGGGCCGGCACACCCGACGACGACGAACGCTTCCGCGGATTCCGCCGCGCTCTGCTGCGGGCCGGTCTCCAAGCGCCCGAGGCTCCGCAGCTGCGGGGTGACTTGGGCCGGGGGCGCGGGCGGGAGATAGGAGAGGCACTCGTCGCAGGGCGGAGCCACGGCGTGGCACTGCCTGGCGCGCTGGTGTGCTGCAACGACAACACGGCGCTCGGGCTCCTCGACGTCTTCGCGGCGTACGGCATCCGCGTCCCGGACGACGTGGTGGTCACCGGCTTCGACGGCATCGAGGCCACCCGAACGTCCGCGCCGCCGCTGACCACCGTGGAGCAGCCGATGGCCGAGCTCGGGCGTGCGGCGGTGGAGGTCCTCACCGCTCGGATCGCGGAGCCCGCCCGCCGCACGGTGACCAGGAGCCTCCCCGTCACCGTGGCGCTCCGCGCCAGCTGCGGCACCCACCGGGCGAGTCCCTGACTCTCTCGTCGCCCGGTGCTACCGCGAGAAGGGTGGGACTGCCGCATGGACCGGCGCCGTCGAGGATCACCGGCGCGCCACCTCACCCGACCGCCGCCTACGGTGAGCGGGGCGGTTCACCGCGGGTCAGGCCGGCCATTCCTCGGCGAGCAGCCCGAACCGCAGGACGTCCATCCACACGCCTGAGCGGTGCAGCTTCGCCTTGCGGCTGTGCTCCTCGCGCCGCATCCCGATGCGCTCCATGAGCCGCCACGACGGCTCGTTCTCGGCAAAGCACCGCGCATGCACCCGCCGCAGTCCGAGAGCGCCGAAGCAGACGCCGACGATCGCCCGGACGGCCTCCGTCGCGTAGCCGCGACCACCGTAGACAGGGTTCAGCGTCCATCCGAGCTCCGCCTGCGAGCTGCGGGCGGCCTCGACGGTCTCGCGCTGCGCCGACCCGTCCTCGACGCGCACCATCATGTCACCGAGGACCGTGGCGCCCTCGGCCGTCACGAGCTCGATGACCAGCAGGACCGCGAGGCGTTCGGGCCGCACCAGCTCGGCGCGGAACGTGTCCAGGTCCTTCGGGTTGTTGGAGATCCACTGCGTGACCTCGGGTAGCCGCCGATGCCGCCACAAGGCCTCCGCATCGTTCGATGTCACCCGCCGGATACGAAGCCGTTCGGTGCGGACTGGCCACAGGACCACGTCGAGAGGATCAGGCACGCAGACACGATACGTGGCGGTCGACGCCCGGACGCCGATCGCCGTCCTGATCGCCCTCTCGCACTCCTCATCGTGGCAGTCTGCGCCAGGGCCGCCCCACCGGTGGACTCGGCCATCAGGTTCGGTCGGCGGCCGGCTCATCTCGCTCGGCGCGGTCGCGGCGAGCGCGGTCGCCTCCGTGCTGCGACGGCCCGTGCGTCGGCCGGCACGACCGGTGCCCGTTCCATCCGCGGCGGGCACGCGTTCGCCCTCGTCAGCGGCGTGTCGCGGCGCTGTGCGGCACCACGAGCGGGCGGCCCGTGAGCGGGTCGTCGATCACCACGGCGGGCAGGCCGAACACATGCTCGACGAGGTCGGCCGTGACGATCTCCTGCGGAGCGCCGGAGGCGACCACGGCGCCGTCCTTCATCACCACCAGGTGGGTCGCGTAGCGGGCCGCGTGGTTGAGGTCGTGCAGCACCGCCACCAAGGTGGAACCCTCGTCGTTGAGCCGCGCGAACAGGTCGAGCAGCTCGATCTGGTGGGCGATGTCGAGGTAGGTGGTGGGCTCGTCGAGCAGGAGCAGCGGCGTCTGCTGGGCGAGCGCCATGGCCACCCAGACCCGCTGGCGCTGGCCGCCGGAGAGCTCGTCGACGAGCCTCTGGGCGAGCTCCTCGGTGCCGGTCGCCGCGAGCGCCGCGGCGACCGCGGCACGGTCGGTGGCGGCGTCGCGGTGGAACAGGTCCTGGTGGGGGTAGCGGCCTCGCGCGACGAGGTCGGCGACCGTGATGCCGTCGGGTGCGACGGCGGTCTGCGGCAGGAGCCCGACCTGGCGTGCCACCTCCTTGGTGCGCAGCTCGGCGACGGAGCGTCCGTCGAGGACCACCTGCCCCGCGGTAGGGCGCAGCAGGCGGGCGAGTCCGCGCAGCAACGTGGACTTGCCGCAGGCGTTCGGGCCGACGATCACGGTGAACGACCCGTCGGGTACGGCCAGGTCGAGGCCGTGGGAGACGACACGGCCGTCGTAGGCGAGCGTCACGTCGTCGGCGCGCAGCCGGGATCGTTCCATCGGTTCCTCCGGGTGGTTCGGGTGCGGCGTCGGGCGGGGTCCGGGGTGGTCATGCACGCCTCGCCTCCCGGACCAGGACGCCGAGCAGGTAGAGGCCGCCGAGCACGACGGTGACGACGCCGACCGGCACGGGCTGGGCCGGGACGTACTGCGCCAGCAGGTCGGCGCCGAGCAGCAGGAAGGCGCCGGTCAGAGCGGAGTGCACCAGCGGGATGCCGGCGCCGGTCCGGAGCCGCCGGGCGACCTGCGGCGCGGCGAGCGCGATGAACGCGATGGGCCCGGTCGCGGCGGTGACCAGCGCGGTGAGCAAGATGCCGAGCCCGATGATCGCCAGCCGCGTCGGCTCCACCCGCACGCCGTGCGCGGCGGCCGCGTCGTCGCCCAGCTCGAGCTGCCGCAGCGGCCGGCTCGCCCAGACCACGAGCGGCGCGGTGATCAGCAGGACCCCGACGGCGGGGACGACGTCGGACCACGAGGTGAGGCTGAGCGACCCGGTGCCCCAGATCGCGGCGCCCATGGCGACCTCCTCCTGGGCGCGCAGGAGGAGCCAGGTGTTCAGGGCGTGCAGCATGGCGGTGACGCCGATGCCCACGACGATGAGCCGGAAGCCCTGGACGCCGCGCCGGTAGGCCAGCAGGTAGACCAGGATCGCGGTGCCGAGGCCGCCCAGGAGCGCGCCGGCCGTCGTCGTCACCACGCTGGTGCCGAGCACCACGGTGACGACGACGACCCCGGTGTAGGAGCCGGTGGCGAACCCGATCAGGTCGGGCGAGCCGAGCGGGTTGCGGGTCAGTGTCTGGAACAGTGCGCCGGAGATCGCGAGCGCCGCGCCGAACAGGACCGCCGCGGTGACGCGCGGCAGCCGCCACTCGAGCACCATCGTGGACTCGAAGCCGCTGGTCCCGGTCAGGGCGGTGAGCACCTGGGGCACGGTGAGCGGGTAGTCGCCGAGCATGAGCGCCACGACGGCCAGCACGAGGGTCGCGGCCGCGAGCAGCAGGGCGATGGCCGTCGGGCCGAGCCGGGCCGGACGCGGCCCGGCGGCACGAGTCAGCCGGACGGCGCTCACAGCGCGAACGCCTTCTGCCGGCGGACCAGGGCGATGAGCACCGGGGCCCCGACGAACGCGGTGACGATGCCCACCGGCATCTCCCCCGGCCAGAGCACGACGCGGGCGAGGACGTCGGCGGTCAGCAGCAGCACGGGCGCGAACAGCACGGTGAGCGCGATGATCCAGCGCTGGTCGGGCCCGGCGACCCAGCGGGCAACGTGCGGCACCATCAGTCCGACGAACGAGACGGGTCCGACGATGGCCGTCGCGCCGCCGGCCAGGAGGGTCACCGCCAGAACGGCGCCCACGCGGGTGAGCCAGACGGTGGAGCCCAGCGCCGTGGCGACATCGTCGCCGAGAGCGAGGGCGTTCAGCGACCCGCCCAGCAGCAGGGCCGTGACCAGACCGATCGCGAGGAACGGCAGCACCGGTCCGGCGACCTGCCAGCCGCGGTCCACCAGGGACCCGGTCTCCCAGGTCAGGAGCGTGTTGAAGGTGCGCGGGGCCGCTATGCGCAGGCCGGAGACGATGCCGGCCAGCACTGCGGTGAGCGCCACGCCGGCGAGGGTGAGCCGCACGGGGTCGACGCGGGCACCGCCGGAGCCGCCGACCAGGGCGACCGCGACCGTCGCGACGAGCGCGCCGGCCAGCGCGAGCCAGACGTACTGCTCGGGACTGCCGAGGCCGAGCAGCACCACGCCGAGGGCGACGAAGAACGACGACCCGGCGGTGACGCCGAGGATCCCCGGGTCGGCGAGCGGGTTGCGGGTGACCGCCTGGACGAGTGCGCCCGCGACGCCCAGCGCGATCCCGACCGCGCAGCCGATGACGGTGCGCGGCACACGCAGCTCGACCACCGCGTGCCAGTCCCCCGCGGGGACGTCCTGGCCGAGCAGGGCGGCGACGACGACGTCGGGCGGGACGGGCCTGCTGCCGACGGCGAGGCTGGCGACGATCACGACGAGGAGCGCGACCGCACCAGCACCGAGTGCGAGGTGGCGGGCCGCGACGGGGTGGTGAACCGGCGAGTGGGACATAACGGAGGTTAGGCTAACCTAATTGCGACGCCGCTCCGGCACCGCGTCCGTCCCGCACGTACCGTTCCACGGAAGAGAGCTCCGCCCCGATGCGTTCCCCACGCCTGCTCACCGCAGTCCTGGCCCTCCCCGTCCTCGCGCTCGCCGCCTGTTCCGCCGCGGAGGGCTCCCCGTCCGCGGAGGGCTCCGCGGACGCCGGCGGGGTCTATCCGGTCACGATCGACACCACGTTCGAGCCGGTGACGATCGACGAGAAGCCGGAACGCGTGGTCGCGCTCGGCTGGGGCGACGCCGAGGTCGCGCTCGAGCTCGGTGTGCAGCCCGTCGGCGCGTCGGACTGGCTCGCCTTCGGCGGCGAGGGCGTGGGCCCCTGGTCGGCGGGCCTGTACGACGAGGCGCCCGAGATCCTCGGCACCCTGGAGCTGTCCTACGAGGCCGTCGCGGCCCTCGAGCCCGACCTCATCCTGGACACGCACAGCTCCGGTGACGAGGAGCGCTACGAGCGGCTCTCCTCCATCGCCCCCACCGTCGGCGTCCCCGAGGGCGGCGAGTCGTACCACACGGACTACGACGTGCAGGTGACGATGATCGCCCAGGCGCTGGGCGTGCCGGAGCAGGGCGAGGAGCTGCTCGCCGAGGTCGACGAGGCGTTCGAGCAGGCCGCCGCCGACCACCCCGAGTGGGCCGGCACCACGTTCACCGCCGCGACCCGCACCAGCGAGGGCTGGGGCGCCTACGTCAACGACGGGCGCTCCCTGTTCATGGAACGGCTCGGCTTCGAGGCGAGCCCCACCATCACCGACCTGCCCGTGGAGGAGAACGGCTGGAGCGTCCGGATCTCGCAGGAGCAGCTCGACCTGCTGGACTCCGACCTGATCGTCGCGTTCCCCATCTGGATCGACGCGAAGGAGATCACCGAGGACGCCGGCTGGCAGCAGATCCCGGCGGTCGCCGACGGGCGCGCCGTCGTCATCGGCGACGACCTCTCGGCCGCGTACTCGCTGGGCACGCCCGCCGCCCAGCTCTACGCCCTGCAGGAGCTCACGCCTCTGATCGAGGAGGCGCTGGGCTGATGGCAATGACGCTCACGGCACCGGCCACGCCGGCGCCTGCGCTCGCGCCCGTACGGAGGCCGCTCAAGCCCGCCGCCGCGCAGGTCCGCACGTTCGAGGTGGTCGCGAGCCGCACCGTCTCCCCCGGCTTCCGCCGGGTCACGCTGCGCAGCACCGGGGACGGCTTCGAGGACGAGTTCGAGCACTTCGGCCACGACCACTGGTTCCGGCTGTTCTTCGCCGACGTCGGCCAGGAGCTGGACCTGCCGTTCGGCCCCGCGGACGGCTGGTACGCGCGGCTGCTCGCGATGCCGGAGGTGACCCGCCCTGCCGTCCGCAACTACACCGTGCGCCAGGCGCGCCGGGTGGGCAGCCGCTGGCAGCTCGACGTCGACGTCGTGGTGCACCGGGACGCGGCGGGCCAGGTCGACGGCGCCGGCGCCCGCTGGGCACAGCGGTGCCGGACCGGTGAACGCGTCGGCCTGCTCGACCAGGGCCGCATCTTCGACGCCGACGCGCACACCGGCCCGGTGCTCGTGATCGCCGACGAGTCCGGCCTGCCCGGAGTCGAAGGCATCGCGAACACCCTCGACGGCCGCGCAGCCACCTACCTGCTGGAGGTGCCGCACGCGGCCGACCGGCGAGCCCTGCCCGCCGCCGACGTCCGCTGGCTGGTGCGCGAGGATGGCCGGCCTGCCGGCTCCGCGGCGCTCGACGCACTGCGCACGACCCGCGTGGACCCGGCCGCCTACGTCTACGTCGTGGGCGAGGCGTCGTTCACGCTGGCGGCGCGGGCGCACTGCCTGAGCGCCGGCGTACCCCAGGCGCGGATCGACTTCTGCGCGTACTGGCGCCCGGGCCGGAGCCACTGAGCCACGGTGGCCGGCGGCGCGGTCAGGACACCGCGGTCGGGGCGATCGCGATGGCGCACGCTACCGCTGCGCGACAGCGGTGGTCGCCGGAGCCCCCGGCCTCTCAGAAGGTGGTCGTCATTCCGCCGTCCACCGTGAGGGTCTGGCCTGTGATGAACTCGGCGGACGGCCCTGCGAGGAAGACGACCGCACCGGCGATCTCGTGCGGGCGACCCCAGCGCCCCAGGCTCGTACGCCGCTGCAGCCACTGCTGCCACTTCGGGTCCTGGGCCAGTGGGGCGTTGGTCTCCGTGGCGAAGGTACCCGGGGCGACCGCGTTGACCCTGATCCGGTGCTCGCCCAGCTCGGCCGCGAGCGCCCTGGTCATCCCTTCGACCGCCGCCTTGGCCACCGGGTAGCCGACGTCGCCACGGCGACCGAGCTGTCCGATCACGGACGAGACGTTGACGATCGCGCCGGGTGCTGCCCGTTCGATCAGGCCGGTCGCGATCTGGCGGCTGAGGGCGTAGGCGGCCACGACGTGCACCTGGAGCAGCTGGTTCAGTGCCTCCGGCGTGATCTCGGCCAGGCCCCGGCGGTCTCGGTGCCCGACATTGTTCACCAGGACGTCTACGGGCGAATGCTGCTCCAGGACGGCAGCCGCCCGAGCCGGGTCGGTCGCATCGAAGCAGACCGCGTGGACGTCCAGTGCGTGCGCACGGAGCTCCTCGACGGCCCGGTCCAGGGTGGCCGGGTCGCGCCCGTTCATCAAGACGCGTGCTCCGGCCTGCGCCAGACCGCGAGCGATCTCGTACCCGAGCCCGCGCACCGAGCCCGTGACGAGCGCGACCCGTCCGCTCAACCCGTACATGGCCGTCAAGCCGTTGCCGTCTCGGACTGGCACGTCCACCTCCGCTGCAGCGCTCTCGTTATGGACTGTAGCGACCGGGTGCCTGAAATGTCGCCACCGACGATCCTGCGATCGCCGTCGGTGCCTCGGACGCCGCACGACGTCTGGCGGCGCCTGGTCGTTCAGGGCCGTGCACAGGCTCGGGTTGGCTGGGCCTGGCGGAGGCTCAGGCCCCCCGTGCACCCGAGGAGAGTGCGTGCTCCAGCAGGACCTCGGCCGCAGCGCGAGCGTGACGACCGTAGGCGGGTTCGTCGAGCACCATCGCTCGGCTGACCGCCCCGTCGGAGAGGGTGACGAGCTGCTCGGCGAGCGACTCCGGCTCGTCGACCCCGAGCTCGTCGAGCAGGCTGGTCACCAGCGTGAGCATCTCCAGCTTCTGCTCCCGCGCGAGGGCGTGCACACGGTCGGCGGGGTCCGGGTGCTCGGCCGCTGCCTGGATGAACGGGCAGCCCCGAACAGCGCCGTCCGACCTGGGTGGCACGACGAACAGTGCCAGGAGGCGGTCACGCGGCGGGAGATCGGCACGCCTCAGGGTGTCGAGCAGCGTGTACCCGGAGTGCAGCAGGCCGTCGAGCTGCGCCAGGACCAGCTCCTCCTTCGTCGGGAAGTGCGCGTACAGGGTCCGCTTGGAGACCGGGGCCGCTGCCGCGACATCCTCCATCGTGGTCGCAGTGATGCCCTGCCTCGCGAACAGGCTGCTCGCCGCGCTGAGCGCCCGCTCTCGTCCTCCGCGCCCGGCCCGGCGTACGGGTGTCTCGCTCATATCGTCAACTATACGCCAGCGTTTACTTCGGCGCGATGGTCAGTTACGGTGGCTCAGGTAAACGGAATCGTGTACTTAGGAGCATTCGTGGCAGTGGTGTCCAGCGACCTCACCCGTACGGCCGAGCGGCTCATCCGCGGCCGACACGCGACCAGGGCGTTCCTGCCCGACCCTGTCCCGGCGGAGACGATCGAGGCGGTCTTCGACCTGGCCGGGGCCGCGCCGTCGAACAGCAACGCGCAGCCCTGGCGAGTCGAGGTGGTCAGCGGCGCCGCACGGGACGAGCTCGCCGAGGCGCTCCTGGCCGCGGACCGCGCTGGTCGGCGCACCGTCGACCTGCCTTACAGCGAGGACATCTACACGCCCGTGCACCAGCGCCGGCGGGCGGCCTTCGGTGAGGCCGTCTACGGGGCGCTCGGTATCGGACGCGACGCGCACGACCTGCGCGCCGCGTACGACGCGCGGAGCCTGAACTTCTACGATGCGCCGCACGTCGCCCTGCTGTACGCACCGGAGTCGGGCAACCCGCGCCTGACCGCCGACGTCGGCATGTATGCGCAGACCCTGCTGCTGGCGATGGAGGCTCATGGGGTCGCGAGCTGCCCGCAGGGGCTCCTGAGCTTCTACGCCGACACGGTGCGCGAGACGCTCGGCGTGACCGGCGGGAGGCTGCTGTTCGGCATCTCGTTCGGTTACGCCGACCCCACTGCCCCCGTCAACGCGGTAGCCATCGGTCGCGCACCGCTGGGCGAGACGACGCGCTTCCACCACTGACGGCGGCCCCCGAGGGGACGCACCCCGCACCCTGGCGCCCTGTCCTGTCTCCTCGATCCCGAGCAAGTCTCTTGCGGTTTCGTAAGATCTGCGGCATCCGTGCCACCCGTGGCTACGCTCACGCCATGCCAGCTTTGCGCGGGTTGCTGTGGTGCGGTGTGGCCGGACCCGTGCTGTTCATCGTGATCTTCCTGGTCAGCGATGCGATCAAGCCGGGCTACGACCCCGTGCGCGATGCGGTCAGCGAGGCGGCGATCGGCAGCGGCGGCTGGCTGCAGAGCACCAACTTCATCGTGTCCGGACTGCTCGTCGCGGCATCTTCCGCGGCGGTCACCCGGGCCGTGGGTCGATGGACGGGCGCCCTGGTCGGTGTGGCCGGGGCCGGACTCGCCCTGGCCGGCGTCTTCGTCTCGGACCCGGTGCCCACCGAACAGGCGAGCTGGCACGGGATGATCCACAACGCGGCGGGAACGGCCAGCTCGGCGGCCCTCGTCATCACCTGCTTCGTGGCCGCGCGATGGCGGCCCACCTCACCCTGGCGCTGGTACTGCCTCACGGTCGGAGTCTCCGTTCCGCTGATCTTCGTCGCCGCCCTCGGGGCGGACGAGACCCTCGGCACCTGGCAGCGCCTCACCAACATCATCGGGTGGACCTGGCTGGCCGCACTGGAACTGCGCGCACTCAGCAAGACACCCTCGACCGACCATGTCGAAAGGACACGCGCATGACCGCCCACCACGAGACGTCCGTACCCGACGGGACGCAGCAGGAGCACACGAGCCGGTCCCGGCCGGACGGACCCGCACCGGCCCTGGCACGCGCCCTGGCGCTCCTGGCCTCCCTCGTCCCCGGCGGCTCGGTGACACCCGTCGCCCCCGGGGCAGACATCGTCGACACCACCGTGCCGGGGCCGATGCTGAACGGGCTGGCGCTGACCGCGGCGGGACATGAGCGTGCCGACCTGGACCGTGCGCTGGCGGACGCCGCCAGGCGTCTGCCGGCATGGTCGATGCAGGTGGTCGGGCACAGCCCTACCCAGGCCGAACGATCAGTGGCCACCGACCACGGTCTGCGCGAGCTCCGGCGCCCGACGATGATCCGCTCGCTGGCAGACCTGCCCGAACAGGACGGTGGCGCGCTCCCCGCGACCTTCCGGATGGTCCGGACGCCCGAGGACCGCGCCGCGTTCACGCGCGTGCTCGGCGAGTCCTTCGGCACCGACGACGGCTACGGCAGGCCGTTCGTCGCGGACGAGGTGCTCGCCCACCCCGCGGCCAGGGTCTACGTCGCGGTGGTCGACGGACAGGTCGCGGCCACCGGGCTCAGCTGGCTCGACGAGCAGGGCTGGCTCGGGATCTATTCGGGCGGCACGGTCCCGGCCCTGCGCCGGCGCGGCCTGGGCCGCGCGCTGCTGCTGCACCGCCTGGCCGAGGGCCGGCGCGCGGGCGCCCACACCGCCTACCTCCAGTCCAGCGAGATGGGCCGCCCGCTCCACGAGAAGCTGGGCTTCGTGGACAGCGGCGACGACGTCGTCTACTTCACCCGCTGACCGGGGCGCGGGGCACCGGGAGCCGTCGTCCGACGTAGCGGCTTCCGGTGCCCCGCGCCTTCCTGCTTCCGCACAGCATCGGGAGCACCGTCGACGGCCCTCGGCCCGTCAACGGACGGCTGTGCGGATCCCGTCGACGGCGAAGTACGCTCCCAGACCACCCAGGAACGTGCCCGCGACCCGGTCGACGACACCCACGCTGCGTGCGTAGACACGCTGCGGCCCCGGCGCGGACAGGACCGTCGCCACGATCAGGTACCACGCCGTCTCGACCAGCGTCACACCGACCGGCACGGCCACCAGCGTGGCCACCGACGCATCGTGCGGCAACGCCGTAGCGAAGATGCTCCCGTAGACCACGATGGTCTTCGGGTTGCTCAGGTGCGTGAGCATCGCCGGCACGAACGCCCGCCGAGAGCCCGCGCGTGCCTGCCCCGCCTCGACCGGCGCCCCGGTCCGGTGCGCACGCCACATCCGCACCCCGAGATAGACCAGGTAGATCCCACCAGCCACCTTGAGCACCGTGAACAACCATCCGGCATAGACCAGGGCCACACCCAGGCCCGTCACCGCGATCACCGAGAAGACCAGACTGGCCGCCCCGATCCCCGCCGCCGCCAGCCGCCCCTTGCGCGGGCCCGCAGACAGAGCGGTCTGCGCCACCACGATGAAGCTCGGCCCCGGACTCACCGCCCCCAGCGCGATCACACCCACGATCGTCACGAGTGCTACGACATCGACCACGGTCTTCTCCTCCGTTCTCGACGGCCCTGCGGCCGGTCGTCGGTGCTGTGCAAGACGAGGCCCCTGCTCGGTGACCTCGACGATGCCGACGACGTCCATACGCTAGACACGGCAGAGGCCAGGCATGCGAAGTCCTACAGCCACGTAAGAACTCCCGGCACCGGAGCAGCTCAGTCGACCACTCGGTCCGGTACTCCCATCATTCGGGTCAGCACGGCGTCGAGAGCACGGGTCGGCAGCAGCCGTTTGAGGACAGGAGTCGCCCGAGCGCCGGGATCCACGAAGTACCGGGGGCGCGGGCGGCGGTCCGTCAGCGCTCGCTCGACCACAGCCACCGTCCGCTCGGCCGGGGCGCCCCTCGCTGCCAGCCGGGCGGCAAATCGGTCCGCCGCGTCCATGGCTGGCCCGTACGCCTCCTCGGCGGTAACGCCCATCCGCTCCCCGTCCCGGGTGAGGTCCGCAGTGCCGATCATCCCGTCGGCCTCTTGCGGCGCGGCGAGGGTCATCTGCCCCGCGGTGCACGTGAGTCTGATGAGTATTCGATGAGCGTCGAAGTGCTCCAGCAGTCCGTCGTCGGCCGCCAACTCCTCGCCCGATCCCCAGGGCAGCATCGTTCCCAGCTGCCGTCGAAGGGGGGGGCGGGGTGCTGGCCTGTACGGCGCGCCGGCACCCCGCCCTCATGTCACCTCCCGGCGGGCCGCACCACGCGGGCCGAGCCGCCACCGAGCCGCACCGGCTCCGCCACCGCTGTGAGCAGCCCGTCCGGGCCGATCTCGATGGCGGTCGCCGCACCGATCGCGTTGGCGGTCGGCACGAGCGTGTGCCCGTAGGCAGCCAGGCCGGTGCCGTAGGCGTCGACGTACGCCCGCTCGGCCGGCGTCCGCGTGCCGTTCTGCGGTGCCGCCCGCGGCGCAGCGATGGTCTCCTGGATCGTCATGCCGAGGTCGATCCGGTTGAGCAGCATCTGCGTGACGGTCGAGATGATGTTGGACCCGCCCGGCGAACCCAGCGCGAGCACCGGGCTCCCGTCCTGCAGGACGATCGTGGGTGCCATGGACGAGCGCGGGCGCTTGCCGGCCTCGATCCGGTTCGGGTCGTCGGCGTCGTACACGATGCTGAAGTCCGTCAGCTCGTTGTTCAGCAGGAACCCACGCCCGGGCACCACGATCCCCGACCCGCCGATCTGCTCGATCGTCAGGGTGTACTCGACCACGTTCCCCCACCGGTCGACCGCCGTCAGGTTGGTCGTCGACGTGCTCTCGGTGTCCTCCGGCACGGTGCCGGGAGCGGCAGTGCCGTCGCACACGCCGTCGTACGAGCGGGCGTCACCCGCGGCGACCGGCTTGGGCGCAGCGGCCTGCGGGTCGAGCAGGCAGGCCCGCTCCTTCGCGAACGTGTCGTCCAGGAGAGCGTCGACCGGCACGTCCACGAAGTCGCCGTCACCCAGGTAGGCGGCCCGGTCCGCGAACGCCAGCGCGCTCGCCTCGAAGAAGTGGTGCCGCACGGCCACGTCGTCCAGGGGCGCCAGGTCGAACTGCTCCATGATGTTCAGGGTCTCGCCCACGGCGGTGCCGCCCGACGCCGGCGGCGCCATCCCGTAGACGTCGTACCCCCGGTAGGAGAAGACCGTCGGGTCGCGGTCCACGACCTCGTACGCCGCGAGGTCCTCCGGCGTCATCGAGCCGGCCGGGACCGGCAGCGTCGTACCGGGCGCGACCGGCGGGGCCTGGACCGCTCCCGCGATCTCCTGCGCCAGCTCGCCCTCGTAGAACGCCTCGACACCCCCGGCCGCGAGCGCCCGGTACGTCGCGGCGAGGTCCGGGTTGCGGAACACCGAGCCGACGGCGGGGGCCTCGCCGTCCGGCAGGAACAGGTCGGTCGTGGAGGTGATCGCCTCGAAGCGCGCCTGGTTGGCCACGGTCTGGTCGTGGAAGAGCTGGTCGACGACGAAGCCCTTCTCCGCGACCGCCGTCGCCGGCCGGAGCGCCTGACCCAGCGTGGTGGTGCCCCACCGCTCCAGCGCGCGGTCCCACGTGGCGGGCGTACCGGGCACACCAACGCTGACGCCGCCGGTGACGAGATCCGGGTAGAAGGGGTACGGCTCCCCCGTCGCCGGGTCGAGGAACGCGTCGGGCCCGACGGCGGCCGGCGCCGTCTCACGCCCGTCGATGGTCTCGACCTCGCCGGTGGACGCGTCGTAGTGCACGAAGAACCCGCCACCGCCGATGCCCGCGCTGTACGGGTCGGTCACGCCGATCGCCGCGGCCATGGCGACGGCGGCATCGGTGGCGTTGCCGCCCTGGCGCAGCACCTTCAGACCGATCTCGGACACGACCGGGTCGAGCGAGCTGACCGCGCCGCCGTACCCGATCGACGTCGGCACCCGGGGCGGTACGTGCTGCTCCACCTCTCCACCTCCGCTCGTGGCCAGGGGATCTGCCGGGCTCGCGGCACCGGACGCGCTCGCGGCTGCCACGCCGGTCAGCGCGAGCGCCAGCGCGCCCGCGACGGTCGCAGAACGGGCGACGAATCTTCTGCTCATGGAGCAAGTCCTCCTGGGTGTGCGTAGCGGCGTCCGGGACCGGACACCATGTCTATGACGCACGATTCACCCCGGAGGTTGCGCCGCACGGCCGGAAGTTCGCGATCACCGCGACCAACATCGGCCGGATGCCGGCATCCCCGGGACGAACCAGCGTCCTGCACCGCCAGGACGTCAACGCCCTGCCACCACGATCCGCGCCAGGTGCTGCCGCAGAGAGGACCCGTCGGACTCCGCAGTGACCCATGCCAGCCACTCCCCCGCCACGGCGATCTCGACCACCCTGCCCTCCAGCCGATACGCCCGGCCGTCGAGAAGCAGGTACCCGGTCCCCGCGTTGTCCTGCGTGCTTGTCCACACCACAGCCCGGCCCTCGACGTCGATCTCCCCTGCCTCCCCGTCCAGCTCGACCAGCGTCATGGCCCCTGTCTCCCGGTCGAGCACGTGAAGGTCGCCCGCCACGCCCCACGCCAACAGGGCATCCGACGCCGCCATCTCCGTCACCATCTCGAGCGGGTAGCCGCCAGCCGGCGCACGTTCCACGGGCACCTGCCGGACGCCGTCGTCCCTACGATCGGCAAACTTGATCCCGGTGCGGACGTTGACCGCCGCCCACACGACCCCGTCCGGCGCAGTTGCGAACGCGGTAGAGCCGATGGCCAGGGTCTCGGTCGCCCCAGTCGCTAGCGGAACCCGCACCTGCTCGATCTCACCCTCGTCCGTGAGCCGCTGCAGGTGCACGTACGCGCCACTCAGCGCGATCCGGTACCCCACCGGCACCGGCTCGCCCGATGACTCCAGAAGCGTGCGCACCTCGGGGTTCCGCACGTCGTCGACGACGCGGACCGCCCAGGGCGACGACTCGCTCTCGCGCGTCGCCACCTCCAACCAGGCGACCCGGTTGCCCTGCCGCGCGACGTCGGGGACCTCCGCGCGGTGGCCGTCGACGGTGCCGTTGACGGCCACCGCGCTGATCTCGCCTCCGGCAGTACGCAGCTCCAACGCCATCTCCGGGTCGGGGTAGCCGTCACCATCGTCCGGTCCTGGGGCCACCTCGGTGAGCGTCATGACCGAGCCGTCCGCCGCTAGCGTGTCCGTCAGAGCGCCGCCCGCCGTCGGCTCACCGACGCCGACGACCACTCCCTCCTCCACGGCACCCGGCGCGGACGCCACCTCGATCCTGGACACGCACCGCCCATCCAGCCAGGGCGGGGTCTCCAGATCCGAGGTCTCGCCGGGGCAGTCACCAAGCAACGGCTCGGCGTCGCCGTCGGGCCGCTCCAGGCCCACGAGCGAACGGAACCACTCGCTGCCCGGCAGCGCGACCGGGCCCACGCCCGGGAGCGAGACAGGGCCGGCCAGGAAGAACGCCACCAGGAGGGCCGCCACGCCACCGAGCACTCCCTGCGCGGTGCGTCGCCTGCGCAGGGCGGTCCGGCTCGCGCCGAGCGTCTCCGCCGCGTCACGGTGCGGCACGGGGATGTCCGCCAGGTCCGCGCGCTCCAGGATGGTACGCAGGTTCTCCAGTCCACGTGCATTCGCAGACTTCACCGTCCCCACCGACCTCCCCAGCTCATCGGCGACCTGCGCCTCGGACAGGTCCAGCAGGTGCCGCATGACCACCACCCGGCGCTGCTGCAGCGGGAGCTGCGCCAGCGCCTGCACCAGCTCGGCTCGGACCGCGACGCGGGCGGCGTGGTGTACCCTGGACCAGGTCCTCGGCCCGGTCCGGGTCGCCGCACAACAGGAACGCGGTGCGGAAGAGGTACAGGCGGGCGTCACCGACGAACGCGACGAACTCCTGGTCCTTGGAACGGACCACACGGACCTCGGCCCGCTCCGGCATGTGGATGCTCATGTCCCCCATGACGCGTCCCCTCCCAGGAAGGTTCAGCCGATACCCCGAACATCGTGGTCGACGACCCGGATCCTAGGCTGACGGCCAGTTCGCCGCGGAGCTGCCAGGTCCCGACCTGGAGCAAGGACCCCGAAGTCGGAAACGTGACCCGCGTGGCGCGGTATGGATCGGCGACGTCGATCGACCGTGCAGCGAGCACCTGGAAGCACGCGATCCGACGACGGCATTCGGGTCTGCACATCCGAGTCACCTGTCCGTGCAGCAGTCCCGCGTGACGTATGCCACGAAGTGGTGTGACATTTCGTCACTACCCCGCGCGACCGGCGGACAGGACGCTGATGGCTATGAAGTTCGTCGACCTCGTACTGAGCTTGATCATCGTGCTCTCGGCGACCGTGGTCATTGCCTACGTCTCGCTGTACTACGGCGATTTCGGACTGCTGAAAACACTCCCGGATGATGTCTCAGACTTCTTCATCACCAACAACGCCCTACAGCATCTGGCACTCGGTCTCCTGATAGCGGCCGTTGCGGCGAAGTTCCCTACCGGCCGCGCGATCAGACGGCACGACACGCACAATCGAACCTGATGATCGAAACCATGTGCAAACAAGAGACACCGACCATCGGTCACATGCGGCGGCTCGCGATGCTGACGGCAGTCGCCACCATCGCACCGTTGTGCGTCTTGGGCGTCGCCCTTACGGCGAACAGCTGGCTGGAAGGACTGATCATCTCGGCCTGCTTCCTGCTCACACTGGGCTCGCTGCGCGAGTGGAGTCTGGACGAGTATCCGCGCCATTCGATCTTGGCACTCGGTGTCACAGGGGCGTCGTGGGCAGTCGGCGCGTTCACCGTCGCCAGCCCCCTCGGCTTCGTCCCGCTATCCCTCGCCTGCGCACTCATGGTCGCGCGAGCAAGACGACGGGCGCTGTGGGTCCTCATCTCAGCGCTCAGCGTTGCGGGCATCGGCGCCACAGTGTTCGTGCTGCATCCGGTGACGCTCGAGCTCGCCGCTGCGTACGTCGCCACGCCGCTGGTCGGCACTTTTTTCGTGGCCGGCGTGATCCTCGTGAGCGAGCAGGCGTGGTTGGTCGCTCGCCGGCTCGAACTCGCCAAAGACACGGAGGCCCAGTTCGCCGTGGCGCGCGAGCGCATTCGCTTCGCGGGCGACTTGCATGATATCCAGGGCCACTCGCTGCACATCATCAAGTTCAAAGCTGAGCTGGCGCACAGCCTGGTTCACAGCGAGCCCGAACGAGCCGAGGAAGAACTGAACGAGATCAGGCGACTAGCCAGAGAGACAATCGCTGAAACCCGATCCCTCACGTACGCGCGTCATGAGCTGAACTTGGCAACGGAGATCGAGAACGCGAAACGACTGTGCGAGGCTGCAGGCATCTCAGTTGGTGCACGCAGCGACCTCGATCCGGGTGCCGTGGCACATCCGCTGCTTGCTCAGGTACTTCGCGAGGCCACTACAAACCTCCTCCGGCATGCACGTCCGACCACGGTCCGGATTGAAGCATCGACGACAGCAGTAGCAGTCACGAACGACGGGGTGCTCGACAGCAGCTCGACACCGCTGCGCGGGCTCGCCCGCCTTCGCGAGCGCCTCGAGGCGGCGGGCGGAACACTGCGCATCGCGCGAGAGAGCAACACTTTCGAAGTGAGAGCACAGCTGGTTCCGGGTGGAGGCAAGGAATTAGGGCATGACTGAAAGCCGCCCGATACGGATCGTTCTGGCCGACGACGAACATCTTCTGCGCACCGCACTGGCCGCTCTCCTACCCCTGCACGGAACGATCGAGGTCGCGGCTCAGGCCACGGATGGCGCAGAGGCCGTGGCGCTGACGCTCGCGCACCGACCGGATGTCCTGGTCATCGACCTCGAGATGCCCGGAACGGACGGCCTCGCGGCGACTGTCGACATACGAAAGCAGATACCTGAGCAACGCGTCCTGATGCTCACCCGACATGCGCGCCCTGGCGTCCTGCGTCGTGCACTCAAGCTCGGCGTGACGGGCTTCATGAGCAAAAACGCCGAGGCGCACGACATAGCCGAGGTCGTTCGACAGGTACACGCGGGACGGCGTTGGATCGCACACGAGGTGCTGGAAGCCTCGGTCGTCGACGATTCGCCTCTGACGGATCGCGAGCTCGATGTACTTCGTGAGACGCTCGAGGGCTACTCGGTCAAGGACATCGCGCGGAAGCTCTACCTCGCACCGGGCACGGTTCGAAACTATCTCTCGAGCGCGATGCAGAAGAGCGGGACCTCTAATCGTCATCACGCGGCGCGCGTTGCTCGAGACCGCGGCTGGCTCTGAGAGATTCAAGCTGTCCGTTCCAGGATTCAAGGATCCGGCATGACATTTGTCATCTCTTCGGATGATCCTCGGCACTGCCAGCAATTGTCTGCCCCATCGATGCTGGGAATGTCAGAGTCGCAGGGTGACAGAGCTCGCCGTCGTATCGGCGAAGAGCCCCGTCAGCGACCACCTTCCAGATGAACAGGACAGTAATGCCGATGGACAACTCCCGAATCGACGCCGGCGACGGCGTGCTCGCCGCGCGGCGAGAAGGCGAATCGCGCGCGAATGCCGTTCCACCCGGAGTCGAGTATCACCGCGTCCTAGCCGGAGACGAGCGACGGATCGGACGCGGCATCCTTGCGATCGTGCTCCTCGTCGGTGGCATGTGGGCGGCAATCTTGGGGTTCTCCGTGCTGGCGCACTGGCTGGACGGAGTGATCGGGACGCCGGACACTGCGCCCGGCCGCGGACCCCTCACGCCAGCACTGCATGCCTTCGGACTGGTCGGCAACGCAGTGCTGCTGCCGTGGGCCATGGTCATCCAGCGCTGGTTGTATGGAGTGCCGGGCGCGTCGCTGCACTCCGTCTTCTCCCGCTTTCGGTTCGATCTGCTGACACGCGCGTTGCTGATCATCGCCCCCGCTTTCGTCGTCCTCAACGTGGTCAGCAACTACGTCCTGCCTTCCGAGTCGACCGTCTGGGTTCAGAACGACCTTCTGTGGATCTTGGCGGCCACCCTTGTTCTCATGCCGCTGCAGGCAGCTGGCGAAGAGTACGGACTGCGCGGCCTAGTATTCCGCGTGGCCGCCAGCTGGGGCCGGGGCCCGCGTGTGTCGTTGTTTCTTGGCATCGCGGTCTCCGCCGCGGTCTTCGCCGCCTTCCACCTGGCAGGAGACCCGTGGCTCTACATCTGGTACTTCGTGCTCGCTGTCTCCACGGCCCTCATCACATGGCGCTCCGGAGGCATCGAGATCGCAGTAGCCATCCACGTCGCCTTCAACACCCTCAGCTTCGTCTTTGCGATCGCCCTGAGTACCGACCTGGGCGCGGGCATCGACCGCTCTACAGCGAATGCGGCTAACGGCATCGCCTTGATCGGTCCCGCGCTGGTGGTAATCGCCACCGCGATCGTGGTGTGGATTCGCACCCGCGCAACCGGCCCCGTCAGGACGCCACTGACTAGCTAAAGTCCACTGTTTCGCGTGGATCTCGCCGCCAATGTCCAGCGAGATCCACGCGGCCATTCGACGATAGACGATGACGACCGATTCGGTCATGAAACTCCCGATGCCCGAAGCCGCCCGCGTGGGCCATCCACGGAGTCCCTTCGGAACTGGAGCAGTAGTCCCAGTTCTCGCCCAACAGCTCTTCGATGCCTGAATATCTGCGGATTCTGCGGGCGCCCATCGGCGCCGTGCCGTCTACGTGCCACTTTCACTGAAGTTTCCGCGCCAGCGCGCACGCTCTGGGGCGGATCGATCCAGATCAGGATACGCCGGCCTGTCCTCGTCGCTCGGGTGCTAGGGCCACTGGGCGCGCCGCTCGGATGGCAGGTCGCTTCTACCACCTGGCGCGTCTGACGCCAGTCCTCGACAGGCGAGAGGGTGGGGCACAGGTGGAGCGTTGCCCTACTTCACTTGTACTTCTTGTTCACCTTGATCGGCGACTGGAGATCGTCGTACTTGCCGACGATGCCCTCCAGCTTGAGGTGCTCGAGCAATGCTCGGTCGGCATGAGTATTCGGGATCCGCGGCTTGTCTCGACCGACTTCGGCCAGCTTGGGGTAGTCACCGCTGAGTGCCTGCAGGATCGTGAAGAGCTGATCGCGGCCAAGCGAGGCGAGGTGAGGTTCGAGCAGCGGCACGATGTACCGCGCGTCGACACCATCGAGCGCCATCTTCTCCACGACGGCCCGCGGGAGTGCCGTGCTCTCGGAGGCCCGTCGCCGCGACAACCTCGTCATCGCCGCAACAGGGTCAGAGCTCGGATTCGAAGCCCTGTGCAGGTCCATCTGGAGCTTCTACTCGGACACCGCGCACGAAGATCGAATCCGTGCCTTTTCCATCTGGTCGGGCTGGCCGTCTACGAGCAGGACGCATTCCACGAATTCGTCGCGGACGTCGACGACCTGGCGCGCATCCTTGAGTCGGCCGCCCTTCGTGATGGCGCCACGCCGACGCCGGCGGAACAGCAGAGCATCATTGCCACCTCGTGCCTGCGAGGACTGCTGCTGCAGCGGCTACTGACCCCAAGCGCCGAGATCGATGTTCAATCCCGAGCGGGCGGAAGTAGTCACGATCTGACGGACCGGTCGAAAGGGACCTAGGGCCAGTGGGCCGCGTCGGCCTGTCAGTCCGCCGTTCCGCTCGCGGCTTGCTGGGGAGGCACGGCCAGTATGCCGCGCGGTGTCGCTTCACCGGCCAGATAACTGTCGAGGGTCTGTCGGCGTTGCGCCAGGCGCTGCTCCTGCCGGGCAAGTTCGTCACGAACCTCGCGAACCCGCGTGAGAAGTGCTGAACAGTCCGTTTCCGTGGGCGTGTATCCGGCCAGCGGAAGGCTGTCGCGAATGACCTGCGAGGACAGGCCCGCGCTGAACAGGTCTTGGATGAAGGCGACTTGTTCTACCGCGCTCGGCTCGTACTCCCGGTAGGTGTTGGCCCTACGGCGGCTTTGCAGCAGGCCCTGTTGCTCGTAGTAACGCAGGGAGCGACTGCTCACGCCCGTGACCGCGCTGAGTTCCCCGATCCGCACCGCGCTTCTCCGAACATCTCCGATGTTGACCTTGACACTGGTGTCACAGTTTAGCGTTCGGGGCACGGCTACCGCACCGCGGGTAAGAGGCTAGACCGCGGTCGTGGCCGGTGCCCACCTACCGCCTTCAAGAAAGAGTGACAACATGCCCGAACCAAGCGGGACGACAGCCCACAAGTCGGCCGGACTGCGCAGGCGCCGCGTTCTTGTCACCGGGGGCAGCAAAGGGGTCGGGCGCGCCGTCGTCTCCCGGCTCGCAGCCGCCGGCGCGACGGTCGTCGCGGCGGCCAGAAAGGATCCCGGGAACCTGCCGCCCGCAGCGCACTTCGTCTCAGCCGACCTCAGCACAGCAGACGGCTGCGCCGAGCTGGCGACCGCCGCGACCGATCTGCTCGGCGGGATCGACACACTGATCAACAACGTCGGTGCCAGCACCCCACCACCCGATGGGCTGCTGTCGGCGTCGGACGACATCTGGGAACAGACGCTCCAGCTGAACCTGCTGGCTTCGGTCCGTCTGGATCGCGCGGTGCTTCCCGAGATGGTCGCACGAGGCAGCGGCGCGATCATCCACGTCACGTCGGTGGGCGCCTACTTCCCGGTCGGCCCCGACGCCCCCTACCAGGCGGCGAAGGCGGCGCTGTCGACCTACAGCAAAGCACTGGCCAATGAGTTCTCCGGGCGCGGCATCCGCGTCAACAGGATCTCCCCCGGCCTGATCGCCAACGACTCGGTCTCCGCGCTGCTCGCACGATCCACCCACGGCGCCCCCGACGATCCCGGTGCGCAGATGCTCGAACAATGGGTCCGCGGCATTCCGCTGGGACGCCCCGGACAACCTGCCGAGGTAGCCGACCTGATCACATTCCTGGTCTCCGACCAAGCCGTCTGGATCACCGGCTCGGACTTCCGTATCGACGGCGGCTCATATCAGGCCGTGTGACCGATGGCACCGGTCATCGGAGCATTCGCGACGTTTCCTCTTGCTGATGCCATCGACCGTACAGGCCCGCCAGGTGATCGGCTCGGCTCCTCCTCTTCCGGTGTGAATGCTTCGTTGCGCGCGACGGCGAAGTTCCCGCCCACCTCGGTGCCCCCGCCGAAGGTGTAGACCGCACCGTCGTGCACGGCCGCGGCCAGACCACCACGGGCCTCGGGCAGCGGGGCGACCGTCTCCCACTCGTCGGTGGCCGGGTCGTACACCTCGACCGTCGCGACGTTCTCCTGGACGGCGGAGCCGTCCTCGGCCAGCGAGAACTCCCGGCCGCCGATCACGTAGATCCGGTCGTCGACGACCGCCGACGCGGCGCTGTTCCGCAGGGTCGGGGCAGGAGCGAGTCGGGTCCACGTTCCGGTCGCCGGGTCGAACATCTCGTTCCTGTCGCTGTCGACGTGGGTCGTGAACGTCGTGGCGTCAGGGGTCTCCCGGACCCGCCCGCCGATGACGAACACCTGGTCCCGCACGCTCTCGATCACGAACTCGGCACGCGGTTCCGGCAGGTCGACGCCGGTGGACCAGGTGTCGTCGTCCGGCGAGTAGACGAAGGTGTCCGGCTCTGCCCGCCACCGGGGGAACCCGCCGCTGAACCCGCCGACGGCGTAGAGGGAGCCGTCCGCCTCGGCCAGGCCGATGTGGTGCCTGGCCTGCGGCAGCGTCGCCAGCCGCTGCCAGGCGTCGGCGACCGGGTCGTAGGCGTCGAAGTGGGCGGACACCCCGGTGTTGGGGTTGAGGAGTCCCCCGGCCACGTAGATCAGGTCGTCGACGACCTCGGGATAGAGCTCCTGCCTCTCCAGAGCCATCGGCGCACGTTCTGAGCTGTGGGACAGGCACGACGTGGCGTTCCGCCGTCGGGGCCGCAAGCGCATCAGCCATCCCGAGCTCGGTCTGATCGATGTCAACTGCCTCAACTTGTTCAGCGAGGACGGCCGGCAGCGCCTGCTCTGGTTCACCCCGACACCCCGGCACGGACAGCGCCGAGCTGCTCGACCGGTCTAGCGGCCCCCCGGGGACGACACAAGGGCCATGAGCCGCTGCAGCCTCTCGGAGCTCTCCGTCCCGCGCAACGCGGTATACACCGACAGGCGATGGTGTCGCTCCGGGTCGGCCAGCGACTGGTAGTTCAGCTTCAGCGCACCGACCTGCGGATGCACCAAGCGCTTCACCAGTGGCGGGATCGCGACCTCGTGCCTGTGCCATACCTGCCTGAACTCCTCGCTCTGGTCCAGGAGCAGCTCCACGAAGTACGCCGCCCGGGACCCCGGGCCGCGCAGCGTCGCGACCTGACGCAGCCCGGACACGAAGACCCGGGTCAGGAACACGTGGTCCTCACGCGCATACAGCTGCCGCGTGGCCGGATCGACGAACCACCGGTAACCGACACTACGCGCCGGCCCGCGATACGACGTGCGGTCCCCGGTGAGCGCGACGTGCAGCGGATTCTGGTAGAGGGTCTCACCCAGCTCCGTGCTGATCTCGGCAGGCACGTCGCCGATACGGTCCACGACGTGCAGCAGACCGGGGCTGACCTGCGGGCCGTCCGAACCACGCAGAGGAGCGTTCAGTCCAGCCAACCGGAACAGGTGGGCCCGCTCGTCCACGGACAGCCGCAGACCTCGCGCGATCGAGGCGACCATCTGTTCCGACGGCGAAGGCCCACGCCCCCGTTCGAGCTTCGTGTAGTAGTCCACCGACATGGTGCACAGCTGGGCCACCTCCTCGCGCCGCAGCCCACTGGTCCGACGTCGTGCACCACGCACGATCCCGAAGTCCTCCGGCTGAAGCGCCGCTCGTCGCCGTCGAAGGAAATCGGCCAGCCCAGCCCGGTCGATCATCATCCTTGGTCCCCCGTGTCGTCCCATACCAGCACCGGTCCGTCTGTACCGTCTCCGCTCGTGCCGTGTCAGCACGATCGATCTCGCACACCCTGCCCGGGCTCCAGGCGCGGCCGGCCCCGGCCTCGATCGTGACGTGCGGGAACGCCTCGAACCGCACTGCCCCATGCCCCGCCGGCGCGCAACGCCGGACAGACCACGGTACGAGGCCTGAGCAGCCCGATCGCGTCCGCGACCGGATCACTCGCCGGCGGCACAGGCACGGAAGTAGACGACGCGTAAGGAACTGCGGACGGCACGTTATGGATCCTAGCCGTGCACGCGCTCAGGCTTGCCCTGCACCCGCACCTCGATCGCCACCGGCGACACGAGGCGACCTCCGCGTCAGCGGCCACGAGATCGCCGCACGCCTGACCAACACCGGCACCCCGGTCAAGGAATGGCTCGGCGTCGCTCCGACCGGCGCCTCGTTCGAGATCACCGAGTACGCCCTGTACCGCGTCCGTGACGGACGGTTCGTCAACATGACCAACCTCCAGGACACCGACACCGCCAGGGAACAACTGAACAACTGACCGCCAACGCGGCGCACCGGTCCGGACAGGTACTTGCTAAGGGCGGATCGTCAGGCCCTGAATAACGCGGTCCACGTCAACCACAGTAGAGCTGACAGCCTGACTTCTAGGAGTGGACCAATGCCACGCAAGACCATCGATATCGTGATCCCCGATCTGTCGGGAAAGCTTGCCGTCGTCACCGGCGCCAGCGACGGCATGGGCCTGGGTATGGCCGCGCGCCTCGCAGCGGCCGGGGCCGAGGTGATCATGCCCGTGCGCAACCCGCGCAAGGGAGAAAACGCGATCACCACGATCCGAGAGTCCGTGCCAGGCGCGAAGGTCTCGCTGCGGGACCTCGACCTGTCCTCGCTCACGTCCGTCGCCGCCCTCGGTGACACGTTGCGCGGGGAAGGGCGACCGATTCATCTCCTGATCAACAACGCGGGCGTCATGACCCCACCGAACCGACAGACCACGGCCGACGGGTTCGAGCTCCAGTTCGGCACGAACCACCTGGGTCACTTCGCACTCGTCGCGCACCTGATGCCGCTCCTACGGGCCGGCCGCGCGCGGGTGACCTCGCAGGTGAGCATCGCCGCCAACCAAGGTTCGATCAACTGGGACGACCTGAACTGGGAGCGCAGCTACGACGGGCAGGGCGCCTACAGCCAGTCGAAGATCGCGGTCGGGCTGTTCGGTCTGGAGCTCGACCGGCGCAGCCGGGCGGGTGGCTGGGGTATCACCAGCAATCTCTCGCATCCTGGGGTTGCCCCGACGAACCTGCTCGCGGCACGTCCAGAACTCGGTCGTAGTGAAGAGGTACCGTCCCGGAGAATGATTCGCTTCCTGTCCGAGAGGGGCATCTTGCTCGGGACGGTCGAGACGGCCAAGCTGCCCGCGCTCATGGCCGCCACGGACCCCAACGCCAAGCCCGGGGGTTTCTACGGCCCGAGCTGGCCGGGTCGCGTCGGAGGGCCGCCCGCCGAGCAGAAGCTCTACTCGCGGCTGCGCAGCACGGACGAGGCTGCACGCGTCTGGGACGTCTCCGAACAGCTGACGAAGAACACCATCGGCGCCGTCTGAAGGAAGGCCCCGGACACCGCACGCCATCTGCAGCATCATCGAGGAGGTGACCGTGGGCAGGCAGTGCATCAGCACTGCCTGCCTGCCCGCCCCACCGTCCGCGTGCGAGGTCAGGCGGGAGCGAGAACCGCCTCGATCAGGTGCGGGCCGGGCGTGGCGACAGCGTCCCGGAACTGGTCGTACAGCTCCTCGACGGTCGTCGCCCGGCTTGCGGGGACGCCCATTCCCGTGGCGAGCGCTACGAAGTCCAGTGCCGGGTCGTCGAGGTTCATCAGGCGTGTAGCCGCGCCGTTGTGCGGTGCCCCGACCCGTTCCAGCTCGGTGCGCAGGATCGCGTAGGAGCGGTTGCTGAGGATGACGGTGGTGACGTCGAGGCGTTCGCGCGCCTGTGTCCACAGTGCCTGGATCGTGTACATGGCGCTGCCGTCCGCCTGCAGGCAGATCACGGGCCGGTCCGGGCAGGCCACCGCGGCACCGGTGGCGACGGGCAGCCCTTGGCCGATCGCGAGGCCGGTCAGCCCGAGGATGTCGTGCGCGGGTGCGCCTGACAGTGTCTCGTTCAGGTTCACCATGCCTGAGGTGACCGACTCGTCGCTGATCACGGCGTCGGGCGGAAGGAGCGCGCCGATGACGGGCGCCCAGTTCGACGGCGTCAGGACGCCACTGCCGGTCTCCGGCCGCCTCGGCGCGGCGGGCTCGGGTTCGACGCCGTCCGCCACCAGACCCGCGAGACGGACGAGGGCGTCCTCGACGTCGATGTCGGTGCGCCCGCCCAGGACCATCCGGTCGGCGGCGTGGGGCGCGGGCCGGCTGTCGACGCCCGGGTAGGCGAAGGCCGGCACCGGGACGCCCGTACCGGCCAGCAGCAGCAGCTCGGTGCCGTGCAGCTGCCGCGCGATCGCCTCCGACCGGTAGGCGAGCGGTTCCACGGCAGGTACGCCGGCGCCCTGACGGCGGCGGGCGGGCCACAGCTCACCCAGCAGGCGGGTGCCGGTGGCTCGTGCGATGCGGGAGGCTGCGCGGAGCCCGGGTTCGCCGAGCGCCCCGCCGCCCAGGAGCAGCACCGCCCGCCGCCCCGACCGCAGCGCGACGGCCGCGTCCACGATGGACTCGTCCGACGCCACCGAGGTGGCCGGGCCGTTCACCGCAGCGGCGTCCCGCGCTCCGGTCGACCAGGACACGTCGGCCGGGACGACAAGCGTGGACACCCGCCCCGAGGTTCCTGTCGCCACGTGCGCGGGATCGTCGTCGGCGGGAGCCCAGGCCGCGCGGCTGGCGGCCACCGCCGCGACCACTGCGGGTCCGACGTCGTCGACGCCGGCTATCCTGCGCACCGCCCGCGAACAGGTCGCGGCGAGGGCGATGATGTCGGACTCGAGCGGCGAGTCGAGCGCCTTGTGGTCGTCGGTGTGGTCGCCGACGACCACCACCTGCGGGCTGTGCGCGCGCCGGGCGTTGTGCAGGTTGGCCACTCCGTTGGCCAGACCGGGCCCCAGATGGAGCAGGGACGCGGCCGGGCGCCCGGTCATCCTGGCGAAACCGTCGGCCGCGCCGGTGGCGACCCCTTCGAAGAGACACAGGATCCCCCGCATCTGCGGCACCGCGTCCAGAGCGGCCACCGTGTGCATCTCTGACGTGCCCGGATTGGTGAAGCACACGTCGACCCCCGCCTGGCACAACGACCGCAGCAACGCCTCGGCGCCGGTGACGGCGCCGGCCGCCGGACCAGGGGGCGGCGTGAGCGACGACGAGCTCACTGTCCTGGATCGCGACCGGGTGAGCAGCGACTCGGAGCGGGCGTCGTCGACCGACGCGTCATTCATACGACGGGGCATGGTGTCTCTCCCTGGTGGCGGGTAGGGCGTGCGCGACCGGCCGGCCCGCCGGGTGGCCGGCGAGCGCTCCGGGGCGCCGGGTCAACGGAGCGTCTGTGTACCGATGACGGACAGGACCTGCAGCTTCTCGTAGCTCTCGGAGCCGGGAACAGCGGTGTAGACCATCAGGGCGTGGGCCTGGTCGGGATCGACCAGCCGCTGGCAGGTGAGCTCAAGGGCACCGACCTCGGGGTGCACGAAGTGCTTGACCTCGTGCGGCCGGATCCCGATCTCGTGCTCGTCCCATACCCGGCGGAACTCCTCGCTGCTGCCCAGCAGCAGGTCAGCCAGATACGCCGCCCGGGAGTCAGGGCCGCGCAACGTGACCAGCCCTCGTAGACCCGCGGCGTACATCCGGGTCATGAAGGCGTGCTGCTCGGGCGCGTAGAGATCCCGCGCCCCCGGGTCGGTGAACCACCGGTATCCATTGCTTCGCGCCGGCCCCGTGAACCGGGTCGTGTCCCCGGTCAGCGCCACCCCCATCGGAGTCTGCCGCAAGGTCTCGCCCAGCTCCGTGACGATCTCCGCGGGAGTGTCCTCCAACCGGTCGAGGATCCGCAGCAGCCCCGGGCTGATGTGCTCGCTCGACGAGCCCCGGGCCGGCGGGTTGTGCCCGGCGAGCCGGAAGAGGTGGTCCCGCTCGTCGATCGACAGGTGCAGGCCCTGCGCGATCGACGCAAGCATCTGCAGCGACGGCTGCGGTCCACGCTCCCGCTCCAGGCGGGAGTAGTAGTCCGCCGACATGTTGCACAGTGTCGCGACCTCCTCCCGCCGCAGCCCGCTGGTGCGACGACGCTGCCCACGCGGCATACCCACGTCCTCCGGCTGCAACGCCTCACGCCGACTCCGCAGGAACCCGGCCAACCCCGCACGATCGATCACGACACTCCCCCTTCTGAGAGTTCCGCCTCGTTCCTACCTTGTGCGGAGCACGGTAGCCACGGACTGACAAGCCCCCTCTACCGCGCGGAGCAGTCGCCCCGGAACCTGTTGGATAGACCTCTGTCGATCCGATGACCATTGAACGAGTGACGAAAGAGGACACGATGCGTGCTGTCCGGTACGAGGCTTATGGCCCGGCGGAGGTCCTCCGCACGGTTGAGGTCGAGGTGCCGCAGGTGGGCCGTACAGACGTAGAGGTCACCGTGGGTGGTGCGAGCGTCAGCGGCGCCGAGATACCTGTCCGCAGCGGGAACCTCAGGCGAGTTGTCCGCCAGCGGATGCCCGCCGGCACCGGTGTCGACTTCGCGGGCACGGTCACGTCGGTCGGACCAGCCGTGACACGGGTTTCGGCCGGCGACACCGTGTGGGGCGTCATGCCGCACCTGACGTTCGGCGCGGTCGCCGAACGAGTCGTCGTCCCGGAGCGGTGCGTGGCACCAGCACCCAGCAACGTCTCCGAGATCGAGGCGGCCGCTCTCGCTTCCTCCGGCACCACCGCACTGCATGCGCTCATCGCCAAGGCTGACCTCCGCCCAGGTCAACGGCTCCTGGTCCGAGGCGCGACCGGTGGTGTCGGTGTCGTCGCCGTTCAGCTCGGCGCGACGCTCGGAGCACATGTCACAGCCCTGGCCCGTGCCGACAGCCTCGACTGGATCCGCAGTCTCGGCGCGGACGAGGCCCTCGACTACCGGACCACGCGGCCGGAAGACCTCGCCACGTTCGACGTCATCGTCGACCTGGTCGGAACCGAGCTCCGCGCATTCCGCAGGCGCCTCGTCCCGAAGGGCGTCATGGTGGCGCTCGCCCTCGACTCACGACGCCCCATCCGCTCCGCGCTGGCCGTGGCCGTCGACGGGCTCGACCGGAGGACACGGCTGACAGCGTTCAGCAACGACCCGACGCCCGCCGACCTCGACCGCCTGCGCGGGTTCGTCGAGTCCGGTGCGATCCGCCCGATCGTCCACGACGTGCTCCCGATGCATGAGATCGTTGCCGCGCACCACCACCTCGCGCAGGGTGGGGTGCGCGGCAAGATCGTCATCGACGCCAGGAGCCGCTAGGCCGCTCAGGTGGTTCCGCTGCTGGTCGTCGCCTCTCGGGTGCCCGGGGCCGCCTGCGCGGTGATCGAGCCGAGGAGCGCGAGCCGCTCGGCGGACGCGGTGCCGGGCTGGGCGTGGTAGACGACGAGCATGATGCCGTCGGTGCCGGCGACCGCGAGCTTCTCGCGGTCCAGACGGAGCTGCCCGACGGTGGGGTGGTCGAAGGTGACCTGGGCGCCGGCGCGCTCGGCGACGTCGTGCCGCGCCCAGAGCCGGCGGAACTCCGGGCTGGCCAGCGACAGCTCTCCGACGAGCTCGACGACCCGCGGATGGTCGGTGCCGTGGCCGACGGTCCTGCGGAACCCGGCGAGCAGGACCGCCGCGGCCCTCTCCCAGTCCTCGAAGAGATCCTGCTCGGCCTCGTCGAGGAACACGTCCCGGAGCCGGTTGCCACCGGCGATGAGGCGTGGGGAGACGGCTGCGGCCAGGGGGTTCGCGGCCAGGACGTCGAGGTAGCGCCCTTCGGCAAAAGCCGGGAACGGGAGCTCGTCGATGAATCGCGCGGTGCTGGCCGGGAGAACCTCTCGGCGGGGCCTGGGGCGTTTCCGGCGGGGTCGTTCGGCGGCGAGGCTGAGCAGGTAGCTGTCGTCGTCGAGTTGGAGAACGCGCGCGATCGCCTCGAGCACCTGTCCGGAGGGGTTGCGGTCCCGCCCTTGCTCGAGGCGGAGGTAGTACTCCGCGCTGATACCCGAGAGCATCGCGACCTCTTCACGACGAAGGCCGGGCACGCGCCGCACACCGAGGACGGGGATGCCGACCTGTTCGGGCGTGACGAGCTCGCGGCGGGCCCGGAGGTACTCGCCCAGTGTGTTCGGCTCGTCGTTCATGTCACCCACGGTAACCGCGCTCACCGGACGGAGGGTGTGCCCTGTCGCTACCAGTGTCACCAGGTATCTGGGTAGCGGTCGGCAAGGCGATCAGGATCGTGATGTCGCTCGAGGTTCACGTCACGGAAAGGGCTTCTCATGGCACACGTTCTCGTCACGGGCGGGTCCGGTTTCATCGCCGGTCACGTCATCACCCAGCTCCTCGCCCAGGGGCACACGGTGCGCTCCACCCTCCGCTCGGCCCGCAAGGAGGACGCCGTCCGCACGGTGCTCCGCGACGCCGGAGTCACCCGCGAGGAGGCACTGACCTTCGTCGAGGCCGACCTGATGAAGGATGCCGGGTGGGCGGAAGCCGTCGCCGGCACGGACTACGTCATCCACGTCGCCTCCCCCGTCCGCACCGGTCGCGTCAAGGACGAGGAGGACGTCGTCGCGCCCGCGCGCGGCGGTGCCCTCCGCGTCCTCCGCGCCGCCCGGGACGCCGGGGTCAAGCGCGTGGTGCTGACTTCTGCGTTCCACGCCGTCGGGTTCGGCCACGGCCGCATCGACCACGTGTTCACCGAGGACGACTGGTCGCCGCTGAACGGCCCGGGTGTCGACGCCTATGGGCGTAGCAAGATCCTCGCCGAGAAGGCCGCCTGGGACTTCGTCGAGCAGCCCGGCAACGTCCTGGAGCTGACGACGATCCTGCCGGTCGCGGTCATGGGCCCGGTCATGGGCGAGGACGTCTCCGGCGCGAACCACATCGTCCAGAACAGCCTGAGCGGCGAGATGCCGGGCTACCCGAACATGTTCGTGCCCGTCGTGGACGTGCGGGACGTCGCCGCCGCGCACGTCGCCGCGATGACCGCGCCCGGTGCGGCTGGCGAGCGCTTCCTGGTCGGCACCGGCGAGCCGGCGATCGCGATGAAGCAGATCGGCGCGATCCTCAGGCACGAGCTGGGCGAGAAGGCAGACAAGGTGCCGACCCGCACGATCCCGAACTTCGTCGTCCGCCTGACCGCCGTGTTCCGGGACGAGTTCAAGCCAGTCGCCGCGGACCTGGGCTACGTCAAGCGGATCTCCAACACCAAGACCCGCACCGTCCTCGGCATCACCCCGAGGCCGGCCCGCGAGGCAATCGTCGCTGCCGGACGCAGCATGGTCGACCGGGGACTGGCCGGCTGAGCCCGGAGACATCCCATGGCAGACAACAGCCTCCCCCGGACAGACACGCAGTTCGCCGTCGGTTTCGTCGGCCTCGGTGACCAGGGTCTGCCCATGGCCACCGCGATAGCGGCGAGCGGGTACGACCTGCACGTGTGGGCCCGCCGCCAGGCTTCGCTCGACGCCCTCGATGACACATCCCGCATCGAGCACCCGAGCCTCCGCGCCCTCGCGCGGGCGGTCGACATCGTGATTCTCTGCGTCCGCACCGACGACGACGTGCTCGTCCTCCTCACCGAAGAGCTTCTGCCCGCCACGCGGCCGGGAACGATCATCGTGAACGTCGGCACCGGCACCCCCGGCAACGCCACCCGCGCCGCGGAACTGTGCGCCCGGGCCAGTGTCTCCTTCATCGACGCCCCCGTCAGCGGTGGACGCATCGGCGCCGAGGCGCGCACCCTCACCACCCTCGTCGGCGGCTCGACCGAAGTGTTCGACGCGGTGAAGCCGCTGTTCGACAGCTACTCCGCCCACGTGCTGCACTGCGGGGGCCACGGAGCCGGACAGCTCGTCAAGCTGTTCAACAACACCCTGCTCATGATGAACCAGGCCGGCATCGCCGACATCATCAACCTCGCCACCCAGGCGGGCATCGACCCGATCGCGCTCGCCGAGGCCCTCAAGCTCGGCAGCGGCGCCTCGGAGGCCCTCGTGCGCACCCCCACGAACAGTCCTGTCAGCCTGTCGGACACGGCCGCGCACCTGTCGCAGGTGGAGCTGCTCGACATGGACCTGTTCGACCAGGCCATGACCGAGGCCGGTATCGACGCGGCCGAGGCCACCGCCCGCGGGATCGCGGGAGCGTCCGCACTGGCCCGGGTGGTCGCGCTCCTGAACCCCGAACCCGCCACGACCGTGCAAGGAGGACGTGATGAGTGACGATGCCGGCGAGATGATCCAGCTGATCCTCCGCGAGCAGGCCGGATAACCGCCACGCTGCACTGGCCCTGCTCCGCCGGTCACCGGCGGGTCCGCGATCGGGCCCGGATGCTCAGGCGGGCAGCTTGAGCGATCCAGCGTGCAGCGCCCAGTTCGACCCGACGGCGCTCGGCATCGTGGGGGACGACAGCAGGACGATCACCCTGGCGATCTCGGCCGGATCGATCAGCTCTCCGGTGATCGGGCCGTCCTGGCCGTTGCGGTCCGCCAGGAGTACGGAGTGCTCCACGCCCATGGCTGCGGCGACCTGCGCCATGAAGCCGTCCTCGCCCACCACGAGGTTCGTACGGGTGGTGCCAGGGGTGACGACGTTGACGCGCACGCCTGCCCCGGCCACGGTCTCGGCCAGCCCTCGGGAGAATGCGTTCAGCGCTGCCTTCGCGGCGGAGTAGGGCAAGGGGTTGGTGTGGGGCAGAAGGGCGGAGGTCGAGCCCACGTTCACCACGGCGCCGCGCGCCTCGGTCAGCGCCGGCAGCGCGGCCCGGGTGGTGCGCACGGCGGCATACAGGTTCAGCGCGAAGGTCTGCCCCCAGACCTCGTCCCCGCCGCCTAGCGGATCGCTGAGCATCCCGTCCTGGAGATCCCCTCCGCCAGCATTGTTGACCAGCACGTCCAGCTGCGGTCCGGTCGCGAGGACGGCCTCGACCATCCGGCTGGGCCCGTCGATCGTGGACAGGTCAGCGGACAGGAAGGTGGCGCCCGTTGCATCGAGCTCCGGTGTGCGGTGTCGGGAGACGGCCGTGACCTTGGCACCCTCGGCGAGGAATGCCTGGACGGTCGCGAGACCGATTCCCTTGCTCGCTCCGGTCACCAGGACGTGCTTGCCAGCGAGATCGAGTTCCATGCTGTGTTCTCCAGTTCGCGGGTCGGCCAGAGCAGGTGGGAATGCATCGTGGCTGAGGTCGTATGAGGCGCTTCAAGCGGCAACGACGGTCCAGGGTCGCAGCGGACGCCCTGAAAGCCTCTGGCGCCGCTCGCGCGGATCCTCCGTGACGTCATCGATCCTCGGCGGACCGTCCAGGTCTATCCAGGCCCTCCCGATCACAGGATCAGCGGATCGCTTCCCCGCCCGTGGGCGCCGACGACTCCGTGACGCGGGAAGCATGCGCACCTGGGACAGGATCAACTGACAACCACTCGGCCGATCCGCCAGTTGCCGGACACTTCCGGCTGAGACGGCGCGTCAGAAGCGGTTCGAGCCGGGGTCGATGTAGAAGTTGTCGCGGAACAGCCCTGCGGGGTCCCAGCGGGCCTTGAGGTCACGTAGTCGGTCCAGATGCGCGGCTGGGAAGGCACGGGCGAGAGTCTCGGGGCCGGTGTCGGTCTCGAAGCTGATGTACATCCCTTCCGTGTGCTGCTGCAGCCGCGCCCACCGGTCCTCGAAGTCCGCGGTTCCGCCGCCGAGAGTGACGACGAGGAAGTTCGCGTCGCGCCAGGCATAGGCGGTCGCCTCCGGCGGGACGGCGGCGGTGGCGCCGCCCGCCGAGCGCACGGAGAGGATGAAGCTGGTGTCGGAGTCCAGCAGCTCGGCCAGGCCCTCGGCGACGTCGGTGTCCAGGTGACGCACCAGGGCGGAGTGCCCGTGGGGCTCGCCGTGGCCGTGCTGCGTCTCGGTCCCGGGCGGCGGGGCGAGCAGGGCACTGTACGGGGTGAGCTGGACGGACTGGTTCGCGAGGGGCGCCAGCCCGGCGAAGGGCCGGAGGCGGTCGACGATCGTGTCGGGGTCGTCGGAATCGACGACCATGACCGCCTGCACCGCGGTCTGGCGTCCGCCGGGGCTGATCATGAGCGTTCCGGTGACGCTGGGATGTGCATGCTCGATCGCGGTGCCCCAGTCCTGGAGGAAGACAGCGATGTCCTCGGGGACGTAGAGAAGGAGCGCGAAGCCGACCTGAGGGCCGACGGAGTCGGTGTCGAGCTCGAAGGACACCGCGATCCCGAAGTTCGCGCCGGCTCCGCGCATCCCCCAGAACAGGTCGGGGTTCTCGTCCACGCCGGCCCGCACGAGCTCACCGTCGGCCGTGACCACCTCGACCGAGCGGAGATGGTCGATGGTCAGCCCGTGCTCGCGCACGAACCAGCCGATGCCGCCCGCGGTGGCGAGCCCGCCGACGCCGACGGTGCCGGCGTCCCCGGAGGTCAGTGCGCGGCCGTGCGGGGCGAGCGCGTGCGCCACGTCGCCCCAGAGGGCGCCGGGGCCGAGCCGGACACGGTTGCCGTCGAGCAGCTCGATCGTGTCGAGCGCATCCACGGCGATGACGATGCCGCCGTCGTTCAGGGACCTGCCCGACAGGCCGTGCCCTCCGCTGAAGATGCCCAACGGCACCTCCCGGTGCTTCCTGGCGTAGCGCACGGCGTCCTGCACCTCGGCGGTCGACTGCGGCCGCAGCACGAGCGCGGGGCGCGCGCCCCGGAAGTAGCTGTGCGTGTAGCGGGCGTACCCGCGCTCCTGCGGTGTGAGCGCACGGTCGGCGAACGAGGCAGGAACAGGGTCGCCGCCGATCCCGGCACCGGCCGCTCGGGAGCCGGCCGAGGCCCCGGCCGCACCGGCGGTGTCACGGGCCTCCGCGACCCGTTCCCGGACCTCCTTGGCGGTGACCTCGGCGAAGCGGCGCAGCTCGTCGGGGTCGTCGCTCGCGAGGATGAACACGCTTGCACCGTCCTCGATCGCGAGCCGGGCGAGCTCGTCCGCGCGGTCTCGTGCGCTGACGTTCAGCAGCCGCACGATCTGCTCCGGAGAGCGTCCGGCCTTCCGGGCGGACTCGTCGATCGTCCGGTTGCCACGGGCGAAGTCACCGGGTTGCAGCCACGGCAGGCTCGGCAGCCATCCGTCGGCCTTCCGTCCGATGATCCGCAGCATGCGGGGCCTGACGGCACCGACCCAGATCGGGATGTCGTGCGCAGGCCGGGGGCCACGGCGCGGGCCGTCGACATGGTGGATGCGACCAGCCACCCGCAACGGTGCCGGATCGTCGACGTCCCAGATGCCACGGACGACCTCCAGCGCCTCGTCCAGGCCCGACACGGCGTCGGGCGGGGTGAGCAGCGGGCCACCCATCTCGGCGATCGCCTCGTAGAAGCCGCCCGCCCCGATCCCCAGCTCGAACCGGCCGCCGCTGAGCAGATCCAGGCTCGCCGCAGCGCGAGCGAGCACCGCGGGCTGCCGCAGCGGAAGATTCAGCACGTTCCCTGCGACATAGATGCGCTCGGTACGCGCAGCGACCCATGACAGCAACGTCCAGGTGTCGTGGAACACCGCCTGATAGGGATGATCCTGGAACGTCACAAGATCCAGGCCGATGTCCTCGCTGAGGACCGCCAGGTCGACTGCGTGCCGAGCGGGTGCGGCGAGGGGCGAGATGAAGCTGCCGAACCGCAGCGGATGTCCGTAATCAGGCATGCAGTCAGTCTCGGCAGAGCGCACCCGGCCCGCAAAGCCAGAGTAACTGAGTTACTATTAGTAAGTGACTTCCTCGCCAACATCCCCGCCCTCCACCTCCTGGCGCCACGCCGACGAGGCGCAGTGCCGGCACACCAGCAAGGTCCTCGAGGTGGTGGGGCAGCGTTGGTCGCCGAGCATCCTGCTCGCGCTGGGGCGCGGCGTCGAACGCTTCGGCGAGATCATCGCGATGACGGCCGGCCTCTCACCGCGGATGCTCACCCTCCGGCTCAAGCAGCTGGAAGCCGCTCACCTGGTCGAGCGCACCGTGATCCCCACGACGCCAGTCACGATCCGTTATCGGCTCACAGCACAGGGGCTGGATCTCATCGACGCGCTCCACTCCGTCGCCGGTTACGTGCAACGCTGGGAGGTCGACGCCGCCGCACCCCTCCCCTCGACCTGACGAAGCAGGGTACGGGGAGACCTGGCAGCACGGTCGGGAGAGCGTCAGGAGGGCCGGTCGTCGCGTCGGCTCGTGCCCGCGGTCCGACCCGGCGGTCCTGGGTGCGTCGCACCCAGGAACCCGGCAGCCTTCCTCGGCCGGCACCCGGCTGCCAGGGTGCCGCCATGACGACGAACACGCCCGCGCGCCGGCGGATGGCCCTGACGGCCGCCGCTGCTGTCGCCGTCGCGGCGCTCGGCGCTGCTTGCACGGACGACGGCGCAGCGCAGCGGTCACGCCCGCCCGCGGTCCAGGGCACGGAGCGACCTCCCGCCGGGCAGACCGACGAGCGGGGCACCGACGATCCGTTCGTCCTCCGGGGTGCGACGGTCATGAGGACTCCCACCACCTCGGTGCGCGAGGACCTGTATGTCGCTGACGGAGTGCTCGTGGAACCGACCCGGGACGAGCACACCGTGGTCGATGCCTCGGGCACGTACGCGGTCCCGCTCACGGTCGAGAGCGCAGTGTCCCGACGACCCGTGTCGCAGCGGAACATCCATGACCTGGTTCCCGGCAACCGGGCGACGTTCGCGCTCGTACGCCGCCCGGTCGGCGAGGTGCAGGTCCGCACCATGCTCGTGATCGACCCCGCTGACCTGGCAGCGGTCTACGTGTCCGGGCACCTGGAGGCACTCGACGGACGGCCGACTCGCCCGGCCGGCGCAGACCTGACCGACCCGGCCGCGGCGCAGACCTGGGTCGGGACGTGGGTGGACCCCGCCCGTGACGTGGAGCAGCACCTGCTGGCCGACGGACGCTACTCCGAGACCCGTAGCGGCCGCGCGGATGCCTACACGGGACGGTACTGGGTCCGCGACGACAGGATCACCTATCTGGACGACAGCGGTTTCTGGGCGTTCGGTGAGCTGCTGGACGGCACGCTCCACCACGCCGGCCTCGTGATGGACCGCCCCGATCTCAGCCTGGGATCGGCAGAGCCTGGATGATCCCGCTCCCGATCGCCAGCCTTGGGGGCAGCCCTCGATCAGCATCAACCAAGGGAACCGAACATGATCATCAAGAACGTGACCGTCATCGACGGCACCGGCGCCGCCGGCATGCCGGCCATGGACGTCCGTATCGCCGAGGGGCGATTCGAGGACATCCGTCCCTCCGGCGCGGACACCGCCAGGCCGTCGAGCGAGGGCACACACGACGGCGAAGTGGTCCTGGACGGGCGCGGCGGCTATCTCCTGCCCGGCCTGTGGGAGAGCCACACCCACCTGACCGGGCTCGACATGTCCCTTCCGGAGGCCGAACGGCTACCGCAGGTCCTGAGCACCCTGTCCGGCTACCTGGACTCGGGCATCACGTCCGTGTGTGACCTCGGGGGCTCGGTCACGCAGGGCCGTACCATCCGCGAGGCCCGCCAGGCCGGCCACACCGCGGCATCGCTGTTCTTCGCCGGACCGGTCCTCACCGGTGTCCAGGGCTGGCCCCTGTCGTTCCACGGCGAGCGTTCCATGGCCGTCGAGGTGGGCAATGCCGACGAGGCACGTCGGCAGGTCGAGAAGCTGCTCGATCAGGTCGACTTCGTCAAGTGCATCCTCGACGGACGACCCACCGGCGGCGAGCGACTCCCCGTGGCCGCACTCGAGGCGGTCGTCCAGACCGCGCACGGTGCAGGCAAGAACGTACTGGTCCATGTGGCAACCGGCACCGACCTGCGGGACGCGGTCGCGGCCGGAGCCGACTGCATCGAGCACGCTTTCATTCCGCAGGACCCCACCGACACGAGCGAGGCCGAGCAGATCGCCGACCTGCTCGCCCGCACGGGAACGCTCTACTGCCCCACGCTCGTCACCTGGGAGCAGCTGGGCCGCAGCGGGGACCCCGCCCACCTGGACAAGCTCGTCGTCGACGGCATCTCCTCGGCCGAGGACGCGGCCGCGATCGCGGCTCGCCCCACCTGGGGCATGCCGTTCCCCCATCACCCGGCCGACGAGTCACTGACCCGGTTCGACCACGCCGTGCGCACACTGCCCCTCTTCCACGAGGCCGGCGTCAAGCTCGTCGCCGGCAGCGACATCACGATCGGCATGCCCACCCCGGGCAGCGCCCTGCTGCGCGAGCTGCAGCTGTTCGCCCAGGCCGGGCTGCCCCTGTCCGAAGTCGTCACCACGGCCACCAGCCACGCCGCGGAAAGGGTCGGCCAGCGGGACAGCGCGGGCACCGTGACCGTGGGCGCCGTCGCCGACGCCCTGCTCCTGGACGCCGACCCGCACACGGACATCTCGCACCTGATCGATCCACGCCACCACCAAGCCGTCATCAGCTCCGGCCGTCTCGTCCGGTCGATCGGCATCTGACGCGGGCGCAGACAGCGGCGCCCTGCACCCGGACCACAGGGCGCTGACCGATGCAGGCGCCACGTTCGAAGCCTGGTGTGGTCACAGAGTGGCCACAAGAAGGGGTCGAGCGAGGGTGATGAGGATGCTGCCGAGACGGCATGAAAAACGCCCCTCACCTGCGGAAACAGGTGAGGGGCGATCTGTCGGGCTGACAGGATTTGAACCTGCGACCCCTTGGAGAGATCGAAGGGCCTGCACCACGACCAAACAGCTCTAGAAACGCGCGGGTTTCTTCGGAATACTGCGGATCGGTTCACACCGACCCGTCCCAGCATAGCGGGTCACATCGGGTCCGCGCGGGTTGAATCTGATGAGTATTCGATGACCATCCCGGGGGTAACTCCATGGCACCACCTGGGGGCAGGTCGTCGTCAGCGAAGCAGGGCCGCCGCAGACCATGCCGACCGTCCCCTGCGTCCCAACTGCTCGAAACCAGCACAGCGGCACGCGCCGCTTGCGCGACCCAGCCACCTATCCGTGCAGCAGTCCCCGCTCCAGCACGGCACCGGCACGAGGGTCGTCAGGAGCGGCGAACACCACCTGCTGTACGAGAAGCCTCATCCACTCCTGCTTCCCAGCGCGCGATAGAAGCCCGCCGCGAGGTCACGAAGCCGCCTGGTGCGCGGCGGTGACACACGTATCCATCGCGCCACGCGCTCGTTCGGTAAACGTGTTCGCCGCGGCCTCTGCGGACGCCACGTCGATCGTGGTGCCGTCGACGGAGGCCTTCATCGTTGCGTTGAGATCGTCAAGCCCGGCGCCCAACTGTTCGGCCGCGGCGGCGGCCTCTCCCACCCACTCGTCACCGGCAGCATCGTCGAAGCGCGTGAGGGCGTCCTGCGGGTCGGCGTCCAAGACGCGGAACGCCTCCGCCACACTGTCCCCGACCTCGTTGGCCCTGGCTGCCAGGAGAGCGCCCCGCCCCGTTGCCAGGGCGAACTACCTACCGACCTTGACCAACCGGCACGCAACCGGACCTTCGTCGATTTCCGCCACCATGATCGACACACCCTGATCACCGATCGGCCATTCCATCAGCTCGTCGGCGGCGAGCTCATCACCAGGGGTTGCGGCATCGAGCATTACGACCACCCCCTGCCATTCCGCCGATCCGACGATGTCCCACTTGAGACCGTTCCAGGACGATCTAATCGTGTGGAAAAGGTCGTCCTCATCGTCGGCCCACCTCCACTGGACGACACAGCCCAGGTCTTCTGACCATGTGGTGGACATTGGCTCGCCAGAGAGGGACAGCGCAGAGAACGAGCGCCCTCCCCCGCCCACCTCGACCATCCCGATGTCGTGGACAGAGCAAGCAAGGTCATAGTCAGGGCCGCGGTATCCGGACCACTCGGTAACCGAAGTCGCCTGCATTACAACCATGGGACCACCTGCCGATTCGAGCCACTTCATCTATCCACCGAATCCCTCTGTAGGCGATCTCATAAATCTTCCTCATGATAGGAGCAAGGGCATTTGCGCCGCCGCCTTGGATGTTGCTGCAGGATTGGCACTGCGGGTAAAGGCGCTGCGTGAACCCGATACCATCCGGTAGCACATCCGACTTCCACGAACTGGGCGGCTGATGGTCTTTGATGAAGTTGCCTTTTGGCGTGCCAGGATCATGAATTCCGCAGGTATGGCAGCCGAAATTGTAACCGTTTGCATTGTCTTGATCGACCTCAGCCTTTGTCGATCTCCGTCCTGTCGAACGGGCAGGAATACTCTCTTGGGCATACTTGCCCACTGACATACTCTCGTCCGGCATCTGCTTACCAGTCGCATCGTACTTGCCCCACGGCTGCTCATTGAGCACCTAGGGCCTACTGCCGCAGGTCCGCCTTCATGAGGTCCAGGATCTCGAAGTAGAGGTCGAGCGTTGGGTCACACTTCTCCCCCAGGAAGCGGAGGACGTCCTCGCGATCGGCGAAGTCCGGAGGCGCGCTCAGCGTGGCCGCGTGACCCCGGACGGACATCTCCACGTCGTACGCGAAGTCGAAGCAGCTGCGCGCGAGCTCGCCGATCGGCGTCGGACCGACGAGTTCGATCATGCACAGACGATCCTGGAGCTCGGTCAGGACCGTAGGCATCGGATCTTCATCCTCGGCCAGCCTAGGAAAGCCCGGCATCCCGCCCTTGCTCAACGCGTCCAGCCGCGCGTAGTTCGAGTCAATGATGAGCCGCAACGTCATCATGAACTGCGCATATGCCACACGGCGCGTCTCCAGCCACCGTACGTTTCGCTGCTCGACGCGAGCCGCTTCCAGCTCGGTATTGCGCTCCTCTCGATCCGAGCGCGCACGCAGCCAGCCCAAGAGCGCGACGCCGACTGTTCCCACGACCGCGATGAGGGCAGACAAAATCGCGGCCACGCCGGCATCCATTCTGAAAGGGTACCGACACGACGCTCAAGGTCAGGCATCGCACGCGGCTGCCGCCTGCACGGCTGCGCCCATGGGGGTCACACACCGCTCGGCAATTTCCTTGGCCATGTACTACGGGTTATGCGTGACCCTCGCGGCGCGAGCGATGCTGCGCGCCTGGCGAGGTCGACCAGGCCTCGGACACCGATCCCCGCCTGTGGTCGTGACGGTCTGCTCGACGCGAGCAGCAGGCCTTAGGCCAAGAGCCCATCTCGGATGACCGAGCTGCACCGTTCCCTATGGTCGACATACGGGGTGATCCACCCCTCAACCGACGCGATCAGCGCCAGCACCACTTTGGGCTCAACCACGATTCCTCCACCGGCTCAGGAGCGCATCTAGCTCTCCACGAAGACGGCCCACTTCTTTCTCGCCAAGGAAGCTCGAGAACTCTGGGTACTGGCAGACCAGGGTCAGGATCTGGTGGGCAGTGATCTGGTGATCTGTCAGTGCCGTGTCTGCGCCTGCCTCGCTGCAGTAGGCGGCGATGGCGTGAGCGCGGGGTACGGCAGCTCCTGTCGGGACCGCGCGGGTGAACGCGAAGGCGAGATCCGCTGCTGACGGCCCCACCCGAGCAGATTGCCAGTCCACCAGCAGCGGCTGCCGATCCGGAGTGTGGAGAACGTTCCCTACGTGGCAGTCGCCGTGCAGGAACGTCACCGGCCCCTGGCTTGCTGCCTTTTCCAACGCGACGAGATCGTCCAGGGCTACACGGATTCGTTCGCGGTCCCCGGGACCGTGCCAGAGCTGCTCCGCGAACGACTTGATGTTGCCTTGCGGGCCCACGCGTACTGGCGACTCTTGGCGAAGCGCGTCCGGCACCTGACGCACCGTCCGGTGAAGACGCCCCATCATCTGCGCGAAGGCGCGCCAGTCGTCGATTCCCCATTCCGGTGCTGGAGGTGCAGGCTCGTGGCGAGCAATCGCGATCGCTATCCAGTCAGCGGCGCGGTGGTGGGCGATCAATCGCGGTGTTGGGAGTGCGTACCTGGGAGCCAGTTGTGTGTAGACCGCCAGCTCGCGGCACGCCTGGTCGCGTCTGACGCCGGAGTCGAGAGCACTTACCTTCACGATGACTGGTTCACCGTCGCCAGTCACCGCGGCGGTAAGCGCGGAGCCCGACATCCCGCCCGACGGATTGTCGTCCGTGTCTGCGGCGCGGAGCCCTAGCGTGCTCAGCACTTGGCCTGGGTGAGGGGCGCTCATGCCAGCGAGGCTAGACGGCATGACGGTTCAGCCGTCATACCCTCGGGCAAGGCTTCTGCACCGCCCGACGGACGCTACGTCGACGACGGCTGCGCTCCCTGCCGGTGGGCGCGGATCAGGACCGGCAGGCTGACCAGGAGCGCGAGGACGCGGAGCACTCCGGCGACCGGGTAGCCGGAGCGGACGCCCATCTCATGGGCGATCACTCCCCCGACCAGTGCCCCGAGCGGGATGAGCCCCCACCCGACCAGCCGGTAGACGCTGTTGACCCGGCCGAGCAGGCCGAGCGGAACCAGCTCCTGACGGAGCGTGACGGTCACGACGTTCCAGATCGCCGTGACCAGGCCGCTCAGGGCGAGCAGCCCGGCGAGCGTCCACACGTCCGGGCTCAGGCCCAGGAGGACGAACGCAGCGGCGTTGACCGCCAGCGCGACGACCAGCACCGGGACCTGTCCGAAGACGTTGACGAACCGGGCGGTGAGCACGCCGCCCAGGACGCTCCCGACCGCTGCCACCGCGAGCAGCATCCCGTAGCCGGCCGCGCTGACGCCGAGCTCGTCGGTGGCCAGCAGGACCAGGGTCACGTTGCCGAGCTGGAAGCAGAACGTGTTCACCCCGAGCAGCACCGCGAGCGTGCGCAGGAGCCGGTGCCCGGCGAGCCACCGCAGCCCCTCGCTGACCCTCGGCGCCCCCGCCGGACCCGTGGCCGCGTCGTCGTCCCGTGGCTGTGACCCGCCGCGCAGCGTCGCCAACAGCAGCACGGACGCGACCAGAGCCGCGACGTCCAGCCCCAACGGCAGCGCGATCGCCAGGCCGAACAGGAAGCTCCCGACGGGCGGGCCGATGAAGCTCTGCCCGATCGTGGCGGCCAGGTACTGGCGGGCGTTGGCACGGGCCAGCAGCGGGCGCTCGACGATCTGCGGCACCACCGACTGGCTCGCGATCCCGAAGACGACCTGGCCAACGCCCACCAGGAACGCCGCGAACGTCAGGGACAGGATGCACATGCCGCCGACGGCGACCAGGACCGCGACCGCCGTGACCACCACCGCCTGGAAGACCTGGGCGGCCTGCATGAGGCCGATCCGGCCGTACCGGTCGACGACGGCGCCGGCCGGGAGCGCGAACAGCAGCCAGGGCAGGTAGCTCGCCGCGGCGACGACCGACACCAGCCGAGGATCGGTGGTGAGCGTGACCGCGAGCAGCGGCAGCGCCGTGACCAGGGCACCGGTGCCAACGTTGTCGATCGCACCGGCCCACCACAACCGCCAGTAGCGCCCCGGGAGCCTGCTCCCTGTCGATCCCCCGCCGGTCGATGTCATGCGCGGAGCCTGCGGCGGCCACTCGCTGGGCACAATGATTGAGCCCGGGGCTACATCGTGGGACGAAGGTCACGGGCCCACGATCATGGATGCATGGCACTGAGCATCCAGGTGAGCGCTGCCGACCTGGCCGGAACCCGGTTCGCCGTCTCGCCGCTGGCCGAGACGATCTCCGGGCTGCAACAGCTCGCCCGCCCCGATCCGAACCCCGGTGCCAAGGGCTGGATCCGGTGGGCCCGGGAACAGCTCGCCGACCGGCCGCTCCGGCTCCCTGCCACGTGGCCGCTCCTGGTCAGCGGCCGCCCCGCGTGGCCCCAGTTCCTCCTGCCGGCGCCGGCCACCACCCGGACCACCATCGACGACGACCTCAGAGCTATGAGGACGACCGCACCGCAGGACGTGACCGAGAGCCTGCACCGCGTGTTCGGGGACGATCTTCCCCCCGCGGCCCGCGAGCTGGCCGCCGCCCCGACCGAACGCCTCGACGTCGTGGCCGCCGAGCTCCGCGAGGCCCACGACCGCCTCGTCCTGCCGCACTGGCCCAGGATCCAGGCGCTCCTGGAGACCGACATCGCGCACCGTGCAGCGCAGCTGGCCTCCGGCGGCGCCGCACTGCTGTTCGCCGGTCTGCACCGCGACCTCGTCTGGTCGGATGGCCGTCTCACCGTCCTGACAGATCAGAGACACGACGCCGCGGCGCACGGCGGCCTCGTCCTGCTCCCCGTGGCGCTGGGAGCGGACCGGGTGATCGTCAAGCGCAACACCACGACATGGACGACCCTGCGCTACCCGTGCCGCGGGATCGCGTCCCTGACCGCAGCGCTCGCCCAGGCGCCGACGTCGGACAGCACGGTCCGCCTCCTCGGCCTGAGCAAGGCCGCGCTGCTGCGCGCCCTGACCTCGCCCGCCACGACCAGCGACCTCGCCCGCGAGATGGGCACGACGCCGAGCGCCGTCGCGCAGCACCTCGCCGTCCTGCGAGCCAACGGACTCGTAAACCGCCAACGACACGGCCGCCGCGTCATCTACGCCACCACACCGCTCGCCGTCGCACTTCTACACGCCGGACAGCAGCAGCCCATGTCCAGATCACCCGGCCGTTAGGGCTTGGTTCAGGACACCGTGACCTCGACACGCGCCTTCCGAGTCGGTCGCCCCCACGACACGGGATAGATCTGGAAGTCAGCAAAGACCCCGCAAGTACTGTCGGCACACGTACACGCGGGAGAACCGGGAACTGCTGCACGGGTACGTATCATCAGACCCGTCGAACACCACGTGCCGCGTGCGAGAGGCTCACCCTGCCACTCCTTACTGGCAGCCTGAGAGAGCCCGTCGCCCAGGTCAGGGCGCTGCCTGGCGCGCGACATCGACCTGGGCTCTTGCTCCACGGGCCGGCAGGCAACGACTCTGAGCGAGACTCTGATCGACTCGTCACCCTAGACCCGAAGTCGGAAACGCGACCCGCGTGGCGCGGTATGGATCGGCGACGCCGATCGACCGCCTATCGTTGGCGACGGGTGGTAGGCGCAACCGCGCCAGATGATTTTCCGGGTTGCCACCCACGAGAGGCCGCCTCCGTCTTCGGAGGCGGCCTCTCACGTGCACAGGCTGCAGCACGGCACCAACAACGGGACGCGCACTGCTCAGACGTTGAACTGTGCAAACCAGCCCTGACCAGGCAGTTCATCCTCCGCTGCAGGCGAATGGGACTACACCGGGACTTGAGACCAGTAGGGATGCGATGTCGCCAGCCGAGACCGGCCAACGCGGCGAGTAACCACGTGGGACTGCTAGCCGAGCTCACGACGAGTGCCGCGCTCGTTCAGGATAACTGCCCATGCCGCAGTCGCGTCCTTGACCGCAAACTGCACCGCCTACTGACTCTGCAACACGCTCACACGGGAACTCCGGCCTCGACTAGACTTGTCAGATGAACCGGCCACCGGAGATGCAACACCCTCCGGCCATTTGGCTGCCGGTGCAAGGCCGGGCACAGGTCATCCTTCCTTACAACCCGGCCGATCGTTCGGCCAATCCGCGCTGGCTCCGGGACACCCTCGGAGAGCGCATCCAGATCGAGCACATCGGCAGAGGGGTCTGGGAGGTCGTGCGTAGCCATGCAGACGACCTACTTGCCGCGTGTGTGGATCGCTTCGGGCCGGGCGGCACGACCCTCATCACCGACGCAGCCCAGCAGCAGAAGTGCGGAACGGCCTGTCAGACCGGCAATCCCGACAACGCGCTTAGGTGTGTCTGCCAATGTGGCGGCGAGAACCATGGTGGCGTCGCCGGAAACTGGACGATGCGGGACTCGTTCGCGATCCAAACGACCATCACCCGTCGCATCTTCATAGTGTAGTCCCGGTGTGGACAGCACTGAAAGCGTAGTTGCACCCATGCCTGAGAACAGTGCAAGACAGCAGAACCGACAGTCAATCTTTGAAGTTTTCCCAGCAGACAAGCACGACACGCTGATCATGAAGTGGCCGGATCATCAACGGAACATTCCGCACGAGTTCGCCTGGGCCGCTCAACGACTCACCTCGACATTCCGAGGTGTACCAGAAGACGATGCCCTGCTGCATCCGTTCCTTTACTTGTACCGCCACGCGATCGAGACCGCAATCAAGGAGCTAATCAACGAAGTTGCTGCTTTTAGAAGGCTTAAGGGCGAGCGTGGAGAGGACGTTGACCCTGCAAAGATCGAGCGGCATCACCGCAGGGAGGCTCGCCACGATCTAGCAATCTTGCTGAACGATCTGAACGCACAGATGTCGGCTGCAGAATTTCCATTGTTACCCGGAGATGTTCGCGAAGCCCTCGCACTTCTTGCCGACGCTGACCCCAAGGGAAACAGCTTCCGATTTCCTACAGAGTATCTCGACACCAACCGTATCGACTTCTCCAAGTTGGCCGCAATGTTCGATGGCGTCTACTCGATGATCGCGGCTGGCGTGGACATGGTCGACGCCGCTAAACAGGCAGAATCCGACTACATTGCCGACATGGCAGCCGAAGCGCCCCACGCGTCCGAGTATTGGTGAATCTGCAAATCGATGCCGTTGTAGGAACAGCCCAACGACGAGTTCGGTGCCGCACGGGACCGGTGTCGCCGCGCCTTACATTCCATCTCGGGCACGCCCCTAGCCCAGGCGGGTGTCGTGCAGCCGTGCAGCAGCCCCTTGTCACCGATCCGGACTGCAGTCCCCCCTTCTACGACCGACCCCGACCTTCTACGACCGACCCCGACGCCAGTGACGCAGCTTCGTTGCGTTCGGGTCGGGTACGACAAACGCGACCGAGGAGATGGCACGGGTGACTGCAACGTAGAGGCCGCAAGCGGACTGGTCGGCAAGAGGTTTTCCACGGGTGAGGAACTGCACGATCGGCTGTGTCGGGTAGATCAGGGTCCGCTCGAAGGTGAGGCCCTTGACGGCGCCGAAGTTCTGGAACGGTAGGTCGACCGCCTTGGCTACAGTGACCTTAGGCCGCAGTGGTTGGGGGTGGTAGGTAGCGAGGTACTCCTCGACGTCGCTCTCGCTGATGGCGTAGACGCCGTCGTGCTCCGTGACGAGTTCCTGTTTGGAGGTCGTGGTCGGGAAGGTGAACTTGGGCGGAAAGATCGTGTCCGAGAATGTCGCGATCTCTTGGTTGGACCGCCATGTGTCGGCATTGTGCTGGACTTCCAGTAGCCCTGACTCCTCGTGGGTGTTGAACCAGTCGAGCATCTTGACGCCCCGGTACTTCTTGAGGTTCTGGTCCTGCGGGTTCGTGTCGAAGACCGACTGGCGGACGTCGCCGACCATGTGAATGTCGATCCCGTCAGCGTTCATCAGAATCTCGAGGATGTGCAGATCGCACCCCGTGAGGTCTTGGACCTCGTCGATATAGATCTCGTTGTAGATGTTGACCAGGCGGTCGATGACGGCGCCCTTGCTCGCGAGTACGACGTCGTAGGCGAGTTTCGAGAGGTGGAGCTTGTACGCGCGGTTGTCGGAGTCGAGGAAGCGCGGGGCGCCGGTCGCGTAGAGGCCTCCAGTCGGCTTGCCGTCGAAGTTCAGTCCGCGTAGGTGCCGTCCCGGGTATTTGAGGGGCAGGTAGGGACGGATGCAGTGTCGCATCAAGAACGCATACCAGCCCACGACCTCTGGCACTGCACCGGGAGGGCAAGCGGAGCGTAGCCGTCGTTCAAGCTCCGTTTGGCCGGAGATCGTGTAGGTGACGGCCAGGCGGCGGACGTTCGTCGGACCGTTCGTGCAGGCATCGACGATCGACTGAGTCTTGCGTGAGCCCGCGACAGCGAGCGTCGCCCGGTTCATGCGACGAACTCGATCGCCCGCGTCAGGTACTCGGGGTAGACGATCGACGTCGGCGCGTCCGCGAGCCGCAACGCCGCACCTGTCTTGTGGTCGTGCATCCACTTCTCAATCGACGTCGACTCGTCCGTGATGCCGAGGGCCTCACGTAATGCTGCTTCGTCGGCGGCGTTCGCCTTGACGACCTGGGGCTCCAACGTTGAGCCGAGGGCAGGGTCACCGATGAAGAGGTCGCGTTTGCTGTCCGCGAGGTACTGAGCGACGGGCCCTCTCCAGTGTTCGGGTTCCTGACCATCGTTGTCACGGATCGCCGCCACTTTGTGGTGGTCGAGCGCTGCGGCGAGCTCCAGTGCACGTGCGAGCGACACGCCTTGCATCGAGACGATGTCGATCCCTGCGTCGATGGGCTTCTTGCTGTGCTTGTCGATGAACGCGCGTTCGAAGAGCATCTCGTCGGACGGCCCTTCGACGAGGACGAGCTTGTCGGCCAGGACGAGGCGCAAGGTGTCGAAGCCCGACAGCTTGCGGAAGTAGTTGACGGTGTTGGGGCTGATGTCGGAGAACGCTGATGCCTTGCCCGCGTGTAGAAGGCGGAGCCGGTCCACACCGAGACGGTTGAGGACGTAGGAGCTGTGGGTCGTGATGAAGACCTGACGCCCGGCGGCTAGGTTCTCGACCCGGTCGATCAACCGAGTCAGGGCAGTGTGCGAGAGGTGGTTCTCGGGCTCCTCGATGAGCACGTACGCAGTGCTGGCCGCCGAACGGTTCAGCGCGAGGGCCACCTTGATCGCAGCCTGCTGACCCTGACCCGCCAGGGCGAACGGCACGTTCTCGACGTGCGGTACAACACTCGTCTCCCATGCCGCGGCAGCCGACTGGTCCATCTGCAGGCCAAGAGTCCGGTCGGACAGAGCGACACCCTCCGCCGCGATGCGCTCGTTGACGCCGGCAAGCGCATCACGCGTGACGGCTTGCCTGGCACCTCGGTGTGCCACCGAGATGGCAGCGCGTTCCTTGGCGTCCATGAAGTTCGTCAGCATCTCGCGCGTATTGTGGTCGACCCCGTACGTTGAGCGGATCGTGCGCGAATCGATGAATGCGACGCCGAGTCCGTTCGGACGGCGGTGTAGTCGGGCGTCGGCGAAGTCGCACCACTGGACTTCGTAGTACTCGACCGGGAGGATATTGAGTCTGGTTGCATCCGCGAGGTACTCGGCCAGTTCGACGGCGTAGTCGTCCGAGGGCCGGATGTGGAGCCTCACACCGGGTGCGTCGGCCTTGCGGGAGTTGTGCACGCCGCGGAGCAGTTGTGCGTTCGGGTCGGAGGACGAGAAGTAGAGCTCGATCAGAATCTCGGGTAGGTCCATCGGCGTGTTGGTGGACAGTGACGAGAAGTAGTCGGCGACCTGCTGCTGGTTGAACCAGTAAGGGTTCAGGACGTCTTCGACCCTTCGACCGTCGACCCGGCCGGTCAGGGCGAGGCCGATCGCTTCCAGCAGTGTCGACTTCCCTGCCTCGTTGCCGCCGACGACGATGTTGAGGCCAGTCGTCGGCTCCATCTCGAAGTCCTGGAACAGCCGGTATCCCTGAACGACGATCCGCTCGATCATGCTCTGAACCACTCTCCCCGTGAACCCACATAACCGGACACATCGACCATCGGATTGAAGCACCAGGTGCTGGCACTCGGCGCGACGGAAACGGTCCAGCACCGGGTGAATCACTCGGGCCTTGTATGCCCGCCGTGGCTCCGTCCCTCGCTCACTGGCTCAACCGGCGAGTGAGCCCGCTGGCTCGCCGCGCCCGCCGCTGCACGGTCGTACGAACCGCTTCTGGGGTCCCGACGACCCGCACCCGTCGCCGCGCCCGTGTCACCGCGGTGTAGAACAGCTCGCGCGTGAGCAGCGGGGAGGACTCGTCCGGTAGCAGCACGGTCACCTCCTCGGCCTGGCTGCCCTGGCTCTTGTGCACGGTCATCGCGTGCAGCGTCTCGACGTCGCCCAGCCGGGAGACCGCGAACGACGCGCCACCGCCGAGGTGGGCGCGCAGGTTCTCGCCCTCGGCGACGACCACCCCGGTGTCGCCGTTGGACAGCCCGAGGCTGTAGTCGTTCGCTGTGACCAGCACAGGCCGCCCCGCGTACCACTCTGTGCCCACCGCGGTGCCGAGGTAGGCGCCGGAGGCCTCCCACAGCCGGCGCTCGACCAGCCGGTTCCAGTGCGCCGCGCCCCACGGGCCCTCGCGGTGGGCGCACAGCAGCCGATGCCGATCGGCCGCGGCGAGCGCCCCGCGTGCGTTGCCCGCCAACGCCAGGCCGCGGACGTCGAGGGCGTGTCGGGTCAGCTCGTCCTCGAGGCCGGCGAGTTCGGCCGCGTCGTCAGAAGGCACGAGCTCCACGACTCCGTCGCCGGCCGTCAGCGCGGCGAGCACCGCTTCCGGGTCGCCGTCCTGGATCGCGGCGGCCAGCCGTGTGATCGCTTCGCTCTCTGAGCGGTGGTCGGTGACCAGGGCCGATACGACGCCGTCGTCGTGCTCGTGCAGCCCGGCGACGAGATCGGCGAGGACGGCGCCGGCCTCGACGGACGCGAGCTGGTCGGGGTCGCCCACGAGGACGAGCCGTGCGTCGGGGCGCACCGCCTCCAGCAGCCGGGCCATGAGGGTGAGCGAGACCATCGAGGTCTCGTCGACCACGACGACGTCGTGCGGCAGGCGGTTGCAGCGGTCGTGCCGGAACCGGGTGCTCGACCCGGGCCGCCAGCCCAGCAGCCGGTGCAGCGTGCCGGCCTGGAGCCCGGCGAGGCGGCGCCGGTCGTCGGTGGTGTACTCCGGCCGCCCGGCCTCCGGGGGTGCACCGAGCGAGTCTGTCACCGCCTCCTGCAGACGCGTGGCTGCCTTCCCGGTGGGTGCGGCGAGCGCGATGCGCAGGCGGCGTCTGCCGGCGTGCTCGGCCTGCTCCGCGAGCAGGGCGAGCAGGCCGGCCACGGTCGTCGTCTTGCCGCGGCCGGGACCGCCGGTGAGTACGGTCGTCAGGCGACGCGCGGTGGACAGGGCCGCCGCGCGCTGCTCGGCGTATGCGTCGCCGGGGAACAGCCGTGCAGCGCTGTCCTCCAGCAGGGCGTCGTCGACCGCCGGGGCGGGCGAGGCGAGGCGGGCGACGAGGTCGTCGCGCACCTGCCGCTCCTCGCGCCAGTAGCGGTCGAGGTAGAGCAGGCCGAGGTCGGCCCGTACTACCGACCGCTCGGCGAGTGGGCTGGCCGCTACCCGGTCGAGCCAGCCGTCGGCGGCGGGCCAGGGCAGCGGCGTGTCGTCGGCGCCGGCCCCGACGGAGGCGCTGTCCGGCACCCCGCCGTCGTCGAACCCGCCCAGGTCCACGCAGACCGACCCCTGGCGCACCGCCCGCACCGCGAGCGCCACGGCGAGGCGCACGGTCTCGTCGTCCTCGCCGGCGGCGTCAGCCGTGCGGCGCGCGACGTGCACGTCGGCGGCGGTGAGCACGCCGGCGTCGTTGAAGGTGCGCAGCAGTCCCGTCGCGCCCAGCGCGCGGCGGGCGTCGTGGGGGTCGTCGCTGGTCCAGCGCTCGATCGCGGGCGTCATGCGGCCTCCTCACCCGCGCCGCCGGCCAGCAGGTCGGACAGCGCCGTCAGGAGCGCTGCGGGCGGCTGCCACGAGAACACGCCCGCGGGGCTGCCGCCCGAGTCCGGGGTGTCCGGCCCTGCCATCCCGCGCACGAAGAGGTAGAGCACCCCGCCGAGACGGGTGTCGGGGTCGTAGCCGGGCAGCCGCCAGCGCAGGTAGCGGTGCAGCACCGCGCCGTACAGCAGGGCCTGCAGCGGGTAGTGCGAGTGCAGCATCGCCTCGGCCATCCGTTCCCGCGAGTAGTCGGCGACAGCGGGGCCGAGGAAGTTCGTCTTGTAGTCGACAACGACGAACCGCCCGGACGGCAGCCGCAGCACGACGTCGATCGAGCCGGTGAGGTAGCCGCGCAGCGCCTGGTCGCCCAGGGCGGGCTGGTCGAGCTGGTCGGCGTAGGCGGCGAGCGGGTCGTCGGCGGGCAGGTGGGCCCGCAGCAGCGGGGCGAGCTGCCCCAGCCTGGCCTCGGCCCGGCCGGGACCGCCGACGATGCCGACGCCGAGGCCACCCCCGAGATCACCACCGTTCAGCGGCAGCTCGAACGTCAGCTCGCGCAGCCGGTCCGGCAGGCCGATCTCGCCCAGCGTCAGACCGCCGGCGAGCGGGCCGAGCGGCGTGTGGTGCAGCGGGAGGAGCCCTTCAGCGAGCGCCACGGGGTCGGCCTGCACGGGCCACCAGCGCAGCTGGTCGGTCACGTGCTCCAGCAGCTCGGCGCGCAGGTCGGGGGCGAACGGGTCGGCGTTCTCCAGCACCGCGTGCACCAGCGACCCGAACGCGGCGCCCGTGGGCAGGTCGGCCATGGGTGACGTCGCGGCGGAGGCGGGCAAGGCCGGTTCCTTGGTGTCGGCCTCGGGGATGTCTGCCTCGGGCACGTTCGGCTCGTCGTCCTTGCCGGCGGCCTCGGGTTCGCTGCCCACTCCGGTCGCGGCTGCCGGAGCATCGTCGCCGACAGCGACGAGGCCGCTGTAGGAGGTACGCCGCCACTCCGTGTCGACCGCACGCTCGAAGACCCGCGCCGCGAACGGCGTGTGCCGGTCCGGCGGTGCGGGGGCGGACGCCTGCGCGGGCACCGCGAGCTCGGCCGCGGGGCCGCCCAGCTCCGCCAGCAGGCCCAGCACGCGCGTGGCGTAGTCGTCGTCCTTGACCGGCTGCGTGCCTGGCACGTCCCGCGTGCCGGGGGTTCGGCCGAACAGGAGGCGGTGCAGCCCGCTGGTCGGGGTGCTCGACGTCGGCGCCCACCACGCCACGACCTGGGACTGCGCGCGGGTCAGGGCCACGTAGAGCTTGCGGAGCTCCTCGCCGTCCTCCTCGGCGCGGTGCGTGGCGCAGTGGGCGTCCCAGTGCGCCCCGGAGCCGGAGACGTCGATGGTCCGCGCGCCGCGTTCGTCGTGGTAGAGCGCGATCTCGACCGGGCGGGAGTAGTTGTCGTAGCCGAACGGCAGGTAGACCACCGGGTACTGCAGGCCCTTGCTGCCGTGCACGGTGACGATCTGCACGGCCGCTGCGTCCGAGTCCAGGCGGCGCGGCCGCTCAGCCGTGCCCGTCCTGCGCCGCTCGTCGCGGAACCAGGCCAGCAGGGCGGTCAGGCCGAGCGACTCGGTCACACTCACCTCGTGCAGCAGCTGCCCCAGGTGGCGGACGTCGGTCAGCAGCCGCTCGCCCTCGACCCGGGCCAGCACGCGGCCGCTCAGCCCACGCTCCTCGGCGGCCTCCAGAAGAGCGGCGACGCCCTGGTGGCGGAGCAGCAGCGCCCAGCCGCGCAGAGTGTCGGCGTCGCGGGCGGTCAGATCCTCACCACCTTCGTCGAGGTCGGCCGCCGTGCGGCCGAGGAACGGCGTGAGGGCCGCCGCGCGCACCAGGCCCGAACGGTGCGGGGACTCCAGCGCCTCCAGCAGCGTCAGCCACTCGTCGGCGGCGGGCGTCTCGAACACGTCGCCTCCCGGCATCACGGCCGCGACGCCGCGTCGCGCGAGCGCGTCCTGCACGAGCCTGCCGTGCACCCGAGCCGACACGAGGACGGCGACCTCGCCGGGCACCAGCGGGCGCCCGTCCCACGTTGCGCCCGAGGCGAGCAGCCCGGCGACGTCGGCCGCAAGGTCCGCCGCGACGTGCTGCCGGGCGGCGCCGACCTGGATCGCGCTGCCCTTGACCTTAGGCAGCCCTTCGCGCAGCACCTGCCGCAGCCGGAACGGCGCCGGGTGCGGCGCGCCGGCCAGCCGGCTGCTCCCGCCCTCGGCCCTGACCGGGTGCACCACGATCTCCTCGTGGCCGAGCGCCGCGTTGCCCAGCAGCACTCCGAGTGTCTCGACCAGCGGCGCGTCGGAGCGCCAGTTGCTGCCCAGTGTGGCGCGGGTGGTGGCGTGCCGCGCGGCGTCGAGGTATGCGACGACGTCGCCGCCGCGGAAGGCGTAGATGGCCTGCTTGGGGTCGCCGACGAGCACCATGGCCTCGGCCTGCGACTCTGCTGGCCCGGCGCCGAAGGCTCGCTCCAGCACCTGCCACTGCACGGGGTCGGTGTCCTGGAACTCGTCGACGAGCACGACCTTCCAGCGTTCGCGCATGCGCGCGCCGACGGCGGTGCCGCCGTCGGCGGTCGCCGGGTCGAGGGCGTCGGCCAGCCGCCCGAGCAGGTCGTCGTACGACAGGATGCCGAGGCGCCGCTTGCGCCGCTCCATCTCGGCGCGCACCGCGCGGGCGAAGGAGACGCGTGCCGTGCCGACGGCGTCGTCCGGGTCGGCGTCGGCGAGCGCGGCGCGGGGGTCCTCGATCGCGGCGGTGGCGACCTTGAGGGCGCACGCCCGGTCGAACGGCGGCGGCTCCGGGGCGTTGCCGTACCGGCGCAGGTAGAGGTCGTCGACCACCTCGACGGTGAGCTCGGTCAGGGACTCCACGAGCTCGGCGCCCGGCTCGGCATCGCCGGCGACGCCGAGCGAGCGCAGCACGAGCTGGCAGAACTGGTGGATCGTCGCGATTGTGGCGTGGTCGAACGAGACCAGCGCGTCGGCCAGCCGCCGGTGCCGGAAGGCCCGCTCTGCGTCGTCGACGTCGAGCAGCGCGGCCAGGACCTCATCGACCGGGCCGGGGTCGCGGCCGGCGAGGGCTGCGGCGAAGGTGCGCTCGGCGCGCAGGAGCGCGCCGCGCACCCGGTCGCGCAGCTCCTGGGTCGCGGCGCGGCCGAAGGTCACGACCAGCATCTGATCGAGCGGCACGACGCCCTCGGCGACGTACCGGGTCACGAGCGCGCCGATCGCGAAGGTCTTGCCGGTGCCCGCGCTCGCCTCCAGCAGCGCCGTGCCGCGCGGCAACGGCCCGGTCAGGTCGAAGACGTCCATCAGTCGCTGAACCTCTCGTTCTCCAGCAGCGGGCTCCAGACGCGCATCGCCAGTGCGCCGAAGCGGGTCGTCTCCCCCGGGTGCTCCTCGCCGGGCCGCGGCTCCTCGCCGGTCCCGGGCAGCGGGGCCCCGGGGCCGTGGACGCGCACGTGCTCGGGGTCGGCGCACTCGCCGTCGAAGCGTCCGCCGGGCCCCCTCTGGCCGGTCCACGTCTGCCCGGCCCGGTACCGCGCGTCCGCGGGATCGGCGCGACTCCGGCGCGCCTCGGCGTAGACCACCGACGCCTTGACCGGCAGCGGCAGCGGTTCGGTGAGCCCCCGGTCGCGCAGCGCGACCAGGTCGCGCAGCACGTCGACTGCGGTGTGGTCCAGCGGTCCGAGCCGGGATCCCTGCCAGGTCTTGCGCGAGCGTGGGTTGGCCGGCCGGCCGAGCGTGTAGCCGACCCAGGGGCGGTCGTCGTCGGACGCCGCGAGCGCCAGCAGCCGGATCCAGGTCCGCAGGCGCTGCCGGCCGCCGAGCCGGGCGTACGACACCCCCACGAGGCGGTCGCCGTGCACGCCGGGCACCGAGCCGCGCAGGCTGCGCCCGTCACCGAGGTCGACGTCGACGTCCACGACGCGTGCGGGGCTTGCGCGCAGGTTCCCGGCGGCGTCGACGAGTGGGCCTACCTCCTCGGCGATGCCGACCAGGGGGCGCCAGCCCAGGCGTCCGGGCGGCAGCTGCCCGCGGCGCCACTCCTTCTGCACGGCGTCGTCGAGGGTCGTGCCGTGCAGCACGTCCCGCAGCACCCGCTCCCCGACGGCCCAGCGGCCGAACCCGTCGAGCTCGACGGGCAGCCCGTCGTCGAGCGGCTCCTCCTGGAAGGGCCGGCCGACGTCGAGGCGCTGGACGAGGAACCCGCGCGCGGGCGAGCGGTAGAACGCGAGCAGGTCGTCGAGCGCGACGACGCCGTCGTCCGCCCCTGCCTGCGCCGACCCTGCGAGCGGCGCCGGTGTGAGCGGCGCCGCCAGGAACGGGCCCGCCGGGGTGCGCGGGCCGGCCGCGGCTCGGGCTCCGGCAACAGCCGCGCGGTCGAACGTGAAGGCAGAGCCGGGTACGAGGGCGCCGGGCTCGACGTTGCGCCGGTCGAAGGGCTGCAGCGGGTGCCGGACGGTCACCGCCGCGGACACCGGGCGCCCGTCGGGCGTCCGCGCCGTCTCGTCGAGAGCGTCCAGCAGCTCGCCCAGCGGTACCGCGGGCGGGCGCTCCTGGCCGGAGTACTCGTCGGCGCCGCTGTAGGTCACCACGAGGGTCTCGGTGGCGGCGAGGATCGCGTCGAGGAACAGCTGCCGGTCCTCGCTGCGCGGGTCGCGCTCGCCCGTCCTCGGCTCGCGGGCCAGCACGTCGTCGCCGTCGGTGATGCCGATGCGCGGGAACACGCCGTCGTCAAGCCCCAGCAGGGCGATCACGCGGTGCGGCACGGACCGCATCGGCACGAGCGTGGCGACGGTCAGCGTGCCGGTGCGGAAGTTCGACCGGGTCGGGCGGCCCGCCACCCGGTCGGCGAGCAGGGCGCGCACGTCCGGCAGCCGCAGCGGCACGGCCGGGTCGGGCGCGTCGGCGCGCACGCGGGCGAGCTCGCGCCGCACCTGCGCGAGCTGCCACGCGTCGGCCGTCGGCACGGTGGTGAGCGCGGCGACGCCGTCCTCGAGCGTGGTCAGCCAGTGGTCGAGCGGGTGCCCGCCGACGAGCGCGTCGGTGACGTCGCGCAGCCGCTCCACGAGCTCGGTCAGGCGGCCGACGAGCTCGACCTGCCCGCTGCCGACGTCGTCGAGCGGCAGGGTGCGTTCGAGCCAGGTGCCGGTGTCGTCCGACATCGCGACACCGGCGAGCAGCCGGTCCACACCCTCCTGCCAGGTGCCGGACCCGTAGTCGGCCAGGCCAAAGTCCGTGCGGTGCCCGGCGTCGAACCCCCAGCGCACGCCGGTCTCGCGCACCCACCCCGCGAGCTGTTCCAGGTCGTCGTCGCGGAACCCGAAGCGGCGGCGCACGGGTTCGGTGTGGGCGAGGTCGACGACGTCGCCCACTCCTGCCCGTCCGCCGGCGAGGTCCAGGAGTCGCATCACGACCGCGAGCAGCGGGTTGGTCCGGTCCAGCGCCCGGTCGGCGAGCCGCACCCGTAGGCCGTGCGCGGGGTGGCCGTGCGGCCCGACGACGTCGGCCAGGCCGAAGGCGGCCGTGACCAGGGGCGCGTACGTCTCGATATCGGGGCACATGACGAGCACGTCGCGCGGCTCGAGCGTCGGGTCGTCGGCGAGCAGGCCGAGCAGCACGTCGCGCAGCACCTCGACCTGCCGGGCCGGGCCGTGGCAGGCGTGCACCTGGACCGATCGGTCAGCGGGGTCCAGCAGGCGCGCGCCTGCATCCCCGACGGCATCGGCACGCAGGTCGTGCTGCAGCATCCGGAGCAGGGTCGACGGCGGTTCGGCGGCGGCGACGTCGCCGCCGGTTGGGCCGCCGCCGGTTGGGCCGCCGCCGGCGGGGCCACCCACGACGGGCTCGTCCCGCAGCTCGATCGCCGACAGCGTGCGCTGGAGCTCGCACGTGTCCCGGCCGAGCGTGGCCAGCAGCCGGTGACCGACGCGCTCGTGGGAGCGGTCCTCGGCCCGGTCGACGGGTCCGCCGAGGTCCGTGAGCGCCGACCACAGGGGCGCCGAAGGATGCGGCAGCCAGAGGTGCACGTCGCGGTGCGCGCCGATCGCGCCGACCAGCTCGACCTCGCTCGCTGCCAGGCGGGTATGCCCGAACAGGGACAGCCGCTCGGGCAGGTCGAAGGCGCCGGGCTCGGCTCGCAGCCGCTCGACGACGGCGGCGTGCCGCACGTGCGGCGCTTCGGCGTCGACCCGCTCGGCCAGCGCGCGCCACAGCGGCGGCTGCCACGCCAGGTCGGCGGGGACCGCCCGCCCGCACCCGTCTGTGTCGCGGCCCGCGGCCCAGTCCGCCGTCAGCGCCGGGCGCTGGGCGGCGTAGCCCGCCAGGAGCCGCGCCAGCCGGCGGGCGACGGAGAGCCGGCGACCACGCCGCAGGTCACCCTCCTCCCCCGCCATCCCGTGCCCGAGATGCTGGGCGAGCAACGCGGCCCACGGCTCGTCCAGGCTCGCGTCGATCGCCGCCAGCAGCGGCCAGGTCAGGGCGTCCGGCGCCCAAGGGTCGTCGTCACGCGTCCCCGCGACCTCGGCGAACAGCGAACCGGGCGAACGCAGGTCCACACCCGCGCACACGCCATCGCCGCGCCCGGGAGCAGCGCCGAGACGGTGGCTCAGGCGCTGCGCGAGCCAGCGCTCGACGCCGCGGGCGGGTACGACAACGACCTCAGTCGCGAACGGGTCCGCCAGGGGCGCAGCCAGCAAGTCTCCCAGCGCCTCCACGAGCAGGTCGGTACGCGGAGCGCGATGAAGGACGACCGCCATCAGCCCAACGTATCGTTCGCGGCCTGCTCCCGTGCGCCCGGCCATGGGGTGGTTTCTGTTCAGATCGGCCCCGCAAGGCACGACTCGGCACCTCAACCCCTCGGAACGGAACCGCGATCGCACCCACTACGCCCAGGTCGCCGTCGTACTCGGCAGATTCGGATTACGAACCGACTTCCCGCCGCGGCAAGCGACCTTCGCGACCTGCACTCGCACCGTCGCGGCTCACTCCAGCAGGACGTCGGACGCTCCACCGCGATCGACCACAGAAGCGAGCACGACCTGAACGGCCCGATTGCGGCCAGCTGCAGGAGTGCTGCCTGCATGGAAGTTGCGGAACCTGCCATAGCCCGACGCTGAGCCAGGCGGGTCGCGTCACGACTCCTGAGTCGCACCGCCGAATATCACGTTCGTGAAATTCGGGCGGTCCGCCTCGCACGGCAGTCCTGACGATCACGCGGGCGTCAAAGCCCCCGGTGTCCGGTTCGAGTGTCAGTAGCTCGTGTTTTGATGCCGTGCATCAACCCAGGCACGCACGCCGTCATCAGACGTACGCCGTAGGGAGCGGATATGCCAGCTCGAGACCCCGCCGAACCGACCACGGACCCGCTTGAGGACTTATGGAACGTCATCGGCCTGCCCGGTGCCATGACGGTAGCCAGCTACCTGACATCAGAGCGGTTGGCGCCGGTCTACCGGCTGATCGTGGACGTGATGCTGGAGAACCAGCCGCAGTACCTCAGTGGTATCCCGCACGACCAGCTCGAGACTCTCGTGCGTGCCCGTCTTGCCGAGCACCTCTCGGGTGACGACCAGACCCTTGCGGCCGTGCTGGACCCGGAGGTGTTGCGGTTCGACGGCAGGCTGACCCAGCTGGCGGCGTGGGGTGTCATCCTCGCGTGGGAGGACCGGGTGCGGTCCGACGAGGACTTCACGCGTCACCGCGGCCGGTACCAGCTCTCCGAGGAGGCTGCCCAACTGCACCGGGCGGTGCTCGCCCTGGGCACCACGAACGCGTCGGCCATCGCGGCCACGCTCGCACCGCCAGTCATCGCGGGGCAGCTTCAGGTACTGGCCTCGTCCATCGGCACGGACGCGAAGGCCGCGGCCGGCGCGTGGGCCGTGATCTTCCCGACGATGCAGAACATGTCCGACGCGGCCACCGGCTGGCAGGCCCGCCTCGCGGCGGCCCTGTCCGGGACCCCGGACGCGACGAAGATCGCGGCGCTGGACGAGACGCTCTCGGGGTACGTGAGCATGTGGGGCGCGGGCATCGACATCTACTCGGTGGACATCGTTCGTGACGCGACCGCGGTTCTCGCGGTCGAGGAGCGGGCACACCGGCGTGTCGCCCTGCACCTGGTTGGCGTCGATGCCTCCGAGGAAGCCGTGGTCCGGGCGATGGCGGAGACCACCGATGGCCTTGGCCGGATCTTGGCCTGGTTTGACGGCCCGACCAGCCAGGCTGCCTCGCTGCGGCGGCAGATCCGCGACACGATCGTGCCCCTGGTGCGCGGCAAGCGCGTCCTGGCGGGGTTCGGGGGCCATGTGTCGCGCCGGGCCGAACTGCTGGACCTTGCCGAACGGTTGGACGGGGCCGTCGACCAGGATGATCTGTGGCGGATGTGGACGACGTACACGGGCCTTTTCTCTGCGCGTCACCTCGGGTTCTCGACCCCGCACCCCGGTCTGGGTGCGGAGTCGATGTCGTTCTGGGACGCCGCCCCTTCACCGATCGAGGCGCGGCTTCGCCGTCAGGGTCCACGGGCGGCTCGTGGCGCACCCTCGCGGATGTTCGACCGGTCTGCCGGCAAGCAGGCCGCGCGGCAGGCGGCTGCAGCGGCGGCCGTGGATGAGGCGCGCGCCGTGGAACGGCTCCTCGAGCTGTCGGGGCGGCCGCTGTCGCAGTGGTCGAACCTGTCCGACCGGGTCGCCGAGCACCTGATCGACTTCATCCAGAACATCGACTTCGCCCTGGCCCGGGCACGCCGGGAGCAGGCGGGGCCCCTTGCTCCTGGGACCGCGGTGCACGCGCGTACTGGCGACGACCTGTGGGACCTGGTCGCCACCGTCCCGGCCGCTGGGGCCCCGGACGCGATCATCGAGATCCCCGCGGGTCGTTTGGTCTATCCGGACCTGATCGTCACGGTCCTGCGGATCGACACGCTGGGCCTGACCAGCGACGCACCACCGGGCCCGGACCCCACCGTGCACGGTCTGCTGGAGGAGGCCCTCACGGTCAGCAACGGTCGGAACCAGGCGGGAGCAGGAGATGAGTGAGGACATCGCTGGCGCACCGGTCAGAGGGTATGCGGCTGCGGCGAACAGGTCGACATCGAGCGAGGACGTCCAGGCGAGGCTGACGTTCCTGAGGTTCCTGGTGCGGCCACTTGTGTCGGCGCACGTGGACCGGCCGTTGTTCCGTGACATCCAGCGGTACGCCAAGCAGATCGACAGCTACTGCAGACGCCTGGACTACCAGCGCACCCGTATGGGCGACGCGGTCCGGTTGGTGCGCAACCCGGTCATGGGGACGGTCACTGCACCACCGCCTCTCCTCGATCTGCCGTCACGGCGGGTGCTCACCTTGACCACGCTCTTGGCGGCGGCGTGCGAGGAGGTCGAGGGAGGGGTCACTCTCGTGCGGCTGTCGGAGATCGTCGCCGACCTGACCCACACCACCGACCGCGCGCTGACGCCGTATGACCCTGACCGCTTGACCGAACGCCGGGCTCTGGCCAAGGCCGCCGAACAGCTGGAGTACTGGGGGATCCTGCGCAAGCGGGCCACCTTGGTCGCGGACGTGCAGGAATGGACCGATGGCCGTACCGGCATCGGCGCCGGGTATGACGTGGACCGGGATGCGCTGTTGCTGTTCGTCACCCCGGGGACGATCACGCTCGCGGCCCACCAGGAGGCCCAGCTCGCACAAGCCCCCCAGGCCCGCGCCCAGCGCTCCGGAACCTCGCACTGGAAGGGCACAGCCGATGCAGCAGAACCCTTCGCTTCCTGGTCTGGAAGCGAGGACAGCCATGACGACGAGTCGTCGGCCGCGATCTGGGAGACGCAACGGCAGGCCACCCGAGTCGTGCGGCATCTGCGGACACTGGTGGAGACGCCCGCATTGCTGTACGGGGACCTGCTTCCGGACGAGGCGGACCTTGCCCGTGTGCAGCGTGGCCTGCGGGCCGAGACTGTCCTGGGCCTGATCGGCGGGTCGATCGAGGCCCGGTCGGAAGGCCTGGTCTGGATCAGCACCGAGGTCGACTGCCCGGCCACCGTCGACTGGCCCACGCCCAGGACGGAGTCCTGGGCCGCGCTCATGATCGCTGACAAGGCCGGCCGCGATGGGCGCCGTGACGCGGACGGGTTCGTCCACCTGGGCACCCTGGAGGTCGACGACATCGTCGAGGACCTCCTGGACTGGAAGGGTCACCTGTTCCGCAAGGACCTCCAGGGCCGTCCCGCCGAGACCCGCACGGCGGTCGAGGAGGTCCTGCGGTGGCTCGGCATGCTGCGCACCGGGCCGGACGGGTCCTGGCGCTTGTCTCCGGTCGTGGGCCGCTACCGTGACCCCGAGCTCATCGAACCTAGCTTGGCACCGCACCAGGACGACCTGTTCGCCCACCCCGCCAACGACGCCTACGGCAACTTCGACGTCCCCGTGACGCCGGACGACCGCCTGTCCCCACCCGACCCGGTGAGGTCCGCCGAGCCCGAGGGAGACCCCGCATGACCAGCCCATCCGCCACCAGCCCCACCCCTGTTACCCCTACTCTGGTCGGCCATGAGGAGACGGTCACGGCCCAGGACGGCACGGTGGTCTCCCTCGACCCGCACCTGGACGCGGCGACGATGCGCACCTGGCGGCAGGCCGCTCTGACTGGTGGGCTGCCCGAGCCCGGTAGGCGGCGGTGGCAGCAGCTGCGTGCCGGCGTGGTGAACATGTGGGAGTTCGACGTCGCGGAGTATTGGAGCGCCGACGGTCGCGCCCAGTTCATCGGCAAGAATGAGCAGGGCAAGTCGACGATGATGGCGATGACGTCGCTGACGATGCTCACCGGGGACCTGTCCCCGCGCTACGTCGACACGTTCGGCAACTCCAAGCGGTCCTTCCGGTACTACCTGATCCCGACCGACGACCCCAAGGACCGCCGGCCTGTGACCCAGCAGCTCAACCGCGGCTGGACCTGGGTGGAGTACGGGCGCCTGACCGACACCGGCCCGGAGTACTTCACGACTCTGCTGTTCGTCCAGGGGCGCCGCACCGCTCAACAGGTCGATCCCACCTGGGTCACTCACCAGGGACCCGAGCGCGTCCGGGCAGGGTTGACGCTCGTGCAGGGACAAGCGGTGGTCCTGCCGACGATGATCATGCCCGGCCTGGACCCTCACGCCACCGCGACCGCGTACAGGAACACCGTCGCGACCTCCCTGTTCGGGTTCTCCGACCCGTCCCGGCTGACGATCGTGATCGAACTCCTCAAGACCCTGCGCACTCCCAAGCTCGGCAACCAGCTGGACCCTGGCTGGGTGGTGGACCGGATCCGCGAGTCGCTCCCGCCCCTGGAGTCCTCTGAGATCCATGAGCTGGCCGACGGCTGGGACCAGCTCGGTCAGCTCGCCCGGGACCGGGACGACGCCCGGGAGGCTCAGGAGGCAGTCAAGGCCTACCTGCAGGCCGTGTGGAACCCGTGGGCCGACGCCGTTCTTCGACGGGCCGCGGACGAGCTGGTCGCGGCCGTCACCGCGGTCGACGATGTCACCCGTGAACGCAACCGGGCCCAGCAGACCGCAGACGACGCCAAGAGCCAGTACGAGGCCGCGCTGGACCAGGAGACCAGGACCAAGGCCGACCGGGTACGGGCACGGGCACAGCACACGCAGCTCATCAAGAGCACGGACTACAAGGACGCGGACGCCGCGGGCAAGAACGTCACCAGCCTGACCGAACAGCTCCAGACGGCTCAGCAAGCCAGCGCACGTACCGGCCCAGCGGCGGTCAAGGCCCGGGAGGCCGCAGCGCGTTCCGCCGACGCGCTGAACACGGCCAGAGGTGTGCTGGCCAAAGCCGAGCGGCGCCTGGCCGAACAGGCTGACCTGACCGCCGAGACTGGTCTCGAGGCGGGGTTGCCGGATGCGCGCGCCTGGGTTGACCAACGGGACACTGAGCGGCTCGAGGCCGGCGTGGACCAACGTCTCCGGGACGTCCATCACGCTCATGCGCTGGAGCACAGCCTGGGGAAGAAGACGGAGCTTCACGAGCGTGCCCAGGCGTCCCTGGCCGAGGCCGACGCCCGGTTCAACCGACGCGAGACGGAGCACACCACCGCGCGGAGCCAGTTCGAGAACGCGGTGCAGTCCCTCTCAGACGATCTGGAGGCCTGGGCTACCGGTCTGGTGGAGCACGAGGGGGTCGTGGCCCCGCCGGTCGAGGCACGCGAGCGGTGGCTGGGCGAGGTCCACGCAGCCGGAACGGGGCCACGGCCCGTCCAGGTGCTGCGTCAACTTGTTGGCGACCGGTGGCTGACCCCTGCACTGGAACCGGTCAACGCTGCCGCGGTCACGGCGCGCAACGACGCCGAGGCTGCCCTGGGCCGGGCCCGGGAGTTGGAGGAGCGGGCCGACGCGGAGGAGGCCAGGCCGGAACCAGTACCAGTCGACCCCGTGCTGTGGCAGCGGCGGCCCCGACCCGCTTCCGGGCCCGCGGGCGCACCGCTGTGGGAGCTGCTGGACCCGCTGCCGCACCTCACGGACCAGGAGGTGGCTGGCCTTGAGGCAGCACTGGCCGGCGCCGGGCTGCTGGACGCATGGGTGACTCCCGACGGGATCTGGGCGCCGGGCCGCGACGGCGAGGACCACGTCGTCACGATCCCGAACCTGTCGCAGGGCCGCGACGAGCACTCCAGCACCCTCGGCACTGCTCTCGGGCTCGCCGAGAAGGCGCACGGCGGGCAGCCGTTGGCGGAACTTGCCGTGACCGCACGGAGAGTTCTGGACTCGGTCCGGTTTCTCCTCGGCCCAGCTGGCGATGGACCGGTCGGCGTCCCGGGTGACCGGTCTAGCGGCATGGGGTCGGTTCCCGAGGACGGGGTTCTGGTCGGGGTGGACGGGTCCTGGGTCACGCCGCTGACCTCGGGGCGTGCGCTGGTCCCGGTGGATGGTGCGAGCCTGCTTGGCGCGTCGGCCCGCGCACAGGCCCGTGCACGCACGGTCGCGGCTCTGCGGGAGCAGGCTGCGCAGGAGCGGAACCTGGCTGCTCGGCACGGCCGGGACGAGGAGCGGCATCGCGCCCTGGCGCAGAGGTACGTGGCCGCGGCCGATCAGATGCCTGACGATGCCGAGCTGGTCACAGCGGCCCGTGACCTCTCCTCGGCGGTCAGGGAGCTCGACCAGGCCGACGAGGAGTTGCGCACCCAGGCCGCAAAGGCGCAAGTGTTCGAGGCGGAAATGAACCAGGCACACGCCGCCCTGGTCGCCTATGCCGCCGAGCACTCCCTGGTGGTGAACCGGCTGCGTGAGACCGAAATCGCCTTGAACGACACTCGCCACCACGTCGAGCGGCTCCTGCAACGCATCGCGACCTGGGAACGCGAACGGATCGACGTCGCCGAGAAGGAGTCGACCGTCGACCGGCTCGAAGAGGCTGCCGAGGACGCAGAGGCCGTAGCTGCTGAGGATGCCGAACGGTGCGAGACGCTGCAGATCAAGCTGGACACGGCCAAGGCCAACCTGACCACCACCCACCAGGAGCAGCTCGACCAGGAAGCCCGGCTCCGCAGCCGCCTCGACGAGCTGGACAACGAGCTCGAGGAGGTGAACAAGAAGATCCGAGACCTGACCGCACTCACGGCGAAGGCGACCACGGCCCTGGAAGCCGTGGACGAACGGCGGCAGGCCACGGAGGCGTCTCGAACGGAGAAACTCGCCGGGTGGTGGATCACGGTCGACGCCGGGCTCGCGGCCGCGCGCGGACTCGATCTGACCGACGAGTCACGCACCTTGACCAGCGCGCTCGGACACGCGCGCGCCGTGCGCACTTCCCGCAAGGCACCCCGCGGCTGGCCCGACTCAGGCAAGCAGTCCGGGAGCGAGGACCGCGAGAGGATCCTCGGTCGGCTCCGCGACCGACTGTCCGGGCCTGATCTGATGACACTGAACAACACCCTGGACCGCACCGGGGGCCGGTCAGCGACCATCGAGCATGACGAGGCCACCGGCCTGCCTCAGGTCCGGATCCGTGTCGATGCCTCGGGCACCACCGTCGAACCGGTCACCGCGGTCCACGAGCTGGAGAACCGGGCCGCTGAGCTCGGTGCGATGCACGACGAGAAGATGCACGAAGTGATGCAGGAGCTGCTCGCCTCGACATTCGTCGACCACCTGCGCGCCAAGGTGAAGGAGACCGCCAGGCTGATCAGCGAGGTCAACACCGTCCTGGACAAGCACCCGACAGGTACCACCCGCACCGTCGTGCGTCTGCAGCGCAAGCAGGTCCCCGAACACGTCGGCGGCTTCCAGGTCCTGCAACGGCTCCTGAACGACGGCATCGACTCCCCCGTGGTCCAGGACCAGGTCCAGACCTTCCTGGCCACACAGATCCGCGCCGCCCAGGAGGAGGGCAACGCCTCCGGCCAGGACTGGAAGGCACTCCTGGTCGACAAGCTCGACTACCGCAACTGGTTCGCGGTTGTGACCGAGTGGCGTGTCCTGGCCAGCGCGAAGGAAGGCTCGCAACGCTGGAACGAGCTGACCGCCGCCCGGCACTCCCAGGACTCCGGTGGCGCCAAGGTAATGACGATGCTCCAACCACTGCTGGCGACCCTGGCGACGCTCTACCAGACCTCACACATCGCGCCGCGCCCGCTCTGGCTCGACGAGGCGTTCGACGGACTCGACCAGGAGAACAGCTCCAGCCTGCTGGCGATGCTGGTCGAGTTCGAGTTCGACTTCGTCCTAGCCGGGCCCAAGGCCCTGGTGGCCTCCCGCGAGGTACCGTGCGCGGCGGTATGGACGGTCAACCGTGCCCCCGCGCCGATCCCGGGCGTGGACCTAGGCTTGTGGCTGTTCGCCGGCGGCTCCACCGAACGCATCGAGATGGCCGAACAGACCTGGTCCACCACCGGCTTCGACGACCAGACCGGAGAGCACTCTGACGGGCACGACGGGCGCCGCGACGAGGGCGACATGGAGGGCGGGGCGCTATGGTCGTGAACCACGAGACGACCAGCCTGCCAAGGCCGGACGTGGCCGTGCCTGGCTCGATCATGAGGTGGTCGCGGCTACCGGGAGCGGCCGCTCTGCTAGCCGCGGCCCGCAAGAAAGTCGAGGCCGGCACGACGGGGGGCCGCAGCATGATCCCCGTCGCGCCCGAGCACCGCGCGGATGTCGGCCGGATGCTTGGCCTGGGCTGGGAAGCCACCGACGCCCCTGTCAAGCTGAGCCTCTTGCGGGACAAGCTGGCTGACGCGGGCGTCGACCTGGACACTCTCCTCGTCGCGGTCGGCGGGCCGTTGCGCAACCGGCCCGCCGAGAACCGACAGGCGGCCCAGACACGGCAACAGGTCCGGGCCGACGCCGCCGATCTCCTTGCCCAAGCAGGTGTCCCCGGCCCCGTGGCCGATCACGCCGTCAGGAACCGGTGGCTCGGCACCGACCGACTCACCGTGGCCAAGGCCTTGGCCACCGTCTGGCGCAGACTGCCACACCCGCCGGGTCAACCAGCGGCCCAGATCGGGACGATCGGTCTGGCCGAGCTAGCAGGCAAAGAGCTGGGCGACCCGCACGCACTCGACCGGGACCGAGCCGCCGGACGGGCGGCCGCGCGCATCCTGGCCGCGACACTCGCCTACCTCGACGAGGACCGCAGCCCCGACACCCTCGGCGGTTACAACCAAGCCGACACCGATCAGGACGACCGCGATCCATCGGACCGTGTCGCCATTGCGATCGCGGCAGCCAAGGAGGCGCTGCGTGCTCGCTCGTGGCGGGCCGCGTGGGAGCGCGCCGGCGTGCTGTGCGACCAGGTCTCGTCCACCGTCCTGGTGCTCAACCTGCCACTGGAAGGCCCCAGCCCGAACCTCGCTCACCTCACCGGCGTCGTCGGCGAACCAGTGTGGGTCACAGCACGAATGACCCGCGACGGGTGCCGCCTGCCGCCCGCCCCGCGCCACGAGCTCACGGTCGTGAGAGTGTTCGAGAACCCCTCAGTGATCGAGGCCGCTGCTGATCGCCTCGGCGCCGACTCACCTCCCCTGGTCTGCTTGTACGGGCGACCCTCGACCGCGGCGTGGGCCGTGCTGGCCGCCATCGCGGCCAGCGGATCCCGCATACTCCTCAGCACCGACCGCGACGGCGCCGGCGAGCAGATCGCCGCAGAGATCGTCACCGAGATCGAACAGGTCTTCGGACCCGGCATCGTGCACCCGTGGCTGCCAGGTGAGGACGGCACCTACGAGGAAGAACGACTCGACGCGATGCTCGGCAACATGTCCCCGAGACTCTGACTGCTCGCCACCACCAGGCCAGCCACTGGAAACTGCTGTACCGGTGGCACTCGAACTGGGTGTCGACGGCGCCATTTCGACGTTTCCGTACACGAAGGCCGCACTCTCACGCTACTAGGGCCTGTTTCGGAAGTGGCGTGTGACCTACGGGTTCGGCATGATGCGGGGTCGTGGACGGGGCCGGGCGGCACGATCTGACAGATGAGGCATGGGCTGTGATCGGACCGTTGCTGCCGGCGACGACGTGCGGTCGTCCGGCACGGAACCTGCGCAGGCAGGTCGACGGGATCCGGCACCGGGTCCGGGTGGGGTGCCCATGGCGGGAGGTGCGGACCGCGACTCACTGACAGGATTCGAACCCCGACCTTCTCAGGTCGGTTCGAATCTTTCCAGCCTCCGGAGGAATCACGGCGGGTTGGTGCGATAGCACTGGTGAGAGGCTAGAAACCGCAGAATGCTGCGGATCCTCACCCTTCAGGAGCCATCTTCGCCCGCCAGGCAATGGCGGTCAACCGCAGGCGTTGTCGGTCGACGACCGCGAGGACTGACTGAGGATTCCGGGGGCAGAAGCCCTCTCGCGTGGACGCCCCGTGGACCGACTTGAACCGCAACCCGCCAGAGCACCTCCCGCCCGGTGCCGCACCCTGCCACAGCCACCTGACCCCACCGCTGTGCCGGCCAACCGCGAGATCTTCGCGGCCTCGGTGACCGGGCACGCCTGGCTCTCGTACCCGAAGTGTTCGCCTCGCGATCACCTGCCCGAGCGGTGGTGGGCCTACCCTGAGGCAGCGCCTGCCGTGCGGAGAGGTGATGAGCGCCAGCAGCTATGGGTATTGGGAGTCGGATCGTCCCGCGATCGAGGTCGGGGCGACGCGCACCGGTCTGGGAGCGTACCGGCGCGAGTTCGGGCTCCGCCGGCGCGTTGGTGCCGCGATCGCGTACTGGTTCACGATCACGTGTGTCTCGGTCCTGCTCGGGACCGGCGTGCAGGTCCTGGAGCTGCAAGTCGCGGGCAACGTGCTCGGCGGCGAGGTGCTCACCGTCGGTCTGGTCGCCGCGGTCGCGGCCGGGGTGGCCGTGCTCGCGCGAGCCAGCTGGCGGCGCCTGCCTGCCGAGATGGCCGAGGCCCTGGCGAGCGCACCGTGGCAGGCGTGGCCGTGCTGGCCGTACCCGTACCCGCACCCGGAGCAGGACGAGCGGGTCGAGACCTCGACCCGGATCGACCTGGTCGACCTCGACCGGAACCGGGTTCGCGCCTTCGCCCACCAGTTCCCGGACGGTGCCCGGTCGGTCCGCCAGGACCGGCCCTTCACGGTCTGGGTCTGCGAGGGCACCAACGGCGTCGTCGTCCTCGGACTCGATCGCGGCGCCGTCTTGTGGCGGGCGCAGGCCGCACCCGACTGGCCGCACGGATCATGGACCCAGTCCGGCTACGACGCCGACGCCGGCGGCAAGCGGGCCTTCGAGCAGGCCTGGCCCAAGGCCTTCACCGCAGCGAGACCCGAAGCGAACCAAACCTGAGAGATCACCGGGCCGCTGGTTCGGACCGGTGGCCGTCCCGTTCAGCGGATCTCGAGCAGGCGCTGAACGCGGGCCGCGGGCTGGGTGCATCGTCGTGGCGCACCCAGCCCGCAGGACAGCAGCCGCGCGCCGAGCAGGCTGGCGTATGCGCCCAGCCCAGACAACGGGTCGATGCAGTTGGTGGGCAGCGTGGTGATGCTGCATGGCGAACGGGATCACACAGCCCGAACATCAGCGCGCGCGCAGTTCACATCGGCACCGGCCTGACCATCGCGCACTGTGGTCGATCTGTGCTGTGCCCGAGCGAGGGGAACGATCCACGTGACGACGAGCATGTCGGGGCAGGACCGGCTTCGCGCCGAGTGGGCGACGCACCGGCCGGCGGTGTTCGGCGCCGCGTACCGGCTGCTGGGCAGCGTGGCCGACGCCGAGGACGTGGTCCAGGACGTGTGGTTGCGCGCCAGCGCGGCCGACCTGGACCAGGTGGAGAACCTGCATACGTGGCTTATCACGGTGTCGGTACCTTCTCCACCGCGATCGTGACCATTGAAGCCGATCGCACCAACCTCACGCAGGGCCGCCACGACCGCCTCTTGGACGGGTTACCGGGGGTCTCTCGTCGCCGCCACAACCGTCCGCCCCGACCACGCAGGATTCTCGACAGGAACAGTGACAATGTCCGTGCGCAGACCCGGTACCGCGATCTCGGGCACTGTTGTGATCCCCTGACCTGCCGCGACGAGACCCAGGCGCGTGTTCCAGTCGCGGGCCCGGAAGGCGACCCGTGGCCGGGGCAGGGTCGGCCATGCACCGAACTGCGGTTCGCCCCGTAGCCCTTCGCCCACCTGGAGCCATGCGGGAAAGGCATGTCTGCTGTGCCAAGGAGTCGCTGGTGTCATATCTCGGTCGCGAGCACCATGGAGGGGCATGCAGACCGATCGGTCTGTACCGCGAAAGGAGCAACCATGTCCCGTCCCACCCGCGACGAGCTCGTGGCCCGTCTGATCCGCGCAGGCGAGCTCGAGATCTCCGGCGAGAACCCCGAGGAGGTCGCCGGCTACTTCGACACCGATCGTTTCCGGTTCCACGGGCCCGACGGCTTCGAAACTGACTTCGCAGGCCTCGACGCCTACTTCGCCTCCCTGCGTACTGCCTTCGACGACCGAACAATACGCCGCGGTGTCATTGTCATGGAGGGCGACCGGCTGGCCTGCCAGACGTGGATCGAGGGAACCTTCGTCCGCCCGTTCACCCAGTCACCGGTCGGCCTGCTGGCCCCCAACGGCGCCCGGGTCGTCTGGGACCTGATCAACATCTTCCGGTTCGACGACGAAGGACGGATCGTCGAGGAACACGTCCGCACCGACAACCGGGCCGTCCTGCGCCAGCTCGGCGCCGACGCGGCCTGACGAGATCTGCCCGGCCGGCGGTGCGGTGGGCCAGATCCGACCGACCCCGCCCACCGCACCGCGCGATCAGGAGTTCAGGGCCGCGGTGGGCGGGGTCCTGGCGGCGTGGACCGCCGGGTACACGCCACCGCCCCGATCACTAGGGTGGCGCCCACGCCGGTGACGATCGCGACCGGCGGGAGCGCGAACGGCCAACCGGTGACGCCGCCCATGATCACCGTCCCGGCCGCGCCAAACGCGCTACCCAAACCTCGGGTGGCGCCCAGCGCAGGCCGATCTCGCGTCGTCGTTCCAGCACCGAGATGATCATGGTGTTAGCCACGCCGAGGCCGCCCCACGTCGTTGCTGCGACGTTTGGTCTCCCGGGACTCCGCTCCGAAGCCACCCGCCCAGCACCCCTCTTGCACGTTCCGCCGCACCAGTCGATTTCGATCGTCCGATTAAGGTTGGTTCCGGGCAGTAGGCACGACCGTGCCGAATGATTTTCCGGGTTGCTGCCTCCGAAAGGCCGTCTCCTCGGGAGACGGCCTTTCGTGTAACCGCAGCTCGCAAGAGCGGCCAGATCCACTGCGGCTCGCACGGGGCTCCAAGTCCAGGCCTGCACGCCCTAGTCGACCGGGCCAACGAGAGCGGACATGGCCACGGATGAGAGCGTCCGCGCCGTCGCGCGAAGCGCGTGCCGCACGAAGGCTCATGACTCGCGATCTCGCTGCTAGACGCTGGCGGAACCTTGCCGCACAGGGGCTCGACTGCTGCGCCGAGGGGTCAGGTCAGGTTCGCCACAAGGTTCGCCGCGATCCACCAGACCAGCAGAACTGCGATGGACGAGCGCGTGGTCATGGCCCCACGCTAGAACGTCGGACCGTTCCGCGGGCCGCCCACGCCGAGTACATGCACAGACATTTAATTCTCTCATTGATGCACCTCTGACATTTTCATTGCCATTGATGTCCGCTTGGCGTAGATATGTCGTATGGATGGGTTGCGTCTGCGCCCCGGGTGGTGGTTGGTGGCAGCCGGGTTCGCAGCACTGGCGGCGGGGGTCTTCGCGATCGCGGAAGGCAGCGTTCCGTTGTTGGTCCTGGGCGTGCTCACAGGGAGCATCTCGGCCGCCGCCCCATTCGTGACCAGGTGGTGGCATGCCCGTCAGGCGCGACAGGCCGCGCGCCGGGCGGTGATCGAGTCGTCCGCGCTGTTGCGGCGTGAGGGTGGCCCGGCGAGTCTGCTCGCCCCGGATCGTCAGGTCGTCCCGTTCCAGGGCAGGACCGGTGAGTTGGAAGCGCTGGTGCGCTGGTGCCTCCAGGACGGTTCCCCCGTGCGCCTGGTCACCGGGCCCGGTGGTGTCGGCAAGAGCCGACTGGCGGCCGAGCTCAAGGAGCTGATGACCCGGCAGGGCTGGGACTGTGTCGCTGTCGGCGAGGAGCAGGAGTCGACGATCCTGGCGCGGGTGCGCGACTCGACCACGGCACCGGTCCTGCTGATCGTCGACTATGCCGACACCCGTCACGAGCTCGACGACCTGGTGCGGCAGGTCGCCGCGGCCCCGTCCGGTGTACGGGTGCTGCTCATCGCGCGCAGCGCGGGCGAGTGGTGGCAACGCCTGGCCGTCGGTGAACCGCACGTCCGGGAAATGCTCCAGGACGCGTACGACGGGATCGACCTGCCCGTGCAGATCGACTCGACCGTCACCGACCAGCAGATCGTCCGCGAGGCTGCGGCAGCGTTCGCCGGCCAGCTCGGCATCCCTGCCCCGCAGGTCCAGCTCGGCGGCAGCCAGCACGGGCAAGGCCGTGTCCTGGACCTGCACGCGGCCGGCCTGGTCGCGGTCCTACGTGCACAACGTTCGCAGGACGGCACACCCGGCCAGGGACCATTGGCTGTGGACGTCTCCGATGTCCTGACCGATCTACTCCGGCACGAACAGCGGCACTGGGTCGGCACGGCCGACCACGTCGGGCTCCTGGAAGGCCCAGATGGCCTCACGATCGAGGTGCTGCGCCATGTCGTGGCCGCCGTCTACCTCGCCCCTCCATCCGACGAAGCCGAAGCCCGCCAGCTCCTGGCCCGGGTCGACCCCGGGGCCGCCACCGTCAAGGTGCTGCGCTGGTTGCGTGACCTGTACCCGGCCCGCGACACCGAGCACTGGGTCGGCACCCTGCAGCCGGACCGCATGGCAGAGCTCCACCTGGTCACAGAGCTCAGCACGTCACCCACCCTGACCACGCACCTGCTGGAGGACCTCGACGGACGCAACGCCCGCCACGCCATCGCCGTCCTAGCCCGGTCGGTAGCCGACCACTTCTCCGACCCGACCGTCCGCGGCCGCGCCCTGCACCTCCTGGACCACGCGATCGGCGCACTACCCGACGATCTGGAGCTGTTGCGGTCGGTCTCCGCGGTCATCCCCTACCCCTCCGAAGTCCTGACCCAATCCGACCTGACCCTCCTATACCGGATCCTGCACCTGATCGACCCCACCGACACCGCCGCCCGCTCCTGGGTCCAGCACGACATCGGGATGCGCCTGTACCGCCTCGGACGCCTCGCCCAAGCCATCGGCCCCCTCTCCGAGGCCGTCGACGCACGCCGCGCACTCGCGGACGCAGATCCCGCCCAGCACGAAGCCCAGCTCGCCGCCTCCCTGCGCTACGCCGGCGTGGTCCTGTCCGAGCTTGGCCGAGCACACGACGCCCTGACCCCCACGCTCGAGGCCGTCGAGATCGAGGAACGCCTGGCCCGCAGCGACCGCACCACCCACCTGGCCCACCTCGCCCGGACCCTGTGCGACCTCGGCACCAGGTACCACGAAGCCGGCCTCCCCCAGCAAGCCATCGCCCCGCTGCAAGAGTCGGTCAAGCTCAACCAGGGCCTGGCCCACAGCGAACCCGAGCGCGCCACACCGCACCTGGCCCGGTCGCTGATGAACCTCGCCATCGCGCAGAACATGCTCGGCCAGCCCGCCCAGGCCCTACCCGCGATCCGACACGCCGTGCAGATCCGCCGGGCCCTGGCCCGCGAGAACCCCGATGCCGAGCTCGTCTTTCTCGCCCGAGCCCTGGCCGAGCTGTCCTCCTGCCTGGTCAACAACGGCCAACCCGAGGACGGCATCGCACCCGCGCAGGAATCAGTCGAGATCCGTCGCCGGCTCGCCGAGACCAACCCAGAACGTCACACCGCCGACCTTGCCAAGTCCCTCCGGCAGGCAGCCACCGCGCACCGGGACGCCGGCCACACCACTCAGGCCGACCACGCCTACCGCGAGGCCATCACCATCGAACGCGACCTGGTCAGCCAGCACCCCGACCACAACACCTTCACCGCACTGGCCGAATCCCTGGCAGGCCTGGCACGCATGCAACTAGCGTCCGGGAATCCCGCCGACGCGCTCACCCCGGCCCACGAAGCGGCACGACTCATCGACTGGCGCACCAGCGACACTCCACGCGAGAACCTGCTGCCCGCAGCACGATCGCTCACCACCGTGCTGCACGCCATTGCCGACGTCCTGGAAGCCAATGGCCGCTCTGCCGAAGCCCAAGCCCGCAGGAACGACGCCACCGCACTGCTGTAAGGGGCAGGCACCCCGCGCCCCACTCACTTCGATCACGGCGCGGATTGCGTTCGGTAAGTCCCGCTTGGTCACGCGGGAGACCTCGCAGTGAGCCATCAGCTCGTCGACGACGTCAGCGGGTGATCTACGAGGGCTTCGCCCGCACACCGCAGGCAACTCCCCGACCAGTCGCCGCACACTGGACCCAGGCGAGGGGCGTCCAGGACCGCGGTCAGGACCGAGTCGTCAGTCCCATCGCATCGTGACCACGTCGAGAAGCGGTGGAGGCTTGGTGGCGAGGATCCTGCTGACTGGTGCGACGAGCGGCATCGGCCTGGCTCGCTGAGGGCCCGCACGGTCTGGTCCTGCACGGACCCGAGCCCGAGCACACGGCCGCGACGGCGATCACGGCGGTGCGCAGGGCAGGGCACCCGAGCACGACGGTCGCCTACGAGCAGGCGGACTTCACGCGGCTGGACGACGTGCGAGCTCTCGCGACCCGGGTTCGGTCCTCTCCCCTGGATGTCCTGGTGAACAATGCCGCGAGCCCGGGCCCGTCGGCGCCGAGATCCGGAGAGGCCGGGACGGAACTCGCCTATCAGGTGAACTTCTTGGCCGGTGTGCTGCTGACCCACGGTCTACTTCCGGCGTTGGCGGCGCACGGCAGGATCGTGAACGTCACGTCAGCCACCCACTACTCGGCGTCGCTCGACGTCTACGACCTTGAGTTTAGTCGCCGGACGTACTCGACGAGCGGCTGCCGAGCCGGCCTTCGGACGAGTCCCCCGATCACGATCTGCAGCGGGCACTCGTCAACGACACCGAGCGGCGCCTGGCGACCTCACTCCCCTGAGCCCGCTGTGGGCGGTGCCGCCGGGCATCGCCACCCTGCACTTTCGCACCGCTCGACATGGAGACACCAGATGGACAACAGAGAGATCGTCACGGCGGCGTTCGAAGACTGGGCGGCCGGCACCGCCCATGTCAGCCAGATCTTCGCCGAGAACATGACCTGGGAGATCATCGGCCGTTCGGCGGCCGCAGGCCACTACCCGACCCGGCAGGCCTTCACGGACGCTGTCCTTACTCCCTTCGCGCGGCGCTTCAGCAGCGACGACCCGTTCCGACCGGTCGCGGTCCGGGCCATCCACGCGGACGAGACGACCGGTACGGTCGTCGTCCTGTGGGACGGGCGCGGCACCACCACCGTAGGCACGGTGCACGAGAACACCTACGTGTGAGTCATGCGCCTGCAGGACAGCCTCGTCGTGGACGGCACCGCGCTCTACGGCAGCATCGCGTTCGACGAGCTCTGGGCCGGCGTCCAACCGACCTGACGAGGCCGCCCCGCGGTGCGGTCAGGTGCCGGGCAGCACGTCGTCCAGCCGTCGTAGCACCGGCAGGCTGAATGAGGGTTGCTTTCGTCCAGGAACATGCGTCGCGACCCGCGGGATGAAATCGGGCACGCCGGGTGGTCGTCGCATGCTGTGAGAACGCACCGCTGAGTACATCGTGCTCGGGTAGTACCTATCCGGCCATCCGATGCGAGTCCGAGACCCTCAACAACGCCAAGCAAGCGCCGTACCCAAGAAAGTAACCGAGCGACTGAAGGACTACATCTGCAGGCGTTGCGATCCGCCCGGTACCAAGCGCATATTGCAGGCATTCATTTAGGATCGGGATCCCCACCCCAGCCAAGATTGCCCACGGAGAAAATTGCAGCCTCCACCTAATCGGCACGATAAAGCCCAATGGAAGGAGCATGAGAAAGTTCCCGACCAAGTTGCCCAAGCCGGGCCCGATACTGCAGCCCACGGACGCATACATGTCGCATGAAAGCGACCCGACAAGATCACTCCATAGCGAAAGCGACAGATTTCTTGGCGGATCGAACGGGTTACTTGAAGGCCATAGCGTCAACAGTGCGTAAGCGAGGATGTTCCCCACCATGAGGCCGTCCAGGACAGAAGTGGAGAGCGCTGAGCGCCGCTCCGAACCACGGCGCGATCGACGCAGGTAGAGAACAATAATTACCCCAACCATGAATGGAGAAATCCACAAGAGAATGAACAGCAGCCCCATTGGCGTTGGGTCGATTTTAATCACCTCGTCTATTGTGCATGAATGCTAGGCGGCGCGAACGCTGGCCACCAGCCAGCGTTCGCGCACCCCAATCCGACGGCGCCAACTCTAGTTCCTGCGCACGACTATGCCGCTCGCGCCGATGCCCGGATTGTTCCGGTTAGTAGGTCACGACTCCACTGCCTTCGATGGGCCAGTTGGTGTCGGGCTTGCTGAACTTGATGCGGTAAAGGCTGCCGGAGCTGACGTCGAGCCAGACCGCCGTGTCGTAGTCGCCGCCGGCGCAGGTGTGGTTGCGCGAGCCAACTGTCCCCCAAACGCCCAGCGTGCGCTTTTGCAGTGCGAGGTTGTATGACTGGCCGACGTGACCATCGCAGGTGAAGCCGACGTGGATAAATCCTCGCTCCGAAGCGGTGAATTCCCGCGAGTAGAGCAGCCTCTCGAACGCTGCGGTGTACGAGAACGAGCCGAGTGCGGCCGAAGCCGCAGCGGTTGCCGGAGCTGTCCCAAGGAATACGGCCAGGAGGGCCGCCATCCCGATCCGTCCGATCCGATTCAAGTTTCTGAGCATTTCCGTTCCTATCCTCTCGTTTGCAACTCGTTGACACCACGTTTGGACATTATTTAGGTAACCGATCGACACCATCATGGCGTTTTCGGCACGTCTCGACGATCAAAGTGGAATTTGCCCACCTAGTGGCGGCATTGATCGCTGCGCCGGCCCACCGATTCGGAAGGAGTACGTCCCCTTGTTCCCCGGTCCGAACTCGATGACGTAGTTGCCTGCGGGTAGCGTGAACTGCTTGTTCGTGGTTCCTGTTCCTACGGTCTGGCCTACGTCGTTGATGATCTTGAACGCGTAGGGCGCGGTGATCTTGAGGTACTCGTACTGGACCGTCATGTCCTGGTCGAGTGTGAACGCGTAGCGGTCGACTGAGGCGACGGTCTCGAGGTTGCCTGCACCGGCCGCGGGTATGCCGTTGGAGACGACGGTCCCGAGCGTGTACTGGAATTGTTGCGGGGTGGGGACCTGGAAGAGCTGGAAGGAGTAGGTGCCGCTCTGTCCGCCGCCGAATTCCAGGGCGTACTGACCTGCGGGGAGGGTGAATTGCTTGTTGCTGTTCCCGGTTCCGACGACCTGTCCGCTGGTGAGGTTGATGATGGAGAAGCTGAGCGGGAAGGTTGGGCTGAAGTACTCGTACTGCAGCCTGGTCTCTTGCTGCAGGGTGAAGGTGTACCGGTCCACGGATGCGGTGGTCTCCAGGTTGCCGGCTCCTGCTGCGGGTACGCCGTTGGAGACTGTGGTGCCGAGTGTGTACGCGAAGACCTGGGGTGCTGGCACCTCGTAGATCCGCAGGGTGTAGGTGGCGCGGATGCCTGGTCCGACCTCGGCGACGTAGTCGCCTTCGGTCAGGTCGACTCGGCGGGAGGAGTCGCTCGAGACGACGACGGCGTTGGTGGTCGCGTTGAGGATCTTGTAGTTGGTCAGGGCGGTGATCTGTACCTGGTACTGGCCGTCGGCCGGGACGCTGAACGTGTACCGGTCGACCGAGGCGACGGTCTCGAGGTTCCCGGCCCCGGTCGCGGGGACCCCGTTGGAGATGGTCGATCCGAGGGTGTACGCGAACGTCTGGGGTTGTGGCGCTTCGAAGAGGTTGAACGAGTAGCTGCCCTGGATCCCGGTGACCTCGAACGCGTACTGGTCGGGCGGGATCGTGAACTGCTTGTCGCTGAAGCCTGAAGCGACGACCTGTCCGCTGCTGAGCGAGATCAGGCGGAAGTTCGGGAAGTTGAAGGTCAGCATGTCGTACTGGAGAGCCATGACGGCCGTGGTGGTGAATGTGAATCGGTCGACCGACGCGATCGTCTCCAGAGTCCCGGCGCCGGCACCGGGAACGCCGTTGGCCACGGTCGTGCCCAGCGTGTAGGCGAAGCTCTGCGGGGCTGGGACAGCGAACAGCTTGAAGGAGTAGGCGCCCTTGTCGTTGCCGTGCCCGACCTCCAAGGCGTAGGTCCCGGCGGGCAGGTCGAACTGCTTGTCGGTGTACCCGTCTCCGACGACGTCGCCGGTGGCGGTGTCGATGAGGCGGTAGTCGAAGAACTTCTGCAGGACCTGCTGGTACTGGAGCGTCGAGGCGGCCGTGAGGCTGAAGGTGTACCGGTCGACAGACGCGGTCGTCTCCAGCCTGCCGGCCCCGGTTGCGGGTACGCCGTCAGAGACGGTCGATCCGAGGGTATAGGCGAATGTCTGCGGTGCGGGGGTCTCGTAGAGCCGGAAGGAGTAGGTGCCCCTGTCTCCGCTGTGGCCGACCTCGAGCGCGTAACTGCCGGCGGGGAGGTTGAAGTCGCCGTCGGTGTACCCGCTGCCGACGGTCGCGCCGGTGGCGGTGTTGATGATGCGGTAGTTGAAGTAGGAACCCAGACGTTCGTAGCGCAGTGCAGTGGTGGCCGACAGGGAGAACGTGTACCGGTCGACAGATGAAGCGGTCTCCAGGTTTCCGGCACCGGCGCTGGGGGCACCGTCGGACACGACGGTGCCCAGCGGGTAGGTGTAGGTCTGGGCGTCGGGCACGGTGAACAGGTCGAAGCCGTAGTCGCCGGGGTACGCCGCCAAGCCCCAGGGCGTGACCCGCAGCTCGTACTGCCCGCCCGCGAGCTCGGGGGTCGTGCGGGAGCTCAAGCAGTGGTCCTGGGTGAACACCTCTTCGTCCGTGGCGGACTCGACGAGGCTGAACTTCGCTGACGTGCTGCACGTCGTCGGGGTGAACGTTAACCGGTCACCCGCAGCAGCGCTGACGACGTACGTGTCCGCTTCGCTGGTCGACTCGAAGTGCCCTCCTGCGGTGCCAGGGGTGACGGTCAGGGGCAGCGAGCTGGACGTCGTGCTCGATGCGGGGACGGCGAGGTCGAGCTCGACGTTGTCGATGCCGAGCGCGGTGTCCAGCAGTCCCCGGAAGTTGACCGGCTGCAGATCGATCCCCAGGCCCGGCCGGGCGTGCGGGATCGTGGTGGTCGCGCGGAAGCTGGTGTAGGTCGTCCCGTCGGCCGTCTGTCCTTGCCCCAGGGGGTCGAACGACCAGTCCGGTCCGCCTGAGGCGACAGGTGCCGTGCCGTCCAGGTTGAACTCGGAGAGTTCCTGCCCGTCGACCGCGACCGTCAGTCGCTGCTGGGTGTTGGTACCGGCCACGGGGCCGAACAGGTAGAGATCGAACGCGACGTCCACGTTGGCGTGGCGGGGCGCGTTGGTCACGTGCATCCGGTATCCGGGCGTGTCGAACAGCGGCCCAGCCACTGTCGTCGACCCGACGGTCTCATAGGTCCTGGACGCGAAGCTGGAACTGACCGATCCCTCGAAATCCTCGGTCAGTGACCCGTTCACGAAGGTGCTCTGCGACGGGTCGTGCGGCACGCCCTGCACGAGGGCCGAGTCCGCGGCGAACGAGTCGTCCTCAGTCAGGGCCACATCCAGGATGCACGCATCGAACTGAGGACCAGGGCTGACACCGGCGTCCGTGCAGACCGTGGTCGCGGCCGTGACCACGGTGTCGGACAGGTCAGAGACATCGGGGATGCTCGAGGGGTAGTCCAGATCGGTGAACGTCTCGGTCGACTCACCTGCCCCGTAGGTGAACATCGTCTCCTCGGCCGTGATCCGCCAGGAGTCCGCGTACGCACCGTGAATCAACTCGGGAGAAGGCGTCGCACCCGCCGGGGCGCCGTCACGGTAGGCGAAGTCGTCACCGGGCTCACCGTTGTTGTTGCCCACCAGACCCTGAGTCTCCAGGCCCTGGGGCACGAACATACGGAGGTTACGACCCTGCCGCTGCAGCACCGCGCCTTCGTTCTCACCGGCCCACAGCAGCGTGTACGCGGTGCCGTCACGCACGATCGCCGACCCGTCACCGAGCAGCAGCGACCCGCCATCATCCAGAGTGATCGCTTCACCGTCGATGCGGACGTAGTCCATGCCAATCTCGACATGCTGGTCGTCTACCTCGGTGGCGATCGGTCCCAGGACCGAGAGGTTCTCATCGAAGGCTTGGAACCGCGCTTGGACGGTGACGTCTAGGTCAGCTATCTCCATATAGGTGAACTCGCCGACCGACATCAGGTCGTAGGCCCGCCCGTCGAGGGTGACCATGTGGGGATCACCGTAGATCTTCCAGCCCACGCCCAAGGCGGCCAGCGCCGCGGCGACGCCGGCCGCGAGCCCGACCGACAACCCGCCGGCTTCGGCCGTGGCCGCAACGCCCAGGAAAGCGAGGCACCCACCCGCTGTGCCGGTGCAGAAGGCGACGATCCCGAGCACGACGACAGCCAGTGCTGCGGCGGCAGCCACCGTCACCCAGACTTCTTCGTCGTCCGGGACCGGGACGACCGGTTGTTCCGGCCAAGCAGGCAGGTCGTTCAGCTCGGGGTGCTCGTCCAGGAAGTACTCCCAGAAGTCGTCCTTCCCGTCCGAATCAGAGTCACGTCCAGGAGCCGGCGCCCAGCACCCATCCGCGCAGAACTGGGGCACTTCCTCCGGGACCGCCTCCGGCACCTCGACTTCCCCGCCGCCAGGCTGCTCTTCTTCCTGGCCACAGTCCCGGACATCCTTGCCATTTTTCGCGAAGAGCAGGATCCCAGGTGACGAGGGGTAGACCGTGAACTTCTCGATGACTTCCTTCTTGACGCCTCGCTCAGCGCAGTCACGCACCAGGACGCGGAAGGTATCGGAGTAGCCACTCAGATCCCGCGCTCGTGCGAGCCTGTTGTTGGCACCGCGAGGAAAATCCTGCAGGTAACGTGCGAGCTGGGTCTCCGCCTCGACTCGCTTGGGCTTCTTCTTGACCTCCACGAGTTCGATCGGCGCGATGGGGTCGTCCTTGTCGTACAGCAAGATGTCGATCCGACCGCTCTTCTTCCCCGTGGTCCCGGGGTAGGTGACCTCCCACTGGATGTCAGCACTGACACCGCCGACCACTGGCGCCTTGCCATAGACACCGGCGCTGTTGAGCTTCTGGATCGCTCGACCCTGCGCTATCGCCTCGGCCTGCACGCCGTAGCCCTTGTGACACTCGTGCCTGGTGTACAGAGCGTTCGCCAGAGCGGCCTTGGACGCATTGAAGCAACCGTCCAGGAGCCCCGACCTGCTGCCGCGCACTTCTTCGGCGATGCACCGGCGCGCCGATGCGCCGGTGGTCGTCGTGTCGGTGTCGTTCGGTGGACAAGCTACCGCAGCTGTCGCTTCATTGGCTGCCTGGCTGAGGACCTGCGCTACAGCCGTTCGCTCCACGGTCGTCAACCCTCGGTCGCTTGGATTCTCCTGCGCCGGGCTGATCTGGGCTGAGACAACAGTGACCGCCACCGCGGTCATGACAGTGACCAAACCACGCCAGGTCCTTACAACCCACATCAGCGCAAACCCCCACAAGTTCGGCAAGCAACCGGCAAGGAGCCTGACACGCATCTGCCACAGAAGACAGCGCTTACCGCGAACTTCACCCCGCAGGGCACTGGACTTCACCCTCAGTTGGCTCGTGAGATGACCAGTCCCGGACCAGTGGTGTTCCATAGGCCGCATGACTGTCGAGGTGGATCGCGGCTCAATCGCGAAGGCGTGGCGCAAGGCTCGGGGTGAGGAGTTCTTCTTCGAGTTCCAGCCCTCCCGCCAACAGGCCGGTCCTGCTGGTGCTGACGTGCTGCGGAGCGTCGAAGAGGCGGTCGCGGCGGTCAACGAGGCTGCAGTCGAGCGTTACGGGTTCGACGACGCACCGTTCGTTGAAGGAACGTCCGACAGCGACCATGGTGTGACCGCGCTGATGAACCCAGGCGGCGACGGCGACGAGGTCGCCACCTGGTTCACACTACTGGCGGAACGGCTGACCACAATCGGCTGGGCCGGCACGATCCGCGCCGCCCGCGTGACCGGACCGCCTACCTCAAGCATCGACGAGACTGAAATCGGTAGCGCCATAGGCGCGTTCGTCCGATTCACCCCGCACGCGCGACCCCGACCCGATACGCGAGATCCGGGCGTCGATATGAGCGATGAAGACCTCGGCGCTCTGGCAGAACAGGTGGACCACTGGAACACACAGCATGTTGACCGTATCTACTTGGCCCACGGTGACATCTATGGTCCAGCACCAGCCTCCAGGCTCGGCGCAGCATGGGTGCGAGCAGCACAACGAAATCGACTGGCTTTCGTTACCTGGGTAGACCACACCACACGTACCACCGCATCAGCCGCCCTGACAGCGGGCGCCCAAGCGACTTTCGCGATTGCTTCCAAGACCGAGCCCTGGCGCGACCGACTCGAGAAGACGACTCAACTACTGCAGCAACTGGGCCCCCGTCTTGAGATGGCACTAGTCCGCACCACGCAACCCCACGCGAGCACCTGGGCAACCCTGAACACCACACCACCAACGCCGCCCGGCAGGATTGCCTCTGTCGACGACATCCGACTGGCGCGCGAGTATGCCTTGGACGCCTACGGAACCCAGCTCCTGACCGGACACCACCTCCAGCGCGCCAACGACCTGTCCGACTGGACCATCACGGACCTGGGCAATGATCGCCACCTGGTCCAACACCCGGACCCAGAAGCCTGGTACGCCGCCGACACACCAGACCCCGAGATCCTGTCAGCAGCGCGCCGCGACTTCGGGGATCTCATCATCACCGAGGAGATCTACCGTGCGTTCATGCTTGAGGAGATAGCCCGCCGACAGCAACACTAGCCAAACGCACTCTGAAACCCCTGGACTGCGGCACGGATGGGCGGCACCCGACTGGTGGCGCAGATCAGCTGCCTCCGCGCAGGATGTACGCCAGGCCCGCAAGGACCGACGCGATCACGGCCGATGTGACGGTGATGACACCGGCAACCTCGCCCACGAGCCGCAGAGTTTGCCGCAGCGTTCGAAGTTTCCCGACCTCGTACGTGTTCGGGTTGAAGCCACTGCTGGTGGCCGCGTCGAGCAACGAACCCCGAACGATGTCATGGATCTCCTGGGACCGCTGCACGGACAGGTGACACCAGACCCCAGTCTGGTCCCACGCGCACGGCAATGTGCCGGAATTGCGGGGTTTACCACCTGTCACATCTGACGCCAGTGCGCATCCCCCAGGACTGGCCGTGGGTCCAACGACGCCGATGAGCCAGGAGTCGAGGCCGCAACACTCGAGCGCGAGGTCGCACCAGGTGAGGGACTTCATCACCGCGCTGGGTAGAGCCGTCGCCCCATCAGATTCGCCCACAGCGAAACGGCGACGGCGATGTCGGACAACTGGTCACAATCGAGCCGTGCCATCAGACACCAATGTCGGGTTTCATCGGCTTTGACCAGCCGGGAACCGCACGAATGCCGTAGTTATCCACAGGTTGCCCGTGTCCGGGCTGCGCCGCTGCGCACCTCGACGCGTAGACTCATGAGCGCCGCCACAGGCAAGGCCTCGGCGGCATGACATCAGTGTGTTTCGGCGGGTCAGGTCGGCAAACCTGACCCGCCGATTAGCACCCACGGCTAGAGCCGCGCTTACGGTGCCGGAGAGGTTTTCAGCTCCCTCCCCAACATCTTCGCACGAATAATCGGCGTAGATAACCGGTACCAGTTCGGCTCCTGTAATCGAAGGAGCAAGATGACGAACGAGATGTCGTCGTCCAGTGACGACGGCCCGGAGACAACGCCGGATGGTGATCCGGAACAGACGACGAAGCGAACCGTGCACAGGCACCTGTTCAGCAACTCGGTCTTCCTGACTGCACTTCCGGGCTCGGCCGTGAACCTGTACTCGGCAGTAGGCGTGCAGTCCATCACGAACACGGCACCGCCTGACCGCGATGGTCAGGGCCAGCCACTCGGCCTGGCCGGACCTGCAGTCCCGGGCCCCAGCCACACGGCGAGCCGGTTCCGCCGTCTCATCGGCCGGCTCGGTGGTCAGTGGATCCCGCTGCTGCTGTGCACCGCAGTTGTGGCCGTGGCGGTCCTTCGGTTCCTCCACACGTGGGCAACGCTCACGCAGTGAGCACCGGGTAGTGCCCTCGCCAGAAGGTCAGCTGACGAGGGCACTACGGCGCCTGCAGGCGACATCGCCCGCGCGACTCCCCTGGCCTCGTGGCCGGGTCACTTCTTGTCGCGCGGCGGGTTCGGGTCGTTCCCCGGCGGGATGGTGTCCGAGTCACGGATCTGGCCGTCGCGGCCGTGGATCCGGACCTCGCCACCGCCGGCGTTCTTCACGATCTCTCGCGCACGGTCGATGGCAGCCGCCTGCGTGTCAGCGTGTGCGCTGGCCCGCTTGCCCCCCGGTGCGACGACGTCCCAGCCTCCACCCTCGCTCGGTACGACATCTCGGTTGTTCTGGTTCCCCATGATCATCTCCGATCCGACAGGCGCTCTGTCGTACGTCGAGCGTCCGCCCGCGCACGCCGGGTCCGCCAGGAAAGACCAGGAACATCACCCAGGCGACGAACTGCGCCCGCGCACGGATCGTGCACCAATCGAGCTCGCACCCCAGCGGCGCCTCCCGTCGATGCGGAACCCAGAAGGCAGCCAACGCGCTCGCATCGCAGCCATGAAAGCTCAGGCCCTGGGCAGTACGCACACGCGCTCCCCTGATCCAGCGTCACGTGCACGTACCGACAGTTCGCTGAAGATCGCCTCGACGAGAGCCCGCTGCCTGCACAACCGGTCCTGCCCGGCGATGGGTGGGACGTCGGGGTCGGACTGGAGGATCCGCGCGCGACGATGGCGCACGAGGTCCTCTACGCAGGACTCGATCGTGCGCAACGGTTCTGCCCGTAGTTCCAGCAGTTCCGTTCGGCACAGCTGCGCAGTCCCATACATTTGGGCCAGGTGGTTCGAAGCGCAGGGTCGACGGCTGTTTGCGCGCCTGAACCATGGCTCCAGGCACTGCGACTAATGCATCTCGTGCTCCCAGCCTCCGCGGGTGTCGACGCCGGTCGCGTCGGCCAGGGCTTCGAGTTCGGTGATCTCCTGGCCGGTGAGCTCGACGTCTCGCGCGCGCAGGAGCCCGTCGATGTGGCCGGGCTTCGTGACGCCGATGATCGGCGTGGTGCCCTTGGCCACGGCCCAAGCCGTTGCGACGTCGGCCGGCGACGCGTCCCGGGCCGCGCCGAATGCGGTCATCCGGTCGGTCAGTGCCTGCAGTCTCGGCAGCACCTCGTTATAGGCTCTGGCCCGCCTGCTGCCCGCGGGCATCGGGCTCTGCGGCCCGTATCGGCCGGTCAGCGCGCCCTGTTCGAGCACCATGTAGGAGAAGAACCGCACTCCGTTCACCCGGCAGTGGTCGAGGATCCCGGCTTCCTCCGAGCTGCGGTAGAGCAGGCTGTAGTGGTTCTGCACAGCCTCGACCCGGTATCCGGCCTGGTCGAGGATCTGATCGGCGCGTGCGATCTCGTCCAGGTTGTGGTTGGAGACGCCGACGTGCCGGACCTTCCCGGACTCCAGCAGCGGGATCAGGCTCGGCGTCCACCGCTCGACGTCGGCGGGGCTGTGGATCCAGTACAGGTCGATGTAGTCAGTACCCAGGTTGGTCAGGCTCTGCTCGAGCGCTTCGGCAACGGGGGCGTTGCCGTTCCTGGCGATCTGCGGCGTGAACTTCGTCGACAGCTGGTACGCGCTACGGTCGAAGCCCTTCAGCGCCCTCGCGAGGGCCTGCTCGGAACGGCCCATGCCGTACACGGTGGCGGTGTCCCAGAGGGTCAGCCCGCTGGTCATGGTCTTCTCGGCGATCTCGTGCAGGTCGTGCTCGGTCAGGCGGCTACCGAAGTAGCCGTTACCGGCCTGTCCGCTGTCTCCCCACGCCCAGGTGCCGAGCGCGATGGACGGTGTCACCAGTGGATCGTTCATCATCTCTTTCCTCCACGGGTCTTGGCTGTATTGATGGTTGCGCTGACGATCAGCCGAGTCGGACGTCGCTGATGTCGATCGAGACGATGAGGGGGTCCGGGATCGCCGTGCCGTCGCCGTCACGGACGAAGATCTTGCGGCTGCCGGCGAGGAGCAGTCCGTCGGCCCAGAACTGGTCGGTCATGTACTCGACGCTCGGGGATCCGCCGGCGATGTCGACCTCGTAGTCGCGGCGGCGAAGCACGCCGTCCGTGTCCGCGTAGAGGGTCTGCGTCGGGGTGTGCGTTGCGATCTGCGGCGGGTAGGTGACACGCAGCCGGTCGAGCACGGTGCCGTCGGGCTCGGTCCACGGGCCGGTCTCCTCGACCTGCACACCGGGGAAGGTGAACGACCACGGCTCGGTGTTGTAGGTCCACATGGCGTAGCCGGTGAAGTAGGCGAGCTGCAGCCGGGTCCACGGGGTTTCCAGGACGTGGCCCTCGAAGGTCGCGCGCGGGTTGTCGACGGCCTCGATGATCTCGTCGCCGTCCATGGTCGCGCGCACTATCTCGACCCGGTCCGCGGTGAAGCGGGTGCGCACATCGGGTGCCCCGAAGCTCTCCAGGCTGGTCTCCTGGTGGCGCAGGTCGACCGTGAACCGGCCGTGCTCGGCGACTCCGGCGACCTGCTTGAGGCCCCAGAAAGGGCCGCCGAACGAACGCTCGGCACTGATGGTGGACACCTCGGCCCAGCGGGCACGGCCGCCGTGGGCATCGAGGATTCGGTCGAGAAGGTAGGTCGGGCTGGTCATGAGCATTCCTCTCAGGCGGCGGCCGTGGTGGTCTTGGCCGCCACGAACTCGAGGACGAGGCGGGCGGCCTCGTGCGGGTACTGGAAGATCGACGCATGCGCGGCATCGGGGAAGATGTGCAGCCGCGCGTCGGGGATGAGTCCGGCCAGCGTGTGGCTCCCCGGTGTGCGGATCATCAGGTCGTCGTCGCCCTGCAGGATCAGGGTCGGCTGGGTGATGGCGGTGAGGCGCTGGAGCTTGCTGAAGTCGGGGATGCCCCAGGCGAGGATCGCGTCGTACTGCGCGTCGCGCACCGTTGTCGTCGTCGGCTCGTCGCGATCCTCGCGGGAGAAGATCCGCCCGAGGAAGTCGGTGCCGAGCGCGCGGCTCGTGTCGGTGTGCGCGAAGAAGATGTAGAGCAGGCTCTCCGCGGTGCTGACGTCCAAGCGGGCCTCGCGCTGGATGTCCTCGCGCCAGCCGTGCATGGTCGGTGCGCCGGCGGGTCCGGTTCCGGCGAGCACCAGCAGACGCACGGCCCATGGGCGCAGCAGCGCGAGCTCCTGCGCGACGAACCCGCCGAGCGAGAATCCGAACAGGTCGAACGTGCGAACGCCCAGCGCATCGGTGAAGGCGAGCAGGTCGCGCGCCATCTCGGCGACGGTTGACGGAACCGTTCCTGTGGAGGCGCCCACTCCGGCGTTGTCGACGAGGATGACCTCGCGCTCAGCGGCGATGTCGTCGACCAGGTCAGGATCCCAGTTGTCCAGGTTCCCGCGGAAGTGCTGCAGGAAGACGAGGGGGACACCATCGGTGCTGTGACCGAAGCGGCGGTAGGCGTACTCGATGTCGTTCGCCGCGACGACCGTGCCGGTGCGGACGGTACGCGCGGTGATCGGGCCGTTGTCGGCGTTGTCCATGTGTGACTCCATCCCTGCGCCGATCGGGGTGACCGGCACAGGGACGAAGTTACGGAGCGCGTGGAGATCCAGCGTGCTCCTACGAGGGACAGGCTGCTCGGCTCAGTGGCGGTGCGCCTCTGCGGTGGTGGAGGAGGTCCGAGCAGCGAGGTGCACGATCGCCTCCGCGCTCGGTGTGCCCGGCTCGGCGTGGTACACGCAGAGCAGGTAGCCAGGCGTGCCGGGAACCACGAGTGTCTGGTGACGCAGCACGATCTGACCGTACCCCTTCACCTGCGGGCGTACGTCTCCGTCGTAGTACGGGTCGACGTCCTGTCGTTCCCAGAGCGTACGGAAGACCGGATCCTGCTCGGACAGTCGCGCTGCCAGCTCGTGGAGACGAGGATCGAACGGGTGCCCGTAGTAGCGCAGCCGGCGCACTGTTCGCGAGGCAAGCTGGTCCCAGGTCGGTAGCGCGCGGACCTCGGGCAGGGTGAACACCGCCTCGGCGATGTTCACGCCCGGTTCGAGCGCATGCGGGACGACGGCACGGGCCATGGCGTTCGAGAGCACGACGGTGTGCCGTGAGTCGATGATGTAGGCGGGAGTGTTCGGCCAGGCGTTCAGGATCGCCGCGAGATTGTCCATCGAGACCGCGGCCTCCTGGGCCGGCAGGTCGACCGGTTCGGCGTTCGCGAGCAGGAGCATGTAGGTGATGGCGGCCTCGTCCAGCATCAGCGCGCGGCCGAGTGCGCGCAGCACCTGGTCCGACGGGGTGCGGTCGCGGCCTTGTTCGAGCCGTAGGTAGTACTCCTGGCTGATGCCGGCGGCGCGGGCGACCTCGTCGCGCCGCAGACCCGGGACACGACGCCGCGTGTGCGAAGTGACGCCCGCTTCCTCGGGGGAGACGACCGCGCGGCGCGCGCGCAGGTAGTCGCCGAGCGGCGAACCCTTGACACCCACGTGCGAGTCCTTTCCCTCGAGGTGAGTCCGGCCAGGACCGCAGCTCCACGACGAGCTGCCTGTCCGCGACAGGGCCACCCTCGGCCCGGGCCACCAGTCTACGGTCGGTGGGGTCGCCGGAGCCTCGGGCGACCGGGAGGGAAGCACCAGTGACGTCGGCTGCTGTCCGTCGCGCCCACGTGGCGCGGGCAGCGCTGTTCCGGGAGCCTGCGATCAGTGTCTGGTCGCGGTTTGAAACGCTTGACGACCTGAGCACTCTTGCCGACCTGGTCGAGGTCACGCCGATGGATCCGCCAGGGTCTCGGCTCGTGGGCTTCGGCGGCAACCGGTTCGGTGCCGTGGAGTCCATCACCCGCCGTGAGTCCGGCCTGGTCGCGTACCAGGCACGAGTGCCGGGCGGATCCGCCCGTGACGACTTGGACGGCGTTGTCCGTGTCTCCGCCGAGCCCGACGGCTGCAGCCGCGTGACGTGGTCGGCCGAGCTGGTGAGCGACAACGGCCAGGAGGCCCGTGACCATGTCGGCGCCTGGCTCGAGCGTCGCCTGCAGCTCGCCGGCGGCACGTTGCTGGCCCCGCTGACCATGGAGATCTGGCTGGGCGGCGCCCGGACGGCGACGCTCGTCGCCGGGGCGCGGGACGCCGTCCTCGTGGACGCCCCGTCCGCCACCGTCGAGGCGGAGGATCTCGCGGCCTGGATCCGGTCGAAGGGCAAGCAGCTGACCGGTGTGATCGTTCTGCCGGGAGGCAGTACTCCGGGCTTGCGAACCGTGCTGCGTGCGTTCCCGGAGGCAGGCGTCGTCGCGGCGCCCGCAGTCACAGGGCTGGACCTGGAGGGCCACGAGCTGCGGCTGTTCGACCTCGGCGAGATCGCCGGACGCCGGGCCGCGTTCGTGTCGGTGCGCGATCTGGATGCCGCATTCTGCGGGGATCTCGTGAGCAACGGCGTCCGTGCGCGGCTCGAGGGGGTCGATGCCGCGGCGCGACGGGCCTGGAACCGTTCGCTGGACCTGCTGCAGGCGCTGCGCCCGGCGTGGACCGTTACCCGGCATCGCGCTCCCGGCACCCGCAGCGATGCCACCGGGCCTCAGGTGGCATCACTGCGTCGCTACCTGACAGGCCCCGACACACAGCCGACCATGTGATGCGGCGGCCCCGGAGCCTGTCCCCGTTGGGGACACGCGCAGCCAGGCGGGCAGTTCGTAGTTTCGAGCCGGTCAGGGCAATCCCTGACGCACCGCCTCGTTCCCAGGAGCAACCATGGCCTACATCACCACCCCCGATGGCGTCGACATCTACTACACCGAGCAGGGCGAGGGGCAGCCGATCGTCTTCAGCCATGGCTGGCCGCTGAGCTCCGACGCCTGGCAGCCCGAGCTGAAGTTCTTCAGCGACCACGGCTACCGCACGATCGCCCACGACCGCCGCGGGCACGGCCGGTCGAGCAAGACCGCCGAGGGCCACACCATCGACCAGTACGCACAGGACCTGGCGCTCCTCGTCGACACGCTCGAGCTGCACGACGCCATCGTCGTGGGCCACTCCACCGGCGGTGGCGAGGTCGTGAGGTACGCGTCGCGCTACGCGAACGGCCGCGTGGCCAAGGTCGTCACGGCCGGTGCCATCCCCCCGATCATGGTCCTGAACGAGAACAACCCGGGCGGGACTCCGATCGACGTGTTCGACGGCATCCGCGCGGGTGTGCTCAGCGACGCATCCCAGTTCTGGCTCGACCTCGCCGAGAGCTTCTTCGGTGCGAACCACGGCCGCGACGTCTCCTACGGTGCCAAGCTCGACTTCTGGCGTCAGGGCCAGCTGGTGAACCTGTCCGCCGCCTACGACTGCGTCAAGGCGTTCAGCGAGACCGACCAGACAGACGACCTCAAGTCGCTCACCGTCCCGATCCTCATCGCGCACGGCGAGGACGACCAGATCGTCCCGATCGAAGCGGCCGCCCGCCGCGCGATCGACCTCGTGCAGAACGGCACCCTGAAGACCTACCCGGGCGCTCCGCACGGCATCCACGGCGACTTCCGGGCGCAGCTCGACCAGGACATCCTCGACTGGATTCGGCTCTGACCTCAGTACCGCCACAGGGTCCGGCGCTGCGGCAAAAGGCACGCGCCCGGCCCTGTGACAGGTAGCCCCGCCGACACTCGCGCACCCCTCAGCTCCCGACCCCCGGAGGTCATGATGACTACGACCGAGCCCGGCACTCGCAGGCTTCCCTTGAACTTCTTCGGCATCGCGTTCGGCACCGCCGGCCTCGCGGGAACCTGGACCACGTCCGGCCAGCTGCTCGGCGCCCCGACGGCGGTCGGCGAGACACTCTGGGCGGCGGCGGCGCTGGCCTGGGGAATCATCACGGTCGTCTACCTGCGCCGCCCCGGTGGCCTGCGGGCCATCGCAGGCGACCTGCGCCACCCCGTGTTCGGTCCGTTCGCATCCCTCGTCCCCGCTGTCGGCTCGCTCCTTGCGGCACACCTGTTCCAGTGGTACCCCGTCGCGTCCGGCATCGCGGTGTGGGTCATGCTCGCCCTGTCCGCTGCGCTCGGGGCGTGGTTCGTCTCGTCCGTGCTGTCGCAGCCGCGCGCCCCCGCCGCGATCCATGGCGGGTACCTGTTGCCCACCGTCGCGGCCAGCCTGATCACCGCGCAGTCCCTCGCGACGATCGGGCACCGCGACGTCGCGATCGGCCTGCTCGCGGTCGGGATCATGTTCTGGATGTTGATCGCCAGCGTGCTCCTCGTGCGCTACATCACCGGGCCCCCGGTCCCACCCGCGCTGTTCCCGACCATCGCGATCTTCTCCGCACCCCCGGCTGTGGCAGGCAACGCGTGGTGGGCAATCTCCGACGGTCAGCTCTCCACGGCCGACACCGTATTCGCAGCGCTCATGATCGCGCTGCTGCTGCCACACCTGTTCCTGCTGCCGATGTACGCACGCACACCGTTCGTGATCGGCTTCTGGGCTACGACCTTCACCGTCGCCGCCAGCGCGACGTACTCGATCCGTCTGCTCACGACGGCGACCGGCGGGACCTTCGGATCGGCGGCCTCGTGGCTGGTACTCCTGGGCGCCACCCTCACCATCGGGGCCGTCGCCGTGCGTTCGCTCACCCTGGTCCCTTGGCCAAGACGGTGACCAGCAGATTGGCGTTGGACGCTCCGGCGGTGCCTGAGCGGCTCGGAGAAAGGAACCGGACATGCGTGTAGTCATCGCCGGAGGTCACGGAAAGGTGGCCCGAATCTTGGCGCGACAACTCGTCGCTGCTGGCCACACACCAACGAGTCTCGTCCGCAACGCAGCCCATCGAGACGAGCTCGCACGCGACGGCGCTCAGGCGGCGGTGTTCGACCTGGAACATGACGGCCTCGATGCGCTCACCGAACTTCTCCACGGCGCAGACGCTGCCGTGTTCGCAGCGGGCGCCGGCGGCGGCAGCACCCCCGAACGTACGAACGCTGTCGACCGGGAAGGAGCCATCCTTTTCGCGCAAGCGGCGAAGCAGAGCGGAGTACCTCGCCTGGTGATCCTCTCCGGAGCCGGCGTCGACGACTACGACCCCTCGTCGAAGGACTCGTTCCAGGTCTACTGCCACGCAAAGTCGGACGCGGATGCGTTCGTGCGCACGCTCGACATCGGCTGGGTGATCGTCCGGCCCGACGGACTGACCGACGAGCCAGGCAGCAGGCTCTTCACGGTTGCCGACCAGGTCACCCGGCAAGGCATCGCGCGCAGCGACGTCGCCGCCATCCTGCTCGAGCTGGCAGTCGGACCAGACCCGGGACGCATCCAGTTCGAAGTCACCTCCGGTGACCAGCCGCTCCGCGCAGCCCTGCAAGCCCTCTGAGCCACGACGCGACGGTGCCCGTCGCTAGAACACCCCAACCGCTCCGATCATCGCGCTCCTGCCGAGCGCGAATCACACCCCAGGAGAAGAGACAAGCATGACCGACGAGAACCTCACACCCGGGTCGATCGTGGTCGCGTACCACTCCGGATACGGCCACACAGCGGTCCTCGCAGAAGCTGTCGCTGAAGGCGCAGAAGACCGCGGCGGCGCGGTAACGCTTCTCGATGTCACCACGATCGACGACGCAGCATGGGCGGCACTGGACGCAGCAGACGCCATCATCTTCGGAGCTCCGACCTACATGGGCGGCGCGTCGGCCGAGTTCCACCGCTTCGCCGAACTGACGAGCGGACGCTTCTTCAAGAGCGCCTGGGCTGACAAGCTCGCCGCAGGATTCACCAACTCAGGATCGAAGGCCGGCGACAAGTCGAACACACTCGGATTCCTGCAGTCGTTCGCGGCGCAGCACCACATGATCTGGATCAACCTCGCTCTGGCCGCGGGGTGGAACTTTCAGGACGCCGCTGAAGACGACCTCAACCGACTCGGATTCTGGTCAGGAGCGGCAGGCCAAACACACAACGACGTGGCCCCGGAGGCGATGCACGGCTCCGACATCGCCACAGCCGTGCACCTGGGACGCCAGGTCGCCCGCCAGACCCAGATCTATGTCGCCGGGCGGCAGACGCTCGCCTCGGCAACAGCCGACGAAACCGAGACGGTGAGTGCCTGATGGATCTGCCCCGTCTTCACGTAGCGCGAGCGGCACGATTCAACCAGCCCGCAGCCGACGTCTGGGCGCGCATCGGCACGTTCGATGACGTGACCTGGATGCCCGGCGTGGACCACGTGAACAACCTCGAGCAGGGCCGAGTTCGTGAGGTGCACCTCCAGGGAGGTGCTCTGCCCGTCACCGAGCAGCTCATCACGTCCACGGCACGGTCGATGACGTTCGCCTTCTCCGACCCGGGTCCCCTTCCCGTGGCGGACTACCTCGCCACCCTCCGGGTCCACGACGACGGTGACGGGAGCGTGGTCACCTGGTCGGCGCAGTTCGCCGCTCGCGGCGGTGAAGAGGAGGCGGCTCGCTCGCAGATGGCCGGTTGGTACGAGGCGTGCCTGCGGAACGCTGGCGGGGACCTCCTCTCGCCGCTGTCGTTGAACGTCTACGTGAGCGACTACAAGCCCATCAGCGCAGCAGTGCCCGCATGGCAGTCACCCGCTCCAGCCACCTGGCCGGCCAGCACAGCGACGCTGATCGCAGGTATCACCGATGCAGTCCTCATCGACGCCCTCATCACAGTCAAGGAGGTCTCTGAACTCGTTGACTGGATCAGAGCCAGCGGTAAGAACCTCACAACCGTGTACGTCACGCACGGCCACGCCGACCACTTCCTCGGCCTCGCAGCTGTGCTTGCCGCGTTCCCCGGCGCAACAGCCGTCACGCTTCCGGAAGTCATGCCTTTCGCCGACGAGCAGCTCAGTGACGGCTACCTGGCCTACTGGCGGTCGCTGTTCCCAGATCAGCTGCCGGAAACCGCAGTCGGCCCCACTCCGATGACATCGGACCACATCGATCTCGAAGGACACACGTTGGTGCCGATCCCGGTAGGACAGAGCGACACCGATCCGTCGAGTGTCGTGTACATCCGAGACCTGGATGCAGTCGCCGGAGGCGACGTGATCTACAACGGCATTCATCCGTGGCTGGCACAGACCGACTTAACCAAGCGGAAGGAATGGGAAGCAGCAATCGACATCGTCGACGAGCTCAATGCGTCCTGGGTGGTCACCGGCCACCGGGATCCCGCCGCTCAGTCCGACGCATCGGCACCGCTCATCACCGCGACCCGCGCGTATCTCCGGGACTTCAACACCGCGGCTGCGCAGACCGACTCCGAAGAAGCCCTGGTATCGCACATGCTGGAGCGCTACCCCGAGCTTGGGAACCCCTACACCCTCACCGCTTCAGCCGCGGCGCAGTTCAGCAAAGAGAAAGAGGCAACGGTCTAGACGATCACGCAGGTAGGTGGCTGGTGGGGTGTCGACCCACTCCGCATACCGGTCCAGAGCACGACGAGCCACCCTTACGTCGGGACTACTGCGCGGCCGGGTGACTTTGACCGCCTCACGTTGCACGCCATCCGTATGCGGCAGTCAGTGTGCCGGAATTGCAGGGTTTACCACCTGGCGCGTCTGACGCCAGTCCTCGACAGGCGAGAGGGTGGGGCACAGGTGGAGCGTTGCCCTACTTCACTTGTACTTCTTGTTCACCTTGATCGGAGACTGGAGATCGTCGTACTTGCCGACGATGCCCTCCAGCTTGAGGTGCTCGAGCAATGCTCGGTCGGCATGAGTATTCGGGATCCGCGGCTTGTCTCGACCGACTTCGGTCAGCTTGGGGTAGTCACCGCTGAGTGCCTGCAGGATCGTGAAGAGTTGATCGCGGCCAAGCGAGGCAAGGTGAGGTTCGAGCAGCGGCACGATGTACCGCGCGTCGACACCGCCGAGCGCCATCTTCTCCACGACGGCCCGCGGGAGCTCATGCCCGTGCCCCGTGGCGAATCGTGCGAGTTCATTCAGGCCTCGGGGCCCGGCGACCCCCGAGTACTCCGCGGCCTGCTGGACAATCAAGCTCTTGATTGCGGGATCGATCTTGTCGCTCGCCAGGAGGACCGCGAGGTCGGGCCGAATGAGACTGGGCGTCATGTAGCTCTTGAACTTCGCCGACTCGCAGATGAATGCCTCGCGGGTCGGCCAGTCGGTGCCGGCCAGATGCTCGTATATGTCGGCGTCATCCGCGATGACGTTGTGCTTGAGCAGCAGCGCGAAGAAGTCCCCTGACTCGGCCGCGACATCATCCGTTCCGAGGTAGTCGCGCAGGTTCAGGCTCGCGACCAGCTCCGTGCGCAACGCAGCGGACGAGAGCTGGTCCCTCGCGGCCAGGATCGCTATCGCCACGACTGTCTTGGCCTCCTCGTCAGCTGCCTCAGGCTCTGTGATCACGCCAGCGGCGGTCAAGGTCGTGGCCAGATGCGCGTCAACCGCGCCATGGACCGTGACGTACCGGCTGACGTTGTTGAGGGTGGCCGGGAATCGCTGATGCTCTCCCAGCGTCGGCCAAACGGCCTCGGGCACTTCCGCAAGATTCTCGACCTTACAATCCGAAGCGGCTCTTTCGATCACATCACCAATTCGGGGCGCTCCTTGCCCAAGTACGTCTTCGATCACCGCGATGAACTGCTCGTTTGCGTCAACCGTTGCGGATGCGCCTTCTATGGCGTCCAAGTACGTGCTCAGGTGCTCAAGCACATGGTCGTACACCGTCTCGTTCGCTGACCGAATGACGTCCAGCGCCAGGCTTGACGTGCTATCGGTGGCGATCACAAGGTTCTCCCGAGTGACCTCGTACAGGTTGCGCGAGACGAACGACGGGCGGACCTGCCGTCCTAGCGGTTCCAGACGAGGCAGGCGGGCCTCCGCATCCGCGAAGAGGGCACTGATTCGTTCGGCCTGAGCCGGTGAAGTCGCGTCTGACGTGAGTGCTGTGAGTTCGGCATAGTTCGCCAAGAGATACCCAGTTACCCCAGTGTCCGTCCGCTGCTTCGACGCCGAGAGGTGCGCCAAGGCGACGCCCACAAGTTCCAGGCGTGAGGCGTCATCCAAATCGGCCTGGTTCACGAGGTAGACGAGCGCTCGCGGGAAGACGTCTGTGAACTGCTCGGCGAATCGCGCACGCTGCTCCCCCGCGTTCAGGTAAGCCTGCATGAACCGCGTCTGAGCTTCCCCGAGGGTGGCCATGGAGCGGATCATGATGTTCGCTGCGTCGCCATCGGTCGCCAGGAGACGATCAAGAATCGCGATGTTGTACAGCGCCGGCTCCTTCAGCGCGTTCTTGCCGCGTTCCCGGACAACTGCGTCCGCATCCTCTGGAGCAAGCTCAAAGTGCTCGTCCATCAGGTCCCGGTCAACGTGATGGATGATGAAGTTCGTCGCGGCTGGGCCAACGCGATCGCCGTGGAATGTCGACGTGTACAGCGTGAAGTTGCGGTCTATGTGTCCGGCGCGGATGAGTTGGTACGCGAGTCCCGGTGTCAACAGTGCGTGCGCAATCGCGTTGAGGGCCTGCGCGGTTCCCTCGTAATTGGTGAGGAACTCCGGACGCTTGATGAGATCCCCGAGGTCGGCGCTCCGCAAGAACTTGATGGCCTCCGCTTTAGCATCGATCTGCTCATTCAGCGCTTCACGATCTGCCTCGTCCCAGATCTCAGCATCAAGTGAATCGCCAAGCGACGCCGCGAGACTTTCTCGCGTGAAGGACAGGGTCTGGCCGTAGTTGTTGCGCCACTGCAGGACGGTGTTCTCACTCGAAGAGGCAAGCTCTGCCCAAAACTGGGGGGTCTTGAGATCGGCAAGGGACTTCGCTGTACGCGCGATAGAGTAGTTGGCCACCTGCTGCTGGTAGCCAGCTGCTTGCACGGTGCGCTGCACATGGGCCAGGAGTCTTTCCCCGAGACTTTCGCTGCGCGTCGCCGACCCGTTGATCCGTGCTAGCCGGTAACGGAGCACTCGACGTTCGCCCTCAATCCGCTTGATATTCTCGGCTACCAGATCGCGGCCGTGCTGGTAGAGAACGTCCAGCTTGCTCTTCCCGATCCGGATCGCCTCGAAGTCCGTAAGATGCGTGCTCTTGTAGAGCATCATGGCGAACAGGTTCGTGTCGCTCAGCTTAAGCTGCTTACCGTCACCCGAGAAGATTCGGTCACGGAACACGACGAACTCGTTACGGACATTCTTGAGCAGTCGCATGTCCGGGACGTACTGGGCAGCTAGGTCCAGCAGTTCGGGCGCGACATCGTGCTCGATATCACCTAGCAACTGGACTACTAGGTTGCGAGCGCTCTGGTGCGTTATAAACGGAACCACCGGAATGACAAGATCAAAGAATTTCGTGCGATTCGCTCGTACCGTCTCCGCCTGCGCCGGATCGTCCATCTGAAGCACGTCGGGTTCAATTTTTCGACCTTCTGCTTCCAGACCGATGCGGTCGAAGATGCTGTCCTTGATGGCGTAGATGAAGCGGACCGGTTTGTCGATCTGGGGCGATGCGTTGAGCAAAGTGTTCAGCGCGCGAAGTGTCTCAAAGATGTGCGAGTCGTTGAAGCGGTCGATGTCCTCGAAGATGACGACATCGCGCTTTGACACGTCGAAGAAATAGACGATCTCGTCGAGGTATTGGTCGAAGTACGACACTGAGTTGTCGTCGAGCGTGACGGTCGCCGAGCCTGCTGAGAACTGCTTGATGTGAAGTTGCCCGTAGAACATCCTGCGGACCGTCAGCGCAACGAGCGTGGCTACTGCCCAGACGATCAGGTGAGTCCAGGCGCCGAGGTCGCTCAGAGCCGTGAACACGGACGCGATCTGTGCTGTCCAACTAGTCAGCAAGGAGACCACGGCGACGGCAAGCCCCAGCAGAGCCGCAGTCCCGAGTGCCCGCCACCATCGGAATCGCTCGATGCGTCGAAACCTGGATGCCGGGGTCTTGCCTGGCTCTTCCCGGTACAGCAGTTGCTTTACGATTTCCTGTTGGATCCGGTTGGTCGGCGTTGTCGCCTGGATGGGCACCGACTCATCGAGCTTGGACGCCTCGATCGGCGCAAGAGTCGACAGGGAGAGTTCAACGACGCGATCATCCTGCCTTCGCGCGACCTCCCGAAGGATGCTGCTCTTGCCGACGCCATAGTTGCCCGACAGCGCGATGTTGCGGATTCGCCCGTCCTCGAGAGCAGCCCCAATGGCCGCGACATACCCACCGTGCTCGCCCTCAAGGTACCCGGGTGTGAGCGGGACGAGGTTCCATGCCCCGCTGGCTTCTCGTCCCTGCGGGACACGGCTCGTCTCGGCAGCATGCTCGCTCGTCATACGCTGTGAGAGCGTCCATCTGCCTGGATGTGACGGCGTCAAGCGGCTGAATTCCCGATTCACCCCGTCGTCCGGTCGTCACGGATCGCGCGTCGATGCCTTGTCTACCCTGTAAGGCCGAACCTGTCGGTGCCGTCGCCTTCGGATCGGACGCGGTTGGTGCACCTGCGGCACCTCAGCGCGTGCCGGTGCCAGCCCAGCCATGACTTCCACCGATGGCATCGGGTAGCGGCCAAAGCGCCGGTGCAACTCGTCTTCAAGAAGCGGGATGTCGCGCTCCTTCCACGACTCCACCCTCATGCCAAGCCGAGAAGGGCCGCCTGCCGAACAGCCACAGCCGCGCAGTTGTGCGGTTCATGCCCGCCGAGCGCACCCGCCTGGATTATTCGGGCGCGTACTGTGTGGGCACGTGATCGGCAAACTTTCTCGCCCTCTCGAGTGGATGGGGTCAGCGTTGCTGCGCACATGGACTACACCCACCGGCCGTGGCGTCGTCGAGAATGTTCGGGGGCTGGTGGCGTACTGCACAAGACGACGCGAGGCGGTCGACGCCCCCCGGTGCGAGCCGCTGCCGGTCGGCTGGCGGACTACCTCGGTGTCACCACACTTGCGCCGGCCTCTCCGGCCGGGCTACAAGGAAGTGGGCGCCCTCTGGGGTGAGCCGCCGACCGCACGGAGGCTGATTCCACTCAGGAAGATCATCGGGGCGCCGCCTGGGGTGATCACCTCGTCAACAACATGGACGTCCAGCTTGTACCTGCTATGACGCCGTTTCTGGTGTGAGAAATCTGTCACCAACTGCTGATTTGTCCACCGGGGCGGCCAGCGTCCTGTTGTCGACATCGCCCAACCCAAGGCGTAGAGCGGGTTTCGGGCTGCTCTACACCCGTCCCAGGGCGCGGCCGGGGTGGGCAAATGGCGGCCGCCACCCCTACTTTCCCGGTGAGCCGTCCACAGAAGACACGGGGTGACTGAGGTGGTGTCGGACGGCCGGGTTATCTTGATTGTTGGAAGGCGGAGTCCCAGATAAGAGCGACGACTTCGTCCACCAGACGGTCACGCACGAGCCCTGCTACACACCCTCGAAGATCGTATAGACCACTAGGCATGTGTTTGTCGGTGTCCTCGGATACTGTGACCCGCAAGGCCCCGGCTGGCGGTGACTTCGGTCGCCACTCAGCCGGGTAGCACAAAGCCCGAGCGTTGCCGCGCTCGGGCCGAGTGCAACAACTCAACAACCGAAGACCGTGCTGTCGAGCTGTTCGATGTCCTAGTGAGAACACGTTCAGTCTCGCATGTCCTAACAGGTCCTGTTAACGGGACCGGTTAACGGATGCTGTGAAGAACACCGCAGACGTGGACGCACGGTCACCCCGATCTCCCCGAAGGAGGAGAACCTCGTGACCGATGTTCCCGAGATCTACGTATCTCAGCTGACCCACTACCTGGCGGCCACGTCCGCACCGCAGGCCGACCGGGCTGTCGCGAAGATCCGCAGCCAGCTCGCGACCCCGTACGAGTTCTGGAAGGACCCGTACGGGCCGGTGCAGAACCGGCTGCTGCGTGACCGGCGTGGCAGCCGTGACGGCCAGGAGCTGGTCGAACTTGCCGAGGGCGCCCCGGCGAGCCGGAAGGCCAGCTACACCCTGGCCGCCGAGGGGTGGGCCCGGCTCGCCCCGTGGTGGGACGGGCTGCAGCACGAGCGGCTGCCCAACCAGCGCGTCCAGGTCGGTGACCTGGCCGTCGTCGTGCCCCGGCTGTGCGCCGAGCGGCACCCGGACGGCCAGCTCGAGGTGCTCTACGTCCGGTTCAACAAGGGCGACCTGCCCCTGTACACGATCTTCGGCGTCATGCGGATCGTGCAGCGGGCCCACCCCGAGACGACGAGTACGTTCGTCGACGTGCGCCGCGGTGCGGTGCACACCTCGAAGGGCCGGGACCTGACCGTCTACGACGAGTGGCTCACGGAGGCCGGCAACGACCTCGCGAAGCTGCTCGACGCCGGCCAGGACCAGGCCGCCGCCGCGTAGCAGCAGCACCAGGGAGCGGTGATCTTTTCGTGGCCGGCTCGCCGTATCACGAAAGATCACCGTCCTCCGGTCGGCCGGCCGCAGCTGCGCGTGGACGTGTCAACCATGGCCGCGGACATCGACCGCCTGGTCGACGCCGGACTCTGGGAGCCGGTCGAGAGCGGCTACCGGATGCTGCGCGGGCCGCATAGCGACCCCAACCTGCCGAGACCCCTGTGGCGGTACAGCGAAGGCGGTACTCACATCGTTCGCACCGGTGTACGTTCGTTGGTCAGCAACGAGCGGCTGGCAAGTGCTCAACCGATCATAGGAAGTGACCAACGGGAACGGGACTGCTGCACCCGCGTCGGGACAACCGTGCTAGCGCAGCGGACTCCTCCTGCGTGGCGACCGACCGGGCATCCACCATCAACCGGCGCGCGACACCAGCCAGAACACGCATCCGCTGCTCCACCCGCCCCGGCGCTCCACGTCACCCGTGGTGGCCTCCACCTGGTCACTCACCCGCACCGGGCCCCCGCCCGAGACGAACCTCATCCGACCGGCCCAGCTCCCACACGCCACCGACACCTTCGATCCTCCGCCGTCGACCTGCGAACTCGACGGTGTTGCGAACTCGACGGTGTATCGGGTCAGTACTCCTCACACGCTGGGCAGTGCGTCTCGAACGCGAGCTCCAGGAGGCGCACGTCCCCCTCTGTCAGCCGCACGACGCGGTCGGGCGGTCCGTCCAGGTGCAGGGACCTGTTTCCGTCTGCGTCCGTGACAACGGCGCGTAGACGCAGCTCTTCGACGTGGTCCAGCATGGTCAGATGTCCTCGGTGCCGTCGTGGTGCTGGGTGACTGCCAGGTCGCCGAGGGGCAGAGACAGCACCCTGCCCCGGAGGGGTGGTGTCTTCGCGTGGGCTGGCCGGTAGGTATGCGCGGCGCGTTGCGGCATGCCGTCGCGGCCCCAGTCTGCGATGTGGTCCACGATGGTCAGGGCCGCGCGCTCGGCGCGGGGGCCGAATCCGATCGCGCCCAGCTCTGACCCGCCGTCGGCTCCGGGTGGCTGGATGCACAGGACTGCGAACGAGTCGCCGTCGACATGGCCGATGTGCATCCACCGCCACGTGTCGTCCTGCAGCAGCTCGCGGTCGGTGTAGGTCAGATCGGCCAGGCCTGGTAGGTCGTAGGCCAGGCGGGTGCGTAGGCCGACGAACATCCCTGGTGGCGGCATCACCACCCCGGAGGCTTCCACGACCCTCTGGTCTGGGAGCACGTCGGGCAGGAGGGAGAGGTCTGTGTCGTGGTCCCAGGACCTCGCGGTGATCACGCCTCCGTGGGCACCGCGGAGCTGTGCGGTGGTGGGTTGGGGTGCGGTGGCGCCTTGGACGTCGACGAACCCGCAGACCATCGCGGACTGGCCGACCAGTAGTTCGCCCTCGCGGCGGAACGGGATCGACCAGCACTCCGAGGAGTGTCGTGCCCGCAGGGGCACGACCAGGATCCCGTCCTCGACCAGGGCGCTGATCCATGCGGGGGCGATGTCCCACACGCCGACCGTGACCACGATCCGGTCGAACCTGCCCAGCGCGAGCGGTTCAGTGGCGTCGGCCAGGACGGCTGTGACCCGGTCGGTGTACCCGGTCCTGGCCAACGCGGCCTGGGTTGCTTCGATGACGACGGGGTCGATGTCCACGGTGACGACGTACCCGGTCGGGCCGACGAGCTCGGCGATCAACGCGGCGTTGTACCCGCCCGACCCAACCTCCAGGACCCGCATCCCGGGTTCGATCTCGGCCTGGTGCAGCATGCGGGCCTGGAGCCACGGGGCACTGACCGAGGACGTGGCGCGGCCTGTGGCGTCGTGTCGGGTGAGGACGACACCGTTCGCGTAGGCGGCTTCCAGGGTGGTGTCCGGCGGGCAGAACAGGTGGCGGGGCACGACGCGCAGCGCCTGCTCGATCCCGGCTGAGATCTGCCGCGGGTAGGCGTCCTTGAGCTGGTCGACCATGGCCTGGCGGAGCTGCCCGGCAGGTTCGCCGCTCACGATGGTCTGTGGGGTGCTGGCGGTCATGGCTGCCCTCCTGTTGCGTCGATATCGGCGGTGGGTCGGTGCTGGTTCGGGTGGCCCGAGCGCGATCTCGGCCGGGTGGCCTGTCTCTTGACGGCCACCTGCAGGCCGCCCGCCCAGCGGGCCGGGTAGCCGAGCAGGTCGGGGTGGGTCCACCACTGCCGCAGCTTCTCGACCTGCGTCAGGTCGGGCCGGGTGTCGCTGTCGGGTGGGAGCAGTCCGCCGGCGATGTACAGGCCTGCGGGGTTCAGGAGGTTGACCAGGGTGTCGAGGCGGTCGAAGTTCTCCGGGCGCACGTTCACGAACGCCAGGTCGAACGGCTCACCGGTGTAGGTGTCGAGCCACTTGTCGGCGTCTGCACACACGGACTCGACCCTCCGGTCGTGGGCGAAGGTCACCGCGGCGGCGGCGTGGCGCAGGGGGTTGATCTCGATCGTCGTCAACCGTGCACCCGGGCTGAGGGCCGGCAGCATCCACGCGATGCCCGCGCCGAGCCCGGTCCCGATCTCCAGGAGCCGCCCGCCCGGCCGGTATCGGGCCAGCGCGGTCAGCAGGGGGCCGGTGCGGTCGTCGACCGTGAGCGGGAACCCGAGCCTGTCGGCCGACTCCTGCACAACGTCCAGAAGCGGTGGACGGACCGGTGGGGCGTGGTTCATGAGCGTGCTCCGGTCAGGACGGCGCCACCGGTCGCGACGGTGGTGGTGGCGGTGGTCATGAGCCCGTGGTCGTACGGTCGGCGTGCTCATGGTCCAGGGCGGCGCGCAGCAGCTGCAGGGCGTGCTGGGTGGCCACGCGCAGGCGGGACAGGTGGTGTCCCGCCAGGGCTCCGGCGTGCAGACCGGACCGGGTCACGCTGCGCTCCAGGGTGGTGATGTCGGTGCGGGACAGGCACCCGCCGACGGCACGCAGGACGTCGCGAGCAGCGCCCCCGTCACCCGCCTCGATCACCTCGGCGGCGACCTGGCGGGCGATGACCGCATACGGATGACCGGTCGCGTGAGCCAGGCGGGTGACCGCGATGCCGTACCGCGTCCGGTAGCCCACCATGCCTGGTGCGGGGGTGCTGCGCTGGAAGGTGGCGAGCATCGCCTCGACGGCCTGGGCGCGGTCACCGGGTTCTGCGGCCAGCACCGTGAGGCAGGAAGCGATCTCGTCCTCCCACGCCTGGGTGGGCTGTGCCCCGGCGAGGTAGTGGCGCGCGGTCACCGGCTCGCCGGCGACCAGGTGCGTGGTGATCATGGCCTGGCGGGTCTCGGTCAGCCGGGCGCCCGGTCCACCGTTGCGGCTGATCAGGTCCACCGCGTCGGACCACCGGCCCGCCCGGGTCAGGATCTTGACGGTGTCGGCCAGGAGCCGCTCCCCGGCCCACCCGAGCATCCGCGGCCCGTCCGGCTCTTCTCCGTGCACCTCGACACGGTCCAGGGGTAGCTCGTACCGGTCGACCGAGACCCGTGTACTGGTGCGGAGCGCGTGCATCGTGCGCGTCAACCAGACCACTGCGCGATCGGTCTGCCCGACCAGGGCGTGCAGTCGCGCCAGGTCGGTCACGGGCTCCAACATGCCCACCGCCGCTGGGACGCTCAGCGAGTCCTGCGTGGTGTATGCCGAGAGGTGGTGGCGCAGGATCGTGTTGGCTTCCTTGTGCCGCTGGCACTCCGAGGCCAGTAGCGCGGCCTGGTTGAGCGTCTTGGTGGCGAGCATCGCCACGGTGGCCGGGGCGTGCTCGGACGACGCCGGGAGGCTGTCGACCAGGGCCGCCACGCGGTCTTCCAAGGGGCCGTAGGGCTCTGCCGGGCGGGCGATCAGCGGGAACGACCCGGCCAGACCTGTGATGACCGCCGGGGCCAGATCCTTCGTGGCGGCTCGTGTGGCTGCTGGTGGGGTCAGGACCATGGTGTGTTCCTCGGGTCGACCGGGCGGAGGTTGCCGGTGATCAGCAGGCAGGCGTCCCAGCGCGAGGTTGGTGCGGTCCCGCGGCGCAGCGTCTGTGCGGCGAGCCGCACCCCGGCCTCCCCCGACCACAGATCGCCTGGCGCATCGGTCGGTAGCGCCGCGGCCTGGGACCGTAGGGCGTCCCCGACGGCGGACATGCGGTGCTTGAGGCGGATCTCCATCGGCCCCTTCGCGTCGGCCCCGGCACGGTGACCGGTCTGAAAGAGCCCGGCCAGCCCGTCCCACAGGCCGGGACCGGTCAGTCGGCGCATCTGCCGGTCGGTCAGGCAGGCCAGCATCGCCTCCTCAGCCCTCTTCACCGCCTTGCGCGCCTCGTCGACACGCGGGTGAGGGCCTTCGGCCAGGACGCGCGCGCCCATCTGCACCGCACGGGCCATGCCCGCCATCCGCGACCATGACGGCAAGGCCTCCCCGGGCCCGCGACCAGGTGCCAGGCGTCCGGCCTGGACCTCGGCCGGTGTGACCCAGCGAGGCCACCAGACGCTGTCCGGCCACTCCGGGCTCGGCTCCTGCCGCCACGCAGTGAACCAGTCGACCAGATCCTGGATCGGGGCCCGCAGGCTCTCCCGGGAGTAACCGGCGCGCACGCAGGTCGACAGGAACGCGAGCAGACCAGCTGCGCCGTCGGCCATCGTGAAGCTCAGGTGCCCGCCCGGGGTCGGCTCACCGGGCGCGGGGTCATGCCGGACGTACCACCCCGGAACCTCCACACCATCGACCAGCACAGGCCTGGTCAGGCTGGCAACGTAGTCGATGACCCGCTCCATCAGCGGGCTACCGGGGGCACGCCGCAGCAGGACGACACCAAGCCCGAGGATCCCGTCGGTCAGCCCAATCTCGGTCGACGTCGGCGGCTGCCCAGCCGCGGCACGTGCAGCCGCCGCGGCCAACCGCTGCTCGACGATCGCGACCAGCTCGGCATCCAGGGCGATCTGCGCGCGGCGAGCCTCACCCACAGCAGCGACGTCCGGGACTTGGAGGAAGCCGTCCGCGGCTGCCGCGTCCAGCACGAAGGCGGCAGCGGGCACGCCACGGAACAAGCTCGAACCTGCCCCGGTGTCCGGGCCGGTACGCGCGGCCTTCGCCGTGGCCAACGCGCGGGACCACGGGCCGTCGCCGGTCAGGGCGAGCTCGACCGCCAGGAGCGCTGATCCGACCTCTTCTGTGGGGCTCGACGGAACGCCGCCGGGTGGGGTCGGTGGGCTGGCGTTCGGGGCGATGAGTGCGGTGCTGGGTCGCCGGACCTTGCGCCGGCCGAGCACAGGAGTGCGGTGCTGTCTCACGTTCGATTCCAAGTAGTTCGTCGTCTGGGTCCTACGCCCGCAGCGACCGGGACTCAGCTGGCGCGGCATCGGCCGCTCCAGCTGGGGCGCCCGGTGCGACGGTCAGCTCGTACCCGGGCATGGCCTCATCCGGCCCCGTGATCCGCCGCCACCTGGCACGTAGGCCGAGGTCGGTTCGCGGGTAGGACACGCCGACCTGACTGAGCGCCTGCTCGACCAGGCCCATGCGCAGTCCCACCGCTGCCGGCAGGTCGCCCATCCGGACGAGGTCCCCACCCGAGGCCACCCACACTGAGGCCGCCGCCAGGTCAGGACCGGCGCCGTAGCGGACACGGACCGTGACGTCCGCGTCCGCCGGCAGGTGGGCGAGCACGGCGCGGATCTGCGCGCCGAGCTCGCCCAGCCTCGTCGCGGAAGTCATCACGACGGCGCGCCTGTCAAGGAGCCAGAAGCGCGACCGGGCTTGCGTCGCGCGGAACCGCCGTGGGTGATCTGGCCAGGGTTCACCGGTCCGAGCAGGACGGGCACGGTGTGCGGGCCGTCGCCGATGAAGCCCCTGGTCCGGCCGATCGTGTTGCGGTCGACGGCGAGCGTCATGCCGGGGAACCGGTCGAACAGCGCTGGCAGGAGGATGGCGGTCTGGGCGACGGCAAGGTCTGCGCCGGCGCAGTAGTGAGGGCCGTGCCCGAATGCCAGGTGCTTCTTCTTCGTCCGCAGGACGTCGAAGGCGTCTGGGTCAGGGGTGGTGTTGTCGGGGTGGCGGCCAGCGGCGGCCCAGACGGGGAGGATCGGCACGCCCTGCTGAAACTCGACGGTGATGGGGCCGTTGTCGGTGTCGACGGTGGCGGCGATGTCCCGGGTGGCGAACCGGAGCGGCACGGCGCCGGCTGGACCGTCGTGTCGCAGGGTCTCGTCGATCACGTCGTCCCACGCCGCCTGTCCGGACCGCACAGCAGTCAGGGCTTCGGGGTGGGTGAGCAGGTTGAGGATCGCTGAGCCCATCAGGTTCCCGACGGTCTCGATCGCGGCCACGATGATCAGCCGGACTGTGGCCATCCGCTCCTCCAGGCTCAGCGTGCGGCGGTACTGCTTGCTCAGCAGGGTGCTGGTCAGGTCCTCGCCCGGGTGCTTGGCTCGGTAGGCGATGAGCTCTTCAAGGGTCTGCTGCAGCACGGCCTGGTTGGCAAGCATGTCGTTCCTGCTGATGCTGCTGTCGAAGAGGTTGTCCGCGCACTGCTGGAACGCGGGTCCGAGGTGCTCGGGGATACCGAGCAGATCGGAGATGACCTGGATCGGCACGGCGAGCGTGACCAGCGCGCGCAGGTCCACGACCCGTGGCTGCCCGGTGACCGGGTCGGTGCCGGCCTCGGCCGCCCGGCCCAGGGCGGCGGTGACGATCTGCTCGATGCGTGGCCGCATGGCTTCGACCTGGCGACGGTGCAGTGCCTGGTCCAGCGGCTCACGCAGGCGCCGGTGGTTGTCGCTGGCCGGGCTGTTCTCGGCGGAGAAGGCGTGCTTCCCGGCGACCCACGGCATCAGGGGCCAGTCCTTGGGCAGCTCGCGGTTCTTGTAGGTCGGCCAGTGCGCGCCCGCGTCCTTGGAGACCTGCGTGTGGCGGGCCACGATCCGCAGAAGCTCCGGGTGGACGACGGCGCGCGCTCGGATACCGCCGGGCAGCGCAACCCACGGGGCGGGGCCGATCGCACGCAGGGCAGCGATGTCCTTCTGGGTGTCGTTATCCTGGCGGAACTGGTACAGGGCCTCGTCGATGTCGAGCTGGGGCTCCATCAAGTGCACCTCCGGGGTGGGTGGTACGGGACAGGGACGGGTCACAGTTCGTGGCCGCGGGTGGCCTCACGGCGGTAGTGCACGGGCAGCGCCTGGGGGCGGCGGACCCACGGGGTGTGGGCCCACTGGATCTGCTCGACCGGGACGGCCAGGCTCAGGGTGAGCTCCTGGCGGATACGTTCGACGGCAGTGCGGGTGATCAGCCGAGCCTGGGACCGAGCAGGGCAGGCATGCGGCCCTGTCCCCCACGCCAGGTGCGACCTGTTGCCGACCTCCAGGTCGCCGGCGAAGAACTGCGGATCGTGGTTCGCACCGGCCATTGCCAGGACCAGGGCGTCGCCCTTACGGATCTGCATGCCACCGAGCACCGTGTCCTGGGTCGCAAACCTCGGCAAGCAGCTGTTCGGGACCGGGGTGTCCCGCCACAACACCTCGTCCAGCGCCTGGTCCAGGTCGAGGCGTCCGCCCCGCCACCGAGCGGAGAACCGCTGGTCAGCCAGCACGAGGCGCAGGGTCAGCGCGATCCACGCCGTCAGGAACTCCGCGGCCGCGATCAGCGGGACGGTCATCGAGTCGGCGATCTCGCGGCCATTGAGGAAGCTCGGGTGGCGGACGAACTCGCTGGTCAGGTCGACGGCAGCCTCGGCCTGCCGGGAGGCGACGTGGCCCATCAGCGCCTGGCCCATCCGTGTGCGCGCCTCGGCCGTTTGGGGGCCGTACTCCTGCATGATCACGGCCGAGTCCTGGCGCATCTGCTCGGCCGTGTCTGGGTCGAACCCGAACAGGGCAGCCATCGCGCCAAATCCCACCACGGCCGCGTACTCCCGGACCAGATCTACGGTCCCCTCCTCGCCATCCAGCCGGTCCAGGAGCAGCCCGCACACCTGCTCGGTGCGGTCCTTGACGGCCTTGTCGGGCAGTGCCTCCAGGGCGTCATCCAGGGGGCGGCGCAGCCGGGCACGTGTGTCGCCGTCGTGGTGGAACGAGCTCCATGGCTTGGCCGCGATCGGCGGTGTGTAGGCCCAGATCGCCGCCTTCTCAGGGAGTTGGCCTTCGCGGTGCAGCCGCCAGTGCCGAGTGTCACGAGAGAAGAGCGTTCCATCCGGACGCGCCACGGCGAGAAACTCCCGGTACCCGAGAACCAGCCAGGCCGGCACCCCGGGCTCCATCTGCACCGGCGCGACATTGCCCCACCGCTTGCGCAGGTCCTCGTACACCCGCGACGGATCGGCACCTGCAGTGGTCGCGCTCAGATCGGTCAGCGCAGTCACCTGGGACAGCTCGAGCAGTGGCTGCTCTGTGTGGGGGAAGGTCTCCACCGTCTACTCACCGCCCCGCCGCGATCGGCTCGAGAAGCAGGGAGTTGAGCACCGTGGCAGCACCATCCTCGTGGAGCGTTCCGGTGACCTCGTCGGCCGCGTCCTGCACCACCTCGGGAGCGTGGCCCATCGCGACACCACGCTGAGCCCAGCGCAACATCTCCACGTCGTTGAGACCATCCCCCACCGCGACCGTGCTGCGGCGATCCACAGCGAGCTCGTCACGCACGGTCTCCAGGGCAGTGTCCTTGGACAGTCGGGGTGCGGTGATGTCGAGCCAGTCGTTGCCGTCGCGGATCACAGTCACGCCGGTCGCGCTCAGCTCACCGGTCAGATGAGCGATCCCTGGGACACGCAGGACCAGGCGAGTGGTGTTCCGGCCGATGGCCGTCGCGAGATCGACGACCATCTGCTCACCCGACAGCTCATGGGCTGCGAACAGATGGGTCACGCGGTAGCCCTTACCGATCACCTCGGCGGCGACGCGCACACCCGGGAAAGTGCTGCGTGCGTGTCGGACTACCGGGGCCGGGTCGAAGGCTCGGACGTCGTGTAGGCGGTAGCCCCCGCGGGCCGCAGGGTCCAGACGCACCGTGACTGCCCCGTTCGACGCGACAGCCCAGCCCTCGGCGAGCCCAAGCTCGCGCGCAACGGGCAGCACCCCGACGAGGGAACGTCCTGAGGACAGCACGATGTGGTGTTCGGCCTCCAGCGCGTTCGTGACCGCTTCGCGGACGGCCTTCGAGATGGTGGTCGTGCCTGGGATGGCGAGGGTCCCGTCGATGTCTAGCGCCACCAGGCGAGCCCCGCGCTGCCGGCTGATGTCATACGTCGTCGTCATGTCACGTCCAGGGGTAAGAAGTACCTACGCACGCGCCCACGTGGCGCTGACAAGGAATCCACGGCCGCTGTGATCGACATTGCGCAGGCGTGCCGGCTGTCGCGCGACAGATGCCATGCCAACGGCGTTCATCCAGGCCTGCTGCGGCCGCCCAGGTAGAAGTTGGTTCGCCTGCGCCGCCGCACGAGGCCGACTACCCGGTGTCGGAAGCCTGCGGTACGGCACAACGTGACCAGTGCCGGACTGGGCCCAGCATCGCTACGGCCTGGGCAGCGGAGCGCGTGACCGAACCTCGAATCCAGGCTGCTCGGCCTCGTAGTTGACGACGGCCTTGGCGAGCGCAAAGGTCTGCTTGCGGACGGGCGTCTCGATCGCAGCCGCACTGCCGCGGTGCCTCGGTCAGCCTCGCAATGCCCTCGATGGCGAGAGCACATGCGTTGGCCTGGAGAACGCCGCCAGAGGCGCGGCAGCAACGAAACTGCCCCGGGGCCCAGGCGGGCGCGTGGTAGCTGAGAAAGCGGTGGCCGACGCGTCGCATGCCATCTCCCCTGGGCCCTGAAGGCGCGAGGTTCTCTCGCGCGGTCCTAGGAGACCAGTGGGATGACGGACGCCATCACCGCATTTTGCGTCCCATTTTGCGGACACTTTGAATGTCCCGGGGTTGCGGGAGTTGTGCCGGCCCCGTGGGTCGTATCAACTCAGCCAGGGCTGTGTTCGGGAGGTGTCGAGCGCATGGGTAATTCTGAGCATGATCGCCTGGTGGATGTTCAAGGCTTCCAGTTGGTCGAGTGGCTGCCAGACCACTTCGGACGACTCTGACGATGTGCGCGCCTGGCCGCCTGTGACGACTCCGGTCAGGCAGATCGAGAACTGCGAACGGACCTCTCCATCGGAGTAGGCCACGATGTGGTTCGGGTCGGTGTAGATGCCGACCTGTCCCGTGATCTCGACGTCATAGCCCGTTTCCTCGTTGGTCTCGCGGACCGCGGCCTGACGTACTGACTCGCCTGGTTCCATGGCGCCGCCAGGGATGGACCAGAGGTCGTTGTCCGTGCGGTGGATCAGGAGGAGCCGTTCGGCGTCGTCACGGATGATCACGCTCACGGCGGGGACGATTGCGTTCGGCTTGGGAGCGTTCGGATCGTTGACATAGTCGATGCGTGTCATGGCCCTTCCCCTTCCGCGGGGTTCGTCAGGGGTCTCCCGAGCGTCCACACCCGCTCAAGACTGTCGAGATACATGTCGAACATGTCGCGTTCTGGATCCCGCTGCAAGTGAAGCATCGGGGCCAGGTAGCCGGCGACCCCGAAGACGTGTGGGGTCACGAGCATGTCTCCGTCGTAGATGAAGATTGAGTTGTACAGGGTGGTGCGGTGGAGGCGGAACTCGACGTTCTGCTCGTCCAGGAGCGGCCCGTAGTACGCGAGCGCCGCTCGAATACGAGCCGGAACGGCCTCGTGGACTCCTTCTTCTTCGCCCCTCAGCGCTGCCTCCGGGCTGTTGGGGTCTCCGAGAAGGATTCGGACGCGGACGCCATCCTGTGCCTTGCGGCGCATGATCTCGATTGATGACGGGTTTTGCTCTGGAATGAACAGCATGGCGTGTCCCAGGAGCGCGATCTCGGAGGTCGCTCCGTTCAGGAGGCGGAGCCAGAGGTCAGTTGGTGAGGCCCCGCGGTGGGGGTACAACGCGACGACCTCGGGGTGGATGGTGGTGCTGTCACTTGTGGGAGGCCAGATCTCGTCTGCGGTGACACCAAGGGCTGCGGCGACCTGGGCTGCCGTTCGAGGGTGCGGCCGTCGGCCCTCGCGTAACCAGCGGTCGACGGTTTTGGGGTCGACATCAACATGCTGTGCGAGGTCGGCGGCGGTCAGGTGTCGAGCCGCCAACAGTTTCACCAGGTAGTCGTTGACGCGGTTCGTCAGCTTGGGCACTGACTGGACGGTACCGGACACTAGAAGTGTCCGAACTTCAGGACACACCGTGGCCGAGGGGACGCGACGTTTCCCAGACGCGTTCGAAGCTGGCCGCGTACATGTCGAACATGTCGTGGCCTGGATCGCGTCGCAGGTGGGCTGTCGGCGCGAGGTAGCCGTAGGTGCCGTAAACGTGTTGGTTGACGAGCATCTCGTCGTCGAACCGGAAGATCGAGTTGTACAAGGTCGTGCGGTGCTGGCGGAACTCGACACCTGGAGAGCCCAGCAGGGGACGGTAGTACGCCATCGCCATGCGGATCCGTGCGGCCAGGGCATCGCCCAGCCCTTCCTCTTCGCCGCGTAGGGCGGCTTCAGGACTGTCAGGGTCGCCGAGCACGATCCGCACGCGAACGCCGGCCTGGGCCTTTCGCTTCAGCAGCGCGACTGCTCCTGGGTTGTCCTCTGGGAGGAACTGGCTCGAGTACGCAAGCAAGCCGATTTGGGTCTGCGCCGATCGCAGAAGGTCCGACCAGAGCGACTTCGGTACTGCGGCTCGGTGCGGGTACAGGGCGACAACTTCGTCGGGCACACGACTGGCCTTCTCGGCCGCAGCAGGCCAGATATCCCCTACAGGGACACCAAGTGCTCGTTCGACGTCGAGGGCGGTGCGGCGGTGCGGTACACGACCCTCGTGAAGCCACCGCTGGACCGTCTTGTGATCGACGCCGACAACAGCAGCCAGGTCTCCAGCCCTCATACCCCGCTGCTCCATCGCCTGGCTCAACGCATTGTTCATGCCCTGCCCCGTCCTTCACCATGGCCCGTCAGCCGTCCGAGCTGGTTCACCCGCGAAGTTGCACACTCGAGACCACACGGTCATCGCTAGCCACACGCCTCGTGTGAGTCGTCGTCGCAAGCGCGTCCTGCTGCCTGGTTCGATCCAAGTGCAACAGTAGGCTCGTGACAGGAGATCCCGGCGTACCGATGACGAGCGTCTACAGCGAACGAACGTTGTACGACAACCCGTGGGTGCGGCTCGTTCAGATGGAGATCGAGCCGCCGAATGGTCGCAGGTTCTGGCACCACGTGGTTCGGTTGCAGACCGTATCGGTGGCAATCGTGCTGGACAACGCGGACCGGGTGCTCCTGATGCGTCGGCACCGGTTCGCCACCGATCAGGTCGGTTGGGAGGCACCCGGCGGGATCGTCGGACCCAACGAGCAGCCGGAAGAGGCCGCTGCCCGGGAGGCCCTGGAGGAGACCGGCTGGCGCCCGACTGGCCCCGGCCTGACGCTGGCGGCGTTCCAGCCGATGCCCGGAATGGTCGACACCCCGCACGAGGTGTTCCTATTCAGGGGCGCGGACCGCGTCGGTGACCCGACGGACCTGGAGGAGGCGGCGGTGGTCGAGTGGGTGCCGCTGGATCGGGCACGCGAGTTTGTCGGTACCGGGCAAGTTCTGGGCGCGGCGACGATCATCGGGCTTCTGACCCTATGGGCTGGGCACGCCGAGGCGTAGCTCCAAGGCAGCCACCCGGCGAAGCTGCCGCACCGAGCCGGCACGGGTGGCCAGGTCGCGACCGACGCGCAGGACGGTGACAGCCTGGTCGGGGTGGCCGGCTGCCAGCAGCGAGTGGGACAGGTCGACGTTCGCCTGCGCGGCCGCTCGCAGGTGCCCGTCCCCGAGGCGTTCGAGTGCGTACTGCAGGTTGGCGATGGCGTCCTCGTCGCCGAGCCGCGCCAGGGCGGCACCGCGCCACCGGGCCAAGCCCGGCTCGTCGAGCACGAGGTACGGCGCGTCCGGGTCGTACCCGTCTGCCGGAAGTAGCCTCGCCGCCTGGTCGAACTGGTTCAGGCTGGTGGTCTGGTTCCCCGCGATGGCACCGATCTCCCCAAGTACGGCATGGAGCCATGCCCTCACCATCGGGGACACCGACCGGGCCCCAATCTCGATCGCGTGCCCAGCAAGTCGCTGCGCGCCCTGGATCTGTCCGGCGTCGACCAGGACGTAGGCCTGCTGTGCGATGGCGTGGACGAGATCGGCAGGAACGATGCTCTCGCGGCCGGCGTCCTTGGCGACCTCGTGCAGCCGCCACGCGCCCTCCAGGTCGCCGGCGTCCAGGCGCACCCAGCCGGCCAAGGACGCGGCGTCGCTGTGCACGCTCGCGATCCCCGCGCGCACCTGGGGCTGAACGCTGAAGGATCGTAGGGACGCGAGCGTTGCCAGGTGCCGGTCCAGGAGCTGGCTCGTGCGGGCACTGGACTGGGTGGTCTCCTGCAGGCGGATCTGGTCGGTCCGGCGCGCCAGCGCCAGCACGTCGCCCGCGCTGAGCGCGGACGCCCGCTCGATCCAGCCGATCAGGTCATCCGGTTGCCCAGGGACCGTTCGGCCGCGTGGCGTGGGAAAGAACCCCAGGTCCGCGTCGGTCGCCGCGCCCAGCACGGCACGGAGCGCATGGCGGTACGGCTCTTGCGGCCACCGGGTCTCGCCGCGCTCGTACCGGCCGATCGCGCGGGTATCGAGGTTCGCAGGTGCCTGCTCGTGGGGGATCGCCTGGTTGGCGAGCTCGGCGAGCTCGGCGCGACTCATTGGGCGACCCGAGCCTGATGGTGAGTTCTTGGCCTGCCGCGCAGCGCGCAGGCGCGTGTTCGGTTCCAGCACTACGCCCCCGATGTGTTCTGCTTCGCCGCCGGTCCCGCGCTCCAGATTGGCCGCCAGATTGGTCTCCCCGTGACGCTCCGCATCGGAGACGGTAGTCCAGGTCGTTGCCGGATGCGTCAGCACCATCCGGTGCCCCCACGGCCGACGTTTGCGCTGCTGGAGCGGAGGGAGACACACATGGCCGACGCCGTGGAGGACGCGACACAGTTCGCGACCGTTTCCTCTGGCTTGCCCGTAGCCCGTGCGGCAGACCGAGGCCAGCCGCTGTGCCCGGTCCATGGGGCTCTTCGCCTGGCAGGGTCTGGCGCGTTGCGCGCTCCGCACGGCGACGAGATCGGCTATAGCGTGCTGGAAGCGAGCGATCTGCGTGCCCTGGCTCGGTGCGACCCTGCTCCGGAGAGGCCGCACGTTGAAGGAGCGCGACCGTTGGCCCGCCTCGTGTGGGCGGTCGCCCGGATTGTTACAGGCTCGCCGGTCCGCGGCGGTCTTCAGCACCTTGAAGGGGATACCAGGGATGAGCGTCAGTACCGCAGATAGCCAAGATCTTCGCGATGCGTTGGTCGACCTGTTGGCCGCCGATCAGCGGGGCAAGGGGCGCACGCTGCGTCCGGAGGTGGAGGCGGCGCTGCGGAAGGTTCCTCGTGAGCTGTTCACACCGGGGATCCCGGTGGAACGGGCGTATGAGAACAAGACCATCATCACCAAGCAGCTTCCGACGGGCGAGAACATCAGCTCGGTCTCGGCGCCCTATCTGGTGGCCGAGATGCTGGGCCAGAGCGCCGACGCTCTCGGCTCGCTGGAGGGCCGCGACGTCCTGGAGATCGGGTCCGGGGGCTACAACGCCGCGCTCCTGCGTGAGCTGGTGGGCCCCTCCGGCTCTGTCCTGACCGTCGACATCGACCGTGAGGTCACCGATCGGGCTTCGGCGTGCCTGAGCGCGGCGGGCTACGACGACGTCACGGTGGTGTGTGCGGACGCCGAGCATCCCATCGTGGAGGGCCGCCGCTACGACTTGATCATCGTCACGGTCGGGGCGTGGGACATCCCGCCGGCCTGGCGTGACCAGCTGACCAACGACGGCGTGCTGGTCGTGCCGCTGCGGATGTATGGCACCACCCGCTCCTGGGCGCTACGCCGCTCCGGGGATCGGCTGTCCAGTGTCAGCCATCGCCTGTGCGGGTTCGTCGCCATGCAGGGCGATGGGGCCAGCGCCGTGCGCTATCTCGATCTCGCCGAGGACGTTCACCTGCGGCTGGACGAGGGCGAGCAGGTCGAGGAGGCGTCGCTGGCGGGCATCCTGGACCAGCCCCGCGTGGAGGCATGGGCCGGGGTGAGCCTGCCGGCCCGCACCGCGCTGTCGGACCTGGACACCTGGCTGGCGATCCGTCAGGGCAAGCAGAACGTGCTGCTCTCGGCACAGGACTCGGCCATCACCGCTGGCGTCGTCACGCCGGGGTGGCAACACGGTTCCCCGGCCACCCTGGACGGCCGCACCTTCGCCTATCGGTCCGAGCTTCGTTGGACCGGCAAGCAGTTCGACCTCGGGTCCTACGCGCACGGCCCCGATGCTGCAGCCGCAGCCGAGCACATGGTCGTTCTGATGCGTGCCTGGGTCGAGGCGGGTTGTCCTGCCCCGGAGCTGGTTGTCCTGCCCACAGCGACCCCGGACGCCGCCCTGCCGGACGGGGCGGTCCTGGACAAGCGGCACAGCCGTCTCGTCCTTTCCTTCACCAACCGACAGAACGGAGCCTCCCAATGAACCTTGTCCTGAACCTTCGCCTGGTCGACGCCGGGCCCGGCACCAGCGCCTACGCCACCAACACCGACGACGACTGCGGCTCGGGCAACACCGGTTCGGATGCCTGCACCGGCGGGAAGAACGTCAACTCCAACCGCGGGAACCAGTGACACCTGGGTGACACCCGCTGATCGGGCCCGGCCGCTCCCCGGCCGGGCCCGCGTCATCTCCTGAACCCTCTTGGAGCGTGGATCGACGCATGTTCCGCACCGCGCACGCGGCACTTGTCAGGGCCGCCGCCTACCCCTCGGACCTGGTCCTGCCCGACTGGCCGGACCTGACGACCGATCAACCCGCACACTGGATCGACTGGCTCACCCGGGTGTGGGAACTACCGGAGTTCTCCGACGTGGTCACCCAGGCAGCTCCCGACCTCGCCACGCGAATCGATGCCGCGCTGCGTGGTGACCCGGTCTCCACCCGCCGGCTGCGTCGCCTGACCGAGACGGTCCTGCGCTACCTGCTGCGGTGGACCACTCGCGCCACGCCCTTCGGCCGGTTCGCGGGCATCGCGCCGGCCGCCTTCGGTGCCCATACCGCCGTGGCCTGGGGCGAGGGACACCACGACATTGCACGCCCCGACGAGCTTCACATCGCACGGCACGTCGCGGCAGCCGAGCAGGACCGTGCCTCGCTCCGCACAGCACAGGTGGTCACCAACGCGCTCGGGTATGCCCGCGGCGGGGCCTGGGTGCTGCCTGCCGCCCGCACTGCGGACGATCGCCTGTGGGACGTCGAGATCGAATTGACGCAGCCGATCCACGTTGCGGTCCAGGCCGCACGCACGCCGATCGTATTCGCTGACCTGGCCACGATCACCGCCGAGAAGCTCGCGACGTGCCTCGACGACGTCGAGGTGCTGCTGACTGCTCTGGTGCGCGAGGGCGTGCTGATCTCCGATCTTCGCCCGCCGATCACCACCGTGGTCCGGGCCGCCCACCACACGCCCCACCCTGATTCCCATGACGCGCTCTCCCCGACGGGAGACAGGACCACCGTCGACCGGCGCATCGACGCTGCCGTGACGCTGCCGCCCTCCGTGGTCCGCGAAGCACAAGAAGCCGCCAACACGCTGACCGCCATCGCACCGCGACTGCCCGGCTGGGACACCTACCACGCAGCGTTCCTGGACCGGTGGGGCCCCGGAGCAGCCGTGCCGCTGCGCGATGTCCTCACTGTGCTCGGCTTTCCCCGCGGCTACCGCGGCATGCCCCGCCCGACACCGATGCCGTTCACCGCCACCGATTCGCTGCTGATGGGTCTAGCCCAGCAGTCCGCGCTGGACGGCGGCGCGGAGGTCGTCCTGGACGACGACCTGCTCGACCAACTGACGGTCCAGGACGACCGTCCGCCGATCCCGCACACCGAGCTGCGATTCACCCTCGCGGCCCCCACCACCGGCGATCTGGACCAGGGCAGGTTCACCCTGAACGTGGTCAGCGGTGCGCGCCACGCCGGCGTCGCCGCAGCGCGCTTCTTGCACCTGCTCGAACCGGCCGAGCAGGACCAGTTCCGCAACGTATACCAAGGCCTACCGACCGCGATGCCCGGCGCACGGCTCGTGCAGCTGTCCGCACCTCCGCTGCAGGCCCGACTGGCCGCCCTCGCCCGCACCCCGCAGTTCCTTCCTGTCCTGCCGGTGGGCGACTTCCACCCCGACCCCGCGCACACGGTTGACGACCTCGCCGTCGCCGGCGACGCCCACCGCCTGTGGCTGGAGTCCCGCACGACCGGGCACGTGATCGAGCCCCTGCTGCTCAACGCCGTCCTGCTCGCGACCGCCCAGCAACCCCTGACCCGATTCCTCACCGAGATCTGGACAGCCTGGAACGCACCCTGCACCCCGTTCAAGTGGGGGTACGCGGGCAACTTGCCCTTCCTGCCCAAGGTCCGACGAGGCCGTTCGATCCTGCACCCCGCCCGCTGGGCCATCCCGAGCACGGCCCTGCCCACCCGCGCCGGAACATGGTCCCAGTGGCACGATGCCTGGGCGCGCCGACGCGAGGGCCATCACATCCCGCGGCATGTGCTGCTCGGCGACGACGACGTCAGGATCCGGCTCGACCTGGACGAGGACGCCCACCTCGCCCTGCTACGCAGCCACCTCGACCGGAACCAGGACGCGGTCCTGACCGAGGCTCCCGGCCCGTCCGGCTGGATCGGCGGCCGCCCCACCGAGATCCTCCTCACCCTGACCAGCACACCACCCACACCTCAGCCGGCCCCTCGACCCGTCAGGCCCACCACCACGATCCAGCATCGGCCAGGCAGCGGGCAGTGGTTGGAAGCCCGGTTCCACGGTCCGACCGATCCGATCCTGGCTTACTTGGCCCGGACCGGGCTGCCCCGGGGCGCCTGGTTCATCCGTTACCCCAACCCAGACCACCACCTGCGAGTCCGGGTCCCCCTCCACGACATCACTCACGCCCAAGCCGCTCATCTCCTTGCTGGGCACGCCGAGAGACTGCACGACGGTGACCTCCTGACCGACTACAGCCTCAACACCTACCGGCCCGAGACCCGATACGGCACCGGCCAGACCCTGGCCGCCGCCGAGGCCATGTTCGCGGCCGACTCCCGCACCGCCCTGAGCCGCCTGTCCGGAGACCGGCAGGCGTCGACTGCCGCCGGGATGCTGGCCATCGCGCACGCCTTCACCGGCGACGCTCCCCGCTGGCTCGCCGACCACGCGCCCCACCGCGGCGGACCGCGCCTGGACCGTGCACAGCTCGCCGCGGCCCGCGAGTACCAGATCGACCAGGACCTCCTTGAGGCGGTCGCTGCCTACCGAGTGCGGGTGGACCGCGACGGTCTCGACGTCGACCGGATCCTGGGCGACCTGCTGCACATGCACCACGCCCGAATGATCGGCGTCGACCTCGACTCCGAACGGCACTGCCTGCGCCTGGCCCGATCCCTCGCCCTGACCAGCCTCGCCCACCTCAACGCCGCCCGCACGAACGCTGCCCGCACGGACCGTGCGCACCCCGTGCTTGCCCAGGGGGCGTCGTGGTGACCGGGCAGTCGCTCGCCGAAGGAGCGGCTGGCATCGCGCTGCTCCATCTGGAGGCCGGCGACCGGGCCGCAGCGTTCACCGCACTGCAGGACGCCGTCGGGGGCGGTGTCAGCGTCGCCGACAACGCCAGCCTCTTCCACGGCGCGCCCGCCCTCGCGTTCGTCTTGGCCACCGCATCGTGGCCGGAACTCACTGATGCCCGTGCAGTAGCCTCCGACGGCACCGTGATCGTCACTCGCCGCAAGCTGGACGCAGCTCATCGACGAATCGACCAGGGCCGTCGTCCCGACTACGCCGAGTACGACCTGATCCGCGGCTTGACCGGCCTCGGCGTCGCCCTGCGCCGGCTCGGCGACCACGACCTGCTCCGTGACGTCCTGACCTACCTGGTCCGCCTCACCGAACCAGTCGGCGAACTGCCCGGCTGGTGGTGCAGCAACGGCCCCAGACGGGACCAGCCCGACCCCGCCGGCGGGCACAGCAACCACGGCATGGCCCACGGCATCACCGGACCCCTGGCCCTGCTCTCCCTGACCCACCTCGACGGCCTCCACGTCGAAGGCCAGACCAAGGCCATCCACCGGATCCTGTCCTGGCTCGACACCTGGGAACAACACACCGCCGACGGCGCGACCTGGTGGCCGCAAACCCTCACCCGCACCGACCTCCAACACAACCAGCCCAGCCAGACAGATCCGAGCCGGCCGTCCTGGTGCTACGGCACACCGGGCATCACCCGAGCCCTACAACTGGCAGCCCGTGCCCTCGGCGACACTACCCGTCAACGACGCGCCGAGACCGCGTTCACCGCCTGCATCCTCGACCCCGCCCAGACCGGGAGCTTCACCGACCGAGGGCTGTGTCACGGCACCGCCGGCACCCTGACTACCGGCCGCCGGATCGCCGCCGACGCGCTCACACCGCTCAGCATCGACCACCTCCAAGCCCTCCACGACGCGACCATCACCGCCGGCGAGCAGCCGGGCCTGCTCGACGGCCGCGCGGGCGCCGCGCTCGCTGTCGCCGGGACCAGGACCAACTGGGACGCATGCCTCCTACTGTGCTGACCCCGCTGCGATGACGAAGGACACCACCATGGACCAGACCACCTGGAAACACGTCACGATCGACTACCCCGGCACAACCCCAGAACAGCGTGAACACCGAGCCGTCGCCCACCTGACCAGCGCCCTGCCCGCCGCCGAGACCGACAGGCTCATCACAGCCTGGTTCTACGTCCGCAAAGGCCCGTGGCGCATCCGCTACCTCCTCGCGCAACCGTCCAACAGCGACCCGGTCCACCCGCTCCTGACCGACGGGACCACCTGGACCAGCGACATCTACGAACCGGAAACACACGCCTTCGGCGGCCCAGGCGGGATGAACGCCGCCCATGCCCTCTTCCACGGCGACAGCCGCAACCTCCTGACCTACCTCAGGAACGCCCCGACCGACCGACCCGAGCGGTCCCTGGTCCTGTTCACCGCCCTGATGCGCGCCGCCGGACTGGAACCCAACGAACAAGGAGACGTCTGGGCCAAGGTCGCCGAACAACGCCCCGCGCTGCCCACCCCAGCACCCACCACCGAGGCGTGGACGTCCTACAGCAACGGCATACGCCAGCTCCTGCTCGGCCAAGCCCGCACCGAGCTCGTCGGCGCCGACTGGCTCTCCACCTACGAAGCAACCGGCCACACCCTCCGGGCACTGCGCCACCACGGCGAGCTCACACGCGGAATCCGGGCGATCATCGCCCTGCATGTGCTCTTCGCCTGGAACCGGCTCGGCCTGCCCACGACAACCCAGGCATTGCTTGCCCGCGCCGCAATGCAGGCAACCTTCGGAGACGAACCCTGCCTGCCGGACACTAACGCACAGATCACCACGGCCAGCCAGCACGGAACAGGCCTTCATCACTCCAGCAGTCCTCGGACGTAGAAGACCCCGTGCGCCACACCCAGACCACTGGGCGAGCGCCCGTGAGCAGTTCGATCGCGCGGTAGAACGGATCGACTCAGTGGCCGACGTGCAGAGGTCGGCTCACCTGCCCGACAGTCCCGAGATCGATCTGGGCATCAGCGCCGGCTACGTGGCGGCACGATTCGTCGAGACGTTCGCCGGTCAGGACCGATGTTTGCTCTAGGGGCCGGGTTCAGTCTAGGGGCCGATGGTGGCGGTGGACGCGGAGGTGTTTGCCGTCGGATGTTTCGGGGAAACTGGTGACTATGCCTGCCTCTTCGAGGCGGCTGAGGATTGCTCTGTGGGCGTCGTCAGCGGGGACTAGGGGTTTCGATGTGCCGTAGCTGCTGATCTCGGCATAGACGTCGCCGATTTGGTGGACCAAACGTTGCACAGTGGCGGGCTCCGGAATGGATCGGGCGATCAGTGCGACCAGCGTCTGAGGGCTGGCGGCACCATTGATCAGTGCCGCAAGCTGCTCTTCGGTGAGTTCCAGTTTCTGGCTCTCGCAGTATTCTGCGATGGCCCGAAGTCCTTGCGGATCGACGCCTGAGGTGTATTGGTCAAGGTGGTCTACGATCATTTGCTTGACTGGCCGGGGCACGCGGCGACTGTCCATTACGGTGGCGACTGCCGCTGCCGGGACGAGTGTCGGTGACATGTAGTGCACGAATTCTGTCGAGCGTGCGATCGCGGCTTCGAGCGTTCCGGGATCCGCGACCACGTCTGGCGTGAAGCTCGTCTGGTCGTCGGGGATGATGCCGGCGGCGATGAGGAGCCCGGTCAATTCTCCCGGCTCGGGGGCTATGTCGGAACGCGAGAGTGGCGTGTCCAGGCCGATCTCGCTGGCAACCCTGACTCGAGTGGCTGGGTCGGAGATCGCCTCGGAGGCCTCAAGGAGCCTGATAGCGACCGTCCGCGCCTCGTCCTGCGTCCCGGACATGGTGATCGGGCGAATGATGAGCAGGGTCGCAAGGTCGGAATCGACGCCGCGCTTTTGTATGTACTCGTAGATGTTCTCGATCGACGGCTCTAGCTTGAGATACTGGGCGAGAGCGCTCCACGCAACCTCGTCGACCTTGGCAATCTGTGTGGTCTGGCAGAAGGGGTCCGCACGGGCAACGAACATCTCGATCAGATCAGGGTGGGCGCCCGCTACATCGTTGACGATCTCGTCGAACGCCTCTGGCTCGATCACCGTGGGGCCGGTCCGGTCGAGGGCCATGTAGTCGTCGAGCCGTTCGAGCGTGTACGCGTAGATCGGCTCACTGGCCTTCTTGACGAGGTCCATCGCCGGGTCCTGGACGCCAGTGAGATGAGTCAGGTTCTCAGCAGTGATCGTGTAGGCGTTGGCCGCACGAACGATCGCGAGGGAGCCCTTGCTCAGCGGCCGGACGTCCCGCAGCTTGGCCCCAGCGGTAACGACAAGCTGTGCGGCATGGCTGCCGTGGCTTCCGTCCGTCGTCAAGGTCGGGAAAGACGTGTAGTACTCCTCGATGTAGACGCGCACCGACTCGTCGAGCTGGTACTCGATACGCGAGTCCCAAGACGCCAGGGCCGCGTCGACCAACGCATGCCGCAACCCGTCGGATACGGGTGCATGTTCGACGAGGAAGGAGAAGATTGCGTCCCACCTTCGCGTCAGCATCTTGACGAGACCGGGGGCGTCCTTTCCTTGACGGAGGTAGCTGTTGATGAACGGGATCCCTGCCGTGACAGAAGTCAGGAGTTCATCAGCGATGACGCTGGCCGCGGATCGTCCGCCCTTGATGAGATGATCGACGATCGAGATGTTGTGCATACTCGGTTCTCGAACCGCTTCGGGGCGTTCACGGAGTATGGCGTCAACCTCATCTCCCGACAGTTCATAAGTGAGGTCGGGCATTCCCTTGTCCACCTGACGTAGTACATAGTTCATCGCGTTCACGTTAATGTGGTCGCCGTAGAACGGTGAGATGTAGAGGCTGAAGTACTCGTCCAGATAGTCTCGCTCGATGAGCTCACGTGCAAGCGGCGACTTGATCAGCGCCTTCGCTCGCTCCGCGAAGGTGACGGGAGTCGTCGACTCTGTTGGAGGGGTAACTTCCGGCGATCGATAGAGTTGCGCCCAGCTCGCATGCCTGACCTTCGCGATATCACTCGTCAGCTTGTGGAGCTCGAGCTCCAGCCTCGGCCGTTCCTCTTTCTCCCAGTGCGCCGGATCGAAGGTTTCATGGATAAGCTTACCGAGCCGTGCAGGGTTGAGTCCGAGATGGCCAGCCGAAGTATCAATGAGGAGGTTGGCGTCATTCTTGATGAAATCTCTCCAGAACGCGGCATCAATTGATTTAGGGGTTGTCAGCCATTGACCTCCTAGATGGACCCGAGCCTTCCCGTTCGACGACAGGTTCTTCGCGAGTTCAAAGAGCTTCTCGGTCATGCGGTCGGCCCTGTATTCAAGCGTGTCGAGACCATCGAGAGCTTGGCGGTGCGTGGCTGCCATGGCTACTCGGTTGCCCGCTATTGCTGCGATGTGTTTGCGGCCGAACTCGTACAGGGCGTCGAGCTCGCTGGTACCGAGGCGGATCTTCTCGAAGTCCGCGAGGTGCACGTTCTTGTAGACGACGATGGCGAACAGGTGGTTGTCGTCCAGTTCTGGGACCGGGTGCTTTCCTTTGATAAGTTGGCGGTGGAACACCCTGAATTCGTTCCAGATGTTGGTGACCAGGCGCATGTCGGCGATGTGCCGAGCGACGAGGCTGATGAGTTCGGGGCTGACTTTGAAATGTGGCCCGTTGAATGTCTTGCTCATCAGGTCTCGGGCGTTCTGCCGGCTGATGAACGGGACGACAGGGATCACCAGGTCGAAGAACTTGGTCCGGTTCGCGCGCTCCACGCTTTCGCGGGCAAGGTCGAGCGATGTCACCGTGTGCGCCTGGTTGGTCTCGCGTTGCTCGGCGGGCTTGGACTCGGTTGCGCCGGCCGTGGCCTGGTCTGCGGCGGTGAGGTCTTCTCCGAGCTGCTCGAAGACGGAGTCGCGCATGGCGTAGATGAAGCGGATGGGGAGTTTGTCGAGTTGCTGAGCCCGGTTGAGCAGGGTGTTCAGCGAACGCAGTGTTTCGAAGATCTCGGTGTTCTCGAATCTGTCGATGTCCTCGAAGACGACCAGGTTGCGACGGGTTTCGTCGAAGAAGTAGACGATCTCGTCGAGGTACTCGTCGAAGTAGCTCGTCGATCGAGGAGACAGGGTGATGTTTGCGCTTGAGGGCCCGGCGGAGATGCCGTCGATCACGAGTTTGCCGCGTGTCAGGCGCAGTAGGAGATAGGTGCCCGTACCGACCGCGACGAATGCGAGGATGAAGACTGCGAGTGCCGCCAGAGCACCGCTGTTGACCACGCGGCTGATCTGCCCGCTCAGTACGAGTAGAGCTGCAGCGAGGAGGCCGATGATTATCGCTGGCAGGACGCCGTCGACCATGCGCCCGCGCGTGGTTCGCCGGAATCGAGATTTCGGCATGTCCTGGGGTCGTGCCTGGTAGAGGATCTGCTTGACGATCTCCTTCTGGATCTGGTTCGTCGGTGTGGTGGCGGCCGGGTTTGCGTCCTCGGCGGTCGAGGTCTTGTCCGGCGCCCCCAGGCTCGACAGAGAGATGCTTACGACCTTGTCGCCGTTCTCCTCAAGATCCCGAACGAGTTGTTGCAGGATGCTGCTCTTCCCGGTGCCGTACGCCCCAGTGAGCGCGATGTTGTGCGCTTCGTTGCGCGTGATCGCGTCCTTGAGCAGCTCAAGGTACAGACCGTGGTCGCCTTCTTCGTATCGTGGGGTAAGTGAAGCCAGCACCACCCCTGGGCTCGACGCGTCGCTCGGTGGCACCGTGGTCGAGGCATTCGTGCTGTCACCCATACGCCGAGGCTAGGCGTGTCACCGGCCAGTCGCCCCAAAGGTGGCGGGCTATTTCCGCCTTTCACCCGATGGTGCCCACCCGCCAGGCTGTCGCACGGGGCGGGGCGCAACACGAGCAACTGTGCCAGCCCTCGCTCGGCCTGGCCCACCTCGAGCCGACCCGGGCCCAGGACGCTGCCGACAATCTGCGCGCTGGGCTGGACGGTTCACCCGCCGGGCCGCGCGAGAGACCCTGAACGGTGCAGTACCGCACCGCGCTGCAGAGTGCACAGGTCCTGTTCTGACCAACACGCGCCAGGTGAGCGACACGTGCCTGTAGTCCAGGTGGGCTGGGCGCCTCAGGGGGCTTAGTGGTCGTCGTTCAGGGACGTCGACCACTTCAGGACAGTCGTCCCGCTACAGACCTTGAGCGCGACCTCGACCACGCGGCCGTCGGTCAGGAACACGGTTCGCAATGTCTGTGTCACGATGACTGATCCCGTGAGCCCCAGGGCCGCGCTCTCGGGCTCGGTGGCGAGCCTGGAGGTCACTTCTTCGAGCACGTGGCTCTGCGCGGCCCCGAGCCGCTCGCTGGCCAATTCGCGTGAGCCACCGGTCGAGACCGGCTCGGCCAGTTCCGGAGCAGCCTGAACGACGTAGGCGGGGTAGTAGGACGACGAAAGATGGACGGGGAAGCCACCGCGGCTCACGACCCTGCGGCGTACCTGGACCGGCGATCCTGGCTCGACGCCCAGCCGTGCGGCGACCGTCTCTTCGGCGCCGACCGTACCGACCTCGACGATCGTGGAGACTTCTCCCGTGGCCAATGCGGCACCCGTGGTCGCGTGCGTGCGGACGCGCGTCGCGATGTTGTCGCTCCCGTAGTCCGTCACGACCGTGCCTGCACCGGTGCTGGCGCTGGTCAGGCCTTCCTTCTTGAGCGCGGCGTAGGCCCGCACTGCTGTCGCGTTGGACACTCCCCACTGGTCCATGACCTGTCGGAGCGTCGGCATCCGGTCACCAGGGCGCAGGTCTCCATCGCGGATCTGAGCCCGGAAGTGCTCGGCGATTGCAGCGTATCCAACAGCTCGCGTCATGCCGCCGATCCCTCTTCTCTCCATCGGGTACTCCACCCCGTCGCTGTTTGCTCTACTCGTGGAGGTCCCCGAGCTATGTGGAGCACGATAGGGCACCTGCCTCCAGCATAGCCGCCGCGAACATCGTGAGCCAGGTTCGCCGGCGGGCCTGCATCTCTGCCAAGCCTGGCAAAGGGCCACCTTCTGCGCGCCGGCGGCTCAGCAACAGTTCGTGTCAGCGCCGCCCCTTCCCAGACTCTTGCTCTACATGCTATACCTTTGATGTAGAGCAAATGGGAGCGATGGAGATCACCATTGCCTGCTGCTGACCCCCAGCTGCGGGCACTCCTGGTCGCGGACCCTGCGAAGGGCCCGGTTGCCGAAGGACTCGAGGAGTTCGATGAACAGCACACGCAGCACGATCACCGGCACCGACGCCGTCGCGCACGCCGCCCGGGCCATCCCTCCCGAGGTCTTCCTCGGGGAGCATGGTGACGCGGTCAGGCCCATCACCTCCCCCGCCATCACCGTGCAGAGCTTGCGGGCGCTGAGACTCGAAGCGAACTTGCGGGTCCTGCAGATCGGTACCGGTTCCGGCTACGAGGCAGCCCTCATGGCTCATGCCGTGGGGCCAGGCGGTCACGTCCTGACCATCGACGCTGACGAGACACTGACCAGACGAGCCGGCGACCTGTTCGCTGCCCACGGCCACGGGGCGATCGCAGCAACGGGCGACCCGATGGCTGGGCACGCGGGCCGCGCACCCTATGACCGCATCGTCGTCCATGGCACCCCGGCCGCGATCCCCACCGCCTGGATCGACCAGCTCGCCCCTGGCGGGACCCTGGTCACCGGGGCGGCGGTCTCCGATCTGCCCGGCACCGATGCCGTCGCGCACATCACCAAGACTCCATGGGGCGACCGGGACGTCACGGTGCACGCAGGCCACCATCCGGCACTGACCGCCGCTACACAGACCGCCGCCCTCGCACCAGACGCCAACATCGTGACCGCCCACGACGACTCCGGGTACTGGCTGGCGTCGACCAGCGGCGACCCCGACGACGCAGCCGACCTCCTTGCCGCCCTGCGCACGGGCGCCGAAGAGCCCTGGCCGGGCGGGCCCGGTGAGTTCTTGGACCTGAAGCACTGGCTGCTTGCCCGCCGCCCGGCGGGCCTGTTCACCACCGTCACCGAGCACGGGGAAGGTATCGGGATCGGCGCCCGGGCCCCCCGCAGCACGGGCCTGGCCGCACGGCCCGACGGCCCGCCAGAGGCCGCGATGATCACTCCCACCCGCCTCGTGGCCAACCCGCAGCTGTCACTGCCCCGGGCACGGTTCCTGGACCTGATCGCCGACTGGCGAGCAGAAGGAGCACCGGCCACCCACGAGCTGACCGCCGTGATCATGCACGACAGCGACGGCTACCGAGTCCGCTTCCAGGACTGACCCCGACCTTCCCCCTCCTGGTCGAGGTGGCACCAGATCTCGGCCCCAGAACGAGAGCGAGCATCCCGATGATCGAGCTCCCGCTGTTGATCGGCTACCTGCTGGTGAGTGCAGCACTCGTGGTCGCGGCCGTCGCCGCCTACCGCCACTGACCGACCACCACGGGAGCCGGCCAGCCGGAACAACCGTGCCCACCGACCACGACGCCCGACCACGACGAGAGCAGCAAGGCCCGCACATCCGACCCACACCTCGACCACCCGACTGGGAGGCCTGCAGTGCCCACCGTGACAGACCGACACGCGACACATCGGATCGTGAGCGACTATCTCGATGACCTGGAACACCTGCTCCAGCACGCGGACGCCGCGTCGGTGGCCGTGATGGCTCCCGCCGAGCTGGGCCCCACCGTCCGCGCGCTGCAGGCGATCCTGGCCGACCATGTGCCTGAAGCCCAGGATCACCGGTGCACCGGTCCCGTCAGGCGGCTGTGGCGGCGAGCGTGGCAGCAGGTGTGCTCGTCCCGCGCATGGCAGCTCGCCTACCAGCACCTCATCGCCGCTGCGCCGGTCAACCCGACCGGGCCCATCAACGTCGTGGGTGGCCCCCGGTGAACCCCGCCACTGACAACCTCCTGGACCCAGCACCCGTGTCACGACCCACGACAACGGTCGAGCGCCCACCCGGGATGGCAGGACGGGACTACCAATGGGAGGCAGCCGTCCTGACCGCCTGGTGCGGCGTGCCGATCCTGCAGATCGACGCCCGCAATACCGTCCGTTCCCGCGGGCTCAAGACGGTCACGGTCACCGAGATCACCCTGACCGCGAGCACCACCACGCACGCCCAGATACTCGCGGCCCTCCTCGACCTGCCCCTGGTGCCCCCCGACCCGGATGTCGCGTGGCGCAGCTGGTCCGGCCGCGTGCCAGACCTGTCTGCGCAACAGCCCGTGCTGGTCACCGTGACCGCGCCGACCCCCCTCGGGGAGGCGCGATGACGCGCCGCCACACGCTGCACGCGCCCACGGCGGGCATCCGGCTGGCCGTGACCACGGCGACCACGAGCGTCCTGGACCCAGGCACTGACGAGACCGCCCGACGACACAACCTGGCACGCGAGCGCCTCCTGACCGTGACGTCGATCGCTCTGACGGTCGTGGGCGTCGAGCTCCTGCGGTCCTCCGTTCCGCATGAGCGGCCTTGGACACTCGCCACCGGACTCCTACTCGCCGCAGTGGCCTGCCGGGCGCTCCGACCGGCGCGCCGCACCTTGCCTGCCGCGCTGGTCGAGGTCCTCGAACCCCTCCGGACCACCACGCCGGCGCAGCCCGCACAGATCCACCGGCTCGTCTGGGAGGCATGCGACCTCCTGGCCGCCCAGGCGCACCCCGACACGCCATCCTGCCCAACCTGCACCAAGACCATCGCGCAGATCCAAGCCCGTCTGCGAGTGCTGGTCACCACAACCGCGCTGTCGCCCCGGCTTCCCGGGACAGCACACGCGGATACCCTCACCACGGGCCAGCACAGTTCGCGGGTGGCGGCTCGATCCATGCACACCGCGAAGACACGTTGAAGAGGTATCCCTGTGACGTCTGGGTTGGCTGATGCTGCGGGGCGTCGTGCACGCGCGAATCAGGGCTGGGACGCCGAGGAGTTGTCGTTCCGAGACCGGTTCTGGGACGAGGCCCGCTGGGATCTGGAAGAGCGGTGGCCGCGTGGGTTACGGGTCCGTGTGAACGCGGAGCCGCTGCTCTCGTGGGAGGGCGAGTCACTGGCCGGGCAGGAAGGTGCGATCCGCCGCAATCGTGTGCTCGCTGCCGATGATGGCGCCTGGGTCGCGTTCGACTCGGGAATGTCCGCGCTGATCCACTGGCGCCGTCTGGACGTGATCGCTGACCCGCTCGACCCGGCGACGCGGACGACCACAGATGACCCCGCCGCCAGTACGACCAACAACTGTCGTCACTCTAAGCGCTCATAACGCGAGCACGAGCAGATCCCGCCAGACTGACGTTTATGTGCGGCAGGTACGCCAACGCGCGTCGAGATCAAGAACTCGCCGACCGGTTCCATATCGCCGAGCTCGTCGGCGAAAGCCTCGGGCCGTCGTGGAACGTGGCGCCGACCCAGGACGTGCGGGCGGTGCTCGAGCGGGTGGAAGGCGGGCACGCGGTGCGTCAGCTGCGCACATTGCGGTGGGGGTTGGTGCCGTCGTGGGCGAAGGACACCAAGGCCGGGGCGCGCATGATCAATGCGCGGGTGGAGACGATCACGGAGAAGCCGGCCTTCCGCAAGGCGGCCTCGCGGCGTCGCCTGATCGTGCCCATGGATGGCTACTACGAGTGGCAGGCGCCCGAGTCGGGCAAGGGTCGCAAGCAGCCTTTCTACCTGACCGATCCAACTGGCGAGTCGCTGGCTGCGGCGGGCCTGTACGAGCTGTGGCCCGACCCGAGCAAGGACGACGGTGCAGACGGCCGGTGGCTCTGGACTCTCGCGGTCATCACGACCAACGCGACCGACACCCTCGGGCACATCCACGACCGCTCTCCGCTCCTGCTGCCGCAGGACTCCTGGGATGCGTGGTTGGACCCTGCGCTGACCGACGCCGGCGACGTCGACGCGCTCATCGCGACGATCCCCGAGCCGCGTCTGGCGCCCGTGAAGGTCGGCACTGCTGTGGGTAACGTCCGCAACGACGGCCCCGAGCTCGTGCACCCCGTCGAGTGATCGGGGTGCCCGCCCGTGACCGCGTCCCGGCGATAAGAGCGAGCACCCGCGGAAGCAGCGTGGGGAGGAACGCCGTCCTGTCGCCACGGCCCTCCGGTCAACCGGAGGCTGAGCCATACTGCCAGAGCCCGATGACCCGGGCGACCTCGGGCCCTGCCAGAACCGTCACCGTGACGAAGGCCGCGGCGCTCGGATCCCCGCCGGTCTGATACACCTGCGTGAACACGTGCTCACCCACCAGCGCGTTGGCCAACAACCACGTCATGCCCCTGGGGGCCGGTTGCTTCTTCATGCCGTCTTCCTCTCCGTGTGTCCCCCGCTTGTCCAGGGAGCTGACGCGAAGAAGACCCGCCGCGGCGGGTTACCGTCTCGGGCTGATGTGCCGCCGCTTGGACGTTTCGGCTCCGCGCTGTGGCTGCGCCTGGACGCCGACCAGGTCGAGGCCCTCGAGCTACCGGACGGGCCCGACGCCGGCGAGATCGCCGCCGCCGAGGAGCAGCGGCAGAACGTGGAGGCCTACGAGCTCTGGCGGCAATCCCTGCAGGCCGCCGGAGCCCCTCGGGGTTACTGCTCACTGGTGAGCGGAAGGTCAGCCGCGGCGGAAGTCTCACGGCGCCTTCATGCGTCAAGGTGGCCGCCTCGTGATGAGGGCCTCGGCTCTGGAGTCGCACCCAGTACCTGGCTGACAGGCCGGGAGTTTCCGCTCGCTGGTGAGCGGATAGCCCCCCAGCGGGAGGGTGCGTCGCGGGCGGCAGTCCTGTGACCAGGTCCGTTGTCGCGCTGCCGTTCCCGAGACCTACACTCGAACACATGTACTACCATCGTGCGGTCTGGGAGGCGTGATGTTCGCCCTGTCACCACGCCCCGCCAGCACCGGCGCCATCAGCCCCACCAGCACCACCGCGCTGCGAATCGCCCCGGTATCGGTCCCCGCGGGGTTCCCCTCCCCGGCGCAGGACTACTACGACGGCCCGATCGACCTCACCGACATGCTCGTCGAGGACCACGCGGCGACGTTCATCGTCCGGGCCGCCGGCGACTCCATGACTGAGGTCGGCATCAGCGACGGCGACGAGCTCCTCGTCGACCGGTCCAAGACGCCCCGGGACGGCGACGTCGTCGTCGCCGTCCTGGACGGTGAGCTCACCGTCAAGCGCCTCGAAGTCGGCCCTGGCGGGGTGGTGCTGCGGGCCGAGAGCACGTCGCACCCGGACATCGTCGTGCCCGAGCTGTCCGACCTGCAGGTGTGGGGCGTGGTCACCTACTGCATCCACCACCTGCGAGGTCGCCGGTGATCGCGCACGTCGACGTCAATTCCGCCTACGCCAGCTTCGAGCGCGTCTTCAACCCCGCCCTGGAGACGGTGCCCCTGGTCGTGCTGTCCAACAACGACGGCATGGTCGTGGCCGCGAGCAAAGAGGCCAAGCGCCTCGGCCTGGACCTCGGCAAGCCGTGGTTCGAACTGCGACCGGACGCTGCCCGGCTCGGCGTCGTGGCCGTGTCGAGCAACTACGAGCTCTACGGCGACATGAGCAGGAGGGTGATGGACGTCCTGGAGCGCTTCACGAGCGACCTGGACGTCTACTCGATCGACGAGGCCTTCCTGACCGTAGACCGGCGCACCTCCGCGGACCCGCAGGCCATGGCGCAGCTCGGGCACGACATCACCGATGCGCTGCGCAGGCTCCTGGGGGTACCGGTCTGCGTTGGCATCGCCCCCACGCGCACTCTGGCCAAGCTCGCCAACCGGGCCGCGAAGAAGATCCCCACCTTCGGCGGGGTCTGCGTGTGGCCCGCGACCGACCCGCAGTGGCGGGAGCGGCTGATGCGCGCGCTGCCGACCTCGGAAGTCTGGGGCATCGCCTCCCGCCTCCAGCAACGCCTCGGTGGGTACGGGATCATGTCGGTGTGGGACCTGGCCACCGCCAACCCCGCCCGCCTGCGCCGCCAGTTCACTGTCGTGGTCATGCGCACCGCGCTGGAGCTGCGCGGGGTGGCGTGCATCGGCCCCGAGGAAGACCGCACCGGCCGCAAGCAGCAGATCATCGTCTCCCGCTCCTTCGCGCAGAAGGTGACCACGGTGGCGGTGATGCGACAGGCGCTGAGCATCTACGCCCAGCAGGCCGCCTCCCGCCTGGTCAAGCACCACCAGGTCGCCCACAAGATCACTGTCTTCGCCGGCACCAGCCACCACGCCCAGGACAGGCACCACCCCACGATCACCGTGCGGCTCCCGTTCCCGACCGCGGACCCCGTCGAGCTGACCCGCGCCGCGCACCGCCTCCTGCCGCAGATCATGCACGGCGCGCGGTACGCCCGCGCCGGACTCCTGCTCACCGACCTGACCACCGCCGGGCAGCAGCGGCCGTTGGAGATCTTCGCCTCCCGGCACGAGGACGCCGGCATCGCAACCCTCATCGACCAGGTCCACAAGCACGTCGGCAAGGACATGCTCGGCCTCGGATACGCCGGCCTGCGCCCCGGCCCCGCCTGGCAGATGAAACGACCCATGCTCACCCGCAGGGCCACCACCCACTGGGCCGAGCTGACCACCGTCCGCGCCTGACCCCACCACCCCAACGCGTGCACGATCGGGGTGGCGCTCGACGGCTCGAGTCGTGCGCACGGCGAACGGCTCGCCCCTGACCCGAGTCCGGGCGACCCTGGGTCAGCGGGCGCGCATGCCCGCGGCGATGGCGACCTGGACCGCCGCGGGGTCGAGACCACCCGGGGCGTTGTCGCAGGCCGCCAGGGCCGCACGGATGCCGCCCAGGAGCACCAGGGTGTCGCAGTCGGTGTGCGCTTCGAGGTTCTCCTGGTCGTGCCGGTCCTGGATCCTGGCCAACGTCTCCTCCACGACCTGCCGCGCCGCGGACGGCGCGGCCGCCCGAGCGGCCGGGCCGGTGGTGGGCTCAAGGCGGCGCCAGGCACTGCCGGTGAGGGTCTTGGCGCTGATGGTCGACTCCCGCCCGACCAGGTCAGGTCGGGCTGGGTGCGCGACGTTCACCACGGTGAACGACAACGACCCCGTGGGCTTCTTCGCCCGGATCTGGATCGTCCGGCCGGCCTCCTCGGGGTGCTTCGAGGTCGTCATGAACGTCTCACCGATCCACTGCTGCGCCATCCGATGCCTCTCCCACGATCGCCTGCGAGTGTGCTGATCCTGTTCCGCCGAACGGGCGTCGGCGGACGCGCAGACAGTACCGCGCCGGCCTCAGGTCGAGACCCGGTTCCGCACCGCGCCATGCCCCGACTGCGCTCAGGTGTGACCCGAGCGCACCAGAGCCGGTGCCCGTGGGCGACCGGCGCGAGATGCTTGGCGGGTTGGGCCCGCGGTCCCGCTCCGGAGCGGTGACGTGTGCCGAGCCTCGGCTACTCGCCGTGTTCTGTCAGTGCGCAACCCCTGGCGTGTTGAACGCGTCCAAGGCGATGAGGCGCCCCGGCTCGCGGTCGGGACGCCTCATGACGGCTGGTGCGAGACCGCTGCGCAGTATCCCTCGGCACCCGAATTTATGTGCTGGCGGACAGGTCTCAGCAGGGTTCGACCCGGTTGTACGGCAAGGGGTCGAATGAATAGGGGGCCAGGCGGGGAGCGAACGTGAGAGCAGGCACGCCTGGGCCGGTAAACCGGACGGTTCCCACCTTGGGCCAAAGCTGGTGGTTGGCGACGGCACCGGCATTGATGAAGTTGGACAGCGTGCGCTCGTTGCAGTACCAGAGCTTAAAGACTGTGTGGCGGCCGTCGCCCTGACCAACCGCGATACACACATTTTCGTTCGGGCAGTTGTTCAGGAAGTAATTCCGCGCTTCGGTCGTCAGGTTGCGATGCGCTTCCTCCCATTCGGTGTAGAGCGGGGTCACGTTCGGCGTCCAGGCCGCGGGCGCCATCTCGCCGCTACTCGCGTCGCTCGTCACGTCGGTGACGCGGTTGCCGACTGGGACGGTGAGGTGTCGGTCGTCGTACGCCTGCGCTGCCTGGGTACCGCCGACGACGCAGAGAAGCGACATCAGCGCACTCGACAGCGTGGCGAGCCAGCGCTTCTGGAGTGTCATCTGGGTTCTCTTCCTGCTCCGCGCCGAGTTCACCGGGCACGGTGCCTGGCGTTGCGCGGAACACACCGAACCTATGCTCCGGCCGCTCGCACCTACCACAAACTTCGGTAGCGACCGAAAGTCGGTGCTGCGCTGTATCACACCAGGTTTCGATGCGGGCCATCATCGATAGGGTCAGTGACGCCGGTCACGGTGGCCGGGGGCTCAGATCGGTAGAGATCCTTCTATGTTCGTCAAGCCGGGCTGGGGGCTGGTTCGGTGGCGTTGAGGAGTCGGTAGATCTGGCGGGCGAGGTAGCGCTTGAGGAAGCGGCGGATCTCTCTGGTGGTGAGCCCTTCGGCGGCGCGTCGCTGAACGTAGGCGCGGGTGTCCGGGTCGTGGGCCATGCGGGTGATCGTCGCGGTGTGCAGGACCTTGTTCGGCTGGCAGTCCCCGCCGCGACCTGCCGCGCCGCGGACGACGACCCCGCCGCGACCGTCGGACCGGTGGTGGTCTCCAGGTGGCGCCAGGCGCCGCCGGTGAGGGTCTTTGCGCTGATGGTCAACCCCCGCCCGACCAGGTCGGGCCGGGCCTGGTGCGCGACGTTCACCGCGACGAACGACCGCACAGCGACAGCTTGGTTCTGCCGCAGGATCCGGATGGTCCTGACGGTGTCCTCTGGGCACTGAGAGGTCGTCGTGAACGTCTCGCCGATCTACTGCTGCGTCATCCATCCGATCCCCCTCCCGCTACCGCCTGCGAGTGTGCTGATCACGTCCCGCCGCCCCGGCGTCGGCGGACGCGCAGCCAGTACCGCGCCGTCCCCCGGGTCGAGCGGCCGTTCCGGCGCTGCGCCACGCGCTCACGGCGCTCAGGTGTCACGCGAACGTGCCAGAGGCTGGTGCCTGGGGGTGACCGTCGCGAGATGCTCGGCAGGTTGGGCGAGCGGTCCCGCTCACGGGTGCTGTCAGGCTTCAGGTCTGGTCCAGATCGGGCGTGGCGGCCCGGTCGCGCTGCCGGCGGCGCAGCCTGCGGATCACCTGCCGGGCCCGTGGCCCGGGAGCCTGGACGGCACGTCGCCCGTGCTCGGCCGCCGCCCGGCCCGTCTCGAACAACGGCACGCTCGTCGTGTAGCTCATCAGCTGCTCGTACTGATCAACGTCGAGCTGCCCTTCTATGACAGCGACGCGGGCGGCGAGGTTGTCGCCCATGTCGTGGCATCCGACCCAGCCCGCGCAGAGGCGCGCGTCCTGAGAGTAAATCACTGGCGATAGCAGGTCCTCGCTGCCCGGAACGTGTGCAACCCATCGCACACGTCGGTGCCTAGCTAAATGGACGCTCGCATGAGGCGGTCGATGGACGCATCGAAAATGGCGGCAGATTGACCGGCAGGCGTCAGCTCGTCTGGCGGCGAAGAACGCTCTCGCAGCCTGATCGTGCCCACCTCCAGCCGGCCAGGCGCCTCCCCTGGGCTGCCCCGACGACCAGGTCGAACCCATGAACATGGACGATGTCGCTGAGGTCGTCGACCCGGCCCTGGCACCTGACGACGTAGCCCGCCACGGTCTCGTACGGTCGGAGGCGACGATGTCGGCTCGGAACTGCCTCGTACGGCACGCGGCGCACCCCTGCCAAGGTGTTGTCGTGGGAGTGCGACGGATCCTGCGCGTTCACGGCGATGAACGCAACGGCGGGCATCAGGAGGCCCGAGAAGCACACTTTCCCCCAAGGGTCGCTAGAGCACGTGCAGGGATTCTTCACCCGCTACTTCTCTTGGCCGGGCTGGCGTGGGCACGTACCGTCGAAACGGAAGGTCACATTACGGGCATACCCGACACCGATGGGGGCTAAACATGCAAATGCGTGGAAAGTTTGCACTAGCCATCGCCGCAGCAATCACCATGACGCTCGTATCGTTCACGCCGGCGGCCGCCGGCGATGGGAAGGAGGGTCCTGGGCGCAACTCCGGCCTGAGCGCGAGCGAGTTTAAGTCCAGCGGGGAGAGGTTCAAGGAGGAATGCCCCAGCCAGAATGGCGCTGAGGGTTGTCTGCTTTTTGTGAGCGATGGAGTGTCCGACATGGAGGCGGCCGCTCTCGCTTACAGCCTTTACCACCTGGACGGGAAGGGTATCGATGCGTACCTGCACAACCTTTCCGCGGAACGCCGCTCGTCAGCTCAGGAAAAGTTGGACGCGCTCAACGAATCACCCGAGGCACTCAAGCGCGCTGCCGTAATTGGTTATGCAGACACCGAATTCGGCAACACCGCTCTGGCACCGTCTACGATTCTCACGACGCGCGACGCCGTCCAGGATTTCGAATTCGGGTTTTGCAGTGAGACGTGCACCGTGCTGCAGGTCGTGACAATTCATACATCGCTGGAACAGACGTTCTTTCCTGAGATGAACCTCTTTGGTGACATCACGGCCACCAATGGAACCTTCCAGGTCAGCCCATTCGACTGCAGGATGTGGCGACGCAACTTTCCGTTCCCCGACACCGTCGCCCACGACTTCACGACCTGCTCGCCAATGCAATTCCCATCAAGCTACCGGCAGATCTTCCTGGAGAGTTGGGAACATGAAAGCTATCTAGGTCAGTCATATCACATGGTGTACGAAGGCCTGGTGACACCTCGTCCCGACATTCTTGCGGATTGGGTGTTCGAGTACGCAAGCCAGCGCCACTGGATAGATTTCGCCGGGAACTTCGCCTGGCAGGACCTCTAGTCGCGGTCGCGCCACTCCCGAAGCTCGTCCTCCACCCTGCGCCGGTTCAGATCGTTGAGCCGGCGCAGTTGGACGTTCTCGATCACCTTGCGCTCGTCCGCGGTAAACCCCTCGAAAGCAGAGTCGTCCCCCGACAGGATCACATCCACCCACCGGTGTGGATCTTGCTGGACAAGGTGAACCAGTTCCATCTCGCGCTGACGGCTCAGATCGGTCATGCGACAAGAGTGCCAGAGGCAGCCACCTGGCGGAAGCGGACTCGAGGGCATCCAGCTGACGCCGAGAACGAATAACCGGTGTGGGTGCAGGTTCAGCCTGGCTGGCCGGAACAGCATGTCGAGCATCCCGCGCCAAGTCGACCAGGTACGCACACTATCTCCGGCGGGTGTTGAGGCGCTGACGCATCTGCAGTTCGTTCTCTTTGACTGCGGATCACCACGCCACGGCGACGTGATGAACCACGGCAGATCCTACGGACGCACGACGTCCCCGGGCAGCAGTCCATCCGGCCCCGCCCACGACCCGAGCACCCCAAGATTTCTCGTCGCCGCTCGTGCCGTCGACCCCGGCCGACAGCTCCAGCTCGTGACCGGGGCACGTCACCGTCAGGTGCCGTCCGCAGCCCCGATGCCGGCCGTCGGACGGCGCCGGAAGCGGGTCAGGTGTCGGGGACTTCCACCGGGTCGGGCAAGTCGAGCGCGTAGCCGATGCACACGGTGGGGTCATCGGAGGTGAGGGTGCTCAGCACGCCCCGGACCGCCTGGTGCGCGTAGTCGTAGTCCCGGTCGTCCGGGTCATCGGGCAGTGTCACGACCATGCCGATCGGCACCGTGTACCGCAGCTCCATGGGCCCATCGCCTCCACACCAGGGTCACCACCACGCAGAACCTACCCGAGAACGCCCCTGCACTGGCGTCTCTTGCCGTCGATCATCCTGATGCGCTCTGCCGGGACGTCGCGCACGATCGACATGCCGGGTGCTGCTGCTCATTTCACCCACCGTGGGCGGGTGAAATGAGCAGGACATGGTCACGGCACGTGCACGCGTCTGGTGAAGTAGACAAATCCCCCACCCAGGACTGGAGGCCACCGATGCACACCGCCACGACCGCGGCCCCGCACACCGGTCAGCACCCCGGCGACCGCCCTGGTGCCGCTGAGCTGTGCGCGACGTTCCCGTGGCTCGATCTGTCCCCTGCCGAACGTGACGATCTCGCTGCCCGTGAACTGTCGGGCCTGGACCGGCTGGCGGTGTCCATCGCGCGCCGCGCGATAGAGCAGGAGTCCACAACCCCTGTCGACCGACTGGTTCCGACGCTGCCGCCCACGTTCGATCTGGTGACCCTGGACTGGCCCTCGCGCCACCACAACATCCTGCGACGTCACGGCCTGGAAACGGCCGCCGACCTGGCCTCGATCACGATCTCTGACCTGCTGGCCACGTGGTCGGTCAACACCCGCATCACCGAGGCGATCTTGGCGCGCCTGTTCCGCACCGTCCTGGCCGACGATCCCCAGGGCTGACGCCCTAGGGTCCGGACGAGACGGGTCGTCCAGGCGCCCGGACCGGTGTCCGGGCCTGCGTGGGGGCGGGGCTCATCTGTCCGGCACGCGCCGGCATCCCGCAGCTCCCGCGGAGGATTCTGGCGTGGCGCGTACCAGCACCGGCCCTGGCCACCGCGGCACCATCACACGATGTCGTGTGATCCCACGCCACCCCACCTCGCCACTGGTGTCCAGCCCGGAGGGCGACAGTGGTGACCGCGCTCGGGTCCAGCCGTTGCGTCGAGCGGCCCGGGCCAGCGTTCTACCCGCCAGTCCGATGCCGCGACACGCGGTGCTCGCTGCACACCTGGCCCCCATGACCGCATCGCATCTGTTCCCCGCCCTGTCCTCGTCAGCCCGTCCTACCGCCGTGACGCCAGGCAACGCAGCTCTGGTTACGGCCGGCTGGTGAGCGGGATGGAACCGTACTTCTCTGACCAGGGCGTGACCCTCTACCTCGGGAACGTGTTCGACGTCCTGCCGCAGCTGGGCTCGTTCGACCTGGTGGTCACCGACCCGCCCTACGGTGAGACCAGCCTGGACTGGGACACCTACCCCACCGGATGGCCCCAGCTCGTCGCCGACCACACCAGCAGCATGTGGTCGTTCGGGTCCATGCGGATGTTCCTGGACCACTGGGACGACTTCACCGGGTGGCGCCTGTCCCAGGACGTCGTGTGGGACAAAGGACGGGCCACCAGCCCCGCGACCGACCGGTTCCGCAGGGTGCACGAGCACGTCCTGCACTTCTACCGCGGCCCGTGGCGCGACCTGTACCACCAGGCACCCCGAATCCAGCAGCACCAGCGCGGCCGCCGGAGCCATGCGACCACCCGGCACGCGGGGCCGACCACGCACTCCGGGTACGGGCCCTCGACCTGGACCGAGACCGGGACCCGGCTGGTCGAGTCCGTGCTGTACGCGCCGAAGAACCGGACCGGGACGATCAACCCGACCGAGAAACCCATCAGCGTCCTGGAGCTCCTGATCAGCTACGCCTGCCCACCCGGCGGGACCGTGCTGGACGCCTTCGCCGGCTCCGGGTCCACCGCGGTGGCCGCCCGGAACATCGCACGCTCCGCTGTCCTGATCGAGATGCGTGAGGAGCAGTGCGAGGCCACGGCCCGAAGGCTGTCCCAGGACGTGCTCGACCTGGGCGGTACCCTCTAGCCAGGCGTGCCCCCGTCCTCGGCCAGATCCGGTCGCTGGCAGCGCCCTGATCCAGCCCTTGAGGGATCGAATCCAGGTAACTCGCTATCTCGTAGCACACGGGGGTCGAGCGCCCCTCATGACGCGAGACCCGCAGATTCGACGCGCAGATTCCACCCGGGCTCGTTCACCGGCGCTCGCCCGTTCTCTGACGAGCCTGCCGCCCGGACCCGGGGCCCGGAACTGCTCCGGTGAACGTGACCCGGCTCGCTACGATGGGGCCTCGCGCTGACGTCCGCCAGGTCGGCCCCGCAGCACGGGGGGGGCGGCTCAGTGCATGGTTCAAAAGGCGCCGGGAGGGTGCATGGTCGCGCGACCGACGTGGTACCTGGACGTGGACGGCGTCGTCAACGCCGTCCCGGCCCCCGCCCGCCGGGTGCGTGACCAGTTCGAGCACACTGTCCTGACCGTCGCCGACAGCACCGAGAACGGCACCGAGCGGGACCTGCCCGTGTGGTGGCGGCCCGCCGTCGTGCAGGCCATCAACACGATCGCCCGGTCCGGGCTGGCCGACGTCGTGTGGCTGACCACCTGGCAGGACCAGGCCCGCACGCTCCTGGCCCCGCGCCTAGGACTGGACGTGTTTGACGTCGCCGTACCCAGCCCCGGCAGCGACGCACCGGAGCGGGAGGACTGGTGGAAGGTCACCACGATCAAGGACCACACCGACCCCGGCGCCCGAGTCGTGTTCACCGACGACGACCTGTCCACCCAGGCGCGCACCACACTGCGCAACCGGTACGACCCGGACGACCTCCTGCTGGTGACCCCGATGCCGTCGCCGGGCCTGACCGACCAGCACCTGGACCAGATCACCGCGTTCCTCACGAACGACTGAGCCTCACGGACAACCGAGGTCCGCAAGCTCCAGGTCTGCTCGGTCCGCCCAGCGGGCCGCACCCGGCCGGCGGCCACGACCCACCGGTCGGCGCCGGCTGGGGCCGCACTGCGTACCGGACCGGGCTAGCCGACCTCGACCTGTGCGGCAACCCTTCGGCGGCGATCCCGTGCGGCCCGTAGCGGTGGAATCATCCAGGGGCTCGCGCCCCCGACGACCAGGAGGTCCTGTGCCCCACCCGAGCACCACCGACGAGCACGGCGACGGGCTCGACGGGCCGCCTGCCCCGTCAGGCAGCTGCGAGCTCTGCGGCAATCCCGGCAAGCCGGTCAGGGCGAAGCAGACGGGTCCCGCGCAGACGGGTACCACCGGACAAGCTGGTCTCGAGCAGACGGGTGTGATCGTGCTGTGCGAGGCCTGTCTGGGCCGCCGGCTGCGGCGGCGCCTGCCGTGGCGACGGTACCTCGGCCTGGTCGGCATCGGTCTGTTCACCGTGCCCGTGGTGGGGTTGGTCGTCGGGACCCTCGCCGAGGTCGCTCAGTACGTGCGCTCCGGGTCGGTCCCGCCCACCAGCAGAACGGTCGGGACCGTCCGGCACGGGCTGGAGCTGCTCACCACGGCCGGCGACGCGTGGGGCTCGCTCGGTGTCATCACCGCGATCGCGATCGCCCTTCCGGTCTCGTTGGTCACGATCGCGTCCCAGGGCGAGCAGATCGCGCGCCGCGCGGAGACCGAGCCCGTCCCGGACCTGGAGGACTACGCCCGGCTCACGCTCCTGGACGGTGCGCTCACCTTCAGCAAGGCCATCGCCCACCTGACCGCGACCCTGGCGGTCCTCCTGGCCGTCGGCGCGTTCCTGGACGGCGGGCCCGGGTGGGCGCAGCAGACCGTTCTCTGCCTGGTCCTGGCCGCGATCCTGGTCCTGGAGATCGGCAAGCTCGACGCGTTCCCGAGGTTTGCCGACCGGAGCAGGCTGCTGGTCGCGACCGCCATGGCCCACGGCGTGGCAGCGCGGCGGGCTCTGGGCGAGGAAGTCAGCCGCGGCAGGGCGGCTGTCGCGTTGGTCACCGCCCTGGGGCTACACCTGGTGGCCTACCTGGCGGTCACCATTCCTGCAGGCTGGGGCGCCTTGAGCAGCAGCCTGAACGTGGTCGTGGTGGGCGCGGTGGGTATCGCGGTCCTGGCAGCGCTGGCCGCGCTGTACCTGCGCGACGGAGACCGGCCCAGCCTCGCGATGACCATGTTCGTGGGGTTGTTCGTCGGGGTGTTCTGGGTCTTCATCATCGACACGGTGGCCGACGACATGCCCCGGCACGTGGTCAACTCGTGGGCCGTGCTGCTGGGTGCCTGGTCCTACCCACCGTTGTACCTGTTCATCACCCTGGGCCTGATCGGCACCGGCCCCCTGCGGTGGCTGGTCCGCTACACCACGCACACCGCCCACGCGATCACCAGGCTCGACGACGCCGCCCGCGCCCGGACCCACAGACACCTGAACCCCGACCATGGCCCGCGGGAAGACGGTGCAGCCCGCAGCAGCACCGCATCCCGACCTACAGCCAGACCTGGATCCCGATCTACGTCCCGACCTGTCCAGCACGAGCAAGAGCAACCCTCGCCGGCCCACGGGAGTACTGACGACCCCCAGCCAAGCGACGCGACAGGTGACCAGAGGATCCAGACAGGCAGCGACGTGTCGCACGAGGCACCGGCACAAGATCCCGACGCCGGCCCTGGAATCGACCACGCGAGCGACGAGCCACCCGAACCACCACGGCACGACGAGCAGCACCCGCCGGTCACGCCACCCGGCCTGGGATCCGACTCGTGACCGCGACCAGGCCGCGCAGCCCGGCCGGCAGGTGGGTCGCAGCCGGCGGCGGCACCACGACATGACACGCGTAGCCGCTTCGCTCGCGACCGGGGCGGTGCGCCTACGACGTGCTGAAGATGCTCACCCGCGAGGGGAATCCGACCCCGCTCGGCTCGGCGATCACCGAGTACGGACGCATCGCCAAGACGATCCACCTGCTCGCGCTGATCGACCCGGCCGACGAGACCTACCGGCGCACGATCAACACCCAGCACGCGGTCAGCGTGCCCGCGGGACGTCTAGTCGGTGGAGCGCGGGCCCGGTGCGCTCGCCCGCGTCCAGGTTATCCACCGCCACACGGTCAAGCCGATGAAGAGTGCCCCCACCACGAAGGTGAAGACGTTGCCCGGACCCTCGAGCACCGAACCCACGATGAAGCCGACCCCGATCAGCGCCGACAGCACAAGGCTCAGCCGCTCCACGCCGCTGAGCGCGCGCCACCGGGCCCAGCCCGACCGTGGCACCTCCGAAGCGTTCACGCCGTACAGCCTGCCACCCATCGATTCATCCAAGCGACCCAGGACCCGGATCGATGCGCTGTGCGAAACCAACCCGGGCTGGTCACTGCCTCGTCATGTCGTCGGCGTGGCGGCGCGGTCGGCTCGCACATGCCCATGCTCGACGTCTACACACGGATGCTGGCGAAGTACCGTGAGATCCGCGAGGCCCGCGGGTCCTCTCTCCTGCACAACCCCCTGACGGGCGACGAACTGCACCGACTCCTGGACGCCCGCGGCGGCGCCTGAGTTCGCCGGCCCGGGCGTCGCGAACCGCCCGGGGTCCACCACATCCGCGCGCTGGGGTCGATCTGGGGGTGTGGCGTCTCGGATCTGGAGCAGCTGTCGATGTCGCTCGCGCGCAGAGCGATGGAGCAGGAGCCCACCACTCCCCCTGGACGAGCTCGTACCGAGCCTGCCCGCCGGCGTTGGAGCGGCAGGGTGTGGACTGGCCGTCTCGGCACCTCGACGCCCCTTACCGGCTCACGACCGCCGCCGGCCTCGATTCGATCACCGTCCAGGGTCTCCTGGGCACGTGGTCGGTCAAAACCCGTATCACCGAGGCGGTCCTCACGCGCCTGGTCCGCACGGCCCTGTTCAGTGGCGGCTAACCTGACGCCGACGCCGGAACAGCTTGCCGGGTCCACGCCCCGACACGGGACCGTTCGAGGTGCACCGGGCCTGGTTGTCCAGGACGTCAGAACTGGCCCTGCTCACCGCGCAGGCGCGTCATAAGGCGCTGCAGCCACGACGTGGTTCGTGCCGGTCGTGTGTGCTGGACGACCTCGCCCACCGGCTCCAGTGAGGTCGAGACCATGACCAGCCCGGGCCCTGCCGCGAGATCCGGAATCGGGTGCTCGCGTGCTTCGGCTCGCTGGCGGATACCATTTGCGCGCAGTCGTTGCGCGGCCCGCTCCTTGATCCCGTCGTCGATGGCCACGAACGCCGCCTGGACAGCGGCCGGACGCTCGCTCGCCGTTGGCGGGCGCCGCACGCTCACCCCGGCGTCGGTGAACAGGGACAGGTCCAGGTCCCATGTCCGGGCGGATCGTGTCTCCCAGAGGGCGAACGCGTCCTGGACGTGCGCGTACGCGGTGGCCTGGTTCATGCCGGTGACGGCCATGAGGTGGAGGTAGGCGGCTTCTTCCAGGCCGCGGACCTGCGCGAACCCGAAGTGGGTCACGGTGTGGCAGTCGGTGCACAGGCAGATCAGGCGCGCCAGGGTCTGGGTCCCGTGGGCGTCGTCGTAGACCCAGCGTTCGTGGGCCTCCAGCCAGCGACGGGTAGGCCGGTCCTCGGCGGCGCCGCAGATCTCGCACCGCATCCCGGCGCGGCGGGTGATCATCCGGCGCAGTCGTTCCCAGTCCTTCGGGCTGACGCAGGAACGCACGTTGGTGAACCAGCACGTGGCAGGCACCAGGTCGACGAACAGACCCGAGCCGAGTGTCCGGTTCTCCCCGGGCAGCAGGTCCGGGACGTCGGGCAGCGCGGCCCAGCGCTCCAGGCGCGTCATCCCTGGGCGCGGAGCGAACCACCGCTTGGCGTCCGGGGACCAGCGCGCACCGAGCTCCTTGGCCTCGTCCTTCTCCGCGAAGGGCACATCGAGCCAGATCCGGTCCACCATCAGCCCCTCCTCCATCGGTCCCGGACGAGGCCGGCAGGTAGCGCCACCTCGCGATGCGGGGCGACGGCGTGGGTTTCTCGTGATCGACCATAACCAGGGTCCCGGGATCAGGCTCGGTAGAACGAGCCCCTGTGGAAAACTGCCCTGAACCGTCCGGCGCGGTGCGTTCTTGCCCTCGCGAGACGGACGCTGACGACCCCGCAGGCTGTGTCGTGCCTTCGGATGTCGGGGGTCGGGCGCATCATGGTGCTGAGCACGATCCCCAGAAAGGGCACCCCCATGAGAGTCACGGCCACCATCAACACCCGCGCCGCCGTCCGCGGCGAAGAACCGTCCCAGCTGCGCGACCTCGAGGTCGAGACCGAGACCTACGAGGAAGGCCGCGACCAGCTGCACGCCATGGTGCCCGAGGGCTGGCAGATGATCGGCATCGGCGTCCCGGACCGGGCCGACATCTACCGCAAGACCCACTGACCGCTGCGCCGGGCCACGTCGCCCTTGGTGATCGGGACGGCGTCGGGCTGCTCGGCAGCAGTACCCGATCGCCGGCCGGTCTCGCCTACCAGGCCCGGTCGGTCACCCGGTCACGTTCCCGCTCGGCTCGGTCGCGTCGGGTACGTTCGTCGGCCTCACGGCGCATCCGCTCGGCGCTGGCCCGCGCGTCGGCCAGCACCACTGGCACGCGCTCCATCGGCTTCGGGCGGGACCGAGCCACAGGCCCCGCGAGCCGGGTTCCGGTGCCGTGGGCTGTGATGGTGTCCAGGGCCCGGTTGGCGATGGCGCGCGCGTCGCCGCGCTCACCCTCATCGACGTCCGGTCCGAGCGGGTGGGCGGGGTCGGTGATCTGGTACCGGTCGCGGTAGGCCAGCACTTGCCGCATCGCGGCCAGCCAGGCCTCGCGGTCGGAGCCGGGCGGGGGCGGCGGGGTGATGGTTTCCATCCAGAGCTGCGGGTCGGTTAGGGCCTCCCGCACGAGGGCGTCCAGGCGTGTGGCGACCAGGTCGGCGTGCCGGGCCAGCCACGCCGCCACGAGCGGGTCCGTCTCCGCGGCAGGCGCGGCGTCGGTCACGTGGTGTCCCCAGGCGGCGGGGTCGGTGTCCAGGGCGAGGTCCTGGTTCGGGCTGGTCGGCGCGTCAGACAGGATCCGGTCGGCGAGGTGATCGGTCACGACTCGCCGCACGGAGGGAACGTCGAGCTGGGCATGGGTGCTCGCGCCGGGTGTGTCGCCGACGGTCCGCGCGATGTGCTCGACCAGGGCCGGCCGCTGGAGGGGTTCGACGCGGTCGTAGAGGTGGTCGACCAGGGCCCGCAGCAGGAAGAGCTGCCGCTCGGCGTGATCGAGGGATCGGATGTGCTGGAGGTTGGGTTCCATCGCGAACCACGCCAACGGGACCGGCCCGGCCAACGCTGCAGTGAGGATGTCGGGGTCTTCGTGGGCGACCTGGGCGGGGTCGGCCGGCAGCTCCAGGGCGTGGGCGTGGGCGGCTTCGTTCGGGGTGAGGGCCTCCCAGACGCGGGCGGCCGCGGTCCTTCCGGCTGTATCGGGGTCCAGGGCGACGATCAGGTCGGACAGGTCCCGCCCCGATGCCTCGCGTAGGGCTCGCAGGTGCTGCGGGGTGACACCGGTCCCGCCGGCAGCGACCGGCACGATCTGCACGCCGGTCTTCTCGAACAGGCGGACCGCAGCCAGGTGCAGGGCGGCGTGGTCGGCGGGTCCCTCCACCAGGACCGGTCGTGCCCCGGCCGCCAGGCGCGCGACGGCGTCGGGGTCGAGCCCGTACAGGAGCTCGCCCTTGCGGTAGGCCGGGGTCTCGGGGGTGTTGAGGTACTTCGGTGCCCGCCCCTCCCCCGTGCTGGTGTCGGCGGGGTTGATGCGCCCGGTGACGCCAACGACGGTCCCGGTCTGGTCGCGGTAGGGGAACAGGATCCGGTTGCGGAACTTGTCGATCAGCCGCCCGTTCCTGGTTCGTGTCGCGACGCCGGCGATGATGAGCTGGTCGGCGGTGTAGCCGAGGGACTGCAGGTGGTCGGTCAGCCCGGTCCACGACGCCGGCGCAACACCCCACTCGGCACCCGCCAGGCCACGGCTGGTCATGTACCGGCCCGCCCAGGCCTGGGTCGTGTTCTGGTTCGACCACCAGGCCCACGCGTGAGCAGTGATCTCCACCACCACTGCCCGCTGCGCTACGTCCATCGACCGCTCGGGGTGCCCGGTGGTGTCGGTGCCCGCACCGGCGTCTGCTCGCGGCCCGGTCGTCACCGTCGAGGCTGCCGCGTCCGCCATGGCAAGGCCAGTGAACCCCTGGGTCGCGCCCGGCCCGCCGGGTCCAGCGGCCGTGGCCTGATCCCACCGGATGTTCTGGGTAGTGTCGGGTGCGGTGGTGATCCAAACCGGCAGACCCCGCGAGTCGGCGTCTGTGGTGTGGGGTTGGGGCAGACCGATGCGGTAGTGCAGGACCTTCGCGATCGACTTCGCATCACCGAACCCCGTCCCGACCGCATGCCGCAGGACGGTCTCGGGGTCGGCGCCAGCGGCTTCGTGCATGGACAGCCGCTTGGCCAAGGCCGGCCACGCCTCGTCCGCGAGCACCAGGTTCGCCTCCCGTTCGGGCAGCACGGTGCGGACAGCCTCGGCCAGACGGCCGGTGCGGTCGGGCTCGAGGAAGGCCATGTAGGCGTCTTCGTACTCCGGGGCCAAGCGGGCCAGGGAGTGGGCGTAGCCCCAGTCGTCCTCGATGACCCGGTGGGCGGACTTCTCCTCGCCGTCGCGGTCCAGGACGCCCTTGAGCGCGTTCAGCACCGCCCGCTCGGTGGCCGGCTGCCGGTGCGGGTCCAGATCCAGGACGTCCTCGACCTCGACGTAGACCCGGTTGGAGTCGGCGCCCCTGGTGATGGCGGTGTACAGCTCGTTGCGGGTCATCCCCACGCCCACCATGGCGTGGGAGGTGTCCACGGTCATGCCCTGGACCCGGTGGATCGTCGCGGCGTACCCGAGCTCGACGTGCGCGGCGACGTAGTCCGCGGGCAGGACCACGGTCGCGCCGGTGTCCAGGTGCCGGGCCTGCAATGCACCCTCCCTGCCACGTGCTTCGACCCTCCACAGGTCACCATTGCGGACCCAGCCCCTGGCCCAGTCGATGTGCCCGTCCTCGTCCTGCGCGTACAGGTGGCGGTTGTTCAGCCGGGTCACGATCACGTCCCCGACCCCGGCCCGGGTCTCGTCGTGCAGGATGACGCCGTCGTCCTCGACCTCACCCCGGGCCACCCGGTGCAGGCGCGCGCGGGCGGACAGGCTGGTGACCAGGTCGTTGGTCGCCGCGATCATGATCGTCCTGCGCCCCGTGTCGGAGTCGGTCTGCCAATTGGCGAACATCTCCTCCGCCATCGCCGCCGCCGACCCGCCCTGGGTGCGGTGGGCGGTGATGTAGAAGTCCAGGCCCCGGTGATCCCCCTCGCGGATCTGCAGCGAGGCATCGGCCTCACCGGTGGTGTGGAACCGGTGGATCTTCGTGAGCTCGACCGCGCCGGCCTGCTCGGAGACCAGCCGCAAGGCCCCACCGGCCGCGACGGCACCGAGCTGGGCCGGGTCCCCCAGCAACCGGACACTGCCGCCAGCTTGCTGGGTGATGGTCACGACCTCGGCCAAGGCGAGCGTGCCGGCCAGACTCGCCTCGTCCACCAGCACCACCGTCCCCTGCTCCACCGTCAGCCGTTCACGCAGGCGCGCCCCGCCGGCACCTCGGGCAGCGAGGAGGAACATGTCGAGGGTCTCGGTGGTGATGTTGTTGCCGAGGTCGGCACCGAGGACCTCTGCGGCGGCGGCCGAGGGTGCCAGCGCGATCAGCTTGCCGCCGGACTCCTGGACCGCTGTCGCGAAGGCGCGCATGACGGTGGTCTTGCCGGTGCCGGCCGGGCCGATCCCCGCCACCAGGCGGGTGCTCGAGGCGAATGACGCGACCAGGTCCCGCTGCCCCGGGTTCAGCACCCGGCCTGTGTCCAGGCGGATCTGCTCGATGGCGTGGTCGACCGTGGTGGGGTCGATGGTCAGGCCGCCGGGGGTGCGGGCAGCGGTCAGGAGCTGGTCCTCGGCCTCCAGGACCGCCAGGGACGTGTACCGGGTGGAGCCGTGCACCATGTAGACGCTCTCGCCGTCCTTGCGGCGCATCACGTCCGGCGGCTCGTTCACCTCCGGCGCCGACACCTGCAAGCTCCCCGCCACTGCGTGCCCGGTGATGGTCGCGGCCAGGGCGAGCAGGTCGGTGCCGGTCGGGGCGTACTCCCTCGCGAGGCGGGTGGCTTCAGCCTGAAGGGTGTAGGCCGTCCACGTGGAGTGCCGGTCGGCCACGTTCCGCAGGCACGCCTCCACCAGGTCACCATCGGCCAGCACCCCACCAGCCAGGTCGGTGAGCAGCCGCTGGCGGGCGACCGGTGCCCGGTACCGCAACGGCCGGAACACCCGTGCGCGCGGCCACCGAACCGCGAGCCGCTCCACGGCAGCAGTGACGTCCCCGGCCGCCCACCGGGCCACCCCACGCCCGGCCAGGTCCTGTGCCACCGCACGCCACAGGGACTCCGGCTCGTCGACCACCACCCGGCCAGCCCCGGGGCGCGGGTGCAGCGCGGTAGTCAGCATCCGCACGACCCCGTCCGGGCCGCCCAGGACCCGGGCGGCGACCTGGGCCCATTGCGGGAGGCGGTCGCGCAGCCCGACCGGGGTGCCCTTGGCCTGCCTCGTGTCGAGGTTGGCCTGCTGCGTCAACCCGAACGCCGTCTTCGTTCCCGGCTCGTGCCCGTGCTTGGCCCGGTAGGCCGCGCGGAGGGTCTCGTAGGACTCCTCGATCGCGGCCCGACGGCGGGAGAACGTGTCCCTCAACAGTTTCGGGATGCCGGTGATCTCGCGGACGCCTTGCTTGCCCCGTCCTCGGGTCTCGGTGTGGAAGGTTACGCCGAGCCGGTCGACCAGGAGCTGCTCGATGCGGGTGTTGTACCGCTCGCTGGCTGCCACGGCCAGGTGGTGCAGGACGCGGCCGTCCAACGCCCGCCACTGGCCGTCGACGCCGCGGACCTTGTTGGAGACCGCGACATGGGTGTGCAGGTTCGGGTCCCCCGCCCGGGAGTCCAGGTGGTCGAACGCGACCGCGGTCAGGCCGTGGGTGTCGATCTGCCTTACACCGCCCGCGCCCTCCCGCGTCAGCGCACCCTCGGCCTCGATCCACGCCAGCGTGTCCTGCCAGGCGTCGGTGTGCGCCCGCGTGATCGCCTCCCGCGTGGCCGGATTCCCGAGACCCCACAGGACGCTGATGCTCTTGGACGGTGTGAAGACCAGGTCGTACCCCGCTACCGCCCGGCGGGGCTGCTGGCCCCGCTTGGCCAACCACGTGGCGACCTCCGTGTCCGTGACCGGGCCGCCGCCCTTGGCGTGCTTCTCCTGCTGTGCAAGGGAGCCCGCGACGTTCCAGCGGATCAGGTCCCGCTCCACTCCCGGCTCCGGCGGCCGGTCGTTCTCCCGAGCGAACCGCTCGAACGCGGCCTCCAACGCCTGCCGGTACCCGTCATCCGGGCGGGACTCGAACGTCGGGAACGCCCGCCCGATCCACCCCGCCCGATCCGCGTCATGCTTCGACGCACCACGAGCCAGAGCTTCCAGCTCCAGGCGGCCGGCGTCCGGGTGACGGCCCACCCCGAACAGCGACTTCATCTGCTTCTCCAGCACCAGTCCGGACACCCCGAGCTGCTCCAGGCCCGAGCCGACCCACCGGCCGGGCGGGTTGCCGTGCTGCATGTAGTAGTCCGTCAACGACATCCCACGGCCCCGTGGGGCATCGCCACTGGCGACCTGCTGGGTCAGGTATGTGTACCCGCTCCCGGCGCTCAGCACATGGACCGTCATCACGCGCCCCCACCCCCTTCCCAGGTACTCGGTGGGCTGTTCCGGGTCGCTTCAGCGACCCCCGCTCACGGCTTGTGCAAGAGGTGTGTGGCCCTCGTCGTAGCGGTCCGCGGGACCCGCCATCCCGGTGCCCGCCTGCACCAGCCACGCAGCCGCCTGCGCCGCGTCGCCAGCCGCGCGCGCGTGCGTGTGTCGCGTGCGCGTTTTCGTCGTCGCGCGCGTGTGCCGCTGTCGCTGCTCGGCGCTCGTGTCGCTGCTGCCGGGGACCACGGCGGTGAGGCCCCGCGCGGGACCCGGGAATGGGCCGCTCGACTCCCCCAGGGCATGCGAAAGAGGCCGCCATCCCCCGGTACGGGGATGGCGGCCTCCTGGACCCGATGCTACGCGGCGGGTGCTACCGCGCTCCGGCGGTCGCGGGCTGCGGGGCGTCGGCGGTCTTCTGGTCCTTCGGCTTGACCGGCTGCCGCTTCACGGCCGTCTGCTTGGCCGCGACACCGGTTCCTGTGGCCGGGGGCTTGGTCGGGTTGGGGACGGGCTTGTCCTGAACCTTGACCGTGTTGCCACCGGCCGGGACCTGGGGCTGGGCGTCGCCCTTGCCCGGGGTGGTCACCTTCTTGGCGTCGACCACCTTGGTGGGGTTGGCCGTCTTGGTCGGGCTGGTACCCGGTGCGGGGTTGTCCGCCTTCGGCGCTCCCGTGGACGCTGCTGCGGGCTTGGCGGCCGGTGCGGCCGGTGCCGGTCCGGCCGTGGGTGCCGGGGTCGACGCAGCCTGCTTCGTGCCGGGTGCGGCCGGGGTCTCCTGCGGGCCGCGTGCGATCTGCTCGACGTCGGACAGGGCGTAGCCCCAGGCCTCCAGCGCTCGGAAGTACCGTGCCTCGCAGCCAGCGCGACGCCAGGTGTGCGTCCCCGTGCGGGCCTCGATGGCGGCCAGAGTCAGGACCAGCGAGATGTGCAGCGCACGCGCCGGGGTCGACTTCGCGATCAGGTCGGTCAGGGCCTGCCTGCCGCCCAGCCGGTTCGCACCGGTCAGGCCGAGCCACTCCCGGGCCAGGTCGTGCACGCTCAGGCTGGCCTTCTCGATGCTGTACGCCTCCAGCACGATGGTCTCGGCCAGGAACACGGCCGCGTCCCTGGGCGTGACCTTGCGCTTGGCGAAGGCGGCCAGCCACTCGCGACGGACGGTCTCGGCGGACTTCCAGGCCTTGTTGTTCGCGATCACCTCGGCCCGCTCGGCGCTGGCTTCCCGCTTCTGCTGCTCGGTGCGGGTGTCGTTGGGGTTGGTCCGGTTCAGCTTGTGCCCGGCCGCCTTGTAGTCCAGGCACACGTGCCGGACGTGGATGTCGCCGTTCCAGGACGTGCTGATGTAGGCCGCGCGCTGCGGGCAGATCGCGTGCGCCTCCGGGGTCAGGGCCTTGCCCTCACCGGTCTGCAGGTGCTGCAGTTCCCGGGCCGCCTTGTTGTCGTGGACCTCCGTGGACCAGTTGGTGACCTGCTTGATCCCGGCGTCGGCCAGGGCCTTGGTGGCCTCGGCCAGCCGGGCGGCAGCGTCCCGGTCGTCGCGCCGCTGCTGGGCGGCGTGGGCGAACCTCTCGGGGCTCTTGATCGCGATCTCGGTCAGCACCTTGACGGCCTCGGTATCGTCCTCGAACTCGGCCAGGACGAGAGTCTTCTCAAGGTCGATGTCGTACTTGGCCTGCACGGCCTTGGCCTTCTTCGTCTTGGCGACCTTGAGCGCTGCCTTCACGTCGCTCGTGCTGTGCCCCGTCGTGTTCGCGATCTCAACGGCGGAGACACCGAGCAGGGACATCTGCTCGAACGCGGCCACCCGGTCGGCGTGCCGCAGAGCCTGACGGTCGTCGTTCTCAGCCATCTGCTCACGCAGTCGCCGCACCTGGTCCTCGTCACCCTGCACGATCATCGCCGGGATGGTCGCCAGGTTGACCTCGATGGCTGCCAGCGTCCGGCGCTGGCCGGCACGCACCCGCAGCCCGTGCTCGGTGCGCTGCACCAGGATCGGGGTCAGCACCCCGTTGTCACGGATGCTCTTGAGGAACCGGGGCGTGAGGTTCGCCTCGGCCCGCACGTTGGTCTCCACCAGCAGCGTGCGCGGGTCGAGAAGGCCGAATTCAACCTTCGGTGCAGGCCTGTTTCCGGCCTGCTTTTCGACGTTCTTGTTCTCCAGCGTTACAGACATGGTCGGCTCCTTCTGCCGTCCTGGCCCAGACGATTTCTGTGGCCGTTGCCTTTATTCTACGCCACGGTGGGTCATTATGCGCGGCGAATCACGCGATTACGCGCCTATTCTTTGGGGATTTCTTCGTCGCGGGAAAGGTGTCGAGAGTCCGGGTTTTCGCTGCGGATGAATGCGATCTCTTCGGGGCTACCGACCCGGGTTTCAGGGACCTGTTTCCGGGCTTCACGGACGACCTGGCGCCACCAGCCGAAGCCGTATCGCACTGCACCGTCGCGGCCTGGCGGGACAGCGTCCGGCTTCCAGAAGATCACGACCTGGGGATCAGCCATCGCGCGCAGTTCGGCAACGAGGTCAGTGACGGCGGCACCTCTGCCAGCCATGAGGTCGCGGATCGCGTCGGTGACCCGGTGGGGGACATGGGATTTGCCCTGTTCCCATGCCGCTACGGCCGCCGGGGTCACGTTCAGCATGGTGGCGAGCTCGGCTCGGCCCAGACCGAGGTCCTCGCGCGCGATCCACAGCTCCCCGCCTGTCATACGCGTCATCGAAACCTCACCAGTAGCTTGACCCCGTAGACCCGCCCTCCGGCGGCCCCGGGTCGATGGTACGGGCCACGGCAAGCCGGGTCCTGGGCATCCACCGAGCCGGGCGAACCCGGTTCGAAGCCACCCGAGCCTCGCACCCCATCACGACCCGGCGCCGGGGACCATGCACCGGCCCTGCGGCACGGGGAAGGCGTGGGCGGTGATCGACCGGCGCGGGCCCCGGGACACTTGCTCCTCTTTTCACAATGCGAAACGGACACGGCGATCCGAGCAGCGTCTCGACACACGCCGTGCCGGGCATTTTGGACAAGTGACCAACTCGACGTCCCGCGCACCCAGCGCCTTCATCAATATTCCCGAGTTGGGGGACATGGTTTGACCTGCGGAAATAGCGGCGATCCGGGGTGGGGGACATGGCGTTGGGGGACGTCGCGAAGGACGTCGTCGAGTACATGCCTCTGCCACGATCGCGTCCATGACGTCGACCACGCTCGCTCCCCGCGCCGGCCACGTAGATGCGACCGGATCTTCTGTTGGCCGCAGAGCGCACGCCTTGCGTTTCACCCTGCCTCGTGTGGCAATGGTTTCCCTCGACGACCGCAGCCGCGTCGGTCAGCGGTCGCCGGATTGCACGTGCGGCGCCCCCAGGCCGCGCGGCGGCGGGTGGGAAGTGGTGGCCATGAGGAGCACACGACCGATCGTTCTGGCAGGCGTTGTCCTGCTGCTATCCGTCGGGTGCACAACCACTCCTCCCCCTTCCCCCGAACCATCGACCCGGACGGCCACGCCCTCGACCTCGCCGCCCGCGGAAGCGACACCGAGCGCCCAGAGCGACGAAGAGCAGGCAGCCACGCGAGCCGAGGCGTTGGTCCGCGACTTCTACCGCGTCAACGACGAGATCCGTTCCGACCACGACGTCGCCCTGGACCAGCTCGAGACGGTAGCGACCGGAGCAACCCTTTCCGGGTACAAGCGCCTGTACGAACAGGAACGGCGCGACGGCGAACACCAGACCGGCTCGACCGAAATTGCCCAGTTGGCCGTCCAGACCGTATCTCTAGACAACTCCAATCCTGACTCCGGAATCGTGCCAACTGTCGTCGTTGACGTATGCATCGACATCCGCGGGATCGACCTGATCGATTCAGCCGGGGAATCGATTGCGAATCCGGACCGACCAGAGACTGGCTGGGAAAGGCATCACGTCGCCAACTACTCGTGGGATAAAAGCCAGGAGGACGGCTGGCGAGTGGCATCCAGTGAGACCCTGGAGAAGAAGCCATGCCCCGCCGAGTAACCGCAGCCATAGCCCTGGCAGCAACAGCGCTTTTGTCACTCACAAGCACATCGGCACATGCTGATACCAAGTGCATCAAGTATGACCTCGCATCCGGCAAATGCGTCCTACAAGTCACTGTGCCGGGTGCGGCGCCTGGGCCAGGCTCGCAGCAGGAGCAGCCTTCGGGGGACACCGCGGCCCCCGCTGCGGACAAGCCGCGTGACACCGGTCCGGGCAGCCCGTGCACGATGCGCGACATCCTGGATCCGGACGGTGCCGATGTGACGGTGGTTCCGTGCTCGTCTGGGGACGGGGCGTGGTCGAACGAGCTGCAGTGCTACGTGTCCCGTGCGAACCCGCAGCCGCCGCCCTCGGATCCGGTGTGGGCGGGCCGGGGCGCCGAGACGGGCGCGATCTACCGCTGCTTCAACCTCGCCCAGGACTTCGAGTCGTTCGTGTGGCTGGCCGCTCCCCCGGACGTCGCCGCCCAGGGACCCTCGCCTCGTGAGGTCGCCGAGCGGGCGGTCGAGCAGATGAACCTGCGCGCGATCGACATCGGGATCGCGCCCCGCCCGGATGGGACCGGGCTGGTCGGTGTTCCTGTATGGCTGTGGGTGGACGATCCGCGCCCGAGCACGTTCGGCCCGGTGACCGAGTCTGCCTCGGCCGGCGGCATCACCATCACGGCGACGGCGCGAGTACATCGGCTCACGTGGGACATGGGTGACGGCACGACGATCGAGTGCACCACGGCCGGGACCCCGTACCGGGAGTCGTTCGGGTTCCAGCCGTCGCCCGACTGCGGGCACGTCTACACCAGCGAGTCCCACAACCGGCCGGGTGGCCGGTACACGGTGACGGCGACCTCGGACTGGGTCGTTGAGTGGGAGGGCGCTGGACAGGAAGGGACCATCACGCTGGACGGGCTGGTTGCCCAGGTCGAGCTGACGGTCGGTGAGGCACAGGTGCTCGTGAGCTGAGCCACGGGCACGGATGGCAGGGAGGCACCCCAGATGACCGACACGGCCACACCCGACGAGAGAACATCCCCCACAGCAGCACCCCCAGCCAGATCCGGTGTGTCGCGACCGGTGCTGGTGACGCCGCCGAAGCTGCGGTGGCGCCCGGCAACCGTGGTCGCCGGAGCGCTCCTGGTCCTAGCCGGCGGCCTGGGTGCGGCGTGGCTGTTCGCGACGAGCGCGCAGACGGTCCCGGTCCTGACCGCAACGAGCACGATCGAACGCGGGGCGGTCATCGAGGCCAGTGACCTGGCCCGGGTCGAGGTCCGGCCGGACCCGCTGCTGCGCGCGCTGCCAGGGCAGGACCTGAACCAGGTCGTGGGACAGCGCGCGGCCCTGGACATCGCGGCCGGGTCGGTGGTGACCGCGGACGCCGTGACCGGAGACCTGGTGCCCCCCGAGGGTGAGTCGGTGGTGTGGGTGCCGTTGGCGACCGGGGCCGAGCACCTGGTGGTCGGTGACGCGGTGCGGGTCGTGGTCACCCCGGCCAACCAGGAAGCCGGTGAGGCTCCGGTGTTCCAGGAGGGGCGGGTGGCGATGTTCTCCACCGACCCGGCCACCGGGCAGTCCACCATCGGGGTGCAGCTGCCGCACGGGCAAGCCGTCGAACTGGCCGCAGGGCTGGCCGGGGCGACGGTGTCGGTCGTGCTGGACTCCAGGGAGCAGTGACATGGCCGTCATCGCACTGTGCGCCGCCCAGGGTTCACCGGGGGTGACCACGACCGCGCTGGGGTTGGCGTTCGCGTGGCCGCACGACGTCCTGGTCGTGGACGCCGATCCGACCGGGTCGTCGGCGGTGATGGCGGGGTGGCTGCGAGGCCGGGCGCCGCAGTCCTCGGGGCTGATCGATCTCGCGTTCACCACCGGGCCGCTGCGCGAAGCAGTCGACTCGCACACGATGCCGCTGGACAGCGCGGGCAGGGTGGAGTTCCTGCCTGGCCCGCAGTCCCCTGCTCAGGCGCTGGCCTGCAGGGACCTGTGGGCCCCGTTGCGGGCCGCGCTGGCCGACCAGGGCACCCGGGGCCGGGACGTGATCGTGGACGCCGGGCAGCTGGGCCTGCCCGGGTCACCGCGCCCTCTGCTGGACGGTGCCGACCTGACGCTGCTGGTCACCCGGACGCACCTGCCCGCGGTGGCCGGTGCCCGGGCGTGGGCCGAGACGGTCGTGCGCGAGCAGCCGTGGCGCAACCCGGGCCTGTTGCTGGTCGGTCCCGGCAACCCGTACGGGGCACGGAACATGTCCCAGGTTCTCGGGCTGCCGGTGATCGCGACGGTCGCACACGACCCGGCCACGGCCGCGGTCTACCACCGGGGTGAGCAGCCGCCCCGCTACCTGGGGTGGCGGTGGCCGCGCCGCCGATTCGAGACCAGCGCCCTGGTGCGCTCCCTGCGGGCGGCCTCCACGGCGATCAGCACCCACCTGAACCAGGCACCCAGCAGGGCACCGATCGCCAGGACACCCGTCACCGGTGCGCCCTCGAGCCGACCGGCGACAACGGCATCGCCGGGCACGAACCAGGCGAGCACGAGCCAGCCGGGCACGAGCCAGGAGGTGACCTCATGACGACCGGACAAGACGGGGACCTCGACAAGGATGTCGGCAGCGACATCGACAGGGACATCAACGGGGACCTCAAGGGTGACTTCGGGCAGGACCTCGACAACCACGTGGCCGACCGTTTCGATGATCGTGTCGCGGCCGATCCTGCCGTGCCGGCGCTGATCGACATCAGCGACCCGGGCACGGTCCCGCTGCTGACCCGGCCGGTCCCCCGCCCCGCACCCGCACCGATCCCGACGACGTCGAATCCCTGGGTCGCACCGGCCTCACTCCCGGAGCGCCCCACGGTTTCAGGGGCCCGTGGCGTGGGGGCTTCGGTGGCTCCGCGGTGGGACGGCGGGACCCGCCGCTACCTTCCGCCGGTGGACTGGGAGTTGGTCGCCGACCTGCGCAAGGCCACCTCGGCCGAGCTGACGCGCCTGACCGGGCAACGTGTCACTCCGCTGCCGGTGGACGAGCAGCGTGAACGGGGCCGGGAGATCATCACCCGGCTGGTCGAGCGGACCGTCGCCGACCGGGTCAACACCCCTGGTTCGTCGGGCACGTTGACCGCGGGTGAGCAGGAGGCGCTGATCCGGGCCGTGTTCGACCACGTGTTCAGGTTGGGTCGGCTGCAGCCGTTGGTGGACGACGACCGGGTCGAGAACATCATGATCAACGGCTGCGACACCGTGCGGCTGGAGCTGAAGGACGGCACCCACCTGGCCGGGCCGCCGGTCGCGGAGTCCGACGAGGAGCTGATCGAGTTCCTGCAGTCCCTGGCCTCCCGCTCCCAGGTCAACGCACGGGAGTTCTCCCCGGCGCGCGAACACCTCGATCTGACCCTGGACGGTGGTGAGCGGCTGGCCGCGACGGCGTTCGTGACCCCTCGGCCGGTCGTGGTGATCCGTCGTCACCGCCTGCTCAAGGAGACGCTGGACGACCTGGTCGGCCGGGACATGCTGACCCCGGTGGCGGCCTCGTTCCTGGGTGCCGCGGTGCGGGCGCGCAAGTCGATCGTGGTGTCCGGGGCGATGGGCGCAGGCAAGACGACCCTGCTGCGGGCCCTGTGCCAGCAGATCGGGGCTGATGAGTACATCGGGACGTATGAGACCGACTTCGAGCTGCACCTGCAGGAGATCCACCCGAACGTGTTCCCGTTCGAGGAGCGCCGCGGCATCGGGGAGCTCACAGCGGACGGCAGGCGGGCGGGGGCCTCGACCCTGGGCGAGGCGATCGACCGGTCCTTCCGGATGAACCTGTCCCGCCAGATCGTCGGCGAGGTCCGTGGCAAGGAGGCCTGGCCGATGATCAAGGTCATGGAGTCGGGCACCGGGTCTCTGTCCACGACTCACGCCACCAGTGCGGTGGGCGCGATCCACAAGTTGGCCGGGTGCGCGATGGAGCACCAGGACAACATCTCCTACGACCTGGCCCTGATGAAGCTTGCCGCCACCGTCGATGTGGTCGTCCACCTCGACTACATCCCTGTCGGGCAGGACCTGCCCGGGGACCGGCCCCGGCGTCGGGTACGGGAGATCGTCGCGGTGGCTCCGGGGGAGAACCTCGGGGTGGCCACCACCCACGTGTTCGCCCCGGACGCGACGGGCACCGCGGTCCCGGGCACGCTGCCGGACCAGTACCGCGCCCTGGAGCGCGCGGGATTCGACCTGGCGGCCTACCTGCATGCTCAGGAGGTGCTCGCATGATCGTCCTGGTCGCCGCCTGCGGCGCCATCGTGGTCGCCGGGATCCTGGTCCTCGTGTCGGGGTTGTCGGGCGCGCCCGCCCGGCCTGAACGACCGGCACCGCCGGCGGGGCTGCGGCGGCTGCGCGCCGGGCTGGCCCGGGTGCCGCACCGCACGTGGCTGCTGGTCGGGATCGGTCTGGTCGGCGGGGTGGCGGCCTGGGGGCTGACCGGGTGGGGCATCATGCTCCTCGTCGTCCCGGCCGCGGTGGCCGGGCTGCCGCACCTGCTCTCGACCACCGAGGCGGCAGCGCAGATCGCCCGCCTGGACGCGATGGAGGAATGGACCCGGTCGCTGGCCGGGGTCCTGATCACCGGCCGCGGTCTGGAAGGCGCCCTGACCGCGACCCTGCGGTCGGTGCCCGCCCCGATCGCACCGCAGGTGCGCACCCTCGTGGACCGGCTGCACTCCCAGACCTCGACCCGGGAGGCGATCTGGGCGTTCGCCGACGACCTGGACGACCCCACGGGTGACCTGATCGCCGCCAACCTGCTCCTGGCCGCCCAGCGTGGTGGTCAGGGCCTGGCCACTATCCTGAACCACCAGGCCCAGGCCGTCGCCGCCGACGTGCGCGCGCAACGGCAGATCCAGGCCGACCGGGCCAAGGACCGCACCACCGTCCGGATCGCCGTCGTGGCTTCCCTGATCGTGCTGGCGGTGCTGCCGTTCACCGGCACCTACGCCGAGCCCTACACCACCCCGCTGGGGCAGGCCGTCCTGCTCGTACTGATCGTGGCCGACGTCGTCCTGCTCCTGGCGCTACGCAAGATGGCCGCTGGCCAACCACGGCCCAGGATCCTGGTCGCGACCGGCCCGGGAAGCAGGCCCGCATGAGCACCATCGTGTGGGTCGCGCTCAGTGGCTCGGCCATGATCCTCGGGATCCTCCTGCTGGTGGGCCGGTTCCTGCCGGCCCACGTCGACCTGGCCGACGCGGTCGGCCGGTTCACCCCACCCCGCCACCTGGCTGGCAACGGAGCGGACCCGACCCGCCCGGCCGCCAGCCTGGACGGTGCCTACCGGCTTGGCCTGTGGGCCGCCCGGACCCTGCCACCGGTCGTGTGGGCCCGGACGCCGACCCGGGAACTGGGCCTGCTCCAGGTCCCGCTGGCCCGGTTCTACGGGGACAAGGTCCGCAACGCCCTGCTCGGTGCTGTGATCCCCACGGTCCTGGTCAGCCCCCTGCTGGTCTTCGGCGTGGATGCCCCAGCCGGTATCCCCGTGGTCGGCGGGCTCCTCGTGGCGGGTCTGATGTTCTTCCTGCCGGACTACAACGTGGCCGACGAGGCCAAAAAGGCCCGAGCGGAAGCACGGCGCGCCCTGACCGCGTACATCGACCTGGTCACCCTGGAACGCTCGGCCGGGTCGATGGCCGGTGAAGCGATGAAGAACGCCGCCACCCTGGGCCGGTCCTGGGTCTTCGTCCGCATCGCCCAAGAGCTCGACCAGACCCAGTGGTCCGGTGTGCCGCCCTGGACTGCGCTGAAGACCCTGGCCGACGATCTCGGACTGCCCGACCTGCACGACGTCGCCGACGTCCTGGAGATGACCGGTACCGAGAGCAGCGCCGCCATCGAGACCCTCCAGGAACGCTCCAAAGCCCTGCGCGAGGCCATCCTCACCGACGACCTCGCTACCGCGAACGCCGCCTCCGAACGCATGACCATCCCCGGCGCGCTCCTGGCCGCCGTGTTCGCCGCCCTGCTCGGCGCCCCTGCCCTGCTCGGCATTCTCGCCAGCACCTAGAACCCCGGCCTCACCTTCCGGTGACCCGACCCCGACCGGGGCCGCACACCTGAAACCCGAGAGGAGCCCTCCTGCACAGCCCACGTTGAAGGCCCTTGTTGAAAGGAACTGATCATGCTTCGTCTGTCTGCCCTGCTCGTCCTGGCCCACCACGTGCTCACCGACCGGCTGTCCACTCCGAGGGCCAACCGTGACGGGCACCGCGAAGAGGGGACCATCTCCACCGAGATGGTGGTCTGGACGGTCCTGCTGATCGCGGCCGCCGCGTTCGCTGGCGGTGTCCTGATGAACTACATCCGCGCCGAGGCAGCCAAGATCGGCGGGTGAGACCGGGATGCGGGCCACCCGAGCTCTGCGTGAGCGCGGCTCGACGTCCGTGCAGGTCATCATCTTGATGCCCTTCCTGGTCGCCGCGACGTTCCTCGGTATCCAGGCGACCCTGATCTCCCACGCCCGGTCGGTCGCGCTGGACGCCGCCACCCTCGGAGCGCGCACGGCCGCCACCGAGTTCGGGATCGAGGCGGACGGCGTCCAGGCCGCGACCGGGTTCCTCGCCCAGGTCGGGGACCGGGCCCTGCCCACCTCGAGCGTGACCGTCACCCGCACCGCGACCACGGCCCATGCCTGGGTGACCGGCACGGCGCAGACGGTCCTGCCGTGGTGGACCCCGCACATCTCGCAGCACTCGACCGCCACCGTCGAGCGCCTCACGGCGGGAACCGGACCATGACCCCTTCCCAGAGGACTCTCCATCGTCAGGCCCGTCCCCGGCACGCCCGGTCCTCGGTGCCGATGCGGGAGCGGGGGTCGGTGGTCGCCGAAGCCCTGGTCATCCTGCCTGTGTTCATCGCGACGGTCGCCCTGGTCGGGATGGCGGCACGGCTCGTGATCGCGCAGCAGGTCACCGAGACCGCTGCCGCCGACGCCGCCCGGGCAGCCTCCATCGCCCGGACTGTCACGACCGCGCAGACCGACGCCCGGGCGGCCGCCGACCGGAGCCTTGCCGACCAGGGCCTGCGTTGCGCCCAGCTCGCTGTGGACGTGGACACCAGCCAGGTCGGCACCCCTGCCGGTCAGCGCTCCACGGTGACCGCCACGATCACCTGCCATGTCGCCCTGGGCGACCTGGCCGCCCCCGGCCTGCTGCCCGGCACCGTGCGTGTCCAGGCGGTCATGACCTCCCCGCTCGACAGGTTCAGGAGCACCACCCCATGACCCCCTCGACCGACCCACGCCCGACCCGACCGGACACCGCCCGTCGCCGCGCCGTCGACCAGCAGCCGGAACACCGCGGCTCGACCCGCACTCCCCCACCAGCCCGCGACGGCCGGCACGGTCCGGGCGGGTCGGAGAGCGGGTCAGTGACGGCATGGGCGCTGGCCGGCGTCGCGATCATCGGCCTGTGCGTCGGGATGGCGGTGGACCTGGGCGGCCAGGCCCACGCCCACCAGCGGGCCTACAGCCTCGCCGCGCAGGCCGCCCGGACCGCGGGGCAGGAGGTCTCCGCGAGCGTCGTGGCCGGGCACGCCCCGGTCGTGGACCCGCACGCCGCCGTGCGAGCGGCGCACACCTACCTGGCAACGGCCGGCGTCCAGGGCACCGCGACCGTCACCGGCGGCACCCGGATCACCGTCACCGTGCACGACACCTGGCAACCCCGCTTCCTCGGCGTCGCCGGCGTCGGACCACTGGACGTGAACGCCACTGCTACCGCGCGTCTGATCCGCACCGTGGGAGGGACCGAGCAATGAGCACGACACGAAGCACGACCAGGAGCACATCGCGCAGCACGACCACGTCCGCCGCGACCAGGTCCGCCATGCCCATGTCCGCCACGGCTGCCGGGCGTGCCCCGACCGCCCGGGAGCGCATCGCCGGGCTGCTGGCCATGCTCACCCTCGTCGCGATCGTGGCCGGTGTCCCCCTCCTGCTGCTGGCCGCACACCACGCGTTCTGGCCGGACGACCTCAGCTGGGCCACCGCCCCGAGCGTGCTGGCCAGCGGTACCGGGCTGATCGTCGCGGGCATCCTGGTCGGGTGGGTGCTGTGGGCCTGGTTGAGCGTCTCGATCCTGGCCCAGATCGTCGTCGCGGTGCGCAACGTGCGCATCCCCCACTTCGCCGGGCCGCCCCAGGGATGGGTCGCACGCCTGGTCGCCGCGGCGCCCTTTCTGTTCGCCACGATCCCCACCGCCCAAGCCCTGACCCCGGAGGTGGCCGTTTCCGTCGTCGCCACGCTGCACCCCGAACCCGCCCCTGCCTCTTCGGCCGCCGACCCTCACGCCCCCGACACGCGCACGAACACCGGCGCAGCCCACGACACCACTAGCGGGACGAGCCGGGACCAGACCGGCACGGCCCCGCAGTCCAAGCCGTACACCGTCCAGCGCAACGACACCCTGTGGGGCCTGGCCCGAGACCGCCTCGGCGACGGGGCGCGCTGGCGCGAGATCTTCGACCTCAACCGGAAGGTCCTGGGTGGTGAACCGGACTTCCTGCCCACGGGCGTCGTCCTGCAGCTGCCCATCGACCGCCCTGAGACGACCGAGCCGAACCACAGCCCTGCCTCTGGGGACCGTTCCGCTACGTTCACGCAGAGCGGTCAGAGCACCACGCACGTCGTGGAACGTGGTGAGTCCTTGTGGGAGATCGCCGGTGAGCGTCTCGGCGAGCCTGCTCGGTACCGCGAGATCGTCGAAGCCTCCGCGTCCACGGTGCAGCCCGGTGGCGACCGCCTCCGGGACCCGGACCACATCGAACCGGGCTGGCGGCTGACCATCCCGCCCACCACCACGCCCGCTCCCGCCGACACCTCAGCGCCCGCGGCACCATCCGAACCACCAGAGGCGGCGGACCGTGATGGCACCCGCCCGGAACCGTCTGCGCAGCCCGCAACCGACCCGGGCGTGAGTCCTTGGTCGCCCGCCGCCTCACCATCCGCACGCCCGTCACCCGCACCATCGAACGCGGCACCATCGGAGGCAGCCTCGACGACGCAGCCGACAAGCCCGACGTCGCTGACGCCCTGGGGACCCTCGGCTGGCACGCCGCCCCTGGCGCCCTCACCCCAACCGGTCGAGGCCGTGGACGAGACGGACGAGGGGAACACCAGCTCTGTGCTGGTGCCGGGGCTGACCGGCGCAGGTGTGGTCCTGGCCGCCGGGCTCTACCTCCAGTGGCAGCGCAAGCGGTCCCTGCAGCTACGCCACCGACGCCCAGGACGCGCGGTCCGGCCCGCGCCCGCGGTCTCGGCACCGGTCGAGCACACCCTGCGCGTGTCCGGGCCTGAGGCCCTGTCCGACGTCGAGCGGCTGGACCGGTTGCTGCTCGCCCTGGCCGGAGTCACAACACAGTCCACGACCCCGCGTCCCGCGCTGGTCGCCGTGGAGCTGTCCGCCACGGACGCCGTGCTGCACCTTGCCGAACCCACGCAGCTGCCCTTCCCGTGGACCGGGTCCGACACGAAATGGCGCGCACCCTTGAACGCGGCCGACGCGATCCACGAGGACCCGCCAGGGTTCAAGCCGTACCCGATGCTGGTCACCATCGGGCAGGACGGTGCGGGGCACACCTGGTTGCTCGACTTGGAACGCGCACGGCACCTGGTCGTGACCGGGGATCCCGACCAGGTCGCCGACTTCGGCCGCGCACTTGCCGCCGAGCTCACGCTCAACCCCTGGGGCGAGAACCTCACCCCGCACACCATCGGCCTGGACCACATCCCCACCAGCCTCGGGATCTTCTCCGGCATCGCCACGCACCACACCAGCACCGACGATGACACGGGCCATGACGCCCACATTGGCACGGACGAGGACACGGGCGACGGCGCGGACGCGAGCAGCGGGGACGACGAGGCGTGGATCACGCAGCTGGCAGACGGGATCAGGCAGGACTACACGACCGTCGGGGATGACCGGGAGTGGTTCTATCCCGTGATCGCCGCCGGCCCGGCCACGGCCCTACCCGCACTGACCGGACTCATCGAGGCACTGGTGGGCCATCCCGCCCGGCCGGGCGGCGCCGTGGTCACGCTCGCCGCCCACCCCACCGAGGAGGCCACGGTGGCCGACGTGAACCAGGGCCGGATCCGGATCACCGACCTGGGTCTCGACCTCGACCTGGCCGCCGTCGGCCTAACGCAGGCCGAACTGGCCGCCGCCGCCGCGATCGTCGAGATCGACTCGACCGACGCCCTGGACGACACCCCCATGCCCATCCCCACCAGCCACGACGAGACACCGGCCCTGACCGACGCGACCGGGATCCCGCGACCCGACACCGTGGAACGCCGCCCGACGACACCGAGCCAGCCCGCCGGTCCCGGGTCCGTCCTGCCCGCAGCCAGCGACTACTACGCGGCGACCGGAGTCACCTCCCCGGACGAACTGGACCGGATCGCACCAGTCACCCCGCCACAGACCATGCAGTCCATCCTGGACAGCGACCCCGAGCTCGACGCGGACGTGGCCGAATGGTTCACCGACACCCCCGTGCGGCCCCGCCTGATGCTGCTGGGCCCGGTCTCTCTGCGCACCGGCCAGCTGCCCGGTGAGGCGATCCGGCACAAGGCACGGCTGATCGAGTACGCCGCCTACCTCGGGCTGCACCCCAACGGCACCCCGCGCCAGGCCCTGGCCGAGGCCCTGCAGTTCCCGCCCGACAGGATCCGCAAGGACCTGGCCGAGCTACGCAAGTGGCTGGGCACCAACGCCCGCACCGGCCAACCGCACGTGCCCACCACCCGGCAGGCCGACGTGTTCCTGCAGACCGGCAGCGAGGCCTACCAGGTCCACGACCTGCTGATCGACACCGACCTGTTCCTGCGCCTGCGCGTCCGCGCCCACGCCCGCGGCGCAGCCGGGATCACCGACCTGCGCACCGCGTTGGACCTGGTCCGCGGACGCCCCTTCGACCTGCTGCGCCGAGACGGCTGGAGCTGGCTGACCGAGGGCGAACGGTACGACCTGATCATCGGGCACGCCGTCGTCGACGTCGCGCACACCGTCTTCCTGCAGGCCATGGCCGACGGCGACCACGACCTGGCCCGCCACGCAGCCACGACAGGACTACGGGCCGTGCCCGAGGACGAGACCCTCCGCCTGGACCTGGTCCAGCTCGAACACGCCCTGGGCGACGTCGAGGCCGCGGACCGGCGGCTGCGCGAGGAGGTCCTCGGCCGTGACGACCACGGTCTGGACGGCCTCGACATCCCTGAGCGCACCCAGGAGGCCCTCGACGCCAAGCGGGACACCTGGCAGGAGCGACGCCGAGCACGCACGCGCGAAGCAGGCTGACCACCCAGGACGGCTACCCGACCCGCGACCACGAGGCGGCAGCGCGGTGCTCGTCGGGTCGTGCTGGCATCAGCTCCTCAGGAATGATCTGCGGTACCGGCAGCCCGCAACGCTGCAATGCGCGAACGCCATCCGAGAGCAACGCCATACGAAAGCAGGGAGCGATCGTGTGCTCAACACCCGACGAGTCGCCCACTGGTGGCAGTGGCGTCCCCGCCGTCGACCTGACGATCCCAACCCCCGCACTAGTTCGTGCGCTGACCGATCGGCAGGTCGATGCGACCGATGAGGCGTGGTGGCAGGTCAAGAACTCGGACGACTACCTGTCAGGGCGAGCAGCCGTCATGCGAGCCGCCGGCTACGAGATGGCCGACCTCTCCGATCTGATCGAGGCGAACACCGATCTCGCCGGCCTGCAGCAGGCCGTCAAGGACCGCCTCGGCGGCCGACCCACCCGGTCGATGAAGGCGCTGACTTCATCGACCCGATGGGCGTATCTCGCCCACGCCCACGCCGAATTCATCAGCGACGTTCAGTCCGATGCGCTCAGGGCCGGCTGGGTGGCGGCCGTCGCACCCAGCCAGCCGCGACACTGGTGGTCGTTCTTGCGCCGCCCTGCGGGCCCGGCCCGCTCGAGGACGGTACGCCAGTGAACGCGCTCTGACCTGAGCTGTGAACGCACCTCGACGGCCTGGCGGCTGCGCGGTCGCGCGGGCGGATCGGAGGACGCCCGACCACGAGGTCACCAGAGCCGCACCCCCGGACGCGCAGGCGTCGTCGGCGCCAACCCATCGCAGCAGACGCGCGCCGCACTCGGGGTGGACCCCCTGCGGTGCATCGGAGGCAAGCCCGAGGATGAACGGGACGCGGCTGATGTCCTGCGGCAGACGAGCCAGGCGGGTGAACCTCTCCGGATACGTGGCCGGTGCGAGGCGTGCGGGGCTAGGGTCGCAAACCGATTCCTACTTCCGTACAACCGCACTTCGGAGGCACCACGATGGGCTTGTTCCGGCGCAAGAACCGCGAGGGCGATGTCACGGCGCAGGTGCCAGGAGCGGCCGACTCGCGGACCTCCGCCGCGCCAGCACCGTCCAGGTCGACGCCCGTCCGTATCGGCCAGTCGTGGCACGAGGATCTTGAGGTCCAGGGGGAGTCGTACCGGCGAGCGGACCTCGGCCGCATGTTCATGGCCTGGGGGCTGCCCGAGGGCGGCGTAAAAATGGGTGAAGCGGTCCTGGAACGGGAGCCGAAGAACCAGTACGACCCCAACGCGGTCAAGGTGCTCGTCAACGGATTCCACATCGGATACGTCGCCGCCGAGGACGCGCCGAAGATCAGCAACGAGATCCGGCGGCTCGGGCGGAACCAGCACGCGGTGTGCCCGGTCCGGGCATGGGGCAGGTGCGACGACGGCATCTGGCGTGCGCGCGTCACCCTGGCGTTCTCGGGCGACACCGAGCCCGACCAGGACTTCGCGCAGCAGCGCAGGGACTACGAGGCACGCGAAGCCGAATACCAGCGCGAGCGCGCGGAGAAGGAAGCGGTTCGCCAGCGCAAGGAAGCCGGCCGCGAGGCAGGATCGTTCGATGGTCAGTACTGGGGGAACTACCGCGAGGCCGTGGCTGAGCTGAAGCGCCAAAAGCGCCTGGAGGAAGCGCGCGACATCCTGGAGAAGTGCGTAGAGGCCGCCGAGCGGGAGGCACTGGTCGTGGATGCCGTGCCGCACCCCTGGGCCGTCGAGCAGCTGGCGGTCGTGCTGGGCAAGCTGAAGGACCCGGAACGAGAGCGCTTGGTGCTGGAACGCTACGAGTCCGCGTGCGGGGACCGGTCAGTGCCTGACAAGGTCGCGGCTCGACTCGTCAAGGCCCGACTGGTCGGCTGAGGCATACTGCGGTCTCCTGTGGTGACCGCAGATGACGCACGACAGTGTGGCCGGCCTCAGCCTGCGCACGACTACCGTGCCCCGGCACCGGTCACGTGGATCGCGCCCGCCGCCGGATCACTCGACGAACACCGGTGACCTCTGCTCGCAGCGCGAGATCACCCGGTCACCGTTGCTGAGCCTGGCCACGAACGGCGACGGCCACTCGCTGTCACCGCTCGCCGCCCCGGGGTGGGCGCAGCTGGGCGCGTGCGTAGGCGCCGATCGGTGCCTCGCAAGCGGCTGGTCAAGCATGCGCCCGAGATTTCTTGTTCGAGTTGGTGGACATGGGCCCTCAGGGCTCTGACCTGCGGTGACGCGTTGTCCCCCACCTAGGATGGCCCTGGGGGACATGGGTCAAGGGGACATCGGGGGCCACCTGGACAAGTACACCTGCCCGTCATGGTCGGCCCATGGACACCACACCCGCGACGAGGCCCGGCCCGCTGGCAGAGCTCCAGCGCGCGGCCCGGTGTGACACGACCCGGGACGCCGCGCTGCTCCTGGCAGGCGCGGGCGTGCCGGTATTCCCATGCCGGCCCGGTGACACCCGGCCGCGCACCACGCGTGGCACCGCTGACGCCTCGACCGACGTCGACCGGGTGGCGTCGTGGTGGGCCCGCTACCCGACGGCGAACCTCGGTGTGCCGACCGGGTCTTCCTCCGGGGTCGACGTCGTCGAGGTCACGGCCCGCCACGGCGCCAGCGGGTACCCCGCGATCCGTGCGGCGCGCGCTGCCGGATTGATCGACGGGTGGGCATTCATGGTCGCCACCCCGGCCGGCGGGGCCCAGCTCTACTTCCCGCACGCCCCCAGGACCGGGCAGCGCTCGTGGACCGGGATCGGTGTGCAGGTCTCCTTCCACGGCGAGGGCAGTCACGTCCTGGTACCGCCCTCGCTCGTCCTCGACGCGGACAACCAGCCGGCCACCTACCGGCCGGTCATGACCGGCCGGTATACCCCGGGCCCGGTCGACGCGGCGGCGCTGCGCCGGCTCGTGGAGCCCTCCCGGCCCGACGGGTTCAAGACCGCGTGGGCTGCGCCCGACGCGTCCGCGGGTCCTGATGTCCTGGCGACGTGGGTGGCGTCGCGCCCGTACGACGGACGCCAGCGGCGCCTGTCCTGGGCCGCCCACCGCCTGGCTGAGCACGGCTTCGACCCGCACTCGGTCCTGCGGGTCCTGGGGCCTGCCGCGCATCACACCGGCATGGACGCACGCACGATCCGGCGGACCATCACCGCCGCGTTCGACCCGCACGACCCGACGCCGAGCGCCCGGACGACGCCCATCCCTGCCACATCGCTGCGCGCGCACGCCGTGACGCCCTCAACCACCGGCCGGGTACCCGCTGCCGGTCATCGGCACCACCAGTCCGAGGAGATGAGCCTGTGAACCCCCAGTCCCCGCACGCCCAGCCCCGTCGCAGCCCACGTGCTCAACCACCACAGTCCCAGGCGCCCGCGCCGTCGTCGCAGACGAACCCGGCCGCGTTCGACCAGCGGTCCCGTCGCACGAACGCCCCCGCGCAACGTCCCGCTCGGTCCGGGCGGGACATGCCGCAGGTGACCTGGGTGCGTGCCGGCGACCTGCCTTCCTTGCTGGCCGGGCGGGTCCTGGCCCGGGGTGTGGATCTGCACGCCGCGCTCGTGCGCCGCGCGATGCGCCGCCCGACCGCGGCCGCGAAGAACGCGGCCGGCGCCGTCAAGCGGGCACTCACCCCGGGCGGCCGGCGTCAGGACCGGACCGAACCACAGCATGGCACCGAAGGGACGGGCATCTGATGACCACCGCGACACTCCCCACCACACGCTCTGTGACGCCAGAGGCCGGCACCGGCCAGGAAGAGAGGCCGTTGTTCGCCACCGGTGAGGGGCTGCGGATCCTGCTGATCCGTCTGCACATGGACGGCCCCCGTGCGTGGTCGACCGACCCGGAGGCCACCGAGCTGATCGAGTTCTGCATGGCCAAGTACGCGGGCCTTGCCAGGAAGTACCGGCAGACGCCGCACGACGCCGCCTACGCGGCCTTCGAAGTCCTGCGGGCCCCGGCGACCGCGGAGGCCGACGACCCGTGGGGCTCGGTCACCCGTGCGGTGCAGCTGTCGCTGATGGCCGAGGACCGCGCCAACGGTCTGCTGTGCGACCAGTCGCGCGCCCGCCGGCTGCTGACCTCTGACCAGCACGACGCGACCAGGTTCAGCGACTACGAGCTCGACGGCGCCAGGTCGATCGAGACCATCACCGGTGAAGTGATCTCTGTCGACCCGGCGGTGCTGGACCACCTCGATGCCACCGACACCGTGGTCGTCTCCCGACCCACGCAGGTCGCACCGGTCGAGACCCGCACCGCGCTGGACGTCGCGGCCAGGGTCCTGGCCGGCTTCGGCTGGGATCTCGATGACGCCCGGGCGTGCCTGGACTACATCACCGAGCGCCTGACCATCACCGGGGACACCGCCAGGGCCTTCGAGTACCTGCGCCGGGACAGGACCCCGCTGGGCAGGTTCGACCTCGAGCTACGACGGTGGACCGCGCTGTGCGCCGTCGTCCTCGGTCACCCCCACCACCCCGCGCTGGCGGTCCGCGACGGGCTGCTGGCCCGGCTGATGCGCGGGCAGCGCACCACCGAGCTCCTGGCCGACGAGCGGCTCGTGCGCGCACTGGTGGCCGTCAGCCCCACCCGGCCCCGGGCACCGGAGCCCTCGGTGCGACCGGATCTGCGGGTGGTGTGCGATGCCTGACCAGACCCAGACCCCGTCCCAGACGCAGGACACCACGGAAGGGCTGTTGCGCCTGGACGTGGCGGTCGACTCGATCATCGTCGGTGACCGGCACCGGCAGGACCTGGGCGACATCGACGCCCTGGCCGCCTCCATCCGGCGGGTCGGTCTGCTGCAGCCGATCACCGTGACCCCGGACATGGTCCTGGTGTGCGGGTTCCGGCGCCTGGTCGCGATCCAGCGCCTGGGGTGGGCCACGACGCGCCCGTGGGTGCGGCGTGGGATCTCCGACCGGCTGCAGGCCGTGCTGGCTGAGCGTGACGAGGAACAGCTGCGCAAGCCGCTGGACGACGTGGAGGCCGCGCGCCTGTACCGGGAGATCAAGCAGCTCCTGGCCGAGGACGCCGCACGCCGCCAGTCCAGCACCCGGTTCGGCGCGCAGGACGACGACCCCGACGCCACCGCGGAGCCGGTATCCGAGGAGGGGGCTAATTCGGACATCGACGGTGGTGCCAAATTGGCACCACCGCGTGACCTGCGCGAACGCACTCGGGCCCAGGCAGCACGGATCGTCACCGGGAAGGCGTCCTACTCCCGCCTGGACCGCATCGCGACCCTGTCCGACATCGCAGGCGACCCCGCCCGGCCCGAGCGGGTTCGCGCCATGGCAGCCGACGCTCTGGAGCAGATCCGCGCCGGGGCGTCCGTGTTCCCGCTGTACGACCAGGTCAAGGCCGAGCTCGCCGCGACCGACCCCACCGCGCAGGCCGTCGAGCCGGTCACCCAGGACGAGGTCGACGAGGTCGTCGCCACCGCCCTCCAGCGGCTGAACCAGCCCGAGCCCGCAGGTGAGACCCGCGGCAAGGGGCGACGCTCCCTGCGGTCGTGGGCGCTGCTGTGGGAGGGCCTGGACGGGTGGTGGGAGCACTACGACCCGGCCGACGTCGGCGCCGGCTCTCACGAGAAGGACTGGGCCACCTTCGAGAACGTCCTGGACCAGACCACCCGGTTCGCTGCCGCGGCCCGTGCCGCACGCGACCAGGCCCAGGCCGCCCGCCGCGACCAGGAGGCCTGAACATGCGCAACCTGCGAACCGTGCGGGCCTGGGTCCTGGACCACCGGTCCCTGAGCGCGCTGATCGCCGCGCTCGCGCTGGTGCTCGTCGCCGTCGGGCTCCGGCTGATGACGCCACACACCGCCGATGACCACCACGCTGTGGCCTCACCGGCAGCCACCTCCAGCGGGTCTGCCACGGGCGCGGGCCCCGCTGACACCGCCGAGCCCACGGCCGTCCCTGTCGTCCCGGTTAGCGCGACGGCCGACGCGGACGTGTTCGCCCGGTCGGTGGCCTATGCCCTGTTCGGCTGGGACACCACGAGCACCGACCTGCCCGCCCTGACCGAGCAGCTCCTGGTCGTGGCCGACCCCACGGGTGAGGAGACACCGGGCCTGCTGAGCGACCTGCGCGCCTACCTGCCCAGCCCGAAGGCTTGGACCCATCTGGGCCGGTACCAGACCCGGCAATGGCTCGAGGTCACCGACATCGTCGAGCCGGCCGCGTGGCGCGAAGCCCTCGCCCAGGCCCCCGACGGTGCGGTCGCCGAGGGCACGACGGCGCGCACGGTGACCGGGATCCGGCACCGGGCCGGTACCTGGGACGGCGAGCCCGTCGCGGCGAGCTCACGGGTCCAGTTCACAGTCTTCCTGGTCTGCGGCCCCGCCTCCGACCGGTGCCACCTCCTGCGCCTGTCGACCCCCGACGCGGCCCTGCACTGAGGGGCCCGCTCATGATGCGCATCCTTGCCGTGGCCGCCGTGGCGGTCTTCCTGTTCGGGCCACCCACCGCGCTGACCGCCTACGCCCTCCTCGCCCCCGCACCCAGCACCGGGTGCGAGGCAGGGGGCACGGCGGTCGGTGCGGTGGGGTCGCTGCCTGCCGAGCTGACCGCGACCACGACCGGTGGCGACGTCGTGCGCCTGGACCGGGTCCAGCTCGGGCACGCCGCCACGATCATCACCACCGGGTCACGGACCACCGGTGTGGGGCGGGACGGGATCCTGGTCGCACTGATGGCGGCGCTGACCGAGTCGCACCTGCGGATGCTGGCCAACCCCGGCGCCTACCCCGACTCCACCACCTACCCGCACGACGGGACCGGACGCGACCACGACAGCCTCGGCCTGTTCCAGATGCGCCCGGCGGCCGGGTGGGGAACCGTCGCCCAGCTCATGGACCCCACCTACCAGGCCGCGGCGTTCTTCGGCGGACCCACCGGCCCCAACCACGGCTCACCCCCGGGCCTGCTCGACATCCCCGACTGGCAGCTCCTGCCCAAGGGCGCCGCCGCACAGGCGGTCGAGGTCTCCGCGTTCCCGGACCGGTACGCCCAGTACGAACCCGTCGCCCGCGCCATCCTTGAGCAGCTCACCACCTCACCCGGCGCGGGCACACCCGGCGGTGTGAGTGGCACACCGGTGTCGTCGCGTGTGGTGTTCCCGCTGCCGGCCGGCACCTGGACTCGCACCTCCGGGTTCGGAACGCGGACCCACCCCGTGACCGGGGTGCGGGCCCTGCACGCCGGGGTCGACTACGCCGCCCCCGCAAGCACCCCCGTGCTCGCCCTGGCAGACGGCATCGTCGCCTACGCCGGACCGGACCCCCGCGCGGGCAACCTGCTCGTCATCGACCACACCCTCACCAGCCCCGACGGAACGCAGCGAGTAGCCTCCGCGTACGCACACCTGAGCGACGGCTCGACGGCGGTGTCCGAGGGCGACGTCGTGACAGCCGGGTCTCAGGTCGCACAGGTCGGCTCCACCGGACAGTCCACCGGCCCGCACCTGCACCTGCAGATCCACCCCGGCGGATTCGACCATGCCCCGGTCGACCCCGAACCCTGGCTCGCGACCCACTCCCCCACCACCCTCGACGGCTCAGCCGTCCTGCCGGCCACCGGGACCTGCCCGACGGGGGCGACGTCATGACGATCTCTCCACTCTTCCTGACAGTCCCCGCTGTCCTGGCCGTGGGGATCGGCCCGGACTTCGGTGCCGTCGCCGGGACACGCCTGCTCCCGATCATCGGCGCCCTGCTGACGATCACCGTGCTGATCGCGGTGGCGATGTTCGTGGTCTGCGCGATCCTCTGGCCCATCGCATCGGCGTCCGGGAACTGGCAGGCCACCAGCAAAGCCCGCACCGGCCTCCTCGTCTCCCTCGCCGGTGCCGTCATCAGCGGCGGTGCGCTGGCTTGGACGAACTGGCTCATCGACCTCGGACACAGCTTTCGACCTTGACCCAGGGCCTACGGAGGACGTCCTACTAGTCGAGTGCCACCCATTCACGGTATAGAGGATCACGCGACAACGCTCGCTGCATGCTCTTTCCTCGAGCGCCCAGTCGCTGGGCGACCCAGTAGCGGAGGACTAATAGGTTCTCACGCAGGGTATTGAGCGCCACGAGAGAGTCTGGCTGTGGGCGGTCCGGATGCTTAGCGCTCATGTAGACATCGGTCGCTCGGTCGATCCAACCAGTCGTGTCGCCGAAAGGATGGTGTCGCATATCGTCGAGGACGACCTGAAGGGCAGGCCTGAAGTTGATCTGCCGGCGACTGTTCATATTTGCGCCTCCGTTCGCCAGATCGATTAGGTAGCCGAGTGCTTCGAGGGCGATTCCGCTCTGCACCACATTGCTCGAGCTCCATTGATCTTCCGACCTAAGGATATTCAACAATGGCCCGATCGCTTGGCCGAACTCCTTTCGCAGCCTGAGCCAACGAGCGATTCCTCTCGGTCCAATTTCCGAGTATTGGAAGAGGAAATTTGGGTCGCGATCCCAAGGCTCGTGCTTCAATAGCCGGTGGGTGGCCACCTGTGACCACTTGGGGCCATGATTGCCACCAGCACCATCTCTGTGCGGATCATCGGCACGATTAACCTGGATTTTGGAGAAACCAAATGGTCGCCAGCCTGCGATGGATACCAAGTCCAGGACAGCGCCGTGGACTGCGATGTGATCGTCCCAGCTGCGCGGCTCCTTGGTTGCGGTGGTCGTACGCACGCCTTCTGCTGCCGTGAAATTTCCTTGATCTTTACTCGTCTGCCAACTCGACTTCATAGTCAGATTCATCGGACGTGCAAGGCGAATCTCAGGAGCATTTGTCAACCGCATCTGGACAGACTGTGCCAGCCCCTGCGGATCACGCTGTACATCGACAGTCATGTTGCTCAGCCTCGTCCAGGCCGCCAGGGCCGGGATCTCCGTGCGCAACCCGTTGATTTTTTCAAGCCTTAGGGACTTCCCACCTAGTACGGCGTAGTTCGCCACGATGCGCCCGCGCCCGACATTGAAGTTCGACCAAGAGCCAGCGGCGCGGCAGCCGACGAGTGTCACGGTCCCGCTCGAGTCCTCGAACTGAACGACCCGTGGCGGCGCATAGCTGTACTTAGTTCGGCCTGGATCGTCGCCGAAGGAAATCCCCCGCGCGAACCACCGGCTGTAGGAGTCCCCGTCTTCATACATGTCCTTCAGCGGGACTTGTAACTCAATTGCAGTTCCGGTATCTCGAAGCATGACTGCCACATGCTCGGTATCCGGATTACCGTCGACGAACCAGCCGAGCCTCGGTTCGCCCACCACAAGTTCGTTGCTACCCATCTGCCTCCGTCCGGGGTCTGCACCGCATTCTTACGCACGCACCCGTCTCCTGGGGAGCCCTTTTGAAGACTTGCCAGGGACACCCCGCGCAGCTTCAGGAGTGGAATCCAGGAGACCACCGCACGATCTGTTGACACCTTCGGCGCACCTGCCCAGTGCAGATGTCACCGCGCTGAGGGAGAACCGCCATGCTGCACCTCCAGATCGCCGCCCACGCCGCCTCCGCTGCGGCCATCCATGCTGCTGAGCACGCCACGCTCATCGCCTCCGGGATCGTGGCCCGGGTACCCGGGGACATCGACATCCGGCCGAATACCAGTGGCCTGCCGGGGATCCCGCAGCTGAAGGAGATCGTCGGGGCGATCATGAGCATCGGCCTGATCCTGGCCGTGGTCGCCCTGATCATCGCCGCGATCGTGTGGGCCTTCGGTGCCAACTCCTCCAACCCGCACCTGGCCGGCCGGGGCAAGACCGGGATCCTGGTCGCCGCGGCGGCCGGCGTCCTGTGTGGCGCTGCGGTCGCCCTGGTGAACTTCGGTTGGGACCTGGGCCAGGAGCTGTGATGGGCCTGTGCTCCCTGCCGCTGGTCGCGCAGGTCTGTGCCGGGTCCGCCAACACGACGCCGTCGCCGATCCAGCCGTTTGCCGACTGGGTCGGTGACCTGGCCGCGTGGGTCCTGGAGGGCATGTGGGCCCTGATGGTCATCACGACCATGACCGACGTCACCACCACCCAGTTCCGGCGGGTCTACGCCCTGGTGTTCGGGATCGCAGTCCTGGTCATGCTGCTGTTCTTTCTGCTGCAGGTCATCACCGGCATGACCCGCCGCGACCCCGCCGCCCTCGGACGCGGCGTCCTCGGCCTGGGCAAGTCCATCCTGGGCAGCTTCCTGGTGGTCACGTTGACGGCGGCGCTGCTGGAGATCACCGACCAGCTCTGCCACGGCCTGGTCCGCGCAGCGGGAACCACGATGGAGCAGGTCGGTGACCGGCTGGTCGCCATGGTCACCGGCATCACGATCTCCACCGCCGTGATCGGCGTCGGCCCGCTGCTGGCCGTGTTCCTCGGAGCCCTGGCCTTCACCGGAGGCTTCGCGGTCTGGATCAGCCTCCTGGTGCGCTCCGCCCTCATCCTGATCGCGATCGCCCTGGCGCCCCTGGCCCTGGCCGGCGCGACCTGGGACGCGACCCGCGGGTGGGTGACCAAGTGGGCCACGTTCACCGTTGCGCTGATCCTGTCCAAGCTGGTGCTGGTCGTGATCTTCCTGATCGCGACCGAGCAGCTCTCCGCCCCCATCGAGGCCGACATCGCCTCGGTCACCGAACCCTTGACCGGGATCGTGCTGCTCGTCCTGGGCGCGTTCGCCCCGTACCTGACCTACAAGTTCCTCGGGTTCGTCGGGTTCGACCTGTACCAGACGATGACCACCGAGTCCGACGCCAAAGAAGCCATCAACCGCCCCGTCCCCTACCTGCCCGGCGGCTGGCCCCGACCCCCCGAACCCGCCAAAGTCCTGGACTCCAACGGCACCGCCGACACCGACGGCGCCACAGACGGTGGGGCAAGCGGCGGAGGCGGTGGAGGCGGCGGCGGCACGGTACGCACCGCGACTGCCTCGGGCGGCACCAGCGTGCCCGGTGCGGGGGCCTCGGCGGGCTCGTCCGCGCCGACCGGCGCCAGTGCGGGCGCGAGTGCTGGTGCTGCCGCGGCGGGGCCTGTGGCCCCGGTGGTCGCGGGGACGCTCGTGGCGAAGGGAGCCGTCGACGCCGGCCCGGCCGCGGGCCGGGCCCTGGGCGGCCAGGCCATGCGTACCAGCCAGGCCATGCAGACCGGGCAGGGCTCGACAGCGCCGGCCACCGACCAGCCGGCATCGTCCAGTGACCCGTCGCCCGCCCACCCAGCACCTCAAGCCGGTGCCGATGCTCCGCCGTCGGCCGCGCCCGCGGTGCAGCCGGGGATCTTGTTCCAGGACGGGGAGTAGCTCATGACCGACCATGCCTCCGCCGGGCAGCTGCGTGCGGTGAAGTTCTCCCGCCTGTCCAAGCGGGCCCTGCTGCTGGGCCTGACTGCCACCCAGCTGGTCACCATCGGTGCCGGGGCCCTGCCCCTGGTGGTCGCCCTCTACACGGGCACCGGGGCCCTGTTCGCGATCCCCGTCCTGGTCGTGGCCGTCGCGGCCGCGCTGGTGCCGGTCGGTGGACGGCAGGTGGTCGCCTGGGTGCCGGTCGCGCTCTCGTGGGCCTGGCGATCGATGACAGGCCAGCTGCACTACCGCGCCCGCATCACCGGCACGACGACAGGAGCAGGCACGACACGAGCCGCACGCCCTCGTCCGGCCGGGACGCTGGCGCTGCCCGGCGACATGGCGGCGTTGCGCCAGTATGTCGACCCGGTCACCGGGGCGGTGCTGGTGCACGACCCGCACGCCGCGACCCTGACCGCGCTGCTGCCGGTCACGCACCCGGCGTTCGTGCTGCTGGACCCGGGCGAGCAGCAACGCCGTGTCACCGCCTGGGGCCGGGTCCTGGCCACCATCTCCCGATCGGGGCACATCGCCGCTCTGCAGGTCATCGAGCGGACCTTGCCCGGGTCGGGGGCGTCGTTGGCGGACTGGTGGCGGACCCACGGCACCGCCGACGGGTCCTTCGCCGCGCGGACGTATGCGGACCTGATCGAGCGGGCCGGGCCGGCCGGGGAGCAGCACGCCACGACCATCGCTCTGTCCCTGGACCTGACCGCCGCCGCCCGGACCGTCCGCGCCGCCGGCGGGGGCTTGCGCGGCGCCGCGGCCGTCCTGCGCCAGGAGGTCGAGACCCTCGTGATCGCGCTGCGGGCCGCCGACCTCACCCCCGGTGACCCGTACGACGCGGGGCAGCTCGCCATCCACCTGCGTACCGCCTACGACCCGGCCATCGGACCCGCCCTGGAGCGGCACCCCACCCTGGGGCGGGAGCTGGCCGCCGCCGGGCCCATCGCCGTGACCGAGGCGTGGGGGAACCTGCGCGCCGACGGCGCCCACCACTGCGTGCTGTGGATCTCGCAGTGGCCCCAGGCCCGGACCTACCCCGGGTTCCTCGCTCCCTTGCTGCTGTCCTCCGGGATCCAGCGGACCCTGTCTGTGACGTACCGGCCCGTGCGGCCGGACGTCGCGATGCGCGAGCTTCGGCGGCGCCGCACCGGGCACCTGTCCGACGCGAACCAGCGGGCCCGCATGGGGCAGACCACCGACGCGACCGACCAGGCGGAGCTGTCCGACGTCCTGCAGCAGGAAGCCGACCTCGCCGCCGGGCACAGCCTCCTGACCACGACCGGCCTGATCACCATCAGCGCGAACGACGCGGAACGCCTCGAGCACGACGTGGCCGCCGTCGAGCAGGCCGCGATCCAGGCCGGGGTCGAGACCCGCCGCTTGTGGGGGCAGCAGGCCCAGGCGTTCGCCCGTTCGGTCCTGCCCGGCTAAGGCGGGACGTTGCGTGCGGTGCGCCCGCACGGCGTGGTGGGGTTGACGCACCTGTGGTCCATGAACACACCCAGCATGTCTCAGCCCAACACGGGATCGGTCATCCGCCAGGCCGGACCGCTGTACCTGTCACTGCACCATGTCGGCGACGAGACGGACGACACCGGAGAGGCCCTGCACCGGTACGAGTATGTGGTGATCAACCAGGACTCGACCGGGCAGCGGTACCGGGCCAAGGACCTGCACAACAAGGGCGTCGTCGATACCGACGCCGCGATGTGCTCCTTGATCGGGCACCTGTGGGCGATCGGGCGGACCTTCCAGGACTTCGAGCACGACCCCGATGAGTCGATGGACTACCTACCCCTGTGGCTTCAGCAGACGACCGCGAGGCACCTCACCGAGCTCATGGACGGCATGGAGCTGCACGAGGAACGGCTGACCGGGCCGACCGACATGACATTCGACTTCGACGACCCCGAGTCCTGACCCAGTCCTCCACGCCCACACAGACCGCACCCCCACCTGAGATGGAGCGACCATGACCACGAACCCGTCTTCGCCCTGGGTCCTCGACGCCGATCCCGTCGAGACCGCCGCTGCCATCGCGCAGACGATGCGTCGCTTGGCCTCCGAGACCAGCCGCCTCACCACCGTGGATCAGGTCCCGCAGATCGCCAACGAGTTGCAGACCGTGCTACGCGAGATGGCGTCCGTCACCACGAACCTGGCCCGCCTCAGCTTCGAACACCCCACGCCCTCGGCGCCGGACGGCGACCTGGGCGCCTTCACCCGCCGCACACCCGCTACGCGGGCGGCTGACGGGTTCAACGACACCACCCACCTGATCTACCTCGCCTGCCAGCCCCTGGCCGGCGCCCACAACGAGACAGCCCGCCTGACCGCCACGACCCGGTCGAACGCGGCACACCCACCCGGCTCCAGCTCTCACCCCGGCCCCGCCCGTCGCGAGGAACCCCTGCACCCACCGTCGCTGTAACTCCGGCGCGACCACCACCGGCACGGGTTCCGGACCTGGCCGGGGCTCTGGGCGAGACGATGATCCAAGCTGGCATCGAAGAAGGCGGACCCAGCCGTCCGGTGAATGCCCTGGCCCCCGGTCCAGCCGAACCGGGTCCGCGCGGGCAATTGCGGACGTCGTGCGGCCGAACACATGCGCGACCCCCCGGCCACACGACCATGCCCCGGCACCCGGCGGGTGACGGGAATGCCGGTCGCACACACCTGTCCGGCATGAACAACGACGACACCCCCAGCGCTCGAGAGGCCGTCACGGCCCAGGCAGGATCGTTGGCCCTGGCGCTGTGGCACGACGGCACGACCACCGACGAGCACGGCGAGGTCCGGCAGCGGTACGCCTACCGGATCGCCGACAGCACCGCCCCCGGGGCGGTACCGCACGACGGGCGAGACATCGAATCCGGTGCCGGCGCAGAGGTCGACACCACCGCAGGTCTGCGCGCGCTCGTGGCCTTCCTATCTGCCGCCGGCGAGGGGTACCGGTACCAGATGGGGAACCCGCTCAGCGAGCCGGAGAGCCTGGATCTGTTCCCGGAGTGGGTCACCGAGGCCGCCTACCCGAACGCCGACGAGCTCACGATGCTCTCCTTTGAGCTGGGTTCGCCGCACAGGCCGGAGGCGGAACCCGCTGCGGTGGAAGTAGCGCCCATCGCCCCGCGGGAACCGCAGCACGTCCAGGACGGGACGAGATGGCCTCCCGGGCGGTACTACACGGTGGTCTTCTTTCAGGATGAGCAGGTCCACGCGGTCGTAGACCTCCTTCAGGGCAAGGGCGCCCAGGCCGCGATCGACCACCTGGCGCAGCGGGACCTCGGGGCCAAGACACTGGACGCCGCCCTGTTCAACCAGGACTACCACGCCGAGGCCCCGCACTACCCGGGCACCCGTGAAGCCACCGGCGGCCCCTACGTCCTGACCTGTCACCCCGGCCTGGGGACCGTGCAGCTGCTGCGCGAGTTCCCCACCCAGGCCCCGGACGGGTGGCCAGACCGGTACACCGGCATCACCAGCTCTTGCGCTGGCCCCCGGCCTGAGTCGCCCAACCAGCCGCCGCCCGCGCCGCGGTCGACCGGACCGCTGGAGCCGCCTCTGCGTCCGACCGGCCAGGAACCCGACCGGGGCCCGTCCTTGTGACCGTCCCCGACGACGGTCCCTTGTGTCGGTCCTTGGCGACGAGGCCTGGTGACGGGGCTTGGGGTGCACCTGCTCGGTGTCCCCGTTAACCGACGCCCCTGGAGCTCGTCATGGACAGCAGCAACCCGCAGCACGACGCCGAGGACGCCGCCGAGGCCCTGCGCCGGCTGGCGCACTCCACGCGCACCTTCGATGATCCGTCGGACACCTACTGGGTGCTCACCGACCTGGCCGCGGTGATCCGCCGCCTGGAGCAGGTCATCACCCAGGTCCAGGCCGCACACCGTGACCACCTGGACCTTGCCCACGACGACCAAGGCGGGACCCCGGCCGGGCGGACCAACGCCCTGGCCGCGGTCGAGCACCTGGGCAAGACCGGTGAGCTGTTCGGCCTGGCCTACGCGAGCCTCGACCTGGCGATGAGCCACTCGGGCAGCATCGCCTGGTACCCCGCCACCACCGGTGGCGGCTCCGGTGGACGGCGCCCACGCGCCCAGGCCCGCCACGCCCGACACGAAACCACCACCGACGTCCGGCCCAGCGCGCGGCCCGCCGAGCGAGCCGGACGGCGATCACGATGACCCGTCCCGCCCCCGCCCCCGCACCGGCCCCCGATCCCGACCACAACCCATTGGCCCCGTCCGAGCCGACGTCGACGCCCGAGGAGGTCGCGCGCGTTGCGACGGCTGCCGTGCTGGACCTGCACGTGACCACCTCCCAGCTGCTGCCGGTCACTCACCTGCCGCAGATCACCCAGGCCGTGCAGAACCTGATCGTGCTGGTCAGCGACATCACCCAGGACCTGCACACCCTCGCGGCGAACTACAGCCTCGACGCCGGCCACCTCCCCCACGACCGCCTCGATCTGCGCAGGCAGGCCGGTCTCACCGGATCGGAGGCCGCCCGCGCGTACACCGAGGGAGTCGAGTTGCTCCATCAGGCCTCCACCCGGCTGACCCCGGCACGGGACCACGCGAGGCTCATGGCCGCCCTGACCACCGCGAACACACCCAGCACGCCAGACGTCACGGCGGGTCGCACTCCAGCCAGTCAACCGGGCAGCCCTCCCAGCGACTCCCAGGGCCCTGTCCGAGCACCGCGCAAGCCTGAGCGGTCCGGGTCGCGGCAGGAGAGCCCGAACCCTCCGGTGCGCGGCGACGTCAGCCCGGGCCAGGGGCTGGTGCTGTGAACGCCTCCGAGCGGGTGCACACCGCCACCCTGACCACCGGGCGCGAACCGAGGTCGGTGCGCCGCGCCCGTCAACGCGCCGCGGCCGCGGTCCTGGCCCGAGCCCGGCAGGACCGCCTGCACGCCGACCAGGACCATCACCAGGCCGCGCGAGCAGAGTCCCACGACACACGGTTCCTGCCCCGCACCGGTGACCACGGCCCCACGGCGCTGCGCACCCCGGTCCGGTTCCGAGTCCCGCGCCACCAGGACACCTCCGCAACCTGGGCCGCCGCCTACCCGTTCCTCGCCGAAGGCGGCCTGGGCGCGGACGGGGTGTTCGTCGGCCGCGACCTGCACTCCGGCAGCAGCTTCGTCTACGACCCGTGGGTGCTCTACCAGCGGGGACTGATCACCGCACCGAATGTGATCGTGGCCGGGATCGTCGGCGCCGGCAAGTCCGCGCTGGCCAAAGCGCTCTACCTACGCAGCTTGGCCTTCGGGCGCAAGGTCTACATCCCGTGCGACCCCAAGGGCGAGCACACCGCGGTCGCGCAGGCCGTCGGCGGCCGGGCCATCGCCCTCGGCCCCGGCATGCCCGCGCGGCTCAACCCGCTCGACGAAGGGCACCGCCCCGTCGGGACCGATGACGCGACGTGGGCGGAGCGGGTCGCCGCCCGGCGGCGGACCTTGGTCGGTACGCTGGCCGAGACGATGCTCGACCGGCCACTGCGCCCGGTGGAGCACACCGCGATCGACATCGCTCTGGGCGCCACCGTCCGCACCAGTGCCGTGCCCATCCTGCCGACCGTCGTCGACCACCTCCTGGCCCCTGACCAGGTCGACGACGTCGACGGGCGCCTAACCGAGGACGGGCGACACGTCGCCCACGCCCTGCGCAGGCTCGTGCGCGGTGACCTCGCCGGCCTGTTCGACGGGCCCTCGACCGTCGCGTTCGACCCGTCGCTGCCGATGCTGTCCCTGGACCTGTCCCGGGTCGCGGAGAACAACGCTGCCCTCAGTGTCCTGATGACCTGCGCGTCAGCGTGGATGGAAGGGGTGCTGGCCGACCCCGACGGCGGGCAGCGGTGGGTCGTGTACGACGAAGCCTGGCGCCTCATGTCCCACCCTGCGCTGCTGCGTCGCATGGACGCGCACTGGCGCCTTGCCCGCCACTACGGCATCGCCAACATGCTCGTCATCCACCGTCTGTCCGACCTGGACAATGTCGGCGACACCGGCACCGCACAACGCTCCCTGGCCGCCGCCCTGCTGGCCAACGCCGAAACCCGGGTCATCTACCGACAGGAGACCGACCAGCTCGGCGCCACCGCGCAAGCACTGGGCCTGACCCGCACCGAGGCGGGACTGCTTCCCACACTCGGACTGGGACAAGGGCTGTGGCGCATCCGCAACCGGTCCTTCCTCGTCCAGGCCCAGCTCCACCCGGACGAAGCCCTCCTCTTCGAGACCGGCACTCGAGCACGCGGAATAGGGCCCAACGCTGATAGCAATTGACCTGCAGACTGTTTACGCACTGCAAGCGAAATGCCATCATTCTGTGTTCAGAACTGAAGCCGGACCAGTCGAATCGCATGTCACAGCGCCGAAGATCGGCCTGCTGCATCCAGCGAGGACGGCGCAACTATTTGCCAGCATTTCCAATGGCTATCGGTCGCCTATACAACCCCTATCAGAACGCTATCTCTCCGCTATCTGTGCACTATCGGCATACGGCCGCGACGAGGCGGGCGTTTGGATCGCCCAGCGCGGTGGGCTGCACGGACACTGGAGTCCCAGGCTGACCGAGTTCGGAACTCCGGAAGTTCGACAGTTCGGAGAGACCGACCTTCCCGAGTGCCGAAGTTGCGCATTTCTGTTGGTGTTGACAGCCATCGTCCAGGCACTTATGTTCTCCGCCATGAACAGCGAACCAGAGAAGAAGTGCCGGGCCTGCCTCCAATCTCTTCCAGTGGCGGAATTCGACAAGTCTTCACGACCTTCCCGCGATGGCCTGCAAAGCTTCTGCAAGGCGTGCATGGAAACGCTGCGCGCCGCCCGCAGCGACCAGCAGGTCGGCCAGAGCCAGCCGGACGGGCACCTCGAGGCCGTTCTGTCCGAGCACGGGTACCAGTGGCGCAATCACCGTCCTCGCGGAGGTCTGATACGGGTCCGGGTGCTGCACGGTCCCGACGGGCGACCGGTGGACGCATCGGTGGCACTGGCCCGGATCGAGGCCGCGATCGGTGCTCCGGAACCATGCCGACGGCCAGCAGGCCCGCGGCACATTTGCCGCCGATCGTGCTGCACGCGGCGACACCGTCGCTGATCAGCCCTCTGGCGACTTGTCCATGCGCGGCTGACGCGGAACGTGCACCTGGTGGGTGACAGGAACACCACACCAGGGGGCACAGCATGGGCGAGCACGAGCCGCACCGCGAGCAGGACCTCACGCCGGCAACGAGGCAGGACCTGACCGAGATCGCGGACCTGGCGATCGACGAGCGCGTTGCACGGATCGTCCTGGCCCTGAGCTGCGAGCCTGGTGACGAGCTCCCGCCCCAGCTCGTGGCCACGCACGGCGCCGTCGACCTGGTGCAGCGGATCGCGGACGGCTCACTGCAGGACCAGGGCGCGCACGTGGCCCGCTGGGGCCAGGACGTGGCCGGTCGCCTGGACCTCGCCGAGGTCAGGCGAGTGCTGGTGCGCAGCGACGCGCTCGGGCTGGGCACCCTGATCCCCGGTGACCCCGACTGGCCGCCCCTTCCCGGCGACCCGGCGACGCACCCGCTGGTGCTGTGGACCCGCGGCGATGCGTCCCACCTGACCAGCAGTGCGCCGCGAGTGACGGTGGTCGGGGCGCGTGTCCCCACCGACTACGGCCGCGACGTGGCCCGCACCCTGGGGATCGAGCTGGCCGACCGTGGAGTCACAGTCCTCGGGTCCGGCTGGCCCGGCATGGACGCCACCGCCCTGCTCGGTGCAGTCGTGGCCGGCGGGGCGACGGTCACGCTGCTGTCCGCGGGACTGGACCGTCGCCCCTACCCCGGCACCGAGGCCGCGCTGTTCCGGGCGACCACCACCGCCGGCGGTGTTCTGGTCAGTGCGTGCCCACCGGGTCGGCCCACGAGCAGGGCCCGTGCCCTGACCCGCAACCGACTGCTGGCGTCCCTGGCCGACGCCGTCGTGGTCACCGAAGGTGCCCACCGCTGCCCCGCGATCAAGGTCGCCCAGCATGCGGTGCTTCTGGGTGTGCCGGTCGGGGCGGTTCCCGGTCCGATCACCAGCGTCGCCAGCAGCGGCAGCAACGAGCTGCTGCGTCAGCGGATGGCGCGCATGATCACCCACGCCACCGATGCGATGAACCTGATCACCGCACCCCGCCTCGCCACGTCGGCTGCGGCTGGCCGCTCGTCCACGCCCCAACACCTCGCGTCACGGCCCGGGGACACCGGCTCGCTGCCCCCGCCGGCGCTGATCCCGCTCTGAGCCCGGGACACGTCCCGGAACTGACCAACGTGCGTGATGGGAGACTGCGATGACCGAGGAACTACCGCCGCCGCAGGCGTGGGACCTGCCCGTGGTGCGAGCACTGGACGCGATCGAGTTCCTGCCCGGGCTGGACCCCGACCATGTCGAGTTCGACCAGTTCCGGTTCCACGGTGTGGGCACGTACAGCCCGATGCAGTCGGCGACCATCTACGCCTTCCAGCCGGTCACGAGTGTGCCGTACACCGTGAAGTTCGAGGTCCGGGGCAGCACGTACATGGTCGAGGATCACGACCACCGGCCGCTGACAGCAAGCGGTGTGGCCGACCTGCTGCATCTTCCCCTGGCCAGCGCGGACCGGGCCGTCACCCTGCTCAAGCGGGGCCTGAGCGAGTCCCTGCGGATCTACAACGAGGCCCACGCCCCGGCACCCCGCAACCGCTCCCGTGCCACGGCAGGGACCCAGGAGCCGTGGCCGTTCGCAGCTCGCCCGGGGCCGGACGACCCATCGCAGCCTGCACTGTGACTCGGTGACCCTGCAGGCAGCGGGGCCGCACGTAGGCCCGCGCGATGCCGTCGCGTCATGGTGCGGTGGGTCGTGTCTCGTTCACCAGGGTGACCTCGCCGAGTCAGGCTCGGGCGGTCGCTGGCTCGCACCGGGGATACGGATGTGGTCGGGCGTGCCACCGCCCGATCAGGTACCCGCCGAAGAACGCCAGCAGGATCGCCCCTGCCATCAGCAGAGCCAGCATCGGCCAGGCCATTCAGAGCACCGGGCCCGACTCAGGTGCTGCCTCCCGGGGCGCCCGGCATGACGTCGATTGCTGGTGAGCGCTGCCTCGCGGCCACAGCGCGGCGTTGTCATCCACTGGTCCATCGTGCCCTGCCATCGCGCACGGCACGGCCTAGAACCGCGCCATGCACACACCTTGCCCGGATAGCCGTTGCAGGAAGGGGGGTCGTGGCGACGCTGCTGCCCTGTCCGGCGGCGGCGCGATCGAGCTTCGTGACCGCTCCGAAGTTCCCGACGCCTGTGAGTAAGCCTTCACCCTGGGACGTTCCCTGGGCTCGCCGTTAACAGCCTGACGTCTGCCGTGGCGGACGGGATGGTCCATCGGGGCAAGCGGCCCTCGCCGCGAGCACCGACGCCGTGACCCGCACGCTCCACTGAGACGCTCCGAGCCTGGCTCACCTCCAGCCCTCGGTGCTGCCACAGCGACTGTCGCCGCCTCACGGAACCATCTCTGTGAGCGGCGAGCAACACTGGACCGCTTGACCTGTTCAACACGCGCTCAGGCCGTTACGAGGCGTCGGGATCCCACTCCACACTTCACCCCCGCGATCTCTTGACTATTTCATGTGGGACAACATACGCTTTTTGCATATTTCGGGTGATTATTGGGGGTTCTGTATGTGGGCAAGACGTAAGTTCGCTCTGAGGAGCGTGACAGTGGTAGCAGCAGTGCTGGGCCTGGCCTTCTCTCCCGCAGCAGGAGCGGCGGAGCGCGCGGCCGAACCTGGGCAAGACGTACTGTTCGCCGAGGCTCAGGAGGACGCGCTTGAAGCGCTCATCCAGGCGAACCTGGATGGCGTGGAGTGGACCGCAACGGCGCCGACAGGAGAGACCTACGCGCCAAGCCGGAACGCGGCGCTCGTCGACCCGTTCGACAGATGGCAGTGCGACAACGGCGTCTCAGACCACGAGGTCAACGCGTGGACGATGGGCGACCAGTTTCCCGAGGCCGTGACGGGCGTAGTCAGCCTCTACTGCGGTACTGCGGCAACGCACGGGTACAACCACATCCGCGATGGGCACGAGGCCGAGTGGGCAGCGATCGCGGCGCTTGGAGATGGCACGTGGGACGACTTCATGGAGTTCGTCGTAGAGGCCACCATCATCGCCCCACACAACTACTCGATCGAGGGCAACGACAAGTACTGCTACACGACGCCCATCGTGCTCAACATCGATGGTGAGCTGTGGACGTACTACTGGCCAGTAGTACTCTCGGGGAACAACAACCTAGTCATCACTGCCTACCCCGGCATCTACTGCTAAAGCGCTCGGCGACTCACGCAGATACAGGGCCGACATCATGGAGAAGCGCTGAACCACATGAGCGATGACAAGTCCTTCAGGCTGGGTGGTCACCGGATTTCCGGTGACCACCCAGCGTCCGGGGTAGTTCGACTCCGGAACGAGTACGCCACGAAATGGCCACTTTGGACCACGACAAGCGCAACCCAGAAATCAGATTGGAATCTGAGCGGAAAGCTTGTCAGGCGGATTGAGACTTGGGCGGCCGTCTTCAATGCCAACTACGATCCGCTGAAGGGCTGGCCTGGCTCGGATATGCGAGAAGCCCAGCACAGGGAAGGCGTCGAACTGTCCAGCCTGATTCAAGCGGAGCTTGGGGTAAATTGGTTGGTCAGGTTCGAGTTCTGGGAAACAGCAGCAGGAGACCACACAACGATCTAGCACTCCTGTGTGCCCAACGGCTTCGCCATGCCCGAGGGATGCATCAACGTGGCCGAGACCCTCGTCGTAGGCCCCCTCGCTGTAGTCGCCTTCGGACGGACTCTCGACGTGAGGGCCATCACCAGCGCTTGGGCGCGCCCGCCGCGGCCGTCGATCTGACGCCTACACTTCCGCTGCCCGGGGGAAGCGGCCCTGAGTGTGCTCAGGATACCGATGAGTGAACTTCATGACACGTTCTACCAGGGGTTTGGCTCGGACACTTCGCCCTGCCCAAGGGTGCCCGGGCGGCCGCCGACCTGTTCGACCTAACGACCGCACCCTGACCCGATACTCGTTGGCTCTACTTCCTGCCGACACGAGAACTGTCCGTGACGTGGCCCCAAGCATCAACTCGGGGCCGCGTCACGCACCGATGATCGAAAGGTCCACTAGCTGGTCGGCACAACCCATCCGAGCCGGCTTCCGATAGTGACCACTGATGTGGAGAGGATGACCGGGCTGCACTTGCGGTCGAACGGCCCGTCGCCGCCCGGTACACCTCGACAGTTCCCGCTCGACTCAGATGCGGGTCCTGCTGAGATGATGCCAACGGCCAGGCGCTGGGTGCCCGATCCAGAAGTGACGACCTCGTAGCCGGCCCCGCCGCTGTCACCATTGCCGGCTGCCGGGAGGTCAGCTTCCTGCTCAGTCCGGAATCCGGTGACCGAGGTCAGGTCGCCACCCAGGTTGTACACCACGCCACGGGCCGTGACGATGTTGCCACACAGCGTGCCGCTGTAGGAGCCCGAGTAGCAGATCTCCTGCCCGATGTACGGAGTGCGCTGGCCGTGGACCTGCGCGTAGCTAGTCGAGTTCCACGCCCCTGTCCAGACGTAGGACTGCGACCAGCCTGAGTCGATGATCGCGCCGTCGTAGTCGGTATTGCGCTGGATCATCGATCCGTAGGCGTAGGCATAGGCGCCGTCGGACGTGATCCAGGTCGAGCCCGTCTCGCCGCAGTGCGCGGCGGTCATCATGGCCTCACGGCTGGGGTTGTCCGAGTCGACCACGGCGAAGCCGGAAGTACAGTCCGAGACGATGAACGGGTCTTCGAATAGGGAGATGCGCGCACCACCGAGGTGGTAGTTGAGGTCGTTCTGGCGCGAGTTGAACGGGACGACGGATGTGGTCTCGAAGGTGACGGGCACCTCGACGCTACTCGCCAGCGCCGCGCGCGCGACCGAGGCATCCGGACGCAGCGAGACTTGAAGCGCTGACGCGTCAGGTTCCGGGGTCACCGAGGCGACTGCTGGGTCTGACATGAGAGTCTTGGCGGCTTCGCGGACCTTGCCAGGCGAGTACGAGGTCTGCTTGATCTTGACCGGCACGTCCTTCGCGTCGTGGATCAGCGCGCGCAGGTCGCTGGGCACGTTGCCGTGCCAGTGGAGGATGAGGGCGGAACGATCGCGAAGAACCTCGGCAGACGCGAACCGGGGGTCGCTGGCGTATCGCTCGGTGATGGTGGAGGCGAGCTCGCTCATCTCCTCGGTCACCGCCGGGAGCGTCAGGTCTTCGACGCCCGGACCAGCTGATGCGGATGCCTCCTTCGGCGTCAGCTCTGATGGGGCGATGCCGCTCGGGGCGAGTGTGAGCGGGTCACGCCCATCCGCAGCTACGGCCACGCCCCCGACAGCGAAGAGCGAGGACGCGGCCACGAGGGCAAGAGCAATTCTGCGCAATCTCAAGGTGTCTCCTTGTGCGTCGCTTGGAAGTTGCTTGCCCCAGCAGCCTATTTACGGGCATAGCGGACACAAGGGGTTACGAGATCTACCCGGGGTGAAACCGGGTGTCGTGTCTGGTCTCAGCCGCCGTCGAACGGCAGGACACTGTCGGTCGTCGCCTGAACAGGGATATCAAGCCGCGCGCTCAGCCTCGCTGCGAGGTCCTTTGCGTCCACGCGGGGGTCGGCTGTGATCGTGAGCCCGGTGAAGTCGTGAACAGGCCCCGCGGACGTCACGTCCGGTTCGGTCTCGACAAGCGAGGCGGCAGCGTCCCTGAGCGATCCGGGCTCAAGTGGTGTATCACGAACGACGACAGGCACATCCCCGGCGAGGTCGTGGACTATCTGTGGCTCAGAGCCGTACCAGTAGAGGAAAAGCTCACCGTCTTCTACCCCTGCAGAGCCGAAGCTCGGATCGTCTGCGAATCTCTCGGTCAACGATGCTGCGATCGCGCCAGGGTCGGCTTCTGGCCTCGCGGCGGGCTGGGAGGTGGCGATCCTCGACTCCGTCGGGTCAGGAACGCGCGCGGGTGGGGTTGCCGCGCATGACGCCAGGACCGTAGCGATCGCCGCAGGAAGTGCGATCCACCGCATGTCATGCCTGGTCACAGCCGTCTCGCTCCCTTCGTGAACCATTCTCACGCTAGCAGTAGGCGATGGATGAGGAAAGCGCGGTTGGGGGCCGGGGCGCGCCCCGCGACGTCAATGGCGCTCAGGCAGTGTTAGGACGATTCCTCGATCAGGCTGGTGATGGCCTGCGCGACACGCTCCGCGTCACAAGAGGTCAGGCCACCGGCCTCGACCACGAATCCCTCCAGTTCGTCGGAGTCCGTGAGGATCTCCAGCGCCTCTCCCTGAATGTTCTTGCCGCGCATCTCGCTCCTTTGTCCGCGTTGGCGCGTCCTGAGGATAGAACGTCGCCAGCGACGGTCAAGCAGAAAACACCCGGACCATCCGACGTGCAATGAACGGTAGTGCTCCAGCCACGCCGGTTCTTCGCTGCCATCGCCCCGGTCCCTGCATGGTTTCGCCCGTCCGAGACTGCGCCCTCGGCTCGGGGCCTCGTACGCACCTGCCTCCCACAGGACCTGTGGGAGGGACAGATGCGCAACGACACCCGGACGCTCGACGAGAAGATCGCCGACCGCAACACCAAGCTCGACGCTCTGCAGGACAAGCTCACCGCCGCCGTAGAACGGCTCATCACCGGTGAAGACTGGCAACGGGCCCTGACCTTCGCCGCGCAGTTCCGCTCCCGGTCATTCAACAACACCCTGCTGATCTGGGCCCAGCACAGCGCAGCACACGCACGCGGCATCGTCCCGGCCGAACTGCCAACCTACGTCGCTGGGTTCCAGCAGTGGCGCGCCCTGGGCCGACAGGTCATGAAGGGCCAGCCCGGCTACCAGATCCTCGCCCCGGTCACCGCACGCATGGCCGGCCGCGACGACGACCCCGACTCCTGGCACCGCCTGGCCAAAGGACAGAAGCCCGCACCCGGCGAGATCGTCCGGTCCCGGATGATCGGAGTCCGACCCGCCTACGTCTGGGACATCTCCCAGACCGACGGCGCGCCCATCCCCGAGCGGCCGGCCGTGGCGCTTCCCGCAGGCCAGGCACCGCCCGGCCTCTGGGACGGCCTGGCTGCCCAAGTCGCTGCCCTCGGTTACGACCTGCGCCTGGTACCTGACACCGGCGCGCTCGACGGCGCCAGCGGACGCACGACCTACGCCAGCCGTCTCGTCGAGATCCGTTCCGACCTGGACCCCAGCGGCCAGGCAGCCGTCCTGGCCCATGAGCTCGCGCACGCCATGCTCCACGCCCCAGGGCGCGACTCCGCGCCCGAGGACGGCACCAGTCCCGAGCCAGGGAGCGAAGGCCGCTCTCCGCACCGCGGGATCCGCGAGGTCGAGGCGGACTCGGTCGCCTACATGGTCGCCGCCGCCCACGGCCTAGACCTGACCGGCTCCACTGTGCCCTATGTCTCCGGCTGGGCCACGACCGTCGCCGGCAGTGACCCGGTCCAGACGATCCAGAGCACCGCAGCACGCGTCCGGACCACTGCCCTGACCATCCTCGACCAGCTCGACACCCAACAGACTCCGGACGGCACGCCACCCGCCCCCGCACCGGGCCCGACCGACCGCCAAGCGCCATCGAGCGCCCCGGCTCGACGCACGACCCACTCCGCCGAGGGGGTCTCGCTATGACCATCTCGACGAGGCACCGCGACTGGTGCAGAAAAGAGCTCGGCCACGTCCTGCTGCACGACGTCGACAACGTCGATGCGGTCGTCCACCGCGGCATCGCCGAGGTCGAGGCCGAGTCGTTCGCGCTGATGATCGCGGCCTCGCACGGCATGAACACCGAGCAGTACACCGTCCCCTACGTCGCCATCTGGGCCTCGCGTGCGCCGGGGCAGGACCCCATCACCACCGTCCAGCAGACGGCCGTGCGAGTACGTGCCGCGGCTCTGCAGACCCTCGACCGGCTGGAGACCGCGACGGTCCCGGACGGTGAGCCGCCCACCCCGACAGCCTCCACCCGAACGGCCGACCACGCAGGTAAAGCTCCCCGCACGCCCGAGCCCGCCACCCAGCACGCGCCGGCCCGGCCTGGACCGGTCTCCGTCACCGAAGGACCGGCGCTGTGAACGGGCAGCGGGTGCCGGTGGCGCTGCCCCGGGCGCGCTTCGACATCGACACCGACGGGCACCTGGCCGTCACGGTCGACGGGCAGCCCTGGCAGCCTCCATCCCAGGTCGAAGGGACCACGTCGACGGGCCCGGGACTGCGGTTGGGGCGCTCCGATGTCCCGTGGGTCCAGCAGCAGATCGCCGACGACCTGGGCACGCCCGTCCTGGTCGAGGTCGTCGACGACGGTCAGCCCTACACCGACATCGTCGACCCTGGCGCCTACCACCCCGCCGAACCTGACCGCCCTTCGGTCTCGGCCGAGGTCGGCGTGGGCAGGTACAGGCCGGGTGAGCCGGTAGTGATCAGTGTCGTCGTTGCCCGCACCCATGCCGACGAGCACGGGCACGTGCACTACCGGCTGCCGGCCGCGCTCGGTGACCGGGCCGTGCTGGTCCACGGCCAGCACTCCGGGACCACGCTCCCGCTGAACGCGTCGCCGGTGCCGTGGCCATCCACCGGCAGCGCCGAGGCATCTTCGCGCTCGCCGTTCATGGGTCGCGACCGCGATGCCCACCGGCGCCAGCCTTGTTCGGGTCCCGCCCGGCGTCCTGCCATGCCCGAACCCACATCTGCGCCCCGGGTGACGCCGGACGACGGCCTGGGGGCGTTGTGAGGACGCCGTCCCCGGCGCCCGGGCGCGCGATGGGCGACGAGCTGACCGACCTCGGCCTGATCGGCCTCGGAGGCCTGGTCGGTCTGGCCACGGTCCTCCGGGTAGCCGGGAGCCTCGCCGCCTGGGCCACCGGCACCGGCACGCCGACCGGGAACGCGCTGGCCGGTCTGGGGGTCCTGGTCCGGCCGGCCGATCCCGGTGGGGTGCTCGGCGCGGAGGGGCTGCATCCGGTCGCGTACTGGTTCGCAGTCGTCCTGCTCCTGGCCGTGCTGGGTGTCGGGGTGTGGTTGGTGGTCCAGGCGGTCCTGGGGATGAACCACCGGCAGTCCCGCAGCCCGCACCACACCCCCGGGACCGCGACTCGCCGCGATGTGGCCCACGCCGCCTCGGCGCGGGTGCTGCTCAAGCGGTCCCGCACCCTGCGCCCCTCCCTACCCAGGCCAACGGCGCCGGAGGTCGGGTACCAGCTCGGGACCGCGCACGGGCACGGGGTGTGGGCCTCGGTCGAGGACTCCCTCCTGGTCCTGGGCCCGCCCCGCTCGGGCAAGGGCCTGCACATGGTCGTCAACGCGATCCTGGACGCACCGGGTGCCGTGGTGACCACCTCGACCCGGCCCGACGCGCTGACCGTGACGTTGAAGGCTCGCCAACGGATCGGGCCCGTGGCGGTGTTCGACCCGCAGCACCTGGCCAAGGGCCTACCGGCCGGGATGCGGTGGTCGATCGTACGCGGCTGCGAAGACCCCCTGACCGCCATGATCCGCGCCACCGGGCTTGCCTCAGCCACTGGGCTGGGGGGCGGCAACACGGAGAACGGCGGGTTCTGGGAGGGCATGACCCGCTCGGCGCTGCAGGCCATGCTGCACGCCGCCGCCCTGGACGGCCGCTCTGCCCGGGACCTGTTCGCCTGGTCCAACTCTCCTTCGGCGGCGGAGGACGCCGCTGCGATCCTGGCCGCCCACCCGGACGCCGCCACCGGGTGGGGGCAGTCGCTGGAGGCGATCATCCAGGCCGACCCCCGCACCCGCGACAGTGCGTGGATGGGCGTCAAGCAGGCCCTGGCCTGCCTGGCCGACCCCCGCGTCCTGGACTCGGTCTCCCCCGACCCGGACGAGCAGTTCGACCCCGAAGCCTTCCTACGCGACAACGGGACCCTGTACCTGCTGGCCACCGGCGCCGGGTCGGTCACCAGCGGCCCGTTGGTGGCGGCGTTCATCGAGGACCTGGTCGAGACCGCCCGCCACCTGGCAGCGGCCTCCCCCGGTGCCCGGCTGGACCCGCCCGTGCTGCTGGCATTGGACGAGATCGGCAACCTCGCACCCCTTCCCTCCCTGCCCACGCTGATGGCCGAGGGCGGCGGTACGGGGCTGACCACGATGCCGGTGCTGCAGTCCCTGGCCCAGGCCAGGGACAAGTGGGGCGAGAACGCGGCCAACGCGATCTGGGACGCAGCGATCGTCAAGGTCATCCTCGGCGGCTCCTCCTCGTCCAAGGACCTGGCCGACTTCAGCTCACTGATCGGGGAACGGGACGAGTTCACCGACACCCACATCCGCGGCGAACGCGGCGCCCGCACCCTGCAACGCGCCGTGCGGCGGGTGGCGATCATGCCCCCACAGGCCATCCGCATGCTCCCGTTCGGGATCAGCCTGGTCCTGCTGCGCGCCGCACCACCGATCATCACCGACCTGCGCACCTGGACCACCCGCACGGACGCCGACCAGCTCACCACCGACCGCACCCACGTCGAGACGCTCCTGCAGACCACCGCCCGCCACGGCCGGCGCAGCCCTGACCACAGCGGGGACCCAGCCGTCGACGAGCAGCTGTAGCCGGCTTCGCTGTGGCTTCAGCTCCAGGAGGCACGCAGGGCCCTGCCCGTACCGCGAGCATGCCGCGCGGCGGGCAGGACCATGCCAGCTGGTGGCCTGGTCACACCTGGCGGACATGAGCGACTCGCCTACCTCTCCCCCTGTGCCGTCCGCCCCCAAACAGCGCCTCGCCGACGACGATCCGACGGCCGAGCGCTCGGGCCAGCAGCCGGGCCTCTACCTCCCGTTCGCCGGGTTGTGCACCTGGTCTGTGAACGCTTCACCCGTCGCACGAGGAGCTTTCCGATGAGCAGCCCCGCCTTCCCCGAGGATGGTTCGTTCTCTCTGGATCATCCGGTCGTGCAGGCCGACATGCTGGCGACATGGGACCACTCCCACACCAGCGCGACCATGGCGCATACCCGGGTGGCCCGGCATGCCTGGAGAGTGCTGCGCGAACTCGGTGTGACCGGTGGGCGGATGCTTGTGCGTGGGCTCGAGCCGGAGGCCTTCGCGGGCCTGCCGGAAGGCAGGCGAGTCCTGGACCCCCTGGATCACGGTGACCTGCAGGCTGACGTCCCGCCCGGGGATTGGCCGCACCGGGGACTGGAGCTGACCCCGTTTCATCCCAGCTACATGCCGGGTCAGTTCGACGTCGTGCTGCACAACACGCCGTTCTCCGATGTCGTCTACCAGGACGGGGCGTTCCGCGAGGGGAACTGGCAGGTGCAGAGCCAGGCTGTGCTCAGTTCTCTGGCCTACACCGCCCCCGGTGGCTTCGCCGTCGTCCTGGTCGGCTCCGACGTCCTGGATGCACCGCGGGCGCAGCCGCGCCGGGCGATGGCCCAGCTCGCCGACCTGATCGGCGCCGCACGCCTGCCGGCAGGGGCGCTTCGGAACGTGGCCGGATGCGATAGCCCGGTCGACCTCCTGCTGATGCGCCGCCGCCCAGACGATCAGCGTCCTGGCGGGGCGGAATTCGCTCTCAGCCGGGAGGTCACGGTCGACTCGGTTCCCGTCCGGTTGAACGAGTACTTCGACCAACGACCGGGTGACCTGCTCGGCCGGCCCGTGGCCCGGCCGATGCCCTGGGGACCAGCCCGCCTGTCGATCCAGCCCGACGCGGTACCGCTGGTCGTCGACCTACGCACCACGCTCGACCAGTTCGTCCGTAACGCCCGTTCATGGCAGCTGATCGCCGAGCCCACCACCATGCCAGATGCACCAGGCGATACGACCAGCGGCCCGCCCGGCAACGGACCTACACGTCAGCCACGCGACACGCCTGGCAGACGCAGCGCCGATCACCCTGCCGGCCCCGCGGGACCGCCCGAGAACCGGACCGACACCCCTGAGCGGTCTCGCGGGGACGACACCCACCCGGACCTGTAAGCGCTGCACGGGACACGCCACACGCCTGCCCACCCCCTGCACCAGGGCAACAAGCGGTGACGGCCCGTACAGAACTCAACTCCCCGAGCGCCGGGGTGCAAGCCCTGATCGGCCCTCGACACGGGTTCGTCGACGACCTCAACTACGCTTCGCCCCGAAGCGCCGGTCCGGAAAGCCACGCAGATCCGCCCGCGCAGCCACGCGAGGGACTGGCCCGAGAACACCTCAGAGCACGGCGCCCACCAGCGCCGCGATGACCAGAGACCCGAGCACGAGCCCAACCGCCGCGACCAGCGTGACCAGCACGGTTGAGGCCGTCCACCGCACCGGGGGCAGCGTCCGGGCCAGCAGAACGGCCACCGGGACCAGCACCAGGACCGAGGTGATCACGCCGGGCATGAGGCTCCACGTGACCACGCTCAGCAGCACGTGCCCCATGGCGTTGACGAGCAGTGCGTAGCCGACGCACACCAGCACGGGCGCACTCCACGCCGTCCGACCCGCCACCGCGGCGACGGCCAGCACCAGCACCGCACCGGTGACGATCGCCAGTGCGCCCGCGAACTGAGCCTGGTCCCCGTACACGGCGCCACCGGGGAGCCACGGCCGCTCGGCCTGCCAGCCCGGGAGGTCCCGGACCAGCTCCTCCGCGTTGTGCACGGCCAGCGCCACGATGGCCACGCACCACAGAAGGGCGAGCCGGGAGCGGCCGGGCACTCTCCTACCGACGGTCTCCGTCGCGCTTTCCTCCACCACGGTACGAAGGTAACGGGCCCGCCCCGGGCGCGGCACCAACATCACTACGGGTCAGAACAACGCGGTCTCCCGCCGCGCAAGGCGATGCCCCGCGCTTGTAGCGGGCGAGGTGATTGTGCCGCGACGGGCCTGTCCGACGGCACCGGTCGCGCACCTGAACAACGACCGCAGTGCGAGGCAGGAGCGCAGGGAGGGTGTCATGGACCGGTACGAGGAACAGCTGGTCGATGCTGACCGGCGCGCGATGGCTGCCCATGCCGGGGCGGACGCGACCAGCGGTCACCAGTTCCTGGCCGGGCAGATCTGGCACACCGCTCAAGCCCTGGGCGTACCGACCGGCGCGGACGTCCTGGCCGTGGGGTCCGGGTCCGCGCAGCTGATCGGCACCACCCCGGTGACGCACCCGACGGCGAGCATGTGGGACAGATCCGTCCCGTGGCAGGCGCAGACCCCGCCGCGGTGGCCATACCCCGCCTTCACCGTGAACCACCAACCCGCCGCGCCCCGGGCCGGTGGCCCGTTCGCCGTCCAGGTCATCTCCCAGGTCGGGCTGGACGTGCACGTGCGCAGCATGGCGGCCTGGTCCTACCAGCAGCGCCGGTTCCACGAAGAGCTCACCACAGCGCTAGACCGGTCCGCACCAGGCGGGCTCGTGTTCGCGCTGGCCAACCACTCCATCTTGGACAACGCCGGGCTGGAAGGCTCCGCGCGCACCCCGTGGGAGCAGGCCGGGCAGGTCGCGGACTTCCTCGGCGCCGCGCGCCTGCCGTCCCACGCGCTGCGGACCGAGGACCTGTGTGACGCCCCGGCCGACCTGATGATCTTCCGCCGCCACACACCGGGCCTCGGGAGCCTCAGCGCGGGCCTCGTGGTGCCACGGTCGCAGTGGATGCCCGGCGCCGGGATCCCCGTCACCACCTACTACCGCTCCCACCGTGAGCACGTCCTGGGCCTGCCGATGACCCAGACCGACCAGTGGGACCTGGAACAGCTCGCCGTCATCGACACCAAGCGCACCTGGCAGCACCGGCTCCCGCACGTGCTGGACCAGATCACCCGCACCCACACGAGCACCGCCGAGACGCGAACAGTCGCGGCCCTCGACGTCGGGTCCGCGTCCGGGCTGGCATCACGCGCGGTGCACGCCGGTGTCGGATCCGACCGGCCACGACAGGCCGCCGACCCCGTACCGCCACTGTGAATCTGCCCCGCCAGTCCCGCTGGCCCCCAGCCCGGTGCACACGACCGTGAAGCGACAGGAGCGCTCCGATGAACCCCACGACGACCAACTCACACTCGCCGGCCGAGCCCACCCCGAGCACGTCCTGGGCCGGGTCCTGCCCGAGCCCGACGGCTCGACCCGGCTTGTCCCGGCCGCCGACCGGACCCGTCTGGGTCATCGGATGCAGGAGGCCTTCACACGGATCGGGGGTGCCGCGACCCAGCGCGGGCTGACCGCACCCGGCTTCCTGCGCCCACCCGAGCAGCCCAGCCCAGGCGTGCCCCGGCGCGTCGGCCACGGCACGCACCCCGGCGCGAGCACGGACCTGTACCTCTGACCCCCTCCCTGGTTGCGGTTACGACCGCCGGCTGAGGGTCACCGGCAGACCTCGCCGGGCGGACGTCGACCTGGTCAGCGCCCGCAGCCGCGACAGAACAGGTCCCTGGCTCAGGCTCTCGATCCGTTCGAGCCACCAGACCACGGTGTTCACTCATACACTAGAACGCATGTTCGATTCCGGGGTGGTTCCGACAGCATTGGAGCGCGCTCGTGCCGCCCTCCAGTCGGTCGAGCGCCGCGTCGGGGTCGAGCACCACACCCCGGTCGAGCAGCGCGAGCGTGGCCTCGAGCTCACCCCACCCTCCCCCGCTCCCCTAACCGAGCTGCTGCCCGGTGGGGACCTGCCCACCGGGGCAGCGGTCACCGTTCGAGGCTCCGCGAGCCTGATGTGCTGGCTCCTGGGCGTCACCCAGCGCGACCGGTGGGTGGCCCTGGTCGGGTGGCCCGAGCTCAACCCGGTGGCGCTGGCCGAGGCCGGGGTCGACCTGGAACGCGTGGTCGTTATACCGGAAGCGCGTGGGCACGTGGCCGTCGTTCTTGCCGCGCTCCTGGACGGTGTCGAGATCGTCGTGGCAGGCCCCCGCGCCCGGCTGACCGCGAGCGAGCGCCGCCAGCTCCTGGCCCGGGCGCGTCAGCGCGCTGCCACGATCCTGTCGCCGGTCTCCTGGGAGGGCTCGGCGTTCATACTCGACGTCGAGCAGGCGCGATGGAGCGGCCCGGAGCGTGGGGCGTACTGGCTGCGCGAAGCCCACCTGTCCGTGGTGCGCCGCTCACGCGCCGACGACTCCGGCACCCGCTTCGAGGTCACCCGGCACGACACCGCCGCGCCGACCACGGTCCCCACCCGAACCACCGGCCAGGCTGCTGGCCGTCGCCGCGCAGGATGAGGTCCTGGTGCACGCTGCCACCGGCCTGATCGACGGCGGGCTCGTGTCCGCGGCCGGCGTGCTTCTGAGGTAGGCCCACGACCGGAAGCCGGATCGAGCAGAGCCCTGGAGCATCCGCCCACACGAGACCCAGGCCACCAACAGCCCCCGGCTGACGCGGATCCCCCGGCGCCCTCTCTGGTGGTGGCCGTGCACCTGGCAAGGGACATGGGCGCGATCCAGCGTCTGTGACCCGAGCAGGGAGCCATCATGACCATCCCCATCCGGCAGAGCTTGGAGGGCGTTCTCCTGACCGGGCTGCGGCCCGGCACCACCCGGGCAGGGGTGCCCGTGCTGCGGGCGCGGGTCCGCGCTCAGCAGTGGCGACACGAGGGCGAGACGTTCACGCCCGGCGAGCCGGTCACCTGCGACCTGGTGGTCTTCCACGAGTCGACCCAGCGCGCCCGGGCCCGGTTCCGGGCCGGTGACGCGTTCATCGCTTCCGGGCACGTCAACACCTACGACGTCACCCGCGACGGCCAAAGGGTGCAGCACCAGGAGTTCGTCGCCCGGCGGCTCGGGCACGACGCTGCCCGCACCCGGTACAAGGTCACCCGCAGCCGCCGGCGCCTCCGCCCCACCGCACCCGTCGTACGGGCCGAGCCGGGACGCGCGTCATGAACGGTCCAGAGCAGACGCCCGGCACCGACCCCAACGAACCCGGCCGGCAGGGACCCGACTGGCAGGGACCCGACCTGCCGGAACCTGACCTGCCGGGCCCCGATCCCCAGGATGACCCGCTGTCAGCACCGGACGGTGCCCCTGTTGACCCGTCCCAGCTCTCGTTGCTGCGGATGCTGGGCTGGCACCCCGGAGACCCGCTGCCCGAGCTCGACGACCCGGACGGCGTAGCAGACGAGTCCAGCGGCGACGCGGTCCCGTTCCCCAGCAGCCGGGCGACCTCGGGCCTGGGCGGGGCCGCGGCGCACACGGATGCTGACCTGCTGCTGCCGGCCGAGCCGGAGCCGGTGGTGCCGATCAACTGGAACACCCTGGGCGCGGACCGGGCCGAGCAGGAGTGGTGGCAGCTGGACGCGTTCGTGTACTGGCTGCGCGACGACTTCGGACTGACCCCGCAGGAGCTGCCCCCGATGTGGCACCGGCACCCCGAGCTGGTCTGGGAGCTGTCCGCGCTGCGCACCTCCTGGCTCGCGGGTCACGCCCAGGACGCCCACCCCGGGTCCCCGCTGATGTGGCTGCGGGACCTGTCCGACACCCGACGCCGGCTACGGGACTGGGTCCAACGGTGCGGCACCACCCTGACCGAGGACCGCCCCACCCGCCGCACCACCTGGCCTGGCGAGAACCCCGCCCCCAGCCCCACCCCAGCCCCGGTGACCGACCGCGCCGCCGACTTCGCCGTCTTTGTCGCCGACGATCTCGCCCGGCGCCGCCAGGTCGAGGAACAGGCGCAGGCCGAGATCGAGCAGGTCCGCGCCGAGCGGGTCAACCGGCTACGCCAGTCCTGGCGCCTACCCACACCCGACCCCGAGGACCCCGCTCGGGACGTGCTGTCCACCGGCCCGACCACGGGTGAGCCCGCACCAGGTCAGCCCCCAACAGGTGAGCCCGTGGTGGACGAGCCGGTCACCGAGGGGCCCGGCACGGATGAGAGGGACAGGTCATGACCGTCGGCACGCAGGCTTCCCGAGTGAAGGCAGACATCTCAGCGCTGGACAGCCACGCCCACACGGACGCCGCCGACGCGCACGCCCAGCTCGCACCGATTCTCGGTGACCTGCTGCGAGGCCTGGGCGCCCCGGTCCGGGCGCGGGCGCTGGCATTCGGCGTGTACCCGCAGGCACTGCTCACGGGCGACCCGAACCGGCACCAGGCCCGCGACGAAGAAGGGCTGCCGGTCCAGGACCGGTGGCAAGGCCCTCTGCCCGGGGGCCGGCCGGACGGCGACCGTGACGCGGTCCCGTTCGCACGGTTCCCCCTGAACCTGGGCATGACGCGCCCGTTCGACGTCGCGCTGGTGTCGATGCCGTACAGCGACGTCCACCTGCGCAGCCGCGATGGCCGCATCGCGCGGCTGAACAACTTCCATGCCTTGGCCACCGAAGCACTGGACGCGCTCGCCCCCGGTGGGCACGCGGTGTTCCTGGCCAACCACACGGTCCTGGACTTCCCTGACCCATCCCACTGGGCACGCCTGGCCCGCACGGCCGACTTCCTCGGCGCGGTCCGCCTGCCCTCTCATGTCCTGCGCACCACGCCGGCCTGCGACGCACCTGTCGATGTCCTGGTCCTACGCCGCAGGCAGACCCCGCTGCCCGCCCGGAACCTGCAGTTCCCGCGCGTGGACTGGTCACCGAAGGAAGGGCTGCACCACAGCACCTACTTCACCACTCACCCCGACCGCGTCCTGGGCGCCCGGGAGGTGTCAACCGACCGCTGGGGGATGCAACAGCTGAGTGTCCACGACCCCGAGGGCACCTGGCCAGGCCGCCTCGCCGCCGTGTTCGGCCAGATTGCCGCCCTGCACGGCCCCACCAGCACCGCCACCGACCAGGCGACCGGACACCGGCCGGCCACACTCCGGCACGGACCCAGCCACCCACACCCCGAGCCACCCGACCTGTCTCTGTGACCGCCATCTGGACCGCTCATCGACCGGCCCACCCCATCAGCAACCCACCCACCAGCAACCCAGCACCGACGATGAGGAAGGCCCTGTCATGGAGTCCGACGAATCCCGCATCGAGCTCGTCCAGACCGACCAGGCCACGGCCCTGGAGATACTCGCCCAACAGAACCACGACAGCACGTCAGCCGAGGTCGCGTACCAGAACATCGCGGCGCAGCTGTGGCCGCACCTGCGTGCCCTGGAGTACACGACCGGGAAGTTGCTCACCGTCGGAGCAGACGCCGACCTTCTGGCCGGCGCATCGCCCGACGGGCCCCGGCCTGCCAACACCATCGACGGTTACGAGGAGGGCCTCTTCCTGACCGCTCGCATGCCCTCCGCCGGCCTGTTGCCGCGCCACGGGCTGCGGCTACGGCCCATGGGCACGCGCGAGGCCGGTACCGCCGACCTCGCCCTGGCCGACCTTCCCCTGGCGGACACACGGGCCCTGACCCGCTCCACCAGGACCCGCCTCGCTGCGGAGCACAGCGCGATCATCGGCGACGTCCTGGCCTGGTTACGGCCCGGTGGGCTCCTAGTCACCACCGCCCACCACCAGCTCCTCGAAGGAATTTCCACCCAGCCGCGCCGTTCGATCGCCGACCATGCCGATCTGATCGGGGCCGTGCGCCTGCCCGCCGCTGCGCTGCGCCGGGCACCACTGCTGGACAGCCCCGTGGACCTGCTCCTGCTGCGCCGCCGCGAACCCGGCCACCCGCCCGCCGGCCTGGACTTCATCGACCGCAGTCCGGTGCACGTCCATGACGCCCCGGACATGCTCATCAACGACTGCTACGCCACCGCGCCCTGGGCCGTGCTGGGCAACATCGTTCCCGACCCGATCGACCCCGAGACCACGACCGTCGCCCCCATCGGCGGCGACTTCGGACGCCTCCTGTCCCAGGCACTGGCCACGCACACCGACATCGCCATCGACGACCGCCTCTACGCCCAGCAACGCCCCCCGAGCTCCGGCAGCCTCCAGCGGGCACCACAGCAGGACGCGCCGCCCGTGCCCGGCACCGGCTACGCCGGGCCCACCTTGTAGCGCCCGGCCACCAGCCCAGGACCCAGCAGTGATGCGCAACAGAGGCACCAGCCGTGCCGCCGGCTGCCGCGCACCTGACCGGACAGGAGGTAGGTCATGCCCGCGATGAGCTTCGACCAGGCTCTGCGCGCCGAACGCTGGCATGCGCTCACCCTCGGCTTCCCCGGTATGAGCCCGGGAGCGGACGCATCCCGGCTTCGCACCGCACGCCGGGTCTGGGCCGAGTACGTGACCTACAGCCAGAAGGTCTACGACTCACAGCACTGGACCTACGACCCCGACCCGCGCCCCTCGTTCTGCCTGTACCCGCTCATCGAGGCCGGCGGCAACATCCAGCGCCTGGTCGATAGACCCGAATTCGCCGGCCAGGTGCTGGACGACATGGACCGTGGGCACCGAGAAGAGATCGTGTCCGACCAGGACGGCACCCGCTGGGAAGGCCTCGGCCCAGACATCGACGACTACCCAGCCGCAGCACGAGAGACCGCCCACATCCGCGCCCAGCTCCAGATCCGCGACCTCATCCCGCCCCGACCCCGCGGTCAAGCCGCGGCCTTCGGGTTCCTGCCTCCCCGCGACGAGCCGCCCACCAGCACCGGGATCGAGCCCCCGTTCTGACATCCCAGTCCCCCAACACAACCGCCGCACCCCGAGCCACGAGGCGACGGCCACGAGCCCGCAGGGCGACAAGAACCCCTGACATGAACACCAGCCACGAGGAGAAGACCATGCACATGACCGGTGCGACAGACGACGACGGCAACCCGATCAACGACATACCGGTCCTGGTCGGGACCACGGAGTCGATCCTGGACACGATGGCCCGCCACATCCACAGCGCCGCGAGCGGATACGCCGCGCACGAAGCGATCGCAACCAACCTGTGGGGCCATCTCAACGCCCTGGGATACACCGATGGCAGGTTCCTGGTCGCGGGCGCGGACGCCGAGCTGCTCGCCGGCGCCCCGCCCGACCGGCCCCGGGTCACCGAAGGCATCACCATCGACGACGTCGACAACCTGCCCGACCGGGTCGTGCTGGCCGGCGACCTGCCCACGACCGACCAGTGGCCCCACCACGACCTCAACCTTCGACCCGCGACCCGGCCCGACATGGACGACGCGGACCTGGCGATCACAAACCTGCCGCTGTGCGACGCACGGACCCTGTCCCACGACAGCCAGATCGACATCACCGCACTTCACCACTCCCTGATCCACCAAGCCCTGTCCTGGCTGAGACCCGGCGGACTCCTGGTCGCACTGACCCACCGGCAGCTCCTGGACGGGCCCGACGCACAACCCCGCCGCTCGATCGCCCACCAAGCGGACCTGATCGCCGCCACCCGGCTCCCAGCCTCGGCGCTGCGCGCCGCACCGCTGCAGGACAGTCCCGTCGACCTGCTCCTGCTGCGCCGCCGCGAGCCCGGCCACCAACCCGACGGGATCAACTTCATCGACCTGGTCCCCGTGCACGTGCCCGGAGCGCCCGACCTGCTGATCAACAACTGCTACGCCACCGCACGCTGGGCCCTGCTCGGCAACCTCGTGCCCGACCCGATCGACCCCGACCTGACCACCGTCACGCCGATCACCGGCAACTTCACCGACGACCTGGACATGATCCTTGCCGGGCACGTGCGCGAGGCCATCGACTTCCAGCTCGACGCCCACCAACGCCCCACACCCACCGACACACCCCGCCCGCCCAGCCCTCGATCACCAGACAGGCCGCCCTCACCCAGCCGCCAGACGGACCCACCCTCCCTGTAGAGGCGCACACCACCTCATCGGCGGACACCAGCAGGATGCCCCACTCCTGCCCGGACACGCACACCACCGCGGCCAGACACCCACCCTGCCAGCCCCTGCAGTGCACAACTGCGCTGTCGCACTCGCACGAGGCCCCACGGCAACGCGCATGTCCGTCGTCGGCCAGATCGACAGCGCGCCCATCCGGACCTCCCGTCCCCGGTACGGCGCCCGGCCCGCGCACCTCGGCCGGCCCGGCAGCAACGCCCCGAACCGAACGTCGACGACAGCCCGGGGCCGCGCGCGCTGTGCGGTGCCGCGTCGGGTGCACCACGAGACAGCGTTCCACCGGGAACGTGCTGCCCCGCGGTCGCGGACCGTCGCGCACACCTTTCCCTCCCACCCGTCACCCCCTCGGCCATTGAGCGAAAGAAGCAGGAAGATGCCCACCGAACCCAGCCCCGTCCTCGGTCGCTACCTGGCCCAGCTGCCCTATGTCCTGGGCCACCAGCCCGACGACGACCAGGTCGTGACCAGCCTGTACGGGCCCCGCGGCGTGGCCATCGTTCACGCCGCCGTGCACTGGGACCCAGACGCCGGGCCAGGGCAGGCCGCCGGACACTTCGCGCAGGTACTCAAGGACGAAGGCCCGATCGACCACGTGGCCGTGACCGGTTACGGCCCCGACGGCGGCACCTGGGCCTTCGACCTGGCGACAGAGCTGTGCGAAGTGTTCGACGCGCGCTCCACCGTGCTGCACGTCCAGGACGGGTCGTGGCGGGTCCTGGACAACCTGACCGAGACCTGGGGACCCCGCACCACCCTTCCCACCCCGCCACCGGACCTCGTCCTGCGCGGCGCCCCCACGCCAGCAGCCAGCCGGAACGACCTCGTCGCCTCCGTCGCCCCGCTGCCGGAGCCGCTCTTCACCGAGCTCGACCAGGCCAGGGCCACCTACCTGACCACCCTCTCGCCGACCACCCGCGCCGACCTCGCGCGAACCGCCCTGGACCACCTGGCCAGCGGGCGCGTCGACGACGTCAACCATCTCCAGTCCCTGGCCCACCTGGTCAGCCAGAGCACCATCGTGCGCGACACCGTCATAGCCCATGCGATCCACGGCCGCCAGCACCGCCAGCGCGTCGACGCGCTGATCCGCACCTTCCGGGCAGCCCCGCCCTCGCAACGACCCGCACTGGCCACCACCGCCGCCGCAGTCGCCTACCTGACCGGGTGGCCCCCGCCCCAGGTCGAAGGACTGCTCCGGCACACCAACCCGGCGCACAGGCTCGCCAACCTCGTCAGCATCGCCCACCACCACGGCGCCCGCCCGGAACCGATCCGGCGCGCCATCCTCAAGGACGCCGACAACAGGCTCCAGGAGGCCGACGCGGCCTGGACAGCGAACCAGACCAGGACAGGCACGACGCGCCCCACGGAGGCATGGACCAGCACTCGTCGCCCGCCAGAGCCACCACTGTCCGACGCCATGGGTATCTGACCGCCCGACCACGGAGCCAGGTGATCGCTGAGCCAGGTGACACGACCGTCCTGCCCGATCACACCAACCTGGCACCCGAGCCACGGACCGCGCTCGCGCAGATCGCCGACGATGGCCGTGGCCGCAGGCCGACACCGCGCTCCACCGCCGATGGTCCCGCCGGTCGCACCGGCATCTCACGGGGCGTCGACGGGCAGCGTCCGCCGAGTCCTTCGGTTGTCCCAGCGCATGACCTGGACACGGCACGCGCGGTGGTCGCACGGCTGCGCGCCCACCACCGCACAGACCCAACCCGACCAGGTCATCCGACCCCGCAGGTGACGCCCGAACCCGAACAACGGGGGCCATGATTCCACGCCCGGGCAGCCACACCACCGACCAGCAAGAAGACACTGCCGGCAACCCCCGACGCCACGACGGTCTACGGGCCGCCTGGACGCCGACCGCGACGACCCGAAGGAGACATCATGAGCGTGCACGACCGGCAGTTTGGGAGCGGCACACAGGATGCCGTCGACATGATCATGGGGGCCGCCAGAGCCCGTCGTGGACCCCACTGAGCAACTGGCCGCGGTGCTACTGCCCCGCGACGAGCCACCCACCAACCCGGGCATCGAGCCCCCGTTCTGACAGTTCCAGCCTCATCACCTGAGCTAAGTCGCCGAGCCACCAGCTACGAGACAACGACGAGCCCGCCCTGCCGCGGGCGCAAACTTGCGGCGACCAAGCAGGAGCCGAAGCACGGGGTGGTTCTGCAAAGGTGCATGCGGTGGACCGACGCGGCCGCGAGGTCCTACAGGCCGCGGAACCTGCCCAGAGTTTCCAGGGCGGCGGCGTCAGTGGTGGCGAGGAACAGGTCCGCGGCCCTCAACGGGCCGCAGACCTGTCGCTCACGTGGCACGCGCCGTGCGGACCACGTCCTACTCTGTGCCTGCCAGCCCTCCTTCGTGTCCGGCTGCCTGACCCGGAGACTTGCCTGGCGCGAGTGATTCCAGGATCTCCGCGGTGCGCACGTCCACGTTCTCGTCCGGCTCGATGTAGTGCCGCTTGGTGATCTCCGTAGATGTGTGCCCAAGGAGCTGCGCCGCCATCGCGGTCCCGCCGGCCCGATCCACGGTTGTGGCCACCGTGCGGCGGAACGAGTGCGGCGTCACGCCAGTGATGCCGACCTCCTTGAGGATGTCCCGCAACCGGCGTCGTACGTTGTTCGTCGTCAGCGGAGTCTTGTTCCGCGAGCGGAACAACAGCGTCTCCGGTGGCTCGCCGGCCGAGGACATCAGCTGCCGGCGCAGCGCCTCGGCCGTGTAGGTCGGCACGGCGATACGCCGCACCGAGGTCGAGGTCTTCGGCCTGGGCTGCCGGTAGGTCGGCTTGCCCTTGGGCGAGATGATCGTGCCGGAGTTGCGGACGGTGGCCGGGTTGGTGGTGAGGTCGACATCGCAGCGGCGTAGCGCCAGGACCTCACCAATCCGCAGCGAGGACCCCAGCATCACCTCGATGATCACTTCGAGCTGTCCGTCCGGCGGCGGTCCAGGAACCTTCTGGTCTCCTCGCCGCCACGCACGCACAGCGGCCCGGATGGCGTCGACCTGGGCATGGGCCAGGGCCTTGGCCTCCGTCTTCGGCCGGCGCAGCCGCTTGGTCCCGGCCACCGGGTTGCGGTCGATCGCCTCGTACCGCAACGCCAGCCCCAGAGCCAGGTTCAGCACCACCTTGGCGTGCTTGGCCCTGGCGTAGGACTGCTTCTGCTGCTCCTTGAGGAATCGGTCGACCTTCATGATGGAGATCTCGCGCAGCGTCATGTCCCGGAAGGCAGGCAGCACGAGCGTGCGCATGTCCCGCTCGTACAGCTCCCGGGTCGAGGGCGCCAGATCGTCCAGCTCGATGTCTTCCAGCCACACCTCGACCAGGCGCGTGAACGCGCTGTCGGCCGTCAGCTCGACACTTCCCGACGACCGCCTGATCCGCCGGGCCAGCTTGGCCTTGAGCGCGATCTCGGCCTGCTTCGGTGTCTCCCCGGAGGCCTGCACGAGCCGGGACCGGCCGTCCAGGTCCCGGAACCAGGTCCGTGCCCTGTCGGCGCCGGAGGCGGTACGGTCCAGGTTGATGGCACCCCACGTGCCGATCGGTGTACGAGGCTTAGCCATGGACGGTCACCGCCCCCCGGCTTCCGTGGCCGCCGGTTCGGACTGCTCGGGCGGCCACGCAGGCTGCCCGGCACGGCCCGGAGCGGGCTCGCGCTGCTGGTCGAGCCACGCGCGCACGTCGGAGTGGAAGAACTTCACGTGCTTGCCGATCCGGACGCCGCGCGGGCCCTTGCCGTCGGTGCGCCAGTCGTAGATCGTCCGGACCGGGATGCCGAGGTACTCGGCCAACTCGTCCAGGCTCAGCAGCGGGTCCAGCCCACCCGCGGGGGATGTGTGCGTCTCCATGACACTCAGGTGCGTGCTGTGCTCCGCACCGTCCCGAGACGACCCGCGCGCGCTGCGCGGCCCGCATCCCGGATGCCGAGATTTGGCCGCCCAGGCGGCCTATTTGATGAGTATTTGATGACCGGTTCAAATCTCAGAAACCCTTCAGGCCTGGAAACCCTTGAGTTTCCAGGCCTGAATCGGTCGGGCTGACAGGATTTGAACCTGCGACCCCTTGACCCCCAGTCAAGTGCGCTACCAAGCTGCGCCACAGCCCGCGGTGTTCTTGAGCATGCTCAAGGCTACCGGTTTGGCCCCTTGGGGCCGACGGAAATACTACCCCACCTCAGGGCCTGCGCCCGACCAGACGACGTTCGGCGCGCCTCGACCACGTCCGGGTCGCTCGCCTCATCGGGCCCGACGCCGCCGCACCACCTCGCCAGCCTGTGATCAGCGGGTCCTGGATACACGAGGACGGTCCGCCGACGATCGACGACAGACCGCGCCGCGGTGCACGCCGAACGAGGAGCAGGACATGTCACACCCACCGACCGACCCGCCCGACCAGCCATCTCGGAGCGGACGAGACGACCGCACGGGCCACCGGCGCGGACCATCGCGCCGCGCCGTGCTGCAGATGGCGGCCGTCGGCGTCGCGGCCGGCGCGCTCTCCTTCGGCGTGGGACGCCTCACCGCCCCGGGTGCGGAGCTGCCCGACTGGACCACCGCGGACATGCCGTCGCAGGCCGGCCGGCGCGCGGTGGTCACCGGCGCGAACGGCTACCGCGCGGCCCGAGCTGGGCCGCGCACAGGAGACCCCCGGCCGGCGGATGATCCGCTGGCTCTCCGCCCGCGATGTCCTGGCCGGCACGGTCGAGAGCGCTGCGCAGCCTCACCGAGGCGGCACGCGTCTGGGAGGTCTCCGAGCGGCTGACCAGGACGACCATCCCGGCTGTCTGACCCCGCGACTAGGGATGCACGATCAGCCAGGTCGCCACCGCCGGCCGCACCCCGGCGTTCCGGATCCGGTGCGGCACCGAGCAGGGGTAGCTGATCGAGTCACCGGCTGCCAGCACGACCACGTCGTCGGCCAGCTCGACCGTGAGCTCGCCCGAGACGACGTTGCCGATCTCGTACCCCTCGTGCCGGAACAGCTCGGAGTCGCCGAGCGTCGCCGTCGCGCCGGGCGGGTACACGGACTCGAAGAAGTCGAGCCCGGGCATGGGACGGGGCGAGAGCCTGCGGAAGGTGACCCCGCCGTCGAGCGTCACGGGTGACGCCTCCCAGGCCCGGGTGACGGCGATCCCGGCCTGCTCCAGCTCCCCCGCCCCGCCGCGCGGTCCGGCGGCGGCCTCCGGCGGCTCGAAGACGTCGGACAACGGCACGCCGAGCGCGTCGGTGATGGCCAGCAGCCGGACCACCGACGGGCGCATCACGTCCCGCTCGATCTGGGACACGGCGCTGGCCGAGATGCCGAGCGTCGCGGCGAGGCTGCGCGCCGACACACCTCGGGCTTCACGCAGGGAGCGCAGTCGGGCACCCAGCGACGGTTCGGAGGACACCGCCGCATCGTACGAGCGCGCGGGCCCGGCCCGCGCCCGCGGCAGCGCGACACACCGGCGACACGCCTGGCGTCACGTGCCCGATACATCCCGAAACACCCGTGAAGCCATCACTGAACATGAGCCTTACGACCTGGTTACGCCCGGGAAACCGGCGCACTCGCGTTAACCCATAACTTCATGGGGACCTCGCAGACCACTCCCTCGGAAGGCCGCTCATGACCGAGAACACGGAGGTGACGGCCTCCACGGCGGCCGCACCCGACCACCCCGACCGCTCCCCCGCCGGCGAGCACGACCTCGTGGAGGCCGCCGGGCACCCGGTGGGCTCCGGCGACGTCAAGCCCGGGTACGACCCGCGCCTCGCCAACGAGGACCTCGCCCCACTGCGCGAGCAGAAGTGGTCGGCGTACAACATCTTCGCGTTCTGGATGTCCGACGTGCACAGCGTCGGCGGCTACGTCACGGCAGGCAGCCTCTTCGCCCTCGGCATCGCGAGCTGGCAGGTGCTCCTGGCCCTCGTGGTCGGCATCGTCATCGTGCAGGTGTTCACCAACCTGGTCGCCCGGCCCAGCCAGAGCACCGGCGTGCCCTACCCCGTGATCAACCGGGCCGTGTTCGGCGTCAAGGGCGCGAACATCCCCGCGATCATCCGCGGGCTCATCGCGGTGGCCTGGTACGGCGTGCAGACGTTCCTCGCCGCCGAGTCGCTGAACATCGTGTTCCTCAAGTTCATCCCCGCCGCCGCGGCCCTCGTCGAGCCGACCTTCCTGGGGCTCAGCGCGCTGGGCTGGATCTCGTACGCGGTCCTCTGGTTCGCGCAGGCCGCTCTGTTCTGGAACGGGATGGAGACCATCCGCAGGTTCATCGACTGGGCGGGCCCGGCCGTCTACGTCGTGATGATCGTGCTGGCCGTCTACCTGGTCTCGGAGGCCGGCTGGTCGAACATCAGCCTGAGCCTCGTGCAGGGCGAACCGCTCACCGGCTGGGCCTCTGTGGGCGTGTTCTGCACGGCCGTCGCCATCGTCGTGTCGTACTTCTCCGGCCCCATGCTCAACTTCGGCGACTTCGCCCGCTACGGCCGCTCGTTCAAGGCCGTCAAGCGCGGCAACCTGCTGGGCCTGCCGGTGAACTTCCTGTTCTTCTCGATCCTCACGGTGATCACGGCGTCCGCCACGGTCCCCGTGTTCGGCGAGCTCGTCACCGACCCGATCCACACCGTGGAGCGCATCGACACCCCGTTCGCGATCCTGCTCGGCGGCCTCACGTTCGTGACGGCCACGGTCGGCATCAACATCGTCGCCAACTTCATCTCCCCCGCGTTCGACTTCTCCAACGTGGCCCCGCAGAAGGTGAGCTGGCGCATGGGCGGCATGATCGCCGCCGTCGGCTCCGTGCTCCTGCTGCCCTGGAACTGGTACGACGACGCCGACGCGATCCACTACACGCTCGGCGTGCTGGGCGCCCTGATCGGTCCCCTGTTCGGCATCCTGATCGCCGGCTACTACGTGGCGGCGCGGCAGCGGGTGCTCGTCGACGACATGTTCACCATGTCCCCCGAGGGCGCCTACTGGTACACCAACGGCTACAACCGCAACGGGGTCCTGGCCGTCGTGCTGGCGGGTGTGCCGACGGTCCTGCTGGGCGTGGTGCCCAAGCTGATCGCCGACCTCGGGTACTTCGACATCTCCTGGATCGGCAACTTCACCTGGTTCATCGGGTGCGCCCTCGGGTTCGCCGCCTTCTGGTGGCTGGAGCGGCTCAGCCCGCAGGTCCCGTCGTTCGACGGCGGCACCGCGGGCGTGGCCGACGGCGCCACGGCCTGACCGTGCGGATCCGGCTGATCAACCCCAACACCTCCCGGGCGATGACCGGCAAGATCGCGGCCACCGCCCGGGAGGTGGCGGGCCCCGGCGTCGCCGTCGTCGCCGGCTGCCCCGAGCCGGGCTCCGGCCCGGCCGCCGTCGAGAGCCACACCGACGAGGCATGGGCGGCGCTGGTGGTCGCGCGGGACGTCGCGGCCTGCGAGGCGGGCGAACGCCCCGCGGACGGGTACGTGGTCGCCTGCTTCGGCGACCCGGGTCTCGACGCCGCCCGCGAGCAGGCCACCGGGCCGGTGGTCGGCATCGCCGAGGCCGCGATGCACGTCGCCACCCTGTCCGGCCGCACGTTCGCGGTGGTCACCACCCTCTCGCGCACCCTGGGCCGCGCGCAGGACCTGGTCCGGCGCTACGGCTACCAGGACGCGTGCGTCGCCCTGCACGCCGCCGACGTGCCGGTGCTGGACCTCGAGGACGCCGGATCGGCCGCCCGCGAGCGCATCGCCCGCCTCTGCGAGCGCGCGGTGCTCGACGGCGCCGACACCGTGGTGCTCGGCTGCGCCGGCATGACCGACCTCTGCGCCGACCTGACCCGGCGCACCGGGGTGCCGGTCGTCGACGGCGTGGCCGCCGCCGTGGGCCTCGTGTCCGGGATGGTGCGGATGGGCGTGGGCACGAGCAAGCGCGACGAGTACCGCCTGCCGCCGCGGGCCGACGTGCTCCGCCTGACCTAGGGCCCTAGTTGCCGAAGGCGACCCGTTCCCCGCGCCAGCCGGTCTTGCGCAGGAACTGTTCCCAGGTCAGCGTGTTGGGATCGATGCGTCGGCTCCACTCGAGGTCGCGGTCGTCGCCGAAGTATCCGTACTCCACCGCGTACTCGACCATGCCGATGGTCTCGTCGGCTGCCAAAGGGTTCACGCCCAGCTCAGGGAAGTACTTCAGAAGGCCTTCGCGCGTGTAGGCGTTGCGGTACTCGGCCTTGAGTCCGGTAACACGGGAGAACGTCTCGACCATCTCGGCCGGGGAGATCACATCACCGACGACCGGGAGCCAGGCGCCGCGGTACATGTCGGGGTTGGAGAACACCTCCAGGACGGCGGGGCCGGCCGCGGTGAGCGGGTCCACGAACGGTACGCGGAAGTCCTCGGGGAAGTAGAAGGGCATGACCACCGTGTCACCGTCGACGTGCGGGACGTAGTACTCCAGCGCATTGGTGTAGTAGAACGAGAGCGAGACGAAGGTGTGCGAGATCGGCAGGGTCCGAATGTGCTCGGCGACGAGCGCCTTGTCGGTGAAGTGCGGCGCCCACTTCGTGCCCGACGTCCTCTCCTCGACGTTCTCCAGGGTGCTGAAGACGACGTGACCTACTTCGGCTTCGGCTGCGGCATCGGCAAGCTGGCTCCCGATGAGGTACTCCTCGGAGTCGGGCGGCAGGAGGGGCGGCGTCATCAGGAAAGCCCCCTCGGCCGATCCGAACGCGTCCACGAGCTCGCGCTGGTGACCCGGCGCGAGGGAAACCTCGGCAATCTCCGCCCCCATCCCCGCCAAGCCTCGGGCCTGGGCAGAATCGGCGTCCTGGGTCAGGGCTCGCACCCGGAACTTGCCGCTCTCGAGCAAGGACGTGGCAACGCTCCTGCCCTGCTTGCTGGTGGCACCCGCGACGACGATCAACGGCTTGCTGTTCTCAGGCACTGTGCACTCCTCTTGTGTATGCCCGGCGTTCGCGGCAGCCCGCAGCCGGGCGGCCGCGACACCGAGGACGTGGACACCGAACATATCGTCATATCGCGATCTGTCAACTTGTTGCAGGAGTGAGCTCAGTTCGTCACATCGAGATACGATGGTGTCTAGGAGAAAGGAGACGGCGTGGCGAAGGCACGGGCGACGAGCCCAGAGGGCGAGACGGGAAACGATGCCCCGCTGGACGCGGTCGAAGCCTTGAAGGCCCTGGCCAACCCTGCACGGCTGCAGATCATGGACTGGCTGCGAGACCCCCACGGCGAGTTCGCGCAGTGGGAACCGATCGCCGACCGGGACGAGGTCGGGGTCTGTGTCAGCCACCTGCAAGCCAAGTCGGGGTTGGCACAATCGACAATCTCTTCGTACATGGCGACCCTCGAACGGGCGCACCTTGTGCGGTCCACACGGATCGGCAAGTGGGTCCACTACAAGCGCAACGAAGACACGCTGTCGCGACTGGCGGAGATGCTCCGCAGGGCATAGCGGCCATCACGAGGGCCACGAGGGCCACCAACGGGTAACGGGCTCCATCGGCGCGCCGACCCGAGTGGTGGCGCGACCCTAGGCGACGCCGGGCGGCGGCGTGCTGCGTACGTGCCACCCGTCGAGGTCGGGGGCGACCCATCCGTCCGCGCCTCGTCGCACGGGCAGCACGGCGGGAACGGTGACGCGGTCCATCGGCAGCACGCCCTCGATGCGCGGCGCCGCCGTGCCGTCCGGACCGGCGCCCGCCTCCCAGCGCACCGTGATCCCCTGAGCGGCCAGGGCCGCGTCGTCGATCACAGCGAGGACGAGTGGCTCGGACGCATCACCGTAGACGTCGCGCAGCACGGCCGGCAGGCCCTGCGCGGTGGTGGAGTGGAGGAATCCGGTGTCGTCGAACAGCGTGCTGCGCGTCGCCACGTCGTACTCACCGAACCGCTCGCACGCCTCCCAGTCGTCGCTGAAGGCCACGTGCAGCAGTCGTTCCTCGGCCATCGGTCGTCCCCCCCGTCCATCGGCCAGCGATCAATGAAACGGCAACGTATCATTACTGACGTGAGGAGAGAGCCCGAGGAGACGGACGCCACAGGACCCGCTGCGACCCGGCGCGGCCCCGGCCGCCCACGCCGCGAGGACGTCGACGCCCGGCGTGCGGAGATCCTGGAGGCCGCCGTCCGCCTGTTCGCCGAACGCGGGTTCACGGGCACCACCATCGAAGCGGTCGCGCTCGCGGTGGGCGCCACCAAGCGGACCGTCTACCGGCACTTCACGGACAAGACCGGGCTGTTCTTCGCCGCCGTGGAACGGCTGCACGTCCACGAGCGGCCCGCCGTCCACGGCACCGCAGACCTGGAACAGCTCGCCACGCGGATGGTGCACATCCTGCACGGGGACGACGCCGTCACCCTCCACCGCCTGGTCATCGCCGAGTCGCGCCAGCATCCGCAGCTCGCGGCCACGTTCTACGAGCAGGGCCCGGCCCGGTCGATCGAGGTGCTCGCCGCGAGCCTCGACAGCCGGCGGACGACCGCCGGCGGCCCGCTTCCGGACGCGCCCGGCACGGCCGAGGCGATCTACACCCTCCTGCTCGGCGAGCCGCACCGCAGGCGCCTGCTCGGGCTCGCGCCCGCGCCCTCGTACGAGGAGGCGCGCGCCCACGCCCGGCGCGCCATCGATACCGTGCTGCGCCGGCAGGCGTGACGCACCGGCGCGACAGCGACTCCTTGACCTCAACCAAGGTGAAGGTTCTAGCGTCGCTCCTGGACGCCGGCCGCACGGGCCGGGCCATGACGAAGGAGCGCCGGTGCGAGCCATCCAGGTACAGGAGTTCGGTGGGCCCGAGGTGCTGGTGCTGCGGGAGGTCGCCGACCCCGTGGCCGGACCTGGCCAGGTGGTGGTCCGGCTGGCCGCCGCCGACGTCATCTTCCTCGACACGCTCCTGCGCGGCGGGTGGGGCGGCGAGATCTTTCCGCTGGAGCTGCCCTACGTGCCCGGCACGGGCGGCGCGGGAACCGTGACGTCCGTCGGGGACGGCGTCGACCCCGCCTGGGTGGGTCGCGACGTCGTCGCGCACGGGCCGGGGTACGCGGAGCTGCTCGCGAGCGACCTGGACGACGTCGTCCCCGTGCCGCAGGGGGTGGGCCTGGCCGAGGCGGCGGCCCTGATGACGGACGGGGTCACCGCGCTGCGGCTGGTCCGGCACGCACCCGCGGCCGGCGGACGTGCCCCGTGGGTCCTGGTGGCCGCAGCAGCCGGCGGCGCCGGGTCCCTGCTGGTCCAGCTGTTGCACGACGCCGGGCTGCGCGTCATCGGCGCCGCCCGCGGTGAGCGCAAGCTCGACCTGGCGCGTGAGCTCGGAGCCGAGGTGGTCGTCGACTACACGCAGGCGGGCTGGGTGGAGCGGGTGCGGGTGCTGGACCTGGCGACTCAGGGCCGGATCAGACCGGCGGTCGGTGCGACGTACGCGCTGGCCGACGCGTCCGCCGCGCACGTCGCGCTCGCGGAGCGCACGACGGTGGGCAAGTCCTTGCTGCTGATCTGAGCGGGATCGGATCCCAGGCGTCGGCGCACGCAATGCCGCGCATGATGCATACATAGATGCATGCATCTCGATCCGGCCGCGCACCTCAACCTGCCCTGGACCACCCCGGCCCGGTCGATCGCCGAGCGGCTGGCCGGCGAGCTCGCCCACCGGATCGTCAGCGGCGAGACCGCTCCGGGCACCTGGCTCACCGAGGTGGACGTCGCAGCCGGGCACGGCGTGAGCCGCACGCCGGTGCGCGAGGCGCTGCTCACGCTCCAGGTCTGGGGCCTGGTGGCCCTCGCGCCGAAGAAGGGCGCGATGGTCACGGTGCCCACCGCCACCGAACGGGACGAGCTGCTGGCGGTCCGCTCGATGCTGGAGACCGACGTCGTGCGGCGGCTCGACGCCGCCGACGCCGGATCCCGGGAAGAGCTGGCCACGCGCCTGCGGGCGATCCTGGACCGGCAGCGTGCCACGGTCGCCCGGCCCGCGGAGTTCGCCGTGCTGGACTACGCGTTCCACGCCGCGATCATCCATCACGAGCACAGCGGCGTGGTGGCCGAGATCTCTCGGCTGCTCGGCCCCCGGCTGATCCGCCTGACGCACCTCGCGGTCGCCTCGGCCGCCGGCCGCCTCGACGAGTTCGCTGACGAGCACACCGCACTCCTGGGGGCGATCGAGGCCCGGGACCCCGCGGGGTTCGCCCGGCTGATCGAGCAGCACCTCGCCCGTGGCCACAGCGGGTACGAGGTGGCCCGGTGAGCCCGCGACCCGCGGGGCGGCCCTGGCTGCTGACGGCACCCGCCGTGTTCGTCGTGGCGTGGGGCGGCAACCACTTCACGCCGCTGCTGCACCTGTACGAGACGCTGGGCGGTTATGCGCCGTGGCAGGCGAACCTGCTCCTCGGCATGTACGTGTTCGGCCTGATCCCGGGCCTGCTGGTCGCCGCGGCGGTGTCCGACCGGCACGGCCGCAAGCCGGTCGCCGTCGCCGGGCTCGTCAGCGCCATCGTCGCGAGCATGCTGCTCGCGGCGAGCCTCGACTCGTTCGTGCTCCTCTGCGCGGGCCGGCTGCTCGCGGGCATCGGCGTCGGCATCGGCATGTCCGTGGGGTCGAGCTGGATCAAGGAGCTCTCCGCGCCGCCGTGGGACCCGTACGCCGGTTCCCCGGCGGGCGCCTGGCGCTCCTCGCTCACCCTCACGCTGGGGTTCGCGCTCGGCGCCGGCGTCACGGGAGCGATCGCCCAGTGGGCACCCTGGCCGGCACAGTCGCCCTACGTGGTGCACGTGGCGCTCTGCCTCGCCGCGCTCGGGCCGCTGCTCCGGGCACCCGAGAGCCTGCCGGCCGGGCAGCGGGCGGCCCGACCCTGGTGGCGCGACCTGCAGGTACCGCCCGCCGCGCAGCGCGCGTTCCGGGTGCTGGTCCTGCCGGCCGCGCCGTGGGTGTTCGCCGCAGCGGGCGTCGCGTACGCGATCATGCCCGCGGTCGTCGAGCACCGCCTGGGGCCCTGGGCGACCCTCTACGCCACGGGCCTCACCGTGGTCACCCTGGGCACCGGGGCGGTCACCCAGACCACCGTCGGGTTCCTCAACCGGGTGACCCACGGGCACGCGCTCGTCGTCGGCCTGGCGGGCATGACCGCCGGCATGGTGCTGGCCGCCGTCGCAGCGGCGGCCGGCGCGCCCGTCCTCGCGTTCGCGGTGGCGGTGCTCCTCGGCGGCTCGTACGGGGTGTGCGTCGTGTCCGGGCTGCTCATCGCCCAGTCGCTGGCCACCCCGCGGGACCTGGCCGGCATGACGGGCGTCTACTACGCCCTGGCCTACACCGGGTTCCTGCTGCCCACGGTGCTGGCCGCCCTCGCACCCGGGATCTCCTACGCGCCGGCGCTCGCGGTGGTCGCGGCCGTGTGCGCGGGCAGCCTGGCCGTCGTCTGGACCGCGCTGGCGCGGCACCGGCGCTGGGAGTGACGCCCCGCGACGTCAGTCGTCGCCGCTGCCGGGCGAGGTCTGCCGTGCCGCCCGGACCATCGGTGCGCGCGTACCCGCGGGCGGCTGACGTCACCGGTCCGGAGGCCGTGGACGCCTGGCGTCAGGCGTAGGCGCTGTCGTCCACCGGCGACGGCGCCGGCCCGAGCACGTCGACCGCGTCCCACAGCCCGTCCGGGACCTGGGTCGCGACGAGCCGGTCGAGCTGCGCCCGGCGCCCCGGCGACGCGACGCCGACCACCGTCGAGTCGACCAGCGGCGAGCGCAGCGAGTAGTGCAGCGCGACGGCCGGCAGGGACACCCCGTGGGCCGCGCACGTCTCCTGCAGCCGTCGCGTCCAGGCCAGCAGGTCGGCACCCGCGGGGCGGTAGTCGTACACGGCGCCGTCGTGCGGGCCCTTGGCGAGCAGGCCCGAGCCGAACGGCGCCGCGTTGAACACGGTCATCCCTCGCTCCTTGGCCTCCGCGAAGACGGGGGCTGCCGACTGGTCGACGAGCGTGAACCGGTTGTGGATCAGCACGGCGTCGAACAGGCCGGTCCGCACGTACCTGGCCATCAGCGGTACCGGAGCCGCGGCGACGCCGATCGCCCCCACCCGCCCCGCCTCGCGCAGCTCGACGAGCCCCTCCACCGCGCCACCAGGGCCGACCGCCTCCTCGAACGTCACCGAGTACGGGTCGTGCAGGTGCAGCAGCGGCAGGTGGTCGACACCCAGCCGCGCCGTGGTCTCGTCGAACGAGCGCAGCACGCGGTCACGGTCGAACACCCGCGTCCCGGGCTCGTGGTCGACCTTCGACACGACACGGGCGGCCGCCTCCGGTCCGAGGCGCGCCAGGGCCAGCCCGAGCACGGCCTCCGACCGGCCCCCGGCGTAGTTGTTGGACGTGTCCAGGAAGGCGTGGTCGCCGGCGAACAGGTCGAGCGCGACCTCGACCGCCACCTCCTCGTCCGCGGACCCCGGCGCGGTGCGCGCACCGAGTCCCGACGTACCGAGCGTGACCGGGCCGGCGCCGATCGTGGCAGTGCGGGTCTCCTGGGTCATCGGCCTCTCCTCGACGATCGTGGGCGCCGCGAGCGCCCGGTCGGTGGTCGCGCCTCGCGACGCGACCACCGACCGTACCCCGACGACGCCGCCGCGGGGTCGAACCCGACCGAAGGTCAGACGTCCGCCGTCCCCGTCCCCGTCCCCGTCGACGGCGCGGCCGCCGCACCGGTCAGGTCGTACAGGGTGACGCCGTCGACGGTCGTCGCCGTGAAGTTCTCCTCCACCCACGCGGCGATCTCGCTCGACGACGACGAACCGCCGTTCTGCCCGCCGAACCCGCCCCCGCCCACGAACCAGTGGATCTCCCCGGCGGCGACGTACTCCTGGAACTGCTCCAGGGTGGGCGACGGGTCGGACCCGTTGAAGCCACCGACCGCCATCACCGGCTGCTCGGTCTCGAGCTGGTACGACGCCGCGTTCTGCGAGCCCACGGCCGCCGCGGCCCAGGTGTACCGGTCGGCGTCCTGGAGCAGGAGGGCGGCGACCTCCTCGGACACCTCGGCACCGTTCAGCAGGCCACCCATGCCACCACCCATGCCACCGGCCATGCCGCCCGTGCCGTCGGCCCCGGTCGGCGACTGACCCGTCTGCCCACCGGTCGGTGACTGACCCGTCTGCCCACCGGTCGGTGGCTGACCCATCTGGCCCCCGCCGGCCTGACCGCCGGCACCAGCCATCCCGCCCCCAGGCATCCCTCCCCCAGGCATCCCTCCCCCAGGCATCCCGCCGCCCATGCCCCCGAACCCGCCCGACACGGACGGCCCCGCGGTCACGATCGACCCGGCGTGCGGCGTGGCGACCGTCTGCAGCGTGTACGCCGCCGGTCCGGCGAGGCCGGCCACCAGCGCGAGCGCCGCCCCGGCCCGCGCCACCGCGGCTCGCCCCGGGTGCACGGCCGCCGCGACCAGCGCCAGCGTGCCGAGGGCGCCCACGGCCAGGACGGTCCAGCGCAGCCACGGCAGCCAGTCGGCGCTGCGTCCGAGGAGCACCACCGCCCACGCCGTCGTCGTGCCGCTCGCCGCCGCCAGGAGCCAGAGCGCCCACGGGGCGTGCCGCTCGCCCCACAGGGTCCAGCCGCCCATCCCGACCAGGGCCGCGACCGGAGCGGCCAGCGCCACGGTGTAGTAGGCGTGGAAGATGCCGGCCATGAACGAGAACGTCAGGGCGGTGACCAGCAGCAACGACAGCCAGCCCAGCACGGCGGCCCGCCGGACGTCGGTGCGGGGCGCCCGGCGGCGCGCCCACAGCGCACCCGCCGCGAGGATCAGGGCGGCGGGCACGAGCCACGTGATCTGGCCGCCGTTCTCGGCGTCGAACAGGCGGGTGAGACCGGTGGAGCCGCCGAACCCGCCGCCCATGCCGCCGCCCCCGCCGACGGAGCCCTCCTCGTCCCCGGTGATGCGCCCCAGGCCGTTGTAGCCGAACGTGAGCTCCAGGAACGAGTTGGTCTGCGAGCCGCCGACGTACGGCCGCATCGAGGCAGGCACGAGCTCGACGAGTGCCACCCACCAGCCGCCGGCCACCACCATGGCCGCGATGCCGAGCAGGCTGTCCCGGATCCGCCGGCCGAGGCTCACCGGCGCCGCCCCGAGGAACATCAGCGCGAGGCTGGGCAGCACGAGGAAGGCCTGGAGCTGCTTGGTGAGGAACGCGAGCCCCACCAGGGCGCCGGCGAGCACCATCCACCGCGTGGTGCGGGGTCCCTCGACCGCGCGCAGCACGGCCGCCACGGCGCCGGTGAGCAGGAGCAGCAGGAGCGCGTCGGGGTTGTTGAAGCGGAACATCAGGGCCGCGACCGGGGTCAGGGCGAGGACGGCGCCCGCGAGCAGGGCGGCCCGGGCGGAGAACGCGCGGCGCACCGTCGCGTACAGGACGCCGACGGTGGCCACGCCCATCAGCGCCTGCGGCACCAGGATCGACCACGACGAGAGCCCGAACAGCCGCACCGACAACGCCATGACCCACAGCGAGGCGGGTGGCTTGTCCACGGTGATGGCCCCGGCGGCGTCGGACGCCCCGTAGAGGAAGGCCGTCCACGACTCGGAACCGGCCTGCACGGCCGCGGAGTAGAACGAGTTGGCCCAGCCGGAGGCCGACAGCCCCCACAGGTAGAGCAGCGCCGTGACGAGCAGCAGACCGAGCAGCGCGGGGCGCTCCCAGCGCGCCCGCGACGCGCGGTCCGGGCTCTGGGGGACGGCCTCCGCGGGCGGAAGGACGACGACGGGGACGCCGGGGCCGGCGAGCGCCGGGGCGACGTGTGCTGGGGTGGTCATGAGGGGTTCCCTTCGGAGGCGGGGGCGGGCGCGCCGGTCCGGGCGGGTCCCGCGGTGGTCGGTGCCGGTGCGGACGCGCGGTCGGCCGGTAGGGCGGACGGAGCCGGCCCGGTGCCGGCCGGGACAGCCGCGGCGCGTGGGCGGAAGACCCACACGCGCAGCAGCACGAACCGCAGGAGGGTCGCGACGAGGTTCGCCGCGACGAGCACGGCCAGCTCGACGGCACGGCCGGTGTCGGGCGAGACGGTGTGGAGCAGCCACAGGGACCCGGCGGTCAGCGTCCAGGCCAGGCCGAAGACGACCAGCCCTTGCCCGTGGTGGGTGCCGAGCCGGTCCGGACCGCGCACCCCGAACGTGACGCGGCGGTTGGCCGCCGTGTTGGCGACGGCCGTCAGCACCAGGGCGGTGAAGTTGGCCGCCTGGGGCCCGGTGACGCCCGCGAGCAGCAGGTAGAGCAGCACGTAGGCGACGGTGCTGGCGACCCCGACGAGGCCGAACCGGACGAGCTGGTGCAGCAGCAGGGCGCGCCGGGGTTCGAGCGCGGCCGCGGCGTCCGGCCCGGTGCCCGGTGCCCAGACGGCGCCGGGCAGGTGGGCGCGCACCTCGGCGAGCGGCAACCGCCCCGAGACCAGGTCGCGGGCCAGGCGCGCGATGCCCCGGAGGTCGGCCAGCGCGGTGGCGACGATGTCGACCCGGCTGTCCGGGTCGTCCACCCAGTCGACGGGCACCTCGTGGATGCGCAGGCCCGCCCGCTCGGCCAGCACCAGCAGCTCGGTGTCGAAGAACCACTGCGTGTCGGCGACCAGCGGCAGCAGCGCACGGGCGGCATCGGCCCGGATGGCCTTGAAACCGCACTGCGCGTCGGTGAACCGGGCGGCCAGCGTGCCGCGCAGCAGCATGTTGTACCCGCGGGAGATGATCTCGCGCCGCGGCCCGCGCACGGTGCGCGAACCGCGAGCCAGCCGGGTGCCGATCGCGAGGTGCGAGTGGCCGGAGACCAGGGGGGCGACCAGGGGCAGCAGGGCCGACAGGTCGGTCGACAGGTCGACGTCCATGTAGGCGAGCACCTGCGCGTCGGAGGCGAGCCAGGCGGTGTGCAGCGCACGGCCGCGGCCCTTGGCGTCCAGGTGGAGCAGGTGGACGCCGTCGAGCTCCGCCAGGACGCGCTGCGCGACGGCGAGGGTGCCGTCGGTCGAGGCGTTGTCGACCACGGTGATCCGCGCCGGGTAGGGGAAGCGGGTGGTCAGGTAGGCGTGGGCGGCACGCACCGCACGCTCGAGCCCGCGTTCCTCGTTGTAGATGGGGATCACGAGGTCGAGCACGGGTGCGCCGGGCGGCAGGTCGGTGACGTCGGGAGCCGGCCGGGGGCCGGCGTCGGAGGAGAGCGATGAGTTCATGCCGACGATCGTTCGCGGCCGACCCCCGGGTGAAACTGTGGCCGGCCTATGCATCTCATGTGCGTGCCGGAGTCGCGCCCGGAGTCATGCCCGGAGTCATAGGCAACGCACAGGCGCGGCACAGGATGGTCACCGGTTGCGGGGACATCGTGGGTCGATGACCACGACCAGCCCGGCCGCCGGCCACCCCCACCAGCCCCGCCTCAGCCGGCCCGACGGCTCACCCGTCCGGGTGCTCGTGGTGGACGACGAGCCCAACCTCACCGAGCTGCTCACGTCCGCGCTGCGCCTGGAGGGCATGGACGTCTCGGCGGCCCACGACGGCATCTCGGCGGTTCGCACGGCACGCGCGACCGGCCCGGACGCCGTCGTGCTGGACATCATGCTCCCGGACACGGACGGGTTCACCGTGCTGCGGCGGCTGCGTGCCCTGGACGACCGGATGCCGGTGCTGTTCCTCACGGCGCGGGACGCGGTCGAGGACCGCGTCGCCGGGCTCACCGTGGGCGGCGACGACTACGTCACCAAACCCTTCAGCCTCGAGGAGGTGGTCGCCCGGCTGCGCGGCCTGCTGCGCCGGCGCGGTGCGACCACCGACGCCCAGAGCGCCGTCATCGTCGTCGGCGACCTGGAGCTCGACGAGGACGCGTACGAGGTGCGACGCGCAGGCGCGGAGATCCAGCTCACGGCCACCGAGTTCGAGCTGCTGCGCTACCTGATGCGCAACCCGCGCCGGGTCCTGTCCAAGGCGCAGATCCTCGACCACGTGTGGCACTACGACTTCGGCGGGCAGGCGAACATCGTCGAGCTGTACGTGTCCTACCTGCGCCGCAAGATCGACCGGGGGCGCGAGCCCATGATCCACACGCTGCGCGGGGTCGGGTACACGCTCCGGCCGGCCAACGGCGCGCAGGCGGCTCGTGGCTGACGCCCCGCGGCCACGACGAGCCGTCACCCTGCGACGACGGCTGGTGCTCGTGCTCGCGACCGTCGTGCTGGCCGTGACCGTCGCCCTCGCGGTGGCCTCGACGGCGGGACTGCGCTCGCAGCTCGTGGACCGGCTCGACGGCGACCTGGACCAGGCGAGCCAGGCGCTCTCCCGTGGGCCCGCGCGGCCGCCGTCCGGCGACGAGACACCCGTGCCCCCACGCCCGGACGACGGCACGCCGCCCGCGTTCCCGCCGGGCCTGAGCCCCGGGAGCGTGGTCGTGCGCTACCTCGACGGCGAGCCCGTGCTCGCCGACCACGTCACCGCCTCCCTGGACCGGGAGGACCTCGACGACGGACAGGTGGCCGAGCTCCTCGCCGTACCCGCCGACGGGCGCGCGCACGACGTGCAGCTCGGTGGCCTCGGTTCGTTCCGTGCGGTGCACCGCACCACCGACGACGGGCAGCCGGTCGTCGTCGCCGCGAGCACGAGCACCGTGGACGCGACCGTGCGGAGCTACGTCCTGGTCGAGACCGCCCTGGGTGTCACGGCGGTGCTGGCCGCCGTCGTCGTCGGCGCGTGGCTCGTGCGCCGCTCCCTGCGCCCCCTCGACGGCGTCGCGGACGCCGCGCGCCAGGTCTCCGAGCTCGAGCTGTCCCGGGGCGCGATCGGCACCATCCCCCGTGTACCCGAGAACCTCACCGACGAGCGGACCGAGGTCGGGCAGGTCGGCGCCGCCCTGAACCGCATGCTCCAGAACGTGGAGACCTCGCTCCAGGCCCGGCACGACTCCGAGACGCAGGTGCGCGGTTTCGTCGCGGACGCGAGCCACGAGCTGCGCACGCCCCTGACCTCGATCCGCGGCTATGCCGAGCTCGTGCACCGGTCCGCCGAGGAGCTCCCGCCCACCGCGGCCCGCTCGCTGGACCGCATCGAGTCCGAGGCGGTGCGCATGACGGCCCTCGTCGAGGACCTGCTGCTGCTGGCGCGGCTCGACGCCGGACGCCGGCTCGACCGTGCGGCGGTGGACCTCGCGGCCCTTGCCGTCGGCGCCGTCATGGACGCGCACGTGGCGGGCCCGGACCACACCTGGACGCTGCACCTGCCGGACGGCCCGGCCGACGCGGCGGGCGACCTGCTCGTGACCGGCGACGAGGCCCGGCTCCAGCAGGTCCTCGCGAACCTGCTCGCCAACGCGCGCACGCACACCCCGGCCGGCACCCACGTGGACGTGCGGCTCGGGCGCACCGGCGACGCCGTCCGGCTCACCGTCACCGACGACGGCCCCGGCATCCCGGCGGAGCTGCGCGGCACGCTCTTCCGCCGCTTCACGCGCGGCGACACCGCACGCAACCGCGCGGGCGGGTCGACCGGCCTCGGGCTCGCCATCGCCGAGTCCATCGTCACCGCCCACGGCGGGCGCATCGACGTGCGCTCCGCGACGACGGGCGAACCCGGACCGGCCGGGACCACGTTCACCGTGCGCCTGCCGCACCATCCCGGTCGTTGCAGGTTCCTGCAGGGCGGCGGGGCCCCGGTCGGTTAGCGTCGAGGCGGCGCCGGGAACAGGTCCCGGCACGGACAGGGGGCTGGCGATGATGCGACGGATCATGGGGATGGCGCTGGGGCTCGTGCTGACGGCGACGGTGGGGCTGGTCACGGCCGCTCCGGCGTCGGCGTGGACCTACGAGTCGAAGAACTGCGTGGGCGACCTCGTCGACCGGTGCGTGTCACTGCGCAGGAACTCCGACGGCACGGTGTACGCCCGCGGGTCGGGCAGGGACGACGCGGACCGCCCCGGCGACTACAGCGTCCGGATGCTGCAGGTCAGCTACTCCTACGTGCGCGACGGGAACCCGCCGGCCGGCACGACCGTCTCGACCGACGGGGACAGCGGCTGGGACGAGACCTACGAGTGGATCGCGACCCGGGCGCTCCCGGTGCCGTGCGGCACGAGCGTGGGCGCGAGCGCCAAGGTCGAGTGGATGGACGAGCGGACCAAGGTGCGCACCACCGGATGGGTGCACACCTCGGCCGTCATCTGCTGACGTGATCACTCCGCGGGCCAGGGCCGGCGTGTGCTCTCGCCCGCGGAGTTGAACGCCCGCAGCATGGCGGTGAAGGCGTCCAGCTCCTCGTCGCTCCACTGAGCGATGCGATCGCGAAGGCTGCTCCCCCGGAGGTCGAGAGCTCGCCGCACCCGTTCGCGCCCCGCCGGCGTGAGATCCACGACGACGGCTCGCCGGTCAGCCTGGTCCGGCGTGCTGTCCACCAGCCCCCGCTCACGCATCGTCTTCAAGAGGCTGCTGGCGGTGCTCCGGTCCATGCCGACCGCCTCCGCCACGACGCTCGGCTTGGCGCTCCCGTAGGCGTAGATCCAGCGGGCCAGGTGAAAGGCGGCCGGCTGCAGGTCGGGGTGGAAGGCGGCCGCGCTGCGCTCGGTGAGCACCCGGGACGCGCTCAGCAGCGCATTGAGCTGATCGCCCAGCGCGCGCTCGCGGCGCTCGCGAGGACCGGACGCCCGATCCAAGGTAGTGGACATATTCCCACCTCTCTTCTTATGATGGAAATATCTCCACTATATCCCGCACCGAGTCGCGAGGTCACCGCATGCCCACCGTCGTCATCACCGGAGCGACCAGGGGCCTCGGCCGCATCGCCGCCGTCGAGCTCGCCCGACGGGGCGCCCGACTCGTCCTGACCGCCCGGAACCCCTCGCGCGCCCGGGACACCGTCGCCGAGATCCGTGCGACCACGCCGACGGCACGCGTCGAGGTGATTCCCGTCGATCTCTCCGCCATGGGAGACGTCGCTCGCGCGGGTGCGGCCATCACCGCCGCGCACCCGTCGATCGACGCGCTGGTCAACAATGCCGGCCTGCACGCCTTCCGCCAGCGCGTCACGGACGACGGGCTTCCCGAGATGATGGCGGTGAACTACCTCGCGCCCTGGCTCCTGACCCACACCCTCCTGCCCTCGCTGACCCGCACACCCGGTTCGAGGGTCATCAGCGTCGCCTCCGAGGCGTCACGACGACACGGAACGCTGACCCTGCCCCACGACCTCACCGACACCACACCGTTCACCGCGCGGGAGTCGTCGCCGGTCTACGGCAGGAGCAAGCTCCTGGACATCATGTTCAGCCTGGAGCTCGCCCGGCGGCTGCGCGACACACCCACGAGCGCGAACTGCCTGGACCCAGGCTTCAACGTCACAGGCCTGGGGCGCGAGCTGCGAGGCGCCGCCGCACTCGAGAGGACGCTCCGGGCGCTGCGCATCGGTGATCCGAGACGCGGAGCGGGACTCATCGTCCGCCTCGCCACCGATCCCGCCTTCGCCGGGGTCTCCGGCGGCTACTACACGGTCCGGCACGATCGCGCACTGATCCCCGCCGCACCCGCGGACGACCAGGACGCGCGCGCACGCCTCTGGGACCAGACGGAGGAGCTCCTGCGACCGCACCTCCGACCCTCGACCGCAACACCGGCGAACCAGGCGCCTCCGGCGCGGACGCCGCCGGGGCGACGGCCCAGCGCCTGATGCCTCACGCGCCGTACCCACCGTCGATCCGCAGCACCGCGCCGGTGACGTAGGACGCCTGCGGACTGGCGAGGAAGACGACCCCCGCGGCGATCTCCTCCGGCCTGCCGTACCGTCCCAGGGCGGTCGTCGGCAGGAAGATCGCCGCGCCGGGGCCGTCGGCCGGGTTGCCCTCGGTGTCGATGAAACCGGGCTGGATCACGTTCACGGTGATGCCGCGGTGCGCCAGATCGCGTGCCGCACCGCGGCTGAAGCCCTCCAGGGCCGACTTCGTGCCCGCGTAGTACGCCATGCCGGGGAAGCCGGCACGAGCTGCCGCACCCGTGCTGATGCTGACGATGCGCCCGCCGTCGGGCAACAGCGGGAGCGCGGCCTCGACAGCCGCCACGACGCTGGTGTAGTTGACGACGAGCTGCCGGTCGATGGCGGCCTGGTCGACGGGCTCGCTGCCGACCAGTCCGCCACCGCTCGCGGCCGCGTTGTTGACCAGGACGTCCAGCCTGCCGAACCGCTCGGCCACGCGGCGGACCAGACCGGCCGCCTGTGCCGCGTCCGCCTGGTCGGCCCGGAACGCGGCCGCACGCACGCCCTTCGCGGTCAGGTCGGCGACGACGGCCTCAGCCCGCTCCGCCGAGGAGGAGTAGCTGATCGCGACGTCGGCCCCCTCGTCCGCGAGCGCCAGCGCCGACGCGGCCCCGATCCCCCGCGACCCACCCGTCACGATCGCCACCTTGCCGTCGAGCTTTCCCATGCGCTTCCTGCCTCCCGCTAGTTCTTGACCGATTGGTCCACCATAAAGATGGTGGACCAATCGGTCAAGAATGCGCTCGGCGGTCGACGCGGTCAGCCCTGGCGCGTAGGCCGCACCACGATCTCGCCGATCTCGACGTCGTGCGGCTGCTCGACGGCGAACGCGATCGCCCGCGCGACCGCCGCAGGGTCGATACCGAGCTCGGCCATGGTGCGACGCACCTCGTCGCGCACCTCCGGGAGCATGTCCATGGAGTCGACGAGCTCCGTGCGCACATAGCCCGGCGAGACGGCAGTGGTCCGCAGCACCCCGTCGGTGGACTCCTGGCGCAGCCCTTCGAGCAGGGTGCGCACCGCGTTCTTGGTGGCGGCGTAGAGCGCCTGGGTCGGCACGATCTTCAGGCCCGACGTCGAGACCGTGGTCACCAGGTGTCCCGCACCCTGTCGCCGGAAGACCGGCAGGGCGGCCGCGATCCCGTTCAGCACGCCGTTCAGGTTGACGTCGATCATGGCCTGCCATCCGTCGACGTCGAGGTCGGCCACCGGGCTGAGCCTGCTGATGCCGGCGTTGCCGACCAGCACGTCGAGCCGCCCGAACTCCTCGACGGCCTGCCCGACCAGCCCCTCCAGGTCCGCACGCCGGGTCACGTCGACCGCACGCGAGACGGCCCGGCCGCCGTCGGCGCGGATCCGGCCCACGACGTCGTCCAGCCGGTCGGTGCGCCGGGCTCCGAGCACCACGCTCGCGCCGCGCTCGGCCAGCAGGAGTGCGGTGGCCTCACCGATACCGCTGCTGGCGCCCGTGATCGCGACGACCTTGCCCGCGATTCTCGCCCCGCCCGGGGCCGTGCTCTGCTTCATGTCCCGCTCCTCGACGCTATCGTGGACACGTGTCCGTTTCCACGACCGTAACGGACACGTGTCCGTTTGTCGAGCAGCCGGGGAGCCCATGACCAGGACCGTCCGCAAGGACGCGGTGGAGAACCGCGCCCGCATCATCGAGGTCGCACGGCGCGAGGTCGCCGCCTCCGGCACCACGGACCTGCGGCTCAACGCGATCGCCAAGGAGGCCGGCGTCGGGCAGGGCACCCTCTACCGGCACTTCCCCACGCGCGAGGCGCTGCTGGTCGAGGTCTACCGGCAGGAGGTCGACGACCTGGTCGGCCTCGCCCCGCAGCTCCTGGAGGAGGCCGAACCCGTCGACGCCCTCGCGCGCTGGTTCGACCGCGTCGCCGAGTACGCGCGCGTCAAGCGCGGCGTCCTGGCCGCTGTGGAGGCCTCGGTCTGGCGCGACCTGACGCACCACAGCCTCGGGCCCATCGGCGACGCGATCACCCTGCTGCTGGACGCGGGCAAGGCTGCCGGCCAGATCCGCGAGGACGTGGACGCCGGCGACGTGATCGTGCTGATCGGCTACCTCTCCCGGCTGGACCAGGACGAGTGGGACCGGCGTGCGCACCGGCCCCTGCACATCGTGCTCGACGGGCTGCGGCGGCGCTGACGCCACCGGACGTGGCTCGCGGCAGCGGTGACCGCGCGCGCTGCCGTCAGCGAGGCACCTCGTAGCGGGTCGCCAGCACGCCGCCCGGGAACGTCCGCGTCTCCGTCAGCCTCAGGTCGGTCCGGCCGTCCAGCGGGGTGAAGAACCGCTGGCCGCCGCCCAGCAGGACCGGGTGGACGGCCAGGACGTACTCGTCGATCAGCCCGGCCCGTACGGCCGCGCCGGCGAGCGTCGCGCCGCCGATGGTCATCGGCCCGCCGTCCTCCGCCTTGAGCCGGGCGATCTCGGCGACCGCGTCACCGGGCACCAGGCGGGCGTTCCAGCCGACCTCGGTGAGCGTCGAGGAGAACACCACCTTCGGCGTGTCCCGCCAGTTCTGCGCGAACCTGGTCTCGGCCGGGGTCGCCCCCGGGTGCTGGTCGCCGGTCGGCCAGTAGGAGCTCATCGTCTCCCACAGCCTGCGCCCGTAGAGCGTCAGGCTGCTCGCCTCCTCCTGCTCGAGCCACCAGCCGAACAGCTCGTCGCTCGGGACGCTCCAGCCGATGTCGTCCCCGGGTGCGGCGACGTAGCCGTCCAGCGAGATGTTCATGCCGTAGATCAGCGTGCGCATGTGCCTGCCTCGTTCCTGTGTGGGATCCCGCAGTGGTCGACCGCGCCGGGGCGGCGGACTCATCGGCGCTCAGGTCAGCGCCGCGATCCGCGTCAGCTCCTCCCCCAGTGCCCGTGCCACCGGCGCGACGGGCAGCGCGTCCGCGTCGCAGTGCACCGCGCAGCGCAGCACGCCGTCGTACGAGACGGCCGCGATGCCGAGGCGCACGTTCCCCCCGAGCGAGGCCACGGGCCAGACGTGCTCCAGCGGAGCACCGGCCAGGGCGAGCGGGCGCCGCGGGCCGCGCACGTTCGTCACGAACAGGGCGATCAGCCGCTGGTGGCGCGCGAGCCGCACGAACAGCCGCGTACCGAGCCGGGTCCGGGTGAGCTCGTGCACGCCGCGCGCACAACGCCTCGAGCCCCTGCCGGCGTGTCCAGCAGGATGTTCGCGGCGTCGGCCGTCGTGAGCCGTTCTGCCATGCCCCACAGGTACTCCGGGCCGGGACCGCGGGCAAGCCCGTCCGGCCGACATCACCCCGCCCCGGACCGTGGATCCGTCCAGGCAAGTGCGTGGGTTCGTCCCTTCAGCGGAGCCCGGGGCCGACCTAGTGTCGAGCCATGCTCACCGTTGAGTCCGCCACGCCACGCCCCGACGACCGCCCCGACGAACGGTGGTCCCTCGACCTGGCCGGCCGCTGGGCCTACGCCCTGGACCCCGAGGGCGTCGGGCACCTCGACCAGTGGTTCCGGCACGGTCTGCCCGGCACCCCCGCGACAGCCGAGCTGCCCGGCTCCCTCCAGCACCAGGGCATCGGCGACCCGGTCGGCGTGGACACCCCGTGGACCGGCAGCATCGTGGACCGCTCCTACTTCACCGACGACCGCTACGCCCCCTACCGCGAGCCGGGCGCCGTCTCGGTGCCGTTCTGGCTGCAGCCGCGGGTGTACTACCGCGGCGCGGCGTGGTTCCAGCGGGAGGTGCTGGTCCCGGAGCACTGGGCGGCCCGTGACGTCGTGCTGCACCTGGAGCGGGTGCACTGGGAGTCGACCGTGTGGCTGGACGACCACGAGGTCGGCTCGGCGCGCAGCCTCACCACCCCGCACCGCTTCGACCTGGGCCGGCTCGCACCGGGCCGGCACCGGCTGACCGTCCGCGTCGACAACCGGACCGTCGTCGACGTCGGGCCGAACGCCCACAGCGTCTCGGACCACACCCAGGGCAACTGGAACGGGATCATCGGCGAGCTGTCGCTCACCGCGGTGCCGGCGGTCACGGTCCGGCGGGTCCGCGTGGTGCCCGACGTCGCCGCCCGGTCCGTGCTCGTGAAGGTCGACATCGCGGCCGGCACGGCCGGTGCGGGCACGGGGACCGTGCGGGTCTCGGCGCGGCGGTTCAACGTGGCCGGCACGCACGAGGCCGGTCCGGCGACCGCCGCCTTCGAGGCGGAGCACAGCCGGGACCTGGGCGAGCGCGGGCTGACCGCCGGCGGCACCCACGTGGACGTGCTCCTGGAGCTGGGGGCCGGCGCGGTCATGTGGGACGAGTTCGAACCGGCGCTGTACGAGCTCACCGTCGAGCTGGTCGCCGACGTGCACGGGCAGCAGCACCGGGACGTGGCGCGCACCGTGTTCGGGCTGCGGGAGGTCGGCGTGGACGGCACGCAGGTGACCGTCAACGGCCGCCGGACCTTCGTGCGCGGCACCCTCGAGTCGTGCGTCTTCCCCCTGACGGGGTACCCGCCGACCGACGTCGCGTCCTGGCGCCGGGTCATCGCCGTCTGCCGGGCGCACGGCCTGAACCTGCTCCGGTTCCACTCCTGGTGCCCGCCGGAGGCGGCGTTCACGGCGGCGGACGAGGCCGGCTTCTACCTCCAGGTCGAGGGCCCGGTCTGGGCCAACCAGGGGGCCTCGCTCGGGGAGGGCGGGCCGGTCGACGCCTTCCTGTTCGACGAGACCCGGCGCATCCTCGACGCCTACGGCAACCACCCGTCGTTCGTCATGATGGCGCACGGGAACGAGCCCAGCGGCCGGGACGCGGAGCTCCTGGCCTCCTGGGTCACCACCTGGCGCACCTACGACCCCCGACGCCTGTACACGAGCGGGGCGGGCTGGCCCGCCCTGGCCGAGAACGACTACGACAACATCCCTGACCCGCGCGCGCACCGCTGGGGCGAGGGCCTGGCCTCCCGCCTGAACGGACGCCCGCCCGAGACGGAGTCCGACTACGCCGAGTGGGTACGGTCGCGGCCCCGCCCGATCGTCAGCCACGAGATCGGCCAGTGGTGCGCCTACCCCGACCTCGGCGAGCGGGTGCGGTACACGGGTCTGATGGAGGCCCGCAACTTCGGCATCTTCGCCGACTTCCTGGACGAGGCAGGGATGGGCGACCAGGCGGAGGCGTTCCTGCACGCCTCGGGCAAGCTGCAGACCCTCTGCTACAAGGAGGACGTCGAGGCAGCCCTGCGCACGGCGGGGTTCGGCGGGTTCCACCTGCTCGGGCTCAGCGACTTCCCCGGCCAGGGCACGGCGCTGGTCGGTGTGCTCAACCCGTTCTGGGAGTCGAAGGGGTACGCGACCGCCGAGGAGTTCGCCCGTTTCTGCGGTCCCACCGTGCCCCTGGCGCGCCTGCCGCGGCGGGTGTGGTCCACCGACGAGCAGATCCGGTTCGAGGTGCAGGTCGCGCACTTCGGCGCCGGACCCCTGGAGGCCGACGTGCGCTGGAGCGTCCTCGACGACGGCGGGGCGCAGCTCGCGGCCGGGACGATCGCCGAGGGGACGACGATCCCGGTCGGCAACGACACCCGGTTCGCGCCGGTGCAGGTGCCCCCGCCCGCCTCCGGGGCCGCGCGGCTGACCCTCGTGGTCACCGTGGAGGACGCGTCCGGCGACCGGTTCGAGAACGACTGGGGCCTGTGGGTGTACCCGCCGGACGAGCACGTCGCCGTGCCGGACGGGGTGGTGGTCACCGGACGCCTCGACGAGGCCGTCCGGCGTGCCACGGACGGCGCGACCGTGCTGCTGGAGGTGGCGCCGCAGGACATCGGCAACGACGTGGCCCTCGGCTTCACCCCGGCCTTCTGGAACACCGCATGGACCGGGGGCCAGGCGCCGCACACCCTCGGGATCCTGCACGACCCGGAGCACCCGGTGTTCCGGCACTTCCCCACGGACGGCTGGACGGACTGGCAGTGGTGGGAGCTGCTGCACGGCGCCCGTGCGATGCTGCTCGACGGCCTGCCGCCGGCGCTGCGCCCCGTGGTGCAGCCGATCGACACCTGGTTCGAGGCACGCCGGCTCGGCGCGCTGGTCGAGGCCCGGCTCGGCCGCGGCAGGATCATGGTCAGCTCGCTGAACCTCGACCCGGGCGGGGACCGTCTCGCGGCACGCCAGTTCCGGCGGGGCCTGCTGGAGTACCTGGCGGGCCCGGACTTCGCGCCCGCGCACACCGTCACGCCGGCCGGGCTGGAGAGCCTGCTGCGGTGAGGTCGCCGTCGTCGGGCGGGGGCGCCGGTTCCCGGGCGCCCCCGTGGACGCCCCGCCCGATGACGTAGTGTCGCCTCGTCCCCTCCGGACCCTCACGATCCGGTTCCCGTACCCGAGGTGGGCTGATGACCGTTCCGCTGTCCCTGCGTGTTCCCTCCCGCGACGCCGACCAGCCGCCTCCCCCGGAACCCGGCGTCCTGGCGGGGGCGCTCGGCCGGCTGGAGGACGGCGGGGGCGCGCCGCCCGGTCGCGCCGACGCCGAGCTGCTGCTGCACGCGCGCGACACCGACCTGGACCGGCTCCTCGCCGTGGCCGGGGCGCTCCGGGACGAGGGTCTGCGGGACGCGGGCCGGCCCGGCGTCATCACGTACTCCCGCAAGGTGTTCGTGCCGCTGACGCACCTGTGCCAGGACCGCTGCCACTACTGCATCTTCGTGCAGACGCCGGGCAAGCTCGCCAAGGCCGGCATCTCGCCGTACATGTCGGCCGACGAGGTGCTGGAGGTCGCCCGGCAGGGCGCCGCGCTGGGCTGCAAGGAGGCCCTGCTCACCCTCGGCGACCGGCCGGAGAACCGCTGGCCGGTGGCCCGGCAGTGGCTCGACGACCACGGCTACGCCTCGACGCTCGACTACGTGGGCCACATGGCGCGCCTGATCCTGGACGAGACGGGCCTGCTCCCTCACCTCAACCCTGGCGTCATGTCGTGGGCGGAGCTGCAGCGGCTCAAGCCGGTCGGCCCGTCCATGGGCATGATGCTGGAGACCACCTCGTCGCGGCTGTGGACCGAGAAGGGCGAGGCCCACTTCGGGTCCCCCGACAAGGACCCGGCCCTGCGGCTGCGCGTGATCGAGGACGCGGGCCGATCCCGCATCCCGTTCACCACCGGCGTGCTGCTGGGCATCGGCGAGAACTCCGCCGAGCGCGTGGACTCGATCCTGGCCCTGCGCGACGCGCACGCCCGGCACGGTCACGTGCAGGAGGTGATCGTGCAGAACTTCCGCGCCAAGTCGGCCACCGCCATGATGGGCGCCGCCGACCTGGGGACGCAGGAGTACGCGGCCGCCGTCGCCGTCACGCGGGTGCTGCTCGGCCCGGGGATGCGCGTGCAGGCCCCGCCGAACCTGACCGACGCCGCCGAGCTCCAGCTCCTGGTGCGCGCCGGCATCGACGACTGGGGCGGCGTCAGCCCGCTCACCCCGGACCACGTGAACCCCGAGCGGCCCTGGCCGCACATCGAGGACCTGGCCCGGCTCACCGCCGAGAGCGGCTACGCGCTGCGCGAGCGCCTGACCGCCCACCCGCACTACCTGCGCGAGGCCCGCGCCGGCGCCGACTGGATCGACGACCGCCTCCGCGACCGCGTCCTGGCCCAGGCGGACGACTACGGCCTGGCCCGCCACGACGCACTCCTGGGCGAGTTTCCCTCCTCCCCCGTCCCGCCCACGCCAGCCGCTTCGTCGAGTGCTGGACATTCGCCCTCCTCAGCGCCCCGGAAGGGCGGATACCCAGCACTCGACGGAGGCGGGCGGTTGGGGGCGTTGTTGAGCGATGTCCGGAGTGACCCCCGTGGGGCGGACGACGCCGCCTGGGTCGAGCTGCTCGGGGCCGACGGCGCCGACCTCGAGGACCTCACCGCGCTCGCCGACCAGGTGCGCCGCGAGCAGGTGGGCGACGCCGTGACCTACGCCGTGAACCGCAACATCGACGCGTCGCTGGGCCTGCCGCCCGAGCGGGTCGCCGAGCTCGCGGCCGAGGCCGTCGCGCTGGGCGCCACGGAGGTGTGCGCGCAGGGCGTGCCACCCGCCGACCAGGGCGCCGACGCCTACCTCGACCTGGCCCGCGCCGTGAAGCGCGGCGGCCCCGGCCTGCACCTGCACGCCTTCCGCCCCGCCGAGCTCGCCGACGGCGCCGCCCGCGCGGGCCTGCCGCTCGCGGACTGGCTGGCCGAGCTGCGGGCGGCCGGCGTCGACACCGTGCCGGGCACCGGCGCGCGCATCCTCGACGACCGGGTCCGCGACCTGCTCACCGGCGGCACCGACATCCCGGCGGACCGCTGGGTCGAGCTCGTCGCCGCGGCGCACACCGCGGGCCTGCGCTCGACGGCGACGATCGTGTACGGCCACGTCGAGTCGGCCCGCGACCAGGTGCGGCACCTGCGCACCCTGGCGCGCGTCCAGGACGCGACCGGCGGCTTCACCGAGCTGATCCCCATGCCGTGGCTCCCCACGGAGTCCCCCGTGCCGGTGCCCGGCGCCCGCGCCGCGACCCCGCGCGAGAGCCGCGCCCTGCACGCCGTGGCGCGCCTCCTGCTCGCGGGGCGCATCGACCACGTGCAGGCGGCCTGGACCAAGCTCGGCATGCGCGGGGCACAGCGCGTGCTCGCGGGCGGTGCCGACGACCTGGGCGGCGTGCTGCTCGACGGCGTGCTCGACCCCGACGCCGGCCCCGAACAGGGCCGCGAGCTCACGGTCGCCGACGTGACCCGGCTGGCCGCCGAGCTCGGCCGACCCGTCCGCCAGCGCACCACCACGTACGAGCAGGTGAGGTGACGACGGCGCACCCGGAGCACAGCGGCCCGGCCCACCCCGACGGCGCGGGCCCCGACGTCGACGTGGCGATCGTGGGCGCGGGCCTGGCCGGCGTCGGGCTCGGCGCCCGCCTCCGGCGCGCCGGACGCCCCGGCTTCACCGTCCTGGAACGGGCCGACGACGTGGGCGGCACCTGGCGCGACAACGTCTACCCGGGTGTCGCGTGCGACATCCCGAGCGCGCTGTACTCCTACTCGTTCCTGCCCCAGCCCGCCTGGTCACGGGTGTTCGCCCCGGGCGCCGAGATCCACCGGTACGTCCGCGACGTGGCCCGCTCCGAGGGCCTGGGCCCGCACCTGCGCCTGGGCACCGGCCTCACGGCCGCCCGCTGGGACGACGACGCCGCCACCTGGCACCTGTCCACGTCCCGCGGGCCGCTGACGGCTCGGGTGCTGGTCACCGCCGTCGGGCGGCTCAGCGAGCCCCGCGTGCCCGACATCCCGGGGCTCGGCACGTTCCCCGGCCGCATGTTCCACTCCGCGCGCTGGGACGCCCGGTCGCTGGACGGGCTGCGGGTCGGCGTGGTCGGCACCGGCGCCAGCGCCGTGCAGCTCGTGCCCGAGGTGGCCGAGCGGGCGGCGTCCGTCGTCGTGCTGCAGCGCACGCCGCCGTGGGTGCTGCCGCGCGGCGACCGCGCGTACGCGCCCGGCGAGGCTCCGCCCGACCGGGCGGCGCTCGCGGAGGAGGCGGAGCACCTGTTCGACGCGCGCGTGGCGGGGAGCGCCGCCGAGGCGGTGCTGCGCGAGCAGGCACGGGCGCACCTGCACGCCCAGGTGCCGGACCCGGCCCTGCGGGCGCTGCTCACCCCGGACTACGCCGTGGGCTGCAAGCGCGCGCTGTTCAGCGACGACTGGTACCCGGCCCTCCAGCGGCCGCACGTCACGCTGGAGCCCAGCGCCCCGGTGGCGGTCGAGGGGTCGACGGTCGTCGCGGCGTCGGGCGCGCGGTACGAGGTGGACGTGCTGGTGCTGGCCACGGGGTTCGAGACCACACGCCCGCCGTTCGCGGACCTGGTGACGGGTCGCGACGGGCGCACGCTGGCCGAGCACTGGGCGGACGGCATGACGAGCCACGCCTCCACGGTGGTGCACGGGTTCCCGAACCTGTTCGTGCTGGACGGCCCCAACGCGGGGCTGGGGCACCACTCGGCGCTGGAGGTGATCGAGGCGCAGATCGGCTACGTGCTCGGCGCGCTCGACCACCTGGACGCGACCGGCGGCCCGCTGGAGGTCTCGGCGGCGGCCGAGGCCGCCTACACCCGCGAGGTGGACCGGCTGGCCGCGGGGACGGTGTGGCTGCGGGGCGGCTGCCGGAGCTGGTACGTCGACGAACGGTCGGGCCGGCTCACGCTGCTGTGGCCCGGGCGGGCGAGCGAGTTCCGTGCGCGGTTCGGCGTGTTCGACCCGCTGCCGTTCGCCGCGGAGCCGTCGCGGGCGGCCTCGCCATAGGTCAGCGATCACTGTATGGTCAGCGCATGCTGACCATTTCCTCGCGGCTGGACGTGCTCAACCGCCTCGGCCGGGCCATGGCCGACCCCACCCGGTCCCGGATCCTCCTGAGCCTCATCGAGGAGCCCGGCTACCCCGCGCAGCTGGCCCGCGACCTGGACCTGACGCGCACGAACGTGTCGAACCACCTGGCCTGCCTGCGAGGCTGCGGCATCGTGGTCGCCACCCCGGAGGGCCGGCAGACCCGGTACGAGATCGCCGACCCGCACCTCACCCGGGCCATCGGCGTGCTGGTCGAGACGGTGCTCGCGGTGGACGACGGCGCCCCGTGCCGGGACGAGCACTGCGACGTCCCGCTGTGCTGCGGCCCGGGAGCGGGCGCGTGACCGCCACGCTCGCCCCGGCCCGCGTGCTGGTGCTGCGCCGCCGGATCCGGTGGGTCGTGGGCGCCACCATCGCGTACAACACCGTCGAGGCGGTCGTCGCCCTGGCGGCCGGCAGCGTGGCGTCGTCGGCCGCTCTGGTCGGGTTCGGCCTGGACTCGGTGGTCGAGGTGCTGTCGGCGGCCGCGGTCGCCTGGCAGTTCGCCGCACCCGATCCGGAGGCACGCGAGCGGACGGCGCTGCGGGTCATCGCCGTGTCCTTCTTCGGCCTGGCCGCGTGGGTGACCGTGGACGCCGCCCTGTCGCTGACCGGGCTGCGCGAGCCGGAGCACAGCCCCGTGGGCATCGCGCTCGCCGCCGCCAGCCTGCTGGTGATGCCGTTCCTGAGCTGGTTCGAGCGGCGCACCGGCCGCGAGCTCGGCTCGGCCAGCGCGGTGGCCGACTCCAAGCAGACCCTGATCTGCACCTACCTGTCCGCCGCACTGCTCGCGGGGCTGCTGCTCAACGGCCTGCTGGGCTGGACATGGGCCGACGCCGTGGCCGCGCTGGTGATCGCCGGCTTCGCGGTCCGCGAGGGGGTGGAGGCGTGGCGCGGTGAGGCCTGTGCGGTGCCCGTGGCTGCCCTGACCGGGGAGATCGAGGCCCACGACCACCACGACGACTGACGTCGGGTTCTGCTGTCGGCAGAGCCCGCAGACTCGGCGAGCGCATCGAACAGGTGTGCCATAGGATGATGGTATGACGCGATCGGGTGAGGTGCTGGGACTGGCGGGCGGGCAGCCTGCCGGGTCGGTGCTGCCTGATGGTGGGCTGCCCGAGGGTGGGCTGCCCGGTGGTGGGCTGCCGGCCGGTGGCGGTGGTGCGTCTGGTGCGCCCCTGCTCGGTGAGATTGGTGCAGGCATCGGGGTCGCCGGTGTGCGGGTGGTGCGGGAGGCGTTGGCGGGGTTGATTCTGCCGGGTGCCTCTGACATGTCCGGGTCGGGTCTGGTCTCGCGGGAGGTCCAGGGCGAGTGGGTGGATGTGTTGGGTGAGTTGGAGGCGGTGAAGGCTGCGGTGACCGCGACGCAGGCCCGCCTGGTGGTCGCCCTGGACGAGGCGACGCGGGCTGAGGAGGCCGCGCAGGGTGTTCGGGTGGAGCGTCAGGGTCGTGGTGTGCCGTGCCAGGTGGGTGCCGCGCTACGGGTGTCCCCGCACGCCGGTGCCGGGTTCCTCAACACGTCCCGGGTGTGGGTGACGCAGATGCCCCACACGTTCGCGGCGTTGCAGACGGGGATCCTCTCGCAGTGGCGGGCCACGTTGTTGGTCCGGGAGACGTCGCACCTGTCGGTGGAGCATCGTGCCCTGATCGACGAGCAGGTCTGCGGCCCCGCGCACCTGGGTGCTTTGGTACGGATGGGGACACGGCGGTTGGTGGCCCGGATCAAGGAACTCGCCGCGAGCCTGGATGTGCACGCGTGCGTGAACCGCAACGCGAGGGCCGTCTCGCAGCGGCGGGTCTCGATCCGTCCTGCCCCGGACCTGATGGTGTACCTGACCGCCCTGGTGCCGATGGGGCAGGGAGTACAGGCCTACGCCCAGCTCAAGCACCACGCCGAGGCCACGAAGGCGGGTGGGGACGAGAGGGGGACCGGTCAGATCATGGCCGACACTCTGATCGAGCGTGTCACTGGGCGTGGCCCGGGTCGGGCGCAGGATGTGCCGGTGGCGATCAACCTCCTGGTCTCGGACGACACGCTGCTGGCCGGCGGCACCCAGCCTGGTGTGATCACCGAGGGTGTCCCGGTGGGTGGGGGTGTGGTCCCGGCGCCGGTGGCCCGGAACCTGGTCGCGCACGCGATCGACACGAACGCGGCGTGGTTGCGCAGCATCTACACCGACCCACAGGGTCGCCTGGTGGCCACGACCTCGATGTCCCGGTTCCACCCGAACGGTCTAGCAGCCCTGCTGCGGGCTCGGGGTCAGGGTGTGTGCGCCACGTTGTGGTGTGATGCGCCGATCCGGCACCTGGACCACATCACCCCCCACGCCCAGGGCGGCCCTACCAGCCTGGACAACGGGCAAGGCCTGTGCGCGCGGTGCAACCATGCCAAGCAGGCACCCGGCTGGGTACAGAAACCCACCCAGCACGACGGACGCCACGCCGTGGAGACCACCACCCCGACCGGACACACCCACCTCTCGGTAGCACCCATGCCACCAACACCCCTGCGCGCCGACCGGGGCGGGATACCGGCCAGGATCCACGACACCGAACCAGACCGCGAACGGAACACAGGTCGGACGCGTGACTCCGGCGCGCCCGCAGACAGCGACACGTCGCCATCCACCGGGACCGACCAGCCACAGACCGACCCGAGGCAGGCCGACCAGAGGCAGACCGACCAGCCACAGACCGACCCGAGGCAGACCGACCAGAGGCAGGCCGAGCAGGCCCAAGCCGACCAGAAGCAGACCGACCACGCCCAGAACCCGCCCACAGCCGGGTCGACCGACCACGCCCAGAACCCCGCCATGGCCCGCGATCGCACCCCTGCCCCGAAATGGACACCAGCGGTCGGCATGACCGGCCCAACCCCCGGACGCACCCCACGCAGCCGCTACACCATCGGCTGCCACACCACCCACGACCACGGCGCGATCGCTTATCGACCCAGCCCACCACCCCGTCGGTCACGACACCGTCCACCGACCCGGACACCCGGCCGAACATCAACCAGGCCCCAGCAGCCCGACCTCACCTGGACCCACCCGACCTGACCGGGACCAACCATCTAGGCGATCGTGCGCCGCCGGCCCGCCAGCGCGCCGGCCAGCACCTCCGGGACCTTCATCGCCAGCAGCACCACGAGCGGGACGGTCCAGCCCGCCGTCGCGTCGTGGAGGGTGCCGATCACGAGCGGGCCCAGCGCCGCGAGGCCGTAGCCGAACGCCTGGGCCATGCCCGACAGTGCCCCGGCCTGGGCGTGGTGCTCCGTGCGCAGGCCGAACAACGAGAGAGCGGTGACGAATGCCGCGGCGGTCCCCGCCCCGAGCAGCACGATCCAGACCGGCCACCAGCCGGGCGCCAGCAGCTCGCCCACGACCGCGACGGCCGACACCCCGGAGAACGCCACCGCGAGCCCGCTCTGCCCGCGCGCCCGGCTCCGGTCGATGAGCCGCCCCGCGAGCAGCGACGCGAGGATGCCGGTCACCTGGAGCAGGCCCTGGTGCGCACCCGCCGCGCCCGGTGTGAAGCCCGCGCCGGTCTCGACCGAGGGCCACCACGTGACCACCGAGTAGTAGAACGTCGACTGCAGGCCCATGTAGCCGGCCACCTGCCAGCCCAGCAGGGTACGCCAGGGCGCGGGGCCCCTCCTCGTCGGTGCACCCGACTCCCCGCTCGACCCGTCCAGTGCCCGGCCCAGCTCCTCGGACGAGCCCGCACCATCCCGCACCGGGAACCCGCGGGCGGCGCGCCACCGTGGCACCATCACCCCCAGCGCCACCAGGGTCGTGCCCACCCACACCCCGAACGCGATCCGCCATCCCTCCGGCTGCGTCCCCGCCAGCGGCACCGCGACCACCGTGGAGATCGCGGCGAACGCCGACTGCGTCGCCGAGTACGCGCCCGTCAGGCGCCCGACCCGCTGCGGGAAGTCCCGCTTGACCAGGGCGGGCAGGGCGACGTTCAGGGTGGCGACACCCGCGCCGAGCAGCACCGTGCCCACCCAGAGCGCGCCGGGCAGCGGCACGGAGCGGGCCACGATGCCGACCCCGAGCGCGGTGAGCGCGGCGACGGCGGTGGCCTCGATCCCCCAGCGCGCCAAGAGCCGCGGAGCCACCAGCGCGAACGCGCCGAAGCACAGCAGCGGCAGCGACACCAGGAGGGACACCTCGGTCGAGGACAGGTCCAGGTCGGCAGCCACGTCGTCCGCGACCGGGCCCACCACGGTGATGGCGGCACGCAGGTTGGCCGCGATCGCGAGCACGCCCACGAGCACCAGCCCGCCGCCGACCCCCGTGCGGCCCGGTTCCATCCGTCCGGCGCTCAGAGCAGCCCCTCCTCACGCAGCACGTCCTGGGCGACGGCGAACGCGTGGTTGGCGCTCGGCACCGAGCAGTAGATCGCACTCTGGAGCAGCACCTCGCGCAGCTCGTCCACGGACAGGCCGTTGCGCAGGGCGGCGCGCACGTGCATCGCGAGCTCACCCCAGTGCCCGCCCGCCACGAGGGCCGTGAGCGTGATCATCGAGCGGGAGCGCCGGTCCAGGCCCGGCCGCGTCCAGATCTCGCCCCAGGCATACCGGGTGATGAGGTCCTGGAAGTCGGCGGTGAAGTCCGTGGTGCGCTCGGTCGCGCGGTCCACGTGCGCGTCGCCGAGCACCTCACGGCGCACGCGCATGCCTGCCTCGGCTCGCTCCGCCCCGGCGCCGTGTCCGGTGTCCCCGCTCATCGTGCCACCCCCGCCGTCACGAGATCCCGCACCAGCTCGGCCACGCGCGCGGGCGCCTCGGCGGGCGCGAGGTGCGCCACGCCGTCGAGCACCTCGGAGCGGACGGCGCCCACGCCCCGGGCGATCTCCGCCAGTGCGGCGGGCGGCGCGGGCAGGTCGTGCTCCCCCGCGATCGTCACCACCGGCACGGACGACACGGGGACGGACGACACGTGCCCGCCCGCCCCGGCGAGCCCGGGTCGCACGTCCCAGGCGGCCAGCGCCCGGCACACGGCCCCGTACCCGAACCGGTCGGCCGTCTGGAGGCTGCCCAGCAGGCGCAGCACGACCCGCGGCTCCCGCTCGACGAACCCGGGGCCGAACCATCGCCGGGCCGACCCCTCGACCTGGGTGGGCGTTCCCGCGGACTCCACGAGCCGGGCCCGGTCGAGCCACGGCCCTGGCTCCCCGAACGACGCGGCGGTGCAGATCAGGGCGGCGCCGTGCAGCCGGCCGGGCGCGTCGAGCAGCAGGTGCAGCCCCACGGCGCCGCCCACGGACACGCCCGCGTACCAGAACGGCGCGCCGACGTCACCGCGCTCGGCCTGCGCCCGCGCGACCACGTCGAGCACGGCGCGCGCGAGGTCCGGCACGGTGAGCCCGGCAAGGCCTCCGGGGTCGGGTGCAGGCGCCGAGCCGTGGCCGGGCAGGTCCCAGCCCACGACGTCGACGTCCGGCAGCAGCGGGACGACGTCCTGCCACAGGGCCGTGACGCTCGTGCCGAGCGAGGGGCCGAGCACGAGGAGCGGCCGGGCGGCGTCGGTGAGCGCGAACGGGACCACCCCGAGCGCGGGGTCGGCGGTCATGGTTCCTCCGTGCGGTCGTCGGCGGCGGCGAGCACCCGGTCCACGAGGGCGGGAGCCAGCCCCACGCCGTGGGCGTCGGGCAGGGCCGCGCGCAGGGTGCGGGCGGCGGCCTCGGCGTCGACCTCCAGCCCGTCGAGGAGCTCGGCACCCAGCCGGGACGCCGCGACGGCGTGCCGGGCGAGGTCGCGCAGGGCGGGCCACTCGGCGTGCCAGGCGCCGTCGGGCCGCTCGTCGGCGGCCAGGCCCGCCGCCGTCCGGACGGTGGCGGCGAGGTGCGGGGCCGCGAGCGCGGACCGGCGCAGCAGCACGGACAGCACCGGGTTGCGCTTGTGCGGCATGGCCGACGACGCCCCCCGGCCGGGCGCCGCCGGCTCGCGCAGCTCGTCGGCGCCGGGCCGAACGCCCTGGAGCACGTCGCCCGCGATGTGCCCGAGCGCGGCGCAGGTCTCGGCGAGGGCGTCGGCGGCGCGGGTCATGGGCGCTCGCGTGGTGTGCCAGGGACCGGGCGGCACGGGCAGGCCGAGCTCCGTACCCCAGGCGTCGACGAGCGCGAACGGGTCGTCCGTGAGCCGGGCGACGCCCGACAGCTCGCCGGCCGCCCCGCCGTAGGCCAGCGGGAGCCCCGCGGCGGCACTCGCGAGCGCGTCTCGTGCCGCGCGCAGGCCGCCGAGCCAGCCCGCGAACCGGGCGCCGAGCGTGGTCGGCACGGCGGCCTGGGCGAGCGTGCGGCCCAGGGCCGGGGCGTCCCGGTACGTGCGGGCGAGCCGGGCCGCGGCCGTGCGTGCCCGGTCGAGGTCGGCACCGGCCGTGCGCGCGGCGTCGCGGAGCACCAGCACCAGCGCGGTGTCCAGCACGTCCTGGCTGGTCAGCCCGGCGTGGATCGTCGCGGCGTGCTCGGGGGCGGCCGCCCGCAGCGCGGCGAGCAAGGGGATCACGGGGTTGCCACCGGCCGCGGCCTGCGCGGCGACCTCGCGGGCCAGCTCCTCGGCCGCCTCCCGGCCGGAGGCTCCGGTCCCGGCGAGCCCCGCGGCCGCCGCGTCGACGGCGTCCGCCACCCCGCCGGGCACCAGGCCGACGGCCGCCTGGGCACGCACCCAGGCGGCCTCCGCGGTCAGGAGCGCGCGCAGGACGGCGACGTCGTCGGTCCCCTCGTCGCCCGCCGTGCCCGGCAGCAGGAGGCCGACGTCAGGCACCGACGCCGTCCCGGCCCGCGTCGGGGCCGTCGTCGTACGTCAGGAACACGGTCTCCCCCTCCCCCTGCATGCGGATGTCGAAGCGCAGCGCGCCGTCCGGCTCGCGCACGGTGACCAGCGTCGCGCGTCGCTGCGCGTCGAGCGAGGCGAGCAGCGGGTCCGCGGCCAGCGCCGCCTGGCCCGCCCCGTCCTCGGCGGGCACGTAGGCGCGCGTGAAGAGGCGGTCCTGGAGGCCGCGGGCGAAGAGGGTCACGTGGAAGAACGCGGCACGCCCGGGCGCGGTGGGCCCCGGGGTGAGCGTGCGGAACCAGAACCCGCCCTCCCGGTCGGTCTCGGCGCGCCCCCAGCCGGTGAACGTGCCGTCGCGCAGCAGCGAGCCGCTGCGGCCCACGACGTTCCCGACGGGGTCGGCGTGCCAGATCTCGACCAGGGCGTCGGGCACGGGCGTGCCCGCGCCGTCGCGCACGGTCCCGTGCAGTCGGACGGCGCCCGCGGTACCGGCCTCGACCACCTCGTTGCCGTGGGCGTACGGCAGGGCGTACCCGAAGAAGGGCCCGACGGTCTGCCCCGGCGTCGGGGGCAGCAGGTCACTCATCGCCGTCCTCCGGCTCGGTCCACGTCCGGTGCGACCCGGTCAGGACGATGTCCCACCGGTAGCCCGTGGCCCACTCGTGCTCGGACGTGTCGTGGTCGTAGGTCGCCACGAGCCGGTCGCGGGCGCGCTGGTCCTGGATGGACTGGTAGATGGGGTCCAGCGCGAACAGGGGATCCCCGGGGAAGTACATCTGGGTGACGATGCGCTGGGTGATCTGGCGCCCGAAGAGCGAGAAGTGGATGTGCGCGGGCCGCCACGCGTTGAAGTGGTTCTTCCACGGGTACGGCCCGGGCTTGATGGTCTGGAACCGGTACCAGCCGTCGTCGTCGGTCAGCATGCGGCCGATCCCGGTGAAGTTCGGGTCGATCGGCGCAGGGTGCTGGTCGCGCTTGTGCACGTACCGGCCGGCGGCGTTGGCCTGCCAGACCTCCACGAGCTGGCGGCGCACCGGCCGGCCCTCGCCGTCGACGACGCGACCGCGCACCACGATGCGCTCCCCGATGGGCTCGCCGTCGCGCTGCACCGTCAGGTCGGCCTCCAGCGGCCCGATGTCGCGCTCGCCGAACACCGGGGAGAACAGCTCGATCGTCTCCGGGTCGGCGTGGTGCAGGTCCTTGGTCGGGTGGCGCAGCAGCGAGCTGCGGTACGGGGGCCAGTTGCGGCGCGGTCCCTGTTCCTCCGGGGCGCCCCCGTCGAGGCCCTCGGCGTACGCGGTGTGCGCGGCCGCGATCTCGGCGCTGAGCTGCGCCTGCGAGTCCGCGGCCGCGTCGAGCACGGTGCTCGGCGCCGCGGGCGCCTGTGTCGCTGTGTGGTTCATCGTCCTCGTCCTCTCGACGTCGTCGTCCGTCCCCGTGCCGTCACGCGGCGCCCGCGGGGTTCCCGAGCACCGGTCCCCAGCCGGTGTACCCCTCGGCGAGGAACCGCCGGCCGGCCTCGGAGGCGACCAGGGTGCGCAGCTCGGCCAGCCGTCGCCGGGCGGCGAACCCCGTCTCGCCGGGGTGGGCGTGCAGCATGGCGCTCATCCACGCGGAGAAGTGCTGTGCGCGCCACACCCGCTCCGACACGCGGCGGCCGTACTCGTCGAGCACGGCGTCGTCCCGCTTCGAGAACCAGGTCTCCAGCACGTCGTGCAGCACCACCACGTCCGCGAGCGCCAGGTTGAGGCCCTTCGCGCCGGTGGGCGGCACGGTGTGGGCGGCGTCGCCGGCGAGCAGCATGCGCCCGTGCCGCACGGGTTCCACCACGGACGAGCGGAACCGCAGCACCGACCGCTCCCGGACGTGCCCTTCCACGAGCCGGAACCCGTCGGGGCCGGCCACCCGGCGCTGGAGCTCGGCCCAGATCCGGTCCTCGGTCCAGCCGGCCGGGTCCTCGCCGGGGTCGCACTGGAAGTACATCCGCTGGTGGGTCTCGGTGCGCTGGCTGATCAGCGCGAACCCGTGCTCGGAAGTGGTGTAGACGAGCTCGGGTGCGCTGCGCGGGGCCTCGACGATGACGCCGAACCAGGCGTAGGGGTACTCGTGGGTGTACGTGTGCCGCTGCGACTCGGGCAGCGTGTGCCGCAGCGTGGAGCGCGACCCGTCGGCGCCGACCAGCACGTCGCAGCGCAGCTCGTGCTCCGCGCCGTCCGCGTCGGTCCACAGCACGCCGGGCCGGTCGGTGCCGGCGTCGAGCACCCGGGTGACGGTGGCGCCCCAGCGCACGTCGCCGCCGTCGGCCTCCCGGCGCGTGGCGAGGTCGGTGAAGACGGCGGTCTGCGGGTAGAGCCACACGCTGCGCCCGGTCAGCCCGGTCAGGTCCACGCGGTGGTCGGCGCCGTCGAAGCGCAGCACGATGCCGTCGTGCCGGTCGCCCTCGCGCAGCACGCGGTCCATGCCGTTGTCCGCGAGCACCTGCACGGAGGAGGCCTCCAGGATGCCGGCGCGGTGCGTGTGCTCGATCTCGTCGCGAGTGCGGGCCTCCAGCACCACGTGCTCGATCCCGGAGCGGTGCAGCAGGTGCGAGAGCAGCAGCCCGGCGGGGCCGCCGCCCACGACGGCGACGGGTGTGCGTTCCGGGGCTGGCGATGCGGTCACGGGGTCCTTCCCAGGGTCAGGCCGAGCAGCGTCTCGAGCTCGTCGTGCGTGGTGCCGTAGGTCTCCACGACGCGCGCGCCGCCGGGGCCCACGTCGAGCACGGCCAGGTCGGTGTAGACGCGGGAGACGCAGCCGACGCCGGTGAGCGGCAGCGTGCAGCGCTCCACGAGCTTGGGCGCGCCGTCCTTGGTCAGCAGCGTCATGGTCACGACGGTGCGCCGGGCGCCGACGGCCAGGTCCATCGCCCCGCCGACGGCGGGCACGGCCCCGGGCTCGCCCGTGGACCAGTTGGCGAGGTCGCCCGTGACCGAGACCTGGAAGGCCCCCAGCACGCAGACGTCGATGTGGCCGCCGCGCATCATGGCGAACGAGTCGGCCTGGTGGAAGTAGGAGGCGCCGGGCAGCTCCGTGACGGGGATCTTGCCGGCGTTGACCAGGTCGGGGTCGACGGCGTCGGCGTCCGGGGAGGGGCCCATGCCGAGCATGCCGTTCTCGGTGTGCAGCGTGATGCCGCTGCCCGTGGCGAGGTGGTCGGCCACGAGCGTGGGCAGTCCGATGCCGAGGTTGACGTACGACCCGGGCGCGATGTCCGCGGCGACCCGGGCGGCGATCTGCGCCTTGGTGAGCGGGGCGTCCGTGACCGTGCGGGTGTCGTCCAGGGGGGTCATGCCGTGATCTCCGTCCTGGCGGCGCGGGCGGGCAGCTCGACCACGGCGTCCACGTAGATGCCGGGCGTCACCACGGCCTCCGGGTCGAGCGCCCCGACGGGAACGACCTCGCGCACCTGGACCACGGTCCGCCGGGCGGCGGTCGCCATGATCGGTCCGAAGTTGCGGGCCGTCTTGCGGTACACGAGGTTCCCGGCGCCGTCGGCCCGGTCGGCGCGCACCAGGGCGAGGTCGGCGTGGATCGGGTACTCCAGCACGTGGTCGACGCCGTCGATGCGCCGGTGCTCTTTGCCCTCGGCGAGCGGGGTGCCGAAGCCGGTGGGCGTGAAGAACGCGCCGATCCCGGCGCCGGCGGCCCGGATCCGCTCGGCCAGGTTGCCCTGCGGCACGAGCTCCAGCTCCACGGCGCCGGACCGGTAGGCGGCGTCGAAGTGCCAGGAGTCGACCTGCCGCGGGAACGAGCAGACCATCTTGGCCACGCGCCCGTGCTGGATCAGCCGGGCGAGCGGGTCCTCGCCGTTGCCGGCGTTGTTGCTCACCACCACGAGGTCGGTGGCGCCCTGCTCCAGCAGGGCCTCCACGAGCTCGACGGGCTGGCCTGCCGGGCCGAACCCGCCGATCATCACGGTCGATCCGTCGGCGACGTCCCCGAGCGCGTCGAGGGCGCCGGTGCCGAACACGGTGGCGCTCATGCAGCCCCGCCGGACACGTTCTCCAGCACCACGGCCATGCCCTGCCCCACGCCGATGCAGATGGTCGCCACGCCCCAGCGGCCGCCGGTGGCCGCCAGGCGGCGGGCGAGCGTGCCGAGCACGCGCGTCCCGGACGCACCGAGCGGGTGCCCGACGGCGATCGCACCACCCCAGGCGTTGACGATCCCCTCCTCGACCGGCCAGGCGTCGAGGCACGCCAGGGTCTGCGCGGCGAAGGCCTCGTTGATCTCGACGGCGGCGACGTCGTCCCACGTGATGCCCGACCGCTCCAGGGCCCGCTCGGTAGCCGCGACGGGGGCGTACCCGAAGTACTGCGGCTCGCCCGCCACCGTTGCCCGCCCCGCAATGCGGGCGAGCGGCTCGAGGCCGGTGAGCGCCGCCGCGCGCTCGGAGCCGATCAGCGCCGCCGAGGCGCCGTCCGTCAGCGGGGAGGAGCTGCCCGCGGTGACCGTGCCGCCGGACGTACCGTCCCCCGCCGGGCGGAACGACGGCGCGAGGGCCGCCAGCCGCTCCAGCGAGGTGCCGGGACGGATCGGCTCGTCGCGCGTCAGGTCGGTGCCCGGGTACGGCGTGACGAGGTCGGCGTAGTGCCCAGCGTCCCATGCCGCGTGGGCGAGCTGGTGGCTGCGCAGCGCGTACTGGTCCTGCCGCTCGCGCGTGACGCCGTGCTTCTCGCGCAGCCGTTCGGTCGCCTCGCCGAGCGAGACGGTCCAGTCGGCGCGCATCCGCGGGTTGACCAGGCGCCAGCCCAGCGTGGTCGAGGACAGGTTCAGGTCGCCCGCCGGGAACGGCCGCTCGGTCTTGGGCAGCACCCACGGGGCGCGGCTCATCGACTCCACGCCGCCGGCCACGACCACGTCGGCGTCCCCGGCCTCGATCGCCCGGGCCGCCTGCACGGCGGCCTCCAGCGAGGACCCGCACAGCCGGTTGACGGTGGTGCCCGGCACGGTGATCGGCAGGTCCGCGAGCAGCACGGCCATGCGTGCCACGTCCCGGTTCTCCTCGCCCGCGCCGTTCGCGTTGCCCAGGATCACGTCGTCGACCACGGCGGGGTCCAGCCCGGGTGCGCGCCGCACCTGCTCGCCGACCACGAAGGCGGCCAGGTCGTCGGGCCGCACCCCGGACAGGGCCCCGCCGTACCGGCCGAACGGGGTCCGGACCGCGTCGAACACATAGGCGGTCGCCATCAGATCGTTCCTCTCATCCGGGCCAGGTCGGACTCGATGGCGGCCGCGGCCGCCTGCAGCGGGGGCAGCAGGTGCTCCAGGATCTCGGCGATCTCACCGCGCCGGACCGGCGCGGACACGTTCACCGCCGCGACGACGCGGCCCGTGCCGTCGCGCAGCGGGGCCGCGACCGAGCGCAGCCCCTCCTCCAGCTCCTGGTCCACGAGGGCCCAGCCCTGCTCCCGCACCTGCGCCAGCACGGCACGCAGGTCGTCGGGCCGGGTGACGGTGCGCGACGTCAGCGCGCTGAGCGTGGTCGAGGCGAGGTAGGCGTCCACCTCGGCCGGCTCGGCGTGGGCGAGCACCGACCGCCCCATCGACGTGGCGTAGGCGGGGAACCGGGTGCCCACCCGGATCGCCGCGTTCATGATCCGGTGCGTCGCCACGCGCGCCACGTAGACGATGTCCGCGCCGTCGAGCACCGCCACCGAGGAGGACTCCCCCACCTGCGCCGACAGCTCCCGCAGGTGCGGCTGCACGATCTCGGGCAGCGTGAGGCTCGACAGGTAGGCGTAGCCGAGGTCGAGGATCGCCGGGCGCAGCGTGAACTCCCGCCCGTCGCTCGCGACGTACCCGAGCTCGACCAGGGTGTGCAGGAACCGGCGCGCCGAGGCGCGGCTCAGCCCCGCCTCCCGCGCCACGTCGCTCAGCGTGAGCGACCGGTGGTCCTGGTCGAACGCCCGGATCACCGCCAGCCCGCGCTCCAGCGACTGCACGAACTCGGGCGAGCGGCCACCCGCGTCACTCGTCTCCTCGACCATGAGGTCCCCCTCGGCTCGGTCCATCGATCACGCCCCGGCTCGCGGCGGGACGTCCGCCGGATGCGTGAGGTGCGCGTCGGCCAGGCTACGTACGCCCTTCTTGGCCTGCTGGACGAGCTCGTACACGTGCGTGCGCAGGCGCGCGAACTCGGCGTCGCCGCGCGTCTCGAGCTGGTCGCGCTCGGCACCCAGGCCGACGGCGACGTCCTCCAGCACGACCGTGGGCCGGGCCGACAGGACGAGCACGCGTTCCCCGAGGTAGATGGCCTCGTCGATGTCGTGGGTCACGAACACGACCGTGATGCCCAGGCGCTTCCACAGCGTGCGCACCAGGTCCTCGAGCTCGAAGCGGGTCTGCGCGTCGACGGCCGCGAACGGCTCGTCCATGAGCAGCACCTGCGGCTCGTAGGCCACGGCCCGGGCGATGGCCACGCGCTGCTGCATGCCGCCCGAGAGCTGCCACGGGTAGGACGCCGCCACGTCGGCCAGGCCGACCGCCGCGAGCGTCTCGCCCACCAGCTGCGCCCGGCGGGCCTTGCCGACACCCTTCTCCTTGAGGGGCAGCTCGACGTTCTGGGCCACGCTCATCCAGGGGAACAGCGAGCGCCCGTACTCCTGCAGCACCACGGCCATGCCCGGCGGGGGGCCGGTGATCGCGGCGTCGCCGAGCACCAGCTCGCCGGACGTGGCGGGCATGAGGCCGGCCATGCAGCGCAGCAGCGTCGTCTTGCCGGCACCCGAGGGGCCGACGACGCACACCAGCTCGCCCGGCCGGATCTCGAACGTGAGGTCGGCGATGGCCTCGACGGGCTCGCCGCGGCCGGTGTAGACCTTGCGCAGGTTGCGGACGTCGAGGCGCGCGCCGCCGGGGTGCTCGGCCGCGGCACGGTCCGGAGCGGCGCGGTCGGCGGCCGTGTTCGCGGGGCTGGACATGTCAGGCACCTCCGTGCTGGGACTGCCGGTACCCGAGGTACCAGCGCAGGACCGCGTCCGTCACGGCCCGGAAGACGAGGGACAGCAGCACGCCGACGACGCCGAGCAGGATGACCCCGCTCCACATCTCCGGGATGGCGAAGCTGCGCTGGAACTGCACGATGGAGAAGCCGAGGCCGTCCTTGGCGGCGAACATCTCGCTGATGACCATGAGGATGATCCCGATGGACAGGGCCTGCCGGGCGCCCGTCACGATCTGCGGGCTGGCGCCCCGCAGCACCAGGTGGCGCAGCGTCGCCACGGTGCCCAGCCGGTAGGCCCGGGCCGTGTCGCGCAGCACGGGGTCCAGGCCGCGCACGCCCTCGACCGTGTTGAGCAGGATGGGCCACAGGCAGCTGATGGCGATCACGACGATCTTCATGGTGTCGCCGATGCCGAAGAACAGCATGAGGATGGGGACGAGCACCGGCGGCGGCACGGCCCGGAAGAACTCCAGCACGGGCTCCGCGAAGGCGCGCAGCGCCCGGGAGGACCCGATGGCGACGCCGAGCGCGATGCCGGCCACCAGGGCGATGGCGTAGCCCGCCAGCAGGCGCAGCACCGACGGGACCACGTCCACGGCCAGGCGGCTCTCGCCGAGCGGCGCGGAGAACCACGTCTCGCGGAACGTGCCGACGATGATGCTCAGCGGCGGGTTGAAGAACGAGGTGCTCCCGGCGCTCGTGAACCACCACGTCGCCACGATCACGGCGGGCAGCCCGAGCGTCACGAGCACGGGCCGCAGGACCTTCCAGGCGCTGCTCATGCCGCCACCTCCCCGCGCACCGACGGGTGCCAGAACAGCACGCGCCCCTCCAGGGCCCGCGCGAGCACGTTGACGGCGACCCCGAGCAGGCCGGCCACCACCACGTACGCGTACATCGACTCCACGGCACCCGAGGACTGCGCGACGCCGAGCAGCTTGCCGATGCCCGGCGTACCGATGAGGAGCTCGCCGGTCACGGTGAGGATCAGGGCGACGCTCGCGGCCAGGCGCAGGCCCGTCATCGCGTACGGCAGCGTGGTGGGCCACACGACCGTGCGGATCCGGGTCAGCGTCGAGAACCGGTAGGAGCGCGCCGTGTCGGAGGCGACGGGGTCGACGTCCCGCACGCCGGAGAGCACCTGGACCAGCACCTGCCAGAAGCTGGCGTAGACCACCAGCAGCAGCGTCGAGACCATGCCCGTGCCGTACAGCAGCACGGCCACGGGGATCAGCGCGACCGACGGCACCGGCCGCAGGAACTCGATGGTCGAGGCGGTCACGGCGCGCAGCACCGGTACGGAGCCGATGACGACGCCGAGCACCACGCCGGCGACCAGCGAGATCGCCAGGCCCGTGACCCACGTGGTGAGCGTCTGGCCGAGCGCCGTCCAGAACTCCGGCGTGCCGAGCCGCTCGGCGAGTGCCGTCAGGATGCGCGACGTCGGCGGCAGGAACCGCGCGTCCACGAGCCCGAGCCGGGGCGCGAGCTCGACCACGAGCAGGAGCACCGCCACCCCCGCCAGGCCGAGGGCCCAGGCGGGGGTGCGGCGACCGGCGAGCCGGTGCGTGCGGGTCACGGCAGGAGCTTGCTCACGTCGACGGGCTCGTCGAACATGCCCTGCTCCGTGCCGAGGTCGGCCAGGAGCTGGAACGAGGCGTCGGTCAGGTCGGCCGAGAACTTCGGCATGACCATGGCCTCCTTCACCGCGGGGTCGATCTCGGTGTAGGTGTCCAGGACGGCCCGGGTCTCGTCGGGGTGCTCCTCCGCGTAGGTGAGCGACTGCTCCATGGCGGCGGTGAACGCCTCGACGGTCTCCGGGTCCTGCGCGATCTGCTGGTCGGAGGTGAAGTAGGCGGCGATCATCAGGTCGGGGTCGGTCTCCGCGAAGTTGGAGGCCACGACCTCGGCGCCCTGCTCCAGGGCGGTGGTCAGGTGCGGCTCGACCACCCAGGCGGCGTCCACCTGCTCGCCCGCGACGGCGGCCGGCATGTCGGGGAAGCCCATCTCGACGAACTCGACGTCGTCCGCCTCGCCGCCCGCGTCGCCCACGACCTTGCGGATCGTGGTGTCGCCGATGTTGTTGAGCGTGTTGACGGCGACGGTCTTGCCGGCCAGGTCGGCCGCGTCCTTGATCTTCGAGCCCTCCGGCACGACCACGGCGCCGAAGTCCTCGCCGGGCGTGCCGGTGGTGTAGTTGCCGGCCGCCACGGCCTTGAGGGGCAGGCCCTGCGAGGACGCGACGAGCAGGGAGGTCACGTTGCTGAAGCCGAACTGGTACTCGCCGCTGACCACGGCGGGCACGATCGCCGCGCCGCCCTGGGCGAGCTCCAGGGTGACCTCGAGGCCCTGCTCCTCGAAGAAGCCCTCCTGGACACCGAGGTAGATGGGGGCGACGTCGACGATCGGGATGACGCCGACCGTCACCGGGGTGAGCTCGCCGTCGGCCGGGGCGTCCCCCTCCCCTCCGGCGTCGGAGGTGCCGCCGCAGGCGGCCAGGACGAGGGCTGCGGCCGAGGCCACCACCGCGAGAGGGAACGTGCGACGCACTGTGGTTCTCCTTCGAGACATGGTGATTGCGATTGAGATTCGGCGCGCCACTGCGGTTCGCAGGTGTGCGACATCCGAACGCCTGTGCTCAGGGAGAACACTCGCAGGATCGGCAGCCGGGGTCAACACCCCGTTTTGTCACGATCCGGTCACCACGACCGGGCCACCACGAGACCGTCACGGCAGGACGAAACCGCAGGTCAGGGGCGCGTCGCAGCCCGTGACCCTGCGGCACCGCCCGCCGGCCGGGGGTCAGCCGGGCCGGCGGGCCGCGGTCACTGCGCGGGCTCCTGGACGAGCAGCTTGGTCACGTCCACGGGCTTGTCGAACAGGCCGTACTTCAGGCCGAGGTCGGCCAGCACCTGGAGGTAGGTGGGCTCGATGTCCGCGGCGAAGCGCGGCATCACCATCACCGACTTCACGACCGGGTCGATCTCCGTGTAGGTGTCGAGCACGGCCCGCGTCTCGTCCGGGTGGTCCTGCGCGTAGGTGAGCGACTCCTTGACCGCCGCCGTGAAGGCGGCCACGGTCTCCGGGTCCTGCTCGAGGGTCTGGTCGGAGGTGAAGTACGCCGCGACGAGCAGGTCGTGGTCGGTCTGGGCGAAGTTGGAGCTGATGATCTTCGCGCCCTGCTGCACCGCCGTGGTCAGGTGCGGCTCCACGACCCAGGCCGCGTCGACCTGCCCGCCCTTGAGAGCCGGGAGCATCTCCGGGAAGGGCATCTCGACGAACTCGACGGCCGCCGGGTCGCCGCCCGAGGCGTCGACCACGTTGCGCACGGTCGTGTCGCCGATGTTGTTGAGCGAGTTCACCGAGACGGTCCGCCCGGCCAGGTCGGCCGCCGTCGCGATGTCGGAGTCACCGGGGGCGACCACCGCGCTGAAGTCCACGCCGTCCTGCCCGGTCGAGAAGTTCCCGGGCGCCACGATCTTGAGCGGCTCACCCTGGTTCGAGGCCATCAGGAGGGAGGTCACGTTGCTGAACCCGAACTGGTAGTCGCCCTTCACCACGGCGGGCACGATCGCCGCCCCGCCGTCGGCGAGCTCGAGCGTGACGTCCAGCCCGTGCCTGGCGAAGATGCCCTCCTGGACACCGAGGTAGATCGGGGCGACGTCCACGATGGGGATGACGCCGACGGTGACCGCCTGGCGCCCGCCGGTGGCGGACGAGGAGCTGTCCGGGGACGCACCGGACGGCGTGGCGCACGCGGCCAGGGCCACGGCCACGGCTGCCGCCGTCGCGATGAGCGGGATCTTTCGACGCACTGGGGGTTCTCCTTCGAACTTGCACTTGCCCGGGGGATGCGGCACAGCGCGCCCCGCGTACGCGGGCGCGCGGACGTACGACGAACAGGCGTGCCGGGGAGAACGGTGCCGGGCCGTGCCCACGTGGTCAACACCACAACGGTCACGATCGGGTCAAAAGTGCACGTCGAGAACTCGGACCCGGCCCCTCAGGCGTCGAACCCCCGGCGGGAGGACTCGATGTGCCCCATGTTCTGCCGGGTCCACTCGCACATCAGGTCGACCGTGGCGCGCAGGCCCCGGCCGGGCTCGGTGAGCGTGTACTCGACCCGCGGCGGCACCACGGGGTGCACGGTGCGCTCGACCAGGCCGTTGCGCTCCATCATCCGCAGGTTCTGGGTCAGCATCTTGTGGCTGATCCCCTCCAGGGCGTCCCGCAGCTCGCTGAACCGCAGCGTCCGGTCGCCCAGCGTCTCGATGATGAGCAGGGCCCACTTGTTCGCGACGTCGGAGAAGATCTCCCGCGCCAGCGTCCCCGCGCGCATGATGTCGTCCTGGGCCGGCTCGTCGACCTGCGTGGTCACCATCTGGATCCTCCGTCACCGAGAAGTGCGTCCTTCCGCACCCACCTTAACTCTCCTATGGTTTCTGAGTAACCACTGGTAACCGAGTAACCAAGGAGCAGGAGATCATGAGCGTCACCCTCAGCAACCCCGAGGGCCTCGTCCGGAGCGCGGCCTACCACCAGGTCGCCGTCGCGACGGGCACCCGGCAGGTCTTCGTCGCCGGGCAGGTCGCCTGGGACGCCGACGGCGTCACCGTCGGCGCCGGTGGCCTCGCGGCCCAGGTCGAGCAGAGCTACGCGAACGTCGAGGTGGCGCTGCGTGCCGCGGGCGCCGGCCTGGACGACGTCGTGCGGCTGACCGTGTACGTCGTGGACTGGACGCCGGACAAGATGCCCCAGCTCCTGGAGGGCATGGAACGCGCTGCCGCCCGGCTCGGGATCACGGCGCCTCCGCCCGCCGCGCTCATCGGCGTCGCCGCCCTGGACGTGCCCGAGCACCTGGTCGAGATCGAGGCGACCGCCGTGGTCGACGAGAAGCCCCAGTTCTTCACCGTGCCCGGGTACGGCGACCGGATGCTGGAGCGGATGCGGTACCACCAGGCGGTCCGCGTCGGGAACCGGGTGGAGATCTCGGGCCAGGGCGGCTGGGACGACGACCTCACGTTCCCGGACGACCTCGAGGAGGAGATCGTCCGGGCGTTCGACAACGTCGGACGCGTGCTGCAGGCGGCCGGTGCGTCGTGGAGCGACGTGGTGCACGTCAACTCCTACCACGTGCCCGAGGAGGCCGGGTACATCGGGGAGACGACCAACCGCGTGATGGTCGAGCAGTTCCGCGCACGGATGGGCGACCGGGCACCGGTCTGGACGGAGACCGGCGTGTCCGCCCTGGGCGCGCCCGGGATGCGTGTCGAGATCCGCGTCACGGCGGTGGTGGAGGACTGACCGACGAGGCCGGCGGCGGGCGGCCGTCAGGTGCGGTCGGCCGCGTCCGTCAGGAGGTCGCGCGTGAGCTGGTCCACGAGCTGCGCGACCTCCGGCTCGTCGCCGTCGGGCCACTCGGCGACGTACCGCCGCAACCGCTCCCGCTCGGCCTCCCGGATCGCCTCGGCGACGGCGTCACCGGCCGGCAGCGCCCGCACCGTGTCGCCGTCGACGGTCACGAGGCCACGGGTCTCGAGAGAACCCGCCACGACCCGCACCACGTCCTGGTCGGCGCCGGTGCGCTCGGCCATGAGCCGCAGGGAACGGGTCCGCTTGAGCGAGACCCTCGTGAGCATCCACGCCTCCCGCGCCGACAGCCCGACGTCGGCCGCGACCAGGTCGTAGACCCGCAGCGGGTCGCGCTTGCCCACGCGGCGCCACAGGATCATGCGCAGCTCCTCCAGCGACGTGCGGGACGACGGCAGCGCGAACGACGCTCCCGCCGCATGCCCCGCCTCGGTGCCGTCGCCGCCGCGCGTGGCCGTGCGCAGCTCGACCTCGGGCAGCAGCCACGTCAGCGCGAACGCCAGCAGCGCCACGGGCACCGCCCCGAGGAACACGACGTGCAGAGCGCCCGTGTACGCGTCGAGGAACCACGTCTGCACCTCGGGCGGGCACTGCGCGAGCGCCTGCGTGGACGCCGACAGGGACTCGGGCCCGCACGGGCCCTGCGCCCCGCCCGGGACCGACCGGGCCAGCTCGGCCGCGAGCCGGTTCGCGAACACCGTGCCGAACACCGCCACGCCGACGGACGAGCCGATGGTGCGGAAGTAGGTGGTGCCCGAGGTCGCGGTACCCAGGTCGCGGTAGCTGACGGCGTTCTGCACGGCGATGACCAGCACCTGCGTCACCATGCCGAGCCCTGCGCCGAGCACGAACATGCTCAGGCCGGCCTGGAGCGTCGTCGTGGCCTGGTCCATGAGGGAGAGCAGGTAGAGGCCGGCCGCGGTCACCGCCGTACCGAGGATCGGGTAGATCTTGTAGCGGCCGGTGCGCGAGATGAGCTGGCCCGAGCCGATCGACGTGAGCAGCAGGCCGAGCATCATCGGCGTCATCTCCAGCCCGGACTCGGTGGGCGTGGAACCCTTGACCGTCTGCAGGTACAGCGGCAGGTAGGTGATGGCGCCGAACATCGCGAAGCCCACCGCGAACCCGATCACCGCGGCGACGGAGAACACCTTGTCGCGGAACAGGTGCAGCGGCAGCACCGGCTCGGGGGCACGCCGCTCGACGGCGACGAACGCGACGAGGCCGGCCACCGTGAGCGCCGCCATCGCGTACACGGGCGCCGAGCTCCACCCCCACGTGGTGCCGCCCAGGCTCGTGAGCAGCACGATCGCGGTCGAGACCGTGGCCAGCAGGACGATGCCCGCGTAGTCGATGCGCGGCCGCGTCCCGGTCGCGATGCGCGGTAGCACCGCGGCGACGGCCACCAGCGCGAGGGCGCCGACGGGCACGTTGACGTAGAACACCCAGCGCCAGTCGAGGTTGTCGACGAAGAACCCGCCCAGCAGCGGCCCCGCGACCGACGAGACACCGAAGACCGCCCCGAACAGACCCTGGTACCGGCCGCGGTCCCGGGGCGGCACCACGTCGCCGATGATCGCCTGCGACAGCACCATGAGCCCGCCGCCCCCGACGCCCTGCAGGGCACGCCAGGCGATGAGCTGACCCATGGTCTGCGACGTGCCGGCCAGCACCGATCCGGCGAGGAAGATGACGATGCAGGCGAGGAAGAGCGGCTTGCGTCCGAACAGGTCGCCGAGCTTGCCCCAGAGCACGGTGGTCGCGGTGCTGGCCAGCATGTACGCCGTCACGACCCAGGACAGGTGCTCGGCGCCGCCCAGGTCGGACACGATGGTGGGCAGCGCCGTGGCCACGATGGTCTGGTCGAGCGCGGCGAGCAGCATCGCGAGCATCAGCCCGCCGAAGATGGCCCAGACCCTGCCCTTCGGCAACGCCTGCGGCTCTGCCTCTGCAATCGGTGCGGTCATGCGGCGCCTCCCAGGTCCCGGGCGGACGGCGCGGTCCGTGCGCCGGTGCGCGTGCCCCACGCAGCAGACTGACACGACGGGCCGGGGTCGGCGCGGGGAGACGGCGACCGCCGCTACGGTGGGCCCATGCCCGCACCCGAGGACGACACGGTCCGGTTCTGGGGCCTGGCCAGCACCCACGAGCAGCTCGACGGCTCCTGCCTGGCCCGCCGGGAGGCCGCACCGCGGCTCGGTCTGGCCACCTTCCTGTACGCCGTGACACCCCGCGACACCGAGGTGCTGCGGCAGGACCTCGCGACGGCGGCGGCGCGCGGATGCCGGCGGGTCGTGGTCGAGGACCGTACACCACGCTGGGTCGAGGCGGAGCTGCTGCTCGACGGCTGGGCGGCCGAGGACGAGCTCCGCCTCGTGCTGCCGGACCGGCAGGCGCTCGCCGGCACGGCACCGCAGCATCGCATGCTGCGTGCCGAGGACGCCGACCCCGCCTGGGCGGCGCGGCGTGCCATGCTGCGCACGGACCACCTCGAGGAGGACGCGCGCCACGGCGTGCCGGAGCGGCCCGTGGCCGACACCGACGCCACGGTCGCCCACCGGCAGGCCCTCGAACGGCACGCGACCTACTTCTGCGCGGAGCGGCGGGGGGACGTCGCCGGATTCGTGTGCGCCTGGCGTGCGCCGTCGGGGCAGGGCGTGGTCGAGGACGTCTTCGTGGCCCCGGAGCACCGGGGGCACGGCGTGGCCACGGCACTGCTGCGCCACGCGGTCGGGGCGCTGCGCGCCGAGGGTGCCGGCCCGGTCGGGATCGCCGCCGAGGTGGGTGACACGCCGGGTCACCTGTACGCACGCCTGGGCTTCCGGCCGCACCGTACGGTCCGTTCCCTGTCCGTTCCCTGACCCGCTGACCCGGTCGCGACACCGGCGCGGGGCGGGCCTCGGGCTGCTGGGCGACTGCGCTGCTGGACGGGTGCGGCCCGCCGGTCAGCGGGCGCGGGAGTCCGGCGGGGTGGTGCCCGGCCGCTGCGGGTCGCCGCCCGGCTCCTTGCGCCGCCCCGGCCCGGACCCGGCGTTCAGCATCGCGAACACCGGCGCGAACGCCGCCCCGAACACGATGCCCAGGGCGATGTTGTCCAGCGCCACACCGAACGCCACCCCGATGCCGAGGCCGACCGCGATCCCCACGCCCCAGCTCGAGCCCACGGTCGGCGTGGTGTCGTCGTCGCGCTCCTCGTCGGATCCACCGGTCGCCATGCCGCCACAGTAGGCCGGGCCCGGGGGCGCACACCTCCCCCGACAGGTGGATCTTGCCGTCGTTCCCTGGGGGGACGCCCGCCGGTCCGGTGCCGTCCTGGTCCGGGGACGGACGATCCCTGGCTGTCGGAGCGGCGACGGCATAGCGTCGGGAACCATGGACCTAGGCCTGCACTACTCCACGTTCACGCACCCCGAGTGGGAGACCACTCTGGCCGATCGCCTCACCGAGACCGCACGGATCGCCGACGACGGCGGTGTGAGCCTCATGACCGTCATGGACCACTGGTTCCAGATGCTCCACACGGGTGGCCCCTACGAGCCGATGCTGGAGGGGTACACGACGCTCGGCTACCTCGCCGGCGTCACGAAGAACGTCCGGCTGAGCCTGCTGGTCACGGGTGTCACCTACCGGTACCCCGGGCTGCTGGCCAAGACGGTCTCCACGCTGGACGTCCTGTCCCGCGGTCGGGCGATGCTGGGCATCGGGGCGGCCTGGTACGACCGTGAGCACGCCGGCCTCGGCGTGCCGTTCCCGCCCGTCGCCGAACGCTTCGAGCGCCTGGAGGAGACCCTGCAGATCTGCCGCCAGATGTGGTCGGACGACGACGGCGCCTACGACGGCAAGCACTACCACCTCGCGGAGACCATCAACCTGCCGCGTCCGCCCCGCGGCGCGGTACCCGTCATGATCGGCGGCGGCGGCGAGCGCAAGACCCTGCGGCTGGTGGCCCAGTACGCCCAGGCGTGCAACCTCTTCGGCGCGCCGGGCCCGGAGGGGGTGGAGATGGTCGGCCACAAGCTCGACGTGCTCCGCGAGCACTGCGACCGGCTCGGCACCGACTACGACGCCATCGAGAAGACCATGCTCTTCCAGGGCGACCCCACCGGCGACGTCGACGGCTTCCTCGCCGGCATGGAGCGGTACAGCGCGCTCGGCATCACGCTCGTCGCCCTCATGCCGCCGCTCTACCAGGACCCGGTGCCGTGGGCGACCCGGCTGGCCGAGGACGTCGTGCCCCGGCTGCGGGACGTCTGATGGGCTCTGCCGGGCCGCTGGAGGTGCTGGACGGCTGGTGGGACCCGCGGGCGTCGCTGCTCGCGGATCCCACCTGGGCGGCCGGACCGCACGACCATCACGTGCGCGAGACCTGCTGGTACGCCCTGGGCCTCCTGTCCCGGGCGGCGGACGGCGGTGCGACGGCCGACGTCGACCGCGCCGTCGCCGCCCTCGGCGCCGTGCTGGACCAGCAGTGGGACGACCCGGCGGTGCCGTGGCACGGGACGTGGCGCCGCTCGCCCGCCGAGCCGGACCCCTCCCCCGAGCACGCCCGCGAGTGGCGGGACTACGACCCGAACTGGCGCGAGTTCATCGGCTGCACGCTGCTCCAGGTCGTGGCCGCCCACGCCGGCGTGCTGCCGCCGGCGCTGCTGAGCCGGATCGACGCGGCCCTCGTCCTGGCCGCCACCGGCACGAGCGCACGCCGTGTGGACCCCGGCTACTCGAACATCGCGCTCATGGCGGCCTTCCTGCTGCATGCCGTCGGACGCCGCACGGGGAACGCGGCATGGGACGAGCAGGGCCTGCACCTGGCGGGCGAGGTCTTCGACCGCTTCGAGGAGCACGGCACGTTCGAGGAGTACAACTCCCCCACCTACTACGGCATCGACCTGTACGGGCTGGCCCTCTGGCGCCGGCACGGCCTCGACCCGGCGACGACGGCGCGGGCGGCCGCCGTCGAGCTCGCGCTGTGGGACGAGATCGCGCGGCACTACCACGCGGGGCTGGCGAACATGGTGGGCCCGTACGACCGGTCCTACGGGATGGACCTGCAGGAGTACGCCTCCGGCGTCGGGGTCTGGATCTGGTCGGTGGTGGGGCGCGAGCGCGCCCCGTTCCCCGACCACACGGGACCCATCGGCCACCACCGGGACCTCGCGCTGGCCCCTCTGGTGGCCGCACTCGGCGCGCCCGACCTACCGGCCCGGACCCGGGCAGCACTGGAGACGTTCGACGGACCGCGGGCCACCCGCCAGGTGATCACGGCACGCCGGGTGGCCACCACGGTGCTGCAGCCGCACCTCATGGTCGGCGCGGAGGACGTCGGGGGCGACCGGGGCCGGCTCGACGGCCAGTTCCACCCGCTCACCGCGCACTGGCGCCCCGAGGAGCCAGGGCCGGTCGGCTGGTTCCGCCTGGTGAGCGACCTGACGATCGACGCCGCCGCCCACCCCACGGCCGAACCGGACAGCGCGACGGCGACGCTCCGCTGGACCGGTGCCGGCACGGTCCGGTTCCAGGTGCGCCCCGGAGGTTCCGCGGGCCCGGAACCTTCAGCGCCGGAGCCGTCAGGCGCCACGACGGCCGCGATCGACCTCACCGCGAGGTCGTGGCGTCTCCCCTCGCTGCTGGTGCGGGTCACCACGTCAGCGAGGCTGCGCGAGGTGACCCGATCGCACGACGGCACGTGGTGGGTCGCCTACGACACGGACGGCCCGGGCGAGGCCCGTCTCGACCTGGCCCGCAGACCCTCGACCTGACGAACCGGTACGGCTCACGGCGCCACGTGGGCGGCCTGCGTTCAGCGGTCCGACGACGGCGGCAGGTCGCGGCCGATCAGCCGCACGATCGCCACCTCGGTCGCCTCGGCCATGTCGACCGAGCCCGGTGCCAGCAACCACTGGAGCTGGAGGCCGTCCATCGTCGCGACGATCACCCGGGCGGTGGTGGCGGCGTCGACGTCGGCGGGGATCTCGCCCTGGGCCGCGGCGTCGTCGAGTGCCTCGACCACCAGGTCGAGCAGGCCCGCGTAGCGGCCACGGAACCACTCCTGTGCGGGGTGGCCGGCGGTCACGCTCTCCGCGGCGAGCACGGTGTAGAGCCGCACGATCCCCTCGCGCCCGGCGTTCCGGCGCACGGTGTCGACGAGATGCCGCAGGAACGCCAGGCCGCGCGGACGCTCGTGGCCGAGCTCCGAGATGTCGGTCGAGTCGCGCAGGTCGAGCACACCGGTGAGCAGACCGGCCTTCGACGAGAAGTAGTGCAGCACGCCTGCCTGGGTCAGTCCCACCCGGGACGCGATCTCGGCCAGCGACGCGCTCTGGTAACCACGCTCGGCGAAGGTCTCCATCGCGATGCGCAGGATCTCCGCGCGGCGCTCGGCGGGAGGACGTCGCACCCGGCCCGCACCGGCTTCTCGTGTCATCCGAGCGAGTCTACGGACCCGGTGGCGCACATCAGGGCAACCCCTACCTACCGAGCACTCGGTAGGTAGGGGTAGGCTCGCCGCACATCACCCACAGATGGGAGTCGCAATGACGCGCACCACCCGCACCGGGCCCCTCCGCACCGCGCTCGCCACGCTCGGCGTCCTGACCCTCGCGGCCGTCGGGCTGGTCCCGGCCGCCGCGGCCGGCCTCACCCCGGACGACCCGTCCGCCGGCCGCGGGACCGCGGCCCCGTTCGCCGCCCCGACCAGTGCCCACGTCTGGACCACGACCGCCGACGGCACCCAACGGCTCACCGACGGCGGCGCCCTCGCCTTCGACACGGGCCCGCAGGCCACCGACATCCGCGTCGACCCGAGCCAGGTGGCGCAGCGCTTCACGGGCGCCGGGGCCTCGGTGACCGAGGCGTCCGCCGCGCTGATCAGCGCCCTGCCCTCCGGGACCCGCGACACGCTGCTGCGGTCGCTGTTCTCCCGCACGGGCGACGGCATCGGGCTGAGCTACCTCCGCCAACCGCTCGGCAGCACCGACTTCAACGCGGGCGGCTTCTACACCTACGAGGACACGCCCGGGCAGTTCAGCATCGCCCGCGACCAGCAGCAGATCCTGCCCGTCCTGCGACAGGCCCTGGCGGTCAACCCCGGCATCCGGTTCATGGGCAGCCCCTGGTCGCCGCCGGCCTGGATGAAGACGGGCGGCTCCCTGAACGGCGGCAGCCTGCGCCCCGAGAACTACGACGAGTACGCCGACTACCTGGTCCGGGCGATCCAGGCGTACGCGCAGCAGGGCGTCACGCTGAGCGACCTCACCGTCCAGAACGAACCGCTCTTCGCCACGAGCTACCCGTCCACGAGCATGACGGCGGCCGAGCAGGCACAGTTCCTGCGGGTGCTCGACGCCCGCCTGACGGCCGCGGGGCTAGGCACCCAGATCTTTGCCTACGACCACAACTGGGACCGCCCCGACTACCCGCTGGACGTGTTCGCCGGGACCCAGGGCATCGCCCGCGTCGTCGGCGCCGCGTTCCACTGCTACGGCGGCTCCCCCGAGGCACAGGCCCAGGTCGTGGCCGCGGGCAAGCGGGTGTACTTCACCGAGTGCTCCGGCACGGACAGCGACAACGCAGCCGGCACCTTCGGGGACACGCTGATCTGGCACGCGGAGAACCTCGTGGTGCGCAACCTGCGCAACGGCGGCGAGACGGTCATCACCTGGAATCTCGCGCTCGACCAGAACGGCGGACCGCACCAGGGCCACTGCGGCACCCGGTGCAACGGCGTCGTCGAGATCGCGGGCAGCTCCGTGACACGCAATGCCGAGTTCTACGTGCTGGGCCACCTGAGCAAGTTCGCCGACCCCGGCGCCCGGCGCATCGGCTCGACCACCGAGCAGCCCGGTGGGCTGCAGAACGTCGTGCTCCAGAACCCGGACGGCACCCGGGTCGCGTTCGTCGTGAACGCCTCGTCCGGCAGCCGCACCTTCTCGATCACCGACGAGGGCCGCTCGCTCACCCACACCCTGCCCGGCCGCTCGGTGGCCACCTTCACCTGGGACCCCCAGGCGTCCACCGACCCCGCCGACCCCGACCCGGCGTCCTGGTACCAGGTCGTGCCGACGGCCAGCGGCAAGTGCCTCGACGCCGCCGACTGGGGCACGGCCGACGGCACCGGCCTGCAGCAGTGGGCCTGCGGCGCCGCGGACCAGGCGAACCAGCGCTGGCGCTTCACCCCCACCACGGGCGGCTGGTACCAGGTCACCAACCAGCACGCGGGCAAGGTCTGGGACGTCGACGGCGGACCGGGCGCGGTCGGCGCCGGAGCCCCCGTGCACCTCTGGTCCTTCGTGGGCGGCACCAACCAGCAGTGGCGCCCGACCGCGACCAGCGGCGGCCTCACCTTCACCGCCCGGCACAGCGGCTCGTGCCTCACCCTCGGCGCCGCGACGGGGTCCGACGGGACGCGATTCACGCAGCAGCCCTGCACGGGGGCGGCGACGCAGGTCTTCCGGCTCACGCGGGTCGGCTGACCGGCTCCCCCACCAGCACCGCGAACCCGTCGAGATGGCGGGCGAGGACGTACTCGAAGAGCACGTCAAGGTCCTCGCCCGCCCGCTCCGGCGTAGCCGCGAGCATCGGGAACCGGCCGCTGCCCAGCAGCTCGCGCCTCCGGGCACCGTGCGCCACGGTCCACCGGTCGAGCGTGACGCCGGTGTCCAGCTCGGCCTCCGCCTCGGCGGCGACCGACAGGGCCACGGTGAGCACCGTCGCGTGCAGGGCGAGCGCCTCCCGCATACGAACGGCCGGGGAGAGCCCCAACCCGTCCAGCGCGCGCAGCGTCCACTCCGTATGGGCCATCATCGCGGGCACCAGCAGCGGGCGCGTGAACGAGACGGTGCGCGGCAGCCACGGATGCCGGCGGCACAGCTCCCACTGCCGACGCGCGACCAGGGTCAGTCTGGCTCGCCACCCCGGCGGCAACCGGTCGGGCAGGACCGCCTCCCCCACCGCCAGGTCGGCCATCTCGACCAGCAGCTCGTCCTTGTTCGCCACATGCCGGTACAACGACATCGGGCCGACCCCGAGCTGGGCCGCCAGACGCCGCATCGTCACCGCGGCCAGCCCCTCGGTGTCGGCCAGCGCGATGGCCGCGCGCACCACGTCGACACGGCCCAGCACCCGCTCGGCCTGCCCCTGGGCGGGCCCGACGGATGCCGACGGCAGCGGGAGGGCCGGTGGCCGGTCCCGCCGGGCCGGCACCGTGCGCCCGGCCGACACGCCGACCACGGTGCCGGAACCCACCCGGGACTCGACCAGCCCCTCGTCGCGCAGGACGGCGATAACTCGCGTCGCCGTCGCGAGCGCCACGCCCCGGCGCAACGCGATCTGGCGGACCGACGGGACCCGGTCACCCGGTCGCAGCTCGCCCGACACGATCCGGGCACGTATCTCGGCGGCGATCGTCCGGTAGGGCGGTGCGGACTGCTGCGACGACATGGCACTCCTCCGACGGTTCGAGGGGACGCCCCAAGTGTACTAGGTCGGTTTCTCACCCGCCCAGAACACTTGTCTCCCCGTTCGTCCACTGTTCTGCGTGAATCCTCGCTACGGTCGAGACGCGGCACAACAGCGATACGCCGTACGCATCTGCGGTTCCCGCCGCACCGAGACACGCACCGCCACACCCACGACACACAGGGAGAGCACATGAAGAACCGGAGCATCCTCATCTCCGGCGCCGGGATCGCCGGACCAACCCTCGCCTACTGGCTGCACCGGTACGGCTTCGACGTCACAGTGGTGGAAGGTGCCGCGGCCCCGCGCACGGGCGGCCATGCCGTGGACATCCGTGGCACCGCGCGGGAGGTGGCCGCGCGCACCGGGATCGTCCCGGCCGTCCGCGCGGCGCACACCGGCGCTCGCGGCATGGCCTTCGTCGACGAGCGCGGCACCCGCGTCGCGTCGTTCGACCCCGCCGTGTTCGGCGACTCGGGCGGCCCCGTCGCCGAGCTCGCGATCAAGCGCACCGACCTGGCCAGGATCCTGTACGAGGCGACCCTGAACGACGTCGAGTACGTGTTCGACGACTCCGTGATCGCCGCCCAGCAGGACCACGACGGCGTACACGTCCAGTTCGCCCACGGCGAGCCACGGCACGTTGACCTGCTGGTGGGAGCGGACGGTGTGCACTCCGCAGTCCGCCGGCTGATGTTCGGCCCGCACGAGGAGTACGTGCGCGACCTGGGCCTGTACCTGTCGATGTACAGCATCACCACGGACGTGGACCTCGACGGGTGGCAGCTCATGTACACCATGCCCGGCGGCGCCGGCGGTCCGGGCCGGACCGCCGGCCTGTACCCGCAGCGCACGCCGGGCACCGCGCTGGCGGGCTTCTTCCTGCCCTCGCCACCGCTGGACCACGACCGGCGGGACGTCGACGAGCAGAAGCGGACGGTCCTGCGCGCCTTCGCGGGTCAGGGCTGGGAGATCCCGCGGATGCTCGACTCGATCTGGGACGCACCGGACTTCTACTTCGACCGGGTCGTCCAGGTCGAGGTCGACGGCTGGTCGCGCGGCCGTACCGTTCTGCTCGGGGACGCCGGCTACTGCGCGTCCCCGATGTCCGGGATCGGCACCAGCCTGGCCCTGGTGGGTGCGTACGTCCTGGCCGGGGAGCTCGCAGCGGCAGACGGCGACCACACCCGGGCGTTCCGCGCCTACGAGGACGAGATGCGGGAGTTCACGGCCCGGGCGCACGCATTCGCCCGCGCGTCCGGCGACGGCGGCCTGATGCCGCGGACGCGCGGGCAGATCCGGAGGCGCAACCTGTCCGTGCGTCTGCTGCCCTACCTGCCCCAGGCGCTGGTCGGCCGCGGCATGGACCGCGTGGCTCGGACGGTCACCCTGAAGGACTACCCGACACCGGTGCACCGCTGAACAGGGACGCCGACGAACAGCACGAGGGGGAACGATGGTGAAGGCACCGACGGGGCGGCTGCGGGCCGCCTGGATGCTGGCGCTGCTGACCACGGTGTGCGCCGAGCTGACGTTCACGGCCGTGGCGGTGCCGAGCGCGTGGCTTCTCCTGCCGCTGCTGCTGGTGATGTACGGCGCGGGCGTGCTGGTGGTACGCGAGGCCGCGGTACGCGCCGGAGGTGGCTGGCCGACCCTGGTGCTGCTGGGCCTGGTCTACCAGCTCGCGGAGGACGGTCTCGGGCTGCAGGCCCTGACCAGCCCGGACATGTACGGCGCCGCCGACTGGGGCCTGCGGGCACTCGGCGTGAACTGGAGCTACTGGGTGTCCCAGGTCGGCGTGCACGTCGTGTTCAGCGTGCTCGTCCCCGTGCTGCTGACGGATCTCCTGTTCCCCGCCCACCGCGGGCGGCCGTACCTGCGCGCCGGTGGGCTCGCCGGTGTCGGCCTGCTGGCGGTGCTGGGCGTGGTGGGCCTGCGGGTGGTCATCTCGTGGACCGAGGACCCGGGGTACCTGACCCCGTGGGGCTGGACGGCCGCGTACGTGGTGGCCATGGTGCTGCTGGCCTGGCTGGCGCTGCGCGTGGTGCCCCGGGTCCGTATGACCGTCCCGGCGCCCGCGGCGTCCGTTCCTCGGCCCGGGGTGGTAGGCGCGGTTCTCGGGCTGGCGACCGTCGTGTTCCTCCTGCTCCTCCTGCCGCCCGGGCTCGCTCCGGCGTCGCCGTTCGAGGGCACCGCCCTGCCGCTGGTGGTACCCGTGACGGCCGGCGCCCTCGTCGGGCTCGGCGCGGGGTGGGTGGTGCTGTGCTGGACGGCGGCCCCGGACTGGGGCGACCGGCACCGTGTCTGGCTCGCGGGCGGCATCCTGGTGGGACACACCGCATTCATGATGCCTGGCTCGCCCGCCACCGCTGCCGTCGGCGCGGCCACGATCGGGCTGGAGGTCGTGCTGCTGATGCTGTTGTCCCGGCACGTGGCACGCAGGACGGAGGCGATCGCCGGGCCGTAGCAGGTCCGGCGTGGGACCTGGTCCTGCCGAACCGGCTACCGTCGCAGCCGGTCCGGGGGCGCGGTGCGCGACGACGCCGCGACGACCGTCAGGCAGAGCAGCACGGCGACCACGCCGAACCCGAACATCTCGGCGTAGGTCCAGGTGTCGCGCAGCCAGGCGAGCGCCATCGGCACGAAGAACCCGAGGTAGGTCAGGGAGTAGAAGACGGCGGTGAGCCCGGCGAGCTGCCCGGGCCCGGCGATCCGCGCGACCTCGCTCAGTCCGGCCACGAGCGCCAGCCCGTACCCGGTCCCGAGCACGACGGCGGCCGCGACGCCCACCGCCAGCGACAGTGACCCGGACGCCCAGGCGGCGAGCGCCATCCCCGCCGCGATGATCGCCAGCGCGACGACGGATGCCCGGGCCGACGTGGGCGTGTCGATCCGCCGGGCGACGACCTGGATGCCGATGCCGCAGCCGAGGGCCAGGATGGCCATCATCCCGGCGAACGCGATGGGCAGGCCCCCGACGTGATCGGTCAGCAGGCTGGGCAGCACCGCGAAGGCGCAGCCGGCGCAGCCGAACACCCACGGCGCCAGCGGCACCACGACGCGCAGGAACCGCGGGTTCCGCGCGGCGGTGATGCGCAGGTCGTCGACCAGCGGGGCACGATCGGCACGAGGCCGAGCGGGGCGGGTCTCCGGGACCCGCAGCAGCACGGCGCCGGCGATCAGCGCCCCCGCCGCGTGCAGCACGTACGACAGGAGCGTGGGCCAGGGCGCGAACTGCGCGAGCATGGCGGCCACGCCCGCACCGGCGAGGAACCCCGCGGTGAGCGACAGCGAGCCACGGCGGGGTCCGGCGGCCCGGTCGCCCGCGGCGGCGCTGAGCTCCGTGACCCAGGTGGAGCCCACCGCCATGGCGAGACCGAGCGCGACGCCGCACAACAGGCGGCCGACCGAGAGCACCACGGGGCTGGACGGGTCCAGGGCGAGCACGAGCGACCCGACCGCCGACACCGGTGCGGCGGGCAGCAGCAGCGGACGGCGGCCGAACCGGTCGGACAACGGCCCGCCGAGCAGCAGCGCCGGCACCAGACCGAACACGTACACGGCCAGCAGCGCGTCGACCATGACGGGGCCGATGTCGCCCCGCTCGCGGTACATCACGAGCAGGGGCGTGAACTCGTTGCCGCCCCAGGCCACCGCGAGCAGGACGGCGGCCACCGCCCACCAGGCCCGGCGTCCGGCGGGAACGACGGCAGAGTTGTCCCCGGGGCTCGTAGGTGGCATGCCCTCATCCTCCGCAGGACGGTGCACAGGGAACAAGCGGGGCCACTGTGAGGGTGAGCACACGACGGGTGGGTGCGAGGTGTGCCCGGGCGTGCGAGGTGTGCCCGGGCGTGCGGGGTGTCCGGGGGTACGGGTCTCGCGGGGGGGGCAGGCGGGTTGCGGGCCGTGCGTCCCGGGCCGACCGGCCCGAGAAGATGTGCCCCGCGGAGACGCGTGACGGGGAGTAGACATTGTCTACTCCCCGTCACGCGTCTCCGCGGGGGTGCCTCCCGGGCACCTCTGGACCGCCTGTTACTTGGCCCCGGCCGGGTCGACCGGGCTCGCGTCGGGATCCACGGGGCGGTCGGCCTCGTCGGTCTCCACGCCACCGTCGGCCTTGTCGTCGGCCTTGCCGTCAGCCTCGGCCGAGGTGGTCTCCGCGTCCGGATCCTCGTCGTCGGCCGGCTCGCGGCCCGGCACGTAGACCGACAGCTCCGGTCCGGTGTGCCGACGCCCCTGGACGACGACGATCGCCACGCCGAGCAGCACCGCGATCCCCGACGTCCAGATGTTCGCGGGGATCCCCAGCGGCGCGTCGCTCGTCGGGTCGATGCGGATGGCCTCCAGCCAGCTCCGGCCCAGGCCGTACCAGACCAGGTACAGGCCGAACAGCCGGCCCCAGCGCAGACCCGGGCCCGGCGTCGCCAGGGCCTCGTTCCGCCGGGTCACGCGCCGCTCGATCGTGAGCAGCAGGGCCACGCCGACGAGGTTCCAGATCATCTCGTACAGGAACAGGGGGTGGAACAGCGTGCCCTCGGGGGTGCCGTCGGGGAACATCGGCGCGTCGGAGCGGATCTCCAGGCCCCACGGCAGCGTGGTCGGCAGGCCGAACAGCTCCTGGTTCACGTAGTTGCCCAGCCGCCCGATCGCCTGGGCGACCAGCAGGCCCGGCGCGAGGGCGTCGGCGAAGGACCAGAAGCGCAGGCCGGAGATGCGGCACCCGATCCAGACACCGACGGCGCCGCCGAGCAGGGACCCGAACAGGGCGTTGCCGCCCTCCCAGATGCGCACCCAGGCCCACGGGTCCACCCCGGGCCCCGTGAAGTCACCGAGGTGGGTCAGCACGTGGTAGATGCGGGCGCCGACGATGCCGATCGGCACCGCCCACATTGCGACGTCGAGCGCGAGCCCGGGCGCGGCACCCCGCGCCCGCAGGCGCCGGTCGGTGATGTACGCGGCGGCGGCGATACCCGCCAGCAGGCACAGAGCGTAGGTGTGGATGGTGAGCGGGCCCAGGCTGAACTGCGACCACACGGGGTCGGGGCTGGGGATACTGGCCGGAAGCACGACCCGAAGGTACCGCGATCGGGCGGCCCGGTGGGCATCGGACCGCCCGAGTCGTCAGCGGCGGCGCTTCTCCCGTACGCGGACCGAGATCTCGATGGGCGTGCCCTCGAAGCCGAACGTCTCGCGCAGGCGACGCTCGATGAACCGGCGGTACCCGGCCTCGATGAACCCGGTGGCGAAGATGACGAACCGCGGCGGACGCGTCGAGGCCTGCGTCGCGAAGAGGATGCGCGACTGCTTGCCGCCCCGAAGCGGGTGCGGGTGCGCGGCGACGAGCTCGCCGAGGAACGCGTTGAGCTTGCCGGTGGGGATGCGCCGGTCCCAGGACGCCAGCGACCGCTCGATCGCGGGCACCAGGCGTTCGGCGTGCCAGCCGGTGCGCGCCGAGAGGTTGACCCGCGGGGCCCACTGGATCTGCACGAGCTCCTTCTCGATCTCCCGCTCGAGGTAGGGGCGGCGGTCCTCGTCCATGAGGTCCCACTTGTTGTACGCGATGACCAGCGCACGACCGGCGTCCACGACCTGCTGGATCACGCGGATGTCCTGCTCGGTCAGCGGGTTGGACGCGTCCACCAGGACCACGCCGACCTCCGCCTTGTCGATCGCGGCGGCGGTGCGCAGCGACGCGTAGAAGTCGGCGCCCCGGGTCTGGTGCACGCGGCGCCGGATGCCCGCGGTGTCCACGAACCAGTACGGGGTGCCGCGCAGCTCGATGAGCTCGTCGACGGGGTCGCGCGTGGTCCCGGCGACCTCGTCGACGACGACGCGCTCCTCGCCGGCGATCTTGTTCAGCAGCGACGACTTGCCGACGTTGGGCCGCCCGACGAGCGCCACGCGGCGCGGGCCGGCGGGCCGCAGCGTGCCGTGCGCCGACGTCGTGGGCAGGGCCTTGATCGCGGCGTCGAGCAGGTCGCCGGTGCCTCGGCCGTGCAGCGCGGAGACGGGGTACGGCTCCCCCAGGCCGAGGGACCACAGGTAGGCGGCGTCCGCCTCGCCGGAGGCGCCGTCCACCTTGTTGGCGGCCAGCACCACGGGCTTGCCGGAACGCCGCAGCAGCTCGACCACGCGCTCGTCGGTCGCGGTGGCGCCCACGGCGGCGTCGACCACGAAGACCACGGCGTCGGCCAGGGAGATGGCCACCTCGGCCTGCTCGGCGACCTTGGACTCGATGCCCGCGACATCGACCTCCCAGCCGCCCGTGTCCACGAGCATGAACCGGCGGCCGGACCACTCCGCCGGGTAGGACACGCGGTCGCGCGTCACGCCCGGCTTGTCCTCGACGACGGCCTCGCGGCGGCCGAGGATGCGGTTCACGAGGGTCGACTTGCCGACGTTCGGCCGTCCGATGATCGCGAGCACCGGCAGGATCTGCTCGGACTCGGACTCCTCGTCGGACCACTCGGCGTCCAGGAGCTCCTGGTCCGCCTCGTCGAGCTCGAACTCCGCCAGGCCGGCGCGCAGCGCCCGCTCGCGCGCGAGGTCGTCCTCCGTCTCGTTCAGGTCGAGCTCGAGGGCAGCATCATCTCGGGCCGCGGCGTCCAGCGCAGCAGCCTCCGATGCAGAGGAGTCGTGGGTCATGCTCCCTATTGTCGCAGGCCCGCCGCCCTGAGGCCGACCCACGCGGGTATGACCTGCCACACCGCGTCGCGGCTCACGCCGACGGCGCGACCTCGCGCCCCGTCGCCCGTGCGACCACCGCGAGCACGGCGTCGACCGTCTGCTCGAAGTCCAGGTCGCTGGAGTCGACGGTCACCACGCCGTCCGCGGCGACCTGGAACTGCGTCACCTTCGCGTCGTCCTGGTCACGGCGCAGCACCTGGTCGCGTGTGGCGTCCACGGCCGAGTCGTCGGCGGCGCCGTGCACCTCCAGCGACCGGCGGCGCAGGCGTGCCTCCTCGGAGGCGGTCAGCAGCACGCGGACGTCGGCGTCGGGCGCCACGACCGTGGTGATGTCGCGCCCCTCGGCCACGATGCCGCGCCCGCCCGAGCGCACGGCCTGCGTCGTGCTCGACTCCTGGTCGATGAGCGCCCGCTGGAGCCGCTTGAGCTCGGCACGCACCTCCAGGTTGGAGGCGACCTTGGACACGTTCGTCGTGACCTCGGTGCTGCGGATCGTCACCGAGACGTCCCGCCCGTCCAGCTCCACGCCGGGCGCGGCCGGGTCGAGCCCCATGACCAGCGGCATCGCGCGGACGGCGGTCGCCACCGCCGTCGCGTCGTCCAGGTCCGCCGTCTCCATGCTCCACACCGTGGCCGCGCGGTACATGGCGCCGGTGTCGAGGTAGGCCAGCCCGAGCCGCGCCGCGACCGCCTTGGACACGCTGGACTTGCCGGACCCGGAGGGGCCGTCGATGGCGATCACCACAGGACTGGTCACGTACTCGCTCACTTCCGTTGAGTGCTGGATATCTGTTGCTGGAGTGCGTCCCGGGCCACGAGTACCCAGCACTCAGCGGACGAGGTTACAGGTCCACCGCGTTCATCAGGGTGCCCAGCTCCGTGCGGCCCAGCACCCGGGTACGGCCCGGCTTGAGGTCACCCAGCGGGATCGGGCCGATCCGGGTGCGCACCAGGCGCGTCACCGGGTGGCCGACGGCCTCGAACATGCGCCGGACGATGCGGTTGCGACCCTCGTGCAGCACGACCTCCAGCATCGCGAGGCCGTCGATCTGCTGGAGCACGTGCACCGCGTCCATCTTCGCGATGCCGTCCTCCAGCTCGACGCCCTTCAGCAGCTCGCGGCCGGTGCGCGGGTACACCTCGCCCTCGACGGTGACCAGGTACGTCTTGGCGATGCCGTACTTCGGGTGCGAGAGCCGGTTGGCCAGCTCGCCGTCGTTCGTCAGGAGCAGCAGGCCCTCGCTGTCCGCGTCGAGCCGGCCCACGTGGAACAGGCGCTCCTCGCGGTTCTTGATCAGGTCGGCGACGGTCGGGCGCCCCTTCGGGTCGTCCATCGTGGAGACCACGCCGAGCGGCTTGTTCAGGGCGATCGTCACCTTGGCCTGGTCGAGCTGGATCCGCAGCCCGTCCACGTGCACGACGGCGGTCGCCGGGTCGATCCGCACCCCGAGCTCCGTGACGATCTGGCCGTCCACCTCGACGCGTCCGCTCGCGATGAGCTCCTCGGAGGCCCGGCGGGAGCCCAGACCGGCCTGGGCGAGCACCTTCTGCAGCCGCACGCCGTCCTCGACGTGCACGTCACGGCCCTGCTCCGCGGGCTTCGCGGGCCGACGCCGGGGCGCGTTCGCCTGGGCGCGGCTCTTCGCGGAGCTGCCGCCCCGGAAGTTCTTGCCGCCCTTGCCCGCATGGTCGGCACGGCGGGGCTGCTGGCCACCACTGGATTCGCGGCGGCTCCCGCCGCGGCGTTCGTTGCTCATGATTCGTCTCTCGGTGAGTCGGGAAGGACGCCGCCCGGGCGGCCCGGCACCACGCAGGTACCTAGGAATCCAGCCCGTCCAGCCCCTCGATCGTGTCGAGGTCCGGCAGGTGCGGCGCCAGCGGAGGCAGCTCGTCGAGCGACGAGAGGTCCATCCGCTCCAAGAAGTATCCCGTGGTTCCGAACAACACCGCACCCGAGCTCGGGTCCTGCCCGATCTCAGCGATCAGCCCCCGGGTCAGCAACGTCCGCACCACGCCGTCCACGTTCACGCCGCGCACGGCGCTGACCTGGCCCCGGGTGACCGGCTGCCGGTAGGCGACCACCGCGAGCGTCTCGAGCGCCGCCTGGCTCAGCTTCGCCGACTGACCGTCCAGCACGAACCGGCCGACAGGGTCCGCGTGGGCGGACGAGGAGTAGATGCGCCACCCGTCCACGGTCCGGCGCAGCTCGAAGCCGCGCGGCCGGCCACCGAGGTGGCCGGCGTACTCGTCGGCCAGCTCGTGCAGGACGTCGTCCGTCTCGTCCTGGGTCAGGTTCAGCGCTGCCGCGATGCGGTCCGCACCGATGGGCGCGTCCGCCACCATGAGCACCGCCTCGATCGCGGCGTGCGCCCCGCCCGGGAGCGTGTGCACGTCGACGAGCGCGGGCTCGTCCGGTGCCGCAGGGGCAGGAGCGACGTCGGCCTCCGTGTCCGGGGCCGGGGCGTCTGCCGGGGCCTGTTCCTCGACGGTCATGCTGTCGCCTCCGTTCCGGGCTGCTCGGTCTCGTCGTCCTCGTCGAACTCGCTCGGGCCGGCGGCCGGATCGAGGTACTTCTCCCCGTCCGCGGGGCCCGCGGTCCACCGCACCGTGAGCTCGCCCAGCGGGCTGACCTGCTCGAAGCCGACCAGCGCGTCGCGGAACAGCTCCAGCAGGGCCAGGAACCGGGCCACCGTGACCAGCCGCTCGGTCCCCGCCGTCAGCGAGCGGAACGTCACCGACCGCTCGGTGCGCAGCCGCCGGACGATGACGCCGGCCTCCTCGCGCACGCTCACGGCGGAGCCGTGCAGGTGCGCGAGGCCCACCACGGGCGGCGGCTTCGGCGCCAGCACCTTCGCGGCGAGCTCGGCGAGCTGCTCCCCCGTCGTGTCCCACACCAGCTCCGGCAGGATCGCCGCGAGGTGCGGCTCCAGGGGCGCCAGGCGCGGCACGCGGCGTCCGCCCGCGGCCATCCGCTCCGCGACGAGCTTGGAGACCTCCTTGTAGGCGCGGTACTGCAGCAGCCGGGCGAACAGCAGGTCGCGGGCCTCCAGCAGCTCCAGGTCCTCGGCGTCCTCGTCGACCACGCCCGGCAGGAGGCGGGCCGCCTTGAGGTCGAGCAGCGTCGCAGCAATGACCAGGAACTCGCTGGCCACGCCCAGGTCCCAGGACTCGTGCACCTCACCGCGCTCGGCCGCTTCGCGCGAGGCACGCTCCGCCTCCCGGATGTGCGCGACGAACTCGTCGGTCACGACGGCGAGCGCCACCTCGGTGACGTCCATCTTGTGCTTCGCGATGAGCGACAGCAGCAGGTCGAACGGGCCCTCGAAGTTGTGCAGCCGGACCTGGAAGGTGCGGGAGGAGCGCCGCTCGTCGGCAGGCGCGTCGGCCTCGGGCGGCGCCTCCGCCTCAGGCAGCGTCGCCACGGGCCACGAGCTCCCGGGCGAGCTGACGGTACGCCGCGGCGCCGGGGTGGCCCGGGGCGTAGGCGGTGATCGGCTCGGCGGCGACGGTGGCGTCGGGGAACTTCACGGTGCGCCCGATGACGGAGTGCAGCAGGGTGTCGCCGAAGGCCTCGTGCACCCGGGCCACGACCTCCCGGGAGTGCAGGGTGCGCGAGTCGTACATGGTGGGGAGGATACCGTCGATCTCCAGGGCCGGGTTGAGCCGGTCCCGCACCTTCTCGATGGTCTCCACCAGCAGCGCGACACCGCGCAGCGCGAAGAACTCGCACTCCAGCGGGATCAGCACGCCGTGCGCCGCCGTCAGGGCGTTCACCGTGAGCAGGCCGAGGCTCGGCTGGCAGTCGATGAGGATCACGTCGTAGTCGTCCATCACCGGGCGCAGCGCGCGGGCCAGCACGGACTCCCGGGCCACCTCGCCCACGAGCTGCACCTCGGCCGCCGACAGGTCGATGTTCGCGGGCAGCACGTCGAGGTTCTCGATGCCCGACGGGATGAGCACGTCACGGATGTCCACGCCCCGCTCCATGAGCAGGTTGTAGACCGTGAGGTCGAGCTCGTGCGGGTTCACGCCGATGCCCACGGACGCGGCGCCCTGCGGGTCGAAGTCGACCAGCAGCACCTTGCGTCCGTACTCGGCCAGGCACGCGCCCAGGTTGATGGTCGTGGTGGTCTTGCCGACCCCGCCCTTCTGGTTGCACATCGCGATGATGCGGGCCGGGCCGTGGCTCGTCAGCGGCGCGGGCTCCGGCAGGTCGGGCATCACGCGCCCGACCACGTCGCGCAGCGCGTCTGCGTCCTCGGGTGCGCCGACGACCGTCTTCCCGAGAAGCATGTCGGTCATCGTGCCCGCTCCCTCCTGGCTGGGTGCCTCGCTCACGCCCGCCACGCTATACCAGAGTGTGGGCACCGCCGGGTCGAAGCCTCGGCGTGGCGCCCTTCGGACGGCGGCTACCGCTCGCGGGCGCGCGGGTGGGCGGCGGCGTAGACCTCGCGCAGCGCGTCGGGGGTGACCATCGTGTAGATCTGCGTGGTGGTCACCGACGCGTGCCCCAGCAGCTCCTGGACCACGCGCACGTCGGCGCCTCCGGACAGCAGGTGGGTGGCGAACGAGTGCCGCAGGGTGTGCGGCGAGACGTGCTCGGTCAGGCCGGCCCGGGCGGCGGCGGCCTGCAAGGCCGCCCAGGCGGTCTGGCGGGACATCCGCGCGCCGCGCGTGTTGAGGAACAGGGCGGGTGTCCCCCGGCCGGCCGCAGCGAGCTCCGGGCGGGCGCGCACCAGGTAGGCCTCCAGGGCGTCGCGGGCGAAGGAGCCCACCGGCACCACGCGCTCCTTGGACCCCTTGCCCAGCAGCCGGACGGCACCCGGGTCGCCCACGCCGTCGACGTCGAGCCCTGCGATCTCCGAGATCCGCGCGCCCGTGGCGTACAGGAGCTCCAGCAGTGCCCGGTCACGCAGCGGCAGCGGCCCGTCGCCGGTGCCCGCGGCGTCGAGCAGGGCGGCCACGTCGTCCACGGACAGCGCGTGCGGCAGACGCCGGAGCTGGGTGGGTGCCTGCACCTCGGCCGACGGGTCGTCGACCGCGAGCCCCTCGGCCTGGGCGAACCGGTGCCAGCCCCGCACGGCGGCCAGGGCGCGGGCGGTGGACGACGGCGAGAGCGGCCGGCCGCCGTCGGACCCCTGCCGCAGCGCCTCGACGAAGCCGGTGACGTCGGCCTCGGTGACCCCCGCGAGGTCGGTGCGGCCGGCGGCGTCCACGAACGCCGTGTACCGCACCAGGTCGCGCCGGTAGGCCGCCACGGTGTTGGCCGAGAGGCCGCGCTCGACGCTCAGGTGCGCGAGGTAGTCCCGCAGTGCACGGTCGAGCACGTCGCCCCGGGGCCGGTCGGAGACCTGGCGGGACGACGCCTGGTGGGACAGGTGGGACCGCTGCGGGTGGGACGGCTGCAGGTGGGACGTGGCGGTGGACACCGCCCCATCATGCCGAGCCCGGCCCGCCACGGGGGCGGGGCACGCCGGGAGGACGCCACGCCGGGCCGGGCACGACGAGCCCGGCCCCGCGGGGTGGCGCGGTCAGGCCGGGTTGATGCCGAACAGCTCCGCGCGCGACCGGATCACCTGGGCGCGGGCGAGACGCGGCTTGTCGCTGCCGTCGCGGATCACCGAGCCGGCGGCCTCGAACTCGGCGAAGAAGTCGACGGCCCAGGCGACGTCGGACGGGCTGGGCGCGAAGGACTCGTTGATGACGCTGGACTGCTCGAAGTCCAGGCAGAGCTTGCCGGTCATGCCGAGGTTGACCGCGTCGGCGGACTGCTCGCGCAGCAGCGCGTGCGAGGAGCCCACCGTGGGGCCGTCGACGGGACCGGGCAGGCCGCCGATGCGGCTGGCGAGCACGAGCCGCGTGCGCGGGTAGGCCATGGCCATGGGCTCGTTGGCGGCGCCCGTGTCGCGGCGGTAGTCGCCCGAGCCGAACGCGAGCCGGAACGCACCGCGCGCCTTGGCGATGTGCACGGCCTCCTCGATGCCGAGGGCCGACTCCACGAGCGGGATCACCGGGACGTCGCCGCCGAGCCGCTGGGCGGTGTCGACCACGTCGTCCGCGCTCTCGGTCTTGGCGAGCATCACGCCGTTCAGCCCGTCCAGACCACGCAGGTAGGCGACGTCGTCCGCCCAGGACGGCGCGGTGCGGTCGTTGATCCGCACCCACGCGCTGCCACCGCTCTTGATCCACCGGATGACGTTCTCGCGCGCCTCGTCCTTGAGCGAGACGTCGATGGCGTCCTCGCAGTCCAGGATCACCTGGTCCGCGCGGGAGAGCTGCGCCTTGTCGAAGAGCTCGGTCCGCATCGCGGAGAGCAGGAGCCAGGCCCGCGCGTAGTCGGGAGCGACCCGCGACTTCTCACGGGCGGCACGGCGCGGCCCGAGGTCGTTCTCGGGGACGACGGCGGACGCCGTCGGCAGACCCGCGGAGTAGCCCGAGGACTGCGGGGCCGGCTGGTCGGCAGGAGCGGTGGTTCGGTCGGCTGGGGTCTCGGTCACCAGGTCAGCCTAGGCGGGGACACCGACACGGGCCGAATCATGAACCACTACATGGGCCCGAACAATATGAACAGAAGACCGCCTTGACGAAACACCCCCGGCGGTGACCTCAGAACGGCAGGAAGACGTCCACCGCGACCGCGACGAAGAGCAGCGACAGGTAGGTGATCGACGCGTGGAACACCTTCATGGCGCCGAGCTTGCCGCTCGCGCGGCCCTGGGCCCGGCGCAGCATGGCGATCGTGGACCACAGGAACCACGCACCCAGCGCGGCGGCCACCACGGTGTAGACCCAGGACATCCCGGCCAGCGGCGTCAGCAGGAGCGAGCAGGCGATCATCGCGAGCGTGTAGCCCACCATCTCGGCGGCCACGCGCTTGTCGTCGCTGACCACCGGCAGCATCGGGACGTTCGCGTTCGCGTAGTCCTTCTTGAACTTGATCGACAGCGGCCAGTAGTGCGGCGGCGTCCAGAAGAAGATGATGCCGAACAGCGCGAGCGCGGACCAGCTCAGCCCACCGGTCACGGAGGCCCAGCCGATGAAGACCGGCATGCAGCCCGCGATGCCGCCCCACACGATGTTCTGCGGCGTGCGGCGCTTGAGGATCATCGTGTAGCCGACCACGTAGATGGCGATGGCCGCGAGGGTGAGCCACATCGCGGCCCAGTTGATGACCAGCGCGAACCACGCCAGCGACAGCAGGCCGAGGATCGAGGCGAACACCAGGCCCGCGCGCGGGGTGATCTCCCCGGTCGCCAGCGGGCGCTTCTTGGTCCGGTTCATCACCTGGTCGATGTCCCGGTCCCACCACATGTTGAACGCGTTGGCGCTGCCCGCGGCGCCGGCGCCGCCGATCAGCGTGGCCACGATCAGCCAGAAGCCCGGCAGGCCGTCCGCGGCCAGGATCATCGTGGGCACCGTGGTCACCAGCAGCAGCTCGATGACGCGGGGCTTGGTCAGCGCGACGTACGCACCCGCCCTCCGCAGGAACCAGCCGCCCGGGCGCTGTCCGACGTCGGCGGTGGGCTCCTCGGCGCCGGACGTCTCGGCACGCGCGGTCTGGCCGGTGGTCGGGTGGCTCGTTCTCACGCGCGTCGCAGTTCCGTTCGGGAGGGTCCGGAGGTCGGTGTCGCACCTGGTAGGCCCTGTTGCCGACGCGGTGCGTGCCCATGGTACGTCGCCCCGCGACCCGGTCGCGCCCCGCATTCCCGCAGCAGCCTGTGAGATATGTCCCCGGCCAGGGGCCTGTGCAGCCTGTGGACAGCCCTGCGCGACGGAAGACACGCGCGTATAGGGTTGTTGACGCCATCGAATGAAGGGCGGCCGGCATCCCGCCGCCGCCGCACGCACGCTGCACGGCTCCGAGGCCCGTCCGCTCTCCGGGCAGGACAGGGGCCGCCGGCGGAGAGAAAGAGGACTCGTGAACGCTTTCGACCCCGTGCTGAAGCCCCTGGAGTGGTCGGAGCTCGACGAGCGAGCGGTCAAGGCCATCAAGGCGCTGGCCGCGGACGCCGTCGAGAAGGTGGGCAACGGACATCCCGGCACCGCGATCTCGCTCGCGCCGGCCGCGTACCTCCTCTTCCAGAAGGCGATGCGCCACGACCCGGCCGATCCGTCGTGGCTGGGCCGCGACCGCTTCGTGCTGAGCGCCGGCCACTCGTCACTGACCATCTACCTGCAGCTCTTCCTCGCGGGCTACGGCCTCGAGATGGACGACATCGCCGCGCTGCGCACCTGGGGCTCCAAGACCCCGGGCCACCCGGAGTACGGCCACACCGCGGGCGTCGAGATCACCACCGGCCCGCTGGGCCAGGGCCTCGCGTCCTCCGTCGGCATGGCGTTCGCCGCGCGCCGCGAGCGGGGCCTGCTCGACCCGGCCGCCGCCCCCGGTGAGTCGCCGTTCGACCACCACGTCTACGTCATCGCCTCCGACGGCGACCTGCAGGAGGGCGTGACCTCCGAGGCGTCCTCGCTGGCGGGTCACCAGCAGCTCGGCAACCTCATCGTCATCTGGGACGACAACAAGATCTCGATCGAGGACGACACCAACATCGCGTTCACCGAGGACGTACTCAAGCGCTACGAGGCCTACGGCTGGCACACCCAGCGCGTGGACTGGACCTCGGGCGACGGGGGCTACGCCGAGGACACCGACGCGCTGGCCGCCGCGCTCGACGCCGCCAAGGCGGAGACCGGCAAGCCGTCGATCATCGCGCTGCGCACCATCATCGGCTGGCCGTCGCCCACCAAGCAGAACACCGGTGGCATCCACGGCTCGGCCATGGGCGCCGACGAGATCAAGGGTCTCAAGTCCGCGCTCGGCCTGGACCCCGAGGCGACGTTCGCCATCGACGACGAGGTGCTGGCCTACACGCGCTCCGTCGCCGAGCGCCAGGCCACGCAGCGCGAGGCCTGGGAGGCCGCCTTCGCCGCCTGGTCGGAGGCCAACCCGCAGCAGGCCGCGCTCCTGGCGCGCCTGCGCACGCACGAGCTGCCCGAGGGCTGGACCGACTCGCTGCCCGAGTTCGAGGCGAGCGAGAAGGGCGTTGCGACCCGTGCGGCGTCGGGCAAGGTGCTGACCGCCCTCAAGGACGTGCTGCCGGAGCTGTGGGGCGGCTCGGCCGACCTCGCCGGCTCCAACAACACGACCATGGACGGCGTGCCGTCGTTCGTGCCCACCGAGCACGCGACCAAGAAGTTCCCGGGCGACCCGTACGGCCGCACCCTGCACTTCGGCATCCGCGAGCACGCGATGGGCTCGATCCTCAACGGCATCGTGCTGCACGGCCTGACCCGCCCGTACGGCGGCACGTTCCTGCAGTTCGCCGACTACATGCGGGCCTCGGTCCGCCTGGCCGCGCTGATGGGCATCCCGTCCACCTTCGTCTGGACGCACGACTCGATCGGTCTCGGCGAGGACGGCCCGACGCACCAGCCGGTCGAGCACCTCGCGGCGCTGCGGGCCATCCCGAACCTCGACGTCGTCCGCCCGGCGGACGCGAACGAGACCGCCTGGGCGTGGCGCGGCATCCTGGAGAACACGAAGAACCCGGCCGGCCTCGTGCTGACCCGGCAGAACGTGCCCACCTACCCGCGCGGCACCGACGGCTTCGCGGGCGCCGAGGGCACCCTCAAGGGCGCCTACACGCTGCTGGACACCGAGGGCACGCCCGACGTCGTCCTGGTGGGCACCGGGTCCGAGGTGCAGCTCGCCGTCGAGGCGCGCGCGATCCTCGCGGCCGACGGCGTCCAGGCCCGCGTGGTGTCCATGCCGTCGCGCGAGTGGTTCGACAAGCAGGACGAGGCCTACCGCGAGTCGGTCATCCCGTCCGGTGTGAAGGCCCGCGTGTCGGTCGAGGCCGGCGTGGCGCAGGGCTGGCGCGAGGTCGTCGGCGACGCCGGCCGCATCGTGTCGCTCGAGCACTACGGCGCCTCGGCGGACTACAAGACCCTGTACGCCGAGTACGGCATCACGGCCGAGGCGGTCGCCCAGGCCGCCAAGGAGTCGATCGAGGCGGCGTCCTGAACCGCGCCGGAACACCTGGACACGAGAGAGGAAGGGCACGATGACTGACAGCACCAGCGACAGCGGCGAGAACGTCAGCCCCACCGAGCGGCTGTCCGAGGCGGGTGTCGCCATCTGGCTCGACGACCTGTCCCGTGAGCGGCTGCGCACCGGCAACCTCGCGGAGCTGGTCGCCACGAAGAACGTCGTGGGCGTGACGACCAACCCGACGATCTTCGCGGCCGCGCTCGCCCACGGCGACGCGTACGACGGCATCCTGGCCGAGCTGGCCGGGTCCGACGTGGAGTCCGCGGTCGAGCGCATCACCACCGACGACGTCCGGGACGCCGCCGACGTGCTGCGCCCGGTCTACGACGCCACGTCCGCCGTGGACGGCCGGGTGTCCATCGAGGTGGACCCGCGGCTCGCCCGTGACACGGCGGCGACCGAGACCACGGCCGTCCGGCTGTGGGAGACGGTCGACCGGCCGAACGTGATGATCAAGATCCCCGCCACCGTCGAGGGTCTGCCCGCGATCACGTCGACCCTCGCGAAGGGCATCAGCGTCAACGTGACGCTGATCTTCTCCATCGAGCGGTACCGGGCGGTGATGGACGCCTTCCTGGCCGGCCTGGAGCAGGCCAAGGAGGCGGGCCACGACCTGTCCGTGATCGGTTCGGTGGCGTCGTTCTTCGTGTCCCGCGTGGACACCGAGATCGACAAGCGCCTGACCGCGATCGGCACGGACGAGGCGCTCGCGCTGCGCGGCCAGGCCGCCATCGCCAACGCCCGGCTGGCGTTCGCCGCCTACGAGGAGGTCTTCGCCGGTGAGCGCTGGGCCGCCCTGGCGGCCGCCGGTGCCCAGCCGCAGCGTCCGCTGTGGGCGTCCACCGGCGTCAAGGACCCGGCGTACCGCGACACGATGTACGTCGACGAGCTGGTCGTGGCCGGCGTCGTCAACACCATGCCGGAGAAGACGCTCGACGCGTTCGCCGATCACGGCATCGTGCTGGCGGACACCGTGACCGGCTCGGGCGAGCAGGCGGCCGCGACCATCGCGGCCATCGAGGCGCAGGGCATCTCCATGGCCGAGGTGACCGCACAGCTGGAGGACGAGGGCGTGACGAAGTTCGAGGTCAGCTGGGACGAGCTCCTGACGACCACCAAGGCCGGGCTCGACGGGGCCGGCGAGCGGTGAGGCCAGCCAAGATCGCGCAGGGGGTCAACCCCCTGCGCGACCCTCTCGACCTGAGGCTGCCGCGCATCGCGGGCCCGAGCGGTCTCGTGATCTTCGGTGTGACGGGTGACCTGTCGCGCAAGAAGCTCATGCCGGCCGTCTACGACCTCGCCAACCGCGGGCTGCTGCCGCCCGGCTTCGCCCTGACGGGCTTCGCCCGGCGCGACTGGGAGGACCAGGACTTCGCGCAGGTGGTGCACGACGCCGTCAAGGAGCACGCCCGCACCCCGTTCCGGGAGGCGACGTGGCGCCAGCTCGCCGAGGGCATCCGCTTCGTGCAGGGCTCCTTCGACGACGACGAGGCGTTCGAGCGCCTCCGGGAGACCGTCGAGACCCTGGACAAGGAGCGCGGCACCGGCGGCAACCACGCGTTCTACCTGTCGGTCCCGCCGTCGGCGTTCCCGGTGGTGTGCGAGCAGCTCTCCAAGCACGGGCTGTCGCGCCCCGACAACGACGCCGACGGCGACGGGGTCGACGCGTGGCGCCGCGTGGTCATCGAGAAGCCGTTCGGCCACGACCTGGCCAGCGCGCGCGAGCTCGACGCCGTGGTCTCGAAGGTGTTCGACCCGGACTCGGTGTTCCGCATCGACCACTACCTGGGCAAGGAGACCGTCCAGAACCTGCTGGCGCTGCGGTTCGCGAACACGATGTTCGAGCCCATCTGGAACTCGAGCTACGTGGACCACGTGCAGATCACGATGGCCGAGGACATCGGCATCGGCGGCCGTGCCGGGTACTACGACGGGATCGGCGCCGCCCGCGACGTCATCCAGAACCACCTGATCCAGCTCCTGGCCCTGGTGGCCATGGAGGAGCCGGTGAACTTCGACGCCGCCGAGCTGCGCGCCGAGAAGATCAAGGTGCTCTCGTCGGTGCGCCTGCCGCGCGACCTCGGCAAGCACACCGCCCGCGGCCAGTACGAGGCCGGGTGGCAGGGCGGCGAGCAGGTGCAGGGCTTCCTGGACGAGGACGGCATCGCGAAGGACTCCACCACGGAGACCTTCGCCGCCATCCGGGTCGACGTCGACAACCGCCGCTGGGCGGGTGTCCCGTTCTACCTGCGCCACGGCAAGCGCCTGGGCCGCCGCGTCACCGAGGTGGCCGTGGTGTTCAAGAAGGCACCGCACCTGCCGTTCGAGTCGTCCCTGACGTCCGAGCTCGGCAACAACGCCCTGGTGATCCGCGTGCAGCCCGACGAAGGCGTCACGATGCGGTTCGGCGCCAAGGTGCCGGGCACGGCCATGCAGGTGCGTGACGTGACCATGGACTTCGGGTACGGGCACTCGTTCACCGAGTCCTCCCCCGAGGCCTACGAGCGGCTCATCCTGGACGTGCTGCTGGGCGACCCGCCGCTGTTCCCGACGCGGGAGGAGGTCGAGCTCTCCTGGAAGATCCTCGACCCGATCACGTCGTACTGGGCGCGCAAGGGTCAGCCCGAGCCGTACGCGTCCGGCACCTGGGGTCCGGCGTCGGCAGACGCCATGATGGAGCGCGACGGCAGGACCTGGAGGCGACCGTGATCATCGACATGCCGGACACGACGACCAACGACGTCAACAAGCGCCTGGTGCGCCTGCGTGACGAGGGCGGGGCGGTGGCCCTGGGCCGCGTGCTCACCCTGGTGGTCCTGGCCGACGAGCGGGACGTCGAGGAGGCGGTCGAGGCCGCCAACGACGCGAGCCGTGAGCACCCGTGCCGGGTCATCGTCGTGGCCCCCGCGGCGCGCGGTACGGACGCACGGCTCGACGCGCAGATCCGCGTGGGCGGTGACGCCGGTGCCTCCGAGGTGGTGGTGCTGCGCGCCTTCGGCCCGCTCCTGGAGCGGACGGACACGCTCGTGATGCCGCTGCTGCTGCCCGACGCCCCGATCGTGGCCTGGTGGCCGCGCGAGGCGCCGGCGGTGCCGTCGCAGGACCCGGTGGGCGCCATGGCGACCCGGCGGATCATCGACAGCACGGTGGCCAAGAACCCGGTGGAGATGCTGGGCAACCTCGCAGGGGCGTACGCCCCCGGGGACACGGACCTCGCGTGGGCGCGCGTCACCCTGTGGCGGGCGCTCATCGCGGCGGCCGTGGACCAGCCGCCGTACGAGCCGGTGCTCGGCGTGACCGTCGAGGGGCAGAAGCGGCACACGTCGCTCGACCTCCTGGCGGGCTGGCTGGGCGCCCGGCTGAACTGCCCGGCCGAGGTGGTGCGCACCGACAGCGACGACGCGATCACGCGGGTGACGCTGGAGCGCAAGAGCGGGCCGATCGTCCTCGACCGCCCCGACGGGCGCACGGTGACGATCACGCAGCCCGGCAAGCCGGCGCGGCGGATCGCCCTGCCGATCCGGGCGCTCAACGAGGCCCTCATCGAGGAGCTGCGGCGGCTCGACCCGGACGAGGTCTTCGAGGAGACCCTCATCCGGGGCCTGGGAACCGTCACGACGCGGACGGCGGCCTGATGTCCCAGGCGACCGGCGTGCGGCTCGTCGTCGTGCACCCCGACAAGGAGGTGCTCGCCCAGGCGGCGGCCGCACGGCTGCTCACGCGGGTGCTGGACGTGCAGTCGGTCCGCTCCCCCGTGCACGTGGTGCTCACGGGCGGCACGGTCGGTATCGCGACGCTGGCGGCCGTGGCCGCGAGCCCGCTGGTGCCGGCCGTCGACTGGTCGGGCGTCCACCTGTGGTGGGGCGACGAGCGGTTCCTCCCGGACGGCGATCCTGACCGGAACGAGACGCAGGCACGGGAGGCCCTGCTCGACGCGCTCGTCGCCGGGCACGGCCTCCCGGAGGCCAACGTGCACCCCATGCCCGGCCCGTCGTCGGTGGCGACGCCCGAGGAGGGGGCTGCAGCCTACGCCGCGCTCCTGGGCGAGCACGCGGCGCCGGGCGACGGGTCGGTGCCCGTGCCTGCGTTCGACGTGCTGTTGCTCGGCATGGGCCCGGACGGGCACGTGGCCTCGCTGTTCCCCGGGCACGAGGGTCTGGCCGCGCAGGGCGTGGCCACGGGCGTGCACGGTTCGCCCAAGCCTCCGCCGGAGCGGGTCTCGCTGACGTTCGACGCGATCCGGTCCGCGCGTGAGGTGTGGGTCGTGGCCGCCGGTGCCGAGAAGGCGGACCGGGTCGCGGCCGCGCTGGCCGGCGACCCGGTGTCGGAGGTGCCCGCCGCGGGCGCCGTCGGGCTGTCCCGGACGCTGTGGCTCCTGGATGCCGAGGCCGCCGGGACCCCGCCGACGTAGAAGAACGGCGAGGGAGAACAGAGAACTGGAGCGGAACGACCCCTTTCCCGGGTGCTCGTTCCGCTCCAGTTCTACGTCGCCGTGGTTCTCCCTCGGCGTGCTAATTCTCTTAGCCTGCGACGCGGCCGCCACGGCGGACGCGCAGCGCTTCCAGCGCCTCTTCCAGGAGTGCTGCGCCGTCCTCGTCGGACCGGCGCTCCTTCACGTAGGCGAGGTGCGTCTTGTAGGGCTCGTTGCGCACGGGGGAAGGCGGGTTGACCGGGTCCATCCCGGCAGGGAAGCCGCAGCGGGGGCAGTCCCACTGTGCGGGGGCCTCCACGTCCTCACCCACCGAGAAGCTCGGCGCCGTCTCGTGCCCGTTGGCACACCAGTAAGAAACTCGGACGCGCGGGGCCGTGTCGCCCCGCTCCGTCTCCCCGAGGGGGCCGGCGCCTACCCGGCTCCCTCGAATCGCATGACCGCCTGATGCCACGTCTGTCGTCCCCTCTGTGTGTGGCCGTCAGCTGCTAGGCGCTTGGCGACCGGGTCAGCTGACCTTCTGGATGAGGCCGAGCAGGACGATCACCACGGCCCACACGAGGGCGAAGGCGATGGTGATGCGGTTGAGGTTTCGCTCGGCCACGCCGGACGAGCCGGCGCCCATCGAGATACCGCCACCGAACATGTCGGACAGCCCGCCACCCTTGCCCTTGTGGAGCAGGATGAGCATGGTGAGGAAGCCGCTGGTCAGGACCAGCAGGACTTCCAGGATGATGCGGAGCACGTCCACGGGTTCACGTCCTCGGTTGTAGGTGTGCCGGGCGTCACCCGGCGGCGGATTTCCGGTCAAGAGTAAGCGAGACGTACCTCACAGTGCGAACCCCCTGTTCAGGACTTCGTGAAGCCTGGAACGGGAGCCGTACCTGGAACATCGCGCCCGAGTGAGAGTACCTCAGCCAGGTTGCGTACCGGTCTCGGAACCACGACGTGTCAGGCGTGCAGATCACCGGGGTGACCTGCACGCCTGACGTGCGCTCAGCTCTGGTCTCAGGCGGTGACGTGGGACTGGTAGCGCGCGATCTTCGCGAACTCCTCGGGGTCCAGGCTCGCACCGCCCACCAGGGCGCCGTCGACGTCGGGCTGCGCCATGATCTGCGCGACGTTGCCCGACTTCACCGAGCCGCCGTACAGCACGCGGACGCCGTCGGCGACGGTCTGGTCGCACAGCTCGCCGAGCACCCGGCGGATCGCACCGCAGACCTCCTGCGCGTCCTCGGGCGTGGCGACCTCGCCGGTGCCGATGGCCCAGACGGGCTCGTACGCGATGACGATCTTGGCGACCTGCTCGGCCGGGACGTCGGCCAGCGCCGCCTCGACCTGCGCCAGCGTGTAGGAGACCTGGTCGCCCGCCTTGCGCACCTCCAGGCCCTCACCGACGCACAGGATCGGCGTCAGGCCGTGCGCGAAGGCGGTGCGGACCTTGGCGTTGACCAGCTCGTCCGACTCGGCGTGGTACTCCCGGCGCTCCGAGTGCCCGACGACGACGTAGGTGCAGCCCAGCTTGGACAGCATCGCCCCGGAGATCTCGCCCGTGTACGCACCGGACTCGTGCTTGGACACGTCCTGCGCGCCGTAGACGAGCTCGAGCTTGTCGCCGTCCACGAGGGTCTGCACCGACCGCAGGTCGGTGAACGGCGGCAGCACCGCCACCTCGACCGCCGCGTAGTCGTGCTTGGCGTCCTTGAGGGACCACGCGAGCTTCTGGACCGTGCTGATCGCCTGCTGGTGGTCCAGGTTCATCTTCCAGTTGCCCGCCATCAGGGGCGTGCGGGTGGTTGCCACGTTCTTCTTCTTTCTTCTGGGATCAGGGCGGTCAGTCGGCGAGCACGGTGAGGCCGGGGAGCTCCTTGCCTTCCAGCAGCTCCAGGCTCGCGCCGCCACCGGTCGAGATGTGGCTGAACCCGGCCTCGTCGAAGCCGAGCGCACGCACGGCCGCGGCGGAGTCGCCGCCGCCCACGATGGAGAACCCGCCGGCGGCTGTCGCGTCCACGATGCCCTGCGCCACGGCACGCGTGCCCGCAGCGAACGCGTCGAACTCGAACACGCCCATGGGGCCGTTCCACGCGATGGTCCGCGCGTCCGCGAGCTTGCCGGCGAAGAGCTTGCCCGACTCGGGGCCGATGTCGAGGCCCATGGTGCCGTCCGGGATCGCGTCGGCGGCGACGACCTGGTGCGGCGCGTCCGCGGCGAACGAGTCCGCCGCGACGATGTCGACCGGCAGCACGATCTCGACGCCGTTCTCCTCGGCGGTGGCGAGGTAGCCCTTGACGGTGTCGATCTGGTCGCTCTCCAGCAGGCTGTTGCCGACCGACAGGCCCTTGGCCGCCAGGAACGTGAAGACCATGCCACCACCGATGAGGAGGCGGTCGGCCTTGGTCAGCAGGTTGGCGATGACGCCGAGCTTGTCCGAGACCTTGGAGCCGCCGAGCACCACGGCGTAGGGGCGCTCCGGGTCGCCGGTCGCCTTCGAGAGCGACTCGACCTCCTTGAGCACCAGGTCGCCGGCCGCGGCGGGAAGCACCTGCGCGACGTCGTACACGGAGGCCTGCTTGCGGTGCACCACGCCGAAGCCGTCCGAGACGAAGGCGTCCGCGAGCTGCGCCAGCTCGCCCGCGAGCTCGGCGCGCTCCGCGTCGACCTTCGAGGTCTCGCGCGGGTCGAAACGGACGTTCTCCAGCAGGGCGACCTGGCCGTCGGCCAGGTCCGCGACGGTCTTCTGCGCCGACGGGCCGGTGAGGTCCTCGGCCAGCGCCACGGGGGCGCCGAGCAGCTCGCCCAGGCGCTCCGCGACGGGCGCCAGCGAGTACTTCGCCTCCGGGGTGAAGCCGTCCGTCGGCTTCGGCCGGCCGAGGTGCGCGGTCACGACCACACGGGCACCCGCGTCCGCCAGACGCCGCAGCGTGGGCAGGGCGGCGACGATGCGCCCTTCGTCGGTGATCGCCCCGGTCTCCTTGTCGAGCGGGACGTTGAAGTCTGAGCGGACCAGGACGCGCTTGCCGCGCAGGTCGCCGAGGGAGTCGATGGTCTTCATGAGCACTCCAGGTCGGGGACCGGCCGCCACGAGGCCGGTCGAAGCTTCGTTACATGACGACGTCCGCGTGCGCCGGCTGGCCGATGCGCACGCGGACGTCGGGGTTCACGCCGGGACGAGAGGCGTCAGAGCTTCTCGCCGACGAACACGGTGAGCGAGACGAGGCTGTTCGAGTAGCCCCACTCGTTGTCGTACCACGAGACGACCTTGACCTGGTTGCCGATCACCTTGGTGAGCTTCGCGTCGTAGATGCTCTGGTGCGGGTTGGTCACGATGTCCGACGAGACGATCTCGTCGTCCACGTACTCCAGGACGCCCTTGAGCGGGCCCTCGGCGGCAGCCTTGACCGCGGCGTTGACCTCCTCGACGGTGACGTCGCGGGGGGCCTCGAAGGTGAGGTCCGTGGCCGAGCCGGTGATGACCGGCACGCGCAGGGCGTAGCCGTCCAGCTTGCCCTTGAGCTCCGGCAGCACCAGGGCGACGGCCTTGGCGGCACCCGTGGTGGTGGGCACGATGTTCTGCGCGGCCGCACGGGCACGACGCAGGTCCTTGTGCGGGCCGTCCTGCAGGTTCTGGTCACCCGTGTAGGCGTGGATCGTGGTCATGAGGCCACGCTCGATGCCGATCGAGTCGTTCAGGGCCTTGGCCAGCGGGGCGAGGCAGTTCGTGGTGCACGACGCGTTCGAGATGATGTGGTGCGCCGCGGCGTCGTACTGCTCGTGGTTGACGCCCATGACGAACGTCGCGTCCTCGTTCTTGGCCGGGGCCGAGATGATGACCTTCTTGGCGCCGGCGTCGATGTGCGCCTTCGCCTTGGTGGCGTCCGTGAAGAAGCCCGTGGACTCGATGACGATGTCCGCGCCCAGCTCACCCCAGGGGAGGTTCGCGGGGTCGCGCTCGGCCAGCGCACGGATCTTCTTGCCGTCCACGATGATGTTGTCGTCGTCGAAGTCGACCGACTTGCCGAAGCGGCCCAGCGTCGTGTCGTACTTGAGCAGGTGCGCGAGAGTCTTGTTGTCGGTCAGGTCGTTGACGCCCACGACCTCGATGTCCGCACCCGACTCCACGAGAGCCCGGTAGAAGTTCCTGCCGATACGGCCGAAGCCGTTGATGCCGACGCGGATGGTCACAATGCCCTCCTCAGGGGCGCCGGCCGTCCCGGCGCACACGTTTCCTTGTATCTGTCGCCACTCCCGTCGATGGCCGACGGTGAAGTGCGTTCGTCAGGGTTTTCCGGGCACCGCGACCTCGCGACGACCCGAACGGGAAACGCGATGGTCACGGCGTCGTCACCTGACGATTTCGAGCCTATACCCGAACCGCACCCGACCGTGACCCGAGCCGGACAGTGTGGAACTCCCGGTTCTGTTCGTTCTCACAAACCGGAAGCGGCACACCCGGCACGGTCCGGGTGAAGTACGGTCCGGCTCCGCTCAGAGGTCGAGCAGGTCCGCGGGGAGGCCGGCCTCCGTGTCCGGGATACCCAGCTCCAGGGCACGCTTGTCGGCCGTCGACAACAGCCGGCGGATCCGGCCCGCCACCGCGTCCTTGGAAAGCTGCGGATCGGCCAGGCGGCCCAGCTCCTCCAGCGACGCCTGCTTGTGCGCCAGCCGCAGCTCACCGGCCTGCCGCAGGTGGTCGGGCAGCTCGTCGCCCAGGATCTCGAACGCCCGCTGCACGCGCGCCCCCGCCGCCACCGCGGCCCGGGCCGAGCGCCGCAGGTTCGCGTCGTCGAAGTTCGCCAGGCGGTTGGCGGTGCCGCGCACCTCGCGGCGCTCGCGGCGCTCCTCCCAGACCTTGAGCGTCTCGGGGGCGCCGATGCGCTCCAGCATGCGGCCGATGGAGTCGCCGTCGCGGATGACGACACGGTCGATGCCCCGCACCTCGCGGGACTTGGCGGCGACGCCGAGGCGGCGCGCGGCGCCGACCAGGGCGAGCGCCGCCTCGGGCCCGGGGCTGGTCACCTCCAGCGCCATCGACCGCCCGGGCTCCGTGAGGGAGCCGTGGGCGAGGAACGCGCCGCGCCAGACGGCCTCGGCCTCCTGCACCCCGGCGGACACGACCTCCGGGGCCAGCCCGCGCACGGGGCGGCCCCGGGCGTCGAGCAGGCCGGTCTGACGGGCCAGCGACTCCCCCTCGCGCACCACGCGCACCACGAACCGCGAGCTCTTCCGCAGCCCGCCCGCCTGCACCACGATGAGCTCGCTGCTGTGCCCATACAGGTCGTGGATCGCGTGCCGCAGCCGCGTCGCCGCGGACTCGGTGTCGAGCTCCGCCTCGATCACGACCCGACCGGAGATGATGTGGAGACCGCCGGAGAACCTCAGCGTCGCGGAGACCTCGGCCTTGCGGCACGACGTCTTCGCAACCCTCACCCGAGCGAGCTCCTCCTTGACCTGTCCCGTGAGCGCCATGGCGTCATCCTGCCATGGTCACCGCCGGGCTGACGGGGTGGAATCGCGGAAACTCGGGGCAATTGTCCCGGCGTGTCGCCGTTCGGGGCCGTCCACGCCCGGACCGACGTCGGCGAGCGGCCCCGTGCCGTGCGCGGCCGTGAACCCGGCGGCGCGCCGCGCGTCCCGCGGACCCCACAGCTCCGTGCCGACCTCGGCACGGACCACGGGGACCACCTCGGCCGCGAACCGGCGCAGCACGTCCTCCTGCCGGGCCGGTTCCAGCAGGTGGTTCACGGACACGGACTGCAGGACGTGCCCGAACGACGCGTGGTAGTCGAGGATCTTCTCGGCCACCCGCTCGGGCGAGCCCACGAGCGCGGGCCCGCGGTCGACGGCGTCCTGGAGCGTGCGGAAGCTCGTCACCTTGCCGACGGCGCCCGGCGCGTGCCTCCGCTGGTCCTGCTGGCGCACCTGGCCCTCGTAGATCGGCCGGTACTGCTCGATGGCCGCCTCCGTGGTGTCGGCCAGGAACAGCCCGCCGGAGCCCGCGCCCACGAACCCGTAGGCCGGGTCGTGCCCAGCGGCCGTGTACCGCTCCCGGTACCGGTCGATGAGCACGGCGTAGTTCTCCCGGGGTTGCAGGGCGTTCGCGCTGACGATCGGGTCGCCGTGCTCGGCGGCCAGGTCGACGGCGAACTGCGACGTCGCCGAGCCGTGCCAGATGCGGAACGGCCCCGCGAACGGGCGCGGGAGGGTGGTCGCGTGCTCCAGCCGGTGCCGGTGCCGCCCCTCCCAGGTGACGTCCTCGGCGGAGAGCAGCAGCCGCAGCAGCTCGTAGTTCTCCCGCAGGTACTCGTACTGCTTGGCGATGTCCAGGCCGAGCAGCGGGTACTGCAGGTCCTCGTTGCCCTTGCCGATGACGATCTCCAGGCGGCCGCGGCTGAGCTGGTCGATGGTGGCCAGGTCCTCGGCGAGCCGGATCGGGTCGTGCAGGGACAGCACCGTGACGCCCGTGGAGAGCAGGATGCGGGACGTGCGGGCCGCGATGGCGCCCAGCAGCACCGTCGGGGCCGAGGACAGCACCGGGCCGGCGTGCCGCTCCCCCACCGCGAACGAGTCGAACCCGAGCTCCTCCGCGAGCACCGCGGTGTCCACGATCCGGTTCAGCCGGTCGGCGGGCGGCACCTCGCGGCCGGTGACGGGGTGGGGCGGGTTGAACGCGATGTCCAGGACCTGGAAGCGCATCAGGCCGCCGCCGCCTGCGCCGCCGCGGCGCGGTCACGCTCCGCCACGCCCTCCTTGACCAGGGGGATGACGTAGCGGCCGAAGTCGATCGCGTCGTCCAGCAGGTCGTAGCCGCGCGCGGAGATCACCCGCACGCCCAGGTCGTAGTACGCGAGCAGCGCCTGCGCCACCTGCTCGGGCGTGCCGACCAGGGCGTTCGAGTTCCCGGCGCCGCCGGTCGCCTTCGCGGTGGCGGTCCACAGCGCCGTGTCGAACCGCTCACCCTGGGCGGCGATCTCCAGCAGCCGCTGCGAGCCCGCGTTCTCGGGCTTGTCGATCGGGTGCCGCCGGCTCAGCACACCGCCCTGGGCCGCCTTGCGCGCCTCGATGCGGTCGAGCACCCGGTGCGCCTTCTCCCAGGCCAGCTCCTCCGTCGGAGCGATGATCGGCCGGAACGCGGCGTGGATGCGCGGCGGCGTCGCCCGGCCCGCCGCGGTGGCCTCGGCGTGCACCCGGGCGATCTGCTCCGCGGTGCGGTCCAGCGGCTCGCCCCACACCGCGTAGATGTCGGCCTCCGCGGCGCCGACCGGGTAGGCGGCGTCGGAGGAGCCGCCGAAGGAGATGGTCGGCACGTGGCCCTCGACCGGCTTCACGTCGAGCACGAAGTCGTCGAGGTCGTAGAACTCGCCGTGGTGGTCGAACGGCTCGGTGCTGTTCCAGGCCCGCTTGACGATCTGGATGTACTCGCGGGTGCGAGCGTACCGCTGGTCCTTCGTCAGGGTGTCGCCCTCGCGGCCCTGCTCGTGGTCGTTGCCGCCCGAGATGAAGTGCACCGACAGCCGCCCGCCCGAGAGCTGGTCCAGGGTCGCGAACGTCTTCGCGGCGTACGTCGGGTAGGAGACGTTGGGCCGGTGCGCGAGCAGCAGCTCGATGTCCGGCACGTGCGCGGCGACGTGGGCCGCGAGCGCCGCCGGCTCGGGCCCGGAGGAGCCATAGGCGAACAGGATGCGGGTCCAGCCGTTGTCCCGGTGGGCGCGCGCGATGCGGACCAGGTAGCCGGGGTCGAAGGGCGCGGTGGTGCGGGCGGTGGTCTCGGAGGCGTCACTGGTGGCGGCGATGCCGAGGAACTCGACGGGCATGGGGTTCTCCTTCGCTTCGGGGCGTGCGGGGTTGTCGGACGGCGGGGCGGGCCGGGTTCAGACGCCGCTGGCCACCCGGCCGGGGCTCGTCGCGGTCCGCTCACCGGTCCCCCAGGCCCGCGCCAGCAGCTCGAACGAGCGGCGGGTCTCGGCGGGGTCGTGGGTGGCGGTGGTGACCAGCAGCTCGTCGGCGCCAGTGACGCGCACGAGCGTCTCCAGGCGTTCGACGACGGTGTCCGGGTCGCCGACGATCCGGGTGTCCACGCGGTCGGCCACGAGGGCACGCTCGGCGTCGGGCCGGTCGGTCCAGGCGGTCGCGGCGGACGGCGACGGGTAGGCGATGGCGCCGCGCTCGCCGCGGCGGATGGACAGCACCCAGTCGGCGAACGGCTCGGCCAGGACGCGGGCGCGTTCGAGGGTCTGCGCGACGAGGACGTCGGCCGACACGATCACGTACGGCTCGGCGAGCACACCGGGCCGGAACGCCTCCCGGTAGGCCGCCACGGTGTCCAGCACGGTGGCGGGGCTGACGTGGAAGTTGGCCGCGAGCGGCAGGCCGAGCCCGCCTGCGACGCGGGCGCTCTCGCCGCCGCTGGACGCGAGGAGCCAGAGGTCGAACTGGGCCCCCTCGACGGGCGGGCTCGTGTACGCGCCGCCGCTGCGGTCGCGGTAGGTGCCGCGCTGGACGTCGAGCACGAGCTCGACCTCCTCGCGGAAGCCGGCCGGCTCGCGCTGTGCACCGATCACCTCCTGCTGGGCGAGGATCCGCTCGCGCAGCGCAGGGTCGTTGAACCCGTTCGGCGGCGCGGGCGGCACGTACAGCCCGTCCACGAGCCGCGGTACGGCGCCGGCGCTCGCCGCTGCCCGCCCGTCGTCGAACGTGGACTTGATCGGGTTCTGGGCCGCCTTGGCACGACTGTTCCCACGTTCGTCTCCCCCGGTCGCGGCCGGGGCCGGCCGGGGGACGGTGAACGCGCGGCCCAGGCCCAGGTCGACCCGGCCGGGGTGCAGGGCGGCGATGGTGCCGAACTGCTCGGCGGCGATCAGGGGCGACGTCGTGGACAGCAGCACGGCCCCGGAGCCGACACGGATGCGCGCGGTGCGGGCTGCGACGGCGGCCGCGAGCACGGCGGGCGCCGCGGAGGCGACGCCGGGCGCGAGGTGGTGCTCGGCGTACCAGACGCGCCGGTAGCCGAGGGCGTCGAGGTCGACCGCGAGCGCCACGGCCCGCTGGATCGCCGCGGCGCCGGTGGAGCCGTCGGCGACCAGGGCGAGGTCGAGCACGGACAGGGGCACGCGGATGGCTTCGGTCATGGGGCTCACTCCTCCGTCTTGGGCAGGCCGGGCGGGTTGGTCTCGGCGCGGTCCACGGCCTCGACCTCGAGGCCCCAGCGCTCCAGCACCTGCTGGTAGGAGCCGTCCTCGATGGCGTGGTTGAGGGCGGCGGTGACCGCGTCGGCGGCGTCCGCGCCCTTCTTGGTGGCCACCGCGATCTGCGCGGTGTCGGGCCAGCCGCCGTTCAGGGTGCCGACCACCTTGAAGTCCTCCGGGGAGACGGCGGCCTGGTAGGCGAGCGACGCGTTGGGGCCCACGTAGGCCTCGACGCGGCCGGACTGGAGGGCAAGCAGCACGTCGGAAAGCTGCTCGTAGTACTCGGGGCCCTGGATGGGCTCCAGGCCGTCGGCCTGGTTGAGGCGGTCCCACTCGAGCAGGATCTTCTCCTGGTTGGTCCCGGAGCCGACGCCGACGATCTTGCCGGCGATGTCCTCGCGGGAGTCGATGACCAGGTCGGAGTCGGCGGCGGTGAGCCAGCCGAGCTCGTCGACGCGGTAGCTCGAGAAGTCGATGGTCTCCTTGCGCTCCTCGGTGACGGTGACGTTGGAGATGACGGCGTCGACGTCGCCGGACTGGAGGGCGAGCGGCCAGTCGGCCCAGGCCTTGACCTCCAGGTTCAGGTCCTTGCCGAGGGCGTCGGCGACGAGCTGGGCGATGTCGGTCTCGTGGCCGATCGGCGTCTTGTCGTCGTCGGCGAGGAAGACGAGCGGCGGGGCGCCGCTGCCGCTGACGGCGACGGTGATCTCGTCCTTGTCGGCCCACTCGTCGGGCAGCAGGGCCACGGCGTCGGCGGACTCGGTGCTGCGGACGCGGTCCTGGTCGGGGCTGGTGCTGACCTGAAGACCGGCGGACTCGGGTGCGTTCCCGGCGAGGCCCGCGGACTCCTCTGTCTCGGGGCGCTCGGTGCTGGCCGCCGAGCAGGCGGCGGTCAGGGCGAGCAGCGGCACGGCGGTCAGCGCGAGCAGGCGGCGGGTGGCGCGTCGGGAGACGGTCACGGTGGTTCCCTTCGGGGCGGGGGTCGGAGCGAGGGTCGGGGCGGGGTTCAGGCAGCGGTCGAGGGTCACAGGACCTTCTCCAGGAAGGCCCTGGTGCGGTCGTTGGCGGGGTGGTCGAGCACGTCGGCGGGCGGCCCCTGCTCGACCACGACGCCCTCGTCCATGAAGACGACGGTGTCCGCGATCTCGCGGGCGAACCCGACCTCGTGGGTGACGACGACGAGCGTGGTGCCGGTGCCGGCCAGCTCCTTGATGACGCCGAGCACCTCGCCCACGAGCTCGGGGTCCAGGGCAGACGTCGGCTCGTCGAACAGGACGACGGCGGGCCGCAGGGCGAGCGCACGGGCGATGGCGACGCGCTGCTGCTGGCCGCCGGAGAGCTGCCGGGGGCGGTCCCCGGCCCGGTCGGCCAGCCCGACCCGGGCGAGCAGCTCGCGCGCCTCCGCCTCGGCCTCGGCGCGGGGCCGGCCCTGGGCGAAGATCGGCGCCTCGACGACGTTCTCCAGCACGGTGAGGTGCGGGAAGAGGTTGAAGTTCTGGAAGACGAACCCGATGCGGGTGCGCCGCCGCAGGATCTCCCGCTCGGTGAGCTCGCGCAGGGTGCTGCCGCGCCGGGCGTACCCGATGAGCTCACCGTCCAGGGACACGAACCCGCGGTCCACCTTCTCCAGGTGGTTGATCGCACGCAGCAGCGTCGACTTGCCCGACCCGGACGGGCCGATGATGGCGGCGACCTCGCCCGGCCGGACCGTCAGGTCCACGCCGCGCAGCGCCTCCAGCAGGCCGTACGACTTGTGCACGCCCCGGATCTCCAGCAGCCCCCCGGTCATGCGGCACCTCCCTTCGGTCCGGTGGGTGTGGTGCGCGGCGCGACCCACCGGCCGACCCGGACGCGCGCGGCCAGGGCGGGCGGGACGCCGTCGGGCACGGGGGCGCCGGTGAGGCGCGAGAAGCCGACCTGGAGCTCCCAGCGCACGCGCTGGACCGGCGTGGGCGGCAGGGTGCGCAGCGCGCCCTTGGCGTAGTGCCGCTCGACGTAGTACTGGACCACCGTGATGAGCGTGGTCAGCGCGAGGTACCAGATCGCGGCGACGATCAGGAGCGGCACCACCCGGCCGTTGCGGCCGTAGATGACGCTCACGATGTAGAACAGCTCGCCGTACGCCAGCACGTACACGATCGAGGTGCCCTTGAGCAGGCCGATCACCTCGTTCACGGCCGTCGGCACGATGGACCGCATGGCCTGCGGCAGGATGATGCGCCGCACCTGGCGGTGCCGCGGCAGGCCCAGGGAGGCGGCGGCCTCGTGCTGCCCCTGGTCGACGCCGAGGATGCCGGCGCGGACGATCTCCGCGCTGTACGCCGCCTGCGACAGGCCGAGGCCCAGGATCGCGGCCCAGAACTTGTCGATCAGGTCGAGCGTGTCGAAGAACAGGAACTCCGGTCCGAACGGGATGCCCAGGCTCAGCACCGGGTACAGGTACGCGAGGTTGTACCAGAGCAGGAGCTGCAGCAGCAGCGGCACCGACCGGAACACCCACGTGTACGCCCACGACACGGCCTGCAGCAGCGGCGAGCGGGACAGCCGCATCAGGGCCAGCACCGTGCCGAGCGCGAAGCCCACGACCGACGCCGTCACCGTGAGCCGTACCGTGGCCCACGCACCCTCCAGGATCGAGGGCCACGTGAGGTAGCGGGCCACGACGTCCCACTCCCAGCGGTCGTTCGTGACCAGGGACGAGACCACCATGGCCAGCAGCACGCCGACCACGGCCGTGGCGACCCAGCGACCCGGGTGCCGGGCCCCCACCACGCGCAGGTCCTCGTCCGGGGTGCCCGCCGCCGCCGGGCCGCCCGCACCCGGTGGGAGCCCCGGCGGCGGGTACAGGAGGCGCGACTCACCCTCGGCCAGCTCCGCGCTCATGCCGTGAGCCACTTCTCGAACGGGAGCGGACCGAACGGCACGTCGCCCGCCAGGTCCGGCGCGGCGACCGGCTCGCCCGCCGCGGCCGCCGTGAGCGGCCGGTACCCGGCGGACCGGTACAGGGCGGCGGCCTCCGGCTGGCGCGGACCCGTGGTCAGGTACAACCGTGGGTAGCCCAGGTCGCGGGCCCGTGCCTCCAGCTCGCCCAGCACCCGCCGCGCCAGCCCGCGCCGCCGGTGCGCCGCGTGCGTCCAGATCCGCTTGAGCTCCGCCGTCGGGACCACGGGGACGCCGCCCGCGTCGCGGGTACCCGGCCGCTCCAGGCGCGCGTCCTCCCCCAGCTCGGGCTCCAGCCGACGCCGGAACGCGCCGCCCGCCACCGGCTCGCCGTCCTCCAGCAGGAGCACCAGCGACCCGACCGGCGGGGCGAACTCGGCGGCGGCGTAGTGCGCCATCTCCGCCCGGTGCTGCTCCTCGGTCAGGAGATCGTGGTAGCGGGCGCGGTACTCGGCCGAGAGCCCGGCCAGCAGCGGTTCGACCAGCGGGTCCGACAGGTGCACGTCACGCACCTCCGCCACCGGGCCGCGGCCGGGCGGCCGGGGCGCGGTGGTCGCCGTCGGGGGCAGGGTGGTCATCGGGGTGCCTTCTCGCCCGCCGGCACGGCGAACGGCAGGTGGTTGCCCGCCGCAGGGGCGGGGCACGTGCCGAAGCCGGTGAACGCGAACGGCAGAGCGGTCGCCCGGTTCAGGTCGAGGCGCAGCGTGTCCGACGCCGCCGGCTCCTCGCCGGGCACCCCGGCCCGGAGGACCCGCCACGGCGCCACACCGTCCGTCTCGTCGGTGAACAGCAGCCGGGGCTGCGCGAGGGTTCCGGTCAGCAGCAGCAGGTGGTCGTGCGCGATCTCCACCTCGCCGACGGCCTCGACGTGGTGCACGAGGCGGGGCTGTGCCGCGCCGACCGTCAGGCTCACGGCCCGGTCGAACCACCGCACCGGCACGTCCAGCACCCAGGCCGGGTCGTACGCGAACGCGGGCACGCCCGAGAACCCGGTACGGGTGGGGGCCTGGGGATCGCGCAGGCGCAGGCCGTACCGGCCCGTGCGGCGCACCACCTCGACGGCCACCTCCTGCTCACCGTCCGCGCCGGACCGGCCCTCGGGCAGATAGGTGCCGAGCACCAGGGAACGTCCCTCGGCCACGGCGACCGACGTCGGGGCGCCGTAGCGCACCAGGTCGCCCACCAGCGCGCTCGAGTCACCGGCCGTGGGCCGGGTGAACAGCCTGCCGTCCGCGACCCACCATTCGCCCGGCAGGCCGGGCAGGGGGCGCGGCGTCGACGTCGGCCACAGCAGGGCGACCGGGCTCAACCACCCGTGGGGCTCGCGCAGCTTCCGCTCGCGAGCGGCGCGCCACGCGGCGTGCTCGCGCTCGGCCGCCGACAGGTCCGGCGGGGCGGCGGGGCCGGTGAGGTCGGTGGCGATCGTCGTGCTCCGGGGATCGGTCATGTCAGTCCTTCCGCTGGGGGTGCCGGCCGCGGCCGGCACCGGGGATCGCCGCGATCAGGTCGGCGGTGTACGGGTGGGCGGGGTGATCGAGGACGCGACCGACGGGCCCGTGCTCCACCAGCCGCCCGGCGCTCAGCACGCCGACGTGGTCGGCGACCTGCCGCACCACGGCCAGGTCGTGCGAGATGAACAGGTAGGTCAGGCCACGCTCCGCGCGGAGGCGGGCCAGCAGCTCCAGAACCCGCGCCTGCACGGAGACGTCGAGCGCCGACGTCGGCTCGTCGAGCACGAGCAGCTCCGGGTCGAGCGCCAGCGCGCGGGCGATCGCCACCCGCTGCCGCTGCCCGCCCGACAGCTCGGCGGGCCGGCGTCCGGCCAGGTCGGGCGACAGGTGCACCTGCTCCAGGAGGTGCGCGACACGGTCCCGGCGCTCGGCCCGGTCGCCCACCCGGTGCGCCCGCAGCGGTTCGTCGACCACGGCGGACACCGTGAACCGCGGGTCGAGCGACGAGTACGGGTCCTGGTGCACCAGCTGCGTGCGCCGCCGGGTGGCGCGGCCGGTGCCCACCGGGACTCCGTCGAGCTCGACCGCGCCCGCGTCGGGCCGCTCCAGGCCGAGCACGAGCCGTGCCGTGGTCGACTTGCCCGACCCTGACTCCCCCACCAGCGCGAACGCGGAGCCGCGGGGCACGACGAACGACACGTCGTCGACGGCGCGCAGGCGTTCCCGCCGGCCGAGGCGGAACTCCTTGACCAGCCCACGGACCTCCAGGAGCACGGGCGACGGGTCGTCGGGGCGGACTGCGTCACCTGGGGCGACGGGGTGACCGTCCGGCACGTGGCCCGGGTTCGGCGCGGACGCGCTTGGCACAGTATTTCTGGGCGCCGGGTTCCAGCCGGGCACGGCGGCCACCAGCTCGCGGGTGTACGGGTGCTCCGGTGCGCCCAGCACGCGCGCGGCCGGTCCCTCCTCCACCACGCGCCCCTCCTTGAGCACCACCACCCGGTCCGCGCGGTCGGCGGCCACGGCCAGGTCGTGGGTGATGAGCAGCACCGCGGTACCGGTGCGGGACGTGAGGTCGGCGAGCAGGTCGAGCACGCGACGCTGGACGGTCACGTCAAGCGCCGACGTCGGCTCGTCGGCGATCACGAGCTGCGGCTCGCACGCCGTCGCGATACCCACCAGGACGCGCTGCCGCATGCCGCCGGAGAGCTGGTGCGGGTACTGCCGTGCCCGCGCGGCCGGGCGGTCGAGCCCGACCTCGCGCAGGATCTCGACCGCTCGCCGGCGCGCCGCCCGGCGCGGGGTCCCGTGCACCACGACGGCCTCCGCGACCTGCTCGCCCACCCGCACCACCGGGTCCAGCGCGGCACCCGGGTCCTGCGGCACGAGGCCCACGCGCACGCCCCGCACGCGCCGCCACGCGTCCGGCAGCAGGTCGGTGAGCGTCACCCCGGCGGTCGCGCGCGGGCCCGGCCCGGCCTGCGGCGCGGCGAGGTGCACCTGACCGGCCGTGACGCGGCCGCCGTCGGGCAGCAGGCCGATCAGGGCGTGCGCCGTGGTCGACTTGCCGCTGCCCGACTCGCCCACCAGGGCGACCACCTCACCCGCACGCACGTCGAGGTCCACGCCGTGCACGACCTCACCCTCGCCGTAGGCGACCCGCAGCCCGCGCACGCGCAGCAGGCTGCCCGACGGCGCGGCGGCGGGCCGGGCCTCCGTCAGCCGGTCGTCCGTGGACAGCCCGCCGGCCGTGGAGGCGCTCATCGTCGATGTCATCGGTCCGTCCTTCCGTCGCGGGCGAGCACCCGGCCGAGCACGCCCACGGCGAGCACGAACAGGGCGATGACCAGGCCGGGCAGCGTCGAGTACCACCAGGCGACGGCCAGGTAGTCGCGCCCCTCGGCCACGAGCGAGCCCCACTCGGGCGTGGGCGGCGTGGCCCCGTACCCGAGGAAGCTCAGGGCCGACACCGCCAGGAGCACCGCACCCAGCTCGACCGCCGCGAGCGCCAGCACGGGCCCGGCGGAGTTGGGCAGCACGTGCCGCAGCACGACGGCGGCGCGGCTCGCGCCGGCCAGCCGCGCCGCCTCGACGTAGGTGGCGTGCCGCACGCGGAGCACCTGGCTGCGCATGACGCGCGCGAACGTCGCCACGGACGCGACGCCCACGGCCACCGCGACCTTGACGGTGCCGAAGCCGAGCGCGGTCACCACGGCGAGCGACAGCAGCAGCCCGGGGATCGCCAGCAGCACGTCCGTGGCGCGCATGAGCGCCTCGTCGACGGGACCGCCCGCGAAGCCGGCGACCAGCCCGGCGGCGGACCCGGCCACGAGCGCGACGCCGATGGCGAGGAGCGCGGCGCGCACGGACAGGCTCGTGCCGTGCACGGTCCGCGCGAACAGGTCACGGCCGAGGTGGTCCGTGCCGAACCAGTGGCCGGCACCGGGAGCGAGCAGCTTGTCGGCGGGGACCCCGGTGACCGGGTCGTGGCCGGTGAACAGGCCGGGGGCGACCGCCCAGAGCAGCACCAGGACGACCACGGCGAGCGCACCCAGGGTGACGGGGCGGGCGAGGGCCCGGGGCAGGGCACGGGTCTGTGCGGGGCTCATCACGCACCTCCGGGTCCGGGGCCCGCGGGCCGGGCGCCGGTCAGCACCCGCGGGTCCAGCAGCGGGTGGACGAGGTCCACCAGGAGGCTCGTGCCCACGAACACCGCGGCGGCGACGACCACGAGCCCCTGGACGACGGGGATGTCCTGCGTGGTCACCGCGTTCTCGACCAGCCGGCCGAAGCCCTGGCGCGAGAACACCGTCTCGACCACCACGGTGCCGCCGAGCAGGTTGCCGACCAGCACGCCCAGCACCGTCACGGTGGGCAGGGAGCCGTTGCGCGCCACGTGCGCACCGAGCACCCGGCCTCGTCCGGCCCCCTTGGCGAACACGGTCTCCACGTAGGGTGCGCGCCACGCCTCGCGCAGCCCTTGCGACAGCACCTGGGCGACGACGGCGGAGAGCCCGACGGCGAGCGTGACTGCCGGCAGCACCAGCGAGGCGAATCCTTCGTTGCCGACCGCCGGGAACAGGAACCAGGTGAACGAGAACAGGTGGAGCAGCACGAGGCCGACCCAGAACCCCGGCACGGCGACCCCGAGCGGCGGCAGCGCCAGCAGCAGGTCGCGCAGCCAGGTGGCCCGGGTCCACGACGCGAGCGTCGCGATCCCGACGCCGCCCGCCAGGCCGAGCACGAGTGCCAGGCCCGCGAGCTTCGCCGTCTCCGGGAACGCGTCGGCGATGAGGCCGGCCACGGGGGCGCCGCTGCTGATCGACGTGCCGAGGTCGCCGGTCAGGGTGCGGCCGAGCAGCGTGAGGTACTGCTGGACCGGCCCCTGGTCGAACCCGTGGCGTGCGCGCAGCTCGGCCACCCTGACGGGGTCCACGCGCTCTCCCCCGGCGCCCTGGTCGAGCATGATCGCCACCGGGTCGCTGGGCAGCAGGTACAGGATCAGGTAGGAGACCGTGAAGGCGGCCCAGAGCACCGCGGCTGCGCCGCCGAGCCGCCGCAGGACGTGGACGAGCATCACTCCTGCTCGATCCACGCGTCGTGGAACAGCAGCCGGGACGAGGCGTCGAAGGTGACGCCGTGCACGTCTCCGCGCACCCCGATCGACTGGGCCAGCTCGAACAGCGGCACTGCGAGACCCTCGTCGAGGATCGCCCGCTGGGCGTCCGCGACCAGGTCGTCGCGGGCGCCGGGGTCGGCCTCCCCGAGCTGTTCGTCCAGCAGCGGGTCGACGACGTCGTCCGGCTCGCGCAGGCTCAGGTTCCGCTGGGCGGTGGAGAACTGGGTGCGCAGGATGTCGGCGTCGGCCCGGGTGACGTTGTAGTAGTAGAGGTCGTAGTCGCCGGAGTCCTGGGCGGTGGTCTGCTCGGCGGCCGTGAGCTGGCGCAACGTGAGGTCCACGCCGACGGCGCGGAGCTGCTGGGCGACGAGCTCCAGCACCGGCCCGCTGCCGGTGAACACGGGGGTGTACGTCACCTCGATCTGCAGGGGCGTGCCGTCCTTGACGCGGATGCCGTCCTCGCCGGGCACCCAGCCTGCGTCGTCCAGGATCCGCCCGGCCTCCTCGGGGTCGAAGGCGAGCTGGTCCGACAGGTCGGCGTACCCGGGCGTCGTGGACGCGAGGATGCCGGTGGCCGGCTCGAACGCGTCGGACAGCACGGTGTCGACCAGCTCCTGCCGGTCGATGGCGGGCAGGAGCGCGCGGCGCACCTCGACGTCGTCGAGCGGCGGGCGGGTGAGGTTGGGCTGCAGCACGAACGGCACGCCCGGGTTGGCGCGGGTCAGCACGGCGCCGCCCGAGCCCTCGACCTGCGGCACGTCCTGCGGCAGCACGTCGCCGACGGCGTCGAACTGGTCGGACGCGAGTCCCCCGGCCCGCACCCCGGACTCCGGCACCACGGAGAACTCGATGCGGTCCAGGTACGCCTCGCCCGCGTGCGCGGCCGGCTCAGGGGCCCAGTCGTAGCCGTCGCGCCTGGTCAGCACCGCGCCCTTGTCCTGCGTGTAGCTCTCCAGCACGAAGGGCCCGGAGCCGACGACGTCGCCCTGGAGGCGCTCGGCCGGGTCCGCCCGCGCGGTCTCCTCGGCCAGGATCGCGAGCGACACCGTCGACGTGGCCTGCAGGAACTGCGCGTTGGGTGCGTCGAAGACGACGGTGGCGGTGCGGTCGTCGGGCGCCTCGGTCCGCTCGTAGCCCGCCAGGTAGCTCGCCGCGAGCGGTGCGGTGGCCCCGAGGTCGCCCGCGATCGCATCGAAGCTCGCCCGGACGTCCGCGGAGTCCAGCGCGCTGCCGTCCGAGAACGTCACGCCGTCGCGCAGGTGGAACGTGAAGTGCGTCAGGTCGTCGCTGACGTCCCAGCTCTCGGCCAGCCACGGCTCGATCTCACCCGTGGCGGGGTCCTGGTCGGTCAGCGAGTCGGCGAGCTGGCGCGCCACGTAGATGCTCACGTTGGAACCCACCTGCTGCGGGTCCACACCCTGCGGTGCGGCGCCGAGCGCGAACCGGAGCGTGCCGCCCGGCGTCGGGTCCGCGGGTGTCGTGCCGCCGGCTCCGGCCTCGCCCGGTCCGGCGCAGCCGGTCAGGACGAGACCGGTGACCAGGGCCGTCGTCACGACCGGTGCGACACGACGGCGTCCGGTGGACCCTTGCGGTGCCTGGCGCGGCGCGCCGTGACTGCCAGGGGATCCGGCGACGGCGCGGTCGGCGCCGGCCTGTGACGTCGCGGCGGGCTGCCGGACGGCGGACGTCGGGGCGGGCCGGCGAGCGGCGGGCCGCCGGCTCAGGTGGTGAGAGTGGTGCGGGGCCATGTGGGTGTCCTCTCGGGGCACGGCGAGGCGGACCTGCGCGAGGGTGCACGAAGGTCCGTCACCGGGGTGACGCGGGGGGCGAGGTGCGGTGGAGCGGGTGGTGGGGCGCGGGCCCGGGCGAGGCAGGAGCAGCAGCGCAGGGCCGGAGGTCGGGCGGGTGCGGTCAGCGACCGGCTGGACACCACCGCGGGACGCGACACAGGGAGCGGGCGTGCGTGGTCCGCACCGTGCCGTTCATCGCTCGTGCCATGCCGGTCTCCCTCCGGTCCGGAAATCCGATCAGACTGATCGGGTTTCGGTGCGCGGGAAGTTACGGCCGCCCTCCGGGCATGTCAACGGTGTCCAGGAGCGGTCTCGCATCGCGGACATCGCGGTGGCGAACGGCGTCGTGCGCTGGTCAGACGTCGCCGTAGACGCCCTCGAACACGTCCCGGTAGGCGGCGGCCAGGCGCAGGCCGTCGTGCCGGGCCGTGTCGTCACCGCGGCGCACCTGCCGCATGATGACGCGGGCACCCATGGACGCGGCGGCGGCCTCCAGGGCCGCCACGTCCTCGACGGCGGACGGGTCGGCCAGCACCGCGTCGATCCGCAGGCCGGGCGCGTGCTTGTGCAGCGCCTCCAGGTGGTCCACGGCGGTCAGGCCCTCGGTCTCACCGTTCTCCGCGGACAGGTTGAGCGTCACGCAGCGGCGCGCCTTCGTGGCGTGCAGGGCGTCGGCGAGCGCCGGGACCAGCAGGTGCACCAGCACCGACGAGTACCAGGAGCCCGGCCCCAGGACCACCCAGTCGGCGTCGAGCACGGCCTGCACGGCCTCCGGGGAGGCGGGCGGGTCGGCGGGCAGGAGCCGGAGCTGCTCGATGCGCCCCTCGGTCACGGCGACCCGGCTCTGCCCGACGACCGTCTCCAGCGGACGCTCCGGCTCCCCGGGCTCGGCGGCGTGCCGGACGTCCGCCTCGACCACGAGCGGCACCGACGCCATCGGCAGCACCCGCCCCCGCGCACCCAGCAGGCGGCCGACCCAGTCGAGGCCCTCCACCGGGTCGCCGAGCAGCTCCCACAGCGCCACGATCAGCAGGTTGCCCATCGCGTGGTTGTCCAGCTCGCCCGACGACGAGAAGCGGTGCTGCAGCATCGCGCTCCAGGTGCGACCCCACTCGGAGTCGTCGCACAGCGCTGCGAGCGCCATCCGCAGGTCGCCCGGGGGCAGCACGTCCAGCTCGTCGCGCAGCCGGCCGGACGACCCGCCGTCGTCGGCCACCGTCACGACGGCCGTGAGGCGGTCCGACATGAGCCGCAGCGCGGACAGGCTGGCGGACAGGCCGTGCCCGCCGCCGAGGGCGACCACCGACGGGTTCTTGCTCCACTCCGGGGCGGGCACGTCGGGCGCTCCCGGCGCGTGCGGGATCATTCGCGGCCCAGGTCGCGTGCCGAGACGGAGACGAGCTGCCCGCGGGCACGCAGCCGCTCGGCGATGGCCTCGGAGATGGCGACGGACCGGTGCTTCCCGCCCGTGCACCCGACGGCGATGGTCACGTAGCGCTTCTCCTCGTTGAGATAGCCGGCGAGCACCGGCGCCAGGGCGTCGACGTACCGGTCGATGAACTCGACGGCCCCCGGCCGGGCGAGCACGTAGTCGCGTACTGGCTGGTCACGCCCGGTCAGGTGGCGCAGCTCGGTGATCCAGTAGGGGTTGGCCAGGAACCGTACGTCCACCACGTGGTCCGCGTCCAGGGGGATGCCGTACTTGAACCCGAACGAGATGACGTTGATGCGCAGCTGCTCGACCGCGTCGTGGGCGAGCCAGGCGCGGATCTCCCGCGCGAGGTCGTGCACGGACAGGTCGGAGGTGTCGATACGCAGGTCGGCGCGCTCGGCCAGGGTCGCCACGACGGACCGCTCCTCGGCGATGCCGTCCAGGATGCGGCCGTCACCCTGGAGCGGGTGCGGGCGGCGCACCTGCTCGAACCGGCGCACGAGCACCTCGTCGCTCGCGTCGAGGAAGAGTATCCGGTACGCGACGCCGGCCTCCGTCATGTGCACGAGCACCTTGTCCAGCTCGGAGAAGAACTCCCGTCCACGCACGTCCACGACGACGGCCACCCGCTCGATGCTGGACCCCTTGGCCATGAGGTCGACCAGGGGCACGAGCATCATGGGCGGCAGGTTGTCGACCACGTACCAGTCGAGGTCCTCCAGCACGGCCGCGGCCCGGGACCGGCCCGCGCCGGACATCCCGGTGATCACGAGCACCTGCGGGTCGCTGCGCTCGGGGCTGTGCGTGGCGGCCTCGACGGCGGCGATCCCCTCGGGTGCCGTGGTGGGCGACGGCTCGGTGTTGCTCATGGCTCCAAGCATGCCAGCGTCAGGCCTTCAGGGCGGCCACGACGGCCGCGGCCGTGGTGGCTCCCATGCCCCGCACGCTGGCGATCTCCTCGACGCTCGCGGCCCGCAACCGCTTGAGGGAGCCGAAGTGGGACAGCAGCACCTTCTTGCGGGCCGGCCCGAGGCCCGGGACGTCGTCGAGCACCGAGGCGGTCATGCCCTTGCTGCGCCGACGGCGGTGCTGGGTGATCGCGAACCGGTGCGCCTCGTCGCGGACGCGCTGCAGCAGGTACAGGCCCTCGCTGGACCGCTGGAGGATGACGGGGTACTCCTCCCCCGGCACCCACACCTCCTCCAGCCGCTTGGCCAGGCCGCACAGCGCGACGTCGGTGATGCCGAGCTCCTCCATCGCCTGCTTCGCGGCGGCGACCTGGGGCGGGCCGCCGTCGACCACCACGAGGCTGGGCGGGTAGGCGAACCGCGCCTTCTCCTGGGGTGCGTCGGGTGCCACCTCACCACCGGGCAGCGCGCCCGCCGGGTCCTCCCCGGCGGGCAGGTCGCCCGCGGAGATCTCGACGTCGTTCGCCTTGAGGCGGTCGGCGAGGTAGCGACGGAACCGGCGGGTGATCACCTCGTGCATGGCCTGCGTGTCGTCGCGTGCACCGTCGCCGTCCGAGCCGCGGATGCTGAACGAGCGGTACTCGCTCTTGCGCGGCAGGCCGTCCTCGAAGACGACCATCGAAGCGGACTGGTAGGTGCCCTGGGTGTGCGAGATGTCGTAGCACTCGATGCGCAGGGGCGCCGACTCGAGGTCCAGCGCCTCCTGGATCTCGCGCAGCGCCTGGCTTCGAGTAGTCAGGTCGCCCGCGCGGCGCGTGCGGTGGAGCATCAGCGCGTGCTCCGCGTTCTTGCGGACCGTCTCGGCCAGCTCCCGCTTGTCGCCGCGCTGGGGCACCCGGACGTCCACGCGGGCGCCGCGCAGGCCGCTGAGCCAGGCACCCACCTGGTCCAGGTCGGGGGGCAGCACGGGGACGAGGACCTCGCGGGGCACCGCGTCGCGGGCCTCCGCGCCGCTCGCCTCCTCCGCCGAGCCGTACACCTGCTGCAGCAGGTGCTCCACGAGCTCGCCGTCGCTGATGTCCTCGACCTTCTCGACCACCCAGCCGCGCTGGCCGCGGATGCGCCCGCCGCGCACGTGGAACACCTGGACCGCGGCCTCCAGCTCGTCGCCCACCAGCGCGAACACGTCGGCATCGGTGGCGTCGCCGAGCACCACCGCGTTCTTCTCCGTGGCGCGGCGCAGGGCCTCGATGTCGTCGCGCAGGCGGGCGGCCTGCTCGTACTCCATCTCGGCCGCGGCCTCCTGCATGCGCTTGGTCAGCCGGCGCTCGAACTTGGCCGTGTCGCCCGCCATGAAGTCGCAGAAGTCCAGCACGAGCGCGCGGTGGTCCTCGACGCTGATCCGCCCCACGCAGGGTGCCGAGCACTTGTCGATGTACCCGAGCAGGCACGGCCGGCCCGACTGGCCCGCCCGCTTGTAGACGCCGGCCGAGCAGGTACGGATCGGGAACACCCGCAGCAGCAGGTCCAGGGTCTCGCGGATGGCCCAGGCGTGCCCGTAGGGGCCGAAGTAGCGGGTGCCCTTGCGCTTGGCGCCGCGCATGACCTGGGCCCGCGGGACCTCCTCGCCCAGCGTCACGGCGAGGTACGGGTAGGACTTGTCGTCGCGGTACTTCACGTTGAACCGCGGGTCGTACTGCTGGATCCAGGTGAACTCCAGCGCGAGCGCCTCGACCTCGGTGCCCACGACCGTCCACTCGACCGACGCCGCGGTGGTCACCATCCGCTGCGTGCGCTCGTGCAGGTGCGCCACGTCCTGGAAGTAGTTCGCCAGGCGCTGGCGCAGGTTCTTCGCCTTGCCCACGTAGATGACGCGGCCGTGCTCGTCGCGGAACCGGTAGACACCGGGCGACGTCGGGACCTCTCCCGCCTTGGGCCTGTAGGTTGCTGGATCCGCCATGGCACCAACCTATGCGCTGCCACTGACACGACGGCGCCCCCGGGCGCGGTGTCGTCCCCGGACGGACGGCCGGCCCCGGGCGGGTGGCGCGGCCGCCCCGTCGCGGCCGCGCCCGGTCAGGCGACGACGTGCAGCGGCGTGGGCTCCACGCGGACCGGGAAGTTCACCGAGCGGGCGATGAAGCACATCGCGTGGGCCTTGTGGTGCAGGGCGGCCAGGTGCTCGTCCGTGGCGAGCTCGCCGGCGTCCACCGCGACCCTCGGGTGCAGCGTGACGTCCGTGAAGGCGCCCTCGCCCCGCGACTCGACCCGCATGGTGCCCGTGGCGGCGTCCGTGTACTCGCGCACGACGAGCCCGGACTCCGCCGCCAGGTGCAGGAACCACAGCATGTGGCACTGGCTCAGGCTCGCGACGAACAGCTCCTCCGGGCTGTTGCGGGCCGGGTCGCCCCGGAACGCCGGGTCGGCCGACCCGGGCAGGGGCGGCTTGTGCGGCAGGTCGATCTCGTGGTCCCGGGAGTAGGACGTGTACGACGACGTACCCGCCTCCCCCGCGCCGGTCCACCGCACCGTCACGGCGTAGTCATGCGTGGCTCCGCTCATGGGGACCACCCTAGGGGGCGCCTGCCCCGGAGGCCACGCCTGTGCGCTTGTCGACCGGCACCGAGCACGACAATGCCCCGCCGCCCCGGTGAAAGGGGCAGCGGGGCGTTCCCGCGGCACAGTCAGGTACGCGGGCAGACCGTGACGCTCCCCGAGGTGATCTCGCCGTGGCTCACGCCGTTCGCGTCCGCCCACTGCATGGTCGTGATCGCCCGCATGCGAACCTGCGGGGACGAACCGCACGACCACGACAGGGTGCGGTGGACGTCCTGGGTAGGCTCCCACCCGTCGTCCGTGGTGGCCTCCTTGACCGTCCACCAGATGCCGTCCCGCAGGATCTCGAGGCGGAGCTCGTGGACCATGACGTCGTAGTTACCGCCACCGGCGCTGTCAGTCACCCGCGCGTGGGCGTTGAACACCCCGGGGGACGACATCTCCACGTTGGCACAGCGGATCACCTGCTCGCCCACGCAGTTGTGCGCGATCTGCGTGGCCGCTGCCGCCGGCGAGGCGACGAGCGCCGTGGCGCCCAGCGAGATGCCGAAGGCCGTCGCGAGAATGCGCTTGATCTGTCCGTTCTTTCGCATGGCCGTAGTCAACACTCCCGGACGAAACACGCGTTGCAGGAACCTGCAAGCCCTATGAGGCAGGCGTCACGCGCTCGCCGCCGCCTTCGCCTTGGCCGGCTTCCGGGTCGCCGGCTTGCGCTTTGCCGTGCCGTTCGTCGCTCGCGGGGCCGACGCGGCCGCCGCGACCGCCTCGGCGTCCAGGATCTCCGCGAGGTACGTGCCGGTGTGGCTCTCCGGCACGGCGGCCACGGCCTCGGGCGTGCCCTGCGCGACCACGGTGCCACCACCGCTGCCGCCCTCCGGGCCCATGTCGATCACCCAGTCGGCGCTCTTGATGACGTCGAGGTTGTGCTCGATCACGATCACGGTGTTGCCCTTGTCGGCCAGGGACTGCAGCACCCCGAGCAGACGGCGCACGTCCTCGAAGTGCAGGCCCGTGGTCGGCTCGTCCAGCACGTACGCCGAACGCCCCGACGACCGCTTCTGCAGCTCCGCGGCGAGCTTCACGCGCTGCGCCTCACCGCCGGACAGCGTGGGCGCGGGCTGCCCCAGCCGCACGTAGCCCAGGCCGACGTCGACCAGCGTGGACAGGTGCCGCGAGATCGCCGGGAACGCCTTGAAGAAGTCGGCGGCCTCCTCGATCGGCATGTCGAGCACGTCGGCCACCGTCTTGCCCTTGAAGTGCACCTCGAGGGTCTCGCGGTTGTACCGCGCGCCGTGGCAGACCTCGCACGGCACGTAGACGTCCGGCAGGAAGTTCATCTCGATCTTGATCGTGCCGTCACCGGCGCAGGCCTCGCAGCGGCCGCCCTTGACGTTGAACGAGAACCGCCCCGGCCCGTAGCCGCGGACCTTCGCCTCCTCGGTCTCCGCGAAGATCTTGCGGATCCGGTCCCAGACGCCCGTGTACGTGGCGGGGTTCGACCGCGGCGTGCGGCCGATGGGCCCCTGGTCCACGTGCACCACCTTGTCGAGGTGCTCCAGGCCGGTCACCCGCCGGTGCCGCCCCGCCACCCGCCGTGCGCCGTTGAGCTGGTTGGCCATGACGGTGAACAGGATGGAGTTCACGAGCGTCGACTTGCCCGAGCCGGAGACGCCCGACACGACGGTCAGCACACCGAGCGGGAACGACACGTCGACGTCACGCAGGTTGTTCTCCCGCGCGCCCACCACCGTGACCTGCCGCTCCAGGTCGGTCGGCCGGCGTACGGCGGGCACCGGGATGGAGCGACGGCCCGACAGGTACGCCCCCGTCAGGGAGTCCTTCTGCTCCAGCAGGCCCGCGTAGTCGCCCGAGTGGATGACGTGGCCGCCGTGCTCGCCCGCGCCCGGCCCGATGTCGACGATCCAGTCGGCCGCACGGATCGTGTCCTCGTCGTGCTCGACGACGATCAGCGTGTTGCCCAGGTCCCGCAGCCGGGTGAGGGTGTCGATGAGCCGGCGGTTGTCACGCTGGTGCAGGCCGATCGACGGCTCGTCCAGCACGTACAGCACGCCCACCAGGCCGGACCCGATCTGGGTCGCGAGCCGGATGCGCTGCGCCTCGCCGCCGGACAGCGTGCCCGCGGGCCGCTCCAGCGTCAGGTAGTGCAGGCCGACGTCGAGCAGGAAGCCCAGGCGCGCGTGGATCTCCTTGAGCACCTCGGTGGCGATCTGCGCCTCGCGCACGCCGAGCTCGATGCCCTTGAGGAACTCCGCGGCCTCGCCGACCGGGAGCCGCGAGACGTCGGCGATGGACAGCCCGTCCACCTTGACCGCGAGCACCTCCGGCTTGAGCCGCGCGCCACCGCACGTGGGGCACGGGACCTCACGCATGTAGGCCTCGTACTTCTCCTTGGACCAGTCCGAGTCCGTCTCCCGGTGCCGGCGCTCCAGGAACGTCACGGCGCCCTCGAACCCGGTCGAGTACTGCCGCTCGCGGCCCCACCGGTTCTTGTACCGCACGTGCACCTTGTGGTCCCGGCCGTGCAGGATCGCGTCCTTCGCCCGCTCGGGCAGGGCCCGCCACGGCACGTCCATCGAGAACTTCATCTCGTCGGCCAGGGCCGACAGCACACGCTCGAAGTACTCCGAGGACGTCTGCGCCCACGGGGCGACGGCGCCCTCGCGCAGCGTCTTCTCGTCGTCGGGCACGAGCAGGTCGGGGTCCACCTCCAGGCGGAACCCGATGCCCGTGCACTCCGGGCACGCGCCGTAGGGCGCGTTGAACGAGAAGGTCCGCGGCTCGATCTCGTCGAGCGCCAGAGGGTGCTCGTTGGGGCAGGCGCGCTTCTCTGAGAACTTGCGCGTGCGGCCCAGGTCGTCGATGTCGGCGTCCACCAGCTCGATCATCACGAGCCCGTTCGCCAGCGCGAGCGCCGTCTCGACCGAGTCCGTGAGCCGGCGCTGCACGCCGTCGCGCGACACGAGCCGGTCCACGACCACCTCGATGTCGTGCTTCAGCTTCTTCTCGAGCGTGGGCGGGTCGGTCAGCTGCACGACCTCGCCGTCGACCCGGGCCCGGGAGAAGCCCTTGGCCTGCAGCTCCTTGAACAGGTCCGCGTACTCCCCCTTGCGGCCCCGCACCACGGGCGCCAGCACCTGGTAGCGGGTGCCCTCCGGCAGCTCCAGGATCTGGTCGACGATCTGCTGCGGCGTCTGCGACTGCACCTTCTCGCCGCACACCGGGCAGTGCTGGGTGCCCGCGCGCGCGAACAGCAGGCGCAGGTAGTCGTAGACCTCCGTGATGGTGCCGACCGTGGACCGCGGGTTGCGGTTGGTGGACTTCTGGTCGATCGACACCGCGGGCGACAGACCCTCGATGAAGTCGACGTCAGGCTTGTCCATCTGGCCCAGGAACTGGCGGGCGTATGCGGACAGGGACTCGACGTACCGGCGCTGACCCTCGGCGAAGATCGTGTCGAACGCGAGCGAGGACTTGCCCGACCCCGACAGCCCCGTGAACACCACGAGCCGGTCCCTGGGCAGGTCCAGATCCACGTTCTTGAGGTTGTGCTCTCGGGCACCCGAGACGACGAGACGATTGCTCACAGAGGCATCCTAGGGCGGCTCACCGACATTCGCACGCCTGTTCTATGGATCACACTGACAGACGTGTCACACCCGCCCGGCTCAACGGACCGCCGGGCCACCCGCGACGCGCGACCGCCGCACGCGGGACTGCAGGTCAAGGGCCCGCAACAGGTCCTGCTCGTGGGCATAGGAGCCGTCGACGAGCCGGCGCCGCACGTCCACGACCTCCTGCGCGTGCTCGGCCGCGGCGTCCCACTCCTCCAGGTCCAGGTGCACCGAGACAAGGTTCGACAGGGCCGCCGCGAGCGCCGGCAGGTGCCGGTCCGGGCTGCGCCGGGCGAGGTCCCGGCGCACCCGCACCGCCTCGGCGGTCGGCTCGACACCCTCACGGGGACGGCGCGCGTCCATCAGCGCCGCGCCGAGGTTGAGCAGTGCGTCGGCGAGGTCCGGCTCGAAGCGGTCGGGGTCCCGGCGTGCAAGCCGCCGGAGCCGGTCGACGGCCTCCTCGGTGGGGGCCACGGCGTCGGCCGCCCGGCCCAGCTCCGAGTACAGCACGCCCAGGTTGGACAGCGAGCTGGCGAGGTACTCCTCGCCCGGCTGGCCCTCCTCGGCGAGCGCCCGCCGGATCGCGACCGCCTCCCGCTCGAGCGGCAGGGCCTCCTCCGGCTCGCCTGCCCGCGAGTGCGTCACGGCGAGGTTGGACAGCGAGGCCGCGAGCATCCGGCGGTACCGTGCCGGATGCTCCCGGGCGAGCCGGCGGCGCAGCAGCACGGCCTCCCGCTCCAGGGAGACTGCCTCGTCGAGCTCGCCCAGCCGCGACAGCACCGCCCCGAGCGACGCCAGGCTGTAGGCGAGCGTCCACGTGTGCGCCGCCGCGTTCTCGCGGACCAGCTCGCGGCGCAGCGCGACGGCCTCGCCGAGCGGCTCGATGGCCTCCCGGTCCCGGCCGAGGGCGGCGTAGGCGTTGGCCAGGTTGGTCAGGGCGAAGCCAAGCTCGAACCGGTGCCGCTCCGGGGCCAGGAGCACCATCCGCCGGCTGAGCTCGACGGCCTCCAGCGCGAACGGGACGGCCTCCTCCGGACGGCTCTCGGTGAGGGTCACGGCCCGGTTCGACAGCGCGGTGGTCAGGAACGTCGCCCACTGCCGCGGGTCGCGCGCGACCAGGTTGCGCAGGATCGGGAGCAGCTCGGCGAAGGTCTCCTCCTCCTCCTGCGGCGTGCCCGTGTCGCTCAGCAGCACGTTCAGGCTGAGCAGGACGCGCGCCAGCTCGGCCTCGCACCAAGACCTGTCCCGTTCCGGGGCCGCCCGGCACAGCTCGATCGCCTCTCGCTGGGCGGCCAGCGCCTCCCGGGTGTGGCCGGCGCGCCAGTGCGCCGAGCCCAGCGCGTTGACGGCCGAGACGAGCGCGGTGCGGTACCGGTCGGGGTCGCCGGCGGCGATACGGCGCCAGGCCGCGACCCCCGTGCCCAGCACCTCCAGCGACTCGGTCAGGCGCGCCACGTCCCGCAGCGCCGAGCCGAGGTCGACCAGCGCCTCGGCGCGGCCCACGGCGTCCTTGGCCGCCGCGACCGCCCGCTCACCCCGGTCCACGTCGTCGGCCGAGGCGTCCGAGATGCTGCGGGGCTTGAGCAGGAACGCCGTCCGCAGCGCGCGCGGGTCGTCACCGTAGGAGTCCGCGGCCCGGCGCAGGAGCTCGGCGGACAGCGCCGCGGCGCCGGGCACCTCGGACAGCTCGACCTCCAGGCGCCGCGCGATCCGGACCACCCGCAGCGCCACCCTCCGGGACAGCCCCCAGGTGCACGAGCCGACGAGAGCCACCGACCGGCCGAGGCGGTCCACGACGAGCAGGTCGCCGACCCGGTCCGGGCCCGCCGGACTCGGACCGAGCTCCGCCGCGCTGGTCGGCAGCCCGAGCAGCCAGCGCGCCCCCGCCCGCCCCGGCAGGCCGGGCACCACGCGGCGCAGCACGTCGCGCGCACCCGCGGCGTCCTCGACCCCGAGCAGGCAGGCCGCGGCGACGACGTCCTGCACCTGCTCACGGTCGAGGTCGAGGCCCGCCTCGCGCGCCGACCGCGCCCACGAGTCGGCCGCGACCTCCAGCAGGGCGCGCAGCGGGCTCGGCTCGTCCTCCGGCACGGGGACGCCGGCCGCGACGAGCGCGGCGAGCGCCGCGCCGGCGTGCAGGTCGGCCACGCGGGCGCCGCCGGCCGGGTCCAGCAGGCGGACGGCGGCGACACCGGGGTTCGCCACGCCGAGGTGCTCGGCGAACGCGGCGACCGCGCCGTCGAGCACGACGGAGTCCGGCAGGCCGGGATCCAGCCGCTGGTCGAGCGCGGTCTGGGCGGCGTCGCCGGGATCGAGGTGCTCCCAGAGCACCGACCCCCAGCGCAGCCGCCGGAGCCACTCGCCGGCGACACGGGCCAGCAGGAGGACCCGGGTGCGCCCGCACGCGGGCCGCACCAGGGCGTCGAGCATGGCGGCCAGGCCGAGCCGGGTGGCCGCGTCGTCCACCACGAACAGGACGTCGCCCGGGGGGCGGTTGCGGACGGCCGCGGCCTCCCGCCCGCGCGGTACGGTCACGACGGTCCAGCCGGAGGCGCCCAGCCGGTCGCCGAGCTCGCCGGCGAGCCGCGTCTTGCCGGAGCCCGCGGGGGCGACGAGGAGCCGGAGGCTGACCGGTACGTCCGCCTCGGCCCAGGAGCGCAGGTCGGTCAGCTCCCGCTCGCGTCCGACGAACGGCACGACGGCACGCGCGGGGTCGAGCAGCACCGGGGGCCATGCGGCGGCGTCGTGCGGGAGGCCCTCGACCGCAGGCTGGAGCGGGCCGCGGCGTGCCGCTGTGCGGGCGGCCCGGACCGCAGCGGCCAACCGGGTCGACAGCTCCGAGACCACCACGGTCACCAAGTCAACCGGACGAACGTCCAGCCCTGCAAGAGGACGGAGTGGACTGGTTCATTCTTTGAACACAACAACAAGAAGGCGGACGCCGGGCGGCGGGGCGAGACCGACAAGTCGGGCAAAAGTTGCAGATCGGACTGGATCACGACATCCTTCCACCGGCCGGGTGAAAGCCCGGTCGCTCCTCGACCGCACGGACGAAAGGCAGGCACGTGAGCCTGAACCTCAACAAGCTCGTCGACAAGGCCTACAAGGACCAGAGCATCGCCGCGATCCTGGCGGCCCCGCCGTCGGCGCTGCTGGGTCTCACGCCGAAGCACGACGAGATGCTCGCCGAGCTCAGGATCAAGACGGTCGCCGACCTCGGCACGTGGCAGCACGCGGTCCACGCGCAGGCGCTCGTCACGCTCGCCGACGCCGAGGTCCCCGCGGTCACCGGCGACAAGTGAGCCCGGCTCACCCCTCGCGCTGACGTTCGCGCCGCGGCGCCCGGCCTCCCCTGCGGAGGACCGGGCGCCGCCGTCGTCAGAGGCCGAACCGCGCGACGTCGCGCATCTTGTTGGTCGCGTCCAGCGCGGCGACCTTGTAGGCCTCCGCCAGCGTCGGGTAGTTGAACACCGTGTCGACGAGGTGGTCCACGGTGCCCCCGGTAGTCATGATCGCCTGCCCGATGTGGATGATCTCCGTGGCCCCGGTTCCGAAGACGTGCACGCCCAGCACGGTGCGGTCCTCGGTCGAGACCAACAGCTTGAGCATGCCGTAGGAGTCGCCCACGATCTGCCCGCGGGCGAGCTCCCGGTAGCGCGCGACACCGACCTCGTACGGCACGCCCGCGGTCGTGAGCTGGTCCTCGGTGTCCCCGCAGTAGGAGATCTCGGGGATCGTGTAGATGCCGATGGGCTGCAGCTCCAGCACCGAGGAGACCGGCTCCCCGAACGCGTGGTAGGCGGCCAGCCGCCCCTGCTCCTGCGACGTCGCCGCCAGGGCCGGGAACCCGATGACGTCGCCGACGGCGTACACGTGCTCGACGTCGGTCCGGAACTGCTTGTCGACCTGGAGGCGCCCGCGGGCGTCGGCCTCCAGGCCGGCGGCGCCGAGGTCGAGGCCGTCCGTGGCACCCTGCCGCCCGGCGGAGTACAGCACGCAGTCGGCAGGGATCCGCTTGCCGGAGGCGAGCGTGGTGATCGTGCCGCCCTCCCCCGCCGTGACCGACTCGACCGTCTCGCCCAGCCGGAACGTCACCGACAGGTCGCGGAGCTGGAACTTGAGCGCCTCGACCACCTCGGAGTCGCAGAAGTCGAGGATCCTCGGGCGCGACTCCACGACCGTGACCCGGGTGCCGAGCGCGGCGAACACCGACGCGTACTCGATCCCGATCACGCCGGCCCCGACCACCACCATGGTCCGGGGCACCTCGGCCAGGTCCAGGATGCCGTCGGAGTCGACCACGCGGACGCCGTCGAACGCGACGTGGGCGGGCCGCGCCGGGCGGGTACCGACCGCGACGACGATCTTGTCCGCGTTCAGCCGCCGGACGACGTCGCCCTCGGCGTCGGTCACCTCGACGTCGTGCGGCCCGGTGAACCGGGCGGTGCCGGCCACGGTCTCGACGTGGTTGCGGGCGAGCTGGCTGCGCACCACCTCGATCTCCCGCCCGATGACGTGCTGCAGGCGGGCCAGCAGGTCCGGCACGGTGATGTGCTCCTTGAGCCGGTAGCTGGAGCCGTACACGTCGCGCATCTGCAGGCCCGTCAGGTAGAGCACGGCCTCGCGCAGCGTCTTGGACGGGATGGTGCCGGTGTGCAGGCTCACCCCGCCGACCTGGTCGCGCCGTTCCACCACGGCGACCCGCCGGCCGAGCTTGGCGGCCGCGATCGCGGCCTTCTGCCCTCCCGGGCCGGAGCCGATCACGACGAGGTCGAAGTGGTTCCCGGTTGCGTCCATGGTCCGAGTGTGGGCCCCGTGCGTGCCGGTGACGAGCATCTTCATCAAGAATTAACCGGCTCGCCCGCCCGGATGGCAGGCTGGCGCCCATGAGCACCTACGCCGTGAGCTACACGTACACCGACGACGTCGCGACGCGCGACGAGGTCCGGCCCAGCCACCGCGACTTCCTGCGGGCACTCAACGCGGACGGCGTCGTCCGGGCGTCGGGACCCGTCGACGGCGGCACCGGGGCCCTGGTCGTCGTCGAGGCGGACTCGGCCGACGAGGCCCTGCGCATCCTGGACGAGGACCCGTTCGCGACCCGCGGGGTGATCGCCGAGCGGAGCGTGCGCGCCTGGGACGTGGTCATCGGCGGTTTCGCCCGATAGTCCCAATACTTCGCCATGTGAAGATTCTTACGCAAACATCAGGTTTCGTCGATGGCGTGGCGCGTTGCGTGATGCACATGATGCCTGTTCGGACACTGCTTCATACGTTCGGGGAGGCAAGGCATGACCTCTGTCTTGAGCACGACGACGACCTACGCGGACATCGGCCCGCGCATCTGCGTGACGCCGCCCTACTACGCCCTCGGTGACCTGGTCAGCCCCGCCCCGGGGCTGGCCGGTGCCACCGTCCCGGTCCAGTCGCCCACCGGACGCCAGGCACCCGTGATCAACATCGCGGAGGCCGGACGACACCTCGCCATCCTGGGCCTGTGCGCCGCGGCCACCACGAACCCGGCGCCCGGGAAGCACTACTACCTCGCGCACCGCGGGGTGGGCCGCATGTACCCGCCCACCGGGTCCCCGCCCGGCCGCCTGGGCGGCGGTCCCCTGCACGGCACCGCCAGCGCCCGGATGTCCGGCCGCAACCGCGCGGTTGCCGAGACCGAGCTGCACGACGCCGACGGCACCCTGGTGGCACGGCTCGACATGGAGTACCTGGTGCTGTCGGTACCCGTGTTCCGCCGCCTGATGGGCCCGGCCACGGCACCCGACGCGACCGGACCCGCACAGCCGTACGCGGCACCCGCACCGCTCACCGACGTGTCCGCCGACGATCGCAGCGCCACCGCCCGGATGACCGTGGACCCGTCGCTGTGCCAGGGACACTTCGCCGGGTACCCCGCACTGCCCGTGTCCGTGGCGGGCTACGCCACGTTCGCACTCTTCGACCACGTCCTGGAGGCGGCGGCCGGGCCGGCCGCCCGGTGGCAGCCGGGTTCCTACCGGCTGCGGGCCGACCACCTCGCGGCGGCGGGCCGGACGTGCACGGTGGAGGTCGAGCCCTCGGCGCCCACCGAGCCCGACGCGCACGACCGGGCGTTCACCGGCACGCTGCGGTCCGGCGGCCAGGACATCTTCTCGATCCAGGTGGACTACACGGTCGTCTGACCACCCACCGCACGGCAGCAGACGGCCGGCGGTCGCGCCCACCGGTGTGGGCGCGACCGCCGGCCGTCCTGCGCGGGGACCGCGGTGCGCAGGGACTACGACGTGGAGTCGGAGGACGCGGGCTCCTCGACCGGCTTCTCCGCCTCCTTGCGCGCGTCGTACGCCGACTTGATCAGGCTCGCGATCGTGCCCACCGCCAGCGACACGACGATCACCGTCAGCGACAGCCAGATCGGGATCTCGGGGGCCCAGTGGAAGCCCTCGCCACCGTTGATCCAGGACAGCGAGTTGGTGTGCAGCGCCTCGAGGATCAGCTTGACGCCGATGAAGCCGAGGATGACCGAGAGGGCGTAGGGCAGGTACACCAGCCGGTCGAGCAGGCCGCCCAGCAGGAAGTAGAGCTGCCGCAGGCCCATGAGGGCGAACAGGTTGGTCGCGAACACGATGAACGGGTCACGGGTGATGCCGAAGATCGCGGGGATCGAGTCGACGGCGAACAGCACGTCCGTCGAGCCGATCGCCAGGAAGACGATGATCAGGGGCGTGAAGAGCCGGCGCCCGTCGATCGTGGTGGTGAGCTTGCCGTCGTTGTACTGGTGGTGCAGCGGGAGAACCTTGCGCATCTGGCGGATGAGGACGTTCTCCTTGTAGTCGTCCTTGTCCTCCTCGCTCTCCGGCAGCGCCTGGTGGATGGCCGTGTAGATGAGGAACGCGCCGAAGATGTAGAAGAGCCAGGTGAACTGCTCGATCAGCGCGGCACCCGCGAGGATGAAGGCGGCACGGAAGATGAGCGCCATGATGATGCCGACCATCAGCACCCGCTGCTGTTGGTCACGCGGCACCGCGAAGCGCGCCATGATGATGACGAACACGAAGAGGTTGTCGACGCTCAGGGAGTACTCCATGAGCCAGCCGGCGTAGAACTCCGCGGCCGGGGTGACGCCGCCGACCCCCCAGACGATCGCACCGAAGATCAGGGCCAGGGCCACGTAGAACCCCACCCAGATCGCGCTCTCCTTCATGGAGGGCACGTGGGGGCGTCGCCCGACGATCAGGAGATCGGCCACCAGCAGGACGACCATCGCACCGAGCGCGATGATCTCGAAGGTCACGGGCAGTTCGTGGACCATTGCTTCCTTCCGGAACAGGGAGGAACGCGCGATCGCATCGAGCCTCCGGTGGGTACAGCAGGGCACCGGAGGTCTTCCTCGCCCGCCCCGTGCACCAGCCTGACCGAAACCAGGCGACAGCGCACCACGACGGACCGGCCAGGCCGAGCTGGCGTCATCGGCAGCTGTGATGACGGCCAGGCCGTTTCGAGGTACTCCCCTCCAACGGAGGGAAAGCATACGGGACCCCTGATCTGTTCCCGGACGTGACCCACGCCACGTTCGGCGGGTCCATCATGCGGGCGTGACCACCAGCTTGCCGCGCGCGTGCCCGTGCCCGGCAACCTGCCGGACCGCCTCCACCGCCTGGTCCAGGGGATACGTCGCGCTGACCACGGGCCGCAGCACGCCGTCGGTCACCAGGCCGGCAAGGACGGCGAGGTCGGCGCCGCTGGACGTCGCCGTCACGTTGCGCACCCGGTAGGGGCTGAACCGGGACACCAGGGGTGCCGACAGCAGGTCGGGCAGCGGGCCGAGCAGCCCCTCCTTGCTGCCGTCGTTGACGAGGACCAGGCCACCGGGTACCACCACGCGCCCGAGCGCCCGCACCGGGTACCGCCCGGCGTTGGCGAGGACGACGTCGAAGCGGCGCCGGCCGGCCGTGAAGTCCTCGCGTGCGTAGTCGACGGTCTCGGCAGCCCCCAGCTCACGTACCAGCTCCGCGTTTCCCGCGCTGCACACCCCGGTCACCCGCGCGCCCCGGGCAGCGGCGATCTGCACGGCGAGATGGCCGATGCCACCGCCCGCGCCCGTGATCGCGATCCGCTGCCCGGCCGCGAGCGCCGCCTCCCGCAGGTGCTGCAGCGCGGTGACGCCCGCCATCGGAACCGCAGCCGCCTCCACCGGGGTGAGCTCGGCGGGCCGGTGGGCCAGGGCGTCCTCGGCGGCCAGCGCCAGCTCCGCGAACGTTCCCCCGCTGCCGAAGCCGAACACCTCGTCGCCCGGGGCGAAGGCGGTGACGTCCGGTCCGGTTCCGACCACGACGCCCGCCAGGTCGGCGCCCCGGACCGGCGGGCGCGGACCCCGGAGCCCGCCCATCGTCGGGCGGGCGACCAGCGGCTGCCCCTCCGCGAAGTGCCAGTCGTACGGGTTCACGCCGGCGGCGTGCACCCGGACGAGCACCTGTCCCGTGCCGGGCACCGGGTCCGGCACCTCGCGCACCGCGAGGGCGTCCCAGCCGTACCTGTCCTGCGTCAGTGCCCGCATCACGGCCTCCTGGCCCGTCGCGCCCGGCGTACCTGCCCTCGCGCGATCAGGCTCCTCGCCCCCGTCAGGACGGGTCAAGGATGAAGTCGGCCGCCCCGGCCGGGCGTCACGCCGTCGCCGCCTGCATCTGCCGCAGCTCCTTCTTGAGCCCCGAGATCTCGTCGCGCAGACGTGCCGCGACCTCGAACTGGAGCTCCCCGGCCGCCGCGTGCATCTGGTCGGTGAGCTCCTGGATGAGCTCGGCCAGCTCGCTCGCCGCCGCGCCGGCCAGCCGGTTGCCCGACGTCGCGGCCTCCTTCGGCGTACCCGGGACCGGTGCGCCGGGGCGCCCCTCCCCCTTGGCCTTGCGGCTGTTCCGGTACCCGCCGGCGAGCAGCTCCTGGGTGTCCAGGTCCTCGCGCGCCAGCATGTCGGTCACGTCCGCGATCTTCTTGCGCAGCGGCTGCGGGTCGATGCCGCGCTCGGTGTTGTACGCGATCTGCTTCTCGCGACGCCGGCTCGTCTCGTCGATGGCCTCGCGCATCGCCGGCGTGATCTTGTCCGCGTACATGTGCACCTGACCCGACACGTTGCGGGCCGCACGGCCGATGGTCTGGATCAGGGACCGGCCCGAACGCAGAAAGCCCTCCTTGTCCGCGTCCAGGATCGCCACGAGCGACACCTCCGGCAGGTCCAGGCCCTCGCGCAGCAGGTTGATGCCCACGAGCACGTCGTACTCGCCGAGCCGCAGCTCGCGCAGCAGCTCGACGCGACGCAGCGTGTCCACCTCGGAGTGCAGGTAGCGCACCCGCACGTCGCGCTCCAGGAAGTAGTCCGTGAGGTCCTCGGCCATCTTCTTGGTCAGGGTGGTCACGAGCACGCGCTCGTTGCGCTCCACCCGGTCGCGGATCTCGCCCAGCAGGTCGTCGATCTGCCCGGTGGTCGGCTTCACCACCACCTCGGGGTCGACCAGGCCGGTGGGGCGGATCACCTGCTCGACCACGCCGTCCGACAGCGAGCGCTCGTAGTCGCCCGGGGTCGCCGACAGGTACACCGTCTGCCCGATGCGCTCGGTGAACTCCTCCCACTTGAGCGGGCGGTTGTCCATCGCGCTGGGCAGGCGGAAGCCGTGGTCCACCAGGGCGCGCTTGCGCGACGCGTCCCCCTCGTACATCGCGCCGATCTGCGGCACGGTCTGGTGCGACTCGTCGATGACGAGCAGGAAGTCCTCGGGGAAGTAGTCGAGCAGCGTGTTGGGCGCCGTGCCCGGCTCGCGGCCGTCGATGTGCATCGAGTAGTTCTCGATGCCGTTGCAGGTGCCGATCGTTCGCATCATCTCGATGTCGTACGTGGTGCGCATGCGCAGCCGCTGCGCCTCCAGCAGCTTGCCCTGCTTCTCCAGCTCGGCGAGCCGCTCCTCCAGCTCCTTCTCGATGCCGGCGATGGCCCGCTCCATGCGCTCCGGGCCCGCGACGTAGTGCGTGGCCGGGAACACGTAGATCGACTGCTCGCTGCGCACCACGTCACCCGTGAGCGGGTGCAGGGTCTGGATCGACTCGATCTCGTCGCCGAACATCTCGATCCGGATCGCGAGCTCCTCGTAGACCGGGATGATCTCCACGGTGTCGCCGCGCACCCGGAACGTGCCACGCGTGAACGCCATGTCGTTGCGCGTGTACTGCATGGTCACGAACTGGCGCAGGAGCTGGTCGCGGTCGATCACGTCGCCCACGTCGAGCCGCACCATGCGGTCCACGTACTCCTGCGGCGTGCCCAGGCCGTAGATGCAGGAGACGGACGCGACCACCACGACGTCGCGCCGGGTCAGCAGCGAGGAGGTGGCGGAGTGCCGCAGCCGCTCGACCTCGTCGTTGATCGAGGAGTCCTTCTCGATGTAGGTGTCCGTCTGCGCGATGTACGCCTCGGGCTGGTAGTAGTCGTAGTACGACACGAAGTACTCGACGGCGTTGTTCGGCAGCAGCTCCCGGAACTCGGTCGCGAGCTGCGCGGCGAGCGTTTTGTTGGGTGCCATCACCAGGGTGGGGCGCTGGAGCTTCTCCACGAGCCAGGCGGTCGTGGCCGACTTGCCCGTACCGGTGGCGCCGAGCAGCACCACGTCCTTCTCGCCCGCCTCGACGCGCCGGGCGAGGTCGGCGATCGCCGTCGGCTGGTCGCCGGCGGGCTGGTACTCAGAGATGACCTCGAACGGGGCCACCGTGCGCTGCAGATCGGTCACGGGTCGCATGCCACTACGGTACGACCGACCACTGACACTCCCCGCGCCGGGCGGTGTCAGTGCAGCGTGCCCGCCGGTTCCTGCGGCTCGGACAGCTCGCCGCGCACCGCCGCGAGCGCCGTCCGCACCACGATCTCCAGGGCACGGGCCAGGGCGTCGAGCGGGAGGTGCGCCGCGCCGCCGTCGGCCAGGGCCGACGTCGTCACGTCCGCCCCGACCTCCTCGGTGCTGCGCGGCACGTGGACGAAGCCCGAGAGCACGCCGGGTCGCTCGGCCAGGGCGTGCTGCAGGGCGTAGAACGTGGCGTTGCAGACGTAGGTGCCCGCGCTGTAGGTGACGCCGGCGGGGATGCCCGCCTCGCGGACCGCGTCGACCGCGGCCTTGACGGGGAGCGTCGCGAACCGGGCGGCGGGTCCGCCGTCGGCGACAGGGAGGTCGACGGGGCGGGCCCCGCCGTTGTCGGGGATGCGCGCGTCCATCAGGTTGATCGCGACCCGCTCGACCCGTACCTGGGTGACGCCGTCGGCCAGGCCGACGGCGACCACGACGTCGGGCGCGTGCTGGTCCAGCAGGCCGAGGAGCGGGCCGCCCGGCCGCCGGACCTCGTCGAACACCACCGGCAGGACCGCGGTGACGAGCTCGTCGGGGCCCGTCCAGCGTGCCGCGAGCGCCGCCACGGCGTCCGCCGAGGCGTTGACGGCGTCACCACCGAACGGTTCGAACCCCGTGACCAGCACCTTCATCGCGCACGCTCCTCACCCGGGCCGGCCGGTTCACGCGGAGTCCGCCTCCGCCTCCTGCGCGACCTCGGCGGCCACGCGCTGCCACAGGGTATCCACCTGGGCGCGCAGCTCGTCCTCGCTGCCCGTTCCGTCGAGGGTGACGTCGGCGGCCGCGAGCCGCTGCTCGTCGCTCGCCTGCGCCGCGATGCGCGAGCGCGCGGCGTCCTCGGCCAGCCCGCGGGTCTCGACCAGGCGGCGCACCCGCTGCTCGGCGGGCGTGTGCACGACCACCACGAGGTGGAAGTGGCCGGCCTGCCCGGTCTCGACGAGCAGGGGGATGTCGTGCACGACGACGGCGGCCGGGTCGGCGGCACCCGCCTTGGCCTCCCGTTCCGCCGACAGCCGGCGCACCTCGGGGTGCACGATCTCGTTGAGACGCTCGCGGGCGGCGGCGTCGGCGAAGACGAGGGCGCCGAGCGCCGGGCGGTCCAGGTCGCCGTCGGGCGTGAGGACGCCGGGGCCGAACGCCTCGGTGATCTCGGCCAGGCCCACGGAGCCGGGTGCGACGGCCTCCCGGGCCAGCAGGTCGTGGTCGACGACGACGGCGCCGAGCTCGGCCAGGCGCGTGGCCGCGACCGACTTGCCGGCCGCGATGCCTCCGGTGAGTCCGATACGGAACATGTGGTCCTCAGGGCCGGGTGTGGGGCGGTGCTGCGGTGCGGGGTGCCGCACCACGCCCAGGCTACCCGGCGGCGGGAGGCACGCCCGCCAGCTCGTGTTCGCACGTCCGCGTGCTTGTTTTCGGGTGTCCGAACTTCTAGGGTCGAGACATGCCTCGCGCACCTCGCAGACCCGTCCCGGCCCGCCTCGCCCTCATGGTCACTGCCGTGGCCGTGGCGCTGTCGGGGTGCGCGCTCCAGCTCCCGGGCCGCGCGGCCGACGACCGGCCGGTGGTCCTGACCACGTTCACCGTGCTGGCAGACGTGGCGCAGAACGTCGCCGGGGAGCACCTGCGGGTCGAGTCGATCACCAAGGTGGGCGCGGAGATCCACGGGTACGAACCGACGCCCCGCGACATCGCGCAGGCCTCGGAGGCGGACCTGATCCTGGACAACGGCCTCAACCTCGAGTCCTGGTTCGAGCAGTTCGTGGAGTCGGTGGACGTCCCGCACGTGGTGGTCTCGGACGGGGTCGAACCCGTGGACATCACCGAGGACGCCTACGCCGGCAAGCCCAACCCGCACGCGTGGATGAGCCCGCTGAACGTGCAGCGCTACGTCGACAACATGGTGGCCGCGTTCAGCGAGCTCGACCCCGGTCACGCCGACCAGTACGCCGCGAACGGCGCCGCCTACCAGGCCGACCTCCAGGAGGTGCAGGACGAGCTGGTGGACGGCCTGTCCGCGCTGCCGGAGCACCAGCGCGCCCTGGTGACCTGCGAGGGGGCGTTCTCCTACCTCGCCCGCGACGCGGGCCTGACGGAACGGTACGTCTGGCCGGTGAACGCCGAGCAGCAGGCCACGCCGCAGCAGATCACGGGGACGATCGAGTTCGTCCGGGCCAACGACGTCCCCGCCGTGTTCTGCGAGTCGACGGTCTCCGACAAGCCGATGCAGCAGGTCGTGGCGGCGACCGGTGCCCGCTTCGGCGGCACCCTCTACGTCGACTCCCTCTCCGAGGCGGACGGACCGGTGCCCACCTACCTCGACCTGATCCGCTACGACACGGCGACGATCCTCGCCGGCCTGACGGGCGACGCGTCGTGAGCGCGGCCATCGAGGTGAGCGGTCTCGGCGTCCGGTACGGCGAGATCCAGGCCCTGGACGACGTCACGCTGACCGTCCCGGCCGGCCGGGTGACCGGGCTGGTCGGCATGAACGGCTCCGGCAAGTCGACGCTGTTCAAGGCGATCATGGGCATCGTCCGCCCCGACGCCGGCCGCGTGCTCATCGAGGACGCGCCCCCGGACGCGGCACGACGGCGGGGCCTGGTCGCGTACGTACCGCAGAGCGAGGCCGTCGACTGGGACTTCCCCGTCTCCGTCCGCGACGTCGTCATGACCGGGCGGTACGGCCACCTGGGCCTGACCCGGCGCCCGCGCCCCGCCGACCACGCCGCCGTCGCCGAGGCGCTCGACCGGGTCGAGCTGTCCGCCTTCGCGGACCGGCAGGTCGGGCAGCTCTCGGGCGGGCAGCGCAAGCGCGCGTTCGTCGCCCGCGGGATCGCTCAGGACGCCCGCATCCTGCTGCTGGACGAGCCGTTCGCCGGGGTCGACAAGCGCTCCGAGGCCACGATCGTCCGGCTGCTGCGGGAGCTGGCGGCCGACGGCCGGACGGTCCTCGTGTCCACGCACGACCTGCACGCCCTGCCCGAGCTGGCCGACGAGGCCGTGCTGCTGCTGCACCGCGTGCTGTTCCACGGCGCGGTCGCCGAGGCGCTGCGCCCCGGGAACCTCGCCCGCGCGTTCGGCCTCGACCCGCTCGACCAGCAGCCCGTCCCGGAGGAGGCCCCGTGAGCCCGCTCGACCTGCTGCTGGAGCCGCTGCAGTACGAGTTCATGGTCAACGCCCTGGCCACGACGGTGATCGCCGCCGTGGTGTGCGCGCTGCTGTCGTGCTGGCTCGTCCTGGTGGGCTGGTCCCTGATGGGCGACGCCGTCTCGCACGCCGTGCTCCCCGGCGTCGTGCTCGCCTACGTGCTCGGTGCCCCGTTCGCCCTCGGTGCCGTCGTCTTCGGCCTGCTCGCGGTCGCGCTGATCGGTGCGGTCCGCGGCACGAGCCGGGTCAAGGAGGACGCCGCGATCGGGATCGTGTTCACCACCCTGTTCGCGCTGGGTCTCGTGCTGATCTCCGTCACGCCGAGCCAGACCGACCTCAACCACATCATCTTCGGCAACGTGCTCGGCGTCTCGGGTGCCGACCTCGTCCAGATCGCGGTGCTGGGGGCGATCACCTTCACGGTCCTGGTCGTCAAGCGCCGCGACCTGACCCTGTACGCGTTCGACCCCGTGCACGCGTACGCCGTCGGGCTCTCGCCCCGGTTCCTCGGCGCGCTGCTGCTCGGGCTGCTCGCCCTGACCTCGGTCGTCGCGCTCCAGGTGGTGGGCGTCGTGCTCGTCGTGGCGATGCTCATCATCCCGGGCGCCACCGCCTACCTGCTCACCGACCGGTTCGGGCGCATGCTCGTGCTCGCCCCCGCGCTCTCCGCGGTGTGCGCGGTGGCCGGCATCTATCTCAGCTACTGGCTCGACGCCGCCTCGGGCGGGCTCGTGGTCCTCGTGCAGGGCGCCGTGTTCGCCCTGGTGTACCTCCTCGCGCCCCGGCACGGGCTGCTCGGGCGGCGGCTGACGGCCCGCCGGGCACGTACGGTGTGACCGGGCGCGTCGCGACCGGACGGGCCGGCCGCCCGGCGCGCCCGGTCGAGGAGCACGTCATGACCGTCGGGACCACCGCCGGGGCCGGACAACCGGTCCGGCTCACCTGGGCCGCTCGCACCGTGGCGGCGGGCGGTCTCGCCGTCGTCGCGTGGGCCTGCCTGACCGCAGGGGCTGCGGTGCTCCACGGGCACCCCGCCTACGCCGTGCTCCTGACCCTCACGGTGCTGGGCTGCGCGCTCGTCCTGGTGCGTGGCCTGCTGCCCGCCCGCACCGGCCGGGCCGTGGTGCCCGGTGGTGGGCCCGGCGTGGTGGTCCGTGCGGCGCTCCTCCTGGTCGGCGTCGTGTGGATCGCCGCCGTGGCCTGGCTGCGCCCGTTCGCGGCCACCGCCCCGGCCCTGGCCGCGATGGCCGACGACGACCGGGTCACCGTCACCGAGTCCGCGACGCGTGTCGTGCTCGCCCCGGCCGGGGACGCGGACGGCACCGCCGTCTTCTTCCGCCCCGGCGCCAAGGTCGAGGCCCGCGCCTATGCCGCCGTGCTGCGCCCCCTGGCCGAGGCGGGGCATCCCGTCGTGATCGCCAAGCAGCCGCTCGCGGTCGCCTTCCTCGCCGGCGGGGCGTTCGACGACGCCCGCGCTCACGTCCCCGGCGCCGACCGGTGGGTGGTGGGCGGGCACTCGCTCGGCGGCGTCGTCGCGTCGTCGGACGCCGACGATGCCGACAAGGCCGACGGCACCGCCGCGCCCGTCGTCGGGCTGCTGCTGTACGCCTCCTACCCGGCGCAGGACCTGAGCGGGTCGCTGACGGCGGCGGTGGAGTCGGTCTCCGCGTCGCGGGACGGGCTCGCCACGCCCGCGAAGATCGACGCCTCCCGGGCGAACCTGCCGCCAGGCAGCACGTTCACCGTCGTGGACGGCGCCGTGCACGCCTTCTTCGGCGACTACGGCCCGCAGCCGGGCGACGGCACCCCGGCGATCACGCACGACCAGGCCCGCACCCGGATCTCGGCCGCGAGCACGCGGTTCGTCGACGACCTCTCGGATCACCGCACGACGACCGCGCACGACGCCGCCGGGTGACCCGGCCCGGCGGACGCCGCGGCCGCCGGGCCGGTCAGGCCCGCACGGGCGTGCGCGCGGCCTGCCGCTCCGGCGTGAACCGCACGGGCAGGACGGCGGGGTATCGCGACCACGGCGACGGCGCCCAGGTCACCTCGGGGTCGGTCAGCCGCAGGTCGAGCCGCTCCATGAGGCTCTCGACGGCGATCTTCACGACGAGCCGCCCCGGCCTGCGGGCGGGGCACGCGTGCGGGCCGACGCCGAAGGACAGGTGCGACCGGTTGCTGGCCTCGAAGATGTCGTCGTCGGTGCGCACCCGCGGGTCGTTGTTCGCGGCCGCCACGCCCATCACGATCGCGTCGCCCGCCTTGATCCGCACCCGGCCGAGCGTGCAGTCCGTCACCGCGTACCGCGCCGGGAGGTTCGCCACCGGCGGCTCGCTCCACAGCGTCTCGTCCAGCGCGTCGTCCAGGCCGCGACGCACCCCCGTGACGCGGCCCGTGTACCGGGGGTCCGTGAGCATGCGGCGCAGCGTGGCCGCGATCCAGGTCACGAGCATCTCGTTCGCGGCGCAGATCGCCACGACCATCGAGTGCACGATCTCCGTGTCGTCCTCGAAGCTCGGGTGCTCGACCAGGCGCGCCGTGAGGTTGTTGCCCGGGTCGGCGCGGGTCGCCAGCACGTGGTCCAGCACGATCTGGTCCATGGCCTCCAGCGCCGCCACGGCGTCGCCACCGTGGCCGAACACGCCGTGCGCGCAGCGGAGCAGGGCGATGCCCTGGCGCTCGTCGAACCCGAACATGCCCGACACCGCCAGGAACGACACGGCCGCCGCGTACTCGCCGATCAGGTCCGCCTGCCCCTGGGGCGCGAACGCGTCGATGAGCCCGGCGCACACGCTGCGCACCAGGGCGGCCGTCTGCGCCTCGTCGAGGCTGGAGAACGCCTCGTCCATCGGCAGCCGCAGCCGGCGGTGGTCGGCGCCGTCCGCGTAGTACAGCGCGCGCCGGCCCGCCGGGGACAGGATGGCGTGCAGGGTCGAGTCCAGCGGCAGCCGCTCCTTCCAGTGCCGCGGGTCGCGTGCGAAGACGCTCTCGGTGCGCATGACCTCCATGACCTCGGCGTGCCCGAGCACGAGCCAGCCCGGGACACCCGGCTCCAGGTCCACGGGGGCCACGGTGCCCCACTCGTCCTGGAGCCGGCGCAGCGCGGCCGTCATGTCCTCCGCGCCCGTCAGGTCCACCAGCGCCACCCGGCCCCCGCCTCGCTGCGGTTCCAGGTCGGACATGGCTCCTCCATCGTCGACACTCATCGGGTCTCATCCATCGAAATATGGGGCGACCTGCATAGACGCCCGATCGTGGGTTTCTATCACGGGCGCCGGGGAACGCGTAACACGCCTGTGGTCCCGGTCACCCCCGGTTCACCCGCTACGTTCTGGGGCGGCTGTACGCTCCGCCGGGCGGGCAGCCGGTGGCCCGGCACTGTCGGCGTCCCGTGGGACGATGCGCTGGTGAGCATGCACGGAGGTGGCGGGAGCATGGGCGGCGGGCGCACGATGCGCTCCTTCACGCAGGACGGGTCGGTCGCCCGCCAGCGTCTGGGCCGCGCCACGCTGCGGCGCATCATCGGCTTCGCCCGCCCCTACCGGGGCCGGCTGACCCTCTTCGTGCTCATCCTCGCCCTGGAGGCGGCCGCGGGCGCGGCCACGCCGCTGCTGTTCCAGCGGATCATCGACGAGGGCATCAGCGCCGGCGACGGCCGCCTGGTCGTCCTGCTGGCCGGCGCCGCGGGACTGCTCGCCGTCCTGGCGGCCGGGCTGTCGGTCGCGGACCGGCTCGTGTCGTCGCAGGTCGGCGAGGGGCTCATCCTCGACCTGCGGGTCGCGGTGTTCGACCACGTCCAGCGCATGCCGCTGGCCTTCTTCTCCCGGGCCCGCACGGGCGCCCTGGTGCAGCGCCTGAACGGCGACGTGCTCGGCGCCCAGCGCGCGTTCACCTCGACGCTCCAGACGGTCGTCTCGAACACGCTGACCATCGCGTTCACGCTCGGGGCCATGTTCACCATGTCGTGGGAGCTCACCCTCGGCGCCCTGGTGCTGGTCCCGTTCTTCGTGCTCCCCGCCCGCTGGTTCGGCCGCCGGCTCGCGACGCTGACCCGGCGGGGCATGGAGGTGGACGCCGACCTGGGCCAGGTGATGAACGAACGGTTCAACGTGGCCGGGGCGCACCTCGTGAAGGTGTTCGGCGATCCCGCCACCGAGTCCGAGCGGTTCGCGGGACCCGCCCGCGAGCGCCGGGACCTCGGCGTCCGCACGGCGCTGTTCGGCACGTGGTTCCGGGTGGGCCTGTCCACCCTCGCCTCCCTCGCCGTGGCCGGGGTGTACGGGTTCGGCGGGCTGCAGGCCATCGCGGACGAGCTCACCGTCGGCACGGTGGTCGCGCTGGCCACCTACCTCACCCGGCTGTACGGGCCGCTCACGGCGATGGCGAACGTCCAGGTCGACGTCATGACGGCCCTGGTCTCGTTCGAGCGGGTGCTGGAGGTGCTGGACCTGGAGCCGTCGGTGGCCGAGCGGCCGGACGCCGTCGACCTGCGGCGTGCCGTCGCGGCACGGGGCGCGTCGGTGACGCTGGAGGGGGTGACGTTCCGGTACCCGCGCGCCGACGAGGTGTCGCTCGCGTCCCTGGAGTCGGTCGCCGCCCAGCGCAAGGACCCGACGGCGGACACGCTGCACGACGTCTCGCTGGAGGTGCCCGCCGGGTCGATGGTCGCACTGGTCGGCCCGTCCGGTGCGGGCAAGACGACGGTCTCGCAGCTCGTGAACCGCATGTACGACCCGACCTCCGGCACCGTGCGCATCGCCGGGACCGACCTGCGGGACGTGACGTTCGCGTCGCTGCGGGCCACGGTCGGCGTCGTCGCGCAGGACGCGCACCTGTTCCACGACACGATGGCGGCGAACCTGCGGTTCGTGCGCCCGGAGGCGTCCGACGCCGACCTGGAGCGGGTGCTGCGGCAGGCACGTGTCTGGGACCTGGTGGACCGGCTGCCCGAGGGCCTGGAGACCGTCGTGGGCGACCGCGGGTACCGCCTCTCGGGCGGTGAGCGGCAGCGCGTCGCCATCGCGCGCCTGCTGCTGCGTGCGCCCGACGTCGTGGTGCTCGACGAGGCCACGGCGCACCTCGACTCGGAGTCCGAGGCGGCCGTGCAGGCCGCCCTCGACCAGGCCCTGGCGGGGCGGACGTCGCTGGTCATCGCGCACCGGCTGTCCACGGTGCGCGCGGCGGACCGCATCGTGGTGCTCGACGACGGCCGCGTGGCCGAGTCGGGCACGCACGCCGAGCTGATCGGTGCGGGCGGCCTGTACGCGGACCTGTACCGCACCCAGTTCGCCGAACGCGTCGAGGGGTGACCCGCGGGCCGGCTACCGGGCCGGCGGCGGGTTGCGGATCGCCGCGTCGATCCGGGTGAGCACCCCACGGGAGCGCTCCAGCTCGGCCCGGTACCGCTCGGGCAGGTCGGCGGCGAGCCGGCGGCGCATCTCCACGGCCTCCCGCGCGTGGCCGAGCGCGGTGACGTTGTCCCCCACCGCGCTCAGCGCGCTGGCCAGGTTGGACAGCGCGAGCGCCAGGTCGGGCCGGTGCTTGTCCGGGTTCTCCAGCGCGAGGGCACGCCGCATGACCACGGCCTCCCGCATCGGCCGCAGGGACTCGTCGGCGCGCCCCAGGTCGAGCAGGGTGGCCCCGAGGTTGGCGAGCGCCTCGGCCAGCCCGGCGCGGTACTTCTCGGGCTCCTCGCGCACGAGCCGGCGCAGCATGTCGACGGCCTCCTGGGTGGGCCGCAGCGCCTCCTCGAACCGCCCCAGGTCGGCGTAGCGCACGCCGAGGTTGGACAGCGACTGCGCGAGGTACTTCAGCGACCGCGCGTTCTCGCGCGCCAGCTCCCGGCGGACGGCGACCGCCTCCTCCTCCAGGAGCACCGCCTCGTCGTACCGGCCCCGCCGGGCGAGGGTGACACCGAGGTTGGACAGCGAGTGGGCCAGGTAGTACAGGTACTTCTCCGGGTGCTCGCGGGCCAGGTCGCGGCGGATCTCCAGCGCCTCGCGCTCCAGCCGCAGCGACTCGTCGGCGCGGCCGACCGTCGAGTACAGCGCGCCGAGCGCGGAGAGTGCGCCGGCGAGGTCGGGGCGGGTGCCGCGCTCGTTCTCCTTCGCGAGCCGGCGCTGGATCTCCAGGGCCTCGACGAGCACGACGCCGGCCTCCTCGTACCGCCCGAGCGCCTCCAGGGTGGTGCCCAGCTGGCCGAGGGACCATGCGAGCTCGGCGAGGTGCTCGGGACGGTCCGCGGCCAGCCGCCGCCGGATGGCGACGGCCTCGACGTTCGCGGGGAGGGCGTCCTCGGGCCGCCCGCTCTCCGTGAGGGCCTCGAAGTTGCCGAGCACGGCGGCGAGCCGCGGCTCGTACTGGACCGGGTCGCCCGCGGCGAGCCGGCGGTACAGGTCGAGCGAGGCCCGCTGCGCGGCCTCGATCTCGCCGGTCCGGCCGAGCTCCGTGTAGGACACCCCGGCGTTCTGCAGGGCGCGCGCGTGCTCGGCGTCGGCCCAGGGCCCGTCCCCCGGCGGGAACCGGCGGCACAGTGCCACGACCTCCTCCTGGACGGTCAGGGCGTCACCGTGCCGGCCCACCGCCCAGTACCCCATGCCCAGGTTGTTCAGCGCGGTGCACAGCGGCGGCCGGTACCGGTCGGCGTCGTCGCGCGACAGCTCCCGCCACAGCGCCACGGCCTCGCGCAGCACCACCACCGCGGCGTCCGGGTCGCCCTCGGCCACCAGCGTGGTGCCGAGGTCGCTCAGCGCCTCGGCACGCTGCGCCACCCCGCCGGCCGTGCGCGACAGCTCCGCGGCCCGGTGCGTGAGCCGGTCCAGGACCGGCACCACCAGGGGGCCCGAGGAGCGCGGCAGCCGGCGGATGACGCGCAGCAGGCCGGGCAGGTCCGCGGCCGATCCGGCCGGCAGCGCGGCGGCCACCACCTCGATCACCTCGCCGGTCACGTCGCGCTCGGCAGTAGGACGGTCCAGCCCCATCGCCGCGGCGAACCCGAGCACGGCGAACGCCTGGTCGGCGTCCAGGTCGCTCGTGCACCGGGCAGCCAGCGCGGCCGAGGCGGTCAGGACCCGCGAGACGAGCAGCTCCCCCAGCCGCGGCACGGCGGGCAGGTGGGCACGTACCCACACCAGGACGTCGGCCTCCCGCCCGGGTGCCGCTCCCGCCCCGGCCCGGCGCAGAGCCGCCCGGAGCCCATCGTCGGAGGCGTCGCCCAGCAGGGTCGCCACGGTCAGGACGGCGTCGGCGACCGTGACGTCCTCGTCCGCGGGTCCGGGCCCGGGCGACCGCTCTGAGAGCAGCCCGGCCGCCACGGCCGACGCCGTCCAGCCGGCCCGCTCGCGTTCGAGCACCACGCCGAGCGCCGCGGCCGGGTCGGGGACGTCGCCGTCCAGCACCGCGACGAGGGCCACGGCGTGCAGGTCCAGGACGCGCGGCCGGCGGTCCGGCGCCGGGTCGTACCGGATCCGGGGCACCGGCCGCCCCAGGGCACGGGCGAACCGGGAGGCGGCCGCCTCGATCACGGCACGCTCGCCGTCCGGCCGCTCGACGGCCAGGTCGAGCGCCGGGTCGTACGCGACGTCCAGGCTGCCCTCCAGCGCCGGGTCCAGCGCCATCTGGGTGACCGACGGAGTCCCGCCGGCCCACAGGCTGCTCGTCCACCGCTCGCGCGGCCACCACTGCCCGCCGGTGCGGGCCAGGAGGAGCACGCGCAGGCGGCCGCGCCACCGGGTCGCACCGATCGCGTCGAGCATGGCGGGCAGCCCGGCCCGGAACCCGGCGTCGTCCACGACGAGCAGGACGCGCCGGGCGTCGGCGACGCGCTCGACCGTCGCAACCTCCTGACCGGGCGGTACGTGGACCACGGTCCAGCCCGTGCGCCGCAGCCGCCGGCCGAGCTCCAGGGCCAGCCGCGTCTTGCCGACGCCGCCCAGACCCGACAGCAGGCGCAGCGCCACCGGCTCGCGGGAGCGCACCCACGAGCGCAGCTCCGCGAGCTCCCGTCCTCGCCCGGTGAAGGGCACGACGCACCGCTCGGGCGCGAGGAGGGCAGCGGGCGACGCGCCCCGTGCCTCGTCGGGTCCGGGTCGGCTCATGAGGCGTTATCCAACAGCACTCCGGCTGTCCTGACCAGTGACCGTGTGATACCACCGGGCACCCCGCGCACATGCATCGCACCAGTTCAGGGCGCTGTGAGCCCGATCCGGCCGGTGTCGCGCACCGCATCCCGAAAACGGCGACGGCCCGCCGCCCCCGGTACGGGGAGCGACGGGCCGTCGAACGGCTCGGGTCAGTTGCCCGTGAGCTTCTCGCGAAGCGCGGCGAGCGCCTCGTCCGAGGCCAGCGTGCCACCGGCCTCCTCGACCGGGGCCGAGGAGTACGAGGTGTTGCCGGCGGGAGCGGAGGCCGGGGCGTCGGAGGACGCGTCCGTGTCCGCGGCCAGCGCCTCGGCGACCTGCTTGCGGTGCGCGGTCCAGCGCTCGTGCGCCTTGGCGTACTCCGCCTCCCACGCCTCGCGCTGCGCCTCGAAGCCCTCGAGCCACTCGTTGGTCTCCGGGTCGAAGCCGTCCGGGTACTTGTAGTTCCCGGCCTCGTCGTACTCGGCGGCCATGCCGTACAGCGCGGGATCGAAGTCCTCGGACTCCGGGTCCACGCCCTCGTTGGCCTGCTTGAGCGACAGCGAGATACGGCGGCGCTCCAGGTCGATGTCGATGACCTTGACGAACACCTCGGCACCGACGGTGACGACCTGCTCCGGCAGCTCGACGTGGCGCACGGCCAGCTCCGAGATGTGGACCAGGCCCTCGATGCCGTCCTCGACGCGGACGAACGCACCGAACGGGACGAGCTTGGTGACCTTACCCGGCACGACCTGACCGATGGCGTGCGTACGGGCGAAGGTCTGCCACGGGTCCTCCTGCGTCGCCTTCAGCGACAGCGAGACACGCTCGCGGTCGAAGTCGACGTCCAGAACCTCGACCGTGACCTCCTGGCCGACCTCGACGACCTCGGACGGGTGGTCGATGTGCTTCCAGGACAGCTCGGAGACGTGCACCAGACCGTCGACACCGCCGAGGTCCACGAACGCACCGAAGTTGACGATCGAGGAGACGACACCGGGGCGCACCTGGCCCTTCTGCAGGGTCTGCAGGAAGGTGGAGCGGACCTCGGACTGCGTCTGCTCGAGCCACGCACGACGCGACAGCACGACGTTGTTGCGGTTCTTGTCGAGCTCGATGATCTTGGCCTCGATCTCCTTGCCGACGTACGGCTGGAGGTCGCGGACGCGACGCATCTCCACGAGCGATGCGGGGAGGAAGCCGCGCAGGCCGATGTCGAGGATGAGACCACCCTTGACGACCTCGATGACGGTGCCGGTGACGACGCCGTCCTCCTCCTTGATCTTCTCGATCGTGCCCCAGGCGCGCTCGTACTGTGCGCGCTTCTTGGACAGGATCAGACGGCCTTCCTTGTCCTCCTTCTGGAGAACAAGTGCCTCGACGGCGTCGCCGACGGCGACGACCTCGCCAGGGTCGACGTCGTGCTTGATCGAGAGCTCCCGGGACGGGATGACACCCTCGGTCTTGTAGCCGATGTCGAGAAGGACCTCGTCACGGTCCACCTTGACGATCGTGCCTTCGACGATGTCACCATCGTTGAAGTACTTGATGGTGGCGTCGATGGCAGCAAGGAAGTCCTCCTCGGTGCCGATGTCGTTGACGGCAACCTGGGGGGCGGACTTCGCAGGGGTGGAGATGGTCATTGAGTTCGATGCTCCGATGCGGACATGGCGTAGTACGGACAGGGTCTGTGTGAGCTCTGCGTGTGCGGCGCTCGTGAGGTGCCGGTGGTCGCCGGAAGGCGCACGGCACCGCCAGTCATCCTAGTGGCGCCGCGGCGGGATGGTCAACGCGAGCCGCACCCGCCGCGGCACCCCCGGGACCGTCAGAGCGCGAGCTCCAGGTCCCGGCCCGGGATGGCGTCGAGCAGCGCCCGCGTGTAGTCCGTGCTCGGCGAGTCGAAGACGGCGTCGACCGTGCCCTCCTCGACCATGCGGCCCTGCTGCATCACCAGCACGCGGTCGGCGATCTGCCGCACCACCGCGAGGTCGTGGGTGATGAAGAGGTAGGTCAGGCCCAGCTCCTCCTGGAGGCTCGCGAGGAGCTGGAGGATCTGCGCCTGCACCACGACGTCGAGCGCCGAGACGGCCTCGTCGCACACCACGAGCTCGGGCGACAGGGCCAGGGCCCGCGCGATGGCGACGCGCTGGCGCTGCCCGCCGGACAGCTCCGACGGGAACCGCTGGAGCTGCCCCTTGCTGAGGGCCACCTGCTCGGCGAGCTCCTCCACCCGGGCCCGCCGGGCCCGCGCGTCCCCGTAGTCGTGGGCGCGCAGCGGCTCCTCGATCGCGCGGAACACCGAGTACAGCGGGTCGAGCGACGAGTACGGGTCCTGGAACACGGGCTGCACCCGGCGCCGGTAGGCGATCTGCTCCCGGTGCCCGCCCGCGCCCACGACGGCGCCGTCGAACGTGATGGTGCCCCGCGTCGGCTTCTCGATGTCGAGGATCATCCGGGCCAGCGTGGACTTGCCCGAACCGGACTCCCCCACCACGGCCACGGTCGACCCGCGCGGGATGTCCAGGCTCACGCCGTCCACGGCGGTGAAGTCCTTGCTCCGCGCGAACAGGCTGTTGCCGCGGATGGAGAACACCTTGCTGACGTCCTGCACGGACACCAGGGGCGCCACCTCCTTCGCGGCGGGGTGCCCGTTCGCCGACCCGTCCTCGGCCGCGGCGACGTCCGCCGCCGTCTCGCCGTGGGCGAGGAGGGCCTCGTCCAGCACCTCGTCCAGCCCGCGCTCGCGCGCGATCTCGATGCGGCGCGACGCCAGCGACGGCGCCGCCGCCATGAGGCGCTTGGTGTACTCGTGCTGCGGCGCGGTGAGCACCTGCCGGGCAGGGCCCTGCTCCACGATGTCGCCGCGGTACATGACCACGACGATGTCGGCGCGCTCGGCCGCGAGACCGAGGTCGTGGGTGATGAGCAGCACGGCGGTGCCGAGCTCCTCGGTCAGGCCCGAGAGCTGGTCGAGGATGCCCCGCTGCACGGTGACGTCCAGGGCGGAGGTCGGCTCGTCCGCCACCAGCAGCGCGGGGCGCCCCGACAGGCCCATGGCGATGAGCGCGCGCTGGCGCATGCCGCCCGAGAACTCGTGCGGGTACTGGGAGGCCCGGCGCCGCGCGTCGGGCAGGCCGACCTCCTCGAGCAGCTCGACCGTGCGGTCGCGGGCGTCCCGGCGCGTGCGCAGGCCGTTGTCGATCAGCCCCTCGTCGATCTGCCGGCCGATCGGCAGGATGGGGTTGAGGTTGGTCATCGGGTCCTGCGGCACCAGGCCCAGCTCCGTGCCGCGCAGCTGCGCCATGCGCTGCGGGCTCACGGCGCCGAGGTCCTCGTCCTTGAACCAGATGTGCCCCTCGGCCACCGAGCCGTTGCTCGCGAGCAGTCCCAGGACCGCCATGGCGAGGGTCGTCTTGCCGGAGCCCGACTCCCCCACGATCGCCACGGTCTGACCGCGGCGGACCACCAGGTTCGCGTTCGACACGGCGCGCGCGGCACCGTGCTCCGTGCGGAAGTCGACGCTCATGTCCTCGACGCGCAGGACGACGTCGTCGGCCGGGTTCTTGTCAGCGATGTCGTTCATCGTCGGGTCCTGTTCCGGGGGTCGAGGGCCTCGCGCAGGCTCTCGCCCACGAGGGTGAAGCCGAGGGCCGTCACGGCGATGCAGATGCCGGGCAGGATCGCCAGCCGCGGCGCGACCGCGAGCTCCTGCTGGGCGGCCGTCAGCATGCGTCCCCACTCCGCGGTGGACGGCTCGCCGCCACCCAGGCCGAGGAAGGACAGCGCGGCGGCCTCGATCACGGCCGTGGCCAGGCTGAGGGTGGCCTGCACGATGACGGGGCCCACGCTGTTGGGCAGCACGTGGCTCATCGTCACCGACCGACGTGTCAGCCCGAGGGCGGACGCCGCCAGGACGTAGTCCTGCCCCTTCTGCGCCAGCATGGAACCGCGCAGCAGGCGGGCGAAGATCGGCACCTGCACCACGCCGATGGCGATGATGACCGCCATCGAGGACTGGCCCACGATCGCCGCGATCGAGACCGCCAGGAGCAGCGAGGGCACCGAGAGCATCAGGTCGACCAGGCGCATGACCGCGAAGTCGACCCACTTGCCGAACCAGCCGGCGAGCAGGCCCAGGAGCAGACCGCCCGCGAGGCCGAAGAGGGTGGACAGCACGCCGACCAGGAGCGAGGCCTGGGCACCCCAGATCAGCTTGCTCAGCACGTCGCCGCCGTAGCGGTCCAGGCCGAGCGGGTACTCGGCCGACGGGCCGGGGATCATGGTGGGCCGCACCTCGGCGCGGCCGGGCAGCTCGGTGCCGCCGTAGGGAGCGAGCACCGGCGCGAGCAGCGCCACGACGACGAAGACCGCGACGATCACGAAGCCGATGATCGCGACGGGGTTCTTGCGCAGGGTGCGCCAGGCACGCGCCCAGACCCCCTCGCCGCCGTGGTCGGCGCCGGCCGGGCCGTCGCCGTGGATGCTCGCGTGGAGCGGCGCGGCGGCCGCGCCGTCGGTCACAGGAAGCTCGTTGGCACTCACTGCTGCCTCCTCAGCCGGGGGTCGATCAGCCCGTACGAGACGTCGACGAGCAGGTTCACGAGGGCGTAGACCACGGCGATCATCAGCACGAAGCCCTGCATCACGGGGTAGTCGGCGTTGAACACCGAGTCCGCGAGGAAGCTGCCGATGCCGCTGAAGGCGAAGACGGTCTCGGTGAGCACCGCACCCGACAGCAGGAGGCCGACCTGCAGGCCGATCGTCGTCACCACGGGGAGCATGGCGTTCTTCAGGATGTGGTCCCCGCGCAGCCGGGACGGCTTGATGCCCTTGGCGCGCGCCGTGCGGACGTAGTCCGCGTTCTGCACCTCGGAGACGGCGGCGCGCGTCATGCGCGCCACGATCGCCAGCGGGATGGAGCCGAGCGCGATGCCCGGCAGGATCAGGTGGACCAAGGCGTCCCAGGCCGCGTCCCACTCGCCGGTGAGCAGGCCGTCCAGGACGTAGAAGTTGGTCGGGTGCGTGGCGATCATCGTGGCGCTCTGGCGGCCCGTGGTCGGGAACCAGCCCAGCTCGACGGCGAAGATGTACTTCAGGATGAAGGCCAGGAAGAACACGGGCACCGTCACGCCGATCAGCGAGACCACGACGGCCGAGTGGTCCACGATCGACCCGGCCCGGCGCGCGGCGACGTAGCCCAGCGGGATGCCGATGCCGATCGCGAAGACCAGCGCCACCACGGTGAGCTCGATGGTGGCCGGGAACCGCGTGAGGAACTCGTCCAGCACGGGCCGGCCGCTCTGCAGCGAGACGCCGAAGTCGCCCTGCAGCAGGCGCAGCAGGTACTTGCCGTACTGCACGATCAGCGGCTGGTCGAGACCGAGCTGGGCCTCGATCTCGGCTGCGGCCTCGGGGGTGTACCGCTCGCCGAGCATGGCCTGGACCGGGCCACCCGGCAGGGCTCGCACCCAGCCGAACAGCAGGACCGACAAGCCCAGCAGGAGGGGTATCAGGAGCAGCAGGCGCTGCACGATCAGTCTGAGCATCGTTCCTCGGCAGACATGCGTTTCTGCGGTCGCCCGGCCGGGGCTCGTGACCGGCCGCCGGACGACTCCGGACAGCGGTCGGGGCGCGGCACCAGCCGCGCCCCGACCTGAGGTGTTTCACCCTAAGGCGTGGGCGCCCCAGGTAGTTCGGGAGGGAACCTTACCCCCGCCGACCTGTCACCCCTTACTCGCCACCGCCGAGGCTGATGACGTTGTAGACCTCGTCCTGCACCGGGGAGATCGGGTAGCCCTCGACCCCGGGGGCCACGACGAGCGACGGCACCGGGCTGGCCAGCGGGACACCGGGCAGGGCGTCCATGATCACCTCGTTGGCGTTCTTGTAGGCGTCCTCCTGCTCCTCGAGCGGAGCGTTGCGGGCGTCCTTGATCGCGTCGAAGACGTCCTGGTCGTCGAAGCCCCACTCCAGCGACTTCGCCCCGAAGAACGTGCCGATGAAGTTGTAGGTGTCGTTGTAGTCACCCGTCCAGCCCAGCAGGTGCAGACCGTGGTTCTCGCCACCCTGGATGGTGTCGATGTACGTCGGGCTCCACGGCTCCGGCGTGGCCGTCACCGTGATGCCGACCTCCTCGAGGTCCGCGGAGACGGCCTCGTAGATCGCGGCGGGGTCCGGCATGTACGGACGCGAGACCTCGGTCGGGTAGTTGAACTCGAGCTCGAGGTTCTCCTGGCCGGCCTCGGCGAGCAGCTCCTTGGCCTTCTCCGGGTCGTAGTCGTAGGTCGTGACGTCGTCGCTGTAGCCCGTCACGATCTCCGGCACGAACTGCGTGGCGGGCGTGGTGCCCTCCGGCAGCGCGGCCTGGACCAGGGCGTCCTTGTCGATCGCGTGGGCGATCGCCTGACGCACGCGGATGTCGTCCAGCGGCTTGGCGGCCTGGTTCATGCCCAGGTACAGGATGTTGAACGCGTCGCGGTCGAGGATGGTGTAGCCGGCCTCCTTGAGCGCGTCGACGTCGGCGGGCGCGACCAGGTCGTAGCCGTCGATGTCACCGGCCTCGAGGGCCTGGCGCCGGGCGGTGCCGTCGGAGATCACCGTGAAGACGATGGTCTTGACGTCGCCGACCTCGCCCCAGTAGTTCTCGTTGGCGGCCAGCGTGACGCTCTCGCCGCTCTTCCACTCCTGGAACGTGTACGGGCCCGTGCCGGTCGGGTGCTCCCGGCCGTACTCGGTGAGCTGCGGCGCGTCGGCCGTGCCCTGGACGTCGTCGGCCCCGAACTCCTCCAGCGCCGTGGGCGACTGCATGGAGAACGACGGCAGCGACAGTGCCGGGATCAGCTCGGGGATCGGCGTGTTCAGCGTGACGACGGCGGTCGCGGCGTCGGACGCCTCGCACGAGTCGTACAGGCTGTCCTCGCCCGTGCCGCCGAAGACGGCCTTGTAGTAGTACGAGAGGTTCTCGTGGGCGGCCAGGCCGGTCCAGTCGTGCCAGCGGTCGAAGTTGGCGCACACGGCCTCGGCGTCGAAGTCCGTGTCGTCGTGGAACTTCACGCCCTCCTTGAGGTGGAACGTGTACGTCAGGCCGTCCTCGCTGATGTCCCAGCTCTCGGCGAGCAGCGGGGCGGGGTCGGCGGTACCCGGCTCGACGCCGACCAGACCCTCGAAGATCTGACGGGCGACCCGGAACGTCTCGCCGTCGCTGGCGAACGCGGGGTCGAGCGAGCTCGGCTCCGCCGATCCGGCGAAGACGAACGTGCCGTCACTGCCCCCGCCCTCGCCGCCGTCGGCGTCCCGCTCGCTCGCGACACAACCGCTCAGAGCCACTGCGAGCGCAGTCACCAGGGTGACGCCGCCCGCAAGGCGCGTAGCGCGTCGACGCATGGCACTCTCCTTCCTCGAGCGCACCGGCCGGACCCGGGTTCGGGCACGACGGCGCGCAGACGTTTGCGCCTGACCTTAGGAGCCCTTTCGTTGCTTCCGTATTTCTCCCCAGGACTCGCAATCCAATCGTGACCCTTTTGTTACCGCGGTGTATGTGCTAGTTGGCCGCCGGTTCAGGAAGGCGTGCGCGGCCGTCGCGGCCGGGGATGATGGTGCCGTGAGCGACGACGAACCCGTGTCCTTCGGCTACCGCGACGTGCCCGACGACGGCGGCGCGGCCCGGAGCTGGTGGGACGCCAACGCCGGCGAGTACCTGGACGAGCACCGCGACTTCCTCGGCGACGCCGGGTTCCGCTGGGGGCCGGAAGGCCTGACGGAGGCGGAGGCCGGCCTGCTCGGCGACGTGGCCGGGCGGGACGTGCTGGAGGTCGGGGCGGGTGCGGCGCACTGCTCGCGCTGGCTGGCCTCGCGGGGCGCCCGGGCGGTCGCCACCGACTACTCGGCAGGCATGCTGGCCGGTGCCGCGGCGCTGGACACCGCCACCGGCGTCACCGTCCCGCGGCTCCAGGCGGACGCGCGGGCGCTGCCGTTCGCGGACGGGTCGTTCGACGTGGTGTTCACGTCGTTCGGCGCCCTGCCCTTCGTGCCCGACGCGGAGCGCGTGCACCGCGAGGCCGCGCGCGTGCTCCGTCCGGGCGGCCGGTGGGTGTTCTCCGTGACCCACCCGCTGCGGTGGGCGTTCCCCGACGACCCGACTCGGCGCGGCCTCACGGCGACCCGCTCCTACTTCGACCGCCGCCCCTACGTCGAGACCGACGCCGCGGACCGCGTCGTGTACGCGGAGTACCACCGCACGATCGGTGACCACGTGCGCGACGTGGCCGCCGCGGGCCTGGTCCTGACCGACCTGGTCGAGCCGGAGTGGCCCGACTGGAACACCCAGGTGTGGGGCGGCTGGGGCCCTGAACGCGGCCGCTACCTCCCGGGCACGGCGATCTTCAGCACCCGCACCCCGGCGTAGAACGCCGGCGACGTAGAACCCTGGCGAGATGGAACCGCTGTGGTTCCGTCTCGCCAGGGTTCTACGTCGCGGGTGCGGTCAGTGGCCGGCCTCGTGCCAGGTGGCGCCCGTGCCCACCGAGACGTCCAGGGGCACGGTGAGCTCGAACGCCGCGCCCATCTCGGTGCGCAGCAGGTCCTCGGCCGCGGCCCGCTCCCCCGGCGCCACCTCGAGCACGAGCTCGTCGTGCACCTGGAGCAGCAGCCGCGACGTCAGCCCGCGGGCGTCCAGCTCACGCTGCACGCGCAGCATGGCGAGCTTGATGATGTCGGCCGCGCTGCCCTGGATGGGGGCGTTCAGCGCCATGCGCTCGGCCATCTGGCGGCGCTGCCGGTTGTCGCTCGTCAGGTCGGGCAGGTACCGGCGCCGGCCCAGGATGGTGGCCGTGTACCCGGTGGCCCGCGCCTCCTCGACGACGCCCGCCAGGTAGTCGCGCACACCGCCGAACCGCTCGAAGTAGTCGTCCATCAGGGTCTGCGCCTCGCTCGTGGCGATGTTCAGCTGCTGCGACAGGCCGAACGCGCTCAGACCGTAGGCCAGGCCGTAGGACATGGCCTTGATCTTGGAGCGCATGTCCGCCGTGACGTCCGCGGGCGCCACCTCGAACACCCGCGAACCCACGTAGCGGTGCAGGTCCTCACCCGAGTTGAACGCCGCGATCAGGCCCTCGTCGCCCGACAGGTGCGCCATGATCCGCATCTCGATCTGGCTGTAGTCGGCGGTGAGCAGCGACTCGTACCCCTCGCCCACGCGGAACGCCCGCCGGATCTGCCGGCCCGCCTCCGTGCGGATGGGGATGTTCTGCAGGTTGGGGTCGGTCGAGCTCAGCCGGCCGGTCGCGGCGATGGTCTGCTGGAACGTGGTGTGGATGCGGCCGTCGGACGCCACCGACTTCAGCAGTCCCTCCACCGTGACCCGCAGGCGCGACACGTCACGGTGGGCGAGCAGGTGCGCCAGGAACGGGTGCTCGGTCTTGACGAACAGGTCCTGCAGGCTCGCGGCGTCCGTGGTGTAGCCGGTCTTGATCTTCTTCGTCTTCGGCATGCCGAGCTGGTCGAACAGGACCTCCTGGAGCTGCTTGGGGCTGCCCAGGTTCACCTCCCGCCCGATCACGTCGTACGCCTGCGCCGCCGCGTCCGCCACACCCTGGGCGAACTGCTTCTCCAGGCCGGTCAGGTAGTCGGTGTCGGCGGCGATGCCGATGCGTTCCATCCGCGCCAGCACGCCCGACAGCGGCAGCTCCACGTCGGTCAGCAGGCCGGTCGCGTCCCGGTCGGCCAGCTCGCCGGACAGTGCCTCCGCCAGCTCGGCCACGCCGTGGGCGCGCACCGCCTCGGCCTGCCCCTCCGTGTCGCCCTCGAGCGAGAGGTCCAGCGCACCCTGCGCGCCCTCGGGCTCCGCGACCTTCAGCTCGCGCCCGATGTGCCGCACCGCGAGGTCGCCCAGGTCGTAGCCGCGCTGGTCCGGGTAGCAGAGGTATGCCGCGAGCTCGGTGTCGAACGTGACGCCCGCGAGCTCCATGCCCCGGGCCGCGAGCATGTGGGAGGCCGCCTTGGCCCCGTGCAGGATCTTGGCCGCCCCCGGGTCCGCGAACCAGGCCGCGAGCGCCTTCTCGTCCTCGGGTCCCACCTGGGTGAGGTCGACGTAGACCGCCTCGCCACCGGGCTCCGCGACGGCCACGGCCCAGGCGTCCCCGCCGCCGGGGACTGCCTTGCCCGCCACCTCCACGCCCACGGCGCCGCCGCGGGCGGCGAGCCAGTCGCCGAGCGCCCCCGGTGCGACGTCGGCCAGGTCGATCTCGACGGCGACGCCCGCGGGCGCCTCGTCGGCGGTGCCGCCCGCCGGGTCCACGGCGAGCAGCCGGTCGCGGAGCTGGCCGAACTGGAGCGTGTCCGACACGAGGTGCACGGCCTCGCGGTCGAAGCCCGCCAGGGCGAGGTCGCCGACGCCGAGCGGCAGCTCGACGTCGGTCAGCAGCGCGTTCAGCTCACGGTTCACCCGGACCTGGTCCAGGTGCGCGCGCAGGCTCTCCCCTGCCTTGCCCTTGACCTCGTCGGCCGCGTCGAGCAGGGCGGCAAGACCGCCGTGCGCGGTGATCCACTTGGCCGCGGTCTTGGGCCCGACGCCGGGCACCCCCGGCAGGTTGTCGCTGGTCTCGCCGACGAGCGCGGCGAGGTCCGGGTAGCGCTCGGGCGGCACGCCGTACTTGGCCTCGACCGCCTCGGGGTCCATGCGGGCCAGCTCGGACACGCCCTTCTTCGGGTACAGGACCGTGACGTGGCCGTTGACGAGCTGCAGGGCGTCGCGGTCACCCGAGCAGATCAGCACCTCCATGTCCGCCGCGCGGGCCTGGGTGGCCAGGGTCGCCAGGATGTCGTCCGCCTCGATGCCCTCGAGCTGCACGAAGGGGACGCGCAGCGCGTCGAGCACCTCCTTGATGAGCGGCACCTGGCCCTTGAACGCGTCCGGCGTGGCGTCGCGCGTGCCCTTGTACTCGGGGAACCGTTCCGTACGGAACGTCACGCGGCCCGCGTCGAACGCGACGGCCAGGTGCGTCGGCTGCTCGTCGCGCAGCAGGTTCGTCAGCATCGACGTGAACCCGTAGACGGCGTTGGTGATCTGTCCCGAGCTCGTCGCGAGCGTGTCCGGCAGTGCGTAGAACGCCCGGTAGGCCATGGAATGGCCGTCGATCAGCAGGAGGCGAGGGCGGCCCGGCGCGGGCGTTCCAGGAGTGCGGCTTGGCGCTGTGGAGGTCACGCCTGACAACATAGCCCGCATGACTGACACGAGCGCTTCCGCGACGCCGTCCGAGCCCGGCACCGGCACCAAGATCGACTGGAAGGCGATGTACGCCACCGGCACCGCGGGCACGCTGTTCGAGCGCATGGAGATGGAGCTGCTGGAGCTCGCGCCGGACCGGGCGGTGGGGCGCATCCCGGTGAAGGGCAACACGCAGCCCGCGGGCCTGCTGCACGGCGGCGCGTCGGTGGTGCTCGCGGAGACCCTCGGCTCGCTGGCGGCCCAGGCGCACGCGGGGCCGGGCCGGAACGCGGTGGGCATCGAGGTCAGCGCCACCCACCACCGGGGGGCGCGGGACGGCTACGTCACGGGTACGGCGACGGCGCTCCACCTGGGCCGCACGACGGCGTCCTACGAGATCGTGATCACCGACGACGCGGGCAAGCGGATCTGCACCTCGCGCCTGACGTGCATGATCCTCGGCTGAGCCGGGCCCGAGGGCTCGGCGCGCGGCAGGGGCCTCAGCCCGCGCGCGCGGGACGGCGGCCCGACGGCGCACCGCCCCCGACCCGGCGCATGTCGATGGGGCCGGACTCCGTCACGGACCGGGTGCGGCGCCGGCGGGCGATGAGGTCCTCGATACCCCCGCGACCGAACCGCCGGGCGGCGTGCGCGGCGTCCCGGGGCGTGGCGTCGGCCGCGAGGCGGCGCTGCAGGGCGGCGACGGACGCGACGCGGTGGCCTGCCGCAGGGGCGAACCCGAGCCGGGCCAGGAAGCGCTGCACCGCCCGGTTGCCGGGGACGGGCGCCGAGTAGACGTCGACGCACTCGTGCTCGGCCGCGACGTCGGCGGCCGCCCGCAGGAGCGCGTGCCCGACGCCGTGCCGTCGCGCCCGCGGCGCGACGAACAGCATGTCGAGGTAGAGGCTCGGGCGACGCGCGAACAGGTAGGCACCCACGACCCGGCCGAGCACGACGCCGACGACCCGGCCGTCGAGGTCCGCCACCAGCACGTGCCCGCCCGCCGCGAGCAGCACGCTGAGGTGCTCCAGCAGGCGGTCGGTGTCCTGGGCCCCGAGCTGGGCGCCCTCGGGCGAGTCGTCCCGGGCGTCGGCGGCCAGCGCGGCGACGGCGCGCAGGTCGTCCTCGCGCGCGGAACGGATCTCGAGCACGTCTCTCTCCTCCCGGCGGTCTGCGGGGCCGGGCCTCACGGCCGGCCCGCGCAGACACTAGTCCTCGGTCGGGCGGCGGAAAACACGCGAACCCCGATTTCACCCGCTCTAGGCGTCCGAGCCGACGGCGCACCCGCACGGACGACTCAGGCCCCGACCTGCTCGATGACGGCGTCGGCGACCTCGCGCATGGTGAGGCGGCGGTCCATCGAGGTCTTCTGGATCCAGCGGAACGACTCCGGCTCCGACAGGCCCATCTTGGTCATGAGCAGGCCCTTGGCCCGGTCCACGCGCTTGCGGGTCTCGAAACGCTCGGTCAGGTCCGCGACCTCGGCCTCGAGCGCGCCGATCTGCGAGTAGCGCGAGATCGCGATCTCGACGGCGGGCAGCAGGTCGGCCGGGGTGAACGGCTTGACCACGTACGCCATGGCGCCGGCGTCACGGGCGCGCTCCACGAGCTCGGTCTGCGAGAACGCCGTGAGCAGCACCACGGGGGCGGCGTGGGCCTTGCCGATGCGCTCGGCGGCGGAGATGCCGTCCAGCTCGGGCATCTTGACGTCCATCACCACGACGTCGGGCTTGAGCTCGATGGCGAGGTTCACGGCGGTCTCGCCGTCGCCGGCCTCCCCCACCACGTCGAACCCGGCCTCGCGCAGGGTCTCCACCACGTCCATGCGGATGAGCGCCTCGTCCTCCGCCACGACGGCACGGCGCGAGGGGGTGGCAGGAGCAGCCTCCGGCTCGGCGTCGATCATCGGGGGCAGATCCAGGGGAAGCTTCTCGGTGTTCTCGTCGGTCACGGGGAACATCCTACTTCCCGCACCTGGGCTTGGGGCCCGGTCCTGGGGTGTGGTTCGATAAGCGCCGAGCCGGGTTGGCGGAACAGGCAGACGCGGCGCTCTCAAAAAGCGCTGCCCGCGAGGGCGTGTGGGTTCGAGTCCCACACCCGGCACTCTCGCAGTCACGGCGTCCGAGGCCGCCGGCGGCGGCCTCGGCCCTGGTGCCGGCACCGCTCGGACCGCTCAGACCTCCACCGCGAGCTCCGGCACCGGATTCCGCTCGTAGCGCACCACCTCCAGGCCGAACTCGGCGAGGATCTCCGGGAGCAGGCGCACCACGTCACGGTCCTTCTCCTGGTTCTCCGGGGGCAGCTGCGACCACGGCACGCCGATCATCGGGTGCACCTTGGCGGCGTCGTCCCGCACGGGCCCGGTACGCCAGCCCTGGGCGACCCGGACCGACTCCCACAGCTCGTGCTCGGCCTCGGCCAGGCGGTCCAGCTCCTCCCCCTCGAACACGACCTCGGGGGCGCCGTCGCGCGGGGCGATGGTCGCGCCCATTCGCGCCAGGCGCGCCGGCAGACCGACCACCCACCCCCGGTTGGAGGCCCGCAGGTCCTCCGGCAGGTCCTCCCAGCGCACCATGGCGGGCACCTCGCCCCAGCCGACGCCGCGCTCGCGCTGGTTGCGCAGGTACACGTGGTGCACCGACCGCGCGATCCGCTCGTACATGTCCGCGTGGGCGCGCGCCTCCTCGCGCTCGACGTCGGCGAGCAGGTCGCGCATCGTCACGGTGCGCAGCCGGCCGTCCAGGTCGTCGAGCACGCGCGAGGCCTCCGTGCCGAACGCGCGCGTGAGCCCCGCGAGGCCGTCCAGCAGGAGCACGAGGGAGCCGGGTCCGCCGTGCCACAGGTTCGTCACGGTGAGGGCGACACGCAGCGACGTGCCCTCGTCGGCGTCGCACACGTAGACCAGGTCGGGCCGCCCGTGGCTGCCTCGGCCGAGCCCGGGCGCGGCGCGCAGCTCGATCTTCTCGGCCACGGGCGACCAGCGGGCCCGCAGCGACTCGACCACCGCCACGGCGTCGTCGGCCATGAGGTCGACCGCCAGGCGCACGCCGTCGCCCGCCAGCTCCCACTCGCGGGCCAGGCCCACGACCAGCGCCTTGGCGAACTCGCCCGAGCCGACCACCGCGACCCGGGTCAGCGGGCCGGGCCCACCGGGCGCGTCCAGGAGGTGACGTACCTCGCGCGCGGCGAGCGCCTGCGCGGCGATGACGTCGAGCGTGAAGAAGTCCACGCCCGGCTCGGCGCAGCTCAGGTGCCGCGCCTGGAGCGCGACGCCGAGATCCGGGTCGCTGACGTGGGCGTACAGCCGGGCGGGGCCGCTGCCGGCCCGGCGGACGGCCTCCTCCGCCTCGGCCACGGTGAGCACGTTGGCGGTCGCGTCGGTGCTGTCGTCGCCGCACGCGTACAGGACGGTCGCGCCCGGCAGCCCGGCGTCGAGCAGGCCCGAGGCGTCGGCGGCGCGCAGCACGCGGTGCCCGGCCGCCTCGAGCGCGGCGGTCACGGTGTCCGCGGCATCGGTCTGCCCGACGACGACGGCATGTCCCCGCGCGCGCCGGTCCCGCATCCGGCGCAGCTCCCCGGTGAACAGGACGCGGGCCGCCTCGAACAGGGCGTACACCGCGGTGCCGGGGGCGAGGAAGCGGGCGACCTGAAGCTGCCAGGAGAGCTCGCCGCCACCGCTGGCGGGGTCGGCGCCCATGACGAAGAGCTGCAGACCCTGGTAGACGACGTCGTACCACGTGCGGCCGGGCTGGTGGTCGGTGTCGAGCGCGAGGCCCCACGAGCCGAGTCCGAGGGAGACGAGCACCAGGGCGGCGAAGCCGACGCGGGTCCAGGGAAAGGTGCGCTTCACGTTCGGAACAATAGCGACATCTCACACCCGGTCGCCGAGGTAGAACCCTGGCGAGACAGACCGGTGGCCGGACGCTGGTCTGCGTCCGGCCACCGTGCGGCGGGTGGCGCCGGTCAGACCAGGGTGCGGCCTTCCGTGTGCGAGCCGATGCGGTGCACCAGGATCGAGTTGGTCGTGCCCGGGACGCCGACCGGCGCGCCCGAGACCACCACGACCGTGTCGCCCTTCTCGGCCAGGCCCTGCTCCTGCAGGGTCAGGTCCACCTGGGCCACCATGGCGTCCACCGTGTCGACCTTGGGCACCAGGTACTCGCTGGTGCCCCACGTCAGCGCGAGCGTGTTGGCCACGTGCTGCTCGGGCGTGAAGGCGAGCAGCGGGATGGACGAGCGCAGGCGGGACATGCGCCGGGCGGAGTCACCGGACTGCGTGAACGTCACGAGGTACTTCACCCCGAGCGTCTCGCCGATCTCGGCGGCGGCCCGCGTGATGGCGCCACCGCGGGTGTGCGGCGTCGAGCCGAGCGGCGCGATGCGCTCCCGGCCGGCCTCCTCCGTGGCCTCGATGATGCGGGCCATGGTCTGCACGGTGACGATCGGGTAGTCGCCGACCGACGTCTCGCCGGACAGCATGACCGCGTCGGCGCCGTCGAGCACCGCGTTGGCGCAGTCCGAGGCCTCGGCGCGGGTCGGCGTCGGCGACGTGGTCATCGACTCCAGCACCTGCGTGGCCACGATGACCGGCTTGGCGTTGCGGCGCGCCATCTCGACGATCCGCTTCTGCACCAGCGGCACCTGCTCCAGCGGCATCTCGACCGCCAGGTCACCGCGCGCCACCATGACGCCGTCGAACGCGGCGATGACCTCGGCGAGGTTCTCCACGGCCTGCGGCTTCTCGATCTTGGCGATGACGGGGACCGTGCGGCCCTCCTCCTCCATCACGCGGCGGACGTCCTCGTAGTCCTTGGCGGACCGCACGAACGACAGCGCGATGAAGTCGGCGCCGAGCTGCAGGGCCCAGCGCAGGTCGGACTCGTCCTTGTCGGACAGGGCCGGCACCGACACCGCGACGCCGGGCAGGTTGATGCCCTTGTTGTTCGAGACGGGCCCGGGGACCTCGACCTCGGTGATGACGCGCGGGCCCTCGACGGCGGTGACGCGCACGCGCACCTTGCCGTCGTCGATCAGCAGCGGGTCGCCCACCTGGGCGTCCTGGGCCAGGCCCTTGTGGGTGGTCGAGACGATCTCACGGTTGCCGAGGATGTCCTCGGTCGTGATGGTGAACGTGTCGCCCTTGTTCAAGAAATGCTTTTCGTCTCCCGCGAACCGGCCGAGCCGGATCTTGGGTCCCTGCAGGTCGACCAGGACGGCGACCGACTTCCCTGCGGCCTTCGCGGCCTCTCGCACGTGTCGGTAGACCGCCGCGTGCGCCTCCTGCTCGCCGTGGCTGCGGTTGATCCGCGCCACGTTCATGCCGGCGTCTACGAGTTCCCGGAGCTTCTCCGGGCTCTCCGTGGCGGGTCCGATGGTGCACACGATCTTGGCTCTGCGCATGTCTCCAGCCTAGGCATGGTGGGCGCCGCAGCGCCCTGTGGTGGTGTACAACTCCCGGAACGGTTCTCGGGTCACGACCGCAGAGCGAGCGTGCGCGGGCGCACCGGGGCGGGCAGCTCGGTGCTGCCCTGCAGGTAGGTGTCGACGGCTGCGGCCGCGGCGCGGCCCTCCGCGATCGCCCACACGATGAGGGACTGTCCCCGGCCCGCGTCGCCGGCCACGAACACACCCGGCAGGCTAGCGGCGTAGTCGTCGCCGCGCGCCACGAGGCCACGATCCGTGATCTCCGCGCCGGTCTGCTCCTCCAGGACGCCGGTCTCGGGACCGGTGAAGCCCATGGCCACGAGCACCAGGTCCGCCGGGATCTCGTGCTCCGTGCCGGGCGCCGGCACGCGGCGGCCGTCGGGGAGGTACTGCGTCTCGGCGACTTTGAGGGCGCGGACGTTGCCGTCGGCGTCCGGCAGGAACTCGACCGTCGAGGCCAGGTAGGTGCGCTCGCCGCCCTCCTCGTGCGAGGTCGAGACCTCGAACAGGATGGGGTCGGTCGGCCACGGCTGGTGCGCGGGACGCTCCAGCGGCGGCTTCTTGCCGATGGCCAGGGTGGTGACGCTCGCGGCGCCCTGACGGAGCGCGGTGCCGAGGCAGTCCGAGCCGGTGTCGCCGCCGCCGATGATGATCACGTGCTTGCCGGCCGCCGACGGGGCGCCCTCGGGCAGCACGTCCGGCGTGCCCGCGGCCACCGCGTGGTTCGCGGGGGTCAGGTAGTCCATGGCGAAGTGGATGCCGGCCAGGTCCCTCCCCGGCAGGGGCAGGTCACGGGGCACGGTGGCACCCGTGGCGACCACGACGGCGTCGAACCGGCGGCGCAGCGCGTCCCAGCTGATGTCCTCGCCGATGGTGACGCCCGGGCGGAAGCGGGTGCCCTCGGCCTCCATCTGGGCGAGGCGACGGTCGATGTGCGACTTCTCCAGCTTGAAGTCCGGGATGCCGTAGCGCAGCAGGCCCCCGATGGCGGGGTCGCGCTCGTAGACGACCACGGTGTGGCCGGCGCGCGTGAGCTGCTGCGCCGCGGCCAGCCCGGCCGGGCCGGAGCCGACGACGGCGACCGTCGACCCCGTGAGGCGCTCCGGCACGTGCGGGGTGACCAGGCCGCGGGCGAACGCCTCGTCGATGATCGAGACCTCGACGTTCTTGATGGTCACCGCGGGCTGGTTGATGCTCAGCACGCAGGACGACTCGCACGGCGCCGGGCACACGCGGCCCGTGAACTCCGGGAAGTTGTTGGTCGCGTGCAGCCGGTCGATCGCATCGGCCCACTGTCCGCGCCAGACCAGGTCGTTCCAGTCCGGGATGAGGTTGCCCAGCGGGCAGCCCTGGTGGCAGAACGGCACGCCGCAGTCCATGCAGCGGCCCGCCTGCTCCTTGAGGAAGGGCTGGCCCTCCGCCCGGTGGGCGTGCGTGTCCTTCCAGTCCCGCAGGCGCACCTCGACGGGCCGGTTCGGCGGGAGCTCCCGCTCCCGGACCTTCAGAAATCCTCGGGGGTCAGCCACGTGCCACCTCCATGATCTGGTTCCACACGGACGGGTCCCACTGGGACGTGCCCGAGATGTCGGTGCCGGCGGCCTCCGCCTCGGCGAGGGCGAGGCGCACGCGCGCCCAGCCCGGGGGCAGCAGGCGGCTGAACCGCCCGCGTGCCGTCTCGGGGTCGGCCAGGAGCTCCGCCGCGACGGCCGAGCCGGTCTCGGCGTGGTGCCGCTCCAGCAGGCCGCGCACGGTCTCCCAGTCGGCGTCGTCCAGGACGGCGACGGCGAGCTCGCCCGCCTCCAGCGCCGCCTGGTTGACCCGGGAGACCCGCAGGTCCAGGAAGTACGCGGTGCCACCCGACATGCCGGCGCCGACGTTGCGGCCCGTGGGGCCGAGCACCAGCACGGTGCCGCCCGTCATGTACTCGCAGGCGTGGTCGCCCACGCCCTCCGCGACCAGGGTGGCGCCGGAGTTGCGCACACCGAACCGCTCCCCCACGCGCCCGCGCAGGTAGACCTCGCCGGACGTCGCGCCGTAGCCGATCACGTTGCCCGCGATGACGTCGGCGCCGCCGAGGACGGCCGCCTTGTCCGGGCGCACCGCGATGCGGCCGCCCGACAGGCCCTTGCCGACGTAGTCGTTGGCGTCACCGAACAGGCGCAGGGTGATGCCCCGGGGCAGGAACGCGCCCAGCGACTGGCCGGCCGACCCGGTCAGGACCACCTCGATCGTGTCGTCGGGCAGGCCCTCGCCGCGGTACCGCTTGGTCACCTCGTGGCCGAGCATGGTGCCGACCGTCCGGTTCACGTTGCGCACGGGCAGGTCGATCCGCACGCGCTCCCCGCGCTCCAGGGCCGGGGCCGCTGCCGCGACGAGCTGGTTGTCCAGCGCCCGCGCCAGGCCGTGGTCCTGCGCCGTGGTGTGGCGCAGGGACGAGCCCTCCTTGAGCTGCGGCCGCGCGAGCACGGGCGCCAGGTCCAGGCCCTGGGCCTTCCAGTGGTCCACGGCCTTGCGGGTGTCGAGCACCTGCACCTGGCCCACGGCCTCCTGGAGGCTGCGGAAGCCCAGCGCCGCCAGGTGCTCGCGCACCTCCTGGGCGATGAACTCGAAGAAGTTCACGACGAACTCCGGCTTGCCGGTGAACCGGCTGCGCAGCTCGGGGTTCTGCGTGGCCACGCCCACGGGACAGGTGTCCAGGTGACAGACGCGCATCATGACGCAGCCCGAGACCACCATGGGCGCGGTCGCGAAACCGAACTCCTCGGCGCCGAGCAGCGCCGCGACGATCACGTCGCGACCCGTCTTCATCTGGCCGTCGACCTGCACCACGATGCGGTCGCGCAGGTCGTTGAGCACGAGGGTCTGCTGGGTCTCGGCCAGGCCGATCTCCCAGGGCGTGCCGGCGTGCTTGAGCGACGTGAGCGGCGAGGCGCCCGTACCGCCGTCGTGCCCCGAGATGAGCACGACGTCGGCGTGCGCCTTGGACACGCCCGTGGCCACGGTGCCCACGCCGAACTCGCTGACCAGCTTCACGTGCACGCGCGCGTCCGGGTTCGCGTTCTTCGCGTCGTGGATGAGCTGGGCCAGGTCCTCGATCGAGTAGATGTCGTGGTGCGGCGGCGGCGAGATGAGGCCGACGCCCGGCGTCGAGTGGCGGGTCTTGGCCACCCACGGGTACACCTTGGGCCCGGGCAGCTGACCGCCCTCGCCGGGCTTGGCGCCCTGGGCGAGCTTGATCTGGATGTCCGTGGCCTGGGTCAGGTACTCCGCGGTCACCCCGAACCGGCCCGACGCGATCTGCTTGACGCGCGAGCGGCGCTCGTCGTCGTACAGGCGCTCCGGGTCCTCGCCGCCCTCGCCCGTGTTGGACCGGCCGCCCAGGCGGTTCATCGCGATGGCGAGCGTCTCGTGCGCCTCGGCCGAGATGGAGCCGTAGGACATGGCGCCCGTGTTGAACAGCTTGACGATCTCGCTGACCGGCTGGACCTCGTCGATCGGCACGGGCTCGCGGTCCGGGCTGAAGCGCAGCAGGCCGCGCAGCGTCATCAGGCGGTTCGACTGCTCGTCCACGCGCCGCGTGTACTGCCGGAAGATGTCCATCCGGCCCGAGCGCGTGGCGTGCTGCAGGCGGAACACCGTCTCGGGGTCGAACAGGTGGTCCTCGCCGTCGCGCCGCCACTGGTACTCGCCGCCCGTGGTCAGGCGCTCGCCCGGCTTCTTGTTGCCGGACGGCGGGTACGCCTCGGCGTGCCGCGCCGCGACCTCGGCCGCGATGACGTCCAGGCCGATGCCGCCCAGGCGCGAGGTGGTGCCGGTGAAGTAGTCGTCGACCAGGTCCTGCGAGAGGCCGATCGCCTCGAAGATCTGCGCGCCCCGGTAGGACATGATCGTGGAGATACCCATCTTGGACATCACCTTGAGCACGCCCTTGCCGAGCGCCTTGATGAGGTTGGCCACGGCCTTCTCGGGCGTGACGTCCAGGTAGCCGCGACGGGCCAGGTCCTCGACGGTCTCCATCGCGAGGTACGGGTTGACGGCGGCCGCCCCGTAGCCGATGAGCAGCGCGACGTGGTGCACCTCGCGCACGTCACCGGCCTCCACCACCAGCGAGACCCGGTTACGGGTGTGCTTGCGCACCAGGTGGTGGTGCACGGCGCTGGTCAGGAGCAGCGACGGGATCGGCGCCAGCTCGGAGGTGGCGTCACGGTCCGAGAGCACGAGGAAGCTCGCGCCCTCCTCCACGTACCGGTCGACGTCGGCGAAGATCTGCTCCAGGCGGGACAGCAGCGCGGCGCCGCCGCCCGACACGTCGTACAGGCCCGGGATGGTCTCGGCGTGGAACAGGCCCTCCAGCTCCCGGTCGCGCTCGACGTGCACCACCTTGGCGAGCTGGTCGTTGTCCAGCACGGGGAAGCCGAGCACGAGCTTGCGGGCGTGCTCCGGCAGGTCGGCCAGCAGGTTCGGCTCCGGGCCGATGGCGCTGCCGATGGCCGTGACCAGCTCCTCGCGGATCGCGTCCAGCGGCGGGTTGGTCACCTGCGCGAACATCTGCGTGAAGTAGTCGAACAGCAGGCGCGGGCGCTGCGACAGCACCGCGACCGGGGTGTCGGAGCCCATGGCACCGAGCGGTTCGCCGCCGGTGGTCGCCATCGGCGACAGGATGACCTTCAGCTCCTCCTCGGTGTACCCGAAGGCCCGCTGACGGCGGCGCACCGACGCCGGGCTGTGCGCCACGTGCTCACGCTCGGGCAGCTCGTCGAGGTGGACGGAGTGCTCGCGGATCCAGTCCCCGTAGGGGTGGCGGGCGGCGAGGCCGGACTTGACCTCCTCGTCCTCGACGATGCGGCCGGAGCCGGTGTCGACGAGGAACATCTTGCCGGGCTCCAGGCGGCCCTTGCGGACCACCGTGGCGGGGTCGATGTCGAGCACGCCGGCCTCGGAGGCCAGCACGACCAGACCGTCCTCGGTGACCCACCAGCGCCCGGGGCGCAGGCCGTTGCGGTCCAGCACGGCGCCGATCAGGGTGCCGTCGGTGAACGTGAGGGAGGCGGGGCCGTCCCACGGCTCGATGAGGTTCGCGTTGTACTGGTAGAAGGCCCGCAGCGCGGGGTCCATCCCGGTGTTGTTCTCCCAGGCCTCCGGCACCATCATCAGCACCGAGTGCGGCAGGGAGCGGCCCGACAGGTGCAGCAGCTCCAGCACCTCGTCGAAGCTGGCGGAGTCGCTCGCACCCGGCGAGCACACCGGCTGCAGCGGCTTCAGGTCGCCCAGCAGGTCGGACTCCATGGTGCCCTCGCGCGCCGCGACCCAGTTGCGGTTGCCGCGCACGGTGTTGATCTCGCCGTTGTGGGCCAGCAGCCGGAACGGCTGGGCCAGCGGCCACGACGGGAACGTGTTGGTGGAGAACCGCGAGTGGACCAGCGCGAGCTCGGTGGCGTACCGCGGGTCCGACAGGTCGGGGAAGAACGGCTCGAGCTGCGCCGTCGTCAGCATGCCCTTGTACGTCAGGGTGCGGGCGCTGAGGGACGCGAAGTACAGGCCCACCTCGTTCTCGGCGCGCTTGCGCAGGCGGTAGCAGCGGCGGTCCAGGTCGATGCCGGACAGGCTCCGCGAGGGGTCGGCCACCACGATCTGGCGGAACACGGGCATGGACGCGCGCGCCGTCGGGCCGACGATCCCGGCGTCCACCGGCACGTCGCGCCAGGCCAGCACGTCGAGCTTCTCCTCGGCGGCCAGCGCCTCCACGCGGCGCACCACGGCGTCACGCTCGGCGTCGTCGGTCGGCAGGAACGCCGTGCCGATGGCGTACATGCCGGCGGGCGGCAGGTCGACGCCCACCACGTCGCGGACGAACGCGTCCGGGATCTGGGTCAGGATCCCGGCGCCGTCGCCGCTGTCCTCCTCGGCGCCCACCGCACCGCGGTGGTCGAGGTTCAGCAGGGCGGTCAGCCCGGCGTCGACGATGTCACGCCCGGGCGTGCCACGCAGGGTCGCCACGAAGGCGACGCCGCACGCGTCGTGCTCGGCCGCCGGGTCGTACAGGCCGCCGTCCGTCCTCTGCGCGGGCAGCCCAACCTTCTGTGCAAGCAACGGCTTGGTCATGGGTCCTCACAGGCGCCCGGCACGCCGGGCGCAGTCTTGCGGTGGTCCGGGACGACGGCGGCCCGGTCGGTCAGGGGGCTCGTCGTCCGGTGGTCCCGGCGGCCGCGCCCCTCAGGTGCGCGCGGAGGCGTCCGCGTCGGACTCCTCCACTGCTGCTGTCTTGCCTTCCTCCGGCTCGGCCTCGGCCTCACCGGTCCCTGCAACTGCTGGGTCAGGTGCCGGCTCGGCACGCGGGCCGAGCGGCGGTTCGTCGTCCTGCGGCCGCAGCCGTACCGACTCTTCCCTGGTGGGGAACCTCCGAGCCAGCACGATCGAGACCACCAGGGCTGCCAGGCCCAGCAGGATCGAGGTCCAGACGTTGAGGCGGAGCCCCAGCACCACCTCCGCATCGTCGATGCGGAGCATCTCGATCCAGACCCGTCCGAGAGTGTAGAGCAGGACGTACGCCCAGAATACCCGCCCATGACCCAACTTGAACCGACGGTCGAGAAACAGCAGGGCTCCGGCCATCACGAGATTCCACAGGAGCTCGTACAGGAACGTCGGGTGGAACAGGGTGCCCTCCGGGTACGGCACGCCCGTGGCCGGGTTGGTCACCAGGTACCCGGTGTCGATGTGCAGACCCCAGGGCAGCTCGGTGGGCCGCCCGTACAGCTCCTGGTTGAACCAGTTGCCGAGCCGGCCGACGGCCTGCGCCACGAGCAGGCCGGGCGCCACGGCGTCGGCGAACGACGAGAACCGCACCCCCTGCCTGCGGCAGCCGAGCCACGCGCCGACGGCGCCGAGCGCGACGGCGCCCCAGATGCCCAGGCCGCCCTCCCAGACATAGAGCGCCGCGACGGGGTCGCCCCCGCCGGAGAAGTTCTCGCCGAAGTACCGGTCGGGCGAGGACAGCACGTGGTAGAGACGTCCGCCGACGATGCCGAACGGCACCGCCCAGAACGCGATCTCCAGCACGTCCTCGGGGTTGCCGCCGCGGGCCCCCCACCGCCGGGCCGTCAGCCACACCGCGAGCACGATGCCGGCGAGGATCGCCAGCGCGTAGGCCCGCAGCGGGAAGATGCCCACGTACCAGGTGTGCTCGGCGGGACTGGGTATCCCGGCGGCCACCTCGCTCGCTGCGGGCAGCACTGCGGACGCCTCGGCGGCCAGGTCGGCCACCAGGGCGGCCGGCAGTGCGGTCAGCAGCGTCACGGTACCTCTCCGGGGACGGCGGTCGCGCCGGCGGGTGCGGTGGCGCGAGCCGACCGTACCCCGGCGGCGAGGTCCTCCGTCACCTCGGCCAGATTCGTGAGACGGGCCGCCCATGCGGCGTCGTCCAGCGGGCCCTCGGCCAGCAGCGGCCGCACCAGGGCCGAGCCGACGATGACACCGTCCGCGAAGCGGCCCACCTCGGCGGCCTGTGCCCCGCTGGAGACGCCCAGGCCGACGCAGACGTTCGCCGCGCCCGCGGCACGCGTGTCCGCGACGAGCTGCTCCGCACGCGAGCCCACCTGGGCACGCTCGCCGGTCACCCCCATGAGCGAGGCGGCGTAGACGAAGCCGCGCGACGCGTCGACCGTCAGCCGCAGCCGCTCCGCGGTGGTGCTCGGGGCCACCAGGAACACGCGGTCCAGCCCGTGCGCCTCGCTGGCCGCCAGCCAGTCGGCGCCCTCGTCCGGGATCAGGTCCGGCGTGATCAGCCCGGCGCCACCCGCGGCCGCGAGATCGCGCGCGAACGCGTCCGCCCCGTACTTGAGCACCGGGTTCCAGTAGGTCATGACGAGCACGGGGACGTGCGGCGCGTAGTCGGTCAGCGCCCGCACCACCCGGAAGACGTCGCGGACCCGCGCACCGGCGTCGAGCGCGCCCTGCGCCGCGGCCTGGATGACCGGGCCGTCCAGGACGGGGTCGGTGTACGGGATGCCGAGCTCGATGACGTCCACGCCGTGGTCGATGATCGTCCTGAGGGCCTCGATCGACCGGTCCACGGTCGGGTAGCCCACGGGGAGGTAGCCCACCAGCGCGGGCCGGTCCTCCTGCGTGCGCAGCCGGTCGATCAGCTCGGCCGTCGGCGACGTCGTGCGCGGCGTACCCGCCGCCTCGGTCACGGTGCTCATCCCCGGCCCTCCTGTCGTTCCAGCTCCTCGGCCGCCGCGCCGCCCTCCAGCAGCCCGAACCACCTGGCCGCCGTGGCCACGTCCTTGTCGCCGCGCCCGGAGAGGTTCACCAGGACCAGCAGCGGCTCGCCGTCCGGCCCCGTGCGCCCCTCGTCCGCCGCGGCCCGGCCCACCCGCAGGGCGCCCGCCAGGGCGTGCGCCGACTCGATGGCCGGGATGATGCCCTCCGTGCGGCACAGCAGGCGGAACGCCTCCATGGCCTCGTCGTCGGTCACGGGCTCGTACGTGGCGCGACCCAGGTCGTGCAGCCAGGCGTGGGCCGGGCCGACGCTCGGGTAGTCCAGGCCGGCGGACACCGAGTGGCTGGGCAGGGTCTGCCCGTCGTCGTCCTGGAGCAGGTAGGAGCGGGCACCGTGCAGCACGCCCGGCGCGCCGCCGCTGAACCGGGCCGCGTGCAGGCCGGAGCCGATACCCTCGCCGCCGGCCTCGAACCCGTACAGGTCCACGCCCTCGTCGTCGAGGAACGCGTTGAAGATGCCCAGCGCGTTGGACCCGCCGCCCACGCACGCCGCCACCACGTCGGGCAGGCGCCCGGCGCGCTCGAGGATCTGCTCGCGCGCCTCCTCGCCGATGATCCGGTGGAACTGGCGCACCATCTCCGGGAACGGGTGCGGGCCCGTGACGGTGCCCAGCAGGTAGTGCGTCGTCTCGACGTTGGCGACCCAGTCGCGCAGGGCCTCGTTGATCGCGTCCTTGAGCGTGCGCGACCCGATCTTGACCGGCACCACCTCGGCGCCCAGCAGGCGCATGCGGGCCACGTTCAGGGCCTGGCGGCGCGTGTCCTCCTCGCCCATGTAGACCACGCACTCGAGGTCCATCAGGGCGGCCGCGGTGGCGGTGGCGACGCCGTGCTGGCCCGCCCCCGTCTCCGCGATGAGCCGCTTCTTGCCCATCCGCTTGACCAGCAGGGCCTGGCCCAGCACGTTGTTGATCTTGTGCGAGCCGGTGTGGTTGAGGTCCTCCCGCTTGAGGAACACCCGCGCGTTGCCCGCGTGCGCGGCGAACCGCGGCACCTCGGTCAACGGGCTCGGCCGGCCCGTGTACTCACGGTGCAGGCGCTGCAGCTCCGCCGCGAACGCCGGGTCGCCGGCCGCCTTGCGGAACTCGGTGTCCAGCTCGTCGAGCGCGGCGATGAGCGCCTCGGGCACGAACCGTCCGCCGTACCGCCCGAAGTACGGGCCGGAGACGTCAGCAAGCTTCACGTCGGTCACCTGGGTTCCTTTCGCAGCGGGGTCAGGACGGGCGGACGGACTTCAGCGACGGGTGCGAGCCCGCCGCGACCAGGTCGGCCACCGAGGCACGCGGGGCGCCGTCGGTCACGAGCGCCTCGCCCACCAGGACGGCGTCCGCCCCGGCACGCGCCATGTCCATCACGTCGTGCGGGCCGCGGATGCCGGACTCCGCGATCTTGACCACGTCGTCCGGGATGTACTCGGCGAGGCTGCTGAACAGGCCCCGGTCGAGCTCGAGGGTCTTGAGGTTGCGGTGGTTGACGCCGATCACGCGGGCCCCGGCGTCGACCGCCCGGCGGACCTCCTCGAGGCTGTGCGTCTCCACCAGGGCGGTCATGCCGAGGGAGTGCACCCGCTCGACGAGCGACTCCAGGACGGTCTGCTCCAGCGCCGCCACGATGAGCAGCACGAGGTCGGCGCCGTGCGCGCGCGCCTCCCACACCTGGTAGGGCGTGACCACGAAGTCCTTGCGCAGCACCGGGATGTCCACCCGGCCGCGCACCGCGTCCAGGTCGGCCAGCGAACCGTTGAACCGGCGCTGCTCCGTGAGCACCGAGATCACGGACGCGCCGCCGGTCTCGTACTCGACGGCGAGTGCCGCCGGGTCGGCGATCGGCGCCAGCGAGCCCTTGCTGGGGCTCGACCGCTTCACCTCGGCGATCACCGAGACGGCGTCCGCCTGCTTGAGCCGGCCGACGCACTCGAGGGCTCCGGGCACCGCGGCGGCGCGCTCCTTGAGCGCGTCGAGAGACACCCTCGCCTCACGCTCCGCGAGGTCCTCACGAACCCCCGCGACGATGTCCTCCAGGACCGACATGTGATGAGCCTCCCCGTGGCCTTGCTCTGTTCTCGTCATACGCCTCGAACGCTTGACTGATCTGCTTGCTCGGCTGCTCGCCGCCCGGCACGCCGGTGTGCGTGCCCGCCGCGGACGTCCGCCCCCACCGCCATCGTAGGCGGAGCCGGGGTGTGGTCCTGACCACTCCCGGACCGTGAGACGACGCCTCGTCAGATCCCGGTCGGATCCCGGTCGGATCCCGCTCTGGTCCCGCTCTGGTCCCGCCGGGATCAGAGCCAGGGGGTCAGGTACGGCTGCAGCGCGGGGAGGTTGCGGGCCACGAAGAACGCGAGCGCGACGCCCAAGGTGACCCAGCCCGCGGTGCTCGACAGCCCCCGGACCGGCCGCCCGCGGGCAGCGGACACCAGCCAGGCCACCCAGAGGGCCACCACCACGGGGGCGGCGACGGTCCACAGGGCGTTGGCCGACCACGCGCCCGCGAGGTCGAGGTGCGCCAGGTCGTGCGTGGCCCGCAGGCCCCCGCACAGCGGGCAGGCCAGGCCGGTCAGCTCCAGCAGCGGGCAGAACCCGTAGGAACCGCGCACGTGCGGGTCGCGGACGGCCAGCAGGAGCGTGGCCGCCGCGACGGAGGCACCGGTCAGCAGCGGCGCCCGGAGCGCCCGCGGGAGGCCGCCGTTCCCGGCAGCCGCCGGGGCGGCGGGCTTCCCGGCCTGCTTCCCGGCCTGCTCAAGAATGGGTCCCACCCGCCAGGAAGCGGGCGACCACCAGCACGATGACGCCCGCCAGGATGGCCAGCGAGATCCAGCCGAGCACGACGCCGGTCAGCGCCATGCCCTCGTTGTCGGCCTCGCCGGCCCGCACGGCGCGCCGGCCCTGGTTGCCGAGGATGATGGCGGGCACGCCCGTGAGGGCGCCGAGCGCCAGCACGACCGACGCGAGGCCCAGCACCAGCGACCACACCCCCAGGCTGTTGCGGGGGTGGGAGCGGGGCGCTGCGGCCATCGCGAGCTCGGTCATGGCGGACCTACCGCTGGACCTTCTTCTGACCGAGCCCCAGGTTGCGCAGCACCAGGCCGGCGATCAGCGAGACACCGATCACGACGAAGCCGAGCACGAACACGACGCCCCAGGAGGACGAGGTCTGCGCCACGATGACACCCCACGAGGAGATCAGCACGCCCAGCGTGATACCGACCATCGTCACCCACGCAGCGACCGTGTGGCCGTGGTTGTGCGGCGGGACCGCCGGCGGCAGGTAGGCGATCTCGGGCTTGTTCTCGGTCATCGCAGGTGGGTGCCTTTCGTGTCGTGCGGTACGCGCTCAGCCTAACCGCTCACCGGCAGGTGAGCGGCCCGGGGGGTCAGCGCCCGGTCGGGTCGTCGCCGCGGGACAGGGCGTCCCAGGCGTCGTGGGGGTCGATCTCGCCGTCGGGCTCGTTCTCGGGCCCGGCGTCGGGCTCCGTCGTGCCGGCGCCGGCGGCGGGCTGGGTGCCCGGGGCGGCCTGGCCGCCCGCAGCGGGCGCGCCCGCGCGCTCGTGCCGCCCGGACGTCGCCGCCCAGCCGCGGGCCGCCACGGTGCCCCAGACGGCGACGACGACGGCCAGCACACCGGTGGCCACGGCAGCCCATGGCCACGCCGTCAGCACGACGGGCGACGTGAGATCCGTGACACCGCTGGAGGCGGACGCGGCAGCGGTGGCCGCCGGGGTCGGGTCGGCGACGACGGCGAGCGTGCTGACCACCACCAGGACGCCGGCCGCCGCCGCGACGACGAGGGCCACGTACCGGGCCACCCGCCCCGTGAGGGCGCACGCGATCCCGGCGGCGAGCAGCACGAGCGCCCCGGCGCCGACGCCGGGGGCCGCCGAGGTCCCCGCGGCGGCGACGGCCACCTCGGGCTCCAGCGCCGTGGCGACGGTGGTGGTCACCCAGGTGGGCGACCCCGTGCCGAAGGTGAGCGCGCCCAGGACGAGCAGCGCCAGGACGGTGCGGGTCCGGGTCACTCGGCGCCTCCGGAGGTCCGCAGCGGCGCCAGCCGGGAGGCGAGCTGCACGGCGCGCACCGCCGCGGCGGCTTTGTTCCGCGACTCGGCGTACTCCAGGGCGGGCACCGAGTCGGCCACGATGCCGCCGCCCGCCTGGACGCTGGCGCGGCCGCCGGAGATGTACGCGGTGCGGATGGCGATGGCCATGTCCATGTTGCCGCCGAAGTCGAAGTAGCCGCACACGCCGCCGTAGATGCCGCGGGAGGCGGGCTCCAGCTCGTCGATCAGGGCGATGGCCCGGGGCTTGGGCGCACCCGACAGGGTGCCGGCCGGGAACGTCGCCCGCAGCGCGTCCAGGGCGCTGCGGCCGGCACGGAGCCGGCCCACGACGGTGGAGCAGATGTGCATGATGTGGCTGAACCGCCGCACCTTCATGAACTCGACCACCTCGACGCTGGTCGGCTCGCAGACCTTGACCAGGTCGTTGCGGGACAGGTCGACGAGCATGATGTGCTCGGCCCGCTCCTTGGGGTCGGCCAGGAGCTCCTCGCCGAGCTCGGCGTCCTCCTCCGGGTGCGCGCCGCGCGGCCGCGAACCGGCGATCGGGTAGGTGGTGACGTGGCCGTCGTCGACCTTGACCAGCGTCTCCGGGCTCGAGCCCACGACGGAGAACTCGGTGCCGTCCGGCTTGGCCAGGTGGAAGTAGTACATGTACGGGCTGGGGTTGATGGTCCGCAGCGCGCGGTACACGTCCAGCGGGTCGGCCGGGCAGTCCAGGTCGAGGCGCTGGGAGAGCACCACCTGGAACACCTCGCCGTCGCGGATCGCCTCCTTGCCGGCGAGCACCGCGTCCTCGAACTCCTGGCGGGTCGAGCGGAACTCCAGCTCCGGCTCCGGGACCTCGGCCACGACCGACGTGACGCGCGGTCCGGCGGCGGCGAGCCGGGCCTCCATGGCGTCCAGCCGGGCCACGGCGTCCGCGTGGGCCTCGTCGACACGGTCGTCGGTGGCGTCGGCGTTGATCGCGTTGGCGACGAGCCAGACCGTGCCCTCGCGGTGGTCGACCACGGCCAGGTCGGTCGCGAGGCACAGGGCGAGCTCCGGCGCACCCACCTCGTCCGGCGCGGTGGCCGGCAGCGTGGGCTCCCAGTGCCGCACCACGTCCCAGCCGAGCACGCCCGCCAGACCGCCGGTGAGCGGCGGCAGGTTGGCCACGCCGGGCGTGCGCAGCGCGTCGAGGGCGGCTTCCAGCACGTCGACGACGTCGCCCTGCGTCGGGATGCCGACCGGCACGTCACCGGTCCAGACGGCCTGTCCCCGGTCGCTGGTCAGCGTCGCGCGGGATGCGACGCCGACGAACGACCACCGCGCCCACACCCCGGACTCGGCGGACTCCAGGATGAAGCTGCCGGGCCGGCTCCCGGCGAGCGTGCGATAGAGGCCGACGGGCGTCGCGTCGTCGGCCAGCAGCGGGCGGACCACCGGGATCACCCGGCGGTCGGCGGCCATCGCGCGGAACTCCGGCAGGCTCGGCCAGGTGCGGCCCCACGGCAGGTCGGCCGGCGCGGTCGCCGGGCTCGCCTCGTGGGTGGCTGGCTGGCTGTCGAGCTGGGTCACCGGGTCTCCTCGTCCTGCTGGTCGCGTTCGCCCACCACCGCGCCCAGGTCACCGCCCGCGTCGAAGCACGTGCGGGTGCCCGTGTGGCAGGCGGCTCCCACCTGGTCCACGCGGACCAGCAGGGCGTCGCCGTCGCAGTCGATGCTCGCGGCCTTGACGTACTGGGCGTGCCCGGACGTGTCCCCCTTGCGCCAGTACTCCTGGCGGCTGCGCGACCAGAACGTCACCCGGCCCTCGGTGAGGGTGCGGCGCAACGCCTCGTCGTCCATCCAGCCGACCATGAGCACCTCGCCCGTGTCGTGCTGCTGGACGACGGCGGCCACCAGGCCGGCGTCGTCCCGCTTGAGCCGGGCTGCGATCGTGGGATCTAGAACTTCGGGCACCAGAGAATCCTGCCACGTCCGCGACCCCCGCCCCCACCGGGCCCGAGATCTGGTCAGCGGGTCTGGGAGACCCAGCTCGCGTGCATGCGGGCGTAGATGCCGTCCGCCGCCGCCAGCTCCTCGTGCGGGCCCACCTCGGCGACGTGCCCCTGGTCCACCACGACCACGAGGTCCGACGCCTCGGCGGTCGAGAGCCGGTGCGCGATCGTGATGGTGGAACGGCCCGCCGTCAGCGAGTCCAGGGCCCGCGCGATCCGCACCTCGGTCGCCGGGTCCACCGCGGAGGTCGCCTCGTCGAGCACGAGCAGGTCCGGCTGCGCGAGGTAGGCGCGCGCGATCGCGACGAGCTGCCGCTCCCCCGCCGAGAGCGCCTCGCCGCGCTGGCCCACCGCGGTGTCCAGCCCGTCGGACAGGTCGGCCACCCAGTCGAGGAGCCCGAGCTCGGCGAAGGCCCGCTCCACGGCGGCCCGCGGGTCGGCGTCCGGCGCGCGCAGCCCGTAGGCCGCGTTGTCGAGCACGGTGCCGTCGAACAGGAAGCCCTCCTGCGGCACCAGCACCACGCGCTCACGCAGGGAGGCGAACGAGAGGTCGCGCAGGTCGGTGCCGTCGAGCTCCACGGCACCCGAGGTCGGGTCCATGAGCCGCGTGACCAGCTTGGCGATGGTGGTCTTGCCGGAACCGGTCTGGCCCACCACGGCGACCTTGGTGCGCGGCGGCAGGTCCAGCGTCACGCCGTGCAGCACCTCGGGTCCGCCCGGGTAGGCGAACCGCACGTCCCGCAGCGTCACGTGGGCAGGCCCCCGCTCCTGCGCGACGGCGCCCGGCTTCTCGGCCACCTGCACCGGCGTCTCGATGACGGCGATCACGCGCCGCCAGCCGGCCACGGCGTTCTGCAGCTCGTTGAGGATCTCCGTGGCCATCTGCACCGGTCCCGTGAACAGCTGCACGAGGAACAGGAACGCGACGAGCTGGCCCGCCGTCAGCCCTCCGCCCACGCCGAACAGCGTGCCCACGACCACCACGATCGCCAGCACCAGGTTGGAGATCAGCACGCCCGAGGAGAACGTGGCCGCGACCAGCACCTGCGACCGGGCCTGAGCGCTGCGGGTGGCCTCGACGGCGTCGCCGATGCGGCGGCCCGTGCGCTCGGCGGCGCCGTACGCGCGCACCGTCTCCGCCCCCACCACCGACTCCGAGACGGCGCCGAGCATCGCGCCGACGCGCTCGCGCACCAGCGTGTAGGCACGGTTCACGTACTTCTGCCCGTACCGGATCACGAGGAACATCGGCACGAAGGCGACCCACACCACCGCGGTCAGGATCGGCGAGTAGACCAGCATCAGGGCGGTCGCCACGATCACCTGCAGCACGTTGACGAGCAGCATGATGCCGCCCCACTGCACGAACAGCGACACCGTGTCCACGTCGTTGGTCACGCGCGAGACCAACGCGCCGCGGCGCTCGGTGTTCTGCGTGAGGGTCGACAGGTCGTGCACGTGCCGGAACGCCGTGGTGCGCAGCGTCGCGAGCCCGGCCTCGGCCGAGCGGAACAGGCGCACGTTCACCAGCGCCGCGCACAGCCCGGCCAGCACCAGCGCACCCGTGGCGAGCAGCGCCAGGAGCGCCACCCGCCCCGCGTCGGGCCCGCCGTCGGCCAGGATGCCGACGTCGATGGTCTGCTGCACCGCGAGCGGCACCACCACGCGGCCGGCCGCCGCCAGGGCCGCCAGGCCGAGGGTGAGCCACAGCCCGCGGGTGATCTCGGGGCTGAGCTCGATGCCCCGCCGCAGCGTCGCCAGCACGCCGAGGCGGCTGGCGGACTCGATGCGGGCGCCGTCGGCGTCGAGCAGGTCCTCGGGGACGTCCGTGCCGTCCGCCTCGGGTGCGTCGGTCGTCGCAGTCATCGGGACACCTCTTCCAGCTCGTCGTCCAGCGCGTCGCCCAGGTCGCGGCCCACGCCGTCACCCACGCCGTCGCCCACGTCGCCGCCCGCCGCGGCGGCGTCGGCCCGCTCCTGCTCGCGGCGCTCCGTCTCCGCCTCGTAGGCGGTGGCGAGCTCGCGGTAGCCGGCGTCGCGCGCCATCAGCTCGGCGTGCGTGCCGGTGTCGACGACCCGCCCGCCGTCGACGTGGACCACACGGTCCGCGAGCGCCACCGACGACATCCGGTAGGCGACCATGATCACCGTCGTGCCGCGGCCGGGTCCGGCGCCCGCCGTGTCGTCGGCGAGGCCGCGCAGGATCTCCTGTTCGACCCGCGGGTCGACGGCGCTGGTCGCGTCGTCGAGCACGAGCAGGCGCGGCGCGCGCACCAGGGCGCGCGCGATGGCGAGCCGCTGACGCTGACCGCCGGAGAGGTTGGCGCCGCGCTCGCCGAGCGGGGCGTCGAGGCCGCCCGGCAGCCCGCGCACGGTGTCGGCGAGGCGGGCGAGCTCCAGGGCGTGCCACACCTCGTCGTCGGACGGCGAGCCGGGGGCGCCCGGGTCGGCGAGCGTGACGTTGCCGCGCACGGTGTCCTCGAAGACGAACGTGGTCTGCGTGACGAGGGCGACGTGGGCGGGGATCTCGCCGTCGGCGAGGGTCCGCGCGTCGACGTCGTCCAGGAGCACGCGACCGCGCGTCGGGTCCGACAGCCGGGCCAGGAGGCTCACGAGCGTGGTCTTGCCGGCCCCGGTGCTGCCCACGACGGCCACGGTGGCACCTGGCTCGACGGCCACGTCCACACCGTCGAGCAGCGTGATGGTCCGGCCGAGCGCGCCACCGGTGGCAGGGACGTCGACGCCGACGCCCTCCAGCCGGACGGCCAGCCCGCCGCGACGGGCGGGCAGCCGGGCGTCGCCGTACGCGAGCGCGCCGGTGGAGTCGACGACCTGCGCGATGCGCTCGTGGCCGACCAGGGCGCGGGGCAGCTCACCGAGCACCCAGCCGAAGGCCTGGACCGGCACGGTCATCATCGTGAGCAGGTAGGCGGCGGTGACGACATCGCCCGCCACGATGTCCCCGGTCGCGACGCGCCAGGTGCCGATGCCGAGCACCAGCAGGGTGCCGACCGCCGGGAGGGTCTGGATGACGGGGTCGAACAGCGAGCGGACGATGCCGACGCGGACGTTCGCGGCGCGCAGCTCCTGCGTGCGGGCGTCGAACCGGCTCTCCTCGCGCCCCTCGGTACCGAGGGCCTTGACCAGGAGGGCCGCCTCGAAGCTCTCGTGCGCGACGTCGGCGACGTCGCCGCGCAGCCGCTGCGCCCGGGTGACCGCGGGCGACATGTGCCGCTGGTAGACGGCGTTGACGGCGACGGTGATCGGGATGACGGCGAGCGCCGCGAGGGCCAGCCAGGGGTCGACGGCCAGGAGCATGCCCACGGCGACGCCGATCATGACCACGACGCCGAGCGCGAACGGCAGCGGGTTGAAGACGCCGGTGGCGGCCTCGGTGTCCGAGGTGGTGTGGTTCAGGAGCTGGCCGGCCGGGTGGGCGCGGTGCCAGGACCCGGGCAGGCGCAGGTACTGCCGGGTCAGGGCGGTGCGGTGGTCGGCCTGGATGGCGACCACGCCGTACCCGGCCCAGATGCGCCGCCCGGCCACGGCCAGGGCGAGCGACAGCGCGACGGCGGCGAGCACGAGCCCGGCGAGCCAGATCCGGTCGCGGGCGGACTCGTCGCCGGCGATCGCGGGGACCACCACCGTGTCGGTGGCCCAGCCGACCGCCCGGCTGACGGCCACGGTCAGAGCCCCGAAGAGGCCCGACGCGCCCACGGCCAGGACGTAGAGGCCGGGGTGGGCGCGCATGCCGCGCCACATGAGGGCGAGCGAGCGCCGGACACGAGAGCCGGTGAGGGCCATCGGTGCGGTGCGCGGGGCGTCTGGGGGCACGGCAAGACCTCGCTTCTCGGGGGGTGCTCTGATTTTCTCACGGCCCGGGAATCGATTCGACGGTATTTCGCCCTGGGCGTCGACGACGCTACGACCTGAACCTATGTTGAGGTCAACCACCCGTCCGGGCGCGGCCCGTCCGGTGTCAGCGAACCTCCAGGCCGGCGGCCCGCATCGCGTCCTTGACCTGCCCCACGGTGAGCGCGCCGAAGTGGAACACCGACGCGGCCAGCACGGCGTCCGCCCCGGCGCGTGCCGCCTCGACGAAGTGCTCCGGCGTCCCGGCCCCGCCGGACGCGACGAGCGGCACGTGCACCCGCTCGCGCACCGCGCGGAGCATCTCCAGGTCGAACCCGGCGGTGGTGCCGTCGGCGTCCATCGAGTTGAGCAGGATCTCCCCCGCGCCCAGCTTCGCCGCCCGCTCGGCCCACTCGACGGCGTCGATCCCCGTGCCCCGGCGCCCGCCGTGCGTGGTGACCTCGTAGCCCGACGGCGTGGTGACGTCGCCGGTGACGCGGCGCGCGTCGACGCTCAGGGTGAGCACCTGCGAGCCGAAGCGCTGCGCGATCTCGGCGATGAGCTCCGGCCGTGCGATGGCGGCGGTGTTCACGCCGACCTTGTCGGCGCCGGCGCGCAGCAGCCGGTCCACGTCGTCGGTCGAGCGCACGCCGCCGCCCACGGTGAGCGGCACGAACACCTGCTCGGCGGTGCGCCGCACCACGTCGACCATGGTCGCGCGGTCGCCCGACGAGGCGGACACGTCGAGGAACGTCAGCTCGTCGGCGCCCTCGGCGTCGTACCGGCCCGCGAGCTCGACCGGGTCCCCGGCGTCACGCAGGTCCGCGAAGTTGACGCCCTTGACCACCCGGCCCGCGTCGACGTCCAGGCACGGGATCACACGGATCGCGACGGACATCAGCCCTCCTCTTCCTGTGTCTTCTCGTCCCCGGCCTGCCGGGGTTCGTCCTCTGCGACCGCCTGGTGCGTGTCGAGGATGTCGACGACGTACACCATCGTCTCGCCGGCGAGCCGGCTCGTGGTGTCGGCGTAGCCGCTGTCCGGCGGCACCACCAGCATGACCTGGGAGCCCACGGTCTGTTCCAGGAGCCCCTGGTCCCAGCCCTCGACCAGCTTGCCGATGCCGATCTCCGCGGACTGCGGCGGGGTGCCCTCGGTCCACGTCGTGTCGACCACGCTCCCGTCGCTCCAGCGCACGGCCGTGAACTCGACCGTCACGATCTGCCCCGCCCGGACCTGAGGCCCGGCCCCGCGGATCAGCGGGTGCACCACCAGGTCCGACGGCGGTTCGGCGTCCGGGACCCGCACCGTGGGCGCACCGAGGTCGTCCAGCCGGACCTGCGGCAGCCCCTTGCCGGGCGGCTCGCCCGCGGTGCCGGACGCCCGCGCGGGCAGCACGTCGACCACGACCAGCACCGGCACGCCGTCCTGCTCGTCCAGGAGCGACAGCCGGGCGCCGACCCGCTGACCCTCCAGCGCCTCGAAGAGGTCGTTGCCGAGCGACGACTCGGTCATCGTGTACGCCGCGGGCGCCGTGCGGAACGTGTTCTGCAGCTCCGTGCCGTCGCGACCGTCCTCGGCGTACAGGTTCAGCAGCACGGGGTCGTCCCGTTCGAGCATGTCGCCGGTGCCCGGCCAGACCGTGCGCGAACCGGACCGGACCACGTCGAACGGCTTGTCGTACTCCAGCGTGGGCGGTGCGCCGTTCGCCCCGGTCACCTGCACGGGCTCCTGCGACGCCGACGACGACGGCGCCGGGCCCACCTCGACCGGCAGGGAGGCGGGGGCGCACGCGGCAGTCCCGGTCATGACCGCCGCGGCCAGTGCACCGGCGACGACACGGACCCAGGAGCTCACTCGCGCAAGTCTCCCACGGACACGGGCGTGCCCCGGGACCCGTCCACGACGAGCGCCCGGGGCACGCGTTCGGTCACATGCTCTCGATGAGGCGCTCCACCCGGTCGTCCACGCTCTTGAACGGGTCCTTGCACAGCACCGTGCGCTGGGCCTGGTCGTTCAGCTTGAGGTGCACCCAGTCCACCGTGTAGTCCCGGCGCGCCTCCTGGGCGGCCCGGACGAAGTCGCCGCGCAGCTTGGCCCGCGTGGTCTGCGGCGGCACCGCCGTGGACTCGAAGACCTCCAGGTCCGTGGTGACCCGCTCCACCATGCCCCGGGCCGCGAGCAGGTTGTACAGCCCCTCCGTGCGCGAGATGTCGTGGTAGGCCAGGTCGAGCCGGGCGATGCGCGGGTCGTCCAGGCCCATGCCGTGCTTCTCCTGATAGCGGCGGATCAGCTTGAGCTTGATGGCCCAGTCCAGCTCCCGGTCCACGAGCGTCAGGTCCTCGGTCTGCAGCGCGCGCAGGCCACGCTCCCACAGGTCGAGCACCTGCTTGACCACCGGCGTGACCTCCAGGTTGGCCTCCACCAGCTCCCGCGCCCGCTCGTAGTACTCCGACTGGATCTCGACGGCCGTCACGGTGCGGCCGTTGGCCAGCGTCACGGCGTGCTTGCCGGTGCGGTCGTGGCTGATCTCCCGGATCGCCCGGATCGGGTTCTCCAGGGTGAGGTCCCGCATCGGCACACCGGCCTCGACCAGCCGCAGCACCAGGTCCGTGGTGCCCACCTTGAGCATCGTGGTGGGCTCGGCCATCGACGAGTCGCCGACGATCACGTGCAGGCGCCGGTACAGCTCGGCGTCCGCGTGCGGCTCGTCGCGGGTGTTGATGATGGGCCGCGAGCGCGTCGTGGCGCTGGAGACCGCCTCCCAGATGTGGTCGGCCCGCTGCGACAGGCAGAACACCGCACCCCGCGGCGTCGAGAGCACCTTGCCCGCCCCCACCAGGATCTGCCGGGTGATGAGGAACGGCACCAGCACGTCGGACAGCCGCGAGAAGTCCCCCGACCGGCGCACCAGGTAGTTCTCGTGGCACCCGTACGAGTTGCCCGCCGAGTCGGTGTTGTTCTTGAACAGGTGGATCTTGCCCGGCAGGTCCTCGTGCTCCAGGCGCTGCTGGGCGTCCGCGACCAGGCCCTCCAGGATGCGCTCACCGCCGCGGTCATAGGCGACGAGCTGGCGCACGTCGTCGCACTCGGCCGTCGCGTACTCCGGGTGCGAACCCACGTCAAGGTAGAGGCGGGAGCCGTTCCTCAGGAACACGTTCGAGGAACGGCCCCACGCCACCACCTTCCGGAACAGGTAGCGGGCCACCTCGTCGGCGGACAGACCACGCCCGTCGTCAGCGGCACACGTCACGCCGTACTCGGTCTCGAGACCGAAGATCCTACGGTCCATGGACTTCCCCTCCCCGTTCGCGGAACGCGCTGCTAGTGGTCGGTCCCGGACGAGGTGCCGGACGCCTCCGGCCCGTCGTCGGGCTTGTTCCCGGTCGGCTTCTTCTCGGTGGGCTCTTCCTTGGTGGGCTCTTCCTCGGTCGGCTGCTCCTCGGTCGCCCGCTCGCCGGTGGGCTGCTCCGGCGCGCCCGGCTCAGGCGGGCCACCCTCCGGGACCGGCTTCGCGTCGGTCGGCGGAGCGTCGTCGCCCTGCGCCAGCAGGTCCGCCAGGACCTGCCGGTTCAGCCGCCGGAACGCCCGGCGCGGGCGGTCGCGCTCCAGCACCGCCACCTCGAGCTGGGCCGCCTCGATGGTGCGCGGCGTCGAACCCTCGCCCGAGCCGAGAGCCGCCACGGCCAGCCGGAGCGCCTCCCCGAGCGACAGGTCCGCCCGCCACCCCTCCTTGACGCGCCGGCCGAGCTGCTCCGCCTGGCCGCCCATGACCACGAAGCCGTGCTCGTCGGCCACCGTGCCGTCGTAGGTGAGCCGGTAGATCTGGTCGTCCGCGGCCTGGGCGCCCACCTCGGCCACGACGATCTCGACCTCGAGCGGCTTGGACTCGGTGATGAACACCGTGCCCAGCGTCTGCGCGTACGCGTTGGCGAGGCCGCGCGCCGTCACGTCGGACCGGTCGTAGGAGTACCCGCGCATGTCGGCGTACCGCACGCCGGCCACCCGCAGGTTCTCGAACTCGTTGTACTTGCCCACGGCCGCGAACGCGATGCGGTCGTAGATCTCCGAGATCTTGTGCAGGGCCCGCGACGGGTTCTCCGTCGCGAAGGCGATACCGCCCTCGTAGGCGAGCACCACCACGGACCGGCCCCGGGCGATGCCCTTGCGGGCGAAGTCCGCCCGGTCCTTCATCAGCTGCTCGGGCGAGACGTAGAACGGCATGTTCATGCGAGGTACCCCCTGTCTCGGCGCTGCGCCACGATCTGCTCCGCCACGCGGGAGACCTCTGCGTCCTCGACGCGCTCGTACCCGTCCGCGGACACGACCGCGACCACCGGGAAGATGCCGCGCACGGTGTCCGGTCCGCCCGTCGCCGAGTCGTCGTCCGCGGCGTCGTACAACGACTCCACCGCGACCCGGACCGCCTCGTCGGCGTCCATCCCGTGCCGCCACAGCTTCTTCAGGGCACCCCGCGCGAAGAGCGATCCCGAGCCCACGCCGTGGTGCTCGTGCTCCTCGTACCGACCGCCGGTGGCGTCGTAGCTGAAGATCCGGCCGATGCCCTTGTCCAGGTCGTAGCCCGCGAACAGCGGCACCACGGCCAGACCCTGCATCGCCATCGCGAGGTTGCCGCGCAGCATGGTGGCCAGCCGGTTCGCCTTGCCCGTGAGGGACAGCAGCGAGCCCTCGATCTTCTCGTAGTGCTCCAGCTCGAGCTGGAACAGGCGCACCAGCTCCAGCCCGATGCCGGCCGAGCCGGCGATGCCGACCGCCGAGTACTCGTCGGCCGGGAACACCTTCTCGATGCTGCGGCTGGCGATCATGGGCCCTGCGGTGGCACGGCGGTCACCTGCCAGCAGGACGCCGCCGTCGAAGGTCAGGGCCACGATCGTGGTGGCGTGCGGGGACAGGGTCGCCGGGTCGGTCACGCCCGCGGGCATGACGCGGTTCCCGGGCAGCCGGTCGGGGGCGTGCTCGGCCAGGAAGTCCACGAAGGACGACGATCCCGGACGCAGGAAGGCGTCCGGGAGTCGGCCTGCGGTGCGGTCTGCGTTCAGGTTCACTGCCCACCCTTCTGGACGAATCCGCGCACGAACGACTCGGCGTTCGTCTCGAGCACCTCGTCGATCTCCTCGAGCAGGGCGTCGACCTCGTCGTCGTCCTTCTGCGGTGCCGCGGCGGCGGGCGCCGGGGTCTCGGCGTCGTCGTCCGGAGTGCGGTCCTCGTGTGACGGGTTGATTCTTTCCTGACCGGCCATGATCGCCTCCTGGTGATTCTCTGACGTAACGCTGGTCCTGAAGCCTAGGCCCTGACCCTGGAGCTTGACCCTAGTGGCCGACCCTAGGCGGTACCACTGACATCGAAGGTCACCTCCGCCCGGAGAGTCCGTCGAGCAGCGCCCCCGCGTCCGGGCTCGCGTCGAGCAGCGCCCCGATGTGGTGCCTGGTCCCGCGGGTCGGGTCCAGCATCGGCACGCGCTGGAGCGCCTGGGACCCGTCCACGTCGAAGATCACCGAGTCCCAGCTCGCCGCCGAGACCTGGCCGCCGTAGCGGGCCATCACCTCGCCGCGGAAGTACGCACGGGTGTCGACCGGCGGGTGGAGCACCGCCCGCGCGACGCTCTCCTCGTCGACGATCCGGTCCACCGCGCCCTTGGCGAGCAGGCGGTGGTAGATGCCGCGCTCGGGCCGCACGTCGGACCACTGCAGGTCCATGGCGTGCAGCCGCGGGTGGTCCCACTCCAGGTTGTCGCGCGAGCGCAGCCGGTCCAGGAGCCGCAGCTTGGCGACCCACTCGACCTCGCGCGCGCAGGAGGCCGGGTCGGTGCCCAGACGCTCCACGACCGACGCCCAGCGGTCCAGCACGGCGTCCGACTCCGCGTCGGTGCCGAGCACCTTGAGCGAGCGCCGCACGACGTCCGCGACCTCGCCCTGGATCTCCAGCGCCGTCATCGTGCGCCCGTCGGCCAGGTCGAGCGGGACGGACAGGGTCAGGTCGCGCGAGACCTTCTGCACGTCGCTCACCGGGGCGGCCAGCCGCAGCGCGCCGAGCTCACCGCGGGCGTCGACGCCCGCCTCGGCCAGCTCGTCGAGGTGCTCCAGCACCCACAGCACCAGCGACGTCGCACCCGCCTTGAGATAGGTGGGCACCTCCATCAGGTTGGCGTCGCCGAGGATGAGGTGCAGGCGCCGCCAGCGCTGCCGGTCGGCGTGCGGTTCGTCGCGCGTGTTCACGATCGGCCGGCGCAGCGTGGTCTCCAGACCGATCTCGGCCTCGATGTAGTCGGCGCGCTGCGAGATCTGGTAGCCGGCGGTGCCGCTGGTCGCCCCCAGCCCCACACGGCCCGAACCCGTGAACACCTGCCGCGTGACGAGGAACGGCGTGATCAGCTCGGCGAGCGTCGTGAACGGCAGCGACCGGTTCACGAGGTAGTTCTCGTGCGTGCCGTAGCTGGCTCCCTTGCCGTCCACGTTGTTCTTGTAGAGCACCACCTCGCTGCCCGGGAAGCCGGCCAGCTCCCGCAGCGCGGACAGCATCACGCGCTCGCCGGCGACGTCCCAGCGCACCAGGTCCTCGGGGGTCATGACCTCCGGCGAGGAGTACTCGGGGTGCGCATGGTCCACGTAGAGGCGCGCGCCGTTGGTGAGGATCACGTTGGCGGCACTGGGGTCGTCGTACTCCTCCGTGGCCGGCCGCTCGACCTCCTGCGTGGAGCCCGACCGGCGCCGCCCGCGGCCCGGCAGCCCGGGCTCCACGACGGGCACCTGCCCGGTCACGGGGCCCGACGGCGCCGGCCGTGCCGGGTCGTCGGTCAGCATCGACGGCTGCGCCGAGGCACGGTCGAGGTGGAACCCGCGCGCGTCCTGCAGCGGGTCCTCGTCGTCGTAGTCCCAGCGGGCCCGGCCCCCCGTGCCCTCGGTCCGCGTGGAGATGGCCCGGTAGGTCGTCACCACCTGGCTGGACAGCAGCATGGGGTTGGCCAGGGGACGACCCGGCTGCAGCACTCCGTACTCGGTCTCGATGCCCATCACTCGACGCACGCTCACGTCCACCACCCTATGCCGGAGTAGTCCCGTTGGTGAGGCAGGGTCCGCGTCCGCCGGGCGGCGGACACGGACCCTGTCCCGATGGCTGTCAGAGGTACTGGCCGGTGTTCTGGACGGTGTCGATGGTGCGGGGCGTGGCGCCCTCGCCCTTCTTCTGGACGATGGTGCGGATGAAGACGATGCGCTCGCCCTTCTTGCCGCTGATGCGGGCCCAGTCGTCCGGGTTGGTCGTGTTCGGGAGGTCCTCGTTCTCCTTGAACTCGTCGACGCAGGCGGTGAGCAGGTGCTCGACGCGGATGCCCTTCTGCCCCGTGGCCAGGAAGTCCTTGATCGCGTTCTTCTTGGCCCGGTCCACGACGTTCTGGATCATGGCACCGGAGTTGAAGTCCTTGAAGAAGAGGGTCTCCTTGTCACCGGAGGCGTAGGTGACCTCCAGGAACTGGTTCTCCTCGTCCTCGGAGTACATGCGCTCCACGACCGAGGTGATCATGCCGTCCAGCGCCTCGGAGACGTTGTTGCCGTACTCCGCCAGGTCCTCCGCGTGGACGGGCAGCTCCTTGGTGAGGTACTTGCCGAAGATCTCCTTGGCGCCCTCGGCGTCCGGCCGCTCGATCTTGATCTTCACGTCGAGGCGTCCGGGGCGCAGGATCGCGGGGTCGATCATGTCCTCGCGGTTGGACGCGCCGATCACGATGACGTTGTCGAGCCGCTCCACGCCGTCGATCTCGGCGAGCAGCTGCGGGACGATCGTCGTCTCGACGTCGGAGGAGAGGCCGGTACCGCGGGTGCGGAACAGCGACTCCATCTCGTCGAAGAAGACCACGACGGGCATGCCCTGGCCGGCCTTCTCCCGTGCGCGGGCGAAGATCAGGCGGATGTGCCGCTCGGTCTCGCCGACGTACTTGTTCAGCAGCTCCGGGCCCTTGACGTTGAGGAAGTAGCTCTTCACCTCGGGGTTGCCCCCGTTGGCGCGGGCGACCATCCCGGCCAGGGAGTGCGCCACCGCCTTGGCGATCAGCGTCTTGCCGCAGCCGGGCGGGCCGTACAGCAGGACGCCCTTGGGCGGGCGCAGCCCGTGCTCCCGGAACAGGTCCGGGTGCGCGAACGGCAGCTCGACCGCGTCACGGATGGCCTCGATCTGCGGGCCGAGGCCACCGATGTCCTCGTACTCGATGTCCGGGACCTCTTCGAGCACGAGCTCCTCGACCTCGGACTTCGGCACGACCTCGAACACGAAGCCGCTGCGCGTGTCGACGGTGAGCGAGTCACCCACCCGCAGGGGCACGTCCATCACGGAGCCGGCGAGGCGCACCACGCGCTCCTCGTCCGCGCGGCCGACCACGAGGACGCGGTCGCCGCCCAGCATCTCCTTCACGGTGACCAGCTCGCCCGTGCGCTCGTAGTCGCCGGCGCCGACGACCGTCATCGCCTCGTTGAGCTTCACCTCCTGGCCCGGGCTCAGGCGGGTCACGTCCAGGCTGGGGCTGGCGGACACGTGCATCTTGCGGCCGGCCGAGGAGATGTCCACCGACCCGTCGGGGTGGGCCCCCAGGAAGACGGCGTACGTCCCCGGCGGCTTGGCAAGGTCGTCGAGCTGTTTCTTCAGCTCGACTATCTGGTCGCGCGCCGCGCGGAGGGCTTCCGCGAGGCGCTCGTTCTTGGCTGAGAGGAGGGCGATCTGGCGCTCGTAGTCGCGGCTCGGCAAAGACTCGTTCTCGGGATGGTTGTATCCTGACGTGTTCTCGGTCATGACATCCCCTCTCGTAGGGCCCGGGAGGCGACCATATGACGCAAACGCCTCCGAGAACAGCACTCTAAGCACAGTCACCGACACACCGGGAGTAAGAACACCCGTTTGAGACGTCCGAGGTACTCGATCGTTACAGGCCGTTCACGCGGACGGGATGCTTCCGTCCTGCGGCGCAACGCCCAGGTCACGACGAACCTTGCGGACCTTCTTGTCGGACACGGCCCGCTCCCCCAGGTCCTCCGCCGTCCACTCCGCCTCGGGCGTCGTGGGGTACGCACCCTTGGCAGGACGCCGTTTCCGCTCGGGCGGCACCACGCCGTCGGCCAGCCGGCGGGCGGTGATCAGGAAGCCGGTGTGGCCGATCATCCGGTGCTCGGGTCGCACGGCCAGACCCTCCAGGTGCCACCCGCGGACCATCGTCTCGAAGGCCGCCGGCTCGGCGAACCGGCCGTCGGCACGCAGGTCTTCTGCTGTGCGCGAAAGCTGGGTCGTGGTGGCCACATAGCAGACGAGCACGCCTCCGGGGGCGAGCGCCGAGGCGACGGCGTCCACGTTCTCCCAGGGTGCGAGCATGTCCAGCACCACCCGGTCGACCGAGCCGGGCTCGGCGACCTCGGGCAGCACGTCGGCCAGGTCGCCGACCGAGAGCTGCCACGCCGGGTGCGGCCCGCCGAAGAACGTCTCGACGTTGCCCTGGGCGATGGCCGCGAAGTCCTCGCGCCGCTCGATGGAGTGCACGTGGCCCGCGTCGCCCACGGCACGCAGCAGCGACATGGTCAGCGCACCGGAGCCCACCCCGGCCTCGACCACGCGCGCGCCCGGGTAGATGTCCGCCATCGCGACGATCTGGGCGGCGTCCTTGGGGTAGACGACGGCGGCACCGCGCGGCATCGACAGGACGTAGTCGGCGAGCAGCGGGCGCAGCGCCAGGTACTCGATCTCCGCGGTGTTGACCACCACGGTGCCCTCGGGCTGCCCGATGATCTGCTCGTGCTTGAAGTAGCCCTTGTGCGTGTGGAACGTCCCGCCGGGCTGCAGCGTGATGGTGTGCAGGCGGCCCTTGGGGTCGGTGAGCTGGACCTTGTCGCCCACGCGGAACGGGCCGCGGCGCAGCTCGGCGCCGGTGGCGGTCGGGATATCGGTGGGTGTGGTCACGACGGACAATCCTAGGCGCTGGGCCGGGCCCCCGCGTCCGCCGGCGGGCCGCCGCGGCGGAGCGCCGCGGGCGACGGTGCACCCGGCCGGCTCAGGTCCCGCGGATCGCGCGCGCCACGTCGGCGAGGTCGAGCACCCCGGTGACGCGGCCGGCCTCGACGACGGGGACCAGCCGCGCCCCGCCGGAGCTGCGCGCGAGGTGCTCCAGGAGGCGCGTGCCGGCCAGCTCGGGGTCCACCTGGGACCCGTGGACGAAGGGCACCGCCACGGCGTCGACCTGGGTCAGGTCCCGGGCCTGGGCGGGCACGGCGGCGACGGCGGCGTCGTCCACCACCGCGAGCGGGAGGTCGCCGTGGCCGACGACGACGATGCGGTGCGCTGCCGCACCGGCTCCCGCAGCCGCGCGCGCCGCCAGCGCATCCGTGACGGTCGAGCCGAGCGGCACCAGGAGCGCGGGGACGGCGAGGGACCGCGCGGACAGCGCATCCACGGCCTCGCGCCGCCGGCCGTTGGCGATCGCCGCACCGGCCCCCGCCCAGAGGAAGGCGCCGATCAGCGCCGACCAGAGCACGGTGGTGAGGTTGGGGCTGGTGCCCTGCACGAGCGGCAGGACCAGCGCCCACAGCAGCACGCCGACGGCGACGAGGCGGCCCACCCAGCCGGCGACGATCGTGCCCGTGGTGCGCCTGCCCGTGACCGCCCAGACCAGGGACTCGAGGATCTGCCCGCCGTCCAGCGGCAGGCCCGGCAGCAGGTTGAACACGCCGACGAACGCGTTGGAGACGGCTCCCGCGTACAGCAGGAGCGTCGGCACGTTCAGCACCGGCGAGGCCTGGTAGGCGAGCCAGAAGCCGGCCGCGAGCGCCAGGTTCGTCAGCGGCCCGACCACGGCGACGAGGAAGCCGTCGAGCGGTCGGCCCAGGCCGCCGGTGTAGGCGGTGTGGCCGCCCCAGAGCGTGACGGCCAGCTCGGTCACGTTCTGGCCGCGCGCCCGGGCGACGAGCGCGTGCGCGGTCTCGTGCAGGAACACGGACGCGAACAGGAGCAGGACGAAGACGAAGGCCACCAGGTAGGCGCCGGCGCCGAGCCCGGGGGCGATCGCCTGGACGTTGGGCACGAACAGGACGGTCAGGATGAGGGCAGCGAGGAACCAGGACCGGGTGATGATCACGGGGGCGCCGGCGACGCGGCCGACGACGAACCCCTTCGAGCGCTGCGGGGCGGGCGGTGCGGGAGTGGAGGCGGGCTCCGAGGTGGTCACCGGTCCAACCTATCCGGCCGTCCGCCCGGGTGGAGACGGCACGCTGTGGACAGCTTCCGGAGGATGTCGGTGGCCGCCCCTAGGGTGGGGGCATGACGACGACGGAGGTAACCCCGGGGCCGGACGTGGCGACCGAGACGGGCGCGGCGGCGGTCGTGACGGCTCCCTCGCGGCCGCCCGCTCTCTCGCCGTCGCGCGCCAACGACTTCATGCAGTGCCCGCTGCTGTTCCGGTTCCGCACCGTGGACCGGCTGCCGGAGCCGCCGTCGGCCGCGGCCGCGCGGGGCACGCTGGTGCATGCCGTGCTGGAGCGGTTGTACGACGCGCCGCTCGGTGAGCGCACGCTGGCGGCCGCGCACGACCTGCTGCCGGGCGAGTGGGACCGGCTGCTGGAGGCGGACGAGCGGTACGCGTCGCTGTTCACGGACGGGGTGGGCCCGGACGGGCAGGACCGCGCGGGCTGGCTCGCGGGTGCGGGTTCGCTCCTGGGCACGTACTTCACGCTGGAGGACCCGAACCGGCTGGAGCCGGCCGAGCGCGAGCTGCTGGTCGAGTCCCAGCTCGACGGCGGGCCGCTGCTGCGCGGCATCGTGGACCGCCTGGACGTCGCGCCGGACGGCGCCGTGCGGGTCGTGGACTACAAGACGGGCCGGTCGCCGCGTCCGGGCTACGAGTCGTCGGCCGTGTTCCAGATGCGGTTCTACGGCCTGGTGCTGTGGCGCGAGCGAGGCGTGCTGCCCAAGATGCTCCAGCTCGTCTACCTGGGCGACGGCCAGGTACTGCGGGGCGAGCCGACGACCGCCCACCTGGAGCACACGGAGCAGAAGATCCGCGCGGTCTGGTCGGCGATCGAGGAGTCGGCCCGCAGCGGCGAGTGGAAGCCCCGCCGGTCCAAGCTCTGCGGATGGTGCGCGCACCAGGCACTGTGCCCGGAGTTCGGCGGCACGCCGCCGGAGGTTCCCGAGGGCGCGGTCGCGCTGCGGTTGGGGATCACGGGCTGAACTCGGCCCGCCACGGGCCGAGCCGGGGCCGGGACCGGCCCGGTGGCTCAGTCGACGAGCAGGTCGACGACCTCGCCCGCGGCGATCCGGCCCAGCACCTCCAGGTCCACCTGCTTGAGCGACGCGGCGCGGCTGAGGCCCGGGCGCGCCGGCACGGGCACCTCGGCCGGCACACCGAGCGTGCGGGCGCCCGACGCGAGCGCGGACGTGATGCCGGGCCCCGAGTCCTCGATGGCCACGCAGTCCTCGGGCCGCACGCCGAGCAGCCCGGCAGCCACGAGGTACGGCTCCGGGTGGGGCTTGCCGTGGGTCACCTCGTCGCCGGTGACGAGGTGGGTGAAGGTGCCCTCGGGGGCTCCGCCGGCCACGACCTCGGCCTGGCTGCGGTAGGACATGGTGACGATCGCGCACGGGACTCCCGCGGCACGCAGGTCGCCGAGCAGCTCCAGCACCCCGGGACGCCACGGCACGCGCTCGCGCAGCTGTTCGTTCACGCGGGCCACCAGCCACGCGACGATCTCGTCCGGTTCGAGCGGCACGCCGGCGTCGCGCAGCATGGCACCGGTGGTCGTCAGGGCCTGCCCGACGGCGCCGAGCGCGTCCTCGTGGGTCCACGTCGCGCCGTGCTCGGCGACGATCTCGCGCTCGGCAAGCATCCAGTAGGGCTCGGAGTCGACGAGGGTGCCGTCCATGTCGAAGAGGACGGCGCGGGGGCCCGGGCCGTCCGGGACGCCGGGCTCGGGCTGAAAGGCGGTACTCAGGGTGCTCTCCTCTGTCTCGTCGTGCGCACGAGCTGGTGCGCGGTGGTCCGCACGGCACAGCGTCCCATGCGGGCGGGCCGTTCCCGACATCCCGGCACCGGCCGCTGCGGTCGCAGTCGTCGTGCTCGTCCGGGCAGTCGTCACATCTCGGCGGCGGAACGCTGGGACGTTCGCCCATAGGGGAGGCTGAGCGACTCCCCAGAGACTGTCTCTGCCGCCGGTCGACCGGCCCAGAGACGGGAGCCTGACATGCCACGACGGATCACCCTCGCCGGGATCGGCGCGCTCCTCGCCCTGGCCCTGGCCGCATGTGGGCCAGGCGGGACGGGTCCGCACGCGGGCGGCACGGCGGGTTTCGGCGACTGCGAGCTGACCGGCGAACCCGGCAGCATCACCCTCGACCCGATCACCGAGGGCAGGCTCACGGTGGTGACCGCACTGCCGAACCCCGGCTGGTGGAACGGCACCAGCCCCGAGAACCTGACCGACGGTTTCGAGTTCTGCATGCTCGCCGAGATCGCCCACCGCGCAGGGCTGGAGACGATGGAGGTGCGCAACCTCTCGTGGGACCAGTACATCTCCGGGTCCTTCACGGACTACGACATCGGGGCGACCGTCACCGGGATCACTGACGAGCGCAAGCAGGTGTTCAGCTTCTCGGAGCCGTACTACTCCTCCAACCTCGCGGTCACGGTCGCCGCCGGCTCCGGCATCGATGCGTCGACCATCCAGGACGCCCGGATCGGCCTCGTCCAGAGCAGCACCGGTGCAGCCTGGGTGCTGGACAACCTTCGCCCGACGACGGCACCCTCGCTGTTCAGCGATGGTCCGGAGATGTTCGCCGCGCTGGCCGCGAACCAGGTCGACGCCGTCATCACCGACACCGAGACCGCGCTCACGCAGAGCAGCGCCTACCGGGACGAGGTCGAGGTCGTCGCACAGTACGAGATCGGTACGCCGTGGGGCATGATCCTGCCGCTCGACTCGCCGAACGTCGAGCAGGTCGACCAGGCAGTGACCGACATGCAGGAGGACGGGACGTTCGACCGCCTGTCGGCCCAGTACCTGGAACCGTTGTTCGGGGTCGACCCGGCGAGCATCCCGTTCTGGACGGCCGGATGACGGCCCGGCCCGCGGACCGTACGGCGCCCACCACCCGCACGGCGCCCACGGTCGCAGACGCGGGCACCTCCCGCCTCAGCCCGCCGCCCCGCGCCGTCGGCCTCGCGGTGGCGGCGCTCACCACAGCGGTCCTGCTCCTCGTCGCGGCGGGGGTCGTGGGCGGCGCCGTCGCCTCCACCGAGGAGCGCGAGCCTACAGTGGCGGGCCTGGCCGTGGGTGTCGTGGGCGTCGGGCTCGGTGCGGGGATCGCGTGGTACGCGGCCCGTGGACTCCGGCTCGCGCACTCCGCGCGGCGACAGGACGCCGACGGCGACCGCCTCACCGCTCGCGAGCTCGCCGCCAGGTCCCGGGCGCACAGCTTGGGTGCGTTCAGCACATCCCTCACGCTGGTGCTGCTGCTCGCCGTCGTGGTGGTGCTCACCGCGAACGACGCGAGCATCGTCCGGACGTTCTTCGATCCGGACCACATGGCCGCCAGTGCCCTCGACGTCACCCGCGCGTTCGGGCTCAACCTCGTCATCGCGGTGGGCGCCATGGCCTTCGTGCTCGTTCTCGGGCTCGTCCTCGCCGTCGTGCGGATGCTTCCCGGTGACGGCGCCCGGCCGCTGCGCGCGCTCGCGATCGCCTACATCGACGTGATGCGCGCGATCCCGTCGATCATCGTGCTCTACCTGATCGGTTTCGGCCTCCCGCTCGCGGGCTTCCCGCTGTTCAGCGGGCTCCCGCCGGCCTGGTACGCCATCATCGCCCTCACACTCACCTACAGCGCGTACGTCGCGGAGATCTACCGCGCGGGCATCGAGGCGGTGCACCCCTCGCAGACCGGCGCCGCCCGCTCTCTCGGCCTCTCGTACGGCCGGACACTGCGCCACGTGGTGCTGCCCCAGGCGGTGCGCGGCGTCGTCCCGCCGCTGCTCAGCGCATTCATCGCCCTCCAGAAGGACACCGCGCTCGTCAGCATCATCGGTGCGGTCGACGCCTTCAGCCAGGCAAAGTTCTTCGCGTCGTCCAACTTCAACCTGTCGTCGGTCGCCGTCGTCGCCGCGCTGTTCGTGATCATCACCATCCCGCAGGCCCGGCTCGTCGACTGGCTGCTGGCTCGCGACGCGAGCCGGCGCGGGACCCGCCGCCGGACCCGCAGTCACACGGGGAGTGCCCGATGACCTTCCTGGAGTTCCGTGCCGTACACAAGCAGTACGGCGACCACGAGGTGCTCGCCGGCGTCGACCTGTCGATCGAGCGGCACCAGGTGGTGACGCTGATCGGCTCCTCGGGCTCGGGCAAGTCGACGCTCCTGCGCTGCGCGAACGCGCTCGAACCGATCACCGGTGGCCAGGTCCGGCTCGACGGCGACGTCGTCTCGGGTCCCGGTGTCGACCTCGACCGGCTGCGCCGCCGGGTCGGGATGGTGTTCCAGTCGTACAACCTCTTCCCGCACATGACGGTGCGCGACAACATCACGCTCGCTCCCCGCAAGGTCGCCGGCCGGCCGAGGGCCGAGGCCGACGCCCGGGCCGACGAGCTGTTGGAACGTGTCGGCCTGGCCGGCCGCGCCGACTACTACCCCGACCAGCTCTCCGGCGGACAGCAGCAGCGGGTGGCGATCGTGCGCTCGCTCGCGATGGACCCGGAGGTCGTGCTGCTGGACGAGATCACGTCTGCGCTGGACCCCGAGCTGGTCGCCGAGGTGCTCACGATCGTGCGCGAGCTCGCCCACGAGGGGATGACGATGATGCTGGCGACGCACGAGATGGGCTTCGCCCGAGAGGTGGCCGACCTGGTCGTCTTCCTCGACGACGGCGTGATCCTCGAGCAGGGACCGCCGGAGCAGGTGCTCGCCGACCCGGTCGAGGCGCGCACCCGCGAGTTCCTCCGCACCGTGGCACCCGCCGCCGGCGGCACCGTCTAGCGAGAAGGGGACGACGACATGGAGACGTTCGACGTCGCGGTGGTCGGGATGGGCGCCCTCGGCAGCGCCGCCGCGTACCACCTGGCCCGCCGGGGCGCGCGCGTGGTCGCGTTCGAGCAGTTCGAGCTCGGCCACGTACGCGGCGCGTCGCACGACACGTCGCGCATCATCCGGACCTCGTACGGCGCGGAACGGTACGTACGCCTCGCGCGGTCGGCCTACCGGGACTGGGCGGACTTCGAGGAGGTGTCCGGGGAACGGCTCGTGACGGTGACCGGCGGCCTCGTCTTCATCCCGACCGACGGGCCCTACTCCGCCGACGACTTCACGACCAGCCTCGACGCCGTCGGCATCCCCTACCAGCTCCTGCACCCCGGGCAGGTGAACGTGCGGTGGCCACAGTTCCGGCTCCCCGAGCGGGTGCAGGCGATCTACACCCCCGACTCCGGCATCGTCCATGCGTCGCGCTCGGTCGCCGCACTGCAGATGCAGGCCAGGGTGCACGGCGCGGTCATCCGGGACCGGACGCCGGTGGACCGGCTGACCCCCGACGGTGCCGGCGTCGTCGTCCGTGCCGCGGGCGGAGACGTCCGGGTGCGCAAGGTCGTGCTCGCCGCCGATGCGTGGACCAACCGACTGCTCGAGCCGCTCGGTGCCGCCATCCCCCTGACGACGATGCAGGAGCAGGTCACGTACTTCGCGCCCCCGGACCCGAACGCCTTCGACCGCAGCCGGTTCCCGGTGTGGATCTGGGAGGACACGCACTGCTTCTACGGCTTCCCCACGTACGGCGAGCCGACGATCAAGGCCGCCCGCGACCTGTCCGACAACCTGATGGCGCCGGACGAGCGCACCTTCGTCCCCTCACCGGAGCTGCTCGACCAGCTCACGACCTTCATGACCGGCACGATCCCCGGGAGCGGGCCGGCCCTGCGCACCGTGACGTGCCAGTACGCGATCACCCCCGGCCGCGAGCTCGTGATCAGCCCGCTGGAGCGCCATCCCGACGTCATCGTGGCGCTGGGCGCCGGCCACGCCTTCAAGTTCACGCCCGCGATCGGGCGGATCCTCGCCGAGCTCGCCCTGGACGGCGAGACGCCGGACGACATCTTGTCGTTCGCGGCCCCGTCCGTCGTCACACCGAGCTCCTCCGGGGGTGCGTGACCCGATGCTGGTCCAGCGACGCGGAGACGGACACCATGACTGGTCGCTCTACGGAGGCAGCGGGTCGCTGGGGGTCGAGTGGTACTTCCGGGACACCACCGCCCTGCCGACGTCGGTCATGCTGTACCACCTCGAACCCGGCGCCGAGGAGGGCTCGCACTTCCATCTGCGCGGCGACCCGGGGAGCTGCTCCGCCGAGAGCGAGGACGAGATGTACGTCGTGGTCGCGGGCGAGGTGGTGATGACCGTGGGCGAGGAGCACACCGTTCTGCGGTCTGGCGACGCCGTCTACGTGCCCGAGGGGGTCCCGCACGGCGTGCGGAACGACTCTGCCGCACCGGCGGAGCTCGTGCTCCTCTTCGGACCCCCGAGCGGCAGTCCCCTCACGGCGAGCTGAGCTCCTCGCCACGCCGGGCGGTGCGGGCGATCGTAGCGACGAGGTCCGGCCAGAGCTCCCACGGGATCAGGTGGCCCATGTCCGCGTGGACCTGGAGCTCGGCGCCCGGGATCGCCTCGGCGAGATCGACCGCGGCGCACCAGTGCAGCACGTCGTCGTCCCGGCCGTGCAGGACGAACGTCGGCACCGTCACGCCGCGCAGCCGGTCGAGCCGCTCGGGCGCGCGGAGCAGCGCCGCCCACTGCCGCGAGAACCCCTCCGGCGCGTAGCCGCGGTCGTAGGCCTCCCCCGCCGCCCAGGCGTGCCACTCGACCTGAGGGTCGTACCGGCCGGGGGATGCCGACCGGGCGTACTCGGTGGCGAACGCGACGACCTCCGCACGCGTGTACCGCTGCGGTGCCACCAGGAGCTCCGGGCGCTCACCGTGCAGGATGTAGCGCGGGTCCCGGCCGGGGATCGTGGACAGCAGCCCCAGGCTGCGCACCCGCTCGGGATGATCGAGCGCGACCATCTGCGCCATCATCCCGCCCATCGAGTGCCCGACGAGGTGGGCGGCCGCCACACCGAGGTGGTCCAGGACGCGCACGACGTCGTCGCCCAGGTCGCCGAGCTCGTAGCCCCCGTCGACGTCGTCGGGCCCGCCGAACCGCTGGGAGCGGCCGGTGTCCCGGTTGTCGATCCGTACCACCCGGAAACCCTCGGCGACCAGCAGGGCCACCAGGTCCTCGTGCCAGGCGACGAGCTGCGCCCCTCCCCCGGCGATGAGCACGACGGCGGGGTCGGCCGCGTCACCTGCCACGTCGTAGAAGATCTCGATGTCGTCGACGTCGGTGTGCGGCATCCGTTCGTCCCTCCCGTCCGTTGCCCAGCTCCGGGTGTGCTGCGCCCCCCAAGGGTCGCCCACCACCGGCGTCCTGCCCATGGGCTGCGACACCAGAACGTGCGCCCCTTCCTGTGCCGCCGACCCAACCCAGGGACGACCGGGCTACTGCGGCGTCCGGCGGCGCTGCTCGTCCACCCAGGCGACGGTCCCCGTGGCCAGCGGTGCACCGGAGGCGTCCAGCAGGTGCACCTCGGACTCCTGGCCGTGCCGGGTTCCGGCGATCACCGCGTCCGTACCGGCCAGCAGCGGTGCCCGGACACGGAACGAGAACGCTCCGACGCGCTCGCCCGGTTCCCGGGGCCCGCCCTGCTCCCCCGGCATGGCGGCCTCGTGCCGGACGGCGGCGTCGAGCAGCACGATGCGCAGGAGCGGGCCGTGCACGAGGAGCCCGTCCAGACCCTCCTGTTCGCGGACCCAGCGGGCGTCGTAGTGCACGCGGTGGGTGTTGAACGTGAGCGCGGAGAAGCGGAAGAGCTGCCGCTCGTCGAGCCGCAACGGCTCGGACCAGTCGGCGCCGGCCCCCGGCCCAACCGAACCCGCTGAGACCCCGCCACCAGACCCGCCACCAGGCCCAGCGACATCCAGGAACACGTCGTGCCACGTGCTGGAGACCGCCCGCTCGCCGTCGACCAGGTACTCCCGGACCACGTCGGCGAACACGAGCCTGCCCGAACGCCCTGTCTTCTCCACGACGTCACCCGCCGTGACCACCTGCTCGACGAGGTTCCCGTACCGCAGCGGCCGGTGGAACACCGTGTCCTCGCCGGCGTACATCCGCCGGGGCAGGCTGATCTCGGGCAGCACCCCGTCGCGCGCCGGAGAGCCGTCGGGCCGCAGGTCGGCCAGCGGCGCGTCGTACGGGAAGTACAGGCCCTCCCAGCCGGCCGGCAGCTCCGCGCCGAGCCCCGGTTCCGGGGCCGAGGGAGCGAACGTGCCCCGGTACGCCGCACCCGGGAACGTCCCCAGGACCTCGGCCCGGCGCCGTACGCTCACACGACCACCCCGCGCTCGCGCAGCCCGGCGACGTGGTCGGTGTCGTACCCGGCGACACCGGTCAGGACGACGTCCGCGTGCTCGCCGAGGCGGTTGGCCCGGCGGGCGGGCAGGGCGGGCGTGGCGCCGAGCTTGATCGGCTGGCCGAACATCCGCAGAGTCCCCAGGTCGCCGTAGTCGGCCTCGACCACCATGTCGCGCTCGGCGGTGCCCGGGTCGTCCACCACCTCGCCGATGTCACGCACTGCCGTCAGCGGCACGACGTCGCCGGCCAGCTCCTCCAGCTCGGCGCGGGTGCGGCCGGCGAACCAGCCGAGCACGAGCGGCTTGACCCGGCGCTCGTAGACCTCGGGGTCGAAGCGCCGGCGCATCGTGCTTGTCTCCGGGGCGTCAGCCGCCTCGGGCGTGCCGAACAGCTCGCAGCTGGCCCGCCACAGCTTGTCGGTGTACCCGCCGAAGAAGACCTTGCCGTCCTTGCAGTCGAACAGCTCGTAGGGCCGCACCCAGGCGTGCGCGTTCCCCGCCGGCCTCGCCACGGTGCCGTCCACCGTGTACTCGACGACCGCCGTCTCCGTCATCGCCATGATCGAGTCGACCTGCGCCACGTCCACGAGCTGCCCCTGGCCGGTGCGCTCGGCGTGCCGCAGCGCCGCGAGCGTGCCGATCACCCCGAACAGCGTCGCCGACAGGTCACCGATCGTCACACCCACCCGGACGGGCGGCTGGTCCGGGTAGCCGTTCATCGACCACAGCCCGCCCGCGGCCTGCGCGGTGTTGTCGAACGCCGGACGGCGGCTGCGCGAGCCCGTCTGCCCGTACCCCGAGATCGCCAGGTACACCAGGCGCGGGTTCACCTCGGCCAGCACCTCGTAGCCCAGGCCGAGGCGCGTCATCGTGCCCGGCCGGAAGTTCTCCACCAGGACGTCGGCCCGCGCCACCAGGTCCTTGAGCACCTGCTTGCCCTCGTCGGCCCGCAGGTCGAGCCCCAAGCCGAGCTTGCCGCGGTTGTACTGCCCGTAGTAGGCGCTGAACTCCTCTGCGGACGACCCTGAGCTGTCCCTCAGGTACGGCGGGAAGCCGCGCGCGACGTCGGGGTCGGCGGGGTTCTCGACCTTGATCACGGTGGCGCCCAGGTCGGCCAGCGTCTGCGCGGCGTACGGCCCCGCCAGCACCCGCGACAGGTCCAGGACGACGACGCCGGACAGCGAGCCGGCGCTCGCCGCGAGCAGCGGGTGCGTGCTCATGCGCCCACCCCCGCCGCGGTGAGCGCGGCCGCCACCCGTGAGGGCACCGGCCGGCCCAGCCAGTTCCCGGTCCACTGCGAGATCCGCACGAGCTCCTCCAGGTCGATCCCCGTCTCGATGCCCAGGCCGTGCAGCAGCCAGACCAGGTCCTCGGTGGCGAGGTTACCCGTGGCCCCCCGGGCGAACGGGCAGCGGCCGAGACCACCCACCGAGCTGTCGAACTCGGTCACCCCCGCGCGCAGCCCGGCCTGCACGTTGCCGAGCGCCTGCCCGTAGGTGTCGTGCAGGTGCAGCGCCAGGGCGGCACGGGGCACACCCGCGGCCGCCACGGCGTCGACCACCGTGGCGACGTGTACCGGCGTGCCGGTGCCGATCGTGTCGCCGAGCGCCACCGTGCCGGCCCCGGCGGCGTACAGCTCGGCGGAGCGCGCGGCGACGTCGGCGACGGACACCGGGCCCTCCCACGGGTCGCCGAACGCCATCGACAGGTAGGCGCGCACGGGGACGTCGGCGGCACGCGCCGCCGCCGTGACCTCGGCAGCCGCCGCGACGGCGCCACGCACCGTGGCGTTGAGGTTGGCCCGGGCGAAGCTCTCGGTCGCGCTGGCCACGACGGCGACCTCCCCGACGCCTGCGGCCAGCGCACGGTCCAGCCCGCGCAGGTTCGGCACGAGCGCCACACCGCGCACGCCGTCGGGCACGGGGACGGCGGCCACGACCTCCTCCGCGTCGGCGAGCTGGGGCACCCAGCGCGGCGGGACGAAGCTCGTCAGCTCCAGCGCGGGCACCCCCGCCCGGAGCAGCCGCCGGCACAGCTCGGCCTTGACCTCGGCCGGCAGCACCTGGGGCTCGGCCTGGAGACCGTCGCGGGGGCCCACCTCGTAGACGCGGACCTGGGCGGGCAGCGACGGGTCGGCCACGGGCTGGGGCGCGGGGTGCCACACGGCGTCGTCGGGCGCGCGACCGGGCGCGCGACCGGGCGTGGAACCGGCGGCCGTCATCGGCCCGCCCGCAGCTCGGCGAGCACCTCGGTGGCGCGCTCGATCCGGATGGCGCCGTCCGCGACGATGCGCCGCGCCACCTCGCCGATCTCGTCGCCGTCCGCCCCGGCCGAGGCGGCGATCGTGCGCGCGTGCAGCGTCATGTGGCCGCGCTGGATGCCCTCGGCCGCCAGGGCCCGGCACGCCGCCAGGTTCTGCGCGAGCCCGACGGCTGCGACGACCCGCGCGAGCTCACCCGCCGTCGTGACACCGAGGATCCGGATCGCCGCCTGGGCGACCGGGTGTGCCCGGGTGGCACCGCCCACCAGGCCGACCGCGAGCGGCAGCTCGAGGGTGCCGGCCAGGTCGCCGTCCGGCGTGCGCTCGAAGCGGGACAGCGCCGTGTACGAGCCGCCGCGCGCGGCGTGCGAGTGCGCCCCCGCCTCGATGGCCCTCGTGTCGTTGCCCGTGGCCAGCACCACGGCGGTGACGCCGTTCAGGATCCCCTTGTTGTGGGTAGCGGCCCGGTACGGGTCGGCCTCGGCGAACGCGCCGGCAAGCACGATGTCGTCGACCACGCGCGGCCCGCCGAGCAGCCCGGCGTCGAACACCGCACGCGCCCGCACCAGGCGCTGGTCAGCCTTGTTGGACAAGATCCGCAGCAGCGACCGCCCGCCGGCGAGCTCGGCCACGCGCGGCGCGAGCGCCTCCGCCATGGTGTTGACGGCATTGGCGCCCATCGCATCTCGCACGTCGACGTGCAGGTGCACCACCAGATGGGTGCCCGCGCGGGTCGGCAGCACCCGGACGCTCAGGTCGCGGGCCCCGCCGCCGAGACTCACCAGCAGCGGGTCCTGGGCGTCGGCCAGCGCGAGCAGCTCGGCGCGCGCCTCCAGCAGCCGCAGCCGCCCGGCCTCCGGGTCCGCGACGTCGACCACCTGGACCTGGGCGATCATCACGTCGCCGGTGGTCGAGGTGGTGAAGCCGCCCGAACCGCGCGCCATGCGCGCTGCGTTGGAGGCCGCGGCCACGACGCTCGGCTCCTCGGTCGCCATCGGCACCAGGTGGTCGGTGCCGTCCACGGTGAAGTTCGTGGCGATGCCCACCGGGATGCCGATCACGCCCACGGCATTCTCGATGAGGTGGTCGGCCTGCTCGACACCGAGGCCGGCGGCCGGGTCGAGCACGCCGAGCTGCGCCGGATCGAGGCCGGCGCTCTCCGCGACCCGCTTGCGGCGCTCGTCCGGCGTCGCATCACGCAGTCCCGACAGTCGGCTGTTGGTCGTCATCGATCCTCCGGTGGTCCGTCCCGTGGGGGGGGTCACCGTCACCGTAGGTATCCGGCGGGCGGGCGCCGTATGGGGCGAGGACCCACGGTGCGGGCCTGATCATGTGCTGATCACCCTCGGGCCGGGCCGTCAGGCGCCCACCGGCCGCAGCCGCTCTCGCAGCTCGTCGAGCCGCACCGCGACACCGATCCGGAACAGCCGCTCGCCGTCCCGCCAGCCGGCGCCGAGGAGCTGGTCCAGGCGGCCGAGCCGCTGCAGGATCGTGTTGGTGTGGAAGCTCAGCTCCCGGGCCGTCCGCGTGGGGCTCGCACCGACCCGGACGAACGTGCGCAGGGTCTCCAGCAGGTCGGTGCCGCGCTCGGCGTCATACCGGCGCACCGGTCCGACGGTGTGCTCCAGGAAGCCGTCGAGCGACCTGGCGTCGATGTCGAGCACGGCCGCGTAGGGCACGTAGTCCTCGGTGGCCGCCACCTCGTCCTCGGCCCCGAGCGCAGCCAGCAGACGGGCCGTGCGCTCCGCGGTGGCGAACGCGGCAGGCAGCGCCCCGCGCGCGGCCGGCGGCACGACGGCGAGCACCGCGCACCCGATCGACCGCGCGACCCGGGCGCGGAGCTGGTCCGGGGCGGGCGTGCCGGGCCCGGCGTCGTGCACCGCGACGACGTAGCCCCGGTGCTCCCCGACCAGCGCCCGCTCCCCCAGCAGCGCGCCGAGCTGTCGCACCGCCGCGGTCCGCCGGTCTCCGGGCACGACGAGCAGCAGCAGCGTGTCGAGCACGTCGATGCCGACGCCGAGCCGCCGCGCCCGGCGCTCGACGTCCGCCCGGCGCTCCGGGACGTCGTGGAGCAGGTCGGTGACCACCTCCGTGCGGACCCGCTGCTCCGCGTCGGCACCGGCCTCCTGCTGGAGCGCCAGCAGCGCCCCCACCTGGCCCGCGCGCTCGACAGTGCGCCGGTCGACGGCACCGAGCGGCTGCTCGCCGTCGCCCACGAGCACCGCCCCGAACAGCCGGGGACCCGCCGCGAGCGCCATGACGCTGCCCGTCCCGGGCACCTGGTCGACCGGGACGCAGTGCCCGGTGCGATGGCTGGCGGCCGTCGCCTCGCGCACCCGGCGGTCCGCCTCGTCGTCGCGGTCGACCGTCGCGGCCGCCAGGGGCGACCCGGCGGCGCCCACCACGGTGCCGCGCTCGTCGACGATGGCAACGGGCCGGCCGAGGCCGGAGGCGAGGATCTCGGCCACGGGGGCGAACCCGCCCCCGGTGAGGATGACCTGGACGAGGCGGGCGTGGACGGCGCTGGCTCGGTCCCGTTCGGCGAGGTGCTCGCGCAGCTCGGCGAGCGCCCGCCGAGCCTCGTCCTCGGAGCGGCGCAGGCTGCGCAGCGTCTCGGCGGTCTGGAGGACGACCGAGGCGTGGTCGGCAAGTGCCGACAGGAGGGCGACCTCCTCCTGCGTGAAGCGGTGCGCGGTGCGGGTGGCGACGAACAGCACGCCGAGGACGTCGTCGCCCGAGACCATGGGGACGCCGAGCAGGGAGACGATCCCCTCGTCGGCGACGGCCTGGTCGACGCCGGGGTCGTGCCGGTCGGTGCGGTAGCTCGGGTACTGCTCCGCCCACTGCGCGTCGCGGGTCTCGACGACGGCGCCGGCGAGCCCGCGGCCCGGCGGGACACGCAGCCTCCGGAAGGCGGCGCTGACCGCCCCGGCGGTGGTGCGGACGCGCAGCTCGCCGGTGTCGGGATGGAACTGCGAGAGGTAGGTCACGTCGCCGCCGAGCATCTGGTGCGCGCGCTGCACGAGCCGGTCGAGGACGGCGGCGCTGTCGCGCAGCTCGGCGAGCTCGCGGGCGCTGGAGTAGAGGGCGGCGAGCTCGCGCTCGCGCCGCCGCAGGCGGGTGTTCTCGTCGACGATCGTCGTGACGTCGTCGGCCGGGCGAGTGTGCGTCATCGTCGCTCCCTGTCGGCGTTGACCGGGTGACCGCGGCCGGAGAGGTCGTGTGCTCTCGATGCACGCGCCGACCGGATCGGTGTGGTCACCGTACATGGGCCCCTCCTGCGGGTTCCGCCTAGCGTCGGCTGTGCCCGCCCCGCACCGCTGGGCGGTGACCCGTCTCGCCGTACACGAAGGAGTGTCATGGCCGCCTCTATCGACATCGACAGCGCGGGGCTGGACTCGCGCGCCCAGCGCCGCCACGCGGTCATCGGCAGCTCGGTGGGCACGATCATCGAGTGGTACGACTTCACGCTGTACGGGCTGGCCAGCGCGCTGGTGTTCGCGCCGTTGTTCTTCGGCGGCGGCGGTCTGGCGGGCACGCTGGGGGCGTTCGCGTCGTTCGCCGTGGGGTTCGGTGCCCGCCCGATCGGCGGCCTGGTCTTCGCCCACGTCGGCGACCGGCTGGGGCGCAAGGGCACGCTCCTGGCCACGCTGGTGATGATGGGTACGGCGACGACGCTGATCGGCGCGCTGCCGACTGCCGACACGATCGGTGTGTGGGCGCCGGTCATCCTGACGGTGCTGCGGGTCGTGCAGGGTGCCGGCGCGGGAGCGGAGTTCGCGGGGGCGATGACGATGGCGAACGAGTCGGCCCCCGTCCGGGGCCGGGCTCTCACCGCCGGGTTCCCTGGCGCCGCCGTCTATGTGGGCATGGCGATCGCGACGGTGACGTTCGCCGTCCTGTCCGCGGCGCTGCCGGGCGACGCGTTCGTGACGTGGGGCTGGCGCATCCCGTTCCTGGCCAGCGCCGTGATCGTGGCATTCGCGCTGTACTTCCGGCTCCGGGTCAAGGAGACCGCGGCGTTCGAGGCGGCCGAGCGGGACGGGGCGGTCGTCGCCGCGCCCGTGGCCGAGGCGGTGCGGGGGTACTGGCGGGTGCTGCTGCCGGGCATGGCGCTGTTCGTGTTCGTGCTGCCGTGGGTCTACGTGGTGCAGACGTTCTCGATCTCGTACACCACTGGTGATCTCGGGGTGGACCGGACGGGCGCGCTGGTCGGGCTCATCGTCGCCGAGGTGCTGACGGTGCCCGCCACGCTGTGGTTCGGGTGGCTGGCCGACCGGGTGGGCCGCAAGCCAGTCCTGCTCGGCGCGGGGAGCTTCGCCGTGCTGTTCGCGTTCCCGATGTTCTGGCTGTTCGACACAGGTTCCGCGGTGCTCGTGGGGGTTGCGCTCGTGCTCGGGCTGGCGGTCGTGCAGGGGGCGACGATCGGGGTCTCCGCGGCGCTTCTGTCGGAGGTGTTCCCCACACGTCTGCGCTGGAGCGGCATCGCGATCTCGCGGGAGCTCCCGGCGGCGGTCTTCGGTGGCACCGCGCCGTTCGTGGCGACGTGGCTGGTCACCGTCGGTGGCGGCGCACCACACCTGGTCGCGGTGTACCTGGTGGTGGTCAGCGCGATCGGGCTGGCCGGCATCCTCGCGCTGCCGGAGACGCTGCCGAGGCGCTAGCTCGCGCCGGCACCTCTGGTGCCCGCCCGGGTGCCTCATGGCCGCCGCATCCGCGCCGCGAGCGCTGGGTTGCGGTAGGGCCCGGGCGCGTCGAGGGCCTCCACGACGTTCTCCACGACGTCGGCGGGCTTGTCCTGCGACATCTTGTCCTTGCCGACGAACCGCGTGACGCGCATGCGGAACCCCACGGTGCCGCGCACGATCCGCTCGGCATACGCGGCGTTGGCCAGCGTTGCCCGGAGCCGGAACGGCTGGGGCAACGGGTCCTCGAAGTGGTCGACGAGCCGCTCCAGCACGGCGAGGTTCTCGGCGTCGCCGAGGATCTCGGGGGTGCCGTAGGCGTGCACGGTCGGCGAAGTTCCAGGTGGGCACGGCGGTCGGCAGGCCGTACCAGGACGGCGAGATGTACCCCGACGGGCCGGAGAAGATCACGAGCAGCTCGTGCGACCCGAGCTCGTGCAGCCGTTCGTCGGGGCGTCCGACGTGCGAGAGCACGGTCAGCTCCTCGGCGTCCTCATCGAGCAGGAACGGGTAGTGCGAGGCGACCAGGCCGGCGCTCGTGGAGCTCACCATCGTCGCCCAGGGCGCGGAGCGGACGAGGGAGCGCACCTCGCCGGGATCGGTGAGCGCATAGTCCGGGTTCTCACGCATCAGGCTTCTCCGGGAAGGTCGTACCAGGTCCAGCGGCCGCCGAGCATGGTGGCCGCCACCGGCATCCGCCGCAGCTCGTCGGGCGACGCCGTCAGCGGGTCGACGTCGAGCACCACCAGGTCGGCGACGTCGCCCGCGCTCACCGTGAGGCGACCGCGTGTGCTCGCGGCGAACGCCGCGGAGACGGGCAGCGCCTGCTCCGGGTGCCAGGCCTCGCGTCCGTCCCGCGCCCGGGACACCGCGGCGGCGAGCGCCTGCCAGGGATCGAGGGGCGCGACGGGTGCGTCGGAGCCGAGCTGGAGGGTGGCGCCGGCGTCGAGCAGCGAGCGGAACGCGAAGGCCCGACCAGTGCGTCCGGGCCAGTGCCGGTCGGCGACGTCGCGGTCGTCCATGGCGTGCTCGGGCTGCACGCTCGCGACGATCCCGAGCCGCCCGAACCGCTCGAAGTCGCCGGCGGCGACGAGCTGCGCGTGCTCGATCACACCGGAGATGCCGAGGTTCTCGAAGGTGTCGAGCACCTGCGTGGTCGCCCGGTCGCCGATGGCGTGCACGGCGGGAGCGATGCCGTGGTCGTGGGCGGTGCGCAGCAGGTCGGTGAGGCGTGCGGGGTCGACGCTCAGGACGCCGTAGGAGCCGGGGTCCGCCGGGTCGAGCCCGGGGTACGGGTCCCGGCAGTACGCCGTCCGGGTGTTCAGCGATCCGTCCACGACCACCTTGAGCCGCCCGAACGTCACGAGCCCGCCCTCGTCGAGCCGGTCGCCCGTGCGCAGACCGCGCTCGATCGCCGCGTCGAGGCGCTCCGGCCAGATGGAGGCCTCGACCCGGAGCGCCGTGACGCCCTCGGCCACCCGGGCCGGCCAGAGGCTCGCGTTGTCCGCGTTCTCGAACTCGACGACGCCGACCACCCCGCGGCGCGCGGCGGCGTCGGCGGCTGCCCGGTACGCGGCGACGCCGGGCTGCGCGCCCCGGTCGAGCGCTTCGAGGGTGCCCATCCACTCGGTCTCGCGCAGCATGCCGTCGGGTGGCAGGTCGATGCCGAGCCGGCGGCCGGCCGCGGAGTTGAACCAGCCGGAGTGCAGGTCGCCGCTGACGAGCACGACCGCACGGTCGGGGGCGAGCTCGTCCAGGGCCGCGAGGGTCGGCGGGTCGGTCCAGAGCGCGTCGCGGAACCCGTAGCCCACGACCACGTCGGCGTCCGAGGCGGGCAGGGCGGCGCGCATGAGCGCGACCGCCGCGGTGGCGCTGCCGGCGGGCGCGAGGTCGATGCGCTCCCGCCGCACGACCCACTGCGTGAAGTGCACGTGCGCGTCCCAGAGTCCAGGCACGAGGTACCGGCCGTCGAGCCACAGCTCGGGGTCACGGCCCGGGTCGAGCGCTCCTGCGGGCGCGATGCGGGCCACGCGCCCGTCGCTGACGAGCACGTCGCGCGGCCCGGCCACGCCATGGAGCCGGACGTCGCGCAGGATCAGGGGCGGGGGCGTCGTCATGCGTCCTCCAGCTCGAGCGGCTCGCCGAGCACGGGGACCGACCGGAGCAGCTCCCGGGTGTACGGGTCCGCGGGGTCCGCCAGCACGGCGTCGGTGTCCCCGTGCTCGACGACGTGCCCGTCACGCATGACGCTGACCTCGTCGCTCATGTACCGCACGACGGCCAGGTTGTGCGAGATGAACAGGACGGTGAGATCGAGGTCTCGCTGCAGCTCCCGCAGCACGTTCAGCACCGCGCCCTGCACGGAGACGTCGAGGGCGGAGGTGATCTCGTCGGCGATCAGCACGGTCGGCTCGGCCGCGAGCGCCCGCGCGATGGTGATGCGCTGGCGCTGCCCGCCGGAGAACGCCGCGGGCGGCTCGCCCGCCCGTGCCGGGTCGATGCGGACGCGCTGGAGCAGCTCGCTGACGCGTGCCTCGCGGTCGAGCCGCGCGAAGGTCCGCCCGGTCGCGAGAAGGCCTTCCGCGACGGAGGTGCCGACCGGCATACGCGGGTCCAGGGCGCTGAGCGGGTCCTGGAAGATCATCTGGACGCGGCGCCGGGCAAGCCGTGCCGCCCTGGTGCGGTCGGTGAGGGGGACGCCGTCGAGCAGGACCGTGCCCGCGCTGACCGGCGTGAGCCCGACGGCGACGCGCGCCATCGTGGACTTGCCGGAGCCGGACTCGCCGACCAGGCCGTGGGTCGTCCCGCCGCGCACGGTGAGATCCACGCCGTCCACGGCGACGTGTGCCGCACGCCCGTGGCCGTAGCGGACGCTCACACCGCGGAACTCGAGCTCGCTCATGCGTGCACCTCCTGGGAACCGTCGAGGACCGGGTCGGGTTCGACCACGGGCAGCGGTGCTGCCCGGTCGGTGGTCATGTCCGGCACGCAGGCGATGAGGCCGCGCGTGTAGGGGTCGCTCGCCTCGTCCAGCCGGCCGGCGGCGAGCTCCTCCACGATCCGCCCGTCCCGCATCACGAGCACGCGGTCGCAGAACCCGCTGACCAGCGCGATGTCGTGCGAGATGAGCAGGATGGCTGCGCCGGTGGAGCGCTGCGCGTCGCGCAGGGCCCGCATCACCTGGCGCTGCACGGTGACGTCGAGCGCCGTGGTGGGTTCGTCGGCGAGGATGAGCCGGGGCGTGCCCATGAGGCCCATCGCGATCATGGCGCGCTGGCGCATGCCGCCCGAGAACTCGTGCGGGAGCTGGCCGAGGCGGCGCTCGGGGTCGGGGATGCGGACGAGGTTCAGGGCGTCGACGGCCCGGCGCAGCGCCGTCGCACGTCCGGTGCGGGCGTGCGTCTCGCTCACCTCGCGCAGCTGGGTGCCGATGGTGAGCGCGGGGTTGAGTGAGCTCAGCGGGTCCTGGAAGATCATCGCCTGCTCCAGGCCCAGCCGGCGGCGTTCGGCAGCGTTCGGGGCGCGTGTCATGTCGATGCCGCGGAACACGAGGGTGTCGCTCTCGACGAGGGCGTCCGGCCCGAGGAGCCCGGCGACGGCCATCGCCGTGACCGACTTGCCGGAGCCGGACTCTCCGACGATGCCGACCACCTCGCCCGGAGCGACCCGGAGGTCCACACCGTGCACGCGCTCGACGAGCCCGCCGTCGTCCGACCGGAAGGAGACGCGCAGGCCGGTGGCCTCCACCACCGCGGCGGCGTCGGGCACGGCGGCCGCGACGCGGACCTCGGCCCGGGGGCGCCGCCGCACCGGCCGGGCGGCCTGCCGGCCCGGCCGCTCGCTGAGCAGCTGGCCGAGCAGCGCGAAGAGCACGCCGGTGACGACGATCGCGGCGCCCGGCCCGACGGCGGCCATGGGGTCGACGTAGATCCGCCGGGCGCCCTCGTTGAGCAGGCGCCCCCAGTCGTACTCGGGTGCCTGGACGCCGAGGCCCAGGAACGAGAGCGCGGCGAACGACAGCAACGTCACCGAGGCGTGCGCCGCCGTGTTCACCAGCAAGGGCGGCAGGATGTTGGGCAGCACGTGCCGCGTGGCGGTGCGCAACGGCCCGCTGCCGAGCATCCGCGCGGCGTGCACGAAGTCGCTGCCCGCCACGGACGACGCGAGGGTGCTCACGAGCCGGCCGAAGACGGGCACACCCGCGAACCCGATGGCGAGCGTCGCGCCCGTGGCGGTGGTGCCCCAGATCACCGAGAAGAACAATGCGAGCAGCAGCCACGGGAAGGACAGGAGGATGTCGATGAGCGCGTTGGCGGCGCGACGGGCGACCGACGGCAGGACGGCAGCCACGATGCCGACCACGACGCCGCCCACCACCGAGATGCCGGTGGCGCCGAGCGTCAGGACCACCGAGATCCGCGTCGCGACGACGACCCGGGCGAACAGGTCCCGCCCGAGCTCGTCGGTGCCGAACGGGTGCGCGAGGCTCGCTCCCTGCTGGCGTTCGGCGATGTCGCGGGCGGTCGCGGCCTCCCCGAGCACCAGGGGGCCGAGGACCGTGGCGAGCACGACGGCGAGCACGCCGATCGTGACGACGGCCCCGCGCGGGGTCAGGAGGTGACGGCTGAACCGGAATCTCATGTCAGGCCTCCGCGATCGCCGAGCGCGGGTCCAGCGCGGCCAGGGCGAGGTCGATGAGCAGGTTGGCGGCGAGCACGAGGAGCGCGTAGACGAGCACGACCCCCTGGATCAGCGGGTAGTCCTTGGCGGTGATCGACGAGACGATGGTCGAGCCGATGCCGGGGATGACGAACACCGTCTCGATGAGCACGGTCCCGGCCACGAGCCCGACGAGCACCACGCCGCCCGCGGTCAGGGTCGCGGCGACGATGTTCGGCAGCGCGTGCCGCAGGTACAGGAGACGGGCGGGGAGCCGCTTGCTGCGCGCCGTCGTGAGGTACGGGGCGTCGAGCACCCGCAGCATCTCGACGTGCACGATCCGCGCGAGGTAGGCGAGCGGCCCGACGGCGAGGGCGACGACGGGCAGCACGAGCTGCGCCGGCTGGCCCCAGCCGGCCGGCGGGAAGGCCTGCAGCGCGACGCTGAAGACGTACACGAGCAGCACCGCGAGCAGGAAGTTCGGCACGGCGACGAGCAGGCCGAGCAGCCCGGAGACCCCGAGGTCCAGCCCGCGCCGCCGTCCGCCGCGGGCCGAGACCGCCGTCGCGACGCCGATCGGGAACGCGCCCAGCGCCGCGACCAGGAACGAGAGGACCGACAGCACCAGGGTCGTCGGGAGCCGCTCGGCGAGCGTCGCCGCGACGGGGCGCTGGGACGTGACGGAGACGCCCAGATCGCCCGTGAGCAGCCCACCGAGGTAGTTCCCGAACTGCTGCGCGACCGGGAGGTCCAGCCCGAGCTGCCCGCGCAGTGCCTCCACCGTGTCGGGGGACACCGTGGGGCCGAGCGCGGCGCGGACCGGGTCGCCCGGGACGAGGTGGACCAGGAAGAAGGACGCGACCAGGACGATCACGAGCGAGATCAGCGCCCGCAGCAGCCTGCGCAGCACGAAGGCCAGGCGCGGTGATCCCACGAGGAGGCGGAGGCGGTCGGTGGCCTCCGACGACGGTGTCGACGGGGCGTGCACGACCGCGCCGGCGGCCGGGGGCAGCGTCATGGGTTCAGCCCAGCATCCGGATGGTGGTCGGCGCGATGCTGCCCGGCATCTCGAAGGTCGCGCCGCTCCGGAAGGTCGGCGACTCCGTCTCCGCGAGGGGGAACGTGTCGACGCGGTCGATGAGCTCCTTCTCGGCCTGGAGCCACAGGTCGCAGGCGGCGTCGGCGTCCGGGGCGGCGAGCGCCTGCTCGGCCAGGGCGTTGTACCCGGGGTTTGCGACGCCCATGAAGTTGTACCCGCCCTCCTCGCTCGTGGCGCCCAGGAAGAACAGGCTCAGCACCACGGGGCTGCTCGGCGCGAGCTGGATGAAGCCGGTGTCCCAGTCGTAGGTCTGGTAGAGGTCGGTCGACCAGCCCGTCGGGTCCTCGGCGACCAGCTCGGTGGTGATGCCGAGCTCGTTCCACTCCTGCTGCACCTCCTCGGCGGCCGCGCCGTGCGACGGCGTACCGGCGTCGTAGAGGAAGCGGATGCCGAGGTCGCGGGAGCCGTCCGGGGCAGCCGGGTAGCCCGCCTCGTCCAGCAGCTCCCCGGCTGCCTCGAGATCCCTCGCAGGGAGCTCCCAGAGCGGGCCGTCGGCGACGCAGGTGAGCGGCACCTTGTTCACGAGCGACACGGACTCCAGGGTGTGGCCGTCGGTGACCAGCTCGCCGACCGCCGCACGGTCGAGCGCCAGCGTGAGGGCGCGGCGCACACGCTCGTCGGCGGTAGGGCGGTCCGCGCGCTCGTTGAAGAGCATCTGGCCGATCGGGTTGAGCACGCCCACGGAGTCCAGGCCCGCCGCCTCGACGCGCGCACGGTCGGCGCCGATGACGGCCGCCGCGTTGAGCTCGCCCGAGAGGAGGAGGTTGGCGGCCGTCGCCTCGTCAGTGATCACGCGTGCCACGATCTGGTCGGGCAGGCCCGCGGTGTCGCTGGTGACGCCGTCCGGGCCCCAGGTGTACCCGGCCCGCTTGGCGTACGTGTAGGACGATCCGGGGGCCGCGTCGGTGAGCTCGAAGAGCGCCGTGCCGTTCGTGGCGTCCGTCAGCGTCTCGGGGTCGTCGAGGCCCGCCTGACAGACCATCTCGACGGCGCCCGTGCTCTGCAGCAGGAACGGGTTGCTGGTCGCGCTGGTGATGGTCAGGGTGTTGCCGTCGGCGGTCGCGGACATCTCGGCGGTGACGTTGGAGCCGAACCAGAACGTGCCGTTCTGGGCGTCCGCCTGGTAGGCGAAGTTGTGGGCGGCGGTCTCGGCGGTGAAGTCGGAGCCGTCGGCGCAGGTGATGCCGTCCTTGAGCGTGTACGTGACCGACGTGCCGGTCACCTCCCAGCTCTCGGCGAGCCACGGGACGATCTCGCCCTCCGGGGTGAGGTAGGTGAGCGACTCGTAGCCGTACGGCACCAGGCCGCGCTGGACGAGCGAGACACCGGTGAGCGGCGAGAGGCTGCCGGGGTCGTCGTTGACCGCGACCGTGAACGTGCCGCCGGAGACGACGTCGGCGCCCTCGCCTGCCGCCGTGCCCGTCCCGGTACCGCACGCCGCGAGCGCGGCGACGGTGGCGAGGGTCGTCGCCGCGACGGCGGCGCCTCGGATCCTGGTGCTCATGATGTGCCCTTCGGGGAGTGCGGAGCGGACAGTGCCGGCCGGTCCGTACCGTCGGTACGTTCCGTGCGTTCGATGCGGGCGAGCGGCCCGGCGGCCTTCACGGAGATCTTGAGCATGGGCTTGGTGACGTACGAGACGGGCGTCTCGAGCACGTCCACCACCTCGACGGTGCGCGGGTCGGCACCGGCCTGGATGGCCCGCTCGATCGCCTGGTTGCTCACGGCCTGGACGGCCGCGGCGCGGTCGGCGTAGTCGCACATCTGGTCGGCGCGCCCGCCGGCCAGCGCGATAGCCGCGCCGACGGCGTTCGCGACGTTGCCGCGCGCGGGTCGCAGCACGTCGCTCGCGCCCTGGAGGTGGTCGGGGACGAGGAAGCCGCCACCACCCACCACCACGAGCGGCAGGTTGGTGCGACCGAGCGACATGCGCTCGACGGCGGACTCGATGCGGTCACGCGCCACGGCGAGCGCCTCGCCGAGCGCGACCCGGGTCGCGCGGTCCACCGGAGGCAGCTCGTGGCCGGCGATCGTCCCGGCACGGGCTGCGGCCGCGGCGTCGGTGAGGGTGGCGGTCGGGCCGCCGAAGAGAAGCGCCTCCTGCGAGATGCGGTGACCCACGGAGTCGGTGAGCGGCACACCCCGGGCCAGGTCGACGACGGTGCCGCCGCCCACGCCGAGGCTCAGGATGTCGGGCATGCGGAAGTTGGTCCGCACTCCCCCGATCTCGCGCGGCAGCGTGGACTCCCGCGGGAACCGGTCGACGAGCACGCCGAGATCGCTCGTCGTGCCGCCCACGTCGACGATGATCGCGTCGTCGGCCCCCGAGAGCCGGGCGGCCCCGCGGATCGAGTTCGCCGGTCCGGACCCGATGGTCAGCACCGGGTACCGGGCCGCGTACTCGACGGCCATGAGGGTGCCGTCGTTCTGCGCGAAGAAGGCCGCGGCGTCGAGCCCTTCGTCCTCCACGACGACCAGCAGGGCGGTCGTCACCTCGCGGGCCACCCGGTAGAGCGCGGCGTTGAGCACCGTGGCGTTCTCACGCTCGAGGAGGCCGAGCTCGCCGACCTCGTGGCTGAGCGAGACCGGCACGTCGGCCCCGACGTGGTCGTGCACGAGTGCCGCGACCTCGAGCTCCTGCTCGGGGAACGACGGGCTGAAGATGCCGCACACCGCCACGGCGTCGAACCGCCCGGCGAGCTCGTCGAGGAACCGGCGCACGGCGTCGAGGTCGAGCGGCGCGATCGGGTAGCCGTCCACGAGGTGGCCGCCGCCCGCGAGCAGCGCGCCGGCCAGCACGGTGTCCCGCAGGTCGGCGGGCCAGCCCACGAGCGACGGGAAGTCGGTCGAGGCCGGTGCACCGAGCCGCACGACGGCCACGCGGCCGAGGTCGCGGCGGCGCACTATCGCGTTCGTCGCGTGCGTGGTGCCGAGCATGACGCGTGAGACACCGTGCCGGAGGTCGCCGATCTCGCGCAGCACCGTCGTCAGGGCGGCACGGATGCCACCTGTCACGTCGGGCGTCGTGGCCTGCTTGGTCCAGGCGATGACGTCACCCGCGCCGTCGAGCACGACGGCGTCCGTGTTGGTGCCACCGACGTCGATGCCGACGGAGAGGTCGCGGGCGCTCATCGGGTGGCCTCCTCGACCGCGGCGCCTTCCCCCGCCGTCGCGGCGCCCGCCGCCGTGAACGGCGTGTACTCGATCTCGTACCCGAACGCGCGAGGCCCCGCGAGCTCGATCCCGCGCTCGGTGCGCCACAGGGGGTCGCACGCCCACGCGAGCACGCTCACCCGCTGGCCGAACCGCAGGAGCTCGGTCGAGATCGCCTCGCCGGTCTCGGAGTCGACGATCGTGATGAGGTCGGGCACGCTGACCGTGACGACACCGTCCTCGATGACCACGAGGTTCTCGTTCTGGATCTCGATGCGCACGAGCCGGCCCCGGTCGGCGCCGATGCCCTGGACGGTGACGGAACCGCGTGTGAACCCGCCCTCGGTCATCCGGTCGATGTCGACGACCTTGCCCGTGACCAGCACGGCGGCGCCCAGCTCGTCGGCGATGCCGGCGACCGGGTCGGAGGAGCCGATCAGCCGCCGTCCGACCTCGATGGCGCGGCTGACGGTGCCCTCGATGACGGCGCCCGGCGCCGTCTCGTGCGTCAGCAGGTAGTGGGCGCCGATGGCGATCCCGCCCGCGGCGACCGTGAACGCGCGCGCGTGGCGCTCGAGCCAGGCGATGTCGACGGTGCGCAGCACCGTCACGTTGCCGACGACGTCGCTCATCACCGCGAACTCGCTCGGCAGGCCGACGACGTTCATCGAGATCATCGTGGCCTGCGGGAACGCGCGGCCCATCCCGTCGGCATCGAGCACCGCGAGCCCCAGTGCGGCCGCCCATCCGACGGGCGAGACCCCGTTGCTGCCGCCGATCTCGGCCGCCATGATCGCGGTCACGGGGCGTCCGATGAGCCGCTCCACCTCGCTGAGCAGCGTGGCGGCCTGCGCGCTGGCACCGAGCATCTCGATGCCCACCGAGGGTGCCCCGATCGCCGACATGATGATCACGGCGTCGTCGGGCCCCAGCTCGTCCACGCGCAGGAGCCGGACCGGCCCGTGGGCCGCCAGGGCCGACTCGACGGCGAGCTGCACGGTGTGCACGGCACCACCGCCGCCCGTGCCGAACACGGCAGCGCCAGCCGCCAGCGGTGCGACGTCGTCGCTCGTGATGAGCCGCAACGGCTCGGTAGTGGTGCGCATGCGCCGAGCGTAGAAACCTCCGACACCCACCACAATGTGCTGCTGGTCCAGAGAATCGCGCAAGACTGTGCTCGTGGAACATACGACGACGGACCGCGTGGCCCTCGACGAGATCATCGAACAGACAGACCGGTTCGGCGCTCGGGTGCTTGCCGGCGACCCCTCCGGCGTCGACGTGACCGGCGTCGAGGTGCTCGCGCTGGACGACCTGGCCGGCGCCTCGCGCGGGTGCCTGGTCGTCGCCGCCCCACCGCCGGGCGGGTCGGCGCGGCCGTACCAGGTCGACATCGCCCTGCGGCGGGCGATCGCGTCGGAGGTCGCCGCACTGGTCCTGATCGGCGACGTCACGCTCTCGGAGACCTCCCGCACGCTCGCCGCCCGGGGCTCGCTCACCGTGCTGGGGGCGGTCGGGGCACCTGCGGAGCTCGCGGTGTTCGTCGATCGCCTCGTACGCCGCGGCGCCGCGGGTGCACTGTCCCGGGCGGAGCACGCGATCGAGGTGGTGAGCCGCATCGCGGACGCCGGGGCTCCCGACGTCCGCCACGCCATCCTGGAGGCGGCGAGCGCCGCGCTCGGGGTGGTCCTGCACGTCGAGGAAGGCCCAGGTGTGCGCTGGACCGACGCCGAGGCGGTCTGCATCGGAGAGGTGCCCGTCGGCCGGCTCGTCGCGGAGCGCAGCGACCCCGCGATCTCGATCGCGCTGCCCGTGATCGCCTCGGTGCTCTCCCGCGCGGTGTCGCGGGAGTCCCAGGACCGGTTCGGGCCGGTGCGCTCCCGCGCCGACCTGATCGTCGAGCTGCTGTTCGCCGAGTCGTCGCGGATCGACAGCCTCGCGGTGGACGCCGCCCGCGCGGGCCTGCCCGTGCAGCTCTCGCACGCGGTCGCCTGGATCACGCCACGGCTGCCGGACGCCCCGGAGCGCCGGCTGCCCGCCTCGCTCGTGGCCGCCGTCGAGCTGCACGCCCTACGGCTGGTCGACGAGCGCACCGAGACGTGGCACGTCGCCGGGTTCCACGACGGCCTGCTGATCGTCGCCTCGGAGGAGCTCGGCGCGCCGGACCACCAGCGCCGGCTGCGCGAGGTCGTGGAGCGCTTCGTCGAGCAGGTCACCGAGCTCGTCGGGGACGGCTGGACGTTCACGGTCGGGCTCGGCACCCCGCAGAGCGCGGCCGCCGGCCTGCGCCAGTCGGCGACCGAGGCACGCATCGCCGCGGAGTCGGCGATCGCCGCGGGCCGGCTCGGCGCCGTCGAGGCGACGGACGTCACCGGCCTGCGCCGGGTGCTCCTCGACTTCTACGCGTCGCCCCTGAGCCGCACCCTGCTCGACGACATCCTCTCGCCCCTCGACGCGCTGGGCCCCGAACGCGCCGACGTCGCGGTGCGCACGTTGCTCGCCTACCTGAGCACCCGCAACTCCCTCGCCCGTGCGGCCGAGCTGCTCACCCTCCACCCGAACGCCGTCAACTACCGCGTGCAGCGCATCAGGCGAACGCTCGACCTCGATCTCGACGACCCGGACACGCGGTTCGCGCTCGAGCTCGCCTGCCGGCTGCGGCTGGTCGCCAACGGAGAGGGCATGTTCCCGAGGTAGGCCGGGCGGCCGTTCAGTCCGCGAGGAGCGTCTCCATCCGGTCCTCCCGGGCACCCTCCAGCCCGGTCCGCTCGAACGCCACGACCGCCTCGTCGAACGTCCGGTTCACCTCGGGCTCGATGTCGACGACGCCGGCCGGGGCAGTCATCGCCTCGTCGTACTCCGCGATCCAGGCGTCCATGTGCGCCACGTAGGCGTCCCGCGCGCGGTCGAGCTCGCCGCCGTCGGCCAGCGGCACGGCCTGGGCCTGCGACCGGGCGGCCAGGACGCCTTCCCGGGCGTCCTTCGCGAGACCGGGCACGTCCGCCATGAGGGCGGTGGCCAGGCGCTCCTGCCGGGCGGCGTCGGACGCGGACTCGATCTGGTCGAACCGCTCGCTCACCTCGTCGATGTACTCGCGCATGGTCGACTCGCTGTGCTCCACGGCGTCGAGCAGCAGGTCCGCGGGCTCCCGGTGGCCGCCGGCCTCCGACCAGGCGATGCCGCTCCCGGTGCTGGCGACGAGGAACGCGCCGACCGTCGACAGCAGCGCTCGGTGATTTCGCAGGTTGAGCATTAGTTCATACTCGCCCGGATCCGGGGTGGTCCGCGCGTCGATCGGTGTGATCCGTGGCGGAGCAATCAGTCATTTCAGGGCATAGCAGACACGGTTCGCGTGCGCTCCAGGTGTTCCAGCCGCTCGGCCGCGAGCGCGGCCCGGTTCATCCCCGCGCGGATGTAGGGCGCGTCCGTCCCGGCGCTCTTGGGGTAGAAGATGCCCAGGTTGATCAGGCTGACGAAGCACGCGTAGACCAGCTCGTCCTGCACGAGCCCCAAGGACAGCAGCGTGCCGATGGCGACGATCGGCACGAGGTACACCGCGACGGTGGGCTGCCACGCCGCGAGGCGGCCGAGCGTCGCGATCTCGCCCTGGGGCACGGACGAGAGCCCGGCGGCACGGGCGCGGGCGTTGGTGTCCCAGGCGAACCAGAGGCACGCCTGGACCACGACGGCGAAGGTGACGTGGCCGACGAGCGTGCCCTGCGGCCACCAGTCGCGCTGCACGAGCGTGGGCAGCACGACGTAGAGCGCCGGCAGGACCGCCAGCGAGCGCAGCCCGACCTCCGCGGCCACGGCCCGGGCGCGGGCCCGCCGGCCGCGGGGCAACGCCCAGACGGTGCTGAGCTCGGCGAAGACGTTCAGGTACAGCCGCGCGGAGACCAGCGCGAACGTGAACGTCACCAGCCGCACCGGCAGGTTCCCCCACGGGTCCGGCACGGGGTAGTCGGGTGCCCGGACGTCGTCGAGGAACATCAGTCCCAGCCCCGAGCGGCCGGAGACCTCGTCCGCCATGTCGAACCACCGTGCCTGCCAGGACAACCCGAGGTCGCGCGACCACCAGGTCACGACCAGCGCGGTGGCGCACCACAGCAGCGCCGCGGAGAGCCACGCCCACCGCTGGAGCCGCCGTGCCTGCCGCAGGTGCGCCGCTCCGGTGGCGTCCCGTACCTGGCGGGTGCGGGCCTGCACCTTGCGGCGCTCCCGCGCCACGGTGCCCGCGCCCGGCGAGAGGTCCCGGAGCCGTTGCAGCGTGCCGCGCGGGCGTTCGCGGCCGTCCTGCTCGAGGATCGCCACCTCGTCCGCGAAGACCCGGCCGATCTGCGCGAACCTGGGCGCCGACGGGTCGGTCGGCGTCACCAGCAGCCGGCGGTCGGGGTCGGCGTCGGTGAGGTCCTCCAGGAGCCGGGCCAGCCCCACCGATGTCACGTAGAACTGGTCGGGCACGGTGCCGTCCGGGGTCTGCGGGATCCCGGCGACGGTGATCAGCAGCGCGCCCAGCGAGTAGAGGTCGGCCCGCGGGTGCCCGGCGCCGTCGCGCCGCACCTCGGGCGCCGCGTACACGCTCTCGCCCTGCCCCTGCCCCGTGATGGTGCGGGCATGGAGGTGGTTGACCCCGAGGTCGACGAACCGCAGCCGGACCCGCCCCGGGCCCTCGTCCCGGACGATGATGTTGGACGGTGCGAGGTCGTCGTGGCGCCGGCCCTCCCGTTCCAGCTCCGCGAGCGCCGCGAGCAGGGCGCCGCCCAGGTCGCGCAGGGCCGGGGTGTCCAGCGGCCGCAGGATCTCCCGTGCGGGCGGGGCGGGCTGCTCGGCGGCGCGCCGCGCGAGGTGCTCGGCGAGCGTCGGGCCGCGCACCAGGTCCATGAGGATCCAGCTGTCGTGGCTGGCCCAGACCGGCACGGCCGGGGACTCCTCGGCGTCCGGCCGCCCGTGCAGGGCGTGGTAGCCGCGGGTGGCGTCCACGACGGCCGGGATGGTCAGGTAGGGGTGGAGCACGCACTTGAGGGCGAAGGTCGCGGTGCGCCCGCGGGACGGTGCCGCGACCCGCCCGGTGAGGATGATCGACGTCGTGCCGTGCCGGTAGAACTCGAGGCTGGTGAGGTCCAGGGCCGCCCACTCCGCCCGCGCCTGCGTGGAACCGGCACCGGGTTCGTGGAGCGCGGCGAGGGCGCGTTGCACGTCGGGGTCCGCGACCAGGTCGGCGCTGAGGTCCGCCGCCGCCCGGCCGGCGACCGTCACCTCCCAGGGGGCGTCGCCGTGGAACCGCATCCGGTCCGAGCTGTGCATCGCGACGAGGGTGAGCAGGTAGAACCCGAGGAATCCCGCGGTGCGCGGGCGTACCCGGGCTCCGGCGGGACCGGACCACCAGGCCCACAGCAGCTCGATCTCCTGCTGCCGGGAGGCCTGGAACCGGTCCGCGTAGGCACGCTCGTCGATCGGGACGTCCCGGAGCACGGCCTGCCAGTCCCCGACGCGCCAGCCGTCGAGGATCTCGGGCCGGACGCCGGGCGCGGCCCGCCCGGTGAGCTCACGCACCACGCCGGCGAGGTGCTCGAGCGTCGCCCTCATCCCGTCCCCCGTCCCCCACCGTCCCGGCGGCCACGAGGTGCGACGATAACGGAGCCTCGGCCCCGTACGCAGGGAGAACACACCGAGCCGGGAGGCCACCGGGCCACGGCTCCGCCGACCCGGCGTTCCACACCCCCGCCGCGCGCACCACGGCTTCGTGGGCGATGCTGACCCTCGATCGACGGCTCCGGCCGGCGAGTCCCGGTATCGACCGAAGGGAAGCACACCGTGTTCGGACCCGACTTCTTCGAGCGCCTCTCGCAGCGGACGTACTACGACCTCGACGGCAACCCGATCACGCAGGACCAGTGGTCGGTGCTGCGCCTGGGGGCGGGCAGCGGCCACGTCGCGCGCGACCAGGTCGGGTTCTACCACGTGTCCACGGTCTGGACCGGCGTCGACTCGGCGGCCTCGCCCGATCCCGGCGAGGGCGGTCACACGCCGTTGATCTACGAGACCATGGTCTTCGTCGAGCGGCTCGACCCCGACGGCGTGCTCGCCCCGGACGACAAGCTCGACTGCACCGAGCAGTACGCGGAGCTGCACGCGACACGCGAGGCAGCACTGGCGGGCCACCACCGCGCGACGGCGATGGTCCGCGACTGGATGGTGAACGGACGACCGGAGCTCTGACGGCGGGGGGCCAGCGATGCGGAGCGGCACGCGTACCAGGACCATGTCCCTCTTCACCCGGCGCGCCGTCGACGACGCGGCGCTCTACGGTGAACCGATGCAAGGAACCACCCCGCGGGAGATCGACCCCGCGGGAGCCCAGGCGCTCCTCTCGGAGCTCTTCGACCCCGGGGCCGACCGGCTCGCGCACTCGCTCGGCGTGGGTCGGCGCGCCGAGCACGTGGCGCGGGTCCTGGGCCGGCCGTCGCTCCTGGTCACCGCCGCCTACCTGCACGACGTCGGGTACGCCGCGGCCGCACGGGACACGGGCCTGCACCAGCTCGACGGCGCGCGCTACCTGCGGTCCCTCGGCGCCTCGGCCGAGCTGACCGGCCTGGTGGCGCACCACACGTCCGCGACGGTCGAGGCCGCCGAGCGGGGGCTGGACGTGACGCTGCGGCGGGAGTTCCCCGCGCCGTCGGGCGAGCTGCTGGACCTGCTCACCTACTGCGACATCACCACGTCGGCCCGGGGCGAGACCGTGACGGTCGACGAGCGGTTCGAGCACATCTACGACCGCTACCCGCCCGGCCACCTGGTGTCACGCAGCATGCAGCACGCCGAGCCCGGGCTGCGCCAGATGGTGTCCCGCATCGAGCGGCAGCTCGACCGGCCGGCCCGGTAGGCGACGGGCCCGGGCGGGCGAACGCCCGCCCGGGTCGGCTCAGGTCAGGTAGGGCTCGGTCCGCGTCGGGTCCACCGCGTGCTCGATGCGCAGGCGCATCGAAGGGTGGATGTCCAGGTCGCCCAGGCGGTCGACCTGCTGCCAGACCACCTCGCTGGACTCCCCCGACGTCCGCGCGGCCCCGCCCGTGACCGAGCCGCGCATGCAGATCGAGAACTGGGCGCGGACCTCGCCGTCCGAGTACACGATGACGTGCCGCGGGTCGGTGTAGATGCCCACGAGCCCCGTGATCCGCACGCGGTAGCCCGTCTCCTCCTCCGTCTCGCGCACGCCCGCCTGGCGCACGGTCTCACCGGGGTCGATGCCGCCGCCGGGCAGCGCCCAGAGACCGTTGTCGGTGCGGTGGATGAGCAGCAGCCGGCCGACGTCGTCCCGCACCGCCACCGTGACCGACGGGACCACCGAGTTGACGGGCGGCGCGGACGGGTCGTCGAAGTAGTCGAACCGCGCCATCACGCCACCCTGTCCGAGTCCTCCGTCCGGGGCCATGCTTCAAGTGGTTTCGCGGTGCTCCAGACCCGCTCGAAACCGGCCTGGTAAGCCGGCGCCATCGACGCCTCCGGGCCGTCCTTGAGGTGCAGCAGGGGGTTCGCGCCCGCGGGCGCGCCCCAGACGTGCGTGTTGACCAGCAGGTCGTCGTCGAACCGGAACGTGGTCGCGTACAGGGTGCTGTCGTGCAGGCGCACCTCCACCCCGGGCGTCCCGAGCGCGGGCGCCAGGTAGGCGAGCACCAGCGCGATCCGGCCCGCCAGGCCCGTACCGCCCTCCTCCTGCGTGCGGACCGCCACGGCCGCGCCGTCCGGGTCGCCCAGGAGCAGCCGTACCCGCACGCCGCGGGCCGCCATGGTGACGATCTCGGTGGTCAGGTCGAGCGTCTGGTCGGGCAGGAACGTCGCCGCGAAGGCGTGCAGCTCGAACCGCTGCTCGACGCCCGCGAGAAAGGCCTGCCACGTCCCGGAGGGCACGGCGCGGCGCGCCGGGTACACCCCGACGATCTCCTGCGCCGCGGCCTCGGCCCGGTCCACGTCGCCCCACAGCGCCGCGACGTCGCAGCCCAGCGCGTCGGACACCGCGACCCGGTGCCGCGGGTGCGGTGTGCGCCCCTGGGCCACCCAGCGCTCCACGGTCTTCGGGTCCACGCCCACCGCGGCGGCCAGCCGCACCTGGCTCAGGCCCGCCTGAGCCATCGCGGCGACCAGTCGTTGGTTCCTCATGCGCTCACCCCCAGGGACGTATCTATCACCGAAACGTCCCGCGCGCTGCCGATGGCACGTCCCGTGTGCCCGGCGCACAGTGGAGTCGCACCGTGGAAATGAGCCAGCCGACCCTGTCCGCCCCGTCCCGGAGAGTCCCGTGAACCCCATTGCGTCGCAGTCGGTCACCGAACGTCTCGGCGATGTCATCGATCTGCTGCGGCACGTGCGTGCCGACTGGATCGAGGTGCTGACCGTCACGCCCGAGCGGGTGTGCCTGCAGCCCTGGCACCTGGACGACGGCGAGAGCATCGCCCGCGCGCTCGGCCTCGACCACGCCATCGACCAGCGCATGATGGACCCCGGGTACACGCTGTGGACCGGGACCTGGCGGGGCGTCGAGGTGCAGGTCCGCGGCGCGCTGCGCGCCGGCATGCCGGTTCTCTGAGCCGTCTCTGCGCCAGTTCCGGGCCAGTTCCGGGTCAGGCGGCACCACGGGCACGACACGCCGATTCGCCCGTCCGCGAACGTGCACGCGCCCCCGGTCACGCCGAGCGTCCCACGCCCTAGGCTGGGGGGATGACCGACGCGCATCACGAGCAGCCGGAGCAGGCCTCGCCTCGCCAGACCGTGCTCCTGGCTGCCTTCGAAGGGTGGAACGACGCGGGGAGCGCCGCCACGACGGCCCTCACGCACCTGGCCGAGGTGTGGGGCGCCGAGAAGGTGACCGAGCTCGATCCCGAGGAGTTCCACGACTTCCAGGTCAACCGGCCCTACATCTCGCTGGACGACGACGGCAAGCGCTCCATCACCTGGCCGACGACGTCCGTCTCGGTGGCCCAGGTGGGGACACGCAAGGTCGTGCTGGTGCACGGCGTCGAACCGTCGATGCGCTGGCGCAAGTACTGCGAGGAGCTGCTGAAGGTCGCGGAGGAGCTGGACGTCCGCACCGTCATCACGCTCGGCGCGCTGCTGGCCGACGTGCCGCACACGCGCCCTATCCCGATGACCGCGACGTCCGACAGCGTGGGCCTGCAGTCCGTGCTCGACATCGAGGCCAACACCTACCAGGGCCCGACAGGCATCGTGGGCGTGCTGCAGCACGAGGCCGCGGAGCGGGGCCTGCAGTCCGTCAGCCTGTGGGCGGCCGTGCCGCACTACGTGGCCAACCCGCCGTCCCCCAAGGCGACGCTCGCGATCCTGACGCGCGTGGAGGAGATCCTCGGCGAGTCCGTGCCGATGGGCGAGCTGCCCGACGACGCGGCGGCCTGGCAGCACGGTGTGGACGAGCTGGCGTCGGAGGACTCGGAGATCTCCGAGTACGTGGCCCAGCTCGAGGAGGCCAAGGACACCGCGGAGCTGCCGGAGGCGTCGGGCGACGCCATCGCGCGGGAGTTCGAGCGCTACCTGCGCCGGCGCGACATCGGCGGCAAGGACGGCGGCAAGGACCCGGGACCGGAGAAGCTCTGACCCCCTGAGCCCTGGCCGGCCGGGTCAGCCGGCCCGCCGCACCACGATCACGGGCGGCACCCGCAGGCTCTGGCCGACGACGCAGTACCGCTCGGTGAGCGCACCGAGCCGCTGCAGGGCGGCGTCGTCCGCGTCGGTGTCCAGCACCGCCTCCACGGTGATCTCACCGACGCCGACCGGGACCTCCCGGTCGAGACCGAGCGTGCCCCGCGCGTCGAAGGAGCTGGTCGCCGCCAGGGCCGCCGAGCGGATCGGCAGGCCCATGGCCGTGGCCACGCTGCGCAGCGTGACGCCTGCACATGCGAGAACGGCCTCCACCAGCATGTCGCCGCTGCATGCGTCCGACCCGTCGCCGCCCGTCGCGGGGTGCAGACCCGCGCGCACGGGGCCGGACCAGGTCTCGACGGTCGCCGTGATGCCGGGGTCGGCGAACGTCGCCGAGGCGCCCAGCGGCGTGCGCGCCGCCCCCGGATCGGCCCGGTACCGCTCCTTCAGGGGTGCCTGGCGGGCACGCAGCTCGGTGGCGTCCATGACTTCATTGCAACAGCGCCCGGCACCCGGCGCAGGACGGACGAAGGCCTGAGCCCCCGGAGGGCTCAGGCCTTGACTCGTCCTTCGGCGTGGGTCACACGCTGCTCGAGATCGGCTCGATCCGTACTCCTGCGTCCGGACCGTGGTAACCGACCCAGGTCTCCAGACACCGTGCGGCGTCCTCGACGCGGTCGTAGACCGGTGCGAACCCCGGTCCGTTGCGTACGACGCGATACCGCGTGCTGCACCGGGGCGTCGTGGTGACGGTAACCCGGGTCTCACCCGTGAAGTCTTCCTCGTACTCCGTCATGCTCCCCATCCTGCACCGGGTTAAATGCAAACGGAAGCAGGGGTCAAAACTAACCTGGCAAGCGCATGCCGTGGCTCTGGCCTACCTGGCCCGGACGCCCCCGCCGGAGCCTCAGATACGCACTCCGAGCAGGGCGTTCACCATCCGGGAGATGATCCCGGGCGCACCTTCCTCGTCCGCCGAGGTGTCCCGGGCGGGGTCCAGCGCCACCTCGGCCCAGGCGTCGACCGCGGCCAGCGCGGCGGGAGCATCCAGGTCCTCGGCGAGGGCCGCACGGACCGCCACGAGGGTCTCGCCCGCCGACGGGCCGCCGTTGCCCGAGACCGCGTCTCGCCACCGGGCCAGCCGGGCCTCGGCGGCCGGCAGCGAGGTCTCGTCCCACTCCCACTCGGTGCGGTAGTGGTGCGCCAGCAGAGCCAGGCGGACCGCCATCGGGTCGTGGCCGTCCTCGCGCAGACGGGAGACCAGCACGAGGTTGCCGAGCGACTTGCTCATCTTCTCGCCCTGGTAGGCGACCAGCCCCGCGTGCACGTGGGTGCGCGCCGCGGCCGGCTCGCCCTCGGCCTCGGACGTCGGACACAGCAGCCGCAGGTGCGACGTCGACATCTCGTGGTGCGGGAACAGCAGGTCGCAGCCGCCGCCCTGCACGTCGAACCGTTCGCCTCCCGCCAGGCCGAGGCCGTCGCGCGCGATCACGGCGCACTCGATGTGCCAGCCCGGGCGGCCCGTGCCGAGCGGACCGCCGTCCCACGCGGGCTCCCCCGCGCGCTCCCGGCGCCACAGCAGCGGGTCCAGCGCGTCCTTCTTGCCCTCGCGGCCCGGGTCGCCGCCGCGCTCGGCGAACGTGGCCAGGGCCTGCTCGCGGTCGAGGTGGGCGACGGTCCCGAAGCGCGGGTCCGCCGTGAGGTCGGCGTAGACGTCACCCAGCTCCGGCGTCGTGCCACCGGCGCCCGGCTCCAGCGGCACGCGGTAGGCCGCGCCGGACTCCAGCAGGTCGGCCACGGCCCGCGCGACGTCGGGCACCGACTCCACGGCCCCCGTCCAGGTGCGCGGCGGGACGACGCCGAGCGCCGTCATGTCCTCGCGGAACAGCGCGATCTGGGACGCCGCCAGGTCCCGCCAGTCCACGCCGGTCGCCTCGGCACGCTCCAGCAGCGGGTCGTCCACGTCCGTGACGTTCGAGGTGTAGACGACGTCCTTGCCGGCGTCCAGCCATGCCCGCACCAGCAGGTCGAACGCGACGTAGGTGTTGGCGTGCCCGATGTGCGTGGCGTCGTACGGGGTGATGCCGCAGGCGTACAGCCGGGCCTGCGGCCCCGGCGCGGCCTCGACGAGCTCACCCGTGGACGAGTCGTGGACCCGCACCGGTCCGGGGGCGGGGAAGCCGGGAAGCTCGGGGACTTGGGGTGTGGGCCAGGCGTGCACGCGACAACGATAACCGCCGCCTGTGACACCTCCGGACCACGTCAGGGCCTCCCGGGGTGTGGTCTACGCGACCCCGCCCTGCGCGTCGATCGTGCCCGACACCAGGAGCCACACCACGAGGCCCGCGAGCGCGAACCGGTAGAACACGAACGGCTTGTACGAGTAGTTCCCGATGATCTTGAGGAACCCGATGATCACGGCGTACCCGACGCCGAACGCGACGATCGTCGCGATGATCGTGGCACCCCACCCGGGCGCACCGGCGGGCAGCGGCTCGCCCAGGGTCTTGACGAGCTGGTAGAAGCCGGAGCCGAGCACCGCGGGCAGCGCGAGCAGGAAGGAGTAGTCCGCAGCCGCCTTGCGCGTGAAGCCCATGGTCAGGCCGGCGGTGATGGTGCCGCCCGAGCGGGACACCCCGGGTACGAGCGCGAGCGCCTGCGCCAGCCCGAAGCCGATGGCGCTGCGTCCCGTGAGCGAGGTGAGCTCGCGCTCCTGGCGGCCGAAGACGTCGGCCAGGAGCAGCAGCAGACCGAAGAACGCCAGCATGAAGACTGTGATCCACAGGTTGCGGAACGTGTTCTCGATGTAGTCCTCGAACAGCAGACCCAGCACCACGATCGGGATCGAGCCGAGGATGATGTACCAACCCATCGCGGCGTCGTGGTCGGCGACGACGCCCGGCCGGCCGTGCCGCACGTCGACGGAGCCGGGACGCGGGCCCAGGCCCGTGCGGGCGCGCCAGCCCGTGCCGTTGCGGCCGGAGAGCGCCCGGAACCAGGCGGCGAGGATGGCCCCGATCTTCTGGCGGTAGTAGATGATCACGGCCGCCTCGGTACCGATCTGCGTGATCGCCGTGAAGGCCGCGCCGGGGTCGCCCGAGCCGAGCAGCTCACCGACGATCCGCAGGTGCGCCGACGACGAGATCGGGAGGAACTCGGTCAGACCCTGCACCAGGCCCAGAAGGATCGCTTCCCACGCAGTCACGGGCCGTGACACTACCCCACGGCGCGCCTCCGGACGCACCCGCGACGGCCGCGGGTAGCCTTCCATACATGGAACGACGGCGCGTGGGCACCTCCGGCCTACGGGTCTCCGAGCTGGGGCTCGGGACCATGACATGGGGCCGCGACACCGACGAGATCGACGCGGCGGAGCAGGTGCGGGACTTCCTCGACGCCGGCGGCACCCTGCTCGACACCGCAGCCAGCTACGCCGACGGCGACGCGGAGCGGGTCATCGGCACCCTGCTGTCGGGCAAGGTCGCGCGCCGCGAGCTCGTCCTGGCCACCAAGGCGGGCATCCGGTCCGAGGCCCGGCCCGACGGCCCCGGTCGCGTCGTGGACGCCTCCCGCGGCGGCCTGCTCGACAGCCTCGACGAGTCGCTGGCCCGCATGGGCACCGACCACGTGGACCTGTTCCTCGTGGCGTGCCCCGACCCGAACACGTCCCTGGAGGAGACGGCGGGTGCGCTGCGCATCGCCGTCACCAGCGGGCGCGCCCGGTACGTCGGGCTGAGCAACCACCCCGGCTGGGCCACGGCCCGCGCCGCGACGCTGCTGGAGCCCGACGTCGGCCTGGCCGCCGTCGAGCTGGAGTACTCGCTGCTGCAGCGCGGCGCGGAGCGCGACGTGCTGCCCGCCGCCGACGCCCTGGGCGTGGGCCTGCTCGCCTGGTCGCCGCTCGGGCGCGGCGTGCTCACCGGCAAGTACCGGCGCGCCATTCCGGCGGACTCCCGGGCCGCCGGGGCGCTCGCGGGGTTCGTCCAGCCGTACCTGGAGGGTTCGGCGTCCGCCGTCGTCGAGGCCGTGGCGACGGCCGCCGAGGGCCTGGGCCGCACGCCCGGGGAGGTCGCCGTGGCGTGGCTGCTGGAGCGCGACGGCCTCGCGTCGGCGATCCTGGGCGCGCGCACGCCGGCCCAGCTGCGCTCGTCGCTCCAGGCCGCGACCCTGGAGCTGCCGTACGAGGTGCACGCCGCGCTCGACGACGTGTCCGCCCCCGACCTCGGCTACCCGGAGCGCTGGTGACCGTACCCGTGCCGGACCCGGCTCAGCCCTGCCGTGCGGGCTGGGGCTCGTCCTCCTGGGCGCTCTCGTCCGCGTCGTCGAGGTCGTCGTCGAAGTCGAGGTCGTCGAGGTCCTCGTCGTCGTCCTCGTCCTCGTCGTCGTCGACCTCGTCGGCCAGGTAGAAGGGCGTCACCTCGCCGAACACCGTCGCCAGGGACTCCTCGTACACCTCGTAGGCGTCGGCGAGCACGTCGTAGGCGTCGTCGACGGCGGGGTCGTCGTCACTCCGGCGAGTGGCGACCGCGTGATGGTGGGCCTCGAGTGCGGCAATGAGGCGATCGAGCGCGGCACGCGGTTCAACGGTCATGCCTTGAAGGTAGCGCCCCGTGGGCCACAATGGGCAGACGAAATCCGTGGCTGTCATCGCACTGCAACGAAACCGGCATAAACTGACCTCACCCGCGACCCGAGGACGGTGCATCAGATGGCGAGAGAAGGATCCTTGTTGCACAAGCACAGTCAGTACGAGTACCGCGTCGTGACGTTCGAACCGGGCACCACCGTGCCGGACGCCCGCAAGGTGCTCACCGAGGAGGCCGAGTACGGCCGCTGGGAGCTGGCGAGGACTCTTCTCTACATCGGCGGCAGACGCAAGGTCTGGCTGCGCCGCAAGATCATCCGGGTCCGCTCGACCCTCTGACCCTGCGGCGCACCCGCGTCAGCAGGTCGCCAGCAGCCGGTCCAGCACGCGGGTGCCGAACCGCAGCGCGTCGGTCGGCACCCGCTCGTCCACGCCGTGGAACATCCCGGCGAAGTCGAGGTCGCCCTCCAGCCGCAGCGGCGCGAACCCGTAGCCCGTGATGCCCAGCCGGTCCAGCGACTTGTTGTCCGTGCCGCCCGAGAGCGTGTAAGGGAGCACCGTGGCCCCCGGGTCCTCGGCGTCGATGGCCGCCACCATGGCGTCGACCAGGGACCCGCTGAACGGCACCTCCAGGGCCGTGTCCAGGTGGATCGGCTCGATCCGCACCCGGGGCCCGGCGAGCTCGCGCAGCGTCGCCATGCCGGACTCCTCCTGGCCCGGCAGGAGCCGCACGTCCACGGTCGCCTCGGCCCGGCCGGGGATCACGTTGGCCTTGTACCCGGACGCGAGCTGCGTCGGGTTGGACGTGTTGCGCACCGTGGCGCCCACGAACTTCGCCGCCGGCCCGAGCGCCGCGACCAGCTCGTCCACGGAGGCCGGGTCGGACAGGTCGACCCGCAGGCCGGTGAGGTCGCCGACACCGCGCAGCAGCGCGTCCACCGTGGGCGTGATGGTGTACGGCCAGGCGTGCTGCCCGATCCGGGCCACGGCCGCGGCGAGCTCGGCCACCGCGTTGTCCTCGTTGATCTGGGAGCCGTGCCCGGCGCGGCCCTCGGCGATCAGCCGCAGCCAGGCGATGCCCTTCTCCGCCGTCTGGAGCAGGTAGGCGCGCTTGCCGCCCACCTCCACGGAGAAGCCGCCGACCTCCGAGATCGCCTCCGTGGCGCCCTCGAACAGGTCGGGCCGGTGGTCCACGGCCCACCGGGCGCCGTGCACCCCGCCGGCCTCCTCGTCGGCGAAGAACGCCACCACCACGTCGCGGGCGGGCTTGCGGCCCTCACGCGCCATCTGCCGGACGACCGCCAGGATCATGGCGTCCATGTCCTTCATGTCCACGGCACCACGGCCCCAGAGCAGCCCGTCGGTCTCCTCGCCGCCGAACGGGTCCACGCTCCAGTCGTCCTTCGCGGCCGGCACCACGTCCAGGTGCCCGTGCAGCACCAGCGCGGGCCGCGCCCGGTCCTGCCCCTCCAGGCGCACGACGACGGACGCCCGCCCCGGCCGGGACTCGAACAGCTCGGGCTCCAGGCCGACCTCGTGCAGCAGCTCCATGACGTACTCGGCCGCGGCCCGCTCCCCCGGCCCGTCGTCGGTGCCGTAGTTCGAGGTGTCGAACCGGATCAGCTCCTGACAGATCCGGACCACCTCGTCGGCGGCGGTGGGCACGGGCGCGGAAGTCGGCACAGTCTCAGTCACAGGGGCCACGGTAACCGGCCGGGCAACCTGCCGGAATCCCGACCGGCCCGCTGACTCGCTGCACGGCGCGGCGAGTCAGCGGCCCGCTCCGCGAGGTCAGGCCAGTCCGCGCCGCTCCAGCAGCGGCGTGATGTCAGCCGCACGGCCCCGCAAGTCCTCGAACGAGGCCAGCGGGTCCTGCGACCCGCCGCGGGCGAGCAGCTTGCGCCGGAACGCCTCCCCGTTCTCGCGCGTGAGCCCGCCGTTCTCCGCGTACCACTGCACGGTGTCGGCGTCGAGCACCTCGGACCAGATGTACGAGTAGTACCCCGCCGAGTAGCCGCCGCCGAAGATGTGGTTGAAGTACGTGCTGCGGTACCGGGGCGGCACGGAGGCGAAGTCCACGCCCGCGGCCGCGAGCGCCGCCGCCTCGAACGGCAGCACGTCGTCGACCGACGTCGGCACCTGCTCGGGGGTGAGCTGGTGCCACGCCTGGTCGAGCAGCGCGGCGGCGAGGTACTCCGTGGTCGAGAAGCCCTCGCCCCAGACGCGGGAGGCCAGCATGGTGTCCACCCACTGGGCGGGCATGGGCTCGCCGGTGGCGTGGTGCACCGCGAAGGACTTCAGGATCTCCGGCTCCCAGGACCACATCTCGTTGACCTGGGAGGGGTACTCGACGAAGTCGCGCGGCACGGAGGTACCGGACTGCGACGGGTAGCGCACGTCGCTGAGCAGGCCGTGCAGCGCGTGACCGAACTCGTGGAAGAGGGTGGTCACCTCGTCCCACACCAGCAGCGTGGGCTCGCCGGCCGGCGGCTTGACGATGTTGAGGTTGTTGACCACGACGGGCTTCTCGTCCAGCAGGGCGCTCTGCACCACGAGGCTGTCCATCCAGGCGCCGCCACGCTTCGACTCGCGGGTGTAGAAGTCGCCGAGGAACAGGCCCAGCCCGGTGTTCGGCTCCCCCGGTTCGACGCTGTCGAACACCTCGAAGACGCGGACGTCCGGGTGGTAGCCCGGCAGGTCGGGGCGCTCGACGAAGGAGAGGCCGAACAGCAGGCCGGCGGCCGTGAAGACGCCGTCGTGCAGCACGCGCTCGAGCTCGAGGTAGGGGCGCAGGGCGGCGTCGTCCAGGTCGAAGCGCTCTTTGCGCACGGCCTCGTTGAGGTAGGACCAGTCGGCGGCGGCCACGCCGTCGGCCGAGCCGCCGACCTTCGCGAGCTCCGCGGCCTCACGCCGGGCGTTGGCGACGGCGGCGGGCGCGAGGCGCCCGAGCATCTCGTTGACCGCGGCGGTGGTGCCGGCCGTGGCGTCGTCGGCGATGTACGCGGCGTGGTGCTCGTAGCCGAGCAGCTGCGCGCGGCGGGCGCGCAGCAGCGCGAGCTCCAGGAGCACCTCGCGGGTGTCGTTCTCGCCGCCGGTGGCACCGCGCGCCATGGAGGCGCTCTGCACGCGCTCGCGCGTGGCCGCGACCTCGAGCGAGGCGAGCACGTTCTGGTGCGTGAAGAGCTGCATCTCCAGGAGCCAGCCGTCCTGGCCGCGCGCCTCGGCGGCGGCGCGCGCGCCGGCCTTGGCGTCGGCGGAGAGCCCGGCGAGGTCGGCCTCGTCGGTCACGAGCACGCTCGCCTCGTTGGCGCCGGCCAGGAGCTTGCGCCCGAAGCTCGCCTCCAGCGTCGTGATCCGCGCGTTGAGATCGCGCAGCGTGTCCTGGTCGGCCTCGGACAGCTCGATGCCGGAGCGCTTGAACTGGGTCATCAGCTTCTCGAGCAGGTACGCGGTGTCGGGCTCGAGCTCCAGGTCGCCGGCCGCGGCGGCGTCGGCCAGGGCCTTGGCCCGCGCATGGAGGCGGGCGTCCATGGTGATCGCGTCCTGGTGGGCGGCGAACAGCGGCGCGAGCCGCTCCTGGATGTCCTCCAGGCCGGGCGTGGAGTCGGACGGGAGCTGGTTGAAGTACGCACGAGCGGCCCGCCCCAGGAGCTGGCCGGACCGCTCCAGCGCCTCCAGCGTGTTCTCGACGGTGGCGGGCTCGGGGTTGGTGGCGATCGCCTCGACCTCGGCGCGCTGGGCCGCCATGCCGGCCAGGATCGCCGGCTCGTAGTGCTCCTCGCGGATCGCGGAGAAGTCGGGCAGCCCGTACGGGAGGGTGGACGGCGCGGCGAACGGGTTGGCCGGGTCCAGCTCCGTGGGCGTGGTGGTCTCATGCGTCGAGGTCATGGGGAACATCCTCACCCATCGGCGGGGCCGTGGGCGCACGCTTTCCGGGCGGGCGGGAGCGGTTAGGGTCGGGGCGTGGATCCTCTGCAGCTCGTCGGCACCTGGGACTTCCGGCGGGAGATCCGGCACGCGGACGGCGCGGAGTACACCGCCGACGGCGAGGCCCGGTTCTCGCTCCAGGACGACGGCCGGGTGTGCTGGGCCGAGCACGGCACGCTGCGCTGGGCGGCAGGCAGCACGCCGGTGACGCGGACGCTGTTCATCGTGCGTGACCGGCGCGGGCAGGCGCCGTCGGGCAGGTCGGACGACGACGCGCCGTCCGGGGACCCGGCCGGCGACCACGACCCGCCGTGGCGCGTGACCTTCGAGGACGGCCGCGACTTCCACCCGTGGACCGCGGGCGCCGTCGAGCACCTGTGCGGGCAGGACCTGTACCAGGGCGGGATCGAGGTGCCGGCGCGGACGGCGTCGTCGTGGGAGCTGCGCTGGCACGTGACCGGGCCGGAGAAGGACTACCTGATGCACACCTGGTACATGGCGCGCCCCTGAGGGACCTCTGTCCCGCGGCTCGCCGAGGTCGGCAGCATTGCCAACCGGGTCGGCAGTCTGCCTCGAGGTCGGCACAGGCCTGTGCCGACCTCGAGGCAGACTGCCGACTTCGCGATGCACGCTGCCGACCCCGCGATACCGGGGGCCGAAGCCGCCCGGTCAGGTCCTCACGGCAGCACGTTCGGGTTGTCCGCGTGGGTCAGGGTCTCCCACGCGACGAACAGGTTGTTGGTGCCCGCCGGGCGGGTGGACTCCGTCAGGGCCTGGGTGTTGCTCATCGCGAAGCCCTGCCGGTTGTGCAGGGCGTTGAACCCGACCTCGGTGACCGGGCCGAGGCCGAGGTGCAGCGAGCCGCCGCAGAGCCAGGACGGCACCGCCGTGCCCCGCTGGTAGGTCGAGTGGAACCCGAGCGCGTGCCGCAGCCGCTCCCCCACCTGCGGGTACAGGTCGTCGCCCTGGATCGCGGCGGTCTCGGCCACGTGCGAGATGGCCGAGATGCCGTAGCCGGTGTGCGTGAAGTCGCGGCAGGTCTCCTGCGCCAGGCCGTTGACCAGCGTCCGCTGGCCGTGCCAGTAGGAGAAGATCTCCTCGGGCGTGTCCCGGCCGGAGCCCGGCACGGTGCGCGGCACCGACCCGTCCGAGGTCAGGTAGATGAACGCGGGCACCCGCACCAGGAACCGCTGCCGGGCCGAGGCGTAGGCGTTCCGGTCGTCGAGGAAGACCGCGATGCCGACGGCCGCCTCCATCATCGACAGCTCCCAGTTGCCGTTGCTGTTCGACCCGTTGATCACCTCGGGCAGGTAGACGTCGCGCAGCATCGTCTCGAACCGGTCGACGTCGGCCGCCGCCCAGCCCGCGCCCGTGTACCGGATGATCTCCGCGGCCCGCGGCCACACCGACCCGGCCCACGCCGTCTGCAGCGGGGCGTTGGAGTTGGTGTGGTCCCGGATGACCGGCGACCACGCGTTCATGATCGAGATCGCCTTGTTCGCGTACCGCGTGTCCCTCGTGATCGACCAGGCCAGGGCGTGCGTGTACGCCGCGATGGCGTCCTCGCGCTCGTCGGTGCACCCGTAGTTCGGGTTGGAGTACGACCCGCACTCGACCACGGCCCGCGGGTGCGGGGTGTACGACAGCGACGCGTACCGGCTGCCCATCATCGCGTCGTACGCGCTGCGCCAGGGCTGCGCCCCGGCCTGCACCTGCTGCCGGACGAACGCGAGCTGCGGCGCGCTGACGTGCACGCCGGGGTGGGTGAACGTGGTCGGCACGTCGGCGGCCACGGCACCGGACCCGGCGTCCGGCACCACGTCCGGCACCACGCCCGGGAGTGCGGGCGCCTGCTGCCCGACGGCGGCGCGCGGCCCGGGCGTGGCGGCCGCGGTCCCTGCGGTCGCCGCGGGCAGCACCAGGCCCACGGCGACCGCGAGCGTGACCAGGACGGATGCCTTCCTGCTGCGGATCCTCATCAGAAGCCTCCCGTGATGCGCGTGAACTCGAACCCGGGCTGATCGCGGTTGACCGACCAGAAGGCCAGTCGCGTGAGGCCGTTGTTCCGCGCGTAGTCCCGGATCTGCGTCCACGCGGCGGTGGTGGTGATCTCGCCCTGGTCGGAGCTCCCGTTCATGCCGGAGATGCCCATGTGCGCGTACGCCTGTGCGTCCGTCCAGCCGCGGGCCGCCTTGAGCTGGTTCTTGAGCCCCTCGGACGCGTTGATCGTGTCCTGCGCGATGTTCGAGGACCCGAAGTTGAACGGCATGATCGTGTAGTTGTCGATCGGGACGCCGAGCTGCGCGGCCCGGTTGATCAGCCGGGTGCCCGCACCCTCGGGGCCGCTGCGGCCCGTGCCGATCGTCACGGCGATCTTCACGTTCGGGTTGTTCTGCTTGACGATGGTCAGGCCCTGGAGGATGCGGTCCTGCACGACCGTGTTCTCGAACTCGTCCGAGTTCTCGATGTCGAAGTCCACGACGTGCGGCTGGTGCGCGTCGATGACCCGCTGCACGGCTCCGGCGTAGGCGGCCGGCGTCGAGCAGTTGGGGCCGAGCTTGTTGCCGGACCAGCCGCCGAACGAGATCTGCACCTGGCCGCCCGCGGCCTTGATCGCGTTGATGGTCTGCTGGTCGACGCCGCCGGTGAGCGGGCGGCTGCCGTCCCACGCCGGGTTGCAGCCTCCGGAGGACAGGATGAACGCCATGGTGAAGGCCCGCACGCCCGTCTGGCTCATGACCGACGTCGCGCTCGGCGGGTTGCCCCAGCCCAGGTACAGGTAGGGCGCGCCCGGCATCTTCGCCGGGTTCGGCTGGGGGTTCCCGCCGTCCGTCGGGAGGGCCCAGCGCTGGTTGTCACCGGCGAAGCAGTCCCAGATCTGCAGCGGCGTGCCGTCGGCCGAGCTGGGCCCGGTGGCGTCGAGGCACTTGCCCAGGGCCCGCAGGGTGCCGTCGGCACCGGCGGTCCACCGCTGGGCGGCCGTGCCGTTGCAGTCCCAGATCTGCACGCGGGTGCCGTTCGCCGTACCGGCGTCGGCCACGTCGAGGCACTTGCCGAGCGCACGGACCGTGCCGTCGGAGCGCACGTCCCAGGTCTGGGCGCTCGTGCCGTTGCAGCCGTAGAGCTGTACCTGCGTGCCGTTGGCGGGGTTCGCCGCCGCGACGTCGACGCACTTGCCGCCGTACCCGGTGATCGCGCCGGTCGCGGCCTGCGCGACGGGCACCGGGCCGCCCAGCGCGAGCGCCGCGGCGAGCACCAGGGAGAGCGTCGCGAGGCCACCGAGGACACGGCGCCGTAGACGTGCTTGCATGGTCGTCCTCCTCTTCAACTTTCAAGGCTGTAAGTGAAGAGAACGTACGACTTCTTTGATGCCCGCAACATTGGGGCTTCCCCGTACAGGCACCACACAGGTTCACGCACCCGGACATGCCGGGGCCGCCGGCGGGCGGTACCCGACAGCGGCCCAGGAGCGCCGGAGGCCTAGAACCCGGCGGTGATCCGGGTGAACGCGAGGTCCTCCTGCGCGATGCCGCTGCAGCTGGAGGTGACGCCGCCACCCTCGCAGCCACGGTCCCGGTTGACCGCCCAGTACGCGAACCGGGTCAGACCCTGCGCGCTCGCCCAGTCGCGGATCTCGGTCCACTGCGCCGGCGTGGTGGTCTCTCCGACGTCGGACACGCCGTTCATCCCTGAGATGCCCGAGTGGGCGTACGCCTCGGCGTCGGACCAGCCGTGCGCGGCCTTGAGCTGGTCGCGCAGGCCCTGCGCCGCGCTGATCGTGTCGGCGACCATGTCGGTGCCGCCGAAGTCGAACGTCATGATCGTGTAGTTGTCGATCGGCGTGCCGAGCTCGGCGGCACGCGTGATGAGGCGCGCCCCGGCTCCCGCCGGCCCGGTCGTCGACGTCGGGATCGTCACGACGACCTGCACGTCGGGGTTGTCCCGCTTGACGATGGCGATGCCCTGCAGGATGCGGTCCTGGACCGCGTAGTCCTCCAGCTCGTCCGTGTTCTCGATGTCGAAGTCCACGACGTCGGGACCGTGCGCGTCGATGACCTGCTGCACCGCGCCCGCGAACGCTTCCGGGCTCGAGCAGTTCGGCCCCAGCTTGTTGCCCGACCAGCCGCCGAACGAGATCTGCACCTGACCGCCCGCGCCCTTGACGGCGTCGATGGTCTGCTGGTCGACGCCACCCGTCAGCGGCCGCTGCCCGTCCCACGCGGGAGTGCAGCCACCGGACGACAGCATGAAGGCCATCGTGAACGCCGACACGCCGGTCTCGCTCATCACCGCCGTCGCGCTCTGCGGGTCACCCCAGCCGAGGTACAGGTACGGCGCGCCGGGCATCTTGGCCACCTCGGCCTGGGGCTCGACCCGGGGCCCGCTGACCTCCATGGCGGCGGCGCCCGCCATGCCACCGGCGGCGAGGACCGCCGCGGTCAGCGCGCTGAGTACGCCGAGGCGCCTCGGGTTCGTCTTCATCGTCATCTCCCGGAGGTTCGGTCACTAAGTAAGGAGACCGTACAACCCGGGTGAAATATGGCACATCAGGGTTATCCCGTACCCGGCGCGCTACCTCCGCACCTGCGTCAGGTTGCCCTCCGCGTCCAGCCGGATCTCCGCGTCCAGGTCCAGCCGGTCCAGGAAGGCCCTGTCGTGGCTCACCACCAGCAGCGCGCCACGGTACGCCGCGAGCGCGGCCACCAGCTGGTCCGTGCTGGCGATGTCGAGGTTGTTCGTCGGCTCGTCCAGCACCAGGAGCTGCGCCGGCGGGTCCGCGAGCAGCAGCCTCGCCAGCGCCACCCGGAACCGCTCCCCGCCCGACAGCGTCGCCACCGGCCGGTCCACCGCGGCGCCCCGCACCAGGAACCGGGCCAACCGGTTGCGCAGCTCGCCCGGCGGCACGTGCGGCGCACCCGCGCGAACGGCGTCCAGCACCGACGCCGCCTCCGGCAGCACGTCCACCCGCTGCGGCAGGTAGGCCACCCGCTCGGTCACGACCTCTCCGGACGCGGCCGCCCCGCCCCACCCGTCCCGTGGAGTGCCGGGGGTGGACAGGAGGCGTTCCAGGAGCGTCGTCTTGCCCACGCCGTTCGGGCCCGTCAGGGCCACCCGCTCCGGACCCTGGATCACCACCTCCCGGCCGTCCGCGCCGCGCAGCACGGCCAGCCGCCGCCCCGCGGGGACGCCCGGGTCCGGCAGGTCCACCGAGATCCGGTCGTCGTCCCGCACCGCGCGCTCGGCCGCGTCCACGGCGGCCCGCGCCGCATCGACCTTGTCGTCCAGCATCCCGCGACGCGAACCGGCCGCCTTCTCCGCGCTGTTGCGCCGGTCGTTGATGACCGCCTTGACGTACTTGCTGTTCGCGGCGTCCTTACGGCCCTTGCGCTCGCTGTGCGCGATCCGCTCCTCCGCCTCGATCCGCTGGCGCTTCTCCCGGCGCAACGTCTGCTCGGCCGACCGCAGCGCCTGCTCGGCCGCCTCCTGCTGCACCTCCAGCCACGCCCGGTACTCCGAGTACGGGCCGCCGAACGTGGTCAGCGTCCCCGCGCGCAGCTCGGCCGTGTCGTCCATCAGCTCCAGCAGCGCCAGGTCGTGCGAGACGACGACGAGCGCGCCCCGCCAGCCGCGCACCAGCTCGTACAGGCGCTCGCGCGCGTCGCCGTCCAGGTTGTTGGTCGGCTCGTCGAGCAGCGCGACGGTGCCGCCGCCGCTCGACTGGCGCAGCCGCACCCCGGTGATCGCGGTCAGCATCGCCTCGCCGCCGGACAGGGTGCCGACCGACCGGTCCAGGCCGGTCGGCAGCCCGGTGGCGGCGAGCAGCGCCACCGCACGCTCCTCGACGTCCCAGTCGTCGCCGACGGTGTCGAAGTGCGCCTCGTCGACGTCGCCCGACTCGATCGCGCGCAGCGCGCGCACGACGGGCGTGATGCCGAGGAGGTCGGCGACGGTGGTGTGCGTGTCGAGCGTGATGCGCTGCGGCAGGTAGTCGGCGGCGCCGCTCAGGACGACCCGGCCCGAGGTGGGCGTCAGGAGGCCGGCGACCAGGCGCAGCAGCGTGGACTTGCCGGCACCGTTCAGGCCGGTCAGGCCGGTGCGACCACGGCCGAAGGCGCCCGAGACGTGATCGAGCGCGACGGCGCCGTCAGGCCAGGCGAAAGTGACGTCGTGCAGCACGACGGAAGGGGTGGACAACATCGAAGGACTCCCGGGTGGTGGCTGTGAGCCGACGCCGGGTACCGCAGGTGGTGCAGCAGGGCAGGCGTCAGCGCGAGGTGGTCTCGTACCGGGAGATGCCTGTCATCACAGTCCTTCGGATCGCTCCCTCACACACGCGGCACACCCGCAGGAGCGTGCACAGCCTGCCACGACGCACGCGGGCGTGCAACGTGATCCGCGCCGCCCGGGCGCCCTCACGGTTCTGCGGCCGTGAGATACCGCTGCACGGTGGGGGCCAGCCACGCGACGATCTCGTCGCGTGTCAGGTCCACGGCAGGCTCGAACCGCAGCACGTACCGCACCAGCGCCATCCCGAGCACCTGCGAGGCGACCAGGGCGGCGCGCCGGTCGGCGTCGGCCGCGGAGTGACCGAACGCCCGGGCTGCGGGCACGAGCTGGGTCCGGAAGACGTCGCGCAGGCGGTCCGAGCCGGCGGCGTTCGTGACGCCCACCCGGAGCAGGGTGCGCAGCACGCTGTCCCGCTCCCAGAGGTCGAGGAAGTGCGTCACCAGCACCACGCCGACGGCGTCCGGGCCGATGCCGTCCGGGTCCGGGAAGTCGAGCTCGACGTCGATCACCGCGGCGAACAGGCCCTCCTTGGAGCCGTAGTAGCGCATCACCATCGAGGGATCGATCCCGGCGTCGTGCGCGATCGCGCGCACCGTCGCACGCTCGTACCCGTCAGAGGCGAAGCGTTCCCGCGCCGCCTCGAGGATCGCGGCGCGCGTGGCGTCGGAGCGACGGCGGGGAGTCTCGGGCCCAGTCATGCCAACAACTGTATGCCAACACCTGTTGACCTTCGCCATCCGGACTCGCTACCTTTGTCAACAAGCGTTGGCCAACAGGTGTTGGCAACGAGTGGAGGAGGACACCATGGACACGGACGTCATCGTCGTCGGAGCCGGGCCGACCGGCCTCCTGCTCGCCGGAGACCTCGCCACCGCGGGGGCCCGCGTCACCGTGCTGGAGAAGCGCCCGGCGGGCCTGAGCAACCTCACCCGGGCGTTCGCCGTCCACGCCCGCAGCCTGGAGGTGCTCGACGCGCGCGGACTGGCCGACGAGCTGCTTCCGCAGGGCACCCCGGTGCGGAGCCTGCGGCTCTTCCAGCGCCTCACTCTCGACCTGGGTGATCTGCCCTCGCGGTTCGGGTACGTGCTCATCGCGCCCCAGTACGAGGTGGAGCGGCTGCTGCGGCGACGGGCCGAGGCCGCGGGCGCCGTCTTCCGGCACGACACCGCGGTGACCGGCCTGACCCAGGACGACGACGGCGTCACCGTCACGGCCGCCGACGGGTCGACGGTGCGCGGCGCGTACCTGGTGGGCACCGACGGGTCCCGGTCCACGGTGCGGGAGGCCGTCGGCATCCCGTTCCCCGGGCACGCCGTCATCCGCTCGATGGTCCTGGCGGACGTCCGGCTCGCCCGCCGGCCCGACGACGTCCTCACCGTCGCGGCGGAGAACGACTCCCTGGGCTTCCTCGCCCCCTTCGGCGACGGCTGGTACCGGTTCATCGGCTGGCACGGCAACCGCGACGTCGGCGAGGACGTGCCGGTGGACCTCGACGAGGTCCGTGCCGTCGCCCGCGCCACCCTGCACGACGACTACGGCATGACCGAGGCGCGCTTCCTGTCGCGGTTCCACGCCGACGAGCGGCAGGCGCCCACCTACCGCGCCGGCCGCGTGCTCCTCGCCGGGGACGCCGCGCACGTGCACAGCCCGGCGGGCGGCCTCGGCATGAACACGGGCCTGCAGGACGCCGCGAACCTCGGCTGGAAGCTCGCCGCGGCGCTCCGGCTGCCCGCCGGCGCGCGCGACGCCCTCCTCGGCTCGTACGAGGCCGAACGGCACCCCGTCGGCCGGCAGGTGCTGCGTGTCAGCGGCGGCATCCTGCGGATCGCCACCATCCCGGGTCCCGTGGCCGCGGCCGCACGGCGTGCCGTCGTCGGGGCGGTGTCGCACGTGGCCCCCGTCCGCCGCCGGGCGGCGCTGACCGTCTCGGCGCTGGGCGTCGCCTACCGCCGCCCGCGCGGCGCACACCCGCTGGTCGGGAGCCGGGCCCGGGACCTGCCGCTGGAGGGCGGCACGCGCCTCGCCGAGGTGCTGCGGGCCGGGCGGTTCGTGCTCGTGGCCCCGGCGGGGGCGCCCGCCGCGGACCTGCCCGCCGCACTCGGCGAGGTCGACCGCGCCGAACGCGTCGAGGCCCGCCGGACCGACGGCGGGGCGACCACGCTGCTGGTCCGCCCGGACGGCTACGTCGCCGACGCCGACTGACGCCGGCGCGGGAGCCCTCGACCGCGCGGGACCCGGCTCAGACCTGGGTCACCGAGAGGGCCGCCCCAAGAACGCCGAGGACCAGGAAGGCGACCCACACCAGCACCGCGACGCCGATCAGGGCCACGTTGATCCAGCCGAGGACGAGTCCCGCCGTGGCCGAGCCAGGGTTGTTCGCCAGGCCCTCCTGCACCGCCTTCCGGCTGGCGTTCCCGGTGACGATGGCGACGACGCCGAGGACGAACGGGCAGACGACCCAGCTCAGGATGCCGGTCACGAGGGACCACACGCCGAGGTCGTTCTTCGGCGGGGCGGGCGCGTAGACGTACTGCGGCGGAGCACCGTAGCGCGGGGCGGGCCCTGCGGAGTGAACGGCTGGAGCTGACCGGAGGGGTACTGCGGCTGCTGGCCCGACGGGTACTGCGGCTGGGGGCCGGGGCCGTACGGGGACCGGGGTTCCTGCCCGTACGCCGACGGCGTGACCTGGCCGTACGACGACGGCGGGGCCGGAGGGTACGGCGGCTGCGGAGCAGAGCCGTACAACGGTGCGGTACCCGAGGGGTCCTGGGGCTGCGGGCCGGGCGGGAACCCCGGCTGCGGTGGACCGGGCGGGCTCTGCGGCTCGTCCGGCGAGGATGCGTCGTGGTGGGTCATCGGGTGCCTTCCGTGCTCGACCGCGCCGGACGGCGCGAGGGGGGTGCAGCGACAGATCAGCCCGCCGTGCACCGAGGGTTCGACACTTCGGGTTCACGGCGGGCTGATCGGTGAGACAGGACTAGCTGTTCTCGAGCTCCTCCAGGAGCGCGTCCAGCTCGGGGTCCGACGTCGGCACGTCGCCGTACTCCTGCTCGTAGCCGCTCTCGAAACCGTCCTCGAAGCCGTCCTGGAACGACGGGTCGTTGATGGCGAAGATCGCGATCACGATGAGGAAGCCGACGTAGATCGTGGTCCACGCGATGCCGACCCAGCCCGTGATGATGCCGGCGAGGCCCATGCCGCCGTTGTCGGCCTGCCCCTCGCGCTGGGCGGCCCGGCTCTTGTGCCCCACGATGATGGCCGCGATACCGGTCAGGATGCCGCAGCCCAGCACGGCCAGGATGCCCAGCACGAGGGACCACACGCCGAGGCTGTTCTTGGGCAGCGGGGCGGCACCGTAGGCGTAGGGCTGCCCGCCCTGCGCGTAGACCGGAGCCTGCGGCGCCTGCTGGTACGGCGCCTGCTCGTAGGGTGCCTGCTGGTACGGCGTCTGCTGGTACGGCGCCGGCTCCCCCGGGACGGCGCCGGGCAGCTGACCGCCCGGTTCGGGCTGCTGCGGCTGCTGCGGCGGGTCGTAGGGCGACTGTCCGCCGTCAGGCTGGGTCATCGTGCTACCTCTCTGCTTGCTCATCGCTGGTCGCGGCCGGGACGACCGGCGCGGAGGGCCCTAACCTACAGGCCGGACGCCCCGCACGGCAGCAGAAACGCATGGGGAGGCCTCCCCACGTCGGCGCAGGTGGGAGGCTCAGTAGTCGCGGTACCGGGGCATGTCGTTCACGTCGTTCCACTCGCCGAGCCCACCGGCCAGGAGCCCGGCCGCCAGCGCGACGATGAAGAAGGCGGCCACGAGGACGAAGAGCGCCACGTTGATCCACCCGAGGATCAGCCCGGCCGTGCCCATGCCGCGGTTGTTGGCCAGCCCCTCGTCGGCGGCCCGGCGGCTCATGGTTCCGGTGATGATCGCGGCGATGCCGAGCAGCAGCGGGCACATCACGTAGCTGAGGATGCCGGTGACCAACGCCCAGACGCCCAGGTCGTTCTTGGGCGGGGCGGGCGCGTACCCGTACTGCGGGGCCGGTGCACCACCGTAGGGTCCCTGCGCACCGGACTGCTCGGAGGGCGTGCCTGCGGTCCGCTGCTCGGAGTATGCGGGCTGCTCGGAGCCGCTCGCCTCGGCCGGCGGCTCGTACCCGCTCGCGGGGGCGGACTGGCCGTACGGCGCGCCGGGGCCTTGGCCGGCAGGACCCGCAGACCCTGGCTCCGTGGCGCCCGGCGGCACCTGCTCGGCGCCCGAGGCCGGTTCGGGCAGCGGCTGCGTGGGCGGCGTCTCCGGGTCCCGCTGAGGATCGCGTGGTGCGCCGCCGTCGTTCTCGGTCATGGAACCGCCCTCCAGGTGTGGATCCCGGGCACCGGGACCGGCGCCCCTTGAGATCCACCTAACCAGTGTTGGCGCAGGCCCGCGCGGGAAGGAGGGCTCAGACGGGCTGCCAGGTCTCCACCCGGTGCGCCACCACGAAGCCGAGCCGCTCGTAGACGCGGCGCGCCGCGAGGTTGTCGGCGTAGAGCCCGAGCGTGACCAGCCCGTGCCCGGCCACGCCGTCCGCTGTCATGCGGGCCGTCAGCGCTCCGGCGTACCCGCGACCGCGGAACGCCGGGAGCGTCCCGATCGAGCCCAGGTGGACCGCGCCGCCCGGGACCGGGGTCGCGGACCCGGCCGCGACCAGCGCGCCCGTGCGGTACCCCTCGCCCGCCGACCGCATCCGCACCCCGTACCAGCGGGCGCGGCGCGCATGGCGGCCTCGCACACCGTGCCGTGTGCTCGGGTTGGCCTCGGCGAGCACCGCCTCGATCTCGTCGGCGTCGCGATCCAGGTCGAGCGGGACGACGGCGGCCGCACCCAGGTCGGGCACCACGGGCGCCGTCTCGGTGACCATGCGGTCCCAGGTCGTGGCCGGGCGCAGGCCCCACGCCGACAGGGTCGGGGCAGCCAGCACCCCGGCACCGCGGGTGACCGTCGCGCCCCGCACCACGTCCTGCGGCGTCACGGTCGCCAGCAGGTCCGCCACCCGGCGCGGCTCCCCCACGGCGGCGACGACCCGGCCGGGTCGTTCACCCGTCGGGTCGCCGAGCTCGACGACGCCGGCCGCACCGGCGTCGTCGGGCCCGGTGCTGTCCGTCCAGGAACGGACCACCTGGAGGAAGTCGGTCCGGACGGTATGGAAGACGTGGTCGAGCCCGTGTCCGCCCAGCCGCGTCACGCCGTGGGGGCGGGTGCCGGAACGGCCTCCGGGACGAAGTCCACGCCGGCTTCCTTGCGCTGCTCCGGCGTGATCGGCGCCGGGGCCGCAGTGAGGGGGTCGAACCCGCCGCCCGACTTCGGGAACGCGATGACGTCGCGGATCGAGGGCGACTTGGTCAGCAGCGCGACGATGCGGTCCCAGCCGAAGGCGATGCCGCCGTGCGGCGGGGCACCGAACGCGAAGGCGTCGAGCAGGAAGCCGAACTTCTCCTGCGCCTCCTCGTGCCCGATGCCCATCACCTCGAAGACGCGCTCCTGCACGTCGCGGCGGTGGATACGGATCGAGCCGCCGCCGATCTCGTTGCCGTTGCACACGATGTCGTAGGCGTAGGCGAGGGCCTCGCCCGGCTCCTTCTCGAACGTGTCGATCCACTCCGGCGTGGGCGACGTGAAGGCGTGGTGCACGGCGGTCCAGGCGGACGAGCCGAGGTCGACGTCGTCGTCCTCGCCGGCCGGCTTGAACAGCGGCGCGTCCACGACCCACACGAACGACCACTCGCCCGCGGCCTCCGCGGCCTCGATCACGCCGGTGCGGTGCGCGATCTCCAGGCGGGCGGCACCGAGCAGCGCCCGGGCCTCCCCCGTCTTGCCGGCGGCGAAGAACACGGCGTCACCGGGGGCCGCGCCGGTCGCGGCCGCGAGGCCGGCGCGCTCCTCGTCGGACAGGTTCTTGGCGACGGGACCACCCAGCTCGCCGTCCTCCGAGAAGGTGACGTAGGCGAGGCCACGCGCCCCGCGCTGCTTGGCCCACTCCTGCCAGGCGTCGAACTGCCGGCGCGGCTGCGACGCGCCGCCCTGCATGACGACGGCGCCCACGTACTCCGCCTGGAACACGCGGAACGGCGTGTCCTTGAAGTAGTCGGTGAGCTCGACGATCGGGTTGCCGAAGCGCAGGTCCGGCTTGTCGGTGCCGTACAGGCGCATGGCCTCGTGGAACGTCATGCGCGGGATCGGCGTGGTGATCTTGTGGCCGATCAGGTCCCAGAGCGCCGTGAGGATCTTCTCGGCCAGGGCGATCACGTCGTCCTGGTCGACGAAGCTCATCTCGACGTCGAGCTGCGTGAACTCCGGCTGCCGGTCCGCACGGAAGTCCTCGTCGCGGTAGCAGCGGGCGATCTGGTAGTAGCGCTCCATGCCGCTGACCATCAGGAGCTGCTTGAAGAGCTGCGGCGACTGCGGCAGGGCGTACCAGGAGCCGGGCGCGAGACGCGCGGGCACCAGGAAGTCGCGGGCACCCTCCGGGGTGGACCGGGTCAGCGTCGGCGTCTCGATCTCGACGAACTCGTGCTCGTCGAGCACGCGGCGCGCGGCCTGGTTCGCCTTGGCCCGCAGACGCAGCGCGTGGGCGGGGGCGGGACGACGCAGGTCGAGGTAGCGGTGCTTGAGGCGCGCCTCCTCACCGATCACCTCGGTGTCGGCCAGCGCGGTGGACACCTGGAAGGGCAGCGGGGCCGACTCGTTGAGCGTGACGACCTCGGTCGCCACCACCTCGATCTCGCCGGTGGCGAGGTTGGGGTTGGCGTTGCCCTCAGGGCGACGGCCCACCTCGCCGGTCACCTGCAGCACGAACTCGGCGCGCAGCGGGTGGGCGATCTCCTCGTCGCGGATGACGACCTGGGCGATGCCGGACGCGTCACGCAGGTCGATGAACGCCACTCCCCCGTGATCACGGCGGCGATCGACCCAGCCCGTGAGGGTGACGGTCTGGCCGATGTGCTCGGCCCGCAATGAGCCGGCCGTGTGGGTGCGGAGCACGGGGAGGTTCCTTTCGTACGGAAGGTGGGTCCGGCCACGTGGCGCCCTGGACGGGCCGCACGCCGGGGCACGGGCGCCTGACGGCGCTCCGCGAGTCTAGTCGTTGAGACCTGCGCGCGGGCTCCGCCCTGTGGACGACGGTCGTTGGCGGTGCACGCGCCCGGACGTCTGCGTGAACCGGCGCCCGGACCGGTGTCGCGGGTGAACTTTTTCGTGGCGTTGCTGCTGCGGCGTCAGTATTCTCCCAGGTCGGGACAGGGACAGGGACGTCGGGAGCCGTAGGAGGTCGCGATGGTGGATCTGCGGGTTGATCTGGATGCGGTGCGTGAGTTGGGGTCGAGCTTGTCGGTGGTGGCGGGTGAGTTCGAGAACGCGAATGCGAACAGTGATCGGATTGCGGGTGCGGTGGGTCATGAGGGGTTGGCGGGGGTGGTGCGGGATTTCGCGCACAAGTGGGATGACACGCGGGGCAAGATGACGGAGAACTTGCGCCGGTTGGCGGAGGCTTCGACGCAGGTGGCGCAGGCGTTCACGGATATCGATAGGGATCTGGCCAGGGCGATGGAGGGCGATGAGGCTGCTCCTTCGTCGGGTGGTGGCCCGGGTGGTGCGCTGTGAGGCCGGCGGATTGGTCGCCGGTGGGGTTGGATGTGGATCCCACGCCGGGTGATCCGGTGTTGGTGCTTGCTGGTGGGCAGGAGTATCTGGAGGTTGCTCGGTCGATCGATGATGCGGCGGGGGCGATGTCGCGTCTGGATGTGGCCGGGACGGTCTCGCAGGCGGTGGATTCTCTGATGGGTGCCAAGGAGGACACCATTGGTGAGATCCGTCGGGCGCATGCGCGGTATGTCGCGGCGGGGGACGCTCTGGTGGGGTATGCCTCGGCGTTGGAGCGGGTGCAGGGGGAGACGCTGGCGGCGTTGGACCGGGCCCGGGACGCCCAGGATCAGGCTGCCTCGGCGTCGGGGTCGCAGGACCGGTGGCAGGAGCTGGCTGATTCGGCGAAGGACGAGACCGAGAAGCAGGAGTATCAGTCGAAGGCGGATCAGGCCGGCAATGATGCCGACCAGGCTGCGGGGGTCATCTCGGGTGCGAAGAGCACGATCGAGTCGGCGGTGTCGGATCGGGATCGTGCGGCGAACGCGGCGGTGGACCGGATCGAGGAGATCACCTCCAGCGATGATCTCAATGATGGGTGGTGGGATGACTGGGGTTCGAAGCTGGTCGCGGCGATTGCTGATATCGCGGACATGATCTCCACGATCGCGGGGATTCTGGCGATCGTGGTGGCGTTCATCCCGGTGGTGGGTCAGGCGTTGGCGGGGGTGTTGATCGTGATCGCCGCGGTCGCGGCCATTGTCAGTGCGGTGGCGAACATCACGTTGGCTGCCACGGGTGAGCGGTCGTGGGCGGAGGCGGGGATCGCGATCGCGGGCGCCGCGCTGTCTCTGATCGGTCTGGGTGGTGCCGCGAAGGCTGCGATGGGGTTGTCCAAGAGCATCGCCAAGGGGGCGTTCAAGGGCGGCTTCAAACAAGGCATGAAGGACGCCTGGTGCAAGTTCCGGTTCGGCGCCTGCTTCACCGCGGGCACGATGATCCGCACCGCCGACGGCGAGAAGCCGATCGAGGACATCCAGGTCGAGGACAAGGTCTGGGCGCGGAACGTCACGACGGGCCAGGACGAGCTCCGGATCGTCACCGAGACCTACGTCCGGCGTACGACGGCGCTCCATCACCTCACGGTCGCCGGCGCACTTCTGACCACGACCGCCGAGCACCCGTTCATGGTCCACGAGCGCGGCTGGACCGCCGCCGCCGATCTTCGTCCCGGTGACCTGCTGGTCACCGCCAACGGTCCGGTACCCGTCGACGGGATCCGGATCGAGGCACGCGCGGAGACCGTCTACAACTTCAGCGTCGCGACCGACCACACCTACTATGTGCTCGCCGACGACGTCGCCGTGCTGGTGCACAACTCAGGTGGCTACAGCGAGCCGGTCCAGAACATCCTGGACGCGCTGTCGCACGGGGTGAACAGCGCGAACCCGATCGGAGACGGCACGGCACTCGCGGCAGCGAACAACGAGGTGCTGACCGGCCAGCTGACGAACGGAGTCGACCACGTCGCCAGCACCACGCAGTACCGCAACCGGCTGGTCAAGATGCGTGACGGCGTACCGATCGGCAAGACCAGACGAACGGCCCAGGTGATCCCGCTCACCGAGGTCGACCGGCCCGCCGTCGACGGGATGATCTCCGCGATCGACGACGCCCATGCGGGGCAGTACAAGGGAAAACTGAGCGCCTACGGAATTGGTGGTTGCAAGTGACGCGGTCCGACGAGGCCTTTGCCGTCGAGCTTGCCGAGACCTTCCCCTCTCTCGGCAAGAACATCGACTTCTACTACGACGACCCGGAGACGTTCCTGGCGCACGTGTACTTCGGCGTGGATGTCACCCCGAAGGTCGTGCAGGCCTATGTCGCCGACGTCACGGGCGAGCGGACGGCCGACCAGCTCGACTGGCGTGCCGTGCTTGCCTTCCTTGAGGAGAAGCTGCACGCGGGGGACCCAGAGGTCCGCACCGTGATCGGTACCTCGTTCCTCTTCCAGCTCCCGACACCCGGCCAGGCCGGCTACGCCATCGTCGACGAGCTCCACGGTGAGCTGGCCGCGCTGTTCAAGGCTGCCCGGCCCAATGGCTGACCACCCGCACCGTACGACGACCACCAGGAGGTAAGACATGACGGACGTCCCGCACTCGGGCGGCGCGCCGCGACCCGACGCGCAGCAGCCCCCCGCCTCCGTGGCCCCCCGGTCCGACGCCGGATCGGTGGCGCTGGCGCGGGCTCTCGCGGCGGGTGACCGGGCCGCTGTCGGCCGGGCCCTGCGCGACGACGTCGTCGTGGTACCGATCCTGGACCGCGAGGACGGTACGCCGCAGGTGCAGGTCTTCCCCGCTCCGGAGGGCTCGGTCCGGCCGTACCAGCTGTGCCTGTTCTCGACGACCCAGACGCTGGCGACGTTCCTCCAGGACGCACCCGAGCGAGCCTTCAGCATGCGACGGCGCGACTCGATGGCACCGTTCGTCACACGCCACGGGGCCGCACTCGAACAGGTGGTGATCGACCCGGCCGGGCCCAGCCCCATGACTTTCGGCGTCGCCGACCTCCTCACCGCCCTCGACCCGCAGCCCCCCGCCGACGACCCCACCGGCCTCTTCGACGAGACCGGCACGGGCATCAGCGGCGAGGCCCTGCACGCCCTGGGCACGGTCGAGGAACCGGGCGGCTTCCGCGGGCTCGGTATCGAGCTGAACCTGCCCGAGCACTGGGCCATCATCGAGCTCGACGAGCCGGAACGGCGCGAGCGGCAGATCCGCGACATCGTCAAGCAGCAGACGGCCAAGCTGGGCGACCGCTCCGCTCCCCTGCGCCGGGACCTGCGCGAGAAGCTCATCGAGGTCGCGGACAAGGCCGAGGCGGCGGGCGGCAAGGTCATGGCCTACCTGCTGCTGCCCGGCCAGGAGGCGACCCTCGCACTCAACCTGACCCTCTACTGGCACGACCTCGGCCCCGAGGCCGGCTCGTCGTCGCACCTGCAGCGTGTGCAGGACAGGATCGGCGCCGACCTCGGCCCGGACGACGCCCTGACGCGCACCGAGACGCTGTCCGGACCGTTCCTGCGCCATGTCCGCCTGGGCCAGGGGTCCGAGGAGGTCGGCGGTCAGAACCTGCCCCTGCTCCTGGTCGACTACTGGGCAGAGGCCCCCGGCCGGCAGTCCGTGGCGCGGCTGTCGTTCTCCACCCCGCACGTCGGCATCCGCGACGAGATGCTGCGGCTGACGGACAAGGTGCTGTTCTCCACGGAGTGGATCCTGGGCCAGCCGACCGAGGACGCCCCGGCGGCGCCGGACTCCGACGGCGCACCTGCCCCGGTCGCCCCGGCATCACCCAGCCCCGCGGTCGTCTGACGCGGTCCGCCCGGCCGCCACCCGCGAGGTGGCGGCCGGGCACCACCGGCCCGGGTGTGGGTGGTGCCGCGTACGCTGGCGCCCATGCCCAGGACGATCGCCACCAACACCACCGTGACCCGCGACGAGCTGCTGGAGTTCCTCCGCTCGCGCCGCAACGGCATCCTCGTGACCAGCCGGGCCGACGGCGCCCCGCAGCTCAGCCCCGTGACCTACGGCGTGGACCCGGAGGGGCGGGTCGTCGTCTCGACCTATCCCGAGCGCGCCAAGGTGCGGAACCTGCGCAAGCGGCCGGCGGCGTCGTTCCTGGCGCTCGGCGAGGGCTTCAACGAGGCCTGGGTCCAGGTGGACGGCACGGCGGAGGTGCTGGACATCCCCGAGTCCGTGGAACCGCTCGTCGACTACTTCCGCGCCGCGGCCGGCAAGGAGCACCCCGACTGGGACGAGTACCGCGCGGCGATGGTCGAGCAGGGCAAGTCGCTGGTGCGTATCACGATCGAGCGCTGGGGGCCGGTGGCTACGGGCGGGTTCCCTGCTCGGCTCGCCCAGGTCTGACCTCCCCGCCCATCCGGAGGATCATCCGGTAGGCGAACCGGGTCAGGACGGCACAGAGCGCCCCGACCGGTACGACCACCGCCGGCACGACCCAGTCCTGGGGCCCCTCGTCGAACCAGCTCGCCACCCAGACCAGCACGGTCACCACGGCGAACACCACGCCGACGACGCCCGCCAGCATCAGGAGCACCAGCAGGCCGACGAGCGCGATCTTGCCGAGCTCGAACACCATCCGACCGGTGTCCGTCGCGATGGCGCCCGCCGTCTGCATCATGCTCTTCTCCTGGGTCTCCCGAGCCGCCCGGGCCGCCGCAGCCGCGTTCGTCTGCTGCCGTGCCGGCCGCTCGGGCGCGCCCGAGCGGGGGACCGGCACCACGCGATCGGCGGGCACGTGCGCATCCACCAGCGCAGAGACCCGGGCCGCGGTGAGATCGTCGTGCAGCGTGGGCTCGAACGGAATCTCCGCGCCGTCGAGCCCCACCAGCAGCCGCCCACCGTCCGGGTACGCGAGCAGCGCCGCCGTGTCGGCGAACCGGACGGTCTGCCGGGAACGGCCGGCCCGCAGCGTCGCGCCCTCCTCCCCCACCACCACCGTCGCGTCGGTGTCGATCCGCTCGAAGGCCTGTCCGTCGAGCGCGGGGCCGGCACCGCGGGGCACGACCGCCGTCCCCGCCCAGCCCTCCGCGACCGGCGCGACCAGCAGACCCGAGTCCCACGCCTGACGCGCGAGCGCCATGACGTCGTCCACGGTCACGGCCTCGATCTCGGCGCGGCGCTCCGCGGGCGTCGGCACGGGCCGCCCCAGCAGCGTCCGCACGGCGTCGTCCGGCAGCCAGATCGCCTCCTGGTGCGGTTCGTCGAACGCGAGCAGGAGGTGAGCCTTGGCGGTGGCGAGATCGTCGGCCGGTACCGCGTGCCGCAGGCGGCCCCACGTGTCCAGGAACTCGCCGATCGCCTCCGAGGCAGTCTCCTCCCGCAGGCCTGCCGACAGGCGCAGCGCGGCGTACCGGCCGTCGAGCGCGCCGACCGATGCCGCCGGGTCGTACGTCCAGCCCCTGTCGTGACGCAGGTTCTGGAACAGCGCACGCCGCGCGACCTCTGCGAGCACGTGGGCCGCGGGCACGTCGGGCACGATGCCCTCCCACAGCACGCTGGTGCCGCCGGTGAGCGCCTCCGCGGGCAACGTCCACGCCGCCTCACCCACCTCGGGCGCGCGATGCGGCGCCACGGCCGGCGCGGGAAGCGGCACGTCGAGGTCGGGCGTCTCGGCGCCGCGGCACCACACGAGGGCGTCCGTCGCGCTGAAGCGTGCGCGTGCCCAGGACCGCAGGTCCTCGTCCGTCACGCGGTACAGGCCGACGCGGACATCGGTTCCCAGCCCGTAGCCCTGGTGGCCGAACCGCCAGCTCTGCACCGGGGGCACGTCGGGCGTGCGGTCGGCGAGCGCCTGCGTCTCGGACGCGCGGTGCCGCACCGGCAGGTCCGCGAGGGCGCTCGCGAGGGCGTGCAGCGTGGTGCGCACCCGTTCACCGGTGCCGGTGACCCGGAATTCCGTGACGGTAGGGCCCACGGTAGCGGCCACCTCCAGCCCGGGGCGTTCGACGGCGCGGAGCGCGAGAGCGACGACGAGGGCGGTGATCCCGCTGGTGGGCAGCGTCTCGTCGGCGTACCCGACGCGGAAGGCGAGGCGGCCCTCGGTCGGTCCCGGCCAGTGCGCGGACAGCTCGCGGGGTGCGGTGGGAGTCGTGGTCGTCATCGCTTCTGCCTCGGGTGTCGCCGGTTGATGAGCCCGAACGTTGCCCACACGAGGGCGAGCACGGGCAGGATGCCGAGCCGGAGCTCGGTGTCGAGTGCGCGCTCCAGCAGGAGCTGCCCTCCGCCGAGCAGGAGCAGGCCGCCGACCCACAGGGCCACGACGAGGCCGACCGTCGCGGGGACCGAGCGCGGTTCCTCGACGGACGGCAGCTCGAGCTCCACCTCGGCGGGATCCGGCGCGCGCCGCGTCGTCGTGCGCCGGCGACGCCGGGCGGGCGCCGGGGCGGGGGTCGGCACCGGGATGTCCCCGGCCGCACGCTCGGGCATCTGCACCACGACGTCGGCCGGCACGTGTGCGTCGACGTGCCAGGCGACGTCCACTGCCGTAAGGCCGTCGTACAGCGTGGGTTCGACGACCACCCGGAAACCGTCGGTGCCGGTGAGCGCGCGGGCGCCGTCGGGCCAGACCTCCAGGAGCACGCAGTCGGCGAAGCGGACGGTGACGCCGCCGTCGGGCGCGACGTGCCCGACGCCGTCCGACGCGAGGACCACGGACACGTCCGGGGCGTCGATGCGCGGGAAGGCGCGCCCGACGGCCGGCTGCGCCGACCATCGTGGCGCCTCGACGACGCCCACCCTGTCCAGGGGCTCGGGGGCGAACCAGAGCGCGCCGTCCCACAGCCGACGGGTCATGGCGCGTACGTCGTCCGCGGTCACACGGTCTACCGCGGCACGCATCTCGTCGGCGCTCTTGAGCGGGCGCCCGGTCACCATCTGGAAGGCCAGGCCGGGAAGGTGGTCCGCCGCCGGGGCGGCGGCGAACGCGGCGAGGTCCTCTGCCGCCAGCGCGCGCGCCGCGGCGAGATCTGCGTCGGCGACGTGGTACCGGAGCCCGCCTAGGGCGTCCAGGACGCCTCCCACGACGGCGTCCTGCCTGCCCTCGACGGCCTGCACGGCGACGTCGATGCGGGCATGCTCGTCGTCGAGCCCTTCGTAGGTCACGTCTACCGAGCCGGCCAGGTCGGCGTCGGCGCGCAGGTCGCGGTGCAGCACCTCGCGCAGCACGAGCGCGGTGACGGAAGCGGCGTCGCCCCGCGGCAGGATCGCATCGAGCGCGACGCCGTCCCGCAGGCCGGTGAGGTAGGCGGGCGTGGCACCGAGCACGTCGGTGAGCGGCGGGGCCGGCATGTGGCTGCCCTCGGGCAGGCGCAGGTCCAGGCCGTCCGGGAGGGCGTCACCGGTGAACCAGGCGACGGCGTTGCCCCGGGTGAACCACGTGGCCGCCCAGTCCCGTACCTCGTCGGCCGTGAGGCGGTCGAGGCCGCGCTCGCCGTTGCGGACGAGGCCCAGGCCACGCGCACCGTGGCGGTTGAGGCGCAGCCGGCCGGTGAAGCCGGGGCTCCTGGCCCCGGCCTCCGACCGGAGGATGTCCTTCTCGGTCTCGATCCGGTCGAGCGGCAGGTCCCGCAGCGCGGCGCACACGTCGTTGAGGTAGCCGACGACGTCGGAGGCCGACCCGGTGACGTGGAACAGTGTCACGCCCGCGTGCGTCTGACCGTTGAGGTGGGCTTCGCTGAGCACCTGCTCGCGCAAGGCGAGGTGCTCGACCAGGTGGGTGATGCCCGAGGTGGCGAGGGTCTCGTGCGCCGAGCCGACGCGGAAGACGATGCCTCCCGACATGTTGCCCTCGCGCGGGGCCAGCAGCACGGGCACGCCGTCGACCTCGTCGACAGCGACCCCGGGAAAGGCCGTCAGCTCGCCGAGCTCCGGCGCCCTCATGCGGGCACCACCCGCCGGCCCGCGGCCCGGGCAGCCGCGGCGCGGGCCTTCCGGAAGGGGTGCAGGCCGCCCCACAGTCCTTCGACGGGCGCGTCGCCGAGCGCCTCGAAGTGCGGCCAGGCCTCGGCGGGCAGCTTGGCGAGCGTGAAGAACAGGGCGAACGTCGAATGAGCGGTCGCCGTGGCCGCCGTGCGGACGTGGTCCGGGTGGAGCACGGTGGCGGCTGCCGCGGTACGGACCCGCTCGACCATCGCGGACGGGACCGGCCCGTCGTCGTCGAAGGCACGCTCGACGGCGTAGTCGGCGACGAGCGCGGGGGCGAGCGCGCCAGGGGCCGCACCCGCCGCGCACTCCTCGACGAACCTCGACGCGTCCTCCCACGAGCCGCTCCACTTCGGCAGGATCTGCTGCAGGTAGGCCCGCTGCGCGGCGAAGACGGCGGGGTCGAGCGCGGCCAGCCGGTCGTACCGGCGGCGGGCCTCGCCGTGGCCGAGCTGCAGGCCACGGGCCGTCGTGATGCGCGCCTCCCAGGCGGGCACGAAGTGCGGGTGTTCCGAGCACACGTCGAACAGGACGCGCTCGGCGCGCCGCAGCCAGTCGAAGAACTGCTCGAACTGTGCCGCCGAGACGTGCTCGGCGCGCAGTCGTGTGCGGATCGACCAGCCCACCGTCACGTACCGGACCGCTCGCAGGGTGCGAGCGAGCGGCGTGCCGTCGTCGACGGCCTCGATCGCAACGGTGAACGTGGCGCGGTCGTCCCCGGCCAGCTTCTCCGAGGCGACCGTCCACAGCGCGGCGGCGAGGTCGTCGGCCACGGTCAGGCCGCGCAGGGCCGCCAGCACCGCCGCGAGGTCGTCCCTGTCGCACGCGGCGCGCAGGGCCGCGCCGTCGGGCAGGTGCGCCCAGGGATCGAAGAAGGTGTCCTGCGGTGCCGCGTCGCGCGTCGATGCCATCTGTGTGACCTGTCCGGGTGTTCGAGTACTTGGGGGCGTCGGTGCCCGACCGGACCCTACTGGCGCGGCAGCCCGGATCAGCTCCCGAACGGCCCGTTCACGGGGTGAACTTCACGAAACGGGCCTCTCAGGTCGTCTCGCTCCCGGACCGTCGCGCGCACCGATCCGTGCGAACCTGCGACCATGAGCCGGTGCGAGAGATCAGACAGAGCCGCAAGCTGAAGTCCGTCCGGTACGACGTCCGGGGCCCCATCCTGGAGGAGGCGTACCGGCTGGAGGCGGAGGGTCACAAGATCCTCAAGCTGAACATCGGCAACCCGGCGCCCTTCGGCTTCGAGGCGCCCGAGGCGATCCTCGCGGACATGATCCACCACCTGCCGGAGGCCCAGGGGTACAGCGACAGCCGCGGCATCTACTCCGCGCGCACGGCGGTGGCGAACTACTACCAGACGCACGGCCTCGACACCCGGGTGGACGACGTCTACATCGGCAACGGCGTCTCCGAGATGATCGGCATGGTGCTGCAGGCACTGGTCGACGACGGCGACGAGATCCTGGTGCCCGCTCCCGACTACCCGCTGTGGACCGGTGCGGTGAGCCTGCAGGGCGGCAAGCCGGTGCACTACCGCTGCGACGAGTCCAACGGGTGGAACCCCGACCTGGAGCACATCGAGTCGCTCATCACGCCCGCGACCAAGGCGCTGGTCGTCATCAACCCGAACAACCCGACGGGCGCCGTCTACAGCGAGGCGATCGTGAAGGGCATGGCGGACCTGGCGCGCGAGCACGACCTGGTGCTCCTGAGCGACGAGATCTACGAGAAGATCCTGTTCGACGACGCCACGCACCACCACACCGCGACCTACGCCGGCGACGACGTCCTGTGCGTCACCTTCAGCGGCCTGTCCAAGGCGTACCGGATCTGCGGCTACCGGTCGGGCTGGGCCATGATCTCCGGGCCGAGGCACCGGGCCAGGGACTTCCTCGAGGGGCTCACCCTCGTGTCGAACATGCGCATGTGCGCCAACGTGCCGGCGCAGCACGCGATCCAGACGGCGCTGGGCGGCTACCAGTCGATCGAGGCGCTGATCGTGCCGGGCGGCCGGTTCTACGAGCAGGCCATGCTCGCGGACAAGCTGCTCAACGACATCCCCGGCGTCACCTCCGTGCGCCCGCGCGGTGCCCTGTACTGCTTCCCCCGCCTGGACCCCGAGGTCTACGGGATCGAGGACGACGAGGCGTTCGTCATCGGGCTGCTGCGGGACAAGAAGATCCTGGTCACGCACGGCAGCGGGTTCAACTGGCCCGAGCCGGACCACTTCCGTCTGGTGACGCTGCCCGACGTCGATGTGCTCACGGAGGCGATCGGCCGCATCGCGGAGCACCTCGAGACGCTCCGCACGTAGCTGACGCCGGACGGCGCGCGGCGAGGTCAGGGCACGGCGTGCACGTCTTCCGTGCGGGCGATCGCACGCAGGTGCTCGCGCGCGCGGCGGACCACCGGCGTGGTCACCGGGCGGGCCGCGAGCTCGACGAGGGCGACCAGGTCGGCGGCACGGGCCAGGTCCGTCGCCGCAGCGGGGTCGGGCCGCGACCCGGTGGCCCGCCCGACGGCGGCGCACCAGCCCTCCAGGACGCCCTCGACGTAGGCGGGCTCCCGGTCGAAGCGCAGGAGGTTGCCGAGGTCTGTCGCCGGGTGGCCGGCGTGCGCGTACTCCCAGTCGAGCACGCCGGTGACGCGCAGCGCGACGGGGTCGACCAGCAGGTTCTTGGGGTTGAGGTCGCTGTGCACCAGGCACGGCGGCGCGCCCTCCAGGGCAGGGCCCACGCGCTCGGCCACGGCGCGCAGGGCCGCGGTCTCCGCCGCGGACCATCCGGCGGCCGCCAGCCCGCGCGCGTGGTCGTCCACCCAGCCGGGCAGCCGCAGGCGGAACGGCTCGATCCGCAGCGTCGCGTCCGCGAAGAGCCCCACCTCGGGCATCCGGACGCCGGCGAGCGTCCCGGCGACGCCGCCCAGCGCCCGCCCGAGCGTCCTCAGGTCGTCGTACCGGGCCGCGGTGACCAGTCGCCCCAGGACCAGGTCCCCGCGCTCGCCCGGCAGCAGCTCCGTGAGGAGCAGACCGGGGACGGGTCCGTCGCCGTCGTACGCCCCGTGCACCTCCGGGACCGGCAGGAGGCCACGGACCTGGCGCAGGAGCGCCGCCTGGATGCCCGCCGCCTGCGGGGCATGGTGTGCCGCGGCGAAGTACCGGGCGACGAGCGGTTCGCCGCCCGCCGCGGCCGGCACGGCGAGGAACGTCTCCCCCGACCAGCCCCCGGCCAGCGGCTCCAGCGTGCGACCCGCCAGGCGCGGGTCCTCGTGCGGTGAGTGGCGCATCAGAACAGGGTCTCGCTCCCGACGTCGTCGCCCAGCGACGCCGCGCCGACCCCGTCCGCACGCACGCCAGTGAACGCGCCCCGCGGGTAGTCGCCCTCGGTGTGCTGGTCGGCGGCGTCCGCACGTGCCCCCGCGGCCCGGGCCCGGTGCATCGCGGCCCCGCCGAGCCCACGTTCCGCGATCAGCGGCCGCACCCGCTCCCACAGCCAGTCCCGGTAGCCGCGGTGGGCGTACGCACCACGCGCGTAGACCCGGCCGTACCCCTCCACGAGGTGCGGGTGCGTGCGGCCCAGCCAGTCCAGGTACCACTCGCGGGCACCCGGGCGCAGGTGCAGCGGGAGCACGGTGACGCCGGTCGCTCCGGCGTCGACCAGGTCGTCGAGCAGCTGTTCCAGGTGCGCGAGCGAGTCGGTGAGCCAGGGCAGCACCGGGGCGACCATGACGCCGCAGGGCAGCCCCGCGGCCCGGATCGCCCGGATGAGGTCGAGCCGGGCGCGCGGCGTCGGCGTCCCTGGCTCGACCGTCTGCTGGAGCTCCTTGCCCGCCGGGGTGTCGGCGAAGGCCAGCGACACCCCCAGCCCGATGTCCACCCGCTCGGCGGCCCGCACCAGCAGCGGGAGGTCCCTGCGCAGGAGCGTGCCCTTGGTCAGGATCGAGAACGGGGTGCCGGAGTCCGCGAGCGCCTGGATGATGCCGGGCATGAGCCGGTAGCGGCCCTCGGCGCGCTGGTAGGGGTCGGTGTTGGTGCCGAGCGCGACGGCCTCGTGGGTCCAGGACCGCTTGGTGAGCTCGGCGCGGAGCACCTCGTCGGCGTTGACCTTGACCACGACCTGGGAGTCGAAGTCGTGGCCGGCGTCCAGGTCGAGGTATTCGTGGGTGGGCCGAGCGAAGCAGTTGTGACTGATCACGCCGTTGGCGATGAAGTCGCCGGTCCCGGTGGTGATGTCAACCATCTCGGTCTTCGACCCGAGGTTCTCCACAGCAACTATCCGCAGCGGCGCGGAAGTCTTGACCGCACTGCCGATGATTCTGAGCTTTCGCGTGATCACCGGGTTCGTCAGCGCGAAGAAACGACGGCGGCTGGACAGACCGCCGACGACACGAACGGTGGCCACTCCGATGCCGTTGGCAGGCTCCCGGACGGACGGAACACCCAGCACGCCCAGGGAGTCCGTCGTCATGGTGAGCATCCGTTCGTCCGAGCTGGAGATCCGCAAGATCCGGCCGTCGCAGCTGCCCTCCGCATCAAAGATCCCGGCAAGAAACCCTGCGTGCCACTCCCGGGTCGGCTCGCTCGGCCATTCGATCATGGCGCGGATCGCTGCCACGTTCGCCCTCTTGGACGTGAAGATCCCGTCGATCGCCTGCCGCGTCGACGTGGCGGCCGAGAAGGGACGGCGGTTCGTCGCAATGCCCGCAGCCGCGAGATAGGACTGCGAGCGAGTCAGCGCCTCCTGGTCTACCAGCGCGAGGCGGAACATCGTGATGCGGCCGTTCGGATACGTCTTCTCGAAGAGCATCCCGTCGCCGCGGATCATCCCGGTGAGATATCCCTGCCGGTAGTCGGTGGTCTCCGGCGGAGCCGTGTATGCGGCGGCAACCATTCCCAGCCCGAATCCTTGCAGCCGGTTGTTGGTCGTGAGGTATGGCCGTTGTCCCTCACCCTTGGGCAGCGGTGCGACGTACTTCCAGCCGCGCTCGGTGAGGAACCGATGGTCGCCGCTGGCCACTATCTCCGTGCCGTCCTCGAGCGTGATCCGATAGGCGTCCTTGGTCGAAGCCCGCCGCGCCAGCACCTCTGTCTCCACGAAGCGCCGGTACGCGCCCTCACGACGGGTCCCGACGATCCGGTCACCTGCCACCACGTGCCGGATCGGCTTCTGTCTTCCGTCGGCCATGAGAACGAGGGTCGACGGATCCACGCAGTAGGTGCACGCATGACTGCATCCGCGGTACGGGTTCACCGTCCAGCGGAACGGCATCTGCGAGGCGGCCGGGACCTTCGAGAGCGCACTCTTGGCGAGCACCTCGTGGAAGGTCACACCCGCGAACTCCGGCGACCGGACGGTGCGCAGCAGCCCCGCCGTGCGCAGCCCGGGCAGCTCGAGCCCGGGCAACGCGCCGTCGTCGTTCGAGATCGCCTGACCGTGCCAACGCATGACACGATTCGAACATCCGTTCGAACAATCGTCAAGTCGCCGGACGCGCCCCTCCCCGCACCGTCAGGGCAGGGTCCCCGCACAGGTCGCCACGACGGCTCCCCCGGCCGCCACGACCGTCTCGACCCGCCACAGCCCCCGCTCCTGCGCGGGCACGGGGCGCGGCGGCTCGACCGCGAGCAGGCCGCCGCCGGACACCTCACCGCGCACGGCCGGGTAGGTGGCGCCGGCGGCGTCCGTGAAGACGACCTCGACCGTCGAGCCCGCAGGCGCCGCGACCTCGAGGTGATCCCGCGGATCAGGAACCCGCACACCCAGGACGTCGCGGTACTGGTCCACCCAGGCGACGGTCACGACGCTCCCCGCCGGGCAGCCGAGCACGGACCGCTCGACCGCCGCCGGGGACAGCACGAGCACGGCGGTGCACCCCATGAGCCCGGCACCGAGCACGATGGCGGACCCGGCGAGCCGACGACGGGTGCGGCGACCCGTCCGCAGGCGGTTGCTGTCGGCGGCCGCACGCTCGCGCACCGCGAGGTACGGGGTGCGCGTCCGGACCCCTCGTGCACGACGGCGCCGCGCCGCACCCGTCACTCCGACGAGCGACTGCTCCCAGCGGTCGCCGAGAGCTCTGTCGTGCAGCCGTCCCGAACCTGCCATCAACCGGCCCCCTCGGCCAGACCGTGGCCGATGACCGGCCAGCGACGTCGAACGGGGCCCTGATCGGTCCCGCAGCGAGGCTAGTCGATGCAGACGGATACTTTTCGGGCAAACCAGGCAGGCAAGTCCAGTTCACCCGTCCCAGAGGTCAGCCGCGCGTCCAGGTGGCCGGGTCCGCGACCTCCTGGTCACCGGTCACCATGTTCTTCACCTCGTGGTCGCGGCCGTCCTCGAAGGGCGGGAACCACACGAACGGGATGCCCTTGCGCGAGGCGTACTTCAGCTGCTTGCCGACCTTGTCCGCCTGGTGGTAGGTCTCCACGTTCAGCCCGCGCCCGCGCAGCGCCGCGGACGTCGCCAGCGCGTCCCCCCGGCGCTCGTCGCTGGGGATGACCACCAGCACGTCCGTCGGGCTGCTCGGGCCGGTCTCCAGCTTCCCCTCCGCCACCAGCTTCGCGAAGATGCGCGTCAGGCCGATGGACAGCCCGACGCCGGGGAGGCTCTGCCGCGTGAAGCTGCCCGTCAGGTTCTCGTACCGGCCACCCGCAGCGATGCTTCCGTAGCCGGGGAAGTCGAGGAACTTCGCCTCGTACACGGTGCCCGTGTAGTAGTCGAGGCCACGCGCGACGGACAGGTCCGCCGTGACGGTGCCGGCGGGCAGGTCGGCGAGCGACTCCAGGAGCTGGCCCAGCTCACCCAGCCCCTCCTCCAGCAGGTCGGACTTGACGCCCAGCGCCCGGATCTTCTCGATCACGGAGACGTCCGTCCCGCGGATCAGGGCAAGGTCACGGCAGGCGGCCACCTGGTCGGCGGTGAGACCGACCTGGGTGGAGAGCAGCTCGGCGACCGCGTCCGGACCGATCTTGTCGATCTTGTCGGTCACCCGGATGACCGCCATGGTGTCGTCGATGCCGAGGCCCTCGTAGAACCCCTGCAGCACCTTGCGGTTGTTGACGTTGACGGTCCAGGCCGGCAGGTCGAGCGCGGTGAGGACCTCCACGACGATGCGCAGCAGCTCCGCGTCGAAGTGCAGCGGCACGGTGTCGATGCCGATCACGTCGATGTCGCACTGCGTGAACTCGCGGTAGCGACCCTCCTGCGGGCGCTCGCCACGCCACACGCGCTGGATCTGGTACCGCTTGAACGGGAAGACCAGCTTGCCCGCGTTGGCCGCGACGTACCGCGCGAACGGCACGGTGAGGTCGAAGTGGAGACCGATGCTCGCGTCCGACTGGTCCTTCGAGTCCGCCTGGAGCCTGCGGAGCGTGTAGACCTCCTGCGAGGTCTCGCCCTTCGACTGGAGCACGTCCAGGCGCTCGACCGACGGCGTCTCGATCGAGCTGAAGCCGTAGCTCTCGAAGATGCGCCGGATCTCGTCGAGCCAATGCAGCTCGACCAACCGGACCTCGGGCAGCCACTCGGGGAAGCCGCTGATCGGGTCGGGGCGGACGAGCTGTTCGGCCATGCTGAGGTGCTCCTCGTGTGCTGTGGATGGACCCGCTTCTCGGGGCCCGCGGGACCGGCGACGGCAGCGACTGCTCACGCCACCGCGGGCCGGCCTCGATTCTAGGCGCTCAGGCGGCCAGGAACGGGTTGGTCTCGAGCTCGTGCCCCACCGTGGTGGCCGGCCCGTGCCCCGGCAGGACGGCGAGCGCCGGGTCGAGGCCGCGCACCACGTCGTGCAGGGTCCGGGTCATGACGGCCGGCGAGCCGCCGGGCAGGTCGGTCCGGCCGATCGAGCCGGCGAACAGGACGTCCCCGGCCAGGACGGTGTCGTCGAGGCGGTAGAGGGTGGAGCCCTCGGTGTGGCCGGGTGCGTGCAGGCCGTGCAGTGTGACCTCGCCGAACGTGAGCAGGGCCGAGCCCTCCGGCGTGCCGAACGGCTCGATGCGTGCGGGCTCGCGGTAGTCCGCGCGGTGCAGACCGAGTGCGGACTCCAGAGCGGGGCTGAGCGTGCCGAAGGGATCGGCGAGGCGGTAGGCGTCGGCCTCGTGCAGCACCATCGGGACGTCGTAGCGGGCGCAGAGCGCCCCGGCGTCCCAGGTGTGGTCGGCGTGGCCGTGGGTGGCCAGGACGGCGCGCGGCGTCAGCCCGGCGTCGTCGACCAGCCGCGCGACGGCGTCCGCGACGCCTGCACCCGCGTCCACCACCACGCAGTCACCGCCCGAGGACACCACGCAGCAGTTGGTCCCGAACACCGGTGCGACCACGACACGAATCTCCACGGACCCACGCTATCCCGCCTCGTGGGCCGCTCGCGGGGCCCTGTTCACCCGCCGGCGGAACCGCTCGGACGGTATGAGCTGGCATCCGATGCCTACACTGTCCCCGCACGGGGTGATTCGCCCCGGATCCGGCGGTGAATCGGTCCAGCGGGGCCACGTCCGGGTCGAGGCGGGTCCGAGAGAGCACGGAGAAGGGAACGCGGTGGCGTCCACCAAGCAGCGGCAGCGCGCGCAGCAGGCCAAGCAGGACCGCAAGCGCGAGCAGCGGCAGGCGGCCAGGCGCGCCCGCAGGCAGCGGTTGTGGACCCTGATCGCCCTGTTCACGGTGCTCGCGCTCGTGGGTGCCTTCGCCGTGGCGGCCCTCATCGACGGCAACGCGCCGGACGACGCCGGCGCCTGCCCCGCCGGCGTCGAGGAGGCGCGCGAGGGCTACGAGCTCGCCGACCCGTCCGTCGCCGAGGACCGCACCTGGACCGTCACCCTGCAGGCGTGCTCGGGCGACACCGAGGCCGACATCGTCCTGGAGCTCGACGGCCACGAGGCCCCGCAGGCCGTCGCGAGCTTCGTCACGCTCGCCCAGGACGGCTACTTCGACGGCACCGGCTGCCACCGGCTGACCACCGAGGGCATCTTCGTGCTCCAGTGCGGCGACCCGACGTTCACCGGCTCCGGCAGCCCGGGCTACAGCTTCGGCCCGATCGAGAACGCCCCGGACGACGACGTCTACCCGGCCGGCACCGTCGCCATGGCGCGCCGCGGTGGCGACGCGGAGTCCATGGGCTCCCAGTTCTTCCTCGTCTACGAGGAATCGACCATCCCGTCCGACGCAGCCGGCGGGTACACGGTCTTCGGCACGATCACATCCGGCCTGGACTTCGTCCAGGCAGTCGCTGACGCGGGAGTGACGGGCGGTGCCGCTTCTGACGGCGCGCCCGCCACCCCGGTCACCATCGAAGGAGTTGAGACCCAGTGAGCGAACCCACTTCACGCTCGTCCGAGCCCGTCCAGCAGGACGCGCCCGCCGAGCCCGTGGCCGAGACTCCGACCGCAGCAGAGGCACCCGCCGAGGCGGTGAACGAGGCGGCCGAGGCACCCGAGGCGGAGACCGCTGCGCCGGATGCTCCTGAGGCCGAGACCGAGGAGGCACCCGCCGAGGAGGCTCCTGAGGCGACCGCGCCCGCGGAGGCACCCGCCGAGGAGGCAGCCGCGGAAGCGACCGCGCCCGCGGAGACCGCCACCGAGGAGGCAGCCGCGGAAGCGACCTCTGCCGACGACGCCGCCGTGCCGGAGGCTGCCGCTGACGAGGCTGGCGCCGGCGAGGCCGTGGTCGAGGCTCCCGCCGAGGACGCTCCGGCCGAAAAGGCGCCCGCCGCCGAAGCGCCCGCCGAGGAGGCACCCGCCGCCGAGGAGGCACCCGCCGCCGAGGAAGCACCCGTGGCAGAAGCCCCCGCCGCAGAGACGGAGGCCGCCGAGGCGCCCGCCGCCACCACGCCGGCCCCGGCACCCGCGGCCCCGAAGCCGTCGGCGATCCCGTCGCCGGCCGCTCTGGCCCGTCCCCGGCCGCCCAAGCCGGGCGCGCCGGCGGCTCCCGCCGCGCAGTCCGCGCCGGCCGCACCCGCGCCGGTGGTCCCGGCTGCCGCCGACGCCGCCGCGCACGCCGAGGCCGAGACCTTCGGCCGCGTGGACGACGAGGGCACCGTGTACGTCCGTGAGGCCGCCGGCGAGCGCGTCGTCGGTCAGTTCCCCGGGGTCACCACCTCGGAGGCGCTGGCGCTGTACGTGCGCCGCTACCTGGACCTGAACGCGAAGGTCGGGCTGTTCGAGGCCCGTCTGGACAGCGCCGACCTGTCGGTGCGCGAGATCGACCAGACCCTCCAGAAGCTCGGTGAGGAGACGGCCGAGCCGGCCGCCGTCGGCGACCTGGACGGTCTGCGTGCCCGTGTCGAGGCCCTGCGCGGCCGTGCCGCCGAACGCCGGGCGGCCCTGGAGGCCGCACGCGCCGCCGCGAAGGCGGAGGCCGTCGCCGCGCGCACCGTGATCGTGGAGGCCGCGGAGAAGATCGCCGCGACCGACCCCGCCAAGATGCAGTGGCGCCCCGCCGGCGAGGAGCTGCGTGCCCTGCTGGACCGCTGGAAGGACGCGCAGCGCTCCGGGCCGCGCATCGACCGCCCCACGGAGGAGTCCCTCTGGAAGCGGTTCAGCCACGCCCGCACCGCGTTCGACCGCGAGCGCCGGCACTTCTTCGCCGACCTGGAGCAGCGCAACAACGCCGCCAAGATCGAGAAGGAGAAGCTGGTCTCGGAGGCCGAGGCGCTGTCCACGAGCACGGACTGGGGCTACACCGCGGGCGCGTACCGCGACCTCATGGCGCGCTGGAAGGCCGCGGGCCGGGCGTCCCGCAAGGACGACGACGCGCTCTGGGCCCGCTTCCGGGCGGCCCAGGACCGGTTCTTCCAGGCCCGGGACGCCGAGAACGCCGTGATCGACGCGGAGTACGGCGAGAACCTGAAGGTCAAGGAGGAGCTGCTCGCGGAGGCGGAGGCACTGGTCCCGGTCAAGGACCTGAACAAGGCCAAGGCAGCCCTGCGCGGCATCCAGGAGCGCTGGGAGGAGGCGGGCAAGGTCCCGCGCGGTGACATCCAGCGCGTCGAGGGCCGCCTGCGTGCGGTCGAGACCGCGATCCGCGACGCCGACCAGGCGCAGTGGCGGCGGACCAACCCGGAGACGCGCGCCCGTGCCGAGGGTGCCGCCGCGCAGCTGGAGGCCGCGATCGCCGGCCTGGAGGCAGATCTCGCGGACGCTCAGGCCAAGGGCGACAAGCGCAAGGTCTCCGAGCTGGAGGCCGCCGTGACCGCGCGCCGGTCCTGGCTCGAGCAGGTCGTCAAGGCCGCCGAGGACTCGCGGGGCTGATCCTCGGTCGTCCACAGCGGGCCCGGTCGCGCTCTGCGCGGCCGGGCCCGCTGTCGTAGGTTCTCGGGGTGTCGTCCTCGCTCGCCGCGCTCCTCGACCCCCGGCCGGCTCCCGTGCCGCTGGTGGTCACGCCCGCGCACGTGGGCGGACCGGTGGCCTGGTCCGACCTGATGCGGTCGGGCGCCCTGACGGAGCTGTACGACGGCGCGGCGGTCGGCCCGGCGTCGGCCGTCGACGCGCGGCACCGCGCCCTGGCGCTCGCGCCCGAGGTGCCGGCCTCCTGCGTGCTGGCCGCCGCGACCGCCGCCTGGGTGCACACGGGGGTGTACGACGGCGGAGCCGCGCCGGCCTGGCCTGCGGGCGCCCCGGTGGAGGTGGCGTACTCCCCCGGCCGGCGCTGCCCCGTGCCGCGGCCCGGCAGGGTTGCCCGCCGGGCGCCGGGCCTGGCCGCGGACACCGTGCGGCCTGCGGGCGTGCCGGTCACGAGCCCGGACCGGACCGCCGTCGACGTGGCGCGCACGGTGCCGGCGGAGGCCGCCGTGCCCGTCCTCGTCGCGCTGGCGGGCCACGGCGCGGACCTCGGCCGTGCGGCGCGGTTGCTCGACCGGCGCGCCCGGGTGGTGGGCCGGCCGGCGGCGCACCGGGCGCTCGCGGCGGCGCGCGCGCTGCTGGAGCGCTAGTTTCGGGTCATGGCCGCATCCAAGTCACCCGCAGTGGAGCTCGATGTCGCAGGCCGCACGGTGCGCGTCACGAGCCCGGACCGTGTCGTCTTCCCCCGGGGCGTCACCAAGCTCCAGGTCGTGGAGTACTTCGTCGCCGTCGCGGACGGCATCACGGGTGCGCTGCTGCACCGGCCCACCACGCTGGAGCGCTGGCCCAAGGGCTGGCACGAGGGCGCGCACCTGGCCACCCGCATGCCCAAGCCGAACGACCCGAAGGGGGACGGCTTCTACCAGAAGCGCATCCCGCAGGGCGCCCCGGACTACGTGGAGACCGCGACGATCGCGTTCCCCTCGGGCCGGACGGCGGACGAGGTGTGCCCCACGGAACCCGCGGTGGTGGCCTGGGCGGCCAACATGGGCACGCTCACGTTCCACCCCTGGCCCGTGCGGCGGGACGACGTCGAGTCGGTGGACCAGCTCCGGATCGACCTGGACCCCCAGCCGGGCACGGACTTCGACGACGCCGCCGCGGTGGCCCCGCACCTGCGGGAGCTGCTGGGTGAGCTGGACCTGGTGGGGTACCCCAAGACCTCCGGCGGGCGGGGCCTGCACGTGTTCGTGCCGCTGGAGCCGCGGTGGACGTTCACGCAGGCCCGGCGCGCCACGATCGCCGTCGGGCGGGAGCTGGAGCGGCGCCTGCCGGGACGGGTGACCACGCGCTGGTGGAAGGAGGAGCGGGGCGAGGCGATCTTCGTGGACTACAACCAGATGGCCCGTGACCGCACGATCGCCTCGGCGTACTCGATCCGCGCCAACGCCCGGGCCACGGTCTCGATGCCGCTCGACTGGGACGAGGTGCCGGACGTGCACCCGGACGACTTCGACGTGCTGACGGCGCCGGGCCGGTTCACCGAGCGGGGCGACCTGTTCGCGGCGCTCCGTGCCGACCGGGACCCGGCCCTGGACTGCTCGCTGGACGCGGCGCTGGAGCTCGCGGCCCGCGACGAGGCCGACGGCCTCGGCGACCTGCCCTACCCGCCCGAGTACCCGAAGATGCCGGGCGAGCCCAAGCGGGTCCAGCCCAGCCGCGACAAGGACCGGGACCGGTCCGCGGACTGAGCCTCGCGGACCGGTCCCGCGCCGATCTCGGTTCGCCCGGTGCACCGCCCGGTCTCATCGCCCGGTCTCAGTGCGACCGCAGCGCCTTGATGAGCTCCCCCTTGCGCATCGACGAGCGGCCGGGGATGCCGATCTCGGCGGCCCTCTTGCGCAGGTGCTCGACCGTCCAGTCGTCGTAGTCGCCGGCCTTGCCGCCCTTGCGCCCGACGCTCTTGCGGGACGAGGCCGCCGCGGCGTTCGCGATGCGTGCCGACTTCTCCTTCGAGCTGCCCTCGTCGCGGAGCTTCTCGTACAGCTCCTTGTCCTTGACGCTGGGTCCGGGATCACGCTTCGGCATGGTTGCTCCTCCCGCTCGGGACGATTGCTCACTTTCCACGATGGCCCAGGTCACGCTGACTCGCACCCGCGCGGATCGATGAGTTCCGGCCCGCTCCGTGGTCGGATAGGGCCATGGGAACTCTGCGCTACTCGGCGAACATGTCCGCCGACGGCTACACGGTCGACACCGAGGGAAAGTTCGACTGGGCCATGCCCTCCGACGAGGTGCACGCCTTCATCAACGAGATGGAGGCCGACGTCACCACCTACGTCCTGGGCCGCGACATGTACCGCACCATGGTGTTCTGGGAGACGTACCAGGACCAGCAGGGCGCCAGCCCCGTGTACGCGCAGTTCGCGGACCTCTGGCGGCGGGCGGACAAGTTCGTGGCCTCCTCGACGCTGCCGCAGAAGGCCGTCACGTCCCAGCGCACCCGGATCGTCCGCGACCTGCGGCCCGCCGACCTGCGGCGCATCGCGGACGAGCGGCCCGGCGTCACCTCCGTGGGCGGGCCGACCCTGGCCGCGGAGGCGATCCGCCAGGGCCTGGTCGACGACTTCCGCCTCATCGTGTTCCCCGAGGTGGTGGGTGGTGGCCGGCCCGCGCTGCCGCCCGGAGCCCGCCTCGGCCTGCGCCTGACGGACATCCGGGCGTTCTCCGACGGGTGCGTCTACCTGCGGTATGCGCCGCGCTGAGGCAGGCTCGTCCTCGTGACCACTGACCACCTGCCCGTGCAGCCCCCGGTCCGGCCGATGCTCGCCAAGAGCGTGGCATCGGTGCCCGCCCAGTCCGGGTCCGACGACGCACCCGCCTACGTCTACGAGCCGAAGTGGGACGGCTTCCGCGCGATCGTGTACCGCGACGGCGACGAGGTGCGGATCGACTCGCGCAACGCCAAGCCGATGGACCGGTACTTCCCGGACGTGGTCGCGGCGGTGCGCGAGGCGCTGCCGGAGCGGTGCGTGGTCGACGGTGAGATCGTCATCGCCCGGGCCCCCGAGGGTGGCGCGGCGCACCTCGACTTCGACCTGCTGTCGCAGCGGATCCACCCGGCGGCGTCACGCGTGACCATGCTCGCGGAGACGACGCCGGCCGCGCTCGTGGTCTTCGACGTCCTGGCGCTGGGCGGCGACTCGCTCATGGAGCGGCCGCTGACCGAGCGGCTCCAGGCCCTGGACGGGCTGGGGCTGACCGGCCCGCTCGTGTTCGCCACGCCCCGCACGCTGGACGCCACCGTGGCGGCCGAGTGGTTCGCGTCGTTCGAGGGCGCCGGCCTGGACGGCGTCGTCGCCAAGCCCGCGGACGGACCGTACGCGCCCAACAAGCGCGCCATGCTGAAGATCAAGCACGCGCGCACGGCCGACGTCGTGCTGGCGGGGTACCGGCTGCACAAGACCTCGACGCCGGAGCAGCCGCTGCTGGGCTCGCTCCTGCTCGGCCTGTGGGACGACGCCGCGCCCGCGCCACACCTGCAGTTCGTCGGTGTCGCGGCGTCGTTCTCCGCCGGCCGGCGCGCGGAGCTGGTCGCCGAGCTCGCACCGCTGGTCGTCGAACCCGGGACCCCGGAGGCGGACGCGCACCCGTGGCACGGCTGGGCGGACCCGGCCGCGGGCGAGCCGAACGACCGGCTGCCCGGCGCGCAGTCCCGCTGGAGCGCGGGCAAGGACCTGTCGTTCACGCCGCTGCGGCCCGAGCGGGTGCTCGAGGTGGGCTACGACCACATGGAGGGCAGCCGGTTCCGGCACACCGCCCAGTTCAAGCGGTGGCGGCCGGACCGGGAGCCGGCGTCGTGCACCTACGAGCAGCTCGAGGAGCCGGTCCGGTTCGATCTCGGAGAGCTTCTGCCCGGAGCGCCCGGCACCGCCTGAGACCCTCCACTTTCAAGATATAGCGCCATGGGGGGCTTGCGGCAAGGGCCCGGGCATGCCGCAGAATCGTCGGCCGGCGGGCCGCAGCCCGCCGGGACGAGGCTGACCGGGGGAGCTCGATGACCGACGTGATCGTGGTGGGCGGCGGGCCCACCGGCATGATGCTGGCGGCGGAGCTGCGCCTGCACGGGGTGGACGTGCTCGTGCTGGAGCGCGACACCGCCCCCACCGAGGTGGTGCGCGCGCTGGGCCTGCACGCACGCAGCATCGAGGTGATGGACCAGCGCGGCCTGCTGGACCGGTTCCTCGCTCTGGGCACCAGGCATCCGCTGAGCGGGTACTTCGCGGGTATCACGCGACCCGCCCCCGGCGACCTGGACACCACCTACCCGTTCGTCCTCGGTATCCCGCAGCCGGCCGTGCACCGGCTGCTGACCGACCGGGCGGTGGAGCTGGGCACCCAGGTCCGACGCGGCGCCGAGCTGTCCGGCCTCCACCAGGACGACGCCGGGGTCACCGCCGAGCTGACCGACGGCACCCGGCTGCACGCCCGGTACCTGGTGGGCTGCGACGGTGGCCGCAGCACCGTGCGCACGCTGCTCGGCGTCGGTTTCCCGGGCGAGCCGGCCGACGTGGAGTGGCTGCTGGGCGAGGTCCGGATGACCGCATCACCCGAGGAGGTCGCCGAGGTGACCGCACGGGTCCGCACGACGCAGCGCGGCTTCGGCGCCGGTCCCGTCAGGGACGGGCTGTTCCGTGTGGTCGTGCCGGCCGACGGCCTGGCCCCGGACCGGACCGTGCCCCCGACCCTCGACGAGCTCGCACGCCAGCTCCGGACGCACGGTGGCACGGACTTCGGCGTCCACTCGCCACGCTGGCTCTCGCGCTTCGGCAACGCCACGCGACAGGCCGAGCGGTACCGGACCGGACGGGTGCTGCTCGCCGGGGACGCCGCGCACGTGCACCCGCCGCTCGGCGGCCAGGGCCTCAACCTGGGCATCCAGGACGCCTTCAACCTCGGCTGGAAGCTGGCCGCCCAGGTGAACGGCTGGGCCCCGGACCACCTGCTGGACACCTACCACGCCGAACGGCACCCGGTGGCGGCAGACGTGCTCGACACGACCCGCGCCCAGGCCGAGCTCCTGTCACTGGCGCCCGGCCCGCAGGCGGTCCGCCGGCTGCTGGCGCAGCTCATGGATCTCGACGACGTGAACCGCTTCCTGATCGAGAAGATCACCGCGACCGGGATCCGGTACGACGTCGGGGAGGGGCCCGACCTGCTCGGACGCCGCCTGCGCGACGTCGACCTGACGACCGGCCGTCTCTACGACCGGATGCACGCCGGCCGCGGGCTGCTGCTCGACCGGACCGGCGAGCTCTCCGTGGCAGGCTGGGCCGGCCGCGTGGACCACGTCGCCGACCCCGGCGCGGCCGGGCCGGACGTCCCGGCCGCGCTGCTGCGACCGGACGGCCATGTCGTCTGGACCGGCGCGGCGAGGCCGTCCCTGGAGACAACCCTGACCCACTGGTTCGGCCGCCCCACCGCTCGTTGAGTGCGGGACTAGACCGGGAGCTGGGGGCGTTCCACCGGCTTCGTGCCCGTGATGCGGTGCACGTCGAACACTCCCTCGACCTTGCGGACCGCCGACAGGACCGTGGCCAGGTGGGCCGGCTCGGCCATCTCGAAGATGAACCGCGAGACCGCCAGCCGGTCGTCCGACGTCGAGACGAACGCCGACAGGATGTTGACGTGGTTCTCGGACAGGACGCGCGTGACGTCCGAGAGGAGCCGCGAGCGGTCCAGCGCCTCGACCTGGATCTGCACCAGGAACATCGTGTTGGCGCCCTGCGTCCACTCCACCTCGACGAGGCGCTCCGGCTGCTTGCGCAAGCCGTCCAGGTTGACGCAGTCGGTGCGGTGCACGCTCACGCCCTGGCCGCGGGTGACGAACCCGACGATGTCGTCACCCGGCACCGGGGTGCAGCACTTGGCGAGCTTGACCCAGACGTCCGAGGACTCGGACCCCTTGAGCACGACGCCCGGGTCGCCCGAGCGCACGCGGCGCGCCGTGAGTCCGCCCGGCCGCGCGGCCTCGGCGACGTCCTCCTCCGCGCCGTCCGCGCCACCGAGCGCCCGGACCAGCTTCTCCACCACGTGGGCGGACGAGATCTGGCCCTCGCCGACGGCCGCGTACAGCGCGGACACGTCCTGGTAGTTCATCTCGTTCGCGACCCCGACCAGGGCCTCGTGCGACATGAGGCGCTGGATCGGCAGGCCCTGCTTGCGCATCGCCTTGGCGATCGAGTCCTTGCCGGTCTCGACGGCCTCCTCGCGGCGCTCCTTGGTGAACCACTGCCGGATCTTGTTGCGGGCACGCGGCGACTTCACGAACCCGAGCCAGTCGCGGCTGGGCCCCGCCGTCTCGGACTTGGAGGTGAGGATGTCGACGACGTCGCCGTTCTCCAGCGGCGAGTCCAGCGGCACCAGGCGGCCGTTCACGCGGGCGCCCATGGTGCGGTGGCCCACCTCGGTGTGCACCGCGTAGGCGAAGTCGACCGGCGTCGCGCCGCCCGGCAGGGCCATCGCCTGGCCCTTGGGCGTGAAGACGTAGACCTCGTCGCCGCCGATCTCGAAGCGCAGCGAGTCGAGGAACTCCGCCGGGTCGGCGGTCTCGCGCTGCCAGTCCACGAGCTGGCGCAGCCAGGCCATGTCCTGGTTCTTCGGGTCGGCGCCGCCCGCCGGCGTCTTCTCCTTGTACTTCCAGTGCGCGGCGACGCCGTACTCGGCGCGGCGGTGCATGTCGTGCGTGCGGATCTGGATCTCGACGGGCTTGCCGCCCGGGCCGATCACCGTCGTGTGCAGCGACTGGTACATGTTGAACTTCGGCATCGCGATGTAGTCCTTGAACCGGCCCGGGACCGGGTTCCACCGCGCGTGCATGGCGCCGAGCGCCGCGTAGCAGTCGCGCACGGTGTCCACGAGGACGCGCGTGCCGACCAGGTCGTAGATCTCCGCGAAGTCGTGCCCCCGCACGATCATCTTCTGGTAGATCGAGTAGTAGTGCTTCGGCCGGCCCGTCACGGTGGCCTTGATCTTCGCGCTGCGCAGGTCGGACTCGATCTGGCCCTTGACCACGCCGAGGTACTCCTCGCGTGCCGGGGCCCGCTCGGCCACCAGGTGCACGATCTCGTCGTACACCTTGGGGTACAGGGTCTGGAAGGAGAGGTCCTCCAGCTCCCACTTGATCGTGTTCATGCCCAGCCGGTGGGCCAGGGGCGCGTAGATCTCGACGGTCTCGCGCGCCTTGCGCTCGGCCGACTTGGACGGCACGTACTTCCAGGTGCGGGCGTTGTGCAACCGGTCGGCCAGCTTGATGACCAGCACGCGGATGTCCTTGGCCATCGCCACGACCATCTTGCGCACGGTCTCGGCCTGCGCCGCGTCGCCGTACTTGACCTTGTCGAGCTTCGTGACGCCGTCCACCAGCAGCGCGACGTCGTCCCCGAAGTCGGCGCGCAGCGTCTCCAGGGCGTAGTCGGTGTCCTCCACCGTGTCGTGCAGCAGCGCCGCCGCGATCGTCGTGCCCTCGAAGCCGAGCTCCGCGAGGATCGTGGAGACGGCGACCGGGTGCGTGATGTACGGGTCGCCGCTCTTGCGCATCTGCCCGCGGTGGGCCTTCTCGGCCACCACGTAGGCCCGCTCGATGAGCGCGACGTCGGACTTGGGGTGGTTGCTGCGGATCGCCTGGAGCAGCGGCTCGATCGCGGCGGGCGTCCCGCCCCCGACGTTGCGCACGCCGAGGCGCGCGAGCCGGTTGCGCATCCGGTTGCCGCCGGGCGGTGTCGGCGGGTTCTTCTCGGGCACCGGAGCGCGTGACACCGTGTTCTCAGCCATGTACGCGCCTCCTTCCCCGGGTCCGACCCCGGAGTCGCCAGTCTAGCCCTGGACCTCTATTCCCCGTCCGGCACGGTCATCCGTCGGACGTCGTGCCCACTCGCAGGAGGGTATCGACGTTGTGCCCGGTCAGCCTGTCCCGGCCGTGGAGTGCGTCCAGCTCCAGCAGGAAGGCGAGCCCCGCGACCACTCCCCCGCACTTCTCGACCAGCTGTGCCGCGGCCGCCGCGGTCCCGCCGGTGGCCAGGACGTCGTCAATGATGAGAACACGCGCACCGGGGTCGAGTGTTCCCGACCGCAGCTCGATCGACGCCGACCCGTACTCCAGGTCGTACGAGACGCTGTGGGTGGGCGGCGGGAGCTTGCCGGCCTTGCGCAGGGGCAGGAAGCCGAGGCCGAGCGCATGGGCCACGGGGGCGCCGAGCAGGAACCCGCGGGCCTCCATGCCGGCCACGACGTCGACGCCGTCGGCCAGCGCCAGCCGCGTGAACGCCTCCACGACGTCGGCCAGCCCCTCGGCATCGGCCAGGAGGGGCGTGATGTCCTTGAAGAGGATGCCCGGGGACGGGAAGTCAGGGACGTCCGCGATCAGCTCGCGGACGCGCGTCGCCCTCTCCGGCAGCAGTCCGGAGAGGGCGACGTCGGTCATGTCATCTGTCACGAGGCGTGAGCCTACCGGCGCCGCCTGGGCTGGGCGGCCTGCCCCTGGTGATGCCCCGGCACGAGCTGCGCCGAGCCGGACGCCGCGGCGGCCAGCACGCTCTCGTCCGCGCCCTCGGCGATCAGGCCGGCCCGCAGGTCCATGACCTTCTTGGTGTGGGCGGCGATCTTGGGCTCACGCTCGCGGAGCGCCACGTCCAGCGGCGTCGCCAGGAACAGCGACGACAGGGCACCCGCGGCGATACCGACGAACAGCGACAGCGAGATGTCCTTCAGCGTGCCGGCCCCCAGCAGGAACCCGCCGACGAAGAGGATTCCCGCGACGGGCAGCAGCGCCACCACCGAGGTGTTGATGGACCGCACCAGGGTCTGGTTCACCGCGAGGTTGGCGCGCTCGCCGTACGTGCTGCGGGTCTGCTCCAGGACGTGGTCCGTGTTCTCGCGGACCTTGTCGAAGACGACCATCTTGTCGTACAGCGAGAAGCCGAGGATCGTCAGGAAGCCGATGATCGTGGACGGGGTGACCTCCCAGCCGATCGCGGCGTACACGCCGGCCGAGACCAGCACGTCGGCGAGCATCGCCACGATCGCGGCCACCGACATGCGCCACGCCCGGAAGTAGATCGCCATGAAGATCGCGGCCGCGGCCACGAACGCCACGGTGCCCCACAGCGCCCGCAGGCTCACGGACTGCCCCCAGGTGGGGCCGATGAAGTTCGAGGTGACCTCACCCACCTGGACGCCGTACGCGTCGGCCAGCGCCTCGGCCACGCGGTCGGTCTGCTCGCTGTCCAGCTCGGAGACCTGGACGCGCACCGCGGAGGCGCCGACGGTGGAGACGTGCGGCTCCTCCCCCGGGGCCACGGTCGCGACCGCGTCGATCGCCACGTCCTCGTCCGTCGTCGACGCGCCCGAGACGGTGAACTCGGACCCGCCGCGGAAGTCGATGCCCAGGTTCAGGCCCTGGAAGACCAGCACGAGGATCGAGGCCACCGAGAACAGCCCGACGATCGAGAACCAGATGCCGCGCTTCTGGATGATCGGGTACGACCGGCGTCCCGTGTAGAGGTCGTTGCCCCACTGAGCGAAGCCGCCTGCAGCCATCAGTGCTTCTCCTCGTTCTGAGCCTGCTGGGTCGACTCGACCGACCCCGCGGCAGCCTTGCGCTCGGCGGCACGCCGCTCCGCGATCGTCATCCTGCGGCCGTCCTCGGTCATCCGAGGTGCGGGCGACACGGACTGCGCCGTGACCAGCTCCCGCTCCGGCACCTCGGCGTCGGCGCCGCCGGCCGGAGCGGCGTCGGGGCCGGAGAACCGGCCGGCTCCCCGGTACCGCGGCGTGACCTCGATCCGGTCGGGCGACAGGCCCGAGGCCTTGTGCCCGTCCCGGAAGAACGGCACCTTGGCGAGCAGCTCCATGACCGGGTGCGTGAACCAGATGACCACCATGACGTCGATGATCGTGGTCAGGCCGAGCGTGAACGCGAAGCCACGCACGCCACCGACCGTCATGAAGTACAGGATCACGGCGGACAGCAGGTTCACGGCCTTGGCCGCGTAGATCGTCCGGCGGGCACGGAGCCAGCCGCGCTGGACCGCCAGGCGCAGCGACCTGCCGTCACGTAGCTCGTCACGGATACGTTCGAAGTACACGATGAACGAGTCCGCGGTGAAGCCGATGGCCACGATCAGACCCGCGACACCCGGCAGGGACAGGCGGTAGCCGATGCCCCAGCTCAGCAGGGCGATCACCACGTAGGTCATGGCGGCCGCCACGACCAGCGAGGCGACGGTGAGCAGGCCGAGCGTGCGGTACTGGAACAGCGAGTACACGACCACGAGCGCCAGGCCGATGAGACCGGCGAACAGGCCGCGCTGGAGCTGCTCGGAGCCCAGGGTGGCCGAGATCTGGTTCTGGCCCTCGACCTCGAACGTCAGCGGCAGCGAGCCGAAGCTGAGCTGGTTGGCCAGCGTCGCCGCCGAGCTCTGCGTGAAGGAGCCCGAGATGCTCGCCTGCCCGTTGGTGATCGGCTCGTTGATGCTCGGCGCCGAGACGACCAGGCTGTCCAGCACGATGGCGAACTGGTTGCGCGGCTGCTCCAGCGAGACGAGCCGCTCCGTGGTGGTCCGGAACGCCCGTGCGCCCTCGGAGTTGAGGTCGAGGCTGACGCCCCACACGTTCGAGACGGTGCCGTTCGCGTTCGGGATCAGCCCGGAGGTCGCCGAGCTGAGGTCTGTGCCGTCCACCTCGACGGGGCCGAGGACGTACTTGGCGACACCCGTCTGGTCGCAGGTCACCAGCGGGAGGTCCGGCCGGTCACCGCCGCCGCCCTGCAGGTTCTTCGGGTCCGTGCAGTCGAGCTCGTCGAACGCGGTCTGCACCGACGGCGTGATCTGGGCCAGGTCCGACGGGTCCGTGGCGGCCTCGACGGCCGCCTCCTGCTCGGCGATCTCCTCCTCGGTGTACCCGCCCGGAGCGGTCTCGCCGTCAGCGGCCTCCTCGTCGGCGGCGTCGCCGGACGCGGACGGGCTCGCCGAGGGCTGCGCCGTGGGGGTCGGGTTGCCGATCGTCAGCACGGGCCGGAACTTCATCTGCGCGGCCTTGGAGATCAGCGCGACGGTCTCGTCGTCGACCTCGCCCGGGATCTCGACCACGATCTGGTCGGTGCCCTGGCTGGAGATCTCGGCCTCGGTGACGCCGTTGGCGTCCACCCGCTGCCGGATCACTCCGATGGCCTCTTCCATCGCCTCCGGGGTGATCTCGGAGCCGTCCGAGGTCACCGCCTTGAGGATGACCTGGGTGCCGCCCTGGAGGTCGAGGGCCAGACCAGGTGCGAGGCTCGCGCCGTCCGGATTGTCGCTCGACTTGCCGTCGAGCTGCCAACCAGCCAAGAGGGCGCCGAAGGGCAGCAGGATCGTCAGGATCGTGAGGAGCACGATCGTGCGAACCGGCCGCGAGCGCCGGGTGTCAGTCGCCAACGTCTGTCTCTTCTCGTGTGCGCGCCGGGGTACGTCCGGCGCGGGTTCGGCGCCGTCCGGGGTCACCGGACGGCGCGGCCGTCACTTGCCGTCCGCGTCGGCGTCCCGTCGCTGCTGCTCCCGGTACTCGCGCTGAGCGGTGTCCAGGCCGGACAGGTCGTCGGGAACGTCGTTCGCGTCCGGGCTGATGGTACTTCCCGTTTCGCCGTTCGATGTGACGTCGGCCTCATCGGCCGCGTCGTCGTCGGCCGCGTCGTCGGCGACGGGCTCGTCGATCTTCTTCGCGATGGCGGCACGGAGCCACGTGGTGGGGCTGCCCGGGAAGGACTCGATGGTCACCTGGTCGGTGGACTCGTCGACGTCGATGACGGTGCCGATCATGCCGGAGGCGGTCATGACCTTGGTCCCGACGGTGAGGTTGTTCCGGAACTCCGCGGCCTCGCGCTGCTGCTTGCGGGTACGGGAGGACATGAAGAACATCACCACGAGGAGGATCGCGATGAGGATGAGGAATGAGGGGTCCACAGTGGATGGTCCTGTTCGATTGCTGGGTCGGGTGTGCCACGCACGCACGTCACGCACAGGTACGACGAGGATCCAACCCAGTGTAGTGCGCGGTGGGCTGATCCTCGGATCGCGGCGGACGGCGCCACAGGGACAACGTCAGGGATCCAGCAAAGTTCCCTGGTCCTCGGGCGCGGTGCCCCCTGCCGCGGCGGCGCCGGGCTGCGCGGGCGGCGTCAGCCCCAGGTGCTCCCAGGCCGCGAGCGTGGCCACGCGGCCGCGCGGCGTGCGCCCCACGAGCCCCTCGCGCACGAGGTACGGCTCGGCGACGGTCTCGACCGTCTCCGCCTCCTCGCCCACGGTCATGGCGAGCGTGGACAGGCCGACGGGTCCGCCGCCGAACCGGGTGCACAGCGCGGTCAGGACGGCGCGGTCGAGGCGGTCCAGGCCGATGGGGTCGACCTCGTAGACCTCCAGGGCGGACCTCGCGGCGTGCAGGTCGAGGCGACCGTCGCCGCGCACCTGCGCCCAGTCGCGCACCCGGCGCAGCAGCCGGTTGGCGATGCGGGGCGTGCCGCGGGAGCGGCCGGCGATCTCGTGGGCGGCCGCGTGCTCGAGGTGGACGCCGAGCAGGCCGGAGGAGCGCAGGATCACGCGCTCCAGCTCGGCCGGCGAGTAGTAGTCCATGTGCCCGGTGAAGCCGAAGCGGTCGCGCAGCGGGGCGGGCAGCAGGCCGGACCGGGTGGTGGCGCCGACCACGGTGAACCGCGGCAGTGCCAGCGGGATCGCGGAGGCACCGGCGCCCTTGCCCACCACGACGTCGACGCGGAAGTCCTCCATGGCGACGTACAGGAGCTCCTCGGCGGGGCGGGCCAGGCGGTGGATCTCGTCGATGAACAGCACGTCGCCCTCCTCCAGGGAGGACAGGACGGCGGCGAGGTCGCCGGCATGCTGGATGGCCGGCCCGCTGGTGAGCCGCAGGTGGGACTCCAGCTCGCCCGCGATGATCATGGCCAGGGTGGTCTTGCCGAGCCCGGGCGGGCCGGACAGGAGCACGTGGTCGGGCGGGTTGCCGCGGGCCAGGGCGGCCTGGAGCACGAGGGAGAGCTGGTCGCGCACCACCTGCTGGCCCACGAAGTCGTCGAGCCGCTTGGGGCGCAGCGCGGCCTCGGCGGCCCGCTCCACCTCGTCGGCGCTGGGTGCGACGATGCGGCCGCCGGGGCCCTCCGTCTCGGTGGAGACGTCAGCCACGGTGGCCTCCCAGCAGGCGCAGCGCGGCGCGGAGCGTGGTGGCGACCTCGTCGGCGGCCACGACCTCGGCGCCCGCCTCGGCGAGCACCTTCGCGACGGCGTCGTCCGCCTGCTTGGCCGGCCAGCCGAGGCCCGTCAGTGCCTCGACGACCCGCTCGGTGTGGTCGCCGGCGACGGTCGCCGCAGCGGTCGCGGCCTCGGCCGGAGCGCTGCCGGAGGCGGGGCCCAGGCGGTCGCCGAGCTCCAGCACGATGCGCTGGGCGCCCTTCCTGCCGATGCCGGGCACGCGGGTCAGCGCGGCGAGGTCCTCGGTGGCGACGGCGCGGCGCAGCGCGTCCGGGGTGTGCACGGCGAGCATCGCGAGCGCCAGGCGCGGGCCGACGCCGGAGACCGTCTGCACCGCCTCGAACACGTCACGCTCGTCGGCGTCGCCGAACCCGTAGAGGGTCATCGAGTCCTCGCGGACCACCATGCTCGTGGCGACACCCGCCGTCTCGCCGACGCGGAGCCCGGCGAGCGTGGTGGGCGTGGCGTGCACCAGGTAGCCGACGCCGCCGACGTCCACCACCACGCGGTCCAGGCCCACGTGGGCCACGGTCCCCGTCAGCGAGGCGATCACGGGCTCCCCTTTCATCGAACGTTCGTGCGAGGAGCCTAACAAGCGCGGGTGTGCCTCCTCGGGGAGGCACGCCGGGTCAGCGCCGCGGACGCTGCCGGGCGGCCTGCTCGGCGGCGGCCCAGGCCCGCTGGGCCGGTGTGAGCTCGTGCCGGTCGCCGCCCTGGAGGGCGCCGGACGGCCGCCAGAGGTGGCAGACGGCGAGCGCGAGGGCGTCGGCGGCGTCGGCCGGGCGGGGCGCCTCCTCCAGGTCGAGGATGCGGGTGATCATCGTCGTCACCTGCGCCTTGTCGGCGCGGCCCGAGCCGGTCACCGCGGCCTTCACCTCGGACGGCGTGTGCAGCGCGACGGGCACGCCGCGACGGGCTGCGGCCACCATGGCCAGGCCCGCCGCCTGGGCGGTCCCCATCACCGTGCCGACGTTGTGCTGGGCGAAGACCCGCTCGACGGCCACGACGTCGGGGACGTGCTCGTCGAGCCACGCGTCCAGGCCCTCGGCCACCTTCAGCAGCCGCAGATCGGTGGACAGGTCCGCGTCGGAGCGGATCACCCCGACCGCGACCATCCTTGCCCGGCGACCCGGCAGCGAGTCGACGACGCCGACGCCGCACCTGGTCAGACCGGGATCAACACCGAGAACGCGCACGGAGGAACCCTCTCACGCGCGCCCCCGGGGGCCCTGCAGGCTCGCCTACTCCTCGTCGTCGAGGGCCGCCATGACCTCGTCGCTCGCGTCGAAGTTGGCGTAGACGTTCTGCACGTCGTCGCTGTCCTCGAGCGCGTCGATGAGGCGCATGATCTTGCGGGCACCCTCGACGTCCACCTCGACCTGCATGGAGGGGTGGAAGATCACGTCGGCGGAGTCGTACTCGATACCCGCCTCCTGGATGGCCGTGCGCACCTGCACCAGGTCGGTGGCCTCGCTGAGCACCTCGATGACCTCGCCCTGGTCCGTGACCTCCTCGGCGCCCGCGTCGAGGGCGGCCAGCATCACGTCGTCCTCCGTGACGCCGTCGGCCTTGGGCACCACGACCAGGCCCTTGCGGGAGAACAGGTACGACACCGAGCCCGGGTCGGCGAGGTTGCCGCCGTTGCGGGAGAACGCCAGGCGCACCTCGGAGGCGGCGCGGTTCTTGTTGTCGGTGAGGCACTCGACGAGGACGGCGATGCCGTTGGTGCCGTAGCCCTCGTACATGATCGTCTGGTAGTCGACGGCGTCGGCGCCCTCGCCGGAGCCGCGCTTGACCGCACGGTCGATGTTGTCGTTGGGGACCGACGACTTCTTCGCCTTCTGGACCGCGTCGAACAGCGTCGGGTTACCGGCGAGATCGCCGCCGCCCGTGCGCGCCGCGACCTCGATGTTCTTGATCAGCTTGGCGAAGAGCTTGCCGCGCTTGGCGTCGATCGCGGCCTTCTTGTGCTTGGTCGTGGCCCACTTGGAGTGACCTGACATGCCTTTACCTGACTCCTTGCGTTTGCGGTGACTCGTGTGCGGTGACTGGTGCAGTGGCGTCGAACGGTAGCGGGACGACCGCTCAGCCGCCCGCAACCATGCCGGCGAACAACCCGTGCACGCGCGTGTCCCCCGTGATCTCGGGGTGGAACGCGGTGGCGAGCAGCGGCCCCTGCCGTGCTGCGACGATTCTACCGGCGGCCGCCACCGGACGGCCCTGTGTATCCACAGCCGGGATCCGCGCGAGCACCTCGACGTCGCTCCCGGCCTCCTCGATCCAGGGGGCGCGGATGAACGCGGTGCGCACCGGTCCGCCGTCCCCGGCGTCCGAGATGCCCGTGAACTCGAGGTCCGTCTCGAACGAGTCGACCTGCCGGCCGAAGGCGTTGCGCCGCACCACCACGTCCATCCCGCCGACCGTCTGCTGGTCCGCGGTGCCGTCCAGGATCCGGTCGGCGAGCAGGATCATCCCCGCGCACGAGCCGTACACCGGCAGGCCTTCCTTGATGCGGGTCTGCAACAGGTCGCGCAGCTCGAAGATCCGCAGCAGCTTGTCGATCGTCGTCGACTCGCCGCCGGGCAGCACGAGACCGTCCACGGCGGTCAGCTCGGCGGGCCGGCGCACGGTCACGGCGCGTGCGCCCACGGACTCGAGGGCTACCAGGTGCTCGCGGACGTCGCCCTGCAGGGCGAGGACGCCGATGGTCGGGATGCTCACAGCCGTCCATCCTACGGCGCGGCCCGCAGGGCTCCCGGCGTTCAGGAGGTGCACTCCAGCGTCAGCCCGGGCGGTACCACGATCACCCCCGCCTGGACCGTCTCGGTGGCCACCGGCGCGGTCCACGACGTGCCGGGCAGCGATGCGGTCACGCGGACCGTCAGCGTGCCGCCGAACAGCCCGCTGAAGAGCTGCTGCAGCACGGCCTGGTCGATCACCACGGTGCGGGTGGCGCCGTCGTCCGTCACCGGCGCCGCCACGTCGTTGATCGTGGCCGTGTAGTCGAGGGCATGCGGGGTACTGGTCTCCGGCCAGGTGACCGCTGCCGTCTCGAAGACCTGCCCGTCGGTGTCGGTGCAGGTGGTCGCGGTGGCCGGCAGGGTCCAGGCCGTGACGGCGTCCGCCGGGCCCGTGGTGGTGCCCCCGGCCGCCCAGGCTCCCCACGCGACCCCTGTGCCCGTGCACAGCGCCAGGGCCACGAGCACGGCCACCGTGATGCGCCGTCGCCGCGACAGCGCGCGGGGTACAGCCCCGCCCCGGTCACCCACGGCGCGCTCCCCTGCGCAGCAGCACACCCAGGACGACCGCGGCGGCCGCCAGCAGGGTCGGCAACAGCAGGTTCGCGCCCGTCCGCGGCAGCGTCCCCGGGCCGCCCGCCCCGGGCACGGCGCCACCGCCCGCACCGCCGTCGCCCGCGCCCGGCCCGACGCCCCAGAGTGTCACGACGAGGTCGAGGTGCACCGTCCGGTCCTGTGTCGAGCTGCCGGCCGCGGGATCGAACCCCACCTCGATCCCGATCGGCAGCTCCTCGCCAGGTGCGAGGCTCGTGACCGCCGAGACCGGGCCGTCCGTCCACGCGCCGTCCCCCAGGCGCGTGCGCACGTCGAGCGCGTCCGCCAGGGGCAGGCCCGCGCCGGCCGGCCCACCGTCCAGGCGTACCGTCACCGCCACGTCCGCGGCCTCGCCGGACCCGTTGCGGGCGTACAGCGTGCCGGTCGCGACGTCGCCCGGCACCCACACCAGGCCGGGATCGAGCAGCGGCGCCGTGACGACGGGCGCCCAGGTGTTCCCGTCCACGCTCAGGAACAGCCGCTCCGCATCGCCGTCCGGCACCGCGGACGCCGACCCGGCCGGTCCCCCGAGGGCCGACCCGGCCACGAGCCCGGCGACGAGCACCGACGCCGCCCACCTCATGGCTCTCCCCCGGCCCCGCCCGCGGCGGTGTGCTCGCGCACCACCGGCCCCTCCTCGGAACGCCCCGGCCCCTCGCGGGGACCGCCGCCGTCGGCCACCCCAGGGCCGACGGCGGCGGGGCCTACGGGCACCCGCGCGGACCGTTCGCGCACGGCACGGAACACCTGCCACCCCGCGTAGCCGAGCAGCAGCACGGCCACGACGGCACCGACCGCCGCACGCTGCCCGGTGAACACCCCGGCCACGTACCCGAGGTAGGGCACGTGGTACCAGACCGCGCCACGCACCTGGACGTCCCGGACGGGCACCACGTCGGGCACATCGTTCGCGTCGCCCTGAGTGACGTAGGTGCGCTCGCCACCGACCGTCGAACCGACGCCGACGACGCGGTGCGTCACCATCCGTTCCCGACCCGACCGGAGCTGGTAGGTGATGACGGTGCCGGTGCCGATCCGCCCGGCGTCGACCGGGCGCGACACGACCAGGGTGCCGACGGGGAGCGTGGGCTCCATGGAGTCGGTGAGCACCACGAAGGGGGTGGCGCCGGCCGCCCGGGGCACGATCACCCCCAGCACGAGCGCGGCGCCCGCCACGACCACGACCACGGCCGCGAGCGCACGCCCCGTCAGACGAGCTGCTGTCCGCACGGTCTCGGCACCACCGGTCAGGGTGCGGGGACGAGGTGGGCCTGTGTCACCTGGACCGTGACGTCCTCCAGGGCTGCGGTGAGCGCCTGGGTCTCGTTGCCGGCGTCGTCCGGGAAGGTGGCCGCGACCGTGACCACGAGGTCGGAGGCCGCCTCGACGGGTACCGGCTCGGCCAGCGGAAGGGTGACGGGGGCACCGTCCAGCGTGGCCCCGGAGACGGCGACGTCCAGCACGGCGGTCAGCGCGTTGTCCTCCGCCCAGGTGGGGGCGGTCACCGTGATGTCACCCAGCGCGAGGTGGTCACCCGTGCCACCCACGGTCAGGGCGCAGTCGGTGGTCACGGTGTCGCCCGGCACGATGCCCTCGGTGACGGCACCGCCGCCGTCGAGCGTCCAGTCGCCGCACGCACCGTCGGTCATGGTCAGGGTGCCCGAGGTGACGTCCGTGCCGGTCGCGAGGCCGTCGTCCGTCCAGAACGCGAGGGTGCCGGCACCACCGAGCAGCAGTGCGGCGGCGCCACCCGTCGCGAGCGCGGCCTTGGTGAGTCTCTCCATGACTGGAACCTTCCGTGGTGGGTGCCCCTGCGCCACCACGCTAAACAGGCTTCATTGCGATGCGCGCGGCATATCAGCGCGCATTCCTGGTTTTCACCCGCAGTACTTTTCTTCGGCGTCCGGATTGCACGGCAGGCGTTGCATTTGTGCAGTTCGGACGCCCATGCATCGGCATATAAGACGCTCCAACAATGCATGATAAATCACAGAGAAAATGCGCCGAACACCATTCCAAGCACGCTCGCGCACACCGGGGGCGCTCAGTCGTCGAGCTGCACGCCCAGGTGCCGCACCTCGCCGTCCCAGCCGGCCAGCAGGTGGTCGACGACGTCGGGCAGCTCCGGCGGGAAGACCTCCAGCGGCTGCTCCCGCAGCTCCGCGGGGGTGAGCCAGGCCATCTCGTCCAGCAGCTCCTGCTCGGCCGCCGTCCAGCCGTCGGTCGACACCGCGACGGCGTCCGCCACCCGGGCCAGGTAGAACACCTCGTGCTGACGGCAGGTCTCCGCGAAGAAGTCGAAGATGCCCGTCCGGGTCAGCACCGGGCCCACCAGGTCCTCGGCGGCCAGCACGACGCCCGCCTCCTCACGGGTCTCGCGCAGCGCCGCCTGCACGGGAGTCTCTCCCGCGTCGATGCCGCCGCCCACCGTGAACCACCAGGACCGTTCCGGCTGGTTCACGTCGTGGCCGCGCACCACGAGCACACGGCCGGCGCCGTCGACGAGGATGACGCGGGCCGCGGAGCGCTCGCGGACGCCGTCCGGCGCCGGGACCCAGTCGTCGCCGAGCGCGGAGGTGAGGGACATGCGGGCCAGGATAACCGCAGCGGTCCGGGGTCATGATGGGCGCATGACGCAGGTGTGGCCGGTCACGGGCCTGGATCGTGACCGTCTGGTCGGGCTCGCCTACCGGATGCTCGGCACGGTCGCGGACGCCGAGGACGCCGTCCAGGAGGCGTTCGTGCGCTGGTACCGGCTGGACGAGGGCGCCCGGGCGGACGTCGGCAACACGGTCGGCTGGTTCGCCCGGACGACGAGCCGCGTGTGCCTGGACGTGCTGAAGAGCGCGCGTCGGCACCACGAGCTCTACACCGGCCCATGGCTCCCCGAACCCGTCCCCGGCGGCCGGTTCCAGGTGCCGGCACCGTCCGGCGGCGACCCTGCGGAGCGGGCCCTGGCGGCCGAGTCGGTGGGCATGGCGCTGCTGAGCGTGATGGAGAGCATGACCCCGGCCGAACGTGTCGCCTTCGTGCTCCGGGACGTGTTCGACTACCCGGTGGCCGACGTCGCGGACATCCTGGACCGTTCCCCGGGCGCCGTGCGGCAGCTCGCGTCGTCCGCGCGTGCCCGCGTGGCCGCGCACGGGCCGGAGCCGACGGCCGGCGAGGCGAGCGCCCCGCTGACGGCGGCGTTCCGACATGCGGCCAACACCGGCGACGTCGCGACGCTCGTGCGGCTCCTGCACCCGGGCGTCACTCTGCGGTCCGACGGCGGCGGGATCGTCCGGGCCGCCCTCAACCCCGTGCACGGCCCGGACAAGGTGGCGCGCTTCGTCGTGGGCGTGCTCGCGCGGCAGAGCCCCGTGCGGCTCGTGAGCCGGACGACGGACGCCGGCCCGGTCCTGACCTTCGAGCACGATGGTTCGGTCAGCGGCGTGCTGGAGCTCGTCGTCCGCGACGGTGCCGTGGTCGACGTGCTGATCCAGTGGAACCCACACAAGCTCACGCTCTGGCGGGACTCCACCGGAACCTGACGCCAGGGCCCCGCATCTCGTCTACCCGGTGAAGCACACCTCGCCCACAGGACGAGACGACCGAACGGGAGAACATCAGATGAAAGCCATCACCGTCACCGACCGGGACGCCGGCACCGCCGGGATGCGGCTCACGGACCAGCCGGAACCGAGCGCGGCGGAGAACGACGTCGTCGTGCGCGTGCACGCCTCCGGCTTCACGCCGGGCGAGCTGACCTGGCCGGCCACGTGGACCGACCGCGCCGGCCACGACCGCACGCCGAGCATCCCGGGCCACGAGCTCGCCGGCGTGGTCACCGGGCTCGGGTACGGGACCACCGGGATCAGCGTGGGGCAGCGCGTGCTCGGCCTCGCGGACTGGACGCGCGACGGCACGCTCGCCGAGTACGTGGCGGTCGAGGCCCGCAACCTCGCACCGCTGCCGGCCGACGTGGACTTCGTCACCGGCGCGAGCCTGCCGATCTCCGGGCTCACCGCGTGGCAGGCCCTGTTCGACCACGGACGGCTCGAGGCGGGGCAGACCGTGCTCGTGCACGGCGCCGCCGGCGGCGTCGGGTCGGTCGTCACCCAGCTCGCCCGCGAGACGGGCGCGTACGTGATCGGGACCGGACGCACGGCCGACCGGGCAACGGCGACCGACTTCGGCGCGCACGACTTCGTGGACCTCGGCACCGACGACCTCGCCGCCGTGGGGCACGTCGACCTCGTCCTCGACGTCATCGGCGGGGAGATCGCCGACCGGTCCGTCGACCTCGTCCGGCCGGGTGGCACCCTCGTGTCGATCGCCGAGCCGCCCGCCCGGCAGCCGGAGGGCGGGCGGTCCGTGTTCTTCGTCGTCGAGGTCGACCGCGCCCAGCTCGTCGAGATCGTCCGCCGGGTCCGCGACGGGCGCCTGCGGACGAACGTCGCGGCCGTGCGGCCGCTCGCCGAGGCGGTCGAGGCACTGAACCCGACGGCGCGAGTCGCGGGCAAGACGATCATCACCATCGCGTAAGGGCCTCCCGCCCGGCAGGACGCCGGGGGCGCTCGCCCCCGGTGCTCCCGCCGGCCACTGCAGGCACCCGGCTCACCGCCGCGGCTTCGCCCTCCTCGTCGGCACCGCCGTCAGCGGATCCTCCGGCCACGGATGCCGCGGGTAACGAGCCCGCATGTCGGCCCGGACCTGCGGATAGCCCTGCTTCCAGAACGACGCGAGGTCGCTCGTGATCGCCACCGGGCGCTGCGCGGGCGACAGCAGGTGCAGCACCACCGGGACGCGGCCGTCCGCGACGGCCGGGGTGACGGTCCAGCCGAACACCTCCTGCAGCTTCACGGCGAGGACCGGCGGCCCGGCGCCGTCGTACGCGAGCCGCACCTCGGAGCCGGACGGGACCCGGAGCCGTTCGGGCGCGAGCTCGTCGAGCCGGACGGCCTCGGGCCAGGGCAGCAGGCGCCGCAGGGCCGAGGTGACGTCGATGCGGGACAGGTCGCGCGCGGCCCGCACCGACGCGAGCTCGGTACCCAGCCAGTCGTCGAGGCCGGCCAGCAGCGCGTCGTCGTCGACGGCCGGCCACGGGGCGCCGAGGTGCGCGTGGCAGAACGCCAGCCGGTCGCGCAGCGCGACCGCGGCCTCCGACCAGCGCAGCACGGACAGGCCGCTGCGCCGGATACCGTCACGGACGGCCGCCTGCACCTGCAGCGGGTCCGGCTGCGCCAGCGGCGCGTCGCTCAGGACGATCGCCCCGAGCGTCTCGACCCGCCGCGTCACTATCCGCCCGTCGGCCCAGCGGATCTGGTCGGCCCTCGAGACCAGCTCGGCGGCGACGTCCCGCGCCGTGGCCTCGTCGATCGGCGCCGCGGCACGGATCCGGGCGTCGACGCGGCCTGGCGCCCGGTCCGCGACCGCGATCGCCAGCCAGGGCGTGGCCCGCAGCGGCGACTGCGGGTCCAGCGCGGCGCCCGTGCCACCCGACATCTGGTAGGTGGCCGAGTCGCTCCCCCGGGCGCGCGCGATCCGGTCCGGGTACGCCAGGCCCACCACGATCCCGGCCGCGAGATCGTCCGGGACGCGCTGCTCCTCACGGCCGGGCCCCGCCTCTCCGCCCGCCGGAGAGGCAGGCGGAGAGGCACCCGGCGTACCCCGGCCGAGCCGCCTCACCTCCTCCCGCCACCGCGCCGTGGCCGCACGGTCGTCGCCGCGACGCAGGGCCCGCCACCGAGCGGGCAGGTCGTCGCCGGAGCCCCGGCCGGAGTCGTCCGAGAGCAGCGCGACGACCTCGCGCGCCCGGTCGGCACCGACCCGCGCTGCCCCGTCCAGCAGCGCGCGGGCCAGCCGGGGGTGCGCCCCCACCGCCGCCATCCGCCGGCCCCGCCCGGTGATCCGGCCCTCCTCGTCCACGGCGTCGATGCGGCGCAGCAGCTCACCGGCCGCGGTCATCGCCGCCGGCGGCGGCGGGTCGAGCAGCGTCAGGCCGGCGCCCCCGGGCGCACCCCAGGCCGCGAGGTCGAGAGCGAAGGACGCCAGGTCCGCGATCGCGATCTCCGGCGCCGGATGGTCGTCGAGCCGGGCATGATCCGTCGCGGACCAGCACCGGTAGACCCGCCCGGGCGCCTCACGCCCGGCACGACCCGCCCGCTGCTCGGCCGAGGACCGCGAGACCCGGCAGGTGACCAGCGCACCGAGGCCACGGGACTGGTCGGTGCGCGGCTCCCGGGCCAGACCCGAGTCGACCACGACCCGGACCCCGGGCACGGTCAGCGAGCTCTCCGCGACCGACGTCGTCACCACGATCCGGCGCACGGCGGACGGCGCGAGCGCCCGGTCCTGCTCGGCGCGGGACTGGCGGCCGAACAGGGGCAGCACGTTCTGGTCGGCCAGCCGGCGCGTCACCCCGTGGATCTCGGCCTCCCCCGGTACGAACACGAGCACGTCGCCCTCGTTCTCGGCCAGCGCCCGCCGGACGACGGCGGCGACGTGGTCCAGCAGGCGAGGGTCGACCCGCCCGCCGGGGAGCAGCGGGGTGGTGACCGGCGGCGGGGCCCACTCGACGGCCACGTCGAACAGCGCGGCGGACGCGGTGACCACGGGCGCCGGCTCCTCCGCACCCAGCGCACGGCTCAGCCGCACCGTGTCCGCCGTGGCGGAGGTCGCGACGATCGCCAGGTCGTCCCGGAGGTTCGTCCGGACGTCGAGGGCGAGCGCCAGCAGCAGATCGGCGTCGAGGTGCCGCTCGTGGCACTCGTCGATCACGATCGCGGAGACACCCGGCAGCTCCGGGTCCTGCTGCAGGCGCCGGACCAGGAGGCCCGTGGTCACCACCTCGACGCGCAGCCCCGTGCCGCCGCTGCGCTCGCCGCGCATCGCGTGGCCGATCCGCTGCCCGAGCGGTTCGCCGACGAGGTCCGCGAGCCGGGCGGCGGCCGCTCGGGTCGCCATCCTGCGCGGTTCGGCCACGACGACCGTGCCACCGAGGGCGTCCGCCAGCGCGAGCGGCAGCAGCGAGGTCTTGCCCGACCCGGGCGGCGCGACCAGCACCGCGGCGCCGCGCGACCGCACGGCGTCGACCGTGGCGGACAGGACCGCCCGGACCGGCAGGTCCGCCCCGGGCACCGACGAGTCAGGGAGCAGCACGCCCCGACCGTAACCGACGAAGCCCCTGCGAGAATGCGTCCTCGTGAACCACCTGCTGGACCTCGGGTCCCGGAAGTTCTGGCGGCTGACCGGCAGGCCGGTCGACCTAGCGGGCGACCACTCCTGGTTGCGCGCCCCGACGAGCCGGTCCGCCACGGTCGCGGACGGCTGGCTCGCCGCCGAGGCCGCGCACCACGGCGGCACGGTCGACGACGACGCGACCGCGGCGGTCCCCGCCCCCGGCCTCCTGCCGACGATGGCGGTCCTCGACGGGCCAGGCTTCGACGCCGCAGGGCTCGACCCCCGGATCCGCGACTTCTACGAGCACACCGCCGCCTGGCGCATGGAGGTGTGGTCCGGCTGGTCCCCGCTGTTCTGGCCGGCCGGCGAGCTGGTCGCGCGGTTCTTCGGCCGCCGGGTCGAGCAGCTCTCCCTCCCGATGCGCCCGCTCGACGTGGCACACGGCATGGACAGCAGGGTGCGCGTGATCCGCGACCGGCACGGCGCGCAGGTCGGGGCCGCGTGGCTCCGCACGCTGCGGCCGTCGGGCCGCTACGTGTTCAGCGGCTGCTACTCGGCGCGCCGGCTCCCCGGCGCTGCCGGGCCGAGCGTCCACGTCGCGTTCCCGCTCGAGTCCGGCAACGTGCAGGTCTTCCTGCGCCCGGCCGTCACCGACGAGGGCGGGCTCATCCTGGAGTCGCCCCCGGGCCGGTTCGGGCAGGACGGCGCGTACGTCACCGTCCGCGACGGCGGCCGGGACTTCGCGGCACGCATCCCCCTGCACGAGACCTTCCGCCTGTACCGCGACCCGTACGGTGTGCTCCGCACGGACCACGAGCTGCGGATGTGGCGCACCTGGATGATGCGGCTGCACTACAAGATGGAGCGCGAGCGATGATGCACACCTTCCACCTCGCCGAGCTGCCCGCGGCCGTGACGGCACGCGCGCTCGTGCGACCGCCGTCGGGCACCACGACGCCGGGACTGGACCACGCCGAGTGCCTGGCCCTCATGCGCCTGGGCGCGCCCACGGTCTCCGCGGACCGGCTGCAGCTGCGGCGGATCGCCGTCTTCGCACAGTGGCGCGACGAGGACGCCGTGGACCGTTTCCTGTCCGACGACGCCCTGGGCCGCCACCTGGCGACCGGCTGGCACGTCCGACTGGAGTACCTGCGCCGCTGGTCCCACCTGGCAGCGCTGCCCGGCCTGCCCGCCCGGTCGGGCACCTGGGACCAGGACGAACCCGTGGTCGCGGTGACCGTCGCGCGGATGCGGCTGCCCGAGGTGCCCCGGTTCCTGCGGTGGGGCAAGCCCGTCGAGCGTCAGGTGCGCGACCACCCCGGTACCACGCTCGCCCTGGCCGCCTTCCGGCCGCCGCGCACCATCGCCACGTTCTCCGTGTGGCGCACCGTGCGCGCGATGGAGGCGATGGTGCACGGCCGCTCCGACCTCCCCGCGGCCCGGCGGCACGCCGACGCCATGGCCGAACGCCGGCGGCGCGACTTCCACCACGAGTTCGCGACGTACCGCTTCCGTCCGCTCGCGGAGCACGGCACCTGGGAGGGCCGGACGGGGATCGTCCCGACGGCCTGATCCGGGGCCAGGTTGCAGGAACCTGCACGACGGCCGGGCACCGAGCGCTCAGGATGGGCGCGGAAGGCCACGTCGTTCACGTCCCTCGGGAGCCGCATGACAGTGCACAGCTCGGAGCACGACCTGCTCGCACAGCTCCGCCGCCGCGCGGGCCTGACCCAGGAGGAGCTCGCCGAGCGGGCCGGCCTGGCCGTGCGTTCGGTCAGCAACATCGAGCGCAGCGCCGTCGGACGGCCACGGGTGAGCACCCTGCGCGCGATCGGGGCGGGCCTCGGTCTCGACGACGCCCGGGTCGGGGAGCTGCTCGACTTCTACCGTCGACGGTGGGCGCAGCCGGCCCCGGAGCGGGCCCAGGCCGAGCCGGCCGTCCGGGTGCCCGCCCCGGAAGCCCTCGGGCCGGCCGGTGCGGCGCCCACCCAGCTGCCCTCCCCGCCGTCGACGTTCTCCGGGCGGTCAGAAGAGCTCTCGGCGCTGGACACCGTGCTGACCGGCCCCGGCGGCGGGCACCGTTGCGTCGTGCTCGACGGCCCGGCCGGCGTCGGCAAGACCGCCCTCGTCCTGGCCTGGGCCCATGCCCGGCACGACGCGTTCCCCGACGGTCAGCTGTACGCCGACCTGCATGGCTCCATCGGGCGGCCGCCGTCGGCCGAGGACCTCGCGCGCCAGTTCCTGACCGACCTGGGGATCCCGGACGCCGACGTCCCGTCGTCATCCGTCGCCCGCACGGCGCTGCTGCGTCAGGTGCTGGCCGCGCGGCGCGTGCTCGTCGTCCTCGACGACGCCGCGTCCGCCCAGCAGGTCCGGCCCCTGCTACCCGGCCCGGGCGCCTGCACGACGGTCGTGGCCAGCCGCCACCAGCTGCGCGGGCTCAGCATCCGTGACGAGGCCCGGCACGTCGGCGTACCCCCGATGCCCGAGGGGGCCGCCGCCCGGCTGGTCCGCACGCTCCTGGGAGACGAGCGTCTGCGTGCGGCGCCGGGGGCGGTCGACGCGATCGTGCAGCGCTGCTCCGGGCTTCCGCTGGCGCTGCGCATCGCCTGCGACCACCTGGTCCGCCGGACCACCGCGCAGGCGCCCGAGGCGCTGGCGGCCTGGCTGGCCGAACCGGCACCGCTCGACGCCTTCCGCACCGCGGACGACGCCGAGTGCGACCTGCGCGCAGCCTTCACGGCGTCGTACCGGCAGCTCTCGGACGAGGCGGCACGGTACTTCCGGCTGCTGGGGGTCCCGCCACGCACCCGGCTGTCCCGGGACGCCGTCGCGGCGCTCTGGGACCTGCCGCTGCGGACCACGGACACCATCCTGGCCGAGCTGGCCTCGGCGCACCTGATCGAGGAACCCTCGCCGGGCCGGTACGAGCTGCACGCGCTGCTGTGGGAGTTCGCGCGGGAGACCGGCATCGACCACGACCCCGAACCCATCCGGCGGGCGGCCCTGCGCGGGATCCTGGAGCACTGGGCCACTCGCTCGGCTCGCGGCTGATCAGACGCCGCGAGCCGGGCGACCGGTCGTCCCGGGCGCCGTCACGGCGCGCCGACACACCACTGGAGCTCCTTGGGGCACTGGGCGCTCGCCGGCGCCGCCAGCGACAGCCCGCCGGCCACGACCATCAGCATCGTCGTGGCGACCACCAGGAATCGCTTCACCGTCGTCATGGGCTTCTCCTCACTCGTCCGCACCCTCACCGTGGGTGACGCAGGAACGCTGCCACGGCGTGCACGGCGCCGCCCAGGAAGTCTTGCCGGGCAACGGACGTTGCCTGCGCTGCTGCCGGTCGAATTGCCGGAGCAACTTCCTGGTCCTGGTCACCGCGCACTGCCTTAGATGGCCCAGTCCGAACACCCAGGAGGGAGGCCAGTCATGACGATCGTCGTTCGTAAGGTCGAGCCGGTGAAGGCGACCCAGTACCCGGACCCGCCCGGCGACAGCTGAGCAGCACTCCCGCACCAGGGGCCGGCCCCGCACGCCTCCCGTGCGACGGGGCCGGCCCTCGGCACACCCACTCCGTACACGACGACAGGGAGTCCTCGATGATCGCGCTGAAGAACTGCCGATGGGAACGGTCCGGCGAGGTCTTGACCCTCATGGCGGACCAGAGCCGGACCATCGAGCTCGACGACCCGACCGGGGACGTCGCGGCCCTCCTGGCTGCCCTCCGCGAAGGTGCGGAGGACGCCGCCGCGCTCACCGCCCGGCTGCGCGCCTCCGGGCACGACACCGACGTCGCCACGGTCCGGACGGCGATCGAGGCCCTGGACGGGCTGAGGGTGCTGGAACGGTCCGAGACGTCGATCGACCGGCGGCCCAGAAAGCACCGGGACTACAGCAACCTCGCGTACTTCGACCTGTTCAGCAGCCTCGACGTCACGGCGGAGGACTTCCGCAGCCGCCTGGCCGACGCGCACGTGGTGCAGCTCGGCGTCGGCGGCCTCGGGTCGAACGTGCTGCAGTCGCTGTGCGGGCTCGGCGTCGGCCGCCTCACGCTGCTGGACAACGACCTGGTGGAGCCCGCGAACTTCGCGCGCCAGTTCGTCTACCGCGAGGATCAGGTCGGCACCCCGAAGGTGGAGCGCGCCGCGCAGTGGGCCCGGGCCTTCAGCTCCGACATCGACGTACGCACGGTGAGCCGCTGGGTGGGCGGGCCCGACGACGTCAGCGACCTGCTGACCGACGCCGACCTCGTGGTCTCGGGCGTCGACCAGCCGAACGACATCGACCTCTGGGTGAACGAGGCCTGCGTGACGGCCGGCGTCCCGTGGATCCGCGGCGGCATGTTCGGCACCATGGTGATCTACTTCTCGGTCGACCCCGGCAGGACCGCGTGCTACCGGTGCAGCCGGGCCGCATCGGACCGGGGCGTCGTCCGCCGGCTGAGCAGCGGCCTGGACCGCGTCAACCGGGGCATCGGCCCGGCGGCCGCGCTGGTCGGTTCGCTCGTGGCCTTCGAGGCGCTGCGCTATCTCACCGGGTTCGCCCCGCCGTACGCGGCGGGCGCGTCCGTGATCCTCGACACCGCCGACGGCTGCCGCCAGACCCGCACGGAGTGGGCCCGCGACCCCGGCTGCCCGGCCTGCGCCCGCACCCCCCGTGCGATGGCAGGCGCCTCGTGAGCGACGTCGGCACCACCACCGTGGCCCTGCGCGACCTCACCGTCACCGACGACGGCGAGGAGTGCATCATCGGCGACCCGTCCGCCGGGAGCTACATCAACGTCCCCGCCGTGGGTGGCGTCGTGGTCCGGTCCCTGCTCTCCGGGCGGACCGTCGCCGAGGTCACGGCGGAGGCCGAGGCGTTCGCCGGGGAGACCGTGGACGTCGCGTCCTTCGTCGACACGCTCGACGAGCTCGGGTTCGTCGCCCACGACGGAGCGTCCGGTGGCGCCGGCCCCGCGCCGACGGCGCCCGTCCAGCAGCGCACCTGGTTCGCCGGGGTGGACGAGCGGGTGGCCCGATGGTTCTTCGGCCGGACCGCCTGGACGGTCTACGCCGTCGCCGCGCTGTTCGCCCTGATCACCCTCGTCGCGCGACCGGACCTGCTCCCCCACTCGACGGATGCGATCATCGTGTCGGACTTCGGGATCAGCGCGCTCATCGTCCTGCCGGTGGGCTGGTCGATCACGGCCCTGCACGAGTACTGGCACTGGCTCGCGACGCGGGCACTGGGCCTGCAGTCGAGGTTCGGGATCGACGTGCGGTACGGGGTGCTCCTCGTGTTCGAGACGGACCTGACGCAGATCTGGAGCGTGGCCCGGCGCCGGCGCTACGGGCCCCAGCTGGCCGGGATGGCCGTCCAGAGCGTGCTGCTGGCCGGGACCCTGCTCGCCGAGGTGCTGTGGCGGGACGCGCCGTTCCTGCGGCTGCTCGTGCTGCTCAACCTGTCGACGCTGATGTGGCAGGCCATGGTCTTCCTGCGCTCCGACCTGTACGCCGTGCTGGTGACCGCCACGGGATGCACCAACCTGTGGGAGACGACCCAGCTGCGCGCCAAGGCGATGTTCCGCCTGATCAGCAGCTCGGAACAGCGTGCCCTCGACGACGCCTCCCCGGCGGACCGCCGGGTGAGCCGGTGGTTCGTGCACGTGTGGCTGATCGGTCCGGTGTTCGCCGCCGGCTACCTGGTCTGGTACCTGCTGCCGTGGGTCGGCGAGGCGGCCGCCTGGACCGCGGCGGGGCTGGCGACGTCCCCGGCGACCGGGCGGTTCTGGTGGACCGCCGCCTCCGCGGTCGCGCTGTTCGGGCCCCTCGTGCTGACGGCGGTCGTCGCGGCGAAGGCGGGGGTCCGGGCGCTGCGAACGCGCAAGGGCGCCGGACACGCGGCGACGGCCCAGCGCGCCGCGTGACATTCCAGACAGTCCACATGCGGCGGCCGGGAGAAGCCGGGTCCCGGCCCAGGAGCCGGTTACCCTACGGCGGTGCCGACCAACACGGGGATCGATCCGGACGAGCTTGCCACCACCCTCCGGGTGCTGGGCAGGCTCCACGACCTCGCACCCGACCATCCCGACGTCCAGACGGTCAAGCAGGCGACCGGCTACATGTGGAAGCTGCTCAAGAAGTCGCGCAAGGCCGCGGTCCGCGAGGAGATCCAGGCACACGACCGGAGCATCATCGAGAAGACGGCGACCGGTTCGCCGGCGCGGATCGACGACGAGACCGCCGGCATCCCGCTGGTCTCCTCCGCGCCCGGGGCGTTCGCCGGGGAGCTGCGTACCGCCCGCGGCTGCTACATCTGCAAGACGGACTACACGCTGGTCGACTCGTTCTACCACTGGCTGTGCCCGGACTGTGCTGCGAAGAGCCACGTGCGGCGCGACCAGCGCACGGACCTGACCGGCCGGCGCGCGCTGCTCACCGGCGGCCGGGCCAAGATCGGCATGTACATCGCGCTGCGCCTGCTGCGCGACGGCGCCCACCTCACCGTCACCACCCGCTTCCCGAAGGACGCGGTGCGCCGCTTCTCGGCGATGCCTGACGCCGCCGACTGGCTGCACCGCCTCAAGATCGTCGGCATCGACCTGCGCGACCCCACCCAGGTGATCGCCCTGGCCGACGACGTGGCCGCGGCGGGTCCGCTCGACATCCTGATCAACAACGCGTGCCAGACGGTGCGGCGGTCCCCGGGGGCCTACTCGCAGCTCGTCGCGGGTGAGTCCGCGCCGGTGGCCCCGCTCCCCTTCGGGCTCGAACCGCCGGAGATGGTCACGTTCGACCACGTGTCGCAGGCGCACCCCGCCGCGATCGCGGGCGCGCTCGCCGCCCTGTCGGTCGCCCACCACGAGGGCGAGTCGCACGACGACGCCGTCGCGACGCACACCGCGGCATCCCTGACGGCGCTGGCGCTCCGAGCAGGCTCGGCCTCCCTCGACGCCCACCTGGCCGGTACGGCGGTCGACGCCGGCGGGCTGCTCCCCGACGTCCAGGAGAACAACTCGTGGACCCAGGTCGTGGACGAGGTCGACCCGCTGGAGCTCCTGGAGGTCCAGCTCTGCAACGCGATCGCGCCGTTCCTGCTCATCTCCCGGCTGCGGCCGGCGATGCGCGCCGCGACGGCCAAGGCCCGCCGCGGGTACGTCGTCAACGTCTCGGCGATGGAGGGGCAGTTCTCCCGCCGGTACAAGGGCGCGGGGCACCCGCACACCAACATGGCCAAGGCCGCCCTCAACATGCTGACCCGGACCTCCGCCGGGGAGATGTTCGAGAAGGACCGGGTCCTGATGACCGCCGTGGACACCGGGTGGATCACGGACGAGCGCCCGCACCACGAGAAGCTGCGGCTCGCCGCCGAGGGCTGGCACGCTCCCCTCGACCTGGTCGACGGCGCCGCCCGCGTCTACGACCCGATCGTCCAGGGCGAGGCCGGGACCGACCTGTACGGCTGCTTCCTCAAGGACTACGAGCCGTCACCCTGGTAGTACCGGCCCCGCCGGCAGCCCGGGGGGAGGCGTTCCGGGCCGAGGTGCGAACCAGGGACCAAAGTCCCTACCCTGCCGGCCCCGGTCAGGCGCACACTGGAGGCAGGCCTGCGAGACAGGCGAGGGAGCCGAGAGGCTGAGAGGTCAGAAGGTCGAACGACCGGCTGGCGACCCCCACTACCTGATCCGGACAATGCCGGCGAAGGGAAATCGCCTCGCAGGTCCTTTTCGTGCGACCTGTCGCGACCGCGGAAGGACCCCGCGGACCCGGCGCCGGGCGGGTACTTGGAACAGCGCGACGGCCCGGGAATCTAGGCGTGGGTCACACATTCGTGAAACACGGCAATGCAGGAATGTAGACAAGAATGACGCTCAGCGTCCTTCGACCTCGCGAGCCAACACTTCCCCGCGTTCGGTCAGACGCAACCGGAATCCCGCACCCATCGGCCTCCAGTCGAGTTCATCCAGCTCGCTCCTTGACCGGATGATCCAGTCGTCAACCGTGCCGGGCCAGTCTTCGAAACCAGCATCGCCAGGACGCCCCGGAACCATCAGACCACTCGAATAGAGCCTGCCAAGAATTTCGATCGCTCGCTCCTTGGAGGTTTCATCGAGGGCGCCGCGAGTCGTGAACCATATGGCGTTATGGAGCGAGACCCAGTCGTCGAGACCATCCTCTAAGAACTCGGAGATGATCTCATCATCCTCCATGGATGTGCACCTTTCTTCCCCGCACCACCACACCGACCGACGAGGAAAGGCCCCGCAGACACAAGGTCCGCGGAGCCTTTCCCGCTCCCTCAGGGCCGAGCTGCGCCCTGAGGACAGAACATCACCAGCCGCGCTCGGCCAGCCGCACCGGCGCCGGCTCCTCCTCGACGTTGATGCCCACCATCGCCTCGCCCAGCCCGCGCGAGACCTTGGCGATCACGTCCGCGTCGTCGAAGAACGTCGTCGCCTGGACGATCGCCTTCGCGCGCTGCGCCGGGTTGCCCGACTTGAAGATGCCCGAGCCGACGAACACGCCCTCGGCGCCGAGCTGCATCATCATCGCGGCGTCCGCCGGGGTGGCGATGCCGCCCGCGGTGAACAGCACGACCGGCAGCTTGCCGGTGGTCGCGACCTCCTTGACCAGCTCGTACGGCGCCTGCAGCTCCTTGGCGGCGACGAACAGCTCGTCCTCGGGCAGCGAGGTCAGCCGGCGGATCTCCTGCCGGATCTGACGCATGTGCGTGGTCGCGTTCGAAACGTCGCCCGTGCCGGCCTCACCCTTGGAGCGGATCATCGCCGCACCCTCGGTGATGCGGCGCAGCGCCTCGCCGAGGTTGGTCGCACCGCACACGAAGGGCACGGTGAAGCCCCACTTGTCGATGTGGTTGGCGTAGTCCGCGGGCGTCAGCACCTCGGACTCGTCGATGTAGTCGACGCCGAGCGACTGCAGCACCTGGGCCTCGACGAAGTGCCCGATGCGCGCCTTCGCCATCACGGGGATCGAGACGGCCTCGATGATGCCGTCGATCATGTCGGGGTCGCTCATGCGCGACACGCCGCCCTGCGCGCGGATGTCCGCGGGCACCCGCTCCAGCGCCATGACGGCCACCGCGCCCGCGTCCTCGGCGATCTTCGCCTGGTCGGGCGTGACGACGTCCATGATCACGCCGCCCTTGAGCATCTCGGCCATGCCGCGCTTCACGCGCGCGGTGCCGACCGTGCCCACGGTGTTCTCGCCGGTCACGGATTCAGTCACGGTTACCTCGCATAGTTCTCGCCGGTGGGATCGACGCCGGTCGTTCCGGGCGCGGTCGGCGCCCTGTCCCGATCCTATCGCCCGCCCCCGACGACCCTCGCCGCCCGTTCGCCCAGCGGTCACCCGCCGTCCGGCCCGCCCGGGTGGTCACCCGCCGTTCGGCTCCAGCGCGTGCGGCAGCACGTCGTCCAGCTCCACCGTGCGCGGCATCGGCGCCCGGCCGGCCAGGTGGAAGAGCCGCACGTACCAGAGGCGGCGCACGCGCCGGGCCTGGGCGACCGCCTCGTTGTGGAACCGGCGCGCGAGCGTCGCCCGGTACCAGGCGGCGCCGAGCGCCTCGACGACCTCGGCCGACGGCCCCTCCAGCAGCGCCCGCGCGGCCTCGGGCGCGCCCAGCGCCTCCCGCAAGGTGGCCGTCAGCCCCGACTCGGCGCGCTCCCGGTCCGCTCCGAGGCCGTCCATCTTGAGGGCCGCGGCCGGCGCGGTGACCGGCCCGGCGTCCGACGCCGCGTACGCCGCGTCCGCCACCAGCACCGAGCTCGCCGGGTCGAGCGCGCCGGAGACCGCCAGCTCCGTCGCCGCCGACGCCCGCCGCACGAGCTGCGCGTCGAGCGCGATCCTCGACGCGGCGACCTTGCGGTGCAGCCGGTCCACGCGGGACGCCCCGCGCCAGGCGAGCAGCAGGCCCACGGCGAGCGCCCCCAGGGCGACCAGAGCCACCTCCGACCAGGTCATGCGTCACCTCCGACCCGCCGGGGGAACAGCCCCATGACGCGGCCGACGACGTCGCCGCCGATGGCGTGGTCGGCGGCGAGCGTCATGTCGTAGACCGCCAGCACCTGCTCGGTGACCCCGGACCAGTCGAACCGCTGGACCCACTGGCGGGCGTGGGCGCGGTAGCCGTCGCGGCGTGCGGGGTCGGCGAGCAGGGCGAGCACGGTGGCTGCCAGGTCGTCGGGGTCTCCGGTGCGGAACAGCGCCCCGGCGGCGCCGTCGTCCAGGACGCGCTGGAACGCGCCCAGGTCGCTGGCCACCACCACGGACCCGGCGCTCATCGCCTCGACGAGCACGATGCCGAAGCTCTCCCCGCCGGTCTGCGGCGCGACGTAGAGGTCGGCGGAGGCCAGCAGGGCGGCCTTGTCGGCGTCGGACACCCCGCCCAGGAACTCGACGGAGGAGGCCAGGTCCCCGAGCGCCTCGCGCGTCTCCGCGACGGCGCCGTTCCCACGCCCCGCGACCAGGAACCGGGTGCCGGGCACCTGGGCGAGGATCGCGGGGATCGCGCGCACGAGGACGTCCAGGCCCTTGCGCGGCTCGTCGAGCCGGCCGAGGAACGCGACGGTGGGTGCCCCCGGCGTCCCGGTCCACGCGGGCCGGCGGGCGCTGCTCGCGAACTGCTGCGTGTAGACGCCGTTGGGGATCACCACGGCGTCGCCGCCGAGGTGGTCCACGAGGGTGCGACGGGCGTCCTCGGAGACGGCGATGCGCGCCGCGATCTTCTCCAGGGACTGCCGCACGAGCGGGTAGGCGACCTGGAGCGCGCGCGAGCGCACCTGGGAGGTGTGGAACGTGGCCACGACGGGCTCGGTGGCCTGCCAGAGCGCGAGCATGGACAGCGACGGCACCATCGGCTCGTGCAGGTGGACGATGTCGAAGGGCCGCCCCCCGATGCCGCCCTCCAGCCAGCGGCGCACGCGGGTCGCGGTCACCGGGCCGAACGTGAGCCGGGCGACCGAGCCGTTGTAGGGCACGGGCACGGCGCGGCCGGCGGCGGTGACGACGTCGGGCAGCTCGGTGTCGTCGCTGGACGGGGCCAGCACGGAGACCTCGTGGCCGGCGGCCTGGAGCGCCTCGGCGAGGTCGCGCACGTGGAACTGGACGCCCCCGGGGGCGTCGAAGGAGTACGGGCAGACGATGCCCACCCGCAGGTGGCCGCGCCGCCGCGGGGTTCTCACCCGGCCGCCTGCCCGCCGGACGCGCGGCGCCGGGCGGGCCCGAGGTCGGCGACGAACACGCGCTGGAGCATGTGCCAGTCGTGGGTGTGCTCGACGATCGTCTCGGCGAGCTGGTCCACCCAGCCCTGCGTGAGCAGGCGGGCACGCTCGTCGCGCGGCAACCCCGGGTCGGGCACGGGCAGGGGCGGGTGGAAGCGGATGACGAGGCCCCAGGGGGTGCCCGCCGCCCGGCGTCGTTCGCCGCGCAGCCGCTCGTAGGTGATGCCCACGGCGTGCACGGGGACACCGGCCTCCAGGCCCACCAGCGCCGGACCCGCCGCCACCCGGGCGCGGTGGCCGGCGAGGTCCACCTCGATGCCCGTCGAGGTCAGGTCCCGGTCGCTGAGCAGCGGGAGCAGCCGGCCGCCCTCCTTGGCGCCACGGACCAGGGCGCCCAGCACGTCGCCCTGGCCGAGGGGCAGCACGTCGATGCCGAGGGAGCCGCGGAACCGCACGAACTCCTCGAAGAGCTCGTCGGGCTTGAGCCGCTCGGCCACCGTGAGCACGCCCGCGAGGTTCTGGGAGGCGTAGGCCCCGGCCAGGTCCCAGTTGCCGAGGTGGCCCAGGGCGAGCGACACGGCGCCGCCGTCGGCGATCACGGGCCGCACGTGCTCGTCGTAACCCTCCAGGCGGACGCGGGCCCGCAGGCGCGCGGGGGTGACGGCCTGCAGGGTGAACGCCTCGCGGAAGTAGCGCATGTAGCTGCGCATGCCGGCGCGCGACAGGCGGCGGACGGCGGCCGCGTCCAGGTCGGGCCGCACCCGGGCGTAGTTGGCCTCCATGCGGCGCACGCTCTTGCCGTGCCGCAGCCAGGTGACGTCGGCCACCAGGGTGAACAGGCCGCGCAGGACCGGTTCGGGGATCTTCGTGGCGTTGCGCCACGCGAACGTGTAGGCCGCCGCGACGTTCATCAGGCCTCCTTGCGCGCGAGCTGCGCCCGCACCGTGGCGATGCGCTGCACCACCGTCACCAGGCTCGCGACGGCGAGCAGCGTGAGCACGACCTCCAGCACCACCACCGGCAGGCCCACCTGCAGGAACGTGAACGGGACCAGGGCCAGCAGCAGCCGGTCGGCGCGCTCGGCGATGCCCACCTGGGCGGTGGCGCCCACGCCCTCGGCCCGGGCGCGCGCGTACGGGACGACGCTGCCGAGCACCAGGCAGGCCAGCGCGGCGGCCACGCCCCACAGCCCGTGGTGCTCGTCGGGGTGCAGCACGAACCAGAGCGTGATGCCCGCGAACACCGCGCCGTCGGAGATGCGGTCGAGCGTCGAGTCCAGGAAGGCGCCCCACGGACCGGACCGGCCGGACAGGCGCGCCATGACGCCGTCGAGCGAGTCGAACAGGACGAAGAAGCCCACCAGCAGGCCGCCGACCAGGGTGTGCCCGGTGGGGAACAGCGCCAGGGCGACCGCGGTGACCACCACCGTGCCGGCGATCGTGACGGCGTCGGGCGAGACGCGCAGTGCGAGCAGCAACCGGGCCAGGGGCGTGAACAGCGTGGTCATGAAGGAGCGCAGGCCCCGCAGCATCAGTTCTCCTCTCCGCCCCCCGCGGCCCCCCACGCCTCGGCGAGCCGGCGGCGCGTGTCCGCCAGCAGCTCCGGCAACGACTTGGTCTGTGCCACCACGGGCAGGAAGTTCGAGTCCCCCAGCCACCGCGGCACCACGTGCTGGTGGAGGTGCGCGGCGATGCCGGCACCCGCCACCTCGCCCTGGTTGATACCAAGATTGAAGCCTGCGGGCGCGTGCACGGCGCGCGACACGCGCATGGCCTGCTGAGTCATCCGCGCAAGTTCGTCGGTCTCGGCGGGATCAAGGTCCGTGTAGTCCGAGACGTGCCGGTACGGGAGCACCATCATGTGCCCCGTGTTGTACGGGTAGAGGTTCAGCATCACGTAGCACCGCTCCCCGCGGGCGACGACGAGCCCCTGCTCGTCGTCGCCCTGCGGGATGCGGCAGAACGGGCAGTTCTCCGGGCTCCCGTCGGCGGGCTTGGCCTCCCCGCCGATGTACACCATGCGGTGCGGCGTCCACAGCCGCTGCAGGCCGTCCTCGGGCGGACCGAAGCTCGCGGCGTCCTCCGCGACGGGCGCCATCAGGCCTGCTGCGAGCGCTCGGCCACGGCCGCCACGATGTGCTCGACGGCGTCGGCCACGGGCACGCCGTTCTCCTGCGTGCCGTCCCGGAACCGGAAGGAGACCGCGCCGGCCTCGGCGTCCTCGCCGCCCGCGATGAGCGTGAACGGCACCTTCTCCTTGGACGCGTTGCGGATCTTCTTGGCGAACCGGTCGTCCGACAGGTCGATCTCGACGCGGATGCCGCGCGCGGTGAGCTGCGCGGCGACGTCCTTGACGTAGTCGTCGAACGCCTCGGCGACGGGGACGAGCTTGACCTGGACGGGCGCGAGCCAGGCCGGGAAGGCGCCCGCGTAGTGCTCGATCAGCACGCCCATGAACCGCTCGATGGAGCCGAACTTGGCCGAGTGGATCATCACCGGCTGCTGACGCGTGCCGTCCGCGGCGGTGTACTCCAGACCGAAGCCCTTGGGCTGGTTGAAGTCGTACTGCACGGTGCCCATCTGCCAGGTGCGGCCGATGGCGTCCTTGGCCTGCACGGAGATCTTGGGGCCGTAGAACGCGGCGCCGCCCGGGTCGGCGACGAGGTCGAGGCCGGTCTCGCGGCCCACCCGCTCCAGGATCTCGGTCGCGGCGGCCCAGTCCTCGTCGGAGCCCACGAACTTGTCCGGCTTGGAGTCGTCGCGCGTGGACAGCTCCAGGTAGAAGTCGTCCAGGCCGAAGTCGCGCAGCACGCTGAGCATGAAGTCGAGCAGGTGCTTGACCTCACCGGGCGCCTGCTCGGGGGTCACGTAGGAGTGCGAGTCGTCCTGCGTCAGGCCGCGCACGCGCGTCAGGCCCTGCACGACGCCGGACTTCTCGTACCGGTACACCGACCCGAACTCGAACAGGCGCAGCGGCAGCTCCCGGTAGGAGCGCCCGCGCGAGGCGAAGATCAGGTTGTGCATCGGGCAGTTCATGGCCTTGAGCCGGTACTTGGACCCCTCGAGGTCCATCTCCGGGAACATGGTGTCCGCGTAGTACGGCAGGTGGCCCGAGGTGTGGAACAGCCCGTCCTTGGTGATGTGCGGCGTACCGACGTAGGAGAAGCCCTCCTCGATGTGCCGCTGGCGGACGTAGTCCTCCATGACCCGCTTGATCACGCCGCCGCGCGGGTGGAACAGCGGCAGGCCCGAGCCCACCTCGTCGGAGAAGCTGAACAGGTCCATCTCGGCGCCGATGCGCCGGTGGTCGCGCCGCTCGGCCTCCGCCAGCCGCTCCAGGTACGCCTTGAGCTCGTCCTTGGACGGCCAGGCCGTGCCGTAGACGCGCTGCAGCATCGGGTTCTTCTCGCTGCCGCGCCAGTAGGCGGCGGCCGAGCGCATGAGCTGCACGCCGTTGCCGATCAGGCGGGTGTTCGGCAGGTGCGGGCCGCGGCACAGGTCCTTCCAGACCACGGTCTCGCTCTCCCGGCCGGCGCCCCGGACGTTGTCGTAGATGGTGAGCTCGGCGCCGCCCACCTCGACGTTCTCGCCGTTGTCGTCGTCCGAACCGCCCTTGAGGCCGATGAGCTCCAGCTTGTAGGGCTCGTCCGCCAGCTCGGCGCGCGCCTCGTCCTCGGTGACGACCCGGCGGCGGAAGGTCTGGCCCTCCTTGATGATGCGGCTCATCGTCTTGTCGAGGGCCTTGAGGTCCTCGGGCGTGAACGGCGTGGCGACGTCGAAGTCGTAGTAGAAGCCGTCGGTGACGGGCGGGCCGATGCCCAGCTTGGCGTCCGGGTTGACCTGCTGGACCGCCTGGGCCAGCACGTGGGCGGCGCTGTGGCGCAGCACGGCCAGGCCGTCGGGCTCGCCGATCGTGACGGGCTCGACCTTGTGCCCGGCCGGGATCTCCCGGTCCAGGTCCCACAGCTCGCCGTCCACGCGCACGACGACGACGTCGCGGCGGTCGCCGTACAGCTCCACGCCGGTGGTCGTGGCCGTGGTCGTCGTCGCCTGCGTGGTGTTCTCGGCCGTGTTCTCGCCACCGGCGAGGTCGGCGGGGCTGGGCGGCGATACGACGTCGGACACAGGAGTGCTCCTTGGGACGGAAGACGAAATGGATCGAGGGGCACCGTCCGCGGACGGTGCCCCTCGATCGTACCGATACAGTGCCGGTCCCGTACCCGCGGTCACGCCGCGAGCAGGCCGGGCGGGTTCAGCTCTGGCCGAAGTCCTTGGCCTTCTCGCCGAGCGTGTCGATCGCACCGTCTGCCTGGTCCGGCGCGAACTCCTTGAGCTTGTCGGTAGCGGCGTCGACGTTCTCGTCGGTGAGCTGCTCCTTCGCCTTCGCCACGTTGTCCGGGTCGGTCACGAACTCCTTGGCCTTGTCAAAAAGCCCCATGTTCGACTCCTCTCGCCAGGCACACCTGCGTGCGCCCCCTGCACGACGACGGGGTCCCGCCGCCGTCTCGAAACTACGCGCACCCGCAGGCGCGCGCACGGCAACGCTGGTGCGGCGCCGGAGCGAACCTACACACAAGGTACGGACGCCGCATTCGCACCCGGACTTTCCGCACGACCCGGACATCACGCTCGACGCCCCCTCCCGGTCCGGCGGGGCCCGGGACGGCGAAGTCGGCACGGGACGCCGCCGTCTCGTACGGTCAGCCCGTGGAGAACGTCGAGTACCTCGCCATCGCCGTCGCCGCGGCGGCCCTCGTCATCGCCGTCACGGCCCTCGCGCCCCGGGCCGGCGTCGCCTCTCCCCTGGTGCTCGTGGTGCTCGGCGCCGGGGTCAGCCTGCTGCCCTGGGTGCCCGCCGTCGAGGTGCCGCCCGAGCTGATCCTGGGGGGCGTGCTGCCGCCGCTGCTGTACTCGGCGGCGGTCGGTCTGCCCTCGATGGACTTCCGGCGGGACTTCACGGCCATCGGCGGCCTCTCCGTGACCCTGGTCGTGATCAGCTCGGTGCTGCTGGGGCTCCTGTTCCGGGTGCTGGTCCCGGGCATCGACCTGGCCACGGCCATCGCCCTGGGCGCGATCGTCAGCCCCACCGACGCCGTGGCGACGTCGATCGTGAAGCGGCTCGGGGCGTCGCCGCGCAGCGTCACGATGCTGGAGGGCGAGTCCCTGCTCAACGACGCCTCCGCGCTGGTGCTGCTCCGGTCGGCGATCGCCGCCACGGCCGCGTCGGTCAGCCTGTGGGAGGTGGTGGGCGACTTCGCGTACGCCGCGGCCGTGGCCGTCGCCATCGGGGCACCGGTGGGCTGGCTCGGTCTGCGCGTGCGCAAGCGGCTCGGCCACGCGGCCCTGAGCACCGCCGTGTCGTTCGTGGTGCCCTTCGTGGCCTACCTGCCGGCGGAGGAGCTGGGCGCGTCCGGGCTGGTCGCCGTCGTCGCGGCGGGCCTGGTGACCGGCAACGGGGCGGCGCGGCACCTGCGCCCGCAGGACCGCATCGCCGAACGCTCCAACTGGCACACGGTCGAGCTGCTGCTGGAGGGCGCGGTCTTCCTCGCCATGGGCATCGAGCTGTTCGCCCTGGTCGAGGACGTCGAGGCCGGCGACGGGTCCGTCTGGCGGGCCGCCGTCGTGGCCGCGATCGCGAGCCTGGCCATCCTCGTGGTGCGCACGGCCTTCGTGACGCCGCTGATCGGCATCCAGGCCCGCCGGGCGCGGCGTGGCGAGGCCGTGCGCGACACGCTCACGGCGTTCCAGGACCGGATCGACGAACGGGCCGCGGCGACCCCGGCCGAGCCGACGCCGCAGGACGGCGGCCGTCGCGCGCGCCGCCGCTCGACCGCCGCCCGCCTGGAGCGCATCCAGGACACGCTGCGCCGGCGGCGGGCCGACATCGACTACGACCTGTCCCGGCCGCTCGGCTGGCGCGAGGGCACCCTGCTGGTGTGGGCGGGCATGCGCGGCGTGGTCACGCTCGCGGCGGCGCAGACCCTGCCCCACGAGACGCCCAACCGGTCGTTCCTCGTGCTGGTCGCCTTCGGCGTCGCGTTCGGCACCCTCCTGGTCCAGGGCAGCACCCTGCCCTGGGTGACGCGCCGGCTCGGCCTGGTCGGCCAGGACACCACCAGCGACCTGCCCGCCCTGCGCCGCGACACCGAGGAGGCGGCCCGCGCCTTCCTCGCGGACCCGCGCCGGCCCGACGGCACGCCGTACGACGAGGACGTGGTGGCCCGCGTGCGCAAGGACATGGTGCGCGAGCACGAGTCGCAGGACGAGGACGCGATCCTCACCAAGGAACGCTTCGTCCAGTACCGGGAGCTGCGCCTGGCCACCATCGCCGCCCAGCGCGAGGAGCTGCTCGCCGCGCGCTCCGCCGGCACCTACGACTCCGCCCAGCTCGGGAACGTGCTGGACCTGCTCGACGCCGAGCAGATCGCCGTCGAGATGCGCAAGGGCAAGGTGCCCCTTCGCGAGGACGACCCGGAGCGCTAGCCTCCCGGGCGTGACGGACTACACACCGCTCCACCTCGACTGGCCCGGCTGCCTCAACGTGCGCGACCTGGGCGGGCTCCCGCTCACCGGCGGGGGCGCGCTGCGCCCCCGGGCGCTCGTACGCTCGGACAGCCCCAGCTTCCTGACCGACGACGGCGTGACCGCCGCGACCACGTACCGGCTGGCGCGGGTGATCGACCTGCGGCGGCCCGACGAGGTCGAGCGGTACCCGAGCCCGCTGGCCGACCTGCACCTGCCCGTCCAGGGGCCGGGCGACCCGATCGAAGGGCCCTGGGTGCACCTCTACGCGGGCCTACTGGACCGGCGTCCCGAGCTGTTCGCGCGCGCCGTCGCCGCCGTCGCCGACGCCCCCGAGGGACCGGTGCTGGTGCACTGCGCCGCCGGCAAGGACCGCACCGGCCTGGTCGTGGCGCTGGCGCTGAGCCTCGTCGGCGCCGACCCGGACGCCGTGGCCGGTGACTACGAGGCCACCAACGCACGACTCGCGCCCCGGTACGCCGCGCTGGCCGCCGACCGCGAGATCCCGGCCGGGCGCGAGACGCCGCCCACCCGGCAGGTCATCGTCGGGGCGCTGGAGCACGTGCGCGCCCGGTACGGCTCGGTCGAGGCCTACCTCACCGGCGCGGGCCTGACCCCGGGGCACGTACGGGCGCTGCGGGTGCGGCTGGTGGGCTGACACCATCCGGCGGCGCCGACCGGGCGTGGTCGGCGCCGCTGGACGGTCGGACGTCAGTAGATGCTGACGCCGTACGCGCTGAGCGCCTCGGTGACGGGCTGGAAGAACGTGACGCCGCCCGTCGAGCAGTTGCCGCTGCCGCCCGAGGTGATGCCGAGGGCGACGGACCCGTCGTACAGCGCACCGCCCGAGTCACCGGGCTCGGCGCAGACAGTCGTCTGGATCATGCCGCGCACCGTGCCGCTGCCCTGGTAGTTGACGCTCACGTTCAGCGCCGTGACCGTGCCGGAGTGCACGCCGGTCGTGGAGCCGTCGCGCGTGACACGCTCGCCGACGTACGCGTTGCCCGCCGTGAAGCCGCCCGGGTGGGACAGCGAGGCGTTGTCGTAACGGACGAGCGCGTAGTCGTTGCCCGGGAAGCTGGAGCCCACGGTCGGGCCGATCAGGGTGCTCTGCGACGAGTTGGTGTACCACGTGGGTACCTCGTCGCCGCAGTGGCCGGCGGTGACGAAGTAGTACTGGCCACCGCTCTGGACGTTGAACCCGAGCGAGCAGCGGTACCCCGAGCCGTAGATGGCGTCACCGGAACCCAGCAGCGGCTTGAACACGCCGGGGGTGCGTCGGATGGTCAGGTCGTCCGCGTTCGCCCCGGCCGCCTTGCGGACCGTACTGAGCTCGGCCGCGGAGACGGTGGAGTCGGCGGTGACGACCACCGTTCCGGTGACCTCGTCCGTGTACCAGGCCACACCGTCGACGTCGGCCGCGCCCACGGCGGCGTGGACCGTGGCGAGCTCAGCCCTCGTGGGCCTGTCGGGCGCCGCGGTGGCGGCGGGTCCCGCCAGGGTGGAGGCCGCGAGCCCGAGCCCCGCGGCGAGTGCGATCAGACGGATCTTCCTGGCGGACGTGGTGCCTGCGGTGCCGGGGCGGAGCGTGGTGCGAGTGAACCTCATGGCATCCTCCTGGGTCGACGGGCACGCTGGCGGCGTGCCCTGCTCGGCGGGGACGGGGCGCCGTCGCCCGCCGTCTCGCTGGCCGAGAGTATTGCCCCTTCATAATTCACCCCACAAGGGCTCGAACCAGATGTAACTGGCCGGAAACGAAATCTGCGCCTGGCAAGTCCTTTCACCCGCGACACCTTGCGATCTGCGGGGTGAAACATGGCCTATCACCTTCTTTTCACCCTCTGTCGACGTGGGCCGGAGAATCGATGACTTCTCGCTTCAGGACCGGTCACACCCTTCAGAAGCCGCTCGCATGCGGGCCAGCCACGAGAGAGCGAGATGACACATGCTGACCGAGGTCGCGAAGGATGTGCTGACCCATCAGAGCGCGCTCCTGCGGAACAACTCGGTGGTCGTGCGGGGACCGGCCGGGGCCCTGCTCGTGGATGCCGGGACGTGCGGCGCCGAGATGTCCTGCCTGGCAAGCGACCTGCGCGAGCTGGCCCTGCCCGTCGCGGCGGGCTTCTCGACGCACCCGGACTGGGACCACGTGCTGTGGCACGCCGACCTCGGTGACGCTCCCCGGTACGGCACCGCCCGCTGCGCCGCGCGCATGCGGGAGCTGCGTTCGGAACCGGGCTGGCAGGCAGGCGTCACCGAGGGGCTGCCGCCGGAGATCGCCGACGACGTGCCGCTGGACCGCTTCGGCCTGGTCACCGGGCTGCCCGCCGGGACCGCGGGGATTCCCTGGACCGGGCCCGCGGTCCGGCTGATCGAGCACCCGGCGCACTCCCCCGGCCACGCGGCGCTGCTCGTCGAGGACCATGGCGTGCTGGCCGCCGGCGACATGCTGTCCGACGTCTTCGTCCCGATGCTCGACGACTTCACCGGCGCCAACGACCCGGTCGAGGAGTACCTCACCGGACTGCGCCTGCTGGAGGACGTCGCGGACGACGTCGACGTGCTGGTCCCTGGACACGGGTCCGTCGCCCGCGGCACGGGCGCCGTCCGCGCGCGGATCGACCTGGACCGGGCGTACCTGTACGCGCTGCGCGAGGGGCGCACGCCCGACGACCCGCGCATCGGCCCCTCGGCGGAGCCCGGGTGGGAATGGGTGAGCGACATCCACGAAGGACAGGCGGCCCGGGTCGCTCGGGCAGAGGGCGGGCGAGGCTAGGCGGAGGACGACAAAGGCCCCGGACCGAGGGTCCGGGGCCTGCTGGTGGGCGATACTGGGATCGAAACTGTTCCAGTACCGGCTCTCACCAGCGACGACGTGGGTCTCTGAGCCGAGCGTGGGACCCCAGTGGGACCAGGGCTTTCGCAGGCCGACAGGCTGTGCAGATGGTGCTGTCACAGGCCGGGGACGACGAAGCGGGTGCGACGGCGTCCGACGATAAATCTACAGCCCCGGTCCAGGGCCGGCGACATGCCAAGTGGCCGCACTCAGTCGAGCGACAACAATTTATAAGCCCAGCGCACAAACTAGCTCGCGAACTACGGCATAAACTCACCCCCAGAAGTGGGGATTTCGGCGTCGCGTTCCAAGTCGTCCTCATCGACAACACTAGAGACGCCAGCCCGCTCCCGCAGGCCGTCCGCAGCACCTTGCACCATTTCGAGCGCCGGGCGGTAGAGAAAAGGAACCCAGTAAGTGCGTTCAGTGACAGACCCGCGCTGCTCGAAGAACCCAATGTCGACGAGGCGACGGATCCGCTCCTCGGTATCAACCCGACGGGTTCCCCAGATCACTTCCAGGCTCACCGTATCCTGCTGGGTGCGCTGACCCCGGAGCGCTTCGAGCCAGTCTTTGAGCCATGGATATTCTGGGTAGATTGTCTTCTGCAAGCGGGTCTCAGATACTTCTGGGTGAGCATCGCGAAAAGCCTGCGATTCAAAATAGACATCTTCGACGATCGCAGCCTCGCCAGTGTCAATTCGATCCAGCTGCCGATCACGCACCGTCGTGAACAGATGGATCAACTCACGAGGCGCGGCAACCTTCTTGCCATCTTCGACTCGGGACAGCGCCCAATCGAACGTCGCAGGCCTCTTTGACCCAGCATCCACCTGTCGAGGAAAGACCCGGTTGAAGAGTTCTTGTTGCGCCTCGGATGAGGCGATCACATGTCCCGAGTCGACACCGAGAGACTCGGTGAGCCGGCCGCTCTGGATAACGCGCTGGACGATGAGTTTGAGAAGACTTGCCCTGTTCCAACGTAGGTTCATGTCACGAGTGATATGACTCGTTTCACGGAAGCCACCCGCAGTAATCTCGGACCAGATGTCGCTACGGAGGAAAATCTTCAAGCGCAACTGGCCCAAAGGTTCGAACAACCTATACACCCGGAAGAGTGCCCGGAGCGCATTCGCTTCCAGCTCCGGCGAGGCCGTGAACGCGACGTCGAGTCGGTCGATGATGAGCCAAACGTTGAGCTTCTCCTGCATCAGAACATCATTCACATCCTCGTAGAGGCGATCCACCGAGACTATTCCCGCCTCCTCCTGCTCGACGGAAGGCTCGTCGAATGTCGCCTTGGCGGTAAAACCTGAAGGCATTCCGGTGTTCGGATCTATACTCATTCCCGCCTCGACACTGTCGGGACTGAAGAATTTCCGGAGGGCGTTTCTGACACGTACGATGATTGCCCGCTTCTGCTCAACCCCTTTGGTGAGACCGATGGAGGCGAGAACCTCACGGACCGCGCGCAACTTGTCAGACTGCACGTCGTATCGTTCAAGTTCTTCGACCAACAAAACGAGAAAGTACAGCCGCCAGATTCGGATGAACTCGGTCTCGCTCGTCGGCGGCTCAATCTGAATAGGCTCGAAAGCCGTCGCGCCGGTCGGATTCTCACCGGGCACCAACACCACACTTCGATCGAACAGATCGTCCTCACGCGACACCAGCATGCTGTAGATCGCGCTCTTGCCACCCCCCTTCGGAGCGAACACGACGTCAACCTCGTCCTGCCAGACCTTGCGCCACTGCTCTGTCTCAACGAAGTAGTGCGCCAGTTGCTCGGACTCTTCCTCTGCGGTTCGTCCGCCGAAGGTGATGTCTTCGATTACGGAACGCTTCGCTGACTGCGTCATGCAGTTCAGCGTATCTGTGCTGCGCTTCAGTGGATGGGCACACGACCAGATCAGTGGGGCGAATTCTTAGGTGCGCCGCACCGAACGGCCAACCTCTGGCTGGGCCTGTTGCACCAGTGCGCGACACGTGACCTAGTAGCGCTTGTCGGCGACGCTCGAGAGACAAGTGCCATGCTCAGACACCGGAGTCGAGGGAGCAGCCTTCCGCACCGGGGCCCCACGCCCGGGGCTCTCTCACGATGATCGACTGGTCGCTCCTCGACGGGCACTGGAGAGTCCCCGCCTGTCACCCCGCCCGAACCTTCTGCGCCGCACGACCGTCCTTCTTCATTTCGTCCCGACGGAACCACTCACGGCTTGTGCATTAGGTGTGTGGCCTTCTTCGGGGCGGTCCGCGGGACCCGTTGTCCGCTGCTCGCCTGCCTTGTCCCGCAGCCGCGTCCGTCACGCGTGCGTTGTCGTCTCGCACGTGTCGTCGTCGCGTGCTCGTCGGCTGCATCCGTGCTACCAGGTATCGGAGACGCGGCTGCGAGGTCCCCTAACCAGGCCAAGGGGCCACCATCCCTCGGGAGGAATGGTGCCCCTTGGTTTCTACCCGCTTGAGCGGGCTTGCGGCTGGGCGTGTGGTGCGGGGTCTGGGGCGGCCCAGCCGCAAGATCGTGAGCGAGCGGCTACAGGCCGCTCAGGGGCAGTTCGAAACCGGCGGGGCCCTCGCCCGCGACGCTGCGCCATTGCGCGCGGCGGCGGCCCTCGATCCCACGGGGATAGGACAGACCGGTCTCCAGCGCGGCTGTTTCGATCGCGCGCATCGTGGTCCCGACCCCGGAGGTAATCGGCCCGTGCCCGACCCACCGACCGTCCTGGATCGTCCCGGCTTCACATCGGGCGAGGTACGGGCCGGTTCCGTGCCAGACCCGCAGGACCACCGGACCGGGCGCGGTCCGCTCGGCGGTCGCGAGCTGCGCGGCCAGCGGCGACAGCCCACGGCTCACAAGCGGGACCATTGAGGCCAGAACGGGTATGGCCCCGGCCTGCTCGATCGTGCCGGTGGTCTGATCCGCGGCGCTGCGCACGATCGCGGGCGCCTGCCCCATTGCCACTGATCGTCCGGCCCACGCCAGCATGTCGATGTCGTTTACGCCGTCCCCGACTGCCACTGTGCGATCAACAGGAACGTCCAGGTGGACACGGACTGCTTCGAGAGCGGAGGCCTTGTTCACACCCGGTGCGGTCACGTCGAGCCAGTTCGCCCCCTGCGGCGTGACCGTGGCACCGGCAGCGCGAAGCGTGTCCGTGTATCGGCGGATCCCGGGCGCAGTAAGCGCGATACGGGTCGATGGCTGGGCCATCAGGCTGTCCACCGGCACGGCCTTCTGCTGCCCGTTCAGCTCACCCGGCTCGAACCCGCCGCTGGTAAGCCACCCCCGTCCGACGTCCTCGACCGCGACCCGCACGCCTGGACCCACGTCCAGGGCGCGGCGAATCACCGGGGCGGGATCGAAGGTGCGGGCCTCGACGACATCGTGTCCCGAAGGTGCAGCCGGGTCCAGGCGAACGGTCAGGGCGCCGTTGGAGCAGACCGCCCACCCGGTCGTGAGGCCCAGCCGCGTCGCGATCGGCAGCAGCCCCGCCAGGGATCTGCCCGAGGCCAGCACGATCTTGTGCCCGGCAGCACGGACCAGGTCCAGAGCCTCGACAGTCCCGGACGGGATCCGGCCGCCGCTGTCCACCAGCGTGCCGTCGATGTCGAGCGCGACCAGAGTATGTGCGTGTGTGGCCGCTACCTGCGCTGATCGGTCGGACGTGTCAGACCGTCGCAGCACGTCACGGCGCACGGCTCGGGCTTCGATGTCCTGCTTGGCGAGTGGCGGCATGGACACAGACTCGTCGGGTCACCGGCCGGCGCCAACGACACCACACACCACGTGTGGTGTCAGAGGAAGTCGCTGGTCACGGCTCCCGCCTCGCCGCGACGGAATCAAGCAGCGCCTCCCAGGGGACAGCGTCCAACGGGGCGTCTCCGCCTCCCGAAGCATGGGGTTCGAGCGGCCCGTTGACCACGTCGATGCCGGCCTCCTGGAGAGCATCGAGGCTGCGTCGGTAGACCAGGTTGGCGGCGAAGTTGGTGTTGACGTAAGGCGCGACCGCGATGGGGATGCCGCGGCCGGTCTGCTCGGCCAGGCGTGTGAGCACGTACGTGTCCGCGATGCCTGCGGCCCACTTGTTGATCGTGTTGTACGTCGCCGGAGCGACGATGACGGCGTCCGGGTCAGGCAGCGAGTACCCGACCGTGGTGTGGAAGTCGGTCCGCACCGGACGGCCGAGCACTTCCTCAATCGCCGCTATCGCTTCGGGGTACACCTCGACCGCTTGCCTGGTCGCCAGGCAGTGGACGTCCCAACCTCGATCCATCGCGACGGGTAGCAAGGCCGTTGCCACGCGCGACGTGGGACCTGCGGCGGTCACCACCGTGTAGAGCAGCCCGGTCATGCCGCGATCCCTGCCTCGTCGGCCAGGCTGCGCAGCCGTTCATCACGTCCGCACTCACGCGTCGAGAGCAACCGGCGCACCAGATCTGCAGATACAGGACGCCCCCGTACCTCTTGAGGCGCACTGGCGTCCGCATCCAACAGACGGCCCAGCGCGGCCGATGGACGGCCGATGGCCAGCAGGGCTTCGGCGAGGTCCAGGAAGTACGTCGCTCGCCGCTCGATGGGCATGGTGGCTATCGCGTGCGGCGACACCGTGCGCCCGACGGCCAGAGCGTCGGCTGGCTCCCGTAGCCGGACCAAGGCCGCCACCCGGTGGAAGGCCACGTTCGTCGGCCCGAACTGAGTCTCGTGCCGCCGTGTCTCGTTCACCCCACGCGCCAGGGCCGCAGCGGCCAGGTGCAGCTCACGGGCCGTATCGGCATCGCCGAGATTCGCCGCGGTGATCTGCGCCGCGAGCAGGAGCATGCCACGCAGCGGCAGCGCTTCTTCCTCGACGGAGGTCAGCGGGGCGAGACGATCGGCCATCGCGACAGCCGTTCTGATCGAGCGCGGGCTCTGCCCGTTGTGCGACAACGCCCGCGCCACCGACCGAGTCGCACGCGCCAGGGCAATGTCGTCACCCGACCGGTCCCCGACAGCCATCGCACGGTCCGCCGCCAGCCACGCCAGCTCATGGTGGCGGTACTTGAGGAGCATCGAACACGCCAGCCGATACGCCTTCACCTGAACACGAGCGACAGCCACCGAATCAGTGCCATCAGTGGGTAGCTGCTGGACCGCCACGAGCAGGCCCGGTAGATACCGTCCCACCGTTACGAACTCCGACTCCAGCCACGCGGCTCCGAGACGGTCCAGCACCGGCACGACCTCATCGAGGCTTCGACCGTGATCCGGGTCGGTCACCGGATACCAGGCAAGCGCATCGCGAATGCCCGTGACCTCGGCCGCATCGACCCGTACTTGCGCCGCACGGGTCGCGCCACCATCGACCAAGAGAGCTGTCTCGACGCTCAACGCCGTGGCAAGGCGCTCGATGACGTCGAGGTTGTGCAGGGGCCGCTCGCCGGCCTCCACCTTCTCCAACCAGCTCACCGACCGGTCGACCAGGGAGGCCAGCTGCGGGCGCGAGAGCATGCGGCGCTGGCGCCAGTACCTGACCCGCGCACCGATCGGTTCCACATCGCGCTGTGCCACGCCCACACGCTATCTGGCGGCGTCCACGAACGACCATTGACGGGAAGATCACGAGTCGTCCAGTAGGTGACTACCGCCACGACGAGCTCGGAGCCGGCCCGTCAGAGATCAACCCAGCCCTGTTGACGTGAAGGTCGGACCGGACAACCTCAAGGAGACGCCCCATCCAGTTTCGACCCCTGGTACCCCAGTGACTGCCGGTGAACTCGTCGTAGTGGATCTCCCGGTCACCTGTTCCCAAGAGCACCTCGGCGAGCAGTGGGTTCTGGCTGTACTTCGCCCGGAGCAGCGTCAGCATGACCGACTCTCGCAACGCGTCCCATCCTGGCCGCTTCGGCGCATCCCGGGCCAGTTTCATCGCGTCGTACGGGCGCGGCGCAGCAGCGATCCTCGCACGCAGGTCGTCGTCCAGGACGGACAGCGCGTGCCAAGCGGTTTCCACGTCCGGGAAATCGGCATCGAACACGTCGAGCCTGCACGGGTAGGAGTTGCGCAGCCCGTGGATCGGTGGAGCCGTCTCCACACCCTGCGGGTACACGGCTTGTGGCACCAGGACCGCTGGACGGACCTCACGATCGCTGGCGCGGTGCTTCCTCCAAGGCCAGCCTGGTTCCGACGCACGCCGGTCCGCAAAGTACACGAGTGCGCGTGCGTGCATTCCCTCGGAGACCTTCGTACCGCCGGGCCCGTCGCCGCCGATCCCAGCGGCAACGGCTTGAACTGGCCAGTCGCGGTAATCCATGTCGCCGAGCATGTAGGTCCGCAGGTGGGCGGGAACGGCCAGATACGCATCGAGCAGCGCCTGGCGGTTCACCTCCGTCTGGTCGTCGAGATACGACCCGAGAGCGGCGAGGCACCGGTCCGTCGAGTCCGGGCGGCCTGCGAGGCCGTCGACCGTGTCCCGCACCTCGCCGATCAGGTCGCCGGCGCTCACCCATGGCTGCGACGACGACATCGTCCAGCCCGCGAGATGGTGGGCAGATGCCTGTGCGCCGTCCTCAAACGTCGTGGCGACCCGACCCGAGCGTACTTTTCGCTCGAACTCGTCGAGGTCCACCAAGTTCCCGCAGTCGACCATCCCGTCCGCGTAGATCACCAGCTCGGTCAGGAAGTACGTCCGGCCGTTCTTGATGAACGCAAGCCGCGTCATGCCCGCGATCTCGTGCCCCTCGACCTGGCGAGACGTCCTCCTACCACCCATGAGACCGAACACTAGGCCGTGTCAGATGAAGCGCGGAGCCAGACGAGTACAGGGGACGAATCTCGGCGCAAGGATCAGGGATCCGACAGGACGCACGTTCGCCCGTCAGTACCAGACATGCAAAAGACCCCCTGGCCTGCGTCTCCGCTGGCCAGAGGGCCTTGCCTTGCTGGTGGGCGATACTGGGATCGAACCAGTGACCTCTTCCGTGTCAGGGAAGCGCGCTACCGCTGCGCCAATCGCCCGAGGTGGGTACGGGATTCGAACCCGTGTGTACGGCTTTGCAGGCCGCTGCCTCGCCTCTCGGCCAACCCACCGTGCTCCCCCACCAAAGCGGGTTCCGAGCGGATGACGGGACTTGAACCCGCGACCCTCACCTTGGCAAGGTGATGCTCTACCACTGAGCTACATCCGCAGTGCCACCATCCTCGACCCCTTCGGGCCGGCGTGGTGACGCTCCGGAAGAGTAGTTCACAAACGGCGTGCCGGTCCAATCGAAAGCCCTGACCGCGGCAGGGCGCCGGGCGGTGCCGCCGGCCGTGGCCGCGACACCGCCCGTGCAGGTCAGGAGCAGACCGGATCAGTACAGGCGGAGCTTGTAGGTGCTGAGCACCTCGGCGATGGGCTGGAAGAAGGTGATGCCCCGCCCCGGGCACTCGCCGGTTCCCCCGGAGGTGATGCCGAACGCCTTGCTGCCCTTGTAGAGCGGGCCGCCGGAGTCGCCGTGCTCGCCGCAGATGTCGGTCTGGATCAGGTCGTGCACCGTCTGCCCGCCCACGTAGCGCACGGTCACGTCGAGCGCGGTGATGCGCCCGGAGTGCGCCCCGCTCGTGGAACCGTCCCGCGTGACCCCGAGGCCCAGCTTGGGCGTGCCCAGGCTGAAGCCGCCCGGCCGCTTCGTCCACGCCCGGTCGTAGCGGATGAGCGCGTAGTCGTTGTTCGGGTACCAGGACCGCACGGCAGCGCCGATCCGCGGCCCCGTGGAGGATCTGTCGTGCCAGACCTTCCCCTTGGGGCCGCAGTGGCCCGCGGTCACGAAGTAGTACCGCGCACCGCTGCGCACGTTGAAGCCCAGGCTGCAACGGACCTGGTCGCCGTGCACGGCGTCACCGGGGTAGATCGCGCGCAGCGGCGTGAAGACGCCGTCCGCCCGCTCGAGGTTCAGCGCGCCGATCTTGTCCCCCGCCGCCCGGCGCACGTCGTTGCGCTCGCCGCCGGTAACCGTCTCGTCGGCGGTCACGACCACCTCGCCGGCGGCCTCGTCCGTGTACCAGGCGATGCCCTCGACGTCGGACTCCTCGATGGCGGCGTGCAGCTCGGCGAGCTCGTCCTCCGTCGGATCGTCGGAGGGTCTCGCGTGACCGGGCAGGGCCAGGAGGGGTGTGACGACGAGCCCGAGCAGGGCGGCCAGGACGATCGGACGACGTCGCCCCGCAGGAACGGGACGCACCGGGCTGGAAGAAGCTGACTTCATGGTGACCTCTTGAGGTTCGCGCCGACCACAAGGGGTTATGTTCGGGGGCATGAGTGCGACCGACATCATCCCCGCCCACCTGATCCCGCTGCTCGAGGCACCGAACTACGCGTTCCTCGGCACCATCCGGCCGGACGACACGGTCCAGGTCAACCCGATGTGGTTCGACTTCGACGGCGAGACGCTGCGCTTCACGCACACCACGTACCGCGCCAAGTACCGCAATCTGCAGCACAACTCGTCGATGAGCCTGGCGATCCTCAACAAGGAGAACCCGTTCAACTATCTCGAGGTCCGGGGCAGGCTCACCGAGGTGATCCCCGACCCCACCGGCGAGTTCTACGTGCATCTCGGCAAGCGGTACGGCAACCCCGACCAGCAGGCACCGGCGGACAGCGCCGACCGCGTCATCCTGGTGATGAGCATCGAGCACTACACGACGCAGTAGTCACACGCCGACGAGAAAGGCTGCCGAGCCATTTCTCGTGGCCCACGGCGCCGATTCACCAAGATATTGCGCTTCACTCTCCCGCCAAATTTAACCCGCTCCCCGGACGACGGCGACAGCAGCGCGCGCCGAACCGGGAGCGCCACGGCCGAGGCCGGGCAACGAGAAAGGCCCCGACCGTCCGGTCGGGGCCTTCTTGGATGGTGGGCGATACTGGGATCGAACCAGTGACCTCTTCCGTGTCAGGGAAGCGCGCTACCGCTGCGCCAATCGCCCGTCGTGCCTGCGAGGTGGGTACGGGATTCGAACCCGTGTGTACGGCTTTGCAGGCCGCTGCCTCGCCTCTCGGCCAACCCACCGTGCTCGGGTTCTGAGGGCCGAAAGCCCACGAGAGCGGTGTTCCGAGCGGATGACGGGACTTGAACCCGCGACCCTCACCTTGGCAAGGTGATGCTCTACCACTGAGCTACATCCGCGAAGCCGGACGTCCTGGGGTTTCCCCCGGCGTTCCGGCGTGATCTGAACATTAATCGACCGGAGGGCGAACCGTCCAATCGCGCGCGCCGCCGTACGGTTGACCCGTGTTCCCCCGTTCGGCCCATCCGCCCGCAAAGCGCACCATTCCACCGGTCACCCACCGTCCCGACGCCACCGCGACCCGGGACGACGTGACCGGGGACACCGGCTGGGCCACCTTCGACGGTCGCGTGGCGACCGGCGCCGTCGAGTGCGTCGACGTGCGGGCCGAACCGGACCGGCTCGCCACGGGCACCTGGTTCGTGGTCGCGGACTTCGAGGGCCCGGCGCGCGCGTGGCGTTTCGCGCGGGTGCGGGACGCCGTCGTCCCGCCGCCGGACGCCCCGGACGACACGTGGCGCGGCCCCGCGCCCGACGCCTGGACCTCGTCGATGGACCAGGCCCGCTACGAGGCCGCCGTCGCCCGGGTGCGCGAGCACGTGCGTGAGGGCGACGTCTACCAGGCCAACATCTGTCGGGTCCTGTCGGCGCCGCTGCCCGCCGGCGCCACCGAGCCCGATGCCCGCGCGCTCGCCGCGCGCCTGGCCGCCGGGAACCCCGCCCCGCACGCCGCGGCCGTCCACGTGCCCGCCGCGACCGGGCTGGACCCCGTGTGGGTGGTCAGCGCCTCCCCCGAGCTCTACCTCTCCGTGCTCCACGACGACGGCGCGACCGTCGTGGAGTCGGGGCCCATCAAGGGCACGGCCCGCACCCCGGACGGCCTCACCGAGAAGGACCGTGCCGAGAACGTCATGATCACCGACCTGGTGCGCAACGACCTGCAGACCGTGTGCCGGCCGGGCACGGTCGAGGTCACCGCGCTGCTCGCCGTCGAGGAGCACCCCGGCCTGGTGCACCTGGTCTCCCGCGTGCGCGGCACCCTGCGTGACGACGTCGCCCGCTCCGGCGACCTGTGGCGCCGGCTGCTCGCCGGGACGTTCCCGCCGGGTTCGGTCTCGGGCGCGCCCAAGTCGAGCGCGCTGCGGATCATCGAGGAGCTGGAGCCCGTCCCGCGCGGCCCGTACTGCGGTGCGGTGGGCTGGGTGCACGACGGCGAGGCGTCCCTCGCGGTCGGCATCCGCACCTTCTGGTGGGCCGACGGCGTGCTGCGGTTCGGCACGGGCGCCGGGATCACGTGGGGCTCCGACCCCACCGCCGAGTGGCACGAGACCGAGCTCAAGGCGGAACGGCTGGTCGGGCTGGCGTCGGGCGGGTGAGCCGGGGATCCACCCGCCTCGTGTGCCACAGGCCGGGGCTACCGTGGAGGCGTGGCACCCGTCCCGGGCTCCGGAGTTCCGGAGGTCCTCGCCCCCTACGTCAGCGCCGTCGTGCCGTACGACCTCGACATGGGGGTGCCGGGCGTGCACCGGGGCATGCCCGGCACCGGGCTGACGTTCGAGCTGCCACTCGGTGAACCGATCGACGTCTCGTGGGCAGGACGCGACGACACCCGGCGCCGGGCCTGGTCGTGCGTGTCCGGCCTGCACACGCGGCCCGCCGCGATCCACCACGACGGGCACCAGCGCGGTATCAGCCTCTCGCTCACGCTGCGCGGCGCCCGCGCGCTGCTTGGCGTGCCCGCGGGCGAGCTCGCCGGCGAGCTGACGAGCCTAGCCGAGGTCGCGCCGCACCTCGCGCACCTGCCCGAGATGCTCGCCGACTCCCCGGACGGCGCGACGGTCGTCCGGGCTCTGGTCGAACGGCTGGTCCGGGCCGGCGAACCCGGCCCTCGGGCCGACGTCGGACGGGCGCTGGCCCGCATCGCCGGCGGCAGCCAGGTCCACCGGGTCGCGGCCGAGCAGGGCTGGAGCCGCCGGCACCTGCAGGACCTCGTCCGCGCCGAGTGCGGGCTCACGCCCCGGGACCTGCGCCGCGTCGCCCGCCTTGCGCGCTCCCGCCGCGCGCTCGTGGTCGCGGCCCGCTCGGGCCGCGTCACGCTGGCCGACGTCGCCGCGGCCGCCGGGTACGCCGACCATGCCCACATGACCCGCGAGTGGGTGGCCCTGGGCGGCTGCACGCCGTCCACGTGGCTGCGCGAGGAGCTCCCGTTCGTTCAAGACGTCGCCGACCCGGCCGGGGCATCGTGGGAGACACCTGACCGAGGAGGAGAACGATGAGCACCGGACTGTGGGTGACCCTGACCTACCGCGACGCCGACGCGGCCCTGACCTGGCTCAAGGCCGTCGGCTTCACCGAGACCGCCGTCTACCGGGACGACGCCGACCCCACCGTGGTCCACCACGCCGAGCTGGGCTGGCCGCAGGGCGGCGGCGTCATGCTCGGCACGCACCGGCCACGCCCCCGGTGGCCGGACCAGACCGGGACGGGCTCGGCCTACGCCGTCACGGACGACGTCGACGGCGCCCACGCGGCCGCCCTCGCCGCCGGCGGGACCAGCCTGAGCGAACCTGCCGACCAGGACTACGGCGGGCGGTCCTGCGTGGTCCGCGACCCCGAGGGCAACCTGTGGAGCTTCGGGAGCTACCGCGGCGAGGGCTGATCCCACTCACCGATGAGTTCCGGCAGCCGCCGCCGTCAGACCGGGCATGGGAATCGTGAAAGCAGACATGGCAGTCTCGCTCGACGGCTACTCCGCCGGGCACGACCAGAGCCTGGAGCACCCGTTCGGCCCGCTGGCAGGCGAACGCCTGCACACCTGGATGTTCGAGCACGGCGACGCGCACCAGGCCGAGGTGGACGCCATCGTGGGCGCCGGCGCGTACATCATGGGGCGCAACATGTTCACCCCGGGCCGCGGCGACTGGGACCCGGACTGGACGGGCTGGTGGGGCGAGAACCCGCCGTACCACGGGCCCGTCTTCGTCCTGACCCACCACGCGCGCGAGCCGATCCCGATGGAGGGCGGCACCACCTTCCACTTCGTCACCGACGGCATCGAGAGCGCGCTCGCCCAGGCACGGGAGGCCGCAGGCGACCGCGACATCTCCATCACGGGCGGTGCCACGACCCTGAACGAGTACCTCGCCGCCGGGCACGTGGACGAGCTGCGCCTGCACGTGGTGCCGTTCACGCTCGGTTCCGGCACCCGCGTGTTCGACGGCGTGCCGCCCATCGAGTTCTCGTCCACCAGCGTGCGGCACACGCCCGAGGTCACGCACGTCACCCTGCGCCGGTGACACACTGGGCGACATGACGGTCATCTGGGCAGAGGGGCGCATGGTCGCGCCCGGTGAGGCCGCGCTCAGCGCGGTCGACCACGGCATCACAGTCGGCGACGGCGTGTTCGAGACCTGCGCGGTGCTCGACGGGCAGGCGTTCGCCCTGACCAGGCACCTCGCGCGCCTGGAACGTTCGGCGGCAGGCATGGGCATGGCGACGCTCGACCTGGGCAAGGTGCGCGACGGCGTCGACGCGGTCCTGTCGGCATCCCCCGACGCCGGCCGCCTGCGCATCACCGTGACCGACGGCATCGGGCCGCTCGGCTCGGGGCGCACGGACGGGCCGCAGACGGTCGTCGTGGCGGCGACGCCCGCCGTCGTCGTGCCGACGGGCCGCGCCGCGCGGGCCCCCTGGACCCGCAACGAGAACAGCGCGGTCGCCGGCCTGAAGACGACGTCGTACGCCGAGAACGTCGTGGCGCTCGCGGACGCGATCAAGAAGGGCGCCGACGAGTCGGTGCTCGCCAACACCCAGGGCGACCTGTGCGAGGGCACGGGGTCCAACGTGTTCGTCGAGATCGACGGCGAGCTGGTCACTCCCCCGCTGTCGGTGGGCTGCCTCGCAGGCATCACGCGCGAGCTGCTGCTGGAGTGGGGCGCCGAGGCGGGCCTGCCGGTCCGCGAGGCGAAGGACGGCGAGCTGCCGTTCTCCGTGCTGGACCGGGTGGCCGCCGGGGAGGCCCGGATGCTGCTGACCGGATCGGTGCGCAACGTGCAGCCGACGGTGTGGCTGGACGGCGTGGACCTGGAGATCGGCGAGCTGTCGGCGGCTGCGCGCGACCTGTTCGAGCGGAACATGCGGGAGCGGATCGACCCCTGAGGCGACCTGGCGATTTGGATTTCGCATCCGCGCTCGAAGCAGGCTAATATCGTCCACGCACGCCCCAAGGGGTGAGCAGCACGGGCGATTGGCGCAGTGGTAGCGCGCTTCGTTCACACCGAAGAGGTCACTGGTTCGAACCCAGTATCGCCCACCGTGTCGAAGGGCCCTCCGGCTCAGCGGAAACGCTGAGCCGGAGGGCTTTTTGCATGCCTCTCAGGTGGGGCGGGTCCAGGTGAGGTCGGGCCTCCGTGTTCGGGCGCGGGCTCGACCAGGTGGCCCATATGTCGGGCGTGGTGGGCTTGGTCGGTAAGCAATCGCTCCCCGGTCGCGGTGGGTGTGGCAGCCGATCGTGTAGCGGCTGCGTGGGGTGCGGCCGGGTGCGGGGCCAGGCATGCCCACGGCTGGGGTCCAGCCCGGGATCGTGGTGCCACCTGCGGCCTGGGACGTGTCAGTGGCCAATGCCGCGCCGCGGGGCATCGGCGTGCCGCCCGGCCGGGGCGCGACATCAGGTTGGGCCGCACCACCGGGTCGGCGCGTGGTACCGAGCTCGGGCGCGTCACCTTGCGATCTGCCGTTCGTCCTCCTGCCGCTGGCCCGGACCGGTGTCGGTGGCTTGGGTGCCACGGAGGTATACGTGTGTCCGGTCGGGGTGGTGGTCTCCACGGCGTGGCGTCCCTCGTGCTGGGTCGTCTTCTGTACCCAGCCGGGTGCCTGCTTGGCATGATTACACCTCGCGCACAGGCCCTGACCGTTGCCCAGGCTCGTCTCACCACCCTCAATGTGGGGGGTGATGTGGTCCAGGTGGCGGATCGGTGCGTCACACCACGCCGTGGCACACACACCCTGCCCCCGGGCGCGTAGCAACGTCGCCAGGCCTGGTGGGTGGAACCGGGAGGTGGACGTCGCAGCCAGCAGACGACCGGACGGGTCGACGTAGATGCTCCGCAACCACGCGGTGTCGGTGTCGATCGCGTGGGCTGCGAGGTTGCGGGCCACCGGCGCAGGGACCACACCCCCACCCACCGGGACACCCTCGGTCACCACACCAGGCTGAGTACCACCAGCCAGCAGGGTCTCATCGGAGACCAGCAGGTTGATCGTCACCGGTACGTCCGCGGCCTGACCGGGCTCACGACCAGTGACACGCTCGATCAGGGTGTCGGCCATGATCTGCCCACCCGACCGCTCGTCCCCGGTGGCCTTCACGGACTCAGCAGTCGCCTTGAGCTGCGCGTAGGCCTGTACTCCCTGCCCCATCGGCACCAGGGCGGTCAGGTAGACCATCAGGTCCGGGGCCGGGCGGATCGAGACCCGCCGCTGCGAGACGGCCTTCGCGTTGCGGTTCACGCACGCGTGCACATCCAGGCTCGCGGCGAGCTCCTTGACCCGGGCCACCAACCGCCGCGTCCCCATCCGCGCCAAAGCACCCAGACCCGCGGGCCCGCAGACCTGCTCGTCGATCAGGGCACGATGCTCCACCGACAGGTGCGACGTCTCCCGGACCAACAACGTGGCCCGCCACTGCGAGAGGATCCCCGTCTGCAACGCCGCGAACGTGTGGGGCATCTGCGTCACCCACACCCGGGAGGTGGACACGAACCCGGCACCGGCGTGCGGGGACACCCGTAGCGCCGCACCCACCTGGTTCGGCACACCACGACCCCGACGCTCCACCCGAACACCCTGCGCGGCTTCCTCAGCCCTGGTGGCCTCGTCCAGGGCGACCACCAGGCGGGCCTGCGTCGCGGTCACCGCAGCCTTCACCGCCTCCAACTCGCCCAACACATCCACCCACTCGCCCTGGACCTCCCGCGAGACCAAGCCCGACCCGGACATGTCAGCAGCACCGGGCAGAATCAACCCCGCCAGCGCCTCCCGCACAGCCCGAACATCAGCCACAGCACCGACACCACCAGCCACCCGCCCTCCGGACATCCCCGCACCACCGGGCGGCACACCACCGGGCAGCACCGACCCGGCAGGCTGCCCGCCCGCCAGTCCCCGCACCTCACCCGATCGCGTCATGCCACCAACCTATCGCACACACGTTCGCACTGCTCGTTGAGCCGACCCGCTCTGCCACCAGCAGAAACCGGTCGACGCACCCTCGGAATCCGACAGCCGCCAGCCCCCTCGCGGCCCACCCCACCGACCAGGTCAGACCCGAACCAGCCCGCACCACCGTGAACACCACCGGGAGGAACCTGGCTTACTTCGGAGAGACACCCGTCACAAGGCCTTCGTGACGACGCGGCCCGCTAGCGTCAGCCGCAGCCACCGACCATCGAGCAAAGGGTTCCGATGAAGGCCGACCACTACGACGAGTTCGCCGCGAGCTACGACGCCGAGAACTCCGGCAGCCTGCTCAACGCCTGGTACGAACGGCCGGCCATGGTCCGACTGGCGGGTGATGTGCGCGGCCGCAAGGTCCTCGACGCCGGCTGCGGGTCCGGGCCGCTGTCGGCCGCGCTGCGCGACCGCGGCGCTGAGATGTCCGGCCTCGACGGCAGCCCCGCGATGATCGAGCTCGCCCGCCGTCGGCTCGGCGACGACGTGCCGCTGACCGTCGCCGACCTCACGCGGCCCCTCCCCTACGCGGACGGCACCTTCGACGACGTGGTCTCGTCCCTGGTGCTGCACTACTTCGAGGACTGGCACGGGCCACTGACGGAGCTGCACCGGGTGCTCAAGCCCGGCGGACGCCTCATCCTCTCGGTCAACCACCCGCTCGTGCGTCCCTTCTTCGCGCCGGAGGAGGACTACTTCGCCGTCCGGGAGTTCTCCGAGGAGTACGAGTTCGCGGGCCAGCCCGGGACCCTGACGTACTGGCACCGCCCGCTGCACTCGATGACCGACGAGTTCTCCGCCGCCGGGTTCCGCATCGTGACCGTCGCCGAGCCGCCGCCGTCCCCGGACACACCGGCCGAGCTCCTCACGCCGCGCATCGCGAGCGGGGAGCGGACCGCCTTCGTGTCCTTCATCTTCTTCGTCCTCGAGGCCTGCTGAGGTACCCCGCGCCGGGGAACGGGCCGGCCCCCCTCCGTCAGCCCTTGCCCCGCCCGCTCCCCCGCTCCGGGTCCAGCGTCGTCGTCCACAGCGAGCGCCCCGCCTGGTCGCGCAGGTCGACGCGGAGCCGGCCGGTGTCCCCCTCGATGTTCACCTCGCCGAAGTGCTGGAAGCCCTCCAGCGGTGAGGTGTTGGCGCGCGGCGGCGCGCTGACGAACTCCTGCTGGGGACCGAACGTGGGATCCAGTGTGTTCGGCCCGAACGCGCCGGCGTGCAGCGGCCCCGACACGAACTCCCAGAACGGGTCGAACCCCTCGAACGCGGCCCGCTGGGGCGAGTAGTGGATCGCGGCGGAGTAGTGCACGTCGGCGGTGAGCCAGACGGTGTTGCGCACCCGCCGCCGCTTGATCTCCTGCAGCACCCACGCGAGCTCCGCCTCCCGCCCGTTCGGCACGCCGGGCAGCCCGTTGGCGACGGCCTCGATCCGGTCGCCGTCGGGCACCACGATGCCGATGGGCATGTCCGAGGCGATGACCTTCCACGTGGCGCGGGAGCGGTCGAGCTCCTCGACGAGCCAGCGGGCCTGGCGGGCGCCGAGGATGCGCTCCGGCGTCGTCCCCGTGGAGTTCGGATCGCGGTAGCTGCGCATGTCGAGCACGAAGACGTCGAGCAGGGGGCCGTGGGACACCTTGCGGTAGACGCGGCCGTCGACGGCGTCCTGCCGGCGCACCGGCTGCCACTCGTGGAAGGCGCGGAACCCGCGCGCGGCCAGCACGTCGACGCGCCGTTCCGTATACCGGTCGTCCTGGAGCACCTCGCCCGGGTACCAGTTGTTCGTGACCTCGTGGTCGTCCCACTGCACGAGCTGGGGCACCTGCGCGGCGAAGCGGCGGACGTTCTCGTCGAGCAGGTTGTAGGCGAACTGGCCGCGGTACTCGGCCAGCGTCTCGGCGACCTTCGACTTCTCCGGTGTGACGACGTTGCGCCAGACGCGGCCGTCGGGCAGCGTCACGGTCTCCTGGAGGGGGCCGTCGGCGTAGACGGTGTCGCCGCTGTGCAGGAAGAAGTCGGGGGTGCGGGCGGCCATCGCGTCGTAGATGGTCATGCCGCCGATGTCGGGGTTGATGCCCCAGCCCTGCCCGACGACGTCGCCCGACCAGACGAACCGCACGTCGCGGCGGTCCCGGGGCACGGTGCGGAACCGGCCGGTCAGCGCCTGGCTGTCGGCCCGGCCGTCCAGGTCCTGCGCCACGACGCGGTAGTGCACCTCCTGCCCGCCGGGCAGGCCGGTCAGGCGTACCTCGCCGGTGCCGTCCGTCTCGGGCGTCAGCAGCGGTCCGCGTACGCGGACCACGCGCCGGAAGTCCGGGTCGCGGGAGATCTCGACGAACATCCGTGCGGGCCGGTCGGCGCGCGTCCACACGACGGCGCCGTCGGCGCGCGGGTCGCCGAGCTGCACACCGTGCGTGAGCACTGGACGTCCTGACCGGGCGAACGCCGGCGCGGACGGCAGCAGGAGCCCGGCGGCCGCCAGGCCGGTGGCGCCGAGGAGGGTGCGACGGTTCAGCTCAGGTCCCGGGTTCATGCTGCCGTTCTAGTGGCGCCAGGAGACGGCCGGGTGACGGTGCCCCGACACCGCGGTGAACAGGACGCGCAACCAGAGCACCGGGTGAATTCGACGGCAGATCGGTGACCTTGTCAGGATTCCTCACTAATATCCGTTCTGCTGACATCCCAGTAAGTACGACGACGTACTCGACGGAACGCGAGGAGATCTCCATGTCACGTACCGAGGCAAGATCCCAGGCACGACCCCGCACCGGAAGGCCCAGGCTCCGCGCACTGCTGAACACCGTCGCGGCACTCGGCGTGCTCGCCGTCACCGCGAGCGCCCTCGTCGTCGCCCAGCCGCAGGCCGCCTCGGCCGTGCCGGCCACGATCCCGCTGACCATCACCAACGACTCCGGGCGCGGTGACCAGGTCTTCGTGTACGTGCTGGGCGACCCGGGCACCGGCCGGCTGGGCTGGGCCGACGCGTCCGGCACGTTCCACGCCTGGCCCACCGTGGGCGGCACGCCGGTGGACGCCCCCGACGCCTCGATCGCCGGACCGGCGAACGGCCAGTCGAAGACGATCCAGCTGCCCAAGATGTCGGGGCGCGTGTACTTCTCCTACGGCAGCAAGCTGTCCTTCAAGGTGGTCAACGACGGCCGCCTGGTGCAGCCCGCCGTGCAGAACCCGAGCGACCCCAACCGGAACAAGCTGTTCTCCTGGACCGAGTTCACGCTCAACGACGGCGGCCTGTGGATCAACAGCACCCAGGTCGACTTCCTCTCCGCGCCCTACCAGACCGGCCTGCGCAAGGCCGACGGCACGGTGCTCAGCACCGGCATGCTCAAGCCCGACGGCTACCAGAACGTGGTCAACGCGCTGGAGGCCACGCCCGGCTGGAACAACCTCGAGCAGCGCGCACCGGACGGGTCGCTCCTGCGGGTGCTGGCACCCAGCCACGCCATCGGCACCGGACAGCTCGACCCCAACGTCCTGTCGTCGTACGTCGACCAGGTGTGGGCCAAGTACACGAACGAGAACCTCACGGTGGCGCCCTACTCCTACGACCCCGCCACGGTGTTCACCGGCCGGGTGGTGAACGGCGTCATGCGCTTCACCAACGCCTCGGGCGCGTACGTGACCGAGTTCCGCAAGCCGTCGAGCGACTCGATCTTCGGCTGCTACAACGACCTGGCGGCACCCAACAACGACATCGGTGCCATCGCCCGCACCCTGTGCGCGGGCTTCCACCGCTCCACACTGCTGACCCGCACCACGCAGCCGGGCACCAGCACGTCGGGTTTCTACGAGGCGTCGGTCACCGACTACTACTCCAAGTTCATCCACCAGCAGATGGCCAACGGCAAGGCCTACGGGTTCGCGTTCGACGACGTGCTGGCGCAGGAGTCGCTGGTGCACGACGGCAACCCGACCGCGGCCTACATCCAGCTCGACCCGTTCTCCGGCACGGCCAGCCCGATCGACGGATCGGACGGCGGCGGGGGCGACGGCGGCACCTCGCCGCTGCCGTCGGGCACGGGGCCGGTGCGCGCCGCCAACGGCATGTGCGTGGACGTGCCCTGGGCCGACTCGTTCGACGGCAACCCGCTGCAGATCGTGAACTGCAGCGGCAACGCCGCCCAGACCTGGACCCGGTCGGGCTCCACGCTCGGCGCGCTCGGCCGGTGCGCGGACGTGTCGGGCGGCGGCACGGCCGACGGCACCGTCGTGCAGCTCTGGACGTGCAACGGCACGGGGGCGCAGAGCTGGACCTACCAGTCCGCCACCCGCGCGCTCGTCAACCCGCAGTCGGGCAAGTGCCTGACCACCGTCGGCGGCACCCCGCAGCACGACGGCCAGCGCCTGGAGATCCGCACCTGCTCGGGCGCGGAGGCGCAGCGCTGGACCTTCTGACACCTCTCGCGCCGACGTCGGTCCGTTGCCTCGAGATCGGTCCCCCGAAGGACCGTTCTCAAGGCAACGGACCGACCTCGCCCAAAAACCTCACCCACTAGCCTGAGCCCATGGACAGCACAGCCGGCGAGCAGCAGGAGCTCCGCCGCTGGAACCTGACCGACGGCGTCGTCGAGCTGCCCGACGGGCGACGGGTCCGGGGCACCGGGCTGCGCCGGCCGCGCGGGGACGTGCCCGCCCCGGACTTCGCCGTCTACCTGCGCGGCAAGGACCCCCGGGTCGAGGGCTGGGAGTACCGCTGGGTCCGCTGGCGGGACTTCCGCCTCCCGGACTCGACCGACGACGCCCTCGCCGCCCTGCGCGAGGCCCACACCAGGGCCGCGACCGAGCGCGTCGAGATCGCCTGCGGCGGGGGCGTCGGCCGGACGGGCACGGCGCTCGCGGTCCTGGCGACCCTGAGCGGCGTGGCGCCGACCGACGCGGTGGCGTGGGTCCGCGCCCACTACCACCGGCGCGCGGTGGAGACCCGGGGGCAGCGGCGGTGGGTCGAGCAGACCGGGACCGCCGTCCGCCCCCGTAACCGGTAGGCGTCAGCCGCGGGCCAGGAGCTCCAGCGTGTCGATCACGCGGTTCGAGAAGCCCCACTCGTTGTCGTACCAGGCCACGACCTTGACGTGCCGGCCCTCGACCCGGACCAGGGCTGCGTCGAAGATCGCCGACGCCGCCTCGCCCGTGATGTCGCTGGAGACCAGCGGCTCGTCGGAGTAGTCGAGGATGCCGGCCAGCGGACCGTCGGCGGCGGCGCGGTACGCGGCGAGCACCTCGTCGCGGGTGACCTCGCGGGCGACCGTGGTGTTCAGCTCCACGAGGGAACCGACCGGCACGGGCACGCGGATCGAGTCGCCCGACAGCTTGCCGTCCAGGCCCGGGAGCACCAGCCCGATCGCCTTGGCCGCGCCGGTGGTGGTGGGCGCGATGTTGACGGCGGCGGCGCGGGCACGACGCCAGTCGCGGTGCGGCCCGTCCTGGAGGTTCTGCTCCTGGGTGTAGGCGTGCACGGTGGTCATGAAGCCGTGCTCGATGCCCGCCAGGTCGTCCAGCACGGAGGCGAGCGGCGCCAGGGCGTTGGTGGTGCACGACGCGTTCGACACGATCGTGTGCGCTGCCGGGTCGTAGGCGTCGGTGTTCACACCGTAGGCGAGCGTGACGTCGGCGCCGGCCGACGGGGCGCTGACCAGCACCTTCCGGGCCCCGGCGTCGAGGTGGGCGCGGGCGGCGTCGGCGGCGGTGAACCGGCCGGTGGACTCCAGCACGATGTCGACGTCGAGCTCCGCCCACGGCAGCTTGCCCGGCTCGCGCTCGGCGAGCACCGTGATGCGGCGGCCGTCGACGACGAGCTCGTCGCCGTCGACCTCGACGGGACGGCCGAGCCGGCCGAGCGAGCTGTCGTACTTGAGCAGGTGCGCGAGGGCGTCGGGGGCGGTGAGGTCGTTGACGGCGACCACCTCGAGCGTGCTGTCACGCTCCAGCAGGGCGCGCAGGGAGTTGCGGCCGATGCGACCGAAGCCGTTGATGGCGATGCGGGTCATGGGTGTCGTTTCCTTTCGTCGCACCCATGCTCCGTCGCACGCGGACGGCCCGAAAGCGGCTCGATCGCCCCGGTGCGCAAGGATCCCGCCAGACACTTCGCCACCACCCGCAAGGATCTCGCCACCCCTGTGCCGCACGCTCACGCCGAGAAGGTGTGCCGGTACTCCGTGGGCGATGTGCCCAGGATCCGGTGGAAGTGCAGGCGCAAGTTCGCCGCGGTGCCGAGCCCCACCCGGTGCGCGATCTGCTCCACGCCCAGGTCGCTGCGTTCCAGCAGCTCCCGGGCCAGGTCCACGCGTGCCCGCAGCACCCACTGCATCGGCGTGTAGCCGGTGTCCTGGACGAACCGCCGCGAGAACGTGCGCGCCGAGACCCGGGCGTTGGCGGCGAGCGTCTCCAGCGTCAGCGGCTCGGCGAGGTGCTCCAGCGCCCACGCGCGCGTCTCGGCGAACAGGTCGCCGAGCGGTTCGGGCACGCTGCGGGGCACGTACTGCGCCTGTCCCCCGCTGCGGTACGGCGCCGCCACGAGCCGCCGTGCCACGTGGTTGGACAGCCCCACACCGTGGTCGCGCCGCACCAGGTGCAGGCACAGGTCGATGCCCGAGGCGGCACCCGCCGAGGTCAGCACGCCGCCCTCGTCCACGAACAGCACGTTCTCGTCGACCTGCACGCGCGGGTACCGCTCGCGCAGCGCCCGGGTGTAGTGCCAGTGGGTGGTGGCACGCCGGCCGTCCAGCAGCCCGGTCGCCGCGAGCGCGAACGCGCCGGTCGAGATCGCCGCCAGCCGCGCCCCGCGCGCGTGCGCGGCGCGGAGCGCGTCGACGACCACGGCCGGCGGGTCGGCGTCCGCGGGCGTGCGGTACCCGGGGACGAAGACGGTGTCGGCGCGCTCCAGCGCGGCCAGCCCCTCGGCGACGTGGTACGAGAGGCCGTCGCCGCCGGTCACCAGGCCCGGCGCCGCCCCGCACACGCGCACCTCGTAGGGCATGCTCGGCCGGTTGGAGAACACCTGCGCGGGGATGCCGACGTCGAGCGGCTTGGCGCCCTCCAGCACGAGCACCGCGATCTGGTGGTTCTTGCGCGGGACAGCACTCACGCGAGCGATCCTAGGCGGGGCGCCGGCTACCGGCCCAGCAGCTCCTCGCTGAGGGTCCACAGCCGCCGCGCCGACCCCGGGTCGATCGCGTGCGGCACCACCGTGGCGGGCGGGTTCTGCTCCGTGGCGAAGTCGATGTCCTGGGGCTCGGGGTCCAGGGGCGAGACGTCGTTGTCCTTGAGGTAGACGCCGCCGATCCCGGCCAGCAGCGGGCTCGTGGCCGCGAACACGCTCGTGCTCGCCCCCTGCTGGACCGTCTTCTTCTCGTTGTCCGGGTCGACGACGGGTTCGCCTGCCTCGTCGACCAGCCCCATGGCCCGCCGGGCGTCGTGGTCCAGCCACGGGGTGCGCTGCTCGCCCTCGGCGAGCCACGGGCCCAGGTTGGTGGTCATGACGATGCCGGGGTGCACCGCGTACCCGCGGATCCCGTCGGCGGCCCAGCGCCGGTCGAGCTCGACCGCGAAGAGCACGTTCGCGGTCTTGGACTGGCCGTAGGCGAGCATGCCCATCTCGTCGTAGCCCGCCGTGAAGTGCGGGTCGTCCCACCGGATGCCGGACAAGCGGTGCCCGCCCGAGGTCAGGTTGACCACCCGGGCGCCGTGCGCGGCGCGCAGCGCGGGCAGCAGGCCGAGGGTGAGCTGGAAGTGCCCCAGGTGGTTCGTCGCGAACTGGGACTCGTAGCCGCGTGCGTCGCGCACCAGCGGCCCCGCCATGATGCCCGCGTTGTTGATCAGCACGTGCAGCGGCCGGCCGGAGCCCAGGTACCAGGCGGCGAACGCGTCGACCGACGCCGGGTCCATGAGGTCCAGCCTCCCGGTGTCGACGCGCGGGATGCCGGCGAGCTGCTCGGCGGCCCGCTCGGGGTTGCGCGCCGCGACGGTGACGGAGGCCCCGGCGGCGGCGAGCGCCCGGGTGGTCTCGCGTCCGATGCCGTTGTGCCCGCCGGTGACGACGACGTTCGTGCCGGTCAGGTCGATCCCGGCCAGCACGTCGTCGGCCGTGGAGGCCGGGGTGAAGCCGGTGCCGAGGGGGTGCTGCTGGTGTGTTGTCTGCATGGTCACCACCCTGCCTGCGCGCAGGCGGACTCTGAATACTTGTCAGTGCGTATTTCTTGCGCGAGAGTACGGAGGTGATCGAGGACCAGCTCTCCGCCGTGTTCGACCTCGTCGAGGTGCGCGGCCTCGTGTCGGGCGGGTTCGCCGTGCACGGGCCGTGGGTCTCGCGCGCCGAGATCGAGGGCATCAAGTTCTTCGCGGTGGTCAGCGGTCGCGCCCGCCTGAGCACCGACGGCGCCGGACCCGTCGCGCTGGGGCCCGGCGACGTCGCCGTCCTGAACGGGCGGACGTGGCTGCGGGCCGAGGGCGGCACGGGCGACGGACCGCCCCGCGAGGTCGTGCCGGACGCCGACTTCGCCACCCTCCCGCCGCCGGGGTCCGCGGGCGCCGCGCGCGACGTCGTCATCGGCGGTCATGTCGACCTCGACCCCGCAGGGCACGCGCTGCTGAGCCAGGCGCTCCCGCCGCTGGCCCACGTGCGCGGGTCCGGGGTGGCCGCGACCAACCTGCGCGGCACCCTGCACCGGCTGTCCGTCGAGGTGACCGGGAACCGGGTCGGCACGGCCTTCGCCGTCCGGCAGCACGGGCAGCTCCTGCTGCTGGAGGTGCTGCGGGCCTACATCGAGCAGACGACGGACGAGGCCGCGGGCGACCCGGCCGGACCGCCCGCGGGCTGGCTGCGGCTGCTGGCGGACGACCGGCTGCGCCCCGCCGTCGGCCTCATGCACGCCGACCCGGCCCGGGCGTGGGGCCTGACGGAGCTGTCCCGCGCCGCCGCGATGTCGCGGACGTCGTTCGCGCAGCGGTTCCGCGCCGTGGCGGGGATCCCGCCCGTCGCGTACCTGAACCGGTGGCGCATGCTGCTCGCCCGGCGCGCCCTGCGGCACCAGGACGTCCGCGTCGGCGCACTGGCTGCCGAGCTCGGCTACGCGTCGGAGAGCGCGTTCAGCACCGCGTTCAAGCGGGAGGTGGGTGTGTCCCCGCTGCGGTACCGCACCCGGGTCCGGGCGTGATCCCGCCAGGGGTGGTGCAACGTTGACTCAAGCGTGGGTCCGTCACTACCGTGGCCGCCGAGATCAGTGTCGATCAGATCAGTGCCGATCAGAGAGGTAGCACCCATGGTCGTACGACGTTTCCTCCGGCCCGCGCTCACCGTCCTGGCGCTCGCCGCGCTCACCCTGACCACCGCGGTCGTCCCGGCCACGGCCACAGGGACCGCCGCGCCACCACCCGGCGGGGCGGTGAACGGCACCCGGCTGATGGACGGGGCGGCCCTCTACCCGCGCGCGATCCGGCTGGAGCACTCGGGCGCGGCCGACGGCACGATCATCGCGAGCGTGGTCACGTTCGAGGGCGACGTGGGCCACGGCGCGATCTTCGCCAGCACCGACGACGGCCGCACCTTCGACCGGGTCGGCACCGTCTCCGACCCCGGCGCGGCGCAGGGCCTGTGCTGCTCGACCCTGTTCGAGCTGCCGCGCCAGGTGGGCGACCTCCCGGCGGGCACGCTGCTGTGGTCGGCGTCCGTGGGCCAGCAGCAGGACGAGGCCACCCGCCGCATGACGCTGCCGGTCTGGGCCAGCCGCGACCAGGGCCGCACCTGGGAGCACGTCTCGACGGCGGCGACGGCCGCAGGGACGAAGGGCCTGTGGGAGCCGGAGTTCGCCGTGACCCCGGACGGCGACCTGGTGCTGTACGTCTCCGACGAGAACCAGCAGCCCACGCACAGCCAGACGCTCGTGCAGACCATCTCGGCCGACGGGCGCACCTGGGGGCCGCTGGAGAACGTGGTGGCCGCCGCCGACCCCGCGCTGCGGCCCGGGATGCCGGTCGTGCGCACCCTGCCGAACGGCACGTACCTCATGAGCTACGAGATCTGCGGCCCGGGGCAGGACTGCCGCCACTACGTACGGCGCTCCCCGGACGGCACGAGCTGGGGCGACCCGGCCCAGCTCGGCCACCGCGTGGCCACCGCCGACGGCACCCACTTCCGGCACGCCCCGACCGTGAGCTGGTACGACGACGGCACCCCCGACGGGCGGCTGCTCGCCGTCGGCCAGATGCTCTACGGGGCGGGCGGCGCGGTGCTGCCCGGCAACGGTTCCACGATCATGACGAACGAGGCCGCGCCCGAGTCACCGTGGACGACGGCCGCCGCGCCGGTCGCGATCCTCGACCCGTGGAACAACTACTGCCCCAACTACAGCTCCAGCCTGCTGCCGCTGCCCGAGCGCGACGAGGTGCTGGAGCTGGCGACCGGCTACGAGTCCGAGGGCGGCGCCTGCACCACGTACTTCGCGGTCGCCGGCCTGCCGGACTGACGACGAGCCGGACGCCTCGGGCTCACCGGCTCACGGCGGCCACGAGCACCATCACGGGGGCGACGATCAGCAGGTACAGCACCCCGAGGAACAGCGCGTGCACGACGACGAACCCCCCGAGCGCCCGCAGGTTCGCCGGCACCCTCAGGTGCCCGGCGAGCTTGCGGGCGAACGAGGCCGGGTGCAGCAGGTCCCAGGTGTTGAACCGCACGTAGCGCCCGAGGTAGATCCCCACGCTCACCAGCACGAGCGTGACCCCCACCAGCAGCCAGGAGTCGGGGTGCCGGTAGGGGTCGTCGTCGTTGGGCCGCACGATCATGATGTAGGCGAGCTGCACCAGCAGCACGTTCGACAGCGTGTTCAGTACCCCGGACAGGGCCAGGGCGAGCACCATCACGATGTCGTACCACAGCGGCGCCGGGTCGTCGGTGGGCCGCCGGTGGGAGAAGTTCAGCTCGGTCACCAGGTAGGCCGCGTTGGGCAGCAGCAGCACCCACACCACGAGCACCACGGCGATCACCGTGAGCAGGAGCGCCTGGCTCGGCACGAAGGCCATGACCGCGAGCATCAGGGCCAGCCCGATGCCGAGCACCACGGCGGGCGCGACGGACAGCCCCACGTTGAGCACCATCGGCCAGTACACCGGCAGCCGGAACAGCGGTGCCCGCAGAAACACCAGGGCCAGTGCGAAGACGTTGAGCAGGACCAGGCCCAGGGGCAGCAGCAGGATCGCGTTCATCACCGCTCATCCTCGCCGTGGCCCCGCCGCCGCGCGCGACGGGGCCACGAGCCGGGCCCGGTCACCGCACCGGCGCACCCGGCCCGAGCGGGATGCCGAGTCCCCACCAGGCGAAGAACAGCAGCGTCCAGGCGAGCGTCATGCACACGGCCAGCGGCAGCGTGTACGAGGCCAGGGTGCCGATGCCGGCGTCCTTGCGGTACCGCTGCAGGAACCCCAGCGCCATGACGAAGTACGGGCTCATCGGCGTGATCGCCGTGGATCCGGAGTCGGCGATGCGGAAGAGCGCCTGCGTGGTCTCGGCGGGCACGTCCAGCAGCATGAGCATCGGCACCACGATCGGCGCCGCGATGGCCCACATCGCCGACCCGCTGGTGACCAGCACGTTGACCACGGACAGCAGCGCGAGGATCGCCAGGAACACCACCCAGATCGGCACCCCGCTGGTCTCCAGCGCCTCGGCGGAGTTCACCGCGATGACGTCGCCGATGTGCGTCCAGTCGAAGTACGCGAGGAACTGGGCGATGGCGAAGAACAGCACCAGCACCGGCGCCATCTGCCGCACGCCCTCGGCCATCAGCCGCGGCACGTCCCCGGCCGTCGTGATCGCCCCGGACCGCCACCCGTACACGATGCCGACCAGCGCGAACAGCACGGCCACGATCGCCGCGATGCCGTCCAGGAACGGCGACTCGGTCAGGCTCCCGCCCTCACCCCGCAGCGGCGACGCCGGCGGCAGCACCACCGCGGCGACCACCAGGACCGCGCCCAGCCCGGACAGCAGCGCCGCGCGCAGCGCGGACCGGTCGCGGGCCGACAGCTCCAGCCCCTCGACGTCGTCCAGGTCGGCGTCGGGGTCGGCGTCCAGGTCCGGGCGCCTGGCGAGCACCAGGTTGGTGACCAGCGTGATCACGATCGCCAGCAGCAGCGAGGACCCGATGTTGAAGAACCAGTTGCTCACCGGGGAGACGTACGCCGCGGGGTCGATGATCCGCGCGGCCTCCGTGGTGATGCCGGCGAAGATCGCGTCGTTCGGCGTCGGCACCGGGCTCGCGTCGTAGCCGGACGCGATGGACGTGTAGGCCACGACGACGCCGAGGATCGGCGACTTGCCGACGGCCCGGAACGCGAGCCCGCCGAGCGGCACCAGGATGATGTACGCGGCGGCGCTCGCGACGTGGGAGACGGTGCCGGCGAACGCGACGGCGAACACCACCCAGGACACGGGCACGCGGGACACGGAGACCTTCATGGCCGCCGCCAGGAACCCGGTGCGCTCCGCGATGGCGACGCCCATGATCACGGCCACGATGGTGCCCATCGGCCCGAACGTCGCGAAGTTGTCCACCGCCGTGGACACGGCCATCGCCAGGCCCGCACCGCTGAGCAGGTTCTGCACCACGACGGTCTCGCCGTCGGCCGGCGAGACCACCGACACGCCCGCCGCCGCCAGCCCGGCGCTGGTCACGCCGAGGATCGCCGCGAGGATCCAGAACAGCCAGAACGGGTGCGGCAGCGCGTTGCCGAGCCGTTCGACGACGGCGAGCACCCGCAGGACGGCGGGCAGGCGGTCCTGCCCGCTGGGCGACGTGGACGTGGCGGTCATGACGCCACCCCCGTGGCTCCGGCGGACCGCAGCGGCAGCCGCTCGTCCCGCAGGAACTCCCACATCACCTCGTGGGCCTCGATGCTGTGCGTGGCGTACCCGCCGCCGGAGTAGCTGTCCTCCCCCGGCCACGTGTGGCCGCCGCCCAGCACCGCCACGTGCGTCACCTCGGCACCCGCACGGCAACCGGTCCAGCGGGTGGTGGTCACGTCGGATGCCGTCTCCTCGACGTCGGGCCGCGGGTCGCAGCCGTTGCGCGCCGCCCAGCCGTCCACCCAGACCGGGATCGCGGGCAGGCCGCGCCCGGCGTCGCCGTCGTACGGGATGGTGGCGTCGTCGGTGCCGTGGAAGTCGATGACCGGGACCGGTCGCTCCGGCGCGCAGGTGGGGTGGCCCGTGCCGTACAGCGCGGCCGCCACCGGCGCGATCGCCGTGATCCGGTGCGACAGCTCGCACGCCAGGATGCCCGTGAACCCCGCGCCGTTGGACTTGCCGGTCGCGTACACGCGCCGGGTGTCCACGCACAGGCCGGACTCCAGGGTGTCGAGCAGGTCGTTCGTGTAGGCGACGTCGTCGACGCCGGGCGCCGAGTAGGGCGCGCCCTCCCAGGCCTGGCGGTCGCCGTCGCCGGTGCCGACCACGCCGTTGCCGTACGCGACGATCGCCGGCAGGGCGTCCAGACCCGAGAACGCCTCGGTCCCGGCGCCCGTGTTGCCCCGCCCGTGGAACACGAGCACGACGGGCCAGGCCCGGTCGCTGCGGTAGCCGTCCGGCAGGTGGAGCTGGACGGTGCGCTCCCGCCCGCCGCTGACCAGGGTGCGCAGCACGCTGGTGCCCGGCGCCTGGCCGGGGTCCGCGCCGCACCCGGCGGACCGCACGACCCCGGCCGGGGCGGGCCCGGCGGCTGCCGTGGTCGCGCCGGCCAGACCGGAGGCCGCGAGCGCCACGGCGGCCAGGAGGGCCGCGCCGAGGCGTGCGGGGTGCCTGAGCCGTGCGTGGTGTCGGTGTGGTGCTGTCGTCGTTGACATGCGAGTCCTTTCTGCGGGCCCGCCCGCGGTCTGCGGGCAGGGCGGAGCCGGCACCTGGCGGCCAGGTGCGTCGTGGGGGTCGGAGCAGGGTGGGCGCTAGGCGGCCAGCCACTCCTCCAGGAAGGTCGTGATGCGGGCGACCATCGCCGTGACGATCGCGGCGCCGTCCTCCGCCGTGGCCCGGCGAGGGTCGCCGAGCACGCCGTTCGGGCTGAGGCGGTCGTACGGCAGGGTCAGGGCGGGCTGCGCGTGGTGGCGCGCCGTCCGGGAGACGTCGTCGAGCTGGTCCGGGGTCGTGGTACCCGGCTCGAGACGGTCGGTGTGCACCAGGTGCGGTGCGAGGTGCAGCATCTGCGCGGTCTCGGCCTCGCCGGAGTGGCCGTGCACCGCGCTCGGGGCCATGGCGGCCACGGCGTCGCCGGCGAGCGACGTCAGCGGCGACCAGGCGAGCTGGACCCCCGGAAGGGACACCAGCAGGTCCTGCGCCACCGTGGTCAGGGTCGCGTTGTTGCCGCCGTGCCCGGTGACCACCAGGAACCGGGTCCAGCCGTGCCGGTGCAGGCTCGTCACGTACTCGCGCACCACGGCGGCGAACGTCGTCGTGGTCAGCGTGACCGTGCCCGGGAACGCCATGTGGTGCGGCGAGACCCCCACGGGGATCGACGGGCCCACCACCACCCGGCCGGACAGGTTGGCGGCGACCTGCGCCACCACCCCCTCCGCGCGCACCAGGTCGGTCCCGAGGGCCATGCCCGGCCCGTGCTGCTCCAGCGCACCCGCCGGGATCAGCACGATCGTGCCCCGGGCGGCGGCGGCGTCGGCGGCCTCCCGGGTGGTCATCTCGGCCAGCACGTCCGGGGCGGTCACGACGTCGCCCCGGGCTCATCGAAGTCCGCGGCCTCCAGGGACTCCCGGATCGTGGTCAGGTGCGCCCGGACCAGCCGCTCGGCCGCCGGACCGTCACCGTCCCGCACCGCCGAGAGGATCTCCAGGTGCTCGGCCTGGTCCCGCTGCCGGTCGTCGTACCGGAACCGGATCTCGGTCTGCTCCGTGGCGCGCACGTGCAGCAGCGCCTCCACGGTCTCGCGCAGCAGCCCGTTGCCCGACGCCGCCGCCAGCTCCACGTGGAAGTTCAGCGCCGGCCGGTACCCGTGCACCGGCGGCTGCAGCGCCGTGGCCGTCGCCGCCTCCAGCCGCTGCAGCGCGGCGGCGTCGCGGGCGCTCGCCGCCAGGACCGCGACGCCAGGCTCGATGACCAGGCGGGCCTCGACCAGCTCGATCACCGAGGCCCGGGTGATGTGCGGCCGGTGCGGGTTGGCCAGCACCGACCGCTCGATCCCGGGGCCGATGTACGTGCCGGAGCCGTGCCGCAGCTCGACCACGCCGGTGGCCTCCAGCCGCCGCAGGGCCTCCCGGACCGTGGGGGTGGTGACGGCGAACCGCTTGGCCAGCTCGCGGGAGGACTCCAGCACGTCGCCGGGGCCGAGGCTCTCGGAGCGGATGAGCTGCACGATGTCGTCCGCGAGCTGCTCGGAGAAGGAGGCTCTACCTTGAGTCATGGCAAGTGACTAAATCACTTAACCAAACGTAGGTCAACCCTGGTCGAGCGTGGCCCGACGGCCGGCCCCTCCCCCGCGGCCGCCGTCCGGCGTACCGTCGTCAGCATGTGCCGAAACATCACCACGCTGCGCGGCCTGGAACCGGCCGCCACCGACGAGGAGATCACCGCCGCTGCCCTGCAGTTCGTGCGCAAGGTCACGGGCGTCACCAAGGTGAGCGACGCCACCCGCGACCCGGTGGAGCGGGCCACGGCCGAGATCGCGGACATCGTGACGCGCCTGCTCGACGAGCTGCCGGAACGCCGTCAGCCGCCCAAGACCGTGCCGCCGCTGCGCCGCGCGGAGGTCCAGGCGCGCATCGCGCAGCGCATCAAGGAGCGTGAGGAGCACGAGCGGATGCACGAGCTGGGCATCGCGCACTCGCACTGAGCGGTCCGCGCCGCTACAGTTGCGACGTGCTCGCACCCCTCTCCTGTCGCTGTCACTGACCACCCACCCCGGTCCGTCAGTCCCCCGCGCGCGCCGTCGCGCGTGCAGAACAGGAAGAGAAACAGGTGCAGTACGTCAATTCTGTCGTTGACCTCGTCGGCAACACCCCCCTGGTCCGGCTCAGCCACGTGACCGAGGGCGTCACCAGTGCCACGGTGCTGGTCAAGCTCGAGTACCTCAACCCCGGCGGGTCCTCCAAGGACCGCATCGCGGGCCGCATCATCGACGCTGCCGAACGCGAGGGGAAGCTGAAGCCCGGCGGCACCATCGTGGAGCCCACCTCGGGCAACACCGGCGTCGGTCTCGCCCTGGTGGCCCAGCAGCGCGGCTACCGCTGCGTCTTCGTGCTGCCGGACAAGGTGGGCGAGGACAAGCGCAACGTGCTGACCGCGTACGGCGCCGAGGTGGTCGTGACGCCGACGGCGGTCGCCCCCGACAGCCCCGAGTCCTACTACTCGGTGAGCGACCGGCTGGTGCGCGAGATCCCCGGCGCCTTCAAGCCCGACCAGTACTCCAACCCGAACGGTCCCCGGTCGCACTACGAGACCACCGGCCCCGAGATCTGGCGCGACACCGACGGGCGCGTGACCCACTTCGTGGCGGGCGTCGGCACCGGCGGCACCATCACCGGCACCGGCCGCTACCTGCGCGAGGTCTCGGGCGAGAAGGTGCGCATCATCGGCGCCGACCCCGAGGGGTCCGTCTACTCCGGCGGCACCGGCCGCCCCTACCTGGTCGAGGGCGTGGGCGAGGACTTCTGGCCGTCCGCCTACGACCCGAGCGTGCCGCACGAGATCATCGCGGTGACCGACGCCGAGTCGTTCGCCATGACCCGCCGGCTCGCCCGCGAGGAGGGCATCCTCGTGGGCGGCTCCAGCGGCATGGCCGTGGTCGCGGCCCTCAAGGCGGCGCGCGACCTGACCGAGGACGACGTCGTGGTGGTCCTGCTGCCCGACGGCGGCCGCGGCTACCTCGGCAAGATCTTCAACGACACCTGGATGCGGTCCTACGGGTTCGCGCCCGCCATCGAGGACCACACCGTCGCGGACGTGCTGGCCGCCAAGGCCGACCGCACCCCGCCCCTGCTCTACGTGCACCAGACCGACACGGTGCGCGACGCGATCGACCGGATGACCCGGTCCGGCGTCTCGCAGCTGCTCGTGCTGACCGCGGAACCACCCGTGGTGCTCGGCGAGATCGCCGGCGCCGTGCACGAGGACGAGCTGCTCGACGGGGTGTTCGCCGGCAAGGCGAACCTGTCGGACGAGGTGGGCGGGCTGATCGGCCGCCCCCTGCAGCTCATCGGCGTCAACGAGCCCGTCGGCACGCTGCGTGCCGCGCTCGCCGACGAGACGGCGCTGCTGGTGACCGACGGGGGCAAGGCCCTCGGCGTCGTCTCCCGCTCCGACCTGCTCGACTACCTCGCGGTCTGACGGCCGCCCCCACCGCACGACCACGACCTCGAAGAGAGACCACCATGAACGACGCCAGGCCCAGCCGGTTCGACACCCTCGCGATCCACGCGGGACAGCACTCCGACCCGTCCACGGGCGACGCGATCCCCGCCATCCACGTCACCTCCACCTACGCGCAGGACGGCATCGGCAACCTGCGCGGCGGCTACGAGTACTCGCGCGGCGGCAACCCCACCCGCACCGCGCTGGAGGAGCAGCTCGCAGCGATCGAGGGCGGTGCGCACGGCATCTCGTTCGCGTCCGGCCTGGCCGCCGAGGACGCTCTGCTGCGCGCCGTCGTCGCACCCGGGGACCACGTGCTGGTGCCGAACGACGTCTACGGCGGCACGCACCGCCTGATCCGTACCGTGCACGGCAGGGCGGGCGTGGCACACACGACCGTGGACACCGCCGACCTCGACGCCGTGCGCGCCGCGATCCGGCCGGAGTCCAAGGTGCTGTGGGTCGAGACGCCGTCGAACCCGCTGATGAAGATCAGCGACATCCCCGCGCTCGCCGGGCTGGCGCAGGAGAACGGCCTGCTGCTGGTGGTCGACAACACGTTCGCCTCCCCCGCGCTGCAGCGCCCGCTCGACCTGGGCGCCGACGTCGTGGTGCACTCCACGACCAAGTACCTCGGCGGGCACTCCGACGTGGTGGGCGGCGCCGTCGTCGTCAAGGACGGGGCCGACGAGCTCGCGGAGCAGGTGCGCTACGTGCAGTTCGCCGCGGGCGCGGTGTCCAGCCCGTTCGACGCGTTCCTGACCACCCGCGGCATCAAGACGCTGTCCGTGCGCATGCAGCGCCACTCCGAGACCGCCCAGACGCTCGCCGAGCGGCTGGTGCACCACCCCGCCGTCGCGCGCGTGCTGTACCCGGGCCTGCCGGACCACCCGGGGCACAAGATCGCCGCCCACCAGATGTCGCGGTTCGGCGGCATGATCTCGCTGGAGCTGGCGGGCGGCGAGGCGGCAGCCCGCACGTTCGCCGAGTCGACGCAGGTGTTCCTGCTGGCCGAGTCGCTCGGCGGCGTCGAGTCGCTGGTCAACTACCCGAGCGCGATGACCCACGCGTCGGTGCGCGGCACGGAGGCGGAGGTCTCGCCGTCGATCGTGCGCCTGTCGGTGGGCCTGGAGGACGTGACGGACCTGCTGGACGACGTGCTCCAGGCCCTCGACCACACCCACGGTTCCGTGCGTTGAGTGCACGTAGGGTGGGGCCGTGACCGAACACGCGCCCGTGAGTGCCGCCATGCACCGCGCCAAGGCCGACGCCCGCGCCGCGCACGTCACCGTGGGGCTCGTGCGGAACCTGCCGGGTGACCGGGAGGAGATCGACTGCTCCTGCGGCATGACGCTCACCAACGGGCCGCAGTGGTCGCTCGACGAGCACATCCGGCTGCACCGCGCCGAGGCACGCTACCTGGCGCTGAGCGAGGTGGCGCCCGCGGGCATGCCGCGGCTCATCCCCGTCGACCCGGCGCGGCGTCCGCGCTGAGCCGCCAGGCGTTCGGTCAGAGCTCTTCCGGGTCGTCCCAGGAGACGCCGCTGGACGCTCCTGAGATCGGGTCGAGCTCGCAGCCGGCGAGGTTGCGGGGCGCCTTGGAGACGTCACCGCCCCCGAGCAGGCCACGGCGGGTCGCGACGCGGCGGACCGCCGGCGGCGCGATGTGGGCATAGGAGGCGTTGGACTCGTCGATCAGGTCGGTCGGAGCTGACTCGACAGGCTCGGCGGCGGACTGGGGTTCCCCCGTGATCATGGCCCCATCCTCGCAGGAACCGGGGCCTGTTCGCATCCGCTTGGCACAGTATTTCGAATCCCCGCCAAGCCTCCACGAGCACGGCACGCCTACCACGACATCTCCCCCCGTCCGGCGGCGGGTGGTGTCATGATCGTCCGATGCAGACCTGGCCAGGGCGCCCCTACCCCCTCGGCGCCACGTTCGACGGCACGGGGACCAACTTCGCGCTCTTCACGTCGGTGGCGCAACGCGTCGAGCTCTGCCTGCTGGCGGACGACGACACCGAGACCCGCGTCGAGGTCACCGAGACGGACGCGCACGTGTGGCACGTCTACCTGCCCGGCGTCGGCCCCGGGACGCGGTACGGGTACCGCGTGCACGGGCCGTACGACCCGGCGTCGGGCCACCGGTGCAACCCGGCCAAGCTCCTGCTGGACCCGTACGCCAAAGCCGTGGACGGCGACCTCGACGGCGACCCGTCCCTGTTCTCCTACCCGTTCGACGACGTGGAGCAGGCCACCACGGGCACGACGCCGGACGGCGCCGACTCCCTGGGCCACACCATGGTCTCCGTGGTGGTCAACCCGTTCTTCGACTGGGGGCACGACCGGCCGCCGGCCACGCCGTACCACGAGACGGTGATCTACGAGGCGCACGTCAAGGGCCTCACGATGCGCCACCCCGACGTGCCGGACGAGCTGCGCGGCACCTACGCCGGGCTGGCCCATCCGGCCGTGATCGAGCACCTGACGAAGCTCGGGGTCACCGCCGTCGAGCTCATGCCCGTGCACCAGTTCGTCACCGACCCGTCGCTGGCGGCCAAGGGCCTGACCAACTACTGGGGCTACAACACCATCGGGTTCTTCGCGCCGCACAACGGGTACGCCGGGTACGGCAGCCGCGGCCAGCAGGTCATGGAGTTCAAGGCCATGGTCAAGGCGATGCACGAGGCGGGCATCGAGGTGCTGCTCGACGTGGTCTACAACCACACCGCCGAGGGCAACCACCTGGGCCCCACCCTGGGCTTCCGGGGCATCGACAACGCCGCCTACTACCGGCTGGTCGACGGCGACGACGCGCACTACTTCGACACCACCGGCACCGGCAACTCGCTGCTCATGCGCTCCCCCGCCGTGCTGCAGCTCATCATGGACTCGCTGCGCTACTGGGTCGAGGAGATGCACGTCGACGGCTTCCGCTTCGACCTGGCGGCCACGCTGGCCCGGCAGTTCCACGAGGTGGACCGGCTGAGCGCGTTCTTCGACATCGTGCACCAGGACCCGGTGATCTCCCAGGTCAAGCTCATCGCCGAACCGTGGGACCTGGGCGACGGCGGCTACCAGGTGGGCGGGTTCCCGCCGCTGTGGACCGAGTGGAACGGCCGGTACCGGGACACGGTGCGCGACTTCTGGCGCGGCGAGCCCGCCACGCTGCCGGAGTTCGCCTCCCGGCTGACCGGGTCCAGCGACCTGTACGAGCACAGCGGCCGCATGCCCAGCGCGTCCATCAACTTCGTCACGGCGCACGACGGCTTCACGCTCGCCGACCTCACCTCCTACGAGCGCAAGCACAACGAGGCCAACGGGGAGGACAACCAGGACGGCGAGAACCACAACCGGTCCTGGAACTGCGGCGTCGAGGGCCCCACGGACGACCCGGAGGTCCGCGAGCTGCGCGCCCGCCAGCGCCGCAACCTCCTGGTGACGCTCATGCTCAGCCAGGGCGTGCCGATGATCGCCCACGGCGACGAGCTGGCACGTACGCAGGACGGCAACAACAACGCCTACTGCCAGGACAACGAGCTCACCTGGATGGACTGGGAGCTCGACGACGAGCGCAGGGCGCTGCTGGAGTTCGCCCGGCACGCGGTCCGGCTGCGCCGCGACCACCCGATCCTGCACCGCCGGCGGTTCTTCGACGGACAGGTGGCCGGGGCGGCCGCGCAGGGCCCGGCCGACATCGAGTGGCTCGACCTGACCGGCGCCCGCATGGACGACACGGACTGGCACCAGTCCTACGCCCGCACGGTGACCGTGTTCCTCAACGGTGACGCGATCACGGAGACCGGGTCCCGGGGCGAGGCGGTGGTCGACGACTCGTTCCTGCTCCTGCTCAACGCCCACTCGGGCGCCCTGGACTTCACCCTGCCGCCTGTCGCGTACGGCCCGGAGTGGACCGTGGTGCTGGACACGGACGGCAGCGCGGAGCCCGGCACGGTGCTGGAGGCCGGCACGGGTCTGTCCGTGACGGCCCACAGCGTGGTGGTACTGACTCGCCCATCCCGGACAGCGGGCTAGGCTGTCGGCCGTGACCGGACCGAGGAGTGGAACCGGGGGAACCACACCACCGCCCCGACCTGGGCCTGACATGCCTGTTCCCGGGCCCAGACCGGTGGTGTGGGCGCCGCGCGCCCGCATCATCGAGGTGCTGGTGCCGTACGACCCCTACGAGGAACCGGAGCACATGCCGCTGCGCCTCGTGGGTGCCGGCGAGCCGGGGTACTGGGGCGCCGACAGCGTGCTCGGGCACGGCACCGACTACGGCTACTCCGTGGACGGCGGGCCGCTGCTGCCCGACCCGCGCAGCGTGTGGCTGCCGCAGGGCATCCACGGGCCCACGAGGGTCTTCGACCCCGCCTTCGAGTGGACCGACGGCACGTGGTCCCCGCCCGACCTGTCCACCAGCGTGCTCATGCACGTGGACGTCGAGACGTTCACGCCCGAGGGCACCCTCGACGCCGCCGCGGCGCTGCTGCCGACGGTCGCGGAGCTGGGCGTGCACGGCATCGAGCTCGCGCCCGTCGCGGCGTTCGACCCGGCCCGCGGCCCGTCGCGCGGTGTGCGCCTCTACTCGGTGCACGAGCCCTACGGCGGCCCGCGGGCGCTGCAGCGGTTCGTCGACGCCGCGCACGCCGCGGGTCTGGCCGTCGTGCTCGACATCCCGTACCGCTGGGCCGTGGCCGAGGAGCTCGGCCTGGAGGCGTACGGCCCCTATCTGATGGGCGGCGGCCGCCCGCGGCCGCCGCGCTCGGACCTGGGCGACGCCGGCGACCACGCCCTGCAGGCGATGCGCCCCCGGACGGGACAGGTGCCGCTGGACCGGCCCCGCACCGGACCCATCCAGCTCCGCACCGGGCAGGTGCCGAGCATCGGCACCCGGGCCGGCAAGGTGCCGTCGGCCCCGACCGTCCGCACGGACTACGTGGGCGACCGTATCAACCTCGACGGCAGCGGCAGCCGCGGCCCGCGCGACTTCCTGGTCGACGACGCGCGGCACTGGCTGCGCGAGTACCACGTGGACGGCCTGGTGCTGGACGTCGACGCGCTCGTGGACCGCTCCCCCAACCCGTTCCTGGGTGAGCTGGCGGACTACGTGGTGGGGCTGGGCGAACAGCTCGACCGCCGGTTCAGCCTGCTCGTGGACGGCCCCGGCCGCAGCGACCGGCTCACCTCGATCCTGCTGCGCATCCTGTCCGGCCCGGGCAAGGACGAGGACATCCAGGCGCTGCAGATGCTCGCCGACCTGGTGCACCCGTCGGTACGCCGCGCGACCCGGCAGAACGGCGGGCGCCGCAGCCGCGTCCGGGCCGGCGCGAGCGTGGTCGAGGACATCACGCGGCTGCCCGCGACGCAGCTCACCGTCCCGTGGACCGGCGAGGAGAGCCCGGCCACGGCCCTGCTGGCCGTGGACGACGTGGACATCCGCGCGAGCGTGCTGGCCACGGTGATCCTCGCGGGCAACCCCCTCGTGCTGGACACCGTGCACGCGCCGGTGGTGCCCCGCAACGAGAACGAGCGGCGGCTGGTGCGGTGGGCACGCGAGCTGATCGAGATCCGGCACGCCGTGACCGACGAGCTGGACCTGCCGCTGGAGATCCGCTCCACCGCCGACCGGTCCGTGATCGCGGTGCTGCGCGGCAGCCTCGCGTTCGTGCTCAACACCGGCCACGGCCTCGCCGCGCTGCGCCTGGGCAGCCTGCTGCGGCCCGCCGACGGCGCGGTCCGGGCGCCGCTGCCCGGGGCGTTCCGGCTGGCGGCGGCCTGGGAGCCGGGCGCCACGCGCCTCGTGGGCGACACCCTCACCGTGCCCCCGCGGATGACGGCCGTGCTGCGCGCCGAGAGCTGACCTGGGAGCCTGGTCCCGGGACGGTCGCACCGGCCGCACCCGGGACCGGCCCGCCCCGCAGCCGCGGGACGGGGGCGAGGAGGCACCGATGGCGAAGGCTCCGAAGGCCAAGGGCTCGAAGACGAAGGCCCCGAAGAACAAGGCGCTGACGGCCGAGGCCGCGCAGGCGACGACGCCGCGGACGCCCGGCTCCTTCTGGACCACCCCGGCCACGGAGGCGCTGCGCTGGACGCGCGGCACCGACCTGAGCGCCCTGGACCCGGCGTCGACACCCGGCTGGGCGGGCCGGAAGCAGGACGGCGAGGCGCTCATGGCCGCCCGCGCCCCCGAGCTCGCCGACCTCCAGGAGCGCCTGTTCGCGCACGGCCGCACGGGTGGCGACCGGTCGGTGCTGCTCGTGCTGCAGGGGCTGGACACGTCGGGCAAGGGCGGCATCGTGCGGCACGTGGTGGGCATGGTGGACCCGCAGGGCGTGATGCACCGCGGCTTCGGCGTTCCCACCGCCGAGGAGAAGGAGCACGGGTACCTGTGGCGCGTGCGCAACGCGCTGCCCCGGCCGGGCTACCTCGGGGTCTTCGACCGGTCCCACCACGAGCAGGTCCTGGTGGTCCGGGTGGACCGCCTGGAGCCGGTACGGACCTGGCGCAGGCACTTCCGCGAGCTCAACGAGTTCGAGGCGGAGGTGGCCGCGTCGGGCACGCTGATCGTGAAGGTGGCGCTGTTCGTGTCGCCCGACGAGCAGAAGGCGCGGCTGGCCGAGCGGCTGGACCGGCCGGACAAGCACTGGAAGTACAACCCGAGCGACATCGACGTGCGCCTCAAGCTCCCCGAGTACCTGGCCGCCTATCAGGAGCTCCTGGACCGCACCTCTACCGACGTGGCGCCGTGGTACGCCGTCCCCGCGGACCGCAAGTGGTACGCCCGGCTGGCGGTCACGGAGCTCCTGGGCACGGCGCTGCGTTCCCTGGACCTGTCCTGGCCGCCCGCGGACTTCGACGTGGAGGCGGAGAAGGCCCGCCTCGCCGCCACCTGACGGACCCGGTCAGACCAGGGCGCGGCCCTCTTCCGCGAGCGCGCCCAGGCGGGACAGGGCGCGGTAGTACTTCTTGCGGTAGCCGCTCGCGAGCATCTCCGGCGTGAACAGGGTCCGGGTGTCGCCGTCGCCGCCCAGCAGCACCGGCACGTCGCGGTCGTAGAGGCGGTCCACCAGCACCACCAGGCGCAGCGCCACGGCCTGCGCCGTCACGGGGTGCACACCCGTCAGCGCGACGGCGGTGACGCCGTCGAGCAGCGCGCCGTAGCGGCTGGGGTGCACGGTGGCGAGGTGGGCCAGCAGGTCGTCGAACGTGTCGAGGGTGGTGCCGGGGCGGGCCGCCGCCGCGGCGGTGACCTCCGCCTCGGTCAGCGGCTCGGTGTCGGTGACGACGTCGCGGTGGCGGTAGTCTTCGCCGTCCACACGGAGGGTCTCGAACCGGTCGGACAGCGCCTTGATCTCGCGCTGGAAGTCCTGGGCGGCGAACCGCCCCTCGCCCAGCGCGCCGGGCAGCGTGTTCGACGTCGCGGCCAGGGCGACGCCCCGGTCGGCGAGCTCACGCATCAGGCGCGACATGAGGGTGGTGTCGCCGGCGTCGTCGAGCTCGAACTCGTCGATGCAGACGAGCTTCTTGGCGCCGAGCGCCTCGACCGTGGGCCGGAAGCCGAGCGCGCCCACCAGGTTGGTGTACTCCACGAAGGTGCCGTAGGCGACGGCGTCGGTGCCGAGCGCCTCGCCGACGGCGTGCGCGAGGGAGGTGAGCAGGTGGGTCTTGCCCACGCCGAAGCCGCCGTCGAGGTAGACCGCCGGGGCGGCCTTGCGCCGCGCGAAGAGGCCGCGCCGCGGGGCCGCGACCTGCTCGGCGATCTCCTGGAGCCGGGCCAGGGCGCGGCCCTGGCTGGGGTGCGCCGGGTTGGCGCGGTAGGTGGCGAAGCGGGCCCGGGCGAAGTGGCGTGGCGGGACAAGATCGGTGACGAGCCGGTCGACGGGAACCTGCGGCCTGACCGCGGTCAGGGCGGTGGCGAGAGGGTGGGTCTCGGTGGTGGGAGCGGCTGTCACGAATCAGTAGGTTACCGGCGGCGCACCGCCGGTGACCTGCCACGAGAGCAACGTCACACGTGCACGACGGCGGGCGCGCCCGGGTCGTCCAGCACCTCGCCGAGGGCGCGCACCACCTGGGCCGGGGTGCGGGTCTGGGCCGGGTCCTCGTTGCGGTCGTCGCCCGCGACGGCGTGGTCGACGACGAGCTCGTGGAAGCGCGGCGCCGACGTCTGCGCGGCCTCCAGACGCAGCACCTGGACCAGCATCGCCAGCCCGGCGCCGGTCACGCTGATGGCGCCGGAGCCGGCCATGGCCTCGCGGGCCGCGGCGCCGTTGAGCACCACGTAGGGGTCACCGGGCTCCAGGAGGGGCACGAGCGCGCGGGCGACGTCGAGGTGCGCGGTGAGGTGGGAGGCCAGCGTCGCGGACCAGTCGTCCGGGTCGGTGTCCAGCAGGGCCGCGCCCTTGTGCCAGCCGCCGATCGACGCCACGACGGCCCCGGGCAGCGGGGTCCCGGCGTCCGCGCAGGCGGCGCGGACGGCGGCGGCCAGGTCGGCGGCGGTGTCGTAGCGGACGGCGACGAGACCGGCGCGCGAGGCGCCGTCGGGCAGCGGGTGGCGGGACGCCGCGAGGACCGGACGGCCGTCGGCAGCCAGGCCGCGTGCGACCCGGCTGCCGACGAAACCGCCCGCCCCGACGACGAGGACGGGGCGGGCGAGGCTCATGCGGCCCAGACTAGGTCAGGCCGCGACCTGCTGCGGCACGGACCGCGGGTCGGGCCCGAACCGGTTGGGCCCGGGCTCGCCCGGCAGGGCGAGCAGCACGATGATCACGATGCCGCCCACGAACGGGACCAGGCACAGCAGGTAGAACCAGCCGGACCTACCCGTGTCGTGCAGACGACGCACGCCCGCGGCCAGCAGCGGCACGAACGTGCCCAGCACGACGAGACCCAGGAGCGTCGAGCCGATCGACCCGAGCACTCCCGGCTCCTGCGTGACCGGGTCCATCGTGACCAGGGCGGGAATCAGGAGCGCCACGAAGATCACGGCGTTCACGATCGCCAGCGCGAGGTAGAAGAACCAGTACTCCGAGGCCCGGGCCCGGCCGCTGAACACGGCGTACCGGCGCAGGCAGGTCCGGACGGAGTCGATGATGCTCATGGGCGGGCCTCAGGCGGCCGGGACCTGCTCCACGGCCTTGGGGTCGGGGCCGAACTGGTTCGGGCCCGGGGTGCCGGCGGACGCGCCCCAGACGATGAGCAGGATCACGTTGACGACCGGGATCAGCAGCAGGAACGCGAGGGCACCGGACTTGCCGGTGTCGTGCAGGCGGCGGACGACCACGGCGAGCGTCGGCAGGAGCAGGCCGAGCGCGACGAGCGACACGACGAGGTAGCCGGTCGCGAGGGAGCCGGGCATGGTCGGCACCGCGGCGGACGGGTCACCAGCCATGGCGTACTCCATGGTGGCCGTCGTGTACTCGGTGAGGCCCGGGACGATCAGCGCGAAGTAGAGCACGGCCATCAGGATCCCGTAGGCCAGGTAGTACCACCAGAACTCGGACCGGCGGGCACGGCCGCCGAACGTCGCGTACTTCGACAGCACGGTCCGGATGGACTCGATGAACGACATCAGGAAGAAGCCTCTCTCACGTTTTGTGCCGGAAATCTCCGGCAAGTGCGCACATAGTGTCCCGATGCCGCACGCGGCGCACAAGTGTGAAAAAGGGCAGAACTCCCCATGGATGAAAACGCCCCGGACGTGCCGACGCCCAGGTCACCGGGATGACCTGGGCGTCGGCAACGGGCAGGTGGGTCAGTACCCCGTGGACGTCGGCTCCGGGTAGTACTGCGCGTACTTGCGGCGGTAGTTCTGCGTGATCGCCTCGACGATGAGCCGGCGCTTGAGGCCGGAGTCGCCGTCGTACTTCAGCGGGTTGACCACGTCGCCGCTCGCCTTGAGCGCCTTGAGCCGGGCCTTGAGCTCCGGGTCCAGCACGTACTTCGACAGCAGCCCGAACGGCACCACCGTGTACAGCACCTCGCGCACGGCACGCACCGCGCGGATGGGGCGGTGCAGCACCCAGTCCTCCACGAGCACGCGGGCCACGTTGGCCCCGCCGGCCGTCACGTAGTAGTTGTTCCGGCCGATGCGCGGGTTCACCTCGAAGTACACGTGCTGCCCCGTGCGCGGGTCCAGCTTGTAGTCGAAGTTCGCGAAGCCCACGTAGCCGGTCGCGTCGAGGAAGCGCGTGGCGGCGTCCATGGCGTCGTCGTACGGCTCCACGAGGATCGCCGCCGGGATGCCGAGCGTGCCCGGCGTGTGCTCCTCCAGGAGCACCCGGCCCGTGGCGAGCATCGTCACCGCGCCCGACGTGTCGCGGTAGGCGGTCAGGGACCGCATCTGCGTCTCGTCGCCCGGGATGAACTCCTGCACCAGGAACGTGCCCGGGAAGCTCGCGTCCGCCAGGTGGCCCAGGATCACGTCGAGCTCCTCGCGGGAGTCGATGTGGTGGATCTTCGCCTTGCCGGGGAAGTCCACGTAGTACCACTCGGCGCTGTTGGACGGCTTGCCGACCACCGGGTACTGGAGGTCCACCTCCAGTGCGGGCACGGCGGCGCGGCCGCCCTCGGCCACCAGCTTGGCGACGTCGACGGCGACGGTGCGCGGCGTCGGGATGCCGAGCTGGTCGCAGACCTCGGCGAAACCCTCCTTGCTGCTCACCTGCTCCAGGACCGGGAGCGACGGGTACGGCAGCACGTAGCCCGCCGCCTCCAGCCGCTCCCGGTTCAGGATGACGGTCCGCACGTGCCAGTCGGCGTTCGTCAGCAGCACGAGCGTCTTGTCCCGGTGCTGCTGCGCCACGCCCTCCAGGGTGGACAGGAACACGTCCACCTCGTCCAGGCCCGGCACCACCACGTTCTCGGCGATCGCCGAGTCCTGCATGGCGCGCGTGGCCACCTTGGACAGCACGATGGCGCGGGTGCGGTACTGCTCGTGGAACGCACGCACCAGGGCGTACATCCCGACGTCGCCGCCGACACCCACCACCAGCATCTCCGGCACGGGCTGCTCCCCGCCGCCTACCGGCCCCTGCTCCGCGGGGAGACCCCTCACGCCTCGGCCTCCGTGCGGTCGCCGGACCACTCGGTGTGGAACGTGCCCTCGCGGTCGACGCGCTTGTAGGTGTGCGCCCCGAAGAAGTCGCGCTGCGCCTGCACCAGGGCGGCCGGCAGCCGCTCGGCGCGGACGCCGTCGTAGTACGCCAGGGACGAGGAGAACGCGGGCGTGGGCACGCCGTTCTGTGCCGCACCGGCGACGACGCGGCGCCAGGCGGGCAGGCCGCTCGCGACGGCGTCGGTGAAGTACGGGTCGGCGAGCAGCAGCGGCAGGTCCGCGTCCCGCTCGTACGCCTCGGTGATGCGGTTCAGGAACCGGGCGCGGATGATGCAGCCGCCGCGCCAGATCCGGGCCATGGCGCCCCGGTCGATGTCCCAGCCGTACTCCGCGGCGGCCGCGGCGATCTGGTCGAAGCCCTGCGAGTAGGCGACCACCTTGGAGGCGTACAGGGCCTGGCGCACGTCCTCGATGAACGCGTCGCGGTCCTTGACCTCCCACGCCTGCGCGTGCGCGGGCAGGGCGGCACGCGCCGCCTCGCGCTGCGGCACCGAGCCGGACAGGGCGCGGGCGAACGTCGCCTCCGCGATCCCCGTGATCGGCACGCCGAGGTCGAGACCGTTCTGCACGGTCCAGCGGCCGGTGCCCTTCTGCTCGGCCTGGTCGAGGATGATGTCCACGAAGGCCTTGCCGGTGTCCGCGTCGGTGTGCTTGAGGACGTCCGCCGTGATCTCGATGAGGAACGACTCGAGGTCACCCGTGTTCCACTGCGCGAAGATCTCGCCGATCTCCGCCGCGGAGGCACCCAGGCCCTGGCGCAGCAGGTCGTACGCCTCGGCGATGAGCTGCATGTCGGCGTACTCGATGCCGTTGTGCACCATCTTGACGAAGTGCCCGGCGCCGTCGGAGCCCACGTAGGTGGCGCAGGGCACGCCGTCCACCTTCGCGGAGATGTCCTCCAGGATCGGGCCCAGGGACTCGTACGCCTCGCGCGTACCGCCCGGCATGATGGACGGGCCGTTCAGCGCGCCCTCCTCGCCGCCGGACACACCGGTGCCCACGAAGTGCAGACCGTGCTCCTTGAGCGCCGCCTCGCGCCGGATCGTGTCCGGGAAGTGCGCGTTGCCGGCGTCGACGACGATGTCGCCCTCCTCCAGCAGGGGCACGAGCTCGTCGATGACGGCGTCCGTCGGACCGCCCGCCTTGACCATGATGACCACCTTGCGCGGCCGCTCGAGCGACGCGACGAAGTCGGCCATCGACTCGCTGGGCACGAAGGTGCCCTCGTCGCCGTGCTCCGCCACCAGCGACTCGGTCTTGGCGTAGGAGCGGTTGTGGACCGCCACCGTGTAGCCGTGCCGTGCGAAGTTCCGCGCGAGGTTGCGCCCCATCACCGCCAGCCCGGTGACGCCGATCTGTGCTGTGCCTGACACGTTCTTGCTCCTTCTCCAGTGGGAACCGGGCCGGCCCACGCGCGGCGCGCCGTGCCCCTCCGTCAGCCTAGTAGTGCCCGGGAACGGACGGCGACGCAGGTCACGATCCGGAGACAGCCGCGCGCCTCCACCCGGTGGACGTCAGGTGGACGTACGGTGAAGTGGTGACCAGCGGCCCGCCCACCGGCGTTCCCGTCGACTTCGCAGCAGCCCTCGCCGACCTGCGGCGTCAGGCGCTGCGTACCGAGGTGCGCCTCACGGAGATCCCGGCGCCACGCCGGGTGGCGCCGTTCAGCGTGGCCCTGGCGGGCGACGTGCTGCCTGGCCCGCCGCCCGGCCCGGCCGGGGCGGACGACCACGACCACGACGACGAGCCCCTGGCCACCGGCCGCTTCGTGGTGCTGCACGACCCGGCAGGCCAGGAGGCCTGGCACGGCACCTTCCGCGTGGTGACCATGGTGCGCGCCACCCTGGAGCCGGAGATGGCGGCGGACCCGCTGCTGGCCGACGTCGCCTGGTCCTGGGTGGGCGAGTGCCTCCAGGCCGCGGGCCTGGAGCCCGGCACGGGAACCGTCGCCGAGGGCGGCACCGTCACCCGCGTGCTGTCCCAGAGCTACGGCGCGCTCGACGGGACGCCGGACGCGGTGGACCTGGAGATCCGCGCGTCGTGGACACCGGTCGACGCCAAGCTCGGCACGCACCTGCGTGCGTGGGCGGCCCTGCTCGCCATGGCGGCGGGAGTGCCCCCGCTGCCCGACGGCGTCGCGGCTCTCACCAGGCGCTTTACCGGCCCTTCCAGGCAACGCCATACGGTAGGCCCATGACCACCACGGAGCGAGGAGTCCCTGCGGAGACATCGACGCCCGTGCCGCCACCCGTCACCCCGCTGACCGAGCCCGCCGACGGGCTGCCCGACGTCGTCGCGACCGAGGCCGTGCTCGCGCGGGTCGTCGAGGCCTTCGCCGCGGGGACCGGACCGGTCGCCGGCGACGCCGAGCGCGCCTCCGGGTACCGGTACGGCCAGGCCACCTACCTGGTCCAGCTCCGCCGCGCGGGCGCGGGCACGGCACTGATCGACCCGGTCGGCGTGCCGGACCTCTCCGCCCTGGGCGAGGCCGTGGGCGACGCCGAGTTCGTGCTGCACGCCGCCTCGCAGGACCTGCCCGGGTTCGCCGCGCACGGCCTGCGCCCCGCCCGGATCTTCGACACCGAGCTCGCCGCGCGCCTGCTGGGCATGGAGCGGGTGGGGCTGGCCGCCGTCGTGGCCGAGGTGCTGGGCCTCGGGCTCGCCAAGGAGCACTCGGCGGTGGACTGGTCCACCCGCCCGCTGCCCGAGGACTGGCTGCGGTACGCCGCGCTCGACGTCGAGGTGCTGGTCGAGCTCCGGGACCGCCTCGCCGAACGGCTGGAGGCCGCGGGCAAGGCCGAGTGGGCGGCCCAGGAGTTCGAGGCCGTGCGGACCGCTCCCCCGCCGGCACCCCGCGTGGACCCGTGGCGGCGCACGTCCGGCATGCACGTGCTGCGCAACCCGCGACAGGTCGCCGCCGTGCGGGCGCTCTGGCTGGCCCGTGACGCGAGCGCCCGGGCACGGGACGTCTCGCCGGGCCGGGTGCTGCCGGACCGGGCGATCGTCGCGGCGGCCAAGGCCATGCCGCGCACGGCGGGTCAGCTCGTGGCCCTGCAGGAGTTCGGGGGCAAGGGCACCAAGCGTCGCGCGGCCTACTGGCAGCGCGCGATCGACGAGGCGCGGGCCCTGCCCGACGCCGAGCTGCCCACGGTCCGTGGCCCCCGGTCCGACGGTCCCCCGCCGCCTCGCACCTGGGGCGACCGGGACCCGGCGGCGGCCCGGCGCCTGGCGTCCGCGCGCGAGCTCGTGACCGGGCTGTCCGCCGAGCACAACGTGCCGGTGGAGAACCTGCTGCAGCCCGATGCGCTGCGCCGCCTGTGCTGGACGCCGCCGGCCGGCGCCGACGCGGCGGGGATCGCGGAGTTCCTGCGCGGTCGCGGGGCACGCGAGTGGCAGGTCGGCCTGCTCGCCGAGGGCCTGGAGCGGGCGTTCGCCGACGCGGCCGCCGGGCGGGCGCCGGCCCGTGCTGCTGGCTCGGCTGCTGGCTCGGCTGCTGACTCAGCTGCTGACTCAGCTGCTGACCAGGTGTGAGAGCCCGGCCCGTACCCCAGTAGAGTCGTCCCCATGCCAGCCCTGTCGGAGCCCATCACGCTCGCCGTCGACGTCGTCACCGAACCTGCGACCTGGGACCGTGAGGTCCTCGCCCTGGGCGGGCACCCGCTCCAGCTCTGGGGCTGGGGTGAGGTCAAGGCGGCCGGGAACTGGCGCGCGCACCGGTTGCGCGTGACGGAGGACGGCACGACGGTCGGCCTCGCGCAGCTTCTGGTGCGCCCGCTGCCGGCCCAGTTCCGGGCGCTGTCGTACGTGCCGCGCGGCCCCGTGGTGGCGCACCACGACGGCGAGACGGCGCAGGCCGTGTTCGGCGTGGGTGACACCGCGACCCGCAACGCCGTGACCAACACCGTGGTCCAGTGGGCCCGGGAGAACGTGGGCGGCGTGGGCATCACGATCGAGCCGGACTGGCCCGCGGGCACGCAGCTCGACCTGGCCGGGCGGCGGTACGCGCCCAACCAGATCATGATCCCGAGCACGCTCATCCTGGACCTCACGCGGTCCAAGGACGAGCTGATGGCGGACATGCGCAAGTCCACGCGGTACGAGATCCGCAAGGGCGCGCGGGCGGGCCTCGACATCCGCCGGGTGACCGAGGAGGCGGAGGTGCTGCGCGTGCTCGACGTCTACAAGGAGACGGCCGAGCGCGCCGGGTTCGCCATCCACCACGACAAGTACTACCTCGACATCCACCGGGAGCTCGGCGAGCGGTCGGTGCTGGTGGCCACCTACATCGACGACGCACCGGCGACCTTCGCGTGGTGCGCCAACTCGGCCAGCACGTCGTTCCTGCTGTACGGCGGCGGCAACGACGCGGGCCGCAAGGCCACCGCCACGGCGCCCACCTACTGGCGCACCATCGAGATCGCCCAGGAGCAGGGTCTCGTGCGGTACGACATGAACGGCCTGCTCAACGACGGCATCAGCGACTACAAGAAGAGCTTCGCCAAGCACACCGACGAGCTGGTGGGCTCGATCGACGTCGCGTTCTCGCGCTGGTACAACACCTGGAACACGGCCCTGCCGACGGCCAAGAAGGTGGTCCGCAAGCTCCGCCGCGGCTGACCGCTCGGCGCGGCGGTGAGCGAGTGACCTCGGTCATTCGCTGACCGCTGTGCGCCTGACTTCGGTCATTCACTCACCGCTGTGCGCCTGACTTCGGTCAGTCGCTCACCGCCGCGCGACTGGCGTCGGTCCCTCGCGCCCCGCGCGCCTGACTGCGGTCACTTGCTCCCCACTTGACTTCGGTCACTTGCTCCCGACCCCGCGCCGACTTCGGTCACATGACCCCCACCCCGCGCTAACTTCGGTCGCTTGCCTTGAGATCGGTCACTCAACCGGCCGATCTCAAGACAAGCGACCGAAGTCGTCGCGGCGCCCGGTGCAACCGACCGAGCCCTCGGCTCGGCGCCGCACCCTCCCCGGAGACTCCGTTTCAGCCGCCCCGAACTGGGTCTCAGATCGTGCGTGCTTTTTACCGGTACTCGCGGTAGCGTGTATCTCGATCCAGCGGCGTCGCTCACCGGACGTCGCCGTCCCGAAAACCCCAGGAGTTGGAGCTGATGACCGCAGCCCCGGAAACACCGCGTACCCGCCGGGCGGTACGCGACGTCGTCTTCGTCGACGGCGCCCGCACCCCCTTCGGCAAGGCCAAGCCGGACGGTCTCTACGCCGAGACGCGTGCGGACGACCTGATCGTGAAGGTGGTGCGTGAGCTGCTGCGCCGCCACCCCGAGCTCCCGCCGGAGCGCATCGACGAGGTGGCCGTCGCCGCCACGACGCAGCAGGGCGACCAGGGGCTCACGCTCGGCCGCACCGTGGGCATGCTCGCCGGCCTCCCCCAGTCCGTTCCGGGCTACGCCATCGACCGCATGTGCGCCGGCGCCATGACGGCCGCGACCACCACGGCCGCGGGCATCGCCATGGGCGCCGCCGACGTCGTGATCGCGGGCGGCGTGGAGCACATGGGGCGCCACCCGATGGGCTTCGACGCCGACGTCAACCCCCGGTTCGTGGCCGAGAAGCTCGTGGACCCGCAGGCGCTGAACATGGGCGTCACCGCGGAGAACCTGCACGACAAGTTCCCGCAGCTCACCAAGGAGCGCGCGGACCGGTTCGCCGTCGAGTCGCAGGCCAAGTACGCCAAGGCCCTGGCCAACGGGAACATCGACCCCGACCTGGTCCCGGTCGCGATCCGCTCGTCCGAGCTCGGCTGGGGCCTGGCCACGGCCGACGAGCTGCCCCGCCCGGAGACCACGTTCGAGTCCATCCAGGGCCTCAAGACGCCGTTCCGCCCCGGCGGCCGCGTCACCCCCGCGACGTCGTCCCCGCTGACCGACGGCGCCACCGCCGCCATCCTCGCCTCGGGCGACGCGGCGGCCGAGCTGGGCCTGCCGGCGAAGATGCGGCTGGTGTCCTACGGGTTCGCCGGCGTGCCGCCGGAGATCATGGGCTACGGCCCGGTGCCCTCCACGGACAAGGCGCTCAAGGCCGCCGGCCTGACCATCGACGACATCGGCCTGTTCGAGCTGAACGAGGCCTTCGCCGTGCAGGTGCTCTCGTTCCTGGACCACTACGGCATCGCCGACGACGACCCGCGCGTGAACCCCTACGGCGGCGCGATCGCCATGGGCCACCCGCTGGCCAGCTCGGGCGTGCGCCTGATGACGCAGCTCGCCAGGCAGTTCGAGCAGCACCCCGAGGTCCGCTACGGCCTGACCGCCATGTGCGTGGGCCTGGGCCAGGGCGGCAGCGTCATCTGGGAGAACCCGCACCACGCCGACTACTCCGGCCACACGGACGAGGAGAACTGACCGTGACCGAGAACCCCGCCTTCACCGAGCGCGTCACCCACTCCCTCGTCCGGGACGTCCAGCTCCCCGGCGGCGCCGGTGTGCTCGCCCTGGTCACGCTCGACAACGGCCTGGACCACACCAAGCCGAACACGCTCGGCCCGGCCGGCATCGCCGAGCTCAGGACCGCCCTGGAGGGCGTCCGGGCCCGCGCCGAGGCCGGCGAGATCGCCGCCGTGGGCGTGACCGGCAAGCCCTACTTCGTCGCCGCGGGTGCCGACCTCAAGGGCATCACGTCGGTGCACGGCCACGACGAGGCCGTCGAGCTGGGCCGCATGGGCCACGCCGCGTACTCGATCCTCGGCGACCTCCGTGCGCAGACCGGGGTGCCGACCTTCGCGTTCGTGAACGGCCTGGCCCTGGGCGGCGGCCTCGAGGTCGCGCTCAACTGCGACTACCGCACCGTCGCGTCCGACGCCGCGGCGCTCGGCCTGCCCGAGACGGGCATCGGCCTGGTGCCCGGCTGGGGCGGTGCCTACCTCGTGCCGCGCCTGGTCGGGGTCGAGAAGGCGATCGAGGTCATCCTGACCCGCCCGGCGGCGAACAAGCCCTACAAGCCCGCCGAGGCCCTGTCGATCGGCCTGGTCGACGAGCTGTTCGACGCCGCGGACTTCCTGGAGCAGTCCATCCACTGGGCGGCGAAGGTCGTCACCGGCGAGATCGAGGTGCCGCGCCGCGAGCTCGACCCGCAGCCCGTGTGGGACGCCGTCGTCGCGGCGGCCAAGGAGCGGCTCGACGTCGTGGTCGGCGCGTCGCGCCCCGCGCCGCACCGTGCCCTCGGACTGATCGCCGCCGCCCGCAACGCCACCAAGGAGGAGGCGTTCGCGGCCGAGGACCAGGCGCTGGCGGACCTGATCATGACCGACGAGATGCGCGCCAGCATCTACGCGTTCAACCTCGTGGGCGCCGGCAAGAAGCCCGCGGGCGCACCGGACCCGAAGCTCGCGCGGCCGGTCACCCGGGTCGGCGTCGTGGGCGCGGGCCTGATGGCCGCGCAGATGGCGTTCCTGTTCGCGCAGCGTCTCGGCGTCCCCGTCGTCATGCGCGACCTGGACCAGGAGCGCGTGGACAAGGGCCTGGCGTTCGTCCGGGAGACCGCCGAGAAGCTCGCCGGCCGCGGGCGCCTGTCGCCCGAGGCGGCCACGCGCATCGTCGCCTCGGTGTCCGGCACCACGGACATCGGCGAGTTCGCCTCCTGCGACTTCGTCATCGAGGCCGTCACCGAGGTGATGGGGCTCAAGAAGAAGGTGTTCGCCGAGCTGGAGGGCATCATCTCCCCGGAGGCGATCCTGGCCACGAACACCTCGGCCCTGTCGGTGACCGAGATGGCGGCGGACCTGGCGCACCCGGAGCGCGTGGTCGGCATCCACTTCTTCAACCCGGTGGCCCAGATGCCGCTGGTCGAGGTGATCACGGCGGACAAGACGTCCGACGAGGCCCTCGCCACGGCGTTCGCCGTCACCAAGAAGCTGCGCAAGACCGCCATCGGCTCGGCGGACCGCCCCGGTTTCATCGTCAACCGCCTCCTGCTGCTCGTGATGGGCCAGGTCGTGGACGCGATCGAGGGCGGCACCCCCGTGGAGGTCGCCGACCGGGCGCTCGCCCCGCTCGGCTTCCCGATGCCCACGTTCGAGCTGACCGACCTGGTCGGCCCCGCCGTGGCGCAGCACGTGCTCACCTCGCTGCGGGAGAACCTGGGCGACCGCATCCCGGCGTCGCAGGGCCTGGCCCGGATCGTGGAGGACGGCACGCGCGTGGTGCTGGACGCCCCGGCGAAGGGCCTGCCGAAGCCGGTGAACCCGGCGATCCAGGAGTACTTCGGCGCGGCACTCAGTCCGGGCGAGCCCGGTAGGAACGGGCAGAGCGTGCTGGACGCGGACGGCGTGCTCGACTCCGTGCTCACCGCGCTGACGACCGAGATCGGCCTGATGCTGGACGAGGGCGTCGTACCCGGCCCGCAGCAGATCGACCTGGCCATGATCCTGGGCGCCGGCTGGGGCTTCCACACGGGCGGCATCACGCCCTACCTGGACCGCACCGGCTACAGCGAGAAGGTGCTCGGCCGGCGGTTCCTGCCGGACGGCGTGGCCAACGTGCCCGCCTGAGCCTCCGCTCGAGGACCCTCCGGCACCGGCTGAGCCCGGTGTCGGAGGGTCCCGCTACGCTCGCGCCCATGACGGACGCCATGTCGGGCACGAGAGCGCACTACGTCGTCGTCGGGGACGGTCCCCTCGCCTTCCGCCTCACCCGTGCACTGTCCACCCGCTTCCGGGGCACGGTGGCCGTGCTGGTGCCGGACCGCGCCTCCCGGTACGCGCAGCAGATGGCGGACCTGCCGTCCGTCGAGGTCGTCGAGGCGGAGCGGGTCGACGAGGACTCCCTGGCCACGGCGGGGGCCGACCGCGCCGCGTCCGCGGCGCTCGTGGAGCAGGACGACGGCGGCAACGTCGCCCTGGCACTGCTGCTGCGCGAGAAGTGGCCCGCGCTGCACGTCGTGGTCCGGATCTTCGACGAGTCGCTCGGCCGGCACCTGGAGCGTGACCACTGCACCGTCCTGTCGTCGTCGGCGTTCGCGGCGCCGGAGATCGTCGCCGCCGCCCTCCGGCGGCAGATCCGGCTACCCGTCGATCACCGCCGGCTGGTCACCGTGTCGGACGAGGAGGAGTCGCTGCCGACCCGGATGGTCCTGTTCGCCACGGACGAGGACGACGCGGTGGTGGCCCTGCCGAACGCCGCCGAGCTGCCCGGGCTGACCCCGAAGGTGTTCCTGGCCGACGCCGGCCCGGACGACGTGATGCCGGAGGTCAGGGCCGAGCTGGAGCCCGACGAGGACGAGGTGGACCCGCACCGCCACCGCCGGTTCGGCGAGTACGTGCGCTCCCTCGCGATCACCTCGGGCCGCAACCTGCTGCTCGCGGCCGGCGTCCTGGCGCTGGTGGTGCTCGCCGGGGCGACGACGATCAAGATCGCCACCGGGTCCTCGTGGGCGGGAGCGCTGTACGAGGCGGTGCTGCCCTCCCTGGCCGGCAGCGACCCCGACCACGGCGCCCACCCGGTCGTGAAGGCGACGCAGGTCGCGCTCACGATCGTCAGCGTCGCCGTGATCCCCTGGGTCACGGGTGTCGTCGTCGACGGCGTCGTGCGCACCCAGCGCCTGCTCGACACCGGCGCCCCGCTGCACCCCATGTCCGGCCACGTGGTGGTCGTCGGGATGGGCGACCTCGGCACCCGCATCGTGCGGTCCCTGGACCGGCGCGGCGTGCCCGTGATCGCCGTCGACGTCGACGAGTCGGCGCGCGGCATCGCCGTCGCCCGTGCCCGGGACGTCCCCGTCGTGATCGGCGACGCCCGCCGGTCGACCACCCTGCGCAGTGCCTACGTCGGCTCCGCGCAGGCGATCGTCGTGGTGACCAGCGGCGGTGCGACCACCATCGGCATCGGCTTCGCGGCGCGCTCCGTGCCGCGGACCGCCGACGCGCCGCCGCTGCGCACGGTGCTGCGCGTCTACGACCGCGACCTGTCCCGCAGGATCCGCCGGGAGGTGCCGGACTCCGCGGGGCTCAGCTCGTCGTTCCTGGCCGCACCCTGGTTCGCCGCGGCGATGATCGGTCAGGAGGTCAAGGCCACCATCCCGTACCGCGACCGGGTGCTGGTCCTCGCAGAGATCGAGATCGGCGAGCACAGCACGCTCGTCGGCAAGCACTCCACGGAGCTCGACGTCCCGGAGACCGACGCCGGGCCCGACGACGGCGCCCCGGGACGTCCCCGCGTGCGCGGCATGGCGAGCCGACTGCTGGCGGTGCGCACGCTCTCGTTCGACAGCGGGGGCGGCGGCCACCTGATCGAGCCGGCCGCGGGGCGCTACCTCCAGCCGCACGACCGCGTGTTCGTCATCGCGACGACCGCGGGTCTCCAGCACGTGCGCGAGGCGGCCCGGTCCCGACCGGCCCCGACCGGCCTGAACGACCGGACCAGAACCGGCCCGCTCACCGGTCCACCTGCCGCATAGGTTCGGGGCATGCAGAACGGTCTCAGCGTGCCCCAGGGCGCGGCCCTCACCCTCGGTGCCATGCTCGGCACCGGCGTCATCTCGCTCCCGGCTCTCGCCGCGGGCGTCGCCGGACCCGCGTCGCTCGTGGCGTGGGCCGGGCTCGTGCTCCTCTCGGTCCCGCTCGCCACGACGTTCGCCGCCCTCGGCGCGCGCCACCCCGACGGCGGCGGGGTGGCCACGTACGCGCGGCTCGCGTTCGGCGAGCGGGCCTCCACCATGGTCGGCTGGGCCTTCTACGGGACCATCGGCGTGGGCGCTCCGGCCGCGGCGGGCTTCGCCGGCGCCTACGTCGCCGACGCGACCGGCGGCGGGTCCGGTACCGCGCTGGTCACGACGATCGCGATCATCGCGGTGTGCGCGGTCATGAACTGGTTCGACCTGCGCGTCTCCGGCACGGCGCAGCTCGTCATCGCGGGATCGGTGGCGCTGCTGCTCGCGGTCGCCGTCGTCGTGGCGCTGCCGCACGCGCAGACCGGCAACCTGGTGCCGTTCGCGCCGCACGGGTGGGGCGCCGTCGGCCCGGCGGCCGCGCTGCTGGTGTGGGCCTTCGCGGGGTGGGAGATCCTGGGCTCGCTGTCCGCGGAGTACCGGCGCCCGGCGCACGACATCCCCCGTGCCACGGCGATCGCGGTGGCGGCGGTCGGTGTGCTGTACCTCGGCGTCGCGTTCGCCACGGTCGCGGTGCTCGGGCCGGCGCCGGGCCCCGCACCGCTGTCGGACCTGCTCGTGCTCGGGTTCGGTGAGCAGGCGCGGCCGGTCACCGCGGTGGTGGCGGTGCTGCTGACCGTGGGCGCGATCAACGTCTACTTCGCGGGTGGCAGCCGGATGGGTGCGGCGCTCGCCCGGGACGGCGCCCTGCCCGGCTGGCTCGCGGCCCGGCCGGGCCGCACGCCGCGCCGCTCCCTGACCCTCATCACGGTGGTCGCCCTGGGCACGACGGCGCTGCTGGCGGCCCTGCACCAGACGACCGACGCGATCCTGCTCATGGCGACGGCCACGTTCTCCCTGCTCTACGTGGTGGGCGCGGCCGCCGCCCTGCGGCTGCTGCCCCGCTGGGGCGTGGCGTGGTGGTGTGCGGCGGTGTCCCTGGTCGCCGCGCTCGGGCTGCTCGTCATGACCGGCGCGCACATGACGGGCCCCGTGGTGGCGGCACTGGGCGGGCTCGCCTGGACCACCTGGCAGCGGCGCCGGGCGCGGCGCGCACCCGGCCTCACGGATCCAGCAGGCTCGCCAGCACCCGGATCCCTGGCCGGATCGAGCTCGTGACGGCGTTCCCGATCCCGAGCACGATCCCGTCCCGGTGCGGACCGGTCGCATAGGTGGCAAGGGACTCCAGCGCGACGGACCGCCGTCGGGCCCGGGCCACGAGGGTCCGGGAGTCCACGCCGCCGTCCTCCGGCAGGTGGGCGGCCACGTGCAGGCCCGCGGCGGAGGGTACGGGCTCGACGGGCAGCTCCGCGAGGGCGTCCAGCAGGATCTCGTGCCGCTCCGCATACCGCGCCGAGGCCTTGCGGACGTGCCGCGCGAGCAGCCCGTCGTCGAGGAAGCGGGCGAGCGCGGCCTGCACGTGCACGGCGCCGTGGCCGTCGGTGAGCTGACGGGCCGCGAGCAGGGCGTCCCGCAGGGACGGCGGGGCCACGAGGTACCCGGCCCGCAGGCCGGGCAGCAGCGACTTGGAGAAGGTACCCACGTAGACCACCCGGCCGTCCCGGTCGAGGGCCTGCAGCGGCTCCAGCGGGCGGCGGGTGCGGCGGAACTCGCTGTCGTAGTCGTCCTCGACCACGGCGGTACCGTGGCGCCGTACATGCGCCAGCAGGGCCCGGCGCCGCGCGAGCGACAGCGGCATACCCAGCGGGAACTGGTGGGAGGGCGTGGTGTACACCAGGCGGGCGCGCTCCGGGATCTCGTCGACGACCAGTCCCTCGGCGTCCACCGGCACGGGAACCACGCGCGCGCCGTGCAGCGCGAACAGCTCGCGGGCCTCGGGATAGCCGGGGTCCTCGACGGCCACGACGTCGCCCGGTTCGAGCAGCACCCGGGCCACCAGGTCGAGCGCCTGCTGCGCGCCCGTGGTGGCGATGACGTCGTCCGGGCCGGCGTGGACGCCGCGGGCTCCCGAGACGTACCGCGCGACGGCCGCGCGGAACCGGGGCAGGCCCGCGGGGCTGCCGTACGCCCCCGCCGCCGGACCGCCCGCCCGGGACTCGGCGGCCAGCAGCCGGCGCCACGTGTCGAAGGGGAAGAGGCTCGCGTCCGGGATGCCCACGCGGAAGTCGTGGTCGGGTGCGGCCGCGTCAGCGCTGGTGGGCCGGGGGCTCCAGTGCCAGCCGGCGCGCGGCCGCAGCGCGCCTGCACCCCGGCGGCGCGCGGGCGGCGCGTCGTTCGCCGCCTCGGTCGCGTAGGTTCCCGCGCCCGGCCGGGACTCCAGGAAACCCTCGGCGACCAGCCGCTCGTACGCGGTGGCCACGCTCGCCCGGGACACACCCAGGTCGCGGGCGAGGTCCCGGGTCGAGGGCAGCCGCTCCCCCGCCGGGACCCGGCCCGTGGTCAGGGCGCCGCGCAGCGCGCGGTAGATGGCGTCGGTGCGCCCGGTGCGGTGGCTGAGATCGACGGCGAGGTCCATCCGCCGATCATCGCCCATGGCCGCCGCGCTGCTCGGGTCCCGGGTTCCCCCGGCGGCCCGGACACGGTTGAATGCGTACCGACATGACCACGTACTACACGTCCGACCTGCACTTCGGACACCTGAACATCATCCGTTTCTGCGACCGCCCGTTCGCCGGCGTGCCCGCGATGAACGCACGCCTGGCCGAGCTCTGGAACGAGACGGTCACCGAGGACGACACGGTCTGGGTGCTGGGCGACGTCGCCCTGGGCGCCCTCGACGAGTCACTGACGTGGATCGGCCGGCTCGCGGGGCACAAGATCCTGGTCCCCGGAAATCACGATCGCTGCTGGGAGGGCGACCCCTCCCTGCGCAAGGGCGACCCTGAGGCACGGAGCCTGCGGCGCACGGCGGCCCGGGAGCGCTATCTGGCCGCGGGTTTCGCCGAGATCCACGACCGTCCGGACCCGGTGACGCTCGGCGTCCCGGACGTGACGCTGTCCCACTTCCCCTACGAGGGCGACTCGCACGGGGCGGACCGGTACGTCGAGCACCGGCCCGCGGACCGGGGCGGCTGGGTGGTGCACGGGCACGTGCACGACACGTGGCGCCAGCGGGGGCGGCAGATCAACGTCGGCGTCGACGCGTGGGGCGGGCGACCTGTACCTGCCGCGACCGTGGCAGCGCTGATCGCCGACGGCCCGCAGGAGCTGGCCCCGGTGGCCTGGGCCTGACCCTGGCCTGGTGCGGGTCACGGTGGCCGGACATGACAAGAGCGCACGTTCTGAAGGTGACGAACGTGCGCTCAGGCGTCAGTGTGCATGGCGTCGCAGGTACGCGAGGCCCACGCACTGCGTCAGCGGAAGCGCCAGGGCGCCGCCCGCCGCGCGGGGGTCATGCCGATACGAGGGTCTCCGCGTCGCGGTGCTCACGGTCCGACTTGTAGGACGCGATCTCCGCGGCGTTGAACCGGAGGTCCGTACCGACCATGTGGTAGTCGATCTCACCCGCTTCGAGCAGGTCGATGACGTGGAGCTTCGACACGCCCAGCAGCCGCGCGGCTTCGAGCGTGGTGAGGTCCTGACAGGTCCTGTTGGCTTCGGCTTCCAATGTGATTTCGTTCACACGACAAGTCTTGCGCCTTCGAGCGGCTGCAGTCCAGTCGAATCGGTGCGCGTTTCAATATTCGATGATGATTCTTTTCTCCGCCCGGTCGCATTGTTCGGTAATTGGTCCCCCGCGGACCGCGACGAGTGGACGCGACGACGCTCCGGATGTGGCACGATGGCGGCGTTCCGCCGTGAGCCACGGTGGACCTCCTGCCAGTTTTCCTGCCGACTGGCGGATCGAAACGATCCACCGCGCACGAGGGGGATGGATGGGCGCTCCGCCCGTAGTGCTCGACGAGATTCCCGCGATCAGCACCACGCCCTCGCAGCTCCAGGCGATTCTTGACATCAATCGGAACGCTTACGACGCGCTCGCGGGGACGTACCGGGCAACAACGCTCTCCCGCCAGGAGAACGCCAAGAAATGGCTCACTCAACGGCTCCCTCGGGTAACGGGCGCCGAGCAGCCCACGGCGCTGGACATCGGCTGCGCCGACGGGACCCACTCCCGCGTGCTGTCCGCACTCGGGTACACCGTCACCGGCGTGGACTTCTCGGCACAGATGATCGCCGCCGCCCGGGAGCTCTGCGACGACCCGACCCAGCCCCGCCGCCCCCGCCTGCTGCACGGAGAGTTCCTGGCGGGCCGGTACGTCGACGAGGACGGCCGGGAGACCCGGCTCGACGGGGCGGTGTTCGACCTCGTGCTCGCCACCGCCTTCGTCCACCTCTTCCCACCCGAGAGAGACGACGAGGCCGTGCACAAGGTGCTCGCCCACGTGGCTCCGGGCGGGACCGCGCTCATCTCGACGACGGTCGCCGCCTCGGGCCACCGGGGCTTCGAGAGCAAGACGGGTGCCGACGGCCGGACCACCGTGCGCTGGCGGAACCGCTACGAGCTCGAGACCTTCGTGTGGCTCGTGGGCCAGGCGGCCCGTGACGTCTACGGCGCGAAGACCTCCGTGCGGCCCTGGGTGGTCGGCGACCCGGAGGACACCGGCAAGGTCTGGATCGACGTCGCCGTCGCCCGCCCGTCCTGATCAGGCCTGCTGCAGGCCGCGGTAGACGGCCGTGCGGAGCTCGACCGCGTAGGGCCGCAGGGCGGGCATCCCCAACCGTGCGGCCGCGTCGATCTCCGCCTCGACGTCGTACGGCACACGAACGAGCTGGAGCCCGAAGGGTGCCGGGGCGGGGTCGTCGACCACGCCCTCCAGGATCGCGTAGCTCGGCACCGGCTCGTCCAGCGGGTTACCCACGCTCCCCACGTTGAAGAGGGTCCGGCCGTGGTCCACCTTGACGAACGCGTCGTGGATGTCGCCGTACCCCACGACGGACGGCGCAGGACCCTCGCCCGTCATCGGGGTGTTGGCGAACATGCCGTCGAACTCCTCCGGCGTGTGGCGCGCCCGCACCCGGACGTGCGGACTGACCGCCGACGCGTGGAACAGCCGGATCTGACGCCCGCTGATCAGCAGGTCGTGGCTGAGCGGCAGCGCTGTCAGCCACTCGCGCTGATCCGCACGGAGCTCGTCGCGCCACCAGATCATCTCCGCGGCGGACTCGTCGTCCCAGACGGGCAGGCGGTCGTCCCAGTTGCCCCTGATGTTCACGTCACAGACCTTGTCGCACCGGTCGACGACCTCGCTGCCCCGGGGCCCCTTGCCCACGAAGTCACCGAGGTTGATGATCCGGTCGATCCCACGCGACGCGATGTCGTCGAGCACCGCGTCCAGGGCCGTGAGGTTGCCGTGCGCGTCGCTGATCAGGGCAATTCTCTCCAGAGGCACACTCCGGATCGTCCCACACCCCAGCCCTTCCTCACCCACCCGTCTCCGGCCGGAGGTGCTCCACGCCCAGGACGCGCCGTTCGTCGCCCGGGCCGAGCGCGGGCGCCGTCCGCTCGGCCGGCACCGGGTGCCCGACGGCCAGCGAGAGCGAGTGCAGCACGTGCTGCAGGATCGGCGGGTTCAGCTCGTCCCCGCCGTCGTACTGCGCAAGCCCGATGCCGAGCCGTTCGATCGACTTGCGATAGAGGTGGAACTCGACGTAGCCGGACGCCTCCGGCGTCCCCGGATCCCGGATGGAGCCGCTGTACTGGACGGTGGTCTGGTAGGTGTGGATGTTGAGCTGACCGCGTCCGGCCGCGTTGATCTCCTCGGCGAGCGCGAGGAGCCGGCCGTGCGCCCGCACCACCTGCCCGATGAAGGCACCGTCGCGGTCGTAGTACCCGTCGATGGTCGCCGCGATCGCCGGATGGTCGACCAGCCACACCGGATCCACCTTGACCACGTCCACGTCCACACCACGGTTGGCCATCGCCCAGATCAGGTCGGGATCGCGCGCCACGCTCGTCATGCCGAACCCGAACACGACGACCTGCCGCCGCGCCGACTTCCAGATTCCCAGCGAGGCGTTGCGATGCTCACGGTCGGCGCTCACCCACTCAATGCCGCGGTACTGCCGCAGCTCCTCGAGCAGGCGGGCCCGTTCGAGCTCCGCCTCCCGCTCCAGGCGGTGCCGCGCGACGTAGACCTGCTCGACGAGGTAGAGCACGGCGATCACCACCGTGGCGACGGCCGTGCACCAGACGATCGGCACCGTCACGCTGGGTGGCATCAGGTCGGGAACGAACGTGAGAGCCAGGTTCGACACCGCTCCCAGCGCGACGACCAGCAGACTTCCCCTTGCCCAGCCCTGCACGTGGACCACCCCCAGGACCTGCGCACAACGACCTGGTTTCTGTACGTCGATGCTATGGCAACAAGTAGGTCAAGTCTAGACAATTACGAAACGTCAGTTTCCTCGGCGAACCATCGGGGTCCCCAGGTCCTCCGCCTCCCCCCGCACCTCCTGAGCCTCCCCGAACCGCTCCTGGTCGTGCAGAGCCAGCGCCAGCGCCCGCAGCGCCTCGGCCAGCGGCGCGCGGTGCCGCTCCGCGTCCGGGCCGGGGCCGCCCGCCAGGTCGCGCAGCAGCACGACCGCCTCGGACGCCGGGGCCACGGCCTCGTCGCCCAGCCGCAGGGCCGCGAAGCTCGCGCTCACCGTGGTCAGCGACCGTGCCAGCCGGGGGCGGTAGCGCTCCGGGTCGCGGGCGGCGAGCTCGCGCCATGCCCGCGTCGCCTCCCGTTCCGCGTCGAGCGCGGCCAGCGGCCGGTCCAGGCGCGAGTACGTGGCGCCGACGCCGGACAGCGCGCCGGCCAGCCCCGGCAGGTGCCGGTCGCGGTCGCCGGCCACGAGCCGCCGTCGGACCTCGACCGCCTCGAGCTGGAGCGCGACGCCCTCCCGGGTCTCGCCCCGGGCCGCCAGCGTGGTGCCCAGGGCCTGGAGGGAGCGGGCGAGGTCGGGCAGGTAGCGGCCGGGGTTCTCCTCGGCGGTCCGCCGGTGGGTCGCGACGGCCTCGGTGAGATACGGGACGGCCTCCTCGTCGTCCCCCTGCTCCACGAGCGCGCTGCCCGTCACCGACAGCGCGTCACCCAGACCCGGCAGGTGGGCGTCGGGGTCCGTGGCCGCCAGGTCCCGGCTCAGCCCCAGGGACTCGGCGGCCGGGCCGATCGCCTCGGCGGCTCGGCCCAGGTCCACCAGCCACCGGGCCACGCCCGCGAGCGCACGCGCCAGCCCCGGGACGAACCGCTCCGGGTGCTCCTGCACGAGCCGCCGCCAGACCTCCACCGCCTCCCGGCCCGGCGCCAGCGCGGCCGCGGGGTCGCCCAGCGCCGCCGCCGTCGCGGCCAGGTCGGTGAGGGCGGTCGCGAGCTCGGGCCACGCGGCACCGGTGGCGTCGCCCGCGGCCAGGAGGCGCAGCAGCGCCACGGCCTGTCCCGCCAGGTCCCGGGCCTCCTCGTACCGGCCCTGCTCGGCGCAGGTGGCCGCCAGGTGCGCGAGCTGGACGGCCAGGCGCGGCCGGAACCGCCGCGGGTCGGCCCCCGCGAGGCGCTGGAACTGGGACACCGCCCGGCGTTCGTGGGGTTCGGCGTCCTCGGCCCGGCCGGCCTCCCGCAGCGCGACGCCGGCGTCGTGCCGGGCCTCGGCGAGCCGGGCGCCGTCGGGGGCGGCGCCGAGGGCCCCGAGCGTGCGCGATGCGAGCTCGGCGCGCAGCTCACCCAGCGCCAGCGACGGGTGCGGGAAGGCCCCCGAGACGGCGCGGAGGGTGTCGTGCTCCGGGGGCAGGGCCGCGACCGCCGCGCCCAGCCGGTCCAGGGCCGGTCCGTGCTCCGCGCAGCGGGCGTCGAGCCGCTCGGCGGCGACAGCGGTCATCCGCAGGGCCGCCCGGCGGGCCGCTGCCGGGCTCGCCCCTGTCAGGCACGCCGCGAGCAGGTCGGGTGTGTCCGTCAGCTCGGCCAGCAGGTGGGGGTCGAGCAGCCGGGCGGGCAGGGCCCGGGCCGGGTCCAGCGCCAGCAGCCAGCGGGCCACGCCGGCCCGGCCGGCGTCCTGCACGCCCGGTACCACCGCCGCGACCCGGCGGACGAGGTTCTCCGCCGCGTCCTGGGTGCGCACGCCGGTGAGCGTGGCCGCGGCGACCAGGGCGTCCATGGCCTCGGGCCGGAAGCCGGTGCCGCCGAGCACCCCCTCCTCCTCGGCCGAGCGGAACCAGCTCCAGCGCTCGTGCTCCAGCAGCTCGTCGAGGGCGTCGGACACGTCGACCGGCAGGACTCCCGCCGGCGGGCCCGTCTGCGAGCGCAGCACCGCGCAGAGCGCCGCCGCCTGGAGGTCGAGCATCCGGGCCCCGCCCGGCACGGAGGCGACCGCGACCCGCGGCACGGGGACGCCGAGCGCCTGTGCGTACGGTTCCACGAACGCGGTCACGAGCCGGGCGTCGACCTGGCCGGGCAGCACCTCGGGGCGCAGTGCGCGGTCGGACCGGGCGGGTCCGACCAGCGCCCGGACGTCCGGGCCGGTCGCCGCCAGGCGGTCGAACCACACACCGGCGTCCCGTGCGACCAGCAGCACGCGCAACGCGCCGTTGCGGCCACGGGCCGCCGTCCGCAGGAGGTCCGCGAGCGCCGGGCCGCGCCGTTCGGCGTCGTCCACGAGCAGGAGGGCGGGGGCGCCGTCGGGGACGGCGGCCAGGGCGGCGGCCTCGGCACCGTCGGGCACGTCGAGGCAGGTCCAGCCGGCGTGCGCCCTCTCGTGCGCGACCTCGCGCGCGAGGCGGGTCTTCCCGACGCCGCGCGGGCCGCTGACCAGGCGGACGGACACCGGTCGCGGGTCCTCGCACCAGGCGGCGAACGAGGCCCGCTCGGCCGTACGCCCGAGGAACGGCACGGTGCGCCGGGAAGGGGCGAGCAGCCGGGCGGGCGAGGTGACGTGCGCGACCGTCGCACCGGCGGGTGACGACAACGGGGACACGACGTCAGTGAACCGGAAAACCTCTCGAACCGGTTATCACACCCGTCGCCGACCGCCGAGGCTCATTCCGTGCTGGCGAGGCGCCGCTGCTCCTCGGCCAGGATGGTGCGCGACAGCGTGGTCTCGGACGGCGCGGCGACGTCCACGGCCGACGGCGACGCGTCGGTGATCTCGGACTGGCGGGCGAACTCCTCGAACAGCGCCGCCTTGGAGCCGAGGATCTCCATCATCCGCTGGTCCACGGAGTGCTCGACCAGGAGCCGGTGCACCTGGACGGTGCGGGTCTGGCCCATCCGGTGGGCGCGGGCCACGGCCTGCGCCTCGATGGTGGGCTTGACCTGGGGTTCGCAGAAGATGACGACGCTCGCGGCCTGCACGTTGAGCCCGACTCCCCCGGCGGTGATCTGGCTGACCAGCACGGACGGTCCGCCGGGCGCGGACAGCGCGTCGACCATGGTCTGCCGCTCGGGCACGGGCACGGACCCGGTCAGCGGGCCGACGGCGAGGTCGCCGAGCAGGTCCATGACCTGTTCCAGCACGGACAGGAAGTAGGAGAAAACGATGACGCGGCGGCCGGCGTCGACGGCCTCGGCGACGAGCTCGCGCAGGCGCACGAGCTTGGCCGAGTCCCCCGGGTCGGTGACCGCGAACGCGGCCTGGCGCATCGCCATGAAGTTCCCCGCGAGGACCGCCTCGCGGTAGGCGGCGCCGTCGACGGGACCGAACTGCTCCCACTCGTCCACCTGCACCATCTCGGGCAGCTCGGTGAGCACGTCCTCCTGGTTGCGGCGCAGGTAGGCGGGCGCGACGATGCGGCGGAACGCCTTGGCCCCGGACAGGCCGGCGTTGGGGTCGAGCTGCCCGGCCACCTCAGGCTGCAGGTAGCCCACCATGTTCTTGAACTCGGCGACCTTGTTCTCCATCGGGGTGCCGGACAGGAACAGGACGCGGTCGGACCGGTCGGCCCAGCGCCGCACCTCGCGGCCGCGCAGCGTCTCGGGGTTCTTCACGTAGTGGGCCTCGTCGACGACCAGGAGCGCGGGCCGCAGGTCGTGCGGCAGGTCGAGCCGGCCGAGCACCTCGAAGGTCGTCACGGCGACGCCGCCGTCGGTGACCCAGCGGGCGGCGGCCCGCTCCCGGTCGGTGCCGTGCAGCACGACGGCGGTCAGGCTGGAGTGCTGCCGCACCTCCCGCTCCCAGTTGGTGACCACGCTGGCAGGGCAGACGACGAGCACGTGCGTGCCGCCGGTCGCCACGAGGTGCGCGGCCACGGCGATGGACTGCATGGTCTTGCCCAGCCCCATCTCGTCGCCGAGGATCGTGCGCCGCTGCACCAGCGCGTACTTCGCGCCGAACTGCTGGTAGCCGCGCAGGCTGGCGCGCAGCAGGGTCCGGTCCAGGGGCTGCGCCTCGACCCGGCGGACGACGTCGGCGGGCAGCCCGCCCTCGGCGGCCTCGTGGTCGTCGCCGAGGTCCACGACCTGCGACAGCAGCCCGTAGTACTCGGCCGAGCGCGCCTCGAAGTCGGCCCACACCTCGGCCGCCTCGGGCGGCTGCCCGACGGCGGCGCGGACCGCCCGTGCGTCGTCGGTCAGGCGTGCGGCCGCCACCTGGTCCGCGAGCGCCGAGACCGCGACCAGGGCGGCGGTCCTGCGGTCGGCGGGGGCCACGAGCCGGCGCCAGACGCTCGCGGCGAGGCCTGCGGGCTCCAGGTGGGCGGGGACGACGTCGGCCACACGGCGGGCCTCGTCGAGGTGCCGGTGCCGGGCGTCGGTGGCGAGGCCGAAGGCGTACAGCGCCTGGACGAGCACGGTGGCGTAGGGGTCGTCGGGGTCGACGTCGATGCGGAAGCGCAGCTCGGCGTCGGCCTGGTCGGCGAGCTCGCGGGCGGCCGACGTGGCGAGCCGAGCGGTGCCGGCGCCGATGCCGGCGTCGACCAGGCGGTCGGTCCCGGCGGCGAGCACCTGCGTGACGTGCGTGAACCCGGCCTTCTCCAGGACGGCGACACGCAGCTTCTTGCGCCGTTCCTCCAGTGCCGTGACCGGGACGGTGCGCAGGTCGGCGTGCACGCAGACCTCGCGGGTGGCGGTGTAGGCGTCGCGGACGCGCTCGCGCAGGCCGAGGTCGGCGGTGGTGAGCAGGCGGGCGTCGTCGAGCAGCGCCCCGGCCTGCTCCAGCACGCGGCGGGCCGCGCGAGCCTTCCAGGGCCGGGGCGGTGCGGGGACGGCGGCCGGGGTGTCCGCCGGGCTGGGGAGGGTCGTCTGCTCGGTCATGGCGCTGCGAGCGTACCCGGATGGTCTGACATGCCCCATTTGCTCCAGGGCTATGTTGAGGGCATGACCCACGAGCAGAGCACATTCGGCGGAACGCCCGTCACGACCGTTGAGGAACTGCGCGAGATCATCCCGCCGCCCCTGGACACGGCGGCGAACAAGGTGCGCCCCGCGCTGCACGAGCTCGACCGGCAGTGGCTGGCGGCCTCGCCGCTGTGCCTGGTCGCGACGTCCGACGCCGAGGGCAACCTCGACGTCTCCCCCAAGGGCGATCCGGCCGGTTCCCTGGTGCGGGTGCTGGACGACCGCACGATCGCGATCCCGGAGCGACCCGGCAACCGGCGCACCGACGGGTTCCTCAACGTGCTGGCCAACCCGCACGTGGGGCTCATCTTCGTGATCCCCGGGCGGGGCGACACGCTGCGGGTCAACGGCCGCGCCCGCCTGGTGCGCGACGCGCCCTACCTCGCCGACCTCCAGGTGCGCCGCAACGTGCCGGTGCTCGCGCTGGAGGTGGACGTCGAGGAGGTCTTCCACCACTGCTCCAAGGCGTTCCTGCGCTCCCGGGCGTGGGACCCGGAGACGTGGGACGCCGAGTCGGTGCCGCGCCGTGCCGTCCTCGCGCACACGCTGGAGCGGCCCGAGCAGACCCTGGCCGAGGTCGAGGCGCACTACGGCCCGGGGTACGCCGAGACCATCTACGGCTGAGCCTCGTCCATCCCCAGCATCGCGCGGACCGGTGCCACGCCCCGCAGCGTCATGCCGGGGCGGTGGGCGTCGGGCCGCGCGTCCCATGCCGCACGCGTCATCCGGTACCGGTTCTCGGTGGCCCGCTCCCCCTGCCTGTCACGCAGGACGACGCCGTTCGGCGCGTAGCCGAGCGAGCGCGTCGCCGCTGGCGACCCGGAGGCCGAAGGGTGGGAACATGCCGGCGAGGTCCATCGTCCGACCGTTCCAGGACCGGTCGGTGAGGGGCAACCCGATATTCCCCGCCGGCGGAGGCGCCCCAGGACCCGGCGGTAGGTCGGGTACACGGGCCGGGTCTCGGCCGGCTCTCGTGGCAGGACGGCCCGGCCGGCCCTGGTGAGCCGTCTACTCCAGGGTCGCGTCCGCCGCGCGCAGCGCGACCGCCGCGAGGTCGCCCTCGGTCTCGGCCGCCCAGGCACGCTGCCGGGCCGCGCCGCCGCCCGAGGCCCACAGGCCGCCCAGCAGGTCGGTCACGGCATCGAGGTCGCCCTGGTCGGCCAGGGCCTCGCGCACGTGCGCCACCAGCGCGCCGACGACGTCGTGCGCCGGGGCCGGACGCCACGTCCGCGGGTCCACGAGGTCACCCTTGAGACCGGACCGGCCGGCCCGCCACAGCGCCGTGCGCAGGATCTCGACTGGCACGTCCGGCGCGGGGTCGCCCGCGGCCCGCGCGGCCGTCTCGACCAGGCCCCGGGCCAGCGCCGCCAGGAGCGTCGCGGTGTCCGCCGACAGGCACACGTCCGCCACCCGGATCTCCACGGTCGGGTAGCGCGCCGACAGCCGGGCGTCGAAGTACACCATCCCCTCGTCCAGGATGGTGCCCGTCGCGACCAGGTTCTCGACCGCCTCGTGGTACGCCTCCGGGGTGCCGAAGCGCCGCGTCGGGCCTGCCGTGTGCCAGCGCGACCAGACCTGCGAGCGGAAGCTCGCGTACCCGGAGTCGTCGCCCATCCAGTACGGCGAGTTGGCCGACAGCGCCAGCAGCGGCGCGAGCCACGGCCCGATGCGGTCCAGCACGGCGACGCCCTCGGCGTCGTCGGCCACCGCCACGTGCACGTGGCAGCCGCTGGTGAGCTGCTCGCGGGCGGTCAGCCCGAACTCGGCCTGCGCCAGGAGGTACCGCAGCTTGCCGACCGTGGTCCCGGCGAGTGCCAGGGGCGACGTCCCCAGCGCGGCGATGCGGGCGTCGTGCCGGTCGGCCGCCGCCTGGGCACCCGCACGACCCTCCCGGATCGCGGCGGCGATGTCCTCGAGCGACCAGCGCGGGGGCGTGGCCGTCTCGATCTGCTCCTCCATGAGCTCGTGCTCCAGCGGCCCGTCGTCCGGCTGCGCGCTGCCGATCACGTCCTGCGCCCGCGCGATGGGGGCGCCGTCGTGCCCGACCAGCATCAGCTCCTCCTCGACGCCGACGGTGCGTCCGGCCCTGGTCACAGCAGCGCCAGTGCCGCCAGGGCGTCACGCGTCGCGTCGGCGGCCGTCATGCGCTGCGCACGGACGATGTGGTCGCGGCTGGCGTGGTCGAGGAACGCGACCGGCAGGCCCAGGTGCACCTGCGGGGTGATGATGCCCTGCTCGCCGGCGCGCTGCGCGAGCATGTCGCCCACCCCGCCGTCCACCACGCCGTCCTCCACCGTGACCACCAGGTCGTGCTCGCCGCACAGCTTGACGAGGTTCTCCGGGACGGGCAGCACCCACGTCGGGGAGGCCACCGTGGCCTCGACGCCGTGCGCCGCGAGCGCCGCGCCGGTCTCCATGGCACAGGCCGCCATCGAGCCGACGCCGACCACGAGCACCCGCCGGGCCGGGCCGTCCTGGCGGCGGTTGGTGTCGGGGGCGAACCGCCCCACGACGTCCACGCCGTCGAGGGCCTCGAGCGCCGGGATCTCGTCGCCGACGGCGCCCTTGGGGTAGCGGACCACGGTGGGCGCGTCGTCGACGTCGACGGCGGTGCGCAGGGCCTCGCGCAACGTCGGCTCGTCGCGCGGGGCGGCCAGGCGCAGGCCGGGCACGATGCGCAGCATCGCCATGTCCCACATGCCGTTGTGGCTGGCGCCGTCGTCGCCGGTGACGCCGGCGCGGTCCAGCACGAACGTGACGCCCGCCTTGTGCAGGGCGACGTCCATGAGCACCTGGTCGAACGCGCGGTTCAGGAAGGTCGCGTAGACGGCGACGACGGGGTGCAGCCCGGCGAACGCCATGCCGGCGGCCGAGGTGACGGCGTGCTGCTCGGCGATGCCGACGTCGAAGGTGCGGTCCGGGAACTGCTCCTGGAACGGTGCGAGCCCCACGGGGTGCAGCATGGCGGCGGTGATGGCGACGACGTCGGGCCGGCGGCGGCCGATGGTGACGATCTCGTCCGCGAAGATCTTGGTCCAGCCGAACCGGCTGGGCGCCACGGGCAGCCCCGTCTCGGGGTGGATGACGCCGACGGCGTGGAACCGGTCGGCGATGTCCTCCTCGGCGGGCTTGTAGCCGCGGCCCTTCTCGGTGATCGCGTGCACGATCACGGGCCGGCCGTAGGCCTTGGCGCGGCCGAGGGCCCGTTCGAGCGCCTCGGTGTCGTGGCCGTCGACGGGGCCGATGTACTTGATGCCCAGGTCCTCGAACATGCCCTGCGGCGCGACGACGTCCTTGAGGCCCTTCTTGAGGCCGTGCAGCCAGCGCCAGGCGAAGCGCCCGGGCGCCCCGGAGCGGTGCAGGGTGCGCGTGCCCCAGCTCAGGAACGCCTCGTAGCCGCGGGTGGTGCGCAGGGTGTCGAGGTGGTTGGCGAGCCCGCCGATGGTCGGCGAGTAGGAGCGGCCGTTGTCGTTCACGACGATCACGAGCCGGCGGTCCCGGCTCTCCGCGATGTTGTTCAGCGCCTCCCAGGCCATGCCGCCCGTGAGTGCGCCGTCGCCGATGACGGCCACGACGTGGTCGTCCTTGCCGCGCACCTGGTTGGCCTTGGCGATGCCGTCGGCCCAGGACAGGGCGGTCGAGGCGTGCGAGTTCTCCACGACGTCGTGCTCGGACTCGGCGCGGCTCGGGTAGCCCGAGATACCGCCGCGCTTGCGCAGGTCGGAGAAGTCCTGGCGGCCGGTGAGCAGCTTGTGCACGTAGGCCTGGTGCCCCGTGTCGAACACGATGGCGTCACGGGGCGAGTCGAAGACGCGGTGCAGCGCGATGGTCAGCTCGACGACACCGAGGTTGGGGCCGAGGTGGCCACCCGTGCGCGAGACGCTCTCCACGAGGAATCGGCGGATCTCCTCGGCGAGCTCCGGCATCTGGCCGGGCGTCAGCGCCCGGACGTCCTCGGGGAGGCGGATGTCGCTCAGCAGACCCATGCGCTTCCTTTCGTCGTGCCCGGTGAGGGGCGGATCGGGGCCCCACTCTAAGGGTCCCCGACCCCTCCACTGTGCCACGCCCGGCACTCCTGCCACGGCTGTCTCCGGGGTGCCCGCGATACCTCCACACCGATGTGGCCGGACTCATAGGCACGAGCAGAAGAATTCTTTACCCTTGGTGAACGTGCGATTCCTCCCTGGGCAGTCCCCGGCCACCGACCTCACCTACGGCGACGTCTTCCTCGTGCCGTCGCGCTCGGACGTGACCTCGCGGTTCGACGTCGACCTCTCCTCCGACGACGGCACCGGGACCACGGTCCCCGTCGTGGTCGCCAACATGACGGCGGTGGCGGGCCGGCGCATGGCCGAGACCGTCGCCCGGCGCGGCGGGCTGGCGATCCTGCCGCAGGACGTCCCGGCCGACGTCGTGGCGGCCGTGGTCGCGGACGTGAAGGCCAAGGACCCCGTGATCGAGACACCGGTCGTCGTCTCGCCGCACGACACCGTGCACAGCGTGCTCACCCTGCTCGGCAAGCGCGCGCACGGCGCCGCGGTGGTCGTGGCCGACGGCCGGCCCGTCGGTGTGGTGACCGAGTCGGACTGCGCGGACGTGGACCGTTTCACGCAGGTCGCCCAGGTGATGTCCGCCGAGCCGCAGCTCCTGGACGCCGCGCTGCTGGACGGGCCGGGCGGCCTGGAGGCGGCGTTCGACGTGCTGCACTCCGCCCGCCTCGACCTGGCGCCCGTCGTGCGCGACGGACACCTGGCCGGCGTGCTGACCCGCAAGGGCGCGCTGCGCTCCTCGATCTACTCCCCCGCGCTCGACGCGTCGGGCCGCCTGCGCGTCGGCGCCGCCGTCGGGATCAACGGCGACGTCGCCGCCAAGACGAAGGACCTGCTGGGCGCGGGCGTGGACGTGCTCGTGGTCGACACCGCCCACGGTCACCAGACCAAGATGCTCGCCGCCCTGGAGGCGGTGCGGTCCGTGGACCCGGACGTGCCCGTCGTGGCCGGCAACGTGGTCACGGCCGACGGCGTGCGCGACCTCGTGGCCGCCGGCGCCGACATCCTCAAGGTCGGCGTGGGCCCGGGCGCCATGTGCACCACGCGCATGCAGACCGGCGTGGGGCGACCGCAGTTCTCCGCCGTCCTGGAGTGCGCGGCCGCGGCGCGCGAGCTCGGCAAGCACGTCTGGGCCGACGGCGGGGTGCGCCACCCCCGCGACGTCGCCCTGGCGCTGGCCGCCGGCGCGTCGCAGGTGATGGTGGGCTCCTGGTTCGCCGGCACGTACGAGTCCCCCGGCGACCTGAAGGACGACGGCACGGGCCGCCTGTACAAGGACTCGTTCGGCATGGCCTCCGCGCGCGCCGTCGCGGCCCGCACCGCCGGGAGCGGCACGGCCTTCGCGCGGGCCCGCAAGGCCCTGTACGAGGAGGGCATCTCCACCGGCAAGATGTACCTCGACCCGGCCCGGCCGGGCGTCGAGGACCTGCTCGACGAGATCACCTCGGGACTGCGCTCCTCGTGCACCTACGCGGGCGCGCGGTCCCTGGCGGAGTTCGCCGACCGGGCCGTGGTCGGCATCCAGTCGGCCGCCGGGTACCAGGAGGGCATGCCGGTCGCCACGTCCTGGTAGCCGCCGGCTCAGCCGACCACGACGAGCCGCCGGGTCGGGCGGGTCAGCGCGACGTAGAGGTCGCGCTCACCGCCCGGCCGTGCGGCGGTGATGCCGCCGGGGTCGGCGACCAGCACGGCGTCGAACTCCAGGCCACGCACCTGGGACACCGGCACCACCCGGACCGCACCGGCCGCGTTCGCCGCGGTGCCCAGGGCCTCGGTCAGGCCGGGGACGGCGTCGTCCGCCGCCACGACGGCCACGAGGTCGCCGTGCGCCAGCTCGCGGCCGACCTCCTCCACGACCGCCGCCGCGAGGTCGTCGCCCGCGGCACGGCGGCGGGGCTCGTCCCCGTGCCGCACCGCCCGGGCCGGCGTCTGGCCGGGGGCGATCCGGGCGAGCAGCGGCGCGGCCTCGGCCAGCACCTCGGCGGTGGTGCGGTAGCAGACGGTCAGCGTGCGCACGTCGGCCCGCCGCGCCAGGTCCCGGCCCAGCGCGTCCGCCCACGACGCCGCGCCGGTCGCCGGCCCGGCCTGCGCCAGGTCGCCCACGACGGTCATGGACCGTCCGGGGCAGCGGCGCAGCACCGAGCGCCACTGCATGGGCGTCAGCTCCTGCGCCTCGTCGACCACCACGTGCCCGTAGGTCCGGGCGGGCGGCCCGTCCAGCAGGTGCGCGGCCTCGTCGAGCAGCGGCAGGTGGGCGGTGGTCCAGGCCGCCTCCCCGCCCGGCGCGAGCCCGGGGCGCCGGTCGAGCAGGTCCAGCACCACGTCCTCCGGCACGAGCCGGGGCCACGCGGCCTCGACCGCGCGCTCCAGCGCGACGTCCTCGGCGAGCTCCGCGGCCAGCGCGGTGGGGTCGAGCTCGGCCACTGCGGCGGCGTGCCCGAAGGTGCCGCCGTCGTCCGGGGCGAAGCCGAGCCGCGCCAGGTCCCCGGCCGCGGCCTTGTCGACGTTCACGCCGCCGGTGAGCACCTCGATGTCCTCGTCCAGCTTCGCGAGGAACACGCGGGCGCGCGCCTGCACCTCGTCGGCCACGACGTCCACGACCAGGTCCTTGAACACGGCCCGCGCCTGGTTGTGCGGCAGGCCGGTGCCGACCGCGGTCTCCCGCGCCTCTGCGAGCGCGTGCTCGTCCAGCGTGACCGGGTCGCCGTCCACCCGCACCGTCAGCGTGCCGGACGCCGCCTGGTAGCCCGCCACCACCTCGGCCAGCTCGTCCGCCAGGCGCGCGTCACCCGCGACGCGCCGCAGCTCGTGACCTGCCTCGGGGATCCCGGGCAGGCCCAGCGCGTCGCCGAGCAGGCGGTCCGCCGTGCTCATGGCCACGTCGTTCTCGCCGAGCGACGGCAGCACCTCCGCGATGTAGTCGAGGAACCGGGTGTTCGGCCCCAGCACGAGCACGCCGTCGGCCCGCGCCTCCTCGAAGCCCGCCAGCACGTAGGCCGCACGGTGCAGCGCGACCACGGTCTTGCCCGTGCCGGGACCGCCCTCCACGACGGTCACACCGCGGTGCGCCGAACGGATGATCGCGTCCTGCTCGGCCTGGAGCGTGGAGACCACGTCCCGCATGCGGCCGGTGCGCCGCGCGCTGATCGCCTCCAGCAGCGGGCCGTCCCCGACCACGTCGTGCGGCCCCGGCTCGGTGCCGTCCAGGATCTCGTCGCTCACGCGGGCGACCCGGCGCCCGTCCAGGGCCAGGTGTCGGCGGCGGCGCAGGCCCATCGGGTGGGCGGCGGTAGCGGCGTAGAAGGGTCGCGCGGCCTCGGCCCGCCAGTCGACGAGGAGCTGGTGGTCACCGTCGCTCAGCCCGGTGCGGCCGATGTGCAGGGTGCGGCCGTCGGCGCCGTCGATGCGGCCGAAGCAGAGGTGGTGCTCGGCGGCGTCGAGCGTGCGGGCGCGCCGGTCGAGCATCGCGACCCGCACCTCGCGAGTGTAGGCCTCCTCGGGGTCGCCGGACGGGGCACGCAACGCCTCCGCCAGGTCGGCCTGCACGCGGGCCACCTCGGTGTCGAGGCGGGCGTACAGGACGTCGACCAGCACCTGCTCGGCGGAGCGCTGGTCGGGGAACTGCTCGGTCTGGCGTGACGGCACCGGGTCTCCTCGTGGTCGGGGCCTGGTGTCAACGCGATCGGGTCGCCGAACGTTCCCGGCGTGACACCGCATCCGGGCGCGTTCCCGCGCCCGTCAGGACTCACGCGCCCGTCGTCCGAACGTACCGGCGGTGACGGCGGACCAGGACCGCCGCACGATCTCCTCCAGCACGCCGAGGTCGACCTGCTCCAGGTCCTTGACGTAGAGGCAGCCGACACCCGTGGTGTGCGGCCCGAGCCGGGCCAGCAGCTCCTCGTGCGCGCCGACGCCGTCCGGCAGGTACACCGTGGTGGCCGCCTTGCGCGGCGCGAAGCTCGCCGCCGGCGCCTGGCCCGAACGACCGCTCGCGTACTCGTACCGGTACTGGCCGAAGCCGACCATCGACGTGCCGAACATGCGCGGCTCCTGACCGGTGACGCGACGCATCAGCTCGAGCAGGGTGTGCGCGTCCCGGCGGCGGACGGCGGGCGCGGCACGCTCGACGAAGGCGACCGGGTCACCGTCGGTCCAGGTCGTGGCCATGCGGTCAGTATCCACTCGTCGGCTCCCGCAGGCACCCCGCACGGGGACCCTCGCGGCTGAGGCCGTAAGGTTGTCCTCCTCCACCCCCCATCCGGCACCTCATCCGGCGCGCCCGGGTTTGCGCGCCCCGACGAAGGAGGAAACCGTGGTCGCCGCCGACCTCGACGTGACCGTCGACCTCGCCCGGGCGCTCCTGCAGGAGCAGCATCCCGACCTCGCCCGCCTGCCGCTGGAGCTGGTGGCCAACGGGTGGGACAACGTGGTGGTCCGGCTGGGCGACGACCTCGCCCTGCGCCTGCCGCGCCGCGAGCTCGGCGCGCAGCTCATGCGCAACGAGCACAGCGTGCTCCCGCTGCTGGCGCCACGCCTGCCCGTCCCCGTGCCCACGCCGGTCCGCGTCGGCACACCCAGCGACGCACTCGGCTACCCGTGGCCGTGGGGCGTGGTCCGGTGGGTGGACGGCGTCGCCGCCGCGCTCGTCCCGCCCGCCGAGCGCACGCCGTGGGCCGAGCACCTCGCCCGGGTGTTCGTGGCGCTGCACCAGCCGGCGCCCGACGACGCCCCCGGAAACAGGTTCCGCGGCATCCCGGTCGGCGAGCGCGAGGCCACGTTCGAGGACCGCCTCGGCCTGCTGCCGGAGCGGCTGCACCGTCGCGCCCGCGCCCTGTGGGCGGACGCCGCGAGCGCCCCGGAGTACGACGGCGCCCCGATGTGGCTGCACGGCGACCCGCACCCGGCCAACCTCGTGACCGCGGGCGGCCGGCTGGCCGCCGTGATCGACTTCGGCGACGTGACCAGCGGCGACCCGGCGTCCGACCTGGGCGCCATGTGGCTCACGTTCGACGCCGAAGGCCGCCGTCGGTTCCGGGCCGTGGTCGACGCCCAGGCCCGGGGCGGGCGCGGCTGGGACGCCGGGATGTGGCGCCGTGCCCAGGGCTGGGCGCTGCTGTACACGACGATCTGCTTCTCCTACCCGGACACCCACCCGGTCATGGTGGGCGTCGGCGAGCACGCGGTGGAGCAGCTCCTGGGCTGAGCGACGGCCTAGAGCCGGACGGCGGTCGTGTTCGCGCCGCACACCAGCACCGCGACCCGCTCCCCCGGTGCGGGCACATAGGCGCCGGACAGCACGGCGGCGAGCGCCGTCGCCCCGCCCGGCTCGGCCACGACGCGGGCCGTCTCCCACAGGGAGTGCTGGGCGGCCGCGATGGCCTCGTCGGTGACCAGCACGGAGCGCTCGACGAACTGCTGGGCCAGGGGGAACATGAGGCGGCCCACCTGCTGGGGCGCGAGCGAGTCGGCGGCGATGCCCTCGGTGGGTGCGTCGACCGGTTCGCCGGCCGCGAGGGCGCGGTGCAGGGTCGGCGCACCCTCGGGCTCCACGGCCACGACGCGCACGTCGCCGCGGAACCAGGCTGAGATGCCGCCGATCAGCCCGCCGCCACCCACGGCCACCAGCAGGGTGTCGAGGTCGGGCAGGTCCTGGGCGATCTCCAGGCCGAGGGTGCCCTGGCCGGTCAGCGTCTCCACCTGGTCGTAGGCGTGCACGGTCATGGCGCCGGTGCCGGCGACGAACTCCTCGCTGGCGGCCAGGGCGTCGGCGTAGCGGTCGCCGCCCACCACGAGCTTGGCGCCGTAGCCGCGGATGCGGTCGGCCTTGGCCGCCGACGTCACGCTCGGCACGAAGATCGTCGCGGGGATGCCCAGCCGGGCCGCGGCGTAGGCGACGGCGGCCCCGTGGTTGCCGCCCGACGCGGCCACGACGCCGGCGTCGGGCACGTCGCGGGTGAGCAGGCTGGTGAACGCGCCCCGCGCCTTGAACGAGCCGGAGTGCTGGAGGCACTCCAGCTTGAGCGCCAGCGAGTGCGCGGGGCGGCCGAAGTCGGCCAGGTCGGCCTCCAGCACCGGGGTGTGCCGCACGTGCGGGCGGATCAGGGCCTCGGCCGCGCGGATGGCGTCGCGGGTCACGTCGGTCATCGGTTCCTCCTCGGGCATCACGCGATGCCCAGCTCTCGGGTGCGGTCCCAGGGCTCGGTCCAGCCGAGCTGGTCGAACACGGCGTCGAGGATGCCCGCGGTGAACCCCCACACGAGGTGGGTGAGGTCGCCGTCGTGCACGTGGAAGCCCGGTCCGCGCCAGGTCTGGCGGCCGCGGCGCAGCACCGTGGTGAAGCGGTTGCCCGGGTCGAGCAGGTCGGCCACGGGGGCGCGGAACACGTGGGCCGACTCGGCGACGTCCACCACGCGCACGGGCGTGGGGCGGGCCCACCAGCCGAGCACGGGTGTGACCACGTGGTTGCTGACGGGCATCGGCAGCTCGCCGAACGCGCCCAGCACCTCCACCCCGGCGGGGTCGAGCCCGGTCTCCTCCTCCGCCTCGCGCAGGGCGGCCGCGACGGCGTCCTCCCCGTCCTCGGCCCGGCCACCCGGGAAGGCGACCTGCCCGGCGTGGCTGCGCAGCGTCGCGGCACGGGCCAGGAGCAGCACGTCGAGATCGGCCGGCACCGCGACGTCGGGGTTCGCGGCGCGGTCGGCGGGCAGGTCGTCGAGCACGCCGAACAGCACGAGCACGGAGGCGGGCCGGGCGTCCGCGGTGAAGTCGCCGCGCGCGTGCCGCCACGGCCCCTCGAAGCCTCGCTCGGCGAGGGCGACCAGCTGCTTGCGTGCGGATGCGGAGGAGCTCACCGCCCGACCTTAACCCCGCGCGGTGACACCCCGGTCCAGGGCGGCCAGGTCGGCGCCGTGGGCCACGAGCAGGGCCCGCGCCGCCGCCAGCGCCCGGTCGTACACGCGATCGTCGCCCAGCAGCAGGGACCGGTCGTTCGCGGCGTTGAGCAGCGCGTTCACCTCGAACGCGACCTGCTCCGGGTCCGTGTCGCCGGACAGGTCGCCGGCCTGCGCCGCGAGCTGCGCCTGGTGCACCAGGTACGCCTCCCAGTCGCGCTGCGCCGCCACGACGGCGTCGCGTACGGCGCCGGTGCGCATGTCGAACTCGACCTCGACCGTGCGGAAGAAGCAGCCGCCCCGGAACACGCGCGCCCGGGAGTACGCGGTCCAGGCCAGCACGAGCGCCCACAGCCGCGGCAGGCCGCGCGGGGCGGACCGGGCCGGGACGATCACGTGCTCGGTGTAGATCTGGCGCGCGCGCTCGACGGCGGCGAGCTGGAGCCCCTCCTTGGACCCGAACAGCCCGGCGATGGCGCTCTTGTTCACGGGGGCGGACGCCGCGAGCGCGCCGAACGACAGCGCCTCCAGGCCGCTCACGGAGGCCTCCTGCACGGCGGTGTCGAGCACGGTGCGGCGGGTGCGGTCGCCGCGCAGGCGCCTGCCGTCGGTCTCGGTGCCGGTACCCGCGTCGCTCGCCATGGTGGAAAGTGTACGACCGTTCGGATACTATCCGTACGGTCGTCCAGATTTCTCCCGACAGGAGCTCCCATGCCCCGGATCCACCCCGCCGTCCGCGCCGCGTTCCGGGTCACCGGCCGCGTCGCGCCGCCGCTCGCGCTGGCCGCGTCCTACCGCGCCTTCCGCACGATCGGCGCGCCCGCGCCGGTGCGCACCGCCGACCGCGCCGTCCACGAGCGCGCCCGCCGCGGCGAGCTGCGCGTGGCCGGCGAGCGGGTCGTCACCTACGCCTGGGGCGACCCGGCCGGTGACCCGGTGCTGCTGGTGCACGGCTGGCGGTCGCGGGCGTCGCGGTTCGCGCGCCTCGTCGAGACCCTGGAACGGTCGGGCCGCCACGTCCTGGCCTACGACGCCGTGGCCCACGGCGACTCGACCGGCCGGTACACGACGATCCTCGACCACCTCGCGATCATCCGCCGCATCGCCGACGACGCCGGGCCGCTGGCCGGCATCGTCGGGCACTCGTTCGGGGCGCTCGCCGCGGGCACCGCCGTCACGGAGGGCGTGGACGCCGCGACGTACACCGCCGTCGCCGCCGCACCGTCGTTCGACGCCCTGAACGACGGGTTCGTCCGGGCGATCGACCTCCCGGCGACCCTGCACGACCGGCACGCACGACGGGTGGCCGCACGACTCTTCCCCGACGAACCGGATCCCGCCGCCCGCTTCGACCTCTTCCGCCACCCCGTGGCGGCGCCCGCCCTGTTCGTGCACGGGTCGCGCGACCGGGAGATCCCGCCGGCCTCGTCACGCGCGCTGCACGCCGCACACCCGGGCAGCCGGCTGGTGGAGCCGGACGCCGGGCACAACGGCGTGCTGGACGCGCCGGAGACGCTCGGCGCGGTCCTCGGGCACGTCACGGCGGGCGCGGTGAACTCCGCCTGAACCCCTCGGTGAACATCGCGCGACATCACCAGCCAGATATCCGAAACCTTCCCTGACCTGCGCGGACGTCTTAGGCTTGCGCCCGGTTTGTGCCGATTTCACGGCGCCGGTCCCGGGTGGAGGGAAGAACGATGGAGTACGCGAGCGACCACGCCCTGGCGGCGACCGCGGTCAGCATCCTGGGCGCGCTGTGGTTCGGCTGGACGGTCCGGCACTCGGGCCCGTGGACCCGCCTGGCCCCGGTCGCCGGGCTGGTCCTGGCCGGCGTCGTCGCAGCCCTCGGCGCCCTGGCCGCCGCACGGGCCTGGCCGGACGGCACGGTCGTGACCGGGCGGGTCGCGAGCATCTACGTCGCCGCCCTGGCGGTGCACGCCGGCCTGACCCGCCTGTGCACCGGCCTGCTGGCGAGCCGGTACCGCCGGGCGGTGGCAGCCGCGAAGGACGAGGCCAAGGCCGCCGTGACCGTGGGCAAGCAGCGGGTGCACCTGATCCCGACGGTCGTCGCGATCTCGACGGCGCTCCAGGTGGCGGTGATCGCGAACACCCTCGACGTCCCCGCGCTCTACCTCGGCGCCGCGGCCGGGATCGCCGTCGCACTGGCCGCCTGGCCGCTGGGCTGGGTGCTGCGGGCCGTCCCGCACCCCCGGGGCCACCGGCCCACCGTGGCGCTCGTCCACCCGCTGACCGGCCTGCTCACCGGCGCAGTCCTCGTCGCGACGGCGGCCCTGGTGCTCCTGCCGTAACCACCTTTTACCGGTGCGAGCCGACGAAGTCTGACGATCGACCTTCATCTTTTGCTTGACACTCGGCAGAAGTCGCCATAGGTTCACAAAGCCACCTTGTGGTGCACAACACGCATGCGAGCCATCTGTCGCCATACCGGCAAGGCGGCCGTATGCGTCCTGAGGGCACGACCGTCGCCGCTGACGGTCATCAGCCGACGTCCTGGGAGGCAACGACGATGTGGTCCACCTCGTGACACCGCTGTCAGCGACTCCCCTCCCTCCCGATCCCTGTCTCGTCGGGCCGGCCTGACCGCGACCCGACGGTGTCGAACGGAGACGCATGCCTGAGCACAGCACTGACCACCGCCCCGCATCGGGCGGTGTGTCCCGCCGTACCGTCCTGACCGGAACCCTCGCCGGCCTGATGGCGCCGACCGCCGCGCTCGCGCTCGGCGCCGACAGCGCGGTCGCCGCCGGACCGGGCCCGATCACCACGCTGGGCACCACCCGGCACATCACCATCTACGCCGAGGCCCTGCCCGGCGGCCAGTACGGCTACGGGCTGGCCCCGGGCAAGGCCACCATCCCCGGCCCCCTGCTGGAGATGTGGGAGGGCGACACCCTGCAGATCGAGCTCGTCAACAACACCGACAAGCGGCTGTCGATCCACCCGCACGGCGTGGACTACTCGACCGACTCGGACGGCAGCCCCTTCAACGCCTCGTTCAACGAGCCCGGCGAGACCCGCACCTACACGTGGCGCAGCCACGTGCAGACCCAGCTCGACGACGGCCACTGGGTGGCCGGCTCCGCGGGCTACTGGCACTACCACGACCACGCGATGGACGGCGAGCACGGCACGGCGGGCCTGCGCGCGGGCCTGTACGGCGGCCTCGTGGTGCGCCGCAAGGGCGACATCCTGCCCGACCGCACCTACACGGTGGTGTTCAACGACATGACCATCAACAACAAGGTGGCGCCCGACACCCCGATGCTGGAGGCGAACCTCGGCGAGACCGTCGAGTTCGTCGCGATCGGCCACGGGGACCAGCTCCACACCTTCCACCTGCACGCCCACCGCTGGGCGAACAACCGCACCGGCTACCTCACGGGCCCGGACGACCCCAGCCAGGTGATCGACACCCGCGACCTCAACCCGGGCGACTCGTTCGGCTTCCAGGTCAAGGCCGGGCAGAAGGTGGGCGCGGGCGCCTGGATGTACCACTGCCACGTCCAGTTCCACTCGGACGGCGGCATGGCCGGCATCTTCCTGGTGCGCAACGCCGACGGCTCCATGCCCGAGGGCGCGCAGGACGCCATCGACCGGTTCCACGAGCACGGCGGGCACACGACCGCCACCAAGACCGCCGAGACCACCGAGTCCTCGAGCGACAGCCACACCGGCCACTGACCGCCATGCACCCACGCGACACAGGCGTGGTGAAGGGAGCAGCAATGGAACGGACAGAACGACGAAGGATCCGCGGGGCGGACGCCTCGCGCAGGACGGCACGCGGGACGTTCGCCGCGCTCGCCGGTGCGGCGCTCGTCGTCAGCATGGCGACGGTCCCCGCCCAGGCCCAGCGCACCACGGTGGCGGACGCCGCCCCCGTGGCGGCCGCGACGCAGGACGCGGCCGACGTCACCGTGCTCGTCTTCTACGGGGCGCCCGCGCAGCAGCGCGACCCCGTGACGACGGCGGTGCGGACCTTCCGCGAGCTGGGTGCCGAGCACGGGTTCACCGTGGAGACCGCCAGCGACCCGAAGGTGTTCACCGCGAAGAACCTCGCCGCCTACCGCGGCGTGGTCTTCCTCTCGGCGGAGGGCGTCGAGATGAGCACCGCGCAGGAGGACGCGCTCAAGGGCTACGTGCAGGCCGGCGGCGGCTTCCTGGGCGTGCGCGACGCCGCGCGCGCCCAGGACCGCTCCCAGTGGTTCACGGGCCTGATCGGCACCCGGCCGGCCGGCAACCTGCCGGACCCGCTGGACGTCGCGAGCGTCACCGCGAGCGCCGAGAACCCGCCGAACGAGGACGCGCCGAACCTGATCGACGGCGACTCGAACACCAAGTGGCTCGCGTTCGAGCCCACCGCGGTGATCGACCTGGAGCTGGCCGAGCCCGCGGTCGCCACGCGCTACGCGCTCACGTCGGCGAACGACTTCGCTGGGCGCGACCCCCAGGACTGGACGCTGCAGGGCTCGGCCGACGGCGAGACGTGGACCGACCTGGACTCGCAGGCGGACCAGGACTTCCCGGAGCGCTTCACGGCGCAGGACTACCGGTTCGAGAACGAGACGGCCTACCAGCACTACCGCCTGGACATCACGGCGAACGCAGGTGACGACCTCACCCAGCTCGCCGAGATCCAGCTCTTCGACGCCTCGGGCGAGCAGGAGCCGGACCCGGTGGTGCCGGTGCAGGAGGCGACGGTCAACGTCCTGGACCCCGCGCACCCGGCGGGCGAGGGCCTGCCCCAGAACTGGACCCGGTCGGACCGGTGGCTGAACTGGTCGCCCAACCCGATCGGTGACGTGCACACCGTGGCCCAGGTCCAGGAGTGGGACTACGAGCCGGGCGAGGGCGCGAACGGCGCGTTCCACCCGATCTCGTGGTGCCGGGACTACGACGGCGGCCGGTCGTTCTACACCGGCATGGGCGGCACGGCGGCGAGCTACGCCGAGGAGGGATTCCGCGACCACCTGCTGGGCGGTCTGCTGTGGTCCACGGGCATGGTGCGCGGCGACTGCCAGGCCACCATCGCGGCCAACTACGAGTCGGAGCGCCTGACGGCGCAGAACGCCGCGGGCACGCTCGACCAGATCGGCGAGCCGCACGGCCTGACGGTCGCGCCCGACGGCGGCGTCTTCTACATCGGCAAGGCCGCCTGCCCCTCGGGGCCGGTCGTGCCGTGGGAGGACCCGGACGTGGGCCTGGGCTGCGGCACGGTGCACCGCTGGGACCCGGAGAGCGAGACGACGACGCTGCTGACCACGCTCGACGTGATGGGCAACCGCGGCAGCGGCAGCGAGCTGGTCAAGAACGAGGAGGGTCTGCTCGGCATCACGCTGGACCCGAACTTCGAGGAGAACCAGTGGGTCTACCTCTACTGGATGCCGCACGAGTCGATCGACGTCGAGCGCCGCGTGGGCCAGCGGACGGTGTCGCGCTTCACGTACGACGCCGAGGCGAACACCATCGACCAGGCCACGCGCGTGGACCTGCTGCACTGGGACACGCAGATCCACAGCTGCTGCCACGCGGGCGGCGGCATGGACTTCGACGACGAGGGCAACCTGTACATCGGTTCGGGTGACAGCAACTCGTCGGGCGGCTCGGACGGCTACTCCGGCAACAACTGGACCCAGGAGTTCGCGGGCATCTCGTTCCAGGACGCGCGCCGCACGGCGGGCAACACGAACGACCTGAACGGCAAGATCCTGCGGATCCACCCGGAGCCGGACGGCACGTACACGATCCCCGAGGGCAACCTCTTCCCGGAGGGCGAGTACCCGGCCGACAAGACGCGGCCGGAGATCTACGTGATGGGCGTGCGCAACATCTCGCGCCTGGCCTACGACTCCCAGAACGACTGGCTGACCGCCGCCTGGGTGGGCCCGGACGCCGGCCTGCCGGACCCGGAGCTCGGCCCGGCCAAGTACGAGACCGCCACCATCATCACGGAGGCGGGCAACCACGGCTGGCCGTACTGCATGGGCAACAAGCAGCCCTACCGCGACCGGAGCAACGAGGACGCGAGCGTCCTGACCGGCTGGTACGACTGCGACAACCCGAAGAACACCTCGCCCCGCAACACGGGCCTGGTGGACCTGCCTCCCGTCAAGGACAACATGATCTGGTACTCGCCCAGCGGCGGCGGCCCGGTCTTCCCCGAGAACGAGGAGGGCATCCCGTCGTACGTCGACTCCGAGGCCACCTACACGCTGCCGTACCTGCGCGGCGGTGGTCAGGCCGTGATGGACGGCCCGACCTACCACCGGTCGGAGGTCGACACCGACAGCGGCGTGGCCTGGCCGGCGTACTGGGACGACAAGTGGTTCATCGGTGACCAGTCGAACGCGAACAACCGGATCGCCGTCACGGTGAACCCGGACACGGTCGAGGAGGCCGGTCCCCCGGTCTACGCCGAGGACCTGCGCCAGATCATCTCGGGCGGCAACGGCAACGCCGAGGTGCAGCAGTGGATGGACGCCAAGTTCGGTCCGGACGGGGCGCTGTACCTGCTCGACTACGGCGGCGGCTTCTTCTCGCTGACCAACAGCCAGAAGCTGGTCCGGATCAGCTACACGGGTGGCCCGCCGACCCCGCTGCCGGCCGGCGCCGGGGCGAGCGTGCAGAGCGACCCGCTGACGGTCGCGTTCACGGGCAGCGACTCGGGCGGCGTCTCCTACGCCTGGGACTTCGGTGACGGCACCACCTCCACCGAGGCCGACCCGCGGCACACCTACGCCCGCGTGGGCAGCTACGAGGCGACGCTGACGGTGACCTACGCCGACGGCGAGACGACGACCCTCGACGTGCCGGTGACCACCGAGTGCACCATCCCGGACGACCGGGACACGGTCTGGATCGGTGACGTCGACAGCGGCGTGGCCAACGACGACCTGGGCGGCTGCACGATCGCGGACCTGATCCGGGACGAGGCCGAGTGGGACACGAACGGCCGGTTCGTGAACCACGTGACCGCGGTGGCGAACCAGCTCCTGGCGGACAAGGTGATCACCCGCAAGGAGCGCACCGCGCTGCTGGCGGCGGCCGAGGAGTCGGGCATCGGCGCGGAGGGCAGCCCCACCGGTTACCGGTGGCTGTTCGACGGCACCGCCGAGTCCCTGGCCGGCTGGCGGCAGGCGCCAGGCGGGCACTTCGACCTGAAGCCGGACGGGTCGATCCGGGCGCAGGGCGGCCTGGGCATGCTCTGGTACCCGGGCGAGGAGCTGGGCGACTTCTCGCTCAAGCTCCAGTTCAAGGACGTCGCGCCCGGTGACGGGCACGCCAACAGCGGCGTCTTCACCCGGTTCCCCGACCCGCGCGTCCCGCAGGACGAGCGGCCCGAGTGCGGGCAGGGCACCGACGCCGAGGCGTGGGTGGCGATCTACTGCGGCCACGAGATCCAGATCTACGACGGGACGACCGGGGAGCCCCAGAAGACGGGATCCGTGTACAACTTCGACCCGAACGGCCTGGACGAGGCCGGGGTGACCCCCAAGGGCGAGTGGAACGACTACGAGATCCAGGTGGTCGGCCAGCAGTACACGATCATCCGCAACGGCGTGGTGATCAACGAGTTCGAGAACTCGCCGGGCAAGGAGTCCTCGCGCGCCGGCGACCCGCCCACGGACCTGCGGCAGTTCCTCACGGGGTTCATCGGGCTGCAGAACCACAGCGACGCGGACGCCATGGAGTTCCGCAACATCCGGGTGCGTGACCTGTGAGCACGCCCCGGACCGCGAACAGGAGAGGTAGGTCCATGAGACAGCAGCTGTCCCGCCTCCTGGCCGGGCTGGCGGTCGGTGCCCTCGTGGCACTACCGCTGGCCCCGGTCGGCGCCATCGCGGCGGAGCCCCACGAAGAGGGCGTCACCGCGTGGTCGCCCCCGAAGGCCAAGGGGAAGAACCATGCGCAGGACGAGGCGGGCGCCACCGCGGCCGCCACCACCGCCGAGGCGGCCGACCAGGTCCTGACCTGGACGGCGAGCGCGAGCGTCTCGCAGTACGCGTCGGCGCCGGACACCGCCACGGCGGGGGCCACGACGATCGTCTTCGAGAACAGCACGGCCACGGGCAACAACATCGCCATGAGCCACACGCTGACGTTCGACACCAGCACGCCGGGGTACAACCACGACGTCACGCTGGACATCCTGGCCAACCCTCTGGACGCCAACGGGGGCCGCTACGAGGCCGAGGTCGTCCTGACCCCGGGCACGTACCGGTACTTCTGCGCGATCCCGGGGCACGGCACGATGACGGGCGAGCTCGTGGTCACCGAGGACCCGGGCGAGGACACCACGGCCCCGGTCGTGACCCCGCAGGTGGCCGGGCAGCAGGACGGCACCGGCGCCTACATCGGGTCGGCCACCGTGAGCCTGGCGGCCGAGGACGACAGCTCCGGCGTCGCCTCCGTCGAGTACGCGCTCGACGGCGGGGAGTTCGGCCCGTACGGCGAGCCCGTGGTCCTCGACGAGCCGGGCACCTACTCGCTGGCGTACCGCGCCACGGACAACGCGGGCAACGTCTCCGAGCCCGGCACCGTGGAGGTCACCGTGGTCTCCGCCGACGGCGAGGACACGACGGCACCCGTCGTGACGGCCGAGGTCACCGGCGAGCTCGACGACGCCGGCGCCTACGTGGGCACGGCCACCGTGAACCTGGCGGCGCTGGATGCCGGGTCGGGCGTGGCGAGCGTCGAGTACGACCTCGACGGTGCCGGGTACGCGGCCTACACGGATCCCGTGGTGGTCGACGCACCCGGCGAGCACACGGTGACGTACCGGGCCACGGACAACGCCGGCAACGTCTCCGAGGAGGGTTCGGCGACGTTCACCGTGGTCGAGCCCTCGCAGGAGGACACCACTCCCCCGACCGTGACCGCCCACGTCATGGGCGAGCAGGACGAGGACGGTGCCTACGTCGGCTCGGCCACGGTGCACCTGACGGCCGAGGACGAGGCGTCGGAGGTGGCGAGCGTCGAGTACGACCTGGACGGCGGGGGCTGGTCCGACTACGGCGACCCCGTGCTGGTCGACGTGACGGGTCCGCACACGCTCACCTACCGGGCCACCGACGCGGCCGGCAACACTTCGGAGCCGGGCTCCGTGGAGCTGGTCGTGGTGGGCGGCGCGGACCCGCCGGACGTCACGCCGCCGATCGCGTCCGCGCAGGTCGACGGCGACCAGGACGACTACGGGGTCTACCTCGAGGTCGCCACGGTGTCGATCACCGCGCGGGACGACGAGTCGGGGGTCGCGTTCATCGAGTACGCGTTCGGCGACTCCGCGTTCCGGGAGTACACGGGCCCGTTCGACGTCACGGACCCGGGGGCGCACGCCATGGCCTACCGGGCCACGGACAACGCCGGGAACGTGACCCGCACGGGCACCCTCCGGTTCTCCGTGTCGCGGTCCACGATCGACGCGTGCCCCGTCTCCGACGAGCGCCCCACGGTGATCATCGGCGACAAGGACAGCAGGGTGGCGAACGTGGACACCGGCAACGGGTGCACGATCGCCGACCTGATCGACGCGGACGGGGCGTGGGTCAGCCACAGCGCCTTCGTGCTCCACGTGACCCAGGTCGCCGACCAGCTCGACGACGCCGACGTCATCACCCCGCAGGAGGCCACGAAGCTGATCCGGGCCGCCCGGCAGTCCGACGTCGGCCGGTAGCACGACCCTGCACGAACGCCGCGCCCCGGTCCTCCGCACGGAGGGCCGGGGCGCGGCGTTCGTGTCAGGTCGGGCTCAGGCGACGAGCGAGCGCAGCACGTACTGCAGGATGCCGCCGTTGCGGTAGTAGTCCGCCTCACCCGGGGTGTCGATGCGCACCACGGCGTCGAAGGCGACCTGCGAACCGTCGGCCTTCGTCGCCGTGACCGCCACCGTCTCGGGCGTGGTGCCCTCGTTCAGCGCGGTGACGCCCGCGATGTCGAAGGTCTCCGTGCCGTCCAGGCCCAGCGACTGGGCGTTCTGGCCCGCCGGGAACTGCAGCGGCAGCACGCCCATGCCGATGAGGTTGGAACGGTGGATGCGCTCGAAGCTCTCCGTGATGACGGCCTTGACGCCCAGGAGCGCGGTGCCCTTGGCGGCCCAGTCACGCGACGAGCCGGAGCCGTACTCCTTGCCGCCGAGCACCACGAGCGGGGTGCCGGCCGCGGCGTAGTCCTGCGCGGCGTCGTAGATCGTGTCCTGGGCGTTCTTCACGAAGTTGAACGTGAAGCCGCCCTCGACGCCCGCACCGTCGTTCTCGGCGGCCAGGAGCTGGTTGCGCAGGCGGATGTTCGCGAACGTGCCGCGGATCATGACCTCGTGGTTGCCGCGGCGCGAGCCGTAGGAGTTGAAGTCGCGGCGCTCGACGCCGTGCTCGGCGAGGTACTTGCCCGCCGGGCTGTCCGCCTTGATGGAGCCGGCAGGGCTGATGTGGTCGGTGGTGACCGAGTCGCCCAGCTTGGCCAGCACGCGGGCGCCGGAGATGTCGGTGACAGGCTCCGGCGTCATGCCCATGCCGTCGAAGTACGGGGGCTTGCGCACGTACGTCGACTCCGGGTCCCACGCGAAGGTGTCGCCCTCGGGGGTCTCCAGGGCGGCCCAGCGCTCGTCGCCCTTGAAGACGTCGGCGTAGTCGGACTCGAACATCTTGCGGTCGATCGAGGACGCGATGGTCGCCTCGACCTCCTCCGGCGACGGCCAGATGTCGCGCAGGAACACGGGGTTGCCGGCCTCGTCGCGGCCCAGCGGGTCGTGCTCGAAGTCGAACTCCATGGTGCCGGCCAGGGCGTACGCGATGACCAGCGGCGGGGAGGCCAGGTAGTTCATCTTGACGTCCGGGTTGATGCGGCCCTCGAAGTTGCGGTTGCCCGAGAGCACCGAGACGACCGACAGGTCGTGCTCGTTGACGGCCTCCGAGACCTTCTCGTCCAGGGGCCCGGAGTTGCCGATGCACGTGGCGCAGCCGTAGCCCACCAGGTGGAAGCCCAGCTTCTCGAGGTACGGCCAGAGGCCGGCCTTCTCGTAGTAGTTGGTCACGACCTGCGAGCCCGGCGCCATGGAGGTCTTGACCCACGGCTTGGACACGAGGCCCTTCTCGACGGCGTTCTTGGCGAGCAGCGCCGCGGCGAGCATGACCGACGGGTTCGACGTGTTGGTGCAGGACGTGATCGAGGCGATCGCGACCGCGCCGTGGAACAGCTCGAACTCCTTGCCGTCGCTGTTCGTGACGTGCACGTGCTTGCGGCCGTTCGGCGTGATGGCCGGCGAGTCGGACGCGGGGAACGACTCCTTCTCGGCCTCGTCCACCTGGTCCAGCACCTCGGGGGCGTAGGTGGGCAGGTCACGCGTGAACGCGGCCTTGGCGTTGCTCAGCTCGATGCGGTCCTGCGGGCGCTTCGGCCCGGCGATCGAGGGGACCACCGTGGACAGGTCGAGCTCCAGGTACTCGGAGTAGACCGCCTCGGGCGTGTCGGCGTCGAGCCACAGGCCCTGCTCCTTGGCGTACGCCTCGACCAGGGCGAGCTGCTCCTCGGAGCGGCCCGTCAGGCGCAGGTAGTCGACCGTGACCGAGTCGATCGGGAAGATCGCGGCCGTCGAGCCGAACTCCGGGGACATGTTGCCGATGGTGGCGCGGTTCGCGAGCGGCACCTGGGCCACGCCCTCGCCGTAGAACTCGACGAACTTGCCGACCACGCCGTGCTGGCGCAGCATCTGCGTGATCGTGAGCACCACGTCGGTGGCGGTGACGCCGGCCGGGATGGAGCCGTTGAGCTTGAAGCCCACCACGCGCGGGATGAGCATCGAGACCGGCTGGCCGAGCATCGCGGCCTCGGCCTCGATGCCGCCGACGCCCCAGCCCAGCACGCCCAGGCCGTTGACCATGGTGGTGTGCGAGTCGGTGCCGACGCAGGTGTCCGGGTAGGCGCGCAGCGCGCCGTCGACCTCACGCGTCATGACCGTGCGGGCCAGGTACTCGATGTTGACCTGGTGCACGATGCCGGTGCCCGGCGGGACGACCTTGAAGTCGTCGAACGCGGTCTGGCCCCAGCGCAGGAACTGGTAGCGCTCGTGGTTGCGCTGGTACTCGAACTCGACGTTGCGCTGGAACGCGTCGGCGCGGCCGGCGACGTCGATCTGCACGGAGTGGTCGATGACCATCTCGGCGGGGGCCAGCGGGTTGATCCGCGTCGCGTCGCCACCGAGGGCCGCGACGGCCTCACGCATGGTGGCGAGGTCCACGACGCAGGGCACGCCGGTGAAGTCCTGCATGATCACGCGCGCGGGCGTGAACTGGATCTCGGTGTCGGGCTGCGCGTCCGGGTCCCAGGACGCGAGGGCGCGCACGTGGTCGGCGGTGATGTTCGCACCGTCCTCGGTGCGCAGCAGGTTCTCGGCGAGGATCTTCAGCGAGTACGGGAGGCGCTCGACGCCCTCGACCGCACTGAGCCGGAAGATCTCGTAGGGCGTGCCGGAGACCTCCAGCGTTCCCTTCGATCCGAACGTGTCCACGGTGCTCACACTGGCTCCTTCTGCGGGGCTGACGGTGCGTCGGCTCTCACAGGCGCTGTCATCGCGCGATGGAGCCTTCGCATGGGTTCCAGGGGGCTTCACCCAGCCTAGGCCGGGCTGCTGCAGCCAGCATAACGCATTTATCTTGACGTCAAGATATCTGCGTGACCACCCGGCGCGCGATGGCGGCGTACCCCTCGTCGGTCACGTGGATCCCGTCCGCGTCGACGTAGCGCTGCCGCACCACGTTCGGGTCGATCAGCGACACGTAGGTCGCGCCGTACCGCTCGGCCGCCGCGCGCACCGCACCGTCCAGGGCCCGGACCTCCAGCCCGACCGCCCACGGCGTGGACGGCCCGACGGCGATGATCCGCGCGTCCGGGAAACGCTCGGCAGCGAGCGCATAGGTGTCCTCGACGGCCTGGAACACCGTGGCCGGCTCGGTGCGCAGCTCGTCGAAGTCGTTCTGCCCGCCGGCGATGACCACCACGTCGATGCGCGCCGGATACTTGACGGAGCGCAGCTGCTCCGCGTAGGAGAGCAGGCCCTTGTCGGGGTACCGGCTGACGAACCCGGTGCCCCCGTCCGCGACGTTGCGCTCGGTCCAGCGCATCTGCCGGGACACGATCGAGCTCCACCGCTCCTCGGGCGACGACGCACGCTGCCCCACGGTGTACGAGTCGCCGACGAACAGCGCGGTCGCCGGGCGGGCGCCGTTGCGCGGCAGGGGCCCGGTCGGGGTGGGGCGGGGCGTGGGGAGCGCGGACGGCTCCGTCGGCGCGGGGCTCGGCGTCGGCGAGACCACCACGGCCGGCGCCGCCGTCGACAGGGTCTGCGGGGCCCCTCCGGCCGTGTAGCTGCCGCCACCGAGGAACATGCCCACCACGACGGCCAGCACGAACGCCGCCGCCACCCCGAGGACGACCCCGCCGCCCACCAACCACCGCTTCACGAGACGATCCTCACGAGGCGAATCCTATGCGTCCGGAAGCGTGTGATTTGTCCACCTCGCCCATCAACCCTGCCGGTCCAGGACGGCCACGGCCTCGACGTGGTGCGTGTGCGGGAAGAGATCGAACCCGCGCACCCCCGACAGCGCGTACCCGTGCGCAGCCAGGTAGCCCACGTCGCGCGCCAGCGCGGCGGGGTCGCAGGCCACGTACACGATCCGACGCGGGTCGCGGGCGGCGATCGCGTCGACCACGGCGCGTCCGGCACCCGTGCGCGGCGGGTCCAGCACCACGACATCGGCCGCCGGGACCCGCTCGGCCAGCACCTGCTCCACGGCACCCACCTCCAGCGTCACCTGCTCGAACGCGTGCGCGTTCCGGCGGGCGTCCTTCACGGCCCGCTCGTCGCCCTCCACGGCCACGACCTGCCCCTGCGGCCCGACGGCGTCCGCGAGCGGCAGCGTGAACAGCCCGGCGCCGGAGTACAGGTCCAGGACGGTCGCCCCGGTCAGCTCCCCTGCCGTCGCCCCCGTCGCGTCCAGCACGGCGCCGGTCAGCAGCGCGGGCGCCGCGCGGTGCACCTGCCAGAACCCGTCGGCCGCCACGCGGTAGCGGTGCGTGCCCCACGGCCCGGTCACGACCTCGGTCACCGCCCGGCGCGCGTTGGGGCGGGGGTCGGGCCGTCCGCGGCGCCACGGCGCGCCGTCGACCAGGAGCAGCGGCTCACCCTCGGACGGTGCCACCAGGCGCAGGTGCGCGCCCGGCGTCCACGTCCGGGTGAACACGTCCTCCGCCACGGCGAAGTCCATGAGCTCGGTGGTGGCCAGCGGCATCTTCTTCAGCGCGATGACCCGGTGCCCGCGGTGCGCACGCATCCCCGCGTGCCCGTCCGAGTCGGCCACCAGCTCGATCCGGGTGCGGTAGTGCAGGCCGCGGCGCTCGTCGTCGCCGGGCGCGGCCTCGACCGTGACCTCGCGCTCCAGCCACTCGGGGTCGATGCGCGCCAGCCGCTCGAGCTGCTCGACGAGCACCGTCTTCTTCCAGTGCCGCTGGGCCGGCATGGCCACGTGGGAGAGCTCGCCGCCGCCCGCGCCGTCCGGGCCGGCCGCGGGCCACGCGGGCTCGATGCGGTCGGGCGACGCCTGGAGCACCTCGACGGCGTCGGCCCGCCAGAAGGTCTGGCCGCCCTCCGTGACGCGGGCCCGCACGCGCTCGCCGGGCAGGGCGTGCCGGACGAAGACGACGCGGCCGTCCAGCCGGGCCACGCAGTGGCCGCCGTGGGCGACCGGGCCGACCTCGAGCTCGACCTCCCGGCCCACGGCCGGGTCGGGGACGTCGCTCACGCGGCGGGCGCGGCCCGGCCGCGGGGAACGCTGCGGACGGCGGCGCGGGCGGCCACCGGAGTCCGGGTCGGCGGGCGCGGTGCGGCGGTCGGGGGTACGGGGCATGCCTCCAGTATCGCCCACGGGACCGGCCCGCTACATCCGCCGCCCGCGTAGGAAGGTGTCGCCCTCCAGGCCCGTCTGGCCGCTGGACGAGTCGAGCTGCCACGGCACGGAGGCCACCACGACGCCCGGTGTGAACAGCAGGCTGCCCTTGAGCCGCAGCGCGGACTGGTTGTGCAGGAGCTGCTCCCACCAGTGGCCCACGACGTACTCCGGGATGTACACGATCACGAGGTCGCGCGGCGACTCGCGGTGCAGGGAGCGCACGTACTTCACCACGGGCCGGGTGATCTCGCGGAACGGCGAGTCCAGGATGCGCAGCGGCACCGGCAGGTCGAGGGCCTCCCACTCGGCGACCAGCCCGTCGACGTCCTCGCGGTCCACGCCCACCGTGACGGCCTCCAGCACGTTCGGCCGGGCGGCGCGCGCGTAGGACAGGGCCCGCATGGTCGGCTTGTGCACCTTGGAGACCAGCACGACGGCGTGCACCCGGCTGGGCAGCGCCCGGGCGGCCGAGACGTCGTCCAGCGCGAGCTCGTCGCGCACGCGGTCGTAGTGCTTGCGGATCGACCGCATGAGCACGAACAGGACGCCCATCGCGAGCAGCGTGATCCACGCGCCGTGCGTGAACTTGGTGATCAGCACGATGATCAGCACGATGCCCGTGAGGCCGAACCCCACGCCGTTGACGAGGCGCGAGCGCAGCATGCGGCCCCGCACCGCCGGGTCGTGCGCCGTGCGCAGCTCGCGCGTCCAGTGCCGCAGCATGCCGAGCTGGGACAGCGTGAACGACACGAACACGCCCACGATGTAGAGCTGGATGAGCCGGGTGACCTCGGCGTCGAACAGGACGATGAGCACGATCGCCGCGACCGCGAGCGTGATGATGCCGTTCGAGAACGCGAGCCGGTCGCCGCGGGTGTGGAGCTGCCGGGGCAGGTAGCCGTCGCGGCCGAGGATCGAGCCCAGCACGGGGAACCCGTTGAAGGCCGTGTTGGCGGCGAGCACGAGGATGAGGCCCGTGACGGCAGAGACCGCGTAGAACGCGGGCGGGAAGCCGGAGAACACGGCCTCGGCGAGCTGGCCGATCACGGGGATCTGCACGTAGTGGTCCGAGACCGGCTGGCCGTTGAGCGAGAGCTGCTCGTGCGGGTCCTCGGCGAACCGGACACCGGTCGCCTGGGCCAGCAGGAGGATCGAGATGATCATGGTCGAGGAGATGGCGCCGAGCAGCAGCAGGGTCGTGGCGGCGTTGCGCGACTTGGGCTTGCGGAACGCGGGCACGCCGTTGCTGATGGCCTCGACGCCGGTCAGGGCGGCACAGCCGGACGCGAAGGCGCGCGCGAGCAGGAAGGCGCCCGCGATGCCCACCAGGCCCTGGTCGAACGCCGCCTCGGCGGAGAGCTCGAAGTCGGCGCTGGCGGCCTTCGGCAGGTTCCCGGAGAAGAACCGGAAGGCACCGGTCACGATGAGGGCCCCGACGATCGCCATGTAGCAGTACGTCGGGATGGCGAACGCCGTGCCGGACTCCTTGACGCCGCGCAGGTTCACCAGCGTGAGCAGCACCACGGCGATCACGGCGGCGGCCGCCTCGTGCCCGCGCAGCCCGGGGATGGCGGCGGAGGCGTACTGCGCCGCCGACGAGATCGACACGGCCACGGTCAGCACGTAGTCGACGAGCAGGGCCGAGGCGACGCCGATCCCCGCCGTCGGGCCCAGGTTGGTGGTGGCGACCTCGTAGTCGCCGCCGCCGGACGGGTAGGCGTGCACGTTCTGGCGGTAGGAGGCGACCACGATGAGCAGCACCACGACCACCACGAGACCGACCCACGGCGAGAACGTGAGGGCCGCGATACCAGCCAGGGAGAGGGTCAGGAGAATCTCGTCCGGCGCGTAGGCCACGGACGACAGCGCGTCCGAGGCGAACACGGGCAGGGCGATCCGTTTGGGCAGCAGCGTGTGCCCCAGGCTCTCGCTACGCATGGGGCGGCCGACCAGGAGGCGTTTGGCCGCATCGACGATGTCTGACACGTTGGATGACTCTATGCCCGTCGATGGCCTCCAGCGCACCCAGGGCACCGCCATCACCCGCGGCGCGGTAGCGTTCCGTCCGTGCACTTCGTCATCATGGGCTGCGGCCGCGTCGGCTCCAGCCTCGCCCAGGAGATCGAGGGTCGCGGGCACTCCGTGGCCGTCATCGACCAGAACCCGGACGCGTTCCGGCGCCTGCCCGCGGACTTCTCGGGCAAGAAGGTGACGGGCGTCGGCTTCGACCGGGACACGCTCGTGCAGGCGGGGATCGAGGACACGTACGCGTTCGCCGCGGTGTCCGACGGCGACAACTCCAACATCCTGTCCGCCCGCGTGGTGCGTGAGACGTACGGCGTGGACAACGTCGTGGCGCGCATCTACGACCCGCACCGCGCCGAGATCTACCAGCGTCTGGGGATCCCGACGGTCGCCACGGTGCGGTGGACGGCCGACCAGGTGCTGCGCCGCATGCTGCCGCTCGGCTCCAGCGACGAGTACGTGGACCCGTCGGGCACGGTGCGGCTCGCGCAGATCGACTACCACCGGCGCTGGGTGGGCCGGCCCGTGCTCGCGATCGAGTCCGCGACCGGCGCCCGGGTCGCGTTCGTGACCCGCTACACCTCGGCCGTGCTGCCCACGCCCGACGTCGTGCTCCAGGAGAACGACACCCTGCACCTGCTCATGACGGCCGACGCCTCGGCCGACGTCGAGCGGATCCTGACCGCCGCCCCGACCGCCGAGGAGGACTGATGCGCGTCGTCATCGCCGGGGCCGGCTCGGTGGGCCGCTCGATCGCCCGGGAGCTGCTCAGCCACGACCACGAGGTCACCCTGATCGACAAGAACGCAGCGGCCATGCGGGTCTCGCAGGTCCCCGAGGCGGAGTGGGTGCTCGCCGACGCGTGCGAGCTGCCGGCGCTGGAGGCGTCCGAGATGGAGCAGGCCGACGTCGTGGTGGGCGCCACCGGCGACGACAAGGTGAACCTCGTGTTCTCCCTGCTGGCCAAGACGGAGTTCGGGGTGCCGCGCACGGTCGCGCGCGTGAACAACCCGAAGAACGAGTGGATGTTCGACCAGTCGTGGGGCGTGGACGTGGCGGTGTCGACGCCGCGCATCATGACGGCGATGGTCGAGGAGGCCGTCGCCGTGGGCGACCTGGTGAAGATCTTCAGCTTCAGCCAGTCGGGCGCCGACATCCTGGAGCTGACCCTGCCCGCCGACTCCCGCGTCGCGGGGACGCGCGTGGGCCAGGTCGTGTGGCCGGCGGAGGTCACGCTCTCGACCATCGTGCGCGACGGGCGCCCGCTGGTGCCCAGCGGCGACGACACCCTGGAGGCGGGCGACGAGCTGCTCCTGGTGGCAGGGAAGGACGCCGACACCGCGGCTCTCCAGAAGCTGCTGGTGCCGAAGGGCTGAGGGCTAGGCGCCCTCGGGCGCCTGCCGCCGCACCACGTACCAGGTCAGGTACAGCACCAGCGCCCACAGCGGCACGCCCAGCAGCAGGTGGAAGGTGCCCAGCCACGCGATGTCGCCCGCGAAGTACAGCGGCGTCTTGACCGCCAGGCGCAGGGCGAACAGCCCGACCCAGAGCCAGGTGGCGATCGTGTAGGTGCGCAGCTTGGCGGGGTCGTCGCGCCAGGCGGTCAGGGCCGCGAACGGCGAGGGCCCGTCGCTCCCGGGCTCCCGGCCGGCCTCGGCGCGCACCGCGTCGGGCGTCAGGCCGGCGCGCAGGGCCTCGACCACGTACCCGACCGCTGGGCGGCGCACCAGGATGGTGACGAGCAGCACCACGAGGTAGCCCGCATTGAGCAGCAGGCCGCCCGCGTAGTAGTTCTCGGCCTCGCCCGACGTCCATGCCCACACCACGCCGATGGCGATGCCGAGCAGACCGCCCAGGGCCTGCGTCACGGGCGTGCGCTGCACGAGCCGCGCCACGACGAGCACGAGGGCGGCCACGACAGAGGCGATCAGCGGGACCGTCAGGTCGGTGAAGATGACGAACGCGACCACGAACACCAGGCCGGGGAGCACCGCCTCGACGAGGCCGCGCACGCCGCCCACGGCCTGCGCGGCCGAGAACTCCTCGCCGGTGAGGGCACGCATCCCGCGGGCGGGGGCGTGCTCGGGCTCGGGCTGCGTGGGCACGTCGTCACGTGCGGGTTCGCTCATGGGGCCCATTGTGCCGTGCTCGGCCGGCCGCTGATTCACCCGTGCTCCCCCGGCCGCGGCCGGAGCTCGTAGCGCGGGTTGAACATGGTGCGGCGGCCGTCGACCTCGCACACCATGCCCTCCACGCGGATGCGCCGGCCGGGCTCGATGCCGTCGATGGTCCGCCGTCCGAGCCACACGAGGTCCAGGGCGCCGGAGCCGTCGAACAGCTCCGCCTCCAGGGTCGGCACGCCCTCGCGCGGACGCAGCACCACGGACCGCAGCACACCGGCCACCTTGCCCCGGCTGCGCAGCGGCAGCGACGTGACGGCGGCACACCCGGCGTTCCGGGAGGCGTCGGCGCGCTCCTCGGTGTCCGAGACCTCCTCGTTGGACGCGAGCGTCCGTGCGATGCGCGACGCGAGCGCCGAACGCAGCGACATCAGTACCTCACCTCGTCAGCCGATCTGGGTGATCTCGGGGCCGCGACGCAGCGGGTTGAAGTCCGACAGCTGCGGTGCCGCGCCCTCGGGACCGGCGGCGGGTGCCGCCTCCTGGGCACCATCCTTGCGCGCCGACTTCGGCAGCGCCAGGGGCAGCAGGTCCCGCGGGGGCCGCGGGCTCTGGTCGCGGACCACGACGATGTTCGCGAACACGGACTCCAGCGGCTTGGCCGCCTCGGCGTCCAGCGCCGCCCGGCCCGCGAGCACGCCCCGGACGAACCAGCGCGGGCCGTCCACCCCGATGAACCGGGCCGGCCGCTGACCGGTCTGCCCGTCGGGGCCCTTGACCGGCATCCGCACCAGCAGCTCGCGCCCGAACACGCCCGGCACGTCGTCCACGACGCCGCCCTGGCCGCCCACGGACTGGGCGATCTCGTGCCGGATCTCGTCCCAGATGCCCTCGGTGCGCGGTGCCGCGAAGGCCTGCACCTGCAGGTTCGACCCCTCCAGCGCGGCCGTCACCCCGGTCACCTTCTGCGTCTTCTTGTCGATCTCCATGCGCAGCTCGAGGCCCGGCATCACCGGCAGCCAGATCGCGCCGAGGTCGACACGCGGACCCATCTCGTCCACCTGCGACCGGTCGAACGGTCCGTGCGGCCGCTTCTGCTGCTCGGCCTCGACCGACGCCCACTCGACCGGCGCGGGCTCATCCGCCGCACCTCGTCGGCTGAACAGACCCACAGCCACGCTCCTTACGTAGTTCGGCTCGCCGCGCGCGTGCGGTTGCTCCGCACGGCGGCGTTATCCACTCGTTACCTACAGCCTAGACCCCTGCGGCCCACGGCCGGTACGGAAGTCGGTGCCGGCTCAGCGGCCCGCGAAACCGCCGCTGGAGCCGAAGCCCCCGTCGCCCCGGTGCGACCCGGGCAGCGTCTCGGCCTGCACGAACCGGGCCCGCTCGACCTTCTGGACCACGAGCTGCGCCACGCGGTCACCACGGACCAGCTTCACGGCCTCGGTGGTGTCGGTGTTCAGCAGCGTGACCTTGATCTCGCCCCGGTACCCGGCGTCCACGGTGCCGGGCGCGTTCACGATCGTGACCCCGTGCTTCGCCGCCAGCCCGGACCGCGGGTGCACGAACGCCGCGTAGCCGTCGGGAAGTGCTATCGAGACGCCCGTGGGCACCATCACCCGCCCCTGGGGCGGGATCTCGACATCGACGGTCGTCACCAGGTCGGCACCGGCGTCGCCGGGGTGCGCGTAGGAGGGGACGGGAACGTCGTCGAGGAGGCGGATGAGCACGTCGACCGTGCTGCCGTCGGCGCCGGAGGCGGCGCTGGTCTCGGGGGTGGGCACGCCGGAAGAGTACGCCACCTCGGGGCCCGCTGCCGCAAGAGTGCCGGTCCGGGTGCCCGGGCAGGCCTCCGGGGCTGGGATGATGTCCCCATGACGGCGACCACCCTCACCTTCCACGAGCGCCTGCTGCCCGGTCCGGGAGGCTGGCTCGGCACGGTCGGTCTGGGAGCCATCGCGGCGATCGCGCTGTGGCCCGTGCACGCGGGCGCGGCGGTCCTGGCCGGGCTCCTGGTCTGCGTGGGCACGGCAGCCGCCCTCGCGGTGACGTCACCGGTGGTCGAGGTGTCCGACGGCGTCCTGCGCGCCGGCAGCGCCCGCGTCCCGGTCGCGCTGCTCGGGCCCGCGCAAGCCCTGGACGTGGCCGCGATGCGGCACGAGCTCGGACCGGGCCTGGACGCGCGCGCGTACGTGTGCCTGCGGGCCTGGGCCCGCACCGGGGTCCGGGTCGCGCTCGACGACCCGGCCGACCCGACCCCCTACTGGCTCGTCTCCACGCGCCGGCCGGAGCTGCTGGTCCGGGCGCTGGAGGGCTGAGGACCCCGGGCACGACGAAGGCTGCCACGCATCGCATGACAGCCCGGTCGTGTCGTCAGTGCCTCGTCAGTGCTCGACGGCGTGCGGAAAGGCCTGGTGGATCAGGCGGCGCACTCCGTGCAGATCATCTGGCCGGCCTTCTCGTAGGCCAGCTGGCTGCGGTGGTGCACGAGGAAGCAGCTGGAGCACGTGAACTCGTCCGCCTGACGCGGCAGCACACGCACGGCGAGCTCCTCGCCGGACAGATCGGCACCCGGGAGCTCGAAGCCCTCGGCCGCCTCGGTCTCGTCCTCGTCCACAACGCCCGAGGACTTGTCGGAACGACGTGCCTGCAGCTCCTGGATCGAGTCCTGCTCGACATCCTCATCGGTCTTGCGTGGGGCGTCGTAGTCAGTTGCCATGTGGTGTTCTCCGTCGGTAGGTGGTCGCGCCGGAAGGTTTCGGGCCATCCGGGGTTCGACGCCGCCCCGGCCGGGTCCCCGCACGACGCCGCGGAACGGCGCCCTCAGCGGGTGTACGCGCTGATAATGCATGCGGCCCCGGATTTGTTCCCGAGTCGGCCCACGGATTGTGCACCATTTCTGTCAGGCGCGCTACATCTGCCGGTGTAACCCCCGTCACGTAGGCTCTGACCTGCATTGACGGCCTTCCCAGCGCCTTCTCACCGGGTTCCGGGGTGCTGACCGGTCACGGGCCGTGTCAGAAAAAAGATCACCCGATTCCGGGCTCGGCCGCCCCGTCGGCGTCGATCTCCTCGAGGATCCCGGCGAGCTCCGCCACCAGGTGCGCGGGGCCCGCGACGGTCATCGCGTTCCCGGCCGGCCCGCCCCGCAGACCGGTCACCACGGCCCCCGCCTCCGTCGCCACCACGGCCCCCGCCGCCATGTCCCACGGGTTCAGGCCCCGCTCGTAGTACAGGTCGATCGAGCCCTGCGCGAGCAGGCACAGGTCGATCGCGGCCGAGCCGAGCCGGCGGATGTCCCGGATCTTCGGCAGCACCTGCGTGAGGACCTGCGCCTGCTGCGCGCGGCGGCCCGCGTCGTAGCCGAATCCCGTGCCGACCAGGGAGGTGCCCAGCGAGGACGCGGACCCCACCCGGACGGGCTCGCCGTCGCGCGTGGCCCCCTCGCCGAGGCCGGCCGACCAGGTGCGCCCGTCGGCCACGCTGTGCACGCACCCGGCCAGCACCGTCCACGCACCGGGCTCGGGCGGACCCGCCACCACCGCGACCGACACCGCCCACGACGCCACCCCGTACAGGTAGTTCACCGTGCCGTCGATCGGGTCGAGCACCCAGGTGAGCCCGCTGGTGCCGGGCACGTCGTCGCCCTCCTCGCCCAGGATCGCGTCGTCGGGCCGCTCGGCGGCGATCATCTCGCGCAGCAGGTCCTCCGAGGCGCGGTCCATGACCGTGACCGGGTCCACCTCGCTCGACTTCGTGGCCGCCACCACCACCCGTTCCGGTCTACCCTCACGGACCAGGGCACCGGCCGCCGTCGCGAGGCGGACGGCGAGGTCGCGGAGGGCGGTGACGGTGACGCCGTCTGGCAGCTCAGGCAGTGCGGGTGAGGTCACGCACCCATCCTGCCCCACGCGTGTGCCGGCCACTATCCCGCGGCACACCGACGCGCCTGCGCCGCGGGGCCGCCCCGCGGTGGCAGGCTCGGCCCACAGGACTACCCCGGGAGGACTGGCATGGACGAGCTGGAGCTGGTACGGCTGCACGAGGACGGCGAACGGCTCGTCCTCGTGGCGCGCGACGGCGCCCAGAGCACCCTGCCGATCACGGATGCCCTGCGCGCCGCGATCCGCGGCGACCGCCCGCGCATGGAGTCGATCCGGGCCCAGGAGGAGTCCGCGCTGCGACCCCGCGAGATCCAGGCACGCCTGCGCGCCGGCGAGACCGTCGAGCAGCTCGCCGAGGCCTCGGGCCTGCCGGTCGAGCACGTGCGGCGCTTCGAGTACCCCGTGATCTCCGAGCGCGAGCACTCGATCTCGCGCGTGCGCGCCAAGGCGGTCCTGACCGACGACGACGGCGCGACCACCCTCGGCGAGGTCGCCGACGAGCGCCTGCGCTCGCGGGGCGTCCGTCCCGACGACGCCCGCTGGAGCGCGACCCGCGAGGGCACCCACCCGTGGATCGTGCAGGTGGAGTTCACCGCCGCCGAGCGCCCGCGGGTCGCCCGCTGGTCGCTGGAGCCGCGCGGCGGGTTCGTGGAGGCGCTCGACGACGAGGCCCGCTGGCTCGGTCTGCCCGAGGACGACGGCGGCCCCGCGCTGGCAGGCGTGTCCGCCCTGTCGCCGCTGCGCGGCGGTCAGCACCCGGCGCGCCCGGCCCCGCCCGAGCCGGACGACACCGACCTGCTGCTGGACAACCTGTCCGAGCGACGCGGCCAGCGCCCGGCGCGCCGTCCGAGCCCGGACCACGAGCAGCCGCACCTGCTGGACCCGGACGACCTGCCCGACGCCGCGGGCGACGAGCCGGCCGGTGCCGCCGAGCCCGCGGAGCAGTCCGCGGCCGTCGTCGACATCGGTGCGCGGCGGGGCGGCTCGCGCCCGAGGATGCCGTCCGTCGTCGTGCCGGACTCCCCCGCCGACCTGGAGTGGGAGGCGCCCAGTCAGTGGGAGATCCCCGGGCCGGGACGGGCGGACGGGACGGAGCCCGGTCCGGACGTCGAGGCCGGCACGGACAGCTCGGAGCCGGAGCCCGCGCCGGACGCCCCCGCGCCCGAGCCGGCGCCCGAGAAGCCGCAGGCCGAGCCGAGGCGGCCGGCCGCCAAGCGCGGGCGCAAGTCCCGGGCGCAGGTGCCGAGCTGGGACGAGATCGTGTTCGGGTCGCGGCCAGAGATCTAGGAACGGCAGGCGGGCGCGTTCGGCCGAGCCCGCCGCAGAAGGTGCGAGCGGCCATCCGTGGACGCGGCTCAGCCCCAGAGCGAGTCCTGCGCCGACCGGCGCCTCGCGGTGAGCGCCGTCATGCGGCGCACGTGGTGCCGGCGGCACAGCACCTCGTAGGCGACCTCGGCGGCCGGTTCGAGCGCTCCGACGTCGCCGATGACGACCTGCTCGCCCTCGGTGACCATGACGCCGTCGACGGTGCGCGCGTTGTGCGTGGCGCGCGCACCGCACCAGCACAGCGACTGGACCTGGAGCACCTCGATGCGGTCGGCGAGCTCGATCAGGCGGGCGCTGCCGGGGAACAGCCGGGTGCGGAAGTCGGTGGTGATGCCGAAGGCGAAGATGTCGATCTCCATCTCGTCCACCAGCCGGGCGAGCTGCTCCACCTGGGCGGGCGAGTAGAACTGCGCCTCGTCGCACACGAGGTAGTCGACGGCCTGGCCGGCCGCGCGCCGGGTGCCGATCTCGGCCCAGAAGTCGGTGTCGTCGGTGACCTCCTCAGCCGCGACCTGCAGGCCGAGCCGGCTGGAGACCCGGGCCTCGCCGGCCCGGTCGCCGCGGCTGAAGATGAGGCCCTCGCGCCCGCGGGCCCGGTAGTTGTGGTCCGTCTGGAGGGCGAGGGTGGACTTGCCGGAATCCATGGTCCCGGAGAAGAAGACGAGCTCGGCCACGAGTCCTCCTAGGCGACGGCCGTCAGCAGGGGCACGAGCATCTCGTGCGGGGTCAGGGAGCCGTGCACGCCGGGCAGGGCCCGCGCGGCGGCGGAGTGCACCCGAGAGTCCACGACGGTCGCGGCGCCGGTCATCGCCACCACGACGTCGCCGACCGCCGGCAGCACGTGCGGGGCGACCGGACCGAACCACCCGGCCGCGACGGCCTCGTCCCGCCGCCGGACCACGGCGTGCTCCCCCAGGCGCCCGGCCCACCGCCGCGCGACGTCGGCCGGGTCCGTGCCGGGGTCGGTGTAGACGTGCAGGGCACGCGGTTCCCCGCCGACCATCGCGACACCGGGCCGCAGCTCGCCGTCGGTGGCGACGTCCCACTGGGTGCCGAGGTCGGCCTTGATCTGACCATGGTCCGCCGTGACCACCACCAGCGTGCCGCGCGGCACGCTCCGCAGCAGCCGGCGCAGCTCGCGGTCGGTCGCCTCCAGGGCGTCGCCCCACTGCCACGAGTCCCAGCCGAACCCGTGGCCGGTCTTGTCGACGTCGCCCTGGTACAGGTAGACGAGGCGCTGCGGCGCGGGGCCCGGCCGGCGCAGGGCCGCGACCGTGGCGTCCACCCGCTGCTCGAACGTCTCGGCGGCCACCTGGACGGGGCCGCGCAGCGCGGCCTGGGTCATCCCGGACCCGGCGAACTTGCGCGGGCCGGGGGCCGTCACGCTCACGCCCGCCGCGGCCAGCGTCTCCAGCACCGTGGGCTCGCGCTGCACGTCGGCCGGGTCGCCGAGATCCTTCCACTGCACGACGGCGGCCAGCCGCCCGCTCACCGGGTCGCGCTGGGTGTACCCGAGCATGCCGGTGCGGCCGGGCGCGGTGCCCGTGCCGAGGATGCTCAGGCCCGCGGCGGTCGTGGAGGGGAAGCTGGAGGTCAGCGTGGCGGCGTCCACGTCCCGCTCCCGGAGCAGGCCGCGCAGGAACGGCGCGTGGCCCCCGCGCTCGGCGAGGTTGCGGATGCCGAGGCCGTCCACGAGCACCACCACCACGCGCTCGGCGTCGGGCAGGCCGAGCGCCGCGCGGCTGCCCGCGGCGGTCAGGCCGGTGGCCGTGGTCAGGTCGTGACCCAGAGCGCCGGCGACGGCGGGCAGCACCGCCGCCAGGCTCGTCGTGTCGTAGGTCGGCGCGACCAGGCCCGCGGGCAGGTCCGGTGCGCTCACGCAGACGTGGCCCGGGACAGGGCGCGGGCGAAGTCGACGGCGGCCCGGACGGCGGCGTCGCCCTCGGCCTCGCCGGAGATCCGGACCACCACGTCGTCCGGCGTCACCTGGCCGGTGAGGCCGTGGTCGGCCGTGCAGCTCGGGTCCACGCACGTGGCCGGCTCCAGGTCGACACGGGACACGGCACCCCAGCCGATCGCGAGCGTGACCTCGCGCGTGCCGCCCGCGTGCGGGTACCGCTCCGGGTCGGCGATGACGTGGGTGAGCGCCACGGAGCGGACCTCACGCAGCGGCACCACCTCCGTCGTGGCGGACGCCGAGCCCGGGCTGGCCGGGTCGGCCCCCGCGTGGTCGTCGACGTGCGCGGTGACCAGCCGGGTCGGCGTGAGCACCAGGACCGTCAGGTGCCGCCGCACCTCCGAGTCGAACGTCGTCTCCGCCTGCACCAGGTGCGACACCACCTCCTCGTCGGCGAGCGCCACGTCGAGCACGTCCGCGACGAGCTCCGGGTAGTAGCCGGCCCGGTGGAGGTGGGCGGTCAGGTCTGCACGGGCATCAGTAGGGGCATGGGGCACGGGGAGAATCCTCCCACGAGCGGGCCGGTCGCCGTTAGCCGAGTCAGCCCCGGCAGGTTGACCGAGTCAGCCCGGCAGGGCGCGGCGCGGCGCGTCGGTGCGGCGCTCCGCCGGGCGCAGACGGACCGTCGCGTGCAGCACCGAGGCGCCGTGCTCGGCGACGGCCACGGGGTACAGCTCCAGGGAGGCCAGCTCCGGCAGGTCGTCGGCCATGACCGACACGCGCGCGAGTACGTCCTCCAGCGCGGCGACGTCGGCGGCCGGTGCGCCCTGGTAGCCGAACAGCCGCGGGGCCGCGCGGACACCGCGCACCATGCGCGCCACGTCCACGTCGGTCAGGGGCGGCACGCCGTGGGTCACGTCGTCGAGCAGGTCGACGGCGTCGCCCGCCAGGCCGAACGAGACCACGGGACCGAAGAGCTCGTCCTCGACCGAGCGCACCACGCAGGCCACGCCGGTGGGTGCCATGGCCTGCACCTCCAGCACCGGGTCGGGCGCGGGCAGCAGCGCGGACGCCGCGGCCAGCATGCGCTCGGCGTCCTCGCGCAGGTCCTCGGCGTCGGCGATGTCGAGGCGGACGCCGCCCAGGTCAGCGCGGTGCCGGAGCGCGGGGGCGGCGATCTTGAGCGCGACCGGCCAGCCCAGCTCCTGGGCGGCGGCCACGGCCTCGTCCGCCGTGCGCACGCTGACCGATCCCCACAGGGTCAGGCCGTAGCAGGCCAGCAGCTCGGCGGCCTCCCCCTGGTCCAGCAGGACGCCGTCGGCCGGGGCCGGCTCCCCGGCGTGCCGGGCCAGCAGGGACTCGACCAGGGTGCGGGCCTGCGCCCGCGCGGCGCCGTCGGACATCCCCTCGCGCAGGGGCGGGCGCACCGGGGTGCCGTGGTCCTGGGTGCGCCACTGCGCGTAGCGCACCACCTCACCGAGCGCCCAGACCGCGTCCTCGGGCGTGGAGAAGGCGGGGATGCGCACGTCGCCGGAGGCGAGCTCGTCGGGCAGCCCGTGCAGGCCGACGGCGCTGACCACCGTGGTGCGGCCCGTGCGGGCGGCGGCCTCGGTCACGGCCCGCGCGATCGCGTCGGTGCGCGGCAGCACCACGGGCACGGAGACCACGACCACGGCGTCGCAGGCGTCGGGCGCGTAGAGGGCGTCGACGGCGGCGGCGATCTCGTCGTCGGGCGCGCCCGCGGACAGCGGCTCGGGCGGGCCCACGACCGTCAGGCCGGCCGCGGCCACGGCGTCAGCCACGAGGGCCGCGAGCGACGGCGAGCTGGCGACGATGCCGACCCGGCCGCCCGCGGGCAGCGGCTGGTGGGCCAGCACCTGGGCGACGTCCATGAGCTGGTGCGTGTTCTCCGCACGGATCACGCCGGACTGCCGCAGCACCTCGTCGAGCATGCGCCGCGGCGCGCGCGTGGCCCGCACGGTGTGCCCTGGGGGCACGACGCTGCCGTGGCGGCCCGCGACCACCACGACGACCGGCTTGACCTGCGCGAGCCGCCGGGCGATCCGCGAGAACTTGCGGGGGTTGCCGAGCGTCTCCAGGTACAGGCAGACGACGTCGGTGTGCGGGTCGTCCTGCCAGTACTGCATCACGTCGTTGCCCGAGACGTCCGCCCGGTGCCCCGCCGAGACCAGCGTGGACAGGCCGAGGCCCCGGCGCTTGACGGTCTCGGCGGCCGTGACGGCGGCGGGCGCGCTCTGGCTGAACAACCCCACGCGCCCGGGCCGCGGGGCGGTCAGCGCGAGGCTGGCGCGCAGGCGCGCACCGGGCACGTTGGTCAGCAGGCCGTAGCTCGCCGGGCCGACCACCCGCATGCCCTCGGCGTGCGCGGTGCGCAGCAGCTCGCGGCGCCGGGCGACGCCGTCGGGCCCCGCCTCGGCCCAGCCGGCCGACAGCACGACCACACCGCGGGCGCCCGTGCCCCGCAGGCGGCGGACGGCGTCGATCACCTCGTCGGGCGGGGCGGCGATCACGGCGAGGTCGATGCTGTCGGCACCGAGGTCCGCCCACGTCACGTGCTCCCCCAGCACGAGCAGCTCCGTGTCGCCGGGGTCGGCGGCGTGGGCCTCGCGGACCCGGGCGGCCAGGAGGTCGTCGACGGTGGGGGCAGCCGCGGCGTCGTGCGGGCCGATCAGCAGCACCCGCCGGGCCGAGAGCAGCCCCTGCATCGAGCGGGCCTCCGTGCGGTGCTCGCGGTCGGCCATGACCTCGCGGGAGCGGTCGGTCGGGTCGAGGTCGACCGACACCGTCACGACGCCGTCGTCCAGGTGCTGCTCGACGGCGTAGCCCGCCTCGCGGAACACGCCCAGCATGGCGCGGTTCTGGGGCAGCACCTCCGCGACGAACCGGTGCACGCCCCGTTCGCGCGCGGCCGCCGCGATGTGCTCCAGGAGCACGGAACCCAGGCCCTGGCCCTGGATGGCGTCCGCGACGTTGAACGCGACCTCGGCGGTGCGGCGGCCGGGCTGATCGTCGATCACGTCGTAGCGCGCGACGCCGACGATGTCCTCCGCCCTGCGGTCCGGGCCGTCGCCCGCGGCGGGCCGGACCGCGACGAGCGCCGTCCGCCGCACGTGGTCGACCGTGACGAGCTGGGTGAGCATGCGCTCCGGGATGCGCTGGAGGGCGGCGAAGAACCTCAGGTAGGTGGAGCGCTCGGACTGCGCCATCTGGAAGCGCTGGAGCGCGTCGGCGTCGTCGGGGCGGATGGGGCGCACGTGCGTGGTGGACCCGTCGCGCAGCACGACGTCCGCCTCCCACTCGACCGGGTACCCGGTCGGATAGGGCAGGCGCACGGTACCCACGGCCTCTGGCTGATCCACGGTCCCAGGCTAGCGACCGCCACCGACAGCCGGCCTCGGCGCACGAGGTCAGCGCACGAGCACCGTGCCCACGAGCAGCATGACCCCGAAGCCCACGAGCACCAGGCGCTGCCGGCGGCTCGGGCCGGAGGCCGTGAGGATGGCGGCGACCGCCGGGCCCACCGCGAGCAGCAGCCAGGCACCCAGCGCGGGCGCCACGTTGGCGGCGACGGCGGCGACCGCGACCACCACCAGCCCGTGCACCACGCCGAGCCCGGCCCGCATCGAGACCACGATGTGCAGCACGGCCGCGAGGATCGCCAGCCCGGCCCACACGGTGATGCCCTCCTCCAGACAACCCCACTCCTGCTGGGCGCACTGCCAGGCCTGCATCCACCACGTGATCAGGGCGCCGAGCACCAGGACGGGCACCACGCTGAGCCCGACGACGCCGTACGCGAGACCGACCCGTGCCAGCCAGCCCGGGACGGTGGCTGACCTGCTGACCAGCGGCAATTCGGGCATACCCAAATACTGCCAGGTGAGAGGCCCGATGTGCACACGCCCCGTGGTGAGTGCGGCGAGATCTGGTGTCGGTGTGTGACGGGCTGGAGTGTGGGTGGCGCGGGGTACCGTTTGCCTGTCCCGTCCGCCCCAGAGTGCAGGAGTCCCACGAACCATGGCGCGCAAGCCGTCGCAGCCGCTCGACGAGAGCGAGATCCACGAGAAGGTCGTGGACATCGACGTCGCCTCGGAGATGGAGACCTCGTTCCTCGAGTACGCCTACTCCGTCATCTACTCGCGCGCCCTCCCGGACGCGCGCGACGGCCTCAAGCCGGTGCAGCGCCGCATCCTCTACATGATGTCGGACATGGGCCTGCGGCCCGACCGCGCGCACGTGAAGTCCTCGCGCGTGGTCGGCGAGGTCATGGGAAAGCTGCACCCGCACGGTGACGCCCCCATCTACGACGCGCTGGTGCGCCTCGCGCAGGACTTCTCGCTGCGGCTGCCCCTCGTGGACGGGCACGGCAACTTCGGCTCGCTCGACGACGGCCCCGCCGCCCCCCGGTACACGGAGGCGCGGCTGGCGGCGCCGTCGATGGCGATGACCACGGGCCTGGACGAGAACGTCGTGGACTTCGTGCCGAACTACGACAACAAGCTCACCCAGCCGGAGGTGCTGCCGGCGGCGATCCCGAACCTGCTGGTCAACGGCGCCTCCGGCATCGCGGTCGGCATGGCGACGAACATGGCGCCGCACAACCTCGTCGAGGTCGTCTCCGCCGCGCAGCACCTGATCAAGAACCCTGAGGCCACCCTGGAGGACCTGCAGCGGTTCGTGCCGGGCCCGGACCTGCCCACGGGCGGCAAGATCGTCGGGCTGGAGGGCGTGCGCGACGCGTACCGCACCGGCCGTGGCACCTTCCGCACCCGGGCGACGGCCCGCATCGAGAACGTGACGCCGCGCCGCAAGGGCATCGTCGTCACCGAGCTGCCCTACCTCGTGGGCCCGGAGAAGGTGATCGAGAAGATCGCCGACGGCGTGAAGGCCAAGCGCATCCAGGGCGTCTCCAACGTGCAGGACCTCACCGACCGCACGCACGGGCTGCGCCTGGTCATCGAGGTCAAGACGGGCTTCGACCCGGACGCCGTGCTGGAGCAGCTCTACCGCGTGACGCCGCTGGAGGACTCCTTCGGCATCAACAACGTGGCCCTGGTCGACGGGCAGCCCCGCACGCTGGGCCTGGTCGAGATGCTGCGTGTGTGGGTGGACCACCGCATCCTGGTGGTCCGGCGCCGGTCGCAGCACCGCCTCGACAAGCGCCTGGAGCGCCTGCACCTGGTGGACGGCCTGCTCATCGCCATCGTCGACATCGACGAGGTCATCCAGGTGATCCGCTCGTCCGACGACGCCGCCATCGCGCGCGACCGCCTCCGCGAGATCTTCGACCTGTCCGAGCCGCAGGCCTCCTACATCCTCGACCTGCAGCTGCGCCGGCTGACCAAGTTCTCGCGCATCGAGCTGGAGAAGGAGGCCGAGGAGCTGCGCCGCGAGATCGCCGAGCTGGAGCAGATCCTCGGTGACGAGAAGCTGCTGCGCCGCCTGGTGAGCACCGAGATGGGCGAGGTGGCCAAGACGTACGGCACGCCGCGCCGCACGGTGCTGCTCGACGCCGCGGGCGGGTCGGTCGGGTCGGTGGCCGCCCCCGCGAGCAACGGGCGCAAGAAGACGGCCGAGCCCATCGACCTGCAGATCAAGGACCAGCCCACGCGTGTGGTGCTGTCGGCGACAGGTCTCCTGGCGCGGCTCCCGGACGACGTCCCGGTGCCGCGCGACGGCAACCGCGCCGCGCACGACGCCCTGCGGGGCGACGCGTCCGCGACGACGCGCGGGTTCGTGGGCCTGGTGACGTCGGCCGGCCGGATGCTCCGGATCTCCGTGCTCGACCTGCCGTCGCTCCCGCCCACCGACGGCGCGCCGTCGCTGTCGGGCGGCATCCCGGTCAGCGAGCTCGTGGAGCTGGAGCGCGGCGAGACGGTGCGGGCGGTGACGGGGCTCGGCGCCGACGCGCCGACCGTGGCGCTCGGCACGGCGCAGGGCGTCGTCAAGCGGATCGCGCCGTCCGACGCCCCGGCCAAGGGCGACGAGTGGCCCGTGATCGCACTCAAGGACGGCGACTCCGTGGTGGGCGCCGCCGTGGTTGCCGACGACGACGAGCTGGTCTTCGTGGCCAGCGACTCCTCGCTGCTGCACTTCCCGGCGTCCGCCGTCCGGCCGCAGGGCCGCGCCGCGGGCGGCATGGCGGGCATCAAGCTCGGCGAGGGCCAGCAGGTCGTGTTCTTCGGCGCGGTCCCGGCCGGCGTCGAGGCCAGCGTGGTGACGATCGCGGGCGCCGGCGACGCGCTCCCGGGGATCGAGCCGGGCGCGGGCAAGGTCACGCCGTTCGCCCTGTACCCGGGCAAGGGGCGCGCGACCGGTGGTGTGCGGTCGCAGCGTCTACTCAAGGGCGAGGACGGGCTCATCATGGCCTGGGTGGGTGCCACTCCCCCACGGGCGCTCGGCGCCGGCGGCCAGCCGGTCGACCTGCCCGAGGTGGACGAGCGTCGCGACGGGTCCGGCACGCCCATCTCGGTGCCGGTCGCGGTGATCGGCTGACCAGCTTTGTCGGGGGTGTCGATTCCTGCGTCGCTCGCACGTCCAAGGCGTGTCACCATCCTGCGAAAGAGGAGCTCGACATGACCGATACCTGGATCTTCCTGATCCGCGAGAACGACTGGGACTCGGACGCCTTCCTCCCGGAGAACCTCCAGGGGGCGGACCGCCGCGACGACCCCGACATGGCGGCGCATCAGCGTTTCGCCGAGGCGGTGGCCGAGCTCGGCGTGAAGATCACCGGGAGCGACGCCTTGCAGAACGCCAGGTACGGCGGCTGGGTGGTGCCCGGGAAGGACGGCGCCGAGCCCGTCTACACGGACGCGCCGTTCACGGACACCAACGAGGTGATCACCGGCTTCTACGAGGTCGAGTGCGACGAGGCCACGGCGCGCAAGATCGCGGCCCTCGTCCCGAGCGGGAACGTGGTCGAGTGGCGCAAGGTCATGCGCTTCGGCTCCTGACCCTCCCGTGGCGATCGATCCCGCGGCGTTCCGCACCGCCTGGCCCCAGGTGGTGCGGTCGCTCGCGGTGACCACCCGCAGCCTGGACCACGGCGAGGAGTACGCCGCGGAGGCGTTCGCCCGCGCGGCGGCCCAGCCCGACGGCACCATCACCGACCTCGTCGGCTGGTGCGTCCAGGTGGGCCGCCGGTCCTGGCTCGACGCCGTGCGCCACCAGGCGGTGTTCACCCGGATCCAGCCCCAGCTCGCCAGGCCGGAGGTGGCCCCCGTGCACGTGCCCCCGGAACCAGGCTCCGAGCTCGACGACCGCCTGGCCCTGCTCTTCGTCGCCTGCGACGACGCGATCGCACCGGGCGCCCAGCTGGTCCTGGCGATGCGTGTGGTCTGCGGCCTCACGATCCAGCAGATCGCCGGCCACCTCGGCATCGCCGAGGCCACGGCGGCGGCCCGCCTCACACGCGCCAAGGCGGCGCTGGCCCGAGCTCGCGGCGAGTTCGCGGTGCCCGAAGGCGCGGCGCGGGACGCCCGGCTGCCGATCGTGCTCGCGTGCGTGGCCGGCCTGTTCACCGTGGGCCAGCGCTTCGAGCTGGAACCCGCGGACGCGACGCAGGACCCGGCTCGGGACGCGCTGACGCTCGCCGAGGCGCTGGTGGCTCAGTACCCGGCCGACCCCGAGGTACTGGGACTGCGAGCGGTGTGCCGGCTCGGGCTGGCGCGACGCCCGGGGCGGGTGCGGGACGGTGTGGCACTGCCGCTGGACGAGGTGGACCGGGGCCTGTGGGACCGGCGATTGCTGGTGGCGGGGCTGGACGATGCCTCGGCGGCAGTTTCTCGGACGCCGGGGAGGCCGGGACGGTTCACGCTGGAGGCTGCTATTTCCGGCGTGCATGCGACGGCGCGGTCGGCGGAGGAGACGGACTGGGGTCGGCTGGTGCAGCTGTATGACGGGCTGGTGGAGGTGTGGGCTTCGCCTGCTGTGCGGGTGGCGAGGTTGGTGGTGTTGGGGCGGGCCGCGCTGGTCCGATCAGGCCGTTCGGATGCGGCAGTCCCCGGCCTGACCCCGCAGGCCGGGGCGCCCGACTCGTCGACACCGGGCGGTGTTCCCGGCCTCGACCAGGTCGAACGTGAGCTGGAGGACCTGGTCGCGCACGGCCCGCCGTACGCCGCCCGCGACGCGAGCCTTGCCCTGGCCGACCTCGCCCTACGGGCGGGCGGGACCGAGGAGGCTGCGGGGCGGTACCGGGAGTTGCTGGAGGTGGTGCCGGAGGGGCCGTTGCAGAAGTTCTGCCGACGCTACGCAAGATGATAGCGGTGCGGCTCAGAAAGGGTTCCACTCTGACGACATAGCGGCTGGAGCCAGCGGTGCGCGAATTCCACACCCCTGCCTGAACAACGGCGTGTAGTTAGTTGGCCACCGACGCCGTGATCGACCCCGTGTTGCGCACTAACACGGCGGGTGGCCCGTGCGGATTAGTGATCCGAAATCGTCTTGCAGGCGCGAAGAAACCTGCAATAAGCGCGAGAACCGTGGCGCAGACCGGACGTGAAACACACGCCCGCCGAGCGGTGGAGAGTCCATCTAAATGGTCGGTCAGATCGCGGTAAGCACCAGTGCTGCTGATCCCGATTAGAAGCATGTCGGAAACACGATGCGTTGACGCCAGGCCGACGCAAGGGACGCCGTCAACCAACCCACCGTCACACAGCACGCCTCATGCGGTAACTCTCACTCCGGCCATTCCTCGACGTCGATCCCAACCGCCCGAAATTCGGCAACTACATCTGCCCCCTGTAGCGTCCGAGAGATGCATCAGCGAAGCAGCACGTGTCAATGTATTGACAAGGAGCCGATGGTGATCAAGCGCAAGTTCCAACCGCTCGGCGTTGTCGATAACCACCACGTACCGATCTGCGCGAAGCCAACTGAGGTCGACGAGGCAGTCGAAAAGAGCATCCCAATTCCAGCCAAAATAAGCCGGGAAACGGAACTACGAGTTGAACGCCTCGACGACCTCATACTCCTCTGTGAAATTCACAGCGGCGAGGACGGCGGCAACAGTAACGCCCGAACGCAGTATCTGTCGGAAGGCGTGCGCATACCGGGCATCGCGCACCAACTTGAATGTCCGACTAATGCCGACCACGGCTACCTCGACTTCGGATTGCCACTCGCCCAAGCCCACAAAGGCCGTCAAGACACTCATCTGCCCTAATTGACAGAGCGAACCCAACTGCGCAGCACGGCCTCCTCCTGCCCCGCCGCAGATTCGGGACCGCAGAGTCTTCCGAGTTCCCGGAAGAAGTGGGCCCCAGCACGGGCGACGGTCTCAAAAAGTTCATCTCTCGGCGCCACGGCCGTCCGATGGATCGACTTGTCCGATGTAGTGACCGTCAGCAACAGGTTCCCGCCCCACGGCGCCGCCTCGACGATGATCGCAATCGGCTGGTCAGGGAAATACCGCTTGCCGGAGCCGGAATGCCGGAACTCGTCGAGCGCCTGAATCACCAGTGGCCAAAGCCAGTTGACGTCATCCCAGAGGTCCAGGCCCAGCAATTCGACACCGTCGACCTTCAAGCTGATCGCGCCGGGAACGTAGTCACAGTCGCCGTCGTGGTGTGACGCTTGTGCGATCGCTCGGAACTCGCCGTCAGCTCTTACGTAACTGGTCGCCTCTACGCGACTCATGGCAACGTCCCCGGGTAAAACTGGCCGATCCGGCCTCGGGAGACACCGAGGACATAGTCGACGCCGTTCACGCTTCCCTGAACCTGTCCGCTGCCTGCGCCAATCTGCGCCATCTGCTCCCTGTTCTGCCGGGCGACGTCTCCGATCGCCGCCTGGACGTCATCGATCGACATCGACTCGTCGAAGAAGGACTGCTTTCCCTTCACTGATCCATCCCAGTACGCCGGGTGGTGCCGCTCCAGCACGTGCGTGAGGCCGCTCTTGTCAAGCTGGAACGTCGAGCTGCCGAACTGGAACCGCTGACTCTGCCAGTTCCTCAGCGCCAACAAGCACGCGTTGTGGACCAGGATCGCCTGCTCGCCCACATGATAGGTGTGGATGCCGTCGACTTCGAGGTTGTAGGCCATCGCCAACCGCGACGTGCTGTCGCGCAGTCCGTCGACAGGCAGTGTGCGACCGTCAGCGGTCAAGACCTCCTCGCCGGCAACGAGCTCGTCGGCGCGCTCGAACCGGTGACCCGAGTCCAACCAGAACCGATGGTCCTCCGTCGTGCCCAGCACGGTCCCATCGTCGAGCTCGAGGTTGGCGATCGTGTCCTCGTGCACGAAAACATGTGTGACCTTTCGGGCACCTTGTTCCCCGGAATCAGGATCAGTGGCGATGACCTCATCACCAGCTTCAACCTCCCTGATTGGCTTCTTGGAGCCGTCGCCCATCAGAACTAGGGTCGAGCCCTCGAACGAACACGCGCGTGCCGCAGTCCGCATTGACGCGCTCGCGGCATCCCGCGCGGCTGCACGCGCCGCACCAGACGCGACCTGGCTTGCACCCTTGCCAGCAGGTACGACCGCCAATGGAAGGCTCGCGACGAACGTCTCGCCGCTCGTTGGAAGCGCCATCTCAGCAATCGCTGCCTGCTGATCCTCCAGGCTTCCATAGAGCAGTGCTTTTTCCCACTTCTGTGCAAGGGAGACATCACAGTCAATCGCATCCCACGGCAGAGGGCTGACGCAGTTCCACTTCTCACGAAGCGTGGTGCTGGGGTCGTACGTCGTGTTCGGCACGTACTTGGGCACAGGCCAGCTCTCCGTGCCCAGAGCAATCGCGATGAGTTCTGCCACGTCTTGCGGCGCAAGATCAAGACCGCCGTTGCCATTGCCACCAACGCCATCACCAAAGGACCCGCCACCCCCGCTGCCTCCGCTGGTGGACTCTTCTCCGGGATCCTCGTATCCGTTGTCACAGCCGCAGCCGCCACCGCTGCCGGGGTCCAGCGTGTAACCGGTGTAGGCCAACCCAGTGGGGTCCGTGTACGTGACCGGACTGTTGTTCGCATACGCGTACCCGTTCCACTGCTGCGGATCCGCCAGATCCATCACCGGATCAACAGTCAGGAACCGCCCCTGCGTCTCCCCGTACCACCGAGCCCCGATCAACGTCAGCCCAGACTCCACATCCCGCGTCTTGCCCAGGAACACCCTGTCGGTCGGCATCGCCCGACCACCGCGCACCTGTCCGAACGGCAGCGTGTAGTGCTTGGCCACCGACGTCGTCGTCCACCTGGTGTTGTGCACGGAAGCGACCGGCGTACCGTGCGGATCGGTGATCAGCGACGTCACCGCACCCAACCCGTTGCCGTCGCGCGTCGCGATAGCCTGCCCAGCGAACGAGTAGTACCGCTGCGCCGTGACCGTGCTGGTCCCGGGATGCCACGTGATCTCCTGGCCACCGGCCAGGTACACCGTCACGCTCTCGTCGCCGGAGATCGCGGTGTCCGGCTCGGAGGTCCGGATCAGCCGCTCGCCGTCGCCGCCCCAGATGTTCGAGGTCCGGCTGGTCCGCGCGGCACCCGGCGTGACGACACCGGTGTCCGGGTCCTCCACGTCCGTGGTCGAGGTGGCCTGGGCCCTGGTCAGCTCGCTCTCCGGATCCCACGTGAGAGTCTGCTGGGTGCGTGTCAGCCCCTCGGTGGTGTCCCACCCGGTGGTCCGGCCGGCGTCGTCGTAGGTGTACGTCGTCGTCGCGCGCTCGTTGGTGCCCGTCGTGGTGGTCGAGGCCACCGCGTGCGGGCCGACGTCGCCTGTGTCGGTCAGGTCACCGTCACCGTTGGCGTCGCGGCCGTAGTCGTACCCGGTGCTCTGCACGACGGCGGAGCCACGTGCAGTCGACGCGTTGCCCAGGACCAGCCGCTCGGAGATCCGGTTCCCGAGCTCGTCGTGCTGCCAGGAGGCCCAGTAGGGAGCCGCCCCACCGAGTGCGGTGGCGCCCGACTTCACGGACGGAAGCACACCGCACCTACCGTCGGCCGGGGTCCACGCCTCGCTCAGCCGTCGTAGGGCGTCGTAGCGGAAGCACTGCTTGTCGGTGGCACGGCCCACCGCCGTCGGGTCATCCGTGATGCTGGTGATGTTCCCGGCCTGGTCGTAGGTGTACCGCAGGTCGAGCTCGGTACCGCCGATGCGTTCGCGGTCGAGCCGGAGGTTGGTGAGGCGGTTGGTGCCCTCCTCCCACAGGTACGACACCACGGTGCCATAGGTGTTGCCGAGGTCGAGGAAGCCCTGGCGGCCCCAGGCGTCACGCCGCGAGTCGGCGACGTAGGTGCCCCAGCCGAACCCGCCACCCATCCACTCCGGCAATGACGCGGCGTCGTAGTGGGTGGTGACCTCCTCGCGGTTGAGCACGCTCGTACCGTTCGGGCCGGTCACCGCGGGCAACGTCTGCGTCGCGACCTGGCCGTCAGCGGTGTAGGTCCAGCTGGTGGTCCACGACTTGGCCGACAGGTGACCGAGTGCGGTGTCCGTCGGCAAGGTGGTTTCACTGCCGGTGGGCAGATACGCACCCGCCTTGACCGTGTACCCGGTCGCCGCAGTGGTGTAGGCCTTGCCACTGATGGTCCGGACCGTTGCGGTCAGCTGCCCCTTCACGGCCGTCTTGTCGGCGTCGACGGCAGTGTGAAGGCGGTCGTAGAACCACGTGACCGTACCCGTGCCGCCGGTCTGGGAGACCTTGCGGCCGAGGTTGTCGTAGCCGTACGTCAGCGTCTGACCGGCGCCGTTGGTCGTGGACGTGACCTGCCCGGCCGCGTCGTACTTCGTGGACGTCGCGCCTGCGTCCGGGTCGACAGCAGCGGTCTGCCGTCCGTGCCGGTCGTACGCGTAGGTCCACTCGTTGGCGTCCGGATCTGTCACGACCGTAAGGAGACCGGCAGCGTTGTAGGTGTACGTCGTGCCCTGGTACTCCAGGTCCTCGACCTCTGCCGGAGTGTCGGCCGCGGCGTTCTTGCGCGGGTCTCGCAGATACTCACGCAGCTCGATCGTGCGTCCCTTGGCGTCGTTGATCGTGCGGGTCGGGGTCGCGCCGTCGGGCGGTACCACCGTGGTGAGGTGGGCGTTGTACGCCGTCGTCGTCCGCCACCGCAGGTACTCGGGGTTGGTGGGGTTGCCGATGTAGAACCGCTCGGACGTCGCCCGCCCTGCGCCGTCGTAGGTGACCTGCGTGTACGACGGCGCCTGGTGGGCACCGTTGCGGGCCGTGACCAGCCCCATCGCAGGGCTGCCAGGAGCGACCATGCCGCCCGAGGTCTGCCACGCGCGCCCAGCAGTGTCGTAGAGGGTGGAGACCACGACCCGGGCCACGTCGGCGCCTGTGTGGTGTCCGTCCAACGACTCGGTCTGCGTCTGGATCTGCCGGAGCAGACCGTCGAAGATCCCGGTCGAGGCGTGTCGGCGCGATCCGTCCGCGCCGAGGGTCGACGTCTTGACGGCGTTCACGCCGGAACGCGACACGACGTAGTCGTAGCTGACGGACGAGGACTGGCCACCGGCCTTGCTCCGGTCGGGGAACCAGACCGCCTTGCTGCGTCCGAGGGCGTCGTAGGTCGCCGTGGTCACCTTGCCCGCGGCGTCGGTGCTGGTGACGATCTGTCCGGTGAACGGCGAGAGCTCGGTACGCACCTGGTGCGAGCTGAGGTCGTACCCGTCGGCGTTTCCGTCCCCAGCACCATCAGGGTCCGCGCTGGTGGTCGTCGTCGCGGTGACGATTCCGCCCGACTCGATATACGCAGTTCCGGTCGTCCGCCCGAGCGGATCGGTCACGGCGGTCACCCGCCCCTTGCTGTCGTACGCCGTGGTCGTGGCACCACTCTCCGGAAATGCCCAGCCCGCGCCTCGGTCGGCGGCCAGGGGTGTGACCGTCGTCGGCCGCCCTCGTACCGGTGCGGTGTTCCATGCCTGCCCGTCATAGCTGGTTCGGGACGCAGAGATCACTGTTGCCGCTTCCGGGGTGCCGTCAGCAGGACACGCTCCCTTGACCATGACGGTCTCGACCTGGACGAGGAGGTTGCTCGCACCGCTCAGGTACCGGTTACGGGTGCACGTGTCGTCCGAGCCCATCGGCGCACCGCTGATGGTGGTGTCCTCTGTTCCGGCCTGACCACGGTCGTCGGAGGTGACGACCTCTCCCTTGTCCCCATAGGTCGTGATCACGTGCGTCTTGTACGCCAGGTTGCCGGCGTTCGTGAACGTACCGCTCCAGACGTCGGCCGATGCGACCTGGCCGGCGACGATCGGCTGCTCCCCCGGCGCCGGTGTGTACCGCCCGGTCTCACGAACGGTGGGCAGGCTCGCCTTCTTGGACAGGACGTTCTGGCCGGCCTGGTCGGAATAGGTCGTCGTGACCAGCGGCGTACCCGCCAGGAGCTCGTGGTCGGTCACGGTGTCGCTGGTCAGGCTGCCGTCGACGGACTCCACCACCCCGTCGACTCCACGGAGGTACCGCGTCGTCGTCACCTGCCGGTCGGCGCCGGTGCCCAGTGTCGATGTGACCGTCTCGTAGCCGCGGAACACGCTGTACGTGCGGTACTTCTTCGCCACCAGGGCGTCGTCCACCTTGGTCCAGGCCGCGCCGCCCGCGTAGTCGTACGACGTGGTCACGTCTGGGGAGAACCCGGCCGCTCCTTGCGGTGAGGCGGACTGGACGACGGTGTCGACCAGGTAGGTGTGCACGTAGTCCACCCGCGGGTTCTCGACCCCGGACGGGTGCCACTTGACCGCCTGGCAGGCCAGCGTGTGCTCGCCCTGGCTGCCGGGTACCTTGACGGTGCCGTCGGCGGTCCGGGGAATGTTGCTCCCCGTGCACTCCCGGTCGCGGTACGTGATGTGCAGCCCGCCACCGGTCTCGGTCGTGACGCTGGTGAGGCGCACCTGCTTCATCGCGGGGTACCCGTCCGTGGCGGTGTCGTTCACCCGGCCGGGGAACTGCTCACCGACGAAGGTCACCTTGGGGGCCGTGATGTCGTCGCCCACGAGCCCCGGCGCGCCGGCCACCGCGTGCCCCGTGTGCTGGATGGAACGCAGCCACAGGACACGCCCGGTGCCGTCGCCCGGGTCACGCCAGCCGTGCTCCAAGGACCAGGTCGAGACCTTGGCCAGGGTCCCTGTCGCGGGGTTGCGCACATGCGCCGTGATGCTGGTCAGGCGCTTGGTGGAGTAGAACACCGGCGACTGCACGAACTGGCACGACGTGGTCGAGGTGCAGCGCAGGTCGGTCGGCGTGTCGTGCCACCGGCTCGCCGTCGACTTGGTCCACGTGTCCGGGCACGGGTTGGCCGCTGTCCCGAGGCAACGTTCGGCGGTGTGGAACTCGACACGGTACGGCGGTGCGCTCTCGGTGGACGCCGTGGTTCCGTACTCGATCCAGTCCAGGGTGCCTCCGCGGACGTACTGCGACGTGTCGCCGGTGTTGGCGTTGGAGCCGTACCGGTTCGTCTCGGTCGCATACCCGTAGGTCATCGTGTTGTCGGAGGTGTCGACCACGTGGTCGAGCATCCACCGCCAGCCCAGCGTCACCTGGGAGTCCTTGAAGGCACTCGCGTGGCCCGGTTCACCGGCGTGGTTGCCGTAGACCGGCACCGTCCAGCGGCTCTTCTGCCCGTTCGCCTGACGGCCGAAGTCGTACACGGTCCCGTCGGTGGTCGACACCCGCCACCACTCCCCGGCCGTGCGAGGGCCGTACTGAGCCACGACGGTGCCGTCGTCGGCCTTCGGACGCCACTCCACCTCGGAGGTGGCGGCGACGTCGTCCTTGACGAGCTCGGTCGAGCTGCCGTTGAACACCAGGTACGCGTTGTCGGTGTCCCAGCACAGGTCACCGGTCTTGCGACTGGTGTTGTTCGGGTCGGCACCGCTGACCGGGTCCGTGTCCTGGGTGCAGGTGGTGTACTTGCGCTCCACGAAACCGGAGCTCAGGTCCCAGCCCGCGCCGATCCACGAGGACTGGTTGTTCGCGCCGGAGATGCGCCCGTCGAGCGCGGACGAGGAGTAGCCCAGCGTGAGCTTGGGCGCCGGCCCGGTGCCCGGCGTCGGCACGCCGACCGGGTACGACCAGCCCAGCGAGCCCGTCGCCCCTGAGACCGTCCAGGACGACGACGCGGACAGGGGCGTGGCCTTCCAGTCACCTGCTGCAGAGGCGGAACGCGCGGTGACCGCGAACTTGTCACCCGATCCGGCCTGTGTGGTGGTCCCGGCCAGCGCCCGGACGGTGGTCCGGGCAGCGCGCACCGTGGCCCGGGCCTCGTCGAGCTCGTCCTGCGCTTCCGCGGCAGCTTCTTCGGCTTCCGCGACCACCGTGGCGTCGTCGGCGCGTGCTTCCTCGTGCGGCGTGCCGCCGTCCTGCTCCGCGGACACCGAGGCCGACGGCGACATCGACGGAGTCGGAGAAGCGGAGGGCTGCGCGACATCTTCGTTCTCAGCGGCCTGGAGCGTGGCCAGGGCCTCGTCGGCGTCGCGCACGGCCGTCCTGGCCTCGTCGGTGGCGTCGTTCGCGGCCTCGAGCTCGGTCGCGGCCTGCTCGGCTGCGGCGGCCGTGGCGGCCGTCGCGATCTGCAGGGTTCCGGTGATCGTGCCGGCGTCGGTGTCGTTGAGCACGCCGTCGACCTCGACCGGCTGGCACTCCTCCGCCTCGGGCGTGGTCGAGGCGCACGCAGGGATGCGGACGAGACCGAGGCGGGATCCCCAGTCCGCTCCCCCGCCCAGGTCGGCGAACTCGCCGTAGTCCACCTGGACCTGCAGGCTCGTGGTGGCCGGCTCGTCCTCGACAGCCGCTGCGGCCGCCGACCGCACCTGCTGGGCCGAGGTGGTCGACACGTCGGTGACGTCGAGCAGCACGCCGGTCAGACCCAGCGCGTCCGCCTCCGCCTGGTCGGCGACCTCCAGATCGACCTGATCGGGCGAGGTGACGCCGGCCGCCGCACCGATCGACAGGTCCAGACCGCCCAGACCGTCGACCGGCGTCAGGGTCTCAGGCACGGGCGCGGTCGTGGCGGCGGCGTCGGGCGCCGCGGCCTGCGGCGTCGGATCCGGCTCGACGGACGGTTCGGGTGAGGGCGTCGGCGACACGGGGTCGACCGGTTCGGGCGACGGGACGACCTCGACGTCGTCGGTGGCGTCGGCGCGGTTGTCCTGGCGTGCCTTCAGATCGGCGCCCTCACCGGTCGCGGTCTCGCCCGCAGGCACGTACTGCACCGTGAGGGTGGCATCCGGCCCGTACGTCTTCCAGCCCGCGGCCATGCTGACCTCGTCGGTGGCCTTGAGTCCGAGGGTCAGCACTCCCGCGTCTGTGCTCGCCAGGTACTTCGCGGCCGTCAGCACGTTCAGACTGATCGTGCGGGGCAGTGCGCTCGTGCACCCGTCCTTGTGCGCGACGGTCGTAGTGGTGATCCGCTCGCCGGGATCGGTGTCGCCTGTCCACCGCTCGTCCAGGTCCTCGAACGTCGAGGTGGGACCGAACTGACCGATACGCCACGCCTCTAGGCCCGTCGGCGTACAGGATGCCGAGTCGACTCCGGTGACCTTCAGCGACGCGGCGCTGACCTGATCGGCGTCGGTCAGGCCGACCTCGTCCAGGCCGGTGAACTGCCAGGCCAGACGAGAGGCACCGGACGTCTCGCCGCACGCGGTGTTCGTCGCGCTGTCGCAGTAGCCGACAGGCGCCGGGCTCTCGAACATGTACCCCGCCACGGTGGCGAGCTCCGGATCGATCGGCTCGCCCGCCCGCACCGCGATCCGCTCGACGGCCGCGGTCGGGGTGCCCGGCGTGATCATGAGCGGATACGCCACCGCATCCATCTCAGAGGTGTCCGCGTCGACGACCAGGGCAGAGCTGGTAGGTCCTTCCGCGGCACCGAACCCGGTCGAGGTCACCGCGGTACCCCCGACGGTCAACGCTCCCGCCGAGCCGGCGGCTTCAGTCGTCCCGAACCCACCGGCGGACGAGTCGCTCTGACCGTCGGTCGTCGTCGCGGGATCGACGACCGGTGACAGGGTCGCGGCCAGGCGCTCCCGCTGGTCGCCCAGCAGCGGGCCGTCCAGCCGTTCCTCCGGGTCGTCCAGCGCGGAGGCATCGACGCCGGTGACCTGTTCCCACTCACCGACCGTCATGACATCCGGGCGCGCAAGGCCGGACAGCTCGCCGCCGGGGGCACCGGCGGTGGAGTCAGGGGCGCCGACGACGTCGGCGGCAGAAGTGTCCCAGGCGGCGGGTGCCGCCAGGGAGAGCAGTCGCTGCCCGAACGGGTCGGAGACCACGAAGCCACCGTCACCGGCGGCCAGGACAGTCAGCCCTGGTGACGTGGTCACGTCGAACCTCAGCGCATCGAGGTCCAGTTCCCTCGCCGCCCGTTGGGCGGCCGCGGCGTCGGCGATACGCAGCGTCGGGACGAAACCCGTGCCGTCCTCGGTGATCGTGACCACCAGATCGACACCCTTGCCGGCGACGTCGGCATAGGTCAGGCGGTCACCGTCGATGCTCGGCACGGGAAGGTCGAACGGCGCGTCGTAGACCAGCTCGTAGCGGCCCTTCATGAGCACCCGAGCCAGCGGCTGGGCCGGGGTGGAGCCGTCGGAGAAGGACATGTGGTAGACGCCCGCGGCGACCTCGACTCGCCCGTCGTCAGGAGCGCCGTCCACGACCTTCGTGTTCAAGGACGTCCAGTCACCGGAGAGTCCTCCGGTCACCGCCGACGCCGGGGCGCGCTGCGCCCGCGTGCTCGTCTCCACGACGACCGAGCCGTCGTCGTGAGCGACCGTGGTCGACCACGGGGTCGTCTTGCCGACGACCCGCACGTCGATGTCGCACTCCTGAGCGATCTCCAGCGCATCGCTCAGCTCCTCCGCCTGGAACTCACAGTTCAGCGATCTGGGTGGTGCCGCGATCGCGGTACCCGTCCCCAGCACCACGGCCGTCCCCGCGGCGACGATCGAGACCGCCACCCGGCGCACCCGCGCACCCGTTACCAACCGCACAATGCTCCTCGTCATGGCCGCCGCCGTCGTTCCGCTCGTCCTCGCACGCCTCGTCACGGGTGTCACCAGTCCGAGCTCTCGACCGTGTCCTCGATGGTGGGGTCGATCGCAGCCGCACCCCGGGTGAAGTCCTTCGCGTCGGCGCCCTGGCACAACCGTCGGACCTTGTTCTCGGCCACCAGCTGGCCGTCGAAGACGCGCACGTTGTCGATGCGGCCCTGCCAGAACTTGTCCTGCACATCACGAACCAGGCTTCGCCCCGCCACGAACGGCCGGGTAGTGGCGAAGGACACCGCATCGGCTTCGGCCCGGTCGTACCGCTGCGGATCGGCCGGCTTCGGATCCTGAGGCGTCCCGATCTCGCACACCCACAGCGACACCTTCTTGGTCTTCGCGTCGAATGCCCCGGTCAGGTGGACCCACTGACCGGTGACGACGGGTGTCGTCGACATCACCCGATAGACGGTCGCCGTGCCGGAGTCGGTACCCGCGACATGGAAGTTGAAGCACCCGACGCCCATGGCGTGCTGCGAGCAGGGGAACGTTCCGAGCTGGAATGCCGACGTCGTCGACCCGTCCTGCGACAGGGCGGCATGCAGGTCCCGGGTGGCGCCGGGGTCGACCCACACGTGAGCGCTGACGACGAAGCTGCTGTTGGTGCTGACCACGCCCGCGGTGGTGAACAGACGATCGTCGACGCCGTCGAAGGCGACGGCATGGTCGCCGTCACGGGACCCGAACAGCTCGTGTGGACCGTCGACCCATCGTGGCAGCGCGCTGGTGCTCTCCGTCCCCCGGAACTCCAACGGTTGGGAACCCACCAGCCCGAGCGCCTCGCTCGCCGATGTGCCCGAGCCGTCATCGAGGCGCCACACCGCGGTCTCGCGCGGAGCGGCGACGTCGAACGTGTAGGTTGCGGCAGTCGACTCGTTGCCGGACTTGTCCCGCACCTTGGCATAGATCGTCACCGGCCCCTCCCTGCTCGGGACGAAGCTCACGACGATCTGTCCGCTGCTGTCCAGGGTCCACCGGTGGGGCAAGGACGGGTCGGCGAATCCGAACAACATCCGCTCCGCGTCCCAGGCACCGGTCGAGATCCGGAACTTTCCCCGCATCCCGATGCCGCCGTACTCCTTGGGACCGTCCGGATCGCGCTCCAGATAGACCGCTTCCACGCCCGACGTACTCATCGGTTCTGCGGTGATCTTGGGCGCACCAGGCGCCTCGTTGTCGATCATCATGGGGCACCATGACGACCACGGACCGCCGACGCCGTCCCGCACGGCCCGCATCCGCCAGGTGTACCGCTCGTTCGCCACCAGGTTGCTGCCGGGCCGGATCGTGTGCCGGGACCCGGACGACTTGAGGCTGGTCCAGTGCACGCTCACCGACCCGGTCGACACCCGCTTCACCTGGAAGTGACCCTGGACCGACTGCCCGTCCGGATCACGCAGCACGCCGGAGATCTGTGGCCTCAGCCACGCTGAGAAAGCGAGCCCGTCGGCGCACCACCACTCCGGGTAGTCCGAGCTCGTGAACGTCTTCGTGCCGGTGGGGGCCAGCGGCAGCTGGTCGTAGACAACGGAGAACGACGCCCCGAAGTCAGGGTTTCCCGCCCACTGGTTGCCGGCGTAGCGCTTCCAGTCGGTCATCGAGTCCTCGTTGACCTTCAGACCCAGCGTGAGCGACGTCCAGTTCGAGGAGGCGACCTTCTTGGCCGCGGCAGTCGACGAGAAGCCGATCGGCTGCTGGGACCCGCACTCATGCCACTTGTGCGCGGTGTCCCGGATCGCGATCGCGTTCGTCCACGACCCGCCTGAGCTCCAGCTCGTGGACGAGCTGATCTCGTTCGAGCCGATCAGGTACAGCGCCGTCTTGCGCGCCTGGCAGTCGAAGGCCCACGACCCGAAGACGTTGAACTCTGCGGACTTGATCTCGCTCGCGTCCAGACCAGCAACCTTGCCGAGATTGTTGAACTCGTACAGCACCCGGTGCTTCGACGTGCGCTCGCACGGGAACCCGTAGGGGTTGTAGTAGTCGCACAGACCCGTGCCGTGGTCCTTGTTCGGCTCGTCGGCGAACTTGTAGCCGGAGGAGGAGTCCGGCCACGCACTCTTGATACCGGTGAACTCGTGCAGGGAGCCACTTGCTCCGGGGTCCAGGAAGAGGGGGAACTGGGTGTCCGGGTCCGAGGCGACCGCGGCGAGGTCGGGATCGAGCCGCAGGACGCCGGCCGAAGGTCCGGACTCGCCGTTGCCCTCGGGCTGCAGGTCGGCGGGAACCTCCACGAGACCCTGGCGGGACTGTGGGCCCTCGATCAGGTCCGGCTGCTCCTGTTCGACGGCATGGGCGTCTCCCGCGACGCGGGAGCCGAACAAGGCGGTGGGCTGTACCGGCGCGGAGTCGATCACGCGGGCGTCCCACAGCAACGGCGTCGGTGAGCGGAAGACCTCAGTGCCCTCGTCGTCGGTGGCGACGAACCCGCCGCCCGACTGCCCCAGCTCCAGGCCGTCCGACACCTCCACCGGGAACTCGAGGCCCTGCAAGGCGGGATTGGCAGCCGCTTCTGCCGTCCGCACACGGATGACCTCGCGCCAGCCGGTCCCGTCCGAGTCCACGGTCACGACCAGGTCGATGTCCTCGTCCCCGAGGATGCCCGGGTAGGTCACGCGGTCGCCCTCGACCACGGGTTCGGTCAGCTCGAAAGGGACGTCGAACGAGAGCGTCTCACCCTCCATCGACTCGATCACAGCCAACGGTTCGGCCGAGCTGCCGTCGCTGAACGACATCGGCAGGGCCGGTGCCGCAACCTCCAGGCGTCCGTCAGGGCCGGCGGTCGGCTCGATCGTGGTGTCGATCGTCCCCCACACGCCGTCACCGTCGCTGTCCTGCCTACCGGCGGACGTCCGCGTCGACCACTCGAGACGTCCGTACTCCGGCAACGCGGCCACCTGCTCGAACGGCGTGTACGACTCGACCGCGAAGACCTTCTGGTCACATCGGGCCGCGACCTCGGTGGCCTCGGCGATCGTCGGAACCTCCGTCGGGCACTCGTCCGTCACGGCCGCTGCGCCGTCCGCGCCCATTGCGCTGATCAGACCGTCCTCGATGTCCGTCGTCGCCACGGCGGCACCACCGGCAACGAGAGTGAGCGCCGTCAGTCCGGCGACGACACGCCCGCGCCCACGCGACATCGCCGCCACAGCGCCCCGCCAACCCCCGGCCCGAAGGTCCTCAGTCACCCTCAACGCAAGCTCCCTCACACGATGGATGGCCACAAGGCCACCAAGTCCGGAGCGAGGCTACTGTCCAGTTTCCTTACTAATGACGCGTTTGGGGTGAAACCCGGGGGTGATCTTGTGACAGCGGAGCCGTGATCTGCGCTCCCGCCGTTCAAAACGGCAGGGCGGCGGGCTTCGCACCTGACCTCACGCCCCGCTCCTCTCCCTCGGAAGCACCCCCTGACTCCCACGACAGCCGGGCACCGGTCGGACGCCTCCCCCTGAGCGACCGCAGCGTCAGGTCGTAGCTGGTGTCGGCATCGACCGCACCCGTGGCCACCAGCTCAGGGATCCCGATGTGCGTGTCCAGCACTGTCGGCGGGCGCGCGTGCACCCGTCCCGCGGGCGCGATCCAGGTCGTGACGCCGCTGTCCGGGTCTCTGACGACGTCCCAGCCACCGTGCGTCTTGAGCAGGTGATGCCGTCGGCACAAGGGGTGGAGGTTGTCGGCCCGCGTCTGCCCCCGCGTCCCCGGCGGTCGTGCCGCACCGTCGAGGCCGTGGTCGAAGGGGACGATGTGGTCCAGGTCGCTCCGGTCTGCCGACCGTTCACAGTGTGGGAACGTGCAGGTCTGGTCGCGGGCGACCACGGCCTGCCGCAGGACCGTGCCCGGGCGGTAGGACGTCGTCGAGTAGTCAGTCAGCACGCCGGTGGCCGGGTCGGTGACCAGGCGCTGCCAGGTGGCGTCCGTGGCGATCCGCGCCGCCTGGTCCGCAGTGACGGCGCCAAAGCCGTCCAGGTCACCGGGTGCGTCGTCGGTACCCAGCAGAGCGGTGGCCGGGACGGTCACCCGGACCACGGGTCGCGTGGGCGCCACGCGCACGACGGTGCGCTGCACCGGGGCACGGCCGCCGCATGTGCACACGTCAGCGGCGGACTGGTCCGTCGCGGCACCCTCGGCGCGGCTGCCGTCGTCGTCGGTCTGGCCGGACGTCCGCAGCCGGCCCGTGACGATTCCTGTCAGGCAGTCGGCCCGCAGCTGTCCGAGGTCGCGCTCCTCGCCGGGCGTCCGTCGCAGCTGATGAGCCAGGTCGTCCACGACGCCCCACACCGCCGCCGCGTCGACGGCGGGTAGATAGGCCGACAGCCAGGCCATGTCGTTGTCCGCCCGGTCCACCTGCACCGAGCGTCGCTCCGCCGCCGCCTTGGCCGCCTGGTCCGCGCCGTGCCGCGACTTGGCGAACGCCAGCAGCTTGGACCGCAGCCAGCGCCAGGTCCGGTGCGGTGCCTGAGGCATGTACCGGGCGATCGCCTCGGCCCGCTCCTCCGTGGTGAGCTGTGCGGCCGATCGCAGCAAGGTGTGTGCCTTCCTGACGTCGATCCGCCCAGCGGTCAGCGCTCTGATCACCACGGGGTGATCCACCCCGGACTCGGCGCGCACGACGACGTCCGACGCCTCCGTCCCGGTCACCACCAGCTCGGTACCCACCTGCGCGACCAGCGAGCTGTGCGCCAGCGGGCTGGTCTCCCGGCCTGCGCGTTCGCCGACCACACGAGCCTGGAGGCCTGCTGCCCACGACTGCAGGCGCCCGCACGCGGCCATCAGGTCGCCCAGCGCCTCCTCGGGCAGATCGGCGAGCAGCTCGGCGTGGTGATCGGTCGCTTCCGCGACCACCCGCGCCAGCTCGGCACCCACGGTGCCGGCCAGCGCGGCACGCAGCTGGTCCACGGACCAGAGGGCGACCGGCAGGGCATCCGGCGGCCACACCTGCCCGCGGCCTCCGCCTGACGACGCCGAGGGCTCGTCGTCCACGAGCACGCGACCCACATCCCGGTACTTCCGACCGTCATCCATGCCGCCACCACCCTTGGCCATATCGTTCGAGAAGATCTCATTGCTACGGACGTTTGTTCGACTCTAGCCCCTGCCACCCACGTTCGCAGGCCTGGCAACCGGCCCTGTGGATATCGCTCGGTACATGTCGGTGAGCGGTGGTTGACTCCCTCCCATGAACGACGACCAGCCCTACGAGTTCTCCGCCGACCCCGCCCGCATCGACGCCGCCCGCGTGCACGACCTCATCTCCCGGCACACCTACTGGGCCAAGGATCGCCCGCGCCACGTGATGGACGCCGCCATCGCCGGATCCCGTCCCTACGGCGTCTACCGACGCTCGACGGGCGAGCAGGTGGGGTTCGCGCGCATCGTGACCGACGGCGCGACGTTCGCCTGGCTGGCCGACGTGATCGTCGACCCGGACCTGCGCGGCGAGGGCATCGGGAAGCTCTTGGTGGCGGGCGTGGTGGCGGACGTCGAACCGCTCGGCCTGCGCCGGATCCTGCTGGCGACAGCCGATGCCCACGGCCTCTACGAGCGGTACGGGTGGCGGCCGATCAGCGACGACTTCACATGGATGGAGCGCCCCGGGACCGGCACGGGACCGCAGGCAGGCGGCCAGGACGCCCCGACAGACCGGGCGCACGGCCCAGGTCTGGACGGCCCAGGTCTGGACGGCCCAGGTCTGGACGGCCCAGGTCTGGACGGCCCAGGTCTGGACGGCCCAGGTCTGGACGGCCCAGGTCTGGACGGCCCAGGTCTGGACGGCCCAGGTCTGGACGGCCCAGGTCTGGACGGGCCAGGTGCGAACAGCCCAGGTCCGGACGCGCCAGGCGCGGGCACGCCACGTTCCGACGCACCACGTTCGGACGCACCACGTTCGGACGCACCACGTTCGGACGCACCGCCCACGGACGCGCCGCACCCTGGCGAGCCCCGTGCCGACCAGGGAAGCGCCACATGAGCGCCCTCACGGTAGAGATCGGTGACCTGACCCGCATCGAGGCCGACGCCGTGGTCAACGCCGCGAACTCGACGCTGCTCGGCGGTGGCGGGGTCGACGGCGCCCTGCACGCCGCCGCCGGGCCACGTCTGCTGGAGGCCTGCCGCCGCCTGCGCAGCACGACCCACCGCGACGGCCTGGCGGTCGGTGACGCCGTGGCGACGCCGGCGTTCGACCTGCCCTCCTCCTGGGTGATCCATACGGTCGGACCGAATCTGCACCGTGGTCAGGACGACCCCACGCTGCTCGCGTCGTGCTTCGCCCGGTCGCTCGACATCGCCGCCCGGCTCGACGTGCGGTCGATCGCGTTCCCCGCCATCAGTGCGGGCGCCTACGGCTGGCCCATGGCTGACGTCGCGCGGATCGCCGTGGGAACCTGTCGAACCTGGCTGGCGGGGCACCCCGACGGCAGCCCTGAGCAGGTGCGGTTCGTGGTGCTGGACGACCGGCCGCGGGAGGTGTTCGACATCGCGCTGCGGAGCGCGGGCCCGACACCCTGACGAGCGACCCTCAGCTCACGAGCAGCTTGCCGAGCTCCGTGGGGCGCGTAGCCACTGCGACGGCCCCGGCGGCGTCCAGCTCACCGGGCGCCCCGTAGCCCCAGGCCACACCGACGGTCGGGACGCCGTGGTGGGCGGCGGCGTGCACGTCGTGCTCGCGGTCGCCCACCATGACGACCTCCCCCGGGTCGGCGCCGAGCGCGACGGCGTGGGCGAGCGCGTGCTCCACGACGATCTCCTTGCCCTGGACCTCGCCGACGGCCTCGGGGTCCGCGCCGTGCACGCCGTCGAGCCCGCCGGCCAGGGAGGCGTCCAGGCCGAAGTGCTCCACGATCTGCCGCGCGTAGTGCTCCGGCTTGGCCGTCGCGACCAGGAGCGTCACACCGGCCTCGCGCAGCTCCGCGAGCGCCTCGGGGATGCCCGGGAACACGGAGTTGTCGAACATGCCGCGCGCCTCGAAGTCCCGCCGGTAGGCGGCGATGGCGGTCGCGGCGTCGGCGTCGGACAGGCCGATGCCGGCCATGCTCGCGCCCAGCGGCGGGCCGACGAAGGTGCGCAGCACCTCGTCCGAGGGGACCGCGAAGCCCGCGTCGGCCAGGCCGGCGCGCAGGGACGACACGATGCCGGGCGCGGAGTCGGTGAGGGTGCCGTCGAGGTCGAGCAGGACGTGGGTGGTGCGGGAGGGGAGGGAGAGAGTCACGGTACGAGCGTCGCACAGGTTCAGTGGTGCCCCTGGTGGGCGTCCGCGTCCGGGACGTACCGGGGCCCTGTCCCGGACGCAGGCGCGACCGTCCGGTCGGCACTGCCGTCAGCGCCGCCCCCGTCATGCCCCGCCGTATCGTGCCCCGCACCCGCGTGCCCCGGCGACCCGGCCTCCTGCCCCGGCCGCACCACGACGAGCTGCCCCATCATGCCGCCGTCCTCGTGCATGAGCATGTGGCAGTGGTACATGTACGGCACGTCCGGGTCGCTGTAGTCGTCGAACCGCATCAGGAGCCGGTAGTCGCGGCCGGGCTCCAGGTAGATCGTGTCCTTGCGGCCCGCGAGCTCCGGCGGCGGGGCCTGGCCGTCGATGCTCAGCACGCGGAACTGTACGTCGTGCACGTGGAAGCTGTGCGGCATGGGCACGGTGCTGCGCACCTCCCAGACCTCGGTGGCGCCCACGGTGGCCACCTCGTCGATGCGGCTCATGTCCATGGTCCGCCCGTTGATCCGCCGGTCGTCGAGATCGAACTCGCGAGTGACGGAGACGTCGGACTCCCGCAATGCGTCGGCGGCGGCGTGGACCGAGGGGTCCCAGGCGGGTTCGGGCGACGGCGCCAGCCGGTCGGCCGCCCGCAGCTCCAGGACGTCGAAGTCGTCGTTGCCGCCCATCGCGAACGGGACGACGATGCCGCCGAGGTCGGCCTCGAACGAGTGCAGGCGGGTGGTGTCGCCGGGCTCCATCCGGACGACGACCTCGGCGCGCTCGCCGGGCGCGAGCCGCACCTGCTCGAGCCGGACGGGGGCGTCGAGGAGCCCGCCGTCGGTGGCGACCAGGTCCATCTCCCGGTCGGCGAAGCCGAGCTGGTAGGTGCGGGCGGTCGACCCGTTGAGCAGGCGCAGGCGCACGGCCTCGGTCGTGACCTCGTGGTACGCCCCCACCGTCCCGTTGGCCAGCACCGTGCCGCCGAGCGTGCCCGGCTCGCTGCCGTCGTCCGACAGCTCGAGCTGGCCGGCGTCGTCGAGCACCTTGTCCTGCACGACGACGGGCACGTCGTCGACACCGTAGTCCTGCGGCAGGTCGGCGGCGCGGGAGGCGTCGTCGTCGAGCAGGAACATGCCCGCCAGGCCGCGGTAGACGTGCTTCTCCGTGGCGCCGTGGGGGTGCGGGTGGTACCAGAGGGTGGCGGCGGGCTGGTCGATCTGCCAGGTGGGCCGCCAGCTCTCGCCCGGCTCGACCTCCTGGTGCGGGCCGCCGTCCATGGCCGCGGGCAGGTGCATGCCGTGCCAGTGGACGCTGGTGGGCTCGTCGAGGTCGTTGGTGACCTCGACGGCGACACGCTCGCCGCGCTCGGCGCGCAGGGTCGGGCCGAGGTAGGGGCCGTCGAAGCCCCAGGTGCGCGTCTCGACCCCGGGCAGGAACTCGGTGGTGCCCTCCTGCGCGGTCAGGGAGAAGACGCGCGTGCCGTCCACGACGTGCGACGGTGCCAGGGGCGGGATCGCGAGCTCGTTCGTGAACTCCACCTCGTCGACGGGGGTGACCGAGCCGGGCACCAGCGCGCAGCCCGCGAGCCCGAGCAGCAGGGCCAGCGCGCCCGCGGAGACGGAGCCGACGACGTGGCCCGGGGCGACGCGCCTCATCGGCCGGCCCCGCGCAGCCGCTGCACGCCCGCTGCCACGACGCCCGCCAGGGCGCCCCACATCGCGTCGAACGCCAGGGCCGGGATCAGGGTCCACGCCGGGCCGTCGCCGGGGCCGCCGAACCCCGACAGCACCGGGACGAGGAGTCCGATCGTGTGGGCGACCAGCCCGTAGGCCAGGCCGGTCAGGGTCAGGGTGAGCACGGGGCGGGGCACGCGGCCCAGTCCGACGACGCCGATCCAGACGGCGGCGGTGATGCCGATGATCGCCAGCGCGCGGGGTGCGCCGGTACCGAGCGCGCCGGTCAGGCCGGTCAGCGGCCAGAGCAGCGCCAGCGCGGACAGGCCCGCGACGAGGCTCCACGGGACGGGGACGGGGACAGCCGCGGGCCCCGGCGTCGGCCGGGCGGGAGGCTGTGGTGAGGTCATGCCCCGACGGTGCCCGCCGGACGCGCTCGGCCACATCGGCCCGGGATCGTCTCCTGGTGTCGCCTGGGAGCGACACCAACCCTGGACCCTGGTCTGATGCCTCAGGGTCGGGCCGTCCGTAGGGTGTCGGTGTGCCCGAGAAGAGCGAGGTCCCGTACGTCGTGGACCCACGTGTCACCGACGTCGTCCTGGCGATCGCGATGGCCCTGGTGGTCGCCGTGGTCATCGCCGCCGACCCCGACGCGACCCACCATGCCGGGCCCGGCGCCTACCTGTTCGCGGCGGGGTTCGGGGCGCTGGTGCTGCTGCGACGGCGGCTGCCGCGCACCGTGCTCGTGGTCACCGTGCTCGCGGTGTTCGTCTACTACACGTTCCAGTTCGCGCCGATCGGCATGGCGCTGCCCGCGATCGCGGCCCTCTACTCGGCCGCGGAGATGGGCCGGACCGGCTGGGCGGTCGGCGGGGGCGCCGTCCTGGTCGCGGTCGCCACCTACTACCGGGTGACGGGCACGGCCGAGGAGTACCTGACGCCGTACGACCTGGTCACGAACCTCGCGCTGGTCGCGGCGGCGATCGCGCTGGGCGTCGCCGTGCGGTTGTCCCGGGAGGCCCGGGTGCACCAGGCGCACGCCGCCGAGCAGCGGCTGCAGGCCGAGCGGCTGCGCATCGCCCGGGACCTGCACGACGTCGTGGGGCACAACCTGTCCGTGATCGCCCTGCACTCGGGCGTCGCGGCCGAGGCGGTGGGCCGGGACGACGACGCGGCCCGGGGCGCCCTGGAGCACGTGCGGCAGGCGACGTCGGGCACGCTGCACGAGCTGCGCTCCACGGTCCGGGTGCTGCGCCGCCCTCTGGACATGGCGGACGGCGCGCCCGCACCCACCGGCCTGGCCGGTGTCGGCGCCCTCGCGGCGTCCGCCCGCGCCACCGGCCTGCACGTGGACACCGACATCGACGTACCCGACGGCGTCCTGGACGGCGCGATCGACGCCGCCGCCCACCGGATCGTGCAGGAGTCCCTGACCAACGTGCTGCGGCACGCCGCCGCCACCCGCGTCACGGTGTCCGCCCGGATCGACGGCGACCGCCTCACGATCAACGTGTCCGACGACGGGCGTGGGTCCGGTCCGGGCCTGGTGCCCGGCTCGGGGATCTCCGGGATGCGCGAGCGTGCCTCGCTGCTCGGCGGCACCCTGACCACGGGCGACGCCCCGGGCGGCGGGTTCGTCGTCGCCGTCGTCCTGCCCCTGCGTCTGGCAGGGTGAGCGTCGTGATCCGCATCGTGCTGGTGGACGACCAGGAGCTCGTGCGCGCGGGCCTGCGCGCCCTGGCGGAGAGCGACGGCGACATCGCCGTCGTCGGCGAGGCATCCGACGGGCGCACGGGTGTGTCACGGGTACGCGAGCTGCGACCCGACGTCGTGCTCATGGACATCCGGATGCCGGTCCTGGACGGCCTGTCCGCGACGCGCGAGATCGTGGCCGACCCGGCGCTGGCGGGCACCCGCGTGCTGGTGCTGACCACGTTCGACGAGGACGAGCACGTGTTCGACGCCGTCCGGTCGGGCGCGGCCGGCTACCTGCTCAAGGACGTGGCCCCGGCCGAGCTGCGCCGCGCCGTCCGCGTGGTGGCGGCGGGAGACGCGCTGCTCGACCCCGCCGTGACGGCCACCGTGCTGCGCGCCGTCGCGGCCGGTCCCGCGCCCCGGACCGGCGTCGACGACCGGCTCGCGGGGCTCACGGAGCGCGAGCGCGAGGTGCTGCAGCAGCTCGGCCGCGGGCTCACCAACGACGAGATCGCCGCCGCGCTCTACCTCAGCCCGGCCACCGCGCGCACCTACGTGAGCCGGCTGCTGGCCAAGCTCGGCGCGCGGGACCGGGCGGCGCTGGTGATCCTCGCGTACGAGACGGGGCTGGTCAGCCCCTGAGGATCACAGCTCCCGCAGGCGCGGCAGCACGTCCTCGCCGAACTGGGTCAGGAACCGCTCCTGGTCGTGCCCCGGCCCGTGGACCACGAGGTGGTTCAGCCCGGCATCGACGTAGGGCTTGATCATCGCGACGGCCTCCTCCGGGTCGGACGCCACGATCCAGCGCTTGGCGACCTGCTCGATCGGCAGCTCGTCCGCGAGCTGTTCCATCTCGGTGGCCGAGGTGACGCTGTGCTTCTGCTCCGGCGTGAGCGAGAGCGGGGCCCAGAACCGCGTGTTCTCCAGCGCGGCGGTGGCGTCGCGGTCGTAGGAGATCTTGATCTCGATCATCTTGTCGATGCCGGCGGCGTCGCGCTCCGCCTTGGCGGCGCCCTCGGCGACCGCGGGCAGCAGCTTCTCCGTGTACAGGTCCATGCCCTTGCCGGACGTGCAGATGAAGCCGTCGCCGGCGCGGCCCGCGTACTTGGCCACCAGCGGCCCGCCGGCCGCGATGTACACGGGCACCGGGTTCTCGGGCCGGTCGTAGATGTTGGCGCCGACCAGCTCGTAGTAGTCGCCCTTGAAGTCGACGGAGTCCTGCGTCCACAGGGCCCGCATGAGCTGCACGGCCTCGCGCAGGCGCGCGAACCGCTCCTTGAACTCGGGCCACTCCATGCCGGAGACGGCCGTCTCGTTGAGCGCCTCGCCCGTGCCGACACCGAGGATGACGCGGTGCTCGGTGAGCAGGGCGAGCGTCGCGAACTGCTGCGCGATCACCGCGGGGTTGTACCGGAACGTGGGGGTGAGCACGCTCGTGCCGAGCTGGATGCGCTTGGTGCGCTCCCCCGCCGCAGCGAGCCAGACGAGGGCCGACGGCGCGTGACCCCCCTCGTGCCGCCACGGCAGGAAGTGGTCGGAGACCATCGCACTGTCCAGTCCCACCTCCTCGGCACGGACGGCGAGCTCGACCAGCTCGCGGGGCCCGAACTGCTCGGCGGACGCCTTGTACCCGATCTTCAGAGTCACAGCAGTGACCCTACGCTCGATCGCCGGTCCGTGAGCGGTAGCGTCGCGCACATCACATCCGGCCTGGTCAGCCCCGCCGCATCGCCCACGCGGCCCACCCGCCGGCCACGGCCACGAGCACCACGAACGCGCCGAGCACAGCCGGCGCCGGAAGGTACGCCAGACCCACGCCGACGGCCAGCACGGGCACCACCAGGCCCGCGTAGGCCACCAGGAAGACGAGCGCCAGCGCCTCGGCCCGCTCCTGGGGCGGCACCAGGGCCGCCGTGCGCCCCAGCGCCGTGCGGAAGAGCAGACCGGCGCCACCGCCGGCCAGCAGGCCACCCGCCACGAAGAGCCACGTGGACGCCAGCACGACGCCGCCGAACAGCGCCGCCGGGCCCGCGACCATCAGCACCCCCGCGGCGGTGAGCTGGGCGCGCGGGGCGACCCGCGCCGCGACCGACTGACCGAACGCGCCCGCCAGGAACGGCGTCGCCGCGACGACACCCGCCACGACCAGCGACGACTGCCCCAGCTCGTCGCGCACGAAGGACGCGGCCACCGAGCTGAACAGCCCGAAGACGGCGAACGCCGTGAAGGCGCCGACACCGCCCGCCGCGAACCGGCCGCGCAGCTCGCCGCCGACCGCGACCCGCTGCGGCCGGTAGGGGCGCAGTCCCGGCCGGTGCAGCACGGTCTCCGGCACCAGGAGGGTGGCGACCAGGAGCACGACGAGCACCCCGGCGAACACCGCGTACGGCGTGGTCAGCGGGTGCGCGGACCGTTCTGCCAGCAACCCGGACAGCACCGGGCCCAGCCCGAGCCCGCCCAGGTTCGCCACGGTCGCGACGACGGCGGCCCGCGCCGGCGCCGGCCGGGACCGGGCACCGTCCAGCTCGGCGAGGTAGGCGGTCGCCGTGGCAGTCAGCGCACCGATGCCGACGCCGGACACGACCCGGGCCACGAGCATCCCGGGCAGGTCGTCCCGCACGAGGAAGATCACGGCCGCCAGGATCTCCAGCACCGCCGCGAGCAGCACCAGCGGACGGCGGCCCACCCGGTCGCTCAGGTGGCCCACGAGGAACAGGCTCGCGACCACACCCACGGCGTACGCGGCGAAGATCACCGTGACCGTGAACGGACCGTAGCCGTCCCGCACCACGTAGAGCGGGTAGAGCGGCGTCGGCACGGTGGAGAACGCCATGAGGAGCAGGAAGGTCAGGCCGATGACCCAGAACCCCGCGCCGTGGCGACGCGGGCCGGCGACGGAGGGAGTGCGGGTGGGTGCGGTGGAGATGGTCACCCCAGCAGTCTGCGCCCGGACATTCATCAGGACAAGCGAATCATTCTGATCAGATCTATCGCAGATGCAGATAAACTGGCCGGATGGACACCCGGCACCTGGACTACTTCATCGCCGTCGCGGAGGAGGGCAGCTTCACGCGCGCCGCCCACCGTCTGCAGACCGTCCAGTCGGCGGTCTCCGCGGGCGTGCGCACGCTGGAGCGCGAGGTCCGGGCCACGCTCTTCGTCCGGTCCACCCGCCGCGTCGAGCTGTCCGACGCCGGACGCGCCCTGCTGCCCGAGGCGCGCGCCGCCGTCGAGTCGGTCGACCGCGTCTTCGACGTCGTGGCCGCCGCCGAGAGCGGACTGACCGGCCGGCTACGGCTCGGGGTCTTCGCCAACTCCGACATGCTCGACATCCCGGCGCTCGCCGGACGGTTCCACCGCCTCTACCCCGGCGTCGCGCTCAGCGTCGTCGCCTCCCCCACCGGCTCCACGGGCCTGGTCGACGACGTCCGGGCCGGCCGGCTCGACCTCGCGATCACCGGGCTGCCCGCCGGCGACCTGACCGGCCTGCGCGCGCACGAGCTGCTGGCCGACGAGTTCGTCGCCGTCGTCCCCGAGGGCCACGAGCTCGCCGGGCGCACCGTGGTCACGCTCGACGAGCTGGTGGCCGAGCCGTTCGTCGACGGCCCGCCCGGGTTCGGCAACCGCGTGATCATCGAGCGCGAGCTCGCGACCCGCGGCCTGCGCCGCTCGATCGTGGTGGAGAGCCCCGACATGAGCCTCGTGTCGCAGTTCGTCGCCGCCGGGCTCGGCGTCGCGGCGCTGCCCCGCCTGGTCCTGCGCCCCGTACCGGGTGCGGTGATCCGGCCGCTGGACGTGTCCGTCCCGTTCTCGATGCGGTCCGTGAGCCGGCCGCGCACCACCCGCCCCGTCGAGGCCGCACTGGCGTTGCTGCGCGGCCTGCCGGTCCGGGCGCTGACGGCCTGAGCGATCCGCTAGGCCCCCCGCAGCGCCCGGTACACCCGGCCGGTCAGCTCGTGGTCCAGGCGCGGCTCCAGCCAGGCGCTCGCCTCCACGAGCCGCGGCAACGACACCCCCGTGGTGATCCCCAGGCCGTCCAGCATCCACACCAGGTCCTCCGTGGCGAGGTTCCCCGTGGCCGACTCGGCGTACGGGCAGCCGCCGAGGCCGCCCGCCGACGTGTCGAACGTCGTGACCCCGTGGCGCAGCGCGGCCGCGACGTTGGCCAGGGCCTGCCCGTACGTGTCATGGGCGTGCAGGGCGAGCACGTCGTCGGGCAGGCCCGCCGCGTTGAGCGCGTCCAGGAGCGCGACCACGTGCCCCGGCGTGCCGACGCCGATCGTGTCGCCCAGGGAGAGCTGCTCGGCCCCCAGGTCCATCAGGCGCCGGCCGGCCGCCACCACCTGGGCGACCGGCACGTCCCCCTCCCACGGGTCGCCGAAGCACATGGACACGTACGCGCGCACCCGCATCCCCGCCGCCCGCGCCCGGGCCACGACCGGCTCGAACATCGCGTACTGGTCGTCCAGGGACCGGTTCAGGTTGCGGCGCGCGAACGTCTCCGTGGCGCTGGCGAACACGGCGACGTGCCGCAGCCCCAGGTCCAGGGCCCGGTCGAGGCCCCGCTCGTTGGGCACGAGCACCGGCAGGTCGCGGGCCCGGTCGCCGAGCCGGTCCAGCAGCGCCCCGAGCACCTGCTCGGCGTCGGCGAGCTGCGGCACCCAGCGCGGGTGCACCAGGCTCGTGGCCTCCACGACCGGCAGCCCGGCGTCCAGCAGCCGCTCGACGAGCTCCACCTTGACCGCGGCCGGGACCACCGCGTCCTCGTTCTGGAGCCCGTCGCGCGGGCCCACCTCGTAGACGGTGACATGTTGGGGCAGCGCCGGGTCGCGGACCATCTGGGGCCGCCGCGCTCCGGACCCCGTCGTCGCGTGCTCAGTCATCGCCCGCTCCCGTGCTCACTGCGCCCGGCGCCCCGTCGTCAGCACCGGTCGTCACCTCGAACAGCACCTGCCGCGCCGCGACCTGCTCCCCCGCGGCCGCCCGCACCCGCACCACGCCGTCCGCGGGTGCCACGAGCGCCACCTCCATCTTCATCGCCTCCAGCACACCCAGCGCCTGCCCGGCGGTCACCGCCTCGCCGTCGCGCACCTCGACACGGGCCAGCGAGCCCGGCATCACCGCGACCACCACGCCGTCGGACAGCTCGGCCCGCGCCGGGCGTGCGGCGCCGGGACGCACGAACCGGAACGTCTGCCCGCGCGTCACGACCTCGACGGACCACGGCCGTACGTCCACCTCGAACCGGGCCGTGACGCCGTCGATCTCCAGCAGCCCGTCACCCGCCGCGCGGCACGACGTCGGCGGCTCACCCGCGCGCCGCACCTCGCCGCGGGCGACGCTCACCCGGAGCACCTCCTCGTCCAGCTCGACCCACGTGTCGGCGGGCGGACCACCGAGCCGCCAGCCGTCCCCGCCGTCGCGCGCCGCGGCGGCGGCCACGGCCCAGGCCGCCGCGACGAGCGCGGGCACCGGGTCCGGCGCGGGCAGCGCGTGCGTGTCCAGCCACGCGGTGTGCACCTCGCCGTCGCGGAACGCGGCCGAGTCCGCAAGCGCCCGCACGAACCCGGTGTTGGTGACCAGCCCGCCGATCGCCGTGGCGTCGAGGGCGTCGACGAGGGCGTTGCGGGCGGTCTCGCGGTCGGGGCCGTGGGTGATGATCTTGGCGACCATGGGGTCGTAGGCGGCGGGCACGACGCTGCCGTCCTCGATGCCGGCCTCGACGCGGGCATGCCCGGGCCAGCGCACGCGGGTGGCGGTCCCGGCCTGGGGCAGGAACCCGCCGAAGGCGTCCTCGGCGTAGATCCGGGCCTCGATCGCGTGGCCGGTGACGGCGACGTCGTCCTGGGTGAAGCCGAGCTCCAGCCCGGCGGCGACGCGCAGCTGCTGCTCGACGAGGTCGATGCGCTGTCCGCGGACGGTGACGACCTCCTCGGTGACGGGGTGCTCGACCTGGAGGCGGGTGTTCATCTCGAGGAACCAGGCGCCTACGCTGTTCGGGCCGCCCACCGAGCGGCGCCAGTCCCGCGGGTCGACCGCGGAGGCGGAGAATCCGTCCTCGACCAGGAACTCGGCCGTGCCCGCGCCGGTGTACCCGACCTCGCGGGCCAGGTTCACCGCCCACGTGTGCAACCAGCCGCGCAGCACCGGGTCGAGGTCGGGCGCGGGCGCCTCCTCCAGCACCTTCTGGTGCCGCCGCTGGGCGGAGCAGTCGCGCTCGTGCAGGTGCAGGACGTTGCCGTGCTGGTCGGCGAGGATCTGCACCTCGATGTGTCGGCCGCGCTCGACGTACCGCTCCAGGATCACGGTGTCGTCACCGAACGCGGCGGCGGCCTCCCGGCGGGCGGCGGCAACAGCGGAAGCCAGCTCGTCCGGACCGCGGACGATCCGCATCCCCTTGCCTCCACCTCCGGCGGCAGCCTTGACCAGGAGGGGATAGACGAGGTTTCCCGCGACGGCGAACCCGTCCTTGCCGAGGAACATCGGCATCTCGCGGAGCACCGGCACCCCCGCCTTCTCTGCGATGGCGCGGGCCGTGTCCTTGCGCGCCATCGCGTCCATCGCCCCGGGCGGCGGCCCCACCCACGTCAGCCCGGCGCCGACGACGGCGCGTGCGAAGTCGGCCTGCTCGGACAGGAACCCGTAGCCGGGGTGCACGGCGTCGGCCCCGGACTCCTTGACGGCGGCGAGCAGGGCGGGGATCGACAGGTAGGACTCGGCGGCGGGCGTCGGACCGAGGCGGACGGCGACGTCGGCGGCCCGGGTGTGCGGGGCGCCGGTGTCGGCGTCGGAGTGGACGGCCACGGTGCGCAGGCCGAGGCGGCGGGCGGTGCGGATGATCCGCAGGGCGATCTCGCCACGGTTGGCGACCAGCAGGGTGCGCATCGTCATCACATCCGGAAGATGCCGTAGGAGGGCTCGGCGATCGGCGCGTTCGCGGCGGCGGCGAGGCCGAGGGCGAGCACGCGGCGGGTGTCGGCGGGGTCGATCACGCCGTCGTCCCAGAGGCGGGCGGTGGCGTAGTACGGGTTGCCCTGCGTCTCGTACCGGGCACGGATCGGTTCCTTGAACGCCTCGACGTCCTCGGGCGCGAGGTCGCGGCGCACCGTGGCGAGCACGGACGCCGCCTGCTCCCCGCCCATGACGGAGATGCGGGCGCCGGGCCACATCCACAGGAACCGCGGGTCGTAGGCGCGCCCGCTCATGCCGTAGTTGCCGGCACCGAAGGAGCCGCCGAGCACCACCGTGAACCGGGGCACCGAGGTACAGGCGACGGCGGTGACGAGCTTGGCGCCGTCCTTGGCGATGCCGCGGTGCTCGTACTCCTTGCCGACCATGAACCCGGCGATGTTCTGCAGGAACACGAGCGGGATGCGCCGTTGGTCGCAGAGCTGCACGAAGTGGGCGCCCTTGAGGGCCGACTCGGAGAACAGGATGCCGTTGTTGGCCACGATGCCCACCTGGTAGCCGTCGATCCGCGCGAAGGCGCAGACCAGCGTCTCGCCGTAGCGGGCCTTGAACTCGACCAGCCGCGAGCCGTCGACGATCCGCCGGATCACGTCCCGCACGTCGTAGGGCGTGCGCGGGTCGGCGGGCACGTCGTAGAGGCCGTCGGGGTCCAGCTCGGGTTCCTCCGGTGGCTCGCGGTCCAGGCTCGGCGGACCGGCGGTGGTGGTCGCGACGATCTCGCGGACGATGCGCAGCGCGTGGGCGTCGTCGTCGGCGAGGTGGTCCGCGACGCCCGACGTCGTGGTGTGCACCAGGCCGCCGCCGAGCTCCTCGGCGGTGACCACCTCGCCCGTGGCGGCCTGCACCAGCGGCGGGCCGCCGAGGAAGATGGTGCCCTGGTCGCGCACGATGACGGCCTCGTCGCTCATCGCGGGCACGTAGGCGCCGCCGGCGGTGCAGGAGCCCATGACGGCGGCGACCTGCGGGATGCCGCGGGCGGACAGGTTGGCCTGGTTGTAGAAGATGCGCCCGAAGTGATCCCGGTCGGGGAACACCTCGTCCTGCATCGGCAGGTAGGCGCCGCCGGAGTCCACGAGGTAGACGCAGGGCAGGTGGTTCTCCGCCGCGACCTGCTGGGCGCGCAGGTGCTTCTTGACCGTCATCGGGTAGTAGGTGCCGCCCTTGACGGTGGCGTCGTTGGCCACCACCACGCACTCGCGGCCGGCGATCCGGCCGACGCCGGTGACGATGCCCGCGCTGGGCACCGCCCACTCGTCGCCGTACATGTCGTAGGCGGCCAGCGCCCCGATCTCCAGGAATGCCGACCCGGCGTCCAGCAGCCGGTCGACCCGGTCGCGCGCGAGCAGCTTGCCGCGCGACGTGTGCTTCTCGCGGGCGGCGGGCGAACCGCCCTCCCGCACGCGCGCCATGCGCTCGCGCAGCTGCGCGGTCAGGGTGCGCAGATCGGTTCCAACGCCCGTGTCGGTGGCCATGTGCCGCAGCATAGCCCGCCGGTTAACGATCGTTAACCCCTGACGCGCCCGGCGGTCCGCGCTCAGCGGAAGCTGCGCCGGTAGTCCCCCGGCGCCACGCCGCACACCTGCCGGAACGTCTCGTAGAAGCTGCTCTGCGCCGTGAACCCCGCCAGGTGCGCGATCTCGGCCGCTGTGCGGTCCGAGGTGAGCAGCAGCCGCTGCGCCTCGGCGACCCGGCACCGCGCGATGTACGCGCCGACCGTGGTGCCCACGACCCGCCGGAAGAGCGTCATCGCGTGGCTGGGGCTCAGGTGCACGGCGCGGGCCACGTCGGCCGCCGTGATCGGCGAGCGGTAGTGCTCGGCCACGAACTGGGCCATCGCCGCGGCGCGCCCGGCCGGGCCCGACCGTGGCACGGGCCCTGGCTCCTCCCGCGTGGCCCCGGTGAGGGCGCGGCGCACGAACGCCTGCGCCTCCAGCATGACCACGGTGTCCTGCCCGCCGTCCAGCACGTCCCGGCACCACGTCGCGAACAGCGCGGCGACGTCGCGCACCAGCGCCTCGGAGGGCACCACCACGGGCCGCGCGTGCAGCAGCACCGCGAGCTGCTCGGTGGGCAGGGCCCAGCTCAGCACCTCCGTCAGCGGGATGTGCACCCAGGACACGTCGGTGGGCGTGGCGGCCGGATCGACGAGCTGGTGCGGCGTGCCACCCCAGAACAGCGCCACCTCGCCCGCCTCGACCCGCAGGTGCGACCCGCCGAAGAGGTATTCCAGGCGCCCGGTGTGCACGAGGTTGAGCTCCAGGTCGTCGTGCCGGTGCGGGCGCGGCATCACCGGCGGCGCCCCGTGGCGCACCCACAGGGCGGGTTCGGCCAGCTCTACCTCGTCGTCCGCGAGCGCCATGGGCGGGAGCATAGGGGTGCCGACGCCGGGGCGCAGACCGAAGGATCCCGGAGAGCCGGGGCACGCAGCCGGAGGACTCACCGCCATCCTCGCCCCTAGCGTCGCAGCATGGCTTCCTCACCCAAGATCACCATCATCGGCGCCGGTGGCTTCGTCTTCCCGTTCCGCCTCGTCGGCGACCTGCTCAGCTTCCCGGCGCTCCAGGGCGCCACGCTCAGCCTCATGGACCTCGACGCCGCACGCCTGGACCGGGTGGCGTCCGCGACGCGCGAGCTCGTGGCGCACCACGGCCTGCCGACCGTGGTCGAGCAGACCACCGACCGCCGCGAGGCCCTGCGCGACGCGGACTTCGTGATCATCACGTTCCAGGTGGGCGGCGTGGAGTCCTACCGGCACGACGTCGAGATCCCGCGCCGCTACGGCGTCGACCAGACGGTGGGCGACACCGTGGGGCCGGGCGGCGTGTTCCGGTTCCTGCGCTCGGTGACCGCCTACCAGGACATCGCCGCGGACGCCCTGGAGCTGTGCCCCGGCGCGCAGTTCATCAACTACGCCAACCCGATGGCCATGGCCACGGCGTACCTCAACGCGCTGGGGCTGCGCACGGTGGGACTGTGCCACAGCGTGCAGGGCACCACCCGCATGCTGGCGCGCACGCTCGGCGTGCCGTACGAGGAGGTCACCTACCGCTGCGCCGGCATCAACCACCAGGCGTGGGTGCTGGAGTTCCGGCACGGCGCCGAGGACCTGTACCCGCGGCTGCGCGAGGTGATGACGCAGCGGCACCGGCGCGGCCGCGCCGCTGCCGACCTGGTGGCCGACGACGGCGACCACTCCGAGGCAGCGCTGGCAGCCAGCACCTACGAGGGCGGCAACGAGCAGGTGCGCACCACGCTGATGAACCACTTCGGCTACTTCGAGACGGAGTCCAGCCACCACGCCTCGGAGTACGTGCCGTGGTTCCGCAAGGACGACGCCACGACGAAGGAGTACCTGCCGGAGCGCTGGGACTACTACGAGATCTGCGCCGCGCACGACGAGCAGGGCGACGTGGACGAGCAGCTCGCCCGCCTCAAGGCGGACCTGAGCCCGTCGGTGGAGTACGGGGCCTCGATCGTCAACGCGGTGGTCACGGGTGTGCCCGCCGTCGTGTACGGCAACGTGCCGAACGCGGGCCGCGTGGTGACCAACCTGCCGGACGACGCGTGCGTCGAGGTGGCGTGCCTGGTGGACGCGAACGGGGTGCAGCCCACCAGCGTGGGCGACCTGCCGCCGCAGCTCGCGGCGATCAACCGCACCAACGTGAACGTGCAGACGCTGGCGGTGCGGGCGGCTCTGACGGGTGACGTCGCGCACGTGCACCACGCCGTGGCGCTGGACCCGCTGACGTCGGCGCACTGCACGCTGGAGCAGGTCCGCGCGATGACCGAGGAGCTCCTGGCGGCGCACGCGGCGCTGCTGCCGGCGGCGCTCACGCGCTGAGCACGCCACGGTGTCCCGGGCGACGGAGCCCGGGACACCGCTCACGAGCCCGCACGGCGCGGGCCGCACCACCCTCGACGGAGAGGAGACGACATGCCGACGCACCCTGCGCGCGGGCGGAGACTGTCCCGGCGCGCGTTCATCGCGGTCGCGGGGATCAGCGTGGCGGGCGCCCTGGCGGCCTGCTCCGGCGCCCCGACGGCGACCAGGCACCTGCGGCTGTCCTCGTGGAACATCCCGCTCGACCTCGAGTCCTACCAGGCGATCGCCGACGAGTTCGTGGCGGCGCACCCGGGCACGAGCGTGGCGGTGGAGGTGACGACCGGCCAGTTCCACCAGTGGTTCATCACGCGGCTGGCGGCCGGGCTCGCGCCCGACATCATCCGCATCACCCCGCAGCAGATCGGCCGGTACGCCGCCAACGGCAGCCTCGTGGACCTCACGGGGGCCGTGCCGGCGGACTACCGGGACGACTACTCGGAGCCGTTCTGGGCGATCGGCGCCCGGGAGGACGGCCTGTACGGCGTCTTCCAGCACACGGACAACTTCATCACCTACTACCACCGGGGCGTGCTGGAGCAGATCGGCGTGACCCCGCCGTCGTCCCTCGACGACGCGTGGCACTGGGACGAGTTCCTCGAGATCGCGCGCGAGGCGCGCGCCGTGACCGGCGGGTACGGCTTCGGCTACGGCTGGGGCGGCGCCGAGACGGCGTACCGGTGGTTGCCGATCGTCTACCAGAACGGCGGCACCTTTCTCGGGGAGGACGGCGAGACGCCGTCCATGGACAGCGCCGAGGCCGTCGGCGCCCTGGAGTTCGGACGCCGGTGGTACGCCGAGGGGCTGGTGTCGCCGGCGAACATGAGCAAGTCCGGGGGCGGGGCGGTGGGCCGCGACCTCTTCCTGACCGGCCAGATCGGGCTCCTGCTCGACAACCCGGAGTCGATCGCGCCGCTGGACGAGGGCCTGCCCGACGAGTGGGGCACCGCGCCCATGATCCGCAACACCGGCGAGGCGTCGGACCTGGGCGGCAACGCGCTGGCGGTCACCAGGTCCAGCAAGCATCCCGAGCTGGCGGCCGAGCTGGTCGCGTACATCACGAGCCGGGCCAACGTGGTCGAGTTCTGCCGGCGAGGCAACTGGCTGCCCGCCCGGTCCTCCCTGGACGCCGCCGACATCGGCTACGACCGCCACGCCGGCACCATGCAGCAGTTCATCGACCAGGCGACCACCATCCCGCTGTCGATGGTGCGCGCGGAGTCCGGTCCGTACTTCAGCTCGCTGAACTCGGTGTTCGCCGACTACCTCGACCTGTGCTTCCTCGGCGAGCTGACCCCCGCCGAGTGCGGCGCCCAGATGACGGAGGCGATGCGCAGTGTCACCACGCGATGAGGCCCCGGCCCCGCCCCGGCGACGGCCCCGCTGGGCGCCGTACGTCTTCGTCGGCCCGGCCGCCCTGCTCTTCCTGGCCTTCTCGCTGCTGCCGATCGTCATCGCCGTGGCCCTGTCCTTCCAGGACACCGCCACGCTCGGCGACGGCGAGTGGGTCGGCGCCGCGAACTACCGCACCATGGTGGGCGACCCGCTGCTGCGCACCGCGCTGCTGAACACCCTGGTGTTCACGGTGGGCACGGTGCCCACGGCGATGGCGATCGGCCTGGGCCTGGCCGTCGCCCTCAACCGCCCGCTGCCGGGGCGCGGCCTGCTGCGCGCGCTGTTCTTCGTGCCGATGATCGCTGCGGGCGTCGTGGTCGGCGTCATCATGTCGTGGATCTTCAACCCCGACTACGGCGTCGCGAACAACGCGCTGGCCGCGCTCGGCCTGGCGGGCCTGCCCTGGCTGACGTCGCCGCGGACGGCGATGTTCACCCTGGTCGCCGTGGTGGTCTGGACCCGCATCGGGTTCTGCATGGTGATCTACCTCGGCGCGCTCCAGTCCATCCCCGCCGAGCTGCGCGAGGCCGCCGCGATCGACGGCGCGAGCGGGTGGCAGCGGTTCCGGCGGCTCACGGTGCCGATGCTGGCGCCGACCACGTCGATCCTGCTGATCCTCAACGTGGTGTTCTCGCTGCAGGCGTTCGACGTCATCTACGTGATGACGGGCGGCGGCCCCGGGTTCTCCACGACCGTGCTGATCCAGTACGTGTTCCGGTCGGCGTTCGCGGACGCGCGGATGGGGTACGCGGCGGCGCTCGGCCTGCTGCTCGTGCTCATCCTGCTGGTCTTCACCCTGCTGCGGCACCGCGCCACGAAGCGAGCGGAGGAGCTCCTGTGACCCTGACCAGCAGACGACGCGCCCGGCGCTGGCTGCTCACGGCCGGCCTGACCGCCGTCGCGACCGTCGTGGTGTTCCCGCTGTACTGGATGGTGGTGTCCGCGCTCACGCCGGGCGGCCAGTCGCAGAGCAGCGAGTTCTACCTGTGGCCCGACGCGCCGACGACCGGGAACTTCACCGAGGTGTTCGCCCAGCAGCCCGTGTGGCACTGGCTCGGCAACTCCTTCTTCGTGGCCGCCGTCGGCACGGCGCTGTCGGTCTGCGTCTCGCTCGGCGCCGGCTACGCCCTGGCCAAGTACCGGTTCCGCGGGCGCGGCGCGCTGTACACGGCGTTCCTGGTGACCATCATGATCCCGATCCAGGTCACGCTCGTGCCCGCGTTCCTCGTCACGGCCCGCCTGGGGCTCGTGGACTCGCCGTGGGCCGTGATCCTGCCGACCCTGTTCGACGTGGTGGGCATCTTCATCGCCCGGCAGTTCATGCTCGGCGTGCCGGACGCGCTCGTCGAGGCCGCGCGCCTGGACGGCGCCGGGGAGCTGCGCACGTTCGTCCGCGTCGTGCTGCCGACCTGCTGGCCGCTGGTGGGCGTGCTGGTGATCCTCGGGTTCATGAACCGGTGGAACGACTTCCTGTGGCCGCTGGTGGTGCTCCAGGGCAACGAGAGCCTGACCGTGCCGGTCGGGCTGTCGACCCTGACCAGCAACCCGGCGTTCACCTCGCCCTGGGGTGCGGTGATGGCGGTGGCCACGGTCGCCGTCGTGCCGCTGCTCGTCGTGTTCCTCGTGTTCCAGCGGACGTTCGTCCAGGGCATCGCGAGCACGGGGATCAAGTGAGGCGCCCGCGCTCCTAGACTGCTTCCCGTGACCCCGCGCAGGCAGCAGATCCTGAGCACGGCGGCCGACCTGTTCGCGGCCCGCGGCTTCCACGGCGTCTCCATGGGAGACATCGGCGCAGCCGTCGGCGTCTCCGGTCCGGCGCTCTACAAGCACTTCGCGGGCAAGGAGGACATCCTCGGCCAGTGCCTGCTGCACGCCTCGGACCAGCTCCTGGCGGGCGCACGGGAGCTGCTGTCCGACGCCGGCGCGCCGGCGGGTGCAGGACCCGAAGGGGCCCTGCGCGCCCTGATCACGCGGCACGCGGACTTCGCGCTCGACAATCCCGCGCTCATCGTGATCCAGGAGCGCGAGTGGGGCGCGCTGGGCACCGAGGCCCGCGCGCAGGTGCGCAAGCACCAGCTCGCCTACATCGACGTCTGGACCGACGCGCTGCGCCCCCTGCGCCCGGACCTGTCCGCGCCGGAGGCCCGCGCCGCGGTCCAGGCGGCGTTCGGCCTCCTGAACTCGACCCCGCACAGCGCCCGCATCGGCCGTGGGACGATGCACGCCCTCCTGACGAACATGGCCTTCTCCGCCCTGTCCGGCGATCGTTGAGTGCCGGGCATCCGTTGCCTCGATCCGTCCCGAGACAACGGATACCCAGCACTCAGCGGGTCATTCGACCGGGAGGCCCAGGCCTCTTGCGATGAGCATGCGTTGGAGCTCTGACGTGCCCTCGCCGATCTCCAGGACCTTCGCGTCGCGGTAGAAGCGGGCGATCGGGCCGTCCTCCATGACGCCGTAGCCGCCGAAGACCTGCGCCGCGATGCGCGTGGCCGTCACCGCCGACTCCGTGGCGTAGAGCTTGGCGACCGAGGACGCCCGGCGGAACTCGTCCAGCGGGGCGCCGGAGTCCTTCAGCGCCGCCGCCCGGAAGGTGAGGGCCCGGCTCGCCTGGAGCATGACCTCGATGTCGGCGATCTGGAACGCGACCCCCTGCTTGCGGCCGATCGGCCCGCCGAACGTGGGGCGCACGCCGGCGTGCTCGACGGTGAGCTCCAGCATCGCCTGGATGCAGCCGGTCGCGAGCGCCGCCACGGCCACGCGCCCGGTGTTGAGGCAGGTCATGAGCTGCTTGAACCCGTTGCCGCGCTGCCCCAGCAGGTTGGCCTCGGGCACGCGCACGTCCTCGAAGCGCAGCGGGTGGGTGTCGCAGGCGCGCCAGCTCATCTTGTCGTGCAGGGGTTCGACGACGTACCCCGGGGTGTCGGTCGGCACCACGATGGCACTGAGCTCGGGGCTGCCGTCCGGTGTGGTGCCCGTGCGCGCCGCGACGGTGCAGACGCTGGTGACGGGCGTGCCGGAGTTGGTGATGAACTGCTTGGCGCCGTTGATCACCCACTCGCCGCCGGACAGCTCGGCGGTGGTGGCCATGGCGTTGGCGTCGCTGCCCGCGCCCGGTTCGGTGAGGCCGAACGCGCCGAGCGTGCGGCCGGCCACGAGGTCGGGCAGCCAGGTCTCCTTCTGCTCGTCGGTCCCGTAGGCCAGCAGCGTGCCGACGCCGAGGCCGACGCCGGCCCCGAGCGTGATGCCGACGGACTGGTCCACGCGGCCGATCTCCTCGACGGCGATGGCGAGGCCGGTGAGCCCGAGGTCGGACCCTCCGTACTCCTCCGGGGCGGTCAGGCCGAACAGGCCCAGCTCCCCCATCTGGTGCACCACCTCGACGGGCAGACGGTTGTCCCTGTCCCATCGGGCGATGTGGGGCGCGATCTCGCGGTCGGCGAAGTCCCGGACCGCGTCCCGGAGCTTGGTGTGCTCCGGGTTCTCTGGTGGATGCATGTTGCGCATGTCACAGAGGTTAACCACCATTAACCCCAGTACGCCATACTCGACGCGCACGGATCAGCGCACGGATCAGCGCACGGACCCACGCACGGCCCGCAGGAGGATTCCCCGATGCCCACCCAGACCCTCGTCACCTACGAGGTCGCCGACGTCCGGCCGACCGGCGACCCCGCCGCGTCGTACGCCCGGATCACCCTCGACGGGCCCCGCCGCAACGCGCTGTCCGCCGCGCTGCTCGACCAGCTCGGCGCGGCCCTGGACCGCGCCGCGCACGACGACGTCCGCGCCGTCCTCCTGGCCGCGAACGGCCCCGCGTTCTGCTCCGGGGCCGACCTGACCGAGGCGCTGGCCGACGGCATGGCCGCTTCCGCCCGGCGGCTGGCCGGCGTGCTGCGCGCGATCCTCGCCCTGCCGCTCCCGGTGGTGGCCCGCGTGCACGGGCCGGTGCGGGCGGGCGGCATCGGGCTGGTCGCCGCGTGCGACGTCGCGGTCAGCGCCGACACCCTCACCTACGCGTTCACGGAGGCCCGGCTGGGGCTCGCGCCGTCCGTCATCTCGCTGGCGGTGCTGCCACGGATGACGCCGCGGGCGGCGTCGCGCACGTTCCTCACGGGGGCACCGTTCACGGCGGCCGAGGCCGCCGCCGGCGGGCTGGTCACCGCCGCCGTGCCCGCCGAGAGCCTCGACGTCGAGGTCGCCGACGTGCTCGGCGGCCTCGCGGCGGGCGACCCCCAGGGCCTGGCCGCGACCAAGGCGCTGCTCAACGCCGACGCGCTGGCCCGCTTCGACACGCACGTGGACGACGCCGTCATGACGTCGGCCGCGCTGTTCGCCTCGGAGCCCGCCCGTGCCGCCATGGAGAGGCTGCTGAAGCGCCGGTGATGTTTGGATAGGGCGTGGCCACCCGCATCTCCTCGCGCAACGCGCGCTTCCAGCAGCTCCAGACCCTCCTGTCCAACCGCAACAAGCGGCACCGCGCCGGGGAGTTCCTGGTCCAGGGCGTGCGCCCGCTCACCATGGCGGTCGAGCACGGCTGGGCGGTGCGCGCCCTGCTGTACGACGGCGACCGCCGGCTCTCGCAGTGGGCCCGGGACCTGCTCGCGGCCCACCCCGACGTCGAGCACGTGCGCATGGCGCCCGACCTGCTGGCGGAGCTGGCCGAGAAGGACGAGGCGGAGCTGCTCGCCGTGGTCGCGATGCGGCCCGACGACCTGGACCGCATCCCGGCCGCGCCGGACTTCCTCGGCGTCGTGTTCGACCGGCCGGCGCAGCCGGGCAACATCGGCGCCGTGGTGCGGTCGGCGGACGCGTTCGGCGCGCACGGCGTGATCACCACGGGCCATGCCGCCGACCCCTACGACCCGAAGGCCGTGCGGGCCACCACCGGGTCGTTCTTCGCCACGCCGGTGGTGCGCGCGCCGTCCACGGCCGAGGTCATGGCGTGGGTCGAGGGGCGGCGCGCCGCCGGGCTGCCCGTGGTCGTCGCCGCGACGGACGAGCACGGCGACGCCGACGTGTCCGGCTTCGACCTCACCCAGCCGGTCCTCCTGCTGGTCGGCAGCGAGACCGCGGGCCTGACCCGCGCGTGGCTGGACGCCGCCGACGTGACGCTCAGCATCCCGATGACGGGTTCGGCCAGCTCGCTCAACGCGGCGAACGCCGCCACGGTGGTGCTGTACGAGGCCCGGCGGCAGCGCCTGGCGCGGTAGGACGGGTCAGAGCTCGATCGAGAGCATCCGGGAGCCCGTGGTCTTCGCGTAGCCCAGGCTGGCGTACAGCCCGTGGGCGCCGCTCGGGTTGGCGGTGTCGACGTCGAGCGCCGCGTACTGCATGCCGTCGGCCGCGAACGCCCGCATCCCGGCGGCGAGCGCCGCGAGCGCGATCTTGCGGCCCCGGTAAGCGCGCCGGGCGCCGAGGATGTCGGTGTACCCGAACGAGTACCCGCGCACGGCGAAGTCCTCCGGGTACCGGCCGGCGAGCTGGTAGCCCACCACCAGCGGCTCCCCGGCACGCAGTGCGGCGGCGGTCTCGGCGTCGGTGTCGGGCGAGGCGAGCAGCGCGTCGACGTCGGGCGCGTCGTCGACCACGACGAACGACCACTCGGGCGCGAAGCCGGCGCGCTGCGCCCACTGCCCCGGCGTCTGGGGCTGGCTGCCCCAGTGGTCACGGAAGGCGTCGTTGTGCGCGAGGCGGGTGGCGTCGTCCAGGTCGGCCGACCACGGCACGAGCCGCAGCGCCCCGTCCAGCGCGACCTCCGGGACGGGCGTCGCGTCCGGGCCGGTCAGCGGGCGGGCCAGGTCGGAGTAGTAGCGGCGCGGGGTCATCCCGGCGCGCTCGTACAGGCGGTGCTTGGAGGCGGGCGCGTTGTCCTCGGCGAAGACCGCGATGCGGGCGGGCACGTCCTTGCCCGACGCCGCGAGCTTCTGCCGCCCGCGGCCGATCGCCCAGGCCAGCAGCTCCCGGCCGATGCCCTCTCCGCGCCGGTCCGGGTGCACCCCGCCCCAGGTGAAGGCACGCACCTCCGTGACGTCGCCCGGCGGGCACTCGACCTGCGCCCAGGCGACGAGCGCGCCGTCGTCCGCGGGCGAGGTGGAGAACCCGAGCAGGGAGTCGGCGGCCATGTCGCGCCACGCGCCGTCGAACAGCTCCTCGATCTCGTCCAGGGTCTCGACGTACGGCTCGGCGTCGGCCCGGGCGATGTGGTTGCGCAGCAGGAGCCACGCGGGTGCGTCCTCACGGGTGGCGGGACGCCAGGTCAGGTTGCCGGCCGTCGGGATCGCGAGCGTCGCCGGCGCGGCGGCACGCTCGGCGATGGGGGTGGGTGCGGACTCGGACACCGGGTCGGGGACGGCTGAGGGGGCGGACGTGCTCGTGGACATACGGTCACGCTAGGCGAGTGCACGGTGGCGGGCACGGGAATTTGCGGGTGATCGGCCGGGAGCGGGGCTGCGGCGGGACGGGAGGGTGGCTGGGGTGGGGGTCTGTAATCGGGTTCGTGCGGCGGGTTCGTGCGGCGGCTTCGTGCGGCGGGTTCGTGCGGCAGCTCCGCAGAGCAGCTCCGTACAGCAGCTCTGTGCGGCAGCTCTCTGCGGCAGCTCCGCACACCGGCTCCATACACCGGCTCCGTACAGCAGTTTCGTGAGGCGGCTCGTGCGGGTGTTGCGGGCCGTCGTCGTTCGGGCGGCAGTCCTGTCCGCGCAGCAGTCCCTGCCCGGCAGATCTGCCCGGCAGATCTGTCTGTCAGATCCGTCTGTCAGATCCGTCTGTCAGATCCGTCTGTCAGATCCGTCTGTCAGATCCAGGCGGCAGATCCGGGCGGCAGATTGGTGCGGCAGATCCAGGCGGCAGATCCGGGCGGCAGATTGGTGCGGCAGATCCGGGCGGCAGATCCGGGCGGCAGCCCCGAGTGCTGAGGGGTCACCAAGTCGGCAGTTTGCACCTTCCCGACCACGAGGTCGGTCCGTTGCACCGAGATCGGCCCGTTAATGGACCGATCTCGGTGCAACGGACCGACCTCGACGAGCAGCGCCCAGCAACGGACCGACCCCAACCACCACTGCCCAGCAACAGACCGAACCCGAAGCGGCTGGAACCGGCAACAGACCGACCCAAAGCAACAGGACCCAGCAACAGACCGAACCGAAGCAACCAAAACCACCAACAAGCACCAGGCCACCAGAAGACCCAGATCGAGCCCGCCCTCAGCGCCCCGGCGCCGCCCCCAGCCCGAAGAGCTCGTCGAGCTCCCTGGCGACCCGCTCGCGCAGCCCGGCCTTCTCCGCCGGCGGGAGCCAGCAGGCCTCGACACCGGCCAGCGCCATCGCCCGCAGCCGCTCCTGCGGCACCGCGAGGTCGTCGGCGAGGATGCGGTACTCCCCCGCCAGCGTGGTGGGGAACATGCCCGGGTCGTCGGAGGCGGGGATCACGTTCAGCCCCGCGTCCAGCATCGCGGCGATGGAGGCCCGGCGCCACGGCCGCCACGAGCGCCGCGACGTCGTGGAGATCACCGTGAACGGCACCTGCTCGTCGCGCACCCGCGCCACGACGTCGTCGTCCTGCAGCACGAAGTAGCCGTGGTCGATGCGGTCGCAGCCGAGCACGTCCAGGCAGGTGATCGTGTTGACCGCGACGGGGGCGTGCTCGGACGAGTGCGCCGTGCGGCCCAGGCCCGCCGCACCGGCGAGCCGGTAGGCCGCCGCGAAGCGCTCGGGCGGCCCCGCCGTCTCCAGGTTGTCCAGGCCGATGCCCGCCACGTACTCGTGCGGGTTGTCGACCACGGTGCGGACGCGCTCCAGCGCGTCCTCGCCGGAGCCGGACCGGTCGATCGCGGCGATGAGCCGGCCCGACATGCCGAAGTCGCGCTCCGCCATGCGGATGCCCTCGGCGTACGCCTCGACCGCGCCGAGGTAGCCCAGGGAGGCCAGGTGCTCGGGCACGGCGTCGAAGGACACCTCGAGGTGGCGTGTCGCGCTCGTGCGGTGCGCCGCCTCGAACGCCTCGTACGTGATGCGGGTCAGGTCGTCGGCGTCGCGCAGCACCTGGGTCACCCAGCGGGAGGCCTGGAACAGCGAGTAGGAGACCTCGGGCTCGTCGGCGCTGCGGCCCTGCGGCACGGGGACGCGCGTGTCGCGGTACAGGTCCGGGTCCGGCGGCAGGGAGTTGATGTCCGCGTAGATGCGCTCGGGCTCGGCCGGCAGGTCGAGGCCCTCGCGCCGGGCCAGCTCCGCGAAGGTGCTCGCCCGGACCGTGCCGATGAGGTGGCAGTGCAGGTCGACCTTGGGCATGCGGTCCAGCACGGTCAGGTCAGTGCTCATGTCAGTGCTCGTCATGGTTCGCGGCCCCGTCAGCCGGCCGTCACCTCACGGGCGAACCGGTCCACCCACTCGCCGCGCGTGGGCACCAGCTCCGCCGGGTCGAGCGTCGCGTAGCCGGCGGCGACCGGGTCGGCCGCGATGTCGCCGACCACTGCCGAGATGGAGTCCGGGACGGTCGCCTCGGGGTTGACCGGCAGGTCGCCCACGAGCTCGGCGGACTTCGTCTGCGCCTCGGCCGAGAGTAGGTAGTCGATGAACTGGTGGGCGCCGTCGACGTTCGGGGCGCCCGCGGGGATCATGGCGCGGTTGGTGGCCATGTACCGGCCGGTGGCCGGCGGCGTCCACGCGAAGGGCTCGCCCGAGGCGACCAGGTCGGTCGCGAAGCCGCTCAGGGAGTCGGCGGCGACGATCTCGCCCTGCGTGAGCAGGTTCGTCACCTCGGTGGACGACGAGTAGAACTGCAGGATGCCCGGCGCCCAGCCGCCGATGGTGTCCAGCGCGGTGTCGATGTCGTACGGCCCGTCGCCGTACGTCTCGCCGACGCCCGAGATCATGAGCTGGCCGGCCGTGACCGAGATGTCGGGCAGCGCGAGGCTCCCGGCGTGCGCGGCGTCGCCGTACAGGTCCCAGTCGGCGGCCTCCTCGGCCGTCAGGGCCTCGGTCGAGTAGATGGTCCCGTTGAGCTGGTAGCTGTAGGCGGGCCCGGCGTAGGAGTCCTCCAGCGCGAAGTCGGCGACGTCGTCCAGGGCGGGCACGTTGGCGGCGTCGACCTGCTGGAACAGGTCGGTCTCCTGGCCCAGCGCGGCGTAGTAGTCGGAGAGCAGCATGACGTCGATGCCGGAGCTGTCGCCCGCCACCTGGAGCTGCGAGAGCCGGTCGGCGTTCGAGCCGGTCTCCACCTCGACCTTGATCCCGGTCTCGGCGGTGAAGGGGTCGATCACGGCCTCCTGGAACTCCTCGACGCCGAACGGGAACGTGGACACGACGATGGTGTCCTCGGCCGCGGCGTCGTCCCCGGCGGAGCAGCCGGAGGCGAGCAGGGCGGTGGCCGCGAGGCCGGCGGCGACGGCCGCGGAGCGGCGGACGGTCGGGGCCGCGAGGCGGCGGACGGGCACGGCGTGGGTCATGAGATTCCTTCGGTTGCGGGTTCGGCGGTCAGCGGGGCAAGCCGCGCCGTGGGAGCGAGCAGGCGGACCCGGTCGCCGGGGGTCGGGGCCGGTCCGGCCCCGGCAGCGGTGTGGTCGGCACGGTGGTCGGCGACCAGGCGCACGGTGGTACCGGCCGGGTCGGTGGCCTCGCAGGTCACGAGCACGTCGACGCCGCGGTAGGCGACGTCGCGCACGACGGCGTCCAGCACGACGGCGTCGTCGGCCTGCCCGTCCAGCGGGGTGTCCGCGGGGACGACGCGCAGGTGCTCGGGGCGGACGGCGGCCTCGCGGCCGTCGGCCAGGGTCAGGAAGTTCTCGTAGCCGAGGAACTCGGCGACGAACCTGTCGGCCGGCGCGGGGAAGACGTCACGGGGCGCGCCCGTCTGCACGACCTTGCCGGCGCGCATCAGCACCATCTCGTCGGACATCTCCAGGGCCTCGTCCTGGTCGTGCGTGACCAGGACGACCGTGAGCCCGGTCTCCGACTGGATGCGGCGGATCTCGGCGCGCATCTGCACGCGCAGCCGCGCGTCCAGGTTGGACAGCGGCTCGTCCAGGAGCAGCAGCCTGGGCCGGATGGCGACGGCGCGGGCCAGCGCGACCCGCTGCTGCTGCCCGCCCGAGAGCTGCTTGGGCTTGCGGTCGCCCAGGTGCCCCAGGCCCACGAGCTCCAGCGCCTCGGCCGCCCGGCGGCGCCGCTCGGATGCCGGCACCTTGCGCATCGTCAGGCCGTACGCCACGTTGTCCGCGACCGTCAGGTGCGGGAACAGCGCGTACGACTGGAACACCATGCCCAGGTCGCGCTTCTCCGGCGGCGTGCGCGTCGCGTCCTGGCCGTCGATCAGGATGCGGCCCGACGTCGGCGTCGCGTACCCGGCGAGCATCCGCAGCGTGGTGGTCTTGCCGCAGCCGCTGGGGCCCAGCAGCGTGGTCAGGCGGCCGCGCGGGATGCGCAGGTCGATCGAGTCGACGGCGGTGAAGCTGCCGAACCGCTGGGAGACGCCGACCAGCTCGGCGGCGGGGGTGGTCATCGGTTGATCCCTCCGAAGATCTTGGCGAAGCCGACCGTGCGCTCGGCGACCACGGCGACGACGACCGTCGCGGCGAGCACGAGCGTGGAGGCGGCGGCCACCATCGGGTCGTAGCTCTGCTGGACGTAGTCGAGCATCGTGACGGGCAGCGTCCGGAAGTCGCGGGTCTGCAGCAGCAGCGACAGCGGCACGTTGTTGAACGAGGTGACGAAGCCGAGCAGCCCCGCCGAGATGAGGCCCGGCCGCAGCATCGGCAGGGTGACGGTGACGAACGCCCTGACCGGCGACGCGCCCAGGCCGCGGGCCGCCTCCTCCAGGGCCGGGTCGGCCAGCGCGAGCGAGGCCCCGGTGACGCGGACGGCGTACGGCAGCAGCAGGGCGGTGTGGCCCAGCAGCAGGGTGGTGAAGTTGTCCAGGTGCAGGCCGATCATGAGCTGCTGGTACAGCGCCAGTCCCACGACCAGCTCCGGCACCACCAGCGGCGACAGGAACAGGCCCTCCAGCAGGCCCTTGCCGGGAATCTTCCCGCGGTGGATCGCGAGCGTGACCGGCACGCCGAGCACCAGCGCCAGCGCCGTGGCCAGCACGGCGAGCTCCAGGCTGGAGACCACGGCCTCCATGAACGGCGAGTAGGCCAGCGCCTCGCCGAACCAGCGCAGGGACAGGCCCTCGGGCGGGAAGCGCAGCGTGCTCCCGGCTGTGAAGGCCGTGGCCACGACGAACAGGATGGGCACGATCATGACCACGTAGCCCGCGACGGCGAGCGTGCCCGCCACGGGGTGACGCAGCTTCAGGCTCCGGCTCACGAGGTGGCCCCCTTCCGGCCCACCAGCGCCGAGATCCCGGAGACCAGGAAGACCAGCACCGTCATGACGATCGCGGTGGCCGACGCCGCGGCCCAGTCCACGGTGACGCTCGCGTAGGAGAAGAGCTGGGTCGACAGCATGCGCTGGCTGGACCCGCCCAGCAGGTACGGCGTGGTGTACGCCGTCACCGACCCCGCGAAGACGAGCGTCGCGGCGACCACGATGCCCGGCAGCGACAGCGGCACCAGGATGGTCCAGAAGGACCGGGTGCGGCTGGCGCCCAGACCCCGGGCCGCCTCGTCGAGGCCGGGGTCGACCTGCGCGACGGCGGAGTAGCACGTGATGACCGCCAGCGGCAGGAACAGCTGGACCAGGCCCAGCACGATCGCCAGCTCGGTGTACAGGAGCTGGGGCGCCTTCTCGACGATGCCCAGCCCGGTCAGGAGCTGGCCGACGACGCCGTTGGAGCCGAGCACCACGAGCCAGCCGAAGGTGCGCACCACGTTGCTCAGCAGCAGCGGGAAGATCGCCAGCGCGAGCAGCACGCCCGCCCACCGGGACTGCGAGCGGGCCAGCAGCGAGGCGATCGGGAACCCGAGGACCACGCACAGCGCGGTGACGATCAGACCGATGCGCACGGTGCGCCAGATGATCCCGAGGTCGTAGGGGTCGGTCAGCATCGCGCCCATGCGCTCGATCACCTGGGCGAACGTCACGCCGGGTGGCGCGAAGAGCATCGCGACCGCCGGCAGCAGGAACCCGACGAGCAGGAACGCGAGCCCCGGCAGGAGCAGCAGAAGTGTGGAACGTGCTCGCACGAGCCGTCTTTCGTTGATGGAACCGGTTCCATCGGACCCTAAGGCATGACGGGCGCCTCTCCTGCAATCGCGCGTTAACTTCCTGTTACGGCACCGGACAGCGTGGGCGGAAACGGTTGCATCGTCCGTCTAGAGTGTCCCCACCGACAAAGGAGGTACGGTGCCTGATCTGTCCGACGTCGCCGCGGTGGCCGGCGTCTCCAAGGCGACCGCGTCCCGCGCCCTCAACGGGAGCGGCCTGGTGGCCCCCGAGACCGCCGTCAAGGTCGTCGCGGCCGCCGCCCGCCTGGGCTACGTGCCCAACCGGGCCGCCCGCGAGCTGGCCCGCGGGCGCAGCGGCATCATCGCGATCGTGGTGCCGACGCTGGACAACACCTTCTTCACCCCGATCATCGCGGGCGCCCAGGCGCGCGCCGAGGAGGCCGGCCTCCAGCTCACCGTGGCCGTGCACGCGCTGGACTCCGCGGCCGCCGTCGACCGGCTCGCACGCCAGGTCGACGGGTTCCTCGTCGTCGCCCCGCGGGGCACGGACACACTCGTCGCGAGCGCCGGCGCCGCCAAGCCCGCGGTGCTGGTGGACCGTGAGATCGACGGCATGACGTCGGTCGTCGCCGACACCGCCTCGGCCTTCGGCACCCTGACCAGGCGGCTCGCCGCCGAGGGCCACGAGCGCATCGTCTACGTGGGCGGGCCCGAGGGGTCGTGGCAGGACCGGCAGCGCACCGCCGCCGTGCGGGACGCCGCCCGCGAGGCCGGGGCGGAGCTGACCGTGCTCGGCCCCCGGCCGGCGACGTTCGTGGCGGGGGTCGAGGTGACGCCCGCGGTCGTCGAGACGGGCGCGACCGCGGTCGTCCCCTACGCGACGTCGATCGGGCTGGGCCTGCTGCTCGCGCTGGGCACGCGCGGCGTCGAGGTGCCGCGTGACCTGGTGGTGAGCACCGAGCCCACGGTCATCGAGGCCCTCGGCCTGGAGCACACCCCCGCGATCGACGTGGACGGCGAGGAGCTGGGCCGCACCGCGATGGACCTGCTGGCGCGGCAGCTCGACGGGCAGGACGAGCCCGGCCGCCAGGTCAGGCTGCCGGTGCCGGTGCGGGGCTGAGCCCTCGGCCGAGCGCGGGTCAGGTCAGTGGACCGAGAACCCGCCGTCCACGAACAGCGAGTGCCCCGTGACGTAGCGGGAGGACTCGCTCGCGAGGAAGACGGCGGCGCCCGCGAAGTCCTCGGGCAGCCCGTTGCGGCCCACCGTGGTGCGGGCGGCGAGCGCGGTGATCTTCTCGGCGTCGTCCTGCAGCCGCTGGTTCAGGGGCGTCAGCACGAACCCGGGCACGAGGGTGTTGGCGGTGACGCCGCGCGCGGACCAGGCCTCGGACTGGGAGCGGGCCAGGGACTCCAGGCCACCCTTGGAGACGCCGTAGACGCCGCTGTCGACGAACGAGCGGTGGGCCTGCTGGGAGGAGATGTGGATGAGCCGGCCGTAGCCACGCTCGGCCATCCCGGGTGCGAAGCGCTGGCCCAGCAGGAACGGGGCCTCCAGGTTGACGGTCAGGGTGAGGTCCCAGATCGCCTCGTCGATCCGGTCCATCTGGGGGCGCAGGTTGATGCCGGCGCTGTTGACGACGATGTCGGGTTCGCCGGCGGCCGCGACGATCGCGTCGGCGGCGGCGTGGATGCCCTCTCGTGTACCGAGGTCGGCCACCACCGTCTCGACGGCGCAGCCGCGTGCGCGCAGGCCGGCGGCGACCTCGGCCAGGCGGTCGGCGCCGCGGGCCAGGAGCACGGTGCGGGCGCCCGCCTGGGCGAGGGCCTCGGCGATGGCCCGGCCGATGCCGGAGCTGCCGCCGGTCACCACTGCGGTGCGGCCCTGAAGCGAGAACAGGGTGGCGAGGTAGTCGTGCGTGGTCATGCCGGGACAGTACCTGCCCGGTACCGACTGCCGGGCGCACGCGGCGTCGGCGGCGGGGCAAGGCTTACGCTGCCCGGGTGACCGCACTCCCCGCCGCCCTGCCCGCGCTCGCCGAGCGTTCCGCCGCCCTGCTGGACGCGATGCGCACGCGCGTGGTCGTGGCCGACGGCGCCATGGGCACCATGATCCAGGCGGCCAACCCGACCCTGGCGGACTACCAGGGCCTGGAGGGCTGCAACGAGATCCTCACGGTCTCGCGGCCGGACATCATCGCGGGCGTGCACGACGGGTTCCTGGCCGTGGGTGTGGACGCGATCGAGTCCAACACGTTCGGGGCCAACTGGTCGAACCTGTCGGACTACGGCATCGACGACCGCATCCGCGAGCTGGCCCGGGCGGGCGCGGCCGTGGCCCGGGAGCGTGCCGACGCGTACACCACGCCGGACAGGCCGCGCTGGGTGCTCGGCTCCATGGGCCCGGGCACCAAGCTGCCGTCGCTCGGGCACACCACGTACGCGCACCTGCGGGACACCTTCGCCGAGCAGGCGGCCGGCCTGATCGAGGGCGGCGCCGACGCGTTGCTGATCGAGACCAGCCAGGACCTGCTGCAGGCCAAGGCCGCGGTGACGGGCTGCCGGCAGGCGATGGCGGAGACCGGGCAGCGGGTGGCGGTCATCGTGTCGGTGACGGTGGAGACCACCGGGACCATGCTGATGGGCTCGGAGATCGGCGCGGCGCTGGTGGCGCTGCAGGCGCTGGGCATCGACGCGATCGGCATGAACTGCGCCACCGGCCCCGACCAGATGAGCGAGCACCTGCGGCACCTGTCGCAGCACGCGGAGGTGCCCGTGGCATGCATGCCGAACGCGGGCCTGCCGGTGCTCGGGCCGGACGGCGCCTCCTACCCCCTGACGCCGGAGGAGCTGGCCGCGGCGCACACGCAGTTCGCGCGCGAGTTCGGCCTGGGCCTGGTGGGCGGCTGCTGCGGCACGACGCCGGAGCACATGCGGCTCGTGGTCGAGGCGGTGGGCGGCGCCCCCGTGACCGAGCGGGAGCCGGTGCGGGAGAACGCCGTCGCCTCGCTGTACTCCGCCACGGACCTGCGGCAGGAGACGAGCTTCCTCGCGATCGGCGAGCGCACCAACGCCAACGGCTCCAAAGCGTTCCGGGAGGCGATGCTGGAGGGCCGGTGGGACGACGTCGTGGACATCGCCCGCGCCCAGACCCGCGACGGCGCGCACCTGCTGGACGTGTGCGTGGACTACGTGGGGCGCGACGGCGTGGCGGACGTCCGGGACGTCGTCTCCCGCCTCGCCTCCGCGAGCACCCTGCCGCTGGTGATCGACTCCACGGAGCCCGCCGTGATCCGGGCGGGCCTGGAGCTGCTGGGCGGTCGTGGCGTGGTCAACTCGGTGAACTTCGAGGACGGCGACGGGCCGAGCTCCCGGTTCGCGCGGATCATGCCGGCGGTCGTGGAGCACGGCGCCGCCGTCGTCGCCCTGACGATCGACGAGGAGGGGCAGGCCCGCACCGCCGACGGCAAGGTGGCCATCGCCTCCCGGCTGATCGACACCCTGGTGGGCGACTGGGGCATGCGGGTGGACGACATCATCGTCGACGCCCTGACCTTCCCCATCGCCACGGGTCAGGAGGAGACGCGGCGCGACGCCATCGAGACCATCGAGGCGATCCGGCGGATCACGCGGAAGTACCCCGGCGTGCACACCACGCTCGGCGTCTCGAACGTGTCGTTCGGGCTCAACCCGGCGGCCCGTGCGGTGCTGAACTCGGTGTTCCTGCACGAGGCCGTGGAGGCCGGGCTGGACTCGGCGATCGTGCACGCGGCCAAGATCCTGCCGCTGGCCTCGATCCCCGACGAGCAGCGGCGCGTCGCGCTGGACCTGGTGTGGGACCGGCGCGAGTGGGACGCCGAGGGCAACCTGACGTACGACCCGCTGGCCACGCTGCTGGACCTGTTCGAGGGCGTGGACGCCGGTGCGATCCGCGACGCGCGCGCCGCCGAGCTCCTGGCGCTGCCGGTGGGCGAGCGGCTGGCGCGGCGCATCGTCGACGGCGCGCGCAAGGGCCTGGAGCCGGACATCGAGGAGGCGCTCGGCGCCGGGATGAAGGCCCTGGACATCGTCAACGACCACCTGCTGGAGGGCATGAAGGTGGTGGGCGACCTGTTCGGGCGGGGCGAGATGCAGCTCCCGTTCGTGCTGCAGTCGGCGGAGGTGATGAAGGCCGCCGTCGCGCTGCTGGAGCCGCACATGGAGCGTCTTGAGGGCGACTCGGGGTCCAAGGGCACTATCGTCCTGGCCACGGTGCGCGGCGACGTGCACGACATCGGCAAGAACCTCGTGGACATCATCCTGACGAACAACGGCTACACGGTGGTGAACATCGGCATCAAGCAGCCGGTGAGCGCCATGATCGACGCCGCGATCGAGCACGACGCCGACGTGATCGGCATGTCCGGGCTGCTCGTGAAGTCGACCGTGGTGATGAAGGAGAACCTGGAGGAGCTGGCCTCGCGCGGGTTCGAGAAGCGCTGGCCGGTGCTGCTGGGCGGAGCGGCCCTGACCAGGACGTACGTGGAGGACGACCTCGCCTCGCAGTTCCCCGGCGTGGTGCGGTACGCGAAGGACGCGTTCGAGGGGCTGCGGCTCATGGAGCCGCTGGTGCGGGTCGCGCGGGGTGCGTCCCCGGACGACGTCGGGCTGCCGGCGCTGCGCAAGCGGCGGCACGGCGTGGTGAAGGTGACCGAGACCCCGGTGGAGGCGCTGCCCGCACGGTCCGACGTCGCCGCCGACAACCCGGTGCCCGACCCGCCGCTCTGGGGGACGCGCATCGTCAAGGGCGTACAGCTCTCGGAGTACGCGGCGTTCCTGGACGAGCGGGCCACGTTCATGGGCCAGTGGGGGCTCAAGCCGGGGCGATCGGAGGACGGGGCCTCCTACGAGGAGCTGGTCGAGACCGAGGGCCGGCCACGGCTGGCGGAGTGGCTCGACCGCATCCTCACGGACCAGATCATGGACCCGACGGTGGTGTACGGGTACTTCCCGGTGTGGTCGGAGGGCGACTCCGTCGTGGTGGCCCACCACGGGGACCTGGCAGGGATCGGGGCTCCCGACGGCGGGTCCGGAAGTGCCGTGGGGACGGAACGCCTGCGGTTCACCTTCCCGCGGCAGCGCCGCGACCGGCACCTGTGCCTGGCCGACTTCGTCCGGCCGCGATCGTGGGTCGAGGAGACCGGGCGGTTCGACGTGCTGCCGGTGCAGCTCGTGACGGTGGGAGACACGGTGTCGGCGCACACCGCGAAGCTGTTCGAGGCGAACAAGTACCGGGAGTACATGGAGCTGCACGGGCTGTCGGTGCAGCTCACCGAGGCGCTGGCGGAGTTCTGGCACGCGCGGGTGCGCGCCGAGCTCGGGTTCGCCGCCGAGGAACCCGCCGGGGTCGAGGGGATGTTCAAGCTGGAGTACCGGGGGGCGCGGTTCTCGCTCGGGTATCCCGCGTGCCCCGACATGGAGGACCGGCACAAGGTGGTGGAGCTGCTGCGGCCGGAGCGGGTGGGGGTGACTCTCTCCGATGAGCTGCAGCTGCATCCGGAGCAGTCGACGGATGCGTTCGTGTTCCATCACCCGGAGGCGAAGTACTTCTCCGTGTGACTTCCGGGGTGGTGGCCGTCCGACCTGGTCAAGCCCGTTCTGGCTGGTCAGAGCCTCGGACGGATCACCGAGCCTCCCGTGTCCAGACGTCGCTGGACGTCCCTGAGCGTGCCATGGATGTGCCGCGATCACGGCCTCCAAGCGCGGAGCTCCCTCTGACCAGCGCGGATACGCCGAAGCGTGGCACGAATTGCATGTTGACCTGGGGCTTCGCCACGCGCCGGACGACGGGCGACAGTTCCGGCCAGGCCGTCACGCTCGGCACCTCGCGTGGCTCGGCATGGACTGGCGTTGTCGATGGACCGTCATCGTTGGCGGCGGGTGGTAGGCGCAACCGGGCCGTGCGTGGGTCCGGGCGGCACAACGCAACCAGCAAGCCTTCGCCATGTGGGTTGACCACGCCACGCACACCACGGCATCAGCAGCCCTGACTGCAGGCGCTGAAGCGTCCTTCGCGATCGCGTCCAAGACCGAGCGCTGGGACTCCGGGCTGGAGACGGCGACTCAGGTGCTGCAGCAGCTCGGGCCGCGCCTCGAAGTCGGCGTCATCCGACTCACGCGGCCCTTCGCGAGCACCTGGTCAGCTTTGAACTCCACACCACCAACCCCGCCCGGCAGGATCGCCTCGGTCAACGACATCCGTCTGGCGCGCGAGTACGCCCTGGACGCCTACGGAACCCAGGTCCTGACCGGACACCACCTCCAACGCGTCCACGACCTGTCCGACTGGACCATCACAGACCTGGGCAACGACCGTCACCTGGTCCAGCACCCCTACCCAGAAGCCTGGTACGCCAACGACACACCAGCCCCCGAGATCCTGTCAGCAGCGCGCCGCGACTTCGGCGACCTCATCATCACCGATGAGATCTACCGTGCGTTCATGACCGAGGAGATAGCTCATCAGCAACAGCACTAACCACGCACGGGACTACCGGCATGGACCGCGCGTGCGCGACGACGTTCTCCGCCCCGGGTCCCACCGCGGCTGGTAGTGGCAAGTGCGCACTTCATCGACAGGCGAGCATGGCTCCAGGCCGAACCCCTGCCGAAGCCGGCGCGCTTGGTGAGCCAGGCCGCGCCGGAGACGAACCCACACCGCGCGAGCTGGTTGACGTAGACGCCCGGTGGGACTGCTGCATAGCCTCGTGTTTGGCCTCTGAGACGCGCGATGCGGCGCCGTGTGGGCTGATGGCCTGTTGGAACGGCGCGGACCCCTACATCATCAACGTCACCTAGCCGTGCAGCAGTCCCCGCTCCAGCACGGCATCGGCACGAGCGTCGTCAGGAGCGGCGAACCCATGCAGAGTCGCAGCGCCCCTGGCCCTTCGGCTTCGAGGCTTCGGCCCCGAGGAACGATCCCAGAGCCGTTAGGCCACATTCGTACCTGGGGGCCTCACCCTGATTGAGTGCCTCCTGCATCTCGGCGAGGTCCGCATTGATCCGCTTCGGCTTGAGCCGACCGCGCAGACGAGCGGCTACCTGGTTCACCCCCACGATGTCCGCGGGGAACGAGCGGAATCTCCTCGGCTCCAGGTAGCTCTCGCATCTCCTTGAGCGAGGTACCGCGATGGGCAGCAAGGCTCGCTTCTCGCACGAGCTGCCGGGCACGCGAGCGCTGGGCCTCGTCCTGAGCGCCAGGGTGTAACCAGACACCAGCCAGGTACAGGAGAAGTCCACGGTAACCACGCGTTGCCTCCGGGCCGACATGAGGAACCGCTTCCTGGAGCTCCTTGCTGGCACCGGTCCAGTCACCTCCGAATGCCCGTTGCCACGCCTCAACCTCTAGCGAGGCAGCCTTCCCGGCGCCTCGCGCACGAACGGCGGCACGCGGACCGCTAACTCCGCCGCGGCAACCTGCCGAGACACCGCCGACTGCGTGTACCCGAGCAGGTCGGCGGCCGCGGTGAACGACCGGTCCCTGCGACGGCGTGCACAACGCGAAGTGCGGTCATCGTGAGATCTGCCATGGGCCCACCTTGAGCCATGCGGGAAAGGCATGTCTGCTGTGCCAAGGAGTCGCTGGTGTCATATCTCGGTCGCGAGCACCATGGAGGGGCATGCAGACCGATCGGTCTGTACCGCGAAAGGAGCAACCATGTCCCGTCCCACCCGCGACGAGCTCGTGGCCCGTCTGATCCGCGCAGGCGAGCTCGAGATCTCCGGCGAGAACCCCGAGGAGGTCGCCGGCTACTTCGACACCGATCGTTTCCGGTTCCACGGGCCCGACGGCTTCGAAACTGACTTCGCAGGCCTCGACGCCTACTTCGCCTCCCTGCGTACTGCCTTCGACGACCGAACAATACGCCGCGGTGTCATTGTCGTGGAGGGCGACCGGCTGGCCTGCCAGACGTGGATCGAGGGAACCTTCGTCCGCCCGTTCACCCAGTCACCGGTCGGCCTGCTGGCCCCCAACGGCGCCCGGGTCGTCTGGGACCTGATCAACATCTTCCGGTTCGACGACGAAGGACGGATCGTCGAGGAACACGTCCGCACCGACAACCGGGCCGTCCTGCGCCAGCTCGGCACCGACGCGGCCTGACGAGATCTGCCCGGCCGGCGGTGCGGTGGGCCAGATCCGACCGACCCCACCCACCGCACCGCGCGATCAGGAGTTCAGGGCCGCGGTGGGCGGGGTCCTGGCGGCGTGGACCGCCGGGTACACGCCACCGCCCCGATCACTAGGGTGGCGCCCACGCCGGTGACGATCGCGACCGGCGGCAGCGCGAACGGCCAGCCGGTGACGCCGCCCATGACCACCGTCCCGGCCGCGCCGAACGCGCTACCCAAACCTCTGGTGGCGCCCAGCGCGCGGCGCAGGCCGATCTCGCGTCGTCGTTCCAGCACCGAGATGATCATGGTGTTAGCCACGCCGAGGCTGCCTACCAGCAGCGCGATCGAGCCGAGCCCGAGCAGAACTTCGTGAAGTCCTGCGCCCCTTTGGCCAGAGCAGCCTTGACGACCTCCAGGTTGGACTCCTCCTGGGGTGTACCGCATCCCTTCCTCCAGTGTGCAGTGGTTGGCTGTGCCGAGGTTGTCGCCGGTAAGAGCCGGCTGGTCGGGCAACCGTCTATGTCGTGGGCCAGGCGCCGGCGGACAGATCTTCTGAACCAGGATCCGCGTTGGCGGAACGCTGGCAGACCCCCAGGTCACACGTGTGACCTGGGGGTCTGCCAGACGTCTTGCTGCTACCCGGCCGAGGCGTCGTCCGGCCGGGTCACTCCTTGTGGAGCGCGTCCTGGGCGGCACCCATCGCCTTCTCCACCGGCTCCGGCATGCCCGTGGTCCCGTGCAGCCGTACGTCGGGCTTCGTGGGCGGCGGGGCCGGCACGCCCGCGGGCGGCTCCGGCACGTACTCGAACTCGCCCTTGCCGTCCGGCGTCGGACCGCTGGCCCAGGAGCCCTCGCCCGCGGACTGCCCGTCCGAGAAGTTGATGTACTGGTAGGACACGTCGCGGTCCTCCTTGCCGATCGGGAACGTGCTCGGCACCGGCAGGTCTTCCACGCCCTCCGCGCGCAGCTCCGCCGCCGCAGCGATCCACTGGTTCTGGTGCATCGTGTCCCGGGCCAGCAGGAACGACAGCAGGTCCCGCACGCCCGGGTCGTCGGTCATGTGGTAGAGCCGGGCCACCTGCAGCCGGCCCTGCATCTCGGCGTTCGCGTTCGCCGTGAAGTCGGCCAGCAGGTTGCCGCTGGCGGTCACGTACCCGGCCGACCACGGGTTGCCGTTGGAGTCGACCGGCCGCGCTCCCGCACCGGCCACGATCGCGTGCTGCGGATCGGTACCACCGATGATCGCCGCGACCGTCGGGTCCTCCTGCATCGCGCCCTCGGTCACGCCCAGCGGCGCCTTCTCCAGCAGCTGGGCGATCATCGTCGCGAGCATCTCCACATGCCCCATCTCCTCGGCGCCGATCCCGTACAGCAGATCGCGGTACTTGCCGGGCATGTGCGCGTTCCAGGACTGGAACCCGTACTGCATCGCCACGGTGATCTCCCCGTACTGACCACCGAGCACCTCCTGCAGCTTGCGCGCATACACGGCGTCGGGCCGTTCCGGCTTGACCTCGTGCTGCAGCTCCTGGCGATGGAAGAACATAGCCCTGCTCCCTCGGTCGACTCGGCACGGCACGAACCCCCGGTCTCGGGGACCCGTACCACTGGAACCGCCCGCCCCGCCCCGTGCGAACGGTGTCTCCACTGTCGCCACCCGCTTCGCCCACTCGCACGTCGAGAGCGCGCAGACGCCGCTGCGCCTCCGGCACGGCCGGACCGGCGTCGCTCAGGCCAGCAGCCGTTCCGTCATGTCCCGGAGCCGGGCCCGCGCGTCGGCGGCCGAGCCGGCGGGTGGTGTCCCCGCGGCCCGCACCATCGTCGTGTCAAGAAACGTGCCCGGGTGCGCCTCCGTCGCGGCAGGGAAGGACCGCTGCCCCGCCGCGGCGGCTCGCACCACCGGGACGGGGACCACCCTCCGTGCTGCCGGCCGGTGACCGGTCAGCCCACGTGCACGTGCGGCCGAAGCTCCCGGTCGGGCTGAGCCCGCCGCAGGATCTCGCGCGTCACGGGGGCGACCTCGCCGGAGCCGAACAGCAGGAACCGCACGAGGTTCGAGACCGGGTTGCCCTCGGTCCACTCGAAGTACACGTGCGGACGGGTACCGGTGCGCTCCTGCACGGTCAGGAGCAGCGCGGCGATGGCGTTCGGGACGGACGCGGAGCGCAGCGAGATGACGTGGAACCGGCCCTCGCGGACCTCGCCACGACCCTCGACCACCGACTCGAAGTCGGACGGGTCGGTCACGGTGACCTCGACGAAGATGACGTCGTCCTGGCCTGTGAGGTCGTTGTCCTCGACGATCTGCTCGATCTTCGCCAGGTACTCGGCGCTGTCGCGGCCCTCGGGCTCGTTGGCGATGATGCGGACCTCCCGGCGGGACCGGTCCCGCAGGAACGACTCGGCGCGATGGTCCAGCACCAGGTCTGTCGTGCGCAGCTCGAAGGCCCGCGTCACGCGCGAGGCCAGGGACACGGCGACGATGCCCAGGATGAAGCAGGCACCGATCTTCACGCCGTCGGGCCGCTCGACCACGTTGGCGACCGTCGTGTACAGGAAGACGACGGTGATGACGGCGAAGCCCCACGCGCGGCGGCGCTGTCCGGCCCTGCGGGCCGCGAGGGTGACCGCGACGCACGCCGAGCTGAACAGCACCAGCACGCCGGTGGCATAGGCCCCGCCCTGCGCGTTGACGTCGGCGTCGAAGATCCAGGTGATGAGGAACGCGATCGCGATGATGACCACGACCAGCGGGCGCACCGCGGCGGCCCACTCGGGCGCCATGCCGTAGCGCGGCAGGTAGCGCGGGATGATGTTGAGCAGGCCGGCCATCGCCGAGGCCCCCGCGAACCACAGGATCGCGATGGTCGACAGGTCGTAGACCGTGCCGAAACCGTCCCCCAGGTACTGGTGGGCGAGGTACGCCAGGGCACGCCCGGACGCCGCGCCGCCGTCGGCGAACTCCTCGGCGGGGATGAGCCAGGTGGTGACCAGGCTGCTGGCGAGCAGGAAGCAGCTCATCGTGATCGCGGCGGCGGTGAGGAGCTTCTTCGTGTTGCGGATCCGGCCTGCGGGGTGCTCCGCGGTGTCCCGAGGGCCACCCTTGACGTGCGTCATCACGGCCACGCCCGTCTCGAACCCGGACATGCCCAGGGCCAGCTTGGGAAACACGAGCAGCGCGAGCGCGATGATCATGACGGGGTTGCCGTGCTGGGCCGTCAGCGCGGTGGCCCAGTCGGTGACCACGTGCGCCTCGCTGAAGACGTGCGCGAACGACACCGCGACGACCACGACGTTCAGGGCCAGGTAGGTCGCGACGATCACGACCGCGACACCGATCGCCTCGGTGAAGCCGCGCAGGAACACGGCGCCGAGCGCGGCCACCAGGCCGAGCGTGATCCACAGCTCCCCGCCCGCCATGAAGCTCTCGACGTGCGGGTTCTCGACGACGTGCGCCGCGGCGTCGGCCGCCGACAGAGTGATCGTGATGACGAAGTCGGTGGCGGCGAACCCCAGCAGCACCAGGACGAAGAGCTTGCCGTTCCAGAAGGTGAGCAGGCGTTCGAGCATGGCGATCGACCCCTGGCCGTGGGGGCTCTCGGCAGCGACGCGCCGATAGACCGGGAGCGCGCCCAGGAGGGTGAGCGCGACCAGGACCAGCGTCGCGATCGGCGACAGCACCCCGGCGGCCAGCGCCGCGATACCCGGCTGGTAGCCCAGCGTCGAGAAGTAGTCGACGCCGGTCAGGCACAGGACCTTCCACCAGGCATGGGTCCTGGCGGGCTCCCGCACGTCCGCGTGCGGCCCCAGGTGCTCCGCGCGCGAGGAGCTGTCCGCGAAGAACCAGGTGCGCAGCCGGGTCGCCGGACGCGGTGGGGCAGTAGTCACCGGCACAGTAAAGCAGCGGGTCCGGGGCCGCGAGACGGCATTGACGGAACGTTAGCGCTCGGTCGCGCTCGTCTCACCCGGCCTGGCACTCATCGTGCGTGCCGGGGCGCCGACGGCCGAGGGCCCCGGTGCTCGTCCCGGCGGCGGGTGAGCGCGGCGAACCGCCGCAACGTGGTGCCCGCCGGCCGGCTCGTGCCGGTGATCCGGTCGAGCTCGTGCTCGAGGCGCAGCGCCGCCGCACGGGTGCCGTGCTGCCGGGGCGGCACGACGCCCGTGGCCGGGTCGGCGGCCATCCGCGAGAGCTGTATCGCGACCTCCGGGACCGTCGGCGCCAGCCAGACGTGGCCCTGGTCGGCGAGCGCGAGCCCGGAGGTGAGCTGGTGGTCGTCCTCGTGCTCACGGAGGTAACGGCGGCGCGGGACCACGATCGGGCGGCGCCCGACCGCGTTCGCGTCCAGGACCGTGGCGGCACCGCCGTGCGTGACCAGCACGTCCGCCGTCAGGAACCGGTCGACGAGCTCCCCGCGCACGACGGTGCGCACGGCCTGCCCGCGCTGCGGAGGCTCGCTGTGACCGTGCTGGACCCACAGGTCCACCGGACGGTGATGGAGCTCGCCCCAGTCCTGCGCCCAGGCGTCGACGGCGCGCACCAGCCGGTCGAAGGGGTAGGGGCCGGTGCCGACCGACACGACGACCCGGAGCGGGGCGTCGCCGGCCCCGTGGCCGGTCACAGCGCGGTCCCGATCGTGACGGCCGCGGGGTAGAGCGCCTCCTGCGCCGCGCGCTGCGTGCAGACGACGTCGGCCAGCGGGTAGCAGAGGCGGCCGGCGGGTGTGGGGGCGTCGATCCGGTCGACGGCCTCGAGGTAGGCCGACCGGATGCCGAGGAGGCGGGCCGCGAGGAGGTACGACGCCGCGAGCCGTCCGCCGGTCGCCACGACCACGTCGGGCCGTTCCACCCGCAGCAGCCGGAGCGCGAGCACCGTGTTGCGGACGGTGTGCCCGCGGCCCCGGCGGTCAGGACCGTAGGCCCACGTGACCTCCTCGCCCGCCAGCGCGGCGCGGGCGTACGGCTCCTCCACGGTGACCCAGTGGCGGTCGTGCCGACCCCACCAGGCCCGCAACGACACGAGCTGGGACAGGCCTCCCCCGGTCGCCGTCACGAGCATGACGCGCATGAGCTCTCCTCTCGTACCTCGGCCCTCACACCACCCAGGACACGCCCGCGCCCTGCCGATGACGCGGGAACGCGGAGATCCGGGCGCTACCCGGGAGCAGCCAGCACGTCACGCGCGGTGCGCAGCGCGTCCTCGTGGCTCTCCGTGACGTCGTGGCCCGTCGCGGCGCCGTCCGCCGCGAACCCCGCGACGGTGTAGGCCCAGCGCGCCGGTTCGCCCGGGAGGCGCTCGATCACGACGACGAGGCGAGCACGCCCGGCATCGAGCAGCGAGACGGCGAGCCCGTCCCCGCCGAGCGTGGTGCTCGGGCCGAGGGCCGGGTGCACCTCCGCGTCGAGCGCGGCGGCCATGGCCCGCGCACGGCGGATCGCGGTGTCGTCCTGGAGCGGCTCCGGGACCGCCACCAGATGGCGGCGGTGCCGCGCCCTACTCGTCATCTGCCTGTCCTTCGAGCTCGCGGGTGGTTCCGCGAACCTGGACACGGCCGACCGCGAACGATGACGCCGGGCTACCGCCTACCGGAACCGCTGCTCACGGACCGGCCGCGAGGTCCGGGTCACCGGAGACACCCGGCACCACGGTGAACGTCCGCTCGACCCGCGCCCCGACCAGCTTCTGGGCCGGGTCCAGGTAGCGCACCCCCAGCGTGTGCTCACCCGGTGCCAGCCCGTACAGGACCAGCAGCTCGGGCCCGTAGCCGGCCGCCCGGACGACGGCGGCCCGCACGCCGTCGACCATTATCTCGACCTCGGTGCCGTCCTTCCCGGACAGGGCGACCACGGGTGCGGCGCTCCCGTCCGCGAGGTCGAGGATCGTGGGCGTGCTCAGGCGCAGCGGACCGATGGCGTCGCTCAGGGGCGAGACCTGGCCGCCCGACTCCTGCCGTGCCCGCAGGACGGTCCCCTCGGCGACCGGTGCATCGTCCTGCACGGTCGCCGCCCACCGCCCGTCCTCGTCCGCCAGCGTGCTGCCCACGGGGAGCCCGGACCCGTCGACGAGGACGACCTCGGCCCCCGGGACCCCGGTCCCGTGGACCGTCGGGAGGTACAGGCCGCGGTCCTGGACCCGCGTGACCGACGGCGCGGCCAGGACGGGCGTCGGTTCGGGCTCCGGTTCGGGCTCCGGTTCGGGCTCTGGTTCAGGTGTCGGCAGGACCGTCGGCTCGGGCGACGGCGAGACCGGCGCCGTCGGCTCGGGTACGGCGGTCGGCTCCGGTGTCGGGGCGACGTCGGAACCGGCCGGCTCGGCACTGCCCGGCCTCCCGGCGGGTTCGGCGGTGCTCGACCGACCGGGGTCGGCGACGGCCGCCGGCGGTGCCTCGGCGCGCTCCGGCGTGGCCGGGCGGGCCGGGCCCCGGCCGGCGTCGTCGTCCTGGCCGGGTGCGGCGGGCGACCCGCCGCGCCCGGCCGGCCGCTCCCCGGGCCGCCTCGGCCCCTCCTCCGGGGCCGTGCTCGCCGCGGCCTCCGCGACGACGTCCGACCGCGGACGGTTGATCAACGCGCTGGCGCCCAGCACGGCCACGGCCGCCACGGCGACCGCCGCGAGCGTGGCGGTCGCCGCGGACGCCGCCGAGGTCCCAGCGGCTCCCCCGCCCCCGGCGAGCCCGGCGCCACCCGACCCGCCACCGTGCGACACGGCCCCGGCTCCCCCGACGACGGCGCCGCCCCCGGCCCCGGCAGCCGGCCACAGCACACCCGATCCCAGGACCACCGGGACCAGCACCGGGACCAGCACCGCACGCAGGCTGTGCGAGAGCTCGGAGACCTCGGCCACGAGGACCGAGCAGGCGGGGCAGGTCGCGACGTGCTCCTCCAGCCGGCCGGACTCGCGCCGGCCCAGCCCGCCCCGCTGGTAGGCGCCCACGCGCTCCGCCACCCAGCGGCAGTCGCCGTCGACCGCCGCCGCCTGCACGTGCGCCTGCAGCCACGCCACCCGCAGGCCCTCGCGTGCGCGGTAGGCGAGCGCGGCCGCCGCGTTCGGGGTGACACCGAGGTAGGCCGCCGCCTCGCGGGCCGGGACGCCCTCGACCTCGGTGTACCAGAGGATGGACCGCCACTCCGGACGGAGGCTGCTGAAGGCACGACCGGTGATGGTCCGCGCGAGCAGCGGGTCCTCGAACATGGCGTCCGGGTCCATGGACGCCACCAGGTCGTCGAGCGGCGGCTCGTCCGCGCGGTCCCGCGCCCAGTTCATCGAGATGTTGCGCAGCACGGCGTAGAGGTACGGGCGGAAGGCCTCGCGTGGTCCGTTCCCGCCACGGAGCGCGGACAAGATCCGGACGAACGCCTCCTGGACCAGGTCGTCCGGGTCGAACCGCTGCGTGATCTGGCGTGCCGCACGCGCCGCGGCCTCGGCGTGCCGCTCCCAGAGCACCGCGAACGCCTGCTCGTCGCCGGACCGGACCCGCTCGGCGAGCGCGACATCGGACTCGTCGCCGGCAGGCGCCTGGGCAGAGGTAGCGGACATCAGATCGACTTTCCGGCGCATCGCACGGGGAGACGGGGCGAGGGCCGCTCCGGCGTCACGCGCGCGGGGGCGTCCCCGTCGCGGGAACATGTTCGCGATCCATCGTGCGGGGCGCCGTTGCGCGGGTCAACGGTGACGTCGGGCACACGGAGGTGCGTGGCAGCGGCCGTCACGGGACTGTCAGAGCGCCTCGAGCGCGTACGCGGCGCGCCGCACGCACGTCTCGACGCTGCCCACGGCCTCGACCTGATCCCACCGCACCGAGCCGTCCGGGGCGAACCAGCCCTGCGCCCGCATCGCGGCGGCGGCCAGCTCGATGCTCCTCGCCACGGGCCGCCCGTCCGCGGTCCGCAGGTGGTCCTGGGCGTCGAAGACCCAGCCCTCGCCCTCCGCGACCATCCGCGCGAGCTCGGTGTCGACCTTGCCGGCCGACAGGGAACGGGGGCCCTGCGCCTGGCGCGGCGCCGCGCCGTCGCCGGACCGGCGAGAGCCCTCGAGCACCCGGACGCACTCGGGACACAGGTGCCGCCACCCGGCCCGGCCGGACTGCCACAGCCGCCATCCCCGGTCACGCAGCGTTCCCGGGGAGGGACGGCCCTCGACGACCCGGTCCCAGCGGGCACAGCTGTCACACTCGATCATCCGGACGATCACGGCGGGCTCCTCGGTCTGCTGGTGGTGCGGGCATCACCTCCCTGGACACTGCGGAGCCCCGGCGATGACGCGTCACTCCGGCGTGAACGCCTCGGTGCGCGCGACGGCGAAGTTCCCGCCCACCTCGGTGCCCCCGCCGAAGGTGTAGACGACGTCACCGACCGTGGCGGCACCGAGCCCGTGCCGCGGCGTGGGCAGGTTTCCCACCTCGGTCCACTCGTCGGCCTCCGGGTCGTACCGCCAGACGTCGTCGTAGACCAGCGGCTCCGGGTGGTGCTGCTCGCCGCCGAACACGTAGACCGAACCGTCGTGCACGGCCGCGGCCAGACCACCGCGAGCCTCGGGCAGCGGGGCGACCGTCTCCCACTCGTCGGTGGCCGGGTCGTACACCTCGACCGTCGCGACGTTCTCCTGGACGGCGGAGCCGTCCTCGGCCAGCGAGAACTCCCGGCCGCCGATCACGTAGATCCGGTCGTCGACGACCGCCGACGCGGCGCTGTTCCGCAGGGTCGGGGCAGGAGCGAGTCGGGTCCACGTTCCGGTCGCCGGGTCGAACATCTCGTTCCTGTCGCTGTCGACGTGGGTCGTGAACGTCGTGGCGTCGGGTGTCTCCCGGACCCGCCCGCCGATGACGAACACCTGGTCCCGCACGCTCTCGATCACGAACTCGGCACGCGGTTCCGGCAGGTCGACGCCGGTGGACCAGGTGTCGTCGTCCGGCGAGTAGACGAAGGTGTCGGCCTCTGCCCGCCACCGGGGGAACCCGCCGCTGAACCCGCCGACGGCGTAGAGGGAGCCGTCCGCCTCGGCCAGGCCGATGTGGTGCCTGGCCTGCGGCAGCGTCGCCAGCCGCTGCCAGGCGTCGGCGACCGGGTCGTAGGCGTCGAAGTGGGCGGACACCCCGGTGTTGGGGTTGAGGAGTCCCCCGGCCACGTAGATCAGGTCGTCGACGACCTCGGGGTAGAGCTCCTGGCGTTCCAGGGCCATGGGCGCACGCACCTGCCAGGCGCCCGTCCGGTCGGCGGACGTCCGGGACGAGGCCGGCGCGGCGGTGCACGCCGCCAGCATCGCGCCGACGGCGAGCACGGCAACGGTCGCGCGGGGTCGTGGGGCAAGGAGCTGTCTGGTCACGGTGGATCCTCCGTCTGTTCGTGGTCTCTGCGTGGTCTGTTCGCGAGGAACCCACGGTGCAAGACCTCGCAGGCGTGAACCAGGGGACGTGATCCCCTGTGACCGCCACCCCGCGCACGTGATACTCGGGGCATGAGAACCACCGGGTACGCCGAGCTGGGCGCGTTCCTGCGCTCGCGCCGCGATCGGATCCGGCCCGAGGACGTCGGGCTGGTGCCTGGTCCCCGACGCCGCGTGCCCGGCCTGCGGCGGGACGAGGTGGCCCAGCTGGCGGGCGCCTCCGTGGACTACTACAACGAGCTGGAACGCGGCGCCGGCTCCCAGCCCTCCGAGCAGATGCTCGCCGCACTGGGCCGGGCGCTGCGGCTGACCGACGACGAGTGGAACCACCTCTACCACCTGGCCGAGCGGCCCGTGCCGCCCGCGGGCAGCCCCGCCTCGCACGTCGAGCCCGGGATGCTGGACCTGCTCACCCGCCTGGGCCCGACGCCCGCGAAGATCATCACCGACCTGCACGTGACGCTGGTGCAGAACCCGCTCGCCGTCGCCCTGGTGGGCGATCACTCCCGCTTCACCGGCAGGCAGGCCAGCTTCGCCTACCGCTGGTTCATGGACCCGGCGTCCCGCGCCGTCTACCCCGAGGCCGACCATGACGCCCAGTCCCGGGCCTTCGTCGCCGACCTCCGCGCGGGAGCCGCCCGCCGGGGCAGCAGGGACACCGAGGCACGGTCGATGATCGCCGAGCTGCAGGAGGGTTCGGCAGAGTTCGCGCGGCTCTGGGACAGGCACGACGTGGCGTTCCGACGCCGGGGCCGCAAGCGCATCAACCATCCCGAGCTCGGTCTGATCGATGTCAACTGCCTCAACCTGTTCAGCGAGGACGGCCGGCAACGGCTGCTGTGGTTCACCCCCACGCCCGGCACGGACAGCGCCGAGCTGCTCGACCTGCTCGCCGTGATCGGCACACAGGCGCTGACCGAGCCGTCCTGAGTCAGGGCAGCGGGGGCGTCTCGCCGTCGAGCAGCATCTCGGCGGCGCGCGCCTTCGCCTCGTAGGCGTCGACGCGCCACAGCTCCGCGAGCCGCTCCGCGTCCTCGAACGTGTACCCGGCCTCGCGGTAGGCCTCCTCCTCCGCCTCGTCCAGGTACGGCACGGGCGAGCCGTCGGCCGCGGTCCCGCCGGGCGCCACCGGGAGCTTCTCCCCGTCGAGGATCATCTGGCCCGCGCGGGCCTTGGCCTCCAGCGCATCGACATGCCACAGCTCACGGAGGTCCTCGAGGTCTGCCGCCGTGTACTCGGCGCCCCAGAACGCGTCGTGCTGCTCGCGCGTGTAGCCGCGGGGCATGGACGACCACTCGACGCCGACGGCCTGGGCGATACCGTCCACGGCGACCGCGAACGGGGTGTAGGGGTCTGCCGCGGCGGCCGCCCCCGCGCCCACCACGCCCAGGGCCGACGCGACCACGCCCGTGACCGCTATGGCGCCCACGCGCCGGTGCGGCGGCACGACGCCGTCCCGGCCGTCGACCGCCGCGAGGCGGTCGGCGATCCGCCGGGCGGTCGCCGCGACGTCGTCGTCGCCGGGCTCACGTGACCTCAGGGCCGCTGCGATGTGCAGGGCGAGGTCGTCGGGCCCGTCCTCGCCCTGCCGGGGTCCTTGCGCCGGCGTGCCGGCGGTGGGGTCCTGGGTCATGGTGCCTCCATGAGGGTCGGATCGGTGCTGCGGAGCGTGGCCAGGGCACGCGAGGCGTGGGAACGGACGGTGGCCGGCGACGTATCGAGCACGGTAGCGATCTCGGCGTCGGCCAGCCCCTCGTAGTAGCGCAGTACGAGCACCGTGCGCTGACGGGCGGGGAGCTGCGCGAGGCGGTGCCAGACGGCGTCCTGCCGGGCGAGGTTCTCCGCGGGGTCACCGCCGGCGCCGGCGTGGCCGGCCAGGGCGTCGTCCGCGGTCGGGCGGATCATCCGCACGTGCCAGCGCCTGCGCCAGGACAGGTGCTCGTTGGTGACCATGCGCCGCAGGTACAGGTCGGGCCGCTCGGTCAGGGCGATGCGGTGCCACCGCTGGTGCGCTCGCAGCAGCACCTCCTGCACCAGGTCCGCGGCGGTGTGCTGGTCGCCCACCAGCACGGTCGCGTACCGGATCAGGCCGGGCAGGTGCGTCCGCACCAGCTCGCCCAGCGTCCCGGCCTGGTTCTCCCCGTCCGGGCCGCGCACGGGAACCGGGGCCGGTCGCGTCCGGCTCGTCATCGGCCGGCCCCGTCCGCCGCGAGCGCCCGCAGTGCGGCGACCGGGTCGGACGCCGCCGCGGCGCCCGGTCGCGGGACGGGCGCGTCGTCGAGGCACCGCCGTACCAGGCCCTCGACGAGCGCGGCTCTCCGGAGGACGTCCTCGCTCTCCAGCGCCCCGGGCAGGATCCGTACCTCGACCGTGTCCCGGACCGGGTGCGGTGCGACGAGCTGGGTGAGGTTCACGTCGGCGTACTTCGTCAGCCCGATCTCGCGGGCGCCCGCGGCCAGCTCCGCCCAGGTCCGGCCGGCCCCGGGCGGGACCGGACGCTCCACGAGCCGGAGCAGCTCCGCGGGCAGCGGAGCCAGGCGGCGACAGGCCGGGTTGGTGCCCAGCGCCTCCCACAGCGGCTCGCGCCAGTGCCCGAAGAGCCGGACCAGGTTGGCGAACGCCGCGGGCCGCCGGAACGGTGCGCCGTCCAGGTGCAGGTGGACGGCGGCCTCGGCGGGCACGGTGAAGCCGAGGTCGCGCGCGGTGCCCAGCAGCCCGTCGAGCACCGCGCCGTGGTTCGCGCCGACCGGCGGGGTGACGATCTCGCAGGGCCGCTCGCGCCCGGCCGGCAGCGGCATGGCGACGGCGACCGTGGCTCCCGCGGTGTCGTTCACCCGTGCCGCCCCGCCCCTCATCTCCACCCGGGTGCCGAAGAGCTCGGCCACCGGTGCCAGCACCTCGGGCAGGGCGGCGTCGGGATCGGTCGACCGCTCGATCAGCCGCAGCAGGCGCGGCTCGTCGCACAGCACCCGGTACCACCCGCGGTGCCCGGGCCTGGTGGTGGTTCCGGCCAGGTCGGCCACCAGGGTGATGTCGTCCACGAGCCTCGCCACGGGAGCGCCGTCGCCGTCGACCACGTCGAACGCCGGGGAGAGGTGGCGGAAGACGCCGACGCCCGGCACCGCCGACGGCTCGCTGTCGGTGTGGAAGGACCGGCGCACCTCACCGCCGGTCCGGGCGGCGAGAGCACGTGCCAGCACCTGCCGGTCGGAGCCGGCGGGCGCGAGCAGCTCCATCTCGAAGCCGATACGCAGCGTGAGGGTGTCGATGGCCGCCTCCTGGCGAGTCGTCGGCGGTGCCGGGCGCACGGATCAGCTACCGGACGTCGTGGCAGCGTCCAGGGGCAGGTCCTCGCCGTCAAGCACCATCTGGCCGGCGCGGACCTTGGTCTCCACGTACTCGGTGTCCCACAGGGCGCTCAGCTCCTCGACGTCCTCGGACGTGTAGCCGGCGTCGAGGAACGCGGCGGTCGCCGCCTGCTCGTCCGCGGGGAGCTCGGGGGTGGTGTGCGTGCCGGGTGCGAACGGGAGCTGCTCGCCGTCGAGGATGGCCTGGCCGGCGCGGGACTTGGCCTCGGTCTCGTCGAGCGACCAGAGCTCCTGCAGCGCCGCGAGGTCCTCGCCGCTGTACTCGGCGCCCCAGAACGCCTCGTACTGCGCCTGCGTGTAGCCGTCGGGCAGGTCGGACCAGTCGACGCCGGCGGCGTGCACGGCGGTGCCGACCGCCTGGCCGAAGGCCGAGGCCGGGTTGGCCGCGGCCGCCATCCCGGCACCGGTGACGCAGAGGGTCGTCACCGCGACGCCGATGCCGGTGAACCGAAGGGTCTTCGAACGGAGAATGCTGGTCACGTGGACCTCCAGGTGAGCGGAACGTGCTTGCTCCCTTAAGACGCCGCTCGACGCCGAGATGTGGAGCCGGGGCGGTCACGACCTCAGCGGGCGGGCGCGGCAACCCGCGTGTCGCGCGAGCGGCCGCCGAACTGCCCGGAGAGGATCACGGCGCGGCGGCGGGTGAAGAACCGGCCCGCCTCCACCGTCATGCCGTTCACCCGGCCCGAGACGACGCTGGGCCGGCGGTTGCCGCGGTCCAGCGAGCGCAGGCCCGTCTCGACGACCCGTTCGGGCGTCTGGTAGCTGCCGTTGTAGGCGCCGCCGGCGAGGTCGTCGAAGAACTCGGTGCGGGTCAGGCCGGGGGCGAGGGAGAGCACGCGCAGCCCGCTCGAGCGCGACTCGTACCAGAGCGCCTCGGTGAAGCTCAGGACGAAGGCCTTGCACGCCCCGTAGACGGCCATGTCGGGACTGGGCATGTAGGCGGCCATGCTCGCGACGTTGACCAGGATGCCGCGACCTGACTGACGGAGCGGCTCGATGAACGCGCGGGAGATGTCCACGAGGTTGGCCACGTCGACGGCGATCTCGTCCTGCAGGCGGTCGGGGTCCTCCTCGTGGAACGGCCCGTCGGTACCGAAGCCGGCGTTGTTGACGAGGCTCGTCACGGTGAGGCCACGCGCTGCGACCTCGTCGGCGAGGGCTCGTCCGGCTCCTCGCGTGCTGAGGTCGAGCGCGATCGGGGTGGCGCGCACGCCGTGGTCGCGTTCGAGCTCACCCGCGAGCGCCTCGAGGCGGTCGAGGCGGCGGGCGACCAGGATCACGTCGGAGCCGCGCCGTGCGAGAGCGCGGGCGAACGCGACGCCGATGCCGGAGCTGGCGCCGGTGACGATGGTGGTCTGGGACGTGAAGTCGACGGGAGTCATACTGCACTGTAGGCAGTTTGTTGCACCGGATGCAAGACATGTACCGAGGGTAGGGTGAGCCCATGGATCCACAGCCTGATGGCCTGACGCTGCGCGAACGGACACGGCGGGCCGTCCATGCCGAGATCACCGACACAGCTCTGCGCCTGTTCGTGGAGCAGGGTTACGAGGCGACGACCGTCGACCAGATCGCGGCCGCCGCCGGGATCTCGCGGCGGTCGTTCTTCCACTACTTCGGGAGCAAGGAGGACGTCGTGATGGGCGACCTCGAGGCACTCGGGCTCCGTGTGCGCGACACGCTCGAGGCGCGCCCCGCGACGGAGACGGCGTGGGAGGCGCTCCGCGAGACCTTCATCGGCCTGCAGGAGCAGGCCAGCGACGCCGTGACCCCGCTGCAGATCGCCGACATGTACGCCGAGGCGCCGTCGCTGCGCGCGCGCCACCTCGAGAAGCACCTGCGCTGGCAGGAGCTGCTCGCGCCGGACATCGAACGGCGCCTGGGCATCGTGCCCGGCGCGACGGCCGACCCGCGGGCCCGCGCCGTCATCGCCGCGGCGCTCGCCTGCCTCGACGTCGCGGTGGAGACGTGGCGCCAGTCGGGCGGTACCAGCGATCCGGTGGACCTGTTCGACCAGGCCGTGGCCGCCCTCCGCGCCTGACCCACCCCAGGACCCCGCCATGGACGGGGGCCCGGGGCCGGTCACGGGGTCGCGACGTGGTCCTGGTAGGCGGTGCTGCTCTCCGTGAGCGCGGTGACCAGCCCACGCACGGTGCGCATGCCGTTCTCCACGGCCTGCTGCACGCCGCCGGGGACCTGCGCCTGGTAGTGACGCGACGCCGCCTCGGCCGCCGCGAGCAGCGGCAGCACCGCCGTGAGCGGCGAGTCCGGGATCCCCAGCGCCGCGGCGTCCTTGCCGTGATAGCGGCCGGCCAGTGCGTTCAGCAGGTCACGCCAGCCTGCCGCGTCCATCGGCGAGTCCGGCTCCGCGGCGAGCGTCGCCGTGGCGGCGTCGAACAGGGCCCCGACCAGCGCACGGCTGTTCTCGTCCGGCGGGGCCGTGGTCGAGTCCAGCAGGTCGAGCAGCTCACCGGCCCGCGCATGCTCCTCGACGTCGAGGAAGAACGTCTCGTCGAGGCCCAGCAGGTGGCCGACGTACCACCAGTAGCGGTACAGGCGGGACTGCTCGTCGGGTGTGAGCCGGTAGCCGATGCCCTCCAGGAACGCGAACGGCACGACGGTGAAGTCCAGCCAGGTGCGGGCGATGTCGGCCTGGTTGATCGGCACGCCCCAGCGGCCGGCGTCCCACCCGTGCGCCGTGGCCGAGGCCCGGACGCGTGCGTGCAGCAACCGGACCTGCACGGTCTGCACATAGCCGGGAGCGCCGTGCCGCAGCCCGCCGGGAAGGATCGTCGAGGCGTTCCACAGCCCGGTCTCGGCGAGCCGGCGCGGGGCCGCGGCGGTCAGCCGGCCCGTGCCCACGAGGAGCCGGGCGATGGCCGGGGAACGGTAGGTGTGCGCCAGGGAGCCGCCGGAGAAGGCCAGGAACCGCCAGTGCGGCGGCACGGCGAGCGAGATCAGGTCCCCGTCGTCCAGCAGCTCCCGTGAGACCCAGCCGGGCACGGTCTCCACGTGAGCCAGCAACGCGTCGACGGCCGGCGGGACGTCCGGCACGCTCGCCCGCCCCTCGGCGAGACCGCGTCGGAGCGCGGTGCGGGCGGGCCGGCCGAGCTCGTCGAACTCGAGGATCACGGCGTCAGCGAGCGGGTCCCCCACCTGCAGCATGCGCACCATGAGGTCGGCACGAGCACCGTGCCTGCTCCGGGCCGCCGGAAGGCCGACGACGCGGTCGGGAACGGACACGTGGATGTTCGAAGAGGTCATGCCGTCATTCAAGACATCCCCCGCGTCGGCAGCCACGGCCTGTCGATCCCCCTGTCGGGCCGCCGGCGCCGGCCCCGTCGCTCAGGCGACGCCGAGGGCCGGCGCCTCGCGAGGCTCCTCGGTCCCGGCCGCCCGGCGCGCACGGTCGCGGAACTGCTTCGGCGAGGCGCCGACCTCACGCCGGAACGCGGTGCTGAACGCGCTCTCGGACTCGTACCCCGTGGCGAAGGCGAGCTCGGAGATCGTCTGCGTGTCGCGCCGGAGAGCGTCACGCGCCAGGCTCATGCGCCACTGGATCAGGTACTCCAGCGGCGCGATCCCCACCTGCCGCTTGAACGACTTCGCGAATCCCGACCGCGACAGGTGACTGATCCCGGCGAGCTCCTGGACGGTCCAGCGGTGGGCCACGTCCGCGTGCATCGCCCGCAGCGCCGCGCCGATACCGTCGTCGACCAGCGCACCCAGCCACCCGACCGGGCGATCCGACTGCTCCGCGTGAGAACGCAGCACCTGGACCAGGAGGATCTGGACCAGGTGGTCGAGGATGAGGGAACGCCCGATGGCGCAGTTCCCGACCTCGCCGGACAGCAGCTCGGTCACGTAGGCCAGCGCACGGATCCGGGGGTCGTCGGCGCGAACGTGCACCAGCTCCGGCAGGACGTCGAGGAGGATCGGGGCGTTGAACTCGTCGAACCAGAAGTACCCGCCGCACAGGTAGGTGTCGTCGTCGCCCGACCCGGTACGCACGGCACCCTCCACGGCGGTCTCCCACAGCTGCGCGGCCGGCAGCGGCTCCACGGACGCGCCACTGCCCAGCACGTAGGCCGGCGGGTTGCTCAGCAGGTAGAAGTCGCCCTCACGCAGGTGGACCGGCTCACGCCCGTCGAGAGCCAACCAGGTCTCGCCGCGCACCACGCCCCCGATCTTGACGTGCGGGAACGCCTCGAACCGCACTCCCCATACCCCGCCGGCCCGCAGCGCCGGATAGACCACGGTACGAGGCCGGAGCAGCCCGATCGCGTCCGCGACCGGATCGCTCGCCTGCGGCACGGGCAGGAAAGTAGACGATGCGTAAGGAACGGCAGACGGCACGTTATGGATTCTAGCCGTGCACGCGCTCAGGCTTGCTCTGCGCCCGCACCTCGATCGCCGTCGGCGACACGAGGCAACCTGCGGGACGCAGCACCAGCCGAGAGGAAGAACCGACATGACCCACACCGAACTCCGCGAGCTCTACGAGCGCTACATCGCGGCGCTCAACGCCCACGAGCTCCACCGCCTCGACGAGTTCGTCGCCGACCAGCTCACGCACTTCGGCGACCCCGTCACCCGCGACCAGGTCCGCGCCGCACTGACCGCCCAGGTCGACGCCGTGCCGGACCTGACATGGCGCCTCGACGACCTCCGCGTCAGCGGCCACGAGATCGCCGCACGCCTGACCAACACCGGCACCCCGGTCAAGGAATGGCTCGGCGTCGCTCCCACCGGCGCCTCCTTCGAGATCACCGAGTACGCCCTCTACCGGGTCCACGACGGGCGGTTCGTCAACATGACCAACCTCCAGGACACCGACACCGCCAGGGAACAGCTGGGCGCCTGAGCACGAAAGCGTCGCACCGGTCCGGAAGGACCCGCCCACGCCAGCCCCTGGGGGAGCCGGCCCGCGAGGCGGCGGGCTCCCCCACGCTGCGCACCAGACGGCTGACCCGACCGCGGGCCACCGGGTCCACCGCATCACGAAACGGTTACACCACCCCCGGCCCCTTGGACACGCGAGCACCGGAGAGCTAGATTCAAAAGCACAGACTGACCAGTCAGTCGGTTTTGGACGACCGAGAACCCGCGAAGGAGCGGTTACTCCTCACCTGCCTGGTGGACCCGCAGGCCGGTACAGCTCAAGGAGGAGCTCCATGACGACACCGTTCGACCCCGTGCCTCGCAGGCAGGCCCGGCCCTAGCCGGTACCCCGACCGCACGGGTCCTGATCGACACCCCGAGCCCACGAAGGAGTGGTCGCTCGCGCCTGCCTGCCGAGGACCACAGGCCCAGCTCAAGGAGGAGCCCCCATGACGACACCGATGCCCAGCGCGCAGGTGCGGACGTACCTCGACTCCCTCGCGCCCCAGCCGAACTACTGGGGCCGTGACCTCGCCGCCCTGCGGAGACAGGCCCGCGACCACGTCCTGGCGGTCGGCGGCCCACCGGAGCACGTGGTCTCCGTGCAGACGGTCGACGCCGGCGGCGTCCCCTCGCGGCTCTACCGGCCGGGCGACGACGACGGCGACGTGCTGGTCTGGATCCACGGCGGGGGCTGGATGCTCGGCGACCTGGACTCGTGCGACGGCGTGGCGCGGGCGATCGCGAACCGTGCCGGGTGCGCCGTCCTCGCCATCGACTACCGGCTCGCACCCGAGCACCCGTTCCCGGCGGCGCTGGACGACTCGTGGGCCGCGGTCGGCTGGGCCCGGCGCACCTTCGACCGGGTCGCGGTCGGGGGCGACAGCGCCGGCGGCAACCTCGCCGCGGCGAGCGCCCTCCGGGCGCGGGACGCCCGGCTCGACCTGGTGCTGCAGCTGCTGGTGTACCCGGTGCTGGACAGCACCATGGACACCGCGGCCAAGCGGCGGTTCGTCGAGTCCTACGCCGGCTTCGCGGGCCGGGCCGACTACGGCAGGACGGCGTTCGAGCGGATCGGGTACCTGTGGGACGCCTACGTCCCGGACCGGCTGATGCGGCGGTCCCCGGTGGTCTCGCCGATGCACGCCACAACGCTGCGCGGTGTCCCTCCGACCGTCCTGATCACCGCCGAGCACGACATCCTGCGCGGTGAGTCCGTCGAGTACGCCAGGCGGCTGCGAGCGGACCGGGTTCCTGTCGAGGTCCACGACTACCCGGGGCAGATCCACGGGTTCATCGAGACCCTCGGCGTCATGGCGGACGCGACGGACGCCGTGGAGAAGGCCGCCTCGGCCCTGCGGCGCGCGTTCGCCGCCCGCCGGCCGGCTCGCCAAGCGGCGCGGAACGCGCCCTCATCGTCCGACCTTCACTCGTGAGGAGCTGTCATGCCTACCACCACCCTGTCCCGGCGAAGCCGCCGGCCAGCCCACCGGGCAGCGTTGCCCGTCGCCCTCGTCGCGCTCCTGGCCTCGTGCGGCGCGCCGGGCGCGCAGAGCCCCCTGTCCGACACGCCGGAGAGCGTGAGCACCAGCATCGGCGACACGCCGGTGACGCTGCAGGTTCTCGTCTCCACCCCCGACGTGGCGCTCTACGAGAAGCTCGGCCAGGCCTTCCAGGACGAGCACCCGACCGTGACCGTGCAGGTCACCGGTGAGGACTTCAACAACCTGACCACGAACGTCCCCCGGCTGATCTCGGGCACCGAGGTGCCCGACCTGGTCCGGCTCGCGTCCTTCGGCAACCTGGTCGAGGACGGGCTCCTGACCAACCTCGACCCGTACGCCGAGGCGTACGGATGGACCGAGTGGCCGCAGTCGCAGTTCGCCTCCACCCGCGTCGGGGAGGACGGCCGGCAGCGCGGCACCGGGCACCTGTACGGTGCCGGGCCAGGGTTCGGCCTGACGGGCGTGTACTACAACACGGCCCTCGCGGCCCGGATCGGGATGACCGAGCCGCCGGCCACGCTCGACGCCTTCGAGGAGAGCCTGCAGAAGGCGAAGGACGCCGGCCTGCTGCCGATGATGGTCAACGGCAAGGACGGCGGGCTGGCCTATCCGCTGCAGAACCTCCAGATGAACCATGCGGGTGGCACCCAGGTGGTCCAGGACTGGAACTACAACACGCCGGGCGCGAACATCGACACGCCCGCGCTGGTCGACGCCGCCGCCACGCTCCAGCGCTGGGGCCAGGAGGGCTACCTGCCCGCAGACGTCAACAGCATCGACCAGACGCAGGCACCCGCCCGGTTCGCGGAGGGTGAGGGCGTCTTCTTCCCGAGCGGGAACTGGCAGGCGCCGACACTCCAGGAGACCGGGAAGGGCGAGATCGGGTTCTTCCTCTTCCCGCCCGAGAAGGCCGGCGACCCCGTGACCGCGATGACGGCCGCCGGCGTGCTGGCCATTCCTACCAAAGCCGCCCAGCGCGACGTGGCGGCCGCGTTCCTGGACTTCATCCAGACGGACCCCGGCGCTCGTCAGAGCACCCTCGACCTCCTCGGCCTGCCGCCCGGCGGCCCGGCGGACGCACCGGCGCCGGACTCCGAGCCCGGATCCCTCGTCGCCGGCACCGTCGAGTCGTTCCAGACCCTGCTGGAGAGCGACGGCCTGGTCGACTTCATGTCGAACTCGACGGCGTCGATGCACGCCAGCACCCTGATCCCGCAGACACAGCTGCTCGTGTCCGGGAAGACGTCGCCGGCCGAGTTCTCGGCGGCGATCCAGGCGGACTACGAGAACGAGGCGGAGAAGTAGATGTCCAGGTACCCCCGCGGCTCGACCGCCCTGCGGCCGGCCCCCGAGGCAGAGGAGTCGCCCCCTCCCCCGCGTCCTGCCCGACGTCGCCGCCCGGCGCGGCGGTGGAGCACCCTGCTCTGGGTCGCACCCGCCCTGGCCATGTACACGGCGTTCGTCCTGTACCCGCTGGGGCAGTCCGTCCAGTTCTCGTTCTACGAGTGGGACGGCATCGGCCCCGCCACCCCGGCGGGCCTGGACAACTGGGTGGCCGTCTTCACCGAGCCAGAGCTGCTCGGGTCGGTCGCGCACGCGTTCGTCCTCATCTTCTTCTACGCCGCGCTTCCGGTCGGCCTGGGGCTCGTCGCGGCGAGCCTCGTCCGGGAGCTGCGCGCCGGGGCGTTCAGCACCACCGCCCGGGTGGTGCTGTTCGTCCCGCAGGTCCTGCCGCCCGTGGCGGCGGGCATCGCCTGGACGTGGATGTTCTCCACAGACGGGCTCGTCAACCAGACGCTCCGGGCCGTAGGCCTCGGGTCCGTGACCCGCGCGTGGCTCGGGGACTTCACGTTCGCCCTGCCGGCGGTCGGCGTCATCGGGTTCTGGCTGTCGTTCGGGTTCTGCACGGTCCTGCTGCTGTCCGGCATCGGCAAGATCGACCCGTCGCTCTACGAGGCCGCCCGCCTGGACGGAGCGGGCCGCGTGGGCGAGTTCTTCGCGGTCACGCTTCCCGGGCTCCGGCAGGAGATCGCCGTCTGCGCGACCATCGGCACCATCGCCGCACTGGCCAGCTTCGACGTGGTCCAGATCGCGACCCAGGGTGGCCCCGGCTACCAGACGATGGTGCCCGGCGTGGAGATCTACCGGCTCACCTTCCTGGAACAGCGGATCGGCCAGGCCTCGGCCCTGGCCGTGCTCCTCGCGGCGCTCGTCCTGCTCGTCATCTGGCCCATCCAGCGCATCGGGAGGCACGAATGAGCGCCGTCTCCTCACCCGTCCACGACCGCGTCACCCGGGCCGTCATCCTCCTGGCCCTCATGCTGTTCGCGATCCTGCCCCTGCTCAGCATGCTCACCGCCGCACTCGCACCGCAGAACAGCACGCCGCCCGGCCTCGCCTGGCCCGAGGATCCGCAGTGGAGCAACTTCGCGGACGCCTGGACCTCGGCGAACTTCCTCGCGCTGTTCCGGTCGAGCGTCCTGATCGTGCTCGGCGTCGTCCCCGCTGCCGTCGCCATGGCCGCCGCGGCCGGGTACGCGCTCGCACAGCTCGACGTGCCCGGCGGCAGGTTCGTGGAGGTGCTCCTGCTCGTCGGCCTGACGCTGCCGTTCGAGGCGCTCATCACCCCGCTCTACTACAACCTCCGCGACATGGGGCTGCTCGGTACCCGGTGGGCCGTCATCCTGCCGCTCATCGGGCTGCTCATGCCGTTCGGGGTGTTCTGGATGCGGGCAAGCTTCCGCACCATGGAGACCGCCCTGACCGAGGCGGCCAAGCTCGACGGCGCCTCCACGTGGCAGATCTTCCGCCGGGTCCAGCTGCCGCTCGCGGTGCCGGCGCTGTCGGCGCTCACGATCCTGTTCTTCCTGGCGACCTGGAACCAGTACCTGCTGCCGCTCGTCCTGGTCGACGACCCGACGATGCGTACGGTTGCGGGGGGCCTGGGTGCTTTCCAGGGTGAGCACGGGACGAACATCGCACTGCTGTGCGCCGGTTCGCTGCTGATCATCGCACCTTCCCTGCTGGTATTCCTCTTCTTTCAGCGACACTTCGTCAAAGCCCTTCTTCAGGGCGCCGTGAAGTAAGGAATATCGCGCACGGAAAGGCCCGCAAAGAGTGGACGACAGGAGATGGACATGACAGATCAGGACCAGCTTCAGGGGGCACGGGTGACGGGCGCGCCCAAGATCTCCTTGTCGGCCAAGGGCAAGGCCCGCCGAGAGCTGATCGTCGACGCCGCCACCCGCCTCGTGGCGCGCAACGGGTCCCGCGGCACCAACCTCGCCGAGATCGCCGCAGAGGCGGGCGTCTCGCAGAGCGGCCTCCTCTACCACTACTCGAGCAAGGAGGCCCTGCTCCACGCGGTGCTGGACCGCCGCGACGACGCCGAGGACGAGATCCTGTGGCACGACACCGACGTGGGCCTGGGCATCCTCGACGTCATCGCGCACAACGTCACCCGGTGGGCCAGCCACTCCCACTCGGTGGGCATGCACACCGTGCTGGTCGTCGAGAACCTCGGCGACGACGGCGTGCTCCACCCTCGCCTGGCCGGCCGGTACCACGTGACCGTCGACCGGGTCGCCGCGGTCCTGGCCGCCGCCCAGGACCGCGCCGAGATCCGGGCCGACGTCGACACCCGTCTCAAGGCGATCGAGATCATCGCGTTCATCAACGGCCTGGAGACCGCCTGGCTCCTCGACCCCGAGCTGCCGGTGGCCGCCGCCGCGATGGAGTGGGCGGCCCACCAGCGGCTCGCGATGGCGGCCTAGTGCGCGGTACGGCCCGTGCTCACCCCCTCCCCCGGACGGCGAGGCCCCGGATCCCGCGCCCGGGTGCGGCGAGCACCTCGCGCGCCGTCCGGCCGAGGTTCCCCGTCAGCTCGTCGATCGTCCGCGAGGCGAACGCGGGACGGTGCGCCCACAGGTCGCCGGAGACATGACCCTCGTGCGCGTGGTGCAGCTGGAAGCCGAGCGGCACGGCGCCGCTGAACGCCGTCGCCATCCGCGGCCGGAGCGCGGTGGTCGGCAGCGTCAGCTGCCGCATCGTGACCGTGCCGCCGTCCGGGACGGTGATCGTCGCGGCACGGCCCGGGGCGTGCGGCAGGTAGTTGATCGAGATGTCGAACAACGAGCCGCCCCGCCGGGCCGCCCCGGGCAGCTCGTGGCGCAGCACCCCGACCGGGACCCGGTGCCGGTGCGCCTGCCGGGTCGCCTCGTGGACGCGCCCGGCGAGCCGGCCGAACGACGGGTCGTCCCGCAGGTCGACCCGGACGGGCACGTGGTCGCTCACGAGACCGAGGGTGTGCGCCAGCCCGGGGACGTCCCGGTTGGCCGTGACGCACCCGATCGTCACGTCGTCGCCGAGGTAGGGCGTGAGCGACGCCAGGACCAGGGCGCGCAGGGTGCTGGCCGGCTTGGCGCCGTGCCGGGCGCCGATCCTGAGCAGGGGACCGGTCGTCTCCGCGCCCAACAGCGGCAGGGGGTGCGCCTCCAACCACAGCGGATCGCCCGGGCCCGTGCGTTCCCGGGGCAGGCGTGGCGGGTCTGCCGCGGACTGCTCGCCCCAGAACCCGGCGTGCGCCCCGAGGCCGATGGTGCGCTCGTGCGCGGCGTAGTCGCCGGGCTGGACCGGCACCGCGGCCGGCGGCGGGTACGTCGGGTCGAGCCGGGCGCGGTAGAGCTGGTGCACGTCGCGCAGGAGCACCGCGTTGGACCAGCCGTCGAAGACGGCGTGGTGCCAGACGGTCAGCAGGACGTGGTGCCCGGGAGCCATCCGGACCACGACCGCCGACCAGAGCGGCGGGGTGAACAGGTCGGTCGTCTGCTCGCACCGCCGGACCGCGAGCCGTTCGAGCGCGGCGCGGCGCGCCGGTCGCGGCAGGTGGGAGAGGTCCTCGAGCTCCCACCCGGGACGGAACGGCGCCGTGACCCGCTGCGCGATGCCGCCCGCCGTGCGGACGAAGGCCGTGCGCAGGGTCTCGTGCCGTTCCACCAGTGCCGCCAGCACCGCGGCCAGGTGGTCGAGGTCCAGGGGCCCGGTGATCTCGATCGCGTGCGGGATGTTGTGGTTGGACTCCTCCGCGCCGACCGCCGCGACCCACTCCTGCTGGAGGTAGGTGGCGGGCAGCACCTCGGCGCCGACGGTGACGGCGCTCATCGGACCGGTTCCCGGGTCGTACCGAGGACGCTGAGACGGTCCCCGGGGTGCTCGGCCACCCTGCGCAACGCGGCCGTGAAGCGGCCGGCGAACCGGGCCGCCGCCCGGTCGCCGAACACCGTGGCGTCGGCCACGAGCACGCCCGTGAACCGGCCGGCCGGGTCGGACCTGACCTGGAAGTCCAGCAAGGAGGCGCCGTCCCACCAGGGGTGGTCGGTGGGCCCCTCGTGGGCGAGGTCGAACGGTGAGAACGTGGTGCCGGCACCGGTGACGACCGCGTCGGGCCGGCGCTCACCCGCGCTGTAGTTCAACGAGACGTCGAACAGGGGGCCGGGGCCGACGTCGGGCAGGGACGCGCGGAGCACGCCCGCCGGTGCCGGGCGCGTGATCGCACGGTCGTAGGCGTCGGCCGCACGCCCGACGAGCGTGGCGCACGACGGGTCCCCGGACAGGTCCACCGTGACCGGCACGTGCCCGGCGAGGAACCCGACCGTCGCGCGGACCTCGCGCTGCCGGCGGTTCGAGCGCATGACGCCGACCGTGATCCGCTCGTCCGTCGCGTGATCCCGCAGGGCCGCCGCGAGCGCCGCCAGCAGGACGGCGGTCGTGCTCGCCCGGTGCTCCGCCATCAGCGGGCGCAGCGCGTCGAGGGCCGGGCCGTGGTCGAGCGGGAGCGGATGCGGTGTGGTGCGCGCGAGGGTCCCGACGGCCGGCGTGTCGCGGGGGAACGAGAGACGGGGACGGGCGTCGGCCAGGACCGCGCGCCAGTGCTCCCGCGTCGCGGGGTCGCCGGACAGCTCGGCCTCCCAGGCGGCGTAGTCGGCGAGATGGAGCGCGGGCGGCGCGAGCGGGGCACCGGGTCCGTGCTCGTACAGGTACCGGAAGTCGTCGCGGATCACGCCCGCGGACCAGCCGTCCATGATCGCGTGGTGCCCGATCACGGCGAACACCCGGTCGTCGTCGGCGAGGGTGACCAGCAGCGCCCGCACGAGCGGGCTGTCCGCCAGCACGAACGGTCGCCGCAGCTCTGCCTGCAGGAGCGCGGCACAGGCGGCCTCGCGCTCCTTCGGCTCGATCGTGGCGAGGCTGACCTCGCGCAGGTCCGGTGGCGTGTGCTCGCCGACCACCTGGTGCGCGGCGGTGCTCGTGCCGGGCCGGGTCAGCGTGGTGCGCAGGGCCTCGTGGCGGGCGGTGAGCGCGGCGAGCGCGGCGCGGACGCGGCGGGGGTCGGTGTGTCCGCGCATCCGGACGGCGGCGCCGACGGTGACGCCGGAGGCGCGCCCGCCGGTCGCCCCGTAGAGGGACCGCTGGTAGTGCGTCGCGGTGTGCAGGGTGCTCATCCGGCCACCCCACGGGCGGCGCGGGCGATGGGTCGCAGCAGCCTCTGCTCCGCCTGCGGTGCGTCGTCCACCGCGGAGGCGTAGGCGCGCAGCGTCGGGTTGGTGTGCAGCACCCGCTCGGGCACGTCGCGCCCGAGCTCGTCGGCGACGAGCAGCGCGACCTCGGCCGCCTCGAGCGACGACCCGCCGAGCGACAGCCACTCGGCGTCCGGGCCGATCGAGGTGGCGTCGGTGTCCAGGGCCCGTGCCCAGATCGCCGCCACCGCGCGTTCCGTGGCGCTCGCCGGCTCCGTCTGACCGGCCTCCTGCGCGAGCAGCGCGGAGAAGGTCCGGGCCAGATCGCGCTTGACGACCTTGCCCAGGGCGTTGCGGGGCAGGTGCTCGACCCGGACGACCCGCTTGGGTGCGTCCGACTCCCCCAGCCGCGCGGCGGCGAAGGAGCGCACCTCGTCCGGGTCGAGGTCGCCGGAGCCGATCACGGTGGCGACGAGGTACTGGCCGAGCGTCGGGTGCGGCACACCGAACGCCGCTGCCTCCTCCACGTCGGGGTGCTCCTCCAGGACACCCTCGGCGGCGAGCGTGGACACGTTCCGTCCGCCGACGTTCACCGTGTCGGCGCTGCGGTCCTCCAGGTAGAAGTACCCCTCCTCGTCCAGGCGGCCCACGTCTCCGGTGCTCACCCACCGGTCCGACCCGAAGACGCGCGCGGTGGCGTCCGGGTCGTTCCAGTAGCGGCGCGGACGCACGCCGTCGATCCGGAGCTGCACCGCGCCCGAGGTGCCTGCCGCCACCGGCGCGCCGGACGCGTCGACGACGCGCACCTCGCTGCGCCCGTGCGCCCGGCCGAGCGAGAACGGGCGGCCCGGGTCGAAGCGCATCCGCAGGCGCGCGGGCCAGCTCTCGGTCGAGGTGTACATGTTGACGATGCTCGCCTGCGGGAACAGCTCGGCCAGCCTGGCCAGCGTCGCGGCCGAGATCGGCGCGCTCGTGGTGCGCACCTGCCGCACGCCGCTCAGGTCGAACCGCGCCGTGGCCCGCAGGAGAGCCAGCGCGTAGGCGGGGACGAGCACGATGTCGTCCGGCCTGACCTCCTGGGCGGTACGCAGCAGGGTGCCGGCGTCGAACTTCTCGAGCACGATCATGGTGTGCGGAGCCGCGCTGAGCGTCTGGACCAGGAGGGACTGGCCCGCGTTGGTCGCGGGCGGCAGCGCGTGCAGGACGGTGCGCACCTGGGTCGCGGCCGCTCCGTCCGGGACGCGCTGGCGGATCGCGTACGTGAGGTTGTCGTGCGTGGACACGACGCCCTTCGGCCGCCCGGTCGTGCCGGAGGTGAAGAGGATCTCGGCGTCGTCCTCGCCGCTCACCGGCACCCCGGTCGGGTCTGCCGGCTGTCCCGCCTCGATCTGGTGCACGGAGAGGGACCAGCCCGGGCACCCGGGCACGGCGTCGCCGAGCATGCCGACCGCCCCGGCCTCCGCGTGGACGCGAGCGATGTACTCGTCGCTGCTGGACGCCAGCACGGGGACGGCGATCGCCCCGGCGGCCTGCACGCCGACGTACCCGACCGCGAAGGCGATCCAGTCGGCCGACGCGCGGACGACGACGCGGTCCCCGGGCCGGACGCCCCTGGCGACGAGGCCGTGGCCGACCGCGTGCGAGCGCCGGCCCCACTCCCCGTAGCTGAGCCGGCCCGCGCCGACGAGCTCGATCGCGGTCGCGTCGGGCCGCTCCTGCGCCCGGGCCGCGAGCAGGCCAGGCACGGTGACAACGGACTGATGATTCACGATGACCCCTCAGTTCTTGTCTCGGCGAATGGCTTTCATCATGCCGAGAAAAAATGAGGCCCCTCAAGCGCTTCGACCGTTGTTCACACGCACTTCACGCACAAGAAACGGGTTTAATCCGTCCACATGGAGATTGAATCACTCCACATCAAAATAGAACTCGGCCTGCCGCTTTTCACCCATTCCTGCCCGTATTCATCCGCCCTCATGGAAGGAGTCTCCGGCGAAGGACTACGCCAGCGGGACCATCCGGAGCGTGGCCGTCCGCGCCGGGTCGCTGGTCATCCGGCGGACGCCGGAGTCGTTGCCGTACCGGGCGCGCAGGGCCCGGTCGACCTCCGCCGCACGGCCGACGTCGGGCAGGAAGGCGACCGCGATGCGCTGCCCGGCGACGTCGACCTGGCCGTGCCCGGACCGTGTCGCGGCGCGGTACCAGGCGCCGCCGGGCCCGTGGAGCGAGCGGACGAGCTCGTCCCGGCCGAGCCGGACGTGCCCGATGGTCACGAAGGGGCGCAGGGTGCCGTCGTCGCGCGCGCCCGCCACGCGGATCAGCTCCGCCCGGTCGAGCAGGGCCAGCTCGGCCTCGGTCCACGGCCGCGTCGGGCGGTCGCCGGCGCTCACCGCGACACCTCCGGGGCCGGCTCGAGCGGCGCGGCGGGTTCGAGCAGCGCCGTCAGGATGCGGGCCAGCTCGGCCCGGTCGCCGGGCGCGATGCGGGCGAGCCTGCGGTCGAACGCCGCCGCGAGCGCCGCGAACGATCGGTCGCGGGCGGCGACGCCGTCGTCGGTGAGCACCAGGCGGTGGCGCCGCAGGTCGGAGTCGTCGATCTCACGGCGCAGGAAGCCCTTGGCGACCAGGTTGCGCACGTAGACGGTCACGCTCGCCTTGGGGATCACCAGCTCCTTCGCGAGCTGGGCAGGGTGCGGCGAGGCCGGGACCTCGGCGAGCACGAAGAACTCCTTCGGTTCCAGCCCGAGCTCCTCGAGCTGGGTGCCGGCCTCGTCCAGCACGGCGGTGAGCAGGCGGTGGTTCAGGGTCCAGAGCTGTGCGGCGTCGACCGCCATGTGCCCTCCTCGGTCCGGGTGGTGCGGGGTGCTACGGTGATGTTAGTTCAGAACTGTACTACTCTCCATTTTGAACTAGCACAACATGGAACGAGAGGTTCTCCACCCATGCGTCAGCACCTGACCATCCCCCGCGGGCCGATCGAGCTCGCCGCCGACCTCTACCTCCCCGACGACCGGGACGCCACGCCCCTGCCCGCCGTGGTGCTCTCCACCCCGGGCAGCAGCGTGAAGGAGCAGATCGGCGCGAACTATGCCGCCCGGCTGGCCGCCCGGGGCCTCGCGGCGCTCGTGTTCGACCCCGCCCACCAGGGTCAGAGCGGCGGCGAGCCGCGCGACCTCGAGGATCCCTACCGACGCGGCGAGGACATCTCGTACGCGATCGACGCGCTGGGCACGCTGCCCGGCATCGACCCGGAGCGCATCGGCGTGCTCGGGATCTGCGCGGGCGGCGGCTACGCGGTGCACACCGCCCGCACGGACCACCGCATCAAGGCCGTCGGCACGGTGGTCCCGGGCAACATGGGCACGTCGTTCCGCGGCTTCCAGCCGGACGGCCCGGTCGCCGCGCTCGACGTCATGGCGAAGGCCCGCACCCAGGAGAACCGCACCGGCGAGCTGCGCCGCGACGCCTGGCTCCCCGACACGCTGGAGGACGCCGCGGCGGCCGGCACGCCCGACCTCGACACGACGCAGGCGATCACCTACTACCGCACCCCACGGGGCGGGCACGAGCGCTCGACCAACCGGCGGCTGTCCCGCGGCGACTCGCTGCTGCTGGGCTACGACGCGTTCCACCTGGTCGACCAGCTCATGACCCAGCCGCTCCAGGTGGTCCTCGCCGGACGGCGCGGCACCACGGGCTCCTACGAGTCCGGCATGCGGCTGTGGGAGATGGCGCCCAACCCGGTCGACCTCATGGTGGTCGAGGGCGCCGGGCACTACGAGATGTACGACGTGCCCGAGTACGTCGACGCGGCCACCGAGCGGCTCGCGGCGTTCTACACCGAGCACCTGTAGGGCCGCCCGGCTACCCCTGGGCCGGCGGCAACCGGACCGCCGGGGGCAGCGGGGCCGCGACCGGGCGGGCCTGGAAGGACTGCAGCATCAGGGCGGCGAACCGGCGTGACGCGGCCAGCCGCATCTCGGGGGTGTCCGCACGGATCCCCTCGTTGGCCAGCAGGGCGAGGTTGATGTCCTCCAGCACGAAGTCCGCGCGCAGCGCACCGGCCTCCTTCGCCTGCCGCACCAGCTCGCGCAGCGCCGCGAGCGTGCGGTCGCGCTCGGCGGCGAGCTCGGCGGGCTCGGACATCCGGGAGGTGAAGGCCCGCGCGAAACCCTTGTCGAGGGCGTGGACCGCCATCAGCTCCTCGACCACCAGGCTCAGGCCGCGCCACGGGTCGCCGGCGGCCCGCCCCCGGCGCACGATCTCGGCGCACGACGCCATCTGGGCCGCGAAGACCTCGGCCAGCAGCGCCTCCTTGGTCGCGAAGTGCCGGTAGACCGTGGCCGGACCGACCTCGGCCCGCCGGGCGATCTCCCGGACGGGCACGTCCAGGCCGCCGTCCGCGAACGCGGCACGGGCGACGGCGACGATGCGCTCGCGGTTGTCCCGGGCGTCCGAACGCAACCGCGCTCTCACTTCGGTCGTCACCGCTCTCACTTTAGCCAGGCGGACGGGGCGCTCCGTTACGGTCCCGGACATGAGCGACTCCCGGACCCGAACCTCCACCCGACGGCCCGACGCCGGACGAACCGTCGCCGTGCTGGGCGCCACCGGTCAGCAGGGTGGTGCGGTGAGCGCGGCGCTGCTGACCGCCGGCTGGACCGTCCGTGCCGTCGTGCGGGACCCGGGTGGCAGCCGTGCCCGGTCGCTGGCCGCGGCGGGGGCCGAGGTCGTCCGGGGCGACCTCGCCGACCCGGGGTCGCTGCGGGCGGCGTTCGCCGGGGTGCACGGCGTGTTCAGCGTGCAGCCGAGCTCGGGTCAGGCGGGAGCCGGGCTCAGCCACGACGACGAGGTCCGCTACGGCGTCGCCGTGGCCGACGCCGCCGAGCACAGCGGCGCCCGGCACCTGGTCTACAGCTCGATGATCGCCGCCGGGCCGGTCTCGACCGGCGTGCGCCACTTCGACGTCAAGAGCCGGATCGAGGAGCACGTCCGGGGTCTCGGCATCACCACCACGGTGGTCCGCCCGGCCACGTTCATGGAGCTCCTGCTGACCGCGACCGACCCCGCTCGGGGCGAGCTGACGTTCCTGATGCGGCCCGACCAGGCGATGCAGCTCGTCGCCGTGCAGGACATCGGCCGCGTCACCGCCGCCGTCCTCGGCGCACCCGGCCAGTTCGGCGGCCGCACGGTCGAGATCGCCGGTGACGCCCTGACCGGCACCGAGATCGCCGACCGGCTGACACGCGCGGCGCGGCGCCCGATCACCTACCGCCGTCTGCCGCAGGCGCTGCTCGACCAGGACGAGGTCCTGGCCAGGTCGGTCGCGCTCGTCGACGACGGCAGGCTCGCGGGCCGCACCGACCTCGCGGGGCTGCGGGCGGCGTTCCCCTTCCTGCTGCGCTTCGACCAGTGGCTGGCGGGTCCCGGCCGGGCACCCCTGCTGGACGCCCTCGGCGGCCCTCGGGCGGCCGGGCCTGCCTAGCGGGCCGCTGCCACCACCGGCACGAGATCACCCCGCCGCACCAGCGCTTCACCCACGGCCCCTCCTGCGCCGCCCCGGGCCGGCTGCGACGATTGCCCGGTTCTGCACACCGCTGCGAGGGGAGACGCACGTGACCGGGTACACCGTCGTGGACGTGGAGACCACCGGGTTGTTCCCGGGCGGGCACGACCGGATCGTCGAGCTCGCGGTCGTCCAGGTCGACCCCGACGGCCGCATCGAGGACACCTGGGCCACGCTCGTCAACCCGGGACGAGACCTCGGTCCGCAGCAGATCCACGGCATCAGCACCTCCGACGCCCGCCACGCGCCGTCGTTCCAGGACATCGCCGGCCACGCCGCGCAGCTGCTGCGCGGACGCACCTTCGTGGCGCACAACGCGCAGTTCGACCGCCGGTTCGTCTGGCACGCGTTCGCCGCGACCGGGTACGACGTGCCGCTCATCGAGCCGACCACCCTGTGCACGATGCGCACCGGGGCACAGCTCTTCCCCACCGCCCCACGGTCCCTGGCCGGGGCCTGCGCGCACCACGGCGTCGCGCTCGCCTCCGCGCACGAGGCCCTCGCCGACGCCCGGGCCGCCGCGGAGCTCCTGCGGATCTACCTGGCCGGCGGTGCCCGGCACGTCGTGCCCGGCTGGGACGACGTCGTCGAGCTCGCCGCGACCACACCCTGGCCGGTCATCCCGGCCACGGGGGCCGGGCCCGTGCGGCGGGGCGTCTCCGCCGAGCGCGACACCCACTTCCTCGCCCGGCTCGCCGCCGCCCGCACCACCCCGATCACCACGTGGGAGAAGGAGGAGTACCTCGAGCTGGTCGACCGGGCGCTGCTGGACCGGCACATCTCCGCCCGCGAGCACGACCAGCTCGCCGAGCTGTGCGGACAGCTCGGGATCGGCCGGACGGAGGCCGCCGCCCTGCACCGCGAGTACCTCGCCGGGCTGGCGAGCGTGGCCTCGGCCGACGGCGTGCTCGACGCGGCGGAGCTGGCCGACCTCCGGGCCGTCGCCGCCATGCTGGAGGTCCCCGCCGCGGACGCCGGGCGCATCCTCCAGGATGCGGCTACCGCCGCCGAGGCGGGCTCCGGGACCGGTGACCGACCCGGCCGGTACCCCCTCGGCCCCGGCGACCAGGTCGTCTTCACCGGGGCGATGGACGAGCCGCGGGACGTGTGGGAGCGCCGGGCCGCCGCAGCCGGGCTCGTCCCCCGCCCCGCCGTCACCCGGAAGGTGCGGCTGGTCGTCGCCGCCGACGCCGACTCGATGTCCGGCAAGGCCCGCAAGGCCGCGGCCTACGGCATCCCCGTCGTCAGCGAGGCCGGATTCACGCGGATCCTCGACGATCTCGTGCGTCCCACGCCGGCAGGTGCCGGACCCGTCTCCCAGGTGCCGGCGGATCCGTCCGTGCCGGACGTCGGGAACCGTGCCCTGCTCACCAGGGACCGCTGACCGCCCGGCCAGGGCGCCCGCGCGGCGCCCGGCCCCGGGCGATATTTGTCTTGCCCTGCCGGCGCTGCGCCCTCGACAGTGACCGCATGCTCATCAGGCAGGAACGCCCGTCCGACGTCCCGTCCATCCGCGCCGTCACCGCGGCCGCCTTCTCGGGCGTCGCGCACGCCGCGCCGTCGGTCGAGGCCGACGGCGCGCCTGGGGAGGCCACCCTGGTCGGGTGGTTGCGCGCCGACCCGGGGTGGGTGCCCGAGCTGTCGCTGGTCGCGGAGTCGGGGCCGGCCGACCCGGAGGTGGTCGGCCATGTGGTCGCCACTCGCGGACAGCTCGCGGGCCGGCCGGCGCTGGGGCTCGGCCCGCTCAGCGTCCACCCGGCGCACCAGGGGCGCGGCGTCGGCGCGGCCCTGATGCACGCCGTCCTCGGCGCCGCCGACGCGCTCGGTGAACCCGTGGTCGTGCTGCTCGGCGAGCCCGCCCTCTACTCCCGGTTCGGGTTCGTGGCCGCCGTCGAGACCGGGATCGAGGCCCCCGACCCCGCATGGGGCGACTACTTCCAGGCACGGACCCTGAGCGCATGGCGGCCGGAGCACGCCGGCCGGTTCCGCTACGCCGCCCCGTTCGACCGGCTCTGACCCGGCGTCGGGCGCGGTGGTGCGGCGGTCAGGTCCGCGGGCCGCACCACCGCGCCCGACGCCGCGGCCGCCTCGATCGCGCACAGCAGCCGGACCGTCTCGACGGCGTCGTCGATGCCGACCGGCACCGGCACCGCCGCCGGTGACCGCAGGGCGTCGACGATCCGGGTCCACTGGGCCAGGTGTCCCGCGTGGCCGATCGCGAGCGGGTCGGCGGCACCGTTCGCCGCGGGTCCCGCCGGCGGCGGGGGCACCCCCGGCACGTCCCACCGGCGCACCTCCCCCTGACCGAGATCGACCGATCCGCGGGAACCGAGCACGGAGACGGTCGCCGGGAACCCGGGCGGCGTCGCCGTCGTCGTGGTCACCACGCCGAGCGCGCCGGAGGCGAAGCGAAGGGTGGCCACCGTCGTGTCCTCCGCCGCGATCGCGTGCGCGAGGGTGCCGGACTGCGCCGTCACCGACTCGACCGGGCCGCACAGCCAGCGCAGCAGGTCCACGCTGTGCACGCCCTGGTTCATCAGGGACCCGCCGCCCTGGTCCGCCGCGGACCGCCATCCCGCCGCGCGGTAGTAGCCGTCGTCGCGGTGCCAGTGCACGTGGGTGGTCGCCAGCCGCAGCTCGCCCAGCGCCCCGTCGTCGATCGCGCGCCTGAGCGCCAGGTTCTCGGCCTCCAGGCGCCGCTGGGCGATCATCGAGACCAGGAGCCCGCGCTCGCGCGCGGCACGCGCGACGCGCAGCGCGTCACCGACGTCCAGCGCGAGCGGCTTCTCGACGACGACGTGCCGGCCGGCCTCCAGCGCCGCCAGCGCGAGCGCCGCGTGCGTGCCGCTCGGGGTGCAGATCGCCACGACCTCGACGTCGGGGTGCGCGATGACCTCGTGCGGTGCGAGACGCGCGGCCGTCGGCGGCGCACCCTCCGCCGCCCGGCCGCTGAACGCGACGACACGAGCCCGGCCCGCCAGCTCCGACACGGCCCGGGCGTGCAACGCGCCGATCCCGCCCATGCCCACGATGCCGACGCCGACGCCCGCGCCGACGCCCTCACCCGTGCTGACGTCCTCACCCGTGCCGGCGGACGTCACGGCCGGCCCCGGTCACTCGGGCGCATGGCTCGCGCCGAGCAGGTCACGCAGGCGCTCGGCGGCCGCCGTGAAGCGCGGGTCGGCCAGGGTCGGCCCGTACTCGCGGCGCTCCGGCAGCCCCGGTTCGAGCGTCTCGACGATGCGGCCGGGCCGCGGGCTCATGACGACGATGCGGCTGCCCAGGTACACCGCCTCCGGCACGGAGTGGGTCACCAGCACCACGGTGGTGCCGGTCTCGCGCCAGATCCGGTTCATCTCGATGTTCATCTGCTCGCGCGTCAGGGCGTCGAGCGCCCCGAACGGCTCGTCCATGAGCAGCACCCGGGGCTCGTGCAGCAGGGCACGGCACAGGGCCACGCGCTGCTGCATGCCGCCGGACAGCTCGTGCGGCAGGGCCTTCTCGAACCCGGTCAGTCCGGTCAGCTCGATGAGGTGGTCGGCGCGCTCCTCCGCGCGGCGCCGGTCCATGCCGCGCATCTCGGCCTGGAGCAGGATGTTCCTGCGCACGCCCCGCCACTCCAGCAGGGCCGAGCGCTGGAAGGCGAACCCGATCTCGCGCTGCGGACCCGTGACCGGCTGCCCGTACAGGCGCACGTCGCCCTCGCTGGCCAGGGTGAGTCCCGCGATGATCTTGAGCAGCGTCGACTTGCCGCAGCCGGACGGCCCCGCGATCGTGACGAACTCCCCCGGCTGCACGGCCAGCGAGACGTCGTCCAGCGCCACGGTCTCCGAGCGTTTGGAGGTGAAGCGCCGGGTGAGGTGCGAGACCTCGATGATCGGCTCGGCGCCGGCGGCCCGCCCGCCTGCGGCCCGCGCGACCGTGGGCTCCGTCGCGGCGGTCACATGCCCTCCCCGAAGCTCGCGTCCCAGTACGCGTCCGGCGTCGGCTCGCCCTCGAACTCCGTGTTCTCCGTGAGGAACGTCAGCGTGTCGGTCCACTGCTGCTCGGTGTTCACGCCGGGCGCCGGGGCCTCCTCGAGGTTGAGCAGGCCGATCGTCGCCTCGAGCTGCGCCGCCAGCACCTCCTCGTCGGGCGCCTGCTCGGCGTCGGCGGCCATGGCGGCGACGGCGGCGTCGGGGTCCTCGGACGCCGCGAGGAACGCCTTCGACGTCGCCCGCACCATCGCCTGGACCAGCTCGGGGTCGCTCTCGATCGTCGCCTCGTGCGCCAGCAGGCCGGTGCCGAGCATGTTCATGCCGAAGTCCGCGAACGGCAGGGCCGAGACCTCCTTGCCGGTCTGGTTCTCGATGGTCGCCGCCTGGTCGTGGTAGAAGCCCTGGATGGCGTCGACCTTGCCCTCGATGAGCGCGGCGATCTTGCCCGCGGCGTCCACGTTGACCACGGTCACGTCGTCCGGGTTCACGCCGTTGATCTCCAGCCACGCCGGGAACGTGCCGTACATGGCGTCGCCGGGCGTGCCGCCGACCGTCTTGCCCACGAGGTCGGCGGGCTCGGTGATGCCCTGGTCGTCGAAGAACTCGACGGAGCTGGGGCCGGTCTGCAGGAAGACCCCGACGCTGCGCACGGGCATGCCGGAGCTGATGCCGTTCGCGAGCGGCGGCGTGTCCGCCCACCCGAAGTCGGTGTTGCGCTGCGCCACCTGCTGCACGGTGTTGCCGGACCCGTTGCCCGGCTGGATCGTCAGGTCGATGCCCTCGTCCTCGAAGATGCCCTCGGCCACGCCGTAGTAGAAGGGGGCGTGCTCGCCGTACGGCACCCAGTTGAGCGTCACCGTCACCTCGCTCAGGCCGTCGGCGTTCTGCTCACCCGGCCCGCCCCCGGCGGCCTGCCCGCAGGCCGCGGCCGTCGCCAGTGCGACGCCCGCCACGGCCAGCGACATCGCGGTCCTGCGGCCACGCTCCTGCTTCGTTGCACCATGCATGGGAGAGCCTTTCTGGTCGGGCCGCCACGGTGGCGGCAGGAAGAACGAGAGGGCGCTGGTCAGACGGTCGCGAGCGCGAGGTTGCCCCGGCGCGAGGCGTGCCACGGGATGAGGAGCCGTTCGAGCAGCTCGACCAGCACGAACAGGACCACGCCGATGAGCGACATGAGGATCAGGTCGGCGAACAGCAGCGGGGCGTCGAGGTTGCCGCTGGCGAGCAGCAGCACGTAGCCGAGGCCCCGGTCGGCGCCCACGAACTCGCCGACGACGGCACCCACGACCGCGAGCGTCACCGCCACCTTGAGTCCGGACATGAGCTGCGGGAGCGCACCGGGGAAGCGGATCTTGCGGAACGTCTTCCACCGCGAGGCGCCCATCGTCGCGGACATCTCGAGCAGCTCGGGGTCGACCGAGCGCAGCCCGGCCACGGCCGAGACCACGACGGGGAAGAACGCGATGAGCACCGCCAGGACGATCTTCGGCGTCATGCCGAACCCGAACCAGACGACCAGGATCGGGGCGATGGCGATCTTGGGGATGACCTGGGCGAAGAGGATGAGCGGGTAGAGCGACTTCTCCGCCGTCCTGGAGTAGACCAGCAGCACGGCGGCCGCCACGCCGATCACGGCCGCGAGCACGAACCCGACGATCGTCTCCAGCGTGGTCACCCAGGTGTGCTCCAGGAGCATCGGCCACTCGGCGGCCATGGTCTCGGCGACCGCCCCGGGAGAGGGCACCAGGTAGGCCGGGACCAGCTCGCGCCACGCCACGAACCACCAGAGCGCGAACAGCGCGAGCAGCACCGCGACGGGCCGCCACGACTCCGCCAGCAGCGCGAGCACGCGGGCGGCGAACGGCGGCCCGCCGGCCGGCGGCGTCGGCCGTGACCTGGACGGCGTCGTGGGGCGGGCCTCCTGGGCGGTCACCATGGCGTGCTCCTCAAGGGTTCGCTCTTTCCGGTTCGTCGCACGGGGTCGACGTCGACACCCGTGGGGCTGCGGGTCGGGGCACGGCGGACGTCGTCGTCCGGGAGGTGCCGGTCGGTAGAGCAGGTCAGCAGCCCCGGCGGTGGAGCTGCGCGTCAGACGGGACACTATGAGCCGCACCAGGGCCGGACAACGAGTTGCCACTTGTTGCCCCGCCACGGCGCGCGCCCCGTAGCACGCGGTTGCCACCGGGTCCCGTCAGGCGTCGTCCGGGGTGATCACGGCCTCCAGGTCGACGGCCACCGACCGGAAGCCCGCGGACCGCACGGCCCGCAGCACCTCACCGCGCAGGGGCTCCGACGTCATGGTCGCCAGGTCGTCGTGCGGCGCCTCGAGCCGGGCCAGGTCGCCGTGGTGCCGAACGCGGATCTCCTCCAGGCCCAGTCGTCTGAGCTCGCTCTCGGCGGCCTCGACCTGGACCGCCTCGTCGTCGTCCTCGGGTGGCGGGCTCGTCGCTGAGCCCGCGGCGCGCATGGTCATGCCGTCATTCGAGGGTGCCGCACCAGGGCAGTCAAGGTGTTGCCACCTCTTGCCGGGCGGGCAAGGATCTGCCACACCCGGCGGGTTCACGGCAACTGGTTGCCGTGCACGTGGTGCGCGCCGTACGCTCCCCGCGCATGGGCGAAACTGGCGAAACAGGGAGCTCTCGCACAAGACCGACCATCTACGACGTCGCCGAGGCCGCCGGCGTCGCGCCCTCGACGGTGTCGCGGGCGTTCTCCCGGCCGGGGCGCGTCAACGCGGAGACGGCGGACCGCATCCGCCGGGTCGCCCACGAGCTCGGCTACCGGACCAGCCCGATCGGGCGGGGCCTGCCCGACGGCCGGACGGCGCTGCTCGCGATCGTCGTGGCCGACCTGACCAACCCGTTCTTCTTCGAGATCATCCGCAGCGCCGAGAAGACCGCCATCGACGCCGGCTACACGCTGCTGGTGGTGGACGCGCACGAGTCCAGCGGGGCCGAGCGCCGTGCCCTGGAGCGCACGCTGCCCCTGGTCGAGGGCGTCGTGCTGGCCACCTCGCGGCTCTCGGACGCCGCGATCCGGGCCGTCGCCAAGCAGCGGCCGACCGTCGTGATGAACCGCGTCGTGGCGGACGTCCCGAGCGTCGTGACCGACAACGCCCAGGGCATGCGGCGCGCCGTCGAGCACCTGGCGGGCCTGGGGCACGTGCGGCTGACGTACCTGGCCGGCCCCGAGGCGTCGTGGGCCGACGGCATGCGCTGGCGCGCCTTCCGGGAGGCGACCCAGGAGCTCGGGCTGAAGGCCCGCCGGCTCGGCCCGTTCGCGCCCACGCTCGCCGGCGGGCTGTCGGCCGCCCAGGCCCTGACCACCCACTCCGCGACCGCGACCGTGGCCTACAACGACCTGGTCGCGATCGGCACGATGCGCGGGCTGACCCGGCTGGGCATCGAGGTGCCCGGCGACCTGAGCGTGGTCGGGTTCGACAACATCTTCGGCTCCGACTTCTGCACGCCGCCGCTGACGACGGTCGCCTCTCCCCTGCGCCACTTCGGCACCTTCGCCGTCCAGCGTCTGCTCAACCAGCTGCGCGCACCGTCGGCGGGGCTGTCGGCCGCGGCGTCGTCCGGCCTGTCGGCCCCGGCGCTGCTGCCGGCCAAGCTCGTCGAACGTGGCTCGACGGCCCGCCCGCTGCCCGACCCGTTCTCGCACGCGACGTCGGACACCCGTTCAGCAGGCCGCCAGCGGCCATCACCCGGCCTTTCACGGTCGTAGATCGCCTGGTGAACGCTCGTCCACCAGCACGCCGGCGCGGCGGTACGAGCGTCCCGGGAGGGGCAACAAGTGGCAACTCGTTGTCCGGGGTCACCCCTGACCGCATAGTGACGTGGCGTGCCCAGCCGTCGGCGCAACGACGCCGCCGCGGCGGGCACGGTCCCCGGTAGGCAAGGTCCTCGATGGAGAGGCAGGCCCATGGAACGCAGGATGGAACGCAGATCGACCCCCCGCACCCTCGCCGCGATGCTCGGCGTGCTCGTGCTGCCGTTCACGGTGCTCCCGGCAGCAGCGCAGGCAGCGGGCCGGCCCGCGGCGCAGGCCGCCGCGCAGCCCGCGACCGACCCCACCCGGCCGCAGGAGCCCGGTGTGACCATGCGCGTCTTCGACGTCCAGGTGCCGCTGGAGGACTACTGCACGCTGAAGCCGGGCCAGACGCCGAACATCGACGAGCTGAAGCCCACGATCGACTGGCGCACGGCCGACGACTTCGGCCTCACCGACCGCTTCGTCACCGAGGTCACCGGCTTTCTGAACGTGCCGGACGCCGGCACCTACGACTTCCGCGTCACGAGCGACGACGGCGCGCGGCTGCTGCTCGACGACACGCTCGTCGTCGACCACCCCGGCAAGCACGGGGCGACGCCGAAGGAAGGCTCGGTCGACCTGGAGGCCGGGTACCACGCGCTGCGCATGGACCACTTCGACGGCGACTTCGGCCAGCAGCTCACGCTGGAGTGGCGCCCGCCGGGCGCCTCCGGCTTCGCGCTGGTGCCGAGCTCGGTGCTGAGCACCGACGCCGAGGTCACGCGCGTCACCTCCCCGGGCCGCAAGCTCTGCGAGGGCGTGGACGAGGCCCCGGGCGACGGCCTGCCCCTGACCGAGGTGCACCCCGACTACACGCTGACGAACCTGCGCCCGGACGGCTTCGAGCCGCAGGTCACCGGCATGGACTGGCTGCCCGACGGCCGCATGGTCATCGCCACGTGGGGCGGTGACCGCGAGACCGTGCTCGGCGAGGTGTACATCGTCGAGAACGTCACGGGCGACGGCGGCGCCGACGACGTGACGTACACGAGGATCGCCGAGGAGCTCCAGGAGCCGATGGGCCTCAAGGTCGTGGACGGCCGCATCTACGTCTCCGAGAAGCACGGCCTGACGGAACTCGTGGACACCGACGGCGACGAGGTCACCGACGAGTACCGCGAGGTCGCGACCTGGCCGTTCGGCGGCAACTACCACGAGTTCGCGTTCGGCCTGCTGTACGAGGACGGCTACTTCTACGTCTCCACGGGCATCGCGATGGTGCCCGGCGGCGCGACGCGCGACCCGCAGCTCGTCGAGAACCGCGGCTCGGTGCTGAAGATCGACGAGGACACCGGCGAGGTCGAGTACCTGGCGGGCGGCCTGCGCACCCCGAACGGCCTCGGCTTCGGGGCCGACGGCGGCATGTACGTCACCGACAACCAGGGCATGCACGTGCCGACGTCCAAGCTGGTGCGCGTGCAGGAGGGCGCGTTCTACAACCACTACACGAACCCGGACGGCCCGTACGACGACCAGCCCGTCACCGAGCCCGTGCTGTGGATGCCGCACAGCGAGATCTCCAACTCCCCCAGCAACCCCGTGATCCTCACCGAGGGCGTGTTCGCCGGGCAGATGGCGATCGGCGACGTGACCTACGGCGGCCTCCAGCGCGTCTACCTGGAGGAGGTCGCGGGCCAGGAGCAGGGCGCCGTCTTCCGCATGACGCAGGGCCTGGAGTCCGGCGTCAGCCGCACGAGCGTGGGCCCGGACGGCTCGATCTACGTGGGCGGCATCGGCTGGTCGGGCAACTGGGGCCAGGCCGGCAAGCTCGGCTACGGCCTGCAGAGGCTCACCTTCGACGAGAGCCGCGCGTTCGACATGCTCGAGATGCGCGCCGTGGAGGGCGGGTTCGAGATCGAGTACACGAAGCCGTTGTCGGCCGAGACCGCGCAGGACCTGGCCGGGAAGTACGAGGCAGCGCAGTGGCGCTACGTCTCGACGCCGCAGTACGGCGGGCCCAAGGTGGACGAGGAGGACCTGACGGTGACCTCCGCGACGCTGTCCGACGACCGCAGGACGGTGACCCTCATGATCGACGGGCTCAAGCCCGGCCGGGTGGTCAACGTGCACTCCCCGCGGCCGTTCGCGGCCGAGGGCGGCGAGGAGCTGTGGAGCACCGAGGCCTGGTACACCATGAACCGCCTGCCCGACGGCTCCACCCCGCCGCCGGTCTACGAGGCCGAGGCCGCCGACATCGCCGGCGGCGCGGGCTGGAACACCAACCACGCCGGGTACTCGGGTGCCGGGTTCGTGGACCGCAACTGGGAGCCGGGCGCCCGCACCACGTTCGCCGTCGAGGCCGACGAGGCCGGGCCGCACGACCTGGCCCTGCGCTACGCGAACGGGCAGAACTCCGACCCCAGCCCGACGCCGCGGTCGATGAGCCTGTACGTCAACGGCGTCAAGCAGAAGCAGGTCTGGCTCGACAGCACCGTGACCTGGGCCAACTGGCAGACGCAGACCGAGACGGTCGAGCTGCGGGAGGGTGCCAACACCATCGCCTACGTGCACGACGAGGACGACCTGGGGCACGTCAACCTCGACAGCCTCACCGTCACGCCCAGCGAGCGCATCACCCTTTTCGACGGCGGCGACCTCGACGCCTGGGAGAAGGCCAGCGGCGGGGCCGCGACGTGGCCGGTCGCGGACGGCTCGATGGAGTCCTTCGGCGGCGACATCCGCACCAAGGAGAAGTTCGGCGACTTCCGGATGCACGCCGAGTGGTACCAGCCCCAGCACGCCGACGACGTCACCGGCCAGGCCCGTGGCAACAGCGGCATCTACATCCAGGAACGCTACGAGGTGCAGGTGCTGGAGTCCTTCGGCATCGACCCGCCGCAGACCAACGACGCCGGGTCGATCTACCTGAAGAAGGCCCCGGACATCAACGCGGCGACCGAGATGGGCACGTGGCAGACGTACGACCTCGTCTTCCGCGCCGCCCGGTTCGCCCCCGACGGGACCAAGACCGAGGACGCGCGCCTGTCCCTGTGGTGGAACGGGCAGCTCGTGCACGACGACGTGGCGATCGACGGCAAGACCGGCAACGGCAAGGCCGAGGGGCCGACGCCGGGGCACATCAAGCTCCAGGACCACGGCGACGCCGGTCTGAACCCGCGGTTCCGCAACGTCTGGATCGAGCGCCTGACCGGGCAGGAGACCTCCCAGGCGCTCGCGTCCAAGGTCTCGGCGCGGCTCGCCCCGCCGAGGGTCACGGCGGGCCAGGACGTCGAGGCCGTGGTCCGGGTGCCCGGCGCCGCGGGCCGGCCTGCCCCGACCGGGACCGTCCGGGTCACCGTCGGCGACGTGTCGGTCAAGGCCACGCTGGGCCGCGGCCCCGCACGGGTCGTCGTCCCGACGGCCGGCCTGGGCAAGGGAAAGCACCCGGTCACCGTGCAGTACCTCGGCGACCTGGTCTACGGACGGAGCACGACGACGGTCGACCTGACCGTCCGCTGACCGGGTTCCTGACCTGGTCTCCCGAAGCTGACCTGGTCTCCCGAAGCTGATCCGGTTCCTCGAAGGAGAGGTTCATCTGATGCGACGAACTACCGGCACGACCCCGACCCTGCGGCGCACGGCGAAGCCGTGGCTCGCCGCCGCCGTGGCCGCCACGCTGACCCTGCCGATCCTGGCGCCGTGCGCGTCAGCAGCCGGACCAGCGGACGGCCGCGGCGGGACCAACGGGACCGCCGCCTGCGCGTACGGCTACACGAGCGACGCCACCGTCTGGTTCGGCGCCGGCGCCGACTCCGGCGTGCCCAACCGCGAGACCGGCGGCGGCTGCACCGTCATGGACGAGATCATGGCCGGCGCGCCGTTCGCGACGCACGGCGCGTTCGTCCGCACGGTCTCGTCGGTGACCAGGGACCTTGTGCGTGAACGAATCCTGACCGGCGGCGAGCGCCGGGACATCGTCCGCGCCGCCACCGACTCGGAGGTGGGCCGGCCGCACCCGGTCACGGGCGACAGGTCCGTCGACCTGTCCAGGATCGGCCTGGTGGGCTACACGGTCCGCGCGACCATGCCCACCGACGCCGAGGGGACCCTGGGCGCGCTCGCGGAGTGCGGCTTCCAGAACATCGAGCCGTCAGGCGCCGCCGGCAACTTCTACGGCTACACGGCCGCGGAGCTGGCGCCGCTCACCGACGCGGCGGGCATCGCGGTGCCCTCGCTCGGCGTGAGCCTGTCGAACCTGCAGAACGACGTCGACCTGGTGGTCGCCGAGGCGCACGCGATCGGGGCGAGGTACGTGCGCGTCTCGGGCTCCGGCTCGTGGACGCTCGCGGACTACTCCCGGACGGCCGCGATCCTCAACGAGGCGGGCGAGGCCCTGAGCGCCGAGGGCATCCGGGTCGCCTACCACAACCACGGGTACGAGTTCGAGACCGAGGAGGACGGCGTCACGGGCTACGACGTGCTGGTCCGGCAGACCGACCCGGCGTTCGTGACCATGGAGCTCGACGTGTACTGGGCCGCGAGCACGGACACGTCCGCCACGGACCTGTTCGCGCGCTACCCGGGCCGGTTCGAGCTGCTGCACCTCAAGGACATGGCGGAGGACGGCTCCTTCGCCGACGTGGGCGAGGGCACCATCGACTTCGCCGAGATCTTCGCGGGCGCCACGCTGGCCGGCGTCCGCTACGGCTTCACCGAGCACGACCAGCCGTCCCCCGACGGCGTGACGTCCGCGTGCACGAGCATCGGCAACCTCGCCGAGCTGCGCTACTAGTCCAGCTGCTGGTCCGCCACTGATCGGCCACTGATCCGTCCGGCTGCTTCCGGGCGAGGGCACCCGCCCTCGCCCGGGGGTGCCGCACGCCCGCACGCACCATCCGACCCAGCACGAGGGAGTGTTGATGTCCGCACCGCACCGCAGGGCACGCCGCCGGGTTCTGGCTGCGACGACCGGTCTGGTCGTCGCGGTCGGTGCCCTGGTCCCCGCCACCACGGCCGCCACCGCCCATCCGGGCTCCGACCATGCCGAGGCCGCCACGTTCGACAAGGTCCCGCTGGTCACCGAGGGGCTCGCCGACCCGTTCGAGCTCGACGTGGCAGACGACGGCCGCGTCGTCTACATCCAGCGCACCGGCCAGGTGGTCGTGCTGGACCAGGAGACGCTGCGCCAGACCACGGCCCTGGACCTCGACTACTCCCTCGACCTGCTCCAGCAGTCCGACGGCCTCCTGGGGCTGACCCTGGACCCCGGCTTCACGGAGAACGGGTGGCTGTACCTGCTCTGGAGCGACCCCGACGTGGCGAAGATGAACCTCTCGCGGTTCACGATGGGGCCGGACGACACGATCGACCCGGCCACCGAGAAGCGGCTGCTCGACTTCACCATCTGGCGCGGCGAGGGCCGCGCCAACTCGCACATGGCCGGCTCGCTGGCGATGGGGCCGGACGGCGACCTCTACGTCGCGACCGGCGACAACTCGGACCCGTTCGACCAGGCGGGCTACACGCCGATCGACGAGCGTGAGGGCCGCCGCGCCTGGGACGCGCAGGGCACGTCCGCCAACACGAACGACCTGCGCGGCAAGGTGCTGCGCATCACCCCGCAGGACGACGGCACCTACACGATCCCCGACGGCAACCTGTTCGCGCCCGGCACCGAGGGCACCCGCCCGGAGATCTACGGCATGGGCTTCCGCAATCCGTTCCGGATCACCGTCGACCCCGGCACCGGCGCGGTGCTGATCGGGGACTACGGGCCCGACGCCCGCGTGGCCGACCCGCTGCGCGGACCCGAGGGCCAGGTCGAGTTCATCCGGATGACGCAGCCGGGCAACCACGGCTGGCCGTACTGCCACGCGAACAACCAGCCGTACATCGACTACGACTTCGCCACCGGTGTCTCCGGAGAGCCGTTCGACTGCGCCAACCCCGTCAACGACTCCCCCAACAACACGGGCCTGCGCGAGCTGCCGCGGTCGCAGGAGCCGCTCGTCTGGTACGGCTACGGGGTGTCCGAGGAGTTCCCCGAGCTGGGCTCCGGCGGCGCCGCCCCGATGGGCGGCCCGGTCTACCGGTTCGACCCGGAGCTCGACGTGAAGACGAAGTTCCCGGAAGCCTTCGACGGGCACTGGTTCGTGTCCGAGTACGCCCGCAACTTCTACAAGGTGCTCTCGCTGGACGAGACCACGGGTGAGCTCGCCTCGATCGACCCGTTCCTTCCGGACGAGACGTTCGTCGCCCCGTTCGAGGCCGAGTTCGGTCCCGACGGCTCGCTCTACATCATCGACTTCGGCCTGGGCCGGGGCGCCGGCCGCGGGAGCACCAACACGGACGCCGGCATCTACCGCATCGACTACGCCGCCGACGGCCGCCGGCCGATCTCGCGGTTCACCGCCGACGTCGACTCCGGTCACGAACCCCTGACCGTCACCTTCGACGGCGGCGCCAGCGAGAGCCCCGACGGGCTGGAGATCACCTACGAGTGGGACTTCGAGAACGACGGCGTCGTCGACTCGACCGAGCCCAGCCCCACGCACACCTACACCGAGCGGGGGCAGTTCAGCGCCCGCCTGACGGTCACGGACAGCGAGGGGTTCACCGGTGTCTCCGTGCAGAAGATCACCGCCGGCAACACCCGGCCGGACGTCGCGTTCGGGGCCCCGTTCCACGGCGGCTTCGCCGAGCTCGGCGACACGGTCGACTACGCCGTCGACGTGGACGACGTCGAGGACGGCTCCACCGAGGCCGGAACGATCGACTGCGAGCAGGTCACGGTGAACACCCAGCTGGGGCACGACACCCACGCGCACCCGCTGGACAACTACACCGGGTGCTCCGGGTCGGTGTTCCTCGACCCGGCGGACCACGGCGTGGGGCAGAACGTCTACCCCGTGCTCGGGGCGGGCTACCAGGACCTCGGCGCCGACGGTGTGCCCGCGCTGGCCGGCCAGGACGTCATCCACCTGCAGGTACGCGACAAGGAGGCGGAGTTCTTCGCCGACAGCTCCGGCGTCACGGTGGCCGACGGCGCGGACGCCCGCGGCGGGCGGCTCGTGACGGACGTGGACCACGGCGACTGGATCGCGTTCGGGCCGGTCGACCTGCGCGGCATCGACGCGCTGACGGTGGGCGCCGTGCGCGGCGCCGCCGACGCCACCGTCGAGGTGCGGGCCGGCAGCCCGACCGGGCGCACGCTCGGCCAGGTCGAGGTCGCGAAGGCCGCCGGCGCCGGGCAGGTCGTCTCGCCCACGATCGACCTCCCGGAGCAGCAGGGTGCCACCACGCTGTACCTCGTCGCGAAGAGCAAGCGCGAGCCGGCCGACGGGGCCGACCTCGGTCTCGACTGGCTCGTCTTCCACGGGCGCGGCGTCGCCGACGCCACCGCGCCGGTGGTGACGGCGCAGGCCGGCCGCGGGGCCGTCCCGGCGGGCAGCCCGGTCGACCTGTCCGGGTCCGCCGTGGCACCCGAGGGGCGGGAGATCGTCTCCTACCAGTGGGACCTGGGCGACGGGACCACCGCGGACGGCGCGAGCGTCACGCACGTCTACGAGCAGCCGGGCCGCTACACCGCGCGGCTGATCGCGACGGACAGCGAGGGCACCCGCGACTGGACGACCGTGCGGCTGACGGTCCGGCGCTGAGGACGCGGGGAGAACAGGGCCCGGCCCGGACCACACCGCACGGTGGTCCGGGCCGGACCCTCCGGGCGCGGCACGCTGGCGTCCGTCGAGGACGACGACGTCGCCACGCGCACCGCGGCCGGGCTGCCCCTGAGCGGCATGACACATGTCACGGCCGGACCGTGCACAGCGCCCGGAAGACAGTGACGCGGCGACACTTCCGGGCGGGGCGGGCAGCGGGTGGACTGGGGTACGGCGCAGGGAACCCCCTGACGCCCCGCACCCACAGGAGCATCCATGGACCTCGTCGAAATCCTGCAGAACCTCGTCGGCCACGTGCCCACCGTCGTGCAGCCGCTGGTCGTGGCGCTCGCCGGCGCGATCCCCTTCGTCGAGGGCGAGGGTGGAGCGGCGATCGGCGTGCTCGGCGGCATCCACCCGGTGGTCGCCGCCGTCTCCGCCGTGGTCGGCAACTTCGTGACCGTGGCCGCGTTGGTGCTGCTCGGGTCGGGCGCACGGGACGCCGTCGTGACCCGCCGGGCGAGATCCCGGGCGACCGTGGCCGCCGGCGGCGGCTCCGCCGGCGGCACGACCGCCACGGAGCCCCGCGACGAGCGCTCCGCCGCGCGCCGGGCCAAGTTCCAGCGCGCCTACGAGCGCTACGGCGTGCCGGGCGTGAGCCTGCTCGGCCCGCTCCTGCTGCCCACGCACTTCACCGCCACCATGCTCGCCGCGTCCGGGGTCGGCAGGACCCGGATCCTGGTCTGGCAGGCCGTGGCGATCATCGGCTGGACGACGGTCACGACGCTGGTGGTCAGCGGCGTGCTCCAGGTGGTCCGCTGACGCCCGCGTCCCCGCCGGGCGGGCCCACCGGTCACACGTCCACGGACCGCCGCGCGCGGAACCGGCTGACCAGCACGCCGCAGACGGTCGCGAGCAGGCCGACGTAGACGGTGATCGTGATGGGGCTGGCCGCGAGCGCCGTGAGGTCGCCCTCGCTGACCGCCAGCGTGCGGGTCAGCTCGGTCTCGGCCATGGGGCCGAGGATCGCGGCGATGAGCACCGGCGCGACGGGCACCTCGTAGCGGCGCATGAGCAGGCCGAGCAGGCCGAACCCGAGCAGCAGCCAGAGGTCCACCAGACTGGTCGAGTTGGCGTACACGCCGAACGCGCAGAAGGTGGCGATGCCCGCGTACAGGTACGGGCGCGGGATGAGCAGGAGCTTGGCCCAGATCGCCGCGAACGGCATGTTCAGGATGACCAGCACGACGAGCCCGACGAACAGCGACGCGATGAGCGCCCACGCCAGGTCGCCGTTGCGGTCGAACAGCAGCGGCCCGGGCTGCATGCCGTACTGCTGGAACGCGGCGAGCATGATGGCCGCCGTCGCCGACGTGGGCAGGCCCAGGGTGAGCAGGGCACCCATCGCGGTGCCGGACGTGGCGTTGCCCGCCGCCTCGGGTGCCGCGACGCCGCGGATGGCGCCGCGCCCGAACTCGGGGTTGCGCTGCTTGCGGTCGATGCGCCGCTCGTTGCCGTAGGCGAGGAACGTCGGGATCTCGGAGCCACCCACGGGGATCACGCCGAACGGCAGGCCGAAGCCGGTGCCGCGCAGCCAGGCGGGCAGCGCCTTGCGGAACTCGGCACCCGAGAGGAACGGGCGGCCCTTCGAGAGCACGGCGGTCTCCGGGCCCTTGCGGCGGGCCGTCGAGGCGACCCGGAGCACCTCGCCCAGGGCGAGCAGGCCCACGGTGACGGTGATGATGCTGATGCCGTCGAACAGCTCGGGGACGCCCATCGTGAACCGGGAGGCGCCGGACTGCGGCTCGATGCCGACCAGCGCCACGCCCAGCCCGACGACGAGCGCGGCCAGGCCCTTGAGCACCGAGTCGGCCACGATGGCCGACGTCGCGACGAACGCGAACACGGCGAGCGCGAAGAACTCCGCGGAGCCGAAGTTCGTGGCGAGCCGGGCCATGTACGGCGCACCGAACGCCACGAGCGTGGTGGCGATGAGCCCGCCCGTGAACGCGCCGATCGCTGCCGTGGCCAGGGCCTGGGGCGCCCGCCCGGCCAGGGCCATCTTGTGCCCCTCGAACGTGGAGGCGATGGCGGAGGAGTTGCCGGGGGTGTTGAGCAGGATCCCCGAGATCGAGTCGCCGAACAGCCCGCCGTAGTACACCCCGGCGAACATGATGAACGCACCGGTGGGGTCCAGGCTGAACGTGACGGGCAGCAGCAGGGCGACGGCCATGGCCGAGCCGAGCCCGGGCAGCACGCCGACGGCGGTGCCGAGCACCGCGCCGATCGTGACCCAGAGCAGGTTGACCGGTGAGAGCGCGGTCGAGAAGCCGTCGAGCAGGTGGGTGAGCGTGTCCATGGTCAGACCCCCGCGAGGATGCCGGCCGGCAACGGGAGCCCGAGGCCCCCGGCGAAGGCGAGCTGGATGACGGACGACAGCGCGAGCCCCGCGCCGACGTTGACGAGGTGCCGGGACGAGCCGAGCCCGTAGGAGACGCCCGTGAACAGCAGCGCACCGCTGACCAGCCAGCCGACCGGCTCCAGCACCAGGATGAAGACGGCGAACGTACCGACCACGATGCCGACCTGGCGCCAGTCGATGCGGTCGGCGTCCGTGCCTGCGCCGGTGCCGGCCCCCGCGTCGGCGTCGGGCGCCTCGGCAGGTGCCGGCCGCAGCCGCCCCCGCACGCCCTGCACCAGGAGCAGGAGGCCGACGACGTAGGCGACCACGGTGACGATCACCGGGAAGAACCGCGGCCCGGGCGGGCTCGCGCTGGGCGAGACCGTCATGGTGACCGTGCCGTAGGTGAGGTACGCGGCGACCACGAGGACCACCACGGCGAGCGGGACGGAGCCCCGGTCGGGCCGGGCCGCCGCGGCGGAGGGGGTGTGGGCCGTCGAGACGGCGTTGTCGTTGCTGGTCACAGTCCGAGCTCCTTGACGACGTCGGTGATGCGGCCGATCTCCCCGTCCAGGAAGTCGCCGAACTCCTGGCCGGTCTGCAGGTTGGGGACCCACTTGTTGCGGTCCACGGCGTCCGCCCACTCCGGCGTGGCGACGGTCTCCTCGATGATGGCCTCGAGCTCGGCGGCGTCCTCCGGGGAGATCCCCGGGGGCGCGACGACGCCGCGGAAGTTGGGCAGGTAGAGGTCGTAGCCGGCCTCCATGAAGGTCGGCGCGCCGATGCCGGGCACGGGCTCGGGCGCCGAGAGGGCGAGGATGCGCAGCGAGCCGGCCTCGATCTGGTCGGCGAACTCGTTGTAGCCGCTCATGCCGGCGGCGACGCTGTGCGAGAGGAGGGCGTTGACCGCCTCTCCCCCGCCGGCGAACGGGATGTAGTTCACGTCGGCGGGGTCCACGCCCACCTCCTGCGCGAGCAGGCCGGCGGTCAGGTGGTCGGTGCCGCCCACGGAGCCGCCGCCGATCGAGACCTGGCCCGGGTTCTCCTCGAACGCCGCCACGAAGTCGTCCACGGTCTCGAACGGGGAGTCGGCAGGCACCACGAGCGCCACGTAGTCGTCCGCGAGGTGGGCGACCGGCGTGGTCTCCTCCAGGCGGTAGGCGGAGTCGTTGACCTCGATGCCGCCGATCATCACGGTGCCGGTCACCATGAGCACGTCGTCCTGACCGTGCATCTCCATGAGCTGGCCCAGGCCGATGGTGCCCGCCGCACCGCCCGCGTTGACCACGCGCGGGTTGGTGACGATGCCGTGCTCACGCATGGCGGCCTGGAGCTCGCGCGCCACGGTGTCCCAGCCGCCGCCGGGCGCCGCGGGAACCAGCAGCGTGAGGCCGGACCGCGCGCCGTGCACGTTCCCGGACCGGTTGGCCTGGATCCCCGCCGCCACCACGAGCGGGACGCACACCAGCAGGGCGACGGCCGCCCGGATGCCGCGCCTCACGAGCCCGTCCGACCGTCGGCACCGGCCGGCACCTTGACGGTGAGCACCGGCACCGGCGCGTCGAGGATGAGCTTCTGCGCCATCGACCCGAGCACGAACTTGCCGAGCGGGCTGCGTCGCCGGGTGCCGACCACCAGCACCTCGACGTCCTCGGCGGCCACGGCGTCGAGCACCGCGTCGGTCGGGTCCTGGTTCGGGTCGCGCGCGACGTGGCGCGCGGGCGTCCCGTCCAGGAGGGGTGCGACGTCCCCGGCGGGTTCGGCGCCGACGTCCAACCACAGCAGCGCGGTGCCGCGGCGGCGGGCCTCGGCGGCGCCTTCGGCAAGTGCGGCGCGACCCTCAGGGGTCGCGCTCGCGACGACGAGTACGGACACGGGTGCCTCCTCAGGCGTGGGGCTGGAGCGATGCGCGGGTCGCGGTCGTGACCCCGACGTCCAGGACGGGACCGGCGTTCGTCGTCATCGTTGACTCCTCCATTGCGTACCACCAGACGGTTCGACAGTTCTGCCTGGTGGTACGGTGAGGCTACGTGAGCGAGATTCGGTCTGGCAACCCGGCAGGCCCCACGAGCAAGGAGACCTGGTGACAGAGGCGACGACGGGCGGTGACGGGGTGCGCAGCGTGCACCGCGCGCTGGACCTGCTGGGCCACTTCGACGAGCAGCACACCTCCCGCAGCGTCCGGGACCTGGTCGAGGCCAGCGGCCTGGCCAAGTCCACCGTGGTCCGGCTCGTGACCACGCTGGAGCACGCCGGCATGCTGTGGACCCGCGGCGACGGGCGCATCGTGCCCGGCGTCGGCCTGATGCGCTGGTCGCGACTCGCGCAGGCCACCTGGGCGGTGCCGCCCGAGGCGATGGACGTGCTGCGGCAGCTCGGGGTCGACTGCGGCGGGGAGTCCAGCCGCGTCTACGTGCGCCAGGGCGCCTCGCGCGTGTGCATCGCGCAGCAGGAGGGCACGCAGCAGCTCCGGCACGTCGTGCGCGTGGGCGACGGGATGCCGGTCGTCCTCGGCGCCACCGGGCACGCCCTCCTGACGGGGTTGCCGGCGGAGCAGGTCGCGGCCCTCGGCGCCGCCGCCGGCCGCGGCCCCGACTTCGCCGCAGGCCTCGTCCGGACCGTCGAGCAGGCACGGCAGCAGGGCTGGGCGGCGAGCCACGGCGAGCGCGAACCAGGCGTCTCCGCCCTGGCCGCACCCGTGGTCACGCCCGCGGGCGACGTCGTGGCGGCCGTGGGGCTCGGCGGCCCCACCAGCCGGTTCACCGCGGACCACCTCGACACCTGGCGGCCCTTCGTGGTCGAGGCGGCCGGCCGGCTCGCCGAGATCCCCTTCTTCGGGGGCATCGCGTGAACCCCACCGCGCTCCTGGACGGCGTGCGGGTGCTCGACCTCACCAACGTGCTGGCCGGCCCGTTCGCCAGCTACCAGCTCGCCCTCCTGGGCGCCGACGTGATCAAGGTGGAGATCCCCGGCGCGGGTGACCTGGCCCGCCGGCTCGGCGCCGACCACGCCCTGAACGAGGCCGGGACGGGTGCCTCGTTCCTCGCGCAGAACAGCGCCAAGCGTTCCCTCACCCTGAACCTGAAGAGCGCGGCGGGCCGCGACGTGCTGCTCCGCGCCGTCGAGGGCGCCGACGTGCTGGTGGAGAACTTCCGCCCCGGCGTGCTGGACCGGCTCGGCCTCGGCTGGGACCGGCTGAGGGCGGCCAACCCCCGGCTCGTCTACTGCGCAGTCTCCGGTTTCGGGCAGGACGGGCCGCTGCGCGACCGGCCCGCCTACGACCAGATCGTGCAGGGTGTCTCCGGGATGATGAGCGCCACCGGCACCGAGCAGACCGGGCCGCTGCGCGCCGGCTACCCGGTCGCGGACACGCTCGGCGGCATGACGGCGGCCTTCGCCGTCGCCTCGGCGCTCGTGCACCGCGACCGCACCGGCGAGGGCGTGCGGCTGGACGTGTCGATGCTGGAGTCCGCCATGACGGCCATGGGCTGGGTCGTGTCCAACCACCTCATCGCCGGCCAGGACCCGGTCCCGATGGGCAACGACAACTTCACCGCGGCGCCGTCCGGCACGTTCGCGACGGGCGACGGGATGCTCAACATCTCCGCCAACGAGCAGCGCCAGTTCGTCACGCTCTGCCGCCTGCTGGGACGGCCCGACCTGTGCGACGACCCGCGCTTCGCCGAGCGGTCGGCGCGCAAGGTGCACCGCCGGGAGCTCACCGCGCAGATCGAGGCGGCCCTGGCCGGCCGCCCGGCCGCGGAGTGGGAGACCGTGCTGGCCGCGGCGGGCGTCCCTGCCGCCCGCGTGCTCAGCGTGCCCGAGGCCCTCGCCCAGGACCAGGTCCGCGCGCGGGGCTTCGTGCACGACCTGCCCTTCCCGGGTGACCCGGACCGTGACCTACGCGTGCTCGGCAGCCCCGTCCACGTGGACGGTGCCGCCCCGGTCCCCGCGCACGAGCCGCCCCTGCTGGGCGAGCACACCGACACGATCCTGCGCGAGCTCGGCTACGACGACGCCGCGATCGCCACGATGCACGAGGAAGGAACCGTATGAGCAGCCCCGCGTTCCCCACCGCCGAGGAGTACGAGGAGCGGGTCACCGGGTGGTGGCGCACGGGCATCACCCGCATCCGGCCCGGGGAGATCCTGCTGCGCGGGTACCCCGTCGAACAGCTCGTCGGCACCATCACCTTCGTCGACCAGATCTGGCTCATGCTGCGCGGCGAGCTGCCCACCCCGGCGCAGAGCCGTCTCCTGGAGGCGGCCCTCGTGTCCGCCGTCGACCACGGGCCGCAGGCGCCGTCCATCGCGGCCGCGCGCATGGCCGCGACCTGCGGCGTCGGGCTCAACAACGCCGTCGCGACCGGGACCAACCTGCTGGGCGACGTGCACGGCGGCGCCGGCCAGCAGTGCATGGAGGTCCTGGCCGAGGTGCACCGGCGCGCCGAGCAGGGCGAGGAGCTCGCGGCGGCCGCGGCCGGCCTGGTGGCCGAGTACCGGGAGCGCGGTGAGCACGTGCCGGGCTTCGGGCACCGGTTCCACCCGCGCGACCCGCGCCGCGACCCGCTCCTCGACCTCACCGCCCAGGCCGTCGACGAGGGCGCCGTGACCGGCTGGGCGCTGCGGGCCGGGCAGGCGGTCGAGTCGGCGCTGGCCGCCGGGCGCGCCCGTCCCGTGCCGATGAACGTCGACGGGGCCACCGCGATCGTGTACAGCGAGCTCGGGTTCCCTCCTGAGCTCGGGCGCGGCCTGTTCGTCCTGTCCCGCAGCGTCGGCATCCTCGCCCACGCCTGGGAGGAGACCACCGGCGGGGCACGGATCAAGGGGCCGATCCCGCGCCCCCTCCTGGCCGGCTACGACGGGCCCGGTCCCCGGGACCTGGCCGACCGGACGTGAGCGGTGGACATCGCGCGCGGGCACGGCTAACGTTCCGGCCATGACGTCGCCCCGCATCTGCCTGGACTGGTGGCCCGCCGACTAGGCGGGCTCGCGACGCATCCACTCACACGTCCACGACCGCCTCGCCCGAGGCGGTCGTTTCGTGTCTCCCCACGAGGCTCCCGGTTCGGGTCGAGCACCCCGAACCGAGAGGCCCCGTATGTCCCACCACCCTGGCTCCGCCGGCCCGCACCCGCTCCTGGACCGGGTCCTGGCCTCCGACGGCTCGCTCCCCTTCGCCCTCCTGCGCCGCCACAGCGGCACCGAGGTCGAGGTGCTGACCGGTGACGTCGTCGACGCCGACCTGCTGCGGGACATCCCGCTGGACGGCGCGCCGGTGCTCGCCGTCGTCCCGTACCGCCAGGCCCGCGAGCGCGGCTTCACCGTGCACGACGACGGCGCCCCGCTGCGCTGCCTGGTGGTCCGCGAGTCGGAGCGGGTCGCTCTGCCGGACGCGCTCGCCGCGCTGCCGCCCGAGCCCGTGGCGGCCGAGCCGCTCGGCTTCGACACCCCCGACGACGAGTACGCGGGGATCGTGCGCCGCGTGATCGACGACGAGATCGGGCAGGGCGCCGGCGCCAACTTCGTGGTGATGCGCAGCTTCGAGGCCCGGACCGACGCGGCACCGGTGCCCACGCTGACGTCGTGGTTCCGGGCACTGCTCACCCACGAGGTCGGCTCGTACTGGACGTTCGCGGTGCACGTCCCGGGGCCCGGCGCCGCCGTGTCCCTGGCGGGCGCCACCCCCGAGCGGCACCTGACCCTGCACGACGGCGTCGCCCGCATGAACCCGATCAGCGGTACGTACCGGCACCCGGCGTCGGGCCCCACGCGCGAGGGGGTGCTGGACTTCCTGCGCGACACCAAGGAGAACGAGGAGCTCTTCATGGTGGTCGACGAGGAGATGAAGATGATGAGCGCGCTCTGCCCGGACGGCGGGCGCATCGTGGGCCCGTACCTCAAGCAGATGGCCCGGCTCAGCCACACCGAGTACCTGCTGGAGGGCCGTACCGCCGTGGACCCGCGCGAGGCCCTGCGGCTGACGATGTTCGCACCCACCGTGACCGGGTCGCCCATGGAGAACGCCTGCACGGTCATCGCCCGGCACGAGACGCGCCCGCGCGGCTACTACTCGGGCTTCCTCGCCCTCTTCGAGCCGGACGGCGCCTCGGGCGGGTACTCGCTCGACGCCCCGATCCTCATCCGCACGGCCTACCTGCACGACGGCGGCCGCGTGACCGTCCCCGCCGGGGCCACCCTGGTGCGGCACTCCGTGCCGGAGCACGAGGTGGCCGAGACCCGGGCCAAGGCCGCCGGGGTGCTCTCCTCCCTCGGGCTGGTGCCGCGTGGCGCAGCGCCCGACGCCGTGGTCGACCTGAACGCGCAGGAGGGCGTGGCCGAGGCGCTGGCCGTCCGCAACGGGCAGCTCGCCGAGTTCTGGGTGCGGCCGCAGGACACCGCCGTGGCTGCTCCCGAGCCCTCGTCGCTCACCGGGCGGGACGTGCTGGTGGTCGACCACGAGGACCAGTTCACGACGATGCTCGCCCACCAGCTGGGCCACCTGGGCATGAACGCCCGCGTGGTCCGGTGGGACGCCGTGGACGACGTGCTCGCCGCCGACCTGGTCGTGCTCGGCCCCGGTCCGGGCGACCCCCGCGACCACGAGGACCCCCGGATCACCGCCGTCACGCGGCGGATCCACGAACGCGTCGCCGCGGGCCGGCCGCTGCTGGCGGTCTGCCTGAGCCACCAGGTGCTCGCCGGGCTGGCCGGCTTCCCGGTCCGCCCGCTGCCCGCCCCGCGGCAGGGTGTGCGGCTCGACGCCGACGTGCTCGGCACCACGGCCGCCGTCGGCTACTACAACACCTTCGGCGCGTACGTGACCACGCTCGCCGCGGACGCCGCCGACGACCCGGTGGCCCGGCTCGCGCTGGAGCCGTCGGTCGACGCCGAGGGGGTGCTCACGGCGCTGCGCGGCCCCGGGGTCGCCTCCGTCCAGGGGCACCTGGAGTCGGTGCTCTCGGCGGACGGGATCGCGGTGCTGGAACGCCTCGTGCGGCACGTGCTGGAGGTGCCGGACGGGGTCGGCCGCGGGGCGCTGGGGGTGCGGTGACAGCGCCCCGCCTCAGCCCCCGAGGCAGTTCTCGCCGAAGCAGCCGGCAGGCGGCGGGGGCGACGACGGGACGACCACCTCGGACGGAACATCGGTCGTCGGCACCGCAAATATCAGGATCGCCAGCAACGCCACGACGGCGACGATCGAATGCCACGCCAACGCGGGCCCCGAGCCACGCTCCTGTGCGGACCACACGGTGAACGCGGCCAGCACGGCCACAATCGACGCGGTGATCCAGTAGGTGGCGACGTTGGACGGTTTCGGGGACACGCAGTAGCCGAACAGGCACGAGTGCGCGACGAACGTGTTACCGAGGAGTACACCGATGCCGACCAGCACAGCGGCCGACGCTGGGCCTTCGAGCCGTCCGCTGGGCGGCCGACGCGGAGCGCGCGATCTGCCGCTGGTCATGGCGAAACCCTGTCCGGTCAGAGGGCTTTCTGCAACGAAAACCGGCGGGTCCGGCCAGAAGCTCGGCGTCAGTGCATCACCGCGAGCAGCACCCCGACGCCCACGAACAGGCTGCCGAACACGCGGTTGACGACCTTCGACCCCGACTCGCCCGCCGTCAGGCGGCCGAGACCGCGCGCCGTCGTAGCGAAGAAGAACCACATGACCACGACATCGATGACCACGACGGTCGCGGCGAGGACGGCGTACTGGCCCACCAGCGGCCGGTCGGGCCGCACGAACTGCGGGACGAACGCCAGGAAGAACACGATCGCCTTCGGGTTCAGGAGGTTCACCATGAGCCCGCGCCGGAACATCGACCAGGCCGGCTCGCGCACCCGGGCACCGCCGGCGACGTCGGTGCCCGCACCCGGGCGGGCGAGGAACTGCCGCACGCCGAGGTAGACCAGGTAGGCGGCACCGGCGTACCGGATGGTGTCGAACAGCCACGGCGTGCCTGCGACCAGCACGCCGACCCCGGCCGCGACCACCACGAGGTGCACGAGCAGCGCGAGCTGCTGCCCGAGGATGCCCCAGATGGACCGCGCCCAGCCGGAGGTCATCGCGTTCGACATGGTGTTGATGGCGCCTGCGCCGGGCGTGAGGGAGATCAGCACGCCCGCGCCGACCAGGGCGAGCCAGAGCGAGAGCGACACGGCGTCAGCCTAGGGGAAGGTCGAGGCGTGCCCGGCCGACTCATCGCACGGTACGACTGAGCACGTCACGCCATCAGGCGCGGAGCCTCCCCAGACATCAGGCAGCAAGGCCTCTAGCCGCCTCCAGAATGCCGGAAAGCCCTAGTCAGAATGCCCTCCCCGAGGTGCACCTCACCCGGCTCACCGGTACTCGGCGACGACCGCGATCTTGCCGACGATGTTCCGGTTGAGCTCCGGCAGGTCCTCGGCGGGGATCCAGTACTCCAGGATGGTCTGCCCACCCGCCTGCTGGACCTCGTACCGGTCGAGGAACTCCTTCTCGACCTCGAACCGGGTCACGTATCCCGCACCCGACGCCTTCACGTTCCAGTCCCGCGCGATCCGCGTGGCATAGTCCTCGTTGAGCACGGGATAGAAGATCGGCTGGTCGGCGAGACGCGGAGGCCACGCGGTCCAGCCCGATTCCTCGACCAGGGCCAGCTCAGCGTGACCTGTCGGGCGCCATAACGTCACAGTGCTCATGGGCGTCATCATGCCGACACCCCCCAGCTCGTTCCACGCCATTTCCGCGTCGCCGCCGAAGGGCGGCACATACTGGAACCGATGCGCGAACATCTCGTGGAGCAGTGGTCACTGGACCCCGGCACCGAGGTCGTCCCGGCCGGACCGCACCTCGAGATCCACCGGTGGGCAGGACGCACGGGCGGCCCGCCGATCCGTCTCATCGTGACGGACGACGACCTCCGGACTTTCGCCGAGGACCTGGACATGGGCGACCTGGCCGCGGTGTGGCCCGGCCGTGACCGTGCCTGGACTGCCTTGGCGCTGCTGTCGGTCTGGGTCGAGGAGACCTTGGCGACGCAGCCGTGGCCGCGCGAGCTCCGGCTGGTCGACGGAGAACTCGTCGTCGCCGCCTAGGACCTGGGACAACCCACCGGGCACCCGCTGCGTCCTAGTGGTCATGAGACACACACACGAGAAGGCACGCTCCATCCTCCTGACGTCCGCCCTCGTCGTCGGCCTCACGGCGGGTTCGGCGACGGTCGCCGGCGCCGCCCCCGCGGCTGTGGCCTGCTCCGCAGCCTCCGCGCACGCCCCGGGCCAGGCAGCGGGCCCGTGCGACCCGATCGGCATCCCGATCGATCTGGGCGAGCCCACCAAGGGCGCGACCGACACCTGGCAGTCCACCGAGACCGACGGCGTCGGCTACAAGGTCCCGGCCGACTGGGACGGCCGGGCGATCGTCGGCGACGGCGGCAGCGGCCACGAGTGGGAGTCACCGGAGGTCGCGGTCTCCGACGAGTTCGGCGACCTGCACTGGCGGGTCCTGGTGCAGTCCCCCTTCGTCTCCCAGGAGATGCCGGACCCGAAGGAGCTCAACAAGCTCGGGTACCACGCCACCTCCATCGACGTGGAGGGCGCCTCGGAGGCCGTGCTCACGGCGGCGCAGACCGGGCACTGGGCCGACCCGTCGGTCCAGACCATCGACTTCCAGGTCTACGTCCAGTCCGCGACCACGGGGGTCGTCACCCGGTTCATGGGTGAGCTGCCCCCGGGGGCGGAGGGCCAGTTCCTCCTGGACAACTTCGTGCCCACGATCCAGCCCTGACGCCACCACCCCACACGAAGGCGGGGCCCGGCCGTGCGCCGGGCCCCGCCCCCCGGCCCCTTCCGGGACCGTGGAGCCACGCACTACCGTGCACAGCGAGGTGCCCGTGACACGAACGCGGCGCTCACCCTGCCCTGAGCGCGAGCACCTCCCCCAGCCGGTCGACGAACGCCGCCTGCGCCCCCACCACGACCCGCCGCGCGTCGTCCGGCGCGAACCAGGCGACGCGGTCGATCTCCGGGATCTCGATCTGCCGGCCCGATCGCGGCGGCCACTCGATCTGGACCGTGTTGCTCGTGATCCGGGTCAGGTCTGGCCCCGGCGACGGCCACTGGCGCGCCCAGGCGAGCACCTTCTTGCCCGCGCGCTGGCGCACCTCGCCGAGCTCGACGTCCGGGGCCGTCGAGGGTGGCAGCTCCAGACCGAGCTCCTCGCCCGCCTCGCGCAGCGCGGCTGCGTGCGGGTCCTCGCCGGGTTCGAGCTCACCCTTGAGCACCGTCCAGGAGCCCGCGTCCTTGCGGGCCCAGAACGGCCCGCCCATGTGTCCGAGCAGCACCTCGAACGTGCCGTCAGGGAGTCTCCGGTAGGGCAGCAGGCCCGCGCTCGTCGTCGCCATGCGCCCCAGTCTCCCGCGCGCACCGGACGGCGTCGCGGCCACTATCACAGCGCCAACCATTTCGCGCTTTACCTACTAATATCCCTTTCCCGTTGCAGTGTCCGTGTCAGGTGCTTAACGTATGGAACGCGAACACAGTTCGACTCACGGGCAATCGTCCGTGATCCCCATTATGTGAAAGGTCTCGCACATGACCCTCGTTGACATCGTCTCGAACCTGCTCGACAACCTGGGCTACACCCTGGAGCAGATTCTCTGCCTGCTGGGCCTCTGACCTGCCCTGACGGGTAGCAGAGCTGGAATCACTCCCCCAGCGGCCGAGCCCCTCTCGCGGAATTCCGCGAGGGGGGCTCGCCCCTTTTGCGCTCACGCAGGCACGTGTGCGTTGACGCAATCTTCGGTGCTTTGGCTGGACATTTCCACGATCCATTTATATAGCGTCGAAGAATTATCTGCGTGACCGCGAGGCGCACCCCCTGGGAGGATGGCCTCATGCCGCCCCCCGTCCGACCCGGCCTCGTCGTCAGCCCCGGGCTGACCATCCCCCGAGCCGAGCTCACCGAGCGCTTCTCCCGCTCCTCCGGGCCCGGCGGCCAGGGCGTGAACACCACCGACTCGCGCGTCGAGCTCACCTGGGACCTCCGGGCTTCCGCCGTCCTGAGCGAGGAGCAGCTCCGCCGGCTCACCGAACAGCTCGGGCACCGCCTCACCGGCGGGGTGCTCACCGTCGTCGCCTCCGAGCACCGGGAACAGCGGCGCAACCGCGACGCCGCCGCCCGGCGCCTGGCCGCCCTCGTGGCCGACGCACTGGCCCCGGGCCCGCGCGCCCGCAAGGCGACGCGGGCCACCCGCGGATCGCAGGAACGACGGCTGACGGCCAAGCGGCAGCGGTCGGACACCAAGCGGCTGCGCTCGTCGCGGCCCGGTCGCGAGGACTGACCCGGTCGCCGGGATCAGCGCGCCGCGTTCTCCGCGTCCACCCGCGCGTAGATGTCCTTGAGCTCGTCCCACGGGACCTCCGGCCGCTCCAGGCCCCGCGCGTCCAGGTAGGCCTGCGCCCGCTTCCGCAGTCCGCGTGCCATGCGGACCGTGGACGCCAGCCCGGCGGGCTGGATCCCGTCGGCCACCCGTTCCGGACGGAGCACGGGGCCACGGGGGCTCTCGACGAGCTCGCCGACGACAGCGAAGCTGCGCTGCGCGGCCAGCAGCTCGTCGTGCCGGTGGAACAGCAGGCTCGCTCGGCCGGGCCGCGCGGCGGAGTCGGGCAGCAGGAGCCCGCCGTCGGCAGGTTCGGGCACCACCCGGTCGAGGGTCGGGTGCCCGGCATCGTCCAGGCCGGCCAGGACACCGCTGGTGAAGCCGGCCAGCTCGCCGGCGAAGGGCTCCGGCACGCCCGGCACCGCGGGGACCGCGAGCGGCGAGGGCGCGGGCACCGGGGCGGCGCCGGGCAGCGGCGGGCGGGCCGTGACGGCCGTCGGCGTCACCGTGATGACCAGCCGCATGTAGTAGACGTCCATGAGCCGGCGGGCGAGCCACCCCGCCGACAGGGCCCGCGAGGAGGGCTGGGCGCGCGAGACGCGCTCCCAGAGGTCGGCGTTGCGCGAGAACCGGGTCTCGATCTCGTCCGCGCACTCGGCCACGCCCTGGAGCAGGACCTGCCCTTCGCCGTCGAGCCCGCTGCCCGTCGGGTCCGAGAAGAGCAGGGCGACGTGCGGGTCGCGGCGCACGTTGAACGCCTTCTGCGGGAACCCGATCGACGTCGAGACCACGAAGGTCTGGTCGTCGGGGCGCCACACCCCGGTGACCGGCCAGGCGATCGGCATTCCGGACCGCGTCACGGTGGCGAGCTCGCACGTGAGGTAGCTGGACATGATGCGGGCCTGGGCCGGGGCGACGAGCTGGTCGTGTTCCATGGTCTCTTTCCGGTGCGAGACGGCGAGCGGGACGGGCCCAGCCTCCCATGCACCGGCGCCCGGGCCGGACGCCGTGGTCCATCCGCACGACGTCGTCAGATCTCGGCACGCCACCTGCGGTTATCCGCCGCACACCCTGGCGGCGGGCACCCGGTCGCCCCTACACTGACGCACGCGTTTTGAAACGTTGCAATGGTGCTCGCTTTCTCACCGCGCACACGCCTGGAGGCGTCATGACCGTGGATCGCAGACTGTTCCTGAAGACCGCCGGCGTCGCGACCACCGCGGCCGCGCTACCCGTCACCGCCGCTCCCGCCACCGCCGTGCCGGCCGGCCAGGCGCCAGGCCCGGGTGCCGCCGGCGCGGTGCGGCTGACCGAGCCGCTCGTCGAGAAGAAGACCGGACCGCTCGGCATCGACGTCGGCCGTCCCCGTTTCTCGTGGACCGTCGAGGCGGACGGACGCGGCGTCGAGCAGGTGTCCTACCGGCTGCGCGTCAGCACGGGCGGGCAGCGCCCGCGCACGGTGTGGGACAGCGGGGTCGTCCGGTCGCGGGAGTCGGCGAACGTCGAGTACGACGGGCCCGCGCTGCGCGCCGCCACGGACCACACCTGGCGCGTGGACGTGGTCACGACGCACGGCTCGAGCACGACGACGGCGGCCTTCCGCACCGGCCTGTACACGGACGCCGACTGGGCCGGGGCGGCGTGGATCGGCAACGAGCGCGGCCCGGGACAGGTCACCGACCTGACCTTCGACGGCGCCGCGTGGATGTGGGCGGCGCAGGGCGAGCTGGCCGGCCAGGACCGGGCGTTCCGGATCGTCCGGGCCGCCCCGGAGGGCACGTCCGCGACCCGGGCCGAGGTGCTGGTCACGGCCGACGACTCGTTCACGCTCTGGGTGGACGGCGCCGAGACGGGGTCGACGGAGCCGGCCGAGAACGGCTGGCAGTCCTCCCGCTTCTTCACGGCCGAGCTGTCCGGGGACACCACGGTCGTGGCCGTCCGGGGCACGAACGACGCGGTCAGCGCGGGGGCGGTGCTCGCCGTCGTCCGCCTGACGTACTCGGACGGGTCGACGGCGACGCTCACGTCCGGGAGCGCCTGGAAGGCCGCGACGGACTTCCCGGCGGACTTCGCGCGGCCGGACCTGGACGACTCCGGCTGGGACCAGGCCGCCGAGATCGCCGTCTACGGCACGGGCCCGTGGGGCCGGGGTGTCCGGCTCCCGGTGCGGGACCCGCTGCCCGCGCCGCTGCTGCGCCGGGAGGTCGAGGTGGGGCCCGGTCTCGAGCGCGCCACGCTGTACCTGGCCGCGGGCGGGTACGCGAACGTGTCGCTGAACGGCGCGCCCGCCGACGACAGCGTGCTGGGACCCGGGTTCACCGACTACGACGACACCGTGCAGTACACCGCGACCGACCTGACCCGGCGGTTGCGTCCGGGCCGCAACGCGCTCGGGGTCGAGCTGGGCCGCGGCTTCTACGGGATGACGGGCGGCAACGTCTGGCGGTGGGAGGCACCGCCCTGGCACGACGAGCCCGTGGTGCGTGCGGTGCTGTACCTGGAGTACGCCGGCGGCCGGGTCGAGCACGTGGTCACGGACACGACGTGGCGTCTGGCCGCGGGGCCCACGGTGTTCGACGACCTGTACGGCGGCGAGGCCTACGACGCCCGCGAGGCCGTTCCGGGCTGGGACACGGCAGGCTTCGACGACGGCGCGTGGGCGCCCGCGTCGACGGCACCCGGCCCGCGCGGCGTGCTGGTCAACCAACGCCAGCAGCCGATCGAGGTGATCGAGTCGCTGCCCGCCGTCGAGGTGACCGAGCCCGATCCGGGTGTCTACGTGGTGAAGTTCCCCCGGGTGCTCGCGGGCTGGGTGCGGTACACCGCCACGGGTCCGGCCGGGACCACGATCCGGGCGGCGCACGGCGAGAAGCTCACCGCGGCCGGGCGCGTGAACCTGAGCAACAACGGCGGGTTCCAGGCCGGTTTCCAGACCGACCGCTTCACCCTGGCCGGCACCGGGCAGGCGGAGACGTGGGAGCCGCGATTCTCGTACAAGGGCTTCCAGTACGTCGAGGTCACCGGGTGGCCGCAGGACGGTCCGCCGCCCCTGTCCGCCTTCACGGCGCAGGTGGTGCACACGGCCGCCGCCGAGACCGGCACGTTCGACAGCTCCAGCGAGATCATGAACCGCACCCACCGGGCCGTGGTGGACACGCTGACCAACAACATCCACGGCATCCCGACCGACACCCCGATGTTCGAGAAGAACGGCTGGACGGGCGACGCCGCCGTGGGCGCGGAGATGTTCCTGCTGAACCTCGACGTGCACGAGCTGTTCGCCAAGTGGCTGCGTGACGTGCACGAGACCCGCGACGAGCAGGGCCGCCCCCTGGTCATCGCGCCCAGCTCCGGCGACTGGGGCGAGTGGGGCGTGTGCCCGCCGTGGCACGCGGCATACGTGATGATCCCCTGGTGGCTGCACCAGTACGGCGGGGACTCGCGCGTGCTGGCCGAGTGCTACGACGGCATGAAGCGCTACGTCGACCTCGAGCTCGACCGCTCGGCCGGCGGCATCGTGCCCGACGCCCGGCTCGGCGACTGGGTCAGCCCCGAGGCGAGCCCCGCGGGCGGCAACGCGCCGGAGGACCTCCGGGTCTCCGCCACGGCGTTCCTGTACGCGATGACCACCTCCATGCGGCGCAGCGCGGGGTTCCTCGGCCGGACGGCCGACGTGGAGCACTTCGCCCGGAACGCCGCCACGATCAGGGCCGCCTTCAACGACGCGTTCCTCGACACGGCCGCCGGCTGCTACCGGGGCACCGGCGACCGCGGCTACCGGCAGACGCACAACGTGCTCGCCGTGGAGTTCGGCCTGGTGCCCGACGCCGCCATGACCCGGCGGGTCGTCGACAGCATCGTGGCCGACGTACGCGCCAAGGGCACGACGCTCAACACGGGCGTGCTCGGCACGAAGTGGCTGCTGCCGGTGCTCACCCGGCACGGGCACGCCGACGTGGCCTACGAGCTCGCCGTGCAGACCGCGTACCCGAGCTGGGGGTACATGATCGAGAACGGCGCCACCACGATGTGGGAGCACTGGTCACGGGAGGCCCGCTCGTACGGCCACTACTTCCTCGGCACCGTGGACGACTGGTTCTACCAGCACGTGGCCGGCATCCAGGCCTCGCCCGAGACCGGGTTCCGGGACATCACCATCGCCCCCGCGGTCACCGGGCACCTGGACCGGGCGAGCGCGTCGGTCCGCACGCCGTACGGCACCGTCGCCAGCGCGTGGCGCCGCACGGGCGGCCGGCTCCGGCTGGAGGTGACCGTCCCCGTGGGCGCCACGGCGACGGTGCGTCTGCCCGTCCCGGACCCGGCCGCCGTCACCGAGCAGGGCCGTCCCCTGCACCGCGCGGCGGGCGTCACGGACGCCCGGGCGGAGGACGGTGCCGTCCTGGTCCGGGTCGGCTCGGGACGGTACACGTTCGCGGCGTAGCGACGGTGCGGCGTAGCGACATACCTGCGGCGCGGCACGGTCCAGGCATCCTAGGCCCGGGCATCCTGGGTCCGGGCCGCCGTCCGCCTCAGGCCCGGCCCGCCTCCCGTTCGCCCTCCAGGTAGGACTCCGGCGGGTCGAACTGCGCCAGCACGAGCTCCGCGCCGAACGGGTCCCGGATGGTCGCCTCCTTGCTCCACTCACCGTCCTCGGTCCGCAGCACGGTCGCGCCGGCCCGTTGGGCGGTCGCGGCCGACGCGTCCCGGTCGGCGACCGCGAAGGCCACCGACCAGTGGGCCGGCCCGTCGCCCGGCAGCACCCCGGCCACGACGTCGGCGAAGGCGGGCGGCACGAACTCCTGCCGCTCGCGGATGCGCGGGTCGACCGTGCGCGCCAGGTGGTCGCCGTACCCGGGCACGCGTGCCATGCCCGCCCCGAGGTCGTCGCTGCGTTCCCAGCCGAGCAGCGGTCCGTAGAACCGCAGGGCAGCGTCGACGTCCGGGGTGATCAGGTTGCTGAAGTTCCACGTGCCCGGTGCGTTGACGACCTGGGCGCCGAGCCGGGTGCCCGCCTGCCACAGGCGGCCGGGCGCTCCCTGCGCGTCGACGATCCGGGCCATGCGGCCCGCGCGCTGCCCCGGGGGCCCGACGTCCTCCGGTACGGAGCTCACGAAGCCGCCCAGCCCCTCGACGCGGGCGGCGGCGTCGTCGACGTCGTCCACCGCGAGGTACGTGTGCCACGCCACCTCGCCGTCGAAGCCCGCGGCGGGTGTCGCGACGGCGGCGACGGACGTGGCGGACGTGCCGTCCAGCGACGCGACCGCGTAGCGCCCCGGGGCGCCGGCGGGCAGCATCTCCGTGAAGCGCCAGCCGAAGAGCCCGCCGTAGAACGCGAGCGCCGCGTCGACGCTCTCCGTCTCCAGGTCCACCCAGCAGGGCACGCCGTGGGGATAGGTACGGGGTGGGGCGGGTGTGTCAGCCATGGCGTCCTCCAGGTCGGTTCTGCTGCCTCCGATCCTGCCCCCTGCCACTGACATCCGCCGTGGGACGACGTCCTGTGGGTCAGGTCGCCGGGGTGTCGACCGGGTCCACGTCGTAGGCCGGCAGGCCGTCGATGCTCGTCCGGTTCTTCCGGCGCCGGTACTCCCGCTGCCCGGCCTCCCCCTTGCGCTCGAAGTACGGCCCGACCAGGTCGCGCTCACCCTCGTAGGACATGAGCGGAACGCCCCAGCCGCAGCTGTCCGAGACGCGCTCGACGTCGACCACGATGACCGCGCGGGCGCCGGGCACGTCCGTGAACCGGGCGGCGAGCGCCGGGTACTCGTCGTCGTACCGGGTCACCACGCGGCCCGTGCCGTGGAACCGCACGATGTTCGGCGCGCCCTCGAAGGCGCAGAACATCACGGTGATGCGGCCGTTCTCCCGCAGGTGCGCCACCGTCTCGCTGCCGCTGCCGGTGCCGTCCAGCCAGGCGAACGTGTGGTCGTCCAGCACGGCGAAGGTGCCGGGGATGCCCCGGGGTGAGACGTTGACGTGGCCGTCCGCCGCGAGGGGCGCGGTCGCCACGAAGAACATGGGCTGTCGATCGACGAACTCGCGCAGCCGGCCCTCGATCCGTTCGTGCAGCTTCATGGGCGCAGTCTTGCAGGCGGCTCAGGGGCGGTGCGCTCGCGGTGCCGCCGTACGGCGGCACGGTTGGCGCACCGCACCGAGCAGTACCGCTGCCGCCCGTTGCGCGTCACGTCGACGACGACGTTCGCGCAGGGCGCCGAGGCGCACCGTCCGAGCCGGTGCATCCCGCGGGTGACCAGGTGCAACGACGTCCCGACGCTGATCACGGCGCGCAGCACCGCGGACAGCACCTGGTTGTCGTCCCGGTAGTGCAGGTGCCAGCCCTCGCCGTCGTGGTCGGTGAGGCGCGGGTAGGCCGCGACGGCGGCCATCTGGGCGTTCAGGAGCGCGGCCCGCTCGGCGGGGTCGGTGGCGTCCACGACCAGCAGCCAGTCGTCGATCGCGAGCCGGGTCAGCGCGTGGTCGTCGGGCGACTCCCGGAACTCCATCGTCATGCCGAAGTCGCGTGTCCGGGCCTCGATCCCCGCGCGGTCGGCGGGCCAGTCGTCGGCGAGGGACGCGGCGAGCAGCACCGCGTACTCTCCGTAAGGGTTGAGATGCACAAGGCCATTACAGCATCGTGGGCGGCATGACGACGACCATGCCGCACGAGCACTCCTGGACCACCGGCTCCCGGCACGCGACCTCCGTGGGCCACGTGGTCTACGTGCGCTGCGCCACCTGCGGCACGCACCGCGTGGACCTCCAGCACCGCGCTGACGCGCCGCCGACGCCCCTGACCAGGACCGTCGGCGGCGCGTAGGCACCGCGCAGGCTCGCGCCGGGGCTAGCCCACCAGGTCCCCCGCGTGCCGCACGACCGGCGCCTGGCCGCGGAGCCCGGCCACGACCCCGGGGTCGCCGCCCGCGACGCGGAAGGTCATCGACTCCCCCGGCAGCAGCGTGACCAGCGCGTCGCTCGCCGACGCCGCCGCGCCGAGCCGGTCGGCGTGGACCGTCAGGTCGCGCACGAACGCATCGGTCGTGACCGTCACGTCGACGTCGCCGCCGGCCGGCGCGGCCGTCGTGACGTCGAGCCGGGGGGCGGGGTAGGCCAGGTCACGGTCCACCGCGAAGTACCGCCACGCCCGGGCCGCGCCGTCGACGTCGGCCACCAGGAGCTCGGCGGCCGGGTCGCCCGGGCTGCTCAGGGCGGGGTCGAGCGGCACGGTCGCGCTCGCCACGGACCCGGCCTCGAACGTGACGGACTGCTCGGCCAGCACCCGGCCGTCCAGCCCGCGGCGGCGCACCGTCGCGGAGCCCGACCAGGGCCGGCCGGTGTCGTTCACCAGGACGAGCGCGAGGCCGCCGGCCCGCGGCTGGATGGTGGCGAGCCGGGGCGCGAACGCGGCGCGCACCGCGAACCACGCCGGGCGGCGGCGCCCGGCCGAGTCGACCACCGCCCAGGAGGCGACCGGCCAGCAGTCGTTGAGCTGCCACACGATCGAGCCCATGTTCACCGGTCGCAGCGAGCGGAAGTGCTCGATCGCGAAGGTCAGGGCGCGCGCCTGGTTGAGCTGCATCGCCCAGTGCCAGTCCGTCATGTCCGTGGGCTCGTCGAGGTACGGGGCCAGGCCGCGCGACAGCTTGAGCGAGCCGTCCACCGCCTTCTGGTGGTGCAGCACGCCCTCGGACGACGGCGTCAGCGGGTCGTCGTGCACGGCGTCGGTGAGGGTGCGCCAGGCGGGCGGTCCCTGCCAGCCGAACTCGGAGACGAACCGCGCCCGGTCCTCCAGGAAGACCTGGTAGCCCTGCTCGTTCCAGCCGTCCCACAGGTGCACCACGCCGCGCGAGCGGTCGTTGGAGTACACCTCCGGGGTGCCGGAGTACGGGCTGCCGGGCCAGTAGAAGGCGTGCGGGCTCACCTCGGCCACGACGCGCGGCAGCACCTCCAGGTAGTACCGCTCGCCCCAGGGCCGGTCGCCGAGGCGCTCCTTCCAGCCCCAGTCGTCCCAGCCGAGCCAGTTCTCGTTGTTGCCGTTCCAGATCACCAGCGAGGGGTGCGACATCAGCCGCGCCACGTTCTCGCGCGCCTCCGCCTCGACCTCCGCCAGCATCCACTCGTGCTCCGGGTACGGCGCGCACGCGAAGGCGAAGTCCTGCCAGACCAGGAAGCCGAGCTCGTCGCACTGCGCATAGAAGTCGTCGGACTCGTACAGGCCGCCGCCCCACACGCGCAGGATGTTGGCGTTCGCCTCGGCGGCATCGCGCAGGCGGGCGGCGACGTCGTCGTGCGTGACGCGGTGCGGGAAGCAGTCGTCCGGGATCCAGTTGAAGCCGAGCGCCGCGACGGGGCGGCCGTTGACGACGAACGCGAACGACTCCCCGTCCGCGTCCGGCTCGCGGCGCACCTCGACGGAGCGGAAGCCGACGCGCCGGTCCGCCGCGTCGAGGGGCTCACCCGTCTCCCGGTCGGTCAGCCGCACCTCGACGTCGTGGAGCGGCTGGTCGCCCGAGCCGCGCGGCCACCACAGGTCGCCCTCCCCGAGGGGCACCTCGACGGTCACCTGCGCCGCCGCCTGCGCCGCGGGCACCACCACGTCGACCGCACGGCCGGCGACCCGCACCACCAGCCCGACGTCGTGCGCCGTGGTCGTCCGTTCCAGCTCGACACCCACCTCGACGACGCCGCGCCAGCCGGCGGCGTCCTGCTCGGCGCGCACCTCCACGCGGGTCTCGGCGAGGCGTGCGACCGACCACGACTCGATGCGCACCGGGCGCCAGAGGCCGGCCGTGACCAGCGTGGGGCCCCAGTCCCAGCCGAAGTTGCAGGCCATCTTGCGGATGTGGGCCGACGGCGAGTCGAACGCGCGCCGCTCCTCGTCGTCCAGATCGTCGAACGGCTCCCAGGGCGAGTCGAAGGTCACCGCGAGGCCGGCGCCGTCCGCCGGGTCCAGCGGCACCCGGTAGGAACGGAACATGTTCCGGGTCCGCAGCCGCTCGACGCCGCCCACGGTCACCGTGGCGAGCGTGTCCAGCCCGTCGAGCACGAGGTCGGTGCGCTCGGCGGACGACGGCTCGGGCAGCGTCGTCTCGTACCGCCAGCGCGAGCGCCCGATCCAGGGGGTCAGGAGCTCGTTGCGGTCCAGGTACGGGTCGTCGATCAGCCCCGCGGCCAGGAGGTCGGTGTGGACGGTGCCGGGAACCGTCGCGGTGACGGGCAGGTGGGCGAGGACGCCGGCGTCGGCGTCCGGCGCAGGTGTCTCGGCGTGCAGGGTCCAGGGTCCGGGCACGGCTGTGTGCTTGAGCATGGGAGGTCACCAGGGGTCTCGGGGCGGGTGGAGCGCGTCGAACGCTCCACGAATTTATTTCCATTGTCAAGCAACTACCTCACCGACCCTTGCGCTCGCGCCCGACCTGTGGTTATTTGAGCGCGTCAAATAATGACGGGCGCCGACCTGGCGCATCCCGCGCCGTGGAACAGTGCCGTTCCGCACGACGCCACCGCGCATCCTCGACCGAAGGAGTGCACCTCCATGACACGCTCCCGACGCCTGCTCCGGCAGGCGCTGTGCGGGCTCGCCGCCCTCGGCCTCGCGACCACCGGCAGCGCCGCCGTCGCGACCGCCGGTGTCGCGGCGCCGCAGGCACCCGCCGCGCTCACCACCGCGCTCACCACCGCGGGCACCGACCCCGCGGCACCGCCCACGCCGCCGCCCGCCGTCCCGCGCGTGGAGCCCGGCGACCTCGCCACCGCGCCGTACCTGGGCTGGAGCAGCTTCAGCATGCAGGTCTACAGCGGCGACGGCCGGTGGATCACCGCCGACCAGCTCGTGGCCCAGTCCGACGCGATGCACGAGAAGCTGCAGCCCTTCGGGTACGACCACATCAACGTGGACGCGGGCTGGAACGACGGCGTGGACGAGTACGGCCGCCCCACGCCCAGCACGTCGCTGTACCCCGACGGCCTCCAGGCCGTGATCGACCACGTGCACGACAACGGCCAGAAGTTCGGGCTGTACTTCATCCCCGGCATCGGGCCCGAGGTCTACGAGGCCGACCTGCCCGTCTGGAACGCGCCGGGCTGCAGCACCGGCGACATCGTCAAGCAGCCGCTCACCAAGGCGGACTACTGGGGCATCGGCTGGGCGCTCGACTTCGACGACCCGTGCACCACGAAGTACATCGACTCCGTCGGTGCGCTGCTGGACGAGTGGGGCGTGGACTTCGTCAAGTTCGACAGCGTGACGCCGGGCTCCGGCATCGGCGACCTGTCGCTCGACGCGCGGCGCGACGTCGCGGCATGGTCCGACGCGCTGCACAGCCGCGGCATCTGGTTCGAGCTGTCCTGGGCGCTCGACCCCCGCTACGCGGACTACTGGAAGGAGAAGGCCGACGGCTGGCGCCTCGACTGGGACGTCGAGTGCTACTGCGAGAACGAGGCACTGACCACCTGGCCCAACATCGCGCGCCTGTTCCCCAAGGCCGAGCAGTGGTGGCGCAGCACCGGGCCGGGCGGCTTCGGCGACCTCGACTCGCTCAACGTGGGCAACGGCCGCATGGACGGCCTGACGCAGGACGAGCGCCGCACGGCGACCACGCTGTGGGCCATCTCCGCGGCCCCGATGTACACGGGCAACGACCTGACCCGGCTCGACGCGTTCGGGCTCGGCCTGCTCACCAACGAGGAGGTCATCGCCGTCAACCAGGCCGCGATCCCCGCCCACCCCGTCTCGACCACGGGCAAGCGGCAGGTCTGGTACTCGCTGCAGGACGACGGGTCGTACGTCGTGGGGCTGTTCAACCTGGGCTCGACCGACGCCGACGTCACGGCGGACTGGACGGACCTGGGGCTGACCGACGGCCGGCACCAGGTGCGCGACCTGTGGGCCCGCAAGAACCTCGGCCGGTTCACGGACGGCTTCACCGCGACCGACGTGCCGCCCCACGGCGTGCGGCTGCTGCGGGTCACGCCCGCCGGGGCCGCGACGTCGGCCGTCAACGACGACGTGCTCCAGGTGGGCTACGGCGGCGACTGGCAGCGCAACGGCAACCAGGAGGTGGCGGCGACGTCGCAGGACCTCGCCGTCACGGTCGTGGCGGACGGCGACGAGCCGCCCGCACCCGGCGACACCGACGCCCGCGTGACCCGGCTCAACGACGACGCGGCCGAGATCAGCTACTCCGGGAGCTGGAGCCACAGCACCGGCCGCGGGCTCGGCGACCACGAGGACGACGTGCACTGGACCGAGAAGGACGGCGACGCGTTCGAGCTGACCTTCCGCGGCACCGGCGTGACGTACGTGACCGAGCGTGACGAGTCCCAGGGCGAGGTGGCGGTCTTCCTCGACGGCGAGCCCGTGGCCACGGTGGACGCCTCGCTGCCCGCCGGGACCCCCCGCGAGAGCCAGCAGGCGGTGTGGTCGGCGAGCGACCTGGCGGACGGCGAGCACACGCTGCGCGTCGAGAAGAAGAGCGGCCGGTTCATGCTGCTGGACCGGATCGACGTCGAGCAGGAGAACCTGGTGACGCCGAACGCGATCGTGGTACCCGACGACGGGGCGGAGGCGACCCGCGTCGAGCTCGCGCGCGACCCGGGCGAGCTCACCGGGATCCGGTACGGCGACACCGTCCTGGAGCGCGGTGCCGACTACACCGTGGACGGCTCGGCCGTCGTGCTGTCGGCCGGCTTCCTGACGGCGCTGCCGGCGGGCGACACCGCCCTGACCTTCGGGTTCCGCGGCGACGCCGCGGACGACGTGCACACGGCGCAGGGCGCGGCGTGGACCGACCTGACGTTCACGGGCACCGGCGTGACCTGGGTCGCGCCGACGGCGCCGGACCAGGGACCGGTCCACGTCTACGTGGACGGGGTGCTCGCCGAGACGGTCGACACCCGCACCGCGACCCGCCGCACGCAGCAGGAGCTGTACTCGGTCGCGGGCCTGCGCCGCGGCGAGCACCGCGTCGTGGTGCTGAACGGCTCGGACGCACCGATGCGCACGGACGGCTTCCGCTACACCCGCTGACCAGCGACCGCGTGCCAGACGCTCAGGTCACCTGCCGACCTGAGCGTCTGACGCGCGGGGGTCACACCGAGGTGAGCTCCAGGACCAGCGCCGAGGCCGGGTGGAGCACCGGGAGGGGCAGACCCGCGCCCGCCAGGATCGCTCCGGGCACCCGGAAGCCCTCCGTGCTCCGAGCACGCGCGAGCCAGGCGGGCTCCTGGCCGTGCACCGCGGCCGGACCGAAGGCGTCCGGTACGCGCACCACGTAGTCCCGGTCGCGGTCCAGCCCCGGGAACGGCACGCGGGCCGCCTGGGGACCCGCCGAGCTCGCCAGCCGCACCCAGGCGAACAGCGCCTGCGCGCCGTCCTGGGCGACGGTGCCGTGCAGCAGCGTCTGGTCGTCGGCCAGGTCGGCGTGCACCCGCACTCCCCAGTGCAGCAGGGGCCGCCGGGAGGTCACGAACGTCGCCCAGGACGCGAGCTGCGCCATCTCCTCGTCGGTGCAGCCGGTGATGTCCCACTCGATGCCCGGTGCCGCGAACGCCGCCGTCACGAGCCGGAACGACAGGTCGGTGACGCGGTTCGTGGTGTGCGCCCGCGCCGCGCCGACGTGCGACCCGAGCAGCTCGGGCGGCAGCAGCAGCTCGCTCCAGCGCTGGATCTGCTGGCGCTCCACGGGGTCGTTGCAGTCCGACGTCCAGACCCGGTCGGTGCGCTCCAGGATGCCCAGGTCGATGCGCCCGCCACCCGACGCGCAGCTCTCGATCTCCAGCGTCGGGTGCCGCTCACGCAGCTCGTCGAGCAGGGCGTACAGCGCGAGCGTCTGCCGCCGCACCCCCGGACGGTCGCCGTCGGCGCCGCCGCGGACCACCGCCTCGTGCAGCTCGCGGTTGTGGTCCCACTTGATGTACGCGATGTCGTAGCGCTCCACGAGCTTCGAGATCGACTCGACGAGGTACGCGTACGCGTCGGGGTGCGCGACGTCGAGCACGTACTGGTTGCGGAAGCTCGCCCCCACGCCCGCCGACGGCGCCAGCAGCCACTCCGGGTGCAGCCGCGCCAGGTCGGAGTCGAGGTTGACCATCTCGGGCTCGAACCACAGCCCGAACTCCATGCCCGCGGCGTGCACGCGCTCCACGAACGGGTCGAGCCCGTCGGGCCAGACGTCCGCCTCGATCTGCCAGTCGCCGAGCCCCGCCGTGTCGTCACGGCGGCCGCGGAACCAGCCGTCGTCGAGCACGATCCGCTCGACACCCACGCGGGCCGCGCGGTCCACGAGCTCGCCCAGCCGCCCGAGGTCGTGGTCGAAGTAGACGGCCTCCCACGTGTTGAGCACCAGGGGCTGCGGGGTGGAGCGGGGACGGCGCGTGCGCGCGCGGCGGTGGAACCGGTCGGCGAGGCCGTCGAGCCCGGCGTCCGACCAGGCGAAGAGCACGTCGGGCGCCTCGTACCGCTCGCCGGGACCCAGCCGCACCTCGCCGGGCCGCGGCAGGTCGCCGCCGCCGATCACCGCGCCGTGCACACCGGCACCCTCGGGCAGCCGCTGCGCGATCCACCGCTGGTCGCCGCTCCAGGCCACGTGCGCGGCCCACACCTCACCCGCGCGGTGCGCGAAGCCCGGCGTGCCCGCCACCAGCAGGTAGGGCGAGTCGAGGCCGGGCTTGCCCCGGCGCACCTCGCGCACGTGGGCGCCGTCCACGAGCGGCAGGCGCTGCGGTGCGCGCTCCCGGCTCCAGCGCCCGCTGAAGTCCAGCACCTGCGTCGCACGGGCAGGCACCGGCAGGAGCGCCGTGACGTGCGACAGGTCGTACGTGCCGGACCCCTGCGCCGTGACCGACCACCGCACGCGCAGCACCCCGGTCGGCTCCAGCTCGAGCTCGGCCGCGAGGGCGAGGTCCGCGATCGGCTCGCGCACGTCCAGCCGCACGGTGCCGCCGACGCCGTCGTCCGGCACCTCGACGGTCGCGCCGCTCAGCACCGGGCGGGGCGTCGTCGCCGTGCCGCCGCGGTGCCCCTCGATGCCGGGAAACCCCGACCAGGAGTCGCGCTCGACGGGCAGCAGCGTGAGCACGCGGGGCGTCTCCGGCGAGTTGGCCACCCGCGCCGGCACACCGGACTCCCGCAGCGCGGCGACGCCGTCGGGACCCACGTCGCCGAGGTCCGCGCCCCAGTGCAGCACCTGGGGCATCTCGCCCTCCAGGTCGAGCACGAGCGACACCCCAGCCGCACGCAGCACCGCGTATCCATCACCAGCAGACATCTTCACCACCCCGGATCGACTTTCTTGACAGTGGAAACTTAGTCGCTCTACGCTGTCGGCGGCAAGCGAGGTGTCTGCCTCCTTGCAGCTCGACGACGAGGGATGAGGCCGATGGCGATCTCCACGACAACCCCGTCACGCGGACGCCGCGCGACGCGGGACACAGGCTCGGTACGGCACGGGGGATCACCCGCGCACCGGGGCGACGCACGCCTGGCCTGGGTGCTGGTCGCACCCGCCGTCGTGGGCTTCCTGGTGTTCGCCGCCTACCCGACGCTGCGGGGCATCTACCTGAGCTTCACCGACTTCCGCGTGCTCACCCCGCCGCAGTGGACCGGCCTGGACAACCTGCGGCGCCTCGTCGCCGACGAGGTCTTCTGGCACTCGCTCGGCGTCACGGCGTACTTCGTCGTGCTGTCCGTGGTGATCGGGATGGCCCTGTCGGTGACGACGGCGGTGGTGCTGCACCGGCTGACGGCGTCCACCCTGCTGCGCGGCGTCATCATCCTGCCGTTCCTCATCTCGGGCGTGGTCGCGGCGACCACCTGGTCGTGGATGCTCGACGCCCAGCTCGGCATCGTGAACATCGCGATCCGCCAGCTCGGTCTCGACCCCGTGTTCTTCCTGGGCTCCAGCAAGTGGGCCATCCCGACGATCGCGCTGATCAGCGTCTGGAAGGGCATGGGCTACAACGCGATCATCGTGTTCGCCGGCCTGCAGACCATCCCGCCGTCCATCTACGAGGCGGGCCGCATCGACGGCGCCACCGAGGTGCAGATGTTCCGGCGCCTCACCCTGCCCCTCCTGCGGCCGGTGCTGGCGATGGTGCTGGTGCTGACCGTGATCGGCTCGTTCCAGGTCTTCGACATCGTCGCCGTGACCACGCAGGGCGGCCCCGCGCGCGCCTCCAACGTGCTGCAGCTCTACATCTACGACAAGGCGTTCGGCCAGTTCGAGTTCGGCTACGCCGCGACGATGTCGCTCGCGCTGTTCGCGATGCTCATCGCCATCACCTTCCTGCAGATGCGCCTGCTGCGCGCCGACGAGTCGGACACCGACTGACCGTCGCCGTCGCCCCGCCCTGCCCACGAACCAGCGAGTCGTCCTGAACCAGCGAGGAGCTCCCGCATGTCCGCAACCACGTCCCCGGCGCGCGCCCTGACCGGCGCACCCGCCGGCACCGGCGCACCGGCCCGGGCCCACCACCGGCCGTCGTCCGCACGACGCCGCCTCAGCCCCGGGCGCGCCCTCGCCTGGACCTACCTCGGCGCCGTCGTGCTCGTGACGATCTTCCCGTTCTACTGGATCGTGCGGACGTCGTTCTCCAACAACTACGCGCTCATCACCAACCCGTCGTCGCTGCTGCCGGCGGACTTCACGCTCGGCGCGTTCCGGAGGGTGCTGGGCATCGCGACGTCCGCGGAGTCGCTGGCGGAGGGCGGCTCCGGCGCCAGCATCAACATCCTGCACTTCGCCCTGAACTCGCTGGTCTTCGCGACGCTCCAGACCGGGCTGGTGGTGTTCTTCTCGCTGATCGCCGCCTACGCCTTCGCCCGCCTGCACTGGAAGGGCCGCGACCTGGTCTTCTCCGTGCTGCTCACGGCGCTGATGGTCCCGGGCATCCTGACGCTGCTGCCGAACTTCGTGCTGGTCAAGGACCTGGGCCTGCTCAACACGTTCGGCGGCCTGATCCTGCCGGGTGCGCTGTTCTCGGCGTTCAACATCTTCTTCCTGCGGCAGTTCATGCTCGGCCTCAGCCACGAGATCGAGGAGGCGGCGCTCATCGACGGCGCGAGCCGGCTGCGCGTGCTGTTCCAGATCACGCTGCCCATGACGTCCGGCCCCGTGACGACGCTGTCGATCCTGGGCTTCATCGGGGCCTGGAACGACTACTTCTGGCCGCTCCTGGTCACCAGCGACGACAGCGTGCGGCCGCTGACCCTCGCGCTGGCCGTGTTCAAGCAGTCCTCGCCGCAGGCCGCACCCGACTGGGCCGGGCTGATGGCCGCCACGCTGGTCGCGGCGCTGCCCATGCTGCTGCTGTTCGTCGCGTTCGGCCGCCGCATCGTGGACTCCATCGGCTTCTCGGGGCTCAAGTGAGCGCCGCACCGGGCCCCGTCCGCCTGCGCTGGACCGAGCCTGCCCCGCACTGGACCGCGGCCACACCCGTCGGCAACGGCGAGATCGGCGGCATGGTGCTCGGCGACGCCCGCGGCCGCGTGACGCTCAACGACTCGTCGCTGTGGTCCGGCACCCCCGACGGTCCCCGGCAGGCGCTCGACGCCGTCCTCGCCGGCGGCGCCGGACCGGACCGCCTCGCCGAGGTGCGCGACGCCGTCGCCCGGCACGACGACGCGGCGGCCGAGCGGCTGCTGCGCACCTTCGAGGGCCCGTGGAGCCAGGAGTTCCTGCCGCTGGGCGACCTCGGCCTGGACCTGGGCCGGATCGACGCGGCCGGGTACGAGCGGGTGCTCGACCTGGCCTGCGCCGTGGTCGACGAGTCGTTCCTGGTCGACGGCGTGCGCGTGCGCCGCAGCACCTGGGCGGGGGCGGCCGACGGCGCGCTGTTCGTCGAGCTCGTCGCCGACGCACCGGTCTCGGCCGTGCTGCGCCTGCGCTCGCCCCTGCGGGTCGTGGACGCCGACGCCCGGGCGCAGGGTCCCGGGAGCGCGCACCTGGCGCTGCTCGTCGAGGCACCGATCGACGGCGCGCCGCAGCACGAGCCGGACGCCGTCGCCCACGTGTGGCGGGACGGCGGGCCGGGGTTCGACCCCGTCGCGGCCGTCGCCGTGGCGCTGCACACCGACGGGACGGCAACCGTCCGGCCGGCCGGCCACGCTGCCGGGACGGGCACCGGCGACACGCCGCCGCCGGCCGGGTACGAGGTCGTGGTCACGGGGGCACGCCGGATCCTGCTCGCCACCACCACCGAGACGAACACGCGCCGCTGGTGGCGGCACGAGCCGCCCGCGACCGGCGACGCGCTGGTCGCCCGCGCGGCCCGGCGAGCCGGGCGCCTCGCGGCGACCGACGGCGGCGAGCTGCGCATCCGGCACGAGACCGACGCCCGGGAGCTCCTCGGGCGGTCGGGCCTGGAGATCGGCCGCGACGCACAGGACGACGGGCACGCCGCCGTCCCCGCGACGGGTGAACCCGTCGACGTCGCGACCCTCCTCGCGGACGGCGACGACCGCGCGCTGGCCCCGGTGCTGTACGCCTACGGGCGCTACCTGCTCGTCTCGTCGTCGCGGCCCGGGTCACCGCCGGCGAACCTCCAGGGCATCTGGAACGCGTCGATGCGGCCGCCGTGGTCGTCCAACTACACGATCAACATCAACACCCAGATGAACTACTGGCTCGCCGAGCGCACCGGCCTGGGCGAGCTGCACGGACCCCTGCTCGACCTCGTCGAGCGGGTCGCCCACCAGGGACGCGCCGTCGCCGGTGCCCTCTACGGGGCGCGCGGCTGGGTGGCGCACCACAACACCGACCCGTGGGGCTGGGCGCTGCCCGTCGGCGCGGGCCACGGCGCGACGTCCTGGGCGTTCTGGCCGATGGGCGGCCTGTGGCTCGCGGACCATCTGTGGCAGCGCTGGGAGTACGGCCGCGACCGTGACGAGCTGACCGGGCGCGTGCTGCCGCTGCTGCTCGGCGCGAGCGCGTTCGCCCTGGACTGGCTGGTGCCCGACGCCGACGGCACCCTCGGCACCTCGCCGTCGACGTCCCCCGAGAACTCGTTCCGCCGCGCCGACGGGTCGACCGGAGCGGTGTCGACGTCGTCCGCGATGGACCTGACGCTGATCCGGGCCACGTTCGAGCGGACGCTCGCCGCGGCGGACCTCGCGGCCGGCGGCGCGGACGAGGCGCTGCTCGACGAGATCCGCGCGGCGCTCCCCCGCCTGGCACCCCTGCGCGTCGCGGACGACGGCACGCTGCACGAGTGGGGCGACGACGTGGTCGCGACCGACCCGCACCACCGCCACCTGTCGCCGCTGATCGGGCTGCACCCGCTCGACCTGATCGACCCGGTGCGCACCCCCGGCCTCGCGCAGGCCGCCCGCCGCACGCTCGACGCGCGCGGCCCGGGGGCCATGGGCTGGTCGTGGTCGTGGAAGATGCTGATGCGGGCCCGGCTGGGCGACGGCGACGTCGCGCGCGACCTGCTGCGCGAGGCGACCCACCCGTACACCGGTGACCCCGAGCGCGACGCCCCGGTGGACGGCTCCGAGTGGGGCGGGCTGCTGCCCAACCTGTTCTCGACGCACCCGCCGTTCCAGATCGACGGCAACTTCGGCCTGGCCGCGGCGATCGCGGAGCTGCTGGTCGGCTCCAGCGAGGGCACCCCGGAAGACCCGCTCCGTCTGCTGCCCGCCCTGCCCGCGGCCTGGCCCGATGGCCGCGTCACGGGCGTGCGCACCCGTGGCGGCATCGCGGTCGACCTCGCCTGGCGGGCCGGCCGCCCGGCCACCCTGCGGCTGCACGACGCCGTCGGCGGCGCAGCGCACGAGGTGGTCGTGACCTTCGCGGGCCTGTCCCGCACGCTGCCCGTCGACGGCGCGACGGTCCCGGTCGCGGACCTGTTCGCCGCCACGGCGGCGCCGGCCGGGACGGAGGCGTCATGACCGCGGACCCCCGCGAGGCGGCGCTGCACGCCTACCGGTCGACACAGGATCTCCCGGACGACTTCGCCGCGTTCTGGCGCGACACCCTCGCCGAGGCACGGGCCGCGAGCGCGGAGGCGCCGGCTGCCGTCCCGGTGCCCACCCCGCTGGACGCGATCGACGTCCTGGACGTGACGTTCCCCGGTTTCGCCGGCGACCCGGTACGCGCCTGGCTGCGTCTGCCGCGGCACCGCTCCGGCCCGCTGCCCGCGGTGGTCCACTTCACGGGCTACGGCGCGGGGCGCGGGCACGCCATCGACGACCTCACGTGGTCGGCGGCGGGCTACGCCCACCTCGTCATGGACACCCGTGGCCAGGGTGACGGCTCCACGCCGGACGGCCCGTGGGGTGACAGCACGGGCTACGTGACGCGCGGCCTGGCCGACCCCGCCGGGTACTACTACCGCCGCGTGTTCACGGACGCGGCCCTGGCCGTCGACGCCGTGCGCCGGCTGCCCGGTGTGGACCCCGGCCGTGTGGCCGTGCTCGGCAACAGCCAGGGCGCCGGGATCGCCCTGGCCGCCGGGTACCTCGCCGACGGGGTCCGGGCGGTGCTCGCCCAGGCACCGTTCCTCGCCGACCTGCCCGGTGCGCTGACCCTGGCCGCACAGGGCCCGTACCGCGAGCTGGCCGACCTGTTCGCCCGGGACCGGCCGCGCCGCGAGCGCGCGCTCGCCACGCTGCGCTACGTCGACGTCGTCAACTTCGCGCGCCTGGCACACGTGCCCGCGTGGTTCTCCTGCGGGCTCGACGACGACATCACTCCCCCGCAGACCGTGTTCGCCGCGCACAACGAGTACGCCGCGCCGCACGACATCGCCGTCTGGCCGGCCAACGGCCACGACGCCGGCGGAAGCCTCGACCGGCAGGGCGCGCTCGACGTGCTCGGCCGCATGCTCGGGGCCGACGCCGGCCACCTCACCCATCCGTCTCCCCTGATCGAAGAGGAATCATGAGAACGAAGCACATGCTGGGCATCGTCGCCGCAGCCGCCGTCACCCTCTCGCTGACCGCGTGCGCGGGCGGCTCGGCCGGCGGCGCCGCCGAGGAGGGTGCCCACGCGGGCACCGTCAACTGGTGGACCTGGGACGAGAAGCAGGCCGAGTCGTACAAGACCTGCCTGCCCGCCTTCCAGGAGAAGTACCCCGACATCACGGTCAACATCACCCAGTACGCGGTCGACGACTACTTCACCAAGCTCACCGCGGGCTTCGTCGCGGGCAACGCGCCCGACGCCTTCCAGAACAGCGTCGAGTTCCTGGACTCGTACGCGCAGCAGGGCCAGCTCGAGCCGCTCGACGACTACATCGCCGAGTCGGACTACGACCTGGGCGTGTTCAACGTGGGCGTCCCGGCGTTCACGTACACGGACGACAAGCAGTACGCGCTGCCCCTGGACTTCGCCGGGTCGGCCTTCTACTACAACAAGGACATGCTCAAGGACGCGGGCCTCACCGAGGACGACGTGCAGAACATGACCTGGAACCCGGACGACGGCGGCACCTTCGACGACGTCGTGGCGCGCCTGACCGTGGACGAGAACGGCACGCGGGGCGACGAGAAGGGCTTCGACAAGGACCACGTGGCCGTGTACGGCATCGGCGCGCTCGGCACCGCCGACTACCTGGGCCAGACCACCTGGTACCAGTTCGCCGCCTCGACGGGCTGGCAGATGCGTGAGCCCGAGAGCTGGCCCACGTCGTTCGCCTTCGACGACCCGGACTTCACCGGGACGATGAGATATCTGCGTGGCCTGTCCGACCGAGGCCTGGCCCCGGAGTTCGGCCAGTTCACCGTGGGTGACACCGAGCAGCTGGGCTCGGGCTCGGTCGCGATGATCTCCGGCGGCTCGTGGTCGGCCACGACGTTCGCGAAGCTGCCGGGCCTGTCGGTGGGCATCGCGCCGAACGTGCTCGGCCCCGACGGCGAGACGCGCGTGGTCATGAGCAACTCCAACGGCAACATGCTGTGGTCGGGCAGCAAGGTCAAGCAGGCGGCCTGGGACTGGATCTCGTTCATGGGCACCGCCGAGTGCCAGGAGAGCGCCGCGCTGACGTCGGGCTCGTTCTTCCCGTCCATCCCGTCGGCCATGGACGCGCTCGCCGCCGACCAGCTCGAGCAGGGCGTCGACCTCAGCGTCTTCGTGGACTACGCGAAGAACGGCGAGTTGGAGCCGTCGCTCGCCTACGGCAACGGCGCGGAGCTCAAGTCCGAGCTGCAGCCGCTGTTCGAGGCGTACTACAGCCACCAGCGGGACGACGACGTCTGGCAGGAGGCCTCGGACAAGGCCGCCGAGATCCTGTCCAAGTGACCACCGGCCCGGGTGCGCCGTCCTGCCGGAGAGGCGGGACGCCGCACCCGGGCCCGACCACGAGGTTCCCATGAGCGCACCACCTCCCCCGGCGGCCCCGCGCCGCCCGCTCCTGCGCACGGCGGCGTCGGCGGAGATCTTCACGCGCATCATCACGCACGGGCCGGTCAGCCGGATCGAGGTGGGGCGGCTGACCGGGCTCTCCCCGGCGAAGGTGACCAAGACCGTCAGCCCGCTGATCCGCGACGGCTTCGTCACGGTCGGCGAGCACGCCGAGAGCTCGTCGCCCGGGCGCCCCGTCTACCCGCTGAGCGTCGTGCCGCGCTCGATGCTCGCGATCGGCATCAAGGTGAACGCCGACGAGCTCGTCGGTGTCGCGGTGAGCATCGGCAACGAGGTGCTCACCTCGGTCCGCCGCCCGCTGGCCCGGCACGACCCCGACACGGTGGTGGCCGAGATCGTGCGCTGCGCCCGCCGGCTGGTGGACAAGCTCGGCGACAGCGCCGACCGGCTCGTCGGCCTCGGCGTCTCGGTGTCGGGCGAGGTCGACACCGCCTCCGGCGTCGTCCGCCACTCCCCGCTGCTCGGGTGGTCCCACGTGCCCCTGGGGGCGCGTGTGGCGCGGCAGGTGGACCTGCCGGTGATCGTCGAGAACGACGTGCGCGCCCTGACGAAGTCCGAGCAGTGGTTCGGGCTGGGCGTGGAGGCCGAGAGCTTCGCGATCGTCACCATCGGCGCCGGCATCGGCTGCGGCATCTCCGTCAACCGCGACGTGCTGGTGGGCGCGCACGGCGTGGTGGGCGAGATCGGCCACCTGCCGCTCGCCCCGCCGGACGCGCTGTGCGTGTGCGGGCGCCGGGGCTGCGTCGAGGCGGTCGCCTCCTCGGGGGCGATCCGTGACGCGGTGCGCGCCGGTCACGGCGACCCCACCCTCACCCTCGCGGACGCCGTGACCCTCGCGCACGACGGCGACCGCACCGCCGTCGACGCCTTCAACCGCGCGGGCACGGCGATCGGGGCGGCTCTCGCGGTCACCGTGAACCTCGTGGACCCGGAGGTCGTCGTCATCGCGGGCGAGGGCGTCATGGAGTACGACCTGTACGAGCGCCGCATCCGCGAGGAGTTCGCCGCGCACGCGTTCGGCGCGGCCGCGAGCTGCCGCCTGGTGGTGCGGCGGCACACGTTCATCGACTGGGCGTGCGGCGCGGCGGTCGCGGCTTTCCGCGACGCCCTCCGGCCGGCGTCGGCCTGAGCCAAGGTGCCGGGTGGGCCGAACCACGTTCGCCTGTACGCCGCGGATGCCGGCCCTGCCGAATCGTTCGGCTGAGCCGGCATACGCGACGCTCAGGCACACACGGTGCAGCCCACCCGGCACCTCGTCACACGGGCCTCCGTCCGTCCGCACCGGTCGGCGCTCACCGGTGCGGACGAGACCGCCGCCCACGGGGTCGACGGCGGCAGAGGCCCTGCCTACGGCCCTACTGCCCCGTGAAGGTGAACGGCGAGCCCGGTTCCTTCTCGATGTCACCGTCGCGGGAGTTCGTGACGGTCACGTTCGACAGGATCGCGTTGCCACGGGCACCGGCCATCGCGAGGATGCCGGAGCCGTTGTTCGACCGGTCGATCCGCACGTTCGTGATCCGGACGTCGGGCATGTTGCCGCCGCCGTTCTTGAACTGGATGCCGTCGTACGTGGAGTCGACGATGTCCGTGTCGCGGATGGTGACCCCGGTGATGTCGTGGGTCTGCGGGAAGATCGTGATCGCCCCGAACTCCTGGTCCTCGTTCCAGAACGCCCCGCCCGTGCGGTACAGGCCGTTGTTGGCGATCAGCGTGGTGCCCGAGAACGGCAGCGGGTCGTGGTCGGTCGCCAGCATGATCCCGGGGTAGTTCATGGTGTCGTAGACCAGGTTGTTCTCGACTGTGTTGTCGTAGCCGCCGTAGATCGCGATGCCGTTGGCGCGCCACGGGAGCTGGACGGTGTTGTTCCGGAACGCGTTGTCGTGGCCGATGTCGACGTTGCGGTCCTTGACGTACGGGTTGGCCCAGACGGCCAGCGCGTCGTCACCCGTGTTGCGGAACGAGGAGTTGAACACCAGCGAGTTGCGCGTGCCGTTGCTGAAGTTGATGCCGTCCGCGTAGGTGTTGCGGATGCGCATGCCGGAGAACTCGACGCCGTCGCCCGGCCCCCACAGCTCGGGGATGTTCGAGTAGTCGCGACCCACCCAGACGCCCACGTTCGCGTGCTCGATCCACACGTTGGTGATCTTCGTGTTCTGGCCGAACCGCCCGTTGAGGCCGACGCCGCCCTCCTGCTGGCCGTTGTCGCCCCGGATGTCGCCCGAGCCGAAGATCGCGATGTCGGAGATCTGGACGTTGTCGTCGATGTCGAACCCGAAGTTGCCCTCGTGCGGGTGGTTGATGACGCCCGGGGCGAGGTGCGGCTTGATCAGGCTGTAGAGCTGCGAGTGCCACATGCCCGCGCCGCGGATCGTGACGTCGCTGATGCCCACCTGGTTGTGCGTGCCGCGGTCGAGCGGGTCGTCCGTGAGGATCTTCTTCTCCTGGCGCCACTGGCCCGCCGGGATCCACACGCAGTCGATCTCGCCCTCCTGGTTCGCGGTGACGGCGGCCTGGATGGCGGCCGTGTCCTCGAGGCCGTCGTTCGGCACGGCGCCGTACTCCGTGATGGAGGTGCACTCCGCCGGCTTGGCGGTGGGCGGCGCGACCTGCTCCAGCTCGACCAGGTCGATGACGTAGAACGCGGCGTCGTCCCCGGCGTCGCGCTGCAGCCTGAACTCCGTGCCCGCCGGGAACGAGCGGCCCAGCAGGGCGTGCGACTCGTCGAACAGGCGCCGGGCGTCGCCGCCCGGGGTGTTCGTGAGGCCTTCGGGCTGGTCGGTGGTGCCGTACAGCCACGAGTGCTTCGAGGAGAGCGTCAGCTTCTGCACGAACTGGCCGTCCGCGTAGAGGCTGATGGTCTTCTCCTGTCCCCCGCCGCCGGCGGCATCCGGGATGGAGTTGCGCACCACGATCGAGTTGGTCGGGGTGGTGGACGTGAACTGCACGTACTGGCCCGTGCTGGTCAGCCGCACCGACTCGCGGCCCGACGACTCGGTGGCGAAGTTGGTGTGCCCGAACGTGCGCAGCGGGTCGGTCTCCAGCAGCGTGCCGGTGTACTGCCCGTCCTCGGCCTCGTACGTGGTGTACGGCACGGCGGCGCCGCGCCCCACGGTCACCGCGAGCGTGCCGGTGTTGTTGTCCTCGTTGGTCTCGTCGACGACGTCGGTCGCGTCGGCCGTGGCGGTCACGGTGACGCCGCCGTTGGTCGCCGTCCACGTCGCGGACGGCGTGACGGTGACGGTGCCGCCCGCGGGGACGGCCGGCGTCGTGCCGCTCAGGGTGGTCGAGCCCGCGACCACGCGGGTGACCGAGCCGGCCGCGACCGGCTCGTCGCCGCGGTTGCGCACCTGCACCGAGAAGGACACGGCCGCGCCGACCGCAGGGTTGGCCGGGTCCGAGGACACCGACACGACCTCCAGGTCGGGCCCGGGCGCCTCCCCGACCACGAGCTTGGCCGGGGCCGTGAAGGCGTTGTCGGTCTCGTCCTGCTCGGCGACCTCGTCGTCGGGGTCGACGACGGCGCCCACCGTGTACTCGCCGGCCGGCCGGGTGCCGGCCGCGACCTCCACCTGGGCGGTCGCGCCGGGCTGGAGCGCGGCGACGTCGGCCGAGCCGGCCGTGCTGCCGCCGACCTTCGCGTCGAGCGTCGTGGCCGCCGAGGCGAGGTCGCCCGTGTTCTTGACGGTCGCGGTGAGCGTCACCGGCGTGGTCGCGGTGGGCGATGCCGGGGCGGTGGTCACCGCGGTCACGGTGAGGTTCGGGTTCGGCGCCGGGGTGCCGTAGACCTCGAGCTCCGCGACCTGCCCGTTGCCTGCGCCGGTGTTGCCGGTGAACCGCAGGCGCACGTCCGTCACGGTGCCCGTCAGCGGGATGTCCACCAGGTTGCCCGTCGCGGGCGCGAAGGCGTAGCCGGCCGAGGCCTTGAGCTCCTGCCAGGAACCCGTGCCGGTGCGCCCCCAGACCGAGAACGTCTGGGTGCGCGGACCCCACGCGCCGTCCGGGTTGAGGCGCACGCGCGCGCTGCCGAGCTGCGTGGGTGCGGCCAGGGAGACGTCGAGCGTGGCGGGGTACTGCCCGCCGGCGCCCTCCCAGTAGGTGCCGGCCTGCCCGTCCACGGCGTTCGCGGCCACGTACGTCCACTCGGCCGACGACGCGACCGCCGGGCGGCCGGCGGCGTAGTTGGTGCCGGTCGGGTCCGGCGGGTCGGTGGGATCGGTCGGGTCGGGGTCGCCCGTGGGGGTGCCCCACACCTGCAGCTCGGAGACCTGGCCGTTGCCCGCGCCGGTGTTGGCGGTGAACGCGAGCCGCACCTCGTCGGCCGCGCCGTCGACCGGGATCTCGACCCGGTTGCCGCTCGCGGGGTCGAACGCGTAGGCGGCCGGGGCCTTGAGCGTCCGGAACGCCGACTCACCGTCGGACCGGCCGAGCACGCTGAACGTCTGCGTGCGCGGCGACCAGGCCGCGGGCGGCGGCAGCGTGACGACGACGCGGTCGACGTCGGCCTCCCGACCGAGGTCGACCGTGAGGTGCGCCGGGTACTGCCCGCCCGCCCCCTCCCAGTAGGTGCCGGTGTTCCCGTCGTTGGCGTTGCCCGCCACGTAGTCCTGCGTCACGGACGACGCCGTGATCGGCGCGCCGAGCGCCAGGTTCGTGGCGTCCGCGGCCTGTGCGACGGCGGCCAGGCCGAGCGGGGCGACCAGTGCCAGCGCGGCGCTCGCCACGACCGTGTGCTTCCAGGGGATTCTCATGAACGTCCTCGTTCTCCCGCCGGGGCGGGCGTCGTCCACCCGCGGGCTGCGTCGCCCGACGACGGCACGACCGGCTGGTCCGCGTCGACGTCCTGGGTGGGTCGGGTCGGCGCCACCGAACCAACCCGCGAGGAGCCGGTACACCGGAGGCGAGAGTGAAGAGTTGCAGCACGTGCACTGCTTTGTGCTCGTTGCCTGTCAATTTCTTGCAGTCTTGCGGTCTGGATATTACGAGGGCGAATCCGGGCCGTCAAGAGCCGGCGACACGCTCCGCAACGCACGCGAGCTCGGTCGGTTGCCTCGAGATCGGTCCGCCGATGGACCGATCTCGAGGCAACCGACCGAGCTCGCTGTGCCTCTAGGCCGTGCTGGTCAGGGGCGACCCGGGGTCAGCACGTCCACGCCGTCCAGCGTGTACGTGCCGCTGACCACCCGGACCGTGACCGTGTGGGGATGGTTGCCGAGGTCGCGCAGCCAGTACGACGTCTCGCGCGTGCCGGCCGGCCCCACCTGCACCGTGCGCGGCGGGCCGCCGTCGACCCGCACCTCCAGGGTGGCCGCAGCCGTGGCGCCGAAGAGGTTGAGCCCGGTGCCCCGGAAGGGGACGGTCACGGAACGGCCCGCGGACAGCACGTGCTGCGTCCGGTTGAAGTGGGCGTACCCGGCCTGTGTGAACGTGAACCCGTCCGGGTAGGTCAGGCGCGGGTCGGCGTCGTCGATCTTCTCCGAGGCCCACGCGTACCCCTGGACCGGCGTCACCGCGAGGTTGTCGTAGCGGGTGTTGTAGAACCCGCTGGTCAGCGCGATCCGCCCCGCGAGCACCGGGTTGGCCGACGAGTCCGTGTACTGCCGGAGCCGGACGCCGTCGAGCGTCGCCGTGACGACGTTCCCACGCGCCTCGACGGCCAGCCGGTGCCACGCGGCCGCGTCGAACCCGGCCACCGCACCCGAGGCCACGACCTGGTCGAGCTTGCGGAGCTGCCACCGGCCGTCCTCGTGGACGCGGACCGCGTACGTGGCCTGGTCACCGCCGCGCGCGTACGTCTGCCGCACGCCGAGTCCCGCGTAGTTCGCCAGGCTCGCGTCGCGGTCCACGCCGTCCAGGCGGAAGTCCACGGCGGCCGCGTAGTCGGCCCAGCGGTGGTCGCCCAGCACCGTGGACGGCGCCGCCGTCTGGAGCACGTCCTGCCGGCCGTTGCCCCAGACGTTCCAGGTGAAGCCGCGGTTGCCCGCGTGGATCTGCTGCTGGAGCACGTGCCCACGGCCGGTGTCCACCACCTCGAACGCGCCGTCCTGGTCCGCCGTGTAGCGCGGCGTGCCGCCGCGGCGCTCCAGGTAGGTCATCTCACGCCCGCCGACGGTCGTGACCGGGTACCCGTCGTACTCGAAGTCGTCGCGGTACGGCAGCGGGAGGATGGTGTCCTCCGCGTCCGGCGCGAGGTCGCCCGGCACGTACTCGGCCGTCGCACCGGAGGTGCCGTGCGCGAGCGTCGACAGCGTGAGGATGGAGTAGGCGGGCACCTCGACCTGGTAGACGTCGTGCTCCACGCCGTCGATCGTCTCCGTGCGGACCGGCTCGTAGACGCCGGTGTTCTGGAAGTAGTTCGCGTCGTGCTCCTGGCCGGCGTCCGGCCCGCGGGTCTCCCACGCGTACAGCGGGCGGCCACGCTCCCCCAGGTCGGCCACCTTGACCTCGAAGTACCGGTCGGTGCGGGTGTTGTTGGCATGCACCTGGGACCACTGGGCGGCGCCGTCGGCGTCGGCGGGCGTGCGGGCGGTCAGGACCGTGCGGGTGGACGTGTCGACATTGGTGCCGCCGTCGCCCTTGGTGCCGTCACCGCCCGTGGCGCCCTCGACGTACTCCCAGCCGTCGCCGACGAACTGGTGGAAGTGCCGCACGGCGACCAGGCCGACGTCGCCCTCCCAGTAGCCCGACCACGGGTCGGAGGCCCGCACCAGGTGCTTGGGCGAGTACTGCGTGCCCTCGTACATGGCACTGACCGCGGGCTGGAACAGGAACGTGGTCATGTGCGCCGGGTCGCTCCCGGCGCCGCTCCAGCGGTAGGCGTTGATGAACCGGTCCGCGATGTCGGCGGCCGAGACCGTGCCGCCGACGCCGCCCCGGGAAGGGTCCGCGGCGAGGCGGTACTGCGGGTCGATCATCGGGGCCACGCCCTCGGAGTACAGGATCTCCTTGCCGAACTCCTTGTTCAGCCGGGTCACATTGGGGCCGCCCACGATGTCGTAGTGGTAGCCGAGGGCGTCGATCTGCTCCAGGGCCGCCGGGTCGGCCAGGATGCGCGCCGCGACGGCGTCGCCCTCGCGGTAGGAGTCCAGCGCCACGATCTTGATGTGCGAGTAGTCGTAGCGGGCGTCCGGCGCCGCCGCGTCCCGCTCCAGCCACTGCGCGAACTGGACCGTCCACGCCAGCTCGGCCGCCTGATACGTACTGCCCCGCACCTCGTTCTGCGACGGGCTCATCCAGTCGAGCTCGACACCGAACGTGTCGTACGCGGCGTCGATGGTCTCCTTGTACCACTGGTAGCGCTTCACGGGATCGTTACCGGTCCAGGACGGCTCGCCCCAGCGCAGGGCCTCGGTCTCGATGTCCGGGTTGATCGACAGCGCATCGGCGATGAAGTGGAAGCCGGCGCCGCGCAGCACGTTCGCGGGCTCGTCGGCGCTGCGCTTGGTGGCCGGCTCCGCGCCCGACGACGAGTTGCTGTCGGCGCCGAGCTCCACCTTGATGTGCTTGAGCCCCGCGCCCGTGACCGGGTCGAAGAGCATCCGCATGATGCGCCAGTAGGCCTCGGGCTGCTCCTCCTTGTAGTCGAGCAGCAGCTTGCTGGTGTTGTTGCAGGACACCGAGCCGAACCCGCCGAACGTGTTGTACGCGGTGCCGTCGGCGCGGCGCTCGACGTCGTCGCCGTCGACCAGCAGCTCGCGCCAGTCGATCGACGGATCGTCGAGGCGGAGCACGGGCAGCGCGGCGGCATCGCCCGTCGGACCGAGCACGGTGGCCGACGGCGCGGCCGCGGCCGGCCCGCGCGGGGAGCTCGCGCTGGCCGACGGGGCAAGGAGGCCACCCGCGGCGAGCGCGAGGGCTGCGGCGACGGCCGTGGATCGGGCCGTGCGGGGGTGCGGACGTGGCATGAGGCACTCTCCGTCGTCGTTGACTGGGAACGGCGCACGGAGCGGCGATCAGCGATGATCGTTTCTGATCGCTTGAGGCCGCCGCTCTGCGCGCTGCTTGGCCAGAACCTAGGACGGACCCCGCAACACGGTCAACATTCTGATCGATAGTGATCGAATGCCGTAGCCGGCGCTCCCTACCGGCCGCCGATCCGGTCCAGCTCCGCGACGTCCTCCGGCCCGAGCACGAGACCCGCACCGGCGACGTTCTGCCGCAGGTGTGCGATCGACGACGTACCCGGGATCAGCAGGATGTTGGGCGAACGCTGGAGCAGCCACGCCAGCGCGACCGAGATCGTGGTGGCGCCGAGACGCTCCGCGACGGCGGTCAGGGCCTCGGACTGCAGCGGGCTGAACCCGCCGAGCGGGAACCAGGGCACGTACGCGATGCCCTGCGCGGCGAGCCGGTCGATCAGCTCGTCGTCGTCCCGGTAGGCGAGGTTGTACATGTTCTGCACGCTCACGATCGGCGCGATCGCCTGGGCCTCGGCCACCTGCTGGGCGGTCACGTTGGTGAGGCCGAGGTGCCGCACCAGGCCCTCCTGCTGCAGCTCGACCATGGTCTCGAACGCCTCGGCCAGCGACTCCTGGTGCCGCCCCTGCCCGTTGCCGAGCCGGAGGTGGACGAGGTCCAGGGCGTCGAGCCCGAGCGACTCCAGGTCACCCTGGACCTGGGCGCGGAGCTGCTCCGGGCGGCGGGCCACCGGCCACCCGCCCTGCTCGTCCCGGGTGGCCCCGGCCTTCGTGATCACGTGCAGCGAGTCCGGGTACGGGTGCAGGGCCTCGCGGATGAGCCCGTTGGTGATCCACGGCCCGTAGGCCCCGGCGGTGTCGACGTGCGTGATGCCGAGCTCGACCACCTCGCGCAGGACGGCGAGCGCGCCGTCGCGGTCGGCGGGCGGGCCCAGCACCCCGGGGCCGGCGAGCTGCATGGCGCCGTAGCCGAACCGGGTGACGGTCATGTCGCCCAGGGTCCAGGTGCCGCCGGGCAGGGTGGGGGTGGTGGTGCTCACGTGGTGGCCTTCCGTCAGGGGGGTCGCGGAGGGCGAGCGGTCTGCCGCCGTCCGGCCCCACGTCGATCGTGCGGCCCGTACCGGCGGGGCGTCCAAGACCGGTTCGATCGGTCCTGATACCCCAGCGGTATCACCGATATCCTGCGCCCATGGACGCACTGGAGACGCGCGAGCTGAGGTACTTCGTCGCCGTGGCGGAGGAGCTGCACTTCGGTCGCGCGGCCGAGCGCCTGAACATGGCCCAGCCGCCGCTGTCCCGCGCCGTCCAGCAGCTCGAGCGGCGCCTCGGCGTCGTGCTCCTCGACCGGGACCGGCGCGGCGTGTCCCTCACGGCCGCCGGGCGGACGCTCCTGGGCGAGGCCCGGGTCGCCCTCGACGCCGTCGAGGCCGCGGCCCGCCGCACCCGCCGGGCCGCGACGCCGGATCCCGGCCTGGTGCTCGCGACGAAGGCGGGTGCCGCGCACGAGCTGCTCAAGGAGCTGCTCGACGCCCACGCCGCCCGGCCCGGCGCCGCCCCCGTCGAGGTGCTGCTGTGCGAGATCGGCGGGCAGCACCAGCTCCTGCGCAGCGGGCAGGCCGACGTCGCGATCGTGCACGCCCCCTACGACGTGCTCACCGGCCTGGACACCGTCGAGATCCGCACCGAGGGGCAGGTGGCGATCGTGCCCGGCTCCCATCCGCTGGCCGCACGCACCAGCCTGACCCTGGCCGAGGTGAGCGACGTACCCGACCTGCCGATCGCGCGCTGGCCGCTGCACGACGGCACCTACCCGCCCGGCCCCGGCCCCGAGGTGCGCAGCCAGTCCCAGCTCGCGCAGCTCGTCGCGCTCGGCCGCACGCTGCTGGTCATCCCGGGGTCCAGCCGGGCCTGGCAGTGGCCGGAGCACGTGGCGGTGCCCGTCGTCGACGCCCCCGAGGTGACGACGCTGCTCGCCTGGCCCGCGGGCGTCCGGTCAGCCGCGCTGGACGACCTGGTGGACACCGCGACGGGGCTGGCCGCGAGCGCCCGGTAGGGGTCCCCTCGGGCGCCCGGTCCCCGTGCAGCCCGGGGGCCTCGACATGACCGCGGTGCTCTGCTTCGATGACGAGGTGGTCAGGCACCTCACGTGGGAACTGGACCTTCGCGAACCAACCGGGCCGCAGGACGACGGAGCGCACCGAGCGCGTCCCGGCGGACGGCCGCTGGCGTCGGCATGGGCCGAGCTTCCGACCTCGACGCGCGCCGTCTGTCTCACCCTGCCGCCGGCCGGGGCCGCGCTCTCGATCGTCGGCCTCGCCGGGGACCTGCGCGGTTGGTGGGACGGGCTGGGGTTCGCGGCAAACCTGCTGTCCTCGCTGACGGGGCTCCTGTTCGCGGTGCCGTTCGCACTCGTCGTCGTCGGGCGCCTCGCAGAACACCAGGACGACGTCGCAGAGCGCCGTCGGGTCGCCCGGATGTCTCGGCGCGAGTGGGACCTGATCGAGGCCGCCTGGGGCGAGGCGGCACGTCTCGCACCCCACATGCTGGACCTCTGCCGTGCCCGGGCGCTGCCGGCTGGTTCTGGACTCACGCAGGCCGTCAGGTTCACCCACCTGACCCGCGAGGTCAACGCCGAGCTGCGCCACGTCTCCGGACTGTGCGGGCAGCTGCCCACCCGATGGGACTCGGCGGAGGCCGGGCTGAACCAGCGCCGGATCGAGGTCGGCCTCAACCCCCTCCCTGCGTCGTGCGCCGCATTCCTCAGGAGGGCGGCGGACGAGTTCGCGGCGCTCTACGCCGCGTGCCGTGAGGAGCCGTCCTTGGCTTCCCTCGACCGGGCGGGCACCTCGTTCCAGGCTCTGGAATCCATGGGTTTGTCAGGCGACACGAGCGGACTGGAACCGTTGCAGCAGACCTTGCTGTTCGACGTCGAGCCACGGCCGCTCGGGGCGAGCCCCGACCCGTCAGCGGGCTCCTACGAGAGCATCAGCCGGCGCCTTCGACGGTCGCCCCGGCCGTTGCCACGTGTCTCGCTGCGTTCTGACGTTCGCCCCCGTCAGGGTTCGCGCCCCGACCCGACCTGAGCCGTGTCCCACCAGGCCAGCACCCGGGCCGCGTGGAACGTCAGCCACCTCGACGGCTCCCCGGCGTCCACGTCGACTTCGAACCACACCCGCCCCGGGTGGCGGCGGGCCTGGAGCCAGGTGCCGTCCGGCCGGCGCTGCGCGCGGACGTGCTCGACGGCGTCCGCCAGCCGCGGGTCGGGCGGTGTGCCGCGCAGCACCGAAGCAGCACGGAAGTAGTCGGTGGCGCTGAGCACGTCGTAGAACGAGCGGAACGGGTAGGCGAGCCGGAACACCCAGTCGCCGAACGGCTCGCCGGTCGACAGCCGCCGGATCAGGTGCCGCGCCAGCAGGTACTCCTCGGCGCGGGCCTGGGCCTCGCGGGTGGCGTCGGTGCCACCAGTGGCCGCCTCGTGCGCCAGCAGGCCCTTGAGCCCGTTGAGCGTGGAGCGGACGGAGGCGCGGGTCGACCCCTCGACCCACTCGCAGTTCCAGCCGCCCTCGGCCGCCTGGTGGGTGACGAACCAGTCGGCGATCCCGCCGACGTCCGCCCCGAGCCACACGCCGTTGGCCAGGGTGAAGCCGTTGATGCAGGCGTCCACCTCGCCGTCCCAGTAGGGCAGGTCGTCGTACTCCCAGCGGGCGTTCGCCGCGATGCGCGCTGCGGTGTCCCCCAGCACCCGGGCGGGCACGCCCCACTCGCGCAGGCTGGTGAGCGACCACGTGGTCGCCGTCCACGGCTGCCCGGCGCCGGGCTGGGCCTCGGGGCCGTGGAAGTCGAAGCCGGCCGGGAAGAACGCTCCGCCGGCCCAGGTGCCGGCGTCGTCCTGGAGCGCGAGCAGGCGTGCGCCGAATCCTTCGGTGGCGACGCGGGCCCGTGTGGCCTGCCAGACGGCGTCGGGCTCGCCCGCCAGGTCCCGCTCGACCTGCCAGCGCAGGGCGGGGTCGCTGTCGAGCAGCCAGGCCAGGACGGCGCCGGGTGTCCGCGAGGAGGTCATACCCCACGGTAGGCCGGGCGGGGCCCTGACATCGGTCACATGCACCGACTGCCCCGGCGTGTTCGGTCGCTTGCCTCGAGATCGGTCCGCTGATGGACCGATCTCGAGGCAAGCGACCGACATGCGCTCCTGGACCGGTGCATCTGACCGAGGTCAGCGGGGCCTTGCAGGCCGGCAGGCCAGGCAGGCCAGGCAGGCCAGGCAGGCCAGGCAGGCCAGGCGGGCCAGGAACCCAGGAACCCAGGAACCCAGGAGGCCAGCAGCCAGCAGCCAGCAGCCAGCAGCCAGGAGCCAGCAGCCAGGAGACCCGGCGGCCGGCGGCCGGCGGCGTTGCGACCTCCCCGGGGCGGGCTTAGGTTCGGGTGGACCTGCCGGCCCGGCCTTGGCCGGGTCGCCGGCAGGGCCGCAGCCGAGACGGGAGCATGCATGCCGAACGTCGCCGAGACCATGGTCGAGATCATCGAGGACGCCGGCGTCGAACGGGTCTACGGCCTGCCGGGCGACTCGCTGAACGGGTTCACGGACGCCGTCCGCCGCAGCGAGCGGCTCACGTGGCAGCACGTGCGGCACGAGGAGGCGGCGGCGTTCGCGGCGGGCGCGGAGGCGGCGCTGACCGGCGAGCTCACGGTGTGCGCGGGCAGCTGCGGGCCGGGCAACCTGCACCTCATCAACGGGCTCTACGACGCCCAGCGCAGCCGGGTGCCGGTGCTCGCCATCGCGGCGCACATCCCGGCGGTGGAGGTGGGCAGCACCTACTTCCAGGAGACGCACCCCCAGGAGCTGTTCCGCGAGTGCAGCGTCTACACGGAGCTGGTGAGCACGCCCGAGCAGCTCCCGCGGGTGCTGGAGATCGCGATGCGGACGGCGGTCGAGCGGCGCGGTGTGGCCGTCGTCGTCGTGCCGGGCGAGATCTTCCTGGCCGAGGGCGCGGACCGCAGGAGGTCGGCGCCCCTCCGGGCGTCGCGCAGCGTGGTGCGGCCCGACGACGACGGGCTGCGGCAGGCGGCCGAGATCCTGAACGCCGCCAAGCGGGTCACGATCCTGGGCGGCGCGGGCACGCAGGGCGCCCACGACCGGGTGCTCCAGCTCGCCGGCCGTCTCAAGGCACCGATCGTGCACGCGCTGCGCGGCAAGGAGTTCCTGGAGTACGACAACCCGTACGACGTGGGCATGACGGGCCTGCTCGGCTTCTCCTCCGGCTACCGCGCCATGGAGAGCTGCGACGCGCTGCTGATGCTCGGTACCGACTTCCCGTACCAGCAGTTCTACCCGTCGAAGGCGAAGATCGTGCAGGTCGACCTGCGCGGCGAGCAGCTCGGCCGGCGCACTCCCGTGGACCTGGCCCTGGTGGGTGACGTCGGTGACACCCTCGACGCCCTGCTCCCCCTGCTGGACGACCACCGGGACCACAAGCACCTCGACTCCTGCCTGAAGCACTACGCCAGGGCCCGCAAGGACCTCGACGACCTCGCGGACAACGACCGCAACCGCGAGCCCATCCACCCGCAGTACGTGGCACGGCTGGTCAGCGAGCTCGCCGACGACGACGCGGTGTTCCTGCCCGACGTCGGCTCCCCGGTCGTCTGGGCGGCCCGCTACCTGACGATGAACGGCCGACGCCGGCTCGTCGGGTCCTTCAACCACGGGACGATGGCCAACGCCCTGCCGCAGGCCGTGGGCGCACAGTCGGCCTTCCCGGACCGGCAGGTGATCGCCCTGGCCGGCGACGGCGGGCTCGCGATGCTGCTCGGTGAGCTGCTGACGCTGCGGCAGAACCGCCTGCCGGTGAAGATCGTGGTGTTCAACAACTCGTCGCTGAACTTCGTCGAGGTGGAGATGAAGGCCGCGGGCTTCGTGAACTTCGGCACCGATCTCGACAACCCGAGCTTCGCCGACGTCGCACGCGCGGTGGGCATCCACGGCCAGCGCGTCGAGCAGCCGGACGACCTGGAGGGCGCCCTGCGTACGGCGTTCGAGCACGACGGCCCGGCCCTGGTCGACGTCGTCACGGCGCGCCAGGAGCTGTCGATCCCGCCGGCGATCACGGCGCAGCAGGTCAAGGGGTTCACGCTGTACGCGATCCGCACCATCCTGTCGGGGCGCGGCGACGAGCTGGTGGACCTCGCGGACACGAACGTGTTCCGGCGGCTGTTCGGCTGACCGCGAGCCGGTCGCGCCGGCAGTGTCAGTGGCTCGTGCGAGCATCGGGCACATGACCTCGATCCAGCGTCTCCGCCCCGAGGGGCTCGTCGCCAGCCCCGCCTTCAGCCACGTCGCCGTCGTCCCGCCCGGTGCGACCACGATCTACGTGGGCGGCCAGAACGCCGTCGACGCCGACGGCGCGCTCGTCGGTGCCGGCGACGTCGCGGCGCAGTCGGTCCGCGCCCTGGAGAACGCGGGCGTCGCGCTCGCGGCGGCCGGTGCCACCTACGCCGACGTGGTGCAGTGGACGGTGCTCTTCGTCGACGGCGTCGATCTCGCGGCCGCCTACGGCGCGATCGCACCGCTGCTGGCCGCCGAGGAGCCGCCGTTGGTGCTCGGGGCCCGCGTCGCCGGGCTCGGGGTCCCGGGCGCGCTCATCGAGGTCAGCGCGATCGCGGCGGTGGTGCGCTGACGTCACCGTCCCGCGCCGGCGACGCCCGCGGGTTCACGCCCGTGACCGCGCCAGCAGCCACACGAAGTACGGCGCCCCGAGCAGCGCCACCACGAGCCCGGCGGGGAGCTGTGCCGGGGCGATGACGGTGCGGCCGAGCGTGTCGGCCAGGCCGAGCAGCACCGCCCCGAGGAGCATCGCCACGGGCAGCACGCGGGTGTGCCGCGCGCCGACCAGGGCCCGCGCCGCATGGGGCGCGACGAGCCCGACGAACCCCACGACGCCGACGGCCGTCACGCTCGTGGCGGCCAGCCCGGCCGCCAGCGCGAGCACGAGCAGCCGGGACCGCTCCAGCCGGACGCCGACCAGGCGTGGCGTGTCGTCGTCGAGGGCGAGCAGGTCGAGCTCGCGCCGCACGACCACGGCGAGCGGCAGGGCGAGGGCCAGCACCACCACGACGGGCAGCACCTGCTCCAGCGTGCGCCCGTAGGTGGTGCCCGACAGCCAGGTGTAGATGCGCGGGGTGTTCCACGGGTCGGCGCGCAGCAGCAGGAACGTCGTCAGCGCCGTGGTGAGGTAGCCCAGGCCGATGCCGATGAGCACGAGCCGGTCGGCGTGCAGGCCGCCGCGCCAGGCCAGCAGGTACACGAGGGCGAAGGCGAGCAGGCCGCCGAGCACGGCCGCCGTGAGCATGCCGCCGGTGCTCGCGGCCACGCCGTTGCCCCACGCGGTGCCGGCCACGGCCGTGACCACGACCACCGCCCCCAGGCCCGCTCCCCCGGTGATGCCGAGGATCCCGGGTTCGGCCAGCGGGTTGCGGGCGGTGGCCTGCACCATCGTGCCGGCCAGGGCGAGGGCGGCACCCGCGGCGAGGGCGGCCAGCACGCGCGGCGCGCGCTCGTCGAGCGCGAACCGCACCACGGCCGGTCCCTGGTCCTGGAGCCACAGCGCGATGTCGCCGGTGCGGAGCCACGTGGACCCGGCGAGCAGCCCGAGCAGCGCCACGCCGGCCGCCAGGGCGACGCACACCGCGAGCACCACGGCGAACCGGCGTGTGCTGCGTGGTCCGGCCGTCGCCGCGGGCGGGCGGCGGGACGGCCCGGCGTCGCGCAGCCGCCGCGCCAGCAGCACCATGACCAGCGCGCCCGCGAGCGTGGTGGCCACGCCGGTGGGCACCGACAGGGCGTCCTCGGCGCCGAGCAGGGCGCGCACGACGGCGTCGGCGAGCAGCACGACGAACGCGCCGAGCAGGCCCGCGGCCGGCAGCAGGATCGCGTGCCGGTGCAGCGCGGGGACCACCCGGGCCAGCAGCCGGGCGACGACGGGCGCGGCCAGCCCCACGAACCCGAGCGGTCCGGCCAGGGTCACGGCCGCGGCGGTGAGGAGCACAGCCAGCAGCACGCCGACGGCGCGGGTCGAGCGCACGGGCACACCGAGCGCGCCGGCCGTGTCGTCGCCGAGGCCGAGCACGTCCAGCCGCCGGGAGATGAGCAGCCCGCCGGCGGTGGCGAGCACCACCACGGGCAGCGCCCGCCAGAACGCGGTGAGGTTGAGCTGGGTCAGGGAGCCGCTGCCCCAGGCGAACAGGCCCGTCGTCTCGTTCTCGAACAGGATGAGCAGGGCGGACGCCGCGGCCTGCAGCGCGAGCGCGACGGCGGACCCCGCCAGCACCAGGCGCGTGGACGACGATCCCGCGCCGCCGGCCAGTCCCAGCACGAGCGCCGCGGCCGCGATGCCGCCCGCGAACGCGACGGCACCGGAGGCCCACAGCGGCACGGCGATGCCGAAGGCGGCCACGGCGACCACCGCGACGTAGGAGCCGGCGGTCACCGCCAGCGTGTCCGGCGAGGCCAGGGAGTTGCGTGCGATCGACTGGAAGAGCGCCCCGGCCACGCCGAGGGCGAACCCGACGGACACGCCCGCCGCGAGGCGCGGCAGGCGTGAACCGACGAGGATGTCGCGGACCGCCGCGTCGTCGCCCGCGGACGAGCCCGTGAGCAGACGGAACAGGTCCGCCGTGCCCACGCCGGACGTGCCCTGCGTCAGGTGCCAGGCACCGACGGCGAGCACGGCCAGCGCGAGCACCACCAGGGTGGCGCCGCCCGTCGCCCAGGCGGCGGGGCGCGACGCCGGGGCCTCGGGCAGGGTCCGGGCCGGGGAGGGCGACTGCGTGGCGGTCACGGCGGACTACTCGGTGAACGTGTCGACGTAGGCGTCGACGACCTGCTCCGCGGAGCGCGGGCCGCCGAACGTCCAGATGCCCTCCGGGAACGCCTGCGCGCGGTCCTCGGTGACGGCCGGCAGACCCGCCCAGACGTCGTTCTCGGTGAGCTCGCCGGTCCAGTCGCCGTCGGGGTCGCTGGTGCCGGTGTACAGCAGGTTCGCGTCGCCGACCTCGGTCATGCCCTCGATGTCGGACTGCCCCAGGCCGTAGGCGGGGTCCACCTCGCCGGTCCAGGCGTTGGTCAGGCCGAGCTCCTCGCCGATCTCACCGATCAGCGAACCCTGCCCGAAGGGACGGATGGCGACGTTGCCGCCGTCGACCCAGCCGTCGAAGTACACGAAGTCGGTCACCTCGGGGGCGGCCGCTGCGATCGCCTCCTTGCCCTGTGCCAGGTGCTGCTCGAACTCCTCGGTGACGGCCTCGGCCCGCTCGGTGCGGCCGGTGGCCTGCGCGATGAGGTCGAACGTGCCGAGCATGTTCGCGATCGGGTCGGCGGCGTCTGCGCCCTTGGTGGCCAGCACCGGGACGTCGTAGGCCTCCAGCTTGGCGATGATCTCGTCGTCGGGCGTGTACGCCTCGACGATCACCAGGTCCGGCTCGGTGGCGTAGAGGGCGTCGAGGTTGGGCTCACCGCGCGTGCCGACGTCGGTGACGCCCTCGGGCAGCTCCTCGGCGGTCACCCAGGTGCCGTAGCCGGCGACGTCGGCCACGGCCACGGGGGTGACGCAGAGGCTCAGCAGGTCCTCCGTCTGCTGCCACTCCAGCACGGCGACCCGCTCGGCGGGCTTGTCCAGCTCGACCGTGCGGTCGAACGAGTCGGTCAGCGTCACGGGGTCCGTCGACGTGGTCACGTCGGCGCAGTCGCCCGAGGCGGCCTCGGCGGGGGCCGACGACGCGGCGGCGCCGGGGTCGGTCGTCCCGCAGGCCGCGAGCGTCAGCGGCAGGAGCAGGAGGGCGCCCGTCAGGGCGGCCTTCGTACGCAGGGACATGGGTCTCCTCGTTCTCGTGGCGTGCGCCGCGGGCGCACACCGGTCGGTGCCGACACGCTGCGCGGTGCGGCGGGCGGTGTCGGGGCGGGACCGTGCGTCCCGCGGTACGGCAGGGGGTCGCGGGCGCCGTCGGCGCCCGGGGGGCTGGAGGTCGGGTGGACGGTCAGCGGGTCCGGCCGTGGTGACGGCCGCGCGGGTGCACCCGGACGCGACCGGTCCCCGGGTCGGTGGTGACGTCGATGGGCAGGCCGTACGCGTGCGAGAGGTGCTCGCCGGTCAGCACCTGCGCGGGCGGCCCGGACGCGAGCACGCGGCCCTGGTGCAGCAGGACCACCGAGTCGGCGACGGAGGCGGCGTGGTCCAGGTCGTGCAGCACGATGCCGACGGCGGTGCCGTGCTCCTCGGCGAGGTCGCGCACCAGGTCGAGGGTCTCGACCTGGTAGCGCAGGTCGAGGTGGTTGGTGGGCTCGTCCAGCAGCACGACGCCGGTCTCCTGCGCGAGGCAGGTGGCCAGCCAGACGCGCTGCAGCTCGCCGCCGGAGAGCTGGTCGACGCCCCGGCGGGCCATGCCGGTCACGCCGGTGATGGTCATGGCGCGGTCGATGGCGGCACGGTCGGCATCGGTCAGCGCGGCGAACCGGCGGCGGTGCGGGTGCCGGCCGAAGGCCACGACGTCGTGCACGTCGAGGCCGGCCGGGTGCGGGCGGGACTGGGCCAGCAGCGTGACGCGGCGCGCGAAGTCGCGTGCGGACAACGGTGCGACGTCGACCGCGTCCTCGGGTGTGCTGCCGAGGCTGACACTGCCCTGCTGCACGGGGTGCAGCCGGGCGAGCGAGCGCAGCACCGTCGACTTGCCGGAGCCGTTCGGGCCGACGAGCGCGGTGACGACGCCCGGCGTCAGGTGAACGGCCACGCCGTGCACCACGGTGGCGCGCTGGTAGCCCAGCACGAGGTCATCGCCACGCAGAGCAGTTGGGGTCACGCAGGTAAGCCTAACCTCACTTACCTCCACTCCAGGACGGACTCCACGGGTCGAGACGGGCTTTTCACCCACCTGCCGGGGAGAGCGAGAACCTCAGTCCAGCGCCGCGCCGGCCGCCCGGATCTCGTCGAGGGCAGCCAGCGCGTACGGGGCGAAGTCCTCCTCGCGCTCGGCCTCCGACCACCGCGCGAAGGCGCGCTTGAAGGCGAGGACGCCCAGCTCGGCGGCGAGCTGCGCCGTCGTCTCCGGGACGCCCCGCTCCCGCAGGGCGCCGGTCATGGCGGCGGCGAGGCCGACGCTCTTGAGCGCGTCCCGCTCCTGCAGCTCGGTGCTCGCGGCGACCGCGGCCTTCAGGCGCGGGGCGATCTCCCGGTTCATCGGGCCGAACGCGCTCGACGCACGCTCCAGGCCGGCCGCCACCGCCGCGAGGGGGCCCGCGCCGTCCGGCGCTCCCGCGATGCCCTCGGTCAGCAGGGTGCTCAGCGTCTCCTGTCCCGCCACCAGCAGATCGCGCTTGTCCGGGAAGTACCGGAAGAAGGTGCTCTTGGTGACGCCCGCCCGCTGGACGATCTGCGCCACCGTCGTCGCGTCGTACCCCTGCTCGGTGAACAGGTCGACCGCCGCCACGACGAGCCGCTCCCGTGCCCCTGGTTCCCATCGCGCCATGCGTCCATCCTATGTGATGGGACTCTTGTCCCATCACTCTGGTACGGTGATGAGACAAGAGTCCCATCACCTTCGGGAGTTTGCCATGCACGTCTTCGTCACCGGTGGCACCGGCCTGGTCGGGTCCGCCGTCGTCGCCGAGCTCCTGGCGGGCGGCCACAGCGTCCTCGCCCTGGCCCGCTCCGACGCGTCCGCACGAGCCGTCGAGGAGGCCGGTGCCGAGCCGCTCCGCGGCGACCTCACCGACCTGGACACCCTGCGCGCCGCGGCCGCTCGTGCCGACGGCGTCGTCCACCTCGCCTTCGGCAACGACTTCAGCAGCGCGGAGGCGCTCGCCCGGTGCGTCGCCGAGGAGGGCGCCGCCCTGGCGACGCTGGGCGACGAGCTGGCCGGGAGCGACCGGCCGTTCGTCGTCGTCTCGGGGACGCCCGTCGCCCCGGGCCGCCCCAGCACCGAGGCCGACCCGCCGTCCACGGACGGGCCGGTCGGCGGCCGCGGGCGGGCCGTCACGGCCGTCCTGGACCTGGCGTCGCGCGGGGTCCGCAGCTCCGCCGTGCGGCTGCCGCGCACCGTGCACAACCAGGGCGACGGCGGGTTCGCCGGCATGCTCACGGGCATCGCGCGCCGGACGGGAGTCTCCGGCTACCCGGGCGACGGCACCCAGCGCTGGCCGGCCGTCCACGCCCTCGACGCTGCCGTGCTGTTCCGGCTGGCCCTGGAGAAGGCGCCGGCCGGCACGTCCTGGCACGCCGTGGCCGACGAGGGCGACCAGGTGCGGGACATCGCGGCCGTCATCGGACGGCGCCTGGGCCTGCCGGTCGAGCCGGTGCCGCAGGACGCCTTCGGACCGCTCGGCCCGGTGTTCGCCGCGGACCAGCCGTCGTCGGCCGCCCGGACCCGCGAGGAGCTCGGCTGGGCACCGACGCATCCGGGCCTGCTGGCAGACCTGGAGAACATCCGGCCCTGACGCCGGCGGTGGTGCCGCCCGCGCGGCGGCGCCACCGGAGCCAGGGTCCGGGGTACGACCTGGGTATGACCTGCCGCCCGGCAGGATCGGACCCGGGCCGGACGCGGCCGCGCACGGCGCTGCGTAGCGTCGGCGGCATGGACCTCACCGAGAATGTGCACGGAGCGTCGCCCGTCGTGCGGGCCCGTTCCCTGACCAAGACCTACGGCCGTGGCCAGGCCGTGGTCCAGGCCCTGGACGGCGTGGACGTCGACTTCGAACAAGGCCGCTTCACCGCGATCATGGGCCCCTCCGGATCCGGCAAGTCCACCCTCATGCACCTGCTGGCCGGACTCGACTCCGCCACCAGCGGACACGCCTACCTCGGCACCACCGACATCACCACCCTCAACGACAAAGCCCTCACCCACCTGCGCCGCGACCGCATCGGCTTCGTCTTCCAGCAGTTCAACCTCCTACCCATGTTCACCGCCGAACAGAACATCACCCTCCCGGTCGAGCTCGCCGGCGGCCGCATCGACCACACCTGGCTGACCACCCTCGTGGACACCCTCGGCCTGACCGGACGCCTGACCCACCGCCCCGGAGAGCTCTCCGGCGGACAACAGCAACGCGTCGCCATCGCCCGCGCCCTGATCGCCCAGCCCGACGTCGTCTTCGCCGACGAACCCACCGGCAACCTCGACTCCCGCTCCGGCGCCGAGGTCCTGTCCTTCCTACGCCGCTCCGTGCGCGAGCTGGGCCGCACCATCATCATGGTCACCCACGACCCCTCCGCCGCCGCCTACGCCGACCGCGTCGTCCTGATCGCCGACGGACGCATCGCCGGCGACATCACCGACCCCACCCCCGAATCCGCCATGGCCGGCCTCGACGCCCTGCGCACCCTCGAACCCGCCATCACCACCACCCGAACGGGCGCGTGATGACCACCCCCACCACACCCACCACCCGCTACCCCACCGCACGCCTCACCCTCGCCCAGATGCGCCGCAGCACCGGACGCCTCACGGCCGCCGGCGTCGCGATCCTGATCAGCACGGCGTTCGTCACCGTGACGCTGCTGGCCGGCGCCGTCATCAACGGCACCACCCACGACATGGTCGCGGCCGGGTACGCCCGGGCCGACGTCGTGGTCTCCACCCCCGAGACCGAGCCCGGCGGGTTCACCCCCGGTGACGTCGACGCCGTGGCCGCCCTCGACGGTGTCGGCGCCGTGCAGCCCGTCACCACCTGGTTCGGCGACCTGCGCAACGGGGGCAAGGGCGGCTTCCAGGCCTTCGCGCCGATCCCGGCCGACGACCGCCTCTCCCCGCTGGAGCTGGCCGACGGCGACTGGCCGTCCGCCGACGGCGAGGTGGCCCTGACCACGAGGGTCGCCGACCGCATGGAGGTCGGCGTCGGCGACACGGTCACGCTCACGCGCACCCTGTACCCCGAGGGCTGGGCCGACAGCACGGCCGACGACCCGTCCGCCGAGCTCGGCGAGCCGGAGGACGTCACGCAGGAGCTGACCGTGACCGGCCTCGCCGACGACCCGTACGGGGCCTACACCCCCTACGGCGGCGTCGCCGCGGTGCCCGCCGCCACGCTCGACGCCTGGAACGCGGACGAGCCCTACCCGAACCCGGTCACCGAGCTGCTCGTCGCGCTCGACACCCCGCTCGACGGTGCCGCGGTCCCGGCCGACCTGCGCGAGTCCGTCACGGCCGCCACCGCCGGCGCGGGCGGCACGGTCTCCGTCCGGACCACCGAGGAGGTGGCGGCGGAGCAGACCGCCGAGCAGACCGGTGGCCAGGACCTCGTCTTCCTGGTGTTCGTGCTGACGTTCGCCGCCATCGCGCTGCTGATCGCCGCCATGGTCATCACCAACACGTTCCAGGTGCTGGTCGCCCAGCGGGTCCGCACGCTGGCGCTGCTGCGCTGCATCGGCGCGGGGGCGGGTCAGCTCTACCGCAGCGTGCTGCTGGAGGCGGCGATCCTCGGCCTCGTCGCGTCGGCGGCGGGCATCGTCGTGGGCGCCGGGCTCGCCCAGGTCGCCCTCCTCGTGGCGCCGTCGTTCGACCTCGGCGTGCCGCTCCCGGAGACCATCACGCTCACGTGGCAGGCGGTCGTGCTGCCGCTCGCCGTCGGCGCGGGCGTCACGGTGCTGGCCGCGCTGGCGCCGGCCCGCTCGGCCACCCGCGTCGCTCCGCTGGCCGCCCTGCGGCCGGCCGACGCCCCCACCCTGCGCGCCCGGACGGGCCGCGCCCGGCTCGTCATCTCGATCCTGTGCATGGTCGGCGGCTTCGCGGGCCTCGCGGTCGGTGTGGCGCTCGGGATGAACGGCTCCCCGCAGTTCGGGCTCGTCGCGGCCGTGGGCGGCGGATCGCTCGCGTTCTTCGGCGTCGTCCTCAGCGCCGTCCTCTGGCTGCCGCGGGTCGCGGCGGGCCTGGGCGGCCTGGTGTCGCGGACCGGCCCGGCCGCGCGCCTGGCCGTCGCCAACACGCTGCGCAACCCGCGGCGGACGGCGGCGACCTCCACCGCGCTGCTCATCGGCGTCACCCTCGTCACCATGATGTCGACCGGGGCGGCGAGCGCCCGGATGTCGGCCGACAGCCTGCTCGACGAGACGTTCCCGTACGACGTCAGCGCGTCGCCGTCCGACCCGAGGTACCTCCAGGACGTGCGCGACGCCGTGGCCGGCTCCGACGGGGTCACCGACACCGCGCTGGTGAGCAGCGCGACCGTCACGCTCGCCGGTACGCAGGACTCGGACGTCACGGCGGCCGAGCCGGACGACCTCGCGGCCGTCGTGAACGTGAGCGACGAGGCGCGGCGGCTGACCGACGGCACGGTCCTGCTGACCCAGGACGCCGCGGACTCGCTGGACCTGGCCTCGGGCGACCGCGCCACGGTCGAGGGGCCGGACGGTTCCGTCGACCTGACGGTCGTCATCACCACGGCGGAGCCGCTCAACCACATGATCACGGCCGCCGACCTCGCCCGGGTCACGGATGAGGCGGACTGGACGGACGTCTGGGCGCACATCGACGGCTCGGATCCCGCGGCGGTGCTCACGGACGTGCAGGACGCCGTGGCCCAGGCGGACGGCGGGGCGTTCGTGATGGGCCCTGCGGCGCAGGCCGCGCAGTTCCGCCAGGTCGTGGACGTCATCCTCGGCATCGTGGTGGGCCTGCTCGCGGTGGCGGTCGTGATCGCCCTCATCGGCGTCACGAACACGCTGTCGCTGTCGGTGATCGAGCGCACCCGGGAGTCCGCGACCCTGCGGGCCATCGGGCTGAGCAAGGACCAGCTCCGCGGCATGCTCGCGGTGGAGGGCATGCTCATCGCCGGGGTCGGCGCGGTGCTCGGCATCGTGCTCGGGCTGGTGTTCGGCTGGTCGGGTGCGGCCACCGCGCTGTCGCTCATGGGCGACGTGCGGTACGCGGTGCCGTGGACGGACATCGCGCTGGTCCTGGGCATCGCCCTCGTCGCGGGCCTCCTGGCGTCGGTGGTCCCGGCGCGGGCGGCGGTCCGCACGTCGCCCGTGGCGGCGCTCGGCGTGGAGTGACGCGCAGGACCCTGGGGCCGTGACGTGGTCGCGGGCCGGCACCGTCGGTGCCGGCCCGCGACCACGTCTGTCGCACGGCGAGGTCAGGGTCAGGCCCGCACCGGGCGCAGGTGCCGCTCCTCGGGCACCGGGACGCCGAACCCCGGGCGGTCCCCCAGCCGCAGGACGCCGCCGGCGGGCGTGAGCAGCGCCGGGTCGACGCCCGCCACGGTGCCGGGCACGCCCTCGACCACCTCGACGTTGCCCAGCCCGGCGGCCAGGTGCGCGGCGTAGCGGGTCTTGAGCGGCCGGCCCCACGCGTGCGGCGAGCCGTGCACCCCGGCCGCGGCAAGGGCGGGCATGAGGCGGCGCCACGCCGTCAGGCCGTACGACATGACGTCCATGAGCAGCACGTCGATCGAGCCCGCGGCGGCCACCGGGAGCAGCGCGGCGACGTCGGGCGAGGTCTCGCCCTCCGCGATCCGGGTGCCCGGCGAGTGCGCGTCGAGCCAGGTGCGCAGCGCCGCCAGGTCGTCGGCGTCGTCGGGGAACGGTTCCTCCACCCAGTACAGGCCCACGTCGGCGACCGCCGCCAGGTAGGCGAGGAACCCGTCGCGGTCGTAGCCGTCGTTGGCGTCCACCAGGATGCGGGCGTCCGGGAACGCGTCGCGGACGGCGCGGGTCACCTCGATGTCGCGGGCGTCGCCCGCGGCGCGGGGCAGCCACCGGTTGCCCCGGCCGATCTTGAGCTTGAAGTCGCGGAAGCCCAGGGCGGCGTCGGCCCGGCACTCCTCGATCAGCACGCCGACGCCGCGCGGGGCGTCGTCCGGGTCGAGGTCGTCGAAGTAGACGGCGCCGTCGTAGACGGCGACGTCGGGTGAGCCGTGCCCGCCGAGCAGGGTGTGCACGGGTGCGTCCAGCACCACGCCGAGCAGGTCGTGCAGGGCGATGTCGAGCCAGTGCTCAGCGGCGTCGAGGATGCCCGTGGCGGGGTCGATCAGCTCCGAGAGCAGCCGGCCCTCGACCCGGCCGACGTCACCGGGCGGCCCCTCGAACAGCCCCCACCCCGTGCGGCCGTCGTCGGTGACCAGCACCGCGACGTGCGAGTCGGGGCCGTCGCCGTGGCTCCCGAGGCGGGCGTTGCGGCCCACGGTCCGGGGGTAGCGGGTCTCCAGCGAGGCGAGGCGGACGGAACGGATGCGCGGGTCTGCGGAGGCCATGGGGTCCAATCAGGGGAGGTCGGGAGGCGGCGCCGCGCCGAGCGCGGCGGACAGGCGCGCGGCGGTGCGCCGCACCGCCGTGACGATGGCGGGCTGTGCCGCGACGATGCGGTCGCGCGGCCCGGCCACGCTGATGGCGGCGACCGGCCGTTCGCCCGCGCCGCGGACCGCCGCGGCGACGCAGCGCACGCCGGGCTCGCGCTCGGCGTCGTCCAGCGCCCAGCCCGCCGTGCGGGTGCGGGCGAGGTCGGCGTGCAGCGCGGCCGGGGTGGTCAGGGTCGCCGCCGTGTACCCGGTCAGCGGGATGCGGTCGACCACGGCCTCGGCCTCGGCCGCGGGCAGCGCCGCCAGGTACGCCTTGCCCAGTGCGGAGGCGTGCAGCGGGGCACGGCTGCCGAGCTTCGAGACCACCTTGACCACCTGCGGCCCCTCCTCCTGCATCACGTAGCACATCTGGTCGTCGTCGAGGACGGCGATGAAGGCCGTCTCCTCCGTCTCGGCGACCAGCTCCCGCAACGGCTCCGGGCCCACGGTGTAGATGTCGAGCCCGTCCATCGCCTGCAGCCCGAGCCGCAGGACGACCGGCCCGGCACGCAGCTCGGTCTCTCCCACCAGGTACCCCCGCTCCCGCAGCGCACCCACGATGCGGTAGGCGGCGCTGCGGCTGAGCCCGAGGTCCGTGGCCAGGCGCTGGACGGTCGTGCCCGGCGCCGCCGCCACCCGTTCGACGATGTCCAGGCCGCGTGCGAGGGTTCCGGGGTTGCCGGTGCTCGTGTCGTTCACGCTGCCATTCTGCACGGCGCCCGCTCATCCCTTGAGGCCTGACCGGGCGACTCCGGCGATGACGAAGCGCTGCACGAACGCGAACAGGACCAGCACCGGGACGCTCGCGATGGCGGCACCGGCCATCACGGCGGGGAAGTCGGTGGCGTACGCCCCGCGCAACGTCGCCAGCCCGGCGGGCAGGGTGAGCCTGTCCGGGTTGAACAGCACGTACAGCGGCCAGAGGAAGTCGTTCCAGCTCCCGAGGAACGAGAGCAGCCCGAGCGTCGCGAGCGGCGCCCGCGACAGCGGCAGCACCACGCGGACGAAGATCTGCCACCGGTTGGCGCCGTCGATCAGCGCGGCCTCCTCCAGCTCCGCCGGGAGGCCCTGGAAGAACTGCACCAGGAAGAACACGCCGAACGCGCTGGCCGCCCCCGGCACCACCAGCGCCCACACGCTGTCGAGCCAGCCGAGCCCGTCGACGATCAGGTAGTTCGGCATGAGGAAGACGAAGCCGGGCACGAAGAGCGTGCCGATGATCAGCGCGAAGACCAGGCGACGGCCCGGGAACCGCATCCGCGCCAGCGGGTAGGCGGCCGCCGACGCCGTGGCGAGCACCAGGACGGTGTGCAGCACGCCCACGAGCACCGAGTTGCCGAGCCAGCGCAGCAGCGGCGCCTGCGCGTCGGCGAACAGCCGGGTGTAGCCCTCGACGGTGGGCGTCGGCGGGATCCACTGCGGCGGCAGGGCCGTGGCGTCGCCGGTCGTCTTGAACGACGTGGAGAGCATCCACAGCAGCGGGGCCAGGATGATCACGGACAGGATGAGGAGCGTCGCATAGAGCAGCAGGGTGCCCACGACGCCGCGGGTGGCCGGCACGTCAGCTCTCCTTCTGTCGCAGGAACAGGAAGTTCAGGGCACTGACGACGATCAGGAGCAGGGCGAGCAGGTAGCTCATGGCGGCGGCCAGGCCCATGCGGAACTGCTCCAGGCCCACCTCGGCGATGAACATGATGGCCGTGCGCGTCTCGTTGGACGGGTTGCCCGAGGTGAGCAGGTAGGACTGGCCGAACATGTTCGCCGAGGCGAGCACCGTCATCGTCAGCACGAAGAGGAGCACCGGGCGCAGCTGCGGGATCGTGACGTGCACGAACCGCTGCCAGCGGTCGGCGCCGTCGACCTTGGCGGCGTCGTACAGCGCCTCGTCCACGTTCTGCAGCCCCGCGAGGTAGACCACGGAGTTGAACCCCAGGGTCCACCAGACCGTCACGCCGACCAGGGAGACCCAGACCCAAGGCGTCGCCGTCAGCCAGGGCACCGCCTCGGTGACGCCGAGCTCGGCCAGGTAACCGTTGACCAGCCCGGTGTTGCCGTTGAGCAGGTACTGCCACAGCAGCCCGACCACGCTGACGCCGAGCACGTACGGGGCGAAGAAGACGGCCCGGAAGAGGGTGCGCCCGCGGAACCGCTGGTTGAGCAGGAGCGCCAGCCCGAGCGGGATCGCCATGAGCAGCGGCACCGACAGGAGCACGAACAGCCCGGTCGCCCGCATGCTCTCCCAGAACTGCTGCGCCACCAGGGCGTCCGGGGTGAACAGGTCGACGTAGTTCTGCAGGCCGACGAACGGCCGGTCCGGCAGGAAGAAGTCCCAGTTGTGCAGGCTCATCCAGATCCCGGAGACGGCCGGAGCCAGCACGAACGTGCCGAAGATCAGCAGGAACGGAGCCAGGAAGGCGTACGGCGTCCACGGGCGGGGCCGGTGGGGCGACGCCGGGCGGGCGGTCGGGCGCGCGGCCGACGGGCCGGGGGCGGGCGAACCGCCGGTGCGGTGGTCCGGGGAGGCGACGGCGGTCATCTCAGGCCCTCCCGTACTTCTCGGCGTTCTCCTGCAGCAGGAAGGACGCCTGGGTCGTGGCGGTCTCCAGCGCCGCACGAGGGTCGCCGAGTGAGAGCAGCGCGTCACCGATCGCCGGGTACAGGACGGTGGTCTGCACCTCCGCGATCCCCGGTACCAGCGGGTAGAACCGGATGTGCTCGACCCCCTCGGCCACGTGTGACTGCGCTGTCAGCTCAGCCAGCTCGGGCGAGTCCAGGATCGGGAGGCGGGCCGGGACCGGCCCCGCGGCAGCCCACCCGATCGAGTTCGCGAGGATCCAGCCGAGGAACGTGACGACGGCGGCGAGCCGGCCGGCGTCGAACTGCGGCTGGCGCGCCACCACGAACTGGTGCGATCCGGAGAACGCCGCCCGGCCGGTGCCGATCCGCGGCAGCGGGGCCACGTCCCAGTCGAGCCCGTCCACCGATCCGAGGTCGTTGATCAGGGCGCCGGGGCCACCCCAGAGGAACGCGTTCTGGTCGTTCTTGAAGGCCATCGAGGCGTCCGAGCCGCTCACGTCCCGCGGGCTCCAGCCGGCCTGGATGAGCGACTGCTGCCACGTCAGGGCCGCGACGCCGGCCGCACCGGCGAACGTCGCGGTGCGTCCGGCGGCGTCGTAGTGCTCGCCGCCGAACTGCCACAGCAGCGAGTCGAAGCCGCGGCCCACCCCCTGCGGGTCGACGGCGGGCAGCCAGTGGCCCTTGATCCCGGCCGACGCCAGCGCGTCGAGAGCGTGCTCGTACGCGGCACGGTCGGCCGGCGGCGCGTCCGGGTCCAGCCCGGCCCGGTCCAGCACCCGGCGGTTGTAGAAGAGCGAGTCGGGCCACATGTCCAGCGGCAGCGACCAGCGCCGGTCGCGGTAGACGCCGGAGCCCCAGACGACCGGGAGGTAGTCGGCCTCCGCGAGACCGACGGTGCCGAGGATCTCGTCGAGGGGCATGATCACCTTCCGCGCGGCGTTCGTCGCCACCTGGAAGTTGTGCATGAGCGCGAAGTCCGGGGCCAGCCCGCTCGTGACGGCGGCCGGGAACTTCTGGTAGAAGTCCGCCCACGGCAGGGCGTACATCTCGATCCGGATGCGCGGGTGGGCCCGCGTGAACTCGGCGATCAACGTCCGCATCACCGGGCCGTCCCCTCCGGTGAGCCCGTTCCAGAACGTCAGCGTGACCGGCGGGCCGTCATAGGCCGCGGGCACGCGCGGCAGCCGCGCCGAACCGACCGTCGGCGCGCAGCCGGCGAGCGCCGCGACGCCCGCGAGACCGGCCACGCCGGCCGCCCGCAGCACGGCGCGGCGTGTGAGCGTACTCATCTCCACGTCTCCACCCCATCGTGTTGACCGTCCCGCTCATCGGGACGCATGTGTCGATGAGCGGGACACTACTGGAGACGGTGCGGCGTGGTCAACGCCCTGCCGCTGCCCTGTCGCCGCCCTGCCACCGGCCCGCGGCCGCCCGCGGAGCGGGCGTGGACCGGGCACGCGGGGGCGGAAGGACGGGACCGCCGCACCCTTGACCTCCGGCCGTCGGCGGCGGAACGTGGACAGGGACGGCGGCGCCGTCCGGGGCGCTGCTCCGAGCACGAGGAGTTCGTCATGTACATCCGCACCACCGAGGTCCGGGGCGACCCGGCCGACATCGACGACGGCCTGCGGCTCGTCCGGGAGGACATCTTCCCGGCCGTCTCCGCGATGGACGGCTGCGTGGGCATGTCGATGCTGATCGACCGCGAGTCCGGTCGTTGCGTCACGACGACGGCGTGGTCGTCCGAGGACGCGATGACCGCGAGCGCGGCAGCCGTACGCCCGCTGCGCGACCGCATGGAGCGTGCCCTGGGCAGCACCTCCGGCAGGTACGTGCACGAGTGGGAGGTGGCCGTCGTGCACCGCGACCACCCCACGCCCGACGGCGCCTGTGCGCGCCTCACCTGGCTGAGCGGAGCGCGCGACCGGGTCGACGACGCGATCGACCTCTACCGCATGACCGTGCTGCCGCAGATCCAGGACCTGGACGGGTTCTGCAGCGCCAGCCTGATGGTCGACCGGAACACCGGCCGGGTCGTCAGCACGGTGGCGTTCGACAGCCGCGCCGCCGTCGAGGCCGGACGCGAGATCGCGGCGGGCATCCGCGAGCGCGTGGTCGGCGAGCTCGGCGCCATGGTCGACGGGGTCGAGGAGCTGGAGGTCGCGTTCGCCCACCTGCACGTACCCGAGATGGCGTGACCCCCCCCTGAGACGGGTGCCCCGTCGGTCCGAGCGCCCGTCAGTCCGAGCGCCCGTCAGTCCAGGGCCCGTCAGTCCAGGGCCACCTCGGCGCGGGGCCCGTGCAGCACCGGCCGGTCGGCCCCGCCGTCCGGCGACGGCTCGAACGTGAGCTCGGTGAGCCACGTCTGCCGTCCCGGCTCCGGCGCGCCGACCGCGCCGGGCGGCCACGCGTGGTGCACGTACCAGGTGCGGCCGTGCCGCTCGACCACCATGCCGTGGCCGGGCCCCGCGGCCAGCTCGTTGGTCGCCATGATCGGGCCGTCCAGCGGCTTGACCCAGGGTCCGGTGACGGCGTCCGCCACGGCGTAGCCCACGCCGTACCGGTCGGACGCGAACCCGTTGCCCGAGTAGAACAGGTAGTAGCGGCCGCCGTGCGGCCACACGTACGGCCCCTCGACGAGGTCGCCCTCCCACTCCTGGTCCTGCTTGAGGATGCGCAGCGGCTCGCCCTCCAGCCGCAGCCCGTCGTCGGACAAGCGCTGCACGTAGATCCAGGTGTCGACGCCCACGTGGTTGCCGTCGTTCTTCCACAGCAGCCAGCGCACGCCGTCGGCGTCGGTGAACGGCGAGGCGTCGATGGAGCCGCCCTCGTGGTCCTGGCACAGCAGGGGCCGCTCGGCGTGGTCCCGGAACGGGCCCTGGGGGGCGTCGGCCACGGCCACGCCCACGGCCTGCACGTCCGTCGCCCGGTCGTGGGCCGTGTAGTAGGCGACGTACCGCTCCCCCGCGAGCGCCACCTCAGGAGCCCAGTTCAGCCCCGGCTCGACCCACGGCGCGAGGTCCGGCATGCCGTCGCCCACCTCCGTCCAGCGGACGAGGTCCGCCGACCGCAGCACGGGCATCGTGCCGTTCGCGTTCCTGGTCGCGTACGCCCAGTAGGTCCCGTCGACCTCCAGGACCGCGGGGTCGGGGAAGTTGGTGAGGTACACAGGGTTCGTCGCCATCGTCGTGCCTGCCTCCGTGCTGCTCGGTGCGTGCTCGTGTGCTCGGGTGCTGCCGGCACGACACCGTACCCGCCACGAGGCGGCGGGCCGGGACCATGGACGCCGGGCGTGCCGGGACGGCGGAGGCCGGGCGCGCCGGGCAGAATGCAGGGATGAGCGACAACCCCCCGGTCGACATCAAGCCCCGATCCCGCCAGGTCACCGACGGCCTGGAGGCCACCGCGTCCCGCGGGATGCTCCGCGCCGTCGGCATGGGCGACGAGGACTTCGCCAAGCCCCAGGTCGGCGTCGCGAGCTCGTGGAACGAGATCACGCCGTGCAACCTGTCGCTCGACCGCCTGGCGCAGGCGACCAAGGCGGGCGTGCACGCCGCCGGCGGCTACCCGCTCGAGTTCGGCACCATCTCGGTCTCCGACGGCATCTCGATGGGCCACGAGGGCATGCACTTCTCGCTGGTGTCCCGCGACATCATCGCCGACTCCGTGGAGACGGTGATGCAGGCCGAGCGCCTGGACGGCTCGGTGCTGCTGGCGGGGTGCGACAAGTCGCTGCCCGGCATGCTGATGGCGGCCGCCCGCCTGGACCTGTCCAGCGTGTTCCTCTACGCGGGCTCGATCATGCCGGGCTGGGTCAAGCTCACCGACGGCAGCGAGAAGCAGGTCACCATCATCGACGCGTTCGAGGCGGTCGGGGCCTGCGCGCGCGGGCTGATGAGCCAGGAGGACGTCGACCGCATCGAGCGGGCGATCTGCCCGGGCGAGGGCGCGTGCGGCGGCATGTACACCGCGAACACCATGGCGTCGGCGGCCGAGGCGCTGGGCATGTCGCTGCCCGGCTCGGCCGCGCCGCCGTCGGCCGACCGCCGCCGCGATGCCTGGGCGCACCGGTCCGGCGAGGCCGTGGTGAACCTGCTGCGCCAGGGCATCACCGCGCGCGACATCCTGACCAAGGAGGCGTTCGAGAACGCGATCGCCGTGGTGATGGCGTTCGGCGGGTCCACCAACGCCGTGCTGCACCTGCTCGCCATCGCCTACGAGGCCGAGGTGGACCTCACCCTCGACGACTTCTCCCGGATCGCGGACCGCGTGCCGCACCTGGGCGACCTCAAGCCCTTCGGGCAGTACGTGATGAACGACGTGGACCGGATCGGCGGCGTGCCCGTGGTCATGAAGGCGCTGCTGGACGCCGGGCTGCTGCACGGCGACGTCATGACCGTCACGGGCCGCACCATGGCCGAGAACCTCGCCGACATCGCCCCGCCCGACCCGGACGGCAAGATCCTGCGGGCGCTGGACAACCCGATCCACCGGACCGGTGGCATCACGATCCTGAACGGCTCGCTCGCCCCGCAGGGTGCCGTCGTGAAGTCGGCGGGCTTCGACTCCGACGTCTTCGAGGGCACGGCGCGCGTGTTCGAGCGGGAGCGGGCGGCGCTGGACGCGCTGGAGGACGGGACCATCCAGGCCGGCGACGTCGTGGTCATCCGCTACGAGGGCCCCAAGGGCGGGCCGGGCATGCGCGAGATGCTCGCCATCACCGGCGCCATCAAGGGCGCGGGCCTCGGCAAGGACGTGCTGCTCATCACGGACGGGCGGTTCTCGGGCGGCACGACCGGCCTGTGCGTGGGCCACATCGCCCCCGAGGCCGTGGACGGCGGCCCCATCGCCTTCGTGCACGACGGCGACCGCATCCGCCTCGACGTCGCGGCCAAGACCCTCGACGTGCTGGTGGACCCGGCCGAGCTGGAGCTGCGCCGCGCGGGCTGGGCGCCGCTGCCGCACACGTACACGCGCGGGGTGCTGGCCAAGTACTCCAAGCTCGTGCAGTCCGCGTCGACGGGCGCCGTGCTGGCGTAGCGCGGGCGGGCGGGCCTGACCATTCCGTGGACACAGATCGTTGCCGTGGCTAACTATCTGGCAGGATGGCAGCGTGGCGGACGACCCAGGAGACCCAGCAGGCGAACCTGAGTTCCGTTTCCGGGACATCGCCGCCGTGGCCTACCTGCCGTCCGTGGTCAGCTCGCTCGGGCACGGCGCCGTCATGCCGATCCTCGCGATCCACGCGGGCGACCTCGGCGCCGGCACGGCCCTGGCCGCCTTCGTGGTCGCCCTGCTGGGCATCGGGCAGCTCGCCAACTCCCTGCCGTCGGGCGCGCTGGTGGCCCGGCTCGGCGAGCGTCGCACCCTGGTCATCGCCGGGCTCGTCGACGCCGCCGCCATGCTGGCCGCCTTCCTCGTGCCGTCCGTCTGGCTGCTGTGCGTGGCCGTGTTCGTGAGCGGCATGAGCTGGACGGCGTTCCTGCTCGCCCGCCAGGGCTTCCTCATCGACGCCGTGCCGATCAGCCACCGGGCGCGGGGCATGGCGCTGCTGGGCGGCTCGATGCGCCTGGGCATCCTCATCGGCCCGCTGCTCGGGGCGCTGCTGATCCACTTCCTCGGGGTCCGGTCGGTGTTCGTGCTCGCGGCCTGCGCGTCACTGGTCTCGGCGCTGATCGTGACGCGCATGCCGGACTTCGGCCGGGTGGCGCGCGGTGTCACGCCCCTGCCCGTGCGCACCGTGCTCTGGGAGCACCGGCGCACCCTGCTGACCCTCGGCGTCGCGGTCATCATCATCGGCGCCTCCCGCTCGGTGCGCACCGGTCTGCTGCCGCTGTGGGCCGACCACGTGCACATCTCGGCAGCCGTCGTCTCGCTGCTCTTCGCGGTCGCCGCCACGATCGACATCCTGCTCACCCTCCCGGGCGGCTGGCTGCTGGACACCCGCGGCCGCAAGGTGGTGGCCGTCCCCGTGGTGCTCGCGGTGGGCATCGGCTGCCTGCTGCTGCCCCTGACCGACTCGGCGCTCGGCGTCGGCCTCGTCATGGCGGTGATCGCGCTCGGCAACGGCCTGGGCTCCGGCATCGTGATGACGCTCGGCGCCGACGTGGCCCCGGTGGAGGGCCGCGCGCAGTTCCTCGGCGGCTGGCGGCTGTGCGGCGACATCGGCAACACCGGCGGCCCGCTGCTCGTCTCCGCGGTGGCCGCCGTCGCGCCCCTGGCCGCCGCACCCGTGGTGATCGGCGTGCTCGCGCTGGCCGGGACGATCTGGGTGGGGCACTGGACCGGCAAGGCGGACCGGGACCGCAGGGGCGGCTAGGCGCCCTCGACGTGGACCACCGTGAGCACGATCTCGGCATCGGGCACGTCGTGGTCCGTGAGCAGCCCGCGGACCGTCTCGTGCGCCGCGAGCGCCGTCGCCCGCGCACCCTCGGTGCCGTGCACGCCCAGGGCGATGTCCACGCGGATGCCCGTCCCGGCCTCCCGGACCAGGACGAGCGGGGCGTCGTCGTCCCGGAGCCCGAGACGGCGGGCGCCGGCGTCGAGCACGTTCGAGACCAGCGACCCGGGGCCGTAGAGGTCGGCGACCCCCGGGGTCGCCCGCAGCGCGGCCTCGATCTCGGCCGCGACCCGTACGTCGTGTGCCACGTTCATCGGTGCGTCTCCTCGGTTCCCGGGTGGAGCGGCCCCACGTCGCGGACGGTGATGTCGACGGTAGTGACGTTCAGGTCGGTGTGCAGCGCGAGGCGGGCGCCGATCTCGGTGCGCAGCTGCTCGACCAGCGGGACGATCGGCCGGCCGTACGGCACGCTGACCTCGACCAGGACCCGCACGGGGGCACCGGGCACGGTGACGTCCCCGTCGAAGCGGCACCGCCCGACCACGACGCCGGGTACCTGGTTCTCGACGGCCCGCACGAGGCCCCGGACCGCGCCCTCGGTGATGCCCAGGTCCGCGGCGGGATCGACGGCCGGGTCGGGGCCCGGCAGCGGGATGCGGCGTCCGGCGTGCGCGTCCAGGGCGATTCCGCCGAGGACGCGGCGCACCCACCCGTCGTCGGCCTCCGGCTCGGCGGCGGTGTCGGCGGCGATCAGCGCGGGCGTGAGCCCGTGGAGCCGTTCGAGGGCGTCGAGCGCCAGCCGGCAGGCCGGGGACCCCTCGATCGAGGGGTCGGGCGGGGTGCGGCCCGCCTCCAGGTAGTCGGTCAGCTCCTCGAGGGTGTGGCCGTCGAGGTGCTCCGGCTCGAGGTCGAGCGGACGAAGGTCTGGTCGGTCGTCACCGGATGTCATCGCCATTCCTCCATCCGCACGATGATGTGCTTGCGTGCACGGGCCAGCAGCCCTCTGACGGTGCTCACGGGCACGTCCATCTCCTGCGCGATCTCGTCGTAGGAGTATCCACCCACCTCCCGGAGCACCCAGCACTGCCGCTCGGCGTCCGCGAGGCGCCCGACGGCCTCGGCCAGTGCGTCGACGCCGGCCCGCGCCTCGGCGACGCGGGGCGGTGATGCGTGCGCGGGCGCGGCGGGCTCGACGAGGTCGACGTCGACGTGCGGCCGGCTCGCGCGGATGCGGTCGACGGCCTTGCGGCTGACGATCCGCATGAGCCAGCTCTTGACGCGCGCCGGCTCGTCGAGCTCGGGAAGCCGCTGCCAGGCGGTCACGAAGGCCTCCTGCACGATGTCGTCGACGTCCGCACCGGAGTTCAGGATCCGGCGGGTGTAGGCCCGCATCATCGGTGTGTACCGGCGCACGAGCACCGCGAACGCGGTGACGTCGCCGTCGGCCGCGCGACCCACGACGATGCGGTCGTCCGCCTGGTCGAGCAGAGCCGGACCGTGTTCCGCCCCCATCCCAGCCCCCTTGTGAGTACGTCCTGCGTGGTGCGGTCCCGCGGCTCGGGGCGGGGTCGCTCGCGACCCCGCCCCGTGCGCGGCACTCACTTCCGGAAGGCGTCCCTGACGTTCTCCGCGGCGTCCTTGACGTGCTCCGCCGCGTCCTTGAGCTGCGCCTTGGCCCGGTCGGCCGTGCCCTCGGCGGCGAGCTCGTCGTCACCCGTGGCCTTGCCGAACGACTCCTTCGCCCTGCCGACGGCCTCGTCGGCGGCGTTCCTGATCTTGTCTCCTGCGCTCATGTCTCTTCCTCTCCTCCTGGTCCCCCGGCGGGGAACCGAGCTCGTGGACATCTCACGGGCGCCTCCGCGCCCAGCCTCTCCCCGGGCGCGACTTCTCGCTCCCGGGGACGGCGGACGGATGCCGGGCGCCTCGGGGGCTCACCGCACCCGGCCGGCCGGACGCAGACCGTCCAGCCAGCTCCGGTCGGACAGGTGCACCAGGACCGGGATCCGGACCCCGGCCAGCTCGTCCCAGGTGTCGACGGCCTCGTGCGCCGCGGTCAGGACCCGCGACAGGTCGGCGCCACGGCGGACGGTGACCGCCAGACCGATCGTCTCGACGCCCCGCACCCGGTGCACCCGCGTGCGGGCGCCGAGCACGTCGGGCCGCTGGGCCAGCACCTCGGACAGCATCGCCGCGGCGACGTCCCGGTCGACGCGGGTGCTCCCGTCCTGGCCCGCGAGCCGGAGCACCGTCGTGGTGCCGCCACGGCCACGCGTGGCGACGAAGACCACCAGCAGCACAGCCAGGAGGAGCGCGGCACCGAGCACGACCAGGGTCGCGCCGGGCGCACCACCGACCGAGGGCAGCCCCTCCGCGGACTCCCGGGCCTGGGCCAGCCAGCGCCGGGCCGGTTCCGGCGGCGTCCACCCCGAGCGACCCGGCGCGGACGCCGTCAGCACCGCGGCCGTACCGGCGGCGGCCAGGAGCAGCCCGCACACCAGGAGCAACGCCCGGTTCAGGACCCTGCTGCCGGACCTCATGAGACCACCCCCTGCGGCGCGACGGTCAGCCGCGCCGTGGTGGTGAAGCCGACCGCGGCCACGGCGTCCGCCGCGGCCTCGGTGGCGGCGGCGTGGTCGACGGGGACGCCGCTGGTCGGCGTCACCCGCACGGTGGTGCGGCGCCGTCCGACGGTGGCCGACACCTGCCGCGGGTCGACCCCGCAGCGGGCGGCCACCGCGTCCGCGACCGCGTCGGCGAGCACACCGTCGTCGACCAGCACCGCCAGGCGGTCGGCGCTGCGTGCCCGCCGGGGCAGGCGGCCCGGCAGCACCGCCAGGGCGACCAGCACGAGCGCCAGGACCAGCGCCACGACCCCGGCCGTCGTCAGGGCCACCCGGTCTCCCGTCACGGACGACGCCGTGCCGAGCCAGCCCCCGATCGCGTCACGCGACCCGGGCGCCGCGAACCACCACGCGCCCACGCCGGCTACCGCCACCATCACCACCGCGAGGACCGACGCGACGGCCACCGCCGCGCCGGTGCGCGAGGAGTGCGTCTCCCGGCGCAGCACCCACCGGTGCAGGCTCCGCTCGTCCCTCATGACACCCTCCGTGCTGTCGTCACCCGTGTGCCGGTCCGCCGCACGCCCGAGTAGCGCACGTCGACGACGTCGACCCGGCGCCCGGCCAGGTCACGCATGCCGTCGATGACGTGCTGCCGCAGGGCGGCGGCGCGGTCGGCGATCGACCCCGTCAGGTGCGGGGCGACGGTGACCGGTACGGTCACCGTGACCTTCAGCGCCCCGCCGGCATCAGCGAGCCGCACCACGACCTCCCGCTGCGCGGCGTGGGCCGCGTCGCGGACGAGGCCGACGGCGAGGTGCTCCAGGGCCCGCGCGCTGATCCGCGTCCTGCCGGGCACGTCCCGGACCGGCACGTCCTGCGCCTCGCCGGTCATGACGACGAGCGCCTGCCCCCGAACGCCTCCGAGAGCGCCCGGAGGTCGAGCCGTCCCTCGGCCACCCGGCCCGCCGCCGCGCCGACCAGCATGGCGAGGGCGACGAGCACGAAGGCGCCGAAGCCGAGCACGATCCAGGTCAGCGCGAGCACCGCGCCGGCCGCCGCGCCGATCACGGGGGTGCTCACCGGACCCGGCCTTCCGTGGTCTCGGTGTCCTGGTCGCCCTCGGAGGCCAGGTGCACGTCGTTCACGGTCACGTTCACCTCGGCGACCTCCATGCCGACCAGGTCCCGCATCGCCTGGTAGACGGCGGCACGCACCTCGTCGGACACCTTCTGCAGCGCCACCGGGTACTCCGCCACGATCGTGACGTCGACGGCGACCTCCGTCTCCCCCACCTCGACGCTGATCCCCTGGGTCAGGTCGGTGGAGTTGAGCGCGTCACGGATGGTGCCGACCACGCGCGCGGCGCCGCCGCCGAGCGCGTAGACCCCGCTGACCTCCCGCGCGGCGATGCCGGCGATCTTCGCGACCACCCCGTCCTCGATGGTGGTCCGGCCGTCGAGCCGGGTGCTCGTGTCCGTCTGGGCCTTCGGCTGGGTACCGCCCGCTACGTTCGCCATGATGACGTCCTCCCACTGTCCACGTCGCATCCGGTGTGGATGCGAGCCGCTCCGACCAAGCGACACCACTGAGACGGGTGCCGGCGCGAGTTCGTCACAAACTCGTGGCGAGGAGGGTGCGGGAGATCGCGGGCGGGGGTGGGTCAGGCCGGTTCACCAGGCCGGACGGCGGCCAGGGCCGCCGCCACGACCTCGTCCACCGGCCGGGTGTCGTCGACCACGACGCCCCGCTCCCCGGCCTCCAGCGGCTCCAGGGTGTCGAGCTGGGACCGCAGCAGGGAGGGCGGCATGAAGTGGGTGCGGCGCCTCATGCGCTCCAGCAGCACGTCGGACGGCGCGTCGAGGTGCACGAAGAACAGGCCCGCGTACCCCTCGCGCAGCCAGTCCCGGTAGCGGCGGCGCAACGCGGAGCACGCCGTCACGGAGGTCTCCCCGGCGGCATCGAGCCGGGCGATCTCACCGGCCAGGGCGTGCAGCCAGGGGCGGCGGTCGTCGTCGTCCAGCGGGATGCCCGCCGACATCTTGTCGATGTTGGCCCGGGGATGGAACGCGTCGCCCTCGACGAACACACCGCTTAGCGCGTCCGCGAGCGCCCGCCCCACGGTCGTCTTGCCGGTCGCCGTGACACCCATGACGACGACGTGCCGCACGACGCCGGCGGGCGCGCCCCCGCCCTGCGAGCCGGTCACCCGGTCACCGGCCACAGCAGGGCGGCGAGCAGGAAGACGACGAGCCCGAGGGTGGTCTCCAGGACGGTCCACGTCTTGAGCGTCGTGCGGACGTCCATGCCGAAGAACCGGCTCACGAGCCAGAACCCGGAGTCGTTCACGTGGGACAGGACGGTGGCGCCGGCCGCCACGGCGAACACCACGAGCGTGATCCTGAGGTCGCTGAGGCCCTCGGCCGCCACCTGCGCGGAGATCAGCCCGGCCGTGGTCGTGAGGGCGACCGTGGCGGAGCCCTGTGCGACGCGCAGGACCGTCGAGATGACGAACGCCTGCAGCAGGAGCGGCAGCCCGAGGTCGGACAGCGAGTCGGTGAGCGCCGAGCCGATGCCGCTGGCGCGCAGCACGCCGCCGAACATCCCGCCGGCGCCGGTGATGAGGATGATCGAGCAGATCGGCCCGAGGGCGTCGTCGAGGACGGCGTTGGCGCGGCCCATGGTGAACCGTCCGGGTGCGAGCGCCGCGAGGGCGACGAGCACGGTGATCAGCAGCGCGATCGGCGTCTGCCCGACGAGGACGAGAGCGTTCGCCCACCCGGCCTCCTCGGCGACGGCCCCGGCCTTGACGAGGGTGTCCACGACGGTGTTGAGCGAGATCAGCACCAGGGGCAGCAGCAGGATGAGCAGGACGGTGCCGAACCGCGGCGGGGCCTGGGTCGCGGTGGCGGTCGTGCTGCCACCTCCCGCGCCGGCCCCTCCTGCGCCGGGGCCGCCCGAGCCGCCGTCCGCGACGTCGTCCCGGCCACCGTTCATCCGGCCGAACACCGCGTCCGGGATGTCGATGACGTACCGGAGGCTCAGGTAGCGCGCCACGTAGTAGCCGCCGATGAACCAGGCGAGGACCGCCACGGGGATGCCCAGGAGCAGGGTGAGCCCGATGTTCCCCTCCAGCTCGGCGGCGGCGGCGACCGGCCCGGGGTGCGGCGGGACCACGCCGTGCATGACGCCGAAGGCCCCGGCCGTCGGCAGCCCGTAGCGCAGGATGCCGCCGCCGAACCGCCGCGCGACGGTGAAGATGATCGGCAGGAAGACCACGAGGCCGGCGTCGAAGAAGATCGGCAGCCCGAAGATGAGCGCGGCGACGCCGAGCGCGAGCGGGGCGCGCTTCTCGCCGAACCGGGCGATGAGCGTGTCGGCCAGGACCTGTGCGCCGCCGGTGATCTCCAGCAGCCGCCCCACCATCACGCCGAACCCGACCAGCAGGGCCACCGAGCCGAGCGTCCCGCTGAACCCGGTCAGCAGCGCGTCGGGGATGTCGGCGACCGGGATCCCGGCGGCGACCGCGGTGAGCAGGCTGACGAGCACGAGCGCGACGAACGCGTGGAACTTGAAGCGGATGATCAGGAGCAGGAGCAGGGCCACCGCCGCGGCGGCGACGAGCAGCAGGGTCCCGGCCCCGTAGACGGGTTCGATCTCGGTCACGACCGCCTCCTTGCGGTGGGACTTGCCTGGACGACCCGCACGACCCTACAGGGTGAAATGCCCCGGGGGACAGCACCGCCGCAGGTCAGCGGGTCACGCGCGGCGGACCTCGTCGAGACCATGCTCACCGCCGCCCCGGCCGCCGGTTCCTGAGACCGGCCCACCGTCCCGGTCAGGCGCTGCCGCGACCCCGGGCACCGGTCCACCCGGCGGCCGCCAGCAGGGTCTCGACGGTCCGCTCGGCCGACGACGCGGCGTCGACGACGATCTCGCCGTCGACGCCCAGCCGGTCGTCCGGGTCGAACCACTCGGCCATCTGCTCGGGCGTGAAGTCGGCCACCTGCGGCCGCGTCTCGTGCCGGCGCAGGGTCTCGTCCCACGGCACGTCCAGGTAGGCGCACACCGTGCGGCCCCTGTGGTCCGTGAGCAGGTCCCTGAGCATGGTCCCGTAGTGGTCGGCCGCGAGGATGCCCTCCAGCACGACCGAGTACCCGACACCGAGCGCGTGGCGCACCACGGTGTCGATGAGCCCGATGTTCGGCGCGCCGGCCGTGTCCTTCTCCCACATCAGGGTGCGGCGGAGGTAGTCCTGCTCGACGAGCGCCGTCCCCCGGCCCATGCGCCGCCGCACCGCGCGGGCGACCGTGGACTTGCCTGCCCCGGAGGGGCCACGCACCACGACCAGACAGGTCTCCGTGCTCCCGGCGCCGGGTCCCCCGGCTGCCGCACCTCCGCTCCCGGCCACGGCCGAGACCCTACCCGCCACCCGATCACGACGCCGGGAGACCTTGACACGGTCGGCCGCCGCCCCGGACCATGGTCCGACTGGGAGCGCTTCCACATTCTTCCAGTTCTGTGCAGACCCGCATGCAGCACAGCATCGCGACGAACACGCAACGACGCGTTCGCAGAGACCTCGGGAGACCCCGCATGACACGACCGATCCCTCGGCGCCGGCTCACCGCCGCGCTGACCGTGTGCGCTCTCGGCGCCGCCCTGCTCGGCGGCGGCCCGGCCTGGGCGAGCAACGACGTCCTCGCCCCTGGGACCACGATCTTCAACGACCCCCACAGCTCCACGAAGGAGGCCGCGCACGAGCTGCGCGGACAGGCCAGGCGTGACGCGCTGCTGCTGAGCAAGATCCCCAGCTCCACCTGGTTCACGGACGGCAGTCCCGCCGAGGTGGAGCGGGACGTCCGCAAGCTCGTCAAGCGCACCGGCGCCAAGGTGCCCGTGCTGGTCGCGTACAACATCCCGTTCCGCGACTGCGCGCTCTACTCGGCCGGCGGCGCCCGCGACGTGGCGGAGTACAAGGCGTGGATCGACGGCTTCGCGGCCGGCATCGGCCGCGAGGAGGTCGCCGTCGTCCTGGAGCCGGACGGGCTCGGCGTCATCCCCTGGTACACGACGCTCGACGGGCAGCTCGAGAGCTGCCGGCCGCCCGAGTACGACCCCGAGACCACCGGCCGGGACGCCGCCGCGGAGCGCTTCGAGATGCTCAACTACGCGGTCGACCGCCTCAAGGAGCAGCCGAACGCCGTCGTGTACCTCGACGGCACGAACACGTCGTGGCTGAACGTGGGCGAGGCCACCGACCGTCTGGTCAAGGCCGGCGTCGAGCGCGCGGACGGGTTCTTCCTGAACGTGTCCAACTACGAGTTCACCGAGAACAGCGTCGCGTACGGCACCTGGATCTCCCGGTGCATCGCCTACGCCACGCAGGTGGCGCCGGGCGACTACGCGAGCTGCGGCAACCAGTACTGGAGCGGCGGCCCGGCGAACGACTGGACCGGCGTGACGCTGTCCAACCAGGGCATCTGGAGCCTGACGGCGACCGACCCGGCGCTGAACACCGCGGGCATCGACTCGCGGTACGACGCCGCGCTCGGCGACATCGAACCCACCACGCACTTCGTCGTCGACACCAGCCGCAACGGCCGGGGCGCCTGGGCCGCGCCGGCCGGCGTCTACCCCGACGCCGAGACGTGGTGCAACCCGCCGGACCGCGGCCTGGGCCTGCGGCCGACCACCGACACCGGCAACGAGCTCGTCGACGCCTTCCTGTGGATCAAGATTCCCGGGGAGTCCGACGGCGAGTGCTTCCGCGGCCTCGGCGGACCGGAGGACCCCGAGCGCGGCATGGTCGACCCGCCCGCCGGGCACTGGTTCCCCGAGCAGGCACGCGAGCTGATCGAGCTCGCCCAGCCCCCGCTGCGCCACCCCTGACGGCCGCTACCGGCCGGCACCAGCCAGCCACACCAACCCGCCACCCGTACCGATGGAGGTACTCATGCGATCAACGACGACGCAGCACCGCTCCACCGCACGCCGCCGGCTCCTGACCCTGGCTCCGGCCCTCGCCCTCGGCCTGCTGCTCGGGCTCTCGGCGGCACCGGGCCTGACACCGCCCGCCGCCGCCGTCGGCGGCAGCTTCACCGACAACCTCGACTCGTACGACACCGGACGCTGGAACAAGGCCGACGGGTGGAGCAACGGCGGCATGTTCAACGCCGGCTGGCGGGCCGACCACGTCTGGCACAGCGGCGGCGTCATGGGCCTGAACCTGAACAACACCCCGTGCCCGGGCGGCTGCTCGGGCAAGCCGTACGCCTCCGGGGAGTACCGCAGCAACGAGCTGTACTCCTACGGGCGCTTCGAGGTCCGGATGAAGGCGGCGTCCGGGTCCGGGATCGTCACGTCGTTCTTCACCTACACCGGGCCGAGCGACGGCCAGCCGTGGGACGAGATCGACGTGGAGATCCTCGGCAAGAACACCTGGCAGATGCAGACCAACTACTTCACCAACGGGGTCGGCGGGCACGAGTCGATCATCAACCTCGGCTTCGACGCCGCGGCCGGCTACCACGACTACGCCATCGAGTGGTGGCGCGGCGGCACGATCAACTGGTTCGTCGACGGCCGCCTCGTCCACCAGGAGAACGGCTCGCGCGGCCCGCTGCCGACCCGTCCGCAGCGCATCATGATGAACCTCTGGCCGGGGACCGGCGTCGACTCCTGGCTCGGGCCGTTCAACTACACCGGGCAGCGGACCGCCACCTACGACTGGGTCCGGTACACGCAGTACTGACCGCCCGTCGCGCCTCGTCCTTCGGGCCCGATCGTGCGGGGCCCGGCGCCGTCAGCCCGGCGCCGAGCCCCGCACGACCAGGCGCGTCGGCAGGATGACCGGCGTCGGCGACTCACCGCCGATCAGGCGCACCAGCATCGTGGCCATCTCCTGGCCGAGCCCCCGGATCGGCTGGCTCACGGTGGTGAGCGCCGGCTCCGTGTGGCGCGCGACCTCCAGGTCGTCGAAGCCGACCACCGCGACGTCCTCGGGCACGCGACGCCCGGCCGCCTTGAGGGCGCGTACGGCGCCGGCCGCCATGTTGTCCGAGGCGGCGAAGACGCCGTCCAGGTCGGGGTGCGCGGCAAGGAGCCGGGTCGTCGCCCGGGCGCCGCCCTCGAAGCTGAAGTCGGCGTGCTCGACCCGGTCCGGGTCCAGGCGCGCCACCGCCATGGCGTCGGCGAACCCCTCGTACCGGGCGACCGACGCCTGCAGGTCCATCGGGCCGGTGATCGTGGCGATCCGCCGGCGCCCGGAGGCCAGCAGGTGCTCCGTGGCGAGCCGGGCACCGCCCCGGTTGTCGACGTCGACGTACCAGCGCGGCTCGCCGTGCAGCGGCCGTCCACCGAGCACCACGGGCAGCTCCGTGGCCGCCGCGAGCCGGTTCAGCGGGTCGTCCCCGCGCAGCGCCATGAGCATCACGCCGTCGGAGCGCCGGGACCGCAGCAGCCGCTCGAGCCGGGCCTGGCCGCGCTCGGAGGACGCGAGCATGAGCGTCAGGTCGAGCTCCGACCTGTCCAGCGCAGCAGCCACGCCCACGAGCACCTGCGAGAAGAACGGGTCGCCGAACAGCGCCGGGTCGTCGTGGGAGACCGCGAGGACCACCGACCCGCCCGTGCTCGTCGCCAGCGCCCGGGCGGTCGCGTTCGGCACGTAGCCAAGCTCGGTCGCCGCCCGGGCGACCGCCTCCCGCTTGGCCGGGCTCACGTTGCGCGCGTTGTTCATCGCACGGGACGCCACGGAACGCGAGACCCCCGCCCGCCGGGCGACCTCGTCGAGCGTGGGTACCTTGAGCGCCGGGCCCGGCACCTGCCCGGGCGAGGTCTCGCGACGGTCCACCGGACCAGCCGTCGTGGGGTCTGGCATGCGGGCAAGCCTAGTGCCGGACGGCGAGCCACCCGGGGCGACGCGTCCGCTCGCTCACTCCCCCGCCGTGCGCACGCCCTCCATCTGGTCCGCGCGCCGCACGTGCCGCGTGACCCACGGCCCGAGCAGCGCGAGGATCCCCGCGAACGCGAGCGCGACCAGGCCGATGCCGCCGAAGTAGGCGGTGTCCGACGCCCCGGCCGTGGCCTGCACGAGCTGCGCCGTGATCGCCTGCCCGGCGGCGGGCGCCAGGAACCACAGGGCCATCGCCTGCCCCTGGTAGGCCCGCGGCGCGAGCAGCGTGGTCGCGGCCAGGCCCACCGGCGAGAGGCACAGCTCGCCGAGCGTCTGGATCACGTACACGGCGGCGAGCACCCAGCCCGGCGTCAGGCCGTCGCCCGCTGCCGCCGACGCACCCGCCAGCACCAGGAACGACAGGGCCGCGAGCGCGAGGCCGATCGCGAACTTGTACGGCGTGGGCGGGCGGTCCTTGGTCCGCACCCAGAGCCAGGCGAACACGGGCGCGAGGATGATGATGGACGCCGGGTTGATCGACTGGAAGAACTCGGGGCTCACGGTGAACCCGAGCACCTCGCGCGAGGTGCGGTCGGCGGCGAACGTGGCGAGGGTGGTCGCCGCCTGCTCGAAGATCATGAAGAAGAGCATGGCCGCGACGAACAGCGGGATGTACGCGAGCAGGCGGGGCCGTTCGGCGTCGGTCACGCGCGGGGACCGGTACATGACCACGAAGAACGCGATCGGTGCGAGGAAGGCGACGTAGCTCAGGGTGTCGATGAGCGCGAGCAGCCCCCACTGCCCCGACACCAGCCGCGCCACCAGGTACACGAGCACGACGCCGCCCGCGACGACCGCGAACATCCGCGCCACCGCCGGCCGTTCGGCGGGCAGCACGGGGTTGGGCACGTGGTCGCCGGCGCCGTGCAGGTACTTGCGGCCCAGCACGAAGAAGACGAGCGCGACGGCCATGCCCACCGCGGCCACCGAGAACCCGGCGTGGTAGCCCCACACGGCGCGGACGGCGCCCACGATGATCGGCGAGAAGAACGAGCCGATGTTGATGCCCATGTAGAAGATCTGGAACGCGGACTCGCGCCGTGTGTCGCCCCGGTCGTAGAGGGCGCCGACCATGGAGGACACGTTGGGCTTGAGCAGCCCGGTGCCGAGCGCGACCAGCACGATGCCCAGGTAGGAGAACCCCGCGGCCGGGACCGCGAGGCACACGTGGCCCGCGGCGATGATCATGCCGCCGTACAGGGTGGACCGCCGTGCCCCGATCACCCGGTCGGCGAGCCACCCGCCGACCACGGACAGCAGGTACACGCCCGTGCCGTAGACCGACACGACGGCCTCGCCCAGCGTCTGGTCGAGGCCGAGCCCGCCGTCGGACAGCGTGTCGGTCAGGTAGTAGACCAGGATGGCGCGCATGCCGTAGTAGCTGAACCGCTCCCACAGCTCGGTGGTGAACAGGGTCATCAGGCCGAGGGGATGGCCGAAGAACCGGCGGTCGTCCCCGGCCGCGACCGCGACGGACTCCGGCGGGGGCGGTTCTGACGGCGGTGTCGCCGAGCCTGTGCTCATGCCTCGATCGTCGGTGCCCGGCGGCCCCGGCGCACCTCGGACGCCTCCTGTGCAGCGCGGGTGCGAGCCACCGCGGCCCGTGGCACGGTTCGGAGGAGGAGCCGGCGTCCGGAACCAGCCACGCCCGTGGACAGGAGACGACGATGACCGAACAGCCCATGTACGACCCCGCCGAGGACCCGGACGCCGATCCGGACCAGCTCAACCCCCGCACCGGAGCGGCCGCGGCGGCCGCGGACGACGCCTCCGGCTCGGCGGCCGACACCGACGCCGATGCCGACCCCGACGCCGACACCGACACCGACACCGACACCGATGCTGACCCCGACGCGCTCAACCCGCGCACCGGCGGTCGGGCCCGTCGGGAGGGATGACGTGGCGATGCGGTCCTCCTGGTACTCGGACGCCGTCATCTACCAGCTCGACCCGCGCCTCTTCGTCGACTCGGACGACGACGGCTGGGGCGACCTGCCCGGCGTCATCGAACGACTCCACTACCTGCGCGGCCTCGGCACCACCTGCGTGTGGCTCCTGCCGTTCTACCCTTCCCCGTTCCGGGACGGTGGGTACGACGTCGCCGACCACCTCGCCGTGGACCCCCGCCTGGGCGACCTCGCCGACATGGCCCGGCTGCTCGAGACGGCCGACGACCTCGGTCTGCACGTGCTCGTCGAGCTCGTCACGCAGCACACCTCCGACCAGCACCGCTGGTTCCAGGAGGCACGGCGCGACCGGAGCTCGCCGTACCGCGACTACTACCTGTGGTCGGACGAACCGAACAACGACATCAAGCCGATCTTCCCCGACGTGGAGCCCGACACCTGGACGTGGGACGAGGAGGCGCAGCAGTTCTACCGGCACGGCTTCTACGCCCACGAGCCGGACCTGGCGCTCGACAACCCCCGGGTACGCGACGAGCTCCACCGCATCGTGTCGTTCTGGCTGCGCATGGGCGTCTCCGGCTTCCGGGTCGACGCGGTGCCCCTCATGCTGGAGCGTGCCCGGGCCGCCCGCCCCGACACGAACGGGCAGTGGCTCGTGCGCGACCTGCAGGCCGCCGTGTCGGCCCAGCGTGCCGGCGCCGCGCTGCTCGGCGAGGTCGACGTGGAGCCGGACCGGTACGCCGACTACTTCGGCCGCGACGGCGAGCAGGGCATGACCATGCTGCTCGACTTCTGGACGAACAACCACCTCTTCCTCGCGCTGGCGCGCGGCGTGGCGGAGCCGCTGACGCGCGCCCTGCGGGCCCAGCCCGCGCCCCCGCCGGGCTCGACGTACGCGCACTGGCTGCGCAACAACGACGAGCTGGACCTGGAACGGCTCACGGCGGACGAACGGAAGGAGGTGCTGGACGCCTTCGCGCCCGAGGACTCGATGCGTGTCTACGACCGCGGCATCCGGCGGCGACTGGCCCCGATGCTGGGCGGCGACCTGCGCCGCCTCGCCATGGCCCACGCCGTCCTCTTCTCGCTGCCCGGGCCGCCCGTGCTCCGGTACGGCGACGAGATCGGGATGGGCGACGACCTCGGCCGGCCCGAGCGGGAGGCCGTGCGCACCCCCATGCAGTGGTCGACGACGCCGTCCGCGGGGTTCTCCCGCGCCCCGCAGGACCGGTTCCCGGCGCCCGTGATCACCGGCGAGCACGGTCCGCAGAAGGTGAGCGTCGACGAGCAGAGCGTGCGGGACGGCTCCCTGCTGCACCGGGTCGGCGGCCTGCTGCGCGCCCGGCTCGGGCTCAGCGAGCTCAGCCGGACCCGGCCCCAGCCCTGGGACGTGGGCGTGCCGTCGGTGCTCGCACTGCGGTACCAGGTCGAGCAGTCGAGCGTGCTCCTGCTGGCCAACCTCGCGGACGAGGACGTCGTCGCGACCCTGCCCGCCGACGAGGTCTCCGCGCTGCAGACGGGTGCCGCGCGCTACGTCGACGTGCACGTCGACCAGGACTACCCGGCCGTGGAGCCCGACGGGCGCATCCCCCTGACCGGCTACGGGTACCGGTGGCTGCGCCGCACGATCGACGGCGCGTCCGGGCACGACGCCTCCGGCCACGGCGGTGACCCGGACGACGGAGCAGGCACGTGACCGTTCTCGGGTTCCACGTCTCCCACGAGCAGCTCCACCCGGCGGAGGGGTTGCGGGCGGCCCGCCTCGCGCAGGACGCCGGCTTCGACGCCGCGATGTGCTCCGACCACCTGGCGCCGTGGAGCGAGCGACAGGGCGAGTCCGGGTTCTCGTGGTCCTGGCTCGGCGCCGCGCTCGCCGCCACCGGGCTGTCCTACGGCACCGTGTGCGCTCCGGGCCAGCGGTACCACCCGGTGATCGTGGCACAGGCGATCGCGACCCTCGGGGCCATGTACCCGGGGCGGCTGTGGGTGGCCCTCGGTTCCGGCGAGAACCTCAACGAGCACGTGACCGGAGACCCGTGGCCGCCGAAGGCGGAGCGTGACGCCCGCCTGGCCGAGTGCGTCGAGGTGATCCGTGCGCTCCTGCGCGGCCAGGAGGTGGACCACACCGGTCTGGTCGTCGCCCGCCAGGCGCGGCTGTGGACGCTGCCGGAGGTGGTGCCCCCGCTGGTGCTCCCGGCGTTGACGGTCGCCACGGCCCGCCGGCACGCCGTGTGGGCCGATGGTCTCGTCACGGTGAACAAGCCGGCCGCCGAGCTGCGGCAGATGGTCGAGGCGTACCGCGAGGCCGGCGGGGCGGGCGAGGTGGCCGTCCAGGTGCACCTGTCGTGGGCGCCGACCGTCGAGGAGGCCGAGGCGATCGCGCTCGACCAGTGGCGCACGCTCACCGGTTCGCCCGCCGTGGCCGCGGACACGGCCACGACGGCCCGGTTCGACGCCCTGGGCCGGGACGTCGGCATCGAGCAGGTGCGGCGCGCCGTGCTGGTGGACGCAGACCTGGGCGCGCTCACCGGGCGGCTCGCCGCGCTCCGCGACGCGGGCGCCGACCGCCTCTACCTGCACCACGTCGGACGCGAGCAGGACGCGTTCGTCGAGGCGTTCGGCGCGCACGTGCTCCCGGCGCTGCGCTGAGCGGCCACGAGCCACCGCTGCGTCGCAGGAGCCGACTGGGGAGTGGCTCGCGCCCTGGCTACGGTGGCCACATGGCAGACACCCTGCCCGCCGTGCTGCCCGACTGGCTCGGCTGGTGGTCGAGCACGGACTACGACGTCGCGCGCACGCTGCTCCAGCGCGGCTTCGGCGCGCTGTACGCGCTCGCGTTCTGGGGTGCGCTGCGCCAGTTCCGGCCCCTGCTCGGAGAGCACGGCATCGCCACGGTCCCACGGTTCGTCCAGCGCACGCACTGGCGGGACGGGCCGTCGCTGTTCCGCCTGCGCTACTCCGACCGGCTGCTGGTGACGGTGGCGTGGTGCGGCGTGCTGCTCGGCGTGAGCGTCGTCGTCGGGCTGCCGCAGGCGGGACCGTGGTGGGTGCCGGCGCTCGTGTTCCTGGTGCTGTGGTGGTGCTACCTCTCGCTGGTCAACGTGGGGCAGACGTTCTACGCCTTCGGCTGGGAGACGCTGCTGTGCGAGGCCGGCTTCCTCGTCGCCTTCCTCGGGTCCGACGCCGTGGGCGTGCCGCTCGTGACGATCCTCGCGGTGCGCTGGCTGCTGTTCCGTCTGGAGCACGGGGCCGGACTGATCAAGTGGCGCGGCGACCGCGCGTGGCGGGACCTGACGGCCCTGTACTACCACCACGAGACCCAGCCGCTGCCCGGCCCGTTCTCGTGGCACGCCCACCACCTGCCGCGCTGGTGGCACCGGTTCGAGGTGGTCGGCACCCACGTGAGCCAGCTCCTCGTGCCGTATCTCCTGTTCCTGCCCCAGCCCTTCCCCTCGGTCGCGGCCGCGGTGTTCGTGCTGACCCAGGGCTGGCTGGTGCTGACCGGCAACTTCGCGTGGCTCAACTGGGCCACCATCGTGCTGGCGCTCGGGGTGGTCGACGACGGCACCTGGGCGTGGCTGGGCGGCCTGGTCGGGCTGCCCGACGGCGGAGCCGGGGCGGCCGGTGTCGGGGCCAGGGCGGCCGGCGTCGGGGCCGGGGCGGCCGGCGCGCCACTGGCGCCGCTCGCCTTCGTGATCGCGGTCTCCGCCGTGGCCCTGCTGCTGCTCGTGCTCTCGGTGCGGCCGGCGCTGAACCTCGCCTCCCGCAACCAGCGCATGAACGCGAGCTTCGAGCCGTTCCGGCTGGTCAACGCCTACGGCGCGTTCGGCTCGGTCACCCGGCACCGCGACGAGGTCGCCGTCGAGGGCACGCTCGACCAGGACCCCGGTCCGGGCGGCTGGACCGAGTACGAGTTCCGGGGCAAGCCCGGGCCCACGGACCGCCGTCCGCCCCAGGTGGCCCCGTACCACCTGCGGCTGGACTGGCTCATGTGGTTCCTGCCCCTGGGTCATTCCAGCCGCTGGTTCACCGTGTTCCTGCGCCGGCTGCTGGAGGCCGACCCCGCGACCCTCCGCCTGCTGCGCCACGACCCGTTCGGCGGACGCCGCCCCGTCGCCGTCCGGGCGGTCCTGTACCGCTACCGGTACACGACACCCGACGAGCGCCGGCGCACCGGCGACTGGTGGGTGCGGCAGCGTCTCCACCTGGCCGTGGACCCGGTGCGGCTGGTCGACGGGCAGCTCGTGGACGGGCGGGCGGCGGGCTGAGCGCGCGGGCTCAGGTGGCCGGGACCGGCCCTGTCGACTCCCGCCAGATGATCGTGTTCAGCGGCGCGTCCGCCGTCGTCGTGCCGGGTCCCGGCGGCGCGACGGAACCCGGGCCCTGGCCAGTGCGCGGGTCGGCGCCCGTCCCAGAGGCCGACGCAGGGCCCGTCCCAGCGCCCGTCTCAGGGCCCGTCCCAGCGCCCGTCCCAGAGCCCGTCCCAGGATCCGGGCGGAGCGTCGCGACCAGCCGGGCCATCGCCGCCCGCCCGAGCTTGCGGTGGTCCACGTGCACGGTGGTGAGCGTGGGCTGGAGGTAGGCGCCGAGCTGGTTGTTGTCCCAGCCGGTGACGCTCAGGTCGCCGGGGATCGACCAGCCGCGCTCGCGCGCGCCGAGGATCACCCCCGCGGCCCCGACGTCGCTCGCCGCGATGATGGCGGTCGGGCGGTCCTCCTCGGGCAGGGCGAGCACGGCGGCGCGCGCGCCCTCCGCCGACCAGTCGCTCTCGATCACGCGCGCGGGGCCGAGCCCCAGGCGCTCGATCGTCTCGACGAACACGTCCCGGCGGCCGCGCGCGGAGGCGAAGTCGAGGGCCCCGGTGATGTGGAGGAACCGCCGGTGGCCCAGCTCCGCGAGCCGCTCGACCAGGTCGGCGACCGGGGAACCGTCGGCGAGCTCACCGACGCCGCGGAACTCGTCGTCGTAGTCGGCGGACACCACTATCGCCGCCCGGTCCGGGAAGCGGTGCTCGGACTCGGGCGGGAGCGGCGCGAGCGCGAGCACGCCCTCCACCTGACCCGAGTCGGCGAGCTCCAGGACCCGCTCGAACCGCTGGGCGGGCCCGCCCTCGACGCTGAGCGCCTCGATCGTGTAGCCGTGCTCGTGGGCCACCTCCATGACGCCGCTGAGGATCTGCGGCGGACCGTACGTGGCCACGGCGGGCAGCAGCACCGCGACGCGACCGCTGCGCCGGGTGCGCATCGACCGGGCGGTCAGGTTGGGCCGGTAGTCGAGCTCGCGGACGGCGCTGCTGATCCGGGCGACCGTCTCGGGCCGCATCTTGGAGTCGTTGCGCAGGTAGCGCGAGACGGTCTGGTGCGACACGCCCGCCGCCTTGGCGACCTCCCAGATCGTCGCCCGCCGGCCCGGTCCGGCGGCCTGCCGGGCGGGACGGCCGGACGACGGCGCGTCCTGGGCCGCCTGGTCCTGTGTCGAGCTCTGGTTCGTCATGCCCCGTCCTCGCCTGTCTCCGGCCCTTAGTCGGTCCTGTGTCGGTCCTGTCCGCGGGCCGGTGCCCGGCCTGGCTCCCGGGACGATCATCCGGACCAACATTCTGGCACCATCTCCCGCCTGCCTCCCGCCTGCCAGCCGGGCGGTCACGAACCGGGACTCTTGCAAAGTGATCGATCACCTCCTACGGTATCCCGGAAACAGTGATCGATCACCCTGCGATGGAGCAGCCCGTGAAGAAATCCCCCGCACCCCTGCGTGCCGCCGTCGTCGGCGCCGGTGGCATCGCGCGCGGCAGCCATCTGCCGGCCCTGGCCGCCCTCGGCGACCGGGCCACGGTGGTCGCCCTCGTCGACGTCGACACCGAGTCGCTGCACCGGACGGCGGACGACTGGTCGGTCCCCGGCCGGTACACCGACCTGGACGCGATGCTGCGCGCCGAGCACCCGGACCTCGTCGTCGTCGCGACGCCGCCCGGCAACCACCGGGAGACCGCCGTCGCGGCGCTCGACGCGGGCGCCTGGGTGTGGTGCGAGAAGCCGCCCGCCCTGTCCCTGGCCGAGTACGACGAGATCGCCGCGCACGAGCGTGAGGGCGGGCCGTACGCCGCCTACGTGTTCCAGCACCGGTTCGGCAGCGGTGCGGAGCGGCTGCGCGCCCAGCTCGCCGACGGCACGCTCGGCCGCCCGCTCGTCGCCGTCTGCCACACCCTCTGGTACCGCCCGCCCGCCTACTTCGACGTGCCGTGGCGCGGCCGCTGGGAGACGGAGGGCGGCGGCCCGACGATGGGCCACGGGATCCACCAGATGGACCTGCTGCTGTCCCTGCTGGGCGACTGGCACAGCGTCACCGCCGAGATGGCCACGCTGGACCGCGACGTGCGGACCGAGGACGTCTCGCTCGCGATGGTCCGGTTCTCCTCCGGCGCGGTGTGCTCGGTGGTCAACAGCCTGCTCTCCCCCCGGCAGTCCAGCTACCTGCGGTTCGACCTCAGCGACGCGACCGTCGAGGTGGAGCACCTGTACGGGTACGGCAACGACGACTGGCGCTGGACCCCCGCACCGCACGTCACGGACGCCGACCGCGTGGCCGGCTGGCCCCCCGCCGACGACGTGCGCAGCTCGCACGCCGCCCAGCTCGCCTCGCTGGTCGGCTCGTTCGAGCGCGGCGAGCGCCCCCGTGCCAGCGGGGCCGACGGGCGCCGCTCCCTCGAGCTGATCACGGGCATGTACCGGTCGGCCCTGACCGGCCGGACCGTGCTGCGCTCGGAGCTCACCGGGGACGACCCGTTCGTGGCCGCGCTGCACGGCGGCGATCCGGAAGGGGCCACGCGGCGGCTGCACGCCGGTACCCGCCCCGACGTCGAGGAGTCGTCCCATGCCTGAGCGCCTGGCGACCTCCCCCGAACGTCCGCCGACCGGGTCGGGCACGACACCGGCGTCGCCCCCGCCGCAGACCCGGCGTCACCTGCCCTGGTGGAAGCGGCTGGCGCGGGACCGTGCGGTGCTGCTGCTGGCCCTGCCGGGCATGGCGGTCATCATCGTCTTCCAGTACCTGGCGCTCGGCGGCAACGTCATCGCGTTCCAGGACTACCAGCCCTACCTCGGCATCGAACGCAGCCTGTGGGTCGGCTTCGAGAACTTCCAGATCCTGTTCTCGGGCGACCCGGAGTTCCTCGCCGCGCTGCGCAACACCCTGATCATCACGCTGCTGCAGACCGTCTTCGTGTTCCCGGCGCCGATCATCCTGGCGCTGCTGCTGCACAGCCTGGTCTCCAACCGCGTGCGGCAGATCGTGCAGTCGGTGCTCTACCTGCCGCACTTCCTGTCCTGGGTGATCGTGGTGGCCGTGTTCCAGCAGGTGCTCGGCGGGGCCGGCCTGCTGAACAACTTCCTGCGGTCGCACGGCTGGGAGCCGATCGACATCATCGGCAACGCCGACGCCTTCTACGCCCTCATCACGTCGCAGGTGATCTGGAAGGACACGGGCTGGGCGACCATCCTGTTCCTGGCGGTGCTGGCCGGGATCGACAAGTCGCTGTACGAGGCCTCGGCCGTCGACGGCGCCTCCCGCTGGCGTCAGACCTGGCACATCACCCTGCCGGGCATGCGGCCGATCATCATCATGCTGCTCATCCTCAAGCTGGGCGACTCCCTGAGCGTCGGGTTCGAGCAGCTCCTCCTCCAGCAGCAGGCGGTCGGCCTCGGGGTGTCCGACGTGCTCGACACCTACGTCTACAACCAGGGCGTCCTGGGTGGGTTCTGGGGTGTCGCGGCCGCCGTCGGACTCGTGAAGGGCCTGATCGGCCTGGCCCTGGTCCTCGTCGCCAACAAGACCGCCCACGCCTTCGGCGAGGAAGGGGTGTACCGAGCATGAGCACGACCATGACAGCGGGGGCCGGCGAGAGCACGGGCCGCGGCGCCGGCGCGACTCCCCCGGGCCGCCGCGGCGGGCGCACCACCGGCGCCGGAGGACCGGCCGGCCGCGGCACCCGGAGCGCCGTGATCGACGGCGTGGCCATGCCGGGCCCGTTCGAGCGGACCGTCAAGGGCATCGTGCTGACCATCGCCTGCGCGCTGGTGATCCTGCCGTTCGTCGGCATCATCTCCACCAGCCTGGCCACGCCCGAGCAGGTCACCGAGGCCGGCGGCTTCGTGCTGCTGCCCACGGGGATCGACCTGAGCGCCTACCAGATGATCTTCGCCGGCGGCGTGGTCACGCAGGCGCTCTGGATCAGCATCCTGGTCACCGCCATCGGCACCACGCTGAGCCTGGCCCTGACCACCACGCTCGGCTGGGCACTGAGCCGCAAGGGCGCGTTCGGCGTGCGGGCGATGCTGCTCGTGGTGCTGATCAGCCTGCTCTTCAACCCCGGCATCATCCCGAGCTACCTCGTGGTCCAGCGGCTCGGCCTCCTGGACACGCTGTGGGCGCTGATCATCCCGACGTCGGTCTCCGCGTTCAACGTGGTGGTCGTCCGCGCGTTCTTCGTGCAGCTCCCGAACGAGGTGATCGACGCCGCCCGGATCGACGGCGCCACCGAGTGGCAGCTGTTCTGGCGCATCGGCCTGCCGCTGTCCAAGCCGGTGCTCGCCGTCGTCGGCCTGTTCTACGGCGTCGGCTACTGGAACGCGTTCTTCAACGCGCTGCTCTACCTGTCGGACGCGAGCAAGTGGCCCCTGCAGCTCGTGCTGCGCACCTACGTGGTCGACGGCGCCCAGCTCGGCTCGCAGGACCTCGGCATCGACGCCGCGTCCCTGCCACCGCAGACGTCGTTGCAGATGGCGATCCTCGTGGTCTCCATCGTGCCGGTGCTGCTGGTCTACCCGTTCCTGCAGCGGCACTTCGCCAAGGGGATGCTCACCGGCGCCGTGAAGGGCTGAGGTCTTCTCAGTGTCGCGGGTATCGCGTCGCGGGAATCGCGTCGCTGGAATCCCGTCGCGGGAATCACTCGAACCACTCGGATCACTCGATCACTCGATCACTCGATCACTCGATCACTCGATCACTCGATGAGGAGTAGTCATGAACAGCTTTCTGACCGATCCCGGCCTCAGCCGCCGCAGCCTGCTCAAGGGAGGGAGCGTCCTGGGCGCCTTCGCGCTGCTCGGCCTGGCGGGCTGCAGCAACGAGGGCCGCGGCGGCGACGCCCTGGCCGGCAACGCCTCGGTGGTGCTGCCCACCTACGTCCCGTACACCGGGGTGCCGATGGACATCAAGGGCACCGACGGCGTGCCCGACACGATGCTGAGGTACCCGGCAGCCCCGAAGGCCGTGACCGACGGCCCGCCCGGGGACGGCAAGGACATCGGCATCTTCGGGCTGACGAACACGCCCGTCCCGCCGTCGGTCGAGGAGAACGCGTACTGGCAGGCGCTGCACGAGCGGCTCGGGTTCGCTCTGACGATCGCGCTGACCCCGGCCGGTGACTACTCCGACCGGTTCCAGACCACGGTGGCCGGCGACCGCCTGCCGGACCTCTTCGAGATGTTCCCCGCCGACGTGCCCGGCCTGCCGAGCCTCCTGGAGGAGCGGGCGACCGACCTCACCGACCTGTTGTCGGGAGACGCGGTCAAGAAGTACCCGTTCCTGGCGAACATCCCCACCGAGAGCTGGCAGTCCTGCGTCTACAACGGCAAGATCTTCGCCGTGCCGGTGCCCCGCGGGCCTGCCCAGAGCGGCGTGTTCTACGCCCGCCAGGACTGGTTCGACGCCGAGGGCATCGACCCGAACGTGAAGTCGGCCGAGGAGTTCTACGACCTGTGCAAGGAGCTCTCTGGCGGCAACACCTGGGCGCTCGGGCGCGTGCCGCTGGGGCACCTCCGCCAGATGTACGAGATCCCGAACGGCTGGTCCGAGGACGGCGGCAAGCTGACCAGCGCGAACCTGCACGAGCGTCAGCAGGAGGCGCTGGAGCTCGGCCGGCGCCTGGTGGCCGACGGCTTCGTGCACCCGGACGGCGTCCCGGCCACCCAGCCGCAGCGCAAGACGTGGCTCGTCAACGGCACCATCCGGATGCTCGACGACACGTTCAGCGCCTGGCCGGACTTCTCGAACTACCCGATCGACGACCAGTTCCAGCTCTCGGTCGCGCCCCCGCCGCTCGCCGAGGGCGGCGGGACGGCGGGCATCCACCTGGGCGCGCCGGTCCAGAACATCACGTCCATCAGTGCCAGGTCCGAGTCGCGCGTCGAGGCCCTGCTCGACGTGCTGAACTACCTGGCCGCCCCGTTCGGCTCCGAGGAGCACCTGTTCCGGACCTACGGCGTCGAGGGCGTGCACCACGAGCTCGACGGCACCGACCCGGTCCTCACGGAGAAGGGCCGCACCGAGATCCAGCTCGGCCTCAAGTACGTCGTCGAGGGCCCGTGGGTGAACTTCCAGGCGGGCGACCCCGACGTCGCGCAGGCGGAGCACGACGCCCAGGCCGCCGTCGTGCCGACGGCCGTGCGCAACCCGGTGCAAGGCCTCTTCAGCGACACGGCCAGCCGCAAGGGCGGCCAGCTCGGCGAGCGGCTCGTGTCCGCGGAGAACGACATCCTGGCCGGGCGCAAGCCCGTCAGCGACTGGTCGGCGGCCGCCGACGCGTGGGTGAGGGGCGGCGGCGACAAGATCCGCGACGAGTACGAGCAGGCCCTGGCGGAACGAAACGGCTGACACGCCGGATAGTGCGCTTCTACCCAGCGATTGCGCCCAAGAACCATCGGGTTTCTGGGCATAATCGCTGGGTAGAGGCGCACTTTCGGGTGCGGGCGGGGACGGCGCGGGGTACCGGACTGCCGCGTGCCGTCGGCGGCGTCGGGCGCGAGCCGCCGCCTCCGCACCGCCAGACGCAGGGTGCCGGGGGCGCTCGTCCGCGCTCCGCTCAGCCGCCGCCCGCTTGGCGTCGGCAGCCGGGACGCTGGGCGCCAGCGGCCGGCGCGGCGAGTGCTAGCTGCCCGGCCGCCGGGCGACGTAGAGGCGGTTGCCGTCCGGGCCAGTCCACTCCAGGCGGACGACGCCGGCCGCCGCCGCGTCACCGACCCGCGCCGGGTCGGACCAGTAGCCCGCGGCCGGGTTGCGGAAGAAGGTCGCCCACGGCTGGCCGTGGTGATCGAGGAAGAAGTTGTTGTGGCCCGCGCCGACCCCGGCGGTCCAGCGCTCCGAGTAGGGCCCCTCGAACCGGTCGGCGAAGGCGACGACGGCGTCGTACTGGTACTGGACGCGACCGGTCCCGGGCGGGTCGTACGCGTTGCGCGTGCTGCCGTCGGCGCTGGTCGAGGTGCGGTCCCACGCGGCGTGCACGAGGAAGTACCTGCCGCCGTACCGGAACACGTACGCGCCCTCCAGGTACGGCTCGGGCGTGTAGGGCGACTGCTGGAAGAGCGGCAGGTTCGTGGTGGGGACGATGTCCTCCATGTCGTCGCGGAACGGCGCGTACAGGTGGTTGTGCAGCACCAGCCAGGCGTCGTCGCCCTCGGTGTACATGCTGCCGTCGATGTGGTGGTACGCGCCGGGCGCGATGAACGACGGGCCGCCGATGAACGGGTCACCGAAGGGCTTGTGCACGTTGCCCTCGGCGAGCCGGTACGGGCCTTCGGGACCACCCTCGCTGATCAGCAGGAACGAGCCCACCTTGGTGGAGTGGTCGCCCATGCAGGCCACGATGTACCAGGTGCCGCGGAAGTAGTGCACCTCCGGGGCCCAGGCGTTGCCGCGCTTGCCGAACTGGCCGTGGTCGTCCCAGTACTCCTGCCACGGGGCGACGACGGTACGGCCCGGCCGGTTCTCCCCGGCGAACTCCGGGGACCAGACCTTGCCCCGCTCGGCGTCCGGCCGGATGCCCATGGTGTCGGCGAGGCGCCACGGACCGCGCAGCGACGGCGCCGTCCACAGGAAGATGCCGTCGTTCCACGGGCCGGCGGCCGGGAGCCCGGGTGAACGCGTGGTGCCGGTCGCGACGTAGACCGGCCGGCCGTCGACGACGAAGCAGTTGACGTAGGTGTCCCGGATCCAGACCCGCCCCAGCTCCTGGTCCCGGGGGCGCAGCTCCAACGGCAGGACGAAGGAGTTGTCGTCGCGCGGCCACAGGTCGGTGCGGGTGTCCGCGACGCCGTAGGGCTCGGGATCGGGCCAGTTGCGGGGGTAGCGGCCTCCGTGCGACGCGGCGGGCGCCCCACCCCCGGCCGTCCCACGTGCCTCGCTCCGCCCGGGCGCCGCCGCAGCCGTGACGGGGAGCGCGAGACCCGCCACGAGTGAGCCGGCGACTCCTGCGGCACCCGCCAGGACCGACCGCCGGTCGACGGGGAGCTCGTTCCCGAAGCCAGTCATCTGCACCGTCCTCCTTCCGCGCGCGGCACCGGCGCCGCGCGTCGGATCGGACGCTAACCAGTGAGATTTCGCCGCTCAAGACACGACAGAAAGGTTCCCGGGGAGCGGGACGGATGCCTGTGCGGCAGGTGCGCCCTCCGTCCCATCTACTCCATCGGTTGCTTCGGTCAACTCTCGTCGTAGGGTGAAAACGTGATCACTCGACAGCGCAAGACCTGGCCGTACGGAGTCGCGGCCGCCGCCCTGCTGCTCGCGACCACGGGCTGCTCGGGCACGTCCGCCGACGACGGCACCACGTCGGGGACACCCACCGCGGAACCGTCGGTCACCACGTCGGCGCCGAGCACCACGGAGTCCCCGTCGGACGGCTCGCAGCCGACCGCCACCGACACTGCACCCGGCGGCACCCCGACAGCGTCGGACGGGGCGGGTGACGGCGCGGCCCCGGAGTCGACGCGCTGCCTGACGCCGGACCTCGCCGGGAGCCTCGCGCCGGTCGAGGGTGGCGGGTCGGCCGGGCACTACGAGGTCGCGATCGTGCTGACCAACACGTCCGGCACCGACTGCGTGCTGCAGGGCTGGCCGGGCGCGTCCTTCGTCGGGGACGGCGACGGCACGCAGATCGGCGCAGCCGCGACCCTCGACCGGTCGAGCCCGCACGAGCCCGTGACGCTCGCCCCGGGGGACGCCGCGCACGCCGTCGTGCTCGTCTCGAACGCCGAGAACTACGGCGACGAGTGCCGACAGACGCCCGCGGACGGACTCCGCGTCTACCCGCCCGGGGAGACCCGATCGCTGTTCGTGCAGAACGACGAGCTGACGCTCGTGGGCTGCGCGAGCGCGGAGCAGGAGCTGCTGGAGGTGGGCGCGTTCCAGCCGGGTGAGTGATGGGTGGCCGGTGCTGGACGAACCGTGGCCCCTCGGAGAGGCGCGTTCCAGCCTGGCCGCCGGGCCGCGCCGGAGGAACCCTGACTCGCCTCGCAGTGCATCCCCGTGGTCTGCGGTGCGTCCTCGCCGGTGCGGGGTCATGCGGCTCGTGTCTCGGGCAGGCCGTCGATGGGTTCGGGTAGCCCGATGGGCTGCCCGTAGGTGTCGGTGAAGGCCCAGCCGGTCTCGAGCAGGGTGGCCCCCGTGGCCCCGGTGGTGGGTTTGCCTGTCCAGTGCATGGCGATGCCTCGGGCATCGACGAGCTGGTGGTGGTACCAGCACAGCAGGGCGCTGTTGGCCACGCTGGTGGATCCGCCCTGGGCCCAGTGGGTGATGGCGTGGTGGACCTCGCACCGGGAGGGTGGTTGATCGCACCCGGGGTAGACACAGTGCCGGTCACGGGCGATCACGGCACGGCGCATCTGCCCGGTGACCGTGCGCTGCGCACGGCCCACGTCCAGTGCCGCACCGTCGGAGCCGAACACGATCCGGGTGATCGCACTGTCGCAGGCCAGGCGGCGCAGCAGGGCGCGCGGGACCCGGTCACGGGACTCCGTGAACACCGCACCTCCGGCAAGACCCACACGTCCGGCGGTCGCCGCTCGGCCTGGCATGGCCTGCCCGCAGGTGACGCACAGTCCTTCACGGGTGCGGGTGACCTGGGTGGCCAGCTCCGACCAGGACACCGTCACGTTCAGGTGCGGGCGCACCGCAGCCCCGGGCGAGGCCTGATCGGTGTCCAGCACCACCCGGGCCAGGTCCGCCAACCCGTGCGCACGCCGCTGCCCCGGGGACCGGTCGTCTCCCACCGCCGGTACGCCCATCACCCCGCCCAGCGCCGCCTGCACCAGGGCCCCGTGCTCGTCGGTCAGGAACCCCGCCACATGGAAACCACCGAGCGTCCTGGACAGGTCCAGGAACTCGCCCTGGGCTGCCTTGTCATCCAGGACGTCGTCCGTGTCCGGGTCGACCACGGTGGCGAACCGGCGTGCCACCACCCGGAACTGGTCCGCGTTCAACCCGTCCGCCTCACCCAGCACCACGGCCTCGCCCGTGACCACGGTTCCCTCACAGACTGCGCTCTCCAGCACCCGCGTGATCAGGTCCCGCGTCCTGGACCCGTCCGGGTCGTCGACCGGGTCGGGGAAGTCCACCGGCACCGACTGCACGAACACCTCCGGTGTCGTGGACTCACCCGTGCGGGTATCGATCAGCCACGCCAGCGCATCCCGCCGCGTCCCGCTCGTGGGTGCCGTCTCCGCCATCACCCGGGCATGATCCACACCCAGCCGCCCCGCCAGCACCCGGTCCCGGGTCTCGGGCAGCGCCTGCTCCAACCGCCGCGCAACGGACACGTCCTTACGCGCCGTCGAAGCCGACACACCCTCCCGCAGGCGTAGCCACGACGCGAACGTCCGCGACATCCCACCCGAACGCCACGACCCCTCCTCCTCGATCCGCGGCAGCACCACCCATCGCACACCCTCCAACCGGCCCACCGCCCGCCGCACCCGGCCGTGCATCTCCACCAACCGCGACACGGCGGGAGCACCCCATCCGTCAAGAACCCCCGGCGCCACCAGGCCGGCCAGATCCTCCACCGCCGCCTCGATCCGGTCCAGCACCCCCTCCAGAGAGCCGGCCGGGCACGCCTCCGCGGACACGCCGACGCCGGCCGAACCGCCCGACATCCCACCCGCAGCCCCGCGCTCCACAGCCACAGGCGCGCCACCAGGGCCACCGCCCACAGCACCATCCGGAGCACCGCCCGGGATCGTCCCGCTCACCGACCACTCCACCTGGCACCACCCCCTTGCCCCGCCCGCCACTCTCTTCCGGAACCATCATCTCGAACATTCGTACGGAGCGCAGCGCGAATCCTGAATCTGTGGACAACCGCACCACACCCGGCCGCCCGCACGCCGAGAGCCAGACATAGGCTCATCCCCCATGGACCACGAACCCATGCGCCGGGTGGCCGAGTTCCGCACGACGTTCGACGGCGAGGCCAGGACCGGACACCCCGACGTGGCGGAGCACCGGCGAACCCTCCTGGTCGAGGAAGCCGCCGAGGCGGCCGAAGCACTCACGGACCTGGCGGAGGCCCTCCGTTCCGGCGCGGACCCGGCCGCCGCCTACCGGGCGGTCGCCAAGGAGCTCGCCGACGTCCTCTACGTCACCTACGGTGCCGCGGACACGCTGGGCATCGATCTGCCGGCTGTATTCGTCGAGGTACACCGGTCCAACATGAGCAAGATCGGCGACGACGGCCGCGTCCTGCGCCGGGCCGACGGGAAGGTGCTCAAGGGCCCGGGTTACGAGCCCCCGGTCCTCGACGACGTCGTCGAGTGGCCGCACTCCGCCGGCTCGTAGGCTCCGTGCGACCGGTCGGGGCCGGTCAGCCCGCCACCCGGTCGCTCCCCCGCAGGATCGACGTCATCTTCTTGCCGCGCGCGACCTCGTCGACCAGCTTGTCCATGTACCGGATCTGCTGCATCAACGGGTCCTCGATCTCCTCGACCCGGTACCCGCAGATCACACCCTTGATCAGGGCCGCGTTCGGGTTCATCGCGGGCGCCTCGGCGAAGAACGTCTCCAGGTCGACCCCGGTGTCGATCGCGGTGCGCAGCCCGGCGTCGTCGTACCCCGTGAGCCAGGTGATGACCTGGTCCAGCTCCTCCCGGCCACGGCCCTTCCGCTCCACCTTCTCCACGTAGAGCGGGTAGATGCTGGCGAAGCTCATGCTGAAGATCCGGTGTCGCGCCATGCCTCGACCATAACCGAGCCCACTGACAGCGGGCCTCGAGAAGCCTGATTGCGCCAGGCCCGCGGGCGTCAGCGGTCACGCGCCCGCCGCCGACGACGCCGGGCCTCGGCGGCCTGGTCCTCGGCCGCATCGAGCTCGTCGTCGACGACGGCCAGCTCCGCGCGAGCCTCGTCGGCGGCGGCCCGTGCCTCGTCGAGCGACCGCCGTGCCGCGTCGCGCTCGGCGCCGAGCCGTTCGAGCTCCAGGTCGAGCCGCCGCACCTCCTCCTGCTCGCGCTCGACCGCCGTGTCCGCGGCGTGCAGCCGGTCCCGCACGCCGTCGCGGCGGTCCTCCAGCCGGTCCACCCGGGCGGCACTCTCCGCCACGGCTCGTTCGGCCTCGGCGAGATCCGCGGCGCCGTCCGCGTCCGTCTCGCCTGTGCCTGTCTCGTCCGCGCCTGTCTCACCACCGCCCGTCTCGCCATCACCCGGCCCAGCATGAACCGCACCGCCATCACCCGGCCCGGCATGAACCGCACCGCCATCACCTGACCCAACACCACCCGGCCCGCCGTCAGCAGACCCCCCGCCACCCTGCCGCAGCGCGACCAGGTCGGCGTCCTCGCCCTGCTCGTCCACGATCCCGAACCCGACGTGCTGCAGCGCCCGCGAGAGGCGGCCGGCCCGGACCGCCGCGGCGGCGTCGGGATCCATCACGGCCGCCGTCAGGGTCTCGGTGAGCCGGTCGAGCACGGCCGCCGAGACCGCCCGCCCGCGGACCTCGCCCGCCTCGCGCACCGCGCGGACCAGCGCCTCGGTCCGCTCGCGCCGCAAGTGGTCCAGTGCCCGGATCCGTCCGCGGTCCCGGTCCGCCGTCGCCGCCCGCAGCTCGTCGCCGAGAGACGTGAGCGCCGCGACCTCCTCCGGCCTGTCCCGGACGACCTGGTTGACCACCCACGCGGCGACCGACGGCTTGGGCAGGCGCTTGATCCGCTCGGCGCCCAGGCGGTCGCCCGCGTCAGCCGCCAGGCGGACGGCCGCGGCACGCCCCGCGACGAAGTCGTCGAGCGGGCTCGTGTAGAGCCGCTCGACGGCGGCGTCGAGGTCCGTCGGGTCCTGCGCGGGCACGCTCCTACCGTGGCACGCCGCCCGCACCCCGCGCGACCGCCACGCCACCAGGCACCAGGCACCAGGCACCAGGCACCAAACAGCAGCCAACATCGCCAAAGCACGAAGCGGCCGCCGGTCCCCCACGGACCGCCGGCCGCCTCGCCCGCGACCCCCTACAGCGTCGGTACCAGCAACGTCATCAGCTCCCCGGACCCGAGGTGCACCAGCGCCTTGCCAGGGCTCACCTGCGATACCACGGCCGACCGGGGCAGGCTCGCCCCGACGAGGTCGCCGTCGAACCGGTCCGCCGGGCTGAGCAGGGCACCGCGCCGGTTCTTCTTGGCGTCGACCTGCCAGCCGGAGAACCCGCCGGCCACCTCGGAGGCGTCGCCACCGATGACGAGCCCGCGCTGGTTGTCGCTCGCCGTGCGCAGGTAGGCCCGCAGCCAGGACTTGGCGGGGGCGTCGGCCACGAGCTCGGCGTCGTCCACGACGAGCACCACCGGGGTGCCGTCGGGGTCCAGGTGCGGTGCGAGCGCCTCCTCGGTCACCTCGTCCGGGTCCGTGATCAGGGCCCGCACACCCGGCTGGCCCGCGAGGTCGCGCAGCGCGCTCGCCCGCGGGGCGACCAGCACGAGCTCCGTACCCCCGCGCAGCATGGACCGGGCCATCACGGCGAGCATCGTGGACCGGCCCGAGCGGGCGGGTCCGGCCACGATGAACGTGGGCGCGTCGCCCGCGAGGTCCATGCCGTACGCCGTGAGGTCGTCGCCGCCCACGCCCAGCATCGCCCACAGCGGCTTGGCGGCCTCGGGCCCGGCGTAGGCGTACGCGGCCTCGGCGGTGATGGTCGAGGGCAGGTCGTCGACCCGGAACGGGCCGGTGCCCGGCACCACGTCCTCGCGCTCCCGGATCGCGGCGGCCAGCGTGCGGGCGGCCGCGGTCTGGGCCCGCCCGGCGGGGTCCTCGCCGAGGATCGCCACCTGCACCTCGCGCCCGGAACCGGACCGGAAGGCCCGCCCGGCGGGCACCTCGTCCGGCACGTTCTTGTGCGCGATCCCGGCCATCCCGTAGTCGAACTTGTCGGTGAGCCGCAGCACCACCGCGTCGTCGGTGAGCACGCCCATCCGGCTCGACAGCAAGGAGCGGTCGCCCGCGAGCAGCAGGTGGATGCCCGCGCTCGCGCCGTCGCGCAGCAGCTCCTGGACGGCGTCCACCAGGGCGCCGCCGTCGACCTCGCCGTAGGTGGACACGAAGCTCTCCCACCGGTCGATCAGCAGCATGATCCGCGGCAGCCGCTCGCCGGCCGGCGCCAGCTCGCGCTGCTCGGTGACGCTGGCGTAGTTGCCGTCGCCCAGCACCTTCTGCCGGCGACCCAGCTCGGCCGTGAGGCGGGTGAGCAGGCGCGTGGCCCGCTCCTCCTGCCCGCGCTGCACGACGGCGCCCGTGTGCGGCAGCTCGTCCAGCACCGCGAGCGCCCCGTTGCCGCAGTCGATCCCGTACAGGTGCAGGTCGGCCACGGACATCCGCTCGGCGGCGGCGAACGCCGTCGTGCGCAGGGCCGTGGACCGGCCGGTGCCGGGGGCGCCCACGACGTACCGGTGCGTGAACTCGTCCAGGTCGATGACGGCGGGGCCCTGCCGCTGCGCGGCCGGGTCGTCCTCCACCGCCCACGCGAAGGCCGAGGGGGATGCGGGCTGTGCCACGGTGTCCAGCGACAGCAGCTCGGACAGCGCGGGCAGCCAGGGGCGGCGGGGCTGCGGCAGCTCGCCGAGCACGGCGGCCTCCCGCAGCGCGTCCACGACGGCGGACAGGTCGGTCTGGACGTTCTCCGTCCGGGCCGCCTTGGGCCGCCGGGGCGCGGGTGCCCCGAGGTCGCCGAGGCCGATCCGGGCGATGTACGGCGGTTCGACCTCTGCGGCCTGCCGCGTCGACAGCCGTCGTCCGCCCACCCGGGCGGACTGGAAGGGCAGCAGCGACGCCGCCCCGAGGCGGGCGTAGGCCCGGCCGGGCTGCGACTTGGCGATCTGCGCGGCCTCCGGGGAGTCGATGACGTCGGAGGACTCCCCGGCGTCGGTCATCCGCAGGGCGACGCGCAGGTTGGTGTTCGCGCGGATCTCGGGCGAGATCACGCCGGACGGCCGCTGCGTGGCCAGGATCAGGTGGATGCCGAGCGAGCGCCCGCGCTGGGCGATGTTGACCAGGCCGGTGACGAAGTCGGGCAGCTCGCGCGCCATCGAGGCGAACTCGTCGATGACGATGAGCAGGCGCGGCAGCGTCTGCCCCACGTGGCCGCGCCGCTGGGCGTCGAGGTAGTCCTCCAGGTCCTTGGCGCCGATCTCCGCGAGCACGTGCTCGCGGTAGGTCAGCTCGGCGCGCAGGGAGGCCAGGGCCCGTTCCACGAGGTGGGTGTCGAGGTCGGTGACCATGCCGACGGTGTGGGGCAGCAGCTCGCACTGGCTGAACGCGGCACCGCCCTTGTAGTCCACGAGCACGAAGTTCATGGTCTGCGGCGTGTTCACCACGGCCAGCGACGCCACGACCGTCTGGAGGAACTCCGACTTGCCGGAACCGGTGGTGCCCGCGACCAGCGCGTGCGGCCCGTCCCGGACCAGGTCGAGGTGGAACGGCCCGTCCAGCGAGACGCCGACGACGGCGTCCGTGGAGCCCGATCCTGCCTTCCAGCGCTGCAGCGCCGTGTGCCCGTCCAGGTCCTCGATGCCGAGCACCTCCACGAGGCGCGCCGAGTCCGGGATGAGCCCCGAGCCCTCGGTCGCGGTGACGTCGCGCGTGGCGGCGACGGCGCGGGCCACGGGCTCGTACCAGGAGTCCTCGACCTCGTCGACGGTGATCCGGCGGACGTCGTCGGCGTCGTGCCGGCGCAGCAGCATGCCACCCTCGGCGCGGGCCAGGGCGACGACCGAGCACTCCTCGGGCAGGAGCTGCTCGTCGCCGTCGAGGCAGACCACGCTGACGCCCACGCCGGGCCCGTCGCGCAGGATGGTGACGACGCCGGGCAGGGCGCGCAGCCGGCGGGCGCCGTCGAGCACCACGACCACCTGGGGGCCGCCCACGGTGGTGCCGTGGGCCTTCTCCATGGCCGCCCGGCGCTCGGTGATCAGGGCGTTCACCTCGGCGACGCGCGCGGCGAGCGTCTCGGTGGTGGTACCGATCATGGCCACGGCGTCCTGTCCGAACGAGGGCCGCACGTGCGGCAGCCAGGCCGCCCAGGCCCACTCGGCCACGTGCTCGGTCGCGGTCAGCACGTACACCTGCACGTCGCGGGGGCTCTGCAGCACGCCGAGCTGGCCCACCATCCAGCGGGCCCGGCGCCGCGGCCAGTCCCCCGGACCCGCGAGGCCGACGACGCCCGCCTCCCGCAGCGGCACCGTCACCGGGACCGACCGCATGGTGGCCCGCGTCTTGCGCCGGTGCTCGGGCTCGGCGCTGTCCTCGACCTCGACCTGGCTGGTCATGTCCGCCAGGCCGAGCCGCACGGCCAGGTGGTCGGGGTCGGTCGAGCGGCGCTCCCAGAGGCGGCGCGTCGGCGTGGTCGCGATGAGCCGCAGCTCCGCGGCGCCCGGGCTGGAGACCCGGTACCGGTGCTGCTCGCGCCGCACGGCGTCGAGCACCTCGGCCTCCAGGGCCGCGCGCTCCTCCTGGTGCTTCTTGAACTGCTCGCGGTGGGTGACCTTCCCGTTGCGCTTGGAGGTCCACCAGCTGCCCAGGTACATCAGGGGCGAGGCCAGCGCGAACAGCAGGTAGGCCGGGTTGCGGAAGACGAGCGCCGAGACCACGCTCAGCACCGCCGGCATGGCCATGGCCAGCCAGGGCAGCGGGTTGCGCGACGGCGGCAACGGCTCGGCGGGCAGCCGGAAGCGGGTCGCCGGCATGGGCGGCAGGAGCCGCGGCGGCCGGTTGTAGTCGAGCGTGCCGGGCTCCTTGCCGGGCCGCAGGTCGGCGTCCGACCGGGTCGCGGCCTGCACGGTGAGCACCGTGCGGCCCACCCGCACCTGGGTGCCGGCCGGCCAGGCCTCCTCCTGCTCGCCGAGGGGCTCCTCCGACCGGTCCAGCTCGACGGTCTGGCCCGCCGACCGGGGGTCGGGCACGCGCCGCACGCGGACCGTGCCGTCCATCCCCACCGCCACGGCCAGGACCGGCAGGGTGCCGTCACGCCGTCCGTCCACGTGGATCCCGCCCTCGCGGTCCACCTGCACCACCGACTCGCCGACGCCGAGCCGCACCACGGCTCCCGCGCCGACACCGCCGGTGACGCACAGGTCCACGGGGCCGGCCGGTGCAGGCGCGGCGTCCGCGCCGCCGAACGTCACGACCGCACCGTCCCGCAGCGGCGTGCCGCCCACCAGGCGCTCGGCCTCGGTGCCGCCCACGGGGCGGCCGTCGACGTGCAGGACGCCGCCCCGCGGGGCGCCCACCTCCGCGCCCAGCCGGGCGGCGAGCTCGGCCGTCTCGGTGGCCTCGTCCACGTCGAGGGCGAGCAGCGCCTCGCGCTCCCCGTGCCGCGCTGTGATCAGGGCATGCATGTCACTCCCCCGCCCGGCGCACCGACGTCGCGTCGTTGTACCGCACCTCGGGCAGGAACCCGCTGCGCAGCCAGCCGGCGTCGTCGGCGGTGAAGCGCCACTTCGCGGTGGGGACGGCGCCGAGGACGATCACGACCCAGCTGAACCGCGGGTTGGCGAACCGCGCCGCCAGCATGTCGACCTGGGCTACGGACGGCGCCTGCGACAGCACCAGCACGCCGCCCGCCTCCGACTCCAGCTCGGGCACGAGCTGCTCCACGGTGTTCAGGTGCTCCGCGAGCTCGGCCTGCGGCAGCCCGTTGCCGACCATGACCACGCGCGGGTCGTCCGACCACGGGTTGCCCGTGAACTCGCCCAGCCAGCGGCGCAGCACCTCGTGGCGGGCCCGCGTGGGGCCGTCCAGGCTGATGAGGCCGCGGGCCTGGCCGAAGTCCACCAGCACGCGGCCGGTGTCGGCCACGCCCACGGTGACCAGGCGGGAGAACCGCGAGGTCGGATCGGTCGACGCCGGGTCCGCCTGCAGCCGGCCCAGGGGCGCCGACCAGCTCGCGCCGTCCTCGTTCGCGACCCACGGCGCCGGCGCGGGCGTGGCGGGGTTGGACAGCCGCACCCGCAGGGCGGAGCCCTCGATGAACACCGCGGCGATGCCCGGCACGGGCAGGCCGTCCCGCTCGCACGCGGCCACCAGCACGCGCAGCGCCCGGTCCACCATCCAGGCCGACGACGTGTCCGTGCGCAGCAGGCTGTCGTCGAACGGCTCGCCGCCCTTCGTGCGACGGCGCAGCAGCACGTACGCGACGAGGGAACCCACCAGCAGCACCACCACGGCCGCGACACCCACGACGATCGGCACGATGTCGGCCGACCCGCCGGTGGTCTCGTCCGCCGACGGCGTGGTCACCGGGCTCGACGCAGGCGCCGACTCCTGGCCCGCGACGGGCAGCGGGCCGTGCTGCAGCCCCTCACCCTCGGCGTCCTCGGGCATCTGGAGCACCCAGCCCACCTCGACGACGTCCTCGGTGGTCATCTTCTGACCGTCGGGCTGCTCGCGCCCCTTGTTCAGCTCGAAGATCTCCCGGTAGCGCTCGCCGTCGCCCAGCAGCTTCTCGGCGATGCCGTAGAGGAACTCCGGCTCGCCCTCCGGCGTCGTCGCCACGATGTAGTACGGCACCTCCGGCGCCGCCGGCTGCTCGCCGGCCGCCGGCTCGGACGCGCCGCCCGCCGGCTCGCCCGGCTCGGACACCCCGGCGGGCAGCGGGCCGGTCTCGATGCCCTCGCCCTTGGCGTCGGCGGGCATCTCCAGCACCCAGCCGGGCACCAGGATCTCGGGCTTGGTGACCTTGTTGCCGTCGGGCTGGGTGCGGCCCTCGTTCAGCTCGAAGATCTCCATGTAGCGGTTGCCGTCGCCCAGGAACCGCTCGGCCAGCTCGAACAGGAACTCCGGCGTGCCGTCCGGGGAGGTCTGGACGACGTAGTACTTGACGTCCTCGTCCCCGGCAGCGCGGACCGGGTGCGCGGCGACCGGTGCGGCGGCAGCCGGCCGGGCGACGACGGAGGCGGGAACGGTCGGCGCGGCGGTCAGGCCCGCCGCGGGTGTGACGGCCGCCGCGGCGGCCAGGGACAGGGCCGCCGCGGCGAGCGCGGCGGCGGTGCGGTGGACCAGGTGCACTGTTGCTCCGTCTTCAGATGTGGTGCTGCGTCGATGGGTTCGTCGGGCAGGTCGTTCGTGGTCGCGCTCAGGCGGAGCCGGGCACCACGCGCTCAGGGATCCCCTGGAGGTCGGCACCGGGCCCCGCCCAGCGGAAGGTCGTCATCACGGCGTCGAAGAACAGGACCAGGGCCTCGGCGAGCATCTGGGAGCTGTGGTTGTTCCACACCGTCGAGAACGACAGGAGCAGCCACTCGCCGGCCTCCTCGTCGCGGGACACCGCGTAGACCACCTGCCGGGTGGACAGCTCCGGCCAGGTGTCGTCGCGCCGTGCCCGGTGCCGGGTGTGCACCACGCGGACGCCAGGGCGCCCGTCGAGCTCGACCAGGTCGCTGTCCTCGTAGTCGTCGCCGAGCACGGCGGCCACCACCTGCAGCGGGTCGCTGCCGGCCTCGCCCACCCACTCCACCTCCGCGATGGAGGCGGGAACCTGCACGCCCTCCATGGGCTCGGTCGGCAGGTAGACGGCCCCCGTGCCGGCGTCGCGCGCCTCGCTGAGGTTCTTGTACAGCTCGTCGCGCAGCATGCGGCGGAACGGCTCGACCTTGTCACGCGGCATCGAGTCCGGCAGCGCCCGCAGGACGACCTCCTCGATCGCGCGGTCCAGCTCGCGCTCCCGGCCCTCGCCCGTCGGGAACCGCGCCCACCCGGGCGGGAGCAGCATCAGCCAGGCGTCGGTCGGCTTGCCGGCCGCCCGCGTGGTGGGCTCGGCGGGCTGGTCGTCGGTCTGGTCGGCAGTCACAGCTCGCTCCGGTTGATCCGCACGGCGGCCAGCAGCTCGTCGAGCGCCTCGCTCACCGTGTCGACGATGAAGAGGTCCTGGGTGCGCCACAGGACCACGGTGTCCACCACCGCGTCGGGGTGCTCGGTGCGCCGGCCCAGGCCGATGCTCAGCCACGCGCTCCCGTCAGCCGGGTCGATGTCGAGCCGGGTCACCCGCACGCCGTCGCCGTCGGGCAGGTCCAGGTACTCGACGTGCGGCGCGTCGAACGGGGCCCCGCCCCGGGCACCCACCGCCTCCAGCAGGGTGTCGTCCGGGGCGTCGGGCTCGCCGAGCGCCACGCTGACCAGGACCGGGACCGGGCCGTGGTCCTGCAGCCCGAGGAGCGCGACGACCCGCGTCCCGGCCGGCACCTCGTCGGCGTAGGTGAGCAGGTTCTCGACGGAGTCGACGACCTGCCGGTGCAGCTCGGCTCGCTCCTCGTCCGAGACTCCGTCCTCCGGCGCCTCGGCCTCGGCGATCCGCGCCTCGACCGCTGCCCGGACCACCTCGACCACCCCGTCCCGCCAGGCCGCGACGGCCTCGGCGGGCTCCGACCGCGTGGTGGGCACCGCCGTCCACCACTCGGGTGCCTCGACGGTCCACGACCACGTCCGCCCGTCGGCCGTCCCTGCGCTCGCTGTCATGCTCATGCGGCTACTCCAAGCCCTTCGGACCGTGGTACGGGCTCGTCATGTGCTCTTCCTCGAACGGCACGGTCCCGTCGAAGTTCTCGCGGGCGTCGTCGCCGAACGACGACGCCGGCACGCCGGTGCTCCACGCGCCGGAGACGAAGCCGACGAACCACATGCCCGAACCCAGGGCGTAGATCCGCTTGGGGATCACCGTGTGGATCATCGGCAGCCCGAGGTTGTCGATGGCCGCGCTGATCTCCTTGAACTTCTTGGTGCCGCCCAGGCCGATGGCGGCGGAGAACTCCCACACCTTCCAGGCCGCCGGGTTGATCTTCAGGGCGTTGTCCAGGCCCTTGACGCTGTTCAGCGCCTCGGCGATCTTGATGCTGTTCGCCTTCGCGGCGTCGTCGACCATGCCCGTGGTGATCCGGAACGGCTTGACGCTGAGCTGCCCCAGCTTGGTCAGCAGCGACCCCTGCTTCGTGAGCTCGCCGATCTGGCCGATCTTCGTGACCTTGGCGGCGTTCGCGACGCTCTTCAGCCCCGTGGTCGCCTTCTCGATCAGCTTCGAGGCCCACTTGCCGCCGAAGGCGGTCAGCACGCCGAGGGCGCCCCAGACCACGCCCATCCAGCTCTCCTCGCCGGTGGCGGCCAGCACCACGGACCCGCCCAGCGCGACGAGGCCCACGACGAGCGCCGCCGTCCCGAGCCATTGCAGTCCTGGGATGATCATCGCCACGATGGCCAGGGCCATGCCGATCCAGCCGAGCACCTCCACGAGCCCCTTGAGGAACTTCATGAACCCGTGGTAGGCCGCCTCCTGCCACGAGTGGTGGAGGTCGTCGGTCTTCCAGTTCTCCTTGATCTTGGTCACGGCGGCCTCCGCCGCCGCGTCCAGCGCCGCCATGGCCTTGGCCGCCTTGGTCCGCGCGGCCTCGAGATCGCCCTCGGCCTCGGCGATCTTGTTCGCCCGGTCGCGCGACGCCTGGCGGTCGTCGTCGGTCAGGGGCGGGTCGTCGTCCGACCGGCTCTCGTTCTCCGGGTCGGGCAGGCCTTCGGCGCCCTTCTTGTCCCCGGCGGCCGCCTCGGCGGCGGCCAGGGCCTTCGCCGTCTCCGAGCGCGCCGTCTGCAGCTCCGGCTGGTACGTCTTGAGCGCCGCGTGGACGTCGTCGTACCGGGCCCCCGCCTTGCCGAGGTTCTCGTGGGTCTTCCCGGCACGCTCGCGGATGGCGTCGGCGGACTCACCCTTGAGCAGGTTCTCGTCCCCCTCGCCGATCTTCTTGAGGAGCGCCGCCTGCGCGGTCATCGCGTCGGCGATGTTCTTGTAGTGCCTGATCAGACCCGTCAGCTCCGACCCGTCGGCCGGAACGGGGTCGGAGTCGTAGCCGAGCAGGTCCCACTGACCCGCGCGGGCGGCGCTCATCCAGTCTCCTTCGGTGATGCACGTTCGGTGCGGGGCGTCGGGTTCTCGCCGGACGAGCCCTAGGACTTCAGCGAGCCCTCCAGGTCGGTCTCGACGCTGTCCCAGGCCTCGGCGGACTGCTCCATCTTTTCCTGGAGGTCCTTGACGTTCTCCTGGAGCTTCTCGCGCTTGACCCACCAGTCGTCGATGAAGTCGTCCATGGCGCCGGCGACCTTCTTGTGGCCGAAGATGTCGCCGCCGTCCCACTTCTCGCTCATGTGCTCGAGCTCGTGGAGGACACCCTTGAGCTGCTCGGCGCCCTCGTTGATGACCTCCTTGGTGACGATGACGTCAGCCACGGCGGACTACTTGTTGAGCGCGTTGGCGAGCTCTTCGTCCGTCTTGCGCAGCGCGTCGGCAGCCTGCTTCAGGTAGTCACCGATACCCGTCAGACCCTCCATCACCTGCTTGCCACCCTTGTCCAGCTCCTTGTAGGACTCGTCGAACGCCTTCGACGACTTGTCCGTGACGTAGCCGTCCTGCACCAGCGAGTCCACCATCGACCGCAGCTGGTTCAGCTTCGACTGCATGTCATCCGACTCCTGCTTCATCCGCTGCGCAGCGTCTTCCATCTCCTGGAAGGTCACCTTGATGTTCGCCATGGCCCGGTCCTCTCGCGTTGCCTCGTGGAAACTCGTCGAAAAACAGGGTGATAGTACACGAATCGGATGGGTGAAACTGGATCGTAGATCACACTCGCTTCAGGACGATCCGGGCACCCTCCGCTGCGGGAGGTGCCGCGGCTGCGCACCGTGCCCGACCCACGAGAACGTGCCCATGGCCGCGTCGAAGAACGCCACGAGCGCGTCGGACAGGGCCTTGGCGGGTGTGCTGTCCCAGGCGGTGCTGAGCGTGAGCGCCAGCCACGCGCCGTCGGCGTCGTCCCGCGAGACCACGTAGGTGACCTGGTGCGCCACCACGGCCCGGCCGGACGGCTGCCGCACCGAGCGGTCGCTCGTCAGCCGCACGCCCGGTCGCCCACCGAGCTCCACCGGCTCGCACCCCGCGTACCCGTGGGACAGGATCAGCGCACCGACCTCCTCGGCACTGCGCCCGCCGACGCCGTCCAGCTCCACCTCCGTGATCGACACCGGGACACCGCTGCCCGCCTCGCGCGTCGCGGGGCGGTACACCGCGAGCGCACCCGCCTCGCCGGGGAACCGTTCCCAGCCGGCGGGCAGCACGAAGGCCCAGCGGTCCGTGGAGCCGCCGACTGCCGGGACCGACCCTGTGCCCGTCGTGCCGGTCACGAGGGGTCTCCGGCGTCTTCCGCCACGGGGAGGTCCAGCGGGTTCGCGCCGGGCCCGGCCCAGCGGAAGGTCGTCATCACGGCGTCGAAGAAGAACACCAGGGCCTCGGCGAGCCGTTCGGACTCCTCGCTGTTCCAGACCGTGCTGAACGAGAGCACGAGCCACTCGCCGTCGGTCTCGTCCCGCGACACGACGTACACGACCTGCCGGGTCGAGATCGGCGGGAGGTCGTCGCCCTGGTCCGTCTCCGGGGTCGTGTCCAGGAGGCGGACGCCCGGACGTCCGTCGACCTCGACGAGCTCGCTCTCCTCGTAGCCCTCGACGAGCACCTCCGCGGCCACCGCGAGCGGGTCGGCTCCCGCGTCACTGACCAGCTCCACCTCCGTCAGGGACGCGGGGATCATCACCCCGTTCATCGGCTCGGTGGGCAGGTACACCGCCCCGGCACCCGCGGTGCGGGCGTCGGTGAGCGAGTCCCGCAGGCCGTCGGCCAGGAGACGGCGGTACGGCTCCGCCGAGTCGCGCGGCAGGTCGTCGGGCACCGCGCTCGCCACCACGGCGTCGATCGCCTCGTCCAGCTCGCGGACGAACTCGTCGCCGGTCGGGAACCGCACCCAGCCCGGCGGGAGCAGCAGGGCCCAGGCATCGGTCGGCTTGCCGGCGGCCACGTTCGTGTCGGTCATGGTGTGCTCCTGGTGACGCGCACGGCGGGCAGCAGCTCGTCGAGCAGCTTGGTCATGGCCGGCGCCCGCAGCAGGTCGGGGGACCGCCACTGGAGCACGGTGTCGACCACGGCGTCGGGGTGCTCGGTGCGCCGTCCGAGGCAGACGCTCATCCACGCACCGCCCGTCGCGGCGTCGAGGTCCAGCCGCGTGACGCGCATGCCGTCGCCGTCCGGAAGGTCGAGGTGCTCGATCGTGGGCGGCGCGACAGGGTGACCGCCGGTGGAGCCGAGCGCTGTCATCAGGTCATCACCTGCGTCGCCGGGTGGTTCCACGCCGACCGTGACGAGCACCGGCACGGGGGTCACGTCCGGCACGCGGAGGGTGGCGACCACGCGCGCACCCGAGCCGACCACGCCGTCGGCGAAGGCACGCAGGTTCGCCACGGACCGCGCCGCCACCTCGGCGTAGAGCTGGTGCAGCGCCTCGCCCTCCCCTGTGCCCGGCCCTGCGTCCGGCCCTGTGCCCCGTCCCGTGCCCGGCTCGTCGTCGAGGTCCGCGTGGATCATCGCCGCCACCTCTCGCTCCCACCGGGCGAGCTCGTCGGGCGGCAGCATGCCGGCGGCGGGCACCAGCAACCAGCCCTCGGGCTGCTCGACCTGCCAGGTCCATCCGTCCGTGGCCATCAGACCGGGTTCTCCCCGGTCAGCCCGGCGTAGTTGGCGTCGTGCCAGCCGTCGTTGTTCTTGCGCGGGTCGTCGGGGTTGAGGATCGAGGGGTTCATCATGCTGAACGGACGGCCGAACCAGCTGATGCCGTAGGAGATCGGGCCGAGATACATCCAGGGCTTGATCTGGAACATCGGGCCGAGCAGACCGATGTTGCCCGCGATCTTGCGGACGTCCCTGATGTCGCTGATGCCGATCAGCCGGTCCCAGCGGTAGTCGCCCTTGGGCCACGCCTTCGTCAGCCGGCTCCAGTCCTCCTTGAGCACCCACTTCGGCTTGGTGAACATGTGCCACCAACCCGGGCTCACCGACGTCTTGTCGAGGAAGGCCCTGAGGTTCTTCGCCTCCAGAACGAGCTTGGACAGCTTGTCGCTGACGATCCTGCTGGCCACCGGCCGGCCGGTCACGTGACGCAGGAGGCTGAGGTTCTTCGCGATGTCCGCCTCGATCCTGGTCAGCTTCGACGCTCCTCCCACGCCCAGCCCGATGCCCTGGACACCCTTGAGGCTGCTCGCCATCTTCGCCGCGACCCCGATCCCCACCAGGCTCAGCACCCCGAGGATGACCCCGAGCCAGCTGCCCTCGCCCTGGGCCGCCAGGACGAGGCTCGCGAGCGTGGAGACGACGGCGGTCGCGACGCCGAGGAACGCGATCACGTTCAGCCCGGGCACCAGGATCGCGAGCACCGCGAGCGCCAGCCCGATGTACGTCAGCACCTCGACCAGCGCCTTGAGCACCTTGTTGAGCCCGTGCACGAACGCGTCCCAGCCCGAGGTGTGCAGGCCGTCGACCTTCCAGTTCTCCCTGATCTTGGTGGCCGCGGCCTCGGCGGCGGCCCGGAGGGCCGCGAGGGCGTCGGAGACCTTCTTCTTCGCCGCGTCGAGCTTCCCGTTGGCGCTGTCGATCGCCCCCGCGCGGTCCGCCGAGTCCTTCTTCTCGTCGTCCGTCAGTGGCTTGGCGCCCTCGGGCCGGTCGGCGTTCACGGGGTCCGGCATGCCCTCGGCGACCTGCAGGCTCTTGCTGGCGTTCTCCGCCGCGGTCACGCCCTCCCAGGTACGGGTCCGGGCGGTCTCCAGCGCCGGCCGGTAGGTGTCGAGCGCGCTGTACACGTCGGCGTACCGTTCGCCGGCCTTGCCGAGGGCGTCGGCGCTCTCGCGGGCGCGCTTGCGGAACGCGTCCGCGGACTTGCCCTTGAGGAGCCGGACGTCGCCGTCACCGATCCGCTTGAGCAGCGCGGACTGCTCGGTCATCGCCTCGGAGATCTTCCGGTAGTGGTCGATGATCCCGTCCAGCGTGGTGGGGCTGGCCGGGACCGGGTCCGAGTCGTGACCGACCAGGTTCCATTCCGCGAGGCGAGCGGCGCTCATCCGTCTCCTACTTCTGCTCGAAGACCGAGGCCAGCTGGTCCTCGGTGTCGGTCCAGGTCTTCGCGGCCTCGTCCATCTTCTTGGTGAGGTTGTCGAGCTGCTGCTGGAGCTTCTCGCGCTTGACCCACCAGTCGTCGATGAAGTCGTCCATGGCCTTCTTCAGCACGTCGTCGCCCCAGACGGTGCCCTCGTCCCAGAGCTTCGACATGTTCTTGAACTCGTCGTTGATCGCCTTGAGGTCCTTGGCGGAGTCCTCCAGGACCTCCTTGGTGACGATGACGTCAGCCATGGGGTGCTACTTGTTCAGCGCGTTGGCGAGCTCTTCATCGGTCTTGCGCAGCGCGTCGGCGGCCTGCTTCAGGTAGTCGCCGATGCCCGTCAGACCCTCCATGACCTGCTTGCCACCCTTGTCGAGCTCCTTGTAGGAGTCGTCGAACGCCTTGGACGACTTGTCGGTGACGTAGCCGTCCTGCACCAGCGAGTCCACCATCGACCGCAGCTGGTTCAGCTTCGACTGCATGTCATCCGACTCCTGCTTCATCCGCTGCGCAGCGTCTTCCATCTCCTGGAAGGTCACCTTGATGTTCGCCATGACGCGGGTCCTCTCGCTCGTGCGGGTGCGTGCGTTCGGTGCAATCGTCATCAATCGGACCAACCGGACGGCGACGCGAACGTGAACGCCCGGGGAACAGGCAGCATCCATCAGTGCAGGTCAGAGACCAGAACGCGACGGCGGCGCTCCACCCGGGCCGGGTCGGACGCCGCCGTCGTGTCGTGCGCTGGGCTCTAGCAGTGCGCGAGGAAGGGCCGCTCCCGGAACCGCCCGTCGAGGAAGGCGACGACGCCGGGCGCGCCGGTCACCATGGTCGAGACGTGCTCGCCGAGGTGCCATTCCCATTGCACGTCCGCACCCGCGGCGCAGTACTCGTCCCGCAGCGTGCGGGCCTGGCCCGGGGCGACGATCTCGTCGAGCGTCCCGTGGTAGAGCCGGACGGGCACGTCGGGCGGGTTGGCGCCGAGGCGGTTCTCGTCGAGCCGCGCCTGCCAGGCCGCCTCGTGCAGCGGGTTCGTCGTCGTGAACATGCCGATGTCCTGGAAGGCGTGCCCGAGCGTCACGTCCACGCAGGCGTCCTGCTCGTCCTCGTAGGTCTGGCGGCCGCGCTCGTTGAGGTACGAGTGCAGGTCGAGCTCCGGGTAGGCGGCGTCCAGCCCGTAGGCCGCCAGCAACAGGAAGCCGAACCCGACCTGGCCGTCGAGCCCCTCGGCCACCTCGGTGAGGTCCGCGGGCACACCGCCCGCCGCGATGCCGACCAGGTCGAGCTCCGGCGCGTAGGCAGGCTGCAGCTCACCCGCCCACATGGCTCCCCCGCCTCCCTGGGAGTAGCCGGAGAACGCGACCTTGCCCCCGGCCGCCAGGCCCGTGGCAGGCAGGTTGGTCGCGGCACGCACCATGTCGATGACGGCGCGCCCCTCCGACTGCCCCACGACGTACGTGTGCATGCCCGGCGTGCCCAGACCCTCGTAGTCGGTGACCACGACCGCCCAGCCCTTGAGCAGCATCGGCTCGATGAACGGCCGTTCGTAGTCGAGCCAGCGCGACGGCGCGCACGTGTCCCCCACCCCGCGGGTGCCGCTCGCCACGGACACGATCGGACGGGGCCCTTCGCCTCGCCACGGCGTGGTCGGCACCAGCACCCGCCCCGTCACGGGGACGTCCTGCCCGGTCGCGTTCGTCGAGTGGTACATCACGAGGTAGTTGCGGGCGCTGAGCCGGCGGGGCTCCTCGCGCCAGCGGACCACCTCGCCGTCCGCGCCGTCGGGCAACGGGGCGGGCGGGGTGTAGAAGTCGTCCATCGCGACGGACTGGTGCGGCACGGTGGGCACGTCGGGCAGGTCGGGACCTGACGCGGTGGTGGACGACGACGGCGTAGCGGTGCCGGGAGACAGAGCGGCGGCGGGCACCGCCGGCGGGCCGCCGGCCTCGGCGGGCGCGAGGGCCTCGGCGGGCGCGGCGCCCAGGGCCGCAACGGTGACGACGGCCAGACCCGCGACGGCGGCATTCCAGCGGCGCCGCGCGCGGCGCCTCCCGCCCCCCGGTCGTGCGGACAGGTGACGCGAACGGTGAGCGTGGGGCATCGGATCTCCTCGTCGAGGTCCACGGAGGCACGTCGTCGTGCGCCCGGGTCCGCGTGCGGACCGTTACTGACTGTAACCCCAATAGCATCCGGACAACAGGGTCCGCGCCGTCGACGGCGGTGCGTGACTTCGGTCCCCTGTCATCGCTGCAGAAGCACGTTCGGTCGGTTGCCGCGAGATCGGCCGCTCAACCGACCGATCTCAAGGCAACCGACCGAACCCAGGGGTCTTGCGTGGGCAAGGGACCGAAGTCGGGCGGAGGGGCGGCACAGCCAGCGGCTATTGCTTCGCCGGCTGCGCCGCGGAAGGGGCCGGCGGCTAAGGCTTCGCCAACTGCACCGCGGAAGGGGCCAGCCGCTAAGGCTTCGCCAACTGCACCGCGGGAGAGGCCGCCGCCTCGGCCCGCTCCACCAGCGACGCGACGGCCGCCGCCAGCGGCACGAGCACCAGGTTGCCCAGCAGCATCGTGCGCAGGAACGGCAGCCCGGCCACGTAGCTCGCGAGGAGTCCATCGAGCGTCTGCGGGTACAGCCCGTCCATCAGCCAGACCCCGAAGTTGGTCCACGCGAAGAACCACAGCGAGCCACCGACCCCCAGGCCGAGCGCGGCGGCATACCGGGCGGGACCGCGCAGGTGCCGTACGAAGATCGCGCCCACGCCGATCACCGCCCACGCGGACCAGGTGAACCACATGATCTGGGTGTTGCCGAGCACGGCGTCGCTCACGGCGACCACCGCGAAGGGCACCACGGCCGCCCACCGGTTGCGCAGCAGCAGCACCCCGAGGAACGTCGCGGCGGTCGCGATCTCCAGGTTCGGGGGTGCGCCGAGCCCGGGCGCGACCAGGCGCCACACGACGGCGGCCGTCAGCACCAGGACGACGACGGCGGGACGCCACCAGCGGCGGGCCAGCTCACGAAAGGTCAGGTCACGAGGGGCCAGCTCACGAGAGACCAGGTCACGAGAGACCAGGTCACCAGAACCGGGGCGTACCCCCGCACCCGGCTCGTCCCGACGCCGCGTGCCCCGCTCGTCCCGGTCGCCCATCAGTACGTCTCGATCGTCCATGTGATCTCCTGACCGTCCTCGGTCTGGAGCGTGCCCGCCCCGACCTGTGCCGGGACACCGTCCACCGACAGTGACCAGAACTCCTTCTTCGAGTCGTCGGCTGCCCGGCCGCCGATGGCGGTGACGAACGCGTTCTCACCCTCGCCCGTGAGCTCGGCCGACGGGTCGGCCTCCAGCAGCAGCTCCAGCGCGGTCGAGCCGGTGCGCCCCGGGTAGCTGAAGGTGTCCGCGCCCGGCTTCTGCGACCCGGCGTCCGTCGCGCCACCCGATGCTGCGTCGGACGGTGCGTCCGACCGCTGGCTCATCGCCGGCGGAGCGGTGTCGGTCGCAGGCTCAGCCGTACCGTCACCGCACCCGGCGAGCAGCCCGGCGCCCAGCCCCACGGCCAGGAGGACGGCGGACGCGGCGCGGGTCACCCGGAACGGGCGGAAGGAAGTCGTGTTCACGCTCGCGAGTCTAGGTCGGCGTGCGCCTCGCGGCGGCGCCGTCCCAGCCCTCGGCCCGCTCCGGGCCGTGGTTCAGACGTCGATCCGGGACCTGTCCAGCTCTGCCGCACCGGCGATGAGGAACTCCTTGCGCGGCGCGACGTCGGTACCCATCAGCAGCTCGAAGGCACGCTCCGCGGCCTCGGCGTGCTCCGCCGTGACCCGGCGCAGCGTGCGGTGGCGCGGGTCCATGGTGGTCTCCGCGAGCTGGTCGGCGTCCATCTCGCCCAGGCCCTTGTATCGCTGGATGTCGGGCTTGTAGCGGCGCCCGGCCTTGTCGAGCTTCTTGAGCGTGGCACCCAGCTCGGCCTCGGAGTACGTGTAGATGTACTCGTTCTTGCGCCGGCCGTTGCCGATCACCTCGACCCGGTGCAGCGGCGGCACCGCGGCGAACACGCGGCCGGCCTCCACCATCGGCTTCATGTAGCGGTAGAAGAGCGTCAGAAGGAGGGTGCGGATGTGCGCGCCGTCCACGTCGGCGTCGGTCATCATGATGATCTTGCCGTAGCGCGCGGCCTCGATGTCGAAGGACCGGCCGGAGCCGGCGCCGAGCACCTGGATGATCGCCGCGCACTCGGCGTTGCGCAGCATGTCGCTGATCGACGCCTTCTGGACGTTCAGGATCTTGCCGCGGATCGGCAGCAGTGCCTGGAAGTCGCTGGACCGCGCAAGCTTCGCGGTGCCGAGGGCGCTGTCGCCCTCGACGATGAACAGCTCGGACCGGTCCACGTCGTTCGAGCGACAGTCCGCGAGCTTGGCCGGCAGCGAGGAGGTCTCCAGCGCGTTCTTGCGGCGCGAGATCTCCTTCTGCTTGCGCGCGGTGATGCGCGCCCGCATCTCGGCGACGATCTTGTCCAGGAGCAGCGAGGCCTGCGTCTTCTCGTCCCGCTTGGTGGAGCTCAGGCGGGCCTGGATCTCCTTCTCGACCACGCGCGAGACGATCTGGCGCACCGGGCCGGTGCCCAGCACCTCCTTGGTCTGCCCCTCGAACTGCGGCTCCGCCAGACGCACCGTGACCACGGCCGTCAGGCCTGCGAGCACGTCGTCCTTCTCGATGCGCTCCGCGCCGTCCTTGGTGGAGACCTTGAGCTTGCGCGCGTTGGCCTCGACGTTCTTGCGGACCACCTTGAGCAGACCCTGCTCGAAGCCCGTCAGGTGCGTGCCGCCCTTGGGCGTCGAGATGATGTTGACGAAGGAGCGCACCTCGGTGTCGTACCCGGTACCCCACCGCAGCGCGATGTCCACCTCGCACTGGCGCTGCACCTCGCGCGGCGACATGTGGCCCCGCTCGTCCAGCACCGGCACCGTCTCGGTGAAGCTGCCCGAGCCCTGCAGCACCCACGTGGCCGTGACCGGGGAGTCGGGCGCCAGGAACTCGACGAAGTCGGCGGCGCCGCCGCTGTGCTGGAAGACCTCCTCGTGCGGCCCGGCCTCGCCCGGCGTGCCCGGCAGGCCGCGCTCGTCGCGCACCGTGATCTCGAGGCCCGGCACCAGGAACGTGGTCTGCCGCACGCGCGTGACGAGCTCGTCGTAGCTGAAGACGGCGGACTTGGGGAAGATCTGCCGGTCGGCCCAGTAGCGCACGCGCGTGGCGGTGCGGCCGCGCGGCGCCTTGCCCACGACGGCCAGCTCCGAGCGCTCCACGAAGGGCTGGAAGGGCGAGTCGGGGCCGGGACCCGACGCCGGGTCGGTGTAGGTGCCGGGCTCACCACGGTGGAACGTCATGCGGTACGTCTTGCCGCCGCGGTCCACCTCGACGTCCAGCCGGGAGGACAGGGCGTTCACGACGGAGGCGCCGACGCCGTGCAGACCACCGGAGGCCTGGTACGAGCCCCCGCCGAACTTTCCGCCGGCGTGCAGCTTGGTGTAGACCACCTCGACGCCGCTCAGGCCGGTCTTGGGCTCGATGTCGACGGGGATGCCGCGGCCGTCGTCGGACACCGTCACGGACGTGTCGGCGTGCAGCACGATGCCGATCTTCGTCGCGTACCCGCCCAGGGCCTCGTCGACGGAGTTGTCGATGATCTCCCAGAGGCAGTGCATCAGGCCACGGGAGTCGGTGGTCCCGATGTACATGCCGGGACGCTTGCGGACCGCCTCGAGACCCTCGAGGACGGACAGGTGGCGAGCGGTGTACGACTCGGACGTTGCGGTCACGGCGACAGCGTAGACGAGGACACCGACAACCGGCGTCAGGCGCCCCGCACACCACCCGAACGGCTGTGTGACACCAAGATTCACCCGATGACGGAAATTACCCTTTCAGCGCAATTGGGGGCAGATGGACACCACGACTGTGAGCCACGCCGCTATGCTCGCAGCGAACCGCCCACCCGGGCCGGCATGAACCGTGCGAGCGAATGGTTGGATGGAGATGTGACGACCATGACGACCGAACCGCTCACCGCCCTCGACCGCTGCGACCGCTGCGGCGCGCAGGCCTACGTGCGCGTCGTTCTGCCCGTGGGCGAGCTGCTCTTCTGCGGCCACCACGCGCGCGCACACGCGTCCGCCTACGCGGACGTCGCCACCCATGTCCAGGACGAGACCGACCGGCTCCACGCGGAGCACGGCCAGGCCTGACGCCCAGGCCGGAAGCCCACCGGACGAGACACACCCAGACCACCGGACAGACACCGGACCCAGACCCCGAACCGACGACGGCGGTGGGTCACCTCGCGAGGTGACCCACCGCCGTCGTCGTCCCTGGAACCGTGCTACGGGCGAGCGGTCACGGTGTGCGCCCACGACCCGCGGAACCCGAGGGTGGTGCGCCAGCCCTCGGCGGTCTTGGTCAGGGTGCGGCTCACCCCCTTGTCGGAGACGGCCTGCATCGTCTTGATCTGGCCGCTGGAGTACCGCGCGGTGACCTTGACCGACCTGACCCAGCCGAAGCCGAAGACGCTCCGCGCCTTCGCCTGCGTGAGCGTGCCCGTCCACGACACGTACGGGTTGCCGGGCGCCTGGGCCGAGTAGGGGTCCGGCACGTGCGCCAGGTGCGACTGCGCCGCCGTGCCGAACGCGTCCCGGTTGCTCGCGGTGCCCGAGAAGCTGCCGCCCCGGCCCGACGCCGCGAAGTACGGCGTCTCGGCGATGCCGCCGGACGCGTTGCGCACCACCGTCACCGTCGACGCGTCGTCCTGCCGGGTCGCGTCCACGGCCGCGCGCCAGACCGAACCCGACTCGCCGCCCTCCTTCTTCCAGCCCGTGTAGTTCTGGCTGGCGGTGTCGTCGTAGAGGTGGCAGTCGCAGGAGGCCTTCAGGCCCTCGGTCTTGTCGAGGACGGCGTAGTTGCGGGCGACGATCGCCTGCGCCTGGAGCGCCGCGGCCCCGCCGTAACCGCTCGTCCCCCACAGTGACGGCATCTCGTCGATCCCGTACAGGTACTCGTCATTGAGGGCCACCTGGTTGACCACGTTGGGTCGCGTCCCCGGGCTGCTGATCCGGAGCCGGCCGTGCCGGTAGGTGCCCTGAGCGCCGGTGACCGTCACGGTGCCGGAGGTCCCGGGCCAGTAGTCGGTGCCCGTCCACTCCAGGTAGAGGGTCGGGCGGGCGCCGATCGTCTGCCGCACGGTCCCGTTCTCGGTCACTCTGGCGGTCACTCCCGACGTGGTGCGCGCGATGGTGATCCGCCGGGCCGACGTGCCCGTGGCGAGCTCCGTCGAGGCCCCGTCCAGGAGCCGCCACGACCCGGCGGACAGGCTCAGCGTGGTGGTGGCCGGGTCGGAGGCACGGCCGAGCACCTGCACGTCGATCGACGTCCGCGGGTTGTTCGCGGTGCCCACCGTCGCGCCGGTGTAGTAGTACCGCAGGATGTCGGCGGCAGACCGCCCCGCCCGGGCCATCTGGTAGGCGCCCCACTGCGACATGCCGACGCCGTGCCCGCTGCCGGAGCCGGCCACGGCCCACGAGCCGGGCACGACCGTCACGGTCACGGTCGCGCTCGTCGCCGTGCTCGTGCGGAACCGGTACCTCGTCGTGACGGACGGGTTGACCGACGCCGTCGCCTTGCCCGTGGAGCCCGTGGTCACGAACTTGATCCGGACCCAGGTGCCGCCGCTGTACCGCTGCAGGGCCACCCTGGTGTTCTTCCGGGCGACGCCGTTGTACCGGTAGACCACCGAGAGCGTCCGCGGCGTCGCCGCGGTGGTGGTCGACGTGCCCGAGGCGGTCAGCGTGTAGCCGGCGGCCTCGGCCGGAACCGCCCACAGGCCGACCGCCAGGAGCAGGGTGACGAGGAACGCGGCCGCCCGGGCGAGCCAAGTGGTGGGAGCTGCGCTGATCAATGGGGACACATCGGGCAGATTCCCATACGAACGACGCCGGGCGGGTGACTTCCGAGGAAGTTCACCCGCCCGGCGTCGGTATGACGGCGGCCGCCGGTGCCCGGTCAGGCCCGGGGCCGGCCGATGTCAGTCGAGGTAGTCGCGCAGCACCTGCGACCGCGAGGGGTGGCGCAGCTTCGACATCGTCTTGGACTCGATCTGGCGGATGCGCTCACGCGTCACGCCGTAGACCTTGCCGATCTCGTCGAGCGTCTTGGGCTGGCCGTCCTGCAGGCCGAACCGCATGGAGACCACGCCGGCCTCGCGCTCGGAGAGCGTGTCGAGGACCTGGTGCAGCTGCTCCTGCAGCAGCGTGAAGGACACGGCGTCCGCCGGGACGACGGCCTCGGAGTCCTCGATGAGGTCACCGAACTCGCTGTCGCCGTCCTCGCCGAGCGGGGTGCTCAGCGAGATGGGCTCACGGCCGTACTTCTGGACCTCGACCACCTTCTCGGGGGTCATGTCCAGCTCCTTGGCCAGCTCCTCCGGCGTGGGCTCACGACCCAGGTCCTGGAGCATCTGGCGCTGGACGCGGGCCAGCTTGTTGATGACCTCGACCATGTGCACCGGGATGCGGATGGTGCGGGCCTGGTCGGCCATGGCACGCGTGATCGCCTGCCGGATCCACCAGGTGGCGTACGTCGAGAACTTGTAGCCCTTGGTGTAGTCGAACTTCTCGACCGCACGGATCAGACCGAGGTTGCCCTCCTGGATCAGGTCCAGGAACAGCATGCCGCGGCCCGTGTAGCGCTTGGCCAGCGAGACCACGAGGCGGAGGTTGGCCTCCAGCAGGTGGTTCTTGGCCCGCTTGCCGTCGTGCGCGATCCACTTGAGGTCGCGCTCGAAGCGGCGCTGGTCCTTGTCGTTCCGGTCGAACTCGGTGGTCGCGAGCCGCTCCTCCGCGAACAGGCCGGCCTCGATGCGCTTGGCGAGCTCGACCTCCTGCTCCGCGTTCAGCAGCGCGACCTTGCCGATCTGCTTCAGGTAGTCCTTGACCGGGTCCGCCGTGGCACCGGCGGTGACGACCTGCTGCGCAGGCTGGTCGTCGTCGTCCGTGTCGGAGACGACGAACCCGGAGTTCTCGTCGCCCTCCTTCGTGGCCTTGCCGGCGCGGCCTCGGGTCGCCTTGGTGGCGGTCTCCGGACCGGCCTCGGCCTCGTCCTCGGGGTCCTCGACGGCGACGCCGTCGGGCTCGATGTTGTCGTACTTCGACTTGCCACGGGCGGCTGCCTTCTTGCCGGCGGCGCCCTTCGCGCCCGGCTTCTTGCGCGTCTCCGTGGTCTCCTCGTCGAGGTCGTCGACCTCGCTCAGGTCGATGTCGTCCACCTCCTCGATCTCGTCGATCTCCTCCGGCTTCGCGGTGGAGCGCGCCGGAGCCTTCTTGGCGGCCGTCGTCTTCCTGGCGGTCGTCGTCTTCGCGGCCGCGGTCCGGGTGCGCCGGGCGGGCTTCGCCTCGGCGTCGCCGTCGGCCGGGGCCTTCGCCGCGACGGTGGAGCGCGTGGCCGCGGCGGCGGCCACCTTGGTCACGGTGGGCAGACCGACCTGCACACCGGCGTTGGCCAGCGCTCGCAGCACCGCCTTGAGCCGCTTGGCGTCACCGACCTCCGCGGTCTCGCATGCACGCCGGAAGTTCTCGGCGTCGACCGAGCCCTCGGCGGTGCCACGGGCAAGGAGCTCCTGCAGGGCAGGATGCTCGAACTCGCGGGGCAGGTTGTCGCGTGCGGGGGCAGGAGTGATGTCCTGGGGGGCTTTCAGCGGAGTGGGCGCCACAAACCGACCTTTCGGCATTCGAGGGGGCGGTGTACTGCCGACGTGGCCTTCACTGGACCTTCTTCTTCCGCCGGCGAACATATATATTGTACCGTCGGCATCCGTGTACGCCGCGACGAACGTGGCGATCGCGGCAAAGTCGGTGCGAAGTCACCTCGGGCGGGCCGCCCCGAGTGGGTGTGGGATTCTGCATGCCTTCATTTGCGTGCCAAGGGTCAACGAACCGGACCGCCCGACCATTCCCGGCGTGGCCGATCCGTTGCCGGCCAGGTCCCCGAGCACCCCTCCCGGAACACCTCGTGCGGAGCCGTGGGGTGCCCCCGGGGCCACCCCACGGCCGCCCTCAGGCATTGACCGGCCTCAGGCTCCTGACCGCACTCGGACTGCTGTACCGGCCTCAGACACCGGCCTCAGACCTTGACGGCGAGCACCGGGCACGGCGCCTCGACCAGGATGCGCTGGGCGCCGGCCCCGAGGATGAGCTTGCCGACCGGGCTGCGCTTGCGCAGCCCGATCACGATCAGTCCCGCACCGGTGCTCGTGGCGGTGCGGATCAGGTCCTCGGCGAGATCACCCGTGCCCTGCTCCACCCGCACGTCGGCGCCCGCCGCGAGCCGGCCCACCAGCTCCTCGGTCTCGGCCTGGCACTCGTCCAGGGGCTGCTTCCCGCTCGTGACGACGACCAGCGGGACCTGGCGCTCCCGCGCCTCGGTGACAGCGGTGCGTAGAGCCTCCTGGCCCTCGGGCGTGGCGAGGTGACCGACGACGATCGTCATGTCCACCGACGCTACCCCACCGGAAGCCCCTGATCGTGCCTCACACGACCGCCACCTGGTCCGGTTCGGTCCCGTCGCCGTCACCGGCTCCGTCACCGGCTCGACGGTTGGCCGGACGATTGGCCGGACGATCGGCCGGACGATCGGCCGGACGATCGGTCGGACGATCGGCCGGACGATCGGGCCAGGCGCGCAACCGGGAGTCGCCCCGGGCGGCGGCAACGGGTTCGTGCTGCGAGGAGTCCCGGTCCCGTCGCACCCACCCGGGCGGGACTCCCCCGGCGATCGCGCTGCGCAGCAGCAGGGCGAGGCGGTACTCCGGGTCGACATCGAGCGCCTCGGTCACGCGCTCGACGGCGAGCCCCCCGTCGCCGTGCCACCACGCGATCAGCGCGAGCAACAGGTAGGCGGGTGCCCGGCGGCGCCGGGGCACGTGCGTGACCACCGCCTCCAGGACCTGGCGTGCGGGAGCGGTGACGCCGGTCTCGGGCGGGACGCCCTGCACAGGATCGATGATCCGCGCCATCACCCCGCTGATGGCCGCGTCCGTGTCCCCGTCGGCCTCGCGGCGGGCCGTGCGGCGGGCGACCTCCTCGGTGCCGGGCGCCAGGCTGAGCAGCACCGCGTCGCGGACCGGCGTGTCGGCCAGGGCGGCCCCGATCTTGCCGAGGGTCACGGGGGACAGCGGGTCGTCCTGTCCCGGGCGGGCGGCGGCCGTCTGGCGGACCGCGGACCGCCACAGGCGGAGGCTCTCCGCGCCCCACTCGGCCAGTGCGGTCTGGTCGGTCACCGCCGGGTACCGCGATCCGGCGAGGAGCCGCCGGAGGGTCTCGCTCCAGCGGGCGGCCGCGCGCCGCGCCTGGGTGCGGGCCGTCTCCGACGCAGGTCGCAGGGCGTACCGCTCCTCGCGGGTGCCGGCCACCGTGCGCCCCTCCAGGACCATGTGGGCCGCGACCCGGCTGCCCTGGAGCACGGTGAGGGGCCTGCCCTGCGGCGGGCAGCAGAGCGGGTCGGTGCAGTCGAGCGCCCGGAATCCCGTGGGCGTCACAAGCCACACCTCCACGCCGGGCAGCCGCCGTTCGAGCCGGGCTCGGAGCACCTCGACGGCGCGCCGCGCTGCCGCCACCGGCCTGACCACGTCGGTCTCGGTGTAGAGCACGACGACGGCGCGGTCGGCGCCGTCGGCCACCACGTGGTCGGTGAGCCAGCGTGCGGTGGCGGCGCCGTCGGGCCCGCCCGGGTCGCCGGGCTCCCGGAGGCGGAGGTCGTCGATGTCGACCCGGGCCACGAGCCCGACCCGCTGACGCGGTCCCGTCAGGCTCACCGCGACGACGGACTCCGCAGGCCGGAAGCCGAGCCGGTAGGGGATGTAGGCCAGGAGGTCCTCCGGCCCGGCCACGCGGACGACGGTGGCGGCGGGCGGGGCCGGCGGCGCGGGCGGCACCGCCGGGGCCGGCCGGTCTCGGCCGGTGCTCCGGCCCGTATCCGAAGCTGGGAGCGGATCAGGAACCGTGGCGGGAAGCGGTTCGGGAGCCGGGCCGGGAACGCGTACTGCGTCCGGGCCGCGGTTCAGGTCGGCGTTCAGATCGGCGTTCAGGTCGGCGTTCACGTCGAGATCCACGTCAGGACTCGCGTCGAGGGTCAGGTCGAGGTTCGCGTCACGGCGCGCATCGGAGTTCATGCCCACGATCACAGCCGCCCGGCGACGCCCCGGCACCGTCAGGGGCGCCCGTGTGGACAACGTGCTGCCTGTGGAGGAGGTCCGTGCGGCACGCTGTCCGAACGAGGGTCTCTCCGGCTACCGTGTGCGACGTGCCTCACCTCGTCACCGTCCGCCGCACGGCTGCGCTCGCCGCCGCCGTCGGACTGGCGCTGGCGACCGCCGGGTGCGGTTCCGGGACCGAGCAGCCGGCGTCCGCCTCGGCCGGCGAACGCGCGCCGGAGGCCGGTGCCGTGGCGTCTGGCGGGCCCACCGAGCTGCCGACCTTCGACCCGTCGTCGGCCGTGGCGACGTACGCCGACGGGTTCCCTGCCGATCTCTTCCCGATCCCGGAGGGTGCCACGCTGCTGGCGTCGTCGGCGCGGCCCGTGACGACAGGTGCCCGGGCCGCGGGCCCGCCGATGACGCAGGTGACGCTGAACCTGTCGTCGCAGCTCCCCGCGAAGAAGGTCGTGGAGCAGGCCCGGAAGATCCTGCTGGACCAGGGCTTCAGGCAGATCTCGGCGCCCGAGTCGAGCGGGCTGACCGCCCAGACCGCGTTCCTGCGGATCACGCGTGCGAAGTCGGGCGAGGTCCAGGAGTCGCTCGTCGTGGGGGTGCTCGACGACGGCGACCGGCGCCTCGCCTCGATCAGCGGCACCGTCCGCACCCCGTAGGACCCCATAGGCTGGGCGGGTGTCCGCCTCACCCACCCGTGCCGGTGCCCTGACCCCTGCCGCTCTCCTCGACGCCGAGAACCTCCGCGCCGACGTCGACGCCGCGGTGTCCGCCCACCTCGACCTGCTGGGTGCGGAGGTCAGCGCGATCAGCCCGAGCGCCCAGGCGATGGTGGACGAGGCGGCCGGGCTGCTCCTGGGCGGCAAGCGGCTGCGAGCGGCGTTCTGCTACTGGTCGTTCCGCGCGCACGGCGGTTCCGCGGACCCGGCGGACCCCGCGCGTGCCGCGGCCGTCCGCGTGGGTGCCGCGCTCGAGCTGTTCCAGGCGGCGGCCCTGCTGCACGACGACGTCATGGACAACTCCGACACCCGGCGCGGACGGCCCACCGCGCACCGGGCGTTCGCCGCCCGGCACGCCGCAGCCGGCTGGGCGGGTGAGCCGGAGGGCTTCGGCGACGCCGCGGCGATCCTGCTCGGCGACCTGGTGCTGCTGGCCGCGCAGCGCGAGCTGACCGCTGCGCTCGCGCCGCTGCCGCCCGAGGTGGCGGGACCCGTGCGGGCCCGGTTCGACGCCATGCAGAGCGAGGTGGTCGTGGGCCAGTACCTCGACGTGCTGGTCCAGGCCGAGCCCTGGGGCGACGACCCCGCCTCCGACGAGGAGCGCGCCCGCCGGGTGCTGCGGGCCAAGACCGCCAGCTACTCGGTGGCCGCGCCGCTGGCGATGGGCGCGCTGCTGGCCGGGAGCGGTGCGGACGCCGCGTCCGGGATCGAGGCGGCCGGCCTGCCGCTGGGCGAGGCGTTCCAGCTCCGGGACGACGTGCTGGGCGTGTTCGGCGACCCCGCGGTGACCGGCAAGCCCGCCGGGGACGACCTGCGCGAGGGCAAGCGCACGGTGGTCGTGGCCCGCACGCTGGCGCTGCTGCCCGACCCGCACGGGGAGGAGGCCGCGGTCCTGACCGCCGCGCTCGGCGATCCGGGGCTGACGGACGAGGACGTCGAGCGCGTGCGCGGGGTCATCGTCGGCTCGGGCGCGCTCGACGCCGTGGAGCACCTGATCGACGACCTGGCCGTCCGCGCCCACGCGCTGCTCGGCCTGGCCGACCTGAGCGAGCCCGGACGGGGCGTGCTGAGCGACCTGGCGCACGCCGCCGTCGACCGGACCGCCTGAGGGAACAGCCGGCCGCACCGCGGCGGAGCGACCACGCGCCGGCAGGCACCAGCGTCAGCACCCCCGGCTCAGAACGTCCAGCTCAGAACGTCCAGATCGTCACCTCGGCGCCCTGCTTGAGCCGTTCGCCCGCGGACGGGTCGGTCTCCACGACCCCCTCGCCGAACAGCTCGCCGAAGCCACGCACCGTCACCGTGTACCCGGCGTCCTCGAGCGTCGTGGTGGCCTCGTCGACGGAGAGGCCAACGACGTCGGGCACGGTGCCCCGGAGGCCGCCGCTGACGACCATCGTGACGCTGCTGCCCTGGTCGGCGCCCTTGCCGCCGGCGGGCTCGGTCCGGAGCACGGTACCGGGCGGGGCCTGCTCGTCGAAGACGGTCTCCCGCTTCACCGTGAAGCCCTCGGCCCGCAGCGTGTCACGGGCCTCCGGCGCCGCCGTCCCCGCGACGTCCGGCACCGTGACCGGCGGTGGCCCGTCCGACACCGTGAGCCGCACGTGCTCGTCGACCGGGATCATGTCGCCGTCGCGCACCGACGCCCAGATGACCTCGCCCTCGGCGCCGTCGTTCGTGTACTCGCGGGACACCTCGACGTCCGCGAGGCCGGCACCCTCCAGCGCGGCGACGGCGTCGGCCTGCGGCATGCCGACCAGGCCGGACGGGACCTCGGCCAGCTCCTGGCCGAGCGAGACCACGAGCCGGACCGGTTCGTCCCGCTGGGTGCGGCTGCCCTCGTCCGGCCGTACCGAGATGACCTGCCCCTCGGGCACGTCAGAGTCGTACTCCTGCGTGCTCGACGGCGTGAGACCGGCCTCGGTCAGCGCCTCCTGCGCGCGTTCCTCGGTCGCCCCGACGACGCCGTCGGGCACCACCGCGTAGGCCCCCGGACCACGCTCGACGTACCACCAGGCGCTGAACAGGACCGCTACCAGCGCGACCGCCAGCAGGACGGCACGACTGCGCCGCCGGCGGCGGGGCGGCTGCGGGACCGGCGGCACGGGCGCACCCGCCTGCACGGGCTGTACCTGCTGGGCCGCCCACCGGCCCACCTGCGGCCGCTCGACCACGGCGGTCCGCGCCGCCTTCACCGCGGCGGACGACGGCGGGGGCGCCGCCTTCGCGGGGATGTCCAGCACCTCGTTCGGGATCTGCCGGAACGTGCTGCGCAGCACGTCGAGCGCCACGACGGCGTCGGGCGGGCGCTGGGCCGGGTCCCGCGCCGTGAGCGCGCGGACGAGATGGTCCAGCGGGCGGCCCAGGTGGCCGGCGAACGCGCTCACGGGCGGCACGTCGCTGTTCACGTGCGCGAACGCGACCTGGATGGGCCCCTCCCCCTCGTGCGGCAGCCGGCCCGTGAACATCTCGAACGCGAGGATGCCGACCGCGTAGACGTCGGCGCGCGCGTCGACGTGACCGGTCGAGATCGTCTCCGGCGCCAGGTACGCCACCGTGCCCAGCACGGTGCCCGTGGTCGTGTTGGACACCTCCGAGATCGCGCGCGCCAGCCCGAAGTCGGCCACCTTGGCCCGCCCCGTACCCTCCTCCAGCAGCACGTTCTCCGGCTTGATGTCGCGGTGCACGATGCCCTTGGCGTGCGCGGCCGCGAGCGCGGACAGGACCACGTCGAGGATCGCGAACGTGCGGCGCAGCGTGAGCTCACCCTCGCGGATCAGGTGCCGCAGGTTGGTGCCCGGCACGTACTCCATGGTGAGGTAGCGCATGTCGCCGTCGGTGCCCTGGTCGTAGACCGCGACGACACCGTGGTGCTGCAGCCCGGCGGCCGAGCGCGCCTCGCGCTCGAAGCGCTGCAGGAAGCTCGCCGCCTGGTCGCCCTCCGCCAGGTGCGGGTGCATCACCTTGAGGGCGATCTCCCGGTTCAGGCGCGTGTCGTGCGCGCGGTAGACCGTGGCCATCCCGCCACGTGCCACGCGCGCCACAATCCGGTACCGCCCGTCGACCAGGCGGCCGATGAGCGAGTCTGCCGTCACCTGAGCCACGGGTGGGAGTGTACGGGGGACCGCCCACACGCCGGATGAAACGCGCACACCGGACAGGGGACGTTGCCGGATCGTTGCGGATCACAGGGGCGCGCCCCGTCGCCTAGGCTTCTCCTGTGACAGATCTCGACGCCCTCGTGGGCGAATGGCTGACCCTCCCCGACCTCGCCGAGACCCTCGACGTCGAGGTCGGCAAGTGCCGCGGCCTCGTCCGTGACCGGTACGTCGTGGGCATCAAGCGGGGCGACAACAAGACCTTCCAGGTGCCCGCCCGGTTCGTGCTGCCCGAGGTCGACGGGCGCCCCGGCCCCATCCCGACCCTGCGGGGCACGGTCATCCTCCTGTCGGACGCCGGCTTCTCCGACGAGGAGATCATCGAGTGGCTGTTCACGCCGAACGAGGAGCTCGGGGAGCAGCCGGTGGACGCCCTGATCAACGGCAAGCGCGCGGCGGTGCGCCGGGTGGCGCAGACGCTGCTCTGACGGACCGGCCTGACGGACCGGCCTGACGATCTGGAGGACCGTCAGGCCCGCAGCATCTCGGCCACCTGGAACGCCAGCTCCAGCGACTGCTGGTGGTTCAGGCGCGGGTCCACCAGGGTCTCGTAGCGCAGCGCGAGGCCCGCGTCCGAGATCTCCTCGCTGCCGCCGAGCACCTCGGTGACGTCGTCGCCGGTGAGCTCCATGTGCAGGCCGCCCGGCACGGTGCCGAGCGCCCGGTGCACCTCGAAGAACCCGGCCACCTCGTCCAGCACGTCCGTGAGCCGGCGGGTCTTGTACCCGCTGTCGGACGTGATCGTGTTGCCGTGCATCGGGTCCGTCACCCACGTGACGTTCGCGCCGGACCAGGTCACCGCCTCGACGATCGACGGCAGCACGTCCCGGACCCGGCCGGCGCCCATGCGCGTGATGAAGGTCAGCCGGCCCGGCAGGTTCTCCGGGTTGAGGCGTTCGGTCAGGGCCAGCGCGTCGTGCGGCGTCGTCGTGGGGCCGAGCTTGACGCCGATCGGGTTGGCGATGCGGGCCATGAAGTCGACGTGGGCGCCGTCGAGCTGGCGGGTGCGCTCGCCGATCCACAGGAAGTGCGCGCTCGTGTCGTAGGCCTTGCCCGTGCTCTGGTCCGTGCGGGTCAGCGCCCGCTCGTAGTCGAGCACGAGGGCCTCGTGGCTCAGGTAGAACTCCACCGAGCGCAGCGCGTCGAAGTCGGCGCCGCACGCGTGCATGAACCGGATGGCGCGGTCGATCTCGTCCGCCGTCTTCTCGTACCGCGCGTAGGCGGGGTTGCGCATGAAGCCGCGGTTCCACTCGTGCACCTGGCGCAGGTCGGCGAAACCGCCCTGGGTGAAGGCGCGCACCACGTTCGCCGTCGCGGACGAGATCCGGTAGGCCTGCTCCAGCCGCTCCGGGTCGGGCGTGCGGTCGGCCGCGGTGAACGGGAACCCGTTGATCATGTCGCCCCGGTAGGCGGGCAGCGTCACGCCGTCGCGCGTCTCGGTGTCGCTGGAGCGCGGCTTGGCGTACTGGCCCGCCATGCGGCCCATCTTGACCACGGGCGTGCTCGCACCGTGGGTGAGCACCACGGCCATCTGGAGGATGGTGCGGATCTTGTTGCGGATGCGGTCGGCGTTCGCCTCGGCGAACGTCTCCGCGCAGTCCCCGCCCTGCAGCAGGAACGCCTCACCCCGGCCGGCGGCGGCGAGCCGCTCGGTCAGGGTGTCGGCCCGTGCGGGCACCACGATGGGCGCGGCCTGGGCCAGGCGGCCGGTCGCCGCCGCGAGTGCGGCGGCGTCCGGCCACGTGGGCTGCTGGCGTGCCTCCAGCGTGCGGAAGTGGTCCAGACCCGTGGGGCCCGTGGCCCGCCCGGCCGGATCGGTGACGGTGCTCATCGACGCGCCGCCCGCCGTGCCAGAGCCCGTGGTGCCAGTGGTGCCCGCACGGTGCTCAGTGCTCCGCCGGGGCGGCCGGCACGAGCGGCTGGCCGATGTCCGACAGGATCTGGCCGAACCACTCCTGCGAGACGTCGAACGCCTTGCCGCCGGCGATCCGCGGGAACGCGATCGCCTTGAGGCGGTCGCCGTCCTCCTCGTCGTGGCCGATGACGCCGGACTCGCCGCGCAGCGCGCACTCGACCGCGTAGTCCGTCATCGACTTGATCAGGCGCAGGTCGTCGCTGTTCGCGGCGGCGGCACGGGAGAAGTAGCCCGACTTCTGCACCATCGTCTTCTCGGCACCGAGCTTCTCCGCGAACTGCTTCGCGAACCACTGGCCCGGGTTGATCGTGTCGAGCTTGACGTGCCCGAACGGGTCCCGCTCCACGGTCTCGCCGGCCGCCTCGAGCTGCGCCACGATCTCGTGCATGCCCGCACCCTCCGACAGGAAGATGTTGACGTTGCCCTGGGTGTCCATGACCTCGCGCAGACGCTTGGCCTCGCCCTCGATGTCGATCTCGAGCTCGGGCAGGAACACGGCGTGCACGTCCCAGCGCTCGCGCGACAGGCCCAGGGCCGGCGCCCACTCCTGCTCGTCCAGCCACTCGCGGTAGGCCTTCGCCGTGGCCGCCGTGAGCCAGCCGCAGTGGCGGCCCATGACCTCGTGCACGATGAGCATGCGGGGGCCCACGCGGTTCTCGCCGATGATGTTGGCGGCGAACTTCGCGCCCTCCTCGGCGGCGGTCCACGCGCCGAGCGACTGCTTGATCGGCACCACGTCGTTGTCGATCGTCTTGGGCAGGCCCACGACGGTCAGCTCGTAGCCGTTCTCGTGCAGGTACGCGGCCAGGTCGGCGGCGGTGGTGTTGGTGTCGTCGCCACCGATGGTGTGCAGCACGTCCACGCCGTCGGCCTTGAGCTGCTCCGCGGCCACGTGCAGCGGGTCCTGACCTTCCTTGACCAGGCCGCGCTTGACCGCGTCCTTGACGTTGGTGAGCTTGACGCGCGAGTTGCCGATCGGCGAGCCGCCGAAGCGGTGCAGGACGTGCGCCTGCTTGCGGGCCTCCTCGTCGATCTCGAGCTTGTTGCCGGTCAGCAGGCCGTGGTAGCCGTGCAGGTAGGCAATGATCTCGATCTCGGGGTCGAGCTCGGTGTAACGCTCGATCAGGCCGCCGACCGACGACGACAGGCAGGGCGCGAAGCCGCCGGCGGTCAGCAGGGCCACACGACGAACAGCCATCGGAGGAGCACCTCTCATCAGGGGAGTTTCGCGGTGCCGCGGCCGGCGTTCGCCCGCGCGGCACCCTTCGTCGTCATCCTACTGACGGGCGGGGACGGCGCTCGGCACGTCCGGTGAATGAGCACCCGCGTCCCGCGGCGGCGCAGGCGTGCGATACTGCCTGCGAGCCTCCCGGCTGCCTCAAGGGCCCGGGAGGCTTTCTGTTATGACGACACGACTGATGATCCGGCCCACGACCCCTGCCGACCAGCCGCTGCTGGAGCGGCTCTGGCTCCTGTTCCGGCACGACATGTCCGAGATCTCCGGGGCCCTGCCCGACCCGAGCGGCCAGTTCCGCCGCGAGCGCCTGGACGCCGCGTTCACCGACCCGGGCTGGCGCGGCCTCGTCGCGCACCTGGAGGCCGACGGCGGCGCGCCGGCACCCGTCGGCTTCGCCCTGGTGCGCGGGCTGGATGGTCCGGCCCGCGTGCTCAGCTCGTTCTTCGTGGTGCGCGGGGCCCGCCGCGACGGCGTCGGACGGCGTCTCGCGGCGCACGCGCTGGCGAGCTTCCCGGGCCGCTGGGAGATCGCCTTCCAGGACGCCAACGTCCCGGCGGTGCGGTTCTGGCGCGGGGTGGCCACGGACGCCGTCGGGCAGGCGTGGACCGAGGAGCACCGCGCGGTCCCGGGCCGCCCGGACCTCCCCCCGGACACGTGGATCTGCTTCACGACGGCCACGCCCACCCCGGCATGAGTTCGGTCGGTTGCCGCGAGATCGGTCACTCCACGGACCGATCTCGCGACAACCGACCGAACTCGGCCTCCCGCCACACAGCAGGCGCCGGATGTCTCAGCCGATCAGGTGCAGGCTCTCCTTGTTCTTGTCCGCGTACAGGCGCTCGACGTCGGCGTCGAAGTCCTTGAGGAACACCGCGCGCTTCACGCTCTGCTTGGGCGTGAGGTAGCCGTTCTCGATGGTCAGGTCGCCGGACAGCACCGTGTACTTGCGGATCGACTCGGCCTTGGAGACGGCCTTGTTGGCGCGCTGCACGGCCTGGTCGAGCGCGGCGAGCACGTCGGGGTCCGTGCGAGCCTCGTCCACCGACAGGGCGGGCTTGCCGTGCATCTTGAGCCAGCCGGGCAGGCCCTCGGCGTCGAGCGTGATGAGCGCCCCGATGAACGGCTTGTTGTCGCCCACCACGACGCACTGGCTGACCAGCGCGTGCGCGCGGATCCGGTCCTCGAGGTTGGACGGCGCCACGTTCTTGCCGCCCGCGGTGACGATGATCTCCTTCTTGCGGCCCGTGATGGTCAGGAAGCCGTCGTCGTCGAGCACGCCCAGGTCGCCGGTGCGGAACCAGCCGTCCTCGGTGAACGCCTCCGCCGTGGCGGCCTCGTTCTTGTGGTACGCGGTGAAGATGTGGTGGCCCTTGAGCAGGATCTCGGAGTCCTCGGCGATCCGGACGCCGCAGCCGGGCAGCTGCAGGCCGACCGAGCCGATCTTCGTCGCCGTGGGGCGGTTCACGCAGGTCGGGGCGGTGGACTCCGTGAGGCCGTAGCCCTCCAGCACCTTGAGGCCGAGGCCGCGGTAGAAGTGGCCCAGGCGCTCGCCCAGGGGGCCGCCGCCCGACACGGCGAACTCGGCGCGGCCGCCGAGCCGGGCGCGCAGCTTGGAGAACACCAGCGCGCTGGCGATCGCGTGCTGCAGGCGCAGCCCCAGCCCAGGGCCTGACGGCGTGTCCAGGGCACGCGACCAGGCGATGCCCGTCGCGGCCGCCCAGTGGAAGATCTTGGCCTTCCCGCCGGCCGCCGCCGTCTGCTCGGCCGTGTTGTAGACCTTCTCGAACACGCGCGGCACGGCGAGGATGAAGGTCGGCTTGAACTCGCCCAGGGCGTCCACCAGCGTGGTGGTGTCGCCCCAGTGCCCCGTGACCACGCCACCCGCCACCGCGAGCACGTGGATGTAGCGCGCGAACACGTGCGCCATCGGGATGAACAGGAGGGTGCGTCCGCCGTCCTTGGCGAACACCTCCGGCACGGCCTCGACGGCGTTCACGGCGAGCGACGCGAAGTTGCGGTGCGTCAGCTCGGCGCCCTTGGGGCGGCCCGTGGTACCCGAGGTGTAGATGATCGTCGCGATGCTGTCGAGGTCCGCGAGACCGCGGCGCCGGGCGATCTCCTCGTCGGGCACGCCCGCCCCGTCGGCGGCCACCGCGTCCAGCGCGCCGTCGTCGATGACGAGCACGTCGGTCAGCAGCGGGACGGCGGGGCGCACCTCGCCGACCGTGGCGGCGTTGGCGGCGTTCTCGGCGAAGAGCAGCTTCACCTCGGCGTCGGATGCGATCCACTCGACCTGCTCGGCCGAGGACGTCTCGTACACGGGGACGGGGACGGCGCCGACGGCCCAGACCGCGAAGTCCAGCACGGCCCACTCGTACCGCGTGCGGGACATGATGCCGACCCGGTCGCCGGGCTCGATGCCGCGGGCCACCAGGCCCTTGGCCACCGCGACCACCTGTGCGTCGAACTCGCCGGCCGTGACGACCCGCCAGGGCTCACCCTTGCCTGCGGGGACCTCCATCATCGGCTTGTCGGCGCCCTTGCCGACCCGCTCCGCGAGCACGTCGTTGAGGTTGGAGGTGGGGGGCAGCTCGATGAGGATCGGGCTGAAGATCTCGTCCATTCTGACTCCAGTGGCAGTACTGACCGTGCCTGCAAAGATACCGGGAAACGGACGCTGCGTGGTGCACCTGCGACGGTCGCTACCCTGGGTGTGCGCACCTTTGCGGTGCAACCCCCTTCCCGACGGTCCGTGCGGCCGTCGTGCAACGAGAGAACGTGAGGACGCATGCACGCCATCGGGGTCGACATCGGCGGCACGAAGATCGCTGTGGGAGTCGTCGACGAGGACGGCAACATCCTCGCCCAGGTACGGCGGGAGACCGACGCCGACGACGTCGCGAACATCGACGAGGCGATCGCCGACGCCTGCAACGAGCTCGTCAAGGAGCACGAGGTGGGCGCGATCGGGCTCGCCGCGGCGGGCTTCGTCAGCCCGGACCGGACGTCGGTGAACTTCGCCCCGAACATCGCCTGGCGCGAGTACCCGCTGGCCGCGAAGGTCGGTGCGCTCGTGGACGCCGACGTGCCGATCGTGGTCGAGAACGACGCGAACGCCGCCGGCTGGGCCGAGTTCCGGTTCGGGGCCGGCCGGGACGCCACCGACATGCTGATGCTGACCGTGGGCACCGGCCTGGGCGGCGCCGTCATCTCCGAGCGGGAGCTGGTGCGCGGCAAGTGGGGCATGGCCGCCGAGGTGGGCCACATGCGGGTGGTGCCCGAGGGGCACTACTGCGGCTGCGGGCACGAGGGCTGCTGGGAGCAGTACGCCTCGGGCAGCGCGCTGGAGCGCGACGCCCAGCACGCCGCCGTCGCGCGCGTGGACCAAGCGGCCCGCCTGCTCGAGCTGTCCGGCGGCGACCCGGCGAAGATCCGCGGCAAGATGGTGACCGAGGCGGCCCAGGAGGGCGACCCGCTCGCCGTCGAGCTGCTCGCCACGCTCGGCCGCTGGATCGGCGAGGGCTCGGCCTCCGTCGCGGCCCTGCTCGACCCGGAGCTCATCGTGATCGGCGGCGGCGTCGGCGCTGCGGGCGACCTGCTGCTCGGCCCGGTGCGCCGGGGCTTCGAGGCGCAGCTCTCCGCGATGGGTCACCGCCCGGTGGCGCAGATCGAGCTCGCCGAGCACGGCAACGAGGCGGGCATCGTGGGCGCGGCGGACCTGGCCCGCCGCTGAGCCCCACCCGGCACGCGCCGACGCTCAGGTCACCCCGGGTGACCTGAGCGTCCGCGTCTCAGACCACTGCGCCCGGGCCGTCGTCGTCCGGGTCGCGCTGGTGCGGCATACGCCAGACGAGCACACCCAGGCCGGCCACGAACAGGCTGAGGCCGATCTGCCCGACCAGCGGCGGGATGTCCAGCGCGGGCACCGCCGCGGACAGGATCATGCCGATCACGGCCAGCACCGGGACACCCACGACGAAGCTCCACGCCATGGTGAGCAGCGGGTCCCGGGACAGCAGCGGCGGCGGCTCCGGCGGCGTGAAGTGCGACTCCTCCTCCTCGAGCGCCTCCGCCTCGGGCGACAGCGGCCAGTCGCGCGGACCGCTGGGCGGGTTCGCGCCCGTACCGCCCGGTGCAGCCGGACCCTGGTCGCCCGAGCGCCCGCCACCGGTCCAGTCGCCGGCCGCCCAGCCGCCGTCGGTCCAGCCGGCAACGTCGCCCGCACCGCCCGGCCGCCCGCTGCCGGGCCGGCCGCCGCTCGGCCGCCCAGGGTCTCCCCCGATGTCGGCCCGAGCGTCGCCGACGGACTCCCCCTCGTCACCCGGCCGCGAAGTCTGAGAAGATTCGGCGGTCTTCCCCGGTCCGGCGGCCTCGCCGTCGGACCGGGACACGTCGATGTCGCCGAGCGTGGCGACGATGTCTGCCCAGCGCGAGGCCACGTCGTCGTCGCCCAGCTCCCGGGGGGTGTCGCCGGGCACGTCGTCGTCGCGGTCGTCGGTGTTCGATGCGGCCATGCGCACACTCTATTGTCGTCAGGGGGCCCGCGGGGTCGGGTCGTGAGGAGGAATCTTGTTCTACTGGGTGATGCGGAACCTGTTGGTGGGCCCGCTGCTGCGCCTCGCCTACCAGCCGTGGGTCATCGGGGCGCGGAACGTGCCGCGCACCGGCGCCGCGATCATGGCCAGCAACCACCTGGCGGTGATCGACTCGTTCATCCTGCCGCTCCTGATCCCGCGCCGGGTGACCTTCCTCGGCAAGTCCGACTACTTCACGGGCAAGGGCCTCAAGGGCAGGATCGTCGCCTGGTTCATGACCGGGATCGGCGTCATCCCCGTGGACCGCTCGGGCGGGGCCGCCAGCGAGGCGGCGCTGCGCACCGGCCTGCGGGTGCTGCGCGAGGGCAAGCTGTTCGGCATCTACCCCGAGGGCACCCGCAGCCCCGACGGCCGCCTCTACAAGGCCAAGACCGGTGTGGCCCGGATGGCGCTCGAGTCGGGCGCACCGGTGATTCCCGTGGCGATGGTCGACACCGACGTGGCGCAGCCGGTGGGCCGCACGCTGCCGACGTTCATGCCGCTGGGCGCCGTGATCGGCGAGCCCCTCGACTTCAGCCGGTACAAGGGCATGGAGACGGACAAGTTCGTGCTGCGTGCCGTCGCCGACGAGATCGAGTACGCGATCCTCGCCCTGTCCGGCCAGGAGTACGTCGACGCCTACGCGGCCAGCGCCAAGGAGCGTGCGGCGCGAGGCGAGCCGCCGACCCCCAGCTCCGAGGAGGGCCCCGGCGGGCTGCCCCTGCCGGAGGTCGAGAAGCCGCGCCGGCCCGGGCGGCGCTGAGCCGGCTGACGGCGCCGGCCGTCCCCTGCCGTCGTCGGCCGGTCCCTGCCGTCGTCGACCGGTCCCTGCCGTCGTCGACCGGTCCCTGCAGGAGCGACACGTGCTCCCGCAGGTAGGTTGCAGACAGTAGACAAGATCTACTGTCTGCAACCCCTCCCCGCGGGGCACATCGCCCCGCCTCACCTGCCCGGTCGCCGGCCCACTCCCTGACGCCCGTCGGCACGGCCGCTGGGGACGAGCGGTGTCACGCGCGCCCCGCCGGCGGTGCCGTGGAGGCCCGCTGCACCAGGCTGGTCGCGAGCTCGGTGCGCAGCGTGTGCCCGCTGGCGGTACGGGCCCGGTGCACGAGGTCGACGGCGGTGGCGCCCATCTCGGAGAGCGGCTGGCGCACGGTGGTCAGCGGCGGGTCGATCCAGGGCGCGACGGGCAGGTCGTCGAAACCGACCAGCGAGACGTCGCGGGGCACGGCCAGACCCGCCTCGCGCAGGGCCCGCAGCGCCCCGAGCGCGGTGTCGTCGCTGCTGGCGAAGATCGCGGTGGGCGGGTCGTCCAGCCGGAGGAGCCGCTGCGCGCCCTCGTAGCCCGAGGTGACGCCGTAAGCGCCCACGTGCACCAGGTCGTCGTCCACGACGAGACCTGCCCGGATCATGGCGGCGCGGTAGCCCGCGAGCCGCGCGATCGCGTTGTCCTGCTCCAGCGCACCCGTGATGGTGGCGATCCGCGTGTGGCCGAGGGCCAGCAGGTGCCCCGTCGCCTCCAGGCCGCCCTGGAAGTTGGTCGCGCCGACGCTGAGCATGCCCTCGGGCGGCCGCTGCCGCGGGTCGACGACGACGAGCGGCGTCCCGGTGTCGGCCAGCGCGCGCCGCGCCTCGGCGTCGGGCACGGCCACGATGCTGACCAGGCCGTCCGTGCCGCGCTCCAGCGCGTGCCGCACCCACGAGCTGCAGTCGTCAGGATCCGGCTCGACGGCCAGGACGACGTCCAGCCCGAGCCGGCGGGCGCCCGCGACGGCACCTCGCACCACGGCCTCGGACCAGGTGCCCTCGAAGTCGACGATGCGCACGTCGATCATGCCGGTGGGCTTGGCCGCCGGCGGGCGGACCTCGTAGCCGTGCCGTTCCAGCACCGCGGTCACCTTCGCGCGGGTCGAGCCGGCGACGTCGGGCCGGGTGTTGAGGACCTTGGAGACCGTCGGGACCGAGACGCCCGCCTCGGCCGCCACGACGGCGAGCGGGGTGCGGGGCTGTTCCGTTGCCATGGGTCCTCCGACATTCTGCGAGCCACGTTTCCGAAATCAGGATCGTAGCGGATCCGCCGGAGCATCCGGCCACGAACCCAGGCAACAGGCCAGGACTGGAACGGGCACCCCGTTGACATGCCCGCACGGCACGTCTACTCTCCCGGCGTCTTTCCGAGATAGATCTTCGAAATTTCGAAGACGGCAGTCGCGGATCAACAAAGGAGTGATCGTGAACAGGACACCTCGCCTCGCCGCAGCGGCGACGGCGTCGACCCTCACGCTGGCCCTCGCCCTGACCGGGTGCGGGCGCAGCGACGAGGCCGGCACCACGACGGACGGCTCGACGGCCCTCACGGACGGCCCCGCGACGGGCACCGTCGAGGTCTGGGCCATGGGCACCGAGGGCGAGCTGCTGCCCGAGCTCGCCGAGCAGTTCGAGGCCGACAACCCCGACGTGACGGTCAACGTGACGCCGGTGCCGTGGGAGTCGTCGACCGAGAAGATCAACACCGCCATCGCGACCGGCGAGGTGCCCGACGTCATGCAGGTCGGCACCACCCTGGTGAGCGGTTTCGTCGGGCTGGACGGCCTCGCCCCCACGCCCGAGGAGATCGACTCCGAGGCGTTCTTCCCGGGCGCCTGGGACACCACGGTGGTCGACGGCACCTCCTACGGCGTGCCCTGGTACGTCGAGTCACGCGTGCTGTACTACCGCACCGACCTCGCCGAGGAGTCCGGCGTCGTGGCGCCCGAGGACTGGGCGGGCCTCACCGACTTCGCGGCCGGCCTGCAGGACGCCGGGGCCGACCACGGCATCGCGCTGCAGACCCGCGGCAACTCCACGGCCCTGATGTACCTGCCGTTCTACTGGCAGGCGGGCGGCGAGATCATGGACGACGCCGGCGAGTTCACGCTCGACAACGACGCGCAGGTCAAGGCGCTGGAGTACTACTCCTCGTTCATGCGTGACGGGCTCGCCCCGCCGGTGCTCGTCGAGGACGAGAAGGTGCAGAACTTCATCGACGGCAAGCTCGGGTCCTTCGTGTCGGGCCCCTGGGAGCGCGCCAACCTGCTGACCACGGCGGGCGACGACTTCGCCGACAGGTTCGGCGTGGTGCCGCTGCCGGCCGACGAGGAGACGGCCTCCTTCATCGGCGGCTCCAACCTCGCCGTCCTGGCGGACGCCGCCAACCCCGACGCAGCGTGGAAGTTCGTGCAGTTCGCCACCGACCCGGCCGTGCAGGTGGACTGGTTCGAGATCTCCAGCGACCTGCCCGCCGTCCAGGCCGCCTGGGAGGACCCGGCCCTGGCCGACGACGACGCCGTGGCCGTCTACGAGGACGTGCTGACCACCGCGCGCTCGACCCCGGCGATCCCGACCTGGGCCGAGATCGAGCACGAGCTCGACCTCATCATCGAGCAGGTCATCGCCGGTGACGTCACGCCCGAGGACGCGGCCACGCAGATGCAGGACGCCGCGACCGCCATCGGGACGGGTCTGGACTGACCGTGGCCGTCTCCGCACGCCGCCGCCGCACGGGCCTCGCCGCCTGGGGCTTCGCGCTCCCGTTCACCGTGCTGTTCGCGGTGTTCCTGCTGGTCCCGGTCGCGTCCTCGCTCTACATGGCGTTCACCGACATGCGCGGGGCCGACCTGCGCAGCCCGTGGGCCGTCAACTTCGTCGGGTTCGACAACTTCGTCGAGGCGCTCACGGACCCGAAGTTCCAGCAGGCCGCCGGCAACACGCTCTACTTCGTCGGGGTGGCCATGCCGCTCACCCTCGCGATCGCGCTGCTGCTCGCGGTGCTGCTGAACTCGGGCCTGGTGTGGTTCCGGTCGGTGTTCCGCGTGGGCTTCTACGCCCCCGTGGTGACGTCGATCGTCGCGGTGGCGGTCGTGTGGCGGTTCCTGCTGCAGCCCGACTTCGGTCTGGTGAACTCCGCGCTCGGCGTGGTCGGGATCGACGGCCCACGGTGGCTCACCGACGAGGCCTGGGCCATGCCGTCGCTCATCGTGATGGCCACCTGGCGCAACGTCGGGTACTCGATGGTGATCCTGCTCGCCGGCCTCCAGGGCATCCCCCGGGACGTGTACGAGGCCTCGGCGATCGACGGCGCCGGGCCGGTCCGCCAGTTCTGGTCCGTCACGGTGCCTCTGCTGCGGCCCACGCTGCTGTTCTGCGCGGTCATCACCGGCATCGGGTACCTGCAGTTCTTCGAGGAACCGTTCGTGATGACGCAGGGCGGACCCCTGGGCGCCACCAACTCGGTGGCGTACGAGATCTTCAACCAGTTCGGGTTCGGCAACTACGGCCTGTCCGCGGCCATGAGCTACGTGCTCTTCGTCGCGATCGTGATCCTGTCCTACCTCCAGTTCCGCCTGCTCAGGACGGAGAAGTGATGGCCGCCTCGACCCGGCCCCGCCGGCTGACCCCGCGCGCGATCCTGCTCAACGTGGCGCTCCTGGTGGGCCTCACCGCCTCCATCGGCCCGCTGGTGTGGATGGTCGTGTCCTCCGTCAAGCCGGAGGGCGAGATCCGGCAGTTCCCGCCCACGCTCGTCCCCGAGCAGCCGACGTGGTCCAACTACACCGAGCTGTTCGCCTCGCTGAGCTTCCCGCGCTACTTCGTCAACTCGGTGGTCGTGGCCCTGGTCGTGACGATCGGGTCGGTGCTGTTCAGCGCCATGGTCGGGTACGCGCTGGCCAAGCTCGACTTCCCCGGCAAGCGGACGCTGTTCGCCCTGGTGATGGGGACGCTCATGGTGCCGGGGATGGTCACGTTCGTGCCGCTGTTCGTGCTGGTGGCCAACCTGGACCTCGTCAACACGTACGCGGCCCTGATCCTGCCGTTCCTGGCGGCGCCGTTCGGGGTGTTCCTCATGCGGCAGTTCATGCTCGACATCCCGGACGAGCTGCTCGACGCCGCGCGTGTCGACGGCGCGGGCGAGTTCCGCACGTTCTTCCGCATCGTGCTGCCGCAGGCGCGGCCGGCGCTGGCGACGCTCGGCATCCTCACGTTCCTCGGGTCCTGGAACAACTTCCTGTGGCCGCTCGTGGCCGTGCAGTCCGCCGACAGGTACACGCTGCCCGTGGCGCTGGCCCTGTACTCGACCGGCCAGAACACCGTGCAGTACGGCCTGCTGGTCGCGGGCGCCACCGTCATCGTGCTGCCCATCCTCGTCGTCTTCCTCGTCCTGCAGCGGCACATCGTGCAGGGCATCTCCACCACCGGCCTGAAGTAGGAGTTCTTCCGTGACCGAACAGATCACGCTGCCCACCGCCCCCGGCTTCCTGTGGGGCGCGTCCACCGCCGCCCACCAGATCGAGGGCGGCAACGTCAACAGCGACTGGTGGGCCAAGGAGCACGTCGCCGGGACGCTGTGCGCGGAGAGCTCGGGCGACGCCGTCGACAGCTACCACCGCTACCCCGAGGACATCGCCCTGCTGGCGGACGCAGGGCTGAACGCGTACCGGTTCTCGGTCGAGTGGGCACGCATCGAGCCCGCCGAGGGCGAGATCTCCCGGGCGCAGCTCGCGCACTACCGGCGCATGATCGACGCCTGCCTGGCGGCGGGCGTCACACCGGTGGTCACGCTGCTGCACTTCACGCTCCCCCGCTGGTTCGCGGAGCGCGGCGGGTGGTTCGCGGCCGACGCCGTCGATGCGTACGCCCGCTACGTCGAGACCGTCACCTCGATCCTCGCCGACGTGCGGCACGTGGTCACGATCAACGAGCCCAACATCACCTCGATGATGCTCGGCGCGAGCCGGCGCACCAACCTGGACGCCGCGGGCCTGGCGGCTCCCGACGAGGCCGCCTCCGAGATCCAGGCGACCGCCCACCGGCGCGCCGTCGACATCCTGCACGGGCTGGGGCACGTGCAGGCCGGGTGGACCGTCGCGAACCAGGTCTTCCAGGCGGCGCCCGGCGCCGAGGCCGCCCGGGACGCCTACGCCTACCCGCGCGAGGACTTCTTCCTGGAGGTCGCGCGCGACGACGACTTCGTGGGCGTGCAGAGCTACCTGCGCACCATCATCGGGGCCGACGGCGAGCCCGTCCCCTTCGGCGACGACGTCGAGAAGACGCTGACCGGCTGGGAGTACTACCCGCAGGCACTGGGCGAGGCGCTGGAGTACACGCACAAGATCACGGGCGGCGTGCCGATGATCGTCACCGAGAACGGCATGGCCACGGCCGACGACTCCCGGCGCATCGACTACACCCGGGGCGCGCTGGGCGGCATGGCCCGCGCGATGGCCGCCGGCTGCCGTGTCGAGGGCTACCTGCACTGGTCGCTGCTGGACAACTACGAGTGGATGAGCGGCTTCGCCCCGACGTTCGGGCTGATCGCCGTCGACCGCACCACGTTCGAGCGCACGCCCAAGCCCAGCCTCGCGTGGCTCGGCACGGTCGCCCGGACGGGCGAGCTGCCCGCCTGACGCCCGGACGCACCACCTGTCACGACTACGACGACGTAGAGGAGACACACCATGAGAAGACACCGGACCGCGGTCGCGGCGGCTGCCGTCGCCGCGCTCGCACTGACGGCGGTGCCCGCGAGCGCCGTCGACCGGATGGCGCCGGCAGCGAGCGCCGCCGTCGGCCTGGGGCAGGACGCGCCCCGGACGGACGGCACCGGCTCGGAGCGACGTGAGCTCCGTACCTGGGCCGCCGACACCTGGCGCTCGTTCGAGGCCATGGTCGACGAGGAGACGGGCCTGCCCGACGACAACATCGGTGGGGACCTGGACCCGGCCACCCGGGGCGGGTACACGTCGCCGACCAACATCGGCGCGTACCTGTGGAGCACGGTCGTGGCCCGGGACCTGGGGCTGATCGGGTCCCGTGAGGCGCACCGCCGTCTGGCCACCACGCTGGACACGGTCGCGGGGCTGGAGAAGCACGAGCCCAGCGGCATGTTCTACAACTGGTACGACCCGGCCACGGGCGCCAAGCTCCTGACGTTCCCCACGAGCGGCGACCCGGTCAAGCCGTTCCTGTCGAGCGTGGACAACGGCTGGCTCGCGACAGGTCTGCTCCTGACAGCGCGCGCCGAGCCGTCCCTGGCCCGTGCGGCGGACGCCGTCCGCGAGGAGATGGACTTCGGCTGCTACTACGACCCGGCGCAGAACCAGATCCGGGGCGGGTTCTGGGACACGGACCCGCAGGAGACCGCGCCCGTGCCGGGTGACTACTGCGGCATGGGCACGGACGTCTGGTACACGGGCCACCACTACGGCGCGTTCAACACGGAGCCGCGCATCGCGTCGTACCTGGGCATCGCCGAGGGGCAGATCCCGGCGGAGCACTACTTCGGCACGTACCGCACGTTCCCCGACACGTGCGACTGGTCGTGGACCGAGACGCGGCCGGTCGGGCAGTGGGCCGAGCACCTGGGGGTGCCGGTCTTCGAGGGCGCGCTGCCGTACCGGGGCATGCGGGTGGTCCCGACCTGGGGCGGCAGCATGTTCGAGGCGCTCATGGTGCCGCTGTTCGTGCCCGAGGAGACGTGGGGACCGCGGTCGTGGGGCCGCAACCACCCGCTGTACGTGCGCGGGCAGATCGAGCACGGTATGCAGGAGGCCGACTACGGGTACTGGGGCTTCTCGCCGTCCAACGACCCGGCCGGCGGGTACCGCGAGTACGGCGTGGACCAGCTCGGGCTGGACGGGCCGGGCTACACCTCGGACCAGGAGCGCACGACGTTCGACCAGCCGTACGAGGGCTGCCGCGAGGGCTCGCCGGCGCCGACGGAGTACGGCGACGGCGTGGTGACGCCGCACGCGTCGTTCCTCGCGCTGCGCTACGCGCACGGTGACGCGATGGCCAACCTGCGCAACATCGCCGCGGACTTCGACGCGTACGGCCCGGGCGGCTTCTACGACGCCGTGGCCGTGCGCAGCGGCCAGGTCTCCCAGCGCTACCTCTCGCTGGACCAGGGCATGATCATGGCCGCGCTCGGCAACGAGCTGGCCGACGACGCCGTCCGGCGCTACGTCTCCCGTGGCGACCTGGAGCGCGAGGTGCGACCGCTGATGGCCATGGAGACCTTCGCCGTCGGCCGCGACTGAACCCGCCCGCCGTGTCAGGCGCACGGGTCGCTCCGGTGACCTGTGCGTCTGGCACGCTGGATCTCCGCACCATCTACGAAGGGGTAGTTCCTTGGCCTCCGTCGACCTCGCGTCCCGCCTGGGGCGCACCGTGCTGTACCAGATCTACCCGCAGTCCTTCGCGGACGGCAACGGCGACGGGATCGGCGACCTCGCCGGCATCGCCGAGCGTCTGGACTACCTCGCGTGGCTCGGGGTGGACGCGATCTGGCTCAGCCCGTGCTTCGTCTCGCCGTTCGCCGACGCGGGGTACGACGTCGCCGACTTCATGACCGTGGCACCGCGCTACGGCACCAACGAGGACCTGGCCCGGCTGACCGAGGAGGCCGGACGGCGCGGCATCTCCGTGCTGCTCGACCTCGTGGCCGGCCACACCTCGGACCAGCACCCGTGGTTCCGCGCGTCGGCCGACGACCCGGACGACCACCGGTTCGTGTGGAGCGACGTGCCCGCCGAGGGCTTCCAGCCCGGTCCGGGGGAGCGGGGCGGGTACTACAAGCCCAACTTCTTCCCCGTGCAGCCAGCGCTCAACTTCGGGTACGCCCGCACGGACCCCGCCGAGCCGTGGCGGCAGCCCGTCGACGCCCCGGGCCCGCTCGCCAACCGGGCCGCGCTGCGCGAGATCATGGCGCACTGGTTCGGCCTCGGCGTCGCGGGGTTCCGCGTGGACATGGCGGCGTCCCTCGTCAAGGACGACCCCGGCCACGTCGAGACCGGGAAGCTGTGGCACGAGATGCGCACCTGGCTGGACCGCGAATGGCCCGGCCGCGTGATCATCAGCGAGTGGGGCGACCCGCGGGTCGCCGTCCCCGCGGGCTTCCACGCCGACTTCTTCCTCCAGTTCGGCGGGGACGACGACGGCCTGCCCCTGCGCTCGCTGTGGAACAACGGCGCGGGCACGGTGAGCGAGTCCTGGGGCGAGCTCGCCCCGTGGGCCGGCGCGGACGGGGCAGGTGACGCCGCCACGTTCGTCACGGCCTGGCAGGCCGCCACCGACGCCATCGCGGCGACGGGCCGTGGCGGCGTGGTGGGCCTGCCGACGTCGAACCACGACTTCACGCGGTTGGTGGCGGGCCCGCGCGACGCCGAGCAGGCCCGCGTGGCACACGTGCTCACGATGACCTGGCCCGCCCTGCCGTCGGTCTACTACGGCGACGAGATCGGCATGCGGTACGTGCCGGGCACACCCACGCTGGAGGGGTCGCGGCTCGGCCCGGCCTACGACCGGGCCGGCTCGCGCACCCCGATGCAGTGGGGCGATCTGCCCGCGGACCCCTACGGCCCGGGCAGGCCCGCGGACTCGACGTACCTGCCGGAGGATCCCGACCCGGAGCGTCCCACGGTCGCCGCCCAGGTGGACGACGCCGGCTCGCTGCTGCGCCTGGTCCGTGACCTCATCGCGCTGCGCCACGACGACCCGCGCCTGGACGCGGCGGCGCCCGTCGAGGTGCTGGCCACCGGGTACCCCTTCGCGTACGTGCGCGGCGGCACGCTCGCCGTGCTGCTCAACCCGGGGAGTGCGGCGGTGCGGTTCCCGCTGGCCGGTGCCGCCGGCGGACGGCAGGTGCTCGCCCGGGGGTTCCGGGCGGAGGCGGACGACGGTGGAGCGGAGGTCGTGCACCTCGACGGCCACGGCTACGCCGTCCTCGACCTCGCGGTCGTGTAGCGCCCGACGCCACCTGGTACGCGCACCGGCCCGGTGCGCGTACCGGGTTAGCCTTGGCCCCGTGGAACTGATCCGGAAGGGCAAGGTTCGCGAGGTCTACGCGGACGGCGACGATGTGATCCTGGTGGCCTCCGACCGCGTGTCGGTGTACGACGTCGTGCTGCCCACGGCCGTACCCGACAAGGGCGCGATCCTGACCCAGCTCTCGCTGTGGTGGTTCCGGCAGTTCGCCGACCTGGTGCCCAACCACGTGATCAGCGAGGACGTGCCCGAGGAGTGGGCCGGGCGCGCCATCCGCTGCAAGAAGCTGTCGATCGTGCCGGTCGAGTGCATCGCCCGCGGGTACCTCGCGGGCGGCGGCCTGGACTCCTACAACGCCACCGGCACCGTGTCCGGCGTGACGTTCCCCCCGGGCCTGGTCGAGGCCGACCGGCTGCCGGAGCCCGTGTTCACGCCGTCGACCAAGGCGGACGAGGGGCACGACGAGTACATCTCCGTCGAGGAGATCGCCAAGGAGCTGGGCGCCGAGACCACGGACCGGCTCCGCGAGCTCACCCTGGCCATCTACGAGCGCGGCGCCGAGATCGCGCGCGAGCGCGGCGTCATCATCGCCGACACCAAGCTCGAGTTCGGGTTCGACGCCGACGGCGTGCTGACCCTCGCCGACGAGGTGCTCACGCCCGACTCCTCGCGGTTCTGGAAGGCGAACGAGTACGAGCCCGGCCGCGGGCAGTGGTCCTACGACAAGCAGTTCGTGCGCGACTGGTCCTCGACCCTGACCGGCTGGGACCGCACCTACCCCGGCCCGGAGATCCCGGACGACGTCGTCGCCGAGACCCGCGCCCGGTACGTGGAGATCTACGAGCAGCTCACCGGCGACCGCTGGGCCTGACCAGCTGAGTGCCGGCCACCTGCCGGTCCACGATCGGATCTTCAACAGGTAGCCGGCACTCGACAACGGCACGGCTCGAACAGACGTGTCAGTGTCTGCCGATAGCCTCTGGCCCGTGAGCACCACCGCATCCGCATACCAGGCGACGTTCGAGGAGCTCGGCACGCCGCTGCAGGAGGTGACCTTCGTCGTCGTGGACCTGGAGACCACGGGGACGAACGCCAAAGAGGGCGGCATCACCGAGATCGGCGCGGTCAAGGTGCGCGGCGGCGAGGTGCTGGGCGAGTTCCAGTCGCTGGTGAACCCGGGCCAGCCGGTCCCGGCGTTCGTGGCGCGGCTGACCGGCATCACCAACGCCATGGTCGCCACGGCACCCGACATCGCGCTGGTGCTCCCGAGCTTCCTGGAGTTCGCGCGCAACACCGTGCTGGTGGCCCACAACGCCCCGTTCGACATCGGCTTCCTCAAGGCGATGTGCTCGCGGCTGGACTACCCGTGGCCGGGGTTCACGGTGGTCGACACCGTGCCCCTGGCCCGGCGCCTGGTCACACGCGACGAGGCGCCCAACCACAAGCTCTCCACCCTGGCGAACCTCTTCCACGCCACCGTCTCCCCCGACCACCGCGCCCTGGCGGACGCGCGCGCGACCGTCGACGTGCTGCACGCCCTCTTCGAACGGCTGGCGCCGATGGGCGTCACGCACCTGGAGGACCTCGCCACCGCCGCGGACCCCGTGCCGCCCGAGGTGCGCCGCAAGCGCCACCTCGCCGACGACCTGCCCGAGGCGCCGGGTGTCTACCTGTTCCGCGGGCCGGGCGACGAGGTGCTGTACGTGGGCACGTCGGTGAACATCCGCAAGCGGGTGCGCTCGTACTTCACCGCGGCCGAGAAGCGACGGCGGATCACCGAGATGGTCCGCATCGCCGAGCGGGTCACGCCGGTCGCGTGCGCCACCCCGCTGGAGGCCCAGGTGCGCGAGCTGCGGCTGATCACCGAGCACGCCCCCCGCTACAACCGGCGCTCCAAGTTCCCGGAACGGCACTCGTGGGTGCGGCTGACCGACGAGGCCTATCCGCGCCTGTCGGTCGTGGCCGGCGTGGTGGCCGGGGCGGCGCACATCGGCCCGTTCGGGTCACGGCGTACCGCCCAGGAGGCGGTGCACGCCCTGCACGACGCCCTGAACCTGCGCCAGTGCACGGCCCGCATCCCGCTGGTCTCCCGCACGCCCGGCAGCCCGTGCGCCCTGGCCGGCATGGGCCGCTGCTCCGCACCGTGCGTCGCCACCGAGGCCCCTGACGCCTCCTACGCCGACGTCGCCGACGCCGCCCGCGCGGCCCTCACCGGCGACCCGGCTCCCGTGGTGCGGGAGCTGTCGGACCGGATCGCCGCGCTCGCGCACCAGGAACGGTACGAGGAGGCCGGCGAGGTCACGCGGCGGCTGCGCGCCTTCGTGTCGGGCGCGCACCGCGCGCAGCGGCTGGACCCGCTGGCCCGGTGCGCCGAGCTCGTGGCGGCCCGTCCGTCCGGGATCGGCGACGCCCCCGGGCGCCCGGGCGGCTGGGAGATCGTCGTGATCAAGCACGGGCGGCTGGCGGCCACCGACGTCTCCGCACCGGGCGCCGACCCGTTGCCTCTGGTGACAGCGCTGCGTACCACCGCCGAGCACGTGGAACCGCCCGTCGCACCGGCACCGGCCGCGCATCCCGAGGAGACCGACCTGCTGCTCGCGTGGCTCGACTCCCCCGGCGTGCGCCTGGTGCACGTCAGCGACACCTGGGCCTGCCCCGTGCGCGCCGCGGGCGCGCACGCCGACCTGACATGGGCGTCCGACCGGGTCCGCACGGAGATCGACACCACGCACCCGGCCACCGAGCACGACGACGACGGCGCGCGCCCGGCGCCCGGGAACGGACGCCAGATGGATACGATGACGGCATGCTGACCGCGATCGTCCTCATCGACGCCGAGACGTCCCGCATCCCCGAGGTCGCGCAGGAGGTCGCGAACATCGACGGAGTGAGCGAGGTCTTCTCCGTGACCGGCAAGACCGACCTCGTCGCGATCGTGCGCGTGCCCGAGCACGAGCAGCTCGCGGGCGTGGTGTCCGACAGCGTGAACAAGGTGCCCGGCGTGCAGAACACCGAGACGCTCATCGCGTTCCGGGCGTACTCGAAGGCGGACCTGGAGCAGGCCTTCGCCCTGGGTCTCGACGACTGAACCACGACTGAACCGGCGAACCCCGGCCGCCCCTCACTCCCCCTTGCCGGCAGGCGCCCCGCTCCCCGCCGGTGCCGCGGGCTCGATCGCGGCGTGCCTGCCGTGCCCGTGCCCGTGCGCTGCGGCCACTTCCGCCGGGGTGACGGGCTCCACGCGGTCCTCGTAGAAGAACCGGGACACCCGCTGCCACCGCCGGTCCGACCGGTAGCCCTTGCGCCGCACGCCCCGCGAGTCGGTGAGAGGCGCGATCTCCAGCGGGGCGGGCGAGTCGTAGTTGACCCGCAGCCACCGCTCCTGCTCGTCGAGCGGGGCGTGCACCTCGACGTACTCACCGTTCGCGAACCGCACGATGCGGCCCGACTCGTGGCCGTGCAGCACCAGCTCGCGGTCCTTGCGCTGCAGGCCCAGGCACACCCGTTTGGTCACCCAGAACGCGAGCACCGGCCCGACGAAGAGCAGCACGCGCAGCACCCAGGTGATCGCGAAGATGGACAGCGAGAAGTGGGTCGCGATCAGGTCGTTCGTCGCGGCCAGCGCACAGACCATGAACGCGACGAACAGGGCCACGCCCGTGGCCGTCCGCACCGGCCGGTTGCGCGGCCGGTCCAGCACGTGGTGCTCGCCCCGGTCGCCCGTGACCCGGGCCTCGAGGAACGGCCACCCGAACAGCAGCGTGAACAGGATGCCCGGCACCACGATGGCAGGGATCAGCAGGTTCATGCTGAGCGTGTACCCGCCGATGACCCACTCCCAGCCCGGGCCCGGCATGAGCCGTAGCGCGCCGTCGACGAACAGGATGTACCAGTCCGGCTGCGTGCCCGCCGAGACCGGGGACGGGTCGTAGGGGCCGTAGTTCCAGACGTTGTTGATCGCCATGGTGGCGCCCATGAGAGTGAGCACGCCCGCGATGATGAAGAAGTTGCCGGTCATCTTGGCCACGTACACCGGCAGTGCGGGATAGCCCACGACGTTCCGGTCGGTGCGCCCGCCACCCGGGTACTGGGTGTGCTTCTGCAGCACCATGATGAACAGGTGCAGCGCGATGAGCGCGATCAGCAGTCCCGGGATCACGAAGATGTGCAGCGTGAACAGCCGCGGGATGATGTGCTCCCCGGGGAACTCACCGCCGAAGACCAGGAACGAGACGAACGAGCCGATCAGCGGGATCGACTTCACCACGCCGTCGATGATGCGCAGGCCGTTGCCGGACAGTACGTCGTCCGGCAGCGAGTAGCCCGAGAAGCCGGCCGCCAGCGCCAGGACGAGCATGGTGGCACCGATGATCCAGTTCACCTCGCGCGGCTTGCGGAACGCGCCGGTGAAGAAGATCCGGAACATGTGCAGCACGATCGAGCCCACGAAGATGAGGGCGGCCCAGTGGTGGATCTGCCGCATCAGCAGACCGCCGCGCACCTCGAACGACATCTCGACCGTGGAGCGGAACGCCGCGGACATGAGCTGGCCGTGCAGGGTGGCCGGGTGCTCGCCCTCGTAGCGCACCAGCGCCATGGACGGCTCGAAGAACATCGTCAGGAAGAACCCGGAGGCGATCAGGACGACGAACGAGAACAGGGCGATCTCGCCCAGCATGAAGGACCAGTGGTCCGGGAAGACCTTCCGCGCGAGCTGGTTGACCAGTGCACCGATGCTCGTGCGCTGGTCCAGGTAGTCGGCCGCCTTGCCGACGCCCGTCATCGGACGCTGCTGCTGTGCCACGTCATCACCCCTGAGGTAGGAGACACGTGCCTGCCCGTACATGCCTCTCCAGTAGACACCTCGTCAGGCACTGCTTTCCACCCAGGACGACGATTCCACCCGCCGGTCCGTGACATGACAGATCCGGCGCGCCCGGTCGGGGGTCCCCGCGGGTGCGCCGGATCTGGTCAGGAGGTCAGGCGGACGGGACGACCAGGCCCGCCGTCTGCGTCTTGGCCCGCGCCAGGCGCTCGGAGACGTTGCTCCACGACACCAGGTTCCACCAGGCCTTGATGTAGTCCGGGCGCACGTTCAGGTAGTCGATGTAGTACGCGTGCTCCCAGCAGTCCAGCATGAGCACCGGGGTGAGCGCGAAGGGGATGTTCCCCTGCTGGTCGAAGAGCTGCACGACGACCAGCTTCTGACCCACCGAGTCCCAGGCCAGGACGGCCCAGCCGGAACCCTGCACACCCGCGGCGACGGCGGTGAAGTGCGCCTTGAACTTCTCGAACGAGCCGAAGTGCTCGTCGATCGCCGCGGCGATGTCACCGGTCGGCTCGCCGCCGGCCTCGGGCGCCATGTTCGTCCAGAAGATCGAGTGGTTGATGTGACCACCGAGGTTGAACGCGAGGTCCTTCTCGATCTTGTTGACGTTTGCCAGGTTGCCCGACTCGCGGGCCTCCTCGAGCTGCTCCAGGGCAGTGTTCGCGCCCTTGACGTACGTCGCGTGGTGCTTGGAGTGGTGCAGCTCCATGATCTTGCCCGAGATGTGCGGCTCGAGCGCGGCGTAGTCGTAGGTCAGGTCAGGGAGCGTGTAGACAGCCATTGCTGAGGTACCTCCAGGATCGGTCCGCGCACCGGACGGAGCGCGGGTCATGCCGCCGTCCTGGCCGTGCGCCGCAGTGGTGCCCGGCGGGACGGCAATGGCCCGTGTCCCCGGCCGCAGACGCGGACCGGGAGACACAGGCCATCGCTTGGTGTCGCAGGTCGCTCAGTGCTCCCGCGAGGAGCTGCCGGCGCCGGCCTCGACGGACGGGCGCTCGGACTCGCCCAGCTCGTCGTGCTCACCGTGCGAGTGCGCGGCCTCCAGCTCGGCGGGCGTGACGGGCTCGACGCGGTCCTCGTAGAAGAACCGGGACAGACCCTGCCACCGCTTGTCGGACGCGTACCCCTTGCGCTTGACGCCACGGGCGTCGGTCTTCGGCTCGATGGTCAGCGGCGCGGGTGCGTCGTAGTTGACGCGCAGCCAGCGCTCCTGCTCGTCGAGCGGGGTGTGCACCTCGATGTACTCGCCGTTGGCGAACCGCACGATGCGGCCCGACTCGTGGCCGTGCAGCACCAGCTCGCGGTCCTTGCGCTGCAGGCCGAGGCAGATGCGCCGGGTGACGTAGTACGCGAACACCGGCCCCGCGAAGAACAGGACCCGGAACACCCAGGTGATCGCGTTGATCGACATCCCGAAGTGCGTCGCGATGAGGTCGTTCGACCCGGCCAGGGCCAGGATGATGAACGCCGTCAGGAACGCGACGCCCAGGCCGGTGCGGGCCGGACGGTTGCGGGGGCGGTCGAGCACGTGGTGCTCACGGTCGTCGCCCGTCACCTTCGCCTCGACGAAGGGGTAGACGAACAGGAACGTGAACAGGATGCCCGGGACGACCACGGCAGGGACCAGGACGTTCAACGGCAGGGTGAACCCGCCGATGACCCACTCCGTGCCTTGTCCCGGCATCAGGCGCAGCGAGCCCTCCAGGAACAGCATGTACCAGTCCGGCTGGGCACCCGCGGACACCGGTGACGGGTCGTACGGGCCGTAGTTCCAGACGTTGTTGATCGCCATGGTGGCGCCCATGAGGGTGAGCACGCCCGCCACGATGAAGAAGTTGCCGGTCATCTTGCCGACGTACACCGGCAGCGCCGGGTAGCCCACGACGTTCTTGTCCGTGCGGCCGCCACCCGGGAACTGGGTGTGCTTCTGCAGCACCATCAGGAACAGGTGCAGCGCGATCAGCGCCAGGAGGATGCCCGGGATCACGAAGATGTGCAGCGTGAACAGGCGCGGCACGATGTGGTGGCCCGGGAACTCCCCGCCGAAGATCAGGTACGACAGGAACGAGCCGACCAGCGGGATCGACTTGACCACGCCGTCCGTGATGCGCAGGCCGTTGCCGGAGAGCACGTCGTCGGGCAGCGAGTAGCCGGTGAAGCCGGCGGCCAGGCCGAGGATCATCAGGAGCAGGCCGACGACCCAGTTGATCTCGCGCGGCTTGCGGAACGCGCCCGTGAAGAACACGCGCATCATGTGCACGACGATCGAGGCCATGAAGATCAGCGCCGACCAGTGGTGGATCTGCCGCATCAGCAGACCGCCGCGCACCTCGAACGACATGTCGAGGGTCGAGGCGAACGCGACCGACATGAGCTCGCCGTGCATGCTTGCCGGGTGCTCACCCTCGTACCGGGTCAGTGCCATCGAGGGCTCGAAGAACATCGTCAGGAAGAACCCCGACGCGATCAGGACGACGAACGAGAACAGCGCGATCTCGCCCAGCATGAAGGACCAGTGGTCCGGGAAGACCTTGCGCGCGAACTCCTTGACGGCCACGCCGATGGAGGTGCGCTGGTCCAGGTAGTCGGCCGCCTTGCCGACCGTCGTCGTCGGCTTGGCCGGTGCCTCGCGCTGGGTGTCGTGGGTCGCGGTGCTCACTTCAGGCGCTCCCAGAAGCTCGGGCCGATGGGCTCGGCGAAGTCGTCCTGCGCCACGAGGTAGCCCTCGTCGTCGACCGTGATCGGCAGCTGCGGCAGCCGGCGGTTGGCCGGGCCGAAGACGACCTTCGCGCTGTCGGCGATGTCGAACGTCGACTGGTGGCACGGGCACAGGAGGTGGTGGGTCTGCTGCTCGTAGAGCGCCACCGGGCACCCCACGTGCGTGCAGATCTTCGAGTAGGCGACGATGCCCTCGTGCGACCAGGTCTCGCCCTCCGGCGACTGGTCGGTCCGGAGGTCCTCCGGGTTGAGGCGGACCATCAGGACCACGGCCTTGGACTTCTCCGTGATCCACTCGTGGGTCTCGCGGAACTCCTCGGTCGTCTCCGGGATCACGTGGAAGACCGAGCCGACGGTGACGTCGGAGGCCTTGATCGGCCGGCCCGACGGGTCGATCGCCAGGCGCGTACCACGGGTCCACATCGTGTGCTTGAACTTCGAGATGTTCCAGTCGCCACCCACGGAGCCGATCAGCGGGACCGCGATCGCCAGCGGGAAGAGGGCCAGGGCACCGAAGAACGCACCCTTGAGCACACCGCGGCGGCCGATGACGCCGGAGTCCGCGAGGCCCTCGTTCATGTCCCGGATGGCCGTCTCGCGCGCCTCGCCCTGCGTGGCGAGCGTGTGACGCTCCTGGACCAGCTCACGGTCGCCCATGAGGGTCTTGGCCCAGTGGATGCCGGCGACGCCGATGCCCAGCAGGGACACCGCGAGGCCGAGGCCGATCAGCAGCGTCGACAGCCGGACGCCCGCCGTCGTGCCGTCCGGCGGCACCATCACGTACGCCACGATCGAGCCGATCGTGCCGAGCACCGAGAGGGTGAACAGCAGGGTGACCGTCCGCTCGGCCCGCTTGGCGGCCCGCGGGTCGGTGTCGGTGAGGCGGTGCTTGTGCTCCGGCACGCCCGGGTCGGGGAACCGGTCGGAGGGCACCACGGCGTTGCCTGCCTGCGGGGTGACCGTCACCTCGTGCGAGGCGTCGGCCGGGGGGTTCTGGTTCTCGCTCACGAGGACTTCGCTCCGATCCACACTGCGGCGCCGATGAGCAGGCCGAGGCCGATCGCGAAGGCCCACAGGCCCTCGGACACCGGACCGAGGGCGCCGAGCGCGTTGCCGCCCGCAGAGCCCTCGCGCTGCTCGACGAGGAACGCGACGATGTCGCGCTTCTCGTCCGGCGTGATGTTCGCGTCGTTGAACACCGGCATCGACTGCGGGCCGGTCTGCATGGCCTGGTAGATGTTCCGCTCCGACGTCTCCCACAGCGCGGGGGCGAACTTGCCCTCCGACAGCGCGCCACCCGCGCCGACGGCGTTGTGGCACATGGCGCAGTTGGTGCGGAACAGGGCCATGCCGTTGGCGGCGTCACCCTGCGTGGCGTCGACCTGGTCGTCCGTGGGGATCGCCGGCCCGGCGCCCAGCGAGGCGACGTACGCCGCCAGGGCCGCGGTCTGCTCCTCGTCGAACTGCGCCGGCTTGGCGCGCGCCTGAGGGCCGTTCATCTGCATCGGCATGCGGCCCGTCGACACCTGGAAGTCGACGGAGGCGGCGCCGACGCCCACCAGGGAGGGCACGCCGTCGGTACCCTCCGCGTTCGCGCCGTGGCAGGTCGCGCAGTTGGCCTGGAACAGCTTCTTACCGGTCTCGATGTCCGCGGTGCTGACGGTCTCGGCCTTGGCCGTGCTCGGAGCCAGGGCGGCGTAGATGCCACCCGTGGTCAGCAGCGCCAGCAGCAGGAGCACGACCGGCGCCAGCCGGTGGTGCCTGCGGGCGGCGAGTGCCTTCACGAAAATGTCCTCGTCTCGCTGAGTGATTGAGCTTCTCTGTCTTGAACCTATGCCACCGCACGGGCCCTGGCGCACGCGGCACCCCGCAGGGCGTCCGCAGCGCGGGTCACTGCAGCAGGTAGATCACCGCGAACAGCGCGATCCACACCACGTCGACGAAGTGCCAGTAGTAGGACGTGACGATCGTGGTGGTGGCCTCGTGGTGACCGAAGCGCTTGGCGGCGAACGAGCGGCCGAGCACGAAGAGGAACGCGATCAGGCCGCCGGTCACGTGCAGGCCGTGGAAGCCGGTGGTCATGTAGAAGACCGAGCCGTACGCGCTGGAGGAGATGGTCAGCCCCTCGTGGACCAGCTCCGTGTACTCGAAGATCTGGCCCCCGATGAAGAACGCGCCCATCAGGTAGGTCATCGTCAGCCACTCGTGCATGCCCCACTTCCAGAACTGGAAGATGTTGCCGGAGCGCGACGGCTTGAACTCCTCCGCCTTGAAGACCGCCCACTGGCAGGTGAACGAGGACAGCACCAGCACGATCGTGTTGATCGTCGAGAAGGTGATGTTCAGCTTGTCCGCCTGCGCCGCCCACTCCTCGGCCGGCATGGTCTGCCGGACGGTGAAGTACATCGCGAAGAGCGCTGCGAAGAACATGAGCTCACTCGCGAGCCAGACGATCGTCCCGACCGAGACCGGGTTCGGACGATTGACTGTCACGTGCTGGTGCGTGGGGGTGGCTGCAGCCGTTGCGGTCGACACGACAGCCATTATGGCCGACGTTCGGGTGTCCCGAACGCCGAACCGTCACAGACGCTCGCGTCGAATCTCACAAAGTCCTTCCAACGCCCTACCTGCGGCGTCTCTTGCTGACGCGATCCAGCAGAGTGCCATGAAAAGGCCTCGGACAGAACTGCCGCCGGGGCGGGGACTGTGCCACGATCGACGCATGACCGGCATGACGACGGATGTGACCAGCGCAGCGGCGAACGGCGTGACGGCGTCGAGCCCGCGCATCCTCCTGTACAGCGACGACCGCACGGTGCGCGAGCAGGTGCGCCTCGCCGTCGGCCCGCGCCTGCGCGCGGGCGCGCCCGACATCGAGTGGAGCGAGGCCGCGACCCCCGCCGCCGTGGTGGACCGCGCCGACCACGAGACGTGGGACCTGCTCGTCCTCGACGGCGAGGCCGACCAGGCCGGCGGCATGGGCCTGTGCCGCCAGCTCAAGAACGAGATCTACCAGTGCCCGCCGGTGCTCGTCCTCACCGGGCGCCCCCAGGACGCGTGGCTCGCCACGTGGTCCCTGGCCGACGGCGTCGTGTCCCGTCCGCTGGACGCCATCACGGTCCAGGCGGCCGTCGCGAAGCTGCTCGCCCCGGGGACCGGCGCGTGAATCTCGAGGCACCCACCTGGTCCGGTCTCCTCGCCGGGCTGATGACCGGCACCGACCTGAGCCAGGCAGAGGCCACCTGGGCGATGGACCGGGTGATGACCGGCGAGGTCTCCCCCGTCCAGCTCGCGGGCTTCCTCGTGGCGCTGCGGGCCAAGGGCGAGACCGTCGACGAGCTCGCGGGCCTGACCGACTCGATGGTGCGGCACGCCACCCACATCGAGGTGCCCGGCCCGTCCGTGGACATCGTCGGCACCGGCGGCGACCGCGCCCACACCGTGAACATCTCCACGATGGCCTCCATCGTCATCGCTGGCGCCGGGCTGCGCGTGGTGAAGCACGGCAACCGCGCGGCGTCGTCGTCGTCGGGCAGCGCGGACGTGCTGGAGGAGCTCGGGATCCGGCTGGACCACACGCCGGAGCGCGTCGCGCAGATCGCGCGCGAGGCGGGCATCACCTTCTGCTTCGCCATGGTGTTCCACCCGTCCATGCGGCACGCGGGCGTGGCCCGCAAGGAGCTGGGCGTGCCGACGGCCTTCAACTTCCTCGGCCCGCTGACCAACCCTGCCCAGCCGCGCGCGGCCGCCGTGGGGTGCGCCGACGCGCGGATGGCGCCGCTGATGGCGGGCGTGTTCGCCGAGCGCGGCAAGTCGGCGCTCGTGTTCCGCGGCGACGAGGGCCTGGACGAGCTCGCGGCCACGGCAGGCGCCACGGTGTGGGAGGTGTCGGACGGCGCGGTCACCTCCCACCGGATCGACCCCGCGTCCGACCTCGGTCTCACGCGCATCAAGGTCGAGGACCTGCGCGGGCAGGACGCGGCCTACAACGCGGGCGTCGCCCGTGCCCTCCTCGCCGGTGAGGCGGGTCCGGTCCGCGAGACCGTGCTGCTCAACGCGGCCGCCGGCCTCGTGGCCGACGGAACCCTGCCCGGTACGGACACCGGGTCGCTCGTGGAGCGTCTGCGGGCCGGCATCGACCTCGCGGCGCAGGCCGTGGACTCGGGCGCGGCACAGGCCACGCTGGACCGGTGGGTGGCGGCGAGCCGCTAGCCGAGACCGCCGAGGGAGAACGGCGGCGAGACGGAACGGGGGCCCGAGCGCTGGTCAGCGCTCGGGCCCCCGTTCCGTCTCGGCGGGAGTGCGATCAGTGCGAGTGGATACCTCGCGAGAACTCGAACACCCAGCCCACCAGCGCGATCACGGCCACGCAGAAGCCGATGTAGAGCACCCACCAGCCCACGGCCAGGCCGAGGAAGCAGATCGCGGCCGATCCCGCGATCGCCAGCGGCCACCAGCTCCACGGCGCGTACACGCCCTGGTCGCCCGCGGCGTCCTCGATGTTGCCGTTCGGGTCGTCCTCCGGGCGGGCGTCGATGCGGCGGGCCGTGAGGGCCAGGTACGCACCGATCATCGCCACCAGGCCGCCCACGAGCGGCATGCCGAGGAAGCCGACCGGCTCGGTCCAGTCCGTCATGAAGCCGTAGACGATGCCGGCCCCGACGAAGATGGGTGTCCCCCAGAGGAACAGCCGGGTCTCGATCTTCACTTGCTGGTCCCCTCGTCCGGCGTGTCAACGATCGTCGTGCTGCTCTGACCCGACTCGCCGCCGCCGTCCGCGGTGCGCTGCTGGGCCTGGGTGTCCTGGCCCCGCCGGTCGGCCTCGCCGTAGATGTTGTCGAGCACACCGCGGTCGTACTCGGGGCGCTCCATGGCGACCACCTCGGGGTGGTGCAGGTCGAACGCCGGCGACTCCGAGCGGATGCGCGGGAGCGAGGCGAAGTTGTGCCGCGGCGGCGGGCAGGAGGTGGCCCACTCCAGGGAGCGGCCGTAGCCCCACGGGTCGTCCACGGTGACCTTCGGCGCCTTGCGCGCGGTGACGTAGACGTTCCAGAGGAACGGCAGCGTCGAGGCGGCGAGGATGAACGCACCGATCGTCGACACCTGGTTCTCCCAGGTGAAGCCCTCCTCGGGCATGTAGTCGGCGTAACGGCGCGGCATGCCCTCGACACCCAGCCAGTGCTGGATCAGGAAGGTCGTGTGGAAGCCCACGAAGAGCAGCCAGAAGTGCAGCTTGCCCAGCCGCTCGCTCAGCATCTTGCCGGTGAACTTGGGCCACCAGAAGTAGAAGCCGGCGAACATCGCGAACACCACGGTGCCGAAGACCACGTAGTGGAAGTGCGCCACCACGAAGTACGAGTCGGAGAGCTGGAAGTCCAGGGCCGGGCTCGACAGGATGATGCCCGTCAGGCCACCGAAGAGGAATGTCACCAGGAAGCCGATGGACCAGAGCATCGGCGTCTCGAAGGTGAGTTTCCCTCGCCACATCGTGCCGATCCAGTTGAAGAACTTCACGCCGGTCGGCACGGCGATGAGCATCGTCATGAACGCGAAGAACGGCAGCATGACGGCGCCGGTCACGTACATGTGGTGCGCCCACACCGTCACCGACAGGGCGGCGATGGCGATGGTCGCGTACACGAGGCCCGTGTAGCCGAAGATCGGCTTGCGGCTGAACACTGGCAGGATCTCCGAGACGATGCCGAAGAACGGCAGCGCGATGATGTACACCTCAGGGTGCCCGAAGAACCAGAACAGGTGCTGCCAGAGGATGGCGCCGCCGTTCTCCGGGTTGAAGATCTGCGCGTCCAGGCGCCGGTCCGCACCGAGTGCGAACAGGGCCGCGGCCAGCGGCGGGAACGCCATCAGGATCAGCAGGCTGGTGATCAGCGTGTTCCACGTGAAGATCGGCATCCGGAACATGGTCATGCCCGGCGCGCGCATCGTGATGATCGTGGTGATGAAGTTGACGCCACCGAGGATCGTGCCGAAACCGGCCAGCGCCAGGCCGAACACCCAGAGGTCTCCACCCAACCCTGGACTGTAGGTGGTGGTCGACAACGGCGCGTAGGCGAACCACCCGAACGAGGCGGCACCCTGCGGGGTGAGGAAGCCGGCCGTCGTGATGAGGCCGCCGAACAGGAACAGCCAGTAGGCGAACATGTTCAGTCGCGGGAACGCGACGTCGGGCGCGCCGATCTGGAGCGGCATGATCACGTTCGCGAAGCCCGCGAAGAGCGGGGTCGCGAACAGCAGCAGCATCACGGTGCCGTGCATCGTGAAGAGCTGGTTGTACTGCTCCTTGCTCTGCACGAGCTGGATGCCCGGCTCGAAGAGCTCGGCGCGGATCAGCAGCGCCATCAGGCCGCCGATGCAGAAGAAGATGAACGACGTGATCAGGTAGAGGTACCCGATCGTCTTGTGGTCAGTGGAGGTGATCCACTTGACGATGGTCCGGCCGAGCGACTGTCGCCCGGGCGCCAGGCCCGGGACCAGCTCGGTCGTGGTCGCTGCGGCCATCAGTGCCCAGCCTCCTCTTCTTCGGTTGCCGCCGGGGTGTCCACCGGGCCGGCGGTGCGGGCGAGGTCCATGCCCAGCGAGCCGGTCTGCCCCTTGGCGGCGAGCTCGGCCATGTGGGCGTCGTACTCCTCGGCCGACACGACCTTCACGTTGAACAGCATGCCCGAGTGGAACTCGCCGCAGAGCTCGGCGCACTTGCCGGCGTAGGTGCCCTCGCGGGTCGGCGTCACCTGGAAGGTGTTGGTCCGGTTCGGGATCATGTCCTGCTTGTACAGGAAGGCAGGGATCCAGAACGAGTGGATGACGTCACGCGACTCCAGCGTGAACTCCACGGTCTCGTTCACCGGCAGGTACAGCGTCGGGAAGGACGTCGAGGTCCCGGCCGCGCCGTCGACCTGGTCCTCGGCGGTGAGGCTGCCGGGGTCCGCCTCGTGCTCGCCGTAGTCGTAGACGTCGGCGTCGAGGTAGTTGAAGTCCCAGCTCCACTGCTTGCCGACCACCTGGATGTGCTCGGTCGCGGTGCCGTCGACGGTCTGGATCTCCGTCATGTCCCGGTCGGTGTACCAGAACAGCACCAGCACCATGATCAGCGGCACGGCCGTGTACATGAGCTCGAGCGGCAGGTGGTAGCGCGTCTGCACCGGGAGCTGGTGGTCGTCCTTGCGCTTGCGGTAGGCCGCGATGCACCACAGCATCAGGCCCCACGTCACGATGCCCACCGCGAGGGCGGCGATCCACGAGCCCACCCACAGGTCGGTGATGCGTCCGGTCTGGTTAGTCACCTCCCCGTCGCTGTAGCCGGGCAGGTATCCGCGCTGGACGGATTCACTGGCGCAGCCCGTGGCCAGCACTGCGACGGCGACGGCGAGTGCCGACGCGCGCAGGATGGCCCGCCGGGTGCGGGTAGGTGGCTTCGAGTGCAAGGGAGGCCTTTCACGTCTCGTCCGGCGCGTCGCACCGGTATCCTCCCGAGCTCCACGCAGAACCTTCGTCCTCGATGAGATGCAGCCTAGCGCGCTCCGGGGCCTGATGATGCCCGGAAGGCCCCCTCCCGGACGTGACGCACTCCGCACCCGGGGCGCCCATCGACGCTGTTCAGGACACGCACCCAGGTCGTGTCAGAACGATGGTGGCGGCGGGCGGACGGGGCCGGGTGCGAGGATCAGGTGTCGGTGGCGGTGACGGACCACGTCCCGCCGTCGTCCCAACGACATCCGGGCGCCGGAACGCGTCACCGGGCCGCGGGCCAGGCACCGCACGGCCCGGGACCCAGGAGCAGGAGGACATGTGAGCCACGCCACCCCGGGCACCCCCGGCCGGGTGCACCTCGACAACGGCGGGCGCGCCCCGTGGCACCCGCTCGCGCGGCAGGCGTTCGAGCAGGCCCTGGGCGACGGGTGGGCCGACCCGCGCCGCCTGCACGCCGAGGGCCGGCGCGCCGCGCGGCTGCTGGACGGCGCCCGCGAGGCGATCGCCGCGGTGCTCGGCGCGCGCACGCAGGAGGTCCACCTCACTCCGAGCCACACGGCCTCGCTCCACGCGGCCGTCGCCGCGGCCGCCGCCGCACGGCACCGCGTGGGGAGCACGGTCGTCGCGAGCGCCGTCGAGCGGGCCGCGGTGCTGCACGCGGCGGAGCACGCCGGGGGCGGCGCGGGGGCCTCGGCTCCCGCGGGCGGGCCCCTCGTCGTACCGGTCGACCGGCACGGGCGGGTCGACGCCGGTGCGATGGCCGAGGCCGTCCGCGGACCCGGCGTCGCGCTGGCCGCCCTGCAGCACGCGAACGGCGAGGTGGGCACGCTCCAGCCCGTCGAGGCGGTGCACGAGGCCGCGCGCGCGGCCGGCGTCCCCCTCCTGGTCGACGCCGGCGCGAGCGTCGGCCACGTGGCGGTGCCCGGCACCTGGGACCTGCTCGCCGCGGACCCTGCCGACTGGGGCGGTCCGGCCGGCGTGGGGGTGCTCGCGGTGCGGCAGCGGGTCCGGACGGCGACGGTGGGCCCGGAGGACGAGGACCCGTGGGCGCCCGGTGGCGTGAGCGTGCCGCTCGCGTTCGCCGCGGCCGTGGCGCTCCAGGCGGTCGAGGCCGACCGCGCGGCGCAGGAGGCCCGCCGCCGGGCGCTGGTGGAGCGCGTGCGGGCGCAGGTGGCCCGCATCCCCGACGTCGAGGTGGTGGGCGACCCGGCGGACCGGCTCCCCCACGTCGCCACGTTCTCGTTCCTCTACGTGGACGGCGAGGCGCTCGTGACGGAGCTGGACCGGCAGGGTTTCGCGGTGGGTTCGGGCTCGGCGTGCACCGCGAGCACCCTGGAGCCGTCGCACGTGCTGGCGGCCATGGGGGTGCTCACGCACGGCAACGTCCGGATCGCCCTGGACCGGTCCACGACCGAGGACGACGTGGACCGGTTCTGCGCCGTGCTGCCGGGGGCGGTGGCGCGGGTGCGGGAGATGCTCGGCGTCGGCGGCCTGTGAGACCCGTGCCGGACCCGGGGGTCACTAGAGTGGCCGGTGTGTCTGACACGCTGGTGGACGCTCGCGGGCTGCGCTGCCCGCTGCCCGTGATCCGGCTCGCCGCGGCCGCGCGGGGGCTGCCCGCGGGCACCGAGCTCACGGTGCTGTCGACCGATCCTGCCGCGAAGCTCGACGTCCCTGCCTGGTGCCGCATGCGCGGTCACGAGCACGTCGCCACCGTGGAGCACCGGGCCGAGGGCACCGACCGCAACATTCCCGGAGTCGGGGATGTTGCGGGTGACGGCTCGGCCTCCGGCGACGAGGCGTGGACGGGCTGGGCGGTCACGGTCCGCCTCGGCTGAGCCGGCCGGCACTCCTGTCGCAGGCCCGGTGCGCCGACCCGCCGGAACATCCTGCCGGCCCACCCATCCCGAGTTCGGTCAGCTGCACGCGCTGACGCCTCGTCTTCGGTCGGTTGCCTCCGGATCGGTCCGTCGATGGACCGATCCGGAGGCGACCGACCGAAGACCCGGTCCGGGCCCCGTCAAGCGACCGACCTCAGTCCGGCAGACGACCCGACACCCGGCCAGCACCCCCTGACGACGTCGGGCCGGTCACCGCGACGGTGACCGGCCCGATGCCGTACGAAGAACTGCGATGCAGGGAGCCTCGATCAGGAGAACGACCCGCCGCAGGCGCATGCGCTGCCCGCGTTCGGGTTGTCGATCGTGAAGCCCTGCTGCTCGATCGTGTCCTTGAAGTCGATCGTGGCGCCCTCGAGGTACGGCACGCTCATCTTGTCCACGACGACCTCGACGCCGTCGTAGTCCCGCAGCGCGTCCCCGTCGAGCAGGCGCTCGTCGAAGTAGAGCTGGTAGATCAGCCCGGAGCAGCCACCCGGCTGCACCGCGACGCGAAGGCGCAGGTCGTCGCGGCCCTCCTGCTCGAGCAGGCTACGGACCTTGCCCGCGGCGACGTCGGTGACGTTGACGCCGTGGGTTGCGATGTCCGTGGTGGTGTCGGTCATGTCATCTCCCGATCGTGTTCGACATACCCGTAGTCGATCTTTCAGCGGTGCCAACCCATCGGATCGTCCGTCTGTTCCCGCTACCGGTTGTTCCCTTGGATCGTACGCCTCCGGGCCGCCCGGGCCACCATGCGTCCGTGGTCGCGCGTGTCCGCACGGTGTGTCGTGGGCTCACCGGGTCCAGGCGGGCGTCCAGGTCCGGGCGACGCGGCCCACGTCGCCGCCGGCAAGCTCGTGCACGCCGCTCAGGCCCGCGGTGGACCACTCCCGCCTGGTCACCTCGCTGCGCTCCGTGAGGACCACGACGGGCACGGCGTGCGGCGCGGCCGCTGCCGCCGCCTCCACGACCACCCCGCGCCGGAGCGCCTCGCCGTCCAGCCGCGTGACGTACGCCACGACCACGTCGGCGTCCCCGGCCGCGCGGGCGAGCGCCGCTCCCTCGGCAGGAGCCAGCACGGACGGCGCCGGGCCGGGCGCGCTGGGGCCGGGGTGCGCGGGTCCGGCGTCCTGCGGCCCGACCGCGGCCGGCCGGCCCACGGGGATCGCCGACCCGGCGAGCAGCACGCTCCCGCCCGCCGGGCCGTGCCCCGGTGCGGCGGCGGGCGACGGGACGGCGTCCGCCCGCGGTACCCGGACCGCCCGCGTCTCGGTGCCGGCGTGCGGCGCGGCGGCGCGCCAGCCGGAGGCGAGTCGCTCGGCGTCGGGCAGGGTCTCGGCAAGCAGCAGCACGTGCACGTCAGGCATCGTGGCACGTCCTGACTGCGTGTCACCACCGCGTGTCATGATGTTCACTGTGAGCACCCTGCTGGCTGATCCCACCGGCTTCTCCGAGCCCGCCCCCTCTCCGCTGCTGCTGCTCGGCCAGGGTCGTGACCTGGCGTCCGAACGTGGCGTGGAGTGTCCGGGCGACCTTCCCGCCGCGAGCGACCCCGACCTCGTCGACCGGGCCCACGCCGCACGTGCCGCGCTGGGCGAGCGCGCGTTCGTCCTGGGGCACCACTACCAGCGCGACGAGGTCATCGACTTCGCCGACGTCACGGGCGACTCGTTCAAGCTCGCGCGCGAGGCGGCCGCCCGGCCCGAGGCCGAGTTCATCCTGTTCTGCGGCGTCCACTTCATGGCCGAGAGCGCGGACATCCTGACCTCCGACCGGCAGCAGGTCGTGCTGCCCGACCTCGCGGCGGGCTGCTCGATGGCCGACATGGCGGCGATCAACCAGGTCGAGGAGGCCTGGGCGGTGCTGCAGGACGCCGGCGTCGCGGACTCCACCCTCCCCGTCACGTACATGAACTCGTCGGCAGCGATCAAGGCGTTCACCGGGCGGCACGGCGGCACGGTATGCACCTCCTCGAACGCCGAGGTCGCGCTGCGCTGGGCCTTCGACCAGGTGGGCGGCGTCGACGGCACCGGCAAGGTGCTCTTCCTGCCCGACCAGCACCTGGGCCGCAACACCGCGGTCCTGCAGCTCGGCATGTCGCTGGACGAGTGCGTGGTCTTCGACCCGCGCAAGCCGAACGGTGGCCTGACCGACCAGGAGCTGCGCGACGCGCGGATGATCCTGTGGCGCGGCCACTGCTCGGTGCACGGCCGCTTCTCGGAGCAGAACGTCACCGACATCCGCGCCGCCGTCCCCGGCATCAACGTGATGGTGCACCCCGAGTGCAAGCACGAGGTGGTCACGGCCGCGGACCACGTCGGCTCGACCGAGTACATCATCAAGCAGCTCGAGGCCGCGGAGCCCGGGTCCGCCTGGGCCGTCGGCACCGAGCTCAACCTGGTCCGCCGCATCGCCAAGGCACACCCGGACAAGCAGGTGCACTACCTCGACTCGACGGTGTGCTTCTGCTCGACCATGAACCGGATCGACCTGCCCCACCTGGTGTGGGCCATGGAGTCGCTCGTGGAGGGACGCATGGTGAACCGGATCGTCGTGGACGCCGACGACGCCCACTGGGCCCGTGTGGCGCTCGACCAGATGCTGGCCCTCCCGGGGATCTGACCGGACCGGCCGAGGACCCACCAGTGAGCGGCAACGGCGGGCTGCGCATCGGGATCTTCGTCTTCGACGGGGCGGAGGAGCTCGACGTCGTCGGGCCGTTCGAGGTGTTCGCCGAGTGGGGCTCGCACTCGCAGCTCCGTCCCACGGTGAGCACGTTCTCGTGGGACGGCGCCGGGGTGCGGCTCGCGAAGGGGCTGCGGATCCTGCCGGCGCACGGGGCGGACGACGTCGGCCCGCTGCACGTGCTGGTCTACCCGGGCGGGCTGGGCACGCGACCTCTGCTGGCCGAGCCCGGCCACCTGGAGTGGCTGCGGCAGATCCGCAAGCAGACGCCGATCCTGGCGAGCGTCTGCACGGGCGCCCTGCCCCTGGCGGCCGCCGGGTTGCTGGCCGGGCGGCCCGCCACCACGCACCACGGCCACTACGACGAGCTCGCCGCGCTCGACCCGAGCATCCTCGTGGACACCGAGGCCCGGTACGTGGACGACGGCGACGTGGTCACCTCCGCGGGGGTGTCGGCGGGCATCGACATGGCGCTGCACCTGGTCGAGCGGCTGGAGACGCCGGGGGTCGCGCGGGCCGTGCGGTTCGAGATCCAGGCGGGCTGAGCGGCGGCCGAACACCCCGTGACGGCTCCGTGAACAGGTATCCGATACTCCGGGTTCCCGGTATAACCTTCGGCACATGGCTCGCATGCTTCAGCTCACGTGGTCCGGACTCTTCCCCCGCAAGGCCCGCCCCGGGCAGACGCTGCTCGACCCGTCGGTCACCCGGATGCGCGTCGGCCCCCTCGACCTCGACTCGTACCTGCACGTCAACAACGGCACGTACCTGCAGATGATGGACGTCGCACGGAACAACCAGATCGCCGACCTCGGCATGTTCCCGGTCGCCCGGCAGAAGGGCTGGGCCCCCGTGGTCGCGGCCTCGACCATGAAGTACCGCCGGTCCCTGCAGCCGTTCGACCGGTTCGAGATCACCACCCGGATCCTCGGCTGGGACGAGCGCGTCTTCTACCTGGAGCAGGTGTTCACCCGCGGCGACAAGCTGTACGCCCGCGGCATCGTCGCCAGCCGGTTCCTCGACCGCAAGGGCAACCGGATCTCGCCGTTCGAGGTGGTCCGTGACGCCACCGGCGAGGACCTGCCCTCACCGGAGCTGCCCGCCGACGTCGCGGCGTGGGCGCGCGCGCTGGACGTGGCACCCCGGGAGCCGGCGCGCCCCTGACGGCGGGAGCCGGAGCCCCGCCGCCCGGGGGCGCGCCGCCCGGATGGCCGGGTCAGAGCCCCTCGGCGACCTTCGTCAGGAGGAGCGCCTCCGCCAGGACGACCTTCTGCAGCTCGCCCAGGTGGACCGACTCGTTCGCGCCGTGCGCGCGCGAGTCCGGGTCCTCGACGCCGGTCACCAGGATCGCCGCGGAGGGGAAGACCTCCAGCAGGTCCGCGATGAACGGGATGGACCCGCCCACGCCGACGTCGACCGGCGCCGTGCCCCACGCCTCGGTGAAGGCGGCGCGCGCCGCCCGCATGGCGGCCGTGTCGCCCGGCGCAAGGAACGGCTTGCCCTGCTCGCCCGAGCGCCACGTGACCTGAGCGCCGAACGGCGCGTGCTTCGCCACGTGCGCGGCCAGGGCCGCGTCGGCCGCCGCGGGGTCCTGACCCGGCGCGAGCCGCAGCGAGATCTTCGCGGTGCAGCGCGGCGCGATGGTGTTGGAGGCAGCCGCCACCGAGGTCACGTCCATCCCGATGACCGACAGCGCGGGCTTGGCCCACAGCCGCCCGGAGAGCGTGCCGGTGCCGGCGAGCTGCACGCCGTCCAGCAGCGAGGAGTCGGCGCGGAACTCGGCCTCGGCGTAGTCGACCTCGGGCTCCGGCGCGGTGACCAGGCCCTCGACCGCGACGTCGCCGGCCTCGTCGTGGAAGGTGGCCACGAGGCGGGACATGAGGGTGACGGCGTCCAGGACGGCCCCGCCGAACATGCCGGAGTGCACCGCGTGGTCGAGCACGCGCAGGTCGATCTCGCCGTCGACCAGACCGCGCAGCGACGTCGTCAGGGCGGGGACGCCCACCTTCCAGTTGGTGGAGTCCGCCACGACGATGACGTCCGCGGCGAGCAGGTCGCGGTGGGTCTCCAGGAACGCGCGGAACGACGGCGAGCCCGACTCCTCCTCGCCCTCCAGGAACACGGTGACCCCCACGGGCAGGTCCGCACCGTCCGGCAGGCCGAGGGCCCGCAGCGCGCCGAGGTGGGCCACGATGCCCGCCTTGTCGTCGGCGGCGCCACGGCCGAAGAGCCGCTCCCCCACCTGCGTGGGCTCGAACGGGTCGGTGTCCCACGTGGCAGGGTCGCCCGGCGGCTGCACGTCGTGGTGGGCGTACAGCAGGACCGTGGGCGCGCCGGCGGGGGCGGGCCGGCGGGCGACGACCGCGGGAGCGCCCGGGGTACCGTCCGGCCGGGGCGCGGAGAGGATCTGCACCTCGGGCAGGCCCGCGTCGCGCAGGAGCTGCGCCGTGGCCGTGGCGCTGGCGGCGACGTGCGCCTGGTCGAAGGCCGCCGCGGAGACGCTGGGGATGCGCACGAGCGCCTCCAGGTCGGCCTGCAGGGCGGGGAACAGCTCGGTGACGCGGGCCCGGAGGGCCGCGGTGGTATCGGTGGTCACCGGCCCACGGTAACGGCTGGCAGCAGGGCACCGCCGCGAGCGACTAGGCTAGGAGGGTGTTTTCCCGCAGCAAGACCTCGACACCCGACGGCGTGACCCCGGTGGGCGACTCCCCTGACGAGGTGACGCCGCCGTCCGACGCGACGTCGGGCACCGCCGGCAAGGGACGGCCCACGCCCAAGCGCAACGTCGCGCAGGCGGCCAACAAGCGCCCGCTGGTCCCGGACGACCGCAAGGCCGCGCGCAAGGCCCAGCGCGAGAAGTCGCGTGTCGACCGGGAGCGCGCCTACCAGGCGATGCAGACCGGCGACGAGCGGTACATGCCCGCCAAGGACAAGGGCCCGGTGCGCCGGTACGTGCGCGACTACGTGGACGCGCGCTGGAACCTCGGCGAGTTCTTCCTCCCGGTCGCGTTCGTGTTCCTGTTCGCGACGTTCTTCACGCAGCAGTACCCGGAGCTCAGCATCTTCGTGATGCTCGGCCTGTACGGGTTCCTGTTCCTGACGATCATCGACGTCTGGCTCCTGTGGCGGTCGCTGAAGAAGCGGCTGACGGCGAAGTTCGGCGAGGTGCCGCGCGGCCTGCTGATGTACACGATCACGCGGGCCTACCAGCTGCGGCGGTCGCGCCTGCCCAAGCCGATGAGCAAGAAGCGCGGCAACTACCCGGAGTGACCCTCCACCTGCCGAGGTGGTCCACCTGCCGAGGTAGAACGACAGCGAGGTAGAACCCGGTGACGGGTTCTACCTCGCTGTCGTTCCGGCCAGGAGGTCAGGCCGGGCGCTTCTTCGGCATGCCCTCGAGGGTCTTGGCCGGGTCACGCACGACTACGCCGGCCAGCGCGTCGTCGATCTGCTGCAGGAGCTCGGCCGGGATGGTCACGCCCGAGGCCTTGACGTTCTCCGCGACCTGCTCGGGGCGGGAGGCGCCCACGAGCGCGGCGGCCACGTTGTCGTTCTGGAGCACCCACGCGACGGCGAGCTGGGCCATCGACAGGCCGAGCTCGTCGGCGACCGGCTTGAGGTTCTGCACGGCCGCCAGGGTCTCGTCGTTCATGAAGCGGCTGATCGTCTGCGCGCCGCCCTTCTCGTCCGTGGCACGCGAGCCCGCGGGCGCCGGCCGGCCCGGCAGGTACTTGCCCGAGAGCACGCCCTGCGCCATGGGCGACCACACGATCTGCGAGACACCGACCTCCTTCGAGGCGGGGACGACCTCGTCCTCGATGACGCGCCAGAGCATCGAGTACTGCGGCTGCGAGGAGATGAGCTGGAAGCCCAGCTCCTTGGCGAGCGCGGCACCGGCGCGGATCTGGTCGGCGGTCCACTCCGAGACGCCGATGTAGAGGGCCTTGCCCTGGCGGACGATGTCGGCGAACGCCTGCATCGTCTCCTCCAGGGGCGTCTCCACGTCGTAGCGGTGCGCCTGGTAGAGGTCCACGTAGTCGGTGCCGAGGCGCTTCAGCGAGCCGTTGATCGACTCCATGACGTGCTTGCGCGACAGGCCGGCGTCGTTGGGACCCTTGGGGCCGGTGGCCCAGTAGACCTTCGTGAAGATCTCCAGCGACTCGCGGCGCTCGCCCTTCAGCGCGTCGCCGAGCACCTGCTCGGCAGCGGTGTTCGCGTACGCGTCCGCCGTGTCGAAGGTGCTGATGCCGGCGTCGAGCGCGGCGCGCACGCACGCCGTGGCGACGTCGTTCTCCACCTGCGAGGCGTGGGTGAGCCAGTTGCCGTAGGTGATCTCCGAGATCTTCAGACCGCTGTTGCCGAGGTACCGGTAGTTGACCATGACCGCACCCTATGACAAACCTTCGAATCGAATCGACCCCGGTGATGGACCCGGTTGGGGAAAGGGCGCCCTACGGTTGCGTGAGGGCCTCTTCGCCGTCAGTGACGCCCCGTCAGGCCCGACGGCGCGAGCCATCGTGCGGCCACCTGCACCACCGGGCCCACGCCGAAGGCGAACACCACCGTCGCCCAGCCGAACGTGCCGCCGAGCAGCACCCCGAGCAGCACGACCGACACCTCGATCGCGGTCTTCACCAGCCACACCGGCCAGCCCGTGACCTGCACGAGGCCCGTCATCAGCCCGTCGCGCGGCCCCGGCCCGAGCCGGGCGCCCACGTAGGCGGCGGTGCTCACCCCGAGCAGGACGATGCCGGCCAGGGCCAGCCCCGCACCGGCCGCGAGCGCGGGGGCGGGCAGCAGCCGCTCCAGCACCCACAGCGCCGGGTCGATGACCAGGCTGATCACGATGATGTTCGCGACCGTGCCGATCCCGGGCCGCTGGCGCAGCGGGATCCAGGCGAGCATCACCAGCAGCCCCACGCCGAGCACCACCCAGCCGTAGGCCAGGCCCGTGCGGTCCACGAGGCCCTGGTCCAGCACGGCCCACGGCATGGCGCCCTGCCCCGAGTGGAGCATCAGTGCCGTGGCGAGGCCGAAGCCGACCAGGCCCAGGAGGAGCTGGACGGTGCGGCGTGCGGGGGACATCAGGACGGGCGCCGGCCCGGCAGGCTCGGCGGCGGGGTCCAGGTCGTGCTCGGCCGTGGGGCCGGTGGTCGTGGTCATGACATCCAGGGTGCGCATCATTGGCCTTGTCTTCCAGGGCCAATCGCGCAAGAGTGGCCCCATGTCCACCGCGACCCCGACCGTGCTGCGCCATCTCTCCCCCGCGTCCACCGCCCGGCTGCTCGGCACCTGGCACGCGGGCGGACCGGCCTACGTGGCGCTGGCCGACGCCCTGCGGGCCGCCGTCCTGTCCGGCACGCTGGCCCCGCACACCCGGCTGCCGAGCGAGCGTGAGCTGGCCGCGACGCTGCGCGTCTCCCGCACCACGACGTCGGGCGCGTACGCGCGGCTGCGGGAGCTCGGCTTCGCGGTGAGCCGGGTCGGTTCCGGCACCGTCACCACCCTGCCGCAGCGCCCCGTGGACCCCGGGCCGGGCCGGGCCGCGGGCGGCGACGCCCCGGTCGCGGACGACGCGCTGTCCGCCGACGGGATCACCGGCATCCATCCCGCCGCCGGCTACCTGGACCTCTGGCAGGCGACTCCCCCGGCGCCGCCCGAGCTGCACGACGCGTTCACGCGGGCCCTGGAGGGCCTGCCCGCCTACCTGGACTCGGGCGGGTACGAGCCGTACGGGCTCACGCCGCTGCGCGAGGCGGTCGCCGCGCGGTACCGGGAGCGGGGCGTGCCCACCACGGCCGACGAGATCCTGGTGACCACCGGGGCGCAGCAGGCGATCGCCCTGCTGGCCCGGACCCACCTGCACCCGGGCGACCGGGCGGTGGTGGAGTCGCCCACGTACTTCCACGCGATGGAGGCGATGCGCGAGGCGGGCGGGCGCCTGCTGGGCGTGCCCACCGGCCCGCTCGACGTCGACCAGCTCGACTCGGCCGTGCGGCGCGCGCACCCGCGGCTGGTCTACCTGGTCCCCGACTACCAGAACCCGACGGGCTCCGTGCTCTCGGCCGACGAGCGGGCGGCGGTGCGCGAGATCGCCGACCGGCACGGCGTCACCGTCGTGGGCGACGAGACGCTCGTCGAGCTCGGCCTGTCCGGCGACGGCACTCCGGCACCCTTCGCCGGCGACGGCACCTCGCCGCACGTGGTGTCGGTCGGGTCGGCCTCGAAGGTGTTCTGGGGCGGTCTGCGCGTGGGCTGGATCCGGGCGCACCCGCGGGTGATCGACCATCTCGCCCGGGCCCGGCAGTCGGCGGACATCGCGACGGCGGTGCTGGACCAGCTCGCCGTGGCCGACCTGCTGCGCCGCCGGGCCGAGGTGCTGCCGGGCCGGCGGCAGCTGCTGCGCGAGCGTCGTGACCTGCTCGTCGGCCGGCTGCGCGACGCGCTGCCGTGGGACGTGCCCGTACCGCCGGGCGGGCTGTTCTGCTGGGTGGACCTGGGCCGCCCGGTCGCCCAGGCCTTCGCCGCCGCGGCGGCGGCCGAGGGCGCGCGCGTCGCGGCCGGGCCGCTGTTCACGCCGGACGGCGCGGGCGCCGCCACGCACGTGCGGCTCACCTTCACCCGGTCACCCGCGGAGCTGGCCGACGCCGTACCCCGGCTGGTCCGTGCCTGGGAGCGGGTGTCACCCCGCGACGGCGGCCCGCGCAGGTAGCCGCCGCCCGCCGGCCCAGGCCGCGTGAGCCGCCCGCCATCACCTCACGGCACCACGTACCGCGAGTCCCGTGCGTCCGTGATCGCCATGTGCCCGGGCGCGTGCCCGATCGCGAACGCCGGCCGGGACCGCATGACCGCCGCCTGGGGCGTCACGCCGCAGGCCCAGAAGACGGGGATCTCGCCGGGACGGACCTCGACCGGGTCCCCGAAGTCGGGGGTGGCGAGGTCGGCGATGCCCAGCGCCCCGGGGTCGCCCACGTGCACGGGCGCGCCGTGCACGGCGGGGTACCGCGAGGTGATGCGGACGGCGTCGGCCACCTGGCTCGCGGGCACCGGGCGCATCGACACCACGAGCGGCCCGCTCAGGGCGCCCGCAGGCCGGCACTCACGGTTGGTGCGGTACATGGGCACGTTGGACCCGGCCTCGACGTGGCGCACGGGAACGCCCGCGTCGAGGAGCGCCGACTCGAAGGTGAAGCTGCAGCCCACCAGGAAGGCGACGAGGTCGTCGCGCCACAGGTGCGTCACGTCGGTGAGCTCCTCGACCAGCTCGCCGTCGCGGTACACGCGGTAGGCGGGCAGGTCGGTGCGGAGGTCACCGCGGAAGATCGACGCCGACACCGCGCCCGGCTCGGTGACGTCCAGCACCGGGCAGGGCTGCGGGTTGCGCTGTGCGAACAGCAGGAAGTCGTACGCGTCGGCCCGCGGCAGCGCGATGAGGTTGGCCTGGGTCCACCCCGCGGACCAGCCCGACGTCGGCACACGCAGACCGGCCCGGAAACGCGCCCTGGCCTGGTCGGGGGTGTGCTGGTCGGGCGTGCGCTGGCCCGGCGTCAGGGATGTGGTGTCCGCGTCCATCGGACCATCATGCCGCCCGCGGACCGCGGGCGGACGGCCGGCACGGACTGCCGGCACCGGTCAGGGGGTGCGCAGCTCCACGGCCGGCGTCGCCTGGGTGCCGTCGTGCAGCAGCCGCACCCGCACCGCGCCCACGGCGGCCAGCTCGCGCCAGTGCTCGCCGAGCCACTGCTCGGCGTCGTACTGCGCGGTGAAGACGGGTGTCACGGGCTCGTCCAGGCGGCGCCCCTCGGCGTCGTCCAGGGCCCACTCCCACTGCGGACGGATCACTCGTACCTCCCACTTGCCGTCGAACCCGCCGATCGGGTCAGCGCACGGTTGATCTCCGACGCCCAGAGCGGGCCCTCGTAGACGAACGACGTGTAGCCCTGGGTCAGGTCGGCTCCCGCGCGCAGGTACGCGCGGACGTCGTCGGCCCGTGTGATGCCGCCCACGCCGATGATGACCGGTCCGGTGCCGAGGCGCTCGCGCAGGCGGGCCACGACCTCCAGGCCCCGGCCCAGCAGCGGCGGACCGGACAGCCCGCCCGGACCGCGCTCGTGGCTGATCGTCGTGTTGACGGCGACCACGCCGTCGAGGCCGAGCTCGAGCACCAGGTCGGCGACGGCGTCGATGTCCTCGCCCGCCAGGTCGGGAGCGATCTTCACCAGGAGGGGGACCCGGCGCCCGTCGCCCGCCGACCCCGCGCCGGTGGCGTCGTCGGCGGCGGCCCGCACGGCCTGGAGGATGGGCCGCAGCGACTCGGTCGCCTGCAGGTCCCGCAAGCCGGGCGTGTTCGGGGAGGAGACGTTGACCACGAGGTAGTCCGCCCAGGGTGCCAGCAGCCGGGCCGACGTGGCGTAGTCGGCGGGGGCCTCCTCCGGCGGCGTGACCTTGGTCTTGCCGATGTTGGCGCCCACGACGATCGCGCGGCCCGCGGCCGTGCTCCGCAGCTCGCGCAGCCGCTGCGCGGCGGCCGCCGCACCCTCGTTGTTGAAGCCCATCCGGTTGCGCACGCCGCGGACGTCGAGCTCGCGCCACATGCGCGGCTTCTCGTTGCCGGGCTGCGGGTGGGCGGTCACGGTGCCGATCTCGACGAACCCGAACCCGAGCATCGTCAGGCCGCGCACCGCACGTGCGTTCTTGTCGAAGCCGCCCGCCAGGCCGAACGGCGCGGGCACCACCCGGCCGAAGAGCCGGACGCTGCCCGGCCCCCCGGCGCGCTGACCGAGGTAGGGGGCGACGGCGCCCTGCACCACGTCGCGCAGCACCGGCACCTTCCCGGCGCGCTCGATCAGCGAGAACGCGAGCTCGTGCGCCCGCTCCGGGTCCATGCCGCGGAAGACGCCGTTGAACAACAACGAGTACGGCCAGCTCATGCGGTCCTCTCCTCGGACGGGCTGCGCGACGTCCGCCACAGCCACCACAGACCCACGAAGGGCAGGACGAGCGGCACGTAACCGTAGCCCTGGCCGAACCCGGACCACACGGTCGACTCGCCGAACGCCTCGGGGTCGGCGAGCGACAGCGCGCCGACCGTCACCACGCCGACAGCCTCGATCCCGACGGTGACCCAGGCCGTCAGCCGCCACGCGGGGGTGCCGATCGCGAGGGCGAACGTCGCCACGACGTACACGACGGCGGCGAGCGTCGACAGCGAGTACGCCACCGGCGCCTCGCCGAACTTCACGACCAGCTCGTAGGACGAGCGGCCCAGTGCCGCGAACGCCAGGATGCCGTAGACGGTCACCAGGACGCGACCGAAGCCGCGTCCGGTCCGGCGGCCGGCCGGTCGTCCCGCGCCACCCGGTCCGGTGGTCTGCTCCATCATGCTCCCGTCCAGATCTGCCACAGCCGCCACTCCAGGAAGGCGACCGTCAGCGACGCCACCAGCAGCACCACCGAGCTCCACCTGGTCCGCTCGGCGAACGCCCACGCGGCGGCGATCGGCAGGATCACCAGGGTGGTCGCGTAGTAGCCCCAGAACAGCAGCGGGTCGCCCGCGCCGGCGCCGGTGGCGCCCTGGACGATCGCCACGACGCCCTGGACCAGCACCAGGCCCTCGATCACCGCCCCGCCCCAGAGCTGGTTCAGGATCACCGCACGGTCGCGGGCCACGAACCAGCCGGCCCACCCGGCCAGGGCCACGCAGAGCGCGACCACGAGGAGCAGGAGGGCGAGGATCACGCCCGCAGACTACCGGGCCGCACCTGCGGGGCGGCAATCGGAACCGACGTGACCTGCGCCTCTGTCGAGCGGCCCGGCCGCGCGCCGTGCGGCTCGGGGAGGGTGTCAGGGCCCCGGGTTACCATCGGCCTCGTGACCGACGTGACCCTCTCCAGCAAGAATCCCACCGCCGTGAAGGCCGAAGCGCTCGTGGTGGCGACCGCCCAGACGTCGGACGGCGTTGCCGTCGTGTCCGACCAGCTCCCCACCGACCTGCTGACCCAGCTCGAGACGCTCGCCCCGCAGCTCGGCGTGACGGGTGCGCGTGACGAGGTGCGCAAGATCCCGGCCGGCCCGCAGCTCGCCGCCGAGGTGCTGGTCCTGACGGGCCTCGGCGAGCGCGCCGAGGACGGCACGTTCTCCGCCGAGACCCTGCGCCGCGCGGCCGGCGCGGCGACGCGCGAGCTCGCCGGGCTCGCCTCCGCCGCGATCGCGCTGCCCGCTTCCGACGACGACGAGATCACCGCGGTGACGGAGGGCGCACTGCTCGGCGCCTACGCCTTCAACCGGTACCGCAGCGCGGGCAAGGAGACCGGCAAGGAAATTGCGAAGGACGCCGCCAAGGGCTCGAAGAGCGCCGGCAGGAACGGCAAGGACCCGGTCGCCGCGATCGAGATCCTCACCCCGCTGCACAAGAACGCGAAGGCCAAGCTCGCCGCCGAGCGCGCCGAGATCCTCGCCGCGGCCGTGCACGCCACGCGCGACCTGGTCAACACCGCACCCAACGAGCTCTACCCCGCCACGTTCGCCGACGCCGCGAAGGCCGCCGCCAAGGACGTCAAGCACGTCCGGGTGACCGTGCTGGACGACAAGCAGCTCGCCTCGGGCGGCTACGGCGGCCTCACCGCCGTCGGCCAGGGCTCGTCGCGCGGCCCGCGTCTCGTCAAGGTCGCCTACACGCCGGCCAAGCCGACCGCGAAGGTCGCCCTGGTGGGCAAGGGCATCACGTTCGACTCCGGCGGCATCTCGATCAAGCCGGCCGCCGGCATGGAGGCCATGAAGTCCGACATGGCCGGTGCCGCCGCCGTCCTGAGCACGGTGGTCGCCGCCGCGAAGCTGAACCTGCCGGTCGCCGTCACGGGCTACCTGTGCCTCGCCGAGAACATGCCGGGCGGCAACGCCCAGCGGCCGGCCGACGTCATCACCATCTACGGCGGCAAGACCGTCGAGGTGCTCAACACCGACGCCGAGGGCCGCATCGTCATGGCCGACGGCCTGGTCTCCGCGGTCGAGGACGGCCACGACGTGGTGCTCGACATCGCCACGCTGACGGGCGCGCAGATGGTGGCGCTCGGCAACCGCACGTCCGCCGTCATGGGCACCGACGAGGTCCGCGACGAGATCAAGGCCGCTGCCGACGCAGCGGGCGAGCTGTTCTGGCCGATGCCGCTGCCGGAGGAGCTCAAGGCGAACATCAAGTCCAAGGTGGCCGACGTCGCCAACTCCGGCCCGCGCTGGGGCGGCATGCTGAACGCCGGTCTGTTCCTGCAGACCTTCGTGGGCGACCACCCGTGGGCCCACCTGGACATCGCCGGCCCCGCCTTCAACGACGGCGGCGCGCACGACTACACGCCGGGCGGCGGCACGGGCGTGGGCGTCCGTACCCTCCTGACGTTCCTCGAGGGCCGGGCGAAGTAGCTACTTGGCGCGGCGCTGGGCGCTGTTCCAGTCGCGCATCCGCTGGGGGTAGCCGGTGAACCGGACGTTGTACACCGGCACCCCCAGCTGGTTGGCGATGTCGAACGCGGTGCGCTCGTCCGGCACCCGGCGGCGCGTCCACTCCCCCGTGCTCGCCACGAGCAGGACGGTGCTGGGGATGTCGGTGGTCGGTGGCTCCACGTACGCCTCCACGCCGACCCGCGTGCTGATGAACTCACCGAGGTGGGCCATCGTCTGACGGCGCGCGTCGCCACCTCCGGGGCGCGAACCGCTGCCGGACGACGACCGTCGCTGGAAGAATCGCGCGAGCGAGCTACGGGACTGGCGGGGCATGGAACGAGGGTACTAGCGAGACCCGTACCGGCCTAGGCAACTCGACGCAGATCCAGACGCAGTCCCAGGGAAAGCCACACTCTTGTCACAGAATGTCGCCACGGTCACACCCGTCGAGGCTGGTTCACGATTGGGGCCACGCCCGCTGAAGTGTCAAGATGGCATGCGGTGCTCATGATCCGCGCACGGTTCGCCCACAGGCAGGACGCGTGCACGGTTCGCCCCCGAGCCCATGCCTTCGACGAGGAGCCAGCACGTGCCATCGCCTGACAACCCGGACACGTTCGACGTCGTCGTGCTCGGCGGGGGCAGCGGAGGCTACGCCACCGCGCTCCGGGCCGCGCAGCTGGGCCTGAACGTCGCCCTGGTCGAGAAGGACAAGCTCGGCGGCACATGCCTGCACGTCGGCTGCGTCCCCACCAAGGCGCTCCTGCACGCGGCCGAGGTGGCCGACGCGGCCACCCACGGCGCGCAGTTCGGCGTCCGCACCTCGCTGGACGGCATCGACATGCCGGGCGTGCTCGCTTACAAGGACTCCGTGGTCGCGGGCCTGTACAAGGGCCTGCAGGGCCTGATCGCCTCGCGGAAGATCACCGTCGTCGAGGGGCACGGCACGCTCGCGGCCCCCGGCGTCGTCGAGGTCACCGCCGCGGACGGCGCCACGTCGCGCTGCACGGGCACCCACGTGGTGCTCGCGACCGGCTCGTACGCCCGCACCCTGCCCGGCCTGGAGCTCGGCGGCCGCGTCATCACCTCCGACCAGGCCCTCACGCTCGACACCGTGCCGAAGTCCGTCGTGGTGCTCGGCGGCGGTGTGATCGGCGTCGAGTTCGCCTCCGTCTGGAAGTCCTTCGGCGCCGACGTGCAGATCGTCGAGGCGCTGCCGCACCTCGTCCCGAACGAGGACGTCGCGCTCTCGAAGGCGCTGGAGCGCGCGTTCCGCAAGCGCGGCATCAAGTTCTCCCTGGGCGACCGGTTCGCCCAGGTCAAGCAGTCCGACGACGGCGTGCAGGTCGAGCTGGAGTCGGGCACGACGTTCGACGCCGACCTGCTGCTGGTCGCCGTCGGGCGCGGTCCGCGGACCGCCGACCTCGGCTACGAGGCGGCCGGCGTCCGTGTCGACCGCGGGTTCGTGCTGACCGACGAGCTGCTCCGCACCGGCGTCACCACGCCGGCCGGCGGGCAGGTCTGGGCGGTCGGCGACATCGTGCCGGGCCTGCAGCTCGCCCACCGCGGGTTCGCGCAGGGCATCCACGTGGCCGAGCAGATCGCGGGCCAGTCGCCCGCGCCGATCGACGAGGCGGCGATCCCGCGCGTCACCTACTGCGAGCCGGAGGTGGCGTCGGTCGGCGTCACCGAGGCGAAGGCCGCGGAGCTGTACGGTCCGGACCAGGTGGAGACCATCGAGTACAACCTCGCGGGCAACGGCAAGAGCAAGATCCTGGGTACCCAGGGCTTCGCCAAGCTGGTGCGCCGCAAGGACGGACCCGTGGTCGGTATGCACCTGATCGGCTCGCGTGTGGGCGAGCTGATCGGCGAGGGCCAGCTCATCGTGGGCTGGGAGGCGTTCCCTGAGGACGTCGCCTCGCTCGTCCACGCACATCCCACCCAGAACGAGGCACTCGGAGAGGCACACATGGCACTGGCCGGCAAGCCTCTGCACGCCCACAACTGACCATAACGACAAAGGAGACCCCACAGGTCATGTCTGAGAACGTGCAGCTGCCGGCCCTCGGCGAGTCCGTCACCGAGGGCACTGTCACCCGCTGGCTCAAGGCTGTCGGCGACGAGGTCGCCGTCGACGAGCCGCTGCTCGAGGTGTCGACCGACAAGGTCGACACCGAGATCCCGTCGCCGATCGCCGGCGTGCTCGAGCAGATCCTCGTCCAGGAGGACGACACCGTCGAGGTCGGCGCCACCCTCGCCGTCATCGGCGACGGTTCCGGTTCGGGTGCCGCTCCCGCGGCTCCGGCCGCCGAGCCCGCGGCCGCCGAGGCGCCCGCCCCCGAGCCGACGCCGGAGCCCGCCGCCCCCGCACCGGAGCCTGCGCCTGCCGCCGAGGCGCCCGCGCCCGCCGAGGCCCCGGCTCCGGCCGCCGCGCCGTCCGGCGACGCCACCGAGGTCCCGCTGCCCGCGCTGGGCGAGTCGGTCACCGAGGGCACCGTGACGCGCTGGCTCAAGGAGGTCGGTGACGACGTCGCCGTCGACGAGCCGCTGCTCGAGGTCTCCACCGACAAGGTCGACACCGAGATCCCGTCGCCGGTCGCCGGCACGCTCCAGAAGATCCTGGTGCAGGAGGACGAGACCGTCGAGGTCGGCGCCGTCCTGGCGCTGGTCGGCTCCGGCGCGGCCGCCCCGGCCGCCTCGCCGGCCCCCGCCGTCCCGGACCCGGCCGCCGACTCCCCCGAGCCGGCCGCGGCCGCCGCCCCGGCTCCTGCGCCCGCACCGGCTCCCGCCGCCGCGCCCGCTCCCGCGGCTCCCGCCCCGACGCCCGCGCCCGCCGCCCCCGCGCCCGCCCCCGCACCGGCGGCCGCACCCGCGGCCCCGGCACCCGCCGCTCCCGCCGCGGCGTCGACGGGCCGCACCATCGGCTCGTACCTGACCCCGCTCGTGCGCAAGCTCGCGGCGGAGAAGGGTGTCGACGTCGCCGAGGTCAAGGGCACCGGTGTCGGTGGCCGCATCCGCAAGGAGGACGTGCTGGCGGCTGCCGAGGCCAAGGCCGCCCCCGCCGCCGCGCCTGCCGCCGCACCCGCGGCCACGGCCGCGCCGTCGGCCCCGACCAAGCTCGAGGTCTCGCCGCTGCGCGGTACCACCGAGAAGATGTCGCGGCTGCGCAAGATCGTCGCCGAGCGGATGCTCGAGGCGGTGCAGACCCAGGCCCAGCTCACCACCGTCATGGAGGTCGACGTCACCCGCGTCGCACAGCTGCGGGCCAAGGCCAAGGAGTCGTTCGCCGCTCGCGAGGGCGCCAAGCTGACCTTCCTGCCGTTCTTCACGCTGGCCGCCGTCGAGGCGCTCAAGGCGTACCCGAAGATCAACGCCACGATCGACACCGAGAAGGGCGAGATCGCCTACCACCCGTCGGAGAACGTGGGCATCGCGGTCGACACCGAGCGCGGCCTGGTGGTCCCGGTCATCAAGAACGCCGGCGACCTGAACCTGGCGGGCATCGCGCGCCAGATCCAGGACCTGGGCGCACGTACCCGGGCGAACAAGGTGACGCCGGACGAGCTGTCGGGCGGCACGTTCAACATCACCAACACCGGGTCGGGCGGGTCGCTCATCGACACCCCGATCGTGCCGCTGGGCCACGCCGCCATCCTGGGCACGGGCACCATCACCAAGCGCCCGGTCGTCGTGACGGACCCGCTGGGCAACGAGAGCATCGCGGTGCGCTCGATGGCGTACATCTTCCTGTCCTACGACCACCGTCTGGTCGACGGCGCGGATGCCGCCCGCTTCCTCACCGCGATCAAGAACCGCATCGAGGAGGGCGCGTTCGAGGCCGAGGTCGGCCTCTGACGCACAGCCGCCCGCGCACGTCCTGGACGCGCGCCTGACGGCCAGCACTCGACGACGGCCGGTCCCGACTCCGGGGCCGGCCGTCGTCGTCGCTCCGTGCCCGCGGTCGCCGCGCTACATTCGCGGGATGGATGTGGTGGTCGCCGGATCGCACGGACTCATCGGCGCCGCGCTCGTCGCGGACCTCGTGGCGCGCGGGGACGGTGTGCGACGGCTGGTGCGCCGGGGCGCTGCCCCGTCCGCGGACACCACGGACACGGCGCCGGGCGTCCGGGACCTGGAGTGGGACCCGCGCACGGGCGAGCTCGACCCTGCCACGCTGGAGGGGGCGGACGCCGTCGTCAACCTGGCCGGCGCCGGGATCGGCGACCATCGCTGGACCGCGGCCTACAAGCAGACGCTCGTCGGCTCCCGGACCACGACCACGAGCCTGCTCGCCCGGACCATAGCCCGCCTGGACACCCCGCCCGTGCTGGTCAACGGCTCCGCGATCGGCGCCTACGGCGACCGCGGGGACGAGGTGCTCACGGAAGCCTCGGGACGGGGCGAGGACTTCCTGGCCGGGCTGGTCGAGGCGTGGGAGAACGCCACCGCCCCCGCCGCGGACGCGGGCGGGCGCGTCGTCTGGCTACGCACGGGCCTGGTCCTGGCGCCGAGCGGCGGCGCACTGGGCAGGCTGCTGCCGCTCCTGCGTCTCGGCGTCGGCGGGCCGCTCGGCAGCGGCCGCCAGTGGTGGAGCTGGATCACCCTCGCCGACGAGGTGGCCGCGATCCGCCACGTCATCGGGGCACAGGACGTCCGGGGGCCCGTGAACGCCGTCGCCCCGGAGCCCACCACGAACCGGTCCGTGACCCGGGCCCTGGCGCAGGCGCTGCACCGCCCAGCGGTGCTGCCGGTGCCACGGTTCGCGCTGCGGGTCGCGGTCGGCGAGTTCGCGGGCGACCTCGTCGCCTCCCAGCGGGTCGTCCCCGGGGTGCTCGCCCGGACCGGCTTCGCCTGGGCGCACACCAGCCCTCAGGAGGCGGCCCGCTGGGTGGTGGACGAGGTCAGCGCACCTCGCTGACGCGCCAGCCGCCCGGCGTCCACACGAGGATCAGGTCGGCCGACTCCTTGGACGCCGGCACCGCCGTCTCGCCGTCGGTCGACACCTGCAGGTGCGCGCTGATCGTGTACTCGATCCGGACGACCGCCTCGATGGGGGCCTTCGAGCCCTGCTCCGCCGCGGGCGCGTCGGAGCTCTCGGACGTCGTCAGCGACGCGGGGGCGACGTCCTCCAGGGCGGACGCGGCGCCCGGTCCCATGGTCACCAGCTCCGTCGACTCCACCTCCGCCGACGCCCCGACCACCTGCGCCCCGGACTGCCGGAGCTCGTCGATGATCTTCTCGTCCGCCTGGTAGGCGGGCGAGCCCTCCACGTTGACGGTCTTGATGTCCGACACGGCCCCCGCCAGCAGCGCCAGGCGGCGCTCGGTGAGCTCGACCGCGGCGCCGGCCGGGTCCTTGGCGTTCGCGACCGGGCTGATGCCGCCCCAGCGGGGCGCGGACGCCTCCGGCGTGGGCGCGGCGACCGCGGGCTCCTCGCTGCCGAACATGTTGGGCAGCGCCATGACGCCGGCGGTGACGCCCGCGATGACACCCGCCGCGATCATGCCCGTGGCGACCAGGGAGACCGCCGTCGTCCGCGGCTGGGTGGTGCCGCTCACCGCCGCCGCGCCCGCGCTGCCGCTCAGGGGCATCGTCGCCCGGCGGCGCGCCTTGGCCGCCCAGGCCCGGCCGTCCACGGCGGCGAGCGAGCCGGTCAGCGTCCGCGCGGCGGACCGCCACGCGGACGGGGTGTGCGCGCCGAGCGGCACGTGGCCCGTGAGGGGCACCGGGCCGCTGAGCGCGGCCGACACCAGCGCGGAGCCGTCGGGGAGGCGCACCGGCTCCGGCGGCACGGCGTCGTGCACCAGGGAGGCGAGGGTGCCCGGCTCGGGGCGGTCGCGGGGGTCCTCGGCGCGGGCGCGGGCGAGCACGGAGCGCAGTGCCTCGTCCGCCTCGGAGTGCATGCTCGGACCGGGGAAGCCGAGCACCGACTCGATGAGCGTCGCCAGGGACGTGACGTCGACCGGGTCGTCGCTGTGCTCCGGGAGCGTCACGCGGGGGCGCAGGACCGCGGTGCCGTCGGAGCGGAGCAGCACGTCGGTGGGCCGGACCCCGCCGTGGACGAGGCCCACGCTGTGCAGGGCCGCGAGGGCCTGGGCGATCGCGACGGTGACACCGGATCCCTCCGCGGGCGTCAGGGGACCCCGCGAGCCGACGGCGGTGGGCAGGTCGACCGCTCCCGTGCGCGAGAGCCGCACGTCGAGGTTGTCCGGCCCGTTCGGGGAGATCGCGATGAGCGGCACCAGATGGGGGTGGTCCAGTGTCGCGAGTGTGTCCAGTCGGCGCACCAGCAGGGCGCGCGCCGCGGCGTCCGTGGGGACGGCTACGCGGACCAGTTCCGCAGATTCGATGTAGTGCACTCGTTCATGAGAACTCCGGCGGTCGGAACGCGCCCTTTATCCACAGGATTTGCCGAATCGGTCACCCTGTGGGTGAACTGACCGAATGCCTTGACCACGGGTTGGCTCTGCGGTATGCGACCGGACAAAGAGCCTGCTCACGCCGGTATCAGACGTCGATGAGCCGGCCTTCCCGGGCCGACAGGCGGGCGGCGTCCAGGACCTCGGCGGTGCGGACGGCGTCCGCGGGGTCGACGGGCACCTCGGCCTCGCCGGCCAGCCAGTCCGCCACCGCGGTGTAGAAGTCCTCGTGCCCGCCGCGCGGCCGGGGCACCGGTGTGCGCTCCCGGCCCCGCACGAGCCAGCCGTGGGTGCCGTCGGGCTGCTCGGCGTCGAGCACGTCGAAGGGGGACGCGTCGCCCTCGAACGAGTTCACGAGGTAGGCCCCGCCGTCGCCGAGCACCCGGGTGCGCGGGCCCGGGGCCCCGACCAGGGAGCCGGCCCACAGCCGGGAGACCACTCCCTTGGCCGGCGGCTCCGCCCCGAACAGGACGTCGGCGCCGGTGGCCCGGCCGGGCACGGCGCCGAGCCGGTTGCCGGGCTCGGTGCCGGGGGCCGCATGGTGCAGCACGAGGAACACGTCGTCCTCGGTGGGCGTGGACAGGGCGCGGGTCTCGGCGTAGACGGCCACGACCGGGCCGAAGAGCTGGGTCGCGGAGTCCACCAGGTGCGGGCCCAGGTCGAGCAGGAGGCCGCCGCCCACGACGTCGTTCTCCTTCCAGCGCTGCTGGGGCTTGGGCCGCCAGCGTTCCCAGTGCCGCTCGAAGGTGTGCACCGTGCCGAGGTCGCCCCGGCGCAGCAGCGCGGCGAGGGTGAGCTGCTCGGGGTCCCAGCGCCGGTTGTGGAACACCGTGAACGGCGTGCCCGCCGCCGATGCCGCGGCGACCACGCGCCGCGCCTCGGCCGCCGTGGTCGCGATCGGCTTGTCGAGCACGAAGGGCTTGCCCGCCAGGGAGACGGCGGCGGCGTGCTCCGCGTGCAGGCCCGACGGGCTGGCGACGACCACGAGGTCGTACAGCCCGGGCTCGGCCAGCATCGCGGGCAGGTCGTTGAACAGGCGGGCGCCGGGCCAGTCACCGGCCGCCTGGACCCTCCGGCCCGAGTCCCGGGCGACGACCGCGGTCACCGACATTCCCGCTGCTCGTGCCAGGCGGGCGTGGATCTGCCTGCCCGCACCCCCGTAGCCGACGATCCCGATCCGAAGTGCCATGGCCCCCATGGTGCCCCGCGCCGCCCGGCGACGCGAGATTACTGGTCAGCGCGTAAACAGGCGTAACACAACTCTGGCAGACTTGAGCAAGCAGTGCGTTTCATACTTTCTCAGTCTTTGTCAGGGCATCGCCCTAGACTCACCGGCCGACAGAATGAGGGGCTCGTGTCCGCCACCGCCAGGAAGAAGTCCAGCCAGAAGCGCAAGACCCTGCAGCTCGTGCTCATCGCCGTCGCCGCGCTCGTGCTCGCCGGGAACTTCGTCGTCAAGTCCCTGGGCGACGACGTCGCCCCCGCCGAGGGCGCCGAGGGTTCGGCGCTCGCGACGCTCGAGGACCTCACGGTCCAGGACGCCGCCAGCGAGGCCGGCTACGACCGCGAGTCCGACTTCGGGACAGCATGGCAGGACGTGGACGACAACGGGTGCGACACGCGCAACGACATGTTGCAGCGTGACCTGGAGGACATCGAGTTCAGCTCCGGCGACACGTGCGAGGTCGCGTCCGGCACGCTGGACGACCCGTACACGGGCGAGACCATCGCGTTCGAGCGCGGCGAGAACTCCGGCGACGTGCAGATCGACCACGTGGTGGCGCTGATGAACGCCTGGACCACCGGCGCGGCGGACTGGGACAAGGAGAAGCGGGTCCAGATCGCCAACGACCCGCTCAACCTGGTGGCCTCGGACGGCCCGGCCAACATGGGCAAGGGCGCCCGGGACGCGTCCGAGTGGCTCCCCGAGAACCAGGCCTACCGCTGCGAGTACGTGGCCCGGCAGATCGCCGTCAAGGCCAAGTACGGCCTGTGGGTCACGCCCGCGGAGCACGACGCCATGGCGGACGTCCTGACGAGCTGCCCGGCGGAGCCGCTCCCGGCATCCTGACCGACCTCTTGCCGCCTCCCGGCACACCACTGCCGAGCTTGGTCCAGCAGGCCACCGCGAACCGTAACCGGGCCCGTTCCGACCGCCGGCGGCCCGCTGAACCCAGGTCAGTGAACGGTGCAGCCGTCCGCCCTCCGTGGACGTAGGCTGGCGGCCATGGACACGCCCATCGGCATCGAGCACCTGTCCGGTCACGTCGACTACCACGAGGGCTGGGAGCTCCAGCGGCGCACCCACGAGTCCGTCCGCACCGACGAGCGGGGCGACACGCTCTTCCTCCTGGAGCACACGTCCGTCTACACCGCCGGCGCCCGCACGCACCGCGACGAGTTCCCGACCGACGGCACCGAGGTGGTCAAGGTGGACCGGGGCGGCAAGATCACCTGGCACGGGCCGGGGCAGATCGTGGCCTACCCGATCATCAAGCTCGCCAAGCCGTTCGACGTCGTCGAGTACGTGCGCACGCTGGAGCAGGCCGTGATGGACGTCTGTGCGACGCTCGGCGTGGAGACCATCCGCGTCGAGGGCCGGTCCGGTGTCTGGGTCGCCGCCGACTCCCCCGACGTCCCGCACGCACGGCGGGAGCGCAAGGTGTGCGCCATCGGGGCGCGCGTCGCCAAGGGCGTCACCATGCACGGCCTGGCCCTGAACTGCGACGCCGACCTGGCCGCGTTCGACCACATCGTGCCGTGCGGGATCGACGACGCCGACGTCACCTCGCTGACCGCCGAGCTCGGCCGCCGGGTGGCCGTCGACGAGGTGCGCCCGCTGCTGGAGGCGGCCCTCGTGGAACGCCTCGCACCGCTGCTCGCGCGGGAGGACGAGGTGGTGGCGACGTCGTCCGTGGCCGTCGCCGCCACCGCGTGACGAACGCCACTGCCCGCCCCCCGGGCGACCGCTCGCCGTCGGTCAGCCGAGGCATAGGCTGGGCGAACCCGCTGACCTGGGAGGGATCTGCGTGACCATCGCACCTGAAGGCCGACGCATGTTGCGCATCGAAGCGCGCAACGCGGCCACGCCCATCGAGAAGAAGCCCGAGTGGATCAAGACCCGGGCGGTGATGGGCCCCGAGTACCGCGACATGAAATCGCTCGTCAAGGGCGAGGGCCTGCACACGGTGTGCGAGGAGGCCGGCTGTCCCAACATCTTCGAGTGCTGGGAGGACCGCGAGGCCACGTTCCTCATCGGCGGTGACCAGTGCACGCGCCGCTGCGACTTCTGCCAGATCGACACCGGCAAGCCCGCCGACTTCGACAAGGACGAGCCGCGCCGCGTCGCCGAGTCCGTGCGGACCATGGGCCTGAAGTACTCGACCGTCACCGGCGTCGCCCGTGACGACCTGGCCGACGGCGGCGCCTGGCTCTACGCGGAGACCGTCCGCCAGATCCACGCGCTGAACCCCGGCACCGGCGTGGAGCTCCTCATCCCGGACTTCAACGCCATCCCCGAGCTGCTCGACGCCGTCAACGAGTCGCGCCCCGAGGTGCTCGCGCACAACGTCGAGACCGTGCCGCGCATCTTCAAGCAGATCCGCCCGGCGTTCACCTACGAGCGGTCGCTCTCGGTCATCACCCGGGCGCGCGACGCCGGCCTCGTGACCAAGTCGAACCTGATCCTCGGCATGGGCGAGACCATCGACGAGGTCAAGCAGGCGCTGCAGGACCTGCACGACGCCGGTTGCGACATCATCACGATCACCCAGTACCTGCGCCCGTCGCTGCGCCACCACCCGGTGGACCGCTGGGTGCGGCCGGAGGAGTTCGTGGAGCTGTCCGAGGCGGCGGAGCAGATCGGCTTCCTCGGCGTCATGGCGGGGCCGCTGGTGCGTTCGTCGTACCGTGCGGGCCGTCTGTGGGGACAGGCGATGACCAAGCACGGCCGCGCGATCCCCGAGGCGCTGTCGCACCTGGCCCAGCCCACGACCTCCCGTCAGGAGGCGGCGAGCCTGTTGGCCCGCTGAGCCGGCGCTCCTCCTGCTCTCAGTACACGCGAAGAGCACTAGAATCGATGACCATGGCCAGAACCTCGTCCGGCGGCGACGCGCGCAACGACGCGCCCGCCGTCAAGCAGAAGAAGCCCAAGAAGCGCCGCTGGTATCACCAGCTGTGGGACGTCTACCAGATGACCCGCAAGCAGAACCCGCTGGTCACCTGGTGGATGCTCGCCGCGTTCGTCGGCGTGGTGGCGGTGGCGCTGCTCATCGGCGTGCTGACGGGTCCCTGGATCTACGCGCTGGTCATCGGTGTTCCCTTCGCCGTGCTCGCGGCGATGTTCATCCTGTCGCGCAGTGCGGAGAAGGCCGCGTACACGCAGATCGCCGGCCAGCCCGGGGCCGCCCGCGCGGCGCTCGGCACGGTGCGCGGCGGCTGGACCTTCGAGGACGAGCCCGTCGCGGTCGACGCCCGTAACCAGGACTTCGTGTTCCGCGGCGTCGGCCGGGCCGGCGTCGTCCTGGTCTCGGAGGGGCCGCCGCACCGCGTGGGGCGCCTCCTGGAGCAGGAGCGCAAGAAGGTCAGCCGCATCCTGTCCAACGTGCCGGTCACCCTGATCCAGTGCGGCGACGCCGAGGGCCAGGTGCCGCTCACGAAGGTGGCGCGCTCCGTCTCCCGGCTCAAGTCGACCCTCACGCGCGCCGAGGTGAGCGAGGTCAGCAAGCGGCTCAAGGCCATCGGCGGCATGAAGCTGCCGATCCCCAAGGGCATCGACCCCACCCGCGCCCGCCCCGACCGCAAGGGCATGCGCGGCCGCTGACCCGGCCGGCACCGGAACCGCCTCACGAGAGGGGCGTCCTCGTCATCGAGGGCGCCCCTCTCGCGTGCTCCCACCGCCGCAGATCACCCGTCCGAGGGACGGACGCCGCCAGGCCGGGCCCTGTGAGTTCTGGCACTCTGGGGATCGCCGCCGGTGTCTCGACCTGCAGGTCTCCCCGGGGTTACACGGCCGAGAGGCCCGAGAAACATTCCCGCAACAATCAGTAACCAGAGAGAAACCACCTGCCCATAGGTTCATGGCGATCCGCGAGCGATCGTTCCCGGCTCGTCCGGCGCGCGGTCCGACGGACTCCCCCTGAACTTATCGAGCGAGCAAGGAGCGCAGATGTTCAAGAACGCCGAGGAGGCGATCGCCTTCACCCGCAACGAGGGGGTGGAGTTCGTCGACGTCCGGTTTATCGACCTGCCGGGCGTCACGCAGCACTTCAACATCCCGGTCGAGCAGTTCGACGAGGACGCCTTCAGCGAGGGCCTCATGTTCGACGGCTCGTCGATCCGCGGTTTCCAGGCGATCCACGAGTCCGACATGAAGCTCGTGCCGGACGTCACGACGGCGTTCATCGACCCGTTCCGCAAGGCCAAGACGCTGATCGTCAACTTCTCGATCGTGGACCCGTTCACGGGTGACGCCTACGCTCGCGACCCCCGCAACATCGCGGCCAAGGCCGAGGCCTACCTGAAGTCGACCGGCATCGCCGACACCGTCTTCTTCGGCCCCGAGGCCGAGTTCTACATCTTCGACGACGTGCGCTTCAAGACCGCGTCGAACGAGAGCTACTACTCCATCGACTCCGTCGAGGCCGCGTGGAACACCGGCCGCGAGGAGGAGGGTGGCAACCTCGGGTACAAGACCCGGTACAAGGGTGGCTACTTCCCCACGTCGCCGAGCGACCGCTTCGCCGACCTGCGCGACGACATGGTCAAGATCCTCGGTCAGGTGGGCCTCTCCGTCGAGCGCGCGCACCACGAGGTGGGCACCGCCGGCCAGCAGGAGATCAACTACAAGTTCAACACCCTGCTGCACGCCGCCGACGACCTGATGAAGTTCAAGTACGTCATCAAGAACGTCGCGTTCGAGGCCGGCAAGTCGGCCACGTTCATGCCGAAGCCGATCTTCGGTGACAACGGCTCGGGCATGCACTCGCACCAGTCGCTCTGGAAGAACGGCGAGCCGCTGTTCTACGACGAGAAGGGCTACGGTGGCCTGTCCGACCTGGCTCGCTGGTACATCGGCGGCCTGCTCAAGCACGCCCCGTCGCTGCTGGCGTTCACCAACCCGTCGGTGAACTCCTACCACCGCCTGGTGCCCGGCTTCGAGGCTCCCGTGAACCTCGTCTACTCGGCCCGCAACCGTTCCGCCTCGATCCGTATCCCGATCACGGGTACCTCCCCGAAGGCGAAGCGCATCGAGTTCCGCGCGCCGGACCCGTCGTCGAACCCGTACCTCGCGTTCTCCGCGATGCTGATGGCCGGCCTGGACGGCATCAAGAACCGCATCGAGCCCCCGGCCCCGGTCGACAAGGACCTCTACGAGCTGCCGCCCGAGGAGCACGCGCAGATCGCCCAGGTCCCGACGTCGCTCGGTGGCGTGCTCGACGCGCTCGAGGCCGACCACGAGTACCTCACCGCCGGTGACGTGTTCACGGAGGACCTGATCGAGACCTGGATCGCGTACAAGCGCGAGAACGAGATCGACCCGATCCGCCTGCGGCCGCACCCGCACGAGTTCGAGCTCTACTACGACATCTGAGCCTGATCGGCTAGATTCCGGGCCTCCCGAGGCCCCGTAGTCCACGAAGAGTCCACGCGAGCCGCGTTCACCTTCCCGGTGGCGGCACGCGTGGACTCTTCCGTGTCCGGCTTCGGTGTGGTGCCGTCCTGGCGGTGGGCCTGGGCGCTGCACGCAACTTCTCCCCCACCCGCCGGATCGCCTCGGGGTCGCCCGGCGTCGGCGTCCACATGCCCGCCACCGCGTCTCCGTCGTACCGGGGCAGCACGTGCAGGTGGACGTGGAAGACCGTCTGGCCCGCGACCGGCCCCGTGGCGTGCACCAGGTTGACGCCGTCGGCGCCCAGCACCTCCATGACCCGCCGCGCCATGACCTGCGCCGTCCGGGCCGCCGCCGTCAGGTCGGCCGGCGGCACGTCGAGCAGGTCCGTCGCGTGCGCCTTCGGGATGACCAGCAGGTGGCCCGGGGTGGCCGGGGCAATGTTCATGAAGGCGAGCGTCCGGTCGTCCTCGTACACGGCGGTGCTCGGCGCAGTACCGGCGACGATCTGGCAGAAGACACACTCGGCAGGCATGTCGGGAGGTTATCGGCCCCGCCGTTCACCACGCGTCTGCTGCCAGGAACGGGGCCATCCTGGCAGCAGACGCGTGGTGAACCGCAGGGCCGATCGCGTCGATCAGGCGGGTCACTGCCGAACCACCTCCCGCACCGGCTCGAACCGGTCGTGCTCCGTCTGGCACACGCCCTCGCCGTGCGTCAGCCCGGGCAGGTCCCGCTGCAGCGTGGCGATCACGCCGGCCGGGATCTCGCCGCGTACGACGGCGACCCCCGGCCCGGCGAGTCCCGACTCGAACGGCACCCCGCCCAGCCGCCCCACCAGCGAGGTCACGGCGCCGACGGCGTCGTCCGGCAGCTCGATCACGAACCGGTGCACCGGCTCGCACACCACCGTCCCGGCGCGCCGCACGGCCGCCGCGAGCACGCGCGGCGCCAGCCCGCGGAAGTCGGCCCCCGTGCTCGACATCGCCTTGTTGAACTTCTGGTGCATGTGGCTCTGTCGCGGCGCGTACCCCGAGTGGGTCATGACCACCCGCGCGTCGGGCACCGGGTAACGCAGCGGCCCGCCCGCGAGCGAACGGCGCACCGTGTCCTCCGTCGCGTCGAAGAACGCCGGCGGCATCGACCCGCGCTCGCACTCGAGCTCGAACGTCACCCCGGAGCCGACCGGCGCAGGCTCGACCCGCAGCCCGATGGTGGCCAGGAACTCGTTCCCGTCCTGCTTCTTCACCTCCAGCGCGTGCCCGACGCCGGTCAGCCGCTCGGTGCGCGCCGTCCGCACCTCGCCGAACCGGGCCTCGACACCGTGCTCCCGCTGGAGGATCGCGGCCAGTACCTCGCGCTGCACCTCGCCGTAGAGCGAGACCGTGATCTCCTCGTCGCGGCGCCGCACCCGGATGAGCGGGTCCTGCTCGGCCAGCTCCGACAGCGCGGAGTACAGCCGTCCGCGCGCCTCCGGCGCCGCGTCCACGACCGTCTCGTACGACGGCGGCGGGAACTGGCTCGCCCGCTCGTCCCCGGGCAGCCTCGGCCCGACCACGTCGCCGACCCGCGCCGTCGTCAGCCCCTGCACGACGGCGATCTGGCCCGCCCCCGCCGTCGGCCGCGCCGTCAGCGACCCGCGGTGCGCAACGCGCAGCCCGGTGATCCGTTCGGCACGCCCGTGGCCCAGGTCGATCCGGTCGCGCAGGTGCAGGACTCCCGACCGCATCCGGACGAACGCGCGCTTGCGGCCGCCCTCGCGGTCGATCGCGAAGACCACGCCGGACGGGCCCGCGTCGGGCGCCGCCGCGTTCGCCGCCCCCGCGTCGGGCGCCGCCACGACGTCTGCCACCGGCAGGAACTCCCCCAGCGCCGCAGCCAGCTCCGGCACCCCCGCGCCGGTCACGGCCGACCCGAACAGCACCGGATGTGCCCGTCCGTGCCGCGACTCGTCCGCGAGCCAGTCGCGCAGACCGTCGCCGGGCAGCACCTCCACGCGCGCGGACGGCGTTCCCGCGCCCAGCACCCGCTGCACGGGCAGCGCGTCCGGGCTGAGACGGCGCACGACGGCGTCGACCACCTCGTCCGGACGGGCACCCCGCCGGTCGATCTTGTTCACGAACACGACCGTGGGCAGCCGCAGCCGTTGCAGCGCGCGCATCAGCACCAGCGTCTGCGCCTGCACGCCCTCGACGGCGGACAGGACGAGCACCGCGCCGTCGAGCACCGCGAGGCTGCGGTCCACCTCCGCGATGAAGTCGGGGTGGCCGGGGGTGTCCAGCACGTTCACGGTCACGTCGGCGGCGGCGGGGAAGGATGCCACGGACGCGCGGATGGTGATCCCCCGCTCGCGCTCCAGCGCGAGCGAGTCGGTGAGGGTGTCGCCGCCGTCGACGGAGCCGAGGCGGTCGATCACGCCCGCATGGTGCAGCAGGCGTTCGGTCAGGCTGGTCTTACCGGCGTCGACATGAGCGACGATCCCGAGGTTGAGGTACGACAAAGGCAGTCACGTCCGTGGTCAGGTGGGTCAGGGCACGGGGCGTGACAGCTGTCATCGGGGTTCCTCTCCTACGGGTCTCTCGGACGCGCCCACCATGCGCCCGGAGCTCGCGCCGGAGCAACGGTTTTTCGGCCGGCTCAGCGCACGGCCGCGCACGACGGCGGTGCGCACACGACACGCTGACCTCGGCCCCACATCACCCGCCCACCCTGCCGCTAGCCTCCCGGACATGATCATCTGGCTCAACGGACCCTTCGGCGGCGGCAAGACCACCACGGCGGCCGAGCTCGACGCCCTCCTGCCGGAGGTCGTCGTGTTCGACCCGGAGAAGATCGGCGAGGCGATCGTGCCCGCGCTGTCCGCCGTCGAGACGGTGCGCGACTTCCAGGACTGGCGGCCGTGGCGCGAGCTCGTCGTGGCCGCGCTGGCGTCCGTCGACCGCTACACCGGCCGCACGATCGTGGCCCCGCAGACCGTGGTCGTGGAGCAGTACTGGGACGAGATCACGGCTGGCCTGGACGCCGCGGGGGTGGAGGTACGCGCCTTCACCCTGGACTGCACCCCGGACGAGCACGAGCGCCGCATCGCGAACGACCACGTCACCAACGCGACGATCGAGGAGATCAAGATCCACGACGGCGGTGTCGGCTGGCGCCGCCACCGCGCGCCGGACTACCGCGCAGCCCTGCCCTGGCTGCGCACCCGCACCGAGGTGATCGACACGACCGCACTACGACCGGTGGAGGTCGCCCGGGAGATCGCGACCCGCGCCGCCCTGACGGAACCCGTCACGTAGCGAGCGGCCCCGGCACCCGGGACGTGCCGGTGACGATCGCCGTGCCGGGCAGGACGAAGCAGCGCCGGCACAGCGCCTCGTACGTGAACGTGCCGTCGTCGGGCAGCGGCTCCGAGGCACCCAGGGGCTCCAGGAACGGCACGCCGTCGCGCAGCACCTGGGTGAACGCGGCATGCAGGTCCTGGCAGCGGTCGCACACGGCCCGCCGGTAGCGCACGTCGGTCGGCCCCAGCTCCAGCAGCGCGCGGACGGTGGCGAACAGCTCGCCACGGTGGTCGAGATCGATGCCGCAGGCCAGCACCCGCGTACCGCGCAGCACCAGCTCCTCGACCACCCGGACGTCGGCGGTCGTGAACATGTGCACCTCGTCGATCGCGACCACGTCCTCCGTGGTGTGCAGCAGCGGTTCGAGGGTGTCGAGCTTGACCGTCGGGACGGAGGCCCCCGTCCGGGAGACGATGCGCGCGTCCCGGACGTGCCGGGCCGACTGCACGACGGCGCAGCTCAGCCGCGAGTACGCCAGCGGCGCCATCTGCGCGATGAGATCCAGCGACTTGCCGGACTTCATGGGGCCGAGTACCAGCGACAGCTCCACCGATGCACCTTCCCCGCCGTCCAGGGCAGGCCGTTCCTGCCGCACAGCACCCTAGCCGGAAGCCCGGCCCTCGACCCGCTCCTTGATGCCGTGCAGCGTGCGCCGCGACATCAGGTAGCTGACCTCGCCCAGCGGCGCCGTCAGCAACCGCACGAGCGGCCTGCCGAAGGCGACACGTTCGCGCAGGAGCAGCCGCGTGCGGCCGTCCTTCGTCTCCCGCAGCGCGAACGTCCAGAGGAACTCCCACCCGGCCGGGTCGGTGCGCCGCACGGGGCGGCCCGCATCCAGGTCGGCGATCTGCAGCACGAGTGCCACGCCGGGCACCAGATCGACGACGTACCAGCCCCCGCCGCGCGCCCTGGTGGCCCGCACGACGTCGCCGACCCGCAGGTCCTGCCACTCCTCGACCACCTCCTGGGCGTTATGGATCCCCAGACCGAACAGGTTCTCGAGCCACGCGTAGCTGTAGAAGCCACCACGGTCCGCACCGATCTGCACCACCCACGGCCACACGTCCCGCGGCGGGGCGTCGATCGTGATCGCCCGGGTGACCTGCGTCGCCGGTCCCGGGACGAGGCCGTCCCCCGGCAGCACCGCCATGACCTCCGCATCGGTCGCACCCCAGCGGTCGTGACCCCGCTTGACCCACCACGCGTACGAGACCACACCGGCGGCCACGGCAGACGCCGCCAGACGTCGCCCGTGGCGCTGCTGCCGGACCGGCCGGATCGTGCAGTTGCTCATGTGCCGAGCCTCGCCCGCGCCGTCCGGCGTCGGCAGGGCCCAAGGTCACCGCCGCGCAGGTACAACGCCTCGTGCTGAGCCTCGTCGTCGTCCCGGTGACCATGGCGAGACCGCCGGGACGACCACGGCCAAGCTGACCATGCACCTGCTGCCAGGAATCCCCGCCGCCTGGCAGCAGATGCATGGTCGTCGGCCCGCGTTCCGGCCCGGGACGGGCTAGTCGGCGCCGTAAAAGACCCGCTCCATCACCGCACGCGCGCGCCGGGCGACGCGGAGGTACAGCTCCTCCAGCTCCGGCCCCGTCCCGACGTCGCCCAGCAGGCGGGCGATCCCCGTCAGGGCGTGGCTGTCGTGCGGCAGCATGTCCACGCCGGCGCCCGTGGTGCGCCCCGACCACAGCACGATCGCCGACCGCAGCCGCGACGCGAGCCGCCAGGCCTCCAGGAGCACCTCGGCGTCGTCGTCGGTCAGGAGGTCCGCGTCGCGGGCGGCCTCCAGGGCGGCCACGGTGCCCGTGGTGCGCAGCCCGGGCACCTCGAACGCGTGCTGGAGCTGCAGGAGCTGGACGGTCCACTCGACGTCGGACACCCCGCCGCGGCCCAGCTTGAGGTGCCGGGCGGGGTCGGCGCCGCGCGGCAGGCGCTCCGACTCGACGCGGGCCTTGATGCGGCGCACCTCGCGCAGGACGGCCTCACCGGGTCCGCCGTCCGGGTAGCGCAGCGGGTCGATCAGCGCCGTGAACCGTTCCCCGAGCGAGCGCCCGCCCTCGGCGCCCGGCCCCAGGTCCAACGCCGCTGCCACGGCGCCCTCCTCTGGGCCGCCCGCCGCGACCACGCTCAGCGTGCCCGACAGCGCCCGCGCCCGCAGGAGTGCCTGCGCCTCCCACGGGGAGGACCAGCGTCCGTAGTACTCCACGTAGGAGTCGAAGGACCGCACCAGCGGGCCGTTGCGCCCCTCGGGCCGCAGGTCGGCGTCCACGGGCAGCCCCGGTTCCGGACCCACGGCGGACAGGATGCGGCGCAGGTTCTTCGCCACGGTGAGGGCGTAGTCGTTCGCCTCCTTGTCCGGCGCGCCGCCCACGGCCTCGTAGACGAACATGACGTCGGCGTCCGACCCGTACCCGAGCTCTTGCCCGCCGAGCCGGCCCATCGCCACGATCAGCAGGCGCGCGGGCTCGTCCCCGCGCGCGATGTGCCGGGCTCCGCGCGCCTCGTGCTCGGCGATGCGCAGCCCGCCTGCGAGCACCACGTCGGCGGCGTCCGAGATGGCCTTCGCCGCGCCGACCGGGCCGAGCGCCCCGAGCACCTCGGCCACGCCGGTGCGGGCCAGCTCACGCCGCCGCAGCGCGCGCAGCGCGACCGTGGCCGCCTCCACCTCCTGGGCGCGCCCGAGCAGCGCGTCCGCCTCGGACGCGAGCCGCCGTACCCCGCGCGGCGCCAGCGACTCCGTCTCGGCGAGCCAGCGCACCGACTCCGGGGAACGCCCGATCGCGTCCGCGAGGTACCGCGACGAGGACAGCACCTGGGCCAGCCGGGACGCCGCCTCCGCCGAGTCGCGCAGCAGCCGCAGGTACCAGTGCGTGGAGCCCAGCGTGTCCGACAGCTTGCGGAACGCGAGCAGCCCCTCGTCCGGGTCGGCGCCCTCGGCGAACCAGCCCAGCAGCACGGGCAGGAGCTGGCGCTGGATCGACGCGCGCCGTGAGACGCCGTCGGTCAGGGCCTGGACGTGCCGCATGGCCCCGGCCGGGTCGCGGTAGCCGATCGCTGCGAACCGGGCCATGGCGGCCTTCGGCGCGAGCGACGCCTCGCCCGTGGACAGCAGCGCGGTGGCCGGCAGGAGCGGGCGGTAGTACACGGCCTCGTGCAGGTCGCGCACCTCGCGCCGCACGGCCCGCCACGTCTTGACCAGGTCGTCCGCACCACCGACGCCGAGCCCCCGGGCGAGCCGGCGCAGGTCCGCCTCCGCCGTCGGCATGAGGTGCGTGCGGCGCAGCCGGAAGAGCTGGACCCGGTGCTCCAGCGCCCGCAGGAACCGGTAGCACTCCCCCATCCGGCGCGCGTGCTCGCGCCCCACGTAGCCGCCCTTCGACAACGCCTCGAGCGCGTCGAGCGTGGTGCGCGACCGGATGTCCTCGTCCGCGCGCCCGTGCACGAGCTGCAGGAGCTGCACCGTGAACTCGACGTCGCGCAGGCCGCCCTTGCCGAGCTTGATCTGCCGGTCCGCCTCGGCCACGGGCACGTTGTCCTCGACGCGCTTGCGCATGGCGCGGGCGTCCTCGACGAAGTTCGGGCGCTCCACGGCCTGCCACACCAGCGGCCCGACGGCGGCCGTGTACGCCTCCCCGAGCGCCAGGTCACCCGCGACGGGGCGCGCCTTGAGCAGCGCCTGGAACTCCCATGTCACGGCCCACCGCTCGTAGTACGCGACGTGGCTGGCCAGCGTCCGCACGAGCGGGCCCTGCTTGCCCTCGGGGCGCAGCGCGGCGTCGACCTGCCACAGGGCCGGCTCCGCCGACGCCCCGGAGCAGACCTGGGCCAGCCGCGTGGCCAGCCGGGTCGCGACGCGCAGGGCGTGGTCCTCGTCGCAGGCGGGCGTGCCGTCGGGCAGCGTGCCCGGCTCGGCCACGTACACGACGTCCACGTCGGAGATGTAGTTCAGCTCCCGGCCGCCGGTCTTGCCCATGCCGAGCACGACCAGGCGGACTCCGGCGGCGTGGTCCTCCTCCTCGGAGCGGGCCACGGCCAGCGCGCCCTCCAGGGCCGCGGCCGCGAGGTCCGCGAGCGCCGCGGCCACGGTGGGCATGACGGCCGTCGGCTCGGGCGCGGTGACGTCGGTGGCGGCGATGCGCAGCAGCCGCGCCCGGTAGGCGCGTCGCAGGCGGTCCGTGTACGACGGCGGCGTGTCGGTGCCCGTCGTCACCGTCACCTCCGGGTGGGTGCCCGCGACGGGATCCGGGCTGTCGGGGTCCGCGTCGACGGCGCGGAGCAGCTCGGCGCGCACCTCCCGGGCGGGTACCCCGGTGCCGGGTGCCGGGTCGGCGAGGAGGTCGAGCAGGGCCGGGTGCCGGACCAGCTCGTCACCGAGCGCCGAGGACGCGCCGAGCACGCGCACCAGCCGGTCGCGGGGGGCCGGCCGGGGCGGGGCGTCGTCGTCGGCCGGGTCGCCGGGCTGGTCCAGCAGCCGTCGCAGCCGGTCAGGTGCGGCGGCCGCGAGGCGGACGAGCTGGAGGAGCGCGAGGTCGGGGTCGGCGACGGCGGCGAGCGAGCGCAGCAGGACGGCGTCGGCCGGGTCGAGCTCGACGGCGCCGCGGTCGGGGCCGGCGGCGCGGTCGGCGGCTGCCCGGGGCCGGCTGTCCAGGACGGTGACCAGGTCCGGGTCGCGCCACAGCGCGGCGGACCGGGTGAGGTCGGCGAACCCGGCCCGGATCAGGTGGGTCGTGAGGGTCTCGGGTCGGCGGCTCTGCACCCCCCGACCCTACGACGCGGGCGGGGGGTGCAGCACCCCTGTCAGAGCTGCAGGAAGCGCTTGAGCTCGAAGGGCGTGACCTGGGCGCTGTACGTCTCCCACTCCTCGCGCTTGTTGCGCAGGAAGTAGTCGAAGACGTGCTCGCCGAGCGTCTCGGCCACGAGCTCGGACTTCTCCATGAACTGGATGGCCTCGTCGAGGTCGCGCGGCAGCGGGGCGATGCCCAGGGCGCGGCGCTCGGCCGGGGTGAGCTCCCAGACGTCGTCCTCGGTGTGGTCCAGGAGGTCGTAGCCCTCCTCGATGCCCTTGAGGCCGGCCGCCAGGATCACGGCGAACGCCAGGTACGGGTTGGCCGCCGAGTCGAGCGCGCGGTACTCGATGCGCGCGGAGTTGCCCTTGCCCGGCTTGTACATGGGCACGCGGACCAGCGCGGAGCGGTTGTTGTGGCCCCAGCTCACGTAGCTCGGGGCCTCCTGCCCGCCCCAGAGCCGCTTGTAGCTGTTGACGTACTGGTTGGTGACGGCGGTGATCTCGCCGGCGTGCACCATGAGGCCCGCGATGAACTGGCGCGCCGTCTTGGACAGCTCGAACTGGGCGCCGGGCTCGTAGAACGCGTTGCGGTCGTCCTCGAAGAGCGACACGTGGGTGTGCATGCCGGAGCCGGGCTGGTCGGCCAGCGGCTTGGGCATGAAGGAGGCGAACACGCCCTGCTCGAGCGCCACCTCCTTGACCACGGTGCGGAACGTCATGAGGTTGTCCGCGGTGGTCAGCGCGTCGGCGTACCGCAGGTCGATCTCGTTCTGGCCGGGGCCGGCCTCGTGGTGGGAGAACTCGACCGAGATGCCCATGGACTCCAGCATGGTGATCGCGGCACGGCGGAAGTCGTGTGTCGATCCGCGGGCCAGGTGGTCGAAGTACCCGCCCTGGTCCACCGGCTCCAGCTTCGGGTCGGCCTTGGTGAGCTGGTTGAACAGGTAGAACTCGACCTCGGGGTGCGTGTAGAAGGTGAACCCGCGGTCGCTCGCCTTGGCGAGGGTGCGCTTGAGCACGTTCCGGGAGTCGGCGAGCGACGGCTCGCCGTCCGGCGTCAGGATGTCGCAGAACATGCGCCCTGTGCCGTGCCGTTCGCCGCGCCACGGGAGCACCTGGAACGTGGTGGGGTCGGGCTTGGCGACCATGTCGGCCTCGAAGACCCGGGTGAGCCCCTCGATGGCGCTGCCGTCGAACCCGATGCCCTCGCTGAACGCCGACTCCAGCTCGGCGGGGGCCACGGCTACCGACTTCAGCACACCCAGCACGTCGGTGAACCAGAGCCGGATGAAGCGGATGTCGCGCTCCTCGACCGTGCGGAGCACGAACTCCTGCTGCCTGTCCATGGGCCCATCTTGCACTAAACCTGTTACAGGCGCGTGTACCGGGCATGGACGACCGGTCGTAGGCTTTCTTGCGGCACCGAGGCCGCCCGAACCACAGGAGGACCATGTCCGCGCACACCTCACCCACTCCGGGCCCCAAGAGGGTTCGTGTGCACCACCTGGCGGAGGCCAAGGCCCGCGGTGAGAAGCTCGCGATGCTCACCGCGTACGACGCCGTGACCGCCACGATCCTCGACGCCGCCGGCACGGACATGCTGCTGGTGGGCGACTCGATCGGGAACGTCATGCACGGGCACACGTCCACCATCCCGGTGACGGTCGACGACATGATCCCGGCCGCGCGTGCCGTGGCCCGCGCCGCCAAACGCGCGTTCGTGGTGGTCGACCTGCCGTTCGGCTCGTACGAGGCCGGTCCGCAGCAGGCGCTGGAGACCGCGGTGCGCGTGTTCAAGGAGACCGGCGCGGACGCGGTCAAGCTGGAGGGCGGCGTGCGCTCGGCGGCGCAGATCCGGGCGCTGACCGACGCGGGCATCCCCGTCGTCGCCCACCTGGGGTACACGCCGCAGTCGGAGAACCTGCTGGGCGGGCCGCGCGTGCAGGGCCGCGGCGACGAGGCCGTCGAGCGGCTGGCCACCGACGCGCAGGCCGTCGAGGACGCCGGCGCCGTCGCCGTCGTCCTGGAGATGGTGCCCACCGACGTGGCCGCGCGGATCACCGAGATCGTGCGCATCCCGACCATCGGCATCGGCGCCGGGCCGCACTGCGACGGGCAGGTGCTGGTGTGGACCGACATGGCGGGCATGACGGTCTGGTCGCCCCGCTTCGCCCGGCGGTACGCCGAGCTGGGCGCGGTGCTGCAGCGGGCCGCGGAGGACTACGTCGCGGAGGTCAAGGACGCGTCCTTCCCGGACGCGGAGCACTCGTTCGACAAGTAGCTACTTCTTGCCCCAGTTCTCGTCGTCCTGCTCCCACGACTCGTTGCGCGAGCGTGCGCTCTCCAGCGCCCGCTCGGCCTCGGCGCGGGTGGCGTACGGGCCCATGAGGTGGGTCCAGGAGGAGCGCCGCCCCTCCTCGACCTCACCCGTCTCCGTGTTGTACCAGTACTGCTCGTGGTTGCTCATGAGACGATCCTGACATGAGCGACCTGGCGTTCGGCATCGACATCGGCGGTTCGGGGATCAAGGGGGCACCCGTCGACCTGACGGCCGGCGAGTACGCCGACAAGCGGACCCGGATCCCGACCCCGCGGCCGTCCACCCCGCAGGCGGTCGCCAGCGTGCTCGCGGAGCTCGTCGACGCCTACCACCTGCCCCAGGACGTGCCGATCGGCGTGGCGTTCCCCGCCCCGATGCAGCACGGCGTGGTGCGCTCCATGGCCAACCTGGACCAGTCGTGGACGGGCGTGGACCTGCCGGCGCTGGTGCACCGGGCGACGGGCCGGGAGGTCGTGGCCGTGAACGACGCCGACGCGGCCGGCATCGGGGAGGTGCGCTACGGCGCGGCCCGCGACGCCGACGGCGTGGTGCTGGTGGCGACCCTGGGCACGGGGATCGGCTCGGCGCTGGTGGTCGACGGCGTCCTCGTGCCGAACACCGAGCTGGGCCACCTGGAGATCGACGGGCACGACGCCGAGTCCCGCGCGGCAGACTCCGCACGCGAGCGCGAGGACCTGTCGTGGGAGCAGTGGGCGGAGCGCCTGCAGCGCTACTTCGGCGTGGTCGAGGATCTCCTGTCGCCCGACCTCATCGTCGTGGGCGGCGGAGTGAGCAAGCATCACGAGAAGTACCTGCCGCACCTGCACCTGCGTGCGCCGATCGTGCCGGCGCAGCTCCGGAACGCGGCGGGCATCGTCGGGGCCGCGGCCCTGGCCGCGGGTCGCTGACGTCCCAGCCGTCACCGACGGGCGGTCCGTCGTGGGCGGTACCGCTCAGGCCTCCCGCACGGCCGGGTGCGCCTGCTGCGCGAAGAGCGCGTCGACGCCGAGCATCTCGATGACGCTCCGGACCACCGGCGGCGGCTCCGGGAGACTGACCGTCAGGCCCTCCCGCGTGCCGTAGGTGTACATCTGCATGAGGAACGCCACGCCGGTCGAGTCCATGAACGTGACGCGCGACGTGTCGATCACGACGGCCTTCGCCCGCTCGATGGCGTTGGCTATCGCGGCACTCGACTCGCCACGCAGGGAGACGTCGATCTCCCCCCACATGCTCACGACACTCGCGCGGGACTGTTCTTCGAACATGATCCCGCCCGTGCGCCCCCTGTTATCGAATTCCGTGTTGCTCACTTGCATCGCCCCTGTTCATTGCTCCCCGACATGGCCGCCGGAACGGGTCGCCCGACCCCCCGGGCAACTCTGGGAGATTGCAACGCCTTCGTCGCGATCACGGGAAGCCTACATCCGTGAAGATCGCAAGTGGAACAGTCGCGCTGGGTTACATTTCCCCCTCAGGACTGGTATAAGTTGGAGTTTCTCCATCCAAACCGGAACATTTCCACCGGGCAGACCGGACATATACCCGCCCAGTTGGACAATCGTTCAAGAAAAAGATTCACCAGATTCAATTGTCAGACGACCGATTTGGGCCGTCCGGACCCTCCGCCGCACGCGGATTGCGCATCGTCGGCGCGCTTTCCTTCTCCCATGCATCGAGCTGCATAGTGAGCGCCTTGGCGAGCTCGAACACCTGCTGCGGAGGAATGCGCACCCGGGACACGACCCGGCCCGGCACGGTAATCGACGTGACCTCACCCGAGTCGGGGTCCGAGACGGGGCTCGGCGGCTGCTTCACGGCGATGAAGTCCAGGATGAACGAGGTCGGCGTGTGCCAGACGGAGGCGAAGTCGGCGGGGACACCGGTCTCCATCTCGTCGGGGACGTCGATCTGGAACTCCTGGGGCAGCTCGTCGGACGACACTGGGGCTCCTCGATTGGCCGGGCGGTTCCCCGACCGTACCGTGGGGCCGGAGGCGACGACAGTGGAAACGGACTCCGAGGACATATGTGTCCGGCGTGTCGCACCGCCAGCGGAAAACAGGGCGCCTCACGGTCGCCCCGGGCACTAGAATCGCGCGTTCCCCTGCCACCCTCCTGGAGGTCCTCCCGTGCCTGCCGACGTGCCCGAGCTCGCCCAGGAGCGCGAGTTCCTCGCCGAGGCCCGTACCCAGCTCGGCCGGATGCGCGAACGCGTCGCCGCGCTCGACGGGCGCTACGCCGGCGACCCGGTGAGCGCCGACGTGCTGGAGGCCGCCCTCGCCCGCCGGATGGAGCAGCTCAGCGACGACCCGGAGATCCCGCTCTTCTTCGGCCGCATCACCGTGGGCGCGGACGTCACCACCGGGCACGACGACGAGATCTTCCACATCGGCCGGCGCCACGTCTCGGACCCCGACGGCGAGCCGATGGTCGTGGACTGGCGCGCCCCCGTCAGCACCCCGTTCTACCGGGCCACGCCGAAGGAGCCGATGGGCATCACGGCCCGGCGCCGCTACGGCTTCGCCCGGGGCCACCTGACCGGTTCCGAGGACGAGACCCTGACGCACCCCGACGAGGCCGGGCCCGACGGCGGCGCCGGCACCCGCTCGGAGATCCTCGAGGCCGAGATCGAGCGCCCCCGCACCGGGCCGATGCGCGACATCGTGGCCACCATCCAGCCCGAGCAGGACGTCATCGTCCGCATGCCGCTGGACCGCACGCTCGTGGTGCAGGGCGCGCCCGGCACCGGCAAGACGGCGGTCGGCCTGCACCGCGCGGCCTACCTTCTCTACGCCCACCGCGAGCAGCTCACCCGGCGCGGCGTGCTCGTCGTCGGGCCGAACAAGAGCTTCCTGCGGTACATCCGCGACGTGCTGCCCGCCCTGGGCGAGATCCACGCGACGCAGGCCACCATCGAGGAGGTGGTCGGCACGCACGCCCCGGTGCGGGCCACCGAGCCCGCCGACGTCGCGACCCTCAAGGGCGACGGCCGGATGGCCCGGGTGCTGCGCGCCGCCGTCTGGTCGCACGTCGGCACCCCGCAGGAGACGCTGGTGCTGCCGCGCGGATCCTTCCGCTGGCGCGTGCCGGCGTACGCGGCGCGGGAGGCGGTCGAGCAGGTCAGGGCGCGGGACGTGCGCTACTCACTCGGCGCCGCCCAGCTCCGGCACGCGCTCGCGCACCGGGTGCTGGTGCAGATCGAGGAGTCCGGCGACGCCCTCGACGACAAGGCGTGGGACGTCCTGGCCCGCACCAAGCCGGTCCGGGACTACGCGGCGGCCGTGTGGCCCGCGGTCGAGCCGCGCAAGCTGCTGTTCCGCCTGCTGTCCGACCCGGAGTTCCTCGCGACGTGCGCACAGGACGTCCTGTCCGAGACCGAGCAGGGGCTCCTGGCCTGGGACCGGCCACCCCGCTCCCCCGGTGCCGCGCGCTGGACCACGGCGGACCTCGTGCTGCTCGACGAGATCGCCGACCTGCTGGACCGGACCGAGTCCGTGGCGCACATCGTCGTCGACGAGGCGCAGGACCTGTCCGCGATGATGCTGCGTGCGCTCGGGCGGCGTGCCGCGAACGGCTCGCTGACGGTGCTCGGCGACCTCGCCCAGGCGACCACCCCGTGGGCGTCGGCCGACTGGGCGGACGTGCTGCGCCATCTCGACAAGCCGGACGGCCACGTGGAGCAGCTCACCGCCGGGTTCCGTGTGCCGGCCGACGTGATCGAGCTCGCCGCCCGGCTCCTGCCGCGCATCGCGCCCGGCCTGGAGCCGCCGACCGCCGTCCGCCGCACCCGCGGACGGCTCGCCGTGACGACGACGCCGCTCGGCGAGGTGCTGGCCGACGTCGTGGCCCGCGAGGGCTCGGTCGGCCTGATCGTGCCCGACGCCGGCATGCCGCACGCCCGGACGGTGCTGACGGCCGCGGGGCTGACTTTCGCCGTCGTCGGCGAGCAGGACGACGCCCCGGACGACGGCACGGCCGACGACTCCGGATCCTCCGAGTTCGACGCGCACCTGGAGCTGGTGCCCGCCTCGCTCGCCAAGGGCCTCGAGTTCGACCACGTCGTGCTGCACGACCCGGCCGCCGTCGTGGCCGCCGAGCCGGACCGGGCGACGGGACTGCGCCGGCTCTACGTCTGCCTCACGCGCGCCGTCACGTCCCTCGTCGTGCGGCACGACGGGGACCTGCCGCCGGAGCTCGGGCTCTGACCCGCGCTCCTCGGGCTGCGCTTGACCCTGTTCCCGGAACATAGTTTCCACTGGACCTGTCGCCGCGCACCGCGGCCGACCTGACCGACCGGAACCAGGAGCGAACCGTGGCGTGGAGCACCCGGCAGATCGCCGACCTCGCGGGGACGACCGTCAATGCCGTGCGCCACTACCACGAGGCCGGCCTGCTGGAGGAGCCCGAGCGCCGGTCCAACGGGTACAAGCAGTACGGGGTGCCGCACCTGGTGCGGCTGCTGCAGATCCGCCGCCTGCGCGAGCTGGGCGTGCCGCTCGCCGAGATCGAGGCGATGGGTCGCGCCGACAAGGACCCGGCGGAGGCGCTCCGGGTGCTCGACGCCGAGCTCGAGGCCACCATCGAACGGCTGCAGCGCGCCCGCGCGGAGCTGGCCCTGATCCTGCGGGACCGGGCGCCCATCGACCTGCCCGCGACGTTCGGCTCCGTGTCCCGCCACCTGTCGGAGCAGGACCGGTCCCTGGTGACCATCTACTCGCAGCTCTACGACGAGAGCGCGCTCAGCGACCTGCGCGAGATGCTCGACGAGAACCCGCGCACGGATGCCGACGACGAGTTCGACAACCTTCCCGCGGACGCCGACGCCGCCACGAAGCAGCGGCTGGCCGAGTACTTCGCACCGCAGATCCGGCAGCACCTCGACAAGTACCCCTGGCTCACCGACCCCGGTCCGAGGTCGACGAAGGGGGCCGCGACGCTCGAGCAGACGATGGTGGCGGCATTGCGGGAGGTCTACAACCTCGCCCAGCTCGATGTGCTGTACCGCGCCGACCTGATCATCAAGGGCATGACCGACGACCGGCTGGAAGCCGCCGACGAGGGGACGGACCGATGACCGAGCACGAGGCCACGCCGACGAACGAGGAGATGTCCCAGGAGCCGCTGCTCGCGGAGGACGTGCTGCTCCTGCTCTTCGACCCCCGGTCGGGCACGATCGCGGGCGAGGGAAACAACCTGTTCCACACCCTGGCCGGTGCGGTGCTCGTCGAGCTCGCGTCGGGCGGGTACGTCGACATCGACGCGCGCACCACGCTGCGCGGTCGCGAGGTCCGCGTGCTCGACGGCACGGCGCCGTCCGACCCGCTGCTGCGCGGCACGTGGGACCGGATCGCCCGCAAGCCCACGGACGTCCACTCGCTGATCCTGGAGATCGGCCCGCGCCTGCGCCAGGAGGTGATCGACCGCGTCGTCGAGCGCGGGCACCTCGGCCGCGAGAAGCGCAAGGCCCTGGGCCTGATCACCACCACGGCCCTGGTCGACGGCGGCACGGGCCGCCGCGCAGAGCTGCTGGCCCCGATCCGGGCGGCCCTCGTGGACGGCGTGGACCCCGAACCACGCGTCGGCGCCCTGGCGGCGCTCCTGGCGGCGAGCGGCGGGCTGCCCGCCCTGTACAAGGACATCCCGTGGTCGGGCGCGGTCTACACCCGCGGCCGGGAGCTCCAGCGCGGGGACTGGGGCGCGGAGGCCGTCGGCGAGTCCGTACGCCGCACCATGGCGGCGCTCATCGCCACGAACCTGTTCGTCGGGGTGTTCGTCGCGGGCAGCACGGCGAACGGCTGAACCCCGGGGCGTCAGTCGTCGAGGGGCTCACCGGTCGGGTCGTCGGCCAACAGCGCGTCGACGCCCGGCCCGCCGACCGGCTCCGCGGACCAGGCCGTCAGCCGCCACCCACCGTCAGGGTCGCCCTCGATCTCCACCAGGCCGGTGTTGGCCAGCGCCGTCCGCTCCGCGTGGTCGATGTCGACGCCCGCCACGCGCGCGGCGACCCACGCGCGGATCGCGGCGCCGTGCGAGACCACGACCACGCTGTCCCAGCCGCCCGCCGCGATCTTGGCCACCGCCTCGTCGTAACGGGCGAGGAACGCCCGCCCGTCGGGACCACCGGGCATGGCCCGGTCGACGTCGCCCCGCGCCCACCCGAAGACGGTGTCGAGGTAGCGCATGTGGGCCTCGTGGGTGCTCGCCATCTCCAGGCCGCCCGCCTCGATCTCGCGCAGCCCCGCCAGCGACACCGGCTCGATGCCCCGCGCCCGCGCCAGGGGCTGGGCCGTCAGCGACGTGCGGACCAGCGACGAGACGGCGATCGCGTCGACCTGCCGGTCGCGGAACGCGTGCGGGACGGCCGCGGCCTGCCGCTCACCGAGCGGTGTCAGACCCGGGCCCGGGCTCGCGGTGTCGAGGAGCCCGTCCACGTTCGAGGGTGTCTGTCCGTGGCGCAGCAGCAGGAGTCGCATGGGGTGCATTCTCCCCGACGACCCGCGCCGCCGGGGAGCCCGAGGGGGTGCGACGATTTTCCGGACGGTGGTTCCCGCATCGTGTCCGTTCCGTTACTCTTGGGCGCTATGCGCGGGACGTGGACCCGACAGACACTCGCCGCGCTGGTGTAGTCCCCCCGTCGATCTGAAAGGTCCCCGCCTTCATGGATCCCCAGTCCTCCACGACGGCCCTGCGTGCCCGTGGTCGCCACCGGGCAGCACGTCGCCCGGCACTGCCCACCCTCACCCGTGCCGCCACCGGGCAGACCGCCGCCGTCGCCGGACGCGGTGCCGTGATCGCCGCCGCAGGTTCCGGGGTGCTGCTGTCGCTGATCGCGCCGCCCGCGCAGGCCGCGCCGGCCACGGAGCTCGGGGCCACGCTGACCGGCAGCCCCATGCAGGGCACCCTCAACTCGTCCGACCTCAACGCCCTGACGACGCAGGCCCGGGAGGCGGTCGCCGCGGCGAACGTCGTCGCCGTCGCGCCCACCGCGGAGCTGAAGGTCGAGAAGACGGCTGTCTCGGTGGTCTCCGCGAGCGAGAACGCGGAGTACCAGGCGGAGATCGCCGCACAGCGCGCCGAGGAGGAGGCCGCGCAGCGTCGCGCGTCGGTGGTCTCGATCGCCATGCGGTACCTCGGTGTGCCGTACGTGTGGGGCGGGACGACGCCCGCCGGGTTCGACTGCTCCGGGTTCACCTCCTACGTCTTCGCGCAGGTCGGCATCGACCTGCCCCGGACGTCCTCGTCGCAGCGGTACGCCGGGACCGTGGTGTCCTGGGCCGACGCGCTGCCGGGCGACCTCATCTGGACCCCGGGCCACATCGCGATCTACGCGGGTGACGGCATGCAGATCGAGGCGCCGGTGCCGGGCAAGAGCGTGCGCTACACGAGCATCTGGCAGTCCGGCCCCACGTTCATCCGCGTCGCCTGAGCCGGCGGGCGCCGTTCGCCGATCAGTTCCGGACGGCGCCCCGGTCTCTCTCTTCGACCGCACTCCATCGTGCTCGGAGAGGGAATCATGACCGCCACCTACACGTTCGACGTGTTTTCCAGCCTGGACGGTTTCGGCAGCGCCGGGGGTGACTGGACCGGGTACTGGGGCAAGCAGGGGCCCGAGCTGCTCGGCCACCGCCTCGCGCTGTACGAGCCGGAGCAGCGCATGGTGTTCGGGGCCACCACCTACCGGATGTTCGGGGAGATGGTGGCCGCCATCGCCGACCAGCCCGAGGTCGGCGACCCCTGGGTCACCCGGATGCTCGACCTGCCGGCCACGGTCGTGTCGAGCACGCTGGAGGACCCGCTCGACCGACGCGCGACGGTGGCCCGCGGCGACGCCGTCGACGTCGTGGCCCGGCTCAAGGAGGAGTCCGACGTGCCACTGCGTTCGCACGGCAGCCTCTCGCTGAACCGGGCGCTGATGGCGGCGGGCCTCGTGGACCGGCTCCAGGTGACCCTCTTTCCCGTGGTCACCGGGCGGACCGGGGACGACCCGATCTTCCGCGGTGCCGCGGACTTCGACCTGGAGCTGCTCGAGCAGCGGACGCTCGACGGTCACGTCCAGGAGCTGGTCTACCGGCCCACGCTGCACGGCTGACACGCTGAGCCGTGCCGGCGGTCGGCCGGGCCGCGCCGCCCTCAGGCCCTGTGCAGGACGAATCCGGCGTGGTGCAGCACACCCTCGTGGTACTGGCCGAAGGCCCAGAAGCCGGTGTCGTCGAGGTAGGTGATCCGGTCGCCGTCGAGCCAGAAGCTCCCGGTGTAGGCGTCACGGGTCGTGCCCCGCGTCTCGCTGTACCGGCCGTCCGCCGTCAGGTACTGGGTCATGTCGCGCCGCGGGTCGGTCCACGCGCCGAGCCGTGCGTCGTCCGGCGCGTGGCCGGTGCCGCGGCGTCGGGTGGCCACGCCGTCACGCACCACGACCCGTCCGTCGACGACGACGGCGCGCAGGGCGCGGGGGTCGACGACGAGCATGCGGGTGATCCGGTGCGGGGCGACCGTGCCGTCGACCACCGCGAACGTGGCCAGCCGCCCCGGGCCGAGGTCGAAGGCGTCCGGGGCGGGCGGGCGGGGCGCGGCGAAGACGCTCTCGACGAGGAGCGGCACGACGGAGGCCCCGCGGCCGTCGATCACCAGGGGTTCGGCGGCCCCGTCCGCGGACGCGGCGATCAGCGGGCCGTCGGTGGCCAGGTCCTCCTGGACCGTCCGGGTGGGCGTGCCGTGGACGAGGGCGCCCGTGACGACGATGCGTGGTTGAGGCTCTGCGGGTGCGGACATGTCGTCCACACTGCCGTGGCGGACGCCTCCGCACGAGGCAGCGGCTCTCCTGGGAGTGCCGCACCCAGGCACGCAGGCGGGTCAGACCCGCACCCACAGGTCCTCGGGAGCGCGGCCCGGCCGGAATCCGAGGTGCTCCAGCATCGCGGCGGCCTCGGGGAAGTTCGCCGCGGGCGCGTCGGGAGTGTGCGCGTCGCTGCCGATGCTGACGGTCCGGCCGCCCTCCTCGGCCCACCACTGCGGGATCCACGGCCAGAGCCGCCGGGTGTTCATCTCCAGGGCGCGGCCGCCGGCGGCGATCGACCGCATCGCCACCCGGAAGGGCTCCTCGAAGGCCCGCGGGTCGAACGGCCCGTGCGCCTCGGCGGGCCAGGACCGGACCGCGTAGTCGATGTGGGTGAAGACCTCGAACGTGTCCGAGCCCCGCACCATGACGGGCACCTCCTCCAGGTACCGGTGCATGACGACGGCCGGGTCGTGCTCCTGGAAGAGCCGGCTCGGTTCGGCGTGACCGCCGCCGAGGTCGAGGGTGTGCAGCGACCCGAGCACCCGGTCGACCAGGTCCAGGTCGATGATCCGGGCCGCCTGGGCGTCGTTCAGGTGCGGCTGCCCGAACTCGACGCCCGTCCCGATGCGCAGCCCGGGGAACTCGTGCCGCATCCGGTCGACGGCGTCGAGGTAGCCGGCCGTGTCGAGCGGCTCGATGTCGACCAGGCCGGCGTCGTCGACGAGGTGACGCTGGTGCGGCATCAGGTCGTCGGGCTCGGCACGCCAGCTCCGCGGAATGTCCAGGTGCTCGGTGAAGAACAGGGCCGGCAGCCCGATCCGCACCGCTCGGGCGCACGTGGCGCGCATGCGCCCGACGGCGTGGGAGCGCGGGCCGCCGGTGTCCCAGGACCACTCGCTGTGCACGTGGCTGTCGGCGGGCAGGGTCATGGCGTACCGCCGCCGGGTGCGGCGCGTTGCGGGTCGGTGCACGTCATCGGTCCATCCTGCATGGTGGCGACGAAGGCGGGCGTTGAGCCCTCCGTCCGGTTCAGCGGCTGAGGTCCATGAGCGCCAGCAGCGCCTCACCGTAGGCATGCGCGGGATCCGGGTCCGCGAACACGCGGGTCTGCCCGAGCAGCTCGACCTCCACCTCGTAACCGTCGCCCTGACGCCGCAGCGCCCGGAACGTCGAGCGCAGGAGGCCGCGGAGCTGGTCCTCGCGGGGCAGCCACAGCGCGTCCTCGATCGCCACGGCGTCCAGCGCCCACTCGGTGGTGCCGTTGAAGCCCAGGATGGTGCCCGTGGGGTACTCGTGCGCCTCGATGGTCATGGTGCTGACGGTGAAGACGTCTCCGGCGAGGTCGGGCGCCTGGACCTGGAACTGGTCACCGTCGGCCGGGGTCCAGACCAGGCCTGCGTCGCGGAGCCGGACGGCAAGGTCGGTGGAGATCATCGGTCCATTGTGGGACGAGCGACCGGCCCGTGGGTCAGTTGCTCCGGAGACGGTGCACGAACCGTGCCGGATCTCCGAGGAACGCACGCATCGTGACCACCGGCAGTGCGTCGTCGTAGCCGATCCGGGTAAGGGCCGCCGGTTCTCCGGGGACGGGTCATGTCGTCATCGTGCCGCGTCACGACGACAGTCCGGGACCCGCGGCGAGACTCCCGCGGGCATGTGTGCGGCAGGATGTGCGGCGTGGGCAGCACAGCGAAGGACGGCGCACCGGCGGCTGCCGGCGGGAACCAGCTCGACAGGCGTGCCCTCAGCTACGACGCCGTGGGCCGGACGACCCCGGCGTCGGAGGCGTGGTCGCCGCCCGACGGATGGCGGGCGTACGAGCGCACCGTCACCCTTGGCTCCGGCGCAGACCTCTGGGACGAGGTCTCGGCGGCGGTCCTCGCCTGGGGCGTCAAGACCCGCAGCGGGTTCGCCGTCGAGCCGTCGCCCGGGGCGGGGCGCGGTGTCCGGCAGGGTGAGCGCTACTGGCTCGTGGCGCGGATCGGGCCCCTCCGCGTGCGCGAGCCGGTCGAGGTGGTCGCCACGGTGGCGACCGATCATCGCGCCGCGCTCGCCTACGGCACCCTGCAGGGCCATCCGGTCTCCGGTGAGGAGGCGTTCGTCGTGCACCGGGACGACGCCGGGACCGTGCGCCTGACGCTCCGTTCCCTGACCCGTGCCGGGCGCGGCCGGTGGCGTGCGCTCTCCCCGTTGATCCTGGTCGCGCAGCGGGTCTATCGACGCCGGTATCTCCGGGCGCTCCGGCGCGACGGTGTCGGAGGCGCGTGACGAGACGGTACGGTCAGGCGCCGACGGCGGATACGGCGTCCGCCACCGACGACGGGTCGGCGGGCTCGCCGGACTCGTCGAACGTGGACTCGATCCAGTCGAGCAGCGCGGCGAGGCGCTCGCCGAGACCGGTGCCGGATGGCGTCAGCCCGTAGGTGACGGTCGGCGGGGCGGTCGGCTCGACCGTGCGCCAGACCAGGTCGTCCTGGACGAGGTTCCGCAGGGTCTGCGACAGCATCTTCTCGCTGATGCCCTCGATGCGGTCGCGCAGCTCGTAGAACCGTAGCGGCCGCTCCCCCAGCCTGATCAGCACCCACACGCCCCAGCGGCTGGTGACGTGATCGAGCACCTGCCGGGCCGCGCAGTCCGTGTGAAACACGTCACGCAGGCCCTCGGGCTCCGCGGACGCCGCCGTCTTTCCGTTCTCCACGTGTGGACCTTACCCCGAGGTATGCCCTTTCTTTCGGTAAGCCTGCTGCTTAGCGTCGCCCGGTACCCACGTCGAAAGGACAGTCATGATCGTCGTCACCGGGACGGGCAACATCGGTCGCCCGCTCATCGAGTCACTCGTCGCCGCAGGACAGGAGGTGACCGCCGTGTCACGCCGTCCGACCACCCTGCCGGACGGCGCCCGGCACGCACCCGGCGACCTCGCCGACCCGGCCGGCCTCGCGTCCGCCCTCCAGGGCGCCGACCGGATGTTCCTGATGGCTCCCGACCCGACCCTGCCGGTGGCCGAGCTCGTCCGGACCGCTCGATCCGCCGGGGTCGGGCGGATCGTGCTGCTCTCCTCCCAGCGCGCCACGTCGCGGGGCGACGACCCGTTCCTGGCCGGCCTGGAGCGGACCGTGACCACCGAGGCGCCCGAGTGGACCGTCCTGCGTCCGGGCGGCTTCGCGTCCAACGCGCTGCTGTGGGCGGAGTCGGTCCGTTCGGCACGGACGGTCCGCGCCCCGTTCGGCGACGTCCCGCTCCCGCCGATCGACCCCGCCGACATCGCCGCGGCCGCCGCGGCGGCCCTGCTGGAGGACGCTCACCTGGGCCGGCACTACACGCTCAACGGTCCCGAGGCCCTCACCCCGCGCGCCCAGACGGCCGCCATCGCGGCGGCACTCGGCGAGGACGTCCGGTTCGTGGAGCAGACCCGCGAGGAAGCCTTCGCCGAGCTGTCCCAGTTCTGGCCCCCGGCAGTCGTCGACAGGACCCTGGACGCGCTCGGTACGCCGACCGAGGACGAGCGGACGCCCTCTCCCGACACGGCGCTGGCCCTGGGCCGCAGCCCGCGGACGTTCGACGACTGGGTCGCGCGTCACGTCGGCGCCTTCAGCTAGGCCGACGCCCGTCTCGGTCGCACTCCACGGCCGAGACGGGCGCAGCGGGTGCAACCTCAGTGCCGGACCCGGCGGTCCACCACGACCCAGTTCGTCTCCCACGTCGCGCCGCCGTCGGCCGAGAACGCCTGCTCGAACCGCGCCTCGTCCTGGCTCACGCGGGTGATGAGGAAGCGCACCTTGATGGGGCGGTCACCGAGGTGGTCGTCGCCGTAGAACTCGCCGACGCCGTCGTGGAAGCCGCCGTAGACGGCCGGGGTCAGCAGGCCGTCGCGCATGTTCACGAAGGTGAGGCTCCACCGCTGCGCCTGCGGTTCGTACAGCCTCAGGTTGAGCGCGTCGATGCTGCCGGCCGGTCCCGAGACCGCGAGCTCGACCACGTTGGCCCGCCCCTCGGAGAGCGGGCGCACGGTGCTGGTGCCGGAGAACCGGAGCCACTCGTCCGGAGACTCCGAGAGCGGGTCGGCGAGCACCCGCACGGACGAGCGCCAGGTGCCGATCTCCCAGTCGAAGTCGCGCTGCGGGTCGGTGGTCGTCGATGACACGGAGGCCGGCGCGGCGTCGCCCGATACCGCCGTCACGAACAACAGGGCGGCGGACAGGCCTACAGTCAGGATTCGTCGGTATGGAATCGTCATGGTTCGACTATTGAGCGGAGCATGGTCATGAACAAGAAGGCACCTGCGGGTAACCCCTCTCGTCCCAATCCGCTCCCTGGTTGCCCGATGGCCGCCGCGTTCACCGCGATCGGCGGCAAGTGGAAGCTGACCCTGATCTACTGGCTCGCCCACGGCGAGTCCCACTTCGCCGGCCTCCGCCGCCGCGGTGCACCCATCACGGCCAAGGTGCTCGCCGAGCAGCTCCGTGAGCTCGAGGCCGACGGGCTCGTCGAACGTGTGGTGACGGGGCCCGTCCCGGCGCCCGTGATCTACCGGCTCACGCCGTGCGGGACCACGGTGCTGCCCGTGGTCGAGGGCGTGCGGGTCTGGGGCGAGGCCCACCTGCGGCGCACCGACGGCGCGGTCGCGCCGGAGGGGGCGCTGAGCTGCGCCGACATGGTCGGCTAGGGTCACGCAGCCAGTCGTGCCTCCAGCACGGGGACCCCGTCGCCGGCCAGGTCGGCCAGCACCTCGCGCCGTCCTGCCATCGCCATCACCAGGGAGAGCAGCGGACCGCTCGCCGTGGGGCCGTCACCCGTCCGGAAGTCCGCGTCGGTGGCGATCAGGCGGAGCCCCTTGACCAGTGACCTGCTGTTCACGGCGAAGTCCCTGGTCGCGAAGAACCGGGCGACCATGAGCAGCCCCTCGGCGTCCGGCCGGTGTGCCAGGCCCAGCGGCCGGCGGATGTCCTCGGCGTGCACGAGCAGCTCGCCCAGCCCCGCCACGCTCTCCGTGCGCGGCAGCGCGATCGGGCCGACGGCGGCGTACCGCTCCAGCGTCTGCTCGGCCGAGTCCGCACGGAACTCCTCAAGGCGACGCTGGTTGTGCAGGTCCGCGTCGAAACGAGCGCCGGCCATGCTGCGCAGCCAACCCCAGAAGGTCGACGTGGAGGCGGCACCCAGGTGCGCGACGACGTCCTCGACGGACCAGTCACCGCAGAGCGACCGCGAGCGCCACTGGGCCGGGGTGAGGGTGCGGAGGTCGTCGACCAGGGCGGCGTGCTCTCGTACCTGGATCTGGGAAGGGTGGGGCATGCGGGCAGTGTATGGACCAGGATGCTCGGTGTTGCTCGAACTCAGGACCCGGCCTGGTCGTGCCACGCCATGGTGCTTCCCGCCAGCGCCGCGTCGGCCACGCGGGCGGCGAACGCCGTCCTGATCCCGGCGCGGGAGCTGTCGATCCACTTCTGGACGTGCTGGTGGCCGCCGCCCGGTACTCCAGGGCCTGGAGCAGGCACTCCAGCTTGTCGGCGTCCTTGGCGCACCGGGCTTCCAGGGTCTCCTGGGCCTCGTACTCGATCACGGCGTCGGTCACGGTCTTCGCCGCCGCGTCAGGCAGGTGGGACGTCTGGTCCCGGGTGATGGTCTCGTTGTCGCCGGTCCGTGCGAGGTAGGCGCGGGACGAGTGGGGAAGGTCGGTGATCCGGGTCTCCTGGGAGTCGTGCCACAGGCCCAGGTACGCCGCCCGGGCAGGGTCGGCTCCCTCCTCGGAAGCGATCAGCGCGGCGAGCTGGGCGACGCGCAGGCTGTGCTCGGCCACGGACTCGGGGTCGCGCACGCCCACCTGCCACCACCCGGACCTGCGGAGCCGTTTGAGCACGCCCATCTCGTGCGCGAAGTTCGCGACGCCCGCCGCTGCGGGGTCGGTGACGTCGTCGGCCATGCCGGTGCCTTCCTGGTCGTCGAGCTCCTGCGACGCACGCAGGCTAACCGCCGTCCGGTCTCCTGACCCGGCGATCGGGTACCGGGCTGCCTGGAGTTGCACCTCCCGTAGCGGCATGTGTTCCGCTGGTCTCACGTCCCTCCCAGGAAGGCCCGCTCATGCATCCGTCCTTCATCCCGCCGCGCCAGGTCAAGATCGGTGACGCGGCGGCCTTCGTCGGCACCACGCCGCGAGCGATCCGGCACTACCACGAGATCGGCCTGCTCCCGGAGCCCGAGCGCGGCGGCGACGACCGCCGTCGTTACGGCTACGACGACATGATCCGGCTCCTGTGGATCCGCACGATGGCCGACGCTGGGATCGCGCTGGACGACATCCGCGACGCCTTCGCCGACACTGATCCTGCCGGGCCCTCGGCAGACGACGGTGTGGTGGAGATCCTGGACCGGCTGGAGCAGACCATCGACGCCCGGGAGGCAGAGCTGCGGCGCCAGCGGGCCGCCGTGCAGCGCATGCGCACCGAAGGCAGCCGGATGGGCCTGCTCTCCGACGTCATCACGAGCCGGCTGAAGGACCTGCCCGAGGGCTCGCTGCGACAGGCGGACCTGGACGACCTGCTGGTCACCGAGCGGGTCCTCGGCCCGCTCGGCGCGGCTGTCCGGGCCTCCCGGTTCATCGCCCTGGCCACCCACCGGGACCTGCGCGAGGAGTCCGACCGGGTGGATGCCGCCGAGGAGGCGCTCGACGACACGGTCGCCGTCGACGACCCCCGTGTAGCCAGGGTTGCTGCCGAACGACACGCCTTCGAAGCGAGACTGCACGCCGTGATCGAGGAATCCGGCCTGGCTCAGCGTGACGAGGCGTTGTTCGAGTCCTGGGATCCCGCTCTGGACGAGGATGCCAGCGGTGGGCAGAAGACCATGAGCGCCTTCGAAGCCTTCGGGAAGATCCCTTACGACGTCTCCCCGGCTCGTCTGCGCTGCATGGAGCTGGCCGCCGAGCTCGACACCCACGGGACGGCTGCGTCGAGGAGCGAGCGGCTGGATGATGCGTAAAGAATCCGTTGTTCATCGTGCTCGGACACGCGGCTGGCGTGGGCGCCGCGAGCAAACCGGCTCGCGTCAGCCGCCAGAGCCTCGCGAGCGGACGGCGACCAGCCGCCGGGGCCGGGTCCGACCGTAGGGTGGTGCGCATGTGCTGTGCTCCCGCCGTTGCGACCACGAGCCGATGAACCAGAGCATCCCTCCCGAAGAGCCATCGGCCGAGCTGCTGGACGATGTGGCCGCTGCGGTCGGGGCAGAGGTCACTCTTCTCGGCCGCCTGCCCGGGGGCGTCAACGGGGGTGCCGTGCGCGTGCAGCTTGCCGGCAGTACCGACGCGGTTCTCAAAGCAGTTTCCCGGGCTCACCCCGAGCACCTGGACGAGACGTTGCGCGCCCAGCGGGTGGTCGAGCACATGCGTGGCCGCGGCTATCCGACGCCGGCGTGGCTCGGGGCTGGGGCCACCGCCACTCATGTGTGGCATCTGATGGACTTCGTCGACGCGGCACCCGCGGCCGAGCTCACGCCGTCCCTCGTCGAGCAGCTGATGGAGATCGTCGAGCTCCAGGCCGGCCAAGGCTCCGAGCCCTACGACCACTGGTCGTACGCCTGGCGGGTCGCCACCGGCGTGGAACCGGCTGTCGCCGGGCCGGAGCTCAGCGAGACGCCGGAACAGTCGCGCCTCCGCCGGTCCATCGCCAGGCTCTCGGGGTGTTCCGCCAACGTATCGGCCCTGGTCGAGCGCTTGCGGCTCGCGTGCGCCGACGTCCCGGCACCACGAGAGGCACCGGACATGGTCCACGCCGACCTCTCGACACCCGGCAACGTTCTGGTCCGCGACGGGGCTGTGGTGGCGGTCGTCGATATCGGGAACGCGGGTAGCGGCACGCGGGCCATCGATCTCACCACGCTCGTGTGGTACTCGTTCCAGGACCCGCTGCTGGACGACGTCCGAAGGCGACTGTGGACGAAGATCCTCGATCTGGTCGGCGGGGAAGGAGCGGCCGTGCTCACAGCGGCTCACGTGCTCCACATGCTCGAGATTCCCGTCCGTGAAGGACGCCGCGATGACGTTCCGGAGGTGGTCGAGCGTGGGCATCGTGCCCTCGACGAGCTGAGGGCGCTTCGCTAGTCGCGGGCCTGGCGATGACGACCAGGCACGTGACGCGGCAGGGGGTGTCGGCGGCGGGTGCTCCGCCACGCTCAGGACTCGACCGGAGGGGAGCCTCCGTCCGCAGCCGGTCACTCAGCGCCTCCGCGTTCTCCACGTCGTCCATGTCGACCGAGATCCTGACGTTCGCCACCCAGCTCATGGCGGTCGTTCTACCGGAACGGACAACAGGTCACCACAGGATGGGGTCGAGCTGGCCCTGAGCGGTCATGAGCGGAGCGTGGGTCTCGCGAGAGGCGTTCCGGGCGCTGGCGTTCGCGACGACGATGAGCCGGACCTGGCCGCCGTGGGGAAGAACGCCGCGTGTTTCGTGTTCTCTGCTGCCCGTGATAGAAACGCCTGATCGGGCGTCTACGCAGGTCGCCCCAGATTTCGGTGGATAATTCAGATGGATGTCGACGGGTGGAGTGGCATGCCTGACCTGGAACCGCAGGGGAGCGAGGGCCGGGTCGCGCTGGTGGACCTGACCGGCGCAGAGGACATGACTGCGGCACTGCGCGAGCTGCAGGACCAGTGGGGGCCGGTGGCCCCCGTGGACCTGGAGCCAGGCGTACCGGGCTGGCTCGTGCTGGGGCACGCCGAGGTGATGGAGGTGATGCGCACGGAGAGCGTCTTCGCCCGGAACCCACGGCACTGGAGAGAGCAGCTACCACCGCAGTCGAACCTGCACGCCATCCTGTCCCCGACCGGACGGCGGAACCTGTACTTCGCGGACGGCGCGGAGCACCGGCGGCTGCGGCTCCCGGTGGACGAGGCGTTCGCCGACATGGACGAGGTCCGGACGGCAGCGCTCGTGCGCGTCGTCTGCGCCCGGCTCATCGACTCGTTCGCCGCCAAGGGCAGTGCGGACCTGATGGGCGAGTATGCGGCGGCGGTGTCGTTCCTGGCAGTGTCGGCCATGTTCGGGTTCGACGAGCGGCAGGGGGTCGACCTGCTGCGCTGCGCGAGCGAGATCTTCGGGCACGGCGGCGATCCCGTGTCAGCCCTGGTCCGGATGGACCAGATCGTGATGGACCACGTCATCGCGACCCGGGCGGAGCCAAGCCCGAACCTGACCACCAGCTTCATCGAGCACCCGAGCTTCGAGGACGACACCGAGATCGTGCACACGATGGTGGTCGCGATCTGCGCGGCCAACGAGATGCTCGTGACCTGGATCGCGGCCACGCTGCGCCGCATGCTCACCGACCCCCGGTACACCGGCCGCCTCACCGGCGTGCGCCGCGGCCTGGACGACGCGATGGACGAGACGCTGTGGAGCGAGCCGCCCGTGGCGAACCTGCCCGCCCGGTACGCCGTGACCGACTGCACCCTCGGCACCGCCCGGATCCGCGCCGGTGACGCGATAGTGATGGGCGTGGCTGCCGCGAACAACGACCCGCGGGTGCGCACCAGCGACGACCTGTTCGAGGCGGGCAACCGGTCGCACCTGTCGTTCGGCGTCGGGCCGCACGCGTGCCCCGCCAAGCGCCCCGGGCGGCTCGTGGTCAAGATCGCGGTGGAGAGCCTCATGGAGCGGCTCGACCTGAGGCTCACCGACCCGGTGGTGAAGTGGGCGCCATCGCCGTGGTCGCGCTACCCGTCCACGCTGCCGGTGACGTTCACTCCCGAGCGCCAGGCCGCCCGCACGCCTGCCCGCATCTGACCTGCCCCTGGAGCGTCAGACGGCATCGACGTGCGCCTTGCCGTTCACGCAGGTCTTCGCGCGCCGTGCCCGCGCGGGGTTCGCCGTCGGGGACCTGCATCGTGAGCATGAGCTCGAGGTTCCAGCGTGCCTCGTCGAGGATGTTGGCGACTCGAGCTACCGATGCTCGGGACGAGCACCAGCGGCTGGGGAACTCAGGCCGTGCTGGCGAGGGTCCCCGGGTGCACCGGCGTACGGAACGTCCCGGTGCGCACCCAGGACTCGACCTCGTCCACCGCAGCCTCCCCGAGGCGTCGCACCTCTCCGCCGACCGGCCCGGCCATGACGGTGTCGTTCGTGACGAACCGACAGGGGGTCTTCGACGCCCGGGGCGGCGTGGCAGGCGGTTGCCGAGGCTGCCAGGTTGCGCCAACGACGCACAAGACCAACCGCACCGCCACATGACTTCCTCATAGTCACTTGTTTACGCAATGGTCACACGGCGACTCGCAAGGGCCGTATGTTCTGCCCGGTATGCACGTTATGTTTAACGTTGTCCATCGGCAGACGAGATGGTGTCTTGGCTGAAGAAGGAGCCCCCAGTGCCTGACCACACCGGCAGATCCCGGAAGACGGCAGACGCCGCCGCAGCCGGCTCGGACCGCGAGTCCCGCCGCCGCGTGACCAAGCTGATCCGGCACCTGAGCACGCCCGAAGGGCGCGCCGACCCCCACGCCGTCTACGACGAGCTGCGGGCCATGGGCCCGGCGGTACGCATGCCGTGGGGAGCCTGGATGGTCACCTCGCACGGCGCGAGCCACGAGGTGCTCAGCGGATCCGGCTGGCGCACCGTGGACGCAGCCTGGCGCACCGCGCGCCAGCCGACGTGGGTGCGGCACCCAGGCCTGAAGTTCCTGCACGACTCTGCGCTCGGCACCAACCCGCCCGGGCACGCCGGGCTGCGCCGCAGCCTTGGCTCGTTCGTCTCGCCGCGGTCGGTCGCTGACCTCACACCGCAGATCGTCCAGACCGTCCACGAGTACCTCGACCGGTTCGATGCGGCGCTGCGCGCCGACGGCGAGGCGGACTTCGGGGCCCTGGTCGGCGACCGGCTGCCCATGGCGGTGCTCTGCATCGTTCTCGGGCTGCCGCGCGAGGACATCCCGCTGCTGTGCGAGATGAGCCGCATGCTCTCGAACGTGCACGACCTCGCGCCGAGCAAGGCGCGGATGGCGCAGGCCGACCGCGCGGGCAAGCTGTGGAACGCGTACTGGGAACAGCTCGTAGCCCAGCCCAGACCCCGGCTCCCGGAGGACTCCCCACTGGGAGAGTGGCTCGACACAGAGACCGACCCCGCGGTGCGCGCGGTGGCCGGCTCCCAGCTCAACGTCATGATCGAGGCGGGCCTCGAGACGACGACGTCCCTGCTGTCCGACGGCGTGGTGCAGCTCCTGCGCCGGCCCGACCAGGCCACGTGGATGCTCGAGCACCCGGAAGCCGTGCACGGCGCCGTCGAGGAGCTGGTCCGCTTCGTATCGCCCGTACAGCTCATGACCCGGTACGCGGCGCAGGACACGGAGCTGCCGGGCGGCATCCCGGTGACAGCCGGGCAGATCGTGCACGCCGTGGTCGCCGCGGCCAACCACGACCCCGACGCCTACGACTCGCCGCACGACCTGAACCTCTCGCGCCCGCCCCGCCGCAACCTCGCCTTCGGCGTCGGCATGCACTACTGCCTAGGTGCGCCGCTTGCCCGTCTGGAAGCGACGACCCTGTTCCCCGAGGTGCTGCAGCGGTTCGATCTCGAGTTCGCCGGGCCAGTGGGCTACGACGAGACCCTCGCCTTCCGCGGAACACGTTCGGTGCCGGTACGGCGGCGACCCCGTCCAGCCGCGACCGCGGGTGCTGGTGCGGCGGTGGCCGCAGGTGAGAGCGCGTCCGCCGCCGGACCCGTCGTGGTCGACCGCGAGGACGCCGTGCTGGTGGTGACCCTCACGCGACCCGACGGCGACAACCGGCTCGACCGAGCGACGCTGACCGCCCTGGGCGACGTGCTCACGACGCTGCCCGACGACATCGCTGCCATCGTGCTGCGCGCCGAAGGGCGCCACTTCTGCATAGGCGGCGACCTGGACGAGCTCGCCCATCTCGCCGCCAACGACCCCGACGGCTACCGGAACCTCGTCGAGCTCGGCGACGAGGTGTTGCGCGCCTGGCGCACCTGTCCGGCGGTGACAGTCGCGGCGCTGCACGGCAACGTCGCCGGGACAGGGCTCGGGCTGGCGGTCGCGAGCGACCTGCGTGTGGCCGCCGAGGACGCACGGTTCCGCGCGCCCGAGACGGTCGTCAGCATCCCGGTGGGTCCGAGCGAGGTGCTGGACCGACTGGTCGCCGAGATCGGTTCCGGCTGGACCCGCGCGATGCTGCTGCTCGGCGATGCCATCAACGCCCAGGAGGCGCTGGAGGGCGGGCTCGTGCAATCCGTCGTCCCGACCGAGAAGGTGGGGGCCGAGGCCAAGCGCCTGGCCCGGCGCATCGCCCGGCGCGACCGGGAGGCCATCCGCGTCACCAAGCAGACGATGGCCCGGCTTCCGCACGACGGTCCCGATCCGACGGCAGGCACCGACGCGTGGGAAGCACCACTGGCCCAGGCCCTGCGGCGCCGGATCACCCTTGGCAGCGCGAGGTAGCGACTCCTCGTCGACGAAAGGCCGGCGGGGCCAGCGTCAATGCTGGCCCCGCCGAAGCGCGCCCGAGACGATCGTCAGCATTCCGGTCAGCCCGAGCGAGGTGCTGGACCGGAACTCGCGGCAACACAGAGGACCAGGTCGACGTGGTTCTTGAGATCCGAACCTAACCACGGTTGGGACAGCTGCTGCTAGCCCCGATCGACTCCGAGGACATCCAGTCGACTTCCACGATCTGCGTCACTGCTACGCGAGCCCGCGCATCCGCCACGGCGCGTCCGTCAAGGCGGTTCAGGCACGACTGCCACAAGGACGCGAGTGAGACCCTGGACACCTCCTGGTATCACCACGGCCTTCAGGCCAGGCGACCATGGCGCAACTGCGAACGTGACCTCGCGCCCGGAAGCCTCCGACTGATGCTCCGATGCAGGTCAGGGCCTCGAAAGCGGACGAGCCGGTCTGTACGCCGGGTTTCCTCGGCAGGCTTTGCGGCCTGTCGGGGTACTCGGCGCGATCGGCTGAGAACGTTGGAATTCTGCGGCTCGCGGGCGTTGGCTGCCATGGGGTCCGACAGCGCTTGGTGGGGCTCTTGCGGACTCCCTGCGGACTGGGTGCGGACCGCGGACGGCCAGAACTGGGCGACTGCACCGGTGGCGCGGTTGCGCGACGCGGAGAAGTTGCAGGCCCAGGGCGCGACGATCCCGCAGGTCTGCAAGAAGCTCGGGGGCAGCGAGCTGACCTTCTCCAGGTGACGTCAGAAGTACGGCGCGCTGAAGGAGGACGAGGCTCCTAAATAGTGGACTTTGCCTATAATTGTGAGCTATCTCGACCAAGACTGCATGCTCCCCCAAACGAGAGAAGGCTTGCCCTGCAATGAATCGCCGTTCCTTCCTAGCCTCCCTCGGAGCTGCCGCGACTGTTGCCTCCATTGGAGGGTCGCGGGCAGCTGTCGCGGCGGCGACTCCGTCGAGCGGGCCCGGCGCGGACCAACTCTCCAACCAGCTGGAGCTGGAGTATCGCGCGCGAGACCTGGCACAGCACCCGGCGGTGCGGGCCGAGGTCGCCCACCTCCAGGGCGCGCTGGCAGACACCCGGGCCGGCAGGAACGCGGACGACAGCGGCGACCTGACGGGGTACCTCGCCGGTCTGGCGCACTGCTGCGCGCTCTTCGCGGCGAACGACCTACCCGATCGCCCGCGCGTCCTGTGGAACCTGTATCCCGGCGCGGAAGCCGGCTTGCCCAACCCGGACACGATCTACCGGTACGTCATCGTGTCGCCCGACTACCGCTACGAGATCACGGGCCGCCGCGGCACCAGCGCGGACCTCACGTTTCAGGTCGACGACTCGGGTCCTGAGCGTGCGGGGCGGCTCAACCGGAACCTCGGGCTGCTGGCGGCGTCCGATCTCGCCGTCCGTCCGGACGGCACATTCACGATCACCGTCGGACCCGATGAGGCAGACGGACGCCCCAATCACCTCCGGCTGCCCTCAGACGCTCGCCGGATCATGGTGCGCGACACCGTGTCCGACTGGACGCAGACAGCCACGTCGCTCGCCGTACGCCGGGTCGGCGGCGGCCCTGTCCAGCCCGAGCCCGGTCTCGACGAGCTGGCCGAGCGTGCTGCCGGCTTCCTCGCGTCTGCGGCTCCGCTCTGGGTGAAGATCCCCGAGCAGTACAACTACGTCCTGCCGCCGAACACGCTTCCCGAGGCGCGGCCCACGGGCGCGGGCGGTCTGCAGAACCAGTACGTCACCACGGGCACGTTCAGCCTGACCGACGACGAGGCGCTCGTCGTGACCGCCGCACCCGGCACGGCGAGCTACCTCGGGTTCCAGCTGGGCAGCAACTGGTACGTCGACTACGACTACCGCAACCACACGAGCAGCCTGACGAGCGAGCAGGCCACGACTAACCCCGATGGCAGCTTCACGTGGGTGATCGCGCTGCGCGATCCCGGCCACGCGAACTGGCTCGACCCCGCCGACCACCACCAGGGCCTCACTCTGATGCGCTGGCAGGGCCTCAGCGCCCCGCTCCCGTCGAGCGCCTCCCCGCGCGTGGCTCGGGTGCGGCTCGCGGAGCTCCGCTCCTCGGTGCCCGAGGGTTCACCGTTCGTCTCTGCTGCGGAACGCCAGCGGAGCGCGGCTCGACGCCGGCAGCAGTACGACGCACGCATGGCCAGGCTGCGGCACCCGTGAAACCGAAATGGCAGTAGGCCCGGACCAAATGGTCCGGGCCTACTGCCATGGTCGGAACTGCGAGGCCAGCCCTGCCTGCGCGTGTTACCTGACTTGGGTCACTGCTGTCCACATGCGAGACGTGCGGGGCTGTGACCTGGGCTGATGTTCGGGGTGCTGTGGATTTAGCGCGCGGTCAATGCACTAAGTAGGCTTGTTGGGTGGTGTGGATCCGGCGGGTGCGGACGGCGTCGGGGGCGACGGCGGTCCAGATCACGCTGGGAAAGCCCGGGCGCAAGCCACTTCCAGCGGAATCACGCGCCTTGACCACGGAGCAATGCCGGCCTCAGATGAGAGCCGCCGCAGTTCCTGACGTGAACCACTGTACGAGCGGAACCGCCAGCAACACCGCAACCCCAGCCGCATCCTGGGTCCCTTCGCGGTGGTCCGGTTTTTCCGTTCCACCGTGCCGGTCAACCTGCCCGGCCCAACGCACGCAACATCCCGAGCAGCACCTCCGATGTCGGCGCCTGCGAGTCCTCGCGCTGTAGCGGAAGACCCCATCCCTGGTCCCGGATAACCCCGATCATCTTGCCCAGCGTTACCTTGCCATCGTTCGGGCTCACAACCGGCTTTGCTGCATCCTCGACCGCCTTGATCGCCAGTCCGTACGCCTTGGATGGGTCAGGGTTGACGCCGAATGCAGCATGCCACGCCTCCGACAAGCGCCGCCCGGCATCGCCAGCCGGCTCCATAATGTGGTCGGCCGTCTCCTGCACACCGAGCGGCACTCGCCGCTCCAGGCCTGGATACCCCTGCCGGGTCGCTACTGATTCGGCCGACGTCGTGCTGGCGATGCACATGCTGTACCACGTCGAGGACGTCGAGGCTGGTATCCGGGAACTGGCGCGGGTCCTTAGCCCGTCGGGGACAGCATTCGTCTCAACGAACGCTATCGAGGACAAGAGCGAGCTTGACAACCTCTGGCGCCGGGCCGCATCCCAGGTTCTCGACACTCCGACCCCCCTGAGCGAATATCGCTGTCCCGCAGGTTTCCACTGAACGCTGCGCCGACGATGCTGAGAAGACACTTCGGCTCCGTCGAGACCCATGAACTCCCAGGGACGATCAGCGTCACGTCACCTGATCCGGTCATCAACCACCTTGCGTCCTACGAATCCTTCGCACGCAAGAGCGGTGTCCCGTTCCACCGAACAGTGAGAGCGGCCGAATCGCTACTCCAGAAGCGTCTGGATCAGCACGGAGAATTCACTATCTCCTGCCTCAGCGGCATCATCGAATGCAGGTCCGCGCCCAAGCCCGGCAAGAAGAAGGTCGTTTCCCCTCTCGACGGAGGTTGTGTTCAGTCTCCGCGACGTGATCCCGGAGCTTTACCGAGCGCTGGTGGTCACGACGGCAGGGACAGGGCTCCGGCAGGGTGAGGTCTTCGGACTCACCCCGGACCGAGTCGACCTCAAGCGGAGGACCTTGACCGTTGACCGACAGCTCGTCTCGGTCAACGGCTCTCGTCCGGCGTTCGGCGACCTCAAGACCGAGGCGTCAGAGCGCGAGGTCCCGCTGCCGCAGACAGTGGTCGATGCGCTCACCACGCACCTGGCCACGTTCTCGCCGGGGCCGATGGGCTCATCTTCACGAACTCCGAGGGCGGAGCACTTCGACGGTCTGCCTTCAACGACGTCTGGACGGCGGCCCGGCGGACGGTCCTCGCGGCATTCGCGTGGCTCGACGCCTCGCCCAAGGACCGGACCGGAACGGTAGCGCGGACGCTTGGGACGTCGACCGCGAAGGCGGATGTCCTCGTGATCCAGGCGCGTGCTGCGGGCCTCATCCCACCTGAGGATGCAAGCCCAACGCTCATCGAGGCAGCACGAGCAGCGCTCGGCGACCTTCCGCGCGGTGCCATGGTGTTCCACGACCTGAGGCACTACTACACGAGCCTGCTCATCCGGCGTGGAGCGTCGGTGAAGGTGGTGCAGGCGCGTCTCGGACACAAGTCCGCAGCCGAGACGCTGGACACCTACTCGCACCTGTGGCCGGACGACGACCGGACCCGCGACGCTGTGGACAGCGTGCTCGGCGCAGTTCCTGCGGACTCTCTGCGGACTGCGCACCCTGTGGCAGCCTGAATGCCCTGGTCAGGGTTCTAAAAGCGGACGAGCCGGCCTGTACGCCGGGTTCTGTTCCCGCGCCCGGTTACCCCGGCGCGGGCGACGGTCATCCATCTAGGCCCTGCGTTGCCGCAGGGCTCGAGCGGTCTACCCGACTGTGCTTCTCGCAAGAGAATCGGGCGAGCAGCCCTCAAACACAGTCTGTCTGACCTTGCTCCAGGTGGGGTTTACCGAGCCGCTGCCGTCACCGGCAGCGCTGGTGGTCTCTTACACCACCGTTTCACCCTTACCCCCGGCCGAGGCCGAGGGCGGTCTGTTTTCTGTGGCACTGTCCCGCGGGTCACCCCGGGTGGCTGTTGGCCACCACCTTGCCCTGTGGAGCCCGGACGTTCCTCGGCGGGCGCCCGAAGGCACCCGACGCGACCGCCCGACCGACTCGTCCGCGGATGAATCGTACCTGAGCACGTCGCCAGGTGAGTGCGGGAGTAGTGGCGTTCTGACCGGTCAGAACGCCACTACTCCCGCACTCACCTGGCGGCAGGCGCAGCGTCACACCTCCACGCGGTAGCCCAGGGTCAGCTCGTCGCCCGAGACGCCGCGGATGCCCCAGTTCTCCCGGGGGCTCTCCAGGATCACCAGCTCCAGGTCGTCGGCCGACAGGCCCAGACGAGGTGCCACCGTGTCGTACACGGCCCCGATCAGCGCGCGCTTGGCCTCTCGGCTGCGGCCCGTGAAGCAGACGATCTCCACGACCAGGTAGGCGTCCGAGCGCGGGGCGACCAGGTCGCCGTCGTCCAGGAGGAGGAAGCGGTGGAAGCGCTTGTCCGGCGGGAGCTGCCACGTGCGCACCAGCACGTCGTGCAGGGCGTCGGAGATCTCCGTGCGTCGCTCGCCCCACACCGACCGCCTGCCGTACACCTTGAGCTGCGCCATGCGCGGCAACTTACGCTAGGCGGGTGCTCCTGCTCCTGCCGCCCTCCGAGGGCAAGACGCCCGCGCCCGACGGCGCCGCGCCCCTCGACCTGTCCACCCTGGCCCACCCGGAGCTCACCGAGCGCCGCGAGGAGATGCTGACCCACCTGGCGCGGACCAGCGCGCGGCCCGATGCGACGGCCGTGCTCGGCGTCGGCGACGGGCTCGCGGACGAGGTGGCGCGCAACACGACACTGCGCGAGACACCTACGGCCCGCGCCGCCGAGGTCTACACGGGGGTCCTGTACGCGGCCGCCGGCCTGGCCGGTCTGCCCGACGCCGCCGCCCAGCGCGCCCACGCGAGCGTGCTCACCTTCTCCGGGCTGTGGGGCGTGGTCGCGCCCGGAGACCGCATCCCCGCCTACCGGCTGGGCATGGGCGTGAGCCTGCCCGACGTCGGCCGGCTCGCCGCGTACTGGAAGCCCGCCCTGGCCGAGGTGCTCGACGCGCGGGCCGCGGGCGACGTCGTCGTGGACTGCCGGTCGGCCACGTACGTGGCGGCCTGGAAGCCGCGGACCACGGGCGCGGACGCCGCCGAGTGGGTCGAGGTGCGCGTGCTGCGCGAGACCGGCGGGAAGCGGACCGTCGTCTCGCACAACGCGAAGCACACGCGCGGGGTGCTGGCCGGGCACCTGCTGCGCCGCGAGCACGAGGCACGCACCAGCGAGGACGTGCTCAAGGCGGCGCAGGAGCTGGTCGGCTCGGTGGTGCTCACCGAGATCGGTTCCGGCAAGGACCAGACCCTGATCGAGGCCAACCTGCTCGACGGCAGACCGCGCGGCCCGCGCACCCTGGAGCTCGTCCTCGCCTGAGCGGCCCGGCCGCCCCCGCACCCCGCCCGGCGACGCTCCGGTAACGACCACGCCGCACCCCTGGCGCCTGCAGGCCGCGACCGGTTGGATGTGCCGTCATGACCTACAGCCTGACGGGCGTCCGCGTCGCCGTGGCCGCGGCGTTCTTCGCGCAGGGATTCGTCTTCATCAGCCTCACCACCCGGCTGCCGCGGTTCCTGGAGCACTGGGGGCTGGACGAGGTGGCCCTCTCCCTGCTCCTGCTGATGATGGTGCTGCTCGCCGGCGCCGGCTCCCTGGTGGCCGAGCACACCGCGCGGCGCGTGGGCAGCGCCGCGCTGCTGCGGATCGCGTTCGTGCTCATGGTGGTGGCCGTCCCGACCCTGGTGCTGGCACCCGCCATGGCCTTCTTCGTGGGCGGCGTGGCCGCCTACGGCATCGCGCTCGGCCTCGTCGACGCCGCCTCGAACATGCAGGCCGTGGACCTGGAGCACCGGTACGACCGGCCCATCCTGCCGTCGTCGCACGGCTGGTGGACCACCGGCGGCATCCTCGCCGCCGCCGTGTCGCTCGCCACCGGGCACCTCTCCCCCGCGGCCGGGGTGTTCGTCGTGGTGGTCCCGCTCGTGGCGGCGTTCGCACCGTATCTACCGCACCAGCGGGCCGACGACGACGCCGGGCGCCGCGCCGGGCCCTCCTGGGGCGCGGACGCCGCCGGGCCGGTGCCGGGACTGACCGGGCCGGCAGGCTCCAGGCGGACCGGCACGACGTCCACCCCCGCCGGGACCACCACCCCGGCCGAGCCCGTGCCCTGGCGTCCCATCTGGCTGGTGGGCGCGGGGCTGGTCGTGTTCTACATGGTCGACACCGCCGCATCGGCCTGGGGACCCGTCTACCTGGCGCGGGCGTTCGACGCGCCGGGCAACCTCGTCGCGCTCGCCACGTTCCCGTACCTGGTCACGTCCATCGTGGTCCGGCTGACCGGCGGGGCGCTGGTCACCCGGTTCGGGGTCACCGTGCTGCTCCGGGTCGGGGCCGTGGTCGCGTTCGCCGCGCTCGCGCTCGTGGTGCTCGCGCCCACGTGGCAGGTGGCCGTCGCGGGCTTCACCGTGCTCGGTGCCGCCGTGGCGCTGGTGGCACCGCTCAGCTTCTCGGCCGCGGGGCGGATCGCGGCGGGCGGCGCCACGACACCCGCCGGAGCACCGACCGCGGGTGGCGTCGGCGCTGCCGACCGGGCCCGCACCGACGCCGTCATCGCCCGCTTCAACCAGTTCAACTACGTGGGCGCGCTGCTCGGCTCGGTGCTCACCGGCTTCGTCGGCGCCGACAACCTGCGGCTCGGGTTCGCCCTGCCCGCCGTCCTCGTGCTCGCCCTGATCCCGCTCGCACCCGCGTTCGCCCGGGGGTCGCTCGGGCGGCGGTGACCCTGGTGCGGTTCAGCCGACCGTGGACGCGACCCGCACCAGGATGCGGCCGCACTCCTCGCAACGCACCACGGCGTCCGGCGCCGCGCTCTTGATCGCCGCGACGTCGCCCGGCGGGAGGTCGATGCGGCAGCCCTCGCAGCGGTTGCCGTTGAGCACCGCCGCGCCCGTGCCACCGAGCTGGGCGCGCAGCTTCTCGTACAGGGCGACCAGACCGGCGTCCAGGCCCTCGGCCGCCTGCGTCCGCTCGGCCGCGAGCGCCGCCGCCTGCGCGTCGATCTCGGCCCAGGCGGCGTCGCGCTCGGCCTCGACGGCGGTCTTGTCGGCGACCAGGGCGTCGTTGGCGGCCTCGACCTTGGCGAGGGCGTCCTCGTGCGCCTCCAGGCGTTCCATGACGTCGAGCTCGACCTCTTCCAGCGCGGCCTGGCGGGTGGCGAGCGAGGAGAGCTCGTCGGTGAGCGCCACGGCGTCCTTGGCGCTGACGCTGCCGGAGTCGAGGCGCTGCTGGTCGCGGGCGGCGCGGTTGCGGACCTGCTCGACGTCGCTCTCCGCCTTGGTCAGCTCGCGCTTGAGGTCGGCCACCCGGGTGCGGGACTCGACGAGCGAGGTGCGCAGGTCGGCGATCTGACCGTCGAGCTCGCTCAGCCGGGTGAGCGCGGGCAGGTTCTTGCGCTGGTGGGCGAGCTGCTGGGCACGGGTGTCGAGCGCCTGGACGTCGAGCAGCCTGCGCTGGTCCTCGGCTGGTGCGGTAGCCACGGAGGCGTCCTCTCGGGTCGGATCGGGTCGGGGGTGGTCCAACGCTACCCCGCGCCCGACGGCGTGGAGCACCGGTCCGTGCCCACCCCGGGTCAGCGAGAGGGGACTCGTCCGGTCCAGGGGTCGGTCACGAGCTCACTGACCCGCGTCTCGACCGCGAGCCCGTCGGCCGCGAGCGCCGCCGTGAGGTCGTCGGCGGCGTAGCGCAGCCAGGGCCACTCGCTGGCGTAGTGGGCGGTGTCGACGAGGAACGGGGTGCCGGACGGTCCGGCGCCGCCCGCGGCCCGGGCCTCGAACTCGGCGCGCTCGCGCAGCTCGGAGGCGGGGTGGTGGCGCAGGTCGGAGGTGACGTAGACGTCGGCGGCGGCCGCGCGAACGGCGTCGAAGTAGCCGTCGCCGGACCCGCCGAGGACGGCGGCCGTGGTGACGTGGGCGTCGGGGTCGCCGGCGTAGCGGATGCCCTGGGCGGTGGCGGGGAGCGCGGCGGCGACACGGCGGGCGAAGTCGGCGAGGGTCGTCGGTTCCGCGAGCCGTCCGACGCGGCCGATGCCTCGGCTGTCCGTGTCGGGGCCGGCGGTGCTCACCTCGAGGGGGCGCCGGTCGGTGATGCCCACGAGGTCGGCGAGGGCGTCGGCCACGCCCCGCGGGGCGGCGTCGGCGTTGGTGTGCGCCACGTGGAGGGCGCAGCCGCCGGTGAGGAGCCGGTGGACCACGGTGCCCTTGAAGGTGGTCGCGGCCACGGAGCTGGTGCCGCGCAGGAACAGGGGGTGGTGGGTGACGAGCAGGTCGGCGCCCCAGCCGAGGGCCTGGTCGACGACGGCGGCCACCGGGTCCACCGCGAACAGCACCCTGCGGACGGTCGCGGCGGGGTCGCCGGCCACGAGCCCGACGGCGTCCCATCCCTCCGCCGTCGAGGGCGGGTAGAGCCCGTCGAGGGCGCCGACCACCTGCCCCAGCGTGGGTGCCCGTGGGTCGGTGGCGGGTGCGGTGGCGTCGGTGCTGCTCACGCGTGGCAGCGTAGTACGCGGTCTCCCGGGGCGGGCCGCGAGGACATAGGCTCGTCCTGTGACCGAGCAAGCATCCTCCGCGGCGTCCGCCTCGTCGGCGCCCCGCATGAACGTCGAGTCGTTCAACCTGGACCACCGTGCCGTCGCCGCCCCGTACGTGCGGCTCGCGGACCGCAAGCAGCTTCCCGCGGGCGACGTGATCGTCAAGTACGACGTGCGGTTCACCCAGCCCAACGTGGCGCACCTGGAGATGCCGACCGTGCACTCCCTGGAGCACCTGTTCGCGGAGCACTCGCGCAACCACTCGGACGCCGTGCTGGACTTCTCGCCGATGGGCTGCCAGACGGGTTTCTACCTCATGCTCCAGGGCGAGCCCGCGTACGAGGACGTGCTCGACCTGGTCGAGGCGACCCTGCGTGACGTCGTGCGTGCCACCGAGGTGCCCGCGGCCAACGAGGTGCAGTGCGGCTGGGGCGCGAACCACACGCTGGCCGGCGCGCAGGAGGCGGCGTCGGTGTTCCTCTCGGCACGGGGCGTGTGGTCGCAGGTGTTCGGCGACGGTGCGCCGGGCGAGGCGTCGGCCGCGGACATGGCGGCCCGGGACGCCGCGGCGCGTGCGGCGGCGGCGCAGGACGCGGCGACGCGGGACGGTGCGGCACGCGAGACGGCGCCGGGCGAGGACGCGGCGAGCGGTGGGGCGACGGGCCGGTGAGCTCCGGCACGCCCGTCGCCGTCGTGGTCGTGGCGATGGACGACGAGGCCGCGCCGTTCCTCGATCTCGCCTCCGAGGCGGCCGAGCCCGAGCTCGTGGGACGCGCGCAGCACCGGCGCCTCACGCTCGCCGGCCGCCCGGTGGTGCTCGTGCGGAGCGGGATCGGCTTCGTCAACGCCACCGCCGCCGGGGCGGGGGCGATCTTCCGGTACGGCGCCGACGTCCCGCTGATCAGTGCGGGCAGCGCGGGCGGGCTCGCGAAGGACGTCGCGGTCGGTGACGTCGTGCTCGGCACCCGCCTCGTGAACGCCGACGCCGACGCGCGCGCCTTCGGCTACGTGCTGGGCCAGGTCCCGGGCATGCCCGAGGCGTACGACGCCGCCCCCGCGCTCGCCGACGCCGTGCGCCGGGCGGCGGGTGCGGGCGCGGGGTCCGCGACGCCGGTGCTGCGGGAGGGCACCATCGCCTCCGGCGAGAAGTTCGTCACCGCCGACCTGGCGGCGCAGCTGCGTGCCGACTTCCCCGACGTGCTCGCGGTCGACATGGAGTCGGCGGCGCTGGCCCAGCTCTGCCACGGTTTCGGTACCGGCTTCGTGTCGGTGCGGGCGGTCTCCGACCTGTGCGCGCCGGACGGCACCGAGTTCCTGACCCACGTGGACGACGCGGCACTGCGGTCCGCGCGCCTGGTCACGGCAGCTCTCGGGGTGCTGGCGGGCTGACGGCGCCGGCGGCTCCGGGCACCGGCGGGTGCTGAGGGCCGCCCGGCGCGTCGGCGTCGGACTCACGGGCCGCCGCCTGGAGCTGGGCGACCGCACGGGCGACTAGCGCGGCCCGCCGCCGGTCCCGCCGGGCGTGCACGACGATGCGCCGTGCGACCGACGGCCGGACCACCGGTCGCGTGACCACGCCGTCGTGCGGGCCGGGGACGGCGAGCCGGGGCAGCACGGTGACCCCGACGCCCGCCGCGACCAGCCGTACCGCCGCCCGGTGGTCGTCGAGACGGGCCGCGTACCGTGGGGTGAAGCCGGCCGTGGCGCACGCCGCGAGGACGATCTGACCGATCGGGCTGTCGTAGATGTCGTAGTCGATCCACGGCTGGTCCGCGAGGTCGCCGAGCGCCACCTCGGGCGCGTCCGCGAGCCGGTGCCTGACGGGGAGCACGGCGAGGAACCCCTCGACGGTGAGCGCGTGCCGCTCGTACCCGTCCAGCCGCACCTGGGGCCCGGTCACCGGCTCGGTCCGGACGTCGAGGTCGGGCAGCCGGCGTCCGCGGCCGTCGACGGGCTCGTTCAGGCTGATCTCGACGGTGAGGTTCGGCTGCAGGCCGCGGACGGCGCCCACCACCCCGGGCATCCACCGCTCGGCCGCCGAGGCGAAGCACGCGACCGCCAGGTGCTCGCCCTGGCCGCCGCGCAGGTCTGCCACCACGCGTTCGAGACGGCCGAAGTCGGCCAGGAGCGCCTGCGCCTGGTCGGCCAGGTGCCGGGCGGCGTCGGTGGCGACGATGCCCCGGCCCTGCTTCTCGAACAGCACCAGCCCGGTCTCCCGGGCCAGGGCCGACAGGTGCTGGCTGATCGTGGCCGGCGCGTAGCTGAGGTTGCGTGCCGCCTGGTGCACGGAGCCGGCCGCCAGGACGGCCCGCAGGATCTCGAGGCGTCGGGGGTTGAGCATGCCGCCGACCTTACGCAACCGTTCGCCATCGACGACCGGTCAGCCGTTCTTGTGTGCTTGTGCTGATTCTTCCGGGTGGCCGACGATGGCATCCGGCACGCGAGAGAGGACCACGATGGACACGACCTTCCTGGACGAGGCCGACCGCCTCCTGATCCGCTACGGCCCCACCTTCAGCCCCCGCCTGATCGAGCGTGCGGCGGGCTCGTACGTCTACGACCACGAGGGCGCCGCGATCCTCGACTTCACCTCGGGGCAGATGAGCTCGATCCTCGGGCACGCGCACCCGGACATCGTGTCCACGGTCTCCTCGGCGATCGGCTCGCTGGACCACCTGTTCAGCGGCATGCTGAGCAGGCCCGTGCTGGAGCTGGCGGCCCGGCTCGACGCCACGCTGCCCCCCACGCTGAACAGGACCATGCTGCTCAGCACCGGGGCCGAGTCCAACGAAGCAGCGCTCCGGATGGCCAAGCTGTTCACGGGCCGCCACGAGATCGTCTCGTTCGACCGGTCGTGGCACGGCATGACCCACGGCGCGGCGTCCGCGACGTTCTCCGCCGGACGGCGCGGCTACGGCCCGCCCGCGCCGGGCAACCTGGCGCTGCCGTCGCCCAACGCCTACCGCTCGCCGTTCCGGGCCGCGGACGGGTCGTACGACTGGGAGGCCGAGCTCGCCTACGGGTTCGCGCTCGTGGACCAGCAGTCGGCCGGGAGCCTCGCCGCCTGCCTGGTCGAGCCGATCCTGTCGTCCGGCGGCATCATCGACCTGCCGCCCGGCTACCTGCGGCGGCTGAAGGAGATGTGCACGGAGCGCGGGATGCTGCTGATCCTCGACGAGGCCCAGACCGGCCTCGGCCGCACCGGGACCATGTACGCGTTCGAGCGCGACGGCGTCACACCGGACATCCTGACGCTGTCCAAGACCCTCGGCGCGGGACTGCCCGTGGCCGCCGTGGTCACCGGCGACGAGATCGAGCGGGTCTGCCACGAGCGCGGCTTCCTCTTCTACACGACGCACGTCTCCGACCCGCTGGCGGCCGCCGTGGGGCTGACCGTGCTCGACGTCATCGAGCGGGACGGGCTCGTCGCGCGCGCGGCACGGCTGGGCGTGCAGCTCACGGAACGGCTGGTGGCGCTGCGCGACCGGTACGAGGTGGTCGGCGACGTGCGCGGACGCGGCCTGCTGCAGGGCATCGAGCTCGTCGCGGACAAGCGGAGCAAGGTGCCCGCCGACGCGCTGGGCAACGCCGTCACCTCGGCATGCCTGGACCGCGGGCTGCACATGAACATCGTGCAGCTTCCGGGGATGGGCGGGATCTTCCGGATCGCGCCACCGCTCACGATCGGCGAGGACGACCTGCACCGGGGCGTGGACATCCTGGAGGAGTCGCTCAAGGCGTCCCTCGGCTGAGCGGCACTCAGCCCTTCGCGTCCGCGTAGCTCTCGGTCACCGCGACGCTGAGCGGGAAGTCCACCGGGAAGTCCCCGAACAGGAGCCGCCCCGCCTCGTCGGCCGCCGCCCGGACCTCCTGCGCCACGACCTGGGCGACCGCGGCCGGGGCGTGCACCACCACCTCGTCGTGCAGGAAGAACACCAGGTGCGGCCGGCGGTCGAAGGGGGCAGGAGCCAGCCCGGCGGGGCCCTCCGCGCTCTCCCCCAGCGCCCACAGCCGACGCCGGATCGACGCGATCCAGCACAGCGCCCACTCCGCGGCGGTGCCCTGCACCACGAAGTTACGGGTGAACCGGCCCCAGGACCGGGTCTGGCTGCGGGCACGGGACTGGGCGTCGGCCCCGGCGTCCTCGTCGAACGCCGAACCCTGGACGGCGGCCCACGAGTCCCCGGGCCGCGGTGAGCTGCGGCCCAGCCTCGTGGTGACCACCTCGCCACGCTCCCCGGCCCGGGCCGCGCGCTCGACCAGGTCGATGGCCTGCGGGAACGCGCGGGCAAGCCGGGGCAGCACCTGGGCGCTGACGCCGGTGGTGCCGCCGTACATCGCGCCGAGCATGCCGACCTTCGCGTGCTCCCGGGTGTCGACGGCGCCCGCCGCGACGATGCCCGCGTACATGTCGGTGTTCGCGCCGTCCTTGCTGCGCCCGGCGGCGGCCATCCGTTCGTCGCGGGCCAGGGCGGCCAGCACGCGCGGTTCGAGCTGGGCGGCGTCGGCCACGACGAAGGTCCACCCCGGGTCGGCGACCACGGCGCGCCGCACGCTGTGCGGGAGCTGCAGGGCGCCGCCCCCGGTGCTCGCCCAGCGGCCCGTGACGACGCCGCCCACCACGTACTCCATGCGGAACCGGCCCTCGGGTGCCCAGGTGTCGAGCCAGTTCCAGCCGTTCGCGGTGTAGAGGCGGTACAGGCCCTTGTACTCCAGCAGCGGGGCGATGACCGGGTGGTCCAGCTTCTCCAGCTCCCACTTGCGCAGGCTGCGCGCGCCCACGCCCGCGTACTCCATGGCACGCAGCAGGTCGGGGTGGGAGTCGGGGTTGAGCGTGGGCGGGGCGTCCAGCGCGGCCCGGATCTGGTGGGCCAGCGCCTCCAGCCTGGCCGGACGGGCACCCGGGCGGGGCCGCGGGCCGAGCGCGTCGGTCAGGATCTGGTCGTGGACGTCCCCGCGCCACGGCAGGCCCGCGTGGTGCATCTCGGCGGCGGCGAGCGCCCCGGCGGACTCGGCGGCGAGCAGGAGCCGGAGCCGGCCGGGGTCGGTGCTGTCCTTGATCGCGAGCAGCTGGGCGGACAGCTCGGCGACCGGGTCGAGCGGGTCGGCGGCAGCACCGCCCGGACCTGCGCCGTCCCGCCCGGTGTCCCGCCCGGTGGACGCCGGCCGTGGTCCGGCCCCTGCTGCGGCGCGGCCACGCGAGGTGGTCTCGTGCCCGCCGCGGGGTGCGCTGATCTCGCCCAGGTCGAACAGCGGCTCGGAACCGGGGTGCCGTTCGGGGCGGGTCAGCGCCGCCGCCGTCGGCCCGCCCGGGGGCGGGACCGGGGCGAGGCGGTCCCAGGCCGTCGGCCCCGCCTCGGCGAGCGCGGTACGCGCCGACAGGGCCGAGGTGCGCAGCACCGCGTGGGCGAGCCGGAGGTCGTGCGCGCGGTCGACACGGACGCCGTCGGCCAGCACGGCCGGGTACCAGCCGTTCGTGTCGTCCCAGGTCCAGCGGACGTGCGCCGCCTCGCCGGCCGACGCCTCCCGTGCGAGCCCCGCCGCCTCGACGACGCGCGCCTCGCCCTCGGGCGTGCCGGTGTCGGACACCGGCCGCAGGCCGATGCCAGAGCCGTCCCGCCAGACCACCGTGTGCACGGGCCCAGTCTGCCGTGCGCCACTGACACTCCGCCCCCGGGCCCCGGTCCTCAGCCCGCCACGTCGGCCACCGCCCGGGCCCTGCCCACCACGAAGGCGGCGTGCAGCACCGCCTCGGGGGTCAGGCGGTCACGAAGCAGGCGGCCGGCGGTCGCCTCCAGCGTCCCGAGCCCCAGGTCCCGCGCGAGGGCGCGCGCCTGCTCGACGTCCGACCGCTGCCGCGCGGTCAGCGCCGGCCGGCCGGTCGCCGCTGCCGCCACCAGGACGTCGCCCAGCAGGAGCGACACCCGCCGGACCGGCGAGGGCGGCGGAGCCGGTGCGCGGACCGCCCGCGCGGCGGACGCCTGGGCCCGCAGCCTGCGCATGCGGCGGCGCCAGAAGTCCCAATAGCTGCGCTCCAGCGACCACACCGGGGTGACCGTGGGGCTGACCAGCCTGATCGAGCTCTGGTCCCGCACGAACAGGCCCACCGGCTCGTCCCGCTCCTCGCGGCGCTCGATCGTGACGGCGACCAGCCGTGACCGGACCGAGAGCAGCGTCTGGACCGCCTGCTCGTCCGCCACCGGCAGGCGCAGCAGGTGGGGCCCGCCGTCCGACGCGACGACCGACAGTGTCGTCTCCTGCCGCACCTCGTCGATCCCCACCTCGCCGACGTCCCGGACGAGCACCAGCCGCACGCCCGCCGGGCGCCGGCCGAACCCGACGACGTCCCGCGGGCGCACCCCGGCACCCGTGCGCTCCGCGATCGTGCGGAGCTCGTCCAGGTCGAACCCGTCGCCGTCGAGCCGGCGGAGCACCGGGTTCCCGCCCGCTCCCAGGGCGCCGTCCGGCCGGGTGCGCACCGCGGCGAGGGAGAACGCGCCCTCGCACAGGGTGCTCAGGGAGCGCCCCCACAGCAGCGGGTTGGTCCAGCTGCGCTGGAACCGGGGGTCCGTGCCCGCCGGGCGGCCGGTGACGACCTGCCGCACCCGGCCGGTCGCGGTCGCGTCCCAGCCCAGGTAGGCCAGGCCCCGCGACCCGCTCTGCGACGTCCACCACCGCACGCCGAGGGGCACCCAGCGCGCGACGTCCGTCTCGTCGTCGGTACTCCCCTTGCCCGCGGTCGCCCCGGCGTCCGCGGACGCCGCCGGGCCGGTGCCCTGCCCGCGCGCCGGACCACCGTCCCCGTCGAGCGCCCGCTGGAGCACCTCGCACATCGCCCAGGTCTCGGCGAGCGCGTCCAGCAGGTCGTGCTCGGTCACGGCGTCGTCGCGGCCGGCCAGGCCCGCGACCAGGCCGCCGACCGACCGCAGCAGACCGTCGAACCGCACCGTGCCGACCCGGTCGAACCCGGCGAGACGCACTCGCCCGGCCAGCGCAGCCAGCGACTCGGCGTCGCCCGGGCCGAGGTGGGAGAGCCCGCCGGACACGAGCCGCCCGACCACGTCGCGCACCTCCGCGAGCGCCTCCCGCCGCCGGCGCAGCACGGCCTCGGACGGTGCGCGCACGGCGGGCACCGACTGTGCGACCACCGTTGCGGCGGGTGCGGTGCCGGGCGCCGGCCCCGCACCCGGCGCAACGTCCGGCGGCCCGACGTCCGACGCCACCCCCGCCGCCCACAGGCAGGCGGTCAGCACGTGCTGGCACACGCCCGCCGTCGGGCAGTCGCACGCGACGGCCGCCGGGCCGCGCTCGTCCACGCGGACGGTCGCCCCCGACACGGCGAGGACGGCGCCCTTCGGGTCGTGCGACACCTCGGTCACGCCGCCGAGATCCTTGCGGGCGCGTCGCAGCAGGCCCGCGTTGCCGAGTGCCTTGAGGGCGTCGTCGTCCAGGCCCGCGTACGCGGCGGCCCAGGGGTAGGTGGTCCGGTCGGTCGTGGTCCCGGTCACGAGAGCACCTCCCCCAGCCACTCGGCGAACCGTTCCGGGGTGAGTGCGGCGACCTCCATGCCGCACTCGGCCAGGAGTCGGGCGGTGCCCTGGTCGTAGACGGGTTCCGCCGCCTCGTCCAGGGCGGCGAGCCCGAGCATGGTCACGCCCGAGGCCGCCATCCGCCGCACCGTCGCCAGGAGGTTCGACACCGACCCGCCCTCGTAGAAGTCGCTGACGAGCGCCACCACGGTCCGTGACGGGTTGCGCACCTGCTGCTCCGCGTGCCGCACGGCCCGCGCGATGTCCGTGCCCCCGCCGAGCTGCGCCGTCATCAGCACGGCGACCGGGTCGTCGGCCACGTGGGACATGTCCACCACGGAGGTGTCGAACAGGTAGAGCTGCACGTTCACGCCGGGCAGGCCGGAGAGGATCCCGGCGCACACCGCGGAGTACAGCAGCGACGGCGCCATCGAGCCCGACTGGTCCACGAGCAGGACGACGTCCCAGGTCAGGGTGCGCTTGGCCCGGGCGGAGAAGCGGACGTCCTGCACCGTCATGCGCCCGGCGGCGTCGACGCGGCCCAGGTTGGCGCGGAGGGTGCGCTTCCAGTCGAAGTTCCGCGCGACGCGGTGCATCGAGCGGCGTGACCGGTCGATCCGGCCGTTGACGGCGGTCGCGAACCGGGGACGCAGGCGACGCACGATGTCCTCCACGACCCGCTCGATCACCCGGCGCAGGCCCGCCGCGGCACGCTCGTTCAGGGCGCCGCGCACCTGCAGCATCGCGACGGCGAGTTCCCGCGAGGGTTCCAGGGACTCGATGGCGGTGTCGTCCTGGAGCAGCTCGGTGAGGCCGTACCGGCTCACGGCGTCGACCTGCATGCGTTCGAAGGTCTCGCGGGGGAACAGGCGCCCGGCCTCGTCGAGCCAGCCGAGCGCCGTCACGTCCACGCCGTGCGGCTGCGACCCGCCGAGTCCCGCGCCCCGGTCGGGGCGTGCCTCGCCGTCGCCGCCCCGGCCGGTGCGGTGGCCGCGGGCCGCGTACTCACGGTCGTACAGGTAGCGCAGGGACCGTTCGAGCCCCTCGTCCTGCTGCCCGACCGACAGCTCGTCGGCCGCGTACCGGCCCAGGACCAGCCGCCAGCGACGGGCGGCCTCGTCGTCCGGGACCGCGGTGGACGCACCCGTACCCGGGTCGATCACGCTCATGCCTCTCCTCCCGCCACCCAGTGGGCGAGTCCGTCTCGTTCGAGCACCGCGGCGAGCTCCCGGTCCAGCGCCAGGCCCGCGGCCAGGTCCTGCTCCGCGAGCACCACCCGCACGTCCACCTGCTCCACGCGCGTGCCCGTCCGTTCGGCGACGCGGCGCGCGAGCCGGTGCGTCTCGGTGGGCCGCAACCAGGTGAAGGCGCGCCGCAGGTCCGGCAGGACGGCCAGGAACGCGTCCCGGTCCAGGGCGCGCAGTGCCTCGTCGACGGCGTCGAACATCTCCGGCGCGTGCAGGATCAGGTCCGGGGCGGCGCGCATCACCCCGCCGAGGAACCGCACCGCGGTGCCCGGGTCCGCGCCGGCGGTCAGTGCGCCGCGGACGCGGGTGACCAGCACGTCCTCGGGCACCGCGCCGTCGGTGAAGCCCAGCGCGAGCAGAGCGCCCGCCACGCCCGGGGCGGTACCGTCGCCGTCGCGCAGGCGCTCCAGCTCCCGGGCGACGGCGACCCGGGCGGCGGCGTCGACCCGCTCGCCGCCGGTCTCGCCGTCGGCCGCCGCCGCGTCCCGCAGCAGGGACCGCAGGCCGATCAGGGTGCCGATCGCCGCGTCCTCGTCCTCGGCGCGGACCTTGCCCAGGTCGCCGACGAGGTAGGCGGCCGTGGCGAGCGCCTGGCCCACCAGGTCCAGCAGCTCGGCCGCGTGCTCCTGCGCTCCGAGCTCGACCCGCGCCTGCCAGAGGCCGAGCAGGCGCCGCGCCCCGGCGACGACGGAGTCGACGTCGCGGTCGGTGTCCAGCGTGGTGCGCAGCAGCGAGACGATCCGGGGCAGGTGGGCGCCCAGCCCGATCACGAGCGTCTGGGCCACGAGCCGGGCGACGCCGTCGACGGAGGCGCCCGCACCGGGCCCCGTCCCGGCCAGGCGGGCCTCCGCCTCGTGCAGCCGGGCCAGCGCGACGGCGTCGAGCGTGGCGCCGAGGTGCACCATCTCGACCAGCCGCGCCTCGACCAGCGGCGTCCAGCAGTACTGCCACTCCTCGGTGATCTGGCCCAGGCCGCGGCCGGCCACGTGGTCCGGGCCGGACACGAGCTGCCCGAAGCCCGCGCCGACGAAGTCGAGCAGGGCCAGCACCTGCCGCCGGGCGCGGTGCGACGCCGTGCGCCGGGCGTCGAGACGGGTCGTGCGGGGCACGGAGTCGTCGACCACGAGCCGCACCGCCCGGACCCTGTCCCGGGCGTCGCGGACCAGCGGCGGCGACGCGCTGCCGGGCGGCAGGTCGCCCAGGGCCCGGCCGCCGAAGACCTCGGCGACGGCGAGCCCGAGCGGCCGCTCGGGCTCGCCGGGGCCGCCGATGCCGCCGTCGTCCTGCACGTAGCACGACCGCACGGCGTCCAGCAGGTCGGTGCGGCCCGGGAAGGCTCGCTCGCGCAGGTCCGCCAGGCGGGTCGCCGCCTGGGCCGCCGCGCTGACCTGCGGCAGGCTCACCGCGTGACCGCGGTCGGCCGCGCCGCGGGCGACGTCCACGAGGATCTCCGCGGCCAGCGCACCCGGGCCGGCGGGGCCCGGCTGCGGCGCCGCGTCCAGCCCCAGCGCCCGCAGGTGGGCGGCGTGCAGGCGTTCGTAGTAGCCCGGGGACGGCATGCCCGCCCCGTACCCGCGCAGCCCGTCCAGTCGTTCGTGGTCGTAGCGCACCAGCCACGCCTCGCCCGGGGTCGGCGGCCCGAACCCGCCCTCGGGCTGCCGGGCGCGGACCGCCTCACCCTCCGGCGCGCCCGACAGCGCCTCGACCAGGGCGAGCGTGTGGAACGCACCGGTCACCACGAGCACGGGCCCGGCGTGCCGGTCGGCTGCCTCCGCGACCCGCGCCGCCATGCGCGCCTCACGGTCCAGCGAGCCGTCGGCGGCCAGCACGCTCTCCTCGTAGTCGAGGCGGGCCAGCGCGGCCCACGCGAACACGTCGTCGAACATGCCGCGCCAGTCGGCCAGGTGCGTGCTCGGCCGGGTCTCGAACAGGTGGTCCCAGACCTCGTCGTGGTCCCGGCACCCGAGCCGCCGCGCGAGGGCGGCGACCGCCTCCGAGTGCGCGAGGTAGCGCTCGGACATCAGGGTGCGCGCGAACGGGTCCTCCTGCCCGGCGGCGGGTTCGCCGCCCGCCACGGCGCGCTCGGCCGCCGACCGCTCCCCGAAGGACCGGTCGACGAAGGCCAGCTCGGCGCCGACGGCGTGCCCGGCGCGCAGCGCCACCCACTCCGGGGAGAAGGACGCCAGCGGGTAGAAGCCGGCGCCCTCCCCTCCGGTGCCGCCGTCCGACGCCGGGCCGGGCTCGCCCAGGCTCAGCACCGCGACGGGCGGGCGGGTGGCCTCGTGCAGCAGGTCGGGCACCAGCCGGGTGAACTCCTCCGGTCCCTCGACGAGCACCGCCGCCGGTCGCAGCTCCTCGATCGCGGCACGCACCGCCACCGCGCACGCGGGGCTGTGGTGCCGCACCGGGGCGAGGTAGACGCCCCGCTCGCTGCGGAGCCGCCCGACGGCGTCCGCGGCCGACCGCAGGCGGTCCGGAGCGAGGTCCCGGACGGCGGCGGTGCGCCGGGCCGCGGCGGACGCGCCCGTCACCGCCACAGCGGCTCTGCCGCGGCGAAGAAGGCCTTCCAGCGCGCGTCGTGCCGAGCCCGCTCACGGACGACGTTGTCGACGTAGTGCCGCAGCCGACGTGCGTCCTCCTCCTCGCCCTTGAGCGCCACCCCGGCGATCTGCCGGGCGACCTCGGCCGCCGTCACGGTGCCGTCGCCCAGGTACCGGGCCTCCAGGGACGCGGCGACGGCCACGTTGACCGCCTCGGCCGTGGACATGACCGTCTCGGGGCGCTTGACGGGTGCGCCCTCGCGGGTGCTGCCCGTGCGCAGGTCCTGGAACACGGTGACCAGCACCTCCAGCACCTCGCGCGACACCTCGGGGCGCTCGTCGCGCGGGCCGAGCTCCGTCTCGAGCTGGCGTCGCACCAGCTCGATCTCGAAGTCCCGGTCCCGCACCGGAGCCACGGTCTCGAAGCTGAACCGGCGCTTGAGCGCGGCGGACATCTCGTGCACTCCGCGGTCCTTGAGGTTCGCCGTCGCGATCACCGTGAACCCGGGCCGGGCCGCGACCCGCGCGTCGGGCCCGAGCTCGGGCACCATGAGCTGCTTCTCGGACAGGATCGACACGAGGGTGTCCTGGATCTCCGGGGCACACCGGGTGATCTCCTCGAAGCGCACCACACGCCCCTCACGCATGCCCGTGCAGACCGGCGACGGCACGAGCGACCGCTCGCTCGGCCCCTCGGACACCAGGAGCGCGTAGTTCCACGAGTAGCGCACGTGGTCCTCCGTGGTGCCCGCCGTGCCCTGCACCGTCAGGGTCGACGACCCCGACACGGCCGCCGACAGCAGCTCGGACAGCATCGACTTCGCCGTGCCCGGCTCCCCCACGAGCATCAGCCCCTGCCGCCCCATCAGGGACACGACGGCGCGGTCCACCAGCGGGTCGTCGCCGTAGAACTTGCGGCTCACGCCCAGTTCCTCGGAGCCCACCACGAACGCCCGCACCGCACGAGGGCTGAGCCGCCAGCCCGGCGGACGCTCGTGCCCGCGCTCGGTGTCCCAGGCGTCGAGCGTCGCGAGCTCGGCGGCGTGGCGGACCTCGGCGGGCGGGCGGATCTCGGCGTCGGGGCCGGTGCTCGTGCCGGCGGCGGTGCCCGCCGGCGTGGTGGTGTCCGTAGTCATGGCGTCCTTCGGTGATCGCGTGCGGTTCGACCGCGACGGCCCTGGTCAGGGCCGTCGCGGCCGGCGTGCGATCAAGGTAGCGGGAGCCACTGACACGTCGGCGCGCTCGGGCTCCGGACGAGGTCAGTACTCGCTCTTCTTCTCCCAGTCCGGGTCGAACGCCCCGCCCTCCGCCACGGACACGTAGTCCCGGTAGGAGACCGCGAGCAGCACCTTCGGCACGTCCTGCACCGCGATCCGGCCGTGGTCGTTCCAGGTCCCGGTGCGCCGGAACACGAGGTGCTGCACGGCCGCCGTGATGTTCTCCTCGGGCAGGAACGCGCCGGTGAACTCGATCTCCACCGTGAGGCCGAGCGACGGGTACTCCTTGCGGTAGGCCGAGAACCAGCCGGCGTCCTCCGCCTGCGAGCGCGTGTAGCCGAGCTTGGTGGCGCGGCCGCGGATCGTGAACGAGTCGCTCAGCCAGCCGTTGTGCGTGTCGATCACGGTGGCCGTGCCCGGCAGGTCGGGCAGGGCCGCCCCCGCCTGCTGGTCACCCAGCCCCTGGTCGAACAACGGCGTGACCTCGTAGTCGGCGAGGTGCGCGCGCCAGGCCGGTGCCCCGCGGTCGGGGTCGTCGCCCAGCGTGACCGCGTGCACCACGAACACCCGTGCGTCGTCCGGCAGCGTGACGTCCTCGTCGTCGACGCCGATCAGCGCGCCGCCGTCGCCAGGCCGGAACGTGACGGCCGTGGCCGCCCCGGGCACCTCGGCCGCCCACACGAGCCGCGCCGCGAGCCGCGCCATCAGCGGGTGCCCGAGCACGAACTCGCTCCAGTCGGCGAACGTCCACGTGCGCCCGGTGACCATGGCCTCGGCGAACCGCTGGGTCTGCAGCGCGACGACCGCCTTCAGCTCGGCACGCGACTCCTTGAGCTGCCGCTTCGCGTCGGCGTACGCCTCCTCGTCGTCGGACGCGCGCCTGGCCGGCAGGGACTTGACCACCTTGCCGGACGGGTTGCGCAGCTCGAGCGTGAAGGCCTCGGTGATGCGCCCCGTGACCACCCGCTCGCCCGCGGGCCCGCCGAGGTCGAGCCGCAGGATGCCGTCGTCGTCGAACCCCGCCGTCTGGACCGTGCGGTCGGCGAGCTGGTCGGCGTCCCAGCCGTTGCGGTCGGCGATGTCCTGCGCCAGCGCGGTCGCCGTCTCCTGGACCGTGCGCTGCTTGAACCGGCGCGAGACGGCGAGAAGCTGCTGCACCGCTGCCCGGTCGCCGTTGGCGGCGAGCGCCCGCACCAGGTACTCGGCCTGGGCGCGGCGACCCTTGTGCGCGGAGAAGTAGTGCTGGGCGGTCGACGCGAGCTCGGCACCGGGCATGCCGACGGTCAGGGCGAGCAGGCCCTTCTCCTGCGTGGCCGACCCGAGGTAGGTGGCCTGGTGGTCGCGGTACAGGCCCTTCCACACGTCCTCGACGGTCTTGCCGGCCTCGCCCGCGTAGTACTCGGGGTAGCGCTTGATCATGGACTGGAGGTTGTTCCAGTTGGCCTGCGCGAAGTGGTCGGCGTGGGCGCGCGAGCTCTCGATGTCGGGGCCGCGGGTGTCCTGCGCCACCCAGGCGCGCAGCACGAACGACCCGAGCGCCGCCCGCGAGGCCGGGTCCAGGAGGCCGACGTACCGGGCGATCAGGCCCTCGCCGCTGGGCGACTTGAGCTTCGTGGCCAGGACGAGCCACCAGCGGACCACGTCCCGCGGGACGACGCCGCCCGGCTCGCCGTCGGCGCCGGCGGCCCAGCGGACGTCCGGCACCTGCTCGAACGGGAACCAGCCGAGGGCGGCCGGCACCTTGGCCCGGAGCCCCTTGACCGCCTCGGCCTGCAGGATCTCCGGCGCGAGGTCGGCCGCGATGTCGTCGCCGAGCGACTCCAGGGCGGACAGCAGCGCCGCGCGCACCGCCTCGCGCCGCTCCTTGCCGAGCGCGGCGCGCAGGGCCGGCACGGCGGCCGGGTCGCCGATGCGGCCGAGCCACGCCGCGGCCGAGGCCCGCACCTCTCCCTTGGTGTCCGCGAGCGCCTGCTCGGCCAGCGGGCGCGCGCCGGCGTGCGCCTCGAGCACCTGCTGGGCGGCGAGCCGGTGGGTCTTGCCGGACCCGAGGGCGAGCGCGGTCAGGCCTGGTAGCAGCATCGGCGGCACGGCCGGGAACTCGCGCAGCACGTCGAGCGCCTTGGCGATGCGCTCGCCGCCGATCTCACCGGACTGCAGGATGCGGTCCAGCAGCTCCGGCCGCTCCGCGAACCACGGCCAGGACACCGACGCCGGGACCTCCTCCTGCCCCCACCACCGGTGCAGCACGAGCTCGGTGATGAGCTCCTCGGGCTCCTGCACCTGCACGCGCACCAGGGCCTCGTGGAGCTGGCGCAGGTCGGTGAGCTCGTCGAGATTCCCGCGCAGGCTCCACAGCAGGTTGTTCCGGTTGCCCCGGCCCGCGTGCACCAGCGCCTGCAGGCGGATGTGCACCATGAGGCCCTGCCCGGCGAACGGGTCGCGACGGCGTTCGGTGAGCCACTGGACGAGCGCGGAGGCCTGGTAGCGGCCGAGCTTCTTGACCGGCTCCCGACCGGACAGCGCGCCCGGCAGCGCGTCGAGGTCCTTGTCCGTGATCTTCTGCAGCCGGTCGAGGTTGTTCTGGGCGGACCGCAGGGCCCAGTCCTTCGAGTTCACCGAGAACCGCTTCTTCATCTCGGCGAGGTTGTCGCGCGCCTCGACCGTCGCCTTCTCGATGTCGGCGCGGAGCTGGGCCAGCCAGGCGTCGTCGAGCAGGACGTCGGGCAGCGGCTGCCACTCCGGCAGCTCGACGGCGGCCGTCTCGACGGGCGTCTCCAGCGCGCGGGAGCGCTCCAGGGTCTGCTCCAGCAGCCTGACCCGAGCGCCCTGCCCGCCCGCGACCTTGCCGTTCTCGTCGCGCAGCGGGGCGAGGGCCGCCGCGCACGCGTCGAGGCCGCCCTCCAGCGCCACCAGGCGGGTCACGGCCTCGGCGAGCCGGCCCGACGGCGCACCGGCCAGGTACGGCGCGAGCAGTGCCACCTGCTGGTGGTCGGGAAGGCCCGCGAGATGCTTGAGGGCCGCGACGCGCACGCCCTTGGCGGAGTCGACGGCGAGCTCCGCGACGATCCGCGCGAACTGTTCGCCCGGGGCCTCCTGCGTCGACAGGCGCGTGCCGATACGGCCGAGCACCTCCTCCTTGCCGGCCGCGGTCAGCGTCGGGACGACGTCGGCCAGGAGCGGGGCGTGCTCGCCGACGTACTCGCCGAAGGCGGCGGACTTCATGATCCCCTCGCGGGCGTCGGAGTACCAGGACCGGCTCTTCGCGGACCGGTGCACGATCGCGACGAGCACGGTGCGCGCGACGTCGTCGGCCGGGACGCCGCCCTCGGCCGCCGCCTCCTCGAACGTGGCGGGCGTCCAGCGGGTGCGCGTGGGCTGGTCGCCCGTGCCGGGCCGGTTGCGCTTGGGCGTGCCGATGTGCCCGATGTCGTGCACCAGGAGCGAGAGCCACTCGGGGACGCCCGGGATCTCGACCGTCTCGCAGGCCTGCGCCAGCAGGCGGGCGAGCCGGACGACCTGCTCCATGGAGCCGGTCACGTACATGCGCCGGCGCGCGTTGACGCCCTTGTCCGTGGTCCAGCCCTTGTGCCGGGCGGCGACCTTCTTGACGAGGTCGGGCGAGACCCAGCTCGACCAGTAGGTGGTGCGGCCCGGCTGGTCCAGCAGCCGGTCGACGTCGTCCGTGGCGGCGGACGCCACGCCCGTCAGGACCTCCGGCGTGGTGCCCTGCAGCACGTAACCCACCGCGTCCTCGTACAGACCGTCGCTGACCAGCGACAACGGGGCCAGCGCCTCCGCTGCGCCCCGCGCCGTCTCGTCGCCGCCCAGCACCCGGTCCATCAGCTCCTGCAGCATCTCGCCCCATCACGTCGTCGTCGGCCCCGGGGCAGAGCTCGCCCCTGGATCGTGCTGCCTCCGGCAGCACGCGCCACAAGGTACTGGTGGCCTCTGACACGCCCGTGCGCCCGGCCGAGGACCGGGCGCACGGGCACGGACGGCTAGGGCGCCAGCCGGTGCAGGTCCCGTGGGAACGGCGTCACCTCGCGCACGTTGGCGGCCCCGGCCAGCCGCGCCACCCAGCGCTCCAGACCGATGGCGAACCCACCGTGCGGCGGCATCCCGTGCCGGAACGCCGCCAGGTACGACGCGTACGCGGCCGGGTCCTCGCCCCGGGCCGCGAGGGCCGCCACGTAGTCGGCGTACCGGTGCAGCCGCTGGCCGCCGGTCACGAGCTCCAGGCCGCGGAACAGCAGGTCGAAGCTGTTGCTCCACCGCTCGTCACCGGGCTGCGGGTGGGTGTAGAAGGGCCGCTTCGCCATCGGGTAGCCCTCGATCGCGACGAAGTCGGACCCGTGCTCCGCCAGCGCCCACCGACCCAGCGCCCGCTCGTGCTCCGGCGCCAGGTCGGGCTCGTCGGCGGGCGCGCCGACCAGCCGCAGGGCGTCGGCGAAGTGGAGCACCGGGAACGCGTCCGGGACGCGCGGCACCTCGACGCCCAGCCGGTCGGCGGCCCCCGACGCGCGGACGGCGTCCGACATCCCGGCCAGGACGTCGCGCAGCACCGCCAGCACGTCCCGGTGGTCGCGCACGAACCCGAGCTCGACGTCCAGGGAGCGGTACTCCGCCAGGTGCCGCACCGTGTCGTGCGGCTCGGCCCGGAACACCGGCCCCACCTCGTAGACCCGCTCGAAGACGCCGACCATCTGCTGCTTGTAGAACTGCGGGGACTGCGCCAGGTAGGCGGGCCGCCCGAAGTAGTCGACCTCGAACACGTTCGCGCCCGACTCGGTGGCGGTACCCACGAGCTTGGGCGTGCACACCTCGGTGAACCCCGCGGCGTCGAGGGTCGCGCGGAACCCGTGCAGGCTCGCGGCGGCGACCTCCCACCGCGCCTTCTGCGCGGGGTGCCGCCAGGCGACGGCGGCGTGGTCGAGCAGCGTGGGCAGCGCCGCCGTCAGCGCAGGCCGCCACAGCTCGACGGGCGGCGTCTCCGCCGCGCCGGTGAGGGCCACGATCTCCGGTTCCGTGACCTCCACGCCGCCGGGGGCCTGCGGGTTGGCGGTGACGGTGCCGGTCACCTCGACCGTGGTCTCCTCGGGCGGCACGTCCGGTGCGTCCTGCCCGGCGCCGGTGCGCACCACCACCTGGGTCAGGCCGGTACGGTCCCGCAGCACCAGGAAGGTCACGGTCGCGAGCTCCCGGCGCCGGTGGACCCAGCCCTGCAGGCGCACGCGTGCACCGGCAGGGGCGGCCGGCAGGTCACGGGCCAGGACACGTCCGGGTTCGGGGATGCCGGTCGGCGACGCGGTCAGGGACGGCAAGGGTGGTCTCATCATTCCTCCAGAAGGCGCAGGCCCTGGAGGAGCGGGCGGGGGCTAGGTCGCGGTGCCACCACTCCTTTGCCGGGAAGCCCCGGCCTCTCGTCGGTACGCCGCACGCGCGGGCGGGCGCCTGCCCGGCGGACCGGGCCGAGGTTCGTCACGCCTCACGCTCACCACCGCACACGCTATGCCCGACGGCGGTCGTGGCGCCACCACGAATCCGTTCACACCCGCCCGGAGACCACCTCCGTGAGCCAGGTCCGGACGGCACGCCCCACCGCGGCGTCGTCCTCCAGGGGCACCAGGTGGCCGCGCCCGGGGAAGGTGACCACCCCCGGGTCGCCGGGCAGCGCCGCGCGGAGCCGGGCGGCCTGCTCGACCGGGATCCACGGGTCGGCGTCGGCCCAGCCGATGCGCACCGGGCTGCGCACCGCGCCGAGCCGGCGCACGATCGGCGCGGTGTGCTCGGGCGAGAGCCGGGCGATCTGCCGGTAGAAGGCGGCCTGGCCCACGGCGTCGAGCCAGGGTTCGGCGAGCGTGGCCACCACGTCGTCCGGCAGGCCGTGGTTGGCGGCCCCGGCGATGTACTCCCGCACCAGGGCGGCGTGCAGCGGCCCGGGCACGGCCGCGAAGACGGGTTCGTGCTCGGCCACGAGCCGGAAGAACGGCGAACCCCAGGGGTCCAACGTCACGATGTCGAGCAGGAACAGGCTCGCGACCTCCACGTCCTCCAGGAGGTGGGCGCCGAGCGCCACCGCTCCCCCGATGTCGTGCGCCACCATGTGCGGCCGGTCCAGCGACCAGTGCCCGAGCAGGGCGGCCAGACGGCGGCGCTGGGTCACGAGGTCGACCGCGACGTCGGCCCCCTTGGGCGAGGCGCCGTACCCGGGCATGTCCCAGAGGAAGACCCGGTGGTCGCGGCTCAGGGCCCGGGCCACGGGCGCCCACACCCGCGCCGACCAGGGGGTGCCGTGGCAGAGCACGACGTCACCGGCCGGGCTCCGGCCCTCCGGCTCCAGCACGTAGGTGGCGACGCGGACACCGCCGTCGGGCGCCGCATCGCCACCGGGCAGCTCGACCAGGACGGGCGGGGGCAGGCCGGCACCGGATGCCGGATCGAACGAAGTACCGGGCATGCCCCGACGCTAGCGCGAGCCACCGACACCCCTCACGAAGAGAGCTTAGGCTGCCCTAACTTCTGCTGTTATGCTCGCAACGTGATGACATCTTGTCAGCACACCAGCGTCGCGCCGGAGGAGAACCCGTGAGCCTGCCCGTCGAGGAATTCGCCCCCGTCCCCCTGTCCGCCCTGCTGCGCGAGGGCACTCGCGTCGCGCACGGCGAGGCCAACTCCGAGCAGTTCATCGAAGAGCTCATGTCCGGCGCGCTGACGCGAGCCGCGTACGCCGACCTCTCGGCCCAGCTCCTCGTGGTGTACGAGGCCCTGGAGGAGGCGAGCGCCGCCCTCGGCACCGACCATCGCGGCGCCGGCCTGGTGTTCCAGGAGCTCACCCGCGTGCCCGCGATCGAGCGGGACCTGGCGTTCCTGTACGGCCCGTCGTGGCGCGAGGAGATCCGCGTCCTGCCGGCCACCCGCGCCTACGCGGACCACGTCCGCGAGGTCGGCGGCAGCCTGCCGCACTACGCGGCGCACTCCTACACGCGCTACCTGGGCGACCTGTCGGGCGGCCAGATCGTCAAGCGGATGATGAAGCAGCACTACGGCCTGGACGAGGAGGGCCTCGCGTTCTACACCTTCCCCGACATCCCGAAGGTGAAGGTGTTCAAGGACGCCTACCGCCACCAGCTCGACCTGCTCGACCTCGACGAGGACGAGGTGGCGGCCACCCTCGCGGAGACGCACCTGGCGTTCCGCCTGAACCGGGCGGTCTTCACGGAGCTCGCCGAGGTCCACTGCTGACCCTGTGACCTGCGCGTCCGACATCTCACATCGTCTGACTTGTCACAGCGCAGGGGGGTCACAACCAGGCCGGCTGCGGTGTCAACTCGGGTATGGACACCATCGAACGGCGCATCTCCACCACCGCACTCGTCATCGGCACCGGGGGCTCCGGCCTCCGGGCCGCGATCGAGCTCGCCGAGCAGGGGGTGGACGTCCTCGCGCTGGGCAAGCGCCCCCGCATGGACGCCCACACCTCGCTCGCCGCGGGCGGCATCAACGCGGCCCTCGGCACGATGGACGCGGAGGACAGCTGGCAGCAGCACGCCGCCGACACCATCAAGGAGAGCTACTTCCTGGCCAACCCGCACACGGCCGAGATCGTCGCGCGGGGTGCCGCCCAGGGCATCGCCGACCTGGAGCGGTACGGCATGGCCTTCGCCCGGGAGGAGGACGGCCGCATCTCGCAGCGGTTCTTCGGCGCGCACACCTACCGCCGCACCGCGTTCGCCGGGGACTACACGGGCCTGGAGATCCAGCGGTCCCTGGTCCACCGGGCCACGCAGCTCGACATCCCGATCCTGGACTCCGTGTACGTCACCCGGATCCTGACGCACGACGGCGCCGTCTTCGGCGCCTACGGCTTCGACCTCACCGACGGCACGCCGTACCTGATCCACGCCGACGCCGTGATCCTCGCCGCGGGCGGGCACAACCGCATCTGGCGGCGCACGTCCTCGCGCCGTGACGAGAACACCGGCGACTCGTTCCGCCTGGCGGTCGAGGCGGGCGCCCGGCTGCGCGACCCGGAGCTGGTGCAGTTCCACCCGTCGGGCATCCTGGAGCCCGAGAACGCGGCGGGCACGCTGGTCTCCGAGGCGGCGCGCGGCGAGGGCGGCATCCTGCGCAACGCGCTGGGCGAGCGGTTCATGGCGACGTACGACCCCGAGCGGATGGAGCTGTCCACCCGCGACCGCGTGGCCCTGGCCGCGTACACCGAGATCAAGGAGGGGCGCGGCACAGCCAACGGCGGCGTCTGGCTCGACGTCTCGCACCTGCCGCGGGAGACGATCATGACGCGCCTGCCGCGCGTCTACCAGACGATGCTCGAGCTGCAGATGCTCGACATCACCACCGACCCGATCGAGATCGCGCCCACCGCGCACTACTCGATGGGCGGCGTCTGGGTGCGGCCCGAGGACCACAGCACCGAGGTGGACGGCCTGTATGCGATCGGCGAGGCGTCCAGCGGCCTGCACGGCGCCAACCGCCTGGGCGGCAACTCGCTGATCGAGCTGCTGGTCTTCGGCCGCCTGGTCGGCCGCGCGGCCGCGGCCTACTCCGCCGGCCTGGAGGCCCAGCGCCGCTCCCACGACGCCGAGGCCCGCGCCCGCGCCGAGGTCGCCGACCTGCTGGCCGCCGACGGCACCGAGAACGTACGCGCCCTGCAGCGCGCCGTGCGCAACACGATGACCGAGCACGCGGGCGTCGTCCGGGACGAGGCGGGGCTGCTCGCAGGCATCGAGGAGCTGGCCGAGATCGAGGAGCGCGCCACGCACGTGGGCGTGCACCCGGACATCGCGGGCTACCAGGACCTCGCCCACGCGTTCGACCTCAAGGCGTCGCTCATCGCGGCGCGGGCCACGCTGGAGGCCGCGCTCGAGCGGCGCGAGACCCGCGGCTGCCACAACCGCAGCGACTACCCGGACCTGGACCCGAACCTGCAGGTGAACCTGGTCTGGTCGCCGTCGACGGGCATCGTCCGCGAGGAGATCCCCGCCGTCCCGGAGGAGATCGCCACCCTGATCGCGGCCCAGGAGGTCTCGACGGCAGGCAAGCTGGTCGAGTAAGCCGGGGGGCTCAGCGCGGCGGCAGCGGGTCGCGGAGGATCAGCCGCGGCTCCACCAGCACGTACGTCGGCTCCTGGGCGGCGTCGTGGACCAGCACGACGCTGCCCGTGGGCCCCATCAGGAGGTCCAGCACCCCGGCCGCGACCTGCTCCGGGAGCTGCTCCACGCTGCTGATGCCCAGCGCCTCGGCGGCCGGGGTGTTGTCGAACCCGACCACGGGCAGCTCGGGCCGGCCCAGCGCCGTCGCCGCGAGGTGCGCACCGATGGCGAGGGAGTCGCTCACGCAGACGATCGCGTCCACGGCCGGTTGGGCCGTGAGGGCGGCGCCGGTCAGGTCCCGCGCCAGGCTCACGCTCTCCTCGGTGTGCCAGCGGGGGCCGACGGCGCCGGCAGCGGTCATCGCCTCGTGCCAGCCGCGGGCGCGGTCGTCGCCCGTCCCCGATCCTTCCGGCCAGCCGAGGAACGCGATCGTGGACCGGCCGCGGTCGAGCAGGTGCCGGGTGGCCGCGCGGGTGCCGGCGGCGCCGTCGACGTCGGCCCAGGAGTGCGGCGGCACGCCGCCGTCGGACCGCCAGGGGCGGCCGAACGAGACGAACGGGACGCCGCGCTCCTGCAGCCAGGTGGTTCGGGTGTCCTCGTGGGACGTACCGGTGAGCACGACGGCGTCGATCTCGCCGCCGTCGACGAGGTCGCCGATGCGGTCGATCTCCTCGCCCGGTGTGCGTGCCGCGTACAGCAGCACCCGCATGCCGCGCTCGCTGGCGTGCTCGGTCAGGGCGTGGACGAAACGGTCGAGCACCACCCCGGAGATGCCGCCCGCGTACGGGTCGAGCCGCACGCCGAGGGTGGAGCTGCGCCGGGTGCGCAGCCGGCGGGCGGCGGCGTGCGGGCGGTAGCCGAGCTCGGCGATGGCGCGCTGCACGCGTTCCCGCGTGGGCGCCCGGACGATCTCCGGGGAGTTGAGCACGTTGGAGACGGTCTGCCGGGACACGCCGGCGGCGCGGGCGACGTCCTGCACGGTGGGGACCTTCGCCATGGTGATCCCTCCTGCCCGCCGTCGTGAACCAGCCTGCGCCGCCCGCAGCCGGGGCGTCCGGAACGTCATCCTAGGGCGGCACCCGGCCTTGACATCCCGCCCGGACGCTCCCTAATCTCGGGCTCAGCATAATTTGATCGTTCAAATTTGCCACGTCACGGGACTCGTCAAGGGAGAAGAGACAAATGACACGGCCCATCTCGCGCAAGGCCGCGGGCGCCGGCGCGCTCCTCGCGGCCGGTATGCTCACGCTCACCGCCTGCGGCGGCTCCGGCTTCGAGGAGCCCGCCCAGGGCGACCCGACCACGAGCGCGCTGACCAGCTCCGACGACGCGCTCTCGGTCCTGATCGGGTCGTCCGGCGACGCCGAGACCGACGCGGTCACCGAGGCCGTCGCGGCCTGGTCCGCCGACTCCGGCGTCGAGGCCGAGGTCCAGGTCGCCTCCGACCTGCCGCAGCAGCTCTCGCAGGGCTTCGCGGCCGGTTCCCCGCCGGACCTGTTCTACCTGGCGCCCGAGGCCATCGCGGGCTACGCCGAGAACGGCTCGCTGCAGCCCTACGGCGACCTGCTGGCGAACAAGGACGACTTCTACCCGTCGCTCGTGGAGAACTTCACCGTCGACGACACGTTCTACTGCGCGCCCAAGGACTTCTCGACCCTGGCGCTCGTCATCAACACCCAGCTCTGGGCGGACGCCGGCCTGACCGACGCCGACATCCCCACCACGTGGGACGAGCTGGCCGCCGTGGCCGAGCAGCTCACCACCGACGACCAGGTGGGCCTCTCGTTCGGCGCCGAGTACCAGCGCGTGGGCACCTTCATGGCCCAGGCCGGCGGCGGCCTCGTGGTCGACGGCGAGCCCGTGGCCGACAGCGCGGGCAGCGTCGAGGGCCTGGACTACGTCAAGAGCCACCTCGAGGACGGCACGTTCGCGTACGCGGCAGATCTCGGCGCCGGCTGGGGCGGCGAGGCCCTCGGCAAGGGGCTGGCCGCCATGGTCGTCGAGGGCAACTGGGTCACCGGGGCACTGACGAACGACTTCCCCGACATCGAGTACCAGGTCGCCGAGCTGCCCGCCGGACCCGCCGGCCAGGGCACGCTGCAGTTCACCAACTGCTGGGGCATGGCCGCCGACAGCCCCAACCAGGAGGCTGCCCTCAGCCTGGTGGAGCACCTGACGAGCACCGAGCAGCAGCTCGCGTTCTCGGAGGCGTTCGGCCCGATGCCGTCCATCGACTCGGCCGCGGCCGACTGGAGCGCCGCCAACCCGGACCTCACCGCCTTCCTCGACGGTGCCGCGTACGCACAGTTCCCGCCGAACTGGGCCGGAGCGACCGACGTCATCACCGACCTCAACGCGCAGCTCGAGTCGCTGGAGTCCGGTGACCCGCAGACGATCCTGGAGACGGCGCAGTCGAACCTCGAAGCGATCGCCGAGTAGGCACGCATGTCCCTTCTCGCGTCGCCGCGTGACGCCGCACCCCGCCGTGCCGGGTCCCCTCGCGGGATCCGGCACGGCGAGGCCGTCGCCGGATGGCTCTTCACCCTGCCCGTGCTCGTGATCCTGGGCGTGTTCCTGCTCGTCCCGGTCCTGATGGCGCTCTGGGTCAGCTTCTCGGACTGGTCCGGGCGCGGCAGCCCCCTGTCGTCCGGCGTCGGCTTCGTGGGGCTGGACAACTACGCGGCGGTCACCACGGGCGGCGGCCTGGCCGAGCGCGACTTCGGCGTCGCGCTGCGCAACAACGCCTGGTACGTGCTGCTGGTGGTCCCGCTGCAGACGGCGCTCGCCCTGTTCCTCGCGGTGCTCGTCAACCGCGCGGTGCTGCGGGGGCGCGGCGTGTTCCGGACGGCCTTCTACTTCCCGTCCGTCACCAGCTCGGTGGCGATCACGGTGCTGTGGCTGTTCCTGTTCTCCACGTCGGGCGTGGTGAACACGGTCCTCGCCCGGGTCGGCGTCGCCGGGCCCAACTGGTTCAACGAGCCGAGCGGCGTGCTGCACAACCTGCTGGCCGCGTTCGGCATCCGGTCCGGGCCCGACGCCCTGACGCAGCACGGCTTTCTCGGCCTCACGTGGTGGGACTGGCTGGCCGGGCCCTCGGTCGCGATGTCCGCGTTCGTGCTCATGGCGATCTTCACCACCAGCGGCACGTTCATGCTGCTGTTCGTCGCGGGCCTGCAGAACATCGCCCCCGAGGTCGAGGAGGCCGCGATGGTCGACGGCGCGAACGGCTGGCAGCGGTTCTGGCGCATCACGCTCCCCCAGCTGCGGCCCACGCTGTTCACGGTGCTGACCCTGGGCCTGATCGGCTGCTGGCAGGTGTTCGACCAGATCTACACCGGCACCCAGGGCGGCCCCGGCAAGACGACGCTCACGCCCGCCTACCTCAGCTACCAGTCGGCGTTCCTGTCGCAGGAGTGGGGCCAGGGCGCCGCGATCGCGTTCATCCTGTTCGTCATCATCGTGCTGCTGACCATCCTGCAGAGGTGGGTCCTGCGCGAACGCCCCGACGTCCCCCGCCGGGCCCGGCGCCGCGCCACGTCCCCGGGGGCCGCCCGATGAGCGCCCCGGCCCGCCCTCCGCTGCGCACCCGCCGGCTGTCGCGCACGGGCCTGACGTGGCAGGTCGGCCTCTACGCGCTGCTGGTCCTGCTGGCGCTGGTCTACGTGTACCCGTTCCTGGTCCAGCTCGCGACGTCCGTCAAGACCGAGGCGGACGCCGCCGCGGACCCGGTCTCGCTCGTCCCCGACCCGCTGACCTGGTCGGCCTACGGGCGCCTGTTCCTGCGATCGGACTTCCCGGTCTGGTTCGCCAACTCCGCCGTCGTCACGGTGCTCGTCACCGCGGGCCGCGTGTTCTTCGACTCCCTGGCGGGCTACGCGCTGGCCCGGCTGCGCTTCCGTGGCCGCGGCGTGGTCTACGCGGCGCTCGTGGCCGTCATGGCGGTGCCCACGGTGGTGCTGCTGATCCCCAAGTTCCTCGTGATCAACCAGCTCGGCATCTACGACTCGTACGCGGGCATGGTGCTGCCGCTGCTCGTGGACGCGGCGGGCGTGTTCATCATGAAGAACTTCTTCGAGTCCGTCCCGGCCTCGGTCGAGGAGCAGGCCCGCATCGACGGCGCCGGCACCTTCCGGATCTTCTGGTCCGTGGTGCTGCCCATGGCCCGGCCCGCGCTCGTCACCATCGTCATCCTGTCGTTCCAGGGCTCCTGGAACGAGCTGAGCCACTTCATCGTCTCCGCCCAGTCCCCCGAGCTGACCACGCTCACCAAGGGCGTCGCCTCCCTGGCCAGCGGCCAGCTCAGCCAGGGCAGCCAGTACCCGATCAAGCTCGCCGCCGCGGCGATCATGACCATCCCCGTGGCGGTCGTGTTCTTCGTGTTCCAGCGGCGCATCATGAACACCAGCGAAGGAGCCGTCAAGGAATGACGACGTCCAGCATGACGCCGAGCCTCACGCCGCCCACCACCCGGCCCCTCCAGCCGCTGCTCGACGACGCCGTCATCGCGCTGCGCGCCCCGACCCAGGTCTGGTCCGGCCGCGACGGCGACCTGGGCGCCGCGCCGGTCGACGGCGTCTACCACGGCGACGTCCGGCACGTGCGCGGCCTCGTGCTGGAGTGCGCGGAGTCGGCCGTCGAGTACGTCTCCGTCGCGCCCGAGAGCGCCTCGCGGGTGGTGTTCGGCGGGCTGCTGCGCGGTGCGGACGACGCCCAGCCCGACCCCAAGGTGCGCCTCGTGCGCGACCGGCGCGTCACGGACGGGTCGCTCACGGAGACCTGGACGGTCGCCTCCCACCTGACCGAGCCGGCGCGCGTCACGCTCCGCCTGCGCCTGCGCCCGGACTTCACGACGCTGCACGAGGTCAAGGCCGGGCTGGCCGGCCCGGCCGGTGCCACGGACGAGCCCGGGCACGACCTCGCCGTCACCACCGCACCGGGCACGGCGACGGCGGCCTCGGGCACCCGATCGCTCACCCTCACCGCCGACGGCGCAACCGTGACCACCGCCGCGGACGGCGAGATCGTGGCCTCCTGGGCGCTCGACGTCCCGGCCCGCGGCAGCGCCGAGGCCGCCTGGACCCTCGACCTGCACGACGACGCCCTGGTCGTCCGGGGCGCCGGAGGCACCTGGCCCGGCCGCCCGGCCGGCACCACCGACGGCAGCCGGCCCACCCTCCCCGCCGACGCCGATCCCCGCCTGGGCCGCTGGCTCGACACCGCCCTCGACGACCTCGACGCCCTGCGGCTGACCCTGCCGGACCAGCCCGGCGACGAGTTCTTCGCCGCCGGGGCGCCCTGGTTCTTCACGCTCTTCGGCCGGGACGCGATCTGGGCCGCCCGGCTCGCGCTCCCCGTCGACGTCCGCATCGCGGCCTCCACCCTGCGCGTGCTCGCCCGGCTGCAGGGCACCACGCACGACGTCGGCACCGCCCAGGAACCCGGCAAGATCCTGCACGAGCTGCGCGCCGCACCGCTGGAGATCCCGGGCGAGGGCATCGTCCTGCCGCCGCTGTACTACGGCAGCGTCGACTCCACCCCCCTCTGGGTCTGTTTGCTCGCCGACGCCTGGCGCGCGGGCATGCCCGACGACGAGGTCACCGCCCTGCTGCCCGCGCTCCGCGGCGCCCTGACCTGGCTGGTCGAGCACGGCGACAGCGACGGCGACGGGTTCCTCGACTACATCGACCGCACCGGCCGCGGCCTGGCCAACCAGGGCTGGAAGGACTCCGGCGACTCCATCCAGTGGCGCGACGGCAGCCTCGCCGAGGGACCGATCGCGCTCTGCGAGGTCCAGGGCTACGCCTACGAGGCGGCGCTCGCGGGCGCCGAGATCCTGGAGACCCTCGGGGCGACGGCGGGCGGCGCGACGGCGGACGACCCGCTGCACCCGGACCGCCTGCGGGCCTGGGCCGTGGACCTGCGCACCCGGTTCGCGCAGACGTACTGGGTCGAGACCCCGGAAGGCCGGTACCCGGCCGTCGCGCTCGACCGGCACAAGCGGCCGGTCGACACGCTGACGAGCAACATCGGGCACCTGCTCGGTACCGGCATCCTGGACGCGGCCGAGGAGGAGCACGTCGCGGGTCTGCTGCTCGGCCCCACGATGTCGTCCGGGTTCGGCATCCGCACCATGTCGACGGACGCCGCGGGGTACTGGCCGCTGTCGTACCACGGGGGCAGCGTCTGGACGCACGACACCGCCATCGCCGTGCACGGCATGCACCGGGCAGGGCTCGCCGGCCACGCCCGGCGTGCGGTCGACGGGCTGCTGGCGGCGGCCGAGGGCTTCGCCTACCGCGTCCCGGAGCTGCACGCCGGCGACCGGGCCACCCGCGCCGGTGTGCCCACGCCCTACCCGGCGGCCTGCCGCCCGCAGGCGTGGTCGGCCGCGGCGGCGGTCACCTGCCTCGCGGTGGCGGGCGCGCGGGCAGACGACGTCATCGCCTGACCCGGACTCCCCGGAGGTCCGCCGCGGACGTCGCGCGGCGGACCTCTCCGTGTGCCCCGGCACGCCAAAGGTAATCTTTCGTCATGAACCGGGTGACCCTCCAGGACGTGGCTCGTCATGCCGGGGTCTCCATGAAGACCGTGTCCAACGTGGTGCGCGGCTACCAGCACGTCAGCCCGCAGATGCGCGAGCGCGTGCAGGCCGCGATCGACGAGCTCGGCTACCGCCCCAACCGCAGCGGCCGCAGCCTCGCGACAGGACGGTCGAGCATGCTCGGGCTCGCGTTCCCCGACCTGCGGCGGCCGTACTTCGCGGAGCTCGCGCACGTCTTCGCCCGGGTCGCCGAGGCACGCGGCTACCGCCTGCTGCTCGCGGAGACGGGCGCGACGGCGGACGGCGAGCGGTCCGTGCTGCGTGACCCCGAGCACGGGATCATGGACGGGATGGTGCTCCAGCCGCAGGTCCTGGCCGCTCGCGACCTGGACGACCAGCGGCACGGCCTGCCCATCGTCTTCCTCGGCGAGGACCCCCAGCCCCACGGCGCGGACCAGGTGGCGATCGACAACGTCGCCGCGGCCCGCGACGCCGTCCGGCACCTGGTGCGCGCGGGACGGCGCCGCATCGGCTTCCTCGGCCACGAGACCGACCACATCTCGTGGACCTCCAGGCTGCGGATGGAGGGCTACCGCGCCGCGCTCACCGAGGCGGGCCTGCCCGTCGACCCGGACCTGCTGGTCACCCGGCGGCAGGACGGCGACGCCCGCGACGCCGAGGAGGCCCTCGGTGCCGCGCTGGACGCCGGGCTGCAGCTGGACAGCCTGCTGTGCCGCGACGACCTCGCCGCGATCGGCGCCCTGCGCGCCCTGCGCCGGCACGGCCTGGACGTCCCGGGCGACGTCGCGGTGATCGGCTGGGACGCCATCGAGCTGGGTGCGAGCACCGCACCGAGCCTGACGTCGGTCGCGCCGGACACCCGGGCGCTCGCCGAGCAGGCCCTCGACCTGCTGCTGGAACGCCTGGAGGGCTACGCGGGCCCGGGCCGCCACGTCACGGTGGGCCACCGGATCGAGTTCCGCGAGAGCGCCCCGGAGCTCACGCCCTGAGCAACCCCGGTGGCCCCGCCGGCGAGATGGGCCCTCCCCTCAACCAGGTCGGCGCTCCCCCGCCCAGGTCGGCACTCCCCTCAACCAGGTCGGCGCTCCCCCGCCCAGGTCGGCACTCCCCTCAACCAGGTCGGCAGTTTGCTTCGAAGTCGGTCCAGGCCTGTGCCGACTTCGATGCAAACTGCCGACCTTCGAAGCAAACTGCCGACGCCGGAGCAGCCCGACGCGCCCCAGCGGGGCAGCCCGACGCGCGCCGCCGGGGCAGCCCCTCAGCGCGCCGCCGGGTCGACCGCCGCGAGCTGCTCCACCAGCGCCGCGCGCACCGTCTCCGGCAGGTCCACGGCGGTGAGCTCGGCGATCTTCTGCGCCACCGGACGCGTGCTCCTGACCACGTCCCACGCCTCCAGCTTCTCCGGGTTGCCCCACTGCGCGCTCTCCAGGACGACGCGCGCCGCCTCGGTCCGGTCCGCGCCGACCCGCAGCGGCCCGCCCGCGACCCGGACGACGATCTCGCCGGTCACGGGCCCCGACGCGCGCACGCTCCAGCGGCCGTCGACACCGTCCACCGGGACTGGGAGGCCGTCGACCGTGACCGGGCCAGCGGGGACACCGGCCAGGAACGTGAGCGTCCACTCCCGCTGCGCGGGCACCGCCGAAGCGTCGCCGCGCACAGGCTCGATGCGGAGCTCGCCGCGTTCGCGGTCCCACCGCAGCACGGTGGTCGCGGCCGGCCCGTCAGCGCCGGACGAGGCGACACCGCCCGCTGCGCTCGACCCCGCGCCGTCGACCCGACCGCCGCCGCCCGGCGAATCGTCCCCCTCGACGTCCTCCGCCAGCACGAGCTCTCCCGACGCCCCCGGTGCCACGAGCACCTCCAGCGCCTCGGGGTTGCGCGTGGCGTCCAGGTCGGTCCCGCCGTCCAGCGGCAGGATGCCGCCCTCGCGCAGCAGCACCGGGACGGAACCCAGCGTCCGGTGCATCTCGACGGTGCGCCCGCCCTGGTAGACGGCGTCCGTGAAGATGTCGGTCCACAGCCCCTCGGGCAGCCACACGCGCACGCTCCCCCGCAGGGACGCGGCGTCCCGCGGCGTCGTGATCGGCGCGACCAGCAGCTCGCTGCCGAACGCGTACTGGTTGGGCACGCCGTACGCCTCGTGCCGGCGCGGCTCCAGGTGGTACATCGGCCGCACGAGCGGCACGCCCGCCGCCGCACGGTGGTTCATCGTGTACAGGTAGGGCACCATGCGGTGGCGGAACCGCAGCGCATCGGTCATCGCGGCACGGTGCTCCGGCGGGAACTGCCACGGTTCCTTGCGGATGAACGGGTTGTTCGCGGAGTGCAGCCGCATGATCGGCGAGAAGACGCCGGACTGCACCCACCGGGTGGCCAGCTCGTCGTCCCGCACGCCGCGGGTGTGGCCGCCGATGTCGTGGCTCCACCAGGAGTAGCCGATGTTGGCCGCGGTCGCGGTGAACTCCGGCTGGAACGCGAGCGACGCCCACGAGACCACGGTGTCGCCGGAGAACCCGACCGCGTACCGGTGGCTGCCGGGTCCGGCGTACCGGGAGAACGTCATGCCCGGCCGGCCGTCGCGCGCGGCGTCGAGGTGGTGGAAGTGGTTCAGCACCCACAGCGGGTCCACGCCGGGCATGCCCGAGGTGCGGCCCTGCTGCCAGTCGATCCACCAGAAGTCGACGCCCTGCTCCTCCAGCGGGTGGTGCAGGTGCTCGAAGTAGGCCTGCAGGAAGGCCGGGTCGGTCGGGTCGAACCCGAGGGGCTGCCCGCTGTCCGGGTCCACGCCCAGGGCGCGGGCCATGGCCGGGTAGGCGTCCTCGAAGGCGCGGACGCCGTCGGCCGGGTGCAGGTTGAGCGTGGTGCGCAGGCCGCGCTCGTGCAGGGCGCGCAGGAACGCCGCAGGGTCGGGGAACAGCGTGGGCTCCCACGAGTACCCGGTCCAGCTGCTGCCGTACTCGGGCGGCACCGACCCCACGCGGTGCCAGTCCATGTCGATCACCGCGACGGAGAACGGCACGCCCTCCTCGTCGAACCGGTCCATCAGCGCCAGGTAGGACTCGTCGCTGTAGGGGTGGTACCGGCTCCACCAGTTGCCCAGTGCCCAGCGCGGCAGCCGCATCGGGTTGCCGGAGACCCGGTAGAGGTCACCGACGGCGTCGGCGTAGTCGCGGCCGTGCACGAACACGTACAGGTCCTGCCGGCCGGGCACCCGGGAGCCCACCCAGCCGCCGTCCTCGAACAGGAACGAGGCCGAGTCGTCGATCACGCCGATCCCGTCGGGCGCCACGACGCCCGGTTCGAGGTCGGTCCGGCCGTCGACGTCGTCCAGCGTGCGGGCGGTCCCGCCGAGGTCGCGCGTGGGCTCGCCGTACCGCCAGCGCCCGGAGTCGCGCCCCAGCACCTCGACGACGAGCCCGCTGGCGGAGAACTCCCCGCCGTCGTACCGCAGGCGGGCGCGGCGCGTGGTGACCACGACGCCGTCCCCCACGCGCTCGACGGCGAACTCGGCCGGCGGCAGGTCCCGGCGGATCGCGAACGTCGAGGCGCGGTCCTCGAAGCCCCCGTCGGCCGACCGTTCGACGCGGAACACGCCCTCGGTCAGCACGGTGATCCGCCAGCCGGCGCCGAGCACCTGCTGCTCGGGCCGCGCGTGCGGGGCGGCGTCGGGCAGCGGGCGGACGGCGGGCAGGCTGTCGACGGTCTGAGACATGTGGCTCCTCGGGAGTCGGTGGTGCGGGTGGTGCGGCGGCCGGGGGTCAGTGCTTGACGGCGCCCTGCGTCACGCCGCTGATCACCCAGCGCTGCGCGAACAGGTACACGACGATCGTCGGCGCCATCGCCATGAGGTACGACGCGAACGCGACGTTGTAGTTGGTGCCGAACTGGCTCTGGAAGATGTTCTGCACCACGGGCAGCGTCTGCAGCGTGGGGTCGGACATGATGAGCGACGGCATCATGAAGTCGTTCCACGAGGCGAGGAAGGCGAAGATGCCGACCGTCGCGTTCATGGGACCGAGCAGCGGCAGGATGATCCGCCAGAAGATCTGCCCCGTGCTCGCGCCGTCGATCCGGGCGCTCTCCTCCAGCTCGACGGGGATGGAGCGCAGGTAGGCCGTGTAGAGCAGCACGCTGAACGAGAGCTGGAACATGGCGTGCAGGATCCCCACGCCCAGCGGGTTGTCCAGGCCGGTGAGCGCCGTGAGCTGGATCTGCGGCAGCGCGACCACGGGGAACGGCAGGAACAGCGCCACCAGCAGGTAGATCATCGACCAGCGGAAGGACCGGTGGGACCAGTTCCGCGCGATGGCGTAGGCCGCCAGCGAGCTCAGCAGCAGCGTGAGCACGACGGCGATCGCCGCGACCGCCACGGAGATCCCGAACGACACCGGGAACCGGGTCAGCGACCACGCCTCGGCAAAGCTGGCCGGGTTGAACGGCGCCGGCAGGGAGAACGCGTTGCCGTCGGCGGACTGCGCGCTGGTCTTGAACGCCATCGACAGCGTGACGTAGAGCGGCACGAAGACCGTGAGCGTCGCCAGGCAGAGCAGAACGGTCAGCGGCCAGTTGGTGCGGTGGGCCCGGCCCCTGGCGCCGGGCCGGTTGCCGGGGCGGACGGCGGGGCGCGGCGCGGCCGCGCGGGTCGTGTCGACGGTGGTCACAGCTGGACCGCCCTTCCTCGGGTGGCGACGATCTGGGCGACGGAGATGAGCGCGGTGACGATCAGGAAGACCGTGGCGTTGGCCATCTGGTAGGCGTAGTCGCCGCCGGTGAAGCCACCGAAGATCGTCATGGCGACGCTGCTGGTCGACGTGCCGGGACCGCCGCCGGTCAGACCGACGATGACGTCGTAGACGCCGAGGTAGCCCTTCACGCCGAGGATCGTGTTGATGAGGATGAAGCCCGCGATGAGCGGCACGGTGATCGACCGGAACTGCCGCCACGGGGAGGCGCCGTCCAGGGCGCTGGCCTCGTACAGCTCGCCGGGGATCGAGGTGAGACCGGCGGTGTAGACCAGCAGCGCGCCGGGGATGGTCTGCCACGCGGACACGATCACGATGGACAGCCACGCCAGGTCCGGGTTGCCGAGGATGCTCTCCTCCAGCGGCCCGAACCCGACCGCCGTGGCGATCGCGGGCAGCGAGTTGGAGAACAGGAAGTTGAACACGTAGGCCACGACGATGCCGGAGACCACCATCGGGATGACGAACACCGTGCGCAGGGTGGTCACGAAGCGGATGCGCCGGGACAGCGCCACGGCAAGCGCCAGGGCGATCACCTGCGCCACGACCACGGTGACCAGTGCGAACCCGAGCGTGAACCCGTAGGACTCCAGGATCCGCGGGTCGCTGAAGAGCGCCGCGTAGTTGCGCAGCCCCAGGAACGACCAGTCCCCGAAGCCGACGTAGTCGGTGAGGCTGTAGAAGATGCCGATCAGCGCCGGGACCACGACGAACGCCGTGAACACGAGCAGCGTCGGCACCAGGAACAGGTAGAAGACCGGCTCGACGCGCCGGCCGCCCGACCGGTGCCGGTCTCCTCGCCCTCCCTCCGCGGTGGGCAGGGGCAGTGCGGCTTGTGCGGTCATCGTCGCTCCTCGTCGAGCCGGGCAGGTTCCAGGTGATACAACGTTGTGCCAGTCATACGGTCGCGCCCCGTCCCGCCAGGCGGCGCCAGTCGGCGTCGAGCTGGCGCAGCATGCCCTCGAAGTTGCCGCTGCGGATGGCGGACTGCAGGTAGTTGCCCAGCGGGATCGACGTGGGCACGAACGTGCCCGCGCCCTGGTAGAAGGCCGCGCGGTCCACGTACTCCTGGAGCCCGGCCAGCCGCTCGTCACGCTGCGGCGGGGCGTCCTTGAGGGTCGAGTAGGCGAGGTTGTCGGCGTTGTAGGCGTTGATGATGTCGGGCCGCATGAGGAACTCGACCAGCTCGCGCGCCTCCTCCTGGTGCTGCGACGCCGTCGGGATCCACAGGCCGAGGTCGATGTTGACCCGGGCCTGCCGGTCGTCCGGGTTCTCGGAGACCGGCAGCGGGAACGTGCCGATCTCCAGGTCGGGGTCCACCAGCGCGATCTGGCTGAGCGCCCAGGGCCCCTGGAGGTACATGGCGGCCTCGCCCTTGCCGAACGCCAGGTTGCCGTCCGCGTAGGCGCGCACCGCGTGGTCCGGGTTGAAGTATGACGAGACGGTCTTGGCGCGTTCCATCGGCACGGCGAAGTCCTTCTCGAACGACACCTCGGAGTCGGGACCCACCTCGGTACCGAGCTCCTTCATCCGCGCGAAGAACTCCCCCGGCGCCACGAGGCTGCCCACCGAGTAGTCGAACAGGCCCTGCCACAGGGTCCAGGTGTCACGGTCGGTCGCGTAGACCGGCGTGATCCCGGCGCGGCTGAGCTCCTCGCACACGTCGACGAACTGCGACCAGGTCTCCGGCACCGGCAGGTCGTGGTCGCGGAAGATCTTCTTGTTGTAGATGACGCCCGCGGCGGCGAGCGAGTACGGCAGCACGCTCGTGCGCCCGGGGTAGGTCGCGTACTGGTCGGTCAGCTCGCCGATGTCGGTCCGGACCGTCTGCGCCGACGGCAGGTCGGACAGGTCACCGAGCACCCCGCGCTTGATGTACCGGGCGAGCTCCAGGTTGTCGTTGAAGCAACCGACGTCGGCGGGCTCGTTGCGCACGAACTGCGGCGCGATGGCCACGGTCGAGTCGTGCACCACGGTGATGCCGGGCCGCTCCTTCTCGAACCGGCGCAGCAGCTCGTCGAAGTAGGCGATGACCTCTTGCTTCTGCTCGTAGAAGCGCAGCGTGGTGCCCCCACCGGAGGACCCGGTGGGCGACGCGCAGCCCGCTGCACCCAGTGCGACCAGTGCGGCCGAGCCGGCCAGGAACGACCGGCGGCTCAGCGGGACGGAACGGCTGAAACCTGCACTCACACCTGGACTCACGCTGCATCTCCCATTGCTCGAACTCCATTGCTCGCGGCGACCGTCGGAATTTACAGCGCTGTAAATGACCCGTCAAACGTGTCTCGTCCCCCGGCCCGCGCATCCGGTCAGGAATCGAGAAGCCCCCGCCGGTGCGCGCCGCCTAGCGTCGACGGCATGGCACACATCGACTCCGTCACCCTCGAGGTGACCGACCTCAGCTCGGCACGTTCCTTCTACGACGCCGCCTTCGACCTGGGCGACATCCTGCACCTGCGCGAGACCGACGCACCCACGTCCGGGTTCCGCGGGTACCACCTGTCCCTCGTCGCCGCGCAGCCGGGCGACGTCCACGCGCTGTTCGACGCCGCGGTCGCCGCCGGCGCCACCGTGCTCAAGCCGGTGGCCACGTCCCTGTGGGGCCACGGCGGCGTGGTCCAGGCGCCCGACGGCGCGATCTGGAAGGTCGCGACGTCCGCCCGGAAGGACTCCGCCCCCGTCACCCGCACGATCGACGAGGTGGTGCTCCTGGTCGGGGTGGCGGACGTGCGGACCAGCAAGGCGTTCTACGTGGAGCACGGCCTGACGGTGGGCAAGAGCTTCGGCTCCTACGTCGACTTCGGCAAGGGGTCCGGCCGGGTCGGGTTCGGTCTGTACAAGCACCGCGCGCTGGCCAAGGACGCCGGGGTGCCGCCGGAGGGCTCGGGCTCGCACCGGCTCGTCGTGCACGGCGACCTCGGGACCGTCACCGACCCCGACGGCTTCGCGTGGGAGCCGGCGCGGGTGAGCCACGGCGGCTGACCGCGGCCCCTCGACCGCCGGCCGCGAGCGCCTGGGCCACCCGCGCCCGGAGGGCGGGCACGACCTCGTCCTCGAACCAGGGGTTCCTGGCCTGCCAGCGGAAGTTGAGCGGGGAGGGGTGCACGAGCGGGATGTCCGCCGGCAGGTACTCGGCCCAGGCGCGCACGGTCGCGGTCAGCGTCGGTTTCGCGCGGGAGCCCAGGTAGTACTTCTGGGCGTAGGCGCCCACCAGGATCGTGAGCTCCACGTGAGGCAGCTCGGCGAGGATCTGCCCGTGCCACCGGGCGGCGAAGTCCCTGCGGGGCGGCAGGTCGCCGGACGCCCCCTTGCCCGGGTAGTAGAAGTCCATCGGCAGGATGGCGAACCGGTCCGGGTCGTAGAACTGGGCGTCGTCGACGCCGAGCCAGGCGCGCAGCCGCACCCCGCTGGCGTCGTTCCACGGCACGCCGCTCTCCTGTGCCTTGCGGCCGGGGGCCTGGCCGACGAGGGCGATCCGCGCGCCCGGCCCCGCGGTGTAGAGCGGCTCGTACCCGAGGTCGCGGGCCCAGGCGTTGGACGGGTGGGCGGCGATCTCGGCGCGGATGCGGTCGAGGGTGGTCTGCACCCGGCCCAGTCTGGCCCCGTGACTGTCCCCCGTGCGAGCTACCCGCAGGTGTCCACCGTGCGGTGACGACCTGGCGGGGCCCGGTTCCCTAGCGTTCCGGGTAGCCCGCGGCGCACCCGCCGCGGCCTCTCGCGAAGGAGTCATCGTGCGTCTGGTGTGGCAGCTCGTGGCGGTCGTGGCCGTCTCGCTCCTCGGTGGACAGGCCCTCGTGGCGGTCGAGGACGACCCCTGGCTGACGTTCGCCGTCGGCCTGGCGACGGCCGTGGTCGGCGTCGTCGTCTACCGGTGGGTGGTGCGGCTGACCGAGCGCCGAGCCGTGGTGGAGGCGGCCCTCCGGGGTGCCGCGCCCGCCCTCGTCCGGGGCACGCTGCTCGGCCTCGGCCTGTTCGCCCTCGTCATCGTGAACCTCGCCTTTCTCGGCAGCTACACCGTGCACGGCCTGGGGTCGCCGTCGAGCGCACTGGGGCTGCTGGGGTTCATGGCCGCCGCTGCCGTGACCGAGGAGCTGCTGTGGCGGGGTGTCCTGTTCCGGGTGGTGGAGGGCTGGACCGGAACCTGGGTCGCCCTGGCGGCCACCGGTCTCCTGTTCGGGCTGGCGCACCTGCTCAACCCGCACGCCACCCTGTGGGGTGCGATCGCCATCGCGATCGAGGCGGGCGGCATGCTGACCGCGGCGTACGTGGCCACGCGCAGGCTGTGGGTGCCCATCGGCCTGCACCTCGGCTGGAACGTGGCCGGGAGCGCGATCTTCAGCACGGAGGTCTCCGGCAACGACACCCCGCAGGGGCTGCTCGACGCCACGACGTCGGGGCACGTGCTCGTGACGGGCGGCACCTTCGGCCCGGAGGGCAGCCTGTACTCGGTGGTGTTCTGCGTCGTGACGGCCGCCGTGTTCCTCGTGGTGGCCCACCGGCGGGGCCGGATCGTGCCGCTGCGGCGGGCCGCACGGACGGACGTGACCGCTACGCTCCCCCGGTGATCGATCTGAGGCCGGTCCTGGACCGGTGGCACCGGCTCGACGTCACCGTCCGGGACCTGCCGCTCGCCCTGGGGCTCGCCGCGGCGGCCTTCGTGCCGGTGCTGCGCGACTACGGCACCCAGGTCGGTGGCCTGCCGGCCCGGCCGGTCGACGCGTGGGCGGTGCTGGCCATCGCCCTGCAGTGCCTGCCGCTGGCCGTGCGACGGCGGTGGCCCGCGGCGTGCGTCGCCCTGGTCTCGTCCGGGTTCGCGCTCGCCCAGCTCCTGGCCTACCCGTCGTTCGCCGGGAACGCGCTGGCGGTCGCGCTCGTGAGCACGGGCGCCCACCTCGCCCGACGCCGTCTCGCCGTGGCCGGTGCGCTCGGCGCCGGGTACGCGGTGCTGGCGGTGGCGCTCGACCGGCGCGGCGGTACGGAACGGCCGGACGAGTACGTGACGTTCTTCCTGGCCCTGGTGCTCACCTGGGGCATCGGCGCCTGGCTGCGCTCGACGCGGGCGGCCGAGGCGGAGCGCCGGCTCCGGGTCGCGGAGGACACGCGCGCCGCCGAACGCACCCGCCTCGCGCGCGAGCTGCACGACGTGGTGACCCACCACGTGACGGCCATGGTGGTGCAGACGGAGGCCGCGCGGTACCTGACGGCGGCGCCGGACCGCCTGGAGCAGACCCTCGACGCCGTGACGGACACGGGCCGGCGCGCGATCGCCGACCTGCGGAACCTGCTCGACGTGCTGGATCCCGGGCACGACGGGCCGGCCCGGGCGCCGTCGACCGGTGACCTGCACGCGCTCGTAGAGCAGACGCGCCGCGCGGGTCAGCCCGTGGAGCTGGCCGAGCACGGCTCGCCGTCGCCGGCGAGCGGGAGCGCGGAGCTGGTGGCGTACCGCGTGGTCCAGGAGGCGCTGACGAACGCCCTGAAGCATGCGCGCGGGAGCCGGACGGTGGTGGACGTGCACTACGACGAGAGGGAGATCGGCGTGGAGGTCGTGACAGCGGTGCCGGGACCACGGGAGGGTTCGCCGGGTCCGGTGGCGAACCGTCCGCCGGGCCGGGGCGGGCGGGGCCTGGCCGGGCTCCGGGAGCGGGTCGGTGCGCTGGGCGGCGAGCTCGGCGCGGGCCCGGACGCCCACGGCGGCTTCGTCGTGTCGGCGCGCATCCCCACGGGGAGCGCCTCGTGACCGCCGGTTCCCCGGCCGCACCGCTGCGGGTGCTGGTGTGCGACGACCAGATGCTGATCCGTACCGGGTTCACGACGATCATCGACGCGCAGCCCGACATGGAGGTGGCGGGCGAGTGCGGGGACGGGCGGACCGCCGTCGAGCTCGCCCACGAGCTGCGGCCCGACATCGTGGTGATGGACGTCCGCATGCCGGTGCTGGACGGCATCGAGGCGACCCGGCTGCTCGCCGGCTCCGGGGTGGCCCGACCGGTCAAGGTGCTGGTGGTGACCACGTTCAACCTGGACGAGTACGTGTACGAGGCGCTGCGCGCCGGGGCGAGCGGGTTCCTGCTCAAGGACGCACCGGCGGCGCAGCTGCTGCAGGGCATCCGCACGGTCGCCTCCGGGGCCGCTCTGCTGGCCCCGGAGGTGACCCGGCAGCTCGTCGGCCGGTACGCCGCCCGGATCCGTCCGGCGCGGGACGAACCCGGCGACACCGGACTCACCCCGCGCGAGCTGGAGGTGCTACGCCTGATCGCCGACGGCCTGTCGAACGGGGAGATCGCGACGCGGCTGGTGATCAGCCAGGAGACGGTCAAGACGTACGTGTCGCGCATCCTGACCAAGCTCGGCCTGCGGGACCGCGTACAGGCCGTGGTCCACGCCTACCGCACCGGCCTGGTCACCTGACCCGGGCCGGGTGACCAGGTGCCGGTCAACCGACCGGCGGCAACCTGAAGTCCGCCCCTCCCACGGGCAGCTCGCTGGTGTACGCGGCCACGTAGGCGTCCAGCCACGTCGCGCGCCCGCCGGCCGTCGGCACGTCGTCGGCGGGGTCGTCCAGCGGCAGCTCCAGCCGCGCGTCGGTGACCCGGATCGTCTGGCCCGACGGCGTGTCGATCCACGAGCCGCCCTGGATCGAGCCGATCTCGACCGCCAGCCGGTGACCGGCGGCAAGCGTCCAGTCGGTCTGCTCCAGGTCGAGGTCGAGGCGGCCCGGACCCAGCACGGCGGCCTGCTCGTCGAACATGACGGCGGTGCCGTCCGGGGCGACGTCGTGGAGCTCGACCAGCACGTTGCCGGTCCCCTGGGCGCGGAGCGCGACCTTCGGCGCCCCGACCACGCGCGTGGCCTGCTCGACCGGCGCGGACCACACGACGTAGCTGGAGCGCGCGCCGTCCTGCTCCTCCGACGGGCCGCCGTCGTCCACGTACGAACCGTCCCCGAGCCGGATCCGCGCGGTGCGCTCCACGACCGGCCACGTGTCCTGGCCGCGCCAGGCGCCGGTGCTGTCCTGGACCGCGAAGGCCGGGTAGCCGGTGGTGGGCTCGATGCCCTTGAGGTACTGGTCGTAGAACGCGCCGATCTCGTCGAACCAGCCCTCACGCCCCATCTTCAGGGTCCCGTCCGGGTCACGGTCGTTGCCGCGCACGTGGTCCCACGGACCGAGCCAGCCCCGCTGGGGACCCTCGTGGTTGGCCAGGTACTCCGCCATGCCCTCGGGCCGGGTGTTCCACTCGAGGAAGCCCTGCGTGACGAACAGGGGCGTGTCGCTCCCGGCCGCCTGGCGGGCCAGGTCTCGGTCCCTCCAGTAGCTGGTACCGGGGTCCGCGATCAACGTGTTCGACGTGTTGGCCGCGAGACACTCCGGGTGCCGCTGCTCGTACGTCGAGTTCTCCCGGTAGCGCTCGTCGTCGTCCGGGAGCTGCGGCAGCGTCGCGATCGTGTTGTACGTGCCGGGCGCGATGATGCCCTCCTGGCGCGGCACGCCGTTCGATCGCACGCGGTCGTACATGTCCCAGATCGGTTCCTGGGCCACGACGGCCTTGAGCGCATCCTGGTCCAGGTTGTTGCCGACCAGGCCGGTGGTAGCGTCGTACGACTTGCCGTACATGCCGACGGCGCCGGTGGACCACGGCTGCTCCGCGGCCCAGTCGATCGCCGCGGCGACGTCCGCCTGCTCGCCCGGCCCGACGAAGTCGAGGCAGCCGGTGGACCCGCCGTAGCCCCGCACGTCCACCAGGACCAGGGCGTAGCCCCGGTCGAACAGGTCGATGCCCTCGACCAGGTCGCCGAACCGGCCCGACGGACCGGTGTGCGCATGCCCCTCGACCGCGAGCTCGCCCGAGTGCCCGAAGTACGCGCCGGCCGACAGGATCACCGGCACCTGCTCGTCCGCGCCCAGGTCCTCGGGGAGCAGGACGTCGGCGTGCAGCTCGACGTCGGAGCCGTCGGACGAGGGAAAGTAGTGCTGCGTCCAGGCGGCGCCCTCCGGGACCCGGTCGTTCTCGTCGTGCGTGACCGCGTCGTCAGCCGTAGCCACCGCCGAACGGCCCGGTGTCCCGGCACCGGACACCGCGGTGGCCGCCGGGACGGCAAGCGTTCCCGTGAGCGCGACGACGGCGGCGAGCGCCGAGGCGGCACCTGCTGTGGTGCGTGATCTCTTCATGGGCATCTCCGAGGTCGGGTGCGGGTCGCGCCGGGGGCGGCGTGCAGCTGCCCGGCACCAACGATCACACCCGAGATCTCACCCGTCCGACAGTGCCGTCACGTCACGTCTTCGGCGTGACATCTGTCAGTGGTGCCGGCAGGTCCCGTCACCCCCGGCGGGGGATCATCACCACCCACAGGAAGTCCGTCGCCTCAGCGGCGGTCCCGAACGCGTACGCCGGGTCGTTGACGATGCGCGCCGACTCCGACTCGTCCACGTGCAGCTCGGCCGTGCTCGACCGGAGGCGCAGCCGCCCGTGCAGCACGTGCACCATCGAGTCGGGCGCGCCCTGCTCGGGCGCCGTCTGGTAGGTGTCGTCACCGACGATGTGCCACTTCCACAGCTCCACCGAGACCTCGCTCGTCTCGGTCGACTTGAGCAGGTAGGCCCAGCTCCCGTTCGGCGTCGACCACACCAGGACTCCGTCGGGCGAGGGTTCGCCGGCCAGGCCGACCAGAGCGGGGAACGTGGTCCCGAGCGCCGAGGCGATGCGGTCGACCGTGGCGAGGCTGGGGTTGGCCTGGCCGAGCTCGATCTGCGTGAGCATCCGGCGGCTGACGTCGCTGAGCTCCCCCAGCCGGGCGACGCTCAGCCCCGCACCCGACCGCAGGGCGCGGATGCGCCGGCCCACGAGGACCGCCACCTCGGGCCTGATCCGCTCCGCCATGCACCCCTCGCCTCACCGGCACGTCGACATCCACCCTCAGTGAGCAATATAGTGCTCACCGTGCGTGGTCCGGCCGAGGAGCCGGCCGCAGCCGCATTCTACGAACACCAGCTCCACAGGAACGAGAGACCCCGATGACCCGCACCCCGGCACCAGCGCCGGAGCACACGCCCGACCGGCAGCGCTCGCGCTGGGACGTGCTCCGCTGGCAGGCCGGGTACGGGACGTTCGGCGTGCCCCAGGCCGCGGCCCCCATCGCGTTCGCCCTCATCGCCCTCCCCATCACCGGGACGGCGGAGTCCGGCGCCGCGCTCGTCCTCGCCATGACGGCGGCCCAGATCGTCGGCGCCGTCCCCATGTCCCGCCTGGGCCGCCGGTTCGACGGCGTGCGCTACCTGCGCGCGCTCATCGCCGTCCGCACCGCCGCCCTGGCCGCCGTGACCGTGCTGGCCGCCGCGCAGGTGCCGTTCGCCCTGCTGGTGCTCGCCGTCGTGGCGGCCGGAGCCGTCAACGGCGCCGCCTACGGCTACCAGCGGCTGCTGCTCAACCACCTCGTCGAACCCCGCGACCTGCCGCGCGCGCTCGGCGTCGCCGCGACCCTGAACGAGATCACCTTCGCCCTCGCACCGGTGCTCGCCTCCCTGCTCGGCGCCGTCTCGCCCGTGTGGGCCATGGCCGCCGTCACCGTGCTCGGCGTCGGGCCGCTGGTCCTCATGCCGGCCGTCCCCGAGGCGCACGACCTGCGCGTCGACGAACCCGCCCGCGCCCGCCGGCGGATCCCCCGGCAGGCCTACGTCTGGCTGCTGTGCGCCGCCGCCGGAGGCGGGGTGGTCGCGTCCGTCGAGGTCGGCGCCGTCTCGTTCGCACTCGCCTTCGGGCTCGGCCCGGCGTGGTCCTTCCTGTTCGCCCTCGTCCTGTGCGTCGGCTCGGTCACCGGGGGCGTCGTCGTCAGCGTCCGCAACCGCATGCCCCGCCCCTGGAGCGTCGTCACCTACCTGGCCGCGACCACCGCGGCGTCCGCCCTGGTGCTGCTCGGCGGGCACCTCGCCACGGCGCTCGCCGGCGCCGCCGTCATCGGCTTCTTCCTGCCGGTCCTGGGCACCTTCTACTCGCTGGCCCTGGACCGGCTCGCCCCGCCCGACCGCCGGGTCGAGCTGTTCGCGCTGCTGCGCACCGCCACGTCGCTCGGTGTCATCGTCGCCAGCGGGCTCCTCGCCCTGCTCGGCCTGCGGGCGACGCTGGCCGGCACCCTCGTCCTGCTCGTGTGCGCCCTCGGCGTCACGGTGGCGCACACCCTGCTCGACGCGCGCCGGCAGCCCACCCTGGATGAGGCATCCGTGCCCTGACCCGGAGGGGTCAGAGCCGCAGCAGGTCCCGCACCAGGCCCTCGCGCAGCCCGGCGGGCGGGTCCACGTAGCCCTCGGCCCGCAGCGCCCCGGGGAACCCGCCTGCCGCGAACGCGGTGTTGAGGTCGTCCACGAACCACGTCGTCGGACCGACGAGGCCGTCGACGCCGACGCCGGGCAGCTCGATCCCGTACGGGCCGTCGCCGCTGATGTTGGCCTTGTGCAGGGCGTCGGGCGCGTAGTCGAGCTGGAACGGGGAGACGCCGTCCTGGTCCGCGTCCTCCTGCCAGAGCTCCCACTCGCCCTCGTAGTACTCGCGCGAGCCACCCCCGTACACGCTGTGCTCGAACTCGACCACGAGCGGGTCGGCCAGCACGCTCTCGGGCCAGCGCGGGTGCTCGCCCACGAGCCACACGTCACCGACCTGGCGGATCCATGCCGCCACCGTCATCGGGAACGGCGCGAACTGCGCCTCCATCCAGTCCGCCAGCGCGGGGGCGCCGTCGGACGGCGGGAAGTGCGCCGGGCGCGGCGTCGCGTCGTCGTCGTTCCGCGCGGCGACGAAGCCGTCCGCCGTCAGGCGGTCCACGAGCGTCTCCACGTTCCGGCGGGCGCGTGCCGCCATCTCGCGGGCCACGGCCTGGGCGTCCTCGCGGTACGGCGCGTCGAAGGCCGTCAGCCCCAGGGCGCGCAGGTCCTGCCACACGCCGTCGTGCTCCCCGGCCTGGTACCGGGCGAAGTGACTGGTCACGGACGCATCCTGGCAGATGCGGCAGTCCTGAGGTGCACCAGCCCGGCCGCCGTCGGCCGGAAGCCGCAGGCGTCGAGATAGAAGCCCTCGAGGTGCGGCTCGAAGTCCACGTGCAGCCACTCGCAGCCCGCGGCCCGGGCTCCCTCGACCGCCCGGCGCACGACGGCGGTGCCCACGCCGCGGCGCTGGTGGCTGGGGCGCGTCTTGGTGTCGATGAGGAAGGCGTGGCCCGCGCCGTCCCACGCCACGTTCACGAACCCCACCAGCGTTCCGTCCGCGCTCCGGGCGGTGACCCATCCCAGGGAGTGTGGGCGGACCTGGTCCCACCAGCCGGGTTCGGGGTGTCCGCCGTGGGACCGCGTGAGGTCGACGACCTCCTCGTCGGACACGGGCGCACGCCAGCCCAGGACCACCTCGTCGGTCGGCACCACGTCGTCGCTCGGCATCGGGCCCAGCGTGGCGGTGGTCCGGCCCGGCGGCAAGGCATTTCGTGCACGGGGGCAAATCCTTGGCTCACGCCGAGCGGCACTCCGTAGCGTGCCCCGCATGATCGAGATCCCACCGACGTTCCGCGCGATGCCCCGCTGGTGGAACGCGTCGGCGCAGGAACGGCAGTGGCTCACCGACCTGCCCGAGCAGGTCGGAACCTGGTGCGAACGCTGGGACCTGATGGTCGACGGCACCGCCCGGCACGGCTCGAACGCACTGGTCGTGCCCGTGCGCAGCCCGGGCGGACCGGCCGCGCTGCGGCTGGCTCCCCCGGGCGACGACGTCGCCGCACTCTCCGCAGCGCTGCGCTTCTGGCACGGGCACGGGGTGGTGGTCGAGCTCGCCGGCAACGCGGACGACGGCGTCCTCCTGCTGGAACGGCTGGACCCGGACCGCTCGCTGGTCCGCGAACCGCTCGACGTCGCGGTCGCGGAGATCGGGCGCATCGCCCGCCGCCTGGCCGTCCCCGCTGGCGACGACGTGGCCGCCGGGCTGCCGCACACGTCCGACGAGGTCGCCGAGCAGACCCCGCACCTGCGCGCGCTCTGGGAACGCCTCGGCAGGCCGTTCGAACGCTCCGCGATCGACGTCGCCGAGCAGGCCGCGACCACGATCCTGGCCGAGCGCCGCGGACCCGTGGCCGTGAACGCGGACCTCCACTTCGACCAGGTGCTGCGGGACGCCGCGGGTCGCTGGCGCGTGGTCGACCCGGTGCTGCGCCGGGGCGACGCCGAGCGCACCGCGGTGAACGTGCTCTGGCACCGCGTGGACGAGATGGCGGACCACGAGATCCCGCGCTGGTTCGACCTGCTCGTCGACGCCGCCGCGCTGGACGCCGGGCTGGCCCGTGCGTGGGCGCTGTGGCGGATCACGGACCACCGGCTGTGGGGCCTGGAGCACGGGCTGACCGAGGACCCGCCCCGGTGCGCCCGGCTCCTGGACGCCCTCGGCTGAGCAACCCTTGGCTCAGCGGATCACGTACCGCCCGACATGCGCCCGGATGCGCTCCCGGACCAGGGCCTGCTCGCCGACCGGGACGGCCCGCTTGGGCAGCCAGAAGATCATCGAGGCCAGCCCGTTCGGCACGTAGAGGTAGTAGGCCCTGGCCGTCTCACGGGCCTGGGACGCGACGCCCCAGACGCACGCCTGGCTGCCACTGGGGCCCTCGTGCCGGAAACCGTCGTCGTCCAGCACCGCGCGCACCGGCTCGCGGTTCGCCGGCCTGCGCCAGGCGGCGTGCGCGCCCAGCGGCGCGTAGCCCAGGACGACGACGCCCGTGAGCACACCGAGCACCACCAGCGGGGCCAGGGTCGCGGCGTCGGCGACGGGCGTGCCGTCGTCCTGGACGAGGAGGAAGGACAGCCCGATCATCGCGGCGATCAGGCCGAGAACACACCAGCCGAGCACCCGTACCGCACGCATCTGGGGCATGGCACGCAGCAGGTCCGCGTAGTCGGTACGGACGGGGACGAAGTCGTACGCCGCGCCGGCGGCGGTGGGCCGCTGGCCGTGGGTCTCGGGGGTCACGGCCGGAGCGTACTGCCTCCGGGCCGGGCGACGCCGCCCGGCCCGGAGGAACCGTCAGGCCCGGTCGAGCTCCCTCTCGGGCTCGTCCCCACCGGACGTGCCCTGAGCCTCACGGTCGGCGCGGCGCTCCCAGAACGTCGCGTTCCGGATGCCGAGCGTGCGCGGGTCGAACTGCGGGTCCAGCCCACGCCGCTTCTGGTCCCGGTAGTCCTTGAGAGCCTTGAGGGCAGGGCCCTGGAGGAACAGGATGCCGACGATGTTCAGCCAGGCCATCGACCCGACGCCGATGTCACCCAGGCCCCAGGCCGCGCCCGCCGTGGTCACGGCACCGTACGCCACCGAGACCAGCACGAGGGCCTGCAGCACCCGCCGCACGGCCCGCGCCGCGATCCGGTTGGTCATCTTGCGGGTGAGGTAGGTCAGGTTGGTCTCGGCCATGTAGTAGTACGCCACGATCGTGGTGAACGCGAAGAACGCCAGCGCGATGGCGACGAACGCGGGGCCGGCGCCCGGGAACACCGCGTCCAGGCCCTGCTGCACGAAGCCCGGACCGGGCTCGACGTCGGTGCCGAGACCGCCGGTGCCCTCGTGGATCACGTCGCTCGGCCAGGTCTCGCCGGCGAAGGTGTTGAACATGCCGGTCGAGATGATGATGAAGGCCGTCGCGGAACAGACGAGCAGGGTGTCGACGTACACTGCGAAGGACTGCGCGAAGCCCTGCTTGGCCGGGTGCGAGACCTCGGCGGCCGCTGCGGCGTGCGGCCCGGTGCCCTGGCCCGCCTCGTTGGAGTAGATGCCGCGCTGCACGCCCCACTTGACGGCGAGGCCGAGGATCGCGCCGAACACCGGCTGGGCCCCGAAGGCGCTCCCGAAGATCAGCCCGAACACGGCCGGGATCTGGCTGAAGTTCACGAAGAGCACGATGAGGGCGATGGCGATGTAGACCAACGCCATCGTGGGCACCACGATCACGGCGAAGTGGGCGATGCGCTTGACGCCGCCGATCACGATGAAGGCCAGCAGGATGACGAGGCCGACGGCGGTGACCCAGGTGGGCACGCCCCAGACGTTGTTGATCGCCGAGGCCATGCCGTTGGCCTGCACGCCCGGCAGGAAGAAGCTCATCGCGAAGATGGTCACGACCGCGAAGAGGATCGCGTAGACCAGCGACAGGCCACGGGCCTTGTGCCGGTAGGCCTTCTCGAAGTAGTACGCCGGCCCACCGCGGTACTCGCCGGTGTCCGGGTCCTTCTCCTTGTAGATCTGCCCGAGGGTGCTCTCGACGAAGGAGGTGGCGGCACCGAGGAACGCGGAGGTCCACATCCAGAACACGGCGCCGGGACCGCCGAACGCGATCGCCGTGGCGACGCCGCCGATGTTGCCCATGCCCACGCGGCCGGCCAGGGACATCATCAGCGACTGGAAGGACGACGTGCCCTCCTCCGACTCCTTGCCCTGCTTGAGCTGGGCCAGCATGTCGGGGATGTGCCGCACCTGGAGGAAGCCGGTGCGCACGGAGAAGTACAGGCCTGCGAGCAGGCAGAGGGCGATCAGCGGGATGGACCAGATCAGCTCGTTGGTGGCCACGATGCGATCAGCGAAGCTCATAGGCACTCCTGGGTGAAAGTTCGGCCAAAGGGGGCAGACTAACCCGTCGTGGTCAGGTGTGTGCCACTCAGCCCCCGATGCCCGCACCCACCCGCTCTAGGCTCGACCCGATGCCCACCACGCCGACCACCCCCGCGCTCCGGGAGCGCCTCACCGACGTCGCCCTCATCGCCGTCGCCGTGGCCCTGGCGTGGACGTCCCTGTGGATCCAGGCCGCCGAGCCCGACCCGCTCCCCGCAGCGCTCCTGGTAGCCGACCGCCTCACCGGCCTCCTCGGCTGCGTCGCCCTGTGGTGGCGCCGCGCGTACCCCGTCCAGATCGGCCTCGCCCTCGCCGTGGTCAGCGTCTACTCCGAGACGGTCAGCGGCGCCGCGATCGTCGCGCTCTTCACCGTGGCCCTGCACGCCTCGACCCGCGCCACGGCAGCCGTGTGCGCCACCGGCGTCGCGGCTCTCGGCACCTACCAGCTCGTCTGGCCGGACCAGACCGTCCCGCCCCTGACGGTGTTCACGTTGATCGGCCTCGGCAGCGCCGCGACCGTCGCATGGGGCCTGACCATCCGCAACCGGCGTGCTCTCGTCGAGTCCCTGCGCGAGCGCGCCGTGGCCGCCGAGGTCGAGGCGCAGCTCCGAGCCGAGCGCTCCGAGCGCGAGGCGCGCCAGGCCATCGCGCGGGAGATGCACGACGTCCTCGGCCACCGCCTGTCCCTGCTCAGCGTCCATGCCGGCGCCCTCGCGTACGCCCGCACGGCCCCGCCGGACGACGTCGGCCGGGCCGCCGAGGTGGTGCGGGAGAACGCGCACCGCGCGCTGCAGGACCTGCGCGAGGTGATCGGGGTGCTGCGCGCCCCCGTGGGAGAGCTGCCCCTGCCCGCGGTCGAGGACGTGCTGGAGCTGGTCGAGGAGGCCCGCACGGCCGGGACGCCGGTGACGCTGCACGACGACGCGGGGGTCACCACCGGCGAGCGGACCCTCCCCGACCTGCAGGGCCGCACGCTCTACCGCGTGGTGCAGGAGTCCCTGACCAACGCCCGCAAGCACGCCCCGGGCGCACGGGTCACCGTCCGGATCACGGGGCGCCCGGGGGACGACGTCGTCGCCGAGGTGGTCAACGCGCCCCCCGCCGCCCCGGTGGCGCGACCGAGCGGTTCCGGGACCGGCCTGCGCGGGCTCGAGGAGCGCGCCCGGCTCGTGGCCGGCCACCTCGACCACGGCCCGACGGACCGGGGCGGCTGGCGGGTCCGGCTCCGCCTACCCTGGCCGACGTGACTCATCCCGCGCCCGGCGACGAGCCGGCCATCGACGTGCTCATCGCCGACGACGACCCGGTGGTCCGCTTCGGGCTCCGGATGATGCTCAGCGGCGCACCCGACCTGCGCGTCGTGGCCGAGGCCGGGGACGGCGCCGAGGCGGTCGAGCTGGCCCGGCGCCACCGCCCCGACGTCGTGCTGATGGACATCCGGATGCCCGGCACCGACGGGCTCACCGCCACCGAGACGCTGCGCCGGGGCTCGCCCGCCCCGCAGGTCATGGTGCTCACGACCTTCGACGCCGACGCCCACGTGCTGCGCGCACTGCGCGCCGGAGCGGCGGGGTTCCTGCTCAAGGACACCCCGCCCGACGAGCTCGTCGTCGCCATCCGGCACGCCGCCCAGGGGCGCCCCGTCCTCTCCCCCGAGGTGACCCGGCGGCTCATCGCCCGGGTCGCCGACTCGGACCAGGACGGCCGGCGCGCCACGGCCCGCCGGCGCCTCGACGTGCTCGGCGAGCGGGAGCGGGAGGTCGCGGTCGACATCGGGGCGGGGCTCTCGAACGCCGAGATCGCGGCACGCCGCTTCCTGGGCCTGACCACGGTGAAGACCCACGTGTCGTCCATCCTGGCCAAGCTCGGCCTGAACAACCGGGTCCAGGTGGCGCTGCTGGTGCAGGAGGCCGGGCTCGGCGATCCCGACCGGCCGGCGTGACCGGACCGCTCCTCCTTTGGTCGGCAGGTCCGGACCCATCGGCGGATGCACTCACCGGGTGAGATACCTAGCGTCGGTGCCATGCCAAGAACAACTCGCGCGTCGCTGCGGATCACTGCGCTGCTCGCCGTCGTCGCCCTGGCCGTGACCGGGTGTGCAGGCACCGGCGCGGCACTGGCGGCGTCGGCCGGTGGCGGCGTCCCCCGCCCGACCGTCTCCGCCCCGGCCCCGGGCCCGATCGACTGGGCCGGGTGCGGCCCCGGACTGGACTGCGCCACCGTCCAGGTCCCCCTGGAGTACTCGGACCCGGACGGCGAGCACATCCCGCTCTCCGTCGTGCGGCACCGCGCGACCGACCCGGACCGGCGCATCGGCAGCCTGTTCATCAACCCGGGCGGCCCGGGCGTGCCGGCGTCGGACATGGTCCGCTCCATCGACCCCACCGGTGAGACCGGCCCGTTCTCGCCCGACGTCGTGGCGCGCTTCGACGTCGTCGGCATGGACCCGCGCGGCGTCGGGGAGTCGGACGCCGTCCGCTGCCTCACCGACGAGCAGCGCGCCGAGCAGGCGGCCGAGGACCGCGACCCGACCATCCCGGGTGGCACGTCGTTCGCGCAGCTGGTCAAGGACGCCCGGACCTTCGCGAAGGGCTGCGCGACGCACCAGGACCGCGCGTACCTGGCGAGCCTGTCCACCGACAACGTCGCCCGCGACCTGGACCAGGTGCGCGCCGCGATCGGCGAGGAGCAGATCACGTTCTACGGCGCCTCGTACGGCACCGTGGTCGGTCCGATGTACGCCACGCTGTTCCCGGAGCGCGTGCGCCAGATGGTGATCGACGGCCCCGTCGACACCGACCTGTGGCAGAACGACCCGCTCCGCCTGCTCGACGACGTCGCCAGGTCCAACGAGGAGACGCTCGACCTCTGGTTCGAGACGTGCCGCGCCGAGGGCGTGGAGGCCTGCCCGTTCGGCGACGGCGACCCGGAGGCCGCGTTCGACGCCCTGATCGCCGACCTTGAGCGCGAGCCCCTGCAGGTCCCGCCGATCGAGGGCCTCACCCCCGGCGGGACGCTCGACGGCGCCATGGCGCTGGAGGGTGTGCGGGCCGCGGCGGGTGTCCGCACGCTCTGGCCGCAGCTCACCGCGGGCCTGCTCGCGGCGCAGCAGGGCAACGGCGCCTTCCTCCACTTCATGGTCGTGAACCTGACGGTCGCGCCGTTCGGCGGCCCGTTCGCCACCACCCTGCAGGAGCCCCACACCGCCGTCCGCTGCGCCGACTGGCCCGCCCTGCGCAACCTCGGCGAGCACCGGGCGGCCGCCCGCGAGATCGACGCCCGCGGCGAGCGCCTCGGCAGCCGGGCCGCGTACAGCGCGCTGAACTGCGCGTTCTGGCCCGCCGCGAACAAGGACCGGTTCACCGACGAGCTCACGGGCGCCGGCGCCCCGCCGATCCTGGTGGTCGGCGGCGAGGTGGACAACGTGTCGCCGTACCACTGGGCGCAGGCCATGACGGAGCGCCTGGAGGACGCCGTGCTGCTCACCCGGACGGGCGTCGGCCACACCTCCTACCGCACAAGCGGTCGGTGCATCGACGACGCAGTGGACGCCGTGCTGATCGACGGCGTGCTGCCCGACGAAGGGACGGTCTGCGAGGCGGTGCCTGCGGAGACGACGCGGATGCCGACAGGCCGGTAACGCGCCAGGTGCCGACCGGGCCGTTCGCTAGCAGTCAGCGAAGCGCGACGCCCCGGTCGGCACCTTTGGATGCGGTGGTTATTCATAGATGCGACCGGTCTCAAGGATCTCGCCGACGAGGCTCCAGCTCCATGTCACGGGCTCGTCCTCGTCCCACAGACCGGCGGCACCGCACTCCAGCAATGAATGCGGCTCGAAGTTGTACCACCGGTGACCCGTCTCGGACCAGACGCCGAAGTACCGCATCTCGTCGTCGAGCTGCTTGCCGCGCATGCGGTGGAGCTCCGCAGTCTGAAAGCGAATCACCTCGCGGGTGTACGCACGTCCTTCGTCCGCAAGGCCGCCGTCGGTCGGCAGGCTCGGAGGTTGTGTCGACGCCAGCCACCGCTCATCGAACTCCGGCGCATCGGCCGTGAACGCCTGGCAGAGAAGCTCGAAGAACAGCGCTTCGTCCATCGCGCTCGCATGCCGCTGATCGATCAGCCCCCACAACGCGAGCAGATACTGCTCGAGGTCGCGGGCAGGGAGTTCTCGGATCTCGTCGCGCAGACGGTTGTATTCCCGCCCGCCGTCGTAGCCGTCGTCGCGAACCTCGACTGTCTCGTAACCGGACACGACGGGGAGACTACCGAAGGGCATCAACAGTTCGTGACGCCCCGTGGCGGGTGCAGCCCCAGCAGCAGCGGGCGGTCGCCTGCTGTCACGCCAGGGCGTGCCGGAACCGGCGACGAACCAGCGGCGCTTTGCTCCCGTCCGGTCGATGGTCGACGGCGATCCAGGTGCCGTCACCCAGGACGACCGGCCAGCGGTCGGACGACGGCGCAGGCGCCCCGACGGCCCGCGCCGCCCCGGACACGAGGTCGATCACCATCGGCACCGCCCACTCGGTGAAGTCGTCCTCCGACTCGTCCTCGCCCTTGACCGTCACGAACACCTGGTCGTCATCGAGGAACCCCGCCCCGTACTCCAGCAGCGGCATCTCGCCCGGGAGCTGGTCGGGCGCGAGGTCCTCGACCGCGAACGAAGCGATCACGGCGCCGTCGGGCCAGGAGTGCACCGCGACGTCGTCCGGCCCGGCGTACTCGCAGGTCAGCAGACGCGTGCCGTCGGGCGAGAACGCGCAGGGAACCCGCTCACCGTCGAGCATCCCGGTCAGCTCCCGGACGGTGAGCGCGCCGTCGTCGAACCGCGCGAGGTAGAGGATCCCACCGTCCTGCCCCTGCGCGACGCCGACGAGCAGGCTCCCGTCCTCGTGTGCCAGCAGCTCGGCGGCGTGGCCGACCGAGTCCAGGGCCGTCGACCCGAGCGGCAGCCCGGTACGCGAGTCCAGGACGAGGAGCCGGTCGTCGTCGCCACGGTCAGCCATGGCATCGGCGGCATAGACCCAGATGACGGCACCGTCGTGGCTGAGGGCCAGGCCCGAACGGGCGAAGCCGCGCTGCGGTCCGCTGGCGCCGAGGTCGTGGGACCACACGACCTCGCCGGTGGCGTCCAGCCGGACGACGGCGTCCCGCGCCGCGTAGACGACCTCGCCGTCACCCGTGACCACGACGTCGTCCACGGTGTCCCGGCCGCGGTGCTCGGTTGGCAACGGGAAGGCCGCGTGTTCGACGAGCGGGCTGCCGTCGGCGGGGGTCAGGGCAAGATCTGCGACGGCGATGCGGTCGCCGTCACTCCAGGGGTACCAACGCACGTGGGCACGGTAGCGGGTTCGCAGGCGCAAGCAGATCCGCGGCAGGCAGGCTCTTTCGCCCCGACCGAACCATCACGCCACGCCCGCCGCCCACTTCTCCAACCGCTCCACGCTCCACCACTCGACCGCCCGCCCTTGGCTGTCCGAGAAGCCGACAACCGTCTCCTCAGGATCGACCAGCGCGATCCGGTGCCCTTCGTCGATCAGCTTCGTCGCCGTCTCGGACGCCGTGCGGCGCGCCACGGGCAGCACCTCGTCGACGCGGCTCAGGTCGAACACCACGAGCTCCGTCGAGGGCGGGTCCTCGATGAGCACGCGCACCAGCGACTCGATGCTGCTCAGCACCAGGTCGCCCTGCAGCACGTAGACCGTGGCCGGCTGCCCGTCGATCGTCACCTCGCGGGTCTCGCGCAGCGACGACCGGGCGGGCCGGCTGGCCTCCATGAGGTGCAGCCCCAGGTCGTCGGAGAGCAGCTGCATCATCTCGACGCCGCGCGCGCTGTTGCCGTGCGGGTCCAGGCGCGGGGAGAAGACGGCGACGCCGATCTGCCCGGGCAGCACGCCGATGATGCCGCCGGCCACGCCGCTCTTGGCGGGGATGCCGACCGTGGTGAGCCAGTCGCCGGCGGCGTCGTACATGCCGCACGAAGCCATCACGCTGAGCAGGTGCCGGGTGCCCGACCTGCTGAACAACCGCTCGCCGGTGTTGGGCTGGACGCCGCCGTTGGCCAGCGTCGCGGCCATCAGGGCGAGGTCGCGCACGGTGACCGACGCCGCGCACTGCCGGATGTAGCCGGTGACCGCCGCGCGGGGCTCCTGGCGCAGCGCGCCCGAGGAGTGCAGCAGGTAGGCCAGGCCGAGGTTGCGGTCCCCGGTGGCCAGCTCCGACGCAGCGACTGCCTCGTCCACCTCGATCGGCCTCTCGGCGAGCCGCGAGAACAGCCCGAGCATGCGGTCCACCGCCGACTCCTCGTCATCCTTGAGGAGGGCGTGGGTCGTGATGGCGCCGGCGTTGATCATCGGGTTGCGCGGCTTGCCGGTCTGCGGGTCCAGCGAGAGCTCGTTGAAGGCCTCACCACTGGGCTCGACGCCGATGTGCTTGAGCACGGTCTTCAGCCCGCGGTCCTCGATCGCCTGGGCGTAGGCGAACGGCTTGGACATCGACTGGATGCTGAACTCGTGGTCGGTGTCGCCGCTGGCATAGACGGTCCCGTTCACCGTGCACAGTGCGACCGCCACGCGGTCGGGGTCGGCGGCCGCCAGCTCCGGGATGTAGTCCGCCAGAGCACCGGAGTCGATGTGCGCCGTCTGCTCGATGATGGTGTCGAGGTAATCGAGAATTGGTGATCGCATCAGGTCTCCCCCGTGGTCCGTGCCGTCCGGCAGGTCAGGCTGTCACATTTCGCTCGGACCCGAGAGGCGGGACGCCGGCGCTGACGACCGACGGCCGGCTGAGGTCGGCAGTTTGCCGCGCAGAGTCGGCAGTCTGCCTCGAGGTCGGTCCAGGCCTGTACCGACCTCGAGGCAGACTGCCGACGTCGCAGGAAGGTGCCGACCTCAAGAGAGCGTGAGCAGATCTGCCCGCCCGATGAGCTGATTACACGCCTGCAGCCGCTCACCGCAGTACGACGACCCCTGGCCCCGACACCGTCACCGTCGTCCCACCGACGCCGCTCTCGACGACCGCCGCCGCGCCCCCGAGCACCACCCCCGAGTCGAGCACCACCCGCGCCGGCTCACCGCCCCGGTCGACCACCACGGACACCGCCCCGTCCCGCACGGCCAGCACCACATCGACCCGCGCACCCCGAGACGCCCCGACGGGGACCCGTGTCAGGACAAGAGCCCCGTCCTGCACGCGCACCGACGTCCCGGAAGGATCCCCGGAAGCCACGGCCGCCTCCGTCCGCCGCAGCCCCACCAGCCTCCGGTACAGCTCCAGCATCCGAGCCCCGCCCTCGCCCGAAGCCTCCCCCCAGTCCAACCGCGAAGCCTCGAACGTCGAGAGCGCTTGAGGATCAGGCACCACAACATCGGCCCCATAAAGCTCGGCCCACCCGTGCCCGCCGAACTCCGCCGCCCGCCCGCGCGAGATCGCCGCCGCGAGCTCCGACTCCTCGTGGTCCGAGAAGTACTGGAACGGCGTCGTCGCGCCCCACTCCTCGCCCATGAACAGCATCGGCGTGAACGGCCCGAGCAGCACCACGGCCGCGCTCACCGCGAGCGCCCCCGGCGTCAGCACCCGGGAGGGCCGGTCGCCGAGCGCCCGGTTGCCCACCTGGTCGTGGTTCTGGGAGCAGACGACGAAGCGGCGTCGGTCCAGGTCGGCGGGCACGGGCGCACCCCAGTTCTTGCCGCGGAAGGTCGACCAGCCGCCGTCGTGCACGAAGACATTGGTCAACGCCTTGGCGAGCGTCTCCGGAGTGCCGAAGTCGACGTAGTACCCCTGCCGTTCGCCGGTCATCAGGGTGTGCAGGGCGTGGTGGACGTCGTCGGCCCACTGCGCCGTCATCCCGTACCCCGCCCGGCCCTGGAACGAGGCACCGGTAGGCGTGACGGTCCGCGGATCGTTGGCGTCCGACTCGGCCACCAGCGACAACGGCCGCCCCAGATCGGCAGCAAGGACAGCGACGGCGTCCGACAGCTCCGCCAGCACGTGCCGCGGCGAGTCGTCCACGAGCGCGTGCACGGCGTCCAGTCGCAGCGCGTCCACGTGGAAGTCCCGGAACCACCGCAACGCCTTCTCGACGACGAACACGCGCACCTCGGCGGAGCCCTCGCCGTCGAGGTTCACGGCCGCGCCCCACGGCGTCTGGTGCTGGTCGGTGAAGTACGGGCCGAACTCGGCGAGGTAGTTGCCGGACGGCCCGAGGTGGTTGTCGACGACGTCGAGACAGACCGCGAGCCCGCGCGCGTGCGCGGCGTCCACGAACCGCTGGAGCGCGGCGGGGCCGCCGTACGGTTCGTGCACGGCCCACAGGGCGACGCCGTCGTACCCCCAGCCGTGGTGCCCGCCGAACGCGGCGACCGGCATCAGCTCGACGACGTCGACCCCCAGGTCGGCGAGGTGGTCGAGGCGACCGACGGCGGCATCCAGCGTGCCCTCGGGCGTGAACGTTCCGACGTGCAGCTCGTAGATGACGGCGCCGAGCACGTCGCGGCCGGCCCAGCCGCCGTCGGCCCAGGAATGAGCATGAGCGTCGAAGGTGCGCGACGGCCCGTGCACGCCCGCGGGCTGCCAGGGGCTGCGCGGGTCCGGGCGTGGTGGGCCGCCGTCGAGCGAGAAGGCGTAGTCGGTCCCGGCCAGCAGCGGATGCCGCGAGCGCCACCAGCCCCCTGCGTCGGCCTCCATCGCCTCCGCGGTGCCGCTCGCCGACAGGACAAGGTCGACCCGAGCCGCCCGTGGCGCCCAGACCCGCAGGTCCCCGGTCATGCGCCCGCCCCGCCCCGAACAGCATGGTGCGAACCGCCATCAGCGTCCGAACGACCAGCAGCCTCCGCCACCAGCAGCGCGACCGGCCACGCCCCCAGCAGGTCACCGAGCCGCACCGCCCCGGCGTCGGCCGAGGCCCCGGTCAGCACGGACCGCCACACCTCCCCCGGCGCAGGCTGCGGCAGCACGACGGACGCGTCCAACAGCCCCGGTGCATCCCCGAGCCGCGTCGCGACCACCACGACCCGAGGCCCGGCAGCATCCGACCGAACAAACCCCACCGCCCGCCCGGTGGTCACCGGCAGCGGCTCGTACCCGGCGTCCTCCCCGACGAACGCCTCGGGATGCGCCCGCCGCAGCCGCAACGCGGCGGCCGTCACCGCAAGCTTCTCCTCCGCGAGCCCTGACGGCGTCCGCCCGGCGTCGAGCGACCCGAGAACAGCCGCGAGCCCTTCCAGGTCCACGGGCCGCCGGTTGTCCGGATCGACGAGCGACGTCCCGGTCACCTCGGTCCCCTGGTAGACGTCGGCGACGCCGGGCACGGTGAGCTGCAGCAGCTTGGTCGCGAGCACCGACCGCCGGACGGTCGGCGTCACCTCGGCCACCCACCCGTCGAAACCGGCAACGACCTCGGGGTGCGTCAGCAGCCCGGTCGCGTACTCGACCAGCGCGTCCTCCCGGGCGACGTCGGGCGCCGTCCACGTGGTCCACGCCTTCTGCTCCCGCGACGCCTTGACCAGGTACGCGGCGAGCCGCTCGGCCTCGATCGGCCCCTCCGGCGTCCAGGTCCCGGCGAGCGTCTGCCAGAGCAGGTTCTCGGTGCGCCCGTCGAGGTCGGCAGGCCGCACATCAGCAGTCGCCTCCCGCAGCCGCCGCACCAGCGCGACCCAGGCCTCCGCGTGCGAGGAGACGGCCCCGGTCCGCGAGCGCACGTCCTCGCCCCGCTTGGTGTCGTGCGTGGACCCGGCGGTCATCGTCGCGGGCCACGACTCGGCCAGGTGCCGCGCGTGCGCGTGCAGCTCGTCCGGCCCCGCACCGAAGCGCGAAGGCGCCCCGCCCACCTCGCACAGGCTGACCAGGTGGGTCCACCGGTAGTACGCCGTGTCCTCGACGCCCTTGGCCATGACCGCGCCGCACACCTGCGGGAACCGGACCACGAGCTCGGCACGCCGCTCCTCGTCCCGCCGCCCAGCAGACCCGGCCTCGCGACCGAGCACCAGGTCGACCACGAGGTCCAAGGTGTCGTGCCGGTCCGGGTCGAGGCGCGACCGGGCGACGTCGGCCGCCTCCCGCACCACGCGCTCCGCCTCCGCCGGGGCCTCCTCCCCCGGCACGACGTACGCGCGGTACCGGCCGAACGCGACGACGAGCTCGACCACGCAGTCCTGCAGCGACCGGAACGTGTGGTCGCGCAGCCGCACGTCCTCGCGGCAGATGTCGGCGAGCATCGTGGTCAGCAGGTGGGTCTCCGCGTACAGCGAGGTCTCGACGATCTGCCGCTTGGCCTGCTCGATCACCTCGTCCAGGCTGGTCTGCTCGCCCGTCACCTCGTGCATCAGCGCGGCGAGCGGGGACGCACCGTCGGGGTCCACCTGCAGGCCGTGCAGCCGCCAGGCCGTGTCGTAGCCGGTGGTGCCGGCGACGGGCCAGTCGTCGGGCAGCGCCTCGTCCTCCTCGAGGATCTTCTCGGCCACGACCCACGCCCCGCCGGTCGCCTCGTTCAGGCGCCGCAGGTAGCCGCGCGGGTCGGCCAGCCCGTCGGGGTGGTCGATGCGGAAGCCGTCCATCACGCCCGCGTGGAAGAGCTCCAGCAGCAGGGCGTGCGTGGCGTCGAAGACGTCGTCGTCCTCCACGCGGATGCCCGCCAGCGTGCCGACGTCGAAGAAGCGCCGGTAGTTGAGCTCCTCGTCGGCCACGCGCCAGTACGCGAGCCGGTAGTGCTGGCGGCCCACGAGCTCCGCGAGCGGCAGGTCCTCCGTCTCGGGCCGCACGGGGAACAGGTGGTCGTAGTAGCGCAGCACCGGCTGCTCGCCGTCCTCGCCGGGCACGACGACGCGGTCGAGCACGAGCTCCCCCGCCGCGAGCACCGTGCCGATCCGCGCACCGAGCACCGGCATGAGCAGTCCCTCGCCCGGGGCGATGTCGAGGTCGAACCACGTCGCGTACGGGGACTCGTGGCCGTGCTTGAGCGCGGACCACAGGGCCCGGTTGTGCCAGGCCGGCGTCGGCACGGCCATGTGGTTCGGCACCACGTCGACGACGACGCCCACCCCCCGCGCGTGTGCCGCCGCCGCGAGCCGTTCGAGGCCGTCCCGGCCGCCCATGACGTCGCTGATCCGGGTGTGGTCCACGACGTCGTAGCCGTGCGTGGACCCGGGCGCGGCCTGCAGCACGGGCGAGAGGTAGAGGTCCGTGATCCCGAGGGCGTCGAGGTACGGGAGCGCCTTCTCGGCATCCGCGAACGTCAGGTCCGGACCGAGCTGGAGGCGGTACGTGCTGACCGGGGTGCGGCGGCCGGGTCCGGGGAGATGGGAATGCACTGTGCCTCCGTCGCTCGGTGGTGGCTCGCGGTTCACACCCTGGCTGATCTCGGGGTGTCCCGCCAGGCCACCGGGTGAATCTCTCATCCTGGTCTCACGTAGTTCTCATGCTGGCCTGGAAGTGTGGCCCATCCGCCCCGACGGAAGGAACGGACCGCATGTCCAAGCTCTCGAACATGATCGGCCTCGCCAAGAAGGTGCTCGAGTCCCAGTCCGGGCAGCAGCAACAGCAGGGCGGCTCGACGGGCCAGCGATCCTGGCAGTCCGCGCTCCAGGACATCGCCGGAGCGGTGACCGGGCGCGACCAGCAGCAGGGCGCGCCGGGCCAGGGCTACCCGGCCGGCCGACAGCCGGGCTACCCGACGACGCCGCAGGGCCACCCGGGCGCACGGCCCGCCCCGGCGACCGCCGACGCCGACCGGCGGGCCATCGCCCGCTACGACTACCTCATGCAGACCGCCGACCCGCACCAGGTCGAGCGGATCCACGCCGAGTCCTTCGCCCGCCTGACACCGGCGCAGCGCCAGGCGGTGCTGCAGCGCATGCAGGCAGAGCTTCCGCCGCACGAGCAGCCCCGCTCCGCCGACCATGCCGAGCTCGCCCGGGCGGCTGCCCGGACGGAGGCTCGGCGGCCGGGCTCCATGCGGTCGATGCTCGCGAAGGTCGGCACGGGTGGGGCCGTCGCCGGCGTCGCCGTGGGCGCGGTGGGCGTCCTGAGCGCCGTCGCGGCAGGTGCGGCGGTCAGCAGCGTCGCCGGCCCGCTCCTGGAGAATGCGGCGAACCTCGGGGTCGACTTCGAGTCGCTGGCGGCGGGCGTCGACGTCGAGGGCCTGACGGCGGCGGCCGGCGAGGCCGGAGCAGGAGCCCTGGACCAGGCGGCTGCCGGTCTCGGGGAGTACGGGGACGGCGCGCTGGGCGAGGCCACGGCCGGCGTCGAGGAGCTCGGGGCGGGCGCCGTCGACCAGGCCACGGCCGGTGTCGAGGACCTCACCGGCACGGCCGAGGGCGCGGTGTCCGGCCTCGGCGACCAGGTGTCGGAGGCCGGCGGCACGCTCTCCGACATCGCGGAGAAGTTCGACCCGCGCAACTTCTTCTAGGAGGCTCCAGCGCGACGACGGCGGCGAGGTTGTCCGTCGTCGCGCTGCCCCGCTCGCCAGAGGTCAGCCAGGCCTGCTGCGTCCCCGGAGCGGCGTCAGACCGTGATGCCGAACAGGGTCTCGGCGTTGCGGAACGCGATCTTCTCCTTGTCCGCACGCGGAAGATCGACCCCTCGGAACCAGTCGGTCCCGTCCTTGATGCTCGCGAAGGGGTAGTCGGTCGCGAACATCACGCGGTCCACACTGATGTACTTCAGCAGCAGGTGGAGCAGGTCGTCCTGGAAGAACGCGCTGGTCGTGAACCAGAAGTTGTCCTGGAAGTACTGCTCGAAGGGCTTCTCGAGCGAGCTCTCGGTCGGCTCGCCCATGTCGTTGGCGATCCGTTCGTAGTAGAACGGAAGGCCCTCGCCCATGTGCCCGACGATGATCTTCAGCCGGGGGAACCTGTCGAAGACCCCGTAGGCGATCAGCCGGATGCACTGGGTCAGCACCTCCTGGTGCCAGCCGTAGCCGGACCCGCTGAAGATGTAGTCCTGGAACTCGTTCGTGTACTCCGACCGCGTCGTGCGGTAGTAGATGTCGAAGACCTCGTCGGCCGGGTACCCGGGATGCAGGTAGATCGGCACATCGAGAGCCTGGGCACGCGCCAGGACGGGCTCGAGGTCGGGATGGTCGAGGTACTTCTTCGTGATGTGCCCGTTGGTCAGGGCGCCCAGGAAGCCGTCCTCGCGCACCGAGCGTTCCAGCTCGTCCGCCGCCGCCTCCGGGCTCTGCAACGGCAGGGTGGCGAACGCCTGGAAGCGGCCGGGATAGCCGGCCATCGGCCCCTCGACGAGCTGCCGGTTGAGGCCGTAGGCGAGGTCGATCCCCTGCTGCCCAGGGACGTTCTGCACGGACGGCGTGTGCGCGGAGAGGATCTGGACGTCGAGTCCCCCTTCGTCCATGTCGCCGATGCGGCGTCCCCCGAGATCCGAGAGACCGATCTCCTCGAGGAAGTCGATGTGATCCTGGTTGATGGAGTTCAGCTTCAGCAGCGCGGGTGTCGAGAAGGTCTCCTCCGTGCCGATGAACTTCAGGTCCTGGTCGCGCAGCGCGATGTCTTTCCTGGTGAGCGAGACTCCCCGCTCCTCCGTGCCGTCGTCGCGTCCCGCGAGTGCCGCCGCGGACAGTCCTGCGCCGGCGACAAGCCCGGCCGCGCCGGCGAGAAACCCGCGGCGCCCGAGCGGTCGCCGTCGGTCTTGTTCGTTCGGTCCCATGTCTGCATGTGCTCCTTCGTTGCGTTGTGGAGCACGTTTCCAGGTCCGCCCGCCCGGATCGTCGGCCCACGGAAGACACCTCCCCGTACTCCGCGCGGAGTACGGGAGGGTGGTCCACGCCGAGGGTTGCGTCAGCGGAGCCCGGCCTCGTAGGCGGCGATGACGAGATGGACGCGGTCGCGGGCGCCCAGCTTCGCGAGGATGCGGGCCACGTGCGTCTTGGCGGTCAGGGGGCTGACGACCAGCTCGTCCGCGATCTCCTGGTTGCTCCGGCCGGCGGCGATCAGCCCGAGCACCTCCCGCTCGCGCGCTGTCAGCCGGGCGAGCCGCTCGGGTGCGGGCGCCTCCGGGCGGCTCAGCGCACGGGTGATGACCGCCCTGGTCGCGCCGGGCGACAGCAGCGACTCTCCCGCGGCGACGGTGCGGATGGCGCTCAGGAGGGCGTCGGGGCGGGTGTCCTTGGGCAGGAATCCGGATGCCCCCGCACGAAGGCCGCGCAGCACGTTCCTGTCCGTCTCGAACGTGGTCAGGATGAGGACCTTGCTGCCGGCCGATGCGTCGTCGGCGTAGATCTGCCGCGTCGCCTCGATGCCGTCGGTGCCCGGCATCCTGATGTCCATCAGCACGACGTCGGGCCGCAGGTCCTTGGCCAGCGTCACCGCCTCCTCGCCGGTGCCTGCCTCCCCGACGACCTCCAGGTCGTCGGCCGAGCTCACCAGGAGCGCGAAGGCGCCACGCACCAGTGCCTGGTCCTCGGCGAGCAGGACCCGGATCACGTGGAGACCCTCCAGGTCTCCGGCAACGGCAGGCTGGCCCGTACCTCGAATCCTCCGGACTCGCCCGGGCCGGCGGACAGCTCGCCGCCGACGGCCTGTGCCCGCCCTGTCATCCCGGCGATACCGAAGCCGGCCGGTGTCACGATCGAGCCCGGTTGCGCGGGCCCGTGGTCGACGACCGTGATCCGCAGCCGGTGGCCGTCCTGGTCGAGCCGGACGGTCGCCTGCCCGGCCATGGAATGCCGAGCGACATTGGTGAGCGCCTCCTGGATGATCCGATAGGCCACCACCGACACCGTCGAAGGTAGATCGTCCGGCAGCCCGCCAGCCTCCAGGTCGACCCGGACACCGGTGGCCTCCGCCATGTCCACGAGTCGCCGCAGCTCGCCCAGGTGGGGCGCCGGCTCGGTCGTCTCGGTCCCGCCACCATGGAGTACGGCCAGCACGGCACGCAGCTCACGGAGCGTGGCCCCGCTCGTGTCCGAGAGGTCGTGCAGCGTGCCGGACAGCTCCCGCAGGGACGTATCGGCACGGTCCGGCAGCTGGTCGATCAGGTGCGCGGCGACGGACGCCTGGACGTTGGCGACGGCGAGACCGTGGGCCAGGACGTCATGCACCTCGGCCGCGATCAGGACCCGCTCCTCGGCGACCCGCCGTTCCACCTCGTTGGCACGCTCCTGCTCCAGCCGCGCGGCGACGGCGGCCTTCCAGCTCTCCCGGAAGCGGACCGCCAGCCCGGCGAAGAAGGCCATGAACAACCAGCCGACGCCGAGGAGAACATCGCCGAGCGCCCCGGACGTCTCGTCGGCGAGGACAGGCACGGTCACCGCGGCCACCCCCACCAGGGCGGCGACGGGCCGCCGCCGTGGGTCGCTGTAGCGGGCCGCCGCGAACGCCGCGACGAGGGAGGCCGGCAGCGTGGCCTCGTGGGGATAGTCGAGCAGGTGGTAGGGCATCGACACGGCGAGGACGGCCAGGACGACGAGGATCGGCCGGTGCCGACGGGCCAGCAACGGCACGGACGTCGCGCCCAGGAGCAGGATCGCCCACAGGTCGACACGGCGCTCGCCGTCGAAGTCGACCACCTGGAGCGTGAGCGCGGCACCGACGCCGAGCGCGAAAGACCCCGCCGCCAGCAGGCGATCGGCTACTCGCGGACGGAGCGCCGTCATCGTTCGCACAGGGACATCGACCCGGCCCTCCTCCTGGCCCTCTCGCGCGCGCCAGAGCTTGCCGGGCCGCGTGCCGACGAGCACCACGAGCGTCGCCGCCGGCACGACGCGGGCTCCTCGGTCGCGGGCGCCGCACTGCGCACCTGCCACGGACAGGCTGCGCTCTGCAGCGAGTGGGCCCGGAGGGATTCGAACCCCCGACATCCACGGTGTAAACCGTGGAAGTTGCTCTGACCTGCACGGACGCTCCCCAAGAGTACGCTCGTGGGCATCCCACGGGCATTCGAGGTGCGGGTGCTGAATCATGGGCACAGACTCCCATGCGAACGCCACGCGTTCCAGCGCCGCGGCAGCCCGAAGCCACGCCACCGCCCTGGTCCTGACACATCACCGCTGTGTAGTGCGCGCCCGCGCGAACGGCCAGAACTGCTGCGTGCATAGGTACCGCGCCACTCGATGCCACAAGTCAGGTGACACCTGTCGGTGCCGTAGTCCCGACACCCCAATAATCACCTCAAGCACCCGCGCCGACATCGGACAGGATCACGGCACCATGCGTGGATCCTCACGTCCCGTGACCTGTGGTTCGTCTTCGACCTTGAGCGGCTGGGACTCTCCCGGGACATGGGACCGGTTCAGGCCTCGACGTTGCCGACCGGCCGACGCGCGGCAAGTACCCGGGTGGAACTCCTGGGCTCCGCTGCGAGTACCGGATCGCACTCTGCATTGGGCGGCCGTCGACACCCGCAGCTCAGCAGAAACCATGCACCTGGAGCAGGGTCAAGGTGGGGTCCGTCGCCACCGGCGACGCCGCCCGCATTGGTCGAGATCGCAAGACCCCCGTTCGGGAGCGATCGGTTCGGTGCCCTGCCGGTCGAAACACAGGTCGGGTTCGGCGCCCATGGTCGGCGGCCTCCGCCCAAGCCCGCTGGTCGGCGCGGCTCGACGGCTTCCTGCCCTGGTCCGATGGGCGTCACCGGACCGGGGCAGGAAGCGGACTTCCGACACGACGTGGTGCCGGGAGTCGCGGCCGCGGTCACCCAGCCGGTCGGGCGTCCCGCGACAGGTCCTGTGTCTTGGCGACGAGTCCGTCCGGGTCGGCCTCACGGCGCTCGCCATGGATCCTCAGGTCGGCCATGGAGAAGATCACGTGCGTCGGCTGGTCGGCCTGCAGCTTCAGGTATCGGAACTCCTGGTTGCGGGCATCCGCCCGGACCGGGATCGTCTCCATCGCGGTGTCGCTGCCCTCTGTCGCGCGCTCGGTCAGCAGGGTCCAGGTGCTCCCGTCGTTCGAGCCGTAGGCGTTCGCCCCGTGGGAGCGGTCGGGAAAGGTGTCGCGGGCGAGCCAGCCGAAGGCATCCGCCCGGAAGCGGTATCCGGCACCGAAGTCGAGCAGCACGCTCGAGCGGGAGAGGTCACCCCAGAACGTCTGGTTGTCCCCGTCGACGATCGCGGCGAGGCCCGTCGAGGACAGGTCCGCGGACGTCACGATCCGCGAGTAGTCGAGCGTCCCGTCCGCCAGGCGTGGGTTGAGGAGCTCCAACCCGGCCACGGCGACCCGCAGGTCTTCCAGCAGTACGCCGAACGCGGCAGAGTCGGTGCCGCCGATGCCTTTCCTGGCCGAGGCCAGGGCCTCGGCGACCGGCTGCCAGGTCGTCGTGGTGTACGCGTCACGCTCCCGGAGGTCGTCGGTCAGCGCGTCGATCGCACTCGTCCGGTCGCGCGCGACGGTGACGGTCACCGGCAGGGTGGTGTCGGCCTCGTCGTCGGACGCCACGACGAGGAACCGGGAGGTCGTGTCTTTCTGGCTCTCGGCGCTCGGGAGCCAGGTCATCGTTCCGTCGTCGGCGAGCCGTACCCCGTCAGGCGCCCCTTGGAGCGAGAGCTCGTAGGCGCCGTCGGGATCACTGACCCCGATCCGACGGCTGTACGGCTCGCCCGCGACGGCGACGACGTCGAGCGTGGGCGCGTCGTCCAGCACCGGAGGGCTCAGGGTGGCGTTGGCGTCGGCGAGCACCGACGCGACGTCGACGTGCGCGCGTGAACCGGTGGCCGTGAGGTAGACGATGTTGTCGCCGATGCGCGGTACGTGCGCGGTGGAGACGTCCATCCACACGTAGCGCCACGCCCCGTGCGTGTCTGGTACCTCGATGGTGGCGAAGGGGTCGGCGTCCAGGGTGCGCGCCGCGTGCACCGTGGCGGTTCCGTCGGTGCGGATCCTCAGGCCGACGAGCGCGGTGCGCGAGCGGTCGGGCCAGACGGTCCGGCGCACCGCGACCGTGGCGTCGGGCTTGTGTGCCTTGAGCCGGGTGAACGAGGTCCCGTCCTGGTCGGTGAGCTGCTTGGCGCCCTTGCCTAGCGTGTGACCGAACTGCTGCAGGCTCAACTCGGGAGAGGCGGCGACCGGGACGGCGACGTCCTCCTCGGCCAGCTCGGGCGGGAACGCCACCCAGTACTCCGCGCCGGTGAAGTCCGAGCCGGCCTCGTTCCAGAAGTTGGTCGGCCTGGTCCCCGAGTAGTACAGCGGGCCGTCGCGGTGGGCATACATCTCCGCGACGTACGGGGCCTCGTGCTCGACGTCGACGTCGGCCACATACTTGTACTGCAGGTAGATCTCGGCCAGCGGCTCGCGCACCCGCCCGCGGTACGCCTGGGAGAGCTTGCCCTGACCACCGGACGTGTCGACCCAGGGCAGGTCTTTCCCCATCATGAACGCGTAGAACGTGTCGCCGCCGGACAGGATGCGGTTGCCGAGGAACTCGTACGGGCTCACCGCGTCCGCAGCGGTGGACACCGTCCCGTGGACGGGGTCGAGCCGGGTGCCCTGGTTGTTCACCACGCGGGCGATCGACGTCATCAGGTCGACGTCGCCCTCGGCGTGGGCCTGGTCCCGGCCCATCTCCATCACCTGGACGAAGTCTCGGCCCGTGGTGTTGGCGGGATGGTCGGCGTCGATGACGCGCACCAGGTCGGCGACCGAGCCGCTCACGTCGCCGCCGTTGATGGGGATCTGCGGGGTGTAGGTGGAGTTGACCGTGAACCACTCCACGCGTTCGGCGTAGAGGTCGGCGTCGTCGGTGAAGATGGCGGCGGCGACCATGCCGATCACGCCGTACAGGTGCTGATTCCACAGGCGGTTCTGCGAGAACAGGAACGTGTCGAGCACGGGGTCGATCAGGTTGTCCGTGATCCGTTGGGTGTCGCGCTCGGTCCACCGCAGGTCGTACCCATCGAGGGAGTCGTGCACCGGCTCGGTCGAGCGGAGGATCTCGGCCGCGACAAGCGTCTGGTAGAGCGGCACGCCGGTGTGGATGTGGGAGTCGCCGAAGTACCGGTAGCGCGCCGGGTCCAGGCTGCTCCAGCTGCGGATCACGTGCAGGGCGTTGGCGCGGTAGACCTCGTCACCCGTGACGACGTAGAGAAGCGCCTGGGTCATCGCGCCGATGCTGTCCGTGTGCTGTCGCGAGCGCATGCTGGCGTTGTCGTAGGCGGTGGCGGTGGGCGTCTCGTCGGTGGGCCCCTGGATAGAGGCCCGAAAGTCGGTCGCGGCGTACCGGGTCTGGCTCATCGCCTCGTAGTAGCTCGCCCACGGTTCGACGCCGGCGAGCACCTGGGTGCGCATGTTCTCGAGATTGTCGGCGGTCAGGCCGACCCCGGGGTGGCTGAAGCCGGCCTCGCTGGTGCTGCGGTGGATCTCGACCGTGTCTGTGGCGGGTGCCTCCGAGATGGGTGCCTCGGCGGTGGCGGACAACGGCGTCGCCAGCCCGCCGAGCAGCACGGCCACGGCGGTCGCGACGGCGAACCCGGTCCTTCTTCTGATCTGGCTCATCACACAGTCCTTCTCTCGACAACGGTGTCGGACGTCCTGTCGTGCTGGGTCTCTGGTGCGGTCAGTGCCGCTCGCTGCTGGTCGGTCGGTCACCTCCTGCTGGTCGGTCGTTCACGCGTAGGCGCAGGAGCCGGGCGGACACCGGGGCGGGGAGCTTGACCTCGAGGGTGGTCCCGCCGTCCACGAGGGTCGCCGCCTGGCTGTCCCAGGACGGGAAGAGGACCTCGACGGCGCCGGTGGCGACCAGGCCCGGGAGGGGGACCCGGAGCGCCTCGGTCCCCTCGTCCGGGGTGCCAGGGCTGCGCCACACGGCGAGGTACAGGTCCGCGCCGTCGCGGGCGCCCTGGACGATCCAGGGGTCTCGCCAGCCGGGCAGGCCGGTCGGCCAGACCGGGATCGCTCGCGCGATGGCCTCCCGCAGCCCCCGGTAGACGGCGAGCCCTTCGCGGACGACGTCGCGCTGCCCGCCGTCGAGCAGGTCGATCCGGCCCGCGAGGTGGACCCGCGACAGGGTGGCGGTGACCAGCGAGAACGCGATCTCCTCCGCGTCCATCGACCGGTCGACGGACGCCCAAACGCCAGCTTGCTCCGGGGTGATCGCCAGTGGTGCGGCCGCGGCGATCGGCGGCGTGAGGCGGAAGTCCTGCTGGTCGGTGAGCGACTGGACGGTGAACACGGCGCCGCCGGCGGCGTCGGTGCGTGACCCGCCGGCCGCGCACCCCTCCACGACCAGGCCCGGGTGCCGGTCCATCACCTCGGCAACCCAGGCGAGCATCGCCCGCCCGTGCCCCAGTAGCCCGTGCCCGGTCGGTTCGCCGCGTCCGGCGTCGGTGCCCGGGCCGATGTCGATGTTGTGGTCGAGCTTGAGGTAGCCCAGCCCGTAGTCGTGCACGAGCCGGTCCACGACGGCGTCCAGGTGGGCCCGGGCGGCGGGATGGCGCAGGTCGAGCTGGTGGCGGCCCCACTCGGTCAGGCGGTGGCCTTCGCGTTGGAAGAAGGCTTCGGGGGGCAGCGTGCGGGCGACCGGGCTGCGCACGCCGACGACCTCCGGCTCGAGCCATAGCCCCGGCCGCATCCCGAGCTCGCGGATGCGGTCCATGACGACGCCGAGCCCGCCGGGGAACCTGTGGGTGGACGCCTCCCAGGCGCCCACCGAGTCCCACCAGCCGCCGAGCTCGTCGTCGTACCACCCGGCGTCCATCACGTAGTACTCGGCGCCCAGGTCGGCGGCGGCCTCGACCAGGGGCAGGACGCGCTCGGTGCTCGGGTCGGACATGAGGCCGTTGAGGAAGTCGTTGTAGACCACCGGCAGGCTCTCGTGGTCGGGATGCGGCCTGCGGGTACGACGGCGGTGCGTCGTCAGTGCGGCCGCGAGGTCGCCGAGGGTCGCGTCCGTCCCGGCCGGGTGGCCGGGCACGACCGCGAGGCTGACCGGGACGGTGTCGAACCAGCTGCCGGGAGCGACATGCCCCGCCCACTGGTGCTCGGCGGACGTCGGCCCGGTGGCCACGAGGTAGACGTCCCCGTACCGGTCGCCGAGCTCGGCGTGCCAGGCACCGTTGGTCTCGACCTGCCAGGCGAGCATCCGCCCGTCCCGGGTGTCCTCGACGATCCCCATGGGCAGGTGCTCGGAGGTGGACCAGGCGCCCGTGGACGTCCACGCGATCCGGTTCTTGGACCCGACCTGGCCGTAGCGGGTCATCCCGACGTCGACCAGCCCGTGCTGGGCCGGCGTGGCCCGCTGCCAGCGGAACTCGCCGCTCCACGGGTTGGCGGCGTGCCAGACGGCCAGGTCGTCCTCCCACCGGGTGCCATGACCCAGGCCGGCCAGCGCTCCCGTGGTGACGTGCTCCAGCACGGCCGCGCGGGTGGCCGTGACCCGGGCCCAGGACCGCACGACCGGGACGCCGTCGGCCACCTCGTAGACGACGGTCGCCCGCAGCCCGGCCTGGTCCTCCGCGACGTCGAGCTCCAGGCGCGTGACCGCACCGGTGCGCTCTTCGCGGGAGCCGGTCAGCCGCAGCCGCTGCGCGGCGGCGCCGTCGACATGGCGCTTGCCGGCGGTCCCGGCGCGTCCTTCGCCGCGGAGCGCGACCTCCAGGACGGGCAGAGCCGACGGGCGCAGGCCTGCCACGTCGGGCCGTGCCTCGGCCGCGTGCCACAGCGCCACGAGCCGCGGGGCGGCGTCGGACGCGTGGGACACCGCCAGGCGGACCACGTCGTTGCCCCACTCGAGGTAGCGCTCCTCGGTCCCGGGCAGGCCGGGCAGGGTGACGGTCATGCGATCTCCCCGGTCACCGGGTCGAGCGTCCATCGGTCGCGCCACACCAGCTCCGCCCGGCCGTCCTGGACCTGCATCGGCAGCCACACGGGTGCGGAGTGGTACAGGTCGCGGGAGTCCCACCGGTCCCCGGCGTACACGTAGCTGGTGGTCTCGCTGCCCCGGACCGGCACCACCACGGAGACCTGCGAGTCGTAGGTCGCGGACCCTGGCGGCGCGACGTCGCGCCACTGGCTCCACGGCCCGGACGGTGACGTAGCGGTCGCGTACTGGTTGTCGTTGGTGGACCAGCCGGTCAGGTCGGACCCGAACAGGTAGTAGAGCCCGTCGGCCTTGATCATGGTGGGCGACTCGTAGCCGTGCGGGCCGACGGGATGGTCGCCGGGCCGGGTGAGCGTGGTGGAGACGATCTCCTCGACCGCGAGGTAGTCGGGGGACAGCCGGTAGACGTGCAGGCCGTGGTCGCGGTCCTCGCTGAGCAGGTAGCCCGTGCCGTCGTCGTCGTCGAACACGCCGATGTCCCGGCTGAGGTTGCCCAGCGGCCGCTCGGAGCGCACGTAGGTGTAGGGCCCCTGCGGCCGGTCGGCGACGGCCCAGCCGACGCGCGCGAGCGAGTAGTCCGCGGACTCGACGTGCAGCAGCATCACATAGGTTCCCGCCGGGTTGCGCAGCACCTTGGGCCGCTCCACGACCCGTCCGGGTGCGAGGTCGGGGATCGTCTCGTCGACCGCCAGCGCGTGCCCGTGGGAGGTCCACGTCGCCAGGTCCGGTGACGAGTAGCAGGCCACGCCGCCGAACGTCCCACCGTGGGTCTTGTCCTCGCCCCAGGCCCAGAAGACGCCGTCGTATCGCTGGATGCCGACACCGTGCAGCTGGGCGACGGCGCCGTGCTGGTCGACGAAGAGCCGCCCGGGTTCGATGACTCCGCGTGGGGCGTGCGAGGGCAGGGTCAAGGAAGTCCTCCTGGAGATGCGTAGGGGTGACGGACGAGGTGTCACTTGAGAGAGCCGATGGTCACGCCCGAGCGCCAGAACCGCTGCATCGAGATCATGAGGAGCACCATCGGGACAGTGGCGACGAGCGAGCCGGTCAGGACGAGGGCGGTCAGGTCGTACTGGGTGTCGACCCCCCGGCGCAGCCAGGAGTAGAGCCCGAGCATCACGGGCCACTTCTCGACACCCTTGAGGAACACCAGGGGCCACATGAACGTGTTCCACGTCGCGACGAAGTGCAGCAGGAAGATCGTCGCGCCGGCGGTGGACATCAGCCGTGTGCCCATGGAGAAGAAGATCCGGTACTCCCCCGCCCCGTCGATCCGGGCTGCCTCCATGAGCTCGCTCGGGACAGCGCCCTCGGCGTAGACCTTCGCGAGGTAGACCGAGAAGGAGCCGAACATGCCCGGCAGAATCATCGCCCAGATGGTGTCGTAGAAGCCGATCCGGGTGAACAGGATGAAGGTCGGGACGATCAGGAGGCTGCCGGGGATCAGGAACGAGCCGATGACCAGACCCATCGTGGTCCCGCGTCCGCGGTAGCGGTACTTGGCGAGCCCGTACCCGGCAGCGAGCGCGACGGCGGTCAGCCCGATCGAGCCCAGGCCTGCGTAGACCACGGTGTTCCACAGCCACCGGACGAAGATGCCGTCCTGGTAGGTGAACAGGGCGTACAGGTTGTCGAAGAGGTGGAACTCGGTGAACCACAGGCCGTTGCTGCGATACAGGTCGCTGCGGCTCTTGGTGGCCGACACGAACAGCCACCACAGCGGTGCGACGGAGTACGCGGCCAGGAGCACCAGGACCCCGAGCACGACCCACCGGGAGGTGCCGCGAGCCTCCGCGGCGGACCTGTCGGCGCGTTCGCGGCGGCGCCTCGTGGGCGTGCCGCCGACGGGCAGGGTGGGCGTGTCGGGCAGCGTCGCGCCGCTCATGCTTGCTCCTTGTTCATCACGCGGTAGATCACGGCCGACGCGGCTCCGACGACCAGGGCGAGGATGACCGACAAGGCGGTGGCGTAGTTGAGGTCGCCGACCTGGAACGCCTGGTTGTAGATCATCATCGCGGGGGTCAGGTCTTTGGTGATCGCCTCCGGCGCGACCGCGCGGAAGAGCAGCGGTTCGTTGAACAGCTGCAGGGTCGCGATGATCGACAGCAGCGAGGTCAGGACGAGCGACCCGCGCACGAAGGGCACCTTGATCGACACGGCGAGCCGGAGCTCGGACGCGCCGTCCAGCCGCGCGGCCTCGAAGATCTCGTGCGGGACGGACTGCAGCGACCCGTAGAGGATCAGCATGTTGAATCCGAGCGCTCCCCACAGGGTGAGGTTGCCGATCGATACCCAGAACAGGTCGGCGGAGTAGAAGTTCGGGTGGACGCCGAACAGCTCGAAGAACTGGGTCAGCGGCCCGACGGCAGGGCTGTACTGGTAGATCCAGACCACGGTCGCGATGATCCCGGGGACCATGTAGGGCAGCAGGAGCACGACACGGAACCGGGCCGCCGTCCGCCTCCGTGCGGCGTCGAGCAGCAGTGCGGCACCCAGGCTGAGCAGCTGCGTGACCGGCACCAGGACCAGCGCGTAGACGAACACCCGCAGCATGCCGGTCCAGAACACCGGGTCCTGGAAGCCGGCCACGAAGTTGTCCAGCCCGACGAAGGAGACGGTCTGTCCCCCGAAGCCCAGGCCCGACGACTTGGCGGCGAAGACGCTCTCGCGCAGTGCCATGACCACGGGTACCAGGACGAAGAGTGTGAATCCGGCGAGGAACGGGAACGTCAGCGACGCTCCCTTCCACGCCTGCACGGTGCGCCAGCCCAGGCGCGGCCGACGAGGGGAGGCACCAGGCCCGCCCCCGCCGCGGGTGCCGTTCCCGGGCGCGGTCCGCTCGGTGGTGACGGTCATCAGCATCCTCCCCTCGCGATCGCGGTCAGCCGACCGTGTGGTCGATGCCCTTGGCGTCCAGGTCGGCGGCCACGAAGTCCTGGACCGCCTGGAGCGCCTCCTCAACGGTGATCTCACCGGCCACCGCCTTGCCCCACTGGTCCTGCATCTCGGGGAACCAGGCGTCGTAGTTCGGGCCGAGCTCGAACTTTCCGATCACCCGGGACTGCGTCTCGACAATGACGTCACCCGCCTCCTCGTCATCGACGAAGAAGCCCTCGGGGATGATGTCCTCGACGTACGGCGCGGGGTCCGCGATCTGCGTGGGGAAGTTCACCGCGCCGGTCTGCGGGTTGCGGCCCGCCTCGATCCCGTCGGGCGACGCCGTCCAGGCCATGTAGGCCATCACGGCGTCGGGGTTCTCGCAGCCGACCGGCACGAACCACGGTTCGGTACGGCCGGGCGCGACCGGCTCGTCGGCGCCCTCGAACTGCGGGATCGTGGTCGCCACCCAGTCCCCCGCCGACTCGGTGAGGTTGGTCCTGAGGCCGGTCAGGGACCACCACTGCGTCGGCGTGGAAGCCATGTCGCCGGAGTCGAAGTGCGCGTACAGGGCCGGGCGGTCCTGGTACGTCTGGTTCGACACGAGGTCGTCGTCGATGAGCTGCTGGATGATGTCCGCGGCCTGGAGCGTCTCCTCGCCCAGGAAGTTCACGATCCACCGGTCACCGTCGATGGTGAACCACTCCGCGCCCGCCATCTGGGAGAGGTTGATGAGCGTGGTCGGGTCCTCGCCGGCGAGGTTGGTCATGTCGACGCCCTCGGCCCGCAGCTGACGACCCACATCGACGAACTCCTCCCACGTCGTGGGCACCGACACACCGGCCGCCTCGAAGGTGCGCTCGTTGTAGATCAGGAACTGGCCGTCCGAACCGGTCGGGACACCGTAGTAGCGGCCGTCGACCGTGGCCGACGCGAGCGCGCCCTCGCTGAAGACGTCCTCCAGCGGCGTGACGGCGTCGGTGATGTCCTGTGCCCAGCCGTTGACGACCGCCGTGGTCAGCGGCCCGAACCCCTCAACGAGACACGGGAGCTCCTCGCCGGCCTCGAAGGCGTTGCGGAAGTTCGTCTGGGTCGCGATGTTGTCGGCCTGCAGCACGTAGGTGGCCTCGACCTCGTCCTGGGCCTCGTTGAACGCCTCGACCGTCTGCTCGCCGGTATCAGGGTCCCAGCCCCAGATCTCGATGGGCACAGGGCCGTCCGCCACGGGACCAGCGGCCGAGCCGCCGGCGGAACAGGCGGCCAGGCTCAGCGTGGCCGCCGCGGCGACCCCCGTCGTGACCCAACGGGTGCGGTTCTTCCTCATCAGCTCTCTCCTTCGAGACATCCGTGCGCGTCCCCGTCACTCCGTCGGACGGGGCCTTGTCCGCACCGGCAAGAAACCTCCGCCGGCACCGCCGACAGGGTCGTTCCGAGACCCGACCACACCGTTCTCCACCGAGCGACGGTCGGGATATCGTTATCCTACACAGGTCAGCCCGAAGGTCAAGAGCCCGTCACCGACCCTCGATCGTCGGTTGGTTCAGCTCCTGGTGGACGGCTTTCCTGCAGCGGTTCTGCGGCCGGCCAGCCGTGGCACGACACCCCGCAGGGTCCAGGAGAACGATGTGCCCGGCCACCTCCCCTATCCTCGATCCATGAAGACCCAGAAGGGCTACCGGGCGCCGGTGCTCGCCGACGTCGCCCGCGAGGCCGGGGTGTCCGTGCCGACGGTCTCGCGCGTCCTCAACGGATCGAAGTACGTGGCCCCCGAGCTCGCCGAGCGCGTCCACCGCGCGGTGGCGACGCTCGGCTACCGCCCGAACGAGGCCGCCCGCTCGATGCGCTCCGGCCGGCGCACGCTGGTGTCCGTGCTGGCCGGCGCCACGGCCAACTACGGGTACGCACGCACGATCCAGGGCATCGAGATCGCCGCACGGCATGCCGGGATGTCCGTCACGATCACCGTCGTGGAACACGGCGACGACGACCTCAAGCGCTCCGTCGACCTCGCGCTGGCTCAACCCATCGCCGGGGCGATCGTGCTCGAGTTCGACCGGGCCGGCATCAACGCCCGCCACCTGCTGCCCGAAGGCCTCCCCGTCGTGGTGGCCGGCGGCGGGTCGCGCAGGACCGGCGGGGTCCCCGCCGCGCTGATCGACGAACGGACCGCCGCCCGCGAAGCCACTGCCTACCTGCTGCGCCTCGGCCATCGCACCGTCCACCACATCGCCGGCCCGACGTCCGGCAAGCACTCGGGCCGCACCGACGGCTGGCGCGCGGCCCTGACGGCCGCGGGCACCGACGCCCCACCCGTGATGAACGCCGACTGGGACGCGACGTCCGGCTACCGCTGGGGCGAGCGCATCGCGGGACGCGACGACGTGACCGCGGTCCTGTGCGGCAACGACGAGATCGCCATCGGGCTCATGCGAGCCCTGACCGACCGCGGCGTGCGTGTCCCGGAGGACGTCTCCGTCATCGGCTTCGACGACCAGCCGCTGGTCACCATGTGGCAGCCGTCGCTCACCACGGTCGACCAGGACTTCGAGGACCTCGGCCAGCGGGCGTTCGGCCTGCTGGCCGGGCTCATCGACGGCGACAACGAGGTGACGTCCAGCGTCGTCGTACCCCAGCTCGTCGTCCGCGAGTCGACCGCCGCGCCCCGGGCCTGAACCACCGGGCGGACCGACCGGACGACATCACCCTCCCTCGACACCGTAGGATAACGTTATCTCCTGATGATTCCCAGGAACTTGGAGCTTCCAATGACGGACCGGCTGCACGTGTCGCTGGCGATGCGCCCCGCCTCGCTCGCCGACCACCTCTTCGACGACACCCTGCGCCGCCGGATGCAGACCGTGGCGAACGTCCGGCCGGAGGTCCTCGAGGACTTCGAGAACCCGGCGTCGCGGGAGGCGCTCGCCGCGACCGACGTGCTCGTCGCCGGCTGGGGCGCACCGCCCCTGCCCGAGGACGAGCGCGCGGCACCCCGGCTGCGGGCCGTGCTCTCGGCGTCGGGCAACGCCGGCGGCATGCTGGGCCCGCTGGCCCGGACACGGGGGCTGCGGCTGACCAACGCACGGACGGCCAACTCCCGCCCGGTCGCCGAGTTCGCCGTGGCAGCGATCCTGCTCGCCGGCAAGCGTGCCCTGCCCGCCGCGCGCCTCTACGGCCAGCTGCGGGGCTCCGTCGACCGCGAGACGCACCTGGCTACGGCGGGCAACCACGGCGCCCGGATCGGCATCGTCGGCGCCTCGACGACGGGCCGGCTGACCATCGAGCTGTTGCGCCCCTTCGACCTGCACGTCGTGGTCCACGACCCGTACCTCGACGAAGCGGGAGCCCGGTCCCTCGGGGTCGAGCTCGCGAGCCTGGACGAGCTGGTGCGGACCTGTTCGGTCGTGTCCGTCCAGGCGCCCGAGCTGCCGGAGACCCGCGGCATGATTGGTGCCGCACAGCTCTCTGCCATGCCCGACGGCGCGACCTTGATCAACACCGCGCGCGGGTCGCTGATCGACACCGACGCCCTTGTCGCCGAGCTGCTCACCGGTCGTATCGACGCGGTCCTCGACGTCACCGACCCCGAGCCGCTGCCGCCCGACCACCCCCTGTGGGACTTGCCCAACGTGCTGCTCACCCCCCACGTCGCCGGCTCGCTCGGCAATGAGCTCCTGCGGCTCGGCGCACGCGTCGTCGAGGAGCTGGAACAGCTGGCCCAAGGCCTCCCGGCCCTCGACCCAGAGAGCTGACCGACCAGCTACGGGACCGAACGGTGCGGGGCACGGTTCTTGGCCGGCGAAGGCCGAGGCGGAGCATCTTGTGCAGCGATGACTTGCGTTCGCCCACCCCTCGGCTCCTGTGTCTGACCACCCGCGACGTGCAGCCGAGTCGCCGGGCTGTGCGCACTCAAGCGCCAGCAGTGCGGCCTGAAGGCACTGATGTGCGCGCGAGAGCACGGAACCGGCGAACAGTGGCCGATGCCGTCGCGCACGGTCAGACTGCCGGTGCCTACCGGCTCGCTACTGAGTCAGACGTCGCGCAGACCCCGGTGGCCATGACCGGTCACAGTCCGTGCAGCAGTCCCGTCCAGTAACGCGTCCGGTATCACCTCTCGTAAAGCATTCCCTAGAACTTCTGGCCGCCGCCGGGCACTTGCCGCGCCCGGAGGTGCGCCACGGCATCAGCGGTGGTGAGCGCCATCGCAAGGGCCCCGTCGACAGCTGCCTTCTCGGCGGCCGGGCCGATCGCGTCGCTGGTGAACTCGGGGGTGTGTGGTGCCGAGGTGCACCCCCGGATGGCGATGAGTGGATGGATCGAGGGAACGGTCTGGGAGACGTTGCCCATGTCCGTCGAGCCGCCTGGTGGTCCCGTATGTGGTTGCGGTGAACGTCCGAGGGCGGAGAGGTTGCGATCCCACGCATGGGCGAGCACGGGGTTCTGCACGACGTCGGCATACGTGGGCTCGGCGTCTTCCCAGCTCCACGAGCATCCGGTCGAGATCGCGCCGCCCTCGAAGCAGGCGAGGACGCGGCGTCGCGCGTTGTCCACGGCTTCGAGCGTGTCAGCGCGCACCTCGGCACGTACCCGGGTCGAGGACGGAATGATGTTCGTCGCCTCGCCTCCCTCGGCGACGAAGGCGTTGGCCCGGACGCCGTCGGGGAGGTGCTGGCGGAGGAGCCCCAGCGCGACGAGCCCGACCGTCGCGGCGTTCGACGCGTTGAGTGCCTCCGGGCTGGGAGCGCCCGCATGACCGGGGAGCCCGTGGAAGGACACGTCGAACCGCGCCACGGCCTGCGTGCGCACGTCCGCGCAGCGCAGGTCCGGGCCGGGCCCGCCGTGCACCATGAGCGAGAAGTCGACGTCGTCCCACGCCCCCGCTTCGAGCATGCGGATCTTGCCACCGCCATGCTCCTCCGCCGGAGTTCCCAGCAGTTTCACCCGGATGCCCAACGTGTCGGCGACGCCAGCCAGCGCGATCGCCGCACCGACGCCGGCCGCTGCGATGATGTTGTGTCCACATGCGTGGCCGATACCGGGGAGCGCGTCGTACTCGGCACAGATCGCGACCGTGATGTCCCCCTCCCCGAAGGTGGCGTCGACCGCGGTGTCGAGCCCGAAGGCTCCCACGCGCACCGTGAACCCTGCGTCGTGCAGCACCGCGGCCACGCGGGCGGCCGCACGGTGCTCGGTGAACGCAAGTTCGGGATCGCGGTGAATCTCGCCGCTCAGGGCGACGACCTGATCTCTCCAGCCCGCAGGCGAGGCGAGCAGGGCCTCGCGGACCTCGTCGGTCGCAGGGTGGGACAGTTGGGGTGGGGCGAGGGTCATCGTTCCTCGATCGGTTCGGTGGCGGGTCGGTCAGGGGGGCCTCGTGCAACGGTGCAGCGGATGCGCAGCCCCATGCTCACCCAGCACGGCGACCCCGCTACCTACAATGAAGGTTTATGACAACAGAGGATTCCTCGACGCAGATTGCGAGCCTCGACGAAACCGACAAGCGACTGATCCAGGCGCTCCAGATCAACCCTCGAGCCCGCTGGGCCGCTCTCGCGCCGATCATCGGCGTCGATTCGGTCACCCTCGCCCGCCGCTGGGAGCGACTGTCAGGGAACGGCCTGGCATGGGTGGCAGGCCACCCCGGCCCCGAGGCGCGCGGCCCGTCAGCCATCCTCGAGATCGAGGCCGACCCCGGCACCACGCTGGAGATCGCCAACGCGCTCGCCGCCGACCCCGAGGCGTTCACGATCGATCACACCGCCGGAGGCCGCGATCTGCTGGTGATCGTCGGCGCGACCGACCTAGAGGCACTGAGCGAGTACATCATGGGCAGGATGCGCCGGCTCGACGGCGTGCGGGCGACGCGCACGCTCCTGCTCAGCTCTCCGTTCACCGACGCCGGCCAGTGGCGCCTGCGTTCACTGTCGACGGACGAGGTGGCATCGGTCGAGCGCACGATCACCACACCGTCGGCTGGGCGCGGACAGGTCGAACGGCAGCTGGCGCACGACCTGCTGCAGATCCTCGGCCACGACGGGCGCGCCACCGTGACCACCATCGCCAGAGAGCTGGGCACGGGGCCACGCCGGATCCGTGAGGCGTTCGCGACACTCAGCGCCCAGGGACGCCTGGTCGTGCGCACCGAGGTCGCACGCGCCCACTCGGGGTGGCCGGTGCACGCCTGGTACTTCCTGCGAGTGCCGGCAGCCATGGCCGAACGAGTCGGCGCCGCCATCACCCGGCTCAACGAGGTGCGCATGGCCGCGTCGACGATCGGCCCGTACAACCTCGTGCTGTCGGTGTGGATGAGAACGCTCGCCGACGTACAGCGGCTCGAAGCTGCCATCGACGAGCGCATCCCCGGTGTCTCCATCGCCGATCGATCAGTGGTGCTGCGCAGCCTGAAGAAGGAGGGGCGCTACCTGAACGCGGTAGGACTGGCAACCGGCGTCACCGTCCCGCTCCAGGACTCATTACTGCATCGTGCGTAGTCTTGCGGCATTGAACCGGCGAATGGCCGATCTATGCGGCCTCAGGGCCTATCGTGACGCCGCATGGGACATGTGCAGCCGACCGTCGGGGTCTTCGATCTGTTCACGGTCGGGATCGGCCCCTCCAGCTCTCACACCGTCGGACCGATGAAGGCCGCAGCCGCGTTTGCCGCCTCGCTCGACGAGCACGGCGTCATCGACCGTGTGGCGAAGGTGCACGTCGAGATCTTCGGGTCCCTCGCCGCGACGGGTGCGGGGCACGGCACCTTCACAGCCGTGCTGCTCGGACTGACCGGAGCACGCTCGGACGAGATCACCCCTGACGAGTACACGGCGCGGCTCGACGAGATCACCCGCACGGGGGCTGTCGAGCTCGACGGACGGCACCCCGTCCCATGCCGGATCGAAGACTTCGTCCTGCGCCCGCTGACCGTGCACCCGCGACACCCCAACGCCCTCTCGTTCACCGCCGTCGATGCCGCCGGCGACGGCCTCTTGGCGCAGACGTACTTCTCGGTCGGGGGCGGGTTCATCGTGCGCGAGGGTGATGACCCCTCCCCCGCGTCCGCGAGGCCACAGACCTCACCTCTCCCGTTCCGTTCCGGGGCAGAGCTCCTCGCCGTGTGCGACAGGACCGGGCTGACGGTGAGCGAGGTGATGCGCGAGAACGAGCGCGCCCGCCGCCCGGACGACGAGATCCGCACGGGCCTGCACCGCATCTGGGACGTGATGGAGTCGAGCGTGCGCTCCTCCATCGAACGGGCGGGCGTGCTGCCCGGCGGGCTGGGCGTACGACGTCGCGCCGGCGAGTGGGCGACGCGACTGGATGTCGAGGACCCCGACCACGACGGTGAGCACTGGCAGCAGCGGGTGAACCTCATCGCCCTCGCCGTCAACGAGGAGAACGCGAGCGGCGGGCGCGTCGTGACGGCCCCGACGAACGGAGCAGCCGGCATCGTCCCCGCGGTGCTGTACTACGCGCTGCACTACACGCCCGCGGCCCGATCGGGCGGCGAAGGCGTGCGCGAGGACATCGTCGAGAGGTTCCTCCTTGCCGCGGCAGCGATCGGCACCCTCTACAAGGCAAACGCCTCGATCTCGGGCGCCGAGGTGGGATGCCAGGGCGAGGTCGGATCAGCGTCGTCCATGGCCGCAGCAGGGCTGGCCGAGATACTCGACGGCAGCCCGCGCCAGGTCGAGAACGCCGCCGAGATCGCGATGGAGCACAACCTGGGTCTCACCTGCGACCCGATCGGCGGGCTGGTGCAGGTTCCGTGCATCGAGCGCAATGCGATCGCGGCGGCGAAGGCCATCAACGCCGCGCAGATGGCGCTCTGGGGTAACGGCGAGCACCGTGTCTCGCTCGATCAGGTGATCGCGACGATGCGCGATACCGGCGCCGACATGAGCAACAAGTACAAGGAGACGGCGCTGGGCGGGCTCGCCGTCAACGTGGTCGAGTGTTGAGGCGATGACGAGGCCCGATGACGAGGCCCAAAGCGGGGCGACGCCCACACGGCGCCGCCCCGTCTTCAGCACGCTTCGAGGAACGCGACGATCGCCGCCGCCGCACGGGCCGGCCGCTCGTTCTCCCACGCGTGACCGCTCCCGGCGAGCACCAGCACATCGGCACGCGGGATCTCGCCCGCCATCGACAGCGCGTCCGTCACGGGCACCATCGTGTCGTCGCGCCCGTGCACGACGAGCGTTGGAGCGGCGATCGCGCCGAGGAGCCCGCGCGTGTCGAACGAGCGCGTGGCGGCAAAACGCCGCATGAGCGCGTCGTTGCGGTCGAGCGGCGCCACCATGCCTGTCGCCGTCAGGGCGGATGCCGCGGATGGCGCCATCTGCGCGAGGAGAGCCCTGGCGCGCCCCTCGTCACCGTTCTCGAGCGCACCCAGGAGCTCTGCGACGGCGACCGGCATCCGCTCGGCACGGAACGGGGCCTGGGACGTCGCACCGAGCACCAGGCCGTCCAGGAGGTCGGCGTGGCGCAACGCGAATGCCTGCGCCACCATCCCCCCGAACGATGTGCCGAGCACATGCGCACGGGAGAAGCCGAGCGCCTCGATCAGCGCGGCGAGGTCGTCGGCCAGATCGTCGGTCGTGTACGCCGACGGCTCGAACAAGGTCGCCCCGCGATCGCGCTGGTCGTAAGTGATCACCGTGAACGTTGCCTGCAGGTGCCTGCGGAGCTCGTCGAAGAGCTCCTGCCCGACCTGGAGCCCGTGGACGAGGACGAGGGGAGGCCCGGCGCCCTCGGCGCAGAACGAGGTGAGGCCCGCACCGGTGGGAACGAGCGACGCCGCGCCTCCCGCCATCCGCGTCACCAGACCTTGCGCCCGCGAGCGTCGGCGACCAGCTCGGGGTCGGGAATGAGCGCCTTCGAGGCCACGGTCGCCAGCGACTGCTGCGAGAAGTGGAAGCCGAAGTCCTCCGTGACGAGCTTGCGCCAGGGGCGGTTGAGAATGCTGTGCGTCGCCCACCGGGCGAACCTCGGTCGCTTCATGATGGTGCGAGCGAGGTCCCAAGCCTTCGGCACGAGCTCCTCGCGAGGCAGCACGTCACTGACGAGGCCGTACTCAAGGGCCTTCCGGGCGGGGATACTGGTCCCGCCGTAGATGGCGTATGCGGCGCGCTTGGTGCCCATCAGATGCTGCAAGGCGAGCGAGAGACCGTCACCGGGCGCCGTGCCCACCATGAAGTGCGGGTCCATGAAGTCGGCGTCCTCCGCGGCGAGGGTCACGTCGCACATCAGCGCGAACTCCGTATGGATCCCCGGACCGTTCACCGCCGCGATGGTGGGGACGTCGATGTTGTTCACGAAGTTCTCGATCAGCTTCCAGGCGTCGATCGTCTGCTGGAAGATGTAGTCCGGCGACTCCTCGACGAGCGGCTTCGGCCAGGTCTGACGCGGGTCGCCGCGGAACCAGGTGTCCCCGGTTCCCGTGATGATCAGCACGTGGTTCTCGGGGTCGTTGCCGACGTCCTGCCACACGCGGTTCCACGCGTTGTGCGCGGCCCAGTTGTGCACGTACGGGCCGCCGTCCGTGTGCAGACGCAGCTCAAGGATGCCGCCCTCCCGGCGCATCTCGAAGAAGTCGGCGTAGCGCTTCGAGTACTCCTCCAGCGGCGTGGGCGCAACGTGGCCGTCCCATCCGAAGCTTGACGTGTCCACCATGGTGAGTCCCTTCGTCGGAGCGAGCCGTTCCCGCCCACTAATGAGACACGCTATCTCGTTAAGAGTAGAGACGGTCGCCCTGGCGAGGGACCGCAGGAAACACGCATCCATCAGCCTCCCGACGAAGTTTCCGAGACCTAGTCGATGCGATTCCGCCACAGTCCAGCGACCACGAGCTCCACGATCTCGCGCGCATCGCTCAGGGCGAAGGGCCGCTCCCGACGCAGGACGAACCACTGCACCGGGCCTGCCAGCATCATGTTGACGAAGGACGCGTCCACTGGAGGCAGCTGCCCTGCCTCGGCAGCCTGGTCGAGGCGGCACTGCAGATCACCGGTGCGGCGATCCAGCAGGTCCAGCGCCGTGCGGTGCAGCCCATCCGCGCCGTCATCGCGACGCAGGAGGATCTGCAGCACCGCACGACCGGTCGGGGTGGCGGACGCCGCGCCGAACGCGTGCAGGAATGCCGTGAGATCGCGGACGACGTCGCCGGTGTCGTCGATCGGCACTGACGTCTCGGCAAATCGCGCGAGCACGTCACGAAGGAGTTCGTCGCGACTCGGCCACCGTCGGTAGACCGTGGCGCGACCGACTTGCGCGCGGGAGGCGAGCTCCTCGTACTGCAGGCCGTCGACACCCTTCTCGGAGAGGATCTCGAGCGCCGCCGTCCACAGCCGCTCCGTGACCTGGCGCGTGCGCCCACCAGGGCGACGTGCGCGCGATGCAGGGTTCACCGTCATGAGCCCTGGCCTCCCATCAGTGTCGCCCGACCTCTGCCATTGCATGACGGCGGCGAGCCGAGGCCACTGACCTTGGCCGTTTCGCTCGCTCACCCCGGAACGAGTGACGTTTACTGCACCAAGAGAGTTCTCCACGCGCGTTTCCGGCATCTTCGAGGGGCTGCAACGTCGTCCCCCAAGAATGCCCGGAATCTTCGACGTAAAAGGCGTCGTCCTGGACTTCCGGAAGTGAATCATGACCCAGAGCCATGTGAGCCCTCACCGACCTGCGGTACGAGAATACGACGGTTGGCGCGCTCAACTCGTCTGGTGGGTCGCGATCCTTATCGTCGCGAACACCCTCGTCGACACCGTCGTCGTCGCGCCCCTGCTCGTGCTGCCGCAGATGGCCGAGTTCTTCGGCACAGACCAGAGTGCATGGCTCAACGCCAGCGCCATCCTTTCCGGCGCGATGTGGGCGCCGTTGCTGGGCAAGAGCGCGGACGTCTACGGCAAGCGCCGCATCCTCGTGCTCGCACTGCTCGTGAGCGGCACCGGTGCGCTCATCTGCCTCATCGCCCCCAACATCGGCGTCTTCCTGCTCGGCCGGGTCATCCAGGGTGCCGCCGTGGGCTCAGTCTTCATCACCGTGGTCTACATCCGGCAGGTGTTTCCCGCCGGCGTGGGGATGACCGCAGTCGGCATCGTCACCTCGGGCTCCGCGATCCTCGGCATCGTGTCGCCGTTCCTCTTCGAAGCGGTCATCGACGCGTTCGGTTTCCGCGCCGTCTTCGTGGTGTCTGCCGCACTCGCTCTTGCTGCCGCGACCGCGGTACGCATGTTCCTGCCCGAATCGCCCGTACTTGCACACGGCCGCGTCGACGTCGCCGGCGCTCTTCTTCTCGGGCTCGGGCTCGCCGGCGCGCTCTCCTACATCAGCCTTGCGCCCACCGCGGGCTGGACGGACTTCGGACTGCTCGGCCTTCTCCTGATTGGCTTCGTGCTGCTGGCGGCGTGGGTGGTCACGGCATTGCGGACCGCCGAGCCCGTGGTCGATCTGAGCATTCTGACGCGCCCTGTGATCGCGACCCTGCTGGTGGTCGTCCTCGGCGTCGGTGCCTATCAGGCTCTCCTGCAGCTGATCGGCATCATTGGGCAGACCGCTCCGGAGGAGGGACTGGGATACGGGCTCGCGGAAGGTTCCGGCTCGCTCGGACTCATGTTCGCACTGTCGGCGCTCGGCGCCGCTACGGGCGGGGTCCTCGCGGGATGGCTCGGCGGTCGCGTCGGCCCCGCGCGCACGCTTGCGGGTGGCGTACTCATCGGCACCGTCTCGGCGATCGGCCTCATGGTGTCGACCGCGTCGCTCCTCCCTGCCGTGATCTGCGTGGGCTTCCTCGGGCTGACCGCGGGCGCAGTGGTCACCTCGGGCTTCAACCTTTCGACGACACTTGTGACCGAGGAGAAACAGGGTGTGGTCGCCGCGCTCGTACAGGTGATGCTCGGCGTCGGCGCCGTGGTGCTGAACATCGTGGGAGGAAGTGTCCTGAGTGCGACGACGGCCCCCGGCAGTTCGACGCCCTCCGCACAGGGCGTCGACCTCTACATCGTCGTGATGCTGACCGGGTTCGCCTCCGCCACCGTCATCGCCGCATGGATCTCGCGCCGCGCTCATCGCGCGCCCGCGGCATGAGACCGGCGCTGATGAGCTCGCTCAGTACTGCGGATCGGACAGACCAATCACGCATCGACGCCCGGGATCCTCCGACGGTGAGTTCAGTCAACTAGCCGCCTGGCCGCCGTCCGCGACCAGGACGGTACGAGGTTGCGGTCTCGTCGCGGCACCGCCCAGGAAGCGACCCATGCGGCCGGTCAGCCAGCCTCGTACGCCCGTGCTAGACCTGCTGGCGCACGACAAACCAAGACGATCGCCCCCTGCCCTTCGACGACCGTCACAGGACACTGGAGCAGCTGGCCCAGGATTAGCGACCGCCATTGAGTCTCTCGGAGGCCACGGCGGACCGTGAGGTCGCGGTCGAGTGGTTCGAGACCTTCCCGGTGGTGGGGATCGAAGGCCTCGTCGTCAAGGGCGCAGTGCAGGCCTACCCGGCTGGGCGTCGGGAGTGGTGAGTCATCTGCACCATCGGCGTGGTTTCGGTACCCACGGCGCCGCCTGCTTGAACTCGTCTCCTTACATGTGTAAGGTATTTACATGCGTAAAGGACGAGAGCCTTCTGTCCGGGGCAGCCGCTCTCGAGACGCCCTGCGGAACGCAGCGACAGCCCTCCTCGACCAAAGGGACGCATCGAACATCTCGATCACTGACGTGGTCAAAGCGGCGAACGTGACCCGACCTACCTTCTACCAGGCGTTCGATGGTCTGTCGGACATCTTCACGGCTGCGGCCTTGAGCCGCCTGGAGACCGCCTTCGAGCGGATCAACCTCGATGAGGTCTACCCGGCGGACGATCTGCGCGGGGCCATGGGTGATGCATTCACAAGTGTCGTGCGAGCCCTTGCCGAGCACGAACGCTTCTACCTGAGAGTGCTTGAGGGGCCCGGCGGCAGCGCGGTGGTCGCCGCGGTCACAGATGCTGTGAGCGCCCGATTGAAGGTGGCGTCGCCGGTTGCCGTGCTACTGGAGGGCGGTGTGATGCCGGCCGACTCGGCACGTTCTGCTCTTGCCGCTGGTGCGGTGTCGCTGATCATCGACTGGCTCGGCACGCCTGCGGACCGGCGCCCGTCGATCGAGACGATAGCTACGCTCGCCCGTGACTTCGTCTACGGGAGCGTTATTGGTGGACTCGCCGCTACGTCCGCCCTCGGAACTGACTGCTACCAGTAGGACCGGTGCCGAACGTAGCCCTTCCTAGCACTGGAAACATGGAGAAACACTGTGTCGAATCCTGGACGGCAGCACCGCCACCGGCCCGATCTGAGCGGGATCGGCGCTGCCGGGCGAATCCTCTCGGGCATGGGCCTTGTCCTCGTCGTCGGTTCCGTCGTCGTGGGTGCCATCTCCACGAGCTCGGTGACACTCACCCTTGCGCTGACCGTCGTTGTACTCCTGGTCTGGGGGGCCGCGAGCGACGCTGCGCGTCGCCGGCGAACCGGGGCTCTCGGTCTTGTCGCTGTCCCGGCTGCCGCTGTTGCTCTGGCGTCGTCCACAGCGGGGGTTCCGGCGTGGTCCGGGGTCGTGGCTGCCTCCTTGGGTGCGGGTGCGGGTGCCCTCGCCGTACCGGCGTTGACTGCACTCGTGACCAGCGGTGCAGAGGTTCGCGCCCCCGCTACGCCGAGAATGAGGTTCGTCCTCGGGGTCGGCAGCCCATGGCCCGCATCCGCGCGGCGAGCGGGGCGGGTGCTGATCCCGCTCTCGGCCGGCCTCGCCTCGGTGACGATGGCGATCGCGAGCTCTCCTGGCGAGAGGATGGCCGCGGTGTCGATACCCGCTCTGGTCGTCACGGCCGTTCTTCTCGCGGTAACGGTGGCAAAGCTCAGCAGGGCGGCGGGCCCGGACCGGGCCGCTGAGGCGGCAGCCCGTGGCCTCATGGCGACGGCTATCGGTGCGCTCTTGGGCGCGGTGCTCGCCTCGGCCCTGCCGGGCGCAGCCACCGTACTGACTCTCGCTCTCCTTGCTTGCGTTCTGGTGGCAGCCATCGCATGGCGCCCCAGGAGAAAGACAGGCCGCCGCCTTCGTCCGGGTACTGCGGCCTATCGGCGTGCGATCCGCAGCTTCGAGCGGTCTGCGCGTCCACGCCCGGATGTCGCCTACACAGCCGCAAGCCTCGGCGACGTTCAGTCGGCCATCGCCGATGCCGCCTCGGCCGGTCGGGGCGTGATCGCCATCTCAACCGGCCATGCGGCGGCATCCCTGCCTGATCTCTCCGGCCTCGCTCTGATCCGGATGCGGCTTGACGAGCCGGTCACAGTCGACACTGCGGCACGTACCGTCCGCATCCCGGCAGGAACCGCCTGGGGTGAGGTCGTCCAGGCGCTCGCACCGACGGGACTCATGGCTCCTCACGGGTCCTCACCGCTTGTCGGGGCCATGGGTTACCTGCTCCGTGGCGGGCTGAGCTTCTACGGTCGCGCATCCGGAGTAGCCGCCAACTCCATCGAGTCGATCGAGATCGTCACCGCTGACGGTGCCCAGCGCATCGTGGACCGCGCTCATGACTCGCAGCTGTTCTGGGCGCTGCGTGGTGGAGGGGGAGGTTTCGGCGTCGTCACGGCGATCACAGTGCGCCTCTTCCCGGTCACCGCTCTCATCACGGGCACGGCCTTCTGGAAGGTCGAGCACGCGCCAGATCTCCTCGCAGCCTGGTCGGCCTGGCATCGCGAAGCCCCCCGCGAAGCCGCCACGGCATTTCGGATCATGCGGCTTCCTCGATTGCCGGGCATCCCGTCGGCCATCGCCGGACGCACGGTCGTGAACGTCGACGGCGTCATCCACGCGCGAGGCCTCGATGACCCGGACAGTCGTGTCGCGGACGTCGCCGAGGACCTGCTTGCTCCGCTGCGGACGGTAGGGGCCCCTCTGATCGACACCTGGCGCCCCGGCAGCGTGCTCGATGTGCCGTGGACCCATATGGATCCAGCGCTACCCCTGCCCACGACCGCGGATCACCAGCTCATCGATCACCTCGACGACGCCGGACAACGAGCATTCCTGAACATAGCCGTCCGGCCCCGCTCTCCGCTCGCGACCGTCGAGCTCCGCCAGCTGGGCGGCGCGTTTGGCGAAGCACCACCCGACGGCGGTGCTCTCGATCATCTCCGCGGGGCTACGTCACTGTTCGCCACCGGGATAGCACCCACGCCGGCTAGGGCGGAGCGGGCGGAACGCGAGCTCGACGAGCTGCGCGTGTCCATGGCGCCGTGGGCGACCGGCTACACCTCGCCCAACTACGCCGAGGACCGCCGCCGCCCGCAACGGTCGTTCCCAACCTCGATCGCCCAGGACGTCGATGCGGTGCGCAGGAGAGTCGACCCGGGAGGACTGTTCGCTCAGGACGTCTCGATCGGCGCCCTTCAACATCGGCGTGAGTCGCCGGTGGAATAGGGTGGTGGCCGTGCGCCCAGTGAGTCAGACCTCGAGCAGGCGAGGGCGGGGCCGTCCTCGAGTTCCGCTGGAACGGATAGCGCGCACGGCGTTGGAGCTGGTGGACGAGGGTGGGCCCCAGGCGTTGACGATGCGGGCGCTGGCTGCGCGGCTCAACAGCGGGGTCGCGGTGTTGTACCGGGCGGTGGCGGGGCGCTCGGACCTCATCGCTGTGGTGACTGACCAGGTGCTGGGTGATGCTGACTTCTCGGCCCTGGGAGCTGGAGACGGAGATGCCTCCCGGCCGGCCGATTGGGAGGCGGTGTGCCGAGCGACAGCCGTCACGCTGTTCGAAACCCTTGCCGCGCACCCAGGTGTGGCCTCGCTGCTGGTCGAGCATGTCCCGACCGGTCCGAACGCTCTGGCCCTGCGGGAGCGGGTGCTGTCCCTGCTCATGGCGAACGGGTTCTCCGCTCATGATGCGGCCCGTACCTACGCGACCTTGTCCCGGTTGGTGATCGGGTTCGCGGCGCAGCTGCAGGCGGAGTCGGAGACCGATCATGAGCAGATCGGATCGGTGTTCAGCAACCTGGACGCGGGGGCCTTTCCCGCCACGGTTGCCGCCGCGGATGTCCTGCCCTATCAGCACCTGGTCGACGAATTCCGCACAGCGCTGGACTGGTTGATCATCGGGCTGAGCGTGGAGCGGGGCAGAGCGGCCTGATCGGACTGCGGCTCGGACTCCCTCTATCTCCGGCGGTGCGATGTGCGGCTGACGGGTGTGCCGAGCTGTTTGCGCATCCGGTGGCCCGCGATGCGGTCCACGGCCTGCTGCCGTGCCCGGGCGAGCAGGTCAGGGCTCTCGAACTTCTCGATGATGCGGTTGCCCGACTCCATGAGCGCGTCCAGTACGTGAGGTAGATCGGTCCGGATCAGGGCGTGGTCCTGCTTGCGCCATCGGCCGGCGACCATCACCGACTCGATAGCCCCAGGGTGCGCGTTCAGGGCCGCGGCGATGCAGTCGTGGGCGGGCCACATGGTGATCGTACGAGGGTCAAGGACGACGAGGTCGGCCTGCATCCCGGGTTCGATCCGGCCGACGCGGTCGGCAAGACCCAGTGCGCGGGCGCCCTCGATGGTCGCCCATTCCAGGGCCTGGCGACTCGTAACCGGCGTCGTGGGAGAGAAGATCCCGACTTCCTGGCGGTGCTTGTTGTGACCGGTCCCTCGTTGGTACGCCAGCGCGATCCGTGCAGAGGTATGTAGATCACCGTTGGTGACGCAGTCCGTGTCGGTACCCAGGGATGGTGCGGCGCCAAGGGGTAGCAGCTGGGCGGTGACCGGGTCGGAGTGACCTTGACCGAGCTCGTTCTCCGGCGTGCTGGTGAATGTGACGCCCGCGTCGACGAGGATCTCCACCCACTCGTCGCTGAGGCCGGCGCCGTGGGCGATGTTCACGTTCGGGCCGAACAGGCCCCGTTCGCGCACCTGCGCCCAGGCAGGTTTCATCACGCCACCGGTCTGGTGCATCGATGCGATGATGCCGCGCTCCCGTGCAGTGCGGAGGTCGTCAATGGCGCGTCCTGCGGAGGAGAGCTGGGGGCCGCGGATCGCCATGCCGATAGTGAGCAGGTCGTGTCGTCGGCCGGGTCCGTTCAGCAGTCGGTCGATCTCGCGGGCGGAGTCGGCGGCGATCCTCGTGTAGGGGGCGCCGTGCAGAAAGACAGCGCGGACGCCGGATTCCACCAGGCCCTCGATGGCGGCATCGGAATGGGCGGGGGAAGGGTTGTTGTGGCACCAGTCGCCGATGGTCGTGATGCCGCAGTCGATCTGCCCCAGACCGCCGGCGAGAGCGGCGATGTGCATGTCCTCGGGCCGGTAGTAGTGGGCGATCGTGCCGTGCGTGTTGGCGAGGTACTGGGCCAGGGTCCAGTCCGTGCCGATCGTCCGCAGCCCGGTCTGCCAGGTATGCAGGTGCGCGTTGACCAGGCCCGGATGAATGATCCGACCGTCAAGGTCGATGATGTCCGCGCCCGTGCTGTCGAGGCTGGGACCAACCTCGAGGATCGTGTCTGACTCGACGAGGATGTCCGCGTGCTCCCAGTCGGGGCGGTGTTGACCCAGGGTGATGATCCGCGCTCCACGCAGGAGGGTGCGCGTCATGGGCAGGCCTGCTTCGCGGAAGGGACCCGCACGGGGCTGTAGTGGTTGTCGCTCATCTACGTGGCAGCCGCCCTATTCGTGGGTCCGCAGAGAGGGGTGCAGGGGCGCGGTCGCCGCGGTGAGGGCAGCCGCAGTGGTGCGATCGATGATCGCGGCGAGGTATCCGTCTGGTCGGACCAACAGGAGCGTCCCGGGGTCCGGCCGGTACACGTCGGCGAACTCTCCGAGGGTGTCGACGAGGTGGAGAACCGCGGGATCCCCGAGGTGGGTGGACGCCTCGGCGGTGATGACGATCCGCGTCAGGCCGGCACCAGCATCTGGCCATGCCACGTCAGCGACATCGGTGCTGGTGGCCGCGCCGAAGCCGATGAGTGTGAACTGCGGCCCGTGAAAGACGTCGAACAGGCGTCGTGGTGTGCCGGAAGCCGTGGTCAGGCGCGCGTCGGGCGCCCGGTCGCCGACCTGCAGCCGGCCTGTCTGACCGACCGGACCGGTCAGCGGGCTGTGGCGGTAGTTGACTCCGAGCTGTTGCTCGGCGTCACCGCGCGTGATGCTGGACAGATCCAGGGTGCCGAGCCCCTCGTACTTCTTGGTGGACAGCCCCAGGACCGCTGCGGCGATCGGCCTGCGTTCGGCTTCGTAGGAGTCCAGGAGCGCGTCGGGCGCTCCTGCCATGACCTGGGAGAGCTTCCACCCGAGGTTGTAGCTGTCCTGGATCCCCGTGTTCAGACCCTGGGCGCCCGCGGGCGTATGCACGTGAGCAGCGTCTCCGGTAATGAACACACGTCCTTGCCGGTAGGAGCCAGCGAGCCTGATGTTCGGACGGAACACCGATGTCCAGGAGATCTCGCCGAGCGAGACCCTTGAGCCGATCCGGTCCGCGATGCGCCGACGGATCGCATCGTGACCAAGGTCGGGGGTCTCCTCCGGGCTGATCCGGATCATCCACTGGAACGCCTCGGAGTGGGGCAGCGGGCAGGCACCGACGAACGTCCTCCCCAGCCCTGGCCAGACGTGCCAGCGGTTGCGGGAGAGTCCCGAGGTCTCCGCATCAGCGATGATGACCCGGTCAGCGTCGTCGGTGCTGCCGGCGAACTCGATGCCCAGGGCCTTGCGCACGCGACTGGACGCCCCGTCGGCCCCGACCAGATACCGGGCTGCGACCTGCTCGGGCTCGCCGGCGGGTCCGTCGGACTGCTGGATCGTCGCCGTGACGACTTCATCGTCCTGGGTGAGTGCTGTCAGGGTCTTTCCGAACTCTGCGACAAGCCCGAGGCGACCAAGGCTCGCGTGCAGGGCGGCGTTGGTGCGGTCCTGCGGGATGAGCCACGTGTTCGGGTAGGGGACCCCGGGGCGAGGTCGGCGGGTCTTGTTCATCGACCACGGGGCGGTCAGCGGGCCGAAGTGGATTCCCATCAGCGGGTAGGTGCTGCCTCCGGCTAGCACGTCGTTGATCGTGTCCAGGTCCTCGAGCACTTCCAGGGTGCGGGGCTGGACGCCCTTGGCGCGTGATCCGTCGAACGCGCCCCTCGACGCGTCGATGATCCGCACGGTGTGACCGCGACGGCGCAGATCGATCGCCAGGGTGGCTCCTGCCGGGCCTGCGCCTACGACCAGCACGTCGATCGGGTGGTTGCTCATGGTTGTGCTCCCTGATGGGTGGTGACGAATTCGGTGAAGAGCTGTGCCGTCAGATCCGGACGCTCGAACGAGACCATGTGCCCCGTCTGCCTGACGAGCTCGGCCTGGGTCGGGGCCAGCAGCTCCATCGCTTCGTCCCAGCGGGCTGCCGGGGTCACCTGGTCCTCGTCGCCCCACAGCAACATGGTCGGCAGCCCGGAGTTCCGCACGGCGCGGTAGAGGTCCTGACGGCCCGCCAGTGCGAAGTCGGCGAGGGTGGCGCACAACGCGTAGATCGAGCCTTCGACCTGGTAGCACGGTCGGACCAGCGCGGCGAGCCGTTCGACCTGGGCGGGGTCGCGCAGGTTGTGGCTGAGATGCCCCTCCAGCAGCGTGCGACCCAGCGCGGAGCCGAGCAGCCGATTCACGACCGGGATCCGCAGGAGCGCGGCGATCGGGGGCTTGCGGGCGAGCAGGCCGGCCGGCCCTACGATCATCAGGCTGGACACCGTCGACCGAGCCTGGAGGACGTACAGCATGCCGACGACCGCGCCCATGGAGCTGCCGATGACGTGCCGTGGCGCCACTCCCAACCCGTGGACGAGGTCCTGGATCTGGCGCACGAACAGCGACTCGTCGTACGACGCGGTGACCCGGTCGGAGTAGCCGCGCCCGTATCCGCTGTAGGTGAGGGTGCGGTAGCCGCGCTCGTGCAGCTCGGTGACCATCGGGTCCCAGTAGTCCAGCGGGATGGTCAGACCCGGGACCAGCAGCACCAGCTGTCCCTCTGCGGGCCCGGTCAGCTCGTACTGGGTGATCCCGTCGCTGCACCGCATGAAGTCGCCGCGGACCTGGGCGCGCAGGGCGTCGTCCAGTGCGACGGTCTCACCGCGGGCGGTGAAGTACGGCAGTGTCATCGCGATCCGTCCTTGAGGTCGAGGGAGTCGAGGAAGTGCTCGATCGCCGAGGCGACCCAGTCGGGATCCTCGTCGGGCAGCAGGTGGCCGCCGGTGGGATGGACCTGCTCGCTAGCCTGCGGCAGGTCACGGGCGAAGTGCTGCCCATCCATGCCATGGCTGCTGATCACGAGTGTCGGCGCTGTGATCCTGGGGATCAGCGCGGAGCGGTCCTGCTGAGTGGTCCTGGCAAAGTCAATGAACGCCTCCTGGTTTCCCGGCCGGTTCAGCATCGCGTGTACCCGGTCGACCAGGGCGGGCGTCACGGAATCACGCGAGCCGGGCCCGACGCTGGCGCGCAGATTGCGTTCCACTGCGGCGCGACCGCTGCCTAGCCGGATGACCGCTCGGCCTACTGGGCTGCGGGCCAACCGCATCGCCAGGGGTGGCTTCTTGCCGGGGTAGCCGGTCGCGTTGATCAGCACCAAGGCGTCGACCAGGGTGGGCGCGTCCAGGGCCAGGTTCCAGGCGATGTTGCCGCCCAGTGAGTTCCCGGCAACGACCGCACGGGAGATGCCAAGTTCTTCCAGGGTGCGTCGCACCGTGCCTGCGGTGGTGCTGATGCGGTAGTCGCGATCGGGTCGGGGACCGGTCAGCCCGAACCCGGGAAGGTCCAGCCGCAGCACGTCTGCCCGCAGTGCCAGGCGCTCCGCTACGGGATCGAAGGTGTCCAGTGACGACCCTGAGCCGTGCAGGAGCAGGAGGGTCGGACCACCTCCGACACGCTTGTAGTGCACCCGCAGTCCGTCGGTCTCAACGAAGCGCGAGCACGAGCCGTCCGTCGCAGCGTCCATACATTTAACGGTAACAGTGTCGCCGAAATTCGTCCATCGCGTCCTCGTTGACCCCGAGACGGCGCCAGAAGCAGCCCGAAGTGCGCTGCGGTGCCCGACGACGCCCCGGAATCACGGCAGCGGGCCCGTGCGCGCGCCAGCACGTGGAACGATGAGCGGCCGCCACAGGCCGAAGGAGCGCTCCGAGCGTCGTCCGGCGTCTGATGCCTGGTTGCCTTGCCACGCGACTCCCCGCCCTCGCCCCAGATTGCCTGGTGCAGATAGGGTTGACGGTCAAGCGCCGTGACACCGTCGACGTCATCTGCGGTGCGGTCATCGGGCCCCGTCCGCGCCCCGGGAGGTCGTAGCGAGCCTCCCGATCGACGGAGAACTGAGGATCGTAGGCCGAAGCACCGGTGGCTCGACCCGGACCTGACCGACGGCGACCAGGTCGACGCCCTGATCGCGTCGATCCCCGAACCTCATCTGACGCCCGTGAAGGTCGGCACTGCTGTGGGCAACGTGCGGAACAACGGCCCGGATCTGATCGAGCCCGTCGACTGACACCGCCCGCCGGGCCGCCACCAGCAGCGGCTAGAGACTGCCGTGCACGTCGGGTGGCTTGATGCTGCTGACCTCGGTGTCTGGCCGGACCCTCACCGACGTCGCTCCGCAACCACCTCGCAGCCGCCATCGGTCTCTCACCCATGGCGTACCGGCAGACGTTCAGATCACTCCCGCCGGGCACGAAACGCGATCGCGAGCACGGGCAGAGCGGTCATGCGAACCATCGCCCGCCGGGACCGGCTCCCAGACCGAGTACGGCCGGAGCGGCAGCAGGCGCGTGAAGTGCAGCGAGACGAGGAAGCAGCAGTGTCGCGCCCCGGGTTTGATGGAGACATCGAAGACCCGAAGGGTTGGGAGTTATGTCGGCACCACGGAAGTACCCCGACGAGTTGCCCGGCACCGGTGGTGAGCTCGCTCCGCCGCGTGCGCCGTTGGCCGGGATCTTGTGGGCGCGGACCGGACCGCAGGTGCAGTTGTCGAGCTGATGGGGCAACCGGTGGCTGGGTGTGCATCCACAAAGCGACGGACGAAGACGTCCAGCTCGGCCGGGGCGGGGAAGGGCGTGTCCCGCCCTTCCCCGCCCTGGCACATCGTGTCAGCGGCCGTGCCGCACCCCGAAGGCCCGGTCCACCGTCTGGTCGACCGTGTGCCCGTTCGTATCCGTCGCGACCGTACGGAGGCTGACGTATCGTGCCTTGGTTCCGCGCGGCAGCGGCAACCGCGCGGTCCTCACGCTCGGCTCGCCGGTCCCGGTCAGCCGTAGCTCCCGCCAGGTCCTGCCGTCGTCGAACGACGCCCAGGTCCGCACCTCGGTGACCTCCGGGCCGCCGTCCCGCCACGGCGTCGCCGTCACGGTCAGAGTCTGCGGGCGATCCGCCGCCACCTGGTTGTCGAGCCCGACGCCGGCGTCGTAGGAGACCTGCGGCATCGAGATCGGGTGCGCTCCCCACGCGGCCTCGCCGCCCGCGCGGAAGGTCCACCGTGTGATCGTGTGCGGGGCATACTCCCAGCCGGCCACGTCACGCCGCGCGTCCATGACGGCTTCGTACCCGGCTACGCCGTCGGTGATCGGGAAGGTTCCGGTTGCGAACCCGGACCGCCCCACCTGCACACCGTCCTTGAACAGCGTCACAGACACCGCGTCCGCCAAGGCGGCGAGGGAGGTCCCGTGCGCCGGGTCGCCGTCGGGGAAGGCGGTCGCACCCAGGGAGAGCTGCGGCGTGGTGTAGCGCAGCTCGGCGAACGCCGAGGAGATGCGCGGGTTGATCCGGGAGTTGTTGACCGCCGCGAACCACTCGCCGGTCTCTCGGGCACCGGGTTCGTAAGAGTGCCAGGCCGGCTCGAAGTAGGCCAGACCAGTAGCACCGAGCGCGACGCCGTTCTGGTACTGGGTGCGCGGGTCGGCGCTCAGCACCCACTCCTGGACCGTACCGAGGCGGACGGGAACCTCCGTCGGGACGTAGGAGTTGTTCCCGGTCCGGCGGCTGCTCACGAGCGCGGACCCGTCGGTCGTACCTCGGGCGTAGGTTCGCGACGTGACGACGGCGGCTCCGTCCAGCGGCAGGTGGCTCACGTCGGCCGGGACCGCACCGCGGAACGGCGTGACGAGGCCGTAGACGTACGGGCTGTAGGGCGTCCCGCTGAGCGTGACCCGAACCCGCTCGTCCCGTGCGGCCAGGTCCCTCAGGAGCTGCCCGTCGGCGCCGCGCAGGGCGAACGCAGGCACGGCCGTCGAGCCCGCCTCGGCGACCAGGCGCCCCGGGGTGTCGTTGCTCAGCGCAACGGCGGCCGCTCCCCGTGCCGCGGCGGTCTCGATGACCTGGGCCGGGCTCACACCGTCAGCCACCGTGGCGAGCACGAGCCGGTCGCGAGCATCCTTGCCGCGGTACCCCGCCGCAGTTCCGTCGCCCACCTCGACCAGTCGCAACGCATCCTTGCCTTCGTACGGCCTGGCACCGTCCAGCGGAGTCGGGTCCAGGGCCGTTCGCCCGACCGCGGCCGTCAGGTCCGGAGCCGTCAGCGTCGAGTGGACCGTTACGTCCCGGGTGCCCACGGACGGTGCCGACGCTGGGAAGATACCGAACCGCTTGAAGTCCGCCGGCACGAGCAGCGTCGTGTCGTGGTAGCTGCCGGGGGTGGTCTCGCGACGGAACGACACGGCGCCGCCCTGGAGCTCGGTGGCGCGCTCACCGGTGTCGAAGCCGAGACGGCTCGCCTCACGAGCGTCCAGCGTCCACGCGACGTCCCTCGTGGTCGCGTCGACCTCGGACCGGACGTCGACGGCGAGGTCCTGCGCCCACTCGCCGCCGGCGTCCGCCGTGACCAGGACGGACTCCACCGAGTAGGTACCGGGCTTGACGCGCACACTGGCGACGCCGTCGTAGAAGATCGCCTGGTAGCGCGCACCGCTGTTCTCGTCGTACACGTACGCGAAGCTCGACCCGGCGACCGGCATACCGTCGGTGCCGAGCGCGGTCACCGTGATCTCGTACAGCAGGGGCTCGACATAGACCGACAGGGGCACGCGGACGACGGCCGAGGAGTCCGTGGCCACGGCGACCAGGACGCCGCTGTAGAGCGTCGCGCGCGTCAGGAGGTTCGGGTCGACAGTGACGGGGATCGGCACGCTGCCCCCGGCAGGAACCGTGACCTCGGGGACCTCCAGCTGCACCGCGCCCTCGGGCACGGCGGCGCCGGACGCCGAGGACACGGCCGCGGTCACCGTGAACGTCCGCTCGTGCTCGGCGTCGTTGTGCAGCACGGTCTCGCCCGCGACAGGCTCGTAGGAGCCGGCCTGCGCGTAGCGCACGTTGCCGAGACTCAGCGTCGCGGGCTGCGCGTACGCGTCCTGGTCCACGGCGTGCTCGATGTCGAGCCTGCCTGAGCCGCCCTTCTCCACGCGATAGGAGCCTTCCGTGGCCGAGCCCACGAGCCCGGCCTTGAGCTGCTCGTCCGTCCAGTCCGGGTTGGCCTGCTGGAGCAGGGCCGCCGCACCGGCGACGTGCGGGGTGGCCATGGAGGTACCGCTCGCCGTGGTGTACAGGTCGTCCGCCGGGGTACCCATGGTGGTACCCGCCGCGCGCGCCGCCAGGATGTCGACGCCAGGGGCCGAGATCTCGGGCTTGACGGCGCTGTCGCCGACCCGCGGGCCGGTGCTGGAGAAGCCCGCCAGCGTGTCCGCCTTGTCGACGGCTCCGACCGTGAGCGCCAGGCTCGCCGAGGCCGGGGTGCCGATGGTGTTGGGCCCGGAGTTCCCCGCGGCGACCACGAACAGCGACCCGTACTGCTCGGTGAGGGTGTCCACGGCGGCGCTCAGCGGTCCGCGCCCGTCGTCGGGCACCTTGGTGCCGAGGCTCATGTTGATGACGTCGGCCCCGCTGGACGCCGCCCACTCCATGCCCTCGAGGATGGAGGTGATGGTTCCGTTGCCGTCGTCGTCCAGCACCTTGCCGCTGACGAGGGTCGTGCCCGGGGCGACGCCCGGGGCGCCGTTGCCCGTGCCGCTGCCACCGATGGTGGCCGCGACGTGGGTGCCATGCCCGAAGTGGTCGGTGGCGTCGACCTCGTCGGTGAAGTTCCGCTCTTCGAAGATGCGCCCGGCCAGGTCGGGGTGGGAGGCGTCGACGCCCGTGTCGAGTACTGCGACGGTGACCCCCTGCCCGTCGAAGCCCATGTCCCACACCTGCGGCGCGCGGACCTGCGGCACCGAGTCGGCCAGGTCGACGCTCACGGGGGCGTCGAGCCAGATCTTGCCGGTACGGGCCCTGGCGCGCTCGGCTGTGGTGTCGTGGCCGGTCCAGAACATCTCGGCGTGGGCCTTGTCGAGCGCGACGCCGAGCGCGTCGATGCTCTCGTGCCGGGACTCGACGGCCGCCTGCGTCGTGGCCGGAGTCTTCGGGAACGACCCCGCCTCGTGGTTCTCCAGGACAAGTGGGAGCTCGTCGGTCGCGGCGTCGTCGTAGCCTGCCTCGATCAGGGTGTCGATGTCGAACAGGGCCGGGTCGACGGCGTCGTGGGCGAGGGCCTCCTGGGCTGCCTGGGGGACGACGGACGTGCCGTCCTGCGTGTGCTCGATCATGGCCAGGCCGTGCGAGGGCCCGCTCGGGTCGATGCTGATGGCGGGGTGGTCCGCGTCGCCCGGCAGAGTGCGGACGGTGACGACGTCGCCGGTGACGAGCGTGAGGGTGCGCGTCTCGGCTGCCTGGACGACCGCCTCACCCTCGACCGTGGCGCGTGCTCCGGCCGCAGCCGCGGCCGCGCCTGGCGTCGTCCCGACGGCGAGCACCGCTACCGCGGCGATCAGCACCGGACCGGTGCGGGGTCTCCTGTGGGTTGTCATGGTGATCTCCTCGTGCGGGTGGCTCAGGGCCCTGGGGTGGTCGAGCCCTGAGACTTCCTGAACACCGGGTAACGAGTACAGGAGAATGGGGTTCACTTTGCGGACATCGTCCGGTTCAGGACCGGACGAGGAAGGAGGCCGCATGTCGTCTCAGGAGCCCCTGGCACGAGGGCTGGGGATGCCGGACGGGGCGGCCGATGTCTATGCCGTACTGCTCGACGGTGCCGCAACGACCATCCCGGAGATCGCGGAGGCGACCGGCCTGGACTCGAGATGTGTCGTCCCGCTGGTGGAGTGGCTGCGGGACCACGGCCTGGCGCTGCGGGCAAAGGGTCTGGAGATGACCGATCCCTCACCACGCTGGGCAGCGGCGGAACCCGATCACGCCGTGCGGGAGCTGGTCGCCGAGCGGGAGCGTGCCCTGCACGAGGTCCGTGCGGCCCTGCCGGACCTGCAGTACCGGTTCCGCACGGCGCAGCAGGGCGACGGCGGCACGGCGATCGAGCACATCGAGGGCTGGCAGAACATCGGCAACCGGTATCACCAGATCCTGCGGGAGGCCTCGACCGAGGTCGCCGTCTGGGAGCACGAGCCGTACATGCCCGGCCACGCACCCGTCGAGGAGTCGATCCTGGAGCGCGGCGTCCGGTTCCGCGTGCTGTGCGACCCCGTCGACTTCCCCGACCAGCTTGCCCAGGAGTTCCTCGCCCTGCGCGGGCTAGAAGCCCGGCTCGGGGCAGGCGTCGCCTTCCGCGGGGTGCTGGTGGACCGGCGGACGGCCTTGGTGACCATGGACCGGGAGGCTCAGAACCATGCGGCGGTGGTGGTTCACCCGTCACCGCTCCTGGATGGCCTGGCCTTCCTCTTCGACGCCGCGTGGAGCCAGGCGGTCCCGCTCGGCAACGAGGGCATCTCCCTGCCTGCCTCCGAGCGCCAGGTGCTCACGCTCCTGGCAGCGGGTCTCAAGGACGAGGCGATCGCACGCCAGCAGAGCACGACGACGCGCACGGTGCGCCGCCGCGTGCAGGCGGTGCTGACCGCGCTCGGGGCGCGGAGCCGGTTCCATGCCGGAGTCGAGGCGAACCGACGAGGGTGGGTCTAGGGTGCGGCGTGGCACAGCCAGGCCGTCAGGCCCGACCGGGGCCGGCCCTCCTGGTCTTGCCCGCGTCGTCACGCACCGGCCGGTCCGTGACCCACACGCGGGCCGGCCTACGGGCACGGTCCAACCGCTCCGCGGCGAACCGACGCAGCTGCTCGCCGTCCACCGGAGCGTCGGCCACATCAGCGACCGCCTCGACACGCTGGCCCAGCTCCTCGTCGGGGACGCCGAACGCGACGGCGCTCCGCACCGCCGGGTGCTCCTCCAGGACCCGCTCGATCTCGACGGGGTAGATCTTCTCGCCGCCGCGCACGATGACGTCGTCAGCCCGGTCGGTGACCCAGAGCCACCCGTCGGCGTCGAGATGGCCCAGGTCGCCGAGCGTGTCCCACCCGTCGGCCCGACGGCGGCCGGCCGCGCCCAGGTACCGGTAGGCCGGGTCGGGGCCCCGGTGCAGCCACACCTGGCCGGTCTCGCCCGGCGCGGCTTCCGAGCCGTCGTCGCGCAGCACCCGCACCCGGGTGCCGCCCACCGGGCGGCCCACGCTCCCGGGCCGCCGGAGCCACTCGTCGCCGCGGATCATCGTCAGCCCGTTGGACTCGCTCCCGGCGTAGACCTCCACGACCCGCTCCGGGCCCAGCCAGTCCAGCACCGCCCGCTTGAGCGCGGGCGCGCACGGCGACCCCAGGTGCAGCACGGTCTCCAGCGTGCGCAGCCGGACAGGGTCACGCTCGGCGGCCGGCAGCCGCAGCAGGCGGTGCAGCATCGTAGGAACCAGCAGCGCCCAGGTGACGCCGTGCCGCTCGATAGCGTCGAGCACGGCCCGCTCCTCGAACCGCGGCAGGATCACCAGCCGGTGGCCGGTGAGCAGCCCGCGGAAGGCGTAGGTGAACGTCGCCGAGTGCGTGAGCGGGCCGGCGACGAGCTGCGTCGCACGCAGCGGGAGGAACTCCGCCACGGGCCGCTCCGGGTCCATGCGGGCGGGCGCGGTGGACAGCACCACCTTGGGTCGGCCGGTGCTGCCCGACGACGTCGGCGCCTTCCAGGACCGCGCCCAGGTGTCGGGCAGCGCAGGCTCGTCGGCGCGGCGCTGCCCGGGGCCGGACCACGCCGGACCGGACCCGCCCGGGACGCCGGGCCCCTCCGGCGGGCCGAGGCCGTCCGGCAGACCGAAGCCCTCGGGCAGGCCGGGGACGCCGTCGGCGTCGAACCCGATCACCAGCGCGGGCCGGGCCGCGGCCACCACGGCGGCTCGCTCCCCCGGCGTCAGCCCGCGGGAGACGGGCTGCGGCGTCGCGCCCGCCCGCCAGATCCCGGCGCACGCCACGAGCATCTCCAGCCCGTTGGGCAGCGCGACCGTGACCAGGTCGTCGCGACGCACGCCGCGGCGGAGCAGCTCCCGCGCGTAGCGGTCGGCGGCGGCATCGAGCCCGGCGGTGGTGAGCCGCAGGTCACCGTCCGCGCCAGAAGTTCCGTCCGCTCGGGGTGCGTCGTCCGTACCCGGCGCGCCGACGGCGACCGCCACGACCCGGTCGGGGTCAGCCTCGGCGAGCCGGCTGATGATCCGCGAGATCGAGCTCGTGGCCACCGTCGCCCCCTTCGCGCACCACCCGCTCGTAGAAGCGCTCGTGGGCCGCCGCGGCCCCGGCCCAGCTGTGCCGGGCCGCCAGCGCCCGCCCCGCCGCGGTGTCCACGGGCAGCGTCCCGTCCGCCGCGGCCGCGAGCGCCGCGGCGATCCCGGGCACGTCGGTGGCGTAGGCGACGGCGGGCCCGAACACCTCGCGGGTGACGGGCAGGTCGCGGGCGACGACGGGGACGCCGGCCGCGAGGGCCTCCATGGCGGCCAGCCCGAAGCCCTCCTTGGTGGAGACGAAGCCGAGGGCGGTAGCGGCGGCCACGAGGGTGGGGACGTCGTCGTCGGCGAGGGTGCCGAGGACGACGGGCTCGATGCCGAGCTCGGCGCAGCGCTCGTCGAACCGGGCGCGGTAGGGGCGGTAGTCGAAGAGGGTCTCCCCGCCACCGAGCACGAGGCCGAGGTCGGGATGGTCGTCGCGCAGGAGCGCGAAGGCCTCCAGCAGGTCGATGCTGCCCTTGCGGGGCTCGATGCCGCCAAGGGCGAGCACGTAGCGGCCGAGCTCGGCGCGCCACCGCTCGCGGGCCGAGGCCCCGTCGGGGCCGGCGGCGCGGGCGAACCGGGCGGCGTCGACGCCGTTGGGGATGACGGTGGGTTCGAGCCCGTAGCCGTCGCGCACCTCGTCGGCGACGGCGCGGGAGACGCACAGCCGGGCGTCCGGCCGCACGATCGCCTGCTGGTGGCACTCGACCAGGCGCGGCGTGGTGAAGTCGTCGAGGTGGTGCACGGTCCGCACGAGAGGGGGCGCGCCGGCCCCGAGAGCAGCAGGGGCGAACAGCGCGTTCGCGGAGATGCAGTCCTGGGCGTGGACGACGTCGTACCCCGTGGGGTCGAACGCGGCCGCCATGGCCTGGATGGAGCGTTCGATGCGGTCGCCGACGCTCTCGTCGTCGCGCGCCGCGAACGGCACGACCCGCACCTCGACGGACGGGTCGACGGGCCGGAAGAAAGCCTCGTCCCCGCCGCGGCCCAGCGTCCACACCGTCACCTGGTGCCCGCGGGCGGCGAGCGCCTCCGCGAGGGCGAGGGTGTGCACCACACCGCCGCGCGGCCGGGTCGAGTACGTGGTCTGGGCGATGCGCATCGTGCTCCGTTCGGGCGGGGTTCAGGGGGACGTGCGGCTCGGGTCCGGCTCCGGGGCGCGTCGCGGCGTGAGGGTGTAGGCGCTCTCGACGCGGTCGCGCAGGTGGTCCATGGTGCGGCGGGCGCGGGCGACGTCGGCCTCGACGTCGGCGGTGGCGACGGCGAGGCCGCCCTTGGCCCAGGTCTTGGCGATGATCTCGCCGGCGGGGTCCACGACCTTCGCCTGGCCGAGGAACCGGAGGCCGCCGAGCACCCCGGTCTGGTTGGCGGAGACCAGGTAGAGCTGGTTCTCGGCGGCGCGGGCGCAGTCGTACAGGTCGAACAGGTGGGCCTGGCGGTCGTTGCGCAGCCGGTCGGACCGGTCGGTGACGCTGGCGGGCCAGGCGCTGAGGCACGCGATGACCTGGGCGCCGTCGAGCGCGAGCGAGCGGGCCGACTCAGGGAAGGTCTTGTCGAAGTCGATGAGCATGCCGATGCGGCCCACCGGGGTGTCGAAGGCGTCGAAGCCGGTGCCGGGCCGGTACGCCTCGGACTCGCCGAGCGGCAGGTGCACCTTGCGGTGCACGCCGAGCACGCCGTCGCCGTGCACGCAGACGGCGGTGTTGTAGCGCACCTCGGCGCCGTCGGCCTGGGCGCGCTCGGCGATGCCGAAGCACACCACCATGTCGCCGGCCATCTGCCGGACCGCGGCGACCTCGGGCCCGTCGAGGTCGACCGCGGGCGGCAGCGGCTCGTCGGCCGGGTGGTACATGTCGTGCAGGTACCCGCCGATGGTGGCGTCCGGCAGCACGAGCAGGTCGACGCCGCGCTCGCGGGCCTGGTCGATGATGCCGGGGAGCTTGGTGAGGGTGCGGTCGATGTCGCGGCCGAAGTGCGCCGCGACCGCGCCCATGGTCGTCGTAGGCATGTGCGACAGCGTAGGTCGTCCGTCATCCCGCGGCGGGCAGGTCGAGGGCCCGCTCGGCCGGGCCGGCCCAGGTCCCGCCGGCGCGCCAGGCGGCCACCTCGGCGGCCACGTGCGCCGTGTCCTGCGCGATGCCCAGGAACCGGCCCGAACCCCAGGTGTGCAGCCACGGCAGGCCCACGAAGGACAGGCCCGGCACCGGGCTCAGGCCCCGGACGTGCCGCGGGTGCCCCTCGTGGTCGAGCACCTCGGGCGCCAGCTCGCCGAGCCACGACCAGTCCGCCCGGAAGCCCACGGACCACACCACCGCGGCGATCCCGGCGAGGTCGAGGCGCTCGGGCTCCACCTCGGGCCGCCACACGGGCGTGTACCGCGCCTCGACAGGCGCGTCGATCTGCTCGCTGCTGATCCAGCGGTCGATGTCGTCCTTGATGGACTCGGCGACGGCGTCCGCGTGGTCGAGGTCTCGTCCGAGGGTCGGTTCGAACCGTAGCGTGCCCTCCTCGACCGTGGTCGCCCGGCCGTACAGGCGCATACCGCGGAGCGCGAAGGCGCGCAGGTCGATGTCCCGTCCCCCGTCGCGGCCGGTGACGTAGTGGTTGGTCGACTCCCGTTTCGCCAGGCCGCGAGCGGCCACCGGCACGTCGTAGACGCCCATCTCCGCGAGCCAGGTCATGCAGTCCCTGCCCCGGTAGGTCCGTGCGACGCGCGGCGCCCGCCCGACCGAGAGATGGACCTCCCGGCCGGCGAGGAGGAGGTCCTCCGCGATCTGGGTGCCGGACTGGCCGGTGCCGACCACCAGCACCGGCCCCGGTGGGAGCTGGTCCGGGCTGCGGTACTCGTGGGAGTGCACCTGTGCGACGTGCTCGGGCAGGTCCCGGGACCATGACGGCAGCACCGGCCGGTGATATCCCCCGACGGCGGCGACGACGGCTCCGGCGGACACGAGGCCCGCCGTCGTCTGGACGACGAACCCGCCGCCGGACCGGGGTGCGATCCGGGTGGCCGCCACGCCCTCGGCGACGGGGGCGTCGAAGGTGTCGGCGTACCCACGCACCCAGGAGTAGACCTCGTCGCGGCCCATGAAGCCGTTCGGATCGGGCCCGTCGTACGGGTACGCGGGCAGCCGGCAGTGCCAGTTGGGCGTGACCAGCGTGAACGCGTCCCACCGGCCGTCACGCCACTCGTGCGCGACGGTGTCACGCTCCAGGACCACGTGGTCGACGCCCTGTCCCACCAGGTGACGGCTCATCGAGAGGCCGGCCTGCCCGCCGCCGACGACGAGCACGTCGTGGTGGGCGCCGTCCCGCACAGTTGCGGACCTCATGCGACACCTCCCGGCAGCGGCGGCTCCATGCGCAGCACCTCGACCTCGGCGGCGGCGTCGAACGCGGACGCCACCTGCCGGATCTCGGCCTCCTGCTGCACGGCGGACGCGCATCCCATGCCGTAGCGGGCGCGCACCCGGTCGCTCGCCTCGCGCAGCGCCTTGCTGGAGCGCTCCACGAAGTCGGCGACGGGGTACCGGCTCCCGGCCTGCAGGTGGTCGTGCATCACGAGGCTCGGCGAGTAGCAGCTCGCCGTGGTCCCGTCGGGCCAGCGCACGTCGAACGTCATCTCAGGCATGGGCCGCCTCCGTCCAGCGGGTGGCCTCGGGCGCGTCCGCGGCCGTGATCGCGCCGTACACGTCCGGGCGTCGGTCGCGCAGGTGGAACATGCCGCCCCGCATGGCGCGGAACGTGCCCTCGACGTCGACCTCGGCGACCGCCAGCCCCGCGCCCAGCAGGGTCGTAGCCAGCACGTTCCCGCCCGGGTCGACCACCTTGGCGTTGCCCACGTACCGCAGCGAACCGAACGTGCCCGACTGGTTGGACGCGATCCAGAACACCTGGTTGTCCAGCGCGCGGGCGGCGTCGAACAGGTTGAACCGGTACGTCCACCGGTCCTGCTGGAGGTCCTCGGCGGTGGCGGTGCGGGCCGCGGGCCACGCCGAGAGGCTGACCACGATCTCCGCGCCGTCCAGGGCCAGCGCCCGAGCGGCCTCCGGGAACGCCTTGTCGTAGCAGATCTGCAGCCCGATGCGGCCCACGGGCGTGTCGAACGCCCGGTAGGTGTCGCCCGCCGCGTACGACATGTTCTCGCCCAGCGGCTGGTGCACCTTGCGGTAGGAGCCGTACACGCGCTCCCCGTCGAGGCAGACCGCGGCGTTGTACCGGGTCTCGCCGTCGGCGTCGAGCTCGCAGAACCCGATGCAGACGACGGTCTGCCCCGCGAGCGCCTGGACGCGCCGGATCTCCGGCCCGTCCAGGCTGATCGCGGGCGGCAGCGAGCGGGCCGTGGTGCGCACGGTGTCCCCGTGGTTGCCGAGCGACGAGAGGTACCCGCCGATCGAGGCCTCGGGGAAGACGACGAGCTGGGCGCCCTGGGCGCGTGCCTCGCCGAGCAGCTGCTCGATGAGGGCGTAGTTCTGCTCCAGGTCCCGCGTGAAGTTGGCCGACACGGCGGCCACGGTGATGCTCACTGCGCTGCTCCTCCGGTCGGTCTCAGAGGTTGTACGTCGAGTTGATGATGGCGCCCTTGCGCGCGTAGTGGATCACCGCGTCCTGCACGTCGAGCGGGTGCGCGGGGATCACGCCCTCGATGAGGTCCTCCTCGCGGGCGCCGTGCAGGGACAGGCCGAAGCGGCAGCAGAAGACGGTACCGCCCTCGCCGATGAACGTCTTCAGGGCGTCGTTGATGTTCTGCTCGCCCGGGAACGCGCTGTCGCCGGTGGTCGGGAAGCCGCGGGTGTCCAGGGCGTTGATCGCACCAGGGCCGTAGAAGTAGATGGCCGACTCGAAGCCCTTCCGCAGCGCGCGGGTGGCCTGGAGGATCGCGACGAAGCTGACCGACGACTCGTGCGCGATGCCGTGCACGAGCGTGAAGTAGGCCTGGCCGGGCTCGGCCTGGTAGTCGGGGAAGATCTTGGTGGAGCCGTACAGGCTGCTGCCCTTGGGCAGCGACGGGTGCGGGATCTCCGCCAGCGAGGCGTCGATGTTGGCCTGGATCTGCTCGTCGTACGACATGGGTGCTCCTTCGGTCGGGACGGGTCCCGGGTGGTGGTGCGGATGGTGGGTGGTGCGGTTCAGGGGGCGCGTCAGGCAGGGCGCCGTCAGGCGCGGCCCAGGCCCGTGGCGGGGCCGGGCACGGCGGCGGTGGTCTCGCCGTCGGGCCAGCGCAGGCGGACGCCGGGCTCGGCGGTCAGCTCGCCGCACTCGGCGGTGGTGGCCAGCGGCGAGGTCATGCGCCCGGTGCCGGGCGGGTCGGTGGTGAGCATCGCGAAGCCGGGGAAGCAGGTGAGCCAGTCCCCCGCCGCGGCGCCGTCGGGCGCGGGCACCGCGGCGACGTCGATCGTGGCTCCCGTCCCGGAGGCCTCGGCGAGCATGGCGGTGGTGCCGACGACGCCGGCCATGCTCACGTCCTTGGCGGCGTGCGGACGGGCGGCGCCCACGGTGCCGGCCAGGTGCCGCAGCTCGGCCCCGGTGCGCGACGACGTGGAGTCCCACTGCCGGCCCTCGAACCCCCGGCGCCAGCCGCCCGACAGGTCGGCGGTCAGCGACAGGGTGTGCCCCGGGCGTCCGCCGCCGCCCGGCACGGGCCGGTCCGTGCGGCCGAGCGCCGTGACCGACAGCGACGCCGGGACGCCGAGCTGGGTGTGCCCGCCGAGCACCGGCACCCCCCAGGCCTGGGAGCCGCTGTGCAGGCCGTTGAGCACGCGGCGGGCGAAGGACGGCGTCGGCGCGCCGAGCGCGTCCATCAGGCCGGTGGGCATGGCGCCCATGGCGGTGAGGTCGTTCACGTTGACCAGGACCGAGCACCACCCGGCCCACTCGGGGTCGCGCTCGATCATCGCGGGCAGGATCGCGTCGCACGCGGCGACGACGTCGGTGCCCGGCACGGGGGCGCCGTCGTCGCCCACGAACCCGGCGCCGCCCAGCGCGGCGGGGCCGGTGTGCTCGCGCAGCGGCTCGACCAGGGCGGCCAGCGCAGACTTGGTGGCGGCCACGAGGTCCGCCGCGCGGGTGACGGGCCAGCGCATGAGCACGTGCGGATGGCCCTGCACGTCGGCGGTGCCCCAGGCCTGCCAGCCGAGCCGGTCGAACAGCGGCCGGTTGCGGACCTGGACGGTGGCCTCGAACCGCAGCACGCCGAGCTCGGCCGCCCGGGCGCAGGCGGCCCGGACCAGGGCGGCGCCGATCCCGGCGGCGCCGCGCGCCCCGCGGGCGACGACCAGGCGGCTGCCGGTCCACCAGCCGATGTCCCGGCCCGTGGCGTCCAGGGCCTCGACGGCGGGCGCGAGGCGCACCCCGCCGAGCACACGGTCGGCGGCGTCCACCGCGACCAGCACCTCGGTGCGGTCGTCCTCGTCGGTGCGGTCCAGGTCGTGGCCGTCGAACAGGCCCTGCTCCGCGACGAACACGTCGCGGCGCAGCGCGCGGTACGCGGTGACGTGCCGCGGCTCGGCAGCGCGCACCGTCCAGAGCGCGGCCGACGGCAGAGCCGCGCCGGTCAGGGTGGGGACGTCGAGCATGTCAGCCCCCGACCTGCGAGAGGGCGCTGCACGCGCCACAGGCGGCGCAGCCGGCCTTCTGGTCGGCGCCGCGCATCCCGGCGGCGCCCAGCAGGGCACCGACGCGGCGCGTGATGTCGGCGACCAGGGCGCGGTGCGGCGCGGGCACGTGGTCGACGTCAGTGGCGAGCGTGCCGGCCAGGGGCCGAAAGGGGACCACGAACGGGTAGACGCCCATCTCGATGAGCTCCCCGGCCGCCTCGACCATCTCGTCCGGGTCCTCGCCGAGGCCGACGAGCAGGTAGGTGGAGACCTGGTTGCGGCCGAACACGCGCACGGCCTCACGCCAGGCGGCGCGGTACTCGTCCAGCGAGACGGTCGCCTTGCCGGGCATCCAGCGGCGGCGCACGTCGTCGTCCATGGACTCGACGTGGATGCCGATGGACCGCGCGCCCGCCTCGTACAGGTCGGTGATCGCCCGCAGGTCGGCCGGCGGCTCGCACTGCACCTGGACCTGGAGCCCCGGCACCGCCTTCTTGACGGCGCGCACGCAGCGGGCCAGGTGCTTGGCGCCCCGGTCCCAGCCGTTGGAGGTGCCGGTGGTCATCACCATCTGCGAGACGCCGTCCAGCTCGTGGGCGGCGCGGGCCACCTCGGCGAGCATGGCCGGCGTCTTGACGGCGATGGTGGTGCCCGACCGCAGCGAGGACTCGATGGAGCAGAACCGGCACCGCTCGCTCTCGTCGTAGCGCACGCACGTCTGCACCACCGTGGTGGCCAGCACGTCCTTGCCGTGCAGCTTGGCGATCTTGTCGTAGGGGGTCCCGTCCGAGGTGACCAGGTCATAGAATCGCGGGCGGGTGACGGGTTCCACGTCCATCCCGAGGTCCGCGCCGTCCAGGGTCAGGCGACCCTGCGTGACGACGTACGGGCTGTCGGGGTTGAGCGGGATCGCGGCACCCGCACCGCCGATGACGAAGTGTCCGTCGTCGCTCGGCCCCGCACCGCCGGCACGGCGGACCGGAGCGTCGCTGCGCACCCCGAGGAGCGCGAGGCTCACTCGGGTGGAGAGCTGATCGGTGGGCGACATGGCAACCAGTAGAGGTGCCAGTTTTTACCGTTTGGTTTCATTCAGACTACGAACGTGTGACTTGATGTAAATAGTCAGAGCACTCACGGAGCCGGGCTGCCGAACGCGCCGCCCAGCGCACGGAGCAGGCTGATCTCGCGCCGCCGTTCCAGCACCGAGATGATCATGGTGTTGGCCACGCCGATACCGCCCACCAGAAGCGCGGTCGAGCCGAGCCCGGACAAAAGGTCCGCGAACGCCAGGTGCGCCGAGAGAACCTACAGCTCAACGCGGTGCGAGCGGTGTGGCGCACTGCGCGATCGGGCCGCGAGACTGCCGCCTCAGACAGCTGGCGAGATGGTCGCCACCGCGCGATCGACAGCTTCGCCCAAGGTGCCTTCCGCTCCTGAAGCGAGCCAGGAGAACTGCGCGGCGACCAAGCATCCGAACATCGCTGCCGTCAGCGCCCGCGGCGCAGGATCGCCAACCTCATAGGGCTCGCCGCGCCCCTGTGCACGTTCCATCACGACATCGACGACTGCATCTTGGACGCGCTGGAGCTTCTGCACGTATCCGGCGAGCAGAGGCTCACTCTCGAACACGAGTCGCTGGATCGGCTCGACAAACTCTCGCTCACCGGCAGTGGCCGAGACGGAAACGAGCGCGTCAACCACGTGACGCAAGGACGTCCACAGCGACTCATCCGCAGGACGCGCGCGCAAGACCGCGAGTGCATCGTCCACGACCAGGCCGAGCTTGCCGAGGATGATCTCCTCCTTGCTCGCAAAGTAGCGGAACACACTGCGCTGCGACATCCCCACAGCGGCGGCAATGTCGTCGATCGTGGTCGCCTCGAAGCCGCGCTCGACGAAGAGACGCTTCGCAGCATCGGTGATCTCTGCCTTCACCATCTGCCGCGTGCGCTCTCTCAGCCCGAGCGGTTTCTCTTCCATGCCACCCGATGATACAGCGCCCGCCATACTCGACAGCGACTGTCATCTATGACATAGACTGTCGGCAACTACTGTGAATGGAGAGTCATGGAAGAGCGCAAGACCATCGTCATCACGGGAGCGAGTGACGGCCTCGGGGCAGCAGCAGCCCGCCAGCTCCACCGCGCCGGTCACGAGGTCGTGGTTGTCGGACGCTCGCCGCACAAGACCGAGGCCGTCGCCAGGGAGATCGGCGCGGACGCCCATGTCGCCGACTTCACTCGCCTCGGGGAGGTCCGGAGATTGGCTGCCGACCTGAACCGCGCCTACCCCCGGATCGACGTCCTCGCCAACAATGCCGGTGGTGTGTTCGGCGACCCTGCGAAGACCGTGGACGGGTTCGAGAAGACGTTCCAGATCAACCACCTGGCCCCGTTCCTGCTCACTCAACTGCTGATGGACCAGCTGATCGACTCTCGGGCCAGCGTCATCCAGACCACGACCCTGCATGGCGGTATGGCGCGCGAGGTCGACATCGACGACCTCAACCTGGACAACAACTACGACCCGCTTCGTGCGTACGGCACGGCCAAACTCGAGAACGTCCTGTTCACCAAGGAGCTGCACCGACGCTTCCATGACCAAGGCGTCTCTGCCGCTGCGTTCTACCCGGGCAACGTGGCTACGAACTTCGGCTCCGAGACCACCAGCCGCCTCATGAAGTTCCTGGCCACCAACCGCCTGCTCCGGGCCATGGTGTGGAGCACACCCGACCGGGGCGCCGACCAGTTGGCCTGGCTCGCAGGGGGACGCCCGGGCTCCGACTGGAAGTCAGGCGAGTTCTACGTGAAGCGGCGCCCAGGAAGGCGCCTCAACAAGCTTGCCCACGACACCGACCTCGCCCGCCGTCTCTGGGAACGCTCCGAGGAACTGGTCGCCTGACCACGTGCCCCGATCATGCTCACTTCGCACACCGGCCGGTTCGGTCCGCCGGCGATGCGTGACGAGCCTTGAACCGCTGTACGCGCCAGCAGCGCTCCGACGACGCGCAGGGTTGCGAATGCGAGCTCTCGTACCTCAGCACCCATCGACGGCACGGCAACGGCGGAGCGACGCGGGGCCGACACGTATGGTGCCCAGAACCGCAGGATCTGCAGCATCCAGTACGTGGTAGATCGACAACGCACGGACGAAGTCACCGGCAAGAGTGTGGGGTGCGATCTCTGACGCCTCGCCCCTCAGCCATGCTCCAGCAAGCGTTTGACCCGGTATACCTAGAGCCTGCTGACAATCATGGCTTCGGCTCGTGCCACGCGACCAACGTGCCTTCCGTCTTCCGGACGGAGAGCCACAACAGCGCACGGGCCCTCATCGGAGACCGTCCCTCGCCGACAGGCGCCACAGCTGGGAGCCCTACGATCTGACCCGTCGTAACACCGCACTGATCGGGGAGACGATCGTATGGTCAAACGTCCACTGACTGCACGGTTGCGTTGGGCCCGGTCCGGAGCAACGCGGGAGCCCGGCTGTCCGCCGGGCTCCCGCGTGTGGCGTCAGCTGCCGGGCACCCGCAGGCCCGCGGCAGGTTGTCCGACCTGGTAGGCCCCGATCGTCGTCTCGTGGACCGAGCCCTGCGGGTTCGACGCCTCGACGTCGAGCGAGATCTGCTCCGCTCCCGACGGCGCCGCGACGGTCAGCACGAAGGTACCGTCGCCCTTCGGCCTGGCCACGGCACGGTGCCAGGTCGCGCCGTCGTCGGACGACCATCGGACCTGGGCCGACGTCGCCGCCGAGCCGGCTCCGCCGTCGGACGCACGCGCATCGATGGTGATCGTCGTGCGCCGCGGTGCGATCCCGTCCAGGCCGAGCCCGGCGACGGCGTAGTCGACGTCGAGCAGCGGCAACAGGGAGTCGAGCTCTCCGGCCGGGCCGGCGGTGAACTCCCACACGCCCGTCACCCGCGGGGCTGTGGGCCAGCCGTCGTCGCGCGTGCCCGAGTACTCGAGGCGCAACGGCGTCGGCTCCTGCGGCATGGGGACGACCACCCGTGCGCCCTGGGTGTCGCTGACCAGCTCGCCGTCCTGCCACAGGCGCACCCGGTGGTCCGCGTCCCAGAGGCTGCTCCAGTGGTCGTCGCCGTCGGTCCAGCCGGAGAGGGTGACCAGGAGGTTCTCCCTGCTGTCCCGGACCTGTGCGCTGCTGGAGTGGACCGCACCACCGAACACGGTCGTGTACCGACTGCCCGCCACGTAGGACGTCGGTGCGGACTCGTACGCGCCGTGGTCGACGATGTCGCCGTCCTCCGTCTCCTCGTCGAACGTCGCGCGCTTGGTCCATTCGATGTCACCCGCGAGCAGGTACTCGGTCCGTGCCGTGCCCGGTGCCACCGTGTCACTGAGGCCGAAGCTGGCGGGGAACCCGGGCAGCGCCGCGAAGCTGGACACCCACGCCGTCGCACCCTGCGGGGCGTGCCCGTAGCCGGTGCGGACGGTGGCCAGCTCGTCGCGGCGCACGTCGAACTCGAGGTCCGTGCCGACCTGATGCTGGAAGGCGAGGTCATAGGTGTAGGTGGGCTCGTGTCCCGCCTCGACGGGCTCCCGCAGCACAAAGAGGTTCATCAGCCGGACCTCGCCGGCCGTCGCGGCACCCGAGTCGGCGAGGTACAGCTCCGTCTCACCGGACACTCCGTAGTCGTACGGGTAGATGTTGGTGCGTCCATGTTCGTCCAGCATCAGGTAGCTGAACACGCTCCGCACCGCCTCCGCGGGCCTCGGCGTGCTGACCGAGACCGGCATCGCGCCCTCGGCGCTGAGGGTGACGGTGGTGTCGTCGGTGACCCGGACGTCTGCGTCCGCGACACCGGTGACGGCGTCGAACTGCCACGTGTCGTAGTCGCCCTCGCTCAGCGCGCCGACGACGCCGTAGGTCCCGGCGGGGACGCGCACGGTGAGCTCCCCGTCGAAGACATCGAAGGACTCGCTGTACCGCGTGTGGTCGTCGAGGTTCATCAGGGAGAGCGAGGACCAGCCGTCCATGGGCTCGCCGTCCCGGCCCTCGGTCCGGATCGTCAGGTCGAACCGCTCGGGCAGCTTCTCGTAACCGAGCGCGGTGCGCACCGTCGCGCCGGCGGACGGCCCGCCGACGACGGTCGCGGTGACCGCACCGGAGTACCGGCCCACCGGCCCGACCGAGTTGTCGAGCGTGACGTCCACCGAGGCCGTACCACCCGCCGGGACGGTCAGGACCTCCGTACCGAGGGTGACTCCGCCGTCCACCGGCGCGCCGTCCGGGCCGCGGAAGTCCGTGGAGAGGGCAAGCTCGAGGTCCTGGTCGGACGGGTTGGCGTAGGTCAGTGGCTTGGTCGCTGCCCCGTCACGGCCGGTCTCCAGCGCCCCGAAGGACAGCGAGGCCGGCTGCGCGGTGGCCGGGAGGTCGAGCGCGCCAGGGATCCAGACCCGGCCGGCGCCCTCGTCCCAGACCGTCGTGCCCGCCGGTCCCGGCCGGGCCGAGCCCATCAGCCGTGCCTTGAGCTCGTCGGCGCCCCACCCGGGATGCGCGCTCTTCAGCACGGCGGCCGCCCCGGCCGCGTGCGGGGCCGCCATCGAGGTACCGCCCACTTCGGTGTACCACTCGTTGACGACCGTGCCCATGCTCGTCCCCGCGGCCCGCGCGGCGACGATACCCACGCCGGGTGCGGTCACGTCCGGCTTGATCGCACCGTCGCCCACCCGTGGCCCCTTGCTGGAGGTCGCGGCCAGCACGTCGTGGTCGTCCACCGAGCCGACGGTGAGGGCGGCGTCCGCGGTGCCGGGAGACCCGATCGACCCGTTGGTGCGCCGGTTGCCTGCAGAGACGACGAACAGGGTGTCGTGCTGCGCGGTCAGCTCGTTCACGGCGGTGGCGAGCGGGTCTGTGCCGTCGGTGGCACCGAAGTTCAGGCTCATGTTGACGATGTCGGCGCCCTGGGCTGCCGCCCACTCCATCCCGGCGATCACCGTGGACTCCTCGTCGTCGTAGCCGTCCGTGACCTTTCCGAACAGCAGGTCCGCGCCAGGCGCGACGCCCTGGTTCGCGCCACCGGACGCCTCCCCCGAGCCGGCCACGATCGATCCGACATGAGTTCCGTGCCCGTCGTGGTCGGTCACGCCACCGGACCCCGTGAAGTCACGGCTGCCCACGATCGACTGGTCGAGGTCGGGATGCGTCACGTCGACACCCGAGTCGAGCACCGCGACCGTGACCCCTTCCCCGGTATGGCCGGCGTCCCAGGCGGCCGGAGCGCCGATCTGCGGCATCGAGTCCGCGTCCGACGACTCGACAGGCTCGTCCAGGTACACGTGCGCGACGCGGCCTGCCGCCCTCTCGGCGGCGGCCGGGACCCGGCCCGCGGCCGCGCGGGCCATCGCGCGTACGCCCGCACCCCCGCCAGGGTGTGTCGCGCGCAGGGCATCCAGGAGGTCACCCGCGCCGTCCGCGTCCAGGCGGGCAGAGACCGCGCCGATGGACTCCAGCCGGTGTTCCGGCTCGACGCCCAGGGCCGCCCAGTCCGGCTCGGCCCCGGCACTCGTCCTGGCCGACGACGCCGGCGCGGCCGGACCGCCGGCACTCGCCAGGATCACCGGGACGTCGGTCCGATGCCCGTCGTCGTGCTGGATGTCGGCGAGCTTCGCCACGTCGAACAGGTCGCGGTCCAGGACCTCCGGCACCAGAGGAGCAACATCGGCCGGTACGACGTAGAGCGCGTCACCCACCGCCTGCTGCCGGACGACCATGTGCTCCCGGCCCGGTCCGTGCAGCACCGTCGCCGTACGGCGCCCGTCCGTGGACGTGGACACCACCACCCGGTCGCCCGTCAGGAGGGTGACCGTCCGGGCCGGCAAGGCGGCCTCGGAACCCTGGGCTGACGACGACCCGTCAGCCCTCGATGTCGTGGTGGGTGATGCGGCGTTCGCCGCGACGTACCCTCCCAGGGCCGTGGTCGCGCTCAGCACTACCGCGATCGTCATGGACGCTCTTGCTCTGCCACGCACTTCTTGCTCCTCGCGTCGTCGGAATGGGAGGTGGTCGGAACGTGCTCCCCCCTCAAGACGCCGCTGATCAGCGAGATGTGGAGTCCGGACACCCACGACTTTCGTGGTCGACGTGCGTCAGGAGCAGAAGGTGACCGATCTGACGGGGCGAGGCAGACACGCGCCTTCGCCACCCTGGACCCCATCGGAAGCACATCTACTTCGCGCGGACTCCGCGGTAGATCAGACGACTGATGACGTGACGTTCGAGAAGGTCATCAACCTGGAGGGAGTAGCGGATGTCGCCGCCGGAAGCGTGAAAGACGTGCAGCCCGTCGCGGAGAGGGCCCAGCACCGATCCCCACGCATGAGACGGAGAACGCCAGGTGCGAGTCTCTCTCCCGCGGAGCGATCTCGCGATGTTGCGGGCGACCAGTTGCGCACCGTTGTTGCGCGCTGTGGAGCGCAGCGGGTCGCTGGCTGCCACGTCACCCACGGCCCAGATCCCGTCCGGACCCGGCACGCTCAGGTTCGCCTCGACCCGCACAAAGCCCTCGGCATCCAGGAAGGTGCGGGGCAACCACTCCGTGTTGGGGCGGGCCCGGCCGATCGCCCAGAGGACGAGAGCAGCCTCCGCCGGCGCCTGACCGGTGGCAAAACGTACGGGTCCCGATGACAGCGACGCGTCGGACGGAACCTCCGCACGGTGATGGGGATGCAGGCGAACGCCGAGCCCCTCAAGCCGAGACCGCACCAGGTCCCACACGCGAGGGTGATGTCTCGTCAATCCACGGTCGCCCGGGAAGTAGACGGACACCTGCTTGTGCGGGAACGCCTCGGCGAGCTGAGCGGCGCTGCCCATCGCGGCAGGGCCGCCACCGACGATAGCGATCGACTCGGCCGCCGCGACCCGTGCGTGCATCAGGGACAGGCCCTCTTCGATGCCGGCTTGGTTCTGCAGGTCCGGGCGGCGCCAGGCTCCGTTGCGCACGCCAGTGGCGATCAGAAGCGCGTCATAGGGCTCACGGTTCGTGGCCCCCTCGGCCGACCGCACGGTCACCGTTCGAGCTCCCTCGTCAAGGCCGGTGAGCGTGCCGTGCACCACCCGGGTCCGGTCCAGAGCGCGGAACCGTGAGAACGCGATGTTGTACTGGTCCGCCCACCTGCCGGGTCGAGCCAGCCGCAGACCGAGGTCCCGTCCGCTGAGCCATGCGGACGTGGTGGAGATCCCCACCACGTCGATCTGGCGGTCGTACCGAGCGAGGTTCACCGCGGCGATCAGGCCGGTATCACCAAGCCCCGCGACCACGACCCGGGCACGACCGGTAGTTGCGGACACAGTTGACCTCCATCGTGTAGAGCGCACTGGCGCACGGTCGCGGGACCGACACCGGGTCGCCTCGTCCAGGGCGTCGCGAAGCTGCTCGTCGAAGCCGGGCAGCGACATGGTGCTGTGATTCCTGTGTCCTGCTTGTGGTGTCGGTCGCAGGCCGCCCGGTCCTGCACACCCGCTCAGCCGGGGTCAGCCCAAGCTCTCGACCAGCGCAGCGACGATGTCGCTGGACCTCTGGTCCGGCAGCGAGCCGAACTGGCTGGGCAGATAGGCGAAGCCCACCCGGGCGTCTGCGTCGGCGAAACACAGGCCGCCGGCGGCGCCGTCGTGCCCAAAGCTGCCGGCGCCGAGCAGCGGGTGTGCCTGCGAGGCCGTCATGAAGCCGGTGCCCCAGACGGTGTGCGGCGCGGGCAGCTGGGGCCCGGTGATCTGTGGTCCGGAGCTCAGGGCGCGCCGGGCATCCTGGAGCGTGTCGGGCCGCAGCAGGGGCCCACGCGGTTCGCCGTCGCCGCTGTCGACCTCGGAGACGAGAGCCGCATGCAGTTTGGCGAAGCTACGGGCGGTGCCGATGCCATTGCCCGCAGGCACCTCCGCAGCCCATAGGCGCGCGTTGTTCCAGGCGCTCTCCATCGACACCCCGACCAGCGGGATCGGCACCGCGCCGTTCAACGTGACGGCTCGGATGGCCGTGTCATCGGTGAGCATCACGGCGAGCTGCTCCCGCAGCTGCTCCGGGACGTCACGTGGATCGGCCGGCAACACTGTTGCGACGCGCGAGTGCTCAGCCTCCGGTAGGCCGATCCACAGGTCCAGTCCGAGCGGCTCGCTGAGCTCGCGCCGGAGTATGGCGCCCATGGTGGAGCCGGTAGCGCGGCGCACGACCTCGCCGAGGATCGTGCCGAGGGTGATGGCGTGGTAGCCGTGCGCGGTCCCCGGCTGCCACAACGGCTTCTGGTCCTCGAGTGCCCGCAACACGGGCTCGCCGTCCACGACGTCGTCGAACGTCAGGGGCGCGTCAACCACCGGGACCCCGGCGCGGTGCGCCAAGACCTGCCGCACCGTGACGTCCTGCTTGCCGTTCGCGTCGAACTCGGGCCAGTACGTCCCGACCGTGGTGTCGAGGTCGATGCGCCCCTGATCGACGAGGTGCAGGACGACGATCGTTGCGATGCTCTTGGTGCAGGAGTACGCAAGGGCCATCGTGTCACGACTCCAGGGCCTGCCGGCCGTGACGTCGGCGATCCCGCCCCAGACATCGACGACCAAATCCCCGTCCTGGTAGACGGCCAGTGATGCACCGCCGAACGGTCCTGCATCCAGGCTCTTGTCGAACGCGTCGACGACGGGTTCGAACCGCGGGTCGTGGTAGCCGTGGGACGGTCTGCTCATAGCGTCCTTCTTTCGTCGTCACCCCATCGGGCGCGAACATGGTGATACCCGTATGGTCAGCCAGCAGCCTCTTCGGGCGTCTGTCTATCGGTTGCGGGCAGCGCTAGCCACGCCCTGCCAATCCCCCTCACGCCTGACAGGCGCAACCCGGTCCGCATCTGCCATCCAGGTCGAGTACAGCCAGTTGCGTGACGAGGCCGAGTTCGGCCTGGCCGACGCGGTACTAGCGGCGGGTCCGACGGAGGCAGATCACGCCGTTGCCCCGGTTCAGGGGCGCGCCTTGCCGAAGTACATCAGCTCCCACAGCGCGTCGGCGGCGTGGCTCTCGACCAGCTGCCCGGCCTTGTACCGCTCGACCCGCATCTCTCCGGTGAACCGCAGGTAGGCGCCATCGAACCGGGCGAGCTTGGCGGCGGCCTTCTTGGGCCCCTCGAGGTTGTCGACGAACTTGGACGCCGTCAGGTCGTGGTGCCGGTTGTACGTGACGACGTAGCGCTCGTCGCCGTCCGTGTAGGTGTAGCGGGTCACGTTGCCCACGGGCTTGCCGGTGTGCTGGTCGGTGTACCGGCCGAGCTCCTCGAAGGTCACCTTGGCGCCGTCGTCGCCGATGAGCTGTCCGTCGCGGACCAGCATGAACACCGGCAGCTCCGCGTACCCGTAACGCTTCTCCGCGGTGATGTAGGAGGCGATGACCGAGTACGGGCCGGCTGCGCCGCGCGCCCAGTACCAGTGGTGCATGAGGTCGAGCATCGAGGCGTTGCCCCAGTTGTGGTCGTGGTAGCCGACGCCGCTCGTGGTGACCGCCCGGCCACCCGCGCTGTAGGTCACGTCGACGGCGCCCTGCGGCACCGACGGGAGCCAGGCGAAGTAGTCGCCGTCGTCCCCGAAGTTCCAGTACCCGGTCTCGGGGCGCCAGGCCGGCACCTGACCGGTCAGGGCGATGTCGACCTCGACGTCCTCCAGCGTGGCGCGGATCGTGTAGCGGTGCAGGTCGCCGGCGAACACGTTGTCGCCGATGCGCACGTCGCAGGCCTCGGTGGAGGCCGAGAAGGCCTCAGGATCGAACTCGACGAGCTTCTGGATCGCGGTGCCGTCCGGGAGGGTCAGGTCGATCCGGATCGTCGGGTCGAGCGACTTCTTCAGGTCGGTGAACTGCTTCGTGAAGAAGACCACGACCAGCTTGGCGCCGTCGGCCAGATGGGCGTCGAAGTACCACCACTCGTAGGTGCCCGCGGAGCCGTCGGTGCGCATCCCGTCCTCCCTGGGCTCGATGTGGCCCGGAGCGATGCCGAGCCGGGCGTAGTCCTCGGGCGTGCTGCCGAGGCGAGCCGGGACGATAGTGCCGGTGACAGACATGGTCCTACCTCCTGTGGGAACGGATCCGTGCTTAAATATCCATGTGTCTATTATCTGCCTACCGACAGCATGACCCACGTGCCGGGTCCAGACAAGCGGCGTGATGAATCGGCCCTCCCGACGGCACCGCGCGGACGAGGGCGCCCCCGGACCGGACAGGAACCCGACTCGGACCGGTTGCTGCAGGGCGCCCTGGACGCGTTCGCCGACCAGGGCTACGACGGCACGTCCGTGCGCGAGCTGAGCCGCCGCCTCGGCGTCAGCCACGCCCTGCTGACCGCGCGCTACGGCTCCAAGGAGGGCCTCTGGTTCGCGGCGATGGAGCACGCCCTGGCCCAGTCCGAACGGACCTGGAGAGACATCGACGAGTCGCCCGCCCTCGACGACCTCGAAGCGCTCCGGCAGGCGCTCGTGCGCCAGGTGATCTTCTCCGCCACGCACCCCCAGGTGCTGCGGATCATGAATCGCGAGGGGTCGATCGACAGCCCGCGCGTGCGCTTCGTCGTCGAGCGTTTCGTCAACCCGCTGCGCCCCGGCGTCGAGCACCTCCTCTCCCGCCTCGTCGCCGCCGGACGGATCCGCCCCGTGCCCTACGCGACCCTGCACTTCCTGGCGGTCGGAGGTGGCGGCGCAATCTTCGCCAACGACGTCGAAGCAGCACTGCTCGGCGCCCCGTCACCCCCTGACGCCGCCGACATCCGCGCTCACGCCGAAGCCGTGGCGGACATCTGCATCGCAGGGATCGCGGTCGCACCGTCAGGCGCTGAGCCGGCATCAGAGCTGTCGTCCGAACGAGGCAGCGGCAGGACTGCCTGACGCAGACGCGTTCACCGTCGGGGCCGCCGACCGCTCGGGGGCCCAACTCCCGCCCGCGTTCCTGGTCGGGCGTGCCAAGTCTCCAGATGGGGACGTGCGCTTCTCGGCCTCTGGTGTCCCGAGCTCGTCGTAGATGGCGTGCACGTGTTCGTAGTGGTCGACAGCGCCTGTCTGGACCCGGTCGTCCGCTCAGCGGACGCCGGTTGGCCGTGGTGGTCGCTCTCGCAGCACTGTTCAACCTGTCGAACGTGAACGGGATGAGGGGACTGCATGATGACTGCATCGCAATACGACTTCGTGGTGTGCGGCGCTGGGTCGGCCGGATCGGCGGTGGCCGGGCGCCTGGCGGAAGATCCCGCCGTCTCGGTGCTGCTGATCGAAGCGGGTGGCGACGACCGGGACCCGGCCATCATCAACCCGGAGATGTGGCCGTTGAACCAGGGCACCGACAGGGTGTGGGACTTCACCACCGCACCCGAACCGGCGGTCAACGGCCGGTCGTTGCCGTATGCCATGGGCCGCGTGCTGGGTGGCGGCGGCAGCGTCAACGTCTCGATCTGGATCCGCGGGCACGGCGACGACTGGGACTTCTTCGCCCGGGAGACCGGCGACCCGGCCTGGAGCCACGACAACGTCCGCCGGCTGTTCGATCGCATCGAGAGCGGCCCGATGTGGGTGCAGGACACCCAGGACATCCATCCCTACGGTGAAGCCGTGCTGGCTGCGGCCCAGGAAGCCGGCTTCCCGCGGTACGCCAATCCCAACGGGGCTCTGATGGAGGCCGATCGCGGAACCGCGCCGCGTCAGGAGATCATCCGCGACGGGCGACGCCAATCGCCGTACCAGTCCTATGTGGCTCTGCGGCCCCGGCCCAACCTGACCGTGCTGCACGACGCACTGGTCACGGAGGTGCTGTTCGAAGGGAACCGCGCCGTCGGGGTCAAGGTGCGGCACTCCGACCAGAACCTCGAGATTCACGCCACGGCCGAGGTGGTGCTCTCGCTCGGAGCGGTCGGTACGCCGAAAGCGCTGCTGCTGTCGGGCGTGGGCGACGCAGCGCAGCTACGCCGGCACGGCATCGCCGTACGAGCGCACCTGCCCGGCGTAGGGCGTAACCTCCACGACCACGCTGTGCTCCCCCTCGTCTGGCAGGCTGCCCCCGACGCGGACCTCAGCGGTCCTCTCGAAAGCCGGGCCGGGGTGTTCTGGAACCTGACCGGCGCCGCCGGCGATCCACCGTCGATCCTGTACTCAGCGATGGGCGCGCAGGTGTCGCACACGGTCGCGGCGCGCGGCGGGCTGCCGGAGCACGCGGTCACCTTCCTGCTCGGCGTCAGGATGCACGACACGGGCCGCGTCCGGCTCGCGTCGGCCGACCCTTCGGTCAACCCGATCATCGAGACCGGCTTCTTCGCCAACCCGGCTGACGTCGACAGCGCGCTGCGCGCTCTCGACACCGCGCGGACCATCGGCAGGGCCAACGCCCTGAGGGCGTTTCTGGGAGAGGAAGCCCTGCCTGGCCCCGTCGGCCGCGACGCCCGCGCCGACTACCTGCGTGACGCGGTGCAGACCTTCTGGCACCAGAGCGGAACCGCACGCATGGGCCGCGACGACATGGCCGTCCTCGACTCACGTCTCCGCGTGGTCGGGTGCGAGGGACTACGGGTGGCCGACGCCTCGGCCATGCCCCGGGTGACGGTGGCCAACACCATGGCGTCCAGCGTGCTGATCGGCGAACAGGCCGCGGAGTTCATCCGAGCCGACCACGGCCTGTCCCACGGAGCGGAGGTCAGCTCGGCAACGCCGTGAGGCGCTGCAGCGAGGCCGCTGCCCGGTGCACCATCGGGGCGAACCGCTCCGCGGGCCTCGACTCGACGGAAGCGATCTGCAGGGCCGCCCGTCGCCCCGAGGGCAGGAATACCGGGACGGCGTAGCACGTGAAGCCTTCCTGCACGGCGCTGTGATCGGAACTGACACCGATGCTCCGGTGCTGCGACGAAGGCCCGCGTTGGTCGGCGAGGACCAGGCCGGGCGCGCTGAAGTGCGGCATGGTGTCACCCGGGCGGTGCCCGACCGGCAGGCTCGTCTGGCCGGGCACCGTCTCCAGCACGACGAAGGATGAGCTGTCCGGGACCACCAGCGAAGCCGTGGCGCCGGTGCCCGCCCGTAGCATCCGTAGAACGTCGGCAGCCGATTCGCGCAGCCCGGCGTACGGCTCGACCTGACGCGCCAACCCCATGAGCCCGGACGCCAACGTCCAGTGACCCTCGATGAGATCCACGGCACCGGCCTCACGCAGCTGCGCCAGCAACCGGTGCACCGTCGGCCGCGGAATCCGCGTAAGCCGGACAAGTTGCGCCACCTGGCCGTTCGGCGTCGTCTGCGGCAACGCGTGAAGGAGCTGGAATGCCCCTTCGATCACGCCCCGGCCTGGCGACCTGTCCGGCGTACTCTCCTCCGACATCGTCATCTCACCCTCGCAGCTGCAGAAGACCATCTGTCCATCGGTTGCGGACAGGGCCAGCACCACAGGCAGCAACCGCACAGTCCACAGGTCGCCTCCCCCGTGTCCAAAGTTGCCTCCGTCATGTGGTGCCCATTCCCTCGGGTCGCGCGATCGGCGACGGCACCGATCCTCCCGCGCGCTGCTCAGGCCCATACAGGCCCCACCGATCCCAGGATCGCGAGGTCACTGTGTCAGTGTGCTGCCGGACGTGGCGACGCTCGACAAGCTCGTTGACGCCGTCGTGGAAGCGGGCGGGGATCAGTGCCGGGGTGACCTGGTGGTCCGGGGCCTGGTGGAAGGCGGACCTGGCAGGAACACGACCTGCCGGCGCCGACACGGGAGAGACAGCGTGATCCCGCGCTTCGGTGGCCTCTTGTGTGAACTCTTGTGTGGCCGGGGACAGAAGGGGGACAACTTCCGCCGTCGAGCCCGGTCACATGGCTACTCCCGGGGGAACAAGAAACTCCCCTCACCTGCAACAACAGGTGAGGGGCGATCGGTCGGGCTGACAGGATTTGAACCTGCGACCCCTTGGAGAGATCGAAGGGCCTGTACCACGACCAAATAGCTCTAGAAACGCGCGGGTTTCTTCGGAATACTGCGGATCCGTTCACACCGACCCGCCGCCGCAGACCATGCCGACCGTCCCGTGCGTCCCAACTGCTCGAAACCAGCACGGCGGCACGCGCCGCTTGCGCGACCCAGTCACCTATCCGTGCAGCAGTCCCCCACAACAAGTCGGTGCCACCCGGCTGGGCCACCACGGACTGCTGCGCATCGGCGTCGGGAACCCGACATGGGACGAGATACAGACCTGGCTCATGAAGCGAACGGGCGCATTCCAGCACGACGTGTGATACCAAAGCCGCGGAACCTCGCCAGGCTCATGGCACAAGGCACTCACCGTCACCGCCTCCTCTCACAACCTCGCGCACCCCGAATGCCCACCGCGCTCACCGCCCGGTCAGGACGAGCTTGGTGATCGCCATGAGCTCCCGCACGTAGTCGACGGGGATCTGGTGCCACGGGGTGTCCGCGTGTGCGTGGGTGCCGCCGACTCCCGCTCCCTGGGCGATCTGGCCCGCCCGGTACACGTGGTAGTCACTCGTGATGAAGACCGTCGTGTAGTTCGTGTCGAAGCGTGCGTCGAGAAGGCTCTTCGCGAAGACGAAGTTCTCGTACGTGCTGGTCGACCGGTCCTCCCGGATGATCCGGTCCCCCGGGACCCCGTGCGAGAGCAGATACCTCTCCATCGCGAGCGCCTCGGTGATGGACTCCCCGGGCCCTTGGCCTCCGGCGACGACGATGACGGCTTCCGGGTTCGCGGAGGAGTACTCGACGGCCACGTCCAGCCGGGAGCGGAGCGACGGCGTCACCTCCTCGCCCTTCAGCGCCGTCCCGAGGACGACGACGGCATCCTCCTGGTGCGAGGTGGTGTCCGTCCTGCCGTGAGCCGCGATGGATACGAAGAAGAGGAGCATCAGGACGCTGACGGTGACGACGAGGGCGTCCACCCGCCGAAACGGCCCTCGTTGAGCGGTGCCCCCGATCCTGTCCCGGTACAGCCCGTAGCACAGGTAGAGGACGCCGAGCCCGAACGTCGCGATGACGCCGGAGTTGAGGCTGACCGTGACCAGCACGACCAGGGCATCGACGATCAGGACCGCTCCGACGACGACCCAGAGGATCCTCGCGAGCCTCACCACCCAGACCATGGCTCGTCCAGGCGGCTGACGACAACGTCGAGCGTCGGCCACGGCGGGCCGGCGCGCAGCACGCGCAGGAGCTCCTCGCCGAACAGCTTCCCCCTCGGGAACTGGTCGCCGACGTCCCAGCGCCAGGCGGCGACCATCGCGAGGACGAGCTGTCGGCACTCGTCCAGCAGGTCCCGGTCGACGCCCGGGTAGTGCTCACTGATCGCCGCGGGAACATGGGCGAGATCGAACTCGACAGGTCCCCGGCAGCAGGTCTCGAGGTCGATGAACAACGGCCCGTGCCTCGTGCTGAGCACGTTGCCCGGGTGCGGCTCACCATGCAGGAGCTGCTCGACGGCGCCACGGGCGTCGATCGCTCGTCGCAGGTCCGCCAGCCTGCCGCCGAGGAGCGCGCGGTCCGCGTCGGCGAGCTCCGGTGAGCGGCCCGGGTCGGCGACGATCTCCTCCGCCTCCGTGACCCGGTCCGTGAAGCGAGGGCTCGGCAGGTCGACCGTGCGCATACCCTCGTGCAGCCGTCTCAACGCCTTGGCGACGTCGACCGGTGACGGCTGGGGTGTCACGGGCTCGTAGTAGGTCCACAGTGTCACGGCGAAGCCGTCGCGCGTGTACACCCGTGGGGCCACCCGGGGCTCCAGGTGGGCCAGCGGCGCTCCGATCTCGACGAGCCGCTGGGCGAGGTCGACCTCGAACCGCGCGACCTCCTGTCCCACCGGGGCGATGCGGGCGAAGACGTCGCACGGCGTCAGCCGCAGGGCCAGCTTGTTCGAACTGTGGAGCACGACGGCGTCGTCGGCGGGCAGGTGCAGGGCTGCCGCGACCGAGGTCGCGGCCGTGATCGCACGCGTGACGTCGGTCATCTCCACCACCGCATCCTGGCACGAGCGGGCAAGGGCAGATTCCGACGCCCGTGCTGCGCCGCCCGATGGCGGCCGGCGAGACGCGCCGACGCCGGACCCGTCACAAAGCAATGAGTCAGGACATCTACGAGCTGCGGTGCTGGGGTGCATACGAGCAGTCGACGGATGCGTTCGTGTTCCATCACCCGGAGGCGAAGTACTTCTCCGTGTGACTTCCGGGGTGGTCGGCGTCCGCTCAGGCCAGACGTGTTCTGGCTGGTCAGAGTCCCAAGCGGATTCTCGGGACTCCCGTATCCAGACGTCGCTGGACGTCCCTCGAACGCACCAATTCGCATCACATTCGGTCAGTATCCGGGTCTGCCGCCGCAAGATTCGATGGGTGGCACGAGCCGCGCCTCTGACCGGCACGGATGCCTCAGAGTCTGACACGAATGGGGCGTTGACCTGGGCGCTCGCTCCGCGGGCCGACAGGCAACAGCTCCGATCGACTCGTCGCGTTAGCCCGAAGTCAGGAACAATCGTCTTGACGCAATCGACGGCTACATGTGGCGCGCATCACACGCCCTGGCGGGTCCAGGTTGGAGCCTGATCCCTCTCGTCAGGTCTGAGCCGCGGACCGCTCAGCGACCCGCGGCTCAGTCACCATCGCTGCATGCGGTCACGCCGCCACACGACTGCCCACCGTGCGCAGCCCGGCCATGCTGCCGTACAGCTCCTGCAGCCGGGCAACCTCCTCCAGGTCGACGAATGTCGCGATGCCGCGGCCGTAGTCCTCGGCGGTCTCGATCGCGAAGCGCACGGCCGTCTCGACGTCGTGCAGGTCGGTGGCCCCCGTGGCGGACCCCGCCACCGCGGTCTCCGTGACGACCGCGTGGCGGTGATCTCATGGTCGCCGTCGGACAGCGGTGTGGTCGGTGTGAACGTCCACGTGCCGTCGTCGCCCACCACGGTTTCTCCCACGGGTTCGCCCTCGATCATGATCGCGACCGTGGCGCCAGGCTCGCCGGTGCCCTCGATGGTCGGGGTGCTGTCATTCGTCAGGGTCCTGTCCGTGGGTGATGTGATGCACACTTCACCCTTGACGCAATCAGGTACGCCTCGCCTAAGTTAGGCATACCTAATTCCGTGGCGGGCGATGTCCCGGCGTACAAGGGAGTGTCCGGTGTATCACCTGATCAGAGGCGGCCTTGCCCGCGCCGCGATACCGGCAAGCCGGCGATCCTGGCGCGCCTGGGCCGGGTCGTTGGCCGTCATCGCGCTCCTCACCACGGTCGTGGGTGCGTGCGGGGCGCGGCTTCCCCTCGCGAGGCACGCCGACGACGACGGTGCTGTGGTCGGCACGCAGCCGCTGGCCGAGCTTGATCCGATCGCGGATCCTCGCTCCTGGACCGGTGAGATCACCGTCGGCACCGCTGAGCGTGCCGTCGACCCGATCACCGCGAGCCCGGCACCGGACCTGCCCGCTACGGTCACTGACGCTCAGGGCACCGAGGTGACCGTCACGGACACCAGCAGGATCCTCGCGCTGGACCTGTACGGTTCGCTCTCGCGGATCGTGTTCGAGCTCGGTATGGGCGAGAACGTCGTCGGCCGGGACGTCTCCTCGGGGTTCCCCGAGGTCGCCGACCGCCCGGTCGTCACGAGCAACGGTCACGAGCTGACCGGGGAGGCGATCCTCGACCTCGCCCCGACCGTCATCCTTACGGACACCACCCTCGGCCCGTGGGACGTCGTGCTGCAGATGCGCGACGCAGGCATCCCCGTCGTCGTGCTGGACAGCCAGCGCAGCCTGGAGACGTCCGACGGCCTGGCCCGAGCCACCGGGGAGGCCCTGGGTCTGTCCGCCGAGGGCGAGGCACTCGCCGAGCGCACCTCGGCCGCCGTGGAGACCACCCTGGACCACGTGGCAAGCCTGGCGCCGACCGACCCGGCGCTCCGGCCGCGGGTCGTCTTCCTGTACGTGCGCGGGCAGTCCGGCGTCTACTACCTGTTCGGTGACGAGTCCGGCGCCGACTCCCTCATCGAAGGGCTGGGCGCCGTGGACGCGGCCGGGGAGGTCGGCTGGACGGGTATGCGACCGCTGAACGACGAGGGCCTGGTCGCCATGCGGCCGGACCTGGTCCTGCTGATGACCGGCGGGCTCGAGAGCGTGGGCGGCGTCGACGGCTTGCTCGAACAGGTGCCGGCGCTGGCACAGACCCCGGCGGGCGAGAACCGCCGCTTCGTGGCCATGGACGACACGGAGATCCTGTCGTTCGGCCCGGCGTCGGCCGACGTGCTCGACGCGCTCGCGCGCGCCTTCTACGCGCCGGAGAGCCTCTCGTGAGTCCCTCTCCGGACGCCCCGCCCACGCTGCCGCGTACCCGCCCGGGCCGGGCGACGTGCGGCGAGGCCAGCGACGGGATGAGCGGCGGGCCGAGCACATCCGACGGGCCGGGCATGCCAGCGGACGGACCTCCTGACGCCCCGACGGATCAGGCAGGCCGGGCGGGCTGGGCGGCCGGCCGGGCGACCGTCGTCGCCGTCGGGCTGGTCGCCGTGCTCGGTGTGCTCGCCGTGGTGTCGGCCGGCTCGGGACAGCTCCACGTGCCTCCCGCCGAGGTCGTGGGCTCTGTGCTGCACCATGCGGGGCTCGACCTCGGACCGCTGCCCACGCACCCGAACGGGGACGCGGCGCTGTGGACCATCCGGTTCCCGCGCGTCGCCATGGCGGCTCTCGTGGGCGCGGCCCTCGCGACGGCGGGCGCCGTGATGCAGGGTGTGTTCGGCAACCCGCTCGCCGAGCCCGGCGTGGTCGGCGTCTCCTCCGGTGCCGCCGTCGCGGCGTCCGTGACGATCGTGCTGGGACTCACCGCGCTGGGCCCATGGACCACCGCCGTCGCCGCCTTCACGGGCGGTCTCGCGGCGACGTTCCTCGTCTACGGGCTGGCGCGCTCCGCCGGGCGGACCGAGATCGTGACGCTCGTGCTCACCGGCGTCGCCGTGAACGCCGTGTGCGGCGCCGGCCTGGCCCTGACCACGTTCCTCGGCGACACCCAGGCCCGCGAGCAGATCGTGTTCTGGCAGCTCGGCTCGTTCAACGGGACCCGGTGGGCCCATGTCGGCGTGGTCGCACCGCTCGTGCTCCTGGGCATCACCGGCGCGCTGGCCCTGTCGCGACGGCTGGACCTGCTCGCACTGGGCGAGCGCTCCGCGCGCCACCTCGGCGTCGACGTCGAACGCCTCCGGGTGCTGAGCATCGTGGTGGTCGCGGTGCTCACCGCCGCGGGCGTCGCGTTCTGCGGGATCATCGCGTTCGTCGGCCTTGTCGTACCGCACCTGATCCGCATGGCGGTTGGTCCCGGGCACCGCGTGCTGGTACCGCTCAGCGCGCTGGGCGGGGCGGTACTGCTGCTGGCCGCCGACCTGGTGGCGCGCACGGCCGTCGGATACGCCGACCTACCCATCGGGATGCTGACCGCGCTGGTCGGCGGGCCGTTCTTCTTCTGGCTCATCCGTCGCACCCGGCGCAGCGCGGGAGGCTGGGCATGAGCCGCGCGCCGGTCCGGTCCGTGCTCCTGCAGCTGACCGGCGTGCGGGTCCGGGCCGGGCACGCGGTCCTGCTGGACGACGTCGACCTCGACGTCCGCCGGGGCGAGGTGCTGGTGGTGGTCGGGCCGAACGGCGCAGGGAAGTCGACGCTGGTCTCGGTGCTGGCCGGCGATCGTGCGCCCGACGCCGGCGAGGCTGCCTGGACCGGCACGCCGCTGGGCGCCGTCCGGCACGCGGAGCTGGCCCGGCTGCGGGCCGTGCTGCTGCAGGAGAACCAGGTCAGCTTCCCGTTCCGCGTCATCGACGTGGTCCGCATGGGGCGTGCGCCCTGGCAGAGCAGCGCCGGCGCCCTCAGCGCGGCGGACGACGACGCCGTGGTCGCCCGCGCGCTGGAGGCCGCCGACGTCGCAGGCCTGGCCGAGCGGCGCTACCCGAGCCTGTCGGGCGGTGAGAAGGCCCGTACGTCGTTCGCGCGGTTGCTCGCCCAGGACACGCCGGTGCTCCTGCTCGACGAGCCGACGGCAGCGCTCGACGTCCGGCACACCGAGCACGTGCTACGTCGGGCGAGGCGGCACGCGGAGGGCGGGGGCGCCGTCGTCGCGGTGCTGCACGACCTGGCGCTGGCGGCCGCCTGGGCCGACCGGGTGCTGGTACTCCACCGCGCTCGGGTCGCGGCGCTCGGGACGCCCGCCGACGTGCTCACTGCCGACCTGCTCTCGCGGGTCTACGAGCATCCGGTTGACGTGCTGCCGCATCCGGTGACCGGCGGCCTGCTGGTGCTCCCCCGCTACGCCGGGAGCCGGCTGCCAGGTCCGGGCCCGGGTCTGGCGCCCGCCGAGGCCCGAACCCAGCCCCACCTCCCGCCCCAGCCACCGACACCGACACCGACACCGACACCGACCGAGGAACTCGCATGACGTCCCGCAGCTTCCCCCGCCCGGCGCTCCCGCTCATCGCTCTCGTCGTCGTGGTCGCGGTCGCGTGGCTCGGCCCTGCCCTCGCGGCGCACGCCGCCGGGGGCGTCACGGTGTCGGGACAGCCCGACCCGGATGGGGCGACGACCGTGCGCGTGTCGGGCAGCGGGTTCCAGTCGGTCCCCAAGGCGTTCGGCGGGATCTACGTGTTCTTCGGATGGGTGTCGGACCCGTCGGGCGGGTCGTGGGCTCCGAGCCATGGTGGCGTGTCCGGCGACGACTACCGTTACGTCCCCGACGCGCAGGAGGCGCAGAACGCCGGCTACCAGCGGTTCGTCGCCTTCCCGGGGTCGAGCACGGAGGGTGAGGCGAACGGCGGAACCATCGCCGCCGACGGCACGTGGTCGACCGACCTCGTGATCCCCGGCGCCCGCTTCGAGGCGGCCGACGGCGGAACCGTGGACTGCACGGCGGTGCAGTGCGGGATCATCACGATCGGGGCCCACGGGGTCCGCAACGCGAACAACGAGTCGTTCACGCCCGTGAACTTCCGCGGGGCCGACGACGGCGGTGCGGCGAACGGCCCGGACGCAGGTTCCGGCGCCGACGACGGGGCAGGCCCCGGCGCAAGTGCCGACGGGGGCTCCGGCCAGGGGTCGGGAACCGGCTCGGGCGCCGGCCCGGACAACGGCTCCGGGGGCAACGCAGCCGACGGCGGGTCCACGGGTGAGGCGGCCGACGACGCCCAGCGCCCGGGCCGCGCCAGTCTCGGGGTGGACCAGGCCACCGCCGTCGTGGGGCGGGTCATGAGCTTCGGGGCGCAGGGCCTGGAGCCCGGCGAGCAGGTGACCGTGACGCTGGACGACGGCTTGGTCGCCGTCGGGCCGCTGGTCGCCGGGAACCACGGGGAGGTCGCCGGCCTCATCGAGCTGCCCGCCGACCTGCGGACCGGCACGCACGTGCTGCGCCTCACCGGGGCCTCGTCCGGGACCGCCGTCGAGACCGAGGTGACGGTCACCCGCGACCCCACGGAGGTTACGGCGGCCGAGGACGCCGCCGGTGCGCAGGGCACCGGGACGGACGCCGCAGGGACCTGGCGGCCCGAGGAGATCGCGGTGGGCATCGCGGCCCTGTTGCTGCTCGTCGTGATCCTGTCGTCACTGGTCACCGCGCTGAGACGGCGTGCGGACCGGCGTCGGGCAGCGGATCAGACGGCGGCGCGAAGTGCACCCGACCAGGCCGAGACCAGGACGGCCGCCGACCTGGGAAGACCGGCTGATCCGGAATCCCCGTCCGCCACTGCGTCCGACACGGCCACCGCGTCCGACATCATCACCGAGCACGAGGTGCGAGCATGAGCCCGGCATCGCGCCGTCGCGCCCGGCCCGTTGCCGTTGCGCTGGCGGTGCTGCTCTCCATGACCACGGTGACGGCACCCGTGCCTGCGACCGCCGACGAGGACCATGGCCCTCTCCTGCTGACCGTGACCGTGCCCGAGGACCAGGAGGAACCGGGCGGCGGTGCGCAGGGCCGGCTGACCGACGCCGAGCTGCGGTGGGCGGTGAGCGTCCAGGCCGGTTCGGAGAGCCACCTCGCGGGCCAGTGCAACTTCCTGATGGCGGGTCGTCCCGGCACGAACGGGAACACGGGCGGCGGGCGGCTGTGGACCGAGGCCGACCGCGACCTGTACCACGGGAGGTCAGGCGAGGTGCGTGTGGTGCGCACCGTGGGCCGGGGCGCCGACGCCGTGCAGCGGACCGCCACGTTCGGCACCCGCTGCACATCGCCCGACGGCCGGTCCGTCTCGTACTCGGCGGGCCGGACCACGGGCGCCGAGGTGGTGCTCACGGGCGGGACCGGGTCGCGCGGAGCGGACGGTTCGGTCCGCATCCGGTGGGACGGGACGTTCACCGTGGTCTTCTACGGCGGCCTGGTCTACTGGTGGGTCGCCGACCCGGAGCTGCGCCTGGACCCGAGCGGGGACGGTGCGCTCACCGGCACGCTCGGCGGTTACGGCACCGACCAGCAGGACATGACCCGCTGGGAGCCGCTGCCCTCCAGGCGCGTCCAGCTCGTCACCTTCACTGAACGCCGCCTCGACCCGGCCTCCCGCGGCGGGCACCTCGTGCCGGACTACTGCGGCGAGCGGGTGGACTCCGGCGACCGCGTGCCGCAGCTCCGCCGGGACCCGGAGACCGGCTGCTGGGGCGCGTTCCCGCAGTCGTTCGTGAACTACCACCAGCTCGTGGGCGAGCCCGAGTTCTGGTACTCCACCGGGACGCGGGACGAGATCAAGGCGCCCGCGAACGTGAGCGTCAGCTTCGACGCCGCCGAGTCGGTCGGCAGCGCCGGCCCGGGCGGCAGCGGCAGCGGGAACGGCGGGTCGAACGGCGAGACCGGCGGAACGGGCACCGGCGGAACCGGCACGGGCGCAAGCGGCGCCGTCGGGCCCGGCGCTCCGACCGGCACCGGACCCGACCCCGCCCCACCCAGCCCAGCCGGCACTCCCGCCTCCGGAGGCACCGGCGACCGCCCCAGCACGGACGGCACCTCCGCCGACTCCTTCCTGCCCGTCGACGCCGCCACCCTCGGCGCGGCCGGCGCCGCCCTGATCCCCGACGGCCTGCTCCCCGACGGGGCGACCGGCCGCCGCCTCGCCCTCCTGACCACCGTCCTGCTGGTGGCCGCCGCCGTGGCGATCCTCGGCTTCCGGCAGGGCTGGCTCGTGCTGCCGTTCCGGCGGCGCGACACCTAGACCCCCAGTCCACCATCCCCTGGGACGCCCCCGAGGCCTCCCCATCCCCAGAGAAAGGCAACAACCATGACACGCAGCAGACCGGCTGGCCGCCCGCGGCTCCGCGCCGGGCTCGCCCTGCTCACCCTCGGGCTCGGCACGACGCTGGCCACCGCGCCCGCCGTCGTACTCAGCGCCACCGCGGCCACGACCGAGGCGTCCGAGGTGACCGCCGACAGCGGCAACCTGGCCTGGGGGTTCCGCGAGAGCTTCCGCAACTACGTGGGGCGCCAGACGGCGGCCCTGCCGCCGGTCGGGCCCGTCCCGGTCGGCGAGCGGATCACGCTCGTGGCGCCCGGCCAGTTCGACGAGGCCGGCACACCCGCCGCTAACCTGGACACCACCCCGCCGAACGAGACCCTGCCGTACCTGCTGCCCGTGGCGGGCGGCACGGTGACCGACGCCGACAACCTGACGGTCGACACCACCGGCGGCGCCGTCTACCACTTCCCCTCGCACGCCTTCACGGTGACCGTCGAGAACGTCAGCGTGGTGGTCGACGGCGGCGTGGGCGCCCTCGTGGGTGACCTCGCCGTGGAGATCCCGGAGAACAACCTCGGTTATGAGCCCGGCACCTACGGTGGCGACGACGTGGTGCTCGGTGAGGTCGCGACGACGACGGTGGACGTCTCCGCGGACGCCGTCACCGTAAACGGGACCGGCGTGACGCTGACGGCGCAGGGCGCCACGGCACTGCAGGACTTCCTCGCCGAGGGCGCCGCGCTCGACAGCTTCACGGTCAGCGCGGAGCTCACGGCACCGGTCCAGGAGCCGGAGCCGTGGAACCCGACGGTGACGCTGTCCGCGGCGTCGGGTCTCGACCCGGCGGGCGAGACGGTCACGGTCACCGGGTCGGGCTTCGACCCGGCGGCCAACGTGAACACGTCGGGCCGTCCGCCCGTCGCGGCGAACGCGCCCACCGGCGTCTACGTGGTCTTCGGCGCGTTCGGGGACCCGTGGCGCCCGTCCCAGGGAGCCGCCTCCGCCGCGCGGACGGTGCTCGACCAGAAGTGGGCGCTGCCGGAGCCGTCGTACTCGCAGGTGCTGGCGGACTTCCCGACCGTGGCCGGCCAGCTCGTGCTGCTCGCGCCCGACGGTACGTTCACGGCCGAGCTGGACGCGGCGCCGTCGGACACCGCGACCGGCACCTACGGCGTGTACACGTACGCCGCGGGCGGCGCCCCGGCCAACGCGGCCCAGGAGCTCGGCGTCCCGGTGACGTTCGCGGCCCCGGGCGGCAACCCGGGCGGGTCGGACGACATCGACCTCGAGGTCACCGTGCCCGAAGACGACGGCGGGCCGGGTGGGCCCGGCGACCCGGGCGCGTTCACCTGGACCGTCGTGGGCGGGCCGGGCGCCGTGAGCCTCGGCACCGCCGAGGCGGGCGCGGGGGCACTGACCGCGACCGGCGACCTCAAGCAGGTCACGGTCAGCGACACCCGGACCGGCGGCCCGGCCTGGAGCATCAGCGCGACGGCCACGGACTTCGTCGCGACCGGCGCCTCGTCGGGCAGCTCGGCCGGCAGCACCGCGAGCTCGTTCCCGGGCAGCAGCCTCGGCTGGTCGCCGTCCGTCACAGCGAACACCGGCGGGGCCGCCGCCGGGCCCGTGGTGCACGCCGGCACCGGTTCCGGCCTGACTGCGGGCGCCACCCTGGTGTCCGCGCCGGCGGGGCACGCGCCGGGCTCGGTGACGGCGGACGCCGCCCTGGACCTGCGCATCCCGCTGGACACGTCGCCAGGCGACTACGCGAGCGTGCTCACGCTCACCGCGGTGGGCTGACGGTTCGTGGCTCACCGCTCTCGTCCGCGGCCGCGGCGTGCCTTCGGGCTCGCCGTGGTTGCGGTACTCCTCTGGGCCGTCGGTCTCTCGCCGGCCGCTGGCTCCGCCGCGGCCGGCGACGACCTCTCCTGGTCCGTGACCCCGGGCGACAACCGCCAGGGTTCCGACCGCGCGAACTACGCCTACGCTGTCGAGCCTGGGGACCACGTCTCCGACGCCCTGGTGGTGACCAACCGGTCCGCCGCTCCCCTGCGCCTGGCCGTGTATGGCACCGACGCGTTCACCACACCAAGCGGGCACCTGGACCTGCTGGCCGCCGACGCCCCCGCGACCGGCCTCGGCACGTGGCTCACGTTCCGACGGGGCACGCTGGAGCTGGAGCCAGGAGAGTCCGCCGAGGTGTCCTTCACCTTGCGCGTCCCGGACGACGCCACCCCCGGCGACCACTCGGGCGGTGTAGTGACCGCCCTCACCCAACGGGTCGGCGACTCCGCTTTGAGCGTGGACCGGCGCCTGGCACTGCGGGTGCACGCCCGGGTCGGCGGAGCGCTCGCGCCAGGCCTCGGGATCAGCGGCCTCACCGTGACAACCGGAGTCTCCGCGAATCCGTTCGGGACCGTCACCTCGACGGTCCGGTATCGGCTGACGAACACGGGCACCGCGCGTCTCGTCCCGACCGAGACCGTCACGGTCGAGGGCCCCGGTGGTGCGGCCGGGACGACGACGTCCGGCGAGCTCGGGGAGATCCTTCCCGGCTCGACGGTCGAGCGGGTCATCAAGGTGCCCGGCGTCCGCCCGCTCGTGCGGGCCGAGGCAACAGTGCGGCTGGACGGCCTGGTGGTCGGCGCCGGCGGGGGCGGTGTGACGTCAGCGCACGACACCGCGAGCGGCTGGGCGATGCCATGGGCGCTGCTGAGCGTGGTGCTCCTGGCTGTGGTGGGCTCCGTGGCTCTACCGCTGCTGCGGGCAAGGACCATGAACCGTCGCTCACCCACCTGGCCAGAGGGGACCGCGCCGATCAGGAACGACCGGCCAATCGATGCGCACCAACAGCCGACGTGATCGTGCAGGCACGACAGCCTTTCCGTCGCCCGTCTACGTCTGCGTCGCGGGCGAGGCGTCGTTCACGCTGGCGACGCGAGCGCACTGCCTGAGCGCCGGCGTACCCCAGGCGCGGATCGACTTCTGCGCGTACTGGCGCCCGGGCCGGAGCCGCTGAGCCACGGTGGTCGGCGGCGCGGTCAGGACACCGCGACGGGGTCGTCGACCGTGAGCGGGCACGCAACCTCGCGCCGCTCCCCGGCGACGTCGACTTCACCGTGGGCGCGAGCCTGCCGATCTCGGGCCTGACCGCGTGGCAGGGTCTGTTCGTCCACGCTCGCCTCGAGGTCGGGCAGAGCGCCCTGGTGCACGGCGCTGCTGGCGGCGTCGGGTCCATGGTGGTGCAGCTCGCCCGGGAGGCGGGTGCCTACGTGATCGGCACCGGGCGGACGGCGGACCGGCAGGCTGCGCTCGACCTCGGCGCGCAGGAGTTCGTCGACCTCGACGGAGGCGCGCTGGAGGACGTCGGTTCGGTCGATCTCGTGTTCGACATGATCGGCGGAGACATCCAGCGACGTTCGGCCGCCCTGGTGCGGGCAGGAGGAACGCTCGTCAGCATCGCGGGCCCGCCCGAGGCACGACCGGCCGACGGACTGGCCGTCGACTTCGTCGTCGAGGCCGACCGCGCCCAGCTGAGCGAGCTCGCCCAGCGGGTCCGCGACGGGCGCCTGCAAACGAACATCGCCCGCGTCGCGGGCCTGGACGAGGCGGTCGCCGCGTTCAACCCCACCGAGCGGGCCAAGGGCAAGACGATCATCCGCGTCCGCCCGTAGGCGACCGCGTCGAACGGGCGCCCCGCGAGGCGAGCTCGCCCTCCTCTACGACCGGACACGCCGACCGCTCGTGGGCGGCAGGCGCAGCCCGTCCAGCAGCAGCGTGATGACGCCGTCGGCCTCGGCCCGCCAGTTGTGGCGGTGGTCATGGGCCGCGCCGATGCCGTGCAGTGCCATCATGACGACGCCGGCGTCCACGTCGGCCCGGACGGTACCGTCTCGCACGGCGTCGGCCACCAGGTCGCCGACGGCCTCCTCCAGCACCTGGCCACCCTCGGCGAGCGCACCTGAGCGGGTGGTCATGAGGGTGGCCAGTGTCCGGGCGAGACCCTGGTAGGCGTCCATGTGGTCGACCATGCCGCGCAGGAAGACCGCCAGGGCCTCCTCCGCGGGCAGCGTGGCACGCAGCTCGCGGGCGCGTGCGCTGAGCGCGGCGACCTCCTCGTGGTAGACCGCCTCGGCCAGCGCCTCCCGGGTGGGGAAGTGGCGGTACAACGTGCCGGTGCCCACGCCGGCCAGGCGGGCGAAGTCGTCGAAGCGAAGGTCGAAGAAGTCGCCGGCGTCGAGAACTTCCCGGGCCGATGCGAGCAGGGCCTCACGGTTGCGCCGGGCGTCGGCCCGCAGCGGCTTGGCGGCGTTCATGCGATACCTCCCGTTGACAAGTGGAGACCATCTCCATATCTTGCAAGTGGAGACGATCTCCGGTTTGAGCCTAACCCATCGAGGTACAGCATGAAGATCCTGATGTTCGGACGAGGCGTCATCGCCACCGTGAACGGCTGGGCCCTGGAACAGGCCGGGCACGACGTCGAGTTCTACGTCCGCCCAGGCCGCGCGGCGACCTACGGGGAGACGGTCGACCTCGATCTGCTCGACACACGACGGCGCGTGTGGGGGAAGTCCGTGGTCGAGAGGTGGCCGGTGCGCTACCGCGAAGAGCTGGAGCCGGGTCACGACTTCGACCTCATCGTGCTGAGCGTGCAGCACTACCGGCTTGCGGAGGCGGCGGCCTTCCTGGCTCCACGCATCGGCACGGCAACGGTGCTGGTCTTCAGCAACATCTGGACCGAGCCGCTGGCCGCGATCGGGGACCTTCCCCCCGACCAGGTCGCCTGGGGATTCCCGCAGTCCGGTGGCGGCTTCGGCGAGAACGGCGTGCTCCGCGCGGCAATACTGCCGTCCGTCGTCCTCGGCACCTTCGGCACGCCCCCGACCGCACGCGAGCGGACCGTGCGCCGGCTGTTTCGCGAGGCGGGGTTCCGGATCCTGGAGCAGCCCGACCTCCGCGGCTGGTTGTGGATCCATTTCGCGGCGGACGCCGGCATGCACTCGCAAGGCCTGAGGCTGGGCTCGCTGGCCGACCTGGCCGGAGCACGGCGCGAGCTGCGCGAAGCACTGCTGGCCGGCCGTGAGCTGCTGCCGCTCCTCGAGGCGCGCGGTGTCGACCTGCGGCGCCATCGAGGCAGCGTGCTACCCATGCGCGCACCGGCCTGGCTGACGGCCTCGGTGCTCGCCTGGCTGACTGCTCATGTCGCGCCGGCCCGGTTGAGCCTCGAGACACATTCCGACCCCGAGGCCGAGGAGCCGCGAGCAGTCTGCCGGGACACCCTGGCCGAGGCGCGGCGGCTGGGCATCGCGGTGCCGCGACTGGAGGCGGCGGAACCGAGCTTCGCCCGCCAGGGCCCGTCCCGGGCACCGACCTCGTAGTGTCCGCAGTGGCGTCCGGTCGAGACCCGCGGCTCCGAAGATCGAGTGACGCACGTCATGGTTGATCTTGACCTGAGGTCAAGGTGGACGATTCTCGCGGCGGCAGGACGCCGAAGAGAACCGAGCGCTTCGAAGGAACGAACCACCATGACCACCACCGTTTCCAACCAGACCGCCGAGCCCCTGGGGACGCAAGCTTGCAATGAGCGATCCGACCGCTGAGTGCTGGCCCGCTCTCTCGGAAGCTGAGCACGGCTACCGTGCCGACGGGATCACCACCGCCAGTGCTTCACGGACCTCGTCGAGGTCAAGCCGTATCAGTCGGCCAACTCGGTAACCGCGCACGGTGCCGTCGGCGATACGACGCCGCACGGTCTTGGTAGAGATGCCAAGCGTCTCGGCGGCCGCTGTCAGGCTGACCAGGTTTTCCTTCGGGCCCCGCCCGGCCACCGTCGATGGCGAGGGACGTGGGCTGGTTCTTCCGGCACTCGGTTTCATGATGCTTCTCCGTCATCAGACGAACCTGTCAGATCACAGGTGTCCGATGCTGTCCGCGGGCGGCCCCGAAGGATCGGTGCGGCGCTCGTGAGGTTCCAGCACGGCCGGGTTCCGTCGCAGCCGCCGTTCGGCCAGCTCGTCCTTTCGTGCCGCTGCAGGCATGCGCTCGGCAATCATCCGGTCGCGTTCGGCGGCAGCGTGCTGATAGTCCATCGCTACGCGTGGTTCGGAGTGGCCGGCGCGGTACATCAGCTCGGCAGTCGTCGCTCCTGCCCGTGCGGCAAGGGTGAGGCTCGTGTGTCACGCCCGGCAAGCCTGCCTTGTTGCGTGCTCTGATCCAGTTGTCGCGCCACGTCCCCTCCGGGAGGACACCGCCCTTCTGGCCCGGGAAGACCAGGCCGTCCCGTCCAGACTGGGCGAAGCGATCGATGTGCGCGGCAAGTATCGGCACCAGGTCTTCCGCGATCGCGATGGTCCGATATCCAGCGTCCGTCTTCACCGGGCCGACCACTGCATTGATGCCCTTGCCGCCCTGCGAGACGTTCTGCTCCACGCTGACCGAAGCATTCTGCTGTCCAGGACAAGAGAAAGCATCGACACAGGTCAGGCTGCATCCTTGCAGCAAGTGGGCCCGGAGGGATTCGAACCCCCGACATCCACGGTGTAAACGTGGCGCTCTAACCAGCTGAGCTACGAGCCCCGGCAGCGGTCCACAATACCTGGCCCACGCCGCAGAACGGTCCTGCTTTTCCACCCCACCGCACGAAGCCGGCGAGACCGGCCGCCTCAGACCTCCGCGACGGCCCTGCGGTACTCCTCCAGGTCCCGCGCCTGCCCGCGCGGGTTGACCACGCTCCACCGGACGATCCCGTCGCCGTCGATCAGGAACGACCCCCGCAGCGCGTGCCCGGCGTCCTCGTCGAGCACGCCGTAGGCACGGGCCACCTCACCGTGCGGCCAGAAGTCCGACAGCAGGTCGAACTGGTACCCCTCGGCCGCCTGCCACGCCTTGAGCGTGAACACGGCGTCCGTGGAGACGACGAGCAGCCGCACGCCCGCCGTCTCGAAGTCCTCGATGTTGTCCCGCAGCTCGCACAGCTCCCCCGTGCACGTCCCGGAGAAGGCAAACGGCACGAAGACGACGAGCACCGGCGTCCCGCGCAGGTCCGACAGCGTGGTCGGGGTGCCGTGCGTGTCCGGGAGCGTGAAGTCGGGTGCGGGGTCCCCCGGTGCGAGGACGGTCACTTGCCGCGGCCGCGGTAGCCCAGACGCGTCGCCGACCAGTCCTCCGCGATCGCGAACGTGCTGGTGGTCTGCAGGCCGGCCGTGGTCGCGGCCTCCTGGATGTCACCGTGGCCCACCTCGCCGTCGCGACCGGGCTTGGGCGTGAGGATCCAGATCAGCCCGCCGTCGTCGAGGACCGTCAGGACGTCGACCAGGGCGTCGGTGAGGTCGCCGTCGCCCTCCCGCCACCAGAGGATGACGCCGTCGGTGACGTCGCCGTAGTCCTCGTCCTCCAGCTCGCCGCCGATGATCTCCTCGATGTCGGCCCGCAGTGCTTCGTCGACGTCGTCGCCCCAGCCGAACTCCTGCACCACCTGGCCGGCCTCGAAACCGAGGCGCCCCGCGCCCTGGGTGTCCGTGCTCACTTGGTTGATCGTCCCTCTCTCTGTCCGGCCTGGAGCCGGGTCGTCCTGGTGCTCTCTGGCCCGTCGTCGGGCTCTCCGTCGCCAAAGGTAGTGCACGCACCCCGGCCATGCCTCGCAACCAGGTCGCGTGGTGTCCATTTGATGAATCGATGAGCCCTCGGCAACGAGGAGGTCATGCACTCAGTCTCATCATTGCGATACCGCGTATCAATATGGACGTGATCCAGCACCGACGTAACGCAGATCACGCACTCTTGACCGCCCTATGGTGTGAGCGCACGCTGGAAGGGGACAGAATGGCTCTGACCACCTGTGCGTGGGCGTGCACAGCCGCAACCCCAGCTGTGGTGACGCTGCCGCCGACGCGACGGGGCCTGACGAGGCGGCGGGGAGCGCGAACCGCGACCACGCCGCGCGACACCGAGAGAGGTAGCTGGTGGCTTCGTTTGACGAGACCGGACCGCTGATCAACGGTCTGCTCAGCGCCGTACCTGACATCGACCCGGCCGAGACCGAGGAGTGGGTCGAGTCCTTCGACGGGCTGATCGACGAGAAGGGCGGACCCCGCGCCCGGTACGTCATGCTCAACCTGCTGCGCCGTGCGCGAGAGCGGAACGTGAGCATCCCCGCGTCGATGGCGACCCCCTACGTGAACACCATCGGTGTGCACGAGGAGCCGTACTTCCCCGGCGACGAGGCCATGGAGCGCCGCTACCGCTCGTGGATCCGCTGGAACGCGGCGGTCATGGTGACCCGCGCCCAGCGCGAGGGCCTGAGCGTCGGTGGTCACATCTCCTCCTACGCGTCCGTCGCGACGCTGTACGAGGTGGGCCTGAACCACTTCTTCCGGGGCAAGGACCACCCCGGCGGCGGCGACCAGATCTACTTCCAGGGCCACGCCTCCCCCGGCGTCTACGCCCGCGGGTACCTCGAGGGCCGCCTGTCCGCGGACCAGCTCGACGGGTTCCGCCAGGAGCTGTCGCACCCGGGCGGCGGCCTGCCGTCCTACCCGCACCCGCGCCTCATGCAGGACTTCTGGGAGTTCCCGACGGTCAGCATGGGCCTGGGCCCGGCGTCCGCGATCTACCAGGCCTGGACCAACCAGTACCTGCACAACCGCGGGATCAAGGACACCAGCCAGCAGGACGTCTGGGCGTTCCTCGGCGACGGCGAGATGGACGAGCCGGAGAGCCGCGGCATGCTGCAGCTCGCCGCGCAGCAGCAGCTCGACAACCTGACCTTCGTGGTCAACTGCAACCTGCAGCGCCTCGACGGCCCCGTGCGCGGAAACGGCAAGATCATCCAGGAGCTGGAGGCCCAGTTCAAGGGCGCCGGCTGGAACGTCATCAAGGTCGTCTGGGGCCGCGAGTGGGACGCCCTGCTCAACGCCGACAAGGACCGTGCGCTGGTCAACCTGATGAACGTCACCCCCGACGGTGACTACCAGACCTACCGCGCCGAGTCGGGCGCGTTCATCCGCGAGCACTTCTTCGGGCGCGACCCGCGCACCAAGGCCCTCGTCGAGAACATGACCGACGACGACATCTGGAACATGAAGCGCGGCGGCCACGACTACCGCAAGCTCTACGCGGCCTACTCCGCGGCGCGCGCGCACACCGGCCAGCCGACCGTCATCCTGGCGCACACCGTCAAGGGCTACGGCCTGGGTGCCGGCTTCGCGGGGCGCAACGCCACGCACCAGATGAAGAAGCTCAAGGGCGACGACCTCAAGACGCTGCGCGACTCGCTCCGGATCCCGATCTCGGACGCCGAGCTCGAGAAGGACCCGTACCTGCCGCCGTACTACCACCCGGGTGCCGACGCGCCGGAGATCCAGTACATGCTGGAGCGCCGCCGTCAGCTCGGCGGGTTCGTCCCGGAGCGCCGCACGACGGCGAAGACCACCCTGACGCTGCCCGAGGACAAGTCCTACGAGCTGCTGAAGAAGGGCTCCGGCACGCAGCAGGTCGCCTCGACCATGGCGTTCGTCCGCCTGCTCAAGGACCTCTTCAAGGCCAAGGACTTCGGCCACCGCATCGTGCCGATCATCCCGGACGAGGCCCGCACCTTCGGTCTGGACTCGATCTTCCCGAGCGCCAAGATCTTCAACACGCTCGGCCAGAACTACCTCGCCGTGGACCGCGAGCTCATGCTGAGCTACAAGGAGTCCGAGTCGGGGCAGATCATGCACACCGGCATCAACGAGGCCGGCTCCGCCGCCGCGTTCCAGGCCGTCGGCACGTCGTACGCGACGCACGGCGAGCCGATGATCCCGGTCTACATCTTCTACTCGATGTTCGGCTTCCAGCGCACAGGCGACCAGTTCTGGGCCGCCGGCGACCAGATGACGCGCGGCTTCATCATCGGCGCCACCGCGGGCCGCACCACGCTGACCGGCGAGGGCCTGCAGCACGCCGACGGGCACTCGCCGCTCATCGCGGGGACGAACACCGCCGTCGTGCAGTACGACCCCGCCTACGGCTACGAGATCCGGCACATCGTGCGCGACGGTATCGAGCGCATGTACGGCGACGGCTCCGACGGCCGGGACCAGGACGTCATGTACTACCTCACGGTGTACAACGAGCCGATGGTCCAGCCGGCCGAGCCGGAGGACGTCGACGTCGAGGGCATCAAGCGCGGCATCCACCGCATCTCGGTGTCCGACGCGGACGGCCCCAAGGCCCAGCTCCTCGCCTCCGGCGTGGGCGTGCCGTGGGCGCTGGAGGCGCAGCAGCTCCTCAAGGAGGACTGGGGCGTCTCGGCCGACGTGTGGTCCGTGACGAGCTGGAACGAGCTGCGCCGCGACGCGCTCGCCTCCGAGCACGACGCGCTCGTGGACCCGGCGGCGCCCGTGCGCACGCCGTACGTGACCGAGAAGCTGTCCGGCGCCCAGGGCCCGTTCGTCGCGACCAGCGACTACGACCACCTGGTGCCCGACCAGATCCGCGCGTGGGTGCCCGGCGACTACGCGGTGCTCGGTGCGGACGGCTTCGGCTTCTCCGACACCCGCGCCGCCGCGCGCCGGCACTTCCTCATCGACGGTCCGTCGATGGTGGTCAAGACGCTGCAGTCGCTCGCCCGCCGCGGCGAGGTGCCGAACGACGTCGTGGCCAAGGCCGTGGAGAAGTACCGACTCCTGGACGTCAACGCCGGCACGTCGGGCGTGGCAGGCGGCGACAGCTGACCCCAGGTCACGCTCTACCCAGTCATCGGGCCCGGAACTCACGTGAGTTCCGGGCCCGATGACTGGGTAGAGCGTGACTTTGCGTGGCGCGGCGTCAGACCGCTTCCGCGATCGCCTTCGCCAGCTCCGCGCGGAGCGGCGCCGTCGCCTTCGCGTCCGGGTGGGTCTCCAGCGAGCGCAGGTGCTGCCTGGCCTCGTGCGGCCGGTCCGCCTCCAGCGCCGCCAGCACGAGATGCCGGCCGACCTCCGGCGGGTGCTCCCGCACCCGCCACTGCCCCACGCCCAGCCCCAGCGCCTCCACGGGCATGCCCGCGTCCCGCAAGATCGCGAGCCCCTCGACCAGCGCGTGACCGTCCGGGTCCCGCTCGGCGGCGGTCGTGAACCGGCGGACGGCGCCCTCCGGGTCGTCGGCCAGCGACAGCCGGCCCAGCTCGATCAGCGGGTACCACCCGCGGGGGTGGCCGGCCAGCTCCTCGGCCAGTGCCCACACCGCCAGGTCCGCCTCGCGCTGCTTCGACTCGGGGATCTCGTCGGAGTCCCGCAGCGGGTCCTCCAGCGTCGGGTCCTCGGCGGCCCGACGGCGGACGATCTCCGCCAGCGCGCGGAACGCCTCCTCGTTGTTGGGATCGTCGGTCAGCTGGGCGCGCAGGGCGTCCTCGTGCCCGTCGTCCCCCCGCCGGGGCGCCGACGGCGACAGGCGGCGCGTGCCGACCGTGGACGCGGACGGGGGCCGACGGATGAGGCGGCGGAGCCGTTGCATCAGGGCCATACCTCGACCCTACAGTTTTCCGCACCCGCACACTGGACCGACGCTGCCTGAGAAGTCCGTTTGTGGACTCCCCACAACCCGGGCTCGTATGCTGCCGGGGTGCCAGCAACACGACGGGCCGCGCGGAACGACGCTCCCCAGGACGACCAGGGGGCGGAGCCGTCCGTGGACCGGCCCACGGACGAGACGCAGGAGACCGGCACCGACCCTGCCGGATTCCCGATGAACCTCCAGCGGGTCCGCGAGGCCACCGGCCTGCTCACCGCCGCCGCCATGCGCCGGCTCGACGAGGACCTGAACTGGTACCGCGACCTGCCGGCGGAGGACCGCTCGTACGTCGGCCTCGTGGCCCAGGCCGGCATCAACGCGTTCACCTCGTGGTTCACCGACCCGGACCGGCCGCCCCACGGCGTCAGCGAGATCTTCGCCGCGGCGCCCACGGAGCTGACCCGGTCCATCTCGCTCCAGCACACACTGCAGCTCGTACGCGTCGTGGTCGACGTCGTGGAGACCCACTCCGACCGCATCGCCGCCCCCGGCGGCGAGCGCGACCTGCGCGAGGCCGTGCTGCGCTACTCCCGCGAGGTCGCGTTCTCCGCGGCCGAGGTCTACGCGCGCGCCGCCGAGTGGCGCGGCGCCTGGGACGCCCGGCTCGAGGCCCTCGTGGTCGACGCCCTGGTGCGCGGCGACGGCGACGACTCGCTGCGCTCGCGGATCTCCGCCCTCGGCTGGAGCGGCCGCGGCAACGCGCTCGTGGTCGTGGGCCTGGCGACCGAGGAGCTGGACGAGATCCGCACCGCCGAGATCCGCCGGGTGGCCCGCCGCGCCGCCGGCGACGCCCTCGTCGGCATCCACGGCGACCGCCTCGTGCTCGTGCTCGGCGGCGAGGGCGACCTCGTCGCCGCCGCGACGTCGCTGCTGAGCCGGTTCGGCGCCGGCCCGGTGGTGATCGGCACCCAGGTGCCGAGCCTGACCGAGGCCCCGCGGTCGGCGCGCTCGGCGCTCGCGGGCCTCACGGCCGCCCCGGCCTGGCCGCAGGCGCCGCGCCCCGTGATGGCCGACGACCTGCTGCCGGAACGCGTGCTGACCGGCGACTACACGGCGCGCGCGACCCTGATCGCCCAGGCCTTCACCCCGCTGCAGGACGCCGGGGGCGCCGTGCTGGAGACGCTCTCCGCCTACCTCGGCACCGGCCGGTCCCTGGAGGCCGCCGCACGCCATCTGTACGTTCACCCCAACACCGTGCGCTACCGGCTGCGCAAGGTCTCCGAGATCACCGGGTGGGACCCGCTGGACGCCCGGGAGTCGTTCGTGCTGCAGGTGGCGCTGGCGCTCGGCCAGCTCGGCCGCGGCTGACCCGTTCGCCCTAACCCGTCGCCCCGGGCGGCGCCTTGTAGATTCCGCACAAGGCCCCTCGACCAGGTTGGTACGGGTCGCGACGTCAGATCCGCCGCCCGGGTTGGCAGAGTGGAGGCGTGCTCGCCGTCGTCTGCCCTGGACAGGGCTCTCAGACCCCCGGGATGCTCAGCGACTGGCTCGAGCTGCCCGGAACCGACCAACGCCTCGCGGCGGCGTCCGAGGCCGCGGGCCTGGACCTCGTGGCACACGGCACGACGTCGGACGCGGACACGATCCGCGACACCGCCGTGGCCCAGCCGCTGATCGTCGCGACCTCCCTGCTCGCGCTGCGCGCCGTCCTGGACGGGCGCGAGGCGCCGGAGGTCGTTGACGTCACCGCCGGCCACTCCGTCGGCGAGCTGTCGGCCGCCGCCGTCGCGGGCACGCTGTCCGACGACGGCGCCGCCGGCCTGGTCGCACGCCGCGCCCGGGCGATGGCCACCGCCGCGGCCGCAGCACCGTCGGGCATGAGCGCCGTGGTGGGCGGTGACCCGGACGAGGTGCTGGCCGCCATCGAGGCCGCCGGGCTGTGGCCCGCGAACGTGAACGGTGCCGGCCAGACCGTCGCCGCCGGGGCGCTGGAGAACCTCGCCAAGCTCGCGGAGAACCCGCCCACCCGGGCCCGCGTGATCCCGCTGCAGGTGGCAGGCGCCTTCCACACGCCGTTCATGGACGCGGCCCGGGCCGAGTTCGAGCCCGTGGCCCTCGCCTGGGACGCCGCCGACCCGACGCTGCCGTTCCTGGCGGACCTCGACGGGACGGCCTACACGGGCGGCGCGCACGGGCACGGCACCGGCGCCGACGTGCTGCGCAACCTCGCGGGCCAGGTCACGGCCCCGGTGCGCTGGGACCTGATCATGACGAGCCTCGCCGAGCGCGGCGTCACCGGCCTGCTGGAGCTCGCCCCGGGCGGCGTCCTGACCGGTCTGGCCAAGCGCGGTCTCAAGGGTGTCGAGACGGTGGCCGTGAAGTCGCCCGCCGACCTCGACGCGGCCCGCGAGCTGATCGCGGCCCACAGCACGAGCACATCCGGAGCAGACCAGTGACCATCCTGCAGCAGGCCCAGCCCACCCAGTTCTCGCGGATCCTGGCGATCGGCGCGGAGCGCGGTGAGCTCGTCGTCACGAACGACGACATCGCGGGCCCGATCGACTCCTCCGACGAGTGGATCCGCCAGCGCACCGGCATCATCACGCGGCGCCGGGCCGGCGCCGACCGGGACATGCTCGACCTGGCCGAGGCCGCGTCGCGCAAGGCGCTGGACGCCGCCGGCCTGACCGGCGCGGACATCGACGCGATCATCGTCTCGACGATCACCCACATGCACATGACGCCGTCGGCCGCCGCGATCCTGGCCGACCGCATCGGCGCGACGCCCGCTGCCGCCTACGACGTCTCGGCCGCCTGCGCGGGCTACGCGTACGGCATCGGGCAGGCGGACGCCCTGGTGCGCGCGGGTCTGGCCCGCAACGTGCTGGTGATCGGCGCCGAGAAGCTCAGCGAGATCATCGACCCGACCGACCGCTCCATCTCGTTCCTGCTGGGCGACGGCGCGGGCGCCGCGATCGTCGGCCCCTCGGACACGCCGGGCATCGGCCCGACGGTGTGGGGCTCGGACGGTTCCAAGGCGACCGCCATCCGGCAGACGCACTCCTGGACCGAGCTGCGCGAGGACCCCTCGCTCGGCTGGCCCACGCTGCGCCAGGACGGCCAGACGGTCTTCAAGTGGGCGAGCTTCCAGATGGCCCCCGTCGCCGAGAAGGCGATGGCCGAGGCCGGCGTCACCGCGCAGGACATCCAGGTCTTCATCCCGCACCAGGCCAACATGCGCATCATCGACCAGATGAAGAAGCAGCTCGGTCTGCCGGATACGGTGGTGGTCGCGCGGGACATCGCCGAGACCGGCAACACGTCCGCCGCGTCGATCCCCCTGGCCGCCGAGCGGCTCCTGGCCGAGGGGCAGGCGAGGTCCGGCGACCTCGCCCTCCAGATCGGGTTCGGCGCGGGCCTCGTCTACGCCGCGCAGGTCGTGGTGCTGCCGTAACCGGTGCCGGCAGGGCCGCAGGACGGCCTGTTGTGCATTCCGGTCACAGGATGCGCCAAGATCTGACCAGCAAGACTCCGGTGCCCGACGGCGCCGGTGACCGTTACGAAAGATAAGGAAGTCCCATGGCCAACACGGACCAGGAGATCCTCACGGGCCTCGCCGAGATCGTCGCCGAGGAGACGGGCCTCGACACGGCCGACGTCCTGCTCGAGAAGTCCTTCACCGACGACCTCGACATCGACTCCCTGTCGATGATGACGATCGTCACGCACGCCGAGGACAAGTTCGGGGTTCGCATCCCGGACGAGGAGGTCAAGAACCTCGCCACCGTCGGCGACGCCGTGAGCTTCATCAAGAGCGCCCAGGCCTGATCCGCCCCCGGCGGCGGCCGCGGGCCGGTCCCGCGCCGCCGCCGGGCACTCCAGTCATTCGTTCCACCACCCCCGGGAGCATCATCATGACCTCCGCACGCGACGTCGTCGTCACCGGCCTCGGCGCCACCACCCCGCTCGGCGGAGACGTGGCATCCACGTGGGAGGCCGCCCTCGCCGGTGTCTCGGGGGCGCGCACCCTCGAGAACGACTGGGCCGAGAAGTACGGGATCCCCGTGAACTTCGCCGCCACCATCAAGGTGGACCCGGCGGAGGTCCTGTCCCGCCCCGAGACCAAGCGCATGGACCCGTCCGCGCAGTACGCGATCGTCGCGACCCGCGAGGCCTGGGCCGACGCGGGCAGCCCCGAGGTCCCGGGCGAGCGGCTCGGCGCCGTGGTCTCCTCCGGCATCGGCGGCATCCAGACCATCCTGGACGGCTGGGACACGCTGCGTGAGCGCGGCGCCCGGCGCATGCTGCCGATGACGGTCCCCATGCTCATGCCGAACTCGCCGTCCGCCTACGTGTCGCTGGAGCTCGGTGCGCGCGCCGGCACCCACGCGCTGGTCTCCGCCTGCGCGTCGGGCGCCGAGGCCGTGGGCTACGCCGTCGAGATGATCCGGTCCGGCCGCGCCGACGTCGTGGTCGCGGGCGGCACCGAGGCGTCGATCCACCCGATGCCGCTCGCCGCGTTCGCGGCGTCGCGCACGCTGTCGCTGCGCAACGACGACCCGCAGCACGCCTCGCGGCCGTACGACGTCGACCGCGACGGCTTCGTGCTGGGCGAGGGCGCGGCGGTCCTGGTGCTGGAGAGCGCCGAGCACGCCGCCGCCCGCGGCGCCCGGGTCTACGCGAAGATCGGCGGCGTCGGCCTGTCGTCCGACGCGTACCACATCACCTCCCCCGACCCCGAGGGCACCGGCCAGGTCGCGGCCATGCGCTTCGCGATCCAGGACGCCGGGGTCACCGCGGCCGACGTGGTGCACGTCAACGCGCACGCCACCTCCACCAAGGTGGGCGACCTCACGGAGACCGCCTCGATCCGCAAGCTCTTCGGGTCGGACGCCGACCACGTGCAGCTCTCGGCCACCAAGTCGATGACCGGCCACCTGCTGGGCGGTGCCGGGGCCATCGAGTCGGTGTTCGCGGTCAAGGCCGTGGCCGAGCGGCTCGCCCCGCCCACCATCAACGTGGAGAACCCGGACCCCGAGCTCCAGGTACCCCTGGTGCGCGACGAGCCGTCGAAGCTGCCGGGCGGCGACGTCGCCGCGATCAACAACTCGTTCGGCTTCGGCGGGCACAACGTGGCGCTGCTGGTCCAGAACGCCTGAGCCACAGGCCTCGTCGGACGCTCAGGTCACCCGCGTGGCCTGAGCGTCTGGCATGTCCGGGGTGTGCCGACGGCGCCCCCGGGTCGTGACATGGGAGAATGTACGCATGGCAATGCGTGAGATCCGAGTGGTTCCCGACCCCGTGCTGCGCACCCCGTGCGACACCGTGGCGACGATCGACGACCGCGTGCGCGGTCTCGTCGCCGACCTGGTCGAGACGGTCGACGACGAAGGTCGCGCCGGGCTGGCCGCCAACCAGATCGGGGTCTCGCTGCGGGCCTTCTCGTGGAACATCGACGGCGAGATCGGGTACGTGATCAACCCGCGCATCGTCGAGCTGGGCGAGGAGCTGCAGGACGGCGGCGAGGGCTGCCTGTCCGTGCCCGGGCTCTGGTACCCGACGGTGCGCGCCAACTACGCGCGGGTCGAGGGCATCGACCTGGACGGCAAGCCCGTCACCGTGGAGGGCACCGGCATCATGGCCCGCTGCCTGCAGCACGAGTGCGACCACCTCGACGGCATGGTCTACCTGGACCGCCTCCAGAAGGAGACGCGCCGGGCCGCGATGCGGGAGCTGCGCGCACGCCTCTGAGGGAGCAGCGCTCCCTTTCGTACATATCGCCCATGTGGGATGAATCATCAGGAGATTCGTTCCAGCACTAGTGGCGGTACGTCCCTTTAGGCAAGAATGTGCCGCACGAACTCGTCGTACGAAGTGATTCTTTCGGCGACATGCGCACCGGTTCGCCTCGCATGTCGCCGCAGGATCGGGCAGGATGTGGTCCGGAGCACCGCTGTGCAGCCGGCCACAGCGTCACCGCCCTGGTGAGGACGTAGGGGAAGACGTACCTCGACCCAGGGAGGAAGACATGGCCGGTGTCATCACGCGGGGTGTACTTTTCGTGCATTCCGCGCCACGTGCCCTGTGTCCCCACATCGAGTGGGCCGCGGGGAACGTTCTTGGCGTGCGCGTTTCCATGGACTGGACCGCGCAGCCCGCTGGGCGCGGTCTGTACCGCGCCGAGTACTCGTGGCAGGGATCGCAGGGAACGGGCGCCAAGCTGGCGTCCGCCCTGCGCGGCTGGTCGCACCTGCGGTACGAGGTCACCGAGGACGCGAGCAACGGGGCCGACGGCGCCCGCTGGTCGCACACCCCGGACCTTGGCATCTTCCACGCCATGACGGATGTCCACGGCAACGTGGTGGTGCCGGAGGACCGGGTCCGTGCCGCCCTGGAGCTCGCCGACCCGCGCGCCATGCGCGAGGCCCTCGACCTGGCGCTGGGCGCCGCGTGGGACGACGAGCTGGAGCCGTTCCGCTACGCGGGCCTGGGCGCCCCGGTCCGCTGGCTCCACCAGGTGGGCTGACCCACCCCGTCCTCTGGCCGTCGGCCGCGCCCGGAGCTCACCCCGGCTCCGGGCGCGGCCGCGCACCCGGCCCGGCGCGCCGGAGCGCGGCGACGTCGAGGAAGACGCAGTCGGCGGCCAGCATGAAGAGCGAGAAGAACGGCAGCCCCATGACGACGCCGATGCCCGCGTGCAGCAGCAACGCGCCGGTGACGGCGGCCATCCGCAGGCGCGGGTGGAGCAGCAGGAGCGGGAAGGCGAGCTGCAGCGCGACGGTTCCCCACGTCACCGCTGCGACGAGCCAGCCGCTGCCCGCGATCAGGTCGGCCAGCGGCGGCCAGGGCCGGAACTGCGGCAGCATGAGCGGGTAGTACACGGCCGAGCCGTCACGCCACTGCTCCCCCTCCAGCTTGAACAGCCCCGACAGCACGTACACCAGGCAGGCCTGCGCGCCCACCGCGACGACGGCGGCGTTGTGCAGGAGGGTGCGCACCGGGGCACCGCCCGCCGGCGGTCTCGCCGCCCTCCGCCGGCGCCGGGCGTCGAGCGACCACCGCGCCGAGGTGTCCGCGAAGCAGAGGTACACCAGCAGGATCCGGGCGAGGTTCAGCCCTTGGTCCGCGACGAGCGGGTTCACGGCGGTCAGGCCGGACCAGCCGATCAGGAGCAGCGGCACGGTCCAGCGGGCGCGCCAGCCCAGGGCCACCAGCGCGGACACCAGGATCACGGCCACGCAGACCGCCGTGAGCACGGGGCCGGTGGCGAGCACCTGCCCGCCGAGCGGCGTCGTCCAGCGGGCCCCGGCGCCCCACAGGGCGTGGCGCGCCGGGACGTTCACCGCGACGTAGGCACCGACGGCGAGGCCCAGCACGATGCGGGTCAGCGCGATGCCGTGGGTGGCACGGGCTGACCGGGTGCTCCAGCGGACGACGGCGTCCAGGAGCCGGGTCACCGCCCCGCCCCGTGACCCAGCTCCTGGAGCCCCGCCCACACGGCGCCGAACGCGGCGTCGTCCTGCCCGGGCAGCCGCAGGAGCGGGCGGGCACCGAAGGTGAGCGTCGTGGGGCGGGGCCGCTCGGCAGAGCCGTACGGCGGGACCGGGCGGCGCACGACCTCCGCCTGGACGGACACCGGCCGGCGGTGCGTCCGGTCAGAGCCCGACGCCCGTACCACCTGCGTCGCGTAGGCGGCCAGGGCCCGGTCCGCCGCGAGGTACCGGTCGACGACGCCGGCTGCCGCGCCGGTGCCGAGCAGCGCCGCGCGCAGCTCCGCCCAGGCGACCGGGTGGCCGGAAACGTCCGGCGCGGCCGCCGTCGACCGGAGAACGACGTCACGGCCTGCCTCGGGCAGTGCGAGGTACGCCTCGCGCGCCTCGGCTGCGACACGGCGGGCGGGCCGCTCGGTCGCGGCCGGGAGCGCGTGACCGGTCAGCGCGCGGAGCTCGACCGCCGTCGCGTCGATCCAGGGGCCCGGCACCGGGGCACCGCCACCGCCCCGGTACACACCCCGCACCCGCAGCGTGTAGTCCACGTGCAGCGGTTCAGGTGCGAAGAGCGACCACCCCTGGTCGAAGACCGGCGTCATCCAGGTCTCCAGCGCACCGTACCCAGCCGTACCGGACGGCTCCGCGGAGAGCGGACCCTCCTGGGGCCGTCCGGTCACCCAGCCGGGCGCCGTCCACAGCAGCGTGGCGGCGAGATGGGCGATCAGCAGCGCCCAGACGGCGAGCACGAGGCCCCGCAGCCGTCGCGAGACTGCGGGAGCCGTGTCGCCGGTCCCGTCTCGCGCGTCGCTCACCGCGCACAGGGTGCCAGAGGTCGGGCCGCCTGATCCAGCCGCGCGGTCAGCCCGTCGTCCGGCCCCGGCGCACCGCCTCGAGGATGACGCGCACCCCGAGCCCGAGGATCACGAGGTCGAGCAGCACCTGGCCGGACACGAGCAGGCGGACCCCCTCCGCCCGCGGCACGACGTCGCCGAACCCGACCGTGGCGAACGTGACGACGGTGAAGTAGAGCGCGTCGGACCGGCTGAGGGTCTCGCTGAAGGCCCCGGGCACCTGGATGCCGAGCATGTAGTAGGTGGAGGCGAACAGGAGCAGGAAGAACGGGACCAGCCAGGCCAGGGCCTGGATCGCGCGAACGGCGGGCGCCCGTGACCGGACGATCGCCCGCACCTCCCGGTACACCGCCACGGCGAACACGACCAGGCCGACGCCGAGCCCGACGGCCGACCCGAGGACCGAGTCCCGGTCGAGGGGCAGCACGTAGTAGAGCACCACCAGGACCGCCGACGTGGCGGCGGCCCGCAGGAGGCCGAGCGCGACCCCGGCCGGACGCGGCCCGGTACCGCCGTCGTGCCGCGGCGCAGCTACCGTCATGCGGACCACCTCCCCGAGCGGACCTCTCCACTCTGGCCCGGGCGGCACCCGGCGGCCACCCCACGCACGGCCGGCCACCGTGATCCTCGTCGGGACCACGGTGGCCGGCCGCGCGATCAACCCTTGACGCAGAGCACCGTCCGCAGCCGGGCCACGACCTCGACGAGGTCGGACTGCGCGGCGATCACCGCGTCGAGGTCCTTGTACGCGCCCGGGATCTCGTCGAGCACGCCGGAGTCCTTGCGGCACTCGACGCCCGCGGTCTGCGCCGCGAGGTCCTCGACCGTGAACTCCTTCTTGGCCCGGGTGCGCGACATCCGCCGGCCCGCGCCGTGCGACGCCGACCAGTACGACTCCGGGTTGCCCAGGCCGCGCACCACGTACGAGCCGGTGCCCATCGAGCCCGGGATCAGGCCCAGGTCGCCCCGGCCGGCCCGGATCGCGCCCTTGCGGGTGACGATCAGCTCCGCGCCGTCGACCTGCTCGCGCGCCACGTAGTTGTGGTGCACGTTCACGCCCTCGTCGAAGGTGATGTCCCGGCCGGTGAACTCGTCCCGGACCGCCTGGACGGCGAGCGCCATCATGACCGCGCGCGAGCGCGCCGCGTACTCCTGGGCCCACCACAGGTCGTTGAGGTAGGCGTCCATCTGGGGCGTGCCGGCGAGGAACACGGCCAGGTCCCGGTCGACGAGACCCTTGTTGTGCTCCAGGTCCTTGGCGACGCGGACGTGGTGCTCGGCGAGCTCCTTGCCGATGTTCCGGGAGCCGGAGTGGAGCTGGAGCCAGACCTGGTCGTCCTGGTCCAGGCAGACCTCGACGAAGTGGTTGCCGCCGCCGAGCGAGCCGAGCTGCTTGCGCGCCCGGGTCTCGAGCTGCTGCACCTTCGGGTGGAGCGTCTCGAACCGGTCCCAGAACCCCTGCTCGCCGCGCAGCCGCTCCTGGCCGCCGGAGCCCTTGACGGGCCGCAGCCGGCGCAGGTCCACCTGCTCGTCGTGCGCGTGGAACCCCACCGGGATCGCGGCCTCGATCCGCGTCCGCAGACGGGAGAGGTCGTCCGGCAGGTCGCTCGCGGTGAGCGAGGTGCGCACGCCGATCATGCCGCAGCCGATGTCGACGCCGACGGCGTTGGGCGACACGGCGTCACGCATGGCGATGACCGAGCCGACGGTCGCGCCCTTGCCGAGGTGGACGTCGGGCATCACGCGGACGCCCTCGACCCACGGCAGGGCGGAGATGTTGCGCAGCTGGTTCAGGGCCGCGTGGTCGACGTCGTGCTCGTGCGCCCACATGAGGGTCCGGGCCCGGGCACCCGAGAGGGCGACCGGGAAGTTCGAGGACATGGGAGTGCTCCTGTTCTCCGTGCGGATGGTGTGGTGCGCCTCCGGTGGAGGGCTCGCAGAACCTACGGGCCGACGGCGAACGCGCGCCAGGGCATTTCGGCGTCGTGCGGCGGGCGGGGCCAGGTGTGCCGCAGCGGGATCGGCGGGCCCAGGCAGTAAGATCCTCCCGCGGCGTGCTGCCGTGGGCCCCGTTAGCTCAGCTGGTCAGAGCAGGAGACTCATAATCTCTCGGTCGCGGGTTCAAGTCCTGCACGGGGCACCAGAGGCCCGGAATCTCAACGATTCCGGGCCTCCGTGCTTTCGTTATGAGGTTCCGACCCAGCGGAAACAGTTGCCCGCCGAGACGCCCCAGCGTCTCCCGGTCGCGGGTTCACTCCCACACGGAGCACCGGAAGTGGCCCGCTCCAGGAGCCGATATGTGTTCCAGGAGCCGATAGGTGTTCCAGGAGCCGATAGGTGACGAGGCCTTCGTCCGAAGTCATGCTTCGTACGGAACGCCGGCACCCGCTCGTCCGTGCCCTGCCCGGCCGGCATCACATCCTCCTCCCGGCCCTCCCTCTATGGACCATGTACCTCACCGTAGGAAGGCAAGCTCATGCGCACCACCGTCGCCGCCACATTGAGCGCTCTAGCTCTGACCTTCGGCCTTGCGGCGTGCTCCCTGCCGACGGAGCCAGTCGCGGACGGGTCCCCGGGCACCACCGAGGCAACGACGTCCGCCCCTCCGTCACAGCCGGAGTCGACCGAGAAGAAGAAGTCCACTGAGGAGACCAACTCCGAGCCGAAGCTCACCGAGTCCCAGCAGCAGGCCATTGCGACAGCAGAGGACTACCTCGACTACCAAGCCTTCTCGCGACAAGGGCTGATCGATCAGCTCTCCAGCGAGTACGGCGACGCCTTCCCCGTGAAGGACGCCGAGTTCGCCGTCGACTCGCTCGACGTCGACTGGAACGAGCAGGCAGCAAGGGCTGCCCAGGAATATCTGGACTACGACTCCTTCAGTCGGCAGGGCCTCATCGATCAACTCTCGTCCAAGTACGGCGACCAGTTCACCGTGGAACAGGCGACCTACGGCGTCGACCAGACCGGCCTGTAGGTTGCACCGCTGGAGGCACGATCCTTGGGAGCAACATCGCCGGCTGGGTCGAGTTGGCGGTCTCTGCGATGAGTCCCTGGGCGGCATCGATGAGCGAGCCGCTCGTTCGGGGTTGTCCAGCACCCTCGACTGTCCAGGGGCTAGGGGGCTGGTTTCTGCTGAGGCGGAGGTGACTGGTTCAGGATGCAGATCGAACGCGTGTGCGATAGGTTGGTCGCATGAAGCAATCGGGCGGGATGCCGGGACTGGCGGGCGGGGAGCCTGGCGGGTCGGTGCTGCCCGGGAGCGGGGTGGTTGATGTCGCAGCGGTGCGTGAGGTGCTGGCGGGGATGATTCTGCCGGGTGCTACTGGCATCGGGGCCGCCAGTGCTGGTGGTGCTGTGGTGTCGGTTGGGGTGCAGGCGGGGTGGGTGGATGTGTTGGGTGAGTTGGAGGCGGTGAAGGCTGCGGTGACCGCGACGCAGGCCCGCCTGGTGGTCGCCCTGGACGAGGCCACCAGGGCTGAGGAGGCCGCGCAGGGTGTTCGGGTGGAGCGGCGTGGTCGTGGTGTGTCGAACCAGGTCGGTGCCGCGCTACGGGTGTCCCCGCACGCCGGTGCCGGGTTCGTGTCCACCTCCCGGGTGTGGGTGACGCAGATGCCCCACACGTTCGCGGCGTTGCAGACGGGGATCCTCTCGCAGTGGCGGGCCACGTTGTTGGTCCGGGAGACGTCGCACCTGTCGGTGGAGCATCGTGCTCTGATCGACGAGCAGGTCTGCGGCCCCGCGCACCTGGGTGCTTTGGTACGGATGGGGACGCGGCGGTTGGTGGCCCGGATCAAGGAGCTCGCCGCGAGCCTGGATGTGCACGCGTGCGTGAACCGCAACGCGAGGGCCGTCTCGGAGCGGCGGGTCTCGATCCGTCCTGCCCCGGACCTGATGGTGTACCTGACCGCCCTGGTGCCGATGGGGCAGGGAGTACAGGCCTACGCCCAGCTCAAGCACCACGCCGAGGCCACGAAGGCGGGTGGGGACGAGAGGGGGACCGGTCAGATCATGGCCGACACTCTGATCGAGCGTGTCACTGGGCGTGGCCCGGGTCGGGCCGCGGATGTGCCGGTGGCGATCAACCTCCTGGTCTCCGACGACACGCTGCTGGCTGGTGGCACCCAGCCTGGTGTGATCACCGAGGGTGTCCCGGTGGGTGGGGGTGTGGTCCCGGCGCCGGTGGCCCGGAACTTGGTCGCGCACGCGATCGACACGAACGCGGCGTGGTTGCGCAGCATCTACACCGACCCACAGGGTCGCCTGGTGGCCACGACCTCGATGTCCCGGTTCCACCCACCAGGCCTGGCTGGCTTGCTGCGGGCCCGGGGGCAGGGGATCTGTGCCACGTTGTGGTGTGATGCGCCGATCCGGCACCTGGACCACATCACCCCGCACGCCCAGGGCGGTCCTACCAGCCTGGACAACGGGCAAGGGTTGTGCGCGCGGTGCAACCATGCCAAGCAGGCACCCGGCTGGGTACAGAAGACCACCCAGCACGACGGACGCCACGCCGTGGAGACCCGGACTCCGACCGGACACACCCACCTCTCGGTGGCACCCATACCACCGACACCCCTGCGCGCCGACCACCTGAGCTCGAACGGCGCTGAGGCAGTCACGGACGTACCGGTCCCGGCTGGTGCCACGGGATCGATCGGTGTGCGGAATCCCGGCGCTCAGGAGCCGGTCCACGACCCGTCACCGACCCTCCCGACCGGCACGGCCGTCCCGACCGCAGGTACCACCCCGACCAACGCCCCCTCCACAGCGGGTGGTCGCGGCGCGCGCCCGGACTGGACCCCCGCGGTCGGCATGACCGGCCCAGCACCCGGACACACCCCACGCAGCCGCTACAGCATCGGCTGCCACACCACCCACGACCACGGCGCGATCGCCTACCGGCCGAGCCCACCACCCCGGCACCCACACCCGACGCGCCAACCACAGCACCGGCCATCCCATCGAGCGCCGGCCCGTTCCCGGCGCGCCGAGCTCGCCTGGACCCACCCCGTCTGACGAGTGCTGCCTAAAATCGACCCCGGACAGGGCGAGTCCCCGGGGAGCACAGACGCGCACTCCCCAGGGCCCGTCAGTCTGGCCCCTACAGGTCGACCACGTCACCCCCGATGGTCACCACGAGGCTCCCGTCGGACGCGAAGGACCAGTCCAGCGCCCCTGAGTACTGCGCGCACCGCGACCCGTTCGAGCCGGACCACCACTGGTTGCCACCGGCGTCGGTGCCGATGATGCGGTCGTTCGACCCGCTGTCGCAGGACGTGTTGTCGCGGAACGTCGACGAGCCGCCGTCGAAGTTGAAGTTCCGCTCCGCGCTGCCGATGCTCAGGTTGTCCGACACCGTGAGCGACCCCAGGTTCCGGTTGTATCCGAACCCGTGCTTGCCGTTGTCGTAGGCGATGTTGCGGCGCACGACGTGGTTGACGGCGATGTCCTCGCCGCCGAGCTTGTAGCCGTTGCGGTCGCCGTTGCCGGCCTGCGAGCCGTCGGACAGGGTGCCGTTCTCGTAGGAGAGCGAGTCCTCGATGGTGACGGCGCCGATGGGGCCGGTGTCGTCCTTGGTGTACAGGTCCCAGCCGTCGTCGATGTTGTTGTGGGACACGGTGTACCGGAACACGTTGCCGGTACCGACGGTGAGCTTGGGTGCGAAGCCGTCGGCGTCCTCCCCGTCGGAGTCGGCGTTGTCGTGCGACTCCGTGGAGACCACGAGGTTGTTCGAGGGCCACTCGCTGCTCGGCGCCCCGGCAGTGTACCGGGAGACCTGCAGGCCGGAGTCGTGGTTGAACCGGGTCACGACCCGCTCGATGACGTTGTTGTCGCCGCCCAGCAGGATGCCGTTGTCGCCGGCGTGCTCGACGACGAGCCCGCGCAGGTGCCACCAGTCGCCGCCGATCGCGATGCCGCGGTTGGCCGGGTCCTCGCTCTGCGCCGAGAAGTTGAGCACCGGGGTCTCGCCCGGGTAGGCGAACAGCTTGGTGCGGTTGCCGGAGGTGCCGCTGTTGCCCGGCGCGATGTCGAGCGTCTGCGACAGGTTGTAGGTACCGCCGCGCACGGAGATGGTGCCGCCGGGCTCGATCCGGTCGATCGCCGAGGCCAGCGTGGTCGGGTCGGACTCGGTCCCCGAGGCGCCGTCGGTACCGCCCGGCGCCACGAAGAGCGCGTCGGCGCTCGGCTGCTCGCCGGGCTCCTCGCCCGGGTCCTCACCGCCGGGTTCCTCCCCACCGGGCGCGGCGCCCGCGTACGTCTCGAGCTCCGCGACCCGCGGCGTGCCCGACGACGACGTGATCTCGAAGTTGACCTTGCTCAGCGAGGTGGCCGCGAAGCTGATGACACCGGCCCCGCTCCCCGTGGCCAGCACGGTGCCGTTGTCGTTGTTCACCAGCCGCCACGACCCGATGTTCCCGGCGGCCCCGGCCGCCTCGACCACGTTGACCGACGAGATCGTCGTGGCACTGCCCCACTTGACCGAGATCCGGCCCGTCGCGCTCGCCGGGGACCAGTAGGTGCCGGCGTCGCCGTCGAGCACGTTGCCGTAGCTCGTGCCGCTCGCCTTGCTGGAACCGTCGGCGCCGGCGCCGAGGCTCAGGTTGGCCCCGGTGGGCGGGTCTGTCGGGTCAGTCGGGTCAGTCGGATCCGTCGGGTCCGTGGGGTCGGTCGGGTCAGTCGGGTCAGTCGGGTCAGTCGGATCCGTCGGGTCCGTGGGGTCGGTCGGGTCCGTGGGGTCGGTCGGGTCCGTCGGCGCGCAGCTCCCGTCCGAGACCCGCAGCCCCGTGTCCGCGCCCGCTGTCTCGGCCACGACGCCCGGCACGCAGCTCGCGGCGTCCAGCGGGTACGAGTACGGGATGCTCACCGAGGTGTTCGACGTCGGGTTGGGTCCCGCGGGGTTGTTGTCCTCCCCCGGGCTCGACCACGTCACGTTGTCGAAGACGTTCCCGGCGACCTGCCAGTACCCGGCCTGGTCGGTGTAGAACGTACCGAGCACGTCCTTGGAGTCCTCGAAGTAGTTGCTGTCCACCTTCGCGCGGGCGCCGGCCCGCGAGTTGATCCCCGACTCGACCAGCCCCACGTAGTGGTTGTTGTACATGTGCGCCACACCGCCGCGCAGCAGGGGCGTGCGCGAGTTGAGGTTCTGGTACAGGTTGTGGTGGAAGGTGACGAAGCCGTTCGAGAGGTCGCTCTCGCTGGACCCGATCAGCCCGCCGCGCTCCGAGTTGCGCAGGATGCTGTACGACAGCGTCACGTACTTCGTGTCGTTCTTCATGTCGAACAGGCCGTCGTAGCCCTCCGACTCGCCGCCCGAGGCCAGCAGGGTCAGGTGGTCGGCCCACACGTTGCGGACGCCGCTCTCCATGCCGATCGCGTCGCCGCCGTTCGACGTCGGCGAGCCCGACTTCTTGACGTTCTGCACGGTCACGTTCTGGATGATGATGTTGCTGGCCTCGCGGATGTGGATGCCGATCTGGTCGAACACCGCACCGCCGCCGACGCCGACGATCGTCACGTTGCTGATCTGCTTGAGCTCGATGACGTCGTCGGCGGTGCTGCAGCTGTCCCCGGAGACCTGGCTGGTGTTGCCGTGGTTGATGGTGCCCTCGACCTCGATGACGATCGGGGTGTCGCTGCTGGCGCGGCCGCACAGCGCCGCGTGGATCGCGGTGCCGGTCGTGGCCCGGACGGTCTGACCGCCGGCGCCGCCGGTGGTGCCGCCGTTCTGGGTGGCGAACCCCGTGGCCGGACCGGTGGCGGCCGCCGCCTCCGGCAGGGCCTGGGCCATCAGCCCCGTCGTGACCGCCAGGGTCACCGCCGCTGCCGCCGAGAGCATCTGAGCTGGTCGTGGTCGTCTCATCGTCTGTGCCTCACGTTCGTCGTTGAATGCGGGACATTGCGTGGTTCGTACGCGCGGGGAACCGGTTTCCCGGATCCTAGTAACCGGTTTCTCGGATGGCAACCCTTTCGGGCATCCAGGGTGAAATCGCCTCAGGCGTCCTCGCGGGCGAGCACCGACTCCCAGTGCCACGGCTCGGGCACGCGGCCGTCGGGCTCGGCGAAGGCCGGGTGCATCCAGCCGAACGCACGGGCGTTCTCCTTGAGCCACGTGTACTGCTCGGTGTCGAACGTCTCCACGCCCCCGCCGATGTCGACGGCGAGACCGAGACCGTGGTTCGAGCAGCCGGGCGCCGCGGCGATCGGCGACGAGGGGTCGTACAGCGACGCCTGCGCCTCGTACGACCGGTAGGACGAGTTGATGGTCAGGTGCTCACCGAACGCCTCGCGGTACGCGGCGTCCAGCTCGATCAGGCCGTCCAGCACGTCGGCCCGGACCATGTGGTCAGACGCCCACGGGATCGGGGCCAGGTCCTCGGCCGGCACCCTGCCGCTGTCCGGGTGCCAGACCTGGTCCACCTCGGGGCAGGTGATCGCGTCCTGCGCCTCGGCCAGCGTGTCCGTCGCCAGGGTGACCACCGACCGGTTGGCGCTCAGGTCGTACGCGGCCTTCTCCAGCGCGGCGAGGTCCGTGCCGGCCAGGCTGCGGTCCGCGGCCTCGTCGGCGCTCGCCGTCGTGTCCAGGGCGCCCCGCAGCTGCGCGCGGACACCGGCGTCGACGCCCAGGCCCTCGCTCGCGTCGTAGTACTTCTGCGCCCGGGCCTCGGCCGTCTCCAGACCCGCCCGGGCCTGGACCACCTGGGCGCGCGCGAGCTCGACCATCGAGGCACGCACCCCGTCCGACGCCGCCGCCAGGGCGTCACGCCGGCCCGACGTCCCCCTGACGAGGCGGGTGAGGAACGGCTCGTCCAGCAGGACCTCGGTCGCCTCGATCTGCGCCGAGAGCGCGTCCCGCGGGGACTGCTCCGCCACCTTGCCGTCGGACTCCGTCAGCAACGCCTTCGCGGCGGCGTTCTGGTCGGCGAGGTCCTCCGTGGTCGACGTCGCGTACCAGGCGAGCCCGCCCCCGCCCAGGGTGACGGCCACCACGACCGTGACCGCGACCGTCGTCCGCGTGGCGCGACGGCGGCGGGCCTTCGCCTCGCGCCGCTCACGCGCCGTGCCGCCGGTCCGCTGGCCGGAGGGGTCCGCGATCGGCGCGATGTCTGTCGAGGTCACGTGGCCAGAACCTACGGCACCGCACGGCCAGGCGCCGACCTGTCAGCGGGTGAACTGTGGTGACTCGCGCGACACCGGTCGGGCTGCATGCCGGGTGCCGGCGACTACCGTGGGGCCATGGGTTTCTTCTCACCGCGGCCGACGACGGCGGTCCGGCGCGCCGCGCGCTCGCACCGCACCGACACGGTGCTGGCCCAGGCGCCCCTGGTCACCTCCTCGGGCGAGGCGTGGGCGTTCGCCACGCGCGCCGAGCTGCTGATGATCTCCGCGCCCGGGACGCCCGCGGGCCAGGGCGAGGCGGAGTCCCGCGGCGCGCCGGCCGTCGTGGTGCACCGCGAGTGGGCCGACGTCGACCGTGCCACCTACGACACGGAGTCCAACGTCATCCGGGTGCACTGGGTCGACGGCGACGAGCCGACGCCGCTGACGCTCGACGGCCGCCGCTCCGTGCTGCCCCAGGTGCTGCGCGAGCGGGTGCAGTGGTCGGTGGTGCTCGCCGAACCGGTCCGGCTGCCCGGCGGGGGCTCTGCCCGCGTCGCCGTCCGGCGCCGGGTGGACGGCGAGCTGTTCTCGCAGGTGATCGGTGGCGGCGACGTCGACCTGACGGACCCCGAAGTGGCGGGCGCGATCGACGCGGCCGAGGCGCGGGTGCGCAACGCGGCGGGCCTGCCGGCCTGAGCCGCCCGGCTCAGGCCGGCACCACCCGCAGGGTCGCACCGGTCAACGCCGGGCCGGCGACCGTGTCGACCATCCGCTTGCCGTACCTGCCGTACTTGGCACGGTAGACGTCGTCACTTGGCACGGTAGACGTCGTCCAGGGACGGGTGGACGTCGTCGGCCGGGACCTCGAAGCGGACGTCGCGCTCTACGTCACCCACCCGGACGCGTCCCGTACCCGACGCCTTGGCCCGCCGGAACCAGCCGTTCCCGGGGCCGTACGCGGAGCGCACGTACACGGCGTCGCCGAGCCGCACGGCCCAGATCGTGACGTACGGGCGCAGGGTGCCGTCCTGCCGGTAGGACGAGACGTGCAGCTCGTCGCTGACCTCGGCCTGCTCCAGCTCGTGCTCGGTCCAGCTGCTCATGGTGCTCCCTCCGGGCGCCCGGCGCCCTTGATCGCTCCCACGGTGCAACGCCACGCGGGCGCCTGCCAGTCCCTGCCGTGACGTGTACCGGCAGGACACCTCTGGTGCGCTCCCGCGGCGCTAGCGTGGGGTGGGACGCCCCCGCGACGAAGGAGATTCACGATGCACACCCGCACGCTCGGTCAGGGCCTCGAGGTCTCCGCCGTGGGGCTCGGCGCCATGGGCATGTCGCAGGGCTACGGCCCCAACCCCGGCACGCGCGAGGAGATGATCGGCGTGCTGCGCGGCGCCGTCGAACGGGGTGTCACGCTCGTGGACACCGCGGAGGTCTACGGGCCGTACGTCAACGAGGAGCTGGTGGGCGAGGCCCTGGAGCCGGTGCGCGACCAGGTGGTGATCGCCACGAAGTTCGGCTGGCGCATCGAGGGCGGCACCTCGGTGGGCCTGGACAGCCGGCCCGAGCACATCCGGGAGGTCGCGGACGCCGCCCTGCGCCGCCTGCGCACCGACGTGATCGACCTGTTCTACCAGCACCGCGTGGACCCGGACGTGCCGGTCGAGGACGTGGCCGGCACGGTCAAGGAGCTGGTCGAAGCCGGGAAGGTGCGCCACTTCGGGCTGTCGGAGGCGGGCCCGGACACCATCCGGCGCGCCCACGCCGTGCACCCGGTCACGGCCGTGCAGAGCGAGTACTCGCTGTGGACCCGCGACCCGGAGCCGGAGGTGCTGCCGACGCTCGCGGAGCTCGGCATCGGGTTCGTCCCGTTCAGCCCGCTCGGCCGGGGGTTCCTGACCGGGGCGGTGGACGCGTCGACGTCGTTCACCGCCGACGACATGCGGGCCACCATCCCGCGGTTCACGGCGTCGAACCGCACGGCCAACCAGGCGCTGGTGGACCACGTGCGTGCCCTCGCCGAGGCCCAGGGCGCGACGCCGGGCCAGGTGGCACTCGCCTGGCTGCTGGCCCAGCAGCCCTGGATCGTGCCGATCCCGGGCACGCGCCGGCTGGAGCGCGTGGAGGAGAACGTGGGCGCGACCCGGGTGGCTCTGTCGGCGGACGACGTGGCCGACCTGAACGGCTTGGCCGCGCGGGTCGGGGTACGGGGCGACCGCTACAACGAGGCGGGTCTGGGATTGGTGGGGCGGTAGCAGCCGCGAGCAGCCGGGTGTGATCGAGGACGCTGCCCGGTCGACCACAAATGCGTCAGGACAACCCGCCGGAACCTGTTAGAGTTTTCACCGGTCGCCCACCCGGTGCACGGGACGGGCGAACGCGATCCCGCGTAGCTCAGCTGGCAGAGCATCCGACTGTTAATCGGACGGTCGTTGGTTCAAGTCCAACCGCGGGAGCCACCAGGCCCGGAACCTCAACGGTTCCGGGCCTTGCTGTTTCCAGGTCACGGCGTCACCCGCACTGCGGACAGCGCCCCCAGCAGCGGCGCCAGATCCTGACCGGCGGGCAGGTCGCTGACCTGCCCGTCCCCGACCTCGATCACACGCCACGCGCCGTCCGTGCGGAGCGCGACGTCGGTTGTCACGAACGGTGCCCCGAGCGCCTGCACGCTCGCACCGACGGCGTCGTACACCTCGCCCGGCACCGGTTCCGCATCGGCCGAGACCGCGTCGGGGTGCGCCGTGGTCAGGACCGCCGCACCCTCGACCCACCAGACACGCACCTCCCGGCTGCGACCACCGGCGTCGGCCTCGAACTGCTCGAAGGCCCGCACGACGATCCCTCCGGCGAGCGCGTCCTCCTGCAGCTCGACCATCCGCGCGACCACCCGGGTGGCACCCGCCACGTCCGTGAGCTCCGGTATGTAGCACGCCTCGTACCACTCGTGCTTGCGGGACTTCACGTAGTCCTTCACCACGCCGGGTCCCCCGCCGAGTGCCTCGACCAGCGGGCGGACGTCGGCCGCCGTCGGCAGGCGACCCGGCCCCCAGGGCGACCAGACGGTCGCCGGGGTGAGGCTCGTGAACCTGTCGTACCAGCCGGGCAGCTCGTGCGCGGTCCGGTACGCGTCCGGGTTGGTGAGCAGCCGGACTCCCTTGGTCTCCAGCGCGGCGGCGAGCAACGCGTACGCCGCCGCGGGAAGCATCCAGCCGCGGTACCACGCGGGCCGTGGGGCATCGGACCTCGGGACCCGGCGCACCGCGGCCGGGACGTCCCCCGCGAGGATCGCGTCGTGGTCGATCACCGCGACATCCAGGCCCGCGCCGTCTGCGGCGTCAGCCTCGCGCCTGAAGTGCGGGTCGGGGAGGCGCGGGGTGAGCGGGTCGGACGGAACCAGGAGCAGCGGCAGGGCCATGCCCGGACCGTACCGGCCCATCGGCCGGGAAGAAATGGTTGGGGGTGCGGGCGCCAGCCGGAGAGGATGCAGGCATGCCGAGCGCCGTGCAGCTGATCCGCGCCCTTGACCTCTCCGACGTCGCCGAGTACGCGTACGCCGCGACCGCGCCGAAGGACGCCCGCCTCGTCTTCCTGGCAGGAGCGTGCCCGCTGGACGAGGACGGGGCGAGTGCGCGACGCGTTCGGGGAGCACGACGTGCCCAGCACGCTGCTGGGCGTGACGGTGCTCGGGTACGAGGGCCAGCTCGTCGAGCTCGAGGCGGTCGCGGCCGTCGTCGACTGACCGGTCCGGCTACCATCGCCGCCGCACCGTCCCCTTCGGCCCGGTGACCAGGCTCGCCTCCGGCACGTCGTCCGCCACGACCGCCCCGGCCGCGACGACGGCGTCGCGCCCGATGCTCACGCCCGGCAAGATGGTGGCACCCGCGCCGATCCACACGTTCTCGGCGATGTCGATGGGCGCGCCCGTCAGCCAGGCACGCCGCTCGTCCGGGTCCACAGGATGGCCCATCGTGATGAACGTGGCCTTCGGGCCGACCATCACTCCCCTGCCCAGCCGGATGCCCGCGTAGTCCAGGAACGTGCAGCCCTGGTTGACGAACACGCGCTCGGCCAGGTCCAGGCGCAGGCCGTGGTCGGTGAAGAAGGGCGGGTAGATGGTCACCCCGGCGGGGAGCGGGCGGCCCAGGATCTGCTCGAACAGTGCCGCCTTGCCGTCCTCGTCGTCGAACGGGAGCACGTTGAGCCGTGACGTCAGGGCCGTGACCTCCATGACCCGCTGATGCATCGCGCGGAACTCGGGTCCGAGCACCCGTTCGCCCCTGGCCAGGAGCTCCTCGTCGTGGATGCGCATGAATCGGTCGCTGGTCACGCCGCGATTGTCGCGCAGCGGTGGACGGCGTCGCACCCGCGAATCACCTCGCTGCCGCCAGCCGGGCTCGGTAACGTCCTGACCATGGCCAGCCGTATCAGCGAGCTCATCCTCAAGTGCCGTGACCCCGAGCTTCTCGCGCGGTTCTGGTGCGAGGTGCTGGACTTCGTCGAGCTCGACCGGGAGGGCGACGACATCGAGATCGGGCCGCGGGAGGGGTTCGGCGGCGCGCAGCCGACGATCATCCTGGCCCGCGACGACCAGCCGCGCACCGGGCTGCTGCGCCTCCACATCGACATCAACGCCGTGGACCGCGACCAGGACGCCGAGCTGGAGCGGCTGCTGGCCCTCGGGGCGCGCCCGGCCGACGTGGGGCAGACCGGCGAGGAGTCCTGGCACGTGCTGGCCGACCCGGAGGGCAACGAGTTCTGCCTGCTCCGCCGCCGCCTGGACCCGCTCTGACCCCGAGCACCACCGGCGAACGCAGAGTTGGTCGCACTCTGACACTTCATAGAGCGACCAGGTCTGCGTTCGACCGCCGCCCGGTGCGGGCGGCCGGCGCGCAGGCCCTCGTCCGCGTGGGCTGACGGCCGGTCAGGGCGGCGGTTCGCCCAGGTCGGCGAGCTCGTGCAGGAACCGGGCCACCACCTCCCTCTCCGCGGGCGCGAGGCGCGCGGCCACCTCGAACCGCCGCGCCTGACCACGGCCGACGACCTCCAGCGCGGCCCGGCGGGTCTCCTCGGTGACCTCGATGGCGAGGCTGCGCCGGTCCGTGTGGTGCGGAAGGCGCCGCACGTGTCCCGCGGCGGCCAGCCGGTCCAGCATCTTGGTGGTCGAGGCGGACGAGATGCCCAGGTGCGCGGCGATGGCGCCCGGTGTCGCGACCTCGCCGCGGTGGGTGAGCGCGATGACGTACCGCAGCGCGCGCATGTCGGTGGAGCTGAGCCGCATGTGACGGCGGGCGGCCTCGCCGAGCCGGCGTTCGGTCTCCCGCCAGCGCCGGAGCCCGTCCATCACCCGGACGACCTGGTCGATGTCGTGGTCGTCGAGGCCGTCACGCCGGACGATCTCCTGGTGCGGGTCGAGGAACCGGGGGTCGAGGAACCGGGGGTCGAGCATCAACGGGTCGGGCGCGTCCTGGGGACCGGGCTCAGGATTCATGACACAATATCCCTCCCTAGATAGATAGTTACTGTGCTTGAATATAGCCTGGCTAGTAAATCGACGGAGGAGGACCCGTGGTGACCGAGAGAGTCGTCCTGCTGGACGACGACGGCAGGCCCGTCGGCACGGAGCTCAAACGCCTCGTGCACTCCACGAGCACACCCCTGCACCTGGCGTTCTCCTGCCACGTGCTCGACGCCGCCGGGCAGGTGCTGGTCACCCGGCGCGCGCTCGGCAAGCTCACCTGGCCCGGCGTCTGGACCAACTCGTTCTGCGGCCACCCGCAGCCGGACGAGCCCCACGAGGACGCGATCGCACGGCGCGCTCAGGACGAGCTCGGCCTCACCGTCCGCGACGTCCGCGTGGTGCTACCGCACTTCCGGTACCGCGCCACGGACGCGTCCGGGATCGTCGAGAACGAGGTGTGCCCCGTCTACCTCGCGGTCACCGACCAGGAGCCCCGCCCCCACCCGGACGAGGTCATGGAGACCCGCTGGACGGACCCCGCCGGCCTCGGCGACGCGCTGCGGGCGGCACCCTGGGCCTTCTCGCCGTGGTTCGTGCTCCAGGCCGGGCAGATGCCGCTGTACACGCCGTCCGCCCCGGAGGCACCGCGATGACCGGGACCCTCGCCCGCGACGCCGTCGACGCCGTCGACGCCGTCGACGTGGTCCTGGCGGAGCTGTTCGAGGACCGCGTGCGCCGCGCCGCCCGGCACGGCGAGCAGTACGCCCTGCTGTGGCGGCGGCTCGCCCGGTCCGTCGAGGGCGGCAAGCGACTGCGCCCCCGGCTGCTGCTCGACACCCACCGCGCCTTCGGCGACCCGCACCCGCAGGACGCCGCCGTGGCGGGCGCCGCCTTCGAGCTGCTCCACACCGCCCTGCTGCTGCACGACGACGTGCTGGACCAGGACCGGAGCCGGCGAGGCCGCCTCAACCTGACCGGCGAGTTCACGCAGGACGCGCAGGCCGACCTTCCGCCGCGCACCGCGGACGCCTGGGGCGAGGCCTCGGGCATCCTCGGCGGCGACCTGCTGCTCAGCGCCGCCCACGCCCTCCTGGCCCGCGTGCGCCCCGCGGCGTACGAGGCACTGAGCGCCCTCGTCGACGAGTGCCTGTTCCGCGCCGCGGCCGGCGAGCACGCGGACGTCGCGTTCGCGCTGGGCACCGTCCCGGCCACGCCCGAGGGCCTGGTGCGCATGATGGAGGACAAGACCGGCGGCTACTCCTTCGCCGCCCCGCTGCGGGCCGGCGCGGCGCTCGCGGACGCCGGCGAGCAGGCCGACGCGGAGCTGGAACGCGTGGGCACTGCCCTGGGCGTGCTCTACCAGCTCCGGGACGACCTGCTCGGTGTCTTCGGCGACGCCCGCCGGACCGGCAAGAGCACCACGGGCGACCTGCGCGAGGGCAAGCGGACGCTGCTCGTGGCGTTCGCCGAGGGGCACCCGGCCTGGACCGCGGTGCGCCACCGCTGGGGCGCCCCGGACCTCGACGCGGACGACGCCGACGCCCTGCGGGCCGCGCTGGTCGCCAGCGGTGCCCGGGACGCCACCGAGCGGCTGGTCGAGAGCCGGCGCCGGGAGGTCGTCGACCTGATCGGCGGCACGGCGCTGCCGACCGCGCTGCGGCACCACCTGACCGACCTCGCCGACCGGATCGTGGACCGCGACTCATGAGACCGTCCTCCTCGCTCGCCCTCTACTCCGACACCGCGCACGCTGCCGCGGCTCACGTGCTGCCCGCCTACTCGACGTCGTTCAGCCTGGCCACACGGCTGCTGCCGCCCACCACGCGCGCCATGATCGAGGACGTCTACGCGCTGGTGCGCGTGGCCGACGAGATCGTGGACGGCCCCGCGCACGAGGCGGGGCTCGCGCCCGCCCAGTGCCGGGCCACGCTGGACGCCCTGGAGGCCGAGACCTGCACGGCACTGCACACCGGGTTCAGCGCGAACGTGGTGGTGCACGCCTTCGCGGCGACCGCCCGCACCGTCGGCATCGACGAGACGCTGCTGCGGCCCTTCTTCGCCTCGATGCGCCGCGACCTGGACCCCGTGGCCGCCCTCAGCGAGCACGAGTACCGCACCTACGTGCACGGCTCGGCCGAGGTGGTCGGCCTCATGTGCCTGCGTGCCTTCCTGCACGGCTCACCCGTCACCCCCGCGGTGCGCGCACGGCTGGAGGAGGGGGCCCGCCGGCTCGGCGCGGCCTTCCAGAAGATCAACTTCCTGCGCGACCTCGGCGACGACCAGGACCGCCTGGGCCGGACCTACTTTCCCGGGGTACCCGAGGTGCTCGACGACGCGAGCAAGGCCGCCGTCGTGGCCGACATCGACGCAGACCTGGCCGCCGCCCGCGCCGTCATCCCGTTGCTGCCGCCGGGCCCGCGGAGGGCGACGGCGCTGGCCGCGGGCCTGTTCGGCGAGCTCAACGAACGGCTGCGGAACACTCCTGCCGCGGGGCTGCGGACCCGTCGGGTCTCGGTGCCGCCCGCGGTGAAGCTACGCATCGTGGCGACCGTCCTGGCCGGCGCGCAGGCGGGAGCCCGCACATGAGCCGCACGGACGGCCGGCGCGTCGTGGTGGTCGGTGGCGGCATCTCCGGGCTGGCCACCGCGGCCCTGCTGGCCCGCGAGGGCGCGTCCGTCACGCTGCTGGAGGCGCGCGACGAGCTCGGCGGCCGGGCCGGACGGTGGGAGCGCGACGGCTTCCGGTTCGACACCGGGCCGTCCTGGTACCTCATGCCGGAGGTCTTCGACCACTTCTTCCGCCTCATGGGCACCACCGCCCGCGACGAGCTCGACCTCGTGCGGCTCGACCCGTCCTACCGGGTCTGGTTCGAGGGCGAGGCCGAACCCTTCGACCTGCCCGCGGACGGCGCCCGCGAGGCGCTGCTGGCCCTCGACCCGGCGTCCGCGCCACGACTCGGCGCCTACCTCGACTCCGCCGGCGAGACCTACCGGATCGCCACCGAACGGTTTCTCTACGCGACGTACGCCTCGCTGCGGCCGCTGCTGGACCAGGACCTCGTCCAGCGCTCCCCGCGGCTGATGCGCCTGCTCGCCGAACCGCTCGACCACTTCATCGGCCGGCACACCACCGACCACCGCGTGCGCCGCGTGCTCGGCTACCCCGCGGTCTTCCTCGGCACGTCGCCCACGGCGGCGCCGAGCATGTACCACCTGATGAGCCACCTCGACGTGACCCAGGGCGTGCTGTACCCGCGGGGCGGGTTCGGCGCGGTGATCGACGCCGTCGCCCGGCTGGCCGAGCGCGCGGGCGCCAAGCTGCTCACCGGGCGCCGCGTCGAGCGGATCACGGTGGCCGACGGGGCCGCGTCCGGCGTCGAGGTCGCCGACGGCACGGGCGGCACCTACCACCTGGCCGCCGACGTCGTGGTGTCGACGGCGGACCTGCACGTCACCGAGCGCCGCCTGCTCGACCCGGCGCACCGCAGCCGCAGCGACCGCTGGTGGCGGCACCGCGACCCGGGGCCCGGCGCGGTGCTGGCGCTGCTCGGCGTGCGCGGCGAGCTGCCCCGCCTGGCCCACCACACGCTCCTGTTCGCCCGCGACTGGCAGCAGGGCTTCGAGGCGATCTTCGGGGACTCGCCGCGGGTGCCCTCACCGGCGTCGCTGTACGTGTGCCGCCCGAGCGCCACCGACGATGTGGCCCCGCTGGGGCACGAGAACCTGTTCGTGCTGGTGCCCGCACCGGCGGACACCACGATCGGCGCCGGCGGCGTGGACGGGGCCGGGGACGTGGGCGTGGAACGCGTCGTGGACCAGGCGATCGCCCAGATCGCGTCGTGGACGGGCACGCCCGACCTCACCGAGCGCGTGGTGCTGCGGCGCACCATCGGGCCCGCCGACTTCGAGCGGGACTTCGGCGCCTGGCGCGGCGGCGCGCTCGGCCCCGGCCACACGTTGCGCCAGAGCGCGGTGTTCCGGGGTCCGAACGCGTCCCCGCGGGTGGCGAACCTGCTGTACGCGGGCGCCACCACCATCCCCGGGATCGGCCTGCCCATGTGCCTGATCAGCGCGGAGCTCGTGGTCAAGCGCCTGCGCGGGGACACCAGCGCGGGACCGCTGGAGGTGCCGTGAGCCTCGCCTACCTCGTCGCCCTGCTCGTGTCCGCGGCCGGAGTGCTGGCGGTCGACCGGCGGTTCGGCCTCTTCCTCTGGCGGGACCCCTTGCGCGCCGCCGCCGTCCTCGTCCTGGGAACGGCGTTCTTCCTGGCCTGGGACCTGACGGGCATCGCCCTGGGCGTGTTCCTCCACGGCCCGGGGCCCTACCAGACCGGCATCCTGCTCGCCCCGCAGCTCCCCCTGGAGGAGCTCGTGTTCCTCGCGTTCCTGTGCGAGCTGACCATGGTGCTCGTGCTCGGCGCCCAGCGGCTCCTGACCCGGACGGAGCGCACCCGATGACCTACGTGCTGCTCGCCGCCGGCTTCCTGGTCCTGGCCGCCGCGGTCGCCGTCGTGGCCCGCCGCGCGGGTGCCCCCACCGCCGGATGGCGTGCGCTCGCGCTCGCCGCGGGCGCGCTGCTGGTGCTCACCGCCGTGTTCGACGCCGCGATGATCGCCGCCGGACTGTTCACCTACGCGGGCGAGCACGTCTCCGGCCTGCGGCTCGGGCTCGTGCCGGTCGAGGACTTCTCCTACCCGCTGGCCGCCGTGGTGCTGCTGCCCGCCCTGTGGTCGCTGCTGGGAGGTGGCCGTGCTCGCTGACCTGGTGCGCGCCTCGCGCCCCCTGAGCTGGATCAACACCGCCTACCCCTTCGCCGCGGCCTACCTGCTGACCGCCGGCCGGGTGGACGTCGCCCTGGTCGTGGGCACCGTGTTCTTCCTCGTGCCGTACAACCTGGCGCTGTACGGGATCAACGACGTCTTCGACTACGCCTCCGACCTCACCAACCCGCGCAAGGGCGGTGTCGAGGGAGCCCTCCTGACCCCGCGCCGGCACCGGCCCGTGCTGGTGGCCTCCGTCGTGAGCTGCGCGCCGTTCGTCGTGGCCCTGGTGCTGCTCGGCCCGCCGGCCTCCTGGGCGGCGCTCGCCGTCAGCCTCTTCGCCCTGGTGGCCTACTCCGCCCCGCCGTTCCGGTTCAAGGAGGTGCCCGTGCTGGACTCGCTCACCTCCAGCGTGCACTTCGTGAGCCCGGCGGTCTACGGCCTCGCGCTGGCCGGCGCCGCCCCCACCGCCGGGACGCTCGCGGTGCTCGGCGCGTTCCTGCTGTGGGGCATGGCGAGCCACGCCTTCGGGGCGGTGCAGGACGTCGTCCCCGACCGCGCGGCCGGCATCGCCTCCGTGGCGACGGCGCTGGGCGCGGCCCGCACGGTGCGCCTGGCCCTGCTGGCCTGGTGCGCTGCCGGCGTGCTGGTCGCGACGGTCGGCCTGCCCGGCGCGCTGGCCGGGCTGCTGGTGCTCCCCTATCTCGCCCTGGCGCTCCCCTACGCGCGGGTGCGCGACGAGGACTCCGCCCGGGCGAACGGCGGCTGGCGGCACTTCCTGTGGGTCAACTACGCCGTCGGCACCGCCGTGACCATGATCCTCATCGGCTACGCCCTCCGGGACGGAGTGTTCTCGTGACCAAGGAACCGCACACCTTCTCCGGCGTCGTGGGGCACCCACGACCCGAGGTCTTCACCTGGCACCAGCGACCGGGGGCCATCGAGCGCCTCACGCCCCCGTGGCAGCCCGTGCGCGTGCTGCGGGAGGCGACGTCCCTGGCCGACGGCGAGGCCGTGCTCGGCCTGCCGCTCGGCCTGCGCTGGGTGGCCCGGCACTCGGCGTACGACCCGCCGCGGCGGTTCGTGGACGAGCTGGTCTCGCCGCCCCTGAGCTGGGCCGTGCGGTGGCGCCACACGCACGACTTCCGCGACGAGGGGGCGCGCACCCGCGTCACGGACACCGTGGACACCGACGTACCCGAGGCTCTGCTGCGCCCGATGTTCGCCTACCGGCACCGGCAGCTCGGGCTGGACCTGGCGGCGCAGGCCACGGCCCGGGAGGCGGGCGACCGGCCGCTGGTCGTCGCGATGACGGGTAGCCACGGCCTCGTGGGCAGCGCCCTCACCCCGTTCCTCACCACCGCGGGCCACCGGGTGGTCCGGCTCGTGCGCGGCACCCCGCACGGCCCGGACGAACGGCACTGGGACCCGCACACCCCCGCCGAGGACCTGCTGCGTGGCGTGGACGCCGTGGTCCACCTGGCCGGCGCGTCGATCGCCGGCCGGTTCACGGCCGAGCACCGCGCCGCCGTCCGCGACTCCCGGATCGGCCCCACGCGCGCCCTGGCGGAGCTGGCGGCGCGCACCACGGACGGGCCGTCCGTGCTGGTGACCGCTTCCGCGATCGGGTACTACGGTCCCGACGGCGGCGACGAGGAGCTCACCGAGGGCAGCCCGCGCGGCGACGGCTTCCTCGCCGACGTGGTCGCCGACTGGGAGCAGGCCGCCGCGAGCGCCGCCGACGCCGGCCTGCGGGTGGTCAGCGTGCGCACGGGGCTGGTGCAGTCCCCGCGCGGCGGCACGCTGCGCCTGTACCGCCCGCTGTTCACGTCCGGGCTGGGCGGCCGGCTGGGTGACGGGCGGGCCTGGCGGTCCTGGATCGGCATCGACGACCTGGTGGACGTCTACCACCGTGCCCTGTACGACGTCGCGCTGTCCGGGCCGGTCAACGCCGTCGCGCCGCACCCGGTGCGCGACGACGCCTACGCCGCCACGCTCGCGCGGGTGCTGCGGCGGCCCGCCCTGGTGCCCGTGCCCGGCGCGGGACCCCGCCTGCTGCTGGGCCGCCAGGGCGCGGCCGAGCTCGCGGAGGCGAGCCAGCAGGTCTACCCCGCCGCCCTGCTCGCGGCGGGCCACCGGTTCCGGCACCCGCTGCTGGAGCCTGCCCTGCGGCACCTGCTGGGCCGGGTCGGGCAGGACTGACGGCTCAGCGGGCCGTGACGGCCGCGGCGGGTTCCGGGGACCGCGCGTCCACGAGCCGGTAGGGCGCCACCCGCCCGGAGAGCCCGCGCCGTCCGGCACTGAACAGGACCGCGACCACCAGCACGGTGGCGACCAGCGAGCTGAGGCCGTCCGCCCAGGTGAGCCCGCCGACGTCGAGCATCGTGGCGGCGTCGGCGAGGGTCTGCAGCAGGCCCCAGAGCGCTCCCCCGGCGAGCCCGCGCCGCAGGCGGGCCCCGGCCCCGAGCCGCGCGCCGCCGTCGGGCGGGACGACGGCGAGCCAGACGGTGCGCTGGCCCAGCGACTCGCCCCCGCCGGTGACCAGCGGCAGGCCGAAGACGAGCACCCAGGCCAGCACGCTGGTGCCCAGCCACAGCAGGGGCGTGTCCGCCGGGATGGTGCCCACCGTGAGGTAGGACGCCAGGCCCCAGCCCATGGCCAGGACGCCGCCCAGCACGCTGTACGCGGCGGCGTCGACCAGCATGCCGAGCCAGCGCCGCCAGACCGTCACGGGTCGCGGTTCGCCGCGGGTGGCGGCCAGGGCGCGCGCCCCGGGCATCCAGCGCAGCACCCAGGGCGCCACGAGCGCCCCGAGCACGCCGCCGAGGGTGTTGGTGAGCAGGTCGTCGACGTCGGCCAGGCGGTAGGAGCAGGGGACGACGCCGAAGATACCGGTGTACTGAACCGTCTCGATGAGCAGGGACGCCGCCAGCGCCGATGCCGCGGAGGCGAGCAGTCCCCAGCCCAGGTAGCGGCGCACCAGGATGCCCCAGGGCACGAACAGGACGACGTTGAGGACGCCCTGCAGCACCGAGATGTCCCGGACCGCCGCACCGAGGGACATGCCGGCCGTGCGCTCGCGGACGTCGGCGACGATCTGGAGCGGGCGGAGCTGGGCGCCGTCGTACCCGTACTGGGCGCACCATGCGGCCAGGTCGCCGCTGGGCAGGGGGAGCAGGGTGTAGGCCAGCAGCGCGGTGCCGTAGACCGCGAGCGCCGCGGCGCCGACGAGCCGGACCAGGTTGATGGCCCCGTACCGCCGTACCTGGACCACGAGGATCGGCACGAGGAGGGCGACGAAGAGGCCGGTCCCGAGGAGTACGCCCACTCGGGCCGGCCAGGTCCACACGTCGGTCACCCGGTCACGCTACGGGCCGGGACTTGCTCGCGCTCGCGCAGTGGCGTAACTTCGTCCGTACTTTCTTGTCCTAACAATTACGCCGCCATCGCGGGCGGCGTACGAACGAGAGGTTCGCCATGGATGCCGGGCACTCACCGAAGTCACCCGTCCCCCTCTACGACTGGATGAACAGGATCCCGGGCGGGCTGATGCTCGTGCCGCTCGTGCTCGGCTCGGTCGTGGGCACCTTCTTCCCGGGCTTCCTGGAGCTCGGCTCCTTCACGACCGCCCTGTTCAAGGACTCGGCGCTGCCGCTCATCGCGGTGCTCATCTTCGCCACGGGCATGCAGATCACGGCCCGCACGTCGGGCCCCGTGCTGGCCGCGACGGGCACGCTGCTGCTGACCAAGTCCCTGATCCCGGCGGCGCTGGTGGCGCTGGCCGGTCACTTCTTCGGGATCGAGGGTTTCCTCGGGGTGTCGATCCTGGCGCTCATGGCCACGGTCGACAACAGCAACGGCGGCCTCTGGCTCGCGTTCACCGGCAAGTACGGTGACGAGCGGGACCGCGGCGCCTACATGGCCTCGGCCCTGAACGACGGCCCGTTCATCTCGATGCTGTTCCTCGGTGCCTCCGGCCTGGCGGACATCCCCCTGACGGCGTTCCTCGCCGCGATCATCCCGCTGCTGCTCGGCTTCGTGGTCGGCAACCTCGACCCGCGCTGGACCGAGATCATGCGGCCGGTGCCGAACATCGTGATCCCGTTCTTCGCGTTCGCCCTGGGCACCGGGATCGACCTGCGCGACGTGGTGACCGGCGGTGCGAGCGGCATCCTCGTGGGCGTCTTCGCGGTGCTGCTGACCGCCGCCCTGACCTACGCGGGCTACCGGTTCATCCTGCGGCGCGGGGTGCGGTCCGGCATCGCCATCGCCTCCGCGACCACGGCCGGCAACGCCGTCGCCACGCCCGCGATCATCGGTGGCGTGGACCCGTCGTTCGAGCCGTACGTGGCGGTCGCCACGGCGCAGGTCGCCTCGGCCGTCCTGGTCAGCGCGATCCTCGCCCCGCTCCTGGCCACCATCGTGCTCAAGCGCCAGGGCGGCCTCGCCCCGGCGGACGACGCCGAGCCCGTGGCGGTCCCGGCCGGCGACGGGCACGGCGAGGGGCGGGGCACCGCATGAGCCAGGACACCGTCGGGGTCGTCGCTGACGACCTCACCGGAGCGGGCGACTGCGTGGTGCAGTTCGCCCGCGCCGGGTGGCGCAGCCACCTCGTGCTGGGCACCCGGCCGCCCGCGGGCGAGCGGACGGCGGTCGCCGTCGTCACCGACGCCCGCCCCCTCGACGACGACGCCGCCGCCCGCGCGACCGCCGGTGCCGTGCGCGGGCTGGTGTCCGCCGGGGCCGGCCGGCTCTACGTGAAGATCGACTCGACGATGCGCGGCAGCGTGACCGGGCAGGTCGCCGGCGCGCTGACCGCGTGGCGCGCCCAGCACCCGGCGGCGTTCGCCGTCGTCTGCCCGAGCTATCCCGCGCTCGGGCGCACCGTGCGTGAGGGCGTGCTGCTCGTGGACGGCACGCCCGTCGCCGGGACGGCGGCCGGGCGCGACCCGGTCACGCCGGTCCGCGAGAGCGACCTGACCAGGCTCCTGCCCGGTGCCGTCCGGGTGCCGTCCGACGGCGACGCGAAGGACCTCGCCGTCCGCCTGGCCGACGCCGGCCGGGACGGGGGCACCGTGGTCGTGGACGCCACCGAGGACGCGGACCTGGGCGCGCTGGCCGAGGCGGTCGCGCTGCTCGGGCCGCTGGCGGTGCCCGTCGGCTCGGCGGGCCTCGCGGCGGCGCTCGCCCCGCGCTGGGGCGACGGCACCGCGGCACCCGAACCGCCCCGGACCGGCGCCGAGCGGGTGCTGGTGGTGCTCAGCTCGCTGCACGAGGTGTCCCTGCGGCAGGCGGACGAGCTGGTCCGCGCCGAACCGGGCACGCAGGTGCACACCGCGGACGCCGACCCGCGCACGGCGGCGCCCGGGGTCGGCCAGCCCCGCACGGTCCTGGTCCGGACCCCGGAACCCACCGGCACCGGCCGCGAGCACGCCGCCCGGGCGGCGCACGCCCTGGCCGAGCTCACCGCCGCCGTCGCGACCAGCTCCCGCCCCGACGCCCTCGTCCTCATGGGCGGCGACGGCGCCCGCGCCGTCCTCGCCCGGCTCGGTGCCCGCAGCGTGCGGGTCGTCGGCTCGGTGGCCGAGGGCGTACCGCTCGGGCACATCGAGGGCGGCCCCCTCGACGGCACCGCGGTCGTGACCAAGGCCGGTGGTTTCGGCACCGCCCGGACCGTCGTCGACGTCCTCGAGAACCTGAGATCGTACTCTTCCCACCAGGAGGTAAACCCTTGAGCATCCCCACCCTCGCCGTCACCCTGGGCGACGTCGCCGGCATCGGCCCGGAGATCACCGCCAAGGCCCTGCTCGGCCACGACGACCTGCGCGCGCGCTGCGTCCCGGTGGTCGTGGGCGACGCCGACGCGATGCGCCGTGCCGTCTCGGCCATCGGCGGCGACCCGGCCGCGGTGCACGTCATCGCCACCCCGGCCGAGGCCACCAACGCGCCGGGCACCATCGAGCTGCTCCAGACCGGCCCGTCGCTCGGCGACGTGCCCCTCGGGGAGCTCAGCCCCGCGGCCGGCGACGGCGCCTACCGGTTCGTCGTCGAGGCGTGCCGCCTGGCCCGCGAGGGCCTGGTCGACGGCATCGTCACCCCGCCGCTGAACAAGGCCGCGATGCACGCCGGCGGGCACAAGTGGCCCGGACACACCGAGCTGCTCGCGCACGAGTTCGGCGTCAAGAACTTCAGCCTCGTGCTCTCCGCGGGCGACCTCTACTTCTTCCACCTGACCACGCACGTGTCGCTGCGGCAGGCGATCGACGACGTGACGCCCGAGCGCACCCGCGACGTGCTCGACCTGGCCGGCGCGTTCACCGCCGCCCTGGGCCGCCCGGACGAGCCCATCGGGCTGGCCGGCCTGAACCCGCACGCCGGCGAGAACCGGCTGTTCGGCGACGAGGACGCCGACGTGCTGGCGCCCGCGGTCAAGGCCGCCCGGGCCCGGGGCATCAACGCCCACGGCCCGCTCCCGGCCGACGCGCTCATCCCCGCCGCCGTCAAGGGGAAGTGGAACATGGTGGTCGCCTGCTACCACGACCAGGGCCACGCCCCGTTCAAGGCCGTGTACGGCGACGACGGCGTGAACATCACCGTGGGCCTGCCCGTCGTGCGCGTCTCGGTGGACCACGGCACGGCGTTCGACATCGCCGGCCAGGGCATCGCCCGCGAGGCCAGCCTCGTGCTGGCGATCGAGCGGGCCGCCGAGCTCGCGCCCGGCTGGGACCACGTCTGGCAGACGGCGCAGAAGAGCGCGAGCTGACCATGACCCTTCCCGGCCCCGACGGCACGCCCCTGCACCGGCGGCTCGCGGGCGAGCTGCGCGCCCAGATCCTGGGCCGCGCGCTCGCACCCGGCGCCCACGTGCCCACCGAGGCCGAGCTCCAGGAACGCTACGGCGTCTCGCGCTCCGTGGTGCGCCAGGCGCTGGCCTCGCTGGAGCAGGAGGGGCTGGTGGAGCGCCGCCGCGGGCGCGGCACCACCGTCCGGGAGCGCGGGGAGCTGCACCGCCTGGTGCAGCGCGTCCCGGGTCTCTCCACCCAGGTGGAGGACGGCGGGGTGCACGTCAGCACCCAGGTCCTGGAGCTCGGCCCCGAGCCGGCCTCCGAGGCCACCGGCGTGCTCGGCTCTCCCACCGTGCTGCGGATGCGCCGCCTGCGCAGCACCGACGGCGAGCCGCTGGCCGTCATCGAGACCTGGCTGCCCGCCGAGTTCGGGGACCTGAGCGCCGAGGAGCTGACCGACGCCTCCCTGCACGCGACCATCCAGCGCCGGTTCGGCACGCGCGTCGTGGCCGGGCAGCGCCAGGTCCGCGCCGTCGGGGCCGACACCGACACCGCCGAGGCCCTCCGGGTCCCGGTCGGCGCGCCGGTGCTCCTCCTGGAGGGGACCAGCACCGACGGGTCCGCCCGGGCCGTCGAGGTGTTCCGCACCTGGCACCGGGCCGACCGGGTGGTGTTCGACATCGCGGTGATCAGCGAGCCCGACATCCCGGGGCCCGGCACCCTGCCCGCCCCGGCGGGCCGGCCCGCGCCGGCGGGCGGCACGCCGGACCTCCGCGCCCGGCTCGACGCCCTGGGTCGCGAGATGCTGGACCTCGCGCGGGAGCTGGCGCTCGACGATCAGGCGACGCGGGACTGACCGCGCGGCTCCACGAGCCTCCGGGTCTCCTGAGCCACCGTCGCCCAGCACGCGGGCGGCAGGTCGTGCCCGATCCCGTCGAGCAGCACCAGCTTGGCGCCCGGGACCGCCCGCGCCACGGCACGTGCGGCGGACGTCCGGATCAGCGGGTCGTCCTCGCCGTGCAGGACGAGCGTCGGCACGGCGACGTCACGCAGCGCAGGCCCGCGCCACCGCGCCCGGAGCTGGCGACCCAGCGCGCGCGTGTCCCGCGGGCCCCGGTCCAGACCCCGCTCGATCCGGTCCCGGGCCGCGGTCTCGTCGCACGGGTTGGCGGGTGAGGCCATGCTCTTCGCGACCGCGAGCGACGCGGCGACGTCGCCCTCCCGCCCCGGCGGGAACCGCCGGGTCACCATCCGGGCGAGCAGCCCGGGACGCACGTACCGCAGCGCGGCGTACCCCTCGGCGTCGCTGGGCGGGGCGTCGCACGACACCAGGGCGAGGACCCGCCCGGGATGACGCAGCGCGAACCGCTGCGCCGCGATGCCGCCCAGCGAGTGCCCGAGCACGACCGCCCGGTCCATGCCGACGGCGTCGAGCACGGCGGCGGCGTCGTCCACGACGTCCTCCGCGGTGTACGGCGCGGGCTCGCCGGCGAACAGCCCGCTCCACGGGCCCCTCTGGCGGGGGGTGCCGAACCGGGTGGACTCCCCCGCGTCCCGCTGGTCGTAGCGGACCACGTCGAACCCCTGGTCGGCGAACGCCCGGCAGAGCCCGTCCGGCCACCAGAACCGGGAGATGGCCAGGCCCATCATGAGCAGGAGGGGTACGTCGCCACCCTGGCCGAACCGGTCGTAGGCGAGCTCGACCTCGCCGTTGCGGGCGAAGGTCGTCGGTGTCCAGGTGTCGAGGTCGGTCACCTCAGCCATTGTCGCGCCGGTCGGGACGGACCGCCCGCGGTCAGTGCGTCAGCTTGAGCCCGATGACGCAGCCGATGAGCCCGGCGATGAGCAGCACCCGGACCACGGAGACGGGTTCGGCGCCGGTGACCATCGCCCAGACGACGGTGGTAGCGGCGCCGATGCCCACCCAGACGGCGTACGCGGTGCCTACCGGCAGCTCCAGCAGCGCGAACGCGAGCCCGCCCATGCTCGCGACGAGCGCGAGGCCGAAGACGATGGTGGGGCCGACGTGGCTGAACCCTTCGGAGCGGCTCAGCGCGGTGGCCCAGACGGCCTCGAGGAGACCGGAGACGACGAGGACGATCCAGGACATGGTGTGCTCCTTCGATGCCGTCTTGTCGCACACCGGGTACGGCAACCCTCGTCCGGGAACCCTCTGGGGCTCTGCCGCCATGTTCGCACACCCGGCGCCGGTGCGGGTGGTGGCGCTGCTCACCACGGGGGCTGCTGGTTGACTGTCCGGCATGACGGCGACACGGCAGGTGAGCCAGGTGCTGGACGGCCCGCACGGGCTGCGGATCGGTGTCGCCCTCCTGGTGGGCGTGCTGCTCGGCTGGCTGCTCGCGTGGGACTCCGCGGTCGCCGCCGTGCTCGGCGGCTGGGCCGGGGCGGGCCTCGTGTTCGTGGGCTGGACCGTGCTGGTGATCGTGCCCATGGACCCCGCCGCGACCAGCGAGCACGCCGTGCGCGAGGAGCCGACCCGGACCATCGCGAACCTGATCGTGCTGCTCGCCGCCGTCGCGAGCCTGGGCGGCGTGGCGGTGGCGCTCGTGGGCGGCGGGCTCGGCGAGGGCACCGTCACCATGGGCGCCGTGCTGGCCGCCGTCGTGGTCTCATGGGCCTGCGTGCACACCGTCTTCGCGCTGCACTACGCCCGCGCCTACTACTCCGAGCCCGCGGGCGGCATCGACTTCCACCAGAGCGAGCCGCCACGGTACACCGACTTCACCTACCTGGCGGTCACCGTCGGGATGAGCTTCGCGGTCTCGGACACCGACCTGGCCTCCTCGGGGATGCGCCGCATCGCCCAGGTGCACGCGCTGCTGGCCTACTTGTTCGGCACGGTCGTGGTGGCGCTGCTGATCAACCTCGTCGCGGGTCTGGCGAACGCCTGAGCACGGCCGGGCAGGCGGCTCCGAACGGTGTCCCGGGAAGGTGCCCCGCCCAGCTGCGTTGCCGACGGTAGACGTTGTCTACGCTGCGCAACACACCTGCGCCCCCCCTGTGTTGCCCCGGACCCCCCGGCGGCCGCAGCGCTCCCCGGAACCGCGCTCATCGGCCACGGCCGGGAGCCTACGATCACCCACCCACGCTCCGGCTGCCCACCGGCGCCCCGAGCCGGCGCACCACCGCCGACACCGCCTCGCGCCCCGCGCGGTTGGCCCCGACCGTCGACTGGGAGGGGCCGAAGCCGATGAGGTGGACCCGTGGCTCGGCCGCCACCTGCGTGCCCTCCAGGGCGATGCCGCCCAGCTCGCCCCGCAGCCCGAGCGGGTCCAGGTGCGTCAGGTCGGCCTTGAACCCGGTGGCCCACAGGATGGTGTCGACGGGCGTGAACGAACCGTCCGCCTCCCGCACGCCCATCGGCTCGATCGCCGTGAACATGGGGCGGCGCTCCAGGGCCCCGCGCGCCTTGGCGGCCACCGCGTACGGCGTCCAGATCAACCCCGTGTACGACACGACGCTGCCGGTGGGCCGGCCCGCGGCGACGTCGGCCATGACCTTGGCGATCGTCTCGCGGCCCACCGTCTCGGGGGTGAACTCACCGTCCCGGAACACCGGCTCCCGCCGGGTGTACCAGCGCGTGGTGGCCACGCGGGAGATCTCCTCCAGGAGCTGGATCGCCGAGATCCCGCCCCCCACCACGGCCACCCGCTGCCCCGCGAAGTCTTCGGCCCGCACGTAGTCGCGGGTGTGGAGCTGGCGCCCGACGAACGTGTCCTGCCCCGGGTAGCGCGGCAGCACCGGGTTGGTCCACGTGCCGGTCGCGTTGATGACGAACCGCGTGGTCCAGGACCCGCGGTCGGTCGTCACCACCAGGTCGCCGTCGGGGTCGTCGTCCGCCCGGTGCACCGCCACGACCTGGACCGGCCGCAGGACCGGCAGGTCGAACGCCCGCTCGTAGCCGGCGAAGTAGCGCGGGACGGCGTCCCGGCTGGCCTCGCTGCTGTCCACGGCGGGCTGGGCCAGCCCGGGCAGGTCGAAGATGCCGTTGACGGTCGCCATCCGCAGCGACTCCCAGCGGTGCTGCCACGCACCGCCCGGTGCCGGGTTGGCGTCCAGGACCACGTACGTGCGCTCGCCGTCCGGCTGGTCCAGCACGCTCGCGAAGCCCCGGCGCTGCAGGTGGTACGCCGCCGACAGCCCGGCCTGCCCGCCCCCGACCACCACCACGGTCACCCGTCTCGTCTCGCCCACACCAGCCCCAACACCGCTCCCGGGCAGATGTTCCGGCGAGCCACCCGATGTGACCGATCAGGCGGGCGCCGGCGTGGTGATGCGGCGCACCGCCTCCGTCACCGTGTCCGGGCGGGGCGCCTCGGTGTCCAGGGCACGGTGGATCGTCAGGCCCTCGATCAGCGCGTCGAGCATGCGCGCGGTGACCGGGTCGAAGTGCCGTTCCAGGGCCGCCCGGGAGCGTGCCATCCACGCGTTGGTCAGCTCCCGGTAGGCGGGTTCGCGGGACGCGAGCGTGTAGAGCTCGTGGGTCAGCACGAGGTCACGCTGGGTGCCGAAGACGTCCCGCGTGATGATCGCGACCACGGCCGCCCGGGCGCTCGGCAGGTCGGTGGCAGCGCTCATCCGCTGCTCGAACCCGTCGCTGACGCTCCGCGCGAACCGGCCGAACGCCTCGCGCAGCAGCTCGTCCATGCCGGTGAAGTGGTAGGTCATCGAGCCGAGCGGCACGTCCGCCGCGGCCGCCACCTTGCGGTGCGAGACGCCGGCGACGCCCACCTCCGCGACCAGGTCCAGGCAGGCGTCGATGATGTGGTCCCTGCGGCCGGGGTCGTGCCGTCGTCCCGTCATCTCGCGGCCGGGCCCGGTCAGATCTCGCGGACGACGCGGGCCGGGTTCCCCACGGCGACGACGTTCGCCGGCAGGTCCCGCGTCACGACCGCCCCCGCGCCCACCACGGTGTTGTCCCCGATGGACACGCCGGGGCACACGACGACGCCGCCGCCGAGCCAGACGTTGTCGCCGATCGTGATCGGCAGCGCGGCCTCCAGCTTGTCGCGGCGCGGGCCCGGCTCCACCGGATGGGTGGGCGTCAGGAGCTGGACTCCCGGGCCGATCTGGCAGTCTGCGCCGATGGTGATGGGCGCGACGTCCAGCGCGGTCAGGTTGTAGTTGGCGAAGGTGCGCGGGCCGATGTGGATGTTCTCGCCGTAGTCCACGAACAGGGGCGGCTTCACGAAGGCCTCCTCCCCCAGGGTGCCGAGCAGCTCGGCGAGCAGGCCGCGGGCACCGGCGTCGTCCGCCACCACGGCGCGGTGGTAGGCGTCCGCGAGCGCCACGGCGCGCCGGGCACGGCGCTCGATCTCGGGGTCGTCGGCGATGTAGAGGTCCCCGGCGACCATGCGTTCGTGGTTGGTCCGCGGGTCGCCGGCGAAGTAGTCGTGAGCCATGGGCACAGCGTACCCACCGATGTGTACGATCGTACGCATCGCGGGGTACGCTCGTGCGCATGTCTCTTGCCCCGGGCGACCGTCCAGAGCTCGCCGTCCGCCGCGCCCGTGCCGCCGTCGGCGCGCTGTTCCTGACCAACGGCGCCCTGTACGCCAACCTGGTGCCCCGCCTGCCGGAGATCAAGGCAGCGCTCGACCTGGACAACGCCTCCTACGGCCTGGCCGTCGCGGCCTTCCCGGCCGGGGCGATCGCCTCGGGTCTCGCCGCGGGCTGGATGGTGCGCCGGTTCGGCTCGGCGCGCGTCGCCGTGGTCGGCACCATCCTGACGGGCACGGGCACGCTGGCGGCGGGGCTCTCGCCGACGTTCGCGCTCCTGGTGGCCGCGCTGTTCCTCGGCGGGGCGTCGGACTCGGTCACGGACGTCGCGCAGAACAGTCACGGGCTGCGCGTGCAGCGCCGGTACGGGCGGTCGATCATCAACGGCTTCCACGCCGTGTGGTCCATCGGCGCCGTGCTGGGCGGGTCCATGGCCGCCGCGGCCATCGCGGCCGGCCTGCCGCTGGACGTGCACCTCGGCATCTCGCTGGCGATCTTCGCCGTCGTGGCGCTCGTGGCGTTCCGGTTCCGCCTGCGGGGCGCCGACGACGACGCGGCCGACGACGCGCACGGTCCCGCGGGCGCCGGTGCGCGCGGCGTCGGCCTGAGCGTGCGCACCGTGGCGATCCTCGCGGCGCTCGTCCTCATCGGCATCGGCGGCGCCCTCGTGGAGGACGCGGGCAGCTCCTGGGCGACCCTCTACCTCTCCTCCGGGCTCGGTGCCCCGGCAGCGCTGGCCGCCACCGGGTACGTGGCACTGGTGGGCGCCCAGACCGTGGGGCGGCTGCTGGGCGACCGGCTCGTCGACCGGTTCGGGCAGCGCACCGTCGCCTGCGCCGGCGGCGTCGTCATCGCGCTGGGCATGGGGCTGGCGCTGGCCTGGCCCACGGTGCCGGGCACGATCGCGGGGTTCGCCGCCGCGGGTCTCGGCTGCGCGACGCTCATCCCCGCCGCCATGCACGAGGCCGACGAGCTGCCCGGCCTGCGCCCCGGCACCGGCCTGACCATCGTGTCCTGGCTGCTGCGGCTCGGCTTCCTGCTCTCCCCGCCGCTGGTCGGCCTGGTCGCCGACGCCGTCGGGCTGCGCACCGGCCTGCTCGTGGTGCCGGTCGCGGGTGTGCTGGTCGCGGTCCTGTCCCCGGTCCTGGCTCGCCGGATGCCCCGCCGCTGACGGCAGCCGCACCGGTGTGGGTGGTGAGGGCTAGGGTCGGGTCATGCCAGCGAGACCACAGGCACCGGCGCTGAGCCCGGCGGCGACGCGTGTCTTCCAGCAGCTCGTCATGTCCGGAGACGCCTCGCGCACCGCCCTGGCCGGTGACACCGGCCTGACCCCGGGTGCCATCACCCGCGCCGTGCGGCCGCTGCTGGAGGCGGGCCTGCTGGACGAGTCGGGCGACCGGGTGTCCAGCGAGGGCGCCCTGGGCCGGCCCGCCACGATGGTGACGGTGCGGGCGGGGGCGCACCAGGTGATCGGCGTCAAGATCACGGCCGACCAGATGTTCGGCGTCGTGGCCGACCTGCGCTGCCAGGTGCTGGACGAGGTCACGGTGCCCGTCCCCGACCTGCGCCCCGAGGCGGTCGTCGACCAGGTCGCGGAGCTCGCCACGCGGCTGCGGGAGGGCCGGCCCGAGGTGGGCGGCATCGGCCTGGCGGTCTCGGGCGACGTCGACGCCGCGACGGGCCACGTGGCCTACTCACCGTTCCTGGGCTGGCGCGACGTGCCCCTCGGGGAGCAGGTGGCCCGCCGCACGGGGCTGACCACCACGGTGGAGAACGACGTGCGCGCGCTGCTCACGGGTGAGCGCTGGTACGGCGTGGGCCGGGGCCTGTCCTCGCTCGCGCTCGTCACGGTCGGCACCGGCATCGGGTGCGCGCTGCTGGTCAACGGTCAGGTGGTGCACGGCAGCTTCGGCGTGGCCGGCGAGGTGGGGCACGTGCTCGTGGACCCCGAGGGTCCGCTGTGCCACTGCGGCAACCGCGGGTGCGTCGAGGCGATCGCGGGATCCGCGGCCATCCTGTCCCGCGTGGCCGACGCCGGGCTGCGCGCGGCGAGCGTCGGCGAGGTCGCGGAGCTCGCGCGCGCCGGCCAGCCCGACGCCGTCCGCGTGCTCACCGACGCCGGCCGCGCCATCGGCACCGGCATCGCCACGATCGCGAACCTGCTGGGCGCCCAGCACATCCTCATCACGGGCGAGGCCCTCGGCAGCGACTACGACGTCATGGACCCCCACGTGCGTCAGGCGTTCGAGGAGCGCGCCTTCGGGTCGGCGGCGAAGTCGGGCATCGAGCTGCGTCCGCTGCGGTTCGTGGACTGGGCGCGCGGCGCGGCGGCGTGCTCCGTCGAGCACTTCGTGACGCACTTCGGGCGGTCGTGACGGGCACTCAGTGCCGGTGCTCCGAGGCCTCGACCGGCGTGGCGCCCGGTCGGTCCCACTGGGGCACGGGGCGCCGGGTCGGCCCCCAGGTGGCGTTGCCGTCGGCGTCGGTGGCCCAGTACCAGCACGACTCCCGGCCCTGCGGCCATCCGTCCGGCACGTCCTCCCAGGCCTCGCCCCGGCCGTACGGCGTCATGTCGAGCAGCCCGAAGATGCCCGCGGCGGGCTCGTTGCCACGGCCCGTGGTCCGGTAGGTGAGGTACACGTGGTCGCCGTCGCGCAGGAAGCACGCGATGTGCCCCATGTCGACGCCGATCGGCGCCTCCAGGCCGCGGACCGAGTACCAGGGCTCGGTGTAGCCCATGAACTCGAGGAACGGGGCGACCTCCGCCCAGGGCCCCTCGGTCAGCATCGCGAACGAGACACCGCGCGCCGCCAGGTAGGGGGCCGACCGCTGGATGTGCCAGGCGTTGACGGTGCAGCCCGGGCACTGACCGGCGACGGGCTCGCCGTCGTGCCACATGTGCTGGTAGACCACGAGCTCGTCGCGCCCCTGGAACAGGTCGACGAACGGCACGGCGCCGTCCGCCCCGACCACCCGGGCCGTCCCGTCGACCTGGGTCATCGGCAGCCGGCGGCGGGCGGCGGCGAGCTCGTCGCCCGCGCGGGTGTGGGCCTTCTCCTGCTCCAGCAGGTCGTCGCGCGCCGCCTGCCACGCGGCCCGGTCGACGACCCGGGGGCGGGCGGGCCTGGTGACGGTGGGGTTCTCGGTCATGTCGGGCTCCTGTCTCGTTCCTGCGTCACCCTGACCGACGACGAGCCCGTGCCGGACTCATCGGCCCCCGACCCGGAGGTCCTCACCGGTACGCGCCAGGTGTCCGGCCAGCGACGCCGGGCGCGGCAGCGGCTCGTTCGCCCCGGACGCGCGGAACGCCTCGACGGCCAGGGCCGCGAAGCGGCGCGCCGCCACGACGGTGCGGGCCGACGGCGTCGCGGCCAGCCCCCGGCCCGCCAGCAGGACGAGCACGAGGTCGTCGAGCACGAAGTCGGCACGCAGCTGCCCGGAGGCCTGGGCTCGGCGCGCCAGTCCCCCGAGCATCGCCAGCATCTCGGTGCGGTGCTCGGTGAACGCGTCGGCCCGCGGGTACTCCCCCATGAAGGCGTCGACGAACCCCTGGTTCCCGACGTTCAGCACGCTGATCCGCTCGACCACCGAGGTCAGCCCGCGCCACGGGTCGGGGTCGGCGCTGCCCTCGGCCACGATGCTGCGGCACGCTCGCAGCTCGTCCGCGAACACCGCCTCCAGGAGCACCTGCCGTGCCGGGAACCGGCGGTACAGGGTGGCGGGCCCGACGCCGGCGCGGCGGGCGACCTGCCGCATGGTCACCTCGAGCCCGTGCTCGGCGTACAGCGACCGGGCGGCCGCCAGGATCCTGTCGCGGTTGTCCTGAGCGTCGGAACGCAGCTTGTGGGGCACTGTCTCAGCCATGTCTCTCACTTTCTCCAACCGGACGCAGGCGTCCGTTAGCGTCGCCACGGTAGCGCAACGAGCAAGGAGAGAACGATGCGAGCAGTACGGATCGAACGGTTCGGCGACGCGAGCGGCATGACGGTCGGCGAGGCCCCGGAGCCCGTCCCCGGACCCGGTCAGATGGCCGTGACGATCGAGGCGATCGGCGTGGGCGGTGTCGACGCCGTCATCCGGCGGGGAACGATCGGCAGCATGGGCTTCGAGCCCGGCCTGATCCCCGGCAGCGAGGTGGCGGGCACGGTCACGGCCGTCGGCGCCGGGGTAGACGACTCCTGGGTGGGCCGCCGCGTCTGGGCGTTCACCGGCCTGGGCGGCGGCTACGCCGAGCAGGCGGTGGCGGCGGTGGACGACGTGACCCCGCTGCCCGCGGGCCTCTCGCCCGTCGACGCGGTGACGCTGGGGAGCTCGGGGCCGGTGGCGCACTTCGCGCTGGCGCACGCACACCTCGCGCCCGGGGAGTCGGTGCTCGTGCGGGGTGCGGCCGGGAGCATCGGCGTCGCGGCCGTGGAGCTCGCCGTCCAGGGCGGGGCGAGCGCGGTGGCGGTGACGACGTCGTCGGCCGATCGGGGTGAGCGGCTGCGGGGGTTCGGCGCCACCCATGTGCTCGACCGGTCCGGCGCGGGCCCGGACTCCCCCGCCGCCTACGACGTGATCGTGGACATCGTCGGCGGCCCGGACATCCCGGAGTTCATCGACCGGCTCGCACCGAACGGACGGATGGTCGTGGTCGGTGCGATCGCCGGCATGCCGCCCGCCGACTTCGGGGAGCGGCTGATCGGCTCGTTCCGGCGCTCGCTCTCGTTCGCGACGTTCAGCCTGGACACCGTGCCGGTGCCGGCCCGGAACGCCGTCCGGGCGGAGCAGCTCGCCGCGGCGGCCCGCGGTGACCTGCACGCGGTGGTGCACGACGTGCTGCCGCTGGACCAGGCCTCGACGGCGCACCAGCTCATGGACGACGGGGTGGTGTTCGGGAGGGTGGTGCTGGTGCCGTGACGGGTCAGGCTCGGGCGGCCAGGTCCCTCAGCTCCCGGATGATGTCGGGCCACAGCTCCGCCGGCAGGGTGTGCCCCACGCCGGGATAGAGGCGCAGCACTGCACCGGGTATCTGCCGGGCGATGTCGCGCCCGGCAGATGCCCTGATCAGGGGGTCGCTCTCGCCCACGATCACCAGTGCCGGGACGCGGACCTCCGACAACGGCGGCAGCCGGAACGTCCGCGCCGTCGCAGTCTGTCGTTGCGCGGAGCGGGGGTCGCGCGGGCTGCGCCCGTGGCTGATCGTCGCCGCCTGGCGCGCCCATCGCTCCGGGAACGGGTAGCCGGGCGAGGAGAGCGCACGGTAGATCTCGACCAGGAGCTCGACCGGTCCGTTGCGGGCCAGCGCCCGTCCCGTCAGGGCCAGCCGGATGAGAGCACCCGGGCGCAGGTAAGTCAGCGTCCGGAGCGGACCTGCCGTCACGGGCGGCCCCATGGCACTGACCATGGACCGGACCCGCGACGGGCGCGCCAGCGCCAGCGCCTGCGCGAGACCGGCACCCATGGAGGCGCCCAGGACGTGCGCCGACGACCAGCCGACGGCGTCGAGCACCGCCTCGATGTCGTCGAGCATGTCGGTGCCCGTGTACGCAGACGTGGTCCCGCCCAGCAGCGCCCGAAACGGGTGCTGCCGACTCCGCGACTCGAAGTGCGTGGAGAGTCCGGTGTCGCGGTTGTCGAACCGGACGACGGCGAACCCTGCGTCGACGAGCTGTGCGCAGAACTCGTCCGCCCACCAGACCATCTGAAAGTCCAGCCCCATGATCAGGAGGAGCGGTTCGGCCGAGGTCAGGTCGCCGAACGTCTCGTAGGCGATGGACACATCGCCGTTGTGGGCGTAGCGGACCGCGGAGGGGCGCCGGTACGAGGACTTGCTCACCTGGGTGAGGGTAGCGCGCGGTGCACGACAGCCCGCCGCGCCGCCTCCGCCACGATCAGGTCCGCGGTCTCCTCGGGCGTCTGGTCACCCGAGTCCAGCCACCAGCCCAGGCCGCCCAGCTCGCGACGCTGGTTGCGCGCCAGGGGCGTGACGTCGTAGTCCACACGGGTCTCTACGGCGCGGGTCACGTTCCGGTGACGAGCCACCTCCAACGGCGGGCACAGCACCACCAGCATCAGCGGCCGGGCATGCAGGCGTCCAGCGATGAAGTCGAGCTCCTCCCGGGTCTCGACCACGGAGTCGGCGACCGGAGTGAAGCCTGCCGCGGCGAAGTGCCGGTGATCAGCAGGCAGCCCGGCAGGGTCTCGTGATGAGCCATGCCACCAGCGTGGCAGCACGGCTCAAGCTGACTGTGCGGTGAACAGGGTCCGGTCGTGTGCCCAGGAGAGATCGGCCCGAGAGGCTGTCCGCCCCTTCGGGCTCTTCGATCCTCTTCTCGTTCGGCCGGCGCTGGTTCGGCTGCCGGTGGTGGGTTGCTTGCTTGGTCGGTAGGCGATCGCGCCCTGGTGGTGGGTGGTGTGGCAGCCGATCGAGTAGCGGCTGCGTGGGATGCGTCCGGGGGTTGGGCCGGTCATGCCGACCGCGGGGGTCCAACCCGGGCGCGCGCCACCGCCACCCGCCGTGGAGGGGGTGTTGGCCGGGGTGGTACCTGCGGTCGGGACCGGCGGGACGGCTGTGCCGGCCGTGCCGGTCAGGACGGTCGGTGACGGATCGTGGACCGGCCCCTGACCGCCGGGATCCCGCACACTGTCCGGGGCCGGCGCCTCCGTGACTGCCCCAGTACTGGCCGAGCCCGCCCGGTCGGCGCGCAGGGGTGTTGGTGGCATGGGTGCTACCGAGAGGTGGGTGTGTCCGGTCGGGGTGGTGGTCTCCACGGCGTGGCGTCCCTCGTGCTGGGTGGTCTTCTGTACCCAGCCGGGTGCCTGCTTGGCATGGTTGCACCGCGCGCACAACCCTTGCCCGTTGTCCAGGCTGGTAGGACCGCCCTGGGCGTGCGGGGTGATGTGGTCCAGGTGCCGGATCGGCGCATCACACCACAACGTGGCACAGATCCCCTGCCCCCGGGCCCGCAGCAAGCCAGCCAGGCCTGGTGGGTGGAACCGGGACATCGAGGTCGTGGCCACCAGGCGCCCGTGCGGGTCGGTGTAGATGCTGCGCAACCACGCCGCGTTCGTGTCGATCGCGTGCGCGACCAAGTTCCGCGCCACCGGCGCCGGGACCACACCCCCACCCACCGGGACACCCTCGGTGATCACACCAGGCTGGGTGCCACCAGCCAGCAGCGTGTCGTCGGAGACCAGGAGGTTGATCGCCACCGGCACATCCGCGGCCCGACCCGGGCCACGCCCAGTGACACGCTCGATCAGAGTGTCCGCCATGATCTGACCGGTCCCCCGCTCGTCCCCCGTAGCCTTCACGGATTCAGCGGTCGCCTTGAGGTGGGCGTAGGCCTGCACACCCTGCCCCATCGGCACCAGGGCGGTCAGGTAGACCATCAGGTCCGGGGCCGGGCGGATCGAGACCCGCCGCTGCGAGACGGCCCTCGCGTTGCGGTTCACGCACGCGTGCACATCCAGGCTCGCGGCGAGTTCCTTGATCCGGGCCACCAACCGCCGCGTCCCCATCCGCGCCAAAGCACCCAGGTGCGCGGGGCCGCAGACCTGCTCGTCGATCAGGGCACGATGCTCCACCGACAGGTGCGACGTCTCCCGGACCAACAACGTGGCCCGCCACTGCGAGAGGATCCCCGTCTGCAACGCCGCGAACGTGTGGGGCATCTGCGTCACCCACACCCGGGAGGTGGACACGAACCCGGCCCCGGCGTGCGGGGACACCCGTAGCGCCGCACCCACCTGGTTCGACACACCACGACCACGCCGCTCCACCCGAACACCCTGTGCGGCCTCCTCAGCCCTGGTGGCCTCGTCCAGGGCGACCACCAGGCGGGCCTGCGTCGCGGTCACCGCAGCCTTCACCGCCTCCAACTCACCCAGTAGATCCACCCACTGCGCCTGGACCTCCCGCGAGACCAGACCCGACCCGGACATGTCAGCAGCACCGGGCAGAATCATCCCCGCCAGCGCCTCCCGCACCACCCGCACATCAGCCACAGTGCCGACGCCACCAAGCACGCGCTCTCCGGGTCCCCCCGCACCACCATCAGGCAGCACATCCTCGGGCAGCACCGACCCGGCAGGCTGCCCGCCCGCCAGTCCCCGCACCTCATCCGATCGCGTCATACCATCATCCTATGGCACACCTGTTCGATGTGCTCGCCGAACAACCCCATCCCCCACCAGCAGATTCCACGACCCGTCAGCCCTCCGACGACACAGCGTCGCCGCCCGGCACATAGCGCACAAGATCCCCCGGCTGACACTCGAGCGCCACGCAGAGCGCCTCGAGAGTGCTGAACCGGACTGCCTTCGCGCGCCCGTTCTTCAGGACCGCGAGGTTCGCGGCGGTGATCCCGACCCGATCGGCCAGCTCCCCCACCGACATCTTGCGGCGGGCGAGCATGACGTCGATGTCCACGACGATCGGCATCAGATCACCTCGTCGAGCTCGGCCCGGAGCGCCGTCGCCTCGCCCTTCCACCCGACTGCCTTGACGAGCAGGCCACGCAGGACGGCAACGAGGAGCGCGACCCCGCCCGCCAGCACGGCGCACCCGATGAGCGCGAGCCCGATCCCGGGCTGCATCCCGTAGTCCAGGGTCTGCACCGTCAGCCACCCCAGGAGGCCGAGCGCCAGCACGCAGGATCCGGCGGAGGCCCAGATCATCAGGTCGACCCACCGGAACGCGCCGAGCGAGAACACGGCGTCGCGACCGACCAGGCCGAGAAGCTGCCAGATGCCCACGAGCACCATCTGGGCGGGCACCAGCACGGCCACCGCCCAGGCCAGGGTGGGCGCGCGGAGGCGCGCAGTCTCGGGATAGGCCGATGCGACACCGGCCGAGAGCTCCGGGAGCACCACCAGCTGAACCAGCAGGGTTCCCAGCAGAAGTACGACGATCACGAGCCGCAGAAGCCGTGTCACGAGCGGATTCATGACCCTCCTATCGAAGAACGATAGAAATCTATCGCTTCGCGGGGATCCTGCCAAGCGTCAGCCCTCCCCCAGCCCCACCACCCACCGCGCCCGCTCCACCATCGCCACGTCGAGAAACGTCCCGTCCTCCAGCGCCACGGCCCCGACCCCCTCGGCCGCGGCACCACGCACCCGGTCGAGCACCTCCTGCGCGGCCGCCACCTCGGCGGCCGACGGGAGGAACGCCGTCCGGATCGTGTCGAGCTGCCCGGGGTGGATCGCCGTCCGCCCGGAGAAGCCCAGCCGTCGCCCCACCAGGCACGACGCCGCCAGCCCGTCCAGGTCGCGCACGTTCGTGTACGCCGACATCACCGGCGGCACGAGGCCCGCCGCCCGCGCCGCGACCACCACGCGGCCGCGCGCCCACAGCAGCCCGTCCTCGCCGTCTACGCGCAGGTCGGAGCGCAGGTCCGCCTCGCCCAGGCCGATCGAGGCGACCTGCGGCGAGGCCGCGGCCAGCTCGAACGCCCGCTCGACGCCGAGCGCCGACTCGACCAGCAGGTGCAGCGCCCGGCCCGGCAGCGCCTCCGCGAGCTCGCGCACCTCACCGGCCGACTCCACCTTGGGCACCCGCACGCCGATCCCGGGCGGCAACGAGCCGAGCAGTGCGACGTCGTCGGCGTGCCACGGCGTGCTGCGGTGGTTGATCCGCACCTGGACCGCCCCGGCCGGCCGGCCGGCGCCCGCGCCGGATCCCGCCGGCCCCGCAAGGATCTGCCCGGCGTTCTCGCGCGCCTCCCCCTTGCGCGACGGCGCGACGGCGTCCTCCAGGTCGACCAGCACCGCGTCGGCCGCAGAGGCCAGCGCCTTGGCCACCCGGTCGGGCCGGTCGGCGGGCACGTACAGCAGGGTCAGCGGCGGAGCGCCGGCCGTCCGGGTCATACCGCGCCCTCCGCGCGCAACGCCGCCACCCTCGCCGGCGAGAACCCCAGCTCCCCCAGCACCTCGTCCGTGTCCGCGCCGTGCGGGCGGCCGGTGAACCCGATGACGCCGTCGCTCTCCGAGAGCCGGAACAGCGGCCCCTGCATGAGCATCGGCCCGAGCTCCGGATCCTCGATCTCGTGGATCGTCCCGAGTGCCCGGAACTGCGGGTCGGCCACGATGTCGCGCGCGTCGTACACGGGGGCCACCGCGGCCTGGGCCTCCTCGAACGCCGCCACGACCTCCTCCCGTGTCCGGCGGGAGATCCAGCCCCCGACCGCCTCGTCGAGCTCGTCCGCGTGCCGTGCCCGGTCCACGCCGCGCGCGAACCACGGCTCGTCCACGAGCTCCGGTCGCCCCACCAGGCGCATCACCCGCTCCGCGATCGACTGGGCCGACGTCGAGACGGCCACCCAGTGCCCGTCGCTCGTGCGGTAGGTGTTGCGGGGCGCGTTGTTGCTCGACCGGTTGCCGGTCCGCGCCTGCACCGTGCCGAGCTGGTCCCAGCGCGTGATCTGCGGCCCGAGCATCGCCAGGATCGGCTCCACGATCGCGGTGTCCACGACCTGCCCGCGCCCGGTCCGCTCGCGCGCGGAGAGTGCCGTCATGATCGCGAACGCCGTGGCCAGCGACGCGACGCCGTCGGCCAGGCCGAAGGGCGGCAGGGTGGGCGGACCGTCGGGCTCGCCGGTCATCGCGGCGAACCCGCTCATCGCCTCGGCCAGCGTGCCGAACCCCGGCCGCGTGCGGTAGGGCCCGGTCTGACCGAAGCCCGAGACGCGCGCGAGCACCAGGCGAGGGTTGCGCGCCGACAGCTCCTCGTACCCCAGCCCCCAGCGCTCGAGCGTGCCCGGCCGGAAGTTCTCGATCACGACGTCGGACCGCTCGGCCAGCGCCAGGAACACCTCGCGCCCGCCGTCCGACCCCAGGTTCGCCGTGATCGTGCGCTTGTTGCGGCCCAGCGTCTTCCACCAGAGGTTGACGCCGTCCTTGGCCGCGCCGTGCGTACGGGACGGGTCGGGCCGCTCGGGATGCTCCACCTTCACGACCGACGCCCCCAGGTCGCCCAGGTGCATCGCGGCCATCGGACCGGCGAACAGCGTGGACGCGTCCACGACGCGCAGGCCGGCCAGGGCGCCGTCGGCGGCGTCCCGCGAGACGCTCATGCCCGCACCTCCCACGCGCACCGGAACCCCACCGTCGCGCTCCGCGCCAGCCCGAGGCCCGGGAGCAGCAGCTTCACCGAGTAGTCCGGCGCGTGCCGCCCTCCCTCGACGTACCAGTCCGAGTCCGCGGCCCGGTAGTCGCTGCCGCCCTTGAGCATGACGAACCGGGTGCGGCCGTCGCTGTGCTCGCTCTCGGTCCAGTTCCAGACGCCGGTGCCCGGCCGTGCGACGCCGAAGAGACCGGGCGCGGCCTCCCCCGCGAGCTGCCACTCGTCCTCCGTGGGCAGCCGCCCGCCGCGCCACGCGCAGTAGGCGCGGGCGTCGTCGAGGTCGACGTAGGTGACGGGCTCGTCGCCCGCCGCCGGCACGCCACCGGCCCAGTGCGCCAGGAACCGGTGCGGCTCCGCGGGCGTGTAGCCCGTCGCGGCCAGGAACTCCGCGAACTGCGCGTTCGTCACCTCGGACTCCGCCACCGCGACCGCCGTCGCGAGGACGCCGTCGCGCTGGAGCGTGCGCGCGTCGTGCAGGCGCGGCGGCAGCGGCTTCCACTCGTCCACGTACGGCGCGCCCTGGTACATACCGGTCTCCCGGGCGCGGTAGCGGACGGTCAGGGCGTAGGCGCCCTGCGGTACGACGACGGCGTCCGGCTCGGACGTACCCGACGGCGGAACCGACCCGACCGGCGCGTACGTCACCGGGGTGACCTGTGCGGCCGCCTCGCCCACGCGGCGGGCGAGGCGGTGCGGGAACCGGGCGTCGGGGTCGTGCGGGGCCGCCGCGAGGGCGTCGAGCAGGTCCGGCAGCCAGGCCGGGTCCGCGACACCGTCGGCGACGTGCAGCAGCGCGGCGATGCCCCGCCCGGGCACGACGACGTCGGCCGACGTGCCAGGCGCGCTGCCAGCATGTCCGTCCGTGAGCGGGAACAGCCGCCCCGACGCCCGCTCCGCGGCCTCCGTGGCCAGCACCTGCCCCGCGTAGTCCGACTCCCCGCGGTTCACCAGCGTCCAGAGCGTCACGCCGTCGAGCGACCACGTCGAGGCGTACACGCCCCCGGCCTCGGCGTCCGGTGAGAGCGGTGCCAGCGGCGTCCACTCGCCGTCGAGCAGCAGGTCGCGGGTCGCGCGCTGGACGGTCACCAGGCGACGCACCGTCGCGGCGTCGCGCCGGGACCAGCCCACCCACACCCCGAACACGACCTCCCACACCATCACGCCCACGCCGTTCAGCCACGCGGACTGCAGCTCCTCGGAGTGGTCCCGGTGCCAGCGCCGCACGTGGTGCTGCATGTGCCGGCGCTCGTACCAGTGCGCCCGCAGCACGCCCGGCACCGGCGAGTCGGCGAAGAACTGCGCCCAGGACGAGGAGTGGTCCTCGATCCGCTCGACGGGCAGCTTGGACTCGCCCTCCAGCACGATCCCGGGCCGCGCCGCCTCCAGCCGCGCCACGAGCTCGGGCTCGGCCTTCTTCAGCGTGTCCAGGAAGACGCCGTCCGCCCCGAGCTCGGCCACGACCGCGGCGAGCTCGGTGAGGTCGTCGGCCCCGCGCCGCGTGCCGACGTCCCACGGGTTGTAGTCCACGAACACGTGCATCCCGGCCTCGTGGAACGTGGCCACCAGCGCGTCCAGGCCGGGCACGTCGCGGTAGAAGTCCCACTGGTTGCGGTCGTCCAACCCGATCACCGGGTACGCGTGCCACAGCACGACGGCGTCCAGGCCGCCGAACCGCTCGGCGGCGTCGGCCAGGAACCGCTCGGGCGTGAACCGGCGCTCCTCGAACGAGTAGAGCAGCTCGTCCCACAGCCACACCTGCGCCACGGTGCTGCAGCGCGCGGCCCACGCCGCCTCGGGCCGTGCGTAGGCGGCGCCCGTGTATCCGTGGCGGGCCCGGGCGTCGGACCGCCAGGCCCGCAGCATCTCGCGCCACGCCGGGCGGTCGGCAGGGGCCGCAGGACCCGAGAAGATCTTGGCCTCGTCCAGCGCCGCGCTCCGCTCGGCGGTCAGCGGCCCGACGACGACGTCCGTCGGCCGGTCGATCGGCCGCGGGACCAGCGGGTCGAAGGTGTAGCTCATGGTGCCTTTCCCAGTGTCTCGGCCAGCGCTGCCACGTGGGCGGCGTCCGGCACGGCGTCCTGCGCCCCGGGCCGGGTGACGGCGAGCGCCCCGGCCGCCCCGGCCAGCCGCGCCGCCTGCGCGAGGCCGGCGAGCCCGGTGCGGGCCAGCGCCGCGGCGAGGACGCCGCAGGAGGTGTCGCCCGCGCCGGTGGTGTCGACGGCCTCGACCCGCGCGGCCGGGACCCGCACCTGCTCCCCGCCCCGCCGGGCGACGAGGCTGCCGTGCGAGCCGAGGGTCATGACCACCGCGGGCACCCGGTCCAGGAGGGCTGCGGCGAGTGCCTCGGGCGTGCCGTCGGCGACGTCGTCCACCAGGTCCGCCGCCTCGTGCTCGTTGACGACGAGCACGTCGACCTGCTCCCACAGCGCCTCGGGCAGCTCCCGGGAGGGCGCCGCGTTGAGCACGAACAGCGCACCCTCACGACGCTCCCGGGCCGCAGCCACCACGGTGCCGAGCGGGATCTCGAGCTGTGCCAGCACCACGTCCGCGGCCGCGATCCGGCGGGCCTGCGCCGCGCCGACCCGCACCCGCGAGTTGGCGCCGGGGGCCACGACGATGGCGTTCTCGCCGTCAGGCGACACGGTGATCAGGGCGGTGCCCGTCGGGGCGTCGACGCGGTCCACGGTGTCGGTGCGCACGCCCGCACCGCCGAGCGAGGCGAGCAGCAGCTCGGCGGAGTCGTCCCGGCCCAGGGCGCCCACGAACGTGGTGTCCGCGCCCCCGGCCCGCGCCGCCGCCACGGCCTGGTTGGCGCCCTTGCCACCCGGTGTGCGGCGCAGGTCGCCGCCCAGGATCGTCTCGCCGCCGGCGGGGTGCCGGGGCACGTCCACCACCAGGTCCACGTTGGCCGAGCCGACGACCACGACCCGCCCGGTCATGCCGCGCCTCCGACCAGGGCCACCGTGCGCGCCGCGAGGTCCGCGACGCGCTGCTCCCCGCCCGGCAGGGACGTCGCGATGCGGCCGTCCAGGGGCGCCGCCCACTGCTCGCCGATCCCTTCGGGGTGCAGCGCCCCGACCACGCCGCCGACGGTCGCCGCCGCGGAGTCGGTGTCCCACCCGGCGGTGACGGCGATCGAGACGCTCGGCCCGAACGCACCCCGGCCCGCGGTGAGCGCGAACGCGATCACCGCCGCGTTGTTCAGGGTGTGCACCCAGTGCAGGTGCCCGTACTCGGCGTGCAGCCGGTCGAGCCCGGCGCGCACGCCCGCCTCGCTGCCGTCGCACTCGCGCCCCAGCGCGCGTCCGAGCCGCACGGCGGCGGCCAGCCGGCTGCCCGGCGGCACGACGGCGTCCGCGGCGTCCAGCACCTGCTCGACGTCGTCGGCGACCACGGCCGCCGCGGCGAGGGCCGCCGCCCACGCCGCCCCGTAGACGCCGTTGCGGGTGTGGCTCAGGCGGGCGTCGGCCCAGGCCAGGCGGGCCGCGCCGCGCACGTCGCCGGGCGTGACCCAGCCGAGCAGGTCGGTGCGGATGAGCGCGCCGATCCACTCGCGGAACGGGTTGTGGTGCGTGGCCGTCTCCGGCACGGGCCGGCCGTCGAGGATGTTCCGGTAGGCGGCGCGCTCGGCCGTGAAGGTGCGGCCGGCGGGCAGGTTGTCGAGCCAGAGCTGCGCCACGTCGTCCGTGGTGAAGGCGCGGCCGTACCGTTCCAGGAGCGCGAGCGCGAGGATCGGGTAGTTGAGGTCGTCGTCCTCGGGCATCCCGGCGATGTTCTCCTCCAGCGACGTCGGCGCCGACCGGCGGTTCCACGGCCACCGGGCCGCGACGTCGTCGGGCAGACCGACGGCCGTGAAGTAGCGCGTCAGCGGCCAGCGGCCGGTCGCGCGCAGGATCTCCTCGATGCCCTGCCGCGGGATCTTCTCCACGGGCTTGCCGAGCAGGCAGCCGGCCGCGCGGCCCGTCCAGGCGCCGGCGACCCGGGCCGCGTACGCCGCCTCCGGGTCCGCGCCGGCCGGACGACGCGGCAGGTCGGGCGCGGGCGGCAGCAGCGCCTCGGCCTGCTCCCAGGTGTCCGGCTCGTTCGGGGCCGCGGGGGCGGGCCGGGCGTCGAGCTCGTCGAGCAGCGTCCGGGCGAGGTTCCGCAGCGCCGGGGGCGCGGGGACCGGTCCGGCGCCGCTCACCGCGGGCGTCGGGTCGCCGCCCGCCGCGACCCAGCGGTCGCGCACGTCGGCGACGTCCTTGCCCTCGTGCGCCGACTGGACCAGCTCGTGCGCCAGGAGGTCCTCCGGCTGGGCCCAGGTCAGCCTCACGCGGGGTCACCCGCCCCGACCGCGTCGAGGGCCGTGAGCCGGGACAGCGCCCGCTCACGGTCCGCCCGCAGGATGTCGGTCGCCGCCGAGGCCATGAGGCGGCCTGTCTCGCGGACGTCCATCTTGCTGGCGGCCTCGACCTCGTCCAGCCACTCGGCAGGGACGACGCCGCTGCCGCCCAGCCCGGCGGCGACCGCACCGGCCATGACGGCGATGGAGTCGGCGTCGCGGCCGTAGTTCACGGCGGCCAGCACGGCACCGCGGTAGTCACCACGGTGGGCGAGCAGCAGGCCGAGCGCGACCGGCAGCTCCTCGATCGACTTGGTCCGCGACGGCCGGCGCGCGTCCATCGACATCTGCCGGTACTCCGGCCCCACCGAGTCGTACGGTGCCACGACCTCCCGCACGAGGCGGGCGAGGCGGCGTTCCTCGTCGTCGGTCCTGGGCGGCTCGGGCCAGCCGTCGACGGCGTCGACGACGGCGCGGAGGGCGGCCGCCGTCCCGTCGTGCGCCACGTCCAGGGCGGCGGTCACGACGTCGTCCAGCGTGGCCCCCGGGGCGACCGAGGCCGCGACCATCGCCGCGAAGACCCCGGCCGCCTCGCGGCCGTAGCTGGACTGGTGGGCGCCCGTGAGGTCGATGGCCTCGGCGTAGGCGCCGCGGGGGTCGCCCGCGTTCGCCAGCCCGACGGGCGCGGCGTACATCGCCGCCCCGCAGTTGACGACGTTGCCGACGCCCGCCTCGCGCGGGTCCACGTGCCCGTAGTGCAGCCGGGCCACCAGCCACTTCTCGGCGAGGAACACCCGCTGGAGCAGCAGCGCCGTCGACTCGAGCTCCGGGATCCAGCGGGGCTCGCCGATCATCAGCGGCACCAGGTCCTCGGCCATGGCGTACGCGTCCAGGTGCGCGCGCCGCTTGGCGTACACCTCGACGAGCGCCCTGGTCATGAGGGTGTCGTCCGTGATGTGCCCGTCGCCCTTGTGGTACGGGGCGATGGGGCGGGCGTCCTGCCAGTTCGGGTACCAGGGCCCGACGATGCCGCGCACGCGGCCCCCGTGCCGCTCCTCGATCTGCTCCGGCGTCCAGCCCTCGGTGGCACCACCGAGGGCGTCACCCACGGCGGCCCCGGTGATGACGGCCACCGACCGGTCCTCCAACCAGCTCACGGATTCTCTCCCTCGTCGTTCCTGCGTCGGTCAGTGTCGGTCCGTCGTCACTGCGTGATCTCGTCCCAGCCGCTCGTGAGCTGGTCGGCGAGCTCCGCCTCGTCGGTCTCCTGCGCCAGGTAGCGCTGGTAGGCCGGCGTCGCCACCGTGTCCTTCCACTGCGCGTAGGAGTCGGCGAACAGGTACGGGGCGGAGACGAAGTGCTGGCCGCCGGCCAGGATCGTGCTCCAGCCGTTCTCGTCACCGAGCTTCTCCGTGAGGGCCTCCTGGGCCGACGTCGTGGCCGGGATCAGGGCGTCCGCCTCGTTGAGCGCGGCCAGGTGCTCGGTCTGCGTGAAGAACTCGATGAACTGCGCGGACTCCTCGACGTGCTCGGAGTCGATGTTGACCGACAGGGTCTGCGGGTTGGCGGCCTGCTGCGCGCCCTCGGGGCCGGCCAGCGGCGGCAGCGCCACCCAGTCGAAGCCCTCGGGGGCGTCCTTGGCGATGTTCGCGGCCTGGTAGGAACCCTGCACGGTCATCGCGGTCTGCCCGGCGTAGAAGGAGGCGATGGCCTCCGACCCGGACTGGGTCAGCGTGACGGGCAGGATCGACTCGTCGTCGTAGGCCATGGCGTGGACCAGCTCCGGCAGGGCCATCTCGCCGTCGCCGATGGTCACGGTGGCGTCCTCGCCCGTGCCCTCGAAGTACGTGCCGCCGAACCCGGGCGCGAGCGACATGAACGCCGCCGTCGGGCTCGACAGGCCCCAGCCGAGGCCGTAGACGTCGCCCTTCGTGGTGGCCTGCGCGATCTCACGCAGCTCGTCCCAGGTCATGGTGTCACCCGTCGGGATCTCGACCCCGGCGTCCTCCAGCAGGGCCCGGTTGGCGAACACCACGTACGACTGCAGCTCGGTCGGGTAGGCGACCACCTGGTCGTCCACGGTGACCGACTCGAGGATGCCCTCGGGGATGTCCGCGCGGCGCTCGTCCGACATGAGGTCGGTGAGGTCGGCGAGGTAGCCGTCGCGGGCGAAGGACACGATGCTCGCGGCCTCGTAGTGGATGATGTCCGGCGCGGCACCGCCGTTGAACTGGGTGATCAGCTTGTCGTACACGCCGTCCCAGCCCGCGGGCACGATCTCGACCTGGACGTCGGGGTTCTCGGTGTTCCAGTCCTCGACGATCTGCTCGGTCGCGGCGATCGCGGCCGGCTGGTCGGACAGCGCCTGGAACTTCAGGGTCACGGGGCCGTCGTCGGCGGCGTCCCCGCTGCCGCAGGCGGCGAGCAGGAGGGTGCTGGTCGTGAGGCATGCAGCGATGAACACTCCACGAGACTTCATGGGTCTGCCTTTCGGGTCGGTGGTGCACGTGCGGCGGCGGAGGCTGGTCATCCCTTGACCGCCCCGGCCATGAGGCCGCCGATGAGCTTCTTCTGCATGATCGAGAAGAAGACGATGCTGGGGATCGCGGCGAGCACGGAGCCCGCGGCGAGCGGACCGAGCGCGACCTTGCCCTCGCCGCCGATGAACGTCGACAGCGTGATGGGCAGGGTGTAGTTCTCGGGCGACTGGAGCAGGACGAGCGCGAAGAAGAACTCGTTCCAGGAGGACACGAAGCTGAACATCGCCGTCGCCACGACACCGGGCGCCAGCAGCGGGAAGACGATGCGGCGCAGCACCACGAGGCGGCTGCCGCCGTCCATCGCCCCGGCCTCCTCGAGGTCCACGGGGATGGCGGCCACGTAGCCCTGGAGCATCCACAGCGCGAACGGCAGCGTGTAGGTGGTGTGCACCAGGATCAGGCCGAGCAGGCTGTCGGTGAGGCCGATGGTCCGCAGGATCAGGAACAGCGGCAGCACCACGAGGATCACCGGAAAGACCTGGCTCACCAGGATCCAGCCGACGCCGGCCGCCCGGATCGCACCCTTGAGCCGGGCCAGCACGTAGGACGCCGGCAGGGCGATCAGGATGACCAGGGCGGTGGACGCCAGTGCGACGACGGCGCTGTTGGCGGCCGAGCTCACCAGGCCCTGCCGGGCGAGGGCGTCGGCGTAGTTCTCCCAGTGCCACTCCTGCGGCAGCAGGTTCACCACGAGGGAGTTGAGCTCGGCGGACGACTTCACCGACGCCGAGACCAGCCACAGCAGCGGGAAGCCCAGGAAGAGGATGTAGCAGGCCAGCGCCACGTACTGGGCGGGGCGGACGAGTGCGCGCATCGGCTCAGCCCTTCTTCTCGGCACGGTCGTCGCGCAGCTGCGACCGCAGGTAGAGCGCCAGGAGCGCGACGACCACGACGACGAGCACGACACCCATCGCCGCCGCGTACCCGATGTTGCGGTTCTTGAACGCCTCCAGGTACGTGAACAGCATCGGCAGCATCGTGCGGCCGCCGGGCCCGCCCTCGGTCAGCACGTAGACCAGCGAGAACGAGTTGAAGTTCCAGATGAAGTTCAGCGACGTGATCGAGGTGACGACGGGCCGCAGGCTCGGCCAGGTCACGGCCGTGAAGCGCCGCCATGCGCCTGCGCCGTCCATCGACGCGGCCTCGTGCAGCTCGGCCGGGATCTGCTGCAGCCCCGCCAGGAGGGTGACCGTGGTCTGCGGCATGCCCACCCAGACGCCGACGACGATGACGGCGGGCAGCGCGGTCGAGAAGTCGGCGAGCCAGTTGATGTCGTCCGGCAGGCCCAGCGAGCCGAGGAACGCGTTGAGCGGCCCGGCGTTGGGCGAGTAGATCATCTTCCACATGATCGCCACGACGACGGGCGGCATCGCCCACGGGATCAGCGCGAGCACGCGGGTGAGCCCCTGCAGCCGCAGGCCGGAGTTGAGCAGCTGCGCGAGCCCCAGGGCGGCGACGAGCTGGAGCAGCGTCACGGCCACGGCCCACACCATGCCGATGCGGAACGACTCCCAGAAGAACGAGTTGCCCGCCAGCCGCGTGAAGTTGTCGACGCCCACGAACTGGTAGTCGGGACGGCGCACCAGCTCGGCGTCGGTGAACGCCAGGAGCAGGCCCATGAGCAGGGGCGCCATCGACAGCACCAGGATCGGCAGCAGGGACGGCATCACCAGCGCCGCGGCCTCGCGGCGTCGGGCGCGTTCCATGCCGGTCGCGGCGCGACGGCGCCCGGGCCGGGGCGGCGACGGCGGCCGGGGTGAGGCGAGGACGGTCATCGGGCGCTCTTCTCCTTCGAAGCGGCGGGGCGGACGGCGGTGTCGGTCGTGGCGGTGGTGTCGGCGGTGGACTCGCGCACCACGAGGTGGGGGCCGATGGCGATCTGCCGGGCGGGCTCGACGGCGTCGCCCACCCGGTCCAGGACGAGCTGCGCGGCGGCGCGGCCGCGGTCGGCCGACCCGAGGGACACGCTGGTCAGGCTGGGCTGGAAGACCCGGCCGATCTCGGTGTCGTCCATCCCGGTGACGGCGAGGTCGCCCGGCACCGACAGCCCCAGCTCCCCCGCGGCCCGGATCACGCCGATGGCGAGCAGGTCGTTGGCGGCGACGACGGCGTCGAACCGCCCAGCGGCCGGGGTGCGGGCGAGCAGACGGCGGGCGGCGTCGAGCCCGGCGGAGACGGTGAAGTCGGCGGCGCGCTCCGTCTCGGCGTGGTCACCCTGGAAGCCCGGGGCCGTCGTCGCGGCGTCGAACCCGCGCTGGCGCGCCGCACCCGGGGTGGTGTCCAGGGGGCCGTTGACGAACCCGATGCGCCGGCGTCCGATCTCGACGAGGTGCGCGACGGCCCGGCCGAGGCCGGCCGCGGAGTCCGTGGAGACGGAGTCGATCCCGTGCTCGTCGAGCGAGCGACCGATCACGACGACGGGCACGGGCGCCTGCTTGATCGCCTCGACGAGCGCGTCGTCGGTGCGCAGCGGGCTGACGATCAGGCCGTCCACGAACCCGCTGCCGAGGCTGCGGACCAGGTCGACCGTCGATGCGACGGTCTGCCCGGTGGACATGACGACCACCCGGTAGCCGTGCGGCGCGAGCACCTCGTGGATCGCGGTGAGCATCTCGACGTACACCGGGTTGCCGATGTCCGCGACGGCGAACGCGACCTGGAAGGTGCGCTTCATCCGCAGCGAGCGGCCGGTGGCGTCGGGGCTGTAGCCGAGCTCGGCGGCTGCGGCCCGGACCCGGTCCACCATCGCCTGGCTCGCCCCGGTGCCGTGCAGCGCCCGCGACGTCGAGGCGAGCGACACCCCGGCGCGCTGGGCCACCTGGATGAGGGTGGCGCGTGATGACGACACTGTCTCTCCACTTCGGCGTGAGGTTCCGGGCGTCGGGTGCGGCGCCGGCTGGAAACGTTTCCAGGTTGCGGATGCGGAAGGCTGGAAACGTTTCCGGGTGATGAGCGTCAGTGTGGCATCGGCGGGGACGGGGCGTCAAGCGGCGAGGGTGCGGGGGCGCTGGGGGTGCTGTGGCGGGGCGGGCGCCAGGGCCGGGGGCGGCACGAGGCTGGGCGGGCGCCAGGGCCGGGGGGCGGCGGGGAGCGCCGGCGGGGCCGGGGGCGCCGGGGCGGGCATGGGGCGCGGGGCGGAAGCCAGATCCGACCCCCGGGGGCCCCACCCAAGGCGCGCTTCTACCCAGCCAATGGGCCCAGAATCGCAGCGGTTTTTGGGCGCAATGACTGGGCAGAAGCGCACCTTTGAGCAAGGCAGCGCGACGTCGCCGCCAGAGGCATGCCGGCACCCCGGCGGCGTCGACGGGAGGTCCAACTCGGCAGTGCGCTTCTACCCAGTCATTGGGCCCAGAATCACAGTGGATTGTGGGCCCAATGACTGGGTAGAAGCGCACTCTTCGTCGGAGGACCAGGGAGGCGGGAGGCGGGCGGCGGCGTCGCGTCCGGAAGCCCGGGTCAGGGGCGGGTCGACGTCGCGGTCGGCGTGCGGTGGCGGGAGCGGTAGGCCGAGACCTTGACCCGGTTGCCGCACGTCCGCATGGCGCACCACTCGCGGCGGTGCCCGCGGGAACGGTCGAGGTAGACCTGGGTGCACTCCGGACGGCCGCACTCGCGCAGCAGCTCTGCGTCCGGGCCGCCCAAGATCTCGACGGCCTCACGGGCGATCGCCGCGAGGCCCTGGGCGGCCGAGCCGGCACGGCGGGTGGCCGACACGGCCCCGCCCGCTTCGAGCTGGACGACGAAGGGCGGCTCGGCGGCGTGCCGGTTCAGGACGGCGAGCGCCGCCTCGATCGCCGCGGGATCGGCGGGAGCAGTCGCGCCACCAGGAGCAGTCGCACCACCGGAAGCAGTCGCGCCAGCGGAAGCACCCGCCGCAGCCGCATCGGCCAGCTCGGCCGAAGCCGCCACATCGACACCCGCGGCCAGGGCGACGGCGAACCGCTCGGCGCGCGCCGCGAGCGCCGCCCGCCCGCCGAGGCGTTCCTCGACGAGCAGGTACAGCGCCTCGCGCAGTTCGACGGCCGCCGCGAGGTCCGCCTCGTCGGCGTGCGGGGCGGCGTCGAGCATCCCGGACTCGACGAACCAGTCGTCGAGGAGCGCCGGCGTGCCGAGCTTCTCGGTGGGGAGGGGATTGCGGCGGGCGCGCAGCGTGCCCAGGAAGTCGAGGGCGAGCGTCCCGCAGGGGAAGGCGTGGTTCACGTAACCATTCTGACCGGTGACCGGTGTGATGCACAACCCCCTGTAACCTGTTTGACGAGTTACCGAAGCTGTGCCACAGTTCCTGACGTCGCCAAGTAACCGATCAGACCGGTTACACGAACCGAGGAGAACGTCATGACCGCCGTCCGCTTCCACATCACCTCCGCACCCAGCCCGGAGGACGCGCTGCGGGTGCTGACCGACTTCGGCCCGGCCCGGGCCGAGGCCTGGCCCACGATCGACGCCGACCACCTCACGGTCCACGCGCAGGGCGACACCTGGGCCGAGGTGACCGAGGGCACCGCCGCCGCCTGGGAGCACGCCCGGTACGAGTGGGACGCCGAGCGCGGACGCGTCGACATCACCACGCTGGACTCGAAGGTGTTCGGACCCGGCGGCGGCTGGGTCTTCCAGGTCACGCCGGACGACGGCGGCAGCCGCATCGACGTCGAGCTGACGCGCCGTCCGCAGACCTTCCAGCGCAAGCTCCTCGCCGCGCTCCTCCCCCTGGTGGGACCGGCGTCGCTCAGCAAGTCCTTCGCCGGGCCGCTCCAGGCCCGCTGACCTCCATCCACCACCGAGAAACACCACCGAGAAACAGCACCGAGAAACGGAGAGAAACCATGGAACTCAAGCTCGAGGTCGTCGTCCTGCCCGTGTCCGACGTGGACCGCGCCAAGGACTTCTACGCGGGGCTCGGCTGGCGGCTCGACGCCGACTTCGCCACCGAGCGCGGCCTGCGGGTCGTGCAGCTCACGCCGCCGGGGTCGGCCGCGTCGATCATCTTCGGCGAGCACCTCACGGACGCCACGCCCGGCTCGGTCCGCGGCCTGCACCTCGTCGTGACCGACGTCGCCGCGGCTCGCGCCGAGCTCGCCGAGCGGGGCGCCGACGTCAGCGAGGTCTGGCACGACGAGGACGGCGTCTTCCACTGGGCCGGCGGCGCGCACCGCGTGCCCGGACCGCACCCGGAGCACGACAGCTACGCGTCGTTCGCGTCCTTCGCCGACCCCGACGGCAACGAGTGGGTGCTCCAGCAGGTGGTCACCCGCCTCCCCGGGCGGTGACGGCGATGACCACCGACCAGGAGATCCTGCTCGACCTGCTGAAGCAGGCGGCGACGGCACACGGCGTGCACGAGAAGGAGGAGCTCGGCGGCGTGTACGACGAGAACTGGCCTGCGTGGTACGCCCGGCACATGGCCCGTGCGCTGGCCGACCAGGGGTACCGCATCGTGCGCGACACCGAGCCGGGAGACCCGCGATGAGCCGGCTCGACGAGGCGGAGCAGATGCTCGCCTCCGCACCGCCGCCCGCGGTCGAGCGGGTGCACGCCGACGCCTTCGCCCGGCTGACGCCGGAGCAGCGGGAGGCGGTGCGCGAACGGCTCACCGCCAGCACCGGAGAACCGCCCGCCGACGCGTCCCCGGCCACGCTGGGGCGCGCGGCGGCACGGGTCGAGGGCGGGCAGCGGGGTGCGCTCGCCCGGGCGCTCGGTGCGGATGCGCCGGGGACGGCGCTGAGCGCTGCCGTGGGCGACGCGATCCTCGCCGCGGTGGCGGCCTACGCGGCGTCGTCGGCCCTCTGGGAGGCGTGGGGCGCCGAGGGGGACGACGAGCCACCGGTGTACGGCGGCGGGATCGGGGGCTTCGACTTCTGACCCCGCCGGACACGGCCGCCCTTCTACAGTGGGGACGTGCCACGTACCTACCGTTCCCCCGTGCGCGAGCGCGCCGCCGCCTCCACCCGGACCGCGATCCTGGACGCCGCGGAGGCGCTGTTCGCGGAGCAGGGGTACTCCCGGGTGACCATCGGGCGCATCGCGCAGGAGGCCGGGGTCGCGCAGAGCACCGTCTACGCCTCGTTCGGCAGCAAGACGGCGCTGATCCGCGGGCTGACCGAGCGCGCGGCCGAGGACGGCAGCATCGGCGCCGCGCTCGCCGCCATCGACGAGGCGTCCGACGGCCGCGCCATCGTCGACCTGTCCGTGCGCAGTACCGGGGACCTGGTGCGGCGGCACGGCCGGTTCATGGCCGTGCTGGTGGGCAACGCCGCGGTGGACCCGGTCATCGGGGAGACGTTCGAGGGCACCGAGCGCCTGCTGCGCGAGCGGTTCCGGCGGATCGTCGAGCGGCTGGACGCGGTGGGAGCGCTGCGCCCGGGCCTGACGACGACGCGGGCCACCGACGTCCTGACCTACTACCTCGGCCCGGAGTCCTGGCTACGGCTGCGCGGCCTCGGCTGGGGGTGGCCGGCATGCCAGGACTGGTTGCGCCGGGAGGTCCTGTTCGCGCTGTGCGACATCGGGGACGGCGACGCCTGAGCAGGGACAACGCCGCCCATTGGATGAAGCAGTACGCTAATCAATATGCGGATACTCTTCTCAAGCACCCCGGCCCACGGACACCTGCTGCCCCTGCTCCCGCTGGCCCGCGCCTTCCAGGAGCGCGGCGACCAGGTGGCGGTCCTGACGGCCGGGGTCTTCGCCCCGGTCCTGGCACCCGAGGGCATCGAGCTGCTCCCGGCGGGACCCGCCGCGGACGTCCTCTTCGCGGAGTCGGGCCGCCGGACCGGCGTCGACGCGGCCGCGAACCCGACGCCCGAGGCCGTGGCGGAGTTCTTCGCGGGCACCCGGATCGACCTGACCGCGGACGAGGCGCTGGCCACGGCCCGGCAGTGGGCGCCGGACCTCGTCGTGGCCGAGGCGATGGACTTCGTCGGCCCCCTGGTCGCGGCGGCGCTGGGTGTCCCGCTCGCCACCCACGCCTTCGGCCCGGCGGTCCCGCCCGAGTTCACGGACGGCATCGCCGAGGTGGCCGCCGCCCGCTACGCCGCACGGGGGCTGACCCCGGTCCCGGCCCGTTGGTACGTCGACCCGTGCCCCGACCTGCTCCAGGCACCGGGCTGGGCGCCGGCCGCCACTCGTCTCCCGCTCCGGCCCGAGCCCCACCGCGGCCCGGGCGCCGCCGGGCCCGCCCCGGCCGCCGGGCCGCGCGGCGGCGACCGGGCACGCGTGCTGGTCACGTTCGGGACCCACTTCTCCGACCCCGCGGTGCTGACCCCGATCCTGGCCGAGCTGCGTGCCACCGGCGCCGACCTGGTGATCACCCTCGGCCTCACCGCGCGAGCCGAGGACTACGACCTCGACGACGACGGCATCACCTTCGCCCCGTTCACCCCGCTCGCGGACCTGCTGCACGACGTCGACCTCGTGGTCACCCATGGCGGCGCCGGCACCACGCTCGGCGCCCTGGCCCGCGGCCTGCCGCTCGTCGTGGTGCCGCAGGGTGCCGACCAGTTCCTCCAGGCGGCCGCGGTCGAGGCGGCCGGGGCAGGGATCGCCGTGCCGCCCGGCGCCGACGTGCCGCAGGCCGTCGCCAAGGCGGTCACCGCGCTGCGGTCGGACGGGACGCACGCCGCGGCGGCCCGCGCCGTCGCCGACCAGGTGGCGGCCATGCCGTCGCCCGGCCAGGTCGCCGCGACGCTGGCGGCCGCCCTGGCCTGACGGCCTAGCTTCTCCGCCGGCCCGCCACCGCGCACCCGGCGACCACCACGCACAGCGCGGCGGTGGTCAGCAGGCCGACGGAGAAGCCGGCCCCGGCCGCGACGAAGCCGACGACCAGGGATCCGAGCCCGGTCCCCGCATCGAAGCCGATGTTCCACACCGCGCTGGCCAGGCTGCGGTCGCGGTCGGGCACCGCGGCGAACGCCGTGACCAGGGTCAGGTTCTGGAGGCTGCCGTACGAGACGCCGACGAGCGTCATGCCCGCGACCAGCCCGGCAGCGCCCGGACCGCTGCCCGTGAGCGCCCACGCGCACAGCGCGAGACCGCCGGCGCACAGCACGAGCAGCGGCGGCACGAACCGGCCGGGTCCGTACCGGTCGGCCAGGCCCCCGACGAGCCACCGCGACAGCGCGGCGGCGGTCGTCAGCCCGAGCAGGCCGGCCATCGCCGCGACGGCACCGTGGCCGAGCTGCGGGGCGAACGTCAGCAGCGCGCCGCCCGGCGTCGTCACCGCGAGCAGCACGACCGAGGGCAGGGCGAGGGCCAGCAGGGTCCGCGCCCGGGGTGCCGCCCGGCCCCCGGCTGCGGGCGCGTGGCCGGGGGTGGCGTCGAGACGCCGGCCGAGGGCGACCGCGAACGGCACCGCCAGGGCGGGCAGGGCGCCGGCGACGAAGACGACCCGGAAGTCGACGCTCCCGGCGATCCAGGCCGCGCTCGGCGTGAGCAGCACCTGCGGGGCGGCCACCGCGAGTCCGTAGACGCCGATCGCCCGGCCCCGGCGCGCGGCGTCGACGAGCTCGGCGATCGCTGTCGCACCGCACACCGTCACGATCGCGAACCCCGCGCCGCGCACGGCGGAGGCAGCCAGGATCCAGCCGAGCTGGTCGGTGAGCACGAGCGCGAGCGACGGCAGGCCGAGCAGCAGCACGCCGGCCACCAGCGTCGTGCGCCAGCCCACGCGGCGCAGCGCCCACGGCACCGTGGTCTGGAACAGCACCGTGGCCAGCATGAGCACGGCGTTCACGAGCCCCGCACCGCCCTCGTCGGCGCCGCCGTGCACGGCCCACAGGGGCGCCGTCGGCAGCAGGAGCGCGTACCCCGCGAAGCCGAGGAGCGACAGGAACACCAGGGGCCGCACTCCCGGTACCCGCAGGATCGGCTGGTTCGGGCTGGCCGGGGCAGGCATGCGGTTCACGTGGACCCACCCTAGGCTCCCCGGCGAGCCGCACGTGCTCAGTCGCTCAGCCGCCGGTAGCGCTGGAGCCGGGCGAAGCCCGCGGCGTCGGGCCGCTCGGCGGGTGTCAGGGCGCGTTCCAGGCGCGCCCGCACCTGGCCCACCTCAAGGTGCATGCCGATCGCGACGAGCTCGCCCAGGCCGCCGTCGCCTCGTCCGGCGGCACTCGCCACGTGCACCGAGCGGCCCACCACGTTGACGACGTAGCCGCGCAGGCTGCGCCCGGTGTCGACCGTGACCCGGCCCTTGATCCGGTAGGCGCCCGCCGGGGGATCCTCCAGGAGGTCGACCAGCAGGCCCGGGCGGACCGGACCGGGCGCCGCGACCGTCACGGCGTCGGCATGCTCGTGGTCGTGCGCCCGGGCGTCGCGCAGCAGCGCCGCCAGCGGGAGCTGGTCGGGCGGGTCCTGCGTGGAGGCGGCGTCGTAGACCAGGGCCGGGTCCACGCGCCCGTGCGACGTGCGGACCACCTGGGCCGCGGGGTTGCGCTCCCGCACGCGAGCCTCGATGCGCGCGAGCGTGCGCTCCCGCTCCGCGGCAGGCAGCCGGTCCGTCTTGTTGACCACGACGAGCGACGTCACCGCGTACCGCGCGGGCGGCGCACCGCCGCGGTCCACGGTGCCGAAGTGCTCCACGGCGTCCACGACGTCGACCACTCCCCCGGGGCGCACCCGCTCGACGCCGCTGAACCGGATCAGGCGCGACAGGGTCACCGGGTCCGCGATGCCGCTCGCCTCCACGAGCACCACGTCGAGCCCCAGGCGGGGGTGCGTGAGCTTCTCCAGCGCGTCGTCGAGGCCGCCGGCGTCGGGCAGGCAGCACAGGCAGCCGCCCGCGATCGACGCCGGCTCGTCGACCTGGCCGGTGACCAGGCCCGCGTCGACGTTGACGGTCCCGAAGTCGTTCACCACCACGCCGACCCGCGCGCCCGGCTGCTGCAGCAGGTGGTTGAGCAGGGTGGTCTTGCCCGCGCCCAGGTGCCCGGTCAGCGTCACGACGGGTACGCGTCCGCGCACGGTGCTCCTCCCGGTGGTCCGACGGCGCCGTCACGGCACCGCCAGGATGATAACCGTTCTCAGGAAGGCCGGCGTGCCACGGCCCAGCGGAACGCGTTGACCAGGCGGTAGCTGCCGTCCGGGCGCCGGAACGGCGCGGCCGCACCCAGGATCACCGGGGCGAGCTCCTCGACGGTCGCGGGCGACTCCCCGAACAGGATGCCGCGCACCAGGTCCGTACCGTCGCGGACCACCCACGGCACCGACGTCACCCCCTCGTCGAGCACCGTCCAGCCCGCGTCGCCGAGCACGGCCGCGAGCCCGCCCTCGACCCGCAGCGGGCCGTCCTCGGGCGGCTCCTCGCCGTCGGCCTCGGCGAGCGCGGCGTTCAGCGCGTCGAGGTCGTTCCGCGCACGCTCGGCCCACCCGGCCAGGCCGAGCACGCCGCCGGGCACCAGCACGCGGGCCGCCTCGGCCAGGGCGTCGTCCGGCTCCGCCGCGAACTGGAAGGCGTTCACGGCGAGCACCGCGTCGAGGCGGCCGCCCTCGAACGGCAGGTGCTCGAAGTCGCCACGCCGGACGTCCGCGCCCACGGCGCGCGCCCGCGCGAGCTCGACCATGCGGCGCGCCGGGTCCACGCCGTGGGCCTGAGCGCCCTGGTCCTGCAGGTGCTCCAGGAGCTCGCCGCTGCCGCAGCCGACGTCGAGCACCCGCGACCCGGCGCCGATCCGGGCGGCTCGCAGCAGGGGCTCCCACACGGGCCGCGCGAAGGAGCCCCAGTACCGGCCCCAGTCGTCGGCGACGGCGGACCAGGGATCGTCGGCGCGGGAGGGCATCCTCGGAGGTTATCCGACCGTGGTCAGCGCAGCCCGCGGGCGACCTCGCGGAGCACGGCCACGACCGCGTCCACCGCGGCGGACCGGTCGGCCCGGGTGACGGCCACCGCCGCCCGGCCGAGCCAGGCGGGGTCGTCGACGCGGACGGTGACGACGTCGGCCGGCAGGCCGGGGGCGGCGAGCTCGGGCAGCGTCGTGATGCCCAGCCCGGCGGCGACCAGCCCGAGCCGGGCGAGCCACTCGCGCGCCGTGTACGCGACCCGGGGCCGGAGCAGGGTGGGCCAGGCCCCGAACTGCGGGTCGCCGCGCAGCCCCGTGCCGACCACCCACTCCTCGTCGGCCAGCTCCGCGACCGGGACCTGGTCGCGCCCCGCGAACCGGTGCTCCCGCGACACCGCCACCAGGGACCGGCCGTCCACGAGATGGTCGCGGCGCAGCCCGTCCAGGTCGTAGGCGGGCAGGTCGGCGCCCATGCCGATGACCGCGACGTCGAGGCGGCCCGACCGCAGGGCGCGCAGCTGCGCCGGGGTCGACGCCTCGTGCAGCTGCACGGTCACGCCGGAGTGCCGCTGCCGCACGGCCGCGACGGCGCGCGGCGCGAGGACCCACGCCGCCGTGGGGAACGCACCCAGCACCACGCGGCCGCCGAGCGGGTCGGCGAGCCCCGCCAGGTCCGTGCCCACGGCGTCGAGCTCGGCGAGCACCACGGCGGCGCGGCGCGCCACCAGCGCACCCGCCGGGGTCGGCGCCACGCCGCGCGCACCGCGCACGAACAGCGCCGCGCCTGCCGCGGACTCGGCCGCCGCGACCTGGCGGGAGACGGCGGACTGGGTGTACCCGAGCAGGTCGGCCGCCGCGGTGAAGGACCCGGTGCCGACCACGGCGTGGACCACGCGCAGCGCGGTGACGGTGAGCTCAGCCATGGGCCCATCATGAGCCATGCCGTTCGGTCATGTCTTGCGTGCGAAAGAGTCGCTGGTGGAATGGCTGGCGCCGCCGCACGATGGAGGCATGCACACCACATGGTTCATCACCGGAGCATCCCGAGGGCTCGGCCGCGAGTGGGCCGAGGCCGCGCTCGACCGCGGGGACCACGTCGCCGCCACCGCCCGCGACGTGCGCGCGCTCGAACCCCTGAGCCAGGCGTACGGCGACGCCTTCGTGCCGATCGCGCTCGACGTCACCGACCGGGCCGCCGTCCTCGGCGCCGTGGAGCACGCCGTCGAGCGGATGGGGTGCCTCGACGTGGTCGTGAACAACGCCGGGTACGGAGATCCTCCAGGTCACCAGCGAGGGGGGCGTCCGGGCCTGCGCGTCAGCGCCGAGCACCCGGACTACGCCGAGGTGCGCGTCGCCACGGCGCCGGAGTTCGCGCTCGGGGACCCGCGTGCGACCCGCGATGCGCTGCTGCGCATCACCGACGCACCCGAGCCGCCGCTGCACGTCTTCCTCGGCAAGCCGCTGGCCGACGTCGAGCAGATCTACGCCGACCGGCTGCGCACCTGGCGTGCGTGGGAGCCGGTCGCGCAGGAGGCGTTCGGGGCCTAGGCCCCGGGCGCGGTCAGAGGACCCGCTGCGCCTTGGTCAGGTTCTCCCGCAGCTCCTCGGCGTTCTGCCGGGAGACGTACGCCGGGCGGTCGCGCTCGAAGCGCCACGACTCGCTGAGCGGGCCGGCGCTGACGGTGTCGAAGCCCGCCTCGTCGTAGATCCGGGTGACCAGCTCGACGGCCTCCGGGTAGTCGCTCGCGGTGGCCAGGGCCCGGCGGTCCTCCGTCCCGGCGGGCGTGCCGTCGGTGGTGATGCTCGCCGCGACGATCTGGTTGAACGCCTTCACGACCTTCGACGTGGGCAGGTGCTCCTGCAGCAGGCCCGCGGTGGTCGCCTCGCCGCGGTCGAGCGCCTCGACGTGGCCGTCGCGCTCCCAGTAGTAGTTGTTGGTGTCGAGCACGATCTTGCCGGCCAGCGGCTCCACCGGGATGTCACGGTAGGCCTTGAGCGGGACGGAGACGACGGCGACGTCCGCCGCCTCGGCCGCCTCCTGGGCCGTGGCCGCGCGGGCCCGTGGCCCGAGCTCCTCGACGAGACCGGCGAGCGTCTCCGGCCCGCGGGAGTTGGCGATCACCACCTCGTGACCCTGCGCGATCACCACGCGGGCGACCTGGCTGCCGATGTTTCCTGCTCCGATGATGCCGAATGTGCTCATACGGTCGGCAACCCCGGGCGGTCGCCCGGCATTCCGCCCGCTCCCGCCGTCCCGTCCGTTCGTACGATCCGTTCGTACGATGGCCCCCATGGTGAACGGCGACACGGCAGACCGGGCGCGGTCGTACCGCAAGGCCCCCGAGCGGCGCGCGCAGATCCTCGCGAGCGCCATCGCCGTGTTCGCCGAGCGCGGGGTGGGAGCGTCCCTGCGTGCGATCGGCGAGGCGATCGGGGTCTCGCACGCGGCGCTGCGCTACTACTTCGCGAACCGCGACGAGCTGCTGGTCGAGGTCTACCGGGCGCACGAGGCCACGGTGCGCGACGCCACGGCCCACCTGCCGTCGGCGCCGCAGGAGGTCTCGGCGGTGGCGATGATGGAGCGCAGCGCCGAGCGGAACCGCTCGATCCCGGGCCTGGTCGAGCTGTACGCGACGCTCACGACCGACGCCCTGCAGGCGCAGCAGCACCCCGAGACGCGCGAGTTCGTGCGGGAGCGGTTCCGCCGGGTGCGCACGGACCTTGCCGGACGGGTCCGGGCCGGGCAGGCGGCGGGCACGATCGCGGCCGACGTCGACCCGGACGACGCCGCCGCGCTGGTCGCGGCGGCGTCGGACGGGCTCCAGCTGCAGTGGCTGCTCGACCCCGACGCCGTGGACGTCCGCCGGTCGCTGGCGCTGCTGGAGCGGCTGCTGCCGAGCCGCGGGCCCGACGTGTGAGCCGCGCGCGCTACCCCGTCGCCTCCGCCGGGTCCCAGCCTTCCGGGAGCGGGGCGACCGGTGCGACGGCGGAGGCGACCTCCACCGCCTGCCCGGTCTCGGCCGCGTCCCGGACGGCGAGCAGGACGTCGAGGACGTGCGCCGCCAGAGCTCCCGAGGCGTGCTCGGCGCGGCCGTCGCGGACCGAGCGCACCAGGTCGACGACGCCGGCGCCGCGGCCGTACCCCGCGCCCTGCGCGGGCAGCACCGTCGGCTCCTCGGAGCCGTACCGCCACAGGGCCGAGTCGCCGTCGAACCCGTTCGGGTCGGGCAGCACGATGGTGCCCTCGGTGCCGTTGACCTCCACGAACCCCGACCGGGGCAGGGCGTGCTGGAACGAGAACGTCGACTGTGCGGACCGCCCCGGCCCGAACTCGATCAGCGCGGCGTGGTGGGTGGGCACCTCGACGTCGAACACCTCGCCCGCCCGCGGACCGCTGCCGATGACCCGCCTCGTGCGTGAGGTGGAGGCCACCGCCTGCACCCGGGTCGCGGAGCCGAGCACGTGCACGAGCGTGGTCACGTAGTAGGGGCCCATGTCGAACAGCGGGCCCGCACCGCGCGCGAACAGGAAACCGGGGCTCGGGTGCCACGACTCCGGGCCGGGCACGTGGAACATCGTCGTCGCCGTGAGCGGCTCCCCGATGTCGCCGCGTGCGATCGCCCGCAGCGCCGTCTGGAGGCCCGCGCCCAGCACCGTGTCCGGGGCGCACGCGACGCGCAGGCCGCGCGCCTGCGCGTCGGCGAGCAGGGCGGCGGCCGCCGGAGCGTCGAGGGCGAGCGGCTTCTCGCTCCACACGTGCTTCCCGGCGGCGAGGATCCGGTGCCCCACGTCGGCGTGCACCGCGGGGACCGTGAGGTTCACGACCACGTCGACGTCGTCGCGCGCCAGCAGCTCGTCCACCGTCCCCGACGCCGGCACGCCGTACGCCTCGGCCTGGGCCGCCGCCCGTGCGAGGTCGAGGTCCGCGACGAACCGCACCTCGACGTCGGCGTACCGGGTCAGGTTCTCCAGGTACTGCGTCGAGATGTTGCCCGCCCCGATGACGCCGACACCGGCCGGCGCGGTCATCGGTCGTGCTCCGTCAGCCAGGCCAGCGACCGTGCGATGCCGTCGAACACGTCGCCGGCGTAGGCGTCGAACTCGATGACGCGGGTCGCCGCCGGGGCTGCGGCGAGGATGGCCGGGACGTCCACGTCGCCGGAGCCCGCGGGCTCCTGCCGGTCCACGTCACCGTCGAGCGTGCCGTCCTTGACGTGGATGAGCCGCACCCGGTCGCCCAGCTCCCGCAGCAGGGCCGGCGTGTCCGCTCCCCCGACGGCCGCCCAGTAGGTGTCCACCTCCAGCACCACCTCGGGCGCGAGGTGCCCGACGAAGACCTCCAGCGCGTGGCGGCCGTCCAGACGGGTGCTCAGCTCCCACGCGTGGTTGTGGTAGCCGAGCTCCAGCCCTCTGTCGGACGCAAGACCTGCCAGCCCGTTGACCCGCTCCGCGAGCCGCGCCACCTGGTCGGCTGTCTGCCACAGCTCGGCCGGCAGGAACGGGTCGATCACCGTTGTCATCCCGAGCTCGGCCGCGGCGTCGAAGATCGCCTCGGGCGTGTCCGACGTCAGGACGGGCGCGTGCCCGGACGGCGCCGTCAGGCCCGTCGCGGCGAGCGCACGCCCGTACTCCGCGGTGCGCTCGTGGAAGGCGTACGGCTCGACGCGCCGGAGCCCGATCCGGGCCAGGCGTGCGACGGCGCCGTCCAGGTCTTCCGCGACCGCGTCCCGGACGGAGTAGAGCTGTACGGATGGTGTCGGCATAAGAACCCCTTCGTTCGGTATGGCGGCGACGCGGCACCCACGGCGGCTGCCACGTCGCCGCCGCGCCCACAGCGCCGCAGGACGACCGTACCCAGAAATTCTTACACTGGAAGAGTTTTCGCCACCCGGTTCCTGGCGAGGGCCGCGATGAAGCCGCCGACGAAGGCGTCGCCAAGTCCGATCGTCGTCGGGGTCCGCGTCGTCAGGACGAGAGCCGGCCGGCAGGCGAGCCACGTGCCGAACCGGCGCTCGAGCTCGCCGGCGAAGGCCACGCCACGCACCGGGGGTTCCATCGCGGCGGTGCGGGCGTAGTCCTCGGCCGTCTGGCCGTCGCCCACGAGATACCGCGTGCTCGCCATCAGGATGCCGCCGCGGACCGCCTCGGCGAGCTCCTGGGCGCGTTCACCCAGCGCCAGCGCCCAGTACTTCGTGTGGATGACGAGGCTGCGCGCCGGGATCAGTGCCCTGATGTCGTGCAGCGCTCCCTCGACCGCGTCCACGTCCAGGAGGTCGAAGCGGTGGCCGAGGTAGGCGAACAGCTCGTCCTCGTTGAGCGAGTACACGCTGACGGCAGGGGCCATCACCTCGCGTACGCGGCGGCTGAACGCCGGCTCGTGGTAACCGGCGTCCTCGAAGATCGAGACGCCGCCGGCCGGGAGCGTGCCGAGCAGCCGCTCGGTGTGCCGGAGGCGGTCCTCGAGCAGCGCCTCGTCCTGGATCGTGTTGAACCCCGACACGAGGAAGACCCGGGCCTGCGGCACGAGCGTGTCGAGCTCGTCGCTCAGCACGAGCTCCCGGTTGGGCTCGTCGTTGACGTAGATCAGGCGGTTCGGGTGCTCGGTGACGATCTCGGTGTCCCCCACCCGGATCCTCGCACCCGCCGGGTACTGCACGATCAGGTGCGGGTCGGTCGAGTCCTCGTCGGCGCTGCACACGTACGAGACGCCGTCGGGCAGCAGCCGGCGCACGTGGTCGTCGATGCTGACCAGATGCACGAGCGAGTCGACGCCGAGCGAGCGCATGGCGATCGCCGCACGCACGCAGGTGCCGCCCAGCGTGATCCGGGTATCGAACCGGGCGGCGAACGCGTCGAGGATCTCGGGACTCGCGACGAACCGCTCCCCGCCGACGCCGTCGCGCAGGTAGCCGAGGATCGAGACGACCAGGCTGCGCTCGTCGACCACGGGGATCGCGGGATCCAGCTCACCGGCCGCGATCCCCTGCTCGGCCGCGATCGACTCGAGCAGGCGGGAGTCCCAGGTGAGCTCGTAGTCGACCGTCCCGCCGAGCCCCAGCACCATCGAGGTACGCATGAACGACTCTCTCAGTAGAGCGCGGCCTTGCCCGCGGCGTCGAAGAGGTGGATCTTCTGGGCGGCGGTGACCTTCAGGGCGGCGATGGGCCCGGGCTGGATCACGTTGGGCTCACGAAGCTTGCGGTCGGTACCGAGCACCTCGCGCAGGCGCTCGTGGTAGGCGACCTTGATGTCGCTCGAGATGTTGATCTTGTTGACGCCGAGCTTGACCGACTGGCCGATCTCCTCGTCAGGGTTCGACGAGCCGCCGTGCAGCACCAGGGGGATGCCGACGAGGCCCTTGATCTCACGCAGCAGGTCGAGCTTGAGCTCGGGGCTCTTCTGTGCCGGGTAGAGCCCGTGCGACGTGCCGATCGCCACGGCGAGGCTGTCGACGCCGGTCTCCTGCACGAAGCGCAGGGCGTCCGCGGGGTCGGTGTAGGCGATCTCGGCGGCACCCGCCTCGCCGTAGCTGTCATTGGCGCCGATCGTGCCGAGCTCGCCCTCGACCGAGACGTCCACGACGTGCGCGGTGTCGACGACCTTCCTGGTCAGCGCCACGTTCTCCTCGAACGGCAGCAGCGAGGCGTCGATCATCACCGACGTGAACCCGGCCCGGATCGCGACCAGCATCTGCTCGTAGGTACCGCCGTGGTCCCAGTGGATGACGACGGGCACCGACGAGCGGTGCGCACGGGCGCGGATGGCCTGGATGAGGTCCGTCGTCACATGGCTCACCTCGTCGGGGTGGATCGCGATGATGACGGGAGCCTCGAGCTCCTCGCTCACGTCCATGATGCCGGTGAACATGGCCCAGTCGCTGATGTTGAACGCCGGGACCGCGAAGCTGTTCGCGTTGGCGACGTCGAGCAGGGCTTTGCCGTTGATGAGCACTGTGTGTTCTCCGATGCTTGTGTGCGGTGGTAGGTCGGGCAGTCAGCTCTTCACCGAACCGGACGTGAGTCCGCTGATGAAGAAGCGCTGGAAGAAGAGGAAGAGGACGAGCACCGGGACGGATCCGAGGATGCTCATCGCCATGAGCTCGTTCCACTCGTACGAGTGCTGTCCCATGAGGAGCTGGATGCCGATCGGGACCGTGCGCATGTCCTGGGTGCGGGTCAGTGTGAGCGCGAAGAGGTACTCGTTCCACGCGATCATGAACGTGTAGACACCGACCGACACGATGCCGGGCACCGAGACCGGGACGAGCACGCGCCAGAGCGCGGTCAACGACCCGGCGCCGTCCATCCGGACGGCCTCGTCGAGCTCCTTGGGAAGCGTGTTGAGATAGCCGGTCATCATGACGATCGCGTACGGGAGCGTGAAGACCATGTACGTGAGGATCAGCCCGGGATACGTGTTGTAGAGGCCGAGCGCGACCATGAGCCCGAAGTACGGGATCAGCAGCGTGATCGGCGGGACCGCCTGCACGCTGACGATCACCATGTTGATGACCCGCTTGCCGGGGAAGTCGAACCGGCTGAACGCGTAGGCGGCGTGGATCGCCACCAGCAGCGTCAGCACGGTGACCGAGATCGACACCACATAGCTGTTGACGAAGAAGCGCACCTTCTCGGGGTCGCCGAAGATCGCGGCGTAGGCGTCGAAGGAGAAGCTGCCGGTGATCAGGCGGGGCGGGAGCTCGAAGATCTCGGTGTTGGACTTGAACGAGCTCGCGAGCATCCACAGTACGGGTGCCGCGGCGAAGATCGCCCCGAGCACGAGACCGATGATGACGCCGACCCGCTGGCGAGAGCGCCGGCGTGCTGTCCCGGACATGGTCATGATCAGTCCTCCGCCTTCTGGTGACGCACGTAGAAGAACGCGAGCACCATCGACATGAGCAGCACCAGCACCGCGCTCGTCGAGGCGAGCGAGAACTCGTAGCGGCTGAACGCCAGCTTGTAGGTGTAGGTGCTGAGCATCTCGGTCACGTTGACGGGACCGCCGCCGGTCGTCATCCAGATCAGCGCGAACTGCTGCGAGGTCCAGATGAGGTCCAGCAGCGTCAGGCTGATGATGATCGGCCTGAGCTGAGGGATCGTCACGTTCCAGAACCGCTGCCAGGCGTTCGCGCCGTCCACCGTCGCCGCCTCGTGGAGCTGGGCCGGAACACCCTGGAGGCCCGCGAGCAGACTCACCATGAAGAACGGGTAGCCGGCCCAGATGTTGATGAACGTGACCGTGCCGAGCGCGAGGGCCGGCGAGGCCAGCCACTCGACATCGGTGCTCAGCAGGTAGTTGATGACACCGTTGGGCGCGAGCAGCATCCGCCACAGCACCGCGATCACTGCTGCCGTGAACAGCCACGGCAGGATGTACAGGGCGCGGAAGACCGCGCGTGGGACGCTGCCGATGAGCGGGCTGTTGAGCAGCATCGCGAAGCAGAGGCCGATCAGGAGGTGCGCCGCGACGCTGACCACCGTGAAGAAGAGGGTGTTCCCGGTCGCGGTCAGGAACGCGCCGTCGGTGAGGACCGTGACGAAGTTGTCGAGGCCGACGAACTCCGGGGTCGCGTTCAGGATCACGTTGTCCATGACCGAGTAGCCCACGACGAGGACGACCGGGATGATCATCAGCACGAACATGAGGGCGAGGGTCGGTACCAGGAAGCCGTACGGCTCGACCGTCCGGCCCAACGGCCTACGCCTGCGGGGTGGCTCGGTGGGTGCGTCCGGCGGGGCGGGCGCGACGATCACGTCTTGCATCTTCTCGCTGCTCCTCCTGTGCGGTGCCGTGCCGCGGTCGATGCCGCGGCACGGCATGAGATCGTCGGCACCTAGAACTCCGCTTCCCAGGCCGCCTGTGTCTTGTCCAGCGTCTCGTCGACCGTCTGGCCGCCGTCCAGGAGCACCTGGAGCTGCTCACCGAACAGACGCATGAGCTGCTCGGCGACGGGCAGTCCCGTGAACTCGTTGGCGGGGTAGCCCGCCTTGTAGATCTCGAACGCGTCAGCGAAGAGCTCGTCGTCGGCCACGAAGTCGGGCGTCGAGTTCTTGTTGCCCGGGAAGGCGTTCGCGATCGAGGACAGCTCGGAATTGGTCTCCTGGCTCATCAGGAACTCGACCAGCTTGAAGGCCTCTTCCGGGTGCTCCGAGCTCTCGGCGACCCCGATGCCCCAGGACGCGTACGGGATACCGCGCTCACCCTCGTAGCCGTCCTCGGCGGGGATCGCCGAGACCGAGAACTCGAGGTCAGGATTGGCGTCGCGGATCAGGTTGATGTGCGCCAGCGAGTCGATCATCATGCCGACGCGGCCGTTGGTGAACTCCTCGACCTTGTCCTGTTCCTTCATCGTGAACGAGCCGGGAGCGATCACGCCGTCGTCCCACAGGCCCTGCACGTACTCGACCGTCGACCTGACGTCGTCGTTCGTGACGTCGGGCTGCCCGTCAGCGAGCATCGTGCCGCCGGAGGCCCAGGTCCACGACATGACGTCGTTCTGGACACCGTTGGGGGTCTCGAGCGAGAGCGGGAGGATCCAGCCGCTCGTGTCGTCGCCGAGCGCGGTGACCGCCGCTGCGGCGTCGGCGAACTCCGTGCGGTTCGTCGGCGGGGCGTCCACCCCGGCGTCCGCCAGGAGGGTGTCGTTCGTGAACATGGGGTAGACGAAGTTGACGACGGGGATCATGTAGGTGGACCCGTCGACCTGGACCTGGCTGGCCAGCTCGCTGTCGTCGTACCCGGCCTCGTCCATGAGTGCGGTCAGGTCCGTGATCACGCCCTGCGACGCGAAGTCGCTGACCCAGGCCCCGTCGAGGCCGACGACGTCGGGCATCGTGCCGGAGGCAGCACCGGCGAAGAGCTGCTCCTTGGTGGCGGCGTACGGACCGCTGATCAGCTCGACCGTGATGCCGGGGTTCTGCTGCTCGAACTCGTCCATCAGTGCCCGGAACTCGCCATCGGGCAGCTCGGGCTCCCACCACTGGGCGAACTCGATCGTGACGTCGCCGCCGGAGTCGCCACCGCTCCCGCCGGTACCGCACCCGGCGGCGGCGAGCAGGCCGAAGGCGGCGGCGCTGGCACCCGCGACCCGGACGACGCGTCGCCTGACTTGAGCTTCGTTGCTCATCTCACTCCTCTTTCTGGTCCGTGCAGTTCTGCGCTGTTCTTTGCGCGTTCCTGCTGCTTTTTCGACAGTAGACCTCGCAGAAGTGAAGGTCAAGCCCCGGCGCGCATCAGCCTCTTCTCGGTAGAGAGCGGCCCAGGTACAGCATTTTCACCCACCTCCGACGGTGCTGTTTCCTGCGTCCTAGGTCGCTTCGGGATGCCGTCATATGCTAGAAATTCTTGCATGAGCACCAGCGACGACGGAGGAGAGCGGGCACGTCAGCTGCCCGCCGGGCGGCGCGCCGCACTCGCCGAGTACGTCGGCCGGCACGGCCAGGTCACCGTCGCGCAGCTCGCCGAGCGCTTCGACGTGTCGATCGACACCGTGCGCCGCGACCTCGACCAGCTGGACACCGAAGGTCTGCTGATCCGCACCCACGGCGGAGCGGTGAGCGTGTCGTCCACGGCGCCGAAGGACAGCGGTCTCGATGTCCGGCTGCGCATGCAGGTCGAGGAGAAGGAGGCGATCGCGCGTCGTGCGGTGGAGATCGTCTCGGACGGGTCGGTGGTGATGCTCAACGGCGGCACCACGAACCTGGCGGTCGCCCGCAACCTGCGCAACCACCGTGACCTGACGATCGCTACCAACAACCTCCGGATACCCGCGGAGACCCCGCCGGAGGCGTACCGCGACCTGTACGTGTTCGGCGGGTCGGTGCGGTCGATCACGCAGACGACCACGGGCCCCGTGAGCTTCCAGGTCGACGGCAAGGGCGAGCAGATCGCCGTGCAGGCCGACCTCGCCCTGATCGCGGTGGGCGCCGTGTCGGCCACGGGGTACTCGACGAGCAACCTCGGAGACGCCGCGATGATGGCGTCCATGATGGACCATGCGAGCCAGGTCGCCGTCCTCGCCGACTCGACCAAGCTCGGGCGACGGCTGTTCGCCACGGTCGCGGAGCTCGGCCGCGCCGACTACTTCGTCTGCGACACCCGGCCGCCGGACGACATCGCCGACGCACTCACGGCGAGCGGGGTGGAGATCCTCACGCCGTGACGGGGCGCGACGCCGTGGCCTCCAGCCACCACGCCAGCCGGCCGCGCCCGTCCAGACGAGCCGACCTGTCGCGCCCTGCGCGGTCGAGATTCGTCTCCGCGCCCAGCAGCGGCTCGACGCCGATCGAGCGGTAGGGGCTCCCCTCGGGCCAGCCGCCGAGGTTGCGCCAGACGACGAGCGAGAGCGGGGCCGAGCCGGGCGTGCCCCAGCGCAGGCTCAGGCGGTCGGCGCCGTCCACGACGTCGACCCGGTCGGTCGCCACGACGGCGCACCGGGCGGTGCCGTCGTCGGGCCCCAGGGCGTCGAGCGGCACTCCCCCGCCGTCGGGCCAGGTCGTGGCGGTCGTGGCACCCGGTTCGGGCCACTCGACCACGAGCACGTCCGGGCGCCCGGGGACCTCCAGGCGCGCGTCCGGGCCGACGTCGAGGAGCATGTGCACGGCGTGCAGCACGCCGGCACCGGGCCGGCCGTCGACCGTGTAGTCGGCGCGGACCACACCGTCGTGCGTGGTGAGCCGGCGGGTCAGGGTCAGGGCACCCGCACGGGCCCGTGCCACGCCCGGCGCGCCGGTGGTCCAGGGCCGCGACCAGACCTCGCCGTGGTCGCTCGGACCGTTGATCGTGGGGAAGCACTCCTCGGCGCCGCCCGCGTCCACGAACGGGTCGCCGGGCGCCACCGCGACCCGGTCCGCCGCGGGGACGCGGGGGTTGCGCCAGAGCCACTCGCGCTCCGGGGTCGCCAACGAGGTCCAGCGGCCGCCGAGCGCGGGGTCCGTGCGGACGGTGAGCGGGCGGGCGGCGGGCACGCTCACAGCCGGTCCAGGACGACGACGTCGCAGTCCCGCCAGGTCCACGGCACGACCAGGCCGTCGGTCGCCAGCTCCTTGCCCGTGCGGATCTCGTCGGTGCCCCGCACGCGGTAGCGGGCATCCGGGTCGAGGTCGCCGAGGTGGACCGTGAGCGGGGCGTCCCCGGCGCGGCGCCAGGCCAGCACGACCACGGCGTCCTCCCCGGTGTACTGGACCGCGCACGCGGCGTCGGCCGGTGCGCCGTGCCGCCGGGTCAGCCCCGTGTGCACCACCGGCCGGATCTCGCGGTACAGCCCGACGAACGACGCCGCTCGCCTGCGGGTGGCGTCGTCCCAGGGCAGCAGGTCCGCGCCGATGCCGAGCACCCCGGCCATCGCCACCACGAACCGGAACTCCAGGCTCGCCGGCGCGCTCTCCCGGTCGGGGTCGAGCAGGTCGGGCAGGTCGGTGACCCAGGAGCTCATGGTCCAGGCCGGCAGCACGCCCAGGAACCCGTGCTGGATCGCGAGCCGGTCGCGCGGCCCGGTCTCGTCGCTGGGCCAGACCACGTCCGTCCGGGCGAGCACGGCGTGGTCGATGCGCCCGCCGCCGCCCGCGCACGCCTCGACCGTCACACGCGGGAACTCGGCGCGCAGGGCGTCGAGGATCCGGTGGTACGCGTGGGTGTGGCGCCAGGACCAGTCGTCGCCCGCCGGGGACGTGCGGCCGCCGTCGGCGATGGAGCGGTTCATGTCCCACTTGAGGTAGGTGATGTCCGTGCTGGTCAGCAGGCGGCGCAGCGTGCCCAGCACCCACTCCTCGACCTCGGGCAGGCCCAGGTTGAGCACGTACTGGTGGCGCAGCGTCTCCAGCGGGCGGCCCGCGACGTGGTGCGCCCAGTCGGGGTGCGCGCGGTACAGGTCGCTGTCCGGGCTCACCGCCTCCGGCTCGACCCAGAGGCCGAACCGCATGCCGAGCCGCGTCACGCCGTCGGCCAGCGGGCCGAGGCCACCGGGGATGCGGTCGGTGTCGGCCTCCCAGTCGCCCAGTGCGGCGCGGTCGCTCGTGCGGCCGCGGAACCAGCCGTCGTCCACCACGAAGACCTCGGCGCCCACCTCGGCGGCGGCCTCGGCGAGGCGGAGCTGGTGCTCCACGCGGACGTCGAACGTGGTGGCGAACCACGAGTTGTAGACCACGGGCCGGTGCTCGGGGGCCCGGGTGCGGGCCAGCGTCGCCTGGTAGGCGTGCCAGGCCTGGGCCAGGTCGTCGGCGTCGCCCTCGACCCGGACTCCCGCGAGGACCGGGGTGGTCAGGGCGTCGCCGGGTGCCAGGGTGAGGATGCCGGACTCGTCGTCGGGGCCCGCGGAGACCCGGACGTGACCGGCGAAGGGGACGGCGTCGAGCGCCATGCGCCACGAGCCGCTCCAGGCGAGCGCGACGCCGTACCGGACGCCGTCGGCCCCGGCGGGGACCACGGTCACCACCGGCGCGTACGTGTGGCTCGTGATGCCCTGGCGGCTGCCGATGCTCAGCGTGCCCGCCCCCAGCGACGCCGCGAACGGCGTGAGCTCGCGTGACCACGCGCCGCCCAGCAGGGCGACGTCCGCCCCGCCCGACGTCGGCACGGTGAACGCCCCGCCCCAGCCGCGGAGCAGCTCGATCGGCTGCCCGGCGTGGTTGCGCAGCTCGGCCCACTTCTCCACGACGTCGTGCACGGGGTGGGTGCGCAGGTGCAGGGTCACGGCCAGGCCGAGCGCCTCGTCGGCGAGCGGGCAGGCCAGGTGGGTGCCGCCTTCGTCGCCCTGGGTCAGGACGACCTCGCCGGTCAGGGCGAGGCGCGCGCCACGGACGCCGTCCGCACGGCGGACCACCAGCTCGGCGCCGTGCACGTTGCGGGTGCCGAGCGCGGTGGCCTCCAGCGGGAGCAGGTCGAGGTCGGCCTCGAAGGAGGACGTCGCCGCCACGGGCGGCACGGCCTCGGCCGCTGCCGGTCCCCAGCCGACGGCGACCAGCCCGGCCCCGCGCGGGGCCTCGGCCACGACGTACTGACCCGTGCGGGTCGGGAGGGTCCAGGTCACTTGTTGGCTCCCACGAGAAGTCCGGACACGAACTGCTTCTGGAACAGGAAGAACACGATGGCCGTCGGCACGGCCGCGACCAACGATCCTGCCGCGACCACGTTCCACGCGCTCGAGAAGCCGCCCTGGAGGTTGAGCAGGGCGGCCGTGATCGGGAACTTCGCCTCCGTGCGCAGCACCGTCATCGCCCAGATCAGGTCGTTGAAGATCCAGGTGGTGGCCAGCGCCGCGAGGGCCGCCAGCGACGGCCGCGACAGGGGCAGCACGATGCGCCAGAAGATGCCGCCGGGGCCGGCGCCGTCGAGCCGGGCGGCCTCGAAGACCTCGTTCGGCAGGCCGCGCATGAAGCCGTGCAGCACGAAGGTGTAGAAGCCGATGCCGAACCCGACCTGCACCACGACCAGCGCGGTCAGCGTGTCGCCGATGCCCAGGGCGGCGGTGATGGACGCGACCGGGACCAGCAGGATCTGCGGGGGCAGGAGGTTCCCGGCGAGCATGGTGAGCAGGATGGTGCGGCGCCCGGGGATGTCGAACCGGCTCAGGGCGTAGGCGGCGAAGGACGACAGGGCGAGCGAGGCGACGACGGCGCACACGGTGACGAGCACACTGTTGCCGAGCGAGCGCAGCACGCCGCCCTGGGTCAGCGCCGTGGCGAAGCCGTCGAGACTGAACGTGGCCGGGAACGCGCCCAGGCCGCGGCCCGCGATGTCGTCGTAGGAGCGGACGGCGACGAACAGCACGAACACGATGGGGCTGAGCCACAGCAGCGTGACCGGGAGCATCGCGACGTGCAGCCATGGCGAGCGCGCGGGCCGGGGCTTGCGCAGCCGGGGGGCGGGCCGGTCGCGGACCGCTGCGGGCGTGCCGGAGGCGGGTGGGGCGAGTGCTGACATGTCAGTCCTCCGTCCGGGCCTGGCGGGCGAGGTAGGTGATGATGAAGCCGATCGCCAGGGCGAAGATGACCACGGCGATGGCGGAGGCGTAGCCGAGGTTCCCCGTGGTGAACGCCTGCTGGAACATGTAGGTGCTCAGGAGCTGGGTCTCGTTGTAGGGCCCGCCGCGGGTCATCGCCCAGACGATGTCGAAGGTGCGCAGCGAGTCGATGACCGTGACGGCGAAGACCACCATGTTCACGCCGCGCAGCTGCGGCATGACGATGCGCCAGAACCGCTGCCACGCGTTCGCGCCGTCGACGGCGGCGGCCTCCTCCAGGGTGCCGTCGGTGCCCTTGAGGCCGGCCAGGTACAGCACCATGATGTAGCCGACCTGGCGCCAGACGGCGGCGATGAGCACGGCCCAGAGGGCCACGGCGGGGTCGGCGAGCCACTGGCGTTCCAGGTGCTCCAGCCCCAGCAGCCCCAGCGTGCCGTTGATGGGCCCGTCGGGCGCGTACATGACGCGCCAGAACAGGCCGCTGACGGCGAGCGAGACGACCATCGGCAGGTAGATGGCGCTGCGGTAGAGGCTCACCATGGGTCCGGGCTTGTTCAGGGTGACGGCGAGGGCCAGGCCGCCCACCACGGACAGGCCGCCGAACCCGAGCACCCAGATCACGTTGTTGCGCAGGGCGGTCAGGAAGATCGGGTCGGCGGCCAGGTCGCGGAAGTTCTGCAGGCCCACGGGCTCGGCCAGGCCGATGCCGTCCCAGCGGGTCAGGGCGAGCGAGAACGAGTTGGCCGCGGGCCAGAACACCCAGAACAGCTCGATCGCGAGCGGGACCAGCAGGAACGCCCAGACGAGCAGCGGGACGCGGGCGAGTCTCGCGCTCACGACGCGAAGACCCCCTCGGCCGCCCGCTGCCACTCGTCGAGCACGCTCTTCATGGAGTCGGGCTCGGCGAGGAACTTGGTCAGGGCGGTGTCGGCGGTGGCCTGCAGGGCGTCGGAGGAGTCCCGGTTGAAGAACTGGGTGATCTCCTCGGTGCTGTTCAGCAGCTCGATGCCCTTCTGCACCAGCGGGCTGAACGAGGACGTGTCGACGTCGGGCGAGGTGGGCAGGTTGGACGACTTGGACTGCTCGATGTACTGCTGCTGCGACTCGGCGGAGGCGAGGTAGCTCAGCAGGTCCAGCGCGCCCTGGTGGTTGTCGCTCCGCGCGGCGGCGAAGAACCCGTCGGTCGGGGCCTCCTCCGCCGTGGGCACCGAGTCGTTGATGACCGGCACGGAGAAGAAGTCGAGGTCGTCGCGCTGGTCCTCGGGGAAGTAGCCGGAGACGAACGCGCCGACGAGGTACATCGCCGACTTGTCCTGGGCGACCGGCGTCGCGGCGTCCTGCGCGGTGTAGGACGCCGCGTTCTTGTCGAAGTACGGGATGAGCCGCTTGTACTCCTCCATGACGGCCACCACCTCGGGGTCGTTGAAGGCATGCTCCCCGGCCAGGAGCTCCCGGTGGTACTGGGCGCCGTTGATCCGCAGGTCCAGGTAGTCGAACCAGCCGGACGCCATCCACGGCGTGGACGACAGGCCGTTGGTCAGCGGCACGATGCCCTGGCCGCTCAGGTTCTCGCACAGCGCGTGGAACTCGTCCCACGAGGTGGGCGGCTCGACGCCCCACTTCTCGAACGCCGACTTCTTGTAGAACACGCTCCACCAGTAGTAGCTGGTCGGCACGAAGATCTGCTTGCCCGCCGTGTCGGACGACAGGCTGCGCAGCGCGTCGGAGAAGCCCGCGCACGCGCCGTCGCCCTCCCAGAGGGACGAGACGTCGAGCAGCAGCCCCTCCTCGGCGTAGGACCGGGCCACGGACCCGGCGTACCAGCTCAGCACCTCGGGCGAGTCGCCGGACCGCAGGTAGTTCGTGAGCTGCGCCCGGAACTGCTCGGTGGCCACCGAGTTCATCGTCACGTCGCCGCCGGGGTAGGCCTTGACCAGGGCTTCCAGGGCGGCCTTGGGGTCGGCGTCCTGGATGGAGTTCTGCAGGGTGACCAGGCCGGAGCTCGCGCCGCCCCCGCCCCCGCCGCTGCCGCCCGACGTGGTTCCCACGCACGCGGCCAGCAGGCTCGCCGCACCCAGCGTCATGCCGCCCGCGAGGAGCTCGCGGCGGGTGATCGTTCGCTTGGACATCGTTGTTCCTCCTTCGTGCACCCTCGTTGGCGCACCTGGTACCTCTGGCGATCACGGGCGCGGATCGGTCCGCGCCCGTCAGATTCCCGGGGCCTGCTGCACAGCCTCCCCGACGACGGCGGCAGGCCCGTGCAGCAACGCCTCTCCCCGGCGCGCGACGGCGTGCCGCAGATCGGCCGCGTGGCGGGACGCCGCGAGCTCCGGCCGGCGCAGCAGCGCGTCGGCCGTGGCGGCGTCGTCGGCCAGCAGGGCGAGCTGGGCGTCGAGGAAGAGCACGCGCCGGTCGCGCACGCGCAGCGGGTCCTCCTCGAAGAGCAGCAGGTCGGGCAGCGACGTGGCGAAGTAGTCCACGCGCGGCACCTCGACGGCGAACCGGTCGCGGTAGGCGCGCAGCGCGGCCGTCAGCGTGTCCGCGGCGGCGGCGTCCCCGGTGCGGCGCAGCGCGAGGACGGTCCAGAACGTCTGCTCGCCGTGCTCCTGCGTGCTCATCTCGACGAAGTCTCCCCGCTGGGCGGCGGCGGTGCGCCAGGCGGCGGTGGCTTCGTCCGCGGCGCCGGCCGCCGCCAGGGCGTCGCCCAGCAGCAGGTGCAGGGTGGCCGTGCTGGCCAGCGGATGGCGGGCCTCGCCCAGGTTCGACGGCGGGGTCAGGGCCGAGCGCAGGTGGGCGACGGCGTCGTCGGCGCGGCCGGCCGCGAGCGCGTCGAGCGCGCGGTGGGTCTGCCCGCGGTCCCAGGCCAGGAGCGCCTGCCCCTCGCCGCCCTCCCACGGGTGCAGCCGACGGCCGCCGAGGATCGTCAGGGCTTCCTCCGCGCGGCCCGCGGTGACCATGAGGTGCAGGGCCTCGACGGCGAGGTCGTCGCGGTCGAGGGCGCCGCCCCCAGCAGGCGCATGGTCGTTCCCCAGGAGGTTGGCCAGCCGGGCCGCCGGAGTCTGTCCGGTCAGCGCCGCGAGCTGGTCGCTCTCGTACCGCAGCCGTGCGTCCTCCGGCGCGACGGCGCACGCCTGGTCGTAGGCGGCGGCCGCGGCGGCCAGGTCGCGCTCGTGGTTGACGGCGGCCAGGCCGATGTTGCGCCAGGCCACGACGTCGGACGGGTCCAGGGCGACGGCGGACCGCCACAGCGCCAGGGCGTCGGCGCGGCGCCCGGCGGCATAGGTCCAGTGCCCCAGGAGGGACCGGGCGCGGGCGTCGGCGGGGTCGGCGTCGGCGGCCTCGCGCAGCACCGCGACGTCCGCGAGGCGGCCGGGGAAGCACCAGGTCGCGTCCAGGGTCCGGGCACGAGCCCGCTCCGCGCCGGCCTCGGCCGCGCGACCGGCGAGCCGCAGCACGTGCGCGCGGTGGTAGGCGAGCAGGGGGCGGACGGCGGTCTGCCCGGCCGGCCGGTGGTCCTCGCGGGTCTCGGCCTCGTCGAGGCAGGCGAGGGCGGCGTCGTGCTCCCCCACCCCCGCGAGCTCGATCGCGACGTCGAGCAGGGTCTGGGCGTCGTCGCTGGCCGGCAGGCCCGCCAGGTGGCGCAGCCAGGCGTCGAGCGGGTCGAGCACGCGGGCCGCCGTGAGCGCCGATGCCGCCGCGGCGTGCTGCCCCAGCCGCTCGTGGCAGACAACGCTCAGGGCGAGCGCCTGGAGGTGGTCGGGCTCGGTGCGGCGCACGTCGTCGAGCCGTGCCAGCGCACCGACGTGGCGGCCGGCGCGCGCGTCCAGGCGCGCCATGCGGTAGCCCGCCGGGGCGCGCCAGGCGCGCGACCAGGCGGCCTGCGCATAGGCGTCGTAGGCGCCCGCGTCGTCGCCCAGCTGCTCGCGCACCAGGCCGAGCAGGTAGAGCGCCGTCGTGTCGCGGGGGCTGCGGTGCAGCCGGGTCAGCCGCGCGACGGCACGCTCCAGTAGCTCGCGGGCCCGCTCGGACTCGCCCGCCGCGTAGGCGCGGCGAGCGAGGCCCACCAGGCTGTCGACGTGCCCGGGGTCGCGGCGCAGGGCCTCGTGCCAGTACGGCTCGGGGGCGCGCGTGGCGTGCCGGTACAGGTCGAGGTGCGTGGCGACGAGGGCGAGCTCCTCGACCGTGCCGACCTCGTCGGGGGCCGGCGGCTCCTCCGCCGGGGCGGGCTCGGGAGCCGGAGCCGCGGGGGCGGGCTCGGTCCAGGTGACCAGGGTCCGGTCGCCGTGGGTCACGGTGACGGTGAGCGGCCCCGTCCCCTCGGGGACGTCGTGCTCCAGGAGTGCGGGGCGCGTCGGGTCGGCGTCGACCACGTCGGTGGCGAGCACCACGCCGGCCGCCGTGAGCGTCACCGTCAGATCGTCCAGGGCGCGCGGCACGACGACGCCGAGGCGCGCCGCCGTCCCGCCGTCCGGCCGGTCGAGCCGGACCGCGGCGTCCAGCGTGGCCCGGTCCACCGGGCCGACGTCGCGCACCGGGTACCAGAACTGGGAGAACACCTTGGTCTCGCCCGGGGCGAGGTAGGCGAAGTCGGGCTGGTTGTCCGTGAACACCCCGGCCATGAGCTCCACGTAGTGGGATCCGTCGTCGGCCAGGTTCGCGTCCCAGGCATGGCCGAACGGGGCGTTGCCCCAGGTCCACTGCTTCTTGCCCGGCGAGATCGCGCGGTCGGCCACGTGCACGAACCCGAGGCCCGACGCGTGGTCGTACCCGCCGAAGAACTCCTCGTCGCTGCCCAGGCACATGTACGACGTCGGCACCGGGATGTTGCGGTACCAGTCGAGCCGGTCGCCGCCCTCGCTCGCGAGCGCCGGGTAGTCGACGCCGTAGTAGGGGCGGTCGGCGCGCGGGAACGCCGTGATCGCGCGGCGCGCGTGGTCGGCCACGTACGTCACGTCGTGCGGGAAGAACGACTGGTAGTGGTCGTCGACCTTGGCGGCCACGTTGGCCCACCAGAGGAACGACTGCGGCAGCTCGCTGCGGTTGTAGAGCCGCACCGTCAGCTCCAGGACGGCGCTGCCGGGGCGCAACCGCACGCCGTGCATGCCCTTCATCCGGGTGAACGGGTCGTGGTCGGAGCACCAGACGACGACGGCGCCGTCGGGCTCCTCCTCGATCTCGACGTCCACCGGGAGGTAGGTGGCCGGGCGGTGGTGCTGCGGCCAGTTGAGCTCCACCCCGCCGGCCACCCACGGACCCGCCAGGCCGACCAGCGCCGGCTTGATGACGGGGTTGGTCCAGAAGAGGTCCCGGCCGCTGCCACGCTCGCGGGCCACGTGGATGCGCCCGCCCAGCTCCGGCAGCACCACGACGCGGAGCCACTCGTTCTCCAGGTGCACGGCGCGCCACTCGCGCGGGTGGGGCTCGTCGGCGATCTGGTGGTGGAACGGGAGGGGGTACACGCGGCCGGACGACCCCTGGTAGACGCGCCGGTCCAGGTATGCCGGGAACCGGTCGGGCGGCAGGGGTTCGTAGGTGGTCAGGGTGAGCGGCGCCTCCCAGGCGGCCGCGGCCCGGCCGGCCAGGTCGGCGGGCCGGTCGGGCAGGTCGAGCACGGACTCCACATCGAGCATGGTTCCGACGCTACGAACCCGTCCGGTGCGCCGGGAAGCGACGGATCGACGCACTTGCCTGGACGATCCGACGATTCCCGCGGGTGCTGACACCGGCCCCGGCCCGGCGCTACCCTCCGGAGATGCGCATCCGTGACGGGTTCCCCGGGCAGCGCCTGCGGGTGCTGCCGTCCGCAGTGGTGCGGGCGGCGTCCCAGGCCGGTCCCGCGTCGCGTCTGCTGGTCACCGACGCGGGCTACTTCCCGCATGCCGCGAACCACGGCCGGGTGCGTGCGCGGGGCGCCGTCGGCACCATCGTGATCGTGTCCGCCGCAGGGCGCGGGTGGTGCCGCACCCCCGGCGGCCTGCACCGCATCGACGCTGCTCAGGCACTCGTCATCCCCGCCGGCGTGCCTCACGAGTACTGGGCGGACGACGACGATCCATGGACGATCTGGTGGATGCACGCGCGCGGCCCGGACGTGGGCGAGTTCGAGCGCGACCTGGCCCGGCACGCGGGTCCCGACGACGTCGCCGTGGTCGAGGTGCACGACCAGGTCCGCGTCCTGGCCGACCTCGAACGCGTCGTCGACGCCCTGGAGGCCGACGAGACCTACCCCAGCCTGCTGCGCTGCGCCGGCGCGGGCTGGTCGGTGCTCGCCCAGATCGGGGCCGACGCCGCCGCGGGCAGCCCGGTGCGCGGCGAGCCGGTGCGCGCCGCCCAGGAGTACCTGCGCACGCACCTGGACGCCGTGGTCGAGGTGGCGGCGCTCGCGCGGCGGTTCGGCCTGAGCACGTCGCACTTCTCGGCGCGGTTCCGGGCGGCGACCGGCGGTGGCGTGGTCGAGTACGTCAAGCGGCTGCGGATGGCCCGGGCGTGCGAGCTGCTCATCACGACGGAGCTGCCGGTGGCCGACATCGCACGCTCGGTGGGCTACCCGGACCCGTTCTACTTCTCCCGGCAGTTCCGCACCGTGCACGCGTGCAGCCCGACAGCGTTCCGGCAAGGCGCCCACGACCGCTGAGGCCGGTGCCGGGGAGGCGGGCGCCGGTCGGTCGGCAGGATCCGCCCGGCGCGTCGGATCGTCCAGGCGGGTACGTCGTCCTCTGCATTCCCCGGGACCGGGGCCGGCGGAATGCTGGGCGGGTTCCTCCCCTCGGCCCCGGCCGAGCCGACGACGACGTCAGGAGACCCATGTTCACCGTACGGACCTGGGTGGCGCGAGCGAGCGCCGCCCTGCTCACCACGGCGCTGGCCGCGGCCGGGCCGGCGGGCGCCGCCTTCGCCGCCCCGGCCGTGCCCGCCGGACCTGCGGCGCCCGCCCCGGCGCCCGGTCCCAGCCCCACGCCCTACCAGGGCTGGAACACCTACTACGGCCTCGGTGGCGACTTCACGGCCGACGAGGTGCTGGACGTGGCCGACTTCCTGGTGTCGTCCGGCCTCGCGGAGGCGGGCTACGACATCGTGTGGCTCGACGGCGGCTGGCAGGCCGACGTGCCGCGCGGCGCCGACGGCCGCCTCCAGGGCGACCCGGCCCGGTTCCCCGACGGCATGGCGGCGCTGGCCGACGAGATCCACGACCGCGGCCTGCGCGCCGGCATCTACACCGACGCCGGCCCGTACATCCCGGGCACGTGCGGGCTGGGCAGCGGCGGCCACTACCAGACCGACGCCGACACCTTCGCCGAGTGGGGGTACGACGCCGTCAAGGTCGACTTCCTGTGCGGCATCACCGCCGACCTGGACCCGCAGGAGGCGTTCACCGAGTTCGCGGAGGCGCTGCGGAACAACAGCTCCGGCCGGTCGATGATCTTCAACCTCTGCAACCCCGTGACGTCGCCCGACTGGGGCGACTACCCGGAGGAGCAGCAGTCGACCTGGTCGTGGACCTACGCACCCGAGATCGCGGAGTCGTGGCGCACCTACACCGACGTCGGGTTCGTGGGGCAGATCCAGTTCAAGGACGTGCTGCGCAACTTCGACGCGAACGCCCGGCACCCCGAGGTCGCGGGGCCGGGACACTTCAGCGACCCGGACTACCTGGGCCCGGAGCTCGGCATGACCACCGAGGAGTTCCGCACCCAGATGTCGCTCTGGACCGTCGCGGCCGCGCCGCTGGTCATCTCCAGCGACCCACGCACGCTGAGCCGGGAGTCCCTGGACATCCTGCTCGACGACGACGTGCTGGCGATCGACCAGGACCCGCTCGGCGTCCAGGGCACCCGGGTGGGCCCGGCCGGCACCACGGAGACCTGGGCCAAGCCGCTGGCGGACGGCTCCGTCGCGGTCGCGCTGCTGAACCGCGGCGACCGGGCCGCCGAGGTGGCCACGACCGCCCGTGACCTGGGGCTGCGCGGCCGAGCGTTCGAGGTGCTGGACACCTGGACGGACGCCCGCACGCAGTCCGCCGGCACGATCCGGGCCGCGGTGCCCGCGCACGGCGCGGCGCTGCTGCGTGTCACGCCGTCCCGGGCCGACGGCGCCCCGCGGCTGGTCGCCGCGCCGCCGGTCTTCACGGCCGTGGGAGCCGACGACATCACGCCGACCACCGACGCGCTGGCCGCCGCCGGCGACCGGCTGACCACCCAGGTGACGCTGCACAACGACGGCAGCACCCCGGTACGCGACCCGCGCGTCGTGCTCGACGCGCCCGAGGGCTGGACGGCGCGCCCGTCCGGCGGCACCCCGCGGACCGTCCGGCCGGGTACCTCGGCCACGGTGTCCTTCACCCTGACCGTCCCGGCCGGCACCGCCACCGGCGGCTACGACGTCGCGGCGTCCGTCTCGTCTGCCGGCGGCCCGGCCGTGACGACGCCGCCGGCCCGGGTGACCGTCGCGCCCTCGGCACCCTCGGGTGGCGACGTGGTGCTCTCGCGGCACCCGTGGGTGAGTGCGAGCAGCGGCTGGATGGAACCCACCGTGGACCAGAGCGTCGGTGGTGGCTCACCCCTGACGGTCGCCGGCGTCGTGCACCCGGCCGGGATCGGCGTCGCGAGCCCGTCCACGGTCCGGTACTACCTCGGCGCCGCGTGCACCGCGCTGACCGGCAGCGTCGGCATCGACGACGTCGTCGGCACGGTCGGCCCGGAGGGCGGCACGGCGACGTTCGACGTCGTCGGCGACGGCGCGACCCTCTGGAGCAGCGGCACGGTGGAACGGGGCGCGGCGGTCGCGTTCGACGTGGACGTCACGGGGGTCCGCGACCTGTCGCTCCGGGTGGGCGACGCGGGCGACGGCGGCTACAACGACCGCGCCGACTGGCTCTCCCCGACCCTCACCTGCTGACCCCGTTGAGTGCTGGATATTCGCCCTCTTGGCACAGCGAAAAGGGCGAATATTCAGCACTCGACGGTCAGGGCTGGGCGTCCGACAGGAGTTCCGTCAGGTGCGGGGCCGGTGAGTTGCGGTCCGGGGTCGTGACCAGCGAGACGATCCAGTCCCCGGCGCCGTCCGCCGCCACCGGGACCGCCACCAGGCGGGCGGCCTGCGGCTTGGCCGCGACGTGCCGCGGCACGACGGCGACGCCGAGGCCGCGGTCGACCAGGTCCAGCAGCGTGTGCACGTCGTTGACCGTGAACCGCACGCGGCGGCGCACACCCCGCGCGGTGAACGCGTCGTCGTTGAGCTGGCGGATCGCCCACGACGGGTGGAAGTCGATGAAGCTCTCGCCGCCGAGGTCGGCCCGGTCCACGGCCGCGCGGGCGGCCAGCGGGTGGTCGGGCGGGCACAGGAGCACCACCGGCTCCTGACCGAGCACGGTGCGCGGCAGCACGCCCACGTGATCGGCCGTCGCGACGAACGCCGCGTCGAGGTCGCCGTCGCGCACCCCGGCCAGCAGCTCGTGCGAACCCGCCTGCTGGAACGCGATCTCCACGCGCGGGTAGCGCCGGTGGAAGCGTTCCAGCAGCGTGGCGACGTCGACGACGCCGAGGCACTGCTCCGCGCCCACCCGCAGCGTGCCCGCGAGCTCGCGCGAGACCTGGACCACCGCGTCGCGCGCCTCCGTCGCAGAGGAGAGCATGGAACGGGCGAACGGCAGGAGCGCCAGACCCGCCTCGGTGGGCTCGACCCGGCGGGTGGTCCTGGTGAACAGCTTGGTGCCCAGCTCGACCTCGAGGTTGCGGATGGCGGCCGACAGGCCGGACTGGGAGACGCCGGTGAGCTCGGCGGCCCGGGTGAACTGCCGTTCGTCCGCGAGGGCCACGAGGTATTCCATCTGACGCAGTTCCATTGAGCACTACCAGTTCTAGGAATGATGATCCACAGTTGTTGGACTTCTAGGTTACGGCTTCCTAGTCTCAGGTCCGAACACGTCGCGAACAAGGAGAGAACTCATGCAGCTCCGCACCATCGGCGGCCGTTCCGTCTCCGCGATCGGCCTCGGCGGCATGCCGATGTCGATCGAGGGCCGGCCGGACCGCGACCGTTCGATCGCCACGATCCACGCCGCCCTCGACGCCGGCGTGACCCTGATCGACACCGCGGACGCCTACCACCTGCACGCCGACGAGGTGGGGCACAACGAGGCGCTCATCGCCGAGGCCCTGCGGTCCTACGGCGGCGACACCTCGGACGTCCTGGTCGCCACCAAGGGCGGCCACCTGCGGCCCGGGGACGGGTCCTGGACCAAGGACGGCCGGCCCGAGTACCTCAAGGAGGCCGCGAAGGCGTCGGCCAAGCGGCTCGGGGTCGAGGCCATCGGCCTGTACCAGTTCCACCGCCCCGACCCGGCCGTACCCTACGGCGACTCCGTGGGCGCCATCCGTGACCTGCTCGACGAGGGCGTCATCGAGCTGGCCGGCATCTCGAACGCGAACCCCGACCAGATCCGCGAGGCCAACGAGATCCTGGGCGGCCGCCTGGTGTCCGTGCAGAACCAGTTCTCGCCGCGCTTCCGCTCCTCGCTGCCGGAGCTGGAGCTGTGCGCCGAGCTGGGCATCGCGTTCCTGCCGTGGAGCCCGCTCGGCGGCAGCTCGCTGGCCCGCTCGGGCGAGCTCGGCACCGAGTACTCGGCGTTCCAGGAGATCGCGGACGCGCACGGCGTCTCGCCGTTCCGAGTGACGCTCGCCTGGGAGCTGGCGCTGGCGCCCGTCGTCGTGCCGATCCCCGGGGCGTCGCGCCCGGAGAGCATCCGCGACTCCGCGCAGGCACCCGACCTGACCCTCACGGCGGACGAGGTCGCCCGCCTGTCGGCAGCCTGAGCCCCACCGCACCCACCACAGGAGAGAACCCGTGAAGACCTTCACCCTGCCCGGGACGGACCTCACCGTCCCGAACGTCGTGCTCGGCCTCATGCGCATCCAGGAGAAGACCGACGAGGAGGTGCGCACCCTGGTCAAGACGGCCCGGGACGCCGGCATCTCGTTCTTCGACCACGCCGACGTGTACGGCTCCGGCCCGCACGGCTGCGAGAAGCGGTTCGCCGAGGCCATGCAGCTCACGCCGTCCGAGCGCGAGCAGATCGTGCTGCAGACCAAGGCCGGCATCGTGCGCGAGGGGCCGTACTTCGACTACTCGTACGAGCACCTCGTCGAGTCGGTGAACGGCTCGCTGGCCGCGCTGGGTACCGACTACATCGACATCCTGCTGCTGCACCGCCCGGACGCCCTCGTGGAGCCGGACGAGGTGGCGCGGGCCTTCGACGACCTGTCGGCCGCGGGCAAGGTGCGCGCGTTCGGCGTCTCGAACCACACGCCCGGCCAGATCGAGCTGCTGCGCAAGTCCGTGACGCAGCCCCTGGTGGCCAACCAGCTCCAGCTCTCGGTGACCCACGCGCCCCTGGTGGCGCAGGGCGTGGCCGCGAACATGCAGGGGCTGGACCAGTCGATCAGCCGGGACTCCGGCACGCTCGACTACTGCCGCCTGCACGACATCACCGTGCAGGCCTGGTCCCCGTTCCAGGCCGGCTTCTTCAACGGCACCTTCCTGGGCTCGCCGGACTACCCGGAGCTGAACGCCGTGATCGACCGGCTGGCCCAGAAGTACGACGTGCCGGCCATCGCGATCGCCACCGCGTGGATCACGCGCCACCCCGCGCAGATGCAGGTGGTGCTCGGCACGACCAACCCGGAGCGGGTCGCGGGTGCCGCACTCGGGTCGGAGGTGCCTCTGACGCGTGCCGAGTGGTACGAGATGTTCCGGACGGCGGGGTACACGGTTCCCTGACGCGTGCGGGCGGTGCGGCCTTGCGGTGCGGCCGTGCGAGCGGTCCGGGCGAGCGGTCCGGGAGAGCGGTCCGGGCGAGCGGGCGGTCCGGCCACGCTGCCGACGACGAGACAGCCGCCCCCGAACCTGCCCCGCGGGGGTGTGTTGCGCTCCGTAGACAACGTCTACTGTGTGCGACACACCCCCCGCAGGGCAGGTTCCTCCGGGGTTGTGTTGCGCTCCGTAGACAACGTCTACTGTGTGCAACACACCCCCGAAGCGCAGGTTCCTCCGGGGTTGTGTTGCGCTCCGTAGACAACGTCTACTGTGTGCAACACACCTCCGCGGGGCAGGTTCTTCCGGAACGCTCCCGCCGGCCCGAACCCGGACCCAACCCGACCCGACCCGGACCCGGACCAGGCCGGGCCGACGCCGTCAGGGCCTGACGTTGTGGTTCGACGCGAAGAGGTTGCCCGGGTCGAACTCCCGCTTCACCTCGCGCAGCCGGGCGAGCGTCGCCTCCGGGTAGGCGTTGCGGACGTCCTCCTCCGTGGCGGCCCCCATGAAGTTCACGTAGCCGCGGCCGGCGACGCCGAGCGCCGACGCCGCCGACGCCACCCACTCCTGGGTCGCGGGCAGCGCCTCGGCCGCCGGCGCGCTCCCGCCCACCGTCACCATGAAGGCCGGGTCGCGGTGCGCGAAAGCCGTCGCCGCCGGGTCGACCCGGCCGATCGCGCCACCCATGGGCCGGATGTTCACCGCGGCCGGACCGGCCGCCCCGGACACGGCCTCGATCGCGGCGGCGGCCCAGTCCTCGTCAGGCGCCCAGACACCCCGGCCGAGGAACCCGGTCCGCGCGTCGCCGACACCGCCGGCCGGCGGGCCGCCCGCGCCCTCGAACATGGCGGCGTACGGCAGCTCGCGGACGCCGTCGAGCACCGGGCCGAGCGCACGCAGCGGCGCGAGCGCCTCGTCCGCCGCCGCGGACGTGCCCGAGTGGACCAGCAGCGCCATGAGCACCGGCGTGCCGTGCAGCTCGGCGGGGATCATCGGCGCGGGCGGGGCGACCATCACGTTGATCATGCCCGCGAACTCCTCCGGGCCCTCGGCGAAGGCACGCAGGATGGTGGCCAGCCCGGCCGGCGTCGGCTCCCACATCATCATGCCGCCCGTGACGGTACCGACCTCCCGCAGCCGCAGGTCCAGCCGCGTCACGACGCCGAAGTTGCCGCCGCCACCACGCAGCGCCCAGTACAGGTCCGGGTTCTCGTCCGGACCGGCCTCCACCACCTGGCCGTCCGCGAGCACCACCTGTGCGCCCAGGAGGTTGTCGAGCGTGAGGCCGTCGCGCCGGCTGAGGTAGCCGATCCCGCCGCCGAGCGTGATGCCGCCGACGCCGACGGTCGCGGTGTCGCCGAACCCCGTGGCCAGGCCCTGGGCACCGGCCGCCGCCGTGTAGGCACCCGCGAGCACCCCGCCCTGCGCACGGCCGACGCCGGCCGCGGCATCGATCTCGACGCCGTCCAGGAGCCGGAGGTCGAGCACGAGGCCGCCGTCGACCAGGGCGTGCCGGGCCTGGTGGTGGCCGCCGGCGCGCACCGCGAGCGGCAGCCCCGCATCGCGGGCGACGGCCAGCGCCGTGCCGACCTCCGCGGTGCTGCGCACGCGCGCGATCGCCGCCGGGATCCGGGGCGGACCGCCCACGAACACGGTCGCCGCCTCGGCGAACCCGGCCGCCGCCGGGGTGAGCAGGCGGTCGCCGAGAGCGGCCGCGAGCGGGGCGAGGGCGCGCTCCAGCGCCTCGGGAGAACGTGGTGCGGTGGTGCCGGTGGTGCTGTCGTGCGTGGACATCTCAGGGCCTCCGGGGGGTCGGGTACTGCCTCGAGCAACGTTAGACATCTAAGGATTAGGCGTCAACGCATTTCGGCGTGGGGCGAACTACGCTGCCTCCATGGCACCGAACGGGCGGCCCGACGGCCAGTCAGACGCGACCGACCACCCGGCGACCGGGCCGACACCCGTCGCGGTCGCCATGTGGCAGTCCGTGCAGCGCGTGATGCGCGCGTTCGACGCGCTCCTGTCCGAGCAGGGCGGGAGCTGGCAGGTCTGGCACATCCTGCTCGCCCTGCACCAGGGCACGCCCGCCACCCAGCGCGAGCTCGCGCGCGCCGTGGGCATCCGCGAGGCGACCATGACGCACCACCTGCGCTCCATGGAGGACCGCGGGCTGATCGCCCGCACCCGGGACGCGTCGAACCGCCGGGTGCAGCGCATCGAGGTCACCGAGTCCGGCGAGGCGCTCTACCGCCGGCTCAAGTCCGCGGCCATCACCTTCGACCGCACGCTGCGGGACGCGATCGGCGGCCGCGAGGGGGACGTCGACGCGTTCTTCGGCACGCTCTGCCGGCTCGCCGACTCCGTGCCGGACGACGGCCGCGGCGTCGTGCCGGAGGGCATCCCCGGCAACCGGAGCGCCTGACCCGGCACGACCCGCGGCCGGGTCGAGATCCTGGTCGCGGCCTCTAGGCCGACGTCGGCAGCGTGAGGATCTCCGCGCCGTCCGGCGTGATCGCGATCGTGTGCTCGCTGTGCGCGGTGCGGCAGCCGGTCGCGCTGCGCAGGGTCCAGCCGTCGGCGTCGACCACGAGCTCGTCGGTGTCGGCCATGACCCAGGGCTCCAGCGCCAGCAGGAGGCCGGGGCGCAGCCGGTACCCGCGGCCGGGCCGCCCGGTGTTCGAGACGTGCGGGTCCTGGTGCATCGTCGAACCGATGCCGTGCCCGCCGAACTCCGTGTTGATCGGATAGCCCGCCCCGCCCAGGACGGTGCCGATGGCGTGCGAGACGTCGCCGAGCCGGGCGCCGGGCCCCGCGGCGGCGATCCCAGCGGCCAGGGCCCGCTCGGTCACGTCGATCAGCGCGACGCTCTCCGAGGGCCGCCCGTCACCCACCACGAAGCTCACGGCGGAGTCGGCGGCGATGCCATCGAGCAGCACGGCCAGGTCGAGGGTCAGCAGGTCACCGTCCGCGAGCGCGTAGTCGTGGGGCATCCCGTGCAGCACCGCGTCGTTCACCGCGGTGCAGACGTAGTGGCCGAACGGGCCGCGCCCGAACGACGGCGCGTAGTCGACGTAGCAGGACTGCGCACCCGCCTCCTCGATCAGCTCCCGGGTCCACCGGTCGAGGTCCAGCAGGTTGGTGCCGACCACGCTCCGGCTGCGCAGCGTCCGCAGGATGTCCGCGACCAGGGCGCCGGTGGCGCGCGCCCGGGTCAGCTCGGCGGGGTTCAGGATCTCGATCATGGGGGCCTTTCCTCGGCACGTCCGACTGCGTTCCCAATAACTATACCGGCCATGTCATACCGGTACTACTATCGGGGCCATGGTCAGGTTGCCGCTCACCCCCGCCGAGGTCGAACGCGGGCAGCGCCTCGGCGCCCGCCTGCGCCGCGCCCGGGGAGACCGCCCGATGCTCGACGTCGCGCTCGCGGCCGGCGTCTCGCCGGAGACGCTCCGGAAGATCGAGACGGGCCGCATCGCCACACCGGCCTTCCCGACCATCGCGGCCATCGCCGACGTCCTGGGCCTGTCGCTCGACGATCTGTGGTCCGAGGTGAACCAGCCCGCCCGCGAGCCGCTCGCCTCGTGACCCCCGGGGCTCCCGCGGGAATAGGAGATGCCCCGGGCAACTTTGCATGTGTCGTGCAGCACACCCGGAGCCCCCAGGCATGACCGCGTCCGAGACCTCGTCGGCCGAGGCAGCCACCGACACCAGGCTCGGCCTGCGCGGCGACCGCGGCCCGATCCTCGGCGCGCTGATGCTCGCCACGGCGCTGGTCGCGCTCGACGCCACGATCCTCGCCACGGCCTCGACCACCATCGCGCGCGAGCTGGGCGCGTTCGAGCAGGTGCCGTGGCTCTTCTCGGCCTACACGCTGGCCCAGGCCGTGACCGTGCCGGTGTACGGACGGCTGGCGGACGTGTTCGGCCGCAAGCGCGTGATCCTGGCCGGGATCGCCCTGTTCGTGCTCGGCTCCGTGCTGTGCGCGGTGGCCTGGAGCATGCCGGCGCTGATCTGGTTCCGGGTGCTGCAGGGCCTGGGCGCGGGCGCCATCCTGCCGATGTCGATGACGATCACCGGCGACATCTACACGCTCGCCGAGCGCGCGAAGACGCAGGGCTACATGGCCAGCGTGTGGGCCGTCTCCTCCGTGCTCGGCCCCACCCTCGGCGGCGTGTTCAGCCAGTTCGTGAGCTGGCGCTGGATCTTCTGGGTCAACCTGCCGATCGGCGCGGCGGCCCTGCTGGCCCTCTGGCTCCGGTTCCACGAGAAGGAGCGCGACGGCGCCCGCGAGCCCGTCGACTACGTGGGCGCGGTGCTGCTCACGGCGGGCAGCACGCTGCTCGTGCTCGGCCTGCTGGAGGGCGGTCACGCCTGGGGCTGGGCGTCGGCGCCGTCGATCGGCATCTTCGGCGCCGCGGTGGTGCTGCTGGCGGCGTTCGCCGTGTCGGCGCGGCGCACCGCGCACCCGATCTTCGACCTGCGGCTGCTGCGGCGCCGGGTCGTGGGCGCCTCGACGGCGGCGTCGCTGATGGTCGGCGTCATCACCCTCGGCCTGTCCACCTACGTGCCGATCTACGCGCAGGGGGTGCTCGGCGTCGGGCCGCTCGTGGCCGGGTTCGCGCTGGCCGCGCTCACGCTCGGCTGGCCCATCGCGGCCACGCTGTCGGGGCGGGTCTACCTGGCCATCGGGTTCCGCTGGACCAGCCTCATCGGGTCCGTCGTGGTGCTGACGGGTGCGCTGCTGACCCTGGTGCTCGACGCGGGCTCCGCCGTCTGGCAGATCTCGGTGGCCGTGTTCGTGATCGGCCTGGGCATGGGCCTGGTGGCGGTGCCCACGCTGCTCGCCGCCCAGCACAGCGTGGGCTGGGGCGAGCGCGGCGCGGTGACGGCGACCAACATGTTCGCGCGGTCGATCGGCCAGGCCGTCGGCGTCGCGGCGCTCGGCGCGGTGGTCAACGCCCTGACGGTGGTGGGCCCGGACGGCACGCCCGAGGGCGCGGGCCTGGCCAGCGCGATGCACCTGGTGTTCTGGTGCGTGGTGGGCTGCGCGGCGCTGATGATCGGCACGGTGCTGCTGCTCCCCCGCGACCGCCCGGCGCCGGCCTGAACCCGGGCGGCTACGCGCTCTCGCGGAGGGTGCGGCGCTCGGCCTCGATCGCCAGGAGCTCGGCGAACGCCGCCTGGTAGGCCTCCGTGTCCGACGGGTCCAGCCGCTGCAGGCGGCTGCGCGCGTCGGCCACGCGCCGCATCAGACCCATGTCCACCACCCGGCGCACGACGCCCTCGACGAAGGCCGCGATGGCCGTCTCCCGGTCCTCCGGGAGCGAGGCCACGGAGAGCTGCGTGACCAGGCCCGCGACGGTCTCGGAGGCCTGGTCCAGCACGGCCGCGACCCACTGCGCGGCCGACGTGTCCCGCCCGGCGGCGACACCCCCGGCCGCCCGGATCGCCGTGTGCACCGCGCGCCACGCGGGAACCGCGAAAGCGTCCTCGCCCAGGTCGTCGAACGACGGCGGCACGTGCTGCGGGTACTGCAGCACCGCCACCAGCGCGAGCCGCTCGTCACGGGCCACGGGGTCGCGCGGGTCGGGTGCGGGCACCTGGGGCACGCCGCCCGACGCGGGCCGGCGGTCGCCGTCCGCCCCCGGTCCGGCAGGGCCGCCGGACGACGGCGCGGTGGCCGGCGCGTCCCGCAGGGACGGTGTGCTCGCCGCACGCTGGATCTCCCGGACCACGGCGCGCTCGTCGGTGCCGATCCAGCCCGCCAGCAGGCGCGCGTACTCGGGACGCAGCGCGGTGTCCCGGATGCCCGCGATGATCGGGGCGGCGGCACGGAGCGCGCCGACCCGGCCCTCGGCGGTGTCGAGGTCGAACTCGTCGAGCTTGCTGCGCACCACGAACTGGAAGAGCGGCACCCGCCCGTCCACGAGGGCGCGCACCGCCTCGGGGCCGTTCGCCATGCGCAGGTCGCACGGGTCCATGCCGCTGGGCTCGACGGCCACGAACGTCTGCGCGAAGAACCGCTGGTCCTCGCCGAAGGCGCGCACGGCGGCCTTCTGCCCGGCCGCGTCGCCGTCGAAGGTGAAGATGATCTCGCCGCCGAGCGAGGCACCGGACTTGAGCTGGAGCCCGCCGCCCGCGGTCGTGTCGCCCAGCAGACGCCGCACGACCTTGGCGTGGTCGGCGCCGAACGCCGTACCGCACGTCGCCACCGCGGTCGTGACACCGGACAGGTGCGCCGCCATCACGTCCGTGTACCCCTCGACCACCACGACGCGCTTGCCGCGGGCGATCTCGCGCTTGGCGAGGTCGATGCCGTACAGCACGTGCGACTTCTTGTAGAGGCTGGTCTCCGGGGTGTTGAGGTACTTGGGGCCCTGGTCGTCCTCGAACAGGCGCCGGGCACCGAACCCGATCACCGCGCCCGTCACGTCGCGGATGGGCCACATGACCCGGCCGCGGAACCGGTCGTAGATGCCGCGCTGGCCCTGCGACATCAGCCCGCTCGCCACGAGCTCGGCCTGCGTGAAGCCCCGGCCCTGGAGGTGGCGCTGGAGCGCGTCCCAGCCCTTGGGGGCGAACCCGACGCCGAACCGCTCGGCGTCGGACCGGTCGAAGCTGCGCTCGGCCAGGAACGCACGGGCCGCGGCCGCGTCGGGGCCCATGAGCTGCTCGGCGTAGAACTCGGCCGCCACGCGGTGGGCCTCCAGCAGGCGCTGCCGCTTGCCGGGCTCCTCGCGCGGACGGGCGGAGCCGCCCTCCTCGTACCGGAGCTGCACGCCGGTCTTGCCCGCGAGGTACTCGATGGCCTCGGTGAAGCTCAGCCCGTCCATCTTCATGACGAACTCGATGACGTCGCCGCCCTCACCGCACCCGAAGCAGTGGTACCGCCCGACGCTGGGGCGCACGTTGAAGCTGGGGCTGCGCTCGTCGTGGAAGGGGCACAGACCCACCAGCGCGCCGACCCCGGCGGGCTTGAGGGTCACGTGCGCCGAGACGATCTCGTCGATCCGCGCGCGCTCACGGACCAGGTCCACGTCCTCACGTCTGATCAGCCCGGCCACGCTCCGAAGTCTATGCTCGCGCGGCGGGGCCCGAGGCCGCCGTCCACACCTCCGGCTCAGCGGCGGGTGCCGGCGCTCAGGCGGGGGCCACGAGCCGCCCGTGCAGCGCCAGCGCCGACAGGTCCGTCAGCGACGCCACCTGGTCGACCACCACGCGCAGGCGCGCCGCGTCGTCGGACGCGGCGCGCCAGTCGGCGGCGAACGGCGCCTCCAGGTCGAGGGGCGCACGGTCGGCCAGGACGTGGACGAGGTCCGCGAGGATCTCACGCTCCCGCAGGTAGCGCGGCTCCTGCCCGCGCGGGGCCATCACGTAGGCCACGGCGATGCCCTTGAGCGCGAGGATCTCGTGCTCGGTCTCGTCGGGCACCACGAGCCGGGCCGCGTAGCGCGTGAGGGCGCCGTCGCCGTACTCGGCGCGGGTCGCGTCGATCGCCGCGCCGATGAACCGGCCGATGAGCTGGCTCGTCATGTCCTTGAGCGAGGCCAGGGAACGGCGCGACCCGTCGAAGGCCCGCACCAGGTGCCCCTCGCCGCGCAGGTACTCCTGCAGCCGCCCGATCGCGGCGTCGACGGCGTCGGCCCGGTACCACTCGCCGTACCAGGACCGCACGTACTCGGCCACGCGCGCCCGCTCCTCGGCGTCGGCCATGAGGTCCAGGTCGATGCGGCCGGCCACGACGCCGTCCTCGACGTCGTGCACCGAGTAGCTGATGTCGTCGGCGAGGTCCATGACCTGCGCCTCCAGGCACTTCACGCCGTCGGGCGCATCCTTGCGGAGCCAGGTGAAGACGGGCAGGTCGTCGGGGTAGACGCCGAACTTGCGGCTCGCGGTCCCGTCGGGCCGCGCGGGGCCGGCCCCGTAGGCCCACGGGTACTTGACGCTCGCGTCGAGGCTCGCGCGGGTGAGGTTGAGGCCGGCGGGGGTGCCGTCGTCGGCGAGGACCTTGGGCTCCAGCCGGGTCAGGAGGCGCAGGGTCTGCGCGTTGCCCTCGAAGCCGCCGATCGGCTCGGCGATCTCCGCGAGCGCCGTCTCGCCGTTGTGCCCGAAGGGCGGGTGCCCCAGGTCGTGGGTGAGGCAGGCGGTGTCCACGACGTCGGGGTCGCAGCCCAGGGAGCGGCCCATGCCGCGGCCCACCTGGGCCACCTCGAGGGAGTGGGTCAGGCGGGTGCGTACGAAGTCGTCGTGCCCCGCGCCCAGGACCTGGGTCTTGGCGCCGAGGCGCCGCAGCGCGGAGGAGTGCACCACGCGCCCGCGGTCACGCTCGAACGGGGTCCGGGCCTGCGACTTGGGCGGTTCTGTCACCCAGCGCTCGACGTCCTGCGCGCTGTACGACGGCGGGATGCTCTTCCCAGCGGGTTGCTCCACGCCGCCACTCTAGTCCGGCTACTTGTTGTTGCTGTACCAGCTCAGTCCGCCGGGCAGGTTGATCGAGTGCTTCTTGGTCTTCGAGTTCCAGGTCCAGGGACCGATCTTGAAGCTCATGGACGACAGGCCCCGCTGGGTGATGTTGAACTTGAGCGGGCCGAGCGACAGCCGCTTGCGATACCGGATTCCCATGATCCTGACTTTCCTCCTCGGGTCGGGGCAAAGCGTACCGAACTGCGCTAGCCCGGCAAAACGAATGTTCGCCCCTCAGAGCCAGCCGTTCTCCCGCGCGATCCGGACGGCCTCGGCGCGGGTGCGCGCCCCGGTCTTGCCGATCGAGGACGACAGGTAGTTGCGCACGGTGCCCTCGGACAGGTGCGCCTCCGCGGCGATCCCCGCGACGGTGCCGCCGTCGGCCGCGAGCGCCAGCACGTGCGCCTCCCGGTCCGTGAGCGGGCTGGCACCGACGGTCAGCGAGGCGACGGCCAGGTCCGGGTCCACCACGCGCAGGCCCGAGTGCACCCGGCGCACGGCGTCGGCGAGCAGCTCGGCGGGCGTGTCCTTGACGACGAACCCGCTCGCACCGGCGCCGAGCGCCCGGCGCAGGTAACCCGGGCGACCGAACGTGGTGACGATGAGCGAGCGGCAGCCCGGCACCTGCTCCCGGAGGGCGGCGGCCACCGCGACGCCGTCCAGGCCCGGCATCTCGACGTCGAGCAGCGCGACGTCGACGGCGTGCTCGCGGACGGCCCCGACCACCTCGTCGCCGCGTCCCACCTGCGCCACGACCCGCAGGTCGGGTTCGAGGTCGAGCAGGGCGGCGACGGCGCCGCGCACGAGGGCCTGGTCGTCGGCGAGGAGGAGGCGGATCATGCCGGACGTGGGCCGGGTCAGACCGAGGGCCAGATCGATGGTCGTGGTCTTGCCCGCGCCGTTCGGCCCGAGGAACGCGACGACCTCGCCGCGCTCGACCCGCAGGTCGAGGCCGTCCACGGCCCGGACGGTGCCGCCGCGGCCATGGAACTCCTTGACGAGGCCGCGGACGTCGAGCGCCGGCGTGCTCCCGTGCTGTCTCGGTGCTGGTGTCTGTGTCATGCCTCCAGGCTGGTCCCGCCCGGGGCGCGGCACGCAGGCCGTGCGTCACCGGCCGGACATGACATCCGTCATGGGGGGCCGGGAACCTCCACCGCGCAGACGGGTTGCGCTGAGTAGACGTTGTCTACACAGCGCAACCCGTGCCCGCGGGGCACCTTCCCGGGCACGCGCTCGGCGTGCGGCAGCCGGGTCGGCGCGAGGCGGCCCGACGCGATCAGCCCTTGACCGAGCCTGCCGTCAGCCCGCCCACGATGTACTTCTGGAGAAAGAGGAACAGCGCGAGCACCGGCACGGCCGAGACGACCGCGCCCGCCGTGAACAGCCCCCAGTTGGCGTCCTGGAGCGACGAGACCCAGCCGTAGAGCCCCACGGCCAGGGTCCAGCTCTCCTCCGACTGCAGCAGCACCCGGGCGATGATGAACTCCCCGAAGGTGCTGATGAAGCTCAGCAGCCCCACCACGGCGAGGATCGGGGCGGTCAGGCGCAGCACGATGGTCCAGTAGATCTGGGCGTGCGTGGCGCCGTCGATCTTCGCGGCCTCGTCGATCTCGCGCGGCACGGTGTTGAAGAACCCGTACATGAGGAACGTGTTGACCCCCAGCGCCCCGCCCAGGTACACGCAGATCAGCGAGAGCTTGGAGTCCAGGCCGAGGCCGGGCACCACGTTCCCGAGCGAGATGAGCAGCAGGAAGATCGCCACGAACGCGAGCATCTGCGGGAACATCTGGATCACGAGCAGGGCCGTGAGCCCCACGCGGCGGCCGCTGAACCGGAAGCGCGAGAAGGCGTACGCGGCGGCGGCCCCCATGAGCACCGTCCCGGCACCCGTCGCGACCGCCACCACCAGGGTGTTGGCCATCCAGGTCCAGAACCGCGTGCCCGCCAGGGCCGCGTAGTTGGCACCCGACACCGACACGAACAGGTCGTTCGAACCGGTGAGCGTGCCGCCGTCGGCCAGGGAGGCCGAGACCACGTAGACCAGGGGGAAGCCGGCGTACAGGACGGCCAGCACGCCGACCACGTGCCGCCAGCCGATCTCGGAGAACCAGCGCCGCGCCGTCGGACGCCGGGTCAGCGGCTGCCGTGCCGTGGCCGCCGGGCGGGCCGGGGGAATCGTCGTGCTCATCAGGCGATGTCCTCCAGGGATCGGGTGCGCCGGAACGCGAGGGCGGAGATGGTCGCGACCACCACGAAGATGACGATCGACAGGGCGCTGGCCAGGCCGTAGTCCTTGGCCGCCGTGCCGTCGAGGCCGGAGACGGAGTAGACCATCGAGATGAGGATGTCGGTGTGCCCCAGCGGCACCGAGGCGTCGTCGAACCGCGGGCCGCCGCCCGTGAGCATGTAGATCAGCGTGAAGTTGTTGAAGTTGAACGCGAACGACGAGATGAGCAGGGGCGCCGTCGCGACCAGCAGCAGCGGCAGCGTGATGGACCGCCACGTGCGCCAGCGGCCGGCTCCGTCGATCTTCGCGGCCTCCAGCACGTCGGTCGGCAGGGACTGCAGGGCGCCCGTGCAGATGAGGAACATGTACGGGAAGCCCAGCCACAGGTTGACGCCCAGCACCGCCAGCTTGGCCAGCACCGGGTCCGTGAGCCACCCGATCGTCGCCCCGCCGAGCAGCACCTCGTTGACGAACCCGTAGGACCGGTTGAGCAGGCCCGACCACAGCAGCGCCGCGAGGAATCCCGGGATCGCGTACGGCAGGATCACCAGCGTCCGGTAGATCCGGCGGCCGCGCAGGCGCGCGTCGTTGAAGGCGATCGCCAGGAACAGGCCCAGCAGGAACGTGGACGCGACGGACAGCACGGCGAACGCGAAGGTCCACAACAGGATCTTGCCGAACGGACCGGCGTACCGGTCGTCGCCGAACGCGGTGACGAAGTTGTCGAAGCCCACCAGGACGCGCCAGCCCACGGGGAGAGTGCTGCCGTCGGCGGCCTCGAACTGGCCGTCGTCGTTGGGCGCGTACGTCACCCCGGTGGTCGTGTCGGTCATCGTGTCGGACGCCGCGTCGTAGGTCAGCGTGGACGTGAAGACGTACCCGGTGCGGGCGTCCTGCGTGCGGACCGAGCCGTCGTTCGGGTCGTCCGAGACGGGCACGCGCAGCGCGGTGACCTCCTGCTGCCGCTCCAGCACGGCGGTGTACTCCAGCACGTCGTACCCGGGCAGCGCGGTGACCCGGCCCGCCTCGACGGTCGCGCCGTCCACGACCTCGAGGGGCCGGTCGGCCGTGCCGGCCTCCACCACGCCGTCCGGCGAGACGACGGCGAAGCCGAGCGTGTCGCCGTCGGCCACGACGGTCAGGGGCGAGGAGGGCGAACCCTCCACGCGGCGCTCGTTCTGCACCAGGAGGGCCTCGATCGCCTGCTCCTTGGTGGAGTTGTGCCCGTCGCCGTAGTTAGTGAACGCGACGTAGCCCGTGTACGCCACCACGTACACCTGGTAGACGAGCAGGAACGCGAGGCCCGGCAGGATGTACTTCAGCGGCAGCGCGCGCTTGGAGAAGTAGGCCCAGTTGGCCACCAGCAGCAGCGCCACCATGGCGGCCAGGACGCCCCAGGACCCGGCGCCCCACGCGGCCAGCACCGCGTAGACGCCGAGGGCGTCGACCAGGGCGATCAGGACGAGCTTGACGAGGAACCCGGGGCTCCAGCCGGTCCGGCCGGAGCCCCGGGTCACGGGTGAGTACATCAACCGATCTCGCCCTGGATGTCGGCGACCATCTTGTCCCAGGCCTTGGCCGGGTCGGACTTGCCGGAGACGATCGCGGCCTCGGTCACGCCCCAGTACGCCCACACGGCACCCATCTCGGGCAGCGACGGCATCGGGACGGCGTCGGCGCCGACCTCGCGGAAGCCCGCGGTGATCGGGTCCTCGGAGGCGGTGTCGGCAGCCTCGATGAGGGCCGGCGGACGGTCGCCCGCCTCGTACAGCGCGAGCTGCGCCTCGGGGGTGGCCATGTAGTTGACCAGGAAGTCGTTCGCGAGCAGGGCGTTCTCGCTCTGCGCGCTCACGTAGAAGCCGGCCACGCCCACGAACGGCCTCGCAGGCTCGCCGCCGGCGCTGGGGATCGGGTCGATCGCCAGGTCGAGGTCGCCGAACGACTCCAGCATCCACGGGCCGCCCACGATGAAGGGCGACTCGCCCTTGGCGAAGGCCGCCAGCGCGATGTCGTACGTGACGTCGGTGCTCAGGTTGCCGGCCTCGCCCTGCTCCGCGAGCCACTCGGCGAACGCCGTGCCGCCCTCGCCGCCGAGCGCGAGCTCGGGCTTGTACGAACCGTCCTCGTTCTGCTCGAAGACCGGGGCGCCGAACGACGTCTGCAGCGGGTAGAAGGTGTAGGGGTCACCCTCGGTGGAGGTCTGGATCAGCAGCGGGTACTTCGTCCCGGCGTCCTTGCCGGCCGCGATCGCGTCGTCCCAGGTGGCCGGGGCCTCGGGGGCGAGCTCCGTGTTGCGGATCAGCGCGATGTTCTCCACCGCGTAGGGCAGGCCGTAGACCTGGCCGTCCTGCGTGAACGCCGAGACGGAGACGGGCTCGAAGGCGTCGGCCGTGTCGCCTAGCTCGATCGGGGCCACGACGCCGTTGGTCGTGAGCTCGCCCAGCCAGTCGTGCGCGCCGACCGTGATGTCCGGGCCCTTGCCCGTGGGGACCTGCGCCAGGAAGTCGGGGCGGATGTCCTCGAAGTTCTTCAGGACCACCTCGACCTTCGCGCCCGTGGCCTCCTCGAATCCGGCGGCCGCGTCCTCGACGGCGGCCTGGCGGGTCTCGTCGACCCAGACGGTGAGGGTCGCGCCCGCCCCGTCCGGTGCGGTCGACTCCTCGGCCGCTGGTTCGTCCGCGCCGCCCGAGCAGGCGGCCAGCGCCAGCGTCGCGGTCAGCGCGGCGGCGGTCAGGATGCTCCGTCGCATCGTCACTCCTGATGGTTCGCGGCCCGTGGCGGGCCTGGTGTGGGGTGCTCGAACCGTACGGGGCGGAGCGGCAACCTTGCAAGCCGTTGCGATAAAGTTTCAGCATCGCTTGCAGACGTCACCCGGGACGAGGAGGTCACATGTCACCTAGGCTGCCAGGCGTGCGCACCCGACTGACCGACCTCGCCGAGCAGGCAGGGGTCTCCACCGCGACCGTGTCGCGCGTGCTCAACGGCAAGCCCGGCGTGGCCGGCGAGACGCGCCAGGCGGTCCTCGCCGCCCTCGACGTGCTCGGCTACGAGCGCCCCTCCGCGCTGCGTGCCCGCCCCGCCGGCCTCATCGGCCTGGTGGTGCCCGAGCTGTCCAACCCGGTGTTCCCCGCGTTCGCGCAGGCCATCGAGTCGCAGCTCGCCTCGCGCGGGTACACGCCGCTGCTGTGCACGCAGTCCCCGGGCGGCACCACCGAGGACGAGTACGTCGAGACGCTGATCGACCACGCGGTGGACGGCATCGTCTTCGTCTCGGGCAAGCACGCCGACACCCGCGCCTCGACCGAGCGCTACCAGCGCCTGCGCGGCCGCGGGCTGCCGATCGTGCTGATCAACGGGTACGCCGAGGGCATCGACGCCCCGTTCGTGTCGCCGGATGACAGCGCGAGCATCGAGCTGTCCGTGCGGCACCTGGTGGCCCTCGGGCACCGTCGCATCGGCATGGCGATCGGCCCCGACCGGTTCGTGCCCGCCAAGCGCAAGATCGAGGCGTTCGTGGCCCAGCTCCTGCGGCACGGCCTGGCGGCCACCCAGGAGGAGGCGCGCGAGCACGTCAGCCTCACCCTGTACACCCTGGAGGGCGGCCAGGCCGCTGCCGGCGAGCTGTTCGACTCCGGCCACACCGCCGTCGTCTGCGGTTCGGACCTCATGGCGCTCGGCGCGGTGCGCGCGGCGCACGCCCGCGGCCTGTCGGTGCCCGACGACGTGAGCGTCGTGGGCTACGACGACTCCCCGCTGGTCGCGTTCACCGACCCTCCGCTGACCACGGTGCGGCAGCCCGTGGCCGACATGGCGCACGCGGCCGTGAGCGCCCTGCTCACCGAGATCCACGGCGAGCGGGCGCCCCGTTCGGAGCTGCTGTTCACCCCGGAGCTCGTGGTGCGCGGCTCGACGGGCGCGGCGCCGCACGCCTGAGCCTCCCAGAGACGGGTGCACCGCTCGGCGGTGCGCCCGTCGGCACGTGCGGGCGGAATCCTCCCGTACGCTTGCTGCAAGCGTTACACCGATAATCCCCCCGACCCGCGAGGACGCGACACGTGACACGTACTGCCCCGCTCACCACCGACGACCTCACCGCATCCGCCCCCGTCCACTCCCCCGCCGTCGGCGCCGAGTGGTGGCGCGACGCGGTGATCTACCAGGTCTACCCGCGCTCGTTCGCGGACGGGAACGGCGACGGGATCGGCGACCTCCCCGGCGTCACCGCCAAGCTGGACCACCTGAAGCAGCTCGGGGTGGACGCCGTCTGGCTCAGCCCGTTCTACCGCTCCCCGCAGAAGGACGCCGGGTACGACGTCGCCGACTACCGCGACATCGACCCGCTGTTCGGCACGCTGGCGGACTTCGACGAGATGCTGGCCGGCGCCCACGAGCGCGGGCTGAAGATCATCGTCGACCTGGTGCCCAACCACTCCTCCGACCAGCACGTCTGGTTCCAGGAGGCGCTGGCGGCGGCCCCGGGCTCGGCGGAGCGCGAGCGCTACATGTTCCGTGACGGGCGCGGACCGGCCGGCGAGGAGCCGCCGAACAACTGGCAGTCCATCTTCGGCGGCCCGGCCTGGACGCGGCTGGCCCCGCGCGAGGACGACGGCGAGCGCGGCCCGCAGTGGTACCTGCACCTGTTCGACTCCACGCAGCCCGACCTGAACTGGGAGAACCCCGAGGTCCGCGCCGAGTTCGAGGACGTGCTCCGGTTCTGGCTCGACCGCGGCGTGGACGGTTTCCGCGTGGACGTGGCGCACGGCATGGTCAAGGCGCCCGGCCTGCCCGACTGGGACGGCAAGGCCGCCATGGTCGAGGGCACCGTCGAGGGCCCGACCGATCCCGCCGCACCCGAGGACGGCTCCACGGGCGCCGGCAATAACGGCCCCATGTTCGACCAGGACGGCGTGCACGACATCTACCGCGCCTGGCACCGGGTGCTGGCCGAGTACGACGGCGACCGCTGCCTGGTCGCCGAGGCCTGGGTGGAGCCGCTGAGCCGCCTGGCCCGGTACGTCCGGTCCGACGAGATGCACCAGGCGTTCAACTTCTCGTTCCTCACCACGCCCTGGGACGCGGCGACGATGCGCACCGTCGTCAACGCGTCGCTGCGGACCATGGAGTCCGTCGGCGCTCCCACCACCTGGGTGCTGTCCAACCACGACGTGGTGCGGCACACGTCGCGCTTCGGCCTGGCGGAGATCGGCGGCCGCCAGCTCAACGGCATCGGCGCGAACGACCCGCAGCCCGACGCGGAGCTCGGCCTGCGCCGCGCCCGCGCCGCGACGCTGCTGATGCTCGGCCTGCCGGGGTCGGCGTACCTCTACCAGGGCGAGGAGCTGGGCCTGCCGGACCACACCGCCCTGCCCGACGAGGTGCGCCAGGACCCGTCGTTCTTCCGCACCGGCGGCGCGGAGCCCGGTCGCGACGGCTGCCGCGTGCCGCTGCCGTGGGTCGGTGGCGCGCCGGGCAACGGGTTCGGCCCCACCGGGAAGACCTGGCTGCCGCAGCCCGACGTCTACGCCGACCTGGCCGCCGACCGTCAGTACGGCGTGGCTGGCTCGACGTACGAGCTGTACCGCACGGCCCTGGGCCTGCGCCGCGCGGAGAAGCTCGGCACGAGCACGCTGGCCTGGGTGGACGCGCTGTCCGCGGACGCCGACGTGGTGGCCTTCCAGGTGGCCGGCGTGGTCGTCCTGGCCAACCTGGCGACGACGGCGCTGACGCTCCCGGCCGATGCCGAGGTGCTGGTCGCCTCGGGTGACCTGGTGGACGGCGTGCTGCCCGGCAACACCACGGTCTGGCTGCGCGCCTGACCGACGCCGGCGCTCAGGACGCTGGGTCGCGGATGATGGGGCAGGTCATGCAGTGGCCCCCGCCCCGGCCGCGACCCAGCTCCGCGCCGTTGATCTCGATCACCTCGATGCCGGCCTTGCGCAGCAGGTCGTTCGTCGTCGTGTTCCGGTCATAGGTGAACACCACGCCCGGTTCCACGGCGACGGCGTTGTTGCCGCTGTCCCACTGCTGCCGCTCCGACTCGTAGACGTCGCCGCCGGTCTCGATGACCTGGAGCGCGCCCAGCCCGGTCTCCCGGGCCACGACCTCCAGGAACGTGGAGCCCGCCTCGTCGGTCACCGACAGGGCGCCGCCGTCGCCCGGGCGCAGCACGAACGGGTGGATGTCGGCCACGATGCGCGGGTAGACGGTCACGGTGTCGACGTCGGCGAACGTCATGACCGTGTCCAGGTGCATGGCCGAGCGCAGCCGGGGCATGCCCGCCACGACCACCCGCTCGGCCGCACCTGCCTCGAACAGTGCGGCCGCGACCTGCGTGATCGCCTGGCGCGAGGTGCGCTCGCTCATGCCCACCAGCACGGTGCCGTTGCCCACCGGCATCACGTCGCCGCCCTCGAGCGTGGCCCGCTGGTGGTCCGTCTCCGGGTCGCCCCACCAGATCGTCGACCCGACGAAGTCGGGGTGGAACGCGTAGACGGCCTTCATGAGCAGCGTCTCGTCGTGCCGCGCGGGCCAGTACAGCGGGTTGAGCGTCACGCCGCCGTAGAGCCAGCAGGTCGTGTCGCGGGTGAACAGCGTGTTCGGCACGGGGGCGATCAGGTACTCCCGCGCGTCGGCGGTGTACTCGGCCAGCGAGCGGTACGCCGCCGGCAGGTCGGGCACGTCGTCGGTGGCCAGGCCCCCGATCAGGTGCTCGGCGAGCTGCTCGGGGGTGAGCGACTCCAGGAACGCCCGGGTCGGCTCCACGAGGCCGGGACCGACGATGCCCGGGACGATCCGGCGGTCGAGGATCCAGTCGCGGGCCCCGGGCACGCGCACGGTCGCGGCGAGCACCTCGTGCAGCTCCACGACCTCGACGTCGCGGGCCCGCAGGTCGGCGACGAACGCGGCGTGGTGCTCGATCGCGCGGTCCACCCAGAGCACGTCGTCGAAGAGCAGGTCGTCCGAGTTCGTGGGGGTCAGGCGCCGGTGGGCGAGCCCCGGCCGGCACACGAGCACCTTGCGCAGGCGCCCGACCTCGGAGTGCACCCCGTAGGCCGCCGACGGCAGAGTCTCGTTCGTCATGATGTCCCTTTCCGCTGGTCCGCCGGGTCCGCTCGGCCCGCTGGTCAGATCGAGATGGCCCCCGTGGCCAGGGCGACGACGCCGGTCACCGCCCCGAGGACCGACACGACGAAGATCGCCAGCTCGCCCCGGCTGAACACCCGCCGCCCCTGCTCGCGCCGGGTCATCGCGAACAGCACCGTCGCCGGCGCGTAGACCACGAACGACAGCAGCACGAACGTGAGCCCCGCCGCGAACAGCAGGAACGCCGTGTACAGCACCGCGAGGGCCGCCACCACGAGGTCCCGGGTGGTGTGCTGCCCGGCGGCGGGCCCGCCGCGCCCGGCGGCCAGCTTGAGGGCGTAGCCGGCGGCGAGCAGGAACGGGATGAGCGACAGCGCGCTGGTCAGGTCCAGCGCGAACGTGAACGCGTCGTCGGACACCAGGGTGATCACGAGCATCACCTGGATCAGGAGCGTCGTCAGCAGCAGGGCGGACCGCGGCACGTCGTTCGCGTCCGACCGGGCGAGGAAGCGCGGCATGTCGCCGTCCTTGGCCGCGACGTACAGCACCTCGGAGGCCATCAGGGTCCAGGCCAGGTAGGCGCCCAGGACCGAGACGATGAGCCCCACGCTCACGAACGCCGCGCCCCAGCCGCCGACCGCCGCCTCCAGGACCCCGGCCATCGAGGGCTGCCGCAGCTCGGCGATCTCCTGCATCGGCAGGATGCCGTAGGACACGATCGTCACGGACGCGAAGATCGCCAGCACCATGAGGAAGCCGAGCACGGTGGCACGGCCGACGTCCTCCCGGCGGCGCGCGTGGCGCGAGTACACGCTCGCGCCCTCCACGCCGAGGAAGACGAAGACCGTGGCCAGCATCGTGCCGCGCACCTGGTCGAACAGCGGGCCGGTGACGCCGTAGCCCTCGAAGTTCTCGGCCAGCACCTGCGGGTCCAGCAGGAAGACCGCGATGAGCACGAACGTGATGATCGGCAGCACCTTGGCGACGGTGACGATGCGGTTGATCGCCGTCGCCTCCTTCACGCCGCGGCGCACCAGCAGGTAGAACAGCCAGACGCACGCCGAGGACGCCACGAAGGCGACGACGGTGTCGCCCTCGCCGAGCACCGGCACGACGGCGCCCACCGTGGACATGATGAGGATCCAGTAGGTGACGTTGCCGACGCAGGCGCTCGCCCAGTACCCGAACCCCGAGAAGAAGCCGAGGTACTCGCCGAAGCCCGCCTTGGCGTAGGCGTAGACGCCCGAGTCGAGGTCGGGCTTGCGCACGGCGAGCCGCTGGAAGACGAAGGCGAGCATGAGCATGCCCGTCCCGGCGACCGCCCAGGAGATCAGGGCGCCGAGCACGCCGGTCTCGCCCGCGAACCGGCTCGGGAGCGAGAACACCCCGGCGCCCACCATCGAGCCCACCACCATGGCGGTGAGCGTGGCGACGCTGATCTTGGCGGTGACCTGCTGGGTCGAACGGTCGGACTGCGTCATCACGAGCCCCCGAGGTCGAGCGCGGTCCGGTGTCCCGGCTTCCTGTGCCCGGTCGCCTCGCGCCCCTCGATGCTCCGGCACGTCCATTGATGCACGGCCCCGGGACGGCGGCAAACGATGGCTGGACGAACCGGCCGCCACGGCGGTCCGGTTCGTGAGAGCCACCACAACCGCGCCCGGCCCTCGGAGGCGATGGGAGGATGGGTGCGTGACCTCTGCCCTCGACACCGCCATCCCGTCGCCCACGGCACCCGGCCAGGCGTCGGGCTCCCCCGTGCTCAAGCCGCTCCAGATCGGGCCGCTGACGGTGCGCACGCCGGTCGTGCTCGCGCCCATGGCCGGCGTGACCAACCGCGCGTTCCGCACGCTGTGCCGCGAGGCCGGTCGGTCCACGGGGTTCGACCCGGGCCTGTACGTCGCCGAGATGGTGACCAGCCGCGCGCTCGTGGAGCGCAACGTCGAGGCGCTGCGGATCGTCACGTTCGGCGAGGACGAGACGCCGCGCTCCGCCCAGGTCTACGGCGTGGACCCGGCCACCGTGGGCGCCGCCGTGCGGATCATCGCCGGCGAGGGTCGGGCGGACCACGTCGACCTCAACTTCGGCTGCCCCGTGCCCAAGGTGACCCGCAAGGGCGGCGGAGCCGCGCTGCCCTGGAAGCGGCAGCTCTTCACCGACATCGTCCGGGCGGCCGTCGAGGCCGCCGAGCCGCACGGCGTGCCCGTCACGGTCAAGATGCGCAAGGGCATCGACGACGACCACCTGACCTACCTCGAGGCCGGCCGGATCGCCGAGTCGCTCGGTGCCGCCGCCGTCGCGCTGCACGCCCGCACGGCCGCACAGCACTACTCGGGCCAGGCGGAGTGGGAGGCGATCGCCCGCCTCAAGGAGGCCGTGCGCACCGTCCCGGTGCTCGGCAACGGCGACATCTGGGCCGCCGAGGACGCCCTGCGCATGGTCGAGCAGACCGGCGCCGACGGCGTCGTGGTGGGCCGGGGCTGCCAGGGCCGCCCCTGGCTGTTCGCCGACCTCGCGGCCGCGTTCAACGGCTCCGACCTGCGGGTCCGGCCGGGCCTGCGCGAGGTCGCGGACACCATCTACCGGCACGGCACGCTCATGATCGAGTACTTCGACGGCGACGAGGGCAAGGGCATGCGCGACCTGCGCAAGCACATGGCGTGGTACCTCAAGGGCTACGCCGTGGGCGGGGAGAAGCGGCAGGCGCTCGCCCTGGTCAGCACCCTGGCCGAGCTGCGCGAGCGGCTCGACGCCCTCGACCTCGACGCCCCCTACCCCGGGGACGACGCCGAGGGTCCGCGCGGCCGCGCCGGCTCCCCCAAGACCCCGCACCTGCCCTACGGCTGGCTCGACTCCCGCGAGCTGTCCGAGGAGTTCGAGGCGAAGCTGCGCGAGGCCGAGCTGAGCGTCAGCGGCGGCTGACGGCGTCGGCCCCGTCCGGCCCCGGGGGCGGCACGCGCCCCATGATCGACGACGCCATGACGAGCCCCGGCTCGTCCCGGCCCGCCGCCGGCTCCCGGTCGCGCAGGAGCGCCGCGCCGTGCCGCTCCCAGACGAGGCCGGGCCGCCCGCACGCCGCCCGGTAGAGGGCGTCGAGATGGTCCGGGTGGCGCTCGGCGAGCAGCGCGAGCACCCACGACGGGGCGTCCGGGTCGGCGAGCACCTGGGCCAGCCGGCGCGGCTTCCACGGCGCGAGCGGCGGCGTGTGCACCTGGCGGAGCTGCCCGTACCAGTCGAGCAGGCGCAGGCCCCTGACCGGGTGGTGCGCCAGCGCGTACGCCGGGTCGTCCGGGTCGGCGGCATCGTCGGGCAGCCAGCGTTCGTCGCGGAGCGAGCCCAGCAGCGCGAACTCCTCCGAGGGTGCCCCGATCCGGTCCTGGAACCGCAGGTAGCAGTCCATGACGTGCGACGCGGTGCCCTCCACGAGCACGTCGCCGAACAGGTCCCGGAACGCCCGGTGGTGGTCGGCCACGAGCTCGCGGGCGCGCGCCAGCGTGCGCGGGTTGCGGTAGGCCGGGCAGGGCGTGGACGCGAGCAGCTCCACCACGCCGCCCACGACGTCGACGATGCTGTCCGGCGCGAAGATCGCCGGTGTGCCGGCGAAGATCCACGTGGCCCCGACGGGCAGCACGCGCCCTGACAGCGGGAGGCCCGGCAGGAGCGCCTCCGAACGGATCTCGGACCCGCCGGTGAAGACCCGGTAGTCCAGGTCGTCCTCCAGGTTGTGCAGCACGGCGTGCTCGTCCACCACGTCGGTCACGATGAAGTGGCCGAGCACCCCGCCGTCACGCCAGCGGTCCAGCAGCGCGAGCTCGACGGCGTCGAGCAGCAGGCCGGCGGGCGCGGTGCCGTCGTCCGGCTCTCCGTCGTCCCCGTCGTCCCCGTCGTCCCCGTCGTCCCCGTCGAGGATCCGGCGGACCAGGGAGCCGGACCCGTCACGCGGACCGGCGTACACCAGCATGTCGGTGGCGCACTGCCGGGTCACGGTGCCGTACCGGTCAAGGTCGACGTCGCCCACGGGCACCAGCGACTCCGCCTGGACGTACGCGGTCTGCCGGTCGACGGCGCCCCTGTTGGCGGGGCGCAGCACGTGCGCGACCAGGCGGTGCGCCAGCCGGGCCGCCCGCGCCCGGCGCTCGCGCAGGGTGAGCGGGTCGAGCGGGTCGAGCGGGTCGAGCGGGTCGAGCAGGTCGAGTGCGGGGCGCGGGGTGGCCGGTGCGGATCGGGTCGGTGGCGTCATGCAACCAGCATTCGACACGAAGACCCATCATGCTCGCCAAGCGTGATTACCTGTGGATAACCGGTCGGGCGGGTGTGGCCGTGCGGACGGCGGCAGTTCGGTTAAAGATTGACGTCGATCTCGACCGTGAAGAGCGCATAGGGCGCAAAGTAGACGAAGATCAGCGGTGGAGGACCCACGACCCCCACTCACCTGCTCTGACGAAAGGGACCCACCCACATGGCATCGGAGAAACGCCCCCGACGCGTTCCGGCGGTCATCGCCGACACGCGCAGGAACCCAGGCTTCGCCCTGGGTGCCTTCGGGCTCTCGGCCTGGGCCTACATCGGCATGTCGCACACCATCGCCGACTACGAGGGACCCCGGCTCGGCTACGCACTCGGCGTGGCCTACGAGGCCCTGGTCATCGGCCTCGCCTGGGAGGGCCGGCGACGGGCCGACCGGGCGCTCGAGATGGGCCAGCCGGTCTCCGGGCACGCGCGCTGGCTCGGCGGTGCGATCGTCGTCGGCATCCTGTCCGGCGCGCTCGCCGCGTGGCACGGCTGGCTGCTCGGCGAAGGCGTCTTCGCGATCTCCCGCGCGGTCGCCCCCGTCCTCGCGGCGGTCGCCGTGCACCTGTTCTTCCAGTCGGCGTCCAGCGCGCGGGCCCTCGACCGGCAGGCCGAGATCGCGAACGACCGGCAGACGGCCGTGCTCGACATGCTCGACGCCGTGCGCCTGGCGCAGATCGCTCCCCCCGAGGAGCGCGCGGCCCGCATCGCCGAGGTGAACGCCGCGGTGGGCCGGGTGCACCGCCACGTGCCGGCAGGCGTCACCGCCGAGGTGACCCGCCCGCACCTGGAGTCGGAACGCACCATCCGCGACGTGGTCCAGGAGGCCGCGGCGCTGGCCGGCGAGTGGATGCCGACCGCCGACGAGCGCGAGCGGCGCGAACGGCCGGCCGAGCAGCTGCTGCCGGAGCCGGTGCTGCCCGACTCCCTGCTGCTGGAGGCGCCCGAGCCGGAGGCGCGCGAGCTCGAGGCGGCCGAGCCGGACGCCCCGAGGCAGATCACCGCGGACGCTCCTGCGGCGAGCAGCCCGGCCCGCACCCCGGCCGAGGTCGCGCCGGCCGAGCCGGCGCCGGCGTCCCTGGCGCGCACCGAGACCGAGGAGACCGCCACGGCGGGGCCGATCGTCGCGGAGCGCGTGCGCCTGGAGGCCAAGTACGCGCCCGTGTCCCCGGAGCGGGCGCGGACGACCCCGGCGGAGGAGGAACCGGCCGCCGACCCGGACAAGCCGCTCACCACCGGGCAGATCAGCGAGATCCGCGTGCTGCGGTGGGCGCAGACCCTCAGCGTCGAAGAGGTGGCGGCGCGCGTCGGCGTCTCCGTCGCCGCGGTGAAGCGGTACGCACCGAGCACCGACCCGACCACCGAGACCGGCTCCCTGCTGACGGTGTCGGCCACCGCGTCCTGACCGGCGCGGGCACCGTGGGGGGACGGCCGGCCCGGCCGCACGTGTCGTGACGCGTGCGGCCGGGCCGGCCGGTGTGCCGCCGGGTCAGCCGAAGTTGACGCCCTGGGCCAGCGGCAGCTCGGTCGAGTAGTTCACCGTGTTGGTGGCCCGGCGCATGTACTGCTTCCACGCGTCCGAGCCGGACTCGCGGCCGCCGCCCGTCGACTTCTCGCCGCCGAACGCGCCGCCGATCTCGGCACCCGAGGTGCCGATGTTCACGTTCACGATGCCGCAGTCGGAGCCGACCTCGGACAGGAACGTCTCGGCCTCGCGCACGTCCAGCGTGAAGATCGACGACGAGAGCCCCTGGGGCACGTCGTTGTGCACGGCGATCGCCTCGGACAGCTCCGCGTAGGTCAGCACGTACAGGATCGGCGCGAACGTCTCCCGCTTGACCACGTCGGCCTGCGCCGGCATGCGCACGATCGCCGGGTGCACGTAGGCGGCGTCCTCCGCACCGGGCACCGTCACCGCCGTACCGCCCACGACGAGCTCGCCGCCCGCCGCGACGGCCTCGTCGATCGCGGCCAGCATGCGGTCCCGGGAGCCGGCGTCGACCAGGGGGCCCACGAGCGTGCCCTCGGTGCGCGGGTCGCCGACGGGCAGGCCGGCGTAGACCTTGGCGAGCCGTGCCACGACCTCGTCCACGATCGACTCGTGCACGATCAGGCGGCGCAGCGACGTGCAGCGCTGCCCGGCCGTGCCCGCCGCCGCGAACACCGCGCCGCGCACGGCGAGGTCGAGGTCCGCCGACGGCGCGACGATCGCCCCGTTGTTGCCGCCCAGCTCCAGCAGGTAGCGCCCGCCGCGCGCCGCGACCACGGGTGCGACCTGCTGGCCCATGCGCTCCGACCCGGTCGCGGAGACCAGGGCGACGCGCGGGTCGGCCACCAGGGCCTCGCCCGCCTCGCGGTCGCCGAGCAGGAGCCGGGACACGCCCGCCGGGAACCCGGCCTCCGCCAGGGCCCGGTCCAGCAGCGCGGCGGCACCGACGGCCGACAGGAGGGTCTTCTCGCTCGGCTTCCACACCACGGTGTCGCCGCAGACCAGTGCGACGGCGGTGTTCCACGACCAGACGGCGACCGGGAAGTTGAAGGCGCTGATCACGCCGACCACGCCCATCGGGTGCCACGTCTCCATGAGGCGGTGACCGGGGCGCTCGGACGGCATGGTGCGCCCGCCCACCTGCCGCGACAGCCCGACGGCGTAGTCGCAGATGTCGATCATCTCCTGGACCTCGCCCAGGGCCTCGCTGGTGATCTTGCCCGCCTCGATGGTGACGAGCTCCGCGAGGTCGGCCTTGTGCTCGCTGAGCAGCTCGCCCAGCCGCTTGACGACCTGACCGCGCACGGGGGCGGGCACGGAACGCCACGTGGTGAACGCGTCGGCGGCCTCGTCGACGGCGGTGGCAGCCTCGGCGGCGCCGTCGCGGCGCAGCTCCAGCAGCGGCTGGCCGGACAGCGGCGACACGACGGGCAGACCGTCCCCGGTGGGCACCGTGGCGCCCAGCCGCTCCAGGGCGGCCAGGGCGGCGTCGCGCAGCTCGGTCGTCAGCGGGGTGGTGGTCGTGGTGCTCATCGCATGGCTCCTGTGGTGGTGGTGAGGGTGGCCGGGTCGACGCCGAGGGTCCCGGCGGCGGCGGTCAGCGACCTGTCCACCTGGTCGGCGTACAGGTCGAAGGGGTCGAACAGGTCACGGCCGAGCGCGCCGGCCATCCAGTCGGCGTCCCGGTCGGTGGCCTCCTGGCTGGCGTCCTTGGCGCCGTCCGAGGTGAGGTTGGACTGGAAGATGCCGGCGGCCGAGCGGGGCAGGAAGTCCTCGTAGACGACGGGTTCGCGCCGCACCCCGCCGGCCGCGTCCACCTCGTAGGTGAACCAGCCCAGCCCCTGGTCGGCGAGCGCCGTCTCGGTGGTGGGGAACGTGCGGGCCCAGACGGCCCGGGCGATCTCCTGCCGCCCCTGCTCGGTGAGGCCCGGCTCCTCCGTGCGGGCCGCGGCGGCTGTCTCGTCGATCTCGACCACGGCGGCGTCGTAGACGGCACGGCCCTCGCGGGTCAGCGCGATGCCACGCGCCTCCACCTCGCCGAACCGGACGCGCAGCGCGTCGCTGACGATCTCGCCGTCCGCCGTGCGGAAGGTGCGGGGCTCGGCGAGGGCACGGAACGACGTCTGCCGCAGCAGCACGTCGGGGCCTTCCCAGCGGGGCGGACCCTGGATGGCGTCGATCATGGTGATGCCGCGCGCCTCCATGCGCGCGTACAGGTCGTCGATGTCCAGCACGCGGGGGGTGAGGTGGTTGATGTGCGTGGAGGCGATGCCGCCGATGTCGGCCGCCACGGCGCTGACTGCCTCGAGCTCGCGGTACCAGGCCTGGTCCACGGGCTCCCGGGACAGCTCGAAGGCCTGCGTGGCCAGGCGCAGGAACTCGGCGGCCTGGTCCTGCGGCAGGCCGCCCTCGGCCTCCGCGCGGTCGGCGAGGGCGAGCAGCTCAGGGCCGAACAGGGTGCGGGCGGCGAGGAAGGAGTCCAGCCGGCGCTCCAGGTCCGCGGTGAAGAACCGGCGGTCGGCCGTGACGAGCATCGACGTGAAGACCCGGAACGGGTTGCGTGCCAGCTCCTCGCGCTCGATCGGGCGGAACGCCGTCGAGATCACCGGGACGGAGCTGGAGGACGCGTCCCGCAGGTCGTAGAAGCCGACCGGGCGCATGCCCATGGCGCCGAAGATGCGGGCGACCTGGGCCATCTCGGTGGGGGTGCCCACCCGGATCGCGCCGTGCCGCTCGGCCGTGACGCGCGCGATGGAGCCCAGCCGCTCGGCGTCCGCACCGTGCCGGGCCACGAAGTCCGCGTTGACCTCGTGCGACACGTCGAGCAGCGTGGTGTAGGCGGGCACCTCCTTGCCGTACATGTCCGAGAGGCTGCGCGCGAACGCGGCCCGCAGCTGCCAGGGCTCGAGGAACGTGGACATCAGGCTCTCCTGTCCGTCAGATGATGTTCGACTCGGGGCCTCGTCGCCCCGGGTCCGTGGGATCGCGGGGGTCGCCCGCGAACCGGTCCGCGCTGAACCCCGACACGTCGATCCCGGGCGTGCGGCCGGCGTACAGGTCGCGCACCACCTCGCCGACGGCGGGCGCCTGGAGGAACCCGTGCCCCGAGAACCCGGCGGCGTACAGCACGCGGCCGGGCACACCGGTCGCCTCGCCGATGAGCGCGTTGCGGTCGGGCGTCATCTCGTAGAGCCCGGCCCAGCCGCGCGCGACCGGCACGTCGGTCAGCTCCGGGGCGCAGGCGCCGAGCGCCCCGCGCAGCAGCGGCAGCCAGGCCGGGTCGTAGGTGCGCTCGAACGCGACCGGGGTCGCCGGGTCCGCGATCCCGAGCAGCAGGCCGTCGGGCGCGGCGTTGTGGAAGTAGAAGGTGCTGCCGTAGTCGATCGTGAACGGCACGCGCACGGGCGCGGGGTCCAGGGGCGGCGTGAACCCGATCTGCCGCCGGTACGGGTCCACGGGCAGGTCGAGGCCCGCCTTGGCCGCCACGTCCCGGGTCCAGGCCCCGGCGCACAGCACGACGGCGTCCGTGCGCACCCGGCCCTGGTCCGTCCACACCGCGACGAGCCGGTCGTCGCGGGACTCGAAGCCGGTCACGGTGACGTGCGTGCGCACGCGGGCGCCGTACGCCTCCGCTCCCGCGGCGTAGCCCTCCACGACGGCCAGCGGGTACGCGAACCCGTCGCGCGCCGCGTAGGCGGCACCGGCGTAGCGGTCGACGTCGACGTACGGGTTGAGGCGCCGGACGGCGTCGGGGGCGAGCATGCGGCTGGCCACCCCGCGCTCGTTCTGCATGGCCACCGACTCCTCGAACAGCGCGACGTCAGCGGCGTCCGGCAGGAGGAACAGGTAGCCGGGCTGCTGCAGGCCGATGTCCGCCCCGGGGCGATTCGCGAAGTCCTCGTACAGCTCCAGGCTGCGGTTGCCGAGGTCCACGTTGGCCGGGTCGGAGAACTGCGCCCGCACTCCCCCGATGGGCTTGCCCGAGCTGCCGGAGGCCAGCTCCTCCGCCTCCAGGAGCAGCACGTCCGCGCCGTCCTCGGCGAGGTGGAACGCCACGGACGCACCCATCGCGCCGCCGCCGACGACGACCACCTCGGCACGGGCGGGCAGCGATCCCCGGCGGTCCCGGGAGCGGCGCGCTGTGGTCATGCACGCATCCTGCCACGCGCTCCGGCGGGAGTGGATCGACGCCGGAAATCTTCCTGGAAATCAGCCCGCAGACGCGGCGCGGCAGTCCGCGCAGGTACCCCACAGCTCGATGGTGTGCTCGATGTCGTCGAAACCCTGGGCCGCGGCGACCTTGGAGGCCCACGCCTCGACCGTGGGGCCGTCGATCTCGACGGTGCGGCCGCACTGCCGGCACACCAGGTGGTGGTGGTGCTCGCGGCGGGCGCACCGGCGGTACAGGCTCTCTCCGTCTTCGGCGCGCAGCACGTCGACCTCGCTCGCCTCGGCGAGCGCCTGCAGCGCCCGGTACACGGTGGCCAGGCCCACGGACTCGCCGCGGGCGCGCAGCGTCTCGTGGAGCTGCTGGGCCGAGCGGAAGTCGGCGAGCTCGTCGAGCGCCTCGACGACGGCGGTCCGCTGGCGGGTCATGCGTGCGGTCATCAGCGGCACTCCTTTGCGGCGGCCGCCGCACGTTCCGTGGCGGCGGCAGGAAGATCGACGTCGTCGGGCAGATCGGGGTGGGGGTCACCCGCAGGGCGCCGCCGGGTCACCAGCGGAGCCACCAGGGACACCACGGCGTAGACCGCGATGGCGAGCACCACGATAGTCGCGCCCGGCGAGACGTTGTACCAGTAGGTGATGCTCAGGCCGGTCACGCAGACCACGACGCCGACGACGCACGCCGTGAGCATGGTGCGCCCGAACGCGTGCGTGACCTGCTGGGCCACGGCGACGGGCACGATCATGAGCGCACTGACCAGCAGCAGGCCGACCACGCGCATCGCCACGGTGACCGTCAGGGCCGACACGACGGCGACGACGATGTTCAGCGCCCACACGGGCAGCCCGGAGGCGACGGCGAACTCCTCGTCGTGGCTCACCGAGAACAGCGCGTGCCGCAGGCCCACGCCGATGGCCAGCACCACGGCGGAGAGCACCACGGTGAGCCAGAGGTCGGCGTCGGTCACGGTGGAGATGGAGCCGAACAGGTACGTCATCAGGTTGCCGGACGAGCCGCCCGCGATGCCGATGAGCAGCACGCCGCCGGCGATGCCGCCGTAGAACATGATGGCCAGGGCGAGGTCGCCGGACGTGCGCCCCCGGCGCCGGACCACCTCGATGAGGACGGAGCCGACCACCGCGGCGACCACGGCACCGGGGATGGCGAGGGCGTCGTTCGGCGTCAGGCCCATGCCCGCGCCGACGAGCCAGCCCAGCGCCACGCCCGTCAGCGCGACGTGGCCGATGCCGTCGCCCAGCAGGGAGAGCTTGCGCTGCACCAGGTACGTGCCGACCACGGGCGCGGTGACGCCCACGAGGAGCGCGGCCAGCAGGGCCCGCTGCATGAACGGGTCGGTGAGCATGAGGGTGATCACGGGCGGACCTCCAGGTCGAGGGCCCTGGCCTCGGCGCCGAGGGTGTTGTCGTCGGCGTGCGGGTGCTGGTGCCGGTGGCCTGCGCGGTCGTGGTCGTCCCGGGCCTGCGGCGGGGCGCCGTCGTGCACCACCGTGCCGTGCTTGAGCACGACGGCGCGCGACACGAGCGGCTCGAGCTCGCCGAGCTCGTGCAGCACCACGAGCACCGTGAGGCCCCCGTCGACCAGGCGGCCCATGGTGGCCGCGAACGCCTCCTGGCTGGCGACGTCGACGCCGGCCACGGGCTCGTCGAGGACGAGGAGGTCGGGCTCGCGGACCAGGGCGCGGGCGATGAGGATGCGCTGCTGCTGCCCGCCCGAGAGCAGGTGCACCGGGTCGTGCACGCGTTCGGCGAGGCCCACCTGCTCCAGGGCGGCCGCGACGCGGTCGCGCCAGCCGCGCGGCAGGCGCAGACGCCGCCCGTGCAGCAGCCCGGAGGCGACGACCTCCTGCGCGGTCGACGGGATGCCGCCGCCCGCGCCCGCCCGCTGCGGCACGTAGCCGATGCGGCCCCAGTCCACGCTGCCGCGGCCCGGAGCCGCCAGCGGCTCGCCGAACAGCCGGACGCTCCCCGCGGACGGCACGTTGATGCCGACCAGCGACTTGACCAGCGTGGACTTGCCGGATCCGTTCGCGCCCAGCAGCGCGACGACCTCGCCGCGCCCGACCGTCAGGTCGACGCCGCGCAGGATGTGGCTCGCGCCCGCGCGGAAGTGCAGGCCGCGGGCCTCGATGACGGGTTCGCTCGTCTCGGTCACCTCCCCAGTCTCCTCCTCCTCGGTGCCGGTCATGCGCAGACCAGGCCCTCCTCCAGCGCCTTCAGGTTGGCCCGCATCACGGAGACGTAGTCCTCACCGGCGGCCGTCGCGTCCTCGGACAGGCCCTCCAGCGGGTCCAGGACGGCGGTCCGCACGCCCAGGTCGTCGGCCAGCGTCTCGGTGACCTTGGGGCTCACCAGCGTCTCCGAGAACAGGGTGGTGACGCCGTTCTCCTTGACCACGTCGCCGATCTGGCGCAGGCGCGCCGGCGACGGCTCCACCTCGGGGTCGAGCTCGGAGATGCCCACCTGCTCCAGCGCGTACCGGTCGGCGAGGTAGCCGAACGCGGTGTGGCTCGTCACCAGCGTGGCTCCCTGGCAGGCGGCGAGGCCGTCCGCGAGCTCCTGGTCGAGCGCGTCGAGCTGCTGGCCCAGGCGCAGGGCACCGTCGGCGTACTCCTCGGCGTGCTCGGGGTCCACCGCGGCGAGCTCGTCGGCCACGGCCTGCCCGACGGTCGCGAGCCGGCTCGGGTCCAACCAGAAGTGCGGGTCGGCGGCACCGTGGTCGTGCTCGTCCTCGGCGTGCTCCGCGTGCTCCTCCGCGGTCTCGCCCTCGTGCCCCTCCTCGGTGCCGGTGTGCGCGACCAGCTCGGCGGTGTCGGCGGCGTCGACCACGTGCTCCGGCGCGCGGGCCTCGATGCCCTCGTCGACGGCGGCCTGGAAGCCCGACAGGTACACGACGAGGTCGGCCGTGCCGATCTCGCGGACCTGCGCCGGGGAGAGCTCGAGGTCGTGCGGCTCGGCGGCCGGCGGCGTGAGGTTGTCCACGGTGACGAGGTCGCCGCCGATCTGCTGGGCGACGTACTGGAGCGGGTAGAACGACGCGAGCACGGTCACGCCGTCGGACTCCCCGGCCGCTCCGCCCGTGCCCTGGGCGGAGCACCCGGCGAGGGTCGCCGTCCCGGCGAGGACGAGGCTGGTCAGGACTGCGCCGGCGGCGCGGGTCGTTGTCATGAGAACGATTCTCACGCCAGGTGAGAACGGATGTCAAAGATCGGCCGCGAGAGGTGGGTCACGCCCTTATTCGTCCGGGGCTGGAGCGGCCCGGACGGTAGGCTGGGCGAACATCGTTCCCCGCCTGTTCCCCTGGAGAGACCCCCGTGTCCGACAAGTCAGTGCGCTCTGCGCAGACCGCCAAGCTCGACGCCGTCGTCTCGCTCGCGAAGCGACGAGGTTTCGTCTTCCCGTCGGGCGAGATCTACGGTGGAACGCGCTCCGCGTGGGACTACGGCCCCCTGGGCGTCGAGCTGAAGGAGAACATCAAGAAGCAGTGGTGGCGGGCCATGGTCACGAGCCGCGACGACATCGTCGGCCTGGACTCCTCCGTCATCCTGCCCCGTCAGGTGTGGGTGGCCTCCGGCCACGTCGGCGTCTTCACCGACCCGCTCACCGAGTGCCTCTCGTGCCACAAGCGGTTCCGCGAGGACCAGATGATCGAGGAGTTCGAGGAGAAGAAGGGCCGTGCCCCCGAGGGCGGCCTCGCCGAGATCGTCTGCTCCAACTGCGGTACCCGCGGCCAGTGGACCGAGCCCCGCGACTTCAACATGATGCTGAAGACGTACCTGGGCCCGGTCGAGGACGAGTCCGGCCTGCACTACCTGCGCCCCGAGACGGCGCAGGGCATCTTCGTGAACTTCGCCAACGTCGCGGCCGCGGCCCGCAAGAAGCCGCCGTTCGGCATCGGCCAGATCGGCAAGTCGTTCCGCAACGAGATCACGCCCGGCAACTTCATCTTCCGCACCCGCGAGTTCGAGCAGATGGAGATGGAGTTCTTCGTCAAGCCGGGTGAGGACGAGGAGTGGCACCAGTACTGGATCGACTACCGCACCAGCTGGTACACGGACCTCGGCATCTCGGCCGAGAACCTGCGGCACTACGAGCACCCGAAGGAGAAGCTGTCGCACTACTCGACCCGCACCGTGGACATCGAGTACCGCTTCGGCTTCCAGGGCAGCGAGTGGGGTGAGCTCGAGGGCATCGCGAACCGCACGGACTTCGACCTGAAGACCCACACGGAGAGCTCCGGCAAGGACCTGGCCTACCGCGACCCGGTGACCAACGAGAAGTACTTCCCGTACGTCATCGAGCCGGCCGCCGGCCTGACCCGCTCGCTCATGGCCTTCCTGGTCGAGGCCTACGCCGAGGACGAGGCGCCCAACACCAAGGGCGGCGTCGACAAGCGCACGGTGCTGCGCCTGGACCCGCGCCTGGCCCCCGTCAAGGCCGCGGTGCTGCCGCTGTCCAAGACGGCCGACCTGCTGCCGACGTCGGAGAAGCTGTCCGCCGAGCTGCGCAAGTACTGGAACATCGACTACGACGTGACGCAGGCCATCGGCAAGCGCTACCGCCGCCAGGACGAGATCGGTACGCCGTTCTGCATCACGGTCGACTTCGAGACGCTGGAGGACCAGGCGGTCACCATCCGCCACCGCGACTCCATGCAGCAGGAGCGGGTCGCGCTCGACAAGGTGGTTCCCTACCTGGCCGGGCACCTCGTCGGCGCCTGACCGGATCCCGTCTCACCCGTCGCGCGGGTCCTGCGCCTGCTCCCGCAGCAGCCGCAGGACCCGCGCGACGTGCTTGTCGGTGGCCTCGATCTCGTGGAGCGGCTGGACGCGGAGCGGCGCGTGCTCACCCACGACGAGCACCGCGCGCGCCGTCTCCTCGTGCGGCGCGAACCGCACCAGGAAGGTGCGCAGCCAGTAGTCCAGGAGGAACGCACCGCCGTCCCCGAGCTCCACGAGCCGTGCGACCCCTTCGGGACTCCGTACGCCGTCCAGCGGGTACGACCTGCCCAGCGGCGTCACCGCTGCGGCCCCCGTCTGCATCAGCCGGACGAGCCAGCCGACCGCTTCCGGCCCGTCGGGCAGCGCGAGGCCCACCCGGCCGGGCAGCGGGATCGGACCTCCGAGCAGCGCCGCGGCCGCCGTGCCCTCGAACCGGTAGCCGACGTCGACCAGCCCCTCCATGAGCGACACCGTCATGCTCAGGTCGTCCGCCGCCTCCGTGCTGCCCGCGGCACCCTCCCCCATGGCGGCGACCGCGCGGCGCAGGTCCTCGTCGAGCGGTTCGAGCTCCACCCTCATCTGCTTGCCGGTGGCCGCCAGGATCTTCGACAGCATCGCCCACGACGGCGAGCGCGCGCCGGTCTCGATCGCCGCCACCGTGGCCCGCGAGACGCCAGCCCGGTCGGCCAGCGCCATCTGCGTCTGCCCGGCCGCGTACCGGGCGTCGCGCACGAGTCGCGCCGCGTCCACGGCCGCCCCTTGGATCTCCACCGCCTCATCGTGCACCGCCCGCCCCGGCGCCGCCGGACCAACCGGCCGCGCCTGTGGACAACGCTGGTCTGCGAGTGAACGCATGCCGGTGCGCACCGGACTCCCGGCGCGGCAGCAAGCAGACATACGAGGCCGGGCGGGCGGGGCCGGGCGGGCGGAGCCCGGCGGGGCGGAGGGAGCAGAGCCGGGCGGAGCGGGGCAGGGCCCGGCGTAGGCGGGGCAGGCCCGGCGTGGGCGGGCGGAGCGGGCGAGGCGGGGGCGAGGAGACGCCCTCGGCCCGGACAGATGTACCTGCGCGAAGGTGGGTTGCGCTGAGTAGACATCGTCTACACACAGCAACTCACCTCCGCGGGGCAGGTTCTCCCGAGCGGGTGCCTGCGCGAGGGAGATGCCTGCGCGAGGGGGACCCCTGCGCGAGGGGGATGCCCGCGCAAGGGAGGATGCCCGCGCAAAGGGAGGATGCCCGCGCGAGGGTGCATTGCACCTGGCAGCAGCCCGTGCCCGCGGGGCAGGTTCTCCACAGCTGTGACCTGCCGGTTCACCCGGGTGAAGGCCGGCCGTTCTGGATCACGTCCGCCGCGTCGCGGGCTCTGGAACTACGAAGGCGCCGCGTCGCGGTGCCCCGAATCCGAAGAGGTCCGACCACCACATGATCCGCCGAAGCATCCTCGCCCTGGGTAGCGCCCTCGCGCTCGCCCTGACGGCATCCGCACCCGCGTACGCGGGATCCGCGCAGCCCACGGCCGCCTACGACACCAACGTCACCGCCGACGCCAAGCCTGAGCCGGTCGCCAAGAACAGGACGCTCACCGTCACGGGCAGCCTGAAGTACAAGCGCAGCGGCACCTGGCGCCCGATGTCCGCTCGGGCGGTGACCATCCACTTCGACCCGTCGGGCACCGCCGGGTCCCGGAAGGTCGCGACCGTCCGGACGAACAGCAACGGCGTCTACACCTACCGGACCACCGCGACTCGCTCCGGGAAGTGGATCGTCCGCTACCAGCCCCAGGTGAGCACCTACCAGCCGGACGTCGCGTCCGACGCCGTCTGCGTCTACTCCGCCGGGCGCTGGCAGTGCCCCGTGTCGCCCACCAACCCCGACCTCGACTGCGCGGACATCGGCCGGACGGTCTGGGTCGGCACCAACGACTACCACGACCTCGACCGGGACAACGACGGCTGGGGCTGCGACTCCTACTCCTGACCGCACCCGGCGTCCTGCCCCCGCGAGCGTGTGCCGAGCACCCCTGGCACTGTGGAATGCTTAGGCAATGCTTACCTCACCCGCGCCCGCATCCGCGGGACGCCGTGAGGGTGCGGAAGCCGTCGCTCACCGCGCCCGGCGGAGGACGCTCGCGGTACTCACGGCCCTGGTCGCCCTGGCGCTCGTCGTCCTCGCGAGCCTCGCGCTCGGCGTGCGCGACATCGCGCCGGTCGAGGTCTGGCGGGCCCTGACTGCGCCGGTGCCCGGCTTCGTGGACCACGACGTGGTCCTCGACCAGCGGCTGCCGCGCACGATCGTGGGCCTGGCGGCCGGGGTCGCGCTCGGGACGGCGGGCACCCTCATCCAGGGGGTCACCCGGAACCCGATCGCCGACCCCGGTCTGCTTGGCCTCAACTCGGGCGCGTCGCTCGCGGTGGTGTGCGCGGTGTGGATCTTCGGCGTCACGTCGCCGATCGGCTACGTGTGGTTCGCCTTCCTCGGCGCCGCCGCCGCGGCGGCGATCGTGTTCTCGGTGGGACGCGGCCAGCCGGTGCGTCTCGCGCTGGTGGGCGCCGCGGTGACCGCGCTCATCACGCCGCTCATCACCCTCGTCCTGCTGCGCGACCAGCAGGCGTTCAACCTGTACCGGTTCTGGTCGGTCGGCTCCCTCACGGGGCGCGGCCTGGACACCGTGGCCTGGCTGTGGCCGTTCGTCGTGGTCGGCGTGATCCTGGCGGCCGCGCTCGCCCACCGGCTCAACATGCTGGCCCTGGGCGACGACGTCGCCACGGCGCTGGGTCAGCGCGTCGGGACCACCCGCGCGTTCGCCGCGGTCGCGATCGTGCTGCTGGCCAGTACGGCGACGTCGCTCGCCGGGCCGATCGCGCTGGTCGGCCTCGTGGTGCCGCACGCGGCGCGGCGCCTGGTGGGCACCGACTACCGCTGGATCATGGCGATCGGCGCGCTCCTGGGCCCGGTCATGCTGCTCGCGGCCGACGTGCTGGGCCGGCTCGTGCTGCCCCGCTCCGAGCTGGAGGCAGGCGTGGTCGCCGCGCTCCTGGGCGCCCCCGTCCTGATCGCCGTCGCGCGCGGCCGCAACGTGGCGGGTGCCTGATGGCCACGGACACCGACCTGCGCACCGTCCTCGCCGGGCTGCGCACCGCACGCCGTCGTCGCCAGGTCCTCGTCGTGGCCGGGATGGTCCTCGTGGTGCTCGTCGCCGCGACCGGCGCCCTTCTCATGGGTGCCGCCGGGCTCACGCCGGGCCAGGCCATCGCCGGTGCCGTGGGCCTCGGCGACAGGGGCGACGTCTTCATCGTGCAGATGCTGCGCCTGCCGCGCATCGAGGCGGCGATCGTCGTCGGTGCGGCGTTCGGCCTGGCGGGTGCGCTGTTCCAGGCGACGCTGCGCAACCCGCTCGCCTCCCCCGACATCCTGGGCATCTCCACGGGCGCGAGCCTCGGGGCAGTGACTGGCATGCTGGTGCTCGGCCTGAGCGGCGTGGCGCTGTCCGGCCTGGCCTTCACGGGTGCGGCCACCATCGCGCTGCTCATCTGGCTGCTCGCGTGGCGCAAGGGCCTGCACTCGATCCGGTTCGTGCTGGTCGGCGTGGGACTGGCGTACCTGTGCGCCTCCCTCATCGCCTGGGCCATGGCACGCTCGCAGGAGCACGAGGCGGCGGCCGTGCTGACCTGGACCGTCGGCTCCGTGTCCGACATCCGCGGGGAACAGCTCGGGCTCGTGGCGGCCGGCACGCTCGTGCTGTGCGTGGCGGTCGCCGTCGTCGCCCGGACGCAGGGGCCGCTCGCCCTGGGCGACGACAACGCACGAGCGCTCGGCGTGCACGTCGACGCGGCGCGCATCGGCGCGCTGCTGCTCGCCGTCGCCCTCGTCGCGCTCGCGACGAGCGCCGGTGGCCCCATCGCCTTCGTCGCGCTCGTCGCCCCCGCCATCGCCCGCCGGCTGGTGAACGACGGCGGCGCCGCCCTGGTCGCGTCCGCCGCGACCGGCGCGGCCCTGACCCTGGTCGCCGACGTCGTCGGGCAGCACGGGCTGCTCGGCGTGGCCGCCCCCGTGGGCATCGTCACGGGGCTGGTGGGCGCCCCCTACCTGCTGTGGCTGCTCGCCACGACCGAGAAGAGGAGCCGATGACCAACCTGCGCGCCGAGGGCGTCAGCCTGGGCTACGACGGCCGACAAGTCATCGAGGGCCTCGACCTCACGCTGCCCGACGGCAAGATCACCGCCGTCGTCGGGCCGAACGCCTGCGGCAAGTCCACGCTGCTGCGCGGCCTGGCGCGCCTGCACCCGCTCGACGGCGGGCGCGTCACGCTCGACGGCGCCGACATCACGGCGATGCCCCGCAAGGAGCTGGCCCGCAAGGTCGGCATGCTGCCGCAGTCGTCCATCGCGCCCGACGGCGTCCGCGTCGCCGAGCTGGTCGCCCGCGGCCGCTACCCGCACCAGGGCTGGTTCGGCCGCCACTCCTCCGACGACGACGCCGTGGTCGGCACCGCGCTGGAGTCGACCGGGGTCGCGGAGCTCGCCGACCGGCCGGTCGCGGAGCTGTCCGGCGGGCAGCGCCAGCGCGTCTGGATCGCGATGGTGCTGGCGCAGCAGACGGACATCGTGCTGCTCGACGAGCCGACGACGTTCCTGGACGTGCGCCACCAGCTCGACCTGCTGGACCTGCTCACGGAGCTGAACCGGGACCGCGGCACCACCGTGGCCATGGTGCTGCACGAGCTCAACCTCGCCGCCCGCTACGCCGACCACCTGGTCGTGATGTCGGCCGGGCGGATCGTCGCGGAGGGCGCGCCGTCCGACGTGCTCACGCAGGAGGTCGTCGACGAGGCGTTCGGGCTGCGCGCCCAGGTGGTGCCCGATCCGGTGGCGGGTTCGCCCCTCGTGGTGCCCGTGGGCCGGTTCCACTCGGGGGTCTGACACCGGTCCGTGGTCTTCCTCACCCGATTCCCGACTAATTTCGCAACATCGTCGTGACCAAATCTGGTTAGGGTTACCTCATCTCGACCGGCGCCCGCCGGTCGTCCCACTGAACATCCGGGAGTTACCGTGCGCCCTCGCCGTTCCCTCGCGGCGGCCGTCGGCCTTGTCGCCGCGTCCGCCCTCGCCCTGTCGGGCTGCGCGTCCGAAGCACCGGCCGCGGACGACGCGACGCCGTCGGCCGACGCCTCCGGTGCGACCGACGAGTTCCCGCTGACCATCGAGCACGCCCTCGGCGAGACGACGATCGAGGAGGCGCCGGTGCGCGTCGCCACGTGGGGCTGGGGCTCCACGGAGGCCGCGATCGCGGCGGGCGTCTACCCGGTCGCCGTCGCCGAGCAGACCTGGACCGTCGGCGAGGGCAACCTGCTGCCGTGGGTCGAGGAGGCCTACGACGAGGCGGGCGTCGAGCACCCCACCGTGCTGACCGACGCCGAGGCCGGCGCCACCGTGCCCTACGAGGAGTTCGCGGCCGCCGAGCCCGACGTCATCATCGCCACCTACTCAGGGCTGACGCAGGAGCAGTACGACCTGCTCAGCGAGATCGCCCCGACGGTCGCCTACCCGGACGGGCCGTGGCAGACGTCGTGGGAGGACACGATCACGACCACGACGGCCGCGCTCGGTCGCAGCGAAGCAGGTGAAGAGGTGCTCAGCGGCGTGGACGACTACTTCGCTGGCCTTGCGGCCGAGCACCCCGAGTTCGAGGGCAAGACCATCGCCGCGATCTGGGACTCCCCGGACCTCGGCTCGGTCTACGTGTACAACTCCTCCGACGCACGCGCGGGCTTCCTGGAACGCCTCGGCTTCACCACAGCCCCTGCCGTCGATGAGCTCGACACGACCAACGGCGAGGGATTCACCTACACACTCTCCTACGAGGAGCTGGACAAGCTCGAGTCGGACGTCGTAGTGAACTATTCCGAGTCCGAGGAGCTCGCCGCAGAGGTCCCGAACAAGCCCGAACTGCAGGCGATGCCGGCCGTGAAGGCCGGCAAGCTCGCCCAGCTCGCCGGCACCATCCCCGTCTCGTCCGTCGGCCCGCCGACCGCACTGTCCTACGACTACCCGGATGGCGTGCCCGCCCTGGTCGACGACCTCGCCGACGTTCTGAGGTGATCCCTCGAAAGCACCCGATGCATCCAGCATCGCGGCAGGCCCTTTCGCTCCCCGTCAACCTCAAGCCACAAGACTGGCAAGTTAGATAACGCTCTCAGGATGCCCTGAATTTGCCATGCATGAAGCGGGTTGGACAACAGCAACCGTGTGCTCCCCAACCCGCTTCGCGGCACCCTAAAGGCTCTCGATCACCGTGGACACCGAAAGGACCGTCTTCGGATACGGGCACCATCCCGTGGAATTCCCGCCCGTAGTAGTAGCAGTCACCCATGGGCCGAAACGGAGGGTCGTCTCCCCGGAGCAGATGATCTTGGCTCGAAACCTGTACCGGTCGCTGATCTCTTCCTTGTAGCACCTGCTCGTGCCGTAGTAGGCATATGGGACACCTCCCGGATTACCCCTCCCACTGGTCTCCGTACAAGAAAGGGCCATGATTCCCATGTCCGGTTCTGAAGATGCCACAGCAGGCGAACCTGCACCAAATGTTAATGCGATCGCCGCCAAGGTCGCACCTGCCCACCGCAAGAACGCTGATCTCACTTTGCCGCCTTCCCTCGTCACCAGGATCTACAGGGTCGCCGAATAGACTAGTCGGTCGAAAGCTTGACGAACTGCACAATATCCGCACACTCGGGCGAGCCGCAAGGCCCGATGTCAGCATAATGTTCACAAAGCAGATCCATGCAATGGTCTAGTCCGCCGTTGGGCCAACGCAGCAGGTGCGGCCCACGGAGCATGCCGCGGCCCGTAGCGCAAGGAACTGCTCGATACTCTGGTGAGGGTCTCCAACGTGCGCGGGGCATGGTTCTCGCATGCCGGCAATCAGGCTTGCGGTCTTCATCGCGCCCACCAAGGCGACCGAGTCCGTAGCGCTGAGGCTGCCGGGATCTGGACTCGGTGACCCTGGGCCGGACTTGGCTGCGTGCGCATTTCGCCGTTGGCAGCCATGGTCCGACGTGTGCTAGTGGAGTCGACCTGGCCGGTACTGGGCCGCTCCACCAACGGGACGGGATACGACTTCGTCGGAATCCGAGTTGACGGCAGGACCTATCAGGTGGCCCACAGAATGTCGCTGGACTGCAACCGCTGTCTTTTGTGACTACCTCGGCGATGTCATTTTGTCCTGCGCCCCGCCGTAGCGGCGGTCGCGCTTCGCGTACTCCTCGACCGCGTGCCAGAGGTGCCGGCGGTCGACGTCGGGCCACGGCTCGTCCAGGAAGACCATCTCGGCGTACGCCGCCTGCCACAGCATGAAGTTCGACGTGCGCTGCTCCCCCGAGGACCGCAGGAACAGGTCCACGTCGGGCACGTCGGGCAGGTAGAGGTACTTCTGCACCGTCTTCTCGGAGATCCGCCTCGGGTCCAGCTTTCCGGCCGCGGCGTCCCGCGCCATGGCCGCGGCCGCGTCGGCCAGCTCGGCCCGGCTGCCGTAGTTGACGCACATCGTCAGGGTGCAGCGGTCGTTGTCCTTGGTGCGCTCCTCGGCCTCCAGGAGCACGTCGATCACGGACTTCCACAGCTTGGGACGGCGGCCCGCCCAGCGGATCCGCACCCCCCAGGAGGCCATGACGTCGCACTGGCGCCGCATCACGTCCTGCGTGAAGTTCATCAGGAAGCGCACCTCCTCGGGCGAGCGCTTCCAGTTCTCCGTGCTGAACGCGTAGGCCGAGATGTACTCGACGCCCACCTCGACGGCCCCGGCCACGACGTCGAGCAGCGAGTTCTCCCCCGCCTTGTGGCCCTCGATGCGCGGCAGGCCACGGGCGTTGGCCCACCGGCCGTTGCCGTCCATCACGACGGCCACGTGCCGCGGCAGGAACTCCCGGGGGATCCGCGGGGCCCGCTCGCCGGACGGGTGCGGGTACGGCGCCACGAGCTGACGGGCCATCAGCGTTCCACCATCTTCAACGATCGCAACGTTCTCTCCAGGTAGTACTGGCCATAGGCGGCGACGATCCCGCTCGCCTCCTTGCGGTGCCGCGCGTCGGACGCGTCGGCGGTCGCCCAGTCGCCCGCGAGCAGCGAGGACAGCAGGGCAAAGGTCTCGGGCGCCGGGGCCGTCGAGCCCGGCGGGCGGCAGCGCGGGCAGACGGCGCCGCCCTGCGCCACGTTGAACGCGTGGTGCGGGCCGGGCTCGCCGCAGCGCGCGCAGTCCTCGAACGACGGCGCCCAGCCCGCCACCGCGAGCGCGCGCAGCAGGTAGGAGTCGAGCACGAGGCCGGCGTCGTGGTGCCGCTCCGACAGGGCGCGCAGCCCGCCGGCGAGCAGCCAGTACTGCTGCACCGCGGGTTCGTGCTCCTGCGCGACGAGCCGGTCGGCGGCCTCCAGCATCACGGTGCCCGCCGTGTACAGGGCGTAGTCCTCGCAGATGCGGCGGGCGTACGCGCCGATGGTCTCGACCTGGGTCACGGTGTCGAGCCCCATGCCCGGCCGCGGGCTGCGGCCGGTGTGGAGCTGCACGTCGACCCCCATGAACGGCTCCAGCCGGGCCCCGAACTTGGACGACGTGCGCCGCACGCCCTTGCCCACGCCACGCACCTTGCCGTGCTCGCGCGTCAGGAACGTGACGATGCGGTCCGCCTCGCCCAGCTTCTGGGTGCGCAGCACGATCGCGTCGTCTCGGTACAGGGGCACGGAGCCATTCTGCCCCCAGTCACCGACACTCCGGGACGACGGCGCCGCACGGGCTCACCGCTCGACGAACCGGGTGCCGTCCGGGGTCAGCTCCGGCTCCCACACGAACCGGTGGATCACGTGCTTCTCCAGGACCCAGCGCACCACCAGGGCGACGGTGCCCCAGATCACGAAGAGCAGGAGCGTCTGCAGAAAGTTGACGCTGATCTTGTCGAACCCGGTGAGCGCCAGCGTGGGCACGAGGAACATCAGGCCGAGGAACGCGGGCAGGAGCTGGATGCCCACCCACTGGATCACCGACAGCATGTCGATCCGCCGCTCGGCCACCACGCCGTGGAAGTCCATCACGTTGACCACGTGGTCGGCACGCCACTTGGCCACGTGCCGGGCGACCGTCCACTGCGCGTCACGGGCGTCGAGCGCCGAGCTCCCCGTGGGCAGCCAGATGCCGAGGACCTGGTGGATCTCGGCCGGCGTGAGGTAGCCCTTGTCGAGGATGGTCAGGCTGTGGACCGGCGGCTGGCGCGTGTTGGTCGGCAGCACCAGGGCGGCCAGGAACAGCAGGATGCCGCCGGTGCCGAGCAGCCCCACGAGCGCGTCCGGCAGCCACGGCAGCAGGAGGGTCGCGGCGGCGAACGCCAGGGCACCGAGGAGCGCGCAGATGATGCGGTTCTTCATGGTCATGATGCGCAGGATTTTACCGGCAACTCGCCGCACTTCAGGGCGATAAGTCCGGTTCGTAACCGATCCGCGCCCGACCTGCCGGAGGTCTACCCACCGCCGAACCGGGACCAGGCCGCCACCGCCGTGCCGACCACCGGGGCCGCGATCATCACGGCGGTCACGATCACCGGCAGCGGTGTGGTGCGCCGCAGCCGCCACACGACGACGGCGTCCCCGTGCAGCCGCGTCACCACCACCGCCACGACCGCCAGGCCCAGGGCCGCCAGCCCGTTGCCCCACGCCACGCCGAGCAGGGCACCCCAGCTCCCGGCGAGCACGATGCTCGCCACCACCAGGACCGCCTCCCAGACGTCGTGCCAGACCTGCCCGGGCCGGCGGCCGCGCAGCCAGAGGACGGCGTCGCGCACCACGCACGACCCCGCGAGCGCCACCACCAGGGGGTAGGCCACGCGCATCAGGTCCGACGCGGCCTGCGGGAACGCGAGGACCAGCACCAGCGCCGCGGCCACGAGCGACGCCTCGCCGGGCAGCCGGAGCGGCCCGACGGCGGCCAGCACCGTGCTCCGCCGGGCGGGGGCGCGCCGCCTGTCGCTGCCGTCCTTGCCGCGTTCACGCAGCAGGGTGGCGCCGACGCCCTGGACGGCACCGTCGAGCACGACCCATGCAACCAGCAGGACCGTCAGCAGGACACCCCAGACCGCGGCAGTGCTCATCCGGTGCCCAGCAGGCCGGCAGGTTCCGTGACGTCCACACCGGAAAGCCTACGTAGCAGGACAAGCCGCTGCGACAGGATCGGTCCGCGTCAGTAGGGGGTGCGGGCCGCGTGGGCGCGCCAGATCTCGAAGGGTTCGCCCGCGCGGGCGATCCGGCGGTTCAGGACCGGGTTGGGCCAGGTCGAGCGGTCGCGGGCGAGCAGGTCGTAGAACTCCCGGTCGTCGAAGCCGGCCCGCTCGGCGTCGTGCCGGTCCGCGGCGAACACGACACGGTCCACGCGGGCCCAGAGCGCCGCCGACAGGCACAGCGGGCACGGCTCGCACGAGGCGTAGAGCGTGGTCCCGGCGAGGGAGAACGTGTCCAGGGCCCGGCAGGCGGCGCGGATCGCGACGACCTCGGCGTGGGCCGTCGGGTCCAGGTCGCGCGTCACGCGGTTGCCGCCGGCGGCCACCTCGGCACCGGCGCGCACGACGACGGCCCCGAAAGGGCCACCGCCGTCGGCCACGTTGCGGCCGGCGACCTCGACCGCGCGCAGGAGCCAGGCCTCGTCGTCGTGCACGGGTGCGCCGGACGGGGCGCCGGACGTCTCCAGGGGGCTGCTCACCCTTCGATGCTCGCACCGTCGGATTTCAATTGCGTTCCCAGCAGGTCTCCCCGACGAAACACCTGTTTCTACCCGGGGTCGGTGCGCAGCAGCTCCCACAGCCGGTCCCGCTGCATCGGCAGGTCCCGTGGGCGTACCCCCGTGGCGTCCGCGACGGCGTTCGCGAGCGCCGGGGCCACGGGGTTGTACGGCGCCTCGCTCATCGACTTGGCGCCACGCGGCCCGAGGCGGTCGTAGGTGTCGGCGAACAGGACCTCCGTCTCGGGCACGTCGGCGACCTGGGGCGCCCGGTAGTGCCGCAGGGTGCGCGTCACGACGACGCCGTCACGCACCACCATCCGCTCGGTCAGCGCCGACCCGAGCGCCTGCGCCACACCGCCCTCGATCTGCCCACGGAGCTGTTGCGGGTTGATCACCACCCCGGCGTCGGCCGCGTGCACCGACCGCAGGATCCGAACCTCCCCGGTCTCGCGATGCACCGCGACCCGGAACCCGTGCACGTTGAACGCCACGGACCGCGGCGACCCGTCGTGCGTGGCCTCCCCGAACGTCCCGGCGAGCTGAGTGCTGGACGTTCGCCCTGTCGAATCGTTCCCGGAGGGCGAATATCCCGCACTCGACAGCGTGGTGGACAGGTGGGCGGCGGCGCGGTGGACCGCCAGGGCTGCCACCACCGAGCCCGTGGAGCCGAACGCGCCCGTGTCGTAGCCCGCGGTGGCCGTGTCCGACGGGCGGACCCGCACCCGGGACACCGGCACGCCGAGCTCCGTGGCGGCGACCTGCGCGTGCACGGTGGTGGTGCCGTTGCCGAACTCGGCGGTGCCGACGTCGACCACGAAGGTGCCGTCGGCCTCCAGCGTGACCCGGGCGTGCGTGCGGTGGCCGCGCGGCGGGATGGTGGCGATCATCGCGAGGGCGACGCCGCGGCCCTCGACCCACCCGGCACCGGTCGGCGGCGTGTCGCCGGGCCGGGACAGGGCCTCCTCGACGAGGTCGAGGCACTGGTCGAGCCCGTAGGAGCCGTACTCCAGGTCGCCGTCCACGAGCTGGCCGACGACGAACGCGTCGCCCGGGCGGACCACGTTCCGCCGCCGCATCTCGAACGGGTCGACGCCGAGCCGCGCGGCCAGCTCGTCGATCGCCCCCTCGATGGCGAACTGCACCTGGCCCAGCCCGTACCCCCGGAACGCCCCGGACGACACGTTGTTCGTGTACACGGACTCGGCGTCCACGCGCTTGGCCGGCGCGCGGTACACGGCCATCGACTCGTGCACGCCGTGGAACAGGACGCCGGGGGCGTGGTTGCCGTAGGCGCCGGTGTCGGCGAGCACGTCGATCGCGAGCGCCGTCAGGGTGCCGTCCGCCGCCGCCCCGGCACGCACGGTGACCCGGAACGGGTGGCGGCACGGCACGACGGTGAACTGCTGCTCGCGCGTGAGCTCCCACTGCACGGGGTGCCCGGTGCGCAGGGCGGCGAGGGCCACGACGTCCTCGACGAGCAGCTCCTGCTTGCCGCCGAACCCGCCGCCGACGCGCCCCGCCACCACGCGGACGCGGTCCGTCGGGAGGTCCAGGAGGCGGGCGAGCTCGTCACGCACGAGGAACGGCACCTGGGTGGAGGTGCGCACGTGCAGCACGTCGCCGTCCGGCCCCGGTTCGGGCCAGGCGCGCGCCCCGTGGGTCTCCAGCGCCACGTGGTTGACCCGTTCGGTGGTCCAGGTCCCGGTCACGGTGGCGGCCGACGCCGCGAGCGCCGCCTCGACGCCGTCGTGCCCGGGTTCGGCGTACTCCTCGTGGATCTGCGCCACGACGTTCCGGCCGGCGTCCGCGACGCGGTGCTCGTGCGGCGTCCGGTCCGGGTGCAGCAGGGGCGCGCCGGGTCGCCGGGCGTCCTCGGGGTCGAAGACGGCGGGCAGCACCTCGTACTCGACGTCCACCAGGGCGAGCGCCTCGCGCGCCTGCCGCGGCGTCTCGGCGACGGCGACCGCGACGCGCTGCCCGGTGAACCGCAGCACGGGGTCGAGGATGCGCGTGTCGTCGGGGTCGTCGAGACGGTTCTCGTGCCGGGCCGTGGAGTACGGCGTGGCAGGTACGTCGTGGTGGGTGAGCACCAGGTGCACCCCGGGCGCACGCCGGGCAGCGGTCGCGTCGATGCGCGTGATCCGGGCGTGCGGGTGCGGGCTGCCGAGCACGGCCACGTGCAGCAGGCCCGGCGGCTCGGGCTCGTCCAGCGTGTACGGTTCGCGGCCGCTCACGACCCGTGTGGCGGCCGGTGCGACGACGGCGCGGCCGAACGCCTGGCCCGGCTCGGCCACCTCGGTGTTCACGCGGCCGACGAGGGCGTCCCGGATCGAGCGGTACCCCGTGCACCGGCAGAGGTTGCCCTTGAGGTGCTCGGCGAGCGCGGCGGGGCTCGGGGCGGCGGGGCTCGGGGCGGCGGGCGCGTGTCCGGTGCGTTCCTGGGCCAGCTCCGGCGTCCCCGCGACCGTGCAGACCATGCCGGCCGTGCAGAACCCGCACTGGAAGCCGGCCGCCTCGACGAAGGCGCGCTGCACGGGGTGCAGGTGCTCGTCGTCCGCGGCGGGGTCACCGCCCGGCCCGAACCGGCCCAGGCCCGCGGCGGTCACCACCTCGGCGTCCGCGGCCCGGTGCGCCGGGACCAGGCAGGACTGCACGGGGGCGCCGTCGAGCAGCACGGTGCAGGCGCCGCAGTCGCCCGCGTCGCACCCCTTCTTCACGGCGGTGGCCCCTTGCTCCCGCAGATAGGTGCGCAGGCACTGGCCGGGGCGGGGTTCGGCCGTGACGTCGGTGCCGTCGAGCCTCATGCGGCGGCCCTCGTGCGAGCCCGGGAGCGCCTCCGGGAGATGCCGTCCCGCGCAGGTGGGTTGCAGGGAGTAGACATTGTCGACGCACAGCAACGCACCTGCGCGGCGCACACCCGCCGGGGGCCGACCGCACCAGCCACGCCGGCCACACCAGCCATCCCGGCCACACCAACCACGCCGGCCACACCAGCCACACAGACCTCCGGGCGTCCGACGCCGTCTCCACGGGTGCTCATGTCGGGTCTCCCAGGTCGTCGAGCACCTCGTGCGCGAGCCGCCGGGTCATCGCCGCGCGCCATGCGCGGCTCCCGTGCGTGTCCTCGTACCAGCCACCCCCGCCGGCGAGGCCGTCCGGGACGCCCGAGTCGGTTGGGGCGGGCAGGGCGGTCGGGGCGGTCGGGGCGGCCAGGTCGATCGTGTCGATCCAGCGGTCCAGCGCCGCGTGGTCGCGGACGGCGCGGCCGAGCGGCCTGCCCACCGACCCGGTCAGGGTGATCCACGCGCCGTCCTCGCCGGCCCGGCCGGTCACCATGGCGGCCGTACGCCCGGTCGGTGTCAGCGACGCGCGCCGGACCGCCGTGCGCTGCCGGAGCACGGCCTCGGGGACCAGCACCTCGCGGAGCACCTCACCACGCGACAGCGCGACGACGCCGGCCCCGGTGACCAGGTCGGCGACGGGTACCTCGCGCGTCCCGCCGTCCGGCGTCCACACGACCGCCCGGGCCGCGAGCGCCGCGAACAGCCCCGCCATCGACCCCGCGGGCAGGCCGAGCGCCAGGTTGCCGCCCACGGTGGCGGTGCGGGCCACCTTGGCCGAGAGCGTCAGCGCCGCCACGCACGGCGCCACGATCCCGAGCGCACGGTACGGCCCGGGCACCCCGAGCCCGCCGGGCCCCGCCAGCAGCTCCTCCAGCGTGCACGTGCCGGCCACGCGCAGTCCCGACCCGTCCACCGACCAGGGCTCCCAGCCCAGGCCGGTGAGATCCACGAGCCCCGTCACCCCGGGCGGGACGGGCTCCGAGTAGAGGTAGGTACCCCCGCCCAGGAACGTCTCGCCGGGCCGCAGCACGCAGTCCGCGCGGCTCCAGGCCACGCGCACGGTGTCGACGTCGAGGTCCATGCGGTCAGCCCTCGTCGATCTCGCGCAGCAGCGCGTACCGGGCGTCGATCGCGTCGACACGGCTGCCGGCGCCGTCGAGCAGCTCGTGCACGCGGTCCGAGAGGGCGGCCACGACGCTCACGGGCGCCACCATCGAGTCGAAGGCGCCCCGCGTGGTGATGGGGCACTCGATCCACCAGGTCACGACGCCGGACAGGTGGCGCAGGCTGGAGTCGGCGAGCAGGAGCACGCGGACGCCGTCGGCCAGCAGGGACTCGACCATCTCGGCCACCCGGAAGGCGTGGCGCCGGATCGAGACCACCACGACGACGTCCTGCGGGCCCAGCCCGACGAGGTCGTCGGCCAGGGACTGGCCGGGCGCGGGCGCCAGGTGCACCCGCCCGCGCACCTGGACCAGGTTGCGCCTCAGCTGGGTGGCCGGCCCCAGGGAGCCCCGGCGGCCGACGACCACCACGTCGCCCGCCATCGCGAGCGCCGCGGCGATGTCGTCGAGCACGCCCTCGTCGAGCAGGGTGTACGCCTTCTGGAGGTTCTTGATCTCCTGCTCCAGCCGCTCGCGCAGGCCGGGCGGCGGTTCGACGGCGATCGGCAGGCCTCGCCCGCGACGGGCGCGCAGGTGGGCCCGCAGCCCCTCGAAGTCGTCGTAGCCGAGCTTGCGGAACAGGCGGCTCATCGTCGCCTTCGACACCCCGGCGAGGGTGGCGAGCTCCGTGGCGCGGTAGGTGCCGAGGTCACCGAGGTGGTCCAGGAGGGCGTCGGCGGCCCGGCGCTCCTGCGGGGACAGCTCGCGGTAGGCGCTGGCCACGCGCTCCTCCAGCGGCGTGGCGACGGACGTCATCGGGCCTCCTGGTGGGCGAGCGCGAGGACGGCCTGCGTGCAGGCGTCGAGCGCCACCTCGACGTCCGCGAGCTCGACGTGCTCGTCGGGGTGGTGGCTGATCCCGTCCCGGCAGCGCACGAACAGCATGCCGACGCCGGTCACGGCGGCCATCGCCATGCCGTCGTGACCCGCGGGGCTCCACAGGCCGGGGACCCGGGCGGACGCCGCACCGTCCGACGGCGCCCCGGGCGGTGCCGGGTCCAGGCCGGGCACGACGGCCGCGATCCCGCTGGCGACCGCCGCCGACAGGCGGCTGTCGCAGGTGGTCGACGGGGCCCGGTGGGTCTCGGTGTGCTCGAACGTCACGCGCCGCTCGCGCGCGATCTCCTGCCCGGCGGCCACGATCCGCTCCCACAGGGCGTCCCGGTCGGCGTCGGTGCGGCCGCGCAGGTCCAGGGTGAGCTCGGCCCGGCCGGGGATGACGTTGACGGCACCGGGCTGCACGTGCAGGTCGCCCACGGTGGCGAGGCAGCCGGCCGCGACCGCGAGCTCCTCGATCCGGGTGACGAGGTGCGCGGCGGCGACCAGCGCGTCCCGGCGCCGGGCGAACGGGGTACCGCCCGCGTGCCTGGCCTCGCCGGTGACGGTGAGCACGAACCGCCGCGCCCCCGCGATCGTGGTGACGTACGCGAGCGGCAGGTCCAGCGACTCCAGCACGGGACCCTGTTCGATGTGCGTCTCCAGGTACCCGACCAGGTCCTGCGGACGGCGGGCGGCGTCGCCCACGCGGCCCGGGTCCAGGCCGAACCGGGTGAAGGCCTCGCGCAGGGTCACGCCGTCGGCGTCGGTCTGCTCCCACCAGGCCGCGTCCCACTGGCCGGAGGCCGCACAGCTGCCCAGCAGCGCCTTGCCGAACCGCGTGCCCTCCTCGTCCGAGAACCCCACGACCTCCAGGGCGAACGGCAGCACCGTGTGGCGCAGCCGGTGCGCGACGGCGATGGCGAGCACCACGCCGAGCATGCCGTCGTACCGCCCGGCGTCGGGCACGGTGTCGAGGTGGGAGCCGAGCACGAGCGCGGGCTCGCCCGGGGTGGCGGGACGCTGGGGCGCGCCGGCGGCGGCGCGGCGGCCCCAGAGGTTCCCGGCGGCGTCGGTCTCGGTGTCGAGGCCGGCCTCGCGCATCCAGGCGGCGACCACCGTGTTGGCGGCGGAGTGCTCGGGCGACAGGTAGACGCGTTCCAGGGCGTCCTCCCGTGCGGAGTACCGGGTCAGGTCGTCGCACCGGTCCAGCACCCAGGCCGCGGTGCCGGTCATCGGGCGGCCTCGTACTCGGCCAGGGCCGCCGTCACCCCGCCGCCGGGCGGGGTCGCGACGCCGGCGCGGCGCAGCTCGTGCTCCAGCGCCGCCAGGGTGGTCAGGACGGCGTCGCGCCGGGCGTTGAAACCCATCGTGCCGATGCGCCAGACCACGCCGTGCAGCGGCCCGAACGAGGTGCCGATCTCGATGCCGAAGTCGTCCAGGAGGGCGCCGCGCACGGCGTCGCCGTCCACGCCGTCGGGGATGCGCACGGCCACCACGTTGTGCATCTTGTGCCCGACGTCGCCGAACACCTCCAGGCCGAGCCCCCGCACGCCCGCGAGCATCGCGGCGCCGTGCCGGGCGTGCCGGGCGACGGCGGCCGCCATGCCCTCGTCGGTCAGCACCCGGGCGCACTCGCGCGCCGCGTACAGCATCGACGTGGCCTCGGTGTGGTGGTTGAGCCGGCGCGGGCCCCAGTAGTCCATGATCTGCGCCAGGTCGAGGTAGTTCGACACGATCGGGCTGCCGTGCGGCGCCACGTCGTGGTCGGTGCGGATCCCCGCCTCGACGTGCTTGCGGCGGTCGATGGCGGCCACGGCGGCGGGCGAGAGCGTCACGGGCGCGCTGCCCGACGGCCCGCCCAGGCACTTCTGCAGCCCGGCGGTCGCGGCGTCGACACCCCACTCGTCGGTGTGGAACGGGTTGCCGCCGAGCGTGGCGGTGGCGTCCACGTACAGCAGCGCGTCGTGGTCGTGGGCGATGCGGCCCAGCTCCGCCAGCGGCTGGGCCATGGTCGTGGAGGTGTCCCCGTGCACGACGGCGACCACGCGCGGCCGCACGCGGCGCACGGCCTCCTCGATCTGACCCGGGTCGAAGACCGTGCCCCACTCCGTCTCGATCGTGTGCACCTCGGCCCCGGCGCGGGCACCGATCTCCGCGAGCAGGTGCCCGAACCGGCCGAACACCGGCACGAGCACGCGGTCGCCGGGTTCCAGCAGGGAGACGAGCGCCGCCTCGATCCCGGCCCGCGAGGTGCCGTCCACGAGGAACGTCTGCTCGTTGGCGGTGTCCCAGACGGTGCGCCACAGCGCCATGGCCTCGGTCATCGTGTCGGTCATGAAGGGGTCGAACTGCCCCACGAGCGGCGCGGCCATGGCGCGCAGCACGCGCGGGTCGGCGTCGACAGGCCCGGGTCCCATGAGCAGCCGGGCGGGTGGGTGGATCTGGGTCATGCGGGCCTCCTGACCAGCCGCCCCGGCGTGGGCCGGAGCGCGGTGACGCCGCCCCGGACCGTCCGGGCGTCGTACGGCGTGACCTTGTTCTTGTGGGCCAGGTCGGCCGCGCGGAACGTCGTGGTGGCGTCCGGGTCGTAGACGACCAGGTCCGCCGCGGCTCCCTCGGCGATCACGCCCTTCGGCCGCGGCCCCCGGTCCAGGCCCACCAGCGCGGCGGTGTGCGCGGTGGTCCAGCGGGAGACGTCGGCCAGCGGCACGCCCCGGCGCCGGGCGGCGTCGGCCAGGACGAGGAAGCCGGGCTGGAGCCCCGCCACGCCGCCCCACGCGGCCTGGAGGTCCGCCTCGCCCGGGGCCGCGCCCCGGTACTTCTCCTCGGCCGTCGCCGGCGAGTGGTCGCTGACCACGCAGTCCAGGATCCCCTCGCGCAGCCCGTCCCACAGGGCGTCCTGGTTGCCGCGGTCGCGGATCGGCGGGCAGCACTTGTACGCGGAGTCGCCGTCGGGCACGTCCTCCGCGGCGAGCGTCAGGTAGTGGTGGCACGTCTCCGCCGTCACGGGCAGGCCCTCCGCCTTGGCCTCGGCCAGCAGGTCGAGCACCTTCGCCGAGGACACGTGCAGCACGTGCGTGCGCGTGCCGGTCTCCCGGACGGCGTCGAGCAGCGTACGGACGGCGGCGGTCTCGGCCTCGTCCGGACGGGACAGCAGGAAGTCCGCGTAGGCGCGCGACGGCGCGTGCGGCGCCGCGGCGAGCACCGCCGGGTCCTCGGCGTGCACCACCAGCAGGCCGCCGAACCAGGCGATCCGGCCCATCGCGTCGAGCAGCTCCTGCGGCCCGAGCGGCGGGAACTCCGGCACCCCCGAGTCGGCGAGGAAGCACTTGAACCCCAGCACGCCGGCGTCCCACAGCGGCTCCAGGTGGTCGGCGTTGCCGGGTACCGCACCGCCCCAGAACGCGACGTCGCAGTGCAGCTCGCCCCGGGCGCGGACGGCCTCCGCGGCGGCACGCTTGATCTCCAGCGCCTCGACCGTGGTGGTGGCGGGGATCGAGTTGAGCGGCATGTCCACGATGGTGGTGACGCCGCCGAGGCGCGCGGCGCGGGTGGCGGAGGCGAAGCCCTCCCACGCGGTGCGGCCCGGCTCGTTGACGTGCACGTGCGTGTCCACCACGCCGGGCAGCAGCACCCGGTCGCCCAGCACGACCACCTCGGGCGGGGGCTCCGGGGTGCCGCCGAGCACCTCGCCGCCCAGCAGGTCGTCGGCGGGGCGCAGCACGGCGTCCGGGTCGGACGTGCCCCACCACACCTGGTCGATCCGGTCGCCCTCGATCCGCAGCACGGCCGGGCGCAGCTCGCCCTCGACCAGGACCTGCTCCGAGGCGACCACCACGCTCCCGCTCACAGCAGCCCCCCGACGCTCGACCACGCGGGGTGCTCCCCGTCGTCCTGCGACCGCTGCACCGTGGCCTCGATCAGCCCGTACGGCCGGTCCGCGGCGAAGAACACCTCGCCCGGGTTGTCCAGGCCGAACGGCTCCAGGTCCACGAGGAAGTGGTGGTTGTTGGGGCAGGACAGCCGGATCTCGGCGATGTCCGGGTAGGCCTCCAGCACGGCCCGGCCCATGGCGAACACCGTCTGCTGCAGGGCCAGGGAGTGCACCCGGGCGAAGGTCTCCAGCAGGATCGAGCGCACCGCCGCGAACCGCTCGTCGTACTGCGCGGGCGTGGCGGTGCCGGTGAACGAGGGCGCGTAGCGCCACCAGGCCGTGACGTCGGTCGCGAGGATCCGGTCGTCGGCCTCGGGCAGCGTGGTGTAGCGGTCGCGCGGGAAGCCGGAGAACTCCGAGCCCGTGGACTTGAGCACCGTCGCGTCCCGCAGCCCGGCCAGCACGGTCAGGCCGTCGGGGTCGGCGTGCACGAGCGCCGTGCGCCGCTCGGCCCCGCCCCGCACGAACGCGTGGTCGTGCCCGTCGGGGCCGTCCGCGATCCGCTCCCAGCCGTGCTGCTCGGCGAGCCAGCGCCCGCCGGTCACCTGCGGCTCCGCCAGGAAGTGCCGCGCCAGCCGCAGCAGGAACGTCTCGGGCGAGCCCACGCCGTCGCGCGCGAACGCGTACATCGTGTTCTTCTGCGTGTCCGTGGCGATGACGCCGGTGTTGTCGCCGGACTCGTGCGTGGCCCGGAAGTCGCCGCGGAGCTGGGCGGTGAGGGTCAGGTCGGTGAGGCGGTGCCGCGCCGTGTCACGGTCCACCCGGACCAGCCGCACCTCCGCCTTGCCGTACTGGTTGGGCCCCAGGACTATCGACATTCAGCTCCCTCGGTAGGTGGTGTAGGCGAACGGGCTCAGCAGCAGGGCCACGTGGGTGTGGTCGGGCCCGAGCAGGACGTCGAGCACCACCTGTCCGAAGAACGTCTCCCGGCCTTGTGCCGCGAACCAGTCGCCGGCGGCGAAGGTCAGGACGTGCCGGCCCGGGGCGACCTCGCCCCAGGCGATGCGGCCGTCGGCGTCGGTGACGGCGTGGCGGGCGGCGGGCGGTGCGCCGTCGTCCGCGGGGGCACCGGGCCCCGACGCCGGGAGGAGCGTCACCGCGAGGCCGGCGGCAGGCAGACCCCGGGCGGCGTCGAGCACGTGGGACGAGGCTGTCGTCATCGGTCCGCCCCGTCCGGCTCGGCCGCAGGGTCCGGCTCGTCCGGCTCGACGAGCGCCTCCAGCCGCAGCAGCGCGATCTGGCGGAGCTGCTCGGCGGTCACGAGCGCCTCGGTGGCGGGGTCGTTGGTCAGGCGCTCGGTCAGCTGGGCGAGGATCTCCTCGGCGGTGCGCCCGGCGGCCCGGACGAGGAAGATCCGGCCGAACCGCTCCTCGTAGGCCACGTTGCCCGCGGCGATCCGCGCGGCCGTGGCCTCGGCCGCGGTGGGCTGCTCGCCCCGGGACAGGCGCGCCTCGACGCTGTCGCCCGTGGCCCGCTCCCCGATCCGCGGGTGGTGCGCGAGGGCGGCGTCCACGTCGTCGCCGGTCCAGTCGGCGGCGGCCCGCATCGCGTGCAGCAGCAGGGAGTCACGGCAGCGGTAGGGCCGGCCGGCCACGACGTCGTCCACCCACGCGCCGATGTCGGCGCACGGGCGGACTGCCGACGCCGCCTCGGCGGTCGGCAGGGCGTTGAAGGTCGCGAGGTCCACGGGACAAACCTAGTTTCAATCTGTCCCCGGTGATGAGACGCGCGTTTCAGCGAGGTAAATCTTCGCTCGCCCGTGGACCTCGCGGCTCAGCTCACCGGACGTCCCGCGGCAGCGTCTCCGTGCTGCCCGGCTGCTCGACGGTCCGGGCCCGCGCGGGCCAGACCGCGATGAGCAGGCCGGCCAGCGCGCTCAGGCCGTGCAGCCAGTTGTCGGCGGTGTTGATGTTGAGGAAGTTGATCTCCGGGTTGCCGACGGCGAACAGGCCGTAGACGAAGGCCGCGCCGTACCCGACCAGGAGGAGCCAGCCGAAGGTGCGGGCGCCGCCCGAGGTGCCCCAGAGGCTGATGCCCAGGAGCCCGATGACCAGGTGCACGATGTTGTGCAGCGGGTTGATCGCGAAGCCCAGCAGCGTCTGGCCGTGGTCGTGCTCGACGAAGCCGCTGAAGCCGGTCACGAGGAATCCCGCGATGCCGACCAGCAGGTAGACCACGCCGATCACGAGGGCGAGCCACTGGTGGGTACCGCGGGCCTGTCGAGAAGCGGTGGAGTGGGTCATGATCCTTCTCCCGTCCGGTGCTGTCCCCTCCACCGTCGCGCCGGACGGCGCCACTCGCACACCGGCGCCCCCGGGTGCGGCGGGCTATCCCGCCAGCCGTGCCGCCAGGTGCAGCAGCGACCGGTCGGAACCCGCCGGGCCCACGAGGCACGCGCCGGCCGGGAGACCGCCCGCCGTCGCCACGGGCACCGACACCGCAGGCAGGCCACCGATCCCCGCGACGCAGGTCAGCAGCATCGTGGCCGCGCGGGCCGCCTCGGCCTCCTGCGGCCGGGGCGCGACCGACGCCGCCGACGGCAGCACCAGCACCCGCTCCCCCAGCCGCTCCCGGATCAGCTCCCGGGCGCGCGCGACGTCGGCCCGGGCCGCGGCGGCCTCGTCCGCCCCCACGGACCGTGCCCGCTCGAACCGGGCCCTGACCGCGGGCCCGAGGGTGTCCATCCGGTCGGCGAGCCACGCACCGTGCACGACCCACGCCTCCGCCGCCTGAAGGGTCTGGAACGCGGCGAGCCAGCCGGGCTCGGGCGCCCAGTCGACGGCCACGGCCCCGGCGTCCGCGGCGCGCTGCCCGACGGCGTCGCGCACCTCGGGCGCGGCGAGCCCGAGCAGGGCGTCGCTCGTCACGAGCGCGGCCGGACCGGGCAGCGGGGCCGCGTCGTCGGGCAGCAGCACCTGGCCCACCCGCGTCAGCGTGCCGGCGTCGCGGGCGAGCCAGCCCACCGTGTCGAAGGTGGGCGCGAGCGGCAGCAGGCCGCCGTCGGCCACGGCGCCGTGCGTCGGCCGGACGCCCCACAGCCCTTGGTAGGCGGCCGGGACGCGCACCGAGCCGCCCGTGTCGGTGCCGAGCGCCACGCTCGCCTCGCCGGCCGCGACCGCCGTCGCGGGGCCCGACGTCGAGCCACCGCTGATCCGGCCCGGCGCGCGCGGGTTGGGCGGCGTCCCGTAGTGCGCGTTGGCGCCGGTCAGCGAGTACGCGAACTCCTCGGTGCGGGCGATGCCGGCCAGCGCCGCCCCGGCGTCCAGGAGCCGGCCCACGGCGTCGGCGTGCCGCTCCTGGACCGGGGCGGCCGCGAGCCACGCGGGGTTCCCGGCACCGATCCGCTGCCCGGCGACGGCGAACAGGTCCTTGACCGCGACGGTCTCGCCGTCGAGCAGGCCGGGGCCGGTGGGGCGGACCAGCGGCCCGGGCTCGGGGCGGACGCGCCACACGCGGGGATCGAGGGTCATGCGCACATGCTGCCAGGCCGCCGACGCCGCGGGCGCCGCGCCTACTCCGGGAAGTCCGCCTTGCGGATCCGCGCGTGGACGCCCTTGACCACGTCGACCACCTGCGAGATGTCGAAGTCCGTCGCCGCGGACAGGTACGCGTAGGCGTGCGCCGGCGACATCCCGTACCGCACGCCCAGCAGCGCGATCGCGGCGCGCACGCAGTTCTGCACCGCCACGTCGAGGTCGGCGTCCAGCCCCGTGGGGACCAGGTGGTCGGCGGTCTCGGCGAGCGGTCCCGCCAGGTCCCCGAAGGCGGCGACGGCGTCGGACGCCGGGATCAGGTCGAACGCGAGCCGCACCCGCAGCGAGGCCTCGAACGCCGTGAGCGCCACCTCGCCGTCGCCCTGCGCGAAGTGCGGGTCGCCCACGTAGGCGAGCGCGCCCGCGACCTGCACCGGCAGGTACAGCGTGGACCCGGCACCCAGCAGGTTGATGTCGAGGTTGCCACCGAACGGCCCGGGCGGCACCGAGTGCGGCCGCTCGTCCCCGGCCGCGGCCACGCCCATGATGCCGAGGAACGGGTGCAGGTCGAAGCCCACCCGGGCCGCGGAGCCCTCCGCGAGCGGGATCGAGCCGCGCCCGGCGCCGTCGGCCCACGTGTCCACCTGCGCGAAGACGCTCACGACGTCGACCCCGCCGGCCGGGAGCTCGTCCGGCAGACAACCGCGGCCGTGCCGGTTGGAGATCACGCCGTACGGCACCCGCGGCTCCGTGGCCAGCACCCGGATCGCCAGCAGGTCGCCCGGCCGGGCACCGCGCACCTCGACCGGCCCGGTCACCACGTGGCCGCCGTGCGCACCGGGCACCCCGGGCAGGCCCGGGGTGCGGTCGCCGAGCCGGGAGCGGCGGGCCGTGGCCAGCTCGACGGCGTCGGCCAGCACGGCGTCCTCGGGCACGCCGCGCTCCGCGAAGTACGCGAGCGGATCCCCGCCCTGGTCCTCCAGGACACCCTCGTGGGACAGGGTGTCGACCACCACCTGCTGGCCGGGGTCCACCGCGAGCACGGCGGTGTCGGCGGCGCAGGGCAGGCGGCCCCAGTACGCCGTCTCCACGGAGGTGGGCAGGTAGGCGGCCCGGTCGGTGAGGGCGGTGCCGGGCTGGAGGATGGTCTGCTGGTGCACGGGGCGACTGTAGCCGCCTCGCCCGGGCGGGAGGTCGGACCGGCTCGTCAGGCCGGCGGGGCGAGCAGCGCCCGGGCCGCCTCGCGCGCGGTGACGAACGCGTCGGGCTGCGCCCGGGTCGTGTGCGCGACCATCGCCCCCTCGTAGAGCAGGTGCACCTGGGCGCCGAGGCGCTCCGCGCCGGGATGGCCGGCCTGCCGCAGCAGGTCGGTGAGCACGCCGAGCATGTACTGCTTGTCGGCGAGGACCACTGCGTTGCCCGGGTGGTCGATGCCGCCGATCTCGGCGTGCGCGTTGACGAACGCGCAACCCCGCGCGTTGTCCTGCGCCCACTCCTCGGAGATCTCCAGCGCGGCGAGCACCTGTTCCGCGCCCGGCCGGGCCCCGGCAGCGACCCGCGCGGCGAGGCGCTCGCCGAACCACGCGTTCCACCGTTCCCGGCGCCGGGTGAGATAGGCGGCCACCAGCTCGTCCTTGGAGCCGAACCGGTCGTAGAGCGTCTTCTTGGTGACCCCGGCCTCGTCCGCGATGAGGTCCACGCCGACGCCGCGGATGCCGCGCTCGTAGAACAGCCGGCTCGCGGTGACGAGGATCCGCTCGCCCGCGGCCGTGTGCGGGTTGGGGCTGCGTCGTGGCATCGGGGCCTCCCTCGTCGTCCTGCCCGGGCGTCGGTCGGTGCACTGCGAGTATACCGACCTGTGTGGTTACCTGGATCGTATGAGACAGAGCCTCCTGCACCGCCTCGCCCCTGGCCTGCTCGTCGTGCTGTGGAGCTCCGGGTTCGTGGGCGCCACCTTCGCCGCCCCGACGGCGCCCGCCACCACCACCCTCCTGTGGCGCTACGTCGTCGCGGCACCGCTCATGGTGGCGGTGGTGCTGGTCCTGCGGCGCCGGTACGGGATCCGCTACCTGCGCCGCGAGGCCGCGCTGGGCCTCCTCGGCCAGGCCGGGTACCTGTACGGCGTGTTCCGTGCCGTCGAGGAGGGGCTACCCGCCGGCACCGCCGCCCTGCTCGCGTCCCTGCAGCCCGCGCTGGTCGCCGTCGTCCTGGCCGGGCTGCAGCGCGGCTCGGGGTCCGGGCCCGCCGGCGGGCGCCGCCAGGCGGTGGGCCTCGCCGTCGGGTTCGTGGGCGTCGCGCTGGCCGTCGGGCCGGGCTCCGTGGCCGGGACCGGTGCGGCGGGGGCCCTCTGGGCGCTCGGCGGCATGCTGTCGCTCTCGACCGCGACGCTGCTCGGCAGCCTGTGGCCGGCACCCGGTCCGCCGCGGGAGAGACGGTACGACGTGCTCGACTCGCTGACCGTGCAGAGCACGGCCGCCCTCGCGGCGTTCACCGTGGTGGCCTTCGCCGGCGGGCAGGCTGCACCGCCCGCCGACCCGGTCTTCTGGCTCGCAGTCGCCTGGCTCGTGTGCCTGGCGTTCCTGGGCGGCTACGGCATGTACCTCTACGTGCAGCGCACGCGGGGTCCGGTCGCGGTGAGCACGTGGCTGTACCTCACCCCGGCGGTGTCGGCCGCGTGGGCCTGGGCCATGTTCGGCGAGGAGCTGCCGCTGCTCACGGTGGCGGGGTTCGCCGTCAGCCTGGCCGGCGTGCTGCTGACCCGGCCGGCACGGCAGGCGCCGGAGGAGCCGGCAGACGAGGTGCGCCGCCCGCCGGCCGCCGCTACCGCCCGCCCCAGCGCGCCAGATGGTGCCACACCTTCTTGAGGTCCTGGGGGTCGTGCTCGCCGGCCCGCACGGCCTCGCCCACCACGCGGGCGTCCAGGCGGCCGTCGGTTGTGTGACCGGCGGCCACCTTGCGCGCCACCTCCACGATCGCCGGGCCCCGGAACTCCGGGCGGCGGGCCAGCTCGTCCACGTGCAGCCGGAACCCGTGGTGCCACTCGACGGCGACGCCCAGCCGGCCGGCTGCCTCCGCGACCGGGGTGTCCCGGTAGCAGGGGTCCAGCACCAGCGCCTCGACGTCGTCGGCCAGCGTGACCGGGCCGTGCACCTGGGCCTCGACGTAGTCGTCGAGCACGTCGTGCGTGCCGAGCGCGGTGTCGGCGTCCGCCAGTGCCACCAGCGGGGCCGGGTCGCTCGCGGCGAAGTGCTCGGGGTCGAAGACGGAGTCCGGGTAGCAGAACGTGGTGCGCTCCAGCACGTGCGGGCGCAGCCGCAGGTGGGCCGACCCGAAGCGAACCGCGCCGCCCGCGGCCCGGTCCCGGTGGTTCAGCGCGCCGTAGCGTGGGCGCTCGTGCGGCGGCGCGGCATCGTACCGGCCGTCGAACATGCGCTGCTCCCAGCGCCACCGGTCGCCGCCCTCGTGGGCCGTGAGACCGCCGTTGCTGGTGCCGGTCTCGAACTGGGAGCGCCAGACGCCGTCGTGCGCGAGCCGCTCGACGAGGGTCTCGCTCCCGTCGGCGACCAGCCGGTCGGGGTGAAAGTTGATCGTGACCAGCCAGTTCATGGCCTGAGAGTAACCCGGGCAGGCACGTGCGGACCGCAGGAAAAAGGTCCGCCCCGACCGGACGGCCGGGGCGGACCTGTTGGTCAGGACGGTGTCAGTCCTGGACCTCGAGCATCCGGCGCCGCGCGCGGATCATCGCCGCGCCCGCGGCCGTGAGGCCGAGCGCCACCGCGGCGGCACCCGCGGCCTGGGCTCCGGTCTCGGCCAGCGCACCCGGCGCCTGGGCCTCGCCGTCGGCGCCGATGGGCGCCAGCGGGTCGATCCCGCTGCCGGATCCGGTGCCGTCGCCGTTGCCGATCGGGACGATGCCGGAACCGTCGTCCGAGCCCGCGCCCGAGCCGTCGTCCGAACCGCCGTCACCGGAACCGTCGTCGCCACCGCCGTCCCCGGGGTTCTCGCCCCCCGGGTTGTTCGCGTAGGAGGGGCTCTCCAGCAGGTCGTCGACGACGCCGTCCGGGCCGCCCACGCCACCGATCACACCCGGCACGTCACCGCTGCCGAGGTTCTCGCCGATCGAGCCCACGTCGTCGATGATCTCGGCGGGCAGGTTGTCGGTCACGCCCTGCTCGGGTCCGTCGGCACCGAGCACGTCGTCGACGGCGCCGTCCTCCCCCGCCACCGCGGTGAGCGCGCCGGTGACGCCACCCACGACGTCCTCGACCGGACCGCCCGCGTTCGGCGCGGCGTCGCTCGTGACGGCCGGCGTCGTGGCCTCGCCGCTGCCGCCACCCGTGACGCCCTTGACCACGTCGTCGACCGCGCCGTCCTTGCCGGCCACCGAGTCCACCACGCCGGTCACGCCCTGGACGGTGTCGTCGACGGCGCCGTCCTCCTTGGTGACCTGGCCGACGGTGTCCGTCACCTGGGTCAGCGTGGTGTCCACCACGCCGTCCTCACCGACCACCGCGTCGACGGTGTCCGTGAGGAGCCCGCCGAGGCCGCCCTGTGACTGCTCGACCTTCGGCGACGTCTCGTCGGCCGCGGCCGCGGACATCGTGCCCGCGACCAGCAGGCCGCCCGCGACGATCGCAGACGGCAGCGCCCGGCTCACGAACTTCCTCTTCATGTGTCCCCCTGTATCTGGTAGTTCTGAAATCTGGCGCTCTCCTCGACGCAGATTCCGATCCACAGTGACGGAAATGTCGGGTGAATTCAAGGATATCGGGTATGTTTCCCCCATGATCGTGCCAGGCTCAGGGGCAGCCCCGCAGATCCACCCGCTCGACCCGAACGATCCGCAGGAGCTGGGCGGTTACCAGCTTCTCGGCCGCATCGGCGCGGGCGGAATGGGAGTGGTCTACCTCGCAGAAACCCGTACCGGACGAAAGCTCGCCGTCAAGGCCATCCTCAAGGAGTACGTGCAGGACCCGGAGTTCCGCACCCGGTTCCGCCGGGAGGCCGCCGCGGCGATGAAGGTGCGCGGCCGGTTCCTCGCCACCCTGATCGACGCCGATCCGGACGGCGACCAGCCCTGGCTCGCGGTCGAGTACGTCGAGGGCCCGTCGCTGTCCGCCGTCGTCCAGGCGAACGGTCCCCTGCCCGAGGCCGACGTGCGGCGCGTGCTCGCCGGCGTGGCCGAGGCCCTGCGGTCCGTGCACCAGGCCGGCATCGTGCACCGCGACCTCAAGCCGTCGAACATCCTGATCGGCCAGGACGGGCCGTTTGTCATCGACTTCGGCATCGCCCAGGCGTCGGACTCGACGTCGCTCACGCGCACCGGGCTCAAGGTCGGCACGCCGTCGTTCATGGCGCCCGAGCAGGTGCGCGGGAGCGTGTCCTCACCGGCCGCGGACATCTGGGCGCTGGGCGCCGTCGCGCTCTACGCCGCGACCGGGCAGCGCGCCTTCGGCGAGGGCGACACCACCGTCGTCTACTACCGCGTGGTGCACGAGGACCCGGACCTCAGCACCTGCCCCGCCTGGCTCCTGCCGCTGGTCCAGGCCTGCCTCGCGAAGGACCCCGAGGAGCGGCCCGGCGTGCAGGAGGTGCTCGACTTCGTCAACGAGATCCCCGCCGGGTTCCGCGCGGCGACCACCAAGATCACGGCGGGCCCCGACGTCGTACCTCTCGACGACGACGCGACCACCCTGCGCGACGACGACGCGACCGTGCTCAAGGCCGAGGTCGCGGAGCCCGCCCCGGAGCCCACGCCGGAGCCGGGGGCATCCCGCCGCCGGCTGCTGTCCCGGCCCATCACCTGGATCGCCGCGGCGGCCGGTGTGCTGGTGGTCGGGGCGGGAGCCACGGCGCTCGCCCTCGGCTGGCCCTCGGGCGTCCCGGAGGGCGGCCCGACGACGGCGTCCGCGCCGGCGTCGGCCTCCCCCTCGGCGTCGGCCGTGATCGACGAGTGCCTGGTGGGCACCTGGCGGCTGGACGAGCTGACCGCCCAGGTCCGGCTCGGCGAGGACACGGTCGAGGCCACGGGCTTCGAGGGCCGGGTCACGGAGTTCCAGCCGGACGGGACGGAGCTGGTGCACTACGACGACGCCGAGCCGCTGCGCGCCCCGACCTCGGCGGGCGAGTACACGGAGACGTGGACCGGTACGGCCACCTACCCGATCCGGACCGAGGGAGACGTCCTGACGACCACGGGGGTCGACCACAGCGACGTCACGGTGGTCAAGGCGATCGGTGACGAGAGCCGCGAGTACCAGCCGAGCGGCGGCACCCCGCAGCTCGACTACACCTGCGACGACACGACCTACACGGAGAGTGCCACGGGCTACGAGGCCACCTACACCCGCCTCGACTGACCCGAGCCCGTTGAGTGCTGGATGTTCGCCCTTCCTCGCGTGCCAGAAGGGCGAATATCCAGCACTCAGCGGTTACCGGGTCAGGAGGGCGTGCGTTCCGCGCGGTTGACCGCCGACACGATGGCCTTCAGCGACGACAGCGTGATCGACGGGTCGATGCCCACGCCCCACAGGACGTCGTCGCCCACCGCGCACTCGACGTAGGCCGCCGCGCTGGCGTCGCCGCCCTCGGACAGGGCGTGCTCCGTGTAGTCCAGCACCCGTACGTCCACGCCCACCTGCGCGATCGCATTGACGAAGGCGTCGATGGGGCCGTTGCCCGAACCGGTCAGAGTCAGTTCCTGACCACGGTCGGTCACGTCCACCTCGAGGGTGTCCTGCTCGCCCTCGGCCGACACGGCACGGGTGCCGCGCAGCGTGAGCCGCCCCCAGTGCTCCAGGCCGGACTCCGCACCGTCCTCGACCGGCAGGTACTCGTCGGTGAAGATGCGCCAGATGTCCTCGCCGGTCACCTCGGTGCCCTGCTCGTCGGTCACCTTCTGCACGGCGTGCGAGAACTCGATCTGCAGCCGACGCGGCAGGTCCAGGTTGTGCTCGCTCTTGAGCAGGTAGGACACGCCGCCCTTGCCGGACTGCGAGTTCACGCGGATCACGGCCTCGTAGGACCGCCCCACGTCGCGCGGGTCGATCGGCAGGTACGGCACGCCCCAGTCCAGGTCGTCGACACCGACGCCGGCGGCCTCGGCGCGCCCCGCCATGTGCTCGAAGCCCTTCTTGATGGCGTCCTGGTGCGAACCCGAGAACGCCGTGAACACCAGGTCGCCCACGTAGGGGTGCCGCTCGTGGACCGGCATCTGGTTGCAGTGCTCGACCGTGCGGCGGATGCCGTCGATGTCGCTGAAGTCGATCTGCGGGTCGATGCCCTGCGAGAACAGGTTCATGCCCAGGGTCACCAGGTCGACGTTGCCCGTGCGCTCACCGTTGCCGAACAGGCAGCCCTCGATGCGGTCCGCGCCGGCCAGGTAGCCCAGCTCGGCGGCGGCCACGGCCGTGCCCCGGTCGTTGTGCGGGTGCAGCGACAGGATCACGTTCTCACGATGGGCGAGGTGCCGGCTCATCCACTCGATGGAGTCCGCGTACACGTTGGGCGTGGCCATCTCGACGGTCGCGGGCAGGTTGATGATGACCTTGCGCTCCGGCGTCGGCTCGAAGACCTCGATGACCTCGTTGCAGATGCGGACGGCGAACTCCAGCTCGGTGCCCGTGTAGGACTCCGGGGAGTACTCGTAGTAGATCCGCGTGCCGGGGACGGTCTCCTCCAGCTTGCGGCACAGCTTGGCGCCGTCGAGCGCGATGTCCACGATGCCGTCCTGGTCGGAGCGGAAGACCACCTCCCGCTGCAGCACCGACGTCGAGTTGTACAGGTGCACGATCGCCTGCTTGGCGCCGGCGATGGCCTCGTAGGTGCGCTCGATCAGGTGGGCGCGCGACTGGGTCAGCACCTGGATCACCACGTCGTCGGGGATCCGGTTCTCGTCGATGAGCTTGCGCACGAAGTCGTAGTCGGTCTGGCTCGCAGACGGGAAGCCGACCTCGATCTCCTTGTAGCCCATCTGCACCAGCAGCTCGAACATGCGCAGCTTGCGCTCCGCGTCCATCGGCTCGATGAGGGCCTGGTTGCCGTCCCGCAGGTCGACGGCGCACCAGCGCGGCGCCTTCTCGATGCGCTTGGCGGGCCAGGTGCGGTCCGGGAGGTCGACGCGGATCTGCTCGTGGAACGGGCGGTACTTCTGGATCGGCATACCCGACGTCTGCTGCGGGTTGTCCTCGATGATCCCGCCTGCAGTGCCGTGCACCGCGGTCTCGTGAACTCCGCCGGGGGTGGTGGCGGTGATGCTGTTCTCCATCATGTGTCCTTCGCTCGGTGAGGTTGGCCGGCACACCAAGCCTCCGCGACGAGGGACCGGCCTGTCTAGGCCTCGTCGCGGCAGCGAAGGAGAAGGATCACCGTGAGACGCACGCCGTCACTCTACCCCCGTCGGCCGCCGTCCCCGCCACCCGGCCCACGATCCGGACCCCCGCCCCACGACGCCGCCGAGACCTGGTGGTGCCGCCGAGACCCGGTGCGTACGACCAGGTCTCGGCGGCACCACCAGGTCTCGGCGGGCTCGGGGCGGAGTCAGCGGCGGGTGCGCAGGGCCGCGTCGACCTGCGGGTCGCCCAGGGCGCCCAGCCAGTCCAGCAGCGCCGGGTAGGTCGACGGGTTGGCCGCGACCTGCGGGCGCAGGTGCGGCGCCTCCTGCACGATCTTCGCCAGGTCCGCGAGCGGCGTCGCCGGGTCGAGCGCCACCGCGGCGGTCCACCGGCCACCCACCGGCGGCATGACGGCGGTGTGCCCGGCCCGCGCGCCCTGGTCCGCCTCGGGCCGCTGCGGCTGGCCGACGGACACCGGGCGCGTCACGTGCTCCTGCCCGTCGTCGCCGGCAGTCACGGCCTGCTGGCCCGTCACCGGGCGGATCCGCGCCGTCTGCTGACCAGAGGCCACGCGCTGGACGCGCGCCCCGGGCTGCGCCGCGGCCGGCTGACCGGACACCTCGCCCGGGCGCACCGGCGGCATGGTCGCGGTCTCGCCCACCGAGGCCGCGGGGGCGCCCGCCGCCGGGAGGTCCTCGACGGTGCGCATCGCACTGAGGGGCACCTCGCCCGACGCCGGCGCGGCGTCGGCCTCGGCGGTTCCCGGAGCGGCGGCCTGTACGCCGGCCGCCTGGGCGGGCGGCGTGGCGCGCTGGGCCGCGGCGGCACCGGCGACGGTGCGCACGGCACCGGTCGAGGTGACCCGGCGCGGCTCGGCCGGACGGCGCAGCTCGGGGGCGGCCCGCACGGGCTCCTCCGGCAGCGTGGCCGGCGGCGCCTTGTCGCCCTTGGGCTGCTGCGGCGCCCACACGTACGCCTGGCTGCGGTCGACGTCCGCCGCCCCGCCGATGCCGACCGTCTGGAAGTGCTCGCGCACCGCCTTCGGCACCATCAGGGCCGACGCCGCGACGATCGGCAGGCCGAGCGCCATGAGCAGGTCGCCGAGGTTCACGCCCAGGCTCGCCCCGGACGTCGCGATGACGACCACGAGCCCGAGCACGCCCGCCACGCAGGCCGCGCCGACGGCGGGCACGTGACCCGTGCCGGGGTCGCGGCTCAGGGACCGGCGCGCGAACCACGCGATGGCCGCCACGACCACGCCGAGCACCAGGCGCACCACCAGCGTCACGCCGGCGCCCGACCCGATGAAGCCGGGGTCGATGAGCTGCACCAGCGCCGCGAGGGCGCTGCACGCCGCGAGCAGCACGATGACGTCGAACGCGCGGATCGCCACCCGCACCCAGACGCCGGCGGCCCGCTCGGTGCTGAGGTCCTCCTCGGCCTCCGGGTCGCGGCGCACGGCGGGCGTACCCGCGATGGCGGCGGCGAGCGGCAGGAGCACGAGGCCGAACCGGCTCGGGTCCGTGACGCCGGGGCGCATGGACTCCAGGCCGGTCAGCGCGTCGCCCGAGGTGAACACGAACAGCAGCGCCAGCACGAACCCGGCGGCCACCAGCACCAGCCGGGAGGGACGGTCGTGCCGCACGGTGCCGCCCACCAGGAGCCAGGCGAGGCCCAGCACCAGGACCAGCCAGACGGGTGCCAGCAGGCGGTCACCCAGGGTGGCGCCGTCGGCCAGCTCGGCGAACAGCGTCGACGCGACGGCGCCCGCGGCGATCAGCACGCCGACACCCGCCAGGCCGAACCGCCAGCCGCGCAGCACCGCGCCGTCCTGCTCGACCGGGCCGAGCTCGCTGTCGCGCGGTGTGGCCGCGAGCGCCGCACCGGCCAGCGCGAGGCCCAGCCCGGTGCCGACGCCGGTGCCGGAGCTGACGTCGAAGACGAGGTGCAGCAGGCCGATCACGGCCAGCGGGAGCCCGGCGAGCAGGCGTGCCCGGCGGGTCGAGTGCACGGTCCAGGTCACGGGCAGCACGGCGAGGCGGGCCAGGTAGGGCAGGCTCAGCGAGGCGAGGGACAGCGCGACGGCGAGCACCACCTCGACGCGGTCGGCGGACCGGTCCTCGAGGTTCCACGGCAGCGCGAGCGACACGAGCAGGGCGATCGCGGCGATGGCGTCGCGCACGTAGTCGGCCACGGCGATGTTGTCGAAGGCGCCGGCGCCGGCGGGGCTCGCGGAGGCCGCGTCGGGCGATCCCTCGACGCCGGCCTCGGGCGAGAGCACCGCGACGTGCTCGTGGCCGAGGCGTTCGGTCGGTGCCCCGTTCGCGTCGGGTGCGGCGTCCGCCGAAGTTCTCTCGTCACGCTCGGAGGCGTGCTGGTCCATCATCCGTTCACTCCTCGATAACGCCGCTGGTCGAGACTGGGGAGGTGTGGCTGGCGGCGCGGGGTCCCCGATGTTTGTACCCGCTGGGTGCAGGCCCTGTCAGGCCGAACCGCGGCGAGTCCGGTCACACCTGCATTTCTGCGCACGTCCCTCACATTCACCCGTGCGCAGGACGTCACCGTCGGCGGCAGCCGATACGTCGAGGTCACAGGAGAACGCAGTGGACCCTTCTGCCGTACCGGCACCCCGCACCTGCGACGTCTGGCTGGTCCCGGTCCGACGTCGTGAGGCCTGGACGCGCCTGCTGACCGTACCGGATCGGGAGCACCTCGTGGGCCTGGACGAGCAGGCTGTGGACGTGCACCTGACGTCGCGTGCCGCCCAGCGGCTGATCCTGGCGCGGTATCTCCGGGTGCCGCCCGACGAGATCGTCGTGGACCGGGTCTGCGAACGCTGCGGTGACCCGCAGCACGGCCGCCCCTCCGTTCCCGGGGCGAGGCTGGAGTACTCGGTCTCGCACACGCGGTCGTGGGTGCTGGTGGCGGTCGTGGGCGACGGCCGGGTGGGCGCGGACCTGGACGCCCGCCCGGCGGACCACGACCTGGAGGACCTGGCGGCCGCCGCCCTGACGCCCGCGGAGCGCCGTGCGTGGCGCCGGCTGCCGGCGCGGGAGCGCGCGGACGCGCTCCTGGCGTCGTGGACGCGCAAGGAGGCGACGGCCAAGCTGACGGGCCACGGGCTGGCGATCCCGCTGCGCGACCTGGACGTGTCCGGCCCGCGCCCGACGCTGCTGACCAGCGACCCGTCGGCGCGGCTGCCCTACCCGCGCCCCTACCTGACGCACGTGCCCGCCCCGGCGGGGCACAGCGCGGCGCTGGCGACGACGACGCACGTGGACCAGGTGCGTCAGCTCCGCCTCCCGGATGCCCTGCCGGAGGTCGTGGCCCACCGCCTCCACGGTGCCGCGGCGGCGCCGGCTCGCTCCTGAGCCCCGTTAGCCGGAGGGTCAGATGCCGAGCTGGTAGACGCCCCAGTAGGCCAGGGTGACCAGGAGCGCGGCCGCACCGAGCACGGTGAGCCAGAACCCGGTGCGGACGACGACGGCGCCGCCGCGCGGGGTCTCGTGGACCGAGAGGCGGCCCGGCGTGTCGGCCGCCACCGCGGTGACCAGCCGGCCCCGCAGGTCCCGGAGCCGGTTGACCAGGAGCGCCGCCGCGACCACCGTCGCGATGCCGAGCAGGCGCACGCCGATCCATCCGCCCTGGACCACCAGCGCGTCCTTCTCGTAGTCGAGGGCGAGCCGGGCGACGGCGGCGAGGTAGGCGACCAGGCCGACGGTGGTGGCCGCAGCGCCGGCGCCGAGCCCCGTCAGCGGCCCGCGCAGGCCGGCGGCGAGGCGAGCACCCGGGCGACCCGGGCGACGTCGGGCGGCACGGCCCGCGAGGGCGGCCCCGCCCAGGAGCAGGGGGCCGACCACGAGCAGCCCGCCGGCGGTGACCACCACCCCGACGAGCCAGTCGCCGTCGCCGTACCAGTGGGGCTGCGGCACGGCGGACGCGAGGTAGAGCTGCTCGGGCTGGGCGCCGGCGACCTGCGGCGGCGCGGACGCCGTCCCCGGCAGGCCGAGCACCCAGTCCGCGAGGTCGGCCGCGAAGTCCGGGTGCAGCACCAGGCCGTCGGGCGTCTCGACGTTGATGCCGTGGTTGGCGTGCGCGTAGAACCGCACGGTCACGTCGGGGGCGTCGGCCATGAGCTCCCGGGCGCCCTGCTCGAACGGCATCGAGGCGTCCTTGGTGCCGTACACGGCGAGGATCGGGTCCTCCTGCTCCGTGAGCCACGGCCGCACGTCGAAGTCCGCGTACTCGAACCCGCCGCCCGGCAGCCGCATGCCGACGGCGCGCGGGATGGCGCGGAACACGCCGGCCGGCACGTCGGTGTTGCGCAGGTAGTTGTCGACGGCGTAGGCGGCCTGCTGCCGGGGCGGCACCACGGGCGCGGAGACGAGGATCTGGAACGCGAGCCGGGGGTCGTCGACCATCATCACCGGCGACACCCAGGCCCCCTCCGACTCGGCGTACAGCCCCACGCGGTCGGGGTCGACGCCGGGCACGTCGCGCAGGTAGGCCACCGACCGCGCGTAGTCGCGGGCCATGGCCTCGTAGTCGCGGTGCCGCGTCGTGTAGGTGTCGAGCCGCTTGTCGGGCACCAGCGTCGTGATCCCCGCGCTGGCCAGCGCGGTCGCGGCCAGCGTGAACGCGTCGGCGGCCTTGCCGGTGCCCGCGCCGTGCACGAACACGATGCCCGGGCGCCCGTCCGGTGCCCCGACGGGTTCGCGCAGCAGCCCGCCCACCTCGATCCCGGGGGCGAGCGCGACGACGACGGGCGACTCCCGCACCTCGTAGTCCCCCGGCTCGCCGGCGTCGGCCGAGGCGCCGCCGATCGCCGTCGACGTCGTGGCCGGCTGCAGGTGCTCCGTCACGGGCTGCGGCTCCCAGGCGGGGCCCGCGACGGCACCGGTCACGGCGAGCACGACGAGGAACGCGGCGGAGGTGGCGACGGTCCGGAAGAACACCTTCGGATGTTACGCCCGGCGGGCCGGTGGCTCGATCCGGCGGGGCCGGTGCGTCACTCGGGCGGCCGGGAGGCCAGCATCTCCTCGGTGTCCCAGGTCAGGGCGCCGGAGCGCAGGTCGTCGACCACGCCGCGCACCCACGTCAGCTCGGCCCGCGTGACCGCGACGAGGTGCTCGTGCTCCAGCAGCAGCACGCGGGGCAGACCCCACTCGCGGCTCGTCCGCTCCTCGCGCTCCGCGACGTCCAGCGTGGCCGCCAGCGCCTCGGCCCGCTCGGCGAGCCGGTCGGCCACCAGGTCCGGGCCGGTGATCGCCACGACCGCCAGCACCGCCCGGAACTCGGGGAACTCCCGGGCGGGGGTGGCGAGGGCGGCGTCCATCCAGCGGTTCAGGGCGGCGCGGCCGTCGTCGGTCAGGGCGTAGACGATGCGGGCCGGGCCGGTGTCGGCGGCCAGCTTCTCGCGCACCTCGATGAGGCCGTCCCGCAGCAGCCGTTCGATCGCCTGGTAGACGCTGTTGCTGCGGGCCACGTTGACCACGTCGTCCTTGCGCCGCGTCTTGATCAGGCGCTGCATGCGGTAGGCGTGCATGGGTTCCTCGGCGAGCAGCGCCAGCAGCACCATCGCGAGCGGCGAACGCGGCCGCGAGTCCTGTGTCACGGCGCCCAGCCTAGGCGGGATCGCACGACGAGCATCTTGCCATTTTATGGTTATCCATTTTATGGTTTCTACATGAGAGCACTCGTCATCGGAGCGGGCATCACCGGGCCCGTGACCGCCATGGCCCTGCAGAAGGCAGGCATCGACGCGACGATCCACGAGGCGTACGAGCGCACGGCCGACGGCGTCGGCGCCTACCTCAACCTCGCCACCAACGGCCTGGCCGCCCTGAGCGTGCTCGGCATCGACCACCGGGACCTCGGCGGCTTCGACACCCCCGCGCTGGAGCTGCGCAACGCCTCGGGCCGGCGCCTGGCCCACCTCGCGATGAGCCGGGACGACGCCGCCGGCACGGTCAGCCAGACCGTCCGCCGGTCGGACCTCTACGTCCGGCTCCGTGACGAGACCGTGCGGCGCGGCATCCCGGTCCAGTACGGCAGGCGCCTGGTCGACGCCGTACCGCACCGGGGCGGCGTGCTCGCCACGTTCGCGGACGGCGGCACGGCCGAGGGCGACCTGCTCGTCGGCGCCGACGGCCTGCACTCCCGCACCCGCGCCGTCCTGGACCCGCACTGCCCGCCGCCGCGCTACACCGGGCTCCTGAACACGGGCGGCTATGCCTCCGGCGTCTCGGTGGACACGCCGGTGGGGCTGTTCACCATGATCTTCGGGCGGCGGGCGTTCTTCGCCTACGCGAACCGGGGCCCGGGCGACGTGTGGTGGTTCGCGAACGTCCCCCGCGCCCGCGCGGCGAGCGACGACGAGCTCGCGGCGTACACCCCGGACCGCTGGCGCGCCGAGCTGGAGCGCCTGTTCGCCGACGACGCCGGGCCCGCGCTGGAGATCATCTCCGCGACGCCGGAGATCATCGCGCCCTGGAACACCCTGGACCTGCCCACGGTGCCCGTCTGGCACCGCGGCCCGATCGGGCTGGTGGGCGACGCGGCGCACGGCATCTCACCGACGTCCGGCCAGGGTGCCTCGCTCGCGATCGAGGACGGCGTGCTGCTGGCCCGTCTCCTGCGCGACCACGGCGACCCGGCGGCGGCGTTCGCCGCGTTCGAGGCGGCCCGCCGGCGACGGGTCGAGAAGCTGATCGCCCAGGCGAAGCGCACGTCCAACCAGAAGATCCCGAACCCGCTGACCCGGCTGCTCCGCGACCGCCTGATCCTCCCGCTGGTCAGCCGCGCGGCAGCTCGCGCCACCCACGACTGGGTCACCGACTACCGCATCGACTGGGACGCGCCGGCCGACCACCTCCCCGCCCGCCGTTGAGTGCTGGGTGCTGGTTCGTTCCCGGCCGGGGAGACCAACGAACACCCAGCACTCACGCAGGGGTGCCGTGGCGGCCCGAGCCCGCGGCGAAGGCCGCCGCGCCCGCGTACGCGTCCGCCGCCAGGGAGCGGGCACCGTGGGTCCACTCCTGGGCCAGTGCGTCCGGCTCGGCCAGGCCCCACTGGTCCAGCACGGACGCGCGGTCCTCGCGCAGGCAGGTCTGCGGGAACGCCGCCAGGGACTCCGCCAGCTCCACGGCCGCCGCCAGCGCCTGACCTGCGGGCACCACCCGGTTGGCCAGGCCGATCCGCAGCGCCTCGTCGGCCTCGACCGCACGGCCGGTCAGGATCATGTCCATCGCGTGCGACTGCCCGACCAGCCGCGGCAGCCGCACGGTGCCGCCGTCGATCAGGGGCACGCCCCAGCGACGGCAGAAGACGCCGAAGACGGCGGTCTCGTCGGCGACGCGCAGGTCCGCCCAGGCGGCGAGCTCCAGCCCGCCTGCCACGGCGTGCCCGGACACGGCGGCGATCACCGGCTTGCTCAGCCGCAGCCGGGTGGGCCCCATCGGGCCGTCACCGTCCGGCGCCGCCCGGTTGCCGTCCGGCGTGCCCAGCGCCTTGAGGTCCGCGCCGGAGCAGAACGTGCCGCCCGTGCCGTACAGCACGGCGGCGGTGGCGGCGTCGTCGGCGTCGAAGGCGCGGAACGCGTCGGCGAGGGCGGCTGCCGTGGGGCCGTCGACGGCGTTGCGCCGCTCGGGGCGGTCGATGCCGATCAGGGTGACGCTGCCCTCGCGGGTGACCAGGACGCTCATCGGCGACCCTCCCACAGCGGCTCGCGCAGCGCGCGCCGCAGCACCTTGCCCACGGGCGAGAGCGGCACCGCGTCGACGGTCCGCACCGACTTGGGCACCTTGTAGCCCGCCAGCCGTTCCCGCACGGCGGCCTGGAGCGCGGCCTCGTCGACGGTCGCGCCGGGTGCGGGCACGACGAACGCGGTGACGGCCTCGACCCACGTGTCGTCGGGCGCGCCGACCACGACGGCCTGCGCCACGGACGGCTGGGCCAGCAGCACGTCCTCGACCTCGCGCGGGTAGACGTTGTAGCCGCCGGTGATGATCATGTCGCTGCGCCGGTCCACGAGGTACAGGTAGCCGCGCTCGTCGACGCGGGCCATGTCCCGGGTGCGCAGCCAGCCGTCGCCGGCGAACATCTCCGCGTTCAGCTCGGGGGCCGCGTGGTAGCCGGCCATGGTGAACGGTGCACGCACCCGGATCTCGCCGACGTCGCCCGGGGCCACGGGGACGCCGTCGTCGTCGGTCACCAGGATCTGGGCCTCCAGGGCGGGCTGGCCGCAGGAGCCGAGCAGCGAGGCGTCGCCGTGGTCCGCGGCGTCGAGCACCGTGAGGCACAGCGGCGCCTCGGTCTGGCCGTAGTACTGCGCGAACCGCGGGCCCCAGACGTCCATGGCCTCCTCGATCACCGGACGCGGCATGGGGCTGGCGCCGTAGATCGCGGTGCGCAGCGAGGAGACGTCGGCGCGCTGGGCGACGCCGCTGCCGAGCAGCATGCCGATCATCGTGGGCACCAGGTTGATCTCCGTGGCGCGGTACCGGGCGACGGCGTCGACGTAGCCCTGCGGGTCGAAGCCGGGCAGCACCACCGACTCGCCGCCACGCAGCCAGTAGGGCAGCACGAAGGTGCCGCTGGCGTGGATCAGGCTCGCGGCGTGCAGCATCACCGAGTCGCGGGCGGGGCTGACCAGGTTGGTGAGGATGTTCGTGACGATCGCGGCGTAGCTGGCCTGCGTGTGCTCCACGGCCTTGAGCGTGCCCGTGGTGCCCGAGGTGTACAGCAGCAGGATCGGGTCCTGCGGGTGCGCCGGCAGGTTCGGGTCGGTGGTGGCGACCTCGTTCATCGCGACCAGCAGGTCCGCCCCGCCGACGGCGCCGGGCGCGCCCAGGCCGAGCGTGGCGACGTCGTGCGCCGCGGCGAGCTCGCCGGCCCGCTCGACCAGGGCCGCGTCGTGCACCAGGAGCCGGACGCCGGTCTCGTCGAGCATGCGGCCCTGCTCCGCCGCCGAGAGCCGGGCGTTCAGGGGCACGCGGGTGACACCCGCCTTGAGGCAGGCGAAGTCCATCGCGATGGACCACAGCCCGTTGCCCATCAGCAGCGCGACGCGCGACCCGGGCTCGGCGCCGTGGGCGTGCAGCACGCGCGCCATGGCGTTCGCCGCCTCGTCGACCTGCGTGTACGTGAGCGACTCGTCACCGAAGCGGACGGCGGTGCGCGGCCCGAACCGGGCGGCCCCGCGGCGGACCAGGTCGACGGTGAGCATGTTCTTCCTCCACGACAGATGTCCAGTTAGTACGTTTCGTGACCGTACTACCCGGTCCGCGCCAGGTGGAAGGGTGCGCCGACCATGTCACATCGCCGCAGGTCAGACCTCGTAGATCTCCGTACCCGACGAGCGCGCCCGCCGGTACCGCACCGGAAGCGCCTGCGGGTGCCGCACCCACGGCGACGGCACCCAGGCGAGCTCGTGGTCCTCGACCGCGAGCTCCAGGTCCAGCTCCGTGAGCAGCCGGTTGATCGCCACGCGGGCCACGATCCGGGCCTGCCGCGACGCCGGGCACCGGTGCGGGCCGACACCCCAGGCAAGGTGCGCCCGGTTGCCGACCTCGTCCCACATGTCGCCCGTGTGCACCAGAGGGTCCTGGTTCGCCGCGGCCACGGCCATGATCAGGGCGTCGCCCTTGCGGATCAGCTTCCCGTCCAGCTCCAGGTCCTGCATGGCGTACCGGGGCAGCGGCGGGTTCGCGGCGGGGGCCTCGCGCCAGAGCACCTCGTCCAGGGCGTCGTCGAGGGCGATGCGGCCGCCGGTCCAGCGCGCGGCGAACCGCTGGTCGGTGAGCAGGAGCCGCAGGGTCAGGGCGATCCAGGCGGTGAGGAACTCGCTCGCCGCGATGAGCGGCACCGACATCGAGTCGGCCACCTCGCGGTCGTCGTGGAAGCTCTTGTGCTGCACGAACGCGGCGGTCAGGTCGGTACCGCCCGACGCCCTCCGCTCCAGCACGTGGGCCATGAGGTTGCGCCCCATCCGGTCGCGCGCCTGCGCCGCCTCGCTCGTGTGGTCCATGATGTGCGCCGAGTCGGCCATCATCTGGTCGGCGGTCTGGGGGTCGAACCCGAACAGCGCCGTGACGGCCAGGAAGCCGACCTTCTTGGACCAGTCCTTGACGAGATCGGCCTCGCCGCTGTCCCCCAGGGCCTCGACCAGCCGCATGCTGACCTCCTCGACCTCGGCCACCACCGTCTTCTCGGGCAGCGCGGCCAGCCCGTCGTCCAGCGGCTCGCGCAGGCGGCGGCGCTTCTCGCCGTCGTGGTGGTAGGACGAGCTGCGCGGCTCGCGCGGCGAGATGCCCAGGAGGGCCGAGCGCTCGGACAGCAGGCCGTCGTAGTGCCAGCGCCAGTTGCGCGGGTCGCGGGAGAACTGCGCCTCGTTGCGGGCGATGTCGCAGATCTCGGCATGGCCCATCACGAGCCACGCCGGCACGCCCGGCTCCATGTCGACGGGCGCCACGACACCCCATCTCGCCCGGAGCACGTTGTAGATCTCCTGCGAGTCGGCACCACCCGTCGTCGCCGACAGGGGGGTGAGCCCGCTGAGGCTCGTGAGCTCGACGGGCGCCGTCCGGGCGGCCACTCTCTCCATGTGTGCTATCTCAGCACAGTGTCCGTATTGCCCGTAATCGTGGCTGCGATATCCGGGCACCCGGTGGTGTCCGCCGAGGTCAGAACCCGAGGCGTCGCAGCTGTTTCGGGTCGCGCTGCCAGTCCTTGGCGACCTTCACGTGCAGGTCCAGGTAGACGCGCTGACCCAGCAGCCGCTCGATACCCTGGCGCGCCTCGGTGCCCACCTGCCGCAGCCGCGAGCCGCCGCGCCCGATGATGATGGCCTTCTGCGAGTCGCGCTCGACGAACAGGTTGACGCGCACGTCCAGGAGCGCCGGCCGGCCCTTGTCCGGGTCGCCCGAGCCCTCGCGCTCCACGATCTCCTCGACGACCACCGCGAGCGAGTGCGGCAGCTCGTCGCGCACGCCCTCCAGGGCGGCCTCGCGCACGAGCTCGGCCACCATGACGGCCTCGGGCTCGTCGGTCAGCTCCCCGCCCGGGTACAGCTCGGGCCCCTCGGGCAGGTGGGAGACGAGCACCGACTCGAGCTCGTCGACCTGGTAGCCGTCCTTCGCGGACACGGGCACGATGTCGTCCCACTCACGGTCCACGGACCGTGCGAGCTGGTCGACGGCGACGAGGTGCTCCATGAGCTCGGCCCGGGGCACCAGGTCGGCCTTCGTGACGACGGCGACGACGGGTACCCGGCGCCGCCCCACCATGAGCTCGGCGAGCTGTGCCGCGATGTACCGGTCGCCGGGGCCCACCTTCTGGTCCGCGGGCAGGCAGAACGCGATGACGTCCACCTCGGACAGCGTGTCGCGCACGAGGTCGTTGAGCCGCTCGCCCAGCAGGGTGCGCGGGCGGTGCAGGCCCGGGGTGTCCACGAGCACGAGCTGCGCGTCGGGGCGGTGCACGATGCCGCGGATGGTGTGCCGCGTGGTCTGCGGCCGCGCGGACATGATCGCGACCTTCTGCCCCACCAGCGCGTTCGTCAGGGTGGACTTGCCGGCGTTGGGCCGCCCCACCAGGCAGGCGAACCCACTGCGGTGCACAGCGGTCTGATGCGCGGGGCTCTGGTCGCTCACGAGGTCACTTCTCTCTTCTGGTCGTGCTTCTGATCACGGTGGTCGTGCTGGTCGAGACCACCGTTGCTGTCGTCCGGCTCGCCCACCGGTTCCGTGCGGTGCACCAGGAGGGTCGAGATCTGCTTGCGCCGGCCCTCGACCCGCTCCGCGGCCAGGTGCACGCCGCCCACCTCGGCCGAGGACCCGGCCAGCGGCACCTTGCCCAGCGCCTTGGCGAGCAGGCCGCCCGCGGTGTCCACGTCGTCGTCGTCCAGGCGCAGGTCGAACAGGTCGCCGAGCTCGTCGACCGGCAGGCGGGCCGGCACCCGGTACGTGCCGTTGCCGAGGTCCTCGACCTCCTGGACCGGCACGGTGTCGTGCTCGTCGGTGAGCTCACCGACGACCTCCTCCAGGAGGTCCTCGATGGTCACCAGGCCGGCGACGCCGCCGTACTCGTCGACGACGAGCGCGATGTGGCTGGCCGAGGCCTGCATCTCGCGCAGCAGGTCGTCGATCGGCTTGGACTCGGGCACGAACACCGCGTCGCGCGCGACGTCGGCCGCGGGACGCCGGGACGGCTCCGGCGCGGCGCCGCCGTCGCCCACGGGCCAGTGCACCGCGGCCACCACGTCCTTGAGGTAGGCGACGCCCACGACGTCGTCCACCGACTCACCGATCACCGGGACCCGCGAGAAGCCGGACCGGAGGAACAGGCGCAGCACCCGGTCGAGCGACGTGTCGGCCGTGACGGTGACCATGTCGGTGCGGGGCACCATGACCTCGCGCGTGATGGTGCCGCCGAGCTCGATCACGGAGCGCAGCAGCTCCCGGTCCGACTCCTCGAACGCGCTGCTCTCCCCCACCCGGTCGGCGATGTCGCGCAGCTCGGCGTCCGTGGGGGGCGACGGGTCGTGCCGCGGCACCGACAGCCGGGTCAGCCATGCGACGGCCCGGGAGACGCCGGTCAGCGGCCCCACGAGGGCGACCAGCACGGCGACCGGCCGGCGGAAGCCGAGCGCACGCGGCGACACCCGCACGAAGATCACGCCGATGACGGCGCCGACCACCAGCGCGATGAGCATGACGGGCAGCTCGTTCGGCACCCCCTGGCCGGGGATCGCCTGCTGCACCAGCAGCGTCCCGGCCGCGATGGCCACGACCTCCGACATGACGCGCACGAGCGCGAAGGAGGCGACGATCGCCGTCGGGTCCACCACCAGGGCCTGGGCCCGCCGGATCCGCGCGGCGCGGTCCGGGTCGGGCGTCGGCCCGAGCTCCGCCTCGGCCAGCGCCTCCGTCAGGGAGGCGCGCGTGACGCGCAGCAGGGCGGCCTCACCGGCCGAGAGCATGCCGGCCAGCGAGAGGCCGACCAGCACGACGACGGTCAGGAGCAGGACGAGCACGCCGGTCACCGGGTGGCGAGGAAGGTCAGGAGAAGCTTGCGCTGGAGCGTGAACATCTCCTTCTCCTCCTCCGGCTCGGCGTGGTCGTAGCCGAGCAGGTGGAGGATGCCGTGCGTGGTCAGGAGCAGCAGCTCCTCGGTGGTGGAGTGGCCGGCGGCCTTGGCCTGGGTGACCGCGACCTCGGGGCACAGCACGATGTCGCCGAGGGTGCCGGCCGGGGTGACCTCGCCGTCCCGGCCGGGCCGCAGCTCGTCCATGGGGAAGGACAGGACGTCCGTGGGGCCGGGCTCGTCCATCCACTGCACGTGCAGGTCGGACATGACGGTGGTGTCGACGAAGATGATCGACAGCTCCGACTGCGGGTGCACCCGCATGGCGTCGAGCACGAACCGGCCGAGCGCGGCGAACTCCGCCTCGTCGACCTCGAACCCCGACTCGTTGTTGACCTCGATGCTCACCGGCGCTGCCTCTTGTTGCTCCCCGGACGGTGGTCCTGCGGCTGGCGGCCGGGGCGCTGCCCGCCCGCGACGACGTCCCACCGCGCGTACGCGTCGATGATGTCGCTGACCAGCCGGTGCCGCACCACGTCGGAGGACGTGAGGCGGCAGAACTCGACGTCGTCCACACCCAGCAGGATGTCCTCGACGACGCGCAGCCCCGACTGGGTGCCGCCCGGCAGGTCGACCTGCGTGGCGTCCCCGGTGATCACCATCTTGGAGCCGAAGCCCAGGCGGGTCAGGAACATCTTCATCTGCTCGGTCGAGGTGTTCTGCGCCTCGTCGAGCACGATGAACGAGTCGTTGAGCGACCGGCCGCGCATGTAGGCCAGCGGCGCCACCTCGATGGTGCCGGCCTCGATGAGCTTGGGCACCTGCTCGGGGTCGACCATGTCGTGCAGCGCGTCGTAGAGCGGGCGCAGGTACGGGTCGATCTTCTCCGACAGGGACCCGGGCAGGAACCCGAGCCGCTCCCCCGCCTCGACGGCGGGGCGCGTGAGGATGATCCGGTTGATCTGCTTGGCCTGCAGCGCCTGGACGGCCTTGGCCATGGCGAGGTAGGTCTTGCCGGTACCCGCGGGGCCGATGCCGAACGTGATGGTGTTGGAGTCGATGGCGTCGACGTACGCCTTCTGGCCGACCGTCTTGGGCCGGATGGTGCGGCCCCGGTTGGACAGGATGTTGAACGTGAGGACCTCGGCGGGCCGGGACGCGGACGCGTCGCTCAGCATCGCCACCGAGCGCTTCACGACCTCGGGGGTGAGCTGCGTGCCCGCCTCGACGACCTCGATCAGCTCGTCGAGCAGCTGGGTGACCAGGGCGACGTCGCCCGCCGGTCCGTTCACCGCTATCTCGTTGCCACGTGCGTGGACGTCGACGCCGGGGAAGCCCTCCTCGACGGCCCGCAGCACCGAGTCCCGGCTCCCGAGGAGCGCGACCGTCGGGATGTGGGCCGGGACGACGATCTTGTGCTCGATCCGGGTCTGTGACTGTGTGCTGGGCGTAGTGGTCATGAGCCGGCCCGCGGGGCCGATCCGCTCCTTCGTGCGGTAGGGATGACGACAGTCCTCATCCTATCGACCCGGCCGGGCTGCGCCACGGTCTTTCCACAGGCTTCGCCCCACCTGCCGGTCAGGCGAAGCCCGGCAGCTCCCCGCCGGCCAGCAGGTGGGCGTGCACGTGGAAGACCGTCTGCCCGGCCTTCGGTCCCGTGTTGAAGATCAGGCGGTACTGGCCGTCGGCCAGCTCGCTCGCGACACCGTCGGCCAGCGCGACCACGCCGGCCAGCCCCTCGGCGTCGGACGCCGCGAAGGCGGGCACGTCCGGGTAGTGCTCCCTCGGCACCACCAGCACGTGCACGGGCGCCTTGGGCGCGATGTCGCGGAAGGCGACGGCGGTGTCCGACGACGCCACGACGTCCGCCGGGATGTCCCCCGCCACGATCTTGCAGAAGAGGCAGTCGGGGCTGTCGGTGCTCGTCATAGTCGGCAGGCTACCGGCGGCCCCCGGGAGGCCGCGCCCGCAGGCGCCCGGCGGGCCGTCCGGCAGCCGTCGCCACGATTTTCCATACCGTTACATGGCTGGAAATGCCTAAGTGAAGGGGATGTGGGAGAGTTTGCCGCGTTCGATGGAGATTGGCGCAATGCGACCCATTTCGCCTGGGTCGGTCACGCCGGGTCGCGTCGTCGTCCGCACACCACACACCGCAGTAGTCACCTGGAGGTACGCGTGGGTTGGTTCATCGCCCAATCGCTCGCATTCATCGTCATCGCGGGTCTGATCGGTCTCGCGATCGGCATCTGGATCGGCTGGATCGTCTGGGGCCGTCGCGCCAAGGGCAAGCACACCGCCGAGAAGGCCGAGGCCACGCGTACCGCGAAGGCCACGGACACCGCGGCCGACAGCCCGGACGCAGCCGGCTCGGACGACGCGAGCCCGGTCAGCACGACCGACACCGAGACCGTGCGTGCGCTCGCGGTCGCCGCGACGACCGACGAGACGCCGGACGCCGGGACGAGCGCCGCCGGCGCCTCCGCCGCGGACGACGCCAACCGCCTGGACGGCGCGGACCACCCCGGCGCCGGGAACAGCGAGACCGGGGGCGACGACGCCGGGGACGCCGACACCGGGGACGCCGACATCGAGGACGGCTCCGCCGGGGCCGACGTCGTGGCCGCGGCCGAGGCCGTGGCGCGCGAGGCTGCCGAGGCCGCCGCCGCTGCCGCCGCGGAGGCTCCGGCTGCCGCCGAGGACGCACCCGCGACCGCAGCCCCGCAGGACGACCTGCGCCGGATCGAGGGCATCGGTCCCAAGATCGCTGCCGCGCTCGCCGCCGCCGGCTACGGGACGTACGCGAGGATCGCGGGTGCCACCGAGGACGAGCTGCGCGAGGCCGTCGCGAGCCAGGGCATCAAGTTCGCCCCGTCGGCCAGCACGTGGGCGGACCAGGCGCAGTACCTGGTCGACGGCGACGAGGACGGCCTGCAGGAGTACCAGGACTACCTCGTCGGCGGCCAGGAACGCCGCGCCAAGTTCAACAAGGACGTCGACTACGCCGACGTCGACGAGATCGAGGGCGCCGAGGCCAAGGCCGCCGCCCTCGCCCAGGACGAGGCCGAGACGGCGGCGGCGGAGGCGGCAGCGGAGCAGACCACGCCGGAGCCCTCGCCCGAACCCGAGCCCGAGCCCGAGCCCGAGCCGCAGGATCTGCGGCGCATCGAGGGCATCGGCCCGAAGATCGAGGCGGTCCTCAAGGCCGCCGGGTACACCACGTACGCCAAGATCGCCGGAGCGAGCGAGACCGAGCTGCGCGAGGCCCTCGCCACCGGCGGGATCACGTTCGCGCCTGCCGCGACGAGCTGGGCGGACCAGGCGCAGTACCTGGTCGACGGCGACGAGGACGGCCTGCAGGAGTACCAGGACTACCTCGTCGGGGGCCAGGAACGTCGCGCCAAGTTCAACGAGAACGTCGACTACGCCGACGTCGACGAGATCGAGGGCGCCGAGGCCAAGGCCGCCGCCCTCGCCCAGGACGAGGCCGAGACGGCGGCGGCGGAGGCCGGGGCTGAGGAGGCTGGTGCTGAGGAGGCCGGGTCTGAGGGGGCCGGGGCTGAGGCCGGGTCCACGAAGGCCGGGTCGAAGGCGACGGCCGCCGCCGAGGACGACGCCGAGCCCACGCAGTCCGGGGCGAAGGCATGAACCTGCGGACGGTCCTGCCGCCGGTCGTCGTGGTCGTCCTCGGGTTCGGTGCGCTCTCGGGCGTCCAGAACACGGGGTTCCGCGAGCAGATCGAGGCCACGCTGACCGAGAGCGCCGAGGAGGCGCTCGCGGGGGCGGGGCGCTCCGACGTGGCGGTCGAGCTCACGGGCCGGGACGCGGAGGTCACGGCCGCGACCGCCGTGGACGCGCTGGTAGCGGCCGAGATCGTCGGTGACGTGACCGGCGTCCGCACGGCGGCGGCGTACGGCCCGGAGGGCCTGGTGCCTCCCGGCTCCGGGACGACGCAGGCGCACGTGGCGGGCGAGGACGAGGAGACCGGGGAGGCTCAGGCCGAGCCGACGGCGTCACCCGAGGCGACCGAGGCGACGTCCGACGACGGCACCGACGAGACCACGGACGACGAGAGCGACGACGAGACCAGCACGGACGACAGCACGGACGACAGCACCGAGGAGAGCACGGACGACGAGACCGCCGAGCCCGACCGCGAGCCCACCCGCAAGGAGCGGGAACGGGCGCAGGAGGACCTCGTCGAGATCCCGAGCATCACGTTCGTCACGGACAGCGCGCGCCTGACCAAGGACGGCCGCCGGGTGGTGCGGGAGGCCGCCGAGGTGCTGGAGGAGCACCCCGAGGTCGAGGTGCGCATCGAGGGGCACACCGACTCGGTGGGCACCGAGGCGCACAACCAGCGGCTCAGCGAGCGGCGCGCGCAGGCGGTGCTGGACCGGCTCGTGGAGCTGGGCGTCGACGCGGACCGGCTGACGTCGAAGGGTTACGGCGAGTCCGACCCGCTGGTGGTCCCGAGAACGTTCGCGGACCTGGAGCAGAACCGCCGCGTGGAGTTCGTCGTCACCCGCTGACGCACCGGGCGCCGAGATCCGGTGGTGCGGCCACCGGGTCTCGGCGCCGTCAGGCCCAGCGGCCCAGGCGGGTGCTCAGCAGGGCTATCGCGACCGGGCCCGCCGTCGACGTGCGGAGCACGTGCGGGCCCAGGCGGGCCGTGACCGCCCCGGCCTCGGTGAGCTGTGCCACCTCGGCCTCCGAGATGCCGCCCTCGGGGCCGACCACCACGAGCAGCTCCCCGGCGTCGGGCAGCGGCACCGCCGCCAGCGCCGTGGTGGCCTCCTCGTGCAGCACGAGCACCGCGCCGCCCGCCGCCACGACCTCCCGCGCCCGGGCCGCGAGCTGCTTGGTGCTGAGCGCGGCGGCGACGTCGGGGATGCGCGACCGGCGCGCCTGCTTGGTCGCGGCACGCACGGTGCTGACCCAGCGGGCCCGGGACTTCGCGGCCCGGTCCCCGCGCCACACGACGACGGACCGCTCGGCCTGCCAGGGCACGATCGCGTCGGCCCCCGTCTCGGTGGCGGCCTCGATCGCCATCTCGTCGCGGTCCCCCTTGGCGAGGGCCTGCACCAGCGTGACGACGACGGCGGGCGCCGGCTCGACGTCGACGTCCTCGACCCGGAGGTGCACCTGCGCGCCGTCCACGGACTCGACGACGGTGCGCAGGCGCACCCCGGCGCCGTCGACCACGTCGATCCGCTCGCCCGGGCCGCGACGCTGGACCACGCCGGCGTGCCGGCCCTCCGCGCCGTCGAGCACGTAGACCGAGCCGGCGGCGTACCCCGACAGCGGGTGCGCGACGGACGCCTCCGCGAGAAAGACCGGTGCGCTCATGGGCCGGCGGTCAGCGGCCGCTGAGCTTGTCGCGCAGGCGCGAGAACACGCCGCCGTGCACCGTGGCGAGCCGCGGCTCGGGCCGCTCCTCGCCACGCAGCGTCGCGAGCTGCTGGAGCAGCGCCGTCTGCTCCTCGTCCAGGCCCGTGGGCACGTGGACCTCGATGTGCACGTTGAGGTCTCCGCGCCCGGTGGAGTGCAGGTGCCCCACGCCGAGGCCCTTGAGCGTCACCACCTGGCCCGGCTGCGTGCCCGGGCGCAGGTCGATCTCCTGGAGCCCGTCCAGGGTGTCCAGCTCGAGCACGGTGCCGAGCGCGGCCGCCGTCATCGGCACCTGGAGGGTGCAGTGCAGCTCGTCGCCGCGGCGCACGAACGTGTCGTGCGCCCGCTCGCGGATCTCGACGTACAGGTCGCCGGCGGGGCCGCCACCCGGGCCCACCTCGCCCTGCGCGGAGAGCTTGATGCGGGTGCCGGTGTCCACGCCGGCGGGCACGTTGACGGCGATGGTGCGGCGCGAGCGCACGCGCCCCTCGCCGGCGCAGTCGGTGCAGGGCTCGGGGATGACGGTGCCGAAGCCGCCGCACGCGGAGCACGGCTGGTTGGTCATGACCTGGCCGAGGAACGAGCGCGCCACGCGCTGCACCGAACCGCGGCCGTGGCAGACGTCGCAGGTGCGGGCATGCGTACCCGGCCGCGCGCCGTCGCCGCCACAGGTGTTGCACACCACGGCGGTGTCCACCTGGATCTCGCGCTTGGCGCCGAAGACGGCCTCGCCGAGCTCGATGTCGAGCCGGACCAGCGCGTCGTTGCCGCGGCGGGCGCGCGGGACCGGCCCCGAGGGCTGCCCGCCGCCGAAGAACGTCTCGAAGATGTCCTGGAAGCCGAACCCGGCCCCGAACCCGCCGCCGGCGCCCCCACCGGGGGCGGTCGGGTCCACGCCCATGTCGTACTGCTGGCGCTTGTCCGGGTTGGAGAGCACCTCGTAGGCGCGCGCGACGTCCTTGAACCGGTCCTCGCCCGCCTCGCCCGCCACGTCCGGGTGCAGCTCGCGGGCCAGCTTGCGGTATGCCTTCTTGATCTGCTCGGGCGAGGCGTCGCGCGGGACACCGAGGATCTCGTAGTAGTCGGTCACAGGTCTCTCTTTGTGAGGAGGTTTGTGGAAGGGGTGTGTCAGCCGGGCAGAACTCGCGACAGGTAGCGCGCGACGGCGCGCACCGCGGCGATGGTGCCCGGGTAGTCCATGCGGGTGGGGCCGATCGAGCTCAGGATCGCGACGCTGTCGCCGTCGGACGAGCCGTAGCCTGACGTGACCACGGAGGTCTCCGACAGTCCGGCGAGCCGGTTCTCGTGGCCGATGCTGACGGCCACGCCGGCCTCGTCGGACATGTCGGTGAGGAGACCGAGCAGGACGACCTGCTCCTCGAGCGCCTCGAGCACGGGGCGCAGGCCCTGCTCGAACCGCATGCCGGAACGCGCCAGGTTCGCCTGGCCCGTGAGCACGATGCGTTCCTCGCTCTCCTCGGCGAGCGCCGCCGTGACGACCTCGGCCACCGCGGTGGCCAGCGCCCGGTGCTCGTCCGGCATCGCCTCGGTGAGCCGCGCGAAGGCGCTGCCGATCTCCGTGAGGCGGTGGCCGGCGGCCGCGGCGTTGAAGCGGGCACGCAGCTCGCCGAGCGTCCCGTCGTCCAGGGTGACCGGCACGTCGAGGAAACGCTGCTCCACCCGCCCCGTGTCGGTGATGACGACCACGAGGAGGCGCCCCTCGGCCGTGGGCACGAGCTCCAGGTGCCGCAGCCCGGACCGGCGCAGCGACGGGTACTGCACGACGGCGACGTGCCCCGTGAGCTGGGCGATGAGCCGCCCGGCGCGTGCCACGACGTCGTCCAGGTCGACCGCCTCGGACAGGAAGGTCTCGATGGCGCGCTTCTGCGGCTGGGTCAGCGGCCGCACCTCGGCGAGCTGGTCCACGAAGAGGCGGTAGCCCTTGTCGGTCGGGATGCGCCCGGCCGACGTGTGCGGCTGCGCGATGAGCCCGGCCTCCTCCAGGGCGGCCATGTCGTTGCGCACCGTCGCCGGGGAGACGCCGAGCTTGTGCCGCTCGGTGAGGATGCGCGAACCGACGGGCTCTCGTGTGCGGACATAGTCCTCCACGATCGCCCGCAGGACATCGAGCCTGCGTTCCTCGCTCATCGCGCTCACCTCCGTCCAGTAGAACGTCCAGGACCTGCACCCGGGTTCCTGCCCGCTCTCCAGCACTCTCAACGACCGAGTGCCAATCCTACGCGGCATGCGCCAGCGGCCAAGTCCCCGACCCGCTGTCGGCTCTCCGCGTACACAGTGCCCGCACACTCCGGCGCACGAACGGCGGGAGCGCACGGGCTCCCTCGTTCGGTCATCTGCAACACTCTCGCCCGCAAGATCGGTCGGTTGCCCCGAGATCGGTCGGTCAACCGACCGATCTCGGGGCAACCGACCGATCATCCCCGTGCGCTCGGCGCAACCGACCGAAGTTCGGGCAGCTGCGGGTGCGCGGATCCGCTCAGGTGCGCAGCACGCCCCTGAGGCTGCTCGGGCGCAGGGCGCTGCCCACCGTCTAGGGCGATGCCTTAGGCACCACCGACCCGTCCGCGGGAACCGGCAGCGAAGATGCGGCGACCACCCGATCCGCGGGCACCACCTCAGCGACGAGTCTGGAACCACTGCCGGCGCGGGGCCGGCAGGGACCAGGAGGCACCACCATGTTCGGCTTTTCCGAGTACACCGACTACCGCCGCCACGAGCAGGACGTCGACCGCCGCGCCGAGCAGGCCCGGGTCGCCCGCGAGCAGCGGGACGCCGCCCGCCGCCAGGACGCCGAGCGGCGCGCCGCCGAGCGGACCGCACGCGCCGGCCGCCGCGGTCCGGCCCGCGCCCGGGTCGCCTGACCCGGCCCGGGCCGGGGCGACGGGTGAGCCCACCCATGACGGCAGACCCCACCAGGACGGCGACCAGCGCCGGCCGGACCACCGGACCGGCATAGGACGATGAGCCCATGCCGGTCCCTCGCGCGCGCCTGGTGGGCCGAGCCCGCGAGCTCGGCACGCTCACCGCCGCACTCGACGACGTCCGCGGCGGCGCCGGCCGCACCGTCGTCATCGCCGGCGAGGCGGGAATCGGCAAGACCCGCCTGCTCGACGAGCTCGCCGCGCGCGCCGACGGCGTCACCCTCCTCACCGGGCAGTGCGCCGACGAGGGATCCGGCCCCCTGCCCTACGCGGCCCTCGCCGGCCTGCTGCACGCCCTCGTCCGGACCCAGGGCCCCGAGGCCGTCGTCGCCGCGGCCGGGCCGGCGGCCGGCGCCCTGTCCCCGGTGGCGCCCCAGCTCGTCGCCCCCGGCTCCGGCGCCGGAGCCGACCGCCTCCCCGAGGTCCTCACGAACCTGCTCGCCGGGCTCGCCGCCGAACGCCCCGTCGTCGTGGTCATGGAGGACCTGCACTGGTCCGACGACGTCACCCGCGCCGTCGCCCTGCGCCTCGCCCGTACCGCACCGCCCGGCCTGCTCCTGCTGCTCACCTACCGCAGCGACGACGTCGGACGCGCGCACCCCCTGCGCACCGTCATGGCCGAGCTCGACCGGGCCCGCCTCACGACCCGTCTCGACCTGCCCCGCCTGGGCGAGCCCGAGATCCGCGAGATGGCCCAGGACCTGCTCGACGCCGGCCTCGACACCACCTCGATCGCCGACCTGGCGGACCGCAGCGAGGGCGTCCCCTTCTACGTCGAGGAGCTGGTCGGCTTCCTCGGCACCGACCTGCCCGACTCCCTGCGCGACATCCTGCTGCTGCGCTACTGGAACCTGAGCCGCGCAGCCCAGGCGCTGTGCCGCGTGGTCGCGGCCGCCGGACCCCGCGTCTGGTACGACGTGCTCGACGACGTCCTGGCGGACCCCTCGACGGCATCCGGACCACGCGTCGTCCCGGACGGCGCCGAGCCCGAGGAAGCGGTCCGCGAGGCGGTCGAGGCACAGGTGCTGGTGGTCACCGACGTCGGGTACGCATTCCGGCACGCGCTGGTCCAGGAGGCCGTGTACGCCGAGCTGCTGCCCGGCGAGCGGCGCCGGCTGCACGCCGCCTACGCCCGGGCGCTGGAGCAGGCCCTGGCCCGGCGCGCCCGGTCGGTCGCGAAGCTGTCCCGCATCGCCGACCACTGGTGGCGCGCCGGGATGCTCGACAGGGCGCTCGCGGCGGCCGTCGAGGGCCACCGGGCCGCGGTGGACGGCGCGGCGTCGTCCACCGCGGTCGCCCTGGGTGAGCGCGCCCTGGAGCTCTGGGACCAGGTGCCCGACGCCGAGGCCGTGGCCGGCCTGCCGCGTCATGAGCTGCTCCGCACGGTCGCCGAGTCGCTGCGCGGGGCCACCCGGACCACCCGGGCCCTGGCCGTTGCGCACGAGGCGGTCGACGAGTGGCCCGCCGACGACCCGGCGGGGCTGGCCCGCATGCTCTCCGACGCGGCGCTCATCGCGGGCCACGCCGGCTCGGACGAGGGGCCCGAGCTGGTCGAACGGGCCCTGGCCCTCGTCGAACCGGGCCGGGACGACGCGGTGCGCGGGCTGCTCCTGATGCTGCGGGCGCGCCGCGAGATGCTCGTCGGCCGCCCCCGGGCGGCGATCGAGGCCGCGACGGCCGCCTACGACGCCGGCCGCGCGATCGGCAGCGCCGAGGTCGTGTCCGTCGCGCTGAACCTGCGGGGCGTGAGCCGGGTGCAGCTCGGCGACCCCGGCGGCCACGCCGAGATCGAGGCCGGCCGCGAGGCGGCCGGGGACATCTGGCACGGCCTGAGCCGGTACTACGTCAACGGGTCGGACGCCTGGCTCGTCGTGGGCGACTGGGCCCGGGCTGCCGCGATCGCCGAGGAGGGGATGAGCGCCGCCCGCCGGTACGGCTCGTCCGACTCGACCCGGATCATGATCGAGGGGAACCTCGCCGAGGCACAGATCGGGCGCGGCGACTGGGCCGAGGCCGCCGCCTGGTACGAGCGCGTCGTCCCGCCGATCCACGACAGCGTGTACTCCGTCTACCTCAGCGAGCGCCGGGTCTGGCTCATGACGTGGCAGGGACGCGTGGAGCAGGCGCAGGCCGAGGCGCGCCGCCGGGCCACGAGCTGGGAGCGCTTCGGGCACCTGGAGGAGCAGATCAGGTCACGCACCAGCGGGACACTGGCGGAGCTCGCGCTGCTGCGCGACGAGCCCGCCGAGGCCCTGGAGCGCATGTCGGTCGTGGTGGCCCCGGACCACGTGCGCCTGCCGGCCTACGACCTGCCGCAGCTCGCCGTGGCCGCGCAGGCGATCGCACGCCTGCGCGCGGCCGGGCAGGACGTGGACGACGCCCCCTACCGCGCCGCCCGTGACGAGTGCGCGCACTGGCCGACCTTCCCGCTGTGGTCGGCGCTGTTCGAGGCGGAGCTCGGCACCGGCCCGTGGACCGCTGTGGCCGACCTGCCGAGCCCCGGTCCCGTGCACCTGCGCGCCTACGCGCTGTGCCGCGAGGGTGCGCGGCTGCTGGAGGTCGGGGACCGGGGCGGAGCCCGGTCGACGCTGGGGTCGGCCGTCGCGGAGGCGGAGAAGATCGGGGCGGGGCTGATCGTCCGGCGGGCGCAGGGCCTGCTCGACCGGGCTGGGCTGACCGGCCCGGCCGAGGAGCGCACCGCGCCTGCCGAGGGGCCGGGCACCGGCCTCGGCGCGCTCACCGCACGCGAGCAGCAGGTCCTGGACCTGGTGGCCGAGGGCCTGACCAACGCCCAGATCGCCGGGCGGCTGTTCATCTCGGCCAAGACGGCCTCGGTCCACGTCTCGGCGATCCTGCGCAAGCTGTCCGTGGCGACACGCACGGAGGCCGCCCTCCTGGCCCGCCGTCGGTGAGTGCCGGACGTTCGTCCCGATGACACTCCGAACGGCGCGAACATCCAGCACTCGGCCGGGGGGCCGATCTACGCTCACCTCGTGTCCGACGAACGGTATGGGTCCGATGTGCTGTCTCCCCAGTTCCCCGGTGCGCAGCGGGGGCGGCGGCCCACGTCGCAGCCGACGCCCGCGGAGATCGGGCTCGTGGTCGAGGAGGTCCAGACCGGCTGGGTCGGCGCCGTCGTCCGGGTCGAGAAGTCGGGCGGCATGCACGTGGTGGTCCTGGAGGACCGCCGGGGCCGGACCCGCACCTTCCCGCTCGGCCCGGGGTTCTGGGTGGAGGGCAAGCCGGTGGTGCTGACCGCGCCCGTCGTGCAGCGCGCGCCCGCGAAGCCCGCGCGCACCGCCTCCGGGTCGGTGGCCGTGCACGGTGCGCGCGCCCGCGTGGCCCGGGGCAGCCGCATCTGGGTCGAGGGCAGGCACGACGCCGAGCTGGTGGAGAAGGTCTGGGGCGACGACCTGCGCATCGAGGGCGTCGTCGTCGAGATGCTCGACGGCGTGGACCACCTCGCCGAGCGGCTCGCCGAGTTCGGGCCCGACGCCGACCGCAAGGTCGGCGTGCTCGTGGACCACCTGGTGCCGGGGTCGAAGGAGCAGCGGCTGGCGGACGAGGCCCTGCGGGGCGTCCCCGCCGGGACGGTGCTGGTGCTCGGTCACCCGTACGTCGACGTGTGGCAGGCGGTGCGCGCGCAGCGGCTCGGGCTGGAGCGCTGGCCGGTGATCGAGCGCGGCACGGAGTGGAAGCTCGGCATCCTGCGCTCCCTCGGCTGGCCCGCCGCGACGCAGGCCGACGTCGCCCGGGGCTGGCAGCGCATCCTCGGCACGGTGCGCGACTACCGGGACCTCGACCCGGCCCTGCTCGGACGAGTCGAAGAACTTATCGATTTCGTGACCACCTCGTAAGCCGCAGCCTCTACGGTGGGGGCCATGTCCGAGAACCCACAGCAGCCGCAGCCGCCCCAGCAGCCCGGCCAGCCGTCTCAGCCGCAGCCGGGCCCCGCCTACGGGACACCGCAGCCCGGCTCCTCCCCGTACCAGGGTCAGCCCCAGCCCGGCCCCGCCTACGGCAACGGTCCGTACCAGCCGCAGCCGCTCACGCCGTCGGACGAGCGCATGTGGGCCATCTTCGCCCAGGTGGGCCCGTTCCTCGTCGCCTTCATCGCGCCGCTGGTGATCTGGCTCGTGCTCAAGGACCGGAGCCGGTTCGTGGAGCAGGAGGCCAAGGAGTCGCTGAACTTCCAGATCACCGTGATCATCGCGCACATCGCGGCCGCGATCATCTCCGCCGTCACCTTCGGGATCGGCGCGATCGTCTACCTCGCGTTCATCGCCGTGGTCGTGTTCCAGATCCTGGCGGCCGTCGCGAACGGCCGTGGTGAGCCGTACCGCTACCCGGTGAACATCCGCTTCATCAAGTGAGCCTGCGACGACGCCCCCTGCCACCGGCGGACCGGTGTCAGGGGGCGTCGTCGTCCCCGGGCGGAGCGCCTGGCGTCAGGCCGCGACGGGGCCGCCGGTCAGGCGGCGGAACGCGAAGGCGAGCGCGAGGGTGGCCAGCGGGATCGTGACGAACAGGCCGAGACCGCACAGCAGTGCGCCCACGATGTTGATGCCGAAGAGCGCGAGCTCCAGCAGGAACACGGCCCCGAAGTTCTTGCCCACCAGGCGGAACGAGCCGGTGAAGGCCTCCCACGCGTTGAGGTTGCGGTCCACCACGTTGTGGTAGGTGAACACGGCGAAGATCGCCACGGCGATGAGGCCGAGACCGCACAGCACGGCGCCGACGATGCTCGCCGCAAACAGCAGGAGCGCCGCGAGGATGATCATCCCGTAGCTGTTCACCTTGAAGAGCGTGCCCCAGGTGGCCTTCTCGCCACCCGCCTCACGCAGCGCAGCGTTGATGCCGAGGGCGCTGAGCACGGCGGTGATCAGGGAACCGATGAGCTGGAGCAGTGAGCTGCCCGTGGACACGCCTGCCGCGGCCGAGGTGCTGATGTCACCGCGCATCGCCGCCTCGTTGATCTCCTGGTAGTCCCCGAACGAGCCGGAGCTGAAGACCAGGCCGATGACGAACGTGAGCAGCGTGAAGAGCACCCAGAACAGCCAGTTGCCCGTGAACCGGCGCCAGCCGAAGCTCAGGGCCTCCCCCACGGAGAACGGGCCGGACGGCTGCGTCCCGTAGGTTCCGCCCGGACCGCCGTACGCGGGCGGCTGGGTCGGGCCGCCGTAGGCCGGGGGCTGCGTGGGCCCGCTCGGGGGCTGCTGCGCGGGGCCGTCGTACGGCGAGGGCGAGGCACCTGCGGGCGGGGGCGTGGCGCCGCCCGACGGCGGCTGGGCGGGGCCGCCCTCGGGCGGCGTCGGGCCGCCCGGCTGGGGCTCGTACGGGTTCTGCGGCGTGTTCTCGGTCATAGGGGCTCCCCTTGGTGGTCAGTGATCCGACCCCACCTTCACCCTTTCTCCGCAACACCGCACGCGGAACTACCGAGTTGTTATCCGTGCGTCAGGGGTGCACGCCCTCGCCGGTCCACCGCTGGACGAGGTAGGCCCCTACCAGGAGCATCGCGGGTGCCACCACGACCAGCCCGAGCCCGCACGTGACGACCGACGCGACGCCCAGGCCGGCGAAGATCGCGTACACCCCGAGCGTGGCCGGCAGGTGCGCCAGCACGAGCCCGATGCCGCCGCCCAGCGCTCTGCCGAACCCGGCCCCCTTGAGCAGCAGGAAGGGAACCGGCAGCAGGAGCAGGGTGAACACGACCTGCACGAGCCAGCCCACCATCGGCACGGCGGTGCTGACGAAGCCGAGCGCGCCGGTGATCACCGCGTACCCCAGCAGACCGCCGAAGCCGCGCAGCAGGAAGAAGTCGCGGAACCGGACACGGCGGTTCCGCGTCGCGGCCAGGGCACCGGCGTACAGGAGCGCCTGGAGCAGGAAGCACACCGCCGTACCCGCGGCGGCGAGCCCCTTGGCGGTGATCGTCCGGCCCGCCGCCTGCGCGGCGTCGACGGCCGCCGGGTCGGTCGCGTTCAGGATGCCGTCCAGGGCGGACGGGCTGAACACGAGCACGACGGCGCCCTGCGCCACGCCCAGCAGCACGCTCATCAGCACCCAGGTGCCCCAGCTCGCGCCGAACGCGCTCCACGCCCAGCGCCACGCCCGGCCGACCGTCGGCGGTTCCTCGACGAGCCCGTGCGCCGGCTCCGGGTCGGGGACGGCCGAGTACTGCGGGAGGCCCTGCTGACCAGGTGCCCGGCCGGGCTGCTGCCCCGGTTGCTGCGCCGGCGGCTGCTCCGGTGGCCATGCCTGCTGCCCGGGCTGCGCCGGAGGCTGCCGGGGCTGGTAGTCGGGCCGCCCGTACGGGTTGGCCGGGCGGCCGTACGGATCGCGCGGACCGTACGGGTCGAACGGTTCGGGCTGCCGGGGCTGCTGTCCGTACGGGTCTCGCGAGTAGCGGTCTCGCGAGTACGGATCCTGCGAGTACGGGTCCTGCGGGTTCCAGCCACCGTCGGTGTTGCTCATGCGCGTGCCCCTCGCCAGGCGGCCGGGCCGCCCCCTCACCCTGTGAACGGGCACAAGGTAGCGACGGTTTCGCCTACCGCGCAAACAAACCACCGGCGACGCCGCGGCCGGGCTCTCAGGACGTCAGGTCACGCACCACAGCGTCCGCCAGCAGGCGCCCGCGGCGGGTCAGGACGGCCCGCGGCCCGCCGTCCCCGGCGCCGACCGCGGCACGCCCGTCGAGCAGCCCGCGGGCCACGAGACCGGCCACCGCCGTGCGCCCCGACGGGGTCAGCACACCGAGGTCGAGGCCCTCGCGCAGCCGTACGCCCAGCATCACCCGTTCCAGGTGCGCCTCGCCGCGCGTGAGCAGCTCACGCCCCGCGCCCGGGCTCTGCCCGGCCTCCAGCCGTGTGGCGTAGGCACGCGGGTGCTTCACGTTCCACCAGCGGACGCCGGCCTCCTGCGCCGCGTCCGGACCGGACACGTAGCTGTGCGCGCCCGGCCCCACGCCCCACCAGTCGTCGCCGCGCCAGTAGCCGATGTTGTGCCGGCACTCGTGGCCCGGACGGGACCAGTTCGACACCTCGTACCAGCGCAGGCCCGCCTCGGTGAGCAGGTCGTCGGCGAGCTCGTACTTCGCGGCCTGGTCGTCCTCGTCGGGCAGCGTCACCTCGCCGCGCCGCACCTGGGCGGCCATCTTGGTGCCCGGTTCCACCACCAGGGCGTACGCGGACACGTGGTCCACCCCGGTGGCCAGCGCCGCCTCCACGCTCGCGCGCCAGTCGGCCAGCGACTCCCCGGGGGTGCCGTAGATGAGGTCGAGCGACACGTCGAGCCCGGCGTCCCGCGCCCAGCTCACGACGTCGGGGATGCGCGCCGGGTCGTGGGTGCGCTCCAGCGTCGCCAGCACGTGCGGCACCGCCGACTGCATGCCGAACGAGACCCGCGTGAACCCGGCGTGGGCCAGCACCCGCAGCGACTCGGGCGTGACCGAGTCCGGGTTGGCCTCGGTGGTCACCTCCGCGCCGTCGGCGAGCCCCCAGGCGTCGCGGACGCCGTCGAGCACCCGGGCGAGGTCCGTGGCGGGCAGCATCGTGGGCGTGCCGCCGCCGAAGAAGACGGTGGAGACCGCGCCGGGCGCACGCCCGGCGTCGGCCAGCACGCGACGGGCGAGCGAGACCTCGCGCAGCGCCGTGGTGGCGTACGCGGCCTGGTTGGCGCCGCCGCCCAGCTCGGACGCCGTGTAGGTGTTGAAGTCGCAGTACCCGCACCGCACGGTGCAGAACGGGACGTGCACGTACACACCGAACGGCCGGCCGGCGTCCGGGGACGACGGGCGCACCCAGTCGGGCAGCGCGCCGTCGTCCGGGACGGGGACGCCCGGAGGAAGAGCAGGCACCTACTTCTTCTTGTCCTTGGGCGCCGAGTCGGAGGAGAGCGCGGCGATGAAGGCGTCCTTCGGAACCTCGACCGAGCCGATGTTCTTCATGCGCTTCTTGCCCTCCTTCTGCTTCTCCAGCAGCTTGCGCTTACGGCTGATGTCACCGCCGTAGCACTTGGCGAGCACGTCCTTGCGCATGGCGCGGATGGTCTCGCGGGCGATCACGCGGGCGCCGATCGCGGCCTGGATCGGCACCTCGAACTGCTGCCTCGGGATGATCTCCTTGAGCTTGCCGGTCATCAGCACGCCGTAGTCGTACGCCTTCTCGCGGTGCACGATGGCGCTGAACGCGTCCACCTGCTCGCCCTGCAGCAGGATGTCCACCTTGACGAGGTCGGCACTCTGCTCGCCGCTGGGCTCGTAGTCCAGCGAGGCGTAGCCGCGGGTGCGGGACTTGAGCTGGTCGAAGAAGTCGAAGACGATCTCGGCCAGGGGCAGCGTGTAGCGCAGCTCCACGCGGTCCTCGGACAGGTAGTCCATACCGAGCTGCACGCCGCGCCGCTCGTTGCACAGGCCCATGACCGTGCCCACGAACTCGCTCGGCATCAGGATGGTCGCCTTGACGACCGGCTCCCGGACCTCCTTGATCTTGCCGCCCGGGAACTCGCTCGGGTTGGTGACCTTGACCTCGGTGCCGTCCTCCAGCGTCACGTCGTAGACGACGTTCGGGGCCGTCGAGATGAGGTCGAGGTTGAACTCGCGCTCCAGGCGCTCGCGCACGATCTCCAGGTGCAGCAGGCCGAGGAACCCGACGCGGAACCCGAAGCCGAGCGCCACCGACGTCTCCGGCTCGTAGTTCAGCGCGGCGTCGTTGAGCTTGAGCTTGTCCAGCGCGTCGCGCAGGTCGGGGTAGTCCGAGCCGTCCACCGGGTAGAGGCCGGAGAACACCATGGGCTTGGGGTCGCTGTACCCGCCGAGCGCCTCGCTGGCGGGCTTCGCCTGGTTGGTGACCGTGTCGCCGACCTTGGACTGGCGCACGTCCTTCACGCCCGTGATGAGGTAGCCGACCTCGCCCACGCCGAGCCCCTTGGTGGGGTTGGGCTCGGGCGAGATGACGCCGATCTCCAGCAGCTCGTGGCTGGCCTTGGTGGACATCATGGTGATGCGCTCGCGCGGGTTCAGGTTGCCGTCCACGACGCGCACGTACGTGACCACACCGCGGTAGGTGTCGTACACCGAGTCGAAGATCATGGCGCGGGCCGGGGCGTCGGCGTCGCCGACCGGGGCCGGGACGCGCTGGACGATCCGGTCGAGCAGGGCGTCGACGCCCTCGCCGGTCTTGCCGCTGACCTTGAGCACCTCGTCGGGGTCGCCGCCCACCAGGTTGGCGAGCTCCTCCGCGTACTTCTCGGGCTGGGCCGCGGGCAGGTCGATCTTGTTCAGGACCGGGATGATCTCCAGGTCGTTCTCCATGGCCAGGTAGAGATTGGCCAGGGTCTGGGCCTCGATGCCCTGCGCCGCGTCCACCAGCAGCACCGCGCCCTCGCACGCCGCGAGCGACCGGGAGACCTCGTAGGTGAAGTCCACGTGGCCCGGGGTGTCGATCATGTTCAGGGCGTGCGGCGTGCCGTCGAGCTCCCAGGGCATGCGCACGGCCTGCGACTTGATCGTGATGCCGCGCTCGCGCTCGATGTCCATCCGGTCCAGGTACTGCGCGCGCATGGCGCGCGCCTCCACCACGCCGGTGAGCTGGAGCATGCGGTCGGCCAGGGTGGACTTGCCGTGGTCGATGTGCGCGATGATGCAGAAGTTGCGGATCAGCTCGGGCGCGGTGGCGTTCGGCTGGATGCGCGCCGCGAGCGTGGGACCGGGGATGGGCAAAGCGATCTCGCTCCGTCGTGGTGTGGTCGTAAGAGGGCCAGCCTCCATTCTCCCACGTCCCGTGCGAGCGGGGGACGTGCGTGCCTACGGTCGAGGGACAGCGACCCCGACCGACGGAGGACGACCATGTCTCACCTGACCGGAAAGCAAGTGCTGGCGATCGTGACGAACTACGGCGTCGAGCAGGACGAGCTGCTCGTACCGGTGCGCCACCTGCGCGACCACGGCGCGGTGGTGACCCTCGCCGCCGTCTCCGGCGAGGACGTCCGCACCCTGGTGGGCGACGAGAAGCCGGGCGAGGCGGTGGCACCCGACACGACGTTCGACGCCGTCGACCCGGCCGGCTTCGACCTGCTGCTGGTCCCCGGCGGCACCATCAACGCGGACGCGCTGCGGCTCCAGCGCCCGGCCGTGGCCGTCGCCGAGGCGTTCGCAGCCTCGGGACGGCCCGTGGCCGCCATCTGCCACGGACCGTGGCTCCTGGTGGAGGCCGGCCGGGTCGACGGCGCGACGCTGACCAGCTACCCCTCCCTGGCCACCGACGTGCGCAACGCGGGCGGCACCTGGGTGGACGAGCCGGTCGTGCGGGACGACGGCGCCGGGTTCCCGCTCATCACGTCCCGGAACCCGGGCGACCTGCCCGACTTCCTGCGCGAGGTCGACGCCGCACTGGCCCCGTGACGCGGGCGGCCGGCCTGTCCGAGGACAGACCGGCCGCCCGGGTCCGACGCCGTCAGGCGAGCTGTCCCGCCGTGGTCCGGGGCAGCAGCCGGTTGAGCACGTCGGCGAGCGTGACCACGCCGAAGTCGACCGCGGGGCCGGCCGGGCCGTCGCCGTCCGACCGGGGCACGACGGCGAGGTGGTTGCCCGTCTCGCGCATCCGCGTCAGGGCCGTGTGCAGCGGCACGTCCGCCTCGAGCACGAACACCGGCCGGGTCACGTCCGCGACGGACGCGTCGTCGGCCAGCAGGAGCGTGTCGCGCACGTGCACGACGCCTTCCGGCCGACCGCCGTCGCCCTCGACCAGGATCCGCAGGTGACCCGAGGCGCGGGACGCCTCCTGCACCTGCGCGGCCGTGGCCCCGTGCCCGACGGCGGACGGCGCCGCGTGGCCGGCCAGCAGGTCCTCGATGGTCAGGCGGCGCAGGTCGAGCGCGCCCGAGAGCTGGTCGGAGTACGCCACGTCGAGCGCGCCCACGCTCGCGGAGTGCTCCACGAGGTGCCGCAGGTCGTCGGGCCCCTGCCCGGAGGCGACCTGGTCCGCGGGCTCGACGCCCACGCGCCGCAGGCACCAGTTCGCGGCGCCGTTGAGCGCCACGAGCACGGGCCGGGTCACGACCATGAACGCCCGCATCGGCAGCGCGAGCATCGTCGCGCTGGCCTCGGGGTGGGCGATGGCCCACGACTTGGGCGCCATCTCCCCCACCACCAGGTGCAGGAACGTGACGATGACCAGGGCCAGCACGAAGCCCGCGACGTCGGCGGCCCAGTACGGGGCGCCCCACGTCTCGAACACCGGCGTCAGCCAGTGGTGCACCGCGGGCTTGGTGATGGCACCGAGCGCCAAGGTGCAGATCGTGATGCCGAGCTGCGAGCCTGCCAGGAGCACGGTGAGCTCGCTGGCGCTGCGCAGCGCGGCCCGGGCGGAGCGGCTGGTGGGCGCGGCGTCCTCCAGGCGGTGCCGCTTGGCCGCCAGGAGCGCGAACTCCACGGCCACGAAGAACGCGCTCAGCGCGATGATGACGACGGTGGCGGCGAGGACCACCCAGGGGTTGCTCATCGGGTCTCCTCCCCGTGCGCCGCGGCGCTCTGGGTCGCGACGTCCTGCGGTTGCTCGGCCTCGACCAGGGTGACCTTCACGCGGGACGGCACGTGCCGCTCCACCTCCAGCACCTCGATCCGCAGCGCCTCGGCCGGGTGCGGCTCCGGCGCGACCAGGTCGGCCGGGTCGGCAGGCAGCACGACGTCGACCACGTCGCCCGCCGCCGGCAGCGTGCCGTGGGCGGCGATCGCCAGCCCGGCGATCGTCTCGTGGTCGCCCTCGGGCAGGTCGCGCTCGACGGCGCGCTCCACCTCGTCCAGGTGCACGTCGCCCGCCATCACCCAGACGCCGTCCGACGCCGCGGTGACGGGATCGATCTCGTCGTCGTGCTCGTCGGTGATCTCGCCGACCAGCTCCTCCGCGAGGTCCTCGACGGTGAGCACGCCGGCGAACCCGCCGTACTCGTCCACGACGCACGCGAGCTGGTTCCGCGTGGCCGACAGCTCGCGCAGGGCGTCGGGCAGCCCCATCGACGTGGGCAGCACGAGAGCAGGACGCATGAGGTCCGCGACGCCTCCGGGCTCGTGCCCGCCCGCGGACAGCAGGTCCGCGAGGTGGACGACGCCCGCGACCTCGCCGTCGTCGTCCACCACGGGGTAGCGCGAGTGCCCGCGGGCCATCAGCTCGCGCACCTGGGTCAGCGGGTCGGTGGTGTGCACCACGTCGACGCGTGCGCGCGGGATCATCGCGTGCTCCACGTCCTGCCGCGGGAAGTCGAGGATGCGGTCCAGCAGCACCGAGAGGTCGTCGGGCAGGTCGCCGCTGGCGCGCGAGTCCGCGACGATGTGCTCCAGGTCGCGCACGGTCGCCGAGTGCTCGACGTCGTGCACCGGCTCGATGCGCAGCAGCCGCAGCAGGGCGTTGGACGCGGCGTCGAACACCTTGATCAGCCAGCCGAACACGGCCAGGTAGGCCGTGGTGGACCGGGCGAGCCACAGGGCCACGGGCTCGGGCCGTGCGATGGCCAGGTTCTTGGGGACGAGCTCGCCGAACAGCATCTGGACGAGCGTCGAGAAGACCAGGGCGAGCACGGTACCGATCGCGATGCCAGTGCCCATCGGTACGCCCACGCCGCCGAGCGCCTCGCCCAGCGCCTCACCGACCAGCGGTTCGGCGACGTAGCCGACGAGCAGGCCGGTGACGGTGATGCCGAGCTGCGCGCCCGACAGCATGAAGCTCGTGCGGCGCGTCACGCCCAGCGCCCGGCGGGCGCCGGCGTCGCCGTTCTCGGAACGGGCCGCGAGCCGGGCTCGGTCGACGGCCATGTACGCGAACTCCTGCGCCACGAAGTAGCCCGTCGCGGCGGTGATCGCGAGGATCACCAGCACGCCCAGCAGGAGGGAGATCACCCAGCTCAACGCCACCACCTCCGGCCCGGTGTGCTACGGCGTACGGCTGGGCGGGGACTATGACTGTCTGCGTCCATGATCCTTCACTGTGTGGTGCTGGCGCTGCCCCTCGGCAGGTCCGCCGGGGTACGTCGCGTGGAGAACGACCCAGGTGTCCCTACGGTTCCACGGTTCACCCGGCTCGTCATCCGGAGCCCGCCCGGTCGTGTCGGTGGCGGGCGGTACCTTTCCGCACATGACCCTCGACCACCTGTCGCTGCTGGCCCGCCTCCAGGGCGACTTTCTCGCCGCCCTGCCCGGCGCCGACCCTGCCGCCCGGGTGCCCGCGTGCGGCGACTGGACGGTGCGCGAGCTCGTCGAGCACCTCGCCGGCGTGCACCGCTGGGCGGCGAGCAACGCCTACCGGGTGGACACCGAGCCGCTCGGCGAGGGCCCGTTCGACCTCGCACCGCACTACGCCGCCCAGGCGGCCACGCTGCGGCGGGCCCTGGCCGAGCTCCCGCCCGACGCGACGGCGCGGGTGCTGGCCCACCCCGAGCCCCTGGGGCCCGGGCCGGTACGGTTCTGGCACCGCCGTCAGGTGCACGAGACGCTCGTGCACCTGCACGACCTGCTGGCCGCGTCCGCGGGAGCGGGCACCCTGGGTCTCGCGCACGCCGAGCCGGAGGTGTGGGCGGACGGCGTCGACGAGGTGGTGACCGTGCTCCAGCCCCGGCAGGTCGGCCTGGGTCGCATGGAACCGCTGCGGCACCCGGTGTCCCTGGTGGCCACCGACGTGGCCGGCACACCCGCGTGGGTGCTCGGGGCCCCGGGGCAGCGCGCCGAGGAGGTGTCGCCCGGCGTCGTGGTCTCCGGGTCCGCCGAGGGGCTCGCGCTGATGCTCTGGCACCGGCTCACGCCGGCGGAGGCAGGGCTCACCGTGGAGGGCGACCGCGCCGACCTGGAGGCGGCGCTGGCCGAGCCGGTCGTGCCGTAGGCATCAGGAGAAGGGGTCGCCCGGGTCCTTCTTGACCCACCGGACCTCGTCGAGCGTGACGAAGCTGGGGTCGAAGCTGCTGCCGTTCCGCGCTCGGGCATTCACCACGACACGGCCGGACGTCGGGGAGTTGTGGCACTCGCGAGTCCCGAGGTCCAGCGTGGCCCCGTCAGCCTTGACGACGGAGAACTTGCACGTCGCGCCCCGCTTCTGGAGCCGTGCGGTGATCCACTGCTGATCGACGTCGGCGAGCGGCACACCGACAGACATGCCCGGGGTGCCCATCTTCACCTTCTTGACCCCGTCCTCCAGCAGGTTGGCGACGAACAGGTCGAGCTCCTCCTCGACCGTGAACACCTCCGGCATCATGGCCACGGTGAAGACGCCGACGGAGTCGATCACGTTGCTGTGGATGTAGACGTGCGCCGAGAAGTCCCCGGAGCCGCGCAACGTCGTCGACGTCCCGGTCACGCAGCGGCCGCCCTCGGCGGACGCGTCGCCCGTGCGGCGGAACCCGAGGCGCCACCTCTGGACGGTTCCGCCGTCAACCGGGTACCACAGGTCGGGTGACCTCGTCGTCTCGATCTCGGACCCGTACCAGTTCGGCGACGCGGCGTCGTACCGGCAACCGATCGTGTAGACGTTGCCGGCGTCGTTCCTGAGGGTGACGTCGAGGCCGTCCGCGACGGCAGCGCTCCCGGTGGGCGGGCGCACGAGACTCGCGCCGAGCGCGACCGCGCACACCAGGACCCCCGCGACAAGCACGGCCGACCTGCGCATGATTCCTGTCATGACTCTCCTCGAGGGTGTCCCTGCCGCTCACGTCAGACGTGCGTCGCGACCGTACCGCCGAGCGCCCACCCTGTACACGAAAGGAGACGAGCGTCCCGCACAGGTCGGCGTTCAGGCCCCGACCACTGCCGCGATCCGGGCCTGACTCGCCCGGGCGAACGCCGGCCAGCGGTCCCAGTAGTACGGCAGGGCGATCACGGCCTGCACCAGCATCCAGCCGCGGCCCCGTTCCCAGGCGTCGTCCGGGTCGGGCAGCCCGTCGGTCGCCGCCGCCCGGAAGTCGGCACGCTCGGCGGCGGTCAGACCGGTACCCCAGGCGGGGATCAGATCGGCCGCCGGGTCGCCGACGCCCATGGCGCCCCAGTCGATGACACCGGTCAGCCGGCCACCGCGAGCCAGGAGGTTGCCCGGCAGGAGGTCCCCGTGGATCCAGTGGCCCTCGGCCGCCGGGCGTGCTGCCAGCGACCGCTCCCACGCCTCGGTCACGGCGGGGCCGTCGATCCGGTCGCCGGACGCGAGCACGGCAGCGCGGACGTCGTCGTCCAGCCGGGCGAGCGGGACGCCGCGCGAGGTGCCGTCCTTGACGGGGCCGCCGTCGACAGGGACCGTGCGCAGGGCCGCGACGAGCTCGCCGAGGTCGCGGACGCCGGCACGGCTCAGGTCACCGGGTGCGGGCGGATCCTCCACCAGCCAGGGCACCACCGACCAGCGGAACGGGTAGCCCGCGCCAGGCTCGCCGACCGCCCGGGGCGCCGGGACCTCGACGGGCAGGTGCTCGGCCAGGTGCGGGAGCCAGCGGGCGTCGGCCAGGGCGTGGTCCTGGGCCCAGGCGATCTTGGGCATGCGGACCAGCAGGTCGTCGCCGAGCCGGAACAGGTGGTGGTCCGTGCCGCCGGCGGGCCCGGGCGTCACGGGGAGGTGCGCCCAGCGCGGGAACTGCTCGGTGACCAGGCGATCGACGAGTTCCGGGGTGGAGACGACCTCGTCGTCGTGCAGGCGCATGGCCCCACCGTGGCACCGCGAGGAAGACCCGGTCGACGGAATTTCGGGCCCGCACCCAACATTCCGCAGTTACCGCCGTCGAACGTAGGGCTGGTCGCTCTCTCGGCGGTCATGGGGCGAGGAAACCTGCGTTCGGTACGCGTCGGTTGGTGCCATGTCCGGCCGCCGTCGATGAGTTCGGCGGGGCGTCGTCGTCGGACGTGGCATGACCGACTTCGCCACCACCAGCCAGGGCGACCGTGTCGCCTACGACCTGCGCGGCGGGACCGGGCCCGCGCTCGTCTTCGTGACGGGCGCCGGGCCGGACCGGGCCGACGACCCCGTCACGGCCGAGACGGCCCGGCGCGTCGCCGACGCCGGGTTCACCACCGTCACGTTCGACCGGCTCGGGCGCGGCCAGAGTCCCGCCGAGGGCCGCCTCGACCTCGACCGCGAGCTGGCCGCCGTCGCCGCGATGATCGACGTGGCGGGCGGGAAGGCCGTGCTGGTCGGGCACTCGTCCGGCTGCTCGGTGAGCCTGCGGGCCGCCGCGGCAGGACTGCCCGTGACCGGCCTCGCCCTCTGGGAGGCGCCCCTGGGCGACCCGGCGGCGACCACCCGGGCGTGGGCCGACGAGATCGAGCGCCTGCTCGACGCCGGCGACCACGAGAACGCCATGCGGCACTACATGAAGGACATGCCGCCGGAATGGCTCGCCGGCCTGGAGGCGTCGCCCGCCTGGCCCGTCCTCGCCCGGACGGTCGCCGCCTACCGCGCGGACGCACAGTCGCTGGCCTGGGCGCAGCAGGCCCTGGAGGACGGGACGCTGCAGGTGACGGTACCCGTGCTCGCGATGTACGGGGCCGAGACCTTCCCGGAGATGCCCGTGGCCGCGGCGAGCATCGTGGCCGGCGTCCGCGAGGGCACGGAGAAGGAGGTGCCGGGCGCGATGCACAGCTGGGAGCCGGCACCCATGGCAGCCGAGCTCGCGGGGTTCGCCCGGCGATGCGCCGGGTAAGTCGCTGATGCGCGGTTCACCCGTTCCGGTACGGTTCCGGACGTGACCTTCGCATCAGACAACAGCTACCCCGGCGACTACGAGGGCGACGTCCACCCCCTCTACAACCCTGAGCTGGACGGCGACCCCGACCCGGGCGAGGTCGTCTGGACGTGGGTCCCCTACGAGGAGGACCACAGCCAGGGCAAGGACCGGCCGGTGCTGCTGGTGGGCAAGGACGGACCGTGGCTGCTCGGCCTCCAGCTCACCAGCCAGGACCACGACCGGGACGCGCTGCAGGAGGCGCGGGCGGGCCGCATCTGGATGGATGTCGGCACGGGCCGCTGGGACCCCTCCGGCCGCGAGTCGGAGGTGCGGATCAACCGCGTCGTCCGGATCGACCCGGACGACGTGCGCCGCGAGGGCGACATCCTCGACCAGGACGTCTTCGACGAGGTCGTCAAGTACATGGACCGGGCGCTCGACCTCACCTGACGCGCTGCCGGGTCGCCCGGCGCCGCCCCGCCTGCCCGCGGGCCGACGTCGGGCTACCCTGCCCTGCGTGACCCAGAACCCGTGGCTCAAGCTGCTCGGCGACGTCGTCGAGGCCGTGGCCCGCACCGCACTCGACCAGAACGACCGTCGCACGGGCGGTGACCGGCCCGCACCGGCGCCCCGGCCCACGCGCCAGGCGACCCGGACCCTCCCCGACACCGACGGCTACCCCGGCGACTACGTGGGCACCGTCACCCCGGTCTACCGGCCCGAGCTCGACGGCGAACCGGACCCCGGCGAGGTGGTCTGGTCGTGGGTTCCCTATGAGGAGGATCACAGCCAGGGCAAGGACCGGCCCGTGCTCCTGGTGGGCAACGACGGCCCGTGGCTGCTCGGCCTCCAGCTCACCAGCCAGGACCACGACCGCGACGCCGAGCAGGAGGCCCGCGCCGGGCGTCGCTGGATGGACATCGGCACCGGGGCGTGGGACCGCTCCGGCCGCCCCTCGGAGGTGCGGCTGAACCGGGTGGTCCGGATCCACCCGGACGCCGTGCGGCGCGAGGGCGCCGTCCTCGACAAGGCGGTCTTCGACAGGGTGGTCGCGGCCCTCTGACCGGCGGGCCGCCGCGGCCTCGATGCCCGCCGCGGCCGGGCGGCTACGGCTGGATCGAGACCACCAGGAACGCCGCCAGCAGCACCAGGTGCACCACGCCCTGGAGCGTCTTGGCCCGGCCGGGCGCGATGCTCAGCATCGCCACCACCACGGAAACGGCGAGCAGCACCATCTGCGTCGGGTCGAGGCCCAGCGTGAGCGACCCGTCCATCCAGATCATCGCGACGGCGACGCTGGGGATGGTCAGGCCGATCGACGCCATCGCCGAGCCGTACGCGAGGTTCAGGCTCGTCTGGACCCGGTTGCGCAGCGCGTTGCGCACGGCGGCGATCGACTCCGGCGCGAGCACGAGGAACGCGATCACCACGCCGACCACGCCGTAGGGCAGACCCGCCGCGGCGACCGTGTGCTCGATGGTGGGCGAGAGCATCTTGGCCAGGAACACCACGGAGACCAGCGCGACGAGCAGCAGCACCACGCTGATCCAGGCCTCCCGGGCCGACGGCGGGTCGGCGTGGTCGTCGCCGTCCTCGTCCCGGATGACGCCCGTGACGCGGCCGAACTTGTCGCTGGTCACAGGCAGGAAGAAGTCGCGGTGGCGCACGGTCTGCGTGAACACGAAGGCCCCGTAGAGCATCAGCGACGCCACCGCGGCGAAGCCGAGCTGGAAGGGCGTGTACGCACCGCCCTCGGCCGAGGTGGTGAAGCGGGGCAGCACCAGGGTCACGCCGGCGAGCGCGATCACGGTGGCGAGCGCCGAGCCGGTGCCCGACGCGTTGAAGCTGACCAGACGGTGCTTGCTCGCCCCGACGAGCAGCGACAGGCCCACGATCCCGTTGAACGTGATCATCACGGCGGCGAAGACGGTGTCCCGGGCGTAGGTGCTGGACGCGTCGCCCCCGCTGCTCATCAGCATGAGGATCAGCCCGACCTCGATCACGGTCACCGCGACGGCGAGGATGAGCGACCCGAACGGCTCACCGACCTTGTGTGCGACCACCTCCGCGTGGTGGACCGCCGCGAGCACCGCACCGACCAGCGCCGCCCCGATGACCGCCAGGACGACCGGGTGCTCGTGGTTGCTCCAGGTCACCACCAGGAGCACCAGGGCAAGCAGGGGGACCACCACGGTCCACTGGAATCGGCCTCTCAGGGTCGCGGTAGTCATGGTGCGGAGTCTAGGGCGACTCGTCGGCACCGCTTCTCTGCCGCGCGCGGACGTCACCGCCGTCACAGCCGGCCGTTCGGTACAGGGCGCGACCCTCTGGTAATCTTGGAGGTCGCGTGTCCGCCCAGGTCGGCGGGCACAGTCGCAGCTCCTCTCCACGGGTCCCCACCCCAGTCCCGGATCTGCGACCGCCCTCTACGACCTATCCGCTCGCCATCCGGCGAACACACCAGGAAGTCCACTCGTGGCAAACATCAAGTCCCAGATGAAGCGCATCAAGACGAACGAGAAGGCTCGTCTGCGCAACAAGTCCGTCAAGTCGGAGCTGAAGACCCACGTCCGCAAGGTGCGTGAGGCCATCGCCGCCGGCGACAAGGAGACCGCGACGGTCGCCCTTGCCGTCGCGTCGCGCAAGCTCGACAAGGCTGTCGCCAAGGGCGTCATCCACGCGAACCAGGCCGCGAACCGCAAGTCGGCCATCGCGAAGCAGGTCGCTGCTCTCTGAGCCACTTCGTCTGACGCCGTCCGCCCCTCGGGGTGGGCGGCGTCATTCGTTTGCCTTGAAGCGCGGGCGGTGTGCGGCGGGGCAGCATCAGGCGCGCCGGGAGCAGCGTCAGGCTCGGCGGGGCAGCGTCAGGCTCGGCGGGGCAGCGTCAGGCTCGGCGGGAGCGGGCGATGGTCATGACCGCCCGTTCCACGGCGAACACCGTGTCCCGGGCCTCCCCCTTGACGTCGGCGTCGGCCTGCGCGACCGCGGAGATCGCCGCCGCGAGCCCCTCGGGTGTCCAGGCGCGCAGGTCCTTGCGCGCGCGGTCGACCTGCCACGGCGCCATGCCCAGATCCTTGGCCGAGAGCCCGCCACCGCGCATCGAGGCGACCTTGGCGAGGTTGCGCAGCCGGAGCGCCAGGGCCGCGACGATCGGCACCGGGTCCAGCCCCGTGTCGAGGGCGTGCCGCAGGAGCGCGACGGCGGAGCCCGCGTCACCCGCGACGGCCGCGTCGGCGACCCGGAAGCCCGTGGCCTCCACACGGCCCCCGTAGTACCGGTCCACCGTGCCGGCGGTGACGGTGCCTGTCGTGTCAGCGATGAGCTGAGAGCAGGCGGACGCGAGCTCGCGCAGGTCGTTGCCGAGCGCGTCGACCAGGGCCCGCACGGCCTCGGCGTCGATCCGACGGCGGGCGGCCTTGAACTCCCCCGCCACGAACGACGCCTTCTCGGCGTCCTTCGCCACCGGCTCGCACACCATCACCGGCGCACCCGACTTCGTGATCGTGTCGAGCATCTTCTTGCCGCGCTGCCCACCGCCGTGCACCACCACGACGACGGTCTCCTGGTCCGGCGCCCCGACGTAGGCGATGAGGTCGGTCATCAGCTCCTCCGTGCCGGCCTCCGCCGACCGGACCACCACGACCTTGGCCTCGCCGAACAACGACGGGCTGGCCGCGACCACGAGCTGTCCGGCGCCGTACGTGGCGCCCTCCAGCTCGACCTTCTCCACCTCCGGGTCCCGTTCCCGGGCGAGTCGCAGCACACCGTCCACCGCGCGCTCGGTCAGCAGCGGCTCGGCGCCGCGGACGAGCACGACCGGCGCGAGGGTCGGCTCGTCCCAGCTGCGGCCGGCGGGTGGTGTGGCGGTACGTCGCTTGGTCGCTGGAGGCACGGACACAGCCTGCCACGCGCCACCCACACTCACCCCGGAGAACTCACTCCCAGAGCAGGTCCGTGACCGCCATGCGTGCGCCGTCGGTCCGGGCGTTGGCGACCACGCAGGCCCCGGCCTGCCCGCAGTCCGCCGTGCCACCGCCGACCAGGTCGATGCGCCGCTCGACGGGCAGCCTGGCCACCACGGACCCGGAGCGGTCCGCGATCACGCGGCGGCCGTCGTCGTAGAGGCAGTTCTCGGTGTCCACGCCGCCGTCCGACGTCGTGGCGCACTGCGCCAGGCGGACCACCGCACCGGCGGGATACCCGGTTCCCGTCACGGTGACGGTGCCCCGGTCCGCCTGCAGGTCCTGCTCGGACAGCTCCAGCACCGGGGCGGCCGGCGTCTCGGCGTCCCCGGGCAACGGGGCCGGGGCCGATGCGAGCACCCGGTCCGACAGGTCGGCGACGGCCAGCGTGCACGGATCGGCGCCGCAGTCCACCTCGGTCACAGAGCCGACGTGGACGAAGGCCCGGGCCTGCCGCGTCGCGGCGATCCGGCCCTGCGCGTCCGCGACGACCTGCTCGCGCGTCGACATGTCGCACTCGTCGAGGGCCTTCGCCCCCGGCTCCGTCCCGCCCGTGCACTGGACCAGGTACTGGTTGCCGCCGGTGAAGCCCGTGCCGCTGACCACCCAGGCGTTGCCGGCCGGCTCCACGGAGAGGGCCGGCTCGCCGGAGGCGCCGTCCTGCGTGTCCTCCCCCGTTCCCTCCCCCGTTCCCTCCGTCGGGTCCGACGACGCACCGCCGTCGGCGCTGGTGGCACCCGGGGTGCTGCGGGCGCCGGGCGGGTCCTCCTGCGCCGGTGTGCACGCTGCGAGCGCGAGCAGCACGACGGCGACCGGCACGAGCAGTCGCGCGCGCCTCACGGGTAACCCAGGTAAGCGTCGATGCCGGCTGCTATCCGCCAGCTCCAGGCGTCACGGTTCCACATCCAGTAGACCCCCCGGTTCCACACGTGGAACTCCTGCTCCAGGTAGCAGGCCACGGCATTCGTCTGGTTGAGCTCGCCGAGGTCGGTGCGGTACTGCCGGGCGTCGTTCGTGCCCGGGCTGCTCGGACCGACGGCCGACAGCAGCTTCTGGGAGCACTCCCGGCCCGCGGTCGACACGTACATCGCGTGCGTGCCGTACCGGGACGCGGAGAACCCGCTCTCGCACGCCTTCGAGATCGCGTTGGAGTGCAGGGGCACGTGCACGTCGGCCCCCACGCGGTTCGAGCTGTCGATGTTCTGGCGGGTCAGCCCGTCGCCGCGGACCACCTTGTAGCCCCGTTCCAGGAGGTTGGGGTGCGAGGTCCCGGTCTCACGGATGGTCGACATCGCCAGGAGGTAGGAGTTGCGGTTCTCGCTGAACCCGGAGCAGCCCGTGTTGTCGTGGCACACCGTGTCCCCACGGTCGTGGCACGCCTGGGAGAGGTAGACCACCTTGCCGTTCCACTTCTCGGGCACGTAGGTGACGTCCGCCGACGCCGCCGGGGCCACGGCGAGGAGCCCGCCCGTCACGAGCACCGCTGCGACGGAGGCCGACAGGACCCGCCGGAGCATCGTGCTGGTCGTCCTGCGCACGGTCGTTCCCCCTCTCATCCGAGCTCGATGGGCAGGTCGGTCGGGGCGCACATGTCGCCCCCGGTCGCGTAGGCGAAGGCGAGGCAGTCGCCGTCGACCGTGAACGTCACGGAGTCGAGCGCACCGTTGCTGTGCGCGGTGAACAGCAGCGCCTGCCAGACGTCACCGGGGTACACCCCGGCGTCCGACATCGCCTCCTCGAACCCTGGCGCGACGTCGACGGTCGCCGCGCCGTGGTCCAGGTGCACCGTGGTGGGCGCCAGGTCGGCACCGGGCAGGTAGGCGGCCAGCACCTCGTCGACGGCCCGGGCCAGCGTGGCGCGGGGCGGTCCCTGGGTGATCGTCTGCCCCGTCGTCGCCTGCTGGGCGCCGGTGGCCTGCTGCTCGTCCAGGCTCTGCTGCCCGCCCGACCGCTGCTGCCCGCCGGTCGCCTGGACGGACGCCGCGGGGCCGCAGCCCAGGTACGGGGTGGTGGCACCCTCCGGCGAGCGTGGCCCGCCGGGCACCTCGGGGCACGCCCCCGCGCCGGACGGCGGATCGCCCGCCATGGCCTCGGCGTCGCCCTGCGCGCGGTCCTCGCCCGACGGCGCGTCCGTGCCCGCCACGACGACCGTCCAGCCGTCCAGCAGGTCCGCCGACTCGTCGAGCCAGGCGTCCGCCGCCTCAGGGTCCCGGGCGACGTCGACGTGGACGACCTGCTCGGCCTCGGAGACGTCGGTGACCACGGACTGTGCCAGCAGCTCCTGCCGCTGCTGGAGCACCACCGCCGCCTGGTCCTGCCCGACGGCGCTGAGCGCCGCCACCGGTACGAGCAGTGCGGCCGCCGCGACGACCGCGATGGCCCGGCGGTGCCGCCGGGCGGTTGACTTGATATCGATCACGAAGCCCCCTCACGTGATGCCGAAGGTCTCGCTCCGACGTCACCCACGGTAGGCGCGCTGACAGGATCCGCAACGTTTCGCGAGACGTGGCGGTCTCGTGGGTCCCCGCCGGTCAGCAGCCTGCCAGGCCCACCTCCCCGCCGCGCACGACCAGCGCCACCGTGCCGCACTCGTCGGTCCGGACCACCGCTGCCCCGAGGCCCGCGTACAGATCGAGCGCCTCGTCCGTCGGGTGGCCGTAGTCGTTGTCGCGGCCGGACGAGACGAGCGCGACCGCAGGACGCAGCCGACGGGCCAGCTCGGCCGACTGCACCGCCGAGCCGTGGTGCGCGACCTTGACGACGTCGGCCGGACCGACCAGCGGGACGAGCGCGGCCTGGCCCGCGTCCTCCAGGTCACCGAGCAGCACCACGTCCAGGCCCGCGGTGCGCGCGGCGAGCACGACACTGGAGTCGTTCGCGCCCGTACCCGCCCCGGCGAGCGGTACCCGCCACGCGACGGTGCCCGCCACGCCCTGGTCACCGGTCCGCGCGGGCCGCACGGGCACGCCCGCGGCCGCCAGCGCCGCCGTCGTGGCCGCGGCACCCGCCGCGGGCTCCGCCACGGGGGACACGAGGGCCGCCGTCACCTCCCGGCCGGCCAGCACCGGGCCGAGGCCACCCACGTGGTCGGCATGGAAGTGGCTGAGCACCAGGAGATCCACCCGCGTGACGCCGAGCCGGTCGAGGCAACGTCCCGCCGCCGACCCTGCCGGTCCCACGTCCACCACCACGGCCGACGCCGGACCCGTGCGCAGCACCAGCGCGTCGCCCTGCCCGACGTCGCACGCCGCGACCTGCCAGTCCTCCGGCGCCTCCCCACGGGCGACCAGACGCGGCACCGCCGTCGCGACCACCAGGACCACCGCCGTGCCCGCCGCCAGGAGCACGGCGGCGAGGGCCGGACCGGACCGGCGCCGCGCCGTGAGCAGCTCGTGCGGGCGGACGGGCTGCATCCCGTGTCGCCCCAGGCCGAGCGCTCCGCGCACGCCGGAGCGGACCGCCGCCCGCCACGCCTCCGGCCAGCCCGGGCGGGGAGCACCGCGCAGCGCCGCCCAGAGCACGAGCCCCGTGACCCCCGCGAGCAGCAGCGCACCGGGTGGCCCGCCGAGCCACGGCACGGTCGCGCCCGGCAGCGTGGCGCACACGTGGGCGACCGTGGCGATCCACCAGGTGGCGCAGCCCGCCAGCCAGGCGACCGCCCCGGCGAGCACGGGCACCCAGGGCGCGAGCACCGTCGCGACCAGCCCCAGCACAGTGGCCGGCACCACCGCGGGCGCGGCCAGCGCGTTCGCCATCACGGACACCGTGGAGACGGACGGGTCGAGCAGCACGAGCACGGGGCCGCACGCAGCCTGGGCGGCCAGCGGGACGGCCAGCGCGAACGCGACGACCTCCCCCGTCCAGGGGGCGAGCCGCGCGGCCAGCGGTGCGGCGAGCAGCACGAGCCCCGCGGTCGCCGCCGCGGAGAGCGCGAACCCGAAGGAACGCGCCAGCCACGGGTCGACGACCAGCAGCCCCACCACCGACGCGGCGAGCGCCGGTGCCGACTGCGCGGGCCGTCCGGCGGCCACGCCTGCCAGGGCGAACGCCGCCATGACCGCTGCCCGGAGCACCGCGGGCTCCGGACGCACCAGCAGCACGAACGTGAGCGCCGCGAGCGCGACGAGAGCCACCCGGGCCGACCGGGGCAGCCGTGCGGCCGAGCAGAGCAGGGTCAGGACGGCGACGACCACGGCGAAGTGGCCTCCCGAGACCGCCGTCACATGACTCAGCCCGGACACCCGCATCTCGTCGGCGAGGTCAGCCGGCAACCGGGTGGTGTCGCCGATCGCCGCACCGGGCACGAGCCCGCGTGCCTGCGGGGCCAGTGGGTCAGTGACGGCGAGGAGGGCCGTGCGATGGGTGTCGAGCAGGCCGAGGAACGACGGCGGGGCGCGGATCTCGTGCGCGCCGCCCGCGGTCAGGCGTGCGGCGTCCGGGGCGCCGGGGTCGGCGGCACGCAGGGTGCCCGAGACGGTGACCGTTGCCCCGTAGCGCGGTGCGGGGCCCGAGAGGACCTGGACGTGCGCGCCGGCCGCCGTGCTGACGGCCCGGGCGTCGACCGAGCGGGCCGCAAGCACCCAGCGGTACCGGCCCGGTGCGGAGGCGGGCTCGGTGCCCGGACCTACCTCGCCGGGACCGGTTCCCTCGGGCCTCGGCCCCCCGGGACCGAACGAGAACGGCTCGGGCTCCGAGACGACGACGCCGCTGAGCGTCACCGTCACGCGCTGCTCGGCGAGGTCGGCGACCGGGGACCGGCCGGAGAGCTGGACGTGGGCCGACAGCGTGACCGCCAGGACGCAGGCGCTGACCAGTGCGCCGTGCGCGAGAACCGTCGGGGCGAGACGGGGCGGGACGGCGAGACGGGGCCGGACAGCGAGACGGGGCCGGACAGCGAGACGGGGCCGGACAGCGAGACGGGGCCGGACAGCGAGACGTCGCGCGGCCACCGCGACCGTCACGAGGCAGGCCAGCGCGACCACGACCGCGGCCCACCAGGTCACCGGTCCGCTCAGCCCGGACCCCGGCCCCGTCAGCAGCCACGCCGCTCCCCAGGCCGCCAGCGCCGCGGGTGCGAGCCGCAGGTCGGTCACGGCCCGACCCGGGCGCTGTCGCGCAGCTCGTCCAGCGTCGCCGGGCCGATGCCCGGCACGTCCTCGAGCTCGTCCACGTCGGCGAAGGGTCCGTTGGTCTCGCGCCACTCGACGATCGCCTGCGCGATCGAGGGCCCGACGCCCGGCAGCGCATCCAGCGCCAGGGCGTCGGCCGTGTTGATGTCGACCGTCGGCCCCGCCCCGGAGCCCCCGCCCGTACCCGTCGCGCCTGGTGCGCCCCCGGCCGTCGGTGCGGGACCAGGGGCCGTCTCTCCCGGCCGGGGGACGACGAGCTGCTCGCCGTCGACCACCGTGCGGGCCAGGTTCACGGCGGTCAGGTCGGCCTTGTCCGTGGCGCCACCGGCGGCCCGCAGGGCGTCGGCCACGCGGGCGCCGTCGGGCACCGTGACCAGACCCGGCTTCCGTACGGCACCGACCACGTGGACGAGCAGACCGCCGGCGGGCGTGCTCGCGCCGGGCGTGCTGGAGCCGGGCATGCTGGAGCCGGGCTCGCTCTCCGGCGGGCTCGGCGACCCGGCGCCGGTGTCCGGACCGGCCTGAGCGCCGGGACCGGCGGAGGTGCCGGCGGATGCGGACGCGAGGGGCACCACGCCGTCACCACGGAACGAGAGCGTGGCGACGCCCAGGCCGAGCAGGAGCACCGCCACCACGGCGACGACCGCCGTCGTACCCGTCAGCGCCCAGCGGCGCGCACCCTGCTCGGCGCGGGGGTCGGCAGGGTGCCCGTGCGCCGCGGCGTAGGCCGCCGCCACGCCCGTGGCGGAACGGCGGGCACGCAGGCGGGTCACCAGCTCGTCCGCGTCGCCGCCCACGCGGTCGGGCGCTCGGCCCGCGTCGTCGTCCGGCGCCCGCAGGTCGGCCCGGCGTGCGTGCTCCTGCCCGTCCCCGGGCACGGGCACGGGCACGGGTACGTTCCCGGGCACCGGCGCACGATCAACCCCAGGCGCAGGCACACGCCCGGCCCCGGGCACGATCCCGGCGCCGGGCACAGGACTGAAGGGCCACGTGTCGGGCGGTCGTCGCTGCGCGGTCTCTGGTTCCATGGCTCAGGACGCTAGGCGCGAGCCGCACCGCCCGGACCGCGTCGGCAGGCGGCCTGTGCACGAACCCCCGCGGACGGCCTCTGTGGTCGGCCTCCCGCCCGCCCGTGGCCGTTCGGAGGGTCTCGGCGCCCGGCCCGCGAACTTCGTCCGGCGCGCACCGATGAGTTCAGCGGGGTGCCGCCGTCGGACCTGGCACAGAGCGCGCGAACCCGGACCGGGCCGTGCGCCTCAGGCCGGCGGACCGCGCCGGCCGCGAAGACGCCGACGGGATCGGCAGCGAACACGGGAGCGAGCACGATGACCGACAAGAAGACCCTCACCCTCGACGTGCCGGGCGCCGTCCTGACCTACGACGTCCGTGAGGCCGCCACACCGACGAACGAGCCGCCGCTCCTCCTGATCGGGCTGCCGATGGGCGCGGAGGGCTTCACCACGCTCGCGGGCCACTTCACCGACCGGACCGTCGTGACCTACGACCCGCGCGGGGTCGAGCGCAGCACGCGTGAACCAGGCCATGACCCGGACGTCACCGTCCACGCGGACGACGTGCACCGGGTCATCGAGGCGGTCGGCGGCGGACCGGTCGACCTGTTCGCCTCCAGCGGCGGCGCCGTGGTCGCGCTGGAGCTGGCCGCGGCCCACCCGGGCGACGTGCGGACCGTCGTCGCGCACGAACCGCCGCTGGCCTCGGTGCTCCCCGACCGCGAGGCCGTCGTCGCCGCCATGGCCGACATCCACGACACCTACCAGGCGAAGGGCTTCGGCGCCGCGATGGCCAAGTTCATCGCGCTGGTCATGGTCGAGGGTGAGCTGACGGCGTCGTACGTCGAGCAGCCCGACCCGGACCCGGCGATGTTCGGTCTGCCGACCACCGACGACGGTTCCCGCGACGACCTGATGTTCGGCGTGAACATGCTGGTCCTGCCCCCGTACGAGCCCCGCTACGAGACCATCCGCGCCGGCGTGCCGCGCGTCCTGGTCGCGGTGGGGGCCGACACCGGTGAACAGATGACGGGCCGGGCGGCCCGCGCCGCGGCGGGGCTGCTCGGCACGGAGCCGGTGGTCTTCCCGGGCGGGCACGGCGGGTTCAGCGGCGGCGAGTACGGCCAGCCGGCCGACAAGCCGGCGGAGTTCGCGGCACGCCTGCGGGAGGTCCTGGCACTCTGACGGACGGCGCCCGTCAGTGCACGTGGTCACCCAGGTCCGCGACGACGACGGCGAGCGTGCCCGGGCCGACGTGCACACCCAGGACGGCGCTCAGGGGCGTGACCTCGACGTCCGCCCGCGTGCGCGTGTGGAGGCGGCCGGCGAGGGCTAGGGCACGGTCGTGCGCGCCGAAGTGGTGCACGGCGACGACGGGCCGCCGCGCCTCGGCGACGAACCCGGCGGCCAGCTCCAGGAGGCGCTCGGCACCGGCGGCACGGGTGCGCACGCGCTGGGAGAGCTCGACCGCGCCGTCGGACAGCCGCAGGATGGGCTTGACGCCCAGGACGGTGCCGAGCGCCGCGGCGGGGCCGGACAGCCGGCCGCCGCGGCGCAGGTGCTCCAGGGTGTCGACCACGAACACCGCGTTCGCCGTCCCGGCGACCTCGATGGCGCGGGCGGCGACGTGGGCGGCGTCGGCCCCGGCCGCGGCGCACTCGGCCGCCGCGCGGGCCGCGAAGCCGAGGCCTGCGGCGCCGGTCCGTGAGTCCACGGCCCGCACCTGCAGGGGCGAGCGGGCGGCCGCGGTGCCCGCCGACCCCACCGTGCCGGACAGGGCGCCCGACAGGTGCACCGACACGATGGACCGGGTCCCCTCGTCGGCCAGGCCACGGTAGACGGCGGCGAACGCCTCCGGCGGCGGCTGCGACGTCGTCACGTGCTCCCCGTCCGCGACCAGCTCCGCCAGGCGCTCGGGGGTGATGTCCTCGCCCTCCGCGTAGACGTCGTCGCCGACGAGCACGCGCAGCGGAACCACGACCGGGCCGCCCGGCAGACCTGCGGGCAGGCAGGCGGTCGAGTCGGTGACGACCCGCACCTCCTGAGGTGCCGGGCGGGAAGGACGACGTCGGGTGCGCATGACCGCGACACTCTATCCGCGCGAGGAACCCGACCGGTAAACGTGCGGGATCCTCCCCGCGCGCAGCGCCGGAGCCCGACCTAGCATCCGAGACATGTCCGATGCATCGACGCCAGAGCTCGCGAAGCTGCGCGAGGCCGCCGCCGCGGCCCAGAAGGCCCTCGAGGAGGCGGAACGGGCGGCCGAGGGTGCGTCCGCGTCGGGACCGGGTACTCCGGACACCGAGCCGGGTGCGGCGTCCGGCGGTGCCGCGGCGCGGGAGGGCTACGCCGCCGAGGTGGCGGCCGGCTACGCGGCCGGGGCCACCCTGCCCCTGGGCGCACTCCTGGAGGGCACCCCGGGCGGCGAGGCGACCCCGAACCCCCAGGTCCAGGTCGGTTTCGCGCTCTCGATGCTGAACCGCCACGGCCTGGTGGCCGGCGCCACGGGAACGGGCAAGACGAAGACCCTGCAGGGCATGGCGGAGGGTCTGTCGCTGGCCGGCGTGCCCGTCTTCCTCGCGGACATCAAGGGCGACCTGTCCGGCCTCGCGGTCCCCGGGGCGGACAACCCGAAGATCGCGGAGCGCGCGGCGAGCATCGGGCAGGACTGGACGCCGACGCAGTACCCGGTCGAGTTCTACTCGCTGGGCGGGATCGGCAAGGGCGTCCCGATCCGGACGACCGTCACGGACTTCGGGCCGATCCTCATGTCGAAGGTGCTCGGCCTGAACGAGACGCAGGAGTCGAGCCTCACCCTGATCTTCCACTGGGCCGACAAGAAGGGCCTGGCGCTGCTGGACCTCAAGGACCTGCAGTCGGTGATCGCCCACCTGACCTCCGACGAGGGCAAGGCCGAGCTCAAGGGGATCGGCGGCGTCTCCGCCGCCACGGCGGGGGTGATCCTGCGCGAGATCGTCGGCCTGGAGGGGCAGGGCGCCGACGTGTTCTTCGGCGAGCCCGCGTTCACGACGTCGGACCTCATCGCGACCAGGGGCGACCTCGGCGTGCTCAACGTGCTGGAGCTGCCCGCCGTCCAGGACCGCCCGCAGCTCTTCTCGACGTTCCTCATGTGGCTGCTCGCCGACCTCTTCCAGGAACTGCCCGAGGTGGGCGACGCCGACAAGCCCCAGCTCGTCTTCTTCTTCGACGAGGCGCACCTGCTGTTCGCGGACGCGTCCAAGGACTTCCTGCAGCAGGTGGTCCAGACGGTCCGCCTGATCCGTTCCAAGGGCGTGGGCGTCTTCTTCGTGACGCAGTCCCCCAAGGACGTGCCCGCCGACGTGCTGGCCCAGCTCGGCAACCGGGTGCAGCACGCGCTGCGCGCCTTCACGCCCGACGACGCCACCGCGCTCCGCGCCGCCGCGCGCACGTTCCCGACGTCGCCGTACGACCTGGAGCGCCTGCTGCAGGAGCTCGGTACCGGCGAGGCGGTGGTCACGGTGCTCACCGAGAAGGGCGCGCCGTCGCCGGTGGCGTGGACGCGGGTGCGCGCGCCGCAGGCCTCGATGGACCCGGCGGGCGACGCGGAGATCGACCGCGTGGTGGCCGCGTCCGCCGGTCAGGCGAAGTACGGCACGCCGGTCGACGCGGAGTCGGCGTTCGAGCTGCTCCAGGCCAGGGCACAGGAGCAGGCGGCGGCACAGGAGGCCGCGGCAGGGTCGGCCACCGCGGCGCAGGAGGAGCGGGAGCTGGCCAAGGAGCGCGCCCGGCTGGAGAAGGAGGCCGCGACCCGTGAGCGCGCGGAGGCCCGGCACAAGGAGCAGTCCGCGCGCGACCGCAACCGCGTGGTGACCTCGCTGGCCAAGACGGCGGGCACGGTCCTGGTCCGCGAGCTGACCCGCTCCCTCTTCGGCACCCGCAAGCGCTGACCCTCGTTGAGTGCTGGATCTTCGCCCCTTCTGACGCGCAGAAAAGGGCGAAGATCCAGCACTCAACGAGGTGGGTCAGGCCGGGACGATGTTGACCAGGTTGGGGGCCCGGACGATGACCTTGCGGACGCCGCGGCCGTCCAGGAACTTGACCACGTTCGGCTCGGTCAGGGCGGCCGCCTCCAGGTCCTCCGACGAGATGTCGGGGGCGACCTCCAGGCGGGCGCGGACCTTGCCCTGGACCTGGACCACGCAGGTCACCGTGTCCTGGACGAGGTACTGCTCGTCGGCCTCGGGGAACGGCTCGTGCGCCAGCGACTCCTCGTGCCCGAGCCGCGACCACAGCTCCTCCGCGATGTGCGGCGCGATCGGCGCCGTCATCAGGACCAGCGGCTCCACCGCCGCACGCGGCACGGCGGGCAGGCCGGTGAGGTGGTTGTTGAGCGTGATGAGCTTGGCGATCGCCGTGTTCGGCCGCATGTTCTCCATCTCGGCGCGGACGTCGGCGATGGTGCGGTGCACGGCCCGCAGGGTGGCGGTGTCGGGCTCGTCGTCGGTCACGGTGAGCTCACCGGTCTCCTCCGAGACGACGTTGCGCCACAGCCGCTGCAGGAACCGCTGCGACCCCACCACGGCGCGGGTCTCCCACGGACGCGACAGGTCGAGGGGGCCCATCGACATCTCGTAGACGCGGAACGTGTCGGCGCCGTACTGCTCGTACATCTCGTCGGGCGTCACGACGTTCTTCAGCGACTTGCCCATCTTGCCGTACTCGCGGTTGACGGGCTGGCCCTGCCACGTGAAGCCGGACTGCTCGTCGCCCTCGACCTCCGCGGCCGGCACGTACTGGCCGCGCGAGTCGGTGTAGGCGTACGCCTGGATGTAGCCCTGGTTGAAGAGCTTGCCGAACGGCTCCAGCGCGGTGACGTGGCCCAGGTCGAGCAGCACCTTGTGCCAGAACCGCGCGTACAGCAGGTGCAGCACCGCGTGCTCCACGCCGCCGACGTACAGGTCGACGCCGCCGGCCGTGCCCGACGTCGGGTTGTGCCGCGGTCCCAGCCAGTACTGCTCCAGCTCCGGGAGCGCAGCCGCCGTGGTCTCGGCCGGGTCGAGGTAGCGCAGGTAGTACCAGCACGAGCCGGCCCAGTTGGGCATCGTGTTGGTGTCGCGGCGGTACGTCCTGGGCCCGTCGCCCAGGTCGAGGGTGACGTGCACCCAGTCGTCGTTGCGGCCCAGCGGCGCCTCGGGCTCGGAGCTCGCGTCGTCGGGGTCGAAGGTGCGCGGCGCGTAGTCGGGCACGTCCGGCAGGTCGACGGGGAGCATCGCGTCCGGGATCGCCACCGGGCGGTCGTCCTCGTCCCAGACCACCGGGAACGGCTCGCCCCAGTAGCGCTGGCGGCTGAACAGCCAGTCGTTGAGGCGGTAGGTGGTGGTGCCCTCGCCGATGTTCTTGCTCTCCAGCCAGGCGATGATCGTCGCCTTCGCCTCGGCGACCCCCAGGCCGTCGAGCGAGATCTCGTCGTTCGAGGACCGCACGGCGACGCCGTCGCCCGCGTACGCACCGGTGTGGTCCTCCGGCAGGCCGCCTTCCGGCTCGACCGTGTGGATCACCGGCAGGTCGTAGGCCTCGGCGAACGCGAAGTCGCGCTCGTCGCCGCCGGGCACGGCCATGATGGCGCCCGTGCCGTAGCCCATGAGCACGTAGTCCGCGGTGAACACCGGGATCTGCGTGCCGTTGACGGGGTTGACGGCGAGGTGGCCGGTGAACACGCCGGTCTTCTTGCCGGCGTCGGCCTGACGCTCGACGGCGGTCTTCGCGGCGGCCTCGCGCCGGTAGGCGGCGACGGCCTCGACCGGGGTGTCGTACCCGCCGGTCCACGCGGAGCGCGTGCCGTCGGGCCAGGCCGCGGGCACCTCGTCGAGCAGCGCGTGCTCCGGGGCCACGACCATGAAGGTGGCGCCGAACAGCGTGTCGGGGCGGGTCGTGAAGACCTCCAGCGTGCCCGCTGCACCGGCCGGGTCGCCCTCGGCGGTGCCGACCACGTCGAACCGCACGTTGGCGCCCACCGACCGGCCGATCCAGTTGCGCTGCATGGACTTGACCTTCTCGGGCCAGTCGATCAGGTCCAGGTCGTCCGCCAGCCGGTCCGCGTAGGCGGTGATGCGCATCTTCCACTGCCGCAGGCTGCGCTGGAACACCGGGAAGTTGCCGCGCTCGGACCGCCCGTCGGCGGTGACCTCCTCGTTCGCGAGCACGGTGCCCAGGCCGGGGCACCAGTTGACCGGCGAGGAGTCGACGTACGCGAGGCGCTGGCCGTCGATGACGTCGCGCTGCTCCAGCTCGCTGAGGGCGGACCAGACCGCACCACCGGTGTTGTCGCCGTCGTGCCCCGGGACCGGGCGCGTGCCCGCGGCCAGCTCCGCGCGCAGCTCCGAGATGGGCCGGGCACGGCCCGTGCCGGCGGACGGGCCGGGGCGCTCGGCCTCGGCGTCGTACCACGACTCGAAGATCTGCAGGAAGATCCACTGCGTCCACCGGACGTACCCGGGGTCGATGGTCGCGAACGTACGGCGCGGGTCGTGGCCCAGGCCGAGGCGGCGCAGCTGACGCCGCATGTTGCCGATGTTGGCCTCGGTGGTGACGCGCGGGTGCTGTCCGGTCTGGACGGCGTACTGCTCCGCGGGCAGGCCGAACGCGTCGTAGCCCAGCGCGTGCAGCACGTTGTCACCGCGCATGCGGCGGAACCGGCCGGTCACGTCGGTGGCGATGTAGCCCAGCGGGTGACCCACGTGCAGGCCCGCACCCGACGGGTACGGGAACATGTCCATGATGAAGTACGGGTCGCCCTGCGCCGGGCTGCCGCCCGGCCCCGTAAGTCGCCCCTGCGGGTTCGCCGCGTGGAACGTGCCGCGCTCCTCCCAGATGTCCTGCCAGCGCAGCTCGATCTGCTGCGCGAGGGCCGGGGTGTAGCGGAAACGGGGCTCGTCCGGGGACGTGGTGCGCTCGGGTGCGTCGGGCATTGTCACGGCTGCGAGTCTACCGACCGCGACGGCCCCCGGCCTCGGTTGTCCACAGGTACGAGGGTTCACCCGACATTCGCCCCCGCCTCCCCCGCAGTTCTCCGCCCGGGTGCTCGAATGGCCCGCATGATGCCCTCGTTGCGAAAGACCCTCGCCGCCAGCATCGCCGCCGTCGTGTGGACGGCCTCGACCACCGCGGCGGCCACGCCACCCGCCGCGGGCACCGACAGCCAGAGCACCCGGAGCAGCACCGCACCGGCCCACGGCCGGGCCGACCACGTCGTCCTGATGGCCCTGGACGGCTTCGACGTCGAGTACCTCGACCTGGTCCGCTCCGGCGCCGCAGAACCTGATGTCGCGGCTCTGCGGGGCTCGCAAGCTCACTCCTCAGCCGCAAAGATGCCGAACCTCCAGCGCCTCCTGCGCCGGGGCAGCGTCACCACCTCCACGGGCGTGATGACCTCGATCACCAACCCGTCGTGGTCGTCGGTGGCCACGGGCGCGTGGCCCGCCACGCACCGCAACACGGCCTACTGGTTCGACACCGCGACCGGCACGGCCCGGGGTCAGCAGCGTGACCTGGCGGTACCGACGATCGCCCAGTCGATCCGGGAGCAGGGCGGCACCGTGTTCTCCGCCCAGTGGTTCATCCTGCAGAACTACGGCGTCACCTTCGGCGACCCCGACGGCCTCTACACGCAGCCCGGCGGCGACTGCTCCCGCCGCACCGACGACGCCGTCGCCGTGCTGCGCGGCGAGCCCGTCGACTCGGGCGGGCAGCAGGTGACGACGGACGGCGTGCCGGACCTGGTCGCCGTCTACTGCGACGTGCTGGACGCGATCGGGCACGACGGCGGTGACGACGACCCGCGCATCCCCGCCGCGCTGTCGGACATCGACCGGCAGCTCGGCCGCCTCGTGCAGGCCACCAAGGACGCGGGGGTCTACGGCGACACCGCGTTCGTCCTCACCGGCGACCACGGCATGACCACGTTCGACAAGGGCTTCGGCGCCGAGGGTCTCGCCGCGATCGAGGCGGCCGGCTTCACCCCGCAGATCCTCACCAGCGGGCAGACGCCGGCGCCCGGCACCGACGTGGTGATCGTCGTGGGCGGCGTCGCGGACGTGCGGATCGTCGGGGAGCGCGCCGGCGACCCGGCAGCCGTCCGCCGGCTGGAGCGGGCGCTGCGCGGGCTGCCGCAGGTGCGGGACGTCCTCGACGAGGCCGACCAGCGCCGCCTGCGCATGAGCCCGGGCTACGGCGACCTGGTCGTGGAGCCGGAGCCCGGCTGGTCGTTCGGCGCGACCCCGGCCGACGCGGCGGGCCGGCACGGCGCGACCACGGAGCTGCACGTGCCGCTGGTCCTGGCGGGTGCCGGTGTGCGGCCCGGTGTGCACCCGCACGACCCGCGGCACGTCGACGTCGCGCCGACGATCTCGGCGCTGCTGGGCTACGCGCCGCCGTCGGGCAGCGAGGGGCGGGCGCTGCGCGAGGCGCTGCGTCCCTGAGCCGGCGGTGCGGCGCTACGCGGCGCCCGCACCGTCCCGCACGATCTCGATCTCGATCCCGACCGCGGGCCCGCCGTGCCTGCGGGGACGGCCGAGCAGCAGCACGAGCGTGAACCAGCGGAACCGCAGCCCGTACTTCGCGGTCATCGCGCGCCGCGCGGTGCGCAGGTCGGCTGCCGGCAGCACCCGGGCCGTCCCCGCGTGCCACGGCCCGTGCGGCTCCCCGTGGACGTCGGACGGCGCGACCTGCACCCGCGGGTCGCGCCGGATCCGGCGGACCTTCCAGGACCGGGCCGGGGTGTACCCGTACAGCCGGCCCGCGTGCGGGGCGAGCCACACCGGCGTCGTCACGCCGGAACCGTCGGCGCGGAAGGTGCGCAGCGCGAAGTACTCGTCCGGGGGCGGATCGAGCCGGGGCACGTCAGCGGCAGGTCAGAACGAGTCGACGAGCGGTCCGCCCACGGCGAGCAGCAGCCACGCCACGGCGGCCACGTAGCCGATCACCAGGATGACGTGCTGGTTGCCCACGATCGCGTCCCGCAGCCCGGCGGCCACGCGCAGGTCTCCCGACCGCACGCCGCGCACGATCTGGTACCACAGGAGCGGCCACATGATGGTCCACACGACCATGCAGTAGGGGCACAGCGCGACGATCGAGTAGAAGCTGGTCCACATCAGGAAGAACACCAGGCCCTGGCCCAGTACCGTCCCGACCAGCAGGGACACCCAGTACCAGCGCGGCAGGCGGGTGCCGAGCAGCAGCATGACGCCCGTGGTGACCACCACGGGGAACGCGGCGACGCCGATGTACGGGTTGGGGAACCCCAGCAGCGCGCCCTGCCACGAGTCCATGGCAGCGCTGCAGGTGACGAAGAGGTTGATCGAGCAGGACGCCGTCCGGTCCGGCTCGACGAAGGCCAGGTACTTCTCCCACGCCAGCGCGAAGGACGCGATGAACCCGATCCCCCCGAGCACGACCAGGAGCAGTCCCATGGTCCGCGGGCCGGGCCCGGTTCCCGCGGCGACGTCGTGCTGGTCGTTGGTGTCCGACGACGTCGTGGTCGCCCCGGTATCAGTCACGCGCCACACGGTACCGGCGCAGCCTGGAACATTCCTGGGACCAAGGTCCCGGAACCGTCACAAAGTTCCGTCCGCCGGCTGGTGGACCACCCGCTGCCGCCCGAACGCCAGGATCATGCCCAGCCCCAGCAGCGTGACGACGAACCCGGCCCACGCGGGCGCGAGGTAGCCCCACCCGGCGTCGATCACGAGGCCGCCGAGGAACGCCCCGGCACCGTTGGCCACGTTGAGGCCCGCGTGGCACAGCGCCGCACCGAGCGACGGCGCACCCGGCGACAGGTCCATCAGGCGGGTCTGGAAGGCGAGCCCCAGGATCTGGGACGTGACCCCGAGCAGGAACAGGGACACCAGGGCGGGCACCACCCAGCCGCCCGTGAGCGCGAACAGGACCAGCGACGCCGCGGTGGCGACGAAACCGGTCAGGACGGCCCGCAGCACGCCGTGGTCGGCCAGCCGTCCGCCGATCTGGGTGCCCACCGTCATGCCGACGCCGAACAGGGCGAGCACCCAGGGCACCGCCCCGCCGGGCAGCCCCGTCACCCCGGTCATCGTGGGGGCGACGTAGGTGTAGACGGCGAACATGCCGCCGAACCCGACGGCGCCCGCCACGAACGCGAACCAGAGCGGCGCGTTGCGCAGCGTCGCCAGCTCGGTGCGCACCGAACGGCCGGCGCCGCCCGCCCCGGCGGGCACGAGCCGCCACAGGCCGAGCACCGTGACGAGCCCGAGAACCCCGATCAGCAGGTAGGAGACCCGCCAGCCGAAGACCTGCCCGACCCACGTGGACAGCGGCACGCCCACGACGTTCGCGATGGTCAGGCCCGTCATCATCGTCGCGACCGCCCGGCCGCGCTGGGCAGGGCCGGCCACGGCAGCCCCCACGGCCGCACCGACGCCGAAGAACGCGCCGTGCGGCAGCCCGGCGAGGAACCGCCCGGCCACGAGCCAGCCGATGTCAGGGGCGGCCGCGGACAGGACGTTGGCGACCGTGTAGAACCCCATCAGGGCCAGCAGCAGCCGCTTGCGCGACATCCGCGCCGCGGCCACGGTCAGCAGCGGCGCACCCACGACGACGCCGAGCGCGTACGCCGTGATCGTGTGCCCCACCTGGGGGTCGGTGGCGCCGAAGTCGGCCCCGACGTCGGGCAGCAGGCCCATCGCGGCGAACTCGGTGGTGCCGATCGTGAAGCCGCCGACGGCCAGCGCGACGAGCGCGGGCGCGGCGGAGCGCATCGAGGTGCTGGTCGCCATGGGGTCTCCAGGAGGTCGTATCGATTCGAGCGGAGCGTCGGCGACACCGGCGACGAGCAGGGAGGAACTGCGCACAGACTACTCCTGCGACACCCACACGCGGGAGGCCGCCAGCAGTCCCAGGTCCGCCACCCGCTCGACGGGCCGCGGCTCGGCGCCGGGCGCGTCGGGGTCCGGCACGGGGCACGTCCACGTCACGGCGACGGTGCCGGCGAACTCGCGCCGCGTCGTCACCTCGACCCGCATGTCCAGGTCCATCCCGAGCTCGGCGAGGTAGCGCAGAGCCTCGGGGTCGGCGTCGGAGATCCGCACCACCGTGCCACCCTCACCCGCGTGCATGGACGACAGGGGCACCGCCGACGGGCGCACCACCGTGCCGTCCGCGCTCGGGATGGGGTCGCCGTGGGGGTCGCGCGTCGGGTTGCCCAGCCGCTCGGCCATGCGCTCCACGAACACGTCGGAGACCGCGTGCTCCAGGACCTCCGCCTCGTCGTGCACCTCGTCCCAGCCGTAGCCGAGCTGGCTCACCAGGAACGTCTCCAGGAGCCGGTGCCGGCGCACCATCACCAGGGCCAGCCGCCGGCCGTCGTCGGTCAGCCGGATCGCGCCGTACCGCTCGTGCTCGAGCAGGCCCTGGCCCGACAGCCGCCGCACCGTCTCCGACACCGTGGAGGCACCCACGCCCAGCCGGTCGGCCAGGTGCTTGGTGGTCACCTTCTCGTCCGACCACTCCTGGGCCGACCACACCGCCTTCAGGTAGTCCTGGGCGACGGGCGTCAGCTCGGCCGGGTCGGTAGCGATGTCCACGCCCCGAGCCTAGTTGCCCGACGGCGACGACGACGGGGCCGAGCCGGCGCCCGGGAGGCCCCCGGGTGTGTCGTCGGGCACCTCGTCCGGCACCGGCGCGGCCGGCGGGATCGCCTGCCGCTCGCCCACGAACGCCTCGCCCTCGGTCGTGACCTCCACGAGCTGCCAGTCCACGAACTGCCGCCGCTCCGGGTCGAACCTCAGCACCGTCATCTCCGACGAGTCCCGCAGCGGCCCCACCGACGTGTTGCCCTTGGTGGCGCCGCCGGTGCTGGCGTTCACGTACCGCACGCCGTGCCCGACCGCGTCCGGGCCGATCCGCGTGTGCATGTGCCCCGAGACCTGGAACGGCACGCACCCCGACTCCAGGGCCGCGTCCCCGACCGCGGGCTGGTGCACCATCAGCAGGTCGACCCGGTCCTCCCCGGTGTACCCGCCCAGGCCCGGCTCCCCCGCCGCCTCGCACGCGACGTCGCGCAGCCGCTCGCCCGCCTGCTCCGGCGTCTCCTCGCGCGCCATCACGGTGCCGCCGCCGATCCGCGTCTCCAGCGGGTCCCGGTCGCCCAGGATCCGCACGCCCTCCACCTCGACCACCTCGCCGTCGAGCACGATCTGGCGGTTGGCCAGCTCCGTGGCCGTGGTCAGACGCGAGTCGTGGTTACCGTCCGCCACCACGAACGGGACGCCGTCCGGCACCGCCGACGCGAACGAGTCCACGCACACCGACTCCACGCTCGTGCCGTTGATCGTGGTGTCCCCGGCGTTCAGCATGACGTCGGGCGCCAGGCTGTCCGCGAGGTCCCGGATCAGCGGCGTCATGCCGGTGTTGCAGTGCAGGTCCGAGACCAGCAGGAACGTGACGTACTCGGGTGCGTCCGGGCTGCCCGACGGCGACGGGCCCGCCTCGGCGGCCTCCTGCTCGGCCACCCGCGCGTCCCACGCCTCCATCAGCCGCTCCCGCGCCCCCGCGTAGAACACCTCGTTGGCCTGGTAGGTCTCCACGAGCTGACCGCTGTAGGTGTCGATCACGCTCGCGAGGCGGCCCGTGATCCGCGCCCCCTCCAGGGCCGTCCCCTCGAACACCGCGGAGGCCGGCAGCGCGGCCCGCTCCTCGGGCCCGGCGCTCGCCGTGGCGGTCGCGGCCACGAGCACGACGACGGCCACCCCGCCGGTGATCTCCCAGGTGCGGCCCGCGAGGGTGCGGGCGAGCTCGCGACGCCGGACCGCGCCCAGCAGCGCGCGCACGCCGAAGGCCGCCGCGACGAGCACGAGCGCGGCGACGCCCGTGCCGCGGACGGCGTCCCAGGCGAGCGCCCACGCCACGGTGCGGACCGTCTGCTGCGGGGTGTCGAAGAACTGGAGGTACCCGTCCAGGTCGCCGGCCAGGGCGTCGAAGCTGGCGGCGTCCACGGCCGAGAGGTCGGCGGGGATCTCGTGCACGGTGATCCGGACACCGAGGGTGAGCGGCAGCGGGGAGTCGGCGACGACGGTGCCGAGCGGCCCGAGGTCGGCGACGAGCCGGTCCTCCGCGGTGATCGCGTACGTGGCCTCGTGCGGTCCGAGGCTGAGGTCGGCCCTCGCCGTCGTGATCCCGTAGGTCAGGCAGGCGACGGCGGCGAGGACGCCGGCCAGGGTCCAGCGCAGCCAGCGGGGTGGGACGGAGCGAGTCATCGTCCCCCACCCTTTCACGGGACCGCCGCGCACACCTCCGTCAGGCCGCCCTGTGTCAAACCGCACGTCAGACCCCACCGCCGGACGTGGGACGGCACCATGGGCCCGTGTTCGTGCTCAGGTCCGTCTGGCGGCCGACCGCATCCGTGGGACGGGTCTGGTCGGTGCTCGCCGACCCGCGGTTCACCTGGCCCGACTGGTGGCCGGGACTGACCACCGCCGCGACCGGTCCCGCCGTCGGGCCGGACGGGCTGGCCGCGCCCGGGGCGTGGGCGGTGCTGCAGGTGCGCAGCCCGCTGGGCTACGCCCTGCGGTTCCGGCTGGAGCTCACCGAGAGCGTGCCGCCGTCCGACGCCGGGCCGGGCCGTGCGCGGCTGGACGTCTCCGGGGACCTGGCGGGGCGGGCGGACGTGACGGTCGGCCCCGGTCGCCCCGGCACCGAGGTACGGCTGCTGTGGCAGGTCTCCCCCGGCCCGGCCTGGCTCCGGGCGGCGGCGCGGATCGCCCCGGCCCCGCTGACCTGGGCCCACGCCAGGGTGATGCGCCGCGGCGAGCAGGGCCTGTCGGCGCACCTGGGCTGAACCGTGCGTGCCGGGCGTCAGCCGGTCCTGCGCGACTTCTTCGCGTCCGCCACGCTGCGCTTGAGGGCCTCCATGAGGTCCACCACCTCGGCACCCTCACCCTCCTCGGCCGCCTCGCCGAAGGTCTCCGCGGTGTCCAGCGTGTCGCCGGCCTCGAGCTTCGCGTCCACGAGCTTGCGCAGCTGCACCTGGTAGTCGTCCTCGTAGTCCTCGGGCGTGAAGTCCGCCTCGAAGCTGCTGACGAGCTGGGCCGACATCGACAGCTCCTTGTCGGTCACCTTGGCGGGCTCGTCCAGGGACGGGAACGCGGCCTCACGGACCTCGTCCGCCCACAGCAGCGTCTGGAGCACGAGCACCTCGTCGCGCACCCGCAGCGCCGCCAGCCGGGTGCGCTGCCGCAGCGCGAACTTCACCACGGCGGTGCGGTCCGTCTCCTCCAGCGTGCGACGCAGCAGCACGTACGCCTTCGTGGACTTGGAGTCGGGCTCCAGGTAGTAGGTCCGGTCGTACATGATCGGGTCGATCTGCTCGCTGGGCACGAACTCGACCACGGAGATCTCCCGGTCCCGCTCGGCGGGCAGGTCGGCCAGCTCCTTCTTGGTGAGCACCACCGTGCGCTCGCCGTCGTCGTAGGCGCGGTCGATGTGCTCGTACGGCACCACCTCGCCGTCGAGCTCGCAGACGCGCTTGTACCGGATGCGGCCGCCGTCGGCGTCGTGCACCTGGTGCAACGGGACGTCGTGGTCCTCGGTCGCGCTGTACAGCTTGACCGGAACGTTGACGAGACCGAAGGTCACGGCACCCTTCCAGATAGCCCTCATCCTTCTATGGTGCGCCCCAAGAGCACGACATGCCCAGGTTCCGGTCAGAGACCCGCGCGGTCCAGCTTCGCCGCGAGCTCGGCGTTGGTGGGCTCCACCAGGTGCTCACCGTCCGGGAAGACCAGCACCGGGATGGACTTGCGGCCGGTCAGCGCCTCCGCCTCGTCCGCCCGCTCGGGCTGCGCGACCAGGTCGACGTACACGTAGTCGACGCGGCGCACGTCCAGCACGGCCTTGCTGCGGCGGCAGTCGCGGCACCACTCGGCGCCGTACACCGTGAGCTGCTGCGGCGGGGCCACCGACGGGGCGGGCGCGACGGCCGTCCCGAACGGGCCACCCACGAGGTCATCCGAATTCACTCGCCGGAGCCTAACGGACCTCCCAGGCACCCCACGACACCCGCCGCCGCGGCCCCGGGCACCGCCGCACCCCGGCGTCCGCCCCGCACCCCGTCCGACGAGCACGAACGCGAGCGAGCGGACGCGACCGGCGGCACGATGGTGTGATGGCGCCCACGCAGCAGACGGTGCAGGTCGACGGACACCGCCTGCGCCTGAGCAACCTCGACAAGGTGCTGTACCCGGCGTCCGGCACCACCAAGGGCGAGGTGCTGCACTACCTGACGCAGGTGGCGCCCGTGCTGCTGCCGCACGTGGCGAACCGTCCCGTGACCCGCAAACGGTGGCCCGACGGCACCGGCGGGCAGATGTTCTTCCAGAAGAACCTCGACGCCTCCACCCCCGACTGGGTCAAGCGCCGGTCGATCCAGCACAAGACGTCGTCCAACGACTACGCCCTGGTCAACGACCTCGCGACGCTGACCTGGCTCGGCCAGACCGCGACCCTGGAGCTGCACACCCCGCAGTGGCAGTTCGGCCGCACCGGCGCCCGGCTCGACCCGGACCGCCTCGTGCTGGACCTCGACCCCGGTCCTGGCGCCGGGCTGCCCGAGTGCGCGCAGGTGGCCCGCTGGGCCCGCGAGATCCTCCAGGGCATGGGCCTGGAGCCCTACCCCGTCACCTCCGGCTCCAAGGGCATCCACCTCTACGCCGCCCTCGGCAAGGCCGCCGACACCCGCCTCGGGTCCGACGCCGTCTCCGCCGTGGCGCACGAGCTCGCCCGGTACCTGGAGGCCGAGCACCCCGACCTCGTGGTCAGCGACATGAGCAAGAAGCTGCGCGCGGGCAAGGTGCTGGTGGACTGGTCGCAGAACAACGGCAGCAAGACCACGATCGCCCCGTACTCCCTGCGCGGCCTCGACCAGCCCTGGGTCGCCGCCCCCCGCACCTGGGCCGAGCTCGACGACCCGGACCTCGCCCACCTCACCGCCGACCAGGTGGTGGAGCGCGTCGCGACCGACGGCGACCTGCTCGCCCCCCTCCTGGAAGGGCACCGCGCAGCCCTGGAACCGACGCCCGAACGGCTCGCCACCTTCCAGAAGCTGGAGACCTACCGCGCCAAGCGCGACCCCGGGCGGACACCGGAACCCTTCGGCCCCGTCTCCGACGCCGAGGACGCCGACGAGCACGACCCCACCTTCGTCATCCAGGAGCACCACGCCCGCCGCCTGCACTGGGACTTCCGCCTGGAGCACGACGGCGTGCTGGTGAGCTGGGCCCTGCCCCGTGGCGAACCCACCGACCCGGCCAGGAACCACCTCGCCGTGCAGACCGAGGACCACCCCCTGGAGTACGGCTCCTTCGAGGGCAGCATCCCGGCCGGCGAGTACGGCGCCGGTGAGGTCACGATCTGGGACGCCGGCACCTACGACCTGGAGAAGTGGCGCGACGACGAGGTGATCGTCACGCTCCGCTCCGACCGGCGCGGCGCCCGCCGCCTGGCCCTCATCCGCACCGGCGGGCGCGACGGCGACGCCGAGAACAACTGGCTGATCCACCTCACCAAGGCCCAGCCGGGCGACGGACGCCAGGACCAGGCGGGACACGACGAGCCCGCCTCCGCATCCACGCGGCGGGCCGGGTCCGGGCGTCGGGCCGAGCCCGAGCAGGCGGCCGACCCCCCGCAGCAGGCCGAGCCCGAGCCGGCGGCCCCCGCGCGCGGACCCTGGCGCGCGATGCTGGCCACCGCCGCCACCGACGGCGAGCTCCGCGAACCCGACGAGTGGATGTTCGAGATGAAGTGGGACGGGTTCCGCACGCTCGCCCACGTCGAGGACCCGGCGACCGTGCGCCTCGTCAGCCGCTCCGGCCAGGACCTCACCGTCACGTTCCCCGAGCTCGGCGCGCTCGCCGCCCAGGTGGACCCCGACCGCCTCCCGGTCGTGCTCGACGGCGAGATCGTCGCACTCGACCGCGCCGGCCGCCCCGACTTCCGCCGCCTCCAGCAGCGCGCCAACCTCCGCAAGGAGCACGACGTCGCCCGCGCCCGGGCCCGCGTCCAGGTGGACCTCATGCTCTTCGACGTGCTCCAGGCCGACGGCGCCGACGTCACCGGCCGCCCGTGGACCGAACGCCGCGAGCTGCTGGAGTCGCTCGTCACGCCCGCACCGCCCGTGCACCTGCCGCCGGTGTTCGAGGGCGACCTCGATGCCGCCCTGAGAACCTCCCGCACCCTGCGCCTGGAGGGCGTCGTCGCCAAACGGCGCACCTCCACGTACACGGGACGACGCTCACGGGAGTGGCTGAAGGTCAAGCACAGTGCCACCCAGGAGATCGTGGTCGTGGGCTGGCGACCCGGGCGCGCCAACGCGGCGGTCATGGGCTCCCTGCTCATGGCGATCCCGGACGACGACGGCCTGCGCTACGTCGGCCGGGTCGGCACCGGGTTCAGCGAGCGGGAGCGCCGCGAGATCACCGCACGGCTGGAAGGCATGACGCGCAAGACACCCGCCGCGTCCGGCGTCCCCCGCGAGGACGCGTCGGACGCGCGCTGGGTGTCGCCCCGCCTGGTGGGCGAGGTGACGTACGCGGACTGGGCCGAGGGCGGCGACGGTGCCTCGGGCGAGCGGCGGATGCGGCACTCGGTGTGGCGGGGCTGGCGCCCGGACAAGTCTCCCGAGGACGTGCAGGTCGAGCACCCGGGCCAGGCGTGACGCTTGGCACACTTTTTGTAACCTCGTCCGCGCGCCGTGCCCGGCGGACCCGGCGTACCGTCACTGCCATGCGAGCGATCACCTACTCCGAGTTCGGCGACGCGGACGTGCTGCGGCTCACCGAGCAGCCCGACCCCCACATCGGCCCCGACACCGTCGTGGTACGCGTCCGGGCCGCCTCGGTGAACCCGGTCGACTGGAAGATTCGCGAGGGCCGGCTCCACGGCCTGATCGACACCCACTTCCCCGCGATCCCGGGCTGGGACGTGGCCGGCGTGGTCGAGCAGGTTGGCCTGGACACGCCCGAGCTCCAGGTGGGCGACGAGGTGTACGGCTACGTGCGCAAGGACACGGTCCAGGGCGGCACGTTCGCCGAGCTCGTGGCCGCGCCGGTGCGGACGCTGGCCCGCAAGCCGGCGTCGCTCGGCTTCGAGGAGGCGGCCGCGGTGCCGCTGGCCGGCCTGACCGCCTATCAGGCGATCGAGCGGTCCGCGGTCGGGGAGGGCCGGACCGTGCTGGTGCACGCCGCGGCCGGCGGCGTCGGCGCGTTCGCCGTGCAGATCGCCAGGGAGCGGGGCGCCCGCGTGATCGGCACCGCGAGCGAGCGCAACCACGAGTTCCTGCGTGGCCTGGGTGCCGAGCCCGTCACCTACGGCGACGGTCTGGCCGACCGGGTCCGCGCCCTGGCCCCCGATGGCATCGACGCGATCCTCGACTTCGCGGGCGGCGGCGCCGTCGCCGCGTCCGTCGACCTGCTGGCCGACGCCGGCACGCTCACCTCGGTCGCGGACCCGACGGCCCGCTCCGAGCACGGCGGGCAGTACGTGTGGGTGCGCCCGTCCACGACGGACCTCGACGCGCTCACCGCCCTGTTCGACGCCGGCCGGCTCTCGGTCGAGGTCGCCGAGGTCTTCGACCTGGCCGACGCCGCCGACGCGCACCGGGCCAGCGAGACGGGCCACACCCGCGGGAAGGTCGTGGTCCGGGTCTGACGGCCCGGGGTGCCGGCGCGGTTGCCTCAGGTGTCGGCGGGCTCGGCGGTCGCGATCTCGGCGGGCGAGCGCAGCACGCAGAACTCGTTGCCCTCCGGGTCGGCGAAGGTGACCCATCCCGAGCCGGGGCCGTAGATCCCGCGGTGGTCGGCGACGACGGTGGCACCGTGCGCCGCGATCCGCTCGATCTCGGTGTCCCGCAGGTCCGCGCGGGGGCGCAGGTCCAGGTGGAGCCGGTTCTTGGCCGACTTGCCCTCCGGCACCTCGATGAACAGGATGTCGACCCCCGCGCCCTCGGGGTCGGTGATCATGCACTCCTCGTGCCCCGGAAGGTTGGGGTCACCGGGCACGTCCTGGTACCCGAGCACCGGCTTCCACCACTGGGCGAGCGAGTACGCGTCGGAGCAGTCGACCGTCACGTGCGACACGAAGGCAACCATCCCCGGACCCTGCCACACACCCCCACTCCGCCCAACCCCATTCCGCTCCCTCCGGCCGGAGCCGGAGCCGGAGCCGGAGCCGGAGCCGGAGCCGGAGCCGGAGCCGGAGCCGGAGCCGGAGCCGGAGCCGGAGCCGGAGCCGGAGCCGGATGGTCGGCAGAAGGTCAGGTGATCGGCACCCCGGGGTGCCGATCACCTGACCTTCTGCCGACCATCCCGTCCGCGCACCGGCGGTGCCGACCATCCCGTCCGCGCATCAGGAGTGATGGTTACCTCCATCCGCGCGGCAGGGGTGGGGGCGGGAGGTCTCGGGGGTGCGGGGGCTCGTCGGGCGGGGGTGGGAGGTGGCGGCCGATCCTGGCGAGCGCAGTGGCCGGGCCGTCCGACGCGGTGACGCGAACCACGGTCCAGCGCTGGTCACGGAGATAGTCCTCGCGCCGCTTCTCGTCGAACAGCGCGCGTCCGGCGTCGTGCCGGGGGCCCAGCGCACCCTGCGTGTACTTCACCCGACCGTCGAACTCGGCCAGCAGCCGGAACTGCTCCCAGCCCAGGTCGGCGCGGAACTCACCGTGGGGTGTGGGCACGCGGAGCTGCGTCATCGGGCGCGGTAGCCCGGCGCGCAGGACGAGGTAGCGCAACCAGCTCTCCCACGCCGACTCCGCCCCCGCATCGGCCATCGCCAACACCAGGAGCGCACGACGGCGACCTCGCGGATCACGTCGGCCCACGACGGACTCCCGGGCAGCAGCCAGGTCCGCACCGAGAGCGCGCGCGTGGTCCGCGATCACCAGCGCGAGCAGCGGGTGGAGCGACAGACAGCAGTCCGCGACCGTCCGGGCCAGGCTTGTCACGGACGCCGCGCCCACCACGGTCCGTTCGTGCTCGCCCAGCGTCAGCCGGTGCCGGGCGATGTCCAGGGCCGACGCCGACGACGCCCGGTACGCCTGCACCACGTGCACACGCTCCGGCAGCTGCCAGAGCCTCAGGCCGTGCAGCAGCGCAGCCGACTCGTGGCTCACCACCGCACCGCGAAGCTGGGAGCTCACCGCGAGGACACGAGCCGTCGCCCGTTCGGTCGCGTCCCGGTACCGGTCGGCAGAAGCAGGCCGCTTGCCGCGGTAGGCGCCCCGGCGGATCTTCTCCATGCGCTCGTCCCGCAGCGCGCGACGCAACGCCTCTCGGTCGTGGTGCCGGGCGAGGATGATTCCCGTCTCGTTCATGCAGCGACGATCACCCACCCCGTCGCGCCACGCCCACCCGGATCACGCCCCCTGTGCACAACACAAGCCCGCGCCGCCCTGTGGAGGACTTCCCGCACCGGTCGGCAGAAGGTCAGGCGGTCGGCAGAAGGTCAGGTGATCGGCAGCCCGGGGTGCCGATCACCTGACCTTCTGCCGACCACGTCGCTCCGAGTCGCGCTCCGGCGCCCCCCGCCGGCATCACCCCGGGGACGAGCGTCCGTGCCGCCAGTAGCCCACGAAGTCCACGTGCGTCTTCGGCACCCCGCACTCCCCCACCAGGTACCGGCGTGCGCCCGTGGCCAGCGACGACTCACCGACGGCGAAGGCGTGCACCGCGCCGCCGGACCCGGCGAGGTCGAGCTCGCGCAGCGCCGCGAGCGCCGCCTGGCCCGGCACCGCGTCGGCGGCGTCCCGCACCACCCAGCGCAGCTCCACGCCGGCCGGAGCCCGGACCTCCTGCCGGTCCTCGGCGGTGGGTACCTCGACGACGGCGATCCCGCGGGCGTCACGCGGGAGGGACTCGCAGATGCCCGCCACGGCGGGCAGGCCGGACTCGTCGGCGACCAGGAGCGTCCAGTCGTGCGCGTGCCGCGGGTCGTAGCCGATTCCCTGGTCGAGCAGGCCCACGCGGGTGCCCCGTTCGGCCGCCTCGGCGAACCCGGCTCCCGGCCCGGACGGGTGGGCGTCGCCGGCGTGCTGGTCGCCGTCGCCGTGGAGCACGAAGTCGACGTCGATCTCGTTCAGGTCGGGCCGCGCGGCGCGGACGGTGTAGTTGCGGACCCAAGGGCGCCGCGCCTTCGGCGTCGTCAGGTACTCGGCGTACCAGAGGGCGGAGGAGCGGGTGGGCAGACGCAGCATGTCCTGGCCGGCGCGGGGCAGGAAGAGGCGGAACCACTGGTCGTACCCGGCCGGGGTGAACTGCGCCAGCCCGTCGCCGCCGAGCGTCACGCGCATCATGCTGGGCGTGACGCGCTTGGTGTTGACGACCTCAGCCATGACGACATGCGGATCGACCGCTTTGCGTCCCTTGTATCCCATGCACCGAGGTTAGGCATACCTAAGTAGGTTTGACCAGGGGCTGGTCCGCATCGATCTCCCGCGGGTTCCGGATGCCGATCAGCGAGAGCAGGCCGCCGGCCACCAGCAGCGCCGCGGTCACGAGCAGGGCACGGTGGAACGAGGCCACGTCGAGCACGCCGCCGGTGATGATGCCCGCGAACGCGACCGTCACCAGCCCGGCCACCCGGGCGACCGCGTTGTTGACCGCCGAACCGATCCCGGCGTCGTGGGGCGGGACGGCGCCGAGGATGGCGGCCGTCAGCGGCGCCACCGTGATCGAGAGGCCGAGCCCGAACACGAGCTGGCCCGGCAGCACCTGCGTCGGGTAGAACGCCGTCTCGTCCATCGCGAGCATGAGGAGGAACCCGGCCGCGGCCACGACGGGCCCGACCGTCATGAACAGCCGCGGCCCGTACCGGCCGGACAGGGTGCCGAACCACGCGGACAGCGCGATCATCGCGAGCGTGGTCGGCAGCTGTGCCACCCCGGACCAGGTGGCCGAGTACCCGGCGACCTGCTGCAGGAACAGCGTCAGCACGAACCCGCCGAGCGAGAGGGCGCCGTAGATCGCCGTGGTGGCCAGGTTGCCCCACGCGAAGTTGCGCGCCCGGAACAGCCGCAGCGGCAGCATCGGGTCCGCCGCCCGCCGCTGGTGGATGACGAACGCCACCAGCAGCACGGCACCCCCGAGCGCCGACACGAGGACGCCGGGCGAGGTCCACCCGAGCCGGTCGCCCTCGATGAGCCCGAACACCACGCCCGCGAGCCCGAGCGCGGCGAGCACGGCGCCCGGGACGTCCACCCGGCGGCCCGGTTCGCCGTCCGCGGCCGGGACCCCGCGCAGCAGCCAGAGGGTGAGCGCGATGACGGGCACGTTGATCCAGAACACCCAGCGCCACGACACGAAGTCGACCAGCATGCCGCCGACGAACGGGCCCACGATCATCGCACCCGTCGTCCAGGACGTCCACCGCCCGATCGCGCGGGACTGCGCCTCGCCGGAGAACGTGGCGACGATCAGCGCCAGGGAGCTGGGCACCAGCAGGGCGCCCGCCACGCCCTGGAGCGCACGGGCGACCACGAGGACGGGTCCCGTCACCGCCACCGCGCACAGCACGGAGGCCACGGCGAAGCCCACCAGCCCGACCGCGAGCACCCGCCGGCGCCCGTAGACGTCCGACACCGAGCCCGCCACGAGCATCAGCGCGCCCAGGGTCACCAGGTACGCGTCCACGACCCACTGCTGCAGGGCCAGGCCCTCGGCGCCCGGGCCGCCGAGCTCCCGCGCGATGGCGGGCAGCGCGACGCTCACGACCGTGCCGTCGAGGAAGGACACGAACGAGCCGAGGATCGCGACGAGGAGCACTCGCCGCTGGAGCGTGGTCACGAGACACACGCTATGCCCCGCCACCGACACCCGCGCCGCCTCGGGGCCCGGCACCGCCCGGACCCGGCGATGCGGCACCATCGGACCATGGACCTGACGATCCGCCCCGCGACGGCCGACGACGCGGCCGCCTGCGCCGACATCTACGGCTTCTACGTGCGCCACACCCACGTCAGCTTCGAGACCGAGCCGCCCGGCACCGCCGAGATGGCCCGGCGCATCGCCGGCTACTCGGCCGGCCACGCCTGGCTCGTCGCCGAGGACCGGGCCACGGGCGACGTCGTCGGCTTCGCCTACGGCAGCCCGTACTCCGCACGCGAGGCCTACCGCTGGGCCGTCGAGACCAGCGTGTACCTGGAGGCGGGCCGACGCCGGACCGGCGCCGGCCGGGCGCTCTACGAGGCGCTCTTCGAGCGGCTGGCCGAACGCGGCTACCGGCGCCTCGTGGCGGGCCTGGCCCTGCCGAACGACGCCAGCCTGGGCCTGCACATGGCGCTCGGCTTCGAGGTGGTCGGCACGCTGCGCCGCATCGGGTGGAAGCACGGCCGGTGGCGCGACGTCATGCGCCTCCAGAAGGACCTCGTGCCCGAGCTCGGCGGGGCGCCGCCCGCCGGCGAGCCCGGCTGACCCGCCAGCCCGGCATCTACCCGCTGCACCCACCGCCGTCAATTCGGCGCTGCGATCATCGCCCTGCACCGCTGCGGTGCAGGATCCGTGCATGGACCGCATCGTCCGCGTCGCGACACCAGACGACGCCGCAGCCTGCGCCGGGATCTACGCCCCCTTCGTCGCCGACTCGGCGGCGACCTTCGAGACCACCCCGCCGGACGCTCGCGAGATGACGCGCCGCATCGAGCGGTTCTTCGGCCGGGAGACCTGGCTGGTGCTGGAGACCGAGGGGGTCGTGGCGGGCTTCGCCTACGCCAAGCCGTTCGCCGACCGGCCCACGTTCCGCTGGACGCTGGAGACCAACGTCTACGTGGCCACGGACCACCAGCGCCGCGGCGCCGGCCGCGCGCTGTACGACGCGCTGCTGGAGCGGCTCGCCCGGCGCGGCTACCACCGCGTGGTGGCCAGCATCGTGCTGCCGAACGACCCCGCCGTCGCCCTGCACGAGGCCGCCGGGTTCCAGCGGGCCGGCTCGTTCGAGCGCATCGGCTGGAAGCACGGCCAGTGGCACGACGCCGTCATGTTCCAGCGCGACCTCGTGCGCGACGACGGCATCACGCCGGGCAACCGCACCGCCGACGCCGAGCTGCCGAGCCTGCTCACGCCCGAGCCGCTGGAGGTCACGCGCACGCCGCTGGTGCGCCCGCACCCCGCCGAGGACCTGGTGGCGTACTTCGGCGACTGAGCTTTTGGGCTCGCAGGCGGCCCCGCCCGTTCCCTAGGGTCGCTCCCATGAGCATCACCGTGCGCCCCGTCGGGTACGACGACCAGCCCGCCTACACCCGCCTCGGCGGCGAGGCGTTCGGCGCGCCCGACGGCGGACGCGCCGTCCCCACGCGCGAGGAGTGGACGGCCGCCGGCTTCCGGGAGTGGGGCGCCTTCGACGGCGACGACCTGGCCGCCCGCCTGCGTGTGTACGGGTTCACGTCGTGGTTCCACGGCGCGCAGGTGCCGACGGCGGGCGTCGCCGGGGTCGCCGTCGAGCCCGAGCGGCGCGGCTCGGGGCATCTCGCGCGGCTCTTCGCGGCCGCCCTGGCCGAGGCCCGCGAGAGCGGCGAGACCATCTCGACGCTCTACCCGACCGCGCCCGGCATCTACCGGGGGCTCGGGTACGAGGTGGTCGGCTCGTTCGACGACGTCGACGTGCCGCTGCCGAACCTGGGCCGGGTGGCCGCGCCCGACGGCGTGGTCACCCGCAGGGCCGGCGTGGCCGACTTCGATGCCGTCGTCGCCGTCCACCGCACCTGGGCCGCCCGGCAGAACGGGCCCGTCTCCCGGGCCGAGAAGCCGTTCTGGACCCCGCCCGAGAAGTTCTTCGCCGACTACACGGGCGTCACGCTCGCGATCGACGAGCGGGGCGCCACGGGGCCCGAGGGCGAGGTGGTCGGCTTCGCGAGCTGGATCCGCGGAGAGGGGTACACGCCCGCCACGGCGGTCATGGAGATCGACGACCTCATCGCCCTCACGCCGGACGCCGCCCGCGCCCTGTGGCGCACGGTCGGCAGCTTCTCGACGGTGGTCGGCACGGCCCGCGTGTCGACGTCGGGGCTGGACCCCGCCTGGCTCGTGCTCCCCGACCTGACGACGACCGTGCACTCCGCGCACCCGTACATGCTGCGGGTCCTGGACGTCGCCGGAGCGCTGCGCGGCATCGAGTCCCCGCTGGAGGGCGTGCGCGTCCCGTTCGCCGTCCGGGGCCCGGCCGACCTCACGGGCGGCTGGACGCTCACCGTGTCCGACGGCGTCACGCACGTCGAGCAGGACGACGTCGCCGTCGGGGACGCGCACCACGAGCGGCCCGTGCTCACCGCGAACGGGCTGGCGCTGCTGTACGCGGGCGTGCAGTCGGCGGCGAACCTGCGGTTCGGGGGCCACCTGACCGGCCCGGACACCCACGACGCGCCCCTGACGGCCCTCTTCGCGGGCCGTCAGCTCCACGTCCGCGACTACTTCTGATCCTCCCCCGTCCCCGGCGGCGGATAATCGGCGGGTGGAGATTCCTGCCGGCTGGTCCGTCGTCCTCGTCGTCACCGCGCTCTGGAACCTGGTCATCTGGCCGCGGTTCTGGCAGCGCATCGCCGCCGACCCGCGGTCGCGCGACGCCGAGGGCCGGGCCACGCGGTTCCGTACCGTGCACGCCGTCCTGATCACGGTCTCGCTCGCCCTCGCCCTGGCGGTCGGCGTCCTGGGCGTCCTCACCCTGTTCTGACGACGGCGCCCGCCGACGTCCGGGCACCGCCCGCTTGTCACCATACCTGGAGGTAGGTATGGTGCCGCCATGACCACGGCCACAGCTCGCGACCGGCTCGTCGACGCCGCGCAGGACCTCTTCGCCACCCAGGGTGTGGGCGCCACGAGCCCGCGCGCCGTGCTGGGCGCGGCGGGCGTCGGCCAGGGCAGCCTCTACCACCACTTCCCCACCAAGCACGACCTCGCGGTGGCCGCCGTCGGCGCCACGGTGGACGACGCGCTCGCCCGCGCGATGCGGACCCTGCGCAGCGACTCCCCCGCCGTCCAGCGCGTGATCGCCTACCTCGAACGGCCACGGGACGCCCTGGCGGGCTGCAGGATCGGCCGCCACACGTCCGACCAGGCCGTGATGGACGACGAGGGCCTGCGCGACGTGCTCACCGCCTACTTCGTGCGGCTGCTCCGCGAGCTGACCGCGATCTTCCGCGAGACGGGCCTGCCCGACGACGTCGCGCGCGACCGTGCGCACGCCGCCCTCGCGATCATCCAGGGCGGTTACGTCCTGGCCCGCGCCACGCAGGATCCCGACGCGCTCACCGCTGCGGTGCGCGGCTTCGTCGGCCTGCTGACCGAGAAGGAGAGCATGTGACCCTCCGCGAGCGCCTCCGCGCGCTGCCCGCGTTCGCCCGGCCGGGCCTGCCGGTGTTCGACCCGGACGCCGCGCCCGCCACGCCCCACGAGCTGTTCGAGACCTGGCTCGACGAGGCGATCGACGCGGGCCTGCTGGCCCCGCACGCCGCGACCCTCTCGACCGCCGACGCCGCGGGGCGAGTCCACGCCCGCACGCTGGTGCTCAAGGACGTGACGGCGCAGGGGTGGTGGTTCGCGTCCCAGTCCTCGGGGCCCAAGGGGCAGGACCTGGCGGCCAACCCGCACGCCGCGCTGACGTTCTTCTGGCCCGAGCTGGGCCGGCAGGTCAAGGTGACGGGCAGTGCGGCGTCGGCCGGGGCCGAGGTGAGCCGTGCCGACTTCCTGGCACGTCCGGACGCCTCGCGCGCCGCGGGCCTGGTGAACCGGCAGAGCGAGCCGCTGGGGTCACGGGACGAGTACGTGGCGGCCTTCACGGAGGCCCTGCGCGCCGTCACCGCGGACCCGGGGCTGGCCGCGCCGGACTGGACGGCCTACGTGCTGACGCCGGTGAGCGTCGAGTTCTGGCAGGCGCCCGACGACGGGCCGCACACCCGCCTGCTCTACCGGGCCGACGCCGGCGGCTGGTCCGCCGGTCTGCTGTGGCCGTGATCCCGACCCATCCCGCCCCCGACGAAGGGACATCCCCCGTGAGCACCGCCGCCGACCTCGTCCCGCACGCCCTGACCGACTCGGCTGCCGGCCTGGACGCGCTCGTGTCCGCCGTCGGGCACCTGACCGCCGAGGACCTGGCGGGGCCGTCGACCCTGGAGGGCTGGACCCGCGGGCACGTGCTGTCCCATGTCGCGGGCGTGGGTGCCGCGCTGCTGGGGCAGGCCCGGGCCGCCGAGCGCGGCGAGGTGGTCCCGGTCTACGCGAGCCGCGCGGCGCGGGACGCGGCGATCGAGGCCGGGTCCGGCCGCACGCTCGACGAGCACCTGGAGGTGCTGTCGCGCCTGCGCGACGACCTGTCGCGCACCTGGCCGGCGCCCGCGTCGCCGTTGTGGGACGCCCCGAGCGGCTACCGCGACGGACCCCTGTCGGGCTGCGTCCTGGCCTGGTGGCGGGAGGTGCGCATCCACGCCGTCGACGCGACGTCCGGCACGGCGGCGCCGATCGGGTACGGCACGTGGGACGACACGCTGTGCGGCCACCTGCGCGCGTTCCTGGCCGTGCGCCTGCCGGACGGTGTCGCGGTGGACGACATCGCGGGCGACCCGCGGGACGTCACGGTGTGGCTGGCCGGGCGCGTGCCCGCGACGCCGCTGCCGGGCGAGCTGCCCGAGCTCGGGCCGTGGCCCACGTCGAGCCGCTGACGCCGTACGGTCCGCAGGCCCCTGGACACGGACCGCCGTGTCCAGGGCCTGCCGGTCCGAGGCTGTGCGGGGCCGGGCCGGTTAGGTTCCTCGCATGAGAGGCACAGCACCGCACGCCCCCGGCCCGGCGGGCCCGCCCGACGTCGTCGGGATCGTGCTCGCGGCCGGGGCCGGCACCCGGTTCGGGATGCCCAAGGCCCTGGTCCGCGACGACGACGGCACCCCGTGGCTGGAGCTCGCCTGCCGCGCGCTGCGCGAGGGCGGCTGCTCGGACGTCGTCGTGGTGCTCGGGGCGCGGGCCGACGAGGCCCGGGTGCTGGTGCCGGCCGACGCGCGCCCGGTGGTCGCGGCCGGCTGGTCGGACGGTGTCGCGGCGTCCCTGCGCGCCGGCCTGGCGGAGGCCGGGCGCACCGGCGCGGTGGCCGCCGCCGTCACGCTCGTGGACCTGCCGGGCCTGCGGCCCGACGCGGTGCGCCGGGTGCTGGGGACGCTCACCGAGCAGGCCGCCCGCGGCACGCTGGCGCGCGCCACGTATGCCGGCGATCCCGGGCACCCCGTACTCGTCGGCCGTGCCCACTGGGGGCCGCTGGCCGACGCGGTGCACGGGGACACCGGCGCCGGACCGTACCTGCGCGAGCATGGGGTGCGGGCCGTCGACTGCACGGACCTGGGCGGCGGGACCGACGTCGACCACCGGCCGTGACCGACCCCGGCCGGGGGGTCAGGACGCCTGCCGCACCCCCGGCACGACCCGCTCGCCCTCTCCCCCGGCGAGGTCGCTGAGCACCTCGGCCGCCGCCAGCTCGTCGCGGGCCGCGAGGCGGTCGAAGCCGCGCACCGCGGGGTAGACGTACGGGCCCAGGGTGCCGATGAGCACGGCGCCGGTCACCAGGACGCCCATCAGCACCGGGATGACCGGGTCGTAGGAGCCGAGCTCGTCGTACCCGAGCCCGAGGAGCAGCGGGCCGAAGGCGCTGCCCAGGATGAACACGGCCTGGACCGGGCCCACGATCTGGCCGAAGCTGCGCATGCCGAGGTACCGCGTGATGAGCAGGGCGAGCAGGTCGCCCTCGATACCGAACGCGATGCCGATGAACGCGACCGCCACGGCCGCCGTGGGGAACGGCGGGTACAGGAAGAGCATGCCGACGATGGGGGCGAGCATCACGACCGGGCCGACGATCGCGCCGTGCACGCGGTCGATGACGATGCCGCCCAGGACGCGCCCCACGAGCGAGGCCAGGCCGAAGACGACCAGGAGCTGGGCCGCCTGGTCGGCGCTCAGGCCGCGGTCGGTCATCATCGGCACGAGGTGCACCTGCAGCCCCACCACGACCACGCCGACCATGCCCAGCCCGAGCGCGATGCCCCAGAACTGCCGGGTGCGCAGCGCCTCGGCGAACGTGAGACCAGGCAGCTCGAGGCGCACGTCGCGGTCGCCGGCCTGGGTCTCGGCGACCAGGCGTCCGCGCACGTGCCGTTCGGCACGGCCCTGCACGAACAGCGCGATCATCGTGACGGACACCAGGGCCGCGACGAGCCCCATGGCGGCGTAGGCCTGCCGCCAGCCGACGCTGTCGATGAGCGCCCCGGCGAGCACGGGACCGAGCGCGGCCCCCAGGCCGATGATGCCGGTCACGACGCCGACGGCGAGCGCCCGGTTGTTGTCGAACCAGCCCACGACCACGCGCGTGGCCGGGACCGCCGTGCCGGCGCCGAAGAACCCGACGAGGAAGCACGGCACGAAGTAGACGGCCTCGACGGGCGGCGTCAGGCCGATCGTGGCCATCGAGGCCGCGAAGAGCACGAACGACGGCACGAGGATGTACCGCGCGGCGTACCGGTCCACGAGCCGGCTGACCACGATCAGCCCGATCACCATGCCGACCGCGGCCACGGAGTACGCGCCGGTCACCGTCGTGCGGCTGAAGCCGGTGTCCTCGACGATCGGCAGCACGAACACGCCGGTGGTGGCCAGGTAGAGCTGCGGGCCGACGGCGTTCGCGGTGCCCGCGCCGACCACCACCCACCACGGGCTCCGGGGGCGGGCGGCGGGACGGGGGACGGAACTCATGGGCTGCTCCTGGGGGCTCGACGTGTTCGGGTCGGGTACTCGGGGGCGGGGCTGCTCGGGCGGGCGCTGCTCGGCGCGCACCGGTCAGGCGGCCGGGAGAGCCACCTTGGTCAGTTCCTCGGAGACGCGCCACACCCGGGCCGCCTCGGTGAGGCTGCGCAGCGGGCGGTGCATCCGCTGCTCGGCGGGCGGGCCGCCCAGGGTGCCGGGGCCGCTGGGCCCGTACAGGGCGCCGGGCCGGGCGGCCGGGTCGGTGGCGGCCATGAGCGCGGGCAGGCCCGCGGTCTCCGCGGTGCCCAGGAGGATCCCGTGCTCGGAGAGCCAGCGGATCCGCCGGATGTGGGGCGTGTCCTGACCGCGGCCGAGCTCCGGCCGCGCGGCCAGCAGGCTGGTGGGCGCCACGCCGGGGTGCGACAGGTTGCTGGTGATGCCCCAGCCGTGGGCCTCGCTGCGTCGCTGGAGCTCCAGGCCGAACAGGCCGAGGGCGATCTTGGACTGCCGGTAGGCCCGCATGACGTCGTACGACCGTTCCCAGTTCAGGTCGTCCCAGTGCATGGAGCCGCTCGCCGAGGCGACGCTGACCTGCGACGTCACCCGGGCGCCGCCGTCCCGCAGCAGCGGCATGAGCTGGCCGACGAGCGCGACGTGCCCCAGGTGGTTGGTGCCGAGCTGCAGCTCGAACCCGTCGGCAGTCGTCAGGCGCCGGGGCGGCCGCATCACGCCGGCGTTGTTGACGAGGAGATGGATCGGGTCGCCCTCCCCGCGGAGGGTCTCGCCCAGTGCCGCGACGCTCTCCAGCGAGGACAGGTCGAGGCTGCGCAGCGAGACCCGCGCGCCCGGCGCGACCCGCCGGATCCGCGTCATGGCGGCCTCGCCCTTGGCGGGGTTGCGGACGGGCATGACCACCTCGGCGCCCGCGGCGGCGAGCCGTGCGGCGATGCCCAGGCCCATGCCGTCGCTGGCGCCGGTGACCACGGCGCGCCTGCCGGTCAGGTCCGGGACGGTGATGTCGATCGGTGTGCGTGGCATTGTTCTGCTCCCTGCCGTGACGGCTGTCGTGGTGCTCGCGGCCCGCTCGGGCCACGGCACCGATCCTCGGCGGGGCGCCAGGACCTATCCAGGACCCGACGATCACAGGCTCGCCCGGCCACCGCTCACGCCGTATGGGGGGATCGACGGGCCGTGGCTGGACCGCCGGGCAGGAGGTAGAAACGAGGCAGGACTCGACGAGAGGGACACCGTGATCGATCGCACCGGGCTGGCGGAGTTCCTCCGCCGACGCCGTGAGCAGCTCCAGCCCGAGGACGTGGGCATGCCGCGAGGCCGGCGTCGGCGGACGAACGGGCTGCGCCGCGAGGAGGTCGCCGTGCTGTGCAACATGTCGACCGACTACTACTCCCGGCTCGAGCGGGAGCGTGGCCCGCAGCCGTCCGAGCAGATGATCGCGTCCATCGCGCAGGGACTGCACCTGTCGCTCGACGAGCGTGACCACCTGTTCCGGCTGGCCGGCCACAACCCGCCGCCGCGCGGCAGCACCAGCGCGCACATCAGCCCGGGCCTGCTGCGCATCCTGGACCGGCTCGACGACACGCCCGCCGAGATCGTCACCGAGCTGGGCGAGACGTTGCGCCAGACACCGATGGGCGTGGCGCTGACCGGGTGCACCACCGAGTTCACCGGTCCGGCCCGCAGTGCCGGGTACCGCTGGTTCACCGACCCCGGGGCGCGCGACCTCTACGCACCGGACGAGCACGCCTTCCTGACGCGGATGTACGCCTCGGGGCTGCGCGAGCTGGTGACCATGCGGGGTCCGCAGTCGCGCGCCGCGGAGCTCGCCGCCCTGCTGCTGAAGCAGAGCGAGGAGTTCCGCGAGGTGTGGGAGGCGCACGAGATCGGGGTGCGCCCGCACGAGGTCAAGCACTTCGTGCACCCCGAGGTGGGGGCGCTCGAGCTGAACTGCCAGCGGCTGGTCGACCCGGGCCAGGTGCACTCCCTGATGGTGTACACCGCCGTACCGGGCAGCGAGAGCCACGAGAAGCTCCAGCTCCTGTCGGTCCTGGCCCCGCAGCCGGTGCGCTGAGACCGCCGGGCGGCCGCGCCGGACGGCCGCCGAGTGAGAGACGTCACGGCGCGTATCACGTGATTCATGCCACAGCGCTCGTTCCGCTTTTCACAAGCCCGCTATCGTTCTTGCCGTGACTTCATACCTCCAGACAGCCCCGCGTCCTTCCGAAGAGGTCGACGTCGCGCTGATCGGCGGAGGGATCATGAGCGCCACCCTCGGCGCGCTGCTCACGATCCTGGAGCCGACCTGGCGTATCGGGATCTACGAGCGCCTCGACGAGGTCGCGCTCGAGTCGTCGAACCCGTGGAACAACGCGGGCACCGGCCACTCCGCGCTCTGCGAGCTGAACTACACGCCGGAGCGCAAGGACGGCTCCGTGGACATCTCCAAGGCGGTGAAGATCAACGAGCAGTTCCACACCTCCCGCGAGTTCTGGAACCACCTGCTCACCGCCGGCCTGATGGAGGGCACCGACTTCATCAACGTCACCCCGCACATGACGTTCGTGCGCGGCGCCGAGAACGTCGACTTCCTGCGCCGCCGCTACGACGCTCTCAGCGCCCACCCGCTGTTCAGCGACATGGAGTTCAGCACCGACCCCGCCGTCATCGGCACGTGGGCCCCGCTGATGACCCTCGAGCGCGACGCCGACGAGCCGATCGCCGCCACCCGTGCCGCCGCGGGCACCGACGTCGACTTCGGCTCCCTGACCCGCAAGCTGATCGGCTTCGCCACCGCCCACAACACCGAGCTGCACCTGAACCACGAGGTGCGCGGCCTCAAGAAGCTCCGGGACGGCCGCTGGCGCCTGACCCTGAACGACCGCACCTGGAACGCCGGCACCCGGCGCCGCACCGTCACCGCGAAGTTCGTCTTCGTCGGTGCCGGCGGCGGCGCGCTGCCGCTGCTGCAGGCCTCGGGCATCAAGGAGGCCCGCGGGTACGGCGGCTTCCCGATCTCCGGCGAGTTCCTGCGCACCGCGAACCCCGAGCTCGTGGCCCAGCACAACGCGAAGGTCTACGGCAAGGCCGACGTCGGCGCCCCGCCGATGTCCGTGCCCCACCTGGACACCCGCATCGTGGACGGCAAGGGCTACCTCATGTTCGGCCCGTACGCCGGGTTCAGCCCCAAGTACCTCAAGAAGGGCAAGTACCTGGGCCTGATCACGTCGCTGCGCCTGCACAACGTGTTCTCGATGCTGGGCGCCGGCGTGAAGAACCTCGACCTCACCGGCTACCTCATCGGCCAGGTCGCGGCCGCGCCGGAGACCAAGTTCCACGAGCTGCAGCGGTTCATGCCGACGGCGCAGCCGGCCGACTGGGAGAAGATCACCGCCGGCCAGCGCGTCCAGGTCATCAAGTGGGTCAAGGGCAAGGGCGGCGTGCTGGAGTTCGGCACCGAGGTCGTGGCCTCCGCCGACGGCACCATCGCCGGCCTGCTCGGCGCCTCGCCGGGCGCCTCGACCGCCGTCTCCGCCATGACCGGCCTGCTGGAGCGCTGCTTCCCCGAGAACTACGCGACGTGGAAGCCGCAGCTCACCTCGATGATGCCGAGCCTCGGCGGCGGCGCGGACTACGACACCGCGCAGCTCACCGCGGCGGAGAAGGTCACCGCGGGCGCCTGACCGCCTCCCGGCCCGCACGAACGCGGGGGTAGTTGCGCTCTCCGGACCGAGAGCGCAACTACCCCCGCGTTCGTCGTCGGACGCCGTGGGGCGTCAGCCGCCCAGGGGGCCTTCCGGGAGGGCGCGCAGCCTGGCCAGCGGCGAGACCAGCACGCTCCACGTGGCGAGGCAGTGCACCGCCGCCATGAGCAGGATGGTCTCGCGGACGCCGAGCACCCCGCCGAGCCACCCCGCGACCACGCCCGCCACCGGCATGGTGCCGAAGTTCACCACCTGCATCACCGTCATCACGCGCCCCCGCAGGCCGGCGGGCACGTAGCGCAGGCGCCACGCGTTGCGGATCACGTTGCCCGACACCACGCACAGGCCGACCAGGAACCCGCCGGCCCCGCTGATCGCCGCGCCCCAGCCCGGCAGGCCGGCACCCACCAGAAGGGCCGCCGGGCCGGAGAGCACGAGCAGGACGGTGGAGGCCCGCCCGCTGCCGAGGCGCGTGCTCAGGAACGGCGCGACGACGGCGCCGAGCACGCCACCGGCCCCGGCCGCCGCGAGCACCGCGCCGACCCCGGCCTCCGTGAGCCCGAGGTCGCGCACCAGGAACAGGACCAGGAGCGCCCCGTACCCGGTCAGCCCGAAGTTCGACGCCCCGCCCATGCCCACGAGCCACGGGATGTAGCGGTCGCGGCGGACCAGGTCCACGCCCTCCCGGATCCGCGCCGCGAGCGACCCGGCCGGACCGGGCTCCGCGGCGGCCGGGCGCGCCACCCGGATGCGCCACAGGCACACCGCCGACCAGAGGAACGTGGCGGCGTCGAGCGCGAGCCCGACCGCCGCCGTCAGCCACTGGGCCAGCAGGCCACCGAGGCCGGGGCCGGCCACGTTCGCCGCGGACTCGGTGCCGAAGAGCCGTGCGTTCGCCGCCTCGAGCTGGCCGGCAGGCACCACCTCGGGCAGGAACACCTGGTAGGCGGTGCGGAAGAACACGGTGCAGACGCCGCCCACCAGGGCCACCACGGCGACCTGGACCAGGGTGAGGGCACCGAGCGCGAACGCCACCGGCACGCTCCCGAGCGAGACCGCGGCGGCCAGGTTGGCGGCGATCATCACCGCCCGGGCGGGGAGCCGGTCGACCCACGCGCCGACCGGCAGCCCGATGACGAGCCAGGGCAGCCAGGCCGCGGCGGTGATCAGGCCCATCCAGGCGGGTCCGGCGTCGAGCTGCGTCACTGCGAGCAGCGGCAGGAGCGCCGAGGTCGTCGCGTTGCCGACCACGCTGACGCCCTCGCCCAGCCACAGGAGGCCGAAGGCCCGGTTGCGCGCGAGGGGCAGGACCGCCCGCGAGGGCGCGATCGTCGTCATGCGGCCAGACTATATATACAAGAGTTCTTGTACAACAGCCCTTGTCGAACTAGGGGCGGGACGGGAACGCCCGCGCGAAGAGGAACACGTGCTCAGCCCTCCCCTCGGCCTGCCCCGTGCTTCCCCGCTCCTTCCACCGCCGCACGAGGTCGTTGACCTCGTCGGTCAGCTCCTGCAGCTCGTCCGGGGTGAGGCGCAGCCAGCTGTCCGTGGAGAGCTCGGCCCTGGTCCACTCGTCGTCCTGCTCGGGGCGTTCCAGCCAGGCGCGCGCCCGCTCGACCTGCCGCGCCAGCATGAACTCCTCGGCGGCCACGGCCTGCCGCTGGCTCTCCGCGTCGGGCGGCAGCGTGGACCGGCCCCAGGTGATGGACCGCGCCGCCCGGCGCCACCAGCGTTCACGCCGGTCGCGGGCCAGGTCCGGCGCCTCCTCGACGAGCCCGGCGGACGCCAGCACCTTCATGTGGTGGCTGATGCTCCCGACGGCGAGCCCCGTCCGCTCGGCCAGCACCGACGCGGTGGCCGGCCCCTCGGCCGTCAGCGAGTCGAGGAGGCGGGAGCGAGCCGGGTTGGCCAGGGCCGCGACAGCCCTGGCCTCGGTGAGCGTGCGGACGTCGTGGGTAGGCATGGAGGCAGGGTAGGACGGCGGTCCGGGCGCCGTCGCCTCCGACCGTGCCCGGCCCGTGCACCCGGCGGTCAGCCCAGATCGGCCAGGATCGTGGCCCAGCGGTCCAGCAGCGCGTCGACCACCTGTGTCGCCGTGGCGGTGCGGGGCATGCGGGCGCGGACGGCGAGGCCGTCGTCCGTGCGGGAGACCCAGACCTGGAGGTCGTCGGCCCGGGTCGCGGCCGACACGTGGTGCGCGCGGCTCACGGCGGCCGCCGCGTGGCCGGGCAGCCGCCGGTAGTCCAGGTAGGACACCTGGAAGATGTCCCTGCGCGGGAACCGCAGCGGCTGCGGCAGCGTCCCGACGACCTGTTCCAGCGGTACCGCGGCCAGCTCGCGCGCCGCCCGCAGCGCCTTGCCGGTCTCGGCCAGCGCGGTGTCCGGCACGGTGCGTTGCGCGTCCCCCGCGGGTGCGGCCCAGGCCCGCGCGGACGGGTGCCCGGTGCCGGAGTCGATCCGCAGCGGCACCGTGGTGGTGTGCCACCCGACCGAGCGCCGCGCGGCGTCGTCCGCACGGGTGTGCACGGGCAGCAGGGTCTCCAGCGTCGCCGGCCCGCCCAGGTCCGCCATCGCGCGGGCGAGCGTGACCAGCACGGCCGCCGACGTCGACGCACCCGCCGAGCGGGCCCGGGCGGCGACGGCGCCGGCGGTCGCGGCGTCGGCCAGCGTGCGCACGACCGTGCGCTGTGGCGCCCGTTCGCCGTGGGGCACGCCGAGCGGCAGCGGGAACGTGGGCAGCGCCCAGTCCCGCTCGCGCAGGAAGCCGTGCCAGGTCGCCAGGCGCGGGTCGTCGGCGCCCACGGACGGGAGGGCGGCCGGATCGGCGGGAAGGAGACGGGCGGGGCGGACGGCCACGCGGGCGCCGTCGGCGCGCTCGGCGTACCGGGCGGCCAGCTCGTCCACGATCACCGTGGTCGACCAGGCGTCCGTGTGCAGGTGGTCCAGGCCGAGCACGACCGTGGACCGGTCCGCCCGGCTGATCGCGGCGGGCAGGAACGCGGGGTAGCCGAACGGCGCGCACCGCCGGGACAGCTCGGCCACCAGGTGTGCCCGGGTCTCGTCGGCCGTCCGGGTGACCGGGCCCTCGTGCGGACGCCAGGCCAGCGCGTCGGCGTCGTGCCGCACCAGCCCCACGGCCTCCGGGTCGGGGCGCCGCACCGCCTCGACCCGCAGGCCCGGGTGGGCCGCCACCAGGTCGCGGAAGGCCCCCTCCAGCGCGGCACGGTCCACGGGGCCCGCGACGTCGAACGCGGCGGCGATCCACACGCTCGGCTCGCCCCCGCGGGCGCCGAGCAGGTGGTTGCGCTGGTTGTAGGTGGGCACCGCCGGTTCCGGCACGTGCCCCGCCCCCGGCGTGACGTCCCAGGTGACCACCTGGCCCGGCGCCGGCTCCCAGAGGTCAGCCGAGAGAACCCGCACCGGTCGCCTCCAGGCGCTCGACCCCCGCGCCGCCGGCAGCCGCGCCTCCGGCAGCCGCGCCACCCACGGCCGCCCCGGCGGCACCGCCCACCGCGGCCTCGAACGTCGCGGTCAGCTCGGCCACGTACCGGTCGGCCGCCGCCTGCGCCGAGGGGACGTCCGGGGTCTGCATCACGACGTAGAGCCGCTCGTGGTCCCGGTTGACCCACAGCGAGGCGTTCGCGGTACGGCCCTCCCCCGTGAAGTGCAGGCCGTTGTCGTACGCGGGCCGCCCCGCGCCGGGAAAGCGCCGCAGGTCGAGGTAGCTGATGAGCTGCGGGCTGCCGAGCGAGGCCGGGTCGAGCACGCCGCCCGCGAGCATGACGCCGAGCGCGGCGTGCACCGGCACCGCCGCGACCTTGCGCGCGCTGCGGAACGCGGCGTCCGCCGCCGGCAGCACGTCGGTGAACGACGCCGGGGCGCCCCCGCCGGCCACCGGGAAGGCGACCGGGGCGAAGTTGCACAGCCAGCCCTGCGCGGTCTCGCAGCCCGGACCCCGCGAACCCACCACGGTGACCCCGAACCAGTCGGTGGCGCCGGTCAGCCGCGCGTCGGTGAGGGCGATCCCCGCGAACACCGCGCCGGTGAACCGCGCGCCGTGCGCGGCGGCCAGCTCGTCCAGCCGCGCGAGCCCGCCGGCATCAAGGAGCGTCGTGGAGCGGATCCGGACGGGTGCCGTCTCCCCCGGCGCGAGGCCGAGGTCGAGCGCGAACCGGGGCAGGCGCCCGCCGTGCGCGGTCACCGCGTCGGCCCAGGCCCGGATCTCCGGGGCGTCGGGCGGCGTCGCCGCGGCGAGCGCGTGCTCCGCGCGCGCGTGGTCGAGGAACGAGCCGGCGGTCGCGGGCTCCGGAGCAGCGGGTTCCCCAGCGGCGAGTTCCGGAGCAGCGGCGTCGAGCGCACCGAGCTCCTGCCCGTACAGCTCCTCGAGCTCGCTGAGCACCATGAGCTGGGACGCGCCGTCGGTGAAGGCGTGGTCGCACCCCCAGAACAGGCCGAAGCCGTCGTCCGTGACGACGGCGCCGAGCGCGAAGGGCGCCCACCCGTCGGGCCGGCAGGCGGCGTCGAACGTCGCGGTGAGGTGGCCGGTCAGCCACTCGTCCCACGACCGGCCGGGGGCCGGCGAGAACGCGGGGACGTCCACGACCTCGAAGCCCACGGCGTCCGCCGGCACCAGGTGCCGCACCGGGTCCCCGCCGGTGGCGCAGGCGTCGACGTCGAACCAGGTGCGCAGGCCCTCGTGCCGCCGCACGAACCGGGTCAGCGCCCGCGCGAGGGCGGCGCCGTCGAACGGTCCGCCGAGACGGGTGGCGGTGCCGGTCCAGGCCCGGTGCCGCCCGCCGGAGGACCGGCGCGCCGCGTAGGCGCGCAGGTGGTCGCCCTGCAGGAACGACGGCGGGCCGGGGTCCACCGGGGCGGACGCCGCGGCGGCGAGCGCGGCTGCCGTCGGCCGGACGTGCAGCACCTGGCCGGGTGCCGTCGTCCACGTGCCCATGGCGCCGAGGATCATGCGACCGCCTCCCGCAGGCCGGCGGCCCCGAAGGCCCGCAGCACGGTGCGCAGCTCCGCGACCAGGGCGTCCATCGCGGCGTGCGCCTGGGGGGTGTCCGGGTACCGGGTGGACACGTTGAGCCCGTCGTGGGTGCGCAGGAACCAGAGGTAGAGCTCGTCGGTGCCGTAGGCGGGGCTGCGCAGGGTGCGGGCGGCCCAGGAGCTCCAGCGCTCGGCCCCGGGCACGAACCGGGTGTCGACGTAGGACACCGCGAAGTGCGGGCTGTCGGCGATGCCGCCCAGCTCCGCGACCCGCGCGAACGAGTAGCGCACCAGGGGCTTGCCCGCCGAGACGGCGGCGTGCACGCGCTCGACCGCGGTGGTCAGCGCGTCGCCGTCGAGCACCCGGGCGGGTCCGGGCCGGCCGTCGACGTCGCGCAGCAGCGGGCCGGTGCCGCTCAGGTCGAGGTCCACGGGGCACAGGCCCACGTACCAGCCGACGGCGGACGCGTGCTGGGGCGCGTACCGGGTGTGCATCGGCAGCACGAACCGGAGCCGGTCCAGACCGTGCACCCGGCGCGCGGCGTGCGCGAACGCCGCCAGCACACCCGACTGGGCGGACGCCCCGCGGGCGCGGCTGCGGGCGCTGAGGTCGTCGGTCTGGTCCGCGCTCGCGAGCCATTCCGACCGGGACGCCTGCGGGCGGGCCGCCTCGGCGGCGTCGGCGGCGGGGCGCGTGATGCCGGCGTAGCGCGGGAAGGCCGCGTCCGGGCCGAGGAAGTCGAGCCAGCGGCGCACGGGTTCGCCCTCGCGGGCGAGCGTCATGGCGAGCTTGCGGTCCTCGGCGGAGAAGTCGACGTGGGAGCCCACCTCCAGCGCACGCAGCTCGGCGTCGGGCACGCCGCGGCGGGCGGCGTCATAGAGCGAGACGATCTCCTCGAACCAGAGGAGCTGGGAGTAGGCGTCCATGACCGAGTGGTCGGCGCCGAAGGCGAGCACGAAGCCGGCACCGTCCAAGGCGCCGGGTTCCGGCACGACGCTCGCCAGCACGCAGTGCGGCCAGGCCGTGGGCGAGACGTCGGCGAGCAGGCTGGGCAGCAGCGCGGCCACCTGGCCGGCGCTCAGGTCGCCCACCACGAGGTCCCGGACGGTGACCGCCTCGGCCGGCGCGGTGACCCGGCGCCAGCCGGTCCCGTCCCGCGTGACGGTGGTGCGCAGCACCTCGTGACGGCTCATCCAGGCGTGGATCGCCCGCCGCAGGGACTCCGGCTCGTACGGGCCGGGGACCCGCAGCACGGAGCCGATCCACGAGCCCGGCTCGGAGTCGCGCAGGTGGGCCTCGTGGCCCGGGGACAGGTCGCGCGGGTCCTGCTGCCAGCGTCCGGCATCGGCCCGCGGTGTCCACGACGTCACGGTCCCGGCCGGCAGGTCGTAGGCCGACAGCTCGGTGTATTCCATACGTGCGTGCCCCTCGAATCGTTGTGTGGGCACGGCCAGCACGACGTCGGACGAGTTCCGCGGTCCCCTTGCGGCGACCTTTATACCGGATATGCCGGGTGAAAGTTAGTCCCCCCGGATATGCCGGGTATGGTCTGCCACTTGAAGACGACCGTGCCCGAGCCCGGACGGGAGCCGAGCGTGACCCACCCGCCATCCGCGCTGCGCCTGCAGTTCGCCGACGACATGTTCCTGCGCCGGCACGACGGCGCCGCGAGCCCCGCGGTGAACCAGGTGCTGTGGCGCCTGGACGGCCCCTACGACGCCGATCGCCTGCGTGACCTGGCCGAGGGCATCGCCGCCGGGGCGCTGCACCGCCGCGTGGTCCGCGCCCGGGTGCCCGGCGCCCGGCACCGGTGGGCGCCCGCGGGAACCCTGCCCGTGCTCGACCTCCAGACCGCCGCCGTGCCCGACGACGGCATCGGCTCGTGGGCCCTGGCCCAGGCCGACGTGCCCCTGGACCCCGCCCGCGGCCGGTCGTGGCGGCTGGCCGCCGCGGACCTCGTGGCAGCCGGGGACGACGACGGTGCCGTGGTCGGCGGGATCGTCTCCCTGACCTGCGCGCACGCGGTCGCGGACGGGGCCGCCCTGATCGACGCCCTGGTGCGCGCCTCGACCCGCGCCGACCCGATCGTCGTCCCCCCGCCCGAGCGCGGGGGCCGCGCGCTGCTCGCCGACGCCGCCGACGCCGCCGGGCAGGCCGCGGCCGTCGCCCGCTGGGCCCAGGCGCGGGCCCGGCAGGCGGCCCGTGAGCGCCGGGCCGCGGAGGTGGACGCGGGCACGGCGGCCGGCGCCGACGGGAGGGCCGGCGCCGGCACGGGGGCCGCAGTGGAGCCGGCCGCCGCGCCCGCGCCCGCCGGTCAGCCCGCGCCGGAGCCCACGGGCAGCCCCGTGCCGGACCCCGCCTGGCGCGTGCCGGTGCTCCACGTCGAGCTCCCGTCCGACCGCGTGGCCGAGGCGGCCGCCGAGCGCGGCGGCACGCCCAACACGTGGTTCGTCGCGTTCCTCGCGCGGCTGGTGCACGCCACCGGGCGCTTCCCGGGCGAGCCCGTCCCGGTGGCGCTGCCGGTGGCCACCCGCGAGCCCGACGACCCGCGGGCCAACTCCACCAAGATCGCCCGGGTCACCCTGCCGGCCGAGGTGCTCGCCGCGCGCGACCTCGGCTGGGTGCGGGCAGCGGCCAAGGAGGCGTACGCCGCCGTCGGGCAGGCGGAGCCCGGGGCGGCCGCGGTGCCGCTGGAGCTGGTGCAGATGCTGCCCGACACGGTCGTCAACCGCCTGCCGCAGCCGCCCGTCGCGGCGGCGCTGGCCTCCAACCTGGGCAAGCCGCCCGCCGGGTACACCCAGGCGCCGGGCGGTCCGGTGCGCGCGGTCGCGACGCTCTCGCACTACCAGGGCGCCACGGCCGCCGAGCTGCGCGCGGCCGGCGGCGGGCTGGTCGCCTTCTGCACCACGGTGGGCCCGACGACGACGCTCAGCGTCGCGGCCCTCGACCCGGACCGCGTGGCCGACGCCGCCGTGCTGCGCGACCTCGTGCTCACGGAGGCCGGTGCCTGGCGGCTGCCCGCGGTGCCGTGGTGAGCGCGGCCGGGCGGCGGTCAGTCCCGCGTGCCGCCGTCGATCGCGTCCGCGGCCGCCGCGACGGCCCGGGCGGCGGGCACGAGCCGCGCCCCGAGGGCGGCGGCGCGGGCGGCGGTGGCGTCGTCGAGCACCTCGGCCAGCGCACCGGTCAGGACGCCCGGCCGGGTCAGCGTGCTCGCGCGGCGCGCGACCCCGACGCCGGCCCCGCGCAGCAGGTCGCCCCACAGGGGCTGGTCGGCCGAGTACCAGCCGACCACGGCGGGCAGCCCCGCCCGCAGCACCGCCCCGGTGGTGCCCGCCCCGCCGTGGTGCACGGCGGCCCGGCAGCGGGGCAGCACGGCGGCGTGGTCCACGGCGCCGACCAGTCGGACCCGTCGCCCGTCCGTACCGTGCGCCCCCGAGAAGTCGTTCCACCCGGCGCTGACCAGCGCCCGCACCCCGAGCTCCGCGCACGCTGCCTCCACGGCGGCCACCAGCGCGGGCGGGTCGGCCACGGGCATGGAGCCGAAGCCGACGTAGACGGGCGGGTCCCCGGCGTCGAGCCAGGCGTCGAGGCCGGCGTCGGGCCCCGAACCGGACTCCCCGAGGCGGGCGCGGGCGGCGTCGTCGAGGGCCAGGAAGCCCGTGAACGGGCGGCGCGGCCCCCACTCGGCGGCCAGCCCGGGCACCAGTGCCGGGTCGTACGCCTGGATCTCCACGCCGCCGGCCTCCCGGAGCCGGGTGGGCAGGTGCACGCGGGTGCCCGGCAGGCCGAGGGCGGCGCGCTGCGCGTTCTCCGCGCGGCGGGTCAGGCTCCACCGCACGCGTTCCCCCAGCACCCAGGCCGTCCGCGTGGCCCGAGGCCCGCGCACGCCGCTGACGGGCGACACCACGCCGTTGGCCCGCACCGGGCAGTAGTGCAGCGCGGCGGTGCGCAGCCCGCGCCGTTCGGCCACCGCCGCGGCCACCTCCTGCCCCAGCAGGCCGGTCACGACCGTGTCGGCGCCGCCGACGTCGTCGAGCAGGGCCGTCAGGCCGGTCCGCAGCTCGTCCCAGCCGGCCGCCGCCACCGCGCGCAGGGCGCGCACCCGGCGCACCGGACGGGCGGAGCGCATGTCGCGGCGCACCAGGTCGGACCCCAGCAGCGCCGCCGAGTCGATGCCCAGCGGCACCGGGTCGAGCCCCAGCCGCTGCGCGAGCGGCAGGAGGTTGGGCGCGACACCGGTCACCACCTCGTGCCCGCGCCGACGCAGCTCCAGCGCGACCGCGAGCGCCGGCTGGACATCTCCTCGACTGCCCACCAGGGCCATGACGTGACGCACGCGCGCACCCTACCCACCCGCCACGACCTCGTGTCACTTTCACCCGCCACCGCACCCGCGCCCGCCCGACCGTTCCTCGCCCGCCCCGCACCGGAGGCCCCGTGACCAGCCCAGCGACCATCACCGACCCTGCGGCGACCAACCGCCTCACCTACGACGACGACCTCTTCCTGCGCACCCGTCGGGTGCTCGGCGTCGCCGTCGTGAACCAGACCGTGTGGCGCCTTCCGGTGCCGCTGGAGCCGCGCGCCGTGCAGGCCCTGCACCGCGGGCTGGCCGACGGCCCGCTCCAGCGCGTGGTCCGGCCCGGCCGGCTGCCCGGGGCGCGCGCCCGGTGGTCGGCGTCCGCCGTGTCGCTGGACCCGACGATCGAGGCCACCCCCGTGCGCGACGACGCCGTGCTCACCTGGGCGGACCGGCAGGCCCAGGCCAACCTCGACCCCGAGACCGGCCCCACCTGGGCCCTCGCGGCGGCTCCGACGGTGAGCGGCGGCAGCGTGCTCAGCTTCGTCACGTCGCACGTGGTGGCCGACGGCGGGATGCACGTCGGCGCGCTCCAGGCCGCCGTCGCCGCGGCCGGGTTCCGGGCGGACGGCGGGGCGTTCACGGCGTCCGGCACGCGGCGCCTGCCCCGGGACGGCGAGCGGATCCGGACGGGACTCGTGGCGGACCTGCGCGACGCGACCGGCCAGGCGCGCGCCGCCGCCGCCGGCCTGCGGCAGGCCGCCCGGCAGGGACCCGTGCCGCCGGTCCTGGCCCAGCAGTCCTCGGACCGGCCGCGCCCCGGACCGCGGTCGGACGACGCCCAGCCGGCCCACCCGCCCGTCGTCGTGGTGGACACCGACGCCGCGACCTGGCACCGCACGGCCCACGCCGCCGGCGGGACGGCGAACTCGCTGCTCATCGCGGTGTGCACGGAGATCCTGCTCGCGGCGGGCGCGGCGACGGCCGGCATGCCGGTGCGCGTGTCGATCCCCGTGAGCCTGCGCGGCAAGGACGACCTGCGCTCGAACGCCACCTCGGGCGTCTCCATCGCCGTCGACACGACGGTGACTCCCGCGCCCGAGCGGGCGGGGGTCGTGGCGGACATGGGTCAGATCCGGTCGAGCGCCGCCGCGGAGTTCCGGGCCCTGACGACCGGGACGCGCGTGGACACCCTCGGTCCGCTGAAGCCGCTCATGCAGATGGTGCCGGACGCCGTCGCCCGGCGTGCCGCGCGCGACGCCACCGCGCCGCTCTGCCTGGCCTCGAACCTGGGCCGGCTGCCCGCGGGGTTCGCGGCCCCGCTCGGCACGCCGGCGACCAGCGTGCTCATGCGCGGGGTGACCCAGGGGCTGACCCGTGGGCGGCTGCGCCAGATGCGCGGCGGGCTGGACTCCTGGTGGTCCGAGCACGACGGCGTGGCGACCCTCGTGGTGCTCGGCCTGGACATGGACCGCCTGGGCGAGCCCGCGCAGGTGCGTGCGGCGGTCGAGACGGTCTACGCCCGGCACGGCCTGCCGGTCCGCTTCTGGTGACGGCCGGCCGCAGGGCGCTCGACCGGGCGGCGCCCGCCGGCTGAGCGGCGGGGGCCCGCGGGCCGTCAGGCCGCCATGCGGACCGGTGGGTGGCCCTTCGGTTCCCGGAGCGGGTCCGGGGCGGACGCGCTCCGGCGCCGTCGGCGCCGCGTGCCCAGCACCCCGGCCGACGCCGCCGCGAACGACAGCACGCCGAACCCGGTGGACCAGGCGTCCAGGTGGATCGTCACGGCGAAGGCGACGATCGCGGCGACGGGCACGGCCATGCCGATCGGCACCGAGTAGCGGGCCAGCCGCAGGGCGCGCGCCGTCCGCGCGACGCCCCAGCCGACCACGGACCAGGTCAGGAACGTCAGGACCGCGCCGCCGAACGACGCGAAGAGCTCACCGGCGTTGTGCGCGCCGGCCGGGGGCCCGAACCAGAAGAGCTCCGTGGTCGCGACGAGCACCAGGAACCCGACGATCGCGACCGCACCGGTCGCGAGAGAGCGTGTCAACACTCGGCCTCCGCACTGAGGGACTGCCCCGGCGTTCCCGGTGCGGCCCCTTTATACCAAGTCGTTACCGCACACTGTCAGCGCGGCACCGTCAATTCACCCACACATGACCACGCGAAGGCAAAGCACGCCGCCCCCTGACGCGCCCCGCAGACCGTCCCGCGCCCCCGTCAGAGCGCCTGCACGATCAGCTCCACCTGCTCCTTCGCGTCCCCGAACAGCATGGCCGTGTTCTCACGGAAGAACAACGGGTTCTGCACCCCCGCGTAGCCCGTGGCCATGGACCGCTTGAAGACGACCACCTCGCCAGCCTGCCACACCTGGAGCACCGGCATGCCCGCGATGGGGGACGCCGGGTCGTCCTGCGCGGCCGGGTTCACCGTGTCGTTGGCGCCGATCACGAGCACCACGTCGGTGGCGGGGAGGTCGGCGTTGATCTCGTCCATGCCGAACACCTGGTCGTAGGGCACCTTGGCCTCGGCGAGCAGCACGTTCATGTGCCCCGGCAGCCGCCCGGCCACCGGGTGGATGCCGAACCGCACGGTGGTGCCGCGCGCCGTGAGCCGGGCCACCAGGTCGGCCACCGGGTACTGCGCCTTGGCCACCGCCATGCCGTACCCGGGCACCACGATCACCGAGCGGGCGGCGGTGAGCAGGTCGGCCACCTCCAGCGCGGTCGTCTCGCGGTAGGAGCCCGGCTCGACCGGGCCGCCCGGGGCGGCGGCACCGGCCTCGGCGCCGAACCCGCCCAGGATCACGCTCACGAACGACCGGTTCATCGCGCGGCACATGAGGTAGCTGAGGATCGCACCGGACGAGCCCACGAGCGCACCGGTGATGATCAGCAGGTCGTTGCCCAGCATGAACCCGGCCGCGGCGGCCGCCCACCCCGAGTAGGAGTTCAGCATCGAGACGACGACGGGCATGTCGCCGCCGCCGATCGCCGCCACCAGGTGCCAGCCCAGCGCGAGCGCGACGAGCGTCATGAGCAGCAGCGGCAGCAGCCCCGGCTCCGACGCCGCCAGGAACCACCAGAGCAGCCCGCCGGACGCGACGAGCGCCGCGAGGTTCAGCCAGTTGCGACCGGGCAGCAGCAGGGGCGAGGAGCGCAGGCGGCCCGACAGCTTGCCGAACGCCACCACGGAGCCGGTGAAGGTCACGGCGCCGATGAGCACGCCCAGGTAGACCTCGACGAGGTGCACCGTCGCGCCGGCGCCTGCCGTCGCGGGCTCGGAGAGGTAGGAACCGAACCCGACCAGCACCGCGGCCGCGCCGACGAACGAGTGCAGCAGCGCGATCAGCTCGGGCATCTGGGTCATCTCGACGGTGCGGGCCCGCCACGTGCCCACCGCCGCCCCGACGAGGAGCACGAGCAGGATCAGCCCCGCCGTCACACCGACGGGCCGCTCGGACCGCACCAGTGAGAGGGCCACCGTCGCCGCGAGCGCCAGCCCCATGCCGGCCATCCCGAGCAGTACGCCGCGCCGCGCCGTCTCCTGCCGCGACAGCGCAGCCAGCGACAGCACGAACAGCACGGCCGCGACGAGGTACAGCGCCTGGACCACGGACTCGGCGCTCATGGCTCCTCCGGGGTGCGGTGGAACATGCCGAGCATGCGGTGGGTGACCAGGAATCCCCCGAAGACGTTGATGCTCGCCACCGCCGAGGCGAGCACCGCGAGCACGGTCACCACCGGGTCCGACGAGCCGATCTGGAGCATGCTGCCGACCAGGATGATCCCGGAGATCGCGTTGGTCTGGGACATCAGCGGCGTGTGCAGGGCGTGGGTGACGTGCGAGATCACGTAGAAGCCGACCACCACGGCCAGCGCCAGCACGGTGAAGTGGGTGGCCTGCTCGGCCGGCGAGGCCCCCACGGCGAGCGCCCCGAGCACGGCGGCGAGCACGACCAGGACGGTGCGGACGGCCGGGCGGCGTCCCGTGGTGCCCGGCCCGGCAGCGGCGGCTCCGGCCCCGCCGGCACCGCGCTCCGCGGGGACCTCCTGCACCTCCTGCGCCGGGACCTCCTGTACCGACACCGCGACCGGCGGGGGCGGCCACAGCACCTCGCCGTCGCGGGCCACCGTCATGCCGCGCACCACGACGTCGTCGAGGTCGAGCACCAGGCGGCCGTCCCGGCCCGGTGTGCCGAGCTCGACCAGGTTGGCCACGGCGGTGCCGAGCAGCTCGGAGGTGTGCCGCGGCATGCGGTCGGGCAGGTCCGTGTAGCCGAGCACGACCACGCCGTTGTCGCTGACGACGCGCTCGCCGGGCACCGTGAGCTCGCAGTTGCCGCCGCCGGGCGCGGCCAGGTCGACGATCACGCTGCCCGGCCGCATCGCCGCGACCATCTGGGCGGTGACGGTGGTCGGGGCGGTTCCCCGCACGAGCGCCGTCGTCACGACCACGTCGGCGGCCGCCGTCTCCACGGCGTACGCACGCAGCGCCGCCGCCTCCTGGTCCGCGGTGAGCGCGGAGGCGTAGCCGTCGGCGCTGACCTGCTGGGCGGCGGCGTCGGCCCGCACCACGGTGGCGCCCAGGGACTCGATCTGCTCGGCGGCCTCCGGCCGCACGTCGAACGCGCGCACCCGGGCGCCGAGGCTGCCGGCGGCGCCGACGGCCGCGAGCCCGGCCACGCCCGCGCCGATGACGAAGACGGTGGCGGGTGGCGTGGTGCCCGCCGCGGTGACCTGGCCGGAGAACATGCCGCCGTACTCGGCGGCTGCCTCGACCACCGCGCGGTACCCCGCCACGTTGGACAGCGCGCTCAGCACGTCCAGCGACTGCGCCCGGGAGATGCGGGGCACGGCATCCAGGGCGAGGGCGGTGACGCCGCGGTCGGCGAGCTCACGCAGCAGCCCGGGTCGCGTGGCAGGCGCCAGCTGCGCGATCAGGACGGCGCCGGGACGCAGGGCCGAGGGTCCCGGACCGGCGAGCGACGCGGGCGCCCGGGTCACGACCACGACGTCGGCGGCCCACGCCTCGGGTCCCGGCACGACGACGGCACCTGCCGCCGCGTACGCCGCGTCGGGGTGGCCCGCCCCCGCACCCGCTCCCGCCGCGACCGCGACCTCGTAGCCGAGGCCGACCAGCCGGGCGGCCGTCGTCGGGGTGGCGGGCACGAGCGGCCCGCCGTCGTCCGGTATGCCGATGCGCATGTGACCCTCCTCGCTCACGTCCGCAACCTACCGCGCCCCACCCGCACGCCGTCCCGTCAGGCGGACACCACCGGCCGCGGGAACGTGACCGGCAGGCTCACGGGCTGCCTGAGCCACAGGACGCGGTCCCAGGCGACGTCGGCGGGCGGGACCCGGAGCGTGAGGTCGAGGCGTCGCAGGACGGTCTCCACCGCGATGCGCGCCACCAGGCGCGCCGTCCGGGGCGCGGGGCACGCGTGCGGCCCGGTGCCGAAGGAGACGTGGGCGCGGCTGCCGACGTGGTCCCACGGGTCGCCCGTGTCCATGCGCGGGTCGGTGTTCGCGGCGTGGATCGCGAGCACGAGGGGGTCCCCGGCGGCGACGTGCTTGCCGCCCAGCACGATGTCCCGGCGGGCGAACCGCGGCAGGGTGTGGATCGTCGGCGTGGAACGCCACAGCACCTCGTCCATGGCGTTGTCCAGGTCGATGCGGCCCCCGTGCAGGCGACCGGAGAACCGCACGTCGGTGAGCGCGAGCAGCAGCGTCTGCCCCACCCATGCCGTCAGCGTCAGGTTGCCGGACCAGGCGACGACCAGCAGCGAGTGCACCACCTCGACGTCGTCGTGCAGGTTCGGGTGCGCGACCAGCGTGCTCGCGAGGTCCCGCCGCGGGCTCGCCCGCCGGGCCGCCACGAGCGCGCCCGTCATCCGGTCCACCTCGGCCACGGCGTCCGCCGCGTCGGCGCCGCCGCCCGCGACGCGCCGGGTCAGGTCGAACAGACGCTGCCCGTCCTCCGGGTCGAACCCGATCATGTCGGCGACCACCAGGAACGGGATCACCGACGCGTACTCGAGCATGAGGTCGGCGCGGCCGCGCTCCTCGAAGCGGTCGATGAGCAGGCTGCAGAAGGAGCGGGCCTTGGCCGCCGTGATGCTCTCGGAGACCTGCTCGAACGCGTCGTCCAGCGGCACGCGCAGCCGCCGGCGCAGCGCCCCGTCGCTGTGGTTGGCGGCGAACCGCTGGTGCGAGGTGAGCACGGGGTGCAGCCCGGACCCCGGGGGCAGGCCGCCGCGCGCGTGCCCGTTCCACGTGCGCGGGTCGGTCGCGAAGGCGTGCTCGTTGCGCATGACGTCGTAGACGAGCCGCTGACCCATGACGAGCCACGCGGGCACGCCCGGTTCCAGCTCGACCGGGGCCACCTCGCCCCACTCGCGCTCGAGCTCGTCGTAGAACACGCGCGGGTCCGGCAGGGCCGAGGCGTCGACCAGCGACCTCAGGGGCACCACGCCCGCCATGGCGTCGAGCCCGAGCGCTTGCCCGATATGACCTAGTTCAGGTATTTTCATGGATCCACCGCTCTGTGCAGTCACCTGTGATCGCCCAGGGTGAATCCACCCGTGTCGCCGTCGCGCGCCGTGACCACGGCCCTGGCCGTGGCTACGATGTCTGCGAGGGCATACACTGTCGCACCCTCGAACCACCCTGTCGAGACCCATCCGGCCAGCACCTCGGTCGACCTGATCGAGGGCACCACCCGACGAGCAAGGGGGGCACGTGACTCTGTACGCCGAGCGGGAACGCCCGGACGACCTGGTGCAGAGCGTCGCGCGCGCCCTCCGGGTCCTCGAGGTCGTGACGCGGTCCCCGGGCCTGCCGGTCAAGGCCATCGCCCGCCGCAGCGGCCTCAACCTCTCCACCACGTACCACCTGGTGCGCACGCTCGCCTACGCGGGCTACGTGGCCCGCCTCAAGGACGGCACGTACGACGTGGGCGAGCAGATCAGCAACCGGTTCTACGAGCAGCTCGGCTCGCTCGGCCGCGGCCCCGACACCCGCGAGGTGCTGCGCCACCTCGCCCAGAGCACCGGCTACAGCGCCTACCTGGGGCGGATCAGCGCCGGCCGGGTGGTCGTGGTCGACTACGCCGAGGCCCCGGGCTCGCCCTACCTGGAGGACCTGGAGCGCGGGCTCGACGTCTCGGCCCACGCCACCGCCCTCGGCAAGGCCCTGCTGCTCGGTATGTCCCGGCGCGACCGTCACGAGCTGGTGGTCGACGCCGGCCTGCGCAAGTTCACCGCCCGGACGGCCACCGACATCACGGCCCTCGACGGACAGCTCGCCCGCCTGCGGGCCGACGCCGTGGTCGAGGAGCACGGCGAGTTCCGCGACGGCATCACGTGCGCCGCGCACCTGGTCCCCCGCCGGCACGGCGAGGCCGCCTGGGCGGTCGGCCTGACGGTGCCGGACGAGGTGGTGCCGCAGCACGCGCGCCGCGAGCTCCGGCTCGTCGCGGGCGACCTCGCGACCGTCTGACGCCTCAGGGCGACCTCAGGGCGCGACCCGGCGCAGCCCGGCCAGCCGGTCGGTGTTGCGGAACACCAGCACGCGCGCCAGCCGGTCGCCGTCGAGCTCGGTCACCGCGGCCATGGCGGGCGCGCCGTCCAGCAGCGCGAGCATGCCGAGCGACCCGTTGATCTCGGCGGGCACCCACTCCATCCGGCCCACCGTCTCGTCCTGCGCGAACGCCACCAGCGCCCGGGACACCTTGTCGGCGCCCCGGATGACCCGCCGCGCCGCGCGGACCACGCCGCCGCCGTCGGTCACGAGCTCCACCTCAGGGGAGAGCGCCGCCAGCACGCCCGCGACGTCACCCGTGAGGCACGCCGCCAGGAACCGCTGCGTGACCTCGGTGTGCTGCGGACCCGCGGGCGTGTAGCGCGGACGCCGCGACCGCACGTGCTCGCGCGCGCGGTGCGCCACCTGCCGCACGGCGACGACGTCCCGGTCGAGCGCGTGCGCGACCTCCTGGTAGGGCAGCTCGAACACCTCGCGCAGCACGAACACGGCGCGCTCCAGCGGCGAGAGCGTCTCCAGCACCACCAGCAGCGCCAGCGACACCTCCTCGGCGCGCTCGACGGGATGGGCGGCGTCGGGCGTGGTCAGGAGCGGGTCGGGCAGCCAGGGCCCCACGTAGGTCTCGCGGGCCCGCTGCAGCGCCCGCAGCCGGTTCAGCGCGAGCCGGGTGGTGATCCGGACCAGGTAGGCCCGCGGCTCCAGGACGTCGGAGCGGTCCGCCGCCGACCAGCGCAGCCACGCCTCCTGGACCACGTCCTCGGCGTCGGCGGCCGCGCCGAGCATCTCGTAGGCCACCGTGAACAGCAGCCGACGGTTCTCGGCGAACGGTTCCGTCAGCGCGTCCGGTGCCGGGCGCGGGCCGGCGCCGCCCGCCACTACGCCTCCCCCACCTCGGCGAGCGGCCCGCCGAGCGGCACCTCGCACCGGTCGCTGAAGCCCTGCGCGCTGAGCCCCATGGCGGAGTTGATCCGGCTGCGCAGGTTCTCCACGGCGACGATCGCGACCAGCTCGGTGAAGGCCTCCGCCCCCAGGGCGCCGGTCAGCCGTGCGGCGAGCGCGTCGTCCACCGCCGGGGGCGTCGCCGTCTCCGCCTCGGCGAACGCGAGGACGTCCCGCTCCAGGCCGGTGAACCGGTCACTGGTGCGCCAGACCGGCACGTCGTGCAGCTTCACCGGGTCCACGTGCCCATGCTGCGCCTCCCAGTACCCGAAGTCCACGCACCACGTGCAGCCGATGGACACCGAGGCGGCCATGATCGCGAGCGACTTCAGGCCCGGGTCCAGGGCCTTCCAGCCGGACACGCCGAGCTCGGTCAGCGCGTAGGTGCGGGTCACCTTCCCGTGGTGCCCCACGGCGACCAGCGGGTCCAGCACCTCGCCGTACCGCCACCGCGAGTACGCGGCCATGGCGCGGTTGGTCAGGGTCCTGGGCAGCACGGTGCTGATCCGGGTGCTGATGCTGCGGGCCGGTGTGCCGGTCATGACGGGCTCCGTTCTCGGACGGGGGCTGCGGACACCATCCAGACACCTCCCGGTCGCGGGACGTGACACGGCCCGCAGGTGACCCCCGTCACATCACGGTCGGCTCACCAGTAGATCTCGGGCAGCCCGACCAGCACCACGTCGCCACGCTCCTGAGCCGCTTCCCGGAGCCGCGCGTCGAACCCGGCACCGCTGAAGCAGAACAGACGCGCACCGCGAACGTCGAAGCGCCCGACCGCGCCGATCACCTCGCGGATCTGCTCGAGCCGTTCGAGATGCGCGAGCCCCATCTGGTCGTTCCACTTGGCCTCACCGATCGCCAGCAGCGGTGGCTTGCCACCGTCGGGGATCCCCACGGCGGCCACGTCGACCTCATGGTTCGCCCGGGTCCTCGGGTCGTGGACGACGCCGTGACCGACCCGGGCCGGAAGACCACCCAGCAGGCCCGGGTCCGCATGGTGCAGGGTCCAGTCCCGGCAGACCTGCTCGAAGTGGGGCCCCAGGACGTTGCTGGCGAACCGCCGCTGGCTCGCCCGCCACACCCGCTCGGCCGAGCCTGGCCTCTCGAGCTGGTCCCAGACCGGCCTCATGATCGCGTGGTAGAAGGCGATGAGCGGCTCCGCGATGCGGAACGTCGAGCGGTTGGCACGGAACATGTCGTCGTCACGCTGCAGGAGACCGGCGTCCTCGAGCACGTTGATGGGATGCGCGATGTCCGCAGCCTTGCGCTCGAGGTAGTTCGCCATGCCACCCCGCGTCGCATTGCCCTCGGCCACCGAGGCGAGCACGGACAGGTACAGCGTCGTGTCCCGCATGTCCGGCTCCTCGGCCAGCAGGTAGCGCGCCTCGCGGAACAGCGGTGACTCGGGGTTCAGCACCGTCCGGGTCACCCAGCCGTCGAAGTCGTCCGGCCCGGACGGCGAGTCGCCACGGGCGAACTCGCGCCGATAGGCAGGTGTTCCACCCACGACGGCGTGCACCTGCAGCGCCAGCCGGGGGTCCGTGATGTCCCAGAACCGCGCCGCCAGCTGATGGTCCAACGGACGGACGAGCAGGTCGAGCCCCGCCCGTCCGCGCAGCGGCGCATTGCCGGCGAGCAGCCTTCCCATGAACGACAGCGCCGAACCGCACAGGAGGAGCCGCGTCCGCGACCGGGACCGCTCGACGCGGCGCGGCCGCAGCGCCTCCTGCACGATGGACGGCAGCTCGGGATTCGCTCTGACCAGGTACGGGAACTCGTCGATCACCACCGGCACGGGCCGCTCGCGCCCCAGACCCAGGAGCACGTCGATCACCTCGGCCCAGCCTGCGAAGTGGAACGGGCTGGCCGGACGAACGTGCTCGGTCAACGACGCGCTGATCCGCCGCAACGACTCGGCGTCGGTCGCCTCGGTGGCACCGAAGTAGAAGCCGCCGGCCGCTTGGCACACGGCCTCGAGCAGATACGTCTTTCCCTGGCGCCGACGGCCGGACACCACGCCGAGCGTGGCGCCCGGCTGGTCGTCGGTGACGAAGCTGCGGAGCGCAGCCCACTCGTGGTCACGGTCGAACATGTCGGCTGGCTTGTCCATGCGGCTCACAATTCATGGGAGTACAGTTAATAGAACTGTACTCCCATAAATTGCAGCCCGCCGGCGCGGCGCACCTCAGCCCGGCACGCACAGCGTCAGCGCCTCCCGGTGCGCCTCGACCGTCAGCGGGACGGCGCCGACCAGCTCGCCGTCGGCGTACGCGACCAGGCCCGCCGGGCCCTCCAGGCGGACGGCGGAGGTGCGCAGCGTCGTGACGTCCGGCCGGCCGACGTGCCGGCCCGCCTTGATGCGCGCGTCGAACGCGAGCACCCGGAACCGGCCCACGGCCTGCACCAGGGTGAGGTCCAGCAGGCCGTCGGCGGGATCGGCGTCCGGGCAGATCGGCACCCCGCCGCCGTAGAACCGGGTCAGCCCGACGGCGAGCATGTACCCGTCCTGCTCCACCACCGGCTCCCCCACCGGGTGCAGGCGGTAGCCGAACCTCCGCAGCCGCAGCCACTCCAGGTAGACCGCGACCTTGTAGCGGGCCGGACCCGCGGGCCACCGCATGCGGTTGGTGCGCGCGTTGGTCAGGGAGTCCAGCCCGGCGCACAGCACCGTGACGAAGTGGCGCGTGCCGTCTGCGGTCGTCACGGTCCCGGTGTCCACGCGGCGGCGCACGCCGTCCAGCGCGAGGTCGGCGGCAGCCGCGGCGTCGCCCAGGGGGATGCCGTGCTCGCGGGCCAGGTCGTTGCCGGTGCCCGCGGGGACCAGCGCGAGCGGGACGCCGGAGTCCAGAACCGGGCCCAGCACGGACGCGACCGTGCCGTCACCGCCCACCACCACGAGCACGTCGGGGTGCTCGTCGACGGCGCGCCGCGCGAGCGCGACGGTCTCGCTCGCGCTGGACCCCTGGTGGACCCGGACGTCGACGCCGCGCGCCCGCAGCCGCTCGACGGCCACGCGCCCGGATGCGGCGCCCGCGCCGCGCCCGGAAACAGGGTTCACCAGCACGGCCACGTGCCCGCCCGACCGCTCTGTCATGCGCAGAACCTAGCGGAGACCCGCCGCTAGCCGGCGGTCAGGCGATCTCGTTCGCCGCGCGGGCCCGCCCGCAGCACCGACAGCGCCACCATGCAGGCGATGAAGCCCAGGAGCCAGCCGCCGGGGATGTCGCTCAGCCAGTGGTAGTCGAGCCACGACATGAGCGCACCCGCGATGGCCACGATGACGCCGACCACGGGGATCATCGTGCGCAGGCGGCTCAGGCTCGGGTGCAGGCCGCTCTGGGAGAACAGCAGGCAGAGGATGAAGAAGCCCGTGAAGAACGTGTTCGCCGCGTGGCCCGAGGGGAACGCCTGGCCGCCGGCGTGCAGCACGTCCATGTTGTGGTGCGGTCCGGTGCGGCCGAGGCCGAACTTGGTGCCGTAGCCGATCGATGCGATGGTGGCCAGCCCGGCGAGCACGGCCATCACCGGCCGGCGCGTGGCGATGCTCCAGAGCGAGCCCGGCCCGCCCTGCTTCCACGCCACGTAGAGGGCCGTGCCCCCGACCATGGGGATGGTGAACAGCCGCTCGCCGGTCACGCTCGCGACGATGTCGAGGAAGACCTTCTCCCAGCCGACCGGGTGGTGCGCGTCGACGTAGTAGTGGAACTGCCAGTCCCAGGCGATGAACGGGCCGCGCACGACCACCTGCCAGATGCACACCGCGAAGACGAGCACCCCGATGGCCGCCGCGACCAGGGAGCTGCGCCACGTCGGACGGGTCGGCGGGTCGAGCAGAGCCTCGGCTGACTGTGACTCCACGCGTGTAACACCCCTGCCCTCTGGTTGCGCCATCGAGCCGATCCTACGGGTTTCAGGGTGAATGTTCGGTACCAGATATGTGTCCGGCGGGGGCCGTGCGTAACGATTCGCCCCACGACCTCGGGCGTCACCGGGGCGGCGGGGCCGTGCTCGCCCGGACGCGGAGCTCCACCGGCACCACCTCGTGCAGGTCCGGCCCCGTGGCGTCAGCCACCTCGGCTGCCGTGGTCTCCGCCAGGCGCACCTCGTCGGCACCCGTGCGCCGGCCGTCGCGCACCTGCTGCAGCAGCCGCGCCACGAGCCGCCGACCGATCTCGTCGAAGTCCTGCGCGACCGTCGTCAGCGGCGGCCAGAGGTGCTCGGCCAGCAGGATGTCGTCGAACCCGACCACGGAGACCTCGGCCGGCACGGCGCGACCGGCCTCGTGCAGCGCACGGAGCACGCCCGCGGCCATCTCGTCGTTCGCGCAGAACACGGCGGTGACGTCCGGGTCGGCCGCGAGCCGCCGGCCGGCGTCGTACCCCGAGCCCGCGGTCCAGTCCCCCACCACGGCCTCGGGCACGACGGCGCCGGCCGCGTCGAGCGTCGCCCGCCAGGCCTCGGCGCGCACCTGCGCGGGCGCCGAGCCGGCGGGTCCCGCGACGTGGTGCACCGTGCGGTGCCCCAGGTCGAGGAGGTGCTGGGTGGCCCGGCGGGCGCCGTCGGCCTGGTCGGCGCCGACGGCGGGATGGTGGCCCACGAACCGCGAGTCGGACACCACCACGGGCATCCGGGGCGGCAGGGCGAGCGTGTCGGGCGTCGCCGTCTCGGCACGCACGATCACCAGGCCGTCGATCGCCTGGTGCGACAGCCGGGTCACGGCGGCGGCCACGTCCTGCGACGACGGGCTCTCGACGTCGACCAGCGTGACCGTGTAACCCTGGGCCCGTGCCGCCTCGACCACCGCCTCGACCGTCCGGGACTCGCCCGTGCGGGCGAGTCGGTGGGCGATCATGCCGATGGTCCGGAAGCTGCCGTACCGCAGCGCCCGGGCCGCGGTGTTCGGGGCGTAGCCGAGCTGCGCCATCGCCGCCAGCACCCGGTCCCGGGTCGCTGGTCGCACGTTGTCCAGGCCCATCGACACGCGGGAGACGGTCTGGGTCGAGACCCCGGCGAGCTCCGCGACGTCGGCCAGGGACGGGCTCCTGCCCTCCACGGCACCCACCTCCTCGTGATGCGTCTGCCCGGTGCGCGCTTGACACTCCGGGAACTCACGAGCACCCTAGTCCGCGTCACCATGTTGACGTCAACACTGCGCCGACGTGCTGACCCCACTCGTGAAGGAGCGACCTGCTGTGACCACGCTCGCATCGCCACCGGCCGTGCCCAAGCCTGCGAGGCGGATGCGACGCCGCACCCGCTGGACCGGATGGGGGTTCGTCGGCCCGTTCATGGCCGTCTTCGCCCTGGTCTTCCTCGCGCCCATCGCCTACTCGCTCTGGCTGAGCCTGTTCCAGACGCAGCTCGTGGGCGGCACGTCGTTCGTCGGCCTCGACAACTACGCCCGGGCGCTGAGCGACCCGCAGTTCTGGGCCGGCGTGGGCCGGGTGACCGCGTTCCTGCTGGTCCAGGTGCCGGTCATGCTCGGCATCTCGCTGCTGGTCGCCCTCGCGATCGACAGCGGCCGGCTGTACGGGCGGGACTTCTTCCGCCTGACGATCTTCCTGCCCTACGCCGTGCCAGGCGTCGTGGCCGCCCTGATGTGGGGCTTCATGTACGGCGAGCGGTTCGGCCTGGTCGGCAACTTCAACGACCTGTTCGGCACGAACATCCCGGACCCGCTGGCCTCCGCGCTGGTGCTCCCCGCGATCGGCAACATCGTGACCTGGGAGTTCGTCGGCTACAACATGCTGATCTTCTACTCGGCGCTGCGCGTGGTGCCCACCTCGCTGTACGAGGCCGCGGAGATCGACGGCGCGGGCCCCTGGCGGGTGATCTCCGCGATCAAGCTGCCCGCAATCCGCGGCGCCCTGGTGGTGGCGACCATCTTCTCGATCATCGGCTCCTTCCAGCTCTTCAACGAGCCGAGCATCCTGCAGCCGCTGTCGCCCAACTACATCTCGACGCACTACACGCCGAACCTGTACGCCTACTCGCTGTCGTTCTCCGGCCAGCAGTACAACTACTCGGCCACGGTGGCGATCATCATGGGCGTGCTCACGATGCTCGTGGCCTACGTGGTGCAGCTGCGCGGCATGCGCAAGGAGGCCTGAGCCATGACCAACGTCCTGATGACCGCGCCCACCGTGCGTCCCAAGAAGGCCCCGCCCCGGCTGCGGAACCGCCGCACCTCGCACGCCCGGCCCACGCGCAGCGTGCTGCTCACGGTCCTGACGGCCCTGATCGGCATCTACGCGCTGATCCCGCTCGTCTGGCTGCTGATCAACGCGACCAAGACGCAGCCCGACCTGTTCAGCTCGTTCGGCCTGTGGTTCAGCGGCGACTTCGCCCTGTGGGACAACATCGTGGGCGTCCTGACCTACGACGGCGGCGTGTTCGGCCGCTGGTTCCTCAACACGCTGCTGTACGTGGTGCTGGGCGCGGGCGGTGCCACCCTGCTGGCCCTGCTCGGCGGCTACGGCCTGGCCAAGTTCAGCTTTCCCGGCAAGCGGGCCGTGTTCGCCGTCGTCATCGGCGCCGTGGCCGTGCCGGGCACCGCCCTGGCCGTGCCCACGTTCCTCATGTTCGCCAACCTGGGCCTGACCAACACGCCCTGGTCCGTGATCATCCCGTCGCTCATCTCGCCGTTCGGCCTCTACCTCATGTGGACCTTCGCCGCCGACGCCGTGCCCGACGAGATCATGGAGGCCGCGCGGATCGACGGCGCGAGCGAGGCCCGCACCTTCTTCCAGGTGTGCCTGCCGATGCTGGCCCCCGGCATCGTGACGGTGCTGCTGTTCACCGTGGTGGCCACCTGGAACAACTACTTCCTGCCGCTGATCATGCTGCGCGACCCCGACTGGTACCCGCTGACGCTGGGCCTGAACGCCTGGAACGCGCAGGCGACCACCGCGGGTGGCGAGGCCATCTTCAACCTCGTGATCGCCGGCTCGCTCCTGACCATCCTGCCGCTCGTGGTGGCCTTCCTGCTGCTGCAGCGCTACTGGCAGTCGGGCCTGGCCGCCGGCAGCGTCAAGGAATGACCCGCACCCCCTTTCCCCAGATCTGACGATGAAGTGAGAGGAACCACCATGACCATCCGCCACCACCGCGCCGTCGGCGCGTTCGCCGCGGCGGGCGCCCTGGCGCTCGCCCTGACCGCGTGCGGGTCCGGGTCCGACGGCGGAGATGCCGCGGAGACCGTCTCCCCCGAGGACATCTCGGCGGCCCTCGAGGAGGGCGGCGACCTGCTGGTCTGGGCGTGGGAGCCCACGCTGGACAAGGTCGTCGAGGACTTCGAGGCCGAGTACCCGAACGTGGACGTCGAGCTGGCGAACGTCGGCACCGGCAACGACCACTACGTGGCCCTCCAGAACGCGATCAGCGCCGGGTCGGGCGTGCCCGACGTCGCGCAGATGGAGTACTACGCCCTGCCGCAGTTCTCGATCGGTGGCTCGCTCGCGGACCTCGCACCGCTGGGCGCGAGCGAGCTCGACGGCACCTACTCCCCCGGCCCGTGGGGCGCGGTGACCGACGGCGACGCCGTGTACGGCCTGCCGATGGACTCCGGCCCCATGGCCCTGTTCTACAACGCGAAGACGTTCGAGGAGGCCGGCGTCGAGGTGCCGGCCACCTGGGACCAGTTCGTCGAGGCCGCCAAGAAGATCCACGAGTCCGACCCGAACACGTACATCACCGCGGACAACGGTGACGCCGGCTTCGCGACCTCGATGATCTGGCAGGCCGGCGGGCACCCGTTCGAGGTGGACGGCACCGACGTGACCGTGAACCTCGCCGACGAGGGCTCCGCGAAGTTCGCCGAGATGTGGCAGCAGCTCCTGGACGACGACCTGGTGGCGAACGTGCCGGCCTGGTCCGACGAGTGGTTCCAGGGCCTGGGCAGCGGCGAGATCGCCGCCCTGGTGACCGGCGCGTGGATGCCGGCGAACCTGGAGTCGGGGGCCGCCCCTGCGTCGGGCGACTGGCGGGTGGCCCCGATGCCGCAGTGGACCGAGGGCGCGAACGAGACCGCGGAGAACGGCGGTTCGGCGCTGTCGGTGACCGAGGCCAGCGAGAAGAAGGCCCTGGCCTACGGCTTCCTGCAGTACGCGAACGCCGGCGACGGCGTCGCCACGCGCCTGGAGGGCGGCAACTTCCCGGCGACGCTCGCCGACCTGAACGACGAGGCGTTCCTCGGCGAGGAGTCGGAGTACTTCGGCGGCCAGAAGATCAACGAGGTGCTCTCGGCGTCGGCCACCGGTGTGGTGGAGGGCTGGCAGTACCTGCCGTACCAGGTCTACGCCAACAGCGTCTTCCCCGACACCGTCGGCCAGGCGTACACCGGCTCGACCCCGCTGTCCGACGGCCTGGCCGCCTGGCAGGAGTCGATCGTCAGCTACGGCAACGAGCAGGGCTTCACCGTCTCCGAGTGAGCCGGCCGCACCACCATCGATGACGGCGGCGGGGGCCTCCCCCGCCGCCGTCCGTGTCACGAAGAACCCCGAGGAACCACACATGCCCACGTTCGAGATCGGCCCCGAGGACTTCCTGCTGGACGGCGCGCCGACCCAGGTCGTCAGCGGCGCGCTGCACTACTTCCGCGTGCACCCCGACCAGTGGGCCGACCGCATCCACAAGGCGCGGCTCATGGGCCTGAACACCATCGAGACGTACGTGCCGTGGAACTTCCACGCGCCCGAGCCCGGGGTGTTCGACCTGGACGGACGCCGCGACCTGGGCCGGTTCCTGGATCTCGTGGCGGCCGAGGGCCTGCACGCCATCGTGCGTCCCGGCCCGTACATCTGCGCGGAGTGGGACGGCGGCGGCCTGCCGGCGTGGCTGCTGGCCGACCGTGCCGTGGGTGTGCGGCGGCACGAGCCCCGGTTCCTCGACGCGATCGGCAAGTACTACGCGAGCCTGCTGCCGCTGGTGGCCGAGCGTCAGGTGACCCGCGGCGGCCCGGTGCTCATGGTCCAGGTCGAGAACGAGTACGGCGCGTACGGCGACGACCCGGTGCCCGAGCGGCAGAAGTACCTGCGCGCGCTCGCGGACATGGTGCGCGCCCAGGGCATCGACGTCCCGCTGTTCACCTGCGACCAGGCGAACGACGAGATGCTGGCCCGCGGTGGCCTCCCGGAGCTGCACAAGACCGCGACGTTCGGCTCGCGCAGCACGGAGCGGCTGGAGGTGCTGCGGCGGGCCCAGCCCACGGGCCCGCTGATGTGCATGGAGTTCTGGAACGGCTGGTTCGACTCGTGGGGCCTGGAGCACCACGTGGCGCCCGCGGAGGCCAACGCCGCCGACCTGGACGACCTTCTCGCGGCAGGGGGCTCCGTCAACCTGTACATGTTCCACGGCGGCACCAACTTCGGGCTCACCAGCGGCGCGAACGACAAGGGCATCTACCGGCCCATCGCGACGTCGTACGACTACGACGCGCCCCTGGCCGAGGACGGCACGCCGACCGCCAAGTTCTGGGCGATGCGCGAGGTGATCGCGCGGCACCGGGCCGTACCGGACGCCGGAGAGCTGGCGGGCGACGCCGCCCGCGGTGCCGCGCCGGTGCTCGACGTCGACCTGACCGCACGGGTGCCGCTGGCCCACGCCCTGCCGAGCCTGCTGCGCGAGGACCTACACTCCTTCACGTCGACGCCCACCACGGACGACCTGCGGTCGTGGTCGGGCTTCACCGTCTACCGCACCCGGATCCAGGCCGACGACCTCGTGCTGACCGCGGACGAGGTGCGCGACCGCGCCGTCGTCCTGGTCGACGACGAGCAGGTGGGCGTGCTGGACCGGGGCTCCCACACGTTCGCCGTGGCGCTGCCCGCCCGTGCGGGGGACCTCACCCTGCTGGTGGAGGACCAGGGCCGCGTGAACTACGGGCCGCGGATCGGTGAGCCCAAGGGCGTGATCGGGCCGGTGCGCACCGCGACACGCACGCTGGACTCCTGGGAGGCCGGTGCGCTGCGGATCGAGGACGCGCCCGAGCTGCTGCGCCCGGCGCTCGACGCGCCGAGCCGCGCGCTGCCCACCCCGGGGCCGGGCGGCGCGGCGCGGCCGGTCGGTGCCGGCCTGTTCCGGGCCACCTTCGACTCGGCGGCCGGAGCCGACCACTTCCTGCGGCTCGACGGCTGGACCAAGGGCCTGGCCTGGGTGAACGGCTGGTTGCTCGGCCGCTACTGGAGCCTCGGCCCCACCCACACGCTCTACGTGCCGGGACCGCTCCTGCGCGCGACGGGCAACGAGCTGGTCCTCCTGGAGCTCCACGGCGCGGCCGACGCGCGCGCCCGGTTCGTGGCCGCCCCGGACCTGGGCGTCACGGAGCAGTAGCGGGCGGTGTCCGGCCGCGTCGGGCTCGACGGACCGATCAGTTCGACGGACCGATCGGCTCGGCAGGTTCGGCTGGCTCGGCAGGTTCGGCTGGCTCGGCAGGTTCGGCTGGCTCGGCAGGTTCGGCTGGCTCGGCAGGTTCGGCTGGCTCGGCAGGTTCGGCTGGCTCGGCAGGTTCGGCTGGCTCGGCAGGTTCGGCTGGCTCGGCAGGTTCGGCTGGCTCGGCAGGTTCGGCTGGCTCGGCAGGTTCGGCTGGCTCGGCAGGTTCGGCTGGCTCGGCAGGTTCGGCTGGCTCGGCAGGTTCGGCTGGCTCGGCAGGTTCGGCTGGCTCGGCAGGTTCGGCTGGCTCGGCAGGTTCGGCTGGCTCGGCAGGTTCGGCTGGCTCGGCAGGTTCGGCTGGCTCGGCAGGTTCGGCTGGCTGGCAGGTGCGGCGCGACGGACATGCTCGGGGGATACCTGCCCGCGGGGGTGTGTCACCCTGTGTAGACGTTGTCTACAGCCAGTGACACACCCCCGCGGGCAAGGTCTTCTCCGCGCGCGGCGGCTCCCCCACCCCGGTCCACTCCCGCGGCTCGGTTCCTCTCCCGCGGCTCGGTTCCTCTCCCGCGGCCCGGTCCTCTCCCGCGGCCCGGGCCTTCCCCCCACGGCCCGGACCTTCCCCCGCCGCCCGGACCTTTCCCCATGGCCCGGGCCCACCGTCCGGCCCGGGGTGGGTGCCCGGCACGGGAGGTCAGACCCGCACGCCGTCCTTCCAGACCTCGGTCACCAGCGGAACGCCGGGGCGGTACGACAGGTACAGGTGGCTCGGAGCGTCCAGGACCATGAGGTCGGCACGGGCGCCGACCCGCAGGTGGCCGACGTCGTCGCGCCGGAGCGCGAGCGCCCCGCCCGCCGTCGCGGACCAGAGGGCCTCGGCGGGGCTCATCCGCATCTCGCGCACGGCGAGCGCCACCACGAACGGCACGGACGAGGAGTACCCGGAGCCGGGGTTGCAGTCCGTGGCCAGCGCGACCGGCACCCCCGCGGCGAGCAGGCGGCGGGCGTCCGGGTAGGGCGAGCGCGTGGAGAACTCGACGGCGGGCAGCAGGGTGGCGACCGTGCCGCCCCCGGCGGCCCCGGCGGCCCCGGCGGCCCCGGCAAGGCTCCCGGGCCCGTCGTCGCGGCCAGGCCCGGCGACCGCCGGCATCCCGCCCCCGGCCAGGTGGGCATCCCAGGAGCCCGCCAGTGCGTCGACGTCGGCGTCGGTCAGGTGGGTGCAGTGGTCCACGCTGGCCGCACCGACCTCGACCGCGAGCCGGACGCCCGGGCCGGCCGAGAGCTGGTTGCCGTGCACCCGGGCGAGCAGGCCCGCGCGCAGGCCGGCGTGCAGCACGGCGCGGGACTCGTCCTCGTCGAAGGCGGTGGGCGCTGCGGGCTCGCAGAAGACGTCGACCCAGCGGGCGTGCGGCGCGCACGCGGCGAGCATGGGGCCGGTCACGAGGTCGAGGTAGCCGGCCCGGTCCCCGGAGTACTCGGCCGGGACGGTGTGGGCGCCGAGGTAGGTCGTCTCGGGCGTGAGCTCGCGCGCGATCCGCAGCATCCGGGCCTCGGTCGCGACGTCCTGGCCGTAGCCGCTCTTGATCTCGACGGTGGTGGTGCCCTGGGTCAGCATCTCCCGCACCAGGGCGCGACCCTGCGCCCGGAGCGTCTCCTCGCCGGCGGCGCGGGTGGCGGCGACCGTGGTCGCGATGCCCCCGCCCGTGTACGGCTCGCCGGTCATCCGGGCGGCGAACTCCGCGGCGCGGTCGCCCGCGAACACGGTGTGCGAGTGCGAGTCGACGAATCCCGGCAGCACGGCCCGGCCCGCCAGGTCGACGGCGTCGTCCGCCGCGGGGGCCGACGAGGCCGGTCCCGTCCAGGCGATCCGGCCGTCCGCGACGACGGCGGCGGCGTCCCGCACGATGCCGAGCCCGCCCGCCGCGTCGGCCCGATCCGGACCGGAGCGGCCGGTGCCTGCCGGGCCCGCGCCCGCCGCGCCCGACCAGCCCCCGTGCGCGGGGTCGTTCGTGACCAGCTCGCCGATGTTCGTCAGCAGCACGCTCATGCGCCGTCCTCCCTCGTCGTGGCCGCACGCAGCCCGTCGGCCGCCGCCCAGACCTCATGGATCGCGTCGGCCAGCATCCGGGCGACGTCACCGGCCCGGTGCTCGCCGTCCCGCACCACGGGCTCGCCGCCTGCCACGACGTCGGACACGTCTGCCGCGCCCGCGACGAGCACGACCTGGGCGGGGTCGGCGCCGGCCGTGCGGACGGTGTCCAGGCGCACGGCGACCAGGTCGGCGGGGGCACCCACGGCGATCCGCCCGGCGTCCGGCCGGCCGAGCGCTGCGTGCCCGGCCGACGTCGCCGCCTCGATCAGCGCCGCCGGGCCGAACCGGCCGCGCCGCCCGGAGGCGAGCCGCTCGTGCTCCTCGATGCCCCGCACCTCCGCCAGCACGTCGGCGCCCACGTGCTGGTCCGTGCCGACCGACAGCGGGCTGCCCGCTCGCAGCAGCCGCAGGCCGGGGGCGAGACCGTCGGCGAGGTCGCGCTCCGTCGTCGGGCAGAGGCACACGCCCGTGCCGGAGGAGCCGAGCAGCGTCACGTCGTCGTCGGTCAGGTGGACCGCGTGCACGGCCGTGGTGCCGGGGCCGAGGGCTCCGGCGTCGTGCAGCACGCGGGCCGGGGTGCGGGCGAAGGCCGCGAGCGCCGCCTCGTTCTCCGCAGGCTGCTCGGAGAGGTGCACGTGCAGCGGGGCGCCGGCCTCGCGGGCCCAGCGGGCGACCTCCCGCAGCTCGTCGGGCGTCACGGCGCGCACCGAGTGGGCGGCGGCGCCCACGAGCACGCGGTCGTCGGCGGCCCAGGCGGCGCGCAGGGCGTCCACGCGGCGGGTCCACGCGTCGACGGTGCCGTCGCCGAACCGGGCCTGCTCGGGGGCCGGCGGCTGGTGCCCGCCGGCGTCGAGGCCGCCGTGCAGGTAGCAGGTGTCGAGCAGCGTGAGGTGCACGCCGGCGTCGTGCGCGGCCCGGCGCAGGGCCTCGGCCATGGCGTTCGGTCCGCCGTCCGCGGGCGGGTACGGGGTCCCGTCGGGGCGGTGGTGCACGTAGTGGAACTCGCCCACGGCCGTGGTGCCGCCCAGGGCGAGCTCCGCGTACAGGGCGCGCGCCAGCCGCTCGTACAGCGGCGGCGTGAGCGCGGCGGCCAGGGCGTACATGTCCTCGCGCCAGGTCCAGAAGGAACCGCCGCCGGGCCGGTCCACGGCACCGTGCGTGCGACCGCGCAGCGCGCGGTGGAACGCGTGGGAGTGCGCGTCGGCGAACCCGGGCAGCACCAGCCCGGGCAGCCGGACATCAGTGGCCGACGGCGCGGCGCCGGTCTCGACGGCGACGAACCGCCCGCCCTCGACGTCCACCCGCACGGACTCGACGACCGCGCCGGAGGCCCGGCCCGCCGTCGCGCCGTCCGGGACCCAGGCACGTTCGCACCAGAAGCCGCTCATCGCCTGGTTCCCGTGGTCCCCGGACGGTCACCGTCGGGTGCTCCTCGTCGAGGTTCGGTGCCCCTCGGCCCGCTCACGGCCTCGACGGCTTCGGGCGCGGTCAGCAGGTCCGCCAGTACGGCCGTCAGCGCACGGACGCCGGCGTCGCAGTCGGCCTCCGGGGCGTGCTCGGCCGGGGAGTGCGAGACACCGGTCGGGTTGCGGACGAACAGCATCGCCGCGGGCACGCCGGACGCGGCGAGGATGCCGGCGTCGTGCCCGGCGCCCGTGCCGATCACGGGAGCGGGCAGCGTGGAGCCCGGCCGCCCCACGACGTCGGCGAGCCGTGCCGCGAGCGCCGGGTCGAACACGGTCGCGGGTGTCCACGACTCCTCGACGACCTCCCAGGCGCCGAGGCCGTCACCATCCCGCACGACGCGCCCGGTGAACGCAGGCCCAGGTGCGGAACCCGGCTCTGATACCGCAACCAGATCCGCACTCACCTGAGGCGTGCCGATCACGCGGCGGACCGCCTCCTCCGTCTCGGCGCGGGCGTCGATCCACGCCCGGACCCGGGACGGGATCGCGTTGACGCCGTTCGGCTCGACCTCGACCTTGGCCAGCGTGGCGAGCGCCCCGGCGTGCTCGGCGGCGGCGCGGACGTCGGTGATGAGCCGCGCCAGGTCGAGCATCGGGTCGTGGCGGTGGGCCAGCGGCGTGGTGCCGGCGTGGTTGGCCTCGCCCGTGAGGTCGACGCGCCAGCGTCCGTGCGGCCAGATCGCGGCGCCGACGGCGACGGGCGCCGCCTCGTCCCCCGGCAGGTCGGCGAGGTAGCGCCCCTGCTCGACGTGCAGCTCGACGAAGACGCCGATCCGCGCCAGCGCCTCCGGGTCCCGGCCGTAGTGGTCGAGCCGGACGGCGCCGACGCCGGGCGCTCCACCGTCCGCCGCCGACGAGGCCGCACCGCCGCGACCGGTCGACGAGCCCGTACCGCCGAACGCGACACCACCCGGCCGGCCCCCGACCCTGGCGAGCACGTCCGCGAGGCTGTCGCCGCCGCCGTCCCGCAGCGCCAGCAGCCGGTCGGCCGGGACAGTCCCGGTCAGCGCCCGCGACCCGAGGCACGCGAGCCCGAACCGGGCGCCCTCCTCGTCGGAGAAGTTCACGATCCCGAGCGGACGCCGCGGCACGACCCCGGCGTCCCGCAGCGCGTCGAGCGCCGCGAACGCGCTCGCCACGCCCAGCGGCCCGTCGAACGCGCCGCCGCCGGGTACGGAGTCGAGGTGGCTGCCGGTCACGACGCCGGGGCCGCCGGCGTCAGGGTCGCCCCACCAGGCCCACTGGTTCCCGGAGCGGTCGAGCACCACATCCAGGCCGCGGGCGGCCGCCTCGGCGGCGAACCACTCGCGCAGGGTCAGGTCGTGCGCGGTCCAGGCGAACCGTTCGTACCCGCCGGACGGCGCCCGGCCGACGTCGGCGATCGCGTCCAGGAGCCGGCCGACGGCAGTCGGCCGGCTACCGGCGCCCAGAGCGGCGCCCGCCGCGGGTCCGCCCGGCAGCGGCCCGCCCGGTTCCGTCACGCCCCCTCCCGCATCGGCACCCGCAGCCCGCCGCGCTCGGCGGCCGCGACGGCGTCGTCGTACCCGGCGTCCACGTGCCGCAGCACGCCCGTGGCCGGATCGTTGGCGAGCACGCGCGCGAGCTTCTGCGCGGCGAGCGCGGTCCCGTCCGCCACGGACACCTGCCCGGCGTGCAGCGACCGCCCCATGCCGACGCCGCCCCCGTGGTGGATCGACACCCACGTCGCACCGGAGGCCGTGTTGACCAGGGCGTTCAGCAGCGGCCAGTCGGCGATGGCGTCGGAGCCGTCGGCCATGGCCTCGGTCTCGCGGTACGGGGAGGCCACGGACCCGGAGTCCAGGTGGTCGCGCCCGATCGCGATCGGCGCTGAGATCTCCCCCGACGCGACGAGCTCGTTGAACCGCAGCCCCGCGACGTCGCGCTCCCCGTGCCCGAGCCAGCAGATCCGGGCGGGCAGCCCCTGGAAGGCGACGCGCTCCTGGGCGGCGCGGATCCAGCGGCCGAGGTGGTCGTTGTCGGGGAACAGGTCGAGCACGGCCCGGTCGGTGACCGCGATGTCCTTCGGGTCCCCGGAGAGCGCCGCCCAGCGGAACGGCCCCTTGCCCTCGGCGAACAGCGGCCGGATGTAGGCGGGCACGAACCCGGGGAAGTCGAACGCCCGCCCGTACCCGCCCTGGCGGGCCTCGTCGCGGATCGAGTTGCCGTAGTCGAACACCTCGGCGCCGGCGTCCTGGAAGCCGACCATGGCCTCGACGTGCCGGGCCATGGACTCCCGCGCCCGCTCGGTGAACCCCTCCGGGTCCTTCTGTGCGAGGTCGGCCCAGTCCGCGAGCTCCACCCCGGAGGGCAGGTACGACAGCGGGTCGTGCGCCGACGTCTGGTCCGTCACGACGTCCACCTCGACGCCCCGGCGCAGCAGCTCCGGCACCACGTCGGCACAGTTGCCGACCACGCCCACCGACAGCGCACGCCGGTCCCGCTTCGCGGCCAGCGCCAGCTCGACCCCCTCGTCCAGCGAGGAGGCGACGACGTCGAGGTACCGCGTCTCGACGCGCCGGTGCAGGCGGGCCGGGTCGACGTCGACCACCAGGCACACGCCGCCGTTGAGCGTGACGGCCAGCGGCTGCGCCCCGCCCATGCCGCCGCAGCCCCCGGTCAGGGTGAGCGTGCCGGCCAGCGTGCCACCGAACCGCTTGGCGGCCACCGCCGCGAACGTCTCGTACGTGCCCTGGAGGATGCCCTGCGTGCCGATGTAGATCCACGACCCGGCCGTCATCTGCCCGTACATCGTCAGGCCGAGCTGCTCCAGGCGCCGGTGCTCGGGCCACGTGGCCCAGTCCCCGACGAGGTTGGAGTTGGCGATGAGCACGCGCGGCGCCCACTCGTGCGTGCGCAGCACGCCCACGGGCCGCCCGGACTGGACCAGGAGGGTCTCGTCCTCGCGCAGGTCCGTCAGGGAGCGGACGATCGCGTGGTAGCTCGGCCAGTCGCGGGCCGCCCGGCCGGTGCCGCCGTAGACGACCAGGTCGTCGGGGCGCTCGGCCACCTCCGGGTCGAGGTTGTTCATCAGCATGCGCAGCGGGGCCTCGGTCTGCCAGCTGCGTGCGGTCAAGGTGGTGCCGCGCGGGGCGCGGACGGCGACGGGGGTCCCCCGGTCGTACGGCTGGTTCACTGCGGTCTCCTTCGGTTCGGCTCGTGCGGCTCTGCTCGGGTCGTGCTCTGCTCGGGTCGTGCTCTGCTCGGTCGGGCTGCGGCGAGCTGTCCGGGTCGGGTTCCGGCTGGTTGCCCCGGCGGTCCGGCAGCCGCCTCGGGCATCCGCTCGGTCTGGTTCGGTCCGGCAGTCCGGTCGGGCCTCAGTCCAGCGGTCCGACGGCGCCCGCCGCCGCCCCCGCGATCCGCCCGCCCGCCACGAGCCCCACCACCTGCTCGATCTCGGGCGCGAGGTACCGGTCCGGTCCGGGACCGGGCACGACGGCGCGAACGGCGTCGTGCACCGCGCCCGTACCCGCCGCGGAGGCGTGCTCGCGCAGGTCGAGCGCGCGTGCCGCCGTGAGCACCTCGATCGCGAGCACCCGCGTGAGCCCGTCGACGGACCGGCGCAGCTTGCGGGCGCCGGCCCAGCCCATGGACACGTGGTCCTCCTGCATGGCGGAGCTCGGGATGGAGTCCACGCTCGCGGGCGCGGCCAGACGCTTCATCTCGGAGACGATCCCGGCGGCCGTGTACTGGGCGATCATGTGCCCGGAGTCGACACCGGGGTCGTGCGCCAGGAACGCGGGCAGCCCCTCGGAGCGGGCCACGTCGAGGAACCGGTCGGTGCGCCGCTCGCTCATGCTCGCCACGTCGGCGGCGGCGATGGCGAGGAAGTCCAGCACGTAGGCGACGGGCGCACCGTGGAAGTTGCCGTTCGACTCCACGCGACCGTCGGAGGTGACCACCGGGTTGTCGATGGCAGACGCCAGCTCTCGGCCCGCCACCGTCGCGGCGTGCCACAGGGTGTCGCGGGCTGCGCCGTGCACCTGCGGGGCACACCGCAGCGAGTAGGCGTCCTGGACGCGGGTGCAGGCGGGGTTCCCGGCGTCGTCCAGCTCGCGGTGGCTCGCCATGAGCGGCGAGCCCTCAAGGACACGCCGCATGTTCGACGCCGACGCCGCCTGGCCGGGGTGCGGCCGCAGCGCGATCAGGTCCTGCGCGAACGGGGCGTCCGAGCCGAGCAGGGCCTCGACGGACAGGGACGCCGCGACGTCGGCAGTGGTGAGCAGTCGGCGCAGGTCGTGGATCGCGAGGCAGAGCATGCCGAGCATGCCGTCGGTGCCGTTGATGAGGGCGAGGCCCTCCTTCTCGGCGAGGGCGAGAGGTTCGATGCCGGCGGTGGCCAGTGCCTGAGCGGCATCAAGAAGCGGAGCGACGCCGGTGCCCCGCGGCGGCGCGACCGAGGCGGCCAGCGTGTCTGGCCCTTCGGCGCTGAGCGGTGCCGAGGACGGGCCGGACGCCGACGCCGCGCCCGCGACGTCCGATGCCCTGGACACGACCCGGACCTGGCCCTCCCCCATCGCGGCGAGCGCGACGTGCGCGAGCGGCGCGAGGTCGCCGGAACAGCCGAGCGACCCGTACTCGTGCACGACGGGCGTGATCCCGGCGTTGAGCATCGCCGCGTAGGTCTGCGCCGTGACGGGCCGGGCGCCGGTGTGCCCCGTGACCAAGGTGGCGAGGCGCAGGAGCTGGAGCGCGCGCACCACCTCGGTCTCGACCTCGGGCCCGGACCCGGCGGCGTGCGAGCGCACGAGGCTGAGCTGGAGCTGGGCGCGCTGCTCTGCGGGGATGTGCCGCCGGGCGAGCGCCCCGAAGCCGGTGGAGACGCCGTAGTGGGGCACGGTGTCGTCGGCGAGGTCCTCGATGACGGCGCGGGCCTGGGCCATCCGGGCGAGGGCGGCGTCGTGGATCTCGACGGACGCGCCGTGGCGGGCGACGGCGACGACCTGGTCGACGGTGAGCGGGGTGCCGTCGAGGACGACGTGGCGGGGCAGATCCGGGTCGGCCGGTCCGGAGCTGGGCGTCGGGATGCCGACCGCGCCGGTACGGGGCGCGCCGGTACGGGGCGCGCCGGTACGGGGCGCGCCGGCCTCGGGTGTCGAGGCGGTCGTGGCCGGAGTGCCGCTGTCCGGCGTCGGCGCCGTGTCGTGCAGGGTGCTCATGCGCCCATGGAACCCCGCCGCGGGCCGCTTGGCGCGGGTTCGCGCACGGATAGAGTCTGGGATACGAGACGCATGGGGTGGTCGGTAGTTCGTCAGGTGATCGGCAGCCCGGGTTGCCGATCACCTGACGAACTGCCGACCACTCCCGGCACGAGGCTGGCCAGGAGGCAGACATGGGCGGGAGCAGCGCCGTACCCGCCGCGCGGAGCACCGCGCGGCTGCTGAGCTTCCTCGCCGCGCAGCCCGGCCCGGTGCCGGCGGGCGCCATCGCGCACGGCATCGGCATGCCGCGCTCGAGCGTCTACCACCTGCTGTCCGTGCTGGGCGACGAGGGCTTCGTGCGGCACTTCCCCGACGAGCGCCGCTACGGACTGGGAGTCGCCGCGCTCGGCCTGGGCAGCGCGTACACCCGCCAGGCGCCGCTGACCCGGCTGGCGGCGCCCGTCGTCGCCCGCCTGGTGGAGAGCGCCGGGGAGAACGGCCACCTCGCGGTGCTCAACGGCCGCGAGGTGCTGTACCTGGTGGAGCAGCGGGCGGCGGGGCGGCCTCCGCTGGTGACCGACGTCGACGTGCACCTCCCCAGCCACCTCACCGCCAGCGGGCGGGCCATGCTCGCACTGCTGCCCCCGGCCCAGGTGCGGGCGCTCTACCCGACGCCCGGGTCGTTCACGGACCTGACCGGGGCGGGGCCACGGACGCTGCGGGAGCTGCGGGACGTGCTGCGGCTGGCCCGGTCGCGGGGGTACGCCGAGGAGGACGGCGAGGTGACGGCGGGGTTCGCGTCGGTGGCCGCCGCAGTGGTGGACCACACGGGGCGGCCGGTGGCGGGACTGGCGGTGACCTTCCGGTCAGAGGCGTACGACGACGCGGGGCGGGCCAGGCTGGCGGAGCGGGCTGCCGTTGCGGCGCGCGAGGTGAGCCGGCGACTGGGAGCGCGGGAAATTCCTCACTGACCTGCAATGATGCATTTCTCTCCACCGGCACCGAAGCACCCAGGAAAAGGACACCACGAGGGAGGCCGAAAACATTCACAAAAGGCGTCCGTGCGAAATTGACCGACGCCCGCGGGAGTTCCCGCCCTCGACTCAGACCCTCGAGAGGTCGACCACCGGAACGGTGAACTCGCGCGTCCGGAGCGCGCCCGTCGCCACCACGACGGCCTCCTTACCGGCCCATCCTGCCCGGATCGTCTTGACCACTCCCTGGGCGCCACGCTCGGTGCTCGACACCCCGGTGACCTTCACGGCGACACCCGCCGCAATTCCATCACCCATTGCCTTCTGCTTTCCGTCCACGTGCGGACCAGGTGCCCGCATCGATGAGTGGCGGAGATCCTGCCAGCAAAGCACGGAATGCGTCAAGATCAATATGGAATGAAGAAATAGAACGCGCGAGTGCAATTCGTGTCCGACATTTCTTTACACGAAAGGCCCGATCGCGTCGGTCAGCGACCAGGCACCGCCCCCGGCACGGCCCAGACCACGACCGCAAACCCTCCGACCCCCACAAATCGCCTACAGTTGGCATCGCGCCCCCACCCCTGCCGTCCCGGGAGATGTCTTCGTGAGTTCACACCCGCGCGAGTTCCGACTTCTCGTCACCGGTGGAGGGACCGGCGGTCACACCTACCCCGCACTCACGACGCTCCGCGCGCTCCAGGCCCGGCTGGCGCAGGAGGGCACGCCGGTCGGCGTGCTCTGGGCCGGCACCGAGAACGGCCTGGAGGCCCAGGTCACGGCCACCGAGGGCATCCGCTTCGTGCCCGTCGCCACGGGCAAGCTGCGCCGGTCCAGCAACCCGCTGGCCATGCTCTCGGCCACCAACATGAAGGACATGGCGCGGGTCCCCATCGGCGTCGCGCAGGCCCGGTCGATCGTGGCCGAGTTCAAGCCCGACGTCGTCCTGTCGACCGGCGGCTACGTCGCCGTACCGGTCGGGCTGGCCGCGAGCATGCTGCGCCGTCCGCTCGTGGTGCACGAGCAGACCGTGGGCCTGGGGCTCGCCAACCGCCTGCTGGCCAAGCGCGCCACCCGCGTGGCGGTGTCGTCGCCGTCGACCCTGGAGCTGTTGCCCGAGCGCGTGCGCGAGCGGGCCGTGGTCACCGGCAACCCGGTCCGGGCCGAGGTGATGACCGGTGAGCCGCTGAAGGCCGTGGACGCCCTCGGCCTCGACTCGTTCGACCCCGACCTCCCGGTCCTGTACGTCACGGGCGGCGCGCAGGGTTCGGTGCAGATCAACACCCTGGTCACCGAGGCCCTGCCGTGGTTGCTGCAGCGCACCAACGTGATCCACCAGTGCGGCCCGAACAACCTCCAGGACATGTTCGAGAGCACGGCCTCGCTGCCCGCCGAGCTGGCGGCGCGCTACCGCGTCATGGGCTTCGTCGGCCCTGAGCTGCCCGACGTGCTCGCCCTGGCCGACATCGTCGTCTCCCGCAGCGGCGCCGGGACCATCGCGGAGCTCACCGCCCTGGGCAAGCCCGCGGTGCTGATCCCGCTCCCCTCGGCCGCCGGGAACGAGCAGGCGCACAACGCGCGCCGGCTCCAGGACCTGGGCGCCGCCATCTCCCTGGAGGGCGACGTCACCTACCCCGACCTCCGCGGGGCGCTGGCCGGGCTCCTGGAGAACGCCGGACGCCGCGAGCGGATGTCCCGCGCCTCCCGCGAGAACGGCCACCCGGACGCCGCGGAGCGCCTGGTCGACGTCCTCCTGGAGGCGGCGCGCCCGTCGGCCGCATGACGCCACCTGTGCGACCGCCGGGGCCTGTCCAGGACCCCGAACGAGTCCTCACCGAAGCCGACCCTCGGAAGGCTTGACGAACGAGCCGCTAGACGACCGTGTACTGATAAGCGGACGATTCCCAGGTGCCGTCGTAATTGCGCCAGGTGAAGGTCCAGCGGATCTCGTGCCCTTCGGGGAAGTTCTTGTTGCATGCGGTCCATCCGGCGTCCACACCCTGCCGGTTGATGCACATTCCTGAACGGTCGCCGTCCAGGTCCGTCCACGTCACGAACGGCGATTCTCCGTCCTTGAGCCCGTCCTTGATCCAGATGAGGTCACCGTAGGGCTGGACGCATGCCTGGTAGCGGTCGACCGACGCGCAGTCCTTCGAGTGCGAGGAGTAGGCACGGGGCTCCGTGTAGTTCACCTCGTAGGCCGCCGCCTGGGCGGGTGCGACGGCTCCGAGACCCACCCCGAGGGCGACGAGCGCCGTGAGTACAGCAGTCCTGATCCTCTTGTGGTTCATGGCTCTCCCCGTGTTGAGCGGCAGGTTGCGACCCGGCGTCCGAGTGGAAATACCGGTGAGGTCGGACGTTATTGGCCGCGCACTGCTTCCACAACGACTGCTTCCGCGTACCCCGGGTCCCGGAATAGCGCGGCCAGCGGCTTTGCGCCCACATGCAATAGTGCTTTTGCACCCTGCTGCAAACGGTGGACGCCGGCAGCGCCTACGTCGTACGTCGCGCAGCGCCCGACGACGTCGTCAGCGCCTTGGCCAGCAACCTCGCCAGCTCCCGCAGCTCGTCCGCGTCCAGGCCCGCGAACGGCGTCCGCTCCAGGGTCCCCGCGATGACCTCGGCCCGTACCCGCCGCCCCTCCTCGGTCAGCACGACGACGCGTGACCGCCGGTCGTGCGGGTCGGTGACACGCTCGACCAGCCCTCGCTCGACGAGCTGGTTGGTGACGAAGCTGAGGTTCGGCGCGTTGCAGTAGAGCCGTTCGCTCATCACCTTCATCGACGGCGGGGCCTCCTCCGGGTCGATGACCCACAGCGCCTGCGCCGTCTGCAGCGTGAGCCGGTGCCGCGCCACGAGGTCGGCCACGCGGTCGCCGGTGATCATGAAGAGCTCGTGGTTCGCCCGGACGGCGGCTTCGAGATCGGTCTGGCTCATCCGCCGATCCTACGCGAGATTACTTCGAGACTCGAAGGTGTTAGGGTCCAAACTACTTCGAGACTCGAAGCATCTGACGCCATCTGACGGAGAGGCACGCACATGCACACCTACCGGGGCACCACATCCCTCGTCACCGGGGCCAGCCGCGGGCTCGGCACGGCCTACGCGGACGAGCTCGCCCGCCGCGGCTCGGACCTCGTGCTGGTCGCACGGTCCGCGACCGCGCTCGACGAGGTGGCGACCCGCCTGCGCGCCACGCACGACGTCGCCGTCACCACCCTCGCGGCAGACCTGACGGACCGCGAGCAGGTCACCAGCCTCCTGCACGACCTCGACGCGGCAGCCCCCATCGACCTGCTCGTCAACAACGCGGGCATGGGCCCGGCCGGCCCGTTCCTGGACCGGCCGCTCGAACCTGCGCAGAGGTCGGTCGACCTCAACGTCTCCGCGCTCATGACGCTGACCCACGCCCTCGGCGCCCGGATGGTGGCCCGGGGTCGCGGCGGCATCGTCAACGTCGCCTCGACGGCGGCCTTCCAGCCCATGCCGTACCAGGCCGGCTACGCCGCGACCAAGGCGTTCGTGCTGTCGTTCACGGAGGCCCTGGCCGAGGAGCTGCGCGGCACGGGCGTGCACGCCATGGCGGCGCACCCCGGTGCCACCGAGACCACGTTCTTCGTGGGCACCTCGCACACCATGGACCCGCGGATCACGGACTCCCCCGCCGACGTCGCGCGCCGCACCCTCGACGACTTCGCCCGCGGCCGGAGCGCGTCCTACCCGGGCCGCCGGCTCAACCAGGTCGGCTCGTGGGTCCACCGGTTCCTGCCCCGCTCCACCACGGTCCGGCTCACCGGCAGGATCAACCGCACGCTGGGCCTCGACGCCGTCCGCGCCGCATAGCCCGAAGGACGCCCCCGCGCGCGCCGTCCAGAACCCCGGCCCGCGGGCGGTCGCTCGGTGATGGACGCGCCGCTCCCGCGGCACCTGGGACGATGGGCCCGTGACCACCGTTCTCCTCGTCATCGACCTCCAGGCCGACGTCGTGGCTCCCTGCTTCGACGCCGACGGTGTCGTCGCCCGCTGCGCCGCCCTCGTCGAGCGGGCCCGCCGGACCGGCACCCCCGTCGTCTGGGTGCAGCACCACGAGCCCGGCCTCGACCGCGGCACCCCCGGCTGGGCCCTCGCGGACGGCCTCGCACGGCACGCGGACGAGCCCCTCGTGCACAAGGCGTACCGCGACTCCTTCGCCGAGACGGACCTGCGCGCGACGCTGGACGGGTTCGGGGCCACGCGCCTGGTCGTCGTCGGCGCGCAGTCCGACTTCTGCGTGCGGACCACCACCCAGCGCGCCGCCGCGCTCGGCTACGACGTGACCCTGGTGAGCGACGGCCACACCACCACCGACAGCGTGTGGGACGGCGTGCACGTCACGGGCGAGCAGATCGTCGCGCACACCAACATGTACTTCTCGGGGCTGCGCTACCCCGGGAGCACCTTCGGCGTCGCGCGCCACGACGAGGTCGCGCTCGCCGGCTGAGGCGCCCGCAAGGTCCGGCCGCGACCGTACGGTGATCCCATGAACGACGACCCCTACCTCCTGCTCCCCACCGCGCCGAGCGTGGACGAGTACGTGCACCTGCGTGCGGCGTCGGGCCTCTCGCCGAAGACGCCCGAGCAGGCCGCCCCGGTGCTCACGGCGAGCTGGGCGTTCTGCCACGTCCGCGAGGTCGCCACGGACACGGCGGTCGCCATGGGCCGCACCCTGGGCGACGGCGGCTGGTACTTCCACATCGCCGACATCGCGACGCTGCCGGAGCACCAGAGCCGCGGCCTGGGCCGGCGCGTCATGACGTGGCTCCTGGCGCAGATCGCCGAGCGCGCGCCGGCCGACCCGTACGTCACGCTCAACGCGGACGCGCCCGGGCGGCCCCTGTACCGCAGCCTGGGCTTCGTCGAGACGGCGCCCGCGAGCGTCGCGATGCGCCTGACGACCACGGACTGAGAAGCCGGATTGAACCGATCCCCCCTTTCACCCGTCGTGAGGGGCAGAGGCCGGCACCGGGTCGGCCTGCGAACGAGAGGGGCGGACGTGCGCACAGGAGCAAAGGTGGGGATCGGCGTCGGGGCGGCAGTGGTCGTGGTCGGGGCGGCCGCGGCGATCTGGGGTCCGGGCCTGTACGCCGACTGGGTCGGTCCGGCGGACGCAGCACCCACGCTCGAACAGTCCGCGGCACCGCTGACCGACGCCGACGCGGCGGACGGCACATGGACCATCGGCGAGGGCTCGTTCGCCGGCTACCGCCTCGACGAGGTGCTGCAGGGCCAGGACGTCACGGTCACCGGCCGCACCGAGGACGTCACCGGTTCGGTCACGGTGGCGGACGGCGCCATCTCGGCGGCGACCGTGGAGGTCGACATGTCCACCGTGGCGACCGACGAGGCCAACCGTGACGCGTACTTCCGCGACCAGGCGCTGGAGGTGGGCACCTACCCGACGGCGACGTTCGAGCTCACCGAGCCGGCGCCGATCGAGGAGGGTGCCACCGCCGTCGAGCTGACGGGCGAGCTCACGGTGCACGGCGTGACGCAGCCGGCCACGGTCGAGGCCGAGGTCGCGGGCGACGCCGCGAGCGGCGAGCCGGTCCAGGTGGTCGGCAGCGTGCCGGTCACGTTCGCGGACTTCGACGTCGAGGCGCCGGACCTGGGCTTCGTGACGGTGGAGGACGATGGCAGCATCGAGTTCTCGCTGCAGCTCCAGAAGTAACCCCGGCGAGCGGCCCCAGGAGGTGACGGAGGCGTGAACACAGGCGCGGGCGCGGAGGACGAGCTCCTCGCGGCGGTCCACGACGCGCACGCCGACGCGCTGTACCGGTACGTGGTGCGGCGCACGGGCGACGAGGAGGAGGCGCGCGACGTGGTGCAGGAGACCCTGCTGCGCGCGTGGCGCCACCCCGAGGTGCTCGAACGTCCCGAGGACTCGGTGCGCGCCTGGCTGTTCACCGTCGCGCGCAACCTCACCGTCGACCACCTCCGCAGCGCCCGCCGCACCCGCGAGCGGGCCACGGGGCACGTCCCGGACCAGGAGGAGCGGGACACGACGCAGGCCGTGCTCGACTCGTGGCTGGTGGCCGATGCCCTGGTGTCGCTCTCGCCGGCGCACCGGGCGGTCGTCGTGGGCGCGTACTACGGCGGCCGCTCGGTGGCCGAGCTCGCCACCGAGATGGGCATCGCACCCGGGACCGTGAAGTCCCGCCTGCACTACGGGCTGCGCGCGCTGCGGCTGGCCCTGCAGGAGAAAGGAGTCACCTCATGATCCCGGTGGCAGACGAGGGGCACGGCGGCGACCGGTTCGCCGAGTGGGACGCCGCGTACGTGCTCGGCGCCCTGAGCCCGAGCGACCGCCGGGCGTACGAGCGACACCTGGCCGAGTGCGACGCGTGCCGCGCCGCCGTGGCCGACCTCGCCGGAATGCCCGGCCTGCTCAGCACGCTCACCGCGGCGCACGCGGAGGCGCTGGCCGCCGACCTCCCGGACGGCGAGCGAACCGACGGCGGCGGACCCGCGCGCCCGGGCCCCGGCGCCGCCGACGTGATCCCGCTCGCGGGCCTCGCCGGGGCGGCCCGCCGTTCCCGCCGCCGACGCCGCACGCTGGGTGCCGTCGCGGCGTCCGCCCTGCTCGCGGTGGGCGTCGCGGGCGGCACGCTGCTCGGGAACGACACCCTGGGCGACACCCCCGACGGCACGACGACGGTCGCCGCCGCGGGCGCCCGCACCGTCCAGCTCCGCCCGGTGGGCGACGCCGACATGCGCGCCGAGCTCGTCGTCACCCCCACCACCTGGGGCACGAGCCTGCGCTGGAGCTGCCACTACCCGCCCGCGCCCGGGCAGCCGCCCGAGGAGAGCTACGTACCGCCGGAGCCGATCACCTACGACCTCGTGCTGGTCGCGCGGGACGGGGCGCGCACGGTCGCGGGCACGTGGTCGTGGAAGGGCGGGGCGACGATCGGGCTGGACGCGTCGTCGGCGGTACCGCTCACCGACGTGGACCGGATCGAGATCACGCTCGACGGTCAGGAGGAGGCCCTGGCGTCCGCGACGCTCTGAGCGACGCCGTCGGTCACTCCCGGTGCGTGGGCTCGTACCGGGGCTCCAGGACCACGAGCACGGTCTCGGTCGACCGCAGGGCGGCGTAGGCGTCGAGGTGCGGCTCCACCTCGCGCCACCGCGCCCACAACCGGTCGCGCTCGTGACCGTGGGCCGCCCGGGCGCGCACCAGCCGGTCGCCGTCGACCAGGTCCACCGTCGCGTCCGGGTGCGCCTGCAGGTTGAGCCACCACGCGGGGTCGCCGTCGGACCACCCGTTCATCGCCAGCGTGACGACGTTCGGGCCGTCCTCGACGTAGGCGAGGATCACGCTGTGCTCGCGGCAGGTGCTGCGGCCCGAGGTGGTCAGGCGCAGCATCCCCCAGCTCCCCGCCCTCGGCCGGCGCAGGCCCAGGCGACCGCCGGTGAGACGGTAGAGGCGGCGGTGCAGCCCCCACGCCGTCCGGACGAACCAGCGCGGTGGGACCCGCACCTCAGACGTGCTCTCGCCAGCCATGCCGACCTCCGCGTCCGCGTCGTCGCCCGCCGGGCGCCCCGTCGCAGCGGCGCCGTACGGGCCTGCTCCCTCCAGCGTAAGGAACCCGGCGAGCCGGGGCCATCGTTCCCCGCGGACGATCTGGCGGCGTCGAAAGACGCGCGGCGGGCCCCGGACACCGGGACCCGCCGCACGCACCGTAGGGAGATCAGCCCCAGATGGCGTCCGCCCACTCCGGGTGGTCGACGAACGGGTTGCGGTTGTGCTGGAACTGCTCGTAGATCACGTCGTTGCGGTGCACCTCGAAGTCCGACACGGGATCGGCGGCGTTCCAGGCCAGGAGCGTGGACAGCCGGCCGTGGTACGGGGCCGAGCCGTTGTTCACGGAGTCGTTGGGCTCCAGGTCGGCAAAGCTGTCCTCACCCTCCCAGCGCACCGCCATGTACAGGATCATGCGGGCGACGTCGCCCTTCACCTCGTCGCGGGGCTCGAAGGAGTCGGCGTCCGTGAAGTTGCCCGGCGCGCCGCTCACCTCGCTGCCGCCCTCGTCGAAGTCCTTGTTGCCGCGGATGCTGTTGACCTGCACGTCCGTGGGGCGCAGGTGGTGCAGGTCGGTGCCCGGCCCGGTCGAGGTGCCGAAGTCGCCGTGAGACTTGGCCCAGACGTGCTCGCGGTTCCAGTCGCCCACGTCGCCGCCGTTCAGGTTCTTGGCCCGCGACTCGCCGCTGTACAGGAGGATCACGTTGTCCGGGTCGGCGGGGTCCTCGTCCGTGGCCATCAGGCCGTCCCAGACCTCGCTGTAGGACAGGGCGTCGGCGGCGCTGATGATGTCGTTGAGCTCGGCCTTGAGCGCGTCGCCCGTCAGGCCCTCGGCGCTGTCGTAGTAGCCGGCGGGGACGTCGGCCACGGCGGCCGGCCGCGCCGCCTCCGCCGTCGTCGCGCCCTGCCCGGCAACCTGCCCGGCGACCGGCCCGGCGTCGTACCCGGCGACCGGCCCGGCGTCGTACCCGGCGACCTGCGCGACCGCACCCGGCGCCACCAGCACCCCGGCACCGACCGCCAGCGCGGACAGCCCGCCCCACAGCGCCGGCCCGATTCCCTGTGCCCGTCCGAGACGTGTGCGCATCGTCGACCTCCGTGTCCGTCGGCCCGCGACCCCCTGCGGGCCACGGCGCCTCGCCCACCCTGACACGCCCCGACCCTGACCTGAGGTGACATCAGTAAACTTTGGGTGAAATCTCGCGACATGCACCCCTTTCACCCGGACGACCATCAAGCGGTTGCTGCCAGAATCAGCCGGATCCTGGCAGCAACCGCATGGTCACGCCGCGACGACCGCGACGCCGCTGCGGCCGCCGTCGACGTCGAGCACCGTGCCGTGCACGAACCGGGCGTCGTCCGAGGCGAGGTACACCACCGCGGCGCCGATCGCGTCCGGGTGGCCCGGCGCGCCGGCCGGGGTGCCGACCGTGATCTCCTCCGAGAACGAGACGTCCGGGTCGAGCTCGGGAGGGCGGACGACGCCCGGCGCGACGGCGTTGACCCGCACGCCCTGGGGGCCGAGCTCGGCGGCCCACGAGCGGGTCAGCGACTCCAGCGCGGCCTTGGTGGACGCGTAGGCGCCACCGACGGGCAGCGCCAGCCGGGCCACCCACGAGCCGAGGTTGACGATCGCGCCGCCGCCGCCGGCGACCATGCGGGGCGCGACGGCCTGGGTGAGGAAGTACGGGGCCTTGACGTTCACGGCGTAGAGCCGGTCGAGGGCCTCCGCGTCGGTCTCGGCCAGGGTCGGCGCCGAGCGGTAGATGCCGGCGTTGTTCACCAGCACGTCGATGCGCCCGCCCAGCACCTCGGCGGCCGCCGCGGCGAGCGCGTGGCTCGCCTCCGGGCTGCCGTCGAGGTCGGCCCGGACGAAGTCGGCGGCGCCGCCCGTGGCGCGGATGCCCGCCACGACCGCCGCGCCACGCTGCTCGTCGCGGCCCGAGACGACGACGTGCGCCCCCTGGACCGCGAGCGCCTCGGCGATCGCCCGTCCGATGTTGCTGGTGGACCCGGTCACGAGGGCGGTCCGGCCCGTGAGTCGCTGTGTCATGCCGGCGACGCTAGGAACCCTTTTTTGGACTAGCAAGTCCAGAAAATTGGCCGTAGCGTCGGCACCGTGAAGCTCACGCCCAAGGGTCAGGCCACCCGGCAGCGCATCCTCGAGGGCGCCGCCGGGTACCTGCGCGGCACGGACCCCGGTGCGGCCACGCTCGACGACGTCCTCGCCGTCACGCGTACCAGCAAGGGTCAGCTCTTCCACTACTTCCCGGGCGGCAAGGAGGAGCTGCTGCTCGCCGTCGCACGCCACGAGGCCGACCGGGTGCTCACCGACCAGGAGCCGCACCTGAGCGCGCTCGACTCCTGGGAGTCGTGGTGGGCGTGGCGCGACGCCGTCCTGCAGCGGTACCGCGCCCAGGGCCGGCACTGCCCGCTGGGCGCGCTGATGGACCAGGTGTCGAGCACCGCGGGGGCGAGGGAGGTGGTGACCGAGCTGCTGGACCAGTGGCAGCGCCGCGTCCGGGACGGCGTCCTAACGATGCAGGCCAAGGGCCTGGTCAGCCCGGGCCTGGATCCCGCCGTGGTGGCCGGCGCGTTCGTCGCCGGCATCCAGGGCGGGGTCCAGGTGCTGCGCGCCACGGGCAGCACGGACCAGCTCCAGTCGGTCCTGGACCTGCTGCTGGACCACCTGCGCACGGGGCCCGCCCCGGCCGGGCCGGACCGTGCCCCGGACCGTCAGGCGACGCCGCGGTAGGTGGTCTCGTCCAGGCCCGACTGGGTCGGGTCGTGGTCGACCTCCCCGACGTCGTACATCGTGGTCATCCAGTGGTAGAAGTTGTCGCCCCGGTCCCGGAGCAGCCCGTAGAGGCGGCTCGTCATCCGCCGGCGCACGTCCGCCAGGTCCGGGTCCTCGTACGCGTTGGACAGCTCGTCCGGGTCCTCCTGGAGGTCGTAGAGCTCGTTCACCGAGTCGGGGTTGACCACCAGCTTGTACCGGTCCTCCCGCAGCATGCGCTGCGGGTAGGGGAAGTGGTGCCCGTGGAACTCGCACACGATGTCCTGCTGCCACTCGACGTCGAGCCCCCGCGCCAGCGGGAGCAGGCTGCGTGAGTCGACGGCGGGCGCCGGGTCGGCCCCGGCCAGCTCCAGGATGGTCGCCGTGCAGTCCAGCAGGCTGACGAACTCGGTGCGCACCTGACCGGCCGGGCCGCCGGGGACCCGCAGCAGGCCGGGCGTGCGGTAGATGTCCTCGTACATGGCCGGGCCCTTGTCGTGCAGGCGGTGCGCGCCGGTGAACTCGCCGTGGTCGCACGTGAAGAACACCGCGGTGTCGTCCACGAGCCCGAGCCGCTCCAGCGCGTCCAGCACCCGCCCGATCTGCTGGTCGATGAGCGTCACGTAGCCCCAGTAGACCGCGATGAGCTTGCGCGTCACCTCGATCGGCATGGTGTCGAAGGTCCAGTGGGCGCTGTAGTTGGCCTGGACGGGCGGCTTGCCCTCGAACGTCTCCGCGACAGAGGCAGGCAGCTCCACGTCGGCCGGGTCGACCAGGTCGAAGTACTCGTCCGGCACGATGTACGGCAGGTGGGGCCCGAAGAAGCTCAGCTCCAGGAAGAACGGCCGCTGTCCCGACCGGTACTCGTCCGCGTACCGCTCCAGCAGCTCGATCGTCCGCGTCGCCAGGTAGTGCTCGAAGGTGGCCTCCACGGGCTGGTGCAGCCGGGCCGCCAGCAGGTTGCCCGGGCCGCCGTTGGGCAGCGTGCCGCGGATGCGGTCGCTGATCTCGTACGGCGGCAGGTCGTGCTCGGCCAGGTAGGCCAGGTAGTCCTCGTTCTCCACGGGGTTGTGCCACCCGGGCAGGTCCGGCCCGTCGAACCCGAACGACGCGGCGTTCTTCACGGTGCCGGCGTGCCACTTGCCCACCAGCCCCGTGTTGTACCCCCGCTCGCGCAGGGCCTCGACGAAGGTGAAGGTGCCGTCGGCCAGGTCCTCCTGGTAGCCCACGTTGCGCTCGTGGTTGGCCAGCACGCGGTGCCGGAACGGCGCCTGCCCGGTGAGCAGGCTCGCGCGCGACGGCGTGCAGATCGCCGTCGGCGTGTACCACCGGTCGAACCGGGTGCCGGACGCCGCGAGCCGGTCCAGCACCGGCGTGGCCGCCAGCGGGTTGCCGTAGGCCCCCAGCGTGTCGGCCCGGTGCTGGTCGGTCATGAGGAACAGGACGTTCGTGCCTGCCACCGGGTCACTCACCCGCCTGGACGAACTGGTCGCCGAGGTAGAACTCCGCGGGGTCCACGGCCTCGGGCAGCTGCCCGGCGTCCACGAAGTACTCCTGCATGCCCGTCAGCCACGTGTCGGTGGTGCCGTCCTGCGTGAGCGCGTCGGCCTCCTGCGCGTCGAGCACGTCGACGTTCGCGGCGTCCGCCTCGACGTCGGCGGCCTCCAGGCCGTTGAAGTCGGCGGTGAGGGCGATCGTCTCGTCCAGGTGGTCGGCCCGGTAGTCCATGGCCTCACGCAGCACCTTGAGCACGGCGTCGACCTTCTCCGCGTCGTCGGCCACGACGTCGTTCCCGGCGACGAACGCCGTCGGGAAGGCGATCGTCTCCTCGAAGTCCGTGTTCTGGGCGAGCTCGACCAGGTCGGGCACCTGCTCCTTGACCGTGGCGAGCGCCGGGTACCAGAAGCCCGCGGCGTCGACCTGCCCCGAGGACAGCGCCGACACGATGGCCGGCGGCTCCATGGGCACGAGCTCGACGTCGTCCTTGGTCATACCCGCCTCCTGAAGGGCGAGGGTGAGGATCATGTCGCCCGAGGTGCCCTCCGGCACGGCGACGGTCTTGCCCGCGAGGTCCTCGACGGACTCGATGCCGGGCTGCGCCACGACGCGGTCGGCCCGGCCCAGGGTGTTCAGCGCGACGATCTTGGCCTGCCCGGAGGCGGGCAGCCAGAACGCGCCCGGCCCGATGTACCCGAAGTCGAGGTCGCCCGTGCCGAGCGCCTGGACCTGCAGCGGCCCGTTGGTGAACGACGACGTCGTGGCGTCGATGCCGTGCTTCTCCCACAGGCCCTGATCCTCCGCGATCGCCAGGAGGCTGGTGCCGTTGAAGTCGGGGATGTAGCCGAAGTTCACCTTGATGGTGCCGCCGTCCGCGCCGGACGCGCCGCCGGAGCAGGCGCCCACGGAGAGCACGAGGGCGAGGCCGGCGAACGCGGCGCCGAAGGTCTTCCTGGTCAGTCGCATGATGTCCTCTGGTTCTGGGTCGGGCCCCGCCGCGGTCAGCGGGCGGCGGGCTGGTGGTAGACGGCGCGCCAGACGCGGTTGCGCAGCTGCGCGAACTCGGGGCTGAGCCGCACCTCCTCGGTGCGCGGGTAGGGCAGGTCCACGTCGATCACCTCGTGGATGCGGCCCGGCCGGGCGGCCATGACCACGACGCGGCCGGCGAGGAACACCGCCTCGTCCACGTCGTGGGTGATGAACAGGACGGTGCGCTTCTCGCTGCTCCACGTCTGCAGGAGCTGTTCCTGCAGCCGGACGCGGGTCAGGGCGTCCAGGGCCCCGAACGGCTCGTCCATGAGCAGGATCGAGGGGTCGACGGCGTAGGCGCGGGCGATCGCGCACCGCTGCTTCATGCCGCCCGACAGGGTCTTGGGCAGCGCGTCCGCGAACTGCTCCAGGCCCACGAGGCGCACGTAGTGCTCGGCACGCTCGCGCCGCTCTGCGGCAGGCAGGCCGGCGACCTTGAGCCCGAACTCGACGTTCTTGCGCACGGTCAGCCACGGGAACAGCGCGTACTGCTGGAAGATGACGCCGCGCTCGGGGCCGGGCCCCGTCACCGGAGCGCCGTCGACCAGCACCTCGCCCGACGTCGGCGCCTCCAGGCCCGCGACGATGTTCATCAGGGTGGACTTGCCGCAGCCCGACGGCCCGACCACGGTGACGAACTCGTTGTCCGCGACGTCGAGCCGGACACCGTCGAGCGCGACGAACTCCTCGTCCTTCAGGGCGAACGTCTTGCGGGCGTCGCGGACGGAGATCTTGGCGGTACCCGCCAGGGTGCTGGTGGTCATCGGCGCTCCTGCCATCCGGTCAGCCGGGTCTCCGCGAGCAGCAGCAGCCGGTCCATCACGAGGCCGAGCACGCCGATGGCGACGATGGAGACGAAGATCGTCGCGAGGTCGTAGTAGGTCTGGGCCTGCTGCATGCGGAACCCGAGGCCCGCCTGCGCCGCCAGCAGCTCGGCGGCCACGAGGGTGGCCCACGCCGAGCCGAGGCCCACGCGCATGCCCACGAGGATGAACGGCGACGACGCCGGCACCACCACGCGCAGGAAGATCGTGCCGTCCTTGGCGCCCAGCACCCGGGCCGCGTTGATCAGCGTCCGGTCCACGCTCACCACGCCCTGGTACGTCGAGATGACGCACGCCAGGAACGCGGCCAGGAAGATGACGAACACCTTGGGCAGCTCACCGATGCCCATGAGCACCAGCACGAGCGGCAGCAGCGCGAGCGGCGGGATGGTGCGGAAGAACTGGATCCACGGCTCGAACAGGCCCCGGGCCGGCACGTACCACCCCATGAGGAACCCGACCGGGATCGCGGCCGCCGAACCGAGCAGGAACCCGGCCAGGACCCGGCCCAGGCTCGCCAGCAGGTCCTCGGCCAGGGTGCCGTCGGCGGCGAGCTGTACGCCCTTGGCCAGCACCTCGGGCGGTGTCGGGAGCTGGAGGCCGGTCAGGGCCAGCACCCACCAGATGCCGATGCCGCCCACGATCGAGAGGGTGTTGAGCACCAGCAGGGTGGTTCTGCGTCCGGCGCGCCGCCGGGGTGGTGACCCGGTCCTCGCCGGGGTCGGGGTGGACACGGTCGCGGTCACTGGGCTCTCCTCAGGCGTGGGGGCAACGACTCGGGAAGGACCTCGCGCAGGGCTCCGCGGCGTCCGGCCTCGGGGTGGGGGTAGCCGGCCAGGAGGGGCGAGAGGTGGAAGGCGGCGGCGAGCGCACCGAGCGCGCCGTCGGTGTCGCGCAAGCGGCCGGGGCGCACGAGCACGGGTTCGGCGGCGGGCAGCGGATGCAGCTCGTAGCGCAGCGTGGCGGCCGCCTGCTCGACGATCACGGGCGCCACGTGCACGATCTCCCCGCCGATCACCACCTCGTCGGGGTCCAGCGTGAGCGCGGCCATCGCGAGCACCCGGCCGACGGCGGCGCCGACCTCGCGCAGCACGCCCTCGGCCGCCGGGTCGCTGGTGGCCACCACCGCCGCGAGGTCGTCGAGCGTGTGCACCTCGACCCCCTGCGCGCGGCAGGCGGCCAGCACGGCGGGCGTCGACGCGACGGTCTCCAGGCAGCCGCGCTTGCCGCAGCGGCACCGCGTACCGGCCGGGTCGACGGACACGTGGCCCAGCTCCCCCGCGAACCCGTGGGCGCCCGTGCCGATGCGGCCGCTGACCACGAGGCCGCCGCCCACGCCGTCGGACAGCCGCACGTACAGCAGGTCGGTGGCGCTCTCGGGCTGGGACACGGCCTCCGCGAGCGCCGCGAGCCGCGTGTTGTTGTCGACCACGACGGGGGCGCCGAACCGGTCGGCGAACGCGCCCCGCACGTCGTCGGGCGCGGAGCGGCGCGCCCACGGTACGGGTGCGCCGTCCGGCCGCCGTCCGCCGTAGGGTCCGACGACGCCGATGCCGACCGCCTGCAGCTCGCCGAAGTGGAGGCCGTGCTCGCTGGCGAGCCGGTCGATGAGCGCGAAGGCGAGGTCGAGCCGCTCGGACCACGGGGTGTCGTCCGCGTAGTGCTCGACGCCGGACGCGACGGTCTCGCGCGTCGCGTCGGCGACGGCCGCCCGGACCCGCCGGTGCCCGAAGTCGACGCCGAGGTACTGGCCGGACCCGGGGTCCAGCGCCAGCCGTTCGGCGGGCCGGCCGCTGCCGCGGCGGGTGGCGGCGTCGGTGTCGAGCACGACGATGGCGCCGCGGCGCAGGAGCTCGGCGGTGGTCTCCGAGAGGGTGGTGCGGGACAGGCCCACACGGCGGGCGAGCTCGGCGCGGCTCAGGGGGCCGTCGCGCAGGGCACCGAGGACGCGGCCTTCATGGGCGCGGCGCGCGGTGCTGCCGGGTGTCGTCGTCGACATGCGAGCGACCATAGGAACCTCCGTTTTTTTCCGTCAACACCCCGGCAAAATACCCGCCCCTTTCGCCCGCCTCCCGAACAGAACTCCGGTCCGTCGAGTGCTGGGTCTTCGCCCTCCTGGCACACGAAGAAGGGCGAAGACCCAGCACTCAGCGGGTCCGGTCGAGGGTGTGGGTGCGGACGTAGGCGAAGCGGGCCTCCGCGCCCGGGGTGTTCATGGCGACCAGGCCGATGCGCAGGGGCTTGTCCGACGGGAGCGTCCAGACCCCGCCCCAGCGCCACGTCTCGCCGTCGGTGCTGGAGGCCATGCGCACCTCGTACTCGTCGTGCGCCGCGTCCTCGTGCACCGCCAGGCGCAGCCACGTCGTCTCCCCGGGCGCCGCACCCCACATCGGTGCGGCGTACACGGCCGCCGGGGGCGTGCTGGTCGGCCGGGCGGCCTCCTTGGTGAACTCCACCATCTGCGCGACGCTGCCCGGCTTGCGCTGCAGGCCGAGCTGGGAGTGCACCAGCTTCACGAACTGGTCGTCGTCGGCGTACAGGACCAGGCCGGCCTGCTTGTTCACGCCGACGCCGTCCAGCTCCAGGCGGGTCTCCACCAGGTAGTCGCCCTCGGGGGCGTCCCGCGTCAGCACCGAGGCGGTGTTGTTCCCGAGGTGCAGCTCGGCGGCCTGGGTCGGCCACGCGAGGGCACCGTCCTCCAGCCGGACGCCGTCCGCCGGGCCACGGACCCAGGTCCAGCCCGATCCCGGCCCGCCCGGCACCACGTCGCCGTCGAACTCGTCCGAGGCGTCCGGCAGCAGCGCGCCGGGCTGCGGGTCCGGCACCCGCTCGGTCACCGGCTCGGCGGCCGCGACCAGGCTGACGTTGTCGGCGTCGGCCCGGCCGTGCGCGGTCACGCCGACCGGCACGGGGTTCCCGGACGGACGCCCCCGGTCCCGCAGCGTGACGGTGCCGAGCGGGTCCTTGAGATTGTCGGCCGAGACGGTCGCGGTGTACGTCCCGCCGGCGCGGTCGAGGGTCACGACGGACCAGTCCTCGTACCCGAACGCCTCCGGCAGGTCCGCGGCCGCCCGGACGGCGCGCGGCCCGTGACCGGACTCGACGCGCAGCTCCCCGGCCGTCCGGTCCACCCATGCGGTCACCCGCTGCGCGCCCGTGCCGAGCGTGAGCCCCGCGGCGCCGTCCGCACCGGGTACGCGCACGTCCGCCTGCGCGCGCACGTCGCCGCCGGTCCGAGCCCGGCTGACCAGGGACGATCCGTCGAGTCGCACGTACGGCCCGGCATCGGGCGCCTCGGCGACCGCGACGTCGCCGTCTGCGCGCCAGCCGTCGAGGGAACCGTCCGCGAACGTCGTTCCGACGGCGCCGGTGGTGACCGGCGCGGCCTGCGGACCCGACGACGGCCCGGCGCCCGCGTTGACCACCGGCCAGCCGTCGATCCAGTCGAGCCGGTCGATCATGAGCGGCCGCTTGGACAGGTTGAGCACGCCGTTGCGGGTCTCCACGGGCGGGAAGTCGGGGTCGTCGGCCGGGATCGCGTGGTACGCCATCCAGTCCTGGCCCGCCAGGTCGGTGACCACCGAGTGGTGGCCCGGGCCCACGAAGCCGTTGCCGTTCGAGGTCAGCACGTAGCCGCCCTTGCTCGACTCGGCCATGAGGTCCACGCCGTCGTCGTCCAGGAACGGGCCCCGCGGGCTCTCGCTGCGCCCCACCTTGACGGTGTAGCCGCTGTAGGCGCCCTCGCAGCAGCCGGCGTCGGAGTACATCAGGTAGTAGAGGTCGTCGTGGCGCACCACGTAGGCCCCCTCCATGCGGCGGCCCTGCGCCACCTGGGTCACGGGACCGGTCAGCTCCCCCGCCCCGGGCGTCAGCTCCGAAACGCAGACGACGTCGTAGCTGCCCCAGTACAGGTAGAGCGTGCCGTCGTCGTCGGTGAACAGGGCCTGGTCGATGTTGCCCGTGGGGCAGCCGTCGATCGGTGCCGACGGGACGAGCAGCTCGTCGCGGTGGGTCCACGGGCCGGTCGGCGTCGGCGCGGTGGCCACGGCGAGCCCACCCGTGGAGAGCCCGTAGGTGAGCAGGTACTCGCCGTCGACGTAGCGGATGTCGGGCGCCCAGGCGCGGGAGTTGTCCCGCCAGGTGGCCGGGACCTCGTCCGGCTGGATCACCTCCCCCGCGTACTCCCAGGTCACCAGGTCGGTGGACCGCAGGATCGGCAGGATCCGCTCTCCCGGCTCGCCCTGGCTGTTGAACACGGGGTTCTGCGTGCCGTACGCGTACCAGGCGCCGTCCTTGCCGCGGATGACGGCCGGGTCGGGGAAGGTGTCGGTGACGCCGGCGGTGACGGGGTTGGCGTAGGTGGTGGCCGCGGTCGGCGGGGTGGGGGACGTCGCGACGGCGGCGATACCGGCGGCGTCGGGGACGACGGCGTCGGCGTCCGCGGCCAACGGCAGCGGGGCGACCCCCGCGGCGAGCACGGACGCGACGAACGCCGCGACCCAGCCGGTGCGGACAGGTCTCCGTTGATCTGATCCAAGGCGCATGTCCCCATCGAACGAGCGCCGATTTTCTCCGGCAAGTACCCGACAGAAAAAGTAGGGAATTCTGCCGGAGCCCGACGGTTCCGGCCCTCCGCCGCTACTGGTCCCGGTTCACCAGGCCCCAGGAGACCGTCATCCACCAGCAGACGGTCGCCCATGGCCTGCGGAACAAGACTCAGCCCGACGGCGGCCCGGGCCCGGGCCATCACGGGCCACCACCCGCCGGCCTCCCGCCTGGCCGCCGCCCACCGGGCCACCGGGCCGCCCGCGCCCACCGGGCCGCCGGGCCGCCCGCGCCCACCGGGCCGCCCGCCGGAGAGCAGACGCCCCTGGCCCGCAGAAGTTGCCTTCTACCCAGCGATTGGGCCCGAAAACCGACGTGGTTCCGGGCCCAATCGCTGGGTAGAAGGCAACTTCCGCAGTCCGCTCCTACTTGATCGCGCCCATCGACAGCCCGCGCACGAGCTGCTTCTGCGCCACCCAGCCGGCGATGATCACCGGGAGGGACGCCAGCAGCGCCGCCGCGCACAGCCGGGCCAGGAACAGCCCCTCGCTGGTCATCGTCGACACGATGAGCACCGGCACCGTCGCCGCCCGCGAGGCGGTGAGGTTGAGCGCGAAGAAGAACTCGTTCCACGCGAAGATCACGCAGATCAGCGCCGTGGCCGCGATGCCGGGGGCCACCATCGGGATGAGCACCGACCGCAGGGTGCGCATCAGCCCGGCGCCGTCCACGGACGCCGCCTCCAGCACCTCCCCCGGCACCTCCAGGAAGAACGACCGCATCATCCATACCGCGATCGGCAGGTTCATCGCGGTGTACAGGACCACCAGGGTCCAGATGTTGTCGAGCACCTTGAGCTGCCCGGCCACCACGTAGATGGGCACGATGACGGCCACGACCGGCAGCATCTTGGTGGAGATGAAGAAGAACAGCACGTCACTGACCTTCTCCACCGGCCGGATGGACAGCGCGTACGCCGCCGGGACGCCCAGCAGCAGCACCAGCACGGTCGAGACGCCGGTCGCGATGGCGGAGTTGGCCACGTAGGTGCCCGAGCCGCCCTCGATCACGGCCCGGAACTGGTCCAGCGTGGGCGTGAAGAACCACGTGGGCGGGTCGGACGCCGCCTGGTTCTCCTGCTTGAACGCCGTGGCCGCCATCCAGGCCACCGGGAAGAAGAAGGCGAGCGCCAGCAACCAGGTGAGCGTCGTCAGCACGCCACCCGTGGTTCGACGGCGGTACGCGCGCGTCACGTCGGACATGCTCACTCCTTGACCTCGAAGCTGCGGAAGATGAGGCGCAGCGCGGCCGAGGCCACGATGATCGTGGCGATCACGACGACGACGCCCATGGCGGCGGCCTGCCCGATGTCGAACCCGAGGAACGCGCGCTGGTAGATGTAGAACGGCAGGTTGGCGCTGGCCGTACCGGGCCCGCCCGCCGTCATGAGGTAGATCTGGTCGAACGTGTTGACCACGTAGATGACGCCGAGCAGCACGCCCAGCTCGATGTACCGGCGCAGGTGCGGCAGCGTGATCGAGGTGAACGTGCGCCACGGCCCCGCGCCGTCGACCGACGCCGCCTCCAGCACGTCCTTCGGCTGGGCCTGGAGGCCCGCGAGCACGAGCAGCATCATGAACGGCGTCCACTGCCAGACCAGTGCCATCAGGATGGCGATCACCGGGTACGTCGACGTCCAGTCCACGGCCTCGATGCCGACCAGCCCGAGCGTCCAGTTGAACAGCCCGTACGTCGGGTTGAGCATCGCGACGGACCACAGCACCGAGGACGCCACGGGCATCACGAGGAACGGCGTGATGAGCATGGTGCGCGCCACGCTGCGGCCGAAGAAGGGCCGGTCCAGCAGCAGCGCGAGCACGATGCCGAGCACCATGGCCACCAGCACGCAGCCGAGCGTGATGACCACGGAGTTCAGGGCGGTCTGCCGGAAGGTCGAGTCGGCGGCGATGTCCACGTAGTTGGACAGGCCCACGAAGATGTCCTCGCCCGGCCGCAGCAGGTTCTGCGAGCGCAGCGAGTACCAGATGGTCACGAGGAACGGGAGCTGCGTGACGATGATCGTGAAGATCAGGGCGGGCAGCAGCGGCCCGCGCCGGCGCCATCCCTCCGCGCGGCTCACGGCGCGCTCGGACGCCGCGGCCCGGGCCGCCCGCCGCGAGCCCTCGAGCCGGTCGATGGTCGAGGTGCTCATTGCTCCTCCTGGGCCCGGTAGGTCTCCGCCACGGTGTCGGCGTAGCGCTGGGACTGTGCGATGGCCTCGTCCACCGAGACCTGGCCGGCGATCGCCGCGGACATCTGCTGGCCCACGCGCGTGCCGAGGTCCTGGAACTCGGGGATGCCCACGAACTGGATGCCCGGGTAGGGCACCGGGTGGGTCATGGCCGACTCCTGGGTGGCCCCGTTCATCGACTCCAGCGTGGCGTCGGCGTACGCCTCGGAGACCTCGGCGTACTCGGGGATCTCGTAGGTGGACAGCCGGCTGCCCGGGGGCACCCGCTCCCAGCCGATCTCCTCGCCGACGGTCCTGATGTACTCCTTGTTCGTCATCCAGGACACGAAGTCCCAGGCGGCGTCCTTGTGCTGGCTCGTGGAGGGGATGGCCAGCGACCAGGAGTAGAGCCAGCCGGCCGACTCGGTGTCCGCCACGGGCGCGGGCGCGTAGCCGACCTTGCCCGCGACGGTCGAGGACGCCGGGTCCTCGATCGAGGAGACCATGGAGGTCGCGTCGTACCACATGGCCGACTGGCCCTGCGCGAACCGCGTGAGGCAGTCGCCGAAGCCTGACGTCGCGGCGCCCGGCTGCCCGAAGGACCGCACGGTGTCGACGTAGGTCTCGATGGCCTCGCGGCTCTCGGGCGAGTCGAGGGTGGCGTTCCAGTCCTCGTCGAACCAGCCGCCGCCGAACGTGTTGATCGCGGTGCTCATGGGGGCCATGACCTCACCCCAGCCGGCCAGGCCGCGCAGGCAGATGCCCGAGAAGTCCTGTGCCGGGTCGTTCAGCTCGCCGGCCAGCTCGCGCACGTCGTCCCAGGTGGGGTTGGCGGGCATCTCCAGGCCCGCCTCCTCGAACAGGTCGGCGCGGTAGGCCAGGAAGGACGACTCGCCGTAGAACGGCACGGAGTACATGTCGCCGTCGCGCGAGAGGGCCTCACGGACGCTGGGCACGAAGTCCTCGGCGTCGTAGCCCTCGGTGTCGTCGATGTACGGCTGCAGGTTCTCGATCCAGCCGTTCTCGGCCCACATGGGCGTCTCGTAGTTGGAGATCATGACGACGTCGAACTCGCCGCCGCCGGTGGCCACGGACGCCGTGATCTTGGCGCGGGCCTCGTTCTCGGGCAGCGACACGAACCGCACGTCGACGCCCGGGTGGGCGGCCCGGAACTCGTCCTGCAGCGAGATCGCGTCCTGCATCTGCGGGTTCGAGACGATCGCGACCACGATCTGCTCGCCCTCGCCACCGCCCACGGCGCCCGCCCCGGCACAGCCGGACAGGGCCAGCGTGACGGCTGCCGCCCCGGCAGCCAGCGTCGCTCTCACCGGCACGCCCGGCGCCGGGTTACCCCTTGGAGGTCGGAACATCCTCGTCCTCTCCTTGGCACAGCCTCTCCGCCGCGCTCATTTGAGAAATCTTGCTTGCTCATCTGCATCCGCAGAGTAGTTGGGTATGCTCAGGTGAGCAAGACCCCCCGCTCAACAGTCGCTCAACCGTTCCCCGCCACCGCCTGCGGGGAGTGAGGACGCAGGTGACCCAGAACGACTCCAACCTCATGGTCGAGGTGAGTACCGACTACTACGTCGACGGCAAGTCGAAGGTGGAGATCGCGCGTCATCGCGGCATCTCCCGGTTCCAGGTCGCCCGCCTGCTCACGCAGGCCCGGGAGCAGGGCGTGGTCCGCATCGAGATCACGCCGCCGCGGGTCGACGGCGAGCGCGGCGCACGACTGGCCGCCCGGCTCGGCGTGCGCGAGGTCCTCGTCGCGGCCAGCGGCGAGGACACGCTGAGCACCCGGGAGAACGTGGCGGTCGAGCTCGCCCGCACCGCGCGCGAGCACATCACGGAGGGCTCGACCGTGGGCGTCTCGTGGTCCCGCACGGTCGAGGCCGCGGTGCGGCACATCGGCCGGCTGCCGCACTGCGACGTCGTGCAGCTCGTCGGCGCCTTGCCCGTGGAGGGCAGCGGCAACTCGCTGGCCCTGATCACGACGTTCGCCCAGATGCCAGGCGTGCGCACCTGGCCCGTGTGGTCACCGCTCCTGGTGGCCGACGCCGCGACCGCCGCCGGCATGCGCCGCCAGCCGGAGATCGCCGACGCGCTGGCCCGCGCGGACCACCTGGACGTCGCCGTCGTGGCGATCGGGAACTGGTCCGAGCGCACGTCCACGGTGTTCCCCCAGATCAGCACCGAGGAGCAGCAGGCCGCCACCGCCGCGGGCGCCGTCGCCGAGTGCTCGGGCCGACTCTTCGACTCCACCGGGCAACCCGTGCGCACCAGCCTGGACGAGCGGGTCGTGGGCGTGACGCTCGAACAGCTCGTCGCGACGCCCGAGGTGATCGCCATCGGCTACGGCGCCGCCGTGGCCCCGGGCCTGGTGGCCGCCGTGCACGGCGGCATCGCCACCACCCTCGTGGTGGACGACGCCGCCGCGACGGCCCTGGAGACCCTCACCCCCTGACTACGCGCTGACGCGCGCGACCAGGGCCTCCACCGTGGCGCGGGCACCCTTCTCGTGCAGGGATGCCAGCGCGGAGGCGTACGCGGCGGTGAACCGCTCGTCGTCGACGAGGTCACCGAAGACCTCTCGGTCGCGCAGGAAGGCGAGCGGGTCGTCCTGCTGCGCCAGGGCCGCGGCGTGCAGCCGCTCGGCCAGCCGGTCCACGATCTCGATCGGCTCCCCCACCTCGTCCACGCCCTCGTCGTACCGGGCCCAGGAGGCGACCACGAGCGCGGCGTGGTCGATCGGCCCGCCGTGCGCCAGGTGGTACCGGGCCACGGGCAGCAACCACTTGGGGATACGGTCCGACGACTCGGCGCACAGCCGCGCCAGCGTGTCCGCCACGTGCGGGTTGGCGAACCGCTCGATGAGGGTCCGCTTGTACAGGTCCAGGTCGATGCCGGGCACGGGCTCGAGCGTGGGCGTTCCCTCGTCGTCCATGTAGCCGAGCAGGAACCGTGCGAACACGTCCTGCCCCGCGACCTCGTGCGCGTACCGGTGGCCCGACAGGTACCCCACGTAGCACAGGGCCTGGTGGCTCGCGTTGAGCAGCCGCAGCTTCATCAGCTCGTACGGCTCGACGTCGGCCACCACCTGCACCCCGGCGTCCTCGAACGGGGGCCGGCCGGTGGGGAACGTGTCCTCCAGGGCCCACTGCTCGAACGGTTCGGCCACCACGGGCCAGGCGTCGTCGATGCCGAACCGTTCGGCGACGAGCGCCCGGTCGGCGTCGGTGGTGACCGGGGTGATCCGGTCGACCATCGAGCTGGGGAACGCGACGTGCTGCTCGATCCAGTCCGCGAGCTGCGCGTCCTTGGCACGGGCGAACGTGGTGAACGCCCGCTTCGCGACCTCGCCGTTGCCCTGGATGTTGTCGCAGCTCATCACGGTGAACGGCGGCACGCCGCGGTCACGCCGGCGGCGCAGGGCCTCGGTGACCAGCCCGAACGTCGTCGCCGGGACGGCACCGTCGGCCAGGTCCGCGGCGACCGCCGCGTCGGCCAGGTCGAACTCGCCGGTCACGTGGTGGATGTTGTACCCGCCCTCGGTCACCGTGAGCGAGACGATGCGGACCTCGGGCGAGGCCATCTTCTCCAGCACGGCCTCCGGGTCGTCGGGCGCCAGGAGGTACTCCGTGATCGACCCGATCACGCGCGCCTCCAGGCGCCCGTCCGGGTGCTTGAGCGCCAGGGTGTACAGGCCGTCCTGGGCGGCCAGCGCGTCGCGCATCCGGGCGTCGCCCGGCAGCACGCCGACCCCGCAGACCGCCCAGTCCAGCGCCTTGCCCTGGGACATCAGCCGGTCCAGGTACATCGCCTGGTGCGCGCGGTGGAAGCCACCCACGCCCAGGTGCACGATCCCGGTGGTCAGCCGCGACCGGTCGTAGGTGGGGACCGTGAGGTCCGCGCCCTGGGGCGCGGACGCCACCAGGCCGTCCACGGTCTCTTCGCTGAGTGCCGTCATCGTGCTCCTCCGCCGCCCTTCTGACTCCTGCGTGAAACGCCGTCAGGCTAACAGATGAGCGTCGGAGGAAGCACAGATGAGCGCCCGGTCAGGCCGGGGGCTCGACCGGGAACGGCTCGCCGAAGTCCGCCGACCGGCTCACGGCGCTCCACCGCAGGTCCGACTCCAGCAGGCGGCGGTCCTGCGCCGCGGACATCTCGGCGGCGTTCACGCCGAGCGGCAGGTTGTCGGGCAGGTCGTCACGCCCGGCGAGCGTGACGAGGATCTGCGCCGCCCGGTCCGGGTCGCCCGCGGCTCCCGCGCCGGACTGCCGCATGCGCGCGTTCATGGCACCGACGGTGGACTCGTACTCCGGCGGCACGTCGGCCACGGTCATGGACGCGCCGGCCCAGTCCGTCCGGAACCCGCTGGGCTCCACGACGAGCACCCGCACGCCGAACGGCGCCGTCTCGACCCGGAGCACCCGGCTGAACCCGTCGATGGCGAACTTCGCCGCCTGGTAGGACGCGATGCCCGGCGACCCGCCGACCCGCCCGCCCACGGAGGAGAACTGGATCACGAGGCCGCCGCCCTGCTCGCGGAGCAGGGGGATCGCCGCCTTGGACACGTGGTAGACGCCCCAGAAGTTGGTCTCGAACTGGGTGCGGAAGTCGGCGTCCGAGGTGGTCTCGATCGGGGAGACGTTGGCGTAGCCCGCGTTGTTGACGATCACGTCGAGCCGCCCGAACCGGGCCGACGCCTCGGCGAGCGCCGCCTGGGCCGCCGCCGGGTCGGTCACGTCGAGCCGGAGCGGGAGCACCCGGTCGCCGTACTCGGCCACGAGGTCGTCGAGCTGTTCGGGGCGGCGCGCCGTGGCGGCGACCCGGTGGCCGGCGGCGAGGGCCGCGCGGGCGAGGGAACGGCCGAAGCCGCGGGAGGAACCGGTGATGAACCATGTCTGCTGCATGGCTTTATAAAACACCGTTGCTCTAAGTTGTACAACCCCGTTGCGCTAAGATGTGACCATGACGACAGGCGACTTCCAGCGGGCCCGCTCCCCCGAGGCCAAGCGCGTCCGGGAGGTCGCCATCCTCGACGCCGCCCGCCGGCTCGGCACCGAGCGGGGCATCCGACAGGTCACGCTGACCGACATCGCGGACGCCGTGGGCATGCACAAGTCCGCGATGCTGCGGTACTTCGAGACGCGCGAGGAGATCTTCCTGCGCCTCACGGCCGAGGGCTGGCGGGACTGGGCGCCGGACCTCGCCGAGCGCCTGCGCGGCCTCGCGCGGCCCGACGCCGACGGCGTCGCCGCCGCGTTCGCCACCTCGCTCGCCGCCCGCGGGATGTTCTGCGACCTGCTGGGCCAGACGCCGCTGAACCTGGAGCGCAACGTGTCGGTGGAGAAGGTCCGGGAGTTCAAGCTCACGACCGGCGAAGGGCTGGGCGTCATCATCCCCGCCGTCCGCGCCGCGCTGCCGGGCCTGACCGAGCAGGACGGCGTCGACCTGATCGCCGCCGCGACCTCGATGGCGGGCACCTTCCACCAGATCGCCACCCCGGGGCCGGAGGTCGCGGAGCTCTACCGCTCCGACCCGCGCATGGCGCACGCCCTGGTCGAGGTGGAGCCGCGGCTGGCCCGGATCCTCGCCGCGATGCTCCGGGGCCTGGTCAGCGAGCGCACCGCCGGAACCGGCCGCACCGCCTGAGCCATCACCTGCGGACGGCTGCCGCGTACCGCCGGGACAGCAGCGCCAGGTGGTCCACGAGGGCCGGCGGCCCGTCGGCCGTGAAGTCGAGCCCGAGCATGCCGATCCACACGGCCACCGTCTCGATGCTGTCCCCGCCGGTGACCAGCACGCACGTGGCGTCGTCCCGTGGCTCGACCGTGCCGACGGCGGGGTTGATGCGGTCCAGCACCTCGTGCGCCGGTGCGTGCACCAGGATCCGGGCGTGCACCGCCCAGCCCGTGCGCGCCACCTCGCGCACCACGAACTCGGTCAGGTCGAACGGCGGCTCCACAGGCGTGAACCGGCGTCCGCCCGGTGTGCGCAGCTCCAGCCAGTCCACGCGGAACGGCTCCCACCCGCCCGAGGCCACGTCCCGGCCCACGAGGTACCACCGGCGCTGCCACGCGACGAGGCGCACCGGCTCCACCTCCCGCGGCTGCTCGCGGTACCAGAACCGCAGCCCCTGGTGGTCGCGGATCGCGGCGGCCAGCGCCGTGAGCAGGGCGGGGTCGACCGCGGGGTCGGTGACGTTGCTGTCGGTGTTCACGGGGCCTGCGCTCGTGGCGTCCCGCAGGGCGGCGACCTGGCGGCGCAGCCGGTCGGGCAGCACCTGCTCCAGCTTGCCCAGCGCGCGGGCGCTGCTCTCCTCGATCCCCGCCACGGCGTTCGCGGCCCGCAGCCCCACCGCGATGGCGACCGCCTCCTCGTCGTCGAGCACGAGGGGTGGCAGCCTGCCGCCCACGCCGAGCCGGTACCGTCCGCCGGGCCCGCGCACGGCGTCCACCGGGTAGCCCAGATCCCGCAGGCGGGCGACGTCGTTGCGCACCGTACGACCGGTGACGTCGAGGCGCGCGGCGAGCTCGGCGCCGGACCAGTCGGCGCGCGACTGCAGCAGACCCAGGAGGGCGAGCAGACGCCCCGCGGTGGCACTCATGGGACTCCTTCTTCTCGCTTCTCGAACCCGATCTCGAATCAGCTCAGAATAGAGGAAAGAAGCGTTCCTGAACCCCTCGTAGTGTCGGAGACATGGACACCACGACGAACACCTCAGCCCCCACCGACATCCGGCCGTTCCGCATCGCGATCCCCCAGGCGGACCTCGACGACCTGGCCGACCGCCTCGCCCGGACCCGCTTCGCCCCGGCCGCCCCCGGCGACTCCTGGGACTACGGGACACCCGAGTCCTACCTGCGCGGCGCCGTCGACCGCTGGCGCACCGGCTTCGACTGGCGCGCCGTCGAGGAGCGGGCCAACAGCTTTCCGCAGTTCCTCACCGAGATCGACGGCCAGACGGTGCACTTCCTGCACGTCCGCTCGGCCGAGCCGGGTGCCCGGGCGCTCGTCCTGACCCACACCTACCCGGGCTCGTTCCTCGACTTCGTCGACATGATCGGCCCGCTCACCGACCCGGTGGCCCACGGCGGCCGCGCCGAGGACGCGTTCCACGTGGTGATCCCGTCGATCCCCGGGTTCGGCTTCAGCACCCCGCTGAGCGAGCCGGCCGACGGCGGCTCCTGGACCATGGCCCGCGTGGCCCGCACCGTCGACACCCTGATGCGCCGGCTCGGCTACGAGTCCTACGGCGCGCACGGCAGCGACGCCGGGGCCATGGTCGGCCGGGAGCTGGCGGTCCTCGACCCCGCGGGCTTCCTGGGCGCCCACGTGCTCCAGCTCTTCTCGTTCCCCACGGGAGCCGAGGGTGAGATGGACGGGTTCGGCCCCAAGGAGTTCGCCGCCCTGGGGCACCTGCAGTGGTTCCAGAGCGTGGGCGGGTACAACGCGATGAACGGCTCCCGGCCCCAGACGATCGCGGCCGGGCTCAGCGACTCTCCCGTGGCCCAGCTCGCCTACAGCGAGCTGTTCGAGAACTTCGGCAACGGCACCAGCAAGGTCTCCCTCGACCAGGTGCTCGCCCAGGCCAGCCTCTACTGGCTCACCAACACCTCGGCCACCTCGGTGCGGTACCACTACACCGAGCAGCGCTCGGGCGCGGAGCCGGTGGTCAGCACGGGCCGGATCGGCGTGGCCGTCTTCGCCGACGACTTCCAGACCATCCGCGCGTTCGCCGAGCGCGACAACGCCCGGATCGAGCACTGGGCCGAGTACCCGGAGGGCGGCCACTACGCGGCCCTGGAGGTCCCCGAGGTCGTGGTGGACGACCTCCGCGCCTTCTTCCCCCACTCCTGACCACCCCGGCAACGCCGAGTGCTGGACGTTCGCCCTCTCCGACCCCCGGAAGGGCGAACGTCCAGCACTCGGCGTCGGCTCAGTGGGCCTCGTGCGTGTGGGGCTCGCCGCCCGAGACGCCGTTCAGCTCGTTGGGGGTGACGCCCAGCTCGGCGGACTTCCAGACCTCACCCGTCTCGATGTCGACCGCGTGGATCGAGTCCGTGGCCGGGTCGGTCACGTACACCGAACCGTCCAGCGTCAGGATCGCGGGCCGCGGCTCCTGCCACTCGACCGGCTCCTCCCACTCGTCGATCACCGGGACGGACTTCGTCAGCTCGCCCGACTCCGGGTCGATCACGTGCACCTGACCGTCCGTGCCGAGCACGAGGGCCTCGCCGTCGTCGCCCCGCGCGAGCGACCGGAAGGTGTACGACGACGGCAGGTCGACCAGCTCCAGCGACCCGTCCCGGGTGTCGATCAGGGAGACGCGGGTGGGACGCTCCAGCTCGGCGTCCTTGTCGGTCTTGTAGTCGCCCAGCACGATCGGCGATGCCTCGGAACCGGCCTGGTTGCCGATGCGGCCGTAGCTGTCGGGGGCCTCGACCTTGGTGATCTTGCCGTCCGCGTAGACGACGGCGCCGTCCTCGCAGCCGATCACCACGGCCTCGTCGGCCGCGACGGCCTCGCCGTGCACGCCGGGGCACTCGTCCGACGCCGCGATCTCCTCGCCGTCGCCGTCCAGCACCCGGATGCCCGTCCGCGCGTCCTCGGTGCCCTCGGAGACCACGAGCGTGTCATCGGTCAGCTCGACGGCCACGCCGTGGTGGGCCGACGGCGTCGTGTACTCCCGGGCGGCGGCGTCGGCGTCGGCCACGTGCTCGGAGTCGACGACCCGGACCAGGCCGGTGCCGTCGTCGAACAGGGCCGTACGGCCCTCGTGCACCACGACGTGACCGGGTTCGGTGGCGTCGTACCGCACGTCCGTCAGGGTGGGCTCGGCCGTCCAGTAGTGCGAGTGGTCACCGTGCGCCTCGGCCCAGGTGCCCAGGTCGAGGGCCTGGAAGCCGCCGGTGGTCGAGACCATCAGGTGCCGCTCGTCGCCGGCCGGATTGAGCCGCGTGAAGCCCTCCAGCTGGACCTCGCCGACGGGCTCGAGGCTCATCGCGTCGAGCACGAGCACACCGCCGTCGTAGGTGACGGCGACACGCGGCGTGCTCGCCTGGACCTCGGTCGCATCCGGCGCCTCGTGCTCGTCGGCCCCGTGCTCGTCCGTACCGGCCGACGACGACGGCGAGCCCGCCGCCGCACCGTCGTCCGCCGCGCAGGCGCTCAGCAGGAGCAGGGACAGGGCGGCGCCGAGGCCGGCAGCCGTGCGGGTGGTGTGGTTTCTCATCGTGGTCGGGCGGCCCGGTCGGGGTCGCCCGCTCCTTTCTTCTAGAATGACAACCATTCTCATACCGGGCCAGAGTCAACCACGTATGAGAACGATTCTCAAACAGCTCGCAGGAACGCCCATCACCCGCCGCGCGGCACCTCGTCGTGGCGCACCAGGAACCTGACGACACGATCCACCACCCGCGCCGGCGCCTGGGCCCGCACACCGTGACCTGCGCCGGGCACGACCACGACCTCGGCGCCCGGCAGGAGCACCGCGATCCGACGCTGGGCCGCCGGCGGGTCGGACACCACCGACGCGCCACCGTAGATCGCCAGCAGGGGCGGGGTGAACGATGCCAGCTCCGCGTCCTTGAGGGGCCGCGCCCACCGGACCGCCAGGCGGAAGCTCTGACCGGCACGGACGTTCGCGAGCTCCACCTCTGTCATGGTGAGCCCGGGCGTGAGCCACTCGCTCATAGCCCGCCAGCCCTCCTCGGTGCGGTCGCCACCGAACCGGACCAGCCGCAGCAGCGCCCGCCACGGGGTACGCGCGACGACCCCGTTCGGCTCGATCAGGGACACGCTTGCCACCCGCTCGGCCGCGTACAACCCGACGAGGGTCGCGTGCCAGGCACCCGCCGACTCCCCCAGAACGTGCACCCGCTCAAGGCCGAGCCCGTCCAGCACCTCGGCGAACCAGGTACCAAAGTCCGCCTCACGAGCCATCGGCGCAGTCTGCACGCTGCGCCCCGGGCCCCCGACGGTGTCAAGGGCGAGCACCGGACGCCCCTGGGCCAGCCCCTCGACCACGGAGTGCCAGTGCAGCCCGTTCCCGAGAACGCCATGGAGCAGGACCAACGGCAGGCCGTCACCGGCCCCGGACCGCCGCACGTGCGTCGTACCGAACGACGTGGTGACGTCCGCCGTCTCAGCGGGCAGCGGCCAGAGCCCTTCCATCGCCTCGTAGCTGCGGAGGTAGGCCTCTCGGGCCTCGTCGCTCGAGAACCGGCCGATCTTCGCCATGGCGCCTTCCCCTCTCGGTGATGGTATGAACGTATCACTTATGATGGTTCAGGCATACCAATAAGGCGGCCCAGGTCGCCCGAGACGACGAGAGGCGGCCCACATGCCGCGACTGGCCGACCACGACCAGCGCCGAAAGCAGATCACCGACGCCGCGCGCCGTGTCGTCGCGCGCGACGGACTCGGCTCCGCCACGTTTCAGTCGGTGGCTGCCGAGGCAGGCATCTCGGTACGCCTGGTCCAGTACTACTTCGGCACCAAGCGCGCGTTCCTGCTGGCGACCCACCAGGCCGTGGTGGCCGACGCCGGCGCCCGGTTCGCCCGGGGCCTGGACGCGCTCGGCTCCGACCCGACGCCGCGGGAGGTGATCCGAACCGTGCTGGCGGAGCTGCTGCCGACCGACGCCGCGCGCAGACAAGACACAGTGCTGCTCAACACGTTCCACACCGCGGCACTGACCGCACCTGCCGAGGAACCCGGAATCGTCGCCGACGACACCCTGAGCGCGCCGCGCTTCCTCGTCCGGACGATCGCGGAACAGCTCCGTCGGATCCGCCCCGGCGGGCCGGCGTCCCCGGAGGACACTGCCGACCTGGACGCCGAACTGATCGTGGCCGCCACGGCCGGACTTGCCCAGACCCTCCTCGTCGATCCGAACGCCGCCGAGCGCGCCGACGCCCTGCTCGACCGGCTGCTGGACCGGATGGCCGCGGGATGAACGTGTCCTCCGTCCCGCTGGGTCAGACCCCGCCCAGACCCGAGTACGCGGCGACGAAGGCGACCCCGACCACCACCGTGCCCGCGACCGCGAGCGCCACCTGCACCGCACCCCGGATCCGCCGCACCAGCATCACGGCCAGCAGCGCGAGGCCGGCGACGCCGATGACCGTCCAGTACACCGGGCTGGTCGTCTCGCGCACGACGGTCAGTCCGTACAGCGCCTCGCCCACGCCGATCCCCGCCAGCAGTGCGGTGCCGAGCGCGGCTCGGACGCCGGCGGCCCGCAGCCACACGGCCGCCATGCCCACGAACGGGCCGGCCACGACCCCCACGACGGAGAAGAGGAGCGGGTCGTAGACGAGACCGCGCACCTGGGACGCGACCGTGTAGCCGAGCACGAGCAGCACGAAGCTCACGGCGCCGAGCACCGCCGCGGGACCGGTGCGCATCCGGGACCAGTACAGGAGCGACGCCGTCAGCACCGTCCAGCCGCTGGCCGAGTTCGCGAACGACGCGAAGGAGTCGGGCAGGAACCCCTGGGCGTAGGACGTGAGGCCGCCCAGGAGGAAGCTCAGGGCGACGACGGCCAGCGCCCGCACGAGCGGACGGGTCAGAACGGCGTCGGCGGACGACGCCCGGGTCACGGTGGTCATACCGGGAACCTAACGACGGTGGTCGTCCCCGCACATCGGACTCCGGTCGGACGGCGTCAGACCAGGGGTGGACACGGGCTAGCGTAAGCGGATGGCAACCCTTCACGACGTGGTGTTCGACTGCCGGCACCCCGCTTCCCTCGCACGGTTCTGGGCCCTGGCCCTCGACGGTTACGACGTGGCCCCCTACGACGACGAGGAGCTGACCCGGCTGCGCACCCTCGGCGTCCACGACCCCGAGGACGACCCGTCGGTGCTGGTGGAGGCACCCGGCCGCACCCCACGACTGTTCTTCAACCGGGTGCCCGAACCCAAGACCGTGAAGAACCGCGTGCACCTTGATGTGCGCCACCCCGACCGGGACGCCGAGGTGGCGCGCCTGGTCGCTGCCGGCGCGACGGAGGTCGGCCGGCACGAGGACTGGGTGGTCATGACCGATCCCGAGGGGAACGAGTTCTGCGTGTTCCCGGCCTAGCCCGCTGGGCGGCCCAGGTCCGGCGCGGACGCAGGATCGCCCCCGGCGGTGCGGCACAGCTCAGCGAGCCGCCGTCCCACCCCGCCCGGCCTGCCGGGCGGGGCGGTTCCGGTGCCACCGACAGATACGCGTGCCCGGTCGGGGTGACCGTCTCCACCGCGAACCGGCCGCTGGTGTCGCCGTCCGGTCGTCGCTGGGTCCAGCCCGGCGCCTGCTTCGCGTGGTTGCAGCGCACGCACAGGCCTTGACCGTTGTCCACGCTCGTGGAGCCGCCCTCGCCGAACGGTCGCACGTGGTCGGCGTGCCGCATCGGCGCGTCGCAGTACGGCGTGGCACAGATGCCGTGCTGCCTCGCCCGCAGCACCGTGGTGATGCCCCGGGTGAAGAAGCGGCTCGTGCTCGTCGTGGCCAGCAATCGGCCGGCCGGGTTGACGTAGATCGCGCGGAGCCAGGCCGCGTCTGCGTCTACGCCCGCGGCCACGAGCTCCCGCGCCACGGGAGCGGGTACGACCCCGACCCCTGCGGCGGATCCCTCCAGCAGCACCGCCGGGTCCTCACCACCGGCGAGCAACGCCTCGTCCGACACGAGCAGGTTCACCGTGACGGGCACGTCGTCGGCCCGCTCGCGGCCGGTCACCCGCTCGATCAGCGTGTCGGCCATGACCTGCCCGCCCGACCGCTCGTCACCGGCGGCCCTGGCGGCTGCGGCGTGCGCCGCGAGCTGCGCGTAGGCCTGGACACCCTGTTTCATCGGCACCAGTGCGGTCAGGTACACCATGAGGTCGGGTGCCGGACGCACCGAGACCCGACGCTCACCCTCCGCCTTCGCCAGCCGCTTGACGCACGCGTGGACGTCCAGCCGCGCCGCCAGCTCCTTGATGCGGGCCGTGAGCCGCTTGCCGCCCAGGCCCGCCAGCGTCCGCAGGTCGCCGCAGATCTGCTCGTCGATGAGCGCGCGGTGCTCCGGGCTCAGGTGCGAGGTCTCGCGCACGAGCATCCTGGCGCGCCATTCGCTCAGGGCTCCGCGCCGGAGGGCCTCGAGGGTGTAGGGCATCTGCCGCACCCACACGCCGGCGTCACCCACGAACGAGCCCGCCGCGTTCGGCGAGAGCCCCATGGCGAGACCGACCTGGGACGCGACGCCCCGGCCTCGGCGCTCGGCCCGGATACCCTGCGCGGCCTCCGCGGCCCGGGTGGCCTCGTCCAGCGCCACCACGACCCGGGCCTGGGCGGCGGACACCGTGTGCTTGATCTTCTCGAGCTCCTCGAGCAGGTCCACCCAGGCCGCCTGGGTCTCCCCCGGCACGCCCCCGCGGTCGCCACCGGGCAGGACGCCGTGCGCGATCACTCCGCGCAGCAGCGCGGCGACACCCGCGTCGAGGATCGCCGCGTCACCGACTGTCGCCGAGGCATCGGGCAGCGCAGAATCGAGTGCCTCACCTGCCTCAGCCACACTGGTCATCCGCCTCGTCATGGCACGATCCTATCGAACACATGATCGATTCGCTGGTCCCGCTCACCGGCCTGTGGACAACGACGGCGACCGCTCGGTCAGCGGGCGGCGCGGGAGCAGGCCGAGGACCGGCCCTGACCCGGCGTCCGGCCCGCCGCACGGTCGCGGCGGGCCGATCCCCGCCCCGGGCCTACTGCTGCGGCCGCCAGGGCCCCCACTGGTCGCCGGGCGTCTGGTTCCGTGTCCACCAGCGCGCCACGTAGGTCGTGCCGTCGTGGACCGCGACGTCGCCGGCCTCGAAGATGCGCGACGGAGTCCACTGCGCCACACCGTCCCGCTCGGCGATCTCCTGCCACGGGCCGTACGCCGCACCGGGCTCCTGCCCGCGCGTCCACCAGGCCGCCCGCCAGGTCGAGCCCGCGAACGACACCTCGTCGCCCGCCCCGTAGGCCGACGCCGCCGCCCAGGCCGGTGCCGCCGGCGCGCACCCGTCGTCGCACACGCTGAAGGACGCGAGGACCGCCTTGTGGTCCGAGGGCCAGACGGCGTCCGGCGTGAGGATCTGGTCGGCGCTGTCGTCGTCGACCCGCTCGTTCCGCACGATCGTCGACTGCGGCCCGACCACGGACGCCGCGTCGATCGACACCCGCTCGTCGGGCGTGACGAAGACGTAGTCGATGCGGTCGCGCTCGTCGGCCTCGGGGGCCCAGGTGAGCTCGGAGGTCGGGAAGAGCGGGTTGTCCGAGGGCCAGGTGACGCCGGGGTTCGCGACCGGGTCAGGGTGCACCTCGCGGTAGGCGTCGACCAGGCCGCCGTCGAGCAGCGCCTGCGTGCTCTGCCACGGGATCACGAGGCCGTTGTGGTCCTGGAGGTCGGCGGTGGCCGCGGTCCAGTCCTGCACCGACGGCTCGTTGAAGTCCCCGCCGACCACCGCGATGCGGCCCGCCGCGCGCTCGGCCGCGACGTCCTCGACGAGTGCCGCGACCGTCGCCGGGCGGCCGGACTGACGGTTGGCCTCCAGGATCGCGTCCACATCCGTGACCGGGCCGCCCGGGAGCTTGTCCCACGTGTCCCAGCCGTCCGGCCAGTCGCCGAGCACCGCGCCGCCGTAGCCGCGCGGCAGGTAGGTGGCGTACCAGCGGTACTCGAGGTGGCCGCCGTAGGCCACCACCTCGGTGCCGTTGACGTCGAGCACCGCCTTGGTCCACCAGCGGTCCACGGTGCTGGTCTCCAGGATCGGGTAGCGCGAGACGATGCCGGTGTCGGTCGCGATGACGTGGTCGTAGCCGAGCAGCGCGGCGACCTGCGCGGGCGCGTCGCCCTGCTCGGGCATGAAGGTGACGTCGGCGTCGGTCTCCCGCAGCACGTCGGCGATCTCCCGGGCGCCATCGTCGATCTGCGTGCCGCCGTGCCACAGGTTGAACGTGAGCACGTTGAGCTCGCTCACGCCGTCCACCTCGGGCTTCGGCTCCGCCGGCGGCACGGCCGCGCCGTCCTCGACCGTGAGGTCGACGGGACCGGCGAGCACGTCGTAGCCGTCGTCCTGGAGCAGGTAGACGTCGTAGTCGCCCGCGCCGACCGACGCGGCGTTGTGGGTCCAGCCGTCCCGGTCGCCCGGGCCCCAGGTGACGGTGCCGGTCGCGTCCGGCACGTACCGCCAGTCGAGCGACGCGGGCCCGCCGGGCACGGCGCCGTCGCGGTAGATGCCGATCCAGTTGCGGTCGTGGACGGCACCGGTGGCGTCGAAGGTGATCGAGACGGACTCGTCGGCGCCGATCACGGACCGGTCGAGGCCGAGGGACGGCTCGGCGGCGGAGGCGACCGGGGCGACCGCGAGAGCGGCGAGGACGCCGCCCGTCACGAGGGTCGCGAGGAGTCCTCGGCGAAGGCGTACGGATGACATCGGCTGGTTCTCCCGGGCTCGGAAACGCGCTGCGGCCGTGACAGTACGAGGCGAGCATGGCCGGTCCGTGGCCGGGAGGTGAACTGCCGCGGCGGCTCAGTCCGTGGTGTCGGCCTTCCGGCGGGACGAGCGCCGGGCCTGCACCGCGAGCCCCGCCAGGGCGAGCACGGTGCCCGCCACCACCAGCCCCTGGACCCACGGCCCGAGGGCCACCCCGGCGGTGACGCCGTCACGCAGCTCGACGTCGGTGACGATCAGGCCGGCCTGGTCGGCGGGCAGGGCGGGGCCGGCGGTCCCGTCGGGCGCGAACACCTGGCTGGTGCCCGTGGTGGAGAGGTTGACGACGGCGCGGCCGGTCTCGACGGCGCGCATCCGGGCGAAGGCGGTCTGCTGCAGGTTCTCGTCGGTGCCCCGGAAGTCGGCGTTGTTCGTCTGGAACATGAACGCCTGCGCGCCGTTGCCGATGCCCTCGCGGACGACGTCGTCGAACACGACGTCGAAGCAGATCGCGAGGCCCACGACGGCGTCGCCGGTGTCGACGGCGGGCACGTCGGTGCCGGGCGTGTACTCGCGGCCCAGCAGGTTGACGAGGCTGGGCACGATGGCGCCGTAGAGCCACCGGTCCGGGACGTACTCCCCGAACGGGACGGGGTGCCGCTTGGCGTGCGAGGCGGTGGCGCCCTCCTCGGTCCACAGGAACGACGTGTTGTAGATCAGCTCGCCCTTCGACGACGCGGCGTTGACCAGCAACGGGGCGTCGTACTGCCGAGCCGCTGTGTCCAGGGCCCGCTCCGTGGCGGGGTCGGCGAGGGGATCGCTGCCGACGCCGCCCTCGGGCCAGACCACGAGGTCGACCCGCTCGTCCGCCAGGGGTGCGGAGGCGGCGAGCTGGGCGTCCAGCAGTGCGCCGGGTGCGCGCTCGTCGGAGTAGGCCGCGGGGCCGTTCCCCTGGACGGCGCCGACCCGCAGGGTGCCGGCGTGCGATGTCGGGAACTGGGGCGTGACCAGCAGCAGGACCGCGAGCACCACGGCGGGCACGGCGGTCGGCAGGGTGGCGGGCAGGACGGCGGTCCACCGCCGCCACCGCCGGGCTGCCCCGGCGCCGTCCTCCCCTGCCGGGACCGGGACGTCGTCGGCCCGTGCCGGGACCGGGACGTCGTCGGCCCGTGCCGGGGCGGTGGTGCGCGCGACCCGGACCACCTCGATGACGGCGGCGCACAGCAGCACCATGCAGAAGCTGAGCCCGGACACGCCGAGCCAGGACGCGACGGGTGCGATCGGGCTCGCGGACTGGCTCATGCCGAGGCGCCCCCAGGGGAACCCGCCGTACGGCCAGGAGCCCATGGCGAGCTCGCGCGTGGTCCAGGCTCCGGCGACCAGGAGCGGCAGCACGGCCAGCCGCACCACCCCGGTGGAGCGCCACCGGGGCAGCCACCGGTAGGCGAGCGTGACGAGCGGGGACAGGGCTGCCGTGAAGAGGGTCTGCGCAGTGGCCAGCGCCACCCAGGGCACCCAGCCCAGGGGGTCGTCACCCAGGAACCGCGACGACCAGGACACGTGCGGGAACCAGAAGGCCGCGCCGAACGCCGCACCGGCCAGCACCGCGCCCCAGGCTCGCCGTCCGACGAGCGTGAGCAGCGCGAGGGTCACGGCGACGAACGCGAGCGGCCACCACCCGAGGGCGGGGAAGGCGCCGTCGAGCGTGACACCGGCCAGCGCCGCGACGGGAACCGCTGCCGCGAGCGGCAGGAGCGGCGGGTCGAGGGGCCGGGTCCGCGCGGTCGTCCGTGCCTCGGGGGCGGGGCCGGCGCCGGGGGCCGGCTGCGAGAGGGCTGCCTGCGTCACGACCGGAGTCTCCCATCCCTGGCTGGGAACGGCGGCCCGCCCGACGATGAGACACTTACCGGTCTGTAAGTTTTCGTGGTTACGATCGCCCGACGGACAGACCCGATCGATACGAAGGAGTGCCGTGGTGGACCAGCGCGAGCAGGAGGTGGGTCTCCGGATGGACACCCAGGAGCCCGACGGGACGCCCGTCTACCTCGACCCGGACCGCCCGGTCCCCGAGCGGGTGGCCGACCTGCTGTCCCGGATGACCGTGCCCGAGAAGGTGGGGCAGATGCTCCAGCTCGACGCGCGCGGCGACTACGAGGGCGACATCCTGCGCAAGCACGTGGGGTCGATCCTGCACACCTCCCCCAGCCGGCTGGAGCGCGCGCACGACCTCGTGGAGCAGACCCGGCTGCGCATCCCGCTCCTGGTGGGCGAGGACTGCATCCACGGCCACTCCTTCTTCGAGGGCGCGACCATCTTCCCGACGCAGCTCGGCATGGCCGCGACCTGGGACCCCGCGCTGGTGGAGCAGGCCGCCCGGATCACCGCGGTCGAGGCGTCCGCGACCGGCGTGCACTGGACCTTCAGCCCGGTGCTCTGCATCGCCCGCGACCTGCGCTGGGGCCGGGTGGACGAGACGTTCGGCGAGGACCCGTACCTGATCGGCGAGCTCGCCTCCGCGATGGTGCGCGGCTACCAGGGCAACGGCCTGGCCGACCCGACCGCGATCCTGGCGACCGCCAAGCACTTCGCCGGGTACTCGGAGACCCAGGGCGGCCGCGACGCGTCCGAGGCGGACATCTCCCGCCGCAAGCTGCGGTCCTGGTTCCTGCCCCCGTTCGAGCGGGTCGCCAAGGAGGGCTGCGCCACCTTCATGCTGGGCTACCAGTCCATGGACGGCGTGCCGATCACGATCAACGACTGGCTGCTGAACGACGTGCTGCGCGGCGAGTGGGGCTACACCGGCACCCTGATCACCGACTGGGACAACGTGGGCCGCATGGTCTGGGAGCAGAAGGTCCAGCCCGACCACGCCCACGCCGCCGCGGCGGCCGTCCGGGCGGGCAACGACATGGTGATGACCACGCCGCAGTTCTTCGAGGGCGCCCAGGAGGCCATCGACGCCGGCCTGCTCGCCGAGTCCGACCTCGACCGTGCCGTGGCCCGCATCCTCACCCTGAAGTTCGAGCTCGGCCTCTTCGAGAACCCGCGCCGGCCCACCCTCGCCCGGGACGGCGCGCTCATCGGCTGCGCCGACCACGCGGCCGTCAACCTCGAGGTCGCGCGCCGCTCGCTCGTCCTGCTGCGCAACACCGGCGGCACGCTCCCCCTCGCGGGCGGCTTCACCACCCGGGACGACGACGGTCGCGCCGCCGGGGCCGGTGCCGACCGGCCCCGGCGCGTCGCCGTCGTCGGGCCGCTGGCGGACGCCGCCCAGGAGCAGCTCGGCGACTGGGCGGGCAGCTCGGGGCAGGCCGACTGGCTGCCCGACGGGCACCCGCGCGACATGATCACCACGGTGCTCGACGGGCTGCGCGACCTGACGCCGCAGGACTGGACGGTGACCAGCGCACTCGGGGCCGAGATCGTCTCGCTCGTCACGCCGCCCGAGGGCGACACCCTGCCCGACGGCCAGCCCCGGCCCAAGATCGCCGTGCCCCGCGACCCCGACCCGGAGCTCGTCGCCGAGGCCGTGGCCCGGGCGCAGGAGGCCGACTACGTCGTCGCCGTGGTGGGCGACCAGGTCGAGCTGGTCGGCGAGTACAAGTCGACCGCGACGCTGGAGCTGGTCGGCGGGCAGGTGGCACTCCTGGACGCGCTGGCCGCGACCGGGACGCCGCTGGTGGTCGTGGTGATGGCGTCCAAGCCGCTCGTGCTGCCCCGGTCGGCCCTGAACGCGGACGCGCTGCTCTGGGTGGCCAACCCCGGCATGCGGGGCGGGCAGGCGATCGCCGAGCTGCTGCTCGGGCTGATCGAGCCGTCCGGGCGGCTGCCGATCTCGTTCGCGCGGCACGCGGGCCAGCAGCCGGTCTACTACAACCAGATCCGCGGCCAGCACGGGTCCCGGTACGCCGACCTGACCCAGGAGCCGGCGTTCGTGTTCGGCCAGGGGCTGTCCTACGGCACGGTGGAGTACTCGGGTCTGGAGGTGCTCGGCACCGAGGTCACCCACGAGGACACCGTCCGGGCCCGCGTCACCCTGACCAACACGGGCACCCGCCCGGTGCGCGAGACCGTGCAGGTCTACGTCAGCGACTCGGTGACCTCGGTGAGCTGGGCGGACAAGGAGCTCAAGGCCTACCGGCAGGTCGACGTCGCCCCCGGGCGCACGGTCGCGGTGGACCTGGACCTCCCGGTGGCGGACTGCACGATCGTGGACCGGGAGGGCCGCCGCGTGGTCGAGCCGGGCAGCTTCGAGCTCCTGGTGGGCCGCTCGTCCCGCGACGCGGACCTGCTGCGCGCCCCCTTCACGGTGCTCCCCCGGTGAGGTCGTGACGTCGCGTCGAGGTCGGTACAGGCCTGTGCCGGCCTCGACGCGACGTCACGACCTCGGCCGTCAGCGGGTGGCCAGGAGGAACTGCTCCGGGCGCAGGGCGCGGGAGACGATCCGGGTGTCGCCGATCCAGCCGTAGAAGCCCTGGCCGAACGTCCCGGCACCCTGCGTGCCCCCGAGGGCGAACGGCTTGCCGACCGCGCTGATCCCGCGCGACACCGTCGCGGCGTTGCGGGCGATCTTCGAGCCGTCCACGTACAGCGTCGTGTACCGGCCGTCGTTGACGATCGCGATGTGCGTCCAGCGACCCACGGGCAGCGCGTGGCTCCAGGAGGTCGGGTCGTCGTCGATCGGCACCGGGTAGACCACGAACTGCAGGAACCGCTCGCCCGTCACGTTCAGGCTGCACGGTGCGTCGTCCTCGGACCACCCGCCGCTCTTGCCGGCGTCGCCCGCACGGCCCTCCCAGCTCAGGATGCCCATCCAGGAGTGGTCGCCCTGGAAGGGCTCCGGGAGCTTGACGAAGGTCTCGATCGTGTAGCCCGACTCGAACGTCATGCCGTTGACCGGCGCGTGCGGGCCGGTGTGCAGCACGGCGCCGCGGTCGGGCCCCTTGCCGCCGTCGAACCGGAGGCTCGCGTGGGCCGGCTGGTCGTCGTGGTGCTCGGCGGACCAGGTGAGCGCGGCGGGCGCGCTGTCGTGCAGCAGCACCGAGGTGAGGTGGTTGCCGTTCCCGCTCAGGTCACGGACGACCGTACCCGGTGCCACGGGGGCGCCGTCGGTCGCGGCCCCGCCAGGCCCGCCTCGTCGAACCGCCAGTAGGCGACGGTCCCGCGCGGCATCACGGCCGACGGCGGCCGCGGCGCGGGCACCACGGGCGGCGCGAACGCGGCGAACCGCTCGTCGAAGTCGATCTCGACGGTGAACCGGTCGACGTCGCCACTGAGCTCGACGTGCTCGTTCTCCAGGGGCGTGGGGTCGGGCTTCGCCCCGAGCCACGGCGAGAACGTCTCGACGTCGATCACGCCGCGGGACAGGTCGAACGAGTAGTAGCGGAGCATGCCCGCGCCGCCGTAGTAGCGGTCCTGGTAGTTGGTGATGTGCAGGTGCACGGCGTGGCCGGCGTCGTTGGTCAGCGTGGTGCGGCCGGACGGCCAGTAGTGCCCGCCGAGCGCGAGGAAGATCTGGTCGTTGGTCGTGATGAGACGGTCCCAGAGCCGCTGACCGTTGTCGGACAGGTGGGCCTGGCCGTCGTCCTCGGCCCAGACGAGGTCGTGGGTGGTCAGGATGGCGGGCAGCGTGTCGTGCTCGTCCAGCACGCCCTGGGCCCAGGCCAGCCCGGCGTCGGACACCCGCCAGTCGAGCGCGAGCACCAGCCACTCGCGTCCGCCGCCACGCACCACGTGGTAGCTGTTGTAGCCGTCGGGCGAGGATCCGCCGTAGGTCTCCATCCGGGCGAACCGCCGCGGGCCGAAGGTGCGCAGGTACGGGGTGTCGCCCCGCTGGTCGTCACCGGAGACGTCGTGGTTGCCGGCCAGCACGCTGTACGGCATGCTGCCGGCGGCCTCGAACGCGCGGCGCGCCGCGAGCATCTCCGCCTCGGTGCCGTGCTCGGTGACGTCACCGAGCTGGGTCATGAAGACGATGTTGTCCCGCTTCCGCTCCCGGACCAGGTGGCGCAGGGTGGCGCGCACCGGTTCGGGGTCGGAGCCGCCCTCGTCCAGGAGGTACTGGGTGTCGGGCAGGACGGCGATGGTGAAGCGCGGGTCGGTGCCGTCGGGCAGGCCGGCGCTCGCCTCGGTGATGGCGGGTGCGGCTGCTGCCGTGGCGGCAGAGGCGGAGGCTGCCGAGGCGGAGGCTGCCGACAGGACCGGGACGGCCGCAGCGGCCCGGAGCAGGGATCGGCGTGAGAGCTTGTTGTCCACGGCTCACAGGGTGGCCGGGGCGGTTGGCGCCGGGGTGACGCCCAGCGGAACGGATGCCGGCGGGACGGCGACGCCGGGGCGCCGCGACTCGCTTTGGCCTCCAGGCCCGGATCGGTCTAGACTCAGGGGGCTCGCCCACCTGGGCGAATGCTCTTGGGGCTGTGGCGCAGCTGGTAGCGCACCTGCATGGCATGCAGGGGGTCGGGGGTTCGAGTCCCCCCAGCTCCACCCGAGACACGAGAGCCCGGCCGTCGGCCGGGCTCTCGTGCTCCCAGAAGCAGGAGGGTTGAGAGCAGCGAAGCCCCCGCCGTGAGGCGTAACCGCTGAACGGCACTCATCGACGGCAGGAGCTTCGCGCCTCTTATCCCCGTCGCTTCACGGCCCCGGGACCTCCCGGCGATGCCACTCGTCAGTTGTCAGTGCCCATCCGTCGGATACGCACGAACTGGACAACGCTCGCGACCGCCGCCACAACCGCAGCGATGATCCACGGTAGAACTTGTGTCATCACGGCAATTGCTCCCGTGAGCACAGTCATAGCAAGGGCGATCCATAGCAGGAACTTACGCTGGGCGAGCTCAGTCATCAGCCGAAGGCCTTACGCACGCAGTAGCCAACCGTGCCGGCCCCGATTCCGGCACCGATGAGGCAGACAACGAGGCCCGGACCGGATGCGCTACAAGCGACCATCGCTGCGGCGACCAGCCAGGCAGCGATGCCGGCAGACGAGAGGCAGCTGTTGAGCTCGCTCCAGCTGGCAGTACTGACGGCGTTCGAGAAGAAGTCATCGACGAGCAGTTCGCCGTCCTGATAGATGAGCGCGTGTCCACCGTTCTGCTCCGGCAGCTCCGTGAAGTGCGCCTCCGTGTACGACACAATATCGAACGCCTCAGTGACCTGTGCGCTGATGTTGTCGTAGTCGTCGCCGAGCTTGGCGGTAGCGATGTAGTCACCGCTGATCTCATCTACCACGACCTCGGCCCGCCCAAGCACCGAAACCGGGTCGGCCACCTTCTCGGTGAAGGTCATCGAGCCGTCCTGGTACGCGTCAACCAGGGCCTCCCGCACCTCGTCAACCGGAGGTGCCGACATACGAGCGTCCGCCGACGCATCGACGGTCGCGGCAACGGCCGTCGACGGGATAGCGAACACGGTTGCCACGAGTGCACTTACCACGGCACCCGCGATGGCAGCCTTACTGGGGATTCGCAAAACATGCTCCATTCCACAGACCCAATGCCACGCCGCCCATCGACGTGGCAAAATGGACACTATGTGATCTTTCGGCGCGGGTCAAAGAATCTCATGCTGTGGCGCGCGAGTTGCTGGCGCACAGCAGTGACGGGGCGTGTGGCGGGCGTCACCCCGCACACCCGTTGCCCTCAACCTAGGTTGAGGTCTTAGCGTCGGAGGACATCACCACGAGAGGACGAGGACCATGCCCGTCTACACCCTGCCCGACCTGCCCTACGACTACGCGGCGCTCGAACCGCACATCAGCGGGCGCATCATGGAGCTGCACCACGACAAGCACCACGCCGCGTACGTCGCCGGCGCGAACGCCGCGCTCGACGCGCTGGCCCAGGCCCGCGAGACCGGCGACCTGGCCGCGGTGAACCTGCACGAGAAGAACCTCGCGTTCAACCTGGGCGGGCACACCAACCACACGGTGTTCTGGCACAACCTCTCGCCCGAGGGCGGCGGGGAGCCCGACGGCGAGCTCGCGGCGGCGATCGCCGACCAGTTCGGCAGCTTCGCGGCCTTCCAGGCGCACTTCGCGGCCGTCGCGACCGGCATCCAGGGCTCCGGCTGGGCCGTGCTCGGCTGGGACGGCGTCGGGCAGCGGCTCGCGGTGTTCCAGCTCTTCGACCAGCAGGCCAACGTGCCGCTCGGCATCACGCCGCTGCTCATGCTGGACATGTGGGAGCACGCGTTCTACCTGGACTACCTGAACGTCAAGGCGGACTACGTCACGGCGTTCTGGAACCTGGCGAACTGGTCCGACGTCGGCGCGCGGCTCGACCGGGCGCGTGCGGCCACCACGGGCCTGCTCGTGGCGGCGTAACACCGCACGACGTGACGCAGGGCCCGGCCGCCGGCCGGGCCCTCGTCCGTCACCGCCGCGTGGTCTGCGGCTTCGGCTTCGCCGGCTTCGGCGTCAGCGACGGCCCCGTCGACGCCGGGTCCGGCCGCTTCTTGCCGTCCTCCCCGATCATCCGCGGCGCGGGCTTGATGGGCCAGCGCTCCACCACCCGGCTCCGCAGCTCGTAGCCCCGCCTGGCGGCGACGACGTCCCACACGACGGCGACCAGCACGACGGCGGCCGAGCCCACGAGGGTGATCAGCGCCTGCGGCACGAACCCGCCGAAGGTCTCGTCCGCGTCGCCGTACAGCGTCGCGACGTCCTCCATCCCTCCCGTGCCGAGGCTGTACACCCCCCAGCCGAGCACGGCCCCGAGGGCGGCCAGCAGCGCCAGGGCCTGCACGAAGATCACCGGCTGATGGTTGGCGTACTTGCGCAGCAGCACCCGCGGGGGGCGCGGGGCCGTGGGGTCGTCCAGCGCCTCACGCAGGATCTCCTGCTCCCTCTGCTGTACGGCCGAGTCGGCGAAGAACCCCACGACCAGGAGCACGACGGCCGCCACCATGAGGGCCGCGAAGACCCAGACCCCGGCCAGGAGCACGACCTCGATGCTCTCCCCGTACTCCATGCGCGGACCGGCGTCGGCCCTGGTGCGGAACGGGTGCGTGACGAACAGCCAGAGCTGCATGAGGCTGAACCCGAGCGCGAAGCACACGATGCCCACGTACTCGAACCAGGTGGCCCGCCGCCGTGTGCGCAGAAGGTCGTCCGGGAGCCCCGTCTCGTCGTCCGCCTCCGACGCCGGCGCGGCGCGGCGCCACGCCGCCCCCTCGTCCGGGGTGGTCCAGTGCGCGGCGATCTCGAGCCGACGCCGGTGCTGCGCCGGGCGACCCCCGTACGCGAGCAGCAGGAACACCCCACCGACCCCGGTGGCCGCGAGGAAGATCCAGAGCAGATACACCTCGCTGCCGTTGATCGTGAAGACGGCGATCACGGACATCAGCAGGCCGACCCCTGCCACCACGTAGGCCACGACGAGGAACGGGCCGAACGGCGGCTCGGCCGCCACCTGGTCGACCTGGCTCGGGTGCGGCACGGCCGTCCGGGGCGCACCCTCCCGGGCCGCTCGGGCGATGGCGCGCGACGTGATCACCTCGCGCAGCGCGAACAGCATGGTGGTGACGATGCCGGCGGCCAGCGCGAGGACGAGCACAGGCACCATGGCGGCCCGGGCGAGCTGGTCGAGCGCGCCGCGCACGGCCGGCTCGTAGGTCAGCGCCTCCTCCGCGACCATCGCGACGGCCAGGAGGAGCACGAAGGACGCCCCGATGCCGAGGAGGAAGGGGGCGAGGGCGTTGATCGCCGCGTTCACGACGTTCCCCGCGAGGCCCACCGGGTACACCCGCCAGTGCGGCTGATCTGCAGGTCGTTGTGTTGTCATGGCGCGGGCAGTCTATCCATGGGGATGAAAAAAGGCCCGGCCGACGGCCGGGCCCTTCATCCGGTGGAGCTGGGGGGACTCGAACCCCCGACCCCCTGCATGCCATGCAGGTGCGCTACCAGCTGCGCCACAGCCCCAGATTGGTCTCCCCCGGACCGTTCGGCCGGGCGAGCGTCGTTAGTCTATGCAGACCGGCGCCCGGGACCAAATCCACATCCGGTGCGCTCCGTCACTGCCGCGCCTCGGGTCCCGACTGCCAGGTGTCCAGCGGGTACCCCGCACCCACGTTGTGCGCCACGAGCCGCCACGCCGGCGTCGCCCCGGGCGCCGAGGCGTGCAGGTGGGACCAGTGCACGTTGTGCAGGCCGTGCAGCCCGCGCCACGTCGCAGGATCCAGGCCCAGGAGCCGCGTCACGGCCTGCGTGATCGCCGACCCATGCGACACGACCACCAGGGTCTCCCCCGGGCTCAGGGTCTCGGCGTGCCGCAGCACGGCCTCCTCCATGCGCCGTGCCACGACGCCCTTGGACTCGACGCCCTCGACCGGCGGCTCGCCGCCGCCGCGCCAGACGGCGTGCTGCTCCGGCCAGCGCTCGGCGATCTCGGCGTCGGTCAGCCCCTCCCAGATGCCGAAGGAGCGCTCACGCAGGCCGGCGTCGGTCACGACGTCCAGGCCCACGTGCCGCGCGTACGCGGCCGCCGTGTCCCGGGCGCGCTGCAGGTCGCTGGAGACCACCAGCGACGCCTTGTGGGACGCCGCCAGCGCCGTGGCACCCTGCTCGGCCTGCCACCGGCCCACCTCGTCCAGCGGGATGTCGATCTGACCCTGCAGGCGCAGGCCCGCGTTGTACGCCGTGCGCGCGTGGCGCAGCAGCACGATCGCTCCTGCGGTCACCGCTGCACGTCCCCCGCCAGGTGGATGGCACCGTCGTCGGGGTCGCGGTACTCCGCCGGGTCGCCGCCACCGCGTGCGTCCTCCGGCAGCGGGATCGCCGGGCAGTCCTTCCAGAGGCGCTCGAGCGCGTAGTAGGTGCGGTCCTCGGCGTGCTGCACGTGCACCACGACGTCACCGAAGTCGAGGAGCACCCACCGCGCCTCCGACTTGCCCTCCTGCCGGATCGGCTTGACGCCCTCCTTGAAGAGCGCCCGCTCGACGGCGTCGACGATCGCGGACACCTGACGCTCGCTCGCGCCCGAGGCGATGAGGAATACGTCGGTGAGCACGAGCTGCTCGCTCACGTCGAGCGCGATGATCTCCTGCGCCTTGACGTCGCTCGCGGCGCGCGCGGCGACGATCGCGAGCTCTGTGGCCCGCTCGGTGGCGGTCATGCCCTGCCTCCTCCTCCGAAGCCGGGCAACCCGCCCAGCAGTGCCGCGGCCTGGTCGGGCTCGATGGAGCTGTCGCCCTCCAGCACCAGCTTCCAGATCAGCAGGCCCAGCACGAACGCGACGACGACCAGGATGACGTAGTGCAACCAGGTGTACTGCGGGCCCTCGTCCTCCTCCTCGTCCCACTCCTCCTCCACCTCGCGGCGAGCGGACCGGGACGGCGCGGCAGGGGCCGGGAACTGGCCGCCCGCGCCGGGGAACGGGGCCTCGGGCCCGGAGCCCTGGGGCGCGGCGCCACCGACCGGCCCGGACCCGGGGCCCGGACGCCGGGGGAACGGGGAGCCGGGATCAGCGGGAGCACCACCCGGGGCGAGGGACTGCGGCGCCGACGCCGGGCTGCCTGCCTCCCACGGGAGTGCGGGTGCGGCGGCCGCGGAACCGCTCGGCGGACCACCGACCGGGGCGCCCGGTCGCTGTCCCCGGCCACCCGGGGCGCCCGGGGCACCGGGACGAGGGCCGAACGGCGACGGGGGGTTCGACGGCGGCTGCGTCGGCGCAGGCGCCGCGGCGCTCCACTGCGTCGTCTGGCCGGGGTCGCCCGAACCGCCCGGGGCCTGCGGAGCCGGGGCGGAGAATCGTCCGGACCTGCCCTGCTGCGGAGCGGGCGGCACGGGAGCCGCGGGCTGGCGGGAACCGAAGGGGCTGGGCGGTCCACCCTGCGGGCCCTGCCCGCCGGGGCCGGCGGGGCCCCCGCGGCCGGCCGGCGCGGGGCCGGGGCCACCCGGGGCGGGCTGCCCGCCCGGCCGACCCGGGCTGAACGGCGACGGCGGGTTGCCGCCCGGCTGCTGCACGGGCGTCAGCCGACCGGTCGCGTCCACGCCGCGCGTGCCGCCCGTGGCCTGCGGCGGCCGTGCCACCGGCGGGTTCTGCGGCGACCAGCCGCCCTCGGGCGCGGCCGCGCCGCGGTGCGGAGGCTGCTGGGCCTGCCCGCCCTGCGGCGGGTAGGAACCACCGCCGGCAGCGGCGGCCGCGGCAGCCTCACGCTCGCGGATCTCGCGGCGCGTCATGGGACGACCTTTGTTGTCACTCATCGTGAAGACCTCGATACAGTCCGTGCTTGGCGATGTACTGAACCACGCCGTCAGGCACCAGATACCAGACCGGCAACCCCTCCTGCGCCCGACGACGACAGTCGGACGAGGAGATGGCGAGCGCAGGGACCTCGAGCGTCGTCACACCGTCCCGAGGAAGCCCGTCCACGGAGAGCATGTGCCCTGGCCGTGTGACAGCGACGAAGTGTGCCATGTCCCACAGCTTCTCGGCATCCTTCCACCGAAGAATCTGCTGGATGGCGTCCGCTCCCGAGATGAAGTAGAGGTCCGCGTCGGGACGCTGCTCCCGCAGGTCCCGGAGGGTGTCCACCGTGTAGGTGAGGCCTTCGCGGTCGATGTCGACGCGGCTCACCGTGAAGCGCGGGTTCGACGCCGTGGCGATCACCGTCATGAGATAGCGGTGCTCCGCCGGGGTGACCCGCTGCTTCTGCTTGAACCCCGGCCGGCCCGTGGGGACGAAGACGACCTCGTCCAGCCCCAGGTGTGCCGCCGCCTCGCTCGCGGCCACGAGGTGGCCGTGGTGGATGGGGTCGAACGTGCCACCCATCACTCCGATGCGGGGGCGGGTCCCGGCGGGGGTACTCATGCGGTGGGCGCGCTCATCTGGTCGTCAAGCTCCCGTCGGGTGGCTCAGTGTCGGTTTCCGACGTTGCGGAACGCGTAGGTGACGACCAGCGCGGCGACGAGGGCGCCGAAGGCGATCAGGCCCAGCGCGATCGGCGAGATCGGCTCGTTGGCGTGCTCCGAAGCGGCCTCGGCGGCCAGGACGGCGGTGTGCAGCACGGGTCTTCCTCCCAGTCGGACGTGCTCAGGTGGGCTTTAGTCTCTCACGGACGTCTTGCGGCGAGTGCACCGCGGCACTGGGTCGCAAGGAGATCCTGCGGAGGTCTCCCGGACCCCCGGGACGTGTCACGGCTTGATGTGCCCGTCCCCGGTCACGACCCACTTGGTGGTGGTCAGCTCGGTCAGGCCCATGGGGCCGCGCGCGTGCAGCTTCTGCGTGGAGATGCCAATCTCGGCACCCAGGCCGAGCTCGCCGCCGTCGGTGAACCGGGTGGAGGCGTTCACCATGACCGCGGCGGAGTCGACCTCGGCCACGAACGTGTCGGCCGCCGCGATGTCGCGCGTGACGATGGCCTCGGTGTGCCCGGAGGACCACGTGCGGATGTGCTCGATCGCGGCGTCCAGCGAGGGCACCACCCGCACCCCGAGCTCCAGCGCGAGGTACTCGGTCGCCCAGTCCTCGTCCGTCGCGGGCACCATGTCGGCCCCGGCGGGGGCGAACGACATGGCCGCCGGGTCCCCGTGCAGCACCACGCCCGCGCCGGCCAGCGCGGCGAGCGCCGCCGGCAGGAACGCCGCCGCGGCGTCCTCGTGGACGAGCAGCGTCTCGGCCGCGTTGCACACGCCGACCCGCTGGGTCTTCGCGTTCATCACGATCGCGACGGCCATGTCGACGTCGGCCGTGGCGTCCACGTAGACGTGCACGTTGCCGACACCCGTCTCGATGACCGGCACGAGCGACTCACGCACCACGGTCTGGATGAGGTCGGCGCCGCCGCGCGGGATGAGCACGTCGACCAGGCCGCGCGCCCGCATGAGCGCCACCCCGCCCTCCCGGCCGTACGCGTCGATCGACTGGACCAGGTCGGCCGGCAGGCCGCGCGCCTCCAGCGCACCCCGCATGACCTCGACGATCAGCGCGTTCGACGCCGCCGCCGCGCTGCCCCCGCGCAGGATCACGGCGTTGCCCGACTTGAGGGCCAGACCCGCGGCGTCCACGGTCACGTTGGGGCGGGCCTCGTAGATCATGCCGACCACGCCCATGGGTACCCGGACCTGGCGCAGCCGCAGGCCGTTCGGCAGGGTCTGCCCCCGCACCACCTCGCCGACCGGGTCGGGCAGGCCGGCGACGTCGCGCAGCGCGTCCGCGATCGTGCCGATCCGCTCCGGCGTCAGGGCGAGGCGGTCCAGCAGGCCGTCGGACATGCCGTTCGCCCGGCCACGCTCCAGGTCCTCCGCGTTGGCGGCGACGATCGGGTCCGCCGCGGCCACCAGGGCGTCCGCGACGGCGCGCAGGGCGGCGTCCTTCGTCATCCGGTTCGCCGTGGCCAGGGCGCGGGCCGCGACCTTGGCACGCCCGGCGACGTCGCGCACCGCGGAGGTCACGTCCGTGGTGTGCGGCGGCTGCGCCGCTCCGGGGGTCTCGCCTCCGGTACGGGTCGCCTCGTGGCTCACTGTCGTCATGCGTCGAGCGTACGTCGGACGGGCGCGGATGCCGAGGACGATCCCGTGGTACGGACGCTCACCAGGAGGGTCGCGCGCTCCGCGGCGGCACGAAGTGCGTGAACGCGGGCTCGTGCCCGGAGACCCCGGTCACCGGGTCGAAGACCCCGAAGTAGTCGGGGCCGAGCCGCCACGCGGCACGGTTGGTGGCCCGCGGGCTCAGCGCGGGCCAGCGGCCGGACTCGACGCGCTCCTCGAGCGCGCGCACAGCGACCAGCTCCTCGGCCAGGCTCACGGTGAGGTGCGCACCCCGCTCGACGTACAGGTTGCGGTAGCGCTCGGGGTGACCCACGTGGGCCACCCGGTCACCGAAGGACCGTTCGTACGACGGCGGCGCGCCGCCGTCACCGGTGGTGTGCAGCGTGAGGACGGGCGACGGCGTCGTCCCCTCCGGCCGGTGCTGCACCAGGTTCGCCCGCGCCTGGGGGTCGGCCTCAATCACCGGTGCGGCGGCGAGCGCGGTGAGGTCGGCGGACAGGTCGGCACCGGGTGCCGCGGCGTAGGCGGCACGGACCTCGCGGAGCATGCCGGAGTGCACGAGCCGGCGCGACCAGCTCCCGTCGAAGGAGGCCGAGGCGTTACCGCCGAGCTTGGCCTCCCAGTCCACGCGCGCCGTCGGGCCCAGGCCGAACGAGTAGGCCCACATGAGCCACTGCGCCTGGCCGCGGGTGCGGTCCTCCACGCTGCCGGGTTCCGGTGCCGACACGTCGTACCAGCCCGTGATGTCGTTCAGGGAGGCGATGAGAGCGATCTTGGCCCGGCCCTCCGGTGTCTCCGCAGCGGCGGCGACCGCGTCCACGAGGGCGGCGCGGCCCGCCCGCGCGTCGGTGGGGTGCACCAGCTCGATCGGGTTGCCGTTGGCGTCGGTGCCGTCGGTGAGCAGCACCTTGGTCGCGAGGTTCACGTCGAGGATCGTGTCGAGCATGCCCACCACGTCGATCGCACCACCGATGGCCAGCACGCCGTCGATCCGGTCGGGTTCGACCTCGGCGTGCTTCAGGGCCGTCACCGCGCCCATGGAGGAGCCGGTGGTGAAGGTGCGCTCGGGCTCACCCACGTGCTGCTCGAACCAGTCGAGCAGCCTGGACTGGTCCGCCACGGCCGTGGGCACGGTGAAGTCGTAGCCGCCGTCCTGGAACATCGACGCCGCCAGGGCGTAGCCGTGGTCGGTGAGCACCTCCTCGGACGCCGGCTGGTTGCCGAGCAGGTGCGGCAGCGGCTGGCCCGCGAAGATCTCGGAGGGGTAGTTGCCGTGGCTGTACAGCAGCAGCGTGCCGTTCCAGTCCTCGGGGACCAGCACACGGTAGGCCGCGCCGGCGATCTCGCCCTCGTACTCCGTCGGCGGCGCGTCGGCCGTCGCGGCGGCCGGTTCCGGTCCTGCCGACGACGGCACGGCCGCCGCCGGGACGCTCAGCAGGGGTACGAGCACGGCGGCCAGGGCCGCCGAGGCCGTGCGGGCAGAGTGCCGGGTGCGTCGCATCTGTTGCTCCTCGGGTCGTGCGGCGCGCCCGGGGTGCGCTGCCGCCTACCCGTTCCGACGTGCTGCCGCCGGGGAACTCATCGGCCGGTCGAGCACCAGGTCGTCCCGGTGCACGACGACCCGGTCGTACCCCTCGCCCAGCTCGTCGCGCAGGGCGTACGTGGAGCGCCCGAGCAGCGCGGGCAGGTCGCTCGCGTCGAACGCGACCAGTCCGCGCGCGATCACGGCGCCGTCGGGCGCGACGAGCTCCACCGGGTCGCCCGCCTCGAACTCCCCCTCGGCCCGCGTGATCCCGGCGGGCAGCAGCGAGGCGCGGCCGCCGAGCACGGCCCGCGCGGCGCCGTCGTCCAGGTGGAGGCGGCCCTCCGTGCGTGCGGCGTGCGCGATCCACAGCCGCCGGGCCGAGGTGCGGCGTCCGGTGGCGGCGAAGAACGTGCCGACGTCGTCCCCGGCGAGGGCCGCGGCCGCGTTGGCCGCGAGCGTCAGGACCACGGGCACGCCCGCGCCGGTGGCGATCCGCACCGACTCCAGCTTGGTGACCATGCCGCCGGTACCGACAGCGCTGCCGCGGGCGGTCACCTCGACGCCCGCCACGTCCTCCAGGTCGGCGACCAGCGGGATGCGGCGCGCGCCGGGGCGCGACGGCGGGGCGTCGTGCAGGCCGTCGACGTCGGTCAGGAGCAGCAGGGCGTCGGCTCGCACCAGGTGGGACACGAGGGCGGCGAGGCGGTCGTTGTCGCCGAACTTGAGCTCGTCGGTGGTGACGGCGTCGTTCTCGTTGATGACGGGTACCACGCCGAGGGCGAGCAGGCGGTCGAGCGCGCGCTGCGCGTTGCGGTAGCGGGCGCGCCGCACCGTGTCCTCGGCGGTGAGCAGGATCTGGCCGATCTGGAGGCCGAACGCGGCGAACTCCTCCTGGTACCGCCGCACCAGCTGGCCCTGGCCCACGGAGGCGGCGGCCTGCATGGTGGCGAGGTCCCGCGGCCGGGCCCCGAGCCCGAGCGGACCGATGGCGGCCGACACCGCACCGGAGGTGACCAGCACCACCTGCGCACCCGCGGCCTGCCGGGCCGCCAGCACCTCGACGACCCTGCGCAGCGCACCGACGTCGAGGTGCCCGTCCGGGCCCGTCAAGGAGGACGAGCCGACCTTCACGACGACGCGTCGCGCCGAGGTGATCGCGGACCGGGCACCTGCCGAGGAGTCGTGGGAGCTCACGCCCCCATCCTCGCCGCACTGCGTGCCCGGGTGCGCGCTCATTTCACGACCCGGGCAGCCCCCGTGCCCGTCAGGCGTCGTCCGGGTCCGTCCAGTGGCCCGACTCGCGTTCCGTCCACAGCTCCTGGCGGGCCGCCGCCTTGGCGTCCATGCGCTCGTGGTGCTCGCGACGCTTCTCACCACGGGTGGGCCGCTCGTTCTGGTCGAGCCGCAGGTCGGTGCCACGACCACCGAGCAGCTCGGGGCCGGTCTGCAGCGTGGGCTCCCAGTCGAAGACGACGGCGTTGCGCGGGTCGCCGATGCGCACCTCGTCACCCGCGACGGCGCCCGCCTTGAACAGACCGTCCTCGACGCCGAGCTTGGCGAGCCGGTCCGCGAGGAAGCCGACGGCCTCGTCGTTGTTGAAGTCCGTCTGCCGCACCCAGCGCTCCGGCTTCTCGCCGCGCACCTCGAACCAGTAGTCGGTCTCACCACCCAGCCGTCGCACGGTGAACTTCGACTCGTTCACGGCACGCGGGCGCAGCACGATCGGCGCGGGCTCGGGGGCCGGCGCGGCCGCCCGGGCCTTCTCCACGACCTCGGCGAGCGCGAACTTCAGCTCGCGCAGGCCCTCGTGGCTCGCGGTGGAGATCTCGAACACGCGCAGGCCGCGGGCCTCCAGGTCGGGGCGCACGAACTCCGCCAGCTCGCGCGCGTCGGGCACGTCGATCTTGTTCAGCACCACGAGCCGCGGACGCTCCTCCAGCGGCACCCGTCCGCCCGCGATGCCCAGGTCACCCGAGTAGGCCGACAGCTCGGCCTCGATCACGTCGAGGTCGGTGAGCGGGTCGCGGCCGGGCTCCAGCGTGGCGCAGTCGAGCACGTGCACGATCATCGCCGTCCGCTCGATGTGCCGCAGGAACTCCAGGCCCAGGCCCTTGCCCTCGCTGGCGCCCGGGATCAGGCCCGGCACGTCCGCGACGGTGAAGCGCGAGTCCCCCGCCTGCACCACGCCGAGGTTCGGCACCAGGGTGGTGAACGGGTAGTCCGCGATCTTGGGCCGGGCGGCCGAGATCGCGGCGATCAGCGACGACTTGCCGGCACTCGGGAAGCCGACGAGCGCCACGTCGGCGATCGTCTTGACCTCGAGCTCGAGATCGGCGGTCTCGCCCTCCTCGCCGAGCAGCGCGAAGCCCGGGGCCTTGCGCTTCGGCGACGACAGCGCCCGGTTGCCGAGGCCGCCCTTGCCGCCCGCGGCGGCCACGTACTCGGCGCCCTCGCCCACGAGATCGGCCAGGACGTTGCCGTCGAGGTCCTTCACGACGGTGCCGTCCGGCACCTTGAGGATCAGGTCGCCGCCCTTGGCGCCGTCCCGGTCGTCGCCCATCCCCTGCGTGCCCGACGTCGCCCGCCGGTGCGGCGAGTGGTGGTACTCCAGCAGGGTGGTGGTGTTCGAGTCGACGACGAGGCGGACGGAGCCGCCGTCACCGCCGTCGCCGCCGTCGGGTCCCGCCAGGGGCTTGAACTTCTCGCGACGGATCGAGGCACAGCCGTTCCCGCCGTTGCCTCCGACGGCGTGGAGCACCACCCGGTCCACGAAGCTGGCCATGTCTTGATCCTCTCAGGTACTGCTCGGGCGAGCGGCCCGGGGCCGCTCATGAAAAGGCGTAAGGGGGCGCACCGTCACCGGTGCGCCCCCTTACGCGGAAGCCGGTACCTCCCGGCTCAGGCCTCGACAGTCACGATGTCGACGACCTTGCGGCCACGACGCGTGCCGAACTGCACGGCGCCGGCGTCGAGGGCGAACAGGGTGTCGTCCTTGCCGCGGCCCACGTTGCTGCCGGGGTGGAAGTGGGTGCCGCGCTGGCGGACGATGATCTCGCCGGCCTTGACGACCTGGCCACCGAAGCGCTTCACGCCGAGGCGCTGGGCGTTGGAGTCACGACCGTTGCGCGAGGAGCTCGCGCCCTTCTTGTGTGCCATCTGAAGAACCTGTCTTTCGGGACGGAGGAGAATCTGTATCGCACGCGGGCCCGTCGAGACGCGCCCGCAGCGGAAGTCACTTGATGCCGGTGACCTTCAGGCGGGTCAGCGACTGGCGGTGACCCTGGCGCTTGCGGTAGCCGGTCTTGTTCTTGTACTTGAGGATCGTGATCTTGGGACCCTTCTCGTCCCGCACGACCTCAGCGGTGACCTTGACCTTCGCGAGCTTCTTCGCGTCGGTGGTCACCTTCTCCCCGTCCACGAGCAGCAGGGCCGGGAGCTCGACGGTCTCACCGGGCGCCGACTGGACACGGTCCATGACGACGATGCTTCCGACGGACACCTTCTCCTGGCGGCCACCGGCCTTGACGATCGCGTACACCACGTTCAACTCATCTCTCTAGTCTTGGCGTGCGCGCACGACGGGATCCACCGGCTTCGCTGAGACTCGCTCCGCCGCGGCGGTCGAGTGCGGTGCGCCATGGGCACGCAGGACGGGTGCGCAGACAGCACACCGAAGAACCAGGTTACGCGATGCCCCTTGCGGGGACAAACCAGCGGCGGCGTGGCCTTGCCCACGCCCGGCTCCATATCGGCCCGGCCATGAATTGACCTCTCGGAAACCAAGCAGAATTCACCCGTCTGCTAGCGTGCATGACTGTTTTTTGACCGAGACTTCGTCGCCGCACGAGAGGACCCTCCGATGGCGAGCCGCAAGAGCACCGGCAAACCGACCGCCCATCCCGCACTCCTGCCCGGTCTGGGCGTCGAGAGCACCCGCAACAGATTCGGTACGAGCTGGGGCGTGTTCGCCTTCGCGGCCGTCCTGGTCGCAGGTGTGATCATCTGGGGTGCCGCCGCGCCCGACAGCCTCGCCGCGGCGTCCGGCGCCGGCCTGGCCTGGGTCTCCGGATCGTTCGGCTGGTTGTTCGGCCTGCTCACGTGCGCCGTCTTCCTCTTCATGATGTGGCTCGGCTTCGGCCGTTACCGCAACATCCGGCTCGGCCAGGACGGCGAGAAGCCGGAGTTCTCCACGGGTTCCTGGCTGGCGATGCTGTTCTCCGCCGGGATCGGGATCGGCCTGCTGTTCTACGGCCCGTACGAGCCCATGACCTACTTCCTCGACCTGCCGCCGGCGTACGAGAGCCTCGACCCGGGCAGCAACCCGGCCATGCACGCCGCCCTGGTGCAGACGCTGTTCCACTGGGGGCCCATGGCGTGGGCCTACTACGCGCTGGTCGGCGGCGCCGTGGCCTACGCCGCCTACCGCAAGGGCCGCAGCCCGCTGATCTCCTCGCTGCTGGAGCCCATCTTCGGCGAGCGCACCAAGGGCTGGCTGGGTGCGGTCGTCGACTCGTTCGCGATCATCGTGACCCTGTTCGGCGTCGCGGTCTCGCTCGGGATCGGCGCGCTCCAGATCGGGCGCGGCGTCGAGATCGTCGCGGGGACCGGGCCGCTCGGCAACGGCGCGATCATCGGCATCATCGCCCTGCTCTCGATCGCGTTCATCGTGTCGGCGGTGTCGGGGGTGAAGCGCGGCATCCGCGCCCTGTCGAACATCAACATGGCGGTGGCCGGGCTGCTCGGCGTCTTCGTCTTCGTCGTCGGGCCGACGGCGTTCCTCCTCAACCTGCTGCAGGGCACCTTCATGCAGTTCGTCGGCGACTCGTTCCGGCTGATGGCGCAGACGGCGGCCACCGCCCCCGACGCGCAGGCGTTCATGGACACCTGGACCACGTACTACTGGGCGTGGTGGGTCTCGTGGACGCCCTTCGTGGGCCTGTTCATCGCCCGCATCAGCCGGGGCCGCACCCTGCGCGAGTTCGTCACGACCGTGATCGTGACGCCGAGCGTCGTGTGCCTGGTGTGGTTCACGGTGCTGGGCGGCACGTCGATGTGGATGGAGCAGGCGAACGGGGCGCTGAGCTCGGCCGAGTCGCCGCAGGACATGCTGTTCGCCCTGCTCCACGAGCTGCCCGCCGGCACCTTCACGTCGATCGTCGCGATGATCTCGATCGTCATCTTCTTCGTGACGAGCGCCGACTCCGGGTCCGTCGTCATGGCCAGCCTGTCCCAGCGCGGCAACCCGAACCCGAGCCCCTGGGTCACGATCACCTGGGGCGTCGCGCTGGCGGCCATCGCCGCCGTCCTGCTCGTGGGTGGCGGGTCGGTGGCGCTGAACGGACTGCAGAGCCTGGTCATCATCACCGCGCTGCCGTTCGCCCTGGTGGTGGTCCTCGTGATGGTCGCGTGGGGCAAGGACCTCGCCCGCGACCCGCTCACGCTGCGGCGCCGGTACGCCCGCGAGGCGATCGTGCAGGGCGTACGCACGGGCATCGAGGAGCACGGTGACGACTTCGTGGTCGGCGTGGTGCGCACCGAGGGCGCCGACAAGGGCGCCGGCGCGTGGCTCGACTCGGACGACCCCGCGCTCACCGCCTGGTACCAGCCGGAGCAGGTCACGGTCACCGAGAGCTCTCGCGACGCCGGGGAACCGGAGCCGGTCGGCTCCCGCTGAGCCGCCTGCTCGCCCCGGGGTGGCGCACCTGGCGACCCCGGAGCGTCTGTGCCTACCCTGGCAGCAGGTGATCCTGATGGTCTCTGAGCCGGCAGCCGAGCACGACGACATAGGGCGGGCGATGCGGGCGGTGCCCCGCCGGGACTTCCTGCCCCGGTCCCAGCGTCCGTTCGCCGGCCAGGACCGCCCGTTGCCGATCGGGCGGGGCCAGACGTCCTCGCAGCCCTCCACGGTCGCGGCGATGCTCCGCCTGCTGCGCGTCCCGCTGGGCGCACGGGTGCTCGACGTCGGCGCGGGCTCCGGCTGGAGCACCGCGCTCCTGGCCTTCCTGACCGGCCCGCAGGGCGCCGTGCTCGGCGTGGAGCGGGACGAGCGGCTGGCGGCGTGGGGCGCCGCGAACGTGGAGCGCACCGGCATGAGCTGGGCGCAGGTGGTGCAGGCGGAGCCGGGCGTGCTCGGCATGCCGCGGGAGCACGGGTGGGACCGGATCCTGGTGTCGGCGTCGGCCCCTGCGCTGCCGCGCACCCTGGTGTCGCAGGTCGGGTACGGCGGCCGCATGGTCATCCCCGTACGGACGTCGCTCCTGCTCATCGAGCGCCTGCCCGACGGCCGCACCCGGGCCACCGATCACGGGGGCTACCGCTTCGTGCCCCTGATCGAGGACTGAGCGGGACGCTGCGTCCCGCCGGTCACAGGACGGCGCCGCGCCCCGTGGCGTGGCGCCGGCAGCGGGCCTCGTAGGACTCCGAGCCGCCCACGTGCGCGGCGACCGGCACCAGCGCGTCGCCCGGGCCGACGCCGGAGTCGTCCTGGCCGGCGCCCGACCCGGCCTGGCCGACACCGGGCAGCGGCGGCGCCTCCGGGATCCGGACGTGGAACGCGGCGTCCGCACCGCAGACCGAGCAGACGGCGGTGAGCTTCTCGACCGACTCCGCGAGCGCCATGAGCTCGGACAGGGGTGAGAAGGGCTGTCCGTCGAAGGTGACCGACAGCCCCGCCACCACGACCACCAGCCCGCGGTCGGCGAGATCCGAGACCACGGGGACGAGCCCGGCGCCGAAGAACTGGGCCTCGTCGATCGCGACGAGTTCGACCGGACGGGCGGCGTCGTCGTCCTCGGCGGGACGGGCGGCGTCGTCGTCCCCGGCGGGACGGGCGGCGTCGTCGTCCCCGGCGGGACGGGCGCCGCCCGGGCTGTCGGCGGTGTCGAGCAACGAGGGGATGTCCACGGCGTCGGACACGGTGCGGGACGGGAGGCCTGCGCCGGAGTGCGACGTCACGCGACCGCTCCCCCGTCGCGTGTCGAGCGCGTGACTCACCACGAGCACGCCGCGCTGCGCGATCCGCGCGCGGCGCACCCGGCGCAGCAGCTCTTCGGACTTGCCGGCGAACATCGGGCCGGCGATGACCTCGAGGCGCCCGGCGCCCAGACCGTCCTTCATGGGCGCCAGTCAAGCATTCCGTGGCCTCCTCCGGCACGGCCACCGACGTCGGCACCGTCCCGTCCTGCCCGGCCTGGGCGTCAGCAAGGACCCCGGGACCGCCCGTGCGCTCCGTGACCTGCTCGACGAACGGACGTCCTGGGTGCGGCGTGCAGGTATGCCGCTTGGCATGCCGACCGAAGGTGCCCCGTGGAGGCCGGTCACTCTGCGTCGACATTGTCTACGCAGAGTGACCGGCCTCCGCGGGGCACCTTCCCGCCCGGGTGCTCTCGGCCCTCCAGGACAGGACCTACAGGACGCGCGCCACCCCGGGAACCCGGCGCAGCAGATGGGCGAAGGTCCAGCACAGCGGGATCGAGAGCACGAGCAGGATCAGGAACTTCACGCCGGCCGGGGCGGTCAGTGGCGCGAGCAGGATCGCGACGCCGACCAGCACCAGGGCGTGGATGACGTACACGGCGAACGAGTTCCGCGCAGCGAACCTCGCCCATGCCGGCTGCCCGGAGAGCCGCTCCCGGAACAGCACCAGCAGGGCCACGATCGTGCTCACCGCGAACACGCTCTCTGCAAGGGCCGCGCCGAGCTGAGCGAGGAGCCCCGCGCCGGGTGCCGTCGCGAGGGCCACGGCGCCGAGTGCCGGTCCCACGCTGACGAGCGCCGCGACCAGCGCGACCCGGCCCTGCCGCGGGGTGAGCCCGGCGAGCCACCCGCGGCGGGAGGCCAGCACGCCCACCACGAAGAGGATCACGTACTGCGGCAGGTACGCCGGCGTGGGCAGGCCACCGAGCTCCCAGTAGGTGCCGGTCGGCACCGCGAGCCGCCACAGGAACGCGGCGAGCGTCAGCATCCCCACGAGGAGCCCGATCCCCCGGTACCCGAGCGGGCCGGACCAGCGCCTAGCCACGGCCTGACCCGCGTCGGGCACGGTCTGACCCTCGTCGGCCACGGTCTGACGGGCGTCGGGCATCGAGAGCGCGGTGGAGCGGGCGCGGAGCGCGCGGAAGGCCGCGTAGGCGAGCGACATGACGAGCAGCACCTCGACGAACCACAGCGGGCCCGGGTCGCCCACGGTGAACCAGAAGTGCAGGAAGGTCTCGCCCTCGGCGCGCGCCGCCGGCCACTGCGGCAGGGACAGGACCGGCCGCGCCACCAGCAGGAAGGCGACGAGCGGCACACCGAGCCGGATCACCCGGTCCCGGGCGAAGGCACCGGGGCCCTTGCGGTCGACCGAACCGGCGACGAACAGGCCGGAGAGCAGGAAGAAGGCGCCCATGAACCAGAACTGGTTCACGATCACGAACAGCATCAGCGCGATGCCCGACGGGCTGGTGCTCGGCTCCGCCCAGTACCAGACCGGCAGGGCGCCGTAGGTGACGGCGCAGTGGTGCGCGATCACCAGCACCGTCAGCAGCACGCGCAGGTTGTCGATGTATCCCAGCCGGGTGGTGGGTGGTGCGGTGGTGGTCGTCGTCATCACGGCTCCGTCGTCCGGGGATCCCCTGGATCCTGGTTCGGTGGTTCATTACTCGACTAATGAACCATAGAACGTCGACGGTCCGCAAGGAAGTTCTCGCCCGGACACACGAAACGAGGGCCGCCACCGGATGGTGGCGACCCTCGTCGGGATCAGGTCAGAGGCCGAACAGCCTCGCCCAGAAGCCCTTCTTCTGCTCAGGCGACCTCGTCGCCAGCTCCTTTGGGCGGTTCCGGCTGCCCGGTGCCGGAGCCCCCCTCCGGCGTCTCGTCGGTCGTCGGTCGCACGTCGTCGGACGCGCGCGAGGGCGGGTCGGCAGGCGCAGCGTCAGACACTTCCGCGGGAGCGGCTGCCGGGGCCGAACCGGCCGCGGGGAGCTGGATCTCGTCCAGGGTGGCGGGACCCTCCGGGGCCGGTTCCTTCGGCTCGTGCGCGTGCTGCGCCGCGGCGGCGATGGTCGCGAGCGTGGCCTTGACGGCCTCCCGCGCCTCGGACCGCTCCTCGGGAAGGCTGGCGACCGGGGCGGCGGGCTCCTGCGCCGACGCCTTCTCCTTGCCCCGCTTGCGGCGCGCCCGCGCGGAACGCGGGCCCTCCTCGGAGGACGCCACCGAGGCAGTGGCCGAGCCGCCCGCCGACTTCTCGATCGGCTCCTCGTGCACGATGAAGCCGCGGCCCTTGCAGTGCTCGCAGGTCTCCGAGAACGCCTCGACCAGGCCCTGGCCCACGCGCTTGCGCGTCATCTGGACGAGGCCCAGCGACGTCACCTCGGCGACCTGGTGCTTGGTGCGGTCCCGGCCCAGGCACTCGACCAGGCGACGCAGCACCAGGTCACGGTTGGACTCGAGCACCATGTCGATGAAGTCGATGACGATGATGCCGCCGATGTCGCGCAGGCGCAGCTGCCGCACGATCTCCTCGGCCGCCTCGAGGTTGTTCCGCGTGACGGTCTCCTCGAGCGTGCCGCCCGCACCGGTGAACTTGCCGGTGTTGACGTCCACGACGGTCATGGCCTCGGTACGGTCGATGACCAGCGAGCCGCCCGAGGGCAGCCAGACCTTGCGGTCCATGCCCTTGGCGAGCTGCTCGTCCACCCGGTGCACCGTGAACACGTCGGTGTTCTCGACCCACTTGGACACGCGCTCGCGCAGGTCGGGAGCGAGCTCCTCGACGTAGTGCGCGATCTCGTCCCACGCGCCCTCGCCCTGCACCACCAGCGACGAGAAGTCGTCGTTGAAGATGTCGCGGACCACGCGGATCGCCATGTCCGGCTCACCCTGCAGCAGGGCCGGGGCGGACGCCTTCTTGGCCTTGGCCTGGATGGCGTCCCACTGGCCCTGCAGCCGCTCGACGTCGGCGCGCAGCTCGTCCTCGCTGGCCCCCTCCGCGGCGGTGCGCACGATGACACCCGCGCCGTCCGGCACGACCTCGCGCAGGATCTTCTTGAGGCGCGACCGCTCGGTGTCGGGCAGCTTGCGGCTGATGCCGGTCATGCCGCCGCCCGGCACGAACACCAGGTACCGGCCCGCCAGCGTGATCTGGCTCGTCAGGCGGGCTCCCTTGTGGCCGATCGGGTCCTTGGTGACCTGCACCAGCACGGAGTCGCCCGACTTCAGCGCCTGCTCGATCCGGCGCGGCTGACCCTCCAGGCCGGCCGCGTCCCAGTTGACCTCGCCCGCGTACAGCACGGCGTTGCGGCCCTTGCCGACGTCGACGAACGCCGCCTCCATCGAGGGCAGCACGTTCTGCACGCGGCCCAGGTACACGTTCCCGGCCATGGACGCCTGCGACTGCTGCGAGACGTAGTGCTCCACGAGCACGCCGTCCTCCAGCACCGCGATCTGCGTACGGCCGTTCTTCTCGCGCACGATCATCGACCGCTGCACCGACTCGCGGCGGGCCAGGAACTCGGCCTCGGTGATGATCTGGCGACGGCGGCCGTGGTCGCGGCCCTCGCGACGGCGCTGCTTCTTGGCCTCCAGGCGCGTGGAGCCCTTGAGCGCGGTGACCTCGTCGCTGCGGCTGGACCGCGCGGCGGCCGCCTCGGCACGCTCGCCACGGGTCCCCCGGCGGCGCCGGCGACGACGGCGGCTACCACCGTCACCCTCCGCGGCGTCCTGCGCGTCGTCCTCGCCGTCGGCCTCCGTGTCGACGTCCTCGTCGGAGGACGCCTGCGCGCCCTCGTCCTGGTCGTCGTCCTGGTCCTCGTCGGCGGAGTCGTCCTGGTCGTCCCCGCGTCCGGCGCGGCCACCGCGACGGCCGCGCCCACCCCGGCGACGTCGACGGCGCGACGGGCGCACCTCCTCGTCGTCGTACTCCTCGAAGTCCTCCGGGGCGAGCTCCTCGAGCTCGACGCCCTCGGCGACGAGCTCCTCCTCGATGGCGCCGACCTCGTCGACGGCCGCGGCGTCGTCCTCGCTCAGCTCCGCGGCGACGAACTGCGGCGCCGCCGGGACGCTCGGCACCACGGCGGTCGCGTCGCCCGCGGGCTCGGCACTCTCCTGCGCTGTGGCCTCGGCCTCGGGCTCGGGACGGGCCGCCGGCTCGGCGCTCGGACCCGTACCGCGGACGGCCCGGCGCGAGCCGGACCGGCGGGTCCGGGGCTCGGCGGGCGCGGGCGTCGCCTCGGCGGCCTGCTCGACCTGCTCGGCGACGACCTCGGCCGCCGGCGCGGCCGGCGCCTCGGGAACAGGCTCGGCCGGGCGCTCGGCGGTGCGGGGCACCGGACGGGCGAACTGCGGCGTCAGGTCCTGCGGACGCGGCGGACCGGCGGGGGCCTGCGCACGCCGCGAACGGCGTGCGGCCGAGTCGTCCGGCGCCTGGAACAGCAGCGCCGTGGTGGCCAGGCGCGGCACGCGCGTGCCCGAGGTGGTCGCCGCGGGCGACACCGGGGCCTGCGCGGCCGGGGCCTCGGCGGCCTGGGCGGGCTCGGCGGCCTGCGTGGTCTCGGCCGGGGTCGAGGTGGCACGACGGCTGCGGCGCGCGCGGCCCTTCGGGGCCTGCTCCGCGGGCGCGTCCGCCACGGTCTCCTCCGTCGCAGCGGCGCGCGGGGCGGACTCCTCCGGCGCGGGCTCGGCGACCTGGTCGGCGGTCTCCGCGACCGGCTCGGTCACGGGCTCCGCGGCCTTGCGCCGCGAGCGACCGCGCTTGGGCGCCGCCTCGGCCTCGGGTGCGGCGTCGGCCGGCTCCGCCTTCCGGCGGGTGCGCCGGCGGGGTGCGGCTTCGGACTCCTGCGCCGGGCCACCGGGCAGCACGATGTCGTCGAGGCTCGCGACCTCACGCACGGGCGCCTCGGCAGGGGCAGCGGGCTCCGGCAGCACGATGTCGGCCGGTGCGGGCGCGTCGGCGCCCTGCTCGTCAACGGGCTCGTCGACCGGCTCGTCGACAGGCTCGGGCTCGGCCTCAACCTCGGCCGGCTCGGCCTCGGCAACGGCGGCAGCCTCGGCGGGAGCCGCAGGCTCTGCTCCGGCAGGCTCCGCCGGCTGCGTGCCGGCAGTGAGATCCGTCTCATCCGGGGCGACGGTCCCGGCCGGGGCGGACTGCGAGTCCGCCGTCGGGCCGGCGTCCACGACGGGTGCCGGGGAGGAGACGCCGCGCGTGGCGCGGCGACGCGGACGCCTGGTGGCGGTCTCGCCGGCTGCCGGGGCCGCGGGCGCCGCCACCGCTGCGGTACCGCCCGTGGTCACCGGCTGGGCCTCGGCCGGGGCCGAGGAGGTGTCGGACGAGCCGACGACGATGGGGCCGGCGCTGGCCGTGGAGACCACGGACCGGGTGGCCCGACGACGCGGGCGCTTCACCGGCGCGCTGTCCGCCGGGGCCTCCCCACCAGTGGTGACCTGGGCGTTCGCCTCAGGTGCGTCGTGATCATCCTGTGACCCGATGGTCGAACCGGTGGTGCTGGAAGGCGTCACGTGAGGTGCTCCTGTAGCCGGCGCCCGCTCCACACCACGCGGACCGCCAGGCGGTCGGTCGTCCGGCGATGCGTCGCGGCGAAGCGACACACCCGAACGGAAGTCTTGGCTGCGGCCCTCTGCCCGTCGTCTTCGCGGACGCCTGCCACCACGTTCTGTCGTGACAGCGGCACCGCGTGCGGATCACGGGCAGTGCTGGACTCTGCAGGCCACGCAGGGATGTGGGCCCGCGCGGGTTCGACCAGTATCGCACAGGAGGCGGCGCCCGCCCTGCCTGGACCAAAGCGTGGTTCAACAGCGTGTACAGTTCCTTGTGAAGACATTCACAAGCGACGGAATCACCCCGCGGCGGCGCGCGGACCTGCTCGATCAGGCCTAGCGTCCCCAGGGACAGAGCCGTTCGAACACCTCACAGGAGCCCGGAGTGGAAGCCCTCGACCTGGCACGCTGGCAGTTCGGCATCACCACCGTCTATCACTTCATCTTCGTGCCGCTGACGATCGGCCTGGCGCCCCTCGTGGCGATCATGCAGACGGCGTGGGTCCGCACCGGGAACGAGCGCTGGCTGCGGCTGACCAAGTTCTTCGGCAAGCTCTTCCTGATCAACTTCGCGCTCGGCGTGGTCACCGGCATCGTGCAGGAGTTCCAGTTCGGCATGAACTGGAGCGAGTACTCGCGGTTCGTCGGTGACGTGTTCGGTGCGCCGCTCGCCATGGAGGCGCTGGCCGCCTTCTTCGTGGAGTCGACGTTCCTGGGTCTGTGGATCTTCGGCTGGGACCGCCTGAACAAGAAGGTGCACCTGGCGTGCATCTGGGCCGTGGCGGTCGCCGTGAACCTGTCCGCCTTCTTCATCCTGGCCGCCAACTCCTGGATGCAGCACCCCGTGGGCGCCCGGTACAACCCCGAGACCGGCCGCGCCGAGATGGAGTCGATCTGGGCGATCCTCGCCAACAACACGCTGTGGGCCGCGTTCCCGCACGCCGTCGCGGCCGCGTTCCTGACCGCGGGGACGTTCGTGGCCGGGATCGCCGCCTGGTGGATGGTGCGCCTGGCCCGGACCAGGCGGCCGGAGAACGTCGAGCTGGCGCGCGACGTCTACCGCCCGGCCGTGGTGCTGGGCACCGTGGTCATGCTGGTCGCCGGCGTCGGCGTCGCGCTGACGGGTGACGCCCAGGGCAAGCTGATGTTCGAGCAGCAGCCCGGCAAGATGGCCTCCGCCGAGGCCCTGTGCGAGGGCGAGGAGGCCGCCAACTTCTCGATCCTCACCATCGGCGACCTGTCCAACTCCTGCGAGGGCGTGCGGCACATCCTGGAGGTGCCCGGCCTGGCCAGCTACCTCGGCACCGGCCACTTCTCCGGCCCGGACAGCTTCCTGCCCGGTGTCAACGACGTGCAGCAGGAGTACTCCGAGCGGTACGGCGAGACCGACGACGCCGGCAACGCCATCTCCTACACCCCGAACCTCGCCGTCACCTACTGGAGCTTCCGGCTGATGATCGGCTTCGCCGCCGGGTCGGCGCTGCTCGCCCTGGCCGCCCTCTGGTTCACGCGCGGCGGCCGGGTCAGCGACAACACGTGGCTCGCCCGCATCGGTATCGCGGCGATCCCGACGCCGTTCCTCGCGTCGTCGTTCGGGTGGATCTTCACCGAGATGGGGCGCCAGCCCTGGGTGGTGGCGCCCAACCCGACCGGCATCGACCAGATCCGGCTGCTCACCATGCGGGGCGTCTCCGAGGTGGTGAGCCCCGGCATGGTGCTCACCTCGATGATCGTGTTCACCCTGCTCTACGGCGTGCTCGCCGTGGTCTGGTACCGGCTCATCCACCGCTACGCGATCGAGGGCGTCCCCACCACGGTGCGCGACGAGTCCCCCGAGGCGGCGGACGACGACACCGACCGGCCGCTCTCGTTCGCCTACTGACCCCTCTGACCCCTCTGACCTCCGCCAGAACCAAGACTGACAAAGGACATGACCGTGGATCTCGCGCTCGTGTGGTTCCTCATCATCGCGGTCCTGTGGACCGGATACCTCGTGCTGGAGGGCTTCGACTTCGGCGTCGGCATGCTGATGTCGTTGCTGCCCCGGGGTGACGGCGCGCACCGGGAGAAGGAGCGGCGCGTGCTGGTCAACAGCATCGGGCCCGTGTGGGACGGCAACGAGGTGTGGCTGCTCACCGCGGGCGGCGCCACCTTCGCGGCGTTCCCCGAGTGGTACGCCACCCTGTTCTCCGGCTTCTACCTCCCGCTGCTGCTCATCCTGGTGGCGCTCATCGTCCGGGGCGTCGCGTTCGAGTACCGCGGCAAGATCGCGGACGCCGTCTGGGCACGCCGCTGTGACGTCGCGATCCAGGTCGGGTCCTGGGTGCCCGCCGTGCTCTGGGGCGTGGCGTTCGCCAACCTCGTGCGCGGCGTCCAGCTCGACGAGGCGCACCAGTACGTGGGCGGGTTCTGGGCCCTGATCAACCCGTTCTCGCTGCTCGGCGGCGCCACCACGCTCGTGCTCTTCCTCCTGCACGGCTCGGTGTTCGTCGCCCTCAAGACGGACGGCGAGATCCGGGCGCGCGCCCGGCGGTTCGCCGGCGTGCTGTCGGTCGGTGCCCTGCTGGTGGCCGGCGGCTGGGCCCTGTGGGCGCAGCTCGCGTTCTCCGTCACCTGGACCTGGGCCGCCGTGGTGGTCGCCGCGCTGGCCCTGGTCGGCGTCGTGCTGACCAACCGCGTGGGACGTGAGGGCTGGGCCTTCGGCCTGTCCGCCGTGACGATCGTCGCCGCCGTCGTGCTGATCTTCGGGTCCATGTTCCCGGACGTCATGCCCGGGCTGGACGGCGGCCCGTCGCTGAGCATCGCCGAGGCGGCGTCCACGCCGTACACCCTCACCGTCATGACCTGGGTCGCCGTGGTGCTCACCCCGCTGGTGATCCTGTACCAGGGCTGGACCTACTGGGTGTTCCGGCGCCGGCTGACCGTGGACCACATCCCCGCGCCGGCCGGGCTGACCTGGAAGAAGATCAAGGAGTCGGCCTTCTAGGCCGAGGAGCACGCGTGAAACCCCTGGACCCCCGGCTGCTGCGGCAGGTGCGGGCCGCCCGCTGGTACGTGGCGCTCACCGTCGGGCTCGGCATCGCCGCGGCCGCACTGATCGTGGCGCAGGCCCTCCTCATCGCGGCGTTGCTGACGCCCGTGGTGCGCGGGGACAGCGTGTCCGGCCCTCTGCTGGTGCGCACCTTCGCCGGGCTGGCGCTCGTCGTCGGCGGGCGGGCCGCCGTCGCCTGGGCGCAGGAGCGCTACGCGTTGCGCGCCGCCGCCCGGACCGTCGCCGAGCTGCGGCGGGCGGTGGTCGAGGCGTGGGCGCTGCGCGGGCCACGGGCGGCCTGGCCCACGGCGGGGAACGCGGCCGGCGCGACGGCGGACAGCACGGCCGAGCCGGCCGACGCCGCCACCGGCGGGGCCAGCCCCGAGGCCGAGGTCGCCACCCTCGCGACGCGCGGGCTCGACGCGCTGGAACCGTACCTGGTGCGCTACGTGCCGCAGCTCGTGCTGACGGCGCTGCTCACCCCGGCGCTCGTCGTCGTGGTGCTGGGCCTGGACTGGGTCTCGGCGCTGATCGCGATCGTGACCCTGCCGCTCGTGCCCGTGTTCATGGTGCTGGTGGGGCGCCTGACGGCCGGGACGTCGGAGCGGCGCCTCGCCACCGTGGAGCGGCTCGGCGCCCAGGTGCTCGATCTCGTCGCCGGGCTGCCGACCCTGCGCGCCTTCGGCCGGTCGGCCGGCCCGGCCGAGCGCGTGCGCGCCCTGGGCGACGCCTCCCGCAAGGCCACGATGGGCACCCTCCGGGTCGCGTTCCTGTCCTCGATGGTGCTCGAGCTGCTGACCACGCTGTCGGTCGCGATCATCGCCGTCGGCGTCGGGCTGCGGCTCGTCGAGGGGGCCATGGACCTGCAGCCGGCGCTGGCGGTGCTCGTGCTCGCGCCCGAGGTGTACCTGCCGCTGCGGCGGGTGGGCGCCGAGTTCCACGCGTCGGTCGACGGGATGGCGGCCGTGGACCGGGCGTTCACGTTGCTCGGGCCGCATCCGTCGGAGGCGGTCACGGAACGCCCGGCCGCCCGAGGCCGTTCCCGGTCGGCGGGCGGCACGCTGGTGCTGGACGGGGTGTCCGTGCGGGCACCCGGACGCGGCGTGGTCGCGCCCGCCGGGCTGTCGGCGCGGATCCCCCTGGGCGACGGCCGGCCGGGCAGCGGCCGGGTCGTCGCCCTGCGCGGACCGAGCGGGTCGGGCAAGTCGACCGCGGTGCTCGCCGTCCTGGGCCTGCTCACGCCCGACGCCGGGCGGGTCGGCGTGGTACCGGACGGGCACGACGACGGTGCGCTCCGCGACCTCACCGCCCTCTCCCCGGACGACCTCGACGAGTGGTGGTCCGGCCTCACCTGGGTGCCGCAGCGGCCGGCGCTCCCCCCGGGGCGGCTGCGCGACGTCGTCCGGGACGGCCTGCCGCACCCCGTCGACGACCGGGCGCTCGCCGACGCCGCTCGCCGGACGGGGCTGGACGCCGTCGTCGGCACCCTGCCCGAGGGGTGGGACACGCGGGTCGGGCTCGGTGGCGTGGGACTGTCCGTGGGCCAGCGGCAGCGCGTGGCGCTCACGTCCGCGCTGCTCGACGACGCCGCCGACCGGCCGCTGGTGGTCCTCGACGAGCCGACCGCGCACCTCGACGCCCGCGGGGAGCAGACCGTGCTCGACACGGTGCGGGCCTGGCGGGACGCCGGCCGGACCGTGCTCGTCGTCGCGCACCGGGCGTCGCTCCTGGCCCTGGCCGACCAGGTGATCGACGTGCACGCGGCGGCGGAGCCGACCGCGGAGCTGGCGACGGCCGTCCCCGCCGCGCGCCCGGCGACCGACGGGAGGACACCGTGAACGCACCGGCGACCCGCGACCGGCCCCGCACCGGCTCCCCGGTGCGGGGCGCGGGGAACGATCCGCTGCGCCGCGTCCTGCCGCTGCTGGAGATCCGCCCGGGCAAGGTCGCCGCGGCGATCGCGCTCGGCGTGCTCACCCTGGGCTGCGCCATCGGGCTCGCCGCGGCCGCCGCCTGGCTCGTGGCGCGCGCGTCGCAGATGCCGCCGGTGCTCACGCTCTCGGTGGCCGTGGTCTCCGTGCGGGCCTTCGGCATCGGACGCGGCGTGCTGCGCTACTGCGAGCGCCTCGCGTCGCACGACGTCGCCCTGCGGGGCATGGCCGCCCTGCGCGCGAACCTGTACGAGCGGCTCGCCGCCGACGACCGCCCGGTCACGGTGCGGCGTGGCGAGCTGCTGGCACGGATCGGCCAGGACGTCGACGACGTGGGCGACCTCGTGGTGCGCGCGCTGGTGCCGGCCGGGGTCGCGGTGGTGACGTCGCTCGGTTCCGTGGTGCTGCTGGGTGTGCTGCTGCCTGCCGCGGGGGCGGCGCTGGCGGTGTGCCTGGTCCTCGCGGGGATCGTGACGCCGTGGCTGGCGGCCCGTGCGGCGGCCCGGACCGAGGCGCGGGGTGCGGCGGCCCGCGGCGAGGTGACCGCGCTGTCCCTGGAGCTCCTGGAGCAGTCGGCGCAGCTGCGCGTCGCCGGGCGGTTCGGCGCGCGGCTGCGCGACCTGGACGCCGCGGACGCGCGCCTGTCCGCCGTGTCGGACGACAGCGCCCGCACCTCCGGGCTCGCCGCCGGGCTGGGGGCGCTGGCGCAGGGGTTGGCGGTGCTCGCGTCGCTGGCGTTCGGCATCCCGGCGGCGCTGGCCGGGACGCTGTCGCCCGAGGCGCTGACCGTCGTGGTGCTGACGCCGCTGGCCGTCTTCGAGGCGACGGCGGGTCTGCCCGCCGCGGCGGTCCAGCTGCACCGGTCGCGGGCGGCGGCAGGCCGGCTGGTCGCGCTGCTGCCCGCGGACCCGGGTGCCGGCGGGGCACGGACGGAGGTGGGCACGGACGCGTCCGGCGCACCCGCCGACCACGACGACGACCGCCGGCTGCTCGTGCTCGACGACGTCGCCGCGGGCTGGCCCGGCGCGGACGGGCTGCCGCGCGCCGCGGTGGCCGGCGTGTCCCTCGCGCTGGAGCCGGGTTCGGTGGTGGCGCTGGCCGGCCCGTCCGGCGTCGGCAAGACGACCCTCCTGATGACGGCGGCCCGTCTGGTCCCGCCGGTGGCCGGGACGGTCGGCGGACGGGCGGGGGCGGGCCTGTTCGTCGCCGAGGACGGGCACCTGTTCGACACCACCGTGCTGGAGAACCTGCGGGTCGCGCGGGGTGACGTGACCCCCGAGGAAGCCCGCGCTGCGCTCGACGCCGTCGGGCTGGGTGCGTGGCTCGCGGCGCTCCCCCGGGGCCTGGAGACGGTGGTCGGCACGGACGCGGCCGCGGTGTCGGGTGGGGAGCGGCGGCGGCTCCTGGTGGCGCGCGCCCTCCTGGCGCCGGCCCGGGTGCTGCTCGTGGACGAGCCGGCGGAGCACCTGGACGGCGACACGGCGGACGCCCTGGTCCGCGCGGTCGCGGCGCACGCCCGCGCGACGGACCGGGCGGTGCTGCTGGCGACCCACCGGCTCAGCCCGCTGGCGGTCGCGGACGAGGTGCTGTTCCTGGGTCGCGCCGCGGGCGGAGGCGCGCCGGGGCCGGCCGGCGTCGTCGCACGGGGCCGCCACGAGGACCTGCTCGTCTCGGATCCGGCGTACGGCTGGGCGGCCGCGCAGGAGCGGTGACCCATGGTCGCCGTGCAGCGTGCGGCGCGTCGTACGCCGGGGATCAGGAAGCCGGCAGGCTCTTGTCGAACTTCTTCGCGCGCTGCTCGTACCCCAGCCGCTCGTAGAAGGCGTGCGCGCCCTCGCGCCGGAACGCGGAGGACACCGTGATCCGGACACAGCCGTGGGCGATCGCCCAGTCCTCGACGGTCGCCACGAGCGCGCGCCCGGCGCCGGTGCCGCGCTGTGTCTCGTCGACCACGAGGGCGGTCAGCTCGGCCACGGGCGCGTCGAGCTCGAACGGACTGCGGACGTGGCCCGTGGCGAACCCGGCCACCGCGCCGGACGGGTCCTCCACAACCACCCAGGCCGCGTCGTACGGGCTCCCGGCCACGCGCGCGAACCGGGCGTCGAGATCGGCGGCGGTCGTGGGGTACCCGAGCTGGCCGAGCAGCGGGGCGACCGCGGGTGAGTCGGCCGGGACGGCGCGTCGGATCTGCACGCCTCATCGTAAGCGGCGTCATCGTAGGCGGCGTGATCGTGGACGGCGTGATCGTGGGCGGCCTCAGCCGTCGCCCAGCAGCGCCATCGCCGCCGCCCGGCCGGGGATGCCGCTCACTCCGCCGCCGCGCCGGGCGCCCGCACCCGCCAGCAGCACCCGGCGGTGCTCCGTCTCGACGCCCCACCGCCCGGCGTCGTCGGCGGACTCGGCGAACGGCCAGGCCAGGTCGCGGTGGAAGATGTGCCCGCCGGGCAGCCCGACGTCGCCCTCCAGGTCCACCGGGGTGCGCACCTCCAGGCAGGGCGCGCCGTCGGCGTCGTGCGCCAGGACGTCCTCGACCGGTTCGGCCAGCACCGAGTTCAGCGAGGCGAGGGTGGCAGCGAGGGCCCGCTCGCGGGCCCCGTCGGGATCGGCGCGGAAGAGCCGGGCGGGCATGTGCAGCCCGAACAGCGTGATGGTCTGCGCCTCGGTCGCGGCCAGGTCCGGGCCGAGGATCGACCGGTCGGACAGCGTGTGGCAGTAGATCTCGCTCGGCGGCAGGTCGGGCACCCGGCCCGCGGCGGCCTGCGCGTACGCCGCCTGGAGCTGGGTGAGGGACTCGTTGACGTGCAGCGTGCCGCTGAACGCCGCGACCGGGTCCACGCCGTCGCGCAGGCGGGGCAGCCGGTCGAGCAGCATGTTCACCTTGAGCTGCGCGCCCTCGGGGTGCGCCGGGGACGTGGTGGCCCCCGCCGCGTCCCGCCCGTCGGCCGGGCCCCGGCCGGCGGCGGCCAGGAGCCGGTCGAGCTCGGCCGGCGCACAGCCGGCGAGCAGGTGTCCGGCGGTCACGCCCCGGGTGCGCCCGTCGGCGTCGGTCCAGGTGACCTCCACGCCGGTGGCCCCCGGGTCGACGGCGGCGACCGTCGCCGAGGTGACGATCGTGGCGCCGGCGGACACGGCGGCGTCGCGCAGGGCGCCCGAGACGGCGCCCATGCCGCCCACCGGCACGTCCCAGTCGCCGGTCCCGTTGCCGATCACGTGGTACAGGAAGCACCGGTTCTGGCGCAGGGACGCCTCGTCGACGTCGGCGAACGTGCCGATGAGGCCGTCGGTGGCGGCGATGCCGCGGACCACGTCGTCGGCGAAGGTGCGCCGCAGCAGCGCGCCGAGCGGCTCCTCGAACAGGGCTCGCCAGGCCTCCTCGCCCACGCCGTCGACCACGAGGTCCCGCACGGCCGAGCGTGTGAGCAGAGGTTCGGTGAGCGTCGGCGCGAGGCGGCGGGCGACCTCGGCGGTCGTCGCGTAGAAGCGGCCCCACGCCTCGAAGTCCGCGTCGGATCCGGTCAGGCTCCGGAACGACGCCCGCGTGGCGGCGTCGTCCCCCGTGTCGACGAGGAGGCCGCCGTCGGCCACGGGCGTGTAGGAGGACCAGCGCCGCCGCCGCAGCGTGATCGGCAGCCCGAGCTCGGTGACCACGCGCCGCGGCAGCAGCGAGACCAGGTAGGAGTAGCGCGACAGGCGCGCGTCGACACCTGCGAAGGGGCGGGCCGAGACGGCGGCGCCGCCCACGTGGTCGGCACGCTCCAGGACGAGCACGGACCGTCCGCTTCGAGCGGCGTACGCCGCGGCGGTGAGGCCGTTGTGCCCGCCGCCCACGACGACGGCGTCGTACCGGGAGTGCAGGCGCGGGGACGCGGTGGGATCGACCATGGCGGACATGGTGACACGGAACTCATTGCCAAGAGAGTTCCATCACAGGACGGTATGTGACCTAATCGTGACATTTGCCAGGGACCCCGGTACGGTCGGTCTCACCTCTCCAGAAGCGGGGAGGTCCAGGTCCGGACGCCGAGCCCTGTCACCGGACCTGAGCAGCTACGACGTGACAGGGGCGGGGGAACCAGGTAAGCCGGGCACGCGAGTGTCCTCGGGGTGAAGCCTCGTACGAGGCCGGGTGATCGAACTCCCCATCCGAACCCGACAGCTCACCTCGTAGGCGTCCGAGGAGATCACTGGTGACCGTACTCACCGACCGCACCCACGACTGGGCGGACGACCAGGCAGACCGTCCCGCCAGCCGGGGCCGGCACCGCGCCGAGGGCCCCGCTCTCACCCCCTTCACCGCACTCACCCAGACCGCCGCCGAGAATGCCGCCCGCACGGGCGCCATCGCGGTCGTCACCTCCGGCATGCTGGCCTCGGTCTTCACCCAGACCGCCCACACCGCGCCCGCCGAGTCGCACACCCAGGCCACGCTCGCGAACGCCACGCCGGTCAGCAACACCGTCGACACCACGATCCCGGCCGGCCTGGCCGAGAACCTGGTCACCAAGGTCAAGGTCACGCAGAACGCCGACTTCTGGGCCGAGAGCGGCCGCGTGTCGGTGACCCCGTACGCCGAGACCGAGGAAGGCATCGCCGAGGCGAAGGCGAAGGCCGAGGCCGAGGCACGCGCCAAGGCCGAGGCAGAGGCCAAGGCCCGCGCCGAGGCCGAGGCCGCCGCCGCGGCGGAAGCAGCGGCCGCCGCCGCAGCCGCTGCGGAGGCCGAGGCGGAGGCCGCTGCGGCAGCAGCCGTGGAGAGCTCCGCCGACCTCGGCCAGCAGGCCGTCAACCTGGCGCTCGAGTACGTGGGCGTGCCCTACGTGTGGGGCGGAGCCTCCCCCAGTGGCTTCGACTGCTCCGGACTCATCCAGTACGTCTACGCGCAGCTCGGGATCGACCTCCCGCACAGCTCGAGCTCGATGGCGACCGTGGGCTACCAGGTCTCCGCCGCCGAGGCGCAGCCCGGTGACATCGTCTGGACGTCGGGCCACGTCTCCCTCTACGCGGGCGACGGCATGGTCGTCGAGGCCCAGCAGGAGGGCGTCCCCGTGCACTACACGGAGATGTGGCAGAACAACCCGGTCTTCATCCGGGTGACGGGCTGACCCTCCCCGCCCCGGAACGCCCGCCTGGTCCCCCGGCCCGGCGGGCGTTCCGCGTGGTGGGTGCACACCCGCGCCGTCCGGTAACGTCCCCGGCGTGAAGATCCTCGTACCGGACGTACCGTTCGACCTCGACTTCCCGTCCCGCCTGCCCGACGGCGGAGCCTCCTTCGCGCCCGGCGGCCCCGACAGCGTGGTCGCCTACGCGATGAACGAGCCGGTCCCCGAGGAGCACACCGACGCCGACGTGCTGGTCACCTGGTCCAGCCCGCCGAAGGTCGTCGCCGACGCCGCCCGCCGGCTCACCCGCGTGCGCTGGGTGCAGACCCTGACCGCGGGGCCGGACGTCGTGCTCCGAGCCGGGTTCGCGCCCGACGTCGTCGTCTCCTCGGGCCAGTCGCTGCACGACGACACCGTGGCCGAGCACGCCCTCGCCCTGATCCTGGCCACCGTGCGCCGCATCGACGTCTCGCTCGCCGCCCAGCAGGAGCACCGCTGGGCCAAGGAGATCACGTTCGCCCAGGCCGACCCGGTCACCGGCCGCGAGTACACGCTCGACGAGGCACGGGTGACGATCTGGGGCTTCGGCTCGATCGCCCTGCGGCTCGCCCCGCTGCTGACCGCGCTCGGTGCCCAGGTCACCGGCGTCGCCTCCCGTGCCGGTGAGCGCGCCGGGTACCCGGTGGTGGGCGCTGACGGCCTGGAGGCACAGCTCGCCGAGACCGACCTGCTGGTCTCGCTGCTGCCGGCGCTGCCCTCCACCCGGCACATCCTCGACGCCCGCCTGCTGGGCCTGCTCCCGCCGACCGCGCGGTTCGTGAACGTGGGCCGGGGCGCGACCGTCGACGAGGCCGCCCTGGAGGACGCGCTGCGCTCCGGGCGGCTCGCCGGCGCTGCCCTGGACGTCATGGAGACCGAGCCGCTGCCCGCGGACTCGCCGCTGTGGGACGTGCCGAACCTGATCCTCACCCCGCACGTGGCGGGCGGGCGCCCCCGGCGAGCGGCCCAGTTCCTGGCCGACCAGCTCACGGCCTGGCGGGCGGGCAGCCCGATCCGCAACGTGACGGCGCGATAGCGCGGGGGGCTCGACGGGGCGGGCGGCGAGGTGACGGGGCGGGGGGCGAGGTGACGGGGCGGGGGGGGCGAGGTGACGGGGCGGGGGCCGTGGCGACGGAGCGGGCCCGAGGCGACGGGGCGGCGGACGCGCTCGACGCTCCCCGCCGAGTCCGGCGCGCTCGACGCTCCCGGCCGGGCGGGTGTGGCAGGAGGTGCGCTTCTACCCAGCGATTAGGCCCAGAAACGGCAATGATTCTGGGCACAATCGCTGGGTAGAAGCGCACTCTCTGCGTTCGGGCGTCATCTCGCCGTCTCTGCGCGTTCTGGCGTCATCTCGGCGTGCGCGGGCGGGGCTGGCAGACGGGGCAGGTGAACGACGACCGGTTCATGAACGGGTCACGGCGGATCAGCGCGCCGCAGCGGCGGCACTCCTCGTTCTCCCGGCCGTACACGGCCAGTGACCGGTCGAAGTAACCGGACTGCCCGTTGACGTTGACGTACAGGTCGTCGAAGCTCGTGCCGCCCTGGGCCAGCGCCTCGCGCATCACCTCGGCCGCAGCGTCCAGCACCCGGCGCACGTCCGCGGCCCGGAGCCGGTCGGTCGCACGCGCCCAGTGCACCTGTGCGCGCCACAGCGCCTCGTCGGCGTAGATGTTGCCCACGCCGGACACGACCGTCTGATCCAGGAGCGCGCGCTTGATCTGTGTCCGACGCCGGCGCACCCGCCGGACCAGGCTGTCCAGGTCGAGGTTCGGGTCCAGCAGGTCGCGGGCGATGTGCGCCACGGGCTCCGGGAGCAGCGGGAGGTCCGAACCGTGACCGGCCGGGGCGGATGTGATCGACGCAGCGGGCAGGGCAGACGCTGCGGCCACGGGCGAGGCGACAGCCGAGGCGACGGGCGAAGCGACAGCCGAGGCGACGGCCGAGGCTACGGGCGAGGCCGCCCCGTCCGGCATGAGGTCCTGGACGCTCAGGTGCCCGAACGTGCGCTGGTCGACGAAGTCGAGGTAGCGCGCACCGGACGGCGCGCCGGTCAGGTGCAGGCGGACGCGCAGGTGCGGGTGCCGCCAGTCGTCAGCGGGTGTGGCGCCGTCCGGGCTGACGGCGGCGTCGCCCGGCGTGGGGTCGCCGGGCGTCGCCCCACGCACGAGAAGCTGACCCGACATGCCCAGGTGCGCCAGCAGTGCAGCGGCCGGCAGCGTGGTCGGCAGCGCACGCCCGGCGTCGGGCGCAGTGCTCGCCTGGATGCCCGGCCCGGCCGCACGGTCCCCCGGCCCGGGGAGCTCCAGCGGCAGCCACAGGAACTTGCCGCGGCGCACCGCCGCCGCCAGGCGCCGGCCCACGAGCTGGTCGCGGAACGAGCCGGGGCCGCCGTCGTGCCGGCGGACGCTGTACTCGCGGAACACCTCGACGTCGCGCACGACGGCGCCGACCACCAGGCGGTCGAGGCCGTCCCGGACGGTCTCGACCTCGGGAAGCTCAGGCACCGGCGGCCGACGCCTTGCTGCCGGACGTGTCCCCGGACCCCGGGAGGGGGAACTTCTGGAGGAGCGCCCGGTAGGTCTCCTCGGCGGCACCCTGCTCCGCGTGCTTCTTCGCGGACCCGGAACCGGAGCCGTAGGTGACCCCGTCGATCACGACCGTCGAGTGGAAGATCCGGGCGTGCTCGGGTCCCTCGAACGTGGCGACGTACTCCGGTGCGCCGAGACCGCGCTCGGCGGACGCCTCCTGGAGCGACGTCTTCCAGTCCAGCCCGGCGCCCAGGCCCGCCGCGACGTCGAGCGTCGCGTCCACGAGCCGGTGCACGAGCGCGCGCGACGTCTCCAGGCCGTGCGACAGGTAGGTGGCACCGATCAGGGCCTCGACCGTGTCGGACAGGATCGAGTCCTTCTCGAAGCCGCGCGTGCGGATCTCACCCTTGCCGAGCAGCACGTACTTGCCCAGGCCCAGGGTGCGCGCGACGGCGGCCAGCGCGCGCTGCGACACCGTCGCCGCCCGCATGCGCGCCAGATCGCCCTCGGAGAGGTCCGGGTGACGCCGGTAGAGCGCCTCGGTGACCACGAGCCCCAGCACGGTGTCGCCCAGGAACTCCAGGCGTTCGTTCGTGGGGATGCCCCCGGCCTCGTGCGCGAACGACCGGTGGGTCAGTGCCAGCACAAGAAGCTCGGGGTCCAGATGGACCCCGAGCTTCTCGAGCAGCGCGGTAGGTTCCGGCCGTGCCGGCGACGTCCCGCCCTTGGCCACGTCAGCCCGCGTGAACGGTCTTCAGGGCGTCGCGGTAGGTGCGACCCTTGTAGGTGCCGCACGTGGGGCACGCGGTGTGCGGCAGCTTGTTGCCCTGGCACTGCGGGCAGGTGGTGAGGGTCGCTGCGGTGGTCTTCCACTGCGAGCGACGCGCACGGGTGTTGCTGCGCGACATCTTGCGCTTCGGAACAGCCACGGCTAGCTCTCTTTCGTCTCGTCCGACACGCTCGTAGATTCGAGCATGCTCTGCAGCGCCGACCAACGAGGGTCGACTACGTCATGGTGATGACCGGGGTCGTCGGCCAGACGCGCTCCGCACTCGGAGCACAGGCCCGGGCAGTCCTCCCGGCACAACGGTTGAAATGGTAGTGCAGTGACGACCGAATCCCGAAGCGGAGGCTCCAGGTCGGCCAGATCGTCCTCCAGGACGGACTCCTCGTCCTGGACCTCGTCGTCCCCCGCCTCGGCCGACGCGGCGGCCTTCTCGGGGTAGGCGAACAGCTCGGTGACGTCGACGACGGTCTCGTACGAGATCGGGTCGAGGCAGCGGCTGCACTCCCCCTGGACCATGCCGCGGACCGTCCCGGAGACCAGGACGCCCTCCATCACGGCCTCGAGCCGGAGGTCCAGCTCCAGGTCGGAACCCTCCGGGATGCCGATCACGGCGGTGCCGAGGTCGGCAGGTGCCTGCACGGTCGCGGTGTGCGTCCGTGACGTTCCGGGACGCCGAGACAGCTCGTGCGTGTCGAGCACGAGCGGCGAGTTCGGTTCGCGGGAAATGGCAGGCTCCGAGGAAGACGGTTGTCCGGGTGGACGAGGAAGGGGGTGGGCCGGCGCACGATCGCACGCCAAGGACCAAAAGCCAATCCTACGACATCACGCGAGCGCCACGCACGACGGACGGCGTGAGGGGGCTCACGACCCGGCAGGCGGGCGGGCCAGCGCGGTGCGCAGCGCCTCGGCGACCCCGGCGGGCACCAGGTCGTCGACCGGTCCGCCGTGCCGCACGATGTCCTTCACCAGCGACGACGCGATGTGCGCGTACCGCTGGTCACCCGGCAGGAAGATCGTCTCCACACCGGACAGGTGCCGGTTCATCAGGGCCATCGGCTGCTCGGCGTCGAAGTCCGCGCCGCCGCGCAGCCCCTTGACCACGGCGACCGCTCCGGCCTCCCGGCAGAAGTCGACCAGCAGTCCGGGCACGACCGCGACCCGCACCCGCGCCATCGCCGGGTCCGTCTGCGCTGCGCCGTGCACGGCGGCGCGCACGAGCGAGGCGCGCGTCTCCAGGTCCAGCAGCCCGGACTTGCCGGGGTTCTTCGCGATACCGACCACGACGTCGTCGAACATCGTGGCGGCGCGGCGCACCACGTCGAGGTGGCCGAGGGTGATGGGGTCGAAGGACCCGGGGCAGACGACGGTGGTCACGCGCTCACGCTATCCGACGGATCCGCGGGGCCGGCGTCCGGGACCTCCGGCTCCGCGTAGTACACGACCGTCTCGCCGTAGTCCTTGCGGGCGAACCGCTCCAGACCGTCGGGCCAGGCCGGTTCCGGCGTGCGGGTCGACCGCTCCACGACCACCACCGCGCCGTCGGCCAGGACGCCGGGCACGGCCAGGTGCGCGAGCACGACGGCGAGCGCGTCCTCACCGAGGTCGTAGGGCGGGTCGAGGAAGACGAGGTCGAGCCCGGGGCCCGGGGCCTGCCCCGGCCCGGCGAGCGCCGCCGCGAACCGCTCGGCGGTGTCGGTGACGACGCGCACGCCGGTCAGGCCGAGCGTGGCGACGTTCCGGCGGGCGACGTCGGTCGCGGGGCGGGCGCTGTCCACGAGGGTCACCGTGGCCGCGCCGCGGCTGGCGGCCTCCAGCCCGAGCGCGCCCGAGCCGGCGTAGAGGTCGAGCACCCGGGCGCCGTCGAGCACGTCGAGGTGCTCCAGGCGGGAGAAGACGGCCTCGCGGACCCGGTCGCTGGTCGGCCTGGTGCCCTTCGCGGGCACCGCGATCGACCGCCCGCCGACCACCCCCGCCACGATCCTGCTCACGCCCCCGACCCTAACCCGACCCCAGCACCGTTGAGTGCGGGATATTCGCCCCTCCGGCACGCGAGAAAGGGCGAATATCCCGCACTCAACGGTCGTGTCGGGTCAGGAAGAGGGGGTGTCGATGCGGGCCAGGATCGGGAGGTGATCGCTCGGGGTGCGGGGCAGGGCGCGGGTCTCCGTGACCGTGGCGCCGCGGGCGAGCACGTGGTCGATCTGCACCACCGGGAAGGTCGCCGGGTAGGTGAGCTCGAAGCCGGTGGTCGGCGCGGTGACGAGGTTGGTCAGGGGTGCGATCGCGTCGTCGGCGAGGACGGCGTTGAGGTCGCCCGCGACGAGCACCGTCTCGTTCTCCTCGGCGGCCACGGCGTCCGCGAGCTGCAGCGCGCTCGCGTTGCGCAGCCCGGTCTCGAACCCGCCGCTCCCGAAGCGGACCGACGGGAGGTGCGCCACGAACAGCGTGACGGCGGCGTCCTCGCGCCGGATCACCACGCGGAGGCACCGGTCCCAGGTCGCCTCGACGCCCTCGGGCCGGATGTCCACGGGGGTCGCGTCACGCAGCGGGTACCGCGACCAGACGCCGACGGTGCCCTGCGTCTGGTGGTGGGGCAGCGCCTCCCCGAACGCGCGCGTGTACTGCTCGGCCGTCTCCCGGGAGACCTCGGTGAGGGTCACGACATCGGGTTCGGCGGCGAGCAGCACCTCGGCCGTGCCCGCCACGTCGGTGTTGGTGTCGCTCGCGTTGTGCTGCACCACCGTCAGGTCCGCGGGGGCCGGCTCCGGCGGGCGGATCTGTGGCAGGAAGACCCAGATCCAGGCGACGAGCGGCAGCAGGACGACGAGGATCGCGAGCGCCGACCGCCGCACCAGGGCGGCGAGGATGCCCAGCGGTACGGCGAGCCCGAGCCAGGGCAGGAAGGTCTGGACCAGGCTCCCGAGGTTTCCCCACCGGTTGGGCACGAGCTCGTGGCCCAGCAGCAGCGCCGCGACCAGCACGGATCCGAGCGCCAGCAGCCTGCCACGCTGCCACGCGGTCTTCGCGGGCCTGTCGCTGTGTATCGCATGCCTCGCGTCGACCGTCATCGGCGGGGACTCTATCGTTTGCCTGTTTCGAACGTAAGGCGTGGGTCATCCCTTTCACCCGGTCCTCACGTGCGTTCCAGGAACTCCTCCTGGTCCTCGTCGAGCTGTGCCCGGATCGCGGCGGCGAGCTCCGGGAACTCCGTCAGGTCGGGCGACGCCCGCACGACGTCGGTGGCCGCGGTACGGGCCTCCTCGATGAGCCCGGCGTCCTTGACCACCCGCAGCAGCCGCAGGGAGCTCGCCCGGCCGGACTGGGCGGCCCCGAGCACGTCGCCCTCGCTGCGCAGCTCCAGGTCCAGGTTCGCGAGCTTGAAGCCGTCGGTGGTCTGGGTCATCGCCTCCAGGCGCGCGAAGGCCGGCGTGCCCAGCTCGGCGTCGGACACGAGGAGGCACAGGCCCGGGTCGGTGCCACGGCCCACGCGGCCGCGGAGCTGGTGGAGCTGGGAGATGCCGAACCGGTCGGCGTCGAAGATGACCATCGCCGTTGCCTCGGGGACGTCCACGCCCACCTCGACCACCGTGGTCGAGACGAGCACAGGTGCCTCGCCGGAGGCGAACGCGGCCATGGCCGCGTCCTTCTGGTCGGGTGGCATCTGGCCGTGCAGGACGCCGATCTCGACGCCGGCCAGCTCGGGCCGCGAGCGCAGCTCCTCGACCACCTCGAGCACGGCGCGCAGCGGGGGCCGGTCGGCGGCGCCGTCGGTGCCCGGGTCCGCCGGGTCGAGGAACTCGGGCACGTCGTCGAAGTCCTTCGCCGCGGCCCGTCCGCTCACGCCGGCAGCGCCCGCCTGGTCCTCGTCCGGGTGGATCCGCGCGCACACGACGTAGGCGCGGCGGCCGGCGTCGACCTCCTCGCGGACGCGCGCCCAGGTGCGGTCGGTCCAGCGCACGTTGCGGGCCGGGACGGCGACGGTGGTGATGCCCGCGCGGCCGGCAGGCACCTCGGTGAGGGACGACGTCTCGAGGTCGCCGAACACGGTCATCGCCACGGTCCGCGGGATGGGCGTGGCAGTCATGACCAGCAGGTGCGGCGACACGCGCCCCTTGGCCCGCAGCGCGTCCCGCTGCTCGACGCCGAACCGGTGCTGCTCGTCCACGACCACGAGCCCGAGGTCGGCGAACTGGACGTGCTCCGACAGCAGCGCGTGCGTGCCGACCACGATCCCAGCCTCCCCGCTCGCGGCCTGCAGCAGCGCCTCCTTGCGCGCCTTCGCGCCCAGCGAGCCGGTCAGCAGCGCCACGCGGGTGCTCGCGCCCGTGCGTTCCGCCCCGAACAGCGTGCCGCCCTCCGCCAGGGGACCGAGGAGGGTGCGCAGCGTCCGGGCGTGCTGCGCGGCCAGCACCTCGGTGGGAGCGAGCAGCGCGGCCTGGCCGCCGGCGTCGACCACCTGGAGCATGGCGCGCAGCGCGACCACCGTCTTGCCGCTGCCCACCTCACCCTGGAGCAGGCGGTGCATGGGGCGGGGGTCGGCGAGCTCGGCGGCGATCTCCTGCCCCACGGAGCGCTGGCCGTCGGTGAGCGTGAACGGCAGCGACGCGTCGAAGTCGGCCAGGAGGCCGGGCGTGCCCGCGGGCAGCGGCGGGCGGGCGGTGGCGTCCTCGGCCGCCGTGCGCGCGCGGCGCTGCGCGAGCGCCGCCTGCAGCACGAACGCCTCCTCGAACCGCATCCGGTGCCGCGCCCGGTAGGCCTCCTCCATGGTCGCGGGCCGGTGCAGGCTGCGCAGGGCCGCGGCCCGGCCGGGCAAGCCATGGCGTTCCCGGACCTCGTCGGGCACCGGGTCGGGCACGTCGGCATCGGTCAGGGTGTCCAGCACCACCCGCAGGGCGCCCTGGATCTTCCAGCTCGGGATGCCGGCCGCCGCCGGATAGATCGGGATGGGCTTGGTGGCGTGCTCCAGGAGCGCCTCGTCGCTGTCGAGGTCGGACTCCTCCCCCATGAGCGTGAAGTCCGGGTGCGTGAGCTGGCGTGTGCCCCGGTAGAGCCCGACGGTGCCCGTGAACAGGCCCTTCGCGCCGGGCACGAGCCGCTTCTCGTGGCTGTAGAGCGAGCCGCGGTGCTTGCCGAAGAAGGTGAGCGAGAGCCGGCTGGTCCCGTCCGTCACGACCACCTCCATCAGCGCCCCGTTGCGGTTGCGCATGGGCCGTACGGTCGCCTGCTCGACCTTGGCCAGGATGGTCACGTGCTCACCGACCTGGAGGGCCGCGATGTCCTCCAGGGCACCCGGGTCCGCGTACCGGCGCGGGTAGTGCCCGAGCAGGTCGCCCACGGTGCGCAGCCCGAGCTTGCCCAGCGCCGTCGCGGTGCGCTTGTCGAACGCGCGCTCCAACCGCTCCTCCACCCGTGCGGTCATGCGTCCCCCTCCGTCTCCTGCCCGACGCCGGACTCCACGCCCAGGCGCACGCCGTCGCCCGGGAGGCCGGTCGCCAGCACCACGAGCTCGGCGTCCGGCGCGCGCCCGGCGAGCGTCGCCGCGAGACGCTCGGGCAGGTCGTCCGGGACGCCGGCGTCCAGCAGAGCCGTCACGACCGTGGTCGCGGGGCCGGCAGCACCGTGCAGGACGCCGGTCGCACCGTCGGCTCCCGCCGTCACCACGACGAGCCCGTCGAGCGCGTCGGTCACCACCGTGCGCGCATCGACGCCGGGGTCGGCCGGCACGCCGAACGGCAGCACCGTCCCGAGGGCCGCGAGCGCCACCACGGCGTGCACGTCCGACGGCGTCGTCACGGCCACCACCTCGCCGACGTCGAACGGCGTGCCCGCGCCGGCCGCCACTGCATCGGCCGCCACTGCATCGGCCGCCACTGCATCGGCCGCCACTGCATCGGCCGCCGCCGTGTCCGCGACGCCGGGCGTCCCTTCGCCCGCGGACGCCACCCCCGGCCCGAGGAACAGCACCCGCCGCGCGCCCGTCGACCCGGCGGCCCGCCCCACGTCGTCGGGCGTCAGCGACTCCACCACAGCGTCGACCCCGCCCGTCAGCAGCACGACGGCGCCGGCCCGCGCCAGCTCCGCCGCCAGCGCCGGGGCCGCGGTGGCCGCGACCACGCCCCACTCGTGCTGCCCGGCCGCCTCCAGGTGCCGCACGTGCACCTGGGCGAGCGTCCCCGCACGACCGGCGGCCGCCGCGACGGCGAGCGCGGCGTCGAGGCGGTCGGTGTGGACGTGCGCCTGCCACACACCCGTGCCCGTGCCGGCGTCCCCGCCGACCACGACCACCGAGTCGCCCACCTCGGCGAGCGCGGTGCGCAGCCCGGCCGCCACGGACTCCGGACCGTCCCCGACCGGGCCCGTGAGCACGAACATCAGCTCCAGCGCGCCGGTGCCGTGCGGTGCGCCGTGCGGCGGCTCCGCGGGCCGGGGCACGGGGAACCCCGCGGCGGCGTCCAGCAGCTCGTCCAGGTTCACGGTGTCCATGCTGCCGTCCGCCACTGACACTCCGCCGGGCGCCGGCTCCGCCCCGGGAGCGGCCGGCAGCCCGGACACCGCCGCCACCAGCGCGTCGAGCACGAGAACCAGGCCGAGCGCCCCGGCGTCGAGCACACCCGCCGTCCGCAGGGCGTCGAGCTCGTCCCGGCTCGACCGGGCTGCGGCCCGCGCCGCGGCCGCCGCTGCGGCCACGGCGGCGGTGTCCCCGCCCGCGCCGCTGCTCGGCCCGGCCTCCGGCCCGCGCACGGCGCCGGCCGCTGCGTCCGCCGCCGTATCCGCTGCGACGTCCGCCGCCGCGTCCGCCGCCATACCCAGTGCGACATCCGCCGCCACACCCGCCGCTGCGTCCGCCGCTGCGTCCGCCGCGGTGAGGATGGTCCCCTCGGCCGGCCGCTCGACCGCGGACCGCGCGGACACCGCGGCCCGCCGGAGCAGGTCGGCGGCATCGCCCCCGCGCCGTGCGGCGACCGCCAGCCCGCGCAGCCACTCGCTGAGGATCACGCCGGAGTTGCCGCGGGCGCCCAGCAGGGCCGCCCGCGCGAGGGTCGCCAGGAGCTCCGGTCCGCTCGCGTCGGCGGGCGCACGCTCGACGGCTCGCTCCCCCTCCCGCAGGGTCAGGTAGAGGTTGGTGCCGGTGTCGGCGTCCGCCACGGGGAAGACGTTGACCCGGTCGATCGCGCCGCGCTCACGCCGCAGGGCCGCGGTCGCGCCGCGGGTCCAGGAACGCACCACCGCCGGGTCGTCGAGACGGACGCCGGCGGGGAACGGCCCGGGTCCGGTCGCCCTGCTGCCGCTGTCGACGTCGGTCACGCTCTGCCCTCCTGGACGTGGCACGGGACGGGCCGCGCACGGGCACGGCACCGGACGCCCCCGGGCACCTGCCCGCGGACGGATCCCACCGTACCCAGCGGCCGAGGCACTCGCGTGCGACGATCCACAGCCCCGTCCGGCGCCAGGTGTGACGCACCACCTCGGCGCTACGGTTTGAGGGCCCGGCCCGCGATCGGGTACTCTGTCGAAGTTGCCTGGTCGGCCGAGAAGCGTTGTTCGCTCCGAGGTGTCCGGGCGTCCCCCTTAGACCATCCATCACGTCGTGCTGTCGTTCTGCACAGGCGTGCACGACATTCAGGAGACACCGTGGCTGCCAACTGCGACGTCTGCGGCAAGGGCCCGGGCTTCGGGCACAGCGTTTCGCACTCCCACATCCGCACCAAGCGCCGCTGGAACCCGAACATCCAGCGCGTCCGCGCGATCGTGGGCGGTACCCCGAAGCGCGTCAACGTGTGCACCTCCTGCCTCAAGGCCGGCAAGGTCACGCGTAAGGTCTCGGCCTGACGCTGCCGCAGCCGGGTCGCTGACGCGATCCGCACAGCTTTTCCCGAAGACGCCCACCAGGAACGCCTGGTGGGCGTCTTCGGCGTTCCCGTAACCTTAAGTCTGGACCCAAGAGGTGGTTGCGCCGGCCACCACCGGGTGAAAAGGTGAGGTCATGATGGCACCGGAAGACGTGACCATCCGCCCAGCGACACGAACCGACGCCGAGGCCATCGCCCGCGTCGACATCGCGTCCTGGCGTGGTGCTTACTCCGAGATCCTGTCCGACTCCTACCTGGCGTCGCTCGACGTCACGCAGCGCGCCGGCCAGTGGACCTCCGCCGTCGGCGCGCGCGACACGACGGTGCTGGTCGCCGAGGACGAGCAGGGCACGGTCGGCTTCACGAGCGTGGGCCCGTGCCGCGACGAGGACGCCGACCCGGGCGACCTCGAGATCTACGCCATCTACCTGCATCCGCGCGCCTGGGGCAGCGGCGTGGCCCGCGACCTGATGCGCACGGTGCTCGACGGGCTGGCCCCGGGCACCGTCGTGAGCCTCTGGATCCTGGAGGGCAACGAGCGCGCGCAGCACTTCTACCGCCGCCACGGCTTCCAGCACGACGGCACGGAGCGCATCGACGACATCGGCGGCCGCCCGCTCAAGCAGCTCCGCTTCCGCAAGGGCTGAGGTCGGCACGCTCCTGGCGAGGTCGGCACCTTGCTTCGAAGTCGGCACAGGCCTGTACCGATCTCGGTGCAAAGTGCCGACCTCGCCAGGAGGGTGCCGACCTCACGCCCGGAAGTGGTCCCAGCCCGGGGTCGCCGTCGGTGCCTCGCCACCGATCGTGACGTCCCCGGTCGCAGCGGACCCGGTCGCAGCGGACCCGGTCGCAGCAGGCCCGGTCGCAGCCGCCCCCGGATCCAGCACCCGGCCGACGGCGGTCCAGCCCGCCGGCAGCACCGTCCCGGCCGGGAACGTCGCGAGCAGCCCGTGGTCCTCACCACCGGACCAGACCCACGCGTCGGTCAGCCCGTCGACGTCCGAGCGCCCCGGGCCCCACCCCGGGTCGCCCAGTCCCGTGGCGGCCGCGACGGCGCGGGCCGCCGACCGCAGCTCCGCCCGGCCCGCGGGGAACGCGTCCGGGTCGAGGTCGAGCCGGACGCCGCTCGCCCGGGCGACCCGGCCGGCGTCCCGCAGCAGGCCGTCCGAGACGTCGAGCATCGCCGTGGCCCCCGCCCGGGCGGCCGCGATGCCCGCGGCGAGCGGCGGATCCGGCCGCAGGTACGCGGCGACCAGCCGCTCCCAGGCGTCCTCGAGCACCACGCCGTCGGTGACCTCCAGCGGCGCCGACGACAGCGGGGCCTGCACCAGCCCGGCCTCCAGGAGCGCCAGCCCCGCGGCGGACCAGCCCTGCACCCCGGCGTGCGCGACGACGTCGCCCGGCCGGGCCCCGGACCGCAGCACAGGCGCCCGCCCCTCCAGGTCACCGTGCACCGTCACGCTCACCATCAGGCAGGGTCCGCCCGCGAGGTCCCCGCCCACGGCCCCCGCCCCGACCGGGGCACAGCCGTCCGCCAGGCCCCGGGCCAGGCCGGTCACCCACTCCAGGTCGGTGTCCCCGGGCACCACCAGCGACGTGACCAGCGCGGTGGGTCGCGCGCCCATGGCCGCGACGTCGGCGAGGTTCTGCGCGGCGGCCCGGCGTCCGACGTCGTACCCCGTGGACCAGCGGGCGCGGAAGTGCCGGTCCTCGACGAGCACGTCGGTCGAGACCACGAACCGGCCGTCGGGCGCCGCGAGCACCGCGGCGTCGTCGCCCGGGCCGACCAGCGTGGCATCGCCCCGGGGCAGCAGGGGCACGATGTGCTCGAGGATCTGCTCCTCGGAGAGGTCACGGACGCGGAGTGTGGGGGCACCGTTCACTGGTAGACCATAAGGGACGTCCACCATCGGGGGCCGGGTAACGTATCTCCGTGCTTGCCGCCCGATTCCTCGCCGCATCGACCGCCGCCGTCCTCACCGTCGTGGCGCTGGCGGGGTGTGCGCGGACCATCGGCGTGGAGGCGGCGCCGCATGCCGCGGACCCGAAGTGCGCGGAGGTCATGCTCGCCGTGCCGGACGAGCTCGGCGGCGATCTGCCCAAGGTGCCCACGGACTCCCAGGCCACGGCGGCCTGGGGCGAGCCCGGCGGCGCGGTCACCATGCGGTGCGGCGTGGCCCAGCTCGGCCCGTCGGCCGACTGCCAGCACGTGGACTCCGGCGACGGGACCGCCGTCGACTGGATCGTCACGACCGACGACAAGGGCACGTGGTCGTTCGTCACCTACGGCCGCGAGCCCGCGGTCGAGGTGGTCGTGCCGCCGGCGGTCACCGAGGACCACTCGACGTCGTTCATCGCGGACCTCGCATCGGCCGTCACGCAGGTACCTGCCACGAAGGAGTGTCAGTGAGCCCAGCACCAGCCCCCACCGTCCGGCCCGTCCCGCCCGTCCAGTCGCGGCGCGAGCGGCTGCGTGACGAGCTGCGCCGCGACGTGCTCGCCGCGGCCCGCCACCAGCTCGCCGGGCAGCACGGCCTGAGCAAGCTCACGATGGCCGCCGTCGCCAAGGAGGTCGGCGTCACGCCGCCCGCGCTGTACCGGCACTTCGAGAACCGGCAGGACGTCATCGCGCAGCTCTGCGTGCTCATCGTCGAGGAGGTGCTGGACCAGCTCGGCGCCGCCGTCGCGCGGCAGGAGCCGGGGGACGTCGCGGCCGCGCTCGTGGCCTCCTCGCGGGTGTCCCTCGACTGGGCGGTCCGCAACCCGGCCGAGTTCGACCTGGTCATCGGCTCCGGCATACGTGCCGAGCTGCCGGACGGCACCACCAGCCATACCCTCCAGCGCCGCATGGCCGAGATGGTCGGGGGCCACTACGTACCGCTGTTCCGCACGCTCGCGGCGTCGGGCGTGCCGCACCCGGCCGACGACGACATCGACCCCGCGCTGGCCGACCAGGTGCGCCGGTACCGGGACGCGGTGGGCGGGCCGGACCTGCCGCTCGGCGTCGCGCACCTGATGGTCACGGCCTGGCGGCAGGTCTACGGGCTGCAGTGCATGGCCGTGTACGGGCACCAGGAGTTCGCGTTCGGCGACCACGTGGCGCTGCACGAGGACATGGTCTCCGCGCTGCTGGCGCAGATGGGGCTGGACCCGCACCCGACGGTGCGCTGACCCGCGCTCACCGCACCATCGAGTCCTTGCCGGCCTCCATGGTGTGCAGCGCGTCGGCGTTCGTGATGAGCAGGACCGTCCCGCTGTAGGAGATCGACGGGTCCTTCATCGCCGCGCTCACCAGCTCCGCCAGTGCCGCCAGGTGCCGGGAGTCGTGCGCGCAGAGACGGTGCACGTGCTGCGAGGCGGTGACCATCTGCAGGGCGAACACCGGGTACTTCCACACCGGCTTCCAGAACCCCGTCCGCTGCCACAGGCGGGCCGCGGGCCACGCCGCCCCCGCGCACGCCATCGCGAGCGCCGCCTCCCACGGGATGCCGTCCGCCCCCGCCATCCGCAGCAGCAGGACCACCACCGCGACGATGCCGAACGGGTAGGCCACCTGGTTGGCCCAGGCGCCGATGGGCTGCGGCTTGGCCACGCCGATCACCTCGAGCCGCATGACGTTGCCGAGCGCGAACGAGGTCAGCCCGATGGTGAGCACACCGTTCGCGACCCGTACCTCACGCACCGCGTACCTGTAGCGCGGCTCGCCCAGCATCCTGCCTCCTCAGCGCCCCGCCGGAGGGGTCCCGGCCGTGGTCAGAGGCAGAGTACAGGCGATCAGCGCAGGCCGGTGGGCCGTTCGAGGGCGAGCTGGACGAGCTCGTCGATCAGCTCCGGATAGCTCATCCCGGAGGCCTGCCACATGCGCGGGTACATCGAGTACCGCGTGAAGCCCGGCATGGTGTTGATCTCGTTGACGACCACCCGCTCGTCCGGCGTGACGAACACGTCCACGCGCGCCAGCCCCTCGGCGTCGACCGCCTCGAACGTGCGCACGGCGATCTCCTGGACCTCCTTGGTGAGGTGGTCCGGCAGGTCGGCGGGGCAGCTCAGCTCCACCGCGGACTCGTCGAAGTACTTGGACTCGTAGTCGTAGAAGTCCTTGGACTCGTCGGTGACCACGATCTCGCCCGGCAGGGACGCCCGGGCCCGCTCGCCGTGGCGCCCGCCGAGCACCGAGCACTCGATCTCCCGGCCGACGATCGCGGCCTCGACGATCACCTTCGGGTCGTGCCGGCGGGCCTCCTCGACGGCGGCGGGCAGGTCGTCGAGCGTGTCCACCCGGGTCACGCCGAGCGAGGACCCGGCGCGGGCCGGCTTGACGAACACGGGCAGGCCCAGCGCCTCGACGGAGCGCAGCACGTCGTCGTGCCGCCGCTCCCAGTCGCCCGGCTTGATCACCGCCCAGGGGCCGACGGGCAGGCCCTGCGCGCCGAGCACCATCTTCATGAAGTGCTTGTCCATGCCGACGGCGGAGGCCAGCACGCCGGACCCGACGTACCGGGCGTCGGCCAGCTCCAGCAGGCCCTGGAGGGTGCCGTCCTCGCCGTACGGGCCGTGCAGCAGCGGGAACACGACGTCGACGTCCGCGAGGGCGGACGGCACCTGGCCCGGTTCCATGACGCGCAGCGCGGAGTCGCCGACGGTCAGCGGCAGCACCACCTCGGCCGCGGACGCCGGGACCTCCGCGGCCTGGCCCTCGGTGATCGCCCAGCGCTCGGGCTCGTCGGCCGCGATGACCCACTGTCCCTGCGACGTGATGCCCACGGGCACCACGTCGTACTTCGAGCGGTCGATCGCGCCCAGCACGCCGCCCGCGGTGGCCACGGAGATGCCGTGCTCACCGGAGCGCCCGCCGAACAGGATCACCACGCGGGTCCGCCCGGCGGCGTCGGGCGTGCCGGCGGCCGGCGTGCGGTCGTCGGCCGGCGCCGGCACGAGGGACTCGCCGTCCCCCGCGGAGGCTGGTTCGGTGTGCTGCGGCATCGCGCCGAGACTACCGGAACCGGCTATCCCGCGGTCGCCCGGAGGTCCTTGCGCAGGATCTTGCCGGACGCCGACTTCGGCACCGCCTCGATGAACTCCACCGCGCGCACCTTCTTGTACGGGGCCACCTGCCCGGCGACGAACGCGACGACGTCGGCCTCCGTCAGCGTCGCCCCCGGCGCGGTCACCACGAAGGCCTTCGGGATCTCGCCGGCCTCCTCGTCGGGAACGCCGATCACCGCCGCGTCGGCGATCCCGGGGTGCGTCAGCAGCAGCGCCTCCAGCTCGGCGGGCGGCACCTGGTAGCCCTTGTACTTGATGAGCTCCTTGAGCCGGTCGACCACCCGGAACACGCCGCCGGCGTCGACGGTGACGATGTCGCCCGTGTGCAGGAACCCGTCCGGTTCCAGGGTGTCCGCCGTCGCCTGCGGGTTGCCGAGGTACCCGCGCATCACGTTGGGCCCGCGGCACAGCAGCTCACCCGGGTCGGAGACGCCCTGCGCCGGCTGGTCGATCTCCGTGCCGGTGGCCGGGTCGACGATCCGCGCCTCCATGCCCGCCACGAGCAGGCCGACGGCGCCCGGCGAGATGTCCGGGCGGTCGAACGGGATGCAGTGCGAGACCGGCGACATCTCCGTCATGCCGTAACCCTGCAGCACCCGGACGCCGAGCCGGTCGGCGACCGCCGCCGCGAGCTTCTCGTCCAGCGGCGCGGCGCCCGACAGCACGGCCCGCACGCTGCTCGTGTCGTGCTCGCCGACCAGCGGGTGCTTGGCCAGGGCGAGCGCGATGGGTGGCGCCACGAACAGGAAGGTCGCCCGGTGCTCCTGGATCACCCCGAGGTACTGCCCCAGGTCGAACCGCGGGAGGGTCACCAGCCGCGCGCGGGTGCGCAGGGCCAGGTTGAGCAGCACCGTCATCCCGTAGATGTGGAAGAACGGCAGCACGCACGGCACGACGTCGTCCCGGCCGACGCCGATGGCCAGCGACTGTGCCACGTTCGCCACGAGGTTGGTGTGGGTGAGCATGACGCCCTTGGGCCGGCCCGTGGTGCCCGACGAGTACGGCGCGACGGCGAGGTGGGTGGCCGGGTCGAAGGACACGTCCGGGGCGGGGTGCGGATCGGCCAGGAGGTCGGCCAGGGAGAGGTGACCGTCGGCGCCGTCGAGCACCACGACCTGGTCGTCGCCCAGGCCGGCGTCCCGGGCCCCGGCGCCACCCGCCGCGAGCAGCGCCGAGACGGTGATCAGGAGCCGCGCACCGGAGTCGGCGAGCTGCTTGGTCACCTCGGGGGCGCTGGCCAGGGCGTTCACGGTGGTCACGGTGACCCCGGCCCGCAGCAGGCCGTGGAACACGGTCACGTACGCGGGCACGTTCGGCGCGTGCAGGGCCACGACGTCACCGACGCCGAGACCGCGGGCCGCCACCGCGCCCGCCACCGCGTCGATCTGGGCCAGGAGCGAGCGGAAGGTCGTGACCGACCCGCTGACGCCGTCGACCACCGCCACCCGGTCCTGGTCCTCGGGCGTGATGTCACCGAACAGGTACTCGTGGACGCTGACGGACGGGATCTCCACGTCGGGCAGCGGGCTGCGGACAACCATCTTCGGCCTCCTTGCGGTCGGGGCGCCGGACCTCGTCGTCCGGCGCACGAGCATGACGCACGAGCATGACGCACGAGCATTGTCGCGGCAGACGGCGCCGCGCGCACGGACCGGTGCCCGGCGTCGTCCCCGCGGTCGGTCCGCCGGTGCCGGCGGACCGGCCGCGGTGACGGGCCGTCAGGCCCGGAACGCCGCGAGCAGCACCGGCACCAGCCGGCCCCACGACGGCGCCGCCGCGTACCGGGTCAGGGCCCGGCCCGTCTCGGTGCCGCTGCGGGAACCGCTGAACCACGGCGGCTTCGGGAAGAGCGAGAGCTCGCCGTGCAGCACGCTGCGCGGGAACGGGCGGAACGGGCCGGTCAGGACGGTGCGCTCCGGCCCGGACAGCAGGTGCCCGTTGTGCACCACGTCGATGCCGGAGCCGACGTCGGCGAGCGTGTGCCCCGGGTACGCGCCCCAGGTGGCGCCCGGCAGCAGGAAGCTCACGCCCGTCCACGCGTTGATCGCGACGGTGCCGTAGCGCAGGTCTGCGATCAGCCCGTCGAACGCCGGGCCCATCGCCCGGCGGTCCTGCGGCCGCACGACGACGTTGGCGCCGAGCGTCCCGGACAGGGAGTCGTTGGCGAGGCCGACGGCCGCGCGCAGGAACTCGGCCCCGTGTCCCGGCACCTCGGTCCACGCCAGGACGGCCGCGAAGTACTCGTCGGTGCAGGCTGGGTCACCCGGCTCGATCCGGGTCAGGATGCGGCCGGCCAGGTGCTCCGCCCGCGGGTGGGCGTCCCGGGCCCGGGCCACCTTCGCGTCGGTGCCCGGGTACCAGGAGTCGCGGGCGGGCATCCGCGCCAGGGCGGCCCGCAGCTCCGCGAGGAAGTCGTCCTTCTGCGCCCAGTCGGCCGACAGCACGACCACCTGGCCCGCCACGCAGTTGTGCCCGGCGTTGTGCAGGCGCATGGACACCAGGTGCTCGGCCTGGAACCGCAGGTCGGCAGCGCTCCAGCGGCCCGGCACCACGATCATCGGGGCCACGCCGCCCAGCTCGCTCGTGATCGGCACCGTCAGCTGCGGGTCGCCCGCGGCGCGGCGCCGTCCGGCCTCCTCGCCGGTGCCCCACACGATGGCGTCGTGCGTGCCGGCGGACCCGGTGACGTGCACCTTGTCGATGCCGTCGTGCCGCGTGAGGTAGGCGCCGACGGCGGCGTCGCCCGTGACCACCCGCACCACCCCCGCGTCGACCAGGGGCGCGAGCGCCGCGCGGTAGACGTCCAGCAGGCCGTCGAACGTGGGGTTGAGCTTGACCAGCGAGGCGCGGTTGTGCGCGACGAGCTCGTAGAACGCGTCGAGCGGGGCGATGGACGAGATGTTGCCCGCACCGAGCACCAGCCCGACGCCGCCGTACTCCCCCACCGTGCCCGCGCCCAGGCCGGCCTCGGCCCGCACCTGACGTCCGGGCACGCCGGGCGGCATCCACACCTCGGCCCGGAAGCCGTTGAACAGCACCCACTCCTGGACGGTGCGCGGCAGCACCCGCACCGCCACCCGGTTGCCGGGGGCCACGCCGACGTGCAACCCGTCGAGCGGGGAACCGCCGGCCGCGAGCGCCTCGTAGGACCGCGCGTAGGCGGCGGCGCTCTCCAGGGCGCCGTACGGGCCGGTCATCCACTCCTCGCCCGCGTAGGGGGCGGACGGCTCGATCTGCTTGGCCTCGACGGCGGCGGCCACCCAGTCCTGGGCGGCACCGGCGATCGACGCGTGGACCCTGCGGAACAGCGCGGCGCGGTCTGCGACCGGGGTCTGCGCCCACCGTTCGGCACCGACCTTGAGCTCCTCGACGGCCCGGTCGAGGTCGCGCCGTGTGCCGGCTTGCGTGTCGGTCACGCTCATCTGCTGTCTCCTTCGACCGCGGTCTCACTGACGCGTGCTCCAATAGTTTCGCGGGCCCAGCCTAGAGCGCGGGACGGGTCGAGGGCGACACCGGCCGGCACACTTCCCGGCGAGAATTTCCACGCCGGGCATTGCGCACCGGGGCTAGCCTCATGAGGTGACTTTTCTCCTGTCCGAGGAACTGCTCGCCGGCATGCGCGACCGCGCCGGCGACTACGACCGCGACAACGCCTTCTTCGCCGAGGACCTGGCCGACCTCCAGGCCGCGGGCTACCTCGGCGCGATGGTCCCCACGGCCCTCGGTGGTTCGGGCCGCACGCTGCACGAGACCGCCCACGAGCAGGCGCGCCTCGCCGCCCACGCGCCGGCGACCGCGCTGGCCGTGAACATGCACCACGTGTGGGTGGGCGTGGGCCGCTACCTGCACGACCGCGGCGACTCGTCGCTGGACTGGCTGCTGGCGGAGGCCGCGGCGGGCGAGGTGTTCGGCTTCGGCTACTCCGAGCCGGGCAACGACCTGGTGCTGCTCGGCTCCCGCACCGAGGCCCGGCCCGACGGCGTGGGCGGGTACACGTTCCACGGCCGCAAGATCTTCACGTCCAACTCCCCCGCCTGGACGCGGCTGGGCGTGCTGGGCCTGGAGCCGTCGGACGGCAAGGGCGGCGAGCCCCGGCTCGTGCACGCCTTCGTGACCCGCGACGGTGGCGGGTTCGAGATCCTCGACGACTGGGACACGATCGGCATGCGTGCGTCCCAGTCGCGCACCACGATGCTCGACGGCGCCCACGCGCCGGCCGCCCGGGTGCTGCGCCTGCTGCCGCCCGGGCCGTCGCTGGACCCGTACGTGCTCGGCATCTTCACCTCGTTCGAGGTGCTGCTGTCGTCGGTGTACGCGGGCATCGCGGACCGCGCGCTGGAGCTCGCCGTCGACGCCGCGCGGCGCCGCACGTCGATGAAGACCGGCACGGCGTACGCGCAGGACCCCGACGTGCGGCGGCGGATCGCCGACATGGCGCTCGCGCAGGACGCCGTCTGGCTGCAGATCGACGGGATCACGCGCGACCTGGACGCCTCGGCGGCGGATCCCGCCCTGGACCGCGGCGCGGGCTGGTTCCGGGCGACCGCCGGGCTGAAGGTGCGCGTCACCGAGGCGGCGCGCGAGATCGTGGACCAGGCGATCCGGGTCTCGGGCGGCTCCACCTACTTCAACGGCTCGGAGCTGGGCCGGCTGTACCGCGACGTGCTGGCGGGGATCTTCCACCCGTCCAGCGACGACTCGGCGCACGCAACGGTGGCGCAGTCGCTGCTGGGCCCGCTGGACTGACGGGTCAGGCGCGCAGCGCCCGGTCCAGGTCCGCCCAGAGGTCCTCCACGTCCTCGATGCCCACCGACAGGCGCAGCAGGTCCTCCGGGACCGTCGTCGCCTCCGTGCCCCACCGGCGGCGACGCTCCAGCATCGACTCCACGCCGCCGAGCGAGGTCGCGGGGAGCCACAGCCGCACGGCGTCGACGACGGCGTCGGCCCGCGCCGCGGCGTCGTCGGCACCGCCGGGCCGGGGCCGGGGGCGGACGCCGATGATGGCGCCGAACCCGGTCATCTGGGCCTTCGCGCGCTCGTGCCCGGGGTCGCCGGGCAGGGACGGGTGCCGCACCTCGGCGACCTCGGGGTGGTCCGCGAGGCGCCGGGCCAGCTCGGCCGCGGTGGCCTGGGCCCGTTCGAAGCGCAGCGCCAGGGTGCGCAGGCCGCGCAGCGCGAGCCACGCCTCGAAGGGGCCGGCGATGGCCCCGTGCAGTGTCCGGTGGTCGCGCAGGGTCGCGGCCAGTGCGGCGTCACGCGTGACGAGCGCACCGAGCACCACGTCGGAGTGGCCCGCCAGGTACTTGGTCACCGAGTGCAGCACCACGTCCGCGCCGTGCACCAGCGGGCGCTGGCCCAGCGGGGTCGCGAAGGTGTTGTCGACCACCGAGCGCACACCGGCCGCGCGGGCCGCGCCGAGCACGGCGGGCAGGTCCGCCACCTCCAACATCGGGTTGGTGGGCGACTCGACCAGCAGCAGGTCCGCGCCGTCGAGGGCCGCGACCACGGCGTCCGTGTCCGCGATGTCGACGTACCGCAGGGTCACGCCGTGCCGCTCGGAGATCTGCCGCGCCAGCACCATGCCCGCCTGGTAGGCGTGGCGGGGCAGCACGAGCGTGCCGCCGTCGGGCACCAGCGAGAAGATGGCGGCGATCGCCGCCATCCCGGACGAGAACAGGATCGCCGTGGCGGCGGCGTCCGGCCCGGACGCATCGCCGTCCGCCCGGCGGGCCGTCCCGGCACCGCCGTCCTCCAGGGCGGCGAGCGCCTCCTCGAACGGGTGCCAGGCGTCGTTGTCCCCGCGCGCGTACGACAGCTCGTCCGGGGTGACCACGCCGCGCGAGACGTACGTCGAGTTCATCGGCACGGACGGGTTGACGTGACCGCCCTGCGCGCGGGCCGGGCGTCCGGCGGCGACGGCGATCGTGGCGGGGGCGAGGGTGCCGGGCTCAGGGGTGGTGCTCATGGTCCGGAGAATACGGCCGCCCCGAGCCCGGCGCCCCGGCCGTCCGCGAGGCGATCCGGCGGGGTCGGGCCCGCAGGCCACCCGGACGCGTCATGCGCCCGACACCCGCGGCTGCCGGACGCGGCGGACCACCAGGGACATCAGCGCCGCTCCGGCGCAGAGGGCGCCCGCGCCGTACCAGACCGCGTCGTACGAACCCGTCGTGTCGCGCACCAGGCCGCCCGCATAGGCCACCACCCCGGCGCCGACCTGGTGCGCGGCGAGCACCCAGCCGAAGACGATCGGTGCGTCCTCGCCGTAGAACTCGCGGCACAGGGCGAGCGTGGGCGGCACGGTCGCCACCCAGTCGAGCCCGTAGAACACGATGAAGAAGACCATCGGCATCTCCACGTGCGGGGCCATGAGCGAGGGCAGGAACAGCAGCGCCACACCTCGGAGCGTGTAGTACACGCCCAGCAGGACGCGCGGGGAGTACCGGTCGGTCAGCCAGCCGGAGCCGATGGTGCCGATCACGTCCACGACGCCGATCACCGCGAGCAGGCTCGCGGCCACCGTGATGGGCATGCCGTGGTCGTGCGCGCCGGGCACGAAGTGGGTGCGGACCAGCCCGTTCGTCGTCGCGCCGCAGATCGCGAAGGCGCCGGCGAGCAGCCAGAACGGGCCGGTACGGGCGGCGTCGAACAGAGCCGTGACGGCGCGGCGGGCCGCGCCGCGCGTGGGCTCAGGCTTGGGCGCGTAGGTGCCGCCGTAGGGTGCCAGGCCCAGGTCGGCCGGGTGGTCGCGCAGCAGGAAGAGCACGAGCGGGATCGCCACGAGCGACGCGATGGCCACCGTGACCGACGCCGGCCGCCAGCCCTGGTTCTCCACGATCCACGCGAGCAGGGGCAGGAACACGAGCTGGCCCGACGCCGTGGCCGCCGTGAGCACGCCGCTGACCAGGCCGCGCCGGGCCACGAACCAGCGGCCCGTGACGGTGGCCGTGAACGCGAGCGCCATGCTGCCGCTGCCCACGCCGACCAGGAGGCCCCAGCCGAGCACGAACTGCCAGGGCTCCGACATCCACACGGTCGACAGGGCGCCGGCGGTGATGACCACGAGCGCGAGGCTCACCACGGGGCGCATGCCGAACCGGTCCATCAGGGCGGCGGCGAACGGCGCCGTCAGCCCGTACAGCACGGACTGGAGGCCGACGGCGAAGCCGATGGTGGCGCGCGACCAGCCGAGCTCCGCGTGCAGGGGGTCCACGAACAGGCCGGGCGCCGCGGTGAAGGCCGCGGCGCACATGACGGTCACGAAGCTGACCAGGGCCACCCACCAGGCCGGGTGGATGCGGGGCGCGGGGCGCGGCGGCTGCGGGGCGTTCCGGCCCGCCGGTGCGGGGACGTCTGTCTGGGTCACGGCATCAGCATGCTGTGACCTCTCCGCGCGGAACAGTGGCCCGGAGGACACACATCGATAGGTTCGGGCCATATGCTGGGACCATGGCCCAGAGCACCCCGCCCCCGGCGCCACGCCGGCACCGCGTCGCGGTCCTGATCCGCCCCGGCTTCATCCCGTTCGAGCTGGGCATCCCGCACCGCATCTTCGGCATCGCGCGCGACGCCGGGCACCGGCCCCTGTACGACGTGGTGACCTGCACACCCGGCGGCCCGGGCCTGGTGCGGTCGGACTCCGACGTGCTGGTCCACGTGGAACACGGGCCCGAGGTCCTGGAGACGGCCGACACGGTGGTGGTCCCGGCGTCGCACACCACGGGACCGGACGGCGCGGACCCGGCCGCCGGGGACGCGGGGCTGACGCCCGAGCTCGCCGCCGCACTCGCCCGGATCCGGCCGGGCGCACGGCTCATGTCCATCTGCACGGGCGCCTTCGTGCTCGCGGCCGCCGGGCTGCTGGACGGCCGCCCCGCCACGACGCACTGGCTGGAGAGCGACCGCTTCCGGCGGCTCTACCCGCGCGTGCGGCTCGACCCCGACGTCCTGTACACGGACGACGGCGACGTGCTCACCTCGGCGGGCGTGGCCTCCGGCGTCGACCTCTGCCTGCACGTGGTGCGGCGTGACCACGGCACCGCGGTCGCCCAGGACGTCGCCCGGCGCACGGTGGTGCCGCCGCACCGCGACGGCGGCCAGGCGCAGTACGTCCGGCGGCCCCTGCCGGGGCCTGTCCGGTCCGGCAGCGCCGGGACGGACGGCGCCGACGCGGGTACCGCGGCCACCCGCGCCTGGGCGCTGGGCCGCCTGGAGGAGCCCCTCACCCTGGCCGCGATGGCCCGGCACGCGGCGATGTCGGTGCGCACCTTCACGCGCCGGTTCCGGGACGAGACCGGGGAGAGCCCCGCCCAGTGGCTCACGCGGCAGCGCGTGGAGCACGCACGGACCCTGCTGGAGAGCACGGCACTGCCGGTCGAGCAGGTGGCCCGGCGCTGCGGGTTCGGCACGGCCCAGTCGCTGCGGGCCCACGTGCAGGCGGCGCTCGGGGTGACGCCGTCGGCCTACCGCCGCACGTTCCGTCGCGAGGGGGACGCCGCGGCGTGAACCGGCGGCAGGGTGGCGGTGCAGAGGTGACCGATCCGTGACCACCTCCGGCGCACGTCAGGACCTACGCTGGAGCCATGGGACGAGCCGGACTCCGCACTGCCCTGACAGCCGCAGTCGCCGCGCTGCTCCTGGCCGGCTGCACCGGCACCACCGGACCTGACCGGGGAACGGACGCGTCCGAGCCGGCGCCCGTCGCCTCGGTCCCGCCGTCGGACGACGGCACACCGGACGACAGCGAGCCGGACGGCGGCACGAGCGACGACGGCGCACCGGACGACGGCACGCCCGACCCGACCGCCTCAGCGACGGAGACCGCGGCGGGGCCGCCCTTCGCCGCCGACACCCGGCCGGACACCGCGGAGCCCACGGGCGAGGGCGAGACGTTCCTGTCCGTCACGGACGTCCGCGTGGCCCGGCACGACGGCTACGACCGCGTGGTGTTCGACCTGGACGGCACGGGCAGCGGCAGGCCCGGCTGGCGCGTCGAGTACGTCGACGAGGCCACGGACGACGGATCCGGCCACGCCGTGCAGGTGGACGGCGACGCGATCCTGCGGGTGTCCCTGTCCGGCACCGCGGCCCCGACGGACAGCGGCGTCGAGGAGTTCTCGGGCGACCGCATCGAGCCGGAGGACACGGAGTCGGTGGACGAGGTCGTGTACCGCTACTGGTTCGAGGGGTACACGACGGCGTTCCTGGGCGTCGACGAGGGCGAGCGGCCGTTCCGGGTGTTCCTGCTGGAGAACCCGACCCGCGTGGTGGTCGACGTCCAGCACTGACGGCGGGCCGGACCGGCCCGCCGCGCGGTCAGCCCGCGACCTCCGACTTCTTGGGCCGCGCCAGCAGCGTGGCCGCCAGGTCGGACAGCGGCAGGGTGCCCGCCAGCACGTCCACGACACCGGCCGTGATGGGCATCTCGACGTCGTGCGCCCGGGCCAGCTCCAGCACCGACTGGGACGACTTGACGCCCTCGGCGGTACCGCCGGTCGCCTCGATGGCCTCGGCGAGCGTGAGGCCCTCGCCGATGTGCTTGCCGAGCCGGTGGTTGCGCGACAGCGGCGACGCGCACGTCGCGGTCAGGTCGCCCATGCCGGCCAGCCCGGCGAACGTGGCGGCGTCGGCGCCGAGCGCGAGGCCCAGGCGCGTGATCTCCACGAGACCGCGCGTGATGAGCGTGGCGAGCGTGTTCCAGCCGAAGCCCTGGCCCTGGGCCATGCCCGCCGCGAGCGCGATGATGTTCTTCACGGCGCCGCACAGCTCCACGCCCACCACGTCGGTGTTGGTGTAGGGGCGGAAGTAGCCGGTCGAGCAGGCGTCGGCCACGAGCTGGGCCGTGGCCTCGCTGCGCGAGGCGACCACGGTCGCCGTCGGCTGCCGCGCGGCGATCTCGGGCGCCAGGTTGGGCCCGGAGACGACGGCGACGCGCTCGTCCGGCAGCTCCAGCACCTCGGCCATCACCTGGCTCATGCGCTTGTCGGTGCCGAGCTCGACGCCCTTCATCAGGGAGACCACCACGGCGTCGGGCTCCACCAGGTCCTTCATCGACTCCAGCGTGGCCCGGGCGACCTGGGACGGGACCGAGACCACCACGACCGACGCGCCCTTGAGCGCCACGGCGGCGTCGGTGGTGCCCCGCATGGCGGGCAGCTGCACGCCCGGCAGGTACTTCTCGTTGCGGTGCGTGCGGTCGACGGCGTCGAGCACGGCGGCGTCGCGGCCCCAGAGGGTGACGTCGCAGCCGGCGTCGGCCAGGACCATCGCGAAGGTGGTGCCCATCGAGCCCGCGCCGAGCACGGCGACCCGGGGCTGGGCCTGCGTCGGGGCGCTCACGGGCGCTCCACCGGCGGGTAGGTGGTCATCTTGGCCTCGTAGTCGGGGTGCTTGCGCAGGTCGAACCGGGGACGCGGGGCCTTCTCGCCGCGGATCTGCTCCAGCTCGGCGGTGATGCCGTCCATGATGCGGCTCGTGGCCTCACGCAGCGTGGCGGTGTCCTGCGGCAGGTCGTACAGGTCGCTGAGGTCGACGGGCGGGCCGGTGCGGATGGTCACCTTCTTGCGCGGCCAGGGCCAGCGCGGCATGCCGTACCGGGGCATGATCTCGGTGACGCCCCACTGGGCGATCGGGAGCACCGGGAGCCGGGTGGTCAGCGCGATGCGGGCCACGCCGGTCTTGCCCTCCATGGGCCAGTAGTCGGGGTCCCGGGTCAGCGTGCCCTCCGGCAGGATGGCCACGCACGCGCCGTCACCGAGCTGGCTGGCGGCCTCCTGGAGCGACTCCGTGGCCTTCGTGGAGTCCCGGTCGACCGGGATCATCTTGGTGCCCCGCAGCGCCCAGCCGGTCAGCGGCGAGGTGAACAGCCCGCGCTTGGCGAGGATGCGCGGCTCGCGGCCGTTGTCGAAGAGGTAGTGCGCCAGGGTCAGTGCGTCGAGCTCCGTGACGTGGTTCGCCGCGGCGATGAACCCGCCCGTGGCCGGGAAGTTCTCCCCTTCCCCGCCCTTCCAGTCGTACTTGCACAGCGAGAACATCAGGTTCCGCACGAGGAACGCTATGAAGCGGTACATGCGGGACTCAGGACGTGGTGTCGACACGGCCGAAAGAATACTCGGCCGCGCCGACACCCCGTGCCGGGTCAGCCGCGGGTGACGTCCGCGCCCAGGGCCTCCAGCTTGTCCTGGAAGTTCTCGTAGCCGCGGTCGATGAGGCCGATGCCGCGCACCGTGGACCGGCCCTTGGCGGCCAGCGCCGCGATGAGATGGGAGAACCCGCCCCGCAGGTCGGGCACCTCGATGTCGGCAGCCGACAGCGGCGTGGGGCCGGAGACGACGGCGGAGTGGTGGAAGTTGCGCTGACCGAACCGGCAGTCGCGCCCGCCCAGGCACTCCTTGTAGACCTGGATCGTGGCGCCCATCTTGCGCAGGGCGTCGGTGAAGCCGAACCGGTTCTCGTAGACGGTCTCGTGCACGATCGACAGGCCGGTGGCCTGCGTGAGCGCGACGACGAGCGGCTGCTGCCAGTCCGTCATGAAGCCGGGGTGGACGTCGGTCTCCAGCACGATCGACTTGAGGTCGCCGCCGGCGTGCCAGAAGCGGATGCCGTCGTCCTGCACCTCGAACCGGCCGCCGACCTTCCGGAAGGTGTTCAGGAAGGTCATCATCTCGGGCTGGGTGGCGCCCTTGACGGTGATGTCGCCGCCGGTGGCCAGCGCAGCGGAGGCCCAGGAAGCGGTCTCGATGCGGTCGTTCAGGGCCGTGTGCGTGTAGCCCTCGAGGCGGTCGACGCCCTCGATGCGGATCACGCGGTCGGTGTCGACCGAGATGATGGCGCCCATCTTCTGCAGCACCGCGATGAGGTCCATGATCTCGGGCTCGATGGCCGCGCCCGAGAGCTCGGTGATGCCGTCCGCGCGGACCGCCGTGAGCAGCGTCTGCTCGGTGGCGCCCACCGACGGGTACGGCAGCGAGATCTTGGTGCCCTGCAGGCGACGCGGCGCGCGCAGGTGGATGCCGTTGGGGCGCTTGTCCACGACGGCACCGAACTGGCGCAGGATGTCGAGGTGGTAGTTGATGGGCCGGTCGCCGATGCGGCAGCCGCCCAGGTCCGGGATGAACGCCTCGCCGAGGCGGTGCAGCAGCGGCCCGCAGAACAGGATCGGGATGCGGCTGGAGCCGGCGTGGGCGTCGATGTCGGCCACGTGGGCCGCCTCGACGTTGGACGGGTCGAGGTCGAGGATGCCGGCGTCGGTGTCGTACTTGACGTTGACACCGTGCAGGTCCAGGAGCCCCGAGACCACCTTGACGTCACGGATCTGCGGCACGTTCCGCAGCACGCTCGGCGTCTCCCCCAGGAGGGAGGCCACCATGGACTTCGACACGAAGTTCTTTGCGCCTCGAACGGTGATGGTCCCGGTCAACGGGTTGCCGCCGTTCACATACAGCAGATCGTTCATATCCTCGTCGTCGTCTCGTTCGTTCGTTCCGATGATGGGTTTCCTGGCGGAGCCTCCGGGGGCGCCCGGTCGATCCTGCCCCTCGCCGCCGGTCGTGCCAACAGGCGCACGTGCGGGAGTATTCACCGTTCACTACACCTTCACTCGCGCCGCACGCCCGCGCAGTTCGACACGCCGCCGCGCCCCGTCAAGACCCCATCCATAGAATGAGACGGGGTTCCCGGATCGCGGACAGGTGCTTAGTGTCCAGAGCATGAGCACCGCATCATCGAGCGCCGGGACCGCCGCCGGCGAGCAGGACCCGCCGGCCGGGAACTCCCGCGGCCGCGTCGTCGTCGCCTCCCTCATCGGCACGTCGATCGAGTTCTACGACTTCTACATCTACGCGACGGCGGCCTCGCTGGTCTTCCCCGCGCTGTTCTTCCCGAACGCCGAGGACCCGACCACGCAGCTCCTGTCGTCGTTCGCCGTGTTCGGCGTCGCGTTCGTGGCGCGGCCGCTGGGCTCGGTGCTGTTCGGCCACTTCGGCGACCGCATCGGCCGCAAGGCGACCCTCGTGGCGTCGCTGCTCACCATGGGTGTCGCGACGGTGCTCATCGGGCTCATCCCCGCGGCGGCCACCCCCGGCTGGTCGGTCGCGGCCCCGGCCGTGCTGGTGCTGGCCCGGTTCTGCCAGGGCCTGGGGCTGGGCGGTGAGTGGAGCGGCGCCGCGCTGCTGGCCACCGAGAACGCGCCGCAGGGCAAGCGCGCCGTCTACGGCACGTTCCCGCAGCTCGGCGCGCCGATCGGCTTCATCCTGGCCAACACGGTGTTCATCGCCCTGTCGAGCGCGCTGACGCCCGAGCAGTTCGCGAGCTGGGGCTGGCGCATCCCGTTCCTCGCCTCCGCGATCCTCGTGATCGTGGGCCTGTGGGTGCGCCTGTCGCTCCTGGAGACCCCCGCCTTCCGCAAGGTGCTGGAGGCCGAGGCGGTCAGCAAGGTGCCGGTGGCGCGCGTGTTCCGCAGCTCGTGGAAGCAGATCGTGTCCGGCACGTTCATCATGCTGGCCACCTACGTGCTGTTCTACCTGATGACGACGTTCACGCTGAACTACGGCGTCGCGCCGACCGCGCCCACCGACGGCTCCCCCGCCGGCCTCGGCTACGAGAAGATCGACTTCCTGTGGATGCTGATCCTCGGCGTCGTGTTCTTCGGGGTCTTCACGCTGCTGTCCGGGCCCATGGCCGAGCGGTTCGGCCGCCGCAAGCACCTCATCTGGGTGACCGTCGCGATCATCGTGTTCGGCGGGCTGTTCGTGCCGCTGTTCGCCGGGGGCACGTTCGGCGTGCAGACGCTCCTCATCCTGGGCTTCACGCTCATGGGCCTCACGTTCGGCCCGATGGCCGCCGTCCTGCCCGAGCTGTTCCCCGCCAACGTGCGGTACACGGGTTCGGGCATCGCGTACAACCTGTCCTCGGTGCTGGGCGCGGCCGTGGCCCCGTTCATCGCCGTGTGGCTCTGGGCCGGCGCGGACGGCTCCCCCGTGCTGGTGGGCGTGTACCTGTCCGCCATGGCGGTCATCACCCTGGTCGCCCTGCTCCTGGAGCGCGAGACCCGCGACGTCGCCTACGCGGACAACGTCTCGGCCTGATCCTCCCACGTTGAGTGCTGGATATTCGCCCTCCGGACACCCGAAAGAGGGCGAATATCCAGCACTCAACGGTTCCGGGGTAGCGTGAGCGGGTGGACGTGGCGGCGGTCGTGGCAGCCTGTGCAGCCGTTCTCGTCGGAGCCGGGCTCCAGCGGGTGGCCGGGATGGGGCTCGGGCTGGTGGCCGCGCCCGTGCTCACGGTCCTGCTCGGCGCGTCGGTGGGCGTGCTGGTCAGCAACGTCGCCGCCATCGTCACGGCACTCCTGATCCTGCGGGCCCTGCGCGACGGCGTGGACTGGCGGCGCGTGATCACGATCCTGCCCCTCATGCTCGTCGGCTCCGTGCTCGGCGCGCTCACCGTCCGGGAGGCCGACGCCGCCTGGCTGGACGTCATCGTGGGCGGCTCCGTGCTGGTCGCTCTCGCCGCCTCGGCCCTGCTGCGCCGGCGGGTGCGGATCACGGGCCGTCCCGTCGCCGTCCTCACGGGGCTGGCCGCGGGCTTCATGAACACGACGTCGGGCGTGGCGGCTCCCGCGTGGACCGCGTACGCGCTGGCCACCCGCTGGGAGCACCGCTCCTTCGCCGCGACGATGCAGCCGCTGCTCGTCGTCATGAACACCATGTCGGTGCTCACCAAGCTCGGGCTCGGCGCCATCCCCGCCGGGTCGGCCCCCGCGTGGTGGGTGTGGCCCGTGCTCCTGGCGGCGGTGCTCGCGGGCGTGGCGCTCGGCGCCGCCCTGGCCCGGCGTGTGCCGTCGCGCGTGGCATCGCGCATCGCGACCACCGTGGCCGTGGCCGGTGCGGTGACGGCGCTGGTGCGCGGCCTGCTCGGCCTCTGAGCTCCGGCCGCTCCGGCGCCGGTCCTCCTCGGCGTCAGTCCGCCTCGACGTCAGTCCTCCTCGGCGAACACCACGTCCCGCCTGCGGCGCACCATCGGCAGCACCGCCACCACCAGCGCCAGCACCGCCAGCCCGAGCAGCGCCGCCGAGATGGGCCGCGTGAGGAACACCGTCGGGTCGCCGTGCGAGATGAGCAGCGCCCGGCGCAGGTGGTTCTCCAGCAGCGGCCCCAGCACGAACCCCAGCAGCAGGGGCGCAGGCTCGCAGCCACAGCGCACGAGCACGAACCCGCCCACCCCGAGCACCGCCATGACCAGCACCTGGAACGGGTTCTGGTCGATCGCGTAGGTGCCGATGCACGCGAACGCGATGATCGCGGGGAACATGACCGAGTACGGCACGTCGAGCAGCTTCACCCACATGCGGATCAGGGGCAGGTTCAGCACCACGAGCAGCAGGTTCCCGATGAACATGGACGCGATGAGGCCCCAGACGAGCTCCGGCTGGGCCGTCATCACGCCCGGCCCGGGCTGGATGCCCTGGATGATCAGGGCGCTGAGCAGCAGCGCCATCACGGGGTGCGCCGGCAGGCCCAGGGCGAGCAGCGGGACGAACGACGTCTGCGCCGCCGCGTTGTTCGCCGACTCCGGCCCGGTGACGCCCTCGATCGCACCCCGCCCGAACTCGTGCGGGCGCTTCGAGACCCGCTTCTCCACCGCGTACGCCCCGTACGCGGCCAGCACGTGCCCGCCGCCCGGCAGCACGCCGAGCACCGAGCCCAGCCCCGTCGCGCGCAGCACGGGGCCGACCATCCGGCGCCGGTCCTCCCGGGTGGGCCACAGGTTCTCGACCCTGGCCGCGACCCGCACGCGGGTGCGGGGGTCGTGCAGGTTCTTCAGGATCTCGGCGATGCCGAACACCGCCACCGCGACGGACACGAAGCTCAGCCCGTCCCACAGCTCGCGCACGCCGAACGTGAAACGCGGCACCGCCGTGTACAGGTCCTGGCCGATGGTGCCGAGCAGGATGCCGAGCACGATCATCGCGAGCGCCTTGAGCGCGGACCCGCTGGCCAGCGCGATGGACGCCACGAGGCCCAGCACCACCACCGCGAACATCTCGGCGGAACCGAAGGTGAGCGCCGCGGCCGCGAGCGGACCTGCGGCGGCCGCCAGCACGAACGTGCCGACGATGCCCGCGAAGAACGAGCCGAGCGCCGCGGCGGCGAGCGCCACCCCCGCCCGTCCCTGCCGGGCCATGGGGTGGCCGTCGATCGCCGTCACGGCCGACGACGACTCCCCGGGGATGTTCAGCAGGATCGCCGTGGTGGAGCCGCCGTACTGCGCCCCGTAGTAGATGCCGGCGAGCATGATGATGGCCGACACCGGGTCGTCGAACCCGAAGGTCAGCGGCAGCAGGAGGGCGATGGACGCCGTCGGGCCGATGCCGGGCAGCACCCCGACGGCCGTGCCGAGCGCCACCCCGAGCAGGCAGAACAGCACGTTGTGCACGGCCAGCGCCTCGGAGAAGCCGAGCGCGAGGTTGTCCAGGAGATCCATGCTCACCCACCCAGCCAGTCGCCGAACAGCGGCAGGCGCAGCTGCAGCGCCAGCACGAAGACCACCCAGCACAGGGCGGTCAGGCCCACCGCGATCACGAGGGTCCGGCGCCAGGAGACGCCGTCGCGCGCGAGGGCCGCGAGCAGCACCGCCCCGAACGTGGCCGGGAGCACGCCCAGCCCGTCGACGGTCAGCGCGAAGAAGACGATCGCCCCGGAGATCGCCGCGATCGGCCGCCACTCCAGGCCGGCGAGCGGGCGCGGGTCGGGCTGGTCGGCGGCGTCGGCGGCGGGTGCCGCGGCGTCGGGTGCCGGGGCGTCCGGTGCGTCCGGGGCGACGTACGCCTTGACGACGCACGCCACCCCGAGCAGCGCCAGGAGCAGGCCCAGGGCGAGCGGCAGGTAGCCGGGCCCCATGTCGAGCAGGTCACCCAGCTCGTAACCGAGCGCGCCCACCGCGAACGCCGCCCCGAGAACCACGAAGATCAGGCCCGCGACGAGGTCCCCCGTCGATCCGGGCCGCAGCGTGCGGATCTCAGCCTCCCTGCGTGCCGATGACGTCGGACCAGGTCGCGATCTGCTCGGTCAGCAGCTCGGTGTGCGCCTCGGGGGTGGCCCGGTCGTGCTCCACGGGCGTGGTGCCGAGCCCTGCCATCTGGTCGATGACCGACTGGTCCGCCAGGGCGGTCTGGAGCGCCGCGGTGAGCTTCTCCACGACCTCGTCGGGCGTCTCGGCCGGCACGTAAAGTCCGTGCCACACCGACACCGCGATGTCGGGCTGCCCGGCCTCGGCCGTGGTGGGCAGGTCGGGCAGGGCGTCGATCCGCTCCGGCGTCGTGACGGCGTACGCCTTGACGGTGCCCTCCGTGATCTGGGTCGTCGTGTTGGTGGTCTGGTCGCACATGAAGTCGACCTGCTTGCCCACCAGGTCCTCCATGGCCGGGCCGGTGCCGTCGTAGGGCACCACGGTGACCTCGACCCCGAGCGCGCTCGTCAGGAGGCGTCCGCACAGGTCGGAGGCGGCGCCCTCGCCGGCCGTGGCCATCGTGACCTCGCTCTCGTGCTCCTGGACGTAGGTCACGAAGTCCTCGAGGGTGTCGGGCTCGAAGTCGCTGCGGGCGATGATCGTCATGGGCACCTCGGTGACCAGGCCGACCGTCCTGAAGTCCGCGACCGGGTCGTACGCCAGCGCGTCGCCGTAGAGGGCGGGCGCGGTGGACATCCCGATGTGGTGCATGAGCACGGTGTACCCGTCGGGGTCCTCCGCGGCGACCTGCCCGGCGGCGACCGTGCCGCCCGCGCCCTCGACGTTCTGCACCACGATCTGGACGCCCAGCTCCTGCGCCATGGGCTCGGCGATCATGCGGGTCACGGTGTCGGTGGGTCCGCCGGCGGCGAAGGGGACGACGATCTCGACGTCGTCCTCCGGGTACGCGGCCGGGTCGGCGCCCGAGGAGCAGGCGGCGAGGGTGAGACTCAGGCCGGCCAGCGCACCGAGGTACGCGGCTGCCTTCCGGGGTCCGGGGGTCATGTCCGTCTCCGATCATCGTTGATCCGGTAGAGGTGGGGCTTGGCCGTGCGGGTGAGATCCGGTCGAGACCGCGACAGTACCGCCGCGCATGTGACGTGCGCCACAAGGTTTCGACGGCTTGACCGAACGGTGACCTGCACCGCCGGGACGTCAGACCGTGCGCTCGTCCGGCACCCGCTCCAGGACCGCCCGGGCCGGCTCACACGTACCGCACGGCCACGCCCTCGAGCTGGGACCGCCACGCCGTTGCCACACCAAGTTTGTGTCAATCCGTGCCACTAATGTGTCTACATGCCAGACGATCTCGACGACATCCGGACCCCCGCCAAACGCTCACTCGTATTCGTCACCTTTGTCGCAACCATCGTTGTCGAAGCCATACTCGGAAAGGTCGTCGAGGCTGCCCTTGCGCGTTTTGCGCCATTAGCGGTGGCGGCATCCGCCGTCGTGTTGGCGTGGCTTGCTTTCCGACCAGGAGGACGGTTTCACCACTCCCGGCTCCCTAGCGCCCAGGTGTGGGAGGTGTTGGCCGCACGTGGAATGGTGATACTGCTGACCGCCGCCTACATCTTGCTGACAGCATCGACCCACGTCGATGGGTTCTGGCCTGCCTTCGCCACCGCTGGATGCCTGTGCACGGCAACCGTTATAGCCATTAGGGAGACAGTTTCACCTCGCCCGTCGGTCAGCAGGCTCATATGTGCGGCCGCGACGCTCCTGGTCGGCATTGCAATTACATTGATTGGCGCGGAAATTATGTCGCTCGCGATCCATATCCTGCGACTTGGCGTCGACGCCCCTCCATCGAGCGGGGTACTGGGCGGCGTTGCCTTTATGCTCCTTGGGATCTCCGTGCTCCTCGGAGGGGTCAGCAGCGTTCTTGGGAGCATCAAGCCATCTGCCTTCCTGCTCGCTCTAGCAGGACCCGCATTCTTGATTGTCGGTGTGCACGAAGGCGGCCACTACGGCATCGCATGTGTGGTCATAGGCGTGTCGACCCTGATAATCGGGTGCGTCATCCTACGCGGAGGAAGACTTTGGTCCCGCGCTGTGCTGCTGACACTTGCCATCACCCCTATTGCATATGGAATCGCGGCGCTCACAGTTGGGCTTTACGTCGCTGGTACAGGGATTCTTATCCTCGGCTGTGCCCCTACACTACTCAGCATTGCGGCACTGGTGACCAGAACTCAGATGACCGAAATTACGCCACCCATGGCGGCCGCGGCAGTTCTTCTCTACTGCATCGGCTTGATTTTGCTGGGTACAGATTCCATCAGATTGAGCATCCTATTCGGGAGCGCACTCTTGCTCGGCGGAGTGGCGGTATTCCTTATCGGAACTTCCAACCTGTTGAACAAGTCCCGGCAACATATATCGGCGTGGACCACTGGAATCGGATACTTTCTGTGCGGCCTCGCGGGCCTACTGTTCGGGGTGTCATTCCTGCAGGGCGGAAACACACTGTTGGGCATCGCAACCATTGCCTTCGGCCTCGGAGCACTCCTGGCTGGCATCAGGCGACTCTGGGCAGCAAGTCGACTGAGCGCCTCGTGGGAGCGCCTGCTCCGATGGCTGGCCTCCCGTCCAGAAGAGACCGAGGCCGCGAGAACGTGAGTTGACCTGGCCACTTTTGGCTGGCTGAACCGCACGAACCCACCCACGCCCAGCACGCTGGAGGTCGAGTATGCCAATGCGATCGCGCTCAGGCCGCCCCCACCTCCGCCAGCAGCGCCTCGCGGTTGGCCCGGACGAACGCCTTCAGCGAGGCCGGGACCAGGTTGACGCCGGCGAGCGCCGCGTCGTCGCGCAGGTCGACGTGCTCGACGTCGTAGGTGCCCCGGACCGGCTCCTGGAACTCCGGGCCGGACCGCAGCGCCAGGTCCATCGAGACCAGGCGCGCCAGGAAGTAGTGGTGCACCGCGACGCCCGCGTCCTTGGGCTGCGAGGTCAGGAACACCTGCCGGACGATCTTCGCCGTCGCGCCGAGCTCCTCCAGGAGCTCCCGGTGCAGACCGTCCTCGACCGAGGTGTCGGTGGGCTCCACGCCGCCGCCGGGCGTGACCCAGTACGGCGCCCGGCCCGGGACGGTCCGCCGCATCAGCACGAGCCGGCCGTCCTCGTCGAGCAGGAGTGCCCGGGCGCCGCGCCGCACCACCACGGCGGGTACCGCCGCCGGAGCCTCGTCGACCACGGGCGCCTGGCGCAGGTACCCCTCGAACAGGGGGCCGCCGGCCGCGTCCAGGGTGGCCCGGGCCACCTCGACCATCGCGTCGTCGTCGTACCGGGCGGCCACCCAGCGGCCCGCGTACCCCGGGTCCCACGCGCGCAGCTCGCGCAGCAGCCACTTGCCGCCGCCGTCCCACCGCCCTGCTGCCGCCAGGGCGAGGTGCCCGACCCGTTCCCACAGCACCGACCGCACCACGTCCGCCTCGCCGATGTCGCGCGCGTACGCCAGGTCGTCCAGCAGATCGGTGACGCCGTACCGGGCGTCCTCCAGCACCGCCTCCGACGCCGGACCCGGGCCCGCCTCGACCAGCTCGCGGCACTCGGCCTGGAGCCCGGCCACGAGGTCCGGGTCACCCGCCACCGGCACGCCCAGGGCGATCATCCGGGCCAGCGTCGGCTTGCGGCGGGCCGTCTCGTTGGCGATGAACCAGCGGTGCCCGGCCTCCGTGTTCACGAACAGCTCCACGGGCCAGCCCCGCCAGCGGACGGCGTCGCGGTGCCCGACGGCGTCGTCCGGCACGCACACCACGATGTCCAGGTCGGAACCCGCCGTCCGGGACCCGGGGTCGAGCACGCTCCCGCCCAGGAGCGCCCACCAGGCGTCGGGATAACGGCCGGCGATCAGGGCGGCAGCATCAGCGACGGGGTCCACATCCGCCATCCTTGCGCACGATGCCGGACCTACACATTCGTTTCCGTGAACCCCGGCCCTCGGTCTCGTGAACCCCCGTCCACGATCGGACGAACCGTGCCCGTCACGTGCCCGTCACGCCGTGCGCGTGCGCTCGTAGTGGCGGCGGGCCTTCATGCGGTTGCCGCACAGCGCCATCGAGCACCACCGCGCCCGGTTCGGCTTGCTGTGGTCGACGAGGAACCGCGCGCACTCGGTGTTGGCGCACGGACGCAGGCGCCCGGGGCTGTCCCGGCGCACCGCGTCCCAGGCCAGCACGGCTCGGACGGCGGGACGGCGTGCCTCGGCCACGTCGACCTCCCACCCGACGCCGTCGTCCGTGAGGGCCGGGCGCCGCCGGACGCCGTCGAGCAGCGGGGCGAGCGCCGCGATCTGCTGCTCGCCCCGGACCAGCGCCTGGAGCACGCCGCGGGCCTCGGCCGTGGCCCGCCGCTCGGCGGACGTGCCCGTGCCGCCGCGGGCACGCAGCCACGCCGCGTCCAGCTCGTCGCGCGGTTCGCCGTCGACCACGGGCGTGGTGTTGAGCAAGTCGAGCAGGAACGTCTCGTCGTCCGTCACACCTAACCTCCAAACCTCACTTGACAGGTTACACGACGGCCTGCTGTGGTTCTAACCATCAAACCAATCGAAAGAGGTTAGAGATGAGCGCCGTCCACCACCGCTGGGCCACCGTCGCCGGACACCGGCTCTTCTACCGGGAGGCCGGTCCCGCCGACGCGCCCGTGATCGTGCTGCTGCACGGGTTCCCGGCGGGCTCGCACATGTTCCGCGAGCTGATCCCCCGGCTCGCGGACCGGTACCACGTCATCGCCCCCGACCACCTCGGGTTCGGCCTGTCCGACGCCCCGCCGGCCGACCAGGTCGACTACACGTTCGACCTGCTCACGGACCTGACCCAGGGGTTGCTGGCGCAGCTCGGCGTCAGGCGGTTCGCGATCTACGTGCAGGACTACGGCGCCCCCGTCGGCTGGCGCCTCGCGCTGCGCGACCCGGGGTCCGTCACCGCGATCGTCACCCAGAGCGGCAACGGCTACGAGGAGGGCTTCGTCGAGGAGTTCTGGCGCCCCGTCCGGGACTACTGGCGCGAGCGGACGCCGGACACCGAGGCCGGGGTGCGCGGCGCACTCACCCTGGAGGCGATCCGCTGGCAGTACCTGACGGGCGAGCCCGACCCCACGCTCGTCAGCCCGGACACGTGGCACCACGACCACGCGCTGGTGTCCCGCCCGGGCAACGACGCGGTGCAGCTCGCCCTGTTCGGCGACTACGCGAGCAACCCGCCCCTGTACCCGCGGCTGCATGCCTACCTGCGTGAGAGCGGCGTGCCGGTGCTCGCGGTGTGGGGCCGGGGCGACGACATCTTCGCGCCCGCCGGCGCGGAGGCGTTCGCGCGGGACGCGCGCGACGCGGAGGTCCACCTGCTCGACGGCGGGCACTTCCTGCTGGAGAGCGCCGGCGCCGAGGTGGCGGACCTGATGCGGGACTTCCTGGGGCGCCGGCTCACCCCGGCGTCCTGACCGGCCGCCGTCGTCGGGGACGGCGGCCTCGCCGTCAGGACGACGGCGTGTCCGTCAGGACGGCGGCGTCGCCGGCCCGTAGAGCGCCGCGGGCGCGCCGGTCACGAGCGCCCAGTACCGGTCGCCGTAGGACCAGTGCCACCACTCGGTCGGGTAGTTGACCATCCCGGCCGAGCCCAGGGCGTGGGCCAGCACGCCCCGCAGCGCCCGGGCCTCGGGCGAGATGTCCGGCGCGTCGAAGTAGCAGCGGCCCCCGGACTGCTCCGGCGTCGCGTCGATCGGGGTGCCCATGTCGAGGGGGCCGTCGGCGTCGGCCAGCGTGAGGTCCGTGGCGGCGCCCGCCACGTGCGGCGCCACGGCGATCGGCGAGACGAAGCGGCTGGTCAGGATCTCGAGCTGGTCGGCGTCGATGCCCGGGTGCTCGGCGGTCACCTCGGCGGCGTAGGTGTCGATGATGCGCTGCTGGTCGTCCGGGTGCCGGTGCCCCTCGACGACCTCCAGGTGCAGCCCGTCCGGCAGGAGGCCCTGCGCCCGCCGCAGCCGGGTGGCGACGCTCGCGCGGACCAGGGCGCCGGCCGGGCCGAAGCTCTCGTCGAGCACCACCAGGGGCTCGTCGGACTCCTCGACCGGGATCCGGGACACGCGCGAGTCGGACAGCAGGACGATCTCGCCGTCGCCCCTGGGTGCGGGGAGCGTCGCGACGCGCGGCGTCTCCTCCCCCGAGGGGGCAGCGGGCAGGCTGGAGGTCATGAGACTCCTGACAGGTCGGTGCAGGCGCGGAGCCCGTCGTAGTTGTGCCGGGCCAGGTCGGCCCGCCAGCCGGTGAGCACCTCGGGCTGGCCGGTGCTCGTCATCACCGTCGGGACGAACTCGGAGTCGACCACCTCGCGCCCCTGCACGGTCAGCCGCAGCACCCCGGCCCGGGCGCTGTACGGCTCGTCCAGCCCCTCGCTGTACCAGAGGAAGTTGCCCAGCCCGTAGGCCACGTAGGCCCCGTCGAGGTAGCCCGCGCCCTGGAGCACGTGGGCGTGCGAGCCCACGATGATGTCGGCGCCCGCGTCGACCAGGCCGCGGGCGAACTCGGCCTGGCGGCCGGTCGGGCAGGCGTCGTACTCGGCGCCCCAGTGCGGCAGCACGACCACGAGGTCGCTGTCCGCCCGCGCCTCACGCACCGCCGCGTAGGCCCGCTCGGTGTCGAACGCCATCGCCATGCCGGCCCGGTCCGGGGTGGCCGCCCACTCCTCGGCGAGGTCGTCGACCTGGCTGAACGCGAGGATCGCGACGTCGACGCCCTGGACGGTCCGGTGCACGGCCGCGTACGCCGCGTCGGCGTCGGGCCCCACCCCGACGGTGGTCAGCCCGCCCGCGGCGGCCTTGCGCACGGTGTCGGCCAGACCGGGCAGCCCGTAGTCCATGGTGTGGTTGTTGGCCAGGCTGACCACGTCGACGCCCGCCGCCGTCAGCGCGGGCACCGCGGCGTCGGGCGCCCGGAAGAGGTAGTTCTTGTCCTCGGGCACGCCCCGGGACGTGATCGGGGTCTCGAGGTTGAGCAGGGTGAGGTCGCCGTCCGAGAGCTCGTCGGCCACCGGGCCGAACGCGGTGGCCGGGTCGTCCAGCAGCTCGGCCACGCGGTCCTCGAAGTGCGCGTCCCCCGCGAACGTCAGGGTGATCTCGGGCGGTTCAGCGGGTTCGGTGCCTGCCGACGCCGTGGCGCAGCCCGCCAGGGCCAGCAGCGTGGCACCCGCCACGAGCGCGGCCGCCGGACGGGCGGTCCGTCGTGCGGTCATCGGTCCACCTCCGAGAGAACGGGCGCGGGGTCCGGGACGGTGGGCGTTGAGCCCGCGCCGCCGCGCGGCCGCAGGAGCCGGGTCACCACCTCCACGAGCGCCGTGGCCACCACGCCGCACAGCACGACGACGGCGGTGAGCACCAGCGGCTCCAGCACCGCCACGGCGTACTGCGCGCCCTGCCCCACGTACCCGAGCCGGGCCAGCACAGCGTGGTCCACGAGCGCGAGCACCGGGATCTGCACCAGGTAGATCGCCACGGCGGCGGTGCCCACGCGGGTCAGCCCGCGGTGGCCGACCCGGCCCGCGGAGATCCGCGCGACCAGGGTCAGGGCGAACGGCAGCACCGCGAGCCCCGCCACCACGACGGCCAGGTCGTCGGGGAAGCGCGGGACGCCCAGCACCGAGGCGCCCACGAGGGCGACGGCACCGCGCTGCACCAGCGCCCGCCGGTCGGCCGTCTCCGCGAGGCGGTCGGCCACCGCGCCCAGCCGCAGACCGGCCAGCAGGAAGACCAGGAAGGTGACCGCCGGGGTCAGCAGCGTGAGCGCGGCGAGGGCCGCGACCACGACGGCCGTCGGCAGCCGCCAGGTCAGCCGCGCCACGAGCGGGGCCAGGGCGAGCGACCAGAGCAGCGAGTACTCGGGCGGGGGCAGCAGCACGAGCGGGACGATCTCGGGCAGGCCCCGGGCCGGGATGCCGGTGAAGCCGGAGTTGAACTGGCGCAGCACGACGAGCGTGAACCCCAGCCACGCGACGTGCGCCACGAGCAGCGGCAGCGTCCAGCCGAGCAGCAGGCGCCGCCAGCTCCCGATGGCCGGCTGCTCCACCGCCCGGCCCAGCGAGGTGAGCAGCAGCGGCAGCCCGAGCACGCCCAGGACGGCGCCCAGCCACCACCACACGACGGGGACGGGCAGGTCGATCACCCACGCCACCTGCAGGTAGTGACGCTCGACGAGGAAGGCGGCGACGACGGCGACCACGCCGACGGCCGCACTGGCGGTCCGGGTCACTGCTGCGGCTCGTATCGCCGGGGCACGCGCTGGCCGATGCCGGTCAGGATGTCGTTCGTGTTGGTGCCCGCCCAGCGCGCCCAGTCGTGCACCGTGGGCTCGCCGTGGTCCCCGGGACCGAACATGACGGCCACGTCGCCCGCACGCACGGGCAGGTCGCCGACGTCGAGCACCACCTGGTCCATGGCCACCCGGCCCGCGACCGGGCAGCGCACCCCGTTGAGCTGGAACTCCGCCACGCCGGCCGCCTGCCGCGGGACGCCGTCGGCGAACCCGAGCGGCACGAGCGCGAGGGTCGTCTCGGCGCTGGTCACGTAGTCGAGGCCGTAGTTGACCCCGGTGCCCGCCGGGACGCGCTTGGTGAGCACCACCTGGGCGCGCACCGTCATCGCGGGGCGCAGGCCGTGGCTCACCCCGGCCACGGGCTCGACGCCGTACAGGCCGATGCCGACCCGCTGGAGGTCGAACCGGCTCTCCGGCAGGCGCAGCGCCGCCGCGGAGTTGGCCACGTGGACGATCTCCGGGTCGAGCCCGGCGTCGGCCGCCAGCCGGCGTGCGACGTCGAAGGACAGGAGCTGCTCCGGGAGCCCGTTCATCTCCGGCTCCTCGGCGCTGGCCAGGTGCGACCAGATGCCGCGCACCCGCACCGCGCCCTCCCGGTGCAGCAGGCTGGCGCGCTCGAAGAGCGGCTGCCAGTCCTCGGCGCGGGCACCGCCGCGGGACATGCCCGTGTCGAGCTTGAGGTGCACGTTCGCGACGTGCAGGGTGGCCCGCGCCGCCTCGGCGACCGTCTCCAGCGCCTCGGTGGTGGCCACCGACACGTCGATCCCGGCCAGGAGCACCTTCTCGAAGGTCTCGGTCGGCGGGTACAGCCAGACCAGCATGGGGGCGGTGATGCCGTCGGCCCGCAGGGCGAGCGCCTCGGTGGGGCTGGACACGCCCAGCCAGGTGGCGCCGCCCGCCAGGGCGGCCTTCGCCGCCCGGGTCGCGCCGTGGCCGAACCCGTTGGCCTTGACGATCGCCATGACGTCGGCCCCGGTGCGGGAGACGAAGGTGCGCGCGTTGTGCGCGATGGCGTCCAGGTCGACCACCGCCTCCGCCATCACGTCCATCGGCCGGGAGATCGCGTCCGTCGCCCGAGGCGGGGAGGTCGGTACTTGCACGGCGGCACCCTTCCGGAGGTTTCTGCTCACACTCCAGTCCGTTCAGTGTTCGTCGCAGTGATCAGACGGGGAGCAGGTGCCCGATCTTCGGTGTCAGCGAGAGTCACAGAGTCTAGGGTATTTTCTCCGGTGAGCCGTGAACCGGGCAGTACGTCGCCTTGAGGTCGAGCGGTGCCTTGCACGAGGATCCGGGCCCGGGGCGCCCACGCGCGCCCCGTCGTGCGCGGCCGCCGAGGCCGTGGTCGCGTGACCGGACATGTCCCGAGATTGAGAGACCGATGCCGAGAAGAACCCGTGTCGTCGTGCTGTTCGGCGGACGCAACACCGAGCACGAGGTCTCGTGCCGCTCCGCCGCCAGCGTGGTGCAGCACCTCGATCGCAACCGCTACGAGGTGGTGCCGATCCGCATCACGACCACGGGGCACTGGGTGGTGGGCGCGGACGCCGGCCCGGCCGACGTGGACGACGCCGCCCTGCGCGCGATGACGCCGGAGCCCGCCGTGCTGCCCAGCGTGGTGGAGAGCCTCGCGCGCGCCATCGACGCGGTGCGCGACGCGGACGTGGTGCTGCCGATCCTGCACGGGCCGTTCGGGGAGGACGGCACGGTGCAGAGCGTGCTGGAGCTCGCCGGCGTCCCGTACATGGGCAGCGGCGTGCTCGCGAGCGCCACCAGCATGGACAAGGACTTCACCAAGCGGGTGCTCTCGACGCGCGGCATCCCCGTCGCGCCGGGTGCGGTGCTGCGGACGGCGGACGACGAGCTGTCGCCGCAGGACATGGAGCGCATCGGCCTGCCCGCCTTCGTCAAGCCGTCGCGCGGCGGCTCCAGCGTGGGCGTGACCCGCCTGGACGACTGGGCCCAGCTCCCGGCCGCGCTGGAGACGGCGCGCGAGAGCGACACCAAGGTGCTGGTCGAGGCGGCCGTCCCCGGGCGGGAGATCGACCTCGGCGTGCTGGAGCTCCCGGACGGCCGGCTGCTGACCAGCCCGCCCCTGGAGATCAAGGTGGTCGACGACCACGGCTGGTTCGACTACGAGGCCAAGTACGAGGCGGGCCACACCGACTTCGTGGTGCCGGCCGACCTGGACCCGCGCATCGGCGACCAGCTCGCCGCCGTGGCGGTCGAGGTGTTCCGCGAGCTGGGCTGCTCCGGCCTGCTCCGCGTGGACTTCTTCCTGCCCGAGGTGGACGGCGAGGTGGTCCCCACGGTCAACGAGGTGAACACCATCCCCGGCCTGACCTCCATGTCGCAGTTCCCGCGGATGTGGAAGGCCGTGGGCACCGAGTACCCGGAGCTGCTGGACATCCTGATCGACACGGCGCGGGCACGGGGGCCGGTCCCCGCCATCCTGTCGTGAGCGCACCCGGTCAGGCCGCGGAGACCATCCCGATCCCGGTGGTGGCCCCCGCGGCCGCGAGCAAGAAGCCGCGGGCGGGGTGGGCCGACGTCGCCAAGGGTGTCTGCATCCTGCTCGTCGTGCTGTGGCACGTGATCATGAAGATGTACCTGGCGATCGACTGGCACCTGCCGGTGCCGCTGCCGGGCCTGTGGGGTGCGTTCGGCGACATGCTGCTGCCGCTGCGCATGCCGGTGTTCTTCATGATCTCCGGCATGTTCGCGCTGTCGGCGACGGCGCGGCCGTGGTCGGTGGTGGCGCGCAGCCGGATCGCGCGGTTCTACTACCTCTACCTGCTGTGGTTCGTGGTGCACACCACGGTGCTGTCGATGGTCCCGGACTTCGACACGCTGTCCGCCCGCAACGCCCTGGACGTGCTGGAGCAGATCACCATCACGCCCACCAACCTCTGGTACCTCCTGGCGCTGGCGGTGTACTTCGTCATCGCCAAGGTGACCCGGAAGCTGCCCACCTGGGCGGTACTCGTGCCCGCGCTGGCCCTCTCGGCGATCGCCTCGGCGGGCCTGCTGGACGCGCCCGGCAACCGCGGCCAGCTCTACCAGAACCTGTTCTTCTTCCTGCTCGGCCTCCGGTTCCGGCCCCTGGTCGAGCGCTGGGCCCAGGTCACCAAGCTCTGGCACCTCCTGGTGGGCGGGGCCGTCTACGTCGTGCTCATGGTGGCCATCCAGGTGCTGGACGCCAAGTACGTGTTCGGCGTGTGGCCGGCGATCTGCCTGTTCGCGGTGGCCCTCGGCGTCGCCGCCGCCGTCCAGCTCGACCGTCTGCGCCGGGTGGGCCCGCTGCTCGCCCGGCTCGGTCAGCAGACGCTGCCGATCTACGTGATGCACATGCCGCTGCTGGCGCTGGTGGCGGCGGCCCTGGTGGGCCCGTTCTCCGCGGCGGGCACCGGCGTGCAGCTCGTGCTGGCGGTGGTGCTGCCGATCGTGCTGGTGGCGTTGCTGGTCAGCGTCTGCCTCACGCTGCACTCGTGGCTGATGGACGCGGGCGCGACCTGGCTCTTCGACCTGCCGACGTTCGGCCGGGCGGGTCGTCGCGGGTCTCCCGCCACCACGGCGGGTTCGCCGGCACCGGTGGCTGCCGGCCCTGGTGCCCAGCGTCCATCCTGAACGGGAACCCTCACCACGCTCGGCGGCGACCTCCTGCGTGAGGTGCGCCGCCGAGCGGCGGGACCGGGTGGCTCGGGTCCTGGCCATCGGCCAGGCAGGTCGAGGAGACGTCCCGGGACGGGAGACCAACGTCCCGCGCATCAGGGCCGTCCGTCCCTGCCCTGACGGCGGCGGACGGCGCACCCTGCGGTCAGGTGACCTGATCCGTCCCCCGGAGGTGCGCCATGTCCGTCACCCGCACGCTCGTCCGAGCGCTGGCCGTGCTCGGCGGCAGCCTGGCGCTCGTCGTCGCGGGGTTCACGGCCCCGGCGTCGGCCGACCCCGAGACGCCGATCGTCTACCCGTCCGGCTCGACGGTGACCCGCGCGAACCGCCTGGGCTTCGACGCGTGCACCGCACCGTCGCTCGCCACGCTGAACGCGTGGAAGGGCACGTCGCCCTACACGGCGGTGAACATGTACTTCGGCGGCAACAACCGCGGCTGCGCGCAGCCGAACCTGACCGCCGCGTGGGTGCGGGACGCGACGGCGGCGGGATGGCGGCTGCTGCCCACCTACTTCGGGTACCAGCCGTCGTGCATGTTCGGCGACAAGCCGAACCGCTACTACCCGTCCAACGCCACCGCCCGGGGCAGCTCCGACGCCGCGGACGCCGTCGCCAAGGCCCAGAACCTCGGCCTGCTGCCGGGCAGCGGCCTGTACGCCGACGTCGAGCACTACGACCGCACCGACTCCGGCTGCCGCACCGCGGTGCGCCGGTACGTCTCGGCGTGGACGAAGTCCCTGCACGCGGCGGGCTACGTGGCCGGCGTCTACGTGCACCAGGACTCGGGGCTGCGTGACCTGTCCGAGTCGTACAACTGGACCTCCTACGCCCGCCCGGACGCGGTGTGGATGGCCCGGTGGGACGGCAACAGCTCGCTGACCGGCTGGCCGACGGCGCCCAACTGGCAGTGGGGCGCCGCCCAGCGCGCCAAGCAGTTCCAGGGCGACCACGACGAGACCTGGGGCGGCGTCACGCTCAACGTGGACTCCGACGCGATCAAGGCGCCCGTGGCGTCGGTCGCCCGGGCCTACGAGGTGACGAGCAGCAGCGCGCTGACGGCGCGTTCGGGGCCGCGCACCACCGCCACCGCCGTACGCACCTACGCCCCGGGCGCCACGCTCCCCGTGGTGTGCCAGACCACCGGGCAGCAGGTCGGCACGACGACGGTGTGGGACCGGCTCACCACGGGCGCGTGGGTCACGGACTACTTCGTCTCGACGCCGTCGAACACGGGCTTCTCCCCCGGGGTGCCGCGCTGCACCTATCCCGGGCAGGTGACCACGGACTCGCTCAACGCCCGGACGGGACCCGGGGCGTCGTACCCGACCACGGGCAGCCCGCTGCGGCGCGGGGCGCTGGCGGCGGTGATGTGCCAGAAGTCGGGCAGCCGGGTGGGCACGACGTCGGTGTGGGACCGGCTGGCCGACGGGCGGTGGGTGAGCGACTACTACGTGTCGAACCGGTCGAACACGAGCTGGAGCGTGCCCGTGCCGCGGTGCTGGTGAGGGGTTCTGTGCCGAGGCGGCCACGGCTCTGGGCAGGGCCGGGGTGTCGGTGCGGCGACGACGTCGTCGTCGGAGTGGTGGCAGCGACGCCGTCGGAGCGGCGGCAGCGTCGGAGCGGCGGCGGCGCCAGAGTGGCGGCGACGCCAGAGTGGCGGCGACGCCGTCGTCGAACGCGGCTGCGGCGTCCGGGCTGCTCGGTGAGGGGCGGACGTCGTGCCCGCCCCTCACGCGGGGTCAGAGCACGCGGATGAACGTCGGGTTGGACTGCCAGATCTGCGTGTACCGGACGGTCTGGCCCGGGACGGGCGCCTCGATCTGCATGCCGTCGCCGGCGTAGATCGCGATGTGCCCGGGCGACCAGATCAGGTCGCCCGGCTGCGCGTCGGACCAGGACACCACGGGGCCGGCGTACCGCTGCTCGGACGACGTCCGGGGCAGGTCGATGCCGACCTGGGCGTACACGTAGGACGTGAACCCGGAGCAGTCCATGCCCGCGGGCGTCGAACCGCCCCACACGTAGGGCACGCCGAGGTACCGCATGCCGATGGACACCACGGCGGCGCCTGCCGCCTTGGCCTCCGCGGCCGCCTGCGCCTCGGCCTCGGCGGCGAGCTCCGCCTGGTACGCCTCGTTCTCGGCCGCGGAGACCACCGAGACGGCCGCGCTCTCGACCTTCAGCTCCGCGTCGGTGGCGACCGTGACGACGGGTGCGGCGGCGACGGCCTGCTTGGCCTGGTCGGCCAGGGTGTTGATGTCCGCCGTGTTGAGAGCGCCCTGGACGGGGCTGCCGGCCAGCTCCGTGGCCGGGGCGGCGTGGGCCGGCGCCGCGACCAGGGAGAGCAGCACGCCGGAACCGGCCGCGGCCACCACGGCCGTACGGCCGGCGATTGCGCCGGCCTGCTCGGTGGCGGCTCGGGCGACGTCGGCCAGGAGGGGGCGGCGCGCCGCCCGGTGACGACCCCGGCCGTTCGCGGCCGGGTGGGGGTTGAAGCTGGGCTCCATGAAGGCTGGGACCTTTCGGATCGGGGTAGAACCACGGGCGCGACCTGGGATCAGGGCGCGCGTGACCGGCCGACACCGGGTGTGGGGGTGGCGTCGGCGGGTGGGGTGGTCTACGTCCGGGAGATCCCGAGGGCGTGGAGCGACGGGGCGGCCGAGAGGACGGCGTAACCGGTCGCGCGGGCCTGGTGAGGTGCCGGGGCGGGCAGCAGCCAGCGTGGGGCGGGGTTGGTCGCCGCGGTCAGGTCGAGAGCGAGGGACGCCGTCCGCTCGTAGCGGGCGGAGGTCGGGCGGTCCTCGGCGCAGTCGCTGGGGTCGTGGCCGTGGCCGTGGTGGCCGGGCGTGGTTCCGTGGTGGGCGGCGGGTGGCGCGTGGTGGGCCCTGGTGGGCTGGGCGGACGTCGTGTGCTGGGCGGACGTCGTGTGCTGGGCGGACGTCGCGTGGTGGGCGGACGTCGCGTGGTGGGCGGACGTCGCGTGGTGGGCGGACGTTGCGTGGTGGCTCGACGTCACGGGATCGCTCGACGTCACGGGCTCGCTCGACGTCACGGGCTCGCTCGACGTCACGGGCTCGCTCGACGTCACGGGCTGGCTCGACGTCGCGTGGTGCGCGACGGAGGTGGCCGGGTGGGCGTGTCCCGCGTCGGGGTGGATGCCGCACAGCACCTGGACGCCCAGGACGGTGAGCACGAAGGTCATGACCGCCAGGACGCCCGTGATCTCTCGCCGGGGCGCGGCGAGCAGCGGGCGGGGGTGGCGTGTCGGGTTCATTCCAAGCGGAAGGGTAACGGAACGGAGTCGGTGGTGGGTGGTGTCACGGTGATGACGGTGGGCGGTGCGGTCGGGTAGCGGCTCAGCCCTCCTGCCAGCCCCGAACGCGGTGCACGACGGCGGTCTTCGGGTAGCTGCCGCCCGGCGAGCCGATCTCGAACAGGTCGACCATGAGGAACAGCGGGTACCGCGGGCTCTGCGGGATGCGGCGCAGCACCGTGCCCTTGCAGCCGATCACGGTCTCCCCCGCACCCCAGATCGCCGTCCACGTGTGGGGCCGGGTCGCGTCGAAGGGCAGCTCGACCTCGGTCATGTCTGTGGTCAGGCCCGGGTCGTGGTGCGCCTTGAGGCCGGTGCGGGCCGTGGTGGTCGCGCCGATCGCGGCGGCGTCGATCTCCACGACGCAGACCTCGCCGGACGCGCGCTCGTCGTCGTGCTCGGTGCCCACGAGCCAGGCGGCCAGCATGCAGCCCGGGTCGGTGCTCGCGCTGACCGTGAGGTCGACCCGTCCGGCCGACGGTGCCCAGAGCAGGCGGGTCGGCGTCGCCGTGCGGACCACGAGGCCGTCGTCCCGGTGCCGATGGGTGCCCCTCGGCGAGCCGACGGGACCCGAGAACGTACCGGTCTGCAGGTTGGAGACGCGTAGCGGGGCGTCCTCGGGGCGCCAGTCCGGCTGGTCGGCCTCGATGCGGAGCTCCAGGCCGTGCGGGGTCGTGCGGTAGCGCGCGGCGGAGCGGTCGGGGGTGGTCCAGTGCGGGAGGTAGTGCGGCACCCAGAGCGCGGGGTCGGGGCCGGCGGCGAAGTCGTCGTCGACGTCGGGGGCGCGGTGGGGTGGGGCGGGTAGCGGGGTCATGTGGTTCATCCTCCCGAACCCATCCTCCCCGAACAGGGCCGTGCCAAGCTGTGCGCATGGATGCGACTGGCGCGCGACGCGGCTGGTTACTGATGACCAGCGACGGCGGCACGGCGTACAACGATCAGCTCGGGATCGAGTACGTCTACGACAGCAAGGTCCAGAACCACAAGAACGTGCGGCCGGGCGATCCGATCGCGCTGTGGGACGGTTCGGTGCTGCTCGGGATCTCGGTGGTCGAGGAAGTTGACGACGCGCCGACTACCAAGACGATGCTTCGGTGCCCTGAATGCACGAAAACGCGTGTAATCGCGCCGACGGAACGCAGGCCCGTCTTCCGCTGTGCGGACTGCACGGCGACCTTCGACATGCCGACGACGGAGACCGTCCTCGTGACGAGGTACACGGCGCGTTACGACGCCGCGTGGACGTCCCTGGACGGGCTTCTCACCAAGGACGAACTCCTGCGCTTTGTGCTCAAGCGCGGCAGCTTCAACTCCATTCGAGAGATCGACTGGCCGGCGTTCCAGCAGGCGCTGACGGGGACGACCGCAGAGCGTGCCGTGCGGCGAGTCGCCGGCCGATCACCCGATCTGTCATGGCCTGCGGCTTCGGAACCACACGTCGAACTCGTCCACGGCTTCCGGCACTCGCTGGTCCGGGTCAGGCGCGGGCAGCAGAAGTTCCGTGCGCACATCTTCTCCAGCCAGGGCAATGTCTGTGCCTTCACCGGTGCCGCTCCCTCGCGGGTTCTGGAGGCGGGACACCTGTACAGCTACGCGCAGCTCGGGCAGCACGTCGAGCATGGCGGGCTGATGCTGCGCAGGGACATCCACCGGCTCTTCGACGACGGGCTGATCTCGGTGGATCCGGGGCGGCTGCGCATCGACGTCGCGCCCGAGCTGGCCGAGTACCCGCAGTACCAGCGGCTGCACGGCCAGGGACTCGAGGTGCCCCTCCGGGACCCGCAGGTCGAGTGGCTCGACAAGCACTGGCAGGAGCACCGCTCCCCCACTGGCCCTCACGCCTAGACGAAACCCTCGTCCACCAGGCGGCAACCCTCGCGCGTGATGAGATGCCGCTGCCCCGAACCGCCCACGACCCGGATCCAGCTCTCGGCCTCCACACCGTCCGGGACGGCCTTGAGGGAGAAGCCCCCGTACATCCCGGGGACCGGGTACCAGAGCGTGCCGACCTCGTGCACGACGGCGGTCTGCGGGTACCGGAGCCTGATCGAGAGTGCCGGACGGATGCGGGCCTCGACGAGGCCCAGGAGGTGGCCGTCGAGCACGGAGAACTGGAGCCTGCGCTCCGGCTCCTGCGGCTGCAGCTCATGGGCGAGGAGTTTGTGGCCACGCTCGCGCGCAATGTCGGCGGCGGTCTTGCCGTCGGTGGTGCGCAGCGTGCGCCAGGCACCTCGGCGGAGGAGCTCATGGACGACCTCGACCCGGGCGCCGTGCCAGGCGGCCTGGTGAAGGGGGGTGAAGCCTGATGTTCCGCCGATGCGCCAGACATTCGGGTGTTCGGTGGTGTTGGTGTCGGCGTCCAGAGCGGCGAGGACGTCGGTCCAACGGGCGGCTCGGGCGGCGTCGGCGATCACGTCCGTGCGGGCGAGGAAGGGCTCAGCGTAGGCGGCGCGGTCTAGGGCGGCGGGCCAGTGGTGGGGGTCCATCAGCGTGCCGAACCTGGCGCGGGCATCAACGACCGGAGGAACTCCCGGGTCTCCTCATCTGTGGAGTAGATCAGCGTGCCGACCATCCCGCGGGTGAGGAGCACCTTGTAGGTGTTGCGAGTCAGCTCGTCGAACCTCGCGTCCGTGACGCTCTTCTTGGTCAGTGCGCTGTCACGGCTCTCGCTCCGGCGCACGACCCAGGCGCCACGACCGTCGTCGGCCGCTTGGCGCCAGACCAGGTCCGGCCCCAGGATCACGCCGTTCCAGTCGTACTCGAAACCCTGTGCCGTGTAGACACAGCCCACCTGGCCGAACCCGGCAGGGTCGGTCGCCCACAGCGAAGCCGGCGGCGCGCCACCCACAGCGCGTTCGCCACGCAGGTTCCACGGTCGCTGCCACGTCCCGATCGTGACGTCCGGGACCAGCGAGCCGTCGTCACGTGGGTTTGACCACGGCCAGCAGAACCCGGCCGCCATCCGCGCGCCGTAGCCCGTGTTCCGGTAGGCCTGCAGCCGCGACTCCAGCTCGTCGGGCGAGCCCACGACGTCGACCTCGAAGTTCTCGCCGGCGCCATCCCACGGCTGCGGCCCGTCCTCGATGTCCCGCAGACCGAGCAGCCGCTCGACCCAGGCGATGTACGCGAGGCTGCCGCCAGAGCGGAACTGGTCCGTCAGGTCGATCTGCCGGACCTCGAGCCCCTTGGCCTCCGCCGCCCGACGGATGTCGTCCGGAGTGCCCATCTCACCCGGCCGCACCACCTGATGCTGATCGAGGAGGAAGACGGGCACCCGAGCGGCGTCGAGGAGCTCGTTGATCTGAGGACGAGCCTTCTCGCGGACCGCCTTGGGGGTGTACTGGTTCACGGACTTCTCACGGATGCGGTGCGCCTCGTCCAGGATCAGCACGTCGAGGCCGTTGCGCTCGGCCTCCATGAAGTTGTTGAAGTACTTGAACAGGGCCTTCGTCCGTGTGGAGCCCTTGCCCGCGACCTTCCGGAGAGTCTCGGTGAAGCTGCGTGAACCCGTCGCGTGGACCGCCGCCCGCCCCTCCCGGGCAAGCTCTCCCATCAGCGACAACGCGATCACGGACTTGCCCGAACCCGGCCCGCCCGTCACCACGACGACCGACTTGGAGTCCGCGGACACCGCCTTCTTCACCTGGTGCAGCACCAGGTCCCGCGCGAGCTTCTGCTCGTCCAGGAGGACGAACTGCTCCTGCTCACGGATCTCCTGGGCCACGACCGACATGAGCTGCTTCGAGGGTGCTGTCCTGGACCCGATGAGCCGATCCGCGGCCTCGGCACCCGACGCGTCCTTGGCAAGCAGCGACTGCAAGTAGGCGATGAACTGGCCGCGGCGTTGACCGGTGAACATGGGTGCCTGCTCGAGCTCCGTGCTCTCCAGCAGGTCGCCGACGCCGACGTCTGTCGCGTTGTGGAGGTACGCGACGCCCTGGAGCTGATCGGGCGTGCGCTCGAAGGCCCTGGAGAAGTCCCGCAGGTACTGGACGTAGCCCGCGACCTGGGTGCTCGGATGGGACGACAGATACCGGGCACCGTCGACCTCGACGAGCGTGTCGTCCCCCTCCAACAGGTGCGCCTCGCTCCACTGCTTGAGCTCGACGACCACGAAGGAATGATTGCCAGTTCGCGGGTGCACCCCGGCGAGAATCGCGTCGGCCCGCTTAGAGGTCAGCGGGAGGCGATGTTCCAGGACCACTTCCACCTGGTCCAGCCCGGCATCGCTGAGGTCTCGCGCGAGGGCCGGCAGGGAGCTGCGCCACGAGCGACGCTCCCCCTCGCTGACGTGTACGCCCCGACGCGAGAACTGGTCCGCGAGATGCGTCTCCACACTGGATGGGTCTGAGATGAGCGACGACGACAACTCCGCCGCCGAATAGCGGATGACCGACAAGTACGTCCCCTGAGCAGCACGAATGAACGTGCGGCGGGGACATGTCCGCAGGTCGGGCCGGAAGTCCGTCGATGCCGCGTAGGCAGGTCGAGTCTAAGCAGGTCAAGCGCCCAGCGGTTGCTGGCGGGCGGGCGATTCGCTCGATTAGGGCACGGGGTGAGCCGGCGGGAAGCGCTCCTCGTTCCGCGTGATCTTCGCGTGGCCGGCCTGCACGAGGTCGACACCGCAGACGTCAGCCAGCTGAACCAGGTAGAGGAAGACGTCGGCGAACTCCTCCTCGACCTGGTGCCGCGTGTGGGGATCGGCCAGCTTCTCGTGGACCTCGTCGTCCGTGAGCCACTGCATCTCCGCGAGGAGCTCACCGACCTCGCCGCTCAGGGCCATGGCGAGGTTCTTCGGGGTGTGGAAGCGGGTCCAGTCGCGGGCTCGGGCGAAGGCTTGTAGGCGGGTTCTGACGGAGTCGATTGTGGTGGGGGCGTCGTTCATGGGGCCGATTGTGCCTCGTCCGCATGCCAGATCATCTGGCGCGGCGTGAGACTTGACCTGGCAGAAGTTCGGCCATGCCGTCTCGAGCGGCTTCGCGAGACCGCTGAACGCGCAGTCGCGGAACACAATGAACTTGCCTCGAGTGTCCCGCCCGAGTCGTTGATCTCGGTAGGGTCGGCCCGGCACGCCGGCGCGTGAGACGCCGAGCGGCCCAGCCTTGCTGTTCCGCGACGCTTGGTCCCTCGTCCCCCCAAGAATCGGGCACAGGCTCAGACGTTGATCATGCGGTTTGGGCGCGGTGGATCGTTGGAATTCTGCGGTTTCTAGTCTAGCGGGGGCGGGGCGTGCCTGCTGCGTGCCACTCCGGACCAGATATCGACGCTGTGCCACTTGAAGCAGACGACACTCGTTTCATCACCAGGAGGCGGGACGGGCTCGACTGGATCCAGTTCACATCCCAGATCCACACCGCCGGTTGCGTCGCACTCGCCGCCCGCACCAAATGGTTGATTCTTCTGACAGAGATACTGGCTTCGTGTATTGTTCCCGACATGAGTGAACGTGACAACGTGCTCGAGGCTATCGCGGAGACTCGTGTCCTGGAGGGCTTCCGGTGGGCCTTCGACTCGGCAGCCTCCCGCGCGCGGGAGGACTACTCCGAAGGCGCCGGCTATGACGTCGGCTGGTTCGGATACACGCGATTCACGCTCCTGCGTGACCGCCTCGACCGCGTCTTCTCGTGCGAGCACTACGCCGTTCCCGACGGCGCAGACGGGCGGGCCAGCCTGGATGTCGTCCGCACTGAGCTCTCGCAACATGACATCGACACGATGCCCCCGATTAATCCGGGCGCCGTCGTACGAAGCAACCTGAACAAGAGCCCTGGTTGGGCAGCCGGCGACTACCGGCTTCTCCTGCACTCGATCCCGCCCGGCAAGGATGTGAACGACATCAGGTGGCCCATCACGCGGCCCACCAAGCGTCGTGTGGCGCAGCAACCGGCCGTAGACGGCGACGAGCCGACGTTGTTCGATGGTCTCGGGCCCGAGTTCCAGGTCGACATCGCTGCGATCCTGGCCGAGACAGCTCCTCTTGATCGTCGGACGCTGGTCGTCGCTCACGCGCTCAATCCGTTGACCGACAAGCGAGAGCTGGTGCTCGGTCAGCCTCGCCTCAACGACGGCGGCGGGCGGCCGTGGCACTGGACCCATGACCTGCTCCAGGCGCCCCCGACGGACAGCGGCCTGCTTCGCCCGGCGTCCCCGGCGCCGTCGCAGCCTGACAGCGTGCCGGACGCCCCGGTCAAGCTCCGTCGTCGTGCCCGCGAGGCCGGCACCGCGGAGGCGATGCAGTGACGGGCATCGACCGCGCTGCCGAAGCCTCGACGTTCTTCGACGGCACGCGGCTCACGATCGCGCGCCAGCTGGCTGGTCTACGCAAGAGTCAGCTTGCCGAGCGTCTCGGCAAGAGCGCCACGGCTGTGGCCGGCTGGGAAGCCGGAACGAAGCGACCAACGACAGCAAATGTCGCCCAGCTGGCGATCGGGCTGTCGGTCGACCCGGGGTTCTTCTCGGTGCGACCCGTCGAGCTGTCCACGGGGACGTCGGTCCCTCATTTCCGCTCCCTCAGGTCAACGAGCCAGCTCGCCCGCGACCAGGCATCGGCGTACGGGCTGCTGGCTGTCGACATCGCGGCAGCGTTCGAGCGCCACGTCGAGTTTCCTGAACCCGACGTGCCGTCATTCCCCGTCGACGCTTCTTCTGGCAGGCCGGATGAGGCGGCAAGCTCCCTCCGAAAGGCATGGGGCCTCGGTTCCGGGCCGGCCGGACACCTCGTCCGGCTGCTGGAGAACCACGGCGTGCTTGTCGTCTTCAGCACCCCGCAGACGTCGGCTGTCGACGCCTACTCGTTCGAGTGCCCGTTGCGTCCCGTTGTTGTCCTCAACCCGGTCAAGCGGGACTACTACCGTCAGCGATTCGACGTTGCGCACGAACTGGGGCATCTCGTCATGCACCGCGACTCGGAGCCCGGTGGACGCGTCGTCGAGGAACAGGCACACAGGTTCGCGTCGGAACTTCTCATGCCCGCCTCGGAGATTGCCGCCGACCTTCCTTCGGCGATGAACAATCAGGCATGGATCACGCTGGCGCGCCTCAAGGAACACTGGGGAGTGAGCATCCAGGCACTGCTCTACCGCGCACGACAGCTGGGGCAGATGTCCGACGTCACATACCGGAACGCCATGGTGACGTTGTCCGGGCGCGGCTGGAGGCGAGACGAGCCAGGGCTTGTCAAGACGATCGAACGGCCGTCGCTCCTACCACACGCGCTCGAGGTTCTCGATGGTGCCGGGATCCCCGCTGTGGACGTTGCCGACCAGAGTCGTGTGCCGGCCGAGTTGTTTGACGCTATCACTTCACGGACACCGAAGGAGGTTGCGGAACCTGTGGTCGAGAACAGGGTGACTAGCGCACGCCAAGTCGTTTCGCTCCTCCCACGCCTGGCCACCCAGGACGGCACAACCCGCACCGAAGACTCGGGCTCCGGCCGCGGCGGCCCACAACGACAGAGGAGCTGATGACAACGGCACGAAGCGGTGAGGGTGACGTTCCCGACCTCTACTTCAGTGAGTACTTCGACATCTCACCTGCGACCCTCGATGCCTATGGCGCTTTCGACATCAGTCTCGCATCTGATCTGCCACTGTTCGTCGACCCGTTCCTCCTCTTCCACAGCCCGAAGCCCGAATATCAGGCGCTGCACGATGGAATCATCCGTTACCTTGTGTTCCTTCGTGACCGAGCATCCGACGACCTGGATCCCGGGTTAGTAGCGAGCTGGTACCGATTCAAAGAGGTCAAGCAGAACTGGCTCGGCTTCACACAGATGGGAAACGGCGGCAGCGGCCTCGGTCCGAAGTTCGCTCGCGCTCTGCACGGGTCCCTGGCGACGATCCTGAACAACTTCGGTGAGGAACAGCTCACCCGAGGCAGCCACCTCGAGAAACTCACGCTGGTCAAAAGTGGCGTGGGCCGGGACAACGTCAGCGACTTCACTACCAATCTGATCAAGGACTACCTACTCGGCTTCACGCAGCGCTTCGCCAAGGAGCATCTTGCCGAGAACAGGTGCGACTCGTTCGCAGTGGCCCGCGCGGTCTTCAACTACGAGACGGAGGCCTGGGAGACCCGGACGTACTACCTGCCTCGTCTCGGGAACGACTACGTGTTGCTCACTCCGACTGACATCCTGACGCGCGACGACACATGGATCAGCCACAGCGACATGGTAAGGAGATTTGACCGGCTCCCGGCGTCAATCCCTGATGACCAGCTCCGTGCGCAGATCAACAGATACTTCGGGGCCCGACTGAGCAAGAAGCCCACCCGGCAGGAGCTCGACACCGCAGTTCAGCAGACAATCGCCGAGTTCCCGGAACTCATCGACCGTTACATCCGGTTGAAGGAGGACGAAGGGGATCGGGCTGTCGGGATCAGCGAGCAGCGGCGAGACGAGACGCGCGAACTGCTCGTCCAGATGGTCAAGGCGATCGTCGCGGATGTCGTCACTCGAAAGGCTCTGCCCACAGGCCCGATCACCACCTATACCGAAGCGCTCGACAAGGTTCACGGGTTCAAGCGCTACATCGAGAACCAGGACGGGTATCGGCTCATCAACAAGCCGGGCGCGGACAAGCCATTCTCGAACGAGAAGGACGTGCAGCTGTACTTCGGTCTCATCTTCTTCGCCAGCGTCTCCGACGTGAATCGCGAGGTCAACAACGGCCGCGGCCCGGTGGACTTCAAGGTCAGTCGTGGCGCTTTCGACAAGACCCTCATCGAGATCAAGCTGGCGAGCAACAGTCAGCTGAAGCGGAATCTGGAGCGGCAGGTCGAGATCTATGAGAAAGCCAACGAGACTCGCAGCTCGGTCAAGATGATCGTCTGCTACACCGCTGAGGAGCAGGTAAAGGTCGCCGGGCTCCTGAGAGACCTCGGCCTCGAGAGTGAAGAAGCGATCGTGGTCATCGACGCCCGAGCAGACAACAAGCCGTCGGGCTCAAAAGCCTAGGTGCACCCGATCAGCAGCTGCTTCCTCGTCCTAATCGTCGGTACGGACGGGGAGAATCGCTTCGAGTTCAGGTGCCCCGTACGTCAGCAGCACTACGTCGGAGGCCGCCGCGTCGGCGACGCCGCGATCGAAGGTAATGTGGCGCGTCTCCCAACCATCCCGGCTGTACTCGTCCACGGACGCGCGTCCCGTGTCAGCAGCAAGCGAGTGGTTGGCGGCCTTGCGCGGCAGCTCCAGCCGGTACACCCCATCGACCGTGGTCGGTTCGAACAGACCGGCTGTCAGCCGGTTCGTCGTCAAGACTCGCTCAAGGTCCCGCAGCACGACGTGACCGCTGAGCTGAGGCGGCTCCTGAACGTCCTCATCGGCCGGCGCACCCAGGTCGCCAGACTTCACGGCACGCTCCTGCAGCGCGGTGGTCTCGTCCTTGATCTGCCGCACCGCCGCGTTGACCTCACCACGACTGCCCTCGCCCAGTGCGAGTTGCTCGATCTGCATCTCGACGGTCGCAAGGACGGGCGACGCCTCGCCGACGATGTTGGTGAAGTCGCCGTAATCCTCCTTGATGCCCTTGTAGACCTGCTCCTCAACCGTGTCCGCGTAGAAGTAGTTGGATACCTTGATCTCCTCGTAGGAGGCCCCGATGCGGTCGACGCGTCCGATGCGCTGCTCAACTCGCATGAGGTTCCACGGCATGTCGTAGTTGATTAGCCGCCCGGAGGTCTGCAGGTTGAGGCCCTCGCTCATCGAGTCGGTTCCGATCAAGGCCTCGAGCTCACCAGCACGAAACGCGGTCTTGATCTCGGCCTTCGTCTTCTGGTCCCACGTCCCGGTCGCGGCGTCCCAGACCTCGCCGCCGGCGCCGGAATAGCAGCCGATCTTGACGATTCCCGCAGCCAACAGCCGCTCTCGGACGTACTCCAAGGTGTCGAAGTACTGCGTGAACACAACGACGCTGGAATACCCCTCGAGAACGGACTTGCGCACATCGTCGATCAAGCGGCTCGCCTTCGTGTCCTCGGCAGTGATCTGCTCCAGCTCGTGAACGAAGTTGCGCAGTTCTCCAATCTCGTCCACGAGCCGCTCGGCGGACTCGTCGAACGTCTCGGGGTCTAAAAGCGTGTCTTCGATTTCGCGGCGGTCGTCGTCGGTGAACAGCGCGTCCAGGCTCTTGTGGTGCTCCAGCACATCGAGACGCCGCTGCAGCGATTTGGTGATCGCAGCGAACGACGACGTCAGCCGCCTCCGGTACACTGTCATGATGAACCCGAGAGCCTGCTTGTTCCCGCCGGTCATGTAGGCGTTGTAGTGGCGGCGGATGTACTCCTCGATCCGCTCGTACAGCTTGCGCTCGTTCGCGGCGAGCTCGATGAACTCGTCGTTCACAGTTCTAACTGGGATGACGACTTCGGGCGGAATGATCCCCGCCTTCTGATAAGCACGCAGCGTCTTGCGGGTATTGCGGAAGGCGCGGTCGCGCATCGGCGTGTGGCGGCGCAGCCACAGATCGGCCCAGTACGACATCGCGTTAGGCATCGCCGCGATGGCATCGGCTGACGGCGGAGCGTGGTGCATGTCCGTGACCGTGTACCCGTCGACGAACCCGAGCTCGTCGGATATGGAGTCGGCGAGCTTCTCGTCGCGTTCGGCCAGCGGGTCGGTAAAGTAGTCGCCCAGCATCCGCGATAGCAAGGACCAGTCCCGCAACTTCGGCTCCTCAGTCGACAGCGTGCCGAAGTATCGCAGGAACATCAGTGCGGACTCGCCCCAGGCACCGGGCAGACCAAGGAGGCTGATCAGGTCCCATGCCTCGTGCGGGTTCATCTGCATCGGTGTGGCCGATGCCAGGTAGAGAGCCTTCCACGATTTGCGCTGACGCATCTCCTGCAGAAGTCCAAGCAGCGAGTTCGGCGGATCGTTGGGCTTCGACCCGCGCCGGCGCGCGTGGTGAGCCTCGTCGACGAGTACTACGTCCCACGGCCCAGCGGACAGGAGCTGAGCACGACGAGACCTGCGGCGCGCCAGATGGCTGGAGGCCAGCACCACCGGGAACGCCGACCACGGGTTCGCCCCGGGCGCAGGCTCGACCTCGCTGCCGTGCCGGTCCAGGAAGACACCCTTGTCGTAGCGCACAATGTCGAGGCTGAGCTTCTCGTGAAGCTCCTCCTGCCATTGCACCATCACCGACGCCGGGACGAGCAGCAACGCATTCTTCGCCTTTCCCGACAGCAAGAGCTCGCGGACCACCAGGCCAGCCTCGACGGTCTTGCCCAGTCCGACCTCGTCAGCCAGCAGGTATCCGCGTGGGAATGTGGACACGACACGGTCCACCAGCCGCGCCTGGTGCGGCAGCGGCTCGACGGCCGCGGTCCCGACGGCGGTCCAGTCACCTCGGCGAGGGGCTTCGGCCAGCGCGACCAGCTCGGCCCAAGCTGCTTCCAGGTCCTCCTCGCCTACGTCGTCCGGCTCGGCCTCGTCTTCAGCGTCGCCTTCCGTTTCCGGGACGGCGTCGGGGAACGGTGCACTATCCGGGGCGTGCTCGATGAGATGCTGCCGCACAGCCTCAGGCAGGCTGACGACCGCCCAGCCCGGGTCGGGTGACCCCGACCAGAGCTCCTCGAACGCTGTCTCTGTGACCTTGCCGACCCACTCCCAGATCGAAGGCATCCACGACGGGAACACGTGGAACGTCTCGTGGTTGAGGGCCCACGCCGTCACCGATGCATTGTTCGACCCGTCCCACGCGACCTTGTTGCCAAGCTCGTCTGTGACGATCCCGTACTTGGTGTGGAAGTACTTGCCCGACTCTTTGTGCGTCAGCAGACGCCCGTCGTCGTGCATCGGCACACCGACCTTGAGCTCCAGGCGATCGTGCTTGACCATCCACGCGAGCACGCTCAACGCCTCGTCTCGCACGATCTTGGCGCCGGCGAGCCCAGGATCGGACATGAGCCGACGGACCAGGACCTGGTCCAGCGGTTCACCAGCTAGCACCGCGTCGACGTCACCGCGACGCAGCTGGGCACCAACAATGAGCCGCATGCGGCCGCCGTTGGCCAGGAAGTGTGCGACCCCCTGAGCGGCGTACTGCAACTCGGCGGAAGACCAGTACCCGACGGCACGGTCGTAGGTCACTGCTCGCGTCAGAACGGGAACATAGAACGTAGCTCCCGGGCGGTCCTTCGGCGAGTACATCGCGCGCAGCGGGAGCGCCGGAAGACCTGCCGCAAGGTCGTACTCGGATACCATGTGTCAGATCCCGAGGTCGAGCTGCTCGGGCTCGTGTTGTGCAGCGAGCTCGTCGATCTCCGACAGCACGATGTCAGGGAACCAGAGGGTCACCATGCGGTCGATTAGCTCGGCCTCTGGGACTACCCACTCTCCCCTGATTGTGGTGCGCGGGATCGAGTTGACGAGGCCCCGCACGGTGGCGATGAAGGCCGCATCCGTGCGGAACCCGTGCCGGTCGAGGAACTGCTTCGCGCCGGGGGCACCATCCTCTGCGAGAAGGTACAGCGCGGTGTCGACGGCGTCGATGGCGCTGTCGAACGAGTCGGCATTAGGCCGCACACCTGGCAGCGCGGAATCGGCGCCTCGACGAAGACGATCAGCTGGGGCAAGCAGCGATACGGTGCCTTTGCCCGTCTTGATGACCTTCCAGCGGTCGAGATCAGCAATCTCGATGCCACCGACCGCGAGCGCGAGCAGGCGTGCAGTGTCGAAGGGGAACTCGCGGGCTCCAAAGATGTCCCATGCCATGAGCACGAAGTCGGTGACGTCGTCTACTGTGGCGGCCTTGCCGACCAGGCGTGCGCGTCGAAGCGTGACTACCTCCTCGCGCGCGAGATCCAAGGCTTCCTCAGGGCGCAGGAGCCGTTCGCGTCCGTAGGCGTCCGGAGTCGACGAGAACACCGGCCAGTGACGAGAGATCACCGAAAGGGTGGGGCCGTAGGTTGAGAGCAGCAGGTCGACGCCGTCGATACCGTCGTGCTGGAAGCGTGTAACAGCGTCGCGGGCCGCCGCGCGAATCTCGCTCTCGATGTCCTCGAGGTAGACGCCGCCAACTCCCGCATGAGCCGCGCGTTTCCGGCAGACGAGCATGATGGTCGAGGCGGCCGAATTGAGATTCTTCTGGTGAATCGAATTCTCGGATTCGGTGTTGACCGGCCATGAAGTCTCGATCGTGAAGCCAGCCTGCAGCAGGCCCATGCCCAGGGTGTCCCACGCCTCTGCTCGCTTGTGGGTAAACATCACCGAAAGCACGCCGTCATCCCGAAGTACGCGGCGGGCCTCGCCGAAGATGGCGGTCATCTTCGACTCGTAATCGAGCGTAGCGAGTTCGTTCTTGCGCTTACCCGTCGCGGCAAAACGCTCCGGATTGGCAACTGCCTCGTTCTCCTTGTCGGTGAGATCGTCGCTGAAGTGCATGGGCATGACACGGCCGAGCGTGCGCTTCTCCCACACATAGAAGAAGTCCGCGAGCTCAGCGTACTGAACATTGTCGTAGTACGGCGGGTCCATACAGACATGCGCAACCGAATTAGGTGCCAGGTCGAGGCTCGCGGCGCTCCCCTTCGTCACTGTCACCGTTCGCAAGATGGGGTCATCTGCCGCCGTGGTCCGGCCGGTGTCATCAAGCAGCTCAGAGAGCCATCCGAACGCTCTCAGCGTGTTCGCGAGACACCATTCAAACAATTGGCGCGCAGACCCAAACTCTGCGAAAGTCCATTTGAATGCATAATTGTGCGAGTCGAATACAGAACGCATCCTCTGCCCGGACAGATCCCAGGTCGAAAGGCGGGCGTTACGGTTGAGTGCCTTGCTTGCGATAAACGCCAGGACCGCTAGCACATCATCGGCCTCATCGCCGATTGAGTCGCGAATTTCGGGCATGAGTCGGACGAACTCTTCAACGAACGCGCCATGCGTTAGCGCTTGCCGCTTTGTGAAGAAATCAGTCCACTTGGACAGCCCGAAATTCATGGGTTCCCGCGTCTTGCTCCCTACCGGAACGTCCTCCGTCGGCAGGATCCCGTCCGCAGCCCACCGATCCTTTAGCTCGTCGAACTCCATCTCGGCGGCGGCGATGGCGTCCAGGTCATTCTGAGTGGGTGCGCGGAAACTTCGCGCACCGTCCTTCGTGCGGGTCACCACAGCGTACAACACCTGTGTCATGCCACCCTCTTGTGCGACCTTTTTGATGTAGTCACTGTCGATGACTAGGTGGTCGTACGGTGAGGTAGCTTTACCTCCCTTGGCGATGCCCATCGAGGCATCGGCCTTGTCCACTTGACGGCCGTGGACGACCTCAAACATGGGCGCTTCGAGCGGGACGCCGTCGTTCTCGGTGACGAGCCTGACGGCGGCTTCGCTCCCCCTGGTCTTGCGTAGCCACTTATCGGTGAGCAACGGCACAATACGCCCCGTGCGCGGGCACGGAACCGCGTTCGCGAACAAAAATGTTGCGACCTGCTCGTCTTCGCCACTTGGGAAGTACTTCTCTAGGCGCTCCGCGACTCGGTTGACAAGAATCTTGCCCCACGTCTCGGTGTGCGGGAGCAGATCGATGCCCCGTTCGGCCGAAACTTTGACACCGACGTGAAGGACGCTCGCCGCAACGCCGTTAAGGTCGTTTGCGAAAACGGGCAGCCCCAGACGCGAGGCCACCCACGGAATAGCGCCCCCGCCAGCGGTCGGATCCGCAACGATCGGCAGCTCGTTGCCCCAGGTCCGCATAAGGATGGCGTGCAGGAGGTCGATATCGGCGCGGGCGACGCTATTCCTGAATGCTTGCTTGTACGTGTAGGGGTTGGGAACGCGGACCCCGGTGGCCTTTGCGATGTCGTAAGCACGCCGGGCCGGAATCGGGTCGCCCCAGACCCCGATGAGGTGGAGCAGCCACGCCCGGTAGGAGCGCTCCGTGCGAACCTCTTTGGCGGTGGGGAAGGTGTCGGCGAGCTCCTGCGACCATGCGGGGAGCAAACCGCCGAGCACGACGGCCGCCGAAGCAACAAGCGGTCGTCTGGCCCACCAGATGTGGAGGAAGTTGACGGGAGGCAGCGCTGACTTCGCAGCGTTCTCTCGCCGGGACTCGATGCCGAGCTCCTCAATGGGCAGCCAGTCCTCGATGAGGACGCGGGGCCTGGTAGTCGTCACGGTGGAGTGGGGCCTTTCGGTAGCTCAGAGTACGAGGAGAACGCGGAGGGCACGGAGCGCACGGCTGGAGTCGGTCACACACTTCGCGTACCAGTAGTACGCCTCCTCGGAACTCATAGCCGCGATGCCGTCGGCGACGTAGCGGGCTTTGAGTCGTGAGGTGTACGGGGCAGTGGCCAGGACGACTAGTGCGAGGCGCACGCCGTCCGGCTCCGGGATCTCGATGGGTTCGTTCCCGGCGAAGGCGAGCGCGGAGGCACCGCGGCCAGACCGGCGGACGCAGGCGACGACGTCCTCGGCGATGCGTGCCGCCTGTTTGTGTGTGGCGTGGGCGATGTCCAGGACGGGGCCGTCGGTGCCGAGCTGCTCGGACAGGGTGACGCCGAAACCGGCCTCTCCCACTCGGTGCAGGGTGAGGCGGAAGGTCCGGGCGCCGCTCTCCAAGTTGCTTGGTGCGCCACTTCGGCCTCGGGCAAGAGCCGTCACTTGGTTACCTCGCCAGTCATCGCGACGTGCTTGAGCTGCATCTTCGTGATGACGTCCTGGAGCTTGGTGATGGTGTCGTCGGCGGGCGTGATGGGCGGATCGAAGCGCAGCTCGAGTGTCAGAGTGCCGGCGACCTTGATGGCGCCGGTCAGCGCCTTCTTCAGGTGGGTGTGGGCTGCCTGGTAGTCGGCCCTCGCAGCGCTCGCCCGGAAGCTCAGGCCTCCCGCCACGTCTTTGAACTCGGCGACGATTTGGCTGGTGACGGTGATGGCGTGCTGCGGGAGCATGCCCAGCATCGCCACGGCGAGGTCGAGGTCCTGGGTGCCCGATGCGTCGTCGGCGGCGACCTTGATGGTGAGCCGGGAGATTGTCTGGATCGTGAAGTCGGCAATCTGATCGACGATCTGCTGCATCGCGACGCCGCCCATGCCCTCAGCAGTGAACGTCTTGCCGGTCATGGTGCGGGTGGGGATCTCCACGCCCGCTGCATCGGCGGCCTCGCGCGGGAGGATGTGCAGGCTATCCAGCCCGCGGTCGGTGATCTGGCTCGGGGTAAGCGCCCGGGAGCCTGCGGCCGGTTCCGCGTCCAGGACTACGATCCAGTCGTACTCGGTTGCGCGCGCAATCCCGGAGAGCGCATCGAGGACGTCGCCCTTGGGCGGTTCTCCGCCGACCAGCGCCTCGAGAGCGGCGCGCAGCTGCGCACCGGTCATCGGCTCGGTACCCAGGACGGACCGAAGGTCCTGCTGGGTGGGCTTGCGCACGAGAAGGCCGCGCTTCTGGGCCTCTTCGTGCGTCATGACCTCCTTGTCCGCGGCGAACACGATGCTCAGGCCACCCTGGGCATGCGCGTGCCAGGTCTTGCCTGTCGCATTGTCGAGGTAGACCCAGCCATGGTCGCGGATACCCAGGGCGACGGCCTCGCGCACGATGCCAGGGTTCAGCACGAGCTGGGCGGAGTGGTCACGCCACGACACGTCGATGAGGGCCTTGGTCGTGGTCGACGCGGCGTCCGCCCACGTCTTGGCCCGCAGGTACTGCGGCGTCATCGGCTGGTTGCGAATCTTGCCGTCGTCGTCCAAGAGTTCCAGGACGGCCTTCGTCGTGTTCTTGATGTCGCCACCTACGGCCTGTGCGGACAGCTCACGGTGCCGGAGGTAGCCGTTCGACTTGTCGCCAGACGGGAAGTACACGTGCCGGTAGCACTTGTTCACCGCAATCCTGGCGTCCAGGCGCGCCTTATCGCGGAACGTCATAATCTTGGTGCGGATCTCGGCGGTGAACTGCGCAAGGCGCGCCGAGTCACCGGCCAGCGCGTCGGCAGCGATGACGGCTCGGGCCCGGTCGCGCAGCAGGTCGACCTGTGCCTGGTCTGGCGCGACGAAGACCACCGAGTTCCGGTATGTGCGGGGGTTTCCCGAAGACCCCGTCGTGTCCAGGATCTCGCGCAAAGCCGCGGGGGGTTCGTCGGCCAACTTCTGCTCGACCGCGTGCTGGCGGTAGTCCAGGACGACCACCCGGAGGCTGTCCGCCGAGTCCGGCACGTCGACCGGCCCTGCCGGGAACAGGATCACCTTCGTGCCGGCGTCGTTCTGGAACGCCTTGGCAATCAGGTCGTCCACCTGAGCTGTCGTCACCGACTGCGGGACGTTGCGCTTCTCTGCCTCAACGATCGCGTTGACGTTTGGTTCGGCGGTGAACCGCCACCGAGCACCGTCGAACGACAGGTACCAGAAGACCTTCTCCGCTTCGGTAAGGGCCTTCTCGTAGAACGACACGTCCTCGCCCGGGCGGAGCGTGCCTATGAGCCAGTCGTTACGACCCGCACCAGAGGTCGTGACCAGCTCCAGGGAGTGGGTGAACACGGTGCGCGCGACCCGGGTCGCGTGCGGGGCCTTGCCTGGGAAGTGTTCGGTGTCCAGGGCTGCGGAGTGCGAGGACCGCCCGGCGAAGTCGCTGGTCGCAACCTGCCCGTACTCGGAGCGGCCCAGGCCGACCGTCAGGTGGTTGACCACCGGCTCGACCGCGTAGTCGATGTCGCCGACGTTGATGATCGCCGTGTCCTCGCCCGAGGCGTAGATTCCCGCGACGACCTCGGCGAGAAGCTTCAGGGCACCGCGAGCCCGCTGGAACGCGGTGATCGCTCCCAGGCGCTTGTCCAGCACACGGATCAGCTCAGGGTGGAACGGGTAGGTGCGCGCCACACGCTCGCCGTAGGTGGCCGGGTGCTCCGGGCCACCAGCGAGCTGCTCGGTCCCAACGAGCTCCTCGTACAGCGCCCGGTACGCTTCACCCGCAGCCAGGGCGGCGTCGTCATTAACACTCTTGAAGATGCGCTTCTTGAGAATCTCGCCGATCTCGGAGTCGTCCGCAGGGGTGATCACTGCCGACGGCTGGACTGCGCGGGTCAGGACATCCGACGTCTCGCCGAGGGCGGCGGTCGCCGCGGAGTCCGCCTGTGAACTCTCGTCCAGCAGCTCGGTGACCTCATTGGTCTCGGCGCCGAACGCATTCGCACTGGATGCCAGCGTGATGACGACGCTCACCTTGTTCGCCGGGTCGGACGCCACTTCGAAGAGGTTGCCCAGGAACACGGGCACCGCCAGCGCCATCCGGCGTACGTCCTCGCTTCCCGAAGATGTGACGGCTCGGAGATACTTCGCGATCTCGTCCACGATGACGACCGTCGGCCTACCACCGAGCGCTGCCTTGATAGTGCCCGTCCCTGGGGCCGTGCGTGCCTCGTCATTCGCGGCCATCGCAGCGAACGCCTCGCGGCCAATCTGCGCCGCCATCTCACCCCACAGGGTGAAGGTTCGGTGCCCGCGGGTCTCGACCCCCGCCGTCGGATCAAGCGCATCACCGACAAGCGCCGCGACCTGCACCGCACCGTCGGGCAGCAAAGCCTCGTCGACGAACTCGGTCACATTGGACGGACGAGCACCAGTCGCCAGGTGGTACACAGCCGTCAGGCCGTGTGTCTTTCCGCCACCGAACGACGTCGTCGGGCGGAGCACACCGTTCTCGCCGAAGACACCGCGCGCACCAGTGAGGCGGCCGAAGACTTTGCTGATCAGTGTCTTCAGACCCGTGGTCGGGTACGTCTGCGTGAAGAACGTCTCCGCGTCACCGTAGACCGGGTAGTGCTCCGGGTCGCGGAGCACCTTATCGAGCTGGGCAGCGAAGTGGTTGTCCGCCAACCCGCCGTCGAGCACATCAGCTCGCGGGACACACGTTGTGCGGAGCGGGGCGAGGCGCTGTGCGACGTTGGTCACCGTGGAAGACGTTCCTTTCATCTGCTGTTGCTGATAGTTCAGCGCAGACATGCTGGTCAAGTGTGGTGTCCTCTCACCGTAGCGGAACCATCCGACATCCTCGGGAGATACCGCCGATCTTCATCCGGGCGCGGCACCTCGGCGGTCGCCGGCGACACTGCAAGAGGAACTACAGACCGGGCACGGGACTGAGAGCCAAGCGCGAGCTGCCCCGTAGTTCTGGACGACTCAGGCTCCGCATGGCCGCCTGGGCGGCACCGCGGTCACGGGGCTTGTCGCAGGTCATTGCTCGGCGGTCCGAGTGGTGCAGGTCCTGTGATCTGGTACGTGTCCCGGTAGACCGCGACCGCCTCAACGGTTTCCGCCCATGCTTCTCCGCCGTGTCAGTCGCACTGCGTATGCCGCTGCGTGCTCGCTGTCCAACGCGCGGCTAATAGCCATCTCGGCACCGCCTGGTGTACCAGACCTGGGCGTGAGTCCCCCTGGTCCCCCGCAGGGGCCAGTTCAGCATTAGTTCGACACCAGGCGGTTCCGTTCGCCCGTCGTGTCCAGCGAGGATGGGAACGCCGCCGTTCGTTCGACGGCCGCGTTGACCCACAGAATGAGACGTTCGGATACCGCATGATGACTACGCACGACCCGTTCTACGCGGAACGCAGTGGCGTTCGCCCGTGCGTCGCAGGGAGAGCCCATGTCGAGAACGATCCAGCGCTGGACCGGACGCGAGTCACGAGCATTGCGCCACGCATTGCGATTGAGCGTGCGGACGTTCGCCCAGCATCTGGGTGTCAGCGACCGGGCGGTGTCCAAGTGGGAAGCCGATGACGGTGCCCGCGCACCAGGCCCGGAGTCTCAGGCAATCCTCGACACCGCATACGAGCGCGCGGACGCTGGTGTGCGGGAGCGGTTCTGGGAGTCGCTTGGGGTACCGATCGCCGTTGTCTCCCCCGCCACGAGCGGGTTCGCGATGGTTCCGGATCTGGAGCCGGCCTTGATCGCCCGCCCTGACGTTCTCCAAACGCTCGTCGCCATGATCGGTGAGGCAGCCGAGGCCCCTGGCGCGCAGATCATCTGCGTGGCCGGACCCGGTGGGTTCGGCAAGACGACCCTTGCGACGCAGGCGGGTCATGCGCCGTCCGTGCGCGATGGCTTCCCGGAGATTCTCTGGGTCGAGACGGGCGAGCACTGCACGCCCGCGCGGATCACCCATCTGATCTCCGATCTGTGCTTCCACCTCGACGGCACGCGTCCCGAGCTCTCCGATCCTGAGCAGGCCGGGTTCCACCTCGCGAGGGTCATCGGGGAGCGCCGGCTGCTGCTCGTGGTGGACAACGTCTGGTCCGGGGCCGACCTCGCGCCGTTCCTGATGGGGGCGCCGAACTGTGTCCGGCTGGTCACGACCCGGAACGTCCGGGTCGCACCGAGCACAGCTCGGGTGCTGCGGTTGGGGCCCATGCGTGCGGACCAGGTCGCGGAGCTCCTTCATCGCACCATCCCTGCTGCGTCCACGTCCGCACTCCTGCCGTTGGCGGAGCTCTGCGGTGGCTGGCCGCTGCTGGCGAACCTGGTCGGTGCGAGCGTGAGCAGTGACGTCGTTGCCGGTGCACCTCCTGAGCACGCGGTCGACGTGGCGCGCGACGCGCTCCGAGCGCACGGTCCGCAGGCCTTCGACATCTGGGACACCGACCAGCGCAAGGTCGCCATCAGCCAGGTGATCTCCGCGACCCTACGCGCTCTCGACGAGAACGTTCGCATTCCCGGCGCGAGCGATCTGAGCGAGCGGTATGTCTCGTTGGCGGTCTTCCCACCGACGACACCGATCCCGCTGGACGTCCTGACGCGGTGGTGGGGTCACTCCTACGGGTGGTCGTCCGTCGCGGTCCGGCAGTTCTGCAAGGTCCTTGCCGACCGGTCGCTACTCAGCGCCTACCGCGCCGACCAGGACGTCGTCGTCCTGCACGACGTCTTCCGCGCATATCTGCTAAGCCTGGTCGCTCAGTCGCTCCCGGGTCTGCACGGGTCGTTCCTGGAGGCAACCAGGCCGCCTTCCGGCTGGCTGGAGATGTCCCGCGACCGGACCTACGAGTGGACGAACCTGGCGTTCCATCTCTACGAGTCCGGCGACCACGAGGCACTCGCCAGCTTGCTCAGCGATCCGCGGTATGTGATCGCCAAGGCGACTGTCTGCGGGGCGCACGCCTTGCGTGCCGATCGTGACCTCGTGCTGGCCGCCGATGACGCTGACACGGGCGAAGCGCTCAGGAGGGCGCGGTTCCTGACGTCGCAGGGCTATCTGCTCCATGGCCAGCAGACCGAGCAGGACATGGCCGGCACCCTCCTCGTGGCCCTGACCCGAGCAGGAGAAGGAGCGGACCGGACGCTCCTCGGGGCCGCCCACGCTGCGGGTACCTCCCTCCCGTGGGCGTCCGACGTCGAGGACCCAGACCTCCCCGGGCACGTAGGGACGGTCGTGTCCGTTGCTGCACGTGAGGACCTGCTCGTCTCGGGCGGTGAGGACGGCGCCGTCAGGTTATGGGACCTCAGCGCACGAACCTTGATCCGGTCATTGCGCGGCCACACCGGGTGGGTGCACGCCGTCGCGATCTCGCCAGACGGCAGCGTGATCGCCTCGGCCGGTGAGGACAACGCCATCCGTCTGTGGTCGACGGCCGACGGAACGCAGGTCGGGATCCTGCCGGGTCACGACAAGCGGATCCGCACGCTGACGTTCCTCCGGCGCAGCGGCGAGCTTGTGTCCGGTGCCGAGGATGGGCTGGTGCGGGTGTGGGACCTGGTCTCCCTGGTTCTTGCGCGGCAGGCGACCACACGCGGGACCGGCATCTGGTCGCTGTGCGTCTCCGACGACGACACACTCGTGGCGGCCAGCGGCGAGGACGAGTACGTCCGCCTTTTCGACCTACGCACCGGCGAGCTGCTCGATGAGAAGGCTATGCACCGCAGTTGGGTCAGGTCGGTGGCCTTCCTCCCCGGGCAGCCGGTGCTCGTTTCGGCGTCTGCCGATGGCACCGCCCGCACCTGGGACGTCAGTGGCAGGCACTTGGATCCGAAGGATGTCCTGGAGGCCGACGGCGAGCGCCTGCGTGCCCTCGCGATCTGGGACGGTCGTGTCGTCACTGCCGGTGAGGACGCCACCGTCACCGTGCACGGTGATGGACCGCTGCGGGTGCGGATGCCGGCCGGGGTCAACTGGGTCAGGGCCGTGGCGTCTACGCGACACGGGATCGTCGCCGGTTGTGAGGACGGCGGAATCCGCCTGTGGCGGCCCGAGGACGGCCCCGCCCTGGAGACCCTCGCAGAGGGACGTAACACGGTCTGGTCGGCCACGTTCTCCGGAGGAGACGGCTCGGTGGCCCTCGGCCGTGCCGACGGCACGGTCCGCTTGCTCGATGCCGCGACAGGGCATGAGGTGTCGCGTCTTGCGGCTGGTCATGGTCGGGTCTGGGCGGTCGCCTCGGCCGGTCCGTACCTGGCTGCAGCCTGTGGTGATGGCCGCCTGCGCGTCTGGGCCGCCGGGCAGCAGATCCTTGAGCTGAACGACGATGTGGTTCTCACCTGGGCGGTTGCCATCACCGAGGACGGCTCGCTCATGACGGCCAGCGACACCAACGGGCATGTGCGCGTCTGGTCATTGCCGGATGGCGAACTGCGCTGGGATCACGATGCCAAGGCGGGACGCGTCCGCTCGCTCGCGGTGTCTGCCGAGGCGGACCTGGTCGCCGCGGCGGGCGGTGACGGGGTGGTCCGCACCTGGACGCTGAGCACAGGTGTGGAGCGGGGTGATCTCTCGGTGCCAGGTTGGGCTCGGACGGTCGCGTTCGATCCGTCCGGAGCGCGGTTGGCTGTCGGCGCTGGCAATGGTGATGTCTACGTTCATCGGCTGGGTGTGTCCGAGCCCGAGGCCGTCCTTCGCGGGCACCGAGGCCGGGTGCTGATGCTGGGCTTCTCCGAGGACGGTTCGTGGCTGGCGTCGACCGCGGCCGACGGGACGGTGCGCCGGTGGGCGCTCGACGGCGGCGACGCTCAGCACGGACGTGGCGCGGTGCAGGTACGCGTGGACGCCAGCGGCCAGTGCGCCGCATTCAATCCCCGTACGGCGAGTGTCGTCGTCGGCAGCGCGGGCGGCACCACGTTGTTGAAGTTGCGTGAAGATGAGCGAGGATCCAGCGAGTGACCATCGGTAACCACCAGGACGGTCCCCCGGCCGCCGAAACCATCGTGTCGAACGTGTCAGGCTCCTTCGCATGGGGCGTGCTGACCCGCAGACACCCCGACCTGATCGCGACCGTCCGCCGGCTCGTGCCCTACCCGCCCGAGATCCAGACGTCGCTCGACCAGTTGCTGGCGACCATCGACGGCAGCATTCCGCCGCTTCCGGCCGATGCCCACGATCAGGCGGCGTGGCAAGAATGGTCGGACCCGTACGTGGGGCGGGCGTGGGTCGATGTTCCGTTCCTGTGGGCAGAGTCCTACTTTTACCGCCTCCTGCTGGAGGCCACGGACTACTTCGGCTCGGGTCCCTGGGCTGGAATCGACCCGTTCGCCCCGCAGAAGAACGCGGAGCGGGCAGCACCCGACCTGGCTCGCGATCTGGGAGAGCTCGACCGCCTCGTCACAGGCCCCGACCGGGTCGGCTTGTCGGCGGCGCTGACCGCGTCGCTGTGGGGCAACCGCGCCGACCTCGGCTTCCGGATGTCCGACCCATCCGCCCAGGACCGGGACCAGGTCGACGACCTCGTCGCGAACGACTCCGCAGTGCTGTGGCGCCTCCTGGATGCAGGTGCACCCGGCCAGGTGCACCTTGTCGCCGACAACGCCGGCCGGGAGCTGGTCGCCGACCTCGTCCTGATCGACCGGCTCCTGGAGACCCGGCGCGCCGCAACGGTGACGCTGCACCTCAAACCGCACCCCTACTACGTCTCCGACGCCACGCCGACAGACCTGCTCCAGGTACTACGGCACCTCGTGACCGCGTCCAGAGCCGCGGCCGGCGTCGCTGCTCGGCTCGGCACCGCGATCAGTGACGGACGGCTCCAGGTCCGTGCCCACCCGTTCTGGTGCAGCCCCCTGACCTTCCACGACCTGCCGACCGATCTGGCCACCGAGCTGGCCCAGGCGACCGTCGTAATCGTCAAGGGCGACCTCAACTACCGACGCCTCGTCGGCGACGCCCACTGGACGCCCACGACCTCGTTCCAGAGCCTCACGTCCTACTTCCCTGCCCCGCTGGCCGCCTTGCGGACCCTCAAGTCGGACGTCGCCGTCGGCGTCGACCCGGAACGCCTGGCGCATCTGGAGGCCACCGCACCCGGCTGGCGTACCGACGGCACGCACGCAGTCATCCACGTCCGACCCTGACCCCTTCGCCCCGAAGCCCGCTCTCCTGCCGTAGGAGGGCGGGCTTCGGCGTGCTACGGGTTCGGCGTGTTCGACGGCCGTTCGACGGCGATGCACCGGCAGATCGTTTTTCGTCCGGACCGCTGACACGACGCTGGTGACCACGACGACGCACCGTCGGTAGCCCCCGGGTTCCGGGCGGCAGCAACCACTGGAGAGAGGGCGATCCGGATGGACAGCGCAACCACGTCAGAGAAGGTCGAGCGGGACCTCGTCGTCTTGCCACGATCCGCGACGATCATCGAGGCGTTCCGCAGCGATAACGAGCAGAGCGACGGCCTGCTGCGTCTGGCGGCGCACCTGGCACGCAATCACCAGCGCCAGTGGGATGCCGAGGCCATCAGCCGGGACACGACGTCCGCGGATGCAACGATCGCCGCCTCCAAGCGCACGATCGACTCGCTGAACACCACCCGCGTCGCCCTGGTCGAGCAGGTCGACGAGTACGCCGCGTCCTGCTTCACGGCTCCAGACGACGCGCCGCTGCACACCGAGACGGTGGGGTCGGTGATCGACCGTCTGGCCATCGCCTGGGTGCGTGCAAACAAGCTGATCGACGCCGGCGCGAAGGACCGTGCCCGGCAGGCGCTACGTCAGCTTCGTGAGCTGGCCGATGCTTACGACGACTTGGTCCGGGACGTGACCGGCGGAGCACGTCGGGTCCCCGCCTGGCGTCACCTCAAGCAGTACCAGGCGGCGTCATGAGCGCGGCAGCCGTGGCCCACCCGCTGAGTCTGTCGCTCAACGGGGTCGACAACGTCGGCAAGACCGCGCAGCTCTCGTGGCTCGCACGGGCGATCAACGGTGCCCACCACGTGGGTTCGGTCGACAAGTGGCACCGTCGGTGGGCCGATCTCGCGGGTGACAGCTTCGCCCAGTGGTGGTTCCAGGACTCCAGCACTGCCGAGCACACCGCCTTGATGTTCACCAGCCATGTCGCTCGCCGGGAGGCCAGCGGTCCGCTGGCGCTGGAGGATCGCGGCCTGCCGATGATCCTTGCTGCGTGCGCGGCAACCTCCGCGATCAAGGACGGGCTCACGCCGCACGGCGCACTCGACGAGGTCACCCGCATCACACGCGACCTGCCCCAGCCCGCCAGCCGGCATGAGGTGCATCTCCTGTTACGGCGCCACAGCGACCCGGTGCAAGAGGCTGCCATGTCGCTCAAGCGTGAGACCCAGAGCGTCGACGACCGATACCGGGCCTATCAGGAGGCACTCGCCCAAGTGCTCGCGATCCAGGTCGAGCAGGGCGCCTACGACATGGTCATCGATCAGCGCGACGCTCCGATCCTCGACGTCCAGCGCGGGATCCGTGCTCGGATCGCTGACCTGGGGGTCGCGGTCGAGTCGTTGCCCGACCCACAGCTGGACCGCCTCTGGGTGCTGGGCGGGATGTCGGAGTCCGGCAAGAGCACGGTCGGTGAGCTGCTGCGCGACGAGCACGGCGTGGCACGGCTCAAGATCGGCTACCTCTTGGAGGTCGCCGCGCTCCGAGCCGGCCAGAGCGACCCCTACGCCTGGTCGGAGGCGGAGCAGGCCGGCCGCCTGACCGAGGAGATCTTGCGGTTCGCCGCCGCGACCAAGGCGAGGAGCGTCAGCCTGGAGAGTGCCCACCGGTTCGAGCAGACCGCCAGCCTCCGCAAGACATGGGGATCGCGCTGCCAGGTCGTCTACGTGGACGCCACCCCGGAGGCTCGTGCCGACCGAGCCACCGAGAGCCGTGCCGAGCTCCGGGAGCGTGACGCCATCAAGACGAGCCGAGGCGCAGGCCGCATCCTCGACGTCGCCGACCACGTCCTGGACAACTCGGGGCCGCTCAGCACCCTCAAGCTCGCCCTCGACTCCATGGTCCACAGCATGCACGCCACACGGGTGACGCCTCCCTCGTGGCGCCCGAGCAGCGACGACGAGTGGCTGCAAAAGGCCGCCCACATGCTCACCGACGACGCCGTCGCGCTGGTGATGGCGACCGGCAGCACGGGGACCCGGCACTGGGTCGAGGGATGGAGCGACGTCGACCTGCTCGTCGTACGGGACGAGCTGTCTGTTGAGTGGCTTGGTCAGGCCACCGCGCGGCTTGCCCGCCCCGGGTTCAAGGTGGCGCTGAGCGCCTTCACCGTGACCGACCTGACGACACACCGGGTGCCGCCCAGAGTCGTGCACTCGCTCCGGGGTGCACGGACTGGCGCGGGCGTCCTGTACCGCCGTGCCGACTACGCGATCCCGCTGCCGACCCATCGGCAGGACGACGCGGCAAGCCGGGGCGAGCTCGGCCTGGTCCTGATGAACACGCGCCGCCTCTTGGCCGTCGACGACCTGGACCTGCGCGCCCTCTACAAGCACCTCGTGCTCGTCGGCCGGATCCTGCTTCGTGCGGACGGGATCGACGCCCGGACTCCCCCACAGGTCTTCGAAGCCCTCACCGACACCCACCCCCGCCTGCGGTGCGCGCCGCCGGCGCTCGACGACATCGTCACCAACTCGCGCGACGCGGCCGTCCATGCACAGCTCGCGCACGCCGCCGAGAACCTTCTGCGCTACGTCGACTCCATCGGAAGGACCGCCTCATGACCGTCACCGACCCCACCGCATCGTTCACCGCCCAGCGCGTGCGCCGGCTCGGAGTCACAGAGCACGCCCGGGACATTCGCGTCGTCCACGACCTCGACGGGATCCTGGGCCAGGTCACCCCCGAGTCCCTCATCACCACGGGCGACGCCCTGTGGGACCGGTGGGTGCACGACTCCGCCTTCGCCACACCCGACGTGCTGCTCGGCCTGGACGCCGGGGGCATCCTCCCGACCGTCGCGGTCGCCCTTGCCAGCGGTACCCCCTACCGGCTGGCGTGGAAGCTCGACCTTGATCTGCCTCACAAGGCCCGGTTCTCCGAACCGCATGCCCGCCGCACCGACGTGTACACCTACGGCGACCTGCGCGGGCAGCGGGTCTTGATCGTCGACGACGAGATCACCACCGGCCGCACCCTGGCCAACCTCGTCGCGGTCCTCCGCACGGGCGGTGCCGATGTCACCGGTATCGCCTGCCTCATCGAGGACACCTCGGGTGAGGCACGGGCAGTCATGGAAGACCTAGGAGTGCCGCTGTGCACACTGACTCGCATCTGAGCACCTTCTACCTGCCTACGCCGGTCACGGCCACTGGCGGACGCACAGTACTTCGCCGGGAGGACGCACCGTTGGGCCGAACGCTGCCCTACCGGCGAGGCCAGCACACGACACTCCCCACCCGGGTCCGGGCCGAGGCTCCAGGCTGGAGCGTCGACCTCGGCGCCGGCGGACTCGGAGACATGCTGCTTGCCCTGGGCGCTGTCACCGCGTTCATGGACGCCTTCCCGGCCAGCAAGCCGACCTATCGCGGCCCGCGACCAGGTCTCTTCGCCCGGTGCCGCCTGCCGCTGCGTGTCGTCCGGGACGCAGGCGGGAGCACGGTGAGCGCCGAAGGCCTCGGCCGGTACACGTTCGACGCGGTCCCGGAACGACCGCCGACGTGGCTCGACAGGCGGGACGACGACTTCGTGGAGGTCCACGCCGCCCTGCCGATGCGCTACTACCTGGAGGTCGAGCAGTACCTCGGCCGTGAGCTGCCTCGCGCGTTCGCGCCGCTGCCCACGTTCACCGGCACCGGTGCGCTCGATCCCTGGCACGTCGTCTTCGTCGCGGCGACGAGCATGCCCGACCGCAAGGACTACGGACCGGACGGGTTCGACGAGATCGCCCAGTACCTCGCCGACGCTCGTCCCGGCCCGTGGCAGTTCACCCTCCTCGCTGGCGACAGCGCCCCATCGGCGCATGCCCCGGCCGGACTTGAGCTGGTCGCCGGCCGCGATGCCACGGACTGCCTCGACCTGTTCGCCACGGCAGGGCTCGTTATCGGCAACGACACCGGCCTGACCCACCTCGCGGCCCTCACCGAACGCGCAGACCACACGTCCCCGCAGGTCATCGGCCTGTACGGACGTCACCCCTACGCGAAGTGGACGACCGGGCGGAGCAACCACCACGCTGTGGCCACACCGCTCTCCCAGATGCTCGCCCACGCCGACCGGTGCCCCGTCCGTGACCAGCTCGACGACACCCTCTGGGGCAGCGCATCGAATCTGCGACAGGTACCACCCGCGACGGTCGCCAAGTTCGCGCTGCAGAAGCTGGACGGGAGGTGACCCCCGTGCCCCGGATCTCCCACCACCGCCGCTACACCCGCAACCACACCTGGCACCTCGACGTCGCCGGATGGCCGCTGTTCGTCAAGGCCAACCCCGACCGCGCCGAGGCGCGCCAGGAGTTGACTGGGCACGCCGCGATCGAGGCCTACTATCCGATCCCCGCGCTTCGCTGGGTCGGAGCGGCGGGCCCCTGGGCGGTTCACGTGTTCGACCGGTCGCTGTACCGGGACGAGGGTGGCAGCCTCCTCGTGGACGAGATCTCGCGTGCCGAGACCACCAGCGACTGCGCGCGGCTCGACCTGTTCCTGGACGACGTCCTCGCCTACTACCGAGACACCCTGCTGAGTACCGCCAGGCACATTCCCGCTGGGCGCGTCGTAGGGAAGCTCTACGGAGACCGTCTGAGCGAGGGCGGACGAGTCGATCAGTATTACGGACAGGGCTCGCCCTGGCCGCTGCTTCCGGGCGGGGTCGCCCCCGCTGACCTTCGCGTCGAGGTGAACGGCCGTCCCTCCGTGGTCGATCTGCCGTCGATCGTCGAACGCCTCCGCGCGGACTTCGCTACCGACAGGCGCGTCTGGGCGGCGATCTCGCAGGGCGACCCGACCGACTTCAACATCGGCTGGTCACCTCGCTCGGGACCGGTGTGGTTCGACTACGACACCGGTGGCCTGAACGCCGTCGCCGGCGAGCTCGCCTGCTTCCTGATGTACCAGGTGCTCCACGGGCCGTGGCTCACCCCGCGGTACAACCGCGACGCCTACATGGATCACCCCGAGGCGCTGCACCGCTCCGTGTTCCGCCGTCCACGGATCTACGCCGAGCAGACGGACACGGGCCTGGCCATCACCTACGCCTTTGAACCCGGGCCCGTCCGAGCCCACGTTGTCGGCCGCTATCTCACCGAGGTGGTCCGACCGGTCGCGACCGCGCTCGGTGTCCGAGACCTCTGGGCCTGGCTGCGTCCGTACCTCATCGCACGCGTCCTGGGTGTCTACGACATCACGCGCCTCGACGGTCCCGACGTCGCGCTGTCGCTCGCCCTTCTCGCGCAGCTCGCCGACGACGACGTCAGCCCAACCGTCCCGTTCCCGTGCTTCGCCATCACATCGACAGGAGCAAACCGATGAACCGACCACGGCCGGTCGCGATCATCACCGGAGCGGGCAGCGGGATCGGAGCGGCCATCACCGCCCGGCTCGCGCCCGGCTACGACCTGATCCTGACCCACCTCAACCCCGATGCCGGCTTCGCCCGCGTCACGTCCGAAGCAGGAAGGCACGGTGCCGCAGTCAGCACCGTCACGGGCGACCTGACGGACATCGCCGCGATCGACCGCCTGCATGGTCTCGTCGACGAGCAGCACGAGCGGGTCACCGTGCTTGTGTCGAATGCCGGCGCCTATCCCCGCATCCCATGGGCCGACCACGATGGCGACACCTTCCGTCGACAGGTCGACGTCAACCTCATGACGCACGCCGCCGTCGCGCACCTGGCCACCCCCGCACTACGGGCCAACGAAGGCGGACGGGTCGTCGCGATCTCGTCGGTCCTGAGCCGGCTCGGCCGAGTCGATCTCGCCGGGTACATCGCTGCGAAGGCCGGGCTGGAGGGTCTGGTGAGAGCACTGGCCCGCGAGCTCGGACCCGACGACATCACCGTCAACTGCGTCCGTGCTGGATCCATCGAGGTGCCCGCAGAGCACGCAGCGGTCGACGATCACGAAGCGATGGCCGTACGGCAGTTCGCCCGCCAGGCGATCCGACGACGAGGCATGCCGGACGACGTCGCCGGTGCCGTGTCGTTCCTGCTCTCCGACGATGCTGCCTTCATCACGGGGCAGTGCCTCACGGTCGACGGCGGGTGGCACCTGTCGTGAGTGCCACCGTCACCTGGATGCGGCACGGCACGTGTGCCGACGGCCTCCACCGCCCGGACGCGCATGCGCGCCCCCGAAGCCTGCTCACACGTATCGGGGCACGCCAGGCGGAACGTGCCGCGCTGGCGCTGCGTACCTCCGAGATGACCGACGGCGTGATCGCGTCCAGCACCCTGCTGCGTGCCCGGAGCACGGCCCGGATCGTCTCCGAACTGACCGGCCTGACGCTGTCCCCTGCCGACTCCACGTTCGACGAGTGGCGCGCACCCACCTGCGTGCTGGGCAGATCGCCCACCCAGTACCCGGACGCCTACGTGGAATGGCGCAACAGGAGAGCCGTAGATCCGAGAAGCACGCTGCCTGGCGGCGAGAGCCTCGTCGAGTTCCACGAACGCGCGCGGCAGGCGTTGACCGCTGCCGAGCTCCTTGCAGAGGCAGACCCGCCCGTCGTCATTGTGTCCCACCGCCTCCTGATCGGTGCCATCGCGGCGATCAGCGCGGGCACCGACGACCCGGTGGCCGTGTTCGACCACGCACGGCTGTTTGAACTCCGGCCCGCGGAGACGTGGACCCACGAGAAGAGAGGCACTCCCTATGCACCAGCGTGACGAGACTCTGCTGCCGCACGAGTCGCCCCGTGAGGCCGAGACCCGCCGAGCACTGGCCGGACATCTCGCGATGACGCCGATACCGCCTGACGAACTGGTCGACAACATCTCGCTCTACCTGCGACGACGACCGTTGGCCGATGTGCTCGCCATGGATGCCCTGTACCGCATGGTCCATGACGTCCCCGGCGTGATCATGGAGTTCGGCGTCCACCGCGGCCGGCACATCGCCATCCTCACGGCGCTGCGCGCCGTCCACGAGCCGTACAACCCGCACCGCAGGATCATCGGCTTCGACACCTTCACCGGATTCCCCGACGTCAGCGACCACGACACCGCCCAGAGTGCCGTCCCCGGCCGGTTCGAGCTCGGCAGCGACTACCCCGACCACCTGCGCGCTGTCCTGGACGCTCACGAGAACGACGAACCACTGGGGCACATTCGCCGGACCCTCCTGGTCCACGGAGACGTGCGCGAGACGCTTCCGCAGTACCTGGCCGACAACCCGCAGACGGTTGTCGCTCTCGCGTACTTCGACCTGGACCTCTACGAGCCGACCCTGGCAGCGCTCAAGGCGATTCGCCCCCACCTCACCCAGGGCAGCATCCTGGCGTTCGACGAGCTGGCCCATGCGAAGTGGCCGGGTGAGACGTCCGCGCTTCGCGACTGGCTCGGCACGGACGTCTCAAGCCTCCATACGGTTCCTGGGTTCGCGACTCCCGCCTACCTGCGATGGGAGGGTCGACGTCGGTGAGCCGCGCTCGCGAGCAACCCCTCAAGGAGCGTCAGGCGGCGAAGCCGGCCTCGGCCAGAAGCGCTTCTCGGTTCGCGAGTACGAACTCCTTGAGCACCACAGGCTTGAGGTCGATCGCTTCGAGCGAGTCGTCGCCGAGGGGCACGTAGTCCAGGTCGTATCCGCCGCGCTCGGGTTTGGTGAACTCCGACCCGTACCGCTCGGTCAGGTTCAGCGAGGTCAGCCGTGCGACGAAGAAGTGCTGGATCGCGACGCCAGCGTCGGTAGGGTCGGATGCGAGGAACACCTGCTGGTACCCCTCAGCCGTCGCGCCGAGCTCCTCGGCCAGCTCACGACGCAACGCGGCCTCGACAGAAGCGTCGGACTCCTCCACCCCGCCCCCGGGCGAGGTCCAGTACGGGTCCTGGTCGGGCTTGGTCCGCTTGATCAGGACCATCCGCTTCTCGTCGTCGATGACGATGCCTCGTGCTCCTCGACGCCCAACCGCAACAGTCTCTGCGGTGCCCATGTGCGATCTCCTTCTTCATCGGCGGGCGGATCTCGCACCGCCACTGACCTGGCAGGCAACCAACGCTATCCGCGCAGTGCCCCACGAAGCCGCCGCTGAACGTGGTGTGCGGCGGTGGTTCGACGCGCGTTCAGCACGCCAGCCCTCGGGACGCGAGTTCGAGCTGTACGGTCATGGCTCTCCGAGAAGACCGGCGGTGACCACCATGACCAGCACCCACCTGCGCAACCCCGCCCTGGTCGTGGTCGACGTCCAGAACGGCTTCGTCAACCACCACAGCAAGCCCGTCGTCCCCGTCATCGCCGACCTGGTCACGGCGTGGGCCGAGCGAAGACTCCCGGTCGTGCTCACCCGCTACCTCAACGAGCCCGGCAGCGCGTTCGAGAAGTACTTCTCCTGGACGCGTTTCATGAGTTCCCCCGACACCGACCTCGCTCCCGGGATCCAGCCTCTCGCCGCCGGCCACCCAGTCGTGGACAAGCTCGGCTACACCCTCTTCAACGACGAAGGAAACTCGCTGGTGGGCCGGCACGGCTGGAGCGACCTGGTGTTCTGCGGAATCGCGACCGAGAGCTGCGTCCTGAAGTCGGCCGCCGACGCGTTCGAGCACGGCTACGGTCCGTGGATCGTGACAGACGCCTGCGCCAGCGATGCCGGCCCCGAGACACACGAGGCCGGGCTCACCGTCGCGCGCCGGCTCATCGGCCGCAACCAGCTCATCACCACGACCACCCTGCTCGGATCGCTCTCCCCGGCCGGGACCAACCGATGACGCCGGACAGCGACCTGGTCATCGTGGGCGGCGGGCCTGCCGGGTGCGCCGCAGCCGTCATGGCCGCCAGCGTCGGCCTCACCAGCATCATCATCGAACCCGAACCACGCCTGGGCGGCGCCCTCTGGCACATCGCCGCGATCGACAACGTCCTCGGCGGCCACCGAAGCGGGCCCGACCTTGCTGCATCAGTCCTGGCCGACGTCGAACACGCCGCGCCTGCCGTCGTGCACGCCGGGGCGACCCGCATCCAGGCAGCGGACCACACCGTGACCGTGACCCTGACCGGCGGTGGCCAGGTCACCGGCAAGCACGTCATCGTCGCCACCGGCGTGAGCCCGGTCCAGCCCGAGAACTCCCCCTGGATCACCGCGCCTGCCGGCCTGGTCCTGCCGTCGCTGCGGGACGCCGATCCCGGCGATGCCGCCGGACAGACCTGGCTCGTCCTCGGCGCCGACCGGCCGCTCGGAACCTTCCTGCGCGCCAACCCGGACCTGCCCATCGCCCTGCTGGTCCCCCATCCGCCGTCGGACGCGTACAAGACCGACGAGATCGCCAGCGACGCCAGGGTCACGCTGATCGCCATGGACGCCCTCACCATCGACCAGGACGGGACCGCATGGCCCGGCGGCCTGCGCGGCGACAAGACGTTTACCAACATCGGCGTTGCGCCGACAGCCGTCGACGGCCTGGTTCACGACCAGGACGGCTACTGCCCCGCAGAACGCCAGCACTCCCGCGTCCACATCGCCGGCGACCTGCGCTCACCACGCGGACAACGCATCCAGACCGCGATGGGCTCCGGCGCTGAAGCGGCGCTGAACGCCTACTACGCCATGAGAATGTAGGGCCCGACCACAAGCCAGGCGCCCACCCGGTTCGGCGCACCATACTCACCAGGTCGAAGCCGAGCCCGCCGGTGAACCCAGCACCGTCCAGCCCGAACCCGTGCTTCTCGTAGAACCGGCGGGCGCGCGGGTTCGCATCGGCCACCCAGAGCTCGGCGGGGCACGTGGGCAGCAACCGCGTCTCCCCGAGCGCGCTGCGGCAGCGGCCTTGACCCGTCAGCGACCGGTGCCGCCGGCCAGCTCCTGGCGGACCCGTTGGGCGAACCTCTCGTTGCGTACCGCCTCGCCCAACGGAACCCCTTCCTCCCGTTCGGCGTCGATCGCCACCTGGATCACGGGAAGCAGCTTGTTGACCACCAGATTCTCAGCGGCCTCCGCGTTCCAGACCACCTTGAGGATCTTCTCGCACTCCTTCGCGACCGCCTTGTCGTGCGTCGGCATCGCCCCCGAGCCGATCAGCTGCTGCCGGATCAGCGCCATCAGGTGGTACTGGGCAGGCCGGTAGCCACGACTGATGCGCTTGTTCCGGACCAGCCACTCCAGCCGGTACCAGGTCGCCGCCGCCGTGTAGTAGAGCAGCGGCGGCTGACCGGAGACGAACAGCTCCTTGCCGCGCGCCTTGATCAGCTCCTGGTAGCGGCCCACCCGGGACGGTTCGTCCAGGAACATCGCCAGGTACGCGCGGCTGAGCTGCGCGCGACTGATCACCCGGGTCTTCTCTACCTCCTTGTGGTCGCTGTACTGCTTGGCACGACGTTCGTAGAACAGCTGGTGCGGCGCCTCCCGGCCGAGGCTGAAGAAGTCCTCCAGCTCCTTGTGGAAGTCCTCCCGGGCGGCCAGGTCCTCGTCGCTGACCGGGGTCTGCTGGTTGGTCGCGGCCACGATCCCCTGGATCACGTCCTCGTCCGTCGAGTGGACGATGTGGACGCTGACGAAGACCTCGTCGGTGAGCTGCTCGCGCTCGTGGAACAGCACGTGACAGGTCTGGCACCCGTTGACGATCTGGAAGTCGTCCAGCACGAAGTCGTCGCCGACCCGGTCCATCTTGCGGGTCACTATCGTGATGCCGTTGTTCATCACGGCGAACCGCTGCCGCTTGACCGGGTCCCGAAGGGTGTCGCGGATACCGCTGTTGACCTTGTTGTACCCCTGGAAGGCTCGCACGTTGCTCTCGAACAGGCTCTCCCGGAGCTTGCCCGAGCCCTCGTCCAACAGCATGGAGCCGACCAGCTTCGAGGCGGCCACCAGCCCCACGAACGACTGCTCGACGCCCGGGGCCGTCGGCATCGCGAACTGTTTCGGCACCGGGACGGTGACCTTGACGGTGCTGATCGCCTGTCGGTACAGGGCCAGCAGGTCCCGCCTGTTCACGCACTCGACGTCGACGGACTCGAACCGGTTCAACCCGGCCAGGTGCTTCTCCGCCGAACGCGCCTTGCGCGTGACCATGTCCGCGACCTGGTCACCGGTGGTCACGTAGCGGACGTGCAGCTGCGGAAGCTGGCCGGCCAGCCGGGACGGATCCTCGAAGACCGCGTCGAGGCACTCGCGCAGGCCCCGAACGTCGTCCGACACGTCGTAGGGAATGGGTCCCTGCCCGCACACGTGACCAAGGTTCTCGGCAAGGTCCGAGATCACTCTCGTCTCGAACCTGCTGCTGGTCTTGGCCTGGATGATCACCACCTGCACCTGTGGCCGTCTGCGTTGCTGCATGACGGTGCGCACATCTGTCGGGTCCCGGTACAGCTCTCCGTCGATCAGCACCGCGCAGGCGTCGATACCGAGGTCGTTCGTCCCGCCCGTGCAGTACTCGTTCGGGTCGAAGTGGTCGTTGTAGTACGAGTTGAGCACGCAGAAGGCAGCGAACGCCTCGAACGCCTCGGACTGCGGCAGGTCGGTCAGGTCGTGTTCCTTCTGGAACACGTCAAGCAGGCTCTCGATCATTCTGTCCACGACAGGTCCACCTCTCCACTCGTTGCTCAGTGCGTGAGCTCCGTGCGCCGACGTCAGTCCCGTCGAGCGCGATCGATGACCTCTTCGACGGTCAACGGGCTCGACGGGTGATGGCTCAGGCAGATGGGGGTGCGGATCTTCTGGAACGCCAGCCCTTCGGCGACGGCGTAGAACTGGCCGCTGCCGAGCCGGGAGATGTCCGGTACCGCGCTGGACTTCGCGGCCGCCATCTCCTTGGCCGCGGCGATCTGCGGCGGACTGTTGAGGAACCCGAACAGCTGCGTGGCGGCATTGCCCGAGATCCGGTTGTGGATACCACGCGGCGCCTGCGTGGCGAACACCAGGCCGAGCCCGTACTTGCGAGCCTGCGAGGCGAGCGCCAGGGTGCTGTGCGTGCTCGCGGTCAGCGCACCGGACGGGGCTATCGTCTGCGCCTCGTCCACGACCAGGAGGCCACCGAGCGGCCGGTCGCCGGCCGGATGCCGTTTGATCCAGGCGAACAGGGCCATCTGGAGCTGGTTGACGAAGCTCTGCCGCTGCTCCTCCGTCGGCAGGCCGACGAGGCTGATCACCGAGATCCTGGCACGTTTTCCGGCCGCGGGGGTGAGCAGCACACCAGGGTCCACCGGCTCACCGACCCCGCCGAACAACGGGTCGTTGATCATGGCGGCGCACAGGGTCTGTGCCATGTCCGCGGCCATCTCCTGCGACTGCGCCAGCTGCGCCACGCCGTCGGGCAGGTCCCCGAGCAGGTCCAGGAAGTGGCTGAGCCCGCCGCCGCCCGCACGTGCGAAGTACTGCAGCGCCTCGTTGAGCACAGCGCGCGACCGCTCGGCCTTCACGGTGCCGCCGTCGGCACGTACCCGGGGCGCGATGGCGGCGACCGCCGTGTCGATGGCCTGGCGAAACTCGTCTGGGTCGTCCGCGACCGCCGCGAAGTCGGGCAGCGGTCGGAAGGCCAGCGGCCGACCGGTCTCCCGGCGGGGAGTCCAGACCACCACATCGGTGTTGCGCAGGTAGTCGTCGGCGCGAGCCGCGTCGTCCGGCCCCCAGGCCTGGGGCGGCCGCGGCCACGGGTCGCCGAGCCGGGCCAGGTCATTGTTCGGGTCGAGCACTATCGCAGACACGCCCCGCAGCGCGCACTCCTCGACAAGCCGGCGGATCAGCACCGTCTTGCCCGATCCGGACCCGGCGAAGATCGCCGTGTGCTTCCGCAACGACTCCAGGGTGACCGACACCGGCGCGCCGGTGTCCATCCGGATGCCCAGGTGCAGCGCCATCGGGTCCAGCACCACCGGGTCCGTCGCCGGCCGGCCCGGAGCAGCGCTCCCGGGGCCGACGACGTCCGGGCCGATGCGGTCCGGCGCAGTGCCGACCGGCGCAGTGGAGTCTGGACGGGCGGCGGCCGGGCCGACCGGTTGCGGGGTGTCGGGCGGGTCGCCGAAGACGGTGCGCAGCAGCGCGGTGCGGCCGGCCGGCCGGCGGCTGAGCAACCATGTCTGGAACCGAGCCGACGGCTGGGTACGAGCGAGCCGCTCCAAGGCCGCGAACGTACGCAGTCCGCTCTCCAGCGTCTCCCGCGACAGGCCGATCACCACCCCGCCCGCCGCCTCGAACTCCTGGACCTTCTGCCGGGTCTTGTGTCCGGTCGACCATTCACCGGTGCGCAGCAGGTAGGCCTTGCGCTTGGGCACCAGGGGGTCCAGCCCCGTAGCGCGCACGAACCGGTCGATACGGTTGATGACAGCCCGCCCGTCCCGCCAGGCGATCGACCGGAACGACCAGAAGATCTTGTCCTCCGTGGTCTCGTCCAGGGTCCGGTGCAACTCGGCGTGCATGGTCGGGTTGCCCGCGGCCAACGTCGCAGGAGGCAGCTCGTACCGGAAGCGCTCAGTGCCCTGCTCGGTGGTCCACCACGTCAGCGCGGACCGCATCAGGTCCGGCATGCGCCGGTCCTCCTGGCGCGGGTCCAGCGCCCTGGCGATCTCGCCGACGACGTCGGCGTCGCTCACCAGAGCGTTCAGCTGCCGGTCCAACTCGGCAAGCTCATCCTCGTCGGCCGACGGCGGCGCGGGCGAGGGCCGCGGCGCCGGGGTCTCCGCGCCGGGCAGTTCTGCACCGGGCAGCGCCACACCGTCCGGCCCTGCGCCGCCCAGCCCCGGACCATCCGGCCGTGCAGTATCCGACCGAGCAGCATCCAGCCCGGCACCGTCCGGCTCGGTGAGACGTGTCAGCTCGACGAGCTCGTCTGCAGCCAGGCACGCCTGGAGGTGCGTGTCGATCCGGCGGATGAGGCCGCGAGCAGTGAACCGGACCGCCTCGGCGAACGCCTCCGGCCGCACCGGCCAGGTCGGGTACGGCGGAGTGAACCCGACCTTGCGAAACTTGAGCGCGAACCGGCGCTCGATGAGCGTCTTTCCGACCGCCGCCGTCGGAATGGTGTCGAGCTGCTCGGCGCGGCGGAACCGTTGCGCGACGGAACCCGGCGCGTACTCCGTGATCCCCTGCCAGATCGGGTCCATGCAGGCGACCAGCACCAGTGCCCGCCGGGTGACCTCGCGCAGCTCCATGAGCCCGCTGCCGACGTCCTCGAACGCCTCCCTCCTGGGCAGTCCGATCGAGCTGGTCGCTGGGTTGGCCGCAGCGGGGCTGGTCGCTGCGCTGGTCACGGGATCGGACGCGGTGCCGACCGCGGCGTCGGGCCCCACAGGCACGGTGTTGTCCGTCGCCTGGTCCGACTGCCTGATCAGCGTGTCGAGCTGGTCCAGGGCGATCACGCTCGGCCCGGTGAGCGCGATCAGCCGGAAGAGCTCACCGACCGTCTCGTGCGGCTTCCTGGAGGCCGCACGGATGCCCCACTCGGCGCGTTCCCCGGCCACCGCCTCGTCCTCCGCCGACAGGTACGCGGTGGCGACCTCCCGGGTGGTCACCGACCTGCTCGCCAGCAGCACCACAGCGCGCAAGGTGTGCCCGCACTCGAACGCGAGCTGCGGGTCGACGCGGTCCAGCGCCTCGACGACGGCATCGAGCCCCGACCTGGTCGGTCTGTCCTGTCCCATGAGCTGCCGGTGCAGAGGTTCGGGCAGGTCAAGCCGCCGGGAGAGCCCTCTCCGCAGGATCTCCCCCTGGGGAACCCCGTCGGTGCCGGGCCGGAGCAGGCCGCTGAGCACGTCGTGCACCACCCGCTGCCAGAAGGCCCGCTCGTGGCGCAGGTCGAGGGCGAAGAAGTAGCCGCCCGCCGCGACGACCCGGGACCGCACCGTCGCGACGAGATGGGTCTTGCCCGAGCCCGCCCGCCCGGTGACGACCACGCCGATCGGGCTCTCCGCAGCGCTGGCCTTGGCGCTGTCGAAGCCCGACATGACCGTACGGAGCGCCTCGCCGTTGAGGCCCGCGATGTGCGGCTTCGGTTCCTCCCACACACCGTCCCTGCTGAGCGCCCAGCTGATCGCCGTCAGTTCCGCCAGCGCATCGCGCTCGATCTCCTTCATCGGCGCCCGATGGACATCAGGTGCACGTCCTCGCCGCCCGTGCGCAACGCGGCCGCTCTGTCCTGCGGAGTCAGGATCTTCTGGTTGAACTCAGGGTTGAGCCGCACGTCCGGTTCCAGGACCAGACGCAGCAGCGCGGCGTCGACGTCGGCCCGCGGCAGGTCGCCGACTGCGTGCCGCAACCGCGCCAGGCCTACCCAGGCCCCACGCTCGGGGGCGAGTGCCGCGTACGCGGCACGGAGCTGATCATCGACGCCGGCGGAGGACACCGCCGGCTCGCCCTCCAGGGCGAAGATGTCTGCGACCCGTAGATCGGATCGCGCCATGAACGCCGCGAACCGGCGCGTGAGCCCGTACTGCAGCCGCGTGGCTTTCGGCGCACCCTGCGGTGCGGGGCTGCCCAGCTCTTCCCCGCCGCGCCGCCAGCCCTCGTCGGTGAGCTCGTGCATCCATGCCCGGTACCGACCCGTCTGCCACGCCCGGATGTACCCCAGCTCGATCAGGCGCTCGCGCGTACCCCGCTCGATCTTGATACCCAGCTCGTCCGACAGACCGGCATTGGACACCTCCTGGGTCAACGTCATCAGCGCGAGCAGGGCCGAACGTTCCGGCAGGTTCAACTGGGTGTCCGCCATGTCACGAATGTACCTGGAATCCGATGTGAGCGGCAGTGATGTTGCAGGCGGCGGAGCGACCTCACCCGCACCACGGCAACGACCGTCTTGAGCAATGCTGCCGCGGCCAGGAGAGCGCCAAGGACGGCAGGCAACACCTCGTACGTACACCCATCGACAGTGACTGTGACGCGAGAAGGGACTGACTCAGCCTCGGACCGGGTCGCCGAGTTCGACGCCACCAGGGGCATCCTTCGGGCGAGCGCCTCTCTCGGAGATGCGGATTCGCTCACGAGAATTGCCGACGGTATATACCTCGGCATCCACGTCGACCAGCTCCGCGAACTCTGGCTCCTACGGGAATCAGTCGACTGAGACCTGCGACAGACGTAGCCCTGGACACTCAGGTGTCGTTGAAACCGTCCCAGGGCTCATATACCGCGTCCCGGCCTCAAGCCCGCCACACCCCACTGACCGCAATAACCACCCCGATCAACGCAAGCGCCCCGTAGAACGGCAAGATCGACCACGACTGCCAGACGCTCCACCTAGGCAGCCAAGGCCGACCCGGACCCGACGACCGACCCGCCCGCACCGGCCCACCGACTCCAGAAGGGTCCAATGAGAACGCCCTGACCGGCGCAGCGCCCCGTGCGACGGCGTCGTAGAGCCGCCGATACTCACGCTCGACCCGCAGATAGTTGGCGTCGATGAACATCAGCAGGAGCACCGTAGCCAGCCCGAGCAGCGCCAGGCCGGCTGACCGTTCGGTCACGCCGAACCCGTACAGGGCGGTGACCACCGGGAGCAGCCACGTCTTCACGTTCGCCGAGGCGCCGGCCATGCGAGTCACGACGGCCTCGATGAGCTCGAGATGCTTGCGACGGTCCTCACCGCTCGGTCCGTCACCCACGGCCACCCCGGTCCGGCATGCCTCGCGCAGCAGCGACCATGCCTCGTCCTTCTCGGCCTCCGAGTAGCTCGTCTCCGCGGGCCAGATGCGTCCCATCGCATCACCGGCCCGTCGCGGCACGAGGTGCACGTGCAGGTGGAACACCGTCTGCGACGCGGCCGCACCGTTCGACTGGATGACGTTGAGGCCCTCGGGGTCCAGGGCCTTCCGCACGACGCCGGCGAGCCGCACGCAGACCCGCCCGAGGTAGGCGGCCTCGCTCGCGTCCAGCGCCCAGATGTCGGGCACGTGACGGCGCGGGACGACCATGACATGCCCGACGACCGCAGGCTTGGTCGGGAAGAAGGCCACTACCCGTTCGTCCTCGTAGATCACGCGGGCGTCCGGATCGTCCCCGCGCACGATCCTGCAGAACGAGCACCGGTCGGACGTCGTCAAGGTCGGCACCTCTCCGCGCAGGACAGGGCGCGGCCTCACCGCCGACCGCGTCCCGGATGTCACCTTCGTGACGATCCTTCCAGAATGTTCGCATCGCGGAAACAAACTCCACCGACGGTGGCGCCGGGCGAGACAGGTCAGGGAGGATGACGGGCACCAGGCATCTCCACCCAGGTCAGAGGAGTGCGATGACGCGGGACGTGTACCAGCTCGCCGAGGTCTTCAACGAGTCGAAGGCGTCGGGCATCACGTACGTAGCGCCGGCCGAAGCACAACGGCTTAAGGGTTCGCTCCTGACGCCGGGCAAGCACGTCACGCTGGTCGGACCGTCCGGCAGCGGCAAGTCGACAGTCGCCACGCGGGCGCTCGAGGCGGCCGGGTTCGACCCCGACCGGGTCCTCTCCTTCAGCGCGCGGGCCCATACCGAGACACAGAACCTCTTCACCGTCCTCGGCGCCGAGCTCGGCGTCGGGCGGACGGCGAAGGCGGTAGAGCCGAAGCTGCGGGAGCTCGACCTGATCAAGATCGAGGATGTCCACCGCCTCTCGCTCAAGGCACGCACCCAGCTCGCCGAGCGCCTCAAGCTCTGGCACGAGAGCGACATCCGCGTGTTCATGATCGGGATCGCGAAGACGAGCGAGGCCATCCTCGGCCACGACCCGGAGCTCGCGATCCGGAACGACACCTGGTACCTGGGCACGCAGAGCGACACGTTCATGGACGCGCTCATGACGCAGGGGGAGCACGCCCTCAACATCCGGTTCGACGAGGCGACCCGCGGTGCGGCCATCAGGGCCGCCAGGGGGTCGCCGTCGATCTTCCAGGCGATCTGCCGGGCAGCCTGTGTCGAGGCCGACGTGATGTGGACGGCCCCGGAGCCGCGGCAGGTCGCCATCGACCTCGCCGGCATCACGTCACGGATCGCCAAGCAGTTCGACGGTCGCTACATCCGCAGTCTCGTCCACCTGACACAGGGGCGGCGTTCTGTCCATAACGTCTACTTCAAGCTCGTCCAGCGCGCCGCGGCCGGCCCGGGATTCCGCACCACCTACAAGGAGCTGGAGGCCGCGATCGTCGGAACCGCCGACCCGGCCGACAGAGGCCGGGTCAGGAGTGCGTTCAACCGCGCCGTCGACGTCCTCCCGGATCTGATCGAGAAGAGCGGCCTGGACGAGACCCTCACCTACGAGCACCGGACCCTGCGGATCGACGACCCGGCCTTCCGCTTCTACCTCGACCACCTCGACCTCACCCAGGTGAGCTCCGAGATGGTCCCCCGCCGGTCCAGGTACAAGTACGACGTGGCTGTGTCGTTCGCGGGGAACGACCGGTCGATCGTCGAGAAGTTCGTCGAAGTGCTCGAGGAACGGCACATCAAGGTCTTCTACGACTACAACCAGCAGGCGGAGCTCTGGGGGAAGGACCTGCGCCGCGGGCTCGCCCAGATCTACGGGGAGCAGGCACAGCTCATGATCATCTGCCTGTCCGACGACTACCCCGAGCGTGACTGGACGACGTTCGAGTTCGAGGTCGGCAGGAACGCGGCGAACAAGCGGACCGAGGACTACCTGCTGCCCCTCGTCGTCGGAAACCGGCCACCCATCACGGGGCTGCCCGCGACCTACGGCTTCCTCAGCCTGCAGGACCTGCCGATGGAGAAGGTGGCGGACTTCGTGGAGGAGAAGCTCGCCGCAGGCGGAGAGATCTCCCCGAGCGCCCTGCGGCTGCGGCCGGGACCCTGACATCGACGGGACGTGGGCTCCGGGGTGTGACCTCGCTGACGGCGTCGACGGCCACCTGGTGCCTACCCTGTGTCCGCACGACGCCGGCACGGCCCACGCCCCCGAAGGAGCACGACGATGACCGATGAGGGCCGAGGACAGGCATGATCGACCCCCTCGTCGCGACGTTCGCGATCCTGGCGCTGGCGGTGCTCGGCTTTGCGACCAACCGGATACCGCTCGTGATCGTGGCGATGTTCGTCCCGGTGGCGCTGTGGGCCACGGGCGTGCTGCCGCTGGGCGAGGCGCTGAGCGGGTTCAGCGACCCGGTCGTCCTGTTCATCGCGACCCTGTTCGTGCTGAGTGAGGCGTTGGCGACGACCGGGATCACCGCGTGGATCGGGATGCAGCTCGAACGGTGCTCGACGCTCGGGCGCACCGGGCTGCTCGCGACGATGGTCGGCGGGACGGCGCTGCTCGCCGCCGTCATCAGCATCAACGGGGCGGTCGCGGCGCTGCTGCCGGTCGCCGTCGTCGCCGCCGCGCGGGCCGGCGTCGTACCCTCGAAGATGCTGATCCCCGTGGCGTTCGCAGCGAGCGCCGGGTCGATGCTGACGCTGACCGGCACCCCGGTGAACGTCATCGTCTCGGAGCTCGCCGCCGAGTCGGGCGGCCGGGAGTTCGGGTACTTCGAGTTCGCGCTGGTGGGACTCCCGCTCGTCCTTGTCACCATGCTCCTCGTGGTCACCCTCGGCGACCGCCTCCTGCCGGAGCGCGCTCCGGAGCGACTGGTCGACGTCGCAGGCGACCCCCACGAACGGGTGCGTTCGTGGCAGGAGAGCTACGCCGCGGAGCTCGACGCGGGCCGGCTCTTCACGGACTCCGCCGGGGTGGTGGAGGTGCTCATCGCGCCGCGCTCGACCCTGATCGGCCGCCGGGTCAGCCCGGGGATGACCACGCGGGACGAGAACCTCGTCGTCGTCGCGCTGCGCCGGGCGACCGACACGCCGAGCGGTTCGTCGTCGTCGGCCCCGCTGCCGCTGCAGGCCGGTGACTCCGTGCTGGTGCGCGGACCGTGGGACGCGCTGCACCGGTACACGCAGTCGCCGGACGTCATCGCCGTGGAGGCTTCGCAGAGCCTGCAGCGCAGCGTGCCGCTCGGGGCCGGCTGGAAGCGGTGCCTCGGGGTGCTGGTCGCGGCGATCGCGCTGCTGGCGACGGGCGCCGTGCCACCGGTGGTCGTCGGGCTGCTGGCGGCGGGGGCGCTCGTGCTGCTGCGGGTGATCACCGTGCCCCAGGGGCTGCGTGCGGTGTCCTGGGACACGGTGATCCTCATCGCGGCGCTGATCCCGTTGTCGGCGGCGTTCGTGTCGTCCGGTGCGGCGGACATGCTGGCCGAGCTGCTGATGCGGTTCACCGGGAGTGCGTCGCCGCACCTCGCGCTGCTGGCGCTGTGCGCGCTCACGCTGGTGCTGGGGCAGTTCATCTCGAACGTGGCGACGGTGCTGGTCATGGCGCCGGTCGCGGTGTCCTTCGCCCAGACGCTGGACGTGAGCGTGCAGCCGTTCATGATGGCTCTCGCCGTGGTGGGGGCCGCCGCGTTCCTGACGCCGATCGCGACGCCTGTGAACCTGATGGTGCTGCAGCCCGGGGGTTACCGGTTCGGGGACTACTGGCGGCTCGGGTTGCCCCTGGCACTCCTCTTTCTCGTGGCGGCGGTGTGGTACGTGCCGGTGGTGTGGCCGTTCTGAACGTCCTTCGCATGGGCGGCGTGGTGCGCGCCTTCGCGCGACGGCGGGCCGCGAAGGAGGGTGAGCCGGACGTCGTACGCGCCAGGCGTGCAGCACCTCGGCCGCACGCTCGACGGGCCAGAACAGCGTGCCGCCGTGCAGGTTGCTCGTCGACGACGGGGCCCTACCCGAGGCGACAGCTGGCGATCACGATCTCCTGTCCCAGGAGGTTCGCTCGGACGGCGTTCTGGACCAGGCGCCCTTGCGAGTCGGTCGTCTGCTCGTTGTAGTGGATCTCGACGAGCCCGAGCAAGGTGAGCGAACCGGTCCCGGTCCCGATCGGGATCCCGTTGATCCGTCCTACTGTCGAGGTCCGGGTGATCCCGTCGGAATCCGCCGTGCACGTGCTTGCCAGGCCCGAGATGGTCACGAGGCCCTCGAGCAGGGTGACGTCCAGGACTTCGGAATGGACTTCTGTCCGGCCCGTCGAAGGACTGACCGTGCAGGTGACGGTGAGCCCGTCGAGGCTCGCCACGGCGGTGTCCAGTGTCGCGATCGACTGCGAGTCGTCGGGCGGACAACGGACATCAGGAGTCGGGTCGATGCCCACGGCCCCGGTAGCGGAGAGCGCGTGACCCGCCCCTGGCACGAAGACGACGACGTCCACCGAGTCGGTGCCGGAGCCGTTGTCGTCGTCGGTCAAGGTCGTGGTGATCGTCCGTGGTCCGAGCCCGTCGAACCCGTAGACGTGGTTAGCGGTGCAGGTTCCGCCACCGTCCTGCTGAGATACCCTCCCGTGCTCGACGCCGCCGCTCTCGCCGTAGTCGACCAGGCACGTGTGGGTGTCGTTCTTTGCCGGATCGGTGAAGGTCGCGTCCACTCGTGCCGGCTGCCTCGCGTTGATCATCTGGCCAGGCGTCGGCGAGGAGATCTGCCCGGTCGGGGCGACGTTGCGCAGGGTGACGGTCGCGGAGTCGCTCACGGGTGACGGAGGACCGTGGCCGTCATCCGCAGTAAGGGTCACGGTGAACGTACCGTCGTCGGTGCAGGTGATCGTGGTCCGCGCGGCGTTCGGCGAACCGAACGTGCAGACGGTACCGGCATCGATGTCGTCTCCGGCGGAGTAGGTCCAGGAGATGATGGGAACGTCGTCGGGGTCGGTGACGGTGCCGTCGAGTGTGACCGGTGATCCTTCGTCGCCGGACCTGTCGGGACCGGCGTCGACGGATGGGGGAACGTTCGTCGGGCCCGGGTCGGGTGGACCGTCGTCGTCCCCACCGCCACACCCTGCACAACCCGTAGGTTCGACCCAGAAGTTGTCGCCGTGCAGGATATGGTCCTGCCGATACCACGCTCCCAGCATCGCCCCGGCAGTGCGGTTGTGCGAGGCGTTGAGGGCCCGTGCCGAGTAGGAGAACGGCCAGTCCGGATCGAAGATCGGATAATTCGAACCCTGCTCGGTGCTCCGGTAGGGAAACTCGTCGCAGTCGCTGGGCGGATCGGTCTCCGCATACCGCTCGCCCCACACGGCCTTGCACGTCCTGACGGCCTGGGCGTGGTTGGCGTCGTACCACGATGGGTTGTACTCGGGCAGCATCCGAGTCAGGGGCTCGGGATCGGCCGCCGCCATGTTTCCGGGAACCCGCTTCCCGGCACTGGACGGCACCGTCGAGCGCGGGTCGTAGAGCGCGTCACGGATGTGTTGGGCCTCCGCGGCAACCCGCGCGTCCCGCGTGTCGACACGGTGGACGGCCTGCACCTCGTGAAACAGGCAGCCGCCGCCAGAAGCGTACTCGGCAGTGTCACAACGGAACCTGAACGTCTGCCAGGTCGTCGTCAGGCTTTGGCTGGTCAGCTCGATCTTTGCCTCGTGAAAGCTGATGTTGTCGCGCGCCGTGTGGAAGGGCAGGTCATTTTGGGCGAGCCCTGGTGAAGACGACATGTCGAAAGTCGTCTGTGGGATCTCGGGATCGTCGAGCCATTCGGCGACTGTCTTCGTGACCCGCCCGGTCCCATCAGCGCACCTGCCGTTGCCGTAGCTCATGCACTGGAGGTCGAGGCCGACGGTTTCGTCAAAGGCGTTGAAGGAGATGTCGAACTGGTCGAAGAGCGCTCGGAACCGTACTTCGCGCTTGCCTCGGTTCCCGTAAGCAATGATGGTGAGCCGCATCGTGCTGCTCGTGCAGACCGGCCACACGTCGCACACCGTGAATTCGATGGGCCGGACCATGCAGGCGGCAAAGTGGTTCTGATACATCACGGGGTAGATGCCGGCCGCCAGGTCCGCCTCGTCCTTCTCGTCGATGGGCTGTGGCCCTTCGCTGTCCCACCGTTCACGGCACCGGTTGAGTGAGTAGTAGTAGTAGAGCCTGTTGTTCTTCGTGCCGTCGACCTGATCCTCGTCGTCGAGGAACTCATCGTCAGGTGCGGCCTCGGCGACCGCGTCGGCGATGATCTCCTCGCCCAGCGGAGTCGCTTCACTGACCTTCGGGGACTTGCCCTGCATCCGTACGACCTCGTCCAGGTCACGGCTCATCCCCACATCCAGTGCCGCAGGGTTTCTGTCGGGCTCTTGGGCGTCGGTGCCTGCTCTGAGCCGTGCGGCGTCTGGTGGGGCAGCAACCGGGGGCGGCGTGACCTCTCCGTCCCGCTGGGCGTCATCACTCGTTGCGGCACCAGCCGGGGGCACGACGAGGCAGAGCACCGTGAGGAGCGCCAGTACCGCGGTCGATCGGGATCGCGGGATGCGGAGACTTTCCCTGGCTGTCATGGCCGTCATCTCCAATGAGGGCGAGCGGGGAGGCAGAACCGGTCTGGTCCGACACCGACACGAACGCTAAGGGCACGGCCTTTCACCCGCGAGCACCTTCGGGCCAGGCCGAAGATGTTGTGGGCGCGTTGAGACGAGCACGAAGGGTGTCACCACCCGAGATCCCGCTCCTGGTCGTGTCGGCGTGAGCCGCTCACGGTAGGCCGCCCGGGCTCGGACCGTCACCAGACGACGTGTCTCTTCCACGGCGACGTTCCACGAGCCGGCGGAGTGCGTCTCCACAGCGGACAACAACGCTCCCCACAGCGGCGACACCTGGGCCGGTACCTACCGGTCAGGTCGACATATGCCGTGGTCCACCACTGGTGGACCCGCTGGACCCGGTCGGCTGTCTTATGCGCCGCGAACAGGAACGCCGCGCCGTCGTCGGGCACCGGGATGCCGGCGGGCGGGTAGGCCTGGTTCATCAGGACGCGGACTTCGCGCAGGACCGAGCGCAGCCGCACCGCCCAGGCGACGAGGTCAACCTGTGCCACCGAGGTGATGGCCGAGCCGTCGAACCTGGTCTCAGCGGCCAGGGACTTCAGCTCGCGCGCACCGAACGGAGGCGCACCTTTCTTTCCTGCTCCCAGCTGCTCCCGTCAGGCCTGCAGCGGGCCGATCTGCACCGCCGGATCACTATCCGGGACGCTGATCTCGTGCCCGGCAAGCTTCTGCTGGATCGCGCTCGCCTCGGCGAGCTTGGCAAGCACGGTGCCGTTCTGCTGGATCGTGTAGTCCACGACAGGACTGCGACCGAGGATCTCGGACGCGAGCTGCGTCTCCCACGGGCCCTGGAGTGCGTCGAGGGTGCGGGCAGCATCCCGGGCCTCGTCCGCCAGGCGCCGGCAGGTGTCCCTGTCGAGCGCATCGACGGCTTCGACGTGCAGCCCTCCGGACTCCCGCGAGGTCACCTCGTCGCGGAGCCTGTCGAGGCGTTCGAACCTGGCGGCGAGGTCGGCCGCGGTCGGCAGCCACTGGGCCTCCGGGAGGCCCAGGAGCGCGCTCGCCGCATCCGACGGCATGATGCCGCGGACGCTGTCGCAAAGGTCCACTATCTCCTTGACGCTGACGGAGAACGCGCTGCCGACGGGAACGGCGTCGCGGACGACGTCGAGGTGCCGGTCACGGGCGGGCCTTCGGCGACCTCGCGAGCCCGTGCCGGGCCGGTGGGTATCTCTAGCTCGCGCTGCTCACTGCGGAGTGCCTCGACGAGATCGAGATCCGTCCGCCGCAGGCTCTCGCGCAGCTCGTCGATCCGGGCTCCCAGCTCGCTGATCCGGCGCTCCTGCGCCGCGGTGTCGAGCGAGAGATCGAGTCCTGCATCGACTGAGCTCGAGCTCCGCAGCTCTTCCATCGCTGCGGGGCTCGAGCCCAGCACTGCGATGGACAGGTCGCGCAGCACCTCCAGGATCTTGTCGCGCAGCACCGTCAGGGCTTGGTCGTTCTGCGCGGTCACCAGGACGCGCTCGCCCTGCGCGACCAGGTGGGACATCAGGTTGACGATCGTGTGTGACTTGCCGGTCCCGGGCGGACCCTGGAAAGCCGTGGCGTCCCTCGGAGGACCGCCGATACGGTCGCGCCCATGCCCCAGATCCCGCAACGGCAGGTACGTGCCGTGTTCGACGACGCCACGATCGTCGTCTATCAGGCCTACCCACCCGCGATCGCTGACGCCGCCCTGGCGGCCGGGACGTTCGTGCCACCGTTCAAGCGCGAGCGGATGACCTGGATCAAGCCGTCGTTCCTCTGGATGATGTACCGCTCCGGCTGGGCGACCAAACCCGGCCAGGAGCGCGTCCTGGCCGTCCGAATCACCCGCGCTGGGTTCGAGGAGGCGCTGGCGGCCTCATGCCTGTCGCACTTCGACCGGTCGGTGTACGACGACGCCGCGACCTGGACCACGCGCAAGCGCCAGTCCGAGGTTCGAGTGCAGTGGGACCCCGAGCGGACGTCGTCCGGCGGCCCCTTGCCGCACCGGTCGCTACAGGTCGGGCTCAGCGGCAGCGCCGTCAGTGCGTACATCGACAGGTGGATCGTCGGGATCGACGACGTCACTGAGCAGGTCCGCCATCTGCACGGCCTGCTTCGCTCCGATCCGGACGCTGTCGCCGCCACGCTTCCGCCGGAGAACGCCTACCCGCTTCCCGACGACGTCGCCCAGGTCATCGGTGCAACACCCACGCCGGTTGCGGACCGATGAAGCTGGCCGGGATGGCCTGGAGCACGCTGACGGCCGACGTCGCCGTGGGCGGGCGGAAGTTCCGTGTGGTGCGCCCAGCTCGGCCACCGCACCACGCCCCGCTGTACACGGGCTACCGGTCCCACCAGATGCTCGTCGACAAGCAGTCGGCCGTCGATCTCGCGGCAGCCTGGTGGCTCGCCGCCCGGTCCCCGAGGACGGTCGTGTGGCTGCCGCTACGCCAGACAGCGACGACATGCGGCAGCCACTGCTATGGCCAGCGGCTCGATCTGGTGCTGATGCATCACAGCCTCGCCCTTCCGGTCTCGGCATGGAAACAGACCCGGGCACAGATCCGGCAGACCCGCCCGCACACCGTCATCCTGCCCGAGCACCCTTTCCCGAACCTCACCCAGGCCGACCACGAACGGTCGCACTGGCGGGAGAACCTTGACCACCTGCGGTTCGCACTCGCCGCCGACACGCTCTTCCTCATCGGCAGCCGTGCGGCGTTCGAGCTGCAGGCCGGTCAACTACGCGGCCTGGTCGAGGACTGTCCCGCGCACATGGCAGCCAAGCCCGGGACCCATTGCTGCGCCGAGATCGGGCTCGGCGCCGCGCCGTTTGCTTCATCGGACAAGAACCGCCGCAACGCCTGGGGCGAGGTCCACGTCGAGTACTGCGCCGACCACCGTGTCAGCGCACCACACGGATCAAAGCGAAGCTGACACCATCGGCGAACCGGGCGCTGCCATGCCTAAAGCCATGCTCCTCGTCGAACCCGCGGGCGCGCGGGCTTCACATCAGCCACCCAGAGCTCGGCCGGCACACTAGGCGGTAGGACGGTGCCAAGCAAGAGATGATCTTGGGACTTGGCCATCGTCCATACCGATGATCTGCGATCGGTGCGTCGCGTCTTCGACGGGTCTTTGGCCGCTGATCCCGTTCTCGTCCGGGGCATTGAAGACGCGAAGGCCGCCGTTTCTGGTTCCGAGCCACGAGCCGGCCGCGAGCCACGTCGAGGCACTGCCACACGGCCCGGTGACCGAATAAGTTGCGAAGGTCGATCGTGTTCCACGTCATCGAACCGTGGTCGAACTGGCTATTTCTCCTGTCTCTGCCCCACACCGAGCTCTTCCGTCGGGTCAGCGAGAGAACGATCGTGACAGACGGCCCAAGTCGTGCGGAACCTGTCGAAAGGGTGAACCAATGGACGCCGCTTCGTCGTGGCCCGCAGACCACAAGAGACCCTGTAGGTTGCGCGTCGTGAACCCTGACGGAGCCCGCGATCAGCTGGCTGAGGCAATCTGCCTGTTCCGCGACGAGATCCGCCCCGCGACCCGTGAGGCGCTCATCGACGCAGCGGTTCAGGCGCTGGTCGCCGGCCTTGATTCTCCGGCGCTGGCGGAACTCGCCGGACGGTACCCGGATGACCCGTGGTCAGTCCTCGATCAGACGGTCGACGCCGTCGTGCAGGAGCTCGAACTGGCAGTGCCCACGGTCGAGCAGGCGCACCTGGTGCTGTTGCGACATCGGCTCGAGGCGCTGCTCGACGGGAAGCTCACTGCGCGCGAGCTGACGGCTTGGGCTCATGCGGAGTTCGGCCATGAGGGCATCGACGCTGCTCAGCCGTTCGTCACGGCCCACGACGAATACGACACCGAATATACCCATCGTTCCACCGGTGAAATCGACGCGTGGGTTCGGAATCAGGCCCGGGCCGCTGTCGGGCCTTTGGGTACAGTGCTAGGTGCGGTACCGGACACGGAGTCTTCCGAAACGTTCCCGCTGGCGGTCATACGAGGTGACGACGTCGAAGAGGCATGGCTACTGACCGTGGTCGAGCATGATGACAGCTACATGCTGCGCCTGGAAGATCCGGGCGGATCGATCTGGGAAGTAGCAGACGTCGACGCCTGGCTAGCCCTGAGAGCGCTGCGCGGGATCCTGGACCCGCTCGGTCTACGACTGTGCTGCCAGGGAGCTCGGGTCGACGCCCGCGTCTCGGGGATGAGTAGCTCGATGTCAGGTGGGCGGCTCGCTTACATCCTGCGTTCCTGGCGTGCGCCACGAAGCCGGGACCTCGTCGACATCTTTGACCCCGCACCCGCACTAAAGATCGGGACGGTCTCCGAACAAGACCTGCACTTCGAACGCTGGCTCGCTCGGACCTGGATGCGGATCTTGTAGCTCACGATCTTGCCGCTACGCCACCCATGAACGGTCTAGTGGGCCGTCGGGTCACCCCTTGGGCGGGTCCTCGCGCAGGGAGTACACATCGCTCACCCACGCGCGCGACGACGGTCGGCTGGGGTTCGGCTTCCTTCGGGCCACTGCCAGTCGAGAGTCTCCAGCTGCGGGTGCGCGCGGACCGTCTCGATCAGCTCACGAGACCCGGACACCCGGGTCGCGGTGAGGTCGTAGTCCGTCCATACGAACCAAGAGCGATCAGCTGGCCACCAGTTGGAAGGGCTCAGCCCCCAGAACGAGTCTTCGTTCCCCGTCAGGCCGTCGATGGCCGACAGTCTTCCTTCCAGAACCGTGAGGCTCTGGTATTCGTTGGCGGGCACCATCCCGTAGTAGGCGAAGCAGGCTGCGTCCGGTCTGGAGAACTCACCCACGACGTCGAGCAACGCTGCCAGCGACTCGCCACCGAAGACGCCCTCCTCAACCTCTATGTCCGGCCAGCGAAGGTTCTTGATCAGGTACATCGCATTCGGTGGCCACCGCCTTGCCTTCGACACTGCTCCCAGATCCTCGTCGGTGACGTCGCACCATCGGCGCCGGATCCGTGGCCCTTCCTCGCGATCCGCGAGATCGATCGGAACCGTCAGGTCGTGCAAGATCCACGTGTCGTCCTCCCAACCGGAAGCGTCCATTCCACACAGACCTCCGTCCTCACGAACATCCTGTGGAATCCACGCGAGCGCCGCCCGCGGGTCGGCGACCGGCCGGAAACCATCGACCTCATCGGCGTCTTACGTCAGGCCTGCCTTCACGTCGAGCGTTAGCGTCATCGGTACCGGCAACGAGTCCGTTGGCGTCCTGGAACATTGAGATCCGCAAGGCCGTCGGAACATTCGATCCGGTCGGCGGTGCGCCGCGGCCCGTCACGACTCCAGACCAAGCAGCCATGTCGCGATCTCGGCGACGCCGTGGGCAGTCAGCCCGACAGAGGACTCGACCTGGAACAGCAGCGCAGGACCAGGATGCTCCAGCTCGACGAACGAACGATCCATCTCGGTGATGACGTCGTCGACCCACACGAACGGCCGGCCCGCCGCGACCCGGACCAGGGCACGCGTCTTCCACCCCAGACTGTTCGGGCCGTGCTCGCCATAGGGCGGGAGGTCCGCAACCGGCAGCTCTGGTAGTCCGACCCGTGGTGCGATCACCTCGTTCGCGTCACCCATCCACGCCGTCGCCCACACCGTGTCGCAGCCCAGACCCAGCAGGAGCGGTCCGAGGGCCGGATCGATGAGGTCGAGCTCCGGGCGCGGCTCGTCGGGGTCCTCCGGCTTGCCGTCGCGAGGCTGAGGGAGCATCCCGGGCCCACCGAACGGCAACAAGGTCCCGTCAACGTCGAGGAACAGCAGCGGGCGGGCAACAGTCACGCCCGCACCATAGCGGCAGGCACCCGCGGTCAACACCCGTCACGTCGCGCCTCTCAGGCAACGGGAGGCTCACGACGCGGAAGGACGTTCGCAGCCTAGGAGAGTGCAAACACCTCCGAGGCAGACTCGGCCACTTTCCGCGAGGTGCTTGAGGAGCACCAACGCTCTCGCCCGGCGAGCGCTAGCCGCACGAAGTCCAGACCCGCAAGCGACCATGATCGATCCCTCCTGGTCGTGTCGGCCTGCGTCCTGCGTCCCCCTCGGGGACGCAGTTCGGAATTCCTCACATCCATAGGTGTCCACGACACTCTGGCACGTAAAGAGGCCCGAACCCGCGGAATTCCGCGGATCCGGGCCTCCAACCAGGCTCGACTCCCGAGAACCCGGGAGACCGACCTCAGAAGTTGATCATGTGCCCCGCAAGCCCATGGATCGACTCCTGCACCGACTCCGACAGCGTCGGGTGCGTGTGCACGTTCCGCGCCACCTCGTCCGCCGTCAGGTCCCACTTCTGCGCCAGCGTGAGCTCCGGCAGCAGCTCGGACACGTCCGGCCCGATCAGGTGCCCGCCGAGCAGCTCGTTGTACTTCGCGTCGGCCACGAGCTTGACGAAGCCGGTGGTGTCGCCCAGGCCGTGCGCCTTGCCGTTGGCCATGGTCGGGAACGAGGCGACCTTCACGTCGTAGCCCTCGTCGCGGGCCTGCTGCTCGGTGAGGCCGAACGAGGCCACCTGCGGCGAGCAGAACGTCGCGCGCGGCATCATGCGGTAGTCGCCCAGCGTCTGGGTCTCGGCCCCGGCGATGGTCTCGGCGGCGACGACGCCCTGCGCCTCCGCGACGTGCGCCAGCATGAGCTTGGCGGTGACGTCACCGATGGCGTAGATGTGCGGCACGTTGGTGCGCATGTAGTCGTCAATGTCGATGGCACCGCGGTCGGTGAGCTGCACGCCCGTGTTCTCCAGGCCGAACCCGCTGACGTTGGGCGCAAAGCCGACGGCCATGAGCACCTTGTCGACCACGAGCTCGCCCGGCTTGTCGTCCTTGACGCCCTTGTACGAGACGGTCACCGACGAGCCGTTGTCCTTGACGGTCTGCACGGCGGTCGAGGTCAGGATGTTCACGCCGAGCTTCTTGTACTGCTTGGCGATCTCCTTGGAGACGTCCGCGTCCTCGTTCGGCAGCGCACGGTCGAGGAACTCGATGATCGTGACGTCCACGCCGTAGTTCTTCAGCACGTAGCCGAACTCCATGCCGATGGCGCCGGCGCCGACGATGGCGATCGACTTGGGCAGGTCGCGCGTGAGGATCTGCTTCTCGTAGGTGACCACGTTGTCCGAGAGCTCGACGCCTGGCAGCAGGCGCACCTGCGAACCGGTCGCGATGATCACGTTGTCGAAGGTCACGGTCTCGCTGCCGCCCTTGTTGAGGGCCACCTCGATGGTGTTGGCGTCGCGGAAGGTGCCGCGGCCGTCGTACTCGGTGATCTTGTTCTTCTTCATCAGGAAGTGGACGCCCTTGACGCGGCCGTCCGCGACGGTGCGCGAGCGGTCCCAAGCCTTCCCGAAGTCGAACGAGACGTCCCCGGCCATGCCGAAGAAGTCCTTCTGGTGGGTGAAGATGTGGGCCAACTCGGCGTTGCGGAGCAGAGCCTTGGAGGGGATGCAGCCCACGTTGAGGCAGACACCACCCCAGTACTTCTCCTCGATGATCGCGACGGACTTGCCGAGCTGGGCAGCGCGGATGGCGGCAACGTAGCCGCCGGGGCCCGCGCCGAGGAGAACGACGTCGTAGTGGGAAGCCATGGGTCAAGGGTATTAGGGCGCGCCAATCGTGGTGACGTGACGTCGGTCTCGTTGTCCGGACGTGCCCCGACCTGCGTCAGCGCACGCTGTCGACGCCCTTGTTCGCCAGTGCGTCGGCCCGCTCGTTGCCCGGGTCTCCGGCGTGTCCCTTGACCCACACCCAGCTCACCTGGTGCTCGGCCACCTCGGCGTCGAGCGCCTGCCAGAGGTCCACGTTCTTGACGGGCTGCTTGCTGGCCGTCTTCCAGCCGTTGCGCTTCCAGCCCGCGATCCAGGTCTTCATCCCGTTCATCACGTACGACGAGTCGACGTGGATGATCACGGTGCTCGGCCGCGTGAGCGCACGCAGGGCCTCGACCACGGCGGTGAGCTCCATGCGGTTGTTGGTGGTGACCTTCTCGCCGCCGAACAGCTCCTTCTCGTGCTCGCCGAAGCGCAGCAGCGCGCCCCAGCCGCCCAGGCCGGGGTTGCCCTTGCACGCGCCGTCGGTCCACATCTCGACGGTGCCCCGCAAGGGGGTCGTGCTCTCGCTCACGCTGGTGCCGTTCTTCTCGGCGGTGCTGGTCACGGCCTCACCCTAACCGTGTCAGTGGTACCGCGTAGCGTGGTGGCAGACGTCGGAGGACCAGCCCCAGGCCAACGGAGGAACGGTATGAAGTTCGGGTTCATCAGCAGCTTCGGCACGATCGACCAGCACGTCGCGCTCGCCCGCGAGACCGAGGAGCACGGCTGGGACGGCTTCTTCACCTGGGACGCGATCAGCATGGACGGCGAGTGGGCCATGCCGGTCTACGACCCGTTCGCGGTGCTGGCCGCCGCGGCGACGGTGACGGAGCGCATCAGCCTCGGCGCCATGGTCTTCGCGGTCCCCCGGCACCGGCCGTGGGAGCTCGCGCAGCGCGCCCTCACGGTGGACCGTCTGTCGGGCGGCCGCCTCGTGCTGCCGGTCGGCGTGGGCGTGCCCGACGACCGCGGCTTCACCTCGGTCCCCGGGCAGAGCACGGACCTGAAGAACCGCGCGGCCCTGCTGGACGAGACGCTGGAGTGGCTCGAACGCTCCTGGTCCGGGGAGGACTTCGAGTTCGACGGCGCCCATCTCACCACCGGCCCGTTCCGGTTCCCGGAGCGACCCGTCAACGGCCGCATCCCGGTGTGGCCGGTCGGCGTCTGGGACGCGGAGCGGCCGCCCGCCCGGAACCTGCGGCGCACGCTGAGCTGGGACGGCATCGTCCCGCAGCTGCGCGGCAGCGCCGACGACCTGACGGTGGACGACATCGCCGGCCTGGTCGCCTGGCTCACCGAGCACCGGTCCGAGGTGGAGCGGCGCGGCGGTACCGACCGGCCCTTCGAGGTGATCCTGCAGGGCAAGCTGTCGTCCGACCGCGAGGAGGCAGCCAAGCAGGCCCGGGCCATGGCCGACGCCGGGGTCACGTGGTGGATCGACTCCTGGTGGGACCCCCAGAGCGACACCCCGGAGGGGCTACTGGAGAAGGTGCGCCAGGGACCGCCGAGCCTCTGAGGTCGAACAACCCACGGCAGGACAGCGCACGGCGTTCCGGCTGCGGCCGGAACGCCCGCGGCTGGACCGACCGCGGCTGGACCGACCGCGACAGGACAGCTCGCAGAACAAGCAGCCCGTAGAACACACAGGTCGAGCCTGCCCGGACCCAAAGGCCCCGACAGGCTCGACCAGCAGCAGGCGCTCGGCTCCGGGCGACGGCAGCCGCCCCGCCGTCAGACCGGCCGCGCCGCCTCGATCTCCACCGACGGCAGGTGCCGCGCCGGCAGCGTCTTGGGCCGCCACGCCGCGCGGGTCTGCTCGAACGCGGTGATGTCGGCCTCGTTCTGCAGGGTGAGGCCGATGTCGTCGAGCCCCTCCATGAGCCGCCAGCGCGTGTAGTCGTCGATCTGGAACGGCACCGTGACGTCGTCGGCCGTGGCGGTCTTGGCCTCCAGGTCGACGGTCACCTCCGTGCCCGGCTTGGTCTCCAGGATCTTCCACAGGATCTCGATGTCCTCGGGCGAGACGATGCCCGTGACCAGGCCCTGCTTGCCCGAGTTGCCGCGGAAGATGTCGGCGAACCGCGAGGACAGCACGACGCGGAAGCCGTAGTCCTTGAGCGCCCAGACGGCGTGCTCACGCGAGGAGCCGGTGCCGAAGTCGGGGCCGGCCACGAGCACGGAGCCCGCGGAGTAGGCGTCCTGGTTGAGCACGAACGACGGGTCGCCGCGCCACGCGGCGAACAGCGCGTCCTCGAACCCGGTGCGCGTGACCCGCTTGAGGTACACGGCGGGGATGATCTGGTCGGTGTCCACGTTGCTGCGCCGCAGCGGGACGCCGACGCCGGTGTGGGTGGTGAACTTCTCCATGGTCAGCAGTCCTCTCAGCGCGCGACGGGCAGCGGCAGGTCGACGACGACGGTCTCGCCCAGCGGCGACGCCCCCACACCGTCGAGCGGCGTGCCGTCGAAGGTGGTGATGTCGACGTCCTCGGGCAGGTCCAGGTCGCCCACGCTGGACAGCGTGCCCCGGATCGCCGTGGCGGCGGCGACCAGCGGCGAGACCAGGTGGGTGCGCCCGCCCTTGCCCTGGCGGCCCTCGAAGTTGCGGTTCGACGTGGAGGCCGACCGCTCCCCCGGCGCGAGCTGGTCGGGGTTCATGCCCAGGCACATGGAGCACCCGGCGTTGCGCCACTCGGCGCCGAACTCCTTGAAGATCACGTCGAGGCCCTCGGCCTCGGCCTGCAGCCGCACACGCGCCGAGGACGGCACCACGAGCACCCGCACGTCCTCAGCCTTCTCGCGGCCTTTGACGACCTTGGCCACCGACCGCAGGTCCTCGATGCGGCCGTTGGTGCACGAGCCGATGAACACGGTGTCCACCTTGATGTCGCGCAGCGGCGTACCGGCGTCCAGGCCCATGTACTCCAGGGCCCGCTCGGCGGCGACGCGCTCGGACTCGTCCGAGATCTCGGCGGGCACCGGCACGGCCGCCGACAGCGGCAGGCCCTGGCCCGGGTTGGTGCCCCAGGTGACGAACGGCTCCAGGTCGGCCGCCTCCAGCACCACCTCGGCGTCGAACTGCGCGTCGTCGTCCGACCGCAGGGTCTTCCAGTACTCGACCGCCTCGTCCCAGTCCGCGCCCTCGGGCGCGTGCGGGCGGCCCTTGAGGTACTCGAACGTGGTCTCGTCCGGCGCGATCATGCCGGCGCGGGCGCCGGCCTCGATCGACATGTTGCAGATGGTCATGCGGGCTTCCATGGACAGCGCCCGGATGGCCTCGCCGCGGTACTCGAGCACGTAGCCCTGCCCGCCGCCGGTGCCGATCTTGGCGATGATCGCCAGGATGATGTCCTTGGACGTGGTGCCCGCGGGCAGCGTGCCGTTGACGGTGATCGCCATGGTCTTGAACGGCGCCAGCGGCAGCGTCTGGGTGGCGAGCACGTGCTCCACCTCGGACGTGCCGATACCGAACGCGAGCGCGCCGAACGCGCCGTGCGTCGAGGTGTGCGAGTCGCCGCACACGACGGTCAGGCCCGGCATGGTCAGGCCGAGCTGCGGCCCCACCTGGTGCACGATGCCCTGGTCGGCATCGCCGAGGCTGTGCAGGCGGACGCCGAACTCCTTGGCGTTGGCGCGCAGCGTCTCGATCTGCGTGCGGCTCGTCGCGTCGGCGATCGGCCGGTCGATGTCGAGCGTGGGGGTGTTGTGGTCCTCGGTGGCGATCGTGAGGTCGGGCCGCCGTACCTGACGCCCGGCGAGGCGGAGCCCCTCGAACGCCTGCGGGCTCGTGACCTCGTGCACCAGGTGCAGGTCGATGTAGAGAAGATCGGGCGAGCCGCCCTCGCCCCGGCGCACCAGGTGCGCTTCCCAGACCTTCTCTGCCAGCGTGCCGGCCATGGCGGTTCGCCTCCTCATCAGAAACAACTTCGGGCCTCGACTTGCAATCTCACGTTCCGAGACGGCAATATCGCGGTATGGACGATACTAGCGGAGTCGGCGTCTTGGACAAGGCGGCGTCCGTCCTCGGGGCACTCGAGGCCGGTCCGGCCACCCTGGCGCAGCTCGTCTCCTCCACCGGCCTGGCTCGCCCGACGGCGCACCGCCTGGCGGTGGCCCTGGAGCACCACCGTCTCGTGGCACGGGACATGCAGGGCCGTTTCGTACTGGGCCCGCGCCTCAACGAGCTGGCCACCGCAGCGGGTGAGGACCGCCTCCTGGCGGCCGCGAACCCGGTGCTCATCGCGCTGCGCGACCACACGGGCGAGAGCGCACAGCTCTACCGCCGGCAGGGCGACCACCGCGTGTGCGTCGCCGCCGCCGAGCGCCCGGTGGGCCTGCGCGACTCCATCCCCGTCGGGGCCACGCTCAGCATGAGCGCGGGCTCCGCGGCGCACGTCCTGCTCGCCTGGGAGGAGCCGGACCGGCTGCACCGCGGCCTGCGCGACGCCACCTTCACGGCGACCATCCTCTCCGGCGTCCGACGCCGCGGCTGGGCCCAGTCCGTCTCGGAACGTGAGCTGGGCGTGGCGTCGGTGTCGGCGCCCGTGCGGGGCCCGTCGGGCAGGGTCGTGGCCGCCGTCAGCGTGTCCGGCCCCGTCGAGCGGCTCTCCCGCCAGCCCGGCCGGCTGCACTCGGCCGCCGTCGTCGCCGCGGCGAACAAGCTGACCGAGGTGCTGCACCGCTCCGGCGAGTGACGACGGCTCCGGACCGCTCGCGGTGCACACGGGGTGTGCGGTCCGTGAGCGGTCCGTGAGCGTTGGCCCGCCACGCCGAGGCTGGTGATTCCCCAGGTCCCGCCTGTGTCAGTAGTGTCACCCGGGACGTGTGCACACCGGGTGCGCACGCACCTACGTCGGAGGAATCTGATGCCGCCTAAGGTGAGACTCATCATCATCTGGGTCGTGGTGATCTTCTTGCTCTACTCGGTCATCAACGACCCCGAGCGCTCCGCCGACGTCGTGCTCGCCCTCTGGGACGTGATCTGGGGTGCCATCGCGAACATCGGCACCTTCTTCGAGGAGCTCTTCACCGGGTCGATCGGCCGGTGACCGCGTAGGGTCGGCGACGAGAATTCCGACCGCATCCTCCGGGGAGGCCGCCATGAGCACGACAGCGGACTTCGTCCCGAACCGTGCCCTGCGGCGGTACATCCTGGCGGACGAGCGCATCGTCGTCGCCACCCACCGGCACTGGGCCAAGCTCTGGGAACCCCTCCTCACCACCGCCGGTGCGTTCGTCCTGGCCCTGGCGCTCCTGGTCGCCGTGGACCCGAACGTCCGCGACGACATGGGGTGGGTGTGGCTGCCGTTCCTCGTCCTGGGCGCACGGCTGCTCTACAAGTGGCTGGACTGGCGGGCCGAGTGGTTCGTCATGACCGACCGCCGCCTGCTGCTGCTCGACGGGTTCCTGGTGCACCGGGTGGCGATGATGCCGTCCGAGAAGGTGACCGACCTCGGCTACGAGCGCACCCCGATGGGCCAGCTCCTGGGCTACGGCACCTTCATCTTCGAGACGGCCGGGCAGGACCAGGCCCTCGACCGGGTCACGTGGATCCCCCGGCCCGACTCGCGGTACCGCCTGATCATCGCGAACCTCTTCCACCCGGACGCCGCCGACGCCGAGGCCGCCGCCCAGGGCGGTCCCGCCGCGGCGGCACCGGCCGCACCGCCGGTGGAGGTACCGCCCACCACCCCGCCGCCCGCGCTCATGCCGCGGATCGGACGGCGCAGCAACCCGCCGACGCAGCGCATCGAGCTGCCGGTCGCCCGGATCGAGAGCGGCGTCGCGGACACGCCCGCGGACACCACTGCCGATGACGAGAACCTCCGGCCGACGGCGGGCGGGCTGCCGGGCATGACCGGCGCGCCGGCGTACGGAGCACCGGGCGGGGCGTCCGCCGGGGCGGCGGCGTCCGGCACCTTCGGGGGCACGACGCCGGGCGGCTCGGACCCCGCGCCCGGCACGCCCCGCGACGGCGCCCACCGCGACGCAAGCCACCGCGATGCCGGCCACCACGACGGCGGCCATGTACCCGGCGGGCCCACCGCCGCCACGGACGCCCCGGAGCTGCGCCCCAAGCCCTTCATCGAGGGCGGCGACCCCAAGATCCGCTGAGTCCCGCCCGGCCCGACGGGGCGAACGTAGGGTCGATCGCGGCATGAGGCACCAGAGGGCGACGAGCTCTACGTTCGCCCGCAGATGCCTGCCACGATCGCCACATCGGGTGCGCGCCGGAGACACGAAGAAGGCCCGGTCCGCGTGAGACCGAGCCTTCTTGCTGTACCCCCAGCGGGATTTGAACCCGCGTTACCGCCGTGAGAGGGCGGCGTCCTAGGCCGCTAGACGATGGGGGCCTGAACTGATCCGCCGGCCGGAGCCGGAAGACCTGCGTACCCCCAGCGGGATTTGAACCCGCGTTACCGCCGTGAGAGGGCGGCGTCCTAGGCCGCTAGACGATGGGGGCCTGAACTGTTACTGCAACGTGCGCTGGGGTACCAGGACTCGAACCTAGACTAAGTGGACCAGAACCACTCGTGCTGCCAATTACACCATACCCCATGGGGGTAACGGCCCCGAGATGCACCTGTCTCCGACAGGCGTTCCGTGGACCCCTTACCGCTGGAGAACATTACCTGACCTCGGACGGTGCGCAAAACGCAATGGGCGTGCCGTCCGTCACCCGCGCGTGTCCCGGTCCGGTCCGGGCCTCGTCACCGCGGTCGAGCAGCCGCCGGACCGTAGCCGAGCGCCGCCGGCAGCTCGGCCAGCGTCCGGATCACCAGCACGCCCGCCGCCCGCAGAGCCTCCGGATCCTGCGGGTCCCGGCCGCCGTCGGAGGGCCCGCCGTATCCGGGACCACGCCGGTGTCCCGCCCGGTCCAGCCAGACGCCCGTCAGGCCGGCCTCGCGGGCCGCCCGGGCGTCCACGGTGGGCTCGTCGCCCACGTACGCGGTCCGCACCGGATCGGTCCCCAGCAGACGGGCCCCCTCGAGGAACACCCGGGGGTCGGGCTTGCCGAAGCCCAGCGTGTCGACGCCCACCAGGACCGGCAGGTCGGCCAGGCCCGCGAGCTTCAGCTTGCGCTCCTGCAGCTCGGTGGCGGCATTGGTCACGACGCCGACGCGCAGGCCGGCCGCGACGGCGTCGTCGACCGCGGCACGGGCGTCGTCGTGCGCCGTCCACGACCGCTCGAAGGTGCCCCAGAACAGGGCGTCCCAGGCCTCGAACGTCGCGGCCGTCACCGGCGGGCCGCCGAACGTCTCGTGCAGCCGCACCGCGCGGTACCGGCGCTGCGTGTCGTGGTCCAGCTCGCCGCGCGTGTAGCGGGCGTAGTAGCCGCCCGGGTCGGTGCGCCAGTGCGCCAGGATCTCCGGGTCGCGCTCGGGCGGCACGTGCGGCAGGTACTCGGCCCGGATCGCCTCCAGGGCCACCGCGAAGGCGCCCTTGGTGTCGACGAGGGTGTCGTCGACGTCGAACAGGATCCCGTCCGTGGTCATGCCGTGCCTCCGTTCACCGGACCGGCGGCCGGCCCCGCGGTCGTGACTGCTGCCGGGGTGGGTACCGGACCCGCCACGGGCCGCGGCGCCGGGTCGACGACCACCACGGCGGGATCCCGGCGTCGCGCCCACCACAGCACCGCCGCCGTGGTGACGAGCGTGACGCAGATGCTGACCGCGCCCTCGGCCGGAGCCACCTCGGTGATCAGGAGCGACTCCGCGAACCCGTCGTAGGCGATGGCCAGCCCGAAGGCCAGCAGGTTGTTCGCCACGTGCAGGGCGACCGCGAGCTCCAGCCCGCCCGTGCGCCAGACGATCAGGCTCGCGACCAGGCCGAACACGAGCCGGTCCGCGAAGAGCCAGGGGCTCTGCGCACCGTGCGCCAGCGCGAAGAGCACCGCGGTCACCACGGCGGGCACGACGACGGCGAGCCACCGCCACCGCAGCAGGCTGCCGAGCCACTGCGACGCCCAGCCGCGGAAGAAGTACTCCTCCCCCGCGGCCTGCAGCGGTGTGGTCAGCAGGATCACCAGGCTGAGCGCCAGCCAGCCCGACGCCGGCGTCAGGGGCCACAGGCCGTCGTCGGACCCCGGGGAGGCGTCGCCGGCCAGACCGAGCTGCGACACGAGGACGCTGCCCGCCAGCGTGAGCGGCACCAGGAGCAGCAACGACACCCCCAGACCGCCGAGCAGCAGGCGCCAGCGCACCCGGCCCAGCACCGACGACACCAGGCCCGCGCGCCCGGACTGCGCCCAGGTCGCCACCAGGGCGACCGGGATGCCGAGCGCGAGCCCGAGGTTGGTCACCAGCATGCCCGCCGGCGAGACGAGAAAGGCGTCCGACGCCGGGTCCGGCAGCTGCGCGCCCACCGCCTGGGCGAGCACGAACCCGAGCGTGGCCAGGAGCACCATCCCGAAGACCACCACCCCGGAGCCCGCGACCGCGAGCAGCCCGAGCAACGGACGCCACCACCGGTACCACGGCCCCCGCAGGGCCTGCGGGTACTCGCGCGGTCCCGTGGCCGCGACGGGCGGCTCCCAGACCGACGGCGTCGGCGCAGGTGGTTCGGGTGAGGGCGGCGCGGCGTCAGGTCTCATGGCGTCGGTCACGTCTCACACGCTACAACGTGGGTGATCTGGGGGTTCGCGGGGACATCGCACCGGCCCGGGCAGGCGCGTCGCCTCCCCGGGCCGTGGCGTCACTCGGCGGTGGCGGGCACCTCGGCGTCGGACGGCGTCGCCGCCTGAACGAGGCGGGCCAGCGCCGCGTCGATCCGCACGAGCGTGCGCTCGCGACCCAGCACCTCCAGCGACTCGAACAGGGGCAGACCGATCCGGCGACCGGTCACGGCGACCCGGACCGGGGCCTGCGCCTTGCCCAGCTTCATGCCGTGCGCCTCGCCGACCGTGGTGACGGTGTCCTTGAGCGCCTCGGCCTCCCAGGCGACGTCGGCGAGAGCGGCGCGGACGTCCGTGAGGAGCCCGGCGGCGCCCGTCTTCATGGCCTTGTTCCAGGAGTCCTCGTCGATGATCGGGGCGTCCAGGAACAGGAAGTCCACGTTGTTCGTGATCTCGGACAGCAGTGCGACCCGGGAGTGGGCGAGCGGCGCGACGGCGTCGAACACCTTCTGGTCGAACTGGTCCGGGGCCCACGGGGCGGCCGGGGCCCGGAGCCACGGCGCGCAGGCGGCGGCGAAGTCCTCGACGCTCAGGGCGCGGATGTACTCGCCGTTGAAGGCGGTGAGCTTCTTGACGTCGAAGAACGCCGAGGAGGAGTTGATGTCCTCGACGCGGAACCGGCGCACCAGCTCGTCGAACGGCAGGATCTCCTCGTCGTTGCCCGGCGCCCAGCCGAGCAGCATCAGGTAGTTGACCATCGCGTCGGGCAGGATGCCCTCGGCCAGGTAGTCCTCCAGCGCCACCTTGTCGCGGCGCTTGGAGAGCTTCTGCCGCTTCTCGTTGACGATCACCGGCATGTGCGCCCACTGCGGCGGTGTGTGGCCCAGCGCCTCCCACAGTAGCTGCTGCTTCGGGGTGTTGGGCAGGTGCTCCTCGGCGCGCATGACGAGCGTGATGTTCTCGTCGATGTCGTCCACCACGTTGGCCAGCAGGAACACCGGGGAGCCGTTGCCGCGAGCGATGACGAAGTCCTCGAGGTTGGCGTTCGGGAACGTCGGGGTGCCGCGGATCAGGTCGACGACCTGGGTCTCGCCCTCGTCGGGCGTACGGAACCGCAGCGCCCGGCCCTCGGCGTACTCCAGGCCGCGGTCGCGGCAGAACCCGTCGTAGCCGGTCTGCTGGTTGCCCGTGCGCGCGATCAGGGCATCCCGCGTGCAGTCGCAGTAGTACGCCTTGCCCTCGGTGAACAGCCGCTGGGCGGCATCCTTCTGGATGCCCGCGTTCTCGGACTGGTAGTACGGGCCCTCGAACGCCGGGTCGTCCTTGCGGATCCCCAGCGCCTCCATGGCCGACAGGATGCCGTCCACCCACTCGGGCTGGTTGCGCGAGGCGTCGGTGTCCTCGATGCGCAGCACGAAGGTGCCGCCCTGCTGCTTCGCCACGGCCCAGTTGAACAGGGCGGAGCGCGCACCACCGACGTGGAACATGCCGGTCGGAGACGGCGCGAAGCGGACACGGGTCGAAGAGCTGCCAGGAGCGGGAGATGTCACGCCCCAAGCCTAGGCCCACCACCGGCCCTGAGCCGCGGCCACGGTCACCCCGCCTCGTTCCGTGCGGCGACCACCCGGTCCCGTCGGCCGAGAACCAGCAGCCCGACGGCATAACCCAGCCAGGCCGGTACCGACGCGACGGCGGAGCCTGTCACGTACAGGAGGTTCCATCCCTCGTCGTCAGGGGGCAGCGACGCCGCGACGAGGGCATAGGCGACCGTCGCGGTGACGACGGCCAGAACGCAGGCCGCGCCCAGCACGGCCCAGGTGTTGCGCACGCGCAGCAACCGGAGCAGGCCCGCCGCGGCGAGGATCAGCACGAGCACCCCGACGGTCACCGCGAGCGCCGTCAGGAGGGCGATCCCGACCGTGGCGAGCGAGAGGTTGCCGGCCGTCATGAGCGGCAGCAGCACTGCTGCGGTGATCGCGAAGGCCGCGGGTGTCAGGACCAGGAACCGCCGGATCGTCTCCATGCGTCCATGGTGCGCGCGGGAGGCCCGGACCGGCCACGAATGTGCTCGCGAGGCGTCCGCCACCCGCGTCGCCTACTTCGGTGCCGGCACCGAAGGCTTCACCGGGCGACCCCGCCCGGTCATGCTCCTCCGACACGGGTCCGGGCCAGAGCCACGAGCTCCGTGAGGTCCGGGTCGGGGAGGGCGTCGGCGGGCCACCAGCGCACGTCGAGCGACTCGTCGGAGACCAGGGCCTCGGCGCCCGGCGCCGCGACGGCGACGAACCGGACGTCGAGGTGGTGCACGGGCCGGTCGGGGTCGCCGGTGCCCGGCCGGCAGAACGGTACGACGTGCTCGTCCAGGTGCACGGCCACCGGGTCCACGGTCAGCGCGAGGCCCGACTCCTCGCGTGCCTCGCGCTGCGCCGCACCCGCCAGCGTGCGGTCCCCGGGTTCCAGGTGCCCGCCGAGCTGGAACCACCGCTGGGCCTTGGCGTGGAGGGTGAGCAGCACGTGGGCGCCGTCGTGGGAGAGCACGACGGCCGACGCCGTCAGGTGGTCCGGCACGGACTCCCGGAGCACCCCGGCACCCGGGTGCGTCGCGGGGTCGTGGGCCTCGAGGTGGCGCACGTACCGGACGCGGAGCCGTTCCTGCTCGGGCGTCGGCGCCGGCCAGCCGCGCAGCGCGTGCAGCGCGTCGGCGCGCAGGGCGTCGCCGGGCACAACCGAACCAGGCACGACCGACCCGCCGCGCGCGGGTGCCTCCGTCACCTCAGTTCCGCCGCAGCACCGGGTTGGACAGCACGCCGAGCCCCTCGACCTCGCACTCGACGCGGTCGCCGTGGTCGATGGTGCCGACGCCCGCGGGCGTGCCGGTGAGGATGACGTCGCCGGGCAGCAGGGTCATCGCCTCGGAGATGTAGGACACGAGGAACGGCACGTCGAACACCATGTCGCGGGTGCGGCCGTCCTGGCGCAGGTCGCCGTTGACGCGCGAGCGCACCCCGACGTCCTCGGGGTTCACGTCGGTGTCGATCCAGGGACCGAGCGGGCACGACGTGTCGAAGCCCTTGGCCCGGGCCCACTGGCCGTCGGTGCGCTGGGCGTCCCGCGCGGTGACGTCGTTCGCGACGGTGTAGCCCAGCACGTAGGACGGCGCGTTCTCGGGCGTGACGTCCTTGCACACCTTGGAGATGACGACGGCGAGCTCGGCCTCGTAGGAGACCTCCTGCGTGAAGTCGGGCAGGACGATCGGGTCGTCCGGTCCGACGACCGCCGTGTTGGGCTTGAAGAACAGCAGCGGCGTGCTCGGCACGTCGTTGCCCAGCTCCTTGGCGTGGTCCACGTAGTTGCGGCCCACGCACACCACCTTGGAGCGCGGGATCACCGGGGCGAGCAGCCGGACGCCGTCGCCCAGCTCGATGCGCTCGCCGGTCGGCATGGCCGGCATGTAGAGGGGGTCGCCACCCAGCACGGCGAGGAAGGTCTTGCTGCCCTCCTGCTGGACGAGGGCGAAGCGGGGGTCGTCTCCGGTGGTGAATCTCGCGATACGCACGGGCTCAGGGTATGCCGACGCCGCGGTGGGCGGCGCGCACGCGGTGCTCAGGGACACCTCAGGGATGGTTCAGGGCCTCGGCCCAGGTGATCCCCGATGCCCGGGACCCGTGCCGGTCCCTAGCGTGTCGCACGAGACGCCCGGCCGTGGCGGCGGGGCACCGACGAGGGGCTCGTGACGATGATCGACCGGACCAGGACGCGACGACCGGCGGGCGTGCGCGGCGTGCTCGTGACGGCGGCGGTGGCCGTGCTCGCGGTGGCACCCGCGCTCCCGGCGGGGGCGACCGTCCCGGCCACGGCCACCAGCCGCGCGGATGCCCTCACCTCGAACGACGAGGCGGTCGACCGGGCGGTGGACGGCGGTCTCGACGAGTACGTCCGGGTTCACCGGACCCCGGGCCTGGCGCTGGTGACCCTCGTGGGCGGCGAGGTCCGGGTCCGCGTGCACGGCGTGACCGGGGACGGCGCACCTGTCGACGAGAACACGCCGATGCGCATCGGCTCGATGACCAAGGCGTTCACGGCGCTGGCCGTGCTGCAGCAGGTCGACGCGGGCCGGCTGGCGCTCGACGACGCGGTCGCCGACGTGCTCCCGGAGCTGCGCCTGGCCGACGAGCGCTACCGCGACATCACGGTGGAGCACCTGCTCACCCACCGGTCGGGCCTGGCCGCGACGGACCTGGAGTACTCGGCCGACCCGGCGGGCAGCGCCGCCGAGACCGTCGCCCGGCTGTCCGGCGAGGAGCTGGCGAGCGACCCCGGCACGGTCACCCTGTACAGCAACGCGGGCTACGACGTGCTGGCGCGCCTCGTGGAGCGGACGGCAGGCGTCGCCTTCGACGAGTACCTGGCCGAGCAGGTGCTGACGCCGCTCGGCATGGACGCCACCCTGGTCACGAGCCGGTGCGACGTGTCGCCCGCCGGCCTCGCCCGCGGTTTCTCGCTCCTGGGCCCCGTGCGGGTCGCCGTGCCGGAGCTGCCGCAGGCCTGCACGGGCAGCGGCGGCATCGTGTCCACGGCGCACGACATGGCGGCCTGGCTGCGGTTCCAGGTCGGGGACGGCACGACCCCGGACGGCGAGCGCCTGCTGCGCCCGGAGAGCTTTCGCGCCTTCCACGACGTGCCCACGGACCCCGCCGGCTACGGGTTCGGCTGGCACGGCACCGCGTCCGACGGCGAGACCGCCCCGCTCGTCGGGCACGGTGGCACGCTCGCGACGTTCGCGTCCGGCATCGAGTTCTCCCCCGTGACGGGCACCGGCGCCGTCGTGCTCGCGAACGCGGCCGGGGACCCGATGGCGCTGACGCACGACGCGATCGTGGCGGCCGACGGCGGTACGCCCCGCGGCACCACGAACCCGTTCGACCCGTTCAACGCGGTGGTCGTCGGCATCGCCGCGCTGGTCCTGGTGGCCGGGGCCGTGGTGGTCGGGCGCGCCCGTCGCTGGGCCGCACGCCGTTCCCTGACGTCACGGGGCAGGATCACACTGCGCCTGCTCCCGCTGGCGCTGTTCCTCCTGCTCGGCCTGGCGCTGCCGTGGCTCGGGGCAACGCTCATGGGCCTGACGGATCCCGCCGCGGCGTACCGGGTCGTGCTGTGGCTCTACCCCGCCGTCGTGCTGCTCGGCGCGGCGATCGCGCTTGCCGCGGGCGCCGGGCTGCTCGCCCGGCTCGCACGGCTGCGGGCCGCACGGCGTGGCACCGCACCGCACAGCACCGCCCGGCCCGACGACACCGGGGTCAGGCCCGCGCCAGCACCTCGCCGTTGAGCACCGCGAACCAGCCGTCCGGGGCGGCGGCCCACTCCCGCCAGCCCTGGGCGAGCTGTTCGAGGGCGACGTCGTCCGCGAGCGCCGAGTCCTTGGCCTGGACGGCGAAGTTCGACTCGGTGCACCGCTCGGCCCACAGGCCGCCCCACCAGGTGCGGTCGTCGGGGGTGGCGTAGCACCAGACGCTGGCGCCGGGTTCGATCGTGGCGGGGTCGAAGCCGGCGTCGCGCACCCAGGAGGCGAGGCGGCGTCCGGCGTCGGGCTCGAAGCCGTAGGTGTGCGTGACCTCGTGGTAGAGCATGTTCCACTCGGTGAGCTCCGGGGACTGGGGGTACCAGGCCATCGCGGCGTAGTCGGCGTCGCGGACGGCGACGAACCCGCCGGGCTTGGCGACGCGCCTCATCTCGCGCAGGGCCGCCACCGGGTCGGAGAGGTGCTGCAGGAGCTGGTGGGCGAACACGACGTCGAACGAGTCGTCCTCGAAGGGCAGCTCGTAGGCGTTGGCGTGCTCGAAGGTGATGTTCTTCGTGCCGTGGGCGTCGGCGAGCCCGCGGGCCGACTCCAGCACGTCGTCGGACGCGTCGACGCCGACGACGCTGCCCTGGGTGAGGCGTTCCGCGAGATCGACGGTGACGGTGCCGGGGCCGCAGCCCACGTCGAGCAGCGTCATGTCGGACAGGAGGTGCGGCAGCAGGAACGCGGCGGAGTTGGCCGCCGTCCGCCGTCGGTGGGAACGCAGCACGGACTCGTGGTGCCCGTGGGTGTAGGACTCGGACTCCTTGGTCAGGTCCTTCACCGCGCCGGGGTTGTTCTGGTCCTGGCCGCTCAGGCGGGACAGGCTGCTCGGCGCGTCCACGGCGTCGATGGGGTCGGTCCCGGCGGGCTGGTCGGAGCCGCGTGCGGCGTCCGGGGCCGGGCCGGGGACGGGCTCGCTCGTGGTGCCGCCGTACGGGTGGCGGGGCGTGTCGCTGCGGGCCGAGTGGTACTCGTTGGCGCTGCCGGTCATGGCGGCACTGTATGTGCGGGGTGCGGGCGCGCACACCTGCGTTCTCATCCCTCGGGACGGCTGTCCGCCGGCCGGGCGGGCGGCGTGGCCGCGCGCGCCGCGGACGACGACGCGGAAGGATGCCCGCATGTCCACGATCGCTCAGCCGTCCGACCGGTCTGCCGCGACCCCCGTCCGGGCCTCGCGTCCGGGGCGCCGCCCGCTCGACCGGGGGCGTCGCAACCTGCTCGGCGGGCCGGGCCGGGTGACCGGGGCGGACCTTGCCCGGGGCATCGCGGTGCTCGGCATGTTCGCGGCGCACGTCGGCATCACCTCGGCGGACCTCGGTACTCCGGAGGGCTGGCTGGGCCTGGCGCACGGTCGCTCCTCGATCCTGTTCGCGACCGTCGCGGGCCTGTCCCTGGCGCTGGTCACCGGTGGTTCGACGCCGCTGGCGGGCACGGCGCTGCGCACCGCTCGCGGCCGGATCCTGGTGCGGGTCGTGCTGCTGCTGGCGCTGGTCGCCGTGCTGGACCTGTTCGGCACGCGGGTGCTGCTCATCCTCGGCTTCTACGCCGCGTACTTCGTGCTGGCGCTGCCCTTCCTGCGGGTACCGCCCGCGCGGCTCGCGGCGACGGCGGTGCTGATCGCGGTGATCGGGCCGTTCCTCGTGTACTACGGGCCCGAAGCCCTGGCCCGGGCCGGGCTCCGCGCGCCGCACGACGGGTCCGGGGCCGCGACCGACTTCCTCCTCACCGGCCACTACCCGGCGCTGGTCTGGATGGCGTACGTGCTCGCCGGGCTCGCCGTGGGGCGCAGCGACCTGCGGTCGCCCACGTTGCAGCTCGGCCTGGTCGCGGGCGGGTTCGGGCTGGCCGCGATCTGCTCGCTGGCGTCGTCGGTGCTGGTGGCCGGGGCCGGGGGCACGGCCACGATCGAGGGGCAGGTCGCCGTCACGTCGTCCGCGTACGTGACGCCCGCGCCCGGCTGGTCCGACCCGTGGCCGCCGCTGGCCGGCCTCTACCTGGAGGGGCCGCACGACGACACGATGTTCGAGGCCCTGGGATCGGGCGGGTTCGCGCTCGGGGTGCTGGGCCTGTGCCTGCTGCTGGGCCGCGTGGTCGACGCCGGCGCCCGGCCGGGCGGCGCGGAGGGCGCAGGGGGTGCGGGCGGCGCAGGGTGGTTCGGCCGGGCCGCGCGGTGGGTGGTGCTCGTGGTGGTGACGCCGCTGGCCGCCGTCGGCGCGCTGGCGCTGACCATCTACTCCGCGCAGATCATCGCGATCTGGTGGTGGACCCGCACCTACTGGGACCTGCTCGATCCCCCGACGAACGAGCCGCTCGGCTGGATGGTGCTGATCAGCCTCGTGGTGGCGACGCTGTGGCGGGCGCTGCTGGGACGCGGGCCGCTGGAGCGGCTGTTCGCCGCGGTCGCCCGGAAGGTGTTCCCCGCGGGGACGGGTCACTCCGCGTAGACAACGTCTACCCGGAGTGACCCGTCCCCGCGAGGGACACCGGGTCAGAGAGAGCGCCGGGCCGCACGCGACGCCCCCGGGTCACGCGTGCGGCCCAGGTCAGAGGCCGACCTGCCCCGCGATGGTGGTCACGGTGTCGCCGCCCACCCACACCGCACCGTCCGGCAGCTTCTCGACGTGCACACGGCCGGCGCGTCGCAGCACCGTCCCCTGCGCGGCCACGTACGACGCCGGCAGCACGTCACCGGCGAGCCACTGCCCGAGGCCCGCGTTGAGGCTGCCGGTCACGGGGTCCTCCCCGTCCCCGAGAGACGGCGCGAAGGCCCGCACCTCGACGGCGGGGGCGTCGGCCGCCTGCGGACCGCCGTGGTCACCGTCCCCGACCGGGTACGCACCGACCACGCCGACCTTGAGGTCCCCCATCGCGACGTGGTCCGGTTCGAGCGCGAGCACCGCGGCGGCGTCGCGGAGCTGGACCGCGACCCAGCCGGGGCCGTTGTCGACCCAGGCCGAACGGACGACGTCGGCCGGCTCGATGCGCAGGGCGCGCGCGATCCGGGCGAGGTCGGCGTCGTCGACCGGCCCCGAGCGCGCCAACGGCGGCGCCGCGAACGCGAGGCGCTGCCCGTCGCCGACGGCGTCGCGCCGCAGCCGCACCAGGCCCACGCCGCACTCCTGGACCACCTCCGAGCCGCCGGGGACGCCGCCGGACTCCAGCCACGCGTGCGCGGTACCGAGCGTGGGGTGCCCCGCGAACGGCAGCTCGCCGCCCGGGGTCCAGATCCGCACGCGGTAGTCGGCGCCGCCCGCGCGCCCCTCGGGCGTCGGGGCGAGCAGGAACGTGGTCTCGGACAGGTTGGTCCAGCGGGCGAAGGCGGCCATCTGCTCGTCGGTGAGCCCGTCGGCGTCGTGCACGACGGCGACGGGGTTACCGCCGACCGGCAGCGGCGAGAAGACGTTGACCTGGTGAAAGGCGCGGTTCATGCGGCTCACGCTACCGACCCGGTCAGGCTGGGAAGATCTCGTCGAGCTCCGCGAGGTCGTCCGCCGTCGGCGTCCACGTCCAGGCCTGGGCGTTGGCGCGCACCTGCTCCGGCCGGGTGGCGCCGGCGATCACCGAGGACACCTCGGGCCGGGACAGCAACCAGGAGAACGCCACGACGGTCTCGGTGGTCCCGCGCTCCCGGCAGAACGCCGCGAACCGGTCCAGTGCCGCCCACGGCGCCGTCTCCAGCAGGTGCCGCTTCTCGTTCACGAGGCGCGTGCCGTCGGGCCGGGCACCACCGGAGTACTTGCCCGTCAGCAGGCCGTCGGCCAGGGGGAAGTACGGCAGGAAGCCGATGTCGTACGCCCGCGCGGCCGGCAGCACCTCCCGCTCGACGCCGCGGGCCAGCAGCGAGTACCGGTCCTGCGCGGAGACGAACCGCGTGCCGCCGGCGGCCCGGGCCACGTGCTCGGCGTCCGCCATCTGCCAGCCGGGGAGGTTGGAGTGGCCCACGTAGCGCACCTTGCCGGCGCGGACGAGGTCGTCGAGCGCGGCGAGCGTCTCGTCCACCGGCGTGGCCGGGTCGGGCGTGTGCAGCTGGTAGAGGTCGATCCAGTCCGTGCCGAGCCGGCGCAGCGAGGCCTCCGCGGCACGCACCACGTACCGCCGCGAGCCGCGCGCCCCGAAGTCGGCGCCGTTCACGCCGCGCATGTCGAGGCCGAACTTCGTGGCCACCAGCACGTCGTCGCGGCGTCCCTTCAGCGCGGCGCCGAGCAGCTCCTCCGACAGGCCGGGGCGCGCACCGTAGCGGTCGGCGGTGTCGAAGAAGGTCACGCCCGCGTCGATGGCGGCGTCGACCACGGCGGTCGCGCCCTCCTGCGTGGCGGTGGCGGTGCCGGTACGGCCCAGGTTGTTGCACCCGAGACCGATCACCGGGACGGACAGGCCGGAGCGCCCGAGACGGCGCAGGGGAAGGTCGGACATGGTCGCACCCTACGTCGGCGGGCGGGGCGGACGTCGCCGCCGCCTTACCCTGGAGCGGTGACCACAGTCCTCGGCGAGACGGCCGCTCCCGGTGCGCACGACGCCGTCGCGCACCCGGACGAGCCGGCGCCCGCGCGGATGCTGCTTCCCGAGGAGTGGGCGCCGCGGGCCGCCGCGCACGCCGGACGGGCCGACGCCCTCACGGCCGTGTGGCGCGAGGCCCGGGCAGCCGGGCGCAAGCACGCGATCGAGGACTTCCTGTTCACCTACTACCCCACCCGGATCGCGCACCTGCGGCGCTGGCACCCGGGGGCGGGCATCGCCCTGCGGCTGCCGGGCACCGTCCCGTCGGCCGACGACGCCGCCGGCCGGACCGAGACCGACCCGGACGACCGCACGACCTGGCGCTGGCACACCGTCCTCGACACCGCGCCCGACACCGCGCCCGTCGACGTGCCCGACGACGCGCCCGTCGTCACGCTCGACGTCGGCGCCTTCCTCGCCGACCGCGGCGACACCGTCCGCTACGTGCGGGACCTGCTGTCGGCGACGGCGTCGCGCCCCGGCACGTTCGGCTGCTTCGGGCTGCACGAGTGGGCGATGGTCTACCGCGACCGCGAGGCGGGTCGCGACCACCGGCACCCGCTGCCGCTCCGGCTGGGCCACGCCGGGACCGACGCCGTGGTCGAGGCGAACCCGGTGCGGTGCTCGCACTTCGACGCGTTCCGGTTCTTCACGCCGGAGGCGACCGGGCGCAACCTGCTGCAGCCGACGCGCGCCACGCAGGTGGGCCTGGAGCAGCCGGGCTGCCTGCACGCCACCATGGACCTGTACAAGTGGTGCCTCAAGCTCGGCCCCGCCGTCCCGGGCGACCTGCTGCTCGACACGTTCGAGCTGGCCCGCGACGTCCGCTGGACCGACATGGCCGCCTCGCCGTACGACGTGTCGGAGTACGGCGTGGCCGCCGTCCCGATCGAGACGCCGCAGGGCAAGGCGGAGTACGTGCGGCGGCAGCGGGCGTTCGCCGAGCGGTCGGCGCTGCTCCGTGCGCGTCTCCTCGACGTCTGCACCACGCTGCTCGCCGCAAGCCCGGCCGGATAGCTCTCCGGACACGGTGCGGGGCCAGGCCGCACGCCACGCAGGAGCACCGCCGTCCACGACGCTCCGCATCGATCACGAACCGGCCACGTAGGTACGTAGTTGCCCTACTTGTCCCCTGCCCACACGGGTTTCTAGCGTCAAGGGGTCCGACCCGAACACTCAGGAGCACTCCAGGAAACATCCAACTTCACACCCGAGGTGAGCCCCATGAGAATCACCGCACCGCGTACATCCGCCACCAGGGTCCTGCTCGGCGTCCTCGCCGTCGTGGCCCTGACCCTGACGGCGCTGGTCGCCGCACCGAGCTCCATGACACCCCGGGCCGAGGCCCACGGCTGGGTGGTCTCGCCACCGAGCCGCCAGGACCACTGCGCCAAGCGGACCGTGAGCTGGACCTGCAACGGCGTCGAGTGGGAACCGCAGAGCGTGGAGGCCCCCAAGGGCTCGATGCTCTGCTCCGGCGGCAGCCGGTTCACCACCCTCGACAACAGCTCCCTGGCCTGGCCGCGCACCACCATCGGCAGCACCCACACGTTCCAGTGGACGCTGACGGCGTTCCACCGCACGGCGAGCTGGGAGTACTTCGTGGACGGCCGGCTCTTCAAGACGGTGAACGACAACGGGGCCACGCCGCCGCCCACCGTCACGCACACGCTGACGGGCCTGCCCGCGGGCAACCACACGATCCTCGCGCGCTGGAACGTGTACGACACCGCGATGGCGTTCTACGCGTGCATGGACGTGAACGTCGGCGGCACCGCGAGCACGGGCGGCCACCTGGCGGCCAGCCCGCTCTGATCCCACCTGCACCCAGCGGCGAGGTCGTGACCCCACGGCCTCGCCGTCGTGCTGCCGGGCGGGTCCCGGATACGGGGAAGCGCGTACGAATTCACCCTCATTGTCAGCAAAGCTGACATTTCCTAGGTTCGTTGCCACCGATATTTCACCCGCTCGCCGACGGAGGCATCACCGTGAACCGTGCACGCACCGCAAGCCCGCCCAGCCGTCTCCTGCTGTCCGCGCTCGCCGCCCTCGCGCTCGCGGCGGCGTTCCTCGTCGCCGCGCCCGGCGCCCTCCTGCCGCAGGCGCAGGCGCACGGCTGGATCACCAACCCGCCCAGCCGCGCCGACCACTGCGCCACGGGCACCGTCAGCTTCGACTGCGGCGGCCTGCAGTACGAGCCCCAGAGCGTCGAGGCCCCGAAGGGCTCCATGGAGTGCTCGGGCGGCAGCGGCTTCACCGTCGTCGACGACGACTCGCTCGCCTGGCCCCGCACCACCGTGGGCAGCGAGGTCACGTTCCGCTGGCAGATCACCGCCCGGCACTCGACGTCCACCTGGGAGTACTTCGTGGACGGTCAGCCGTTCAAGACCGTGGACGACGGCGGCGCCCAGCCCGGCGCGACCGTCGAGCACACCCTCAGCGGTCTGCCCGCTGGTGACCACACCGTGTTCGCCCGCTGGAACATCGCCGACACCGTGAACGCGTTCTACCAGTGCGTCGACATCACCGTGGGCGGCGCTGCCGCGGCCGGTCCCGTCGCGCCGCAGGGCCTGCCGGGCATCCTGGCCGCACCGGGCGTCCGCAGCGCGGTCTGACGTCGCTCTGACACCCCTCTGACACTCCTCTGACACCGTGGGAGACCACGGGACCGTGTCGGCCGGTGCCCTCGGCCACCACGAACCAGGAGCACTTTTTCACCCGCTCCGTGGGACGATGGTGGGGTGTCGAGCGCACTGGTCGGCATCGGTCCGACTCCCGTCGAGGTACCGCCCGTCGTACACACCCTGGCCGCACGGCTCCGGTCCGGGGCGGCGGTCGTTCCCGTGTGGCGCAACGAGTACGGCGGCCTGACGGTCCGGCTGGGCTCGATCCCGGCCCCGCCCCGCACCACGAGCTCGTACCTCAAGTGGGTCCCGGAGGACTCCGCCTGCCCCGACCCTCTCGCCGAGGCCGACCGGCTCGTCTGGGCCGGCTCGTTCACCCGCGTGCCCCACGTGCTCGACGCGGGCCGTGACGCGCACGGCTCCTGGCTGCTCACCGCGGCCGTCGAGGCCGACGGCGACGTCGCGACGTCCGCCGTCGAACCGCGCTGGCGGGCCTACGCCGAGCGGGCGGCGATCGCGATCGGCGTGGGGCTGCGCCGCTTCCACGACGCTCTCCCCACCGACACCTGCCCCTTCGTCCGGACGGCGCGGATGCGTGTCGACGCCCTCACCACGGACGAGACCGCACCCCTCGCCCATGCCGAACGCGCCACGATCAGCGCCGCCCTGGGCGACCCGCCGCCCGTCGACCGGCTGGTGGTGTGCCACGGCGACGCCACCGTGCCGAACACCCTCCTGGACCAGGTCGGCCGGTTCGCCGCCCACGTCGACGTCGGGGACCTGGGCGTGGGCGACCGGTGGTCCGACATCGCGGTCACCACGCGCAGCGTCACCCGGCGCTACGGCGCAGGGCTGGAGCCGCTCGTGCTCGCCGCCTACGGCGTCGCCCCGGACCGCGAGCGCACCACCTACTACCGCGCCCTGTGGGACGCGGAAGAAGCGGTCCGCGCCCGTCGCACGTCGCCCGCCCACTAGGCGGCCGATGCCGCCCGGTCCACCCGCCGGGAGTCGTAGACCCGGTGCATGAGCAGCTCGATCGGGCCGCGCGGCCAGCGGCGCAGCCACAGCGGCGCCGCGATCATCAGCACCGCGGAGATGCCCGCCCAGAGCGCCACGACCTGCCAGGTGGCACCGCCGGCGAGCCCCAGACCCCAGTCGTAGCAGAGCACCGACGCGAGCACGTTCTGGAGCACGTAGCAGGACAGCGCCGTCCGCCCCACGGCCTCGACCCCGCGGCGCAGCAGGCCCGGCGCCCGGCCGGCCCGCACGCGCCCGACCAGGGTGGTGCCGAGCGCGAGGATGCCCACCGCGACGAGCGGCGGCACCAGGTAGCGGTCCACGAGCACCCAGTCGGGCCCCGCCCACGTGGTCAGGGCGTTGAGCGGCACCCCGGCACCCAGCCCGACCCACGCGAGCCGGCGGCGCAGGCGCGCACCCTCCGGGGTCGAGGTGAACAGGCCCGCGCGCACGAGGCGGGAGCCCACGACGAACAGCACCAGGGCCGAGGGGACGATGAACAGCAGCTCGATGCGGAAGACGGCGGCGTGCTCCAGCCGCACCAGCACCTGCTCCGGCCAGCTTGCGGTCGACGGGACCCGCACGGCGCCTGCTTCCCCGGACGCGGGCCCGGCCGTCACCAGGAGTGCGGTAACGCCGCCGATCACCAGCACGTAGACGGCGGCCACGGCGGTGCTCCAGGCCCGCACCACCCGGTCGGAACGCCCGATGAGGTAGGCGGCCAGCACGGACGCGATGGCGTACCCCATGAGCACGTCGAACTCGAAGACGAGCACGTAGTGCAGCAGGCCCTCGACGAACAGGATCGCCGCCCGCAGCCCGTACCGGCCCGGCCACCGCAGCCCGCGCCGGACCATGGACCGGTACTGGAGCTCCAGCCCCACTCCGAACAGCAGGGTGAGCAGCCCGAGGAACTTCCCGTTGGACAGTGCCTGCAGCGCCGTCCGGACCGGGTCGTCCGTCACGAAACCGCCGGAGAACAGCGCGGCAGGCCCGCCCGGCATCGTGAACAGCCAGATGTTGCTGGCGAGGGTGCCGAGGATGGCCACCCCGCGCAGGACGTCGAGGGCGGCGATCCGGCCGCCGCGGGGACCGCCCGGCGCGGCGACGGGTGCGGTGGTCGCCGAGGTGCTCGCTGAGGTGTGTGCGGACATGGTCCGACCCTGCCGGTGCCCGGCCCTCGCCCGCGTCGGCCGTCCGGGCGATCTCTGGTCCGCGGCGTACATCCTTCGACGGACCCGCCCCGACGCCGACCGGGGGCCGGGCGTCCGCCGCACCGGCATCGCACGACACCGCCCGGCACCGCCCGGCACCGCCCGGAGCGAAATCAGATCGTGGCCGCACCGCCGGGTCTGCGACGCTGGGCCCATGACGATCCCGACCGAGCCGGTGGCGGTGCCCGATCTCGTCCGTGAGCTCGCCGGTGCCGGTGAGCTCACCCTGGCCTGGCGCAACGAGCTGGGTGGCCTCACGTTCCGCGTCGACCCGCCGGACCCGGCCGAACCCGTCACGTTCGTGAAGTGGTCGCCCCGCACGGACCGTGCCCTGACCGAGCGGACCGACCTCGTCGAGGAGGCGGCACGCATACGCTGGGCGGAGCCGTGGACCACCGTGCCGCACGTCCTGGAGGCCGGCAGCGACGGCGAGGTGGACTGGCTCGTGACCACCGCCCTCGACGCCCGCTCCGCCGTCGACCCGCGGTGGCTGGCCGAACCCGAGACCGCCGCCCGTGCCATCGGCGTGGGCCTGCGGGCCATGCACGACGCCCTGCCCGTCGACCGGTGCCCGTGGACCTGGAGCATCGAGGACCGGATCGCGGTCGCGGAGGACCGGGCGGCCCGGGGGCACGCGGCCGCCGGCTGGTCGGCCGAGGCCCGCGCCCGCCTGGCGGACGCGCCGGACCACGACCGGCTGGTGGTCTGCCACGGCGACGCCTGCGCTCCCAACACCCTGCTGGCCGACGACGGCACCTGGTTCGGCCACGTCGACCTCGGGTCCCTGGGCGTGGCCGACCGCTGGGCCGACCTCGCGGTGGCGACCTACAGCCTGGGCTGGAACTACGGCCCCGGCTACGACCACCTGGTCTACGAGGGGTACGGCATCGACGAGGACCCCGAGCGGGTCGCCTGGTACCGCATGCTCTGGGACCTGGGATGACGGACGCCGCGACCCTCCTGGTCGTCACGGGGCCGCCCGGCTCGGGCAAGTCGACGGTGTCCGCGGCCCTGGCCGAGCTGTGGGAGCCGAGCGCGCTCGTGGAGGGCGACGCCTTCTTCACGTTCCTCCGCCGCGGCTACGTCTCGCCCTGGCTGCCCGGGTCGCGCGCCCAGAACGACACGACGACCCGTGCGGCCGCCGCGGCGGCCGGCACCTTCGCGCGCGGCGGCATCCACGTGGTGTACGACGGCGTGATCGGCCCGTGGTTCCTGCCCGGCTTCGCGGCCCTGACCGGGCTGGCGGCGATCGACTACGTGGTGCTGCTGCCGCCCGTCGAGACCTGCCTGCACCGGGTGGCCACACGCACCGGGCACGGGTTCACCGACCTGGGGGCCGCCCGGCACATGCACGAGGAGTTCGCCCGGGCCACGGCCCAGATCGCACCGGGCACGGCGCCACCCGCCGACGACGACGCACCCGACGCCACGCCCGACGCCACGCCCGGCACCACATCCGCCGGCACCACATCCGCCGGCACCACGCCCGGCGGCACCACGCCCGGCGTCGTCCTCACCGACCTCCCGGACGACGTCACCGGGGTGGCCGAGGCGATCCGCGCCGCCGTGGCGTCCGGGGCGACGCGCTACACCGTGGCGGGCTGACCCGCCCGGTCCGCCTGCCGCGCCCGGTGGGCGGCCTGGGCGTTGCGGTTGCCGCACGTCGTGGAGCAGTAGCGGCGGGACCGGTTCCGGGAGAGGTCCAGGACGATCCCCGCGCAGTCGTCGTCGGCGCAGACGGCGAGGCGGGAGTGCTCGTCCTCGCGGACGACGTCGATCATCGCCATCGCGGTCTCCACCAGGACGCGGGTGGCGAGCGGGGCGTCGGCCGGTACCGCGTGGACGTGCCAGTCCTCCGGCGGGTGGCGCACGAGCCGGGGCACCGCACCGGCGTCGGCCAGCATGTCGTTGACCAGGCCGGCGGCCACGTCGCGGTCGGCCAGCAGGAGCTCGCGCAGGCGCGGCTGGAGGGCCAGGACGTCGCGGAGCTCGGCCTCGGTGCCGTCGTGCCGCCCGGTGTAGCCGTGCCGCGTGAAGAACGCGTCGAGGTCGGCCACCGTCGTGAGGGTGACCGGTGGCTCGGCGGCGTTCACGAGCGCGACGGCGGCCTGCAGCGACTCCTCGGTGTCATGAGCGAAAACCACGTTGACACATTACCCCGTCACCCCTAGCGTCAGGACCCATGGGCGCAGTGACACCTGACACCGGCGGGTCGGCAGCGACCGGCCCCCTGGCGGCCGGAGCGGGCAGGACCGGAGCGGGCACAGCCGGAGCAGCCGTGGCCGGAGCAGGCACGACCCCTGCCCGCCGCCTGACGTCCGGGCTGGTGCTCGCGGGGGTCTCCGCCGCGGCGTTCAGCCTCTCCGGGGTGTTCGCCAGCGGGCTGCTCGACACCGGCTGGAGCCCCGGCGCCATGGTCCTGGCGCGCGTGGCGATCGCGGCCCTCGTGGTGCTGCCGCTCGGCATCGTCTCGCTGCGGGGCGACTGGGGACCGGTGCGGCGCAACCTGGGGCTCATCGCGGTCTACGGCGCGGTGTCCGTCGCGGGCTGCCAGTTCGCGTACTTCTCCGCCGTCCAGTACATGCCCGTCGGGCCCGCCCTGCTGATCGAGTACACGGCACCGGCCGCGGTGGTGCTCTGGTTCTGGCTGCGGCACGGCCAGCGCCCGACGGTCGCCACCGTGCTCGGCACGCTCCTGGCCGCCGTCGGGCTGGTGCTCGTGCTGGACCTGGCCACCGGTGCGGGTGCCGGGGCCACCGATCCGGCCGGCGTGGCCTGGGCCCTGGTGGCGATGCTCGGCGTCTCGACGTACTTCGTCATCAACGCGAACGCGGAGACCGGCCTGCCGCCGCTCGCGCTGGCCGCCGGTGGCCTGACGACGGCGACCCTCGCCCTCGGCCTGCTCGGCGCCACCGGCCTGATGCCGCTGGACTACAGCACGGCGGCGCCCGTCTACGCGGGCACGGCCGTGCCGTGGTGGCTGCCCGTGATCGGCCTCGGCGTCGTGACGGCGGCGCTCGCCTACGTGGCCGGCATCGCGGCGGGCCGCCTGCTCGGCCCGCGGCTGTCCTCCTTCGTGGGGCTGTTCGAGGTGGTCGCCGCGATCGGCTTCGCCTGGCTGCTGCTGGGCGAGCTGCCCCGGCCGGTCCAGCTCGTCGGCGGCGTGCTGATCCTCGCGGGGGTGGTGGCGGTCCAGGCGGGCGAGAAGCGCACGCGCGGCGACCGGCCCGCCGGCTGACCGCCGACCTCACCCACCCCCGCACCCGCCTGCAAGAATGGGCGGACCATGACGGCGCCCTCCTCGACCACCGCGACCACCTTCTCCTCGACCAGCCAGCCGGGTACCCCGAAGCCCGCCGGCACCCTGATCCCGTACCTGCCCGCACCCACGGGCAAGGACCCGGACCCGGACGTCCTGTTCGAGAGCTTCGGCGAGTGGGCCGCCGCGGGCGGGCGCGCGCTCTACCCGCACCAGGAGGAGGCGCTCCTGGAGGTCATGACGGGCTCCCACGTGATCCTCGCGACGCCCACGGGGTCCGGGAAGTCGATGGTGGCCATGGGTGCCCAGTTCGCCGCGCTCGCGGCGCACCGGTCGGGCCGGGGTGGCCGCACGTACTACACCGCGCCGCTGAAGGCGCTGGTCAGCGAGAAGTTCTTCGACCTGGTGGCCGCGTTCGGCTCGAAGAACGTGGGCATGATGACGGGCGACTCCGCCGTCAACCCGGACGCCCCGATCATCTGCTGCACCGCGGAGATCCTGGCGAACCTCGCGCTGCGCCGGGGCAACGGCGACGGCGGACGGGGCGCGGACGCCGACGAGGACGCCGTCGCGCAGGTCGTCATGGACGAGTTCCACTACTACGGCGACCCGCAGCGCGGCTGGGCGTGGCAGGTGCCGCTGCTGGAGCTCAAGGACACCCAGTTCATCCTGATGAGCGCCACTCTCGGCGACACGTCCCGCCTGCGGGAGGACCTCGAGGAGCGCACCGGCCGGCCGGTGGCCGAGGTAGCGGGCGCCGAGCGCCCGGTCCCGCTCACGTTCTCCTACGTGGTCGAGCCGCTCACCGAGGTGATCCAGGAGCTGGTGACCACGCACCGCGCCCCGGTCTACGTGGTCCACTTCACGCAGAAGGACGCCGTCGACCGCGCGCAGTCGCTGCTGTCGATGAACGTGGCGAGCAAGTCGGAGAAGGAGGCCATCGTCGCGGAGATGGGCGCCTTCCGCTTCGGCACCGGGTTCGGCAAGATCCTGAGCAAGTTCCTGCGGCACGGCGTGGGCGTGCACCACGCCGGGATGCTGCCCAAGTACCGCCGGCTCGTGGAGCGCCTGACGCAGAAGGGCCTGCTCAAGGTCGTGTGCGGCACCGACACGCTCGGCGTCGGCATCAACGTGCCGATCCGCACGGTCCTGCTGACCAGCCTCGTCAAGTTCGACGGCGAGCGCATGCGCCACCTGAGCGCCCGTGAGTTCCACCAGATCGCCGGGCGGGCGGGCCGCGCCGGGTACGACACGGTGGGCGAGGTGCTGGTCATGGCGCCCGAGCACGTCATCGAGAACCGCAAGATGCTGGCCAAGGCCGGTGACGACCCGAAGAAGCTCAAGAAGGTGGTGCGCAAGAAGGCGCCGTCGGGCAGCGTGAACTGGACGGACGCCACCTTCGAGCGCCTGCGCGACGCCGACCCCGAGCCGCTGGTCTCCCAGTTCCGCGTGAACCACGCGATGGTGCTCAACGTGCTGGCCCGCGCGTCGGCCGGCACCACCGACCCGGTCGACGCCATGCGCCACCTGCTGACCGCGAACCACGACACGGAGACGCAGCAGGCCGAGCACGTGCGCCAGGCGTTCCGGATCTACCGTTCGCTGCGGGTCGCGGGCGTGGTCGAGAAGGTCCGCGTGCGCGACGCCGCCGGCACGCTCCGCCCGTCGGCCCGCCTCATGGTCGACCTGCCGCGTGACTTCGCGCTGAACCAGCCGCTGTCGCCGTTCGCCCTGGCGGCCATGGACCTGCTCGACGTCGAGAGCCCGACGCACGCGCTCGACGTCGTCTCCGTGATCGAGGCGACCCTGGACGACCCTCGCCAGGTGCTCATGGGTCAGCAGAACAAGGCCCGCGGCGAGGCCGTGGCCGCGATGAAGGCCGAGGGCATCGAGTACGAGGAGCGGATGGAGCTGCTGGAGGAGGTCACGTGGCCCAAGCCGCTGGCCGACCTGCTGGAGCCCGCGTTCCAGGCCTACCGCCGCAGCAACCCGTGGGTGGCCGACCACGAGCTCTCCCCCAAGTCGGTGGTGCGGGACATGGTCGAGAAGGCCATGACGTTCGCCGAGACGGTGAGCGTGTACGGGCTGGAGCGCACGGAGGGCGTGGTGCTGCGCTACCTCGCCGACGCCTACCGGGCCGTGCGCCAGGTGGTGCCCGAGGAGCACCGCACCGAGGAGGTGCAGGAGATCGTCGAGTGGCTCGGCGAGCTGGTGCGCGGCGTGGACTCGTCGTTGCTCGACGAGTGGGAGCGCTTGGCCAACCCCGTGGACGACGATGCCGACCTCGTGACCGACGGTGAGCTGGCCGACGCCGGGGCCGAGGCACCCGCCCGGCCCGTCACCGGCAACCCGCGCGCGTTCCGCCGGCTGGTGCGCAACGCGATGTTCCGCCGCGTCGAGCTCGCCGCCCGCGAGTCCTACCCGGCGCTGGCGGCGCTGGGCGGCGGATGGAACGCCGACGCCTGGGCGGACGCCCTGGACCCGCTGTTCGAGGAGCAGGGCGACGACGCGATCGGGATCGGCCCCCAGGCTCGCTCGGCCGCGCTGCTGACCATCCTGGAGCCGGGCGCGGAGCTGCCGGGCGCCGCCACGCAGGACGGCGGCCGCGTGGAACCCGGCACCTGGTGGGTACGACAGGTGCTCGACGACGCCGACGCGCACCGCGACTGGGCGATCACCGCGCAGGTCGACCTGGCGGCGAGCGACGAGGCCGGCGAGGTCGTGCTGACGGTTCTGGACGTGGGTCAGATCTGAATTTGCCGATCATTTACCTTTTTCCGGGATTGGCGTAAACTCCTTTTATTAGAGTTCCGGTCAGCAGTGCCACCGGCACTGCCTGGACACAGGAGTGCCAATGACGACGCACCTGCGAACGCTCGGCCACCTCACCCTCGGCTTCCTCGCCTCGCTCGCCCTCGCCGCCACCGCGACACCGGCGACCGCGGCGGCCCTGCCCGCCACACCCCTGCCCACCGTGCCGCTGTCCACCGCGGCCCTCTCCACCACACCGTTGCCCGCCGACGCCCCCGGCGTCGGGACGCCCTGGGTCGTCACGCTCGGCGACTCCTACATCTCCGGGGAGGCCGGCCGCTGGGCCGGCGCCTCCAACAGCGACTACCGCCGCGCCGACGCCCTGGGCCCCACCGCCTACTTCGACAACTCCAGCGGCACCGGCGAGCTCATCCCCCGCTGCCACCGCGCGTCCTCCGCCGAGGCCTACATCGGCGCCGGGACAAACGGCCTCAACCTCGCCTGCAGCGGGGCGACGACCGCAACCTCGGCCGGCTCCCCCTTCAAGCCCGGCATCGACTTCTACTCCAGCGGCGGCAACAAGGGTCAGGCCCTCCTGCTGCAGGAGGCCGCCGCCACCCGGAACGTCCGCATGGTCGTGGTCTCGATCGGTGGCAACGACTTCGAGTTCGCGAGCGTCGTCCAGACCTGCGTGGTCAACTTCCTCACCTCCCCGTCCTGGTGGAAGAACTACTGCCACGACGACAGCTCGGTCGCGGCCAACTTCACCGCCGCGAACGTCGCCGCCGTCCGCGCCCGGGTGGCCGCCGCGCTCGACAACGTCGCGACCGCCATGAGCAACGCCGGGTACCGCACCGACCAGTGGACGCTCGTGGTCCAGACCTACCCGTCGCCCGTGCCGGACGGGTCCGGGTTCCGGTACGCCGAGTCCGGGTACACCCGCCAGTCCGTCGGCGGCTGCGGCCTCTGGAACCGGGACGCCGACTGGGCCAACTCCACGGCGCTGCCCACCATCAACGGGGCGCTGCTGGGCGCGGCCTCCGACGTCGGGCTGCCGAACGTCCGCACCCTCGACATGACGCACGCGTTCGACGGCCGGCGGCTGTGCGAGCACGGCGTCGGGCTGTACGAGGAGGTGGGCCTGCCCGACTGGCGGGCGGCGGGCGCCGTCGACCGGACCGAGTGGGTCAACCAGATCCGGACCGTCACCACGATCGGCGACTCGCCGTACTACGTCCAGGAGTCGCTGCACCCGAGCTACTGGGGACAGCTCGCCATGCGCAACTGCCTGCGCCAGGTCTGGAACGACGGAGCCCCGCGCAGCGGGAGCTGCACGGTCGGCAACCTCGGCACGGCCCGGCTCACGGCGTCGGGCGAGCCGGCGATGGTCCTGGGGCCGCTCGACCAGGGGTGAGCCGACGGCGGCCGGGTGTCAGGCGAGCAGGCCCACGAGCCCGCGCGTCAGGGTGGCGAGGCCACCCACGTAGGCGAGCACCACCAGCACCTTGCGGGTGGCGCTCGCCGACACCCGGCCCGCCAGCAGCTCCCCCGCCCAGACCCCGCCGGCCAGGGCGGCGCCCACGACCAGCCACTCCCACCAGACGAGCGGCGGCAGCACGACGTCGGCCACGGTCACCTTCGCCACGATCGCCGCCACCGCGTTGGTCATGAAGAAGGGCTGCGCGGTCGCGGCGAACGCCCGGGGATCCCACCGGTCGAGCACCGAGTAGACCGCCAGGGGCGGGCCGCCGATGCCGGCGGCCACGCTGCCGAGCCCGCTCGCGACACCGGTCAGCAGCAGGGGCCAGCGGGCGCGCTCCGCGAACGGCCGGCGGGCGCCCCGCAGCCGGTTGGTGACCAGGGCGAGCGTCATCGCCACGACGATGACCAGCCCGACCACCAGCTCCAGCGCGGCCGAGCTCGCGTCGCGCATCAGGTACGCGGCGGGCACGCTCGTGGCGACCGACGTGGCGACCAGCCACCCGTAGCGGCGCCAGTCGATGCGGGGCAGCATGCGCCAGAGCACCACGAGCGCCATCACGGCGCCGACGACGTTGACGAACAGGACGCCCTCCCGCGCCCCGAGGAGCAGGACGATGAACGGGCCGGCGACGAGCCCGAACCCCATCCCGGCGACGCGTTGCAGGGAGCCCCCGACGAGGATGGCGAGGACCAGGAGTACGAGCACGCCCCCCACGCTAACGGCGTAGATTCCGACCGGGTTGGCCGGGTTTCAGCCGCCCCGGCGGGTCCGCACCACGAAATTGCTGCGCCCCTGGCCCGCCCGCACGGCACAATCACGTCGTGGCCAAGAACTCGAAGTCCGCCCGCGCCAGCCACGGGACGCCCGCCGTGGTGGCCCTGGAGAAGTCCGGGCTGCCGCACACGCTGCACCCGTACGAGCACGACCCCGCCAGCGACCTCGGCTTCGGCCTGGAGGCGGCACGCGCCATTGGGGTCGATCCGCCCCAGGTGTTCAAGACGCTGCTCGCCGACGTCGACGGCAAGCTCGTGGTGGGCATCGTGCCGGTGGACCGCAAGCTGGACCTCAAGGCCCTGGCCCGCGCGGCGGGCGGCAAGAAGGCGGCGATGGCCGAGCCCGCGACGGCCGAGCGCGCCACCGGCTACGTGGTGGGCGGCATCTCGCCGCTGGGACAGAAGACGCGGCACACGACGGTGCTGGACGAGTCGGCGCAGGCGTACGACGTGGTCTACGTGTCCGGGGGCCGGCGCGGGCTCGACGTCGGCCTCGCCCCGGCCGACCTGCTGACCCTCACGGGCGGGACGACGGCGCCGATCGCCCGCGACTGAGGGCGCGGGCGGGCGCGGGCGGCGCTGGGCCCGACGGGGCTGGGCCCGACAGTGCTGGGCCCGACAGTGCTGGGCCCGACAGCGCCGGCGGCGCTGGGCCGAGCGCCGCCGGCGACGGGGCTCAGGCCGCCGCGCCCTGCTTCCGGTACGTCGGCAGCAGGGCGTCGCTGGAGACGATCTGCTTGCCGAGCGGCATCAGCGACACCGGGATGAGCTTGAGGTTGGCCCAGGCCATCGGGATGCCGATGATCGAGATGACCAGCGGGATCGCGGTGACGACATGGCCCAGGGCCAGCCACCAGCCCGCGACGATCACCCAGATCACGTTGCCGATGAGCGCGAACGCGCCGGAGCGGGGGTGCTCCACCACCTCACGCCCGAACGGCCACAGGGCGTACCCCGCGATGCGGAAGGACGCGATGCCGAACGGGATGGTGACGATGAGCAGGCAGCAGATGATCCCCGCGAGCATGTAGCCGACCCACAGCCCGAACCCCGCGAAGATGACCCAGATGATGTTCAGCAGCGTCTTCATGGTTGCATCCTTCCGCAGACCGGGAGGCTCGCGGTACCAGGAACCCCCCTGAACCGACCCTGAACCTCCCGCGGCGGACACGCCACCCGGGGTACCGACGGGCCGAAATAGACTCGCCCCGTGCCCGAGCAGCTGCAGTCCCCCTCCTCCGTCGCCGGCCGTCTCGCCGTCGTCCGCGAACGGATCGCCGCCGCCGCGCGCGCTGCCGGGCGCGAACCCGGCGAGGTACGGCTGCTGGTCGCGACCAAGACGCAGCCGGCCGAGGCCGTGCTGGAGGTGCTGGCGGCGGGCGTGGACCTGATCGGCGAGAACCGTGTGCAGGAGCTCGTCGCGAAGGCGCCGGCGGTCGCGGACCGGGTCGCGGACGGCACGCTCCAGGTCCACATGATCGGTCACCTGCAGCGCAACAAGATCAACCAGGTGCTGGCCACCGCCACGGGTCTGGAGACGCTCGACTCGTTCGACCTCGCCCGGGCGATCTCGGACCGGTGCGTGCGCGACGGCCGCACGCTCGACGTGATGGTGCAGGTCAACGTCACGGGTGAGGCGAGTAAGTCCGGCGTCGGGCCCGAGGACGCCGTCGCGCTGGCCACCGCCGTCGCCGCCCTGCCGGGCCTACGGCTGACGGGCTTCATGACCATCGGCGCGCCCCTGGAGGGTGCGACCGAGCAGACGGTCCGGTCCGGGTTCGCCCGGCTGCGCGCCATCCGTGACGAGGTCGTGGCGTCGGCCGCCCCGGGCACCTCGGCCGCGCGGGAGCTCTCGATGGGCATGACGAACGACCTGGAGCTGGCCGTCGCGGAGGGCGCGACCGTGGTGCGTGTGGGCACGGCGGTCTTCGGCCCCCGCCCACCCCGCTGACCGCGGCCCCGGCAGTCAGGGTCAGCAGCTCCACTCGAGATCGGCAGCCCCACTCGAGGTCGGCAGCTCCACTCGAGGTCGGCAGCTCCACTCGAGGTCGGCAGCCCCGCTCGAGGTCGGCAGTTTGCTTCGAGGTCGGCACAGGCCTGTACCGACCTCGACGCAAACTGCCGACCTCGCAGGAAAGTCACGACCTCGCAGGGCACGCACGACCCCGCAGGGCAGGCACGACCCCGCAGGAAAGTCACGACCTCACAGGTCAGGCACGACCTCGCGCGGACGTGCCTGCCGAGACATGCCCACCGAGACAGGCCTACCGGGCAGCAGGCCGGGGTCAGCGCGGGGTGACGCCCAGGCGGGAGAGGGCCTCGCGGACCGACGGGGTGCCGAAGCTGCCCGGGGCGGGCGCGAGCGCCGCGAACGCCGCCGAGCGGTCGACGCCCGCGACCAGCATCACGAGGGCGGCCCGCAGGTCGCCGTCGGTCGCGGCCAGGGCGTTCTCGCAGACGTCCGGCTCCAGGTCGGTGGCCTGCGTGAGCAGGCGGACCAGGCGACGGCGCAGCTTGGCGTTGGTGGCGAGCACCTCGACCATGAGGTTCGAGTAGGTCTTGCCCAGCCGCACCATCACCGCGGTCGAGAAGGTGTTCAGCACCATCTTCTGGGCGGTGCCGGCCTTCATGCGGGTGGACCCCGTGATGGCCTCCGGCCCGGTGTTCACCAGGATGGGCACGTCGGCCTTCGGCGCCAGGGCCGCGAACGGGTTGGACGCGAGCAGCACGGTCCGCGACCCGCGCGAGCGGCCCATGTCGAGCGCGCCACCGACGTACGGGGTGTTGCCGCTGGCCGCGATGCCGAACACCATGTCGGCGGGCCCCACGTCGGCGACGAGCGCGGCACCGGCGGCGCCGTCGTCCTCGGCGCCCTCGACGGCCTTCTTGAAGGCACCGAGGCCGCCCGCCAGGTGCGGCACGAACATCTCCTCGCCCACGCCGTAGGTGGGCAGCAGCTCGGCGGCGTCGAGCAGGCCCATGCGGCCCGAGGTGCCCGAACCGACGTAGTGCACGCGCCCGCCGGCCCGGATGCCCTCCACGGCCAGGTCGACCGCCTCGACGATGCGCGGGTGCGCCGCGCGGACGGCGGCGATGACCGCGGCGTCCTCGTCGGTGATCATGCGCACCATGTCCGCCGTGGAGACCACGTCGATGTCACGGGTGCGCGGGTTGCGCTCCTCGGTGGGTGAGACCGGGCGTGGCGCCGACTGTGCGTGCCGTTGGAATCCCGCCTCCGCGATCATCGGCGTGCCCCTTTCCCTCGCTGATCCTGTGCTCTGTCTCGCTGTGTCCGTAGTTCATCGCCCCTGGAGGCGCGCGACGGCGGCCGCCGCGTTCGCACGACCCGTCCCGCACGCCACCACGACCGCCGGCCCCCCGTCACGCAGCGTCCCGAACCAGTCCTCGACCGGTCCCGGAAGGCCCGTGTGGACCGCGACGAGGTCCGGCCGCACGGCCCAGAGCTGTTCCAGCCGGGCCCGTTCGGCCGAACCCGGGACGGGTTCACGGGTGATCACGACGAGTGGTTCGCGGCGCGGTGCCGTGTTGGACAAGTGTCCAGGAAATTCTGCACCACGTTCGAGCCTGCTTCTGTCGAGATCCGCCGATACACCGTACCGGGTGAATCGGGCAATAAGCACGGCAAGTCCGCGTTCATCCAGGCCGAGTTCTGCGGGCATCTCCCCGACAGGGCTCTGACCAGGGATGACACCCGCGGACGAATCGTCGACGGCACGCAGGTCGCCCGTCTCCGGCGGGTCCGCTGCTCCCTCGGCACCACTCTCCAGATCACCCTCGGCGGGGAGCTCCCGGGCTCCCGGCCAGGCCGCCGCGAGCGCCGACTGCACGTGCCGCGCCGTGCGACCCGCCGCGTGGTCCAGCCGGGTCCGCAGGTCCACGACGTCGGGCGACGCGTCGGGCGGCAGCGGCACCGGGCCGGTGCCCCGCACGTGCACGACGACGTCCGCGATCCGCGCGCCGACCTCGGACAGCTCCGCGAGAGCCGCCCGGGCGGGGGCGGTTCCCGTCGTCGTCCCTGCCGCCGCCCGACGGCCGCGGACGTCCGCCGCCAGTGCCCGGTTCCGGCCCGCGGACTCCTCCAGGCGCTCGACGGTCAGCCGGCCGGATGCGACGGCGGCGGTGAGCGCGTCGTACGCCTCGGTGTAGAGGGCCGGGTCCAGGCCGAGGCAGAGCAGGTCGGCGCCGGCCTCGACGGCGCGCACCGCGGCCTCCCCCACCGTGCCGGTGAGCCGGCGCAGGGCGCCCATGTCGAGCGCGTCGGTGACGACCGGCCCGTCGTGGCCGAGCTCGCGCAGCAGCCGCGTGGCAGCGGGTTCGACGGAGGCGGGCGCGGGCCCGATCGCGGGGAAGAGCACATGGGCGGTCATGACGGCGTCGAGCCGGGACTGGTCGCGCGGTCCGGCTCCGGGAGCCTGGCCGCCGTCGGTGCACAGGGCGCGCGCGAACGGGACGAGGTCCCGCTCCCGGACGACGGCGAGGGGCGCGTCCACGACGGGCAGCCCGATGTGGGAGTCCACGGTGGTGGCGCCGTGCCCGGGGAAGTGCTTGCCGCACACGCCGACGCCGGCGCTGCGCACGCCGCGGGCGAAGGCGATGCCGTGCTGCGCGACGACCTCGGGCGTGGTCCCGAAGGCACGCACGCCGACCACGGGGTTGTCGGGCTCGGACACGACGTCGAGCACCGGGCCGAGCAGCAGGTCGACACCGGTGGCCGCCAGCAGCCGGCCCAGTGCACGCCCGGCGTCGAGCGAGACGGCGGGCCCGCCGGGGTGGACGCCGAGCGCGGCCGCCCCGGGCAGCGAGGACCCGCTCGCGGCCTCCAGGCGCGACACGTCGCCGCCCTCCTCGTCGACGGCGACGAGCAGGTCGGGCGAGATCGCGTGCAGCGCCGTGGAGAGCGCCGCGGTGGTCTCGACGTCCGGCGTGTTCCGGGCGAAGTAGACGACACCGGCCAGGCCGGCGCGGGCGGCGTCGGCCAGCCAGCCGGGGACGTGCCCGCCGGGGCTCTCGAAGCCCGGCAGGAGCACGCCGTTCACGGCCCGCCCGAGGCGGCCGCCGGGCTCCGCGCTCATGCCTTCACGGCCCCCGAGGTCAGACCGGAGGCGAGGCGCCGCTGGACCAGCACGAAGAAGATCATCACGGGCACGGTGATGATCGTGGAGGCCGCCATGATGGCGCCCCAGTCGTTGGAGTGGATGCCGAAGAACGACCGCAGCCCGATCGCCACGGTGTAGCTCTCGGTGGCACCGCCGAGCATCGTCATGGCGAAGATGAACTCGTTCCACGCCGTGATGAAGCCGAAGATGCTGGTGGCCACGAGCCCGGGCGCCACGAGCGGCAGCAGGACCGACCAGAACATGCGGCCCCAGCTCGCGCCGTCGAGGTAGGCGGCCTCCTCCAGCTCGACGGGGACGGCCGCGACGAACCCGCGCAGCATCCAGATCCCGAACGGCACCGCGAGCGCCACGTAGACCACGACGAGGCCGAGCAGGGTGCCGAGCAGCTGGAGGTCGCGCACCTGCACGAACAGGGGGATGACGAGCGCCTCCAGGGGCACCATCTGCACGATGAGCACGAGCATGAGGATCTGGGTGCGCATGCGGAACCGGAAGCGGGCCACCGCGACGGACGCCAGCAGCGCGAGCAGCGACGAGACGAGCACGGTGCCGAGCGCCACGAGCAGCGAGTTGCGCAGGAACGTGCCGAACCCGCCCTCGGTGAGCACGAACGTGTAGTGGTCGAGGGTGGGCTCGGCCGGCCAGAGGCTGCTGGTGTGCCCAGCCTGCGCGTCGAGCGAGCTGTTCAGCATCCAGTAGACGGGGAACAGCGTGAACACGAGCAGGAGGGCGACCAGCACCCCCTTGGTGACCTGGCGCAGCGGGGACCGTCGTGCGCTCATCGTTCCTCCTCCGCCAGCACGGTGCGGACGTAGACCGCGGTGATCGCGAGCAGCAGCAGCGTGAGCAGCACGGCGATGGCCGAGCCGAACCCGTACCGGTTCTGCCCGAACGACTCGACGTACGACCAGACGCCGAGGTTCAGCACCGACCGGTTCGACCCGGCGCCGCCGGGCATGAGGTACACCTGCGCGAACACCTTGAAGTCCCAGATGGTCGACAGGATGATCACGACGGCGAACACCTGCCGCAGCTGCGGCACGATGATGGAGAAGAACCGCCGGAACGAGCCTGCGCCGTCCATCTCGGCGGCCTCCAGCATCTCCTTGGGCACGCCGAGCAGGCCGGCGAGCACGGTCACCGCGACGAACGGGAAGCCGTGGTGGATCACGTTGAGCAGCACGATCGCGTAGAAGGTCCACCGGCCCGTGAACCAGTTGGTGGGGTCGTCCAGGAGCCCGAGGTTCATCAGGGTGTCGTTGAAGACGCCGCGGTCGGCGTCGAAGATCCAGACCCAGACGTACGTGCCGGTGACGGCGGGCATGGCCCAGGCCGCCATGATCGCGCTGGAGGTCACGGTGCGCCAGAACGTGCCCAGGGAGGCGAGCAGCACCGCGACGGCCGTGCCGAACGCGACCGTGCCGGCCACCGACAGCACCGCGAAGCCCACGGTGTTGGGCAGCACCACGGTCCACAGCTCGGGGGCGGTCAGGATCTCGGTGTAGTTCCGCAGGCCGATCCAGTTCGGCTCGCCCGTGGTGATCTCGCGCAGGCCGTAGTCCTGCAGGGAGAACAGGAACACCCGCACCAGCGGCCACAGCAGCAGCACCGCCAGGACGAGCAGGGCGGGGGCGAGCAGCAGCCAGGGCCGCGCGGCGGCGGCCCTGGCCCTGCCCGACCAGCTGCCCGACCGCCCGCCGGCGGTCCTGCGGGCCGCCGGGCCGGCCCCTGTCGGGACCGGCCGCGGCGTGGGTGGGGCCGACGCCGTCATCCAGCGCCGTTCAGCACGTTCGTCATCTCCTCCGCCGCGGCGGCCGACGCCGTGGCGACGTCCGACTCCCCGGAGAGGATCGACTGCATCATCGTGCTCGTCGTCAGCTTCGCCTGCACCGCGCCGTAGGTGGGGGCCGCGGGCACGGACGCGCCGCCGTCCACGAACTGCTCGGCGAACGGCGCCACCAGCGGGTCGGTGCTCGCCAGGGTCTCGTCCAGCAGCGACACCTGACCCGGGAAGTACCCGGACTGCTCGGCCCACTGCTGCGCGAACTCGCCGGTCGTCATCATCTCGATGAACGTCCAGGCGAGGTCCTTGTCCTGCGCCGTCTCGAACATGCTCAGGTGCGAGCCGCCCAGCACCGACGGCGCGATGCCGCCGTCCTGCCCCGGGATCGGCACGGCGGCGAACTTGCCCTCCATGTCGGCGTTGGCCTCGACGATCGCGCCGGGGGTCCACGAGCCCATGACGGCCATGCCCACGTCGCCCGCGGCGAACGAGTCCAGCACGTCCGTCTCGCGCCACGTCGTGGCTCCGGTCGACGAGTAGCCGCCCTCGGTGGCCAGGCCCGTCCAGAACTCGATGCCCTCCTGCGACTCCGGGCTGTCCAGGCCGGACGTCCAGGTGTCGCCGTCCAGCGTGGCGACCTCGCCGCCCGCGCCCCAGACCCACGGGTACACGGTGAACTCGGCGTCGCCGGGTACCGCGACCGCGATCTTGTCGGGGAACTCCTCCTTGAGCCCCGCGGCCGCCTCCTCCAGCTCGTCCCACGTGGTGGGCGGCTCGACGCCGGCCTGCTCGAACATCTCCGTGTTGTACACGAGCGAGCGCACGCCGGCGTACCAGGGCATGCCGTAGAGCTGCTCGTCGTACGTGCCCGCCTCGACCAGGCCCTCGACCAGGTCGTCGGTGACCCCGGCCTGGTCCACGTACTCGTCGAGCGGGGCGAGCGCGCCGGCGTCGGCGAACTCGGGGGTCCAGGTGGTGCCGGTCTCGGCGACGTCGGGGGTGGTGCCACCCGCGATGGAGGTGACGAACCGGTCGTGGGCGTCGCCCCACTCCACGAACTCCACGTCGAGCGTCGCGCCGGTCTCCTCCTCGAACGCCGCGGCGACGTCGTCGAAGAACGCGTCGGCGTCGGGGTTGGTGCCCTGCATGATCCAGACGCTGAGGGAACCGTCGCCCTCGGTGTCGCCGCCGCTACCGCCGCCGCACGCCGCCACCGTGGCCGCGAGAAGCACCGCGCCCGTGGCCGCTGCCACCGGCCGCCGCATCGCTCGATTCATCGTTCGGCTTCCTTTCGCTCGGTGCCGCGAGAGTAGCCAGGTGATATTTCTGAGAAATGAACTTCCCAATACGCGGCATTGCGTGGAGATTACTGACGCACTGATGTATCTGCTAGGGGTGTTACCAAACCGTGATTGCCCATCATGGCACGGTCTGTCCGTACCGGCCCTAGGGCACGCGCGCCGTCCATTCCGGGGTGCCGAACTTCGACTCGACGAGCTTGTCCGCCAGCTCCCACTCCCGCGTCGTGACCTCTCCGGTGACCGTCCGGTACCGCGCCCGGAACGCGGCCTCCAGCGCGTCGATGACCTCTGCCCGGCCCAGCCCGGTCTGCGAGCGCAGCGGGTCCACGCGCTTGTTCGCGCTGCGGGTGCCCTTGTCGCTGAGCTTCTCACGACCGATCCGCAGCACCTCGGTCATCTTCGTGGCGTCCATGTCGTACGCCATGGTCGCGTGGTGCAGCACGGCGCCCCCGGCGAGCCGCTTCTGGGCGGCGCCGGCGATCTTGCCGGCGGGCGAGGCGATGTCGTTGAGCGGCACGTAGGTGGCGTCGATCCCGAGCCCGTGCAGGGCGCCGATCACCCAGTCGTCCAGGAAGGCGTAGGACCGCTCGAAGCTGAGCCCGTCCACGAGCGAGCCCGGCACGTACAGCGAGTAGGAGATGGTGTTGCCGGGCTCCATGAACATGGCGCCACCCCCGGAGATCCGCCGGATCACGCGGGCCCCGTGCCGTGCCGCACCCTCGGTGTCGACCTCGTTGCGCAGGGACTGGAACGAGCCGATGATGACGGCGGACTCGTCCCACTCCCAGAACCGCAGGGTGGGCCCGCGGCGGCCGGCGCCCAGCTCCTCGGTCAGGACCTGGTCGAGCGCCACGTTGAGCAGGGGCGAGACCGCGGGGGTCCGGATCACCTCGAACTCGTGGTCCTCCCAGGCGGTCGCACGGCCGAGCGCCCGCCGGGTGGCCACGGCCACGGCGTCGGCGTCGAACCCGACGGCGGTGGCCCCTTCGAGGGCACCCCGCACGACCTCGGCGAGCTGGGCCTTGGAGGCGTCCGCGGGCATCCCGTCGAGCGCCTCCCCCATGGCCTCCAGCGCCTCGTCGGGCTCGAGGAAGAAGTCTCCGCTCACCCGTGTCCCGGCCAGCCGCCCGGCAGCCAGACCGGTCTCGACACGAACCAGCTTTCCCGATGGAACCTTGTACTCTCCGCGCACGTGTTCACAGTAGGCGACGGTGCCTGCGGTGTCCGACGCCGGTCCCCGCCTTAGGTACGGAAGGTGGGGTTCCCGGCGTCGGGCACATCCGGACTTTTGGCGAGAAGGCACCGCAGATCAGGCCAGAATTTACTCCTTTCTTTAGACAACCTTGCCCTGGTTTCGTGTCAGAATGACCGGGTGTCCGAACTCGCACTGGGTATTGATGAGACGGCGGTCGACGCCTGGGTCGTCGCGCTCGACGTAGGCGGCAGCGGCTCGCGCCTGGTCGCCGAGTTCGGCAACTCCGTGAACCCTGAGCGCATCAGCCTGAACGGCCGCGCCGTCAAGGTGAACCACCGGGGCAGCGACGCCCCGGCGGTCGTCGCCTCCCTGTGCCAGTCGTTCAACGCGTGGGCCGCCCGGATGGGCGTCGACGGCATGAGCGACGGCAGCACCGCGCCCGTCGCGTCCGCCGCCGTCGGCATCACCGGCCTGACCTCGCTGGTCGAGAAGCCGCTCGAGGTGCACGACATCCTCGCCCGCGAGCTGCGGACCAACCGCACCGCCGTCGCCGGTGACGCGCTCACCGCCCACCTGGGCGCGCTGCGCGGCCGCGCGGGTGCCGTGCTCTCCGTGGGCACGGGCGCCGTCGCGTTCGGGTACGACGGCGTGAGCCGCTGGCGCCGCGCCGACGGCTGGGGCCATCTGCTGGGTGACCTGGGCGCCGGTGTGTGGGTCGGCGGCGAGGCACTGCGCGCGGCGGGCCGCTACCACGACGGCGCCAGCCGTGGTGGCTCGAAGCGCCTGCTGGACGCCGCGGTCGCCAAGTTCGGCCTCATCGAGAGCTGGCCCAACCAGTTCTACAAGAACACCCAGCGCGCCCGGCAGCTCGCCTCGATGGCCCCGGAGGTCATCATCGCGGCCGCCGAGGGGGACGGCGTCTCGATCCGCATCCTGGAGGAGGCGGGCCGGCACCTCGCCGACACGCTGTCCAGCGCCCTGGGTCGCGGCATCCCGCCCCTGGCCTCCACGACCGGCCGCCTGGTGCAGGAGGAGTCGCCGCTGACGGTGTCGCTCACCAAGCACCTCTCGGAGGACCGGCCGGACGTGTCGCTCGTGCCGAGCGGTGGCACGCCGCTGGACGGTGCGCTCCACCTGGCCCGCCGCCTGCGCGACACCCCGCAGTCGGTGGCCGGCTTCCGGCCGTGGCTCACCGTCCGCGTGGACGGTCACCACACGCTGCGCGAGTCCGCCGAGGACGCGAACGCGAACGACATCCTCACCGCGGAGCTGTCGGCCACCGAGCTGCCGGGTGACGACTTTCAGTGACGCCGAGCCGTCGGCTGCCTCCTTCACACCCCGTTGTGCCCGAATCCCCGGTACGGGTGTATGTTCCGAGCCCTAGGCCTACCACCCGATCTGCGGGAGATGCGACATGACAGGTGACGTTCTCGTCCGACTCAGGCGCGCACTGCCGACGCTGCGCCCAGCGGAGGCGCGTGTGGCGCAGACGGTGCTCGACGACCCGAACACGGTCGTCGCCTCGACCATCACCGAGCTCGCCGGTCACGCCGACACGTCACAGGCCACCGTGGTGCGGTTCTGCCGCGCCGTCGGCTACGCGGGCTACCCCGAGTTCCGGATCGACCTGGCGCAGGCGACCAGCCGGCGCGAGGTGGAGATGGAGCGGTCCGGTATCGCCGAGGGCGAGATCAACCAGACCGACGACATCGAGGCCGTCGTCTCCAAGATCGCGTTCCACGAGGCGCGGACCATCGAGGAGACGGCCCGCATGATCGACACCGCGGCGATCGAGCGCGTGGCCGTGGCCATCTCAGAGGCCAAGCGGGTCGACGTGTACGGCGTGGGCTCCTCCAACCTCGCCGCGGCGGACCTGGCGATGAAGCTGCAGCGCATCGGCGTCTTCGTGTTCAGCTCCCCCGACCCGCACCAGCAGCTGGCCTCCTCGGCGCTGCTCGAGCCGGGCAACGTCGCCGTGGCCGTCTCGCACTCGGGCCAGACGCGCGAGACCAACCAGGCCCTGGAGATCGCGCGCCGGCGCGGCGCGCTGACGGCGGCCATCACCAACTTCCCCGACGCCCCGATCGGCCTGGTGTCCGACGTGGTGCTGGCCACCACGGCACGCGAGACGCAGTTCCGGGTGGGCGCCATGTCCAGCCGCATCGCGCAGCTCACCGTGGTGGACTACCTGTTCGTCCGTGTCGCCCAGCGCACCTACGACCGGTCCTCGGCCGCGATCCGCGCCACCTACGAGGCCGTCCGCGACCCGCAGCTCCACGTCGGCGCCGCCAAGCTGGACCGCCCGGCCGCCGTCTGACCCACGTCGCCGAGAACAGAACGGTGGCGGGACAGGACCTCAGCGGTTCCGTCTCGCCACCGTTCTGTCTCGCCAGGGCGCTACCTCACGGGCGGGGTTCCACGCCCGAGGTCAGCAGGCCGTAGACGTACGCCTCCGTGACCGCCTCCCAGGCGGCCTCGACCATGTTGGGGCCGACGCCGACCGTGGACCACGACCGCCCGCCGTCGCTCGTCTCGATCAGCACCCGTGTGATCGCGTCCGTACCGAGCTCCGTGTCCAGGATCCGCACCTTGAAGTCGATGAGCTCGAACCGGTCCAGCTCCGGGTAGACCCGCGACAGCGCGTGCCGCAGCGCCTGGTCCAGGGCGTTGACCGGCCCGTTGCCCTCACCCGTGGTGACGATCCGCTCGCCGCCGGCGCGGATCTTGACGGTCGCCTCGGCCACGGCGGCGGCGTCGGGCGCGTGGACCGACGGCGGGGCGGCGCCCGCCGGCACCGTCTCCACGATGGTGCGCCACGACTCGACGGCGAAGAACTCCGGGCGCTGCCCCAGCTCGGAGCGCAGCAGCAGGTCGAACGACGCGTCGGCGGCCTCGTAGGTGTAGCCCGCGGCCTCGTCGTCCTTCACGCGGTTGGTGACGCGCGAGAGCAGCTCACCCTGGCCCGCGAGGTCGAAGCCGAGCTCGCGGCCCTTGAGCTCGATCGACGCGCGGCCGGCCATGTCCGAGACCAGCATGCGCATGTCGTTGCCCACCAGCGTGGGGTCGGTGTGCTGGTACATGTCGGGGTCCACGCGGATGGCGCTGGCGTGCAGGCCGCCCTTGTGCGCGAACGCGCTGGCCCCCACGTACGGCTGCCGCGCGAACGGCGAGATGTTGGTGATCTCGCTGATGGCGTGCGAGATCCGGGTCGCCTCGCGCAGCCCGCCGTCGGCCAGCAGGGTCATGCCGCCCTTGAGCTCCAGGTTGGCCACGACGGTGATGAGGTCGGCGTTGCCGGTGCGCTCGCCGTAGCCGTTGACCGTGCCCTGCACGTGGGTCGCGCCCGCCTCGACGGCCGCCAGCGAGTTGGCGACGGCGCAGCCGCTGTCGTTGTGCGCGTGCACGCCGAGCAGGCCGTCCGCCCCGGCGCCGGTCGACGCCCGCAGCTCGTGGACGATCTCGCCCACCCAGGTCGGCAGCATGCCGCCGTTGGTGTCGCAGAGGGTGACCACCTCGGCACCGGCCTCGAACGCGGTGGTCACGGCGCTGGTCGCGTACTCGCGGTCGAACCGGTAGCCGTCGAAGAAGTGCTCGGCGTCCAGCACCACGCGGCGGCCCTCGCCCACGAGGAACGCGACGGTGTCGCTGATCATCGCGAGGTTCTCGGCGCGGGTCGTCTTGAGCGCGCGCTCGACGTGCCGCACGTCCGACTTGGCCACGAGCGTGACCACGGGGGTCGCGGCGTCGAGCAGCGCGCGCACCTGCGGGTCGTCCCCCGCGCGCACGCCCGCCCGGCGGGTGGCGCCGAACGCCGCGAGCACCGCGTTCTTCAGGGTCAGCTCGGCGGCGGCCCGGGCGAAGAAGTCGGTGTCCTTAGGCACGGCCCCCGGCCAGCCGCCCTCGATGTAGCCGACGCCGAGCTCGTCGAGCAGCGCCGCGATGGCGAGCTTGTCGGAGACGGAGAGGCTCATGCCCTCCTGCTGCGCGCCGTCACGCAGCGTCGTGTCGTACACCTGGAACGAGGGGGTGGTCATCGAGGCTCCCAACCATGTGTGCGACCTGGCCGTGCCAGGTCTTCAGGCCAACAAAAAAGACCCTCCAGGGTGTGGAAGGTCTGCGCGCCCGGTGCGATTCTCGCCGGACGCGCTACGAAATGATGATCACCTGTCGCGGGGTGGAGCTCGGGGTGAAGCGCTGAGTCATGCGGGTCATGGTGCCACAGCCGGACGATCGGCAAAAGCCCGGCCCAGGATCCGGACGCGGCCCCGGCCCTGCCGGGCGGCACCGCGGCGCGGACCCGCACCCACGGTCACCCCTCCGGCCGCAGCCCCGCCGCGACGAGGTCGAGCAGGCGCTCGGTCCGGTCCGGCCGGCCCTCGGCGCCCACGAACAGGAGCGCCCCGAGCAGCAGCGCGGCGACGTCCGACGGGTCGACGTCGGCACGGAGCACCCCCGTCCGCGCGCCCTCCTGGAGGATCGAGCCCAGGGCAGCCGCCACGCGCTCCCGCGTGACGGACTGGTCGATGCGCCCCGTCGCCCAGCCGGTGCGCAGCGTGTCGAGCATGCCGCGCTTGGTCGCGACGAAGGCGGCGTAGCGGTCCATCCACGCCCGGAGCGCCTGGTCGGGCGGGAGCTGGCCGAGCAGCTCGGCGGCGCTGGCCGCGACGGCGTCCAGCTCGGCGCCGTACACGGCCTCGACGAGGTCCTCGCGGGTGGGGAAGTGGCGGTACAGCGTGCCGATCCCGACGCCGGCGGCGCGGGCCACACGTTCCAGCGACACGGTGTCGTCCGACGCGGCGAACACCTCCTGGGCGGCGGCCACGAGCTTGCCGCGGTTTCGGAGCGCGTCGGAGCGCGCCGGACGGCCGGATGCGGGGACAGACAAAGCGGAGGCACCTCCGGTTGTGCTACGGTCGAAGAGCGGAGGGTCCTCCGCTTCATCCATCATCGCACGAGGACTGGTCTTCCATGACATCCAGCACCGCTCCCGAAACGCCCGGCACCCCGCGCCCCGGCGGCACCGCGCCGCTCGCCGGCCACACCGTCTCCCGCGTCGGCTACGGCGCCATGCAGCTCGAGCGGCTGCACGGCGACCGCGCGGCCGCGGCCGCACTCCTGCGCCGCGCGGTCGAGCTCGGCGTCGACCACTTCGACACCGCGCAGTTCTACGGCAACGGCTTCGTCAACGAGCTGCTCCGCGACACGCTCCGGCCCGAGGACGGCGCCGTCGTCGTCTCCAAGGTGGGGGCCGACCCCGACCCGCACGGCCCGGTGCCCCTGCGCGCGGCCCAGCGGCCCGAGCAGCTCCGGGCCAGCGTCGAGGACAACCTCAGGAGCCTCGGCACCGAGCAGATCCCGGTGGTGAACCTGCGCCGCATGGACACGCTGCCCGGCGTCCTGGCGGAAGGTGACCAGGTGGTCGACCTCGACGACCAGCTCGCGGTCATGACCGCCCTGCGTGACGAGGGCAAGATCGGCGCGATCGGGCTGAGCAGCGTGACGCAGGACGTGCTGCGCCGGGCGCTCCCGGCCGGCATCGCGTGCGTGCAGAACGCGTACAGCCTGGTCGCCCGCCCCGACGAGGGGATGGTGGACCTCTGCGCGGCCCACGGCATCGCGTGGGTGCCGTTCTTCCCGCTGGGCGGCGCGTTCCCCGGCATGCCGAAGGTCACCGACGAGCCGGCGGTGCTCGCCGCGAGCGCCGCGCTCGACGTCACGCCGTCGCAGGTCGGCCTCGCCTGGCTGCTGCGCCGATCGGCCGGCACGCTGCTCATCCCGGGCACCGGGGACGCCGGTCACCTGGAGCAGAATGTCGCGGCGGGCGCCCTGGCCCTGAGCGAGGAGTTCGACGGGGTGCTCGCCTCGCTCGACGCCGTGACGTCGCGCGGTGCGGACGTGCGCCTGGCCTGAGCGCCGGGGCTCCGGTTTCTCCGCCCTCCCGGCCGGGAGGGCGGAGAAACATCGGCCGATGTCGGGAATCGCGCTTCTCGCGGTGAACTTTGAACTTTTGTTTGCTAATCGGCATAAGTCCGGATAGGTTGCTCGGGACGACGACGTCGGACCGGGGAGCAACGATGCACGACGCCTCTGCACGCCATCACGCCGCAGAACGCACTGGAATCTGGTTCGTCGGAGCCCGCGGCTCCGTGGCCACCACCGCGACGGTGGGCCTCGCGGCCATCGCGGGCGCCCAGGCGCCGCCGACCGGCTGCGTGACCGCGCGGGAGCCGTTCGCCTCCGCGGGCCTGCCCGAGTTCGCCGACCTCGTGGTGGGCGGGCACGACATCTCCGCCGTCACCATGACCAAGCGCGCCGAGCGGCTCGTGGAGACCGGGATGATCCCGCCGCGCCTGCTCGCCGCGACGCACGACGCCGTCGAACGGGCCGACGCCGAGGTGCGGCCCGGGTACGACCCGCACGCCGGCCACGGCTCCGGGCCGGACGCCGCCGTGTCCCAGCAGGCCGTGTCCCAGCAGGCCGTGTCCCAGCAGCCCGTGTCCCAGCAGGCCGTGGCCGAACGCCTCGCCGGCGACATCACCGCGTTCCGGGACCGGCACGGGCTCGCCCGGGTCGTGGTGATCGACCTGTCCTCGACGGAGCCGCCGGTCACCGACGCGCCCGAGCTCCACGACCCCGAGGCCCTGCTGACCGCCCTGGCGGACCCGGACCGCGCGGTGCTGCCCGCGTCGTCGGTGTCGGCGTACGCGGCGATCTTGGCCGGAGCGGCCTACGCGGCCTTCACCCCCTCGGCGGGCATGGGCGTGCCCGCCCTGACGGCGCTCGCGCGGGAGCGCGGCATCCCCGTGGCCGGGCAGGACGGCAAGACCGGGCAGACCTGGCTGCGCACCGTGCTGGCTCCCGCGTTCGCCGCCCGCGGCCTGAAGGTGCTCTCCTGGTCCGGCACCAACCTGCTGGGCGGCGGCGACGGCGCCACGCTCGCCGACCCCGACGCCGTGCGCAGCAAGCTCGCCACCAAGACCCGGGGCCTGACAGCGCTGACGGGCAGCGAGACCACGCCCCTGCACATCGACAACGTGCCCGACCTGGGCGACATCAAGGTCGCGTGGGACCACGTGCACGTCGAGGGCTTCCTCGGGTCGCGGATCACGCTGCAGACCACCTGGAGCGCCCACGACTCGATGCTCGCGGCACCGCTCGTGCTCGACCTGGCGCGCCTGCTCGCCCTCGCCCATGCCGCCGGGATCAGCGGCCCCGTCCCGGAGCTCGGCTTCTTCTTCAAGGACCCGTGGACCTCCGACGTGCACGACGCCGCCGCCCAGGCGGTCGCGCTGGAGGACTGGGTGCGCCGCACCGCGCAGGCCCGCCCATGACGACGCGCGCGTCCCGCCGCTTCACCCCTCGCTTCAACCCTCCGCTGCGCACGCAGTCGTCGGCTCCCGGCGCCACGGCGGCCGGCCCGCCCGCCGCGCGCCGGGCCCGGCTCGCGGACCTCGCGGAGCTGGTGCGGGCACCCGCCGCGCTGTCCGTCGTCGGGGACTCGCTCGCCGGGCTGGCGGCCGCACGGGCCGCGGCGCCCGTGCCGCTGCGCGCCCGCCACGCGCTGCTGCCCGTCGCGTCCGCGTGCCTGTACCTCGGCGGGATGGCGCTCAACGACTACGGCGACCGGCACGTCGACGCCGTCGAGCGCCCCGAGCGGCCCATCCCGTCCGGCCGGATCACGCCCCGGGGCGCACTCACGGTCGGCGCCGCGCTCACCGCGGGCGGCCTGACGGCGGCGGGCCTCGCGGGCGGACGGCGGGCGCTCGCCGTCGCCGTGCCGCTCGCCGCCTGCGTCTGGACCTACGACCTGGTCGCCAAGGACCGGCCGGCCGGTCCGTTCGTCATGGCCGCGTGCCGCGGGCTGGACGTGCTGCTCGGTGCCACCCCGGGCCGTGTGCGGGCCGCGCTCCCGGCCGCCGCCGGGCTCACCGCCCACACCCTCGGCGTCACCGTGCTCTCGCGCGGTGAGGTGCACGGCACGTCGCCGCAGGTGGCCGGGGGTGTGGCCGCCGGAACCGTGGCAGGGGCCGTCGCGGCGGCCGCCACGCCGTCGCGGAACGGGAACGGCGGAGCCGTCGCGCGGTGGGCCACCGTCGCGGCGGCCGCCGCCTACACGACGGCTGCCCTGCCCGGCCAGGTCCGCGCGGCGGCCGAGCCGACCGCGGCCAACGCCCGCACCGCCACCCGGTCCGGGATCCAGGCCATGGTGCCGCTCCAGGCGGCATGGGCGGCGCGGGCGGGAAGCCTGGGCACCACGGCGCTGCTCGCCGGGGTGGCCGCCGCCGGGTACGGGCTGCGGCTGCTGGGCCGGGCCCGCGGCCGGGCGGGGGTGAGCATCACATGAGGCCCCCGTTCCTGCTGGGCTACGGCACCAACGGCTTCGGCGACCACCCGCTGCACACCGCGCTCGACGTGCTCGACGACGTGGGCTACGACGCCGTCGCACTCACGCTCGGGTTCCCGCACCTGGACCCGTTCGCCCCCGGTGCGCCCACCGAGGTCGCCGCCGTGCGGTCCCACCTGGCGCGCATGCGCGGCGGCAAGGGAGCGGCGGTGGTCGTCGAGACCGGCACGCGCTATCTGCTCGACCCGCTGCGCAAGCACCGGCCCACGCTCGTGGACCGCGACGCCGCCCTGCGGATGCGGTTCCTCGAACGGGCCATCGAGGTCGCGGCCGACCTGGACGCCTCCTGCGTCTCGTTCTTCTCCGGGATCCTGCCCGACGACGCCGCCCCCGCCGACGGCTGGGCCCGGCTCCGCGACCGCATCCCCGCGCTGGCCCAGTACGCCGGCGAGCGCGGCGTGCGGCTCGCGATCGAGCCCGAGCCCGGCATGCTCGTCGAGACGGTCGACGACGCCCTGCGGCTCCTGGCCGACGTCGGCGAGCCGCCCGAGCTGGGCATCACCGTCGACGTCGGGCACTGCCTGGTGGTCGAACCCGGCGGTGTCGAGGGTGCGCTGCGCGCCGCCGCGCCCCACCTGAGCAACGTGCAGCTCGACGACATGCCCCGCACCCACCACGAGCACCGCCCGTTCGGCGAGGGCGAGATCGACCTGCCGCAGGTGCTCGCCACGCTCGCCGACATCAGCTACACCGGCGTCGCCGCGATCGAGCTGCCCCGCCACTCCCACGACGCGCCGCGGCTCGCCCTGGACGGCCGGGCCGCCCTGATGCGGGCGTGGGCCGCGGTCATCGGCGCGCCCATCAGCGAGAGGACCGTGTCATGAGCACCGACGCCCCCACCAGCCCGGACACCGACCCGGACCCCGCATCCGCCTGGCTCGCCGCCGCCCGCGCCGACGTCGCGCGCGACCCGGACACGATCACCCGCGCGTTCGCCCTGGCGGCCCGCCGGGTCGGGCGCGGTCCGCTGCACCCTGCCAGCGACCCGGCCGGCGTCGTGCACGGCACCGTCGACGACGCCGCCCGCGCGGCCCTCGTCGTCGCACTGGCCGACGCCGTGGGCACCGGCCCCGACTGCGCCGGCCGCCTCACCACGCTCTACCACCAGGGCGACGGCGCCGAGCGGCGCGGCGTGCTGCGCGGCCTCGACGCGCTGACCGAGCGGGGCGACGTCGGCGACCTCGTGCCCGCCGGGCTCGACCTCGCCGCCGACGCCCTGCGGGCCAACGACCCCAGCCTCGTCGCGGCCGCCGTCGGCCCCTTCGGGTCCCGGCACCTGGACCAGCACACCTGGCGGCACGCCGTGCTCAAGCTCGTCTTCCAGGGCGTGAGCCTCGCGGCCGTGCACGACCTGGACGCCCGCGCCGACGCCGAACTCGACCGCATGGCCCGCGACTTCGCCGCCGAGCGCCGGGCCGCGGGCCGCACCGTACCCGCCGACCTCGACCTGCTCACCGGCACCAGCATCCGAACCGGCACGACGAAGGACTGACGATGCGCATCCTCGACCCCCACATCCACATGACGAGCCGCACCACCGACGACTACGAGGCCCTGTACGCCGCGGGCGTGCGCGCCGTCGTCGAGCCCGCGTTCTGGCTCGGCCAGCCGCGCACCTCCGTCGGCTCGTTCACCGACTACTTCGACTCGCTGCTCGGCTGGGAGCGGTTCCGTGCCGCGCAGTTCGGCATCCGCCACCATGCCACCATCGCGCTCAACCCCAAGGAGGCGAACGACCCGCGCTGCCGCGAGGTGCTCGCCGAGGTGCCCCGCTACCTGCTCAAGGACGGCGTCGTGGCCGTCGGCGAGGTCGGGTACGACTCGATGACCCCCGAGGAGGACGAGGTCTTCGCCGCCCAGCTCCAGATGGCGCGCGAGGCCGAGCTGCCCGTCCTGGTGCACACCCCGCACCGCGACAAGCTCGCGGGCACGCGCCGCACCCTCGACGTCGTGCGCGAGTCGGGGATCGCGCCGGAGCTGGTGCTGGTGGACCACCTCAACGAGACCAACGTCGCCCTGGTGCGGGACGCCGGCGCGTGGGCCGGGTTCTCCATCTACCCCGACACCAAGATGGACGAGGACCGCATGGTCGCGCTCCTGACGGAGTACGGCACCGAGCGGATGATCGTGAACTCCGCCGCCGACTGGGGCCGCTCCGACCCGCTCAAGACCGTGAAGACCGGGCGGGCGATGCTCGCCGCGGACTTCACCGAGGACGACGTCGACCAGGTGCTCTGGCGCAACCCCGTCGCCTTCTACGAGCAGTCCGGCAACCTCGTGCTCGACCCCGTGCCGGGCTTCACCGAGGGCGCGCCGCCCACCCCCGGCGTCGAGTTCGAGGGCTCGTCCGTGCTCCGCGGCGTGCGGGCCTGAGGGGGCCGGGATGCTGCTCTCCTACTGCACCAACGTGCACCCCGCCGAGGACCTCGACGGCGTCGTCGACCAGCTCGCCCGGTACGCCGGCCCCGTCCGCGAGGCCGCGGGCCTGGACACGCTCGGCGTCGGCCTGTGGCTGCCCGCCGAGCTGGCCCACCGCCTGGACCGGTCGGCCGCCGACCGTGACCGGCTGCGGGCGGCGCTCACCGAGCACCGGCTCCAGGTGCACACGCTGAACGCGTTCCCCTACGGCGGCTTCCACCGCGAGGTCGTCAAGCTCGCCGTCTACTCCCCCACCTGGGCCGAGCGGGCCCGGCTCGACTACGTGCTGGCCTGCGCGCGGGTGCTGGCCGACCTGCTCCCCGAGGGCACCGCCGGATCCATCTCGACCCTGCCCCTGGCCTGGCGCGCCCCCTGGACCCGCGCCGACGACGACGAGGCGACCAAGGCCTTCGCCACGCTGTCCGCCGAGCTGCGAGCGCTCGCCGAGCGCACCGGACGCACCGTGCGGGTCGCCGTCGAGCCCGAGCCCGGCTGCGTGCTCGACACCGTGGACGACGTGGTCGCCTGGCTCGCCGCGCGCACCGGGCCCGAGTGGCCGGCCGACCGCCGCATCGACCCCGAGCACGTGGGCGTCTGCCTGGACACCTGCCACCTGGCGGTCTCGTTCGCCGACCCGGTGGGCGCCGTCCGGCGGATCACCGACGCCGGGCTGCGCGTGGTCAAGGTGCAGGCCTCGGCCGCGCTCGAGGTCGCGGACCCGTCCGCACCGGGTGCGCGGGACGCCGTCGGCCGGTTCGTCGAGCAGCGCTACCTGCACCAGGTGCGCGAGCTGACCGCGGACGGCGAGGTGCTGACGTCCGACGACCTGCCGGTGGCCCTGGGGACCGCCGACCGGCGCCCCGGCCTGCCCGGCGACGGGCCGTGGCGCGTGCACTTCCATGTGCCGCTGCACCACGAGCCGGCACCCCCGCTGGCTTCGACGACCCAGGTGCTGCGCGACGCCGTCGACGCCGTCCGGGCCGCCCCGCACGGCGCCGAGGCGCACCTCGACGTCGAGACGTACACGTGGTCGGTGCTGCCGCCCGACGTACTGCCCGCCGGGGAGGGCGAGCTGGTCGCGGGCATCGCCGCCGAGCTCCGCTGGGCCACCGGCCACCTGCTGCCCGACACCGTCGGGACCGCCACCCGCACCGAGACCGTCCCGGAAGGAATCGACGCATGACACCCGTGCTGCTCCTCGACGTCGTCGGGCTCACCGCCCGCGCCCTGGCCCACATGCCGCGGCTGCGGCGCCTCGCGGGAGCGGGCTGGCAGTCCGAGCTCGCCACCGTGCTGCCCGCCGTCACGTGCAGCGTGCAGTCGACGATGCTCACCGGCCTCATGCCGGCCGAGCACGGGATCGTCGGCAACGGCTGGTACTTCCGCGAGCTGGGCGACGTGTACCTCTGGCGGCAGCACAACAAGCTGGTCGAGGGCGAGAAGGTGTGGGAGGCCGCCCGCAAGCGGGACGCGATGTACGCCGCCGACAACGTCTGCTGGTGGTACGCGATGGGCATGACCACCGACGTCACCGTCACGCCGCGGCCGATCTACCACGCCGACGGGCGCAAGTCGGCCGACGCGTACGTGCGCCCGGCGGCCCTGCACGACGAGCTGGTGGGCCGGTTCGGCGACTTCCCGCTGTTCACCTACTGGGGCCCGACGGCGGCCATCGCGTCGACCCGGTGGATCGTGGACGTGACGCGGCACCTGCTGCGCACGCGGACGTCCCAGCTCACGACGGCGTACCTGCCGCACCTGGACTACGACCTGCAGCGCTTCGGCCCGGACTCCCCCGAGGCGGACCGGGCGGCGGCCGAGCTGGACGCCGTGCTCGCGCCCCTGCTCGACGACGCCGAGGCCGCGGGCGTCACGGTCGTCGCCGTGGCCGAGTACGGCATCGGGCCGGCGGACCGCCCCGTGGACATCAACCGGCTGCTGCGCCGCGAGGGCTACCTGGAGGTCTACACGCAGGACGGCCGCGAGCAGCTCGACCCGTGGACGTCGCGCGCCTTCGCCGTCGCCGACCACCAGGTGGCGCACGTGTACGTGACCGACCCGTCGGACGTCGCCCGCGTCGCCGACCTGCTGCGCACCGTCCCCGGCGTCGACGAGGTGCTGGACCGCGAGGCGCAGGCGAAGTACGGGCTGGACCACGAGCGGGCCGGCGAGCTGGTCGTGGTGGCCGAGCCGGGCGCGTGGTTCACGTACTACTTCTGGCTCGACGACGACCGGGCCCCGGAGTACGCACGCGGCGTGGACATCCACCGCAAGCCGGGCTACGACCCCGCCGAGCTGTTCTTCGACCCGGCCGACCCGCTGGCCAAGGCGAAGGCCGGGCTGAACCTCGTGCGCAAGAAGCTCGGCCTGCGCTACGCGATGAGCACGACGCCGCTCGACGGGTCGTACGTGCGCGGCACCCACGGCCGGCTGCCCGACTCGTCGGCGGACACGCCGCTGCTCCTGTGCTCGGACGCGAGGGTCCCGGCGTCGGTCGAACGCTGGGTCACGGACGACTCGGGGCAGGTCCCGGCGGCGTCGGTCAAGGACCTGGTGCTGGACCTGCAGGGCCTGCGCTGACCTGGCGCGTCGCCCCGTCCCCGGGACACCACGGTGACCCGGGGACGCGACACGCCGGTCCTGTAGCCCCCTGCCGTGCGCCGGTGTCCGATCCGTGGTGGAGTGGACATACGGCTCACAACCGGGAGGTATCTCAATGAGTGACCCGAACCGGCCCTACGACCCCGAGTACGGGGAACAGCCGCCGCCTGCCTACCCTCCGCCGCCCGCCCAGGTGCCCGGCACCCCCACCCAGCCGGTGGGTCCGGCCCGCGGCGAGGCGCACGTGCAGCCGGTCACCTCCGGCACCGAGAACCCGCGGCTCGGCCTGGAGGTGGGCCGGTACTGGGCCGGCGCGCTGGCGACGGTCCTGGTGGCCGCCCTGATCGGGCTCGCCGCGGACTTCATCCTCGAGGAGGTGCTCGGCCTGGAGGTCCACGCCCAGGCCGACCTGTTCGGCACGGGCTCCGACCTCATGGCCTGGGTCGTGGCCGGGGCGCTCTTCGCGCTGCTGGCCGCGGTCGTGCTCTACCTCTTCGTGCTCAGCACCCCGCGCCCGCGCTCGTTCTTCGGCTGGGTGGTCGCCCTGGCCACCGTGATCCTCGCCGCCGTGCCGTTCGCCGACCGGGCGGACATCGTCCCGGCGGTGCTCGCGGCCGTGGTCTGGATCATCATCGGGTCGGCGGTCTACTCCCTGCTCACGGGGACGCTGAGCCGCACGGTGGTGCAGCAGCGGGGCTGAGGCCGGGCGTCAGGCGAGGCCCGCGTCGCGGGCCGCGATGGCGGCCTGTACGCGGGACGTGACGCCGAGCTTGGCGAACACCCGCGACACGTGGGTCTTGGCCGTGGCCTCGCTGATGGTCAGCCGGGCGGCCAGCTCGGCGTTCGACAGACCGGACCCGAGGCCCGCCAGGACGTCGAGCTCCCGGGGTGTCAGGTCCTCCGGCAGGGTGACCGCGGGGGTCGCCCGGCCGCCGGCACCGTTCCCGGTGCGCGGCGCGCCGAGCTCCGCGATGAGCCGCCGGGTCACCTCGGGCGCCACGACGCCGTCCCCGGCCGCGACATGCCGCACGGCGTCCACCAGGGCGGTCGCCTCGGCCGTCTTGAGCAGGAAGCCCGCGGCCCCGGCACGCAGCGCGCCGAACACGTACTCGTCCAGGTCGAACGTGGTGAGCACCAGCACCTCCGCCAGCCCCTCCTCGACGATCCGCCGGGTGGCGGTCACGCCGTCGGTGCCCGGCATGCGCACGTCCATCAGCACGACGTCGGGGCGCAGCGCCCGCGCGTTCGCCACGGCCACCGCGCCGTCACCGGCCTCGCCGACCACCTCGATGTCGCCGGCCGTCGCGAGCAGCATCCGCAGGCCGGCGCGGATCGCCGCGTGGTCGTCGGCGAGCAGCACGCGGATCATGCGCGACGCCCCGGCGCAACGCCGTCCGAGGTGTCCGCACGGCGCGGCAGCGGCAGGGTGGCGCGCACGCGCCAGCCCGCACCGGCGGTCTCCCCCGGGTCGCGAGCCGGGCCTGCCTCGAAGGTGCCACCGACCGCCTCCACCCGCTCTCGCATCGACACCAGGCCGAGTCCGGTGCCGCCCGCCCCGACGGGCGGGTGCGCAGGATCGCCGGGCCGTGCGCCGACGTCGTGCACCTCCACCTCCAGCTGCCCGTCCGCCGCGAAGCTCAGGTCGGCGTGGGCGCCGCCGTGCTTGTGCACGTTGGTCAGGGCCTCGCGCACCACCCGGTAGACCGCGTGGTCCACGGCGGCCGGGAGCACGGCAGCGCCCGTCAGCACGCCGTCGGGGTCCGAGACCGCCAGGTCGAGCCCGGCGAGGCGCGCCTGGTCGAGCACGGGGGCGAGCTGCGCGACGCGTGGTGCGGCGAGCAGGTCGGAGACGCCGGGCCCTGTGCCTGGCCGTGGCCCCGGTCCCGGGTCCTGTCGTGCGCCAGGTTCCGCGGACGAGCCCTCCGCGCTCCCCGCCGTCGTCTCGGCACGCAGCACGCGGATCATCGCCTGCATGTCCTGCAGCGAGGCCAGGCTCTCCGCCCGGACGGCCCGCAGCGCGGCACGGTCCCGGTCCGGCTCGGCCGCGCCCGCGAGCGCCGCGCCCGAGGTGATGGTGATCGCGGACAGGTGCGACGCGACCACGTCGTGCAGGTCGCGTGCGACGGCGGTGCGCTCGGCGCGGACGGCGTCGTGCCGCGCGGCCTCGGCGAGGCGGAGCAGGGCGGTGCCGCGCTCCCGTTCGAGCCGCTCCCGTTCCTCGGCGGCGGCGGCGAGCTCCCGACCCTGGCGCACGTTGGCGCCCCACCACATCGGCATGACCAGGAGCGTGCTGGCCTGGAGCCCACCGAGGACGGCGCCGCGGAGCTCGCCGGAGGCCACACCCGCGAGGACCGAGACCGCGAGCACCGCGACCGTGACGCCGGCGACCGCGACCCGCCGCGCTGCTCGGCGTCCGTGCAGGTGGACCGCGTACAGCGCCTCCCAGAGGATCACGATGAGGCCCACGCTGCCGCCGAGCGCGACGTCGGCGACGAAGGCGACCGTGGCGACGCCGAGTGCGCCCAGGGGGTGGATCCGGCGCCAGACCAGGGCGGTGCAGCCGACGACGGCGGGGACGACGAACCACCAGACCGGCACGTCCGGCGGGCCGCTCCAGGAGGTCCGGACCAGGCCGAGCGCGTCGAGCCCGAGCGCGATGACGAGCAGGCTCGCGGCGGTGATGACGTCGCCCCGGCGGTCCTCGGCCAGCACGGCCCGGGCGAGGGGCTCGATGCGGTCGGGCAGGCGGGGCATGCCACCATCTCAGCACGAGACGGCGCCGGCCGGGTCATCCGAAGGATGTAGGCGGGGTCGGCGCTTCGGCCGATGTGCCCGCCGCCCGCCGGCACGAGGCTGTGTCCCATGGACCTCTTCTCCGCCGAGCTCACTGGTACCGCGCTGGTCGGCGCCCTGGTGGTGCTCGCGCTCATCGACTCCACGAGCTTCGGCACGCTGCTCATCCCGGTGTGGCTGCTGATGTCCCCCGGTCGGGTGCGGGTGGGCCGGATGCTGCTGTACCTGGGCTCGATCGCCGGGTTCTACGCCCTGGTGGGGCTGGCGATCCTGCTCGGCGCGAACGCCCTGAGCGACGCACTCACCACCCTGTCCGGCACGCGGTGGTTCCTGATCGCGCAGCTCCTGGTCGGCGTGGGGCTGTTCGCCTGGAGCTTCAAGCTGGAGCCGGTCGGCGGGCGCAAGCCCGCGGCGGCGGTCGCCGGCGGTGCCGCGGGCAGCGCCCCGGTGCCCGCGGACGCGGCCTCGCCGGCGGGCGGTCCCACGGCGGACACCACCCCCGCGACGCGTGCGGGCCGGCTGAGCCGCTGGCGCGAACGGGTGCTCGGCAGCGAGTCGGGGAGCGGGTCCGCGCTGGCCCTGCTGGCGGTCGGCGCCGGCCTGGTCGAGGTCGCGACGATGCTCCCGTACCTCGCGGCACTCGGCCTGATCGGTACGCAGGGGCCGGGCTGGCCGGCGTCGGGCCTCTGGGTGCTCGGGTACTGCGTGGTCATGATCGCGCCCGCGCTGGTGCTCACCGCCGCCCGGGTCTTCGCGGCGCGGCTCGTGGAGCGCCCGCTCGGGCGGCTGGACGGCTGGCTGACGCGCAACGCCGCGAGCACCACGGCGTGGGTGGTGGGCATCGTCGGCTTCCTGGTGGCCCGCGACGCGATAGGCCGCCTGTGGGGCTGACACCGGGAGAGAACCGGGCGAGGCAGGACGACAGCGAGATCGCTGCGGTTCTGCCTCGCCCTGGTCTTCTCCCGACGGGTCAGGCCAGGCGACGCATCCAGCCGTGCCGGTCCGCGGCGCGGCCGTACTGGATGTCGGTGAGCTCCTGGCGGAGCGCCATGGTGAGCTCGCCGGGCTCCCCGCCGTTGACCTCGTGGTCGAACGTCGCCCCGGCCAGGCGCCCCACCGGGGTCACGACGGCCGCCGTGCCGCACGCGAAGAACTCCTTGATCTGCCCAGACTCGAGCCCGGCCGAGACCTCGGTGAGCGGGATCTGCCGCTCCACCACCTCGTACCCGCGGTCGGCGGCGAGCTGCAGCACCGAGGCGCGGGTGATCCCCTCGAGGATCGAGCCGAGCTCGGGCGTGTGCAGCGTCCCGTCGTCGGTCACGAGGAACACGTTCATGCCCCCGAGCTCCTCGAGGTAGGTGTTGGTGGCCGCGTCCAGGAAGCAGACCTGGTCGAAGCCCTCCCGCTGGGCCTCGAGCTGCGGCAGCAGGCTCGCGGCGTAGTTGCCGCCGAACTTCGCGTCGCCGGTGCCTCCGGGCGGTCCGGCGCGGTGGTACTGCTCGGACACGTAGATCGACACCGGCTGCACGCCGCCCGAGAAGTACGGGCCGACCGGCGAGGCGATCACGAGGTACTCCGCCTCGACGGACGGGCGCACCCCGAGGAAAACCTCCGAGGCGTACATGAAGGGCCGCAGGTACAGGGACGAGTCCTCGGTGCCCGGCACCCAGTCGATGTCCGTGCGGACCAGCGCGGCGAGGGACCCGATGAAGTCGTCCACGCTGAGCGCCGGCAGGGCGAGACGGTGCGCCGACCGGGCGAAGCGGACGGCGTTCTGGTCGGGGCGGAACGTCCAGACCGAACCGTCGGCGTGCTTGTAGGCCTTGAGGCCCTCGAAGATCTCCTGCGCGTAGTGCAGCACCGCCGTCGCCGGGTCGAGCTGGAGCGGCCCGTACTTCTCGATCCGCCGGTCCTTCCAGCCGTCCGTGCTGTTCCACGAGATCCGCGCCATGTGGTCCGTGAACACCGTGCCGAACTTCGGCGCACGGAGCGCCTCGGCGCGCTCGGCGTCCGACGTCGGCACGTCGGTGGGCCGCACGTCGAAGAGCGCCACCAGGTCTTCGAGCGGGGCGGGGAGGATGGGATCCGTCGTTGTTGTCATGTCGATGCCTTTCACCGGAATGCTGTTGTCAGTCTTCCACGCCCGGCGAGGCAGAGGGAGCGTTCGGAGCCGGGCGCCTGCCCGGACGGCCCTCGACATGCGAGAGCGGCGCCCGGGATCCGTCTCGCGTGACCCGTGCGCCGCTCTCGTGGAACGTGCGTTACCCGGTCACGCGGGCCGCGAGGTCGCGGCCTACCTGCTCGGTCGTGCGTACGACGTCGCCACGCTCCGCGAGGTCCGCGGCCACGGCGTCCTGGACGCGCGCGGACTCGGCCGCGAAGCCCAGGTGGTCCAGCAGGAGGGCGACCGAGAGGACGGTCGCCGTGGGGTCGGCCTTGCCCTGGCCCGCGATGTCGGGCGCCGAGCCGTGCACGGGCTCGAACATGGACGGTGCAGTGCGGTCGGGGTTGATGTTGGCCGACGCCGCGAGCCCGATGCCGCCCGAGATCGCGGCAGCCTGGTCGGTGAGGATGTCTCCGAAGAGGTTGTCCGTCACGATCACGTCGAACCGGCTCGGGTTCGTGGTCAGGTAGATGGTCGCCGCGTCCACGTGCGCGTAGTCGGTGGTCACGTCGGGGAACTCCGCGTTCACGGCCTCGACGGTGCGCCGCCACAGGTGACCCGCGTGCACGAGCACGTTGTGCTTGTGCACGAGCGTCAGGTGCTTGCGCGGCCGGGCGTTCGCCCGGGCGAACGCGTCACGGACCACGCGCTCGACGCCGAACGCGGTGTTCACGCTGACCTCGGTGGCGATCTCCGCGGGCGTGCCGACGCGCAGCGCGCCGCCGTTGCCGACGTACGGGCCCTCGGTGCCCTCGCGCACGACGACGAAGTCGATCTCGCCCGGGTTCGCCAGCGGGCTGGTGACGCCCTGGTACAGCTTGGTGGGGCGCAGGTTGACGTAGTGGTCCAGCGCGAAGCGGAGCTTGAGCAGCAGACCGCGCTCCAGCACGCCGCTCGGGACCGACGGATCACCGATCGCGCCCAGCAGGATCGCGTCGTGCGCCTTGATCTTCTCGAGGTCCTCGTCGGTGAGGGTCTCGCCGGTCGCGTGCCAGCGGCGCGCGCCCAGGTCGAACTCGGTGGTCGAGAGCTTGGTGCCCGACGGCGCGAGCGCCGCCTCGAGCACCGCGAGCCCCTGCTCCACGACCTCCGTGCCGATGCCGTCTCCTGCGACGACCGCGAGGTCGATGCCGTCTGTCGTAGCCGCCTGTGCCATGTCCGGAGCCTACGCGCGCAGGCAGCCGGATGAGACGCCGGTCTCACGGAATGGACGCAGCGCGGGTATCCCGCGTCAGTCGAACGACCAGGCCGTCGCACCACCCGGCTCCCGCACCCACAGCGCGTTCGCCCGGGTGGGCGTGACCCGGTAGACGTGCCACGGGGCCGGCCCCGCCGATGGCGCGCTGTACGGGGCGGTGAGTGCCGTGCCCGACTCGTCCACCGTCGCCGGCCAGCCGCCGTCCGCCGCGATCTGCGCGATGTGCGCGACCACGCCGGCGTCGGTGACCAGCTCGGCGACGCCGTCGACCACGACGTCGTAGTCGTCGGCGGCCACGGCGATGGTGCACCGCGGCTCACGCTCCATGTTCCGGCCCTTGCGGACGCCGCGGCCGGAGACGACGTAGAAGGCGCCGTCGTCCCAGAACGCACCGACGCCCGTGGTGTGCGGGCTGCCGTCGGCGTTGACCGTGGTGAGCCAGTGCGAGTGCCGGTCGGGGCCACGCCCGCCGGGGGCCTGGTCCCCGATGTCGACGAGCGCCGCGTCCACCGCCGCCCACTCCAGCGGCGGCAGATCGTAGAGGCCGGCAAGGTTCTTGGACGTCACGTGTGTGCTCATACCAGGGCCGACCGTCCGGGCGGGCGGAACTCATCGCCCCGCCGGCACCTACTGCTCCCGGGCCGACAGCACGCAGAACTCGTTCCCGTCCGGGTCCGCCAGCACGGTCCAGGTCGCGGTGGGCGGCTGCCCCACGTCGATCACCGTGGCCCCCAGCCCGACCAGCCGGGCGATCTCGGCGTCGCGATCATCGCCCGTGTGCGGCGCGAAGTCCCAGTGCAGCCGGTTCTTCCCGGCCTTCTCGTGCTCCACGGGCACGAACACCATGCCCGGCGGCATCCGATGGAACTCCAGCGACTCCGACAGCTCGAGCGCCCACGGCGGAACGACCACCGACTCGGCGTCCGTGTCGAAGATGACCTCCCAGCCGAGCGCCTCGGCCCACCACCGGGCCAGCTTCTTGTGGTCGGTGGACTCCACCACCGTCGAGTACCAGCGCAGCGCCATCGCCCTCACCCCTCGTCAGGATCGTCGCCCGCCAGAGGTCGAGCACCCCTGACCAGGCCGAGACCACCACCGTAGGGCGAGCCACTGACAACGACGCGGGCACGGTCACCGGCCCCCGCCGTGGCGGCTCAGGGCTTGGGGTAGAGCAGCTCGAACCGCTCGCACACCAGCGGCATGTCCGGCGCGAACTCGCGGCCCCCGCCGAGCGTCCTGCGGAAGTACGCCTCGTGGCCCGCGCGCCACGACTCCAGCGTGCGGTCGTCCTCGCCCTCCGCGGCCGCGAACTCCTCGTCGACCTGCTCGAACGTCGTGGTCTCGACGCTCGTGGTGCGGATCAGCGCCCGCGGGTGCCCCTCGCCGTCGAGCAGGATCGACAGCTCGCCGGCCAGCGGCAGGGGCGCGCCCTCGTCCTCGTAGTCCCACAGCGCCGACGACGTCGCCGTCTTGTCGCCCGCCAGCACGGCGGCGAGCAGCTTCTCGGCGAGCTCGGGCTCGTCACCGAACGACCACGCCTGCGGCGGCACGGTCTCGCTCACCGTCTGCCCCACCACGATGCTCGCCTTGGCCATGCCCGCGTACTGCCGCGTGGCCGCCCAGAAGTCGAGGACCTCGGTGGCGAGCTCCGACTCCTGCCCCGACACCGCCTCGGGGTCGAAGGTCGCGGGGTCGAAGGGCTCGGCCGAGGCGTCACCGGTCGGCTCGTTGTCATCCGCGGCCTGCGGGTTCACGTCGTGGGTCACGGGGACATCCTGCCCTAAGCGCCCGTCCGCCACGAGGTTCGGCCCACGTTACGAACGCTGAACGATCCGGTAACGAACACTAAGCGAGTTTGCATGTACAGGACCGGTCATGGTCTGGTGAACGGCGGTTCACGTCGCACCGACGTTCCTTTTCGAGACTTTTCGTAACCAGTTCCTGCCCAGATGAGACCGAGACAACTGCCAAGACGAGGGGGCTCTGTGCCAGCAATCGAGGCACATCACCTGTACAAGGTGTTCGGCCGCAAGGGCCGCGAGGGCGTCAAGCGCCTCCAGGCCGGAGCCGACGCCACCGACCTGAAGACCGCCGGCCTGACACCAGCGGTCATCGACGCGTCGTTCACCGTGGAAGAAGGCGAGATCTTCGTCGTCATGGGCCTGTCCGGGTCCGGCAAGTCGACGCTGATCCGCATGATCAACGGGCTCCACCCACCGACCGCCGGGCACGTGGAGCTCTACGGCGAGAACATCACCGCCGCCACCGGCAAGGACCTGCGCCGCCTGCGCCGTCAGCGCATCAGCATGGTCTTCCAGCACTTCGCGCTGTTCCCCCACCGCAGCGTGGTCGACAACGCCGCCTACGGCCTGGAGACCCAGGGCGTCGGCAAGGAGGAGCGCCGTGCACGGGCCCACAAGGCCCTGGAGCTGTGCGGGCTGAGCGGCTGGGACGAGCACCTGCCCAGCGAGCTGTCCGGCGGCATGCAGCAGCGTGTGGGCCTGGCCCGCGCGCTGGCGGCCGACACGGACATCCTGCTGATGGACGAGGCGTTCAGCGCCCTGGACCCGCTGATCCGACGGGACATGCAGGACCAGCTCATCGAGCTGCAGCAGAAGCTCGGCAAGACCATCCTGTTCATCACGCACGACCTCAACGAGGCCATGCGGATCGGTGACCGGATCGCCATGATGCGCAACGGGCGGATCGTCCAGGTCGGCACCGCCGAGGAGATCCTCACCGACCCGGCCAACGACTACGTCGCCCAGTTCGTCGCCGACGTCGACCGCACCCGGGTCCTGACCGCGTCGTCCGTCATGGAGCCCCCCGCCGCCGTGCTCGGGGCCGAGCAGGGTCCGCGCGCCGCGCACAAGCTGATGCGCGAGCACCAGATCCCGGCGATGTTCGTCACCGGACGTGACCGCACCCTCAAGGGCTACGTCACCGAGGACGAGGTCGGCCGGCACCTGGAGCAGAAGAACCTCGACGGCCTGCTCAGGCCCGTCCCCGAGGTGGCCCGCGTGTCCCCCGACACCTCGCTCGCCGACCTGTTCGGCCCGGCCGCCGAGACCCCCGCCATCGCGGTGGTGGACGACGCCGGCCGGCTCAGCGGCGTCGTCCCGCGCATCACGCTGCTCTCGGCGCTCGCCGCGCACACCGAGACCGACGCGCCGGGCGACGGCGCGGCCGGTGCCGCCGGCGCGCCGGACCCCGACCACCACCACACGAAGGAGGCCGTCCTTGACTGAGATCGCGGCTCCCCAGACGATCGTGCCGCCGATCCCGATCGGCAGCTGGCTCGAGACCGGCTTCACCTGGTTCAAGCAGACGTTCGACGCGCTCTTCGACGTGATCGGCGACCTCATCACGGGCGCCATCAACGGGATCGCGGACCCGCTCCTCGCCGTGGACCCCCTGGTCCTCGTGATCGTGCTCGCGCTGCTCGGCTGGCTCGTGCGCAACTGGAAGCTCGGGGTGGGCACCCTGGTCGGCCTGGTCCTGATCATCGGGATGGACATGTGGGAACCGGCCATCGAGACCCTCGCCCTGGTGGTGGTGGCGACCGTCGTGGCGCTGATCCTGGGCATCCCGCTGGGCATCCTGGCGGCGCGCTCGCCCGTCGTCAGCCGCATCACCAAGCCCGTCATGGACTTCATGCAGACCATGCCCGGCATGGTCTGGCTGCTGCCGGTGCTCAAGCTGTTCAGCATCGGCGTGGCCGGCGCGCTGGTCGCCACGGTGATCTTCGCCCTGCCCCCGGCCGTGCGGCTCACGGAGCTCGGCATCCGCCAGGTCGACGGCGAGGTCGTCGAGGCGGGGCAGGCGTTCGGCGCGGGCCCGCGCCAGATCCTCAAGGACATCCAGCTCCCCCTGGCCCTGCCGACCGTGATGGCCGGCGTCAACCAGGTGATCATGCTGGCGCTCTCGATGGCCGTGATTGCCGGCCTCGTGGGCGGCGGCGGCCTGGGCAACGAGGTGGTCGGCGCGATCTCGACCCTCAACCTCGCCCGTGGCTTCGACGCCGGGATCTCCGTGGTCATCCTGGCGATCTTCCTCGACCGGCTGACCGGTTCGATCGGCTCCGGCCGGCCCGGACGCGGCCGGCTCCGCGAGCTGCGCGACCGGTTCACCCGCACCCCCGCCGGGACGGCAGCGCGGACGGCCTGAGCCGCTCGGCGCACCACACCACGTCAACCCATCACGTCAACACACCTCACGTGACAGTTCGTAACGAACCCCAGATATACGAAACGGAAGGAAACCGATGATCGGCACCACCGGCAAGCGGATCGGAGCAGCCACGACGGCGCTCGGCCTCGGCCTGAGCCTCGCGGCCTGCAGCTCGGGCGAGGGCAGCGGCGAGAGCGGAGGCGACCAGACGATCACGCTGGGCATCATCCCCTCGTGGACCGACGGCCTCAGCACGGCCTACCTGTGGAAGAACGTCCTAGAGGAGGACGGCTACACGGTGGAGATCCAGGAGATCAACGACGCCGCGCCGTTGTACACCGGTCTCGCCGAGGGCGACATCGACGTCTACCCGTCCGCGTGGCCCGAGGTCACGCACGCCGCCTACATGGACGAGTACGGCGACGACATCGAGGACCTCGGCGCCTACTACGACAACGCCAAGCTGACCATCGCCGTGCCCGAGTACTCCGAGCTGCGGTCCATCGAGGACCTCGTGGGCAGGAGCGCCGACTACGACGGCAAGATCGTCGGCATCGAGGCGGGCGCCGGCCTGACCAAGGCCACCCAGGAGCAGGTCATCCCGCAGTACGGCCTGGACGAGGACGGCTGGGAGCTGCAGACCTCCTCGACCCCCGCCATGCTGAACGCCCTCGACGAGGCCGTGCAGGCGCAGGAGGACATCGTCGTCACGCTGTGGCGCCCCTTCTGGGCGAACAACACGTTCCCGGTCCGCGACCTCGAGGACCCGAAGGGCGCCCTCGGCGAGGCGGAGGGCCTGCACGAGCTCGCCACCGCCGGTTTCAGCGAGGAGTTCCCCGAGGTCGCCGAGATGATGGCGAACGCGAAGCTGTCCGACGAGCAGTACGGCAGCCTGGAGGACCTGGTCGTCAACGAGCACGAGGGCGACCCGGCCGCCGGCGTCGAGGCCTGGCTCGCCGACAACCAGGACTGGGTCGACTCCCTGCAGGGCTGACCCACCTCGGTGCCGCCGCCGGGTGATCGGCGGTCCCGGCCCGCAGAACAACGGCGCCCCCCACGCACCAGCTGGTGCGTGGGGGGCGCCGTTGTTCTGCCGGCGGGCGCGAGGTCAGCGCGCCGCGCTGCCCTCGACGTAGTCGGAGTCGGCCGGCTTGATCCACGAGAACATCTTGCGCAGCTCGCGGCCCGTGGCCTCGATCGGGTGCTGCTCGCCCTTGGCACGCAGCTCCTTGAACTCCGGGGCGCCCGCGTCCTGGTCCGCGATGAAGCGCGCCGCGAACGTACCGTCCTGGATGTCGGCCAGCACGGCCTTCATGTTCTCCTTCACGCGCGGGTCGATCACGCGCGGGCCGGAGACGTAGTCACCGTACTCGGCAGTGTCCGAGACCGACCAACGCTGCTTGGCGATACCGCCCTCGATCATGAGGTCGACGATCAGCTTGAGCTCGTGCAGCACCTCGAAGTACGCGACCTCCGGCTGGTAACCGGCCTCGGTCAGCGTCTCGAACCCGTACTGCACCAGCTGCGAGGCACCACCGCACAGCACGGCCTGCTCACCGAACAGGTCGGTCTCGGTCTCCTCGGTGAACGTCGTCTTGATACCGCCGGCACGCAGGCCACCGATCCCCTTCGCGTACGAGAGCGCCAGACCCCAGGCGGAGCCGGACGCGTCCTGCTCCACCGCGACGATCACGGGCACGCCACGGCCGTCGGCGAACTCGCGGCGCACGATGTGGCCCGGGCCCTTGGGAGCGACCATGAGCACGTCGTGGCCGGCCTCGGGCTTGATGTAGCCGTAACGGATGTTGAAGCCGTGCCCGAACACGAGCGCGGCGCCCTCCTTGAGGTTCGGCGCGATGTCCTCGGCGTACAGGTGCCGCTGCACCTGGTCCGGCGCGAGGATGACCACCACGTCGGCGTCACGCACGGCGTCCGGCACGGTCGCCACGGCCAGACCCTCGTTCTCGGCCTTCTCACGGGACGACGAACCCTCGCGCAGGCCCACGGTGACCTGCACGCCGGAGTCACGCAGGTTCAGGGCGTGCGCGTGACCCTGGCTGCCGTAGCCGATCACGGCAACCTTCTTCTGCTGGATGATCGACAGGTCGGCGTCATCGTCGTAGAACAGCTCAGCCACGGTACTTGCTCCTCGGTGTGTATCTCGGTAAAGGTCAGGCGGATCGCACCGCGCGCTCGAGCGCGCGGTCGGTGATGGACCGGGCGCCCCGGCCGATGGCCAGGGTCCCTGACTTGACGATCTCACGGACACCGTACGGTTCCAGCGCCGCGAGCAGGGCGTCGAGCTTCGCCGCCGGACCCGTGGCCTCGATGACCACGGCCTCCGGCACGACGTCGACGACGCGCGCCCGGAACATCTCGACGACTTCCAGCACCCCGGTTCGGGTGGCGGCGTCGGCCCGCACCTTGACGAGCAGGAGCTCGCGGTGCACGGACGACTCGGGTTCGAGCTCGACGATCTTGATCACGTGGACGAGCTTGTTGAGCTGCTTCGTGACCTGTTCCAGGGGGTGTTCCTCGACGTCGACGACCACGGTGATGCGCGAGATCTCCTCGTGCTCCGTGGGGCCGACGGCCAGGGAGTGGATGTTGAACGCGCGACGGGCGAACAGTCCGGCGACGCGCGTGAGCACGCCGGGCTTGTTCTCCACGAGCACGGACAGGGTGTGCCTCGACATGGGGTCAGTCCTCTCGCTCCCACGCCGGCGAGATGCCGCGTGCGTACTGGATGTCGTCGTTGCTGACGCCGGCGGCGACCATGGGCCACACCATCGCGTCACGCGAGACGGTGAAGTCCACGACCACGGGCCGGTCGTCGATCTCGTTGGCCCGCTTGATCGCGGCGTCGACGTCGGAGGCGTGCTCCACGCGGATGCCCTCGCAGCCGTACGCGTCGGCGAGCTTCACGAAGTCCGGCACGCGCATGGTGCCGTGCCCCGTGTGCAGGTCGGTGTTGGAGTAGCGCGACTCGTAGAACAGCGTCTGCCACTGCCGCACCATGCCCAGCGAGCTGTTGTTGATCAGCGCCACCTTGATCGGGATGTCGTTGATCGTGCAGGTGGCGAGCTCCTGGTTGGTCATCTGGAAGCAGCCGTCACCGTCCACCGCCCACACCGTCCGGTCGGGCTGGCCCACCTTGGCGCCCATCGCGGCGGGGATGGAGTAGCCCATCGTGCCGAGACCGCCGGAGTTGATCCAGGTGTTGGGGTGCTCGTAGCTGATGAACTGCGCCGCCCACATCTGGTGCTGGCCCACGCCGGCCACGTAGATGGCGTCCGGCCCGGTCAGCTCTCCGAGGCGCTGGATCACGTGCTGCGGCGACAGCAGGCCGTCCGCCGTCTCGCTGTAGCCGCGCGGGTAGGTGCGGCGCCACTCGTCGAGCTGACGCCACCAGCCCTCGACGTCGGGGCGGCCGTGCTCCTCGTGCTCCCGCGCCAGCTCGGGCAGCAGGTCACCGATGACCTCGCGCAGGTCCCCCACGATCGGCACGTCCGCCTCGCGGTTCTTGCCGATCTCGGCGGGGTCGATGTCCGCGTGCACCACGGTGGCCAGCGGCGCGAAGCTCGACAGCTTGCCCGTGACGCGGTCGTCGAACCGGGCACCGAGCGCGAACACGAGGTCCGCCTTCTGCAGCGCCGCCACCGCGGGCACCGTGCCGTGCATGCCGGGCATGCCCAGGTGCTGCGGGTGGCTGTCCGGCACGGCGCCGCGGGCCATCAGCGTGGTCACGACGGGCGCACCGGACAGGTCCACGAGCTGGCGCAGCAGCTCGGACGCGCCCGCCCGGATCACGCCGCCGCCCACGTACAGGACGGGTCGGCGGGCCGTGGCCAGCAGCTTCGCGGCCTCGCGGATCTGCTTCGAGTGCGGCTTGGTCACGGGGTGGTAGCCCGGCAGGTTCAGCTCCTGCGGCCACGAGAACGTGGTGCGCGACTGCATCGCCGACTTCGCGATGTCCACCAGCACCGGCCCCGGCCGCCCGGTGGAGGCGATGTGGAACGCCTCCGCGATGGTGCGCGGGATCTCCGCCGGGTCCGTGACCAGGTAGGAGTGCTTGGTGATCGGCATCGTGATGCCGACGATGTCCGCCTCCTGGAACGCGTCCGTGCCGATCGCGGCGCTCGCGACCTGGCCGGTGATGGCCACCATCGGGATCGAGTCCATGTTCGCGTCCGCGATGGGCGTCACCAGGTTGGTGGCACCGGGCCCCGACGTCGCCATGGTGACGCCGACCCGGCCCGTCGCGTGGGCGTAGCCGGAGGCCGCATGGCCGCCGCCCTGCTCGTGCCGCACCAGGATGTGCCGCAGCTTGGCGGAGTCCATCAGCGGGTCGTAGGTGGGCAGGATCGCGCCGCCGGGGATGCCGAACACGACGTCCGCACCGACCTCCTCGAGGGAGCGGACGATCGACTGCGCCCCCGTCACCTCCTCCGGCCCGACGCGCGGTGCGGGGGCCTCGACCTCGGCCTTGCCGCCTACGCGGGACCGAAGCTCGGTACGCACCTGGTCACGCGCCTCGGCGCGCGCGGCGATCTGTGCGGGTGTCGGTGTGCCGGTCATGCGGTTCTCCTGCCGTCGCGCCCCGTCCTGGGGCGAAAGCGAGCGTTCGTGACAACAAAAAAACCCCGGGTCCTCTGATGAGAAGGACTGCCAGGGTGAGCGCGCGGACGATGCCTGTGCTGGGCCTAGGCCGCGCGCTCAGGAAGTACTACGAGAATGATCGTCTGCACGCGCAGCACGTTACGCCGAATCCGGGCCGGTGTCATCCAGCGGGCCAAAGGTCCCACGATCCGAGACGGGCGGAGGTTCCACCCGTCCCCGCGCGCACGGCCCACCGGCACGGCTCACCACCGCATCGCACCGTGCAGCGACGTCGGCGCCGGGTCCACGCCCAGACGCTCCCGCAGCACCGTGAGGTCGTAGGTGCGCTCCATCGCGAGGTGGCTGATCGCGTACCGGGACAGCCGCGGCTCCCGCCCGGTCCACCGGGCGACCCGCTCCCCCGCCCAGGCCAGCACGCGCGCCAGCCGGATCGGGATGCCCACCACCTGCACCGGCCGGAACCGGGCGAACATGAGCAGCTCGATGGTCTCGTCCAGGTCCACCGGCCGCGCATCGGCCACGTTCGCCACCAGCGGCCGGCCGGCCGCGACCTCCGGCTCGACGTCGGCGTCCAGGGCCGCCCGCACGGCACGGGCCAGCGTGTCGACGTGCGTGAGGTGCTGACGCACCTTGCCGCCGCCGGGCAACGGCAGCCAGGCGCCGACCGCCGCGGACTCGAGGCGCGGCAGCAGCGTCGTGTCACCCGGCCCGTAGACCGCGTGCGGCCGCAGCACGACGACGGGCCCGCGGTCCTCGCGCGCGGCGTCGGCCGCCAGGTACCGCTCGGCGGCGGCCTTGGTGGAGCCGTACGCGTTCATGTAGCCGCGCACGGGCGCCTCCGCCTCGGTCGCGGCCACGCTCGGCGTGCGGGGGTCGTACACGCTGCCGGAGGAGACGTGCACGAAGCGCGCCTCGGGGAACGTCTCGCGCACGGCGCGCGTGCCCTCGACGTTCACCACCCAGGCGCGCGCGTGGCTCCCGCCGTCGCCGACGGCGGCCCCGCAGTGCACCACGGCGTCGACGTGCTCGGGCCGGTCCTCCTTGGCCAAAGGGCCGTCACGCAGGTCCCAGAACTGGTGGGAGACCTGATGGAGGAGCTCCTCGGGCAGACGCGGCACACGCCGCGAGAACGCGACGACCTCGTGCCCGTGCGCCGCGAGGTCCCGGACGACAGCGCCCCCGACAAATCCTGACGAACCGGTCACAGCCACCTTCATGCGCGCACTGTACCCGCCAGGGATGACACCCAGTTGACCAGCAACCGACGGTCAGGCTTCCGGGACCGCCCGGCGAGCGGCACCCGGGCCACCTCCACCACCAGGTCGGGCAGCGCGCCGTGGTCCAGCACGTCCCCCAGGCGTGCCGTGACCGCCCTGGTCAGCGCGGTATCCGTGCGCGCGCCGGGCCAGTGCGCACCCGCCGGGACGTCCTCGGCGGCCACCACGAGCACCACCCGCTCGTCGCCGTCCGGCACGGGGACACCGACCAGGACGGCGTCCGCCACGCCCGGCAGCTCCCGCAGGCGGGGCTCGAACAGGCCGGGGTAGATGTTCACGGTGCCCCGGATGATCATGTCGCGGTTGCGCCCCACGAGCACGATCCGGCCCCTCGCGTCCTGGTAGGCCAGGTCGCCGGTGCGGTGCTCGGTCGCGGGCGGGCGTCCGGCGTCGACGTCCGACAGGTAGCCGGCCATGAGGGACGGGCCCGTCAGGACGAGCTCCCCTACCGCATCGCCGTCCCCCACCGCATCGCCCTCGCCCACCGCATCACCGTCCCCCACCGCATCACCGTCGCCTATCGCGTCGACGACGGTCGTGTCGATCCGCACCCCGATGCCGTCGAGCGGCCGGCCGACCAGGTCTCCGGACGCCGCCGCCGCGATCTTCTCGTCCGCGTCGGTCACCGCGGCGGGCAGGATCTCGGTGGCACCGTAGACCGCGAGCCAGCGCGTGCCCGGCAGCACCCGGCGAGCCCGTTCGAGCAGCGCCACCGTGACGGGCGCGGCACCCACGGCCAGCACGGCCGGGCCTACGGCGGCCGTACCCGTCGACCGCCCCTCCAGGACGTCGAGCAACGCGGTCACGTCCGCGGGCACCAGGAACGACGAGTCCGCACCCACGACCCCGCGCGCGAACGCCTCGGGCGAGTCCTTGGGCGCCCGCGCCGGGATCTCCCACGTGCCGCCCGCCAGCAGCGCCGGCAGGCCGAGGAACATCTGGTCGGTGTGCGCCCGCTGCCCCGGTCGCAGGTCACCCACCTGCGCGAACAGCCCGAGCATTCCGCCGAGCGTGCGCGCGGTGTGCACCACGGCCTTCGGGTCCGACGTCGTGCCGGACGTGAACACCACGAGCGCCACGGCGTCGAGGTCGCTCCCGCCGCCGGGCCGCGCCGCGGGGGCCGGCGTCGTGCGCCCGAGCCGTGCCACCCGCCGGGCACCGCGCGGGACGCCGGGAAGCCACGGCCCCGCGTAGAGGTGCCGTACCGGCAGGCGGCCGTAGTCCGGGAGCAGCAGGCCGCGCGAGCGCGCGACCGGGCGCAGCGCCCCCGACGACACCGCGTACAGCAGCGACTCCGTCGCCGCCCACCGCGGCCTCGCCGCCGCGATCCGGGCGGCGAACAGCTCCGGCGTCGAGCCGGGGTCCACGAAGACGACGGCGCCGCCCGCGCGCAGGACGGCGAGGCACAGGACCACGCCCTCGGGCCGGGGCCGGATGCTGAACAGCACCCGGTCGCCAGGAGCCATGCCCAGCGCCCGCAGCCCGGACGCGGTGCGCTCGACACGGTCCGCGAGGTCGCCGAACGTGACCTCCTCGCGCACGCGAGCGCCGTCACGACCGCCGAACCAGCGCAGCGCGACGACGTCGGGCGTCCGGCGGGCCAGGGTGTCCAGGGCGTCGAGGAAGTGGGTCATGCGGCGTCCTTCGCCAGCCGCAGCTCCAGCGACCGGTAGGCCGGGACCAGCACGCCGCGCTCGGCCCGGCGCCGTCCCACGACGGGGACGCGGTCGTCCGTCACGGCGGCCGCGAGCGCGTCCAGGACCGCGTCCACCTGCGCCGTCGCCAGCGGCATGCCGAGGCAGAAGTGCGGCCCGGCCCCGAACCAGAGGTGCCGCACCGCGGGGTCGACCGGGCGGCCGGGGTCGAAACCGCCGGCCGCCCGGCAGCAGTTGACGGTGGCGATCACGACGCGGTCCCCCGCGGCGACCGGCACGTCCGCCACGGACGTCGCGGCCCGCACCGACCGCAGCATCGCCGGGGTCGGCACCGTGACCCGCAGCCCCTCCTCGACGGCCCGACGGCGCAGCTCCGCGTCGCCGCCCAGCAGGCGGCCGGTCCAGCCGGTGTCGTGCGCGATCGCCAGGAGCCGGGGCACGAAGGACTGGACGGTCTCGGTCCCGGTCAGCACGAAGGCCCCGACGGCGCCCATGGCCTCGCGCTCGGAGAGGCCCAGGTCGCGCATGCGCCCCGGCACGGTCGCCGGGTCGCCCGCACGGTAGGCGGCGCGCGCGGGTGCGGTCAGCCGGTCGAGCACCGCGCGCGCCCGGGCCACCTGGGCCCGCGTGAGCCCGTGCCGGTGCAGGCGCACCATGCCGGTGATCGTCCGGGCCGCGACCATCGCGGAGCGCACCGCGTCGTCCGTCGGCGGCAGGCCCACCATCCCGCAGATCACGGCTCCCGCCTGGGCCGTCACGACGGCGGCCAGGTCCACGCCCTCCCCCGCGGCGAGCCGGCGCGTCAGGTCCGGCAGCACGCCGGAACGGTTCTCGCCGTCGTCCCCGGTGCCGGACAGGAGCTGCCGCACCGCGCGCGGCGAGAACAGGGGCCCGAGCGTGCGCCGCAGCGCGGCGTGCTCGGCCCCCTCCATGTTGAGCAGCACGGACGGCCCGAGCACGGGCGTCCACAGGTCCGACGGCGCCCCGGGGCCCACCTTGGAGAAGTGGTCCAGGTCGAGCAGCACCTCCCGCGCCAGGGCGGCGTCGCTCACGATCACCCCGATGCGCGGCACCCGCACGACCGGACGGTGCCGTGCCGACCGGATCGCGGGGTAGGCGAGCGGGTGCGCGGCCCGCTGGACGCGTTCCTCCCAGTGCGCCTCGGGCGGTCCACCACGCCGGCGCGTGGTCGCACCCGGCACACTCGTCCCGGCGGCGTGGGTGAGGTGGGCCGTCATCGGATGTCCACCACGTCGGGCCGGTAGCGGTGGTCGGCGTACCAGCCGAGCGTGCGGACCAGCCCCCACGCGTGCACGCGCCGGGTCGACGCCCGCACCCAGACCTCGCGGTGCTCGGCGTACCGCGTGGTCAGCCGGCGGACGGCGTTGACCAGGGCACGGTCCTCGTGCACGTCCTCGATCCGGGTGCGCGGGAACCCCCCGGCGCGCTCGTACAGCGACGCCGTGATCGCCATGTTGCAGCCTGGCGTCATCACGTACGGGCCGAGGTAGCCGTCGTCCTGGTTTCCGGGGCGGACCTTGCCGAACGTGCTCGACGCCCACAGCGCGAACGACAGCACGCCCTGCTGGAACCGGGAGACCGGCAGGTCGTCGGTGCGCGGCACGAGCCGCCCGGCGACGAGCTCGTCACCACCCGCGAAGGCTTCGCGGACCGCGCGGGTCCAGCCCGGCGGCGGCAGGCAGTCCGCATCGGTGCGGGCCAGCAGCTCGGCCCCCAGCGCGATGGCGGCCCGCATGCCGGTGTCGGCCGCGGCACCGGTCCCCTTCTCGGGCTCGTCGACCACGCGCCAGCGCAGCCGCCCCCACTCGGCGGCGGCCTTGCGCGCGACGTCGGCGGTGCCGTCGGTGGATCCGTTGTCCACCACCACGAGGTCGAAGTCGTCGTCCTCCTGCGCGTGCAGCGCCTCCAGCGTGCGCAGGATGCCGTGCTCGTGCGCCTCGTTCAGCGCGGGGACGACGACGGCGAGCCGCGGCCGGTCCGCGCCGGGTGCCGGGGTCACCAGCGCACCACCATCGCGCCCATGCTGATGCCGCCGGCCAGACCGAGCAGCAGCACGACGTCACCGCGGTGCAGCCGGCCGGACTCCAGGGCGGTGACGAGCTGCAGCGGCAGGGTGGCCGAGGCGATGTTGCCGTGGTCGGCCACCGTGACGACCGTGCGGTCGGCGGGCACGCCGAGCGCACGGTGGACGTCCGCGAGATAGCCGACCGCGACCTGGTGCACCGCGACGAGCGCCACGTCGTCCATGGTCACGCCCGCCCGGTCCAGGGCCTCGCGCACCGGGCCCGGCCCGATCGCCAGGAACGCCTCCCGCAGGCGGGAGCCGTCGATCTCGAAGTAGCTCCGCTCCGGGTCGCGCGGGTTCACCGTGCCGCCCGCGGGCAGCATGCCGACGTCCCAGTGCTGCGACTCCGCGGCGAACACGGACCCCAGGATGCCCGACGGCGGCCCGGCGTGCTCCGCGAGACCGGCCAGCTCCGCAGCGAGCTCGTCCTCCAGGCTGCCGGTCCCGGTCGCCTCGACGAGGACGGCGGCCCCGGCGTCGGACATCGTGTAGCCGGGGGCGGACATCGCGTAGGTGCGCCGGTCCGGCACGTCCCAGCGGACGCCGCGCGAGGGCATCTCACCGCTCGCCACGAGCACGCGCCGGTAGCGGCCGGTGCCGATCAGCGCCTCGGCCACCTCGATGCCGTTGAGCACGGAGTTGCAGGCGTTCTTGACGTCCATCACCGGGGCGCGCACCCCGAGCTTCGCGGCGACGATGTGGCTCGTGGCGGGTTCGATCATGTCCTGCGTCGCGGACGCGAAGATCAGCAGGTCGACGTCGGCCGGGCCCAGCCCCGCCCGGTCCAGCACGTCGCGGGCGGCGGCCGCGGCGAGGTCCGAGGCCTGCTGGTCGTCGTCGGCCACGTGGACGGTGCGCACACCCGTCAGGCGCGACACCATCGGCACGCGCGGCGCGACGGCCGGGTTCCTGCGGTGCAGCTCCCGCTCGGCGGTGGCCACGTCGCGGGTCCCCTCAGGCAGGTGCACGGCGACGCCGGCGATGCGGGCGACGGGACGTGGAGCGGGGTGCGGCGGCACCGCGGGCGCGTCGGCGCGGGCCATCGAGGAGGAGCGGACGGCTCGGGCGGTGGCCGTGGGCGGCGCGACGGCCGGTTCGGGAAGCACGCGGCACAGGCTAGCGGTCCTCCGTGCGCACGGGTGGGCTAGATGTATTAACGTCTAGACATGCGATCGACAGCGGCAGCGGCCAGTCATGACACGACATGTGCGCGTTGCTACCGTGGTGCCATGGCTGAGCTCCCCGACTGGATGCGCCCCCCGCGCCCGGAGGGCTGGCTCGCCGAGGACCTGGACAATCTGCCGGACGCTCCCCGCCACACCGAGCTGATCGACGGAGCCCTCGTCTTCATGATGTCCCCGCAACGCAACTGGCACCGGCGTGTTATCCACGCCCTCCACGGCACCCTCGCCGCGCAAGCGCCCGAGGGGTTCGAGATCAACAGCGAGATGACCGTTCGTCTGGACAGGTACAACCGGCCGGAGCCCGACGTCATCGCGTCGACGGCCACGATCGACCGCAACGCGACCTGGTACGAGGCCGAGGACGTCGTGCTCGCGATCGAGGTGGTCTCACCCGAGTCCCGGCACCGCGACAGCGCCGTGAAGCCGCACAAGTACGCCGAGGCCGGTATCGCCCACTTCTGGCGCGTCGAGGACGTCGACTCCGTCACGACGGTCCATGTCTACGAGCTCGACACCCTGACCAAGACCTACGTCCCGGTCGGCATCTTCCGCGACACGCTCAAGGTGGACCTGCCGTTCCCGATCGAGCTGGACGTCCAGGCCCTGTACGGCTGAGGGCAGTTCAGGCCCGCGTCGCCCGGTAGATCTCGCGGACCACGTCCTCGATGTCGGGCTCCTCGACGGACAGGTCCAGCACCTCCACCCGCTCGGAGACCGCGGCGAGCACGCGCGCCGCCGTCGTGCGCTGCGGGTCGAACGCGAGACGCTGGCGCAGGCCGCCCGACTCGCTGCGGACGTGCTCCGTGCCCGCCACGTCCACCAGGTCGGGGCTCGCCGCCGCGAGGTCCACCACGAGCTCACGGCGTGCACCGACCGTGCGGGCCAGGCCGCCGAGCGTGCCGTCGAACGCGAGGCGCCCGCGGTCCACGACGAGGATCCGGTCGCACAGCCGCTCGACGTCGCCCATGTCGTGCGTGGTCAGCAGCAGCGTGGTGCCGTGCTCACGCCGCTGCGTCACGAGGAACTCGCGCAGCCGCTGCTTGGAGAGCACGTCCAGGCCGATGGTGGGCTCGTCGAGGATCAGCAGCTCCGGCCGGTGCAGCAGGGCGGCTGCCACCTCGGCCCGCATCCGCTGCCCCAGCGAGAGCTGGCGCACCGGGGTGCCGAGGAACGCGCCCATCTCCAGCATGTCGACCAGCTCGGCGGTGCGGGTGCGCTCCTCGTCGGCGGACAGCGAGTGGATCGCCGCGAGGATCGAGAACGACTCGTGCACGGGCAGGTCCCACCAGAGCTGCGAACGCTGCCCGAACACCACGCCGACCCGGCGGGCGAGCGCGCGGCGCTGCTTGAGCGGGTGCAGGCCCACCGTCGTCACCCGCCCGCTGGTCGGTACGAGGATGCCGACGAGCATCTTGATGGTGGTCGACTTCCCGGCGCCGTTCGCGCCGATGTAGCCCACGGACTCCCCGGCCCCGACGGTCAGGTCGAGCCGGTCGACGGCGACGTGCCGGGTCCGGCGCAGCCGGTCGCCCCGCTGGGGCCGCCCCGTGAACACCCGGGTCAGCGCCTCGGTCTCGATGACGTTCATCCACCCGCTCCTCGGTAGTGACGTAGTCCCCAGCGCCAGCACAGCCCGGCCACGACCACGGACCAGAGCGCGGCGACCGGCGCGCACCAGCCCAGCCAGGCGGGCAGCCCGGCGACGCCGGGCACCCCCAGCAGGGTGGTGACCGGCAGGTACGCCGCGAAGGCCACGGGGAAGACGGTGCCGAAGAGCACCAGCAGGGCGCGGGGCCAGACGGTCGCGGGCTGGGTGGCCGCGTACCGGCCGCCGTAGACGAACGCGTTGGTCATCTCGGCGCCGTTGATCAGGAAGAACTGCAGGCCCGCCGCCGTGACGAACTGGGCCGTGAAGATGACGAACCCGCAGACCAGGGCCAGCACCAGCAGGCCGACGGCGGCCGGGCCCCAGTCGATGTCGTTGAGCACCAGGCCCACCACGAGCGCGGACGCGCCCACGAGGCTGCGGGCCAGCCGGCGCAGGCTGAGGTCGCTCGTCACGAGCTGGGCCAGCACGGGCTGCGGCCGCAGGAAGAAGACGTCGAGCGTGCCCGCACGCACGTAGGTCGGCAGTCTGTCGCAGTGCCCGGCCACCAGGTCGGCCAGGCAGAAGGCAAGGTCGGCCAGGCCGAACACGAGCAGCACCTGGGCGAGCGAGAACCCGCCGATCTGGTCGGCGGCCGTGTACAGCACCCAGACCTCGGTGAACTCGATGACACCGACCAGCAGCGCCCCGACCAGGTCCATGCGAAAGCTCGCGCGGTGGCTCGCCTGCGAGCGGGCGCGGCTGGCGAGGACCGCCCGGTAGGCGCGCAGGTGACGCACCCTCGGCTCAGCCACCCTGCACCTCCAGCCTGCGGCGTCCCGCGCGCGTGGCCAGATACCCCGCGACGAGGACCGCCGCGAGCCAGCCGAGCTGCACGCCGATGTGCTGCCCGGCATCCCACCCGGTGACCCGGCCGGACAGCACGTCGATCGGGAGCTGCATCATCGACGGGAACGGCGTGGCCAGCGCGAGGGTCAGGAGCCAGTCGGGGTAGAGGTAGATCGGCGTGTACAGCCCGGCGAGGAACCCGGAGAGCGACATGTAGAGCACGCTGACGCCACGGGTCTCGACCAGCCAGAAACCCGTCGTCGCCACGACGTAGACGGTCGCGTGCGAGATGGCGATGCCGATCAGCAGGCTGAGCAGCCCGAGCGCGGAGGCGGCGGCGTCCGGGGGCAGCGCCATCCCCGACACGAGAACGCCGATGGCGACGCTGGGCAGGCCGCGCGGCAGCAGCGCGAACAGCCCCTTGCCGATGTCGGTCAGGACGTTCGCGGCCTGCACGCTGACGGGCCGGAGGAAGTCGACGGCGACGTCGCCCGACCGGATCCTGGCCTGCAGGTCGCTGCCGCCCCAGAAGTTGACCGAGCCGAGCATGCCCTGCCCCAGCCAGACGAACGCGGCCATGGTGGCCGCGGAGTAGCCGGCCAGCTCACCGCCGGAGCTGTCGACCGCCGCGCCCATGATCCCGCCCTTGAGCAGGCCGAACGTCGCGTTGGCCGTCAGCCCCGCGAGCGTCGCCAGCGGGTACGCGGACTGCCCCCGGAACCCGGCCACGAGGAACCGCCAGTAAGGGTTCCTGGCCGGGACGGGGAGCGAGCGCACAAGCGCGAGACGCTACCCGGCGATCGGCCCGGCGTCATCCTGATTTCCCGACACCGTCCAGGCCCCGCGGTCGGCGGCGATGCTGAGCTCGCGCGCCGCCGCCGAGATCTCGCGGGCCAGGGCGAGGTCGCGCCGCGACAGGCCGCCGATGTCGTGCGACGAGGTGCGCACGGTGACGCTGCCGTACCGCAGGTCGACGTCCGGGTGATGGTTCGCGGACTCGGCGAGCACGCCGATGCGCGTGACCAGCCGCAGCCCCGTCGCGAACGACCCGGTGGCGTAGCGCACCACGGCGGCGCCCGCCAGCACGCGCCAGTCGCTCACGCCCTCACCCGCCGTGAACTCTCCGGCGGTGATCGCGTCACTCATGTATCGCTCCCTGTGTCGGTGGACCGTCTCGAACGGCCGGGACACCACCATGGCACGGGACTCCGACACCCCGGTAGGCGGTCGGCCGGGCCCGGCACGCGCGCCGGACCCGGCCGGTGTCAGCCGCGCCGCAACCGCGCGACGTCGCGCACCGCGCCCCGGTCGGCCGACGTCGCCAGCGCGGCGTAGGCCTGGAGCGCCGGGGACACGTACCGGTCACGGGCGACGGGCTGCCACGGCCGCTCCGACGACTCCATCTTGGCGCGCCGCTCGGCGAGCACCTCGTCGGGCACGTTGACCCGGATCATGCGGGTGTCGACGTCGATCTCGATCTCGTCGCCGTCCTCGATCAGGCCGATCGTGCCGCCCGCGGCCGCCTCCGGGGAGACGTGCCCCACGGAGATGCCGCTGGACCCGCCGGAGAACCGGCCGTCCGTGATCAGCGCGACCTGCTTGCCCAGACCGCGTCCCTTGATGAACGACGTCGGGTACAGCATCTCCTGCATGCCCGGGCCGCCGGCGGGACCCTCGTAGCGCACGACCACGACGTGACCGGGCTTGACCTGCTTGGTCAGGATCTTCTCGACGGCGTCGTCCTGCGACTCGCAGACCAGCGCCTTGCCCACGAAGTGGAAGACGTCGGGGTCGACGCCCGCCGTCTTGAACACGGCGCCGTCCTCCGCGAGGTTGCCGCGCAGCACGGCGAGCCCGCCCTCGACGGTGTAGGCGTGCTCGACGTCGCGGATGCAGCCGCCCGCGCCGTCCGTGTCGAGCGACTCCCACTGGTTGTTCGTGGAGAACGCCTGCGTGGTGCGCACGCCGCCGGGGGCCGCGTGGAACAGGCCGAGCGCCCGCTCGGTGGCCTTGCCGCCGCGGATGTCCCAGTCGTCGAGCCACGCGCGCAGCGTGGGGGTGTGCACCGAGGTGACGTCGTGGTCGAGCAGGCCGCCCCGGTCGAGCTCGCCCAGCAGGGCGGGGATGCCACCCGCCCGGTGCACGTCCTCCATGTGGTAGTCCGGGTGGTTGGGCGCCACCTTGGACAGGCACGGCACGCGCCGGCTGATGTCCTCGATATCGGCCAGCGTGAAGTCGACCTCGGCCTCCTGCGCGGCGGCCAGGATGTGCAGCACGGTGTTGGTGGAGCCGCCCATGGCCACGTCGAGCGCCATCGCGTTGGCGAACGCCGCCTTGGTGGCGATGCCGCGCGGCGCGGCGGTGTCGTCCTCGTCCTCGTAGTACCGGCGGGCCAGGTCGACGATGGTGCGGCCGGCCTCCAGGAACAGCTCCTTGCGGGCGGCGTGCGTGGCCAGCGTCGAGCCGTTGCCCGGCAGCGACAGGCCGAGGGCCTCGGTGAGGCAGTTCATGGAGTTGGCGGTGAACATGCCGGAGCACGAGCCGCACGTGGGGCACGCGTTCTCCTCGACCAGGCCGAGCGCGGCGTCGTCCACGTTCTCGTCCGCCGAGTAGTTGATCGCGTTGATCAGGTTCAGCGGGGTCTTCGCGACGCCGTTCGCCACGACCGCCTTGCCGGCCTCCATCGGGCCGCCGGACACGAAGATCACCGGGATGTTCAGCCGCAGCGCGGCGTTCAGCATGCCGGGCGTGATCTTGTCGCAGTTGGAGATGCACACCAGCGCGTCGGCGGTGTGCGCCTGCACCATGTACTCCACGGAGTCCGCGATCAGGTCGCGGCTGGGCAGCGAGTAGAGCATGCCGGCGTGGCCCATCGCGATGCCGTCGTCGACGGCGATCGTGTTGAACTCCTTGGCGACGCCGCCGGCCTCGCGGATCGCGGAGGCCACGAGGTCACCCATGTCCTTGAGGTGTACGTGCCCCGGCACGAACTGCGTGTACGAGTTCGCGATCGCGATGATCGGCTTCCCGAAGTCCTCCGAGCCCATGCCCGTGGCGCGCCAGAGCGCGCGGGCACCGGCCATGTTGCGGCCGTGGGTGGAGGTCCGGGAGCGCAGGGGACGGCTCATGACGGTTCAGCTCCTTCGATGGCTGGACGGGCCGCGCGGGAGGCCGGGCACTGTGCGGGGCGGGCGGCCTCTGCACGCTACCTCCGGTGCGCGGGGATGGACACCCGGCGTCCACAGGGTGACCCTGCCCCCCTACCTCAACCCTGGCGGGTGCCGTACGGTCGTACCAGGGAGCCCGCAACGACGCGGATCCTGGCGTGCACGCGACGGAGGTGCTCGACATGCGAGTGACAGAAGCATTGCGGCGCAAGGGCGGTTCGGTGGTCACGATCTCCCGGGACCGCAGCGTGCGCGACCTGCTGGCGCTCCTGGCCGAGCACGGCATCGGCGCGGCCGTCGTGTCCGACGACGGCGTCCGCGTCGACGGCATCGTCAGCGAGCGGGACGTCGTGCGTCGGCTGCACTCCGACGGCGACGGCATCCTGGACGGCACCGTCGAGGCGATCATGACCGCCGCCGTGCACACCTGCGGACCCGAGGCCACGCTCGACGAGCTGATGCCGGTCATGACGGAGCACCGCGTGCGCCACGTCCCCGTGCTCGTCGACGCCCGGCTGACCGGGATCGTGAGCATCGGGGACGTGGTCAAGCACCGGATCGCCGAGGTGCAGGCCGAGCGCGACCAGCTCACGGCCTACATCACCGGCGGGCCGGGCGCCTAGCCCCTCGTCCGGCCCTCGACAGCGCTCAGCCCAGCGTGGCCCGGTACTCGTCCTCGAGGATGCTCATCACGATCGCGTCCGCCCACGTCTCACCGTCCCGGTAGACGTCGCGCAGGCGGCCCTCCTCACGGAACCCGAGCGACTCGTACAGCGCCTGTGCCCTCGGGTTGATGCTGAGCACGTCCAGGCTCACCCGGTGCAGGCCTGGACCGGGCTCGCCGTCTGCGCCGTCGAACGCGAAGCGCAGCACCTCCAGGATGGCCTCCCGGCCGTACCCGCGGCCCCGGTAGTTCGGGAGGAGCTGGAGCCGCAGGTTGGCCGAGCGGGCGTGCTCGTCGAGGTCGTTGAGCACGATCTCGCCGATCATCTCGTCGCTGACGGGCTTACCGTCCCGGACCGCCGCGGGGCAGATCGCCCAGTCGTAGCGGCCGGGCCGGTCGCTGACCGTGCTCGCCCACTCGTCGATCTGGTCGCGCGTGAAGGTGGCGGTGGTCCCCGTCAGGCGGGTCCCCTCCGGATCCTGGACCGCCTCCCACAGGCGTTCCGCGTCGCGCGCCTCGACAGGACGCAGCCGCATCATCTCGCCGTGCAGGCGCGGCCCCCGGGTCATGCGGCCGGCCTCACAGCCCCCCGCAGCACGGCCCGGCAGGTCACTGACCGATCCGATCCAGCACGAGCTCCCGGACCCGCTTGGCGTCAGCCTGTCCCTTGGTCGCCTTCATGACCGCGCCGATGATCGCGCCGACCGGACCCTGGTTGCCGCCGCGGACCTTCTCGACGATGTCGGGCTGAGCCGCCAGCGCCTCGTCGATCGCGGTGAGCAGGGCACCGTCGTCGGACACGACCTCGAGGCCCCGCGCCACGACGACCGCCTCCGGGTCACCCTCGCCGGCGAGCACGCCGTCGAGCACCTGGCGGGCGATCTTGTCGTTGATGCGGCCGGACTCGACGAGGTCCTGCAGCTGCGCGACCTGCGCCGGCGTGACCGTGAGGTCCTCCAGCGCGATCTCGTCCTGCTTGGCCCGGCGGGCCAGCTCGCCCATCCACCACTTGCGCGCGCCGGCGGCGTTCGTGCCCGCGGCGATCGTCGCCTCGATCAGGTCCATGGCGCCCGCGTTGACGACGTCGCGCATCTCTGCGTCGGCGTATCCCCACTCGCCCTGCAGCCGACGCCGCCGGGCGACGGGCATCTCCGGCAGGGAGGCGCGGATCTCCTCGACCCACTCGCGGCTCGGCGCCACGGGGACCAGGTCGGGCTCGGGGAAGTAGCGATAGTCCTCGGCGTCCGACTTCACGCGGCCCGACGACGTGCTGCCGTCCGTCTCGTGGAAGTGGCGCGTCTCCTGGATGACCGGGAGGCCCGCGTCGAGCACGCCGGCCTGACGGGACACCTCGTAGCGCACGGCACGCTCGATCGAGCGGAACGAGTTCACGTTCTTGGTCTCGGTGCGCGTGCCCAGCGGCGCGTCGGGGCTCGGGCGCAGCGACAGGTTCACGTCGGCGCGCACGTTGCCGCGCTCCATGCGGGCCTCGGACACGTCCAGCGTGCGGAAGATGTCGCGGAGCGTCTGCACGTAGGCGCGCGCGACCTCGGGGGCCCGTTCACCGGCGCCCTCGATCGGACGCGTGACGATCTCCACGAGCGGGATGCCGGCGCGGTTGTAGTCGACCAGCGAGTACTCGGCGCCGTGGATGCGGCCGGACGTGCCACCCATGTGGGTGTTCTTGCCGGCGTCCTCCTCCATGTGCGCGCGCTCGATCTCGACGCGGAACACCGCGCCGTCCTCGAGCTCGACGTCGATCCAGCCGTCGTAGGCGATGGGCTCGTCGTACTGCGAGGTCTGGAAGTTCTTGGGCACGTCCGGGTAGAAGTAGTTCTTCCGGGCGAACCGGCAGCTCTCCGCGATGGTGCAGTTCAGCGCGAGACCGATCCGGATCGCGTACTCGACGGCCTTGCCGTTCACGACGGGCAGCGCGCCCGGCAGCCCGAGGCTGACGGGGGTCACCTGCGTGTTCGGCTCGCCGCCGAACGAGACCTCGGCGGCGCAGAACATCTTGGTCAGCGTGCCGAGCTCCACGTGGACCTCGATGCCGAGCACCGGGTCGTAGCGGCGGACGGCGTCCTCGTAGGCGACCAGGGGCGTCGCCGTCGCGGGGGTCTGCACAGTCATCGGGCGAGCTCCGTGGTCTTGAGTTCGGGTGCCTTGTTCAGCAGGGGTCCGCCCCAGCGCGACTCGAGAGCCGCCTCGAGGGCCGCGCCCACGCGGTACATCCGGTCGTCCGCCTTGGCGGGGGCCAGGATCTGGAAGCCGACCGGCAGGCCGTCGTCGGAGAGGCCGTTCGGCAGGGACATGCCCGGGACGCCCGCCAGGTTCGCGGGGATGGTCGCGACGTCGTTGAGGTACATCGCGAGCGGGTCGTCGAGCTTCTCGCCGAACTTGAACGCCGTGGTGGGCGCCGTGGGCGAGACCAGGACGTCGGCCTTCGCGAACGCGGCCGAGAAGTCGCGCTGGATCAGCGTGCGGACCTTCTGCGCGCTGCCGTAGTAGGCGTCGTAGTACCCGGCCGAGAGGGCGTAGGTGCCGAGGATGACGCGGCGCTTGACCTCGTCGCCGAAGCCCGCGCCGCGGGTGGCGCCCATGACGCGCTCCGCCGTGACGGGGCCCTCGGCCGGCTCGACGCGCAGGCCGAAGCGCATGCCGTCGAACTTGGCCAGGTTGCTGGACGCCTCGGCCGGCATGATCAGGTAGTAGGCGTCGAGCGCGTAGGCGAAGCTGGGGCAGGAGACCTCGACGATCTCCGCGCCCAGCCCGCGAAGCTGCTCCAGCGACTCGTCGAACCGCGCGGACACACCGGCCTGGTAGCCCTCGCCGGACAGCTCCTTGACGACGCCCACGCGGACGCCCTTGAGGTCGCCCTGCGCGCCCAGCCGAGCGGCGGCGACGACGCCCGGCACCGGCTCGTCGATCGACGTCGAGTCGTGCGGGTCGTGCCCGCCGATGAGCTCGTGCAGCAGCGCGGCGTCGAGCACCGTGCGCGTGACCGGACCCGCCTGGTCGAGCGAGGAGGCCATGGCGATCAGGCCGTAGCGGGAGACGCCGCCGTAGGTCGGCTTCACGCCGACCGTCCCGGTCACGGCACCCGGCTGACGGATGGACCCACCGGTGTCGGTCCCGATCGCGAGCGGCGCCTCGAAACCGGCCACGGCGGCCGCTGAGCCACCGCCGGACCCGCCGGGGATCCGGTCGAGGTCCCAGGGGTTCCTGGTGTTGCCGAACGCGGAGTGCTCCGTCGAGGAGCCCATCGCGAACTCGTCCATGTTGGTCTTGCCGAGGATCGGCAGGCCGGCCACCTTGATGCGCTCCACGAGGGTCGCGTCGTACGGCGGGATCCAGTTCTCGAGGATCTTCGACCCCGCGGTGGTGGGCAGGCCCTTGGTCACCACCACGTCCTTGACCGCGATCGGCACGCCGGCGAGGGCGTGCAGCTCCTCGCCCGCGGCGCGGCGGGTGTCGACGTCGGCGGCCGTGGCCAGGGCCTCCTCGGCGGAGACGTGCAGGAACGCGTGCAGGTCGCCGTCGACGGCGGCGATACGGTCCAGGTGGGCCTGCGTGGCCTCGACGCTGGAGACCTCCTTGCCCGCCAGGGCGGACGCCAGGGCGGACGCGCTGAGGCGCGTGATGTCGTTCGTCATGTCGTTGCTTCCCATCACTCTTCGCCGAGGATCTGCGGGACCGCGAAGCGGCCGTCCTCCTGCTGCGGGGCGCTCGCCAGGACGTCCTGGACCGGCAGGGCCGGCTCCGGCACGTCGTCTCGGAACACGTTGGTCAGCGGGAGGGGGTGGCTCGTTGCCGGCACGTCTGCGGTGGCGACCTCGCTCACGCGAGCGATGGACTCGACGATCACGTCGAGCTCACCGGCGAGGCGATCGACCTCGTCGGGCCGCAGGTCGATCCGTGCCAGCGCAGCCACGCGCGCAACCTCGTCACGGGAGATGGTGGACATGGCCGCAAGTCTAGTCTCCGGAGGCCATCCGATCTCCCGGATCGCGGCCTGTGCACTGTGAAATCTGTGCAACGCGCCGGCCCGCTCCAGGGGCGACGTCCGGTCTCCGGGACGACAGAGCGCCCGGGGCCGTCCGGCCGTGGGTGGGCAGCACGCAGCCCCCGGGACGACGAGCGTCTCCCCAGGGGCTGTCAAGAAGCGGTGAGGTTTCCGCGGTGCCGGCGATCGGCAGGTGGTGCAGGAGCAGAAATGCGTGTGGGGGTGGGAACATGCCCCCTTGACGGGTTCATGTTCCCACCCCCACACGGGAATGGTTGTCCGGCGGCGTCCTACTCTCCCACCCCGTCTCCAGGGCAGTACCATCGGCGCTATGAGGCTAAGCTTCCGGGTTCGGAATGGGACCGGGCGTTTCCCCCACGCTATGACCACCGAAACACTATCGAGACCAGGCAACCCCACACCACACCAGTGGGGGTTGGTGCCCGTGACTCGGGAACCGCACAGTGGACGCGAACACACACACCAGAAACTGGCTTGAAAGAATTTGAGTGTTGAGAAAGTTATCGGCAAGTTAGTACCGGTCAGCTCCACAAGTCTTCAGTCCTTGCTTCCACATCCGGCCTATCAACCCAGTAGTCTGCTGGGCGCCTCCCACACACAAGGTGTACGGAAACCTCATCTCGAAGCAGGCTTCCCGCTTAGATGCTTTCAGCGGTTATCCCTTCCGAACGTAGCCAACCAGCCATGCTCCTGGCGGAACAACTGGCACACCAGAGGTTCGTCCGTCCCGGTCCTCTCGTACTAGGGACAGCCCTTCTCAAGTTTCCTACGCGCGCAGCGGATAGGGACCGAACTGTCTCACGACGTTCTAAACCCAGCTCGCGTACCGCTTTAATGGGCGAACAGCCCAACCCTTGGGACCTACTCCAGCCCCAGGATGCGACGAGCCGACATCGAGGTGCCAAACCATGCCGTCGATATGGACTCTTGGGCAAGATCAGCCTGTTATCCCCGGGGTACCTTTTATCCGTTGAGCGACGGCGCTTCCACAAGCCACCGCCGGATCACTAGTTCCGACTTTCGTCCCTGCTCGACCTGTCAGTCTCACAGTCAAGCTCCCTTGTGCACTTGCACTCGACACCTGATTACCAACCAGGCTGAGGGAACCTTTGAGCGCCTCCGTTACATTTTAGGAGGCAACCGCCCCAGTTAAACTACCCACCAGGCACTGTCCCTGATCCGGATCACGGACCGAGGTTAGACATCCGAAGCGATCAGAGTGGTATTTCAACAATGACTCCACCCGAGCTGGCGCCCGAGCTTCACAGTCTCCCACCTATCCTACACAAACCGCACCGAACACCAATACCAAGCTATAGTAAAGGTCCCGGGGTCTTTCCGTCCTGCTGCGCGTAACGAGCATCTTTACTCGTACTGCAATTTCGCCGAGTTCGCGGTTGAGACAGCGGAGAAGTCGTTACGCCATTCGTGCAGGTCGGAACTTACCCGACAAGGAATTTCGCTACCTTAGGATGGTTATAGTTACCACCGCCGTTTACTGGGGCTTAAATTCTGGGCTTCGCCGAAGCTGACCCGTCCTCTTAACCTTCCAGCACCGGGCAGGCGTCAGTCCGTATACATCGTCTTGCGACTTCGCACGGACCTGTGTTTTTAGTAAACAGTCGCTTCTCCCTGGTCTCTGCGGCCCTCCCCGCATCCCCCAGCAAGTGGGTTAACGGTTCAGGCCCCCCTTCTCCCGAAGTTACGGGGGCATTTTGCCGAGTTCCTTAACCACGATTCACTCGATCGCCTTAGTATTCTCTACCTGACCACCTGAGTCGGTTTAGGGTACGGGCGGCTAGTCCCTCGCGTCGAGGCTTTTCTAGGCAGCATAGGATCACCAGATTCCCGCATACACGGTCTCTATCAGCTCTCACCCTCAACGACACCCGGATTTGCCTAGGTGTCGGGCTACGACCTTGGACATGGACAACCATCGCCACGCCTGGCTACCTTCCTGCGTCACCCCTGTTAACACGCTTACCTACTACCGGATCAGGTCCCACGCCGCCCCACCAGTGAGACCCGAAGGTCTCGGCGGTGGCTTGGGGTGGTTAGTATCACCGGGCTCGGTATGGGCGGTACTTCGCCGGTAGGAGAATATCAACTCCTTGTCCATCGACTACGCCTGTCGGCCTCGCCTTAGGTCCCGACTTACCCAGGGCGGATGAACCTGGCCCTGGAACCCTTGGTCATTCGGCGGACGGGATTCACACCCGTCATTCGCTACTCATGCCTGCATTCTCACTCGTGTAGGCTCCACCGCTAGGTCACCCTGCGACTTCACTGCCCACACGACGCTCCCCTACCCACCCACACACCTGAACACACACCACAAGGGCGCATGCTGGGCTTGCGATCAAACGCAATGTGAGTGCCACGGCTTCGGCGGTGTGCTTGAGCCCCGCTACATTGTCGGCGCGGAATCACTTGACCAGTGAGCTATTACGCACTCTTTCAAGGGTGGCTGCTTCTAAGCCAACCTCCTGGTTGTCTGTGCAACTCCACATCCTTTCCCACTGAGCACACGCTTAGGGGCCTTAGCCGGTGATCTGGGCTGTTTCCCTCTCGACCACGGAGCTTATCCCCCGCAGTCTCACTGCCACGCTTAAACTTACCGGCATTCGGAGTTTGGCTGACGTCAGTAACCTGGTGAGGCCCATTAGCCATCCAGTAGCTCTACCTCCGGCAAGAAACACGCGACGCTGCACCTAAATGCATTTCGGGGAGAACCAGCTATCACGAAGTTTGATTGGCCTTTCACCCCTAACCACAGGTCATCCCCCAGGTTTTCAACCCTGGTGGGTTCGGTCCTCCACGCCGTCTTACCGGCGCTTCAACCTGCCCATGGCTAGATCACTTCGCTTCGGGTCTAGACCCGGCGACTCAAACGCCCTCTTCGGACTCGCTTTCGCTACGGATACCCCACACGGGTTAACCTCGCCACCGAGCACTAACTCGCAGGCTCATTCTTCAAAAGGCACGCCGTCACCCCTACCAAGGAGGCTCCGACGGATTGTAGGCACATGGTTTCAGGTACTATTTCACTCCCCTCCCGGGGTACTTTTCACCTTTCCCTCACGGTACTTGTCCGCTATCGGTCACTAGGTAGTATTTAGGCTTAGCAAGTGGTCTTGCCAGATTCACACGAGATTTCACGGGCCCCGTGCTACTTGGGATCCCCTCCACCAGGCCGCACCATTTCGTCTACGGGACTCCCACCCACTACGGTCCGGTATTCAACCCGGTTCGACTATGACACGACTTTCTCACTGGCCGGAAGACTGTCAGATCTTCCCGGAAGGTCCCACAACCCCGCACACGCAACGCCTGACAGCTTGACACGCATACGGTTTGGCCTCATCCGCTTTCGCTCGCCACTACTCACGGAATATCTCTTCCTGTCGGTACTGAGATGTTTCACTTCCCGACGTTCCCTCCACACGCCCTATACATTCAAGCGCGGGTAACCGAACATGACTTCGGCTGGGTTCCCCCATTCGGAGACCCTCGGATCACAGCTCGTCTGCCAACTCCCCGAGGATTATCGCAGGCTACAACGTCCTTCTTCGGCTCCTAGTGCCAAGGCATCCACCAATGTGCCCTTAAAAACTTTCGGCAACACTACAATCACAGAAACCAAGACAACACACCCGACAACACCCCGACCCACACGACCCAAAAGGCCCTGCCAGCCAGACCATCGCCAAGCAGTCTTGGAAACATTCAAAGATGCTCGCGTCCACTATGCAGTTCTCAAGCAACGGACGAACCCACCAGAGCGACCCGCACCCACCACCACCGGCACGCCGGCTGGTCTGAAGTGCCACTCAGTGACCCGTGTCCAGTCAGAAACAACCCGTCCCCCACACACCCCACTCACCCACCCCGAAGGGACAAGACCCCCGAAGGGACAAGCTCGTGGCGCATGAGGCAGCCGGTTGCCTCAGGACCCAACAGTGTGCTCAGCAAGCCACCACCACCTGCGACCACCACGTTCCAACCCACCCAGCAAGGAGACAAGCCCCCCACCAACCAGGCGTACTAGCAGCAGCCACCAGCACGGTGACTCTTCGTCAATGTTCCACCCATGAGCAACCACCCCAGACGCGCACGGCCTGGGCCTGGCCTCTGCCACCAGCACCCACCAGCCCAGGGACGAACCCACGAGCCAGCACGGCATCCCCGGCTTCCCGGGGCCTGATGGAGATGAGCTCCTTAGAAAGGAGGTGATCCAGCCGCACCTTCCGGTACGGCTACCTTGTTACGACTTAGTCCCAATCGCCAGTCCCACCTTCGACCACTCCCTCCCACAAGGGGTTGGGCCGTGAGCTTCGGGTGTTACCAACTTTCGTGACTTGACGGGCGGTGTGTACAAGGCCCGGGAACGTATTCACCGCAGCGTTGCTGATCTGCGATTACTAGCGACTCCGACTTCACGGGGTCGAGTTGCAGACCCCGATCCGAACTGAGACCGGCTTTTTGGGATTCGCTCCACCTCACGGTATCGCAGCCCTCTGTACCGGCCATTGTAGCATGCGTGAAGCCCAAGACATAAGGGGCATGATGATTTGACGTCATCCCCACCTTCCTCCGAGTTGACCCCGGCAGTCTCCCATGAGTCCCCGGCATAACCCGCTGGCAACATGAGACAAGGGTTGCGCTCGTTGCGGGACTTAACCCAACATCTCACGACACGAGCTGACGACAACCATGCACCACCTGTGTACGAGTGTCCAAAGAGAACCCCATCTCTGGGGCTTTCTCGTACATGTCAAGCCTTGGTAAGGTTCTTCGCGTTGCATCGAATTAATCCGCATGCTCCGCCGCTTGTGCGGGCCCCCGTCAATTCCTTTGAGTTTTAGCCTTGCGGCCGTACTCCCCAGGCGGGGCACTTAATGCGTTAGCTACGGCACAGAACCAGTGGAACTGGCCCCACACCTAGTGCCCAACGTTTACGGCATGGACTACCAGGGTATCTAATCCTGTTCGCTCCCCATGCTTTCGCTCCTCAGCGTCAGTAACTGCCCAGAGACCTGCCTTCGCCATCGGTGTTCCTCCTGATATCTGCGCATTCCACCGCTACACCAGGAATTCCAGTCTCCCCTACAGCACTCCAGTCTGCCCGTACCCGATGCAAGCTCACAGTTGAGCCATGAGATTTCACACCAGACGCGACAGACCGCCTACGAGCTCTTTACGCCCAATAATTCCGGACAACGCTTGCGCCCTACGTATTACCGCGGCTGCTGGCACGTAGTTAGCCGGCGCTTCTTCTGCAGGTACCGTCACTTGCGCTTCTTCCCTGCTGAAAGAGGTTTACAACCCGAAGGCCGTCATCCCTCACGTGGCGTCGCTGCATCAGGCTTTCGCCCATTGTGCAATATTCCCCACTGCTGCCTCCCGTAGGAGTCTGGGCCGTGTCTCAGTCCCAGTGTGGCCGGTCGCCCTCTCAGGCCGGCTACCCGTCGACGCCTTGGTAGGCCATTACCCCACCAACAAGCTGATAGGCCGCGAGCCCATCCCCCACCGAAAAACTTTCCAACACCCACCATGCAGTGAGTGCTCATATCCGGTATTAGACCCCGTTTCCAAGGCTTATCCCGAAGTGGAGGGCAGGTTGCTCACGTGTTACTCACCCGTTCGCCACTGATCCACCCCTGCAAGCAGGAGCTTCACCGTTCGACTTGCATGTGTTAAGCACGCCACCAGCGTTCGTCCTGAGCCAGGATCAAACTCTCCGTAAAAGAGAAACATCCACACCCACTCACGTGAGCGCGAACAATGATACCGGCCAGATCAAAACCAAACTGGTTTCAATGATCCGATCCAAAAACAACCCCCATCACCCCGAACCACACCACCATCCAGCAGCACGATCCGAAACAAGAGAGTCAAATAATTGGCATTGACTATCAAGCACACTGTTGAGTTCTCAAACAACCGACGCACACCGTCAGAGCCACGATCTTCCGACCGTTTCCCTGCCCGGGGCAGTTCCTCTAACTTACCAGATTCTTTCGGCCGATCAAATTCGCTTCCGTTCTCAGAACGGGAAGGAATTGCACCTGCCTGCCGAATTCGGCGACTCACCGAATGAGGGGAACACAAAGTTCCTTGATCCTGCTCGGTGGGTTTCAGCCCCGGCGCGGCCACTCGGTC